>NZ_JACAWV010000006.1 GCF_013390595.1 Rhizobium sp. RM | reverse complement strand
AGGAAACCTACGATGCGGTGACGTCGCTGGTGAAGGAGCATTCCGGCGCTTACGGCATGGGCATCGATTATGCCGTTACCCACGTCCATGGCGGTGCAGAACGCGTCAAGCACGGCAAGCGCATCGGGCCGAACCCCGCCAAGTAATCCATCAGCAACACTGCTCCGGTTGGCAATGAACTCCCGGAGTAGTCGCCTCACGTCTCAAGGATCGCTATCATGAAAATCTACCTCATGTCTTTGGGTGCCGGCTTGCTGGTTGGCATCGTCTACAGTCTCCTCAACGTTCGTTCTCCCGCGCCACCGGTCATCGCTCTTGTCGGCCTTCTGGGAATTCTCGTTGGCGAACAGATTGTTCCTTTTGCCAAGACGCTCTGGAGCAAGGAGCCGGCGGCGATTTCCTGGATCAACCAGATCAAGCCGCACATGTTCGGTCACATGCCAAAAGGCGACACCGGCACAGACATTGCGACGGCTCGCCAGAACCAGACGAAATCTGATAGCTGAGTCTCCCGGGGGGAGATTCGTTTGCCAGCGCGCGGTGGCAGGCAATTGCCACCTCGCAACACTCATCCATCTTGAAACAGAACCCTGGAGCCGACCCATGTTCGCCGACCTCGTTCTCCACCATGGTCTCTTCACCACGCTCGATCGTGCCAATCCGACCGCAAGCGCCGTTGCCATCAAGGACGGAAAGTTCCTGGCCGTCGGCAGCGACGAAGACGTCATGTCGCACGCTGGACCAGACACCAAGATCGTCGATCTGAAAGGCAAGCGCGTTCTGCCCGGCCTTATCGACAACCACACGCACGTCGTTCGTGGCGGTTTGAACTTCAATATGGAATTGCGTTGGGACGGCGTGCGTTCGCTGGCCGACGCGATGGACATGCTGAAGCGACAGGTGGCGATTACGCCCGCTCCGCAATGGGTCCGCGTTGTGGGCGGTTTCACCGAGCACCAGTTTGTGGAGAAGCGCTTGCCGACGATCGAGGAGATCAACGCGATTGCGCCTGATACACCCGTTTTCCTGCTGCATCTTTATGACCGCGCGTTGCTCAACGGTGCGGCTCTTCGCGCTGTCGGTTATACGCGGGACACACCAAACCCGCCGGGCGGCGAGATCACCCGAGATGCCAACGGTAACCCGACCGGCATGCTGCTTGCCAAGCCGAATGCGGGTATTCTCTATTCGACCTTGGCAAAGGGGCCGAAGCTGCCTTTCGACTATCAGGTCAATTCGACCCGCCATTTCATGCGTGAGTTGAACCGGCTCGGCGTAACCGGTGTGATAGACGCCGGCGGTGGTTTCCAGAATTATCCTGATGACTATGAAGTCATTCAGAAACTCTCTGATGAAAATCAGCTGACCGTTCGCCTGGCCTACAATTTGTTCACTCAGAAGCCGAAGCAGGAGAAAGAGGACTTTCTCAACTGGACTTCCTCCGTCAAATACAAGCAAGGCAACGACTACTTCCGTCACAACGGTGCTGGCGAGATGCTGGTCTTTTCCGCGGCTGACTTCGAGGATTTCCGCCAGCCACGCCCGGAGATGGGTCCGGAAATGGAAGGGGAGCTGGAAGAGGTTGTGCGCGTTCTCGCCGAAAATCGCTGGCCTTGGCGAATGCACGCCACCTATGACGAGACGATCTCGCGGTCGCTTGATGTCTTCGAGAAGGTCAACAGGGATATTCCGCTGGAAGGGCTCAACTGGTTCTTCGACCACGCGGAAACCATCTCCGAAAGATCGATTGACCGCATTGCCGCGCTTGGCGGCGGCATCGCCACCCAGCACCGCATGGCGTATCAGGGCGAATATTTCGTCGAGCGTTACGGTCATGGCGTAGCGGAAGCAACCCCGCCGATCCGCCGCATGCTGGACAAGGGCGTCAATGTCTCGGCCGGTACGGATGCAACACGTGTTGCTTCATACAATCCCTGGGTCTCGCTGTTCTGGATGGTAACCGGCAAGACGGTCGGCGGAATGCAGCTTTATCCGCGTGCCAATTGCCTTGATCGCGAAACGGCACTGCGCATGTGGACCGAAAAGGTCACCTGGTTCTCGAATGAGGAAGGCAAGAAAGGTCGCATTGAAAAGGGCCAGTTCGCCGATCTCATCGTTCCAGACAAGGACTATTTTGCCTGCGCCGAGGATGAAATCTCTTTCCTCACTTCGGACCTTACGATGGTTGGCGGCAAGATCGTTTATGGTGCCGGCGACTTCAAGGCACTCGATGAGAATGACGTTCCCCCGGCCATGCCGGATTGGTCGCCTGTCCGCAAGTTCGGCGGTTACGCGGCGTGGGGCGAACCTGACGGTGCAGGCGCTCGCTCGCTGCGTCGTACCGCGATCACATCGTGCGGCTGCGCCAGCGATTGCGGTGTTCATGGGCATGATCACGCCGGTGCATGGACCTCGAAACTGCCGATCGCCGATCTGAAGGGCTTCTTCGGCGCGCTTGGTTGCTCCTGCTGGGCGGTCTGAGCCCTGTAATGACTGGCTAACGGTTCAATGGGCATCGATTTCGTCGATGCCCGTTTATCGCATTCAGCGTTAGAGTCGCCCAAATTATCATTATTGCATAAATCGCAATTAAATAGAAAATATTGATGCAATTGTAGTTCGCAATGCATCAAGCCAATATCGCTCCATCAGATGAACACGCAAGCCGCTCGCAACGAACGGCAAAGATGCAGGAGCAGACAATGATCGATCCAACTCGAACAATTCGCCGGGGCGGGCTTTTAGCCAACGTCGTTGCGGCGCCCGTCACACGAACCGTTGCACTTCTTGCGCTTTGCGCCGCCTATATTCAGGGCCCTCTCACCAAGATCGCTGACTTTCCAGGCGCTATTGCCGAGATGAACCATTTCGGACTTCATCCAGCTCCCGTGTTCGCCGTTCTGGTCATTGGATTTGAGCTTGCCGCATCCGCCATGGTGGTCTCCGGTTTTCTACGTTGGCTCGGCGCTCTCGCTCTATCCGGATTCACGCTGCTTGCGACACTCATCGCGCTGCGCTTCTGGGAGCTGCCATCTGGCATGGATCGCATGATGGCAACGAACGCATTCTTTGAACACCTCGGATTGGCCGGTGCTTTCGTCATCGTCGCAGCAATCGATCTCACAAAAGGAGCAGGCAAATGAGTGCCAACAAATCTTCGATGAGCAGTTTTGCTCCGCTCGCTCAACCCGTCTTCGCAGTCCTCTGGGCTGCCACGGTTCTCGGTAATACTGGCAGCTTCATGCGTGATGTGGCGAGTTCCTGGCTGATGACGGATCTGTCCGCGTCGCCTGCGGCCGTCGCCATGGTTCAGGCTGCAGGGACGTTGCCAATCTTCCTGCTCGCCATTCCGGCGGGTGTCCTGACTGACATCCTCGACCGGCGCAAGTTTCTGATTGCCGTGCAGTTGCTGCTGGCTTCGGTTAGCGTCAGCCTCATGGTGCTGGCTCATTCCGGCATGCTCTCCGTTAGCGCCCTGATCGGCCTGACCTTCCTGGGCGGCATCGGTGCCGCATTGATGGGGCCGACGTGGCAGGCGATTGTTCCTGAACTGGTCAAACGCGAAGACGTTAAAAGTGCGGTCGCGCTGAACTCACTGGGCATCAATATCGCCCGGTCGATCGGCCCTGCGGCTGGTGGTCTTCTGCTTGCTGCTTTTGGTGCTGCCTTCACCTATGGTGCTGACGTTGCCAGCTATATCGTCGTCATCGCGGCGCTGGTCTGGTGGCCGAGGGCAAAGAACGCCAACGATGCGTTGCAGGAAAACTTCTTCGGTGCTTTCCGCGCCGGCCTTCGTTACACCCGCGCTAGCAAGCCTCTGCATGTCGTTCTGTTGCGTGCAGCCATCTTTTTCGCCTTCGCCAGTGCCGTCTGGGCTCTGTTGCCTCTGGTCGCCCGTCAATTGTTGGGTGGAGACGCCAGCTTCTACGGTCTTCTTTTGGGTGCTGTCGGCGCCGGTGCTATCGGTGGCGCGCTGATCATGCCCAAACTGCGCGAACGTTTTGATGCTGATGGTTTGTTGCTGGGGGCGGCTGTCGTCACCGCTGTCGTCATGGGAACATTGTCCATGGCGCCGCCAAAATGGGTTGCCATCATCGTATTGCTTCTGCTCGGTGCCGCCTGGATCACCGCATTGACCACCCTTAATGGAACGGCTCAGGCTGTCCTGCCAAACTGGGTCCGTGGCCGTGGTCTTGCCGTCTACCTGACTGTTTTCAATGGCGCGATGACGGCAGGCAGCCTTGGCTGGGGTGCGGTTGGTGAAGCAGTTGGGGTGCCGGGTGCACTTCTTATCGGCGCTGCAGGTTTGCTGGTTGCTGGTGTCATCATGCACCGCCTGAAACTGCCGGCTGGCGATGCGGATATGGTGCCGTCCAACCATTGGCCTGAACCTCTCGTTGCCGAACCGGTTGCTCATGATCGCGGCCCTGTCCTGATCCTGATCGAATACAACGTCGAAAAGCATCACCGTACAGCCTTCCTGCATGCACTTGACGTCCTGTCGCAGGAGCGTCGCCGGGATGGAGCCTATGGCTGGGGCGTTACAGAGGACTCCGCCGATCCGCAGAAGATCGTGGAATGGTTCATGGTGGAATCCTGGGCTGAACATCTGAGACAACACAAGCGTGTCTCAAATGCCGACGCCGACCTGCAAGGCAAGGTTCTTGCCTATCACACAGGACCGGATAAGCCCGTCGTCCGGCATTTTCTGACAATCAATCGGCCCGGCAAGGCCTGAGAAACGAGGGAGCGGTCAAAAGCCGCTCCTTCTTTTATTGTTTCATAAATCGCAACTCACTCGAAAATATTGTTGCAATTGTTGGATCCGCAGTTTCTGGCCAATATCTCCATCGAACCGAACGAGCCGACGCTTAACGCGGCAGACGTTCCTCCACTAGAAACAGCGATCGAGATCAATGCCATGAAGTTTCCTTCTCTCCCCATGCTCCTGAGTTTCAACGGAGGTTACGTCGATACACTTGGCTTCCTGGCGCTGTCGGGGCTGTTTACCGCCCATGTCACGGGAAATTTCGTCACCTTGGGTGCGACCGCAGCCCTTGGCCTCGGCGGAGCGTTGTCCAAGCTTCTGGCGCTTCCGATGTTCTGCATCGTGGTCTTCGCATCCCGTCTCGTTTGCCTGAAGCTTCAGGACGCGGGCCGCTCGCCTATCAGGCCGATGTTGCTGGTGAAGCTGGCGCTGCTGACTGCGGTGGCACTATATGCTCTCTATCATGGGCCGTTCAATGCAAGCGAAACCGTCGCAACTTTCGTGGTCGCGATGCTGCTGGTGTCCGCCATGGCGATTCAGAACGGGCTTCATCGGGCTCATCTCGCAAAAGCACCGCCATCGACTTTGATGACCGGAACGACAACCCAGATCATGCTCGACCTCGCGGATCTTCTGGCTGATCCGAAAGCCGACGAAGTGGCCGCCGCCAAAGCGCGGATCAAGAAGATGAGCGCCGCAGTGTTTACCTTCGCGCTTGGATGTGGCTTTGGCGCTGCCGGTTACATCTATGCCCCCGCAGCAGCCTTCAGCCTGCCCGCCATTCTCGCACTGGTGGCTCTGTTTGCCAGCACGGCTGGCGCCGACGCCAACTAAGCCACTGCTTCTGCGGCCACGAGGCCGAAATCGTTTCTCTTCAACTAGAAGGACTATCGCAATGGATATTGGGAGTGAAGCTGGCGGTTTGGCAGGCCTGATCGCACCGATCCTGAGGCCACTCGCATCAGGCCTCGAATTCTTCGGCGTCGGCGTGATCCTCGCCGGTGTCGGTATCGCAACGATCGTTTATGTGCGGGACCTGCTATCCGCCTCTGGACACGACGCTTACGACCGGTATCGCGCAAACCTCGGGCGCGGCATCCTGCTCGGACTGGAGATTCTGATTGGTGCCGACATCATTGCCACGATCATCTCGCCACTGACCTGGGAAAGCGTTGGCCTGCTGGGATTGATTGTCCTCATCAGAACATTTCTGAGTTTTTCCCTCGAAGCCGAGATCGAAGGCCAATGGCCGTGGTCGCGAAATACACGTCCGCGCTCTGAGAACCGATGAAAGCTGATCCCACGCGCTCAGCTCCACAAAGATAAAGCATGAACTGGAAATCCCATGACCCAATCACTTGAATTCGGCCTCGACACCTTTGGGGATGTCACGACCGCTTTAGACGGACAGCTTCTCGCCCAACCGCAGGTCATCCGCAATGTCGTCGAAGAGGCGGTTTTGGCCGATCGCAACGGCATCGACTTTTTCGGTATCGGCGAACACCATCGACAGGACTTTGCTGTCTCAGCGCCAGAGGTGGTACTCGCCGCCATTGCCTCTCGTACAGAACGCATCCGATTGGGATCGGCGGTGACAGTGCTCAGTTCCGACGACCCCATCAGGGTGTTTCAGAGGTTTTCGACGCTTGATGCTCTCTCGAATGGCCGAGCCGAAGTTATTCTCGGTCGCGGCTCGTTCATCGAATCCTTTCCTCTCTTCGGTTATGACCTCTCACAATATGAGGCGCTGTTTGAAGAAAAGCTCGACCTCTTTTCCCAACTCGCCACTAAAAATCTGATCAATTACCAAGGGGATTGGAGACCGCCCCTGGTCGATCAGCACATCTATCCGCCCATGGCAGAGGGGCATCTGAAAACATGGATCGGTGTTGGTGGTAGCCCGGAATCCGTGTTGCGGGCCGTGCGGTACGATATGCGGCTGATGCTCGCCATCATCGGCGGTGATCCCGGCCGGTTTGCACCCTATGTGGCGCTATACCGCAAGGCGTCTGAACAAGCGGGTCGCCAGGCGGGTGAAATCGGTGTGCATTCGCCGGGCTATATCGCCGAAAGCGATGAGCAGGCGCGCCGTGATCTCTTCCCGCATTTCAAGAAGATCCGCGACCGTCTCGGACGGGAGCGCGGCTGGCCTCCTGTTACAGAACGGGATTTTGAAAACGAGATCGAGCACGGCTCGCTATACGCGGGTTCCCCCGAAACAGTCGCAAAGAAGATTGTAAAGCTTGTCCGCACGCTCGGTGTTTCGCGCTTCCAGATGAAATACTCGGCTGGTCCCATGGAGCACGAAAAGCTCATGAACAGCATTGAACTTTACGGCACGAAGGTGATCCCGCTGGTGCGTAGATTGCTGGCTGAGCCTCAAACGTGAGTTCAGAAAGCTGTTTCGGCGAGACGTCGCCCATAGGCGGCGATGGCCCTGCCGACTGGCAGACGGATGCGCTGGTATTGTGAAAGAGCCTCAGGCAGATCATCCGACTGGCGCAGGGTCTCTTGCAGTGCCATCGCATCGCCCGCAGCTTTGGAAACACCCATTGCCGTGTGGGGGCGAACGACGAAACCGGCATCTCCTATCAACGCGATGCGGTGCGAGACAATATGTTCTGCCTCGTAGTCGAAAATGCCCTGGATTGAGGGGCTTTCCTCTACCTGCACCGCGAGCGCCAGCTGCGGCGGTAGCTGTGAGTAAGCGTCTTTGCGCAATTGCTCCCGGCGGATTTTTGACAGCTCGCCACGCGGCAGCGAAAATTCGAATTGCCGACCGTCCTGGCCCGTGAAGGTTCGGGCCAATTCTTCCGTCGATGTCGGGCGATACCAGACCCAGTTGTAACGTCGCTGGCCTTTGTCCGTTTCGCCTTGTGATCCCGGAACGAGGTAACCGAGAACGTGGATGCCAGGGGCGATGAAGAACGTGAAGCGATCCAGCAGCAAGGCCGTATCATCTGGCAAATGTGTTTCGGGGATCAGTCCGCGCCACGCAACGTAACCCGCAAAGGAATTTGTCGCATTGCGGTTAAGGGCTCGTCGAACTGTTGAACCTAGGCCGTCGGCCCCGATCAGCAGGTCGGCGCGCTCCTGCGTGCCGTCGGCAAAGGTAAGGGTAACACCGCCATCGTTTTCCTCAACACTATCGACATGGTGGCCAAGACGATACGTATCCGGGGCAAGGCGAGATGATACGCGTTCGAACAGGTAATCCCAGGAGATCTGCATCTGTGGCATGTCGAGCCGTTGCGCGACACGCCCTGTTGCGTCGAGATATATTCTCTCTTTCGCGATCACGCCAACGTGGGCAACATCTTCGCAGCCAACGCGGCCGAGAATGTCGAACAGATCCTGCTGCGGGACCAGGCCCGCACCTCGGCCTCCAAGCCCGGACGACGAGCGCTCGTAAAGTTTGACGTCATGTCCATCCTGTTGCAGCAGGATCGCGGCGAAGAGACCTGCAAGTGAACCGCCTGCAATACGAATTGTCAGAGGTTTCATGGCGCGCTCCTATTCCTTGACGATGGAACGGCGCGGGGCGCGGTGGTCAAGAAGCCGGATAGCCAGTGCAACGAGCGCGAGCAGGGCACCCAAAACGCTGACACCACTCCAGCCCGCCTGTTCCCACGCGAAAGTGGCAAGTGCCGCGCCTGCTGCGCCACCAAGGAACATGGAGGTCATGAAGATCGTGTTCAAGCGGCTACGGGCCTCAGGTTCCAGTGCATAAACGATGTGCTGGTTCGAAACGAGCGTGCTCTGCACACCGAAGTCGAGAACGATAACGCCGATTATCAGTGCGGCAAGGGAGCCCCAGAGACCGAAGATGGCCCAGGACAGAAGGGTCAGCAGCACACCGATCCAGACCACGAAATGTGGACCGCGCCGGTCTGCGATACGTCCTGCCAAGGGGGCGGCAAAAATACCGACAGCGCCGATGATGCCGAAGAGACCGGCGACATCTGCGCCCAGATTGAAGCGCGGCGTCTGGAGATAAAAGGCAAGGATTGTCCAGAAGGCCGTGAACGAGCCGAAAAGCGCTGCCTGCATCAGTGCGGCGGTGCGCAACTGCCTGTGCCTGCTCCACAGATGCGCCAGCGAAGCGATGGCACGGTGGTAATGCATTCTGGAGGTCGGCCGGTGATCGGGCAGGGTAAAGTACATCAGAACGGCAGCAGCCAGCGAAAGCGGGACACTGATCCAGAACATTTCCCGCCATCCGGCATGCTGCCCGACGAAACCGGAAAGAGTTCGGCTGAAAAGGATGCCGCTCAGCACACCGGCCATAACGGTGCCGATCGTCGAGCCACGCTTTTCCGGTGTCGCCAGGCTCGCTGCAAAGGGTACGATCTGCTGAGCCACGGTTGCGCTTGCACCGACCAGCAGCGAAGCGCCGACGAGGAACCATGCCGAGGGCGCGATCGCGGCGACAGCAAGCGCAGCAGCCAGGACGATGAACTGGCCAATGATGAGCTTTCGCCGGTGAACGATATCGCCGAACGGCAAAAGGAAAAACAGGCCGAGGGCGTAACCGAGCTGTGTCGCGGTCGGAACCAGCCCCGTCACGGAAGTTCGGCCGAGATCGGTCTCGATGATGCCAAGCATGGGTTGATTGTAATAGATGTTCGCAACGGCGACGCCGCTGGCGACCGCCATGGCGTAGAGGGCGCCACGACCGAGACCGGCAGCGACATGTTGGTGATGGGACGAGGTGCTTATGTCCATGGTGTCTTACCTTCGCTCAGTTGCAAGCGTGTCTCGAATGGGAAAACCGGCGGATCGGCCATGCCGAAACGCCGGTGGGAATATCAAGGACCATTCAACCTGGCATGATCGCAGGCTGGTTCGCCGGGAACTTCGCCAGATCGTCGAGGCTGATGTTCAGGTGCTGGGCTACCAGTGCCGGCGGGGTATGGGTCAACCACGAGGAGAGGCTGACCTCCTGATATTCAGCGGTCTTGAAGACTGCGACGAACTGGAGATCGGTCTTTCCGGTGTTTTCGATGATGTGGCCCTGGCTTCGCTTGACGTATCCAATATCGCCGGCGCGAAAGTCGGCAGTCTGGCTGCGCGGACCTGCGTCGAATACCGTCATCCGTCCCTCACCCTTGATCCAGTATTGCCACTCATCCGCATTGGGATGCCAATGCATTTCCCTGACAGCGCCAGGTTTGATGGTCTCGATGGCAGCGGCAATCGTCTTGGAAACTGTGAAGGCGCTGCTGTCGGCAAGTTGAATGACGCCGGCTGCATTTTCCTTGAGAGGTTTGGATGCCGCCAGCTTGTAGGTGAAAGGAAAAGGCGGCAGGCCGGCGCCGGCAACGGCTTCCTGATCTATCGATAGAGGACCGGGCTCCTTACCCTGAAAAATCCAGAGATCCTGAAGTGGAATATTGCGAAAGGCATCCTGCGGAACACCGAAATTCTTGGCCAGCAGGTCGGGAGCGGTATGGGCGAGCCAGTCGGTCAGCAGCAACGTGCCGTATTCGGATTGGTCGCCTTCATCGAAGACGATGACGAATTCACACCCTTCGGGCCCGATCCCCTGCAGCGAATGCGGGAAGCCGGCCGGAAAATACCAGAGGTCACCGGCCTCGACATCCTGCACATAGGCGCGACCCTGCGTATCGAGCACAGTGATGCGGCACTGCCCGTTGGTCATGATCGCCCATTCGGCGGCACGGTGCCAATGCATCTCCCTGATCCCACCTGGTCCCAGACGCATGTTGACGCCGGAAACCGCGTCGGAAATCGCAAAATCCGATTTCGTTACCTGACGTGCCCAGCCGCCATTCTGAATGCGTTTTGCTGCGTTGTTGAATGATCCCCAGAAGAGCTGCATATCGCCGACATCGGTCGCGGGTGGATCCTGGAACGATGGAAATTCGCTGTTGATAGCAGGGTTCTTCGGTCCCGGATCGGTCAGGCTTGCGGCATTGGCGTTGATGGCACCTTCGGCCGGTTGGTCCGGATTGCCAAACGATGCTGCCTTCGCGGTGCTGGCGGCAAGCGCGGTGCTGCCGATGGCGCCGATGGCAAGAACTGCGCGTCTTGATAATGTTTCCATCTTAGAAATCCTTGTTCATGGCGATTTGGGACGAGGCTTCGATAAGGCGCGGTTGCGAAGCCAGCTGCAGTGTGGCGATCCGGTCGATCAGTTCCGCATTGAAAAGCCGGTGTTGAAGTTGGCAGAAGGTTTTGGGGTCGAGCGTTTCATGGCGATCGGTTTTTTGAGCAGCGCGCGTCGCGATGCAGGACGTTTTGTCCAGGGTCGGAACAGGCTGCGCCTCTGCGGTCGTATCATCGTCTGCCGTCGTGGAGACGGACAGGCCAGCCAACCGGTCGATTGTCTGTGGTGCGACAATGTGGAATGCGCTGGCTGATGCGACGTCCTCCGAAGCAGCAAGAGCCGGTTCGGTGTTCCTGATCAGGAAAGCATTGCCCGCGAGCACTGCTACCGCGCCCAATGTCAAAACTGCCGCGACTTTGAGGGGACGAGGCTTACGCTCGTCTGCATTTTTGCTGATGGAGGTCATGCCGTGCTCCACAAAAAGGGTGATGGTGTCATGAGGACCAGCCCTTTGGGGGCGCCGCTTGACTGGAGCAAAGGCTACGGTGCGGCGGAGGCGTCGGCATCTATACAGAGGTCTAGTTTGTATGTGCTGAAGTGTTAGGGGGCGATCCGATCACTGGAATGCCGCAGCCTTAAACGGCAATGCGTGCCCAGACGGTAAGGCCTGAGCATCAGAGAGCGATTGTGTGTTGGGGATCAGGATACGGTCAGGGCGAGGGAAGGGCTGCCTGCACCGTCTTGGAAGGCCGATCCAGATGTTCAGCCCTCAGGTGGTCCAGCGTCGGCATCGCTCCGTTCCTCTCGACTTCACAGCGAAGCGTATAGGACTGGTTCGACTGGCTGCTGAAAAGATTGGCGGATAGAGAAAGAACGCCGTTCTTTTCGGAGATCTGCAGATTTGACAATGACAGCAAAGACTCTACTCCTCTTCCATGAACAAACGTCGGTTGGCCATTGGCGTGGTGGTGTGGATCAGGACTGCTGGCCGAGGGCGGATTCCAGGCAGCCGATCAAGTTGCCGATATTGACGGGCTTGCGAAGAAAGGCAAAGGCGCCACCGCTCAAGGCGGCATTGCGTGTCCGGTCATCCTCATAGGATGTCACGAAGATCATCGGTGGATGATTGCCACGCCGGTTCAGTTCGCTCTGCAGTTCGATGCCGGAGAGACCTGGCATTTTCACATCCACAACGATGCAGTCGATTGCCGCGTGCTGCTCGAATTTCAGGAACTCCTCTGCGGAGGAAAACAGGCGGCATTCGTAACCGAAGGACATGATGAGGTCATCCATGGCTTCACGGATAGCCTGGTCGTCGTCAACGACGGCGATGATGGGTACGGGGGGCAATGAGGCGACCTTTTCTGTTTTTCTTTATATCTTCTATGCGCCCGCGCCGGTTTAAATGATACCATACTAAGATACAGGTGGATTGTGCTTCTAACCAAGCAACTCCGCTTTTCTGACAAGATCAGCAACCGATCTCGCCTCCATTTTGCGCATGACGTTGCCTCTGTGCAATTTCACGGTCACTTCGCTGATTCCAAGCTCGTAAGCGATCTGCTTGTTCATCAGGCCGCGAACGACGGCGCCCATGACCTCGCGTTCTCGTGGTGTCAGTTGCTCGGCAAGAGACGCGACAGCCTCGTTCTGGGCGTTCTCCAGCCGTCGCGAGGCATCACGTTCCATCGCCGTTGCGACAGCATCGAGAATGTCCTGCTCCTTGAACGGTTTTGTCAGGAAGTCTACGGCCCCAGCCTTCATTGCCCTCACACTCATGGGAATGTCGCCGAAGCCGGTCATGAAAATGATCGGCATCCTGTTGCCGATGCGATCCATCTGCATCTGGAAATCAAGGCCGCTGATCCCGGGAAGCCGCACGTCCAGCAGCAGACAACCATGCCGGTCGAGATTGGCTTTCTCAAGAAAAGCTGCCGTGCTTTCGAAGGCTTCGGCGTCGAACTTCATGGACCTGAAAAGATCAGTGAGAGCCTCTCGCATGGATATGTCGTCATCGACGATGAACACGACCGGCGAAGGCGGTTCCTTGGATATCTTGCGTGCTTCAGGCATGCTCAACCTCCGGGCTGATTGGCATGGAAATGGCAAAAACCGCGCCACCGAGAGGGTGGTTGTCGCCATCAAGCCGCCCACCGCGTGCTTCCAATGTCGTGCGGCAGATGGAAAGCCCCATTCCCATACCTGTCGCCTTCGTCGTGAAGAACGGCGAAAACAGCTTTTCCTTTATTTCTGCGGCAATGCCAGGCCCGTTGTCGCGAACAATGACGCGAATGGTATCGGCGTCCTGACTTTCCTTTCGAACGGTTATTGTGCGATTGCCAATGCCCGCTTCGTCCATGGCCTGAATGGCATTGGTGAGCAGATTGATGAGAACCTGCTGCAGTTCAATCCTGACGGCCTTGACCGGCGGCGTGGTTTCCTTTTCGACATTGACGGTCGTACCGCTGCGTTCCAGATCGTGTTCGAGGAGACCGAGCGTCTCGTCAATGAATTCGTCCAACTCGAAGGTTTCGAGCTTGCCACCGGTATGAGCCAGCATGCTTCTGGTGTTCTCGATGATCTCGCTGGCGCGCTGGCTGTCGCGGATCATGCGTTCGGCCGAACGGCGCGCCGCAGCAAGATCGGGTGGATCGCGATCCAGCCAACGCAGCAATGTCTGCGCATTGACGATGATGGCGCCGAGCGGCTGGTTCAGTTCGTGAGAGAGGGAGGCGGACATGGCCCCGACGGTCGCGGCTTTTGAGGCTTTCGTCAGTTCGGCCTGTGCCTCGGCAAGAGCCTTGAGTGCCATTTCGCGCTGGGTGATGTCGACCATGCTCACCACCACCCGATTGAAGGAAGAGGATTCCGCCGGAAAACTGATTGAAAGAAGCACCAGCCTGTCTTCGCCGCCAACGGTGCGGACGACCACCTTGTCTTCGAAAACCCGCCTGTTATCGACAATGGCTTGCAGCACATCCAGAAACTTGTCGGGTGCGGAGACAACCGACTGCTTTAAGGTGCCGCTGACGGAGGAATCATAACCGAGCATCTCCTTGCCGGCTTCGTTCGAGGCAACGACGGTGATAAGATCGATGCACTTCTGGGTAAATCCCGGATTGGCGCGGGCATGGGCGCGCATATCGACAATACCCTGCTGTTTGAGATCCACGAGCAAAGTATGAAGCCTGGAGTAGTCGCGCTCCCACAGCGCCACGCGCGTACGGTCGAAAATCGAGCGGTATCGTTCTTCGCTTTCCTTCAGTTCGGCGTTGATCGACAGCAATGCCAGACGGGCGGTTTCCGTCTTCAGCAGCAACATTGTCGTGACCGCCAGAGCCGATAAGGCGACGAGAAGGCGCAGTGCGGATTGCAGGTCGGCATCCTGTGCGTGCGTCATGGCGTATGACAACAACGACAGGATGGCGCAGGCGAAGGAGATTGTGATCAGTGCAGATCGTGTGATCGCCTGAGCGGCCAAAAGCATCGTGATCACGTAGAGCACGGCGATGGCGCCTTCGATGTCGGTGTAGGTATCGACATAAAAGACGGCCGCAGCCAATGCCAAGGCTCCCAGACCGAAGGCGAGATGATGTCCTCCGCCTTCCGGTTCGCGAGAGCGAAATATCGTTGACGCAATCGACATTGTTCCCCCGATGCGATTTTTCACGACAATACGTTTTTTCGAGCACAACCTAACCTATACATTGGTCTGGGTCGGGCGCGGTCCTGCACGCAAGGATATCGGGAATATTGCGCCGCGGTATTGAAAAATACACTCCATTTTTGGATGAAAGTGTTCCGGGTGAAGAGAGCAGATGCCGACTTTTCGGTCTGTACCTCAGGTTGTCGGGCGTTGCTGGTGCTCATAGTCGGGGTGAAGCGGGCCAAACGGCATTTTTCCCATGAATGCCACCAGTGCAAGACCTGCTACAGCGGCAACGAAAGACAGCATGAACATGTCGGAATAGGCCAGAGTATAAGCCTGAGTCCGGATTTGCGATGCGGTGAGAAGCAAAGCGTCTAATGTGCCGTGACTGGATTTGCCGAAAACCGTCCGGAGCCGCTCCATCCACATATGCAGTTCAGGCGAACCAGCGCTCACCTTCTGGCTCAGAATGGCGGAATGGAATTGTTCGCGTTGCCTCAGCCATGTTGTCATCAGGCTTGTTGCCAGCTCGACGCTGCCCAGTCTGATGACCTGAATATAGGCGGAAACCGCTGTCGCACGTTTTGGGTCGGAGTTGGCGATCAGATAAACGACGGTCGAGAAAAATGCGAAAGCCTGGCCAGCGGTATAAAGAAGAACCGTTGGCTGAAAATTATCCGGTGACCAGTCGGCTGTCACACGAGCGCCGAAAAGCGTCCCGGCCGCCATGAGAAGAAGCCCGATGATGATGCCAATGCGGGAATCGAAGCGGCGTTGAAGAATGATGGCCGCCATCGTGAAGAGCAGCACCGGTATGACGGCGCTGGTGAAATAGAGGCTGGAGATGGCGATGGGCCGCAATCCGCCGACCGTTTGTAAAAAGCCGGGAACCGCGATCGCGCCACCGGCACTGCACAGACTGAAGCAGATGATGACTGCATAACCCAGGCCGATGTTGCGTGACAGAATGACACTGGCGTGTGCCCAGGGGTGTCTGACCAGGCTTTCATTGAGGAAAAAACCGACAGCCAAGACACATCCACCCGCGATCAGTGCGCTGATCGTTCCGGATTGGAACCAGTCGAGCCGGTTGCCTTGGTCCAGGCCGATATAGATCAGCATCATCGCCGTTCCGAGCAGCATCATGCCACCCCAGTCAGCGTGTTCCAGCAGACCGATATCGATCTTTTCTTTCGGGGCCGCGACGATCAAAAGTAGCGCGATGAGCGGTGCAAGGATCACATCCTGCCAATATAGCCATTGCCAGCCAAGGTAGTCGCCATAGATGCCGACGAGCACGAAACCGAGGCTTTGCGACAGGGGAACACGCAGCGCATAAAGCGCAATGCCGATCAGCCAGTATTTCGTTGCAAGATTGCGGAAGACCACCATCAGCGTCGCGGGGATGAAAACCCCGAGCAGCAGTCCTCTGACGGCATGCAAGACGAGCAGCACGGTCCCTCCCGGCACCTGAGGGATTGCCCAGGACACCACGGCATAGGCCAGTGCGGAGGGGATCATGATACGGCGAATGCCGAACACCGTGACCAGCCAGGCGACTGCCGACGAAACGAGGATTTGGGGTGAATTGGCGATGGTGTTCAGCCATGAGGCTTCGTCGGCACTAAGCGAATAGGCGCCGCGCAAATCCGGCAGCCCGACCGCGAAGACACGGGTGTCGAAGCCGACGACAAAAGACGCCAGCAGAAGCGCTGCAACGATGAGCACAGGGCGACTGGCGTTGATGCCGCTCGTGACAGGTCCGAAGATGCGTGTTGTCATCGCCGAGATATGTCTTGATGAGAGGTATCGACCGTGACGATGGCCGACATTCCCGGTTTCAGCAGGTCGATCTCAGGCTGGCCCGGTTCAAGTTCGATGCGGAGTGGAATGCGTTGGACAACCTTTGTGTAGTTTCCGGTGGCATTGTCGGCTGGCAGTAGTGCGAAAATTGCTCCACTGGCGGGTGACAGCGCGGCGATCCTTCCGTGGAGTGTCTTTCCGGGAAATGTATCGATGGTCACGTCTGCACGGTTGCCCGGTGCCATATGGGCAAGTTGGGTTTCCTTGAAATTCGCCGTAACATAGACATGCGGCAGGGGAACTTCAGAGACGATCCCGGAACCTGCATTGACGACATCGCCCTCGTGAACGAGTTTGCGGCTCAGCACTCCGTCAAAAGGGGCTGTTATGCGTGTGTAGCTTCGATGGATCAAAGCCGTCTGCAGATTGGCGCGAGCGCCGTCCGCCTGAGCCTCAAGAAGCGGCAGTTCCCCTTGAAGAACCTTTAGTTGTGCCTGCTGTTGATCAATGGCAGCCGAGCTCGATTTCACCGCGGCTTCCGCCTGCAGGAACGCCGATTGAGACTGTTGACGCTGGTGCTCGGACGTCGCGACACCGAGATCATTCTGTCGCTGCAGTTCTGCGCGTGTCTGGGTCTGTTGCGCCAGCGCCGAGGCATTCTGCGCTTCAGCGACCCGGATGACGGCTTTTTGCAATTCAACCTGATTGGAAAGGTTGGCCACCGAGGCGTTCGCCGCGTCGAGGGTTGCCTCGGCAGCGCTCACCGCCGCATCATATTCGCTGGGGTCTATTTCAGCCAGAAGCTGCCCTTTGGCAACCTTCTGGTAGTCCGCGACAGGAAGGCTTTTGAGAACGCCGCTGATCTGCGCGCTGAGCGTTGAAACATCGGCGCCGACAACGGCATCGTCGGTTGTCTGGCTGTCGGCATCCGCAACCCATTTGCCCCAGTCACTGATTGACCATGAGACGCAGGCCATGACGGCTGCGATGGCAAACAGAGGGATTGTCAGCCGCCTGATGCCGGCTCGCGTCATGGTGGGTGTCGGGGGAGGAGAAGGATCGTTCCGGTCATTCATCGACGTTACGCCTTGTTGCGGCCCGCGCGGGCTTTATCGCCAAGTGCTGCGGGCACAGGAACAAAGGACACGTGACCACTGCTGCGGAACTGCACCCAGTAACCGAGCGCCATGAAGACGGAGCCACCGACGAGGTTGCCGAGCGTGACCCAGACAAGGTTATGTACTGCACCGGAAATCGTGACATTGGCGGGATGTTCGCCCAACAATGCCATCGAGAATGTGAACATGTTGGCCACGGAGTGTTCGTAGCCGGCGGCCACAAAAATCGTAATCGGCCAGAAGATCAGCATGATCTTTGCTGCTGCATTTTCGGTGCGGCCTGCCATCCAGATCGCCAGACAGACCAGCCAGTTGCAGAGGATGCCGCGGGCGAAAAGCTCGGCAGATCCGGCAGACATCTTGGCGGAAACGGCGGCGAAAAACGCCGCACTGCCATCGCCGAGCAACACGCCGCCGCCTGCCATGTGGAACAGGGCGGCAAGAAGAACCGCGCCGACGAGATTGCCGAGCCATGCGCTGCACCAGACGAGGAACACGTCTGCAATGCCCGATCGCCCCATCAGGAACGCGAGAGGCATATACATTGCCGTTCCCGTGAAAAGTTCCGAACCGGCAAAGACCACGATTGTCAGCGCGGAGGAAAAGACCGCTCCCATCACCAGATGGCTCCAGGCGGGATCGACGTGAGCACTGACGCTGAACATCAGGATATCGCCGAAACCGATATAGGCACCGGCCATGGCCGCGCCCGTAAGAAAGGCGAAAAGCTGTTTTCTTACGACCTGCGCCTTATGGGCGCCCGACTCGGCGAAACCTGTTATGGAATCCTCGTACATGACAAAACCTCGCATCTGACCGTCCGAAGATCGGCCACGTTTTTGATGCGATCAGGCTAGTCTCTCGATTTCACGGGCTGAATCATACCAAGGTGTAGTCGGGTCATCGGAATGGACAGGTTTTCGGGAGATGGCGAGACACCAACGAATGAAACCCCGTCACGATCGCGACAGGGTTTCGAGTTGAAACGGGGCCGGTGAACAATCCGATAGGTCAATCGCTTGCCGCAGTCACGATGACCGGGACACCCTTGTAGGAAGGTGTGCCGGACAGCCGGTCGTAATGGCTGAGCGCGACGACGGCGTTCATCTCGGGATAATAACCAGCGGCCGACCCCCTGGGGATGTCGTAGGCAATAGCGGTGAAGCCCTGTACGAGATGTTTTCCGGTGTCATCTGCGACGAGGCCATGAATATCGATCCTGTCTCCGTCCTTCAGGCCGCGCGTTGCAAGGTCGTCCTTGTTCATGAAGATAACATCGCGGCGACCGAACACGCCGCGATAGCGATCGTTCAAGCCATAGATCGTCGTGTTGTATTGGTCATGGCTGCGGATTGTCGTCAGCACAAGCGCATCGGGATTGCCGATCCTTGGATCTTCGTCTAGCCCGGCGGAGATCAGAAAGTTCGCCTTGCCGCTCTGCGTGTTCCAGCGACGGAAGGAGGCCGCGACATCAAGGCGAAAGCCTCCCCGCACCCGCACCCTCCTGTTGAAATCACGGAAGTCGGGGAACACCTCTTCGATCTTGTCACGAATGCGGTCGTAGTCTGCGATCAGCCAATCCCAGTCGATGCCGTGGCGGTTGCCAAGCGTTGCCCTGGCAATGCCGGCAATGATGGCCGGTTCGGACTTCAGCAGCTCCCCTGGCGGGTTGAGAAAACCGCGCGAAGCATGAACCATTGACATGGAATCCTCGACGGTGACGGCCTGCGGTCCCGAAGCCTGTGTATCGAGGTCCGTGCGTCCGAGGCATGGCAGGATGATGGAGGTTCTGGCGGTCAGAAGATGTGAACGATTGAGTTTTGTTGCGATATGGACCGCAAGGTCAAGCTTGCGCATGCCCGCAAATGTCACACCCGGGTCTGACATGGCAACGGCGAGGTTTCCGCCAAGGCAGATCAGCGCTTTCGATTTTCCGGCCGCGATCGCTTCGATGGATTCAATGGCGTTATGGCCTTTTTCCCCGGAGGGTCTGAAGCCGAAAGCGCGCTCCATTCCATCGAGCAGCGACTTGTTGGGAATTTCGGTAATGCCGACGGTCCGGTCTCCCTGCACGTTGGAGTGGCCACGGATCGGAGCTATTCCGGCACCCTCGCGGCCCATATTGCCACGAAGCATGAGGAGATTGGCAATCTGCTGCACGTTGCCTGTGCCCTTGGCGTGCTGGGTGATGCCCATGCCGTAACAGATGATGACATTGGAGGCATTTGCGTAAATCCGGGCAACGCTTTCGAGCGCCTCTTTCGTCAACCCGCTGACGGAGCAGATCGTTTCCCAGGACGTGTTGTCGATATCGGTGTGAAGCTCTTCGAAGCCTGCTGTGTGTTCTGCAATGAAGGCACGGTCGAGAACACCCTCGCCACCTGCTGCCAGGCTTTCGGCATCCATGTCGAACACCGCTTTCATAATGCCTTTGAGGGCGGCCAGATCGCCGCCGGTGCGAACCTGATGGTAGGCGGAGGCGATTTGCGTGGAAGACAGTGTGACCATCTCTACCGGGTCCTGCGGGGCAGCGAACCGTTCCAGCGCCCTTTCCTTCAGCGGATTGAAGACCACGATCGGCACGCCGCGCCGGGCGGCATTGTGCAACGTCGTCATCATGCGCGGATGATTGGTGCCCGGGTTGTGACCGAAGCTGAAGATGGCATCGGCGTGGTCAAAATCCTCCAGCGTGACGGTGCCCTTGCCGACGCCAATCGATTTTGGCAGGCCGACACTGGTCGCTTCATGGCACATGTTGGAACAGTCCGGAAAATTGTTCGTGCCATAAGCGCGGACAAAAAGCTGGTAGAGAAACGCTGCTTCGTTGGAGGCGCGGCCAGATGTGTAGAATTCGGCTTCATCCGGGCTGTCGAGCTTGTTGAGCTCCTGGGCGATCAGGCTGAAAGCATCATTCCAGTCAATCTGCTCGTAGCGATCGGTTTCGGCGTTGTACCGCATCGGAACGGTAAGGCGGCCGGCATCCTCCAGATTGTGATCGGTCCATTCCCACAGTTCGGAAACGCTGTGCTGTTCGAAGAATTCCGGTCCCGATCGTTTGGCAGTGGATTCCCATGTGATGGCCTTGGCGCCGTTTTCACAGAACTCGAAGGATGAGGTGTGTTTTGGATCGGGCCATGCGCAGCCAGGACAGTCAAACCCTTCAGGCTGGTTCGCCTTCAGTAATGTCATCGTACCCTGCGCGACGATTTGCTGGTGCGCGAGTGTCTTGGCGACAGCTTTCAGCGCTCCCCAGCCACCGGCGGGTTGATCATATTGTTCGATACCTTCCGGGCGTTGATCTTCCATGTCTGCAACTCCTTGAAGCTTCACCGGTGTTGAGCGGGGTTTCTGCACGCCCAAAATAGCTGCGATCGCGCGGGGTAAACATAATACCCAAGCATAGGTTGCCAGTTTTTCGCAGGTTCCCGTGGCGAAAAAAAAGGCCGTCTCCGGGCGGCGGAAGACGGCCTTGGCGGATCGAGGGGATGATCCGCGGCTCCGGAGGAGGGGAGGGACACCGGAGTTGTTGGCTTTGACGAGCCAGTCGCCTTCGAGGGGGAGGCGATGACCAAAAGCTACGCCGTGCCGGGATTTGTCGAAACTACACTTAGGTATCGGATCGACTGTACCAGCAGCCGATTTCTCCGGCCCCCTGCTTCTACCTATCCTTCAGGCAGATCAGACAGCAGCAACATGAGCGCTCAGCAACGAGCGGTCATTTGCTCAAAGGAGAAAGATCATGGACACGATCACAGCCACCAGACACCGCAAGCTTCCACTGGCAACGCCAACCGATCTCGGCGCTGATGCGACCCGGGAAATCTCCGCTGCGCTGACCGCGCTGCTGGCGGATGTTTTCACGCTCTATCTCAAGACCAAGAATTTTCACTGGCATGTTTACGGACCGCATTTTCGCGACTACCACACGTTGCTCGATGAGCAGGGCGCGCAGATTTTCGCGATGACGGACGACGTTGCCGAACGTGCCCGCAAAATTGGCGGCACGACCATCCGTTCGATCGGCCATATCGGGCGCCTTCAGCGCATTCTGGATAACGATGCCGAATTTGTCTCGCCGGACGACATGCTGGCCGAGCTACGTGAGGATAACAAGCAGCTGACAGCGATCCTGCGGCAGACGCACACACTGACGACGGAACACAATGATCACGCCACGACCAGCCTGATTGAAAACTGGATCGACGAGACAGAGCGTCGCACCTGGTTCCTGTTCGAGACGACGCGCCGTGAGCGGTGAGATGATCGAAAACCCAATCGAACTGGCAATTTCCAGACGGCATGTCCTTCTGGCCGGTGCCGTCCTTTCCACCGCGATGACAATGCCGTCGCTCGCTTTTTCAAAAAACACCCAAGCACCGAACGAAGGAGTATTTCCCATGACCGGATCATTCGTAAAAACCAAAGACGGCGTAGACATTTTCTACAAGGATTGGGGTCCGAAGGATGCCCAGCCGATCGTTTTCCATCACGGTTGGCCACTGTCGTCCGACGACTGGGATGCCCAGATGCTGTTTTTCGTTCAGAACGGTTATCGTGTCGTTGCCCATGACCGCCGGGGTCATGGCCGTTCACAGCAGGTCTCCGACGGTCATGATATGGACCACTATGCAGCTGATGCGGCGGCTGTCTTCGAGCACCTGAACCTCAGGAATGCCGTTCATATTGGTCACTCGACGGGTGGCGGCGAAGTCGCACGTTACGTTGCCAAATTTGGCCAGCCTCAGGGACGCGTGGCCAAGGCTGTGCTGGTGTCTGCCGTTCCTCCGCTGATGCTGAAAACCGCCTCGAACCCCGGCGGTTTGCCGATCGAAGTGTTTGACGGTTTCCGCAAGGGGGTCGCTGACAACCGGGCCCAGTTTTTCGTCGATGTGCCGGCCGGCCCGTTCTACGGTTTTAACCGTCCGGACGCCAAGGTCTATCCCGGTGTGATCCAGAACTGGTGGCGTCAGGGCATGATGGGCAGCGCCAAGGCTCACTATGATGGCGTCAAGGCATTTTCCGAAACCGACCAGACTGATGATCTCAAGGCAATCACTGTACCCACGCTCGTCTTGCACGGCGACGACGACCAGGTCGTGCCGATTGCAGATTCCGCAGAACTGTCGGTCAAGCTTCTGAAGAATGGTACGCTGAAGGTCTACAAAGGCTATCCGCACGGCATGCTGACGATCCACGCGGACGTCATCAATCCCGACCTGCTCGCCTTCGTGAAGGCTTGAGGATCTGAAACGCGTTGCTGCCCGCGCAGAAAAACGCGGGCAGCAACTCTTCCCTGGTGCGAAGGAGCTGCCGATGCGGTTGAAAACACCCTGTGACGATCCCGCTCTTCGAGACGGCATCGCAAGCCTCCCCGAGATGGAGGATATCCAGCTTGAACTTCCCTTGCTGCAAAGCTCCCCCGAGGATCAAGCGCTTCTTGTCGACGAAGAGCCGCATCCTCTGGCATCCGAAACCATCATCCGGATTTGACCGCAGGTTCCCGCATGCATGTGGGCCATAGGAGAAATGAAATCATGTCTGAACATAACGCTAGCAAGGCACTTTCGGCGGGAACCCGCGCTCCCGCATTCAGCCTGCATTCGACGCCGGACCAGACTGTAGCGCTGGAGGATCTTCAGGGAGCGCCGGTCATCTTGGCCTTCTATCCGGCTGACTGGAGCCCGGTCTGCGGTGACCAGATGGTGCTCTACAATGCCGCACTTCCGGCGTTTCACGCTCGTGGCGCACAACTCATCGGCATTTCCGTGGATGGCGTGTGGTGCCACGCGGCATTTGCCGCAGCCCGCAACCTGCATTTCCCATTGCTGGCCGATTTCGAACCGAAGGGCGAGGTCGCGCACCGATACGGAGTCTACCGGGATGCGGACGGAATAACTGAACGCGCCTTGTTTGTGATCGATGCCGACGGTGTCATTCGCTGGAGTTACGTTTCTCCTCTCGGCATCAACCCCGGTGCCGATGGTATTCTTGACGCACTTGATGCCATCGCTGCCGTTCCTTCGCTGCAGGAGATAAACGCATGAGCCGGCTCACTATTCCCGTGAATGAATACGACCATGTCCAGGGCTCACGCTCCGCCGCCGTTACGCTGGTGGAATATGGCGACTATGAGTGCCCCTATTGCGGCGAGGCCTATCCTGTTCTCAAGGCTGTCCAGAGCGCTATGGGAGACGAACTGCTGTTCGTATTCCGCAACTTTCCTTTGGCCGAGATGCATCCGCATGCCATGCGTGCCGCCGAATTTGCCGAGATAGCGGCGAGCCACGGACTTTTCTGGCAGGCCCACGACCTTCTATACGAGAACCAGCAGGCCCTGACGGATGGAGATCTGCGCCGTTATGCCGACGTTTTGGGTTTTCCATCTTCGGACACCGCACAGATCCTGGCGCGTCGTTTCGACCGCAAGATCGAGGATGATTTCCAAGGTGGTCTCAGAAGCGGTGTGAACGGCACACCGACCTTGTTCATCAATGGCCTGAGGTATAATGGCCCGCGCGATGTCGAGAGCCTGGTCACGGTTCTCAGGCAGGCGGCTCGCTGAAGTTTCCGGGCCCCGTGCGATATGCTTCCCATGTTTAAGCCCAGTAGCTGCGACAGATACATGTGGTTGGATAGGAACTATCCTTACTCCACAGCGTTTGCATCACAGGAGTTTCACTGTGTCAAACGGACATGACAGCGCCGAAGAACATCAGGATTTTTCCGTTTTCTCCTGATGGCCAACGAAACGGCAGACGAGCTTCTTACCTGTCCAGTGTACTCCGTCCCTCTTCAGGGACTATTTCGTCACCAAATTCGTTGTCGGGAGGCTTTGATATGGAAATGACACAGACACGCCGGCTCGCCGAAGAATACCTGAGGCTCGGGGGCACGAGGCAAGTGATGATTGACGATGACAAGACGTTCGTGCGTCAGTATCAGGACGACCCACCAGCCGCCAAGGCGTTCTGGCTGGAGAACATTGCCGGGTTGGATGAGGACACTTTGGAAGACGTCGAGTTCTTTCTTCCTTCAGTCAATTCGGATGCGAAACCGCAGAGCGATAAGCACTGATGTCTTGACTAGCTAGCCTGTGATCAGTGCAGACGAAAATGCCATTGCCGCCTGCCAGATCAATCGTGTTGGTCGATCGCTCCCCAGCCGTGTGACGTTCAAGGCTGGGGTGATTATTTGTTGGGCGATCAGGTGGTTCACCTCTTTGCTCAGGGCGTCGACATTTTCTGGTGTGCCTTCAGGAATGTCCGAAGCCGGCCGACATCCTCTTCCTGAACAGGGGATGCTGCATTGCCCCAGGAATTGCGAACGTAATTCAGCAAGGTGGCGATCTGGACATCGTCCATTTTCCAGTCGAATGCTGGCATGCCGGCCGCTGTCTGGCGATCGTGCGTATGCGGAGCACGAGCACCCTGGAGCATGGCATGGATCAGACTGGTGGCATCGGCTGACAGCAGACCATGATTATCCTTGAAAGCGGGTACCATACCCTCGATGCCTTCGCCCTGCAGTCCGTGGCATGCAGAGCAGTTGACCTCATAGGCGAGCGCAGCCGTCTGCATGGCCGTCGTATCGGTCGGCATCGGCCTTGCAGCCT
The DNA here is from genome assembly GCF_013390595.1 of Rhizobium sp. RM. Taxonomy (GTDB): domain Bacteria; phylum Pseudomonadota; class Alphaproteobacteria; order Rhizobiales; family Rhizobiaceae; genus Agrobacterium. Next base: position 149,074 of record NZ_JACAWV010000006.1, on the reverse strand, counting down.
CTGTCGGAGAGGGCGGAAGCGACTTGAGATAAGTACCCACCGCGCGCGCATCGGCCTCGGTGAAATATTGCGTCGAATGCTCAACGGCTTCCGCCATCGGACCTGCGGCAACCGCGATACCGTCGGCGCCTGTCCTCAGGTAATTTGCGATGTCCTCGACAGTAGACGAACCAAGCCCGACATGGGGATTGGACGTCAGGTCCGGGGCGTACCACGCGCCGATGTTGCCACCCTGCAGATAAGCCGAGCTCATTTCCCCGCCGAGCGGGTTACGGGGCGTGTGGCAGGCGGCGCAGTGGCCGGGACCGTCGACGATATATTTGCCGCGGTTCCAGGCCTCATCCTTCACAACATCTTGCTCGAAACCGGAATTGTCGAAGAAAAGCATGTCCCATCCGGCCATCGCCAGTCGGATGTTGAAGGGGAAGGGCATGCCGGCATTCTCGTCGATATCGTTTTTCACCGGCTTGACCGTTGACATGTAGGCCCACAGATCATGCACGTCCTGATCGCTCAGTTTTCGATAGGCGGTGTATGGCATGGCCGGGTAAAGCAGGCCATGCTGACCGATGCCCTGCCGCACCGAATTGAAGAAGTCGCGTTCGGTCATGTTGCCGATCCCGGTTTCCGGCTCCGGCGTGATGTTGGAGCTGACCAGCGTCCCGAACGGCGTCTTCATGTTGTAGCCGCCGGCAAACCTGCCACTCTCGCGGGTATGGCACGCCGAGCAGTCGGCCAGCCGCATCACATATTCGCCACGCTTTATGGCTTCGGCGTCTGTCGATTTGAAATCGGCCAGCCGCACGCTGTCGTCGGCAACGCCGGACGCGGATGTTTCGAGGCTGGTCCAGGCCCAGAACCCTGCGCCCGCTGCCGCGATAACGGCAACGATCGCCAAGCCGCCACCGATTTTTTTCCAGTTTGCCATGATCTTATCCCTTCACCAGCGGGCCGGGGTTGTTCACATAGGTCTGATGGATGGCCTGCGCGGCGCGGACCGCGAGCGCGCCGACGGTGACCGTCGGGTTGTAGCCGCCGTTCATCGGGAAGGCGGACGCGCCGACGACGAAGACGTTGTGAACGTCCCAGCTCTGCAGGAAGGGGTTAAGCGCCGAGGTGGTGGGATCCGCTCCCATAACCGCGCCACCAATGGTGTGCGAGGAATGCTGCATGTAGGGGTTCCAGCTGTGCTCAGCCTGGTTGTCGACGATGATGTCCTGACCACCGGCTTCGCGCATGATCTCGATGGAACGATCCACCGTGTACTTCAGCATGTTTTTGTCATTCTGGTTCCAGTCGAAGGTCAAGCGGAGAAGCGGCTGGCCATGGCGATCGCGATAGGTTGGATCGAGGTCGAGATACGCGTCTCGAACAGGCATCGAGGTACCCTGGATGAAGATGCCCGCGCCCTGATTGTAGTCGCGTGCGTAAGCTTCCTTCCAGGCGGAACCCCAGCGCTTCGAGCCCGGGCGCAGGTTGTTCATGTTCTGGATCGGCCGGCCATTGGTGGAGTAGCCCATGATCCCGGCGCCGCCGATGAAGTCGAGTTTGGAATGGTCGAAGTTGTCGCCATTGAAATCATCAATCTGCACCGCCAGCGCACCGCCACCGATGAACGGATTGATATATTTGTCCGGGAAGAAGGCATTGACCGTACCGCAGGTCTGATAGGTGTAATTGCGACCCACCGTGCCCTTGCCGCTGACTGGATCATATTGTTCACCAATGCGGGAGAGCAGCATCAGGCGGACGTTGTCCATCTGATAGGCCGTGATTACGACTATATCGGCTGGTTGAAAGCCTTCCTGACCTTCTTTGGTGACGAACTTCACACCTTTGGCGGTCTTGCCGTCATCATGCTTGACGGCATGTAGGACTTCAGTCTGCGTAAGAAGCGTGAAGTTCGATCGGCGCATCAATGCCGGCAGGATACAGGCCTGCGGCGACGATTTGGAGAAGTTGCCGCAACCATGGAAATCGCAGAAGCCACAATAGGTGCATGGCCCCATAGTGACGCCGAGCGGGTTCACATAGGCCTGACTGATATTGCCGGCGGGAATGGTGAAGGGGTGATATCCCAAACGGTCTGATGCCTCGCGAAATTCGCGCATCCAGAACGTGTCCTTGAGGGGCGGGGTGGGGTAATCGCGGTTTCGTGGTCCTTCGAAAGGATTGCCGCCTGGTTTTATGTCGCCATTGAGGTTGCCGGCGATGCCCGATGTACCGGCGATGCGCTCGAACCGGTCGTAATAGGGCTCCATATCTTTGTAGGTGACACCCCAGTCCTGCAGTTGCAGACCATCGCCTTTGGCAGCGCCGTAACGCTCCCGGGTCTGGGTGGCGATTTCGAAGTCCCAGGGCGTAAAGCGCCAGGACATGCCTGCCCAATGGGTGCCGGCGCCGCCGACATTCCAGCCAAATTGATAAGCCGACCAATTGCGAACCGGTGCTGCCGTCTGGTCCATGCTGTTGCGGAACGTCGTCGTCTCGACGCTCATCGGCTGCAGCAGTTCGCGGCGCGTATGCCAGCGTAGTTCGTCAGGATCGACAGCAGGTGGAAAATCGGTGGAGGTGTCTCGCCACGCACCGCGTTCGATGGCAACCACGTTAAGGCCAGCGCGTGTCAGTTCTTCGGCCATGATTGAGCCGGACCAGCCGAGCCCACAGATGACCACATCCGCCTTGGGACGTTCTATCGTCATTATTTTTCTCCTGAAGGGATATCAGTCGTTGGGGATCAGGCTGACCGGAACGAGGTTCAGGTTCTCGCCGCGTCGATCGACATAGGGCCGGTAATCGTAGCGGGCGCCTGGGAAGCCAATCATCTTCCAGCCCGCCATGTCACGGTTTCCGCCGTAAATCGGGTCAGCCAGATAGCCTTCACGGGCGTTTTGCAGCATGAGTTCGAAGAACGACTTGCCGTGCACACCATCAGGAAGTTCGATGCGACTTTCTTCCAGGCCCGTCAAAATCTCATCGATGCGATCCGCTGAAAGCGCATGGAAGGCAATGCCATCAGTGGCCTGTGCATAGGTTTCAAGAGCCTTGAGGCCCGCTTCATAACGCTGCCGTGGCGTCTGGGTAAACTGCGGCGACCCCATGATCGCTTCTTCATTCTCAGGCTTTACCGGGCCTTCGAGATAAAGGGCGCGCCCTTCGCCATAATGTCCGGCGAGTTGGTCATCCAAAAACTCAAGACAGCCCGCTTCGGTGGCAGATGGCCCGAACGTGTCGCTCGGAAGCAGGCGGTCGAACACAGCGGCGAGCGTGCGGCGATCGTTGTCCTGTGTGAACACTTGGAACGAGCCGCCTTTGATGGCGGGCTTCGGAAGATGGTCAGGTGACATTGCTGTCTGTGCGGGAAAACCCTTGAGTTCAGCGGCGGTCGATGGCGAAACAAGTGCCGACGTCGTCACTGCGGCTCCGAAGGAGCGAAGCAGGTCTCTACGCTTCATGGAAAAATCCTTTCGTTATTCAAACGGTCGAAAAGACAAGTGGGTTTTTTCGCGCGCCGGAAAGGACGCGCGGTGAAATCGACCGCGGCTGTGTTTGGGCTAACTTATGAGCGAGGACAGAAAAGCATTTTGGATAGAGCACCTAAGGTTCGTTGCTTCCTGCGCTAGATCGACGCACGGCGTGTGGCAAGATGTCCAAAATTGACATTTGCATAATCCCTCACAATGAGGGTCGTGATGGCTTTCTAATGCCCTCAAAATGATGGGTTTTGACGAAGCGACGCTGATCACGCAGTTAGTGCATCAACGAGTTTGACGCTTCGATGGACCGGTCATAAGAAGCGGCACCACCAACTAAAAAGGTTTCACGAGTGTCCCGGCATAAAACAATCGATGATCTCGCCCGAGAATCGAGAGTTAGCGTTTCCACGATCGATCGTATTCTCAGTGGCCGAGGGCAGGTTAAACCCTCGACGATGGAGCACGTTCTCGCTGTTGCAGAACATATCGGATTCTATGGCGTAGAGACGATCCGCAACAGGCTGCTTGGCGATGCGCCGGAGCGGCGCTTCGGTTTTCTTCTTAACAGTCGAAGCAGGCTGCTTTACTCTGAGCTTGCTCAGGAATTGACGGAAATTGTCAGGAAAACCGTTGCGGTGAGAGGCCATTTCGTTGTGAGCCATCTCACCGATACCGATCCGGACAGAGCGGCCGATGCTCTCGTGGAACTTGGCAAGGAATGCGATGCGATCGCCTGCGTATGCATCGATCACCCGGTGGTCAGTGCTGCAGCAGATGAACTCGCGCGGCGTGGGATACCCGTCGTGGCAATGATCTCGGATATCTCGTCACCCGCACGTGCTGGCTTTGTTGGGGCAAATGACCATCAACTCGGGCGCACTGCAGGCTGGTTTGCTAACCGGCTTGCCCGCCCGGGCAAGGCGGTCGTTCTCGTGGGATCTGAACGGTATACCTGTCAGCAACAGGCCGAGGCGAGTTTCAGAAGCTTTCTCAGAACGCAAACCACTGCGCTTGAACTCTTGAACACCAAGAGCACCGAAGAGTCCGATGAAACAGCCGAAAGGGTCACATTGGAACTGCTCAAAGAGCATTCAGGCCTTTCGGTCCTTTTTGCTGCCGGCGGTGGGATCGATGGCATATGCGCTGGCATTGAAAAGAGCGGGAGGAATGACATTACGCTGATTGGATGCGAAATGACGAGAAGTACGCGCAGCCGCGTTACCTCTGGCGAAATCGATGTTCTCCTTGTTCACCCTGTCGTTGAAATTGCCCATCAGGCAGTCCGCGCTATGATCAAGGTGTTGACGACGGCAGGACCACATCCCGCCTTCCAATCAATCCTCCCGTTCAACGTTGTCGTCAGTGAAAACTGTTGATCCACCCCGCCGAAGTCTCGCCGGACGACATCCATCTTGTTGTGAAGGTGTGGTCATCGCTGCGATTGACTATAAACAGCCGCGATTCTAGCGGCTGTTTTTTGTAGCAATCAGGCCGGCCAGAAGATCGCGCTAACGGCCCTATTTCTGGCAGGGAGCCACGCTGGGCAATTCACGCTTCGACTGGTTCGCGAACGTCATCCATGAGGAAATGCACGATGACGTAGTTCGTCGTGTATTTGTGACCGCTATCGGATATATTTTCGACAGCGCCACCATCGGCGGGATGCCATTTTTGGTAATGGGGATTGTTGGCGATGAGTGTGATCGCCTTGCCCGAAAACTTGCCGTCCAGCCGGTAGCGGGCCTCTGCGAGAGGCCAAATCTTTTCGAAATCCTGCTGGCTGATCCGGGCTTTCAGGGCTTTTCTCGATGTCGCTTTCCCAGGCGAGCCATCTTCGTGTGCCACCGGTGGAATATTCAGGTCTACCTCTTCCGCGCCGTCTAGCAGAAAGGCAAATTCGTCTGGCCACATTCGTCTCACGTATCGCTCCTCCCAAAGCTAACCGTCCAATAGCACCGTCATGATAGCGTCTTAGCCACAAGAGGCAATGGCCAGATGTTGTCGTTTATATCGATCACGGAAACGCCGTCGATTGAGCAGTGATTTTGATATCCCGCGTTTGGCGGATAGGATGACAGCCAATGCACTGACGTTCTTAACGCGTTTCAGCCTCTATGCCGTTATGCGAGAGCTATCGGCTAAGTCAGTCGATCAACGGATGGCCTGTGCCCTCACCGTAAGTTCGTGCGGCAGATGGAAAAATCTTTGCGACCATGCCGTGAATCAGATTAGTTTGGAAATTACGCCTTAGCGTTTATTATGGCGGAGAGGGTGGGATTCGAACCCACGATACGGTTGCCCGTATGCCGCATTTCGAGTGCGGTGCATTCGACCACTCTGCCACCTCTCCGCGGGCACAACGCTTGCGTCGTGCGGGCCCCTCTTAAACATCAATAGCGAGACTGACAAGGGGTATTTCATCTCTGCGTCACAAATTCTCGTCGCTCATGGAAATGTTTCTGTGCCATGCCGATTTCCATCGCCGCCAGCAGGCGAGGCCGTTGTTTTGACGGTGAATGCATTGGCGCCGAGATGTCTGGGTCGCTGCTAATAGAATGTTCGGCGGAAGGGCATGATGGCGGCGCCGATGGCTGGAGCGTCGGTTGCAATTTCCGATACAATCAGCTTAGGTCCGGGACGGTGGACGCCATATCGTGGGCGGTCGAAGAGTTTCGATCTGTCGATCATCATGCGGGCGAGGTCTGGGGGGATCTGGCCACCAAATACGATCGCTTGTGGATCGATCACGGCGCGGATGGCATTGATGAGGCGGTTATAGGCCGGTGTCGTTTCTTCCAGCCATTCGTTGACGCCTGGCCAGTTCCGATCGAAGTTTCGGCGCATGTAGTGGATCGAGGGCACGTTGATGCCGTTTCGGTTCAGCCGGTCGATCAGATATTGGAGCGCCGGGCGACGTTCCGATTCTTCCGCGTCGAACATGCCGGAGAATTCGCCTGCATTGCCGTTGCCGCCCTGCAGAAGTTCTCCATCGCTGATGACGCCGCCGCCAAAACCGTAGTTGAAACTCAGATACGCGAAGTGCCGGATGAATCGGCCAGCCCCGAACATGGATTCGGCTATCGCACCCGACTTGCCGCCATTGATGACCCATGCCGGCCGGTCGAACAGGTCGGCGATGAGTGGCCCAAGCTCGATTAGCGACCATTCATGCAGAGGAAGCGGCGCATTATGGCGGGTGCCATCGATATGGTAGCCGGCGATGGCAAAGCCGGTCCCGAAGAAATTTTCGTCCTTGAGGTCGTTTTGCCTTTGCAGGTCTCTTACATGCTGTTTCACGAGCTGTAATGCCTGGCTCATGGTTGTTTCGCGTAGCGTTACTTCGCGCTCGCCCAGGGTCTTTCCGGCGAAATCCGTAATGCAAATGCCAATGACATCCGTGTTGACCGAGATGCCGCAGGCATAAGCATGCGCCCCGTTCAGGCGCAGCATCGGGCTTGGCTGGCCGCGGCCCATTCCCGGTTTGGCCGAGCCCAGCAATATAATTCCACGGTCCGATAGCTGGTCGAGGATGCGATGTACGGACTGCTGGGTGAGATCCGTATGGCCGGTGATTTCCGAACGCGAGATTCCCGGATTTCGCCAGATGAGCTGCAGCAGCCGCCGTTCATTGGGAGATACAACATCCACCTCGCCCGCACGGCGAAAACGCTCGGGGATCAGGGCTTCTGCGCTATAGGCTCTCATTACCGTCAAAGCCTTACCCATAAAGTGTATTTTATATCATACGTTCAGTCGTGTTGATTTCAGCACTTATAGCCAAAGTTGTGTGTTTTCAAGCGTATTGCTTTGTCATCTAATTGTTACACGTAAAGTGTAGTAATCCGCCGTCGCAGGCAGGGCCAGATAGGCTCGCCGCAAAATCAGCGAGGGCATGATGAAAAAGTTCACTTTGGCGGCGACTGTCGCACTTCTCGGCTGTGCCAGCGCGGCGCAGGCCACCAATATTGAGTTCTGGTATGGCAATACTGGCCCTGTCGAGACTGCAATTAAGGCGCAGTGCGATGCCTTCAACGCGGGGCAGAGTGAGCACAAGGTCAATTGTGTGGGGCAGGGTAGCTATGAAGTGTCGATGCAGAAAGCGATCGCCGCCTATCGCGCCAAGAACCATCCGGTTCTCATCCAGTTTTTCGATGCTGGCACTCTGGACCTTATGTTATCCGATGCTGTCGAGCCCGTGCAGGATCTGATGCCTGATGTGAAGTGGGATAATTACATCGGCGGCGCGCGCGCCTACTACGAAACATCCGCTGGCAAGCTGTTCGCACAGCCCTACAACTCTTCGACACTTCTGTTCTACACGAACAAGACGGAACTGCAGAAGGCGGGCGTCATGCAGACGCCGACGAACTGGGAAGAGGTTATCGACGCAGCTCGCAAGCTGAAAGCTGCCGGCCATGCATGCCCCTTCGTTACGGATGGCGACACCTGGCGTGTGCTGGAGCAGTTCTCGGCGCGTCACGGTCTGCCGATTGCGACCAAGCACAATGGTTATGATGGCCTCGATGCTGAATATGTCATCAACACGACCTTTGCCGCCAAGCATCTCGCCAATCTCGTCGAGTGGCGAAATGAAGGGCTCGTCAGGCTGGATGCCGACACCAAGGCCGGTAAATATGCAGCGGCATTCAATGCCGGCGAATGTGCGATGATGGAAGGTTCATCAGGCTCATACACCGCCGCCGCCAAGGCGTTTGAGGGCAAATACGAACTGACGGTCGATATGGCGCCAATGTACAAGGGCTACGAGCGTCACAACACCTTTGTCGGCGGTGCGTCCATCTATGTCATGAAGGGGCATGACAAGGCCGAGATCGAAGCGGCCAAGTCGTTCCTCGACTTCCTGCGTCGCCCTGAACAGCAGATGTTCTTCACCGCGGCGACCGGCTACGTCCCGGTGACGACGGACGTCGTTGATGAGATTGCCAAAAGCAACGAGGCAAATTCACCCAAATATGCCACTGCGAAGGTTGGTGTGGCGTCCATGGATCAGCCCTCGACGCCAGATACACGTGGCATTCGCCTCGGTTTCTACGTCCAGTTCCGCGAAGTCTTCATGGAAGAGACGCAAAAAGCCTTCGCAGGACGGCAGACCATGCAGGTGGCGCTCGATAACGCCAAGACGCGTGGCGACCAGTTGCTGCGTCGGTTCGAGCAGACCTACAAGGGTAAGACGTTGCCTTGATCCAAGCCTAGCATCCGCGGTGTGGGGCGCAGTGCCGTCCCGCACCTGTCTCCTGTTCTGGGACTTTTTCCATGTCGTCGGATTCTTTCCTGTTCAGCAATCGCTGGCTGCCTATCCTGTTGGTGGCGCCCCTGATGTTGCTGATCCTGCTGTTTTTTTACGTGCCTGTTTTTCAGGCCTTTTACTGGTCCTTTTACCTGGAACAGCCGTTCGGCGGCGGTTCGCAATTCGTTGGATTCGAGAATTTCTCCCGCGTCCTGTCTGACCCGGAATTCTGGATTGCCGGCTGGCGGACGATCATCTTCATGTTGTCGGCATCGTCCCTTGCCGTTGCGGTGCCGTTGATGCTGGCAATCGCCGCCGACCGCAAGATCCGCATGTCGCTGCCGGCGCGCAACATTCTCGTCTGGCCAAAGGGTATCGCTGGTGCTTCGATCGGCGTTGTCTTTGCCTTCATCTTCAATCCGTTTGTCGGCATCATGGCGCCGCTCAACGGACTGTTTCCCGGTCTTTGGAACCCGGGTATCGATGGCACGGATGCCTTTATCACGCTGGTGGCGGCACATGTCTGGAGCGGAATTCCATTCAATTTCGTCATCCTGCTTGCCGGCCTGCGGTCCATTCCACACACCATGTATCAGGCTGCAGCAATGGATGGCGCTGGTCCATGGCGGCGTATCGCCGATGTGCAGCTTCCTCTCATCATGCCGCAACTGTTTCTGACGTTCGTTCTGGAATTTACCGAAAGCATCACGTCGGTCTTCGCCCTGATCGACACGATCACCGGTGGCGGCCCGGGCGGCTCCACGACCCTGATGGTCTACAAGATCTACGTCGACGGTTTCAGGGGCTATGACCTCTCAGGTGCCTCCACGCAGACCGCGATCCTCATGGCCTTCGTCATTCTCATCGCGGCCTGCCAGTTCCTCTTCATCGGCCGACGCATCAACTACGAGCGCTGAAAAATGATCGAGAACGCACGCTCCATCAACATCGTTGCCAGCATCCTGCTGTTCATCGGGATCGTCTATATTGTCGGACCGCTTTATCTCACGCTGTCTACTGCCTCGCAGTCCTATGAATTCCTGCTGCGCAACGGGCTTGCCTGGTATCCGGGTGGCGAGTTTTTCACCAATGTCGGCAAGGTCATCAAAGACACGCGCATCCCGGTCCAGATGCTCAATAGCCTGATCGTGGCTTTCTCCAACGCCTTCGCCACGTGTGCGCTGTCGTTCCTGTCGGCCTATGCGATCGTCTATTTCCGCGTACGGTGGGCAGGGGTGATATTTGCGCTGATCCTTGCAACGATCATGCTGCCGCTCGATATTCGTGTGATCACCACATATCAGGTCGCGTCCAACGTCTTTTCCCCGCTCAATGCGGTGCTGGATGTGACTGGCCTTAATACCCTCATCGCCAGCATGTTCGGCGCACCGGTGCATCTCGAACTCAGCGTGCTCAATACGCATTTGGGCCTGGTCGCGCCATTGGTGGCGCATGGAACGGGTACCTTCCTGTTTCGACAGTTTTTCATGACGCTGCCCAAGGATCTGTTCAAGGCGGCGCGCATGGATGGGGCAGGGCCGATCCGTTTTCTGTTCGATATTCTTCTGCCGCTTGCCCGCACCAGTGTTGCCTCCCTGTTCGTCCTGACCTTTCTCAGCGGCTGGACGCAGTATCTGTGGCCGCTGGTGGGCGCTTCTACGCCGGACATGCAAACGGCGGTGGTGGGCCTTGCCCGCCTAGTGCCCGACAATGATGGGCAGGTTCCAGATTACCCGATGATTATGGCCGGTGCCGTACTCGTATCCCTTATTCCCCTTTCGATGATCGCACTTTTGCAGCGCTTTCTCGTTCAGGGCCTCGTTCTCTCGGAGAAATGACCAATGACCGCGATTGCTAAAGGTGCCGCAGCGGCTGATATCGAACTCATGGGGGTCACCAAGGCCTATGATGCCAAGACGGTCGTCATTCCGCCACTTGATGTGGCCCTGCGACCGGGCGAGTTTACCGTTGTTCTGGGTCCGTCCGGCTGCGGCAAGTCCACACTTTTGCAGATGATCGCCGGCCTTGAGCGGGTCAGCGGTGGCAAGATCATGATCGGTGGACGCGAGGTCCAGGATCTGGAGCCCAAGCATCGTGGTTGTGCCATGGTGTTCCAGAACTATGCGCTTTATCCGCATATGACTGTTGCGCAGAACATGGCCTACAGTCTCAAGGTCGCAGGCGTTTCGAAGACCGAGCGCGCACAGCGGGTTGCCACTGTCGCTAAGACTCTTGGCCTTGCCGATCTGCTTGCCCGCAAGCCAAGCCAGCTTTCGGGTGGGCAGCGCCAGCGTGTCGCAATCGGACGGGCGATCATTCGCGAACCAGGCGTCTTGCTGTTCGATGAGCCTCTTTCCAATCTTGATGCGCAGTTGCGTCACGATATGCGTGTCGAACTCGCTGAACTGCATCGCCGCATCGGCGCAACCAGCGTCTTCGTCACCCATGATCAGGTGGAGGCGATGACATTGGCCGATCGCATCCTCATCCTGAACAAGGGTCGAGTTGAGCAGTTCGGCACGCCGAAGGAAATCTATCATCACCCAGCATCGGTCTTCGTCGCGAAATTCATCGGTGCACCGCCGATGAACGTTCTCAACGTAACGGGTGATGGCACAACGTTGCGCCTACCGGACGGGCAGGCGGTGGCGAGTTACGACGGTAAAGGCAATTTCCAGCTGGGCATCCGCCCGGAGGATGTTGTCGTCATATCAGGCGGTTCTCTCAAAGCGGAAATTCGCTACCGCGAGGATCTTGGTTCGCACGAGATCATCGAGGCGGATCTGGCCGGTCAGCAACTGCGCATTGCGACCCCGTTCGGCGCGGAAATTGGTGCACTGTCGACACTATCCCTGTCGTTCTCAGTCGAGCGCCTGCATCTCTTCGACGGGGAAACCGGTCGTGCCATTCCCGGTGCCCTGAAGCCGGTGGAAATCGTGCGCGAAGGCATCAAGGAATATCACTGAACCATAGTTTTCGCCCTGCTTTCTCGCGGTCATCGCGCGAAAGCGCGGCGGCCCGATGCTCGCGATAGCTGCCGCAGGCTGACGAAGCGTCGTGGATCAAACCTTCTTTTCAGGCTGTCGCCTGGACATTTCCAAGGAAAACAAAATGACGCATTACCAGGACTACATCGCCGATCCCAAGCGCGCTCCTGCCATCGTTGCCCATCGCGGTGCCTGGCGCGGGGCGCCTGAAAACAGCCTTGCCGCAATCGAGCGGGCGATTGCTGTCGGTGCCAATATCGTTGAGCTCGATATTCGCAAAAGTGCTGATGGCGAACTGTTCATCATGCATGACGATACGTTGCTACGTATGGCTGGTATCGATCGCGACGCAGAAACTTTCACCATGGCGGAATTGCAGGCCATTGCGCTCCGCGAAGATGATGGCGGGGAAGGCCGGGCAGTGTCCGATCAGCGCATCCCGACCCTGAAGCAGGCGCTGGAGATCATTCGCGGCCGTATCTTTGCCGATCTCGATCTCAAGGATCGCGGTCTTTTCCCGGAAGTCGCTGCTTGTGCGCGGGCGATGCAGGCAACGTCTTATGTCGATCTGAAAACACGCGTCATGACACGCGATGAACTGGATTGGGTACAGGATCAGAACATCGACGGCGTACCGTTCATGGCCATGGCCAAATTCACTGCCGGCGAGTTTCACGACACCATGGCGCTTCTCTCGGAAATCAAACCCTTCATGTGCGAGATGCGTTTCGATCGCATCGAAACGATTGTGGAAAATCGGGATCTCTTCCGTGAAGCCAATATGGCTCTGTGGATCAACACGCTCGATCAGGTTGGAAGCGGCGAATGGCGGGATGACAAGGCGATGATCGACCCGGATAGCATCTGGGGCCGTTTGATGGATGCCGGTATCAGCGTTTTTCAAACGGATCAGCCGGAAGCCCTCAAGGTCTATATCGAGGCGCGGCAGGCATGAAAGCCGTTAGTGACGAACTCATGTCTGCGTTGATGGACGATATGCGTGACGTGGCAAAGGCTGAGATCATGCCGCGTTTTCGCGGCGTCACCGCTGACGCCATGCGCGCCAAGACGGTGGCCGATGACCTCGTCACGGACGCGGACATCGCGGCAGAAAAGAGTCTGAGCGCACGGCTGACCGCGCGCTTTCCGGGCATTGCGATCATTGGCGAAGAAGCTGTGTCTGACGATGCATCCGTTCTGTCGCGGCTTGCAGCGGCCGATCTTGCCGCAGTAATTGATCCTGTCGATGGCACCTGGCACTTCGCTCACGGCACCCCGATGTTCGGCAGCATCCTCGCCATCGTTTCCGGTGGCGAGACCATAGCAGGTCTTATCCACTACCCTGTGCTCGGCGATTTTCTGGTGGCCCGTCGGGGGTATGGTGCCTGGCACGTGGCTCTGGATGGCAAGCAAACACGGCTATCGGTTGCTGCACCGACACCGCTTGAGGAGATGCATGGTTTCATTCCATTGCACATGTTCGAGCCGGACCGGCGCGAAAAGCTTGCCACTCGCGTGCTGAACTTTCTGCGCGTCACGACATGGCGTTGCTCGGCATGGGAATATCGCATGCTGGCAACCGGTGCGATGAGCTTTTGCCTCAATGAAAGCCTGAAGCCCTGGGATCACGCAGCAGGTGTTTTGATCCATGCCGAAGCGGGCGGACATGCTGCGACCATGGAGGGCGAGACGTACAGACCAACCATGACGGGCGGCCATCTTCTGGCGGCACCTGATGCGGCGTCGTGGAATGCGATCAGGACTTCACTCTGATGCTGCCGAGAGAGGGGCGGGTCTCCAACGGCCCGTCACTCCTCTCGGGCAACATTGCTGAGAGGTGAGGTTCCCCCATCTGAAAAGCCGCGATAGCGCAAATGGCTCCGGTTCAAATGCGCACGCATTGCTTCGCGTGCCTTTTCTGAATTGCCGGTGCTGATCGCCTCACAGATCGCGCGATGCTCGACGACAGTGTTCTGAACATAATCAGGTGTGATGAGGGCAGGGTTCAGCGCTTTGGAAAAGGCGGGCTGCGGCAGAATTTGCAGGCTCATCAAACTGAAGAACTCAATGAACGCTCCGTTGTTGGTCGCCTCGGCAATCGAACGGTGAAATACAAAGTCGAGATGATCAAGCGCTGATTCATTCTCGAGCGAGGCTTCGAACTCACGCGCAGCGTTCCAGATATTCGATTCCTGCGCCCAGGAGCGCCTGACGGCTGCAAGCCCTGCAGCATGGACCTCGAATGCCATTCGCAACTCGAGCAGGTCCATGAACGACGTCTTGAGGCGGGAGAGCGGTGCAAGCGCGGTATCGGCATCGAATGTGCCGGGTTCTTCGGGAATGATGCGCTGCGCATCTTTCACGAACACGCCGACACCATGTCGTGCCTCGACAACTCCGTCAGACCGCAATGCCGCGACCGCCTCACGGATGACCGTTCTGCTGACGCCGAACTGCTGGGATAAATCGTTCAGCGAACCCAGCTTGAAGCCGTTTTCCAGTCGGCTGTCGCTGATGTGCGTTTTTAATGCCTGTATGGTCCGGCCCGTTAGCGTATCCAAAAGTCACCCATGTCGTTTGTTGCCTCCTCCGGCACTCATCTCATGCGGACAAGGTAGCATGACTTGCCACAGTGATGCTACCTCATTGGTAGGTTTTCCCGCATAAAGAGTGCGCACACTTGCTCGAAGTGTGTTGTTTGCGCCCGTTTGGATCGCGATTTCCAAGAGGTTCAAATGAAAAAAATTATGACCTCTTTTGAGATTCGACGGGAGATTATCGAGGTCTGATAATTAAAACTGTATAATATCATAATCTTACGATTGGTCCTGATCGATTTTTTCAAAGAGATAGTATCTCTTGTTTTTGTATTGACAGGAGGTACTATTTCAATAATGTTCAGTTCCAGAAAAAGCGATCCAGCGATCGACCTGACCTGACGGGAGGGATGACGACTGGCTCCGGGAACATGGTCCGCGCAGTCCGCGCGTTCAAAAAGCAAATGGAAAGCTGCTATGGCTGGTGTCGCCTCACGACTCGCCGAGCTGGGTATCGTATTGCCTTCGATTGCCCCAGCTTCAGGAAACTACATTCCGTACAGGCTTGTCGGAAATCTCGTTTTTGTATCGGGCCAGATCCCCAGGATCGACGGCGTTGAGCATTATGTCGGCGTCGTTGGTCAGGATATCTCTCCTGAAGACGGTTATCAGGCTGCCCGCCTTTGCGCGCTCAATCTTGTGGCGCGGTTGAATGAGGCTGTTGAAGGCGATCTCGAGCGTGTTGTCGCCTGCGCCCAGCTTCGAGGTTTCGTGAACGCTCCGCCAGATTTCAAGGGCCATCCGGCCGTGATCGACGGCGCCTCTGATCTGCTTGTCGAGATATTTGGAGACAAGGGGCGCCATGCCCGTACGGCGCTCGGTGCCGGATCGTTGCCGCGTGGATCGTCTGTCGAGGTCGACGCCATATTCGAAATCGCACCAAAAGCTTGAGAACAAAAAGGGGAAACTGGCCATGAACCGGTCCAGCATGTCGGAAAAAACCATTGAGATGATCGGCGTCAACAAGTGGTATGGTCCACTGCATGTCCTCAAAGGCATTGACCTCAACGTCGCTCGGGGTGAGCATATTGTGCTCTGCGGCCCGTCCGGCTCGGGAAAGTCCACACTGATCCGCTGTATCAATCACCTGGAGGAAATCCAGGAAGGTACAATTGTCGTCAACGGTACCGAGCTTGGGCATAAGGGCAACAATGCCGATCACATTCGCCGCGATGTCGGCATGGTTTTCCAGCAGTTCAATCTTTTCCCCCATCTGACCGTTCTTGAAAACTGCATGCTGGCGCAGCGCCGGGTTCGCAAGGCATCTGTCGCCGAGGCAAAGGATAAGGCGATGCGTTACCTCGAGCGGGTGCATATCGCAGAACAGGCTCAGAAGTACCCGGCGCAATTGTCCGGTGGCCAGCAGCAGCGCGTGGCGATTGCCCGGGCGCTGTGCATGGATCCCAAGATCATGCTGTTCGATGAGCCAACCTCAGCGCTAGACCCGGAAATGGTCAAGGAAGTGCTCGATACGATGATTTCGTTGGCGGACGACGGCATCACCATGATCTGTGTGACGCATGAAATGGGTTTCGCACGCGCTGTCGCGCACCGCGTCATCTTCATGGATCGTGGCGAAATCATCGAAAGCGCCAAGCCGGACGTGTTCTTCAGCAATCCGAGCCACGAGCGGACCAAGACGTTCCTCAGCCAGATCCTCAATCACTAAGGAGCGGCCGATGAATTATACATTCGATTTCGCTCCCGTCTTTGCCGCCTGGCCCATCTTTGTCGATGGCGTGGTTGGCACGCTGAAGATGTCGTCCCTGTCGATGATATTCGGCTTGAGCCTCGGTATCGTGTTCATGTTGATGCGCATGAGCCAGCAGCCCACTTTGCGGGCCATCGCCATCGGTTACATCGAACTGATCCGCAACACGCCGATCCTTGTTCAGGTGTTCTTCGTTTTCTTCGGCATGCCGGCGATCGGCATCCGGTTGAGCGGCGAGCAGGCGGCGATCCTTGCCATGACGCTGAATTGCGCGGCCTATGCGGCGGAGATCGTTCGTGGCGGTGTCCAGTCCATTCGCGCCGGCCAGGTCGAGGCGGGCCGAGCGCTCGGCCTTCACACCATCGACATTTATCGTTTCATCGTCTTTCGCCCGGCAATACGGGCGGTGTACCCGGCGCTTTGCAGCCAGTTCATCCTGTTGATGCTGAACTCGAGCCTGATGTCTTCGGTTTCCGCGGAAGAACTGACCTACTTCGCACAGACGCTGGATTCCCAGACCTTCCGCAGCTTCGAGATCTATCTCGCCCTCGGCGTCATCTATCTGGTGCTTTCGCAGTTCTTCTCCGTCGCTCTCGGCATGATTGGCCGGGTCTATTTCTCCTATCCGGTAAAGTGAGGCAACGCGATGATCCGTCAATTTGGTTGGGGAGAATTCCTGTTCCTGCTGGAAGGCGCGCGTTGGACCGTTGTCCTGTCGCTTCTGGCTTTTACTGTCGGTGGCGCGCTAGGGCTCGCCGTGGCGCTCGGGCGTACCAGCAAATGGAAGATGCTGCGCATCCTGATGGCTGCCTACATTCAGGTGTTTCAGGGAACACCGCTGCTGATACAGCTTTTCTTCGTCTATTTCGGCCTGCCGCTGCTTGGCTTCAAGGTTGATGTCTGGGTGGCGCTGACAATTGGCTTGTCTTTGCACACCAGCGCATTTCTCGGCGAAATCTGGCGTGGCAGCATTCAGGCCGTCCCTGATGGACAAAGCGAGGCGGCACGTGCCCTCGGCATCAGTTACGCTCACCGCATGGTCGACATCGTCCTGCCGCAGGCGTTTCGCATCGGCCTGCCAGCGACCATCAGCTTCCTCGTCAACCTGGTTAAAGGAACTGCGCTTGCAGCATTGCTGGGTCTGACGGAATTGACCCGCTCGGGCCAGCTTATGGCGAACATCACCTTCCAGCCGTTGCAGGTCTACGGGGCGGTCGCACTCATCTACTTCCTCATCTGCATACCGCTGACCTACTGCAGCGCACGGATCGAAAGGCGTCTGAACGCCGCTCGGTAAAACAAGAACGCATGACAAAAAACCAACCCAGAGGTGACCACATGTCCAATACAGCATTGACCCCTTCGCGTTCGAAAGTCGTCAGCGGCCTTGCCGCCATGCTTTTCGCCGCAACGTCCTTTGCAACCGCCGCGCTGGCCGTGACGCCTGAGGAACTTAAGGCCAAGGGCACGGCGACAATCGGCGTACAGATGGATCAGTTTCCATGGGGTTTCATCGATCCGAAGGGCCAGAATGACGGCTTCGATATCGAGATCGCAAAGATGATTGCCAAGGAACTCGGCGTCGAGGCGAAGTTCGAGCGCATCACCGGCCAGAACCGCATTCCTCTGCTGGTCAATGGCAACGTCGATTTCCTCGTGCCGTCCATGACGATCACCGAGGAACGCGCCAAGGTCATCCAGTACGTCATTCCCTACTCGTCGAACGACATCACTGTCTGGGGCAAGAAGGACGCGGCGATCAAGGCAAACGAGGATCTCGGAAAGTTTGTGATCGGCGTCAATCGCGGCAGCGCCTTCGATCCTCTGCTGGTCAAGGTCGCGCCGCCGAACACCGAAATCAAGCGTTTCGATGATGATGCGACGACGGTGCAGGCGCTTCTATCCGGTCAGGTTGATGCGATCCTTGGCAGCATCACTTACGGCCTTGTTATCAAGCAGGCCGGTTACGATGCCCAGTTCGAGCGCAAGTACAAGGTCTCCGACAATTTCCAGGGTATGGCTGTACGCAAGGGTGACGAGGAGATGCTCGCGTTTCTCACGGATTTCGTGACCAAGCACACGGCTGATGGCTCGCTCGACGAACTTTACAAGAAATGGATCGGCGTTGATCGCGCCAAACTCCCGACAACCCTGCCAGGTGTCGATTTCACCGGCAAGCAATAACGACCAAGACCTGCGCGGCCGCTGACACCGCCGCGCAGGGCACCCGAAAATCAACAACTGAAGAGCTTTGGCCTCCGTCGCAACGCGTGCGGAGAATGCCCCCGGCATGTCGAAAATTGAGCTTTCGCAAGGCCGGCGCATCAACAGCTCGCTTATGGAGCATAGTCAAGAAATGGCGAAAGATGGCAAGCAGATCAGGGTCGGTGTCGATATCGGTGGCACCTTCACCGACGTTGCGATGGAGGTAGGCATCACTCTCCATTCGATCAAAGTTCTGACCGATTATTCCTATCCTGAAAACGCGATCGTCAAAGGTATTCGCCAAGTGGCAGACGTTGCCGGCGTGGATCTGTCCGAGATCGATACGATCATTCACGGCACCACGCTTGCGACCAACGCGCTGATTGAGCGACGCGGAGCGCGCACGGCTTTCATCACCACCAAGGGCTTTCGCGATGTCATCGAGATGCGCACGGAAAGCCGCTTCGAGCAGTATGATCTGAATATCGTCCTGCCGGCACCACTCGTCCCGCGCAATGAGCGTTTCGTCATCGACGAACGTATCGGCGCTGATGGCTCGGTGCTGAAGCCGCTCGACCTTGCCGAAGTGGACGCACTTTGCGACCACATCATCGCCGCCGGTTACGAAAGCGTGGCGATCGGCTTTATCCATTCCTACCTGAACGGAGCGCATGAAATCGCGGTTCGCGATCGGCTTCTGGCCAAGAAGCCCGATATTTCGGTATCGGTTTCGTCGGAAGTGTCTCCGCAGATGCGTGAGTTCCAACGGTTTAATACCGTCTGCGCCAACGCCTTCGTCAAGCCGCTGATGGCGTCCTATTTGAACCGCCTTGTCGGTCGCCTGACGGAAGAGGGGACACGTTGCCCGGTCTTCATGATCCACTCCGGTGGCGGCATCATCAGCGTCGAAAGCGCCATTGAATTCCCTGTCCGCCTTCTGGAGTCCGGTCCGGCCGGTGGTGCAATCTTCGCTGCCCATATTGCCAGCAGCTATGGTCTCGATCAGGTTCTCTCCTATGACATGGGTGGCACCACTGCCAAGATTTGCCTGATTGAAAAGCAGACACCCAAGACCTCGAAAACCTTCGAAGTGGCGCGTACCTGGCGCTTCAAGAAGGGCAGCGGCATGCCGATTTCCATTCCGGTCATTGAAATGGTCGAGATCGGTGCAGGCGGCGGCTCCATCGCCACCATCGACAGCATGCGTCAGATCCGCGTCGGGCCGCACAGTGCCGGTTCCGAACCAGGCCCGGCCTGCTACGGCCGTGGCGGTGAGAACCCGACAGTCACCGATGCGGACCTGATCCTTGGCCGACTTGACCCGGATGAGTTTGCAGGTGGTGCAATGAAGCTCGACCGTCCGGCCTCCGACAAGGCCATGCAGACCGATATTGCTTCCAAGCTCGAGACCGACATTTCTACGGCTGCCTACGGGCTTAGTGAAGTCGTGGACGAGAACATGAGCAATGCCGCGCGTATGCATGCGGTGGAAAACGGCAAGGAACTCTCCGAATTCACCATGATCGCTTTCGGCGGTGCCGCTCCCATCCATGCCGCGCGCCTTTGCGAAAAGCTTGGCATGTCGGAACTGCTCATTCCGCCGGGCGCCGGTGTCGGCTCGGCCATCGGCTTCCTGCGCGCGCCGTTCGGTTTTGAATCCGTGCGCAGTGCCTATAGCCGCCTCAGCCGCTTCGAAGCCAGAGCGATCAACCAGACGATCTCGGATCTGATTGCTGAAGCAACTTCATTCGTCCGTTCCGGTGCTCCGGATGCCGACCCCGATCTCGAGTGCACGGCATACATGCGCTATGTTGGTCAGGGCTGGGAAGTGCCGGTGACGATTGCTGTCCGTGATTATGTCGATGCCGATGGCGAGGTGTTCCGCAACCTCTTCAACGAGCAATATGAGAAGTTCTTCGGCCGCGTGATCGACGGTCTCGACGTCGAAATCGTGAGCTGGTCGCTTCGCGCCACCTCAAAAGTCGCGCCACCCGACCGGATCGGCAAGACGGCAAAGGCCGGGGAAGCGAAAGCCCGCGGCACGCGCGAAATATTCGATGTTCAGGAAGGCCGCTTCCAGAACGCTGCGATTGTCTCCCGCAACGACATGAAGGCTGGCGACTGGGTGAGCGGGCCTGCCGTCATCACCGAACGCGAGACCTCAACCATCATCACCGCGAGCCGCGAAGTCATCATGCAGGCCGATGGCTGCCTGCTCGTACGCGTCAAGCAGAGCGCTTGAACGGAGGACAGACCCATGACAACCAACGCACTTTCCGAAGTCCACATGCAGATCATGTGGAACCGCTTGATCTCCGTCGTCGAAGAACAAGCCGTGACGCTTATCCGCACCGCTTTCAGCACCAGCGTCCGTGAATCGGGCGATCTTTCCGCAGGTGTATTCAACCGTGGTGGCAAGATGATTGCTCAGGCGGTGACCGGAACGCCCGGCCACGTCAACGCCATGGCGGAAGCCGTCGGGCATTTTATTCGCGATATCGGACCCGAAAACATCTTCGAAGGCGATGTCTACATCACCAATGACCCGTGGAAGGGCACAGGCCACCTGCACGACTTCACGGTGGTTTCGCCAAGCTTCCGCAACGGCGCACTGGTCGGTTACTTCGCCTGCACGGCGCACGTGGTCGACGTCGGTGGCCGAGGCTTCGGACCGGACGCGAACGAGGTGTACGAAGAGGGGATCTTTGTTCCCATCATGAAATTCGCGGAGCGGGGTAAGGTCAACAAGGATCTCGTCAATATTCTTCGCAACAATGTTCGTGAAAGCCACCAGGTGGTGGGCGACGTTTACTCACTCGCGGCATGCAATGAAATCGGCCATCGCCGTCTGATGGACATGATGGACGAATTCGATCTCGCGGATCTGGAAACGCTGGGCGAGTTCATTTTCAAACGCAGCTATGATGCGACCATAGAGCGTATCGCCGCGCTGCCGAAGGGCTCTTACTCCAACGTAATGCGCGTGGATGGATATGGCTCTCCGATCGACATCGCCGTGCGTCTTGAGGTCGCCGAAGATCACATCCTCGCCGATTTCGAGGGGACGTCGCCACCGAGCCCTAAGGGCATCAATTGCCCGATCATCTACTCGGCTGCCTACGCTTGCTATGGTCTGAAATGCTCGCTCGCACCTGAAATTCCAAACAATCACGCCTCATTGCTGCCGTTCCGTATGACGGCGCCGAAGGACTGCATTCTGAACGCGCAACACCCCGCACCGGTGTCCGTTCGTCACGTCCTCGGCCATCTCGTCCCGGATGCCGTGCTTGGGGCCGTGCACAAGATGCTGCCAGGACGCGTTCCGGCGGAAGGGGCGGGTGCTCTCTGGAACCTCCATGTCAGCGTGCGCCCGTTGCAAGGCGAAAAGGCGCCCGCAGATGGTGGCCAGCGCGCCGAAGTCCTGCTCTTCAATAGCGGTGGCGCAGGTGCCCGCTCGACCCTCGACGGCCTGAGTGCGACGGCATTCCCGAGCGGCGTTCATTCTATGTCTATCGAAGCTACAGAGCATGTCGGTCCGGTGATCTTCTGGCGCAAGGAGCTGCGCGACGGTTCTGGCGGTGCCGGGCAGTTCCGCGGTGGTCTTGGTCAGGTGGTCGAGATCTCTCCGACTGATGGTCACGAGATGCATTTCAACGCGATGTTCGATCGTATCGATCATCCACCACGCGGCCGAGAGGGTGGCGAAAATGGTGCTGCGGGTGCGGTGCTTCTCGATGACGGCACCCGTCTTGCGTCCAAGGGTCGCCAGCATGTGCCGGCGGGCCGGCGGCTGATCCTGCAGCTTCCAGGCGGTGGTGGTTATGGCCCGGTCGACAAGCGTGAGGCCGCTGCCGCCGAACGCGACAGTGCCTTCGACTACGTCATTTCGAAATAGTTCTCCCGGTGATGTCGGGCGAGACGAAAGCCTCGTCCGGCATCAAACTCACGTCAGAATTCAAGGAAGCCACAATGAGTTTCGAGAACAATCGCGCGGCAGGCATCAAATCGTCGCCCAGCATGGCGATTGCCATGGCCGCGAAGAAGCTGGCGGCGGAAGGGCGCGATATTATCGATCTGTCGCTCGGAGAACCCGACTTCGAACCGCCTGAGCATGTTGCTGAAGCGGCCATGCAAGCGATCCGCAAAGGCGGCATCCGATACGGAGCGCCCGCCGGCATGGTCGATCTGCGTCAGGCGATTTCACGCAAGTTCAAGGTCGAGAACGGCCTGGACTACACGGTCGATGAGGTCATGGTTGCCAATGGTGCCAAACAGATCCTTTTTGATGTCTTTCTCGCAACCCTTGAACCAGGCGACGAGGTCATCATTCCAACGCCTTGTTGGGTTTCCTACGGCGACATCGTATCCCTGCACGGTGGCGAGCCTATTTATGTTGGCTGCGGTGCCGCGTCAGGGTTCAAAATTTCTGCCAAGCAACTGGAAGAGGCGATAACGCCGAAAACCCGTTGGTTGATGCTGAACTCGCCTTCTAATCCAACTGGTGCCATCTATTCTGCCGAGGAATATCGTCAGATCGCAGCCGTGCTCGCCCGTTATCCGCGTGTTCTCGTCGTTTCCGATGAAATCTACGAGCATGTCCTTTTGAGGGACACGAGTTTCGTCTCCTTTGGACAGGCTTGCCCGGAACTGCGAGATCGAACCTTGATCGTCAACGGCGTATCCAAGGCCTACGCCATGACCGGCTGGCGGCTTGGATATGCGGCAGGACCGAAACCGTTGATCGCCGCACTCAACAAGATGCAATCGCAAAGCGTTTCCTGTGTATCCCCCATCGCGCAAGCGGCAGCGCTCGCGGCGCTGACGGGAGATCAGAGTTTTGTCGGGCAGGGGGCAAAGACCTTTGCCGGGCGTGCGAAAATCGTCGCTGAGCGCCTGGCCGAAATCGACGGTATCGATTTCAGTCCTCCCGATGGCGCTTTTTACGCTTTCATTGGCGTCCAGAAATTGCTGGGCTGCAAGACATCCAACGGTGATGTCGTCAAAGACGACACGGTTTTCGCGGCTTGCCTTTTACAGCAGTTCGGTCTGTCGAGCGTGCCTGGCGCGGCGTTTGGCGCACCCGGTTACATCCGCCTTTCCATCGCGGCATCCGATCAGGAACTTATCGGTGCCTGCGAACGGCTCGCAGCCATGGTTCAGTCGCTGGAATCCTGAGGCGCAGATCCCAAAAACAGAACAGAGGGACGGGTGGCGATCGTCGCACCTGGACAAGAGGAGGTACACCATGAAAACTCAAGACCTGAAACATGCGCTCGGTGCGGGGCTTTTGTCCTTTCCGGTCACGCATTTCGATCAGGAAGGACGATTTAACCCCAAGAGTTACGCAGAGCATGTGAACTGGCTCTCCGGCTTCGAGGCGGCAACCTTGTTTGCTGCCGGCGGGACAGGCGAGTTTTTCTCGCTGACACCGGAAGAAATCCCTGAAATCGTGCGCGTCGCCAAGGATGCCGCCGGGAAGACGCCAATTGTGTCCGGTTGCGGTTATGGTACGGAGATCGCGGTCTCGATTGCCAAATCTGTGGAGAAGGCAGGCGCCGATGGCATTCTATTGCTGCCGCATTATCTGATCGATGCGCCACA
This sequence comes from Rhizobium sp. RM, assembly GCF_013390595.1. Taxonomy (GTDB): domain Bacteria; phylum Pseudomonadota; class Alphaproteobacteria; order Rhizobiales; family Rhizobiaceae; genus Agrobacterium. The sequence continues at coordinate 125,249 of NZ_JACAWV010000006.1, read as the reverse complement.
GGAAGGTCTCTACCGTCACATCAAGGCGGTCTGCCAGGCAACCGGGATGGGGGTCATGGTCTATAACCGTGATAATTCCGTTCTGCAGGCCGATACGCTGGCGCGACTTTGTGACGAGTGCGAAAACCTCGTGGGCTTCAAAGATGGGACAGGCGATATCGGTCTTGTCCGCCAGATTACCGCGAAGATGGGTGATCGCCTCACCTACCTCGGTGGTATGCCAACCGCAGAGCTTTTCGCCGAAGCCTATCTCGGTGCTGGCTTCACGACCTATTCTTCAGCCGTCTTCAATTTCGTGCCGGGACTTGCGGTCGAGTTTTACAAAGCGCTTCGCGCCGGCGAACGGGCGAAGTGCGAAACGATCCTCATCGACTTCTTCTATCCCTTCATGGCCATCCGTAACCGCGCCAAGGGTTATGCCGTCTCCGCCGTCAAGGCCGGTGTACGACTGCAAGGCTTCGACGCAGGTCCTGTTCGTTCACCGCTGCAGGACCTGACGGCCGAAGAGATGGCAATGATGGAGCAACTCATCGGACAACATAAGCGCTAAGCAAAACGGAGGGGGCCGTCTTTATGCAAGGACGGCCCTTTGTCGATCGCCAAGAATGGCGATGAAGCAGTGGACACTACCTTCCTGGTCACCGATCCCATTGCCGATCCCTTGGGCCTCTGTTCAGATTTCGCCAAGGGGCGTATACTGGAAAGACGTGCAGTTTCGGTCCATTGGTCCCGGTTTATGCGCGGGAATGCCTGTTGACCGTTGCTGCCAAGGCGTAATCGGGAGGAAACGTCATGGCGCATTTTCATGTGATTGCGGGTGGGCGCGATAACGCCGTCTTCCCGAATGTCAGACGCATCAGTGTTTCGGATGTCTTCGCAGCGCTCAAAGAAGGCTTGGATGACTTCTGGGACAAGCCGTCTCATTATGTTTTTCTCTGCCTGATTTACCCCGTTGCCGGCATCGTGCTGGCGCGCTGGACGTCCGGTGCCAATGCCCTGCCGCTGGTCTTTCCACTGATGTCGGGTTTCGCCCTGCTTGGACCCTTCGCCGCTATTGGTCTTTATGAGATCAGCCGTAGGCGCGAACTCGGTATGGACACGTCTTGGCAACATGCACTGGAAGTCCGCCACTCTCCGGCAATCCCGGCAATCCTTGCCGTCGGAGCTCTACTGGTCGCGATCTTCGTGGCCTGGATGTACACCGCGCAAGCGCTTTATATCCGCCTGTTCGGGCCTGAACAGCCGGCATCGCTGATGACCTTTATCAGTGATGTTTTCACGACAACTCAGGGCTGGCAGTTGATGCTCTATGGCAACCTGATTGGCTTCTTCTTTGCCCTGATTGTGCTCTGCACCACGGTTGTCGCTTTTCCGCTCCTTCTCGATCGCGACACCGGCGCTTTGGCAGCGGTTTACACGTCGTTGAAAGCGGTGGTCGTCAATCCGATCGAAATGATGTTGTGGGGGCTGATCGTGGCAGTTCTGCTGGCAGCAGGCTTTGCAGTTTTCTTCGCCGGTCTTGCCATCGTCATACCGGTTCTCGGACATGCCACCTGGCACCTCTACCGCAAGGTCGTCGAGCCGGAACGCCTCTGAGCGATTGAACACTTGTCCTCTCCGGCGCTCACGTCATTCAGGGCGTGGCGCCGAAGAAGGACAGTCGGGTAAAGAGTGTGTAATTCGCCTCCGACATCATCAGCGCCATGAAAACCAGCACCAGTATCGGGGGAAGTAAAACGGCGTAAACAAGGGCCAGCCGTTCCCATGCCATGTGCATGAAGACTGCAATGATCAGCCCCGCCTTGAGAAGCATGAAGAGGATGATCAGCGACCAGCGCGGATAACCCTGTATGCCCAGATAATCGACCATGTAGGAAAAGGCGCTGAGGACGAAGAGCAGCCCCCAGACGAGTAGATAAAGCCGTATGGAATGCTGTTGATGTTCGGTTTGCGTTTGAACTGGCGCTGTTTCGTTCATGATGGCGCTCCTCACCACAGATAGAAGAAAGCGAAGATGAAAACCCAGACAAGATCGACGAAGTGCCAGTAGAGGCCCATGATCTCAACAGCTTCGTATTGGCCCTTTCGACTGGTGAAAAAGCCCCGCCGCTCTGTATCGAAATCGCCCCGCCAGACTTTTCGCGCAACGATCAGCAGGAAAATGACCCCGATCGTGACATGGGTGCCGTGAAAGCCGGTGATCATGAAGAAGGTCGAGCCGAATTGTACAGCGCCCCACGGGTTTTCCCAGGGGCGGACGCCCTCCGAAATCAGCTTCGTCCATTCGAAAGCCTGCATGCCAACGAAGGTGGCACCGAGAAGTGCCGTCAGCAGCATCAGAACGGCCGTCTTGCCCTTTTCGCGGCGGTAGCCAAAGTTGACTGCCATCGCCATCGTGCCGCTGCTTGAAATCAGCACGAACGTCATGATGGCGATGAGGATCAGCGGGACATCCTGTCCTGCGATGTGAAGCGCAAACACCTCGCTCGGGTTCGGCCATGGAACGGTGGTGGACATGCGGGCGGTCATGTAGGCCAGCAGAAAACATCCGAAGACGAAAATGTCGCTGAGGATGAAGAACCACATCATCGCCTTGCCCCAGGACGCAGTTTTGAAGGCGCGTTGATCCGAGGAAAAATCGGCGGCAATGCCCTTGAGGCCGGATGGGCGGACTGGCTGGTTACCATGCGTTTGGGCGGACTGAACCATTTTGTCCTCCTAATTCAGCAGTTGTCGGCACAGGTCGGCAAAATCATTTGCCCATCCTGCAAAAATTGCGAAAAGTATGAGCCAGACTGCCAGCATGAAATGGGCGTAAATTGCCGAGAGTTCGATGTTGAGGCGAAGTCTGTTTCGCGGGAAATCGGCCGAAAATGCTCTGACGGTTGTGTGTCCGAGAACAAGGATACCGCCAAGGATATGCAGGCCGTGCAGCCCTGTCAGCAGGTAGAAGAAGCTGTCGGCCGGGTTGCCCGAAAAGACGAAGCCGGAAGACGCAAGCTCACGCCATGCTTCGACCTGCCCGATGAGGAAAAGAAGCGCGAGAACGAAACTGGCAGTCAGATCGTGACGGACAGCGCTTTCGCGTCCACGTTTGGCTTCGACTTCTGCCCATTGAAGAGTGGTACTACCAAGGATCAGCACGCCAGTGTTCAGCCACAAAATCCGCGGCACCGGCGTTGTCCACCAGTCCGAAGACGTCATCCGCATGAAATAGGCGCTGATGAAGAGGCTGAACAGTGCGCCGACCACGCCGAGGAATACGAACAATCCGATCTTTGTGGGGGGCGTGGAAGGGTGATCCGTGAGCGGTATCGTGCCAGTTTCGAGCCACGGTTTCGCGGTGAGCCTTTGGCCGGACATCCACCAGACGATCACCGCACCGATGGCGGCAAGGAAAATCAGCGTCGCACTCATGATGTTGCCTCCCGCGTGTTGCCGCCGGTGGCCGGTACGGTCTGTGGAATGAAGTCTTCCGTTGCTCCGGGAACGCTGTAGTCATAGGCCCAGCGGTAGACGACCGGCAATTCCCGGCCCCAGTTGCCGTGTGCCGGTGGGGTTTGTGGTGTTTGCCATTCGAGTGTTGTCGCTCTCCAGGGGTTGCCGCCTGCAGGTCTGCCTTTGAAGAGGCTCCAGACGAGATTGAACAGGAAAACCATTTGTCCGGCGCCGACAATCAGCGCCATCACCGTGATGAAAATGTTCAGCGTATGCGCCGAAGCCGGTACAAACGCCGTTTCTCCCAGCTCGTAATAGCGGCGCGGCACGCCGATCAGGCCGAGATAGTGCATGGGGAAGAAGATGGCATAGGCACCGAGGAAGGTGATCCAGAAGTGAATATGCCCGAGGATAGCGTTCAGCATGCGTCCGGTTACCTTCGGATACCAATGATAGATGGCACCAAAGACAACGAGGATCGGTGCGACGCCCATGACCATGTGGAAATGCGCGACGACGAACATGGTGTCGGACAGCGGAACATCAACGACGACGTTGCCGAGAAAGAGACCGGTCAGCCCGCCATTGACGAAGGTCACGATGAAGGCAAGCGCGAACAGCATGGGTAGGGTCAGGTGGATATCGCCACGCCAGAGTGTCAGCACCCAGTTATAGACCTTGATGGCCGTCGGCACCGCGATGATGAGAGTGGTCGTGGCGAAGAAGAAACCAAAGGCGGGGTTCATGCCGCTGACATACATGTGATGGGCCCAGACGACGAAGCTGAGTGCGGCGATGATGACGATTGCCCACACCATCATGCGATAACCGAAAATGTTCTTGCGCGCGTGGGTGCTGATGAGATCCGAGACGATACCGAAGGCAGGCAGCGCCACGATGTAGACTTCAGGATGACCGAAGAACCAGAAGAGGTGCTGGAACAGGATGGGGCTGCCGCCGCCGTGCTGCAATTGCGTTCCCATTTCGACAATGGCAGGCATGAAAAAGCTGGTGCCCAGCAATCGATCGAACAGCATCATGACCGAAGCAACAAAGAGGGCTGGAAAGGCAAGCAGCGCCATAACCGTTGCGGTAAAAATGCCCCAGACTGTGAGCGGCATGCGCATCAGCGTCATGCCGCGTGTGCGCCCCTGTAGAACGGTAACGACATAGTTCAGGCCACCGAGGGTAAAGCCTATGATAAAGACGATCAGCGAGGAAAGCATGAGGACGATGCCCCAGTTGCTTCCCCCCGGCGTGCCTGAAAGCACGGATTGCGGCGGATAAAGCGTCCAGCCAGCACCGGTTGGTCCTCCGGGTGCGAAAAAGCCTGCGACAAGGATGAGCACGGCCAGGAGATAGATCCAGTAGCTCAGCATGTTGGCATAGGGAAATACCATGTCACGCGCGCCAACCATCAGCGGAATGAGGTAGTTGCCGAAGCCGCCGAGAAACAGCGCGGTCAGCAGATAAACGACCATGATCATGCCGTGCATGGTGATGAACTGGTAATAGCGATCTGCATCAATGAAGGTGAAGTAACCGGGAAAAGCGAGTTGCAGCCGCATCAGCCAGGACAACACAAGGGCGACCAGGCCGATCGACAGAGCAGTAAGAGAATACTGGACGGCTATCACCTTCGCGTCCTGGCTGAAAACGTATTTCGTCCACCAGCTTTTGGGATGGTAAAGCTCCATCTCCGCGACTTCTGCGGGTGGAATGGCGTCTGCGCTGTCCGAGCGGATTTCCGTCATGGTCTTCCCTCCTTTCCTCCCGATCGTCTACTTCGCAGCCGTCAATTTGACGGTTGCGGCGCCTCTGAGGCCGTAAGCTGTGTGAAGGTCGGCTGCTGTTCCAGCCATGCCTGATAGGTGGCCGCGTCATCGACCACGACGGTTCCACGCATCTGGGGATGGCCGACACCGCACAGTTCGGCACAAAGAACGTCGAAGGTTCCTGTTCGTGTGGGCGTGAACCAGAAAAACGTTACCATGCCGGGGATCATGTCCATCTTGGCGCGGAATTCCGGCACGTAGAAATCATGAATGACGTCTATGGAGCGCAACAGCACCTTCACGGGCTTGCCGACTGGCACATGCAGCTCACCGCCATCGACGATCACGTCATCGAGACCGGAGGTATCATTTTTATCAAGGCCGAGTGGGTTGTCGGGGGTGACGGCACTGGTGTCGGAACGACCAAGTTTTCCGTCAGCACCCGGCAGCCGGAAACTCCACAGCCACTGTTGGCCGACGATCTCGACGGGCGCGGCATCCGCCGGGACGGAAATGAAACGGTCCCAAACGATCAGGCCGGGCGCGAGCATGGCGGCAACCCCAATGGCGGTGCCGCCGGCAAGCGTCCATTCGAGTTTGCGGTTTTCCGGTTCATAGGCTGCCCTGTTCCCCGGCTTGTGGCGAAAGCGAAAGACACAATAGGCAACGAACAGAACCACAGCGATGAAGACAATGCCGGTGATCCAGAACGTAATGACCAGCGTGTGGTCGATATAACTCCAGTTGGACGCAATCGGCGTCCACCACCAGGGGCTCAGCATGTGAAACAACACGGAGCCAACCACCAGCAGAACGAGAATCAGCACAACAGCCATTTCCGTCTCCTCCCTGAGACGATTGCGACCGTGGACGTGAAACTGCTTTTTTAGAAAAGTGTGACCGTCATTATCTCACAAATGAAAAATGTGGGCAATTACGGCGATTTAGCTAGTATCCATCCCTTTCGGGACGTGGTTCTACTTTGAGAACTGTTTCAGATAGGCCGTGAGATTGGTGATTTCCGTCTCGTCCTTCAGACCCGCGAAAGCCATTTTTGTACCTTTGACCTTCGATTTCGGGTTGTGCAGATAATCACGCAGTGTTGCCTCGTCCCAGACGAGACCGCCTTCACCCGCATCCTTCATCGCCGCCGAGTAGGAGAAGTCCGGATGTGTTCCGGCTTTTCTGCCGAACAAACCGTTCAGTGATGGTCCCACCTTGTTCTGGTCCGTCTCGGCGACATGACAGGCGGCGCACTTCTTGAAGACGATTGCACCGGCAGTCACGTCACCTTCCTGAGCGTAAGCAGCAGGCGGTAAAAATACGAAAAGAGTTGTAAGCAGCAGAAATCCGCGACAAGTCATGGCAAGCCTCCTCCCAGAGTCGCCGAAGCGCGAGGCGGAAACTGTCGAGCCCGTAAGGCTTGCCGGTTTCGGACGCTCATACCGTCTTTTTCGTTCTTGATTGAGTACGGCTGCGCTTAGAGGAATTTTATTCCTTCATGATCGCAAGTCAATCGTGACGCGAAACGGTACGTTTTCGTCCGATGCATTGGTTAGCGGCATCGGGAACGAACGGAGGTGAGTTCGCCGGAGACTTCGAACAGCCGATCCCGAACATCCGACATGCCTGTATCTCCTATCAGGTCATCCGTCAGAAGCGAACGATACTCGTGAACGAGAAGTCTGCGCTCGAGATCGTCTCGCAAGGCGGAAAGACGAAAGAAACGGTCTCCTGTTTCCAGTCAGGCAGCTTTTGACGCTGCATGGACCGTGTTTCCAGTCGACACCAATTTATGGATCGCACGCAAAACTTCCGCCGGTGAAGCGAAGTATCGTCCATCCAGATCATGAACATGAAATTTTACGGCAATGAACTTCAGCAGGCCGTTGTCGGGGACAACAATTCCAACCGCAATACCCGCATATTCGATCACTTGTCTGGTCATCGGAAAGCCTCGTATTGGCGCTGAACGTCGCAGCGTAGGGTGTCAATGAAGGAGGCGCCGAGCGGCTCCGATTTAGTCTATTAATTTAGTAGACTATATCGCGTTGACGACCGGAAGGCTTGGCATTCCATGCTGACATGTTTGCCGGTTCATAGAAATTTCTTCGAAGATTTACGGATTATCCGCGTCGCGCAGCCTCGATTGCCGCGACGTTGATCTTTTTCATGGTCATCATCGCATCAAAAGCCCGTTTTGCCTCATCACCGCCGACTGTGAGTGCTTCAATCAGGGTTCTCGGTGTTATCTGCCAGGAAATTCCCCACTTGTCCCGGCACCAGCCGCACTCGCTCTCTTCACCGCCGTTGCCGACGATGGCGTTCCAGTAGCGATCGGTTTCCTCCTGGTCTTCGGTGGAGATCTGAAACGAGAATGCTTCGTTGTGTTTGAAGACCGGCCCGCCGTTCAAACCAACACAAGGAACGCCTGCAACCGTAAACTCGACCGTGAGGACATCACCCTCCTTGCCGGAAGGATAGTCCCCCGGTGCACGGACAATCGCGCCCATTACGCTATTTGGAAATGTCGTTGTGTAGAAGCGAGCCGCGGCCTCGGCGTCCTTGTCGTACCAGACGCAAACGGTGTTTTTTGCAATTGCCATGGTTCTTCCCTCTTGCTTGAAATGCCGGAGACCCGACCAGCCTCGTTGGAATTATTGAACTGTAAGAACGTTCGCGCGCCATCGGGCGTTCCCTTGAGGACGGCTGGAAAACTGTCAGGGACGGAAAATCAGGATCGAGTGAAGACTTGCACATGAGCGGCTTGCAACAAGCGCTGCAGTTCGGCATTTTTTGAGATGACTGCTGATGGGAGACGACAATGTCGAGCGATCAAAAGGCAATGCTGGTTCGAATTACCGGCAAGGTACAGGGTGTCAGTTTCCGCGTCTGGACGCGCCAGGAAGCCTTGAAGCTCGGTCTGGTGGGTTCGGTCCGCAATGAAGCCGACGGTTCTGTCGTTGCCCTGATCGCAGGACCAGAGCAGGCCGTCTCCTCAATGATTGAAGGCTTCTGGCACGGACCGCGCGGCGCATCCGTGGTCGACGTACAAACGCAGGCGGCGACACTGCAGGATTGGCCGACAGGATTTCACATCACTGGATAGGCAACCGATAACCACTGCCTTACGAGATCGAAATGATTTCCAGTTCGTGGCCGCCCATTTCCACCGCGTCACCGACCGCTTTACCCATGAGGCGCGTCGCTACCGGTGAAACAAAGGAGATCGAGCCGGCTTTGGGGTCTGCTTCGTCCTCTCCCACGATGCGGTAGGTCTGCACCCGCCCGTCATCGCGGCTGAAAGTAACCGTGTTGCCGAACGCGATGGTATCGAACGACGTCGGATCAGGGATGACCTGCGCCGTTCTCACTCTCGCAGCAAAATAGCGGACGTCGCGCAGGGGGCTTGCCGCCTGCCGACGCCGTTCATTGATGTCCTTGATCGCATTTGTCGCTTCATAAGCATCGCGAGCCTGCTGAAGCTGCAATTCCAGAGCCTTCATGCCGGTTTCCGTCAGGAGGTTCGGGTGAGATGAAATCGGACGGTCGGGCAGCAAGGTTTCCGATGCTGTTTCGGAACTTTCTTCTTTGGTGAAAGCAACACTCACTGTCCCGCTCCGTCTTGATCTCTGTTCAGGCGCTGGTCGCGACCGCCGCGCCAGTGGCAAAAGCTTCTTTCACTGCCAACTCCGCCATGGCCATCGCTGCTTCCCTGGTCTTGGCAGCGGCGATGAACCGACCATTGTGACAGAAGCTTGCTCCTTTAACGCCGGAGGCGGCTTCAAGATCCTCATTGGTCAGGCCTGCCCATGCCAAAGGCAGGTCAGCGCGCAACTCGAACCCTTCGTCTGCACGTCGAATACCGGTCAGGCACCAGTCGTTGCCGCGTGGATGGACCACGAACAGAAGATGATCTGCGCCTGCTTTGACAATCGCCGGCCGGAACGGCATGCCGAGGGGCAGTTCCAGAATATACCCTGCACCGGCGTCGACGATAGCCTTGTTCACAAGTGCTTCGGCACGAAGCTTTGCGGCACTTTTCGCGATCTTGGCTTCGACGAAGCTGCGGGCGATGTCGAGCGCTGCATGGAATGCCCGCGTTTCTGCTTCTGGATCGGTCTCATCGAAAACCGGCTTCAGGATTTCGAGAAGTGCGGGCAGCGTTAGTCCTGCCAACTGTCCCGCAGTGGAGGGGCTCAGCGCACCGTTGTCGACCAGATCGACCGGCAACACGAAGCCGCTGTCGAAAGAGGCATGGATGGCTTCGATGTGCTCTGCCGGGATCGCCAATGCGGCGAGATAATTCCGACCATAGTGCTTCCAGATCAGGCCGAAGGAGCTGTAGGGCTGGCCATCGTCCCTGAGCGGCGCGCCACGCTGGTGGTGATCGAATATTCCCTTCGTCTCATCATAGGCGCCGCCGACGTCGTAGATGATCCGGTCTTCGCCGGGCGTGATCCATTCCGGTGCTCTGCTGCGAACAAGGCGGGCTTCTGGAAAGAGCCGGGTGAGGATGACGCTGGACAGCAGTTCATCGGCATGGAAGCCACCGGAATGGGTGACGAGGAAATCCGGGATCATGTCGGGATAAGCCTTTTGGGTTTTGAGAGGCAGGTTTGCGGGAGGTCCGCCTTGAATTGAAGCACCTGATACCTTCTGCCGGGCCCTATCTCAACCCGTCATTCGATCGATGCTCTTGCGATCATCGAGGACTGGTATTTCCGCCCGGCCGTTCCATATAGCTAAAGGAGCCGGTTCTGACGCGAGATGCGTCACTGTTTTCAGGTCCGGTTCCACCGCTACGTCATGACCAAGGTCAGCAGCGGTCTGTTTTGCGATCATGTATTTCAGGACGAAAGGAATCCTTGATGGGAGTTGAACGCAAACTGCACCTCGGTGCATTCATGCGACCCGTAAGCCTTCACACCGGTGCCTGGCGTTATCCGGGCGCATGGCCGGATGCCAATTTCAATTTTGCCCATCTCACCCGTTTTGCCCAACAGCTTGAGGCTGCCAAGTTCGACGCCTTTTTCATGGCCGATCACCTTGCGGTCCTCAACATGCCGGTCGAGGCTTTGCGACGAAGCCATACGGTCACATCGTTCGAGCCATTCACCCTGCTATCGGCGCTTGCGGCTGTCACCAGCCGCATCGGACTGGTGGCAACAGCCTCGACAACATTCGACGAGCCCTATCACGTTGCACGGCGTTTCGCCTCGCTCGACCATTTGAGCGGTGGAAGGGCGGGATGGAATATCGTGACCACGGCCAACCCGGATGCAGCATTGAATTTCGGACGCGAAACGCAGCCCGACCATTCGCAGCGATATTCGCGGGCACGCGAGTTTTATGACGTCGTCACCGGTCTCTGGGACTCCTTTGCCGATGACGCTTTTATTCGTGATACCGAAAGCGGAATTTTCTTCGATCCTGACCGGATGCATGCGCTGCATCACAAGGGCCGTGAGTTCTCCGTGCAGGGTCCGCTCAATATCGCGCGTCCCGTTCAGGGATGGCCTGTCATTGTGCAGGCTGGCGCGTCCGAGCCTGGTCGCCAACTGGCGGCGGAAACGGCTGAAGTTGTGTTCGCAGCCCCTGCCCATCTTGCTGCCGGCAAGTCCTTCTATAAAGACGTCAAGGATCGCGCCGTTGCGGCGGGCCGCTCTTACGATGATATCGTCATTCTGCCGGGCGCATTCGTCGTCGTTGGCGACTCTCTCGAAGAGGCGCGCGCGAAGCGTGCGAGGCTGGACAGTCTCGTCCACTACGATAGCGCTATCGCCTCGCTCTCCATAGCACTCGGCCATGATGCCTCGACATTCGATCCAGATGGGCCGTTGCCGGACATCCCTGAGACAAACGCCAGCAAATCAAGTCGGGAAAGGGTGATTGAACTGGCCCGGACCGAGGGGCTTACGGTGCGCCAACTGGCCCAGCGTCTTGGCGGTTATGCGGGGCTGGCTTTCGTCGGCACGCCGGCGACGATCGCCGATGATATGGAGCGCTGGCTCCATGAGGAAGGCTCGGACGGGTTCAACGTCTCGTTTCCCTTCCTGCCGGCCGGACTGGATGATTTCACCAGACTGGTGGTACCGGAGTTGCAAAGACGTAACTTGTTCCGCACCGAATATGACGGCACGACACTGCGCGACCATCTCGGTCTTCGCCGTCCCGCCAATCGCTTCTTTCCGTCTTCCGATGAGGGCGAGGCAAATTAAAGCCTTCGGCCGTCATTCCGTGCAAAACGCGCGAATGACGGCTGAGAGGTTTGGTGATGTCAGGCTGCGCCGCAGATCGACAGGAACTCGTCGACGTCGGCCTCTGTCGTTGCAAAGCTCGTCACCATGCGGATCAGCATTTCGTCGTCTGCGACTTTTTCCGGCATGTCGCGCGGAACAAGCCAGTCGTAGAACTTTGCGCCTTTTTCAGTCGCGGCATCTGCCGATGCCTTGGGAAGAATGGCGAAGACCTCGTTGGCCGATGTCGGCCATGCCAGACGCGCGCTGTTGAGCGAGCCAAAGCCGGCGCGCAGCCGGTCGGCCATGGCGTTGGCGTGGCTGGCGAGACCGAGCCAGAGATCGTCCTGCAAATAGGCGTCGAACTGGGCGGCAATAAAGCGCGACTTGGAGAAAAGCTGGGCAGTCCGTTTGCGCAGAAACGCGAAGTCTTTTGCAAGCGTCGGATCAAAGAACACGATTGCCTCTGCGCACCAGCAGCCGTTTTTCGTGCCACCGAATGACAGTACGTCCACGCCGCGTTTCCAGGTCATTTCTGCGGGTGTTGTTCCCAACGAAACGAGAGCGTTTGCAAAGCGAGCCCCATCCATGTGCAATGGCAGGCCGTTGTCTTTGGCGATCTTGGAAATGGCGTCGATTTCATCCAGCGTGTAGACGGTCCCCACCTCGGTTGCCTGCGTCATGCTGACGGCAGCTGCGCGTCCGTGATGGATGGCGTCCTGTGGATAGCGCGCGATGCGCTCGACAAGATTCTCCGGCAGCATTTTACCGTTCGGGCCCTCGACGGCGACCATGCGCATGCCGCTGAAGAAATCCGGTGCGCCGCATTCGTCTTCAATGATGTGGGCTTCCGAGTGACAGAAGGTCAGACCGCCCGGGCGTGCAATGCTGGCGAGGGAAAGAGAATTTGCCGCAGTGCCTGTGGCAACAAAGAAGACGGCCACCTCACGTTCGAACAACTCGTTGAAGCGGCTTTCGATAGAGCGGTCCAATTCGCTCGTGCCGTAGGCTGCGGCAAAACGGGTGGACTCCTTCGAGAGCCGGTCGTTGATGGCGGGATGGGCACCAGCCCAATTGTCTGAAGCAAAAAACATTTTTGGGGCTTTCCGATGGATGGGCTCAGTTTGTACGGGCAGTCTGCGGGATGACTCGCAAAGTTTTATGACCTCACTTCGCAAATGGCAAATAGGGTAATGAAAGCAACAGTGAGGGGCTGTTTCTCAAAAGAAAATTTCGCGGGATAGACGTCTCTGGAAACTTCGCTGCAAAAGTCCGGTTTTATAAATTGAACATGCGCCTTGCTAAACGAGCCCGTTTCTGCCAAAATTCTTGAGAATTGAGACAGTCATGCTGTCCTAAATTTTAACGAGCCGGAATGACGGCGGGTTTCATGTTCAGTGAAAATCCGCGTCGAACCGGTTCTTTGTGCGAGACCGTGCAAGTGCTTTGCAGGAGGGACGAACAATGACGAACAAGACGCTGGCGGATAACGCTGCCGCCATCATGACCACTGACTGTCCCACCGCGGCCGGGGCCGCTTCCGTTGCAGTGACGAAGGTCACTCCGCGTGGTCTGCCGGAAAAGCAGGGTCTCTACGACCCGGCGAATGAGCACGATGCCTGTGGCGTCGGTTTTGTCGCGCATATGAAGGGGCAGAAATCCCATCAGATCGTCAAGGACGGCCTGTTTATCCTCGAAAACCTCACCCATCGCGGCGCTGTCGGCGCCGATCCGCTGATGGGCGATGGTGCCGGTATTTTGGTGCAGATCCCCGACCGCTTTTTCCGTGAAGAAATGGCCAAGCAGGGCGTCACCCTGCCAAAGGCGGGTGAATACGCCGTCGGTCATATCTTCATGCCGCGCGACCCATCGCGTATCGAACACTACAAGAAAGTCATCATCGACGTCATCGGTGAGGAAGGCCAGCAGTTCATCGGTTTCCGCGATGTCCCGGTCGACAATTCCTCGCTTTCCAAGGCGCCCGATATCGCTGCGACCGAACCGCATCACGTTCAGGTCTTCATCGGCGCTGGCCGCGACGCTGCGACGAACGCAGAGTTCGAACGCCAGCTCTTCCTGATCCGCAAGGTCATTTCCAACCGCATCTATGATGAGGGCGGTGGCAAGGAAGCGCAGGACTTCTACCCTGTATCGCTGTCGTCTTCGACGATCGTCTACAAGGGCATGTTCCTGGCCTATCAGGTTGGCGCCTATTACAAGGATCTTTCGGACCCGCGTTTCGAATCCGCGGTGGCGCTCGTCCATCAGCGTTTCTCGACCAACACCTTCCCGTCGTGGAAGCTGGCTCACCCGTATCGCATGGTCGCCCATAACGGCGAAATCAACACGCTGCGCGGTAACGTCAACTGGATGGCTGCGCGTCAGGCGTCGGTTTCCTCCGTTCTGTTCGGCGACGACATCTCCAAGCTCTGGCCGATCTCTTATGAAGGCCAGTCGGACACCGCCTGCTTCGACAACGCGCTCGAGTTCCTCGTGCGTGGCGGCTATTCCATGGCGCATGCCGTGATGATGCTGATACCGGAAGCATGGGCGGGCAACCAGTCCATGTCGGCTGAACGCAAGGCATTCTACGAATATCATGCCGCTCTGATGGAGCCATGGGATGGCCCGGCCGCCGTCGCCTTTACGGATGGCAAGCAGATCGGCGCGACGCTTGACCGTAACGGCCTGCGTCCAGCCCGTTATCTCGTGACCGATGACGACCGCATCATCATGGCTTCGGAAGCTGGCACCTTGCCGGTTCCGGAAGAGCGCATCGTCAAGAAATGGCGCCTGCAGCCCGGCAAGATGCTGCTGATCGATATGGAAAAGGGCTCTATCATTTCCGACGAGGAAGTGAAGCACGAGCTGGCTGCCAAGCATCCTTACCGCACCTGGCTGGATCGCACGCAGCTCATTCTGGAAGAGCTGAAGCCGGTAGAGCCGCGCGCGCTGCGCCGCGACGTATCGCTTCTCGACCGTCAGCAGGCCTTTGGTTACACCAGCGAAGACACCAAGCTCCTGATGTCGCCGATGGCAACAACCGGTCAGGAAGCGATCGGTTCGATGGGTACGGACACGCCGATTTCGGCAATGTCGGAAAAGTCGAAGCTGCTTTACACCTATTTCAAGCAGAACTTCGCACAGGTCACCAACCCGCCGATCGATCCGATCCGCGAGGAGCTGGTGATGAGCCTCGTGTCCTTCATCGGTCCGCGCCCGAACATCCTTGATCACGAAGGCGCAGCCCGCGCCAAGCGTCTCGAGGTTCGCCAGCCGATCCTGACCAATGGCGATCTGGAAAAGATCCGCTCCATCGGTCATACGGAAGACCGTTTCGATACCAAGACACTCGACTTCACCTATGACGTGGAGCGTGGCGCCGAAGGCATGCCTGACATGCTGGACCGCCTGTGCGAGCGTGCCGAATCTGCCGTGCGTGGCGGCTACAACATCATCGTGCTGTCGGATCGTCAGCTTGGACCGGATCGCATTGCTATCCCGGCTCTGCTTGCAACCGCTGCCGTGCACCATCACCTGATCCGCAAGGGCCTTCGTACCTCGGTCGGTCTCGTTGTCGAAACCGGCGAGCCACGCGAAATCCATCACTTCTGTCTGCTGGCAGGTTACGGTGCGGAAGCGATCAACCCGTATCTCGCCTTCGACACGCTGCTTGATATGCACAAGCACAACGCCTTCCCGAAGGAAGTGTCGGAAGACGAAGTTGTCTACCGTTACATCAAGGCCGTCGGTAAGGGCATCCTCAAGGTCATGTCCAAGATGGGCATTTCCACCTACCAGTCCTATTGCGGCGCGCAGATTTTTGACGCCATCGGCCTGTCGTCGGAATTCGTCGCACAGTATTTCTTCGGTACAGCGACCTCCATCGAAGGTGTCGGTTTGACGGAAATCGCCGAGGAAACCGTGACCCGTCACACGGCGGCTTTCGGCAAGGACCCGATCCTCGCCAACACGCTCGATATCGGCGGCGAGTACGCCTATCGTATGCGCGGCGAAAGCCACGCCTGGACGCCTGACGCCGTAGCCTCTCTGCAGCACGCGGTTCGTGGCAACAGCCAGGATCGCTACCGCGAGTTTGCCGGCATGGTGAACGACACCGCGCTGCGCATGAACACCATCCGTGGCCTGTTCAAGATCAAGGGTGCTGAAGCGCTCGGCCGCAAGCCTGTTTCTGTGGATGATGTCGAGCCCGCTGCTGAAATCGTCAAACGTTTCTCGACAGGTGCGATGTCGTTCGGCTCCATCAGCCGCGAAGCGCATACAACGCTGGCAATCGCCATGAACCGGATCGGCGGCAAGTCGAACACCGGTGAAGGCGGCGAAGAATCCGACCGTTACATGCCGCTTCTGAACGGCCAGCCGAACCCGGAAAGGTCTGCAATCAAGCAGATTGCCTCCGGCCGCTTTGGTGTGACGACGGAATATCTCGTTAATGCTGACATGCTGCAGATCAAGGTCGCGCAGGGCGCCAAGCCCGGTGAAGGTGGTCAGCTGCCCGGTCACAAGGTCGATGCGACGGTTGCCAAGACCCGCCATTCGACCCCGGGTGTCGGTCTCATCTCGCCGCCGCCGCATCACGACATCTATTCGATCGAAGATCTGGCGCAGCTCATCTACGACCTGAAGAACGTCAACCCGGAAGCCGATGTTTCCGTGAAGCTCGTTTCCGAAGTCGGCGTCGGCACGGTTGCTGCCGGTGTTGCCAAGGCACGCGCCGACCACATTACCGTTGCCGGTTTCGATGGCGGCACAGGTGCGTCGCCCTTGACCTCGCTCAAGCATGCCGGTTCTCCGTGGGAAATCGGCCTTGCCGAGACACAGCAGACGCTGGTGCTGAACGGCCTTCGCTCACGCGTTGCGCTGCAGGTCGATGGTGGTCTGAAGACTGGCCGCGACGTCATTATCGGCGCACTGCTCGGTGCGGACGAGTTCGGCTTTGCGACCGCGCCGCTGATCGCTGCCGGTTGCATCATGATGCGCAAGTGCCACCTGAACACCTGCCCGGTCGGCGTTGCCACGCAGGACCCTGTTCTGCGCAAGCGCTTCAAGGGCACGCCTGAACACGTCATCAACTACTTCTTCTTCGTTGCCGAGGAAGTCCGCGAAATTCTTGCTTCGCTTGGCGTGACAAAGCTGGACGAGATCATCGGTGCTTCCGAACTGCTCGAAAAGGAAGAAATGCTGGCGCACTGGAAGGCCAAGGGTCTCGATTTCAGCCGTATCTTCCACAAGGTCGATGCGCCGAAGGAAGCAACTTTCTGGACCCAGCGGCAGCACCATCCGATCGAAGACGTTCTCGACCGCAAGCTGATCGAAAAGTCGATGCCGTCGCTTGAAAACCGCGAACCGGTTGTCTTTGAAGTTCCGATCAAGAACGTCGACCGTTCGGCAGGCGCGATGCTGTCGGGTGCGCTCGCCAAGCGTTGGGGCCACAAGGGCCTGAAGGACGATACGATCCACGTGACGCTGCGCGGAACGGCCGGTCAGTCTTTCGGCGCGTTCCTAGCACGCGGTATCACCTTCGATCTGGTGGGTGACGGTAACGACTATGTCGGCAAGGGTCTTTCGGGTGGCCGCATCATCGTGCGTCCGCCGGAGAACACCCGCATCGTCGCGGAAAACTCGATCATCGTCGGCAACACGGTGCTTTACGGCGCCATTACCGGTGAGTGCTACTTCCGCGGCGTTGCAGGCGAACGTTTCGCCGTGCGCAACTCCGGTGCTGTTGCCGTCGTCGAAGGCGTGGGTGACCATGGCTGCGAATACATGACGGGAGGCATCGTCGTCGTTCTCGGTGAAACCGGCCGTAACTTCGCAGCCGGCATGTCCGGTGGTGTGGCCTACGTTCTCGATGAACAGGGTGACTTCGCCAAGCGCTGCAACATGGCCATGGTCGAGCTCGAGCCGGTCCCAGAAGAAGACGACATGCTCGAAAAGCTGCATCATCACGGCGGTGACCTCATGCACAAGGGACGCGTGGACGTTTCCGAAGACATGACGCGCCATGATGAAGAGCGCCTCTACCAGATGATTTCGAACCACTTCCACTACACCAACTCGTCCCGTGCCAAGGACATCCTTGATCGCTGGAGTGAGTTCCGTCCGAAATTCCGCAAGGTCATGCCGGTCGAATACCGTCGTGCGCTTGAGGAAATGGAACGGATGCGCATGGGTGTGGCGGCGGAGTAATCCGCCGCGTGGGGAAATTTCATCGACTGATCTCGCTGATCGTCGCAATCGCCGTTCCAACGGCGGTTTACTGCGCAAACGGCGAGATCGGGTTTGAGTTCATCGTGCTGGGGGCGGTTTTTGGTTTCGCCTACTGGTACTGGGGCCCGACCGGCGCTCCGCTTTGATATGAGGATATAAACGTGGGTAAGGTAACAGGTTTTCTGGAGATCGACCGGCAAGTTGGCAAGTACCAGCCCGCCTCCGACCGTATCCGTCACTTCCGGGAATTCACCATTCCCATGTCGGATGCCGAAGTGCAGAAGCAGGCGGCACGCTGCATGGACTGTGGCATTCCTTACTGTCATGGTCCGACGGGCTGTCCCGTCCATAACCAGATCCCCGACTGGAACGATCTGGTTTATAACGGCGGCTGGGAACAGGCGATCAGCAATCTTCACTCCACCAACAACTTCCCGGAATTTACCGGTCGCGTCTGTCCCGCGCCTTGCGAGGAGGCTTGCACGCTGAACCTTGAGGATACGCCGGTTGCGATCAAGACGGTCGAACAGGCAATTGCCGACAAGGCCTACGAACTGGGCTTCATCGTGCCAAAGCCGGCCACGGTTCACACAGGCAAGAAGGTCGCGATCATCGGGTCCGGTCCGTCCGGTCTCGCCGCTGCCCAGCAGCTCGGCCGCGCCGGTCACGAGGTTCACGTCTATGAGCGTGAATCCAAGGCAGGCGGCCTGTTGCGTTACGGCATTCCGGACTTCAAGATGGAGAAGAACTTCATTGATCGTCGTGTCGAGCAGATCAAGGGTGAAGGTGTCACTTTCCATTATGGCGTCAACGTCGGTGTCGA
The DNA here is from genome assembly GCF_013390595.1 of Rhizobium sp. RM. GTDB lineage: Bacteria > Pseudomonadota > Alphaproteobacteria > Rhizobiales > Rhizobiaceae > Agrobacterium. The sequence goes on along the minus strand of NZ_JACAWV010000006.1, from coordinate 106,743 downwards.
CATTTCTGCTGAGAAGCTGATCGCCGACCACGATGCGGTTCTTTATTGCGGTGGCTCCGAAACGCCGCGTCCGGCAGGTATCGGCGGCGCGGATTTCCACGGCGTTTATGATGCCATGCCTTACCTCGTTCAGCAGAACCGCCGCGTCGGTCGTGAAAACATCGACAGCGTTGGCTGGCCTGCCGATCCGATCCTGGCCGGTGGCAAGCACGTTGTTGTCGTCGGCGGTGGTGACACGGCATCGGATTGCGTCGGCACTGCATTCCGTCAGGGTGCCGTGAAGGTCACGCAGCTCGACATTCGTCCGATGCCGCCGGAAAAGGAAGACAAGCTCGCAGTCTGGCCATTCTGGGCAACCAAGATGCGCACCTCCTCTTCGCAGGCCGAAGGCGCTGTGCGCGAGTTCCAGGTTGCGACGCTGGAATTTGTCGGAGAAGACGGCGTTCTGACCGGTGTGAAGTGCTGCCAGGTGGATGAGAAGCGCAAGCCGATCGCCGGCACGGAATTTATCATCAAGGCTGACCTTGCTTTCATCGCGATCGGTTTCTCCGGCCCGTTCACCGACAGCGTCCTGAAGGACCTGGAAGGTAAGCTGGAGCTCAACACCGACCGCCGTGGTTCGACCAACGTTGTTGCCAACGACCAGGACTACAAGACCTCGGTCGACAAGCTCTGGACTGCTGGCGACGTTCGTCGTGGTCAGTCTCTGGTTGTCTGGGCTATCCGCGAGGGTCGTCAGGCTGCACGCGCCATCGACGAAGCTTTGATGGGCAGTTCGGTGCTGCCACGCTAATCACTGAAAAGGCGGCCATCTGGTCGCCTTTTTTGTTCCGGACCTGAGGTAAAACAGCGCGTTAGTGTTTGTTTTTATGGCCCTGTTGGCCACCCTTCATCGACTTATCCCGCGTGGTGTCCTTCATGGGGGCCTTGTTTTCCATCGATGACGCGCTGCGGGTTTTGTCGTTGCCGCCCTTGCCGGATTTTTGACCGGGCTTCATATGCGGGTCGTGTGTACCACCTTGGTGGGGCATGATGTTTACTCCTCATATCATCGTTTTTAGCGGATGCGTTCCTGCTCCGCACTCGCGTTAACCACCAAGGTCGAAGCGCGTTCCGACTTTAACATATCGTGATGATGAGGGTGCTCGAACGAGCGTCATGAGAAGGCTACTTCGTTGCCGTTTCGTCCGGCGTGGACACGCGATAATCATCGACGCGTCCCCGTGGTGCGTCGCTCATTTCACCGCGTTTTGTCAGCCGTTCACGCGGTGTTTCGACGACAGATGTTCTGACAGGCTGGTCGCCCAGCAGTCTTTCGCCGCCATCGAGATCGGGATCTGTAAGGCTGATAGGCTGCGTTCGGACCTGGCCGGCGTCGATACCAAGTGCCGGCAGCGAGGTCAGTGAAGGCAGATTGCTACCGTCCAGATTCACCAGATCGGGGCCGGCGCTGTCGAGATGCCGGCGCACGAATTTTTCGACGTAAAATGCGAGTTTTCGCTTGCCGGCCTGCGTCATGCCGATGCCATCGGCTTCGCGAAGGCGGGCTTGCTGACCGTTCATGTCGTAACCGGTGATAACGAACTTGCCTGCTTCATCGACGAAGCCGTCCCAGACATCGACGAACTCACCACCGTGCTTTTCGACGTGGCTGCGGTAAAGGCGGTTGAAGCCAGCAAGATCGGCCGTCAGTGACGGAGATTGAAATGCGGGTACGCCGACCCACAATAGTGGAACCTTCTGGCGTTCCGCGATGGCCAAGAGTGCATCGATCCGACGCTCATACTCCTTGTACCAGACATCTGTACCGAACTTTTCCTTGATATCGCCGATCTGCATCTGCTGGCGGTCATTGGACCCCATCATGATGACGATTGTTGCGGGGCTCGTCTCCTTGATGAATTCGGGAAGTGTTGCAAACCAATCGTAGTAGTCTGTGCGCACCAGGCCCGACGAGCCATTTGCACGCACGTCGACGGTGATGGCCGGGGAACTGGCGAAAGCGTTGACAAGTTCTTCCCCCATGCCTCCGGCCAGAAAGTCGCCGACGACGAGAACGCGCCGCGCATTTTCGAGTTTTGCGGCCGGTTCCGGTTTTGTGGTACGCATCTGGACAACGGATGGTGTCTTGCGCGCCGGTTGCGGTCTGCTGACTGATCGGTTGCGCGACGAGGGCGCTGAGGGGAAATCGCGTCGGTTGCGCGGCTGATATTCACGGTCAGCCGGTGCTTCTCTACCAACAGGTCTGCCGAACAACATTTCGAACAGAGTCCGACGCTGCTCCTGCGCAATGGCGCCAGATGGGGCGAGTGGCACGCAGATCGCAACGGACAGAATGACGGCGCAGATGCGCCGTCCGATGATTCCGTTTTGCGATGCGGGCTTCTTACTCATGACATCGACCTTTCCGGGCGGTCCGCCGGCAGTCTTCGAGACTGCCTGAACCGACCGGCACATCTTATCAGTTACGCAAGGCTCTCAGCAGTCTCTGCGATGGTTCGCCATCGTTTTCCATTCCCATACGGGACTGGATTGCGCTGATTGCGGCTTTCGAGCCGGAGCCGAAGTTACCATCGATTTCGCCATCATAATAACCGAGCTCTTTCATCCGGGTCTGGAGCTCGAATTTTTCCTTGATGTCCAGCGTACCGTCAGGACGCGGCCACTTCTGCTGCATCCCACCGTAACCGGCGATCTCGTCTGCCAGCAGACCAACGGCCAGCGCATAGCTGTCTGATGCGTTGTATTTCTTGATGGTGAAGAAGTTTTTCATCATCAGGAAACCCGGACCATTGGCGCCACCCTGCAATTTCAGCATGGCGCGGTCAGAACCACGGGTGAAATTCTTGCCGTTCGGACGGGTGAAGCCGAGCTTTGCCCATTCCGCAATGGTCTTTGTTTGACCTTCATATCGGGCGCCGCCGCGCGGAACCGCGGTTTCGTAACCCCAGGTCCGGCCGGGTTCCCAGCCATTCTTTGCCAGCAGGTTGGCGGCCGTTGCCAGTGCGTCCGGCACAGAGTGCCAGATGTCGCGCTTGCCGTTGCCATCCGCGTCGACGGCGTAGAGCAGATAGCTGGTCGGAATGAATTGCGTGTGGCCCATGGCGCCCGCCCAGGACCCGGTGAGCTGTTTCGGCGTCACGTCACCCGACTGAAGGATCTTCAGGGCGGCAATCAATTGCGTACGGGCGAACTTTCCACGCTTTGGATCAGAATAGGCAAGGGTTGCCAGAGCCTGCGGGATATTATGCAGGCGCTCCGGTTTTTCGAGTACCGCACCATAGTTCGATTCCATCGACCAGATGGCGAGGATGATATGCTTGTCGACGTTGAAGTTGCGCTCGATCCAGTTCAGGGTCGTGGCGTGGCGTGCCTTCATTTCACGGCCGATCCTAACCGTGTACGGATTGACACGCGAGTCGATGTAGTCCCAGACCTGTGTCGTGAATTCCGGCTGATAGGTGGCCTTGCGCAGCGCGTCAGGATCGGGCTCGGTCACGCCGGCGAACGCTTTCTGGTAGGTCGCCTTGCTGATGCCTTCTTTGGCGGCTGTTGAGTAAAACTGGTTGATCCACTGTCTGAAGCCAGCATCGGCATGTGCCGAGAATGGCGTCAGGGTGATTGCCAAACCTGCAAACACCATGCAGCCGAATTTGCGGACATCTGAAAGGATCATCTTTGTCATCGTCGGTCTTTCGTTCTCTCGAATGTCATTTCGATAGCGAGATACGCATCGGGCTTCACGATGGATACCAAAAGAACGTCAACAAATTCTTTACCATTAATAGATGGTAGCGTCGACCTTTACAAAACGTTGTTGTTTTTGAAATAACAACTGCGTGAGGGAATGGGACCCAGTTGTTATCTCTCAGGAGGGATATGTGGTAGAACAGAAGAAAATTCGGAAAGCCGTATTTCCGGTTGCAGGCCTCGGCACACGTTTCCTGCCCGCTACTAAGGCGGTTCCGAAAGAAATGCTCACTGTCGTAGACAAGCCGGTCATTCAGTACGTCGTTGATGAAGCGGCGGAAGCGGGCATCGAGCACTTTGTATTTGTCACCGGCCGCGGCAAGGCGGTGATCGAAGACTATTTCGATATTCAATTTGAACTCGAACAGATGCTGCGCGAGCGCAACAAGAATGCCGAGCTGACATTGCTGGCCGGCCTTCTGCCAAAGGCGGGTACGGCAAGCTTTACCCGTCAGCAGGTTCCGCTTGGTCTTGGCCACGCGGTCTGGTGCGCACGCGATATCGTCGGCGACGAGCCTTTTGCGGTTCTGCTGCCCGACATGATCATGCACTCGCAGAAAAGCTGCCTCAAAGGCATGGTTGATCTTTACGACCAGACCGGTGGCAACGTGATTGCGGTGCAGGAATGCGAACCGGATCAGACCCACAAATACGGTATCGTCGGTGTTGGCGACGCTGTCGGCGAAGGATTCAAGATCACCCAGATGGTCGAAAAGCCTGCCAAGGGTACCGCACCGTCCAACTTCTACATCAACGGTCGTTACATTCTGCAGCCGGAGATTTTCGACATTCTCGAAAATCAGGAACGCGGTGCAGGCAACGAAATTCAGTTGACGGACGGCATGCTGACGCTGGCGGATTCGCAGGAATTTGCGGGTTATCACTTCCGTGGCCAGACGTTCGATTGCGGCGCAAAGGACGGCTTCATTCTTGCAAACGTTGCTTTTGCTCTGGAACGTGCCGACATCCGCTCTTCGATTGAGGACCCGATTAAGGCTTTGATCGGCGGTCTGAAGTAGTCTTATGAAACACGACATGAAAATCCCGGCCTAGTGCCGGGATTTTTGTTTGAGATTTTGGTGCCGGCAGCGTCCGATCTAGCGCTTGAGCACAAGCCCGGCGCCAACGCGCAACTCGTCGCTGTCGTAAACCGGTGTCCACTGGTAGCTGACGTCGGCCGTCAGATCGAGGTAGCGGTTGATGCCCCAGGTCAGTCCTGCCCCAGCGGTGTATTCCATGACGTCCTCCATGTCGGACGATGACGGGAACGTCCGGCGGACAATCTGGCCCGTCAGGCGGGCAACAAGATTGTTGCGCAACTCGTGGGTCAGGCCGGCATCGAGCTGGTAGGAAATCCAGCCGCCCTGTGGGCCGCCGGCAAAATCTTCGATCGTCGTTCTCAAACCCAAATTGACGTTGGTGCCGCGCTGCGGCGACCAGTTCAGATCCCCGTCCAGGGTCAATGCGCCAATGGAGGCCAGACGATCGTCGTCATATTGTTTGCGCAGATAGCCAATCGCCGCTTCGCCTCGGGTCTTTTCGCCTAGATCGATCTCCGCACCGACTTTCGCTCCGTAGGAATTGGAGGAGCGCGCATAGCCCGAGCTGTCCCGGTCTTCGTCATACCGGCTTGCTCCGGCATTCAGTTCGAGGAAGGGGATGAGGGCAGGTGACAGTTCGTAACCCACACGTCCACGCAGGTTGGCGGAATTTCGGTCCCGGTCACTCAGGCTGATCGCGGTCCCATCCAGGCCCTTGGCGTCAGTGTAGACGGTTCTGGAAAGATCGAGCGCCGCCAGACCGCGCAATTTCCCGAAATCTCGTTCGATGGATGCGCCAGTCGTAAACTGGTGCTCTCCGCCCTGGACGGATGCGCCGGTCAACGCGTTCGGGTCGGTTGTGTCTTCGCGACTGAATTCATATCCAGCCTTCAGATTGGCTGTGGTGTCACCGCCAAGGTCAAGGCGAAGATCCGCATCGATTTTTGCCCGGGGTTCTTCTCCGTCCTTGCTTCCGAAATTTTTCTCCCAAGCGCCGTCACCCGTTACCGTCAACGCATGCCTCGACCAATCGCTGGTCAGCGTGCCGCGAATGCCGGTCGTCAGATAGTTGCGGCGCGAAGGGCCGCCCGTATTGCTCTGTTTCTCCGTGTTGATCGTCTGACTGAGCGACGGACGCAGCAGAAATGTTCCAAGACGGATGCCTGGCGTTTGTCCAGGCTCACCGGTCGGGGGTGGATTCTCACCTCCGTCTACAGTGGGTTCATAGGGATTTTCTGTCTCGGAATAAGGACGCTCATTGTCGTCCTGTTGCTCGTATATCGGATCACCTGGATTATTGGAGGGGCGCCATAGTGGTGTCGGGGTCGTGGCAGTCGCCGTGTTCGCCGGCGTGTCGGTGTCCGTAGTGCCGGCAGATAGGGCGGTGCCTTGAGGAACCGTAACGGGTACGGGTGTCGCAGCGTCCTGCGCCAACGCTGCTTCCGCCGTGAAAAGAACGGTACAGGCAAGCAGCATTGCTGCTGCTTTCCGCGACGTCTGCGGACGTTTTGCGGTGCCTCTCAAGACCATGCTTCTTTCACCCGGCGAGTTCCGATCGCGGCGCGCTCCAAGGTCCGTCACTTCCGTTTCCCATGCCGGCTAGCCGAGCATTATGGGCACTTACTGGAATTGGCAGACTCACTCACGCGACGCATGTTTAACATTGGTTAAACGATAGGGTTTTTATGGTTAACACTTGATAAATATCGGGAAGGGAACTCTTTTTCTGGGCGAATGGCTGGAATAATAACGACATTCCAACTAAGGGCCGACATGACGTTTTTGCGACAGATGAGGGTCGCGATCGCCCAACGCGGTAACTCTATGCTTGCGTGTATAGATGGGAAGCTTTCAAGGGGTCGCCAATGTTTCGAAAACGCGAGACCGATTTTGTTTGAAGAATTTGAAAACCCGTTTGTTTTCCTCTGAGTGACCGTGCTTTTATGACTCCCATGTCGAATATGAACCGGATCGGCTTCTACTGTTGGGACATCACCAACGACAAATTCTACCTGGATGATGTCTGCGCAGATATATTCGGCATCCCGCTGGCTGAAGCCAAGCAAGGCGTCAGCATCTTCAAGATGCTTGAGAGAATAGACCTGGCGGATCGAAATCGTGTCATTGAAACAGCACTGACGACGCTGAAAACGGGGGCCTTCTATTCGCAGGAATATTCGGTTCGGCACGATGACGGCTCGCGCTCCCGCGTGCGGACAGTCGGGAGATATCTGCTCGACGAAGAGAAGGTTCCGTTCAAGCGTCTGGGTACGATCGAGGAACTGTCTCCACCTGTCCTGCGCCACTGACCTTTCGTGTCGACAACGCCACCCTGCGGTTATCGTCGAGGCAGTGGACTTATTTCGGGGGAAAGAGTAACAGTCGGCCATGATTACGAGAGCTGTGAAACTGGTCGAAGACAATGCGATCGAATCCGCGCTGCGGACGATTTCCATGGAGCGTGAAGGCCTTGCCGCCCTTGAGCGGGCTCTGACCAACGGATTGGCTGAACCCTTCTGCAAGGTCATCGAGATGATCGGTCAGTCAGAAGGACGCCTTATCATTACCGGCGTCGGCAAAAGCGGGCATATCGGCGCGAAGCTTGCAGCGACCTTTGCATCGACCGGAACACCTGCTTTTTTCGTGCATGCGGCTGAAGCCAATCACGGCGATCTTGGAATGATCGGCGGCAATGATGTCGTGCTGGCAATTTCCAAGGGTGGTGAGAGCGCGGAGCTGCGCAGCATCATTAATTATACCCGTCGTTTCTCGATCCCGCTTGTTGCCCTGACATGCTCGGAAACGTCATCTCTGGCGAAGGCATCGGATATCGTGCTGCTTGTTCCCAATGAGCAGGAAGCATGTCCGCTCGGACTTGCGCCGACGACGTCGACCCTGATGCAACTTGCGCTCGGGGATGCGCTTGCCGTGGCACTTCTGGAAGCACGCAGTTTTACCGCAGGCGATTTCAAGGTGTTCCATCCGGGTGGAAAGCTCGGTGCGAGCCTGACGCTTGTTAGCGACATCATGCACACCGGTGAACGTGTGCCGCTCGTCAATAAGGGCACGCCAATGCCCGATGCCGTCAGCGTCTTGTCGCGCAAACACTTCGGCTGTGTTGGCGTTCTGGATGAGGATGGACGGCTCTGCGGCATCGTGACGGAGGGCGATATGGCGCGCAATCTTTCGCGCAATCTCGCCGAACTGACCGTTGACGACATCATGACCCGTACGCCAAAAACGGTCAAAAAATCGGTGTTGGCGACGAGCGCTCTCGCGGTCCTCGAGAAATTTCATATCGGCGCGCTTATTGTCGTCGACGAAGAAAATCGCCCTGTTGGCCTAGTGCACTTCCACGATCTTTTGCGGATCGGCGTGGCTTAACGACAGCTGATCTAGGATTCGATGGCTTCCACCGTCAGCGTCCGTCCACGGGCGGAGGCGATCCGAACCCGTGTTCCTGCCGGCATGTCCTTGCCGTCGACCGGCCACCACGTGTCATCAAGACGAATACGGCCTCGACCTTCGACGATCGGCTCCTGCAATGTGGCCGTACGGCCGACAAGACTTGCTTCCCGCTGATTGAGAAATGGTTCGTCGCTGGTGTCACGGTTCTTGCCGAAATAGCGCCTGCCCAACAGGGCAAACGCGACCGAAAGACCTGCAAACAGCACAAACTGCAATTGCCATGCCCAGACAGGCGCGTCCCACAGAAACAGCGAGAGCGCGCCAATCACCAGTGCCGCAAGACCGATCCAGATCAGGAACACACCCGGCGCAATCAGTTCCGCCGCGAGCAGGATGAAGGCGACGATCCACCAGCTCCAGGGACCAAGCTCTGCGGCAAGCCGTTGCAGCATTTTACTTCTCCGATGACGAGCCGAACGGATTGCCCGGCACGCTCACATTGATGGTGTGGCCGGCCGGTCTTCCGCTTGGCGGAACGGAGCGCGATGGAGCCGGAGCCGAAGGTGCTGCAGCGGCGTCACCCTTGTCGCCGAACACTTCCTTCGCAACCGCGCCAATGCCACCAAGCGAGCCGATCAGGGAGGACGCCTCCATCGGCATCAAGACGATCTTGGCATTCTTTGCCGTGCCGATATCGGAAAGAGCTTCGGTGTATTTCTGTGCGATGAAGTAGTTGATGGCGTGAACATTGCCGGCAGCAATGGCTTCGGACACCACACGAGTTGCTTTTGCTTCAGCCTCAGCCAGACGTTCGCGGGCTTCTGCGTCACGGAACGCAGCTTCTCGCTGTCCTTCCGCCTCGAGGATGGCCGATTGTTTGGCGCCTTCAGCGCGCAGGATCTGCGCGTTGCGCGAGCCTTCCGCTTCCAGAACCTGCGCGCGCTTTTCACGCTCGGCTTTCATCTGTCGCGCCATGGCATCGACAAGATCCTTGGGTGGAGCAATATCCTTGATCTCAACACGCGTGACCTTGATACCCCAGGGTCCGACGGCCTCGTCAACAACGCGCAGCAGCCGTTCATTGATGGTATCGCGGTTCGACAGCAATTCGTCGAGATCCATCGAACCCATCACCGAGCGGATGTTGGTCATGGTGAGGTTCTGGATAGCGATCTGCAGGTTGGAAATCTGATAGGCTGCCTGAGCGGCATTCAGCACCTGGTAGAAAGCAATGGCATCGGCCGCGATGCTGGCATTGTCGCGGGTGATGACTTCCTGGGTCGGAATGTCCAGAACCTGCTCCATGACGTTCATGCGCGCACCGATGCGCTCGAAGAACGGTACGATCAGGTTGAGGCCCGGCTCCAGTGTACGCGTATAACGGCCAAACCGTTCGACGGTATAGCGATAGCCCTGCGGCACAGTCTTGATGCCGGCAAACAGCACAAGAATAACCAGCACCACCGCTGCCAGAACGACGATATCGAAACCGCCCAATTCAATCATCGCATTTCCTCCGCGATCCGTTTCGTTCGGAGTTCGCACCCTTGATTGCTTATGGCAGGATTATACCCAGCCTTGCAACTCCCGGCGCACAACCTTCTCGAGAACATTCATGCCTTCCACACTGTCGTTGAGGCAAGGGACATGCGTGAACTTTTCGCCGCCATTGTGCAGGAAAATCTCACCGGCCTCACCAGCGATTTCTTCGAGTGTCTCAAGACAATCGGAAACGAAGCCGGGGTTCATGACGGCGATGCGTTTGATGCCCTCCGAGGCCAGTTTCTCGACGGTTTTGTCGGTGTAAGGCTGCAGCCACTCTTCCGGTCCGAAGCGCGACTGGAAGGTAATCATGAAGTTCTTGTCCGTTAGTCCCAATGCCTCGCGCAGCAGGCGGGCAGTTTTCTGACAGTGGCAATAATAGGGATCGCCCTTCTGGAAATAGGACTGGGGAATGCCGTGGAACGAGGTGATCAACATCTCGGGCTCCCAGTCGAGCGTCGCCAGGTGTTTTTTCACGGAGGTTGCCAGGGCGTCGATATAGGCCGGGTCATCATGATACGGCGGCACGGTGCGGAGTGCCGGCTGCCAGCGCAGCTTCATGAGATGTTCGAATGCCTTGTCGTTGACGGTCGCCGTCGTCGATGCCGCATATTGCGGATATAGCGGGAAAAGCAGGATTTTTTCGCAGCCCTGTTCCTTCAGCGCATCGATCTTGGACGCGATGGACGGCTGGCCGTAGCGCATCGCCCAGTCGACGACCACATTCGGCAGATCCTTGAGGAGGTCGACCATCAGATCGGACTGATTGCGCGTATAGGTCCGAAGATAGCTTTCATTCAGATCGTGGTTCCAGATCTCTTCATAAGCCTTGCCGACCTTCTGCGGACGCTTGTTGAGGACGATGCCGTAGAGGATTGGATACCAATACAGTCGTGACCATTCGATAACCCGCTTATCGCTTAGAAACTCCGCCAGATAACGCCGCATCGATTTGTAGTCGGTGCCGTCAGGTGTTCCCAGATTGACGATGAGGACACCCACCTTGCCGAACGAAACAGCAGGATGGTTTGCGGGAAGTGCGGATATGTTTGCCACCATGAAGAATACCCTGAAACTCGAATTGCATGGCACTACGTTTTTGCCGTCGAATGGTTCATCGTGTTCTAGACTAAATTTTTCAGGATTGAACCATCTGCGGCTGCGATTTCCTCGGGTTGCACGGCGGGTGGGCTGATCCTCGCCGAGGTATGCGGCGTAAGGCAATGATTTTTATGATAAAATAAAAAAGCCAGCCTCGTTTGAGACTGGCTTTCGTGTCTGCGGCAAATTGCCCTGTGAGAAAGGTTCGGCTTAGTTCGCCGGAATCTCCAGCTCCTCGCCGATTTCGATGTGGTTTGGACGCTTCAGCGCGTTTGCACCGGCAATCTTCGTCCAGAGAGCGCCGTTGCCATATTTTTCGGTTGCGATCTTCCACAGCGAGTCGCCCTTTTCGACGACATACTTCGCTGCGGCCTGTGCTGCCGCTGGAGCGGAAGGAGCTGGTGCGGTTGCCGCTGGCGCCGTTGCTGCAGGTGCAGGCGCCGTTGCCGCAGGAGCGGCAGCGGGTGCTGCCGGTTTGGCGGGAGCGACGTAGCCGGCCGGTGTTACTTCAGCAATGCGGCCGTCCGTGTAAGGTTTGTAAGGGCTGTTCTTGCCGACGTAAGCCGCAACGGCCTCTTCGAGATTTGGTCCGAAGTCATAGGCATTGATCGCCTTATCGTTAAAGACCTTGAAGCCGTCGCCGCCGGTGCGGACGTAGTTGTTGGCCGCAACGGTGTAGGTTTTGGCCGGGTCGAGCGCTACAAAGCCTTCGCCGTCCTTGACCTGAATGTCGGTGACGCGTTCACCGACCGGCTTCGAGCGGTCAAAGGAATACTTCAGGCCGGAAACCTGCATGAAGCGTCCTGCGACGTCGTCGATCTGGCTGACGCCGTTTTCAAGTGCGGCCTTGATGTCTTCGCCTTTCAACTGAAAAGTTGCGACGGTGTTCTGGAAGGGCAGAACCGTCAGAACTTCGCCCATGGTCACGTCGCCCGCGTCAATGGACGAGCGCAACCCGCCTGCATTGGCAAAAGCAATCGTGACGCCCTGATCCTTGACGCGGTCCAGGGTCGCATCCGCAACGAGGTTGCCCATCGAGCATTCCTTGACGCGGCAAATCTTGCGGTCGCCTTCAATTGCGCCTTCGGAGGAGCCGACAACCTTGGCCTTCAGCTCTTCAATCGGTGCCTTGAGCTCATCGATCCGCTTGGTAATGGCTTCGTCAGGCGTGAAGGAGGCGTCAACCAGGATCGGGTCGCCCTTGGCTTCTTTCACGACGCCGTTGTCATCGAAGAGAACGCGGAGGTCACCAAGATATTTGCTGTACTGGCCAGCCTGGACGACTGGAACCTTGTAACCGCCGGGATTGTCGACCAGGGTCGGGTAGGGGCCTTCCGCCTTGCTATCGGTGTTTGACAGCAGCGTGTGGGAGTGGCCACCGACAACGACGTCAACGTCGGGGATTTTGGCGATATATTCCAGATCACGCGGATAGCCGACATGGGTCAGAGCGATGATCTTGTTGACGCCCTGTTCCTTGAGCTTCACCACTTCTTCGGTGATTTTCGCCACGTCATCGGCGATGGTGATGTTTGGGCCTGGTGTCGCAAGTTCCGGTGTGTCGTTTGCGACGGCGCCGACGATGCCGATCTTCTGACCACCAACATCGAGAACGATGAAGGGCTTGACCCGATCACCAATTTTCGAAGCGGCGCTGGCAACCACGTTGGCAGTTACGACGGGGAACTGAACCTTGTCGAGGAAGCCTGCGAGACCGTCTTCGCTATCGTCAAATTCATGGTTGCCGACGGTCATGGCGTCGAACTTCATGGCGTTCAGCATTTCTGCTTCCACCGTACCCTTATAGGTGGTGTAAAACAGCGATCCCTGGAAATTGTCACCGGCGTTCAGAAGCAGAACGTTCTTGCCGTCAGCCTTGAGCGCGTCGCGTGTCTTGTTGATCGCGGTCAGCAGGCGCGCGGCGCCGCCGAAGCACTCGTTCTTGCCTGCTTCTTCCGCCGAGCAGGTCGAGTCGAACTTGTTGATCGCTTCGATACGGGAGTGGAAATCGTTGATATGAAGAATATTGAGTTCGTAATCGGCAAAAGCAGCTCCGGCCGAAAGCGTCATCGCCGATACGCTCAGCATCCCCAGTCTCAAAAATCGCTTCATAGTCCCTCTCCTGTTTTTCACGCGGAACGAGGCGGCTCGATCACTGTCCGCGCATGTTCGTGCTCATTGTCTAACGCGAAAGTATGTCAGTCTTTCCGCGAGCGATGTTTTCATCTGCGGCGCGGGACGGCAAGAGAAAATGTGACAGGGATGAAATAAAGAAAATGCACGCGTTAAGCGTGCATTTTCGAATATTCAGAAATGGAAGTACGGTCAGCCCTGGCGGTTCAGGGTAAACTGACTGTTGGTGTCCGTCGTGCAGTTCAACTGCGACGGTGAGACCAGTGCGCAGTTGACGCGCGACTGTGTGTTGCGCACCAGCGATGTCATGTTGATCTCATAAAGCGTCGGCGAGATCGTGACATACGTACCAGATGCCAGAAGTGTATTCGTGTCGCTTGAACGCGTGGAGAACGAGCCGTTCTGGAATGTCGAAATAATGCCGTTACGGTCAATCCATCGGCCGTCCACCGCAGGTCCCCGCGAAACGGATGGCATGCTCGGTGATTGCGAGGAGGGTCCCGGCGCAACACACGATGACACCGCAATTGCGGCACAAAGCAAAGCAGCGCTCGTCTTGAAGTTCATGGGCCTGTTCTCCTGCGATTCGGTAAAGCCGGTGTTGTTCGACCATGCCGTGAAGTTTTTGTTATTTCAAGGCAACGCTGATGTATCGCACAGGTTCCACAGACGAATCCGAAAGCTCGACGGTCACGATCACGAGAAATACCTTTTTCAGCGGACAAGTATGTTCTTGAACTGCCAAGGATCGGACATGTCGATATTGTCGGGAAACAGACCAGGGCGGCCGTCGAGCGGTGTCCAGTTCGTATAGTGGCCTTCGACCGGGCCGAGATACGGGCGCTGAATTTCCAGGCAGCGGCGATAGTCCATTTCGTCCGCTTCAACGATGCCAACGGCCGGATTTTCAAGCGCCCAGACCATGCCGGCCAGCACCGCCGAGCTCACCTGCAAGCCGGTCGCATTCTGGTACGGCGCAAGAGTTCGCGCTTCTTCGAGCGTCAACCGGGAACCATACCAGTAGGCGTTCTTTTCATGGCCAAACAGCAGAACACCGAGCTCATCGGCACCATCGACCAGTTCATCTTCACCAAGCACATGCTGAACAGCCTGCGGCTTGCTGCCATTACCGAACATTTCATGCAGTGAAAGGACTGCATCGTTGCACGGATGGTAGGCGTAGTGACACGTCGGACGGTAAATGACATCGCCATCGCTGTTGCGGACAGTGAAGTAATCCGAAATCGAAATGGCTTCATTGTGGGTGACGAGAAAACCGTACTGGGCGCCAAGCGTCGGGCACCAGGTCCGCACCCGCGTGGCGGCTCCGGGCTGATCAAGGTAGATCGCTGCCTTGGTGCCCTTCTTATGTTTTCTGGCGTTTTTGGGTGTCCATCTTTCGTGCGTTCCCCAACCGAGTTCAGCCGGCTGCAGACCTTCGGAGATAAACCCTTCCACCGACCAGGTATTCCAGAAGGCGCCGAACGGTTTCGGCTCTCGGGAGCGTTGCGTGTCGCGTTCGGCAACGTGTACGCCTTTAACGCCGAGGCGTTTCATGAGCTTTGCCCAGCCTTCGCGGTCGGTCGCCTCAGGCTCGTCTAAATCGAGGCCGTTATTCGCGGCCAGATTGACGAGCGCCTGTTTGACGAACCAGGACACCATACCAGGGTTTGCGCCGCAGGTGGAAATGGCTGTCGTGCCGCCCGGTTTGGCCGCTTTTTCCTTCAGCATGGTTTCGCGCAGGGAATAGTTGGTGCGCGATGCGTTATCGGCGTTTTTGTCGAAGTAGAAGCCGGGCCACGGTTCCACGACCGTATCGACATAAAGCATTCCGTGTTTGCGGCAGAGCTTCATGAGATCGATGGACGAGGCATCGACGGAGAGGTTGACGCAAAACCCCTGTCCCTCCACGTCCTTGACGAGGGGAAGGAGAACTTCCTTATAGTTTTTCTTGGTCAAATGGGTGCGGATATGACGAATGCCTTTTTCGGCCAGAAAGCCGGCAATGTCCTCGCGGGGGTCAATAACGACAAGGCGTGATCGGTCAAAATTGAAATGGCGTTCGATCAAGGGAAGCGTGCCGCGGCCGATAGAGCCAAAGCCGATCATGATGATGGGGCCGCTAATATCGCCATAGATCGGGTAAGCTGGTTCCGCCATTCGTGATTTTTCCTTTTCAGCCAATGGGTAAGCTAGATCATACAATTCCGCCACAATAAAGGGGAGAGGGATGACGGCGATATGACGATGGATGTTTTTATGGTTTGGAAGTCATTCTGGCGCTTCGCATTTTAGACGCTACGTTTATAATCAAAAGCGGATACGGCCATGAGATGTCACCGAACTGGGGGTGGGGACAAATCAGGAGGTGTCTTCGAGTGCCTCTTCATGGGAGACTTGCCGATTGGATAGTCTTATTGAGCGTGTTGCCGCGCTTCAGGACACGACCCCTGTTCTCATTGCTTTGTACGATGCCGAAGATCGGTTGAGACACGCCAATCCTGCGTTTCGCGACACCTTCCAGCTTGAAGCAGAGGATTTTCCCACTTGGGCGGAGATCATGCGGATGAACCATCGCATGCGATCTGGTGTCGTTATCAAGAATGCCGATTTCGAAGGATGGTTGCTTTCCGCGCAATCGCGGCGCGGTAAGTTGTCTTACCGGGCATTCGAAATGGATCTCTATGATGGCCGTTGGTTCTGGATGACAGAGACGGTGCAGACGGACGGCTGGATGCTGTGCGTGGCCAGCGATGTTACCGAATTGCGGCAGGGATATCGTACCCTGCGGCAGGATCGCGATCTGGCGGTCCGAGCGTCACAGACCGATGAATTGACCGGCACGGCAAACCGGCGCTTTGTTTTCGCCAAACTGGATATGCAGATCGAGCGTTTCCGGGCAGGACTTGAAGGTTCGTTCTGTCTCTGCACGATGGACATCGATTTCTTCAAGCAGATCAATGACCGCTTCGGGCACCAGGCAGGGGACACGGTACTGCGCGATTTCGTTCGCTCAGCCCATTCGGTCATACGGCGGGTCGACTGCTTTGGCCGGATCGGCGGTGAAGAATTCATGCTTGTTATGCCGCGCTGTTCGATTGTCGAAGGTAATGCGATCGTCGAAAGACTGCTGGAGAGGGTGCGGGCTTCGCGCCCCTTTGCCGCTGTCCCTGAGTTTTCCTATAGTTGTTCGGCTGGCATGACAGTGTCCAGGCCTGGCGATACGGCTGACGATGTCTTCGTGCGTGCGGACAGGGCTCTTTACGAGGCGAAACAGAAAGGCCGCAACCGTCTCTTGTCCACTCCGGCTTAGCACTGGCAACGCCGTGCGATCATTGCGGCCTAGACAAGCTCAGCCGCAATGAGGCCGTTGAGAGAGTTGCCGACAAAGAGGCGTTTGCCGACGAGGTCGTCGGCCTTCAGGACCTGTCCACGCGCCTTGCGTTCGCGGATGAGATCGGCGCGCAGGACGCCCGGTAATATGCCGCTATCGAGGGGTGGTGTCAGCAATTGCCCATCCGGCATTTCCACGAAAACGCTTGTTGACGACCCTTCGCAAAGTTCTCCGCGTTCATTGAGAAGCAGAACCTCGTCCGCTTCCGTCGCCAAGAACTCGGCACGTGCCGCATCATAAGGCTCACGGCGGGATGATTTGTGCCGATAGAACGTGTCGGAGGAGTCGAGATGGATGCTTTGGGCAATACGCACCCGCCAGACTGTATCGGCAGGCAAAGGCTCGAATGGGGTGGTGACGATATCGAGTTCGCCCTTGTAGTTCATTACAATTCTGACGCAGAGCGGCATTTCCCCGCTCACCTCTTTTTCCAGCGCCTTGATCGCGTTGGCAGGCGGGCGAAAGCCGAGTGCATCGGCGGAACGTAGGAGGCGGCGCATATGCTGGTCGATACGCTGAAACCCACTTTGCGGTTCCCATCGTATCGTTTCTCTCAAAGTCAGATCAGCAGGTTTGCGCTTCATCCGTTGGCCCGGCGTCCATGTCAGGTGGTATTGCCGCTATTTGAACCGGCAAAGCTTGTCCGAAATAGGATAGCTTTGCCGGTTTGCAATTTGGCGCTCAGTCCTGCTTGTCCAGAGCCTCGAGTTCGTCGATCAGACCTTCGATCATGGAAAGCCCCTTGTCCCAGAAGGACGGGTCGGTGGCATCAAGGCCGAACGGCTTCAAAAGCTCGGAGTGATGTTTGGTGCCACCAGCCTTCAGCAGTTCGAAATACTTGGCCTGAAAACCGGTCTCAGCGTTCTGGTAGACCGCATAGAGCGAGTTCACGAGGCAGTCGCCAAAGGCGTAGGCATAGACGTAGAAGGGCGAGTGAATAAAGTGGGGAATATAGGTCCACCAGCTTTCGTAACCTTCGGAAATGCGGATGGCAGGCCCCAGGCTTTCGGCCTGGACTGAGAGCCATAGCTCTCCGATCTGTTCGGACGTCAGTTCACCCTGCTTGCGGGCAGTATGAACCTTGCGCTCGAATTCATAGAAGGCGATCTGACGGACAACGGTATTGATCATGTCCTCGACCTTGCGGGCGAGCATGGCCTTGCGTTCTTTCCGGTCCTTCGTGTCATCTAGCAGTTTTCGGAAGGTGAGCATCTCGCCGAATACCGAGGCGGTCTCGGCAAGTGTCAGCGGCGTCGCGCACATCAACGCGCCCTGGCTGCCGGCAAGCACCTGATGAACCCCATGGCCAAGTTCATGGGCGAGCGTCATGACATCCCGGGGTTTACCGAGATAATTGACGAGTACGTATGGGTGCGCCGATGGCACTGTCGGATGCGCAAAAGCGCCGGGTGCCTTGCCTGGTCGGGCCGGTGCATCGATCCATTGTTCGTCGAAGAAGCGACGGGCGATATCGGCCATTTCAGGTGCGAATGCGCCATAAGCGGAAAGAACCGTGTCTTTGGCTTCTTCCCATGGAATGACCGTGTTCGAGGTATCCGGGAGCGGCGCATTGCGATCCCAAAATTCCATCTGCTCCATACCCAGCCACTTCGCCTTCATCGCATAATAACGGTGGGAGAGGCGCGGATAGGCATTCTTCACTGCGGCGGCGAGGGCGTCGACGACCTCGCGCTCAACACGGTTTGCCAGATGGCGGCTGTCGGCAATGTCTTCGAACTTGCGCCAGCGGTCGGAAATATCCTTATCCTTGGCAAGCGTGTTGGTGATGAGGGTGAAAACCCGCAGATTGTCCTTGAATGTCGAGGTCAAAGCTTCAGCCGCTTTTTTACGGATGTCCGTCTCCGGGTCCTGCAACATGTTGAGCGTTGCTTCCAGCGGCAGGCTCGCACCATCGATGTCGAAACGAAGATCTGCCATCGTTTCATCGAACAGGCGATTGAAGGCGGCGGCGCTCGTCATCGATTTTTCGAGGAAGAGCTGCTCGAGTTGATCGTCGAGCTGGTGCGGCTTGTCTTTCCTGAGGTCGACGATCCACGGCCGGTAATGCCCCGCCAGCGGATCGTTTGTCATGCAGGTGTCCATCACCGTGTCGTCGATACGATTGAGTTCCAGTGCAAAAAACAGCAGATGGGCGGAAATGTCGGTCAGCTTTGCCTGTGCGTCACCATAAAGCTTGCCGTTCGCAGGATTGGATGTGTCGGAAAAATATGTGAGGCCGGCAAACGAGCCGATGCGACCAAGCAGATCGTCCAGCGCTTCATACTCTTTCAGGGCCGCGCCGATGCCGTCATTTCCGGATGTCTTGGCTGCAGCCTCGAGTTTGCCCTTCCATTTGCTTTCGAAGGTTCTTGCCAGAGCCTCGGCCTTCTCCAGATCGCCCTTGTATTCTGCCGACTCCGCAGACGGATAAAGGTCCGAGAGCTTCCAGCCGGGCAGGTCGCCAAGCGCCGGATTGGAGGTTTCCGCGATGGAAAAGAGCGGTTGGCGGATCGGATGTTCGAGGGTCATTGGCTTATGTCCTTCTTGTCATGCCTGCAAAGCATATGGGCCTCTTGTTTCCCGCAGCGATGACTAAAATGCAAGCAATTCTCAAAACTGGATGTTCAAGTCTCGTGTGCCAGTGTGCGGCACAAGGGACTGCATGAAGCAGGGCCATAAACCGGAAACCGGAGCCAAAAATGACCGCGCATGTTCTCGTTATAGACGATGATCCCGTTCAGCGCCGCCTGCTCAAGAATGCGGTGGAACGTTATGGACACGCTCCCATGCTGGCCGAAAACGGCAAGGTGGGGCTTGAGCTTCTCAAGCAGCACAGCGGTGAGATCAACGTCGTTGTTCTCGACCTGATGATGCCGGAAATGGATGGCCTCGGCTTTCTCAAAGCAATCGGTGAGCTTGGCTCCGATGTCCCGGTTATTGTCCAGACGGGCCAGGGTGGTATCGACACGGTTGTTCAGGCCATGCGCGCCGGAGCCTTCGATTTCGTCGTCAAACCAGTTTCTCCGGAGAGAATAGGCGCGGCCATCGCCAACGCGCTGAAGCTCGACCAGCGCGAGGCGAAAGCCCGCAGCGGTCGCCGCAGCCGGAGCCATGCCGTGAATTTTACCGATATCGTCTCCGCCAGCCCGGAAATGCTGCGGGTGATCGAGCTGGCGCACCGTGCGTCCCAATCGAATATTCCGGTCGTTCTCGAAGGCGAATCCGGCGTTGGCAAGGAAATGGTGGCACGGGCCATCCAGTCGGCTGGTGACCGTGCCAACAAGCCGTTCATTACGGTCAATTGCGGAGCGATCCCGCACAATCTGGTCGAGAGCATTCTGTTCGGCCACGAAAAAGGTGCCTTCACCGGCGCGACCGAAAAGCATGTCGGCAAATTCATGGAAGCCGATGGCGGTACATTGTTCCTCGATGAGATTGGCGATCTGCCTCTTGAGGTTCAGGTCAAGCTTTTGCGCGCCGTTCAGCAAGGTGAAATCGAAACGGTCGGATCGGCACGGGTCCAGAAGGTGAATGTTCGGCTGATTTCGGCGACGAACAAGAACCTCATTGACGAGGTGAAAGAAGGCAGGTTCCGCGAGGACCTCTATTATCGCCTGAACGTCTTCCCCATCACCATTCCTGCGCTGCGCCGTCGCAAGGAAGATATTCCGCACCTGGCGCGTGTTTTTGCAGAGCGTTTCTCGATCGAACAGAAGCTGTCACGTCCGATTGGTCTCAGCGCCAGTGCCTTGGCACTGCTGACCGCCTACGATTGGCCCGGCAACATCCGCCAGCTCGAAAATGCGGTTTTCCGAGCTGTCGTCCTTTCTCAGGGCGACGAGCTGACAGATGCAGATTTCCCGCAGATCGCTTTTCAGGTTCCCGAGTTCGCGTCCCAGAGCGAGTTCGACGAGCCTTTGCGTCTCGTACCCAGTTCATCGTTGAGAGATAGCCGTTCTGCCCAGACAACGGCCGTCGCTGAAAGTCACCACATGCCCCAGGACGACAACATCGATGAAGCAGAAGCATCCACCACGATCTATCGCGGCGGAACGCTCATCTCCAGTACAGATGATACGGGCAACGTCCGCAAGCTGGCGGAAATCGAGGAAGAGCTGATTCGCTTCGCGCTGCGCTTCTACCGAGGCCAGATGAGCCAGGTGGCAAGGAAATTGGGTATCGGGCGTTCGACTCTCTACCGAAAGTTGAAGGATTATGGCATTGACCCCGATGATCCGCTGCGAGATGTCGCTTGATCCCGCAAAACTTGCGTTTGCAGGCTGAACGGCAGATTCGTTAACTTCTGGTCAAGGATATCCGCTTACCGTCTATAAACCACTTGTTAGTGAGCGATTCACTATATAGAGGAAGGTTGTCTATGTGTGGCAATTTTGCCATCGTGTCACCGTATTTGACGTTCATTTGAGGCAATGTGACAGAAATTGTCTTCCAGGCGGGGATCGAATTGCCATATCTGCATCGGAATATCGCGCTTTCAGGCAAGATCGCGCGCGGCTTGATCAAGGATATATGCACGAAGCTGTCGGCACGCGCTGTCACCTTTGCCTGCCTGATGCTCGCCGCAATGCCTGTCGTAGGAGTTTCGGCGACGGAAGCCGCCGCCGAGACGCGTAGCCTCAAACTCTACTACATCCATACACGCGAGAAGGCGGTCATCACCTTCAAGCGCAATGGCAAATATGATCAAAAGGGCTTGCAGGAACTCAACCGATTCCTGCGTGACTGGCGTCGCAATCAGCCAACGCGCATGGACCCTCGCCTTTTTGACCTTGTTTGGGAAGTCTATCGCCGCAGTGGCGCGACGGACTATATCCATGTCGTTTCCGCCTTCCGTTCTCCTGAGACCAACGGTCTGCTGCGTTCGCGCACCAAGGGTGTTGCAGAAAAAAGCCAGCACATGCTCGGCAAGGCCATGGACTTCTATATTCCGGGCGTGAAGCTTTCTCGCCTGCGTGAAGTCGGCATGCAGATGCAGATTGGTGGCGTCGGCTTTTATCCGACCTCCGGTTCTCCTTTCGTGCACATGGATGTCGGTGGCGTTCGCGCCTGGCCGCGCATGAGCCGCCAGGAACTTGTTCGCATCTTCCCGAAAGGCAATACGCTGCACGTTCCCTCTGACGGCAAACCGTTGCCGGGCTACGAGCAGGCGCTTGCCGATTACAAGAAGCGCGTCAGCTCTTCTTCCGTTCAGGTCGCATCCAGTGCCGGTGCCGGCCCGGCTGAATCCTCCGGTGGCGGCAAACGCAAGAACCTGCTTCAGACATTGTTTGGTGGTGGCGACGAGGATGAAGATCCCGATAGCATCGCAACGCCTGCTCCGGCAGAACGTCCGGCCGTTGCCCGGCCGGCCGCTCCGGAACCCGCAGCACCAGCAGTTGAGGCACCCGTTGCCGTGGCGTCTGCCGAGCAGCTTCCAGGTGTGAGTGCACCGCTGCCGACCGCACGTCCTGCCTTTGGCAACGAACCGGCCAATAATGGTCTTGCAACAGCGCTCTATTCTCCGGCGCGTAATGCCGCGCAGGATGCTCTCCAGGCTGCGACCACGCCTACCCCGACCTCGGCTCCGGCCGATCGTCAGCAGTTTGCTGATCTTGCTGCGGTCTCTGTTCCCGTTCCGACCCTTCTTGGCCCACGTGCCATGAGGGGTGATGCGGAAGGTGTGATGACGGCGTCTGCCGATGGCGCGACGCCCGCGACGACCGGCGAGCTTGCGGCTGTGCCAGTTCCGGCCAATCGCCCTGCCGTCGCAGAAGCACTGCTTGCCGCCGCGAACGCCGATCCGGAAGGTCAGGACGATCTAGCTGAAACGACAGAGGATACGCTGTCGCCGACGGTTGTCGCCGCTCTCGAGCAGAGCAGCCAGACTGCCCGCACACAGCTCCAGTCTGCATCGGTTCCGACGGCTGCGGCATTCCCGACCGCAAACAGCCACAAGCCTTCTGCTGCTCCCGCACATGTGGCTAAGGCTGAACCGGCCAAGGGCTTTGGTGATGCTTTCGATCCGAAGCCAGCCAACGCGGGTGGTCTGAGTGCAGGTCTGCCTGCCAAGGGTGGTCGTCCGAACAAGGAAGACGCTGCGGTTTCCCAGCAGGCCATGGTTGGTGGCGGTCGCCTGACACAGGACCTGATTTCCGACTGGGCGCTTAACCAGAGCAAGGGTGCAACAGCACGTTCCGTCAAGGCACCGCGTGTCGTCGCCAACCGTATGCTGAGCCACACGGCTTCTGCGACCGCGGCGAGCTTCAAGCCCGGTGCCGTTGTCATCGACTCCAGCCGCTTCAGCACACCGGTGAAGATGCACTGATCGACTGGCAGGTCTGAAACTTTTTTGCCAGCGTCTCGTGTAAGCGGGGCGCTGGCAAATTTGTTTCCGGGGTTATCTCAGTCAATTCGTGAGTGTGTAGCGTTCGGTCAGCCGATGGCTCGATGCTTATCTCGACCATCTGCGCGGTCGCTGCGGTGTCTACATTGAACTGAAATATTGCGACCCGGCCAAAGTGGTTGCGCTTGTGCGTAGCCTCGGTATGGTCCGCGACACGTTTTATTTCTCGTTTTCCGAAGAGATGCGCCGTGACTTGCAACTCATCGCCCCGGAATTTCGCAAGATGATGACGCTCAACATCGCCAAGTCACCGTCGCTTGTTGGTGCCGTTCACCATGCTTCGCTCATCGAGATCACACCGGAGCAGATGCGCCGCCCCGGTCTGTTGGATGCATGCCGCAAGGCCGGGCTGGAGGTGATGGTTTATTATGGCGGCGACGACATGGCAGTTCACCGCGAGATCGCGCATGCCGGTGTCGACTACATCAATCTCGATCGCCCCGACCAGTTCAATGTAGCCCGTAACGCCTTGCGCGGGGTTGCTGCCTAATGCAAATCGCCGTCGTCGCCGATATCCATCTGCACGATCTTTATGGCGGCTACGGCTTGGTGGAGAAGGGCAGTGGTGAACTTGCCCTTCGCACGCTTGTGGACACTATGGCATCCACGCGTGTCTTCAACGAAAGCCATGCTGCGTTTCTGGCGGTGCTGGACGATATCGTCCAGCGCGGCATTCGCGATGTTGTGTTGTTGGGAGATTATTCCGACGACGGGCAGCCCGGTGCGGTGGACGCGGTCAAAGCCGTATTGTCACACTATGAGAACATGTATGGCCTTCGGTTTTTCACGACATTCGGCAATCACGATAGTTTTGGCCCTCAGCCGCTCCATCAGGGCAAGCATCTGACGGCAGCAGATGGGCTGAACCCGGTTTGGGTTTCAAGCGATGATGACATATCGCAGCACACCGTTGTCTGTGAGGATATGCGGGGAATGTCGACGCTCGAGGCGATGAATGCCATGGCGCCCTATGGTGTCGACCGTCCAGAGAATGTGCTGCATTGGGAAACGCCGTTTGGTGACTGCCCCAGGCTGGACGAGCGTCGACTGAGAGGCGATGCCATGGCGGGACTTGATGCATCCTATCTGGTCGAGCCACAGGACGGGCTGTGGTTGCTGCTGCTTGATGCCAATCACTTCGAACCTGCGGATGATCGCTGGCAATTGAAGGCGGATGCAGCCTGGGATCACATAATCGCAAACAGAGAATATCTGATTGACTGGATAGAGGATGTTGTCCGTCGGGCTACCGCAAGCAGAAAGACGTTGCTCGCCTTTTCCCATTACCCTGCATTGCCTTTGGCATTTACCAGAGCGGACGGAGAGATCAGTGCCGCCTGTACGCCCGACTGGCAAAGGCGCATGCCGTCTCCGGAAAGTAGCCGTTGCCTGGCGGCAGCCGGCCTGAAATGGCATTTCAGTGGGCACATGCATATTGCCGGGAAAGTTGAACATTCCGGTCTCGTCAATGTCGCGGTTCCGTCGCCGGTTGCCTATCCTGGCGGATACGTCGTGGTGTCGGGAGACAGCGATGAGATTGTTGTCGAGACTGTACGGTTAGGCATCGTTCAGGGTTTCGATGTCGCCTTTCATGCCTATCACGCGCAGAGCCTGGAATGCGAAGGCAATCGATTTTTGCCATCCCTGGCTGCAAAAACATATCCCGAATTCCTGCTGACACATCTGCAAAACCTGATCGTCACAAAACACCTGCCGAACGACTGGCCCACGGAATTCTTGGCAAATATCGGCGAGCCGATTGAAAAAGTTCTCGGCGGTGCTGCCTTGGCAATTGGCGTATTGGAGAAATGGCCGCAAGTTGCGTCACTGCCATTGCGGACGATGGTCGAGGACTATTACCTGTTTCGCGCGGCTGGGCAGCTTGCCGCAGATGACGTGCCTTCTGACCGTATCGGTTTCTATGACGATCTGCGAGACGCGATCGGGGCACCCACGATAGCTGTCACGGGCGTTGTCTTTGATAGCGGTTTTCTCCGCCTGTTTTTTGCCTGCTGGCAATGACTAGAGAACAACGATAGGTTTCAGGTTTGCAACTCTATTCGTTGTTTTGCGTTCACTCTACCAAGCGCTCAATAGACGCTTGTCATCATGCTCTCCGGCCGATTGCCGGGCGGCTGGTGTGAGCGCGGCAGAAACATTCGGAAATGCCAATTATCCATGAAAATCAACGATGATTTCTCAACGGATGCATTTGCGTATTTTCCGTTTTCACATTCTTAAAAAGCCGGTACTAATATTTGCTACGCGATTGTCTTGAGATTCTGATTCAAGCTTGAAGCCGACCAGAGGGCCTGAAGCATGAGAAGTCCCCAATCTACGTTGCACAGTTCAAAACGTGCCCCGCCAGCGCCTGAGGTTTCGACTGACAAGCTCTTTCTCTTCGACCGATATTTCAATCTGATCGAGCCCCGTTCCGTTGCGGGGGCGCATGTTTTGAATGAGGGTATCTCTCTCGGACAATTGCATCCTTATCTGGATCTGTCGATCGTGATGAGTCACGCCCGGTCTGGCGACCCGGACCCTTTGCGCCTCACCCATGATCTCGGCAACGGTCATTTTACGGTCCTGACCTTTTATTCGATCGGCGACATGCTGGGGATGGTGCAATCGTACCGGAGTCCTGACGATGATGAGCGTGCGACGCTGCTGCATCAGGCGACCCACGACCCGCTGACCGGCCTGCCCAACCGTCGCCAGTTCAGCAGCGATCTCTCGGATGCCTTATGGGATATCGAGACGGGAGATGATGTCGTTTCGTTGATGCAACTGGACCTTGATGATTTCAAACCGGTCAATGACACGCTTGGCCACCCGGCGGGAGACAAGCTTCTTCAACTCGCCGCCAGCCGTATAAAAAGCTGCATCACCGGTGAGGATCAGGCCTACCGTCTCGCGGGCGATGAGTTCGCTGTCATTTCACGCGGAGAAGGGCATCCTGCACGCAGCAGAGAGCTTGGAGACCGACTGGTCCACGCCTTCAAGGAACCGTTCACGCTGGATGGAATTGCCGTTTTCGTGGGTATCAGTGTGGGGATTTCGATTGCGCCGCGAGATGGTGCCGATCCTGAAAAACTGATGAAGGCGTCCGACATTGCGCTTTATGCTGCGAAGACCGAGGGCAGGGGGCGCGCCAGTACCTTCGATGCGAAGATGCTCTACATCATCGAGCAGCGCGAGCTTTTAAGACGCAGCTTGAGGATGGCGTTGGAAACCCGGCAATTCCTGATCGAGTATCAGCCCATTGTCGAACCCAGCGGTGTTGTCGGCTTCGAGGCGCTTTTAAGGTGGGAGCACCCGCTCCTCGGCACCATTCCACCATCAGTCTTCATCCCCATGGCAGAGGCCGACGGTCTGATGCCCGAGATCGGTTTGTGGGTTCTGGAGCACGCCTGCCGGGAAGCCTTGAACTGGCCGTCGGATTTCATCGTTGCGGTCAACGTGTCTCCTGCCGAGTTCCTGTCCAATGGTATCACGGACCGGATATCGCAGACCCTTGACGAAGTGGGCCTTCCAGCAGACCGCCTTGAACTGGAGATAACCGAGAGCGTTCTTCTCGAGCGGACTGTGAACAACCTGGACACACTCAACACGCTGAGCGTTCTGGGAATTCGCATCGCGCTCGACGACTTCGGAACGCAGTATTCCTCCTTGAGTTATCTGAAGAATTTCCCATTCGACACGTTGAAGATCGACAAATATTTCATCCTCGATCTTGAAGCCAATCCGAAAAGCCGGGCGATCATCCGGTCCGTCATCACACTCGCGCATGATCTCGGCATGCAGATCACCGCAGAAGGTGTCGAAACGGATGCTCAGGCGAAATGGCTTCGAAACCTTGGGTGTGATCGGCTCCAGGGATATCTTATCAGCGAGCCATTGACAGGAGATGCCATCAAGACCTTCCTGAAAGTTCCAAAAACGCAACAGGGACTTCTCTTTTTGTGATGATGAGGTGAATATGCGCGTCACGCGAAAGCGGTCGACGGGCTGAGTGGTCTTTTATGGTCGGAGTCATATATGGATGTTGCGGCGGTCAGTCCTCAGGACAATACATTCGAACCTATGGCGGCGCTGGAGATCAATGCCACCCTGCTGAAATCCGAATGGTCGCTGTGCGACAGGGTGGCTGAGTATCTGTCGAGTATTGCTGGTCAATCGCATTCTGATGCGGCGCGGTACGCAAACTTTGTATCCGTCACGGTGAACGAACTCATAGAGCTTGCCTATCGCACCTCTCCCGATTCAGGGGCGGTCAAGTTTGAGGTCCATCAGAATGATGAGCATGTCCGTGTCGACATGAGCTTTTCCTGTGTCGACGCGCTCCGCGATGCGATGATCCACACGATTCGCGAGGGCGTGAGGCAAAAAGAGCCGCACCTTGCTGTGGGCCGTGTCATGGACGATGTTTCCCGCGTCGTGGAACTTGCTGAAATATGCCGTGTGGGCTTGAGTGCACGAACGGAATTGTCTGATCGCATCGTTATCTCGGCAGCATTTCGCCGGGCCGAGGAGCTGCAGTGAGCCAGTTGTCCGCGCAATTCGACCCGACAAACCAGGAAATCGCCCTGGTTGGCAGAATGAGGCCGCGCCTCTCATCGGATTTGGGAAAAGTCCTGACCGTCGTGAAAGACAGCCTCATCGGCTGCAACGGTGTGGTCTATCTGAACGTCAAGCGATTAACCCATATCAACCGCACGGCATTCGATGCGTTGAGCGATGTTCTCCTTTCCGGCTGCCGTGAGCGGCCCGACCTCAAGGTTGTTATCGTAACATCGAGCGTCATTGCCTGGTCGGTCAAGCTGTTCGAAACCCTGACGACGCGTGCGCCGAACCTCGACGTGCAGGTCTATGATTCCGCGTTCTACCCCGGACAAACCTTCGTTGAAGATGAAAGCTTCATTCCGATCCTGCGAACGCAGACGAAGATGACCTGGCGGCATGAACAGGAAATTCTGCGTCGGCATGGGCTTAAAAGCGGCGTCGCGGTTGCAGATATTTGCTGCGGGATCGGGGATTTTGCCACCCTGATCCAGAAGGAGTTCAGCCCTACGCGGCTGGTAGCCCTCGATCATTCGAAGCGCAGCCTTGAATATGCGCGGCGCGTGGCCGACGATTTCGGGCTGAAATCCATCGAATATACCTATGGCGACGCCTCGCAGATGCTGCTGGAGGACAATCACTTCGATTTCGTCACCTGCCGGCACTCGCTGCAGATTTTCGACAGGCCGGATGTGTTGCTGTCCGAACTCAAACGTATCTGCAAGCCGGGAGGCAGGGTCTACATCACAAACGAGAAGAACTCCCATTGCCTTGGTGAGCCGCACTCGGAAACGATCAAATGGACCTATAATGAGGTGGCCAAACTCTTCGATCATTTTGATATGGATGTTGAACTGGGTCCGAAAAGTCGCCGTCTGATGACCGACGCGGGCTTTGAAGACATCAAGGTCGAGTGTTTCATGGTCACCAATCTGGATGGCGACCCGCGCGACTTCGCCGATGTGATCGAGGCGTGGGAAGATGTCTATGCGGGCGTGATGGCTGTGCGCAGAGGTGACACGCCAGAGTTTATCCGCAAATTTCGCCAAGGCTTCAAGGATCATGTGCTGGCGGCCCTGCATCCCAAGGGTTATGCGGGTTGGCCGATCTGGGCCGCATCGGGACGGAAGCCATATTGATGGAGAAAACCGTCGCAAATCGACCCATGGGTTGGCGCTCCTTTCGAGCCAAGTTTATTCTACTCGTCGGCGGAGCCGTGCTGTTTGATCTTCTTGTCAGCGGCGGCCTGGCGCTCTGGAACGTGCAGCGATTGTCGCGTGATGCTGCCACCGAGGTCGGTCACGGTCTGGAGACTGCCAGCCAGGACTATATTCAGACCTACGCGAATTCCACGGCAGCGCAGGTTTCCCTGCTTCTCGGGCAGGTCCATAGCGATGTGGGCACGCTGGCGGGTGTTCTGCAGTCGGAGATCGATGACCCTGTTCGCGGCGCGGATATTGGCGCATCCGTCGCGCGGCATTCGCCGAACAGCGTGAGTCTCGCTTACGACCCGACCGGCCGCTGGGCGCAAAATGCGCCCGGCAGTGCATCTGTCGTCAGCGCCTGGGGTTATCTGCTCGGGCCCGACAAACTGCCAAGACCCGATGTTCAGACCGATATCGAAGCCAGCGCCATTCTGGATGTCGTGGCGCCGAGCTTGCTCAAGAGCGGTTCTGCGAAGCTGCAGATGTATTATATCGGTCCCAAAGAGCGGCCGATTTTCAGAACGGCACCTTATACCGATCAGGCGCAGACATTCGACCGGCTTTATCCGGGCCACAACGACGCGAATTTCTGGGACTTCTTTTTTCCCGGCGTTTATGAATCCTGGCAAAGCTGGGCCGAAGACCCGACACGGCGCCCGGTCGCGGAAGATGTCACCCAGACTGCGCCCTATACCGATGCGATCACCGGCAAGCTGATCGTCAGCTTCTTTCATCCGCTCTGGACTGCGGACCGCAAGGGTGTGGCCGGCACAGTCGGCGCTGATATCACGCTCGACCAACTGGCCGAAATCGTTGAAAACGTAAAGGTTGCCCAGTCCGGCTTCGGTTTTCTCGCCATGTCCGATGGTAATGTCATCGCCATCAACAAGGCGGGTGAGAGTACAATCGGGCTGAATTCAGCAAGTGGTGGCACAGGCAGCGGTGTCACGGGTGTCGAGCGGTCGCTGAAGGCAAGCCGCCAGCCGGAAATCGCCAAGCTTGCCGATGGACAGGAAGGCATCAAGCACATCATGCTCGACATGGAAGGCAAGAAGGTCCCGTTCCTGGTCATCATGAAGAAGCTGCCGCCAAGCAATCTCTGGTCGATGGGGCCAGTGCGGGCAGATAATATGTCGCTCGGGATCGTCGTGCCGGAGCAGGAAATTTATGCGTCGCTTTTTGCGGCGCAGGGCAAAATCAGCGAGGCGACCAACCGCATCGTTGCCTACCAGATCCTTGCCATTCTCGCTTCATTGCTGATCGTGGCTGTGGCCGTATTCGCCGCGTCCAAGCGCATTACACGCGGGATCAGTGCACTTGCTAACGCCGCGCAGCGTATTCAGGACAAGGATTATTCCGTTCGTGTTGCGGTCACCAGCCGGGATGAAGTTGGTGAAGCGGGTGAAGCCTTTAACAAGATGGCCGAGGACATCAGTTATCATACCGAGAACCTCGAGAAACTGGTCAAGGAGCGTACTGCCGAGATCGAAGAGGCCAAGGAGGAGATTTCCGCGCTTAATGCCCAGCTTGAGCAAGAGAATCGGCGGCTGGGAACTGAACTGGCGGTTGCTGAGCGGATACAGATGATGGTTCTTCCGCTGGCTTCAGAACTGCAGTCTGCGCAGAGGCTGGAAGTGGCAGCCTATATGAGAGCTGCAGAAGAGGTCGGTGGCGATTACTACGATGTTCTGGAGAGTGGCAACCGGCTGAAAATCGGCATCGGTGACGTGACCGGGCATGGCCTTGAGAGTGGCGTGCTGATGTTGATGGTGCAGTCTGTCGCGCGCGCGCTGCAGGAAGCCGGAAACACAGATCCGCTGAAGTTTTTGACCGATCTGAATAGTGCCCTGTTCAAGAACATCGAGCGCACCAAGATCGACAAGCATATGACCCTGGCGTTCCTCGACTATGATGGGAAAGAGATGATCCTGTCCGGTCAGCATGAAGAGGTCATCGTGCTGCGATCAAACGGGAAGCTAGAGCGGATCGATACCATTGATCTCGGGCTGCCGATCGGCCTTGAGCCGGACATCGCCCCCTTCGTGCATTCCCGCAGGATTCCCTTTGAGAAAGGGGACTATATCCTCCTGCACACCGATGGTGTGACGGAAGCGGAAAACAGTGCCGGAGAGCTCTTTGGCATTGATCGACTGTGTGCTGAAGCGGCGCGTCTCAAGGGCAAGAATGCCGATGGTGTTGTTGCGGGCATCGTTGAAGCCCTGATGGCATATGTCGGTACGCAGAAAATTCACGACGACATTACCCTCCTTGTATTGCGGCATAGGTGAGTTATGGCCAGAGCTGTTTATGGTGCTGAAGACCTGGTAGACGCCAATCTCGAGCGTGGTGCTCAATTGGTCCTGAGCGACGGCCCCCTCCAGATCGGTTGGCGGCATTCCGGTCTTACATCGGATTTCATCGCAGAAGTCATGTCGATGCCTTACGCCGTCAAAAAAAGCGACTATGCCGTCGTGCATCATAGCATCGCTTATCTCACCAACGAGCTTATTGAAAACGCTGTGAAATTCCGACTTCCATCTGAGATCGTTATCGAGGCTTGCCTGGCCGCGACCACAGTGGTCGTGCGCGTCAAGAACGCCGTCGATGCCGAGACGTCAGCGGCATTCCAGCGGAAACTCCGCACCATACTCGACCGCGATCCAGGCGAGCTACTGATACAGCAGATCGAGGAAAATGCCATTTCCGACGGCAACGGGTCCGGTCTTGGGCTGTTGACGCTTCTCAGTGACTACGGTGCCCGGATGGCGTGGGAATTCAATGATATCGATGACAGCAGCGTCATCCTGACGACCACCGCGGCAATTTCAATTCCGATGGCCTCCAACACGTGAGTTTAAAAATGGAAATCAGCGACGAGAACTTCAGGGTCTGGGCGGAAGAAGGCGAGGTTTTCTTCGACGGCGTTTTGAGACTGGCCGGACCAGACGCTTATGCTCCGATCTATTCATTGGCTTCCGGCATTCTGGCTGGCCAACATAATCGTGTGATCTTCGACATCACCGGCCTCGAGTTCCTCAACTCTTCCGGCATCAACCTGCTTGCGAAGCTGACGATCGAGGCTCGCAAGCGACCCGAAGTGCAGTTGGTGATCAAGGGGACGAGCCAATATCCTTGGCAGACGAAGTCACTTCCGAACCTGAAGAAGCTCTATCCCCAGCTCGACCTGCAACTCGTGTAGGCAAAGCGCCGGGATGATGAGTCTCGGCCATTTGAAATAAGCAGGTGCCCGTTCATGGCAGCGCGCTCTCCGGCTTCTGCTGGGGATCGTTTGGCCATGCACCATTGCGGCTAGGGCATGCGCGGGCGCGTTATGAATTGTCGACTGCTTTCGTGGCGAGCATCCAGATTTCGTGCCGCACCGCCCATTGTGTGCTGGCGTGTGGAGCGTTATTTCTCCCGCCCACGCCTAAGGGCATCGAGGAGAATTTCGTGCGTCGCATTTCATTGCTGGTGATAACCTCTTTGGCGCTCAACGGATGCGCGCTGACGCGTGTTTCCGATGAAGGTCATGCCAGAGACGTAAGCGAACTGAATGTCATCGGTTCAGGCCTGACAGAAGCCCGATCAGTCGCCGAACAAAAAGGCTTCGAATGCAACGAGCACATCCAGCAGAACGTTTCGGTGCTATCCAACAACGTCGTCCGCAAGACCAATGTGCTCGAGTGTAGCAAAACATCGATGGAAGTTTTCTGCCCGCAGCGTCGGTACGTTGTTTTCAATGCGGATTCCAAAACCGGCAAGGTCTACACGGTCGGAAAGCACATTGATCAAAGATCGTGTTTCTAACGGGGGCGCAGTCCGTGAAAAGGCACGCTTTTAGCTGCGTGGTAGCAGCTGAAATGAATTTTAAATTGAAGGATCGTTCTTCGCCATTTCGTCCCGTGTGCTGGTGGCTGATCCCTTTCAACTCATAAACGAATGGATGTCACTACCGCGTCGTTTGAAGGTTTCGAGCTTTCTGAGCCGCAGGCGTTTTCTGGGAGCGAGGTGTCCGGAACGGGAATTTTTGACTGAGGCCAATTAGGCCGCATCTGCGTACGTGCCGAGGTTGCCTGTTAGCGTCGGGGCTCAGTTGAACGCAGCCCCCCGTTCCGGCTTTTTCCAGTCAGTCCAACCGGCAAAAGAAAGCTCTTTCTTGTTGCCGCCGAAATAGAAGCCCGGGCGAGGCTTCTAACGCTTTTTGGGTCAGTGTAGGGCCAGAAGTTTTCGCAGAAACTGGCGAAAATGGAAAAGCAGTTATAGCGGAAGCCTGGTTCCGTTACCGTGGTGGAAGGGCTGCTTATGGCTATTTTGGCTTCTTCTGCTTGATGGCCTCTACAACCTTTGCGCCTAGAGTAGGAGCGGCTGCGACCGGTGCAACCTTATCCTTCTTAGGTTTGCGGATTTCTTTGTTGCTTCTAACTTGTCCCTTGGCCATTCGAATCTCCTCTTTGAAGAAAGAGATAACCGCTCTTTGCGGTGGAATAGCAAGGGGAAATCGATTTCTGACTTTTCACCAGCCCCGCCCGCAACAGGGTGGGGAGGCGTCCCGATCTGGGCCGATCAGGCCGAGCTTGAGGCCCGTGGGAATTGGCGGGAGGCTAACACGAATACCGGAACGGCTGGTCGCCCCACCAAAGTCATCTACCTCAATGAGCAACAGGCGCTGCTGATCGCCATTTTCTCCTGCGTCGAGGAAGCCGCAGCCGTCTACAAGTTGATCATTGACGTGTTCATGGCTTGGCGATGGGGCGCCTGGAGTTGACCGAGGTTGCGAAACCGAAGCCTTGATGCCCGATGCGCTAAGGAAGCGAGGCTTATAGTTCGCCTTTGCCTATCATCAGACGACGCTCGCGAAGTACTGCAAATCCAGCGGAGATTGATGAGTACTTTTCTGAATACTCAAAATTCCTTGATTGCCCATAAGGCTCTGTTTGCAAAGAATGATCAGGCGTCATGAAGATATTGGTGGAGCTAAGCGGGATCGAACCGCTGACCTCTTGCATGCCATGCAAGCGCTCTCCCAGCTGAGCTATAGCCCCATAAGGGTTCCGGCATTTTCATCCGGTTCCGGGAACCGAAGCGGTTGTTGTTCCGTTCGGTGGCGGCTTAGTACTTCGGCTTTCCGAAGAGCGCAAGCCAAAAAAACAGCCCGACGTCATTTTTTTGTCGTCGGGCTGTTTTTATTAACAAAATCAAGCTTCTTCGTCGTCACCCGTTACGCCGATGATGCCGGACATGTCGTCATCGTCATCGTCTTCGTCGGTTTCGAGGAAGGTGTCGTCGTCGTCGTCCATTTCGACGTCGTCGTCATC
Organism: Rhizobium sp. RM; assembly: GCF_013390595.1. Taxonomy (GTDB): domain Bacteria; phylum Pseudomonadota; class Alphaproteobacteria; order Rhizobiales; family Rhizobiaceae; genus Agrobacterium. The sequence goes on along the minus strand of NZ_JACAWV010000006.1, from coordinate 72,892 downwards.
GCCCATATCCGGGATCTCGTCGCCGCTGTTGTCGCCATCAGCGTCTTCGAGCGATACGAGTTCGACTTCCGTGTTTTCGGTGTCGACTTCTGCAACGTCCTCTTCTTCAGCCTGCTCGAGCTTTGCCTGTGCGGTGCTTTCCTCGAAGAAGGAGAGCGGCCAGGACTTGCCGGTGTAGGGAGAAACGACCGGGTTACGGTTCAGGTCGTAGAACTTCTTGCCGGTATCTGGGTCTGTACGCTTGGTACCAAGTTCCGCTTTTGCCACTGTCTAAGCCTCAAATTGTCGGATGAGTTTCGGTGTGTACGCCGTAAAACCGGCATAGACGGTAAAATTTATAGCCGGTCCCCTTAATCGTTGCGGTCTTTCGTGTCAAAGACAAACTTCCGATGCTTTCATCTTGCCGCATCCTTTGCCGCCAAGGCAATCGTGGATGTGACATGAAGGCATCTCGATACATTCTTTATATATCCATGATTGGGCAAGGCAGTTTCATGACTTTTACGATCGCCATCGATGGCCCTGCGGCAGCAGGCAAGGGAACGCTCTCGCGCCGGATTGCCGAGACCTATGGTTTCCACCATCTCGACACCGGTCTGACCTACCGTGCCACAGCGAAAGCCTTGATCGATGCGGGTTTGCCGCTGGATGACGAGGCTGTGGCGGAAAAGATTGCTTTGGAGCTGGATCTCGGCGGTCTCGATCGGTCGGTGCTGTCGAGGCATGATATTGGTGAGGCGGCGTCCAAGGTGGCCGTCATGACGGCGGTAAGGCGTGCGCTGGTCAAAGCGCAGCAGCGGTTTGCACAGACCGAGCCTGGCACGGTGCTCGATGGCCGTGATATCGGCACGGTTGTTTGTCCCGACGCTCCCGTCAAACTCTACGTGACCGCCTCTGCCGAAGTGCGCGCGAAGCGGCGTTACGACGAGATTATCGCCAATGGCGGCGCGGCTGATTACGACGGGGTTTTTGCCGACGTCAAAAAGCGCGATGAACGCGATATGGGTCGGGCCGACAGCCCAATGAAACCGGCTGAAGACGCGCACTTGCTAGATACGTCGGAAATGAGTATAGAAGCGGCGTTTCAAGCTGCGAAATCGATCATCGATGCAGCTTTGAAGAAATAGATTCCTCGCGAACCGCATCGTTCGTTTCGCGTTCATACCGGAATTGCCCGAAGACATGTCCTCGCGCCGGAAAGCCTTTTGATAAGGCGGGCATGGGTTCGGGTATTATCAACACTAGCCCACCGGCGCTTCTGTATCCGTTAAATCGGATGCACTCAGGAGATTTCATGTCAGTATCTACCCCCACGCGCGAAGATTTCGCAGCCCTCCTCGAAGAATCCTTTGCCTCTAACGATCTCGCCGAAGGCTATGTTGCCAAAGGTATCGTAACGGCAATCGAGAAGGACGTTGCTATCGTCGACGTCGGTCTCAAGGTCGAAGGCCGCGTTCCGTTGAAGGAATTCGGTGCGAAGTCCAAGGACGGCACGCTGAAGGTCGGCGACGAAGTCGAAGTTTACGTTGAGCGTATCGAAAACGCTCTCGGCGAAGCCGTTCTGTCGCGCGAGAAGGCTCGCCGCGAAGAGAGCTGGGTCAAGCTCGAAGCCAAGTTCGAAGCTGGCGAGCGCGTCGAAGGCGTTATCTTCAACCAGGTCAAGGGTGGTTTCACCGTCGATCTGGATGGCGCTGTTGCCTTCCTTCCGCGTTCGCAGGTCGACATTCGTCCGATCCGCGACGTAACGCCGCTGATGCACAACCCGCAGCCCTTCGAAATCCTCAAGATGGACAAGCGTCGCGGCAACATCGTTGTTTCGCGCCGTACGGTTCTCGAAGAGTCCCGTGCCGAGCAGCGTTCTGAAATCGTTCAGAACCTCGAAGAAGGCCAGGTTGTTGACGGCGTCGTCAAGAACATCACCGATTATGGTGCGTTCGTTGACCTCGGCGGCATCGACGGCCTGCTGCACGTTACCGACATGGCATGGCGCCGCGTCAACCATCCTTCGGAAATCCTCAACATTGGCCAGCAGGTCAAGGTTCAGATCATCCGCATCAACCAGGAAACCCACCGTATCTCGCTCGGCATGAAGCAGCTCGAGTCCGATCCGTGGGATGGCATCTCCGCCAAGTACCCGGTTGGCAAGAAGATCTCCGGTACCGTCACGAACATCACCGACTACGGTGCATTCGTTGAGCTGGAGCCGGGCATCGAAGGCCTCATCCACATTTCCGAAATGTCCTGGACCAAGAAGAACGTACATCCCGGCAAGATCCTGTCCACGAGCCAGGAAGTTGACGTTGTTGTTCTCGAAGTCGATCCGTCCAAGCGCCGTATCTCGCTCGGCCTGAAGCAGACGCTGGAAAACCCGTGGCAGGCATTTGCCTACAGCCATCCGGCCGGCACTGAAGTTGAAGGCGAAGTTAAGAACAAGACCGAATTCGGCCTGTTCATTGGCCTCGAAGGCGATGTCGACGGCATGGTTCACCTGTCCGATCTGGATTGGAACCGTCCGGGCGAACAGGTCATCGAAGAGTTCAACAAGGGTGACGTCGTCAAGGCTGTCGTTCTGGACGTTGACGTCGAGAAGGAGCGTATCTCGCTCGGCATCAAGCAGCTCGGCAAGGATGCTGTCGGCGAAGCCGCGGCTACCGGCGACCTGCGCAAGAACGCAGTTGTTTCCGCTGAAGTCATCGGCGTCAACGATGGCGGCATCGAAGTGAAGCTCGTAAACCACGAAGACCTCACCTCGTTCATCCGTCGCGCTGACCTTTCCCGTGACCGTGACGAGCAGCGCCCTGAGCGCTTCTCCGTTGGCCAGGTTGTCGACGCTCGCGTTGTCAACTTCTCGAAGAAGGACCGCAAGGTCATGCTTTCGATCAAGGCTCTGGAAATCGCGGAAGAGAAGGAAGCCGTTGCTCAGTTCGGTTCGTCCGACTCGGGCGCTTCGCTCGGCGACATCCTCGGCGCGGCTCTGAAGAACCGCGGCGAGTAATCGTCATACCGCTTGAAATGAAGAACCCGCCGGAGCAATCCGGCGGGTTTTTTGTTGGGTCGATTTAAAGGTTCAAGACCAGTTCAGACAATGCCACCCATGCGTAGATAGTAGGCCTCGGCAGTCTCGTCGCGCATTCCGTCGGAATCATCGTCTTCGGGAGCCGCTTGCATTTCGTCATTTGCCGCAGCACGCTCTTCGAGATCATCCCCGGCGCCCTGGTCCGGCGGTTCATCTTCCGCCTCGCCCTCCGAGAAAGGCCCGTGGCCGCGATGCGGGGTCTCCGATTCCGGTTCGTCTTTTGCCAATGGGTAGGAAACGAAGGGCAGGGTTGTTCCCTCTTTTGCCAGCAGAGAGGCAACAAGCGGTTGGGCAGCTGCCTGTTCGAGAAAGGCGGCTTTGCCGTCCAGCTCCGCCGCCGTTCTGGCTGCCACCTGAGCATGCGGATGCTGTGCCGGCGTTTCTGGCTCTGTTGTTGGCTGTTGCGCTGCGAGTGTCGTAGCCTTGGGTTTTTCGCCGGATTGCTCTACCGCCGGTTCCAAGACGGTTGAGGGAGGAGCCGGTAAGGGCTGTTCGTTGCCGGCCGATGCGATGAGCGTCTTGCCGGTCAGTGCCGCAAACAGCAAGCTTTCCGTTTCCTTGATCGGGAGTGCTATCTGGTTTTGAAGGGCGTTCAGCGCATTTCGAATTTCGACACGCTGCCGTGTTGCTGCCTCATGAGCCTGCGTGTGGGACGGGGTTGGCCGAGTTTCCGTTTTCGCGATGTCGTCGGGGCGCAGATGTGCGGCAGCCGCTTTGACACCGTCCGCTGGTGTCTGCTGCCGATCTGATCTTATTGCAGCTTCGGAGGCAGCAGCCGCTTTTCCAGATTGCGGCTGCTGTTCGAGACCGTCTGCTTCCTGAGCCTCAGCTACTAACGGCAAGTCCGGCATAGCGGCCATTCGCGCAACGATCGCTTCCTTCATCGGAGCGGCAAGTTGTGTGAATTGGTTGAGGACCTGTGCGACGAGACGGTTTGCCGGGCTGCTTACCGGGCTGCTTGCCGCGGGCTGACTGGTCACTGGACCATTGCCTGACTGCTCGCTTTGAGAGGGCCTTGCCGCATCTGGCATCCGTGGCGGTTGCGGCTGCGAAGCTGGTTGGTCGATCCTGTTATTTTGCTGATAAGAGGTGACGACCGCCTTTGCGGCGAGATCCAGGCCCTTGTAGCGCGACATTTCAATGAGCAGGGCCAGGCGGGCGGCATCCGGGCCGGCTGGATTTTTGAGAATCTCCGCCAGCATGGAGAGGGTAAGTCCCTGAAGCGCTTTACTGACCTGCTGTTCAAGCGCTGCGCGTTGGGCTGGGCGCAAGGCGCGCAGAGCTTCCGTCAGGCGTGCCACATAGGTTTCGATTGCCTCACCATCCTTGCGTGGAAGGTTCATCAGTTTGCCGAGCGTTTCCGACAGAATGAAGGTACTGCGAGAGAGCTGATATTCACTGGCAAGTGACGCGATCGTCGCCTTGGCAAAGAGGCTGCCACCGCTTTCATCGCCGACAGGGGTGGTCGAGACCGTGGAGCGTACGACCGGTTGCGTTTTTCCGGCCGACAAGGTCGTCGAATTATACGAGGCATCTGCTGCAGGCACTTTCGGTACAGGCGGTAACATGGTGCGCTCCGTTCGTATCGATAACCGCCGCTGATCATTCAGAGGAGTACGCGCTGGCGATATGGCCAGAGTTCACAAGTGTCGCGACGGTGATGCACAGGTGTCATCTCGCCCGCTCATGCGGGAGCGTTGTGTGCGCAACGTTGAAAAATGCCCGTTGCCTTGCAGCACACAGAATCATCAAACTCCAGACTGCGTCGTCGAGGTTAAGATTTAGCTAACCATGCAATCCCAGCAGGTGTTTACGGAGAAATGCCGATGAACATGCGGTAGAGGCCATTGTCATCCGAGTTGACCGACGAAATTCGATCTGGCTCAAAGGCATTGATCTCGGTCGCTTGTGAGGGTAGCGCATCCAGCCAGCTTGCTTTTGGAAAGCTTCTTTCGGGCCGCAAAGACGCCATTTCGGTTGGCCTGGTTTGGTCGTCCTCCCCGGTCAACATGTCGTCGTTCGGCGCCAAAGATGGCGCGGCCAGGGAGAGGAGGGCGCTTGCAGTATTCTCTTCGGCCTCATGGCCTTCGTCACCGGATACCCCGGGCGTATGGGACATTGTTGAACTCACATCATGTTTCGCTCAAATGTCACGGGCAAAGTGCCGTCAGGCGGCTTTCCTCCGCAACAGTTCATAGAGGCCATCTTCATCGATGGATATCGGCAGAATATTTTTTTGGCTTTCGGTAATAGCCGCCTGTGCGTCGAGCAACTGTTCCGCCTCGTCAGCTTGGCCGGCTGCTGTCGAGGCCGAGATTTCGGCTGGCGCATCATCCACCTCGCCATCTGCAGGCTTATTGGCATTGCCGTCGTTCGACACGGCTGACAGGATGGAAATCATCGCCAGTTCGCCGTCAGTACTGGCAGCACCGGTCTGCCGTGTCTCGACAGGATTTTCATCCTTCGCCGTTTCGTTCTGTTCTTTCACCGCATCCTGAAGTTTCTGCACCTCGTCCAGCTTCCCGCTGGCATCAAGGGTCTTGATGTCGGCTTCCCGCTCGGCGGCGACCTCCGCATCATTGACTTCGCCGATGCGATTACTGCCCCGTTCGGCTTGCAGCTCTTCCCTGGTTTTTGGGTCGGCAACCTCTTCGAGGCGCTGAATGACCTTCAGCGTTTCGCGGCTGGTAAGGCCATTGCTTTGGGCCTGTCTATCGAGCGCATCTTTCAAAGCGCGCGCTTCGTCGCCCCAGGGATTGGCGATAGCCGCAATCATTGCGTTCGCACTCATGCCAAGGGCTTTGAGGCCGGTTGATTCTTCGAGGTCATCGGTGCTCTTGGGCAAAGTTGCCCTGGCTGCCATGATGGCCTTTGTCATCTGGTCGCCAAAATCGTCTTCCTGGCCGGTAAGGCCTGCACCTTTGGCAATGCGTGCTGCGAGCGAAGCCATCGGGTCTGTTTCGCTGGTCACCGCGCCATTCATGACATCGATAACCTGAGCTTCGGAAACACCGAAAGATGTCAGAGAAATCTTGATGGCGTTCCCCTGTGAATCACGTTTCGCGAAACTGTCGGTCAGAACAAGGGCGTCGTTCAGCCTCTGTGCAAAGGCGCGGTTCGTTTCGTCGCTCTCCTGCGTCACTCCAAGAGCTGAGGAGAACCGGGCCATCAAAGAGGCGAAGGCATCCGGATCGGCTCGCATGGCGCCGAAAAGATAGGAGCTGATCTTTTCGTTGGCGACACGATGCGATTGGTCCGGCTGCGGTTGTGTAGCCCTGACCGCGTCGTCTTTCTTCGTGCCTTTTGCTTTTTCCTGCTCTTCCCGCTGGCGGTCCTCGATCGTCTCGATCATGGAGCGCATGAGATCGCTGACACCGATTCCGGCTGCCTGCTGAAGAGGGGTAATCATCGCGATGAATTCCGGCCGCTACGTAAAGTTGCGACCGAGACTAGGCCATTGCGGTAAACCGGGCGTTAAGGTGTGCCTTCATCAACTGTGGGCGAAAATGTCGGTGTCTTCCCAACCGAGAAGGTCGAGTTTGGCGCGGGTCGGCAAAAACGCGAAGCAGGCCGTTGCGTGCTCGATGCGGCCATCACGCACAAGGCGTTGTGTCAGCTTGTCACGCAACGCGTGCAGATAGAGCACGTCCGAAGCGGCGTATTCAAGCTGCGCGGGAGAAAGCCTTTCTGCTGCCCAGTCCGATGATTGTTGTGCCTTGGAGATGTCGACTTCGAGCATCTCTTTCAAATTGTCTTTCAGACCATGCCGATCGGTATAGGTACGAGCAAGGCGGGACGCGATCTTCGTGCAGAAGACCGACTCGGTGGTAACGCCAAAGCTATGGAAAAGCACGGCAATATCGAAGCGGCCATAATGGAAGATCTTCTGCCGAGATGGATCGGCAAGCATGGCGACGAGGTTGGGAGCTTTCGTCTGTCCAGCCGCGATACGGATGATATCCGCCGTGCCGTCTCCGGGCGAAAGCTGCACGACACAAAGACGATCGCGGCGCGGTACGAGCCCAAGTGTTTCCGTATCAACAGCGATTGCGCCGATGTAACGGGCGGCATCCGCTTCTGAAATATCGCCTTCGTGATAACGGATGGGCGCAGGCATTAGCTTCTCCAGAGATATCGTGTTTGCTGTACCGGCTATAACCGAAAGGGCTCAAAGGCGATACCGTTTTATCGTTCGCGCACGTGTGCCGGATGCTTGCCTTTGGCAACCTTCGCGGGTTAGGCTCCGCCACTTTCCTTTTCAAACCTATGAAATTTTCGATGACAAAAAAAATCTATCTTGCTGGGCCTGAAGTCTTTCTGCCGAATGCCCGTGAAATGCTCGACCTCAAAGCCGCGCTCGCGCGGGAAGCAGGTTTTATCCCACTTTCGCCGGGGGATCTGCAGATTCCGCCCGCCGATACGAAAATCCAGCATGGCTGCAACATCAACGATGTCGACGAGCAGATGATGCTTGAGGCCGATGCCGTTATCGCCAACCTGACCCCGTTTCGAGGCATCGCCGCCGATACCGGAACCAGCTACGAACTTGGCTTTATGTGTGCTCTCGGAAAGCCGGTCTTCGCCTACACGAATGTCGCAGACAGTCACTTCAGCCGCATCACGGCTTATTACGGCGGCGTTGCGAGCCAGGACGAAACCGGCCGTTTTCGTGGACCGGACGGGTTCTCGATCGAGAATTTCGATATGGCGGACAACCTCATGTTGCATGGCGGCATCTTGAGACGTGGCGGCGTGGTGATTTTGGGTCAGGCACCGGAAGATGAATTGTATACGGACGTGGAAGCCTTCAAGCGCTGTCTTGCAGTCGCGGCGGAAAAGCTTCTTCATTCCCCCGATACCGACAGAAAGAATGTAGCGGAGACACTTGCATGACCGGAACCATTTTCATCACGGGCGCGACATCCGGCTTCGGACAGGCCACAGCGCGGCGCTTCATCGCGGAAGGCTGGAAAGTTGTCGGTACCGGTCGTCGAGCAGAACGGCTCTCGGCACTGTCGGAAGAACTCGGCGCCAATTTTTACGGTGCAGTCTTCGACATTACTGATGAAGATTCCATGCAGAAAGCAGTTGCCAGCTTGCCGGCAGATTTCCGCGACATCGATGTCCTCGTCAACAATGCCGGCCTGGCACTCGGCACTTCACCGGCACCCCAGGTGCCGCTGAAAGACTGGCACACTATGGTGAACACCAACATCACCGGCCTTTTGAACATTACCCATCATCTGCTGCCGACGCTGATCGAGCGCCGGGGAATGGTGGTCAATCTTGCCTCCGTCGCCGCGACATATCCCTACCTTGGCGGCAACGTCTATGGCGGGACCAAAGCATTCCTGCGGCAGTTTTCCCTGGGGTTGCGTTCCGATCTGCACGGTAAGGGTGTCCGCGTGACATCAATCGAGCCGGGCATGTGTGAAACCGAGTTCACGCTTGTGCGTACCGGTGGCAATCAGGAAGCGTCGGATAATCTCTACAAGGGTGTCAATCCGATCACGGCGGACGATATCGCCAATACGATCCACTGGGTCGCCTCGCAGCCCAAGCACATCAATATCAACAGCCTCGAATTGATGCCGGTCAATCAATCTTTTGCCGGTTTTCAAGTCTATCGCGAGAGCTGAGCGACGCAGTTCGCTACGTAGTTGATGAAAAACCGTGCAGCGATTTTTCAGCCATGCAGAAATGCATTGCTGCATTGCGAGAGTTGCTCTGTTAAAATTCGCAAATGCGACTATATTTAAATCATCTAACGGCGCACTCCTCCTCCCAGCGCCGTTAGATGTGGATCGACGGTACTCCTCCTCCCAATCGTCGATCAAGTTTGAAGCCTGCCGCACCTCCTCCCGCGGCAGGCTTTTTCCTTTTTAGGGCTTTCCAAAATTCTCGTTTGGACACGGCTCGGATGGCGATCTCAAGTCATCCGGCTCTTTGCTGTCGTGGTTGCTCCAGCCACTCTGTCCCTGCCGGCTTCGGTAGTGCGCCGGCTGGCGATGAGATTTTTGTCGTGTCGTCAAGGCGAGCTTTCATTTGGATTGAAGTCTGGCGATCACGTTTTCGTTATGTCTAGATAAATATGCACAGTTTTGTGGCCGGCCGTGTTCCCGGCCCATTGCCTCGCCAATTGCGTGTGTTATGCATGTGCAAAAGAACGCTTGGGAGGTTACCGGCACGTTGGTGCTTGTGTGCCCAAAAGCGACGGGGAGAGAATGGCAGACTTTATAGAAGCGCTTAAGCGCTTTCAGCCGGTCGCGGTAGCGCCGATCGCTGAAGACGAATTGAGATTGCGCGTCCGCAATCTGCAAATGCAAATGATCCAGAACAACGTTAAGGCCGTTTGGCTCGATGCTTCGTCATCGTTGACCTATTACACTGGCCTGTCGCTCGGATTGTCTGAACGAATCCATGGCGCTCTGGTGCCGGCTGACGGTGAATTGATCTACGTCAGCCCGACTTTCGAAGAGCCCAAGCTGCAGACGCTGATCCGTATTCCGGGTAACGTTGCCGTATGGGAAGAAGACGAGAGCCCGTTCGACCTGATGGCAGACCGCTTTCAGGCTTTGGTTTGTCCCGGAAGCTTCCTCGCAATCGATCCGGCAACACCCTTCGTTTTTGCTTCTGCCTTGATGCAGCGCCTGGAAGGGCGTGTGATTTCAGCCCAGCCGATGATCGTCAGGCAGCGGCAGATCAAGTCTGCAGCGGAAATCGCCATCATCCAGACCGCGATGGACGCCAGCTACGGCGTGCAAAAGGCCGTTTTTGAGAACCTGCGCGCCGGTGTTTCAACCACCGAAGTCGCTGACTTCGTTAATGCTGCCCACATCGCGCTTGGCCTCAAGCCGCTTTTCGTTGCTGTTCAGTTTGGTGAGGCGACTGCCTATCCGCACGGTGTTCCTTATGCCCAGACGCTGAATGACGGCGATATGGTTCTGGTCGATCTCGGCGGAATACTGCACGGCTATCGCTCTGATATCACACGCACATATGTCTTCGGTCAGGCCACCGGCCGCCAGCGTTTCATCTGGAACGCCGAACGCGATGCGCAGGCTGCGGCTTTTGCTGCAGCAAAAAATGGTTTTGCCTGTTCGCAGGTGGATGCGGCTGCGCGTCAGTCGCTGACGGATGCGGGCTTTGGCCCCGGTTACACCGTTCCAGGACTGCCCCATCGCACCGGGCACGGACTTGGACTGGATATTCACGAAGAACCATATATCGTTGCAGGCAATGAGACGCCGCTTGAACCTGGCATGTGCTTCTCCATTGAGCCGATGCTGTGCGTTTATGGGGAGTGCGGTGTCCGCCTCGAAGATATCGCATATATGACGGAGGCCGGGCCACGGTGGTTCTGCACTCCGGAAACGAACCTCGATCGGCTCTTTCAGCCGGACGCAAGGTAATTGGTCGGGAGGCAATAAGTCCGATCGGCAACGCGCATCACGTGTTGTCGCTGACCAGGCAAAAAGGCCCGTCAACGGGCCGAAACAGGACTCAGATAAAGAGGGAAAGGACCACCAGATGAAAACGCTGACCCGCAGTTTGCTGATCGCTTCTGCGATTGCGATCACTTCCGCCATGCCCGCCATGGCGAAAACCTTCGTTTATTGCTCCGAGGCTTCGCCCGAGGGCTTCGATCCGGCGCCTTACACTGGCGGCGGCACCTTCGATGCGTCGGCGCACCCGGTCTTCAACCGTCTTGTTGAATTCAAGAAGGGCACGACCGAAATCGAGCCTGCACTTGCTGAAAAGTGGGAAGTTTCCGCTGACGGCCTGGAATACACCTTCCACCTGCGCAAGGGCGTGAAGTGGCATTCCAACGACAAGTTCACGCCGAGCCGCGACTTCAACGCTGATGACGTGATCTTCAGCTATGACCGCCAGGGCAACGACAAGAACCCGTGGCATCAGTACATCGCCGGCATCACCTACGAGTATTATTCCTCGATGGAAATGCCGTCGCTGATCAAGGAAGTGACCAAGGTCGACGACTACACCGTCAAGTTCGTCCTGAAGCACCCGGAAGCTCCGTTCCTTGCGAACATCGCCATGCCTTTCGCTTCGATCGTCTCGAAGGAATATGCCGATACGCTCGACAAGGCCGGCACGAAGGAAGACTTCAACAACTCGCCGATCGGCACGGGTCCGTTCAAGTTCGTCGCTTACCAGAAGGACGCGGTTATCCGCTACCAGAAGAACGCCGACTATTGGGGCACCGCACCGAAGATCGACGACCTGATCTTCGCAATCACGCCGGACGCTGCCGTTCGTCTTCAGAAGCTTAAGGCTGGCGAATGCCATCTGATGCCTTACCCGGCACCGGCTGACCTCGACGCCATCCGCGCCGATACCAACCTGAAGCTTGACGAGCAGTCCGGCCTTAACGTTGGTTACCTTGCCTACAACACCACGGTTAAGCCGTTCGATGATCCGAAGGTTCGTAAGGCCCTCAACATGGCCATGAACAAGCAGGCGATCATTGACGCCGTGTTCCAGGGCAATGGTCAGGTCGCAAAGAACCCGATCCCGCCGACAATGTGGTCGTACAACGACAGCATCAAGGACGACGCATACGATCCGGAAGCCTCCAAGAAGCTTCTCGAGGAAGCAGGCGTCAAGGATCTGTCGATGAAGATCTGGGCGATGCCGGTACAGCGTCCTTACATGCCGAACGCCCGTCGTACCGCCGAGCTTCTGCAGTCGGACTTCGCCAAGGTTGGCGTCAAGGTCGAGATCGTTTCCTACGAGTGGGGCGAATACCTGAAGAAGTCGATGGAACCGGGCCGTGACGGCGCCGTCATCCTCGGCTGGACGGGCGACAATGGTGACCCGGACAACTTCCTCAGCGTTCTGCTGTCTTGCGCTTCGGCTCAGCCGGGCGGTGCAAACCGCGCTTTCTGGTGCAACAAAGAGTTCTCCGATCTCCTGACCAAGGCAAAGCAGACGAGCGACGTTGCTGAACGTACGAAGCTCTATGAGCAGGCGCAGGTCGTCTTCAAGGACCAGGCTCCTTGGGCAACCCTCGACCACTCCACTCAGTACGTGCCGATGCGCAAGAACGTAACGGGCTTCCAGATGAGCCCGCTTGGCGACTTCGTTTTCGACACCGTTGACATCACGGAGTAATCCCAAACAACAGGACGCGCGGGAGAACCATGTTCTTCCGCGCGTCTTTTCAGGAAAAAGACCATGATCCGGTTCATTCTCGGCAAACTTCTCTATCTCGTTCCGACGTTCCTCGGGATTACCATTGTCGCTTTCGCCTTCGTGCGCGTGCTGCCGGGCGATCCCGTGCTGCTGATGGCAGGCGAGCGTGGTATTACGCCCGAACGGCATGCACAGCTTGCCGAACAGCTCGGCTTCAGCCAGCCTGTCTGGCAACAGTACCTTCAGTTTCTAGGGCGTCTCCTGCAGGGCGATCTTGGTAATTCGCTTGTCACGAAGAAACCCGTTCTGACCGAGTTCCTGTCGCTGTTTCCTGCGACGGTCGAGCTTGGCCTCGTCGCCATCATCATCGCAACCGCAATCGGCGTTCCTGTCGGCGTTCTCGCTGCAATCCGTCGCGGTTCCTGGTTCGACCAGATCTCCATGACGACGGCTTTGGTCGGCTTTTCGATGCCTATCTTCTGGTGGGGGCTTCTGCTCATCATCATGTTCTCCGGTATTCTTCAGTGGACGCCGGTGTCAGGACGCATCTCGCTGATGTATTTCTTCCCGTCTGTCACCGGCTTCATGCTGATCGACAGTCTGATTTCCGGGCAGAAAGGCGCCTTTATCTCGGCGTTGTCGCACCTGATCCTGCCATCGGTCGTGCTTGCCACGATCCCGCTTGCGGTCATTGCGCGCCAGACGCGTTCGGCAATGCTGGAAGTGATGGGTGAAGACTACGTCCGCACGGCTCGTGCCAAGGGCATGTCGCCTGCACGCGTCGTCGGCATTCACGCATTACGCAATGCCATGATCCCGGTCATCACCACCATCGGCCTGCAGATTGGCGTGCTGATGGCGGGTGCCATTCTGACCGAAACCATCTTCTCCTGGCCGGGTATCGGCAAGTGGATGATCGATTCCATCTCGCGCCGCGACTATCCGGTGGTGCAGAGCGGCCTGCTTCTGATTGCGGGTATGGTAATGGTCGTCAACCTGCTCGTCGATCTGACCTATGGCCTCATCAATCCAAGGATCCGTCACAAATGAGCAATGTGACCACGACCCAGGGCGTCAAGCTTTCTGACGCCGCCATTCGCCGCCGGATGATCGCCGATTTCTGGTTCTATTTCCGCCAGAACCGCGGCGCCGTCATCGGCCTTGCCGTGTTCATCCTTTTGGTGCTGGTTGCGGTTTTTGCACCGCTGCTTGCACCGCATGATCCGACCCAACAGTACCGCGATGCGCTTCTGATCCCGCCATTCTGGCAGGAAGGCGGTCGCGCCGGCTTCTTCTTCGGAACAGATGCAGTTGGCCGCGACATGCTTTCGCGCCTGATCTACGGCGCGCAATATTCGCTGTTCATTGGTATCGTCGTTGTTTCCATCGCGCTGGTGGGCGGTATTGTCATTGGTCTTATCGCCGGTTTCTTCGGTGGTTGGGTGGATGCCGTTATCATGCGCGTCATGGACGTCATCCTGGCGTTCCCGTCGCTGCTTCTGGCGCTGGTTCTGGTTGCGATCCTCGGGCCAGGCCTCACCAACGCAATGATTGCCATCGCCATCGTCTACCAGCCGCACTTTGCGCGTCTGACACGCGCGGCGGTGATGAGCGAGCTTCGTCGTGAATATGTCACAGCGGCACGTGTGGCTGGTGCCGGCAATATGCGTCTGATGTTCAAGACCATCTTGCCGAACTGCCTCGCGCCCTTGATCGTTCAGGCAACGCTGTCTTTCTCGTCGGCGGTTCTGGATGCGGCGGCGCTCGGCTTCCTTGGCATGGGTGCGCAGCCGCCTTCGTCCGAATGGGGCACGATGCTTGCCGAAGCGCGTGAATTCATTCTGCGCGCATGGTGGGTTGTAACCCTTCCCGGTCTCGCGATCCTGATTTCCGTGCTCGCGATCAACCTCATGGGCGACGGGCTGCGTGATGCGCTCGACCCGAAATTGAAGCGGAGCTAACGAATGAGCCTGCTGAAAATCAAAAACCTCACGGTCAAGTTCGCCACCGCGACCGGTTCTTTTACTGCCGTTGACGGCATTGACGTCTCGGTCGACAAGCACGAAGTGCTGGCGATCGTCGGTGAATCCGGTTCGGGCAAATCGGTGTCGATGCTGGCCGTCATGGGCCTGCTGCCCGATACGGCGATGATTACTGCCGACGAAATGACTTTCGACGGCAAGAACCTTCTGGCCCTGTCGCCGCAGGAGCGCCGCAAGCTGATCGGCCGGGAGATCACAATGATCTTCCAGGAGCCGATTGCCTCGCTCAATCCTTCTTTCACGGTCGGTTTCCAGATCGAGGAGGTGCTTCGCCTCAACCTCGGCATGAGCGGTTCTGCGGCACGCGCCCGTGCTCTGGAACTGTTTAAGGCGGTTGGTATTCCTGACCCGGAAACCAAGCTCAAGGCCTATCCGCACCAGATGTCTGGCGGTCAGTGCCAGCGCGTCATGATCGCCATCGCCATCGCCTCGAAACCACGCCTGCTCATCGCCGATGAGCCGACCACGGCACTCGACGTGACGATCCAGAAGCAGATCCTCGATCTCTTGATGAAGCTTCAGGAAGAATACGGCATGGCGCTGATCCTGATTACCCATGACATGGGCGTCGTTGCAGAAACGGCTGACCGTGTCGTGGTCCAATACAAGGGTCGCAAAATGGAAGAAGCGGATGTTCTGAGCCTGTTCGAAGCACCGCAGCATCCTTACACCAAGGCGCTGCTTGCCGCGCTGCCGGAAAATGCAACCGGTGACCGTTTGCCGACGGTATCAGACTTCTTCGGCAAGGAGGGCGTACAATGAGTGTTGTCGTCGAAGGTAAGGGGATTACCCGCGATTACCACGTTCCGGGTGGCATGTTCGGCGGTTCCAAGATGGTGCAAGCGCTGAAAGGCATCGATTTTGCCGTTGAACGTGGCAAAACGCTGGCCATCGTCGGTGAATCCGGTTCGGGAAAATCCACGCTTGCGCGCATCATTGCGCTCATTGACCCGGCATCGGGCGGTGAGCTGAAGATCGAAGGGCAGGCGGTTGATATCGCCAAGCGTCGTCCTGGTCCCGATATGCGCTCCAAGGTGCAGATGGTGTTCCAGAACCCTTACGGTAGCCTCAATCCGCGCCAGAAGGTTGGCGATGTGTTGATGGAGCCGCTGGTGATCAATACGTCCGTCCCAGCCGCCGAGCGTCGCGAACGGGCAGAAGCCATGCTGGTCAAGGTTGGTCTTGGCCCGGAGCACTTCAACCGTTATCCGCACATGTTCTCGGGCGGTCAGCGCCAGCGTATCGCCATCGCACGCGCGCTGATGCTGAACCCGACGCTGCTGGTTCTGGACGAGCCGGTTTCTGCGTTGGACCTATCGGTTCAGGCGCAGGTTCTGAACCTGTTGGCCGATCTTCAGGAAGAGTTTGAGTTGACCTACGTTTTCGTCAGCCACGATCTTTCCGTGGTGCGTTACATTGCTGATGACGTGATGGTGATCTCAAAGGGTGTCGCGGTAGAGCAGGGCACGCGAGAGGAACTGTTCGCAGATCCGAAGCATCCCTATACACGCCAGCTTTTTGCGGCGACTCCGATCACGGATGTCGATGCCATTCGCGCTCGCGTCGAGCGCCGCAAGGCCGCACGCATTGCCGCTACAGCCTAAGCATTTGTTTTGGCAAAGACGAAACAGGCCGGTTTTCCGGCCTGTTTTTTTGTGCGCTGATTTTGCAAGCGATTCACGGCTTCAGAAAACTGCTTACAGCGGCAAGCGCACCATTGTCCCTGACATGACGATATGCAGTTTTCAATTCTGCAACGAAGGCTGTGTTATCAGGAAGGTCTTCACCAAATGTCCGGGTGAAGCCCAGAAAGCGGTCGATGACGTCGTCCGGCTCCATCCGTAGCTGGTCGGGTGCATCCCATTCATTGAACACTGGATCCAGGATCGTAATCGGCTCGCCGTTTTCATCGATCGTCGCGCAGGATCGGACCCAGAGCGCGACGGCGAGCACAAGGGGTCGGCTATCCGCCTTGAACGCCAGCAGCTCTCGCAGCGGCGCGAGGACGCGCAGCGGCAGCTTCTGCGAGGCATCCGAGGCGATCTGCATGGTCTTGTGTTGAAGCGCGGGGTTGCCAAAGCGCTCGCGTAAACCGGCCGCAAATGCCTCTCCGTCAACGGCGGCACTGAGTGTTTGTTTCACAGCATGCCAATAGGCATCAATAAAGCGCCGGATCGCAGGTTCGCTCCATGCATCAGCGACGGTGGCGAGCCCGGCGACCTGGCCGGCTGCCGCAATGGCGCTGTGTGCACCGTTCAGCATCCTGAGCTTCATATGCTCATAGGGTTCTACGTCGGCAACGAACTCCACACCGGACTTTTCAAGCGCTGGTCGTCCGTGTGGAAAGCGATCTTCAATGACGAAGCGGAAGTAAGGCTCAGCGACGACGGGCCAGGCGTCTTCAACGCCAAGGGCCGCTTTGATGCTTTCGCGATCAAGGCTGGTGGTTGCTGGAACGATCCTGTCGACCATTGAACAGGGGCAGGCAATGTTTTCGCCGATAAAATCCGCCAGTTCGGGTTTGGCCAATCTCGCATATTCCAGCAGCAGCTTTTGCAAGACACTGCCATTGGATGGGAGATTGTCACAGGACAGAAGCGTAAGTGGCACAGAACCTTCTGAAAGCCTGCGCTGTGTGGCGGCGAGAATGAAGCCGTATATGGTTCGCGGCTTGTCGGGATTTGCAAGATCGTGGACGATATCCGGATGATCGCGCAGCAGGGTCTTGCTGGCAAGATTTGTAACGTAACCTTTTTCAGTCACGGTCAGCGTCACAAGCCTGACACCTGGATCGGACAAACGGGCGATGAGTGTCTCGGGTGCCTCGGGCGCGACGATTGTTTCGACAATGGAGCCGATGATGCGCAGCTTCTGGCCATCTGCATCGCGCAGGCTGAACGTGTAGAGATTGTCCTGAGGTTCGATTGCATCGCGTGTGTCTGCACTTCTGAGCGATGCGGCCACAATGCCCCATCCGGTCTCGCCCCACGCGAGGCAGTCATCGATAAAAACCGCCTGATGGGCGCGGTGGAAGGCCCCGACACCGAGGTGAACGATACCCGGTGTGACCGCGTCGCGATCATAAAGGGGGATTTCGACGGATTGAGGCAGATAGGAAAGGGTTTTGGCGGAAAGCCGTTCTGACATTGGCAGCGTCGTGGCTTTCGGATTTTCAAACGGCAATTCTGTTTCCTCCCAGTTGTCTTTATCATGCTAGCCGGCAGCTATCCCCCGTTCTGCTTCAGCAGACGGATCTGGCGCAGCGTGTTTTGCCGGCTGCGCTCCAGGTGGCGCCACAGTGCATCGACGATCTGTGCCTTGCTTTTGGCACCCACCGCATCTGCGATATTCTGGTGCTCATCGACAGAACGGCTGTAGTCACCCAAAATCGAGACGAAAACGGTGTGCGTCTGGTCGAGGATGCGCTCATGCGAACCGGAAATGACGGGAATATTGGCAGCACCGACAAGCAGGCTGTGGAACGAACGATCATAGAAAAGCGCCTGTGATAGGTCGTCCAGGCTGGTGCCTTTTGAGAAAGCACGATGTTTCTCTAGGCTTTCCAGAAGTTTTGCATGGAGGGTGTCGTTCAACTGCCCGGCGTCG
Source organism: Rhizobium sp. RM (assembly GCF_013390595.1). GTDB lineage: Bacteria > Pseudomonadota > Alphaproteobacteria > Rhizobiales > Rhizobiaceae > Agrobacterium. The sequence continues at coordinate 55,012 of NZ_JACAWV010000006.1, read as the reverse complement.
AATGCCACTTCGACCGCACCTTTTTCGATAAGCATTCTGGCGGCGTAGAGTTCCTCAACATCCTCAATGCTGAAATCCCGCACCACCATGCCGCGGCGGGATGAATTGACCACGAGCCCATCCGCCTCGAGCTTGAGACAGGCTTCTTTGATCGGAGTTGGACTTATTCCGAGATCTGCGGCGAGTTCGTTGGGAAGCAGTCGCTCCCCGCCACGCAACCGCCCACTGACGATACGCGAACGCAGTTCCTGGTGGGCCTGTTCGGCAAGAGTGACTTTGACCAAGCTGTTCATGCAAACATCATTGCTCAACCATAAAAGATCGGCAATCCTTCGAAATTAAAAATAAAAAATTTTTTATTTTCTATGATCGATAGTTTGCGTTAGTTCTTATGTCTACGCTCACGGCTTCTGGGAGGAAGGCTGCTGAGTTTGGTCAAGAGGTTGGTTTGACGGTTTGCGGCCCGTTGCGGGCGCGGCCTTTTCACGTCCGCCATGCTCCTCCCGAGATGATTGAGCGCAAGGGAGTGAGTGTGCCTTATGAAAATCAAGTCGGTCGAACCGTTTATCCTGCACCTGCCGTTAACCTCGGCATCCATTTCAGATTCTACCCACAGCATCACCCACTGGGGCGTCGTTGGCGCCAAGATCGTAACCACTGATGGCCTAGAGGGGTATGGCTTTACCGGAACGCATGCGCACCTGCCTTCCGATCGACTGATTACCTATTGCATCAGCGATTGTTATGCTCCCTTGCTCATTGGCGAAGATGCATCCGATCATTCCCGACTGTGGACGAAGCTGGCGCGTTATCCCTCGTTGCAGTGGGTTGGGCGTGCTGGCATCACGCACCTTGCGCTGGCGGCCATCGATGTGGCTCTTTGGGATCTGAAGGCGAAGAAGGCTGGCGCTCCGTTGTGGCACTATCTAGGCGGTGCAAGAACCGATCGGCTGGAAGCCTACAATACCGATATCGGCTGGCTCTCCTTCAACCTGGAAAATCTGCTGGCCGGGAGCGCAAAGGCCGTGGAAGAAGGTGGGTTCACACGCCTCAAGATCAAGGTCGGGCACGACGATCCGAATGTTGATGTCGAGCGTCTTGCTGCTGTCCGCAAGCGCGTCGGTTCATCGGTCAGGATTGCTATCGACGGTAACGGCAAATGGGACTTGCCGACCTGCCAGCGTTTCTGCGCCGCCGCCCGTGATCTCGACATTTATTGGTTCGAGGAGCCAATGTGGTATGACGACGTGACGAGCCATGCGCGGCTGGCGCGCAACACGTCGATCCCCATTGCGCTTGGCGAGCAGCTTTACACCGTCGATGCCTTCCGCTCATTCATTGATGCCGGTGCGGTCGCTTACGTTCAGCCGGATGTGACGCGGCTCGGTGGCATAACCGAATATATTCAGGTCGCCGATCTGGCGTTGGCACACCGGTTGCCCGTGGTGCCGCATGCCGGCGAAATGAGCCAGGTGCACGTGCATTTGAGCTATTGGCACCCGGCCTCGACCATTCTCGAATACATCCCCTGGATCAAGGACCATTTTGAGGAACCGGCCAATGTGGTTGATGGTGTCTACAAACGCCCGCAACAAGCGGGCGCCAGCACGACGCCGCTTGCCGCAAGCATGGAGCGTTACGGCAAGCCGGTCAGGTGAGGTGATGCCACCAGGCGATTAACGCCAGCCGAGGGCCGGGGCCACCTGCTTCAGGATCGTTTCGATCACGTGCGTGTTGTACGCGACGCCGAGTTGGTTCGGTACGGTCAGAAGCAGCGTGTCGGCCTCGGCGATGGCCTCATCGGCCTTCAGCTGCTCGATAAGCGCTTCCGGCTCGGCCGCATAACTGCGCCCGAAGATCGCCCGCGTTTTGTCGTCAATGAAGCCGATCGAGTCATCTTCCTTGTTGCCGTAACCGAAATAGGCCCTGTCCATATCGTTGACGAGAGCGAAGATACTACGGCTGACCGAGACGCGTGGTTCGTGTGCGTGACCTGCTTCTTTCCAGGCGGCTCGGTAGGCCCTGATCTGCTCGGCCTGCTGGACGTGGAACGGCTGACCCGTCTCATCCGTCTTCAGCGTCGAGCTTTGCAGGTTCATGCCAAGCTTTGCGGCCCATTCGGCGGTCGCATTCGAGCTTGAACCCCACCAGATGCGCTCGCGCAGGCCATCCGAATGCGGTTCCAGCCTGAGGAGGCCTGGCGGGTTGGGGAACATCGGCCGTGGATTGGGTTGTGCGAAACCTTCACCTTTCAAAAGTTCAAGAAAGACTTCGGTGTGCTGGCGCGCCATATCCTCTTCAGTCTGGCCTTCCGCCGGGCGATAGCCGAAGTAGCGCCAGCCATCGATGACCTGTTCCGGCGATCCGCGACTGATGCCAAGTTGCAGGCGCCCTCCCGATATCAGATCGGCGGAGCCGGCATCCTCGGCCATGTAGAATGGGTTCTCATATCGCATGTCGATGACGCCGGTACCGATCTCGATCGTCTTCGTTCTCGCGCCAACCGCAGCAAGCAGCGGGAAGGGCGAGGCAAGTTGCCGGGCGAAGTGGTGTACGCGGAAATAGGCCCCGTCAGCTCCAAGTTCTTCGGCTGCAACCGCAAGGTCGATCGATTGCAACAGCGTATCCGCGGCTGAGCGCGTTTGCGACTGGGGAGAGGGCGTCCAGTGCCCGAACGACAAAAATCCGATCTTTTTCATGATGGCCTTCGAAACGTTGGAGGAGTACCGGCAAGCCGGTATCGTTGTTGCCTGTCATATAGGCATCGCTCCCCCTTATCCAATCCAGCAATCGGAAACAGGGTGTCGCTGAAATGTGAACGACAGGATGCTCAGATGAGGGTTTTACGATCGAGCACGAACAGCTTCTCGTGGGCGCGAACCGTGTTCAATATGAAGTCCATCAAGGACCGTACGCGTGGTACATCGGCAAAGTCGTGATGGCTTGTCAGCCAGTAGCCACGCCGCAACTCCACCTCTTCCGGCAGAACCATCTGCAGGTCAGGGAACCGTGCCGCTATGAAGTTCGGCAGGATGCAAAGGCCGCGACCGCCGAGGGTTGCAGTCAGCTGCGCAAAGATGCTGGAAGACTGAAAATTGGGTCTCAATCCCGGCAGCACGTCCCGCATGTAATCGAGACCAGGCGAAAAGATCAGATCCTGTACGTAACCAATGAAGAAGTGGTCGAGAAGGTCTTCGCGGCGGGTGATTTTTGGCCGGCCGGCGAGGTAAGAGCGCGATGCGTAGATGTGCAGTGTATATTCGATGATCTGTTCATTGACATAGGGACCAGCTTTCGGCGGGTCAAGCGTCACTGCCACATCGGCTTCCTTTCTGGAAAGGGCCATGATCTGCTGGATCGTCACCAGTTCCACCATGATGTGGGGATGGGTGGCGGCGAAGTCGTTCAGTTTTTCAACAAAGAAAAAATTGGAAAAACCTTCCGGAGCACTCAGCCGTACGACACCGCGAAGCAGGCTGCCGCTTTCGGAAATATCCGACTGCAGTCGCTCTGCTTCAGCCTCGATGCGCTCGACGGTATCGACTAGCCGACGCCCCACATTCGTCAGTTCATAACCACGCGGATTTCTCTCGAACAGCTTGGTTTTAAGAGAGAATTCCAAGCGGTCGATGTGGCGGGAGACGGTGGCATGACTGGTCCGCAGGCTGCGGGCTGCGGACGAAAGCTGACCGGTTCGCGCGACAGCGAGAAAATATTGCAGGTCGTCCCAAGTGAAAGGCGTCGCCATATTGTTCCCGAAGAAGTGACTTCTGTTCAAAAATGAACAGTTCCTGTTCGCAATTTGATGATGCAGCCGTCTTGTGTCAACGCGCGAATTCGAGAAATCTAGGCTCAGGATGCATCGCTTTGAGGAGGGCGATGTGACCATTTCAGTGCAGATCGGAGCAGGTGCTCCGTTCACGACTGCACAAGTTGGATCTGAGGCTCGCAATCGATCTCTGGGAGGAGAAGTCAATGCGCAAGAGCATTATTTTGTCTACGGCCATGGTGTTGGCCGCGGGAACTGCCGCTTATGCCGCCGATCTTTCGGATGGCAAGGTCAAGATCGGCATCCTGAACGACCAATCCGGCGTCTATGCCAACTTCGGTGGCAAGTATTCTTTCGAGGCCGCCAAGATGGCGGTGGAGGATTACGGCGGTAAGGTGCTGGGCGCACCGGTTGAAGTTGTGACCGCCGACCATCAGAACAAGGCTGACGTTGCATCCAATATTGCCCGTCAGTGGTACGATACCGAACAGGTCGATTCCATTATGGAACTGACGTCATCGTCGGTTGGTCTTGCCGTGCAGGCACTGTCCAAAGACAAGAAGAAGATCACGATCAACACCGGTGCCGCAACAACGGAGCTGACCGGCAAGCAGTGCAGCCCCTATGGTTTCCACTGGGCCTACGATACCTATTCTCTGGCTGTCGGAACCGGTGGCGCGCTGGTAAAACAGGGTGGCGATAGCTGGTTTTTCCTGACCGCTGACTACGCCTTTGGATATTCGCTGGAAGAAAACACCAGCAATTTCGTCAAGGCCAACGGCGGTAAGGTTCTCGGTTCGGTACGCCATCCGTTGGCAACCACCGACTACTCGTCATTCCTGCTGCAGGCACAGTCCTCTGGCGCCAAGGTCATCGGGCTTGCGAATGCCGGCCTCGATACGTCCAACGCTATCAAACAGGCGGCGGAGTTCGGTATTGTTGCCGGTGGCCAGCGCCTTGCGGCCCTGCTCTTCACCCTCGCAGAAGTTCACGGTCTCGGCCTGGAAGCAGCACAGGGCCTGACGCTTACCGAAGGTTTTTACTGGGATCGCGATGACGAGTCCCGCAAGTTCGGTGAACGCTTCAAGGAGCGTACCGGAGCGATGCCGAACATGGTTCATACTGGTACTTATTCGGCGGTCCTCCATTATCTGAAGGCCATCGAGAAGGCCGGCACGGATGATGCGGATGCCGTGGCCGAGGCCATGAAGGAAATGCCTGTCAACGACGTCTTCGCAAAGGACGGCCATGTAGCTGCCAACGGCCGGATGATTCACGACATGTACCTCATGGAAGTGAAAAAACCGGAAGAAAGCAAACAGGCCTGGGACTACTACAAGGTGCTCGCCACCATTCCCGGCAAGGAAGCCTTCATGGACCCCGCCAAGAGCGGTTGCTCTCTGGTAACGCAATAAGGGAACATTCAATGACGATCGCTCCCGTCCTTGCCAGACAGGAGGACCACCGCGTCGTGCTTTCGGCGCGTGGGCTCTCCAAGACTTTCGGCGCATTCGCGGCCGTGAAGAACGTCGATCTCGACGTCGAACATGCCCGCGTGCATGCCCTGATTGGTCCGAACGGCGCGGGGAAAACGACGGTCTTCAACCTGTTGACCAAGTTTCTCCAGCCCTCGGGCGGGACGATCACCTTCATGGGAACGGATATAACAAAAACGCCACCGGACAAGGTGGCGCGGCTCGGTCTCGTGCGTTCCTTCCAGATCTCGGCGGTGTTTCCGCACCTTACGGTTCTGGAAAACGTACGGGTCGCGCTGCAAAGGCCAAACAATCTCGCCACGCAGTTCTGGTTGCCGCTCTCCTCGCTCGACACGCTCAATGCACGCGCTGAAGAACTGATCAGCATGGTCGGGCTGACGCGTGAAAAAGACGCGCTCGCCGCCGATCTTTCCTATGGGCGCAAGCGCGTGCTGGAAATTGCAACCACGCTGGCGCTCGACCCCAAGGTTCTGCTTCTGGACGAGCCAATGGCAGGAATGGGCGGCGAAGACGTTGCGCATGTCGCGGACCTCATCCGCGAAGTCGCAAAGACCCGCGCCGTCTTGATGGTCGAACACAATCTCAAGGTCGTGGCGGATATCTGCCACCATGTCACAGTGCTGCAACGCGGAGAGATCCTCGCGGAAGGGGACTACGCCGCAGTTTCCGCCGATCCGCGCGTGCGCACGGCCTATATGGGTACGGAGGAAGCCTGATATGGCGGCACTTCTCGAAGTTTCAAATCTGAAATCCTGGTATGGCGAAAGCCAGGCGCTCCATGGCGTCGATCTCACGGTGGGTGAAGGCGAGACCATCACCATTCTCGGGCGCAACGGCGTTGGAAAGACCACCACGCTGCGCACCATCATGGGCATCATCCGCAATCGCAAGGGCACCATCAAGCTTGCAGGCAAGGACATGATGCCGGTGCCGCTGCATCGGACCGCAAAACATGGCATCGGCTTCGTTCCTGAAGAACGGGGTATCTTCGCGACCCTGAGCGTCGAGGAAAACCTCAAGCTTCCGCCGGTTGTGTCCGAGGGTGGTATGAGCCTCGACGAAATCTACGAGCTTTTTCCCAATCTCTACGAACGCCGGGGCAGCCCGGGAACGAAACTCTCTGGAGGCGAGCAGCAGATGCTGGCTATGGCGCGCATATTGCGTACCGGCGTCAAGGTTCTGCTTCTCGACGAGCCGACAGAAGGGCTGGCCCCCGTCATCGTTCAGCGCATCGGCGAGGTTCTGCAAAAACTCAAGAGCCGCGGCATGACAGTGGTTCTCGTTGAGCAGAATTTTCGCTTTGCGAGCAAGATCGCCGATCGCTTCTACCTGATGGATCATGGACATATGGTCGGCGATTTTCCGGTTGGCGAACTGCCTCATCGTATGGGCGAGCTTAACAAAGTGCTGGGGGTTTAACGATGACGATGATCTTCGGCATTCCTGTGCAAGCCCTGTTGGGCCAATTGCTCGTCGGCCTCATCAACGGCTCGTTTTATGCGTTGCTGTCTCTCGGCCTCGCCGTCATCTTCGGCCTGCTGCGCGTCATCAACTTCGCCCACGGCGCGCAATATATGCTCGGTGCGTTCGTGGCCTTCCTCGGGCTACAATATTTCGGCATCAATTTCTGGGTCGCGCTGGTGGTGACACCGCTTGTCGTGGCGTTGTTCGGCGCCATCATTGAACGGTTTATGCTGTCGCGCCTCTACGATCTTGATCCGCTCTACGGTCTGTTGTTCACCTTCGGTCTGGCGCTTGTGGTGGAAGGGACTTTTCGCTGGCTTTATGGCGCGGCCGGTCAACCCTATTCGGTTCCGCCGCAGTTAGCAGGTGGCACCAATCTGGGCTTCATGTTCCTGCCGAACTACCGTGCCTTTGTCGTTGTCATTTCCCTTATCGCCTGCATCGCGACATGGGCGCTGATCGAAAAGACCCGTCTCGGCTCCTACCTGCGCGCTGCAACGGAAAACCCGACGCTTGTCCAGGCATTCGGCATCAACGTGCCGGTTCTTTTGACCCTGACCTACGCGCTTGGAGCCGGGCTTGCCGGGTTCACCGGTGTGCTGGCCGCACCGATCTATCAGGTGTCGCCTCTCATGGGCACCAACCTCATCATCGTGGTGTTTGCCGTGGTCGTGGTCGGCGGCATGGGATCGATCATGGGTGCCATCGTGACAGGCTACATGCTCGGCATTGCGGAAGGACTGACCAAGGTCTTCTATCCGGAGGCCTCAAACATCGTCATCTTCGTCATCATGGCCTTTGTGCTTCTCATCCGCCCCGCCGGACTTTTCGGAAAGGACGCCTGATATGTCCAAAGCCATTCAGAACTCTGCTGCTGCCTTGCCTCATACGGAAGTGTCTACGACGGCTGGAACCATCCGGACGGCGTTGATTGTTGCCGGCCTTGGGGTACTGGTTGTCGCGCCGATGTTCATCTACCCGATCTTCCTGATGAAGCTCTTGTGCTTTGCGCTGTTTGCCTGCGCCTTCAATCTGCTGATCGGTTATACGGGTCTCCTGTCGTTCGGCCATGCGGCGTTCTTCGGCGGCGCGGCCTACTTCACGGCCTATTCTGTGAAGGAATGGGGTGTGACACCGGAGATCGGTCTCGTCATTGGCATGGCCGGGGCTGCCCTTCTTGGTCTGGTCATCGGCTTTTTTGCCATCCGGCGTCAGGGCATATACTTCGCCATGATCACGCTTGCCTTGTCGCAGATGTTCTATTTCTTCTGCCTGCAGGCGCCGTTCACGCACGGGGAAGACGGCCTTCAGGGCGTGCCGCGCGGCCACCTCTTCGGGATCATCGATCTCAACACGACAAACAGCATGTACTACACGGTGCTGGCCGCTTTTGTGATTGCACTGCTGGTGATCTGGCGTTTCGTCAACTCGCCCTTCGGCATGATCTTGAAGTCGATCCGCGAGAACGAGCAGCGTGCCATTTCACTGGGTTACAGTGTCCAGCGCTACAAGCTTGGTGCCTTCGTAATGTCGGCAACACTTGCGGGTCTGGCGGGTGGTCTCAAGGCGCTGGTTTTCCAGTTCGCGACCTTGACGGATGTGACCTGGCAGATGTCTGGCGAAGTCATTTTGATGACGTTGCTCGGTGGCATCGGAACCATGATCGGGCCAATCTTCGGCGCTGGTCTTGTCGTTACTCTCCAGAACTATCTGGCGACATCTGATTTTCCGGTGACGATCATCACCGGTCTCGTCTTCATGGCCTGCGTGCTGGTCTTCCGCCGTGGCCTGATTGGCGAATTCTACGCCTCACGCATCGGTCGGAAACTCGGTTTCCAGCATCGGGGCTAGGTTTTGTGAAAACGGAATGAATGGTCTGGCTCGTGCCGTTTTCGGCGCGGGAGCGGGACCGCACGGAGAAAAGCATGGGCGAATATGACTATATCGTCATCGGAGCGGGCAGCGCTGGCTGCGTTCTCGCCAACCGCCTCTCGAAAGACCCGAACAATCGTGTGCTCTTGCTGGAAGCCGGCGGCAGCGACAACTATCACTGGATCCACATTCCGGTCGGTTATCTCTACTGCATCAACAATCCGCGTACCGACTGGTGCTTCAAGACGGCGGAAGAACCGGGACTGAATGGCCGGTCGTTGATTTATCCGCGGGGCAAGGTTCTTGGTGGCTGCTCATCCATCAACGGCATGATCTATATGCGCGGTCAGTCGCGTGATTATGACATGTGGCGTCAACTGGGTTGCGACGGTTGGGGCTGGGACGATGTACTTCCCTATTTCGTCAAGTCGGAGGATTTTTATCGCGGCAAGAGCAGCTTGCATGGGACGGGCGGCGAATGGCGGGTGGAAAAGGCACGTGTTCGCTGGGATGTGCTGGACGCATTTCAAAAGGCCGCCGCAGAAGCTGGAATTCCCGCGACGGATGATTTCAACAGAGGCGACAATGAGGGTGCAGGCTACTTTGACGTAAACCAGCGTTCGGGTTGGCGCTGGAACACCGCCAAGGCCTTTCTGAAGCCGGCGCGTGGCCGTGCCAACCTGACCGTTCTCACCAAGGCGCATGTGCGACGGCTTATTATCGAAGAAGGTGCGGTCAAGGGGGTGGAGTTCCATCATGACGGCGTGGCGAAGATAGCGCGCGCACGCAGGGAGACCGTTCTCTCCGCAGGCGCGATCGGTTCGCCCCACATTCTTGAATTGTCGGGTGTCGGGCGCGGCGACGTGCTGCAGAAGGCAGGGATCGACACGGTGTTGAACGTTGAAGGCGTTGGCGAGAACCTTCAGGACCATTTGCAATTGCGCATGATCTACAAGGTTTCAGGAGTGTCGACACTGAACGAAAGGGCGTCGACGTTGTTTGGAAAGGCTCGTATCGGTTTCGAATATGCGCTGAGCCGTTCCGGCCCGATGGCGATGGCGCCGAGCCAGCTAGGCGTCTTCACACGCTCTTCTCCCGAGAAGGAGACGGCCGATCTTGAGTATCATGTGCAACCGGTATCTCTGGATAAGTTCGGCGAACCGGTTCACACATTTCCTGCGATCACCGCCAGCGTCTGCAACCTGCGCCCTGAAAGTCGAGGCTCGGTGCACGTCAAAGGTCCTGATTTCGCCATGCAACCAGAAATCCGGCCGAATTATCTGACGACGGAAGGCGACCGTCAGGTCGCAATCGATGCTATGAGGCTGACCCGTCGGATTGTCGGGCAGCCGGCTTTCTCTCGGTTTAGACCTGAAGAATACAAGCCCGGTCCGTCCTATGAAAACGACAATGATCTGGCGCAGGCGGCAGGCGATATCGGCACGACGATCTTTCACCCGGTCGGCACGCTGCGCATGGGCTCCGATCTCGAGAGCGTCGTCGACGCCCGTCTTAAATTTCGAAAACTTCGTGGATTGCGGGTGGCGGATGCGTCGATCATGCCGCGGATCACCTCAGGAAACACCAATTCGCCGACGATCATGATTGCGGAAAAAGCCGCCGACATGATCCTCGCGGACAATCGATAAGAGGAAAAGACCATGCAAACCGTCGCTTTTATTGGGCTGGGGCATATGGGCCTGCCCATGGCTGTCAATCTGGTGAAGGCGGGATACGCCGTCAGAGGTTTCGATCTTGCCGAGGCCTGCATCACTGCCGCAAGGCAGGCGGGTGTACCGGTCGCGGCTGCGAGCGAGACCGCGATAGATGGTGCGGATGTCGTCATAACGATGTTGCCGAAGGGCGAACATGTGGTTTCCGTTTATGGTGATCTGGTGCGGAAGGTCGCGTCCGGAACGCTTCTCATCGATTGCTCCACTGTCGATATGGAGAGCGCCTTGAAGGCCCATGCGCTGGCGGTATCTGCAGCCTGCCCGTCTGTCGATGCGCCCGTTTCTGGAGGCACTGGCGGGGCAGCAGCTGGAACCCTGACCTTCATGTGTGGCGGTGAGGCGGACGCTTTCACAGCAGCAAGACCGATCCTCGAGGCAATGGGCAAGAAGATCGTCCATTGCGGCAAGGGTGGCAACGGACAGGCGGCGAAGATCTGCAACAACATGATCCTCGGTATTTCGATGATCGCTGTATCAGAGGCCTTTGTGCTGGGCGAAAAGCTTGGTCTTTCGCATCAAGCGCTTTTCGATGTTGCTTCCACCTCGTCAGGACAGTGCTGGTCGCTCACCACCTATTGCCCAGTGCCAGGTCCGGTGCCGACGTCACCGGCCAACAATGAATACAGGCCGGGTTTTGCCGCAGCCTTGATGTTGAAGGATTTGAAGCTGTCACAGGAAGCCGCGAATGGCGCTGGGGCCTCCACGCCACTCGGGAAGGCCGCCGCCGAGCTCTATGAAGGATTTGTGGGGGAGGGCAGCGGTGATCGCGATTTTTCGGCAATCGTCGAGATGTTGCGGGGAGGTGATGCATGAACGCAGTCACACCGTCGGATGTTCTGTGGAGCCCGCCGCAGGCCCGGGTGCGGCAGTCGGCACTCTTTCTGTTTGCTGAAAAAACGAAACCGCGGCATGGAGCCGAGCCGGATGATTATCCAGCGCTCCTGTCCTGGTCGGTCCGCGATCCCGAAGGTTTTTATGCCGCTCTCTGGGATGAGCTAGATATCATCGGAGAGCGAGGAGGCAGGTCCTTCGTCGCGGGAAACTCGATCCGCGATGCCGTCTTCTATCCGAAGGCACGGGTAAATTATGCCGAAAACCTTCTACGCGATGCCGACGACCGGCTGGCCATCATCGCGCATCGGGATGATGGCACCAGGCGGACCGTAACCCGGCGCAATTTATACGATGATGTTTCCCGTCTGGTTCAGGCTCTTCGTGCTGCAGGCGTTGGAGAAGGCGATCGTGTCGGGGCGATCGTCACGCACGATATAGAGGCGATAGTCGGTTATCTGGCGACGAGCGCCATCGGTGCGATCTGGTCGTCCTGTTCACCGGATTTTGGGCCGGCCGGCGCATCTGACCGACTGTCGCAGATCGATCCGAAAATCCTGATCGCGGTGGCGGAATACGGTTATGCTGGTAAACGCATCGATGTCGCACCGACAATACGGGCTGTGGCGGAGAGCGCCAAACCTGAAAAAATTGTCTTGATCGGAGACGGGGTCCCGGCAGTTCTCGCCGACCTAGGCTGCACGACGATTGCGGATTTCGTTGCGCCATTTGATGCGACAGAGATCGCTTTTAATCGTCTGCCGGTCAAGGCGCCGCTGGTTATCCTCTATTCCTCCGGCACGACAGGCAAACCGAAATGCATCACCCATTCTGGTGGTGGGCTGCTTCTTCAGCACATGAAGGAACAGAAGCTGCAATGCGATATCCAGCCCGGCGAACGGTTTTTCTATTTTACCACCTGCGGCTGGATGATGTGGAACTGGCAGGTTTCAGGCCTTGCCCTCGGTGCAACCCTCGTTACCTATGACGGCAATCCCGGTTATCCTTCATCTGCGCGTCTGGTCGATCTGATCGATGCGGAAAACATCGCCACTTTCGGGACATCGGCAAAGTTCATCGACGCCTGCCTGAAGGCAGGGGTGAAGCCTCGCGAGAGCCACAATCTCTCGTCCCTCAGAACTATTCTTTCAACCGGATCACCGCTTATCCCGGCCTCTTTCGATTACATCTATCGGGAGTGGAAGGCTGACGTGCATCTCGCCTCGATTTCCGGTGGCACGGATATCTGCGCCTGTTTCCTCGGTGGCAATCCGTTGCAAGCGGTGCACCGCGGTGAGTTGCAGGGCGCGATGCTCGGCATGGACATAGACACACTGGACGATCAGGGGCGATCTGTTTCCGGCGTGCCGGGTGAGCTTGTCTGTCGCAATGCGCATCTTTCCATGCCGGTCAAGTTCTGGGGCGATGAGGATGGTTCGCGTTATCAGTCGGCTTATTTCGACCGGTTCCCCGGCATATGGGCGCACGGCGATTTCGCAGAAAAACGACCGTCCGGCGGTTATGTCATCCACGGCCGTTCTGACACAACGCTCAATCCGGGCGGCGTGCGCATCGGCACGGCGGAAATTTACCGGCAGGTGGAAACCGTACCGGACGTCGAGGAGGCAATTGCGGTCGGACAGGACATCGATGGCGACCAGCGCGTCATACTTTTCCTTCGTCTCAAGAGCGGTGTAACCCTGACCGACGAGCTGGAAAAGACCATACGAACGCGTATCCGTTCTGGGGCGACGCCGCGCCATGTTCCGGCAAAGATCATTGCAGTCGGGGCTATCCCGCGTACCCGCTCCGGCAAAATCTCCGAGATCGCTGTCCGGGATACGATCCATGGCCGGCCGGTTAAAAATGCCGATGCGCTGGCCAATCCGGAAGCGCTTGAACTGTTTCGCAACCTGCCGCAATTGAAGGACTAGGCTATGGGCGAAGACACAGAACCGAAGATCGTCCTTGTCACAGGATCGACGAGTGGAATTGGGCTGGCAATTGCCAAACGTTTTGCCGAGGCAGGATACCTCGTGGCGCTTCACGGCATCGAAGAGGCTGAAGATGCGGCTCAGGTGCTTGAAACAGTGGCAAAAAACGCCCGGCATACGCCTGTCTATTTCTCCGCCAACCTGGCCAAATATGAAGAAAGTGCCCATCTCGCCGAAACCGTGATCGGCAAACTTGGCGGTATCGATGTGCTGGTCAACAATGCCGGCATTCAAAAGGTCGCCCCGATCGATGAGTTTGATTTCGCAGATTTCTCGCGGATTGTTGCCGTCTCGCTGGATAGTGCTTTCCATGCAACCCATGCCGCCTTGCCTGGCATGAAGCAAAGGGGATGGGGCCGCATCATAAATATCGCATCCGCGCACGGCTTGCGGGCATCGCCTTTCAAGGCACCCTATGTGGCGACCAAACATGCGGTGGTGGGGCTGACGAAAAGCGTGGCACTGGAAGTGGCCGAGCAGGGGATTACCTGCAATGCCATCTGCCCCGGATACGTTTTGACGCCGCTTGTCGCGGCGCAGATTGTCGATCAAGCCCGCGTGCATGGCATGAGCGAAGAAGATGTTATCAAAAAGGTCATTCTTGCCCCTCAGCCGACCAGACGGTTCGTCCAGCCGGAAGAGATTGCCGAGATGGCGCTTTATCTCTGTGGCGACATGGCCCGATCCATCACCGGAACAACCATCTCGATCGATGGTGGATGGACGGCAAAATAAGCTTTTGATTGCATAGTGGAGTGACACTTCAAGCTTGGCTTGAACAAAAAAGAGAGCCAGACGGAACCAAATGCCCTCGACTTCGTTGCACGCAAAGTGACAGGGAATCGGGGGCAATTCATGGCAGTTACAGTCACTGCAGTTATTCTCACGCTTATCGGGCTTGCTTTGTTCGGGTTCGGCTCACAACTGGTGATGCTGGGCGGAAGCTTTTATTATGCCTTGTCGGGGCTTGCCTTCGTGCTCACCGCCGTCCTTTTGTTCAAGCGCAGCAAGTTTGCGCTTCACGTCTACGCGGTTCTCATCCTTGCCACCCTCGTCTGGGCAATTTGGGAAGTCGGTTTCGACTGGTGGCAGCTCGGGCCTCGTGGCGGTGTCATCATTCTCATCGGCTTGTGGTTGCTGACCCCCTGGATCAAGAAACCGCTCGGGTTTGCGAGCCCGACGGGAACGGTTTACGGTCCGAATGCGTGGCCGCTGGCACTCTCGGTTCTGATCGCGATCATCGTCGCCGGTTACTCGATGACGCAGGACCCGCACAATCAGTCGGGAGAGTTGCCGCAAGAAAAGCTGGTGTCCGCACCGGTCTATGGCGGCGATGTGCCTGATAATGAGTGGCATCAGTATGGTCGCACACCTTACGGCCAGCGTTATTCGCCCCTGACGCAGATCACCGTCGACAATGTCTCTCAGTTGAAGGAAGTCTGGCGTTACCAGACCGGCGACGTCAAGCTGCCGGACGACGTGGGTGAGACCACCTACCAGGTCACGCCGCTCAAGGTTGGCGGGCTGCTTTATATCTGCACGCCTCACAATTGGGCGATTGCCATTGACGCCGCAACCGGCAAGGAAAAATGGAAGTACGATCCGAACGTCGGCCTTAACCCCGACCGGCAGCATCAGACTTGCCGTGGCGTTTCCTATTATGCTGAACCGTCAGCTGCGCCGGGAACCGCTTGCGCACAGCGCGTCTACCTGCCCACCTCGGATGCCCGCCTGATTGCACTCGATGCGCAGACCGGACAGGTCTGCACCTCCTTTGCCGATCAGGGTGTGCTGCACCTTGAGCAGGGCATGCAATACAATCCAGCGGGCTATTATTACTCTACATCACCGCCTGTGATCGTCGCGGGAAAGATCATCATCGGCGGCGCGGTGAACGATAATTACTCGACGCAGGAGCAATCCGGCGTCATTCGCGCGTTTGATGTCAACACGGGCGCGCTGATCTGGAACTGGGATTCGGGAAATCCGACGAAAACAGAACCGCTTGGACCGGGTGAGACGTACACCACTAACTCACCGAATAGCTGGTCCGTGTTCAGTTATGATGAGGACCTCGGTCTCGTTTATATCCCGCTCGGCAACCAGGTGCCTGACCAGCTTGGCATGGGGCGCAGCGAGAGCGTCGAGAAATATTCGTCGTCAATCGTCGCACTGGATATCAACACCGGGAAGGACCGCTGGGTTCGCCAGACCGTTCATCACGATCTCTGGGACATGGACGTTCCCGCCCAGCCGGTGCTTCTCGACATCACCAAGCAAGACGGAACCACAGTTCCCGCACTGGTGGGGCCGACCAAACAGGGTGACATCTATGTTCTCGACCGCCGTACAGGCGAGCCCCTGCTGGCCGTTACCGAAGAACCGGCGCCTGGAGGCGCTATCCCTGAAGATTTCAGCGCGCCCACGCAGCCGACATCACTTCTCACATTCAAACCCGCCCCACTGCAGGAAAAGAACATGTGGGGCGTTTCCATGTTCGATCAGCTTGCGTGCCGTATCAGCTTTCATCAGTTGAATTACAAGGGGCGCTACACGCCGCCATCATTGACGGGTACGCTCGTTTATCCCGGGAATTTTGGTACGTTCAACTGGGGCAGCGTGGCAATTGATCCTGAGCGCCAGGTGATGTTTGGCATGCCGACGTACCTTGCCTTCACCTCGCGTCTTGTTCCGCGTGATCAGATTCCACCTAAAGGACAGGATGAAAAGGGCAGTGAGCAGGGTCTAAACCGCAATGATGGAGCGCCCTATGGTGTCTTTATGGGGCCGTTTCTTGGTCCGTTGAAAATTCCCTGCCAGGCGCCGCCTTGGGGCTATGTCGCCGGTGCCGACCTGCGTACCGGAGATATTGCCTACAAGCGCAAGAACGGCACCGTTTATGACATGACACCGCTGCCGCTTCCCTTCAAGATCGGGGTGCCGGGCATCGGCGGACCAATTATCACCAAGGGTGGCGTTGCGTTTCTTGGTGCTGCGGTCGACAATTATCTGCGCGCCTATGACCTGACGACCGGCAAGCAGCTTTGGGATGCGCGGCTTCCGGCAGGTGGACAGGCAACACCGATGACCTATGCACTCGATGACGGCAAACAATATGTTGTCATGGTTGCTGGCGGTCACGGCTCCGTGGGAACGAAACCAGGCGATTACGTTATCGCATATTCGCTGCCGTAGCGGCGTACGAACAGCATCTATGAAGGGCCGGGGTTAAACCCGGCCTGATTGCATGTCGCGATACCACGCTACCAGCGCTTCAATGCCTTGTTCGACGGACGTTTGCGGCACGTAATCTGTCAACGCACGCAGCAGGTCTGGCGAGGCGAATGTGCGTGGCACATCGCCTTGCTGCATGGGCAGCATGTTGCGGATTGCCGGTTTGCCGACAGCCTTTTCCACGGTTTCGACGAAATGCATCAGCTGGACGGGTTGGCCACCGCCGACATTCACGACGCGGAACGGTGCGTGCCGTGACAGAGAGTCGATGACGCCGTCCTGTGTGACACGGTTGTCTTCGGATGGAATGACCTGGCTCAGCCGCACGATGCCTTCAACCAGGTCATCGATATAGGTGAAATCGCGGCTCATATTGCCTTCACCATATATATCGATCGGGCGGTTGTTTGAAATCGCATCCACGAATTTGATCGGCGCCATATCAGGGCGACCCCAGGGGCCATAGACCGTGAAAAAGCGGAACGCCGTGATGGGCAATTTGTAGAGATGGGCATAGCTATGCGCCATCAACTCCATGGATTTTTTCGTTGCGGCATAAAGCGTCATCGGCTCGTCGGCCTTGTCGCTTTCAGCAAATGGCACCTTCTCGTTCGCCCCGTAAATGGACGAGGTCGAAGCCAGCATCAGATGTTTGACACCAACGGACTTTGCAAGTTCGAGTACATTCCATGACCCCGTGAGGTTGGAATCGATATAGGCTTTGGGATTTTCGAGGCTGTAGCGAACACCCGCCTGGGCGGCGAGATGAATGATGATCTCAGGTTCGGCGGCCTCTGCAGCGCGTTTCAACGCATCGACATCTTCGAGCATGCCGATCTCTGCCTTGAAGCCGTTGGACCGGGCGAGGATCGCGTGACGTTTTTCTTTCAGGCTGACATCGTAGTACTTCGTCATGCCGTCGAAGCCGACCACGAAATGGCCCTGATCGAGCAGGCGTTTTGCCACGTAAAAGCCGATGAAGCCCGCTGTGCCGGTTATCAGATAACGCATAGTCCGAAGTACCTTTATGGGCGACCGATAGCGGCATAGGCGAAGCCGTGCGCCGATACCTCGTCAGTTCGATAGATGTTACGCAGATCCACCAGGATCGGGCTTTTCATGATTGCTTTCAGACGTGGTAGATCGAGCGCGCGGAACTGGTTCCACTCGGTCACGATAACCACTGCATCAGCATCTTGTGCCGCTTCATACGGCCCTTCGGCATACTCGATGTTCTCAAGCACATGGCGCGCGTTTGCCATCCCCTCAGGGTCGTATCCGATCACCTTTGCACCGCCGTCCTGCAGTGTCTGGATGATGGCGATTGCAGGGCTGTCGCGCATGTCGTCGGTGTTCGGCTTGAAGGTGAGACCGAGCACGGCGATCTTCTTGCCGCGCACATCACCGCCCACAGCATTGATGACCTTTCGGCCCATGGCGCGTTTACGGTTGTCGTTGATGGCGATGGTGGTTTCGATCAGGCGAACAGGGCTGTCGTAGTCCTGTGCCGTTTTTGCAAGGGCCAACGTGTCCTTGGGAAAGCACGAACCACCGTAGCCTGGACCAGCATGCAGGAATTTCGAGCCGATGCGACCGTCGAGGCCGATACCGCGCGACACATCCTGAACGTTGGCGCCGACCTTTTCGCACAAATCCGCCATCTCGTTGATGAAGGTGATCTTCATCGCGAGAAACGCGTTGGCGGCATATTTGATCAGTTCGGATGCGCGTCGTGTCGTGAAGAGCAGCGGCGACTGGTTGAGATAGAGCGGACGATAGACCTCCGTCATGACCGGGCGGGCGCGCTCGTCGGAAAGTCCGACAACGATCCGGTCTGGTCTTTTGAAGTCTTCGATCGCCGCACCCTCGCGCAGAAACTCCGGGTTCGACACAACAGCGAAATCAGCGGACGGATTTTCTTCGCGGATGATGCGCTCGACCTCATCGCCAGTCCCCACGGGGACAGTCGACTTCGTCACAATGACGGTAAAGCCGGTGATGGCGTGAGCGATCTCTTTGGCTGCGGCATAGACATAACCGAGATCGGCGTGGCCATCGCCACGGCGCGACGGTGTGCCAACGGCGATGAAAACGACCTCAGCATTGCTGACGGCATCGGCGAGGTCGGTGGTGAAGCTTAGACGTCCAGCCTTGGCATTGTTGGCGACGATTGTCTCCAGGCCGGGTTCGAAGATCGGGATATGGCCACTTTTCAAGGCCTCGATTTTTTCCGGCATCTTGTCGACACAGATGACGTCGTGGCCGAAATCGGCAAAGCAAGCGCCGGAGACAAGGCCCACATAACCGGAGCCGATCATGACTATCCGCATTCGTCTTCCTTTCGGATATCCCGCGTTTCGTTTGAACAGTGCACTGTAAAGACTCGGGGGAGCGGTGAGGTCTCCACCACACGTTGTTTAGCCGCCTTCCCGTCCGTCGCCAAGCGCCGGTGTGAGAGTGGCCTATTCGCTTTGCATGAAGCTTGTGTGATTACGTTCAGCATTCGCCATTTAGTGGTTTGGTGCGAGCTTAAAAAAGGCTTTGCGCGGTCCGCTATCGTTGCGGGTTTGGGATAAATTTGTCGCACCTTCCGGTGATTTGCGCTGGTGCGGGTAAACGGGTTTATTTTTGCCGTTTGGTGGCTTGCACTCGCCAGTAGCCGGGTCTAGCTCTGGAGCAGAGGAGAAAATCTGCAACGATTGTGCTGCCGCCGATGCTCGATGAGCGTCGTTGTTTGCTCATGGTTTTTTGTGGTTTGGCTCTTACCCGCCTGTCCGATGCTCGGGGTTCCTGAAATGCAAAAAGGTTTTTTGCTCGGCTTGTTTGCCTATGCCAGCTTTTCCTGGGGGGACGCGACGATCAAGTCGCTCGGCTCGCAGGTCGGGGTCTTCCAGATCGGCTTTTTCAGCATTCTCTTTTCCGGCATCTTCATCTTTTTCAGCAGACCCCGAGACGAGAGATGGCGCGATTTCTGGCGCATGAGCCGTCCTTTCGCGGTGCATGGTCGTGCAATCTCAGGCCTCTTCGCAGGCATTCTCGGTATCTACGCATTTACAACCATTCCGTTGGCGGAGGCTTATGCCCTGATCTTCCTGTCACCGCTGTTCGTCACCGTGCTTTCAGCCGTGGTACTAAAGGAAGACATCGGACCGTGGCGTTGGGCGGCGGTGCTGGCCGGCATTGTTGGCGTGATGCTCGTCGTAAGGCCGGGCTTCAAGGCACTTGAATTGGGGCATGTTGCGGCAATCGGCGTTGCGTTTCTTGCGGCCATGACCATCGTTCTGCTACGCTCTTTGGCAGGCAAGGAAAAGCGCACGTCCATCATGGGTGTGCTTCTGACATATGGTCTTGTTTTCAACGGCGTTGCGTCGATCCCCGAATTTGTTGCGCCAAATCTTCATCAGATATTGGCGTTTGCATTTATTGGCCTTTGTACTGCTACCGGACAGATCACGCTGCTGGTTGCAACACGGATTGCGCCTGCCAGCCAGATCGCGCCATCTCATTATTCGCAGATACTCTGGGCCGTTGCCATCGGTGCGACCTTCTTCCATGAATATCCCGATGCCACTGCGATCTTAGGACTGGGCGTCATAGCAGCTTCAGGTCTTCTCACCATGATCCGAGAGAAAGTCAGGCTTGGCACAGTTCGCTGGAATCCTTTCTTTCGCAATCGTCTTTGAGGGCAACCTCAAGGTTTGAAAGCGGCGTTGTCGCGCCTTAGGAAACAGTGCGTCAACCGAAGTGCGGCTTGCTGCAGCGGCGCCGTGGGGCCCATAAGGTGTTCATCGATAGATGAACGGAGAGCTGCAAATGCTCGTGGACGGAAAGTGGACAGCCGATTGGCATCCGGTACAGGCAACGGACAAAAAGGGCGGCTTTGTCCGTCAAATATCCGGTTTTCGCAACTGGGTTACGCCGGATGGCTCGGCTGGATCGACAGGTGAGGGCGGTTTTAACGCTGAGCCCGGTCGCTATCATCTCTATGTCGCGTTGATTTGCCCTTGGGCGTCGCGCACGCTGATCGGTCGCAAACTTAAAAAACTCGAAGACGTCATTTCTGTCTCCGTGGTCGAACCGTTTCTGTCCGACGAAGGCTGGAAGTTCGGAGACTATCCGGGTTCGGATTACGACACGCTGAACGGCGTCACCTACATGCACCAGCTCTACACGCGTGCCGACCCGCATTATACCGGTCGCGCCACCGTTCCGGTGCTCTGGGACAAGAAGACGAACACAATCGTCAATAACGAATCCGCCGATATCCTGCGCATGCTCAATTCTGGTTTCGGTGACCTGGCAGACAATACCCTCGATCTTTACCCAGCGAATTTGCAGGCGCAGATAGATGCACTCAATGACTACATCTATCCGCACCTGAACAATGGCGTTTACAGAACAGGCTTTGCCACCACGCAGATCGCTTACGAAGAAGCGTTTGCGGATGTGTTTGCGACGTTGGACGAACTGGAGGCGCGGCTTGCCTCAAACGGCCCATTCCTGTTTGGCGATGTTCCAACGGAAACGGATATCAGGCTATTTGTAACCCTTGTCCGCTTCGATGCGGCCTATTTCGGCCTGTTCAAGTGCAATCTTCGGCGCATTGCGGACTATCCCGATCTGCAGGCCTATATGATGCGCGTGCTTGATATTCCCGGTGTCCGCTCGACGGTGAGCATCGATCACATCAAGCGTGGCTATTATTCGGTCAAGGCACTCAATCCGACACAAATCGTTCCCGTTGGTCCTGATATGCCTGGCCTCGATGACGTGAAACTTTCAAAGGACTAAGAGATGACTGAAGTCGGCGCACGCAACCTCGTCATTCTGTTGCACGGCGTTGGCAGCAATGGAGCCAATCTCGCTCCGCTCGCCAATCTATGGAATGGCCTGCTGCCCAATACGGACTTCGTCAGCCCCAATGGTCCGTTTGCTTTCGGGCGGGGTCCCGGACGGCAATGGTTCAGCATCGAAGGCGTTACCGAAGAAAATCGCCCGGATCGGGTGCGGGCTGCAAGGGGCGATTTTGATCGCGTTATCGGCGAAATCATTGCCGAGCACGGACTTGCCGACAATCCGCAGCGCGTCGCACTGGTCGGCTTTTCGCAAGGCTCGATCATGGCGCTTGACGTCCTGGCATCGGGACGACTGCCTGTCGCCGCCGTCGCTGCCTTTTCTGGCCGCCTTGCTTCGCCGCAACCCATCAGCCCATCACCGTCGACACGGCTGACCCTCATTCATGGCGATGAGGATCACATCATGCCGGTCTCCGAGAGCGTCAAGGCATCGGATATATTCAAGGCAGCTGGCGTGGAGACAGAACTGCATGTTTTGCCGGGCCTCGGTCACAGCATTTCTCAGGATGGCGCCATGATCGCCGGAAGGTTCCTGCAACGAGCCTTTGGCGTCTGATCGCAAAAAGACATCAGAGCGGCTTGCCGACCTGTTCGAGCAGCCAGCTCTGGAACGCACGGGCCAGCATGTTGTCCTGCCTTCCTTCGGGCAGGGCAACGTAATAGCTTTTGTCGGTCTGCAAGGGCGCGTCGAAAGCGATGATGAGGCGTTCTGAGGCCAGTTCCGCTTCGATCAGGTATTTGGGCAAAAGCGCGAAGCCTATTCCGCTGATGGCGGCCTCTATGATCATCGAAAACTGGTCGAAGCGACTGCCTCGGTAGGCATGCTGTGTGATGACGCCGTTCATCTCCATCCACTCCGTCCAGAGTTTTGGACGTGTGGTCAAATGCAAGAGCGGTTTGTCGGCGAGGTCTTGTGGCGCTGTGATACCGTTCGATGTCAGCAGCGCCGGGCTGGCAACCGGCACGATCACCTCGTCGCACAAGAAGGTGCAGGTTCCATGCGCCCAGACCGGCTGACCGTAATGGATCGCAAGATCGAACCCCTCCTCGTCGAAATCAAAGGGGTGAGATCGTGAGCCGACGGTAATTGTCGTCTGCGGGTTTGCTGTCAGGAAGTTGTGCAGGCGTGGCATCAACCAGCGGCTTCCGAATGTCGGGAGTGTGGCGATGGAAAGAGATGCATGCGAGGTCCCGGCCGAGACGGCGCGAACCATGAGCTGTTCGGATTGTTGCAACAGGCGGCGAACATCCGGCAGAAATTTTCGGCCGGCCTCGGAAAGAACGACACGCCTGCGGATGCGCTCGAAAAGCTGCATGCCGGTCTGTGCTTCGAGGTCGCTGATCTGGCGGCTAACGGCGCTCTGGGTCAGATTGAGCTCTTCTGCAGCGCGCGTAAAGTTTCCGTGCCTTGCGGCACACTCGAAAGCCTGCAGGGTGACGATATCGGGGATCAGCCTTCTGCGTGAATCCATTTCATCCTCGCACCAACGCGCCCGCAGTCCCAAATAGAAAGGGCGTTTCGGCGTCTTATCTGATTGCCGTGGAGAATAAAACGACCATCTTGGCTTCGCAGTTTTTGCCGCGCTCACAAGCGTCGAATTTTGAAACGTCCTTTAGCGTTCTCCGCAATGGCGCTCCCTAAAGAATGATATTTCCGGGGTCGCCAATTTATTGAATGATTGTTTCTCTATCGTTCAAGTGGAAAAATCTAGCATGTCTCCATATCGAAATCGGCCGGAAGATCGGCGACAAGGAGACACCAATGCAGGGCCTGACCCGTCGTATCTTTTCTGGAAGCGTTCTTGCTGCCGCGCTTTTTTCCACCGTGCCATTCCAGGCCAGCGCCGCCGAAGAATTGAAAATCGGCTACCAGAAGACGGGCCTGCCGGTTATCGCCCGCCAGCAAGGCGTGATCGAAAAGGCGCTTGAGGCCAAGGGTGTCAAGGTTTCCTGGGTCGAATTCACCGCCGGACCGCCTCTTGTCGAAGCTCTGAACGTCGGCTCGATCAATGTCGGATGGACAGGCGACGCGCCGCCAATTTTCGGACAGGCTGCGGGCTCGGCGATCGTTTATGTCGCAGCGCTTCCTTCGAACGGAAAGGGTGAGGCTGTCTTTGCCAAGGAAGCAAGTGGCATCAAGTCTGTTGCCGATCTCAAGGGCAAGAAGGTCGGGGTTGGCAAGGGTACCAGTGCGCATAACCTCCTCGTCGCGGCACTGGAAAAGAACGGCCTGAAGTTTTCAGATATCGAGGTGGTCTATCTGAGCCCGGCTGATGCTGCGGCTGCTTTCGCCAGTGACAAGATAGATGCCTGGGCTGTGTGGGACCCTTTCTTTGCCATCGCCGAAACCCGTTACAAGCCGGTGACGCTGGCTCGTACATCGGACGTGTTGGATGTGAACACGTATTTCCTCGCCAACCGCGACTATGCGAAGTCCAACGTTGAAACGATCAACATCACGGTCGATGCGCTCGGTGAGGCGGCGAAATGGTCTGCGGCAAACCGCGACAAGGTCGCTGCCGCTCTGCATGAAGTGACAGGCGTGCCACTTGAAGCGCAGACGCTGGCTGCAAACCGTTCTGAATTCGGTATCACCAAGATCGACGACAAGATCATTGCGGGCCAGCAGGAAACTGCCGACCGGTTCTATCGGCTCGGACTGATCCCGAAACAGATCAGCATCAAGGATGCCGTCTGGTCTGGCGCGACAAACTGATAGCAACGCCGGAGGACGCCTCATGAGCAAAAAAATCCAGTCGGCGAGCGGCAGCGTTATCGGCTGGCTTTTGCCTGCGCTGATCATTCTTGGATGGGAAGTTGCGGCCAGAGCTGGGTTGATCTCGGCCAATGTTCTGCCGGCGCCGTCTGCGGTGGCAGAGGCGTTCTGGCGGTTGCTACTCTCCGGCGAACTCTTGAACAATATTGGCGTGAGTTCGGCGCGGGCGTTGGCGGGTTTTGCGATCGGTGGTGCTATCGGGTTCATTTTTGGCCTCGCCAACGGACTGTCGAAATTTTCCCGTAGCTTTACCGATACGACGTTGCAGATGATCCGCAATATTCCGCATCTGGCGCTTATTCCTCTTGTCATCCTGTGGTTTGGTATCGACGAGGAAGCAAAGCTCTTTCTTGTCGCGTTAGGTGTGTTCTTCCCGATCTACATCAATACACTGCTCGGCATCCAAGGCGTTGATCCGCAATTGGTGGAGATGGGGCGCACCTACGGGATGTCTCCCTTCACACTGTTTCGCCGGGTTATTCTCCCCGGCGCTTTGCCAGCCATTTTCACGGGTCTGCGTTATGCCCTCGGCATCATGTGGTTGACGCTCATCGTGGCGGAAACGATCTCATCTTCTTCCGGTCTCGGCTACATGGCCATGCAGGCACGCGAGTTTCTGCTGATCGACGTGGTGGTGCTGTCGATCCTCATCTATGCGCTTCTCGGCAAGCTTGCGGATAGTTTCGCACGCTTCCTCGAAAGCATTTTCCTGCAATGGCATCCGGCCTTCAAAAAAGCTTGAGAGGTAGTTCAATGTCGACGGGGAACGTTACAACTTTGCGGCGGCCGGACACGGTGGAAACGAAAGCTGTGCCATCAACTGGCGTCAAAGAAAAAGGCAAAATCGCCTTCAGCCTTCGAAACGTTGCCAAGACCTTTGGCGATAAACCCGTATTGCGGGGAATTGATCTCGATGTGCATGAGGGTGAATTTCTCGCCGTCATCGGCAAGAGCGGCTGCGGAAAAAGCACGCTGCTCCGCATTCTGGCCGGCCTTGAAACGCCTACTTCCGGTACGGTTTCGAAAGATCCGCAGGACCGAACCCGCATCATGTTCCAGGAGCCTCGGCTGCTGCCGTGGGAGCGGATCGCAGACAATGTTTCGGTCGGCCTGACAGGCATTGCCAAGGGAGACCAAGCCAGAGAACAGGCCTTCGCCATTCTCGACGAGGTGGGTCTGAAGGACAGGGCAGGAGAATGGCCCTATGTACTGTCAGGTGGACAGAAACAGCGTGTGGCACTGGCAAGAGCATTGGTCGCTCACCCGCAGATCCTTGCGCTTGACGAGCCGCTTGGTGCGCTCGACGCTCTGACGCGCATTGAAATGCAGCTTCTGCTGGAGCGCATCTGGCGCAAACAGAAGTTTACCGCCGTTCTGGTCACACATGATGTTTCAGAAGCTGTGGCATTGGCGGATCGTATCGTGGTGATCGATGAGGGCCGTATCGCGCTTGATCTCGAGGTCAAATTACCGCGGCCGCGCCGACACGGTACGCCGGAGTTCGCAAGGCTGGAGGAGCAGGTTCTTGACCAGCTTTTTGGCCGAAGCGAAAACGGCGCCTGAGTAATGTTCGTGTAAGGAAATGGCAGGGCCGGAGCCCTGCCATGCTTGTTGTCAGCCGATGCTCATCAGGCTGGCGTTGCCACCGGCAGCGGTCGTGTTGACGCTGACGGAAACCTCTTCCACCAACCAATCGAGGTTGTATGGCTGGCTTGCACCGGAAAGCGCTTGCGTTGTCGCGGCCTGCACCAGAACCAGCGGTCCTGGCAGAGCTGCGACCTTCCGGTTGACCTCCACGACACGCTCCGCGTCGCCTTCCACCAGGGCACCCGCGAAAGGACCGGATTTTTCCCAGTTATCGACCCAGCTGATGCGTGAGGTCACGGTTGCCGGCAATCCATAGGTCGTCTTCTCGAGCCCGGACGTGTTGTCGACGACGACCTTGTTTCCGGTTGCCAGCGCCGCAGCTAACTGACGATAGAGGCCCTGTTCCGTCTGCGGAATAAGCAGGACTTTGCCACGCGGATGCAGGGCATAGACGTTGCGCTCACCCACCGGACCGGCCAGCTCCGTTTCGAAGCCAAGGCCGGAGAGAGCACCGGCCTCGTGCGCTGCCTCGGCGGCCACGGTTTCTCCGTTCTCAGTCAGCCAACGTGCAAAATCCGTTGCGGCTTCGTCCTGCTGGCTGATGATCCGATCAATTTTCGGCGCCTTTTGCGTCATGCGGCCAAGATAGAGCGGACCACCTGCTTTCGGACCGGTGCCGGAAAGGCCGCGTCCGCCGAACGGCTGCACGCCCACAACCGCGCCGATGATGTTGCGGTTGACGTAAAGGTTGCCGGCCTCGATACGGGACAGAACATGCTTGATCGTATCGTCGAGGCGGGTGTGAAGGCCAAAGGTCAGGCCATAACCGGTCGCATTAATCTGGTCGATGAGGTTGTTGAGGTCATTGCGCTTGAAACGAATGACATGCAGCACCGGTCCGAAGACTTCACGCTTCAGATCCGCGAGCGACTTCATCTCGATGATCGTTGGCGGAACGAAGGTTCCCTTGCCAGTGTCGCCAGCAAGATCGATCTGTTCGATACGATTGCCAAGCGTTCGCATCTGCTCCACGTGTTTCTCAATAATTCCCTTGGCTTCTGCCGTGATGACAGGGCCGACATCGACGGACAGACTATCGGTCCGTCCGATCCGCAATTCGTGCAATGCGCCCTTCAGCATGGTCAGTGTGCGGTCGGCCACATCGTCCTGCAGGCAAAGGATACGAAGCGCCGAGCAACGCTGACCGGCGCTGTCGAAGGCCGATGCGATAACGTCGGCGACGACCTGTTCGGCAAGGGCAGAGGAGTCGACGATCATGGCGTTCTGGCCACCAGTCTCGGCAATCAGCGGGACTGGCTGACCGTTTGCCAGGACGCGACCAGCGAGCTGGCTCTGGATGATCCGGGCAACTTCCGTTGATCCGGTAAACATCACGCCCGCCGTCAACGGTGAACCGACAAGTGTTGCGCCAGTCTTTCCGTCGCCTGGCATAAGTTGAACGGCGTCTGCCGGAACACCTGCTTCGTGAAGCAGACGTACCCCTTGAGCTGCGATCAGCGGGGTTTCTTCGGCAGGCTTCGCCAGAACTGGGTTGCCGGCAACCAGTGCCGCGGCAACCTGACCGATAAAGATTGCCAGCGGGAAGTTCCAGGGGCTGATGCAGACGACCGGGCCAAGGGCCACTTGTTCGGCGCCAATGTTCTTGCGTGCTTCACCCGCATAATAACGCAGGAAGTCGATCGCCTCACGCACTTCTGCGATTGCGTTGGGCATTGATTTTCCGGCTTCACGAATGATGAGGCCGAGCAGGGCTGGCATTTCCGCCTGCATCTGGTCAGCGGCGCGATCAAGGCAAGCGGCGCGCTCTTCAACGGCGGTGGAGGACCAGCGCGATGTCGATGCCTTCAGCATTGCCTTTTCGACGTCGGCCTCGGTCGGCTCAATGACGTAACCGACGACGTCGGCATGGTCCCCTGGGTTGAGGACGGGGCGGGCTTCACCGTTTGCCTCAGGCGCGGCGGCTTTCCATTCGGTCGCAGCACTCTCGCTCAAAATGGTGTTCAGCGTTGCCAGCGTCGTTTCACTGGAAAGGTCGAGGCCTGCTGAGTTCGCACGCTCGGTGCCGAACAATGCGGCTGGCGATGCGATGCGATCATGCTGCGCGCCGGGCTGCTGCATGGCTTCCACAACCGCAACCGGATCTTCCAGGAGAGCGTCGACCGGAACAGCAGGGTCGGCAATCCGGTTCACGAAGGACGAGTTCGCACCGTTTTCTAGGAGACGGCGAACGAGATAGGCCAGCAGGGTCTCATGGGTGCCAACGGGCGCATAGAAGCGGCAAGGACGGTCGAGGTTCTTCTTGCCAACAACTTCGCTGTAGAGCGGTTCACCCATTCCGTGCAGGCATTGGAACTCATAGTCACCAAGCTTAAAGTCCGGGCCGGCGAGATGATAAATCGTCGCCATTGACTGTGCATTGTGCGTGGCAAATTGCGGGAAGATCACATCGCGGGCTGCCAGCAGCTTGCGGGCGCAGGCAATGTAAGACACGTCAGTGTGCACCTTGCGTGTGAAAACCGGGAAGTCTTCAAGGCCATCCAGTTGCGCACGCTTGATCTCGGCGTCCCAGTAGGCACCCTTGACGAGGCGCACCATGATACGACGGTTGGCGCGGCGCGCCAGATCGATGATGTAGTCGAGCACGAATGGGCAGCGACGGCCATAGGCCTGCACCACGAAACCGAGGCCATTCCAGCCCGCAAGATCCGCATCATGTGCCAGTGACTCGAGAAGGTCGAGGGACAGTTCGAGACGATCGGCTTCTTCCGCGTCGATGTTGAGGCCGATATCATACTGCTTGCAGAGCAGCATCAGCGATTTCACGCGTGGCAGAAGCTCTTCCATGACGCGTGCGGCCTGCGCTCGCGAATAACGCGGATGCAGGGCGGAAAGCTTGATGGAAATCCCGGGGCCGCCATAGATGCCGCGCCCGGCAGAAGCCTTGCCGATCGCGTGAATGGCGTTTTCGTAGTCACGATAATAACGCTCTGCGTCTTTCGCCGTCGTGGCGGCTTCGCCGAGCATGTCATAGGAGTACTGGAAACCTTGCTCTTCCAATGGCTTCGAGCGCTTGATGGCTTCGGCGATCGTTTCGCCGGTGACGAACTGTTCGCCCATCATGCGCATGGCCATGTCCACACCGCGACGGATTACGGGTTCGCCGGCACGAGCGATCAGTTTCGTCAACGCTGAAGACAGGCCGCTGTCGTTGACGGTTGAGGTGAGTTTGCCGGTAATTACGAGACCCCAGGTTGCCGCATTCACAAACAGGGATTTGCCACCACCGATATGCGACTTCCAATCGCCGCGGGCGATCTTGTCACGGATCAAAGCATCACGGGTTGCCTTGTCGGGGATACGCAGCAATGCCTCGGCAAGGCACATCAGCGCGACACCCTCATGACTGGACAGCGAGTACTCCTGCACCAGTCCTTCAACGCCGGTGCCCTTGGTCTTGGCACGAAGGGACTCGATGAGTTTACGAGCGGTTGTGCGAATGGCGCTTGCCTGCTCTTCCGAAACGGTTGCCGCCTGCAAAAGCGGGACAAGGCATTCCGGTTCCGATCGGCGGTAGGCCGCAGTGATCGCCTGGCGCAGTGCACTCTGTTCGCGCACTGCCGGTGCAAATTGTTCAAAAATGCCAACCGCGTGCTTTGATGTGTTCAAACCGGTCGTGTTCGCGCCATCGGCCATCCGAATGATCCTTGAAAAGCTGTTTCGCCAAAATTGACGGCACCTGCTTATGCGGTTCGGCCATCATTTTTTCTGAGCCGACAATATCATTGCCTCAGAAATTGATATGGCCTTATTTCTTCGATAAAACAGGAAATACGAACTTTTGTTTTGCCGGAAAGGCGTCAATAAGAATGGCTATATCGAAAAAAGAAGTCGATCTGGATCACTTTGATCTCAAGATCATCGAGGCGCTGAGCGAAGACGGGCGCATGTCAGTGCTGCAACTGGCCAAAAAGGTCGGACTTTCAAAGACCCCTTGCCAAACCAGGCTCAAGCGTCTGGTGGATGAGGGCTATATTCTGGGCTTTCGCGCCATGCTCAATCAACACAAGCTCGGCGTCGACCATATCGCCTTTACCGAGGTCAAGCTTTCGGACACGCGTGAAAAGGCGCTGGAAGAGTTCAACGCTGCGGTCCGCAAGATCAAAGAGGTCGAAGAGTGCCATATGATTGCGGGCGCTTTCGACTATTTGCTTAAAGTACGAACAAGCGACATTCGCAAATATCGGCGGGTGCTGGGTGAAAAAATATCCAGCCTTCCGTCGGTCGCAAATACATCGACCTTCGTCGTCATGCAGTCGGTCAAGGAAGCCGGCATTTGACGGCTTCCTTGAAGGACGAATGAGCGATCTCGTCAGCGGATGCTTGCTGATGCCGTTCCCGTTGCCGCTGTCGTCTGCGCGTCCGGGCCGAATTCGTTTTCGTTTTCGATACCCAGAAGCTCCTGCAAGCGAATGCGCGCCCGGCTGACACGGCTCTTGATGGTGCCTACAGGGCATCCGCAAATCTCTGCGGCTTCCTCATAGGCAAAACCTGAGGCCCCGATCAGGAGGATTGCTTCGCGCTGGTCATCCGGCAGTTTCGCAAGCGCTGACCGGAAATCCTGAAGGTCGACAGAGCCGTGCTGTTCCGGCGGGACCGACAAACGTGCCGTGTAGGCGCCGTCTGTATCCTGCACTTCACGGCCGGACTTGCGGATCTGGCTGTAAAATTCGTTGCGCAGGATTGTGACGAGCCAGGCACGCATGTTGGTACCGGGCTGATAGCTATCCTGCTTCGCCCAGGCCTTCATGATGGTGTCCTGAACGAGATCGTCTGCGCGATCGCGGGACCTGATGAGTGAGATAGCGAAAGCACGCAGATTTGGCAGCGCTGCCAGCATTTCCCGTTTGAAATTGTATTCAGTCTGTTCGGGCTCTTTCGCCATCATCCCTCCGAAACCCCGTTCTTTGCCTTGTTTTCGGCTTCATCGAGTTTTTCGAGAAGATCGAGGAATTTATCGGGAATGCCTTCATCCTGAACGGCATCGTAAAGTTCACGCAGCTTGCGTGAGATCACAGCCCGCCCGGAGTGCGGAACCTGTGGTGCGGCGGGATTGTCCCGCGAATCTTGGTCCGATTGAAAAATGCTCATAACGTCCGGTATTCCTTTTGTGTCGCGGCTTTAAATGCACCGCGCAAAAAATAGTTCCCGCCGTTGGAACTATTTTTGCGATGCATGCGTTCGTACTTCGGTTTGCTGTGCAGACCGCATGAAAGGGGAGTTTTCCATGTCAGTTTCTACACGCATCGCACCGCACCTGCCTTATCTTCGCAGGTTCGCTCGTGCCGTTTGCGGTTCACAATCTACGGGCGACGCTTATGTCGCTGCTACGCTGGAAGCGTTGATCGCCGATATCGAGATCTTTCCAAAGACAAGCAGTGACCGTGTTTCGCTTTATCAATTGTTTGTATCGATTTTTAGTTCCGTTACGATCAACATAAAGACGGACGAAAATCTCTCCGGATGGGAAAAACGCGCTTCGGCTAATCTGTCTGCCGTGCCCGCCGTTCCTCGTCAGGCATTCCTTTTGACCACGGTCGAAGAGTTCTCGCCATCAGAAGCCGCCGAGGTTCTGAACGTGTCGGAAGAAGAGGTCAGCGAGCTGATTGACGAGGCCGCCTCGGAAATCGCCCGTCAGGTGGCGACCGATATCATGATCATCGAAGATGAGCCGTTGATCGCGATGGATATCGAGCAGATGGTCACCGATCTTGGGCACCGGGTGACCGGCATCGCCCGGACGCACACGGAAGCGTTGGAGCTGTTCCACAAGACGCAGCCGAAGATGATCCTTGCCGATATCCAGCTTGCCGACGGTAGTTCTGGTCTGGACGCCATGAAGGACATCCTTCAGATGACCTCCATGCCGGTGATTTTCATTACGGCGTTTCCTGAGCGGCTTCTCACGGGTGAGCGTCCGGAGCCGACCTTCCTTGTTACCAAGCCTTTCAACCCGGATATGGTAAAGGCGCTGATCAGCCAGGCCCTGTTCTTTAATGAAAGCTCTCGCGTCGCGGCATAAAAACGCTGACCTGCGTGTCAATTCCGGAACCACCTCCGTGGCCGGGCGTTGGCAGGTACGTTTTATGTTTGAGTGCAGCTTTCTTCTAGGAGACGAATTTGCATCGGCTGGCATGGCACAATGCGGACAGGGATGAGGGAGAACTCCATGACTCTCTCGTTCTTGCATTGCTCGATTCCGGTGAGACAGTCATGCTTCAGGATAGCAACAGGGACTATATCTTTGTTGCCAACTTGCCTGACGTATGGCGCTTGCCCGCCAATTCCCCGCCAACGGATGAAAGTCTGTTTGGCAGCGACCTTTCGGAGCGGCTTGCCGACCTCAAGAAGGATATGGTGGCTGCTGGAAGTCGCGGGATGCTGGAAGTGAACGCGGGTGCAAACCGCGTGTTTCAATTCCAGGTCTATTCCACGGTCAACCAGTCGAACCAGGCTGTGCTGAAGACCACGATCCGGGAAGTGACGCTGGAGCGGCGACGTGAGCAATTGCTCAGGTCGCTGCTACGCGAGGTCAGCCATCGTTCCAAGAACCTGCTTGCAATCATTCAGAGCCTTGCGGCGCAGACGGCGCGTTTCAGTCTCACTAAAGATGATTTCCTCCGTAAGTTCAGGGGGCGTTTGCATGCGCTTGCCCAAAGCCAGGATCTGATTACGGACTCGGATTGGCGTGGAGCTCGTATCTTCGAGCTTCTTCGCCAGCAATTCGATCTCTATGTGCCGGAGTACCCGAACCTTATCCGCATGGAGGGAGACGACCTCCTTCTCAATCCAAATGGTGCCCTTTATATCGGACTGGCCTTTCACGAACTGGTCGTCAACACGGTCAGTCACAGTGGAAATCTCGCCTATCACCTGCCCATCTCGTTACAGTGTCGGCGGGAAGGGGAGTTCTATATCGTCGAGTGGACCGAACCCGTCATGGCCTCCAAGGACCCAGTCGAAGCACGTCGAAGCAATTTCGGCAGTGTTGTGCTGGAAAAGGTGGTTCCGGCGGCTCTATCTGGGACGGCAGAGTATCAGCTTTCGCCAGAACGCGTGTTCTACAAGCTCAGGTTCCCGGCCTCAGATACAACCGAACCATAAGGCCGTCGACGTCGATGATCGACTTTTCAGGGATCTAAAATGAAAGCAGCACGGCTCTTGCCAGAGCCGTGCCACTTTAACTGCAGGTCTTCAGGGGCGAAACCTGCGTATATCAGCCAAGCTTTCAGGCGGGGACGGGGAATGGCTTGGCTGCATGGATAACGGCCTCGCCAGATTTTGGTTCCCATCCTTTTTGATTTTTTTATTGCGTCCCGAATTGCTCTGACTGTTTCGGCACGAAATAACGCATCGGCGCTTCCAGCGTCCAGACGAAACCCGTCGCGAGATAGTCGGTGACCACCTGTCCGCCAAACGCGCCCTCCGCGTGTCGTTTGATAACTGTGGTTCCGAAACCCTTACGGGTGGGCTGCGACGCCGGTGGTCCGCCGGATTCGGTCCATTGCACCAGCACCATGGCCTGCCCGTCTTTTTCAAACGTCTTCCAGTGCAAGGTGATCTTACCTTGTGACGTGGAGAGTGCGCCGTATTTGATCGAGTTCGTGGTCAGTTCATGCAAGACAAGGCCGAAGTTCTGTGCAGCTTCCGGCGAAAGCATAAAGTCGGTGCCATCAAGGATGACGCGCCCTGAGACGCTGCCGAAAACGTCCAGATGGGTTTCGATCAATTTGTGGATCGGCAGCCCTTGCCATTGCACTTCCGCCAGGGCCCTGATCGACATACCGAGACCGCGCAAGCGGTGATCCACCTCTTTCTGGAATTCGGGTATGCTGGTGTTCTCCCGTCCCAATTGCCGCATCATCGCCTGCACCAGCGTCAGGATATTCTTGGACCGGTGCACGAGTTCATGAAGCAGAAGCTGCAACTGGTCCTCTGCCTGACTGCGGTCGAATGAGGCATTTGAGAGTGCGACGGCAACCTGATTTGCTTCCTTGATACGCGTGTCGATAGGGGCGACAATTTCTCCCTCGCCGATCCGTTCAGCCATGCGCGTTAGGTCGCGGATGGATGTACGCAATTGTCGTCCGACGAGAGAAGCGCCGCCAATCGCGATCAACACCAGCAGAAGACTGCCGATCATCATCTGACGCCATGTGTCGATCAGTGCGGCCTGACCTGCCGCCATAGGCCCCCACATCACGGCCTTCCATTGCCAGCCCGGTAACTGGGCATAGGCGTAGAGATTCCCCTTGTCGTCAAAAAAGTTTCCACTGAATGCCGTCATTTCGGAGACGACGTCAGGCGCCGCAAAAGGCGTGCCGGACTGCATATCCTGACTGCTGGACACCACAACGCGGTTCGCGCCGTCGATGATGGCGATCGCCCAGTTCTGTGGCAGGTTTTCAGTTGAAATCAGCCTGCCAAGATCACTCGCGTTCTGCGTCAGGATCAGCGCGTCTCCCGCTGAAGAAAGCTTCTGATCCAGTGGCAAGGTGACGTTGAACACCCATTCTTTACTTGTCTGTCCGAAAAACAGGTTCGAGACAGAGATGCGCCGGGACTCGAGTGCACTGGAAAGATCGGCGCCTTGAGCAACTTTTGCCAGGGGTTGACCGTAGGGAACGCGGGTATTGAGCCGCTGTTGGCCATCCTTTGTCGCCAGAATGGCGTAAAGACCCTCTCGGCTCATACTTTCGCCTATACGCGTCTGAAACGCGGAGAGATTGCCGCTTTCCAGTTCGGGAAATTGCGATAGCAGGTTCAGCGAGGTGGTTATTTCCTGAAGCCTGCGGTCTATGTTGCGGCTGATGAATCTGACGTCTTCCACGGTTTCGCGGCGCAGATCGTCGCGTTTCTCGTTTTCGAGCCGCAACATCAGATATCCGACAAAGAGGATAAGCGGTAGCGTGATCACCGTCGCCATCACCACCAGATAGGTGCCGATAGAGGCTGTCGGGAAGAAATGGGCACCACGTCGGCGGATGCTGCTGATCAGGTCTTTTAGTCTCGTGCCGGGTCCAGGCATGTCAAAAACTCCGGCGGGCATCTCATTGTTACAAAGCGATAATACCGCTCCAAGCCCCTTTAGCAACTCCTGATTTGCATAGTTTCAGGCTCAGCCGTGGCGGGTTCAATTCAGCTTTCGGCTGAAAAATTCGGAACCATTTCAATCGCCAGCCCGTTTGCAAATCATGACCGGCCCAATGAACAAACGGCATAAACGCCGATGGCCGGATAGGAAAAATCGAAAGGAGGACAACATGACCAAGAAACTTCTCACGATCACCGCAGCGGCCCTGATGGGTGCAACCGCATTTGCACCGCTTGCTATGGCGCAGACCGCACAACCGGCTCCGGCTGCACCGAGCACAGAGGCACCTGCGGCTCCATCCGCGACGCCGATGGCTCCGACAGCGCCATCTGCTGATACCAGTGCAGCCGCCTCGACCACCGGTGGCTCTTATTTGACAGAGCAGGCTGAAAATCAGATCAGCGCAAACGACTACATCGGTAAGGCCGTCTACACTGCCGCTGATGAAAGCATTGGTAATGTGACAAATATTGTCATGGAAGAAAACGGTGGACTTGTCGCGGCCGTGGTTGGTGTCGGTGGCTTCCTTGGTATCGGCGCAAAGGACGTCGCCGTTCCGATGGACAAGATCACGATGACGCGGAATGCCGAAAACGGCACGATCCGTCTGACGACAACAGAAACCGCAGAAACGTTGAAAGCGGCGCCGGAATTCAAGACGCTGGAACAGAAGGCTTCCGAGCAGAACGCGGCAGCCCCGGCGCCAGCGCCTGACAACACGACGACCTCTGCTACAAAGCCATAACCCCTAGGGGAGCAGGAGCGGGGTGACGATGGTCACCCCGGAGGACACCGGTCTGAGGAGGCCGGTGTCTTCGTATGTATGGAGTTTTTCAGATCGGGGCGTTACGCGAAGAGTGCCATGCCCAGGCGGACTTGATTATATCCGTCAACGTGTAGCGCGGCTCCCATCCCAGGATTTCCTTCGCTTTGTCGTTGTTCGCCACGAGTGTTGTGGAATCGCCATCGCGACGCTCGGCATATTCGACGGGGAAAGGACGCCCCGACACTTCAGAGATTGTCGCCAGTAGTTCCTTCACTGTCGTTCCTGTGCCGGTGCCGAGATTAAGCTCGACTGTATCGCCGCCATCCAGCAGATAATCGACGGCCCGCACATGAGCATCCGCGAGATCGAGGATATGTATATAGTCCCGAACGCAGGTGCCGTCGCGTGTATCGTAGTCGGTGCCGAACACCTTGAACCCCTGACGTCGTCCGAGTGCGGCCTCGATTGCCAGCGGAATGGCGTGGGTTTCCGGAGTGTGCCATTCGCCGATGCGCCCTTCAAAATCCGCACCTGCGGCATTGAAGTAGCGCAGCATCACCGATCGCAGCCCTTTATAGGTGCTGTAATCCTTCAGGGCCTGCTCGACGACCCATTTGGTGCGGCCATAGGGATTGATGGGTGCCTGGCGGTGAGTCTCGTCGATCGGAACCTGCTCCGGGAGACCGTAGGTTGCGCAGGTGGAGGAGAAAACAAAAGCTTCCACGCCAGCATCGATGGCGGCGGACAGAAGGTTGAGCGAGCCGATGACGTTGTTGTCATAAAAGGCGACAGGCTGTTTGACCGATTCACCGACCTCGATCAGCGCTGCGAAATGCAGAACGGCGACCGGTTGGTGTTTGGCAAAAACGTCATCGAGGCGTGCTCGATCGCGGATATCTCCCTGTTCAAGCGGTCCCCAGCGGACAAACTCTTCATGGCCGTTGGTGAGGTTGTCGAAAACGACTGGTTCATAACCGCGTTCCGACAAAAGCAGGCATGTGTGAGAGCCGATATAACCTGCACCGCCGACGACAAGAACTTTCTTCTTCATCAATGACCTTTCAGAAAAACAGACGCGCCAACACTCTTATTTACTTTGTCCAAATAAGGGCGGTCCGGCGCAAGGCGCCAGCCACCAAAACTATCCGTTGCGCGTAACACAAAAAAAACTGCGCATCCATTAGCGGGAATGCGCAGTCATTTTTTGTCGGAACTGTCAGTTTGCTTATTTGGTTTTTTTGGTGTTGGCCCTGGTTGCCAGGAAGCCCGCCGCCATAGCAACCGCGAGTGTCGCGTATGGCCTTGCCTGGATGGCAAGTGTCAACAGTGACTGCACTGCGAGCGGTGCTGCCGCGACTGTGGCGGTCAATGGCGGCGCAACAGGTCTTGCCACGGGATATGCTCTGGGCCGCTTAACAATCGCCAACGCGACCAGCATGATCACGCCCAACAAGAAGGCAGTTCCAGCAACGACGAGTGAGGCTGGGCCGGCGCCAAGATAATGTGAAAGATAGATCGAACCCGCAACCACCCCGGCAACAAGGGCGATCAGGAAGAATATTCCCGTCAATATCCAGAGAATTATGGTGGCGCGAAGCCGTCGCGTCACCATGCGGCCTTCACGTTGACTATCGCCCATATAGGCCAGCAATGCTTCAAGCATGGCGAAGCCTTATCGACGTGTCAGCAAAGCAAGGACAAAGCCAGCCGCAACGGCAAGGCCGAGCGATTGAAGTGGGTTTTTCTGAACCTGGTCGGTCAGGCTGTCATTCAGCGACGAAATCTCGTTGCGAACATTGTCGGCCATCTCGCCAGAGGCCGTAAGCGCATCGTCCGCCACACGAGCCGCTTGCGCTTTCAATTCATGCGAGGCGCCAACGCCAAGCGCTTTCACGCTCTTGGCAAGATTGGCAAGGTCCTCGCGAAGCTGCGCAAGCTGTGCTGCCACATCGGCGGCGTCGCCATTTTCGAGGGATTGCTGGATCTTGTCGTTTACGTCGCGTGCGCTTGCCATGGGAAGGCTCCTTATGGTGTGAGGTTGCGTGTCGGGAACGGTGGGAGGTGGGAAATCATAAGACGCCCGGTGCTGGGCATTCGTCAGTGACGGAGGCAGTCTGCAAAACGGTTGTCATGTTTCCTCAGGTAAAATCTCTTCGACCGAGCCCGCGTTCAGGTTGAGCATTACTCTACCCGTTGATCGACTGAACGCGCGGTTGTGTCGTTTGTTCCATGCCGTCGCGTGGTTTCTTGAAGGATCTGTCGCAAGACTCGGTTTTTCGAGGATTTAAGGGCCGGACATTTGTTTTCCTGTAACAAGCATCATATAAGGCCCATCAATCGAAACGTGCCTTGACACCAATCAATCTGTGATACCGAGATGCTCCAGACGCCTTATTACCTGATCGACAAGACAAAACTCCTCCACAACATGGAGAAGATTGCCTATGTGCGGGAGAAATCCGGCGCCAAGGCGCTTCTGGCGCTGAAATGCTTCGCCACATGGTCTGTGTTCGACTTCATGTCGCAATATATGGACGGCACCACGTCGTCTTCGCTTTACGAAGTTCGTCTGGGCAAGGAAAAGTTTGCGGGTGAGACCCACGCCTATTCCGTTGCCTATGCCGATTACGAAATCGATGAAGTCATTGCCAACGCTGACAAGATCATCTTCAATTCGATTGGTCAGCTTGAGCGTTTTGCCGACAAGGCGTCTGGTATTACCCGTGGTCTTCGGCTCAATCCGCAGGTCAGTTCGTCGAGCTTCGACCTCGCAGATCCGGCTCGTCCATTCAGCCGTCTCGGTGAATGGGACGTTGCCAAGGTCGAAAAGGTCATGGACCGTATCTCCGGTTTCATGATCCACAACAATTGCGAAAACAGCGACTTTTCGTTGTTCGATCGCATGTTGGCGCAGATCGAGGAGAGGTTCGGTTCGCTTCTGTCGCGTGCGGAATGGGTCAGCCTGGGCGGCGGCATTCATTTCACTGGCGAGAACTATCCGCTCGACCAGTTCTGTGATCGCCTCAAAGCCTTCTCCGAAAAATATGGCGTTCAGGTCTATCTGGAGCCGGGCGAAGCATCGATCACCAAAAGCACGACGCTCGAGGTTACCGTTCTCGATACGCTGTTCAACGGCAAGAACCTTGCCATTGTCGACAGCTCTATCGAAGCGCACATGCTCGACCTCCTGATCTATCGCGAAAGCGCCAAGGTCTCGCCGAACAATGGCAGCCATCCCTATATGGTGTGTGGCAAGTCCTGCCTCGCAGGTGACATTTTTGGCGAGTTTAAATTCGACAAGGCACTGGCGGTTGGCGACCGGATTTCGTTCCAGGACGCTGCCGGCTACACGATGGTCAAGAAGAACTGGTTCAACGGCGTCAAGATGCCGGCAATCGCCATCAAGGAACTGGACGGCACCGTACGCGCCGTTCGTGAATTCGACTTTGCCGATTACGAGCAAAGTCTGTCGTAACAACGGCCTCTCCGAAAGAGGTTCTTGTAAAACCCAAATCCAACCAAGCTCATCCCTGCGGGGATAAAGGGGGCATCACCTGAAATGAAGAAGAACGTTCTCATCATCGGCGCCGGTGGCGTAGCACAGGTCGTGGCGCATAAGTGCGCCCAGAACAGCGATGTATTGGGAGACATTCATATTGCGTCACGCACACTTGAAAAGTGCCGCAAGATTGTCGAATCCGTACGCGAAAAGAAGAGCCTCAAGACTGATGTAAAACTTGAGGCTCATGCGCTTGACGCGATGGATATCGAGGCGACGAAAGCCTTGATAAAGAAAACCGGCGTTCAGATCGTCATCAATGTCGGTTCAGCTTTCGTCAACATGTCCGTTCTTCGTGCCTGCATGGATACGGGTGTTGCTTACATGGATACCGCTATCCACGAAGATCCGACCAAGATCTGCGAAACGCCGCCATGGTACGGTAACTACGAATGGAAGCGCGCAGCGGAATGCAAGGAAAAGGGCATCACCGCGATCCTCGGCGTTGGTTTCGACCCGGGTGTTGTCAACGCTTACGCCCGTCTTGCCAAGGATGAGTACTTCGACAAGGTCACGTCTGTTGATATCGTTGATATCAATGCCGGCAGCCATGGCCGCTGGTTCTCGACCAACTTCGACCCGGAAATCAACTTCCGTGAATTCACCGGCGTCGTCTATTCCTGGCAGAATGGCCAGTGGCAGACGAACCAGATGTTCGAAGTCGGTCAGGAATTCGATTTGCCGGTCGTTGGCAAACAAAAGGCCTACATGACTGGTCACGATGAGGTGCATTCGCTGTCCAGGAACATGGACGGCGCAGACGTTCGCTTCTGGATGGGCTTTGGAGATCACTACATCAACGTCTTCACCGTTCTGAAGAACCTCGGTTTGTTGTCCGAAAAGCCGGTCAAGACAGCGGAAGGTCTGGAAGTCGTGCCGCTCAAGGTGGTCAAGGCTGTCCTGCCCGACCCGTCCTCGCTGGCGCCTGATTATGTCGGCAAGACCTGCATCGGCGATATCGTCAAGGGTATCAAGGATGGCAAGGAGCGCGAAGTCTTCATCTATAACGTAGCCGACCACAAGGAAGCCTACGAGGAAGTCGGTTCTCAGGGCATCTCCTATACGGCCGGTGTTCCGCCGGTTGCTGCTGCCATGCTTATTGCCACCGGCGAGTGGGATGTGAAGCAGATGGCAAACGTTGAAGAGCTGCCACCCCAGCCATTCCTCAACATCCTGAACAAGATCGGCTTGCCGAACCGCATCAAGGACGAAAACGGCGACCGCGCCCTGACGTTCTGATTGTTGCATTTTTATGATTGGCGGTCTTCTTCAAGATCGCCGATCGGCAAACAAAAAGCCCCGCGAAAGCGGGGCTTTTTTTATCAGCTTTTCTTGTGCTTTGGTGGGCGCTTTTCGAAAGGCTTGTCTTTCTTGCCCTCAAATTTCGGCTTGTCGCCGAAAGGCTTTTTCTTCTTCCAGGGCTTGTCGTCGCCTTTGCGATCGTCGCCCGAGGACTCATTCTTTTTGAAGTCGGGTCTTTCGAATTTGCGCTGCGCCTTGGCTGGGCGCGTGTCTTCACGATGTCCACCGGTCATTTCCGGCTTGCCTTCCAGCGCCTTCAGACGAATGCCCTTTTCGAGCGTCATGTCCTTGCCGATGGCGGAGGTAAAGCGGTCCACGGCGTCGGCTGCCAGTTCCACATAGGTTTCTGACTGCTGCATGCGGATCGCGCCGATGTCCTGACGGGTGATCTTGCCGAAGCGGCAGAGCATCGGGATCAGCCAACGCGGCTCGGCGCTTTGCTTGCGACCTACAGAGAGCGAGAACCAGGCGCTGTCCGAGAAATCGGAACGCTCACGACGCGGCGCGTTGTTTTCGACGTGCTCGAAGCTGTCTCGGCGCGGTTTGCGGCTGTTGTCCAGCGAGACTTCCGTGATGTCTTCCGGTGCCGAGCGTCCGGCGTGGTAGAGGCGCACGAAGGCAGCAGCGACTTTTTCTGCGCCGTGCTGTTCCAGAAGCCGGTTGACGAAATCGCGTTCATCGTCGGCCACAGCCTCGTTGAGTGAGGGATCTGCCAAAAGACGCGTGCCGTCACGTTCGATGATCTCTTCAACCGATGGCGGGCGAACCCAGGTTGGGCTTACCTTCGCGCCTTCCAGCAGGCGTTCCGCCTTGCGGCGCTGGCTGACGGGCACGATGATGGCGCTGACGCCCTTCTGGCCCGCGCGGCCCGTACGACCTGACCGGTGCAGCAGCGTTTCGGAATTGGTTGGCAGATCGGCATGGATCACGAGTTCCAGGCCAGGAAGGTCGATGCCGCGGGCTGCAACGTCCGTTGCGACGCAGACGCGAGCGCGGCCGTCACGCATGGCTTGAAGCGCGTGGGTACGTTCGTTCTGGCTGAGCTCACCCGAAAGCGCCACGACAGAGAAGCCGCGATTGTTAAGCCGTGCCGTCAGGTGGTTCACGTTCGCGCGCGTGGAACAGAACACGATGGTGTTGCGTGCTTCGTAAAACCGCAGCGCATTGATGATGGCATTCTCGCGGTCGGCGGGCGTGACCAGCAGGGCACGATATTCGATATCGTTATGCTGCTTCTGCTCGGAGGCAGTGGCGATGCGTACTGCATTCTTCTGATAGCTTTCGGCAAGCTTGGCGATGCTGCGCGAAACGGTTGCCGAGAACATCAACGTGCGGCGGTCTGCCGGCGATTCTTCCAGGATGAACTCCAGATCCTCACGGAAACCGAGGTCCAGCATCTCGTCTGCTTCATCGAGTACGACGGCGCGGATAGATGACAAGTCAAGCGCGCCGCGCTTGATATGGTCGCAAAGACGTCCCGGGGTTCCGACGATGATGTGCGCACCGCGTTCCAGCGCCCGACGCTCCGAGCGAATGTCCATGCCGCCAACGCAGGAAGCGATGGAAACACCGGTGAATTCGTAAAGCCATTCCAGCTCGCGCTTCACCTGCATGGCAAGTTCGCGTGTCGGGGCGATAGCGATGCCCAGCGGCGCGCCTGCCGAACCGAAACGGCCGTTCTGCTGGAGCAGCGTCGGCGCAATAGCAATGCCGAAAGCAACTGTCTTGCCAGAGCCCGTCTGGGCGGAAACCAGCGCGTCCTGTCCGTCCAGCTCAGGCGCAAGCATCGCCTTCTGTACCGGCGTCAAATCTTTATAACCGCGTTTTTCCAACGCCTGTGCAATCGCCGGGGCGATACCCTGGGTGTCTGTCATCTACCGTCTTTCGGATATAATACTGCCTGCACCCGCTCGAAACCCATAGGTCATAAAGCAGCCGATACCGGCCATTTCGGCCACGTGGCCGGTTTGATTGCCGCGCTCATACTGCGAATGGGCGCATTTGTACAGTGCAGTGCGGTACGCTCTTTCAGTCTGGTTCGTGACTGAAGGCCATATTTGCATTCTACGACGCTGCCGTCGCGCCGGAAAAGGCGTACCGCATGGTTCATAAACGGCATTGCGTGCCCCCCTCCTTTTCGGTAAGAGACCCGCAACTTGAGGCTCTTTGTCAGAAAGAACCGATTGGGTTTGTTCTTGTCCGCCCGCCCGACAAAAGGGCCGGCGGGAAAACGGGATGGTACTGGTCAAGCTATGGCTCGCATTGTCATGAAATTCGGCGGCACGTCCGTCGCGAACCTTGAACGCATTCACAATGTCGCGCGGCATGTGAAACGCGAAGTGGATGCTGGCCATGAAGTGGCCGTTGTCGTTTCCGCCATGTCCGGCAAAACGAACGAGCTGGTGGACTGGGTGCAGAATACACCTAAGGTTGCTGGTGCCAGCGCTGCATCTTTTTATGACGCGCGCGAATATGATGCCATCGTGGCGTCCGGCGAACAGGTGACGTCTGGCCTTCTGGCAGTTGCGTTGCAGTCGCTTGGCATCAACGCCCGCTCATGGCAGGGCTGGCAGATCCCGATCCGCACGGACAATGCCCATGGCGCTGCCCGCATTCTCGAAATCGATGGAACCGATATCGTTCGCCGCATGGGTGAGGGTCAGGTTGCTGTCGTTGCCGGTTTTCAGGGGCTTGGTCCGGATAACCGGATCGCAACGCTCGGTCGTGGCGGTTCGGATACGTCGGCCGTTGCCATCGCTGCCGCTGTTAAGGCTGATCGCTGCGATATCTATACGGATGTGGATGGTGTCTACACCACAGATCCCCGCATCGTGCCGAAGGCGCGTCGCCTGAAGAAAGTTGCTTTCGAGGAAATGCTCGAAATGGCCTCTCTCGGTGCGAAGGTTCTTCAGGTGCGTTCGGTCGAGCTTGCGATGGTACACAAGGTTCGTACCTTTGTGCGCTCCAGTTTCGAGGATCCCGATGCACCGGGCATGGGCGACCTCATCAACCCGCCCGGTACTTTGATTTGTGACGAGGATGAAATCGTGGAACAGGAAGTCGTAACCGGCATTGCCTATGCCAAGGATGAAGCACAGATTTCGCTGCGCCGCGTGGCAGACCGCCCGGGTGTTTCCGCCGCGATTTTCGGACCGCTTGCCGAGGCGCACATCAACGTCGACATGATCGTTCAGAACATTTCGGAAGATGGTTCGCGCACTGACATGACCTTTACGGTCCCGTCGGGCGACGTCGCCAAGGCGCTCAAGGTTCTTGAAGACAACAAGACCACCATCGGTTTTGATGTTGCCCAGAACGAGACTGGACTTGCGAAGGTCTCCGTTATCGGTATCGGCATGCGTAGCCACGCTGGTGTTGCAGCAAGCGCCTTCAAGGCACTTGCCGAGAAGAACATCAACATCAAGGCTATCACCACCTCCGAAATCAAGATTTCGATTTTGATCGATGGTGCCTATGCCGAACTGGCGGTTCGCACTTTGCATTCTGCTTACGGTCTCGATAAGAACTGATATAAGACGTCGGTACCCGATGCTCCGTTTTTCGGAGCCGCGTTCTTCCGATGTGGCGTATCATGAAAACGCGTCCCTTGCGGGGCGCGCTTCTCGCGCTATAAATTTTAAAAAGACGTTTCGATTCCCGGATGTGTGAAAGCCGGTTCGAAACAGTCGGGGAGCAAACGCGATGAGAGACCTGTCCGCAGGTCCACGTGTCCTGCTCAAGCGGCTGCGCGAAATGATGGCGGAGCACCTTGAGCCGCAGGAGCGTCTGGACCAGATCGTCCGTCAGATTGCCAGCAATATGGTGGCGGAGGTTTGCTCGGTCTACGTGCTTCGCTCCGATGGCGTTCTCGAACTTTACGCCACAGAGGGATTGAACAAGGATGCCGTCCATCTCGCCCAGCTCAAAATGGGGCAGGGTCTTGTCGGCACCATCGCAGCTTCAGCCCAACCCCTTAATCTTTCCGATGCCCAGGCACACCCGGCCTTCCGCTATCTGCCTGAAACCGGAGAGGAAATTTATCATTCCTTCCTCGGCGTGCCGATTTTGCGATCCGGTCGCACTCTTGGCGTTCTTGTGGTCCAGAACAAGGCCAGCCGAACGTACCGGGAGGATGAAGTTGAAGCGCTTGAGACAACCGCGATGCTTATTGCGGAAATAGTGGCGAGCGGTGAATTGAAGAAGATCACCCGTCCCGGTGTCGAGCTGGATTTGACGCGCGCCGTCTCCATCGATGGCGATGCTTATGGCGAAGGCATCGGTCTTGGTCACGTCGTGCTGCATGACCCAAGAATCGTCGTTACCAATCTCCTCAATGAAGATGCCGACACTGAGATTCGCCGTCTAGCCGATGCTATTGGTTCGTTGCGGATCTCGATTGACGACATGTTGCAGCGGCGTGATGTGCCCACAGAAGGCGAACATCGCGAAGTTCTCGAAACCTATCGCATGTTTGCCCACGACCAGGGCTGGGTGCGG
This sequence comes from Rhizobium sp. RM, assembly GCF_013390595.1. Lineage (GTDB taxonomy): Bacteria > Pseudomonadota > Alphaproteobacteria > Rhizobiales > Rhizobiaceae > Agrobacterium. The sequence continues at coordinate 10,104 of NZ_JACAWV010000006.1, read as the reverse complement.
CGCATGGAAGAGGCAATCCGCAACGGCCTGACGGCGGAAGCAGCAGTCGAAAAGGTTCAGAGCGATACCAAGGCGCGCATGATGCGCCTGACTGACCCCTATCTTCGCGAACGCATGCACGATTTCGATGACCTCGCTAATCGCCTGCTTCGCCAGTTGATTGGCTATGGTGGTCGCAGTTCAGAACAGGACTTTCCGCTGGATGCCATCGTTCTGGCGCGTGCGATGGGGGCTGCCGAACTGCTCGACTATCCGCGTGAGAAGTTGCGCGGCCTCGTGCTCGAAGACGGTGCTGTGACCAGCCACGTCGTTATCGTCGCCCGAGCCATGGGTATTCCCATCATCGGGCAGGCTGCGGGCGTCGTGGCGCTTGCTGAAAATAATGACCCGATCATCATCGACGGTGAGGACGGTCAGGTGCATCTGCGCCCGATGGCGGATCTGCAGCGCGCCTATGAAGAAAAGGTCCGTTTGCGTGCCCGCCGGCAGGAGCAATTCCGCGCGCTTCGCAATGTTGAACCTGTCACAAAGGACGGCCAGAAGGTCAATCTCAAGATGAATGCCGGTCTTTTGGTGGATCTGCCGCAGCTTGAGGAATCCGGTGCGGACGGGATAGGTCTGTTCCGAACAGAACTGCAGTTTATGATTGCGTCGAACATGCCGAAGGGGGAAGAGCAGGAAGCCTTCTACCGTTCCGTGTTGCGTCAGGCCAAGGGCAGGCCGGTCACCTTCCGCACGCTGGATATCGGCGGTGACAAGGTGGTCTCTTATATGCGCGGCCAGGAAGAGGAAAATCCGGCGCTCGGTTGGCGGGCGATCCGCCTCTCACTGGATCGGCCAGGGCTGATGCGTACGCAGATGCGCGCGCTTTTGCGTGCTGCGGCGGGTGCCGAGCTGCGCATGATGTTGCCGATGGTGACAGAGGTTTCTGAAATTCGCGCGGCGCGCGATCTCTTCCAGAAAGAGGTCCAGCACCTGTCGAAGTTCAGCCATGCACTCCCCAAGAAGCTGCAGTTCGGCGCCATGCTCGAAGTGCCGTCACTGATGTGGCAGCTCGATGAACTGATGCAGGAAGTGGATTTCGTCTCCGTCGGCTCGAACGATCTGTTCCAGTTCTCGATGGCAGTTGACCGTGGCAATGCCCGGGTGTCCGACAGGTTCGACATTCTCGGCAAGCCGTTCCTGCGCATTCTGCGCGATATCGTTAGGGCAGGAGAGCGCCACAACACGTCGGTGACGTTGTGTGGCGAAATGGCAGGAAAACCGCTGTCGGCAATGGCTTTAATCGGCCTTGGCTTTCGTTCGGTGTCCATGTCGCCAACGGCGATCGGCCCTGTGAAGGCCATGCTGCTGGGTCTCGACGCGGGGCATCTCGCCGAGGAGATGAATGCGGCCCTGGACGATCACAAGTCGCTGGAAGGCATGCGTGATGTGCTGCTGCGTTTTGCAGCGACCCATTCCATCCCTATTTGATAAAGATACAAACCATATCGGAGTGACTGGTGGCGAAGCTTCCCGTCGAAAAAATGCGCGAATTGGAAAGGCGTTTCGATGAAATCGAAGCGCGCATGTCGGCTGGCCCGGCGGCAGATGTTTATGTGAAGCTGGCGTCGGAATATTCCGAGCTTCAGCCCGTCGTCAAAAAGATCCGCGACTACGAAAAAGCGGTAGCGGAAGCAGCCGATCTTGAAGCTTTGCTTGCCGACAAGACGACTGACCGTGAAATGCGCGATCTCGCCGAAATGGAGCTTCCGGACGTTGAAGCCCGGATCGAAGAAATCGAAAAAGAAATGCAGATTCTGCTGCTCCCCAAGGATGCAGCGGATGAAAAAAGCGCGATTCTCGAAATCCGCGCTGGAACGGGTGGTTCAGAAGCTGCTCTCTTCGCTGGTGACCTGTTTCGCATGTATGAGCGCTTTGCCGCATCGAAGGGTTGGAAGGTTGAAGTGCTTTCCGCCAGCGAGGGCGAAGCTGGCGGGTACAAGGAAATCATTGCGACCATCAGTGGGCGCGGTGTGTTTTCCAAGCTGAAGTTCGAATCTGGCGTGCACCGTGTTCAGCGCGTGCCTGAGACCGAAGCAAGCGGGCGTATTCACACGTCTGCAGCAACTGTTGCGGTTCTGCCAGAAGCTGAAGATATTGACATCGAAATCCGCCCTGAAGATATTCGCATCGACACCATGCGAGCGTCGGGTGCGGGCGGTCAGCACGTCAATACGACTGACTCCGCAGTTCGCATTACCCATATTCCAACCGGACTTATCGTAACCAGTTCGGAAAAGTCCCAACACCAGAACCGTGCCAAGGCGATGCAGGTATTGCGTTCGCGACTTTACGACATAGAGCGTCAAAAAGCCGATAGCGAGCGTTCTGCCGATCGTAAAAGCCAGGTTGGTTCCGGAGATCGATCGGAGCGCATCCGCACCTACAATTTCCCTCAGGGTCGCGTTACGGATCACCGCATCAATCTCACACTCTATAAGCTTGATCGAATGATAGAGGGAGAGATTGACGAGGTGGTTGACGCCTTGATTGCTGACTATCAGGCCGGCCAGCTTGCTCAGCTTGGCGAGCAGCAGTGAGCCGCGCTTCCGCTTGCACGGTTGAAAACGCAGTCGCCGCGGCAAAGCGGCGGCTCGAAGATGCGGGTGTCAATGATGCACTGCTCGATGCCCGCATGCTGATTGGCGAAGCGATCGGATTTTCTTTGACCGATTTCGTTCTGAAGGCAGGACGTCTGGTCGGTGCGGATGAGGCCGAGCGGATTGCTGCAATGATCGAGCGCCGTGCATCAGGTGAGCCTGTGCATCGTATTCTTGGTCATCGTGAGTTTTACGGACTTGATTTTCTGCTTTCCAGAGAAACTTTGGAGCCAAGGCCCGATACGGAAATTCTCGTCGATACGCTCCTTGAGCATTTGCGGCGCATGACGTCGCGAAAAGGCAATGCTCGTCTCATCGATCTTGGAACAGGCACAGGGGCAATTTGCCTTACGCTTTTGAAGGAATGTCCCGCAGCCAGCGGCATTGGCAGTGATATATCCGCTGATGCTCTCGCTACGGCCAGCAAAAATGCGGTGCGGCTTGGTGTTGCCGATCGTTTTGAAGCGGTAAGAAGCGACTGGTTTGAAAATATTTCTGGTGGCTTCGACATAATTGTGTCGAATCCACCCTATATACGTAGTGATGTCGTCACAAAGCTTGACCGGGAAGTTCGTTATCACGATCCCTTGGCGGCGCTTGACGGAGGTCAGGACGGCCTTGCACCGTACCGCCTTATTGCTGCCGACGCAGGTCGTTTTCTTGTGGAAAACGGTGTTGTCGGTGTAGAGATCGGGTTCGATCAAAGGCTTGATGTTTCCGCTATATTCACATCGCACGGCTTCACTCTTCTCGAGGCCGTCAAGGATTATGGCGGTAACGACAGAGTTTTGACCTTCCGGAGATAGTCAATCGCGATATGTCTACGGATTTTTTGCAAGGATATTTTGCAGAGCAAAAGAAAAGACTTGGATTTCCGCATGAAGCGGGCTAGTTTGCGGCCACATGCCGGGTGGCTGAGGACGAACAAAGATTCGTCAGGGTATTGGTCAGTCCCGAAGCGGGTTCTTCTAAGAGCCCTGAAAGGCTGGGCGTTTCCGGCATGTGAATCAGTAAACTTTGTTCGCAGGCGGCTCGGTGCAGCATTTGCGCGGCCGGGCGTCATACGCGAGGTTTTCGACCGGAGCTATGTCCGGCAAGGCGCGTGATGGAGCAATTTCAAGAAAAGTGCGCAAGCATTTGGTGTTTGGAATTGCATGAAAACAACCAGATTGTCAGCAAAACAGAATTCAGGTGAGCAATTGATGAGGCCAGGACAGCAAAACAAGCGCGGCCGGGGGCGTGGAAATAACAACAACAACAATAACAATGGTGGCGGTAACAACAACTTCAACCGCAAAGGCGGTAACCCGCTCACCAGGACTTATGACAGTTCCGGCCCTGATGTTAAAATCCGTGGTACCGCCCAGCACATAGCGGAAAAATATGCGGCTCTTGCACGCGACGCACAGAGTTCCGGTGATCGCGTTATCGCTGAAAACTATTTGCAGCACGCTGAGCACTACAACCGCATCATTGCCGCCGCACAGGCGCAGATGCAGGAACGCTTCCAGCGCGATGACCGAGCCGACTACAACGCCGCCGATACGGACGACGAGGATGTAAACGATGGCGACGACGTCGTTGTAATCGTGCCTCCACAGCAATCCGAGCAGCCCGAACGCGCTCAGCGCCAAGAGCAGCCGGAGCGCCAGGAGCGGACCGAACGCAACGAGCAGCGCCCGAACCGTCGCGAACGGCCAGATCGCCGCGAGCGCCAGGAACGTCAGGTGGTTTCCGCAGAGCCGGCGGCGCCTGTTTATGACGCCAGCTCCGCACCGCAGCCGGTCATTGAGGGTACGCCTCTTGAGGTTGCCGTCGAGGAAGAGCAGCAGCAGGCTGAAGCAACTGCAGCTCCGGCTGCAGAGCGCGCGACGAAGAGCCGCCGTTCGGCTGCTCCACGCCAGCGTCGTCCGCGTCGTGCGGCTGCAGATGAAAATGCTGAAGGTGCAGAAGCGCCGGCTGGCGAAGAAGCTGCTCCGACGACGTTGGAAAGCGCTGCGGAGTAAGCACGTCTTCCAAAGAGCGATATACGATCGAAAAACTCCGGCTTGCCGGAGTTTTTTGTTTTTGTGGCTTGGATGGGTGATCCCTATCGGCTTACACCCATTCGTTTGGGGGCGGGCTTTGCCGAAGGTTTTGGGTCTTTCGAAAAATTCCGCAGCGCATGTTTTATCCCCTTTAAACCGGAGAAATTGCCTCCCATATCTCTCTCGAAAGAACCGGCGTCTCATGAATGTTGCGCTTGGTTCGCAGACGAGGCGAGGGTGCGAAATCACATGAAACGCATCGCTCGTAGCGGGGCTTGCCTTGAAGGGAGCCTCAACCCAAGCACCCGGAACTGTGCCGAATGCGGGCAGGCCGGTATATGGAGGTTACAGTATGAATATTGAGAAGTATTCCGAACGTGTTCGTGGTTTCCTGCAATCTGCGCAGACATTTGCGCTTGCCGAAAACCATCAGCAATTTTCCGCTGAGCACGTCTTGAAAGTTCTGCTTGATGACGAGCAGGGAATGGCGGCCTCGTTGATCGAGCGGACTGGCGGCAGTGCTAAGGAAGCACGTCTTGCCAACGACGCCGCACTTGCGAAATTGCCGAAAGTGTCCGGCGGCAACGGTGGTCTCTCGTTGACTGCGCCGCTTGCGAAGGTTTTCTCCACTGCTGAAGACCTGGCGAAGAAGGCCAATGACAGCTTTGTTACCGTCGAGCGACTGTTGCAGGCTCTCGCGATTGAAAGTTCCGCATCGACCTCTGCCTCTTTGAAAAAGGCAGGTGTTACCGCGCAGGCTCTCAACCAGGTGATCAATGAAATCCGCAAGGGACGGACGGCCGACAGCGCCAATGCCGAACAGGGCTTTGACGCGTTGAAGAAGTTCGCCCGCGACCTGACGGAAGAAGCACGCGAAGGCAAGCTTGACCCGGTGATCGGTCGCGACGATGAAATTCGCCGCACCATTCAGGTCTTGTCGCGCCGCACAAAGAACAATCCTGTGCTGATCGGTGAACCCGGCGTCGGTAAAACGGCGATTGCGGAAGGTCTCGCGTTGCGTATCGTCAACGGCGACGTACCGGAAAGCCTGAAGGACAAGAAATTGATGGCGCTCGACATGGGCGCATTGATTGCTGGTGCGAAATATCGCGGTGAGTTCGAGGAGCGCCTGAAAGCTGTCCTGAACGAAGTTCAGGCGGAAAATGGTGGGATCATCCTTTTCATCGACGAGATGCACACGCTTGTGGGTGCAGGCAAGGCAGATGGCGCGATGGATGCGTCTAACCTTCTGAAGCCTGCTCTAGCACGCGGTGAACTGCATTGCGTTGGTGCGACCACACTTGATGAGTATCGCAAGCATGTTGAGAAAGATCCGGCACTTGCCCGTCGTTTCCAGCCGGTCATGGTTGACGAGCCGACGGTCGAGGACACGATTTCGATTTTGCGCGGCCTGAAGGAAAAATACGAGCAGCATCACAAGGTCCGCATCTCGGATTCGGCTCTTGTCGCCGCTGCGACGCTTTCTAACCGCTACATCACCGATCGCTTCCTGCCGGACAAGGCTATCGACCTTATGGATGAGGCTGCATCGCGTCTGCGTATGCAGGTGGATTCCAAGCCAGAAGAACTCGATGAGCTTGATCGCCGCATCATCCAGCTGAAGATCGAGCGCGAGGCGCTGAAGCAGGAAACTGACCAATCGTCTGCGGATCGTCTGAGAAAGCTCGAGGACGAACTCGCCGACACGGAAGAAAAAGCCGACGCCTTGACTGCCCGTTGGCAGGCCGAGAAACAGAAGCTCGGTCACGCGGCTGATCTGAAGAAGCGCTTGGAAGAGGCTCGTAACGACTTGGCGATCGCTCAGCGCAATGGCCAGTTCCAGCGCGCTGGCGAGTTGACGTACGGCATCATTCCGGGTCTCGAAAAGGAACTGTCGGCGGCGGAAACCCGTGACGCCAGCGGTGCTGGTTCGATGGTGCAGGAAGTGGTGACGGCGGATAATATCGCCCACGTCGTTTCTCGCTGGACCGGCATTCCGGTCGACAAGATGCTGGAAGGTCAGCGTGAAAAGCTTCTTCGAATGGAAGATGAACTCGCGCAGTCGGTCGTCGGGCAGGGTGAGGCCGTTCAGGCCGTTTCCAAGGCCGTTCGCCGTTCGCGTGCCGGTCTCCAGGACCCCAATCGTCCGATCGGCTCTTTCATCTTCCTTGGTCCAACGGGTGTGGGCAAGACCGAGCTGACGAAGGCGTTGGCTCGCTTCCTGTTTGACGACGAAACCGCGATGGTTCGCCTGGATATGTCGGAATATATGGAGAAGCACTCCGTTGCACGGCTGATCGGCGCACCTCCAGGCTATGTCGGTTACGAGGAAGGCGGAGCGCTGACGGAAGCCATTCGTCGCAGACCCTATCAGGTCGTTCTGTTTGACGAGATCGAAAAAGCACATCCGGACGTGTTCAACGTTCTGTTGCAGGTACTGGACGATGGCCGTCTAACCGATGGTCAGGGCCGTACTGTCGATTTCAAGAACACCATCATCATCATGACCTCGAACCTTGGTTCTGAGTTCATGACACAGATGGGCGACAATGACGATGTGGACTCCGTCCGTGAGTTGGTGATGGAACGCGTTCGGTCGCATTTCCGGCCTGAGTTCCTGAACCGCATCGACGATATCATCCTCTTCCATCGCCTGCGGCGTGATGAAATGGGTGCCATCGTGGATATCCAGCTCAAGCGTCTTCTGTCGCTGCTTGGCGAGCGCAAGATCGACCTGCAACTGGACGAGGATGCCCGCAATTGGCTTGCCAACAAGGGTTATGACCCAGCTTATGGCGCACGTCCGCTGAAGCGGGTGATCCAGAAGGCTGTCCAGGACAGACTTGCCGAGATGATCCTCGGCGGAGAAATTCCTGATGGTTCTCGCGTCAAGGTTACGTCCGGCACGGATCGCCTGCTCTTCAAGGTCAAACCGTTGAAGGACCAGGTTGAAGCCGATACCGCTGACGCGGCATAAAACGAAAAGGGCTCCGGAGACGGAGCCCTTTTTCATTCAGGACGTCGTCCGACAGATTAAGCCGTTAGCGGCTAGCCACCTGATTGGGTTTGTCCTCGATGTTGAGAAGGTTGTCGATCCGCTTTCTCTCATCGGAGAACCTAGCCAGTGCGTCGCCCGAGAGCGACTTACCGCCGGGGAGGCGAACCTTCATCGCATCGACCTTGGTGCCGTTGACGATAAGCTCATAGTGCAGGTGCGCGCCGGTCGAAAGGCCGGTGGAGCCAACATAACCGATCACTTGACCTTGTCTGACTTTCGCGCCTTCGGTCACTCCGCGGGCGATCGCGCTTTGATGATTGTAGGAAGACACATAACCATTGGCATGGCGCAAAAGGGTCTGGTTCCCATAACCGGAAGCCCAACCTGCTTTTTCCACCACGCCGTTACCGGTTGCGATGATCGGTGTGCCACGCGGTGCAGCCCAGTCCGTGCCGGTATGCATACGGCTGAACTTCAGAACGGGGTGACGGCGCATGCCGAAACCGGAGGTCATGCGGCCATTCGGAACCGGGTTGCGCAACAGAAACTGGCGGATGCTCTTTCCGTTTTCATCGAAGTAGTCGACGCTGTTGTCGTCAGGGTTCTGAAAACGATAAAAACGTGTCTCGTTATCACCGAACTTGGCATTCACATAAAGAAGCTCGGATTTGTCGGTTGCTTTGCCATCCGTGTCTTCAACGGAGAAAAAGGCTTCCAGCGTATCTGTCGGCTTAAGCTGCGCCTGGAAATCGACGCTGCTGGCAAGAAGCTTGACGAGCTGCGAGACCATGCTCTGGTTCATGCCATAGGCAAGCGCGGCCCGATATACGCCATCATAAACGCTCGGCAGATCGCGCCCGGCAGCCGGGGCAGGGGTACTGTCGAAAGCCGTCGCAACGGCATCAAGTTTCGGGGGTTCGCTTGCCTTGATGAAGCGCTTCTTGTCGTCGACGGCCATAGTGACCATGTGCCTGCCTTTTCGATAAAGGCTGACACGGACGATATCGCTCTTTTCATCCTCTTGCAGCACGCCCACACGCAGCACATCACCGCTCTCAACGTTCTGCGACCTAATTTCGGGTGAAAGCAGACCAGCAATTTCGGAGGCCTGCGCTTTCGAATAACCCGCCCCGAACAGAGCATCCTCGATAGACTCGGCCTGGCGCGCCGGAATGACGTCGTCGGCATACTCCTTGACCGGCGCGGAGGGCGATTGTGGTGTCGACACCGACATGTTCTGTTCGACAACGCGGGCCGCAAGGCCGGCCGTAATGTCGACATCACCTTCGTCATCGTCGAAACGACGCGGGTCGATATAATAGAGAGCCGCAAGCTGCTCGTTTCCGTCCGTCAGGATCGAACCATTCGACCGGACCGCCTCTTCAACCTCATCAAAACTCAATGACCCTGCAAAAGCATATTTGGAATGCTGCGTCGGAAAGGCGACCGTCTTAAGACTGACTTCGGATTCCACTTCGGACCCGTAGATCGTGCCCGTACGGCTGGCAGGCGGAATGGCTGCGCCATTGTCATCATTGCTTGCGAAGATATTGAGCGGATCAAAAGCCGGATAGTCGTCCTGTTTCGCGTAATTTGACGCGAGTGGGATTTTGACATGCGAGAAGGGTACCTTGCGGACCACTTCCTTGTCGCCGTCATGAATGACGGTCGAAACTTCCATGATGGAGCGATCCGAGGGACGCGCGGCAATATTTGGTGCGAGAAGGCGAACGCCACGGCGGGCGGCTTCTGTCGCATTGTTGCCCATGTCGGCGCGCGCAAAGGCTTCGGCGGGAATGGCGAGCTGCTGACGGCCATCAAGTGCGGCAAACAGCGCGACGCCCATCAATATCGATGAGGTAATACCTGTCAGGAACGTGCCGGAAAGCCAGCGCATGGAAATCTCGCGACGGTCAGGCGCACGTCGACCCTCCGCCAAAATCGGCGGTTCCGTGCCAAGCGAGCGGATCACATTGCGATCCGCCATCATGCCTGCTGCTTCCCGTCAGTCATGCGTTCTCCAGAAACTTCAGCGAAGGTGTGCAACTTTCGACGCCATGAGTCAAATCCGCGGCGTCTGTGCTCGCCCTTATATATGTACGGATGGGCTGTGGTTAATTGTTCGTTGACGAAGCAATTAGTGAGGACTCGGGCCAAAACAAGGCGCAAAACAGTCTCTCATATTAAGGAGCCCATCCAGCTGTGCAAAAACTGCCGCCTTTAATAGGTGCTCCGACGGTGAAAATCGCGAAAATTCAAAATTATCACGCCTAATCAATTGCTTGTGTGATTTTTTGTATTTTTGAAAATTGGTGTGTTGACTTGTTTCATGGGGTGGGTTTATAAGTCCGCTCACTGAACGAGGGCGGCGGCGCTGCTGGCGACGAACTGCTTCGTTCTAGAGAAATCAAGCGGATTGGCTGACTTGCTGGTTTGT
>NZ_JACAWV010000024.1 GCF_013390595.1 Rhizobium sp. RM | reverse complement strand
GTAATTCCATTTGGAGAACGATTATCGGCGGTTCCAATTTCGGCGTTGTGGCATTAGCGCCTGGGAATTCTCTCTAGGCTCCAGACGCGCGAGCGGTCCTGGAAGTCCGGCGGAAAAATGGGACTTAGGTTCGATTCCCTTCAAGAGCGGAATTGCACTCAAGGGTTTGTAACTTCGTTTCTAATGAGGAGTATGCGGAGAGGGATAAAGCGCTGCCCCAACCTTCCGAGCGGCGGCCGCTAGGCGCTTATCCCTCGTCCACAAGCTCGATCGACGGTCTAGGAGAGTGGAAGTCAACAAATGTGCATCAGTATAGCCGATCCCCATGCTGAATATCGAATGGCGATCAATGACTGTCATCACCTCTGCATGGGTTGCAACTACTGCCTCACGCTGAGCTGTGAGAAACGCTAACACCGCATCCCGTTCTCGCAGACTACCCAAGGCCAGTTCACCTACAACGAAAGGGTGGCAAACCAGCTGATCATCTCCGATGATTTTGACGAGCTCTGGGTCTACGTGTCGGAAATGATCAATCCAGATTGAACTGTCGACAAGGATCACTTCCCCACTTCGCTCCGGCGGCGAGGCGCTGCCTCAGCCTCAGGCATAGTGCCTCCAAGAGCGATTAGCCGCTTGCCAGACTCTACTCGCACCAAAGTCTCTAGCGCTTGACGCACAAGAGCCGCCGTTTCCTTCGTGCCTGTTAGGGACTTCGCTCTTTCCATAAGGCTGTCGTCGAGATTGATGGTTGATCGCATAACTAGCTCCGAAACGTTGATATGCATGTAGCACCAATTGGTGCGGAAATCTACGCCCATCAAGTCCGCATTTTTTGCCTATTGCAGTCGCGGTTCGAATCTCTTCAAGAGCGAGACGAGGCGGCTCGGTCCAGATGCAACCTAGTATGGGATCTGAGCCGAGCATCTCATTCGATCTTACGCAGCTTCCCAAACCTGATTGAGAATCTTGGCAGCCAGTGCGGCTTTGTCTTGCGGCAGAAAGCGACCGTAGTGCTGCTGAACGACATCGGGCGTATCCTGAATTGCGTAGCTGGCCTGCTAGTAGGATCCGGTCTGCTTCAAAATATGCGTCGCGAGAATGTCCCGCAGGTTATGCGGTCCATGCGGCAGCAGGCCCTTGATTGCACCCCGTCCGGTGTAAGGGTTGTAAATTCCGTAGCGTTGAATCACTGTCCTCCAAGCCTCGTAGAATGTCGTCGAATTGTAAGCAGCATCAATGCTGGTAGTCTTCACCGTCTTGACGAACAGGGTTCCGGGATCTCTGGCTCCTCCAAGGAGGACACCACGATGACGGTCTATATAGGCATCGAGGTATTCGTAGAGATCGAGCAGGTCCGGCAGTACCAGCCGAAACGGTTTCTGTCCGAAGAAGGAGGAGCCAGAGTTTTTGAACGCGACCGACGGGATGAGCACCTCCCAACCATTGTCACGATCACTCCAGCGCAGTTCACCGCATTTCATGTCCTCAAGCCGGCGTTCCGATGTCGGATAGTGTCCGCGCGGGCAGACCCGTAACTGGCGAAGGTTCTTTTGTCTGAGCCCAAGGTGCAGGCCAAGCCGAAGCAACAGGAATGCTCTGACGGCCTCGGCGGCCGGTCGTGGGTATCTGTTCTCGTCAGGCATACGTTTCACGATCTCGTCCGTGATTTTGCGATATTCCGCTAATGGACTGTCCGCTTCAAGTACACACATGATCGGTTCAAATGGATCGCGGTGAACCCGCATGACGCGTTGAATTTCTTTGGATCTGTTGGCCGCATGCCCATGAAACGCATCGCAGGCGCCATGCCAGTCGCGAGCCGCGAAGTCGATTTCTTCCTGCTCAATCAAGCCCACGATCGGCCTGACGTTCTTAAGCAGTTCCGGGTGTTGCCGGATCCAGCCGACATCCGCGCGAGATAGGGCTTGGGCGACCATCAACATATCTTCTTCCCATTTGGTGTAAAAGCCACGCCGTTGTTCCCGCCACTGCAGATACCAGTCCCAGACGCCAGGGAAGATGAGGAGGCCAAAGCTTAACTGGCTAAGCGGTACGCCGCAGCCCTTCACGACGCTGCTTGGGGAAGCTGCTAGTGCGCCGAACATCAACCCAAGGTGCTCGATCTTCTGAGAGGCCGTTTCCTCGCCCCAGACGCCGTTTCGTTGGAAACCAATCGCGGTCAGTGTTGAGGTTTTGAAACGGATGAGGTCAGCCATTTCCATTGCAAGCCTCGGTGGCGCGTCGACAACGCCGGACAGTAGATCTGGATCGTCTAAATCTGCCGCGAGGTTTAAATTAGCCCCGGCCATTGAGGCCAATGTTCGAGAGGGCAGGGCACTGCCACCATATGTCACGCCAGGAAAGCGGATGGCATAGCGTTGCTTGCTGGCCGCCGCCTGGTATCGACGATATTCGGTCGATCCGGAAATTATCACACGGCGCACCCAATCCAGGATTTCTTCACGCTTGGTGAAGGGAAGGCTGCTGAAATCATCCGGCAGATGCAACGAGATCCTGCGCCGCTCAGCCGGGCTGATATCTTCGAGCTCGTGACCATAAAGCGAGCGCGCCTGATGCGGCAGTTTCTCTTTGAAATATCCCTCGGGAAGTCGGTAGCGTCGCTCGATGCGGAGCAGGATGTCGAAACTCGTTACTGATCTTGGCACACGCTCGCCCTGGATCCAGGATAGCAGCGTCTTGTTGTCAAAGGTCTCATTCAGATGAACGACGGCGCGATAGAGCTGCCAGTAGGTGTCACCGAACCGCCGCATATGATAGATCAATGCGTCCTGAAAGCTCACCGGATCTTCAGTCGCTTCAAATAGTGCGTCTGGGAACGGGCTGATCGGTTTTGGCGCAGGGCCGCGCTGTGTCGACGCGGACAGGGCAAAGGTGCCGTCGGACGCCGGGCGTTGCGGCTTTCCGGTCGAGGATGCGGAAGCCGTTTTCTTGGCGGGAACGATTTTGGTCGGGCGAGCCTTTGACTTTGGTGGCCGTCGCTCTTCGGCTGCCTTTGGTGCGCCGAGCCATCGGATGATGGCATCCAGAGCAGCCCGGAGCTGCTTTTTCAGTCCTACCGTCAACTCGGCTTCGATCCCACAATTCTGGCCTATCGCCGCCCAGTCGATATGGCCATTCAAGAGCGGGGGCGATTTTCGGTAGACAATCAAACTGGCCAGATAAGGCCGTATATTTTCCAACACGCGCCTGGACGCGATCGGAGCGATACGAAGCTCGCAGAATTCCGAAATTTTTCGCTGAAAATGACGTGATGAAAGGTCGTGTTTGGTCATGCTCATTCCGTTTCTCTCGGCACCAGTACCAAGGGCGAGCGGGAATATGAGGCGAGTTTTAAGAAAGGATGTATCGGGCGTGTCACTTCTAATGACGGCTATTCATCGTATTATTCGCTATGCCGCCTGGATCAAAGGTCAGGAATTCAATGTCAGCGCGTTAATTAAGCGCGCTTGTCTACGTCTGCTGATTAATTAAATGAAATGCGCCGTGCTTAAATAAGAAGTGAGGCTGACATCGGGTTATGTTTGCCGATGCGAGCAGAGTTGAACTTACGCGGCATAAGGTAAATCCTGTAAGGCGTTGGCCCCGTGCGATATCAGTCGGCAACCGATCCATGCAACACGGTCCTCGGCCCTGGCCATTCACTGCAGCAACAAGGGAGGGCGCGATAGCATGATTGCCGATGCCAAACTGATCGCTAAGATTGGCCAGAACGACTGGCCAAGTTTCTGACAGAGATGCGATCTTCGCGCTCACTCCGGGAAGGGTTGGATCGACAATGTCGCACTTTCCCGTGCTCAAATTGGCTGACCTAGACATGAGCTCCCTTCAGAATTGCCTTGCCAATCGATATGCGAGCGCGCACGCTCTTTCTTCCGGTAGCTTTTTAAAAGGGCGTTACCGTTTCAAGGTTAAATTCCTTGGCCCCAACGAAAGGAGGACATGATGTCTTCCGCAAGTGAACAAGGCCTGATTACCTCCAACGATCTGAAGATGTTGCAATCTGTATTGTCGGATGCAGGCTTCGGCGTTGATATGCTCGAAGAAGATGAGCGCTGCTTCAACGATGCCGCACGTAAGATTATCCAGCTGTTTCAGGATGGAATGACCGATCCTGCTGACCTTAAAGAAGAAATGCTCTTCTTGTTCGGGATACAGAAGCGGGAACGCGTGACATTTCGAAAACCGCTACCGCGATATGCCATTCAGGGCCTTCCTATACTCAGCAAATAGTGGGGAAAAACCCGTGCACGCTTATGTTCTCGGCAGCATGCTGCTTTGGGGAGTGTTCTTTTCTGTCTGGTATCTTTTGACCGTTTATGCGGCCAGGACCGATTTGGATGTGATGGCTCCCAAGGCATCGGCAATTGAAATTATGTCAGCCTCTCAATGCAGTGTGGAGGCCACGGCACTTTTTGCGATGAGCGACAAGCTTTTGAAGGCTGGTGGACCGGAGATTCCAGTCGATCTACGCAGAAATATTGAATCCTGTATTTCTTCAGATTTGGTGAGCCGAGAAAAGATTACGGCAACTCAACTCATTCGATTTTTTCCAGGTGAAAAATAATAGGATTGTAAAAATTGCGAAGGGAAAAGAAAATATCTGAGATAAATTAACCGCATTAAAACAGTGACTTCGAAACAATCTATCATGAAATTTGGCAATTTCATTGCAAATCTCGAAATTTCATCATATATACAGTCATCGACACATTGCTTGTGACGTCGGTCCAGAGCTTAGCTCCCGTCGGATTTCCTCTCAAAAACATCGATCCAATCCTGCGAGGTTTCGCGGGAACAACAACGATTGCTTCGAAAGGAAATCGTTATGAACACTGGTACCGTCAAGTGGTTCAATGCCACCAAAGGCTTCGGCTTCATTCAGCCTGACAACGGCTCGACGGACATCTTTGTCCACATCTCGGCTGTTGAACGTTCTGGCCTGAACTCGCTCGTTGATGGACAGAAGGTCCGCTACGACATCTTACAGGACCGCAAGTCCGGTAAAAGCTCGGCTGACAATCTTCAGGCGGCATAATTTGTCATTTGCTCGCAGCCGACCACGGATGTACTGGCGGCGGGAGTGGATGACGATGAGAGGTCGGGGTAACGCCCGGCCTTTATTTTTCTGGGCCAGGAGGCTCTCATGCTGAACGTCCATTATAGCACCGGCGATACCGTGGTGCTCAAAGTACGCACGCGTGGCAGTGTGCAGCCGAAGGGGACGGGCAAGATCCTCGCGGTGCTCCCTGTAACATACGGCGTCGCCCGCTATCGGGTCCGTCTCAATGGCGAAAATTTCGATCGCAACATTGACGGAGACGACATCGACACCGAAGCCTCCACGGCACGTGTGATTGAGGTGCCCCGGGCATCCGTCCATCAGAAAAGCGGTAAGAGCTGGATCGATCTGTCCGCGCTCAAAACCCGCAAATAGACCAGCGTCCGACGAGGAGAGATTTTGCAAGTAATCGTTCGGGAAAATAATATTGATCAGGCGCTTCGCGTCCTGAAAAAGAAGTTGCAGCGCGAGGGATTGCTTCCTGCTCCAAAGAAAGCCGCTCGACCACGTTGACCGGTTGCCTCGAGGTTTGAGCGACGCTCATCACATCCTCTGGAGCGACTAACGGCAGGATGTCTGACTACACCGCTGTGGTTCCAGATCACCTTGCATTAAAGATGAGAGGTTGAAATGTCTTCCAACTGTAAAACGCTTGCAGAAGAATTCGAACGACTGGACGCTGCGCTTGCCGATGCAGGAATGCGGAACTTCAGCAACACGACGGAACAGTCGATCAGAATGCGTGCTGCGCAACACCTTATTGCGCAGTTCCTAAAAGACTGCGAGGCGTTGCCGTCAAGCTAATCGTATCGTCTGGGACTGCATTCCAAGTGGTGTTGCTTTCGAGCTAGGTGCACGTTCTTCCCGACTCGAACACTGCCAACAGGCTTCACAAAAGATTGGGAACGTCGATGAGCGAAACTAAGGAATTTTCGGTTAGTAGCAACGGTGATCGATGGTCCCTGGAAGTCGACGATGGCCAGATGACTGTGCTGCACAAGGCCAGTACGCCATCCGGCGGGCATGAGACGCGCACGTCGCTTGCTGACTTCCTCGAAGAACACGCTGGAAAACCAGAGCATTCGGCGCTTCTCCAGGTCCTTGGGCAGTCTCAAAGTGAGATACAGAACCAATTGGGAGCGGAAGTCACCGAAGACCCGTCCCTTGAGGAGCAGCCGAACGACAAGGATTGACGGTGCCTGCGCAACATTCTTGCTGCGGAGGAAGCTGCCTGTCCACGCTTGCTGTTCGTTATACCTTCCCGAAAGGAGGTCGCCATGGCGATCACGAAAGAGGCTTTCTTCAAGCCTGATAAACCAACGACTGAGGACAAAGCTTCGGCAACCCATAGCGCTGCCAGGCAGATCATTGCGGTCGAGACCGCTCAACGTGCGGAAAAGACGGAACGTCTTCGACTGCTGCGCGAAGCTCAAGAGGCCGCATTATCCCCTGTCTCAACAACTCGTCGAAAGAAGGTCTTCTAACTTCCTCCCTGAATCCCTCCTTCCGTCATGGTAACATGACGCATATCATCTTGGCACACTACGATGCCTTTTTCTGTGGGGCGTCACTCCGATCGCCGTCCAGTCGACGCCGCCATTTAGTAGTGGAGGCGATTTCCGGTAGATGATCAAACTGGTCAGATAAGGCCGTATTTTCTCCAACGCTCGCCTGGATGCGATCAGAGCGATATGAAGCTCGCAGAATTGGGAGATTTCGTGCTGAAAATGACGTGATGAAAGGTCGTTTTTGGTAATGCTCAGTCCGCTCCTCTCGGCGCCATTGCCGAGGGCGAGCGGAAATAGGGGGCGCACCTTAACAAAACATGTTCAGGGCAAGAGGTTACTCGTCGCCTGCACAGAAGGCGTCAAGCGCGCCGAAAAGCTGATCCGGCCCGGTGCCTTGATGCGACACGTCAACAATGCCGCCTTCGAGCCGATGATCGCCCTATAACTGGGCGGCTATGGATGATGGCAGCGCGCGGTTGAGCCCGCGCCAGTATGTGAAGAATATAGATTGGGAGGCACAGGGCCGCACCCTATGCATGTCTATCCGGCGACGCACGGACCGCATAACCCCAATCTCGGCCACTGGGTCGGCATGGCCGGCGGTCAGAACAGCTTCAACATCTCTTCCCACAATTACGACCGTATGGAGGATAGCATGGTATTCGTGCTGCACACGCAGTGGCTGGAACCGCTGTCGGCCGGCTGCAATGTCGGCGACATGTATGTCGTCACAAAGGATGGGTTCGAAAATCTGTTGCGCCACACTCCGCTTGAAACCCACCGCATCGCTGCCGAGGCCTGACATGACCGACACGACCCTTGGACATACGCATTTCGATTTCGCCAAGCTCACCGAGCGCGAACGCTACAAGATCCTGATCGGCACGGTCATTCCGCGCCCGATCGCGCTCGTGACGACAGTGAGCAAGGACGGTCAGCCGAATGCCGGTCCCTTCAGCTTCTTCAATGTCCCGACCCACGATCCGGCAATCGGTGCGATCGGCGTTGAAAACTATTCCGGCATGCGCTTCAAGGATACCGCGAGAAACATCCGCGAGACCGGCGAGTTCATCGTCCATATCTGCGACAACGCCTCCTTAGAACAAATGGAGGTGTGCGCCATCAAGTTCGGTCCCGAAGTGGACGAGATGGACGAGGCGGGCCTTGTCACCGTGCCCGGCCAGATGGTGTGCAGTCCACGCATTCTCGCAGCCCCCCGCAGCGCTGTTATGCCGCCGTCACACGACGCTGCAGGTCGGCCCGGCCCGCGAGATCATTCTTGGTGAGGTTGTTGGCGTGTTTGTCCGCAGCGATGCGGTCAACGCCTCCAGCCTGCATTCGACATCAAGACGCTTACGCCGCAGGAGTGGGAAATCCGAAAAAGCAATTCGAAGGTTGCCGCCGCAGAATGATGAGTGAGAACCATCTATCTGATGGTCGCGAGGTCATACCCTGTCAATAGCCCAACTTGAGGTCCAAACCGCCCGGCCCATTGAGAGCGTTCGAAAACATGAGGTTCTCTTGTAGCTTCCATCGCCGCAGCCCGAATTGATTTTATCTGGAATGAGAAGCGTGGTTCGTCGGAAAGTTGAAAACCAATTCGTATGCCGTGCTTCGTCCTCCCGCCTCTCCTTTTCGCAGGATGCCTTTCGCCATCAGGTCTGCGATGTCGCGAGATGCAGTGTCTTGGGATGCATTCGTTAATTTCGCCCACTTTGTCGATGTGAGCTTGCCGTGGAAATTCCCCTCTAACAGCCGGTTTAGGACCTTGGCTTGTCGCGGATTGAGATCGCTTTCAGCATGCATCTGCCAGAAATCATTTTTCAGCATCACGTTGTCGAGTGTCAGGAGGGCTTGGCCAACAGCATTGCCTAGACGATCAATGAACCACTCGATCCAGCTCGTGATGTCGAGGCTATCTCTGCTGGTAATTGATTGCAGGGCTTCATAATACCCGGCGCGGGATCGCTCAATTGCTGCAGACATGGAATAAAGCCGCTGGGCGCCTCCGCCACTGCGTGCAAGTGTCATATCCGCGATTGCGCGCGTTATGCGGCCGTTGCCATCGCCGAAAGGATGGATTGCGACGAACCAGAGATGGGCAATGGCTGCTTTGATAAGGGGATCTACATCATGTGCTCCGTTAAACCACTCGAGGAAGGCTGACATCTCAGCTTCCACGCGATCTGCGGAGGGAGCAACATAGTGGACTTTCTCGTGCCCGAACGCGTAAGAAACTATTTCCATGCGGCCGCCAGAATCGTCACGCCAATCGCCGACGCGAAGTTTATGACCCCATTCGTTGCGGCCGGTCGGAAAAAGGGCAGCATGCCATTGGAACAGTCGCTCTGCCGTCAGTGGCTCTGCGCAATTGATCGTGGCATCGAGCGTAATATGGACGATGCCCTCAACAGAGCGGTTTGGTGTCACAAATCCATCGATGTCGATGCCGAGCCGCCTGGCGAGGGAGGACCGGACCTGCTGCTCATCCAACTTTTCTCCCTCGATCGCTGATGACTTTACGACGTCATCGGTCAACGCTCGCAGAAATGTCGCCTCGCGGGTACGAAAGCCGAGCGTCTCGACGCGGCCGATAAGCCGCCCTTGATCAAGGCGTACATCCGCAATCCTTGATGCAAGGCGGTCAATATGCCACTCGAATTTCGGCCATAGGGTGGACTGCCAGATATAGGTCATGTCGCACGATAAAGCTCGTTTGCGGATAATAGCAAGATTTATCTCCGCAAAATTGCGGATTTCGTCGCACGTAATCTCCGCACCCACGGGACGGAAGGCACTCAAACTTTGCGATAGCCTGGTCCACTATGGTCTGGAAGAGGAAAATGCGGGCGGATTAATAATGTAAGTAGCCTAAAGCGGGTAATGCTCTTGAAAAAATGCAATTTTCTATTCGGATGTCGCAGGTTCGAATCTCTTCAAGAGCTTAAAAGAGCGAGACGCAGTTATTGGCGGCGCAAATTACCTAGAAAATGTCATTCAAATGCATTACTATCTAGTTAAATCTGGAGATAGCCATGGCCGCCAACGCACTCGTCCAAACACGTATTGATGCCGAGGTTAGGGATCGTGCTTCTGCCGTGCTTGAAAGCATGGGCCTCACGGTATCTGATGCTGTTCGTATCCTGCTCACCCGGACTGCTAATGAGGGGGCTTTGCCCCTAGAGCTTCTTTCAGGCAGTGAAGCGCATGACGCCTGGTTTCGGACCAAGGTGCTCGAAGCATTGAACGATACTCGGCCTGATTTATCAGACGAGGAAGTTGAGGCGCATTTTTCCGAACGTCGAGCAGCAGCACGTCTTAAAGCTGGTGTGCCCAAATCGTGAAACTTACTTGGTCTGCATTTGCGTTATCGGATCGCGACGCCATCTTTACGTACATTGAGGCAGATCATCCTGCCGCCGCCATTCTGATCGATGAGCGGATTGTCGCTGCTACCCGTCGTTTACTCGATTTTCCTGCCAGTGGGCGCGTGGGCAGAATTGCTGGCACACGCGAACTCGTTATCAACGGTACGCCCTACGTCGCGGCTTATACCATTACTGAGACGACAGTTCGGATTCTGCGTGTGCTTCATGGGGCACAGGAATGGCCAGAACATATGCCGCCAAGATAATCGCCCCACTCTCTCGGAGCCGGTGGTTCGATTCCTATCAAGACCTTGAATAAACTTCCGCAAGTTTTGCCCACGCGCGTCACTGTTTTGCGATCCGAAGCCGGAACTTTCGGTCCGTGCGCCTGTTAGAGCTCGGCAAATATGGGAGATTTAAATGAAAAAGATCGCACTAACCGTAGCCGCTCTAATGACAGCCACTGCTGCGGTGGCACAGTCGGCAACCGAGTCCACAGGCATCAATTCCGCGTTGGGTGTTGCTCCAACGACAGAGGACTTCATTGCACAGGCATCTGCCAGTGATGTCTTTGAAATCGAATCCAGCGAGCTGGCCGTCCAAAAGGGCGATGATGCCGTCAAGAAATTTGCAACGCAGATGATTGCCGACCACCAGAAAACAACGGCAGAACTGACTGCGCTGCTCAACACTGGAAAGGTCCAAGGTAAGGCCGAGACCACCCTCATCGACGACCACAAGAAAAACGTTGACGAGCTTGCCACACTACAGGGAGCTGAATTCAACGAGGAATATATCGACGATCAGGTCGAAGCGCACGAAGATGCAGTCGATCTCTTCAAGCGCTATGCCGAGGAAGGCGAGAACGCAGATCTCAAGGCATTCGCCGCCAAGCAGCTCCCCGCTCTCGAGCATCACTACAAAATGGCTCAGGACCTGGATAAAGACTGATCATCGCGTGATTACCAGGAAGGCGGTATCTGCCGCCTTTCTTTGTTAGAGGCTTTTAGCCTTCAAAGTCGTTGCTCTTTTCGCTTCGGATCCCCGCGCTCTTCCCTTGGCGTTTTCTTGGTGTCAACGCTTTGGTTGAACCGGATGTTGTCGTCATCATCAAGCCTAGTGCGGTCGACATAAGTTGAGACGATAGAACGTGACGGTTAAAGTATCAGTGTCCAAGGCACAACGCTGCGCGACGGGTTGTATTGAGTGCGAACCAGCCAAGACCGAAGACAAACCGACCATTTCGAAGATTACAGCGGAGGCCAGACAGGGACGGGCAGGAAACCGGTGCTGACTGTCCTCGGTGCAAACGCGGCGATTGCCTGGCCGGTGCAGAGTGGTGGGGAGAGGCGACCGATCCCCTGGGCAAACCGGCAACGGTGATCGACCAACAACGCCATACCTCCCCGCGCGGCTCCCATATCCGGTACTGGTGATACCGTCGCCACGCACGCAACGCCACAGGACAAAGTGGCACCCCTGGTCTAGTTTCGACGAGAAATCCTTCAGACAACACCATCGAAGAAGCATAGTCCACGGCGATTACGTTTGTCGCTAGAACTGCCAATTTGCCCCTCTTTAAATTGAGCATTGGCGGTTTCTCAAGCGGATTGCATCAGATCATGATCTCACCGCCGGTGACCGGGATGACCGCACCAGTCATGTAGCTTCCAAGGTCCGAAGCTAACAGGACATAGGCCCCTGCCAGTTCTGCTGGTTGGCCTGCCCGTTTCAACAAGGTCTGTTCGCCGAACTTCGCCGATTTTTCTGGCGGCATCGTTGAGGGAATAAGCGGAGTCCAGATCGGTCCCGGCGCTACTGCGTTCACCCGTATGCCCTTGTCGGCAAACATCTCAGCCAGGCCCGCGGTAAAGTTGGATACGGCACCTTTTGTCGTTGCGTAGGCGAGAAGCTGAGGAGACGGCTGGCGGGATTGGATGGATGTGGTGTTGATGATAGCGCTACCGGGTTTCATATGAAGCGCGGCCGCTTTCGAAAGGTAGAAAGGTGCATAGATATTTGTCCGGAAGGTCTCATCCCATTCTTCGGCGCTGATGTCGCTGATGTCGGCGTAGGTTCTCTGGAATGCTGCGTTGTTCACGAGGATATCGAGACTACCAAGTTCGGCCACCGTCCGTTCCACCAAGTCGATGCAGTGATCTTCGGATTTGATGTCCCCGGGAATAACGCTGGCTCTGCCGCCGGCATCTTCCACCCACTTGGCCGTATCGCGCGCATCTTCATCCTCGTTGAGGTAGGAAATGACAACGTCCGCCCCTTCGCGGGCAAACGCGATTGCAACTGCCTTACCGATACCGGAGTCAGCGCCCGTGATGAGGGCGACCTTGCCTGCAAGCCTTCCGTTGCCTCGATATGAATTCTCTCCGTGATCGGGCACAGGCTTCATGAGATTGGTTTCGCCCGGAGGCTGCTGCTGCTGCTCAGGCTGCGGCGGGGATGGGCGACGCGGTTCGTTCATTGTTGTCTCCTGGTTGTTGCACAAGCGCGCTAACCAATTTTGAGCCCCGCAGTTCCAAAGGTCTTTGACTTTTCGCCCGTCCGTAACGGCGTTCCAACAAGAGTGCATGCCAGATCCACCTTTGATCTGACGACATTAGAACTTCACAACCGACTCCCTGTCCGCTGGCCGATATCTGTTCAGGTAGCCGCGATGAAGAAATTGTCATGGCCGCATGGCCTGAAGACACCCTCCGCAACAACGGTCAAATTCGCAAACCTTCGAGAGGCGTCTCTGCGAAGATATAGCCGTTATTCTCAAAAATTCAGGAAACGAACATCATTTAGAGGGTACACGAAGCCGAAAGATTTTAAAAAAATCGCGCTAAGAAAGCCTAGAAAAACAGGGGCGGGCGAGCGCGTAGTAGAACATGAGCCGAGGCGGGTATTCCCGGAAGAGCGTGATCACCATTCTTGCGCTCGCCGGAGCATATGGTTACTCCATAACGGCGGCGGACTTGATGCTTTGCATGCCGCCACTCTCTGGATCGGGCGTCAGGCGACGGCATTGCTTCAAACGTCGGCCAGGCGGTCTCACTCCTCCTTAGTCTTCAACGCGTCAGAAATCTTTGTCCGGACCGGGTCGCTGTTGTTTTCGCCAACGGCATCGCGATCCACATCCGGATCGTCCTTTGCCGGCATGTATCCGCGAGGTCGGTTTTCCTGCGGACCTTCCCAGCGGGGAGATTGATCGATTGTGCCGGGAGCGCCGGGCTTCGGTGAACTGATCGTCATGATTCCTGTCCTCGAAATACTAATGGGAGGCGTGCTGCTCGTTGCGCTTGCGTGTGGCGGCGGCCTTCTTCGCCGGGGCCGAGCGCTCTGCGGCGGGCCGCTTGGCAGACGCCTCACCTCCAGCGCGTCCGCCCTTTTTCGATGAAGCGTGGTTCTCGGCGTGGCCGCGTCCCGAGCCCGATTTGTTACCACCACCACTTTCCTTGTTGACGGTCGCCCAAGCGCGTCGCTCCGCTTCTTTTTCCGGCACGCCGCGATCTTCGTAACCTTCTTCGATATGCTCGGCTTTGCGCTTCTGTTTGGCGGTGTAGGTAGATTTGTCACCACGAGGCATGCTCATCTCCTTTGCAACATGTTGATCCCTTCGAACATTTGTGTGGTTCAAAAGTTCCTTGGCGTCATCGACGTTTGAAGGCGAACTTGAACAGACCGATGATAGTCAGACAGGGATACGAATACTGAGAATTGGCTGGTCCGATTCCGTCAGTACATTGATTGAGACTGAAACTACCGGCGCCCTTTTGCGTTTGATTTAGATACGTTCGAAACGCAAGGAGGCAGGTAATGGCCGACGACAGCACAACCACCATCCGCGCCACATTTGAAACACGAGAGGCTGCGGATCTCGCTGTTGAACATCTTGTCCAACAGCACGGGATTTCGCGTCCCGACATTTTCATTCAATCCGCGACCGAACGGAATACTACAGGGTCGCAAGTGTCGGGCGGGGACGTCGGCCGCGTGGACGCACCCCTTGAAGGCGAGATCGAGGTCTCCGCAGATATTGCTGTTAGCCAAATCGCGGCTGTTCAACGCAGTTTTGGTGACCTTGGCGCTGTTCGTGTCTCCGGACGCTGAACGCCCCCGACTGGAAATTGCCATGTGTGTTCGCGTTAAAAGGCTACAGAGATGCCCGACAAACTTTCAACGTATCGACAAAAACGCGATTTCGAAAAGACCCAGGAGCCGAGTGGCGAGGTCGAAATCAAAGCGTCAAACCGCAGGCGGTTTGTGATCCAGAAGCACGACGCAACAAGGCTGCATTACGATCTCCGCCTTGAACTGGACGGCGTCTTCAAGTCCTGGGCGGTGACCAAGGGCCCGTCTTTGGACCCGCATGACAAGCGCCTCGCTGTCGAGGTCGAAGACCACCCTCTCGATTATGGAGATTTCGAAGGTACGATCCCTAAAGGTGAGTACGGCGGCGGCACGGTCATGCTCTGGGACCGCGGCTATTGGGAGCCGGAAGGCGCTAGGACGCCTGAGGAGGCTCTTGCCAAGGGGGATTTTAAGTTCACTCTGCAGGGTGAGCGTCTGCAGGGTAGTTTCGTTTTGGTGCGGATGCGCAATGATCGCGGCGGTGACAAGCGCACGAACTGGCTGCTGATCAAGCATCACGACGATTTTTCCATCGAAGAGAATGGTGCCGAGATCTTAGACGATAATCTGACATCAGTCGCGTCCGGCCGGCGGATGGACGCGATAGCTTCCGGAAAGGGACGAAAGCCAAAGCAGTTTATGTTGAGCGCGCCGGTGATGGAAGCAGACGCGGTCTGGGACAGCAAGGAGGGGCGTGCGGCTGAGGAGCGTAAAGCCGGCAAGAACCTGAAGCCGAAAACGACAAAATCATTCGCGAAATCAAAATCGGCGAAGTTTAGCATGCCCGACTTCATTCCACCGCAGCTATGCGAGAGCTTCGATCGTCCACCCGTCGGCGATGGCTGGATCCATGAGATCAAATTCGACGGCTACCGCATCCAGATGCGGATCGATGATGGTGATGTCACGCTCAAAACCCGCAAAGGCCTCGATTGGACTGCCAAGTGGCCCGCCATCGCTGCTTCGGCGTCCGAACTTCCGGATTGTATCATTGATGGGGAAGTCTGCGCGCTGGATGAAAACGGCGCGCCGGACTTTGCCGCACTTCAGGCCGCTCTTTCCGAGGGAAAGACTGACGAGCTCGTATTTTTCGCCTTCGACCTGCTGTTCTCAGAAGGCCAGGATCTTCGCGAGATACCTTTGAAGGAGCGGAAGGAACGCTTGGAGAAAATACTGTTGGACGCCGGCGACAACTCACGGCTTCGATTTGTTGAGCATTTCGAGACGGGCGGCGATGCAGTCCTGAAATCGGCCTGTCGCCTCTCGCTGGAGGGTATCGTATCCAAGAAGGCCGACGCGCCCTATCAGTCCGGCCGCACGGACACCTGGGCGAAATCAAAGTGCCGGTCAGGCCATGAGGTCGTCATCGGCGCCTATGCCAAGACCAATGGCAAATTCCGGTCTCTGCTCGTTGGCGTCAATCGCGGTAACCACTTGGTATATGTCGGTCGGGTCGGAACAGGCTACGGCGCTAAGGTTATCGAAAAGCTGCTGCCGAAGCTCCAGAAACACGAGGCCTCCAAATCGCCGTTCACGGGCATCGGCGCGCCAAAGAGGAGCGCAGATATTGTTTGGCTGAAGCCCGAACTCGTTGCCGAAATCGAGTTCGCGGGATGGACAGCGGACGGTCAGGTGAGACAGGCAGCCTTCAAAGGGCTGCGCGATGACAAGCCAGCCGAGGAGGTTGAAGCCGAAAAGCCGGTATCGCCTGAAAAAGCCGACACACCTCACCCAGCAAAGCTTGTGACCACATCCACCCGCCGCAAAGGCGCCAAGGCCGAGGTCATGGGTGTGATGATTTCTAACCCGGACAAGCCTCTCTGGCCAGATGCCGACGACGGCCAACCGGTGACGAAAGAAGAGCTTGCCCGTTATCATGAGGCTGTCGGATCCTGGCTCATCGACCACGTAAAGGGGAGACCCTGTTCGATCATTCGGGCGCCGGACGGGATAGGTGGCGAGCAATTTTTCCAGCGCCATGCGATGCCCGGGACCTCAAACCTGCTCGAACTGGTGAAGGTCTTTGGCGACAAGAAACCTTACTTGCAAGTTGACCGAGTTGAAGGGCTCGTGGCCATCGCTCAAATCGGCGGCGTCGAGCTTCATCCTTGGAATTGCGAGCCTGGGCAGCCCGAGGTGCCTGGCCGGCTTGTGTTCGACCTCGACCCTGGTCCAGACGTGCCATTCTCGACAGTCGTTGAAGCCGCACGTGAAATGCGGGACCGGCTCGATGAGCTCGGTCTCATCAGTTTTTGCAAGACAACCGGCGGCAAGGGTTTGCATGTCGTGACCCCGCTTGCCGTCAACAAGAAAAAGCCGTTGTCCTGGGAAGAGGCCAAAGGGTTTGCGCACAACGTCTGCCAACATATGGCTTGGGAAAATCCCGACCTTTATCTCATCAAGATGACAAAAAGTCTGCGCAATGGCCGCATTTTCCTCGACTACCTGCGCAACGATCGCATGGCGACGGCGGTCGCGCCACTGTCGCCGCGTGCCCGTCCGGGAGCGACAGTCTCTATGCCGCTGACATGGACACAGGTGAAGACGGATCTGAATCCGAAGCGCTTCACGATCCGGAATGTGCCTTCACTACTTGCGAAAACGATTGTCTGGCAAGACTATTGTGAGGGGCAGCGGCCTCTGGAGCAGGCGATCAGACGGCTTGGAAAGTCACGAAGGGCTTCGTAAAGGGCAGAGTGATCATGGGCGAGCGAAGCGAAAATGAAACGCCTATGGGCGCAACGATGGACCTGCCGCATGATCGGATAACGGTCGAACGGTTTCGCGAAGCCTTCCCGCGCGCCCGCTGGAGCGAAACCCGCAAGGCTTGGTTTGTGCCCGGCCGCACCGCCCAGAGGCGCATCGGTCGGTGGTTGGCGCAGATCGAAGCAGAGGCCGACGCATTCGCGCACGACAAGGGTCGCGACGCTTTTGCCTTCGATCCGATTGAAAGCCGTTATCTTGAGGCGGGAACCGCAGCACTTCTCATCCGGACGCCCTATTCCAAGACGCTCGTTTCGGAAATACGCGAGATCCGGGACGCCCGCTGGGACGCAGATCGTCTTGTGTGGGCCGTGCCCTATCGATCTTACGAGGATCTTCGCAGCCGCTGGTCGATGATTGAGGCGATCGCTGCTCGAAGCGAGCCCACGGCACGAAAGCAACGAAGGGACGCAATCCGCGGAACGGACGAAGAAGAGGTTGCCAAAGCACGGATCCGGGAGCGGCGGCGCAAGCGTTATCCCGTTCCCTCCAATCAACTGCCGCCTTTTGACCGAGCGATCTCGACTGCCGTAGGAATCGTCGTCTTTACTGCACTCGATGGGGAACTGGCTGACGCTGAGACGGTTGAGTCCTTTTACTTCCCAGTCACCGCTGGCTGCGACTACCTCTGGGTCTCGTGGCGGGCCGGGATCCTCGAGGAGCTTGCTACGACATGGCCAGCCAAGTCTGGCCCACCTGCAGAGGATCGTCTTCGCGGCTGGTGGCTGCCGACCCTGGAGGAATTACGCACCGCTCGACGTGAGGCGAGATCACGGGAAAAGTCGCGCCAACGCCGATTGGAGGGAAAGTTCACCGCATGAACCAACAGACAGCACTTGAAAGGTGAAAGGGGGGGCCGATCGAGCCTGCCGAGTTAGTCGGCCTTTGGAAGGAGCGCGGTAACGCGCCGGGCTTCAGTTCGACGGTGTCCTCGAAAATCTCGAATGGTTTTGCAAGCCTTTTGCTCCGGATCATTGCAATCGGTTATGTCATGTAACCACCACTTTTTCGTCCTGGCAGCCTTTCGTTGGTTAGTTGTCCCTGCCCGACGGGACCGAGCTCAGGACCTGATGGACGGTTCCCCGAATGACACCGCGTTAGTTAGGATCGACCTCGGCAAGTGTCGACGCCATTTTCTTGATCTGCTTGAAGCTGAAATGTGGTGGCAGCGGCGGCACTAGTAAAATTCGGCCTCCATCATTGAGCATGAGTCGTCGACTTTGGTGCGAAAGTGGTGCGAAGGAAAGAAAACTGGGAGCAGTTTGTGTAAGATTGCTACCCTTCGGGGGACGCTTTCGTTCCTTCGCGGCGCACTGCTAGCGCGCTTCGCCGCGGCCTACAAGAAATTCGCGTGACGAGCGGGGCTTTGCCGCGCTCCCTCAGTTCGGTCGCAGCGGTAAAGCGCCATCGCTGTCATGTCGGGTTGGTCGTCGGCCTCAAGGCGCTTGACCTCGGCGCGCTGGTCCAAGGCGGCTTGCCGGCAGGCTTCTTCCGTCTCTGCGAAATAGAGGCTTTCGTCAGATCCTGGCGTGATCTGATATGCCCAAAGCAAGCGGGCGGGTCGGGAGTTCGAAGGGGGGGCTACAGGGAGCCCTTCGAAGGTGGCCGGGTTCCTCGTAAACCCGGCCGGTGATCGCGCCGCAACTCTCGGCGCTCACACCAATCTCATCTTACAATATGTTTCGGCGGTCAATCCGCTGAGTTGCGACAGATGCTCGCCTACACTCTGGGCGAGTTCGAGAGTGTCGCAATCGGTTATCGCTTCGCATCCGCCTGCGATCAAATGTCCGTCGACCAAAAATCGGCCTCGGCGAGTGACATGTCGTCCCGGGCGAAGCCCGCTTCCCGTTGATGCGCGGGGCTAGTCAAGGGGCCGGCTTAAAACCGGAAGGTTCGCCGCCCTGGCGGTGAAAGGCGTCTCTGGCAGACGGACAGGCGGTAGCCTGCTTGTCAATTGGCGAGACCTGCGGACCATCGTAGAGCGGGCATCAGACAGGGCGAACCGGCATTAAGCGCTGCGCGTGCTCATTGCGAATGAGACCGGTCACGCGGTCGCTTTGTTCCTTGAGGACAAGTGATCGTAACCGGAACGGCGGAGACGGCCGAACGGGCGGCTCCGTGGCGAAGCCATAGAGCGCGGTCGCGAAGCGATGGCCCCTCGCTGCCACAAGTCGTCGGTGTTAACGCACAATTCCCATTCGTGTCAGAAAGTGGTACACAACAATCATTGGCACCAATCGATTGTGTAGGCGGTGGCAACTGAGGGTTAGTATGTGCTCCCGCCTGCTGAATGGAGGGGGCTGCGCTTCATGTCTAACCCATCAGAAATTGACGTTCCGCCGTTTCAGGACCCACTCGAAGATTGGGCTTCCCTGTTTTCATCGTCGCCAGAGATCCAGCGTAAACTGATCGACCTCACTGTCGCGAAGACGATTGATGCTGTCCCAGAGATAATCGACGCGGACGACGTAGAGCGACCGGTATTCACGATCATGCGCTCAATTGCTTTGGAAGAGTTCGGTATTGACGCTGGAAATCATCACAACGGAGAAAGGAATGGGCATGAACGCCGAAACCATTCTCGTCGTGGTGCTGGTTCTTCTTAACGTAATTGTTGTTTGTTTTGTTGGTGCTGTCGCATTCGAGTTTATCGGTCCGTTAGCCCGCTAGATCATCGGCGGCATTGCCAGGTTGTTTGGTGTAGGGCGCCATCGACGCCGTGTCGCCAGTTTCAAACTGTCATATCAGCGACATACTGCGCCCACAGGCTGAACGCATCAGCCCGCGCATGGCGAGATAAAATGACGGTCAGAGTGTAGCGGCCGGGGGCGAAAGATCGTGCGCCGATAGGAAGCGCTGTGCCTGTCGTGTCGACTTGAACCGACCTATGATCTTTTCGTGTTTTCGGGTCTGCCGGTGCGAATTTTCAATTCGGTTGTTCAGACCCTTGTGCGCTCGGTGATCGGCATCGGGAGCGATGGCCTTGATCGGCTTAACGAAGCTGCCCAGTTTGTCCGTCACGACCGCCCGCGGCTAACCAAACTGCCTTACCAGTGTGGAGACGAAGCGTCTGGCAGCCCAGCTGTTG
The DNA here is from genome assembly GCF_013390595.1 of Rhizobium sp. RM. GTDB lineage: Bacteria > Pseudomonadota > Alphaproteobacteria > Rhizobiales > Rhizobiaceae > Agrobacterium. Next base: position 166,362 of record NZ_JACAWV010000024.1, on the reverse strand, counting down.
CGGCGAGCCTGAACCAGGATATCGAGAACATCTCCACTGGAATCAATGGCGTGCCAGAGCCAGAACTTCCGGCTGTCAATCGTAATGACGGCCTTATCCATGTGCCACTTGTCGTTGGGTTTTGGCCGGTCCCTCTTGTTCCAAAGACTTTATTCCGACACTTGCCAAGCGGCAGACAGCGCTTGAATTCTAATCCCAGAGAAACCATTTCATCGCCGATATATCTGCGATGGAGGTATAAGTGACAAGAGTTAAAGGGCAGCAGCCCGAGCAACACGTGTTTGAAGCCGATGTCAGCCGGCTCCTGCACATGATGGTGCATTCAGTTTACTCGGACAAAGATGTGTTCCTCCGGGAATTGATCTCGAACGCGGCGGATGCGTGCGAAAAGCTGCGGTATGAGTCGATTTCCAAGCCGCAGCTCTCGTCGGATGGAGGCCAGCTGGCGATTCTCGTGACGCTCAATGAGGAGGTGCCCGCGCTCGTCATAGAGGACAACGGCATCGGCATGAACCGCGAAGAGATGATCGACGCGCTTGGCACGATCGCGCGCTCCGGGACAAAGGCTTTCATGGAGCGGCTTGAGGCTGCCAAGGCTGGAGAGAAGGCCGAATTGATCGGACAGTTCGGCGTTGGCTTTTACTCCTCGTTCATGGTCGCAGAAAGGGTCGATGTGATTTCCCGCCGTGCTGGTGAGGACGAAGCTTGGCAATGGTCGTCCGACGGCAAGGGAAGTTATGACATCGTCCCGGTCGATCTTGGCGCGGCGCCAGCGAGGGGCACGCGTGTCGTGCTCCATCTCATGGACGATGCGAAGAAATATGCCAGCAAATGGACAGTCGAGAAGATTATTCGCGATCAATCCGGCCACGTACCCGTTCCTATCCGCCTTGTCGAAAAAGAGGGCGCTGAACCTTCACAGATCTCCGATGGTGCAGCGCTCTGGATCAAGCCAAAGAACGAGATATCCAAGCAAGACTACGATGATTTCTATCGTAGTGTCTCGGGCCAGTACGACGAGCCGCTAGCTAACGTGCATTTCCGCGCTGAGGGCCGCCACGAATATACGACGCTGGCCTTCATCCCGGGCTCTCAACCATTCGATCTGTTCGATCCAGACAGACAGGGTCGCATGAAGCTTTATGTGAAGCGCGTCTTCATAACTGACGAAGCCGACTTGCTGCCGCGTTACCTGCGGTTCGTCCGGGGCATCGTCGACACCTCGGATCTCCCGCTCAACATCTCCCGAGAGATGATCCAGGAAAGTCCCGTGCTAACCGCTATCAAAAAGGGCGTAACGAGCCGGATCCTTTCCACCCTGGAGAAGATGGCTGAAGGCGAAGCCGAGACGTTTTCCAAGGTCTGGGATCTGTTCGGCGCCATCCTCAAGGAAGGTATCTACGAGGACTTCGAGCGGCGCGCGCAATTGCTAAAGCTGGCGCGCTTCCGTAGTACCGTATCCGATGGGGCAACTCGAAGCCTGGCCGACTATCTTGCCGCAATGAAGGAAGGGCAGTCGGCGATATATTACATTAGCGGCTCTAATCTCGATCAACTGAGGTCGTCGCCGCAACTGGAAGGTTTTCGAGCCAAAGGGATAGAGGTACTTCTGCTGACCGATGGAGTAGATAATTTCTGGCCAACCAACTCCCCAGATTTCGAGGGCAAGCCGTTCAAATCGGTTACCCAGGGCCTCGCCGATCTGAACGCAGTGACCGGCGATGGCGGCACCGATGAGCGTGACCGGCAATCTTCTCCTGAAGTCGAGGCGTTCATCGATTTCGCGCGAAGCGCCCTAGGTGAGGAGGTCGCTGACGTACGTATTTCCGATCGGTTGACCGAAAGCGCGGTCTGCCTCGTCGCGTCGGAACATGGCCCCGATCGCCAGCTCGAAAAGCTCCTTCAAGGAGCGGGGCGTTTACAGACCGTATTGAGGCCAATCCTAGAGATCAACGCGCAGAACGAACTTGTTAAAGCCATCGCATCGCTTGACGATCTGGCCTTTCGCGAGGATGCGGTGTGGCTGTTGCTTGATGAAGCACGCATTCTTGACGGGGAGAAACCAGCCAACCCACGTGCTTTTGCCCAACGACAGGCAAGGCTGTTTGCGCTGGCCATCGGGCACGGCAAGTAAAAGGTCTTGGCGAGGCGGTCTTCGGTTGCCTCGCCATAAAGCCTTAGAACAGCGGTTGATGAGCGCGATCGCTGAATGTTTCGCATTCTCTGGGAATGGGCAGCGGCTCTCAGATCCTGATCCCAGGTTATTGCCTGCCGCTACGTGAACAGCCCACTAACTTCTGTTATTTTGGGATCTGTGAATTTTAGATTGGTTTGGACATTGCGGGTCGAAGGTTCGGCCCCCATCAAGGCGAGTAAACTAATATAAATATCGCAATGGAAAGGCCACAAGTTCGCAAAGGTTTGCCAGGGAAGACTAACCGAGTGTCATTGCTTGAGTTCTTTTTGGTGATTGGGTGGGTCGTGTCTTAATGACGGGCTATAGTACTGACGATAACATCAGCCAAAAGATCGGCCAAATGTGATCGGCCAAAATGGCTGTCGAAGAAGCATGTACCGGCATCGGCGCGTATCGAGCATCCCAGTGGCGAACTGCTGGACCTTTCGCTTGAGATCGTCGCTAGGGCCGAACGACTTGGCCGGGCTCTCCATCCTGAAACCGCAGCCCAACTGGCCCGCACCGTCAGGATGATGAACACCTACTATAGTAATTTGATCGAAGGCCACAACACCCGACCACGTGAGATCGAGCAGGCATTGCAGGGAATTAAGCCGGAGGACGATCGGCGCGAACTCAGGATCGAAGCCGTCGCCCACTATCGTGTTCAGCAGGAGATCGACGAGCGAGAGGCGGCAGGGACGTTGCCTGATCCTGCATCGCTAGAATTCATCCGCTACCTTCACGCCGCCTTTTATGATGGCGCAACAGTAAAGATGCTGACGATTGTTGGTAACCACCACAGCTTCGTTATGACCCCCGGGGAATGGCGGCGAGGGGAGGAGCAGGACGTCGAGGTCGGCAGGCATTTGCCTTCTGCGAGCGATCGCGTGCCCGATTTCATGGCCTACTTCCATCAGCGGTTCGCCTTCCAGCCGGCTCCAGGAGAAGCGATGGCGGTTGGGAGGAGCCGTAGCGCCCGCCATTTTGCGATGGCGACCGCGCATCACCGTTTCAACTACATGCATCCGTTTGCAGACGGCAACGGCCGAGCTAGCCGTTTGATGAGTCATGCGATGGCACAAGCGGCCGGAGTGGGAGCTCATGGTCTCTGGTCAGTTTCCCGCGGCTTGGCTCGAGGCCTAGCGGGGGGGGGCCTGAAGGACGGGCCGAATATAAGCAGCATATGGCTTGGGCAGACGAGCCACGTCAGGGCGACCGCGATGGACGGCGAAACCTGTCGCTCAAGGGACTGGAACTGCTCACCAGTTGGTTTCTGCGCGTGTGTCTCGATCAGCTCGTCAGGAAACTTTGCCTGACGAGTGCGCGCCGTCACTTCAGGAAGCCCTTGTGCGAGGAGAATTTGAACGGAGAGAGGCTTCGCGTATCACTGACCTGCCAGATCGATCGGCGCAGCGTGTTCTGAAGGCGCTGACGGATGAGGGCCTGCTTGCGCCAGTTACCGAAAAGGGGCCTGTGTCGCTGCGCTTTCCAGTCCAAGCGCTCGATACCGTTTTCCCTCGTCTCTATCCCGATGACGTATGACTATTTCGTGTACTGGAGGACCCGTCATGTCGGCAAACGGATTTTCGTCCCCTACAAGGACGAGCATGGAAAACTTCGTTGGGACAAGAAGCGTCGCACGGAGTTGTCGTTCGACGATCTCGACGAGGTCATAGCCCGTTGGGAAGACCGCCCCCTCAAGCAGTCCCGCGACCGCAAGGACTTTGACGAAATCGCTCGTCGAACGGCGCCATATGGTGATGTAGCGCGGACAGTCGGCGAGGCTCTCGAAATGGCGGAGCGGGACGGAGTCTAGTTCTAAGCCGGGTCAAAGCAGAGCCGCGATGGTGAAAGCCGGACAAATCTCTTCCCTTGTGCGCGACTTTACGCTGTGGATGAATATTGGTAGCGCCGGAGATCGCGCCCACATGAGTTCCCCCCGCTTGCTACCACGTCGCTGGGAGCCGTCCCGCTATCTCAGGAATGGTAGGAAAAAACTGATGATGTCGGAAAATCGACGTACGGCGTCGGAGATCAGATGAGTCACTACAATGCAACGCATCGGTATCCAAGACGCTGATCCAGCATATTGTCCGCTGAATGATAGAGTCCGAGCTTTTTGATGATGAAACCGATGAAACCCTCGAAAACATTCTGGACACGGTGATCTCGCCGGAACTTGTCCCGGCCGATGATCAGGGCACTATCCAGAGCACGGAAGACGAGATCGGCCCCTATGATTTGCACGATTTCTTTCTGTTCTACATCACACGGTTTGGTCTGAAGCCTTCAAAGGTAGCTTATTTGGCCTACGCTGCGTGGAACTCCCGCAAGAGCGGGATATGGCCGAGCCATTTTCCTGAGGCGGAGAAGCGTGAGTTCGACCTGCCTGTCATCAAACGCTGGCTTGAGCACTTCCTGGATCGCTTCTTCACCACCAGTCAGTTCAGCGATCCGCATCACCGAACGGGCCGAAGGTGAACTCGGGAGGGGTCGCTTTCGCCTCGAGGAGACTGGCGTGCTTAAGGAGCTGAACGAGAATGTTCGTGACTAACGGGGAACTTCAGATCTTCCCGTAAGTTCGTCGGTTTTAAGGGAACGGAAGATGAGGGACATCGGCAACTGGCGTCATATCTGCGTGGATGCGCAGCGAATGTTTGCTGAAGACACGCCTTGGCATGTGCCTTGGATGTCTCGTGTATTGCCGCAGCTTGAGGAAGTTTCATGTCGGCATGCGGAGCGTACGATATTCACCCGTTTTATGACGCCGGTCCAAGCTGAGGAGGCGGTCGGCGGCTGGAAGGAATACTACCGCAAATGGTGGATGATGACTGGCGAACATCTCCCGAGAGACCTGTTCGAGCTTACTCCATCTCTGCAAGCCGTCGTTCCTCCCGCTCGCATTTTCGACAAACTGACCTATTCGCCGTGGGTAGATGGTAGGCTGTCGTCTTGCCTCAAGTGCGAGGTGGTTAAGACCGTGGTCGTCACTGGCGGTGAGACCGACGTCTGTGTGCTTGCGACCGTGCTTGGCGCCATCGACCGGGGTTTTCACGTGATCATGCTCAGCGACGCCGTCTGTAGTGGCGCTGACGAAACACACGACGCCGCCGTTGATCTGCTCGGCGGCCGCTTCTCTGTCCAGCTCGACCTTATGAAGACCGAGGACTTCCTGTCGGAGGTGCAGGATTGGTGATCGCGGCACATCCAAAGCTGATCACGAAGACCTAAACCTCAAAAGTCAGAGAAGACGGGCGCAAAAGCCTGCCGTTCCCAGATGAAAACTTTGCTTAGAGTTGACGATGGAGAAGCCCGGCCCCATATAGATCGCTCCTCCGATGTTTCGCGAAAACGTCTTTTCCCATCCCTTCAGAATGATCTGCCTTCTGGCTCAATGCTGGGTACAGTCCAAAATCGTTTGCCGAATGATCGGAATCCCGGGAACTTCTTGTATATGAAACGGTTTCATTTTTTGTAGGTTTCGGACTGCGGAGTACCGCGACCGATTAATGGCTGCCGCTCACGGCCGCCCCGCCATTTTGGTGACGCTTTTGCCGTGGGCTGAATATCATAATCGCGAGGGAAGTTATGACAAACATCAGGGCGAGAGGCTTCGACAATACAGCTCAGCTTCAAGAGCATCTGGCAGGACTTGAAGACGAACCGACGGAAGACGATGCCGGTATCCAAACTGCCCAGGGTGATTATCATGACGAGCTGGCTGCCATCCGAGAAGAGATTTCAGAGCTGCGTCGGCAGCTCGCAGCCATTCGCGCGCATAGAGACCGTAATCCCGAGCCAACCACCGCGGATCGACCGTGGCTCCGCATCGCCGTTACAGTCGGTACCACCTTCGTTCTTGGCAGGCTTGTGCAGAACCTGAGGCTCGGAGCGCCGGGCGCAGCAGCCGTGTCGCTCATTGCGACCCAGCTCGCCAAGGGTTTCTAGGCCACTCATATCGGTTTCCGATAAAAGGAGAAATCAGTATGGTTTCTGCCCATCAGTTCGACCTTCAAAACTTTTCAGCCCCCTTGCCGGTCCCACACACATGAACAAGGCAGTTCGGCTCGACACCAATATCCCGGCCTCGAGACTCGGTGAGGGCATCTACTGGGATGATGCGACCTCATTTCTCTGGTGGGTCGATATCGTCGGGAAGCGGATCCACCGTTATGATCCCGAAAGGAAAGATCACCAATCGTGGTCGACCTCAAAGGAAGTCAGCTTTGTTTTTCCCCGACCTGATGGGCTTTTGCTGATCGGCCTCAGCAATGGGGTCTACCTCTTCGATTGCGAGACGGGAGAGGAGCGACCGGTGGCTTTGCTCGACCTGCCCGCCGAGCATCGGCTCAATGATGGAAAGCGGGACCCAGCCGGTCGCCTCTGGGTCGGGACGATCAATACCGCCGCCGAGCCATCGGAAACAGCTGCGCTTTACCAGCTGCAGGACGGGCAGCTGGTTCAAATCGAAGGCGGCTATACCAATGCGAACGGCAAGGCCTGGAGCGCGGACGGCGAATTGATGTTCCATGCTGATACGGGTCGCAACACTGTCTGGGTGTACGATCACGATAAAGCAGCAGGTGCAATTTCGAAAAAGCGGGTATTTGCCAAAATCGAAAGCGGGAGTCCGGATGGTCTTGAAGTCGATAGGCTGGGCAACCTCTATGCCGCGATTTATGGCGGCTCTCGAGTTGATATCGCCTCAATGCGCGGTGACGTCGTAAGCCAGATCGATGTGCCCGTGCCAAACGTGACGAGCTGCTGCGTTGGTGGCTCGATGGGGAAAACGCTGTTCGTCACAACAGCTTTTGAAGGGATGACCTACGAGGAACTCAGTGCCGCGCCCTTGTCGGGGCACGTGTTCAAGGTTGAGCTGGATGGATAAACGCGCAACGGGAGCCCAAACATGAGTTCGTTGGAAAAGCCAGCAGTCCGGGAGGATGGCCTGCAATTGGAGGAACATCGCAGGTTTCAGGAGCGGTTTTGGGCCATCGAGCGGTTCTCATGGGGCGTCTTCGCAGTCATTATCCTTGCCGCGTTGCTCGGAGTGTTTGGTTCTGGCGGTCCGCTCGCCACGCAGGTTTCCGAACTGGAAAGTGCAATTTTGGAGCATCCGCGCATCGGTCGCTGGGAAGGGACCGACGAGATGGCTATCCGGTTCAAACCGGATTCGACTTCAAATGAGCGATCGCTTTTGCTCTCGAATGCCTTTGCCGAGGTGTTCCAGGTCGAGGATATCCAACCTTTGCCGACGCGAACGACCATTGAAGCCAATGGACAGCGTTTGTTCTTCGATAGTCCTGCCAGAAACGGCGGCGTCGTGACACTACATATAAGAGCGCAAGCTGCTGGACCGGCAAACTTCGATGTTATGGTCGATGACGAGCTGATCTCGCTGTTCAGCTTCATCTTTCCGTGAGGGTATTATGGAATCTGTTATCCGCGGCGCCGCGATCTATTTCGTTCTTCTGATAGCACTGCGGCTTTCCGGCCGGCGTACAGTCGCTCAGATGACACCGTTTGATCTGGTCCTTCTGCTCATCATCGCCGAGACCACTCAACAGGCATTGCTTGGCGACGATTTTTCCCTCATCAATGCTGCTCTTCTGATCATCGTGCTGTTCAGCCTCGACATCGGGCTTTCCTATGTTAAGCAGTGGGCGCCTAGGATCGGAAGGATCATCGACGGTACGCCAACCGTGCTTATTTCCGACGGGAAACCGGATCTCAGAGCATTCACCCGAGCACGGGTGAGCCTGGAGGACGTGCTAACTACTGCAAGGGTCGAGCAGGGACTGGGACGACTGGATCAAATCAAGTCAGCTGTACTCGAGGCGGATGGCGCTGTCAGCATAATTCCTCGGGAAACGTGATCAGGTACTCTTCAACAGCATTAGTCCACCACCCGGCCGATGAGTTTGTGATCCAGAGCGCACGCTTAAATGATGGCGAGCTTAGGACCCAAACTGTTTATGCAGCCGTGAGCGCACGAAAATTATAGCGGTAAAGCGCCATCGCAGGGCCACTGGGTCGCTCAGCACCGGTCTCCCATTTCGAATGACGGAATCGATTGTGCTGAGATAAGGCGCAAAGAAAGGCTGACTTACGCGGTCGCGTTCTCGTAGCGCTTTGAGGGTCCTCCGTTTTGAGAGCGACTGGTGCGGCGAGAAACGTATCGTCGAACGCCTGCATGGTTTCTGTGTTGATGGTGCCAATGGTACACATGCCTTTAACCGCGCTGTGAATCGCTTCGCATCACTCTTGAACCTACGATTCGTTGCCATTGCAAATCTCCATAAGTGCGCCTGAGACGATTTCCGTCTCAGGATCGGATTGGCACTTTCGCCGGTACACGTCCGCAAGTTTGCGGAAAGCGCCCAGTTCATCGTCATCAAAGTTCGCTCGGTCTTTTTTCGCAAGTAGTTAGGCGAATACCCAGGTCTCCCGGTCTTGGCCAATATGATCTAGCGGTACACATTATCGTTGAGACGTTTCTTGAATACGCCCCCGCGCAGATCCGTTACTTGTTCGATTGCCTCGCAGAGCGCCTCATCGGGAATCCGGGCATTGCGAGCGGCTTCCGCAAACCACGCTCTTTTACTGCGCGCTGTTTCGTGATTCCGCGCCACTTTCCAAACACGAGAGGCTGCGGATCTCGCTGTTGAACATCTTGTTCAACCGTACAAGATTTCGCCCCCTGACATCTTTCTTCGATCCGCTTCCGATAGAAATACTACAGGGGCGGGTGTCGGGCGGGGACATCGCGTGGACGCCCCCCTTGAAGGCGAGCTCGAGGTCTCAGCGGATATTTCTGTTAGCCAAATCACGGCTGTTTAGCGATTTTGGCGACGCGGGCGCTGTTCGTTCTCCGGACGAGGTATGCCCCGAAAAGAAATTGCCATATGCGGAGGTAACTCGGACCGGCTTTGCTTAATATTGTACAGGACTGATATCGTGAGACAACTGCTAGCGCGTCTTGCCGCTCCCGACTAAAACCGCTTCATCGTGTTCAATTCGGGGCCACGATACGACGCGGTGTAGCTATTCTAACTCCTCAACATCGTTGTAGCGCTTTCAATCTCATGCCGCCCGATGGGACCTTAATGAACCCGTCCGCTTGCCTTGCATCGGCCTCGGTATAGTTCGATGCAGGAAGCCCCCACCCAGGCTGGCAGGCAAAACAGCCAGATCAAGAGGCAACTGATCGCGAAGTGACACGAACAAAACCTGACATCAGTGTCGACTGTGGCACATGAAATGTCCGGTATACTCGACAAAGTTGGTCGCGCCGTAAATCGTCGAGCTGAAAATCCTAAAGACCGGCTGTAGCGCGTTCCAGCCGACCTTCTTAGTTCGGCGTGCTCCGATCGGTTCGTAGCCAAACATCAATCTCGGCATAAGAGCTGAAGGCGAAATCAAGCCGACAACTTTGTTCGTAGTGACGCAGATTCGAGCTCATCAAGCATTCTTCGACAAGTTGGATTTGTGGGAGCGGCGATCTTTGGAACAAATCTCAGCGAGCCCGGTTTGGGGCCGGTAAAAAGATATCGATCATCCGTCTATGGGAGAGTTTCATGACAGACAGTGATCAGGGCATCCGAGCCATGCCCGGCCTTGGTGCCGGCCAGTCAAGCGCTGGTGAGAGTACTGCCGAAAAAGCAAGTACGAGCGAGATCAAACAGAAGCTTTCCGATGACGTTCGCTCTGCTTCAAAGTTCGTCCAAAACGAACTCTCGGACGCTTCCGAGCAGGTCCAAGAGGTCATTGATGGCAAAAAAAACTTTATCGCGGGAAAGGTTAGTGGAATCGCCCTCGCAGTCAGCAAAGTCGCGGACGAACTCGAAATCGGTGACGATCGCGATTTAGGGAAGCTTGCCAGGAGCATTGGAGCGTCGGCGAAGTCGTTTTCCGACGACATTGAGGGTCGTAGCCTAGGCGAAATTGCAGGGATCGCCGAGGATTTTGGCCGTAAGCAGCCGCTCGCCTTTCTTGGTCTTGCCGCGATCGCGGGGCTTGCAGCAAGCAGATTTTTGACTGCATCGACGCCGCATGGTCCTTCTAAATTTGCGAAAGCCGAGGCGGGGGATGATCTATCGGGGCAAGCGCCTTCGAACGCCAACGCATCGAACAGAATGGTTTCGGACTCGAAAAATGTGGAGGAACGCTTTGATGGCTAAGTCACCTGAAGATCGATCGCTCCCTGAACTCGTAACAGCCCTTGTTGGAGATATTTCTGGGTTGTTTCGCAAAGAGATCAACCTAGCAAAGACCGAAGCAACCGAAAAGTTGTCGCATGCCCTCGTGGGCGTGGAAGCGTTCGCAGCAGGCTTAGTGCTGGCCATTTGCGCTATAGGAGTACTGCTGGCAGCGCTGGTGAGAGCCCTGACAGCTTTTCTGATGACCATGGGCTTGAGAGAATCCAGCGCCGACGCCCTTTCATCCCTTGTGGTCGGAGTGATTATCGCCTTGGTTGCATGGGGCATGATCTCTCGCGGTCTCGCAGCACTTAAAGGTGGGAACCTCGCGCTGGAAAGAACTGCCGCTTCACTTCAGCAAGACGCGAAAATTGTGAAGGAAAGAACGTGATGACAAAGACCCGCGAAAATTTGAGTTCTTCCGAAATCGAGCAGGAGATCGCCGCAGACCGTCGCCGAATTGAAGAACGACTCGACGCTATCCAACAACGTATGTCGCCTGGCCAGTTGGTAGACGAGATTTTGAGCTATGCGAGATCGAGCGGAGGTGGCGAGTACACGTCGAATCTTAGCGCAGCCGTCAAAAACAATCCCATCCCGATGGCGCTGGTGGGCGTCGGGCTGGCATGGTTGATGGCCGGCCCGAAGAATAGCCCGGCATCCTATGTAGCTCAACAGGGCGGATATCCGCTAGCGATCGTTGAAGGCGACATTCATCGGTCGGGCCCAGTCACCACTGAAGGTGACAAGCGTTATAGCTATTTTGCCGACAGTGCAGGACGCAAATACAAGGCATTGACAGACGACGCCGGTCGTCGGGCGGGGCATTTTATCGACGAGAGCGGCAAGACTTTTCGAGGATTTGTCGATACGACAGGGCGACATTATCACGATTTGCGGGACGAAGCAGGAAAGATTTTCGATGAAGCTTCGGGTTGGGTTTCCCATACGTGGAGTAATCTGGCGGAGTCAGCTCTCGGTGCGCGGGAAGGTTTGTCCACGGCAAGCCAAAATGCCGCCGAAAGGGGAGCGCATATAAACGAGGCGATCCTCAAACATTTCAAAGATCAGCCTCTAGTTGGCGGCGCGCTCGCATTTGCTGTAGGGGCGGCAATCGGCGCGGCGCTACCCCATAGTCAGGCCGAGGATGAGATACTTGGCGGTGCTGCTGACGACGTCAAGGATCGCGTCTCCACTGAAGCAGCTAAAACCCTCGATAAGGCCGGAAATCTAGTCTCTGAAGTGTACAATAAAGCGGTATCGATAGCGGACGATGTTCATGACGCAACTCGGGATAGGATTCTCAAAGAAACTCCAACCTAAGGGCGATCCGGCGATTTCCGGTAATGATCCAAAAATCTTGAGTGTGCTTTCACAAGTCCGTCGAAATGCCCGCTTCCCGACCAACCGTTGTCGATGCGTCATCATTTGGGCGTGCGATCCCGCAGGCTTGGGCTAATCTTAGCAGCTATCCCGCCCTTTGCGGCACTGATGGCCGCCGGTATCGTGTTCCTTCCGATGAGGCATACCAGGGAGCTAGTCGCGCGCTGTGGCGCCCTTAAGGGAAATGACTGCAGCGAACTCGCCGTTGGATCTGCAGAAACAAGACCGCGGCAGCATTGTAAGTCACGGGGAGTGTCAGGCTTCGCAGCTATACACCGTTGCGATCAGCTGGCACCACCTGCAGCGGCCCCTGAGGTCTCGATATTAGCCAATGGTGAACAGAGGCCACCCGAAGCACCGGCAGCGCCGAAGATGATGCGTCGCAATTCCACTAGATGGAAGCGGAATGTCATGAGGTTCGGTAATCTCTCGAAGGATGACACAATGCCGAAAGCAGCCTTGGGTATGCCGGTAATTTTTCGAATGCTTATCATCACACCGAGTGGCCGCAAACTCGAAAGGACGCACCATGTACAACCGTCCTGAAGCAAAAATAAGGGGCAAGCGTCGGGTTTCTGGCATCCAAAATTACGGTCGAAAAGTTGTCGACATGATAATCTGGTTAGTACCCCTCATCGCGATCATCATGGCTAGTTGTTACTCAAGCTGGCCAATTCCTGAAGTCCCTTTCTGAATTCGATACGACTGGAATTTCACAGGCCCTGCCGTTAAGTTTGAACCTGTCTTAAGCCGCATAAGATCGACCTTGAGGTCCCGTAATAGAGACACCAGCCGAAAAGCGTAGAATTGATGAGTTTTTTCTCGAGTTTTCAAGTATGTATGAGGTTGGTGCTGGAAGTCGGCCTGCGGCAAGCGCTGCTCCTAGGACCGCCATCGACGTCCACGACTGCTGTTGGGTCGTCGACTACCGGCGGACGCCTGCCCGCCGCCGGTCTGCTTAGGCCTTCCAGAAAGCGCCAATAGCGGTTGTGCCAAAAAGCTAGAGACTGCTCACCGCCGCGACGACGTCACGCAACGCGATCGGCTTCTGAAGCCGAACGATATCGGCCAGTTCATCCGGGATCACATCGGGATCGTATCCAGTCATTAACACGAATGGCGTTGCGTGCTCGACCAGCTTGCGAGCGATCTCGAACCGCGGACCTCCGCCGCCGAGATTGAGGTCGAGTACAACGGCATCCGGCGTTTGTTCGTGCAGAATCTGCAATGCGGCTTCTTCGGTTGGACAGGGACCGAGAACCTCCGCACCCGCGCTGCGTAGCGCCGCAGCGGTGTCGGATGCAACGTAATAATCGTCCTCAACCACGAGGACGATCTTCCCGGTGAGATCAGGCGCTCCAGTCATATCGGCAGTTCCTCCATAGAAGCGGGTGGGTGCTGGGGCGTCGGTCTCGAGAATACTTTCGGCTTCGCGAAGCGGAAACTCGATGTGGCAACGCGCACCCTCCGGCTCGATCGTTGTCTTACCTATCCCGCGCAATTCGTAAGGGATTTTTGCCTCTATCAGTTCCGAGCCGAACCCGCGACGTGTCGGTGGCGGCCGCAGTGGCGCGCCTTCCTCGACCCAATCGATCGCAAGCCACGGCCTCTCGCGTTTTTCAAACAATTTCCAGGTCACCAATATCTTGCCGTCGTTCACCGACAATGCTCCGTATTTCAAAGCGTTGGTGGAGAGTTCATGAAACGCCAGAGTCAAGACCTCGACAGCTTTGGGGGACAGCATCAGATCAGGTCCGGTCAGTTCAAACTGGTTCTGGGAATGTGCCTGCGCTCCGATCTCGCTTTCAAGAATGCCGCGAAGCGATCCGCCGGTATTGCCCTGCCGAGTGAGCAACGTCTGAACCCTCGCCAAGGCCAGCAGCCGACCGGCCAACGCCGTCTTGTAATCTTCGACGTCAGCCGCTCCATCAGCAGACCTCACCACGGTGGAGCGGATGATCGCCATGATGTTTCGCACGCGGTGCTGCAACTCGGCAAGCAGCACGGCCTGGTGTTCGACAGCCATTTTGGTTTCGGTTACATCTTCCGCAATGCCGCCGATACGCGGAATATTGCCGTCATCGCGCAGTGGGAAGTCCGTGTTCTTCACCCAACGAAATGCATGGTCCGAGGGGCGTTGAACGCGGAACTCATGTACGACCGACTTGCCTTCGCGAGCTTCGCTCAGGTGTTCCAAGGCTTTGTCGCGGTCGTCCGGGACGATCAGGCTCGCCCATTTCCTTACATCTCCAAGGAGGACATTTTCGTCGATCCCATAGATCCTCCCTATAGCCGGGCTCACATATTCCATCGCGAGGCTCTCAGCATCCCTGATCCAGAGCGCCGACGCCGAGGCATCCGCAAATTGCCGAAAACGCTCTTCGCTTGCTCGCAGCGCGGCCTCCGCTGCCACGCGTTCGGTGACATCTTCCATGACACCGATCATGCGGTAGGCCGATCCGTCCATGCTATAGAAGAACCGCCCTCGCGCCGAGCACCAGACGATTCGGCCGTCGGGGTGCAGCGTGCGGAATTCATGAACGTAGACCTGCCTCTCGTCCCTTGCCTTCTCGATCAACGCAATGGTTTCCTCCCGGTCGTCGGGATGGACACGAGCAAGCCATGCATCGAAGCTGGGCGTGACCTCGCCGGTCTGATAGCCTTGCATCAGGAAGTGGCGGTCGTTCCAGGTGACCGCGTCAGATTTCACGTCCCAGTCCCAACTCGCCAGAGCGCCAATCTCGACTGCAAGGGTAAGTCGCTCCTCGTTTTCGCGCAGGGCGGCCTCGGCGCGTCCGCGTTCGAGTGCGGCCCAGGTGCGTTCAGCAACTTCCTGGATCAACGTCACATCGTCACCCGTCCAATCGCGCGGTCCGACGCTATGCACGCCGAACTCCGCAACCAGCCGGCCGCCCTTCGAAAGGGGAGCAACAATAGCGGCACACACGCCTGCCTTCTGCCACGCCGCTCGCTCTGCAGCCCCGAAGGCCGGATCGCTTGCGACGTCTATCACGACGAGAGGGTCGCCCCGATAACGGGCGGCCATCGTGTGGGCACCGAAAGGGTTGAAGGTGAAGTGATCAGGGAACCGTGCTACCGCCGGGTCACCATCAGCGGCGTGGCGCACGAACTGAGCGCGAATTGTACCCATCTCGGCGCCGGGCCTGCCCTCGACTTCAGCGTACATGACCCGGTCAGCTCCCAGGTGCATGCCGACAAGCCGCGCCGTTATAGCTTGCAGCTCCCGCGCATCTGAAACGGACCGCAGCGCGTCGCTCAGTTCCAGAAGGAAGGACTGGCGTTTTTCGAGCTCGCGAACCGCTGTCCGTTCGGCTGTAGCCTCATCAAGAGCCGAGATCATTTGGAACGCGGCAGCGGCGAAGCGGGCGAGCTTTTGCAGCACACGCGCATCCTCTGCATCGAACCGCCCACCGGCGGTGTGCTTGATGGCCCAGATGGTACCCACCGCCTTGCCCTTCACATGCCAAGGGGCAAGCAGGTTCTCGTAGATGCGTGGCTCAACTCTTAGGAGGGCTGGAAAGAAGCGTTCAGCCTCGTTAAACAGAAGGACGCAGTTGCGTTCCATCACCGTGCCACAGGGGCTCGCGTCAACGGGCATGGTACCATGAAGGTTGGGTGCGAAGGCGCCCGCTGCAGCGTGCCAGCGGAGCATATCGGTTGTTTCGCCGGGATCCAAAATACTAATCCCGGCAGAGTCCGCATGACACAGCTCCAGAACCAGCTCTGCGCATTTCTGGAGCACTCCTCGTGGATTGATAGCCATCTCTTGGGCCAGCAGCCCGAGCACTTGGCTCTCGGTTTCATAGTCTGGAGTCCGGCACGGGCGGTTCGCCAGCTCGGCGGTAATCAGGACGTCATCAACCCTCGCTATAGGATTGGAACCGGCAGTGCTGGTCATTGAATTCTCCTAGAGCCTACCAGAGCCCAAACAAAAATGCACTGAGCCTGAATCACTTCCCTGGACGCTAACCAAGCAGTCATATTCGCACGTTATTCCATACTCGACGACTGCTTTCCACAATACTGACGAAAAGCGCCTAGTCTGCTGGCGGCCCTATCAATGAAGAGAGGATCCTCAGCAAACGTCCGGGTGTGCCGATGGCGCAATTGCAGCACCGCGTGCGCAACATCATGGCGATCATTCGCGCGACCGTCGGTCGCACAGCAGACAGCGCAACCGATATAGGCAATTATGTCAAACTCCTCTCGGGCCGCCTGCTGACGCTTGCGCGAGTACCGGCGATGCGGACCGCTCGGCCTACGCCGGCGTCGGAATGCGCGCAATTGTCCATAACGAATTGGTAGCGCAAGGCACCCACGCCGAGCGGGGCTTGACGTTGTCCCCTCCAAAGGCGGCTGCGTCAATGACGCTTGCCATCCACGAAATTCCCACCAACGCGCTGAACTACGGCGCGTTATCTTCGCCGATTGGCTGCAGTGTAAAGGGTAATTGTTGAGAGATACGGAAGGCCTTGTTTGAGCTTTGACTGGTTGAAACATTCGCACCGCAACGCGGTGGTTCAAAGGGCCGGCGGCGCACAGGCTTTGGAAGCGAGCTGATCGAGGGACGCGTGCCCCGTGCCGCGTGAACTTGGAGGAATCGGTTCATTGGCGATCGAGCTGGGTGTCACTCGGTGACATATCGAGTTTCCCTTAAAAGGCGGTGCAAGCGGCTTGGAAATGGATGCGCCGCAACAGCCGACGGTATTTGGAGGAACGATCGACATCAGCGATGTAAGCCGATTTCACCGGGCGCCGTTATCGGCCCGTGCGCAACTGGACCGGCGTCGAGAAGCGAGCTCGCTGCATCTTCGACAACTTGTTCTGTGCTCGCTGGCTCGCGAACTCAAGCGCAGTGACGCGCCTTTTGTATTCGTTACAGGGTACGGTCAGGAAGTCACTCCGATCGATCTTACGGATGTGACACGTCTTCAGAAACGGGTTCAATTCCGGAACACCATGAGGGGGCTTACCGACAGGTTGGATTTTCTCCCGGTAGATTGACAGGAAGGGGCATATCGGCGTTGCTGCCCGTAAGATCAGTAAGACGCGCACCCTTTACGGGAACTCGGCGGACTGATCGATATCAGCGCCGAAATCAGCTCCTCATCGCTGTAAGGTTTCGTGAGATAGGGAACGTGATCGAAGGCAGCAGGAACATTTTCGCTATCATCCCCGCTCAGAAACAAAAACGGCGTGTTGAGATGCACCAGTTCGGTGGCTGCGGGATATATAAGTTCGGCGTCCAGACGAATGTCGAGAATGGCACCATCCAGCGCGAACCCGTGATCCGATGCTACTTCAAGTGCTCGCTCGGCATCGCAGACGGGGCCAACCACCCCGGCACCCGCTTTGTCGAGTGTTTGCACAAGGTCCATGGCAATCAAATAGTCATCTTCAACGACAAGAAAACGACGACCTTTCAAACTGACCTGCCGAGCATCTAATGTGGGGCGAATGCCGGCGAGTTCGTCTTTCGCCACGGCGTGCAGCACGCATCGCAAAGCATTGTCTACCGGACGATTGTCCAGCACACTTGGATCAGATGTAAGAGTCATAATCGTTCGCTCCACAATCCGTCCACGGCAGGCTGTATCTGGCGAATAGCAAAACGCCCATTTGTGGAGCAAGGCGCGCAGGTTGGATTGGCTCACATGCGCTAACGCGAGTAGCATAACGCTCCTCCTTAAGGTTCGGCAGGCACGAGCGCAAAGAAACCCCTAGCCGTCACTGCCTACGAGATCGATTGGTAAGGATCTGAAGCAACATACTCTCATCTGAGAAAGAGTCTACCTTTCGACGCAGTACCGTGGCCGGCTTTAAGCTTTACGTCGTTGCGATCAGTTCACTGAGCGGACTCCTTCCGCGGGCTCTAGGGTTTCGTATGAATCCTAATTGCGAACCGAGGCTCTTGGAGCACCACCCGCGCCGAAGAATGATGCGTCGCAATTCGACAGGATGGAACCGGAACGTCATCACAAGGTTAGGGAATTTCTCGGAGGATGACATGATGCCTAAAACAGCTTGGGACATGCCGGTTATTATTCAAATACCAGAAAACGGTCATCAAACGGTTCACGGGCCTTTCGCAGCGCTCATTTTCCTTTTGAATCATTGGCCAGACGTAAAGGGTCCAACATATCATCGCGCGAAATCGGTTTGCGTTGCCGCGCTGGAGGGAGAGAAAACGCCCGAGGAAGCACAGGAAGCATTCGCACGAGCGGCTGAACAGGCAAAAATCCTGTTCGGAGACTGTAGACGGCAAAGGTTGAATTGCTTCGAAGTCGAGGCAAGCTAGCCCAAGGAATCATTGGCGATCGATCAGTCAACCGCGTTATGGCGGAAAATTCCCTTATGTATGCGATTCGCCGACCTTCCTCATCGGCTCAATCCTGTAGGCAGCGCTAAATGCGGCAACCGCTGGGCCTACGGGGTGGCCATTTGCGGAGAAGCATGAACTTCTCGCGACTGTGTCGCTTATCCCCCGAGTTCCGGGCGCGATGCCTACATTAGATTGGATCGGGTGGGATCAGCGGTACCACTATGCCTATGCAAAGACCTTAAAGTCGCAGAAATGCGCCTGGTAATTGGTCTCCTAGTCGTGGTGGGTCTGGCAGCGGGCTTTGTCATATCAGCTCGGACACCAACGTCCCTCAACCGCAGCCCTCGCCCCAAGCATTTATCAAGAGTGACGATTAGGCGTCGAGGCTACGATCGCCGCAGATGTTGGCAGCGCTTTAACGCTAGGTTCGCCGTTACGGCGAGATCGAACTTAACACGAAAATAAATTTCAGAATTCGCCCTCTTTGGAACTGCTCGATGGGGGCGTTGTGGAAATGGGAGGTCCCTCGGCTGCGGGCATTCGGGAGGTCTTCCTCACTCCCAAACAGCAGAAGCGAGATCCCGTTTGAAAAGAACGGAATGCCCCTGGAACTACGGTTCTTAAAATCGGTTCGGCCTCTTGTTGTAAATAACCTATGAAAAGGAGAAACAAATGAAAGCGCTTGTGTCGCTCGCAGTTGTAACTTTGGTCTCGGCAACGCACGCTTCCGCCCAGGATGCACCAGTTCGTGGTACAAATGTACCGGCCGTAGGGGCGAATGATGCGCTAAGCCCACAAAAATTTGCCGACGCCGCGTCAGCCGGCCACCGTTTTGAAATCCAGTCTTCTCAAATCGCCCTCCGCAGAAGCTCTGAGCAGGGCATTCGTGCTTTCGCCGAACAATTGTTATCTGACCACGGGAAGGCTGACAGGGACTTGAAAGAAGCAGCCCGAGAGCAAAACGTGGTGATCAGAGTTGATTTTAGCGAAGATCAAAAAAATAAGCTCAAAGCTTTGGACGACGCACCGAACGAGCAGTTTGGCGCTAGTTTCCTATCGCTACAGGCATTAACACACCAAGAAAGCATAGCGATACACGACCGCTACGGTAAAGAAGGCCCCGCAGGATCGCTTAAAGCGCATGCTCTCTCGCAACTCTCCACCTTGAGAACCCATCTGGTTCGCGCTGAAGGTTCAGCTGATGAATGATGGTGATCCCTCCGGATTTTCAACGTTGTCAAGCAACGGCGTCACGATTGTCCACGGGTAGGACCGTCACTTTTTGTGCCTTGCTCGCGGTCTCCTGCTTGTCCGATCGGCGTCGGCGGTGCGCCCTCGTCGTTGTTGGTAACGACATCCTCTTGATTTCCTCTTGGTCGCCAAGTGGATCGTCGGGTTTGTTTTTGATCATCGGGTTTTCCGAGATTTTGCTTGTTGAGGTCTCTCATAATTCTCTCCTTCCAACCGCTAACCAGCATCCCGCTTTGTTGTTCCCTGGTTTTTCCGATCCTCTCGGATACCTTGTTGAGAACGTTGCGGAGAACATTGGCTCGTCATTTTCGCACCGCGTAGGTCGATGAAGCACAAGGCTCGGCACTTGCCATTCTTAAACCGAGGGCGACGAATGAATGCCCCTCAGTCCGTTACCGTACGTATTTTCTTTCAGGGAACACCTATGGCACGCGCTTGTTAGACCGCTGGGAAATAACTCCCCAAGGAGACTCGAAATGGCAAATCAAGGCAACAACCAAGGAAATAACCAAAGCGGCGACACGTCAAAGCGCGGTTTCGCTTCGATGGACGACGACAAGCAAAAGGATATCGCCAGCGACGGCGGGAAGGCCTCTGGTGAAAACTTCAAAAATGATCCCGAACGTGCTTCGGAGGCTGGCAAGAAGGGAGGCGAAAACTACCGTGGCGGTAACCGCTGAGTGAAGCCTTTCCGCGTGTTTTAGATTGAAGATGGACCGGGATATCCCGGTCCGGAAATACGTTGGGCACTGGGCTTCCCAGTTGAACGTGCCGTGCCGTTGAGGGAAGGCGGCTTTTACTGGCCGTCTTTGGTTCATCGCTTTAGCCAGTTGCGTCACGCCATCTTGTCGAACAAGGTGACACTACCACATCTCCTACCTTCAAGCGTCGCGCGGCCGGAAATTCAGCGCCGAGATAGGCTCCGTCGGTCAGGCGATATCTTTAAGCATCGTCCCGCTCGGTGCCGGTTGTTCGTAGCGGGAAAGATCTGCTCGCCGCTGCGGCGGTCGCACATAGCTTGGTCGGGCGGCCAGAGCCCGAACGACGGTATTGTCCGGTTTAGTGATGTTGATTAGCACACGCTGAGCCAATACGTCCATGATCCACAGATCGTGATGCGCCGTTTGACGCACCCATCAATCGTTTTGCCGAGCGGTGATCTAGGCGAGAGATTGTAGCTCGCGGGCTACGGATTTATCTTGGGTTAGTAAAGTAAGGCCCGGATGACGAGCCCTGCCGCCGCAACCACGCCGACACCTGCCAACCACAACCCGAAGCGTATTCTGACGAAGTCATCTTGGGCATTACGGTTCGTCGACCGCTTCCCCGCGGGCAGTCCCGTTTAGTCCGAGCGCCATCAGCCGGGCGTACTCGGCCTCGGGAGTTCCATAGGATTCGCCGGCGACGTTGATCAAACCATTCCGGTCTCGAATTTCGATGCTACTCCTGTTGGAACGAATGAGACCCTCGCCTTCAAGCATGTGAAGAACATCCGTAACGGAGGGCCGCCTCACACCCAGCATTACTGCAAGATAGTCATGGGTAAGATTGAAAACCCGACCGGGAACGCGGTCTTGAACCATCACAAGCCACCGTGCCAGTCGTTTGCGAATATCGAATTTCGCATTGGCCAATGCTGTATAGCTCACCTGGACCCCTAGCGATCTGCTAAACCGAGAGGTAAGCACCCGCAATTCTGGCTTCGAATTCAATGCCCGCCGGAACTCATCGGCCGACAGTGCCAGCGCTGTTCCGGCTACTTGAATAATCAGTTCATAGGGGGTGTGATCATCGTTGTCACTCAAGCCGGATCCGGTCACCCCCTCGCATCCTATCATACCTGTTTCGATCCGAGTGCCCTCCCTGCCGACGACGATGACTGATGCAACGCAGTCAAGAGGAAAATAGACACGATTTACCAGCTGATCCGGCACTTCCAAGATCGACCCACGCGGTAGATTTATTAGGCGTAGCTGTGGGAGAAGTGCTGCGAGAACGGGCGCTGGAAGCTGGTCAAGTATTCCATTCCGTTGTGCAACTTGCGGCGTGACGGGTCCTGGATGAGTGGCACCTGCCAGCGCTAGGGCGATTGCCCGACCTTCGGCGGGCTTCCGCAGCACAATTTTATCGGCGTGCCGGGCAGGCACAATATCGGGCTCGAAGCCGGTCGCGAACACGAAAGGAACGCCACGCCGCTCAAGTTCGTCAGCGATCGGGAAGACGAGTTCGTCGTTGAGCTTGATGTCAAGGACCGCTCCGGCAATATCGGATTCGGTCCTTAGACGCTCCTGAGCCAGATCGATGCTTGGTACGGGTCCGACAACATTGATTCCGATATCATACAGTTGTGCCTTTAACGAGGTGGCGATCAGATAATCGTCTTCAACCACGAGTACACGCTTCCCCACCAAGGTCTGCTGGATGTCCATAGTTAGCTCCCTTCCCGCGAATAACGTCGATCGCAAAGAGTGAGTTGCAACTTTATGATCCGTCACACTTGCGCCTAGGGGTGCCTACTTCCCCTGCAATAAGTGCCCGATCGCTCTCGCGCCAAAGGGAGATGGTGCCCCGGGGCATGGCCGGGAGTATGTAGCCAGCGCCAACCGGGCATTTCAGGTACGCTCTGATCAGGTGGCAACAACGTCAACCATATGCTTACATCTACGGGTGAGCGCGGAAAGAGCGGCGACATCAAAGCCATTGCGCCACCGCCGACAAATGCGTCGGCCGGAGGGTAGGAGGATTGTCCGTTCAGGTATGGAAATTCCAGTGGATGGGCGTATACCGGCACTTCCCAGCGGCCGTCCCGACGACATGATGGCCGGCATCCTCCATTTCGCTTTCCAGTTCCATCGCCAGCAGGACTTCGTCCTCGACAGTCAAAATATTCAAGGCAAATCTTACAGTCCTTTACGGACAAGGTGGCGCGTCTGTTTTGTGACCGATGATCTTCCGGTCGATCTTGGAACGAAGTTGCAGGAGACAGGCCTCCAGCATCTTCCGGCTGAACGCGGCCTCCTCTTTGTCCACTTCCACTGGCGAAACGCTGTCGACGACCCGGATCAAGAAGTGCCCGTTCAGCCGCCTTATCTCGAGATGGACCTCGCCACCGCCGCTCAAACCTCTGCGGATGGAGTCGCCGACGCTTGAGGGCGAGCGGGTGCATGTGACTTCTAGAAGCTATTTAGTTATTATCGTGAGCGAATACGTGAAATTCGAAAAGGTGAAATAACTGGTGCCCCTTTCATGAGCGTCACTGACTAAGTAAAATCACGTTAGAGATCGTTTCCAAAACCGGGTCAGGTGTTCTTGGCAGAGCAATCTTCGCGACAGGCCACCAACAAAACGAACTACCGACGCGATTAGCCGCTAGCCAATTCTTCCCAAAGCCCTATGATCATGAGGTGGTGATAGCAGCGCTTGGGCGGCTATAAGGACCAGCATTTTCCCTTTTGGAATTCAGCGGTGCATTCGAAAAATTACCTTCATCTATTAAACGGAAAACGCATCCTCATCGTCGAAGACGAGTACTTTCTCGCCGATGAGACGCGCAGGCAGCTCATTGCCCTGAAGGCTGAAGTCGTCGGTCCAGTTGCTCACGTCGACGACGCTCTGGAGCTGATCTCTAGCCGCAAGATCGACGGAGCTATTCTGGACGTTCATCTCGGCGACGAGCTTGTTTTTCCGGTTGCGGAGAGACTCGACGAACTGGACATCCCATTTGTGTTTGCCACCGGGTATGATCCAAATGTCGTGCCCGAGAAGTTTTCAGGTTTCACATTGTGCGAGAAGCCTACCGAACTAGGTAAAATAGCCCGCGCGCTTTTCGCCAACGGCGGGCTTGATGAACCGCAATAGACGAGAGCTGTGGACTAGCTTAGCTGTCGGATCAGGATTTCTCTTGCCCTGTTTACCCGGCTCTTAACCGTGCCTATCGGGCATTTAAAGTTTTCTGCTGCAGCCTCGTAACTCACCCCTTGGAGAAATACGATATCGATCGCCTCTCGATAATGAACAGGAAGCTTTTCGATAGCGGCTTCCAGTTCATGTCCACGCACTGTCCATTCCTGGGTTGGTTGCACCGAGGGCAGTATGGCGCAGTCGTCGCCGAAGCCCACATGTTCTCGCTTGGATAGTCCGAATTTCGTGCAGAACGTGTTACGCATGATCGTGAATAGCCACGATTTCAGCCTTGTTCCCGGCTCATACTTATCAAGGTTCGCCAGAGCCTTCACGATTGTTTCCTGAACGAGGTCATCGACGTCGCCTGCAGACGTATGAAAGCGCCGCCCGAATTTTTGAAGTGCTGGTATATAGCTGACCAGCTCTTTTTCCATATTCTGTCGTTGGTCTTGGCAGTTGAGCATTGATAAGCCCTCCCAAGCGGGCAAACGGGTAGACGACCTATACGTTCCGACCGGCGTTCTAATTGTACGCTTCCGTACGGATGGTTCTGGGGCAGCACTGGTAGTCTCGGTCTCCGAATTCTAGGGAAAAAAGGCGCGATCGAAAAAGTTACAAGCTTTCTGGAACTTCGGAATTGGAGGTCTGTTCGAGGGGCTCCCATTACGAGGATCTCGTATGAATTTGCTTCACGGACGTCATAGGTTGGCTTCGATTGCGCTGATCGTAGCAAGCACAACCGCAACTCAAGTCTTCGCCCAGGAGATGGCCAAACCAACCCTTGAGATGCAGGCAGCCCTCGACAAGCTCCGCGCGCCCAAGGCAAAGCCCTTCTCAACATTGACCGTTCCGAAAGCGCGCACGCAGGCAAGCCCGGCGGACGCAGCCAAGGTCCTCCAATGGAATTCGTCCAATCCGCAGGCGCAGGTAAACACCAAGGACGTGACCATCCCTTCGCTAGCAGGTGGTCTTGCCGTTCGGGTCTTTATCACCGGTCGGAGCGGTCCGTTCACTGTCGTCGTCTACTATCACGGCGGCGGGTGGGTCGTGGCCAACATCAACGTCTACGACGGCGCGCCGCGTACTCTGGCCATGGGCCCTAACGCGATCGTCGTTTCTGTCGAATACCGTAATGCGCCGGACCACGGAGCCAAAAGAATAGCCCTGGCTGGCGAAAGTGCCGGTGGCAACGTCGCCGTCATAGCCAAGGAACAGGAGATGAAGCTGCTCGCAGTTGACTGAGCCGAGGTCCCGGGACGACGCCCCTTCCCATCGGCCGGGCTATTCCTTTTATTCCAGTGGTCCGGGAGGTCCCATGAACATCCATCTGCATGCGCTTTTGTTGTCTGTCTCCGCTTCAGCCTTGTTGCTGCCGTCGATGTGTTCCGCTCAGGTCAGGGGAGAATTGGGCCGCGCTTCCGATGTCGTCATCCAGGGCTCGATCCTGGAACCGGAAAAGCTTCAGGTGAAAGACGACGCCAAACTGACCGATCTGATTAAGGCACCAGAAGGCTTCAGGGTCGAGGTCTTCGCCCGCGACCTGATCAATCCGCGCATGCTGGCGGTCTCCGACAAGGGTATTGTCTATGCCACGCGCCGATCCGTTGGTGACGTCATCATGCTCAAGGATGATGACGGCGACGGCAAGGCCGATGGCGCTGTTACCGTTGCAAGCCGCCCCGGCATGCATGGCATTGCCTTCGACGGCAACCAGGTCTTCCTCGTCACGATCCACGATGTCTACACCGCCGACGTGAAGTTAGACGGAACATTCGGACCGTTGAAACGGATCATCAACGATCTGCCGGACGCTGGGCAGCATGCCAACCGCACACTAGGCATCGGCCCCGACGGCATGCTCTATATCGGCTCGGGCAGCACCTGCAACGAATGCCAGGATGACAATTCGGAAAATGCGACGGTGCTGAGGTCACGCAAGGATGGGGCAGCACGGTCGATCTTCGCCAGCGGCCTGCGCAACACGATCGGTTTCGACTGGGAGCCGACAACGGGTGCTCTATACGGCATGGATCACGGCATCGACTGGCTGGGCGACGAGGTCCAGGTAGAGGAATTGAATCGGATCGAGCAGGGCAAAAAATACGGTTGGCCCTACGTCTACGGCATGAGCGGACTGAACCCCCGCATGGATCCGCCGGAGGGCATCACACTGGAGGATTGGGCCAAACAATCGACCGAACCGGTCCTCGGCTACACCGCCCACAGCGCGCCGATGCAAATGGCGTTCTATGAGGGAAAGGCTTTCCCGCCGGAATATCAGGGCGATGCTTTCATTGCCATGCGAGGCTCCTGGAATCGCCGTCCGCCGAGCGGCTACGAGATCGTCCGGGTCAATTTTGAGAACGGCAAGCCGGTCGGCTTCGAGAAATTTCTCGAAGGATTCCTGCTGCAGCAGGAAAACGGCAAATACGGTTATCTTGGACGCCCGACGGGCGTGGCCGTTGGCAAGGACGGGTCGCTTTTCGTCGCCGAAGACAGCAACGGAACGATCTACAAGGTTTCCTACAGCAGTGCTGCAACGGAACAGTCTGCGGATGTCGGCACCATTCCCAATGTCGTAAACGACATGCCGGCGTCCAAGATCGCCATCGATCTGGTCGATGCGAAAAACAGCGATGCGATTGCGGTGAAATCTCCTTTCGACAAGGACGGACCGATCCCGTTGCAATATGCCGCGGACGGCGACAATGCCTCGCCGGCGATCGAGTGGAGCGGCGCGCCTAAGGGCACGAAATCGTTCGTGATCATCTCCGATGACCCCGATGCGGCGAAGCCAAAGCCATTCACGCACTGGCTTGCCTATGACATTCCCGCCGCAACAACGAAGTTGCGCGAAGGTATTCCCGGAACGCCCATTCTGCAGGAACCGAAGGGGATGAAGCAGGGGGCCAACAGCATGGGCTCGATCGGCTACACCGGACCCAAGCCGCCTATCGGCGATCCGGCGCATCATTATCATTTCCAGGTCTTCGCCCTTGATACCGAAACCCTCGGCCTCGAGCCCGGCGCCAAGCGTGACGCCGTGTTGAAGGCGATGGAGGCGCACGTGCTCGGTGAAGGCCAGATCGTTGGCACGTTCGAACGCAAGACAGCTGCGAAGTAAAAGGATCAAGACCATGAAGGCAATGACCTGGCATGGCAAGCACGACATCCGCTGCGAGAGCGCGACCGATACAGAATTCTTCGCGCGTGCCGACATGCTAGATACGTCGGTCGCCAGGCAGATAAGGAAGATCCTGGTTTTGTCGCCAGGGTGGCGAGGGCGACATCGTCGCGGGGTGGAAGAACAAGCTGATGTCGGGCGGCGGCCCCTGCTGAAACGCTGGCCAAGCAGCTTCGCAAAATGTCCGAACCTGGCTCCCCAGATCATTAGGCATCCCGCCGTAGCTCCCTCTCACCGCCAGACGACATTGCTACCGATGCGATTGGCAGGGTTCTCGTCTGTTTCCAAGCTTCCGCCCGAACATGACAAAAAAAGATTCCCCCCACCGCGACCCTGGAACTTCTGCCACGCTCACAGGTTCGTGAGTCCCGATATCCAAAACCCGAAAGGAACTTAGGAATGGCTGGCGAAAAGACGCTCAACGATCTCTTCCTCGATACCCTGAAAGACATCTACTTTGCCGAAAAACAGATCCTCAAGGCATTGCCCAAAATGGCGCGGGCGGCGCAGTCGGAAGAAGGCAAGGCCGGCTTCCTCCAGCATCGCGACGAAACACAAGGTCAGATCGAGCGGCTCGAGCAGGTGTTTGAACTCCTTGGTAAGTCGGCGCGCGGTAAGACCTGCGAAGCGATCCAGGGGATTATTGCCGAGGGAGAAGAGATTATGGAGGAATACAAAGGCACGGCTGCACTCGATGCCGGCCTGATTTCGTCCGCACAGGCGGTCGAGCATTATGAAATTGCCCGCTACGGGACGCTCAAGTCCTGGGCAAAGCAGCTTGGCCTCGATGAAGCCGTTAGCCTTCTGGACGCCAACCTGCAGGAAGAGATTGCAACCGATCAGAAGCTGACCGCGCTGGGCGAAGCCTCAGCAAATGCCAAGGGCACCCAGAAGAAAGCCGGTTGACCCAATCTTGCCGAACATGAGGCCGCCGATCAGGCGGCCTTTCTGCTTGAAAGCGCTTCTGGAGGAAGCGACGTCAAAAATCTGAGGAGAGCGAAATGGCAAAGAAAATCTCGAACGGCTCACAAGCCCCGAACCTGGATAGCGTTACGGTCCATGACCAGAAGGTGTATCGGGGCGCTGGCGGCGAATTGCATCAGCTCGCAGACGGCGAAACTCCCGTGCTGACCACCGCTCAGGGCGGCCCGGTGGCCGACGACCTGAACTCGCTTCGTGTCGGCCCGCGCGGCCCGCTTCTGGTCGACGACTTTCATTTTCGCGAGAAGATATTTCACTTCGATCACGAGCGGATTCCCGAACGCGTGGTTCATGCGCGCGGCTACGGCGCGCACGGTTACTTCGAGACTTATGAATCTCTGGCCGCCTATACCAAGGCCGATGTCTTCCAGCGTGCTGGCGAAAAGACACCTGCATTCGTGCGGTTCTCGACAGTTGCAGGCAACAAGGGCTCGGCGGATCTTGCCCGCGACGTGCGGGGATTCGCTGTGAAGATTTACACGCAGGAGGGCAATTGGGATCTCGTCGGCAACAACATTCCGGTCTTTTTCATTCAGGATGCGATCAAGTTCCCCGACTTGGTGCATGCGGCCAAGCAGGAACCGGACCGCGCCTTTCCGCAGGCGCAGACGGCACACGACAACTTTTGGGACTTTATCAGCCTGACACCTGAAAGCATGAACATGGTCATGTGGATCATGTCGGACCGTACGATCCCCCGCTCGTTTCGATTCATGGAGGGTTTCGGCGTTCACACCTTCCGTTTCGTGAACGCGAAGGACGAGTCCACCTTCGTCAAATTCCACTGGAAACCCAAGCTCGGCTTGCAGTCGGTCGCCTGGAACGAGGCTGTCAAGATCAACGGCGCCGACCCCGATTTCCATCGTCGCGACCTCTGGCAGGCGATCCAGTCCGGCAATTTTCCGGAGTGGGAGCTGCAGGTCCAGCTGTTTGATCAGGAATTTGCCGACAGGTTCGACTTCGACGTGCTCGATCCGACCAAGATCATTCCGGAAGAGATCTTGCCGCCACAGCCGATCGGGCGCTTGGTGCTTAATCGCATGCCGGACAACTTTTTTGCCGAAACCGAGCAGGTCGCGTTCATGACCCAGAACGTACCGCCCGGCATCGATTTCAGCAACGACCCGCTCTTGCAGGGCCGCAACTTCTCCTACCTCGACACTCAGTTGAAGCGGTTGGGCGGACCGAACTTCACGCATCTGCCCATCAACGCACCCAAGTGTCCCTTCGCGCATTTCCAACAGGATGGTCATATGGCGATGCGCAATCCGGTTGGCCGAGCGAACTATCAGCCGAACTCGCATGGCGAAGGACCAAGGGAGTCTCCGACGCGTGGCTACCGCCACTTCGCCGCTGAGGAACAGGGACAGAAGGTCCGCATGCGGCCTGAGAGCTTTGCCGACCACTATAGCCAGGCTCGGCAATTTTATATCAGCCAGACGGGCGCCGAGCAGCGCCACATCGCGTCGGCGCTGACCTTCGAACTCAGTAAGGTCGAAATCCCGGCAATACGCGAACGGATGGTCTCTCACCTCCTGAACATCGACGAGACGCTCGCCACCACCGTTGCCGAAAAGCTCGGCATTCGGGAGATGCCCAAACCGGCGGATGCAGCGATGCCGACGCGGCAAGACCTCGAACCCTCGCCAGCGCTCAGCATCGTTGAACGCGGACCAAAGCGCTTCGAGGGTCGAAAGCTTGGAATTCTCATCACGGACGGGGTAGACGCGAAGCTGCTCAGGGGCCTCACCGACGCCGTGATCAAGGAAAAGGGCATCGTCGAACTGATTGCACCGAAGGTAGGCGGCGTCGAGGCATCGGACGGCAGCCTGATCGTGGGCAACCACATGATCGACGGCGGACCGTCAGTCCTGTTTGATGCGGTCGCCGTCTTTGCCTCGGAGGAAGCGATCAACGATCTCGTCAAGGAAGCGACGGCACGGGATTTCGTGGCGGATGCTTTTCAGCACTGCAAGTTCATTGGGTACAACGCGGCGGCGATGCCCCTTCTGGCAAAGGCAGGTATCGCGGATGCACTTGACGAGGGCGTGATCGCCCTGCCGGGCGACGATGGCCTTGCGGCGTTTGTTTCCAAGCTCGGGAAACTGCGCGTCTGGGGCCGCGAGCCCTCGGTCAAGCTTGGAAAGGCCTCTCCGCCCCTCGAGTGACAAAGGATCCGAGGCGATAGAAAAACCTCCCCGGGTTAACCTTACAGCGGGCTTCGTCAACGAAAACGATCGGACCCCTCTGTAAGGACTATTCAAACACTGGTTTCCATTCCACCTGGCGTTGTTGCGTCGAGACATTCAAAAAGGAAGAAGCGTGAACAATTGGCTGGTCTCCATAAGCCAGGAGCTCGATATCATCCCACACATCGTGGCCCTTTCGATTGCCTATATTCTCGCACTTCCGATCGGATGGGACCGAGAGCAAAACGAACGCAGCGCGGGCATCCGTACATTTCCGCTTGTCGCCATTGCATCCTGTGGCTTTATACAAGCGGCAGAGACTATAACGCTGGGCAATGCTGAAGCGACCGCTCGGGTAGTCGAGGGGCTGATCAATGGTGTAGGCTTTATTGGCGGTGGAGCCATCCTTGTCGGCAAGCTCGGGACTAAGGGTACAGCAACAGCAGCGAGTATCTGGGCGACAGGCGCAATAGGCGTTGCTGTTGGTCTTGGTTCTTATGATACCGCGATCGTTCTTTCGATTGTGACCTTTGCCACGCTGCGGTTCTTGACCAACTTGAAGTCAGAATCGAACGAGAGCTTCGCGCCAACAACCGTGCCCCAAACGGGAATGACGGAGACGCCAGAACAAGAGGCCAGCTAAAAGGACGAGAGCCCCTTTGGCGGCACAAGTTCTGAGACCAGAGCTGCACCCTGTCAGGGTTGGAAGTACAGCTGGAATAGGTGAGCGTTGGCCTACCATCCGCAACTATTCGGCCGAGAGTGCGTTTGACGGTGACCATCTTTGTTGAGGAGTAGACCATGAGTACTCTGGAACAACCGCCCATCCGAGACGATAGTCTTCAGCTGGACGAGCACCGCCGATTTCAGGAGCACTTCTGGACAATCGAGCGGATTTCGTGGGGTGCTTTTTTTCACTGATTATCGTACTCGCTATTCTCGGAGCATTTGGGTCGGGCGGCCCGCTGGCCACGAAATTGACCGAAACGGACGACGTCCGTATTGAGCATCTCGCTGGCTTGAGAAAGATTCTGTCGCAGAAAACGCTGTAAAGATTGCTAGGTTGAGAAGTGTTTTGGTGAAAATCGAGCGCGAGACGATGCGCAAAAGTCGATAATCGAGTGGGAATAACTCAAGCAGCGAAAAGAGATGATCGAACTAGACTACGTTTAGCCCTTTTGTTTCAGAGCGTGGCTGACCACGGTCTTTAGCGGATTGCTGTCCGTTTCGTCCACGGCATCTTCGGCGAAATCTGGATCATCCTTTGCAGGCATATAAGTTCTCTTCCGGTCCCTCCTAACGGGGTGACTGATCGGTGGTGCCCGGAATACCATCTTTGGAGTTCGTGATTTCAATTTTCGTAATCCTCCAAATCGCCTCGTACGCTCGTACGATCGCAATGCTCCAATTTAGGACACGACCGGGTAGCTTTTTCTTGAGCCTGCCTACCCTTGGTATCTGCGCTGGTTCCGATCAAAAAGGGACGTTTCAATCGGCCTTATCTGTCGCATTCGCACTCTGGGATGTTCCCTTGCCAAGGGTTCACGAGCAACTGTCGACGTTAAACCGGGAAAGGTAGGAACGATTTTATATTCTCTAGGTTTGGCGAGCCTATTGATTTTGCATTGCCATCGCGGCGCACATCTGAGCGAAAGGATTATCAAAATGCCCATCGGTTCTGGAATACCCGCTTTGGTCGGCGTGGCCGGCCTTGTAAGCTGGATTGCTGCAGGTCTCGTCAATGTTATCGGTTACAACTATTCCTTTGAACGACCAGCAGGTATCAGCGCTTTGCTATCAAGCGCACTTTTCTCACTCGGGGTCGTCCTCGAAGCTGTGATGACGAGCGGGATTTTTGCTGGCGCCTGAACGTTATCAAGCGGGCGAGGAGGTCAACCTTAGTTAGAGAATAGAAAATGCTCGTGCGCGCGAAAGCATTCGGCCAGAAGATGATCAAAATCGGCCGGTCAGTGAAAAGCACGATCCGAAGTGCTCCCCCATCGGCATCGATGATGGTGACTTCCGGGGTCAACATCGAACATGGGAAGGAATGCTTGCCTATGTGCTGCTGATTTTCGTAGCCGCAGTTATCGTAGCACTTTTCTTTCTCGCCGGTGTAAGCCCGGGTCGAGTGTCCTGAAGATAACAACAACACTTCAGTCGAGAGCTCAGAATAACGGTCTATCAACAGAAAGCTTCGCGCGACTATCAGAAACACTCGACGGCAATTTACTACTCGGTGATCAACGGGTTCAACATTCTTATAAGCGCTTGGTGGTCGTAAGGTTTTGGAATGAAAGACACACCGCTTGCAAGGTCGAAAGGACCAAGATGCACGTGGCCCGAGGTAACTAGAACCCGCGTATTTGGGTAGGTTTTTCGCAACCGATCAACCAAGCCGAGTCCGTCGATCGAACCAGGCATGTTCACGTCGATGACGGCCGCATCAATCTGTGCTGTGTTTAAAAGAACAATCGCTTCATCTGCGTTAGCGGCTTCCAGCACACTGAACCCGGCCTCCTCGAGTGCATCTACCGTTGCGAAACGAATAAGAGGTTCGTCGTCGACTACCAGGACCTTTCGAGACGAATTGACTGGGACATCCGACGATCGCTTCTCCTCACTGGAGAGCTGCCAGTCATCCACTGCACGAGACCAATGCTCCCGATCGCGCCCATTCGGGAAACCTTCATTTTGCCAGATCTCGTGGGCTCGCCGGCTGATCCAGTCATACACTTGATGGTCCATATTCAATGCCTCCGTTCGCGACCCAGAACTGAACAAGGACCTATTTGTTCCGCGAGTAGGCAATCAAAGGCAGTAAGTGAGTAAGGATCCCGGTTGAAAAGTTTGACTAATGCGATGATGATCCCTTTGGTTTTGAGCAGCTCTCCGAAACTCACTTACAAGCTCTCGCCACGTACTTATTGCTGAAGCAGTCCCAGTACGACGCCACTTTATGCCGCAGCCATATGCCAAACGCCGAATATACTTTTCGTCGTGCGGAACACATCGATTGTTGAGGTACGCTGTGAAGAATACGACCGGTATCCTCCGCTGATCGCTAGGGAGGTGATCCTTCACGTCATTTGTAACTGGCTATCAGTCCGCTGAGTTCTTATGCAGCTCGAGGTTAACGTCCAGAGCTCGAGAATTCCTCAAGGATAAGACGAAACTCCACAACACAGTTGTCGCGCTCATCAAGTACGGTAATCACTATCCGTTTCTCATCGTTGAAGGGGAGCCCGTCTTGCGACATTTCCGTCAACGCTGTTTTTGCCTCAAGTTTTGCCGCTTCGTCATCGGGAAAATCATATCGCATCTCGACAGGAGGTCCTCCGGTTTGATCAGTCGTGCGGAAGGTGTAGGTGGGCATGATTTCCTCCAGTTGAAAGCAACGCATAAGCGGAAGTGAAGGTTTCAACGCAGTGTCGGTCTGGTTGGTTGCTGGAAAGATTTTCACAATCCGCATGCTAGGTTCGCCACGGGAGACCGGCTGAAAGAGAGAAATTTCTTTTGGATTCAGGAACCATAGTCAGGTTCTCCAGTTCGGCAGAAGCCTTGTCGTCAGCCAGAGGAGGGATCTATGGAGCCGCCGAAATCAGGACTGTCAAACCCGAATACTCCGGACGTCAAAAACCAGGAAAATCAGGCTAAAAGCTACATTAAGAAGTCGAACAATACTTATGAGGATCTCTGCGGTAGTCTGGACGATGAGGCTCCGCTAGTTGACGTCGCATTGGCAGGCTTAAAGGAAAAAGATGCCCTTATTCACTCAAGCCCCGCCCCAGATGAAGAACTCGCGGCGATCAGAGGAGAGATGACGCGATTGCACGAAAGTGTGACAGAAGTTTTGGCGGCGTCTACCAGGGTCGCCGTAGCGAAAAAACAAGCAGCGATGGATAACGCAATGAATTTTCTTAAGACCCATCCCTTGAAGACACTGGCCTTGGGTTTGCTGGCAGGTTTCGTTCTGGGCTCTCGAAAATAATCCGCGCGCGTGTTCTCTGCGGATATTGCAAATTTCCAACTGACGATATCTCTCAGGCACAAAGCCTCAAGCGCGTGAGCGTTGCCGCAACATCTCCGCCAAAGGTTTATAAGCTTCGCGACGGGTTGCGGTTTGCCGTGTGGATAACAGCCCGTTCTCACAGTGGCGATCATCATCCCAACCGGGATGATTGACGACGGGATAAAGACAAATTCCCTCAAGTGGCACACCGGACCGCATTGCAATCTTTGCCTCCGAATCTACGTACATAAACCAAGGAAGCCGACGCTCGCCCTCTATTCCTGTCTCGGCGATAAAGATTGGCTTGCCGTACCTTGCAAAGGTTTCAATCAGAATTCTGCTCAGTGGCTTGTACTGCGAGTGCCCGAAATCGATGGGTGGACCACCATGTATCCACTGGTTGTTGAAGTAGTAATTTACGCCGACGATATCGAGAAAACTTTCATCGCCACCGATCTGTGGCCACATCCTGCCAGCAATAAGATCCCATGCCTGAAACTGCGACTGGCGATGACCTTCCGCAACAGACGCGTCCGACGGACGCGATCGGTCGGAAACCACATTGATGACCGGCTCGCAGTGAACGAAGCGTGCGGTAGGGTCGATCTGACGTATGGCGTGCATGGCGCTGATCGCAGCTCGCGCCAGCTGCACCTTTAGTTCGAAACCTCGACCGTTGCCAAAGGGATTTAGATAACCCGCGTCTCCACCCGCCCACGCGAAAAAAGAGATTTCATTTACAGGGCAATAAAACGCGATTTCATCGCTTTCCTCACGAACGAGGCGTGCACAAGCTGCGGCGTAGCTCGTAAACCGATCGACAAATCGGGGTGACCAGATATTGATATCGTCTGGCCATCCATAATGCATCAAGTCCCAAATGACCTGAGTTTTGGTGTCTTTTGCTGCCCTTAGCATAGGGCGAACGCTGCTCCAGTCGTAGTTTCCAGCGTCATCGATCAGATGCCAGCGGAAACCGTCTCGCACCGTGCGTATCCCGTATTCGCCGAGTTGCCTATAATCGTGCTCGGCATTTATATGGTGATCTACGCTAGCAATCACGTCCAGGCGCCTGCCCAGAGGATGGTCTTCGTTTGGCCGTAGACGATGTGTAGAGCATTCAAAACCACCTTGGAGATAAGATCTGAACAATCCAGTTGGACCTGCTGGCCGTCGTTCTGCGACAACTTGATCGAATAAATGCTGCCACTTCATTGCCACGACGTCTGCGGAATAGTTTTCCACGACCCTTCTCCGCAATGCAGCGCCAAGCGATTGTCGCCGCTCGCTTGAAGTCGTTAGAAGCATAATCTTTTCAGCGAGTGCAGTAGGATCATCGTAAGGGATGAAAAGGCCTGAAACACCGTCCTCGAGCTGCTGCAAAACGCCGTTATCTGGCGTTGCGATGACAGGCAAACCCGCCGCCCCCGCCTCGGCTATAACATGTGGCATGCCTTCACCTCGAGACAGCCACACGAAAACATCAAACGCCGCAAGGATGTGGGGAACATCTGGTCGGTCGCCAAGAAATTGGAAAACGCTTGAGAGTCCGAGGTGCTCGACCAGTGTTCTAAGTTCGGTTTCATATTCGGGGAAAAAGGCGTCAGGTCCTCCGACTATGATGAACCTCGCACGTCGATCCCTTTGCGCAACAATCGCCGCAGCATTGATGAAATCAACGACATTCTTTTTGGGATCGAGCCGCCCCACCCAGCCAATTGCTACCTGGTCATCTGAGATATGAAGTGATCGGCGCATAGGTATTCGATGCGAGGGATCGAAAGCAGACAAATCTACCATTGAAGGAATTTCGATGGCATCGTGTTCCCTTCCTTCCATGTGAGACGCTGCAGCGTCTCTTATCGAGCGGCATACGCCAACGTATCGCGATGTAAAATGCTTTGGTCCGGCCAAAGCCTCCGACACGAGGCCGCCGTGCTCGATAAGGGGAGGCCGCAAGTAGAGCCGCTCAAGTGCGGGGTAAATATCTGCAACATTTTGACAGGATACCACGACATCGTATCCAGAGATCTTGTTTGCGAGATATGACACCGTATCCTCAAACGAAAGTGAGTATGGCGCCGTATCAACATCCACCCCCTGAGCTCGGAGTTGATCAAGTGTTTGAACGGGCATGCCCTCTTTGTGGAAACACACCACAACGTCGAGGTGATATCGGCTTTTGTGTAGCTTTTCGGCCAAAAGCCTTACTTCGGTCTCCTCCCCTCCGATCACGAGCCAGGCAAAGACGAACAGTATCTTTGTCGGATAGGGTTGGGCGGTCATTCGCTCACCTTGAAGACGATCTGTAGGAATTCGGTTCTCTGGCAGGACAGTGAGGCAACAAATTCTGCTGCATCTTCCAGAGGAATTATATGTGTAATCATGTGGTCTCGGATACGTTCGCCTTGGACAGAGAGTAGATCGAGCGTCGCGTTGGAAAGTCTTTGACGGTTCCAATGCGGTGCGAGGCCGCGCGGGACGCGGTTAATCTGCGCGCACCTTATGTTGAGGCCACTATGATGGAACTCCTCGCCAAGTCTCAGGTAATCCGCACCGTTTTGATAAAACGCAAGATCTACCACTGTCCCTTGGGGGCGCAGAGCTTTCAAGGCGGTTTGGAGGCTCTTTGCGTGGGCGCGCGTCTGAAAAACGAGATCAGCGCCTCGGTCTGCCGCACCGTTGTGCCAGACTGATTTGGCATGCTCCCAAACATCATCCTCGCTCATCCCGGTGATTTCCAGTTTGCCTGCTATCGAACGTCTGAACTCGGACGGATCCGCGACGAGCACCTCTGATGCCCCCAGTTCACGCGCGAATAGCGCGATCAGCATCCCCACAGTGCCGGCCCCAATCACAATGATACGACGACCGGCTATCCCGGCGCCGAGATGCTGCACGTTGGAACCAAAGGCTTCCGCATCCGCATGAAGGATTCCGTTAGCTGCGATTGGACCCATCTGGGCTACGAAGACACCCAAAATAGGGTCGAGAACCTTCGGCAGCTTTACGAGAAGTTCTTGGGACGGGTCTGCTGTATGGCCGGTTTTATGTCCGTATGTCGAAGCAACGAGTTGTCCTTCTGCGAGTGCCGTCGTTTGCGACTGAGCAACGCGTGCTACCTCCATGTACCCCAAGAATGGCACCGGATACTGAAGACCTGGCTCATTCTTGATGAAAACCCCGCGATCTGCATCGAAGCGTGAGTGAAAATAGGGATTGGTATTTTTAATAAAGGTAAGTTCGGTACCGGCTGAAAACCCTGAATAGAGGGTTTCAAGGCGCGCCTGCCCATCGATTGGTGGCGTCTCTTCGTAGTCGAAATAAAACGCCCTCCCAGGCGCTTCGACGCCCAGTGATCGTATCATCCTGTGACCGGGTGGTAATGGTTGCAGAGGGACCTCGACTTTGGGCTCGTATCGCAAAGGCCCCGGCTCGCGCATTTTTTCCACTGGTGCTTCTATACGAACCGGACTGCCGCTTCGAGCCGACGAGATGACGGCGAGCGCCAGCTGATGCGTTGCGACAGCTTCGCTGTAGGGGCACCGAATGTTGTTCTCCGCACCCCGCACCGCGTCGATAAAGTCACGATCTTCTCGCCAGACGGGGTCCCCTTCTGCGCCCCGGACAGGACGGCCCTGTCCGACATCAACCATGATGTCCTTGTCAGTCAGTTCAATCGCGAGACGATCAGCGAAGATATGAAGTCCCACCCGGTGGTTCCAGTCGAGTAGGCATGTCGAGGACACATTTGCGACCGCGCCCGATTTCATCGTGAGGTTTGCCGTCGTAACCGTCGGACCATTAAAACCAGGGAACTCGCTTCGTTCCTTGTATCCAACTCGGCCGTAAACCTGCGACACCTCTCCTGAGAGAAATCGAATTAGATCCAGCAGATGCGTCGCCTGTTCAACCATCTGCCCACCAGACATTGTTTCGTCCCACCACCATTTAGGTGGGGGGGTGGAATCGAGCCAATAGCCGGAGAGGAGTTGAGCGGGATTCTCAGCCAGAAGCTTCCGCGCTTCTTCTACAGTATCCAAATAACGCCAGTGATATCCGACTGCGGTGACCAGCCCTTTTCGTGTGACGGCGTCAGCTATATCCGTGGCGGTTTCAATGTCGATCGACACCGGTTTTTCCACAAAAAAGGGAATATCTCGTTCGACAAGCTCGCGCTCGATGTCGCCGTGAGCAAACGGTGGTATACAGACATAAACGGCGTCTGGCTGTAGCGCATCAAGCATGTCACGGTGATTCCCGAACGCTCTTGCACCGAACCTTATTGCGGACTTTTGCGCCCGCTCTAGGTCGACATCAGCAAAGCCGACAAGCTTGACGTCGCTAAAGTCCGCAAGGATGTCGAGGTGCCGTTGTGCAATGCCACCAACGCCGATAAAGGCAAGATGCGTTTTCTGCATGACGTTATCCTTCTGTGAGCGACCCTTCAGAATTCTCGAATAGATTTTGCTTGTTTGCGTAGCCATCCGACCCGCGGAAAATCTTTCCTGGTAGCGTCGCCATCCCATTTTGCCTGCTTGGAGCCGATGATCAGGGTCTGCCAGTGCCATCCTGATGACTGCTGCGAGAGACGCGGGGGACCCGGGTTCTGCAAAAAATTCGTGGTTCCCGCCAAGCGCATCAACACTGCCAGCGACCCGCGTTGCAACGACAGGAATCCCGAGCGACATAGCCTCTAGGACGGCGAGAGGAAGACCCTCAAAAAGCGATGGCAAAACGAAGAGATCGGCAGCGTTGACTATGTTGGACACATCCGCTCTCTGTCCCAAGAAACGAGTGTGTTCTTCAATTCCCAAGTCGCCTGCCAGTTTGATCGCGTTTGTCTCTTCCTCGCCGGATCCCACCAGAAGAAGAACCACCCCTGGCACGTCGCTTAAAACCTCCGGAAGTGCCTTTAGAAGGGTCGAATGATCTTTCTGCGGTGAGAATCGAGCCACCGTGACGAGCACGATTTTGTCGTCCAGCCCCAAATCCCGCTTTGCTTGTTCCCGCGTTAACGTCGCGAAGAGGGGAGGAATACCGTTTTCGATGACCGTCAGACGTGCGGGCTCGATATAAGGCTCGTAACTGTCCTTTGAGGAACTCGAGACAACAATGTGATGCGAAAGGTACTTCGTTTCCGACCGGAATCTTTCCTGCTGCGATGGTTCAGTCAGCAAGTACGGAAGGTGTTCAGTCCTGACGATGGGAATGTCTTTAAGAGTTTTTGCCAGATCATGGCCTTCCCACCCAATCCCTGCGTGAATGTGTAGGAGATCGGTGTCCGACCTTGAAAGCCAATCATGGAATTCCCCGTAAGAGTGACATAGTTTGACAGCGAGGCCATGCTGGACCGCCCGAGCAAGCAGGTATGCCCTGTCCTCGAACATCAGCGAAATCGTAACATCCCAGCTATCTGAGAGCGACGTTCCGAGCACAACCATGTGCTCTCCCATACCGGAGGGTTCCAGGCTATCGGTTGCCAGAACGATGCGCGGTTTCTTAGTCGCGAACAGCATCGTCCAAGGCTCCCGACAAGGCATGTATCCGACAAAGCCGCCGAAAGGCGGATAAAGCCTGACCGACTACCTGATCCATGTTGTAGTACTTGTAGGTCGCGAGCCGTCCCACGAATGTCACGTCATTTTGTTGGCGCGCCAAGGCTTCGTACTGCTTGTAGAGCGCGTGGTTTTCCGGCCTTGGAATAGGATAATAAGGGTCACCTTCGGCGCACGCAAACTCGTAACTGATGCTGGTCTTCGGATGGACTTGGCCAGTCAGATGTTTGTACTCTGTGATCCTCGTGTATGGGAGTTTGTCGGAGGGATAATTGATAACTGCGACAGGAAACAGTCGCCGAAGGTCGAGTGTTTCGTGGCGGAACTCGAGGCTTCGGTACGGCAGTCGCCCGAAACAATATCCAAAGTATTCATCAATCGGTCCGGTAAAGACGGTGTGTTTGGCAAGAGAAGCATGTTTTAAGTCCGCGAAGTCTGTCTCGAGCACTACCTCAATGTTGTGATGGTCGAGCAGCCTCTCAAACAGTCTGGTGTAACCCTCGAGCGGCATCGCCTGGAAGCTGTCGAGAAAGTATCTGTCGTCCAGGTTGGTCCTCGTCGGGATCCTGGATGTTACTGAACGGTCTAACTCGGAAGGATCGAGGCCCCATTGCTTGCGCGTGTAACCTTCGAAGAACGTTTGATACAGGTCTGAGCCCACTTGCGAGACGACCACATCCTTTGACGTGAGAATGGCGTCACAAGGTTCTGCGCGGCTTGCCAGGAATGCAGACGCGGCTTCGTCGTCGCGGAGATCAAGACCGTACAATGTATTCAGTGTTGTTCTATTAATTGGAATAGGAACCCTCACATCGCCTACCTGAGCAAGTACGCGGTGCTCGTACGGTCGCCACGCCGTGAAACGTGAGAGGTAAGAAAAAATCTCTTCGCTGTTCGTGTGGAAAATATGGGGACCATACTTGTGAACCAGTATACCCGCGGCGTCGTAGTGGTCATATGCATTTCCGCCGATGTGCGGTCGACGGTCACAAACGAGAACTCTTTTTCCGGCCCCTTGAGCCAACCGTTCGGCCAGCACGGCACCAGCAAATCCTGCGCCCACGATCAGGTAATCATACGCTTTGAGCCGCTCTGAGCGCTCGACTGGCGCCTTTGGTCGAAATATTGCGTCGCGTGTTTCCGGGCGTGCCAATGCCTTCTCAAGTTCGAATGACATTGCCTCAAACGTGCTGTCCCAGGATGAACGGGACAGAATGTCATCGACTGGCCGCAGCCATTCCAAGGCACTCTCAGTCAATCGCAACGCGCCCTCGCAGGCGCTCAAAAAGTCATCGCTATTGCCTGCAATGAACACTCCGGGCACCTCGCCGTAACCGCGCACCACATCTTTGATTGGAGTGCTGACGACCGGACAACCGGCTGCGAGATATTCGGGGGTCTTGGTCGGGCTGATGAAGCGGGTTGCCTCATTGAGTGCAAAAGGCATTAGTGCGACGTCCCAACCGAATAGATAGCTAGGGAGTTCGTCGTAATCCTTCTGGCCCAGATAGTGGATATTTGGGTGACGGGGCAAATCGTCCGGTGAGATTTTTACGACAGGTCCAATCAGTATGAACGACCAGTCGGGCCGGGCCAGAGCAATCGCCTCTAAGAGTTCCAGGTCTAGGCGTTCATCGATAACGCCGTAATAGCCCAACCGCGGCGAGGGAACAGGAATTTGATCGTGCGGTTGCACGAGGTGACCACGCGCCGCGCGGAAATGAGGAACGTCTACTCCGGATGGAAAGGCATGTATGTTGTCGTGTCTCGCCCTTTTGGCTTCATAAAGGCTGATACCTCCCGTGAATACGACATCTGCTCTCGCCATCAAGGCTTGTTCGGCCGACTTCATATTCGAGGGGGCTAGTTTGAAGTTCGCCAACTCATCCATGCAGTCATAGATGACCGCCGCCGCATCAAGATGTCTCGCAAAGCCGAACATCATTGGCGTGTAAAACCACAGGATCGGTTTTCGACACCCAATCAATTCGAGCAAGTCGTCGAGGAGGCGACCTAACGCCATTTCACGATCTTCTGGGGTCCAATGATCTGGTATCCGTGGGCGAACTGCTTTGACGCTGGTTCCCTCGAATGGGTGTATTTCTAAATAGGCGAGATGGTGTTGAGTCGGAATGTACTCTTCGAAGAAAAACACCTGCCGCGTTTTTGCGAAGCGCTCCATGAGATGCTGTGGCCGTTGCAACACAAAATCCCAACGAAGATGCGAAAAACAGATTAGCGGCGTCTCTGACGCCGACGGAATGCGAATAGCATCCGAAAGGGATCTCGTAATGTTCATGGAACACCTCAAAGCTCACCGCTTCGAAGCGGCCGTTCATCGAACAACGCTTGTGCGACCAAGTTCCCGAGCGAGCGGTAGATAGCTTAAGATTAATTCAGAAGCTCTTGAAGCCTCTGGACGCTGTGCCGCCAAGTCCAATGACGCAACACTGTGCTTCTTGGTTGGAAGTGGTCGAGACGGTTTAGAACCTGTCTTATTCCTTCATGAAAATTCTCAGGAGAGGCGGTCATTCCCGTTTCTGGGGTAATGTATTGCAGCCCACACCGAAGGTGACTGTTGGCAAGCACGGGAATGCCGGCGAGCATGTATTCGGTCAGTATCGCTGGCGCGCCGTCGTCAATACCACATACCACACCCATCTTAGCCATATTCATGGTGCGGTTAACGCCTTCGAACGACAGGCCGGGTGGATCCACGAAGTCAACCGTGAGACCAAGTTCTTGAACCTTACGGTGCAAATCATCCGCCATCTCCCCATAGCCACAAACGCACAATGTTCGGAGCGAACGGGGCAATCTCGCGAGGGCTGCAAAAAGTATGTCGTGACGCTTGTAAGCCTGAGCGGCAGCCACGTAGATGATGTCATAATGTTTCTGAAGACCCAGCGGGCGAAACGTCATGTCCGACGCAAACTCTGGGCCTATCGGCATTACAGCTGTCAGCATAGACGGATGCCGCGCTAACACCTCGTCGGATTGCCAATCAGCACCAGTCAAAACTAGATCGAAGTGACGGCTAACGTCTGGCGGAACACGAAGAGCTGGAACGTCGATGGAGTTGTAAATCTTAAAACTTGTATCACACACTTTCAGAATGCTTTCATCAACACCCAAGCCCCAGACGCACAGAATAGATGGAGGGCCAAACGCTGCAATAAAGCCCAACATATCGTTGGAGGAAAAAGGGGCCGAAGGGCCGTTCATCCGGAAGGCTCGACGTCGGATGGCGACGCCCGAATGGACGGATTCGATCGGAGGGTTTGTGCCTCTCCAATGGCTCCAGATTTCCGCATGCGACACTATACCGGATTTTAAAAGCGAGAGTGGCAACCGGTCTAAGTAGCCCCCGACAACCTCGATCGGTCGAACCGATTGTAACTTGTGGGGCGGCGCTCCACGTGCGCCGGAAAGCCATTGATCGCGAAACCAGTCTACCGATGGGATCGCTTCAAATTCTTCGATGCCATCCTGAAAATCGCTTATTACTACGACCATCTCCTTACCGTTATGCAAACTGGCGTTCATGGCTGTGCTCACGACTCAGAGTTGATCTTCCATTCGCGAACTAGTGATAGAGCAGTTGGTTCCCGAGCTTTGTTATGACATTAAAAGTAGACACGGGCATGGATCTGGCAGCGAAGATAACCAAGCGCCTGGATTTCCGTTTGAGAGCTGTATGAACGTAGATTTGTGACCCAGGCTGTTGGTGACCTCATCCTGTCTCGTCTCCACACGCGGGATGTACGCCGAATGTTTGGTATGCGGGCGATGGCCGCAACGGCCTGTTTTGAGCATTAAGCCTTGCCGGCGACAAGACCGAATTTATGCAAGCTCGACATGAGGCAATGGCTGCGTTATGGCTTCGGCCTAAGTTGAGCGTTCAAGACGGTTAGACGCGTGTATTTCAATATCCGGGCCGGGGGCGACGCATCTATTTGCCCGGATATACCACGCGCGTGATGGTCATCAATCCGGCTGCGCACCTCTCCTGAAGTCCGATGAAGCCTTGATCTACAAGAGCAATGACCACCGGCACAGCAGTCCGCCTACTCGAGGCCGCAGGAAATTAGTCCTGTCTGATGCTACATGGCTAAATTTTTCTCAGCAAATCCTTTGAACGCCGCAGGTGTTCGGACACGCAGGGATATTGGTAATAGAGATAGCGGCACCGACGTTGATTTCACCCGGCGAGATGACGTTACAATAAATTCCGAAATTTCGTTGATTATGCCTGACGATGCTGCGCAACACATCGGCCTGCTCTGGGAGGGAAGGTTGGCTGACCAACGTCATGCCGCAGCGCTTCGTCGGCTCGGATACCTCCATTAACACCTCGCGCAACTGCAGTGTTGCGCCGACCCATTGCGTTTCAACAAACTCCGCCGAAGGCCCCGTTTCGACTACGAGATTGGGTCGGAACCGGCGCCGATCAATTGTTGTTTCCGGAGAGATCTGAGCGAGTTTTAAAAGTGACGACGTCGTGACAAGGTGGAGCGGCGCTACATTGTATCTGTTTGCAACCAGAGGCA
Organism: Rhizobium sp. RM; assembly: GCF_013390595.1. GTDB lineage: Bacteria > Pseudomonadota > Alphaproteobacteria > Rhizobiales > Rhizobiaceae > Agrobacterium. The sequence goes on along the minus strand of NZ_JACAWV010000024.1, from coordinate 122,631 downwards.
GACGAGGGTCGTCACTATTTTTCTGGTCATTGCGACCAATCGCGACTTCAAAGCCAAAATGCGCCTCCAGCGCAGGGCCTAAATTCGGACTTCCCACTTCAAACTCCCGCCCGTTCGGAAAGTGAATTCTGGTTGTGCCGCTGGAGAGCGTGCTACTTAAAAAAAGAGCCGGTCTCCATTTTACTTCTTTTTCTGGCGCCGCTGCCACTCCCGTCTCTGGATCGAATAATGTGTACTGACGGTCACCACTTATCCCGCCGATTTCGATTGCACTAGCGCCACACCGCTCACCGCCAAGCGAACTCACAGGGTAGCGCCAAATCTCCGCTATTTTTCCAACGTAATCATTGGACTTCAACGCCTGATGGTTAGCACTGTTCCAGCCTGGCATTAGCTTGCCAAAAGCTCGATTGAGGTAGAGACATCCTCCAGTATGGCGCCCGCGGCGGTCTTCCCCAACATCGCAGCACTTGTAACGCCTTGCACGAACGGGTGCCTGTGTAGCAGGAACGGGATCGCGACACAGTACAGTCGGTTCGACCAGAGAATATTTCCGCGCGGTCTAAATCGCTCGTCTAGCGCTATACCGCCAGTCTCTCGCCGTTGGATGTCGTCGTCGTCTGCCAGGATCGTAACCGAAGTTGGATTGTCGGCGACGTGAACACCACGCTGTTCTACCAGTGTCGGAAAAGGAAGTTCATGTGCCGATAAACTCGTTTGTCCTGTTGCATCGATAAATGTGTCGAAGATTTCCTCATCGCCCGCAGTGGTGATCCTAGCGCCATTTAGAAGTCCATCGAATCCGATGTCGTAGTTGTCACCAAGCTTTTTGATGGTCAGTCGGTTAGCATTTCGAAGCGCTAAGAGCCGCCTGATCGAAAGATGTGGTACGGTCGCGTAATCGTCAATAAAGATACTTTTGAAAGAGCGGTTGAAGCGCTGCAGATCCATCGTATCAAAATGGGGAACTGCCAATTCGATGATCTCGTGCGTGATGAGTATCGCATAGCGCCACGGGACCGTGAAACGTCGCTTAAAGTTAATTTCCGCCTCCGCCAGATTTTCCGCCGCCCAAACGAACGGATCGCTGGCCGAGCGGTTGCTGAAGTAGGCGTCTGCGAATGTATCGACCGACAAACTTCCAAGGCCGATCTGCGTCGCATAGTCAGGATCGCAAGCTTGGATTTCCTGACTGAACAAGTCGAAGAGTCGATCAAGCAGGCCTGACACTCCCGCAGCGATTTCCTTTTCAACGGCCTTCTTCGTACAAACCCGTGGCTCCTGATAGGGCAGGGGGCAATAGAAGTCAGCTTCAGGTAGCAAGCCCTTGCGAGATAGCATAACTGCCGAAAAATCCGTGTTTTCAGATTTTGAAACGTATTGCAGGATGCCGGTATCGTCTAAGATAAATGACCCTTTACATGCTGCAACTGTTAACAGCGCATCAATCGCGCTGAGTGACGTACCTAAAACACCTAACCGACCATGGCACCCGTGTCGAAGCGCTGCAGCTGGCCACGGTGATGAAAAGAAACCAGATCTGACCTCCGTTTTTTTGGGCCAGTTATGTCCGGTTGCCATGACCACGTGATGGAAAATCGAGTCAAAGCTTTCATCAGGTGTTGCTACTCGAACTCGAATGCTATCAGTTTGGAGTTCTATATCGACGACGCGGTGACCGGGATATACCTCTATTTCGTGTCCATTTCGCTTCCCCTGTGCGAGAAGTTGAACAAACTGGTCTTGAAAGTAGTCGCCGAGAACGAGCCTCGGATAAAATTCGCGTTCATTGATGTATCGCCGCAATATCGAAAATCGGGACAAATAGCCGTCATCCTGACGGTGGAGCCAATCCACGAGAGTCTCCTTGAGAAGTGGTATCTCGATACTTGGAATGTTGGACAGCATAACAGGATCGTTGGCATCGGGGAGGTATGGCGTACCCTTTCCGGCGGTTTGCTCTGCCTCATACACTATAATTTCCAATGCGGCAGGACATTCAATGAGGCTTTTCAGAGTATAAATTCCGGTTGGACCTGAACCAATAATGCAAACTCTGCAATTCATCTATAACTCCACACGAAAGCTCTCACTCAATGGCCGGGATAAACGGGCAGAATAGCTTTACGTTCCCACGTGACAACGCTCTGTACGATTCCGTGCCGACACAAAAATGGTGTGAAATTTTCTGGGTTGACGCTTCCTTGACGGCCTCCGCCTCGTCGCGAGTCCCCCTGGGCTTGGAACTTGAATCACCTGATTATGGTCATCAAGATCGAACGCGACGATTTAGCGGCGGTGAACGTCCCGTGCATACCGCTCGCCTTATTGCGGCGGCTGACCGTTCGAGGCGGACATCCCTCCGTCCACGGGGAAGTTGACGCCGGATACGAAACGGGCGTCGTCGCTGGCAAGGAAGACAATGACGGCTGCGACATCTTCAGGTTTGCCAGGACCTTCCAATGCAAAGCGCTCGTTGAATTTCGCGATCAGCTTGTCGTCGCCCATCATGTCTTCGGTCATTCCCGTACGCGTCAGGCTCGGGCAGACCGCGTTCACGCGAACGCCGTCCTTGCCGTGGTCCATAGCCATCGCCCGCGTCAGGTTTGTGACGCCTCCCTTTGCCGCATTATAGGCCGCCATACCCCAGTCACCGCCCGTCCCCGAAACGGAGCTGACGTTCACGATCGATCCTTTCGAAGACTTGAGATGGGGGACGGCAGCGCGCATGGTGCCGGAGTCTCGGTCGTGGTGCCCGATCCATCACGGTTCGCCGTTCACAAACTGATCGTGGCCGGCCAGCGTCAAGATGATGCCGCTGGAAGGGCAAAGAAAGAAAAGGACTTGCGTCAGGCCGGAATGCTATTTGAGGCGTTGCGGGAAACAGGAGCAGGCCGCGATCTGGAAGATTCCCTTCGCGAAGCATGGGGCAGAGGGCCATCTTGGAGAAGTGCGATCACAGCGGGCGTTGATGCCGTCCGGCGTGAGTGGAGCGCCAAACTGCCGCATGCCAGACGATCATGCCTGACAAAGCAGCGCCACAGCTTCAACGCAAACGCCATTCTGTCTAGTTCGAGGTTCAGAAGGCTGCGCTGGCAGCCGAAGTTTATGCGGATGAATCGGGCCCAAACAGATTCTTGCTCAGCAATCGGGACGAACGTCGAGGTAGGAAAAGTTTCTAGCAGCGGAGAATTTGGATCAGCTCGCCTGCGCATGTTGAAGTTTGTCATTCGAACGCTCTTCGCTTGATCTTCCCTTGGAGCCGTAGCGATTTGAGGAGTTGATTTGACTTCTTTCGCCATGATTGGAGGAAGAGAGACGGTCGGGATGTTGCGCTCCGCGCCAGCCGTATCCATTTCGCGCTCTTTTGCTGGCAGCGGCGATGGCAGAGTTCTCCACCACGCATGAACTTTTTGTACGTTTTTATCCATCCGCTTGTTCCGTCAACGAACTGTTGTAGAGTTTTGAGAACAATCGCGGAGGGGATTGGATCTGACTGCGCAGGATGAAATAGCTAGCCATATCGGCGTCATCGAACTGCTTGAGGCGGTTGACTGGTCTTCGACTTCACTGGGCTCACCAGCGACATGGCCATCTTGCTTGCATGTCGCGATCGACCTCATGATCTCATCTCAGGCACAGATCGTGATGTTCTGGGGGCCTGAGTTCGTCGCTTTTTACAATGACGCTTACGCGCCGACGATCGGTGACAAGCATCCTTATGCCTTTGGACGGCCGGCGCGAGAGTATTGGAGCGAGCTGTGGGCAGATCTGGAACCGCTTTTGAGACGTGTTCTTGAAAGCGGGGAAACGGTCGCGGCGAAAGACCGACCATTTTACATTGAACGCCATGGCTACCCCGAAACGGTATACTTCGACATTTCCTATTCTCCCCTACGCGATGAGGATAAGTGCGTCCAAGGCGTATTCTGCATTGTCAACGAGACCACCAGTCGTGTGCGATCTGATGTCGCACTTCGCAATAGTGAGGAACGGCTGCGTGCAATATTCTCGCAGTCCGCCGCTGGTATCGCTCTGGGGGACCTGTCGGGCAGGCTGATCAGTGTCAACAAGCGCTATAGCGAGATTGTTGGTCGCTCTGCACAACAGTTGGCAGGAATGCGCATGCAGGACATCACGTTCGAGGATGATCTTCCTGGAAACGGCGCACTTTTTCAAAGGTTGATTGAAACTGGGGAAAGCTTCGATACCGAGAAGCGGTATCTTCGCCCGGACGGAAGCTTGGTGTGGGTTGCAAATTCAGTCTCGGCCATCAGGGACGAGAAGGGAAGGATCGTGCAATCCGTGGCGATCGTCGTCGACATAACGGAACGAAAGAGCGTTCAGGAGGCTGAAAGACATCTCGCTTCAATGATCGCATCGTCGAACGATGCCATTCTCGGGATCGACCTCGACATGAAGATCACAAGCTGGAACGCTGCAGCCGAACGGCTTTATGGTTATGCCGAGAGCGAAGCGATAGGCGCATCTGTGCTGATGCTGGTGCCCGAGGACCGTCAAGATGAAGAACCTTCGATCCTGAACAGGGTCAAAGCCGGGCGGGTTGTCGAACCTTATGAGACAAAAAGAATTTGCAAGAATGGAGCAATCGTTGATGTGCTTCTTAGCGTTTCCCCTATTCACGACATATCCGGACGGGTCATAGGCGCATCGAAACTTGCGCATGACATTTCCGCGCGAAAGGAGGCCGAACGCCTTCAATCGCTTCTCACAAATGAATTGCATCATCGGGTAAAAAACATCCTTGCAACGGTGATTGCCGTTGCGCGGCAGACGTTGGGCAAAGACCAGTCAAACCGGGAGAATGTTGACGCCTTCACAAGCAGACTAACTTCTCTTAGCCGCGCGCAGGATCTTCTCGTTCAGGGTGACTGGTACAGGGCCGATCTCAGATCGGTCGTGCTGCAGGCGATATCCCCCTATCCGATTGATGTTTTCGAGATCGATGGGCCACGTGTACCTCTTCCCCCAAAAGCGGTGATCTCGTTGTCGCTTGCATTGCATGAACTGGCAACAAATGCGGTAAAATATGGTGCATTGTCCGTCCCAGAGGGACAAGTCTCCATCAGATGGCAACATGACGTTCGAAGTTCGAGACTCAGGATTTCGTGGACGGAGAGCGGAGGCCCTGCCGTCAACGCGCCGACACGCAGAGGCTTTGGGTCAACGCTTGTCGAGCGGCTTTTGTCGGCGGAGTTGCGAGGAAAAGCCGAAATCCTTTACCCGGTTGGCGGCGTTACATGCCGCATTGAAGCTGACATGTCGGAGATATGATCGGGGTCTGACGCGGCCTCACGACGCGAGACGACAGATGTGTTGCAATGACGCGTTTCAACTTCTGACGCATGATACCAGTTGCCCCGAACTTTCATCTCGCCGGACTTCGTCGGCACACGTGCTGGCAAAAATTTGCCCGACGGTGGCTGCTTCGGTGTCCACGGCTCTAAAAACCCATCCACAGCCTTCAATTAATTTGTAACCAATCGTGAAGGTGAAGCGTTAGGTCCTCAGGCCGATCGGTCGTTCTGTCAAACCAGTAAAGTGGAGCCTGACGATGCAGTCCAACGCGCAAATGGTCACCTGTCGAAACGATGTTCCCGAGGCGACAGCGAATGCTCGCGACTCGCGGGATCTTTCGAAGGCGGACACGTCCAAGCCCTCAACACAATTTCGGAGCAAAATCGGCTTTCGCGTCAATGGCGTCTCCCACAATCTGCAACTGGACAATCGAGTAACTTTGCTTGACGCGCTGCGTGAGCATTTACATCTGACGGGCACCAAAAAAGGATGCGATCACGGACAGTGTGGAGCGTGTACCGTGATCGTTGAAGGCCGCAGAATAAACGCCTGCCTGACACTTGCCATCATGCATCAAGGTCAGGAGATCACGACGATCGAGGGCCTTGGTACCCCTCAAAACCCAAATGCAATGCAGCAGGCTTTTGTAGCTCATGACGGCTTTCAGTGCGGTTATTGCACTCCCGGACAAATCTGCTCGTCAGTCGCGGTTCTCGAGGAAATCAGTGAAAACATTCCAAGTCATGCAACACGCGACCTGACGTCACCGGTTGTTGCAAACCGCGCTGAGCTACGTGAACGCATGAGCGGCAACCTCTGTCGATGCGGGGCCTACTCCAACATTATCGATGCGATCTGCGAAGTCGGAGGTGTGGAGGGATGAGACCTTTCAGCTACGAACGCCCGAACTCGATCACAGACGCATGCAAGGCTGTCGCAGTGAACCCCGATGCGATGTTCATCGCAGGCGGTACGAACCTGCTTGATCTGATGAAACTCGAAATCGAGCATCCTTCACATCTCATCGACGTGAACGGGCTCGGTCTGGACAAGATCGAGCCAACAGAGGAAGGCGGCTTACGCATCGGCGCTCTGGTCAGAAACAGTGACCTGGCAGCGCATGAGGTGGTGCGGCGGGATTACGGGCTTCTCACGAGAGCGCTGGTGGCAGGTGCATCAGGCCAGTTGAGAAACAAGGCAACGACCGCAGGCAACCTCCTGCAGCGAACGCGCTGCCCATATTTTTACGATACAAACCAGCCGTGCAACAAGCGTCAGCCGGGAAGCGGATGCTCTGCTATCGGAGGATTTACGCGTCAGCATGCCATCATCGGACACTCCAAGGAGTGTATTGCCACCCATCCGAGCGACATGGCGATTGCGCTACGTACTCTTGATGCCATTGTCGAAACGGTCAGATTGGATGGCACTCGTCGCTCGATCTCCATTTCTGACTTTCATCGCCTTCCCGGCAACACACCTGAAAGAGACACAGTCCTCGATGAGGGAGAACTTGTGCTGGCCATCACACTCCCGGCGCCGATTGGCGGCAGGCAGGTATACAGAAAGGTCAGGGACCGGGCATCTTATGCTTTCGCACTCATCTCGATTGGTGCGGTAATCTTCGAAGACGGTACCGGCCGTTTCACCGTTGGCGGTGTAGCCCACAAACCCTGGCGCGTCGCTGATGCCGATACCGCGCTACCGGACGGCGCGTCTGCTGCTACGTCTCGCCTCCTCGCCGAGGCAAAGCCAAGCGAACAAAACGCCTTCAAAATCGCGCTCGTTGAACGGACACTTGGCGCGATAGTTGCCGAAGCGGAGAACAGATCATGAAATTCGACCGACCATCCGGCATCAACCCCATCGACCAGTTGCGCGTTGTTGGGAAGGCACATCCACGTATCGACGGTCTTCTCAAGGTCACGGGCCAGGCGACTTATGCTTTCGAATGGAGTGACGAGGAAAAAACGTGCGCATACGGGTATCCTGTCTGTTCATCGATCGCGAAAGGCACCATCGTGTCAATCGATACATCGGCAGCTCGAGGTGCGGACGGCGTTCTCGCCGTGGTGACATCCCTGGATGTTGGCGAACTCGAAAAGGGTGAATACAACACGGCGAGCCTGTTCGGAGGAAACCGGATACAGCATTACCACCAGGCGATTGCGTTGGTGGTGGCCTCTTCATTCGAGCAGGCAAGAGCTGCCGCCGGGCTCGTCAAGGTCGAGTACAATCAAGCGGCTGGCGAATTTGATCTTCATCAGGCAAAAAAAGTGGCAGTGACACCAGATCCTTCTCAGGAGCCTGAGACATCGACCGGGGATTTCCTGACTGCCTATCGCAATTCACCCGTCGTGCTCGATGAGACGTATGTCACGCCTGATCAGTCACATGCGATGATGGAACCGCACGCCTCCATTGCCCAATGGGACGGTGATCGTCTGAAACTTTGGACGTCAAGTCAGATGATCGACTGGTGGCGCTCGGATCTCGCAACGACCCTGGGGATCGACAAGAAGAATATCGACTTGATGTCCCCCTTCGTTGGTGGCGGGTTTGGGGGAAAGCTGTTCTTGCGGTCTGACGCCGTGCTGGCGGCTTTTGGCGCCAAAGCGAGCGGGCTGCGGGTCAAGGTCGCTTTGCCCCGTCCGGTCATCGCCAACAATACCACGCACCGTCCGGCAACTATCCAGCGAATCCGCATTGGCGCCGGTCACGACGGCAAGATCAATGCGATTTCGCATGAAAGCTGGTCCGGGGATCTTGAGGGCGGGAACCCTGAGACGGCAGTCAATCAGACGCGACTGCTTTATGCTGGCGAGAACCGGATGACGGCCATGAAGCTTGCGACGCTTGATTTGCCAGAGGGAAATGCAATGCGAGCCCCGGGTGAAACCCCGGGCCTGATGGCTCTGGAGATTGCCATTGACGAGATCGCGGAAAAGCTGGACATCGACCCGGTCGAATTCCGCATCATCAATGATACCCAGGTTGATCCGGAAAAGCCTGAGCGCCCGTTTTCGCATCGCGATCTTATTGGATGTCTTCGCCGCGGCGCAGACCTCTTTGGATGGAAGGAAAGGGGAAAAACCGGTCAACGTCGACACGGTGAGCAGTTGATCGGAATGGGCGTCGCGGCAGCGTTTCGCAACAACCTCGTCGTTCCCTCAGGTGCACGCGTCAGGCTGAACCACAAGGGCGTTGTGACTGTCGAAACCGACATGACCGACATCGGCACTGGGAGTTACACGATCATTGCCCAAACTGCAGCGGAAATGATGGGCACGGAGATCGACAAAGTCGTTGTGAAGCTCGGTCAGTCGGGTTTTCCCGTCTCTGCAGGTTCTGGCGGGCAGTTCGGTGCAAACTCTGCCACTTCAGGCGTTTATGCGGCATGCGTGAAGTTACGGGAGACCGTTGCGCAAAAACTCGGCTTCAACGGTCCAGACGTGGTCTTCGAGAACGGAAAAGTCCGCTCGGGTAACAGATCTGTTTCACTTGAGGAGGCTGCAGGCGACGAGGGCATTGTGGTTGAGGACACAATTGAATGGGGCGATTTGACGAAGACTCATCAGCAATCGACGTTTGGCGCGCATTTCGTCGAGGTCGGCGTCGATGTTGCAACCGGCGAAACGAGAATAAGGCGTATGCTGGCGGTCTGTGCCGCTGGACGAATACTCAATCCGATGACCGCTCGAAGTCAGGTGATTGGTGCGATGACGATGGGGGCTGGGGCAGCATTGAGCGAAGAGCTCGTGGTCGATAAACGCCTTGGCTTTTTCGTCAATCACGACCTGGCCGGATACGAGATCCCGGTCCATGCCGACATTCCCCATCAGGATGTGGTTTTCATGGATGAGATCGATCCGATGTCTTCGCCAATGAAAGCAAAAGGCGTGGGCGAACTCGGTCTGTGCGGTGTGTCCGCAGCGATTGCAAATGCGATCTATAATGCGACGGGCATCCGCGTCAGAGATTATCCGATCACCCTCGATAAGCTTGTCGGAAAACTTCCGAAAGTCGCCTAAACGCCCCCTTCCGATCGCTGAGGTCTGCGATCGGCCCGAGGACAGAGAGGTTCCGAATGGTCCAGGTTGCTCAAAAATATCCCGTTCGTGTCAACATGACGGACGACCCGATTGATCTGATCAGGTTTGCAATCGACGCTTTTCGTGTAGGGCAGGTTGCATTGGCGACCCTTGTCGATATCCGCGGCGGAGCGGCACGCTCTCTCGGTTCGCAAGTGGTTGTGACCGAGGATGGGCGTTATTGCGGCTACGTGTCAGGAGGATGTGTAGAGGCAGCCGTTGCAGCCGAGGCCGTTCTGGCGATGGCGGAAGGCCGAGACCGGGTCGTAAAATTCGGAGAGGGATCGCGCTATTTCGATATCCGGTTGCCCTGTGGCGGCGGAATTTCAGTCGCTATCCATTGTCTTCGTGATGTCGGACCACTTGAGGACGTCGCTTGCTGTCTTGCGGACAGGAACCCGGTCGGTTTGCGATTTTCCATGGACAGACAAAGCCTATCAGTCACGGAGAAGGTTTCCCGCATGAAATGGTCGAGTGAGGAATTCACCGTCGCCTATCGACCTAAAACACGGATCTTACTGTGCGGCCAGATGGGCGAAACGGAGGCTGTTAAGCGCCTGGCGCTCGTGTCGGGATATGACGTCGTCGACGATTACTCTGCGCCGAAGGCGCTTGCTCTCGAAGGAGTAATAGACAGGTATACGGCAGTGGTATTGCTGCACCACGATATCGATGCAGAACGAGAAATGCTGATGCAAGCTCTCAGGTCACCTGCATTCTACATAGGCGCTCTCGGAAGCAGTCGCACTCATCACAGACGGGTGAAAAAGCTCACCGAAAATGGATACGGATTTGAGGACATCAACCGTATCAAGGCGCCAATCGGCCTCTTTGGCGCCACCCGCGACATCACATCGCTCGCGATTTCTGTCATAGCCGATGTTACAGCCTCGAGGCTTGAGCAATTCGGCTGAAAGCCGCGGGGGTGAAAATGGATCCAGATGTAGCGATTGTGCTCCTCGCAGCCGGGAAGTCGTCGCGGATGGGGTCAACACGTCACAAGCTGCTTGAAAAGATTGACGGCATTCCGGTTGTCAGATGGTCCGCCTCGAATGCACTGGCCTGTCGAGCGAGGAACGTCGTCGTGGTGACAGGATGCCGACACCACGAGATTGAAGAGGCGCTCCGCGAACTTGATGTGTCTGTCGTGCACAATCATGCCTTTTCAGAGGGGATGGCAAGTTCCATCGTCGCCGGCGTTGACCAGGCGATGCGTGCAGAGCCGAATGGGATCATGATCATGCTGGCCGACATGCCAGCGATGACGTCATGCCATCTGGATCGTCTTATTGGATGTTTCGCTGGACACGGATGCCAGGCAATCATTCGAGCCACCTCACAGGGCGTTCCGAAGAATCCGGTCATTTTTCCGCGTCGTGATTTTGGTTCATTGCTCAAACTGCGTGGAGACAATGGTGCAAAGCTTTTCTTAGCGGAAAGCCGCCTGCCCGTGTTCGATGTGGAACTCGGCGACATTGCGCTTCTCGATATCGATACTCCGGTCGAGTTCGATGCGATGAGGGATCTTCTGACAGGAGCGTCGCCTCCTTAAGTTCCCGGCATAGTGGCCTGCAAAGCTCCCGAATTTTCTCGGAACAATTCGCGAGCGACGTTGTTGGGGCTGGCGATCAACATAACAGACATTGCCAGCGTTCGGCATGTGCCGCGCTTTCAACCATCGTTGCATCCTCGTTTTTCACGGGGCGAGCGCCGTCATTGGCTGGCCCTGAAGGAGAAAACATGGCACTCAAGGCCCTTGCACTCAACGCCACCCTCAAGCCGTCGGGATCGACAGATCGATCTTCGACAGAGAAGCTGCTTCTCCTGCTGGCCCAGTCTCTTGGTCAAAAGGACATTGTGACAGAGACCATCCGCCTGGCCGACTACGACATCAAGCCTGGTGTGAGTTCTGATGAGGGCGAGGGTGACGCCTGGCCCGGCATTCGCCAAAGAATTCTCGATGCGGATATCCTGCTGATCGGCACTCCAATATGGCTTGGCCAGCCATCAAGCGTTTGCAAAAGAGTTCTCGAACGCATGGACGCCTTCCTGGATGAAACGGACAATAAGGGGCGTATGCTCTCATATGGGAAGGTTGCAGCGGTCGCCGTCGTGGGTAACGAAGATGGCGCCCACCATGTATCGGCAGAATTGTTTCAGGCCTTGAATGATGTGGGTTTCACAATCCCTGCCAATGCTGTCGTCTACTGGGTGGGGGAAGCAATGGGATCTGTCAATTTTGTCGACCTGGAAGAAACACCCAAAACCGTTCAGACCATGATCGAGATGCTCGTACGCAATGCCGTTCATTCGGCTTCTGTTTTGCGGGAAAAGCCGTATCCGGGATCTGAGGATTGAAAAGCCGTGAAGCCTCGCTCCGCCGGTGTTGGCGGCTCGATGCGCTCTAAACTTCACTCTAGGCGTTCGACTTACCTGGGAACTTCCAAAGTCCTGCGAGGTTCGGGTGGCGTTCAATCACGGACAGTCGCGACATAAAGGAGACAACAATGGCAAGTCAGGGCGGAATGCAGGACCAGGAAAAATCCGACAAAAAAAATCGCAAGGGCGCTGGCGGCAAACCCGCCGGGGACCGCGGAGAGACCACCAGCGATGGCAGCAAGCGGGGTGGCACCCACGAGCAGCACGTCAAGGCAGGTCGGCAAAGTCACAAGAACGATCAATAGGGCCTGAGTGCTGGCTGGGTTCCTATTTCTGAAGAAAGGAGCCTGGGCAGTCTTCCGAAGGCTCGATCCAATATGGGAGGAACCCTCACATGAAAACTGCTTTTATCGTCGCATTTTTTGTTAGCGCCAGTGCGCTTTCCGTAACGGCGCAACAGTCGCCGCCAGCTAATTCCGACGGAAATACGCCTGCCGTCGCGACACCCGACAGAAAGAACCCAACGGCTCCGGTTGAAGGCGCGAACAGCTTCACCGAGGCGCAGGCGAAAGAAAGGATCGAAGAGGCGGGTTACATGGACGTAACCGGGCTCAAGAAAGACGACAAGGGGATCTGGATGGCAGCGGCGAAGAAGGATGGCAGGCCTGTTTCCGTTGCTCTCGATTATCAGGGCAATGTCGTCGCCAAGTAAGAAACGAACACGTGCTTTGGGAGAAACCAGATGAGAACTGTAACCGGACTGTTTGATGACTACGACGATGCAAGCGCCGCGGTGAGCGCGCTTGAAGACGCAGGCGTTCCGTCCCGTGATATCAGCATTGTTGCAAACAATGCAGACAAACGCCACGGGGCAGACACCAATGCCGCTGAAGGCGCCGGTGCTGGCGCCGGGATTGGAGCGGTTGTTGGCGGTGCGGGTGGATTGCTCACAGGTCTTGGACTGATGGCCATCCCGGGTGTTGGTCCAGTTGTCGCGGCTGGCTGGCTTGCAGCGACTGCCGCGGGCGCTGCAGGTGGCGCGGTCGCGGGAGGTGCAGCAGGCGGCATCATCGGAGCGATGACCCGTTCAGGTGTTTCTGAAGATGATGCTCACGTCTATGCCGAGGGTGTGCGACGAGGCGGCACTCTCGTCACGGCTCGTGTCGAGGACGACCGTGTTTCTGTCGCGCAGGACATCTTGAAACAATCCAACTGGGTGGATCCCGTCCAACGCCGTACGGCCTATCAGGATGAGGGATGGCGGCGTTTTGACGACAGTCTGGCACCATTTGGCCCAGAAGATGTCGATCGCGAACGAGCCCGGTATCGCTCCACGTCCCTTTAAGGCTTTCACAGATCGGGCGCGCGAATGGAGCTTGCGCGCCCGTTTTCCAGGAATTCGGCAATACGACGAACGAAGCGCAGGCTTCATTCATAACCTCATTGAGAACAGGAGAGTAAAAATGGCTGAGAAGACATTGGAAGATCTTTTCCTCGACACGGTGAAAGACATTTATTTCGCCGAGCGTCAGGTGCTGAAGGCACTGCCAAAAATGGCCAGGGCTGCCCAATCCGAAGAACTGAAAGCGGCATTCGAAAAACATAGGGACGAAACCGAAACTCACGTTGAACGCCTCCAGCAGGTGTTCGAGTTGCTCGGTAAACCTGCACGCGGAAAGACATGTGAGGCCATTCAAGGGATTATCGCTGAGGGCGAAGAAATCACCGAGGCCTTCAAGGGATCGAGCGCACTTGATGCTGGACTGATCTCCTCGGCTCAGGCTGTCGAGCACTACGAGATTACACGTTATGGAACGCTCAGAACCTGGGCGCTTCAGCTCGGAATGAAGGATGCCGCGGCACTTTTCGAGCAGACCCTTGGTGAGGAAAGCGCGACCGACGAAGCCCTTTCTTCACTTGCGAATACAAGTTCAAACAGCAGGGCCAAAACGAAAGCAGCCTGAGCGCCAGGTTTCGAAGTGCTGGCGTGACAGCCAGCACTTGCTTATGTGCCGAGCGGGCGCGGCGCTTCTGTTCCAGCGGCTACGACAGGCGTTTGTCGTAATTTATCGGGAAAAATGATCATCTGTCGGCTGTTGTCGGACGGCGCCGACGCAGTTATTGCCACGCCCGTTCAAATCCGGCTCGCTCGGAGTGTGGTTCTAATGTTCTCTGGATTACATTCCTGAACGTTGGAACCGCCTGCAAGTTGATTTATTTAAGATATGCCTCATCGATGACCACCCATTGCGGTCAATCAGCAGTGGCAACGGTACGGTGGCGTACAGCAACCAGGGCTCATTGAGCTCATTTCCCTGTATTGGGAGGATGAGCAAATGGCCAGGAATACCCTCAGCACGTTGTCACCGTGCTCACTCAGCGAAGCACAACTGAACGGCTTGCGACTGGGTATCGCCCGTCTGGCGCCTGCACTCACGGCATTTGCGCGTCGCTTCGTTCGAAACGATCAGGATGTTGAAGACCTCGTGCAGGAAACCATGTTTCGCGGTCTTCGCTCTCTTCATTGCTTTACACCTGGGACGGCTTTGAAATCGTGGCTTTTCACGATTTTGCGCAACACGTTCTGCACTCGGTACAAGATCGCCAAACGAGAGTGTGTCGGACTTCCTAGTGGTGTCGAGCAGTCGCTGGTCTCACCGGCCAGCCAGGAGTGGCGAATGCTGCATGTCGATGTCATGCGCGCCATTGAGACACTTGATCGTGGACAAGCCAAAGCGCTGATGCTGGTGGCTGACGGTACAAGCTATGAGGAAGCTGCAGCCCTTTGCGGTTGCCGGGTGGGGACGATTAAAAGCCGCGTCAATCGGGCCAGGGAAACGCTAAGACGGGCTCTGGACTGAACGTCAACCGACGCGCAGCTTTGTTCGAAAATAAAGGATCGCCGGTCTCTCTAATTTTGCGGGATCAATAATTCCCCGGTTGTACATGGTCAGGACATACCGGGCGACCTCCTCACGACACAAGGCCGAATCGGGCTGCGACAACAATACCCTCTCATAGGCTCCCTGAACGACGGTCATGTCATCATTCAAGAAATAGCTGACCTTAGATATTCACGAACTGCGGACATTTCACCTTCCTGGAGCGCTCTCGCACTTCAGTCCACGGGGTAAGATCTCTGCATATTATACCGTAAATCCGCGACATCAAATGTCTGCAAGCGTACAGACTGGGTGCCTGCCGAAAGTCACGCAATTTTTTCCGTCGATGGTTTTGTCTCGTAACTGGAGACGTCATCCTTTCGAAAGCGCATGAACACACGAGCACTTTCAGCTTCGGCCAAACCGTAGAGATCTCGCGCATAGGCTTGAAGCCCTGCACGGTTCTTTATGACGATCCTCGCTCTTTCGGAGCGGATCCAACCTTCGCTTTCAAGAATGTGAAGAGCGTCGGTGACACTTGCTCGTCTGACCGCGAGCATTTTTGACAGGAAGTCGTGGGTCAGTTGAAGGTGATTGCCCTCCACCCTGTCCTGACACATCAGCAACCACCTGGCTAAGCGTTGCGTGACCGTGTGGACCGCGTTAGAGGAGGCCGTGCACTCGACCTGTGCCCTTGACGCATGGAGAGCCGCAATCATGATTTCCAAAAAAAAGCGGTTTTTTGCGATAAGTGATCGAAAATCCTCGATGTCTATCGCGTTGGCTTTCCCCGGCGCCTGTACTATAATTTCCGTCATGCTGGTTTCGACACCTGCAAGCGCACCGATTGGAACGAAACCCTCTTTTCCGACGATACCAGCCTCTGTTTCTCGGCCCGTTTCTGAAACAACGACGATCGAGGCGATGCCGGATTGGAGAAAGTAGACGCGTTCGATAGGTGACCCTGCGCAGATAAGCTTGTCGCCGAGCGACAGTTCGACCGGTGAGCAGAGGCTCAACACCTCATTCATCACATCATCATCTAGAAGGTCGAGCAGCAGATTTGATTGTTTCTCCAACAGCGGTCCAATTGTCTCTTGCATAACGGTTTCCTCTGTGAGGCTCGCGAGGTGATTCAAAGACGTGTAATCGATTGTGTGCGTCGTGACGGGAGTCATGACACGAAGCGCGTTGAGGCGACTTGCGATGCCGCAAGGCCCTTGTGTACACCACAATGTCCTTGCTCGATCCAAAGAGGTAGATCACATCTTTAACGAGGAGGCTCCCCGACAGTTCCGACAATAAGGCGTTGTCCGTTCAACTTCCGCCATCAAGCAAATTCGGCAATGCTTCACCGGTCGCAGAAACTTCCCGAGTGGTCGGAACACGCAAGGCAAACGCCATTATTCTGTCTTCAGGAAAATTGTGGGAACCGGAGCGCAGAGAGACAGATAGGGGTCACTTGCCGGAGCGAGGTGCGGCGCGAGGGCAGGTTAGCCAAGGAGTTCATAAATGACCGCGATCCCGCTGCTTGGAGCATGCTCCCTTTTAATTCTGATGAAAGGACGTCGCATCCTCGTCGAGGAAATGGACGAGGCGATTTATCTGTTGGAAGAGGAATGGCCGGTGAAATCCGGGGCTCATTACTGGCGCGCAGTCAGGAGCTGCCACTTGGCACGTTTAAGGGACGCACCCGCCGCTGTTGCCTATGAAAACATGCTCGCAGCTTGCCTTGAGGCCGAGGTAAGACACGAGGTTGTTCGGTCGTTTCTGGATGATCAAATAACAGGGTAATTCTCACAAAGACCGACAGTTTCAACGTCGCCGACGTCTGCGGACACTTCGTTTTCTTAGAAGGACTTCGTTGCTAGCCCCCCGGCCGGCGACTTGGTACGGAAACGTACTCATGGTTTTCTTACAATTTCCAGATGCTAAAGTGCGGCTCGCAGTTGAGGTTTAAGCAGAAAGGCGAACCAACCGGACCGCCATGTTTGAATCAGATTTCCAAGTTCGCAATCGGTTACTCAGTGCCCTCGACGGCGAAAGCTTTTCCCGTCTTTCCCGCCATATGGAGCCAGTTAAATTGCCCGTCGGCCATCGTCTGGTCGCGACGAACTCCCCCATTACTCACGTCTGTTTTATAGAAACCGGTCTGGCATCGACGCTTGCTCACACCGATGGCGGAAAAAGCATGGAAGTGATGCCGGTAGGGTGCGAGGGCATGACTGGATGGCCAAGCCTTTTGGGCGCTGAAGCGACGCCTGATGAAACAGTGATGTATGTTGCCGGCGATGGCCTGCTTGTCCCGGCTCATGAGATCCGTCGGGAGATGGAGAGAAATGTCCGCATACGGGACATGGTGCTGGGTTACATAAACGTCTGTCTGGTTCAGGTGGGGCAGCTTGTTCTGGCAAATGGCCAGCATACCTTGCGCGAGCGGCTGGCTCGTTGGCTCCTCATGTGTCACGATCGGCTCGCTACTGACAATCTTCCAATTACGCATGAGTTTCTCTCAACCGTTCTTGGCGTAAGGCGTCCCGGAATAACAAATGAGTTGCACGTTCTGGAGGGCATTCATGCGATCCGCGCCAGTCGCGGAAATGTACGTATTATCGATCGCAATCTCCTCGATCAGGTTGCATCGATGACCTACGGAAACGCAGAACGGGAGTATGAAAAGCTGATCGCGAGGATGCGCGTTGGGGCTGCACTGTCAGGATTTCCTGTCCAGAGCATCAGTGAATCGGATCACTTTTAACAAGGTGCGATCGCCATTCCGTATGACGATGGATCCATCCGAAATATCATGGCCTTGCCGGACGGCTTCACTCATTAACGCTCGTGCATCCTCAAGCGCCTCTGCGACGGCATGATTGAGATCGACAAGTTCGCTTCCTTCCATGTCCTCAAGAACGCTGTTGCCACTCATGACATCAAAGTAATAGCGGGGCATATGGCTCCCTCGATCTCTAGCCGAACTCGCGCAAATGTTGCGCCTGTTTTTCCAGGTGGGTCGCAAGTTCCGATATGCTCATGCTGGTCGCACACAGATGTATTGCGCATTCTAGGAACTGCAGGGACGAACGTCTCAGGAAGTCCTGTTGTTGGTCTTGAGCCATTCTGGAAATCCGATCGGATTCTCCGCTCTCTTTACTCATCGTCTTCTCCTTTCGAATTTGCTCTCCGCATTCCTAACCCCGCTCGCCACCGATGGTTTCGAGTAGCGGTGCAGAGTTTTCGAGCATGGTGGGCGAAAGGGGAGAATAAACTGAACAGGTCGCCGTGCACGCCCGCAAGGCGCGGAAAGGTCGCCGCGGCCGCCCCATTTCTTATCGTGTCGGTTATCTCGCCTGGGGGCGGCTTGCTGGGGCAAGTGCTAGCCGTTATCGATCTGGGGCGGTCGCGTGAATTAGGATGGCGGAACGGTTGGGTGGCCAAAGCGTTAGAATGGCGTATTTTATGAAAGGATATCGTCATGGCAGCCAATGATTCCCGCGATCCAGTCTTGCGCAAAACCGAGCCGAACGACAACAAGCCCGAGAAGCGGCGTGCTGCCAAGTTCGTCATCACGACCATGGTGATCATTGGTGTCGTGGTATTTGTGGTCTATGCGACAATGATCGGATTTTCGGCGACAGGTGGCTAAGTTTCCTCGTCAATGGTGCCGCAGCAGGTCAACCTCATCTAAGCTTCCCTTTCCTTTCCGTTCCACGCCGCGGGGGAGCTTTCTCTCGGGGCGTCAGGTGCAGGCGTTCGGTCTTCCCATTCCGCAGTTGCCTGCGCCCAGTGACTTTCATGGAGACCGTCGGGCTTTCCTGCAAGCTCCCAAATTTCGTATGCGCGTTTGGTTATCCATTCCTCACGAGACTCTGGCATGACATCCTCCGTCACGTGTGATTGCGTTGGGACAAATATGTGCTGACGGGGCTGACGCGTTGCCCATGCGCGCCGCTCGGCTTCCTTTGTCGGTGTAGGCTGACTTGTCTCCACGTGGCATTGGTCGTCTCCATCCGTTAACCGCGCCGCGCCGCTTGCGCTATCCCTTCTGCAATCCCCGAACTGCTGATTTCGTCCAAGGTTCCAGGTCATTCGGATGGAGCATCTGCCCTGTTAGCGACCGCGAGCGGAACGGAACCCAAGGTTGTGCATTCAGTCATGGAACGGGACGATGTGCGCAATGAGCTATCCCCAGTGCAAATTCAGAATTTCGAGGACGCCAGCTCCGTGCCGCGGCAATCGCTGGTGTGGAGCGTCTGCATGCGGAGTTATCGCGTTCGGGCTGAGTATCATGCTGTCGTCATGTTCCGGCAATCACTCTGCGCTCGACCCTTCCGGAAAAGAGGCGGCCGATGTCAGGGATCTCGCCATGGTGATGTTCTGGGGAGCAACGGTCATCTGGGCGGGGGTCGTCATTCTGCTGATTTTCGCGGTGCGGAAGAAAAACGCATTTTCGGAAAAGGCGGCAGGCAGGCTTATTCTATGGGGTGGAGCACTTTTTCCGACCGCGGTCCTTGTGGCGCTTCTTTCCTACACGGTGTGGCTCATGCCGCAGATGCGCCCATGGTTTGATCTCGATAAAACTGTTCATCGGAAAATCGAGGTGACCGGCGAGCAATTTTGGTGGCGTATTCGTTATTTCGATGTGGATGACAACGTACTCTTCGAAACTGCGAATGAGATTCGGCTGCCTGTCGGCGAGCGAGTTACGTTCTCGCTACAGTCTGCGGATGTCATCCATTCCTTCTGGATCCCATCGCTCGGCGGAAAAATGGACATGATACCCGGGCGGGTGAATACGCTTTCGCTTCTTGCCGAAAAGCCCGGACTATATCGAGGCGTATGCGCCGAGTTCTGCGGAACGTCTCATGGCATGATGGGGCTCGTCGTTGAAGCGCTGGAACCAACTGCATTTGCGGAGTGGATTTCGTCTCGCAAAAATCCCTCTGGGAACCAGCAAGCGCAGGGGTTCACCCTGTTCCTCAATCATGGTTGCGCAGCCTGCCACACCATTTCAGGCACGTCGGCGAAAGGTGTGATCGGCCCGAACCTGACGGCATTCGGGTCGCGAAACTTCATCGGTGCGGGGTCGCTACCAGCCACGACGGAAAACATTGCGCGCTTCATTCGCGAACCGGCAAAATTCAAGCCTGGTGGTCTCATGCCGCACTACGCCATGTTGTCATCAAAGGAGACGGATCAGCTCGCCACCTATCTGAAAGGCTTGCATTGATGGTCCAATTGGGCAATTTCTCAACCGAGGAACGCGCGGCACAGGAAAACCGCCTGCGCAAAGCCTGGGAAACACCCAAAGGGCTCCGTTACTGGACATCGGTCAATAATGCCCAGATTGGACTGTGGTACGGGGTCGCCGCATTTGCCTTCATGCTGTTTGCGGGACTGCTCGGTCTTTTGATCCGTGTGCAGTTGGCTGTGCCGGAAAACGATCTCATTTCCGCGGAACTGTTCAATCAGGCCTTCACATTGCACGGAACGGTGATGATGTTCCTCTTCGCTGTGCCAATTTTCGAGGCGGTGGCGATTTATCTTCTTCCCTCCATGCTTGGAGCCCGGGAACTTCCCTTTCCCCGGCTGTCGGCTTTCGGTTTCTGGAGCTTTCTGCTCGGCGGCGTATTTGTCTGTGGCTCGATCTTCTTCAATGCAGCACCCAATGCTGGCTGGTTCATGTATCCACCACTTGCAACCGATAAGGAATATTCCGGTATCGGGGCCGATATCTGGCTTCTTGGTCTGTCTTTCATAGAGGTCGCATCGATCGCCGCTGCAGTCGAAATCATTGTTGGCATCATGAAGTGCCGGGCGCCGGGCATGCGCATCAACATGATGCCGATGTTTGCCTGGTATCTGCTGATAGTTGCCGGGATGATCCTTTTTGCATTCCCCCCGTTGATTGCAGGCGACATCCTGTTCGAGATGGAACGAATGTTCGGATGGCCATTCTTCGATGTCACGAAGGGAGGCGATCCGTTGTTATGGCAGCATCTTTTCTGGATTTTCGGTCACCCGGAAGTCTACATCATTTTCCTGCCGGCGATTGCCTTGATGGCGATGATCGTGCCGACCTTCTCGCAAAGGCCCATTGTCGGTTACTCCTGGATCGTGCTTGCCGCAGTCGGCACCGGCTTCCTGAGTTTTGGTCTGTGGGTACACCACATGTTCGCCACCGGGCTGCCGCAAATATCGCTGGCTTTTTTCTCGGCAGCTTCACAGGCTGTGTCCATTCCGACCGCCGTTCAGATCTTCGTCTTCATTGCGACAATGCTTGCGGGGAAAGTGATATTCTCTGTTCCAATGATGTTCGGCGCAGGCGGATTGATCATATTTGTTATTGGCGGCTTGACCGGTGTCATGGTTGCGCTTGTGCCATTCGACTGGCAGGCACATGACACGTATTTCATTGTTGCCCACCTGCATTATGTTCTGATTGGCGGGATGCTTTTTCCAGTCGTCGCGGGCATGTATTATTATTTTCCCTTTGTAACGGGAAAAAAACTTTCCGATAAATGGGGCAAGGTCGCGTTCTGGTTGATGTTCAGCGGCTTCAACGTCGCTTTTTTTCCGATGCACTTTTCCGGCCTCACCGGCATGCCAAGACGTGTTTTCACGTACCAGGCTGAATTCGGTTGGGGCCTTTACAATCTAATCTCAACGATCGGTGCGTTCATATTCGCTACAGGGGTCGCGACGCTCGTCATCGACATTTTCCGTAAAAAGCCAGATCTTGCAACGCCTGACCTCAATCCGTGGAATGCCGGCACGCTGGAATGGACAAATGATCCGAAGGAAAGTTGGGGGATGCGTTCGGTTCCGATCATAACCAGTCGCTATCCGCTTTGGGATCAACCGGACCTGCAGGATGATATCGAGGCGGGCCGGTTCTATCTGCCCGATGCAAAATCAGGAAAGCGCGAAACTCTGGTGACATCGGTGCTGGACGGCGAACCGATTCAGTGTTTGCGAGTTGGCGGTGTTTCCTATGTCACAATCGTTGCTGCCTTAGCACTCGGTGGTGTCTTTGTCGCTTTGACGTTCCACTGGTGGGTGGCTACCATCGTGTTCGCCATCATTACCTTTATCGCCATACTCTATTGGCTCTGGACAGGCACGGCGCCAATTCCGGAGACACCGGAAACCGATGTCGGCCTTGGACTAAGTCTGCCGGTCTACGTGTCTGGCCCAGCCTCCGTTGGCTGGTGGGCCATGTTCATCACCATGGTCGGTGACGGGACGGCGTTTGCAAGCCTGATCTTTGGCTATTTCTTTTACTGGACCGTGCATGATGATTTTACTGCGGTCGTAGGACCTGGCCTGTTCTGGCCGATGGTTGCCCTTGGGCTCTATGTGCTGGCGTGGCTTCTTACCATCCTCGCGCGTGAAACGAACAACAGGTCGGCATTGGCTTGCCGTTTTGTGCTGGTTGCAGCGCTCATCTTGACGATCACAGCATCGCTTGCCGCACTTGCTGGACCGTATGTTTCGAAAATGGATCCGACAGCAAATGTCTATCCTGCGATTGTCTGGGTCATTACTTTGTGGACGGTTGCTCACGGTGTCGTCGGTGCCGTGATGCACCTTTACTGTCTGGCTCGCAGCCTCGCAGGACGAATGACGCATGAATATGACCAGGATATCTGCAACGTAACGCTCTACTGGCACTTCATGGCTGTTACTGCCGTGGTGACGTTCATTGTTTTGGGCGTCTTTCCAGAGGTGGCCACATGAAGAGTTTCATCCCACGCGAAGTCGAAACTCTATGGACGCTGTTCACGGCTCCTGTCGTCTGGGGATTGCATTTTCTCGTTTGTTACGTGCTGGCGGCGATCTTTTGTGCCAAACGCCTTCCGGTCTCCTTCTCTTTTGACGGGCTTCGTATAGGCCTTGTTATTTTCACCGTTGCAGCGCTGTTGATGATCGTTATGTCTGCATGGCTTGCATGGCGGCAATGGGGGTTTGGCGCAGATGACCCCCCGCATGACGAACCGACGCGATCGTCGCGAACGTTGTTCCAGGGCTTTGCTACACTGCTGTTGTCAGGTTTGAGCTTCGTGGCGGTAATCTTTACCGCAATCCCGTTGCTCTTTCTTGCGGAATGTCAGACATGACCCCAAAGACGCTTATCATAGCGGTTGCGGTTCTCGCCATCCTCTGGGCAGGCGTTCTCCCGTTCTCGGATCGGACTTCGTTTACAGTTCATATGGTCGTTCACATGGGCGTGGTAGCCATAGCCGCGCCGTTGTTCGCATTGGCTCTATCGGGCTCGCAATATGATTTCTCCTCGGGCTCGGCCTGGATAACGCCGCTTCTGGCATCGGTACTGGAGCTGTTTGCGGTATGGGGATGGCATGTTCCTGCAATGCGGGCTCTATCGGAAACATCAGTTGTCGTTGCGGCGATTGAGCAACTCGTCTTCTTCGGTGCCGGTCTGACGCTTTGGCTGGCCTGCCTGGGTGGCGGAACGGCTGATCGTAAAGAAAGACGCCTGGCTGGCGTTTTCGGCCTGTTGTTCACGTCAATGCACATGACGCTACTTGGGGCTCTGCTTGCGCTTGCACCGCGCCCCCTTTACGGATCAGGCGAGGTAAGTTGTTTTGGTGTCTCATTAACCGCAACAATGGACCAACATGCCGGCGGCGTCGTGATGCTTCTGGTGGGAGCAATTGTCTATCTCGGCGGTGGCATTGCATTGCTCGCGGGCGCGCTGGAGGAGAAAGCGCCCTTCACAGGGAAGCTGCGTCGATGAGGATGCGTTGGCGACATCTGGCCGTCCTTGCTGTGGCCGTTCCGGCCCTGGTCTTTGGGCTAGCCTGGTCAGGTCTAATCGGGGTGCGCGCCAGCACAGGCCACTGGGCGGCAACCGACTGGTTCTTGCATTGGGTGATGCGCAACTCGGTGCGTACGGCATCATTATCGACAGAACCTTCAAGGCATGACGATCCCTCATCGACCGCGGCGGCAGCCGCTCATTTCCAGAGTGGTTGCGCTGTCTGTCATGGCTCGCCTGCTGAGCAGCGTTCTTCGACCATGTTGTCCATGCTCCCTCCACCCCCAGATCTGAGCGTCGCTGTGAACGCGTGGACCGATGCGCAATTGTTCGAAATCGTAAAACATGGCGTCCGGTTCACCGGAATGCCATCCTGGCCGACCCAGGTTCGCGACGATGAGGTCTGGGCCATGGTCGGCTTTTTACGCAACTTGCCGCAAATGAGCGCCCGCGATTACATCGAGCTTTCAGGATTGCAACTGACACCAACGGCGAGGAGCCTTACTCCGCTCGTCATGACCTGTGAAAGCTGCCACGCGCAAGGCAGACCAGGCAATGGAGGTGCAGTACCTCTCATTTCAGGACAATCGGAAGCCTACCTGCTGGAAAGCCTAAAAGCCTATAAAGCGGGCAGACGGCCAAGCGGCATCATGAGTGTTGCCCTTGGACCCCTGTCCCAGGACGATTTGAAGAAACTTGCCGGTCACTATGCTGAACAACGGGTGTCGTGGCAGCAGGTCGGACCGACTAACGCCGAACGGTACCAGGCGGGTTTGCAGCTTGCTCAGAACGGTCGTTCGATCGACAGAATTCCAGCCTGCCTCTCGTGCCACGAACGCGACAACGGGAATGAGGACTACCCGCGTCTTTTTGGGCAAAATGCCGCCTATCTCGGCCAGCAGCTCAGATTGTTCCGGATGGGCGTCAGAGGAGGAGGAAAAGCATCCCATCTCATGGCGGTCGCTGCTAAAAATTTGACCGATGAGGATATCGACACCCTCGCCAGTTTTTTCAGTCAACGTAACAATGATCGGCCGTCGGCAGCAATGGACTGATGGTTCAAGGCGATTTGTTACGGCCATAGCGCCTGGAAAATGTTTGCGCTTCTCCATGCGGTTTTTCGCTTGCGTCACCGCAGTTTTCGTTTTTTTCCGATTTGAAACTGGTCATAAGCCTAAGCGTCGCGAATGTCACAATCGAGAGCACGATTGCAGTATCGTAGGATCCGAGTCCTACAGCCACCCCGATTGCACCGGTGACCCAGATACTGGCCGCGGTTGCCGTTCCGCGTGTTCCGAGTTTACCAACAACGATCGCACCCGCACCAATGAAGCCGACACCGTTGACGATACCTTCGACAACACGGGCAGTTGCCTCTGGGCTACCACCGGTAACGGTCTGCGTCGCTTCGATGAAACCACATGCTGCGATAGCAACGAGTGGGAAGGTTCGCAGTCCTGCACTTCGTTCCTTCTGCTCACGATCCCAGCCGATCGGCAGCGCAAGAACATAGGCAACAGAGAGTGTCCAAAGGTGAGCAAGGACGTCAGCATGGACGCTTGCATAGCTAAACCAGTCACTCACAATTACTACCTCCCGCAATCGCCAGCACACAGGTGGGCCATTGTGTGTGCCGATGAACCGGAATGGCGTGTGTTTGTTCCCTTCCACCTCGAATTGGTTTCCCAAAAGCGCTTGGGGCGTTTGCCAAGCTTTGGAGTTAGCCAATCTCGGGAATTCGGAACATTCCCTCCCTGGCCACGTTTGCCGGTCAGGCGTTTATTGGGCCAGGCGGCATATGGGGCTGAACACAGTCGATCCAGCAAGACTGCCGCGACATATCCGCAATAGCTGTGGGAATGGCTTGAAAGCGCAGGTAGAACTGAAGGAGCACCTATGCGTAGCAAACTACTGTCGATCCAAGATGCGAAACCGGCTGAACGTGTATTCATGCTTGTTGCTGATCCTGGTGAGGAAGCCTTCGATGGCATCAGGGCGTTTGCGATAGACAATGGCATCAATGCTGCGTCAGTCACGGCTATCGGTGCGTTCGAAAGCGCGACACTGGCCTTTTTCGACGTCCATACGACGCGTTACATGGACATTCCAATTCAAGAACAAAGCGAAGTTCTCAGTCTTGTTGGCGACATAACATTAGACGAAAAGGGCGTTCCATCTCCTCATTTGCATGCGGTCCTGGGTTTTTTGGACGGTCGTACCCGTGGTGGACATTTCCTCAAGGGTATTGTGAAGCCCACATTGGAGGTCGTAGTGCGTGAAACGCCCGCGGAACTTAAGCGCAGGTTTCACCCCCAACTTGGGTTGGCACTCATCGACATCTAGCATCAACAACAGATTGGTCTCTAGAATTCTGCCCTTAGTGCGAGGCACACTCCTCTCACGCCTCTCCGCTGCTGGCATAATTAGATCTCACACAAAAATATTTGATGATGATCTTCATCGAGATGGGAAGCTAGGCCCCTGATTCGATTTGCACTTCCACACTTATGGCTCGAGGCTGCTGTGGAAAGGAAAAACTCCCCCGCTTGACTCTGGATCGCGACAGGAACAAAAGAAGAACATTAGCATTTATGGACATTACGTCCGTCCTCAACGTGAGCCGAAGGAGGTCCGCGAACGATGTCGCATGCGCGTACCTCAAGACTGATCGACGATCTCAGGGAGCGTATCGCCCACCTCGAAGGCGCTGCGGCGCGCAAGGCTACGGCATTGCCGTTCGGCGTACGCCAGATCGATGAGCACCTTCCTGGTGGCGGGATTGCCTTTGGCGCTCTTCATGAGTTTGCCGGCGGTGGAGCAGGGACGGTCGATGGGGCTGCGGCAGCGCTGTTTGCCGCCGGTATTGCAGCCCGATCAAAGGGAAAGGTCCTCTGGTGTCTGACCCGTCCCGATCTCTTTGCGCCAGCCATTTCACAGGCAGGGCTCCATCCCGACCGGGTGATCTATTGCGAGGGTGACAAGGACGAGGACGTTTTAGCCTCGATGGAGGAAGGGCTTTCCTTCGGTGGCTTTGGAGCGGTCGTTGGAGAACTGGTCCGTCTCCCAATGACCGCATCCCGCCGTCTGCATCTTGCGGCCGAGCGGACAGGCAGCATGGGCCTTGTCGTTCGGCGGTGGCGACGGCAGAACGAGGCGTCCGACTACGGCAGTCCGACAGCCTCGACAACCAGATGGCGCGTCAGTGTGTTGCCATCGGAAAGCTTGCCGGTCGCAGGCGTTGGACGGGCGCGATGGCTGGCGGAATTGCTGAGAGTGAAAGCAGGCGAGTGTGCTGAGTTTGAAATAGGAGCCTGTGATGCCAAGGGTCGTATCTGTTTACTTCCCGTTTCTGCCGACCGACCGGATACGTCGGCATGGCGAGGGAGCCGTGCCGGCTGACAGACCCCTTGTGGTGATCTCGAGGTCCGGTTCAAAGCGTTGGGTGTCGGCAGCAGATGCCGCCGCACGCAGGGTTGGTCTGCATATCGGCATGGCGGCGAGCAAGGCGCAGGCGGTCATTTCTGATCTCGCCATGCTGGATGCCGATCCCGTTGCTGATGCCGCAGCCCTGGAACGATTGGCACTCTGGGCGCTCAGACAATACAGCCCCGTTGTCGCAGTCGATGGTGCCGACGGGATCGTCATGGATACCGAAGGTGCTGACCATCTGCGTGGAGGCGAGGAGGTGATGATATCAGGTCTGGTCAATGTGCTGCGCAGCCGCGGCCTGACGGTGCGTGCCGCAGTGACAGATAGCTGGGGAGCATCGCACGCAATAACGCGACTGACATCGGCAGAGACCACAGTTGTGCCGGTTGGTGACATACAGAGAACCGTCGTCAGTCTTCCCATCCACTGTCTGCGCCTGCCCTCGGATACGGTTCAGGGACTTCGCATTCTGGGTGTCGAGACAGTCGGGGAACTGTCGGCCATGCCAAGAGCACCGCTGACGCTGCGATTTGGTCCGGAGCCAGGACGACGCCTGGATCAACTTTTCGGTCGTCTTGCCGAGCCGATCGAGCCAATTCGGACGCCGGAACTTGTCGAGGTCTTTCGCAATTTCCAAGAACCCATAGGCGCTGCTGAAACCATCGAGAAATACGTTCGCCGTCTTGTGTCGCAATTGACCCTTGAACTGGAGAAGCGTGGCCTCGGTGTGCGTCGATCAGACCTTATAATCCACCGCGTCGACAACACGCGCCAGTGTCTGCGTGCAGGCCTTGCCAAACCGGTGCGCGATCCATCACGTCTGTCCAAGCTTTTGTGCGATCGCATCGAAAAGATCGATCCCGGCTTCGGCATCGAGAAGCTGGTGCTGGTGGCGATCATGACCGAGCCTTTGGAGGAGAAGCAGGCGGCCTCAACGCTGATCGAGGAAGAGATGGTCGACATCACACCGATCGTCGATATTCTCGGCAATCGCGGCCAACGCCTCTATCGGATGACACCCGTTGCCTCCGATGTCCCCGAGAGATCGGTGGTTCGTATCGCTCCTGCTGCTTTGGAAACTGGAGCCGATTGGGCATCTAGATGGCCAAGACCATCGCGATTGTTTGCCTATCCTGAGCGCATTGACGTTGTTGCACTGTTGCCCGACCAGCCACCGGCTGTGTTCACCTGGCGCGGCAAGCGTCGCCGTGTGAAGCGTGCCGATGGACCAGAGCGGATATTCGGGGAGTGGTGGCAGCGTCCACGGGAAATGCAGGCGGTGCGGGATTACTTCGTTGTCGAGGATGATCTTGGCGAGCGTTACTGGGTCTACCGCACGGGCGACGGCGTTCACACCGAGACCGGCTCCCACGAGTGGTTTCTTCATGGAGTGTTCGGATGAACTACGCCGAGCTTCAGGTCACGACGCATTTTTCGTTCCTGCGCGGTGCATCAAGTGCCGACGAACTGTTTACGCGTGCGGCAGAGCTTGGGATCGACGCTCTTGGTGTTGTTGACCGCAATTCCCTTGCTGGCATCGTTCGTGCCTGGGAGGCCGCAAAGGCAACGGGTGTCAGACTGGTCGTTGGTTGCCGGCTCGACCTTACCGATGGCATGTCGGTCCTTGTCTATCCGACCGATCGTCCTGCCTATTCGCGCCTCACCCGTCTGCTATCCCTCGGCAAAAGCCGGGGAGGCAAGGCAAAGTGCATCCTCGATCTCAGCGATCTTGAAGCCTATGGCGAAGGGTTGATTGCAATCCTCATTCCTGACGAGGCGGATGATGGTTATGTCAGCCAGTTGCGCCAGGTGTCGAAAATCTTCGGTGACCGGGCCTATGTAAGCCTTTGTCTGCGCCGCAGACCCAATGACAGGCTTCGTCTCCACCAGCTTTCGAACATGGCGTTCCGGCACAAAGTGAAGACGGTCGTGACGAACGATGTCCTGTTCCACGATCCCTCCCGTCGCCAGCTTCAGGATGTTGTCACCTGCATTCGAAACACAACGACGATCGACAATGTCGGCTTCGACCGCGAGCGGCACGCGGACCGGTTCATCAAACCGCCCGAGGAAATGCACCGGCTGTTCTCAGAGTATCCGGAGGCACTGGCCCGCACACGGGAGATCGTCAATCGCTGCCGTTTCGATATGAGTGAGCTTCAGTACCAGTACCCCGAAGAAGCCATGGTGCCGGGTCTTGATGCGCAGCAGTCACTGACCAAATTCACCTGGGAAGGGGCGGCGGATCGGTATCCGGAGGGCATCCCCGACAAGGTTCGCAAGGCCATTCTGCATGAGCTCGATCTGATCCGCATCATGAAATACGCACCGTATTTCCTGACAGTCTTTTCGATCGTGCGGTTTGCCCGATCGAAGGACATTCTTTGTCAGGGACGTGGATCAGCGGCAAACAGTGCCGTCTGCTATTGTCTTGGCATCACGTCAATCAATCCCGAAACATCGGACCTGCTGTTCGAACGCTTTGTCTCGATGGAGCGCGACGAGCCGCCCGATATCGACGTGGATTTCGAGCACAATCGCCGCGAAGAAGTGATCCAGTGGATTTACTCCACCTATGGCCGTAGCCGGTCTGCACTCTGCTCTACCGTGACCCGCTACAGGGCAAAGGGGGCGCTGCGCGATGTCGGCAAGGCGCTTGGTCTTCCCGAGGACCTGATCGGCCAGCTCTCGTCCGGCATATGGGGGTGGTCAAAGGACGGTGTGGGAGAAAAGCAGCTCAAGGAAAACAACATGAACACCTCAGACTATCGTCTGCGGCTTGCGCTGGAGCTGGCAGGCCAACTCATGGGCGCACCCCGCCACCTTGGTCAGCATCCGGGAGGTTTTGTGCTGACACAGGACAGGCTCGACGACCTTGTGCCGATCGAGCCTGCCGCCATGGACGACCGGCAGGTGGTCGAATGGGACAAGGACGACATAGAAGCCCTGAATTTCATGAAGGTCGATGTGCTTGCGCTCGGGATGCTGTCGTGCATGGCGCGGTCGTTTGAACTCCTTTGCGAATACAAAGCGCTCCCCATGGGGCTCGCTGATATTCCCCAGGAAGATACCCGAACCTATGCGATGATCAGAAAAGCCGACACGCTGGGCACATTCCAGATCGAGAGCCGTGCGCAGATGGCTATGTTGCCCCGGTTGAAGCCCAGAACATTTTATGACCTTGTCGTTCAGGTGGCGATCGTCAGACCCGGCCCTATCCAGGGCGACATGGTGCATCCTTACCTGAGACGGCGCGAGGGCAAGGAAAAGGTCGAATATCCGACGCCTGAACTTGAGGCCGTGCTTGGCAAGACCCTTGGCGTCCCGCTCTTCCAGGAAAGCGCCATGAAGGTGGCGATGACCTGCGCCGGCTTTACCGCTGGCGAAGCGGATCAGTTGAGACGGGCGATGGCGACATTCAAGTTTACCGGCGGTGTCAGCAAGTTCAGAGACAAGCTCGTGGATGGCATGGTCGCCAACGGCTATACACGAGAGTTCGCGGAAAAAACCTTTACCCAGCTCGAAGGCTTCGGCAGCTATGGTTTTCCTGAATCCCATGCGGCTTCGTTTGCACTCATTGCCTATGCGTCGTCCTGGATCAAATGCCACCATCCCGATGTCTTCTGCACGGCGCTGATCAACAGCCAGCCGATGGGATTTTACAGCGTTGCCCAGATTGTCACTGATGCCCGCCAGCATGGTGTCGAAGTCCGGCCTGTCTGCGTCAATGCTTCCAGATGGGACTGCACCATGGAGCCAATCCCGGGATCAGATCGTTTTGCTGTCCGGCTCGGCATGCGGGTCGTCAAAGGTCTGGCGGAAAACGATGCAGCCAGGATCATTCTCGCACGTGCAGACGAACACTTCGCATCCGTTGATGACATGTGGCGGCGGTCCGGGGTTCCAACGGCATCACTGGTGAAGCTCGCGGAAGCCGATGCTTTCCTGCCCTCGCTCAGACTGGAACGGCGGCAAGCGCTCTGGGATATCAAGGCGCTACGGGATGAACCGCTTGAATTGTGGGCAGCGGCAGCCGAACGGGAAGAAAGGACGGTTAGCGAGGTGGAGGAACCGGAGGTCACGCTGAAATCGATGACGGAGGGCAGGGAGGTTGTCGAAGACTACTCCCATACCGGCCTGACACTGAGGGCTCATCCGATGTCGTTTCTGCGCAAGAACCTGAAAGCCAAGCGGATTGTAACCTGTGCCGAGGCCATGAGTGAGCGTGATGGCAGGTGGCTGTGGACTGCAGGCCTGGTTCTTGTCAGACAGCGTCCGGGGTCGGCAAAAGGAGTCATGTTCCTGACGCTCGAGGATGAGACGGGGATTGTCAACGCAGTCGTCTGGCCGACGCTCTTCGAACGACAGAGACGTGTCCTGATGACCGCATCGTTGATGGGCATCCACGGGAAAATCCAGCGGGAAGGCGAGGTCGTGCATCTCGTTGCCCAGCGGCTGTTCGACTTTTCCGAAGACCTGTCAAAACTTGGGGAGCGTAATGGCGAGTTTCGGCTGCCGCATGGCCGGGGAGACCAGGTCAAGCATGGTGGTGGTCCTGATCCCCGGGATAATCCGAAACCCGCCGTGCAGGCGCGGGATATCTATATCCCTGATCTGCACATAGACAGGTTGAAGGTGAGATCGCGGAACTTTCACTAGGATTGGCCGATGAAGAAGGTGCAGGACTTATGAGTTCAATGTCGCAGTTCATTAAGGAACTGGTTCGCGACGCCAACGAAATGGACAGGCTCGGCCTCTTTGAAAAAAGACGCATGCTTGAACGCGCGATAAACATTATTCGCGATTTTCGTGAGCAGATTGGCGCGTCGCAATCGACGTTTAAGCGGGATGTGGTCAAGGATCTTCAGACGATTGCCGCTTCAATCGAAGATCAGAGCGACCGGGATGTGAGCAGGGCATTCCTTGAAGCTGCAGGTGCAATTCGTGCGCTGAAAATCCTCATGGATAGCACTCCACAACACCACGACGAAGGCCAAGACGTGTGATGCGCGCTTTGATGAGATGCTGGGACGGCAAGGGGTCCGGCACGGAGAGGGTCCACCGTGGCAGTATATTACAATGGAAGCCCAGTGTGACGCATGAGAGGAACCAAATCTCTGTGCCGGCGTTACATATGCAGCCAGGCATCCCCGTCCCCCAGCAACGCCTGGCACCCTCTAAAAGTGGCGCGTCCTTCTCCATAAGCGTGCCACTTTCGTTTTGTCCATCTGACAGCGGCTGTCGACTTACAGCAGATGATGAGATGAGATCAGTTCATGCACGAGGTTGGCGACCATCGCGACTGGCCAATAGTAGCAGTTCTATAATCTCGAAGCGATGCTACCGCCTCCGTTTCCTTCGGCAGTGTGGTCCATTAACAGGCGGTCTGTCAGCCCTGGCGCGAGCATGGCAACCTTGCTGTCCGGTGGAGAAATAGCCCAGCCAATCAGTAGATCCATGCTGTCCAGTTCGTCTTCTTCATCCGTCCCGACGGCTTCAAAAGGCAACGAGGCGATTGACGATTGAGGCTCCCTGAAGGCCGTCCCGTGGTCTGCGGCAACACGATTGAAACCGGCAGGGAGATCGAGCAAGTCTGCGGTGACATCTGTCAGTGCCGACATTTGGGGAGTTGGTCGGGCCGAGGGAACTACGCCGATGGACGCAGTGACGATTGCATCCGTCGGCGTGTCCGATACAGCTGGCCTCAGGAGAGGGGCAGGCACCTTGAGTGCAACAACGTTGCCGCTTTCCGCGTCATCCTCATCGTCTAAAAATGCTCGTGGAGGGCGGCTTTTCGGAAGCGGCAGCATTGCCGTGAGAAGAGTATCGTCTGCACCCCGCCCTACGTGGCTTCCTACGCGCGAAGCTGTGTTGGACGAGCCCAACGGGGATGCGACCTCGATTGATTGCGGTCCCACGCGCCGTTTATAGTCGGCCAGAGCAACGTCATAGCCAGGAAGACGCCTTCCGTCTGGCGGCAGATGCAACGTGCGTCCGTCCGGGAAAAGGGCGATCAGTTCCTGCCTCGTCATGCGCGGCCAGGCACGAACGCCACCCACGTCGACGTGGATAAACGGTGAGCCTGATGTCGGGTAGTATCCGACGCCTCCCGCCTGCATCTGGATCGCGAGCCTGCGAAGCGTCGAGAGCTTTACGCCTGGAATGAAGAAATCCATCGCCTTTCCCTGCATGTGGAGGCTTTTCTTGGCAACGCCCGTTGCTCTGGAGCGACCACGCAATTTGGCGTTCGTGGCGGGGGATCGATAACCGGAAACGACGTGAATATAGTTTCGCGTGTTTGAACGCTCGTAGATCTCCCAGACGATGTCGAGGAGCCTTGGATCCATCCTGCCACTTTCGTTGCGTCGCCAGTCGCGAAGGAGCCGGTTGACCTTCTGCAGGCCGGCCTGATCAAACCGTCCATTGCGCTTGTAGGTGATTGTCGCCTTTTCCCCGGTGTGTACGAAATAGAGCTTCAGCGAACGGTCTTCGGCCGCAGCGAGCGAGGTAAATCCGAGGAGAACTGCAACAGCAAGTGCTGCCACCTGGCTCGCTTTTACGAAGCACCTGAACAGGTCGGCTAGGCCAACCGATCGAAAACCGGACGACGTGATACTCTTCAACTTCGACACTCGCTACGCTTTACGTTTCAAAATCAGCGGCGGCCGCACTGGCGCATTCCGCTCTGAACTGCGAGCAATCATGGTCAATAAAGGGTTAAGAGGTCATTGACACTAGATGGCAGTCAGAGCGTTAGGGATCACAACGGCGTTATTTGGTTGTGGTCGTGGGCTGGGCGTTTGCACTCCCGCGATACCAGGTTTGGAAGCCGGTGCAGATAAAATTTACCGCGCCCTGTTCACGCTCTGGCAGACTTCTTAGATCAACGAATGCTGCAATTAGGGGAAATAAAAAAGGCCGGGGCGAATTCGCACCGACCTTCCTCAATGTTTGCTACTTACCAGTGCCAGTCCATCCGTGGTCAAAAGCCTGAGCAAACGTGCGTCACGAGCGGGATCATCCGTTCCTCAGCGACACACATGAAAGACTTATAAAGAACGTTGGTGTTGGAAATGAGGTGTGTTCAGGGACGCATGCGCAAGCCCATTCAGGTCGCCGTCATCCATGTTATCTGGAAGTATGAAATGCGTGCTCCTTCAGAACCATGGAAAAAGGCTGGCGGCCGTGTAGAGAAGTGCTACCGTCACGCCTAATGCGACCAGTGTCAAACCGAGCCCGAGTGACACCACGAGGCCATCACGTTCGATCAGACCAATCGCGATGACGCAGAGTGCCGCGACAGGGGCGATGTTGCCGAAGGGGATCGGCAGGGCAACGGCCACGGCAAGACAAAAGACAGGCAGGGCAAGCATGTAGGTCACTCGTGGGCCTGACAATGCTTCCATTCGACCTGGTTCGACAAAACGCTCGATCCTGCGAACCAGTGGCGAGGCATGACGCTCGAGCGCACCGAATGCCTTCGCCGATATCCGGCGATCTCCGATCAAGGATGGCAACCATAAGGACTTCAGCCCAAACGCGAGTTGAAGCGATACAATCGCCAGTGCTGACCCGAACAACATTCCAAAAGGTCCTGGAATGGGAATCATTGCCGGAAGCGCAAGAAGCAGGATCACGAAACCGAAGCCGGATTTCCCCATAAGGCGAAGAGTTTCGGTAATTGTGAGGCCGTCCTGCAATTGAGCCTCCGTAACAAGGCGTGAAAGGGTGGCGGATGCTTTACTGGTGCCGTGTTGATAAGTTGCCAAGGTCAGCCTTCAGCTTTGTGGTTGTTACCGGATTTGATCAATGCGCGAAACGCTGCACATTCGGGGTCACCTGCCTAAAAGTGGTTATCTGGAGACGTCCATCCCGTCGAAATGCTGACAGCCGTTGCAATTGCGCAACACGGCGTCGTGTCGGAATAAGGTCCGACATCGTGAAAGCGCCGGGACTTTCACCAGAGGGGTCCGGACCAGCGGGTCGAACCTTCATTTGGGAAACAGCAGGCTGTCGTTCAAGTCCGGGAACGACATCATGCGCTGCGGGACAAAATCATGCGGTGTGAGAAAGCTGGACGATCAAGGGTTCCCAGGGTCTTCGGGAACATCGATCTCGATCATGACGGGAGCGTGATCGCTCGTATGGTCCCAACTGCGGGGTTTACGGCGGACATCAGCAGATTTCAGCCATTGGGCGGAGACAGGACTAAGAAGAAGATGGTCGATCCTCAGTCCGGCGTCGCGCTCGAACGAGTTCCGCCAATACTTCCAGAAAGTATATATTCTCTCGTTCGGGTGCAAATGTCTGATCGCATCTGTCCATCCCTGGGCAAGAAGTTCGGCGTATGCCTTGCGGACCTCCGGACGGAACAGCGCATCGTTACGCCAGCGCTCGGGCTTGTAGACGTCCAGTTCGTCCGGCATCACGTTGAAGTCTCCGATCAGCAACACGGGGATTTCCAGGTCGAGTAGTTCCGCGGCGTAGTTCTGCAGCCGCTTGAACCACCGAAGCTTGTCATCAAACCTGGCGCCCGGTGCAGGGTTGCCGTTCGGCAGATACAATCCCCCAATCAGTAGGCCATTGACTGCGGCCTCAATGTATCGGCTCTGAGCATCATGGGGGTCGCCAGGGAGACCCTTTCTGGTCAAATAGGGTTCACTATCGCGGGCGAGGATCGCCACGCCGTTCCAGCTCTTCTGTCCATGCCAAACGGCTCCGTAACCTGCTTTTTCGATTTCTTGCCACGGAAACTTGTCGTCCGTCGTCTTCAATTCCTGAAGGCAGACGACGTCGGGCCTGTCCTCTTTCAGCCAACGCGTGAGAACCTCGAGACGGCCATTGATACCGTTCACGTTATAGGTTGCAATCTTCATGCGATGCGTGCGGCGACACCGTTACTGATGTCCTGCGAGGTGAGAAACCGAGTGGACGATACGATCGCCGACCTTTGTTGCCACAAGCGGCACGGCGACGGCTCCGGGAGCTCCAAGCCGTAAACGGCTGAAGACCCGCCCCAGAACGAGGGTAGCGGCAGCAGTGGCGAATACCCGAAGCCATAGGTGGTGTTCCGGGGCAGGGGACGACGCCGCCGGACTGATGCTGCGTCGACACGTTGACTCAGCTCGTCGACGTCTCTCTGCAGCTGTTCGATTGCCAACTGGAATTCGTTCTCTTCCTTCGGCGGTGGATCGTCCGCAGGCGCCTCGTCATCAAGTTCGGCAAGATGCTCGCGAAGCTCGGCCGGGTCTTTGAAGCCGCGCGTTTTGATGTTGGTCATAAGATTACCTCGTAGGTGGATAGGGACGAATTCTCAGGCTTATTGGAAAATCATCTATCGATCAGAACGGACCCGACTGGCGTCTGCTGACCAGCTCACCGGTCTTTTCCATCTTCACGCAACGGACAACGCTTCAGCATCTTTTCGATCAATTTCCTGTCGCCGCCGAACCGATCCAAAATCTCCGCGGCTTTCTGCAAGCTCAATGCATAAACAGACTGCAATTTCTCGATCGTGTATGGCTCTGGATTTGCGCTTTTCACTTGAGCCTCCTTTCAAAGAGTAAAATGCACGGTCCCGATTTCGGGTTCCATTGCTGCAGACGGGCCACGATGTTTTGTTGGAAGGGTCACAAGTGGCGATCTTGCCTCATCGCGACGCTTACTTAAAATATGTCTGCGAGGATTGTCTGTTCAACTGTTTGGGGTACCTGATGGATATGGCTCCGTTGTTCGTTTCTCCTGGAACCTTCTGACTGCGGACGATCAACACGTAGCCCGTGGGACGGATATTGCGCACCTTGACGAGAACAGGCGCATCAAAGACGTCATCGGGTTTATTGAGAACCCGCCGCGAACGGGCGACACACTGAACCTTGACAATCCATCAAAAGAGAAAGACGAACAGGTTCATCGCCGTCCGACGTGCGTAACGAGGATCGCGCTGCACCGAGCATCGTTGCGCTTTGCGCCCAATGCTGTGCGTTTTTCGAGGGGAGGACGAAATCGCCCCGGATGTCTAATCCGGTTTCCGGAAGCCTTTGGTGTGTGGAGAACGTTTCATCATCCTGTCAATCAGCGCGTTACCGCCTATCCCGGTTTTCTGCGCGTTAGATGCTCCTCTGGAAGTTTTTTAACCTTCGTCCTTATGGACAGCTGTGCCGTCAACATTTGCTATTTTTATTGGTAGCGTCATTCGCTTCTAGATTGGATCCGCATCCCTGGTGCGGCCCGGGGGGAGGGACGCCCGCTTCATAGGCAGGCATCCCCATCGATTTGAAATTTTGGCTACGATAGAGAGACTTCCAGGCTGATTGGCACTGCAGCCAGAGCCTTTGAAACCGGGCACCCCTCCTTTGCCTTATTGGCGAGTTCGGTGAATGCGGCTTGATCAGCTCCCGGAACCTGGCCGCGAAGGTTCAAGGCGATTGCTGTGATCTCAAAACCGTCACCGACTTTGTCAAGGGACACCATGGCTGTTGTATCGAGGCTGGTTGCAGTCAATCCGGCTTCTCCGAGGATTTTTGAGAGGGCCATGGTGAAGCAAGCAGCGTGAGCTGCACCTATCAACTCTTCTGGGTTTGTTCCCTTGACGCCTTCAAAACGCGTGTTGAAACCGTAAGGATGCGAACTAAGCGCGCCGCTCTCTGTCGATATTTCGCCTTTTCCGGCCCTGATGCCGCCCGTCCAATGAGCCGAACCGTTCTTTTTTATCGCCATGATAATAGTCTCCTGAGTTTTGATGCTGGGAAATTGCCGGGTAAGAGGTGGAAAGTTTGGTAACCTTCATTTGGAATATCGACCCAAAGACCCTAAGGCGGAGGAAAGATGTCTGCTCGTAAGCTCGCGACCTTGATCTCTGGCAATTTCCAGGGCGGTTTCGATGTAGAGCATCAAGGGGTCGTGGACTTGATCTTTGCTGTCGATGTTGAGAATAATCGCGCCGCTATAGTAGGAAGGTACGCCCTCTGCGTCGCGAAAACATGTCCCAATGCTGGTCAGAGACTTAATTGTCGTGCTCGCGCTTCTTATGCGGTAGTGTAAGGGAGCCGGCTCGTTGCCCAGAAGAACAGCGTGAATTTGTTCCGCCAGTTGACCGCGGTCCTCAAGTAAAACGAGTTCCAGTATCCTTTCTACGCAGATGCCCTCGGCAATCTCTTCAGGTGCGATTTCATAGATCTGCGCGAATACACTATCGCCGAACACCAGGTTCCTTGGGACATCCCAAGTGAAAAACCCGACGGGTGACGGAACATCGTCTTGCGATGAGAACAATGACGTGGTGTGCATATCTCCTCCAACCGGAGATAACGCGAGACGTCATCTTAGGTTTCAACTGCGTCAACAATAAGCGCTG
Organism: Rhizobium sp. RM; assembly: GCF_013390595.1. Classification (GTDB taxonomy): domain Bacteria; phylum Pseudomonadota; class Alphaproteobacteria; order Rhizobiales; family Rhizobiaceae; genus Agrobacterium. Next base: position 84,396 of record NZ_JACAWV010000024.1, on the reverse strand, counting down.
ATGCTGCCCGAACTCTACCGGTCTTTGGTGAAGCCCGGCGCTGACGCTTACCCAACACTATTTTGCTTGATACCCTTCTTTGACAGCGATCGCTTTGGATCGTTCGGATCCTGGAGATCAGCTGTTTGCTCTCTACGTCGCGATACCCTTTCTATTTTTTCTGCTGCCCGCTTGGCCGCTGAATCGAATGCTTTCGATTTTGCGGGTGAATACTTCTCCTCTCCCAAGCTACTCGGACCGCGGTATCGGATTTCGACGTTTCCAGGAACGTAGCCTAGCGAGCGGTTAATTGGCGCTAGATATCGGCTCCCGGCGTAGGTTGGAGCGAGGTGCGCGACATCAGCACAAAATATCTCGAAACTCTCTTGCCAACTTGAGTGAAGAGGCTCGCCCTCCGCGCGGATACGTTGATATTCGGTAGCGAGGAAATCGTTCTTCCGCATCATCACTACAGTTTCTCCCAAACCCGACCGACGTACTCGCCTTTCTTACGAGATCGTTTCCACGCGTGAACAGTACATCCGGCGCACTCGGAAAATTACCTCTTTTATCGTAACGTCCTGTTTTTGAGGTGGTTCCCATCTTAGCCGTACCCGGCGGGCTCAATGGCTTCAAATATGCAGGCTCGGACGCCCGTGGAACTCTTCTGAACGCGTCGAGTTGGACGATAATGTTTCGCGTTACTATGCCGGAAGGAGATCAAGATGTCTAACGCCACTCAAAGGGGATCAACGGACCTAGAAGAGAACACTGGGGTCACCGAGAACAGCTTCGGTAAGTCAGTCGAGAGCCAAGCACAGATTTTGGACGCGGAAAAAATCGCGACTGGAACCAACGTGGATGAACTATTGAATGTTTATCGTCTTGAACCGATCTCACATGACCCAAATGCAGGTTCACTCGATACTATTTTTGTTATCGCACGTACGGCCGGGGATGCTCGCATCGTGGCCGCGGGGACAGAGACAGACTTTCAAGAAGTTGACGGAGCGCCGGCTGAAGACGTTTCGACAGCAAACGCGAGCGTCTTTCGCGACCCTAATATTTACAGTGTTATTGAAGTTAAAACCGGAATTGGCGGTTTGCAGCGAGGTCTGCTAAGGGAGGGATTTCACGGCAATTAATAACGGTAGCGATGCCCTATCGCCAAAAAGAACCCGAAATCCTGAGGACATGCCAATTGCTCGCGTGATATGCTGTCCACGACACCACACGAAACTCCAACGTTTCTCGACTTGGTTTTCGGGGCACTGCTGGCTGGAAATATGAAGTTCGCATATACCCCGAACCTCGATGTCCAACATATATCACTTGTCAGCCTGAAGGGCATCCATCTCTGTTGAAGGATGGGAGGAATGACTAACCAGAAATTCGCAGATCAGCATCTAGCCTTGAGTTGGTTTAAATCGCTCGAGCCGGTCCTCCCGGCCGAGATGACTGGCCTTTGGAAAGGTCTTGGCATTCCGTCCGGACACCCCTTGGATGGAGTGCTGGAAAATCTGAACTGGTTTGGCAAGCGCTTTCACCCGGATCAGAAAGCCGACGCATTGCTGTTTCAATGGCAGCCGCGGCGTCTGGTGGCCATCGATCCGTCATATTTTCCAATCGAGGTGGCAATACGTTTGGCCCCCATAGGAAATAGTTCATTGGCGCGAAAAGTCTTCGCGTATGGACAAAGTTTTTTGCGGGCGCGTGGAACGACCGCATCCCTCACCCTTCGGGCCTCGCAGTACGATGAAACCGCTGCAATGGTCTACGACAAGCAACCGATCACCGACTATTTCAGACGGATTGGGGAGAACAAGCTGGCAGGAATGATGGTCGCCAAAGGTGATGAGCGTCACTATTTCTTTTCACTGGAACGTGTTTTCTCACTTGATGATCCGTCCCTTGGGAAGAAACCCAGAAGCCAAGCCGCCACTTCCTCAGCTCGATCTTGTCTTCCCTTCCTCTGAATCGGATTTACCCGCCGAGGCTCAGATTGGCCTTGCTATCTCCCGCAGGAAGCCTTCCGCAAAGACGAAGGGCACCATACCATAGGCGTCGTGCGGACAGGGACAAGATCCAATGTATCTCAGAGTTCGGCAAACAGGGTCAGACAGCACCGGCCCAAGCAATTTTTGACAGGGTCACGTCAGAGTTCCGATACGCGGGACGTGATTTCGGCCATGTCGCGCAGCGAGTGCCAGTTCGTTCAGTTGACCATTTATGCGGCTGCTCGGAGGTGTTCGCCCAAGCCTGAAAAATGTAATGGTCATGGGGCATTCAGCTTCATTTTGAGAAAACGCGGAAATCCGCGCATGCATTAACCGCCAATCTCCAGTCCGGGCATTTCGTCCGCCGCACGGATCGTTTCTGGCAGATCCCAGCAACCCGTCACACACGGCTTGATTGCTGCGTATTGCTGGACTCAGCACAAGCTATCCTCAATCAATATCCGAGCTTCAAGGGGCGAGACAAATGTTTTGAGAGCTACTTGTCAGATTGAGTTCGTATTGAGCGCAATTTTATCACTCACTTTGCTTCGGGCGACCGACGCAGTTTTTTCCTTTTCGATTGAGAAATATTACAGAGCGACAGTCGGTGACGTTTACGTGATCTATCGTCTGCTTTGTGCGCGTTGCAAAAATACTACATCATTTTTTGCCGAAATGAATATTAATCATCTCTCATGTAAGGGAGTTCAAGGACTATGAAAAAGATCGTATCGACTATCGCATTCGTGCTGGCAGCATCCTCCGCTATGGCGGCCGACGCTGTTTTGGACGTTCCCCCAGCACCCGTCGCGGACGTTGCTCCTGCATTTAGCTGGACCGGTTTTACGGCCGGTGTTCAGGGTGGGTATGGCTGGAACAACAATGATGTTTCGGTTGGCGGTCTTGCAGGTGAAACTTCTGCAGATTTTGATGGCGCAATTGCTGGCGGCTTCGTTGGCTTCAACTACGATCTCGGCAACAGCTGGGTAGTTGGTATTGAAGCGGACTTTGAAAAGAACTGGGGCGATGACTCTGCCACGCTCTTTGGAACGTCACTCGATTATGGTTTCGACTGGCAGGGCTCGGTTCGTGGCCGTGTCGGCTATGCGTTTGATCGCGCTCTCATCTACGGTACAGCTGGCTGGGCCTATGCCCGCGGTTATGCGGAAGTCCCTGGCGTGATCGAAGAAAAGGAAACCTTCAACGGTTATACGCTCGGTGTTGGCCTTGATTACGCATTCACCGATATGGTCTTCGGTCGTGTCGAGTACCGTTACACTGACTTTGGCGACAAGGACTTCGATTTTGGCGGAGCCACGCTCAACTCCGACGTTGACCAGCATGCCATCCGTGTCGGCCTCGGCGTGAAGTTCTAAAATCCGGATTTTTGGACAAGACAGGAAGCCCGGTTTCAACGCCGGGCTTTTTCTTTGTTTGTCTCCGCGCAACGTGACATGCTGCGCTGGTTCTGCTGGACGCTACTGCCGAAAAATATAGGAAAAGACGCCGGACGAACGCAATACAAGCGATCTGCACGTCGCCTCGATCTGAAATCAGGTCCCGCAAACTAGTCGTATATCGCGCCGGTGTGCCAAGTTCGCGCAAAAAACCTCCTGACATTCTTTAATCGAATATCGGCCTGCACGAGAGGTTTGCGCAGTTCGCTTCCTTTGCTCGATTTTCCAGCCAGTAGTCGTGTGGGTGGAATCGCTGGGAAACGCGAACTTATCATCATTGGTACACCCTACATTGACGCATACGCCAAGAGCCAGGCGACAGTTCGGATCCTTCGCGTACTTCATGGCACGCGGGAATAACCAGAATATCTGCCGGTACGCTGGCCGCCGGTCGTGGATAGCTTTCCTCGTCCGGCATGTGTTTCACTATCTCGTCCGCGAGCTTGCAATATTCCGCTAACGGACTGTCCGCTCCAGGTACGCACATAATCGGTTCAAATGGATCACGATGTACAGGCATCAGTCGCTGCATCGAACGCCTTCACGCAGGACTTAGCTTTTCGACCCGTATCAACAAGTCGCTGAAAGTAGAGTTTCAGCTTATTGCCTGGTTCGGCGCTCATCATGCAATACTCAACAATATTGTTAAAAATTAATCGAGGAAGCTCATATCTATAATTTTGCTCGACTCAGTCAGCAGTGCTTTCACGATATGAGGCAGGCTATTTCAGCAGTTCGCACATCCTCTTGTGCGCGCCATGAGGGCGTGTGGCTGCCTGTCTGATATCTCCACCCCCTCACGTAGCACTGGCAGGAAGATCGTCACTTGGCAGCCGCCGCGAGTACTGCGGACTCATTTGGGGAGGCTGTCGCTAACGGAAGGTTCATGAGACGTACGTGCTCATACTCGGGCACACCATAAGCTTCGCCGGCAGCATCGACCAGCCCACTCTGATCGCGTATCTCGATATTACTCCGTGTCGAGCATATCAGGTTGTCACCCTCGAGTAGGTGAAGGGCATCGGTGACTGAGGGCCGCCGGCGCCGAGCATGATTGCCAGATAATCGTGGGTGAGGTGAAAGTCTCGCCCCGGGACCATATCATGAACCATGACAAGCCAACGCGCCAGTCGTTGCTTTACATCGAACCGAGCATTTGAAAGCGCCAGACGTCGCATAACCGCGATCAGTTGAGTATCAATCTCAATCTCTTCTGTGACGTGGGAAACGTTTTCAAAGCCTCCGATATCGTTGCTTCAACGAGTTTGATCTGAAGTTCTTGGCAATTGGTGAAGCGCATCGCCCAAGGCAGCAGCAGAGTTCTCAGTGGGCATGCTTCTGTATAGTTTGGTCTACACATGTGTGCATCCCTAGCTAGGCAGGCGGAAGCACGTAATAACCCTCAGTCGGCATCGCCTACGAATTCGGTTGATGCCAATAAATTAGCTAACCACATTTGTTCATCGAACGAACCAGCGAATAACAGTTGGCCGTCGATAGTCTGAAACCGTACATAGGCCGAAACGCCGGTTGGGGCGACACAGGGTTGGATCTGTCCGGCCAAAGCAGTTTGTTCAACCCAAAAGTAGCGCTTGCAAAAATACTCTGAGTTCAAAATTCGTGGGGATCGCCGGAGGTCTCCGAACTTGCCAATGTCTGCTCAAGAAATGGCAGCGGTCACATGTAATCAATGAAGAGGCGCGTTGGCCAGGTGGTAGGAAAACACCCATTTCTCCTCGAGAGCCTTCACGACACTCTCCGCAATCTCGATCTTGGCGGGGTCTGAATTTGTGGACAGCTTGTCCGCATACCGCTCCCGCGTTTCCTCTGGAACTGCGCTCAACAGGTCCTCCAAGAATATTGCTACATCGAACACGTCAACTCGTCGCTCACCCTCGTAGAAACGGTAGGTTCGGCCAATATTCACGGTGATAGATTCGGCAAGCAGCTTCGTCGCCAGGCCAGTCCTACCGCGCGTTCCTGGAGATTTCCCGGCGTAGCCGTTGCGTAACGGAGTTGGCTGCACGGAGAGACAGATGCGAACTTGTTCTTGAAGATCGGCGAGCATTGCGTGGTGTCAATTCTTGGTATGACCATGGTGGGACGACATGGATTTATGAGGGAATCGTTCCCACCAATGCCATATCGGCTTTTCCGCTTTATTGCGACTGAACCCGAAGCCACGCCTGCGGTTAGACCCAGGTTCTTAGCAACGGGATCGTCGTGAACCGGTCGCCCGACTTCGTCTTCAGGTCGCTCATAGTTGCGGCGTACCGCTTATTATTGCGATCGGATCAGGTGACGCTTTTGTTGGGATGACATTGGCACATCCTCATGCAGACCGAGGCAATCAGGGGTGATCGTTAGCGCGCGGACGCAGAGCATGCCGAACTTTGCGGGGATGCGTGTAAGGCGCCTTCGACGAGAGGGATCTTCTGATGCATTCGCATATCGACATAGCCGGGAGCGACTTATCGCACTTTTGAGCGCTGAAGGAAGGTAGGCTCTTAAATCAATGGACGAGGTGGGACGATCGCGCGACGACCGCCTAGATTTTCTGCAGCGCTACGGGTCGGGATGTCTCCGTAGATGGGCTGCCGGCTGACACGCTCGGCAGGGACTCACTCGCGTCATCGGCGCTGATGAGAGAGCAAGAGACAAATATTTTACAGATTTTGTGTTTTAGGCCCAGGGACAGATGCTCAACAGCGCTCTTGTGAAGATCGAGAACCCTGACGTTCGAAAACGAATTCTCGCAACGTCTCCGTCATTTCATCGATCGAAGCTACGTCCGCGACTTTGGGGATGTGACGATTGACGCCTTGATATGCCCCCTGTCAATGGGAACCAAACGCGCCTTCACGAGTTTTCGTTTGTATTCAAAATCAAGGTGCAAAACTAGGAGGAACGCCATGAAAAGGCTTGGTTTTACAGCGGCAGCGTTGCTGCTGTCGACATCTCTTGTCTCAGCGCAAAGCGAGACCCCGACGACTTCTCAGACGACCCCGGCTATCTCCACGACGGGTGAGCAGAACCCTGGTGCTCCAGTTGCAGGTAAGAACAGCTTTACGGAAAGCCAGGCCAAGACGCGTATCGAAGAGGCAGGCTACACAAATGTTACCGCTCTGAAACTCGATGACCAAGGCGTTTGGCGCGGGACGGCCACCAAGGCAGGCACCTCCACAGACGTAGCACTGGATTTTCAAGGCAACGTCACAGCCAAGTGATCCCGATTACAGTAAAGATAGCAAGAGGAAGCGACCATGAAGACGGTAACAGGGCTTTTCGATTCTTATGATGACGCACGTTCCGCCGTTAAAGCGCTGGAAAACGCCGGGGTCTCGTCGGACAATATCAGCATCGTGTACAGGAAAGACGGCAAGGAGGAAGTTGAGGGGCAGGGCAATAAGGCCGCCGAAGGTGCAGGCACTGGTGCTGGCCTCGGCGCAGTTGCCGGAGGCGCAGGCGGCCTACTTACCGGGCTCGGAATCATGGCTATCCCTGGGGTCGGCCCGGTGGTCGCAGCGGGTTGGCTGGCAGCCACTGCTGCAGGAGCGCTTGCGGGTGCCGTCGTCGGCGGTGCCGCTGGAGGCATCGTCGGCGGACTCATCGAATCTGGCGTGCCCGAAGAAGACGCGCACCTCTATGCAGAAGGTGTACGTCGTGGCGGAGCGGTGGTCGCCGCTAAGGTTGACGACGACAAGGTCGTTGAGTCTCAAGCAATCCTCAGCAGCTCGAGAGCCGTTGACCTGGATGTCCGCCGCCGTGCGTATACGGAGGATGGATGGACGAGGTTCGACGAAAACGCGGACCCTTACACCGAAGAGCAGGTCGCCGCTGAACGAAATCGCTACCACCTTTAATTCCGTGTAGCTGGAAGATGGCCGCTCTCTTCGGCGGCCAGTTCCCTGAGAGGATTATGCGAGAGCCTAGCTCAAAAAAGGCAGTCCTATGAAAACACTCGTCGTGGCATATTTCGGGGCGTTGATCTCGTTTCTCGTGATTGATGCGATCTGGTTAGGAGTGGTGGCGCGCAACTTTTATCGCGATCAACTTGGCGAACTCATGTTGCCGTCGCCAAACTTGGCGGTAGCCGCAGTTTTTTATCTGTTTTTCGCCGCTGCTATTGTCGCATTGTCAGTAAGACCCGGCCTCGAGCACGGTTCGGTCTGGGTGGCAGCCGGCTACGGCGCTGCTCTTGGACTTGCAGCCTCTGGGACCTACGACATTACCAACATTTCGACGATCAAAGGATGGCCGCTCACCATGAGCATTGTCGACATGATCTGGGGTACGGCATTGACCGCATTGGCAAGTGCGGCTGGTTATATCGCAGCCCGACTTTGGGGATGAGACGTATCACAAGCTCGGCTTTGCGGTTATCAAAGCGGAGGAGACAATGACCGGGCCACAAGCCGACATCAAGTTGATCAACGAGACGGTATCGTTCCCGTTCGATAGGGTGACGGTTGACCGGTTCAGGGAGACCTTTCCCACAGCACGGTGGAACGACCACCTTCAGGCATGGACCGTTCCAGGAAAGACAGCACGGAAACGCATTGAAAGTTGGCTTGCTTCAGAGGCCGACCGACAGCCTGCTTTTTCAGAAGAGCGGGGACGCGACGCCTTTCAATTCGAGCCCATTCTCTCACAATATTTGCAGGTGGTTCCCACAGGATTTAAAATCCGAACCCCTTACTCCCGTGAGGTCGTTGATCAATTACGACAGATACGGTTTGCCCGGTGGAACGGACCGGAAAAGGTTTGCGAAGTGCCATTCGGATCTTATGATGACCTGCAGCACGGTTGGAAGATAATCGAGGAAGCCGCCAAGAGGGCAGAACCCGAGGAACGACGCAAACGTGCCGATGCTCGCAAGGGAACCGAAGAAGAAGCGATAGCCAAGCGCGGAGCAAAAGAGCGGCGGAAGCATCGATTGCCATTTCCGAGTGATAACCTACCGCCACTTTATAGGCCGGTGGCGACTACTACCTACGGGATCGTTGTGATAACCGAGATCACAGGGGAATTCGTTGAGCCATTGAGTATTTCCGAACGTCACCCGCAAGCCGATGCGGAGCACATATGAGCGGGATGGCGGCTAGCAAGCCTCGAAGAACTCAGGGAAGCTCGGCAAGCCGCGAAATCGCGGGAGCGGCGAGCGAGAGTAAAGAAGGATATGCACGATGGCCGAAAACCGTAGGGTCTGACCCGGACGAACACCTCGTCCGTGTTGGTCGCGCAGCAAACTGATTAAAGTGAGTATGATCGAGAACCACGCGAGCCATCAGGGACGCTAGCTGGGGTTCAAAGAGCGCAGCGCCTCGTCGCATTCGCTGAACATACCCTCCTACGGGGAACGTTGCAGATGATTGGAATTAGGATGTTAAAAAGGCGCGCCTGAGAGCACGCCTTCCGCTGGTTTTAACCCAAAAAACTTATCAAGTCGCGATTAAGACGATCGGGGACTGTCGCAAAAAGCCCATGCGGCTCCCCTTCGTACTCAATGAGTTGGGCTCCGTGGATACCCCTTGCTGCAGCTCTTCCGGACGTGTCGATAGGAACCGTTTTGTCAGATGTGCCATGTATGATGAGGGTCGGAATGGTGAAAGCAGAAAGGTCGGGACGGAAGTCAGTTTTTCCAAATGCATCGACACAATCGATCGTCGCCTTCGGGCTCGCCATCACCGCTAGAATGAAAGACCAATCCAGCACACCCTCACTGACAGGACTTGTCACAAGGCCGACGCCGTAAAAAGTCTTGGCGAAGCTTTGCAGGAATGCAAAACGGTCTTTGCGGATTTCCACCTTCATATCTTCAAAAACACTGGCATCCACACCGTCGGGATTACTGTCGTCTTTCAAAAGGTAGGGTGCGACTGATGCAACGAGCACCGCCTTTGATATTTTTCCGGCGCCGTATCTGGAAAGATATCTGGCGATCTCGCCACCGCCCATGGAGAAGCCAACCAAAGAAACATCTCGCAGCTCAAGCGTATCAATGACACTTGCCAGATCGTCTGCGAAGGTATCGTAGTTGTAGCCACCAGCCGGATGGGCCGACTGCCCAAAGCCACGCCGGTCGTACGTGATAACCCGAAAACCAGCCTCCAGAAGGGCAACGGTTTGATACTCAAACATGTCGCCGGTCAGGGGCCAACCGTGAATGAGGACGACCGGCCGACCTTCACCCATATCCTTCACGTGTAGCTTAATGCCGTCTTTTGCTTCGATGGTCGCCATTCAAGAGCTCCTTTGGTTGTCCCAAGTCGTAAAGCCGCTCTGGGACATCTGGTTCCTCTTTCAGGACACCCTTTGGCGCAGAACAAATGGACAGCTCAAATCCAAGACACCGTCTGAGGTTTGGAACAACCAACAATGGTGTCGTAACCACCCCCGGCGTGGCGGAGTGACCATTTCTAGGATTGAAAACCAGCATTCGACATGAGGTCACGGCAATCGATGAGTTCCTCGATCGCAATCCCGATAAGCGAAATAAGGTTCGCAGCCGCCTCATTGGTCGGGTCGACAAGATCGCCGACGAAAAGAATGACGTTGTCGACCGTGAGAGGAAAGCCTGAGAGGGTGCATTTCAAAATCGCTTGGTTGGCGATCGCAGTGGCACCGATGCGTTCGAAAAGGCGCAAGCCTTCGTCTTCTGTCATTCCTGGCAGCAAAGCATTTTTCCAATACTAACGAAGAGAACTCGCCTCCAACAGGCGGTTGGCGTCACAACGGAATTTGGGGAGGCGCGAAAATATTAGTACCACCAAATATAATGGTTGGTCTGCAATTTTATGAGCACGGTCGCCTCTTAACGCGAAACAAGGAGAGCGATTTAGAAGTATTCGCTAGGAGCGCTGGTATGTCAGAGCGGCGCGGGTTTCTAAGACGATCGACGACACTTGCTTGTCTCACAACGACGCGCTCGAGAGGAACTCTATTGTGGTCGTTATCTCCAATTGAGCGGAGAAACGACTGCCAAGCAACTCAAGGGCAGCATCATGGGTTTCGTCTGCGCCGCTGCACACAGCATCCTTAAGGAGGATGACCTTGTAACCGGACTCGATGCCACCGATCGCGGTGGCAAGAACGCACATATCGGTCTCACCTCCGGTAACGACAATCGTATCGGTACTATCTCGTGACAAAACCCGATGCAGCTCACCGCTTGTCCACGGAGAATAAGTCATCTTGTCGAAAATGCGAGCAGGTGGAATGAGATGAGCAAGCTGTGGGACTATGTTTAGAAGGTCGGCTGGAAGAACCGACCGCGTCATTTCCTCCCATTTCTCATAGTACGATTTCCACATTCCAGGCATATCAGCTGCGCGTTCTGGCGTGATAAACCTCGTAAAGATCGTTCTCTCAGGAAACCGCTCTGCGAGTTCAACGATTTCGCCGGAAATAGCCGCCATCCAGGAAACATGCCACGCTGTGTCCTCGGCAAACATTCTCTGCATATCTATGCACAAGTGAACCCAGTTGTTCATGTGCTACTTCCTCGCGTTCAAGTCCGTGACACCGTGTCAGGCACCACCGGCAGGGCCCGTTTATGGGCGCTCGCACGATATGCGCTGAGGATTTTATTCATCGACAGCGTATCGATTTCCTTGCCTTCCAGAAAGTCGTCGATCTCATTATAGGTGACGCCGTAAACATCTTCGTCCGGCTTGAGAGGAGTATCACTTTCAAGGTCGGCCGTTGGAGTCTTGAATACGAGATCATCTGGTGCGCCCAATTGACGGGCGATCGAGCGGATGCGACGTTTGTTCAATCCCGCAAGTGGCAGAATGTCCGCAGCGCCATCACCAAATTTGGTGTAAAAACCCATCAACGCTTCAGCGGCGTGATCCGTACCTATAACAAGGCCTTTGTCTCCGCCCGCCAGCGCATATTGGGCAATCATGCGCTGGCGAGCTTTGATATTGCCGAGATGAAAATGGTGACGTCGGCCCGATATAAACTCTCCGGCCTCCATTGTGATAGACCGCATAAGAGCATCGGTCGCTGGTTTGATATCGATCGTCACGGTTCTGTCGGGATCGATTATCGCAAGACATCTCTCTGCGTCATGCTCATCCGCCTGACTGCCGTAAGGGAGCCGGACAGCAACAAAACGCGCGTCGTAATCAGCGTCTCTAAGAACGCGAACGGTACGTTTGGCGAGAATTCCCGCGGTTAATGAATCTATACCGCCGCTTATGCCCAGAACGAGCGACTCTGATCCGGACGAACGAACGTACTCGACTAAAAACGCGATCCTCCGTTCGATTTCACGCCAAACATCAAATACGGGTGCGACCCCAAGTTTCCGAATGATGTCTTGCTGTTCTGTGGTCATTCGCCTTTCCTCCAAAATCGCCTTTGGTTGCCGACGGGTTCTTAAGGCCTCCAGAACAGGAACTTCGTGGGCAGCTTTATGTTCTGTAGGGACAATCATTTTTTGCGAAACTTGCGGAGATGAAATGGACGTCGCCCTGATCATTGGCTATTTCGCATCAGTTTGCTCAGTGACAAGCTTTGTGCCGCAGGTCATCAAAGTGGTCAGAACCGGCGATACGGAGGCGATTTCGGCCCGTATGTACGCCGTCACGGTGATTGGCTTCGCGTTATGGGCGGCCTTCGGCGCTCTGCGTCAGGAATGGCCGATCATCCTGACCAACACGGCCTGCTTCTTCCTCGCCGGTTACATCCTCTTCAGGAAGCTCCGTTCCTCGTGATGCGAGTGGAGACAGCAATTAGGTTAGCCATGCCAATGATCCACGATGACCTGGAACTATCCGAGAAAATCTTTGTTGGGGTAGCGTCGATCTGGAGATTAAACCACGGCAAACCAGCCTCCGGCTTCAATCAGGAAAAAGCAGTATTCCCGCAGGATGTTGCAGCCCAGATCCTTGAGATGTCCTGATGCAAGTACCGCCGTATGGAGAAGGGGAATTCAAACATGAGAGCACTAACCTGGCACGGTAAGCATGACATCCGTTGCGACAGTGTTCCGGATCCGGTAATCCAGGATGGTAGAGATGCAATCATCAAGGTGACGGCCTGCGCAATCTGCGGCTCGGATCTGCATCTTTACAATGGTATTATGCCGGAAATGCACCACGGCGACATCATGGGTCACGAGACCATGGGCGAGGTGGTGGAGGTGGGCAAGGACAACCAGAAGCTCAAGGTTGGTGATCGCGTCGTCGTCCCTTTCACGATCGCATGTGGCGAGTGTTTCTTTTGCAAACGCGGCTTCTATTCGGGGTGTGAACGGTCAAACCCTAAGCCGGAGAAGGTCACCAAGATGTGGGGAAATTCGCCAGCAGGTCTGTTCGGTTATACCCATTTGCTCGGAGGCTACAGCGGTGGCCAGGCGGAGTACCTGCGCGTGCCGTTTGCTGACGCGGGTCCGATCAAGGTTCCCGATGGGCTTTCGGACGAGCAGGTTCTTTTCCTGTCGGACATCTTTCCCACCGGCTACATGGCCGCAGACTTCTGCAACATCCAGCCTGGCGACACGATCGCTATATGGGGATGCGGGCCCGTCGGCCAGATGGCGATCAAATCGGCGTTCATCCTCGGCGCAGAACGCATCATCGCAATCGATGCTGTTCCCGAACGGCTGGCATTGGCCAAAGCTTCCGGCGCTATAACACTCGATTACCTCGACGACGACATTTATGATCGGATCATAGAGCTGACGAATGGCCGAGGGGCTGACGCATGTATAGACGCTGTCGGCACTGAATCCGATCCGGCTGCGAGCTGGGACGCTCGCGTCGACCGCATCAAGGTCGCAACTTTTATGGGCACCGACCGACCGCATGTGCTGCGTCAGGCTATTTATTGCTGTCGAAGCTTCGGCACAGTTTCCATCGTGGGGGTCTATGGCGGTTTGCTTGACAAGATCCCCATGGGCTCGGCGATAAATCGGGGCCTAACGTTCAAAATGGCCCAGACGCCTGTTCAGCAGTACCTGCCGATCCTGATGGAGCGCATCATCAACGGCGAGATCGATCCATCCTTCATCATTACCCACACTGGTAGCCTTGAGGATGGACCAGACCTCTACAGGACTTTTTCCGAAAAGAAGGACGGTTGCATCAAAGTCGTCCTGAAACCGTAAAGGACAACGACATGGGAGTCGTAAAATCGACCATGGGGCTGGCGGTCGTGACAGGTGCATCAAGCGGGATAGGGCTTGAGCTTGCAACCATTGCGGCGTCGACGGGCTATGATCTCATCATTGCATCCGACGAAGCAAAAATTGAAGATATCGCTATCCATCTCCAGGATTTCGGCGTCTCGGTTCAAGCTGTTCAGGCCGATCTCTCCACAATAGATGGCGTCGATCGCCTGATCGAAGACATTGCTGCCGATGGCCGGTCTGTCGACCTGTTGATGGCCAATGCCGGCCGCGGCCTCGGAAAGGGTTTTCTCGACCAGGACTTTGCAGTGGCCCTGGAAGTCATCGAGACAAACATCGTCGGAACAATCTACCTCGTGCACGAAATTGGGCGGAACATGCGAAGCCGTGGCGCAGGGCGCATCCTGCTGACTGGCTCGATAGCTGGTTTCACGCCGGGCACCTTTCAAGCGGTCTACAATGGCACCAAGGCTTTTATCAATTCATTTTCCTTCGCATTGCGGGAAGAACTGAAGGACACTGGCGTTACCGTTACGTGTCTCATGCCAGGGCCAACCGAGACACATTTCTTCGCTCGAGCCGATATGCTCGATACATCAGTTGGGCAAGCAAAAAAGGACGATCCAGCCGATGTGGCTAAAGCCGGATTTGACGCCATGCTGAACGGTGAGGGTGATGTAGTATCGGGATGGAAAAACAAAGTGATATCGGCCGCTGCCAACGTACTACCTGCTGACATGTTAGCGCGTCAACATCGAAAGATGGCAGAGCCCGGCAGTGCCTCAGATAAATGAGAATGAGATGAGATTGCTCGCCGTGGCAACAGCTAACGTCCAATCCTGGTTAGATGACTGGGGACATTGCAAATCATTTTGAATTGAGGAGGAAAATTATGTCGAACGATCGCCAAAAGAAAAGTGGTCTCGCTAGTCTCCTGACGGAACTTGGCATTCTTCCGCCGGGGCAGGATGAAAGCAATAGAAATGACAATCGTGAACAGAGCGACGAGATAAAGGATAAATCAGGTCACATTCCCAATGAGCCAGTTCGCCGACGTGCGTCGGGAGATAAGCAGTCTTAAGGTTTTTGCTAGCCGGCCAGTCGCCGCTCTCTACAACAGACATCAACTTTTCAAGGAACATTGCCTGCGATCCGCAGTTCGGGCGCAGGAACGAAGCTTATGCAGTGCCAATTCGCTTAGCGTTCTCGGTTTAATTCTTAAGAACGAGGTTTAATCATGCCTGGCTATCCGCATCCGCCGTTTCCGTCTCAACAACAAAAAATGCCGGGTCGAACGAGCGAAATGTCTCCATATCCTGACCACGGGGAAAAAAGTTATGTCGGTTCCAGGAGATTGGAGGGAAAGAAAGCACTCATAACAGGAGGGGATAGCGGGATTGGGAGAGCGGTGGCAATTGCGTATGCCCGTGAAGGTGCGGACGTCCTCATCTCCTATCTCAACGAACATGACGACGCTGCCGAAACTCAACGGTTAGTTGAAGAGGCCGGCAGAACTGCCGTTCTGTTCTCCGGAGACATCCAGGCGTCCTCTCACTGCCGGCAGATAGTCGAGCGAATGGTGAGTGAGCTCGGCGCAATCGACATCCTCGTTAACAATGCTGCGCATCAAAACACCTTCAATGAGATCGAGGATATTGCCGATGAAGAGTGGCAGATGACGTTTGCCGTAAACATCCACGCTATGTTTTATCTCACGAAGGCTGCTGTTCCTTACATGAAGCCGGGCTCCGCCATCATAAACACCGCGTCGATCAACGCTGACAGCCCAAATCCGACCTTGCTGGCGTACGCAACGACAAAAGGAGCAATTCAAAACTTCACAGCTGGGCTCGCACAGTTGCTTGCCAAGAAAGATATTCGCGCCAATGCAGTCGCTCCAGGTCCGATCTGGACACCGCTGATACCTGCTACGATGCCCGCGGACAAGGTAACCAATTTTGGTCATCAAGTACCCATGGGGCGCCCTGGCCAACCCGCAGAACTCGCGACAGCCTATGTCATGCTGGCTGATCCAATGTCCAGTTACGTCTCCGGCGCGACGATCGCTGTCACCGGTGGAAAACCTTTGTTGTGAGCCTTAAACATACGACAACGTTCTCTTTTTTCTCAAGGACATGCAGGTGAGCGATTCAAAGTACCGCACAGTTCCAAACTGTCTGGACCAACGAGCGATCTACCGGTACTGGGCGCCCGTCTACGATATCGTTTACAGTTTGTTCTTGAGGCGTGCGCAGCGGACCTTGGCGGCCCGCGCCGCCGAGGTCGGGCGAGACATCTTGGAAGTAGGCGTAGGGACCGGTCTCATCCTGCCCTTTTATCCACCTGACAGTCGCGTCACCGGGATTGATATCTCGGCTGAGATGCTCGAGCGCGCGACAAGAAAAAAAGAAAAATTAGGGCTCGCGCACGTGATGAAACTTGAAGTCATGGATGCATGCAATATGAAGTTTCCTGATCGATCGTTCGACGTCATATGTATTCCATTTGTCTTGCCGCTCGTGCCCGATCCAGACGCTCTGCTGAATGAGTGCGCCCGCATCGTGCGCCCAGGAGGAGAGATTATCATCGTGAGCAAATTGACAGAAAGCGCCGGCGGGCTTCGCGAGTTCGAAGAATTTATCTCACCCGTGGCGCGAAAACTTGGTCTGAGTTCAGCATTTCGTTCTGAGATGATAACCAGATGGCTCTCTCAGTCGAAAGACGTCTCTCTTGTTGAGAACACGCGAATTCGTCCTGTAGGCTTCTTCAGACTGATCCGTCTTGCGAGCAGTTAGCGTTCGAGGTTGGTCGCCAACTCACTTCAAGAAGCCGTGTTGCTGAGTTTGTCGTAGTAGTACAGCAACTAACTGCTGTCGCTCAAGACATGGCCATCCACACCAATGGGCAATATCAACTCTTCCTTATCCCTGAGTGGAACCTCCACGAGATGAGGCGGAATAACAGCTATCGGTTTTTGCGGAAAATAACCCAGGCTTCCTGAGCGTCCTTTTTGGTGCTTTCGTGCTTTCTGAGGCAGTGACGAAGCTGCCATGTGATAACTCGGATATACGCCTTGAAGGACCTGATTGCGCAGTATCGCCCAGCCATCTTCGTGGGCCTGGATTTCAAAATTTGGTTCCATCGTGGTGTCTCCCGTTTTTCCTCCTAACAATGACGTGGCAACGCAGTTCCCGCGTAGTGGACCGAAAAGTCAGAAACCTGCGGAGGCACAGTTGCTGACAACGCGAAATATCTCAGGAACCCGGACCGCTAATGGTAGTTAGAGCAAGACCTATCATTCCAAGGAAATCGTGATGGCGAGCAAAAAAACCAAGCAGGAAATTCCGGCGATAGAGGTGCGACCAGGGAAAAAAGGGACACCAGTCCTTGTCGTTCTTGTTTGTAGTCTCGCCTTTGCGGCTATTGTTTGGGTGTTGCTGGAACTTTGGGGATCGAGCATCGCTCCGAACGAACCAGACAAGACTGTTTCGTCAGGATCGAACGAAACGCTCAACCCCGGCGCACCGAAACCCGAGAGCTTTGACAATAATCCGCCTGAGGGAAGTAAGCCGGCATCCGAGGGAACAGATCGAAATCCTGTGCGATGAGGAATTCAAATGGATCAGTTGGACCTTGCAATCAATATCGCCCGCTCTGCCCATGACGGGCAAAAGGACAAACTGGGGCTGCCCTACTTTGAACATTGCAAGCGAGTGGCTGAGCGCATCATAGACCCTGATGCGAAAATCGTCGCTTATCTCCACGATGTCGTTGAGAAAGGATCTGGCTGGACCCTTGGACGAATTCAAGCTGAGGGCTTCCCCCCCAGGATTACTGATGCTGTAGACGCTCTCACGCGCCGAGAACGCGAGGGGTGGGCGAGTTTTGTTGATCGCGCTGCTCGAAATGGCTTGGCCCGACCTGTCAAGCACGCTGATCTGGAGGACAACCTAGTTCTGTCCCAGCGCATCGGGGCCGACGGCCACAAATATCGAGAAGGTCTCAGAATACTTGGTAACATTGCCAGTGCCGGCACCCATCTCACTGAGTAACCGATACTCCGGATTGAACCGAACTCAGCCACGGTCATCCTGATTTTTCGATTTCGCTTGGTCGAAATTCAAATCAAAATCCTTGACACGCTTTTGGCCGGGTGGCGCTCGGTGGACAGTTGCATCCTCGGATCCTGTCACGACGGTCGGTTTGGCGCTCGCTACGCCGGACGCGTTTCGATCTGCTTGCGATGGAGCATACTGCCCCTTTGCGTCATCTTTAATTTCCGACATAGCACCCTCCATGGGGATATATAAAAAAACTCGATTCGATCCGCTGGGCGAAACACGTCGTCGCTGCATCGTTTGACGGGTTCCACCTCTTCAAACTTTGTGTAGGCCCGATTGTTCCCTGCCTTCACCTCTGATCGGCAGCTTGTTGCCGCAGTAAGCATTGAACAGTGTCGCCGCAGATTGGCGCTCAGGGGATGGCTTCCGGCGTGGTTATCGGAGGCGTAGCAGGCTTATGTAATTTAGATGAGCTTATAGCTATAACTTACGAATGCCACAGAACGACCCTGGATGGTTTCTAGAGCATGACGCAGACCCCGCAGGCCTTTTTAGCGGTCGAGGGCCTCGAACGGTTGGCCGGAGCTGAACGTCGATAAATTAGGCTAAATCTACATTGTAGAAGCCGTGATTCCAACGCTTAAGTGGAGCGAGATATTACGTTCCTAGAGGCCGATGACTTTCCCAATCGCTCTTCGCTCTGCTTTTAAGTCCCGAAGGATTTCCGGTGCGAACCGGATGACTTTAGCAGGCTTGGACATGGCGGGCTGTATAAGAGCCTCAAACAATGAGTAGTATTGAGCGGCGCTTTTGTCCCAAGAAAAGTTCGCGTTCATGGCCTGTGTTTGTAGGCGTTTGAAGCCGTCGCGCTTTCTAAAGATACTGATCGCGCGTTCGACTGCGGAGCGTAGATCATCTAGGTTCGAGGGTTCGAACTGGAAGCCTGTCGCCACCCCTGCCTCAGTCGCAGCATCGTTCGCATCAATTATTGTTTCGGCCAGGCCACCTGTCCGACTTACGATCGGTATAGCGCCATAACGCAGCGCATAAAGTTGCGTTAACCCGCATGGTTCAAAGCGCGAGGGCTGGATAATGAAATCTGAACCGGCTTGGACCATGTGAGCAAGCCTCTCGTCATATCCGATATGGATACTGACAAGTTCGGGGTACTGCTTTGCCAGTGCACCTAACTCATCCTCGAGAGACCGATCCCCTTGACCATGCACGATGAGGCGGCCTTTGCTCGCGATGATCAATGGAACGAGCTGCGGCAGCAGGTCGATGCCTTTTTGCCAGGTCAGTCGGCTGACGACGCCAAACACCGGCCCGTCGGTGTGAGCCAGACCAAGTGCCTGAAGGAGCGCATGCTTGTTCAACGCCCGCCTCGCAGAAGTTGCCGACGTGAAATTTGCCAGGATAAACGGGTCTGTGGCAGGGTTCCAAACGTCTTGATCGACACCGTTGACGATCCCGTAGATCTCGCCGCGTCGCGTTTCCAAAACGCCCTGCATTCCCATCCCGCCGTCTGCGGTGAGTATTTCGCGAGCGTATGTTGGCTCACCGTGGTAATCGCCGAGGCCGTTATAAGCCCCGCTTTCAGGAACGACATATCTCCGTAATATTCGAGGCATTCGACAGTGCGACGGTGTTGCGGCAGCTCCAAATCATCGGCTCGCTCGAGTGAATACTGTCCCTGAAAAGCCAGATTATGGAGTGTCAAAACCGTGGGAATTTTTTCGACAGCATCGGCAAGGTAAACACAGGACAGCGCCGCATGCCAATCGTGTGCATGGACTAGGTCCGGTTTCCAGTCCTCAATCGCACCGAGAGCAATCAAGGATGCTGCTTTCGACAAAACAGCGTATCTCAGATCATTATCGGTGAAGGCCTGCCCGTTGTGACCGTAGGGACTGCCATCGCGATCAAAAAGATGTGGGGCGTCCAGAATGAAGAGCTTCTGACCATGGGCAGTAAGTTCGTAGATCGAGACCTGCTGCCCCAGCACCTTGGTTGAAAACTGCGGCTCTCGATCTGAAAAAAGGTGTCTGATTTTCCGATATCCGGGAAGAAGTGTCCGGACGTCGGCGCCGAGCCTTTCCAGAGCATCGGGGAGGGCGCCTGCAGCGTCGGCCAGACCACCGGTTTTTACAAATGGAAACATTTCAGCCGTCACGGCGAGGATGCGCATCAGGATGCTCCAGAATCTGGGAAGAGGACGTTCAGGCAAATTTTTCACACGTGCCCAAACCGGTCTACCGACGGTTGGTTCCACGCAATCGGTTGATCAGGAGGGACGGAAAGCAAATTTCTTTTCCGATGTGACTTAGTGGGGTCTCTTGCGCATAATATGAAACGAGTTAGTGACGCAGTAACGCGAGGCTTCGGCCTGGAATATGCAACTTGGGACCATCAATTTTCCGGTCAACGAAATCACCGTCGCCCGTACAAAGAACTTCAGTCCAGACGCCAACGCTCTCCGGAAGATCGAAGGAAATGTCGTTATCGCCGGGATTAAAAACAATGGCTACGTCGTCCCACCCTTCGTCCTCATGGTGGGCACGAGAGATACGCGCGCACATCGACGTCCCGCTCGGGTCCGCCCATTGATCTTCTGTTAGTTCAGAACCATCCGGGTTGTACCAGTTGACAATCATTCCATCGCGCCAGCTTTCTCGCCTCAGGATCGAGTGTTCACTCCGCAACTTGAGGAGCTGCCTCGTGAACTCTCTGAGCTTTTCTGCGGCCTCAGGAATATCGTTCCAGTGAACCCAGCTCAGTTCATTATCCTGGCAATAGCAATTGTTGTTGCCCGATTGACTACGTCCAAATTCATCCCCTGCGAGCAACATCGGCGTGCCATGAGATAGGAGTAAGGTAGCAATGAAGTTTCGCTTTTGCCGTTCCCGGCTATCGTTGATTGCCGGTTCTTCGGTAGGTCCTTCAACACCGAAATTGAAGCTCCTGTTATCGCTGTGCCCGTCTTTGTTTTCTTCGCCATTCGCTTCGTTGTGCTTGTCGTTGAACGAGACAAGATCGTTAAGCGTGAAGCCGTCGTGAGCCGTCACAAAATTGACGCTCGACCAGGGACGCCGGCCGCGCAGATCGTAGATGTCACCTGAACCGAGGAAGCGCGTTGCAAATTCATGGGGTGTCTGGCAACCGCCCCGCCAATAGTCTCGCAGCGTATCCCTGTATTTGTCATTCCATTCTGCCCATCCAGGAGGAAACCCCCCGACCTGATAACCGCCTGGCCCAATGTCCCACGGTTCGCCAACGAGTTTCAGTCGAGACAGCACGGGGTCCTGTCCGACAGCGTCGAAAAAGCCACCACGCTGATCGAAGCCAGCTGGCTCTCTCCCGAGGATGGTTCCAAGATCAAACCGAAATCCATCAACGCCCACCTCCTGGGCCCAGTACCGCAACGAGTCGGTAATCATTTGCAGCACACGCGGATGGGACGTATTGACCGTGTTTCCAGTTCCCGTGTCGTTGATGTAATACCTAGGTTCGTCTGGCATGGTTCGGTAATAGGAAAAATTATCAATTCCGCGGAACGACAGTGTCGGCCCCAGTTCGTTTCCTTCGGCAGTGTGGTTGTAGACCACGTCGAGTATGACTTCGATACCGGCCTCATGGAATGCACGCACCATGTCACGTAATCCATTCAGGCCGTTTGGACCCAAATATCTATTTGCCGGCGCAAAGAAACCCAGTGAATTGTAGCCCCAATAGTTCTTGAGCCCCATTTCCGATAGATGCGCGTCATCTGGAAACCAGTGGATCGGCAGCAGTTCGACCGACGTGATACCCAGGCTTTTTATGTAGGAGACGACGTCTCGATGACCGAGCCCTTCGAAAGTCCCTCTGAGATTTTCCGGGACGGCAGAATGAAGCTTTGTGAAGCCCTTGACGTGTGTTTCGTAGAAGATCGTCCGCGCCCATGGGATATCAACCGGCGTGATGTTGTTTTTCGCAGGTGTGGAACCGATGACGCGTGACTTTGGCATAAACGGCGCGCTGTCCAACTCGTCGAACGATAGGTCGAGATCAGTGCTGTCTCGACGGTAACCGAAGTGGCATTTTTCCCATTCGATTTCCCCGACGATCTCCCTTGCATAAGGATCGACAAGCAACTTGTTTGGATTGAAGCGATGGCCGTTTTCCGGTTCGTATTTTCCGTGGACGCGGTAACCATAAAGCGTCCCATGTTTTAATCCAGGGACAAATCCGTGCCACACCTCGTTGGTGTATTCGGGCAGTTCAATCCGCTCGAGCTCTTTCGAACCGTCATCAGAGAAAAGGCAAAGCTCAATGCGCTCGGCATGGGCACTAAAGATCGCGAAGTTGACACCGTCTTCACTCGTAGTAGCGCCAAGCTGGCGATAATCACCAACCGTAACTTCGCGACTTTTGTTCGGCATGAATTTCCTCTTGGATGTGTGCCAAGGAATTGGCGTTCGCAGGATCTCTCAACCGCATTGGCAGCAAATTGTTCCAGCAATTCACGGGTTTATCTGCGACATTCACTGGCGATCTTGATGAAACATTGCTCAGACTAGGTGGTGGACCGAAGAGAGAACTGACATGAAAAACCGTCGAAGCGAATGCCGCTAATCGTCCCGTGCTGATGAAAGACATGTCCGGTAGCTGCAGGCAGATCGAGTTTTTTGCCCGACAGATTAGCTCTCAGCTCGAGGATGCCGGTTGAGAATAGCCAGTTCACAGCCAGAGACTGGGCTGGACATTCAACGATCTCACCTTTCTCGAAGTTGGACGATAATAAGGGCCAGATCACGCGCTGCCGCTTTGACAAAAGCATGCTCATCCGATTGATCGACCGCCTTCCCATGTCCGTATCGGCTTCATCCCAGTTTAGCGTCGAGAGGTGCATCGTCTGGGCGGCGTTCGGATCTTTTACCAGCTTCAAGGAGTCGGGAGGTACTGCGCCTTGAAACTTTTTTGCTTGCTCGAGGCGTCCGCGGATCCCCTCCAGACGATTGACGTTTCGGTGGTCGGAGAAAAAGAAAAACGTCTCTGTCGAGGCAAAATCGTCACCCATAAAGATCAGCGGGATTTGGGGACTTAAGAGCAGAATCGTCTCCAAAAGATTGAACAGGGGGGACGGGATGAGAGCTCTTAATCGTTCACCGTGGAGGCGGTTGCCGGCTTGATCGTGATTGTGGAGGAAGTTGATAAAGCGATAGGGAGGCAAATGCTGACTGGGTTCTCCATGTCCGCGCATGTCATCAGACGGCCGTGGATCACCCTGATAAACAAAACCGCTCGCGAGTGCCTTTTTGAGTTTTTCAAGGGGATCCTCTGCAAAGTCTGCGTAGAGACCGCCAGCCTCAGAAGTCGCGAGCACATGAAGAGCATGATGAAAATCATCGTTCCACTCGGCGTCAACGAGGATTGATCCTCCCTCTTGTGCCTCCAGTGGAACGACGGTGTTTCTGGCATCCTCCGTCATAAGGTGAACGTGCCTGTCCGTGATTTCTTTTCGGATCGTGCGCGTCAGACAAGTGAGAAAGTCAAACTGTGACGAAGGACACACCAAACGGTCAGCGGCGTCAAAGCGCAACCCGTCAAACCGGTAGACTTCAAGCCAGTGCAAAGCGTTCTCGACGAAATATGAGCGGACGATTGGATTGGCGAAATCTGGTGAGGGGCCCCATGGGGAAGGGTTGTCAGTGAAGAACTGGGGCGCGTAGTCCGAAAGCGCATTAGACATCGGTCCGAAGTGATTGTAGACCACATCAAGGAAGACCATCATTCCAAGGCCGTGAGCCGTGTCTATAAGTTGCTTAAGCTCGTCTGGTGTGCCGTATACCGGGTGGGGCGCGAACTGCAGGACTCCGTCATAACCCCATCCTCTATTTCCCTCGAACGTCGCAAGAGGCATAAGTTCGATGGCGGTAATCCCTGTGTCAGCGAGGCCCTTCAGTTTTTCAGTAGCCGCTGAAAAAGTGCCTTCTGGCGTAAAAGTTCCAACATGGAGCTCGTAGATGATCGCTTCATGCCAGAGTCGCCCGATCCAGTTACCATTTTGCCAGCTGAACGCATGATCGACTACGATGGAGCAACCTGAGATACCTTCATCTTGCTGGTGCGAAGCTGGGTCGGGAACAGCTTTGCCGTCTGGTAGTCGAAAGCAATACCTTTCGCCCGGACCGGCTCCGACGGTTGCTTCGTACCATCCGTTGCAAGCACGGCTCATGGGAAAATCTGCGCCTTCTACCACCAACGTAATGTGTTCGATATCCGGCGCCCATATCCTGAAACGCGTATTCCCTTGCCCCTCGCAGGCGCCCCAATTGCTTTTTACCAGGCTGTTCATTCAGCTACCCCCACTCGCATGGTGCGTGTCAGGCTCTATCCGAGGCTCATGCGAGAATTTTTCGGAATGATCATGGAAACGGGCACTCGAACAGGCCGAGACGTTCCCGTTGGCGGCACTCAACGAAGCAAGCCTTGCCCTCCATCGATCCAGACCGGGGATCCGGTGATGTGACGCGACTTTTGTGAGGCCAGGAAGGCAATTAGCTCTGCAACGTCCTCGCTTCGTCCGGGTCGCCCGCCAGTAATCGGCACCTGCCCCTCTGGCCAGACGACAGGAATCTCAGTGTCCTGTTTTTTCCGAAGGCTGGTATTTGCCTCGATGTTCGTTTCGATCTCTCCAGGGCATACAGCATTGATCCTGATATTATGGCGCGCGAGTTCAAGTGCGAGTTGTTGAACCATCGCGACCTGTCCGGCTTTGGTGGCCGTGTACGCAGTCGCGCCCGGTGTCGTGAAAGTCCTTGTCCCGTTGATGGATGAAACCACGATGATGGATCCTCCACCAGATTTCTTAAGTTCCGGTACGGTCTCGCGGATGGTAAGAAACGTACCGGTAAGGTTGGTCTTGAGTGTTGAATCCCACTCATCAAGTGTGAGATCATCAATCGGCGCCCACACGCCATTTATCCCCGCATTGGCAACAACCACATCAAGCCTGCCGAAACGGTCGACGAGGTCCCGAACTGCTGATCGCATCTGGGGTTCACTAGACACGTCGGCAACGAGCGCTATCGCCTCGCCGCCAAGGGAGTGGATTGCATTAACTGTTTCTAGTATTTCTCTTTCGGTTCGACCGAGCACGCCGATCTTGAAACTATCAGCAAGTGCAATCGCCGCCGCTTTTCCAATTCCAGATCCCCCTCCGGTGACGAGCGCTACAGCTGAAATATTCGACATCATGCCCTCCCAGATTGACAGCGTCCTACGACGCGAGTTCCATAAAATTTTGCGGGGGAACCCGACAGATACGGCTCAGGTCCAAACCGCCGAGAGGTCGCCGAGAAAGGGTGAAGCGCCGCCTACCATCTGTCGGAAGCGGCACTCCGGCTCGCTCATTTCCGGTACGCGAGGCCACCCCAGATCCGGCCTTCGTCACGATGACGACCGCCATGAACGCCACCAATGTACGAGGCGGCCGCAGATACCAGCGCGGAAGCTGCCAGCAGAAATGCGCTGAGCACACCAGCAATCCTAGCCTTTTCAGCTGCATCTGCAGCTTTCGTCTTGGCATCTGCCAGAGCCTGTTCGGCCTGCGCTCTCATATCGTCAATCTGCTTTTTGGCTTCGTCGACCTTTTGTTGTGCTTGAGTCCTCAATGCCTGAATACGCTCCACCGTTTCGTCGACACGCGCCTGCGCGTCGGCCTGACTGATGCTAGTTCGTGCACTGACTTCGTTTGTCAACCAGGTGCGCTCGGCATCAGAGATTTGCCCGGTTGAAAGCAGGTTGCCGAGAATGCCGCTGATCTGCCTCTGGTAATCACCAGCGTTTTGAACACTCGGCGACTGGTTCCTCTGAGTTTCGGCACGCAGCAAAGTGTCCGTGAAATAATCAAGGGGATTGGCCTTGAGACCTTGTGGAAGCATCTGTTCGATACTCGGTGCCGCCTGTCCAGCTCCCTGCGCAAGACCTCCAGCCGCGCTTCCAGCGCCTGAAATCAACCCACCAGCAACCTGTCCCGTGCCTTGTACCGCGCCCCCGACCGCAGATCCAGTCGCTTCAAGGGCGGTTTGAGCAACACTCCCGACAGCCTTTGCACCGCCGGATAAAATGCCCAGGGCGAGAAATGCTGAGACCACCGTGCCGATCCCCCAGACCACCAAGCCATTTATCCCGTCGCGGGTGGTCAATTCGTCGCGATCGGTTGAGCCAGCAGGTCGGCGCATCCTGCCTGCGATGTAGCCGCCCAGCATGTAGCACGCGACCATCGAAATGATCACGAAAAGGCCCGTGATAATTAGCCAGAACGAGCTAACGTCTCCACCTTCATCGACAGAGATCGAGCTCAATCCCAGTCCGCTGGCAAAAGCCGTAAGAACTGCCATTGCGCCCGAAGCGATGACAGCACCGGCGAAAATGGCTGGCCAGTCGACGTAGCTGCGGGTTGGACTTTTATCAATATCGGTTGAATCGATCATCAGCGTAACCCCAGGAGTGAGAGAATAAACAGGACGACCACGACCAGTCCAACGAGATAAATAATGGAATTCATACGATATCTCCTCGCAAACAGATGCGATCCGCGTTTGTTTTCATGATTGTATGCCGGGAAAACATGAGCCGATCTGCCTCAGACCAAACTCTCCGCATATGAAAAAGTTTCACAGTTTTTTGAGTTAAAAAACGGGATGATGTGAAGTGGAGGAAACGACGCCTTTGGAGCCCTTCCGCGGACCCTCCGCGCGCCGAACAGGTTCGTCATTCGCTGGTTCTGCCTCAGATATGTTTAAAGGAACTCAACGTCTCACACCGCTTCGTGTGATAGTGGGGAATGTTCAAAATAAAGTTCCTCCCCCTCCGCTTTCTAAGTCTTGAGATGCGATAGTGCTCCGTCGAAAGAGGATGAACAAGGAGGCGGTACCTTCCATGCAGTGCCGCCTTGCGACACCCCCGCTTTTTCCTACAGTGGCAATCCGGCTTCGGTGTATCCGATGAATTTGCAATGCTGAAATGCGTCTGCCACGAAGTCACGGGCCGTCGCCTCCGTTAATAGATCTCCGATACCCTCGGCAGAGGTAAGTATAGCTACTGCGTCGAACAGGACTGATGGACCACCGTCAATCATGTGGTGCGCCTTAATAAAACTTCCGTCAGAAGCAGTCACGCCACCCACTTTGGGGGCAACTAGTTCGACCGTACCTTTTGCCTTTAAGTCTGCACTCGTCAGGCCGTCCAAAAGCTTTGGATCGACACCATCGTTGACCAGAATACCGAGCTTGCGGTCTTCAAACCGATTGGGCCCTCCGTTGACAATGCTCAAGACGGGAGAGGGTTCGAGATCCTGCCTGGCGGTGACCGCGGCTGGTGCCGGTTTCGGCATGGTCTGGATGCCAAGCCGATGGGCCACTTCCGCTGCGAGCGTCTCATCGATGTTCAGGAGGTGGGAGACCATTCTCTCCCCGATTGCTGGTGTCTCGACTTTGCTGAGTTCAAACGTGAGGGCCATGATGATATGGCGTTGTTCGGGTGGGGTTTGACTGATGAAGAATTTCCGTGCCTGGCTGTAGTGGTCAGCGAAGCTTTCCGGACGAAGTTGCACTTTTTGACCAGCCGCTTCGACCGGGAAATGGCGGTATCCACGCGTCGCGCTTTCTCGTGGTCCCTCGCTAAACGAATTTGGCTCATAGTTTGCTCTTCCTACGGGATTGCGCATTGCCATATGACCATCCTGCTGGAAATGCGCGAAAGGACACTTTGGAGCGTTGATCGGTAGATGCGTGAAATTTGGACCTCCCAACCGCTTCAACTGAGTATCGAGATACGAAAAGTTCCGGCCTTGAAGAAGCGGATCATTGGAAAAGCCGATTCCAGGAGGTACATTCTGGGTCATGAACGCGACCTGCTCGGTTTCCGCAAAAAAGTTGTCAGGTATGCGGTCGAGCACGAGCCTGCCAATCGGTTTTACTGGCAGAACCTCTTCCGGGATAAGCTTGGTAGGATCGAGGACGTCAAAGTCGAAGCCGTTGGCAAAATTCTCATCGAAAAGTTGAACGCCGAGTTCCCACTCCGGGAAATTTCCTGACTGGATCGACTGCCAGAGATCGCGACGATGATACTCCGGATCCGCACCGTTAATTTTGACCGCCTCGTTCCAAGCAACAGACTGCAGTCCCAACTTCGGCTTCCAATGAAACTTGACAAAGCTCGACTGGTCCTTCGCGTTGATAAAACGAAAGGTATGGACCCCAAAACCTTCCATGAACCGCAGCGAACGTGGGATCGTGCGATCTGACATGATCCACATCACCATATGCATGCTTTCGGGGGTGAGGCTGATAAAGTCCCAGAAATTATCGTGAGCGGTCTGCGCTTGTGGAAATGCGCGATCGGGCTCTTGTTTTGCTGCGTGGATGAGATCGGGAAACTTGATCGCATCCTGAATGAAGAAGACCGGGATATTGTTTCCGACTAGGTCCCAGTTACCCTCTTTTGTGTACATTTTGACCGCAAAACCACGGACGTCGCGAGCAAGGTCAGCCGCGCCTTTGTTTTCCCGCAACTGTCGAAAAGCGAACGAAGACAGGAGTTTTCTCGCCCGCGCGCTGGAAAACGTCTGCTCGTGTATAAGCGGATAGGGATTCATAGGTCTCAAAATAGCCATGCGCGCCGTACCCACGCGCATGAACACCGCGCTCTGGAATCCGCTCATGATCGAAATGGAAGATTTTCTCTAGAAAATGGAAATCCTCCACCAACGCTGGCCCACGGGCGCCAACACGTAAAGTGTTTTGATCGTCCGCAACCGGTGCGCCCTGAGATGTCGTCAGGACGTCAAATCCGTCTTCGGCCGTTTGATGTAACTCGCCGCCGCGACCACGCTCAAGCTTCTGGTCATGTCGATCCACTTTTGCCGGAGTATCTGTGCCGGATTTCTTTGGCACTGGAATGTCCTCGGTAGGGTGGAAAACAAAGGCCGCCTCAGTGGCGGCCTCAGATGGTACGCAGATGCTCAGGCAGCTTTTTTGCCTTTTGCGTTTGCTGACGTTTTGGCCAGCGCAGTTAGCTTTTTGTCGGTGGCTTCCTCTTCTGCGAGGTTCTGCTGAAGAAGTGGGACGGCGTCCTTGAGCCCGAGCTGTTTCGCCCATTCGATCAACGTCCCGTATCGGGCGATTTCATAGTGTTCAACGGCCTGTGCCGAAGAAATTAGGCCCGCATCGAGCGCGACCGAACCCTTGAAGTCTTCGATGATCTCCTCGCCTTCAGCAATGATTCCTTGGATGGCTTCACAGGTCTTGCCGCGTGCTGACTTACCCAGCAGTTCAAACACCTGCTCGAGGCGTTCGATCTGCCCTTGAGTTTCGTCCCTATGCTGTAGGAAACCGGCTTTGCCTTCCTCAGATTGCGCCGCACGCGCCATCTTCGGCAGAGCCTTGAGGATCTGTTTTTCGGCGAAATAGATATCCTTCAACGTATCAAGAAAAAGGTCATCAAGTGTCTTTTCGTTTGCCATCGTTTCCTCCATTTCGATTGGTTCAGACAAGCCAGTGGTTTGGCATTACCGCGGAAAAACACAGGGATACCTGGATCTGTTCCGATAAATTCTCGGATAAAATCGTACCAAACTTCAGTTTCCCCAAAACGCGGTTCTGCAATGCTGGACAAAAAAGCCCGGTTCCACCGCTGGCGATCTGCGGATTGTCCCCGTCAGGCTCCCCCGACTTGGTCACAGACGCTCAATATTGCTGAACCGGACCACGATTTCGCTTTGGGACAGGCGAAGCTCCAGAATGCGCCGATAATCGTTCCACCAGTCTCTGTCTACTTCGTCCGCCATCACCTCGACAAATGTAATGCGATCAAATTCCGTTCGTCCATTGTCCGTCCAAAGGCCATGAGCTGCGGATTTCTCGTGTATAGTGACACCGCCAAACTTTCTGACGAGGGTGGATGTGATCTCCTCTAGAGCTTGGCAACCGCACTCGAAGTTTGTCGGTAGCAGTATTTCGATCAGGTACGACATTGGGGGTACCCATTAACTTGGGTGAGTGCGAGACCGGACAGGTTGGGCGCTCGTCTGCCATTTCGTTAGCCAATGCGAGAAACCGGAAAAACCGCAATGTTCACCATCCCTGCCGCGTCCGGTTGACACGGTCCGCGCTCAGTCGTCCTAACATTGGAATAGCCTGATTGTTCCCATTTCCTGGGCACAAGAAAATTTGGTGCAGAGTTACCCGGCGTTAGTCGGGCCTTTGCAGCTTTTCCGACTCCCGGTAAACGGCTGGTAGGTGTTGTCGGCAATTCTGTACGAACTGTAGCGCTGCATGCACCACCGAGCGTTCGCGTCGTAGGTTTGCGCATCTCCTCCACCACGAGCAGTGTCAGCAGAAAGTGCAGGATCTTCGAGTGGAGCAACACATGTCCGGCGCGATCCTCCGCCAAACGGTTGATACGTATTGTTTAAGGGATCATAGGAGCGGTATCTTTTGATACACCACTCCTCCCGCAACTTTGAAACGCGCAAAACGTTTCCAGCCGGCGATCCGGATATCGCTGCCGCAGGTAACGGCGATAAATTCGCTCGGTTGGACGGTGAAACCTTGGCATCTGGCGCGTAGATGGATGGCAGCCGTTCGTAGGATTGCTTACCACGGTCGACACGACGGACCTCAAAAGACCATAGGGGCTGGTTGTCCACGATTTCTTTCGGATCGTCAGAACCTGTCGTGAAACCAGATGAGATCCGCATCGCTCCCGCCGTGACCGGCAGAAGACAGCCGATGAGAATAAAGCTCGTGAGAAGATCGCGCATGAGGCCCTGCCCTGAGAGTTTGCACCGAAAATGTGGAGCCAGGCAAAATGTTCCCTCACATGAAGATACAACGGGCACGTCAACTCGCGGAATCGGCCAGCGGAATTCTTGAGAGCGTTAATGCTGCTTCGGCGCGATGAGGGAGGTCTGGCCAATCCGACAGCCGGGAACTATGCCGTTGAGACGACGTTCCTCTAACAGGCGCTCCGGCCACACGCGTTCACAAAGACGGCGCCTCGCCCTTTCTGTCGAGACGTATGCTGTGCCGAAGCAGTCGTTCCTGAACCGAAGAGGAGAAAGATATGACTTCGATCGACAAAGCAAAAATCCTAATCTTGGCAACGGACGGATACGAGCGTTCGGAATTAAGGGTCCCCCTCGATGAACTGAGGAAGCGTGGCGCTGAGGTGAAGATTGCCTCAATCAAAGCCGGCAAGATCAAAAGCTGGGACAAGGCTGACTGGGGAGATAGTATCGACGCTGATCTTGCCGCGAACGACGTCGTGATCGGAGATTTCGACGCACTCGTCCTGCCGGGTGGTCAGATCAACCCTGATAAGCTGCGCGCCGATGAGAGCGCTATGCGCGTGGTTCGAGAATTTACAAAATCTGGCAAAGTTGTCGCTGCTATATGCCACGCACCATGGCTTCTGATTGAGGCAGGTGCCGTCAAAGACCGAAGGGTCACATCCTTCGGATCTATCAGGACGGACGTGAAAAATGCTGGCGGCCGGTGGCTGGATGAGCAAGTTGTTGTCGATCACGGAATTATCACATCGCGGTCGCCCGATGATCTAGACGCCTTTGTGAACAAGATCGTTGAAGAGATTGAAGAGGGTGCACATCCACGCCGCGCTGCGTGATGTCTCTCCACAGCTTGGTCCGGCTCCGAAATAATGGAGCCGGATAAATTGCTCCTAACGTCGTCACTACTTGGGCCTGCCACCCTCGTATTCGAGTGCTCGTTCGAGGCAGGGAAAATTTGCCTCGCATCGATCGCCTTCTTTGTGTGTCATCCGCTTGCATCCCATGGCCAAGCGGCGGCGCAACATGGAAAATGGAGCCGCCGCGCCAAAGGTGCGCACGAGCTTACTACGAGCAAACCGATCCCGTCGGCTGCACAGATCACACACCATCTCGATAGTCGGTAGCCGAACCTGTGCGAGTGTCGTGTCTTGAGGACGTATGGGATTATTTGAGCTTTCGGATAAAAAGAGCTTTAGACGAACCATGGCTTGGCATAGAACAAAAAAGAATAATTCAGACCAGAAAAATCTGGCAGCGGCGAACCGAAAAGGCATCTCACAATAAAATTCCGGTTCCTGCCGATCGGATTGTCGAAATCCATGTCCCAATTCTACCACTCACGATGCTTAACGAATCGGGTTGTCGAAGGCACGTCGTAGAGGTCCGTGAACGCGGAATCCCCGCGACTCCTCCTCGGCCATTTTATTTGTATTTTATTAAATAAGTTCCTGAATACTTTCACCGGAGGGGGCAATCAACTCATGTGGGACCATTTAGTTGGAACCGACTTGCGGAGGCTGCCAATGTACCAGAGCACAGTTCTCATTGTCGAAGATGAACCACTTCTGCGGATGGTTCTGGCCGACACACTCCTTGGCGAAGGTTTCGACGTAGTCGAAACCGCGAACGTCCTTGAAGCCATTGCAGTCCTTGGGCAAACCAAGATCGACGCGGTGATCACAGACATCGATATGCCTGGAGGGCTCAGCGGGTTGGATCTCGCCAAAATGATCTCCACAGCACGAATGACGATACCGACGATTATCGTCTCTGGAAGGCATGTATTACGAAACGAGGATGTGCCCGGCGACGCAATCTTCATTCCAAAACCCTATTCAATGGATGCAGTTGTGGAGTTGATAACCTCCATGACCCAAGCCGAAATAAATAGGATCGCCAAGTGATCCATCGATCTTGAGACCGCACCGCTGTTCGTCACCTGCTGAAACGTGAGCAAAAACAGAGCGGCGCTAATTTCGGAACTATCAGCGCCGGTCCGTGTTTGAATAAGCAAGTTCATAGACACGGAGGAACTGACGATGGACCATAGCAATCACGTACGCCTTACCGAGGCAGAGCTAACCCCCGCAATTCTTGAGGGCGCCACGATCTACGGTGCCGACGACCACAAAGTCGGTAAGCTGGACCATATTCATGGAAGTGGAGTGAGCGGAAAAGCCGTCATTGATGTGGGCGGTTTCCTTGGGATTGGGGCGAAGCCGGTGGCGGTCCCACTTCTCGATCTCGAGTTCATGCGGGACGACGATGGTGCCGTCCATGCGGTCACCACATGGACGAAAGATCAGCTCAAGGACATGCCAGAGCACAAAGACTGAATACACGCCTGGCCTTCGAGCCAGAGCCCTGTCTGTCCGGTCACTTATCTGGAGACCATCGCTCCGATGCAGGTGCTGACCGAAATCATTGAGACGGTTGGTGATCGCATTAGCGACAGCATGTCATCCAGCTGCGTGTTGCATGCTCATTCCGTTTATCTCGACGACCAATGCCGAGGGCGAGCGCAAATAGGGGGCGCCCGTTCACAAAGTATGTTTAGGGGAAGAGATTACCGTCGATCGCTGCGTCTTGAATGGGGAGCCGCAGTTCGGGGTGTTGAGCGATAGACCGCCTTGCAATAGCTCAAATATGGCAATAATTATGAGTTATAGAGATGGATCCGATAACTCATGTTTGGAGCGAGGACGTCGCAGTCCGAACTGGGCGGTTGTTCTTGGAATGCGCAAAACCAGCTCCCCGCACAGGCCCCTTCATCCGAATCTCTGGATCTGTGAAACCCTGTATACAAAGCGTCGTAGATCATAGAGGTGCGACGACAAGCGTATCGATTTCGTGCCATCGACGAATTTCCGTGAGACGACGTGGTGAGGCGGAACAATATTCGCCTCGCCGCGTTGAGCGGCATCGTGGGCCATGGATCTACCGGAGAGTGCTCGCATGGTATTTGATTTGCTGGCGCGAAATGGGGCGGACACATTTTGAACAATGCACACAGGCTTCCGATGACGGTCTTAATCGTTGAGGACGACGCGCTTATCCGCATGGACGTTGCCGATTATCTTGCCAGCGAGCAGATCAACCCGGTCGAGGCTGTGAACGCAGACGAGGCTCTTGCGATCCTTCAAAAGCGCGACGACATCCAGATTGTGTTTACGGATGTCAACATGCCTGGAAAGATGGACGGGATCGAACTCGCCCGACACGTGCGCGAGCGATGGCCCGCGGTCGGTATCATCGTGGCTTCAGGCATGGTTCGTCCACAGCGATCGACGTTGCCGGACGGCGCCAGGTTTTTTGAAAAGCCCTATGATCTTGACAGGCTCAGCGCATCGATGCGTGCGATGGTATCCATTTAGTAGATTGTTCTAAAAAGCGTTTTTGCCATCACGGGCATGATTGACACATGCCGGAAGACCTGCGACGAGTTGCCATGACCAAGAGCCAGTCCCTCAGCATTTCGTTCAACTCCGATATGGAGACACTCATTCACGGCCTCGTTGCAAGCGGCGGGTACGCCAGCGCTGAAGAGCTGGTCCTCGCTGCACTTCAGGCGCTGCGGGACGGCCGCGAAAACTCCGTACCGTTGCCGGCCGCCTGGCCAATCGGTGGTGGGGAATGTGGTCAGTTGATCCGTGATTTCGACTGGACAACGACGGCGCTCGGAGCTTCCCAATTATGGTCGGCCGAGCTGCGTACGACCGTTGCCAATGTCGTCAATTCGCCGGTTGCGAAGGTCCTGATGTGGGGCAAGAGCCACGTCATGATCTACAACGACCGTTATATCGATATCGCGGGTGCCAACCATCCCGCTGCGCTGGGTGGGACTGTCCCCGGCATCTGGCCGGAGATCTGGGATTGGAACCGTGAGATGCTCGAGGCGGGCCTGCGCGGTGAACTCCGGTCTTTCCATGATCAGCCAATGACGCTCATCCGCGACGGGATTTCCAAGACTTTCATTTTTGATCTTTTCTATACGCCCGTCTACGAAGCGGACGGAACTGTTGGCGGGGTTCTTTGCACAGTGGTCGATAACAGCGACCGCGCTGCGATGAAGGCAAGGATAGCTGAGAACGAGGCTGAACTCAGACGCGTGACGGACGCTGTCCCCATGCTGATCTCTTACGTCGACAGAGATCACGTCTATCGGTTTGCGAATGCTGCCTATGACAGCTGGTTTGGTTCTAAGCCGGCAGACATGGTGGGTCGCCCTGTACGCGATGTGATCGGGGAGGCCGCGTACGAGGGACGTCGCGCGGATCTCGACAGGGCGCTTGCCGGTGAAGCGTGCACGGGAGAGGCGGACATGCCGTTTTCAGGCGGCGCGCCACGTCGCCTAGAAATCCGCTATGTGCCCCACATCGAGCCGGATGGGTCGATACCCGGCGTCCATATTCTCGGCATAGACATCGAAGATCGTGCGATCCGCGAGGCGGAACTAGCCATAAGCAACAGCCGGTTCCGTACCGCTATGGATGCGGTGCATGGGGTTTTGTGGACAAACACAGCCGACGGCCAGATGGTTGGTGAGCAACCGGGCTGGGGCTCACTGACCGGTCAGAGCTTTGAGGAATATCAGGGGTACGGTTGGGCCGAGGCCGTGCATCCCGACGATATGGAGCCATCGATCGCATCCTGGAACGAGGCGGTTGCCTCCAGGTCGATGTACGTCCACGAGCATCGCGTAAGGCGGCACGACGGCGAATGGCGCCAGTTTGCGACCAGAGGTCTTCCGGTCATCGGATCATCCGGGAACATTGTCGAGTGGGTCGGCGTCCATACCGACATAACCCACCAGCGTGCCGCAGAAAGCGCATTGCGTGAGCAGGCGGATACTCTCGCGAGACAGGTTCGTCACAGAGAGCGCGCCGAAGAACAGCTTCGGCACCTCAACGATACGCTTGAGGCGAGGGTTGTCGCGGAAACGGCTGAGCGCCGGCAGGCCGAACTGAAGCTCGCACAGGCACAGAAAATGGAGACGATCGGCAAACTGACTGGCGGGGTCGCGCACGACTTCAACAATCTCCTCCAGGTCGTTTCCGGCAATCTCCAGCTTCTGTCAAAAGAGGTGGCGGGCAACGAACGGGCAGCGCTACGGATAACAAATGCGCTTGCCGGTGTTGCCCGAGGTTCGAAACTCGCCAGCCAGCTTCTGGCTTTTGGCCGGCGACAGGCACTGGAACCGAAGGTCGTCAATGTTAGCCGGTTTGTCCGCGACATGGATGATATGATCCGCCGTGCGATTGGCGAGGCAATCGAGGTCGAAACGATTGTCGGGGGAGGGCTCTGGAACACATTCATCGATCCCAACCAGATCGAGAACGCGCTGCTCAACCTTGCAATCAACGCGCGTGACGCCATGCAGGGTACCGGCAAGCTGACGATCGAGCTGTCGAATGCTCACCTGGACGACGATTACGCACGCAGCCATGATGAGGTGACACCAGGTCAATATGTGATGATGGCGGTCACTGATACCGGGTCGGGAATGCCGCCGGAAATCATCGAAAAGGTCTTCGAACCATTCTTCTCGACGAAGGGGGAGGGAAAAGGCTCAGGACTTGGCCTTTCGATGGTCTACGGTTTCGTGAAGCAGTCTGGTGGTCACGTCAAAATCTATTCCGAGGTTGATGAAGGTACGACGATAAAGCTCTATCTGCCGCGTGCGCTCGAGGCTGAGGATGTTGAGGTCGTTGTCGACAATGGGCCGGTAACCGGAGGAACTGAAACGGTTCTGGTCGTCGAAGACGATGACGAGGTTCGCGACACTGTGGTCGCGCTGCTGGCGGATCTTGGTTATCGCACGCTACGGGCCGTTGACGCAGCGAGTGCGTTGACCGTGATCGATAGCGGCATTCCGATTGATATCCTGTTCACTGACGTCGTCATGCCGGGTACGCTGAAAAGCCCCGAGCTGGCGCGTAAGGCAAAAGAGCGTCTGCCCGATATCGCCGTGCTCTTTACCTCCGGCTACACCGAAAACTCTATTGTTCACGGCGGCAAACTGGATGCCGGCGTCGAACTGCTTTCCAAGCCTTACACCCGCGAGGCTCTTGCCCGAAAGTTTCGTCATGTTCTTGCAAACCAGAAGCAGCGGGCCATTGCAAAGCAGGCAAAACCTGTCCTGGACGTGAAGGAAAATCTTATCCCGGCTGCGAAGCAAGATGACGGTTCGGTCGGCCAGAAAACGGTCCTTCTGGTTGAAGACGATGGTCTGATCCGGATGACGACTGCCGAAATATTGCAGGATGCCGGTTTTGTCGTGGTGGAAGCAGCCTGCGCAGAAGAGGCGCTGACGGCCCTGCAGTCAATGCATGTCGATGTTCTCGTCACGGATCTCAATCTGCCGGGTGCTTCAGGAAGAGATCTCGCGGCAAGAGCAAGGACATTGCGACCATCAGCTCTTGTTGTTTTTGCAACCGGCGATCCGACATCTGTGAAATCGGAAAAAGATGCAATCATCCTCTCAAAGCCATATGACGCCGACGATCTTCAGTCCGCGATCACGCATGGTCTCGGTCACCGCGGCGAATACAGTGGCGCGCGGCGGAGTGAAAGCGAAGAAAGTTGACGTCAACACGAGGTGTGACTGAAGCGTTTAGATCGCCAGCGAACATGCGCTGTCTTTCAAACGTCCTTCGCCCCCCTTAAGCGACGCCCCACAAGCTCGAAGCCATCGGCGTACTGATGCAAGTTGGAACACGGCGAGGACCGTTTTTACTCGGCGGCGACCGTTGCCGAAAAGGAACGCGCTGCCAGAAGCCGCGATGCTTCCGCCAGTGCCTGATTGACGCGGTTGTGGATGGCTGGCGAGGGCACACCGTCTGTGAAATCCCGGCTCGACGTATAGATTGCTGTCGGAAGCACGAAGGCTTCGAAGAAGGCGAAGAGCGGCCGCAACTGATGCTCGACGATCAACGCATGCCGATCCCCGCCACCGGTTGCTGTGAGGATGACAGGCTTTCCACGCAGGTCTGCCGGGTCTAGCAGGTCGAAGACATGTTTGAACAATCCAGTATAACTGCCCTTGTACGTCGGTGAGCCGATGACCAGTGCTTCCGCCTCGATAATTGTCTGGATGATCTGACGGGCGGCGGTGTCGAGATCGGATACCGACCTTGCTGTGGCAAGCGATGAGCCAAGATCTTCAACGTCGAAGACCGTGTGTTGCAGCCCAGACTGTACTGCCAGAGATTCCGTCACGTTCTCGACAAAGCGCCTTGTGCTCGAAGGGCGAGCGAGATTGCCCGAAAAACCGACGATCAGGTTGTTGCTCATGGCGAGGTTCCTTTCAGGCAGTTTTGAGAATCGATACGATGGACGGGTGGCTTGCTTGGGCAGCTTGTTCGCGTTTCCAGCGCTCGAAGGCGGAGCGCCCCAATATCAAGACTGACGTGTCCTCCTGCGGGGCATGCACCAGCACGGACTGGATATCGCGGAAATGCCGCTCAAGGCCGAGATTGGCGCTGAGCCCGGGATTGCCGATGCCGCGTACGGCAATCTGAGCGGCATCCCGGATATGTCGGCCAGCCAGCAATCGGGCGCGGATCAACCGGTCTGGGTCGTTCAGGCTGCCTTCCAGTGCACTGAAGATGATCTGCCGCGCCCCGGAAACGAGCAGGTCGATCTCACCTGACAATGCAACAAAGCGCTCGGTTTCAGCGATCGGACGGCCGAGATTGGCGGGAACGCGCTCATAGGCAAAACGGATGAAGGCTTCCTGTGCCGCTTCGGCTGCACCCAGATAAATAGCGGTCAGGGCGAGGGTGATTGCCGCATGGGCACGATTGTCCTGCTGGGCGATTGAGGGATCGACCAGTTCCAGCACGTTTTCTGCGGGAATTTCGACGTCTATGAATTCGACATCGTGCGAGCCTGTGGCACGCATACCGAGGCTCTGCCAGTTTTCAATCACCGTAATACCCGGCAGCTTGTTCGGAACGACAAAGGTGCCGACCCGTGGTGATGCCTCGTCCGTGTGTGCCCAGACGAGGAAATGGGTAAGGCCGTAAGCGCCGGTGACAAATCGCTTCTGGCCGCTGATCGACCAGCCGGTCGCGGTGCGGCGAGCACGGGTGGCGGGCAGACCACCGCGTGCCGGCGATCCCAGTTCGGGTTCGACGCGTGCGGCGTTGAGCAACAGCGGTTGATGTTTAGCCTCCACCAACAGTCGACGATAGAGGGCTTCCGGCCAATGGCCTTTGGCTGCCTGACCCAGATGGTTGAAGATCGTCATGGCGCTGATCAGCGCAACCGATGGATCGCCCTTTCCAAGGGCTGCCAGAATATGTGCCGCATCGCTCAGCGTCGCACCTTCGCCGCCGTAACGGGGGGCGACTGTGCTTTCAAGCAGGCCGGCTTCGTGAACGGCACGAATGCCAGTCCAGGGAAATTGACCGGTTTGATCCGCGTCAGGTGCTGCCTCGGCGAGAATACGCGTTGTGGCGTCGAGGACGTTTGGATCGTAGGACATGCGGCTTGTACTTTCTGGCTTTCGGGTAGCCGCCCCCCGATTGAGGAGGTGGTTCATTCACCCTGCATTGAACGAGGGGGGCCGAGCGGTCTGGTCTTCGAAACCAGACCGCTTGCATCACGCGGCGTTCTTTTTCTTGGCTTCTTCGCGCTCGCGAATACCTTCGCGAACGAGTGGCAGGATGTAGCGACCGTAGTCGACAGCATCGTTGTAATTGTCGTAACCACGGATCGAAATCAGATCCGCGCCGAGATCGATGTAGTCGAGAATGGAATCGGCGATGGTGCGGGGAGAACCGACAAGTGCGGTGGTTGCGCCGCTTGCATTGGTCGCAGTGACCGTCGGATACCAGAGCGCACGATCATGCACATCTCCACGAGCGGCAATGTCGAGCAGCCGCTGGGAACCGACATTGGCAGGTGTTGCGGCTTTGACGGGAGCCCGGGCCAAGCCTTTCTGACGGTTCTCATGCAGTCTATCGAAAACCTTGTGCGCTTTTTCCCAGGCAAGTTCGTCGGTTTCGGCAACGATCGGCCGGAAGGTTACCCAGATGCGCGGGCGATCTGTTCGGCCCGCCTTGGCGGCCTCGGCGTAGACCCGGTCGATCTGCTGTTTGGTCTCCTTCAAAGGTTCGCCCCAGAGGCCGAAGATGTCGCAGAGCGACCCGCCGATCCGATACGCCGCATCCGAGGAGCCGCCGAGTGAAATCGGGATGAGACCATTGGTCGGGCGGACGGCGCTGCGGAACTGCTTGAATTGATAGTATTTCCCATCAAAATCGAAGGGCTCCTTCGACGTCCAGGCAAGGCGCAGAATACGGATATATTCTTCCTGTCGTTCGTAGCGCTCTTCCTTGTTGAGGAAATCACCCTCACGCGCCTGTTCTTCGTCACTGCCGCCGGCGATGAAGTGAACCACAACGCGTCCACCGCTCAACTGGTCCAGTGTCGCGAGCGACTTGGCTGCAACCGTCGGGTAGACGGTGTTGGGCCTGAGCGCCACGATGATCTTGATGTTCTTCGTGTGGGCCAGAACTGTCGCGCCAAGCGTGAAGGGATCGAAGGATGACGAGGAATAGGGGATCAGCGTGTAGTTGAAACCATAATCGTCAAGCGCACGGGCGTAACGCTCCAGAAAGACCGGATCGACGGGCGCGTCCGGAAGGGGGGTCAGGTCGTTCGACGCGTTGGGAAAGCTGACGCTGATGAATTCCGCGGTCATGGGAGCTCCTCGAGGTTTCCGAATGTTGGGGCAAGGTTAAGCGGGCGTAGCGAGATGAGGAAGACAGGTCTTTCTTTTTCTATCGATTGTGTAGAAAATATTCTCCGCTGCGACCCGGCGAGTAGATATCGCGTCTACGGTCGTGTTCCGGATGAACTGATGTCTGCTTATGTGTCCAGCGCGGGCGACCAGCCGAAGGCGGGCGCCACCTCGTGAGCAAGGTCCGTCAGCAGACGCACATTTTCGGCAAGACCGAATGCGGGTGGCAGGAACAAGACGACTTCATCGGCTGCAGCCAGGCCGGGATCGTTATAGACCGCCTGGATCACCTGATCCGGAGTTCCCTGAAAGACTGGAGAAATCTGTGCCCCGACCGGCTGCGCGACCGGTGCGAGCGCACCCTTCGGACGCGACGCGGCAATGCCTTTCGTACGGCGCTCGCGATCGTAGGCCGCGTATTTGTCACGTAGCTCGGCAGTCGTGCCGACCAGAATGGAGGCGGCGACTGCAACCGGCGGCGGTTCTGTTGTCCATGTCTTGCGCCACGTGGCACGGTAGGCCTCGATCAGCCGGGCCTGGTATTCCCCGAACGTTTCGCCATCCTCATGGTCGTGCAGAACCGTCCCGGAGATGAGCCCTATGCCGAGTTCTGCCGCCTGTATCGCCGAGCCGAGACTGGCCGACCCCTGACGAATGCGCGAACGCAACGTCGGGCTGTGGGGTGTCACACGCAGTTCTGCACCGGGAGAACTGCCAGGGAGGGCCTCGGTGACGGTGTGAAGAACTTCACCCGAGATGGCCGAGAGAAAACGCGCCTGCCGGCGCTTGGCTTCGGTGCGAGCGTCGGTGTCGGACGCACCAAATACCGCGTCGAAAGCGGCATTGCCTCCGGTCGCAATGGCAAGTTCCAACCGGCCATCAATGAGGAGATCCGTGGTTCCCGCCGCTTCTGCCAGCAGAATGGGATCCTGATATCGCATAGGGATCACAGCCGAGCCGAGAGTGATCCTTCGTGTATGCTGGCCGACCGCTGCAAAGAAGGGCAATGGTGACGACAGGTAGTGATCGAAATGTCGCTGATAGGCCCAGCCGGACTGATAGCCCAGCCGCTCGGCCGCTTTATAGAGTTCGATCCCGTCGCGCAGTCCTTGCGCCGGCCCGGCGTCGTCATTGAACGAAACCCGGGTGTTGAAGCCCAATCTGAGCTTCGGGCGAAACGAAGCGGGCAGGGTGTTAGCAGGTACCGCGATTGTCATGCGATCCGCTCCTCCCGGAGAATGCGACGCGGCGTCTGCTGCTGCGGCTGCGGTTGGCGTACCGGATCAGCGAAACCCGCGGGAATGGATTCCAGAAGTGCTGCGGTATAGGGGTGCTGCGGGTTGTCGAATATGTCGGAAACGGCTCCATGTTCGACGATGCTGCCGCGCCGCATTACGGAAACGGTATGTGCGAGCTGACGGACAAGCGCCAGATCGTGCGAAACGAACACATACGTCAATCCGAGTTTGGCCTGCAGCGAGAGCAGCACCTCGACGATATCGGCCTGCACGCTGACATCGAGAGCGGACGTTGGCTCATCCAGAACGATGACGTCCGGTTTGAGAACCAGAGATCGCGCGATAGCCACGCGTTGCCGCTGGCCGCCCGAAAGTGCACCCGGCCTGCGTGTGAGAAGATGTTCGGCAAGTCCGACATTGGCCAGAGCTTCCCGCACCTGTTGGTCGCGTTCTGCAGATGTGCCGATCTTGAACCTGTCGAGGGGTTCTCGCACCAGATGCTCAACGGTCCAGGTCGGGTCGAGAGAGGTAAACGGGTTCTGGTAGACGAGCTGAAGATGACGCCAGACCGATCTGAGCGATGCGGTTGAGCGCCCGGCGAGGCGTTCGCCAGCCACGGAAATCTCTCCTTCATCCGGTTGCTCGAGCCCAAGCAGCAGGCGGATCGTGGTGGTTTTACCGGAGCCGGACTCGCCCACCAGCGCATGGGTCGTGCCGGCTGCAACGCTGAAGGACACGTCGTTGACGGCTGTCAGGATATTTCCGTCGACGGTGAACTTCTTCGTGACAGCACTGACGTAGATCTTCGGCGCGTCTCCGTCTTTGCTTCGACGCAAGCCCGGGTCACGCAGCCTGGCGTAACGGTCGGGATTGAGGGCGGGAACATCGGTATGCAGCTTTCGCGCGTAAGCCGACGCCGGGGATGAGAAGATGTTCGATGTCTTGCCGGCTTCCTGCACGTGGCCATTCTTGAGGACGACGAGCGAATCCGTTCGTTCTGCCGCAATCGCCAGATCGTGGGTGATCAGAAGCAGGCTGATATCCAGCTCATGCTGCAGACGCGACAACAGGTCGAGAATTCGCTTCTGGATCGTTACGTCCAGAGCAGATGTCGGTTCATCCGCCACCAGAAGTGCGGGACGCGGCAGGACGGCAAGCCCGATCAACACACGCTGCAGCATGCCGCCGGACAGTTGATGCGGATAGGAATCATAGACCCGTTGCGGATTGTCTAGCCCGACCTGAGCGAATGTTTCGAGGATAAGCGCCTTGCGGATCGCTGCATTCGGTTCATCGGTCAGAGCTGCGGCTTCCATGGCCTGTACGCCGATGGTGCGTACCGGGTTGAGGGCATTGCCGGGATCCTGAGGCACGAAACCGATGGCGCGTCCGCGAAGCGGACGGAACCGGCGCTCGGGAAGCGCCAGAAGCTCCTGATCTTCGAAGCGGACCTGGCCGCTGGCCTGCGCTCCGCCGGGCAACAACCGCAATACGGCGCGTGCGATGGTGGATTTGCCCGACCCGGATTCCCCGATCAGAGCGAGGCTTTTGCCACGGCCGAGTTCAAAATCGACACTGTGAACGACCGCCTGCTTCCCATAGGCAACCGACAGATCGTTGACGCTCAGAAGAGGGGCAACGGCTTGCGGTGCCGGTGCGGTCGTTGCGTCGCGAAGGAAAGATGCGGTCAGTCTGTTTTGCGGAGCCATCGGCTGATCCTGTTCACGGAGAGGACGGTTAAGATGGTGATGAAGGCAGGGGCGTAAACGAGCCACGGCCATTTCAGGTAGTCTTTGCCGATCGAGATCAGCAGACCCCAATCGGATGCGGGAGGCGGATCGCCATAACCGAGGAAGGCGAGGCTGGCGATCACAAGGATAGATTCGCCGAACTGCAGCACAGCGAGCGGCAATATCGAGCGCGAGGCATTGGGCAGGATGTGGCGCCAGAGAATGAACCAGCGCGAGCCGCCGAGCAGAAAGGCCGATTCCACGAAGGTCGCCTGCCGTGTCTTGATGACTTCCGCACGGGCGACACGGGCGAAGATCGCGACGGCAGACACGCCGGTGGCGATGGCGGCATTGATGGTTTCAAAGCCGATTGCCGTGACGACGATGACGGCGAGGAGGAATTTCGGGATCGCCAGCAGGACATCGACGAGCCGGGCAAAGACGACATCGACCCAGCCGCCGAAAAAGCCTGACAGAAGCCCGATAATGCCGCCGACGACAACGCCGATCACGACGGCGACGAGAGCACTCGAAACGGAAGAGGCCGTGCCGTAGACGACGCGGGTATAGACATCGCGCCCGAGATGATCGGTGCCGAACCAATGGCTGAGGCTCGGTCCAAGCAGCTTGTCCGCAGGAACGCCGATGACCGGACTGTAGCTGGTGAAGAGGCCGGGGAGCACCGACCATGCGATGACGAGGGCAACGATCAGGAATGAAAGCGCCACGGTGGCGGGCATCCGGATGGCGGCAACCCGGCCGGCCAGACCGGCGCCCGGTAAGGATGAGTTGGAGACGAAGGTCATGGTGTCACCGCCTTGGTGGCGTCGAGGGAGGTTTCGTCCGATGTGGTCACGCGCCGTTTAGCCCCGCCCAGAATTTTGACGCGAGGGTCAAGCAAGGGGTAGAGGAGGTCGGCAATCAGGTTGACGAGAACGAAGACCACGGCTCCGAGCGATACGACGGCCTGCAGGACGGGAAGATCCTGTGTGCTGACCGAGCGCTGCACCAGGCTTCCAACGCCGGTGCGTCCGAATACCGTTTCGGTAATCAGCGATCCACCAAGCAATTCGCCAACGGTAAGGGCAATCACTGTCACGACAGGCAATGACGCAGGCTTCAGCAGATGTTTGGCGAATAGCCGAGCCTGGCCGATGCCACGACTACGGGCGACGGTCGCATATTCCTGCTCGGCTTCCTTGTCGAGGTTTGCAATCAGGACTTCGGCGATTTGTGCGGAGACGGGTATGCCAAGCGCGATTGCCGCAAAAAGCGTTGCCCAGAAGCTGTCCGGGTTGATCACCCGGAAGAGGCCGATCTGGAAGCCGAAGACGTGAATAAGTATAAGACCGATCACGAAATTCGGCACGGACAGGAAAAGCGACGGAAATCCGCGCAGCAATCCCTGACCATATCGTTTAGGAACGAAGCGGGTGCCGTAAGCCACCGCCATGGCCAGGATCAGAGCTACCGCAAGTCCTGCCCCCGCCAGGATCAGTGTCGAGGGAAGAACTTCGGCGATCAGCGTCGAGACAGGCCGGTTGGACCGCATCGACACACCGAGATCGCCGGTCAAAAATCCGGAGAGGGAATTCCAGAGTTGGACGACAATGGGCTTGTCGAGGCCTTGCGCCGCGATGATCTCCGCAATCTCCTCCTCGGTGAACCCGTTTTGTGGATTGCGCAGAACGCTGGTGATCGGATCGCCAGGCAGGAT
Organism: Rhizobium sp. RM; assembly: GCF_013390595.1. Lineage (GTDB taxonomy): Bacteria > Pseudomonadota > Alphaproteobacteria > Rhizobiales > Rhizobiaceae > Agrobacterium. The sequence continues at coordinate 39,496 of NZ_JACAWV010000024.1, read as the reverse complement.
GCTGACGACCACGAAGGTGAAGACGTAGGCCAGCAGTATGACGATGACCGCTTGGCCGAACCGTTTGGCAGCGTAGGTCAGATAGGCATTTCTCACGCAGGCGACCCTCTCGGATTGAGTGTTGCGATAGCTATCAGTCGGCCAGGAAGGCCGTGTAGTAGCTAGCGTAAGCAACGCCGTTATACACTTCGCCCTTCAGCTTCGGGGACTGAACGTAGATGCGCTGCACGATCTGCGTCCTCGGAATAAAGTAACCCTGTCCGAGCACATACTCCTGAAGCTCCTTGAGAAGCGGATTGCGTTCATCAAGGGAAGCCGCACCCGAGATCTTGTCGCGCAGTCCGTTCAGCGTCGCATCGCGATCATCGAGCGCAAACCAGTTCTCGCCATTGTTGGCGTTGGTCAGAATGCCGGCAACAGTGCCGGCGTCGATGAAGCTGCGCGTCACTTCGTAGGCGGGAATGGCCGGGCCGCCATATTTGACCCTTTCCCCGAAGGTAACGACGTCGTAAGCGCGGATGTTGACCTTCCAGCCAAGCTTGCCAAGCTGCTGTGCAATCAGCTCATCCACTGATTTTGAGGTGGCGAGATAGGGGTTGGAGTGAAGCGTTAGCTCCAGCTGTTTGCCGTCCTTGGTGCGGATACCATCGGCGCCCTTGGCCCAGCCCGCCTCGCCAAGAAGCTTTTCCGCCTTGGCTGGATCGTATGCGAGAAGTGTGCTTTCATCAGCTGCGCCCGGGACGTTGCTCTGGATGAACGAGGTCGGCAGCTTCCAGTCGGCGGTGTACACCGTATCGATGATTTCCTGACGGTTGATACCGGCCTGAAGAGCCTGACGTACTTTGACGTCGTCATAGGGGGCGTGTTTGGTGTTGACGGCCCAGCCATTGACGAAACCGAGGTAGCGTGGCGTCGCAACCGTGAACCCCTCTTCCTTGAGCGACTTCAATTCCTGGGGGGAGGCGTTGTAGGCGATATCAGCCTGACCGGACTGCACGGATGCGACACGGAGCGACGGTTCGGACACCAGCTTGTAGGTGATGGAATCGAGGAACGCCGGACCGGTGTGGCCCACCGCGGCAGGACCCCAGTTGTAGTCCTTTCGCTTGACGAGGGTAACATGGTCGCCCTCCTTCCAGGATTCCACCACATACGGGCCGCTGCCTGAGGTGTTGCTGAGATCTGCCTGTTGTGATGCGGGCTGTGCAAGGCTCTTTGGCGATATCAGGATCGACCCGTGATAACCGAGCGTCGGGATGAAGCCGAGGGTCGGTTTCTTGAAGAAAACTTTGACCGTGGTGGCATCGACAGCTTCGGCACGGTCATAAGTTTTCGGGAACAAACCGATCGGGTTGATGCCCTCGTTTTTGCGCCCGGCGTACCAGATGTCGAGATTGGCGACGACCGCAGAAGCATCGAGCGGAGAGCCGTCGGAGAAGGTCACGTCACTTTTCAGATGGAGAGTGAATTCGGTTGCCTTGTCGTTCTGCTCCCACCGTTCGGCAAGCCATGGGGTCGCCTTGCCTTCGGCGTCGACATAGACCAGCTTATCCGTGACGTGACCCCAGATGTGCCCCTGGAAGCTGGAGATTGCGCTGTTGTTGGGAATCCATGTGTCGCCGAGCGAATCGATGAGGAACGTTACATCACCGCCGTCGCGCGGGGTGTCGGCAGCAAGGACCGGATCGAACCCGGTGGTTGCAATAAAAGCGGCCGCGGCAGCTGCAGATGCCAGAAGATGGCGCCGGGAAAGAGAAAACAGAGAAGAACGTTCGGTCATGTATTTGTCCTGAATGTGCGGGTTCGTGTTTTATGTTTTTGACCGCCGGCTACCGTAAAACGGCGCACGCAGAACCGCTTTCGCTGCAGCTGATGCCGAGCGGGGGTAAAGGCCTGCCAGATGGTCGATATGGTGTGTTTTAAACTGTCGAAACGGCCAGTCGGGCTATCATCCCGACGTCACCGCTTAACCGTCAGCAGTTACATACATCGGGAAATGCGTATGCGGGTATGCTGTTCTGCCATCGAACAATCCCTTTGTTTCGGTATGCTGATCATGACCTGTAGCCTAGCAGGGTCGGTGAAAGGAGAAAGACTAGTTATTCTTTTTCTAGAGAAATTATGGATTATTTTATTGCCGTTTCCGAAGTCGGTAGGATCGTCATTTCCGAGTGCTCCGATCCCGATGGCGTCGTTCTCGGCCATTACATGGCCGCGTTGACCGTGAAGAGGGGAGGCACATCCGATCAGCCTTTCGTCACTGTGTTCACGAACGTCATTTCCTCGAAGATGCGAACCAGCGGCAACTCCCCGTCAAACCGTTCGACCTCCACTCTGGCAATCTGCCCTGTACAACCCTGCGCCAGCTTTGACGTTCCGATGTCGCGCGTGAGGACATTCGGATTGCCATGAACACACATGGCGTTGTTGGCCGCGGGATCGTCTGGCTCAAACCACGCGCCGGTTGCGAGCTGCATAACTCCGTTGTGCACCGAACTGCTCAACACGGCTCCCGCCAGACAACTGCCCCGGCTGTTGAACAACCTGACGATATCGCCTTCTGAAATGCCGCGTGCTGCCGCATCGATCGGGTTGATCCGTACCGGCTCTCTACCTTCGATTTTCGTGGAGCGGCTGAACCCACCGTAATCGAGCTGGCTGTGAAGCCTTTGATGCGGCTGGTTGCAGACGAGGTGCAGCGGATAATGGGTGATGTCGTCGGCTGCCTCATCCCTGTTCGCGTACCACCGGGGATGCCCGCCACAATCGTCGTAACCAAAACCCTCTATAGTTTCGGAGAAGATTTCGATTTTGCCGGATGGGGTTTTCAACCGATGCGCGGATGGATCTGCCCGGAAGGCATTGGCCGGTCCGCCATCGTCGGGCTTGAGCGGGAGTCTCAATTCTCCCTTTACCCAGAAGGATTCGAAATCAGGTGCTTCGTGGCCACCAGCGACAAGCGCCTGTTGGGTCGCTTCATAGAGAAAGGCGAGCCATTCGCGGCTGGTTCTTCCTTCCGTAAAAGCGTCGGCGTGCCCGAGGTGGCGTGCGATTTCCGAGAAAATAGCGTAATCGTCCCGAGCCTCACCCACCGGTTCGATCAGCTTCTTCATGGCAATCATCAGATCGTCCCGGTCTGCCGCACCGATATCATCACGTTCGAGCGTGGTTGTCGCGGGCAGCACAATGTCGGCGTGGCGGGCGGTTGAGGTCCAGGCGCTTTCATGAACGATGATTGTCTGCGGCCTTCGGAACGCTGCACGCAACCTGTTGATGTCCTGATGATGGTGGAAAGGATTTCCACCCGCCCAGTAGACGAGGCGGATATCCGGATAGCGCAGGGCTTTGCCGTTATAGTGAAACTCATCTCCCGGATTGAGGAGCATGTCGGCAATGCGGGCAACGGGAATGTAATCCGGCACTGGATTTTTGAACTGGTTGAGCGTTGGCAGCGGAACGGCCAGCAGGTTCTTGCCGATATTGCCAAGCGCTCCAAGCGAATAGGAATAGCCGCCGCCATCCAACCCGATCTGACCAAGCATTGCCGCCAGAACGATCCCCATCCAGACCGGCTGCTCACCAAAATCGGCACGCTGCAGGGAGTGGCTGACGGTGATCAGCGTTCTGGAACGTGCTATCTTGCCCGCTATTTCCTTTATGGTATCGGCACTGATACCACAGATGCCTGCCGCCCAATCGGCGCTCTTGGGGAGATTATCGGTCCGGCCGAGGAGGTAATCTTCAAACCGCGCATAACCGACGGTATATCGGTCGAGAAACTCCCGGTCGTGCAGCCCTTCCGTCACCAGCACATGCGCCAGTCCCAGCATGAGGGCGACATCGGTACCGGGCGTGATTGGCAGCCATTGCGAATTCACCTCGGCCGGGAAGTCGTCCCTGAGGGGGCTGATCGATACAAAACTGGCACCACGTGCGCTTGCACCGGCCAGTTTTTGTCTGACGACATGTTTGCTGATGCCGCCACCATGCACGTCCGCATTCTTGATCGCCATGCCGCCAAATGCCAGCACCAGTTCGGTGCTGCGCTCGATGGCATCCCACGTCACGCTCTTGCGATCGACATGATCGTATGGGCCGAGAACATGCGGAATGATGACCATTGCCGCGCCCGAACTATAGGTGTTGACGGACCGGACATAACCGCCCAGCACATTCAGAAAACGGTGGATCTGGCTCTGCGCGTGGTGGAAACGCCCGGCGCTCGACCAGCCATAGGATCCTCCAAACACCGCCTGTGGGCCAAAATCGCGGTAGACACGCTGAAGCTCGTTCGCCGCGAGGGCCGTTGCTTCGGGCCAACTGACTTCGACATAATCGTCTGAACCCCTGCTTTGTTCGTGGCCGGGTTTGCCCTCCAGCCAGCCGCGCCGGACTGCCGGACGTTTGATCCGTACCGGACTGTCCGCGACCGCTGCAAGATTGCCGAGCAGCGGCGAGGGATGTGGATCATCGGGGTGAGGGCGGATCTCGAGTTGGCCATTCTCGAAACGACCGGAAAATGCACCCCAATGGGAGCTGTGGGATTTAAACGAATTCATTGAGGCTCCCTCGCGTCGCAACTAAACATTGCCTTAGTGCGGAAGAATCTTTCCCGGATTCATGATGCCGCTGGGATCGATGGCATACTTGATGATCGCCATGAGCTCCACCGCATCGCCATGCTCCTGAGGCAGATAGGCAATCTTGCCTGTTCCGACGCCATGTTCGCCGGTCGAGGTGCCGCCGACCGAGATCGCATGTTGCACCATCTTCTTGTTGATAGCCGCGACCTCATCAAGCTCCGCCTGATTGGTCGGGTCCACAGCAAAAACAACGTGGTAATTGCCATCGCCAACATGACCCAGAATGGCGGCAGGTACGCTGCAGCCGGCCAACAGTTCCCGGGTTTTCAGAATGCAGCCGCTGAGTTCCGACACAGGCACGCAGACATCGGACGACCAGCCCTTGGCGTTCGCGCGCTGCGACACCACGGCATAAAACGCGTTGTGTCGCGCCTTCCACAGCCGGTTGCGATCTTCGGGAGCGTTGGCCCACTCGAAATCGCGGCCTCCATTCTCCCTGACGATTTCGGCAACTGTTTCCACCTGTTCCTGCACGCTTGCCGGGGCGCCATGAAATTCGAACGCGAGCGTGTCTTCAAGTTTCAGCGAGAGGTTGGAGTAGGTGTTGACGGCCTGGATCAAACCGCGATCCATCAGCTCCATACGCGCAACCGGAATACCGAGCTGGACGACCTGGATCGCTGCTGACACGGCCTGTTCGACATTTTCAAACGAGCACAGCGCTGCCGAAATGGTTTCCGGAATTCCGTAGAGGCGCAGTGTCACCTCGGTGATGATCCCGAGCGTGCCTTCCGAGCCGACAAACAGCCGCGTCAGGTCATAACCTGCCGAGGATTTTCGTGCTCGGCCGCCGGTCCGGATGATCTTCCCATCCGGCAACACAACGGTCAGACCCAGGACGTTTTCGCGCATGGTTCCGTAACGCACGGCATTGGTGCCTGATGCGCGCGTCGAGGCCATACCACCAATCGAGGCGTTGGCGCCGGGATCGATGGGGAAGAACAGGCCTAGATCGCGAAGGTAGCTGTTGAGCTGTTCACGCGTTACACCCGCTTCAACCGTGCAGTCGAGAGCCTCCTGGCTGACGCGAGAAATCCGCGACAGGCGCGACAGGTCGATCGAAACCCCGCCACGCACCGCAGTCAGATGTCCTTCCAGAGACGTGCCGGCGCCAAAAGCAATGACCGGCACGTTTACGGCTGCGCAAAGGCGGACGATTTCGGAAACCTCATCCGTCGTATCTGCAAAGACCACGGCGTCCGGAATGGCCGGAGTGTGATGCGATTCACCACGCCCGTGCTGTTCACGCAGTGTCTGAGACACTGAAAAGCGGTCGGCGAAGCGTTTGCTGAGCGCTTCGGCCAAAGAAGCTGGAAGCGCGCTCACGTACGGGCTCCCGTTTCGACCGGAGTGTCACCGGGCTGGCCCCATTCTGTCCACGAGCCGTCGTAAACCGCGACATCGTTTTTTCCTACAAGATGAAGGCCGAAGGCAAGTGCCCCTGCCGTCACACCCGAACCGCAGCTTGCAATCACGGGGCGGGACAGATCCAACCCCGCGGCTTCAAATGCTGTGGCGATGGCCGCAGCATCCAGCAATTCGCCGGTCTCAGCATTTGTCAGCGTGGTGAAAGGCAGGTTGAAACTGCCGGGAATATGGCCGGACCGCAATCCGGGTCGGGCCTCCTTTTCTTCTGCCGTGAAGCGTCCGGCGGACCGTGCGTCGATCACCTGCTCGTCATGGCTATCGAGATTGGCAAGCACCTGCGCCTTTGAACGGACGGCATCGGCATTGAAACGGGCCTGAAAATTTCCTTCTTCAAAGGGCGCGACGGTATCGCTGACCGGGCGTCCTTCCGACGTCCATTTGCGGAACCCTCCATCGAGAATGGCGACTTTCTCATGACTAAAGGTGCGCAATGTCCACCAGACACGGCCTGCCGACATCAGACCCGGCGTGTCGTAGACGACCACGAGGCTATCGTTTGAAATTCCGAGCGCACGCGCATGGCGCTCGAAATCTTCAGCGGACGGCAGCATATGCGGCAGCGATGCATCATGATCGGCGATGGCATCGATATCGAAGAAACGCGCTTTTGGAATATGCCGCGCGGCGAAATCCTCCGCAGCGGCAGGCGTCACACCCGGAAGCTTGAATGAACCATCGAGGATGACGAGATCAGGATGATCAAGATGCGTCGCCAGCCATTCGGTAGAGACGAGAGGGCCGGGCAGGGTGAGAGACATGGAAAACTCCGAAAAGACGGTATTCGGCAAAGGTCGCAGAAGAATGATGCGCCGCGTCTTGCGGCGCACAAAGTAAGAGAAGGTCAGGCGACCAGCTTTTCACCCTTGAGGTGACGTTCAAGGAACGGCAGGCTGTCCTGCCCCCAATAGAGCTCACCTTCGTAGCCATAGGTTGGGAGGCCGAACACGCCCGATGTCTTGGCGATCTCGAAATCAGCGTCACGGATCGTCTGGATCGCGTCGCTCTCGGCGAGTTCGTCCAGTGCCGCTCCGTCAAACCCTGCTGCATCGGCGATTGAACGGCGCACACCTGTATTGCCGATATCGTCTCCACGTCCCCAGAAGGCTTGCTGGAGTACCGCGGTGAGTTTCAGCCAGTCCTGGCCGGATTGGATAGCGGCAAGCACCATCAGACCGGCCGGGGTCGGATCGGAAAGATCGGCGCGGTTGTCCAGGCTCAATTCCTTGCCGCGCACCGCGGCCCACCGCTTCAGGTCTTTTGTCCAATAGGCGCGGCGGGCTTCAGGCCGGTTGCGCGAATAAATCCCGCCATTGTCTTCAATCAGCGGGATGACGTGCGGGCGGATCGTGGCGCCCTGCTCGCGGGCAAGAGCCGCAAATGCTTCGAGGCCGATATAGGCCCACGGGGAGCCGACGCTAAAGAAGTAGTCGATTGTCTTCGTCATTGCTGCTGCTTTCAGGATGGCTGTTGGGAAGATGTTTCCATGTCAAACACGTGCAACGCACAGTCCCGGGCGATGAGCACAGCCTGTGGATCGCGTCCGACAGCGACGGTTGCAAGAGCGCCCTCGTAGAGAAGGGCGAGATGGGCTGCCGCCTGTTCAGGCCGGTTGGCCACCCTTGCCATGATGGTACCAAAGATTTCCCGGACCTTGGTCTTGTGGGTGCGTGCAACTGAAACCACGCGTTCGGAATCCCCGTGTTCGGCTACGGCCAGCGCAAACGCGCAACCGCGAAATTCGGGGCTGTCGGCCTTTTCGTAGAGTCTTTCGAAAATCAGCCTGATCTGTTCACGCTGCGTGCCCGCCACGTCTCGTACTTCTTCGAGCGAACGGATGACGCGGTTATGACGGGCCTGCAAATAGGACGCGACAAGATGATCCTTGGAGGGAAAGTGCCGATAGAGCGTGGCTTTGGCGACGTTTGCCTCTTCGATAATGCGATCAATGCCGACCGCTCTGATGCCCTCGCGATAAAACAGTGCACTGGCTGTGTTGAGGATCTGGTCGGAAATTGTTTCTCTCATGGGAACGCTTTGATTTACTTCCGGGAAAATGCGGTCACACTGCGGTGGCGCGAGCTGGCTGATATGTCGGAGCTGAGGTTTCTGCGAATGCCTGCAAAGCCTTGATTGAAAGCGCGCCGGAAAAACCGCCGCTATGTTCCAGCTTTCCCGTCAGCACCTGAACGGCGTTATTATAGGGCGTAGGGACCCCGTTGAGGCGGCCAAGAAGAACGATTTCACCATTGAGATAATCGACTTCACTAGAAGCGCCGCGCGTGAAGCTCTGCCACGTTGATTGCTGCCCGGGCTGGATGCCGCTGTTTGGCGCTATTTTCCAGTTGGAAATGTCGATGGTTCGCTCGGACGGTGCGGCAAGCCTATAACCCGCAGCCTGAAAGACATTCTGCGCCTCAGCCACCAGGGCTTCGCCGATTGACGCCTTTAGGTCCGCCGCTCCGTCAAACAGTTCGAGTGCGTTTTTGACGTTGTGCAGCAGCTTAGCCGATTTCCAACGACGGATATCCGCGCTGCTTTCAGCAAGATACCCGGCGCGGTTCAGATCCGCGGCAATCTGTTCGCTTGTTGAATCATGCCCTGATGGAAAGCGGCCGACGGTGACCACGCCGAGTTGCGGATCGCCGCCCACCGTTACCTTGCCGATCTCCGTGAACCGCGCCGGTGTGAGGATGCTTGCGCCATAGACGTTGGCAAATGTTCTGAGTGCTGCAACCTCCGTGGCCAGACCGTTCTGAAAGGTGACAATCGGAAGGTTTGCAGCAACGCCATTTTCCTCACCGTCGATCGCGCGCCAGGACCAGAAGGAAAGCGCGCCTGCTGCATCCTGAGATTTGACCGTCAGAAGCAGAATGTCATCGGCAGTGAGTTCGGGAGGATTGTCCAGATCAAACGCATTCAGGCTGATCTGTCGTGTACCGGATGGTCGCTGAAAACTCAGGCCTTCTTTCCTGATATGCGTGATCTGGCTCCCGCGACCGACCAGCGCGTAGCTGATACCGCTGAGTTCGAACTGTGCGGCGAGGCTGGCACCGACTGCGCCTGCACCGATTATTACGTAACGCCTCATACGTTCTGCTCCAGAACTTTTCTACGATGGACAGATCACGTCTGGACACAGATCTGATCTGTCCATCGTCCCCGACAATCGTGATCGACGGTATCGATAAAACAGGCCGCATTGTCATTTTGTATGCTGCGAGCAATGCGGCGTACAACACAATGATGCAGCTGCAGTCTTAGCTCGGATCAAATCCGAAAAGAAAGACAGGTCGTTCTTATTCTACTTGATTTATAGAAAATATTGCCTCGTGATCGCGCATCTGGCTGCACAGCAACTTTACGAACCGTCGGACGATCTCATTGGACTGGCTGACGGATACCGAATTCAAACTGCCGACTGAGAGAGGGGATGAGTTTGCACGGGGGCTGGCCGGATTCAAGAGACGGGCCGAAACCTGTTGTCTTGCGGGATTTGTACACGCCGATCTTCATATTGGTATCTTGGAAGATGAAAAGCCGGAATTTTCATTGATTTGCGGCTTGTAAACCACTGGTCGCAGGTTCGGATTAGCGCAAGAGCTTAAAAGGCTGGCAGCTACGCGGGCCAGAAAGGAATTGCGCGATGAAAATGAAGACACTATATGTAGGTACGTTCCTACATGGAGGTAGCTATGGCTACGACTAGATTGACCAGCCGCGAACTGAATCATGATGTTGGCAGAGCGAAAAAAGCTGCTGAGGCAGGGCCTGTCGTCATCACCGATCGAGGCAGACCTTCGCATGTGTTGATGACGTACGGTGACTTTGAGCGCCTGACAGGTAAGCATCACAATCTTGTCGACGCGCTTTCAATGCCAGGATTGTCGAATATCGACTTCGATCCGTCTCGGTCGGTCATTGCAACTCGCGAAGTTGATCTCTCTTGAAATACTTGCTCGACACAAACGTTGTCTCCGAACTCCGTAAAGTGGGTGACGGTAAAGCTGATCTGAACGTGACGACTTGGTTAAGTGCGCAGGACTCCCGTGATCTGTATATTTCTGCCATAACAATTTTAGAGCTTGAGCGTGGCATACTCGGCATCCAGCGCCGTGACATCGAGCAGGGCTCTCGCTTACGAACCTGGATGGATAGACGAGTTCGCCCGGAGTTCGCTGAGCGCATTATCTCTATCGATGAGGCAATCGCGACGCGATGTGCTCACTTGCATATTCCGGATCGCCGCAATGAAGCAGATGCACTCATCGCTGCGTCAGCTATCGTGCATGGGTTAGTGGTTGTCACACGCAACATTCAAGATTTCCAAGGTACAGGCGTGGTGCTCGTAGACCCATGGCGTGCCTAGGACCGGCATGTTGTGAGTTCATGCTGAACCGCGACTTGCGGGGCATCCGAAGCTAACCGGCATGCCGCATCTGCGCGAGAACTTTCTTGCGGAAAACTTCTGCAGGCGTTCGATAGCCAAGGCATTTGCGCGGCGTTGCGTTGAGCCGACTGCAAATTTCTATCAAGTCCGCGTCGGTGACCGTGAGTGGGTCGACGTCTCTTGAAAGCCATTTCCTCACCCGGCGGTTGGTGTTCTCGACAGTGCCTTTTTGCCACGGCGATTGGGGATCACAGAACCAGGTTTGCGTACCGATGCTTGCCTGAAGATAGGGCCAATCAGTGAACTCTGTTCCGCGGTCGAACGTGATCGATCGGCGGGCAAGGTGGGGCAGGGCTTGCAGGACACGAACAAGGCCATCCATGACGGGCCGGGATTGCCGGTCGTTGTTGCGTAGGAAGATCGCAAAGCGGCTGACCCTTTCTACGAGCGATGTGACGTTTGCCTTCCCAAACTTCTTTCGGAACTGGATCAGATCGCATTCCCAATGACCAAATTGTTTGCGCTCGGCAACAGCATCCGGCCGCCGCAAGATGTTGAGTTCTGGACTAAACCGTTGTCCGTGCTTGCGTCTTGCATGTCGTGGTCGCCGTCGAGCACGATGCTCTGGCAGATGCCGCCACAGCTTGATCGCATGCCCGTCGGACGAGTATGCAAACTTATAGATCGTTTCGTGACTGACCGAGACCGGATGGCGCTCCAGGCGCATACGGCCAGCGATCTGCTGCGGCGACCAGCCATGCATGATGCGTTCGATCACCGACTGTCGAACGTACGAGAACCGCGCCAGCTTGCGTAGTTTCGCACGTCGTTCACACGACATGGCGTGCGCAGTCACGCAGTAATAGCCGGTTAGATCGGGCACAACCTTATCGACAAAAGTGTTGCGTTTGATCTCACGAAAGATCGTTGAGCGATGCCGGCCGAGCTGCTCTGCGATGGCACTAACAGTCAGCCCGGCCGTTCGCCAGCGGGCTATCTTACGACGTTCATCAAGATCAATGTGGGAGTAGGTGCGTTCCATTGCATCTTCCTTGTGACTGATAACCCATTGGTATCATTCGCAAGTCGCACTTCAAGCTTGAACCCACCCCCCTTACAAACAAAGATCGCATAATATGAATTATGGAACAAATTCAATAACTTAGCAAACATTGCGACCGAAGATCAAAGCCTCTTAAACGGGCTTGGCAGTGTCGTTTCGGGCGGAAGATCTGCAAGTTTCCCGATCAGATTGTTCAGCCGGTCTATCGTGAAAGCACTGTCGGCAAACCAAAGCTCGATCTCTGCGGGATCGAGCGTGTCGACCATTGCCGGAGTCGGCACCTTGCAGCCAGATGCGCGAATGGTCTTGATGTTTTCTTGATATCGGCGGATGCGTTCGGGCATGGGCAGGTCAGGACCATGCTTTTGCAATTTGTCTTTCGGCCATTCTGGCATCAACTTGCCCCCGTCTTCTCGAAACCTATCATCCAGTTTCACATGGTATAAAAAAAGCCGGGCTAACCCGGCTTCAGCGCGTACGCTTAGAATGGCCAGTAGGCCATGAAGGCGTGATACCAGCCTTGGACCGTGACCACTGCGACATCCAGGCAAATACCGATGAAGCCAACGACGATGATCGCACCCACCCCGGTCAACGTCAAAGGAATAGCATTTCGAGCCGCATCAACCCCATCTTCAGCGGATTTCAGCTCTTCAACTATATGAAGCATGCTCTTCGCCACTATCACCGCTCCTGCTCATCACGATCGCGCTTTGCCTCGCGCTCTTCCATCAGTTCCTCAAGGCGGTTCAACTGCCTTGCCGCAGGTTCGGCCTGTGACGCTTCACCTTCTCGGACTGCTGCCTTTTCTTCTACCACAGGACGCTGCTCCGAAGAAGTCTCAACCTCGGCAGTTTTGTCGTCACGCGCCGTAACCACCTCAGCTTCCCACTTGCGCCGGTCAACCGTTTCGACCTCACGAACCTTCTTTCCTTCGACTTCGCGGATAACGGTCTTCTCGACCTTTTCCATACCCGCTTCTCGCAAGGTGATGGTGTCGCCCTGTTTGGCTTCGGCATGTGACAATGCGGCTGGAATGCCAACACCCCAAACTGTGCGGTCTCCCTCTGCTGTGCGAAGAACCACGTATGGAGACGCTTCGTTTTCGGGCTTGTCCTGATAAGGCTTCGATCCAACCTCGATCAGCTCGCCACGCACACCCTCGCGGAAACCGGTCCGGGTCTTTGTGGACGCCGTCGCCGCAGCGACCTTCTCCACAGCGGCTTCGCCCTTCTTGTTTTTGGTCTCTGCCTTGCTTTCAGTAGCAACCAACTTTTCTTCAATATGCCGGATCTCGTTTTTCAGATGCGACTGCTCACGGCGGCCAACTTCCTGCCAATCCAACTCGTTGGGTTGATAGCCTTTAACGGCGATCCCCCTCGCCTGCCCTTCAAGCCAGGCCTCACGGCGAAACTCCTTGGAGCCTGCTATTTCGACACTCGTCCAGCCGCGATGCGCAGCGGTATCGATCATGAGGCGGACGGCCGTCGGATCGTAGATCTTGCTGCGGAGTTTCTCACCGGCATCCTGGAACACTTCGCGGGTGGCCTTTGAATTGGTGACGACACGAATAGCGCCATCAGCGGCGTGTTGCAGGAAATACTGGCTGGTGATTTCTGCAGGCAACGAACGCGACGGCTTCGGTTCCTCTACCCCGCCCTTCTCGACCGAAGCAGAGGGAACAAGTTCCAGCGATTGCTTTACGTTCGCCTCAACCGCAGAAACACCTTCCTTGATGTTGGTCTCGACCGCAACGCCTTCCTTGACGGCTTCCTCAACCACCTCGAGAACACGCGCCACGGGGCTAAACTTAGCGATAGAAGACGCCACATCTCGAACGATCGAATTGGGACGCGTTTTCGAGCGAATGTCCTCAAGCTCTTCCTGCAGCTCGACCACCTTGCGGCGTGCGTCGACAATGTTTTGCGCCCGCTCCGAGATCAGACTGAACTGCTCTTTCTCCTCCTGGTCGATCAGCTCGCCATAGTTGGCAAGCGCACTAGCAACGTTCTTTTCGTACGCGTCGAACTGCGCTCTTGTCATGTCGTCACTCATTACTTCACCCTCTCTGACAATATCCGCCAAATACTGGCGCGCTGCGTCTTTCACCGTCTCGAACTCACCCCGCTCAACCGAAACAGCCAGCCCCGCGAGACTGCTGCGGATCGCGAAGGACAGTTTGGCTTCAGCAGAAAGCGCAAACTGGACAACCTTCTCATCGTCGGAGCGATCGGCAACTGACGACCAGGCCCTCTTTGCGTCGAAAGCATGCTGCAGGCTTTGCTCCGTTGTCGCGACTGTCCGCGCCTCGGCGCGTTTGTTGTCGTATCGCATCTGTGCTGCGGGGCTAGTCCCGACGTGCGCAGTTCTGCCGATGGTGTCGACCGCCCTCACCTGATTGCGGGTAAAGGCCGGCGATGACGCCATTTCCCGGCGATCGGTCATTTCCATGGCAATGCCGTGGTCCCTCGCCTTTTCGGCCAGAAGCGCCCGCCACTGCCGAAAAGTCTGCGGACTGGTCTCGACCCGTTCGCCGTCCTGATTGCGCATCACCACAAGGGCATGAACGTGGATGTGGGGCCGCTTGCCACCGTCGCTCTGCTCCTTCGGATCGTGCATGGGGTCATGCATCGAAAAAGCGTATTTGAAGCCCTCAAACTGTTGCGCCAGGAATTCACGCGCAGCATTCTCGAATGCATCCGCATTCGTCCCTGCACGCGCTGACAGAATGACGTGCATAACGTCCCTGCCCTTCCGGCTGTGCAATTCGGAACGCCATTCTTTCTGGACGAGATCGCCCGCAGCCTTGTCGGTTTCGATCACACGGCCGCGGTCGTCTCTGACCTCAACGTTGGCTTCCACCAGCTCGCGCACTCTTGCCGTGCCGTACTCAACGCCATTGCCGTACCTGGAAAAAGAAAAGCGCGACGCAGCGCCGATGGCCGTCTCGCTCTTATCGAACCTGCCTTGCACAATCTCCGCTGCAACGTCATCACCGGTCAGCCGCTCGCCCTCCTTGCTCCGCAGAACGAGAACACCTTGAACTTCGACGACACCACGCGCCGGTTGATGAACCGCATAGGCATACCGCCGATGCCCAAGACCTGCCCCCAGAACAGTCCGAACCGCGTTGTGCAGATCGTCTTCAGTCTCGATGGCATCCGTCTCGATGCGAACACTGAAGCTGGCAACGTCTCGGCTTTCACTCCGGTTCTGGAACAGAGGCTCCCATTCCTTCTTCAGCGCTGCAAGCTCTCCCCTGCTCCGCAAGCGCTCGCCGCTCTCCGTCTCGATTGCGATCTCGCCCTTTCGCGAAACGTAGTCCACCATCGCACCGAGCCGACCGCCGCCGCCATAAGACGCCATTTTCGCAACGGCTGGCTGGCTACCTTTCGCCACGGCTTCTAGACGCTCAACCAACCGTCGAGGCGCGGCGCGACTGCCCTCGCCTTCCGTTTCGGACCTTGCGCCGTGCCTCAGCAATGGCCGCGACTTGCCTGGAGGAGGCAATTTCCCCTCTCCCCCGCCGCCTCTGCGCTTAAATAACTCCTCCTCCAGAACCTTTTTCGCGCCTGCCGCCGACGAAGGATCAAGACCGTATGCAGTCAGCCGATGCCCAAAATCGACTCTGATAAGACTAGAAAGCTTGTCGTTCACACCGCACCTCGACGTGAATTTCCCGCACGAATCGATGCGTGGCGCAGCTCATGGCGCGTCGCATCAGCAATCCGTTCGACATTCCGGAGGGCAATTTTGACCTCTCCAGCGTCAACGACCCTCCCCGCGTTCAGCGATCGTGCCACCTGGTTGAGGTTCACGCCGATCTTCCGCATGTCCTCATGGAGAATAGATAGGATCGTCCTATCCTCGTCATTGAAGACTGGACGGACGCCGGCCCCTTCCAACGTCAATGAACGAAAGAACGCCGAAGCCGTCATACCCGCCGCCAACGCCGCGTCTTGGACCGCGAGATACTCCGCATCGCTCAGGCGGACGGTCAGGTGCCTACTCATACCGGTCGCATCCCTCTTTCGTCCTGCTTTCCGCACTGCTTCGGCCATCGACAGTCAATCAATCACAATCCATCGTGGGCCTGTCCCTCGATGCTGTAATTTTGTACAACAAAATTACGTATCCTGCCAACCTATTATGATTTGTAATTCGATAAATTTTCCTTTGGGCGACGTGCGGACTTATAGGCGACCCACACCTCCGGTAAGGGAGCCCACCAAGGTTCACACCCAGGACCGCTTTTCGGCCTTTCTGCTAACGGTCGTACTCGCCCGCAAGAGACGCTTCGCTCTTTGCCCTTGCGGCCTGCGTGCGCCCATAGCGGAAAATTCCTGCGCGGCTCCGGGGTTCACACCTCCATTTATCGTAACCCTTATACAACTGAAACCATTGCGCTATTTACGTTGATTACTTTATATAAAGTGAAGTGCGTTTCTTCTTCAGTTCTTCTCAACATTTACCCGACCGAACGCCGGTGAGTTTCCTCGTTTCAACGCAACATCAAAGACACGACACATCGAAACTTTTGGTGAGGGTGTGAGTGGGCCATCGCTCCAACCTTCGTCCGTCAATGTGACTGCAGTCCTGAGTTAACGTCGCGAAGCATCGGTGAGGGCAACAATATTTGATTTATAATAGGTTTGTTTTGTAGTTGAAAAATTGTTTGGTTTATTGCAAGTGTGGCGTTGGCTGGACCTCGGGTGGAGACAATCGTGGTCGCCTTCCCGTCACGCCGATCAAGAGGAACGAGTATGACGATCATTTTCGGTACGATGAGTTCAAAGGGCGGCGCTGGAAAGTCCACGATCGCCAAGCTGATTGCCGGTGAATACGCGCTCAACGATGACAGCAGAGTATTGCTCGTAGATTCTGACCCGAGCCAAAACGTCCAGGCCTGGTGGATGCAATGTGGAGAAAAGGGTCAGCAGCCGGAGAACATAGATTTCGTGTCCGCGCTGCAGACCAAAGCGCTTGATGACCTCATGCTTCGCAAGGCGGATTATGGCGCGATCATAATCGACACTGCCGGCCGGGATTCAGTTATCCTCAAGAACATTCTCGACTATGTGGACGTCGTGTTGACACCGGTCCAAGCAGCAAAACGCGAGATCGATGCGATGAGCAAGGCGATTGAGATTGTGGACGCCTATAACGAGAGCCACAGCAAAGCGGTCAAACATTTTATCATCCGGACACGGGTAACTGCTATTAATCAAAGATCCAATGAATACCGGTTCATTCGCCAGTATGTCGAAGAGATCAACAAGCATGGATATCGTTCAAGGCTCCTGGACGCGGAGTTGGTGGAACGGAACATCTATCGAGAGATCGAAAACGGCTACGGCACGGTGCAGATGCAGCAACTGACCGATCCCGTGAAGAAAGCACGCATTGAGGTCATGAGGCTGATGGCCGAGATCGAACGGCATTTGGCGGTTCGGACGCTGGAGGCAGCGTAATGGTCAGCCGCAAATTGGAATTCGGCGATGTTAAGCTCCCTCTTGGCAAATCTCGCAATCAGCAGATTGGTGAGCCAGTATTAGAAAGCGAGACTCTAACCTCGGCGGATGTTGTTCCCGCATCGACGCACACAAACAGTCATCCTGAAGAGGGCGCCGACAATTTTGTTCTGGCCGATGATGCGGCTAGTTCGCCTACGAGCTCGTCCCAGCGAAAGAGATTTGTGGGAGAGGGTATTATCGCGCTCCGCGGCCATCGAAAACAGTCAAGCCAAACGCTGTTCAACGTCTCTCTAGACGAGCCTCTAAAGGAACGCCTGGAGAGAGCTTCTTTTGAAACCAAAGTAAAGCAAACGGTTATCGCTCGCGCGGCAATCAACGCCTTCCTGAAAAAAGAAGGCTACTAAAATTCACCCCTGCGGACCCTAGTCTTGCTTCACATCTTTTTTAGATATTATTGTCTCCGGGGAATCGACGGCGGCTTGCGAAACCTATAGACCTCGCAAATCAACTCTGCTTGAAGTCCTAGCATTTGATCAATTTTATCTAGTCAAAAAGACTGCGAGAGGGAAACCGCGTGGAAAGCGACGACGTCTCCACCGAGCAAGACGAAAACCAGCCGCCAGAAGCAGTTCGCGCTTATGCGAAGAAATATGGCCTGGTGCCGACCTTCGAAGCGAAGCCGCTCAAGCAAGTAAAAAAAGGCGAGACGCCTCCCGAAAGCAGCCGTGCAACGACCATCTATCGCCGTCCAGGCTACGAGGGCGTTCTTGCTTTGCCGGAGATCGAAAAACGTATTGGCGAGTTCCTGCGAACAGTCCGGGATAAGCGTGACATCTCGCAATACGATTTCGCTGTACTGCTCGGCATTACAGGCCAGGTTTGGGGACGATACGAGCGCTCGATGTCGTCTCTCGATGTATCTCGTTTAATCGTCCTGACCGAACTCTTGGGCCTAAAACCCACGGACCTACTGGGGTATGTCGCCCCGCACCTCTTCGGTGACACCCCTGAGGGAGCAAAAGACCGCATTGAGCTCATCCATCGCATTTGTGAGCTTCCTGACGAAACGGCGTCAAACTTGCTCGGCATGGTGAAGCATCTCGAGAGTGTAGCCAAAGGGATGAAATATAGCTAAACGGCGACGCGCGACCGTCGATGATGTCAAAAAGTCGGATCAAAGCGAGGCGTACTATGCCGCGCCTCTCTGGTGTGACCATAGAACCCTGTGTTCGACACCTGGACCCCAAACGCGGCGATTGAGCGGAGATGCATAACACCTCGAGACCGCACGAGTTTTCCAGCGGCGAGGCGTTGGCGCATTATGGAAATTTTGCCCAACCCAGGACAAATTGCGAGTTCATCACAACAGCGAGGTAGGAGCCCCAGTAATCAACTTAATCTCGGGAAGGTTTGAATGATCCATGATACACGTGCTCCATCACTCGAGCTACTGTCTTCTCTATAGGTTCATTCGATGCGATGTTCACGTTGCCATCTATGACCGCAAGGGTTTCATCAATCAAAGCATCGCGCTCAGCCCCGCTGAGGAAATAACGAAGGGCGTAACGCGCGACAATGTTCTCTAGCTGATTTCCAGCTCCTGATCCTAGTTTTGTCATCACCTTTTACTCTAGCATCGTAGGCGGGAGCACATATAAACTCTCAGGCATTAGCGCCTACGCATTCGTTGCTGACGATCACGGTGGTCTAGCACTGACAACGCCTTCCCCTCACTTGCTATTTAAGTTCGTGACTTCACCGACTGTTGAATTAAAGCGTCTTTGCAGTCGCTTCCATCCATGCCCTGTGCTTCTCTTCATCCTGGTGGGCCGTGAGGAAAAAAGCCTTTGAGGCTGGCGTTGCGCCCTCGTGTCGCGCCGCGCGCTCATACGCGCTGACAGTGTCTTTCTCATTTGTTTGCATGGCTTTCAGAATTGCGCCATCACCAATCAGATCGGCCAATGCAATTTTTCCAGTCGTCAAATATTGCTTCATGTCGCCCTCGGTCGGAGCGTCGACACCGAGTTCCTGCGCCATCTCGGTCAGCATTTTAACATGCTGTAGGTGTTCCTGTTTGAACGAGGAGACTTGATCAGCGAGTTCCCGGCTATCGAGCCGGTCGATGCAAGAGTCGTACGCCGCTATTGCGTCATGCTCCATATAAAGAAGGTTCTTCACGACGTCTATGATATCGGATTCGCTGCCTACCATCGTAACCATGAAAGTCTCCTTTTTTGACGCCCCTCTAACCGCTGTGCGGCGCTGATGTTCCGTTGCTGTGAAAGGCGGACCTCTTAGCTTTGGCTATGCCGCCGGCCAGTCGTTCGAAGGTTCATCGATTTCCTCTGGATCATCCGCGGGGTCGGGATCGTATTCGAAGGCCGAACGGATGTTTATGAGCTCAGTCTGCATTTTTGCCATCACGTCGGGAGGCTGGAGGCCCCGGACGACAAAGTGGTCGATCAGCTCATCCAGCTTGAGCCTTATTTCATCAGACAGCTTATCGGTCATATCCCACCTCAATGCTTGGGACGATGGTCACCTTTGTCGCCCTCACCCGGCTTCGCCTCGTGTTTAGCTTTCTGGCGCTTGTCTGCAGAAAGCGAACGGCCCACATCAACGCTTTCCTTAAACTGACCTTTGTCGTCACGACGGACATAGCGTTTGTCGGTCCCTGTATCGATAAGTTCGCGCTTTGACATAACAGTCTCCTCATTCTGCTTGAGGAGCAAGAACGCTCATGATTCCAAAAGGATGCAAAATCTGTCGACGTCAATCGGCTCGCTGGAGCTCCCGCACGACCGCGACCCACCTGGTCAAACCAGAATCAGTTTATCAGCCAATCGAGCTAACCCATTGAAAATTGATTCATTTCGAGTCGGAACGAATCACTTCGATGGGGCTTTGAGCCGCATCAAAGTGATTCGGAGTAAGCGTCATGGCGAGTAGTCATAGAGCACAATGGAAAGGTTTCCTGAAGTTTGGAGAAGTCAGCTTCGGAGTGGCGCTTTACACGGCGGCCAGCACCTCTGAACGGATTACCTTCAATACGATCAACAAGGCGACCGGTAACCGGGTCAATCGCATCTTCATCGATATCGAAACTGAAGAGATGGTCCCGAAGGAAAGCCAGACGAAAGGCTTTGAGATCGATAATGGGCGCTACATCATCATCGATCCAGATGAGATCGCTGCAGCAATCCCAGAAAGCAACAAAACGCTTGAGATAGAAGCGTTTATCCCGCGCACGGACGTCGATGACGTCTACTTCGACAAGCCGTACTACCTCACACCTGACAAGATGGGCGAAGATGCCTTTCTGGCGCTTCGCGACGGGATGAAGAAATCCAATGTCGCGGCGATCGCCCGTACGGTCCTCTTTCGTCGGATGCGGACAGTCCTCATTCGCCCACATGGCAAAGGGCTTATCGCGACGACCCTTAACTTCGACTACGAGGTTCGCTCCTCTAAAACCGCGTTCGAGGAAATGCCCAAGATCAAGGTTGAAGGTGAGATGCTGGAGCTTGCCAGGCACATCATCTCGACGAAGAAAGGCGACTTCGATCCAGCCATCTTTGAGGACAGGTATGAGGCAGCGCTGAGTGAGCTTGTGAAGGCCAAGCTTGAAGGCAAACCTTTGCCAAAGGCGAAGAAGATCGAGGTTTCCAAGCCAAACGATCTACTTGCCGCTTTTCGGGAAAGTGCTGGCATGATGAAATCCGCCGCATCGAAGCCGAAAAGAACGGCCGCGAACGCGAACAAGGGCGTGGGTCGAGAAAAGGCATCGAGAGCGTCGCCCTCCAAGGCAGGCGCATCGAAGGCCGCAGGCCAACGTAAGGCGAGCTAGGGAGAACAGCCATGGCACCGCAATACTATTGGAAAGGCTACCTCAAGCTTTCACTGGTCACCTGCCCTGTCGCGATGAAACCCGCGACGAGCGAGAGCGAGAAGGTCCGCTTTCATACCTTGAACAAGGACACCGGAAATCGCGTGGTGAGCCAATACATTGACTCAGTGACAGGTAAGCCAGTCAAAGACCAGAACGAAGCCAAGGGATATGCGAGAGGTGAGAACGATTACGTCATCCTCACCGATGACGAGTTGGACGCTGTTGCTCTCGACACCGTCAAAACCATCGACATAGAGAAGTTTGCTCCAGCGGACTCCATCGAATGGATTTATCTCGAAAAGCCGCACTACCTCATCCCAAGTGACACTGTGGGAGAGGAGGCATTCGCAGTTATTCGCGACGCGATGAAAGCGGACAACGTCGTGGGGATTTCGAAGCTGGTGATCGGTCGGCGAGAACGTGCCGTCGTTCTCGAACCGCGTGACAACGGGATTGTCCTGTGGTCACTCAGGTACGGAGACGAGGTGCGACCGGAACAGAGCTACTTCGATGACATCGCAGATGATGCCGATCCGGAACTCGTACCGCTTGTACAGCAACTTATCAAAAAGAAGACGGCCAAGTGGTCCCCGGACATGGTGAGTGACCCGATCCAGGAAAGTCTTCTCAAGCTCATCGAAGAGAAGAAGAAGGCGATGCCCAAGAGGGCGGCAAAGGGGAAGAGCTCGGTGTCGGCACCCGCATCGAATGTGGTCAACATCATGGATGCTTTGAGGAAGTCAGTCGAGGCTGACCTAAAGAAGAGGAAGGCTGGGTGATATGCATCTCGCCGGGGGACAAGCCAGAAACGAAACCGAAGCAATGCAGCATGCGAGAGCCATCATGGTCGAAATGACAGCGTTCGGGACGCGTGGTGGAGGCCGGAGCCTCAATAGCTACGATGCGGCGAGCAACGGCAACTTCGACGGCGACAAACCACTTCAGAGCACAAAGCACTGAATTTAACTGGCTAAGATGAGAGAAAGTAGCGAAATGGATCGACCAACCCAAAAGCGATGGCGGAAACGATCCCGATAACAACCACGTTCAAAACAATAAGGGTGATAACGAATGCCCTTTCCACGGCGTGTTCCCATAAAAGTAGGTTTAGCCAAGTTTCAACACGGCGCGTCCAATTCGAACGCGCCGTCCCATACGGACGAAATCAATAGTGAGTAAAGCCCCGCCTACGTGGGGCAACTGCTAACTCACTTGCAGCAGCTTAGGTGCAGTTGAGTGCTTCGAAACCGGCCCTACCTGCACCAAGGGCATTCCGGCCTCCAAGCAAGCAGCTATAAAAGCTTCTCTCGCGACCTCGGATGGCACAAGCCAGGAAAGAGCCCCTCGACAAGTTTCAACCGCGCGCTTGTAGCGGCCTCCATGCCGAAGCGGCCACTCGTGTTCTAATAAATCCAGTGCGTCGTAGACGCTCAAGAAAGTTCGCTCCAGTCCGCATTGAAGGCGGACACGAACGGGTACTCGAAACAAAACATCTTGGCTGTTCATTTCTAACCTCCAATCTAAAACAACCAGATTCAGAAACGAAAACAAGATTGGTAGTCGTATGCGGGGGATCAAGATGTAGAGCGAAACTTTTCGGATTTGGTCCGTTACCGTACAAAGTGATCGCCGGCGACGACCAGCGCCCGCAGGTGCGCCGCTACCGAAACTATCTATTAGACGCTGGCAAAGATACCAACGATCATTACACCCTCCAGCACGGCCCCGAGTGAAAAGAGCGACTTTGATAGTAAGGCACTCGCGCCTGTTGGCTGTTCGAACAGATGATGGCTACCGACAGCGCTCACCAGACCGGCGGCGATAAGGCTTACCAGCCCAACCATGCCGATCAAGGCAAATATTCCCGATCCCAAAGTCATATGGCGACCCTCCACTGAACGCGCCGCTTGTACGATGTGCGAATGCAGGCGTTCGTTTTCGAACCTGCACGCATTCAAATCGTTCCAATCTCTGACGTCATCACGTCACTCACTCAATCGCATCACCGACCTGAGAGAGATTTTTGCGATTAGTGAGCCATCGTAGCGCACCACCTCAAACTGAGTGCCGTCCAGCACCTCGTCTCGAATGATTTTTTCGGCAAGCATCTCTCTCGCCGCCTTGAGAGCTTCGAGCCGTGCCTGTTCGTCGTCTGGAAGCATTGCGCCTTCGTTGTCCTCTGATAGGCCATCAGAGTCACGCACGTGAAAGAAGTACCGAGGCATTCGATTGAGTCCTGAATTAGAAGTCTAAGGAAACTCCACTGTCACATGCATAGTTCCTCACTTCCCACTATTGGGCTCTCGCAGCTGTAGCCGTATCGGGCTCAAGGTCTTTTCGGAACAATCGAGAGAGACACCTGTTAGGCGCGCAAACTCGAGGAGGAAACGGCGAGGTGTTACGAAGCTTCAAATCAAAGCATATATTGATCTTTGAAAAACAGGTGATACTGACACCGACCTGCCATGATCTTTTGCTCGGAGCGGGAGCCACAATCGTTGGACCTGTTTCAACCCTAGTGGACGCGCTCGAAAGACTGATATCTCAGATGGTTGACGGCGTAATCATCGATATCGAAGTAGACGAGTTCGCACTTGTCGAGCTATCGAAAATTCTGGATGAACTGTGCGTTCCATTTTTATTTGTTACAGGGCATCGATCTACCGTCGGCCCCTACATCCTGATCGATGACGTTGTTGAGCTGGCGAAGATTGGCCTTGCGCTATTTTCTCCACCGCGAGCTCGAACAGTACACTGATATCATTTCGATTGTGCACAGAGCTTGCGGCTTGGAGCAATATTCGAGAGGCCAAGTTCCACCAAAGCGACACGGCGCATTGTGGTGATCAATTGAGCATCAATCGCGATCTCATCGTTCGATGTGGGAAACGCCCTCAAAGTTTCAGATATCGTTTCCTCAACGAGTTTGATCTGAAGTTCCTCGGAACTGGTGAAACGCTTCGCCCAAGGCAGCAGAAGAGTTCGGAGTGGGCATGCTTCTGTATAGTTGGGTTTACACATGTGTGCATCCCTAGCTAGGCAGGCGGGAGCACATAGTAACCCTCAGTCGGCATCGCCTACGAATTCGGTTGATGCCAATAAGTTAGTTTACCACATTTCTCCATCGAACGAAGAAATGAATGCCAATGGACCAAGATTGTCCGAAACCGTACATTGGCCCAAAACCGGCTTCGGATAACACACCGTGTGATGTGTGCCGCCCAAGCAGTTCCAAACCCCGGCACATGAAGTCAATGATGGGGCGCGTTAGCCGGGCGGTAACAATACACCCATTTCTCTTCGAGAGCCTTCACGACACTCTCCGCGATCTCGATCTTGGCGGCGTCTGAATTAATCGACAGCTTGTCCGCGTACCGCTCTCGCCTCTCCTCGGGAACTGCACTCAACACGTCCTCCAAGAAAATGGCTACATCGAACACGTCAACTCGTCGCTCACCCTCATAAAAGCGGTATGTTCGGCCGATACTTACGGTAATAGCTTCCGCAAGCAACTTTGTCGCCAAACCAGTCCGGCCGCGCGTTCCTGGCGATTTCCCGGCGTATCGGTTGCGTAATGGAGTTGGCTGCGTGGAGAGACAGATGCGTATGTCTTTTTCCAAATCGTCGAACATTGGGTAGCGTCAATTCTTGATATGACCATGCTGGGACGACATGGATTTATGAGGGTAATGTTCCCAGCAATGCCATACTGGCTTTTCGGCTTTGTTGCGACTGAACCCAAAGCCACCCCAGAGGTTACACCCAGCTTCTTCACACCAGTGCTCTTCGTGAACGCCGTCGCCCGACTTCGTCTTCTGGTCGCTCATAGTTGCGGCGTGCCGCTGACTATTTCTATCGGATCAGCTGGCGCTCTTATTAGCTGAGGGACACGTACTCTCTCCCGCCACTGCGCGATCGCATCATCAGGGCTCGAGCAAACCACCCATTCAATAAACGCGTCAGATATGTTCGGATGGTCGTAGAGTACCGCAGCCAACTGCTTGCGTTTGCTGTACAGAAACTCGATCATCGCACCGTTCACGACGGCATCGTCGTCGACGGAAACCTCGTATGCGGTATAACCCGTGAAGGCCGTCAAATCAGATTCCCGGTCAACCTCTCCTAGTAAACGCTGGTCGAGTTTGTGATGGGAGACTTGGTCGGCGGCGCCGAAATCTCCGTCTTCCAGGGGACGGCGTGGGTAGACCGCATGACCTTCCAAGATGTGCGAATGAACATGCATTTTGCGCCTCCAGTCTCTCGAAACTGCAATATATGTTCTACTTATGTTCTCATTCGGGAGTGAAGTCAAACCATTTGGCTTGAGATGGCCGCACTGTCTTCAAAGATGCAAGTGCAACTACGCGAGCGATCATAGAAGACACCCTTGCATTTTCGGCAGATCGCTTCGAAAATGACCCTGAAAAGAGAATCGCGACGATCTCGGACCTGAGGACGCGCGGTCGATGCATAGGAACTCCCCTGGCTTCTTGAAACAAGCGGGAAGACAGACGTTCTCGATGCGAATCGCTGCTGTGCTTTTAGGATACAAACGTCGTTTCCGTGAGGAGCGCGAGCTTCACGAAGGGTAGGACAAATCTTGGCGAGATCAACTTGTTGCTCGGCTAACGCGCGCCCTAAAAGTTCTCATGAAATTGTGAGAGAAACATTGAATTCAGGGGCCTGACTGCAAGCTAGAGCGAGGAGTGTTCCTATTTTTGGTTCGTTTGCTCTTAAAACAATAAAGCTACCGGAAACGACGTTGCGGGTTCGCCACGGCGGTTCGGGACCGCCAGTACTCTTGTTGCACGGTCATCCGCGCACACATACCACGTGGTACAAAGTTGCGCCTTTAATGGCACAGTACTTTACCGTCGTGTGTCCCGACCTGAGGGGTTTCGGGAAATCTGCTCACCCTGCAGACCCCCACGACTACGACGCCTTTTCAAAACGTGCCAAGGCACGCGACTGCATTGCGCTGATGGATCATCTCGGCTTCGACACGTTCTATCTGGCGGGTCATGACAGGGGAAGCTATACCGCGTTTCGCACAGCGATGGACCATCCTCACCGGGTTACAAAGCTTGCGATCTTGGATGGCGTACCGATCCTCGATGCGCTGGAGCGATGTGATGCACAATTTGCTACACGCTGGTGGCACTGGTTTTTCTTTGCACAACACGGGAAACCCGAACAAGCGATATTGGCGGATCCCTTGCGATGGTATGGTGGTACCGAAGCCGCGATGGGCAAGGAAAACTTCGCCGATTTCTGTTCCGCGATCCTGGATCCTGCAATTGTTCAAGGAATGCTTGGCGACTATCGCGCCGGAATTCACGTCGACCAATTCCACGATCTGGAGGACCGCAATGCGGGACGAAAGCTTCAATGCCCTCTCCACGTCCTCTGGTCGATGGATGACGATTTCGCTGAACTTTACGAGGATGTACTAGAGGTGTGGAAGCCCTGGTCAGCCTATCCCGTATACGGCAAAGGTATTCACTGCGGCCATCACATGGCTGAAGAAGCCCCCGTCGAATTGGCGCGCGAGTTGACGACATATTTCATGAAAACTGGAACATTTATACGCTGACCGCTGCTTGTCGCTTTGATCCCAACTGGTCGCCAAGCACGCTTCCACACCCAGGACCGCCCCAGGCGCGACCGTGGACAAAGGCCTTTCCAAACCCGAGAGCACGGGCAGGTTTTTCAAAACCTCTCCTTTGTTTCTTCTTCAGGCAATCCGGCTCCACAGTCGACCCAGTCCAAGCGCCCCTCGATTCCGTAATGACTATTGGGATGGATTTTTTCTGGCTGGTCGAGCGAACCGAGCGTAATACGGATAAAAGGATCATCGTCGTATTGAAGATAAAGCGGAGTTCCACAGCTTGGGCAGAACCCGCGGGTAGCTATTGGAGACGATCGATAAGCCGACGGGCCCATACCGGTCCATCTGAAGTCTGAAAGTGACAGTTGCACGAGGACAGCGAACGGTCCCCCGGTGGCCCTCCGGCACATACTGCAATGGCAATAGCCCGCGCGCGCGGGATCGTTGTCAAACTCATAGCGACAGCGGCCGCAAAGACATGAACCTGTCCAACGCAAAACCATTGTGTTCTCCTCCCAAAAGTTGGTGACGCGATTAATAGGAATGTCGGATCTGATCGTTGAGTTCCGGTCGGGCTTGGGAAAAAAGGAGCATCTTCGGTTGATTGAGGTTACTCGTACGGTATCGTACAGGCACTCATATCTAAGCGTCGGTTTAGTTGACCGCCAACTATCTCGCTCTGCTTAGGGGAAACGTATTCTGGTGGTCGAGGATTCATATTGTTTTGGCAGATGAGACACGTAAAGCGCTCGAGCGTCTTGGTGCTCTAATCGTCGGCACGGTCACTCGCGCCGCGGATGCTATTGAACTGCTAAAATTGAAAAGTGTTGACGCGGCAATCCTTGACGTTCACCTCCTCGAGGAACTTGTGTTCCGCATTGCCGAACAACTCGAAAATGACGAAATTCCGTATGTATTCGCCACCGCCTACAATCCAGCCATTGTATTGGAGAGTTTCAGCGGATTCATTCTCTCGGGAAAGCCGATAGACCTCGACAAGATTGCTTTTGCGCTTTTCGAACCCGTACGAAGGGAACATTGACTCTGAACCTCACGCGGTTCCAAAGCCTGCACGAGTTCGTACATCTACAAGTACTTTATCCGTTAGTTAAGCTCTCCGGTTAAAATCTCACGGGCTCGACTAACTCGGCTTTAATTGTACCGATTGGGCATCCAAATCGTTCAGCTGCTGCGTCGTAGCTGACGCCTTCAATAAAAATTAGGTTGAATGCTGTTCGGTACGGCTGAGGAAGACGCAAAACCGCTCGCTCGAGCTCGTGACCGCGAACGACCCATTCTTGGGAATGGCGGTACGCCTGATCGACTGGCGCTGTCATCTACAACTCCCAATTGCTCACGCTTCGATAATCCGAATTTCGTGCAAAACGTATTTCGCATAATCGTGAAGAGCCACGATTTCAACTGCGTGCCAGGCCGGTATTTATCTAAGTTTGCAAGCGCTTTTGTTATCGTTTCCTGAACAAGATCATCCACATCCGTCTGCGAGGTATGAAATCGCCATGCAAAACTCTGCAGAGCCGGGATATAAGACACGAAATCGTTCTCAACCGCAGTTCGCTCGTTCCCAATATACATGAAATGGGCCCGGCGCCGAACCGTTCCATTGCGAGTCCACTTTCGTAAATGATAAAACTCCGTGAGGCAGTCCTTCACGGACCGGGACGTTACACAGTCGAGGGGTACTGAGCCAATGGGGGCGCTCGCGACGAGGGCATGCACTAACCGCTATCTTGTCCTGCGTCGCCAGTTTTGAACCTGATGTCTTTTTAAGGCTACCAGTCAATTCATTCAAAATGTGCGTGGCCCCCTTTAGCAACAGGCCAGCGTTGAACAACCGCCCTCGACGGACCTACTTGATATGTATCGCCGCACCTTTTGGTGGCTTCCCTAAAGAGGCAAAAGACCACATCGAGCTCATTCATCGCATTTGTGACTCTCCGACGAAACAACGCCGAACATGCTCGGCATGGACGTAATGGAGAGCGTGCTAGCGGGACGACAGATTTAGTTGTTAGGCGAAGACAGACCAGCTTGCACGCCGTTTACGTTTGTACGTGGTCAGCTTGTCTGGACAGGGCCAGAGAAAGCAAAAACCTATCGCCGTACGCCTATTTCGACCGCTCTCATGCGTAGATCAGGTTTCGATCCACCTTGCCGGTATCAAATCTGGAAGCGAAGATTAAGGCGGCTTCATGAGGCAGAGGGCGCGACAGGAGAAATCCTTGGAGTTCATCACATCCAAGACGTCCGAGAGCTGCTCGTTGTTCTTCTGTCTCGACACCTTCAGCGGTGACCCTCAGCCCCTTTGCGTGCGCCATATCGATCATCGCCACGACAAGCGCTCGACTGTCGGATTTATGCATTTCCTCGACGAACGACCTGTCGATCTTTACCCGGTCTACATCAAACTTTTGTATCCTAGAAATCGAGGAGTAGCCGGTTCCAAAGTCGTCAATTGCAAATCGAACGCCGACTGCCTTCAGATTCGAAATCGTTTCTCGGATTTCGCTTGTTTTATTTGTAGAGGCTGTCTCCGTCAGTTCTATCTCGAGCCTTTCAGGTCTGACACGCCATTTGTTAAGAGTGGCGAGCACCCGTAGCGCGTAATCGGGTGACCCGAGTTCAACCGAAGAGGCGTTTACTGCGACCGTGATGTGCGGCAATTCCACCAACATTTTGCACGCGTCTTCAAGGACGAAAGCGCCGATGTCAGGGATGAGACCGATTTCCTCAGCAACGGGAATGAACTGATCGGGCGGAATGTATCCGCTGGTGGAGTGTTTCCACCGAACAAGAGCCTCAAACGAGCTAAGACCACCGTCCTTTGAAAAAACTGGCTGATAGAAAGTCTCTAACTCAATACGTTTTTCTACAGCGGATCGAAGATCAGCCTCGAGCGCTCTGCGCTTGCGCAGCAGTTCGTCCATGTGCTTGCCGAAGACCGCATAGGTATCTCGGCCGGCGGTTTTGGCGTGATAAAGTGCAATGTTAGCCTGTCGAGTGAGCTCTACTGGATCGCAAGACCCAGCTGCAAAAGCGACGCCGACGCTTGCTCCAATGGCAACGCGAACTGTTCCGATAAAAAAGGGCATTTTAAAGAGATCTACGAGCTGGCTTGCCAATTCTTCGCAACGCTCAGCATCGAGGCCCTGTAGAAAAACCGTAAACTCGTCGCCTTCCCCTCTCGCGATCACAGACTCCGGCAAGAAGTCACTCAGCCTTGTTGCAGCAAGAACCATAAGTTCATCACCTACAGAATGTCCATATTCGTCGTTGACGCGCTTAAAGTGGTCGAGGTCCACGAAGACAACGCTGTGACTTTCGTCGTGAGCCGCCTCAAGCATGCGACAATGAAGTTCTGCACCAAACTGAACACGGTTTAGCAGGCCTGTAAGCAAGTCGTGGGTTGCCTGATGACGGAGCGCTGCACGACTTGAAGCAAGGCGTTGAGACCTACGCCAAATCGCGCCTCCAGCGAGACTGCTTCCCGCAAACAGCGCAACAAATGAAATCAGCAAGGAAGGGAGGGTCGCTTCCAGGACACGCTGTCCGGGCGTAAATGGTTCCCACCGGAAGTAGCCATATATTTCGCCGTTCCGTGCTGCCAATGGGACTATGGCGACACTTTGGTCTTTTGGGCGGGTAGCAGTAAATTCAAGCCCTGAAAAAGCGTATTCCTTACCAATCATAGACGGCAGATCACCATCAAGAAATCTCACGGCGACATGGAGCATCTCCTGGCCCGGTACCTGCTCAATACTGCCCGTATCGGAAATGATTGGCTTGACACTAACGATTGCAGGCCGCACGCCAACGTAGGTTACGTCCGCCTCCCCTATTGAAAGTGTCTTATCGCTGATACCGCTGGTATCACCGGCGGTTAGGCGCTCTTGAAGTCTCCTTGCAAGGGCGAGATAGGAGTTTTGGAGATCTTCTGGCTTGAAAAACTCGCTCGAGTCAGCTGGGAACTGGTACGCTGGCACGAGGTCAGGCGCCAGAACGATGGCCACGTCATGACTGAAATAGCTGTGCATCCAGGAGCCAAGATTTGCGTCGATCCAATTTATATTTCGCCACCTGGTGTTCTTGACGGCGTCGTCCCACACTGTGGCGCTCTCTTGGTCATGGGCAATCCCGGCCTTCAGTTTCGCGACAGTGAGAATAACGAGATCGCGTTGTCGTGACACCGCAAGCTCGTCGCTTCTGGAAGCAGCCCAGCTGAGGGTGAAGGCAATCAAAGCGACCAGCATCACAGAGACGAAAGCCGGGAGTACCCATCGTAGAGCCCATTCAGATCGAAGCTGTATTGTCATTCGCGCACGCCAACCAATAAATCTGATAAAAACCTAAAACAGCTACGGTTAAGACGACAGAAAACAACTTGGTTAGAAGCCGGTTAACGGCCTTGGGTACGCTAGCGTACGGATACAGGTGGCCTTTATCGCTGCGTTCAGAATAACGATTCTGACCAAAGGAACGGTTTTCACGACGATGTCCTTTCGGACGCGCCGACTTTTTTTGTGGTTCTCAATCTGATTGTAGAAATGAGCAAACAAGATATTTTTTTCGCGCACCCGTACACATTCGACTGCAGTGTGAGGCGGAAAGAACGTTTTTAAGCGGGTGGGACGCTATATCTGGACAGCAATCGGATACTTGGCGGCTGGTTAAAGCAGTGGAGTTTAGTGAGGCGCGGCGTACTCAAGCCGCGCCTCCCCCACCAAAGGTAGCCGAGCCGAAACGCCGGAAAAGGCTCGACATTCTGCAAACTGGATGGTTTGTTTTTAGTTCCCGACTACGACCGGAAACAATCCGTCTGTGTCTAACCATACGGGAAAAAAGTCGCGGCCCTGTTCGAGGCCGCGTAAGTTACATCGCTTCTTATGCCGCGGATCGGGGGTTGGGGACAATAAGCCGCGGCCTCTTTACAACAGTCTAGCCGGTCGATGGTTCCAACGATCACCGAATGTTTCCAGAGGGTTGTTGTGCGCATTCGGGTGCAGAACGGGCTATTTGAAGGGACCATCTTTGCAAGGGATAGGATCTCATGCCATGTATATGATGCCCCCGGCTGGTCACTGCTTGCATACCACTGGGGAAGTTTTTTTGGAGGAAGTTAGATAGCTTCGACTGTCATCAAGTTGCAGGTACGGCATAATGCCGCACGCACTTGCGCGGCAGTAACAGCCGTCATGAGGCTTCTCCTGCAATTAGATTATTTTTGGGAATTGCCAAACTTAGGCAGCTTGGACGATCATGTAGCGGTGCATGGATTCGTGGACATCGGGCATGCGCACCGGACCCGGCATCCCGAAAGGGGTGTCGGGTTCATTTCGGAATGCGGCGCTGAGTTGGTCCTTATCGCGCGGCTCGGGGGCCTGGCGCTTACGAGGGGCATCCGGCTCTCTTTGATGGAACAATTTTACGGCCAGTGAATTAGATGACTGTCTTGGATTCTCCAAAAGCCAAGGCAACGGGGCCTGCTTCGTCACACGCACCCCAAACGAGAGGCCCGGAGCGGTAGCACGACCGGGTCTCTTTTTTTTCGAAACCAAATAACCGACGAGAAGTTAGGAGGCCGCTGTGTTGGAGTATGCACGGCACTGAGGCCCGTGCACAAAGCCCCGCAGCTGTGCGGGCCTCTTTCATTCAAGCAGAAGGCGGGAGGATCAGGTAGTGTCCCCCGCCCGTTTCGGCCAGCTCCGCGATTTCTTCGGGGGGCAGAGGGCGTTCGATTGTTCGCGGGTTTCGGCATTGTGGATTACGATATTCACCCGCGGACTCCTTCAACAAGGAATTTACCAACGATGTACTTCCATCGTCGGAGGAAACCCGAAGTGCGTTTCTAAGCCGTCAAGAATGTGGTTCGCGGGAAATTGCGAGCTCAAAAGCCCAGCCATCGCGGCTTCCTTGCAGCACCCAGGGGATTGCAATCGAGGCCCGCGGTAATAGGCTGTCATTCCCGGCTGGCTAAAAATCTGCGCTGGTGCTCTCGCCGGCGCAGCGCTTCTCGCTCTCGGATCATTCCATCTCGGCAAGAGCGAAGGCCGTAGCGAGGGGCGGGCAGAGATGCAGGTCGAGGCGGCGAAAGAAGCCCTCGAACGGATTACCAAAGTGGAGAAGAGTAATGCGACGTTCACAGATCTATCGGCTCGCCATCGTTGCCTTTTGTTCATGCGGGATAGTAGGTTGCCAGACAGCGCCTGCTACTAATGGCCCCGGATAGCAGGCGGTCAGGTTTTCCGATGCGGAAGCCGCTCGTTTAGCGGCACAAGATTAAACGGCGGGTCCGGCCATCTATTCGAACAACGTCAGTGCGGCCTTGATGTTGCCTGCAGGAAATAAGGGGAAGTGGGCTGATCGCAGAAAAGTCAAAAGCCGCTCGGTTTCCCGAGGCGGCGTGCTTGATAAAAAATCGGTCAATATCGAAAGATTATGATGCGTTGAGCTAAATACTGCGCTCGTCCCCTGAAACGCCTGCATTCAACAAAAATGCGGCGCTTGGAGTCAAGCAACCGAGCGCAACCGAGAATGCGTCTATTCCGCAACCCGGAGCACGGGCGGAGCGCCATCCAGAGGGAAAGTCCTCAGATCCACTTGAACCATCGGGCCGCGTTGCGTCGACATCGTCAAAACGCTGATGTCCACATCTAGTCCACTCTTATGGACGTCGCGGATCGCGTCATTGAAGTTGCGGAGCGCAACGGCCAACTGGCCTTCGGCCTGCTTCTGTCGTGTCAGTTGAGATGTCATCGCGATCGTGTCTCCATCACTGCCCTGTGCCAATACTCTTCACACTTCTGCATCGCCTCACGGCACGTAGGAGCGTAACCGGCGTTTGGTGCCGGAGGCTTACCCCGAAAGATATTTGGAAACCAGCCCGCCCAATGCCATCTTCCCATTGTTGGGCCGTGCATTTCCTTCCCGGTGCAACCGATGGCGTCGGCGCCGTCATAGCCGGTCCAGTCGTAGTCGGTTGGCGGATCTCGCGCGTCGATCTGCGTTTGCTTCCATCGGAGACTGGGTTTGTATCGTTCGGTCGCCATAGTCGGCGTGCTCACTTGTGCGAGTAGTGCTGCCAGCAGAGCCAGGTGGATTTCTCCGCTTTGCTCTTTGAGAAGCCAAAGCCTCCCCACTGCTTGCAGCCGAATGCTCGCATCAATGCTGGTCCAAGACGCCATCGCCTGATTTCGTCTTCTGGTCCGTCATGCTTCTGCGGCGTGCAGAAGTTGTAGGTTCCAACCTTCGGCGGGTGGTGTAGCGAAGAATTTGGCTGCTCGTTCGCTGAGTTTCGTTTCAGCCATCATGATGAGGGTCCAACGCCTATGAAATCCAGCATCACAAATCCCGGCTATAAAGGCGCGGCCAGGTGGGTGCGTATCCATCTATGCTGATCTTCTGCCGGCTTCACCATTTGTTCGCAGCAGCGCCATAACCATTGGTCCAAGCGAAAACTCTCCTCTCTCCGCCCTTCTCGTCAAATCTCTAAGGTATCCCCCCGCCGAATTAATGTGCCCAGCCCTTTCGAGGATACATGCGATCGCGACCGCTGCATTTTCCGCCCCCATATTCTCGCAAGCGTCCTGATATGCAGATGGGCTGACGCCAAGCATTGATCGGACGACAACAGCCGCGGTCATCAGGTCGCGCCAGCTCCCAATAAGCCCGCCGGGACCATAATCGACGATCTGTGGGCACGCCTTCAACACGACTCCAAGTGGG
The DNA here is from genome assembly GCF_013390595.1 of Rhizobium sp. RM. Classification (GTDB taxonomy): domain Bacteria; phylum Pseudomonadota; class Alphaproteobacteria; order Rhizobiales; family Rhizobiaceae; genus Agrobacterium. The sequence continues at coordinate 5,261 of NZ_JACAWV010000024.1, read as the reverse complement.
AAAGCCTTCAGCGTTTCTCGCTTCGATTCGTTCTGGTACTCAGGTTTTGCCCCCTGCTCCTTTTCGGAGCCTGGTTCAAGTTCATTGGTGGATTCGGTATTTGAATTCTGTATATGGCGGTCATTCTGACCATCATTGGCGGTCATATTTTCAGATTTTAGCTGAACTTCCAGCAAGTTGACGACCTCTTCGCGCAACATCCGCATGTCTTCGAGGATGGATTCGACGAGAAGCCTGTCAGGATTGCGCGTCAGACGACCAACCAGACCAATATACATCGCCTCGACAGCCATCCAGTCACCCTCAGCGCCCTCCTCGATGGCGGCCGAAATGAGCTTACGAACGTCACGCCGGCAGATCGTCAGCGCTTCCTTGGCACGCTTCATCAGCCTGGCTTCTTCAGCAACCTTCTGCGCGAGATGAGCGAGTTCCTGGGCGCGAGCGAGCATTGGAGCAAGGCTGAAGCCGAATGCTTCCTCAATCTCCCCTGCCCTATCACGGTGCGCATAACGCTTGCCGTTCGGGCTGTCGTGTCTCTCGATAAGACCCGCATCAACCAACGAAGCCAGGCTACGCCGCAGTGTCCTGCCGGAAATGCCGTGCGAGCGGACTGACAACTGAGCATTCGACGGAAACACCACAAGAGATGTTTCAGACGTCAGATCCGTCTCCGGGTAAAAGGTCAGGAGAGCATTGAGCACAGACAAAGCGCGATCCTGCACGCCGAGTGCCTCGCGTGCTTCACACGCGTCTCGAAACACTTTCCACTTATCTGCGGTCCTGCCCTGCGGCAGTTCATTGGTTTCGAGCTGCCGTTTTACAAGCGCAAGCTTCGCCGGCCGCCGCCCGAATGGCGTCGTCACACTTCCAATCTGCATTTTCTTTCACCTTTCATCGGGCAAAAGAAATCCGCTCACCAAAACGGTGCCAAAGACTCTTGACTGGGATTCGTGAAAATGCGATTCTCGTTCTTGCTACAGAATTGAGGAAGGCTTCCACGACGGAAACGTTTGGGGGCCTTTTTCTTTTGCTGGTTTAGTCTCCTGCTTTTTCCTTTTCTGATCTCCTGAAAGCCGCATAAAGGCTCTCCAGCTGAGATGAAATGTATTCTGCGAACTTGGGGCCGTCCTTGGCTTCCACCGAAAGAACGCCCTTCTTCGCTGTCTGACTGAACTGAACTCTTACCGCGTTGTCCGAAGCGGGCGACCAAGCAAAGCTGTTCACCTGCGCCGACACATTTGCGGCTGTTTTACCGGGCTTTTTGAAGGCTTCGACAAACGCCAGTTGAAAACGGTCTTCGCTCGTAGCCGCCAGGGCTTCCTCTGATTTCAGGATCTCCAGGATCGTAGATACTTTTGAAGCGTCCAGCTTATCGGCGAGCTCCATCCAGCGACGCCGGCCAACCTCCGGTGCAGCACCGATTGCCTCAATAAGCGTTATTGGAACCTGCTTCACAACACTCAACATCTTTGAGAGGGCGGCCTTGTCGACCCCCAAAGCGGACATTATGATTTCACGGGTAAAAGACCTGTCTTCCAGCTTTGCAGCAAAGAGCGCTCGCTCGATGTACGAAAGATTGGTGCGTGAGTTGTTCTCTTGCCCTTGGCTTACGACAAGCTGGTCGTCTGTGAGGTCGCGGACAACTGCTCTCACCTTTACCTGAAGCCGGCGCACTGCCGCCAAGCGTCGGTGTCCGTAGGCGACTTGGAAGCGGCCTTTCGCCTCGGGATGAGGGCGAATGAGAATTGGAACCTGCTGCCCATTTTCACGAATTTGTTCGGCGAGCTCAGCAAGCTTGGTCTCATCAAGGGCCAGACGATCACTCACAAACGAGGAGTCGATCAGGGCAGGATCGAGCTCAATGATTGTTTGACCTTCAGCGAGCTGTTTCTCAATCCCTTGCGCACGTTCCATAGTCGACGTGATATTGCTGAGCGATTTTGTAATGCCGCCGATCGGTCCGGTAGGGCGCGGCGGTGGAACAAAGCCTGCAATAGGGCGACCAGAGGTATTCGGCGATGGCGAAGAGACGACAGCTCCAGATTCGTCGGACACGCCGATCAGATTTTTTCGTGCCATCTATTATTTCCTTCCCCAGACGGCTCGCATCAAGTCTTCGATTTCGCCGTTCACGGCTCCCAACGATTCCATTGCGCGGTCATAGGTGCCACGCGTGAACTGGCTCCTATCGACTTCATAGAGGGTTTGCTTAGTCACGCCGGCATCTGAAATCGCGGTTGATTTCAACATAGGATTCTGAAGCATTCTGTTTCCAAAAATTGCTCTCATAAATCCCGACATTTGAGCCTGAGGACCGTCGTTAGGCTCGTAACGTGTGAGCAGGTAGCGCATCCAGTCGTAACTCGTGCGTCCGCCGGCATTCTCAACAACGCTCATCAGTTCGCTGGTCATCGAGAGAAACTGCGACATCGACATGACATCCAACATCTGAGGATGGACCGTTATGAGAACCGAAGTCGCCGCGCAAAGAGCAGACATCGTTAGAAAGCCGAGCTGCGGTGGGCAGTCGATAATGACGACATCGTACAAGCTCTCGATTTCTGAGAGTGTCTCACCAATTCTCGCAAAGAACATCGTCGCCGCATTACCCCCCGCCATATAGCGAGGCGTTTCGTGCTCAAACTCCATGAGTTCAAGATTGCCAGGAATAATGTGGAGGTTCGGCGTATACGTCGATCTCACGATCGAGGAGATTGGCTGAGGATCTTCGTAGCGGATGGCGCCGTGAAGTGTCTCCCCCTCCCCTACGTCCAACTCCGGCTGATGTCCAAACATAGCGCTGAGTGAGGCTTGAGGATCAAGATCAATCGCAAGCGTTCGGTATCCGCGCAGCGCAAGATACTGAGCAAGATGCGCAGAGGTGGTCGTCTTAGCGGAGCCACCTTTGAAGTTCATTGCGGCGATGACTTGAAGCTTTTCGTTTCCGCGTCTGTTCGGGACATATTTCGGCGAGCCATTTTTAACGTCAAGCGCAGCCCTGATCTGATCCATATCGATAGGGCTGTACATTCTGCGGCCGTTGGCCAATGGCTCCGGAACGTTGATTTCAGCGGCAATCTGTCGGAGATATGTTTCACCGATTCCAATCAGGCCTGCAGCTTCACTGGGAGTGAACTGACGGATTGATTTCTGAGCGGTCGGGGGGAATACGCGAGCCTGATGGAGCTGCAATTGCCGTTGAAGCTCGGCTGCATCCGCAGCAAGCGTCGTCGGCAGATGCTCTGCAACGGAGTGTGAAGATACGACTTGCAGCATTGAATTCCCTCAGCAGCGCAGTTTTGACAAATCAAACTTGAATTGCGCAGCTACGATAATCTCCGATTCGTAAACAATTTACAAATGGGTAACTATATGGGCTTTGACTCAGAGTTGTCCGCGGACAACTGATGTCCCAAAGTATTCCAGCCGCAAAGTTGTCCGCGGACAACCGACATCAGTCAGAAAATCAGATCAGCAACTGTCGGCTGAAAAACACGTGGCAGCAAACACAGCGACGCAACGCACGAGAAGTCTTGCCTTACCCCGCACTGAGCCCGGCTCTAATACCATAGCGGGCGCAACGAGCTGCTCGCAAAACACGCCAAAGCACGAAGAGGTTAGATTGTTGGGCGGGTGGGGAGGTTGATGGTGTAGAACGGCCCTCCTCAGGCAACTGAGTTTGGCGCATACTCTCGCAAGAGTTCACACAAGGAGCAGTTCCATGGATGCGATTGCTACGATTGGTCTCGATTTGGCAAAATCGGTCTTTCAGGTCCACGCTGTCGATGCCGCCGGAAAGTTGTGGTCGGCCGAGCAATTCGCCGATCTCAACTTCTAGACTTCTTTGAACGAATCCCTCCATGCCTTGTCGGAATGGAGGCCTGCGCTAGCGCGCACTACTGGACGCGCGAGATCAGCAAATTTGGCCACCAAGTCCGCATCATGCCCGCTTCTTACGTCAAGGCTTACGTGAAGAGGAACAAAACGGATGCAGCGGACGCTGAAGCCATTTGCGAGGCCGTTACACGGCCAACGATGCGGTTTGTCCCAGTGAAGTCGGCAGACGAGCAATCTGTCAACATGAGACTAAAGGCCCGCGATCTCCTTACCAGGCAACGTACTCAGACGGTCAATGCTTTACGCTCTCATCTCGCCGAGCTTGGCATCGTAACTGGCGCAGGGTTTAGAGCGAGCGCCAAACTCGTCGAGATAGTTCGCGACGATACCGATCAACGGCTGCCACCGATCGCCCGCATTGCATTGACGGAGATAGCGGATCAGATCGAGCGACTGACCGAGAAGATTATGAGACTTGAAAAGGTGATCGTATCATCTGTCCGAAAGGACGACGTCGCACGGCGGTTGATCAGCATCCCAGGCGTCGGCCCAATTACTGCTGCCGCGGTGAGAGCGCTTGTGCCGGATCCAGCTGGATTCCGAACCGGCCGGGATTTTGCGGCATGGGTGGGGCTGACACCACGGTCAAACTCAAGCGGCGGAAAGCAGAAACTAGGTTCGATATCGAAGCGGGGCAATCCTCAACTGCGAAGTCTCTTCATGGTGGGAGCGATGGCGATCCTCAAAATGTCAAAGCACGGGGCGACCATGCACCCCTGGGTCGCCAGTCCTATGAAGCGGAGGCCATTCAAAGTCGTCGCTGTTGCGATGGCCAACAAAACAGCGCGTATCATCTGGGCCTTATTGATCAAGGGCGGATACTACGAACCGAGATCGATAGTATTGGACGCATGACATCTTTATAAATTTCCGGGGCGACAGCGCCGGAATGAGTGGCAAGGTGCAGCTAAAGTGATGAACCAACGGGACGAATTCCAATGCAGATCAGACCATGCCCCTCGTTGCGCGTTAGAGCGCGGGAGATCGATTAGGCGATCAGCATTACGGAAATCATCATGGCCAGCGGTTGTGTGACCGCACTGATAGGCCGGACATACGACCGCACCACCCGATTTGGAGAATAACAGCAGCAGCGTCTTGCTAAACGGGCCGTTCCACATACGAGGGGCGGGACTTAAGGGGAGCCCCTCGAAGGCGGCCGGGTTCCTCGTAAACCCGGCCATAGGTTGCGCCGCATCTCATGACGCATCCCCTTCCCTCTTCTAACAATGAACCGCGACGGTCAACCCGCTCAGTCCTGAAAGATGGGTCCCGATCGGTTCCGCAAGAACGAGCATGCTGCAATCGGTGATCGCCTCGCATCCTACCGCAATGAGGTGGCCCTAGACCGTGAAAAACTCTGC
>NZ_JACAWV010000020.1 GCF_013390595.1 Rhizobium sp. RM | reverse complement strand
TCGGGATGTTGAAGATCCTGGCAGCCTTGGCGAGACCGACGACGTTGTTCTTCAGCGTCTGGCGGTCGATCGACTGGACGCCGAAAGCCATCTGCGGCTGCTGGTCGATGAAGATGAGCTGGCTGTTTGCGGGGGTCAGGACTTCAAGCTTCGACATGGTGGTTCTCCGTAAAATGATGGCCAAAGGCGGCTGGGTTGAAACGTTGTCGCTTGGGCGTGACCGGTGTAGCTCTGGTGTTGTCCGGTGTGTCCGTCGCGTCTCTGTTGGAGCTATAACTAGCCCAACCGAACGCGGCACAGAATTGCAATAATAATTGCGAATGAATTGCGATTATTGAAACAATCTATGTGGCAGAGCCCGCAACGCGCAACCGAACGGATCATCGCTCACTTATCGCGGAAGGTCTTGCTTCCAAGTCATATGCTTTGACGATTAGTCACACCGCTTGAACGCATTGCCCGCGATCGTAACAGCAACTACGAAAAACGCCTGACGTGGTTGCAAGACGCTACAGTGCCGTTTTGCAGGTCAGATCCATCAACCCGCCTCGACGACTTCGAGCTTTGCTTTGGCGAAAGAAGACAGGAGAAAATCCGGAGGCGCAAGATCGGTGACAAGATGGGAGAAATCGCGGGGGCTCCCCACGGTCGCGATTGCCTTGCGAGCAAACTTCGAATGATCACCAACCAGAACTGACTGGACCGAACGCCGCATTGCCGCCTGCTTAATTGCGATCTTTTCAAGATCGTAGTCGAGGATCGTGCCATCCGTCGCAAAGCCGGAAAAACCGATGAATGCGAAATCGAAGTGGATTGTTTCGATCTCAGCCAGTGTTCTGGCACCGACAAGTGAACCGTCAGCGCCGCGCGAAGAGCCACCAAAGACATGAAGGTGCAGATCGGGTTCCCCGGTCAGAAGCATCGCGCAAGCAAGACTGTTGGTAAAGACATGCAGACGAATAGCGCGTTCCTTGAGCGCACTGGCGACGGCTTCTACGGTGGTACCGACGTCCAGGAAGATTGCTGCGCCATCAGGCACCAAGTTTGCGGCCAAACGTCCTATTCTCTTCTTGGCAGCCGCTGCCCGCATCGTCTTTTCGGCATATCCAAGACGAACGGTCGAATCCATAGGCCCCGCTCCGCCGTGAAAGCGTTGCAACAAACGGAGCTTATCGAGTTGGATGATGTCTCGCCTTATCGATTGTACGGAAACATCGAAGCGCTGAGAAAGGGTCTCCAGCGTTGCATATCCATGCTCCCCCACCAGTTGCAATATCTCGGTCTGGCGGGGCGTCAGCTCGCTATTCTCTGGCATGTCATCTCTTGTCATAAAACTCCCATTAATGTCACTTATATTACAAATTACATGACAGTTTTAAGAATTGAACGGAGCAAAAATCATTATGGTGGAATTGCGCTGGAACGCACAGGAAAAACGCCTGCACGGTGCTGGAAAAGTCTTCGATCCTTCCCGTTTGGAATGGTTGGATAACGATGCTCCCGACAATTCCAGTTCAACCGTAACGCCACTTGAAGCCTTGAAGTGTCTTGCCGGGCATCGCTTGCTCAAACGGGTTCCGATCGGCATCATCGGGCCCCGAGACGCAACCGTTGAACAGCGACAGACAGCCTACCAACTTGCCTCAGCAATGGCGGATCACGGCCTGCAGCTGATCTGCGGCGGAAAGAATGGCGTTATGGAAGCGGCATGTGAGGGGCATGCTTCGCGTGGTGGCTTGCCAATCGGGATATTGCCGGATGAGGAATGGCAAGCAGCCAACCCTTTCGTTGCTATACCGATTGCCACAGGCATAGGTCCTGCTCGTAACGCCATTATTGCACGTGCGTGTATAGCGCTCGTTGCTGTCGGCGGTGGCGTCGGCACCCTGTCCGAAATGGCGCTGGGCCTGCAGTTCAACCGGTTGGTTCTTGCCATGGCCGGCGCTCCGCATGTCGAGAGCGTGCCAGTCATAGAAACCATTGAAGATGCGCTGGAACGCATCGCCAATCGGATTCTCTCTAATCTGTAAGTTTTCTTCCATTTGTCATCAAACTATTACATCGCATCACTAGAAGGGCGGCGGACATCGAACCGCAACACTTAAGAGGCTGCCCTCTTGCCCTTCATTGCAATCGCCTATCTGATCTTTCTGGTATCCCCCGTGCTTTTGCTTGCACTGGGCTCGTTCGGCGAAAACTGGAGTAACACCCTTCTGCCGACGGGTTTCACCTGGCGCTGGTATGAGGAGGTAATGGCGGACCCCAGTTTTCGCCGAGCCTTTATCACCAGCCTGCAGATCGTCGGCGTCACCTGCGCCCTGAATATCTTGATCGGCCTGCCTTTTGCATATGCCATCCAGGTGGGCGCCAGAGGCGGTGTCAGATTTGCGGCCCGTCTGGTGACATTGCTTCCGGTTGCGGTCCCTGATCTCGTTCTTGCCTTCGGCTTCATCCTTGTCTTTTCATCCGACACGCTCCCATGGCTTGGCAGCTTCTGGCTACTGGCGGCAGGTCATCTTGTCTTGACGCTGCCCTACACAGTCACGGCACTTGTCGCCGACATGGAGCAGTTGCGGCTGGACGAATACGAACATGCCGCCTCCACGCTTGGCGCCTCCTTCCTCCCCAGACTTCGCGACATCGTCATTCCGCTGCTTGGCCCCAGTCTGATGTCATCCATGCTGACTGTTGCGGCTTTGTCGATTGGCGAATTTCAGCTTTCAAACCTCATCTCCGGGTTCCTCTCCCGCACCTACCCCGTTGTGCTTCTGCAAGCCTTTTACGGCGCAACTGGCTTTGCCTGTGCGGCCACCATCGTGCTGCTTTTCCTCGCCGCCATCGCGTCGCTGGCAAGCAGCCTCACATCCAAGTTTTCAGGCGACAAGAAAGCAGTTTCCGCATGACGCTCACATATGAAAACGTCAGCTTCACCTATCCGGGCGCAAAAACCGGCATCTTCGATCTTTCACTTGAGATCGGGCGTGGTGAGCTTCTTGCCATCATAGGTGCCTCGGGCTCTGGCAAATCGACAATCCTGAGGCTGCTTGCTGGCTTCGTCAGCCCGTCCAATGGCCGTATTCTCATTGATGGCAACGACGTCAGTGCACTTTCTCCGGAGGCAAGGCGACTTGGCGTCGTTTTTCAGAACTACGCGCTCTTTCCGCATATGCGCTTGTGGGAAAATGTCGCTTATCCGTTGAAGGTACGCGGCATCACCAAAGCTGAAAGGCGCACGCGGGCAATCGACATGCTGGATCGTGTCGGCATGAGCCACCGGGCCGATGATGTTCCCGCCGCGCTTTCAGGCGGACAGCAGCAGCGCGTTGCCCTTGCCCGCGCACTGGTGTTCGAACCTCAAGGCCTTCTTCTCGACGAGCCGCTTTCGGCCCTCGACGCCAATCTGCGTGTAGACATGCGCGACGAGATTTTGCGCGTTCAACGCGCTTCAGGCATCGCGACATTGCTCGTGACACACGACCAGGAAGAGGCGCTTTCAATAGCCGATAAGATCGCCGTGATGCGCGACGGTCGGTTGATCCAGATCGGCACCCCACAGGAACTTTACGAAACACCAGCCAATGCTTATGTGGCGGCTTTTGTCGGCCAATCGAACCTCTGGAAGGGCAGGATCACCGCCGACGGGTTGGTTGAGACCGAGATCGGCTCACTCCGCTGCGACACCAAAGGTCACACGCCGGGGGAAGCGGTGACCGTGTTCGTTCGTCCCGAACGGATTACTCCCGCAGTCGACGCTGATGCGCAGACCTCCGCCAGCATCTTCTCCGGGGTTGTCGCCGCCGATCGTTACCTCGGTCCGATCCGTCGCATCGATCTCAATGTTCAGGGCGGCCTCATCCGCCTCGAAACCCATCTGAGGGAGGCTGTGACATCCGTGCAGGTCCCTCCAGACGCAGTACGCCTTCTTCCCCCCAACTGAATTTCAGCAAAAAAGGTACGACCATGAACAGACGCCAATTCATGACAACCATGGCCGCAGGCGCCATGGCCTTGAGCTTTGCCTCCAGCGCACTCGCCTTTGAGGGCCCAGAACTCTATCAGGGTGAAAAAGCGCTTTATGACGCAGCTCAGAAAGAAGGTCTCGTCGTGTCATTCGACACCGGCCCGACATGGGCGAACTGGGCAGGCCAGTTCAAGGCTTTCCAGAAGCGTTACCCGGGTGTGGAGATGGTCTATAACGATCTCGGCTCTGCAGCCACAGTTGTTGCCCTCGACAAATCCCGCAACCGCCCGCAGGCCGACACGGCCTATTACTTCGCCGCATCTGCGCTTGATGCCGCCAAGGCTGGTGTTGTCGAAGGCTACAAGCCAACAAACTTTGACCGCTTGCCCGAGACGCTTCGTGCGACTGATGGCCAGTGGTTCACCGTCCACACGCTAAGTGTTGCCTTCCTCGTCAACACCAAGCTCGTTAAAAACGTTCCGAAAACCTGGGCCGACCTTCTTAAGCCCGAATACAAGAATGCAATCGTCTATCAGGACCCACGTTCGACCGGCCAGGGACAGGTTGTCACCTTCGCAGCAAGCTTCGGCAATGGCGGCAGCATGGACAACGTGACACCTGGCATCGACTATCTCGGCAAGCTCAGCAAGGCAGGCAATGTCCTGCGCACCGTCGGCACAACGCCTTACGCCCAGTTCCTGAAGGGTGAAATCCCGATCTGGATCGGCTACGAAAACGATGGGCTGAAAGCGAAGTTCACGGATGGCATGGCAGACGGCATCGAGGTCGTCATTCCCGAGGAGGCATCGGCCGCGGCCCCCTATGCGATTTCACTGGTCAAGAACGGCCCGAATCCCAATGCAGGCAAGCTATGGCTGAACTTCGTCATGAGCGACGAAGGTCAGAAGATCTTTGCCGAAGGCTATGTCCGCCCCTCCGTCAACAACATCAAGCTTCCTGAGGCTGTCGCGGCCAAGATGCCGACTGCCACCCAGATCAAGCCGCTCGATATCGCCAAGGCAACGGCCAAGAAGGCGGAAATTGACGCCGGTTGGGCCAAAGCCGTTCTGGGTCAGTAAGACCGCCTGAGCCACTCGCCGTGCAATGAAGGCGGCGGGTGGCACGCCAACGGGCAGACAACGTCGGTCTGCAACTGGCAACCATCCCTATCAGGAGAATTTCGATGGGCGTTCGTGCCTCCAAAAAAGCACTCGCACTGTTCGCCTTGCCCGGTTGTACAGTCCTTGGCCTGTTCTTTATCCTCCCCATCAGTGCGGTTCTGATTGGAGCATTTTCGGATAGCGGCAACGCATTCGTTCGATTGATCGACGATCCGGTCTTCTGGAACGGATTAAAGGGAACGCTGATTCTCGGAACAGCCGCCCCCCTGTTTTCCCTGATCGTCGGTTTTTGCGTCGCTCTTGCCCTAGCCCGCCTAGCACCGCGGCTTAAGATGGCCGCATTGATTGCTCTCTCTCTGCCGCTGACATTTTCAGGGCTGATCGTGGCCTATGGCTTTATTCTTTTGCTTGGGCGCTCGGGCTTCGTAACCCTGCTGCTTGCCGAACTCGGCTTCGATCCAGCCGTGGTCGGGGGCTTCATTTTTTCACCATTCGGCCTAGGGCTCGCCTACTCTTACTATCTCGTCCCGCGCGTTGTCCTTATCGTGCTTCCGGCCATCAGTAATTTCGACCGCAACCAGCTGATTGCGGCGCGTTCGCTTGGAGCCAGTAATGGCCGCGCGATGGTCGATGTGATGCTGCCGCAGATCGCACCAAGCCTCGTGGCCGCGTTCTGCCTGACGTCTTCCGTGGCGGTAGGAGCCTATGGTACAGCGCTCGCTCTTGTCGGCACACAGGTGAACATTCTTCCACTGGTTCTCTACAGCAAGGTTTCCGAAACCGGGACTGACTTGCCCGCAGCTTCGGCAGCCTCGCTTGTGCTCATCGCGATTTGCGCCCTGATCATCTCGCTTGGAGAAGCTGTCGGCCGGAAGAGCCGGTCGACTTAAAAAGCATGATGAACCTGGTTATGCCGGTCGCGACAGGCATCTGCTCACGCTGTCTCGCCAGCCGGCGATAGCACGCTCGCGTTCAGCGCCATCGAGATCGGGCGTAAAGCGACGGTCACGCTTCCAATGCGCGGCAAAGCCTTCCTGATCCGGCCAGATACCGGCACGCGATGCTGCAAGCCATGCCGCTCCCAAAATCGTCGTTTCGAGAAAAACCGGGCGGTCGACGGGTGCGGCAAGAACATCGGCAAGCCGCTGCATGGTCCAGTCGGAAGCAACCATGCCACCATCGACCCTGAGAACCGTCTTGCCGTTATCGCCTACCCAATCCTTGCGCATGGCCTCGAGCAGGTCGAAGGTCTGATAGGCGACGCTTTCCAGTGCTGCGCGCGCAAACTCGGCCGGGCCGGTTCCACGCGTCAAACCGAAAATGGCGCCGCGCGCTTCCGCATCCCAGTAAGGTGCCCCGAGTCCCGTGAACGCCGGAACTAGATAAACCCGCTGGTTGGGATCCGCCTTTTCGGCAAGTGCACTAACCTCCGACGCAACTGAGATAAATCCGAGTTCGTCGCGCAGCCACTGCACCGCCGCGCCTGCAATGAAGATCGACCCTTCGAGCGCGTAGGTCGTAACACCGTTAAGCCGGTAGGCGATGGTGGTCAGCAGTCGGTTGGTCGATACAACGCGATCCGTACCTGTATTGAGCAGCGCAAAGCAGCCGGTACCATAGGTCGACTTCATCATGCCCGGTTCGAAGCAGGCGTTGCCGATGACGGCCGCCTGCTGGTCGCCTGCCACGCCGAGGATCGGAATTTCAGCGCCGAACAAAGCCTTGTCCGTGATGCCGAAATCGGCAGCACAATCCAGTACCTCCGGCAGCATGGCGCGTGGAATATCGAGAATGGACAGGAGTTCGTCGTCCCAGGCATTTTCTTCGATGTTGTAGATCAACGTTCTCGACGCATTCGTGGCATCGGTCACGTGACGTCGGCCACCTGTGAGACGGTAAATCAGAAAGCTGTCGACAGTGCCGAAGCATATCTCGCCATTGACTGCCTTTTCACGCAGACCGCTTACGCTGTCGAGCAACCATGAAAGCTTCGTTCCCGAGAAATAAGGATCAAGAAGCAACCCTGTTTTTTTCGCAAAGAGCGGCTCCAGCCCGCGTCTCTTCAACTCCTCGCACACCGGCGCGGCGCGGCGATCCTGCCAGACAACGGCACGATGGACGGCCTCGCCGGTATTTTTGTCCCATAGAACAGTGGTTTCGCGCTGATTGGTAATGCCGATCGCCTCGATGTCGGAGGCGCCGATACCTGCGTCTGCCAGCGCCAGGCGGATGGTTTCCACCACACTGTTCCAGATATCTTCCGGTTCATGCTCCACCCAGCCAGATGCCGGGAAATGCTGGGGGAATTCTCGCTGTCCGACCCCGATGACCCGCATATCGCGATCGAAAACCATAGATCGCGTTGATGTCGTTCCCTGGTCGATCGCCAGAATATACCCACCCATTATGTCACTCCCTTCAAGATGCAAATGACCGGGGCGGCAAGCCGCCCCGGTTAGAATGTGCCGTCAGAAATTACTTCTGCCAGCTTTTGACCAGTTCGTCATAATTGACGGTAACAGGCTTTTCCTTTTCGTCGGCAATCTTCAGCTGTGGTGCCAGATTACCCTTCGAAACTGCGTCCTTGTTCCAGTATTCGATGTCGTGCTCTTCCGCCAGCGCAGGCCCGAATTCACCCTGGACCTTGGCGCGCTCAAGACGCTGCAGCACCTTTTCCTGCTCTGCGCAAAGCGAGTCCATCGCTTCCTGCGGGGTCTTTGCACCGGAAGACGCATCGCCGATGGCCTGCCACCACAATTGCGCAAGCTTTGGATAATCCGGAACGTTCGTACCGGTCGGCGACCATTGCACGCGGGCCGGCGAGCGATAGAACTCGACCAGACCGCCAAGCTTCGGAGCGCGCTCCGTGAAGCTCTTGTCCCGGATACTGGATTCGCGAATGAAGGTCAGTCCGACGTGGCTCTTCTTGACGTCGACTGTCTTGGAGGTCACGAACTGTGCGTAAAGCCAGGCGGCCTTGGCACGATCGTCAGGTGTCGATTTCATGAGCGTCCATGAACCGGCGTCCTGATAGCCAAGTTTCATACCATCTTTCCAGTAGACGCCGTGCGGGCTCGGAGCAAAACGCCACTTCGGCGTTCCATCCTCGTTGACGACCGGCAGACCGGGTTTCACAAAGTCGGCGGTGAAGGCGGTGTAGGTGAACATCTGCTGGGCGATCTCACCCTGCGATGGAACAGGACCGGATTCGGAGAAGGTCATGCCCTGAGCAGCAGCCGGAGCGTAGGCCTTCATCCAGTCCAGGTATTTCTGGATCGAATAGACGGCAGCTGGACCGTTGGTGTCACCACCGCGGGCGACGCACGAGCCGACCGGACGTGACTTTTCGTCAACCTTAATGCCCCATTCGTCAACCGGCTTGCCGTTCGGAATACCCTTGTCGCCATTACCAGCCATGGACAGCCACGCGTCGGTAAAGCGCCAACCGAGCGACGGGTCCTTCTTGCCATAGTCCATGTGGCCATAGACCTTCTTGCCACCGACCTCGCGGCCGGTGAAGAATTCGGCAATGTCTTCATATGCCGACCAGTTGACTGGAACGCCGAGATCGTAGCCGTATTTCGCCTTGAAATCCGCCTTGTTTTTGTCGTCGTTGAACCAGTCATAGCGGAACCAGTAAAGGTTTGCGAACTGCTGGTCCGGCAACTGATAGAGCTTTCCATCGGGTGCCGTTGTGAAAGACTTGCCTATGAAGTCATCGATGTCCAGGCCGGGGTTTGTAACGTCCTTGCCTTCGTTGGCCATGAAGTCGGTCAGGCTGCGCGCCTGCTGATAGCGCCAATGTGTACCGATAAGATCGGAATCGTTGATATAGGCGTCATAGATGTTTTCGCCGGACTGCATCTGCGTCTGCAGTTTCTCAACAACGTCACCTTCACCAATCAGGTCATGGGTGATCTTGATGCCGGTGATGGCGGTAAAGGCTGGCGCCAGAACCTTCGATTCATATTCATGCGTGGTGATGGTTTCAGAGACCACCTTGATGTCCATGCCGGCAAAAGGCTTTGCCGCATCGATGAACCATTGCATTTCCTTTTCCTGATCGGCGCGGGTCAGCGTCGAAAGCTCCCCGACTTCCTTGTCAAGAAAGGACTTTGCCTCGTCCATGCCAGCATAGGCGGAACCCGCCATCGCCAACAATATTCCTGCTGTTGTCGCTAATAGATGCCTTCGCATAATATCCTCCCAAGGTTTGCGATTGCAGTCTTAACGTCAGGCGGCCAGTCACCCAGCCATCTGTATCCTCCCGGCCTACACAAAGCGGAAAACGCCTATGGCGTAGACCACCGCGAGGCCAAGTGCCCACCACAGGTTGGGTCCCACAAAACCCAGCCATGCGAGATGAATGAACGCCGCACCGAGCAGCGAGATGAAGAGGCGATCCCCCCTCGTCGTCTCAAACCGTAAAATGCCAACACGTGGCGATCCACCCGGCGCCAGATATTCCCAGACGCCCATGCTGATCAAAAGCACGAGGATCGTCAGGAAGAACAATGCGGTTGGCAATGTCCACGCCATCCAGGAAAAATTCATGTCCAATCTCCCTTCTCAGACGCGACCGAGCGCGAAGCCCTTGGCGATATAGTTGCGGACAAAATAGATGACGAGCGCCCCGGGAATGATGGTCAGCACACCGGCTGCAGCAAGCACTCCCCAATCCATGCCCGATGCCGATACCGTGCGTGTCATGATCGCTGAAATCGGCTTTGCAGCTGTCGTTGTCAGCGTGCGGGCAAGCAAAAGTTCAACCCACGAAAACATGAAGCAAAAGAAGGCAGCAACACCAATGCCAGACGCCACCAGTGGCATGAAGATCCGAACGAAGAAACGGGGGAACGAATAGCCGTCGATATAGGCCGTCTCATCGATTTCCTTCGGCACACCGGACATGAAACCTTCCAAGATCCAAACAGCCAACGGTACGTTAAAGAGGCAATGCGCCAGTGCGACAGCGATATGCGTGTCGATCAGCCCGAACGCGGAATAGAGCTGGAAGAAGGGAAGCGCGAAAACGGCAGGGGGTGCCATGCGGTTTGTCAGCAGCCAGAAGAACAGATGCTTGTCCCCGAGGAACCGGTAGCGCGAGAAGGCGTAAGCAGCCGGCAGCGCAGCAAGCACAGAGATCACCGTGTTCAGAGCAACATAGGTGATCGAATTGATGTAGCCCCTGTACCAAGATGGATCTGTGAAGATTATCGTATAGTTGCGCAGTGTCGGGTTGATCGGCCAGAGCGAGAAGGTACCGGTAATCTCGGCATTTTCCTTGAAGCTCATGTTGATCAACCAGTAGATCGGCAGCAGCAGGAAGACGATGTAGATCGTCGAAACAACCCAAGAGTAGTTACCAGCCGGTTTGTATTTGATTGTCTGAGCCATGATGTCCTCTCCCCTCACGCGTTCTCGTCGCCGCTGGTCATCACGGTGTAGAAGATCCATGAAAGCAGCAGGACGATGAGGAAGTAGATGATCGACATGGCCGCAGCAGGCCCGAGGTCAAACTGACCCACAGCCATCTTGACAAGGTCGATCGACAGGAACGTCGTGGAATTGCCGGGGCCACCGCCCGTGACAACAAAAGGTTCGGTGTAGATCATGAAACTGTCCATAAAGCGAAGCAGCACAGCGATCAGCAAAACACGTTTCATCTTCGGCAGTTGAATATAGCGGAACACCGACCAGCGAGAGGCGCCATCGATCTTTGCCGCCTGATAATAGGCGTCCGGGATCGATACCAGACCTGCATAGCAAAGCAACACGACGAGGCTCGTCCAATGCCAGACATCCATAACGATGATGGTGACCCAGGCATCGATCGGATCGCGGACATAGTTGTAGTCGAGCCCGATCGCTGCAAGCGTGCGTCCGAGCAGGCCAATATCGACACGTCCGAATACCTGCCAGATTGTTCCGACTACGTTCCACGGGATCAGCAATGGCAGCGCCATCAAGACCAGGCAAACAGGAACACCAATGCCCTTTTTCGGCATGTTGAGCGCAATGAAAATACCAAGCGGGATTTCCAGAAGCAGGATGATGATCGAGAAGATCAGATTGCGCTGCAACGCTTCCCAAAAACGGTCGGAATGCAATGTCTGCACGAACCAATCCGCACCCGCCCAAAAGAATTCGTTATTTCCGAACGTATCCTGCACGGAATAGTTCACAACGGTCATCAAAGGGATGACCGCCGAGAACGCCACGAGCACGAGCACCGGCAGCACCAGAAACCAGGCCTTGTTATTCCAGGTCTTGTTCATCCCTCAGCCCTCCCTGCCGACGCGCCAGGAATCTGCGTAAATGCTGATTGCGCCGGGATCGAACGTAACGCGCGCTTCAGCAGGAATGTCTGCATCTTCCGACACCACGATCGCTATTGCCTGCCCCGCGAATGTGGCCCGAACAATCTTGTGACGCCCGATGTCCTCGACCCTGTTGATTCTAACGGGCATGCCCTCGCGGCCGATCCGAACGAATTCCGGTCGGATGCCTAGTTCTGTCTTGGCGCCGGCGTTCGTCTTGGGGGTGAAGTCGAGTGAAAGAACCTCATCGCCGAGCTTGACCCTGTTCCCATCGAGCGTTGCCGGGATGACATTCATCCCCGGCGAACCGATGAAATAACCAACAAATGTATGGCTTGGCCGCTCGAACAATTCCGCCGGCGTGCCGATCTGCACAATCTGCCCATCATACATCACCACGACCTTGTCTGCGAAGGTCAGCGCCTCCGTCTGGTCGTGGGTGACATAGACCATTGTAAAGCCGGACTGGCGATGCAGGCGTTTCAACTGAGAGCGCAACACCCATTTCATGTGCGGATCGATGACCGTCAGCGGCTCATCGAAAAGAATGGCGTTTACATCCGAGCGAACCAGTCCGCGCGCCAGGGAAATCTTCTGCTTCTGGTCAGCTGTCAGTCCGTGCGCACGGCGCTTCGCCATGCCCCCGAGATCGGTCATTTCAAGGATTTCGCGAACTCGCCGATCGACGTCTGCCTCCGGTACATGCCGGTTGCGCAACGGAAAGGCGAGATTATCGTAGACGGTCATGGTGTCGTAAACGACCGGGAACTGGAAAACCTGGGCAATATTTCGATCTTCCGTGGCGAGATCGGTAACATCAGTTCCGTCGAAGGCAATGCGCCCATCCGACGGCCGAATAAGACCGGAAATGATGTTGAGCAACGTCGTTTTTCCACAGCCGGATGGACCGAGTAGCGCATAGGCACCGCCGTCTTCCCATTCGTGATGGACTTCCTTCAACGCGTAATCGCCTGCGGCTTGCGCCTTGGCGCTGTAGGCGTGGCGTATATGATCCAGCGTGATGCGTGCCATGATCGCCCCTCCTCAAACCTGCCCGACAGGAGCAACACCGATGGCGCGACCGTTTGCGTCGAAAGCCATAAGATGTTGCGTGTCGAGGAACAGTTCTATCTCGCGGTCGGGTTCGATGTCGTGAATGCCCTGTGCGAGCATCACCCAACGTTGCCCGGCAAATTCGATATGCACGAAACTTTCCGATCCGGCGATTTCCGATATCAATGTCCGCGCCTGGATGGGTTGCGCCGTATGCGCCTGCGATGCGGGAAACAGATGGTGTGGTTGGAAGGCGATCGTGAGGGGACCATCCGGAATGGTCCCAAGATGGGCCGGAACCGCCATCACTTGGCGATCAGCGCGCACAAAACTGCCGTTCGTTTTCATCACCTCTATCGTGTTCAGCGGTGGATCGGCGAAAGTGGCAGCGGTAACGATATCGACCGGCCGGCGATAGACATCGATAGTCCTGCCGAATTGTGTCAACCGTCCTTCGCTCAGTGTAGCCGTATTGCCACCGAGCAAAAGCGCCTCTGATGGTTCTGTTGTCGCATAGACGAAAATAGCACCGGACTCTGCAAAGATACGCGGCAATTCCAGACGCAATTCCTCGCGCAGCTTGTAGTCAAGATTGGCCAACGGCTCGTCCAGAAGTACCAGATTGGCATTCTTGACGATGGCGCGTGCCAATGCCGTACGCTGCTGCTGGCCACCGGACAGATTAAGCGGTGTGCGGTCGAGATAAGGGGTTAACTTCAGAAGATCTGCGGCCTTACGGACTTCCCTGTCGATGGTCGCCTGATCCTTGCCGGCCACACGCATCGGAGACGCAATGTTTTCATACACAGTGAGCGCCGGATAATTGATGAATTGCTGGTAGACCATGGCAACGTTGCGCGTCTGAACCGGACGCCCGGTCACATCCTCGCCGTTGAAAAAGATCGCACCGCCACTTGGCCGATCGAGGCCCGCCATCAATCGCATGAGCGTGGTTTTGCCGGATAACGTTGGCCCAAGAAGCACATTCAGGCTTCCACGCTGCAACGTCAGGTCCGTCGGATGAATATGATATTCTCCGCCAACCATCTTCGAGACGTCTCGCAATTCAAGCATCTAAACCCAAAGCCTCCTCCAGCCTTCGGTGTGAATTTTTATATCGCCTTCACATGACTGCCGGCGACACCATCCAGATAGTCTTGCAGCGCCCTCACCTCATCGCCGCTCAACCTCAAGCCCTGTTTTGTGCGTCTCCAGAGGATGTCATCTGCGGTGACGGCCCATTCGCGTTCGACCAGCCAGCGCACCTCGATCTCGTAGAGCGTTCCACCGAAGTGGCGACCGAGATCGGCAGCGCCCGATGCAGCGCCAAGCAGTTCACCAGCATCCGTACCGTAGTTGCGCACCAGTCGCTCACCATGCACACGCTCAAGGAACGGGTAGCGCCCCACAAGTGCCTTCACCTGTTCCTCATAACCATTCACCCCGAAGTCACCACCTGGCAGATGGGAAGACGCTGTCCAGGCGTTGCCCTTTGCTCCAATGGCTGAACCGATCTTTTCCAGCGCATGCTCGGCCAGGCGGCGATAGGTTGTCAGCTTGCCGCCGAACACGTTGAGAAGCGGTGCCTCGCCATCGGCGCCTTCCACCTTCAGGACGTAATCGCGCGTTGCTTCCTGCGCCTTCGATGCACCATCATCGAACAGCGGGCGAACGCCCGAATAGGTCCAGACGATATCCTCCGCCTTGACCGGCTCGGAGAAATACTCGCTTGCCGCATTGCACAGATAGCTCGTCTCTTCGGCGCTGATACGCACATTGGCCGGATCGCCGGTATAGTCGCGGTCGGTCGTGCCGATCAGGGTAAAATCCCGCTCATAGGGGATGGCGAAGATGATACGCCCATCCGGGTTCTGGAAGAAGTAGGCACGCGGATCGGCAAACTTCTTCTTCACGATGATATGGCTGCCCTGCACCAGCCGGACATTGTGGACATTGTTGCGGCCGAACACGCCTGACAGCACCGTATCGACCCAGGGACCGGAGGCATTGACCAGCATGCGGGCCGTATAGACACCCGCCTGCCCGCTCTTTTCGTCAAAGGTCTCGATCCGCCATAGGCCAGCCTCGCGCCGTGCCGACACCACGCGGGTGCGGTTCAGGATCGTCGCACCGCGCTGTTGCGCATCGCGGGCATTCAGCACCACGAAACGGGCATCATCGACCCAGCCATCGGAATATTCGAACGCCGTGGCAAACACCGGCTTCAGCGGCTTGCCGGCCACATCGCGGCGAAGGTCGAGTGTCTTCGTCGCTGGCAACAGCTTGCGGCCACCCAGGTGGTCATAGAGAAACAGGCCGAGCCGGATCAGCCAGGCCGGGCGCACGCCGCCTTTCTGGAACGGCAGCACGAAACGCATTGGCCAGATGATGTGCGGCGCCATCGCCCACAGCACCTCGCGCTCCATCAGCGCTTCGCGCACCAGCCGGAATTCGTAATGTTCGAGATAACGCAGACCGCCGTGGATCAGCTTGGTCGCCGCAGACGACGTGCCAGAGGCAAAATCACCCTTTTCCGCAAGCGCAACAGAATAACCACGGCCTGCCGCATCGCGCGCAATCCCGCAGCCGTTCACGCCGCCGCCAATCACGAAAATGTCGCGAATTGCCTCACCAGACATTGCTCCTCCCGCGCTTTCATCGACGCTCTCCCCATCGATATATTGAAAGCCAGAACATCTAATTCGAACGAAAAACGAATGTCAAACGAAAATTAAAACACGCGCTCAGGCCGCGTTTTCTGCCGTTTCGATAAGCCTCACATCACTGTCAGCACAGATGGTTCGCACACTTTCCAAAGGACAACGGTCGGTAATGAATGTGTGGACCTGCGAGATATGACCGATACGAACCGGGGCGGTTCTTTCGAACTTGGAAGAATCAGACACCAGAATTACGTGCCGGGCATTCGACATGATTGCCTGGGCAACTTTCACTTCACGAAAATCGAAATCGAGCAGGGCGCCGTCTTCATCGATTGCCGACACACCGATCACAGCAAAATCCACCTTGAACTGGCGAATGAAGTCAACCGCCGCTTCTCCGACGATGCCACCATCCGCACCGCGCACCACACCACCGGCAATCACCACCTCAATGCCGGGGAAAACGCGCAACCTGTTGGCAACATTGATATTGTTAGTGATGACCATCAACTCGTGGTGGTTCTCCAATGCCTCGCCCACCGCTTCGGTCGTCGTGCCGATATTGATGAACAGCGAGGAATTGTTTGGTATCAATCCGGCGGCTGCAGCGCCTATCGCCTGCTTTTCCGTCGAAGCTATTGCCCGCCTCGCTTCGTATTTTACGTTTTCATTGCCGCTCGGAAAAATGGCGCCGCCATGAATGCGGGTCAGGGCGCGTGCATCGCATAAATCGTTCAGATCCTTACGGATGGTCTGAGGCGTTACAGAAAAGCGCGTTGCCAGTTCGTCGACCAATACCCTGCCATTGGCTTTAGCAAGTGCAACTATTTCGTCCTGTCGCGGGGTGAGCAATAGTTATCCTCCCATTTCTTTCGTTTTTTATTCTATTGAAGGAGAAACGAAAAACCAATGTCAAGTGATCGGTATTCTCGGGGGATTAAGCATGCGCGATCTCCACCGCCGGTCAATCGATGCGCCCGTCACAACGAAGCGACCAACTTTGCTTGATGACCGTCATCCAACTGTCATCCGCCAAAGCTATGCCATCGACGATCAACGATGTCATTAAGAGGGCTCCCATGCGACATTTCCTAGCTCTACTCGCTACGACCACTTTCCTGGCCGGCGCGGCGCAAGCTGCCACCGTCTACCCGCTTGATCGGGCAACGATCCTCGCCGGTTCGCCTTTCGATTTCAAAGTGGAACTGAAAAACGTCGTCAAGCAGGATGACGTGAAGATCACCGTCAACGGTCAGGACTACAAAGCTGTCTTCGGTTCTGAAGCCCAATTCGTTGCTGACGAAAAAGGCAAGGAAGACAAGAGCTTGGGCTCAGCGGTTATCCTGCGCGATCTGAAGATTGCAAAGCCGGGCGCCTATGTAATTGAAGTCACGGCAGGCGACGAAAAGAAGTCAGTCACCTGGGACGTATACGGCACCTCGGCAACACCGAAAGCCAAGAACATCATCTTCATGGTTGGCGATGGTCTTTCCGTTGCACATCGCACGGCTGCCCGACTGATGTCGAAGGGCATGACTGAAGGCAAGGCAAGCGGCCGTCTGAACATGGACGAAATGGACCGGATGGCCTTTATCGGTACCTCCGCAACCAACGCTGTCGCGACTGACAGCGCAAACACAATGTCTGCCTACATGACCGGCCATAAAACTGCCGTCAACGCGATTGGCGTCTACGCCGACCGCACGCCTGACAGCTTTGACGATCCGAAGGTCGAAACGCTGGCCGAAGCAATTCGCCGCGAAACGAAGAAGTCGATCGGCGTCGTCACGACCTCCGAACTTCAGGACGCAACGCCTGCAGCCGTGGTTGCCCATACCCGCAAACGCGGCGACAAGCCTGAGATCACCGGCATGCTGCTCGACGTTAAGCCAGAAGTTGTTCTCGGTGGCGGTTCCGCCTACTTCCTGCCCAAGGAAACCGTTGGTTCCAAGCGCAAGGACGACAAGGATTATATCAAGCTGTTCCAGGAAGCTGGATATTCGCTGGCAACCACGAAGGGCGAACTCGCGACCGCTGCCGGCACCAATAGCGGCAAGATCCTTGGCCTCTTCCACACCGGCAACATGGATACGCTTCTCGATCGCAATTTCCTGAAAAAGGGCACCGTCGGCAAGTTCCCCGAGCAGCCCGGCCTGGTCGAAATGACTGAGACCGCGCTCAACGAACTCTCCAAGAACCCTGAAGGTTTCTTCCTGATGGTCGAAGCCGCAAACATCGACAAGATGTCTCATCCGCTCGACTGGGACCGCGCGGTCGTTGAAACCATCGAGTTCGACAAGGCACTTGGCGTTGCGCGCGAATTCGCCTCCAAGAACCCGGACACACTGATCGTCTTCACCGGCGACCATACGCACGGCGTTTCCATCATCGGTACTGTTGATGACGAAAAGGAAGGCACCGAAATGCGTGAAAAGGTCGGCACCTACGACGACGCAGGCTTCCCGAACTACACGGATGCCGATGGCGACGGTTATCCGGACAAGATCGATGTCACCCGCCGCCTGTTCCTGAATGCCAATAACGGCCCGGATCACTATGAGACGTTCCGCCCGAAGCTTGACGGTCCTTTCGTTCCGGCGATCCAGAACGAGAAAAAGGAATATGTTGCGAACGAAGCCTATAAGGACGTTCCCGGCGCAGTCTTCGTTCAGGGCAATATCCCCAAGAGCGGCGACAGCGGCGTCCACGCTGTAGACGACATGGTTTTGCAATCGACCGGCCCCGGCTCCGATGGCTTCAAGGGCTACATGGAACAGAGCGACGTTTACCGCGTACTTGCAGACACATTTGCACTTGGCACGGTTGCGTCGAACTGACGTGATCTAAAATTATGCAATATTCCGGGCGGCACCTACGCCCGGAATTCCTGTTTCTAAAGCCTGAAGAGGTACAAGATGCCGCCCTTGCTCAGCCGCCGTCACATGCTGACACTGCTCGGTCTTTCGCCGGTCTTCGCTTCTCACAAAATGTCCATGGCCGCGGCCAATGCCGAGATCGGTTTCGGTGACCTCTACAGCAAGATAAGCGTACTTGGCCTCGAGTTTTCCGAAAAGTTGAAGGGACTTGTCGGCAAGCCCGTGACGATGGGTGGCTTCATGGCCCCACCATTGAAAGCTGAAGCCGCCTTTTTCGTTCTGACCGAGATCCCGATGTCGATTTGCCCGTTCTGCTCATCGGACTCCGACTGGCCGGACAATATCGTGGTCATCTATCTCGACGAAAAACAGACATTCGTGCAGCCGAGCACCCGTATCGAGGTCTCCGGAGTTTTGGAAATGGGGAGTTGGACTGACCCAGAAACCGGTTTCGTCAGCCGCCTGCGCATTCGTGACGCGAAATATTGGGTTGCCTGAACAGCATGCTTTCTCTCTCTCTTGAAAACCTGTCCGTTTCCTTTCCCGGCTTGAATGATCCGGTGCTTTTCATCGAAAAACTGGATCTGCCTGCCGGCTCCCGTGTGGCCGTAACCGGCCCGTCCGGTTCGGGTAAAAGCACACTGGTGAATATCATCAGTGGCCTGGAACGGGCGGACAATGGCGCCGTTGCCTGGTCGGGCACAGATATCACCCGTCTTTCAGAGAGCGGCCGCGACCGATGGCGAGCTGAAAATATTGGCCTCATCATGCAGGACTTTCACCTGTTCCCAGGGCTGTCTGCGCTCGACAATGTCCTCCTTCCGGCCCGGCTTTCGCGTGCATCGTCGTTAACTCTTGAAGAACGGGCCGCTGATCTGTTGTCGCGTGTCGGCATTAAACGCCACAACCAGAACATCGAGACAATGTCCCGGGGAGAAATGCAGCGTGTGGCGGTGGCCCGTGCACTTTTGCGTAAACCTGGCGTCGTCATTGCCGATGAACCGACCGCAAGTCTGGATCGCGAAAGCGGCGAGGCTGTCGGGCATCTTCTCCTCGAACTGGCAGCGACCGAGCAGAGTACATTGATCATCGTTTCGCATGACAGCCGCCTCACCGAGCGTCTTGATCGCCGCGTTACTCTGAATGCCGGTCGCCTCGGTCACGACGGCAAGGCGGAGATGGCAGCATGATCCGCTTCATTCTTGCTGACCTGCGCCGCCTCTGGCTCGGCGCACTGGTGGTCGTCCTTCTTGTCGCGCTGGCTGTTGCCCTTAGCGTGACAGTCACACTTCAAGAGCGGTCGCTGCGGCTTGGTAGCGCTCGCGCAGCCGACAAATTCGACCTTGTCGTCGGCGCGGCCGGCAGCGAAACACAACTCGTGCTGTCCTCGGTCTTTCTTCAGCCCTCTCCTCTTCCGCTGATGGAGGGAGAGGTATTGGCAAGGCTTGCAAACGATCCTCGTGTTGCCTGGGCGGCGCCAATTGGTTTCGGCGATTCCTTCAACGGTTTTCCGATTGTCGGCACGACAACTGCGCTCGTGGCAAACCTGTCCGCCGGGTTGCAGGAAGGCCGAGTTTTCATGACTGAAGGTCAGGCTGTGGTCGGCTCGGCTGTATCTCTTGCCCTTGGCGCGGAAATCAAGCCTATGCATGGAGCGCCCGGTGAAGGCGGCCATACACATGGCGAACTTGCCTACACTGTCTCTGGTCGCCTGAAGCCGACCGGCACCGCATGGGACCGTGCTATCCTCGTGCCCATACAGGCCGTCTGGCACATTCACGGCCTTGGGCATGACGATGGAACCGAAGGAAAAGAAGTCGCGGCGACAGCCGGACAGGAAAAACCCCAATCGGAGCATGACCATGATCATGCCAGCGGCAGCGAAGCCAACCATGACCATGCATCCCACGACTATTCCGGTCACGGTCACTTTGCGAGCCCGAGCCAGGATCACGACCACGAAGCGCACGATCATTCCGCTCACGCGGACGCGCCGATCGTGGAGGACTGGGATCACGATGTACCCGGACTACCGGCAATCCTCGTCAAACCGAAAACCATTGCGGACGCATACAAGCTGCGGCAGGAATATCGAGGCGGCACGACTGTTGGTGTCTTCCCCGGCGAAGTGCTGACGCGGCTTTATGCGACACTGGGTGATGCAAGACTGGTCTTGTTTGCAGTGGCAACCGGCTCGCAAGTCCTGGTGGCTGCATCACTGCTGCTGGTCACCGTTCTGCATATCGGCCAGCGTCGCCGGCAGATCGGTGCTCTTCGCGCCTTCGGAGCCCCGCGCGCAGCGCTGTTCTCCATCGTCTGGCTGGAGTTGTTGTGCCTGATCGGCACCGGCGTCATTCTCGGTTTCCTGATGGGTTACGGGGCATCTATGGCGATAGCACATGTGCTTGCCGGCGAAAGCGGGATCGTCTTCCCCGTCACCTTCATAGGACAGGACGTATTACTTGCGGCCATCATCCTTGGCTTTGCGGCAATCCTCGCTGCCATTCCTGCGGCATTTGCCTACCGCCAGTCCCCTGCCGCTGCACTACGCGCCTAACGGCAACCTATCAGCCCAGTCTCGCACCGTTTTTTCAACGGTTGCGAGATGGTCCGCCGTGGAAAAGCCCGAGACCTTCTTGCGGGGCTTAAGATCATGATCTCCGTCTTCTAGCCAAAGAAAATCGATCTGACTGGAAAGCGGATAGGTACTAACCTCTTCACGTGTTCCGAACTCATCACGCGTCCCCTGACAGATCAAAGTCGGCGTTTTAAGGAACTCGAGATGCGCTGTCCTGAGGTTTTCGGGTTTGCCCGGAGGATGAAAGGGGTAACCCAGGCAAAGAAGGCCAGCGATCGCATGAGCATCATGGAGCTCATCGGCAATCATGCTGGCAACACGGCCGCCCATGGATTTACCTCCGATAATCAGGTGCCCGGTCGGTGCAAGATCGGCAATAGCGGCTTTAAACTCAGGATTAAGCGTGTCCGCCCGTGGTGGCGGTTTTCGACTGTCGGAACTTCGCCGCGCCGCCATATAACCAAACTCGAAACGGGCTACTCGAAAACCCGCATTGGCAAGGGCAACTGCCGCACCCGTCATTGACGCCGAATCCATCGGCGCTCCGGCTCCATGCGCAAGCAAAATTGTGAACCGGGCGTCGTTGGGGCCTTCAATCAAAAAGGATAGCGGCATGTGTCATCCGATTTGCGTCATCCCGTTCGAAACTAGATGGATTCTGTCTCGAATGAAACCGCGTCAGACAATGCCACCAGAACCGCCAACCACAGCTGGGCGCTTTGCCGAGACCCTGGCGCGATAGCCGCTTGCCCGATAGGTGGCAATAGGATCGATCGCGCCGCCCGCCAGTTGCCGCGCTCTTGCGAGAATAGGCTCCACGTCGCTGCGGTACGCCCGTTTCAGGGTGTCGGTCGCCATGAGGGCATCATTGTCGTTCTGGAAACCGTCGAGAGCCGACCGATCCACAAGTAGCGCTTGTGCATAGGCACGCCTTATCTCGTTGGCACTTGAGATCAGGCTTTCAATCGGATCGGTCACGTTATGCGACTGATCGATCATATGCGCCGGATGAAAGCCCTTCACCCCACGATGTTCGGCATCCACCAGTTCATTGAAAACGAGGAAGAGACGGTATGGCTCGATGGACCCCGCATCCAGATCGTCATCGCCATACTTGCTGTCGTTGAAATGGAAGCCACCAAGCTTGCCGAACTGGATGAGGCGGGCAACGATCATCTCGATATTGGTGTTCGGGGCGTGGTGTCCGAGGTCGACGAGGCAGAATGCCTTTTCTCCTAGGGTGTTGGCGATCAGATAGTTTGTGCCCCAGTCCTGCACAACGGTCGAATAAAACGCCGGTTCGTACATCTTGTGTTCGGAAAAGATGCGCCAGTCATCCGGCAACGCCTTGTAGATATCGGCCATTGCCGACAGATAGCGTTCAAAGCTTCTGGTAAAATTGCTTTGGCCGGGGAAGTTCGAACCATCGCCAACCCACACCGTCAGCGCTTTCGAGCCTATGGCGTTGCCGATTTCGATACATTCGATGTTGTGCTCTACCGCCTGAGCGCGCGTTGCAGCATCCGTGTGGCTAAGCGAGCCATATTTATAGGAGTGGGTCTGACCGGGTGCGTCGGAGAATGTATTTGAGTTCATCGCATCGAAGCCCAGACCCAGCGCATTCGCATGTGCCTTGAGTTTCTTCGGATCTTCCTTGTCCCACGGAATGTGAAGCGAAACATTCGGTGTCGCGCGGGTCAACTCGTTGATTACAGAGCAGTCATCAAGCTTGTCAAAAATCCCGCGCGGCTCACCCGTGCCCGGGAAACGCGCAAATCGCGTGCCTCCGGTGCCAACGCCCCAGGACGGAACGGAGACAAAAAACTCCGATACCTTCTTGGTGATCGTATCGATATCAATATTGCGACGTGCGAGCTGCGCACCAAGCGCGTCATAATCATTCTGCAATGCCGCAGAACGTTTGTCATTTTCAGCCGCAATGGTGTCAGCCGCAATCTTCGTCTCGGTCATCTTTTCCTCCCCGACGGAGGCGGCACTCCCACCGCCACCCGCCGCCTTTTCCCTATCGTGTGAAGCTCTGGGCATTACCGGCATCAACGTTGATGATGTTGCCGGTCGATTTTGCGGAGGCGTCTGACGCCAGGAAGTAGATTGCCTCGGCTATGTCCTCAGGGAAAACATTGAGCTTCAGCATCGAGCGCTTGCGGTAGTGTTCCTCAAGATCCGTCACTTCGATCTTCGAGGATGCGGCACGCTGCTCGCGCCATTCCCCGCTCCAGATTTTCGATCCACGAAGAACCGCGTCTGGATTGACCGTGTTCACCCGAATGCCTGCGTCTGCGCCCTCCAAAGCAAGGCACCGGGCAAGATGGATTTCCGCAGCCTTTGCAGTGCAATAGGCCGAAGCGTTGGGCGACGATGCAAGGCCGTTCTTGGATGCGACGAACACGACATTGCCACCAAGGTTTTGGCGACGGAACAAACGAAATGCTTCGCGCGACACGAGGAAATAACCGGTCGCAAGAATATCGATGTTCTTGTTCCACATCTCAAGCGTGGTGTCCTCGACCGGAGCAGAGGACGCAATACCAGCGTTTGAAACCAGAATGTCGATGCCGCCAAATTCAACACTTGCTTCCACAAATGCGGAAACGACGGCGTTTTCCTTGGTGACGTCAAGCTTGACTGTACGAACGGCATCGGAGCTGAAACGCTTTTCGAAGTCCCCTCTGGTGTTCTGCAACGCACCTTCATCAATATCCGCCAGCACCACGCAGGCACCTTCGCTTGCAAGACGCTCAGCCGTTGCCCGACCGATGCCACCCGCGCCGCCCGTGATGAAGGCAATGCGACCGGCCAGACTCTTGGGCTTGGGCATGCGCTGAAGCTTTGCTTCTTCCAGCAGCCAATATTCGATGTCGAAAGCTTCCTGTTCGGCAAGTCCCTGATAGTCAGACACAGTTGAAGCGCCACGCATGACATTGATAGCATTGACGTAGAACTCGCCGGCGATACGCGCGGTCGCCTTATCTTTGGCAAAGGAGAGCATGCCGACGCCAGGGATCAGGAAGATCACCGGATTTGGATCGCGCATCTTGGGGGAGTTTGCGTGTTTGCACGTCTCGTAATAACGAGTGTAATCGGCACGATACGCGTCCAAGGCCTTGTCTAGGCCCGCAACGAGTGCGTCGACATCAGGTTTGGACGTATCAAGATCAAGGATCAACGGGCGGATCTTGGTGCGCAGAAAATGGTCCGGGCACGATGTACCGAGTGCGCCTAGAGGTTTCAGGTCTTTCGAATTGACAAATTCAAGCACAGCATCCTGATCGTCAAAATCGGCGAGCTTGCGTTCCTCACGACCGATACGGCCACGGATTTCTGGCATCAGACGTGCAGCAATGGCGCGTCGTTCTTCAGCAGACAGGCTTTTTGCGACTGAGCCACCAAAGATGGTTTTGCCCTCTGTCTCACTCGCAAACCAATCGATCGCCTTGTTGATGATGGCAAGCGTCAGCTCGTAGCATTTCTTAGCGTCGTTATCCCAGGTGAACAGACCGTGGCTTTCAAGCACGACGCCCTTGGCCTTAGGGTTGGCCTTCACAAAGGCTTCGAGGTCAAGACCGAGCTGGAAGCCTGGGCGGCGCCATGGCAGCCAACCAATTTCGTCACCGAATACCTTCTGGGTCAATTCCTTGGAATTCTTCGACGCAGCGATCGCGATGATCGCATCAGGATGCATGTGATCGACATGATCGTACGGCACGAAACCGTGCAAAGGCGTATCGATGGACGCGGCGCGGGGATTGAGATTGAACGTGCAGTGCGGCAGAAAGCCGACCATGCGGTCTTCGTCTTCGACGCCCTTGTAAATACCCTTCAAGGCTTCAAGCTTGTCGAGGTATAGCGTAGCAAAACCATCGAGCTTGATTGTACCGACGTCTCCGCCAGAGCCCTTCACCCACATGACACGCGCTTTTTCACCTGTCAGAGGATCGGTTTCGAGAACCTTTGCCGAGGTATTGCCACCGCCATAATTCGTGATGCGCTTGTCTGCACCCAGAAGATTGGAGCGATACAGCAGCTTGCCGGGCTCATCGAGCTTGGCGGCATGGGCATCATCCCAACGGTTTTCGAGAAGGCGGGATTTTCCCGTCATGCTTTCCTCCCAATGTCATCTTCATCGCGGAACCGACCCGGTCCGCCTCCTTCGAGCGTAGATATCGCGCATTCAAAAACGCAATGTCAATCACAAACGATCATAATTTTTCATTGTGCGTCGCACCATTGAATAATTTGATCGTTGTTGATTGACAACGTAAAGAGATTACGAATAATTGCGATCAGGAGGACCCAATGCACGAACGCGAACGCCATCGCATCATTTTGAGCGCCGTACAGGAGAAGCCTGTCGTGACGGTTCAGGATATTGCTGAACTGACGGACGCGTCGGAAGCGACGATCCGCAGGGATATTGCGTCTTTGCACGTTCAGGGAAAGTTGCGCCGAGTGCGTGGTGGTGCGGAAGCTGTACATCCGCCGCAGCTCGGCAATCTGGCGGCACGCCCTTTCCGGGTCTCCGAATCAGTCAACATCGACAAAAAACGCGCAATTGCGCGCAAAGCTGTCGATCTCTGCGATGACGGCGACGCAATCATTCTGAATGGCGGTACCACCACATTCCAGATGGTGCATTACATGGCTGCGCGCCGGCTACAGGTGATGACCAATTCTTTCGCCATTGCAGAACATTTGATCAAGCACTCCAAGTGCAATGTCAGTGTGCCTGGTGGCGCGATCTACCGCGATCAAAGCTTGATTTTGTCGCCATTCGACAATGATGCCATACGCAACTTCTATGCGCGACGAATTTTCCTGGGTGCGCAAGGCGTCGGCGCACTTGGCATCATGGAATCGGATGCGCTGGTGATCCAGAGCGAACAGAAGCTGATGCGGCAGGCAGAAGAACTGATCGTGATGGTCGACTCGTCGAAATTTCGCAAACGCTCGAGCCTCATCCTTTGCCCGCTGGAAAATGTCACGACCATCATCACCGATGAGGGAATTTCGGACGACGCAGCGCGGATGGTCGAGAATGCGGGCGTCACACTGGTGATTGCAGGAACGGTGGCTGGCGCGCAAACGCCGCAGCCGCCGGACGAAGAGGGTTCCGCCTCGGTCGCGTGAGGAGCACCGAGGGAGAGGAAAGTTTCAAACGGGAGGAAAAGGGAATGAAACTTACACGCAGAAAATTGGGTCATGCTCTGGCATTGGGTGTGGCACTTGGCACCCTGGGGCTGGGAAGCGTTGCCCAGGCGGCCGACGTCAAGATCGCGCTCGTCGTCAAGTCGCTCGGAAACGGTTTCTTCGAAGCCGCCAACAAGGGCGCACAAGAGGCCGCAAAGGACCTTGGTGGTGTTGAGATCATCTATACCGGTCCGACCAGCACGACTGCGGAAGGCCAGATCGAAGTCATCAATTCGCTCATTGCACAGGGCGTCGATGCGATCGCCATCTCCGCCAACGATCCGGACGCTGTTGTTCCAGCCCTGAAAAAGGCAGCCCAGCGCGGCATCAAGGTCATTTCCTGGGATTCGGGCGTTGCACCGGAAGGCCGTATCCTTCAGCTCAACCCGTCTTCCAACGCGCTGATCGGCAAAATGTGCCTGCAGCTTGCAGCGTCGCATCTGGAAGGCGGCAAGGGTGATTTTGCTATCTTGTCGGCAACCACCACCTCCACGAACCAGAATATCTGGATCGATGAGATGAAGAAGCAGTTGAAGGACTTCCCGGGCCTGAACCTGGTCACCACGGTTTATGGCGACGACCTCGCTGATAAGAGCTATCGCGAAGCCCAGGGCCTTCTCTCTTCGCAGCCGAATGTGAAAGTCATCGTTGCGCCGACCACGGTTGGTGTTTTGGCGGCCTCCCAGGCTGTTAAGGATGCAGGCAAAATCGGTCAGGTCTTCGTCACTGGTCTCGGCCTTCCGTCCGAAATGGCAGGCGCAATCAAGTCTGGTGCCACCAAGGAATTCGCCATCTGGAATCCGATCGATCTCGGTTACTCCGCGACACAGATCGCCTATCGCCTCGTGAAGGGCGAAACCGACGGCAAGCCGGGCTCGGAGATCGAGGCAGGCCGCATGGGCAAGATCAAAGTGGGTGAAAACAGCGAAGCGGCCATGGCCGACCCGTTCATCTACGACGCCAAGAACATCGATCAGTTCTCGAAGATTTTCTGATCTTTTGCCCAATGCCTCGTTGATCGGCATCAACGCGGCATGACACCCATACCCAACATTTGAAACCATCCTCGGGCGTCGCCCGGGGATACCTTCAGTGTGCGTCGCAATTCACGGGACCATCCAGGAATGGCTTTGCGCATGTTTTTGCTTCTTGCGCTTTAGCAGGCGCCCAGGTTCGCAATAATGACAATGGCTGCAGAAAAAATGAAAGAAGCGACAGTGCCTCAGCAATCCGCTGTCTCGCCTGTTCTCGAGATGCGTGGCATCAGCCAGGTTTTTCCAGGTGTGAAGGCGCTGGATGGCGTTAATGTTGCGCTTTACCCTGGCACCGTTACCGCGCTGATTGGCGAGAACGGCGCGGGTAAATCCACCCTTGTGAAAATCCTGACCGGGATTTACAGGCCGAATGAAGGAGAAATCCTGCTTGACGGCAAGCCTGTCCATTTTCACAGCGCACAAGACGCAATTGATGCTGGCGTTACGGCCATTCATCAGGAAACAGTCCTTTTCGATGAACTGTCAGTCGGCGAGAACATCTTTCTTGGCCACGCACCCAAAAACCGCTTCGGTTTCATTGACTGGAAAACCATCAATGATCGTTCGCGCTCCCTCCTTGAGCGACTGGAAAGCCGGATTGATCCGACGATCCGCCTCAAAGACCTTTCCATTGCGCAAAGGCATCTTGTCGCAATCGCACGTGCGCTTTCAGTAGAGGCACGCATCGTCATCATGGATGAGCCAACCGCAGCTCTTTCCCGCAAGGAAATCGACGACCTCTTCCGCATCGTCCAGAATCTCAAAAAGCAGGGAAAAGCGATCCTGTTCATCAGCCACAAGTTCGATGAAGTCTACGAAATCGCAGAGAATTACGCCGTGTTCCGCGATGGCAAAATGGTTGGAGCAGGCGTGCTTGCCGACGCTCCGCAGGACGAAATCGTCCGGCTGATGGTTGGACGGGACGTTAAGGACGCCTTCCCGAAACAGGTGGTGAATATCGGCAGCACTGTGCTTTCCGTTCAAAAGTACTGCCATGACACAGAGTTTCGCGACATTTCCTTCGACTTGCGGAAAGGTGAAATTCTTGGGCTATACGGGTTGATCGGCGCGGGACGGTCCGAACTATGCCAATCCCTGTTCGGCATCACGCGACCCGCGTCCGGTACCATGACGCTTGATGGCCACCCACTTTCCATCCGCTCACCGGAAGATGCTATCCGAGCCGGTATCGTGTACGTGCCCGAAGAGCGTGGACGACACGGACTGGCGCTCGAAATGCCGATTTATCAGAACATGTCCCTGCCCTCACTCGCTCGGACATCGCGAAAAGGTTTTCTCGCTGCCGCCAACGAGTTTGCACTGGCCCGCAAATATGCGTCACGGCTCGATCTGCGCGCTGCAGCCCTCTCAGTGCCGGTGGGCACATTATCGGGCGGCAACCAGCAGAAAGTCGTCATTGGCAAATGGCTTGCTACGCAGCCGAAGGTCATCATTCTGGATGAACCGACAAAAGGCATCGATATCGGTTCCAAGGCCGCCGTTCACGGTTTCATCAGCGAGTTGGCCGCAGAAGGACTTTCCATCATCATGATTTCATCCGAACTGCCGGAAATTCTCGGCATGTCCGACCGAGCCATCGTCATGCGCGAGGGGCTTATGGCTGATGTCTTCGAACGTGCCGATTTCTCGCCGGAAAAGCTGGTGCGTGCCGCCACGGGCAACGCGTGAGAGGAACACCCATGCAACGTTTCTTCAAGAACCGCGAAATCCTTCTGGCGGGCATCATCATACTTATGATAGCCGGATTCTCGTTCCGTGCTCCCGGTTTTGAGCGCCCAGCCAATCTCGTCAACATCTTCAACGATACGTCGATCCTGATCATTCTGGCGCTCGGCCAAATGGCAGTTATTCTGACGAAATCGATCGATCTTTCCGTTGCAGCCAATCTTGCCTTCACGGGCATGGCTGTGGCGATGACAAACGCCGCCTTTCCCGGCGTTCCGCTCCCGCTTCTTGTCGCCATGGCAGTCGGGATCGGTGCCCTTCTCGGTTCGATCAACGGCATTCTCGTCTGGTGGCTTCGTATTCCGCCGATCGTCGTGACGCTGGGTACGCTGACCATTTATCGAGGCATGGCTTTCGTGCTTTCCGGCGGTGGCTGGGTTAACGCGCACCAGATGTCGCCAACGTTTCTCAACGTGCCCCGGACACCGATTCTCGGCCTGCCGGTGCTGTCGTGGGTGGCGATCATCATCATCGCTGGCGCGTGGCTCGTTTTGACGAGAACGTCTTTCGGTCGTTCAGCCTATGCATCCGGTGGCAATCCGGGCGCTGCCGTTTACGCCGGGATCGACGTCGGTCGCACACGCTTCCTCGCCTTTGTATTGTCCGGTGCACTTGCCGGGCTCGCCAGCTATCTCTGGGTTTCGCGTTATGCGGTGGCCTATGTCGATATCGCTGCCGGTCTTGAACTCGACAGCGTGGCAGCCAATGTGATCGGCGGCATTTCGATTGCTGGTGGCATTGGAACGGCAATTGGAGCAGTTCTCGGCGCACTTTTCCTTGGCGTCATCAAAAATGCTTTGCCGGTCATTGGAATTTCTCCATTCGCACAAATGGCAATCTCGGGCGTCGTCATCATTCTGGCGGTTGTGTTCAATGCTCGCGCCGAAGCCAAGAGAGGCCGTATCATCCTGCGCGACAGGGCAGCGGCAGATAATGGGAAGGAGGCCGTAGCATGAGCCTGATCGCACCGGAAACCAAAACAGCCGCGCGCGTCATTCCCGACAAACTCGGCACCCCCTTCAAACGCGTTATGGCAAGCTGGGAAGTGCTTTTGCTCGGCGTCGCGATCCTGATCTTTATCGCGAACTCGCTTGCTTCGCCTTACTTTCTCAATGCGTGGAACCTATCGGACGCAACCTTCAACTTCACCGAAAAGGCGCTGATCGCATTTGCGATGGCACTCCTGGTCATTGCGGGTGAAATCGACCTTTCCGTCGCAGCGATCATCGCGCTCGCCTCGACCGCCATGGGTTATGCGGTGCAGATGGGTGTGGCCACACCAGGGCTTGTCGCCATTGGGATCGGCGTTGGCGTGGCGTGTGGCGCATTCAACGGCTTTCTGGTTGCCGGATTGAAGCTGCCGTCCATTGTCGTCACCATCGGTACGATGAGCCTGTTTCGCGGCATTTCCTATGTGATGCTGGGCGATCAGGCTTACGGGAAATATCCGGCGGATTTCGCTTACTTCGGTCAGGGTTATGTCTTCTGGGTCTTCTCCTTCGAATTCCTGCTTTTCATTGTCATGGCGGTCATTTTCGCCATTCTGTTGCACGCCACGAATTTCGGCCGTCAGGTCTATGTCATTGGCAACAACCCTTTAGCCGCGCGCTTCTCCGGCATTCCGGTGGAGCGCATCAAGTTCGTCCTGTTCCTGTTGACGGGGTTTATGAGCGGGATTGCCGCCGTTTGCCTGACCTCGCGCCTTGGGTCCACGCGTCCATCCATCGCTCAAGGGTGGGAGCTGGAAGTGGTGACGATGGTCGTGCTGGGCGGCGTCTCCATTCTCGGCGGCTCCGGGACCATCGGTGGTGTTGTGATCGCTGCCTTCGTGATGGGCCTTGTTACCTTCGGTCTCGGCCTTCTCAACGTGCCGGGCATCGTCATGTCGATCTTCGTCGGCCTGCTCCTGATCATCACCATCGCCATTCCAATCGTTGTTCGCCGTCTCCGCGCCATGAGGTCCTGAACTGTGCCCGAGCTTGAAAAATACGCCTTCAAGATGAAGCTGTTTCCCGGCAAGGAAGCCGAGTATCAAAAGCGTCACGACGAAATTTGGCCGGAACTTGTAACGCTGCTGCATCAGGCAGGCGTCAGCGACTACTCCATACATCTCGATCGAGAAACCAACATTCTTTTTGGTGTTCTGAGCCGCCCGCAAAACCACGGCATGGCCTCTCTGCCCGATCATGCTGTGATGAAAAAATGGTGGGCGCATATGGCCGACATCATGGAAAGCAATCCCGATAACTCACCGGTCGCGACTGATCTTGTCACGGTGTTCCACCTGCCATGAGCGACAATCACTTCAAGCGCATTGCGGTGATCGACATCGGCAAGACCAATGCGAAGGTCGTTTTGCTGGATGGAGAAAGTGGAGCGGAGATTTCTGTTCGCAAGACACCCAACACCATCATCGCCGCACCGCCCTATCCGCATTATGATATCGATGCGCTTTGGACGTTCATTCAGGAGGCTCTTGCCGGTTTTGCAGCTTCACCCGGCTTCGATGCGATCTCGATCACAACACATGGCGCGAGTGCGGCTCTGCTGGACGAAAACGGCGAGCTTGCTCTTCCCATACTCGACTACGAGTATGAGTATCCACAAGCTATCCGCGAAACCTACGCCGGGCTTCGTCCCGACTTTTCAGAGACCTTTTCGCCGCCCCTGTCTGCTGGCCTCAATCTCGGTGCCCAATTACACTTCCAAAAATCGGGGTTTCCGGACGAATTCCGTCGTGTCGCGTCGATCCTCACATACCCGCAATACTGGGCCTTTCGGTTGACGGGCATCGTTTCAAATGAGGCGACGTCGCTTGGCTGCCATACGGATCTGTGGGCTCCGGAACTGGGTCAGTTTTCATCATTGGTCGACCGTCTCGATCTCCGAGAAAAGATGGCACCCGTCCACTCGGCCTTTGATGCACTTGGCCAGCTCAAGTCTGAGCTTTGCCATCAGCTTGGATTGCAACACCCGGTTCCCGTGTTTTGCGGAATTCACGATTCCAACGCATCGCTGTTGCCACACGTGCTATTCCGCGCCCCACCATTTGCAGTCGTTTCCACTGGTACGTGGGTGGTATGTTTTGCAACACCCGGCAATCTTGAGGGACTAACGCCCGAACGCGACAGCCTCGCCAATGTCAATGCCTTTGGCAAACCGACACCATCCGCCCGGTTTATGGGCGGTCGTGAATTCGAGGTCCTGACGCAGGGACTGACCGCACCGACAGAGGAAATCGATCAAGCTATCAGTTCAGTTCTCGAGAGATCGGTGATGATCTTGCCGAACGTGGTCGAGGGTTCGGGTCCCTTTCCGGGGCGCAGTAAAGAATGGATCGGCACACCCGCTTCGGATGCGGAGAAGATCGCCGCTGCGTCCCTTTATGTCGCGCTGATGACCGAGGTGTGTCTGGAACTCACCGGAGCAGAAGGACCGATTATCGTTGAGGGGCCTATGAGCGGGAACACGAACTATCTCAGGGCGCTAGCGTCAGCGACCAATCGCGATGTTCTCGTTCCAGAAGGTGGATCATTAAGCGGGACCGCTCTGGGTGCGGCCATGTTGACGGGTGCACGTCCAAGGGAAGCGCGAACGTTGTCTATTGCGCCTTCACTTCCGCTTACAAACTACAGGAATGCGTGGCGAAAGGCTGTTGAAATCGCCTGATTTCCAGCCTCTCGCCAGTTTTTCTCAAAAGGCCAGGATCAGAGCCGGCTAGCAACTGCTTCCCAATTTACGAGTATTTCCAGGAAATTTGCCAAATAGGCGGGTCGCCGATTGCGGAAGTCTATGTAGTAGCTGTGCTCCCAGATGTCGCAGCCAAGCAGGGCCGTCTGACCGAAGCACAATGGGTTCACTCCATTTTCGGTTTTCGTGACCTTAAGGGACCCGTCCTTGTCCTTGACGAGCCATGCCCAACCGGAACCGAATTGGCCAGTACCCGCGGCAGAAAACTCGTCGCGGAACTTTTCGACTGAGCCGAAGGACTGTTTAAGCGCCTGTTCCAGTTCGCCCGGCATTTTCTTGTTTTCGCCCGGCCCCATGATGTCCCAGAACAGAGCGTGGTTCCAATGTTGCGACACGTTGTTGAATATGCCGCTCTGGGCCGCGGCACCGGCCTGATACGTTCCGGTCACGATATCTTCGAGCGATTTCGTCTCCCACTCTGTACCCGCGATCAGTTTGTTGCTGTTGTCGACATAGGCCTTGTGATGAATGTCGTGATGGAACTCGATCGTTTCGCGCGACATTCCGAGAGAAGCGAGAGCATCGTGGGCGTAAGGGAGACCGGGGAGAGAGAAAGCCATTCCGTATCCTTTCTTGCAAGCGGGGACAACGTTGCCCCGCGGAACGGCCTAGCTTATAAAACCTCAACCATAGTTGAGGTCAAGACACGTGAAGAAAATAGATATCTACGCTCCGCTGACGGTAGGAGAACTGGCGCGGCGAAGCGGCGTCGCCGTATCAACCCTGCATTTCTATGAGACAAAAAAGCTGATCGCGTCAGTACGCACGTCGGGAAATCAGCGCCGTTACGCGCGCTACATGTTACGGCGAGTCGCCATCATAAAGGCCGCACAACGGGTCGGTATAGGATTGAGTGAGATACAGGAAACGCTGGCCGAACTACCGCTTGATGCAAGCCCTACCAAAAAACAATGGTCACATATGTCTTCGAGATGGCACGCTCATCTTGAGCGCCGTATTTCCGGACTGATTGCCTTGCGCGATCAACTCGATAGTTGCATTGGATGCGGGTGTCTCTCATTAACGGAATGTCCTCTCAGAAATCCTGATGACAAGCTTGCACTTGATGGCAACGGACCTGTCATCATGGCCGCAACAATTCAAAAAAACCTCGACGAAACATCATGATAACGATGATGCACGCGACGATTTTAATTCGCGGAACTGCCTTTTCCGCGATGGATATTTCCTGTCCCTCGCGACTGCTTATCTGAAAATCCGCCATTTTTGCTCTTTATGTTACCGATAACATGGCGTATTGGGAACGAAGGTCGCACGGCCCGTCCCTGGGAGTAGTCGGAAAGGTAAATGATGAAAGCCGTTGTCATTCATGCCGCGAAAGATCTTCGCGTTGAGGAGAAAGAAGTCGAAAGCCTTGGCCCCGGTCAGGTGGAAGTTGCGATCGAGGCTGGCGGCATTTGCGGTTCTGATCTGCACTATTACAATCACGGTGGCTTCGGCACCGTACGTGTCCGCGAGCCGATGATCCTTGGACACGAGGTTGCCGGCACGATCAAGGCACTCGGTGCAGGCGTATCCGGCCTCACCGTCGGTGACCGTGTAGCAGTCTCGCCAAGCCGCCCCTGCAATTCCTGCGAATACTGCCTTGCCGGCCAGCAGAACCATTGCCTCAACATGCGTTTTTATGGTTCGGCCATGCCGATGCCTCACATCCAGGGTGCATTCCGCCAGCGGCTTGTTGCCGAGGCCTGGCAGTGCCACAAAGTAGCCGAAGGGGTATCGATCAACGAAGCCGCGATGGCTGAACCTTTTGCGGTAACCTTGCACGCAGTCAACCGCGCTGGTGCGTTGCTTGGCAAACGTGTGCTGGTCACAGGTTGCGGCCCGATCGGTGCGCTGGCAATCATTGCAGCCCGTGCCCATGGTGCCCGTGAAGTCGTCGCAACGGACGTGATGGATGCCGTACTTGAGAAAGCACTGGAAATCGGTGCAGACCGCGTCATCAATGTCGCAACCAATCCTGAGGCGCTTGCTGCTTATTCCGCAAACAAGGGATACTTCGACGTCCAGTTCGAAGCATCTGGCAACGAGCGTGCCGTTCGCTCTGGTCTTGAAGTTCTGCGCCCACGCTCCACAGTCGTTCAGCTTGGCCTAGGCGGCGATGTTTCCATTCCGCAAAACATGGTCGTGGCAAAGGAAATCGAGATGAAAGGCACCTTCCGCTTCCACGAGGAGTTCGGCCTTGCGGTTGATCTCATCAATCAGGGCCGCGTGGACCTTAGCCCGTTGCTGACCAGCATCTATCCGATAGACGATGCGGTGACTGCCTTCGAAGCCGCCGGCGATCGCAGCAAATCGATGAAAGTACAGCTCGCATTCTAATGCACCGAGCAGATATGACAGCCGTTTTGCCTTCCTTGGTGAGACGGCTGTTCGCCATTCGAACAGCAGCTTAACATCAATTTCATTCTCTTTTCGCATCAAGTCAGTCTCAAAGCTTACAAGACAGCCCAAGTTCATTCCGATATCGTGTGAGGATTGAATTGCCGGAAGTCTCGATAGTGGTGAGGTATGACCTGATGCAAACCCGTGAATTCGTAGCCGCTGACGATATTCGCAGCCAGTTTTCCGCAGCGATGTCATCGATGTATCGAGACGAGGTTCCGGCTTACGGCACGCTCATGGCACTGGTCGCAAGGGTCAACAATGCGACGCTCGACGCCGAGCCGCAATTGAAAGAGCGCCTGGAGGCCACGGATTCGCTCGAGCGCATCTCGCAGGAGCGCCATGGTGCAATCCGCCTTGGGACAGCTGCCGAGCTTTCAATGATGCGTCGCGTCTTTGCTGTCATGGGCATGCACCCGGTCGGCTATTATGATCTGTCCACCGCTGGCGTTCCCGTCCACTCCACTGCATTCCGGCCGGTGAAAGACCGTCACCTGAAACGGAACCCGTTCCGCGTATTCACCTCGCTGCTGCGTCTGGATTTGATCGTGGACGAGGAGTTGCGCAAGGAAGCCGCGACTGTGCTTGCCGCGCGCAAGATCTTTACCGGCAAGGCGACTGCACTGGTGGAAAAGGCAGAACGCGATGGCGGTCTTGACGCTGCGGACGCCGCTCTCTTCGTGGCCGAAGTTCTTGAAACCTTCCGCTGGCACGACAAAGCCATTGTCGATGCCGGCATGTATAAGCGCCTGCACGACGCACATCGGTTGATCGCCGACGTTGTCTCGTTCAAAGGGCCGCATATCAATCATCTTACACCCCGGACGCTCGACATCGATGCTGTTCAGACGCTGATGCCCGCTGAAGGCATTGCGCCGAAAGCCGTGGTGGAAGGTCCTCCGACGCGAAAATGTCCTATCCTTCTACGCCAGACATCTTTCAAGGCACTCGAAGAACCCGTCGCATTCATTGGTGAAAAAGGTGTATGGCACGCCGGTTCGCATACGGCCCGTTTCGGTGAAATCGAGCAACGCGGCGTGGCGCTGACACCGAAGGGGCGCGCCCTCTACGACGCCCTGTTGAACGAAACCCGCGCCAAGGTGCGTCCTGCGGCAGACGGATCGAACTCCGCTGAGTATGAAGCAGCCCTTGCCGATGTCTTCACGGCATTTCCAGATGACTGGAACGGCATCCGAAAAGCCGGGCTTGGTTACTTCAGCTATTCGTTGACCCAAAAAGGCAAGGCGGCATCACAACCTGAACTCGACATCGAAACGGCCATCGCGCAAGGGCTGATCCAGTTCGATCCCATCGTCTATGAAGACTTTCTACCCGTAAGCGCGGCCGGTATTTTCCAGTCCAACCTTGGCGACGATGCAACACAGGAATTCACCGCGAGCCCAAATCAGGTGATGTTCGAGCGTGATCTCGGCGCATCTGTGATTGATGAGTTCGCGCACTATACGGCCATCGAAAAGGCCTCTCTCAACGATTGCCTCGGCGTCATAGAAATGCTGACCGCAGCGCAATAGTCCGTTACCTTGCGGCTGAAGCCGCCGAAGAAATTTGAAGACATGGAGAAAAGCAATGACGAAAACCGTTGATGTTCGCAAGGAAACGGCAGCCCTGCTCGGGAAGCTTGGCGTTCAGGCCGATCTTTACACCGGCGGCGACATGCCATCCTATTCCCCGGTCACAGGCGAGACGATCGCCGAACTCAAGACGGTCTCGGCCAATGAAGTTGGCGCGATCGTCGAAAAGGCCGACGCAGCTTTCAAGATCTGGCGCAACGTTCCTGCTCCACGTCGCGGCGAACTGATCCGTCTTCTGGGCGAAGAGTTGCGCGCCAATAAAACCGAACTCGGCCGACTGGTATCGATTGAAGCCGGTAAAATCCCCTCAGAGGGCCTCGGTGAAGTTCAGGAAATGATCGACATCTGCGATTTCGCCGTCGGCCTGTCGCGCCAGCTTTACGGTCTGACCATTGCAACCGAGCGTCCGGGCCACCGAATGATGGAGACCTGGCACCCACTTGGCATCGTTGGCGTCATTTCCGCTTTCAATTTCCCCGTCGCCGTCTGGTCCTGGAATGCGGCACTCGCCATTGTCTGCGGCAATCCGGTGGTCTGGAAGCCTTCGGAAAAAACCCCGCTGACGGCACTTGCCGTTCAGGGGATTTTCGAACGCGCCGCTGCACGCTTCGGCGACGCGCCTGCCGGCTTGTCTCAGCTTCTGATCGGCGATCGCACTGTTGGCGAAGCCCTCGTTGATAATCCGAAGGTACCGCTGGTTTCCGCTACGGGCTCGACCCGTATGGGTCGCGACGTCGGTCCGCGTCTGGCAAAGCGCTTTGCCCGCGGCATTCTCGAACTCGGCGGTAACAATGGCGGCATCGTTTGCCCATCGGCCGACCTCGACATGGCTTTGCGCGCTATCGCATTTGGTGCCATGGGTACCGCCGGTCAACGCTGCACAACGCTGCGCCGCCTCTTCGTGCATGACAGCGTCTACGATCAGCTCGTACCGCGTTTGAAGAAGGCTTACGCATCCGTTTCTGTCGGCAATCCACTTGAGACCTCTTCTTTGGTCGGCCCGCTGGTCGACAAGGCTGCTTTCGATGGCATGCAGAAAGCTCTGGGAGAGGCAAAATCACATGGCGGCGCTGTGCATGGCGGCGATCGTGTCGATACGGGCGCGCCTAACGCTTATTACGTCAAGCCTGCGCTCGTCGAAATGCCGAAGCAGGATGGGCCGGTTCTGGAAGAAACCTTCGCCCCGATCCTTTACGTCATGAAATACAGCGATTTCGATCAGGCAATCGACGCGCACAATGCGGTCGCTGCCGGTCTCTCGTCCTCGATCTTCACGCGTGACATGCAGGAATCGGAACGGTTCCTGTCGTCGGAAGGGTCAGATTGCGGCATCGCCAATGTCAACATCGGCACTTCGGGCGCCGAAATCGGCGGTGCCTTCGGTGGCGAAAAAGAAACGGGCGGCGGGCGCGAATCCGGATCGGATGCGTGGAAAGCCTATATGCGCCGTGCTACCAACACCGTGAACTATTCGAAAGCACTGCCGCTGGCGCAGGGCGTTTCCTTCGACATCGAATAACAGGGGCGAGAAATCATGGACGGCAGCGCAACGAAGGCGTTCAAAACCGCTGAACGCATTTCTCGCATCGATGTTTCACCCATCGCGCAGATCAGCGCGCGGGCGCGCGCCATGAAGCAGGAAGGTAAACCCGTCATCGTTCTGGGTGCGGGCGAACCTGACTTCGACACTCCCGATCACATCAAACACGCTGCATGGGGAGCCATGCAGCGTGGTGAAACGAAATACACAGCCACAGAGGGAACACTGGAG
The DNA here is from genome assembly GCF_013390595.1 of Rhizobium sp. RM. GTDB lineage: Bacteria > Pseudomonadota > Alphaproteobacteria > Rhizobiales > Rhizobiaceae > Agrobacterium. The sequence goes on along the minus strand of NZ_JACAWV010000020.1, from coordinate 178,952 downwards.
CTGCGCAAGGCCATCCGCGACAAGTTCCAGCGCGAAAACCAGCTGGACTATGCGCTTGACGAGATCATCGTTTCGACCGGCGCAAAACAGATACTCTTCAATGCCCTGACAGCCACGGTTGACCCCGGCGACGAGGTCATCATTCCCACCCCTTATTGGGTGACCTATTCCGATATTGTCGTGATGTGTGGCGGCAAGCCCGTGCTGGTTCCGTGCGCGGCCGAAAATGGCTTCCGCATGACGTCGCAACAATTGGAAGCAGCCATTACGCCGAAAACACGCTGGCTTATGCTGAATGCGCCATCCAATCCATCCGGTGCAAGCTATTCTGCAGAACAGTATCGCCCGCTGCTCGATGTGTTGCTGCGGCATCCGCATGTCATGCTGATCGCCGACGATATGTATGAGCATATTGTCTATGACGGCTTTCAGTTCGTAACCCCTGCCCAGGTGGAACCGCGGCTGAAGGAGCGGACATTGACTGTCAACGGCGTCTCGAAAGCCTATGCCATGACCGGCTGGCGCATCGGTTATGCCGGTGGCACGAAAGCGCTCATCAAGGCAATGTCGGTGGTACAGAGCCAGTCGACCTCCGGCGCCTGCTCCGTTTCGCAGGCTGCGGCCGTAGCAGCGCTGAATGGCCCGCAAGATTTCCTGAAGGACAGAGCTGCAAGTTTTCAACGCCGGCGTGATCTTGTCGTCTCTGGGCTGAACGAGATCGAGGGTATCGATTGCCGTGTGCCGGACGGTGCATTCTATACATTCTCGAGCTGCGCCGGTCTGTTGGGTAAAAAGACTCCGGACGGAAAAGTGATCGAGACCGATACCGATCTTTGCGCCTATTTCCTCGACCACGCCAATGTCGCCGTCGTACCCGGTGCTGCATTCGGCCTGTCGCCCTTCTTCCGGATTTCCTATGCCACATCTGAACCGGAATTGGTCGAGGCGCTTCAACGCCTCGCGAAGGCCTGCGCAGACCTGAAGTAAGGTTCGACACGGCCTTATCAAACCATTTTACGGCAAGACCATCTCTGGCCCCTCTTGGCGGCCGGTTGAAACGCCCTGCCCTGCCGCTCACTGTTCTCAGCGACCGACAGGGCAGCGTTCTGCTGTATTTCTCTCCCCAATTCTCCCTGCTTCCAAAAGTCTGCGGCGCGCGCCGTCAACGGGACATGCTGCGCGCAGCTTTCTGCCTCTAAAACTCGTGAGCGATTTTAGCTTGAGCGTTTAAGGACGTTATCGCAGGCCGCCGTTCCCTGCGTAACAGATCCCATCGGGTATCCACATTTTATTTCCTCGTTATATTGACCTACTCAAAATAAGAAGTATGTTGCCCGCCATGGACCAAACAACGCACCACCACGCCCACGACCATCAATGGCCGCAGGTTCTGAGAGCCAAAGGATTGCGCGCGACATCGCAGCGCATCGCAGTTCTCGACTACCTGCATCACCATCCGCACGCGGATGCAGAAACCATTTTTCAGGCCGTGCGCGCTCCCTTGCCGACGATTTCTGTACAGGCCGTTCATCTGATCGTGCAGGATCTCTCGGCGATCGGCCTCATCCGCCGGATCAACCTGCCGGACTCGGCGAGTGCCAGATACGAAACCCGCATTGAGGACAATCATCATCACGTCCAATGCATTCAGTGCGGACGTATCGAGGATGTCGACTGCGTTGTCGGCCACGCCCCCTGCCTGGAACCCTCCGACACGCACGGCATGCGTATCATCGAGGCCAGCATCGTATTTCGTGGCATCTGCCGCGATTGTGACCCCATTATTGAAGAGAGGAAGCTCAAGCCATGACAGACGAAGCAAAGTGTCCATACTCAGGGGCCGCAACCGGAAAACCAGCACGCGGCGTGCAAAACCAGGACTGGTGGCCCAACCAGCTTCGCGTCGACCTGCTGAACCAGCATTCGGCCAAATCTGACCCATTGGGACAGACCTTCAATTATCGCGAAGAATTCGCAAAGCTTGACTACGAAGCGCTGAAGAATGATCTGCGCAAATTGATGACGGACTCGCAGGACTGGTGGCCGGCCGACTTCGGTCATTACGGCCCGCAATTTGTTCGCATGTCCTGGCATGCAGCCGGCACCTATCGCCTGAGCGACGGTCGCGGTGGCGGTGGTCGTGGTCAGCAGCGTTTTGCACCGCTCAACAGCTGGCCTGATAACGTGAACATCGACAAGTCACGCCGTTTGCTGTGGCCGATCAAGCAGAAGTATGGCCAGCAGATCTCTTGGGCCGACCTGCTGATCCTGACGGGTAATGTCGCACTGGAAACCATGGGCTTTCGCACATTCGGCTTCGCCGCCGGTCGTGAAGACACTTGGGAACCGGACCAGGACGTCAACTGGGGTTCGGAAACCTCCTGGCTGAAACACCGACCACTGGATAGCTTCGACAAATCCCTCGGCGCGACGGAAATGGGCCTCATCTACGTCAACCCGGAAGGCCCGAACGCGAACGGCGATCCAATCTCCGCTGCGGCATTCATTCGCGAAACCTTCAAGCGCATGGCAATGAACGACGAGGAAACCGTCGCGCTGATCGCTGGCGGTCATACTTTCGGCAAGACCCATGGCGCTTCGGCAGAATCGCACAAGGGTCCCGATCCGGAAGCTTCGCCGCTTGAGGCTCAGGGCCTCGGCTGGGCCAGCAACTTCGGCACGGGCCATGGTGCTGATGCGATCGGCAGCGGCCTCGAAGTGACGTGGACGCAGACGCCCGCTCAATGGAGCAACTTCTTCTTCGAAAACCTGTTTAAATATGAGTGGGTACAGACCCGCAGCCCCGGTGGTGCGATCCAGTGGGAAGCCAAGGACGCGGAAGACATTATTCCGAACGCCCACGACCCGTCGAAGAAGCACAAGCCGACCATGCTGACCACCGATCTGTCGCTGCGTCTCGACCCGGCATACGAAAAGATTTCGCGCCGCTTCCTCGAAAACCCGCAGGCTTTCGCCGAAGCCTTTGCACGCGCATGGTTCAAGCTCACGCACCGTGATCTTGGTCCTCGCGCGCGTTATCTCGGACCGGAAGTTCCGAAGGAAGAACTGATCTGGCAGGACCCGGTACCGGCCGCAGACCACCCGCTGGTCAATGCTGACGATATTGCAGCGCTGAAAGCCAAGATTCTGGAATCCGGACTGACCGTTTCTGAACTCGTCGGGACGGCCTGGGCCTCTGCCTCGACCTTCCGCGGTGGCGACAAGCGCGGAGGTACAAACGGTGCACGTATTCGCCTTGCGCCGCAGAAGGACTGGGAGGGCAACAGGCCCGAGCAACTGGCTCGCGTCCTCGCTGTTTTGGAAGATATCCAGACCGCGTTCAATGAAGACGCGCGCGGCGGCAAGAAACTCTCGCTTGCCGACCTGATCGTGCTGGCAGGTAATACGGGCGTTGAAGAAGCGGCGAAGGCTGCAGGTCAAAACATCACGCTGCCATTCACCCCCGGCCGTACCGATGCGACGCAGGCGCAGACCGACGCCGAATCCTTCGCAGGGATGGAACCGGTGGCCGATGGTTTCCGTAACTACCAGCAGACCGCTTCCGTTCCTGCCGAGGTGTTGCTGATCGATCGCGCACAGAAGCTGACGCTGACTGCGCCCGAACTGACCGTTCTGATTGGCGGCCTTCGCGCAATCAACATCAACACCGATGGGTCGACCCATGGCGTATTCACCGAAACGCCGGGAGCGCTGACCAACGACTTCTTCGTGCATCTTCTGGATATGAGCACGCAATGGAAGTCAATTTCTGACGCCCAGGACGTTTTTGAGGGCACCGATCGCAAGACCGGCAAACTGAAATGGCTTGGCACACGCGTCGATCTCGTGTTCGGCTCAAACTCGATCCTGCGCGCTCTGGCAGAGGTCTATGCGAGCTCGGATGCAAAGCAGAAGTTCGTTGATGACTTTGCCGCGGCCTGGACGAAGGTCATGAACCTCGATCGCTTTGACCTGCAGCGCTAAGCAAGGCCAATAGCATCGCAAAAATAGCGAAAGGCGCTTGAAACACAGCGCCTTTTTGCACGTCAGTTTATTGCTTTGAAGATGCCCGATCACACGTTTCGTCTACTTGTCTTGGTGGATCGAATCTGATGCCAATATCGCCTATTATCGAGCTATAAACGCAATCAAATATCGCTGGACCTGAGATAGTGTCTTGTTCGATAGCGTGCGAGACCGCACACTTGCGTCAGTCAGAAAGAGCAGGCGAGACATGAGCGACAGCAGCACCTTGACCCTTGGTGTCGAAAAGCACCCGAACCCCGTTTCCGCGAGCGAACGTGAGAAACTGCTCCAGAACCCCGGCTTTGGGCAGATATTCACCGACCACATGATCACGTTGCGCTACAACAAGGATCGCGGCTGGCATGACTGGAAACTTGAGCCGCGCAAAGGTCTCGATCTCGACCCGGCGTCGATGGTTCTCCATTATGCCCTAGAGATATTCGAGGGAATGAAAGCCTATCATCTTCCAGATGGCGGTGCGTCACTGTTTCGCCCCGATGCCAACGCCAAGCGTTTTCGCGCATCGGCAGAACGCCTGGCCATGCCTCAGCTACCGGAAGATCTGTTCGTTGAATCTGTTCGGGCTCTGGTGCGCGCTGATCGCGATTGGATTCCGACAGCAGAAGGTGCGTCTCTCTATCTGAGACCCTTCCTGATAGGCAGCGAAGTGGCACTCGGCACCAGACCGGCTACCGACTACATCTTCTCCGTCATCGCGTCCCCGGTTGCCTCCTATTTCAAGGGCGGCGCATCGGCTGTGACACTCTGGGTATCGGAAAACTATACGCGTGCTGCTCCCGGCGGAACGGGCGCAGCCAAATGCGGCGGCAACTATGCCGCAAGCCTTGCCGCACAGGCCGAAGGCCAGCGTGAAGGCTGCGATCAGGTCGTGTTCCTCGATGCGGTCGAGAGACGCTGGATCGAAGAGCTTGGCGGCATGAACATCTTCTTCGTCTTTGACGATGGATCTCTGCAAACGCCGCCGCTGACCGGCACGATCCTGCCCGGTATTACGCGTGCATCACTGATTGCGCTCGCGCGCGACATGGGGCTGACGGTTCGTGAAGAGCCCTACTCGATCGATCAATGGCAGGCAGACGCCAAGAGCGGCCGACTGACAGAAGCTTTTGCTTGCGGTACCGCTGCTGTCGTCACGCCGATCGGCAAGGTCAAGGGTCGTAACCACGGCTTCACGATTGCCGACGGCAATGCTGGAACGGTTACTGGCAAGTTGAAGGCCGCGCTCACCGATATCCAGTTCGGACGCGCCGCAGATCCGCATAACTGGCTGGATCGCTTGTTCTAAGAAGCGCCCCAAAAACGACGAGATGCGACCGAGACCTCTCGGCCGCATCACTTAGAGCCAATCGATTTTCCGCAATAGCAACAGTGTTGCGACGGAAAGAGCAATCACGAAACCGACGATCAGGATGAAGGCCCAGGTGTCGTTCACACCGGGAATGCCTCCAACATTCATGCCGAAAAGACCTGCAATCACGCTTGGCGGCAGTAAAAGTGCAGCAAGAGCCGACAGCCGGTTCGAGTTGCGTGCGATACGCTCGCCGATCACGGTAGAAAGGTCGTCGTGCAAAATGCCGGTTCGATCCCTGATTGAGTCAAGATATTCGACAAAACGAACAAGCTTGTCGATCACCTCGCGAATGCGCAGCTTGTCTCGCTCAGAAAGCCATATTGCGTCATCATGCTCGATGCGGACCAGTGCATCGCGCTGTGGCATCAAATAACGACGCAACTGAACAGACCGTCTGCGCAGCAATTTCAAACGCTCCCGAACCTCGCCTGACGCCTTTTGAAAGATAAGATCGTCGAGCTCATCCGCTTCCTCGTCCATTGCGTCGAGAACGGGTTCGAGATCCCTTACCAGCTTGTCGCCAACGATCGCCAACAATTCACCGGTATTGCGAGGTCCCGTACGCTTGTTCAGTGCGAACCGGATATCGCGCAAGGCTGTAATGTAGTGCCCACTATCCCGCAATGTGATCAGGCGGTTCGCATCTGCCCAAATATGTAAGGGAACCAGATCAAGGTCACCGCTCTCTTCGATCACCTCGATGGGTGCCGCCCCGCACACGCCTCTCAACGTAATCAGCAGGCCATCATTGATCGGTTCGACGCGCGGGCGGGATTCTTCAGCCAGCAGTGCTTCACAGACGAGTGGATCAAGGCCGCTTCGCTGATTGATCCACGCGACCGCTGCCGGATGGTCCCGTTCGAGATGGAGCCATAACACGCCATCTTGCGGTTTCCAGTCCAGCAGCTCCTGGAGGGTAATCTGTCGACTGCCTCCCTGTGCATCCAGAAGAAGTGCGAAGCGAATGCCTGGCTCATCGCCGTATGTTGTGTCTGGCTTGGCGGATGTATCCATCTCAGTCTTCCCAAACGGCATTGTTGATATGTTGCAGTATTTTACCGCAATGGCCGGGGAATGGTTATGGAAATTTCGTGGCGCAGGAAGACACGCTGACAGTTTGTTCGCCAGCATCGATCCTCAAAATAGGAGAGGCTCTTTCAAGGTGCATCTTGGATGCAACGTCCGGCCGCCCTCATGCAGCGCGACCGGGATACGGCATCACCACGAACGTGGTCAATAAACCTCGGGAACATACATATCCGGCGGGACCGGGTGACGAATATAGTCGTCATTTCGTACACGGTCCGGCAGTTCGATCGCGTCTTTAGGAACGTCCTCGTAAGGAATCTGTCCAAGAAGGTGAGCGATGCAGTTCAGGCGTGCCTTTTTCTTGTCGACGGCCTGGACGACCCACCACGGCGCTTCAGGAATATGCGTTCTTTCGAGCATTTCCTCCTTGGCCTTCGTATACTCTTCCCAATGGATACGGCTTTCCAGATCCATCGGCGAGAGTTTCCATTGCTTGAGGGGATCGTGGATGCGCATACGGAAACGGAATTCCTGCTCCTCATCGGTGATCGAGAACCAGTATTTGACAAGCACGATGCCGGAGCGAACGAGCATGCGTTCAAACTCTGGAACGGAACGGAAGAACTCTTCGAGTTCGTCGGGCGTGCAAAAACCCATGACACGCTCAACGCCCGCACGATTGTACCAGGAGCGGTCGAACAGCACCATTTCGCCGGCCGACGGCAGATGCGGAACGTAACGCTGGAAATACCACTGATTGCGCTCGCGCTCGGTCGGTGCTGGTAGCGCCACCACGCGGCAGACACGCGGATTGAGGCGCTGGGTGACACGTTTGATTGCGCCGCCCTTACCAGCGGAGTCGCGGCCTTCGAACAAGACGACGACCTTGAGTTTCTTGTGCTGGACCCAGTCTTGAAGCCGGACAAGTTCGTGCTGGAGACGGAAAAGTTCCCGGAAGTAGACCTTGCGCTCCAACGTCTGGGCAGCCGGTTCAGACAATCCTTCAACGACCAGCTGGTCCAACTGATCTTCTTCCATCTGCATTTCCAGCTCTTCATCAAAGCTGTCGGCAATCTCTGCCTTGATGCGGCTCAACTGATTAGTTTCGATCATGATTTTGCCCGTCAGTTGCGTGGTGGTAACCTTGCCATCAAACATGCTCATGCAACAATCGCATGACATGACGCAGATTGCGACACGCAAAGGCGTTTGCGACACCATGTCATCGGCAAAGCCGTCTCGATTCAGCAATTTGGCTGACCGTTTCCCACCTGAAGGCACAAAACAAAATACGACGCCGGCACCCCTGTCGCGCGAGGAAATACGCGATGGAGTGCCGGCGCCAACAAAGGCTGAGGTTAGGCAGCGAGTGGCGCGAGACCCGCTTCGATCTGGTTGCGGAAGGGCTCGTAGCGGTTCGGAAGCTTCAGAGCCTGACCGAGATGTGCCGTATCCTCGTCACGATCGAAGCCTGGTTCGTTGGTGGCGATCTCGAAGAGGATGCCGCCCGGGGTCCGGAAGTAAATAGCCCAGAAGTAATCGCGGTCGATGACTGGCGTCACCTGGTATCCGGTATCCATCAAGGCCTTGCGAACTTCCAATTGCTTCTCGCGATTTTCCACAGCGAAGGCAATGTGGTGGACTGAGCCTGCCCCTTGGCGCGCAAAAGGCGTTTTGGGCAGAGCAGCGAGATCGATTGTGTCGGCCCCGTTGCCACCGGGAATGACGAACCGCGTCACATCTCCTTCAGCCTCTGCTCGTTCGTATCCCATAAACTGAAGAAGCTCTTCGGTTGCTCCCGTGTCATGCAGATTGAATCGAGCGCCGGTAAAACCGCGAATGGCGTGGTTTTCGGAAATACCGTCGATGACCCAAGGGGCGCGTGCATCTTCTGCCGTTTCGATCAGAGCCAGACCGTCGCCATCGGGCCCGGTAAAGCGAAGACGATCAGCACCAAAGACCTTGTCGGTCTGGATGCCACCGACGCCATTGGTGATCAGGCGGTCCTTCCAGAAGCCGAGTGCGCCCTTAGGGATGGAAAACTGGGTTTCGCCAACTTCACCGACGCCTGGACGGCCGGCCATCATGTTTGCGAAAGGGAAGTAGGTCATGACGCTACCGGGCGTACCTGTTTCATCCCCATAATAGAGATGGTAGACGCCGGGTTCGTCAAAATTGACGGTCTTCTTAACCCGGCGCAGGCCGAGTGTTTCTGTGAAAAACTTGTTGTTCTGCTGTGCATCCGACGCCATGGAGGTGACGTGGTGCAATCCCTTGATGTCCTTGATCATGGCGGTCGGTCCTTATCCGGTGTGTCCGTTTCGATGACCAGGATATAGCCCTCTTGATTGCCGTTCAGAATTGCAATATTTCTCTCGAATGAATTGCGGATTTTGAAATAATTGACATGAACGATCACAAAGCTCTCAAAACATTCCTCCTCGCTGCCGAAAAGCGCAATTTTGCGCAGGTCGCCCGTGAACTGGGTATGACGGCTGCGGCTGTTACCCGCGCCATCGCGGCACTTGAAGACGATCTTGGTGTGCAACTCTTCGTCCGAACGACCCGTCAGGTGTCGTTGACCACCGATGGCGCCGTGTTTGCCGCCCAGATCCAGCCAGCCGTAGAGGCTCTCGAAAATGCAAGGCGCGATGTCAGGAATGCCCACAAGGCTGATGAAGGGCGTTTGAGGATCAGTGCACCGACCTGGCTTGGAAAAACGGTGTTGCCGCCAATCCTTTCTGGTTTCAAAGAACTCTATCCGAAAATGTGCTTCGAGATTTCGCTATCGGACGGCTTGGTCAACATCGTCGATGACGACTACGATCTGGCAATCCGCATTTCGTCAGCACCTTCGGACAAGTTTACGATCTGGCGCAAGATCAGGGCCGTTCCAAGAATTCTGGTCGCTGCACCTGGTAGCCGGTTTACGCAGATGAAGCACCCGAGTGAGCTGAGCCCTGACGATTGCCTGGCTTATAGCGGTGAAAGCCGGCGCGAGAACTGGGTTCTGTCAGACGGAGGCTCCAGCCTTTCGATTTCCGCCGGACGCGCCTTCAGTGCCAATAGCGGCGAGGTTCTCGCAGATATGGCGGCCAATGGCGTAGGTGTTGCGATGCTGCCGGGATTTAATATCGCCGAACACATTCGCAGCGGACGGCTTGTCCACGTTCTACCAGGTTGGGCACCGCCGGAGCTCTGGCTGACCCTGTATTACCCACCCTATCAGGCCTTGCCGCCACGCATTGCGACATTTTCGAAATTCTTCGAAGAGCAGCTACCGCCGCATATGGTCATGCTTCGCTGATCATTCTCGTCTCTGGTTAGGCGTGAGACGACGGAGCCAGCCAAAAGCTGCTCCGTCTCGATCTTCAAGGTTTCAGCGGCGTCGTTAAAACAGTGTCGTCAGTGTCGACGACAAAAACTGCGAGAAGCTTCGCGGGCTGCGTTTTGCTCGCATTGGCACTCACATCATGCTGGTCGCCTGGTAGCTCGGTAAAATTTTGGCCCTTCGTGAAGGTTTTTACCTCTCCGCCATTCACGCCACTGAGGATCGCCCCCTCAAGCACCGTTGCGTAGATGAGAGCCGACTTCGCATGGGTATGTGCGGAGTTGTAGCCACCAGGTTCATATTCGACGAGCACGCCTTTCACGCTTTTTCCCGGTACGTCGGGAAGGGGATGCTCGTAGACTGGTGTTACTTTCGCTCCCTTTGTTTCGTAAGCGAGGTCGCGTTTGGCGACATCATGCGCCGAGACGACCGTGAGAGGAAGGAAAGAGAGGGCGAGAGTATAAGCGACCATTTTCATCATACATTCTCCAGTTGTTGGGTGCAAAGCCAGGCTTCCAGGGTGATATCTCCGCGGTGAGGAGCTGCTGCCGGGACAAGCGAGCCCACGTGAACTGGGGCACCGAAGTAACCAAGGGAAGCATCGGCACTCACGCTGCGCTTGTCGCCTCTGGCGGCCAAATAGGTTCTCATCAGAGTTTCGAAGGGCGCCCGATCAGGGCCTGCAAGATCAACGGTGCCATTGCGCGGTTTATCGAGTGCGACCTTGACCAGAGCAGCAGCGACGTCATCTGCTGCAATGGGCTGGAAATCGATCGCAGGCACTCTTACGCTACCCTCTACAGTGTAGGCGTCGGCCAACGTGTTCATAAATTCGTAAAACTGCGTGGCACGGACGATGGTGTAATCTTGTCCTGATCCTTTTACTGCGCGCTCCTGTGCCTGCTTACCGCTCATATACGGATTGGCGACCAGGTCATCTGTGCCCACGATCGACAACACGACATGGTGCTGCACACCAGCAGTCTTCTCTGCTGCCACGAGATTTCGGCTGGACGTCTCGAAAAAGTTGCGAATGACGGGCTCATCGAAGGACATCATGTTTGACGCATCGATGACCGCGTCCGCACCGGCGAGAGCATGGTCCAGCCCCTCCCCCGTAAAAGCGTTTATGCCATTGCTTGGACTTGCCGCAACTGCCTCATGACCGGCGCTGCGAAGAATGGTGACGGCCTTCGCGCCGATAAGACCCGTGCCGCCGATGACGACAATCTTCTTGGAATTGCTCATTTCAGTTCCTCCTTTGGCGACGCACAGCCGCTCGCATTGTCTGGGTTAAGATCATCAAGCTGCTCAGATGAACCGGCGGCTCTCTCAAATGCATTTCACGCCCTATTCATGGATAAACTTTATCCACGATTAGATTGATGGTCAACTACCTGCGACTGAACGAAGCGTTCAACCCACGTTGACGGCGGCACAAGCAATCACAAAAAAGTCAAGATTGGAGAGGCCGTCCCGATCTCGCGACCTGCTCCGATCAGCAAAACTCTGGAAATGCTCACTTTTGGAAAAATTGACGACGGTAGCCGTGGTTCAAACGCAGCTTAGCTTCGTCTTCGTCTACAAGTTTTTGCATCAAGTGAAGGGCCCACCCTCACCTCTATAGACGCATTTATAAGCAAGATTTAATTCACTGTTAATCAAGATATGATCAATTCTCCATACCAAAAAGTTGTCTGTATGAAGCCTTTCCCGCAGAAGCTTTATTTTTACTGATCACATGACGCGGTCGGTCTTTTCCCAAAAAAATGTTTTCTAACTGTCGAATTCTATCCGCGATCGCGGAGGCTTTCGCACGTCAATATGTTGGCAATTCAGCGATAGCGAGGACATGTGCAAATCGTATTGGTCGATGACAGCAAATCAATTCTTGTTGCCTTGGATGCGGCGATCCGGGGCCTCCCCGGGCTCAGAAAAATCGTCGGTTTTATCGATCCAGTCGAGGCGCTGGAGTTTTGCCGCGACAACGCCGTCGATCTGCTTGTGGTCGACTATACGATGCCGAAATACAATGGCATCGAACTCGTCGAAGCGCTCAAGGCCTACAAGCATTTTTCGCATGTGCCTGTGATCATGATCACATCTGAAACAGCCCGACCAATCCTCATCGAAGCAATCGAAGCTGGCATTACCGAGTTCATCAACAAGCCTTTCGACCCGATTGAGCTTAAAGCGCGTGTCCGTAATCTCCTCGACTTGCGCAGAGCACAGCGCGATCTCGCTGGCCAGGCAAGCAGGCTGGTGGGTGAGGTGCAGAAAGCTACTCGCCAGCTTGCAGCCCGGGAGGAAGAAATCATTTGGCGCTTGGCGCGCGCGATTGAGTTTCGCGACGGCCACACTGGCGACCATATCTCCCGGGTCGCACAAATCAGCATGCTTATCGCGAAAGATCTAGGCCTCGACGAAGACCACTGCCGAATGATCTATCTTGCCGCCCCGCTTCACGACGTTGGCAAGATCGGCATCTCTGACAGCGTGCTACTGAAGCCGGGCCGTCTGACGGACGACGAGATCACCGAAATGCGAAAGCATGTCGGCATCGGCGTACAGATCCTTGAAAAGGGAACGTCCGAACTCTTGCGCGTTGCAGAAGCCATTGCTGGCGGCCATCACGAGAAGTGGGATGGCACCGGATATCCTCACGAAATTGCTGGCGAACTTATTCCTCTGGAAGCCCGTATCGTTGCAATTGCCGACGTTTTCGAAGCCCTGTGCTCGGAGCGCCCCTACAAGAAGGCATGGTCCGTTCACGAGGCCTATGCACACATCGATGCACAAAGTGGCATTCACTTCGATCCGGACTGCGTGGCAGCTTTCCAGCGCCAATGGCCGCAGATCGAAAGATTGATGGCTGGCCATGAACTTCTGGAGATTGAGGTTCCAAGCCTCGAGATGCCGGATGAGCCCCAATCGGCGGACGATCAGATCACGCACATCACACGGGAGTTTCCCAATGTCGGGTGAAGCCACGAAAAACACTTTGGTGATGCCACAGGCCCTGTCCATACGCTCGATTTCGGCCGCACACAGTCTCCTCCTCCAGGGCCTCGAAAACACCGATACCCTTATCGTAGAGGTGCCTGATGATGCCGACGCGGACCTGAGCTTTGTGCAACTCATCGAAGCTTGCCGCAAATCTGCGGCGCAAGACAACAAAACCATAACTTTGAAAGACGCAGCAGACGGCCAGGTTCTGCAGACACTACGACGGGGCGGTTTCCTGTCGCGGATGGATGACGCCTCCCGCCGGTTCTGGCTGCATGGAAAGGACCTATAATAGAATGAGTGCGCATATTCTGACAGTCGACGATTCCGCCAGCATCCGTATGACAACCAAAATTGCCCTGACAGGCGCCGGTTATCAGATCACCGAGGCTATCGACGGACAGGACGGTCTTGGCAAGGCAAAGGCCGCGAATTTCGACCTGATCATCACCGACCTCAACATGCCGAACATGAACGGTCTCGAGATGATCGAGGCCCTTCGTCAGTCTCCGGCCCATACCGGCATTCCGATCATCTTCCTCACGACGGAATCCGACGCCGATATGAAGGCGCGTGCCAAGGCCGCAGGCGCAACCGGTTGGCTGACGAAGCCTTTTGACGCGGAACATCTGGTCAAGATCGTCAAAAAGGTCCTTGGAAAATGACCACACTGGACCCCATTCAGGTTTTTAGGACAGAAGCAGCTGAGCTTTTCGAGCAGATTGAAAGCGGTCTGTTGGACCTGCTGCATGATCTGACCGATCAGGACCAGATCGACGCGGTTTTCCGCGGATTGCATACTCTGAAGGGGTCCGGCGCAATGTTCGGGTTCGAAGCGCTCGCCGCTTTCACCCACCATTGCGAGACAGCATTCGATCGCGTGCGGAAGGGCGAGGTTCCGGCGACCAGCGAGTTGGTGGCCGCCGTCCTCGAAGCACAGGATCACATGCAGGCATTGGTCGAAAACCCGCATGGCGTTCAAGGCAACGTCGGCGAACGACTTCTTGCCAGACTACACGCTGCTGTCGGTGCGGGTGGCGACAGTGGCGTTCTCACCCATCTTCCCACTCAGAGCACGGCAGACAAACCATCGACGACACGTTCCGCCACCTGGGAAATCCGGTTTAGATTGCCGGTCAACGCCATGGCGAACGGGACAAACCCTCTTGGTCTGCTCGATGAATTGGCGGAACTCGGCGAGTGCGAAATTGTTGCCGATACCTCCACTGTTCCTTTGCTTGAGGTACTGAACCCGAGCGACCTCCACCTCGGCTGGACAGTCCGCTTGACGACGGAGCAACCGCAATCGGCGATCGATGACGTCTTCATCTTTGTCATGGACGACATGGAAATCGACGTACGTGAAATCAAGGCGGCGGTCGTGACAGCGCCGATCGTTCCCGAACCGCTTGCGGAGACCAAAAAGGCTGCAGTCGAACCAAAAGGTAACAAGACCGCCGAAAACGTCCGCGTACCTGCGGAACGACTGGATGAGTTGATGGATCGGGTCGGCGAACTGGTCATCGCCCAATCACGCCTCTCGCAGTTGGCAGGTGGCAGTGCGGATATCCTTTTGCGGTCAGTATCAGAAGATGTCGAACGTCTTTCTGGCGAATTGCGCGACACGATGATGGTGTTGCGCATGGTGCCAATCGCCCAGCTATTTGGCCGTTTCCGGCGCCTCATCCATGATCTGGCACGGGAGACCGGCAAACAGATCGAACTCGAGACCGAAGGCGAAAGCACGGAGGTGGACAAAGCCGTCATCGAGCGCCTTGCAGACCCACTTATCCACCTTGTTCGCAACTCCTGCGACCACGGTCTTGAAAAGAGCGATGAACGTATCGCAGCCGGGAAACCGGCCAAGGGTCGCATCACCCTCGTTGCCCGTCAGTCCGGCGGTGATGTGACCATTACGATCCGTGACGATGGGCGGGGCATCGACCGTCAACGGGTTCGCGCCAAGGCAGAGGCCTCCGGCTTGCTGGCTGCAAATGCCCAAGTCAGCGATCAGGACCTGTTGCAGATGATCTTCCAGCCGGGCTTCTCAACAGCGGCAGAAGTTACAAATCTTTCTGGCCGTGGTGTCGGCATGGATGTCGTAAAAAAAAGCGTGGAAGCCTTAAGGGGCACGATCAACATCGTCAGCGAACCGGGCGTCGGCTCAGAAATCTCGCTTGCGATCCCGTTGACGCTGGCCATCATCGACGGCCTTCTCGTGCGCGTCGGCAATGGCTGCTACGTTATCCCGCTGCCGGCCGTGGAAGAATGCCTCGAACTGTCACCTGAAGACGACATCCGTTCGCGTGGCCGCTCCTTCATTTCGCTGCGCGAAAGCCTTGTCCCCTTTATCCGCCTGCGCGAATTGTTCCACACCGGCACGGCGCCTGGCGAATTCCAGAAAGTTGTCGTGGTTTCCACCGGGTCCGAGCGCGTCGGACTGGTGGTGGACCAGATCATCGGCGACCACCAGACAGTCATCAAGGCCATGTCCAAACTGCACCATGACGTCGCGACCTTCTCCGGTGCAACCATCCTCGGCGATGGCAATGTCGCACTCATTCTCGATGTCGCCCATCTGGTGACAGCGGGACAGCAGCAGGAGGCGCAATTGCGGGCGGCAGGATGAACCAGCCTTTGTTGAAAAAAACCGACGGATTCTGGGGTGATTTCAGCGAGGTGGAGGTGCTTACCTTCAACATCGCCGGCGAAACCTTTGCCATAGAAGCTGTGAAAGTACAGGAAATCCTCGACCTTTTGCCAGAAACCGCGGTTCCCGGCGCAAAGCCCTTCGTGGCAAGCGTGATAAATTTTCGCGGCAAGGTCATTCCCCTTGCCGACATTCGCCTCGCTTTTGGCATGGACGCCACTGAGCGGACGATCGACAGCCGCATCGTCGTCGTCGAGCTTCTGCTCGACAACGAAACCACTTTGGTCGGCATCCGCACCGATAAGGTGAATGAGGTAACAACATTCAGCAGGGCCGCTAGCGAACCCCCACCCAGTGTTGGGATGCGGTGGCGCGCAGATTACATCCACTGCCTCATCAAACGGGGCAGCGAATTCGTCATTCTTCCGAATCTCACAGCAATTTTCACGGCACACCGCGACGCGGGTCCGGGCGTCGGCAGCACACGCGGCAACGTCATCGAACTTTCCAAGGAGCATTGATATGCGATTTACAATCAAGATGAAGCTGGCCGCCGCCTTCGGCTTCCTTATATTGATGCTTGCCGGAACCGCCGGCTACGGCATTTACAGCCTCGGCGTCTCCAAGGATTCGATGGACGACGTCGTCGAAGGCACGGTCGTGCGTCTCGACAAGGTGCATCAGATGAATGCCCTGGCTCTGACGACTGTCCGGTCGCAAAAGAACATGATCCTTTCAACATCGCAGGAAGAAACCCAGCGCCACAAGGCGTCCAGCGACGAAAGCCGCAACCATATCAACGCGATGCTCAGCGATATGGCGACCAGCGCCAGCGCCGAAACACGTGCATACTGGACGGACCTTCAGGCGATCACAAAAGCGTTCGAAGCGAGCGACGATCGCGTGCGCGAACTGGTCGCGCAGGGCAACACTTCGCTTGCTGCGTCGTTCTCCTCCGGGGATGGTCGCCTGGCGGCCAATGCCTTGACGCAAAAGCTGGATGAAGGCGTCAAGATGAACCGCGATCGTCTTGAAGCCGCCAAGCAAGCGGCAAATGACGCTTACGAACAGACCCGCACCCTTCTGATCGGTGCATCGGCGGTTGCCGTCCTCATTGCCGCGGCAACAGCACTCTGGATCGCACTCGGCATCAGCAGCGGCCTGCGCAAGATCATGACGGTTGCCGAAGCAGTTTCGGTTGGCGACCTCAACCAGAACGTCGAGATCAAAACGAATGACGAGATCAAGGATCTCGTAAACCGTATCAACGTTATGACCGGCAACCTGCGCAACACCGCCAGCATTGCAGACCGCATCGCCGATGGCGACCTAACCGTCATGCCGAAGCCGCTGTCAGAGCGCGATACGCTTGGTCTTGCGCTCGAACGTATGGTCGAACGCCTGCGTGGTATCGTTGCAGATGCTCTTTCCGCTTCCGACAACGTTTCTTCCGGCAGCCAGGAGCTGTCTGCGAGTTCCGAGCAGTTGAGCCAGGGCGCTACAGAACAGGCATCGTCTGCCGAAGAGGCATCGGCCTCGATGGAAGAGATGGCTGCCAACATCAAGCAGAATGCAGACAATGCCGCACAGACGGAGAAGATCGCTCGCCAGTCGTCGAAAGATGCCGAAGCCAGCGGCGAAGCCGTCAACCGCGCAGTGGTCGCGATGCGCACCATCGCAGAGAAGATTTCGATCGTGCAGGAAATTGCCCGTCAGACCGACCTTCTCGCGCTGAACGCTGCGGTCGAGGCCGCACGTGCCGGTGAACACGGCAAGGGCTTTGCCGTCGTGGCGTCGGAAGTCCGCAAACTCGCCGAACGCAGCCAGGCCGCGGCGGCTGAAATCAGCTCGCTCTCCGGCGAGACGGTGAAGGTGGCGACGGATGCGGGTGACATGCTGAACCGTCTGGTTCCGGATATCCGCAAGACGGCAGAACTGGTTGCCGAGATCTCTGCCGCATGCCGCGAACAGGATATCGGGGCCGCACAGATAAACGAGGCGATCCAGCAGCTCGACAAGGTCACGCAGCAGAACTCCGGCGCATCCGAAGAAATGTCGGCGACATCGGAAGAGCTGGCTGCACAGGCAGAGGAACTGCAGAGCAGCATCGCCTTCTTCAAGGTTGACGCTTCAGGTCTCTCGTCGCACCCAGCTCAAGTTCTGCGCCGCCCAGCCGCAAAGCCTGTCGCTACCCCACGGGCAACCACCAAACCTGCTGTCGCACGCAAGCCTCACACGGATAATTCTGTCGGTGCCCAGCAAGCCCGCGCCAAGGGTTTTGCATTGGACATGTCCATGGGCGGTCCTGACGCCGATGATGCGGATTTCCGCGAAAGCGCCTGATGATGACCAGCACGTCCTCCGATTTCCAGTTTGTGACGTTCAGCCTCGGCGAGGAAGTCTTCGCGGTTCCTGTGACTGTCGTTCGTGAAATTCTCGACTACGAGGATACTTTCAAAATCCCTTACAGCCCCGAATATCTGCTGGGTCTGAGAGACGTGCGTGGGCAGGGCGTGCCCATCATCGACCTTCGCCTGCGGCTCGGGATGAGCCGCAGCGTGAGGACCACCCATACGCGTGTGCTGGTGTTGGATATCCCCTTCCCGACCCGGACACTTGCGGTTGGTCTCGTGGCGGACAAGGTGTTCGAGGTAACGCCTTTCGGCCGCGACCAGATGGAATCCGCGCCCGACATCGGTGTTCAATGGAACTGCGACTATATTGCCAGCGTCGTGCGTCGAGAGGGTGACTTTGTTGTCATCATCGACCTGGCAAAACTGTTTTCGGATGAAGAGAGCGCCCTTGCCCGGCAGAGTGGCAAACCGGTCCAAGCAGCATGAGGGGAGCCGTTTCCGTGAATGCGTCCGCCGCTGCTTACGACGGATTGAGCCAGCGGGATTTCAAGCTGCTCGCCGAATACATCTACAATTACAGCGGCATAAAAATGCCCGATACCAAGCGCACGATGCTTGAGGGACGTTTGCGAAAGCGCCTGCGCGCCACAGGCCATGCCACCTTCGGCGAATATTGCAACTTTCTGTTCCGTGAAGACGGGCTGGAAGAAGAAGCAATCTATCTGATCGACGTGGTGACCACAAACAAGACGGATTTCTTCCGCGAACCGAACCATTTCGACTACCTGGAAAAGTTCGCCTTACCGGCATTGGTGAGTGAGGGTCACAATCGTATTAGAGCCTGGAGTTCTGCCTGCTCGACAGGCGCAGAGCCTTATACAATGGCGATGGTGCTGTCCGAAGCTCTCGATAAACAGGTGATTAGCAACTTTAGCATCCTCGCCACCGATCTCTCCACCGACGTACTCAGGAAAGCCCATAGTGGCATCTATGCCCGTGAGCTTCTCGATCCGGTTCCCGCAGAAATGATGCGCAAATACGTCATGCGCCCGGTCGACGCTGGTCGTCGGGACGTGAGGATTGTTCCAAGGTTGCGGTCAAAAATCGGCTTCGCTCGTCTTAATCTTATGGATAAGACGTATCAGATCGGCGATGCAGTGCAGCTTATTTTCTGCCGTAACGTTTTGATATATTTCGACAAGAAAACACAGACACATGTGCTGACCGAATTATGCCGTCGCCTGGTGCCGGGAGGCTATCTTTTCATCGGCCATTCCGAAACCATAACCGGTATCGACCTGCCGTTACGTCAGGTCGCCAATACCGTTTTCAAGAAACAGTAACGGCGGGCACCATGTCGAAAAAGATCCGCGTCCTTATTGTCGACGATTCTGCCAGCGTCAGGCAGACCTTGACGCAGGTTCTAGAGAGCGACCCAAAGATCGAAGTGATCGGAGCCGCATCTGATCCCTTTGTCGCGGCCAAGCGTATCCAGGAAGAAATCCCAGACGTCATTACGCTCGACGTGGAGATGCCACGCATGGACGGCATTACTTTTCTGCGCAAGATCATGTCGCAAAAACCAATCCCGGTGGTCATGTGCTCGTCATTGACGGAAGCCGGATCGGAAACACTGCTGCAGGCTCTGGAAGCGGGTGCTGTCGACATCATTCTCAAACCAAAAATCGCTGCGGCAGATCATCTTGCCGAGCAGGCTTCCCGCATCTGCGAAGTCGTCAAAAGTGCTGCCCATGCCCGCGTCGGAAATGCACGCCCTGCCCTCCGATCAGCCTCAGCCAGCGGTCCCCTCGCCAAACTGACGGCCGATGCCGTGCTGCCGCCCCCGTCGGGCAAGGCGATGGCGCGGACCACAGAAATGGTGATATGTGTCGGTGCGTCCACGGGCGGGACAGAAGCGTTGCGTGAAATGCTCATGAGGCTACCGGCAAACTCTCCCGGTATGGTTATCGTCCAGCATATGCCGGAGAAATTCACCGCAGCCTTTGCAAAGCGTCTAAACAGCTTGTGCGATGTGGAAATCAAGGAAGCAGAGGACGGTGACCCGGTTTTGCGTGGCCATGTGCTGATTGCGCCGGGCGACAAGCACATGCTGCTGGAACGGCAAGGAGCCCGTTACCGTGTCTCAATTCGCAGCGGTCCTCTCGTTTCACGGCATCGCCCATCTGTCGACGTCCTGTTTCGCTCATCCGCACGCGCGGCAGGGGCAAATGCAATGGGTATCATCATGACCGGCATGGGCGACGACGGTGCTCGCGGCATGTTGGAGATGCATCAGGCCGGTGCTTTCACAGTTGCTCAGGACGAAGCATCGTCCGTCGTCTTCGGCATGCCCAAGGAAGCAATTGCACATGGCGGTGTCGACAAGATCCTTCACCTCGACAAGATTGCGCAGGAAATCCTGGCAGAGGATCGCCGTCGTTAATATCGCCGACTGTTTTACCCAGCGTTAACCAAACTCGCCAATGATGCTGGCAACACCATGCAACAGGTGCGTTGAGCGAGGCATGACTGTCTCCGACCAATCTTCCGGGTCATGCCATGCCAGTTATCACCTTCGCGAACACCAAAGGCGGCGCAGGCAAAACAACTGCTGTGTTGCTGCTGGCGTCCGAACTGGCCCGGCGCGGGTCGCGGGTCTGCGTGATCGATACCGATCCGCAACGCTGGATATCCCGCTGGCGCGAAAAAGCCGACGCCAAAGTCGAATTTTCAGTCATCACCTATGTGACCGCGACGACACTTCAACAGCATGTCCTCGATAGCCGGCGCGCGTTCGACCACATCCTCATCGATCTGCCGGGCGCCCAATCACCATTGCTGGCAACGGCGATCGGCCTTTCTAACCACGTAATTATTCCCGTACAGGGCAGCACGATGGATGCTCAGGGTGGCGCACAAGTTCTTGAACTGCTGCGCTACCTCTATGAAAAAGCAAATATCCGGATCGAGCATTCGGTCGTCCTGACCCGCGTTAATCCGCTTGTCACCACGCGTGCCCTGCTGGCCGCACGCGAACTCCTGGCACAAAGGAATGTCCGTGTCCTCGATACGCCGATCTTCGAGAGATCGGCATTCAGAGATATGTTCGAGTTCGATGGATGCTTGCACACGATGAATTCAGGCACTGTCAGCAACCTCGACAAGGCCCTCAGAAATGCAGGCGCTTTCGCAGACGAAGTTCTGCGGTTGCTTGAAGCTTCAGAGAAGGAGACCGCCAGCAAACTGATGCAGGCGGCCTGAAACAAGGAAATTCTAGAAAAGCGCGTCGGCGAACAGATCGTCGTCGTCATCCGAGGCTGTAGTCATCAGCTCTTTCGGGCCGGACGCGAGATCGACCGGCAGGTAGTGCATATGGACGTCGCGCTCCTGTGCCATTGTATAGATCTTGTAGATGCGAGACGATAAGGGAAGGATCTTTTCTGCGAATGCCGTTATATCCTGAGCGCTGGTAACAGCGATATCCCCGGCAATTTGCCTGCATTCTTCCAGAACGTTGCCAAGCTCGCTCTCAAAATCAAGCTTCACCACGGCGGCGCTGATACGGCTGAAAACCGCCTGCCCTTCTTCCGCCAGATCCCGCAGACCGGTTTCCATCTGGATCTTTGCCTGGCTGACTGCGTCAAGCGCCTCATTCAACGGTTCGCGCAGATCTGCGGAGCTCTGTTTTTCGCCAGCCAGATCGGCAATCGCCGCCTCGATCCGGCGAAGATCGCCAACGATTGCGTCTGCAGGTGTCTCCAGCTTGTCGGCGAAGACCCGAAGCTCAGCGCTGACAACATTGACCGAACGTCCCTCGTCACCCAGCTTTGAGCAACGCAGGTTGGAGTTCAGCGCCATGTAGTGAATTTCGGTTTTGATGGACCTTAGAACCTCGATGCCCTGCAAGAGATCCTGCGCCGTACCGGTCACCGATGAGACGGCCGCGTTAGCTTCAACCATACTCTCCTGCACGCGACCTGCGAGATTGCACGCCTTGGCGATATCTCTTTCAAGCAGTTGAAGCGCGCTGCCGCCGTCCTTGTCCGCATCTTCCACCAGCCGATCGCGGAGAGAGAGAATGTTGGCGGCATCATCGGCAAAGCTTGCGATTCCAGCAAAAATCTTGCGACAATCCTGTTGGAAGGTTGCAGCTGTTTCGTCGATCTGCGCGCGAACCAGCTCGAACACCGTATCACTTAAGGCATCCATTTCGGCAGCGCTCAGCACCATTGCTTCCTCTGAGCGCCGATACTCGTCGAAAAGAGCCAGTGTTGTATTCACATGCTCGATGCGCTGGCGGGTTATGTCGCCGATCTGCAGCGAAGAGAGTGTCGATCCGATCTTGACCTGTACGCCCTGTGCAATCGACTTCACCTTGGATGCCATCGCCGTCATATCGCGATGTTGGTCACCGATGCGACCCGCATTGGTCTTCAACCCTCCGACAATTTCCGGGATCGTCGCTTCGAAATCCACCCCGATAGCGGACGAAACATCACGCGCTTTGGCGAGCTGCTTATCCATGAGATCGAGATATTGCGCAAATTTGGCAACTTCATCGCCTCCGAAATGAATACGCTCTCGTATTTCCTCGGCAAAAGCGGAAAACTCGGAGATACCCGCGCCCGTGATCTTCACGGTGACTGCGAAGGTTTTCAAATAGCGGATAGTCTCCTTGATATCGTCGACATGGCCGTTCGAGGATTTGCAAAGCGTGCTCATTTCAGTGAATGCTGCTTGCCGTGCGTTTTCCATTTCGGGAAGACGGATGAGCTCCTCCACCGTCTTTTGCATGTTGGACACTGCCGTACCGGCGGTATCGCCATCCATGGAGCCGGTCATGCGATCCAGGATCGCGATGAGCTCGCTCAGGATTTCCATGACTGAGACGAGGACCGAACCGCCATCAAGGAATGTTTGCTCGATGCGAGACTGCGCAAGCGCCAGACGCTCGGTCAAATAGGCCTGCGGGTCGTGCGTTTCAGCTTTTGATAGATGTCTCACGTCGCGATTTTTCCTGTAGTTGAATAACGCAAGGATAGGGCGAGCTCAAAAACAGTCAGTGAATATTTTAAGTTGATCGCGCGTTAACAACGCGCGTGGTTGACCAAGTCCTACCTTACCGCGCGGATCATCATGGAGGGCGGCATGTGCCCACAAAATGTTCAGCGCCTTATTTTTTGCCTGAAACGGCCAATTATTAGAAGATTTTTGCTTCCCGGGATCGGCGTTCTGTGGTTCTTATGATGCGTAAATAGAATTCATTACATTGATAAATGCAGAAAAAGCATGATTGACGATTACGGGACAAGCCGTTCACAGGAAAGATCCTTCGGGCTGAAGGCGCTTGAGGAAAGGCTTGCCTATGAATTGCAGCTGCTTGAGCGACCGGCACGGTCGTGGGTTCCTGAGACGAACTCTGCTGAAGATCACGTTCTTGATGTTGCGGTGATTGGGGCGGGACTTTGCGGCCTGACGGCCCTTGCTGCCTTGCTTTTCACCGGCATGAACAATGTCCGGGCTTTCGACAAGGCTCCCGCTGGCCAGGAAGGGCCGTGGATCACGTCGGCGCGTATGGAAACACTGCGTACGCGCAAGGAACTTGCAGGCCCGGCGCTTGGTATTCCATCGCTAACCTTCCGCGCATGGTACGAAGCCCAGTTTGGTGGACAGGCCTTCGAGGCCATGCAGCTTATTCCGCGTGAAATGTGGATGGAATACATGGTGTGGTACAGACGTGTTCTGACCCTGCCTGTGAGCAATGACCAAGCACTCGAAAACCTGGCAATCCGGCATGACGGACTGCTGGAACTCGATTTCGGTGGAGAAACAGGAAGCCAGCGCGTATTGGCGCGACGCGTCATTCTTGCCACCGGTCTGGATGGCCTTGGCGCACCACGACTGCCGGACGTCGCGGCGACCGTTCCAGCCCGTTTTATCCGCCATAGCGGTGATGTGTTCGATATCTCGACATTACGTGGAAAGCGTGTCGCCGTCGTCGGGGCCGGAGCTTCAGCCATGGATAATGCTGCATCAGCACTAGAGGCGGGTGCGGCGAGCGTCGATCTCTTTATACGGCGTCAGGATATTCCCCGCGTCGAGAAGTTTGGAGGCGTTGCCGGTCTTGGCATGACACACGGTTTTATCGGCCTGCCGGACGAAGATCGTTGGACCTTCATGACAGAAGCCGAGCGCACACAAATTCCACCGCCGCGTCACAGCGTTCTTCGCGTGTCGCGCCATAAGAATGCATTTTTCCACCTTGGCAGCCCCATAAACGCACTGACGCAAACCAACGACGCCGTGGAAATCTGCACCCCCAAAGGCCGCTATACGGTCGACATCATCATTTTCGCGACGGGATTCGACGTCAATTTTGCACAACGGCCCGAATTCACGGCTCTTCAGGACCGCGTCCTTTTATGGCGCGATGTCTATCAGCCACCGGCACATAACCGGAACGAGGCGCTGGGTATCTATCCCTATCTCGGGCCATCGTTCGAGTTTCTGCCCAAGCCTGACCTCAGCGCTGCGGAAGCGGAGACAATTTCACACATCTATTGCTTCGCATACCCGGCGGTTCCTTCTCACGGCAAGATCACCAGCGGCATCCCTTCCGTCAGCCACGGTGCCGAGCGGCTGGCCGAAGGCATCGCCCGTTCACTCTTCGTCGAAGATCGCTACCGCCATCTCGAGACATTCATGGGCCACGACGTCTCGGAAATCATTGGCGACGAATGGCTCGACGCGGATGAAAATCAAGAACAGGAGACCGCAAATGGTTGAGACGGCTGTAAAACTGGAGATATTCTACGGCATCTCCTCGCCTTGGGCCTATTTCGGTGCGCCGCACGCGGTTAAAATCGCAAAGGCGAATGGTGCGGAGGTTGTCTTGCGCCCAATTCGCATCATCGAGGCCAATGGCGGCATTCCGCTGCGCACGCGTCCCGACGCGCGACAGCGGTACCATGCTGTCGAGCTCGATCGTTGGCGCCGGCACCTCAACATGCCCCTTAACCTGACACCAAAATTCTACCCCTGTGCCACCATAGAGCGAGCAGCACAGACCGTCATCGCCGCACAGACGGCGGGTCTCGATGCCATCAGCCTCTCCTTTGCAATCCAGCGTGGCCTGTGGGCGGAGGAACGCGATATCGCCGACCTCGACACGTTGCGCGACATTGCTACGGCGACTATTGGCCCCGAAGGCGCCGCGCTCGTGCGTGATCCTCAGCCCGACGACATCGTTGCCGAATGGCACGGTAATCTGGCGGAGGCGGAGCGTCTCGGCATCTTCGGCACGCCCACATATGTCGTAAACGGCGAATTGTTCTGGGGTCAGGACAGACTGGAATTCGCCGGCCGCGCCTTGGCGGCCCTCAAGCAAGAACAGACACCATCTGCGGTAAGGACATTCCGATGACCGATGCTCAAAAACTCCACGACCAAGCCATCGTGATCGATGGCCTGCAGACCTGCCAGTGGAGCCGGTCGATATTCGAGGACATGCGCAAGGGCGGTCTGACCGCAGTAAACGCGTCGAGCGTGATCTGGGAAAACTTCCGCGAAGGCGTCGGTTATGTCAGCGAGTGGAAGCGCTTTATGCGCGAAAACGATGATATTATCCGACCAGTGCGTACTGTTGCCGATATCCACGCCGCCAAGGAAGAAAACAAGACAGGTATCATCATCGGCTGGCAGAATACTTCGCCGCTCGAAGACAAGCTGGATTATGTCGAGATTTTCAAGGATCTCGGCGTCGGCATCATGCAGTTGACCTATAATACCCAGAACTATTCCGGAGCGGGATACCTGGAAGAGAACGATAGCGGCCTGACCGGTTTTGGGCGCGAAGTGCTCTCGGAAATGAACCGCGTTGGTGTGCTTTGCGACCTCAGCCATGTGGGTGACAGGACGACGGCAGATGTGATCGAGCGATCCAAGTCACCTGTCTGTATCTCGCATGTGTTGCCCCGCGCGTTGCGTGACGTGAAGCGCAACAAGCCGGACGAATTGTTCAAGGCATGCGCCGAAAAGGGCGGAATCATCGGCGTCAGCTTGTTCGCGCCGGGTCTTGCAGCCGGCAACGACGCAACGGTCGAAGACTATCTTGATGCCATGGCCTACATCATTGACCTCGTTGGGGAAGATCACGTGGGAATCGGCACCGACTTCTCTCAGGAACGCCCGCGCCCTGGTCCTTGGCAGATCTGGGCGAACAAGGACAAGGGAACAGCCCGCACCCTGACTGAATTTGCAACGGTGAAGATTTCCAAACCGCAGGGCATCGAACGAATTGGCGACGTTCCGAACCTAACGTCCCGCATGCTCGCGCGCGGCTGGAGCGAAGCTCTGGTTCTCAAACTCCTGGGGCAGAACTGGCTACGCGTACTTGATGCCGCCTGGCGGCCGACAAACTGACAAGACTTTATCAATCGGAGGCAATTGACATGAAAAATGCTATCAAGGGCCGCAAGGCCGCGACCTTCGCCGGCATCGTTGCTGCCGGTATCGCCTCGCTTTCTGGCTCTGTCTTCGCGCAGGACGCGACCAAAGGCACCGTCAACGTCGTCGGGTTCTCAGGCGTGTTTGCGGATAACTACCAGAAGTTCGTGATCGACGCCTTCAAGGCCAAATATCCGGGCATTGAAGTCACGTATCAGCAGAGCAAGAACTCTGCCGAGACACTGGCGCTCCTTACCCTCCAACGCGCCGACCCGAAGGTCGATGTCGCGCTGATCGACGTTTCGGTTGCTATCAAGGCCAACAAGGAAGAACTGTTCACCAAGCTTGATGCCGCCAAGGTGACCAATCTTGCCGATCAGCCAGAATGGGCACGGATCGACGGTGACCGCGCCGTCGCCTTCTCGCAAGACAACCTGGCTATTCTCTACAACACCGACAGCGTCAAAACCCCGCCCACAAGCTGGAACGATCTGACCGATCCCCAATACAAGGGCAAGATTGCCGCCAAGCTTTCCGACACACGCGGTGTCATCCTGTTGCCGATCCTGACCAAACTGAAGGGCGGCGATTACAAGAACTCGATCGATCCGGGGATCGAACTCCTGAACGAAATCGCACCAAGCGTTTCAACGTTCGAACCGGCTCCCGATTGCTATGCGGTGGTACAAAGCGGTGAAGTCGATCTTTCCATCTGCTGGAACGGTCGCGCCCAGTACCTGCATGATACGCAGGGCGGCAAGATCGGTGTGGCGCTTCCAAAGGAAGGCTCAATCGGCCAGACGAATACCATTGGTCTCGTCGAGGGTTCCAAGAACAAGGAAGCCGCGGAACTCTTCGTGAACTACGCACTAAGCCCGGAAGCACAGGCGACTTTCGCCGAGAAGAGCTTCTACGGTCCTGTTAACACCAAGGTTTCGCTGACGGAACCGGTTGCTGCCCGTATCTATGGCAGCAAGGAAGCACAAGCCGCACAGTCTTCGCTGGACTGGAACTTCGTGTCGGAAAAATACTCGGCATGGATTCAGCGGATCAACCGCGAGGTTATCGCGGCAAACTGAGAATAGAGGCAAAGGACGCCATGGCCGATCACCACCTCGAGATCGACAATCTCGTGAAGACCTATCCGGGCGCCCTCAAGCCCTCCGTCGATCACGTCAGCCTTTCCCTGCCGCGCGGGGAAATGCTGGCGCTGCTCGGCCCTTCGGGCTGTGGAAAGACGACGATCCTGCGCATGATCGCAGGTCTCATTCCCGTAACCTTGGGCGAGATCCGTCTCGATGGTCGCGACATCTCGGCTACCCCGGTTTACAAGCGCAACATGGGCATGGTCTTTCAGGCCTATGCCCTTTTTCCGCATATGACCGTTGCCGAAAACATCTCCTTTGGTCTGGAAATGCGCGGCATCGCCAAGCCGGAGAGAACCGAGCGGGTGCTTAAAGCCCTCGATCTCGTGAAACTGTCTGGCTATGGCGAACGACGCGTGTCGCAGCTTTCCGGCGGACAACAGCAACGTGCGGCAATTGCCCGATCACTTGTCATCGAACCCGCCCTCCTCCTTTTCGATGAACCGCTTTCCAATCTCGACGCCAAGTTGCGGGACGAGATGCGCGATGAAATTCGCGATATCCAGAACCGCACAGGCGTCACAAGCATTTTCGTGACCCACGATCAGGATGAAGCGCTTTCGATGGCCGACAGACTTGCCGTGATGTCCGAGGGACGGCTGGAACAGATCGGTACGCCACGCGAGATCTTCGACCGCCCACGTACGGAATTTGTGGCGTCCTTCATCGGTGCCGGTTCCTTCCTGGCTGGAACCGTAACGGCACCGGGTCACGCAGAAATTTCAGGCCTCGGTCCGCTTCATTTTTCGGGCAAAGCCTCCGTTGGCGAAACTGCGCGTTTCCTCGTGCGTCCGCATCGCTTTGTGCTGGGTGAAGGCGTCAATTCGTTTTCAGGCATCGTCGATCACGTCGTTTATCGCGGCCAGATGCTGACGATTTCTGTGAAAGCGGGGGATCATCGCCTTCAAGCCGATCTTCCAACCCATGCCGCGACTTTGCCGATGAAGGGTGACCACGTCACCCTCTCGGTCGCGCCCGACGATGTGACGCTTGTCGGGGAGGCCGCGTAATGGCGGTTCCCGGCCATTCCTCCGGTGGCGGTTCTCGCGGTGTTCTCCTGCTTCTGCTGTTGCCCGGGCTTCTCGCCCTGCTGACAACATTTCTGTTGCCACTGTTTTGGCTTGTGCGCGCGTCATTCGCCTCATCCGCCGTCGCAGCACTGAAAGGTGGCGACTGGACGCTTGAATCTTACCGCACCGTTCTATTCGATCCGTTCTATTGGAAACTCGCCTGGAACACGCTCTATCTTGGCGTGAATGTCGCGTTTTTCGCGGTTGTGCTTTCCTATCCGATTGCTTTGTTTCTTGCCCGCACGAAGAGCCGCTGGCGCGGCGTTTTGACAGCGCTGGCGGTCGCGCCTCTGTTGACCTCTTCCGTCGTCCGTACCTATGGCTGGATGGTCATCCTGGGTGACCGCGGCGTTATCAATACAACACTGCAATCTGCCGGCTTGACGGATGGTGTCATCAGGCTGACCAATAATTATTTCGGCGCGACGGTAGCACTGATCGAAATTCTGATGCCCTACGCCATTCTCGCAATGTTGAGTGGCTTTGGCCGCCTCAACGCCCAGCTGGAAGAAGCAGCCGCAATGCTCGGGGCAAACCGTTTTCGCGTTTTCACGCGCATCATCCTGCCCCTGTCGCTACCGGGGGTCCTCACCGCAGCATTGCTGGTTTTCGTGCTGGCAATTTCATCCTTCGTCACGCCGCGCCTGATGGGCGGTGGCCGTGTGTTCGTCATCGGTACGGAAGTATTTAATGAGGCGACAGTCACCCTGAACTGGCCATTGGCAGCGGCACTTTCTGTGTTGCTCCTCGTCCTCTTCGGCAGCGTGATCCTGATTTACCAGCGCGCGATGCGCGCGCTTGAAACGTGAGGCCGTCCATGAACGCCAAACTCGGACGTCTCACATTCGGCCTGACGATCGCGCTGCTCTACCTCTTCCTGCTGGCGCCGATCATCGTCGTTCTCGTCATTTCCTTTGATACAAGGCAATATCTGGCATTTCCGCCAGAGAGCCTATCTTTCGGCTCCTATGCGAAGGTATTTGCCAACGCCAAATTTATCGCCGCCTTCTGGCGAAGCCTCGGCATTGGTCTACTGGTCGGTTTTGTTTCGATCTTCGCCGGGCTTCTTCTATCGCTTGCGTTGTCGCGTTACGACTTCAAGGGCAAGGGCGCTATCAACTTCCTGATCCTTGCGCCCTTCCTCGTCCCACACATCGTGCTGGCCGTCGGCGTTATGCTTGTGCTGGGACCGCTCGGTCTGCTCGACAGCTATACCGGCATTTTCCTTGCCCATCTCGGCATTACCACACCCTATACTGTGCGTACGATCAGCATGAGCCTGATGGCAGTTGATCGCCGCATAGAAGAAGCGGCACTGGTCCATGGTGCCTCACCCGCAATGGTGCTCTGGCGCATCACACTGCCATTGGTCAGACCTGGCCTGATTGCAGGTGCGGTCATCGCCTTCCTCATCTCTTTCGACGAAGCGACAATTTCTCTCTTCATCGTGTCGGTCAAATCTTCAACGTTGCCGACGGAGATTTATCACTACCTCGAATACTCGACCGATCCGCAGATTGCAGCACTTTCGGTCATTCTCATCCTGATTTCCGTAGCCGTGGTCGTGGCTGTTGAACGGCTGATCGGTTTGCGCAAGGCATTGTGAGGAGACGATGACGGTTGTCAAAACCACCAGAGGTGCCATAGGCGGATTCGTCGAAAATGGCATTCACTCCTTCCTGAGTGTCTCCTATGCAGCACCGATCACACCGGCGTTGCGTTTTGAGGCGCCGCAATCAGTCTCACCATGGCGTGGCATACGGGACGCGACGACACTTGGTCCGGTCTGCCCACAAATCCCGACATATGGGCCGGTCGGGACCGCAGCAACCTCGACACTGACCTTTGGGACCGACTTTCTGACACTTAACATTCGCACGCCAGATCCGGCCGGCAAGGCACCAGTTTTGCTTTGGGTGCACGGTGGCGGTTATGCAGTCGGCTCCGCCAATGAGGCTGTACTTCAAAGCGGCGCTTTCGCGGCCAGCGGCATTGTCGAGGTGACGGTGAATTATCGCCTCGGCGCGCTCGGTTTCCTCCATGTCGACGGCAAGCCGGACAATCGTGGATTGCTCGACATCGTCGCGGCTTTGGAATGGGTGCGCGACAACATCGAACGTTTTGGTGGCGATCCGACCTGCGTGACTTTGGCAGGAAGATCTGCCGGTGGCTTTGCTGTTGCAACATTGATGGCCATGCCGGCAGCACATGGACTGTTTCACCGCGCCATGCCGCAAAGCGGCGCAAGCACGGCCATTGCATCACCCGATGACGCCAGAAAGCTGACGCAGCGTTTTGTCTCCGCGATGGCCGCCGACGAGAGCACGCTTGAAGAACTTCCGATCACCCGGCTACTCGAAATCCAGCGCGACCTCTGCAACGAATCCTACGAGCGACACGATTTCGAACGCGATGGATCGGCCGCCATGCTCGGTGTTCCATTCGTGCCCGTCATAGACGGCACGAGCCTTCCGGAACATCCGGAATGCGCGGCGGCTGCAGGACGAACCGCACCTGTCCCGATGATGATAGGCTGCACAACGGCAGAGTATCTCACACATGCAACGGCACAGCCGGAGATGGATTTCGATCTCTGCGCAGCACTGCTGCATGAACGAGTGCGGCCGTGTGGCCTCGACGGGTGCGGCATTGTCACACGTTACCGCCAGGCGCTTCCAGAACACAACCCACGCGGCATTTGGCGAGCGGTCGCTGGCGATCTCGTATTCCAGCTACCGGCTGTCCGGTTCGCCAGATTGCATGCCCGTGCGAACCCGGTTCTCAAATATCTCTATGGAGCGTTTGAAGCCCACGAACTCGGCGCTGCGCACGGCGCGGAAGTCGGTGCAGTCTGGTTCAGGGCTGGCCGTGACGAGAACGCTTTACCGGAACGTCAGCGCGTAACGGACGTGTCCTTCGCTGCTGCAATACACAATCTGTGGGCCGCTTTCATAAAGGATGAGCGGTCGGCGGCGGAGGAAATCGAATGGCCGTCTTACACCGAGCTGAACCCAGTCGTGCTTCAGCTGGCACCGAACGGATTTGTCGCCAGGATCGATCCCTTTGATGTGCGTACAGCTCTATGGACGAAGCAGACTGGCAAAGCAGACGACAACGCGGCATAAGCCCCTAAAATAGAAGACGTGAATTCTCGTGGCGGAGCGAAAAATGGTGTCTGATTATCTCGACACACGGCAATTGGAAGCCTTTGTTGCTGTCGTTTCAATTGGCAGCATAACCGGCGCCGCCAAGGCACTGGGGAAATCCCAGCCGGTCGTGACCAGGCTAATCCAGGATCTGGAGGGAGAGCTCGGTTTCGCACTTCTGCATCGCAATGGTCCCCGGATAACCCCGACGGAAAAAGGCGTGGCGTTCTATTCGCAGGCCGAACTGTTTCTAAGCGGGCTAAAGACCATCAGCGAGCGGGCACGGCGTATCGAAGCCAGCCGTCCCACCTCGATTGAAGTGGCATCCATTCCCGCTATTGCCGCAAGCTTGCTGCCGCGCGCACTTGCAACGCTATCTCCCGAACGATTTCCCAACCACGTTCATCTGCAAAGCATATCATCGGAGAACGTCGTGCAGGCGGTCGTTGCCGGAACGGCAGATCTCGGCGTAGTCAGCCTACCGCTCGACAATCCCGGCATCGAAGTTCATTGGTTGGGCGAAGTGCCCTGTGTCGCAGTTGTTGCAGAAGATCACCCGCTGGCCGACAAAAATGTACTTTCCGCCACCGACCTTTCCGGTCACCGGCTGATTGCCTCTGCCAACCCGTTCCGTCTCCGGATGCGGATCAACGAAGCCCTTGGCAAACATGGCGTCGAGCCGGCATCTGTCATCGACAGCAACGCCACCTACGTTTCCCTCTCGCTTGCGCGTATGGGTCTTGGTATCGCCATCGTTGAGTCCGTTACGCTCTGGGGATTGCCTGTCCAGGGTGTGAAGGTTCTACCTTTGTCCTTCCGTATCCCTTTCCAGTGGGGTCTGGTGACCGCAGCCGGTCGCCCAGCCATATCGGAAGTGGAACAGCTGGTGGCAGCGGCCCGCAGGATCGTTGCCGACATTCCCCATGCTGTGATCTATGATACGCTGGCCGAGGTGCCCGCAATCGACAGAGGCAACTGACAACATCCTTTCCCCTGATCGCCAGCATCCAGAGCTAACATTCTACGATCTCAATCCGCCTAAAATGCTGCAACCTGTTCCGCTAGATCGCGCCTGATTGCGATGACAACGTGAAGTTTAAGTTCCATGTCCGCGGATAGTAGCTGGAAGACGACGCATGACGTCGGCTGGAAGGCGCCGCCCCATGCCTGAGCATCTGTTCGCATGATGCTACTCTTGCTTTCGGCGTGATAACGGCTAACATGCCAGACAGGTTCTAACAAGTGAGGGCGGACATGGACGCTGCAAACACGACCGTACGTGGTGCATCGCTCGCGGCAACCATCAGCGCCGCGCTGCGAAAAGATTTGACAGAAGGCGTGTTTCGGCCCGGCGACAGACTGCCGAGCGAAAATGCCCTGACCCGTGAATATTCCGTCAGCCGTACCGTTGTGCGGGAGGCTATCGCCATTTTACGCGCCGATGGATTGGTGGAAGCAAGAAAAGGCGCCGGTATTTTTGCGCTTGAAACGAAGCCGAAACCCGATCAGCCGTTCAAGGATCTGACGACACAGCGCATCTCATCCGTTATCGAGCTTCTCGAACTGAGAACGGTGTTCGAGGTGGAATCAGCCGGGCTCGCGGCATCGCGCCGGTCCGCGGCCCAGATCGAAGCGATCATTGATGCGCATCAACGTGTCGGAGACTGTCTGGCAACTGGAAGCCCAACCCGCGACGCGGATTTCGAACTTCACCTTGCCATTGCCGAGGCGACGCAAAACCGCCGTTTCCCGGAATTTTTGCAACTGATACGGTCGGGTATCATCCCGCGTGGCGAGCTTCAGGGCTCCGCACCTGGATCACGACCCAAGGACTACAATCTTCATCTGCAAGAAGAACATGGGCTGATCGTCGAGGCGATCATTGAAGGCAATGCGACTGCAGCACGCGAGCGGATGCGCGCGCATCTTCGCGGCAGCCTTGAACGATATAATGTGCTTCTTCGTTCCCGCACGACAACACCCGAATCGTCCTGATTGTTTCCAGAAACTTCTGGCAAGATAGGTCTATCTCGCCGGCAGAGCCGCACGACCCGGAAACATCGCTATCAAGTGATCATACAAGTTGGACTCCTCGCTCGCGCCTCTTGGCGTTCCATCTAAAGGCGCGGCGAGATGATCTCGTGATTCCCAACCATCCTCGTGCAGTCACACCTGTTTTTCCGACGAAAATCCGAGGCCCTCTCGCTCAATGCGCGCACCTTGGAAGTCATAGTTCTCAGCTAATTTTTGCTCTACTACGCGACACCGGTCCGTTTCCGGCCGTCGGCGCGGCTTGACAGCCCTGATAACCTGTGACAGGTTTGCCATAATTGTCATACAGGATGGGAGCCTGTATAGCCCGCCTCTCCGGAGGTGAGGCCGCAGGGAGGAACCATGTCAAAACGCCCCTTACGATTCTACAGTGCAGCCGGTCAGATTGGCACGATAGCTATAACGCTGCTCGGGCTACTGCTTCTGACCTTCTTCATCGGTCGGCTTATGCCGGCCGACCCGGTCCGCGCCATGATTGGAGAAGACGCCACCCGCGAAACCTATGAGCAGGTCTTCCGCTCGCTTGGCCTCGACCGTCCACTGTGGGAACAATTCATCTACTATCTGGGCGATGTCTTTACCGGCAACTTCGGCACATCGATCCGTACCGGCCAGCCCGTCATTCAGGACATCCTGCATGTCATGCCAGCAACCATCGAACTGGCTACATTTGCGATCCTGATCGGTGCGGGACTTGGCATACCGCTTGGCGTGATTGCCGCCGTCAACAAGGACCGCTGGCCGGATCACGTCGTACGCGTCTTCAGCCTTTTCGGTCACTCGATGCCGATTTTCTGGACCGGCATGATCGCTTTGATCGTCTTTTACGCCCATCTCGGCATCGTCGGCGGAAGTGGACGAATGGATCAGTTCTACATCGGACTTGTGGACGAACGGACAGGGTTTCTGTTGATCGACAGCCTGCTCGCCGGAGAGATGGATGTGTTCTGGTCTGCGGTTAACCACATCATTCTCCCTGCCGCCCTGCTCGGTTATTCTTCCTCGGCCTACATCACCCGCATGACACGCAGCTTCATGCTCGATCAGCTCGGCCAGGAATATGTTACGACGGCCCGCGTGAAGGGACTGTCCCAGAACCAGACCATCTGGCAACACGCCTTCATCAATATCCGCGTCCAGCTCGTCACGATTATTGCGCTGGCCTACGGTTCACTGCTCGAAGGCGCCGTTCTGATCGAAACCGTTTTCGCGTGGCCGGGGTTTGGCCAGTATCTTACCAGCAACCTCATCACCGGCGACATGAATGCCGTGATGACCTGTGTGCTGATCGTCGGCGTCATCTTTATCGGATTGAACCTTCTGTCTGACGCCCTTTACCGTATCTTCGACCCGAGGACCCGCTAATGACCACCCGTGCTGAAGCCACCGTGCGTCTGCCAGCCTCGCTGATCGCACTTAAAAACATCGTTCGTTTCCTGCTGAAAAGCCCGACCTCGGCATTCGGCCTCGCTGTCCTGTCGCTTCTGATCCTGACAGCGGTTTTCGCACCGTTGATTGCGACGCATGATCCTTACGCCCAGAACCTCGTCAACACGCTGCAGGCGCCCGGCAACGGCCATCTTTTCGGCACGGACGAACTGGGCCGCGACATCTTCAGCCGATTGGTCTGGGGTGCCCGGATCACGTTGACGATCATCTTCCTCGTCTCGATCGTTGTCGGGCCTATCGGCCTGATCGTCGGCGCCACGTCCGGTTACCTTGGCGGCAAGGTCGACACCGTGATGATGCGTGTGACAGATATTTTCCTGTCGTTTCCAAGCCTCATCCTTTCGCTCGCCTTTGTCGCTGCACTTGGACCAAGCCTGAACAATGCGATCATAGCCATCGCACTGACGTCCTGGCCGCCGATCGCACGTCTTGCGCGCGCCGAGGCAATGACATTCCGCAACGCCGACTACATTTCTGCAGCGCGCCTGCAGGGTGCATCGTCGACACGCATCATCGTCAAGTCGATCATGCCCATGTGCCTGCCGTCGGTCCTCATCCGGCTGACACTGAACATGGCAACCGTAATTCTGACGGCAGCAGGCCTCGGCTTTCTCGGCCTCGGCGCCCAGCCTCCCTTGCCGGAGTGGGGTGCGATGATCGCAACCGGTCGCCGTTACATGCTCGATAGCTGGTGGCTGGTAACTTTCCCCGGCGTAGCGATCCTGTCGGTGAGCCTTGCTTTCAACCTTCTTGGCGACGGACTGCGCGACGCGCTTGATCCCAAGCAGATGAACCGGAGATAAGGCGATGGACAAGACAATTCTCGACGTCGAAAACCTTCGTATCCGCTATGGCGGATCACCCGTCGATGCCGTCCGTGGCGTTTCTTTCACTCTCGGCCGTGAACGCCTAGGCATTGTCGGTGAGTCTGGCTCCGGCAAATCCACCGTCGGCCGTGCGCTTTTGCGACTTCTCCCCGGTGCGACGATTACCGCAGATACACTGCGTTTTGATGGTCTGGATCTCACTTCGCTCAGCGAAAAGGAGATGCTCAAGATCCGTGGCCGACGCATGTCGATGATCCTGCAGGACCCCAAATTCTCGCTGAACCCCATTGTTCGCGTTGGCGAGCAGGTTGCGGAAACCTACCTGCGGCACTTCAGATGCTCGAAGGCTGAGGCGCGAGAAAAAGCGCTCTCCATGCTCGACGCCGTCAAAATCCGCGATCCCAAACGGGTCTATGACCAATATCCGCACGAAATATCCGGCGGCATGGGTCAGCGTGTGATGATCGCCATGATGTTGCTGGCAGATCCTGACCTCGTCATTGCTGATGAGCCGACGTCCGCGCTTGACGTGACGGTGCGTCTCCAGGTGCTGAATATCCTCGACGGACTGGTACGCGATCGCGGCATTGGCCTTATCATGATCAGCCACGACCTCAATCTCGTTCGTAATTTCTGCGACCGCGTGTTGATCATGTATGCGGGACGTATCGTCGAAACGGTGGCCGCGAAAGATCTTGAAAAGGCCACCCATCCCTATACCCGCGGCCTGCTGGCGGCCCAACCGAGGATTGGCGGCGCACGCGCGCCTCTTGCAATGCTCGATCGCCGTCCGGAATGGCTGGAGGAGAATGCCTGATGTCCGTTTCCGTCGAAACTCGTAATCTTTCCATCACCTTCGGCTTCGGTCCAACTGCAACCAAAGTCCTGCCCGACGTCACCTTCGACGTAGTACCTGGCGAATGCTTTGGCCTCGTCGGAGAAAGCGGCTCCGGCAAATCGACGGTGCTACGCTGCATCTCGATGCTCAACGACATATGGACTGGCGATATCCTGATCAATGGGAAATCGGTCAGGGATATGCCACTGATCGAGCGCTGCAGGACGCTGCAGATGGTGTTTCAGGACCCCTATGGCTCCCTTCATCCGCGCCAGTCCGTTCGTACCGTTCTGAACGAGCCGCTTGCCATCCACAAGCTTGACGACCGCGAAACCCGCATGCGCAAGGCCATCACTGACGTTGGCCTTCCCGTCTCGTTTCTTGACAGGTTCCCCCACCAGCTTTCTGGCGGGCAGCGCCAACGTGTGGCGATTGCCCGCGCACTTATTCTCGAGCCGTCACTGCTGCTGCTTGATGAACCGACATCGGCACTCGACGTCTCCGTACAGGCTGAAATCCTGAACTTGTTGCAGCGCCTGCGGGAAGAACGAGGTTTCACCTACATTATGGTCACGCACGATCTGGCCGTCGTCGATCACATGTGTGACCGTTTCGCCGTCATGCTCCATGGTGAGATCACCGAGGTTCTCCCTCGCGAAGCAATCGCTGGCAACCAGGCCACCCACCCCTACGCGCGTGAACTGATCGGCGCATCGCTGGAGTATGAAGGCGCGCACTGAGCTACGGGTCGAGACCACTCCGCTCGACGACTAACCAACAGTCTTCCTCCCCGATTTACCCGGCCTCTGTGCCGGGTATTTTTTTGGCCGTCGTTCAAAGCCCAGCGTTTGAAGATGTCTGCGTCGGTAAGCGGAAACCAGTGAAGGGATCATGACAAACTGCGCCGGGTCTAAGCTCCGCGTACCCAGTCGTTCTCTCTATTCGACAGAAATCCTGTCGAGTGCGGGAGTCACAAAAAAAAGGCGTGTCCTGAGACACGCCTTTCCATAACATTACTACTGACGTCAGTGATTAACGGGCTTTCGACACTTCTTCGAAACGAGAGAGCCACGGGCTGACGATCATTCCCTTGACGTCGCTGCGGAACGCGGCGGTATCGATGACTTCCGAGAACGGCTGGATCGACATGACGATCTCGTCCATATATTGCTGCACACCCTCGTAGAGCTTGGCCTGCTTGGCAGGATCCTGCTCGACCAACGCTTCTTCGATCAGCTTGTTCAGCTTCTCGTCGAAGAAACTTGTCCGCCAGCTCTGATAGTTCGTCAGCTTTGCATCGTCAGAATTATTGGGGTTATAGGCAATCGAGCGCAGGTTGTTGTCTGGATGCGGCTGCTGACCGCCACCGCCGCGACCGAGCAGCATCTCGAATTTACGCTCACGCATCGCGCCGTAAATCTGGTCGCCCGAACCGCTGATCAGTTCGGCCTGAATGCCCGCCTGTGCCAGCGTATTCTGGATCGCTGTCGCCGCTTTCATGAACGGATCTTCGGAGAGTACGCGAAGCGTTGTCTTAAAGCCGTTCGGGTAGCCCGCCTCAGCCAGAAGCGCCTTGGCCTTCTCGACATCGAGCTTGTAGCCTTCATCCGGCAGAGCGCCCATGACGCCGGTGGAAAGCGGACGCTGATGAAGCTTGCCGTAATAAGGCATAACCGCCTTATCGAGACCGTCATAGTCGATCAGGTAACGAAGCGCCTCACGCACTTTCTTGTTTGCGAAGTGATCGTCCTTCATCGAAACACTGAGATAATAGAAGCCCGAACCGGGCGTGGATTCAATCGCAACCTCTTTGTCAGCCTCAAGCGACTTGAGGTCTGGAGCCTGCAGCGAATAGGCAACGTCGATGTCGCCCTTTTCGAGCAGGAGGCGCTGGGACTGCGATTCCGGCAGGTGGCGCAACAACACGCGCTTCATGGCCGGAGCCTTGCCCCAGTAATCGCTGCTGCGGGTCAGAATGATGAACTCGTTCGACTTCCACTGCGTCAATTTGAATGGGCCGGAACCTGCGGAATTCAGTGTCAACCATGCGCCACCGAGATCGCCATCCTTCTCATTGGCCAAGACCGTCTTGCTATCCAGGATGGAACCAGGGCCATTTTGCGCCAGGATCATCAGCAGCAAGTTGGGGTCATCAGCCTTTGGCAGGTTTAGCACAAAAGTGTGGTCGTCTTCGGCAACGAACAGCTTGTCGGCAGCGTCAAGCGTGAAACCGCGCGTTTTCAAGAATGAGGACTGCGCCAGATTGCGCGCGAGAAGGCGCTTCAGGCTCCATGCAACGTCCCCGGCAGTGACAGGATTGCCGGAGGCGAATTTCGCGTCGCTGCGCAGATGGAAACGGATAGACTTGCGATCTTCGGAAATCTCCCATTTCTCAGCAATTCGCGGCTGAACGCTGCGATCTGAAGGCGAGAGCACCACGAGCGTGTCGTAGATGTTGTTGAGCACCTGAACGGTTTCACGACCCGTGATCGCAGCCGGATCAAGTGTCAGGATGTTGTTCATGGTCGTTGCGACGACGAGCTGATCTTCCGGGGTCTCGGCCAAGGCGCCGTAGGGCATGGCTGAAACCAGAAGCGCACCGAACGCGACCGTTGCTAGAAAATGTTTCATGCTTCCTCCTTTTGTGGCCGATCACACGGAATACGGCCTACGGTTACAAGACCCGCCAGCCTGTTCCTCCACAGGAACTGGACGGTTCAACCAAGTAATTCGAGGACGGGCGCAACGAGCGCCCGACCGATCGCCGCCGTTTCCACGGCTTCGAGATGTACGCCATCGACGGTAGACGCCGAGGCAACGGAACCGGCATCGAAGAAACCGTGGCCGAGTTCATCGGCAAGCTTGCGGTAAAGCGGGGCAAGTCGTTCCGACTCGGCAACGCTACGTCCCGCCGCCGGCTGGCCATTAGCACTTGGGCCGCAGGCCGGTGGCGCCACGATCAAAAGTTTCGGTTTTGCACCGCTTGGCTTATAAGGAAAGGTATCGACGACCTGCGCGAGACGGCGCATACCGGAAAATGCCCCATCAGCGCGTCCTCCGTGAACAGGCTTGATGTCGTTCGTGCCGAGCATGACAATCACGAGATCGAGCGGCATATGACTGGCAAGCGCAACCTGTAGTGCTTTAGCACCGTTGCGGCAGGCCGGCCCGGCATGGTCGTCATAGCAGGTGGTGCGACCACCTAATCCTTCTGAAACGACGGTTACCGCACTGCCGAGTTCCACGGCCAGCACCTCCGGCCAGCGACCTTCAGGCGGGTGCCGCAAGCCCGTCGTGGGATCAGCACCCCACGTCAGACTGTCACCAAAAGCCAGAACATTCTTCATCGTGGCCGCCTTCACCGAACGCGATTGTTTTCGATAAATTCGAAATTGATGTCCTCGCCGAGGCCTGGGCGATCCGGCACGTGGACAAAACCGTCGCGATCCATCGGGTCAGACAGCGATTTCAGATAATCGTGCCCATCGTCATATTCGAGGAACGGGTGAAGAAGGCCCCGCTCATACCAGCGGCAATTTTTTGTTGCCGCCACAACGTGCAGGTTCATCGCCGTGTTGCCGTGCACCTCACACTCCATGCCAAAGGCCTCGGCCAGATGCATGGTCTTCAGGGCGGGCGTGATACCACCGACATCGTTGACGCCGGTACGCAGAATGTCGCAAGCGCCTGACTTGATCCACTCGGCGCGATGCCAGTGCTTGCCAGCGGCGCTTTCGGGACCGACGACCGGAATATCGAGATTATCGGCAAGCCACTTGTAGGAAGACAGCGACTGCTCATCCATTGGCTCCTCGATCCAGTCGAAGCCAAGTTTTTCAAGGCCGCGACCGAGTTCCAACGCATCGGTACGCGAATACCAGTGAAACGCATCGATCATCAGGCGAATATCGGGGCCCACAGCCTCGCGCACAGCAGCACAGGCTTTCAGGTCCATCTTTACATCGGGCGCCCAACTTACCGGCGGCATCCAGGTGTGTAGCTTGATCCCTTTGTAGCCACGCTTAACAAGCGTTTCACCGAACCGGCCATAGTCCTCCGGCGTGGCAAGGCCGCCTTCGATTTCATCGCCGCACATGATTGACCCATAGGCCAGAACCTTGTCGCGATAACCACCGATCAACTTGTATACAGGCTGATTCAACGTGCGACCGGCAAGATCCCACAGCGCGCAATCAACAACCGCAAGTGTGCGATCGGTAAGCTGTGCAGCGGAGCCACGCTGCCAATGGGCAAGATCCTGCCACAGACGTTCGCGATCGCGATAATCCTGTCCGATGAGCACCTTTTTCACGAACTTCTCGATGACGTGCGGACGCACAATCTCCGGAGCTGTAAACGAATGCCCTTCATGACCGTCTTCAGTGCGAATGGTGAGCATGGCCTGCTCGACCTGGTGCGCGGGACCCGGATGTGCATGGCCAGCACTGTCCGAATGGCGGCGCGTGGTCGTGCGGAAAACCCGCACTTCGACGTCGGTGATAATCATTGTTCCTCCAGTATGCAAACAGGCGCAGTTTCGAACGCCGTCTTGTCTAACACGATATTAGACAGACAACAGACAACTTGTCAAACTTGCATGACAAATAATCAGCTTTGTATTGTGAAGCCTGCGATAGGCCAGACAAGACGCTGATCTATCTAAATAATCACGAAACAGTGCATCCTAGCAACAACGTCAAGCGTCCATCGAGACGATGGGACATGTCGTGCAACACAGCTCCTGACATGGAAAACTCGCGCGTTTTTTGCCATTCCAGTCTTAAGAGGAGCAACTTGTGGACAGATTAAGAAACAACTCCATTGGCCTGTGTAGCGTTCGATGCGCTGGAGTAGCGGCAAATGGAAAGCGCAATGTTGGGGCCAACGGATAGCGCCGTCGTAACCGATGGCCCGCGACGAGAAAAGCGTGCCGCAAGGGGTTTGCGGCACGCCGGTTGGTCCAAATTCACGTCAGCGTCTCTTGGGTCTAGGGTACCTGGGCGCCGGTCGCCGCGACATAGACCGAGTAAAGCGACTTCGTTGCTGTGATGAACAGGCGATTCCTCTTTGGACCGCCGAATGTGAGGTTTGCCACCGTCTGCGGCACCTTGATCTTGCCGAGCAACGTCCCGTCCGGAGAAAAGCAGTGCACCCCGTCCCCTGCACTCGTCCAAAGATTACCCGCCGTATC
This sequence comes from Rhizobium sp. RM, assembly GCF_013390595.1. Classification (GTDB taxonomy): domain Bacteria; phylum Pseudomonadota; class Alphaproteobacteria; order Rhizobiales; family Rhizobiaceae; genus Agrobacterium. Next base: position 137,021 of record NZ_JACAWV010000020.1, on the reverse strand, counting down.
CAGCCTAAACCCATCGGGCAGGCCTTTGTCGATATTGCAAAACTCTCGCCCATTAGCGAGCTTCACACCATCAACCACGTCGAAGACGCGGATGTGGCGCGGGCGGGAAACGTCATGACTGAAGGAGCTATCTGCAACATAGAGCCTGGTTTCGTCAGGTGAAAAAGCAAGACCATTTGGCTGAACGAAATCGTCGATAACGATCATGATCTCGCCTGTTGCGGGGTCCAGCCGATAAACATTGCGGGTTTTCTGCTCGGGTTCGGCCTTATAACCTTCATAATCTGAGAGGATGCCGTAGGTCGGATCAGTAAACCAGACACTGCCATCAGACTTTACCACCACATCATTGGGAGAGTTCAAACGCTTTCCGTCGAAACTGTCAGCGAGCACAGTGATGGAGCCATCCACCTCGGTCCGCGTGACACGTCGCCCGCCATGTTCACACGATACCAGCCTCCCCTGCCGATCGCGGGTGTTTCCGTTTGTGAAGTTCGACGGCTGGCGGAAGACCGAAATCCCGCCATCCGGTACCCACCGTAGCATACGCTCATTGGGAATATCACTGAACAGGAGGCAATTCAGGTCCGAGAACCAGACTGGCCCCTCCGCCCAACGGCAGCCGGAATAAAGCTCTTCCAGTTCGGCATTGCCGACAATCAGGAGACGAAAGCGCTCATCATGGATTTCGTACGGAGAGGTGAGGTCTGTTGTCATGTGCGTTATCCGCTTGCAGCTTCTTGTTCAGGGTTCAGCGCGTTGCCTTGGGGCCACTTGCCAGTAGAATGACGGAAATGATGATGAGCCCGGTGAGAATGAGGCGAATTCCAGCGCCGAAGCCGTAGGTATTCAACATGGAAACCACCAGAAACATGAAGAGCGAGGCGCCCCAGATGCCCGGCACGTTGGAATCTCCACCCGCGACGGCTGTCCCGCCGATCACCACAACGGCGATAGACATCAAGAGATACTCCGAGCCCATATTGAGTGCTGCACCGCCGGAAAAACTGGCGAGAAGGTAACCGGCGATAGCCGCCAGCACGGCACACAGCACATAGGTGATAAAGCGCGCGCCATCGACGGGAATACCAGTCATACGGGCAGCGAAGGTGCTTTGCCCTATCGCCGAAATCCAGCGGCCGTAAAACGTGCGGTCGAGCAACAGCCATGCGATGACAGAAAGCAGCAATGCCACAAGTGCCACGTTTGGAATGCCCAGCAGGCTTGAGGTGGCAAATGTCGCCAGGGTTTCCGGAGGTTTGATACGCAGGCCACGGTTTGACCAGATCGCAATGGATTGCACGATAAAACTCATGGAAAGCGTTGCGATGATCGGCGGAATGCGCAGAAGCTTTATGAGCGCGTAGTTTCCAATGCCAATACCGATACCGATCAGTATGGCCACCAGCAAACCTGGCAGGATCAGTCCGTCCGACACATCCATGAATTTGAGCGCTAGCGTGCCGGACAGCGTCATCGTCGCAGGGACGCAGAGATCAATATTTCCCGGCCCAAGCGTGATAACGAACATCTGGCCAATTCCGACAATGACCGAAAAGGCCGCGAATGTCAGTGCCGCATGCGAGAGACCAAAGGAGCTCGCGCCACCGGTGAACAGAACGGTGATGGTCCAGACCGCCGCCGCAGCCGCAAAAGACCAGATCCAAGGTTTCTTGGAGAGAGTAGCAAAACCGTTCATTGATTTTTCTCCCGCTTTTCAAGACGGTTGAGCAGGATGCGCAAGGCAAGCACGATGATAAGGATCGCTCCCTGGGCACCAATTTGCCAGTCAGGTGAAATACGCATGAAAGACAGAAACGAGCCCGCGAGCGTCAGCGTCAGTGCACCGATCACCGCGCCGATGGGCGAAACACGGCCACCGACAAATTCCCCACCGCCCAGAATGACACCAGCAATCGACAGGAGCGTGTAGCGCAACGCGATGTTGGCATCAGCAGACGTCGTCAATCCGACCAGTGCAATGCCTGAGAGCACCGCGAAGAAGCCGGCAAGTGCAAAGGTACCAGCACGAATGCCGACGACAGACCAGCCGGACCGCTCGACAGACCGGAAATTTCCGCCGACGCCGCGCATCAACACACCAAAGGAAGAGCGCATGACAATGTAGTGAGCTAAGGCAGCGATGAGGATACTCGCAACGATGGCAATCGGTACAAATGGCGGTTTTGCCGTCATGAGGGAGCGGATGAACGCAGGAGCCTGTCCTCCCGGCGATGGCAGTATCAGGACTGCAAGACCGCCCCAGACGAAACTCATGCCGAGTGTCACAACGATGGACGGCAATGCACGAATATGGATGACGGCGCCAAGCAGAGCATAGACGGCGATCGCTCCGGCGAAGATCAAAATCCCGACAAGTGGCGCATCCTGCAGAAACGTCGCAGTCACGCAGGCACAGAAACTGACGAATGTACCCATCGACAAATCGAGATCGTTGACGGACATGATCAGCATCTGCGCAATCGTGGCAAGTGCGATTGGCACCGCGAGATTGAAGAGCAGATTGAGGCCCGTGTAACTCATAGCGCGCGGCTGCATGTAAAAGACCGCGATGAGAAGAAAGCTAAGGGAGGCGGCAGGAATGATAAGGCGTAGAGCGCTCGCAGAGACCTTCATGCGTGATCGCCTCCGGAAAACGATGCAGCCAGCACATTCTGTTCGGTTATATCCTCGCCGATCAATTCCGCCTGGATGGCACCATCACGAAACACATAAACTCTGTCGCAAAGACGAATCTCATCCATTTCCGTAGAATACCAGATGAACGTGCGGCCATGAGATGCTTCGGTTCTCAAGATATCGTAGACCTCCTGTTTGGTACCGATATCGACGCCACGCATCGGGTCGTCCATCAGCACAGTGCCGGCCGTAGTTGCGAGAGCGCGCGCAAAAAGCACCTTCTGCTGATTGCCGCCGGAGAGAGAAAGAATTTTGTTGCCCATATCAGGCGTGCGGATCTCGATACGTTTTTTCCATTGAGCGCCGAGTTCACCTTCTTTTTGCCGGTCGACGAGACCCAAGGAGGAGATATCGCGTAGTGAAGCGATGGAGAGGTTTTTTAGAATGCTCCACAAGGGAAACGTGCCGTTCAGGCTGCGGTCGCCAGCAACAAAGGCGATGTCGGTCTTGCGAGATGGCAGCCAATTGCTGTTTTGCGTGAGATATAGATCAAGTAGCGCTTCCGTCTGGCCGTGACCGCCTAGACCTGCCAACCCAACGATTTCACCACGATAGGCTTTAAAAGCGAGACCTTCGCCCTTACGAGCAGGCATGGACAAAACCAGGTCACCCGCCCCCTGATCGTCGCGTTTGCGTCTATCCTGCTCCTTGACGACACTACCCATGGTTTCTACCAGCGTGCGGGTGGTAAACTCGCCAACAGGCCGGTTGGCGACGGCCCGACCATCTTTCATCACCACGATACGGGTCGCCGTCGAAAGAATTTCGCCAAGAATGTGCGAGATCAACAAAACAGAGCCGCCGCCGCGAACGAAATGACGAACATAGTCCATCAATTGCTCAGCCAGCCCCGCATCGAGCGAGGATGTCGGTTCGTCAAGGATCACCAGCCTCGGCGCCTCCGGGCTCCGACAAAAATTGATGGCAATCTCGACCATTTGCCGTTCAGCGATCGAAAGTTCATCAACGGTCAGTTCGCAGTCGATACCGTGGCCAGGGAAAATGTCATCCAGTGTCTGCCGGATCATCGTAAGCGCACGGCCGCGCCAGTTTCGTCCGCTCATCGCCGCATGCATGACCCTGACATTTTCGCTGATCGTCAGGTTCGGGCAGAGAGAAAGCTCCTGGAAGACACAACGCACACCGTTGGCTCGTGCTACAGCAATGCCGTGATGGTGCTGGTGACCGCGGTACGAGACGGCCCCCTCATGCGGGGTCAACCCGCCATTGATAACGTTGACGATCGTAGATTTTCCCGCACCGTTGTGGCCAACGAGCCCGACGCATTCGCCTGAGCGGATAACCAGATCTGCACCATCAAGCGCCTTTACCGCGCCGAATACGACTTTCACACCGCGCGCGGCGACGACCTCTTCGGTCTCGATGATGTCATTCATGAGCAAATACGCCAGTAATCTGCGACGAGGAATAGAGCGAGGTCGCGGCGCCCTTCAAAGAACGCCGCAATCTCTTGTGATCAGGAAGCACGAGCCTATTTGGCCGAGGAGATAACCTTCTGGGCATCTTCCAGCGAATATTCGACATTCGCCACCCCACCCTTCTGGGTGTTCTTGAGATTGTCCTCGAGATTGCCCTGATCGATGCGAAGGAAGGGAACGGTCAGATCCTTCTTGACATCCTTGCCGTCAAGGATTTGCTGGGCCACCCAGAAGGCAAGCGTAGAGACGCCAGGTGCAATGGAAACCGACATGGTTTCGTAACCGCTCGCGTCCTTCTGCTGCTTCCACCATTGCAACTCGTCTTCACGGTTGCCCATGACGATGGTCGGTGTCGGGCGCTTTGCAGCAGCAAAGGCCTGCGCCGCACCATAGCCGTCGCCACCCTGCGTCACGACAGCAGCAACCTCAGGAAGGCTCGGCAGGATACCTGCGACAGCGCGCTGTGCGACATCCTGCGCCCAATCGCCATTAACTGAACCGACAATTTTGAATTGCGGGTTTTTGGCAACGCCAGCAGCAATGCCGGCGTGAATCTCGTCATCCACCGAGACACCTGCCAGTCCGCGGATTTCCAGCAGGTTTCCGCCCTTCGGCATTGCTTTCGCAAGATAGTCGACCTGGCTTTCGCCCATGGCCTTGAAGTCCACGGCAATACGCCATGCGCACGGCTCGGTGACGATGCCGTCAAAGGAAACGACAATGATACCCGCGTCACAAGCTTCCTTAACCGCACCGTTCAACGCGGTAGGAGATGCAGCATTGATGACGATCGCATCATAACCTTGAAGAATGAGGTTCTGGATCTGGGCGGCCTGCTCGGTCGCCTGGTTCTCGGCAGTCGTGAACGGGTCGGCCGCAGCGACCTGTTTATCGGCCACCGCCTGTTTGGTGATTTTGTCCCAGCTCGTGAGCATGGCCTGGCGCCATGAGTTCCCAGCATAATTGTTCGATAGCGCGATTTTTTTTGCCGATGTGTCGGCGTGAGCGACGATCGGCAAAGCTGCGCACGCGACAGCGACCGATGCCAAAAGCATCTTCCTGAAAGCCATTGATTTCCTCCCTGGTGGCTTGCCCTTTGCGGGCCGGAAATCCGATCTCCCGCAAATCTCCTCGGCGGTAGTCGAAATTCCTTTGCACTGGAGCTCCTTTCCCCAGTACAAGCGAGAATGACCAAGAAGATTGGGCTTGTATAGGCGCATAACGGCAATCTTTCTGCGCGTTTCCGCAGAAAGGATGCGGGAACCCGCAAGACGAACAGCATCGTGAAGCGCACAATAAGTTGCTGGTGCTCGTGTGACACCCAATATCGATACGGCAGGCGCTTGGGAGGGCGTCCGCACATGCTGGACACGCCAAAAAGCGCTCTTTTCCATCACTATATGGGCATTTCGCGTCTGCTTGCCGGGCAGCTCGAGTTCAATGCGATCATTCAGGCAGTGGCGACCGAGGTCACCCATATCATCCCGCATGACCATCTTGATGTCTGCATCAAGCAACTCGACGACAAATATCACATTGCCTATGAAAGTGGCCTCGCAAGCGCCTGGAGCAAACAGCCACCGGCACTTTTGACGGGAAGCCCTATCCGCTCGGTGCTGTCAGGCGAGGTCGACTATCTATTGAGCGGGGATGCCTGCGCGGATCCACGTTTCCATTTCAAAGGCGCCTTTTCCAGCCCGATCATAGAGCTCAATCTACATAGCCGTCTGCATGTGCCGATGAAGGTGCATGGAGACATTATTGGTGCTTTGAGTTGTTCGTCACATCAATCCAATGCCTACTCGATGGAGGATGTCACCAATGCCCGCGCCGTCGCGGATTTGCTGGCCCCCTATTTTTACGCGATCCGCGCCGCGGAGCAGGCAAAGCGTTCCGCGATTGAAGAAGCCCGTGCCAACGCCCGCGAGGAGGGCCTTCGGCTGGGCGCCCTACAATTGACCGAAGCGCTGGAGGCCGAACGACAACGCATAGGCATGGATCTGCACGATCAGACACTGGCGGATTTGACGCGGCTTGCACGACGTATCGAGCGGATGAGTTATACGACAGACCTCTCCGGTGAGATGCTCGAGCCGGTGGTGCGAAGCCTCCAGCATTGCATGCAGGATCTGCGTGAAATCATCGAGGAGGCAAAGCCTTCAATTCTGCAATTGTTTGGTGTCGTGCAGGCAATCGAAACCTATGTAGACCGGTCCGTGCGCGACAGCGGATACATCATCAACTGGTCAGTCGCCGACGATACGGATGGTCTGGTCGAAACGCTCGATAAAACAGTGGCGATTTCGCTCTTCCGTATCGTTCAGGAGGCAATCAACAACGCAATCCGCCATGCCCAACCCGAGGCGATTGCGGTGACATTATCGATTGTGAATGGTGGCCTCAGGGTCAAAATCAGCGACGACGGTACGGGCGGTGGCGAAAATGGCAGTGTCGGCGGTCATGGCATCAGCAACATGAAAACAAGGGCGCGGCTGATTTCCGCTCGGTTTGAGATTGGCAGGAACGATCAGGCTAAAGGTACCTGCATCACCGTTTTCTTGCCCAAGGATGTTTTCGACGGGCGCAAGGAGCTTTGACATGGATGTGTTGATTGTTGAGGACGACGCTTTGCACCGCGCCTATCTTAACGAAGCAGTGCGGGCCGCCCTGCCGGAATGCGACACCGTTCTGGAAGCTGCAAACGGCAGGACCGGCGAAAAACTCGCACGCGAAAACCGCGCGGCTCACATCGTCATGGATTTACAGATGAACGAGCGTAATGGCATTGAGGCTGCTCGCACCATCTGGAAGGAAAGACCTGATACTCGCATCCTGTTCTGGTCGAACTACTCCGACGAGGCCTATGTCCGAGGGGTATCCCGAATTGTTCCGGAAGGCGCAGCCTACGGTTATGTTCTGAAATCAGCATCCGACGACCGCTTGCGGTTGGCATTGCGCAGCATTTTCATCGAGGCACAATGTGTGATCGACCGGGAAGTGCGCGGTCTACAGGAAAAAAGCCTGGGCAAAGCGCACGGCTTTACCGACTCCGAGTATGAGATCCTGGTCGATGTTGCACTCGGTCTGACTGACAAGGCGATTGCCCGTCGGCGCAATCTTTCGCTACGCAGCGTGCAAAATCGCCTACAAAGTCTTTACGAAAAACTGAACGTTCATCAGGCCGCCGGCGACGATGAAGCTGAAGGCCGATACAATCTCAGAACGCGCGCAGTGACCGTCGCCTTCCTGCGCAAGCTGTTAAACTACAGCGCGCTCGAACGGGCAGAACGAGAATTGTCCGAATGGGCGGGACCCCGTTAACCGCCTGATCCGGTCTCACTAGACCCGTAAGGCTTCAATCACGGCACGCAAGCCTGCGGATATATACCTGCGTGTCGGGTAATAGATGTAGAGCCATTCCATCGGGGCGCTCCAGGACGCTAGGCATTCTACCAGCCTGCCATCGGCGATATGGGGGCGTGCCCTCTCCTCCCAGACATAGGCGAGACCGATGCCGGAAAGCGCCGCCTCAACCATCAACTCGTGGTCATCAAGCGAGAGCGGTCCCGACGGTTGAAATTCAATGATTTTTCCAGCTCGACTGAACTCCCAGGGATATGGCGTGCCACTAGGGTAAATGTTGCGCAGACAGACATGACTCTGCAAATCCTCCGGAGATTTCGGAGCCGGATGCGTGGCGAGATATGCGGGCGAACCAACCACCGCAAACCTGAGACGAGGGTTGATCTTTACCGCCGTCATACCATCCCGAAGGCTTTCTCCGAGCCTTATCCCGGCGTCAAACCCCTCCTCGACGATATCCACCAGTCTATCCGTTGTAACAATCTCAACTTCAAGATTGGGATTGGCCGTTATCAGTGGTGCCATGACCGAGCGGAAAACGAAAGGCGCGACCGAACTCGGCGCATTGATGCGAACTTTTCCGAAAGGTGTATCGCGAAACTGGTTCAATGCATCGAGCGCTGAACCAATGTCTCCGAATGCAGGTGAAAGCTGTGCCAGAAGCATTGCGCCGGCGTCTGTCAACGAAACGCTGCGTGTCGTCCGGTTCAACAGACGTATGCCCACCCGCGCCTCAAGATTGCTGACCGCGTGACTGATTGCGGATGCGGTCACACCTCTCTCCTCCCCAGCCCGGCGAAAACTTCGATGCCGAGCAACGGCATCGAAAGCTGCAAGTTCAGACAGATCGGCTGCGCGCATTAATGAGCCTCGCTCATGATTGAAGAGAGAATTACCTCTCTAATCAAAAACATGAAAAGGGTCCAGATTTCTCCTCGCAAGCCTCTGAACGCCTTACCGACAAGGAGAAACCGATGGCCGACTTTATTGCTCCTCCACAAAACAAAACATCGCCGTTTGCCGACATGCACGGCCACCACGTCGCCGTTCGCACACCTGACCTTGAAAGTGCTAAACGCTGGTATGTCGAGAAACTTGATTTCCGGGTGGTCGCGCAATGGAATTACGCAGATGAGCAACTCGCTTATCTTGCCCCGGCGACGGACGACCATTTCTACATCGAAATACTGGGGGGCGGCGATCCCTCTCCCATCGAGCTTCGTCCCTACGCAGATCTCGGAGACAGCCTGAAATATGCCGGCTACCACCATTTCTGCCTGAACGTCACCAGCGTCATCGATACGGTTGAGGAGCTGCGAAAACGCGGCGTCACCATCGTGACCGAACCCTTTGAATTGCCCGCGATCAGCCGGCGTCTCGCGTTCTTCTGTGATCCCTTCGGCAATCTGATCGAACTTGCTGAAGTGCTTGCCTGATCTTTCCTCATCGCCGCCCGCTCATCATCCGACGACGGCTCATCAACATCTTCATCTTACAAGGAGAATACCCATGAAAACCTGGTTTATCACAGGTGCATCCCGCGGCTTTGGCGCTCTCGTCACGGAATTGGCTCTGTCCAATGGAGATAACGTCGTCGCCACGGCCCGTAGCCCGAAGGCGATAACCGATCGTTTCGGAACACATCCCAATCTGATGCCGATCTCGCTTGATGTCACCAACGAACAGCAGGCCGAAACGGCAGCACGTGAAGCAATCGCCCGCTTCGGTCGCATCGATGTCCTTCTGAACAATGCCGGCTTCGGACTGATGGGAGCGGTTGAGGAAGCTTCTGCCGCCGAGGTAGAAGCAGTTTACCGCACCAACGTCTTCGGCCTCCTGAATGTTACACGCGCAATCCTGCCGCATATGCGGAAAGCGCGCTCGGGTCGCATACTCAATATTTCCTCGATCGGCGGCTATCGCGGTGCTGCGGGATTTGGTGTCTATTCGTCGACCAAATTTGCGGTTGAAGGAATAAGTGAAGCCCTGCACGATGAACTCGCACCGCTTGGTATCCATGTGACAGTGATCGAACCGGGCTATTTCCGCACCGATTTTCTCGACAGCACTTCGCTGTCCGTCAGCAAAAACATTATCGCCGACTACGCAGCCACCGCCGGGATGGTCCGCTCGGTCGCGGCCGACCTCAGCCACAACCAGCCCGGTAATCCGAAAAAGCTGGCGGCAGTTCTCCTCGAGTTCGCAGATGCCGCCAATCCCCCGCTGAGACTGCCCCTCGGCAGTGACACTGTCGCCGCGATTGAAGACAAACATCGCAAAGACGCGGCAATTCTCTCGGAATGGCGTGCGGTATCGATATCGACCGATTTCATTTCTGAATGACACTCTTCATACACAGAGGCGGAGATAACTCGTCTCTGTGTATTTTTTTCTCTTACAATTGAGAACGCTGGCTCTCTGGGAGCTCTACACGACTTTGCTAGCAGCCATGATACTGCGGCGACAATTCAATCCTTGTCCTGCTTTTCGGATGCAGGCACCGCGACGAAATCATTCATGCTCTTGAGAAACGCCTGGAACTGATCCTTCCCCATGGAAGCTTCAATCCGGGCGCGGGCACGGGCAGCAGCTTTGGTGAGCTGATCCAGAACTTCGATCCCCGCCGGCGTGATGTGGAGAAGGCGGGCGCGTTTGTCAGAGGGGTCAATCGTTCGTGTGATCAGTTCGCGTGCCTCCAGGATCTCGACACACTTGGTGACCGAAGAGCGATCAAGGGCGATGCGTTCACCAAGCATGTTCTGTTGAATGCCAGGTTCAATCTGCACAAAGGCAAGTGCGCTGAACTGTGTCGGAGAAAAGCCAATGTCCTCCGCTTCCTCGGTAAATATGCCCAAGGCGACCTGCTGGCAACGCCGCAGGAGGATACCGTGGGTGTTAAGCATATGCGCGGCTGTAAGCATTAAGACTGCGAGTGCCTCTTCCCAGAATTGACAATAGGAAATTAGTGGCGTAGCTGATTATCAGTAATCCAACTAATTTATGGAAGGACGCTGCGCTTTGTTGTCGCAGACCTCCAGCATCGATGACACGACTGAATCCATGACTGAATACAGCTTCCCTCCCCATAACAACGCGCCGGCCTTTCACGAGACTCGATAGAGGCTGCCGCAGGGCAAATATTGCCCGACCTTGCCCGCTCGCGCAACGCTCCGCAACCGGCGTTTTCGCGCCTGGTTTTTCCTGCGCGGCGGTTCCAATCATTGAAGTGGACGAACGATAGTGCCCCAAACAGCCAACACTTTATCTCGCCGCAGCTTGCTGCTCGGCGGAGCAAGCCTCATCGGCGGCAGCATGCTTGCTACACTCTGTCCGCCGCTGTCGCTTGCAGCGACAGATGCCGCCGACATGAGCGGGCGCTTCATGAGAATGTCCAACCTGTTGATCGACCATCGGCTGAATGCCGATGTCGGCGCGCGCATCGCAGAAACGGCCTCCAAGCAATACGTCCGCTGCTCCGAAATGCTTGATGCAATCATCGCCATTGCCGAGAAAAACAACGCCAAAGTCGTCGAGGACTTCTTCCCCGACGTGCCGGATGGAGAACTGAAGGATTTCGCTTTGTGGGTAATATCTGCCTGGTATAGCGGCTGTTCCTCCGAAAAGCGCGATGCGACGGTCTTCACCTTCGAAGAAGCGCTCACCTTCAAGACGACGGGCGATATCGTGACGATCCCGTCTTACGGACTGACTGGTCCAAACATGTGGCACCGTCCAAGCGTGCCGCTCGCGGATATGCCGCGTTTCTAAGAAAACCCAGCGAAGAAAAGACCTTTCCCATGGTTACCAAGAACAGTGCCGACGTCGTCATCGTCGGAACGGGCGTCGTTGGCGTCGTTATCGCAGAACAATTGCTCGATGCCGGTCATTCCGTTTTGATGATCGAGGCGGGGCCGCGCGTTACGCGGGCCGAAGTCGTCGAGAACTTCCGAAACGCCCCACTCGGTGTCAAAGGCGATACATCCGTTGCCTATCCACCGCGTCCCTGGGCACCCCATCCAACCGGCGGAGAAAAGCCGGAAGACGCCTATCTTCAATTGAGCGGTCCCGACAGTTACGCCCAGACCTTCATTCGTTACGCCGGGGGCTCCACCTGGCACTGGGCTGGTACGTCCTGGCGCCTGACACCCGAAGACATGCGTCTTCGCTCTCTCTACGGCGTTGGCCGAGACTGGGCGTTCGATTACGACACGCTCGAGCCCTATTACGTTCGCACTGAGCAAAAGCTTGGCATCTGCGGCCCCTCTGACCCTGCGCTGCAATGGCCGCAACGCCCGCGCTCTGCACCCTACCCCATGCCTGCATTGCCGTTCTCTCCCGGCGAAAACCGTTTCACCGAGGTCGTGAAGACCCTGGGATACAACAACATTCCGGTCGCGCAGGCGCGCAACAGCGGCATGCCCTACGATGACCGCCCCGCCTGTTGTGCCAGCAACAACTGCGTCCCCGTCTGTCCCGTTGGGGCACGATACGATGCGGCAACCTCGCTACATCGGCTGGAAAACAAAGGCGCCACGATCCTTGTCGATTCTGTCGTCTACAAGGTGGAGACCAATGCACAGAACAAGATCGAGGCTGTCCATTACCTCGATCAGAACAAACAGACACATCGTGTCACCGGCAAGCTTTTCGTCCTCGCCTGCAATGGCCTCGAAAATCCCAAGCTGCTCTTGATGTCGGCAGACGACCGCAATCCAAACGGGGTCGCCAACAGTTCCGATCAGGTCGGCCGCAACATGATGGATCACCCTCAGCTCACATTGACCGTGACGACGAAGGAACCCTTCTGGGCAGGCGTTGGACCCGTGGTCAACAGCGGCATTATGGAAACGTCCCAAGGGGCATTCCGCTCCGAACATGCTGGCGCCTATTTCCGCTTCAACAACTTCGCCCGCAACCGTTTCGTCACCTTCGCGGCCTTGAAGAAGGGGCTCGTCGGCAAGGCGCTCGACGCCGAAATCCGCCGGCTTACAGCCTGCACGGCCGATATCGTCGCTGCGCACGAAGTCCTTCCAGACCCGAACAACCGACTGACGCTATCCGAAAAGAAAGATTGGCTCGGCTTGCCCAAGCCATCGATCCACTACGATGTCGGCGAGTACACCCGCAAATCTGCCGAAGTCTATTCGCTGCCGATCGGTCGTCGCATCGCCGAGGCGATGGGCGCGACCGACGTCAAGATCAGCCCCAAGTTCAACCAGAGCAAGCACATTATGGGTGGCACGATCATGGGCAATGACGCGAGCAATTCTGTTGTCGATGCCGACTGCCGCTCACACGACCACGAAAATCTTTTTATTCCCGGCGGTGGTGCCATGGCATCCACAGCCTGCGGCAACAGCACGATCACCATGACCGCTCTTGCCATCAAGGCCGGTGATGCAATCGTCAGCCAGATGCGGGGCGCATGATCATGACTACAAAGACATTCGTTCTCGCCTTGGCTCTCGGCGCTTTCCTGCCGGGCATCAGCACTGCGCAGGAGTTCTCGAAAGAACTGGTGGACAGAGGCAAATACCTCGCCACCGCCGCCGATTGCATCGCTTGCCATACAAATCATCATGGCGGCGAACCAATGGCCGGCGGCTTACCGATGGCCTCTCCCGTTGGCACGATCATGTCGACCAACATCACGCCATCGAAACAATTCGGTATCGGAAATTACAGCGAAGCGGCATTTGCCAATGCTGTCCGAAAGGGTGTTCGTGCCGACGGCGCCAATCTCTACCCGGCGATGCCTTATGTGTCCTATTCTGTGATGACGGATGAGGACATCCACGCGCTTTATGCTTATTTCATGCAGGGCGTCGAGCCGGTTGAGAAAGAGGCCCCGCAGACCAGCCTTCCTTTCCCGATGAACATCCGGGCGTCGATGATGGGCTGGAACCTTCTGTTCCGCCCCAGCGGAACCCATGTGGATGATCCACAGCGGTCGGCCGAATGGAACCGTGGACGATATCTCGCCGAGGGTGCTGCACACTGCAGCACGTGCCACACGCCACGCGGCTTGCTTATGCAGGAGCAGAAGGCTGCCAATCTCAGCGGTGGCCAGGTCGGCCCCTGGTATGCGCCTGACATCACCAACGACAAGGTCACCGGTATCGGTTCCTGGAGCCAGCAGGACCTCGTGACCTACCTGAAGACCGGTAGACTGGATCACCGCGCCCAGGCGGCCGGAAGCATGGCGGAAGCGATCAGCTACAGCTTCCAGCACCTGACAGATGCCGATCTCAACGCGATAGCCACTTATATTCGCAGCGTGCCATCCGCTCGCCCTGCGAAAGAGACGGCAGCTCCGACCCGCTTCGATCTGGGCAGCGCGGCGAATGAATTGACCGGGTTCCGCGGTCAAAACTATGCAAAGGGCCTCGCCGGCGTAAACTCCGGTGCGCAAATCTACTCCGCCAACTGCGCATCGTGCCATGGCTTCAACGCTGAGGGCACAGGTGACGGATATTACCCAAGCCTGTTCAAGAACGCCGCAACTGCTGGTGACAACGGCGTCAATCTGATCGCAACGATCCTCTATGGTGTTGACCGTCATACCGGAGACGACCACGCATTCATGCCACCGTTTGGTGATCAGTCCAATGCGTTGACGTCGCTTAACAACGTCGAAGTGGCATCACTTGCCAACTACATCTTCAAACATTACGGGAACGCCGATCTTGCCGTAACGCCAGATGACGTTCAGGTTATCCGTAATGGCGGCTCAGCCTCCAACCTGGTGGTCATGGCACAAATTGGTGTCGGCGCCGGGGTAACCGTAGCCTTGGTTGTCCTGGCTACAGGACTTTATGTGCTGCTACGTCGGCGCCACCGCAAATCCACCATGCCGCTATAGGGATGACCATACATTATTGACGCATACGTGTTGCTCGCCATGCCATGGCGGGCAACCTACTGTTTTGACAAAGCTTGACAGGTCCCTGTCCACAAGACATGCCATTTTCGATGGCATCTGAACAATCGGGATCATTTTGCGAGCAGCCACACTAGGATTTTGGGCCACATTCCTCGTCACGACTTTGTTCGCCATCTGCGCGGTCGCGGTCGTCCGCTACAACACGGGATTGTCGGAACTTGCCGCCACGACCCGGCAGACTGATGTCCTGCTGGCAGAAAAACTGGCGCAGCACGACGCACACCTGACGGCGCTTGCGGCAGTCGTCCGCATGTCGAACGATGAACCTGCAGAAAGCCTGCAGGGGCTCGCGCAATCCGTAAGCACGTTTTATTCACGCATTACGAACATCGCCACGATCAGGATCGAAGGCCCGGTCTCGCGCGTGGTCACCTATGGCGCAGCGACAGGTCCACTTGTCTCCTCCGAACCCACAGAAGGTTTGCTCCAGCCACAAAGCCCTGGTGACACAATGGTTCGCGCAATCCCGGGCGCGCACGCCTATGACATCTACAAGCTGGTTGAGTTCAATCGGCTGCTGCGGCTGAGGATCGACGCAACCCGATTGCTGGCAATCGAGCAGATGCCACCGGAGTATTCTGTAGGCCTGTCTCTCGGCGACAGTGTGCTTTTCACGCGCCCAACGAGCGCACCTGCCATCACCTCGGCAAGCGAAGCGCTTTCGTCCTCCAATGCCGGACAACCTCTGAAGCTTACCGTCAGTCGCGTTTTCGGACCGAAAGAACTGTTGCCTCCACTAGTTCTGATACCGGTTCTCGTTGTGCTGGCTGGAGCACTCTGGCTTGTTCGACAGTATCGCCATGCCAGCAGCGAGCGACGGCGTCAGGAGCAACGCGCGGCCCTGCTTGAACAAGAAACGCAGCTTGCTCATGCTGGGCGGGTAAACGCGCTCGGTGAAATGGCGTCAGGGATTGCACATGAACTGGCCCAGCCTGTGGCTGCAATGCTCGCGCAAAGCCAGGCAGCGCGCCGCGCGATCACGATCAACCGCACAGACATTCTCGAACAGGCGCTTGACGCCAATGTCCGAGAAGCCAAAAGAGCAGGAGACATTCTCAGCCGTATGCGGGCCTATATTTCCGGAGCTGATGCAAAGATCGAGAATGTGTCCTTGACTGACGCGCTGACTGGTGCACTGCGTCTGGTGGAGACCGACATTGCACAAAGGGGCATCGTTCTGGAAACGTCGATTTCCGAGAAGCCATGTCTTATCGCCATCGACGTCATTTCCTTCCAGCAGGTGATCCACAATCTGATCCGCAATGCTGTTGACGCGCTGGTCAACCGCCCGGCCCCACACATCAGAATTTTGGCTGAACCTCAAGGAAAGGAAGTGATCATCAATGTCAGCGACAACGGTCCGGGCTTGGACCCTGCCTTGATAGAGCGCATATTCGAACCATTCTTCACGACGAAGAAAGACGGGATGGGTCTTGGCCTTCCGCTTTGCGCACGCCTCATCGAAAAAATGAACGGCACACTTGAAGCACACAATGATGATGGCGCCTGTTTTACGATCCGCATACCATTGGGGAGCGCCGAATGATCTACGTCGTCGATGATGATGCCTCCGTTCGCGAAGCCCTTTCTCTGCTTCTCGCCACCTACGGCAAAGAGGTGACCGCTTTTTCCGATGCCGCCCATCTTCTTGCCCATCTGGACAAAGCAAAGCCAGGTGTCATCATTCTGGATCTGCGCATGCCAGCAACCAGCGGACTTCAGCTTCTGAAAAAACTGTCCGAGATGGATATAGATTGGCCGGCGATCATGATCACCGGGCACGGCGATATCGAAGCCTGTCGTCGCGCTTTCAAGGCAGGCGTCATGGATTTTCTGGTGAAGCCGGTGGACGAACATGTACTGATTGACGCGATCACATCATGCGAAGCCAAGCTGTCAGAATTGATGGCGCAGCACGAAACGGGCAAGCTGCTGGAACAACTCACCAGCCGCGAACGCGAAGTCATCGACCTTGTCACAAAAGGTTTCGGCAGCAAAGAGATCGCGGCCGCGCTCGGTGTATCGATCCGTACCGTGGACAGCCACCGGGCAAATATTGCGCTGAAACTTGGAACGCCTGCCGTTGCTGAACAGACGCGTATCTGGCTTGCGCTTAATCGGTAATTCTACCGATAGAGGTCAGTGTCTCTGCGAATTTTGGCAATATCTCTCTTTGGCTAAATATGTCTCCAGCAACACCAGCAACTGGAGACCCACGGATATGAAAAACGTTTTGCTTTCGATCGCACTTTCAACCGCTTTCGCAAGCTGCGCCTTCGCGCAAGACACCGTCAAGCAGACGAGCCTTGGCACGGCTGCGGCAGTCGAACTGGCGAACGCAGCAGTCGCCGCGTGCTCTGCCGAAGGTTACAATGTTGCGGCAGCCGTCACCGACCGGGCTGGCATCCTGCTGGCACTGGTTCGCGCTGAAAATGCTGGTGCCCACACGGCAAATGCCGCCACGGCCAAGGCATACACATCGGCATCCTCACGCAATCCAACCAGCGGGATGGCTGAAACCGTCTCGAAAAACCCCGCAGCTGCCGGTCTCGTCGACATTCCAGGCTTCCTGGTTTTGGCGGGAGGCGTTCCGCTCAAGATCGGAAAAGACACCATCGGTGCAATTGGCGTTGGTGGCGCGCCCGGCGGTCACCTCGATGAGGCTTGCGCGACGAAGGCGATCGAGAAACTTGCTGACCGGCTGAAGTGAGCTTCAATGATCGATGACCAGCGCCTGCCAAATGACTTGCGGGTGCTGGTCTTCTCTATTCTGGCAATAGGCTTACGTCACTGCGTGACGGGGCGTGGAGCAGGTAACGGCACACTCTCAACGGTTTCGCTGGCCCATGTGCGGATGGCGTAGACCTGGCTTGGCCCCTCACCTTGCAAATAGGTTTCGTGGCCGGGCAACCCCATTGGGTAAAGCGCTTCGCGGCTGGTCTCGTAAGCCGCGCTCTGGTTGGTACAGAGACGTATCCGCATATCTTCCGGCGCGACCTCTGGCCTGTTTGGAATGTCATCCACGCGCTCCGCACGTGCCGCCAATTGCCCGTCGAAGGCCTGAGTGAGGTACTGCGCGGAACGCTCATTGCGTTCTCGCTCCGTAGTCGCACCGAGCACGACGACCATAACCTGCTTGCCATTGCGCGTGGCAAGGCCGACATAGTTTCTCCCCGACGCACAGAGAAAACCGGTTTTCATTCCAATCGTGCCCGGGTAGCGGCTCAGGAGCAAATTGTTCGACTTGATCTCCTTGCCGTCGATGGTCACTGCCGTGGCCTGGAAGAAATGGCGGTACTCGGGAAACAGCCGATCAATTTCCATACCAAGGATCGCAAGATCACGGGCCGTTGAATAATTCTGCCGGCTGAAAAGACCGTTCGGACTGGCGAAATGCGTACCAGTCATCCCAAGCTGCGCGGCCCTCTCGTTCATGCGGGCAACAAATTTTGGTTCGCTGGATGCAACGGTTTCGGCCAAAGCGACCGCCACGTCATTTGCAGACGCGGTAATCGTCGCATAAAGCGCATCCTCGATCGTCATCGTTCGGCCAAACGTGAGGCCAGACTCCAAAAACGCCTGTTTCGTCGCGTTACGCGACATCACAACAGGCGTCTTCAGGCTCACGACATTTGCATGAAGAGCCTCGAAGGTCAGCAGAGCCGTCATCATTTTGGTTGTCGAGGCCGGATACCAAGGCACGCCGGCATCCTCCTGATAAAGCACATCACGGCTTGCGACATCCACAACCAGCACCGGCGTTGCACTGGCCGGCACGCTCGCCAGGCAAGAGGCAACAAGCAAAGCGCCTTTGAACATTCGCTTCGTCGGCTGTTTTCCCGGCATATCCGGGTTGCCAGGTAAGCCGCATCCTAGACGATGAAAAATGGAATGCTTTGAGAATAACATGGGCAGATGCTTTGGCTGTGGTCGGTTCATGTGAGATAGGGAAGATCGAGCTGATGTGTCGAAGCCGTCGCAAGATCAGAAAAACAAGATGTTCGAATACTACCAGTACCACCGACAGCGCAATGGCTAACGCTTCGACATCACGAGAAACTGTTCGGCTCTGACGGGCCCCTGCGAGATCGGTTTGGACTAAGCACAGATGCTTCCTGACGAATTGATATCCGCGTTCCGAGACGATAACGTCACGCACGGAAGATCGGGTTTCCTTAGCAA
This sequence comes from Rhizobium sp. RM, assembly GCF_013390595.1. GTDB lineage: Bacteria > Pseudomonadota > Alphaproteobacteria > Rhizobiales > Rhizobiaceae > Agrobacterium. Next base: position 118,394 of record NZ_JACAWV010000020.1, on the reverse strand, counting down.
AAACGAGAACATGATGAGTGATTTGAAGACCGTCCTGGAGCAGGAGCGCAGACTTGTCCTGCCGAAGTTTGATGAAGATATCGCGTTCGAGCTTGGAACAATCGGCTGGAGAATTGCCAGCGAGCGGCAATTGCCAATTGCCATCGATATCAGAACGTTCGACCGTCAGATTGTCTATCTGTCGCGGCCAGGCGCCTCCTCAAACAACAGCGAATGGGTGAGACGCAAGGCAAACACCGTGCGCCGGTTCCTGAAGTCAACCTATCGCATCGTGCTCGAGCAGGGTCGCGAGGGTGAGTTTTCACCGAAGACCGGTGCCGATATCGCCGACTACGTCATGGCAGGCGGTGGCTTCCCGATTGTCGTACAGAACGCCGGAATTATCGGAAGCCTGACAATCTCAGGTCTCACCGGGGAAGAAGATCATGCATTTGCAGCCCAGATCCTCATGGAGCATCTGAAAATCGATCCAGCGTGAGCGGGATCTTTGGCGATACCCGCAAAGGGTTAAAGCATACCCCGACTTAAGCGTCGGGGTATGCCTGATTTTAGAGGGCCTTGAACAAGGTTTTCAGGGTCGCCGGCTGACTGCGGTGATATTGAGGAGCGGCGGAAACTTCGCCACCGAGCGCTGCGGCAGCATGCCATGGCCAACGTGGATCATAGAGAATCGTGCGGGCCAGACCGATCAGATCAGCATCTCCCGTCGCAACAATACCTTCCGCCTGAGATGGCTCGGTGATCAATCCGACAGCAACGACCGGCATCTTCACGGCAGCCTTCACAACGCGCGCGAATGGCACCTGGTAGCTAGGAGAAACAGGGATCTTCTGCTCGACATGCAGGCCGCCAGTCGAAACATTGATCGCATCGCAGCCACGCAGCTCGAGAGCTTTGGCAAATTCAACCGTTTCCTCGAGATTCCAGCCACCATCGTGCCAATCCGTCGCGGAAACACGGACAGAGACAGTCTTGTCTGCTGGGAAGGCCGCGCGTACCGCGTCGAAGACCTCCAACGGAAAGCGCATCCGGTTTTCAAGGCTTCCACCGTATTCATCCGTTCGCTGATTGGCGAGCGGCGACAGGAACGAATGGAGCAGATAACCATGCGCGGCGTGTATCTGTACAGCATCGATGCCGATACGCGCGGCACGGACGGCAGCTTCTGCGAAAGCGTAGCGGATCGCGTTCATGCGCTCGCGGCTGATTTCGGTCGGCGCATTGTCGGTCGATTTGAATGCGACAGGCGACGGCCCCTCGGTTTGCCAACCATTCTTGTGCTCTGGCGCAATCTGCCCACCACCCTGCCAAGGTAGATCCGTCGATGCTTTTCGTCCGGCATGAGCAAGTTGGATAGCAATCGGGATGTTCGACCACTTCCTGACGCCCTGGAGTGTTTTGCGCATCGCATCTTCAGTTGCGTCATCGTACAAGCCGACGTCTGCGTAGCTGATGCGCCCTTCAGGGACAACTGCTGTCGCCTCGATCGTCAGCAAACCAGCGCCGGAAAGGGCAAGCTGCCCAAGATGAATAAGGTGCCAATCCGTCATGCAACCGTCGACGGCCGAGTAGGTGCACATAGGAGCAATGGTTATACGGTTCTCGAGTTCGAGGTTACGGATCTTGAAGGGTGTAAAAAGTTGGGGTTGGGGCATGAGGTCACCTTTGGTATGGGATAGGCCATACCTAGGACGCAAGCGGGTATGCGTCAAGCCATACCTTAGACTTGCACCAGGCAGCCAATCCTCGTAATTTACAGTATGCCAGAAATTCTTCCCCAGCCCACGCGTGATGAAATCGACCTCAGCGTCGTGTTTTCCACCCTGTCCGATCCCTTGCGTCGCACGGTGATTGCCATTCTGGCGACGCTCCCTGATTGCACTGAGCGCAACTGCGCATCGTTCGGCTTTCCGGTCGCCAAAGCGTCGCTGACCCACCACTTCAAAATTCTTCGCGAAGCGGGTTTGATCAGCCAGATCGACTACGGTAACCGTCGCGCGTCCTCGCTTCGTCGTGACGACATTGACGCCCGGTTCCCGGGCCTTCTCGCTCTTTTGATGGAAGAGCTGGAGCGGGATGGTGGTGTCGATAAAGCTGTCGCCTCAACCGGAAAACGTTGAGCCATCATTGCTGCTTCACGATGACTGAAAAGCACGTGTTATCCGTCGAAGTACAGCGTTGGCGTGATCCCCCGTCACCGCAGAAATCATCACGACATCCAACGTTGGAAGCTCTGGTAGAAGAGTGCCGTTGATCTCCCGCACCCCGGCAGGTGCTGCGCTCTGCGCCAGAAGTGCAACGCCGATCCCAGCTTCAGCCGCCGCCCCCACAGCCGTTGCTCCAGTCCCTACAAAGACCTCACGCCAGGCAATATTCTCGCTCTCCAGAGATCGAAGCGCCATGGCGCGCAGATTGCAGGGTTCCGGTTGAAGCACGAGAGGTACAGGGGCGTCCGGAGGCAGACTGAAGTCCACGCTGCAGTACCAGTTGAAGTTTTCCTGAAACAAGGTCTCACCGTCGCGACGGATATCGTCGTGCCGTAACACGACGATCGCGTCGAGCTCGCCGGAATCGTAAAGTTCGAGCAGCGTTCTAGTGCCGGCGGTTCGAAGATGAAGCGTTACGCTCGTCTCCCGTTCACTCACAACACGAAGGATGCGGGGCAGATCGGCACCGATCAAGTGATGCGTGACACCAATCGCAAGACGCGTTGGTTCTTTACCAAAAACATCAAGGGCGCGACGGCCCGCAGCAACATAAGCACGTGCCGGCTCCAGGAAACGCTCACCTGCCGCCGTCAAACGGACGCGACGCGGTGTTCGTTCGACAAGACGATGCCCCAGCATGTCTTCGAGCCTGCGCAAGCGTAGGGAGATCGCGGCTTGCGTCGTGCTCATCACTCCAGCAACCCGAGTGAATGACTGTAATTCGGCGACGAGAAGAAAAGCCTCGACGGCTTCAAGATCAAGGGAGCGCATACATCTATAACAAACTGTTATCGCTGAAATGCGCAAGCCCCTAATTCTGCAGACTTTAATAGAGCGCTATTCCGACGAGAACTCTCGATAGGATTTTCTCGTGTCATCACAAATTTCACCGCCCTCCCCCACATCCGCAGTTCCCGTCGTCCCTCGAATATGGGCAGTCCTTGCAGTGGCGGTAGGCACTCAAACTGCAGGCTCCTTTGTTTCGCAAGGGATTTACATCCTCGTACCCTTCTGGCGCGAAGCGTTCGGCGTCTCCCTCGCATCAGCCTCACTGGCTGTGACCGTCATGAACGGCGTCCAGATAGCAACCATGTTCATGCTTGGTCGCGCCATTGACAGTCACGGTGAACGCCGCATCGTCGGCATTGCAATGCTCGGTATGGCAATCGCTATGGCCTGCGCTGCGACATTCGCAGACAGCCTGCTGGCACTACTTCTCTGCATGGCATTTTTGGGTGGCACCTACGCTGCGGTGCAGCCGGGCGGTACACGTGCGATCATGCGCTGGTTTCCACCGGCAAAACGCGGCGTAGCCACGGGCTTCAGACAAGCCGCCGTCCCTTTTGGAACGATGATCGCAGCAGCTCTTCTCCCCTTCATCGCAGTTCAGCATGGCTGGCATGCTGCGGCTTGGCTCAGCGCCGCTGTTTCCTTAGCCGGTGCAGCACTCTTCTGGGGACTATATCGCGAAGGAGACGATCTCGCCGCCAAAACCGAGCGACCACTTCCACTGTCGAAACTCGTTCGCACCGTTGGGCAAAACAGGAATTTCTGGCCTGCATTGCGCCTAGGCATTGCTATGTCCGCATTCCAGTTTACCTTTACGGCACACGTCATAAGCTTTCTTGCAGATGGTTTGGGGCTTGGGCTTTTCGCAGCGTCATCCATGTTTGCCGCAACGCAGCTTGTCGGAATTCCCGGTCGCATCCTGTTGCCGTGGATTAGCGATCGCTTCCGGCCCGGGCGTCGCAGCCAATCCTTCGGCCGCGTGTCCGTGATTGCAGCAAGCGCTGCCGCGACGCTTGCGGCTTTACCCTTGGGAACTCCCACACCAGTCATTCTACTCGTTCTTGTTGGCCTCGGTATTTTTGGAATCGGCTGGTTTCCGCTCTACCTTCTTGAAATCGCGGAAAGTGCACCGAAAGGTTCGATCGCATCTACCGTTGCCTTCGCCTCCACGATCTGTTTGGCGGTCATGGCACTAGGCCCCTATGTCTTCGGACTTCTCGTCGACCATTCTGGCTATGGCCTGGCGTGGTCGGCACTCGTCGTGCCGGTGTTCGTCACGGCGCTGCCTTTGGCCATATCATCACCGTCTCATCCGAAATAGTTGCGGATGACCGGCGCCATGTCGTTAATGGAGGTCGATGATCGCCGGGAGAAGAAAAGAATGGCTTACCTCATCCAAAGGCTGGAACAGCATTCCGAACTGCTCGGTGAGTTTGCCGAACTGCTGGAAGAAATGCAGGCGCACTACGACGTGCCCTGCCCCACCCGCGAAAACATTCTGAACGGATTGAAGGAACGGCCCGACGCGTCCGAGATCATTATCATCACCGAACAGGGCACTATCCTTGGCTTTGCTGCCTTTAGCGCACTCTACCCCGGCCCTTATCTGCAACCCGGTCTTTTCCTGAAAGAACTTTATGTCCGGCAGCGCTACCGAAGCCGGGGCCTCGGTCAAAAATTGCTCGCGCACTTGGCACAGCTTGCCGTGGAGCGCGGGCTTTCGCGGATCGATTGGACGGCAGATGCGAATGACGACCGCTTGTTGCGCTTCTATGACAACATTGGCGGCACGCAGAAACCGGAGAAGATCTTCTATCGTCTCGACGGAGAGGCGCTGAAACGGCTGGCGAACTGAACTAGTCTCTCATCGTCCGGGCTTCTTCATAGAGCCATTGCTCGAAAAGGCGCATGGACTGGCTGGTCGGAATATTGCCAGGCTTGGTGAACCAATATCCGAGGTCGCTCCGGTATCCCATTCCGCAGGGATTGACGAGACGCCCGGCAACAAGGTCATCGACAATGAGACCGTGCGGGATCAGCGCCATGCCCTGCCCCGCAAGTGCTGCGCGGATGACCATGGTGTAATAACCGAAACGCATGGTGTGGCGGATTTCAAGGCCCTTTCTGTCATTCGCCTTGGCAAAAAAAGGCCAGTGAAACGGGGTCTGAGGATGCTCCAGCATCACCCCTCTTGAAACGGCTTCGATGGTGCCATGGTCACCTAACTTTTCCCAGTAGGAGGTGGCACTGACCAGGCGGACGTCATTGCCGAACAGATAGGCACCTTCTTCTTCAGCACCGGGGCAAACGACAAATCGCACGCTTCCGTCCGGCACTTCGGTCTGCGCCTTCGAGACAAAGGTGGTGAACTGCACTTCGATTTCCGGATGTGCCTCGGTAAATTGTGCAAAGCGCGGCAACAACCAACGATCTCCGAAGATCGGCGGCACCTGAAGACGAAGCACGCGCGGTCCCGGCCTGAGGCGCGCGACCTTCAGCGCAGCATCTTCCATGGCCTTTATGGCCGTTCGGGCATGGTCAATGTAGATGGCACCCAATTCGGTCGGAACCATGCCGTTCGGTGTTCGTGAAAAAGCCGGGCCACCAATGATATCTTCAAGTCCGATCAACTGCTTACTGACTGCACTTTGAGACAGTGCCAGCGGCTCGGCTGCAGCGCTCGTTGACCCGCGCTCTGCCACCGCGAGCAAAACCTGCAACGCCGTCATCGATGGAAATTGTTTGCGACCGGACACTTTGACCTCGCCGTTAGTCGCTTTCAGCCTAGTCCCCAAAACCATGGCTGGCTAGTCGTTTTTGTCATAGACCAAGGAATTAACTTCGCTTGCCCGAATTGGCATCACATGGGAGCGTTGCCTCAACATTAAACAAAAAAGGGAACAAAACATGTCGGAGCCGACCCAGCTCTGGGGTGGACGATTCAAGTCCGGCCCCTCGGAAGCACTTGCCAATCTTTCTCGCTCGCACCCCACATATTTCCGGCTTTACCGTGAAGATCTGGCTGGTTCGCGTGCACATGCCTCGGAACTGAAACGCGCCGGCGTGCTGGACGAGGCGGAATTCACCACCATCCGCGAAACGCTCGATCATATCGAAACCGATGTTGCCAGCGGAAACGAAAAGCCTATCGCTTCCGATGAGGATATCCATACCTTTCTCGAGCGCCTCTTGATGCAGCGCCTTGGCGTGCTGGGAGGAAAGCTGCGTGCTGGCCGTTCGCGCAATGACCAGACTTCCAACAACACACGTCTTTATCTTCGCCGAAAGGCACGCGAACTCGCTCTCGGCGTCGTCGCAGTCGAAGAAGCACTCGTTCTTCAAGCCACAAGGCACACCGAAACGGTTATGCCTGGTTTCACCCACTTGCAGCCGGCACAGCCAGTCGTGCTTGGCCATCACCTCATGGCACATGCGCAAAGCCTGTTGCGCGACCTGGAGCGCTTTGAAGATTTCGACCGGCGCTTTGACCGTTCGCCGCTCGGTGCGGCGGCACTCGCAGGCTCTGGCATCGCTTGCCGCCCGGATCTATCCGCCATCGAACTTGGCTACTCTGCAGCCTGCGAAAACTCCATCGACGCCGTCTCCGCTCGCGATCATGTCGCCGAATTCCTGTTCATCTGCTCTCTGGTCGCTGTCAGCCTTTCTCGCCTCGCAGAAGAAATCTGCATCTGGAGCTCCAAGCAGTTTAGCTGGGTCAAGTTGCACGATTCCTATTCGACCGGCTCCTCCATCATGCCGCAGAAGAAGAACCCGGACATTGCCGAACTGACGCGTGGCATGAGCGGCACCCTCATTGGCAACATTGCCGGTTTCCTGGCGACGATGAAGGCCATGCCGCTGGCCTACAACCGTGATCTAGCAGAGGACAAGCGCGCTTTGTTCGAAAGCATCGATGTTATCGAACTTATCTTGCCTGCTTTTGCAGGCATGGTTGAAACACTGGAGTTCGACGTTGCAAAGCTACGCGAAGAAGCACCAAAGGGCTTCACACTCGCAACCGAAGTGGCTGATTGGCTCGTGTCCCAGAACGTGCCTTTCGCACAGGCGCACGACATCACCGGGGCTGTTGTCCGCTATTGCGAGGAACGTGGCCACGATCTGGCCGGTTTGACAGCAGATGATCTCCCACACATCGATGAACGGCTTAACCCTGGCGTTCTTGAAGCCATCACGCTGGAAGGCGCGCTTGCAAGCCGCCATGGCTATGGCTCGACATCCCCGGTTCGGGTCCGCGAGCAGATCAAGCGTTTCACCACGATACTGGACGCGAAGAAGACGTTCGCCACCAGCACACTGAACCTGCCCGGCAGCAATGCCACGGGGCTGCGTGAAAGAGGTGCGCGATGACCATCACCGATACCCACCCAGCATCGCTTGAACAAAAGTACGAGATTGCGCATCTGACACTCGTTCCCAAGCGCCATATCGGGCGCATGGTAGCGGCCGCAGTGGTTCTTCTCGTACTCGCAGCAATCATCCGCGCTTTCAGCGTAGGCCAGATCGAATGGAGCTATGTTCGCGATTTCCTTTTCGCTCCCGCCATTCTCGATGGATTGAGAAACACTCTTTTCATGACGGTTGCGGCCATGACACTGGGGATCGTTCTCGGTGTTGTCATTGCCATCATGCGTGTATCTGGCAATCCGGTATTGTCTTCGATCGCCGTCGGATATGTCTGGATTTTCCGTGGTGCGCCTGCGCTGCTTCAGCTCATGATCTGGTTCAATCTGGCCCTGATCTTCCCGACCATGGGCATTCCTGGCCTGTTCGAGTTCCGCACCGTCGACATCATGACACCCTTCGTTGCGGCCATGCTCGGGCTAGGCATTTCTCAAGGCGCCTATACGTCGGAAGTCGTTCGTAGCGGGCTGCTTTCCGTCGACAGCGGACAGTATGAGGCTGCGCGTTCCATCGGCATGACGCAGATGATGATGTTGCGTCGCATCGTCCTTCCTCAGGCCATGAGGGTGATGGTTCCGCCGATCGGCAACGAGGTGATAGGCATGGTCAAACTGACCTCATTGGCCAGCGTCATCCAGTACTCCGAGATCCTGCACAACGCTCAGATCATCTATTTCGCCAATACCCGTGTGCTTGAATTGCTGCTGGTTGCAAGCTTCTGGTATCTCGCCGTCGTCTCCGTCCTGTCGGTCGTTCAGCACTATATCGAACGATATTTTGGTCGTGGCAGCAAAGCTGTCAGCGCTTCGATGTGAGGTCCGTCATGAGCAAGAACATCATTGTAAAAGCAGTCGACGTTACCAAGCTTTATGGCACCTTCGCCGCGCTTGATCAGGTCAGTCTCGAAATTGCCAAGGGAGAGGTCTGCTGCATCATCGGCCCTTCCGGATCAGGCAAAAGTACCTTTCTGCGCTGCATCAATCAGCTTGAGAAAATGAACTCTGGAGCAATCTGGGTCGGAGACGAGCTGATCGGGTACCGCCGCGAAGGCAACAACCTCTATGAGGTAAGCGACGCCGAGATTTCCAGGCAACGCCGTCGCATCGGCATGGTCTTCCAGCGCTTCAACCTCTTTCCGCACAAGACCGCCCTTGAAAACATCATGGAAGGCCCTGTCCATGTCCTGGGCGAGCCTGTGGCAGACGTTCGTAACCGTGCCCTTGAGCTACTGGCGAGGGTTGGTCTGTCGGATAAAGCCGATCATTATCCTTCACAATTGTCGGGCGGCCAGCAGCAACGTGTCGCGATTGCGCGGTCAATGTGCATGCGACCCGATTTGATCCTCTTTGACGAACCGACCTCTGCACTCGATCCGGAACTGGTGTCCGAAGTGCTTGACGTCATGAAGGCGCTTGCCGCGAGCGGCATGACAATGATCGTGGTTACCCACGAACTGGGCTTTGCCCGCAACGTCGCCAATACCGTTGCCTTCATGGAGGCCGGAAAGATGGTCGAAGTCGGTCCTGCGGCCGAGGTGTTGGGAGCACCGAAAAGTCCGCGCACTGCCGAGTTCATCAAGGCCGTTCACAGTTAATGTCAGCAGGAACGGCCAAAACCGTCGCCTTGCGATAATCCTATCAACCCAACCACGTTTCAAAACAAAGGGGAACAACGTGAAAACAGCTCTTATCTCTCTCGCCGTCATTCTGGCCTCGACTGCCGCCCAGGCAGAAGGCCTGCCGGAGCGCATCAAAACCGCCGGCAAGGTTATCGTCGCGAACCAGCCCAACTACCCGCCAATGGAATATAAGGACCCTGCTACCAACACGCTGATGGGCGTCGACATTGATCTCGGTCTGGCACTTGCCAAGCAGTTGGGCGTCAGCGTCGAATGGGCCGACATTGGCTTTGAACAGATGGTGTCCTCGCTCCAGACCGGTCGTGTCGACCTGATCCACAGCGGCATGAGCGACTTGCCCAAACGACGCGATACGCTCGATTTCGTTGACTACATGAAGTCCGGAGCGCAGTTCTACACCTCCGCCTCGCGCAAGGAAGAGTTCAAGACCACGACCGATTTCTGCGGCAAGACCGTCGGCATGAGCCGCCGCACGTCCTTCCCGGAAGAAACGGCAAAATGGAGCGCCGCCAATTGTGAGGCAAAGGGTCTGGCGGCAATCAAGGTGGTTGGCACCGAAGGCTCGGCAGACGCGCGCGCACAGCTTAAGCAGGGCCGTCTGGATGGCGCCGTGCAGGGATCGGAAACGCTGCCTTATCTCCTCAACCTCGAGAAGGACACCTACGCTGTCATCGGCGAACCCTTCACGGCAGTGTTCCAGGGCATTGCATTCCCCAAGAAAGATACTGAGCTGCGCGATGCCTACGCCGCTGCCTTCAAGGCTCTCTTGGCATCTGGCGAATATAAGGCAATCTTTGCCAAGCATGGCCTGGAAGGCACCCTGCTTGATGGCCTCTATATCAACGGCGAAGCCGTCAAGTAATCGACCAGCATAGATCGATGAAAAAACGCCCGACCGCCTACAAGCGGTTGGGCGCACCCTTCGCTTTGCCTTTTTTGCCCGAAAAATTCCCTTCAATCGAGCATTGCCATGAACCGTTCTCTCGCCGACACGCCGGTCGACAGGCTGGCCCAGTTTGTTTCTTCCCTCGATTACGATAGCTTGCCCGTCGACGTTGTCGCCAAGGCTAAAGTCCACATTGCCGATACGCTCGGTGCGGCTTTGGCCGGTGTGCGATCGCGCGAGTTTGCGATTGCAGTCAAATCGCTTCGGCCAGATGGTCCGGTGCGGCTATGGGGAACCGGTCTCGCTGCCTCTGCTCGCGACGCATCACTTCTCAATGGCTGCGCCGCGCATGCCTTTGAGCTGGACGATTCCGGCGGTTGCGACCATTCCGGCGCTGTGGTCATGCCTGCCCTGTTTTCAGCACTGCATCATATCGGCCAGCCTGTCAGTGGCAGGCAAATGATTACTGCCGTTGTCTCGGGCTACGATGTTGGACGCCGTATACTTGAAGCAACCGGGGGCTATGACGCGCACAACAGTCTCGGCTGGCACTCCACCGGCACCTGCGGCACGCTAGCTGCTGCGGCGGCGTGCGCTCGACTGTTCGGGCTCGATGCTGCCGCGACACGCGATGCCATCACACTCGCCACCAGCTTCTCATCCGGTCTCTGGGCCTTCATCCACGACGGATCTCAGGCGAAGAAACTGCACGCTGGACGTGCGGCCGAAGGCGGCTTACTGGCAGCACAACTTGCAGCCAATGGCTTTGCCGGACCATCCCGCGTCTTCGACGATGTCTGGGGCGGCTTCTTCAACGCGTACAATAAGTCGGCCTGCCAACCAGAATTTCTGGCCGAAGGTCTAGGCGATGTCTGGAAAATCAGGCGCGCTGTCCTGAAACCCTACGCTTCCTGCCGCGGCGCGCATTCGGCCATCGACGCACTTGAGGATCTCCTGAACGAAACGGGACGCAAGGCCACGGAGATCGCACGGATCGATCTGCGGATGAGTGCAATGCTCAAAGACATGTGTGGCGCAAAGGTTGGGGGCGCGATGGCGCCGACGCAGATGAGCCTGCCCTATGCGCTGGCAGCGCGTTGTGTGTTTGGGACGGCTGGGCTTCAGGCCTACACTGAGGAAAATCGTCTCCATGCAGGCGTCCATGCGTTGATGGACGGCATGAACGTCAACATTGATGACAGCATGGCTCCGATGGCAGAACCCCTGGTGACGCTGACGTTCGGTGATGGAGTGGAGATAGAGCGGATGGTGCCTCGTGCCACGGGCTCAGCCGAACGGCCAATGCAATCGACTGCGATCGAGGCAAAATTCCGCGAACTGGCCGGCATGAGCCTTTCGTGCGAAAATCGAGACGCTCTTTGGAACGCCCTTGGGGAACTTGAAGATGTCAAAGACTGCTCCCTGATCGAAGCCCTTATGGTCGGCAATGCCGACAGCATCCCTACCTTCCGATGAAAGCGTGAAACATGACGTTCGACCTCTCTCCCCGCCCATTGAACCCGGCTCCCCCGACACCAAAGATGATCTGGCCAAATGGCGCCAAGAGCGCTCTGTTTATCGGCTTCGATGTGGATGCCGAAACCGCATGGATCGGCAATAATCCGTCTAACATCGACAGAATGGTGACAACCTCGCACGGCGGATATGACGCGCGGGTTGGCATCGCAAAAATCCTTGAGCTCCTCAACGAACTGGGCTTGAAGGGTACGTTCTTCACACCGGGATGGACCGCCCTTGCCCATCCTGTTCAGTGTGAAGCAATGGTCGCGGCCGGTCATGAAATTGGTCATCACGGTTACCTTCATAAACTACCGGATCGCACGAAACTCGATGAAGCATTCGAGGAAATTGATCGCGGGTTTGAAGCGTTGCAGACCGCGCTTGGGGTACGTCCGGTTGGCTACCGTGCACCGTCGGGCGAAAACTTTCCGGAATTGCTCGCCTATCTCAAAAAGTCAGGCATCCGTTATTCGAGTTCCTTCCGCGACGACATTCTCCCCTATCGTCATGCTGGCGCTGCCGGAGCGGTCGGTCCGGTCGAAATCCCGGTCAACTTTGCTTTCGACGACTGGAACTTCGGCATGAAAAGCCGTCTTAGTCCGGGGACGTTGTTCGGCCGTGAGGCGGTCCTGCCACTCTGGATCGATGAATTCGAAGCAACTCATGCCTGGGGTGGCGTTACGACGCTTGTCCTTCACCCTCAGGTTTCCGGTCGGCCGATGCGCTGGCACATTCTCCGTGACTTCCTGAAGCACGTTCTCGACAAAGGCGATGTCTGGATCGCGACCGGCAAGGAAATTACTGACCATTACGAAGCGCTGGAGTCCGCCTCCGGCACCGCTCGCAGTTGATCGAGCAATAAGGTTCGAGGCACGCGTCCAAAGGCAAGGACCGCCGCAACGACTGCGGCGATCCAAATTCTATAGCAGTGGTGAAAGCGGACCATCCACCGGTCATTGTGGTGATTTTGACGCCGCACTTTCGATATAGGCGATCAGATTATCCAGGTCTTCAGCTTTGCTGACACCCGCCGAAGCCATCTTGTTTCCGGGTATTTTCTTCTTCGGTGCGCTTAGAAAATCGCGCAATTCTTCAGCCGTCCAGATCTGTCCGTCCTCACCGGCCTTCTTCATCGCATTGGAATAATTATAGTCGGCAGCGCTTCCAGCGCCACGTCCGATGATGCCATTGAGTTGCGGACCGACCCTGTTTTTTGCACCTTCGCCGATGGCGTGACAGGCGGAACAGCGCTTGAAGACTGTTTCACCTTTGGCGATATCGCCCTCTGCGAGAGCGGAGGCGCTGCTTGCGGCCAGAATTGCTGCCACGGAGAACATCACATTACGCATCTTTTCATCCTTATCTTGCCGTATGGGAACGATCCGCCCGTAAACCGAGCGGATCGACTGTCGTGGTGTCAGGTGGTGCCCCACGCCGGTGTCCCCTTTTGATAGGGAACTCGATCTTCGAAGCCGCCGGGGATTTCGTCGTAAACGAGCACTTCCGTCGCGCCGACTTTCGAAGTAAAAAAGCCGAGTAACGTCAATTGCTTGACGAGCGTGAAGGGGTGTGGAGCGGTCGGCGTTTGCTCCGTTTTGGCTTTTTTATCCAGTGCAGAGAGAAGCGCCTGCCGCTGCTCTCCCGTCAGGCCCAAAAACGCTTTCTTATGGTCTGCCTGGCTGCGGCTTTCGATCTCCGTGATTGCCGAGAGAAAAAGTTTTCTCTGCTCTCCCGTGTAACAGTCAGCGGCGTAAACAGCCATGAATTCGCCGACAGCAGCATCCTTCGCACCCGGCGTGGATGTACGGGGGATAATGGTTTCCGCAACTTCGTCCAGAAACAGGATGTCTTCCTTGCTGAAGACATGGCTTTCCCCTGCCGGCTTGGTGGCGTTTTGCGCCGCCGTCACAACGTCCGCACCAATCAAGGGAAGACCGGTTGCGATGGCGATCATTTTCAGCAGTTCGCGTCTGTTCATCACAGATTTCCCTTCTTGAGTTCCGAAACGGCAAAATCAGCGGCACGTGCAGTCAGCGCCATATAGGTCAGCGATGGATTGACGCAGGATGCCGACGTCATGCAGGCCCCATCGGTCACGAAGACGTTTGGTGCGTCCCAGACCTGGTTGTTGCCGTTGAGAACGGAGGTTTTCGGGTCGCGTCCCATACGGGCCGTTCCCATTTCATGAATGCCCATGCCAGGAGCGTAGGTGCCTCTGCTTGGCTTCACATTCTTGATCCCGACCGCCTCGAACATTTCAACGGCGTCGTTGACCATGTCTTCACGCATATCGAGTTCGTTTTGCTTCATCTCGACATTCATCGACAGGACAGGCAGCCCCCATTTGTCCTTCTTATCGTGGTCAAGCTTCACGCGGTTTTCATGATAGGGCAGCATTTCGCCAAAGGCGGTCATGCCGATTGTCCAGGCACCCGGCTCGGTCAATGCCTCCTTGTAGTCGGCGCCGATATTGAGTTCGGCGATTTCCCGCTCCCAGCGGGTACGGCTGGCTGACCCCTGGTAACCGAAACCGCGCAGGTATTTGCGCTTGTCGTCGCCGGTATTGCGGAAGCGCGGAATGTAGAAACCTGCCGGACGACGACCCTTGAAATAGAAATCCTCGAAACCCTCGACCTGACCGGTGGCGCCCATCCGGAAGTGGTGGTCCATCGCATTGTGGCCGAGTTCGCCCGAGCTGCTGCCCAACCCTCCTTCCCACACATCCGTCGCCGAGTTCATCAACACCCAGGTCGAATTCAGGGTCGACGCGTTCAGGAAGATCACGTCGGCGGTGTACTCGTAGGTCAGGTTCGTTTCTGCATCGATGATCTCAACGCCGCGCGCCTTCTTCTTATCCTTGTCGTACAGAATCTCTTTCACGATGGAAAACGGGCGAAGGGTGAGATTTCCGGTGGCGACTGCGGCAGGCAGGGTCGAAGCCTGTGTGCTGAAATAGCCGCCGAAGGGACAGCCCAACCGACACTTGTTGCGGAACTGACAGCGCGTACGATCCTGATCGGGAAGCTCCTGAGTGATGTTTGCGCAGCGGGAATTGATCAGGTGGCGTGTGCCCTTGAAGACGGTCTTCAACCGTCGAGCAACATCCTCTTCCACAAAGTTCAGCGGAATAGGTGGAAGGAATTCACCATCTGGCAGAATGTCCAAGCCATCGCGGCTTCCGGAAATCCCGGCAAAACGCTCGACATAGTCATACCAGGGGGCAACGTCCTGGTAGCGAATGGGCCAATCGACGGCGATGCCTTCTTTGGCGTTGGCCTCGAAATCAGTTTGGGACCAGCGGTAGGTCTGGCGCCCCCAGAGAAGCGAGCGGCCGCCAACGTGATAACCGCGGAACCAGTCGAAGCGCTTTTCCTCGACATAGGGTGTTTCCTGCTCATTGGCCCACATTCCAAGTGTGGCCTCTTCCAGCAGATAATCGCGGCTGAGGACGGGATATTTCGCCTTCATTTCCTGCGTGGCACGGTTGCGATGGGGATAATCCCAGGCTTCCTTGTCAGCGTTCTGATAGTCGGTGATATGCTCGATGTTTCTGCCGCGCTCCAGCATCAGAACCTTCAGGCCCTTCTGCGTGAGCTCCTTTGCAGCCCAGCCTCCACTGATGCCCGAGCCGACAACAATC
This sequence comes from Rhizobium sp. RM, assembly GCF_013390595.1. Taxonomy (GTDB): domain Bacteria; phylum Pseudomonadota; class Alphaproteobacteria; order Rhizobiales; family Rhizobiaceae; genus Agrobacterium. Next base: position 103,290 of record NZ_JACAWV010000020.1, on the reverse strand, counting down.
GCGTCGTAATGATTGTTTGCCATGATAACTCCTCCGATTGGTAGTGGGTAATATGTCGACGAGACAACCCGCTCCCCGTCGCGATGCGGCGGGAACTTCGGTGTCCATCTATCGAACCTAGCGTTCCCCGGCGGAGCGACCGCCGGGGAGCTGTTCTGGTTTTACTGAAGTGTCGGGAGGCGCTCGTTCAGGAACGCGTTGCCCTTGGTCAGAACAGCTTCGGCATCAAGCGGAAGGTCGTGTTCAAGAATGAACCATTTTGCACCAGCCTTTTTGGCGGCCGGCAATATTGTCTTCCAGTCGAGAACGCCGGTTCCAAGCGTTGCAAAGCCACGCTCATTTTCCGCCGTGCCCGCAGGCGCATTGTCCTTGGCATGGATCGCGAAGACCCGGCCATTCAACGTTTCGAGAAACTGTGCCGGATCGTTACCGCTACGGGCAACCCATGCGACATCAAGTTCGCTCTGCAGCTTCGGGCCGGCTGCATCGAGCAGCAGTTCGAGAGCCGTCTTTCCATCAAACTTCACCAGTTCGAAATCATGGTTGTGGTAGGCCATCGCAAGGCCAGCAGCCGACAGCTTGTCCGCATATCCGCCCAGTTCCTTGCCGAAAGCAGTCCAACCGGCTGCATCCTTCGGGCGATCTTCTGGCTTGAGGAAAGGCACGGTTACAACAGGATTGCCAACAGCCTTCTGCTCGGTGATGACCTCATCAAGATTGCCGCGAAGCTTGTCGATCGGAACGTGCGATGAAATGACCTTGATCTTGTGCTTTTCCAGAAGCGTGTTCAGCTCGTCTGCGCTGACCTTTTGCATGTCCACCGTCTCTACGGCCGCGACACCAGCGCGGTTGAGAATTGTAAACTGCTCTTCAAGAGTGCCAGCATTGCGCAACGTGTACATTTGAGCGGCGATCGGCAGCGTCTTGCTGTCATCGGCAAAAACCGGGTTTGCGACACCGGCCACCAGGCCGACGACAAATGCCATGCTTGCGAATTTTGACTTGAACGTTTTCAAACGCGTAACTCCCTTTCCGTTTGACCAATGCGAACGACACACGTGCTCTTGCCCTCCCCGACTTCACAGCCGGGAAATCCCACAGCAACCTCCAATGCCTGGTGTCGTCCTTCTCCGATGTCCTGCGGTCTAAATGTCGATCGTGACCCACGACGAGTTTCGACTGGATCGGACGGCCGCATCAATGAATGCGAGCCCCGCAAGACCGTCCTCTATACCGGGATAGGTTGCGTCCCCGGCCGATGTCTTTCCCTCCCTTTTGGCGATGATTGCATCTGCGGCTTCGCGGTAAATCGTTGCGAAACCCTCGAGATATCCTTCCGGGTGCCCAGACGGCACACGGCTAACGCGGTTGGCGGCAGCACCTGCACCCGCACCATTGCGCGTGATGAGCCTTTTCTCTTCTCCGTAAGGCGTAAACCAAAGTTCGTCAGGCACTCGATGGTGCCATTCGAGCCCACCCTTGTCGCCGTAGACGCGCAGCGACAAAGCGTTCTCGTTACCGACCGCAATCTGGCTTGCCCAAAGCATACCCTTCGCGCCACTCTCGTAGCGCAGCAGAATGTTGGCGCTGTCATCGAGTTGCCGGCCCGGTACGAACGATGTCAAATCGGCGTAAAGGCTTTTCGGGATTTCGCCAGTGACGAATGCAGCCGCATTGAAGGCATGCGTGCCGATATCGCCAATGGCGCCTCCAGCACCCGAGCGGCTTGGATCGGTGCGCCATTCGGCACCCTTTGCACCCGTCTTTTCCACTGCTTCAGTCAGCCAGTCCTGCGCATATTCCGCCTGGACATGACGCAGCTTGCCGATGGCGCCGTTGGCGATCATTTCCCGCATCTGACGCAACATGGCGTAACCGGTGTAGTTGTGCGTCAAGATGAACAGCCTGTCGGAGGCGCCGACGATCCGGGCCAGTTCTCGCGCCTCTTCGATCGTCGCCGTCACGGGCTTGTCGCAGATGACGTGGATACCTGCGTCAAGGAAGGCCTTGGAGGGAGCGAAATGCAGATGGTTCGGGGTCACGATGGCGACCGCCTCGATCCCGTCTTCACGAGAGGCTTCGGCCGCCGCCATTTCCTGAAATGTCGCATAGGATCTCTCCGGTGCGATGCCGAGCAGGACGGCGGAAGCGCTGGCCCGTTCTGCATCGGAGGAAAGCGCCCGGCCACCAGTTCGTACCGATCATCCAGTCTGGCCGCTATCCGGTGTACAGCCCCGATAAAGGCACCCTGACCACCGCCGACCATACCGAGCCGGATCCGCCGGCTATCGAATTTCGCTGTTGTGGAGGACATGACTACCCCTTTCAAAGACCAAGCAGACGACGGTTTGCGGCATCATCGACGCCGCTTTTGGCGAAGTCGTCAAATGCCCGCTCGGTTACACGGATGATGTGGTTCTGGATGAAACCGGCACCTTCCCGCGCTCCGTCTTCGGGATGTTTCAGTGCACATTCCCATTCAAGAACGGCCCACCCATCGAAGTCATATTGGGTGAGTTTCGAAAATACAGCGCCAAAATCGACCTGCCCGTCTCCGAGCGAACGGAAACGCCCCGGCCGATCGACCCAGCTCTGATAACCACCATAGACACCGGAACGGCCGGTCGGATTGAACTCGGCATCCTTGACGTGGAACGCACGGATGCGCTGGTGATAAACGTCGATAAAATCGAGGTAGTCCATCGCCTGTAGAACAAAATGCGATGGATCATAGAGAATATTGGCACGCACGTGATTGCCGGTCGCCTCGAGAAAGCGCTCGAAGGTGATACCGTCGTGCAGGTCCTCGCCCGGATGCAGTTCATAGCAGACGTCGACGCCATTTTCTTCGAACGCATCGAGGATAGGTGTCCAGCGTTTGCCAAGCTCGGCGAAGGCCATCTCGACAAGGCCGGCGGGACGTTGCGGCCACGGGTAAACAAAAGGCCAGGCAAGCGCGCCGGAAAATGTGGCGTGGCTCGAAAGGCCGAGATGTTGAGAGGCTTTCGCCGCGCATTTGAGCTGATTGACGGCCCATTCCTGACGCGCCTGGGGTTTCCCACGCAACGCGGCCGGGGCGAAACCATCAAACATTTCGTCGTACGCCGGATGAACGGCAACGAGTTGACCTTGAATATGGGTGGAAAGCTCAGTGATCTCGACACCTGTATCAGCCAGGCGTCCCTTGATATCGTCACAATAGGTTTTCGAGGCTGCAGCTTTTTCGAGATCGAAAAACTTTGGGTCGGTCGGCACCTGGATGCCCTTGTAGCCGAGCGAAGCCGCCCATTGGCCGAGATTGTCGAGAGTGTCGAAAGGCGCGTTCTCTCCGACAAATTGTGCGAGGAAAATCGCCGGGCCCTTGATCGTCTTCATATCCGTACTCCTTGCAGTCTCAGTTCGGCATTGGCAGTTATTTATCCGGCAGGCGGCAGGGCGCGACGGAGCCGCGCACCACCAATTCGGTATCCAGTATGATGGTTTCAGCAGCACGTTTGCCGTTCAGACGGTCGACCATCAGCGCCATGGCTTTACGGCCCATTTCCTGTCGGGGCTGACGGACCGTCGTCAGAGGCGGCTCGAAGGCATTGGCAAAGATAATATCGTCAAAGCCGATGACAGAGATGTCGCTCGGTACGGACAGCCCCCTGGCACGCAACTCACTGATGGCACCAATCGCCATCTGGTCACTCGATGCGAAAATCGCAGTGAAGGAAATGCCGTTTTCGATCAGGGCGGCGATCGCCTGCCGTCCGGCTTCGATGCTGTAATCGCCAGTCACCACCAGTTCATCGGAGAAGCCGATCCCGGCTTCCAAAAGCGCATCCTGATAACCGTCGAAACGTTCTTTCGCCAAGCTCTCCGGGAAAGGACCAGCGAGATGCACGATCCGTTTGTGACCGGCTTGGATCAGATGCCGCATCGCATTCTGAGAAGCGGCGCGGTTGTCGACCTTTACAGTCGGCAACGTGATTCCGGCGACGGTTTCCGACGCAATCACAATCGGCGGCAATGCATCGCCCTGATCAAGAAGATCTGAAGGGAACTGCCCGGTCATCAGGATAAGACCGTCGGCGTGTTTCTGACGGACCATGTCGATGTGGGTCGCAACACGATTTTCATCGTTGCGGGCGTCACCCATGAGAACCTTGTAGCCAGCCTCGCCGGCCGCTTCTTCAACACCCTTGTAGATTTCGAGATAGAACGGGTTGCCGATATCGCGAACCAAGAGAATGACGGTGTTGTTGGATTGGCGCCTGAAGCTTGCCGCCTGGGCGTTGGGAACAAAGTTCGCCTGCCTTACGGCGTCAAAAACCTTTTTTCGGGTTTCCGGGCGCACCTTGTCGGGTTGTTGCAACGCCCGCGATACCGTCGCGATCGAAACGCCGGCGAGAGCTGCAACTTCTCTGATATTCGAACTTTGGTCTTTGCTCATCTCAAACACGCAACTGCTTTTGGCGTCCATAAAGCAGCATCAGCGCAAGCAACGTGACACCGAATATGATCTGCCGGGCCCATACATCAAGGTTGAGCGTTATCAGTACGCTTTGCAGAATGGTCAGCGCAACTGCCCCGGCCATGGTTCCGATATATCCACCGGCACCGCCGGCAAGAGAGGTGCCACCGATGACCACCGCGATGATGGAGGGCAGAACATATTGGTCGCCGACGGAGATGAAGGAAGTACCCGTATAGCCGATGACACAGACCCCGGTCAGACCGGCGAACAGGCCTGAAAGACCGTAAAGCAGGGTGCGGATCAAAGAGACCGGCAATCCGACAAGTGTAGCCGCGCGCTCATTTGAGCCCACAGCGTAGATGGCAAAGCCGAAGGCCGTTCTGCGCAGGACGAACATCATGACTGCTGCAATGCCGAGCCAGACGAAAAGAACGCCGGGAATGCCGAAAACCAACGGCTTGTTGATGAACCCGGCAAGGAGTGGAGCTGCAGCGCCGGAAGGAACACCCTGAGAATAGACGACCAGTCCACCCTGGATGACGGCTGTCATGCCCAGTGTCATGACAAGTGGTGGGATGCGCACGAAGGTGATGCCGATACCGTTGATGAGGCCGATCAGGAAAGGAATACCACCGGCGACCAGTATCGCGAGTGGAATGCCAATGTTTTGGCCATTCATCATGTTACCGGCCAGCACTGCACCAAGAGAGATCATGGCGCCGACGGAGAGATCGATACCTTCGCGACCGCCGAGGATCACAAGGTTCTGTCCTGCTGCGACAATGCCGAGGATCGCGGCGATCGTCAGCAGTCTGACGATCTGTGAGCCCTGTGCAAAACCGGGCGACAGCAACTCGCCAACAAGCAGCAGGAAAGCCGATGCGCCGATTGCAATGGTCAAGGGATCGGTAAGCAGAGATTTGATTTGCAGGCCCTTATTGCTCATATCAACGCCTCGTCACCAGTACGCCGCCGGCAAGCGCCGTCAGCACGATCAAGCCCTGTACCAGTGTCTGGTACTCGAATGGCAAGCCCGCAAAGAAAATCACATTGCCGATCATTCCAAGGACGAGTGCCCCGGCGATCGATCCCGTCGAGCTGCCGAACCCGCCGGAGAGCGCCGTCCCGCCAAGCACCACCGCCGATATGGACGACAACGCAAGGCTCGCACCGAGCAGAGGGTCACCCGATGCGGTTTCGCCCGTGAGACACAGTGCCGCCAGTGCCGAAAACAGACCTGAGATCATGTATGCACCGATGCGAATAGCGGAGAGACGCAAGCCTGTCTGGAAGGCGCCGGTACGATTACCGCCGACCGCTAACAAATGCGTATGAAACGGAATGCGCGACACGATCAGGGTAAAGGCGATCCCGGCAATCAGAACCCACAAGACGAAGGGTAAGCCAATGAAGCTGCCGGAATAGGTCTGCCAATAGGCTTCCGGGACGGGAAGCCCGGCCTGCGGCAAAACCCAGATTGCCAAGCCGGCAAAGATGATACCAGTTGCGAAGGTCGTCACGATTGGCTGGAAACGCAAGCCGGAAATGAAGAGACCGTTGACCAGACCGCAGAGCAGACCGACGGCAGCACCTGCTGCCATACCAGCGATGACAGCACCTCCAGAGCCACCTAGCGCGGCAATGACGCTGACGGTGACGACATTGGCGAGTGCCACGATGCTGCCGACCGACAAATCGATGTCTCCCGCCAGGATCACGTAGGTTTGTCCAATGGCAACCAGGATCAGGGGGAGAAATGTCGTCAGGTTGGATTGCAGTACGGCAGGCTGAATGAAGGACGGCTGCAAAACCGTGTTCACGGCAACAAGGAGGACGAGAACGACGAGAGTGATGATCCAGGGTTGCTTGCGCAGAAGGCCGTGGGAAATCATGCGGCGTCTCCATAGGCGGCGCGGGTCATGTTGACAGATGTCATGTCGGCTCCGGTCAGTTCTGCAGAAATACGCCCGCCGTTGAACACCAGGATACGGTCGGCATATTCAAGAATTTCAGCGTCTTCCGAGGAGTAGAAAAGAATGGTCGCGCCTGCATCGGCCTGCTGTCGCATCAGCGCAAACAGATCGGCTTTTGCGCCGAGGTCGATCCCTTTCGTCGGGTCATCGAGCAGCAGAAGTTTCGGTGATGTTGCGAGCCAGCGCGAAATGAAGATTTTCTGCTGATTGCCTCCGGAAAGTGTGCCGATTGGCATGTCCATTCCGGCAAACTTCGTTTTCATATCGTCGGCGACTTTTTGCACCTGCGGCTTCAAAGTTGCCGGTCGTATCAGTTTCATTTTCTCGCGCACCATCAGAGCAGCAACGAGATTTTCGAAGATTGACCGTCCCTGCAAAGACGCATCGCGCCCGCGGTCGCCGGAAACATAGGCAAAGCCATTGTGAACCGCCTGCGAAGGTTTGCCGATCGCAATGGCCTGCCCTTCGAACTGGATATCTCCGGAAGCGAAGGGATTGGCGCCAAACAGACCTTTCAGCAGCGCAGACTGTCCCTGCCCTTGCAAACCTGCCAAACCAAGGATTTCACCCGCAAACGCCTCGAGCGTCACACCACGGACGCCCTCACCGGCTGCATTGTCGACCTTCAAACTGGCCTTTGCATCGAGGCGCCCATGCTGACGAGCCGGCGCGGCACGAACATCACCAACCATGTCGTGCACAACGGCTTCACGCGTGGTGGTCGACGTATCGAGCTCGGAGATGGTCGCACCGTTTCGCATCACAGTGATACGGTCGCAGACAGCAAACACCTCATCGAGACGATGGGATATCATGATGGTGGAGACACCCTCGGCCTTCTTGGCCTTGAGAATTTCGAAGAAACGCTGTGACTGACGGCCATCGAGTGCCGCGGTTGCCTCGTCCATGATCATGAGGCTGGCATTCTGAGCGAAGACCTTGAGGATTTCCACGAGCTGACGCTGATCAGGCGGCAGGTTACCAACGATCGCATCCGGCTTCAGCCCATCTCCAGCGACACCGTCGAAAAGCGAGATCAGTTTGTCCGTTTCTTTTTTCAGCGCCGTGCGATCCACGAAAACACCGCGCTTCGGCTCGCGTCCAAGGAAAATATTGTCGGCGACGGAAAGCTGCGGAATGAGGCTCAGCTCCTGGTAAAACAGGGCGATCCCGGCATTTTCTGCGTCGCGGGGGCTTTTGAAGCGCACCTCGTCGCCATTGAAGCGAATTGTACCGCTGGTGGGCACCACTGCACCTGCAACGATCTTGCAGAGCGTACTTTTACCGCAACCGTTCGCACCCAGAAGCGCATGGATTTCACCGCGGCCGACCGTCAGTTTACCGGCAGAAAGCGCACGCACGGCGCCAAAATTCTTCGTTATGCCGGCCGCTTCCAAAGCGTTCGCCATCGCATGTCTCCGAATTGTTCTTGTCATTGGCGAACATCGTAACAACACGCTGCCCGCAATCGAGATTCCAGAATTCGGGCTGGCTGTTAACGCCAGCCCGAAGGCGGTCTTACTTGAAGAACTCGCCAGCCTGTTCCGGCGTCACTGTCGCCGTGACGGACCAGTAGCCCGGCTTGCCTTCGGCGGCCTTGATGTTGTCCGCAAGGTTCTCGTTGTTCACGAACGGGATCGGAATGTAGATGGCGTTCCCGTAGGTGCCGCCAAAGATGCCGTCCTTGAACTCCTTGCCCTGAAGCTTCAACACCGCAACGTTGAGTGCACTGGCCATGACGCCGGGAGGGTTGACCGATGCACCGGAATTGAACTTTTCCGCTTCCCAACGGGACATGAAGTCCTTGCGGATCTCGCCGGTGGCAGCAATGTCCTTTGCCTTGCCTGCAGATTCGATGGCACGCCAAGCGCCATCAGCCATGCCGTCCTGCACCCATACACCGCTAATATCGGGATAAGTCGCAAGAAGGTTCTGCATGGCCTGCTGGCCCTGCGCCTGATCCCAGCTCGCATTGGCTTCGTTCAGGACCTTGATGTCAGGATACTTTTTGAAAACTTCACGATAACCGGCGACACGCGCTTCGTTTGCAGGGTTGCCAGCGATGCCGTTGATGGCAACAACGCTTCCCTTGCCCTTCAGCGTATCCGCAAGCCACTGGGCCGACTGAGCTGCCCAGGCCTTCTGGTCGATACCGACATAGATCGCATCTTTCGAGGAAACCTCTGCGTCAGTGGCGATCACGAGGATATTGCGAGCCTTCGCCTGGGCGAAGACCGGATCAAAAGCAGTTGGGCTACCCGGGTTGATCAGGATTGCATCAACGCCCTGGTTCATGAAATTGCGGATGTGTCCGATCTGGCCCTGAACGTCGACATTGCCGCTCTGAACAACCACTTCGACCTTGACGCCCTTTTCACCCCACGCCTTCGCGGCAGCCTGAGCTTCCTCGATCATCTGCGTGCGCCATTCGCTTCCGACGAACGAATTGGAAAGACCGATCTTGAAGCTCTGTTCCTGCGCGTGCGCGGACGTGCCCGCTGCCAGCACCATCGCGGCAGCAGCCATCAAATGTCTAAACATGAAATTTGCTCCTCCAAGCAACGGAAATCGATAATGAAACCGTTTACATCGGTGAATGTAACCGGTTTCACAATCGTGTCAATCCCTGACTTTTTGTTTTCCTGCGCGATCACGCGCAGGAAGTTTCACCTCATTTTTTGTAGACCTAGAACCCGCTGATGATTTCTATTTTTGAACCATCCGAAAACCGGTTGAACCGGAAGTTATGCGGGTCAACGAGTGGCGCGGTACCCACCACGATATCTGCCATGAGCCTGCCGGCCGACGGACCGATACCAAATCCGTGGCCGGAGAACCCTGTCGCGATGAAGAAACCCGGGATTTGATCAACACCCGAAATCACGGGGATTGCGTCTGGCGTGACATCTATTTTCCCTGCCCATCGCTGTGCTATTTCGGCTTTTTCAAAGGCAGGAAAGGCCTTGCGCAAATTTGACAGTGCCTTGTCCTGAAGACTGAACGACGGTTTGGGGTCGAGAACACGGTTATATTCGAAAGGCGAAGCCTCATCGTTTTTCCATCGGCGAGGAAGCCGTGCTTCGTCTAGGAAACCCAGACCGCCTCGCAACATCAAAGCACGCCATTCATGGCCAAGCGCTGGGAGGAAATCCCGGAAGAAACGGAAGCTATCTGGGACAATATCGACGATATTCTCGAAACCGTTGGCGATAGTGTAACCGCCGTCCTGTCGTTTGCGAATGGCAAACCCATTCGTCCAAATCGCCGATTCCGGCCCGCCTTCCATTGGTTTCGTCCTGATGACGGAATTGATGACCTTCAACTGTGGAAGCCTGATACCGGCGTTTCCGGCAAACAGGCTTGACCACGCACCACCTGCGAGAACCGCCGCATCGCAGGCAATGTAACCGCGCTCCGTAAAGACACCACAGACCTTGCCAGCTTTGGTATCGATGCCTCTTACGGCACATTCAGTCATGATGTGGGCGCCACGATCACGAGCCGCCTCCGCAACGGCCGGAGCTGCCTTCTGCGGTTCGGCCCGACCGTCAACGGACGTGTATAACGCCCCCTTGATATCGAGCTTCGAACCAGGGTTCATTTCGGCGAACTGCTGCGGCGTCAGCATTCTCGTATTGAGTTGATAACCTTCAAGATTGCGCATCCAGCGCTCATGATCTTCCACCTCCTTGTCGGTCAGGCAGGTAAAAGTGATGCCTGCTTGCGTGTATCCGACATCCCTGCCGAGCCGCTCGTTCATGCCCGGCCATATGCGCAGTGCTTCCGCCATCAGCGGCACTTCGCGCGGGTCTCTGCGGGTTATGCGCACCCAACCCCAGTTGCGGCTCGATTGCTCATGACCAACGCCACCCTTTTCGCACAAAGCGACCTTGAAACCCCGCTCTGCCAACTCGAGCGTCGTCGACGTTCCGATGATGCCGCCGCCAATGACGACGACATCCACCTTCTGCGGCAGATCGGTATCTCCATGAAACGGAACGACGAAGGGTCCGGGCATTTTTGAAAACTCCTGAGATATTTTGAGTATCGAAGACTGGCTAACCGTGAAGCTCGAGCTTCGCCTGGGGGGTATTTGCGCCAAATCGGTTGAACTTGAATGAAGAGAGGTCATGAGCAGGCTGACGGCCCGTCACGAGATCGGAGAGTATTTGGCCCGTGACCGGCCCAAGGCAGAAACCATGGCCGGAAAAACCCATGCCGATGACGAGGCCGGAAATTCCGGGCGCATGGTCGAGAACGGGCAGCGCATCCGGAGTCAGATCGAGAAGACCCGCCCAACACTCCTCGATCGGTGTTTCGGAGAGACCTGGCAGCAAATGGTCGAGCGTCTTGATGATCGCGTTCAAACTAGACAACGGCGGACGGATAAGCGGTCGATCTCCGGCGCTTGTCGTGACAGTTTCCATGCTCCCCAACCAGTCGAGCATACCGCTTGTGATCCGAAGACGACCGTTCACTTCCTGCCGGCCGGCCCAGTCTCCGCCGCAAACGCCGATCACCTGATCGAGAACTGGCGGAACGGGTCGGCTGCGAATGACCGCAACCATCGGGGTGCGGATCGGGACAGAAAGGCCGAGCGGTTCGAGCAGTGCGTTTCCCAGCATTCCACCGGCGAGCACCACGCTGTCGACACCAAGTTTGCGAACATCCGTCTTGATGCCCACCACCCTGCCGCCGGAGACAGCAATCGCCTCGACGTTTTCGCCCATCGCCAACGCAACGCCATGGCGCAACAGCGCTGCAATATAGGCAGCACTGACCGCCTGCGGATCAGCGTGTCCATCCGTCGGGCAAAAAGAGGCGCCGGGAACGGCCTCTGAAACCGCAGGTGCGATATCCCTCACTGCCTGATTATCCGGTAGAAACGCAAGGTCTAGGCCAAGTCCCTGCTGTTCGGAGACCATCGAACGGATTACCCCGTATTCGTTCCCGTTCCGGGCAAGTCGCAGATTGCCACGTCGGGTATAATGCGTTGGAGCACCAAGCTCCTCATGCAATGTCTGCCAAATATTGACGGCATCGAGAGCAAGCGGCATTTCCGCGGGATCTCGGCCAGATTGCCGCACACCAGCAAGCGTCCAGCCAGATGCCATGGCCGCCGGGCCGAAACGATCGACCAGAACGACTTTGGCTCCCATTTGTGCCAGGGTATAAGCGGTCGCGCAGCCGCTAATGCCCGCGCCGATGACGGCAACATCAAATCTGTCCATCGCTGGTTCCCCTCATCGTCTGCTATCACAAGCCCAGACGATCACGCCGTTCATGATGGCCCTTGGCCATCACCAAAGGCCTTGTCGCACGCGTGCACAATACGGCGAGGCACAGATCAGGCGTTACCCGCGCCGCCCTTAGGCACAACCATCGCGAATTTGCGGAAGTGCGTAAGAACAGTCAGCGAGATTGCAGCGTTGACCGGAATCGTAACGATATCTCCAACGCCAATGCGACGGATTTCGCCATCTGCCACCTGGCAATCCGCCTCACCTTCCATCACCACAAAGGTTTCGGCCAGAGGTCGGGCGGGATAGGCATAAACGCCGGGAGGCGCGATCCAGACTGCAGCTTTTGTGGCGGTTTCGGCGTCGCCTTCATCTACCCAGATCATGTTGCGATAGGATTGTGCACCATCCGCAGCCTTGGCCGCTTCCATCAGGCCAGTGTCATCGCCGACTTTTGCATAGATCGTCATCTGCTTGTTCCTTAAAAAAGAGAAAATCAGTAGTGAGGGGGCAGCTCGACGCCACCGCGTTTGCTCATGAAATTGTCGACGAAGCGCATCTCGCGCAGCTTGTAGGTCGGGCCGTAATCCATCCACCACGGTGCTTCCTCAAGCGGCTCGACTTCGAGATCGAGGTCTTTCTCAGGGATGCCGATGGCCCAGTCAGCAAGGATGCCGCCAAGCATCGTGCCTGTCGGGACGCCACGACCGGATAGCCCGGTGAGCGCCACGACTCCAGGCGCAAGCCCGTAAAGGCGCGGCACCGTGCGGTACTGCATGTCGAGCTCACCGAACCAGAGATAGTCCCAGCGCACATCCTCGGTTATTTGCGGGTGCAGCCACTTCAGCTTGTCCGTCATAACCTTCTTCGTATAGTCGAGGTCGCGTCCACGCGGTCCCATCAGAAACATCGAGGCGACGATGCGGTTATCTGCTGACCACTTGTAGCAATAGAAGTCACCGCGCCCATCAATCATCGAGGTGTTGCGTGGAAGAACCGTTTCTCTGAGCCTGTCCGAAAGAGGATTGGTGGCGCAGACGTAAACCGGCAAAATGCGGAAGCTTTTTTCAAGTTTTGGCCAGCCGTCGACGGTATAAGCGCCCGTCGCAAAGATCACCTTGTCGGCGATAACATGGCCGGTGCTGCTGGTGACCTTCCACTTGTCACCTTGCCGCTCGCAACCGATGGCAGGTGAACTGGTATAAAGTTTCGCTCCTTCCGAAATCACTGCACGGGCCAGTCCGCGCGCATATTTCAGCGGGTGGAGGTGCGCGCCTTCTTCGTGAAGCCAGCCGCCATACATGCGTGGCGAACCCGTAATCGCGATTGCCTCGTCACGGCTAAGAACGCGGGTGCGCGCGCCGACTTCGTTGTAGCTGTCGGCCTTGTGCTGCAAATGGGGAATATGTCCCGGCCGCATCGCTCCAATGACAAGACCATTTTGAACCCATTCACAGTCGATATTGTAGTGACTGATATATTCAGCCGCCTTGTCTGCCGCCCTCGTCTGCCGTTTGATCAGACGCTCTGCGAAGGGCTGACCAACCAACGACCGAACCTTTTCCAGTTCGTAATAGGAAAAGGTCGGGCTGCAATGGCCGGCATTACGGCCCGAACCGCCGTAACCGGCTTCCTCCCGTTCAAGTACAGCGACGGAGACGCCCTTCCGTGCAAGCTCGATTGCGGTCGTCATGCCGGTATATCCCGCACCGACGATACAGACATCAACCTTCTTTTCACCGGAAAGGCGTTCCGTCTCGGGGGCAGGCGGGGCCGATGCGAACCAGTAGGACGCATCGAAAGGCGAGAACTTTGGCATGTTTGATCCTTCTGCCTATATGCTTGGCTTCATAGGTCGATTTCTGAGATCATGGACGAGCGGCGCTGCGCCCATCATCAGGCGCTCCATCCCGGAATGGCATCCACAAGGCTCTTCGTGTACGGGTCCTTCGGAGCCGAGAAGAGTTCGTGGGCAGGAGCAAGCTCAACGAGACGCCCCCTCTGCAATACGGCAATACGGTCGCAGATCTGACTTGCGACCCGCAAATCGTGAGTGATGAACATCATCGAAATGCGGGTTTCCTGCTGGATTTCGTCGAGAAGCTGCAGGACTTGCGCCTGGATCGAAACATCGAGAGCCGAGACGGCTTCGTCTGCAATCAGCAGAACAGGATTGAACATCAAAGCACGGGCAATACCTATACGCTGGCGCTGACCGCCTGAAAATTCGTGCGGATAGCGTTCAAGTGCCTGTTCGGGCAGACCAACCCGTTTCAGCAACCGGACGGCATTGGCGCGCGCTTCACCAAGCGAGGTTCCAAAGCTCATGGGGCCGCAAACCAGCGAATGTTCGATGGAATGGCGTGGATTGAGCGAGGCGAACGGGTCCTGAAAGACCATCTGGATATAGGGCCTCTTGCGCCGGAAACTGCTTTCCTTGAGCGGGACCACATCTTCACCATCGAGAATGATCTGTCCGGAATCACTGTCCAGCAGCTTCATGATCATACGTCCAAGCGTCGATTTTCCCGATCCGGATTCACCGACCACCCCTATCGTCTCGCCCTTGCGAAGCGTAAGGCTGACGCCATCCACGGCCTGCACGGTGCGTGCCTTGCCGAATAGACCGCCACCCGTCTTGTACGTCTTGTGGAGATCCTTGACGTCGAGAACTGTCGGCGCGTCATCCCGCACGGGTTTGCGCGCCTCTGTCCGCATCGTTGGAATGGCGGCGAGCAGACGCCGGGTATAGGGTTCGCGCGGGGCATTGAGCACCTGCTCGGCCGAGCCATGCTCAATGAGTCTCCCCTTTTCCATGACGATGACCTTGTCAGCAATATCGGCGACCACACCGAAATCGTGGGTGATGAACATCACCGCCATCTTTTTCTGCCGCTGCAGGCGTTTGATGATTTCGAGAATTTGCGCCTGCGTCGTCACGTCGAGTGCGGTCGTCGGTTCGTCTGCGATGAGCACGTCCGGATCGAGCGCCAAGGCCATGGCAATCATCACACGCTGGCGTTGGCCACCCGACAATCTGAACGGATACTGGTGCGCCATCGCGGGTGGATTGGGCAAGCCAACCATTTCAAGAAGCTCGATCACCCGCCCCCAGCGGTCAGCAGGAGCCGCATCCGGGTGGGTCAGCATGACTTCTTCGATCTGCTGACCGATTGTCATCAGCGGGTTCAGCGCCGACAGCGGATCTTGAAAGATCATGGAGACCACGCGGCCGTTAAAGCTCGAACGATCCTTTTCGCCGAGAGCCAGAATATCGCGATCGTGCAGGCGGATCGAACCGCTTTCGACCTCGAGTGGCGGCGGCAGCAATCCCATCACCGCATTGGCCGTAACAGACTTTCCAGAACCGGATTCACCAACGATGCAGAGAATTTCGCCGGCCTCAAGCGTGAAGGATATGTTCTGGACAGCATGTGTGCGGTCGGCAACGCGTGGCAGGCTTACAGTCAGATCGTTTACAGTCAGGACAGGGGTCATTGGCAGCCTCACTTTCCATCACCGCGGACATCGAGCGCATCGCGCAGCCCGTCGCCAACAAAGTTGAAACCGGTAACCGCCAGCGTGATCGCCATGCCTGGAACGATTGCAAGCCAGGGAGCCTTGTCGAGATATTGCTGAGCACCGTTCAGCATGTTGCCCCAAGAGGGCAAAGGCGGCTGGATGCCGTAGCCCAGGAACGAGATATAGGCTTCGAGAAGGATGGCATTGGCGATCGTGAGGTTCGCCGAAACGATGATTGGGCCCATGACGTTCGGCAGGATTTCCCGAAACATCACACGGCTTGGCGCCAGGCCCAGCATCGTTGCGGCCAGAACGAATTCCCGGTTGCGAAGCGAGCGAACTTCAGCATCGACCACGCGAGCCACCTGCATCCAGCTCGTGATCGCGATAATGACAGTAATCATCAGCGGGCTTGGCTTGATAAAGGAGGCAAGCGTCAGCATCAGGAACACACTCGGGAAAGCGAGGAAGCCATCGACGATGCGCATCAATACTGCACCGATACGACCACCGTAGTAACCGGACACCGTGCCGACCAGCACGCCAATAACGGTCGATATAAGCATCGCCGCAACGCCTGCGGTCAGTGAAACTCGGCCAGCCATAAACAGCCGTGCCGCGACGTCACGCCCAAGAGGGTCCGTGCCGAAAATATGCGCCCCGGTCAGAGGGGGAGCGTTGCGCGCCCGCAGATCGATAAAAAGCTGATCGTAGGGGATGAGCCAGGGGCCTGCGATACTGGCAAGGATCAGTATCGTTACGATGATCAGTCCAAGCACGGCCAGTTTGTGCCGCATGAAGCGTGCAACAACACGGTTGCGTGGACGAACAGGAAGGACAAGATCTACAGTAGCCATCTCCGTCTTCCTCATGCCAGCCGGATGCGTGGATCGACGATTGCTGAGCAGATATCCGCAAGGAGGCTGCCCAGAACGGTAAGGATGGCAGAAAACATCAGCAGTCCCATGATCACGGGATAGTCGCTGTATCCGAGACTATCGAGGAAGAGACGCCCCATTCCCGGCCAGGTGAAGACCGTTTCGGCCACCAGTGCGCCGCCAAGCAATTGCGGTATCTGCATGCCCGCCAGCGTTATCATCGGAAGGAGAGCATTGCGGGCAACGTGACGGCGCATGATGGTCTTGGTGCGCACCCCCTTGGCCCGTGCCGTCTTGACGAATTCCTGGCCGATCGCCTCCAGCATGGACGAGCGCATGTAGCGGCTCCAGATGGCGATGTTGACGAGCGCAAGGACCAGCGACGGCAAGACGAGGTGGTGGGCGTAGTCCAACAGAGACTGGTCGCCGATCGTGTACATATTACCGGCCGGAAACCAGCCAAGTCTGAGTGAAAAGATATAGATGGCGACGAGACCGAACCAGAAGGTCGGTATGGAAAGCGCCACCATGGTCGCAATCGTCATCGAATAGTCGAAAGCGGAATATCTCTTGATCGCACTTTTCATACCGATCCAGACACCCAGTCCGATCGCAATCGCTGTTGAGGTACCCATCAATAACAGCGTCGCGAAAAGATGACCGCCGATGATCGACAGGACGGGACGCCCGTCGCGGAACGAGTTGCCCCAATCACCGCGAACCAGACCCCACAACCAGTCCAGATACTGGATGAGGATTGGCCGATCGAGCCCCATTTCGTGGGCGATGCGGTCGAGATCGACCTTGCTGATACCTGGCGTCAGCGCGAATTTCGACATCGGCCCACCCGGCGCCAGCATCAAAACGCAAAAGCCGATCAGGGAAACAATCAGGAACAGGACAAGGCTTTGCCCCAATCTGCCGAGCAGAAAGCGCAACATATAAAATCTCCGTCGTCGCGGTCGTAGCAGGAGGTAGGTCGGGCCTTGAAGGCCCGACCTGGCTAATTAGCTCCAGCGCCAGCTGTTGACATTCCAGCTGTCGATACGAACGTTGACGTTCGGCACGTAACCTTCGAAGCCCTTCTTGAAACCACGGAGGTCTGTAAATTGGTGCAGCGGCAGGAAGGGAAGTTCATCGCGGACCAATGCCTGTATCTTCGCATAGGTTTTTTTCCGCTCTTCCGGAACGAAGATGGCCGCACCTTCAGCAAGCAGCTTGTCGACATCCTCGTTTTTCCACTGCCAGGTATTTTGCCCTGCTCCTCCCTGCGCGGCGATCGACTTCGAACTGAAGTAATCGGATGTATCCGGATCGCCACCAGTCAGGAACACGATACCGGCAATCGCGCTCTGATACTGGGAGAGCATCCAGTGATCACCCCACATCACCGCCGGGGGAAGATTTCGGATCGTCATCTCCGCACCGATCTGGGCAAAGGTCTGCTGCAGAAACTGCTGCATCTGTTCGCGCAGGTGGTTGCCTGACGTCGTCGAGTTTTCAAACGATAGACGCAGACCGTCCTTGGCACGGACACCATCGCTGCCAAGTTTCCAGCCGGCTTCTTCCAGCAGTGCACTGGCCTTTTCGATGTTGAACTCGTGCTTCGGCAGGTCGCCATTATGGTAATAGGCCTGCTGAGGCATGTAGCTTTCGGTCGCAACAGGCAAGCCGAAATAAAGAGCATCGATGATCGATGCCTTGTCGACTGCCATATAGAGCGCCTGACGCACGGCCTTGTCCTGGAAGACCGGCAAACCGAGGTTCAATGAGAAGGTCTCGACCGGGCTGCCCGGGGCCTTGACGACGGTACGATCGGCAAGCGCGGACGCCTCTTCGTAGTGATCGGCACTGATCCCCTGCAGACCGACGACATCGAGGTCACCGGTCTTGAATTGTGTATACATTACCGTGAGGTCAGGAATATATTTGACAATCAAGCGCTCCACGAAGGGGCCATCGCCGTAATAGGACGTGTTGGCAGCCATTTCGATGTAATCGCCCGCAACGCGTTTTGTCCATTTGTAGGGGCCGGTCCCGATCGGTGCGTTGTTGAACGGCGTGTTGTTGAGGTCGGCTGCGCCATCAAAGGCGTGCTTCGGCACGATGAAGGTTGAGGCCAGTATCGACGCATAGGGCGCATAAGGCTTTTCCATCGTCCAGGTCAGTTCCGTCGGCGAAACAACGGTCAGATCGCGAACGAGTTCGTGGCCAGTGTGGCGCCAGCTGTTGAACTTCGGGTTGACCAGAAGTTCCATGGTGAACTTCACGTCCTCAGCTGTCAGTGGCTTGCCATCGTGCCATGTCACGCCTTCGCGCAACTTGACCTTCCACTTCAGGCCATCTGCGGAAACGCCGCCATTGGCCACAGTCGGCACTTCGGCTGCCAGGCACGGGACGAACTCGCCACCATCGTCAACGCCGAACAAAGGATCGAAGAGCGCGAAATACACGCCCTCGTCAACTTCGATATGGAGCAGATGCGGATTGAAGACCGTTGGTTCCTGTGAAAAGCCGAGGACGATCTGGCCCTTCGGCGCGTCCTGAGCACGAACGACGCTGGAGCCGAGAAGGCCAGACATCGCCGTCCCGGTAACACCGATGCCGAGCATGGCCAGAACCTGGCGTCTGCTGGCGTGGAAGTTATTGTTTTTGGTGGTCATTTTTGTTCCCCTTATTATTAGAATTGGTGGCGTCCGTTATCAGGACGATGCAATCCTTGCCCGATTGATCGGACAGGTACTTATGACTCCCTAAGCAAGGGCTTTGCCCTTTGCGGTCGGCTGGACGGGTATCAGATCCGCCGTCCCGACTTCTCTTGTCGATGAATTGCAGCACCCGGCAAGGCGCCATGATCTCCTCAATAGAGTTGTTCGGCCCGCCAGTTGACAGTGATTTCCGCAACGCTTGCACGGTTTGGCAGGTTGATGGCGTAGGCAACGACATCGGCAACTTCATCTGCACTTGTCATGCTCGCCGCCTTCTCTGGCGCAAGCGCCAGACCCATATCGGTGGAGACGAAGCCCGGGCAGATCGCCGTTGCTCTAATGCCCTGCTCGAAGCCTGCCTGGCGAAGTCCATGGGCAAGCGCGACCGCTGCATGTTTGGTCAGCGCATAAGCGGAGGAATCCACTGACGCCACACGTTTTCCCGATAACGACGCGATGATGGCAATGCGGCCGCTACCGGATTTCGACAAGGCGGGAAACGCATACTTCGCCAGTCTCTGTGGCGCCCTGACATTGACCGCCCACATCGCATCCAGAGACGCGTCATCAATATCGATGACGGACTTCGCGACCATCACGCCAGCGTTGGCGACCACGGCATCAATGCGACCGAACCGAGCGAGTGCTGTATCGACCCACTCGGCTTCGCCACCCTGCAGGGCGTCGTAGGGGTGGGTATGGATCGCCACACCGTCCGTCCAGTCATCCTGCGGCTGGCGTAATCCAAGCGAGATTTTCCAACCATCGCGAAACAGACGTTCAGCAATCGCCTTGCCTATACCCCTCCGCGCGCCACTGATCAGCGCTACGCGTTCCTCTGCCATCAACGCTCCCCTACCGGATGAGGCGCCATAACGAAACGCCAATATATGCGCCGCAGAACACTCATCGCCTGCTCGTATTCGTCATCCGAAATATCGCAGAGGAACTTGCGGGACTCCTTGATGCGTTTGCGCAATTCGACAACGCATTCTTCGCCCTCCTCCGTCAGGAATAAAGACCAGGAACGAGAATCCTTCCGGCCGGTCTTTCGGCGAATAAGTCCGGCTGCCTCCAGACCGTTCAACGTGCGCGCCACCTCTGCGCGATCGCGCAAGTTGATCTGCGCAATCGCGGAAGGGTGAATGCCTGGGTAATTGGCGATCATGAAAAGGGCCGTAACTTTGCCAGTGCCACGAATGGCTTCCATATCGGCAATGCGGGCGTCCCAATCGCGGCTGACCGCGATGTTAATGTCTCGAATGAAGTAGCTGAACGTATCGTTCAGGACATCGAGATCAATCGTCTCCGGAGAGACGACAATCCCTTCGCCAGGCCATTCGACATCATCGTTTCCACCAATGTCATTCATGAATCTGCCATCCATTTGATTGAGATAATCAACTATAATTTAGTTGAGAGTGTCAAGCACTTTGCCTGAAAAATATTTGGCCGGCTTGTCGACTTGTGGATAGGTGGCTCCTTTCGCGGGGCGCACAAATTTGCTCCACATGAAAAAGGCGTCTGGTGGCGCCCTTTTTTCCAGCTGTTTCGATCTCACTGCATGTCCGAAAAAGACCAAGACAGTTTTCACCTGCAGTTAGCCCGCACGCCCACTCTTCAAGAGGTCCCTGCGGCTTTTAATTGAGTGAATTCGCGCGGCGTCAACTCCGGGCTGACGGCTCTGGAAAAGCTTTCGACATGCGCCACCTTTGTCGCGCTGGTGATCGGTGCAATTACGCCTTGCTGCGCCATGAGCGCAACAGCAACCTCGGCTGACCGTACGCCATGTGCGGCGGAAACCGTATCAAGCGCGGCGAGACCTGCCGCGCGAATGTCGGCTCACATCTCGACAGTTTTCGCGTTCACGAAACCCGAACGCCCGGCGAACCAACCATTGACAGCAGCAACAGCACCCAATCCAACAAAAAGGACCGCGCACCAGGCAAAGCTGCCCGTCCAGCCCCGAATGACGCCAGCAACAAGCGGACCGATGGCCGCCAAAAGATAACCAACGCACTGGGCCATACCCGAGAGATGAGCGGCAACATGTGGGTCGCGCGAACGCAATACGATCACCGTCATTGCTGCAGCGATCAATCCTCCCTGTCCAATGCCCTGCAGTACAGCCCAGAACCACACGGTCGAGAGCGGAGCAAATAGCAGGCCAATCAAAGCGACAACTGCGAACGCGCAAAGCGTAACATTGATGACACACTGGTTTTTACCGCGAACGGCGATATGCGGCACGACAAGGCACGACGCTGCCTGCACCATGACCGATACTGATACGATAGCGCCGGCGGTGACACCATCAAGACCGCGGTCACGCAGGATTGGGACGAGCCAGCCAAAAACGCTGTAGGCAAGCGCAGACTGAAAACCCATGAACATCGTGATGTTCCAGGCCAACCTGTCTCGCCAGAGACCTTCGACACGAAAGCCGCTGCGTGCCGATTTGTCCTTAGCCAACAGCACCTGCGGCAACCAGAGGGCGCCGACCAGCAGCGCCGGAAGCGCCCAGATCGCCAATGCGCCATTCATTGAACCGCCAAGCATTTTCTCCAAAGGCAAGGTTAGCCCTGCAGCGCTCGCCGCCCCGGCGCAAAGCGCCATGGTGTAAAGGCCCGTCATCAAAGCAGCATTCTTGACAAAGTCCCGTTTTACGAGACCCGGCAGAAGCACGTTACCGATTGCGATGCAGCCACCGGCAAGTGCCGTTCCGAGAAACAGGGCTGGAACAGAATGCAGACCACGCAAGGCCGTTCCAAGCGCCAGGAACAGCAACACCCCAAGCAGGGTCCGCTCAGATCCGATACGCTGGGCTAGGCGGGGTGCCAGCGGCGAGAAGGCGCCAAGGCAAAGGACAGGCAATGTTGTCAGGACGCTCGCAGCAAACGAAGACAGGCCAAGTTCACTACGGATTTCCGGAAGCAATGCCGATGCACTGGAAAAAACCGGACGGAGATTAAATGCGATGAGTACGAGGCTGGCGCCAAGCAGAACACGCCCCAAAGCACTCTGTCGTGGCGGGACCGGTGCCGGCACCGTGTCGATTTCGGCATCGACCAAGGTATCCTCAACCGGATCGTGGCCCTGGGTCTTTGTTGCCCCTAGAAATGAAGCAGTCATGATGTTTTACAATCTGTCGAGAGTGGAGAAGATAGGAGCCATAAAGCTGCGAACTGCGACAGCGGCTTTGTCGGCATCACCGGATTCGATCGCGTCGACGATATCCGCATGGGCCTGCATATCGGGTTCGGGCACTTCCGCCCGCAGTGTCGCCTGAATTGTCTCAGCGATGGAGACCGAAAAGAACTCGTAGATTTCGACCATCGCGCGGTTTCCAGACGCCGCGACAACTGCCTTGTGGAAGGCGAGATCGCGCACGATGAACGCGGAATTGTCGCCGCCCTCGTAGTTGCCCCGTTCAGCCAGCAGACGCCGCAACTCTCCAATGATGGCGGGTGTTCGTCGTATCGCAGCCAGTCGTGCAGCCTCGACGTCCAGAGCGCAACGCGCTTCAAACTGGTCGCGTAGACTTGCACGCCGCGCCATGGTCAAGGTCTCTGTCGGGTCGGTTACGGAGAGCACATAGGTGCCAGAACCTTGTCTTGTTTCGAGGAACCCCTGTGCCACGAGGACACGGACGGCCTCGCGCACGGTACCGCGACTGACAGAAAGCGTTGCCGACAGCCCCGCCTCATTCGGAAGCTTATCACCGATCGCCCAGCGACCCGCGACAATCTCACCTCGTATGGCTTGTGCTGCCTCGTGTGTCAGACTGGATTTGCTAACGGTTTGCATGACGATCTCTATTCATCAAGTCATCTGATGACTTGATGAATAGAGATCGTCATTGAAGGAGTCAATCGGCGCGCAGACGCGAGCTAACAAAGCAATCCGCAGACATTGATTGCCCATCCATCCGGCGTTATCAGTTTCGCCTACGGGCCAGAATCCACAAAAGATAGACCCCACCGATCATGCCGGTCATAAGTCCGATCGGCAGGTTGAGATTAAGTGGCAGTCGTTGCGCCAGGAGATCCGCGCAAAGGAGAAGTGTGGCCCCCATCAAAGCGCTCGATAACAGTGGCACCTGGGGTGCATGCGTCAGGCGTCGGGCAAGTTGCGGAGCAATCAACGCAATGAAGGCTATGGGGCCGGCGGCCGCTGTAGCAATGGCAGTCAGCCCGACACCCATCATGACCATTAGAAAGCGGGTGCGCTCCACATTGACACCGAGCTGCCCAGCCGTATCGTCGCCCATTTCGATGACGTCCAGTCGACTTGCATAGGTGAGAACGAATGGAATAACCGCGAAAAGGCCAATCGCTGCCGGTACGACATGCGACCAGCTTCGCGTATTGAGTGAACCGCCAAGCCAGAGCTGTGCGGACATGGCCTGGTCAAGGTCTCCCTTCACAAGTAGCACCGTATTCAGGCCTGAAAGAACGGCACCGACCCCGATACCGACAAGCACAAGCCGATAACCGCCACTCGATTGCCCTTTCATCGCCAGACTATATACAAGTCCAGCAGCAGCGAGCCCCGCCACCACGGCCGCGGCCGCAGTCTCCAACGCTCCAGCATCAAAAAGAATGATCTGAACGATGGCGCCCGTCGCGGCGCCCGTGGTGAAGCCGAGTATGTCGGGTGACCCAAGCGGATTGCGTGAAATCGACTGAAAGATTGAACCGGCCGCGCCAAGACAAGCTCCAACCAGCCCGGCTGTGAGAACCCGTGGCAGCCGGATTCCAAGCACGATGCGCTCGGCAGCGGGATTTTGAGTGGCACCAAGGAGCGTTTCCAGCACCTCTTTCGGACTGAACTTGAGACTCCCTGTTCCCAGAAGAAGCATGGCAACAATTGTCGCCGCTAGCAGCAAGCCGAAGCAGACAATGATGCTCCTTGGTCTCCAGATGATCGATACGTTGCCGAAGCGGAACACAGGCGGAAAACCACTTCTCATGCTTTCCCCAAACGAAAATGACGGGCGGCGCAGATGAAGAACGGTCCCCCGATCAACAGAACGACAATTCCCGCAGCAACTTCCTCGGGTGCAACCACGATACGGCCAACGACATCGGAGAGCAGCAGAACGCATCCCCCAGTCAGCCCGGATACCGGTATTATCCAACGACAATCAGGTCCGATGACGCTGCGTGTTATCTGTGGTGCGACCAGCCCCAGGAAGGTTATCGGACCGGCTGCTGCGGTTGCAGCCCCTGCCAGAAGTGTCACCGCGCCACACGCCCCAATCATTGTAGCGCCAGCGCTGGCGCCAAGTGACCTGGCAAGCTCTTCTCCCAAGGCGATGGCATTCAGATTGGAAGAAATTGCCATGGCGATGATGGAACCGAACACGACTGCAAGGGCTAGCACGCCCGCAATGTCGAAGCCTCTTCCTTCGACCGAGCCCGCGGCCCAGTTTCTGAAATTGTCGAGAACATCTGTCGGTGCATTCAGGACGACGACACCGGTGACCGAGCCAAGAACGATAGAAAGCCCCGCACCCGCAAGCACCAGTCGCACCGGATCGGTTCCACTTCCTCCGGCACGACCGAGCAGCAGGACCGCACAGGCAGATGCGGCTGCTCCGGCAAAGCCAAACCAGACGTAGCTACCGATGTCATGGATGCCGAGAACCGCGACGCCAAAAATAACAGCGGTCGCGGCACCGGCGTTAACACCGAGCAAACCCGGCTCCGCGAGCGGGTTGCGGGTGACCGCCTGTGTGAGAGCACCGGCTACGCCAAGCGCAACACCGGCCAGCATTGCAATAAGCGTTCGCGGTGCGCGCAACGACCAAATGATCAGATGCTCATCGATGGCCGGATTATATGCCAGAAAAGAAGCCCTAACCGTCTGCAGGTCGATGTGCCTGGAACCGAGACCAAGGCTTGCGACCGAAAGCACGATCAGGAAGCCAAAAAGCCCCGCAGTGACCGCAATTCGACGGGCGCGACGTGACGTCATGGTTTGCGCATCGAATCGACAACAGTATCAATCATCTGACGTCCCGAGTAATAGTCGATGCGAAACGACGACTGACCGAGGGGATAGACCCGCCGATTGATGACTGCCGGAAGATTGGCGAGGATAGGGTCAGCCAGAAACGCTTCAACATCCTTCGGGCTTGCGCGCAACAGAAACACTGTATCGCCTGTGATCGCTGCCGGCAGATTTTCGTGAGAGATGAAGTCAAAGTCGCTTGACCTGGTGACGCCTCCACGCAAGGTGTCGGGAAGCCCCGCCACGGTCATGCCGAGCGATGACAGGACTTGTGCCTGTGCGCTCTCAGGCTTGCCGATCGAATAGCTGCCACCGATGTTATAGCCGACGACAGTCACCTTACCAGCCACCAAGGCAAGCTTCGTGGCCGCGTCGGCTGCGTACTGATCAAATTCCTTTATGGCCGCTTCAGCTTGCTCTTCCCGTCCGGTCGCACGTCCCAACTGACGCGCAACATCTTGCCAGCCGTGATTGGCATAATCGACAATCATCACCGGCAGATGCTGGTGGTTCAGCTCCGCATAATGTTGAGCGACACTGTCGGCACCGGTTGATGAGCCGATGATCAGATCCGGATTCCAGCCGATAACCGCCTCGATATCGAACACAAGATTTCCGTAGAGAACCTCGACACCGCGTTGATGAGCGACGTCTGACCATTGTGAAAAGAAGCCGGTCGCATCGGTCATGCCACTGGGCGTTGTTGCAGCCGAAGCCACCACCGGCGCCCCGATGGCAAGGAGGATACCTGTCAGGCTCGGTGCCGTTGAAATGATCCGCTCAGGCTTGGCCGGCAACGTCAGCTTTCCCTTGGCGTGTTCAATCTCACGCGGCCAATCCGATTGCGCAGCCAAAGCATGACGAAAGGGAGCGGTTGCGGACAGTGTCAGGCAAAGTCCGATGAACAGAAACGTTCGGCGTCGTGCCATAAGGTGCTCCAGCTACAGGCGCGGCGCAGGCGCTCGGGGAGCGCCAACCGCAAAACATGATGAATGTAGTCAATATTTTCGGCGGCCATATTGCAGAATGCGTTCCGCAATGCAATACGCCAGTGGACCACGGTCCACAGTCAGGGAACGAACGAATGGCGCGACTTCGAACACAGTCGGTGACGTTGCAATACGATAAACGAACCGTATCGAAAGACCTCTCCGTAAGCATCCCCGACGGCGGTTTCACGGTTATCGTCGGTGCCAACGCCTGCGGTAAATCGACCTTGTTACGCGGCTTGTCCCGACTTCTGAGGCCTGCGTCAGGAGAGATAATTCTCGATGGCAAAACCATTGAAACCTTCACGAGCCGCGAACTCGCCCGGCAACTAGGCCTGCTTCCCCAAAGTGCAACGGCGCCTGTCGGTATTACCGTTGCGGAACTGGTTGGTCGCGGGCGTTTTCCACACCAGTCGTTTCTCAGACAATGGTCGACCGCAGATCAGCTCGCGGTCGAAAATGCCATGCAGGCGACCGGCGTCAGCCAGTTGGCTAACGTTCTGCTGGAAGAACTGTCAGGCGGCCAGCGCCAGCGCGTCTGGATCGCAATGGTCCTAGCACAGGACACATCCATCCTGCTGCTCGACGAACCCACCACGTTTCTCGACATAGCCTTCCAAATCGAGGTTCTCGATCTCTTGGCCGAACTCAACATCAAAGGCCGGACGATCGTCGCCGTGTTGCATGATCTGAACCATGCCTGCCGTTACGCCACACACCTGATCGCCATGCGTGATGGCCGAATCGTCGCCGAAGGCCGCCCTGCGGATATCGTTTCCGCAGACCTTGTCGAAGATGTCTACGGGCTATCATCAATGATCATCACCGATCCCTATTCCAATACCCCCATGATCGTCCCAAAGGGACGGCTCCAGATGCTCAGGAACGACGTGCCATGAACCAGTCCAAACTTCATATCGGATTTTGCCTGGCGCCGCTTTGGCTTCAGGTTCCATCTGCCGAGACCGACAAGACTGGAATACCGCCGGACCCGGTTGATTTCGCGACGTCTCTTGCCAAGCGGGCGGAAGCTGCAAAGCTCGATTTCGTTTTTCAGGTCGATTACGTCGGCATTCTCAAACGCGCACGTAAAGCCAGCGGTCTAGCGCCGGTCGGCCTCGAGCCTACGGTCCTCTTTGCTGCGATTGCCCGGTCCACGACACATATCGGGATGGTGACGACAGCATCGACCACGTTCAATCTTCCCTATGTCGTGGCGCGCCAGATGCAATCTCTGAACTGGATCAGCAATGGACGTATCGGCTGGAATATCGTCACTTCGATCGAGGGAGCCGAAAACTTTGGCGGCGAGCCCATGCCATCAGCTGAAATCCGCTATCGAAAGGCTGCAGAATTTACCGATGTCGTCCGCCGCCTGTGGCGAAGCAATCCAGGCAACATGCCCGGTAAAGAGCCTCAATCTATCGAACATCAAGGTGAGTTCTTCAGTATCAAGGGACCGCTCAATGTTCCCTGCCATGCATCGGGCGAACCTCTGCTTTTCCAGGCCGGCGCCTCAGAGATCGGCCGCGACTTTTCCGCGTCGATCGCCAATGGAACATTTGCGGCGACACCTGACATGACCGCCGCGATCGACCTCAGGAGCGATCTGCGCAGACGCGCTCGCGCTCATGGGCGGAAAGCGGAAGACATCAAGGTATTGCCCGGTCTCCACTTCTTCATGGCAAAGACACGCGAAGAAGCCGTTGCCTTGCACGAGAGAGCCCACGCCCATCTCGGCGAGGACTACCGTCGGCAATCGGTCAAGTCTGTCCTCGGCCTCGATCTCGCCGATATGCCGCTCGATGCAAAGGTGAACGCTGCAATGTTGCCGTCAATCGACCAGCCTGTGCGCAGCCGCACCCATGCCGATCTTTTGCGCCGCTTCATCGAGCGAGAGGAACCGTCAGTCGCACACATCTTGAAACGTCCGGAAGTCGTCGGCTCCGCCCATTGGGTGTCGGTCGGCACACCGCAGGACGTTGCCGAGGAAATCGCCGAATGGCACGACGCGGGAGCCTTGGACGGCTTCATCGCCTTGCCCGGAGGCTCTCCCGCATCGCTTGCATTGTTTTTTGACGAACTGGTGCCGCTCCTGCAACAACGCGGACTTTTCCGCACTGAGTACAACGGTTCGACGTTACGCGACCATCTCGGCGTATCGACAGAAAATGACCTTGTCGAGCTTTAGCATCAAGACCTGGCAGGCAAGCCTGAATCCGATGTCGCCAGTCGGCCAGCCTCCAGCAACGCCGCAAAATGCCCCTCGGATCGCGCCGTTTTCACGAAGGATACGGTGGTAACCACGCAGGCAATTTCGCCGTGGGCATTGAAAACCGGCACGGCCTTTCCCGTCAACGCGTTGAAAAGATGCTCATCGAGTTCGGCGCCGCCCTTTTTGCGGATTTCCGAAAACTGCTCCTCGTCCGGGCGTGCGCCCCGAAAGGCGTCCGGTTGGAGTTTGCGCACCGCATCGATGCGATCTGCCGGAAGATAGGCCTGGAACACCAGACCGCAGGCCGTGTTATCAAGGGGAAGAACGTCTCCCAGCGAGACAGTGCTGATTGCAAAGCTGGAGCTGCGGTACCACTGAACAATCGTCGGGCCGCGATCGGTCCAGATCGCTACGCCACAACTGGCGCCAATCGTTGCCGCTAGCGTTTTCATATGACGTGCCGCGACTTCAACCGGGCTTATGCGCCGCAGTGCACTGATACCGAGGCTCAGAGCTGCCGGACCGAGATCGTAGGCACCTGTGACCTGATCCTGGGCGACCAGCCCCTCTTTCACAAGGCTCTGCATGTAGCGATGCGCGGTTGAGCGTCCGCTTTTGGCGCGCCGCGCCAGTTCGCCGAGTGCGAGAGCTGATTCGGACTGAGCCAGAATGGTCAGGAATCGCGCTGCGATCGAAACAGACTGAATGACACCAGATCGTTTGTCCGCTTCACCGCCGTCTTCATTGCCTATACCGTCGTTCAAAACCCAATCTCTCCCACTGCATCTCGGCATCCCCGTGCCATTTCATATTGGCCCGACCTGAGCATTACATCGCTGTCATGCCAGAATCCCGACGTTTGCGGCAATGCTCTTTTCTTACCCGTTCTCCTGCCTGTTGCCAATTTGGCACAAAAGCACCATCACACAACAATGTTCACATTATGGAATGCATTCCCTATTGCGGAATATCATCGCACGAGTTACCGAACATGAGTTTTCAACTCCAGTTTTGAGATCTTTTATGACATCGCGCCCCATCCTTCGTTTTTCGAGCAGCGTCAGCATCCTGACACTCGCACTCCTGACCGCCTCTCCCGCACGATCGCAGGACGCGACGAACCAGAACGAGGACGCCACAGTTCTGAAACCGATCATCATCACCGGGGAAAAGGTGGCACGTGATCTGAAGAGCACAGCCTCCTCAGTTGCGATCAAATCAGCGCGAGAAATCGAGAAGGAGAAGACAGGAAACGCGACCGTTTCGGAGGTTATTGCGGACACCGCCAACGTGGTCTTCCCCGACAATGTCAGTGCCCCGATCATTCGCGGACAGGACACACAGGGACCGAACACCGGTGCTACGGCCTTCTTCGCCGGCACTGTTCCGCGCGCAACAATCAATGTCGACGGCCACTATCTCGGCTACAATGAATTCATTTACGGTGCGACATCCGCGTGGGATGTCGAAAGCATCGAAGTCTTCCGCGGGCCACAGACGACATCGCAAGGCGCCAATGCGATCGCTGGCGCGATCGTCGTCAACACCAAGGACCCGACGTTCACGCCAGAGGGCGCCTACCAGGCCGAATTGGGCAGCTACCACACCAAGCGCGCATCGCTCGCACTCTCTGGTCCCATCGTTGGCGAGGACTTGGCTGCCCGTATCGCGATTGATTACTCGGGGCGCGATACATTCATCAACTACATCAATTCCGGATTTGCCAGCAAAGGCACAGATCAGGATTTCATGGAATTCAACGCTCGGCTGAAGTTCCTTTGGGAGCCTTCCGAGATCCCGGGGCTCAGCACCAAGCTCACGCTTTCGCACAGCAACGCCAACCGCCCCAGCCAGGAAGCGGCATCGGTCCCGTTCGATGCGCTGAACCACACGACAACAACAATGCCGAGCTGGAGGCAGCGAACCGACACAGCTATCTTCGACATCAGCTACGATTTTGAGAATGGTGTGAAGGTGTTTAACCAGACGCAATTCACGGATTCGAACGCCAAGCGCCGGGTCGGCGTGGTGAATAATGGTGACGCAGATGTGGATCAGACCAATGTCTCGGAAGAAGTCCGCGTCACATTCGGCGAGCAGGATGACACACTCAGCGGTGTCGTCGGCATCTTCTACAACCACACACAGGCCGACGAGGCGCTCTACCTCGCTTACAATGGCAAGACGACCTCGACCTTCGATGACCAGAAGGACAATCTTGGTCTTTTCACCGAAATGACCTATCGCCTAAGCGATCAGTGGTCTTTGACGGGTGGCCTGCGTTACCAGCGCGATCAAATTCAACGAAGCGGCACCTCTGTCTATGCGGCAAACCCCGTCGATTTCGATACGACCTTCTCCGCAGTCCTGCCGAAAGCATCGATTGCCTACGCCGTCACGGACGACTGGACCGTTGGTGCTCTCGTCAGCCGCGGATACAACCCCGGTGGTGTTTCTCTCAACATCTCCGCGCAGAAATGGATGGAGTTCAAAGAGGAGAAGCTCTGGAACTACGAGCTCTTTACCCGAGCGAACCTCCTCGACGACCGGCTGACGCTGACTGGCAATCTGTTCTACATGGACATGAAAAACGCCCAATATAACATTCCTGTCCAGGTGACTTCGACGCTGACCCAGTCTTACACGATCAACGCAGAGGAAGCGCACGCCTACGGTCTGGAGATTGGTGGCGACTATCGGGTTCTCGATAATCTGACATTCAAGGCGAACGCCGGTCTGCTCAAGACCGAAATCGAACGGATGTCCAGCAACACGAACTATGAAGGCAATGAATTCGCCAAATCACCGGGCTATATGGTCAGCTTCGGCGCGAGCTGGGATGTGACCGACAAGTTCAACGTATCAGGTCAGGTTCGCCATCTCGATGGCTATTATTCCGACATTGGAAACACAAAAGCCTACGTGATCGAGCCCTATACAATCGCCGATGTCCGTGCGAGCTATCAGTTCCGTGACGGGCTCGAAGTCTATGGCTACGTCAAGAATGTCTTCGACGAACGCGCGCCGACATACATGCAGCAGAACCGAGGCATCGGCGGACTGGAGGCAAGTATGACCGCGCCACGCATGTTCGGTATCGGTGTCAAAGGTTCGTTCTAATTTGCGACTTCAAGGCCGGCCGCTTGGTTGCAAGCCGGCCTTGAGTCCGAGTTTTACCGGTCATCTATGGTTTGGCTGGCTCATGACTTTCAGCCATCGATAAGGTGGCCGTCCAAAATATCGATGCCGAAGAGCGTTCCCGCAAACATCAGGAACAGCACGATCGTCTGCTTGCCCAGCGAGCCTCTCAGGAACCGGAAGGCAACTTCCGTATAGATCGCCTGCGCAAGGCGCTTTTTATAGGTCGTGTTCAGCCGCGGAAACCATGCCCGGACAGGAAGAAACGTCTTGTCGCCGATACCGTCGATCAACACGAGCGTATTGCTTTTTTCATCCAGCACAATGTTCTTCAAATGGACGTCGGCGGCGACGACGCCGCTTTTTACGAACCAGTCCAAAAACTCGTTGAGTGCTGCGTCAGTCTTCGCATCGTAACGACCGGTCTCCAGCGTCTGGTCGAGCGTCATCGCCAATGATCCGTTTTTTTGGGTGACTGGCTGCACGACAAGGCCCGTTCCCTTGTCGGTTTGCACCAACCCGGCAAAGCGTTGAAGATGGCGCGCCGTCCGCATGCCCTCCCTCGAAGCCCTGTCGTATTCATGTAATTCGCGTCGCAAGGGGATCATGGTCTTATAAAACCGGCGCAGCGCCGCCAACAGTTTCACCCGTTGAAAATACCGCCGGGGCGGTGGTTCCTTGGCCTGGACTTTGACAATGAGATCCGTACCGGGAAGCGCATAAAGTTCGCGTGACATGCCTTTGGCGATTGGCTTGTCAGCGAGCTTCACCGAAGACGCCAACATTCCTTGTCCACCCACGATTATCGACATGATCACCTCCACCTGTCACAAAACTTTCACATTCCGTATACGGCAGGTTGTACTGCAGAAAAAGCCCGCGAACGACGATACGGTCAGGAGATCGGCAGCCAATCACGCCTTCGTTACCTCTGCGACATGCGACCGCATGCAGTTTTCCTGCGGTTTGGCTGTTGGTATCATCGGCAAAACCACATCCTGCAACATGCCGGGAATTGACAACAAGACAACCATCGGACACGTTGACAGTATGAGTGCATTGACTGATTGGTTGTCAGAAAGTAGCCCGATCAGTCGCAAAAATGCGGCTGAAGCGGTATTCGAAGAGCTGCGTTCTGCGATAATTTCCGGCCGTATCGAAGTTGGCAGGCGCCTGCCATCTGAAGCTCATCTCGCGTCGAAATACGGTGTCAGCCGTCCGGTTATTCGGGAAGCCCTCCGTTCGCTTCAGACGTTAGGGATGACACAGACGCGGACAGGAAGTGGCACGTTCGTGACGACAGCCACGCCATCAAGCGATCTGAGTTATAGTGGTTATTCTGCACGAGATCTGATCGAAGCGCGCCCGTTCATCGAAGTCCCTGCCGCTGGCTGGGCGGCGCTGCGCCGCACGAAACAGCAATCCGCGCGCCTTCTAAAACTCTGCGACGAAATGGAAAAGGAAGAAGACCCGCTTCGCTGGGTCAGGCTCGATTCCGATTTCCATATGCTTCTGGCAGAAGCGTCCGGCAATGCCGTGTTTGCCAAGATTGTCATGGATGCACGCGATGCACTCATGCAGCAGTCCGAACTGGTCAACCTGATGGCCAGTCGCCGTGTGGCATCCAACCGGGAACATCGTCAGATTGCTACGGCGGTCGATGCTGGCTCGCAAGACGACGCCTCGCGAGCCATGGAGCTTCACCTCGGTCAGGTGAAATTGGCCGTCACCGAGATTATCGGGACAGTTCAGCCGGATCGCTGACCGGAGCCTGAACATTCGCCAGAACGTCCGGACGTAGCGCTTTATCCAACTGTTCGGCAGTCAGGTGCCCTCGTTCAAGCACTACCTCGACTATGGTGCGACCGGTCTCCAGCGCTTCCCGTGCAACCTGGGTCGCCGCATAATAGCCGATCAGCGGGTTGAGTGCGGTCGCAAGACCAAGCGATTGCTCCAGGCGCAGAGCCATGATGCCCGGATTGGCCGTGATGCCATCGACACAACGCTCTGCAAGAATACGGCAGGCCGCCTCAAGATGGGCGATACTGTCACTAAGTGAGCGTACGATCACCGGCTCAAAGGCGTTGAGCTGCAACTGGCCGGCTTCCGCGGCCATGGTGATGGTGATGTCGTTGCCAATGACCGAAAAAGCCACCTGATTGACAACCTCAGGGATCACCGGATTGACCTTTCCCGGCATGATGCTTGAACCCGCCTGCATGGCCGGAAGGTTGATCTCGCCGATGCCGGCACGCGGTCCCGAGGACAACAAGCGCAGATCGTTACAGGTCTTCGACAACTTGACCGCAACTCGCTTCAAAACTCCGGACAGGTGCACGAATGCGCCAGGATCCTGCGTGGCCTCGATCAGGTCGACAGCGGTCGTCAAGGGCCGCCCCGTCAGCCGGGCAAGGTGCTTGCACACCAGTGCAGCATAGCCCACAGGAGCATTGAGACCGGTACCGATCGCCGTCGCGCCAAGGTTGATTTCATGCAGCAAGGTCGCAGATTCAAGCAATCGCGCGCGGTCTTCTCCAAGCATAACCGCAAAGACGCGGAATTCCTGGCCGAGCGTCATCGGAACCGCGTCCTGCAATTGGGTACGTCCAACCTTCAGAATTGGATCGAACTCCCTTGCCTTTCGCTCGAATGCTCCCTGCAATAACTCCATCGACACTGCCAGCGTGTCGATAGCTTCGATCGTCCCGACGTTGATGGCGGTCGGATAAGCGTCATTCGTCGACTGACTGAGATTGACGTGATCATTGGGATGCAGGTGCGCGTAGTCACCCTTTGCATGGCCCAAAAGTTCGAGAGCGCGGTTGGCAATCACTTCATTGGCATTCATGTTCGTGGACGTGCCGGCGCCACCCTGGATCACATCGACAACGAACTGATCGTGCAAGGCCCCGGCCCTGATCTCCCTGCAGGCTGCAACGATGGCATCCCGCCGCTTTTCATCGAGAAAGCCGAGTTCGAAATTCGTTTCCGCTGCGGCTTCCTTGACGTAGGCAAGGCCACGGATAACGTGCGGGTACTTGCTGATCGTGATGCCGGTGACGGGGAAGTTGTCGACGGCCCTGGCCGTATGGACGCCCCAATAGGCATCCACCGGAATTTCTTTCGAGCCGAGAAGATCTTTTTCAATGCGTATCGCCATTTCTGGCATCCTCCACAATTAACAATCTGTCATGCTGTAAGACAGATTTTGACACATAAGCTTGCCTCGGTGAAATGGTCAAATGAATTTCATCGAACTTGACGAAAGCCCAATCATGGTTTTAAGAAGGCGAAATCTGTATTACAGCATTACAGGATTCCGCGACGACATACGCGAATGAACGAAATCATCCCTCGCCTTCTGGCAAGATATGAGAGCTCTAGGGAGGAGCGTTTCAGTGAATACATCAACACAGATCAAGGCTGAAAAAGGCATCGAGTTTGCCGAAGACCAGGGCTATCAAAAAGCCCTCAAACCGCGTCAGATCCAGATGATCGCCATTGGCGGTGCAATCGGCACCGGGCTTTTCCTCGGAGCTGGCGGAAGACTTGCGGCAGCCGGACCTGCCCTCATCTTCGTTTACGCACTTTGCGGTTTCTTTGCGTTTCTGGTTCTTCGCGCGCTCGGCGAACTGATCATGCACCGCCCGACTTCGGGCTCTTTCGTTTCCTACGCCCGCGAATTCTACGGCGAGAAGATGGCTTTCGCCGTCGGCTGGATGTACTGGCTGAACTGGGCTATGACGGCGGTCGCTGACGTGACCGCGGTCGCGCTCTACATGAATTTCTTCAAACAGTACGTGCCCTTCCTGGTGGGCATCGACCAATGGGTTTTCGCCTTTATCGCTCTGGTCGTCGTATTGGCGATGAACCTTCTTTCGGTCAAGGTATTCGGCGAACTTGAGTTCTGGTTCAGCCTGATCAAGGTTCTGGCGCTCGTCACCTTCCTGATCGTCGGCGTCTATTTCGTCATCTTCGGTACCCCGATCGAAGGTCACGTCACCGGCTTCAGCCTGATCAGCGACAATGGCGGTTTTCTGCCAAACGGCATATTACCGGCATTCGTGATCATTCAGGGCGTGATATTTGCCTATGCCTCGATCGAATTGATCGGCACCACTGCGGGCGAAACTGAAGACCCCCGCAAGATCATGCCGCGCGCCATCCGCACCGTCGTTGTTCGCCTGCTGGTTTTTTATGTCGGTTCGGTCGTTCTGCTTTCTCTGCTGTTGCCCTATAGCGCTTACAAGGCTGGTGAGAGCCCGTTTGTAACCTTCTTCGGCGCCATCGGCATCGAAGGTGCCGACATCATCATGAACCTCGTTGTGCTCACGGCCGTTCTGTCGTCGCTGAATGCCGGCCTCTACTCCACGGGACGCATTCTGCATTCAATGGCGATATCGGGCTCCGCTCCGGCCGCACTTGCAAAGATGAACAAGGCCGGTGTCCCCTATGGTGGGATCGCGGTAACCGCAGCGGTCACGGCAATTGGTATCGTTCTGAACGCGATCGTGCCAGCCATGGCGTTCGAGATCGCCCTCAATCTGGCGGCACTCGGTATCATTAGCGCCTGGGCAGTGATCGTACTTTGCCAACTGAAACTCTGGAGCCTTGCACGTCAGGGCAAGATGAAGCGGCCGGATTTCGCGATGTTCGGCGCCCCCTACACCGGTATCATCACGCTCATCTTCCTGTTCAGTGTGTTGGTACTCATGGCGCTGGACTATCCGGTCGGCAGCTGGACGATTGGTTCCCTGATCATCATCGTACCGGCCCTGATCATTGGCTGGTTTCTCGCTCGTGACCGCATTGCGGCCATCGCTGCCGAAACAGCCGCCAAGCAAGCGGCGGCCGATGATCGGATCGCTTCGTGATCGGCTCTTTGAACAAACCACTGGTGGCGGTCATCGCCACCGGTGGAACCATCGCCAGCAAGCGTAACGCCGACGGCTCCAGCGCACCCTGCCTCGACGGCGACAGCCTTGTCGGCTTGCTTCCCCAATCCAGCGTCGACCTGAGAGCCATCGATCTGATGGCAAAAGATTCGGCAAGCCTCACATTGGCCGACATGCAGTCGATCAGCAATGCGGTGGGAAAACTGCTGGCCGACGACACAATCGATGGTGTCGTTGTCCTTCATGGCACGGATGCGATGGAAGAAAGCGCCATGCTGGTGCAACTGCAAAATCGCCTGACGAAACCGGTCATCTTCACCGGCGCACAACACACTGCCGATCATCCCCAGGCAGACGGACCGGCCAATCTTGCTGCAGCGATTGCTGCTGCAACTGACTGCAAGAATGCCGGGCGCGGTGTTCTGGTCTGCTTCGGTGGACGCACATCCCCTGCCTGGGGCCTTTACAAGCATTCCGCCGATGAGATCGACGCATTCCGTCAATCGACCGGGCAGGACAACCCGCCAGGTCTTTATTCCGGAGATGTCGGTGCGCTCCGTATCGATATCATTGCGATCTATCCCGGCTGCGACGGCGCTCTTATCGACGCGAGCCTCGACGCCGGCGCCCAGGGTATCGTGCTTGCCGCGCTCGGTTCCGGCAATGCCAATCCCTCGATTGTAGAAGCTGTTCAGCGCAGCTCAGCACGCAATGTGCCATTGGTGGTTTCCAGCCGCGTCCCACAGGGCAAGCTGACCCCATCCTACGGCGGTGGCGGTGGTGGGCACGATCTTAGCCTGGCAGGCGCCACGCACTCGTCCAACCTTCGTCCGGGACAAGCAAGAATTCTACTGGCAGTCCTGATAGCGGGAGGTGCTACAGAGCACTCGATAAAGGACGCATTCGCGTAAACGACAACAAAATCTGAAACGGCCTGGCCCGAGCGGTCAAACTGGTGCAGGAATATCACGCAAACATAAGAAGAGTAATTCTGTCATATTAAATGGCCTGCCTTGGCTGGATTGGCTTTGAGAGCTGTCCTACGACACGCTTCACGATCAGTTCTCAACCGGCAGACCCGAGCAATATGACAATCGACCTCGTCAGATTACTGGAATCTTTTGTCCGCCTGCGTCCGCAACTGATATCCTTTTCAAGACAACGCCGCATGGATCAGGGGCTGGCGGAAGACCTCGCTCAAGATACCTGGATAAAGCTACAGACCTCCAATCAGCCTGCTGGCGTTGACAACCCATTGGGTTTCATTCGCAAGACAGCCCAAAACACAACAATCGACTATCTGCGCAAGGAACGTCGGCGCAGAAACATAGACGCTGAGATCGAAGAGATCCTTTCAGAACCGTGCGATCACGTTTCTCCTGAGAGACTTCTTATGGGGCGGCAGACACTGAAGGCCGTCACCGATGCACTTGACCAGATGCCGGACAGAACACGGCGTATCTTCCTGATGAGCCGGGTTGAAGGCCTGACACATAAGCGGATTGCAGAAATCGAAGCGATCACGGAAGAGGCCGTGTATTATCATGTCAGACGCGCACTGGAACGCCTTGCCGTTCTGCGCAACACGCTCGAGCGATAGCTGCCAGTTCTTCGGTGTGATAGTAGCGCGCCCTAACGGGTTGTGTGATAACGGCATTGCCAGGCATCGTTGGCCTGCTGCGGCAATAGTGGTTTCCAATTGAATGACGGACAATGACATCAACAGATCTGAACGTCACCGCGCTGAGTCTGACGCGCGTGACTGGCTTGTCCGCCTGAGTTCAGGGACACTGAGTGGAGCCGAACTGGAACGGTTCAAGGCCTGGCGTGATCACCGACCAGAAAACAGAGCCGCGTTTGACCGCGAGAGGCATTTCTGGAAGCAAATGGATCTCTTGGATGGGGCTGCCGATATCCCTCAGCTCCCAACAACCCCATCCATGACCCGACGGGCGATGATTGGCGGAAGTGCTGCGGCTATGGCAGCATCTGTGGCAATCCTGACAGCGCCCGCGATCAATACATGGTGGAAAGCTGACTACATCGTACCGGCCGGAGGACAACAGGAACTGCCTTTGCCCGATGGAACGGTTATCGCACTTAATTCGGGAACCGCGATAAAGATAGATTATCGCCCCAACCTTCGTCTCGTTCACCTGTTGCGTGGGGATGCAGAATTTGGTGTCACGCGCGATCCAAGCGGAAGCCGGTTCCGGGTTGCCGCGTCGAACGGCATCACCGATGTTGAAGAGGGCCAGATCTCGATCAACATGGTAAGCGACACGACAACCGTCGCGGTCGTAAGCGGCTATGCCCTCGTTGCCAGTCCCGTCTCCCCAGATGTCGTTGATATTGCCGGATCGATGTTTGTCGACCTCAAGGCCGCGCAGCAGACACGTTACGCCTCGGGGATGGCACCTGACCGACCATCCACGGCCGATATGGAAATGGTGCTTGCCTGGCGGCAAGGAAAGATCATTTTCGAAGGCAGGCCCTTTGCAACCGCCATCGACGAGATTGCCCGTTATGTTTACGAGCCTGTCCTTTTAAGGCCGGGGATCGACAGATCGGTCCAGGTCAGCGGTGTTTTCTCGACAAGCGACCCGGTGGCGGCTTTACGCTCGGTTGCCCGTACTCAGGACCTATCGGTTCGCCGTATTCCTGGTGTGGCAATCATGATCTCGTGATTATTTTCAGAAAAATTAGAAACTCTCTTTAGGTAAAACCTTCGCTCACGCGTCAACAATCTAGGTGGGCCAGAAAGCGGCCTGCCATGATGAGGTTTATGCGTAGGGGCGATGCAATGAGCGGGACTATTGGTAGCGATAAGATGGGCGGACGAGGCAAAATGCTTCGGGTGCTGATGGCGGGTGTCGCGATCGGAATTGTCGGAACCAGCACAGCTGGGACCACGAGGCCAGCCTTAGCTCAATCAGTACAAGTGGTTGATTTCAACATTCCCGCAACGTCGATGAACCTCGCACTTCGCCGATTTTCAGCACAGTCCGGGCTGCAGATCGCTTATGAAACGTCGATTGCGGCGAACACGACGGCACCGGCGATAGAAGGACGGCTGACGCCGCAGGATGCTCTTTCCAAGCTTCTGGCAAATTCTGGCCTGCGCTATGCGTTCAGTGGCGGTAACGCCGTGACGATTTTGAGCGCTGCATCTCCTTCCTTGGGAACCGGCCAGACAGGAACGACAACCCTCGGACAGATTGTTGTCGACGGGACAGGCGGTGCCTTTAGCCCTCTTGAGGGGTACCGTGCCAGCAGCTCCTCATCCGGGACGAAAAGCGATACTCCTATCGTCGAGACACCCCAATCCATCAGTGTGGTGACGGCAGACCAGATTGCCAATCAAAAGGCCACATCACTGGCCGACACGTTGAGCTATACTCCCGGGATAACAACGCAATCTGGCGGTTTTAGCCGGATGGTCGACGATTTCATGATCCGTGGCTTCAACACTGCAAGCGGCAACACCGGTAATCTGCGCGACGGGATGAAGTTCCAGTCCAACGTGTATGACGGCGGCCAGGAGCCATACGGCCTTGAGCGTGTCGAAGTGATGCGCGGCGCGTCATCCGTCCTCTATGGCCAGGTCGCACCAGGTGGTATCGTCAACGCCATTTCGAAACGTCCAACTGCGACACCACTGCGCGAAGTGAATGTTGAATACGGCAGTTACAACAAGAAGCAGGTATCGGGTGATTTTGGCGGACCTATCGATAATGAAGGCGTACTAAGCTATCGCCTGACAGGCCTTTACCGTGACGCAGACAACTGGGTCGACAAGACCGATGACGACAAGGTTTACATCGCGCCCGCGCTTACCTGGCGGCCGGATGACGCCACGTCACTGACGGTCCTCGGCAGCTACCAACACGTCGACACGCGTTTTGCACCGCCATACCTGCTCTCTGACATTACATCCGGTTGGCTTGATCGCGACACATTCACCGGAATAGACAGCTTCGACACCTACAAGTCGGACATTTACACAATTGGCGGCGAATTCGAGCACGAGTTCGAAAATGGCCTCAAACTTCGCAACGCAGCCCGCTATTTCAAGGCGGATATTCAGTGGGATTACATGATGCCCAATCTGGCGCCAATCAGCGCGAGTGGGATCATGACGCGATTGGCTTCGGCTCGCGCTGAAACGTCCTACGGCGTAACGTCGGATAACTCGCTTGAATACGAGTTCGATGCCCTTGGTGCTCAACATACCCTGCTGGGTGGATTTGACTATTATCGCAGGTCCTACGACAGCCACCGCTATCGTGGTGCAAGCTACAGCACGCTCAACCTCTCGAGCGGTGTTAACATCGGTAGACCAAACGTCAGCTACGCGGTTGACCGTGGCTCCGACAGCATTGGCGACCAGTACGGAATCTACCTTCAGGACCAGATCAAATTTGATGATCACTGGGTGCTCTTGTTGGGAGGTCGCCACGATTGGGCGGATTCATCCACCCGAAGCTACCAGAACGGCTTGATCGTAGAGCAAAGCGACAGCGCCTTCACCGGCAGAGCAGGCCTCGTCTATCTCTTCGACAACGGCCTGGCCCCTTATCTCAGCGTCAGCCAGTCTTTCCTTCCGCAGGTTGGGTCAGACTACATCACCGGCAATGCTCTCAAGCCGAATGAAGGTTTGCAATACGAGGCGGGCGTCCGATATCAGCCGGTCGGCACCAATCTGCAGTTCAGTGCTGCGGTCTACGATCTGACACAGGAAAATGTCGTCTCGTACACAGCCAGTGGCCTCGCTTATCAGCAGGGAGAAATCCACTCTCGCGGACTGGAACTCGAAGCGCGTGGAGATATTGGCAACTGGGGCATCGTCGCGGCTTACACCTTCACGGATGCGGAGATTACGCAAAGCGCCAAGCCTGCCGAGATTGGGCAGCAGGTAGCACTTGTTCCACGCCACAGTGTTTCCCTCTGGGCAGATTACGGACTTGATGACCTGGGACTTGAAGGCGTGCGTGTGGGCGGCGGGATGCGTTATGTCGGGGAAACCAATCTGACGGACAACGTCGCCAATGTTCCCGGTTACGTCATGTTCGACGCGATGGCGACCTTTGACCTTGGAAAGTTGAACGCGGATCTCGACGGACTTGATCTGAAGCTCAATGCCCGCAATCTGTTCAATAAAAAATATTATACGTGCGTTTCGACGGACGGATGCCGTTTCGGCGAACCGCTGACTGTGTCAGCAACTCTTTCCTACAAATGGTAGGGTCATTAGAGATCCGCAGACGAGATTTCCTGAGGGCTGCATCTGCGGCCCTCGGGTATTTGTCATTACCGTCCTGCTCGTTTGCACAGGAGCAGGCGGACCGTTTCGTCAGTATGGACCTGCTGATTACCGAATTGCTGCTGACAATCGGCGCCGTGCCCGTCGCAACATCGAATATCCCACTTTATCAGCGCCTTGTAGCAAACCCTTCGATGCCTGACAGCGTCTCGGACCTCGGTCCACTCAATGAGCCAAATCTGGAATACCTCCAGCGCTTGTCGCCATCGCGCATTTTCGTCGCCGATTGGCAGGCAGCAGGCCTTGAAACAGCGACGCGCATCGCTCCAGTGACCCCTATCCCTGTTTTCGCAGGCAAAACCCCTGCCATCGCCCACTGCGAGGCTCTGATTGCCAAGCTCGCAGACATGACCGGGCACGTCTTCGCAGCCCGAAGCGCCGTAGCCGGTATGCGGTCTGAAATTGACGAAACCCGCGCTCGGCTGAAGTCATTTTCGAGGCCCGTTTACGTCTGCCGGTTCAACCGAGACGGCCGAAATCTCGCACTGTTTGGTGGTAACGGCTTGTTGGGCGACATGCTGAAACAACTGGGCCTGCGCAATGCCTTTAGCGGTCGGGTCAACGCCGCCGGCGTGACCAACGCGCCCCTTATTCGCCTGGCGGACGAGCCGGACGCTGTCATCATCCATTTTGACCGAGGACAGGAGACGGACATTGCCTTGCAGAGATTAGAGGCCGGGGCTCTCTGGCACGTCCTGCCGGCTGTAAAAAACGGCCGTGTCATCCGAATGCCCGTTATTTATCCGAACGGCGGCATACGTTCCGCAGAGCGATTTGCAAACCAGCTCGGACAAAAACTGGGAACGATCACGGATGGCTGATTTCGTGGCCCGGCAG
This sequence comes from Rhizobium sp. RM, assembly GCF_013390595.1. Classification (GTDB taxonomy): domain Bacteria; phylum Pseudomonadota; class Alphaproteobacteria; order Rhizobiales; family Rhizobiaceae; genus Agrobacterium. The sequence goes on along the minus strand of NZ_JACAWV010000020.1, from coordinate 61,098 downwards.
CAAGATCGCCGTATGTCGCTGATCTTGCCCACTCTTCTCTTGGCTGGCCTTGCCCTATTCGCTTTCAATCTGCAACGCGCAGGCTGGCCAGACGTATCTCCATTCCCTCATCTGCCGACGAACGAATTGAAATCCGTTCAATTGCTTTACGGCACTGTCCCTCGTTTCATTGTTGCCTTGGCAGGTGGATGTCTTCTAGGCCTAGCCACCGCGCTGATGCAGCAGGGCCTACGCAACCCGCTCGCCGAACCGGGAACAATCGGCCTTCTGGCCGCATCGCGGTTTGCTGTCGCCCTCAGTCTGATCTGGCTGCCTGCCATCATAACGAGCTTCGTGATGCCGGCCCTCGTCGGGGCGCTGGTGGGATTGGCTGTCGTTCTTGCTCTTTCCTATCGCGGATCTTTTTCACCGCTCTTTCTGATCCTGAACGGATTGATCCTGGGCCTTCTGCTCGAGGCTTTCACCTCCATTCTGATACTCACACATTTCGATGAACTCGGCGATCTGCTTCTCTGGCAAGCCGGTTCTTTGGTACAGGACAACTGGAACACCGCATCCACTTTGACGATAATATTAGCTGCTGTCGTTGGCGGCATCGCAGTTCTGCTAAGACCCTTGTCACTCCTTGATCTGGACGACGCTTCGGCGGGCAGCCTTGGACTTTCGCCAAGAATTGTAAGGTTTGTTGCGGTGGCAATCTCGGCCACCATCGCTGCAATCGTCACTTCGCAGCTTGGCGTTCTGGCGTTCGTTGGTCTTGGTGGATCGGCACTCGCCAGCCTCTCAGGTGCACGCCGATTTTCGCAACGGGCGATTTACAGCGCACTCTTGTCGGCCGCACTTCTGCTGTTAACTGATCAGGCCATACAGGTTCTGGAGACGGTTATCGCCATTCCAGCCGGGACAGCAACAGCACTCCTCGCTGCTCCCCTCATTTTGCTTCTACTCCGCAAGGTTCGCTCGCCCGTGACTATGGGAGAAACACGCGACCCTCATATTCGTGAGAGAACTGGGCGGCTGTGGTTCATCTTATGCCTTGCGATATCATGCCTGACAGTCGTTATTATTGGCAGCCTCACCATCGGAAGAACGCCGGATGGGTTCTTCATTGCGACAAACGCCGAACTGAGCGAGTTGCTGCCTTGGCGTTGGCCGCGTGTGATGGCAACCGGCGCGGCCGGGGGCATGATTGCGATGGCTGGATGTCTCATGCAGCGGATGACCGGCAACAGCCTCGCCAGCCCAGAACTTCTCGGGGTGTCTTCTGATGCCGCACTCATCATGCTGCCGGTGATCTTTCTTTTACCGCCACTGACCCGGCCTCAGACAATGGTCATCGCTGCTGGCGGCTCGCTGTTGTTTCTTGTCATCGCACTCAGACTTACCAAACGATCCGCCTACGCCCCAGAGAGACTTCTTCTTTCCGGTCTCGCGGTCACAGCTCTCAGCGGCTCACTTTTGTCTATGGTGGCCTATTTTGGTGACATCCGGCTCACTCGACTGGTGGGGTGGCTTTCGGGATCGGCCTATTCCGTAACGCCATGGGATGCGTTCATGACGCTGATATCGTTTGTCATGATTTTGGGAATCCTTCCTTTCGTTCGACGCTGGCTTACAATGCTGCCTCTTGGCGAAACGACGGCAACGTCCCTCGGCGTCAATACCAGCGCTGCGCGCCTGACGATCATCATCGTGACAGCGCTTTTAACAGGTGTGGCAACAGTCATCATTGGACCGATCAGCTTCATCGGACTGATGGTTCCTCATCTCGTCAGACTTCTCGGCATTCACAAACCGATTGGACATATCTACGGATGCGCAATATTTGGCTCCGTTTTGATGATCTTTTCAGACTGGATCGGCCGCATCGTTGCATTTCCTTGGGATGTGCCTGCGGGGATCGTGGCGAGCGTGATCGGGGGGCTGGCTTATGGCATCACGATCAGGACCCGCCGCTAACCGTTCAGGTTCGGACGCGTGCGGATCTTTCTGCTCAGTACCCCGTCATCTCAAGGTACCCCTGTCCGGAAACACTACCCTGAAACTGGATGGGCCCCTCCCAATATGGCGTGGTCGTACTCATCCAGGATTTGTCGTTCAGCGCTTTCGTTGTGATGTCGAACCCTCGACTGGGTATTCTGACGCGCCACTCGACCGGGATTTGCTTGCCGTTGACATCTGCGGACCTAAGCGGATCGAACGAAATATCCTCAGACGGAATTGGCGACACCTTTCCGTCAGCTGAAATCCAGTTTGCCGACGTGTAACCCGTGCCGCTGTCGCGCAGACGAAAGGCCATGACCTTTTCGCCTGTTGTAAGGTGCAATGAAAACCAGTCCCAGCCTGTCTGGTCTGCGGCAAGCGGCTGAGACGACCATTCCCTATCCAGCCATGCCTCACCTTTGACATCGACAGATCGCCCATCGAGCACAACAGTTCCGCTGACCTCGTAGAAGGGCTGCGAATAATAATAGCTCGCCTGTCCAGCCAGCGATTTCACGGAGTAGCCGCGATCTCCCTGAAGGACCAGCGGCCCCTTTGCCTTGAGCTCGAAACGATACTCGAAATCCTGCCCGGTTGCACTGAGCGTCATTTGACCGAGCTGGTCGTTGCCAGACCCCGTGGCCATCATATTCCAGTCGTCGATCCATGCCTCGAAAGGTGCAACGACAACGCCTGCCTGCCCTACGCCACCCCGCCCCAGCCGTTCCGCAACGTGGTGGCGGCTGGCTGTCGTGACCGCCGCATGACCGATCCAGATTTGCGGATCAGACCATCCCGGCCTTTCACCTGAAGCCAGGGCCGATCGAAACAAAGTCCATTGCGCGCCAAGCCTCTCTCCAGCGACGGTCTCAAGATTGGCTGTCAGATACCACCACTCGATCCTGTAGTCGGAATGAGGTCCATGATCCCGCGGAAAGGTGAGCGGGCCACCGCGTTGCGGAACAGAAAAGCCCTCGGCATTCGAACCTAGACCAGCAAAGCCCTGGGCAAATGTCATGACCGGGATGAACGCTAGCACGGCGGATGCAACCAACGCCAAGAACTTCGATCTAACGCTCATTGGCAAACACCCTTAAAAGATCCGCCGGATCGGTGGTTGCCAATCGGCGTACGGGCAGCAGCACGGACAGGATCGCGGCGACCAGAGCGATCATACCAAGCCACAACCAGTCCATCGGAAACAGGATCAACGGCAGGCGCCAGCCGAACGCCTCAACGTTGACGACGGACAGCAGCACCCAGGCAAGAGCAAGTCCCACCGGGATGGCGGCAACAAACGTGGCAAACCAGAGGGCGAGCGTCCGGGCGATCTCAAGCAAAGCCAGATCACGACGTCTAAGCCCCATCGCCCAGACTGGGGCAAGCTGTGGCAGCCGGAGAGATGACAAGGTCAAAAGGCTCGAAAACATCGCAAAGCCTGCAACCGCGAGCGTGAGGACATTGAGAGCGCCTGTCACGGCAAAGGTCTGCTCGAAGATTGCGGTCGATTGCCGCTTCAGGGAAACCTGATCAACGATATTGGCCTCGGGCAGACCGAAGTCCGCAGCCAGACGGCGTCTGAATTCCGGGACGTTCTCCGGCGCCATTCGCAAACCATAGCGCAACTTTGCAACTGTGGGGTAATGACGTACGAGAGCATCCAATCCCACCATCACCTGACCGTTCGGGTTGCCATAATCGGAAAAGACCCCCACCACCTTCGTACGCCACCCTCCGGGAAGCTCGATCTCCTGTCCAAGTGTCGCCCTGCCAGCACGCCAGAGCTGCTCATTTACCAGCGCGCCTTTTCCATTGGCGACATCATCCCAGGCATCTGGCAGACTGACAATGATCGGCCAATTGTCGCGATAGGTCGGATCATTGGCGACACCTGCTATCTGCATATGGCGGCCGGCAACGTCTGCCTCAATGCTCCAGATGGGAAGAACCGCCCTGACATGGCTCGGAAACCATTGCCTGAGGCGCGCAGCCTCCAACTCGTCACGCGCCGTGACATAAACTTCCGCAGCAAGCCGCTGATCAAGCCAACCGAGAAACGTCTGGCGAAAACTCGAGACCATCGTTCCAACCCCAATGTTGGCAGAGAGTGCAAGCAAGAGAGCCATTAACGCCAGTGACAGGCCTGGAAGCTGCTGGCGGGTGTCTGCCCAGAACCATTCGACCAGTACAGACCGTGACATCCGCTGGGCAATACCCACGCAGAATGCCAGGCCAGCGGGCAGGATCAGAGCCGCACCCAGAAGAAGGCTGCCGAGGAGTACAAAGCCCACGTAGAGACCGTGCCCGACAAGAGCCAATACCGCCGATACGAGTAGGAGCATCAAGCCGCTCACCGCTTGGATGGTGAGGCTCCGTGTCGAAGCCCTTGCCCAGGCTCTTTGCTGCGCAGACGCCAGGATTGGCATCGACCAGACCCGCCACAAGCTCTGGACCGAAGAAAGTGCCGTGCCGAAAAGCGCCATTGCCAGCCCGGCCGCCCACCATTCCGGTCTCAAGGACAAGGCACCCGGAACACTCGCGCCATAAAGCCCGCGCAACGTGGCAGAAACACCCGGCAGCAATGCCGAGGCGACAAAATAGCCGATGATCACACCGATCAGACCGGACAGAAGCGCAAAAGCCGCTATCTCGAGAACCAGCATGGCCGTCAGCGCACGGAGAGAAACGCCGACCGACCGAAGCGTGCGGAACGTGCCGCGCCGCTGTTCGAAAGACAGCCCCGTCGCCGAATAGACGATGAAGAGACCGACAACAAAAGCCAGAAAGCCGAACGCCGTCAGATTGAGATGAAAACTGTCAGTCAGACTGGAGACGTCGGGGCGTTCGCCTGCGGCACGTATCGATAGTTCCGGTGCGAGCGTTTCGAGCGAGGTGAGACCAGGTCTTTGTATCCGCGCAACAACAATCCTGCTTAACGCACCGCCCCGGTTGAGCAGGCGATCGGCAACACCGATGTCGACGAAGGCCGCGTCGTCGGGAAGATCCGTGGCTGTCTTAATGGACAGACCACCGACATCTTTGAGGCGGCTGGCCGTTGCGGCGGAGACAATCAGTTGCCCCGGCTCTCCGACGAAGGCAACGAGATCAGAGGTGCCGGTGACACGAAAACCACCTCCTCCTCCACTTGCCGGCATACTCAGCGGATCGATACCGATCAGCCGGATACGAACCTGCCCGAACCTACGATCACCTTCGATGACAGGCGAAACGTTCCAGCCAGCCCTTCTAAGCCTTGAATAGACTTCTGTCGGAATGCCTCTGCCGTCCCTGTCCACCATTTGAACAAAGTCATTCTGTTCCAGAACCGATGCTGCCCGCCCATAACTTGCCCGCGCCTCAGCGTTGATCGCCTGCACCCCGGACCAAAGCGCCGTCGCCAGTGCCACACCAAGAATGAGCGTTACGAACTGAAGGGGCCGGTAGCGCCAATGCGAAAGGAGCGCCCGGAAGGCGGGCCAACTCATGCCACCACCTTTCCGCCGTGCAGCAGAACGCGGCGATCGAGCTTGTCTGCCACGCGGCTCGAATGTGTAACAAGAAGGAGCGCCATTCCCGCGTTCCTGGTGAGGTCAAGCATGACGTCGATAACGATATCAGCCGTCACTTCGTCAAGATTACCGGTCGGTTCGTCAGCGAGTACCAGCGCAGGTCTTGCCGCGAGTGTGCGGGCAATCGCGACCCGCTGTTGCTGACCACCGGAAAGCTGTTCCGGATAACGTTTCAGGAACGGGTCAATGCCGAGCGCATGAACCAGCTCTCGTTCCCAGGCAGGATCAAAACGACCGGCAAGCTTGGCATGGAAGGAGACATTCGCGGCAACGTCGAGGCTCGGGATCAGATTGAATTGCTGGAAGACGACGCCGACATCAACGCGACGATAATTGGCACGGTCGGTATCATCCAGGCGGGCGATCTCGCGCCCGTTCACAACAATCGTGCCGCCATCGGGTTTGTCGAGGCCTCCGACAAGATGGAGCAAAGTGCTCTTGCCGCTACCGGACTCGCCGGTCAGTGCAAGGCTTTCGGCCGAATTCAGGTGAAGATCAACACCACGCAATATCTGCGTCGGACCTTCCGCCGTTAAATAGGATTTGGTGATATCGGTCAGTATCAGGGTCATGGATGTCCCGGGCGCACGCCATGTGTGGTTTACTTGACCTTATCGGGAATTCCCCCAAATCGACAACGACACCGTATTTCCATCCATCCGCGCAGGGTGCTTGTGTTGATTATGCAACATCGACGTGCGGCGCGATGGAACTTGATCCATCATAATTTACAAAACTTGATTTATGTATTCATGTATTTACACCGCTACATAAATCACAGTTCGCCGTCCGGCTATTTTGTCCAGAAAACCATGAACTCCAAAACCGAGGAAATAGCCTCCCTCTATCAAACAGAGCGGGACAGGCTTCATCGTCAGATCAACAGAAAAGTCGGATGCGCTGCCACCGCGTACGATCTCGTGCACGATATTTTTATGCGCCTTTGGGAGCGCTCACCGCTCTACGCCGGTAATGATGCGGCCTATCTCTCCCGTTGCGCGCGAAACGCAGCCATCGATCATTTGCGAGCAGAGCAGAGCCGACGTGCCTTTGCAAACGGCGTACTGCCGGAACAATATGCACCGGCGCCTGCGTCTCCTTTCGATATTTTGCAAGCCCGAGATGGTGTTCGCAGCATGGATGCGGCGTTGGCAGGTTTGCCCAAACAGACCAGGCACGTCTTCCTTCTCAATCGCATCCACGGTAGAACATTCAGTGAGATCGCATCCGTCATGGGTGTTTCCCAGAGAACAATCGCCAAACACATGGCCAAAGCCGTTGCTGCGTGTCAGGAAACGCTTGTCGACTGAGCAGTCGGGGAAACCAAGATGACCCACAACCCGACACCGGAGCGAACCAACGACGCGCTCGAAGCCGAAGCGCGAGCCTGGTTCATAAGCCTGCTACAAACACCCACGGAGAAAAAAAGACGGGCATTTGAAGCCTGGCGACAAGCCGATCCCTCTCATGCAGAGGCATTTCAGGCGCTTGCAGCAGCTTGGGAAGCGGCCGAACAACCCGGTAAATCGTTGGCCGAAGCAGAGGCTGACGAGTTGGCCGTTTACCTCGACGCCATGGACGCTGAAAAGCATCATCGCAAGACGACGCAGCGTCTTGCCGGGCTTGCAATCGTTCTCCTCTGTCTTTTGGGCGGAGCCATGTGGCTCGAGCGCCCGAACATCATCGAGGATATCACCGCAGACTATGTGAGCCCGCGTGCCGATCGCATCAGCGTACAATTGTCTGATGGCTCCAAGGTGCTGCTGGACGCAGACAGCGCCCTTTCGGAAGACTTCACGACTGGCGAGAGGCGTGTCCGTCTCTTGCGTGGCGCAGCCTTCTTTGATGTCAGACACGACGCCAGCAAGCCTTTCATCGTTGCCGCCGGAGACGGCGAGGTTCAGGTTCTTGGCACGCGTTTTGACGTGCGTTTGCTCGAAGGCAGAGGTGTCGTCACACTTGAAAATGGCAGCGTTTCGGTCACCGCTGGCGTCAACCGAGCACATACAGTGCTTAAACCCGGAGAGCGCGTGGCGTTCCACGGCAGCGGGCTGGAACCCATTGAAAACGTCGACCTGGAAGAAAGCCTCGCCTGGCGTGATGGCCGTTTCGTTTTTTATCGCGCTAGGCTTGCAGATGTACTGCACGAGATCGAGCGTTACCAGAAAGGACGGATAATCATTGCCTCAGGCACCTTGGCTGACGAGCGGGTAACAGGCAGTTTCTCACTCGATGATACCGACGCCGCCCTTTCATCTCTTCAGGCCTCTGTCGGTTTCCGCCTCCATAGCTTCGTAGGTCGGCTGACGATCGTTTCTCCCTGAAGAAATTCCTTATACATTTCAAATGCATGAATAAATAAGTCAAGAATTCCACGAAAACAGCTTCATCAACCCCGCCTCTAATCCGTCAAGGAAACAGATAAGCGGATGAAATGGGGGTGCTGGGGTGCTTCCGCCGCGCAATACGTGCAGTGAGAGGAAGAACATCATGGCATCGAACAATCTGGCACGAACCGGGTACTTCCTGGTTGCTGGACTTTTGGCTTCGGCCGCCTGCGGCCTGGCAGGCAACGCGTGGGCACAGGAACAGAAACAAGGGCGCCAGTTCACCTTTAACATTGCCATGAAGCCCGTTACGCAGGCCGTGAATGACATCGGCCGTATCACTGGTCTGTCCGTCGTATTTCGTGAAAACGAGGCAATTGCAAAAAGAGGTCGCGCCATCAGCGGATCGATGACTGCAGAAGAGGCGCTCTCGACCCTACTGGACGGGACGGGGCTTTCCTACCGTTTCAGCAACTCGACGACTGTGCAGATTTACGATCCGGCATTGGCAACCGCCAATGGTACTACGGGTACGGCAGGCAGCACCGTTCTTGAGACAATTCAGGTTCAGGGCGAAGCCAGGGGCGCCAACAGTTTTGTTCTATCGCAATCGATGGGTGCGACCAAAACCAATGCTCCGCTGATCGAGGTGCCGCAGTCGGTTTCCGTGATCGGCCGCAAGCAGATGGAAGCACAGAACGCGCAGAGCGTAACGGAAGTGCTGCGTTATGTTCCAGGTGTTGCCATCGAAACCTACGGTCCAGACCCAAAGGGCTACGACTGGATCATGATGCGCGGCTTCAACGCTCAGGCAACGAGTTCATATCTCGATGGTTTGCGCCAGGTGTCAAGCAGCTACAGCTTCTACCGCACAGATCCATACCAACTCGAATCCATCGAAGTGCTGCGGGGCCCTTCCTCCTCACTCTACGGCCAGAGTGATGCCGGTGGCCTTGTCAACAAGACCACCAAGAAGCCGACAGAGCAAACGGTCCGTCAAGTCGAGATGGAGTATGGAAGCAACCAGCGCAAGCAGATCGCGTTCGATCTTGGGGGTGCCGTCAACGAGGAAAAAAGCGTTCTCTACCGTGTCGTTGGCGTCGCGCGGAAGGCAAACACGCAGTTCGAATATTCGAATGGCGCAGAGATTCGCGATGACCGGATGATGATTTCGCCGTCGGTAACATGGAAACCGGATGAAGATACCAAGCTGACGCTAACGGGCCAAGCGCTGAAAGATGACAGCGGTGGCACCATCTTGCTCTTTACCCCCACGGGAATTCTTCTTGGCGACCCAAATTTCAATAGAAGCGTCCAGAAACAGCAAACCATCGGTTATGAGTTCGAACACAGGTTCAACGATACCTGGAGCGTAAGACAGAATGTGCGCTACGGGCATGTCGATTTTCTACTCGACAACCTTTTCCTCTCAGGCATGGGATCGACGGGCCTGAACCGTATCTCCCGCCGCTTCGACGAGAGCTTCAACTCGTTCACAGCGGATAACCAGATCCTGACGGATTTCGATACTGGGCCTTTGGAACACCAGGCACTTTTCGGACTGGACTACAGTTGGTCCGATGCGGACGTGAAGCGGTACCAGGGGCTTGCACCTTCTCTCAACCCCTATGCGCCGACCTATGGTATCAACGTTCCGATCCCGACGACGGCTTTCACCAACTATTCCGAACGCTACAATCAGACCGGTATTTATGCGCAAGATCAGATCAAGTTCGGCGACGGTTTCATCGCTACGCTTGGTGGCCGATACGATTGGCTTAATCTTGACACCCACAATCGTCTAACGGGTGCCGATACCAACATTGACATAGGAAATTTCTCCGGTCGTGCAGGTCTTAGCTATGTCACGGCATTTGGCGTCGCGCCCTATATCAGCTTCTCGCAGTCCTTCGTGCCCAATAGTGGCGTCGATGCCAGCGGCAACACTTTTGATCCTTCACGCGGACGTCAATGGGAGGCCGGGGTCAAGTATCAGCCGACAGGTTTCGACGGGCTCTTCACCGTCGCCTATTTCGACATCGTGAAAACGAATGTGCTCAACTACCTCTCAAGCGGTTATGCTGTTGCAACGGGTGAAATTGCCTCGCGTGGCGTCGAGGTTGAAGGCAAATTCAGCCTTGGGTATGGCTGGGACTTCACGGGCTCCTACTCCTACACCGATGCGGAAATCACCAGGGACGCCCTGGGTTATGTTGGCAACCGCCCGATGCTCGTTCCTGAACATCAGGCCTCCGGCTGGCTGAACTACACGTTCAAGGATGGTCCTCTGGAGGGCGCTTCGCTCGGCGCGGGCATTCGTTACGTCGGCGGCGTATATGGCAACAACGCCAACACGTTCGATGTACCGGGCCGCACGCTGGTCGACATCGGAGCAAGCTATCGCTTCAACGAGCACGCCAAGATTTCGCTCAATGCGACCAATCTGTTCGACAAGAAATACTACACGACATGCGAGGCAAGCTACTCCTGCTATCAGGGTGACCGCCGCACGGTCATGGGCAAGCTGACAATTGACTTCTGAGAACAGGGCGCGTCGGATCATCTCCGGCGCGCACGATCCCTGATGATCAACAGACGCTCTTTTCTCACAGGAAGTCTCTCCGCACTCCTTCCATTCGGCCATGCCCGGGCGGAGGGACGACGGCGTCTTGCAGCAATTGACTGGGCTGCAGCGGAATCGCTGCTTGCGCTTGGCCTCCCGCCGCTGGCCGTCGCAGATACGGACTATTACAACCAGCGCATGCCCCAGAGGTTGCCGCCCGAGACAAAGGACATCGGGCCATTTTGGGAAATCAATCTTGAACGGCTAGACAGGCTTCGGCCCGACCTTGTGTTTATCGGTGCGCCAAGCCTGTTCATGACCCCGCGTCTGCGGGAGATCGCGCCCGTCGAAGTGGTTACTGAAAAGACTGGAGAAGACAGCTATCAGCGCGCTGGCGCTATCTTGCGGCAGTGCTGCAGAGCAGCCGCGCTGCCAGACAGCCGTGCGGACGTTATTCTCGACCAGATCGAGCACCAGATGGATGTCCTTGCGCAGAGCCTCGACCGGACACAACCGATCTGTGTCTTGCTCCCCGATCAAAGCGGCAGCCGAGCAATGGTCTACGGAATAAACAGCATGCCTGACGCCGTTCTAAAGCGGCTTGGGCTCATTAACGCCTGGCAGGGGCCAACCAACGCGGGCGGTTTTGTCCAGGTCGGCTTCGAAGCCCTTATGCCTCTCAAGGATGCGATCTTCGTACAGATGGAAATCCCATCACTTGCGCCACAAACCGACAGGGCACTGGCGGACAGCAAGCTTTGGCAGCGACTTTCTCCCGTGCGGGAAAAACGCATCGTCCGCATCGGACAGTTTTATCCCTTCGGAGGCTGTCTCTCCACGCTTCATCTTGCCACCGCGCTCTCGAAAGCGGTTTCGTCCCAACAGAAGAGACCGATGCCGTGACCTTTTGCTCATTCAGAAAGGCCAACCACCGTGGCTTCGGCTTGACGGCCGCATTTGCAGCGCTCGTGATTGTCCTCGCTTTCTTCGCTGTCTCGCGAACGCAGGACCAGGCAGTCCTGATCTACAGCACCTTGCCAAGACTTGCAGCCGGACTTCTATCCGGCGCCCTTCTTGGTTTGGGGGGAGCCGTATTCCAGCGCGTCTTCACCAATCCACTTGCTGAACCGTCATTGCTTGGAATTACGGGCGGTGCCGCGCTGAGCATGGCGGCAAGCCTGATCTTTGTACCGGTTCTCTGGTCGCATGGTTATCAGCTTGTTGCTCTTGCCGGTGCAGCACTTGCCCTCATCATCGTCCTTGCTGTCGCATGGGGCCCACGTCTTTCTTCACAGACACTCATCCTGACCGGCGTAATGATAAATCTGCTCTGCAATGCTGCCTACGCCATCCTTGTCTTGTTCAATCACGACTTTCTGAGCAACCTTCTGACCTGGCAAGCCGGTTCTTTACAGCAGAGCGGTTGGCGGCCAACGGTTCGACTAGCCGTTCTTCTAGCATTGGCTGTCGGCCCACTCGGGCTTCTGGAGAGGCCATTGCGCCTTCTCGCGCTCGGCGATGGCGGTGCTGCAGGTCTTGGGCTTTCGGTCCGGACAACCAAACTTCTGCTTCTGGTGCTCGCATCATCTCTTGCCGCATTCGTCGCCGCCGAATTCGGGCAAATCGGCCTGATCGGCCTTGCAGCACCTGCACTCAGCCGCGCAATCTGGCGACAACCGCATCCTGGCCTTTTGAAAGCCGCTGTCACCGGTGCCCTCCTTCTCTCGGTGACAGACCAGTTCATGCGGCTGCTTGCATCCTTTGCTGGTGATCTTCCCGTTGGCGCGGCAGCGGGATTGCTCGCTGGGCCTGTACTGATCTTCCTCGCCCGGCGAGGAGAAAATACTGCCCCGGTTACAATGCCCACATTCACCCCGCGCGGTAGGGACTTCGGCAAAACGCTCGCTGTTCTGACACTCATCCTAGGTGTCGTCTTTACCCTGGCACTTTTCTTCGGGCGTGGTGAAGAGGGCTGGGCAATTGCCGGTAAAGCCGACCTCGCCTTCATCTGGCGGTGGCGATTTCCGCCTTTGCTTGCGGCGGCCAGCGCCGGCTTTTGCCTGGCACTCGCCGGACTGTTGTTGCAACGTCTGTTGCGCAATCCGCTGGCAAGCCCCGATATTCTTGGCATCGGTCACGGGGCTGGGCTTGCTCTCGCCATCGCGTTCATAATCCTGCCGACGGTCGGCGTGGCGACGAAATTCACAATCACGTCGACGGGCGCGGCAACAGCCATTTTCATTGTAACGATACTCGGCGCCCGTTCCAGGTTCGAACCGACACGCATGCTGCTTCTCGGTGTCGGCCTGGCAAGTACGGCCAATGCCATGCTAGTCCTTGCCTTGGCCGGAGGCGGTCAGCGGGGGGCAGCCCTTCTTGGGTGGTTTGCCGGCATGACCGCCGGTGCAGATCTGGCCTCGGGTGTCTCCGCTTTGGCTGTCGGCATGGCCTGCCTGCTGGTCAGCCTCTGCATGCACCGGCAGATCGACCTGATTGCGCTCGATGACAAGACGGCTACCAGCTTCGGGGTCGGCGTGCGTTGCACCCGCCTGATTGTTTTAGGTGTTGCTGCACTCGCGACGGCCGCCGGAACCATGGTCGTCGGCCCCATAAGTTTTATCGGCCTGATGGTTCCCCATTTTGCGGCTGTCCTGGGCTTCAGAAAAACCGCCAGTATCAGTGTTGCAAGCGCCCTCATTGGCGCGCTCATCATGACAGCTTGCGAATGGCTGGCTCGAAATCTGGCTTGGCCCTGGCCTTTGTCACCCAGCCTGCTTGCCGCACTGGTGGGTGGACCCTGGTTTCTCTGGCATTTAAGACGGCAATCCCTCGATCAGCCACTCAGTAGTTGAGAAATTGACCACGAGACACTTTTGCCCCGTGGTCGCTGTCATGGAGCGGAAATTCCCTTAGAATTCCTGCCATTCACTCATGTCGAGTGCATTGGCACCCGACGTCATGGCATAGCGCGGCTTCGGCCGACGTTCCTGCGAGACGACAACCACTGGTGCCGGACGTGCCTGATTGGCGACCTTGAACCGGCCGACAAGCTGCGACAGCCCAGCCGCTTCTGCCGAAAGCTTGTGTGTAGAGGCAGAGGTCTCCTCAACCATGGCTGCATTCTGCTGCGTGACCTGGTCCATCTGGTTGACGGCCGTGTTTACCTCGGCAAGTGCAGTCGCCTGTTCCTGCGATGCTGTGGCAATAGAGTGGATGCGATCATTGATCTGGGCAACGTAGTCACTGATCTCGGTCAAAGCGCCGCCGGTGTCCTCAACGAGCGTGACACCAGACTGAACGCTGGTGGCGGAGCGGCTGATCAGAACCTTGATATCCTTGGCTGCCACGGCCGAACGCTGCGCCAGTTCCCGTACTTCCTGAGCGACAACCGCAAACCCCTTACCGGCTTCACCCGCACGAGCGGCTTCGACACCGGCGTTCAAGGCAAGCAGATTGGTCTGGAAGGCGATTTCATCGATAACATTGGTGATCTGAGCAATTTCGTCGGAGGCATGCTTGATTTCCGCCATGGCGGTGATGGCACGACCAACGACATCCGAGGACTTCCCGGCGCGATCCTTGGCTTCCGACACAATCCTGGTTGCTTCGTGAGCACGGTCGGTCGACTGCCGCACCACTGTCGTGATTTCGTCAAGAGCTGCGGAAGATTCCTCAAGCGCCGCGGCCTGCTGTTCGGTTCGCTTGGAAAGGCTATCCGAAGACGTACGAAGTTCTTCGCTGTTCGCGTTCAACGTATCACTTGCTGTGCGAATTTCGCCCACGGTTTCCTGAAGGCTCGCAATCGTGTTGTTGACGTTTTGCTGAAGCTGCTGGAACACGCCCTTGAACTCGCCCGTCATCGTCTGGGTGAGATCACCGTCAGCCAGGAGGCGAACGACCCGGTTGGTCTCGTCTACGCCGGTTTCGACCGACTGCACGAGTGTGTTGATATTGGCGGCAAACTGGTCAAGAGCGTCATCACCATAGCTCGTTCCCACTCTTCTTGAAAAATCACCGGCTGCCGCAGAGGTCACGACCACAGCCATCCCCTGCTGCAGGCTGTCGCTCTTTTGCCGCATCGCCGCTTCCTGGGCGTTCATGCGCTGCACCTCAAGGCCGTTCTGCTTGAAGACCTCGACTGCCGCTGCCATTTCACCGATTTCGTCTGAGCGCTGCAAAAACGGCACGTCCGCGCGGAAATCGCCAGCGGCCAAAGTCTTCATGACGCTCGTTACGGTTCTTATCGGATTGCTGATCTGATGCGTGGCGATGTAGAACGCGATCGCTCCGCCGCCAGCAAGTCCGATGATCGTGACGGCGGCCATAATGACCAGGACGCTGGACTGAAACGCCTGGAGGTCAGAGCTGATTTCAGCAAGCTTCGCCTGGTTCTGATTAACGACGTCGTCGATTTCTTTCTGATAATGCTTTCTGTTGGCGCGGTTTTCTTCGGTGTTCCCGTGAATGTTCGAAGCCGCTGGCCCCTCGGTTACAGCGATGCGTGCCGTCTCTGTCCGGAAGCGAGTAAATGCCGTCGCTTTCTCACGCAGCTCCGAAAAGTCCTTTTTCTGCTCTTCAGGAACCAGAGGCTCCCAGGCATCAAGCAGCGTGTTCATCTTGGCCAGCGATGCGAGCGCACCATCCGCAAATGGCTTTGCCGCTTCGACTGAGGTTGCGGCATAGGTGCCGCGAAGGTCCATGACGACCGCCGTGACAAGCTTATTGAGCGCTTCGCCGTTCAGTGCGCGGTTAGCGGCGTTTTCAAGCCGATCAACACGAGTGTCGTAAACGCTGAGGGTGTAAAAACTGATGGCGCCGATGGTAAGCGCAGTCAGCGCCATCACCGCGACGATCGAATAGATCTTGCCACGAATGTTCATGGTTGCTCCGAAGGTATGCATATTTTTTGAGGGAGGTTGGAGCCTTCATGGCTTCGCGATCGCTTAATTAGCCATAGATGATTAACGCAATATGACCTGACCCCAATTGATTTGCCGCCCTGAAAACTAGTTGTGGGGGTCTTCGAGAGCGTGGAGCAAGGCGTCATCAACTCAGGCGCCAGCGAGGAAAGGGCGCCACTGTCGCCAGAGGGCGATTGCGGGAAAAAGAAAGTACAATGTGTCTCAGGAGACAACTGCCGGGCACGCGTATCGCTACGCCCGGCAGGTCTGGTGCTTATTCGACCTTGGTGTTCTCGATGCTCAGGCCCGACTGGAAGGTCAGGAAGCCCGGCATGTTGGTAAAGCCAGTCACACCTTTTTTGATGGCGTAGTTCTGTTCGCGCCACATGAAATAAACCAGCGGTGACAGCTCCAACGCGCGATCGACGAATTTGTCGTAGATCTTTTCCCGCTCGGCCTTGTCGACCGTTGCGCGTCCCGTATCCAACAGCTCATTGATTTGCTGGTCGTTGAAATAAGGGGAATTGTTGGTTCGCACGAGCTTGTCGCCACCGTAATAGTAGTTGCTCAGCCAGTCAGCGTCTGTGATTTCACCCAGACTTCCCAACACTGTAAAATCATAGTCTGCGGAGGTTGCCTTCGCCATGCGGCTGGCCCAATCCGGCAGATCGAGCGTGACCTTGATGCCAATTTTGGCGAGTTCAGACTGGATTGCGACTGCCGTGTTCTGGTGAAAGCTATATTGCGACGACGCCAGCAGACGAACCTCGAAACCGTCTGGATAGCCCGCCTTCGTCAAAAGCTCTTTCGCCTTGGCGACATCATGTTTGAAGTAGTTCGCCTTTGCGTCGGAATACCCCATGTACCCCTTCGGAATGGCAATGCCATAAATCGGGCTTCCCAGACCATTGAACGCCGTATTGATGATGACGCTGCGATCCACGGCATAGGCAATGGCCTGTCTGACCTCTGGCTTCGAAAACGGCTCGAACTTGGTGTTGAATTGCAGCCCCATGAATGGACCGGTATTTCTGAGAAGTTTTGTCTCCGGACCTTTTTCCAGGTCGGCGGCATCCTTTGCAGGTACGTAGTCGATAATATCGACATCCCCAGACTTCAGCGCATTTACGCGGGTATTTTCATCACTGTAGAAGACATAATGTACTTCATCGAGATCAGGCTTGCCCTGCTTGTAGTAGTCATCGAACTTCTCGACAACAATTTCGCGTCCACGGGTCCAGCTTGCAAACTTGAATGGTCCGGCACCAACCGGCGTCGCAGTCGGGTTGTTTGCGTTTTTCGCAAGCCATGCGGCAGGGACGATGACCGATTCCGGCAACGCAAGATAATCAACGAGGGCGACCGACGGCTTGGATAGCGTGAGCTTTACGGTCTTCTGATCCGGCGTCTCAATCTTCGAAATGATAGAGAGCTCGTTACGGAAGGCAGCCTTGCCGGCAGGATCAAGCATGTGCTCCAGCGATGCTTTCACATCGGCAGCGGTAACGTCCGATCCGTCGTGGAACTTGGCAGCGCGCAGGTGGAAGGTGAACTCCTTCGCATCGGAACTGACGTCGTAGCTTTCGGCGAGTTCTGGCGAAATCTTGCCATCGATACCGTAATTGACGAGCCCACGATGAATGGCGAGCTTCACTGTGCGTCCGGATGTACCGGGCTGGACCACGGTATCGAGCGTTGACGGCTCGCCGGATAAACCGAAATACAGTGTGCCATCAGCCAAAGCCGCCGTGGCGGCTAAGCTCAGGAAACTGCTGGCCAAAGCCAGACGGAGAAATCTCTGCATAATTGTTCCCTTTCGTTGTTGTTTATCAGTTTTCGCGAAGTCTGGGGTCCAGGTGATCGCGCAGCGCGTCACCGAGAATGTTGATGGCAAGAACCGTGAAGGCGAGGCAGACCGAAGGCCATACGACATACATCGGGTTTTGACTGAGATAGCCACGTGCCGTTCCGATCATCTGCCCCCAGGACGGTTCCGGCGGAACGATGCCGAGCCCCAGGAAGCTCAATCCAGATTCCAGAAGGATTGCGGCGGCAATCGTCAGCGTTCCCTGGACCACCAGCGGTGGAAGGATGTTTGGCAAGATCGCCTTGAACACGACGCGCAGATAACTCGCGCCCATGGCATGTTCTGCCTCGATGAATTCCTGACGAATGACCTGCAATGTGGCGGACTGTGCGACGCGGGCAAATTGCGGGATGAAGATGATGCCGATAACGACACTGAGACTAACGACACCGCTGCGCCAGAACCCGACGGCCAGAAGCGCCAGAAGGATTGCCGGGAAGCTCAGCATGATGTCGACAGCGCGCATGACGAAAAATGCGGGCACAGGACGGCTGTAGGCACCGATAATGCCAAATGCCGTGCCGCCGATGGCCGCAATCACCGTCGAGACGACCGCAACGAGGATGGTCGGTCGGATGCCGACGAGAAGACGGGAGAGGATGTCACGACCGAATTCGTCTGTTCCTAGCAGATATGCAACAGAACTCGTCTGGTTCACGGCGTTCTGATTGATCAGCAGCGGGTCATGCGGCGCGATCGCCGGCCCGACCAGAGCGACTGCGAGAACCGCGAGGACGACGAGTAGACTAGCAAGAACGAGCGGACGGCGAAAAAGAAGAGACGTCATCATGCGCGCTTCCGACGAATACGTGGGTCGAGCAGGCTATAGAGAAGGTCGACGCACAGGTTGATGAGAATGAAGAGAGCGGCGATCATCAGGATGCTGCCCTGCACAAGCGGATAATTTCTGTTCGATACCGCCGTAACCAGAAGCGTGCTGAGGCCTGGCCAGTTGAAGAGAGCCTCGACGAGAACCGTTCCGCCCATCAAGTTGCCGAGTTGCAGGCCAACGATGGTCACGATCGGGATTGCCGCGTTTCGTAGAACATGGAGCCAGATCACTCTACGCTCACGCATGCCGCGTGCACGCAACGAACGAACAAAGTCACGACCGAGTATTTCGAGCATCGAAGACCTGGTCATCCGGGCAATCGACGCGGCCAGTCCGAGGCCAAGCGTCAAGGCCGGTAACACGAGCTTCTGGAAATGCAGGAATGCGTTGCGGGAAATGTCAGTGTATCCACTCGACGGCAGCCAGCCGAGGTTCAGGCTGAGTAACAGGATCAGGAGTGAACCAAGAATGTAGACCGGTACGGAGATGCCGAGTGTCGACAGAGATGTCAGAAGACCGTCGAGAAAACTTCCCCGCCGCAAGGCGGCAGCAATGCCGACAGGAACACCGATAAGTGCCGCAATCACAATCGCAGCAACGGCCAGTTCCATCGTTTTTGGCAGGCTGGCTGCAACGTATTCGATAACAGGATAGCCATCGAGCGAGTTGCCGAGATCACCGGTCGCGGCCCCTCCCAGCCATTTGACATATTGCGACAAGACAGGCTGGTCGAGGCCAAGCTGCTGGCGCATCGCAGCAACCGTTTCCGGCGATGGGTTACTTTCTGGACCAAGCAGCAACAGGACCGGATCACCGGGCATGATATACATGATCGAAAATACCAGCGTTGCGATCACCCAAAGCTGAATGAGGGCCGTTACCAGCCGTGAGCCGAGGACGATGATGAAGGAAGTGAACGCTTGCATCGTCAGGCCTCCATGAGTTTGGATTGCGCCTGGCCGATTTTCGGCACCGCGCTGAGGAGTGTCCGCGTATAATCCGCCTTCGGGTTGTCGAAGACGTCACGCGCAAGGCCTGTTTCGACGATCTTGCCCTTTTGCATGACTGCGATCGTATCGCTGACGTGACGGACGACCGACATGTCATGGGAGATGAACAGGTAAGTCAGGTCAAACTCGTGCTGCAGATCCTGCAAAAGGTTCAGGACCTGAGCCTGAACGGAAACATCCAGTGCAGAGACCGCTTCGTCACATATCAAAAGCCGCGGATTGAGCGCCAGCGCGCGGGCGATCACGATACGCTGACGCTGACCACCCGAAAACTCGTGCGGGAAACGACCGATCGCATTTCGAGGCAAGCCAACCGCATCAATCAATTTGGCGACACTCGCAATACGATCACGACCGCCCTGATGGATGTCGATCGGCGCGGCCACGAGGTCCAGAACGGTTTGCCGCGGATTGAGGGAACCGTAGGGGTTCTGGAAAACAAGGGCGATGTCGCGGCGCGCGGCACGCATCACGCCGCGATCCAACGAAACAAGATCACGACCGTCGAAATTGATCGAGCCGCTATCCGGTTCGATCAACCGCATTACCAGTCGCGAAAGGGTCGATTTGCCACAACCGGATTCCCCGACAAGACCAAGTGTCGAACGGGGCGCGATCGAGAGGTTGACCTTGTCGACCGCACGGAATGCCTGGGGCGTGGCAAGGGCGCTTTCCCGGACCCAATAGGTTTTCGTCAGGTCGCGAATTTCCAGCAATGGGGTGAGTGATGTATCCGCGGATGCGCGCGGTCTGGCCGGTGTTTTGGCAACACTGCTGGTAATGATACCGTCTTCGCCACGCACGATGATCGGAAGCTGGGTCTTGGGCACCGACATTGACGGCATCGAGGCGATCAGTGCCTTGGTGTAATCGTTCTTAGGATCGGCAAAAAGATCGGCGGTGGCCGCCTCTTCCATCAGGTCGCCGTGATAAATGACGGCGACGCGGTCTGCGACCTCATAGATCACGCCAAGGTCATGGGTGATAAGCAGCACCGCAGCGCCGATTTCGCGATTGAGACCGCGTAGCAACGTCAGAACCTGTTTCTGCACCGTTACATCAAGTGCGGTCGTCGGCTCGTCGGCAATGATGACTTCCGGTTTGCAGGCGACCGCCATGGCAATCATCACACGCTGACACTGACCACCGGACAGTTCATGCGGATAGGACCGCATGCAGCGCGCCGGGTCGTGTATGCCGACCTTTTCCAGCAACTGCAGTGCGAGCTTTCCAGCTTCACGACGCGATACATTCTCATGCAGCAGGATCGCCTCAACAATTTGCTGCCCGCAGGTGAAAACGGGATCAAGCGACGCCATCGGATCTTGGAAGATCATCGAGATCCGCTTTCCGCGAAGCTTTTGCAGCACGTCTGCCCGAGCGGTTAGAAGGTCCACACCGGCAAACTCGACGCGGCCGCTCGTCACGACGGCATTGCGGGGCAAGAGGCCCATCGCAGCCAGCGACATGATCGTCTTCCCGCTGCCGCTTTCGCCGACGAGGCCGAGTATTTCCCCAGAAACCAATGAAAGGGAAACACCCTTCACCGCCGGGCGCAATTCAGACCCGGATCTGAACGCAACGGAAAGATTGTTTATTTTCAGAATTTCCCTGCCCGGCATACCGCGATCCAATCTGCGATGCGCTCCTGACAGACAGGAGCAGGTTCCCGTTTTTTGCTCACTTATGGAGCTTATTTTTTAACATTAGGCACAAAGCTTCAAACTGCGTCAAGCATACGTTTGCATTTTTGGCGTTTCTTTTCGTTTTTGGGAGTTTTTGCAGCTTTTTTAGAATTTCTCCCAAAAAGCATCTTGCCAGATCGAAAAACCGCGCATACCGTTCATGCAAACGAATGCATGGCCACTGGCCAGGCTGGAGGGAACGATAATGACCGCTGGAAATTCCGGCCGGGTGGCGCTTGTCACCGGCGCTGGCAGGGGCATTGGATTGGCAATCGCCCAAGAACTTGCAGCAAACGGCTACCGACTAAGCCTTGGCGCACGAAGTGTCGCAGCCCTCGAGGCCGCCTTCGGTCCCGAGAACGAGCAATTCCACTACGCCTCTTTCGACGCCTATGATCCGGCGAGCGCGGAAGCATGGGTTTCTGGCGCGGTGGAAAGATTTGGAAGAATTGACGCGCTCATCAACAATGCGGGCCTGGGTGAGCGCGTCGCGCTTATGGACGACAATGACGAGGCGCTCGACAGGTTATTTGCGGTCAACGTCAAAGCTCCCCTGCGGATGACACGCCTGTGCATGCCGCATCTGGAAAAGTCCGGCACCGGCAGGATCATCAACATTGTTTCAATGTCCGGAAAGCGGGTTCGCAATGCCTTTGTCGGATACAACATGACGAAGTTCGCGGTCATGGGGCTGACGCACACCACCCGTCATGTTGCGTGGGACAAGGGTGTCAGGGCAACCGCCATCTGCCCAAGCTTCGTACGCACGGAGATGAGTGCTTACACGAACAAGGTCACGCCAGACGAGATGATCCAGCCGGAAACATTGGCGTCGCTTGTTCGCACTGCAATCGAATTGCCCAACACTGCTGCCATGGCCGAGATGCTGGTGAACTGCCGCCTCGAAGACATGCTTTAAACACGATGCCGAGGTCGAACCCATGAGCCGCATTATTCCGGACGCCGTTCCGTCCAGTACGTCCCTGCCAAACAAAGTCGATGTCGTCATCATAGGCGGCGGCATTGTCGGCGTTTCGACAGCGCTTGAGCTCGCAGAGCGAGGTGTCTCGGTCGCATTGTGTGAAAAAGGCCTGATCGCCGGCGAGCAATCCGGGCGCAACTGGGGCTGGGTTCGCCAGATGGGCCGCGATCCTGCAGAGCTTCCACTTGCGATGAAAAGTCTGGCACTCTGGAAGGGTATGAACAGCCGTATCGGGGAAGAAACCGGGTTCCGGCAGACCGGTATCGTCTATCTGTGCAGGAATGCACGCCAGGAGGCCGAATATGAAGCCTGGCTGGTCCATGCTCAAAAGTTCGGACTGGATTCCAAACTTTTGCGCAGCGCCGAACTCCGTCAACATCTGCCAGGCATGACGGAGGGTTTCACAGCCGCGATGCATACATCGAGTGATGGACGCGCCGAACCTTTTAAGGCCGCGCCTGCCATAGCCCGTGGCGCCATGCGCGCCGGCGCCCATATCCTGACCGGCTGCGCGGTTCGTTCGATCGAACGTGCGGCAGGCAGGGTCAGCGGTGTCGTGACAGAACGTGGACCGATCGCATGCTCTTCAGTCATCCTTGCGGGGGGTGCATGGTCACGGTTGTTTGCCGGCAACATGGGGATCGACTTCCCCCAACTGAAGATCCTCGGCACCGTTGCCCGTGCAACAGCGGTCGATGGCGTCCCGGACCTTCCCGTCGGAGCCGACAATTTCTCGTTCCGCCGCCGCCTCGACGGGAGTTTTTCGATCGCAATGCGCAATGCCAACATTGCACCGATCGTTCCGGACAGCTTCCGCCTTTTCACCGATTTCGTGCCCACCCTGATCAAAAGCTGGCGTGAACTGACTTTGCGGGTTGGAAACCGTTTTTTGGAAGAATGGAGAACGCCACGATCCTGGTCGGCGGACGCCATATCGCCGTTTGAACAGGTTCGCATTCTCGATCCGGTCCCTTTCGAGCGTTTCAATCGCGAGGGGCTCGAGCACCTGATCAAGGCGTTTCCCGCATTTGCGGGAAGTCGCATCACCCAAAGCTGGGGCGGCTTGATCGACGTCACCCCGGATGCTGTGCCGGTCATCGGCCCGGCGGGCAACATTCCTGGCTTCTATATTGCCAGTGGCTTTTCCGGGCACGGCTTCGGCATAGGGCCGGGCTCCGGGCGTCTGATGGCAGACCTGGTGACCGGCGCAACCCCATGCGTCGATCCCGCACCTTTCCGCTTTGATCGTTTCAAAAAGACCAAGGCAGCCTGATCCGCTTTCGAACAACCTTGGCCAAAGAGGGTAACGTAATGGCATTGAGAATTGGCGTGGATTCTGGTGGTACTTTCACCGATGTCTGCCTCTTCGACGAGGCAACTGGCAAGCTCGACATCTGGAAGGTGCCGTCGACCCCTGATGATCCTTCCCGCGGGATCGCAAACGGTGTTGCAGAGAGTCTTTCCACCGTTGGCAACACAGCCGGCAATATCGCTTTTCTAGGACATGGCACGACAGTCGCCACCAACGCACTGATCGAACTGAAGGGCGTTGCGACCGGGCTGATCACCACTGACGGTTTTCGCGATCTCCTCGAGATCGGTCGCCAGAAACGGCCAAGTCTCTATGACATGAACGCGGAAAAACCGGAGACACTGGTCAGCCGCGACCGCCGACATGAGGTTCCCGAACGACTGAAAAGCGACGGTTCCCAAGATCTTGCTCTCGATGAGGCAAAACTGCGTGCTGCCGTTCGCGAACTCGCACAGGACGATGTCAAGGCAATCGCGATCTGCTTCCTTTACGGCTTTCTGAATACCGCGCATGAGCGCCGCGTGGTCGAGATGATACGCGAAGAGATGCCGGATGTTTTCATCAGCGCATCCCACGACGTTGCGCCGGAATTCCGCGAATATGAGCGCATGTCGACGACCGTCGTGAATGCCTACCTTGGCCCCGTCATGCAGCGTTACATCGACCGCCTCAAGCAGAGACTGACAGAGCTCGGAGTACCGGTTGCGCCGCAACTGACGCAATCGAATGGCGGCGTTATCGGCTTCGACATGGCTGCGCAACTTCCGGTCCGCACCGTGCTTTCGGGCCCAAGCACCGGCGTCGTCGCGGCCCAGGCGGTTGGCAAAATGGCCGGCTTCGACAACATCATCACCTTTGATGTCGGCGGCACATCGAGCGACGTTGCACTCCTTCAGGGCGGCATTTGCAAGCTGACCGGAGAAGCCAACGTCCATGGATATCCCATCAAGGCACCGATGCTCGATATTCACACGGTCGGTGCTGGCGGCGGTTCAATCGCTTTTGTTGACTCCGGTGGTCTTCTCAAGGTCGGCCCGCGCTCCGCAGGCGCCGATCCCGGTCCCGTCTGCTACGGACGCGGCAACACGGAAGCAACGGTGACCGATGCCAACATCGTCTTGCAAACCCTCAATCCGGTCGAAATTCTGGGCGGACGCATGAAGGTCAGGCGCGATCTCGCTGTTGAAGCCATCCAGCGCCTCGCTGACCAGCTCGGTCTTGGCCTGATGGAAACCGCACAGGGCATCATCTCCGTCGTAACGGCCAACATGGCCAAGGCCATTCGCTTGATCAGCGTGCAACGCGGCCACGACCCGCGCGATTACGCTTTGATGGCGTTCGGCGGCGCAGGGCCACTGCATGCTGCGCGCCTTGCCAAAGAGCTGGATATGAGCCGTATCATCGTACCACTCACCCCAGGCACGCTCTGCGCGCTTGGCCTGCTCCTCACCGATCTGCGTTCCGACTTTGCGGTGTCGCGCTTGATGAAGGTCGATGAAGGCGCCGTCGACCCCATGGTCAGCGGCTTCAACAGCCTGGAAACGCAGGCGGCATCCTGGTTCAGCCAGGAAGGGATCGAGGCCGACCGGCAGGTCATCAATCGTACGGCCGATATGCGCTACGTCGGCCAGAACTATGAATTGCAGGTCCAGGTCCCTGCGGGACCGGTCGGCAGTGACACGCTTGAAGCGCTGGTAAAGGGTTTCGAGCAAGCGCACCTGCAGCGCTTCGGTTTTATAGCCGAAGGCGAGGCTATTCAGATTGTTACCCTGCGCCTCGAAGCGGCTGGCCTCGTTAACAAGGCCCAGTTCACACCGCAGCCGGATGCTGGCCCGGCCTGCGATGCCGCCATCATCGGCACGCGCGATGTCTATATGGACGAAGTCAGGGATTTCGTGCCCTGCCCCGTCTACACGCGTGAAAAGCTCAAGCCCGGCAACCGGATCGCCGGTCCGGCGATCGTCGAGCAGATGGACACCACAACTGTAATCTTGCCGGATATGCAGGGCGTGGTCGACCCGTACCTCAACCTCATTCTGGAGATGCGCGCATGACCAAGATCGACCCAATTACCGTCGAAGTCATCGGTAGTGCACTGACCTCGATCGTTGAGGAAATGGGAGAGGCGCTGGTCCGGGCCAGCTACTCCACCAACATCAAAGAGCGACGCGACTGCTCGACGGCCCTGTTCGACCGCAATGGCAACACCCTCTGCCAGGCTGAACACATCCCGATGCATCTCGGCAGCTTCATTGGCATCATTCCGCACATCAACAAGCGTTATCCCGCCGATGACATCAAGCCCGGCGACGTCTTCATCGGCAACGATGCCTATGAGGGCGGCGCAACCCACCTGCCCGACATTGTTCTGGCCGAGCCGATCTTCCATGGCGACACCATGGTGGGTTGGGCCGTCAACACCGCTCACCACGCCGATTTCGCCGATCGTGGTCATGCTCATATTTACCAGGAAGGCATTCGCATTCCGCCGGTGCGGCTCTACCGCGAGGGTGTCTTGCAGAAGGACCTTCAGGACCTGTTTCTTCTCAACTGCCAGGTTCCTCACGAACGCCTATCCGATCTCAGGGCACAGATGTCGGCGAACCGTCTCTGCGTTCGCCGTATGCAGGACCTTTGCACGAAATACGGTGCAGACAAGGTTCTGGCCGCGGGCGACGCGCTGCAGGACTATGCCGAGCGCAAGATGCGCGCAGGTATCGCAGCCATTCCGGATGGGACCTACTCATTTACCGACTATTTTGACAGCAATCAGTTTGCCGCGGTGATGGAATTTAAAGTCGACATCACCGTCAAGGGCGACGCGATGCATCTGGCCTTCGACGCGCCACCCCAAGTTGCTGCCGGCCTCAACGTGATCTACACGGCCCTGCTCGCAACCTGCTACTACGCCGTCAAAGCTGTGATTGATCCGACAATCCTGCCCAATGCCGGCCTGTCTCGGCCGATCACGGTGGAAGCACCCTATGGATCGCTGCTTAACTGCAAACATCCGGCTGCCGTCGATGGCCGCATCGCGGCGTGCCAAAGGGTCGCCGATCTCGTCCAAGGTGCCCTTGCGAAAGCCTTGCCCGGCAAGGTGACTGCAGCAGGAAATGGCGCCTGCACCGGCGCCCTCTTCACCGGCACGCGTGAAGACGGCTCGCTCTGGGTCTACCTCGAAACGATCGGTGGCGGCGCTGGCGCAAGACCGACGGCAGATGGCCTGAGCGGCGTACATGTCCACATGACAAACACCTCCAACCTGCCCGTCGAAGCGCTGGAGCTGGAGTATCCCCTCACCCTGCTGCGCTACGAACTGGTCAACGGATCGGCCGGTGCAGGCACCTGGCGTGGCGGTATGGGCCTTCGCCGTGTCTACCGCATCGAGGCAGATTGCCGCTTCAGCGTGGAAGGTGGCCGTATCGCCGTTTATCCCTGGGGCCTCGACGGCGGCTTGCAGGCGACCGGCTCTCAGTTCGATTTCGGAAATGGCCAGAAAAACCTCCCAGGAACCGTGCAGCTCAAGGCCGGCCAAATCGTCGAATTGGTCACTCCTGGCGGCGGCGGCTACGGCGTGCCATCCGGCCGATCCGTCGACGACATTGAACGGGATCTGCGCGAAGACCGGATCACAGCCGATTTCGCAGAACGTGTCTACGGCTACCAAACTCAACACGAAACACATCGGGCAGCGACCGCCTGATTGTCGAACACCACTCGAAAAATGGAAGGAATTCAAACGTGGTCAAGGTAACGAAAGTCAAGTCGGGCAGCCTTTACGAAGAGAAGGAAAGCTACTCACGCGTCGTGGCGGTGGACAATTGGGTATTCGTCTCAAATACGGCTGGCCGGAATTATAAAACCCGCGAAATGTCGACCGATCCCGTAGAACAGGCCAAGCAATGCTTCCACAACATTGAAGGCGCGCTGGCCGCCGTGGGAGCAACACTCGCTGACGTCGTACGCTCGCGGGTCGTCATCCCGAACGTGGACGATGCCCCGTCGGTGATGGCCTATGTCGGTGAAAAATTCCGTGGCATCGATCCATGCAGCACCGTTACATGCCCTCCGCTTGGAGGCCCTGATTTCCGCGTCGAGATCGAAGTGACTGCATATAAGGGTGTCGGTGCGGCCGGCTCCGAATATATCAACGTAAGCCTCTAAAAAAGCACCGGCCAGTCCCAGACGGACTGGCCGGTACTTTAGAGCATCCTTGAGTTGAGCCATCAGCTTTCAGTTTTCTCACCCTGTCTGTAAGATGCGCCGAAACCGATAAATTCGAGGACTTCCTTTTGGCCGATACCAATCCCACCCAGGTAGACGATTTCCTGCCAGCGGAACGGCGTGAAAAAATCATGGAGTGGTTCGCAGCCAATCAGGTGGCGTCGAGCCAGGAACTCGCCAAACGCCTTAACACGTCGATTTCCACAATTCGGCGCGACCTGGACTACCTGGCGACACAGGGCATTGTTCGCCGAACCCATGGCGGGGCCGTGCGTGTTCGCCGCAACACAACATATGAGCCCCTCGTTGAAGAGGCTCGCCAGACGTCTGTTGAAGAAAAACGGGCCATTGCCGCAGCTGCCGCCAAGGTATTGCAGCCCGAGCAAAGCATTCTGATCGATTCGCGCTCGACACTTCATCAGTTTGCCTATGCTGTTGCCGACCTGACGATACCGCTGACCGTTGTGACCAACGATGTCCACGTCGCCTTTATTCTTGCCAACAAACCCCACATCAAACTTGTTGTGCCTGGTGGCATCTGTCGCCCCGGCGCCTACTCGCTACTGGGAGAAACCGGCATCAACTTCGTCCGCGAACTCCGCTGCGACCACTTTTTCCTGTCCTCGCAGGCCGTCGACACCGAATGTGTCAGCGACACTTCACTGGAACTGGTCCAGCTTCAAAAGGCGATGATTGAAGCAGCTGCAGAGACTACGCTTCTCGTCGACAGCAGCAAGTTTGGCAGCCGGACGATTTACCGCACGGCTCCCATCGAGAGCCTCACCCGTATTATCACCGACGAAGGCCTCGATCCCGAAGAGAGAGCCAGATATTCCCTCCTTGTACCGCAACTCGTGATCGCGCCTTATCTGGATGAGCCACAGGAGGAAACCGAATGAGAGTGCTGACATCCAAGACTGCGACTGAAGCATCGTGAAGGGCATGGAAACTCAAAAGGAACGGCCCGCAGCGGCGATCACGATCGTCGACATCGCGCGACTGGCTGGCGTCAATCCTTCCACGGTGAGCCGAGCATTGGCGGGTTCTGAAGCAGTTACAGAACAGACCCGCAAGCGAATTCGCGAGATCGCACAGGCCAATGGCTACGTTGCCAATCACAACGCCCGGCGCTTGAGATCGCGCAAGGCTGGTCAGGTCCTTGTTATGCTGCCCAACATCGCCGCCTTCTCGCACCCTCAAATCATTTCGGGGATCGAGGATGCACTGGAAGAACACGGCATCGGTGTTATCGTCGGAAGCACGAAGGGAAATGCCGAGCGCGAAACCGCGCTCGCGGAGCAACTCGTTACCGGAGCAGCTGACGGTGTTATCGTCCTCACGGGACGAATTCCTGAAAGCATATCGGCGTCTCCGCACTATCGACACCGCATCATTGCCATTTCACGTCCTGTCGACACCGCGGATGTCGCCTTCGTGGGGATCGACGACAGGCAGGCCGCATATGATGCGACCCAGCATCTCCTCTCGCTCGGCAAATCGGAAATCGTTCATTTGAGCGGTCCAAGCGATAGCCCGATCTTCACCGCACGCGCCAGAGGATACACCGATGCGATGACTGAAGCGGGTTTGGCAGACAGGGTGGAAGTCGTCCATCTCCCCACCTTCACGATCGATGCCGGTCGCGCCGCTATGCAGCAATTGCGTTCAAGAGAAGCGCCTCTCAACGCGATCCTCTGTGCAAGTGACGAACTTGCTTTCGGAGCAATCCAGGTCGCGAAGGAACTGGGGATCAGGGTTCCAGAGGATGTCGCATTTGTCGGTTTCGACGACCATCCTGTCAGCGGCGCCTTCACGCCGCCTCTCACCACAGTCAAGATACCCCGCCATTCGCTTGGTTACACCGGTGCAAAAGCCCTGATGCAGCATCTGGAAGACGGCAACGTTTCCTCAACCACAGAATATCTTCCTCATACGCTTTGCATAAGAGAAAGCTGCGGCTCGAAACAGTGAGACAATCTTATACGGCAATGTGTTTTGCCGAGCAGAAGATTATCCTCGAAGCGCATCCACGAACAGCGTTCTGAACGCCTCTGCATCCACGCCCGTGGCCACCGTACAATTCGGCACGCGTCCCGCAAGATGGCGCTCGCTGACCGCTGCGACCACCTGTCCAGCCGCAGCACCACTATCGGTGTAGATAGAAACATGCGCGTCGACCGTCTTGAAGATTTCAGGCTCCAACATATAGGCGATGGCAGCGAGATCGTGCAGGCACGGATCTTTTGAGCCGTAGTGGATCAGCAAATGCGCAGCCTCTCGTGCAACGGGCGTGTCAATTGCCTGCATCTGACGGATCATATCCTCGGTGACGGTTGCCTGACGGGTAACGTCAAGACCGAGCATCGTGATTGGGATGCCACTGTCGAAAACGATGGCGGCTGCATGCGGGTCGACCGCGAAGTTGAATTCGGCCAAAGGCGTTGTATTGCCCGGGCAGAATGCGGCACCACCCATTATGGTAACTGCACTGACGAAATTCGGGAGGTCCGGATCGAGAAGCAGCGCCATCGCCAGATTGGTGAGCGGACCTGTCGCGCAGATGTGCAGTTGCCCTTCCTGACGTGCGATCCGAGATATCGCGTTTGCCGCATGCCCCTCGCGAAGCGCCATGCTGGCTGCAGGCAGTGTGCTACCAGCAAGCCCATCTGAACCGTGCATGATCGAAACACGGCCACGCGACGCCATGATCGGCCGGGCAGCGCCGGAGTAGACGGCAATATCCTGCCGTCCACACAGTTCAAGAATACGTCTTGAGTTGTTGACGACCGGCTCCAGTCCGACATTACCGGCAACGCAAGTGACGGCTACCATATCAAGCGCATCGGTTCGGCCGAGAGCCAGAAGCATGGCCAGCGCATCGTCGGCACCGGGATCACAGTCATAGAGGAAACGTAAAGCGACCATGACGTGTCTTAGTCCTTGTCGATCAGGAAACGGGCAGCGTCAGGCGCCCAACCGAAGCGTACTGTCGACCCGACCTCCACGTCACCGGCCGTGGCAGGCGCACGGGCGATGATTTCCTGCTTGCCAGCATCGATAATGACACGCAGTTCCGAGCCGCCATAAACGGTCTCGCGGACGCGTCCCTCGCACTCCCCGTCACCTAGTGTGATGACTTCCGGGCGAACGACAATAGCGCCTTTCGTGCCGTCAACCGGTGCTGTGCCAGGAATGGGCAGGATACCGATCGCCGTTTCGAGTTTACCGGCCTTCACCGTTCCGCGAATGATTGAAGAAACCCCAATGAAATCCGCCACGAAAAGGTTCTGTGGCTCATCATACATCTGACGAGGTGTGCCGAGCTGAGCGATCTTGCCATCATTCATCAGGCAGATGCGATCGGAGAGCGCCAGTGCTTCCTGCTGATCATGGGTCACGAAAATGATCGTAGCACCGGTCTCGCGGTGAATGCGTTTGATCTCGATCTGCATGATTTCACGCAGCTTCGCGTCAAGCGCGCCGAGCGGTTCGTCCATCAGAATGATGGCAGGATCGTAGACCAGGCAGCGCGCGAGCGCGACGCGCTGTTGCTGCCCGCCCGAAAGTTGCCAAGGAGAGCGCCCGGCCGCATGGGCGAGGCCAACAGTTTCGAGGGCCTTGGCAACCTTGGTATCGATCTCCGCCTTTGGCAGACTGCGCATTTTGAGTGCGAAACCCACATTTTCTGCCACCGTCATATGCGGAAAGAGCGCGTAGTTCTGGAAGACGACACCGATGTCACGCTTGTTGACCGGCGCATGGGTCTGATCCTTACCGTCAATGATGACATTGCCGGATGTGGGCTCCTGTAGGCCGCAAATGAGTTGCAGCAGTGTGGTCTTGCCGGAACCGGATGGCCCAAGCAGTGTCAGAAGTTCTCCCTTACGTACTTCGAGATTGACGTGATCAAGGGCAATGGTTTGGCCGTAACGCTTGGCGAGGCTCTGAACCTTAAGCTTGATGTCCTGAGTGGTGGCAGAAGCGGCAGACATATCGAATGGAGTTCCTTTGGTCGTGATGGGGGAGGCAGACGCGCGCATGTCAGCGCGGCCTTGCCTTTTCAGCGATGACGAAGAGCACTGTCACCACCGCCACGATGAAGACCGAGGCCGCAGCCAGGGTCGGTGAAATACTGAGAATGATATCGTCCCACATCTGCTTTGGCAGCGTTTGCTTGACGCCTGCCCCAACAAACAGCGCGATGGTCAGCTCTTCGAAGGAGTGCAAAAGACCAAACAGGAATGCAGCAATGGCGCCACCCTTTACGAGGGGAAGAAGGACGAGGCGAACCTGCTGCCAGCGGCTTGCGCCGAGCGTGGCTGCCGCCTGCAGAAGGCGCCAGTCGAACCCACGAAATGTCGTCAGCAGAATAACGAAAACAATGGGCATGGCCGAGAGTGTGTGGCCCAGAATAATTCCGGTATCGGTTGCGATCAGACCAACCTTTGCCAGCACATAGAAGAGCGATACCCCAATCACGATATTGGGTACGATCATCGGCAGCATGAACGACAGGAAAATCAATCCACCGGCCTTGCGCTGCGTACGCGCCAGTCCATAGGCCGCAAGACCCGAGATGATGGTCGCAACAATTCCGGTCGCGATCGCAACGATGACGGAACGCGTGGTGGCACCCATCCACTGGTCAGAGCTCAGATAGGTCTGGAACCAACGCAGCGAAAAACTCTTCGGCGGGAACTCGAGGAAGCTCGAGCCAGAAAATGCCATCGGTGGGAAAGCCAGCACGGGTATGATCAGAACCGCAATGACGATCCAGACGAAAACGGTGAAGACCGTCCGACCGAGACGGGCCGGGAAGAGATTTGCGATGAAATCGCTGACGCCCGCGCCGATCTCCACAACGGCGCCACCGATAGCACCGATAATACCCCCGCGTTTTACCGCGGCACCGTTTCCGGAAACGGCCGACATACCAAAAAAGCGGTCGTAGACGGCAATGGTGATAAGGGTCACAGCAAGAAGAAGTGCGGCAAGGGCACCGGCAAGGCGCAGGTTGAAGAGTTGCTGCACCTGGGTGATCATCATCTGGCCGATCACCGTTTCGCGCGGAGATCCCAGCAATGCCGGGGTAATGAAGAAACCAAGCCCCATGACAAAGATCAACAGGCCCGCTGCGGCAACGCCCGGCATGGAAAGTGGCACGAAGATACGCCAGAAGGACTGGCTGCGGCTCGCACCCATCGTCATCGCCGCCGGGATCAGGCGGCCATCAATCGTCAGCATGGTTGGCAGCATAGTAAGGATCGCAACCGGCAACATGGCATGCGCCATGCCGAAGATCACGGCACCGCGTCCATAAAGCAGGTCGAGTTGCGTATCGAAGCCCATGCCGGTCAGCATCTGGGCGACGATGCCCTTGCGGGCTAGAAGCACGATCCAGGCAAAATTCTTCAACAGCGGACTAACCCAGAAAGGCAGAAGAACCAGCCACATGGCCATTCTTCGGCGGCGTTCCGGCATTCCTGCCAGCCACACCGCGATCGGATAACCGACCAGAAGGCAGACAATTGTCACCTGCGCAGCAATGGCAAACGTATTGGCCAAAACCTTCACGTAAACGCCAGCAGAGAACATCTGCTCGTAAACGCTAAGGTCGAAGGAACCGGACTTTGGATCGACGAAAGATTGCCAGATGAGTGCGCCTGCCGGAAGGATCAGCAACAGCGCCATATAGACAAGCCCCGGCGTCGAGAGCCAGAGGCTGTCCAGCCGCAGGCGCTTGCGAGAGATTGTGTCTTTGGCAGAGAGTTCAGCCATTGGGGGTCCTGTTCGTTGAAATGGCCCGTCCCGCGCATCGCGGAACCGGGCCACCCATGTCAGATATGGAGCCCCGCCGATAGGCGGGACCTGAAGCTCAGGCGGCGCAGATCAGCCAAGGATCCACTGTTCGAAGCGCTGCGTCAGCGCATCCTGATGTTCAGCCCAGTATGCAGCATTGAGAACCGTCAGTCCCTTGATGTTGGCAGGGGCAGTCGGCAGAAGCTCTGCCTTTTCAGCACTCAGATGTTCATAGGCCTTCATGTTGGTCGGGCCGCAGGCAAGAACGTCCGTGTAGGCTGCCTGACGCTTGGGATCGAGGCACCATTCGATGAACTTGCGGGCAAGATCCGCCTTTTCAGTGTTGCCTGCAATCGTCCAGCCATCGATGTTGAAGAGGCCACCGTTCCAGACGATACCTGCCGGTGCACCCGCATTGATCGCCGCCTGGGCGCGGGTCGACCAGGTCGACATCATGTCCAGTTCGCCGTTCTGCAAAAGTTGCGTCGCATGCGCGCCGGATGTCCACCAGATGTCGATATTGGACTTGATCTTGTCGAGGCTCTTGAAGGCGCGATCAACATCAAGCGGGTAGAGCTTGTCGAGCGGAACGCCATCCGCGAGCAACGCCATTTCCAATGTGGTCACCGGGCTGCGCCACAGGCCGCGACGGCCCTTGAATGCCTCGGTGTTCCAGAAATCGGCCCAGCTCGACGGGACCGTCTTCACAGTATCTTTGCGATAGCCCATGGCGAGCGCGAAGATGGCAACACCGGCAAAGTCAGGCTCGAAGGTATGCGGGGTGAAGTCGTCCTTGTTCGGCACGTCGATGTTCAGCGGCAGCATGTATTTGTCGCCGAGTTTACGAATACGCAGAACGTGTTCAGGCGTCATCAGTGCAACGTCAAACAGTTTCGTATCCGTATCGATCGCCATCTTGTACTGCGGGATCGGGTCGGGCTCATTGGTGTTGGTCTGGATCGTGACACCCGTTTCGGCAGCGAAGGTATCATAGAACGCAACTTTAAAGCCTTCGTAGAAGGCACCGCCCATGTCGCGCACGACAAGCGTTTCGCCAGCGAAAACACGGTTGCCTTTGAGAAGGACCGGCGCCGCAAGTGCCATGGCAGCAAGCCCTGTCGTCGTTTTCATAAAGCCGCGGCGTGAAACGTTATTGTTCATTTTACCCTCTGAGTTTGTTTAACCTTCATCAATTACTTTTCCCGTCCGCATGGCTTCGGTAAATTACATTTTTCCGTGCATCTGCTTTGGTACATGCGAAGCAAGCGGGCGCCGGCTTGCACAAAACCGAACAACGGCCGATGCAAGAACGCTGTCGCAGATGTGAAGCTGGCTTTCTTCAATGAATTCGTCGGGACGGTGTCCCTGCTCCATGCTACCGGGCCCACAAATCACAACCGGGACGTCGAGCGCCTGAGCGAACAAACCGGCCTCTGTGCCAAAGCTCACCCGACATTCCTTGCTGCCCTTTGGCAGACATTGGGCGAAGACCTGAACAACTGGATGATCTCCATCGATCGAATGGCCGGGATAGTTGCCGTTGATTTCAATGTCGATTGCCGCTTCCTTGAAGCGCTCCTTATAGGGAGCAACTGCAGCGGCACCGGCCTTTCGGACCTGCTCTGCGAGAGCAAGCGGGTCGTCTACGGCCATCATCCGGCATTCCATCAGAAGCTCGGCATGATCAGGCACAAGGTTGACTGCAGTCCCGCCAACCAACTTGCCCACATGCACCGTTGCGTAAGGAACTGAGTATCCTGGCTCGCGCGGACCACGGGCCTCGATATCATCCTGCAGGCGGCGCAAACCCGAAATGAAATCAGAGGCTATATGCAACGCATTCAGCGCAAGAGGTGCTTCGGCCGAATGACGCGGAACACCGGTCGCTTTTACCTGGAACGCCATCTTGCCCTTGTGACCCAAGCCGAGCTGCATTGATGTCGGCTCACCGACCACAATCAGATCGGGCAGGATATCGCGGGCCGCAATTTCTTCCAGCATGGGCCTGACACCAACGCAGCCGATCTCCTCGTCATAGGAAATCGCAAACCAGAGCGGCGAGGCGAGGCGCGTTCCATCGATGCTTTCTGCCAACGCCAAAGCAGAGGCGACAAAGCCCTTCATATCGGTCGTACCGCGACCGTAAAGCCTGCCATTTTGACGCGTCATCGCGAAGGGCGGAACAGTCCAGTCCTGACCTATCACCGGCACCACATCAACATGGCCGGAAAGCATGAGCCCGCCCGGAACATCTGGTCCCAGACGCGCCAACAGGGCCGCTTTCTGTCCGGTGGTGTCATAGAAGCGTTCACAGACAGCGCCAGCATTTGCCAGCGCTGAGTCAATTTCTTCTATCAACGGCAGATTGGTATCCGAACTCACAGTGGGATAGGCGACCAGCCGCGCCAACCAGTCCTGCGTCGCGGTCACAGCTTTGCTTCCGCAGCATCCATCGCCGCGTTAATGTCGCTGATAAGGCCAGCAACTTCTGCTTCGGGAATGGATAGACGCAGACGACGCTCAAGCGAAGTAAAAATGCCGAAGAACGAGTTCGAGCAGTGGTTGAGCATGCGCATTGCGTCGTCGTTGGAAATACTGCACCGCTTCGTCAGATACGCCGAGATATGTTCGCAGGCGATGGCATTCGGCAGCACGTAAGCAGGTTGCGTATCATAAGCGATCCTGCGGAACGGAAGAACCGAAGGCTTGATTGCCAGATCGGCAGAGAGTTTCGGATCACGAGAGGACGCGCCAACAACGATACGAGCCTCTACACCCTCTAGCACCCAGCGACCAAGGGCCGGGTCCCAGATCGCCAGATCCGAACCTTTCAGGATGATTTCCACCCGTTTGCTTTCGCCAGCCTCCAGAACCGGCTTGGCAAAGCCTTTCAGTTCCTGCGGCGAACGCTTCAACCGCTTACCGCGAGCTTGCAAATAGAGTTGTGCGATTTCGGCACCGGCACGATCACCGGTGTTGGTAACGGTGAATGCAACAGTGATCTCATCGCGAAGCCCGATCTCTGATGAGGAGAGCGTGAGGTCGGAATAAGCAAACGTCGTATAGCTCAGGCCGTGACCGAAGGGGAAAAGCGGTTCGATTTCGCGCAGATCGTAGGAGCGGTACCCCACATGGATGCCCTCTCCATAGATGTGACGGCCGTTTTCACCGGGGTAGTGCAAGAAACCCGGCACATCGGCCAAACGCTTCGGGAACGTGACAGAGAGCTTGCCAGACGGGTTGACTTTTTCCGTCAAGACATCTGCGACCGCACCGCCCATGGCCTGGCCGGAATAGAAGGTGACCAGCACAGCGTTAACCTGTTCAATCCACGGCATTTCGACTGCATCGGGGCAGGCAATCACGACAGCGACCTTGTCTGAAACGGCTGCAAGTGCAGCAATCATCTCATCCTGTCCGGGGCCTAGCGCCAGCGTGGTTCGATCTGAACCTTCACCATCATAGGCGCCTTCCGTCGACGTATAGACGAGAACAAGATCGGCCTTTGCTGCCAACGCGAGCGTTTCTGCTTCTGCGTTTTCCCGGAAAGTCAGAACATGACCTGCGCCGAGCGCCTGTTGTAGCTGCTCCAGTGGCTGATCGACCATCGTCGGTATTGTCGTCGCGCAACCGGAACCCTGAATAACAGGTGTGCCCGCATCACGGCCGACAACCAGGATATTTTTCATGGCAGGCTGGATTGGCAGCAAAGCGTTATTGCGGACGAGCACCATGGAAGCCGCAGCCATTGCCCGCGCTTCGGCATGATGGTCGTTTGCCGTGTAAACAGGCACCGGCGCCTTGGCACCAGCATTACAACGCTCGATCATATCGAGCATCCGCTGGCACGACAGATTGGCAACTTCTGCCGGTATGGATCCATCGTTGAGCGCTTCCAGCAGATCCGCTTTGCGGCGTGGGCTTTCCGGCATATCGAGGTCACCGCCAGCCATCAATGAAACGGCACGATCCTTGATGCCATGCCAGTCGGAAACGACAACGCCTTCAAAACCCCACTCTTTGCGCAGAACCTGATCGAGAAGCCAGGGGTCCTGAGACGCCTGAACGCCGTTCAGGCGATTGTAGGACGACATGATCGTCCAGGGCTTCGATTGCTTGATAGCGATCTCAAATCCCTTGAGATAGATCTCGCGCAGCGCGCGTTCTTCTACGACGCTGTCCATCGTCGTGCGTTCAACTTCGGAGTTGTTGCAAGCGAAGTGTTTGAGCGAGGTACCAACGCCCTGAGACTGGATGCCCTCGATAACGGCAGCCGATAGTTTGCCTGTCACCAATGGATCTTCCGAGTAGTACTCGTAGGAACGGCCGGCCAGCGGTGTGCGACGGAGATTGATGCCAGGCCCGAGAAGCAGGTGGACACCCATGGCGCGGCATTCTTTACCGAGCAATTCTCCCAGCCGTTGCATCAACCCTACGTCCCAGCTGTTGCCCATTGCCGAGCCATTCGGAAAACAGGTTGCTGGCTTCATTTCGCCCCAGGCGATGGCGACATCGCTGGCACGCTGATTGACGACGGAGAGGAACGCATCGAGGTCCATACCACCGCGTTCATCGCTGTCGATCTGCGGAATTGAATAACGAACGCCGTAGGTACCGTCAGTCATGACAATTGGCTTGATGCCGTAAGCAGGCACTGCCGCCGTCTTCCACATGCCGAAGCCGGAAAGGAGGTCGACCTTTTCCGCATTGGTCATCGCTTCAGCGATCGATGCAGTGTTCTGGTTTGCGGACTGGCTCTTCTCTAACATGCTTGGCTCCGTAATGCGGCGATCGCCGACCTGTCAGTGCGGCGTTGGCGCGCACACTGTCAGTC
Source organism: Rhizobium sp. RM (assembly GCF_013390595.1). GTDB lineage: Bacteria > Pseudomonadota > Alphaproteobacteria > Rhizobiales > Rhizobiaceae > Agrobacterium. The sequence continues at coordinate 23,210 of NZ_JACAWV010000020.1, read as the reverse complement.
GATGGCAAAAAAGAAAAATAAGATATTCGGAACTGGTGCTTAGAAAAAAACGAGCCTAACGCTATTCCGTGCGGCGCAGATTAAGGATCGGCGCTTCCATACCTGGTACGTAGTTGTCAGAAATCAGGTTACGGCAATGCTCTTCAAAGGTACGCACAAGCCGGGTGGAAACCTGCTGGCCGATACGGATGAGGCCTATGCGCATGGGCTTGTGTTCACCTGACAGCCGAAGACTGACAAGCCGCTTGCCGTCCAGCGCCGCCTTATTCTTCGGTCGGACATTTGCAAGCGTGTAACCGTAACGGTTGCCAACCATCGTGCGGATGACCTCCTGATGCTGGATCTGTGCAACGATGTTGGGTGTTGCACCGGCGGCTGCGAACAGTCCGAGGAAATAATCGCGTGAAAGCGGCAGATCGAGGAGGATGAACTCGTGCTCTTCGAGTTCGGAGAGCGAGATGGCCGACCGCTGCGCAAGCGGATCTGTTTCCGCCACCTGAACGTAAGGGGGTAGCTCGGCAAGCGGCGTAAACTCAAACCCTTCAGGAACAAGAAGATCGTAAGAGAGCGCAATATCGAGCTCGGCGCGCTCCAGCCGCGTCAACAAGGTACGGTGATCGGCTACGGTCGGACGGACGGTGACGCTTGGATAAGCCGCCTTGAAGCTTTGGCTGACTTCCGGCAAGAGCATGGGCGCGAATGTCAGGAGACATCCAAGCGATAGGGTTCCACGGATTTGCTCGGTGGCTTCCGACGCCGCCGTGTATAGGTTTTGAACCTGCTCGATCACCGCTTTTGCCTGCAGCAGAAGCTTTTGACCGGCGGGCGTCAACGACAGACCCTGCGCGTGGCGCCTGAGGAAAAGCTGGGTGTTGAGTTCGATTTCCAGCTGCGAAATCGCAGTAGAGATAGACGGCTGCGAGACGTGGATCCGGTCCGACGCCAAGGTGATCGACCCGGCTTCGGCCGTCGCGATGAAGTATTCGAGCTGACGCAAGGTGAAACGCATTTGAGGCCCCGGTGCCGAGTGCCGCGCAAGCTGCGCGACGGTATGCCTATGCCGAATTTAACGGCTACGGAGGGGAGTTTAATATTTGCCGTTTGTTGAAATGTAAATCTTCTAACAGCGCTCCTCCGCCAGACGCCTGATCGTACGCGACTGCACTGCTTTCGCCAATCCTAACCAGTGCTGCAGCAAATCGTAATTTTCCGAATGCACCGCGTTCGCTAGAGCGGAACGATAGCTGACGCCGATCGGCGGGTTGCGGCGAAACAGAAAAGGGCGAATGCATGTCAGTCGAAAAGATCCATACGCTGGTTGTCGGAGCTGGCCAGGCCGGCGTGGCCATGAGCGAACATCTGAGCCGCAACGGCGTCGACTATCTCGTCCTTGAACGCGGCCGCATTGCCGAGCGCTGGCGGTCGATGAGATGGGACTCTCTCGTGGCCAATGGCCCGGCCTGGCACGATCGCTTCCCTGGCATGGATTTTCCGGGGCACCCGGACGCATTTGTACCCAAGGATGGCGTCGCCGACTACTTCGAAGCCTATGCAGGGATGCACAAAGCGCCGATCCGCTGTGGCGTTGAGGTGGTCAAGGTCGAGCGTCTCGAAGACCGTCCGGGATTTCGCGTCGAAACAACCGATGGTGTCATCGAAGCCCTGAATGTCGTTGCAGCGACCGGACCGTTTCAAAAGCCATCCATTCCACCAATCGTTCCTGCGGATGCCGGTGTCACGCAGATGCACTCGAGCGACTATCGCAACCCCTCCCAACTCCCCAATGGTGCAGTGTTGGTTGTCGGCGCCGGCTCCTCCGGCGTCCAGATTGCCGAAGAGCTTATGCTTGCCGGTCGCAAGGTCTATCTTTCCGTTGGCCCGCATGACCGTCCTCCGCGTGCCTACCGTGGCCGCGATTTTGTCTGGTGGCTTGGCGTTCTCGGCAAATGGGATGCACAGGCCCAAGCGCCGGGATCGGAACATGTTACAATCGCCGTCAGCGGCGCACGTGGCGGCAAAACAATCGATTTTCGCCGGCTCGCGTCACAGGGCATGGTTCTCACAGGCATGACCGGCGCTTACCGTGACGGGTCACTTTCTTTCGCTGACGATCTCAACCGTAATCTCGATCGCGGTGATCAGAACTATCTCTCACTGCTCGATGAGGCAGATGCATTTGTCATGCGCAATGGTCTTGATCTGCCGGAAGAGCCGGATGCCCGCAACCTCGGACCAGACGTTGACTGTGTGAGCAATCCTTTGCGTGAACTGAACCTGCACGATGCTGGTATCACGACCATCATCTGGGCGACCGGATTTACCTCGGACTATAGCTGGCTTCAGGTCAATGCCTTTGATGACGCTGGTCGCCCAAAGCACCAGCGCGGCGTTTCTCCCGAAAAGGGCATCTATTTCCTCGGCCTGCCTTGGCTGTCGGGGCGTGGTTCCAGCTTCATCTGGGGCGTGTGGCACGATGCCAAGCATGTGGCGGACCACATCCTCATCCAGGAGAATTATCTGGCCTACGCCCCACAGTACTAACCGTTTCATACGACCAAAAAGATATCGCCGCATAAACCACGGAGAAAAGAATGGCACATACGCGCATTCGCAAGTTCAACACCAAAGAAACCTATCCGGAGCAGAACCTCGATAACGACCTTTGCCAGGCTGTCGTTGCGCGCGGCACGGTAATCTTTCTGCGTGGCCAGTGCCCGCAGGATCTCGATACGGCCAAAAACATCGACAGCCATGATCCGGTCGTACAGACCCACAAGGTCATGCAGAACATCCGCCAGCTCGTGCAGGAGTCGGGTGGAGAGATGGAACATGTGACCAAGCTGGTCGTATATCTAACCGATGTGCGTCACCGCGAAGCGGTCTACCGGACCATGGGTGAATATATCAAGGGCGTCCATCCCGTTTGCACTGGCCTCGTTGTGGTTGCGCTGGCGCGGCCGGAATGGCTCGTCGAAATCGACGCAACAGCCGTTATCCCTGACTAAGTCAAAGACGTTTTGACAGACTATCGGCCAGCATCATCCGCTGGCCGGTGCCCTTCTCGGATGGTGAAAGCACGTCCGACGGTTTCCGGATGGAGTTTCCTATGACATTCTCGATTGTTGCCCGCTGTGAACTCACAGGCCAGTTCGGCGTCGCCATCTCGTCTTCATCTCCGGCTGTTGCCGCTCGCTGCGCATGGGCGCAGGCGGGAATTGGAGCTGTTGCAACACAGAACGTCACAAATCCCGCTCTTGGTCCACGCATGCTCGATGCCCTCAAAAGTGGTGCAAGCGCGGCGGATGCCGTTTCGATCGCCCGAGAAAGCGATGGTTTTCCGGGTTACCGCCAGCTTCTGGCAGTGGACACGCAAGGCAGGACAGCCATCCATTCCGGCGAGAACGCACTCGGTATCTGGACTTCGGCGACGGGCAAACAATGTGTTGCCGCCGGCAACCTGTTGGCAAACGACGGGGTTCCCAAAGCCATGATCGAAACATTCGAACTGACAACAGGCTCCCTGGGCGACAGATTGATTGCTGCGCTCAACGCAGCAATGACTGCGGGAGGCGAAGCTGGACCCGTCCATTCCGCCGGTCTTCTGATCGTTGATGACCAATCCTGGCCCTACGTCGAACTGCGCGTCGATTGGCTGGACGACGATTGCCCTATCCAGGCAGTGTCGCGTGCATGGGAAATCTACAAGACACAGGCCGCCGATTACGTTACTCGCGCCCTCAATCCGCTCGCAGCACCTTCATACGGCGTACCCGGCGACGAATGACCACAGCATGCAGCGCCTGGGGTCACTCCAATAGGCGCTGAACACATTTCAGTTCAGTTCGGGATGTTGACCGACCAGCCGCTCGCGTTTCTGTTGAAGAAGCTCCATCTGCTCCTTCAACTCCTCCATTGCTTCGTCGATCTTCTCAACACTTTCCTCGATGTAGGAATAGTGTTCCGCAAGCAGTGCCCTCGCCTCCTTGCGGTTTGAAGCATTGGGCGTGTCGCCATAAAGCGGCTTGTTGGCTGTTTCCTTGAGAAAGAAAGTCGTCACGAGACCAGCGACCGCAGCCACCATCAAATAATAGGCTGGCATGTAGATGTTGTCGGTTGCTTCGACCAGCCAGGCCGCAATCGTCGGCGTCAGACCTGCCACAATAATCGAGACATTGAATGAAAGAGCCAACGCGCTGTAGCGGATACGAGCGGGAAAGAGCGCTGGAAGGGTGGCTGCCATGATGCCCACCAGGCAGTTGAGGCCGATTGCGAGGATCAGAAGCCCGAAGAAAATGCCGACAACATGGCCGCTCGCGATCAGGTGAAATGCCGGCCAAGAGAGGAAAAGGATGAGTGTGCTGCCGACAGCGAGGAATGGTCGGCGGCCGATCCGGTCACTTAGCAAGCCGACGAGAGGCTGCACGAAGAGCATACCAATCATGACGGCAATGATGATGAGAGCGCCATGATCCTCGGTATATCCCAACGTCTTTGACAGGTAGGTCGGCATATAGGTAAGCAGCATGTAATAGGTCACGTTGGTGACGAGAACCATGCCGATGCAGATCGCCAGCGAACGCGGATGCTTGTTGAGAATTTCCGCGAACGGAACGGTTGGCCGGTCCTGCAGCGCATCCTTATCCTCCTGTTCGGCACGCTTCAGACGCTCGGTAAAGGCGGGTGTTTCCTCGGCTGCGTGCCTTAAGTAAAGGCCAATCAAGCCCAGCGGGGCAGCGAGAAAGAATGGAATGCGCCAGCCCCAGGAGAGGAAGCTGTCCTCCGACATTGCAGTACTTAAAACAACCACCAAACCTGCGCCAAGCACGAAGCCAGCGATCGACCCGAAATCCAGCCAACTCCCCAAAAATCCACGCCGACGATCCGGCGAATACTCCGCAACGAAGATCGCAGCGCCCGTATATTCGCCGCCAACGGAGAAGCCCTGCGCAAGTTTACAAAGTAAGAGAAGAATGGGTGCCCAAAGACCGATTGTTGCATAGCCCGGAATGAGTCCGATACAGAACGTACTGACCGCCATGATAATGATGGTGAGCGAAAGGACCTTCTGGCGCCCAAACTTATCACCCATCGCGCCAAAGAAGAGGCCACCAAGCGGCCGTACCAGAAACGGCACGGAGAACGTTGCAAGCGCCGCAATTGTTTGAACCGCCGGCGAAGCGTCCGGAAAAAACACCCTGCCGACTGTCGCGGCGACGAAGCCGTACACACCGAAGTCGAACCACTCCATGGCATTGCCAAGAGCAGCAGCGGTGATGGCTTTTTTCAGCTTTGAATCCTCAATGACTGTCACGTCGCTGAGCGTCAGTGGATTGGTCTCGATTGTATTGCTCACCCCTGCCCCCGGAAATGATTTTGCGACAATGCTTGTCGAGAACAGAAACGCACGAAATCCGCAGCAGGTTCCGAGAGCGTGCCTTTACGGCCTTATGTGAACAGAGTTTGCTGATAAAATGGATGCGATCCATGGATCACAAACGATGACTTGCTCCATATCCGGATATCAGCGTGACATCCGAGACATCGCATTCCGGATAAATCCACTTATTCCAATTGGAAACCAGCCACTTCAGATTGACACCGCCTCCTGCAGCCTCGCTTTCTTGAGGAAGATAGACCAGGATTAATCCAGCCTTATATCCGGAGGTAACGATGAGAGCGTAGCGCCGATCTTCTGACTGGGTATCAAATATCATGAAATCGACGAACTCTTCGTACGGATATTTTCCCGGTACTCTGAGGATATTCCCTCGAAACAAACTTTCGTCTTCCACGTCGATCAGACTGCGCGTCATCTCTGTCATATCAATCCATTGGCTGAAATGTAGTTTGAACGAATTAGAAGATGCACCGTAGCGTACCGGCTGGGGAGCGGATCTGCGGCGGCCAGATTTCGACGCTGAATGTAAGTTTCCGCCAGCATCATACTTCATAGGTCCATATTGGTCATGAAGTGGAGTATCAAGACTGACCGTCCGCTAAAGCTTGGATTTAACGACACGTTCGGTTGTGTTCCCTATTTACCATGACAATCTGGCTGTGTTTTAATCTCGGCATCATGGTAGGGAAACCAAGGTATTTCGGGGCATCTGCCCTTCAGGCTTTGTGCCTCTTGCTGAGTGTTTCTGTTCTTCTGCTCCTGGCTTCCTGCGCAAGGCCGGGCCCGGGAAGTTTGAAGGTCGTTGGACCGGCGCAAGGTGCCGTCCAGCAAACTGTTCTTGTCGTCACAACGCGCGAACCCGATACGTCGGGCAAGAACAGTTTTACGAGTGACAGAGCTCGGCAACCTACCTATCTTCGTATGGTCGTTTCGGTGCCACCTGGACACAGGCCGGGAACGATCGAATGGCCGCGTGGCGTTCCGAACGCTAGCTCTTCTTTTGCTGTTATCGACAGCAAAGTCATTTCACGTCAAGAATTCCTCAGCATGGCTGCGGCCAGCCCTTCAGCTTTCGTCTTTGTTCATGGCTACAACAACAGTTTCCAGGAAAGCCTGTTCAGGCTCGTCCAGATATCCGCCGATGCCGACGTGAGAAGCACTCCCATCCTGTTTGCCTGGCCATCTCGCGGTAATTTCTCAAGCTACCTGGCGGACCGGGATGCGAGCAATTTCTCACGCGATGAACTCGTCCAGACGTTGGACGAGCTTGGCACCAGAAAAGTCGAAACCAAGATTTTGGCGCACAGCATGGGGAGCTGGCTGACTGTCGAGGCGTTACGGCAATTGCGTCTTCAGTCAAAAGCCCATTCTCTTGATAAGATCGACCGGGTCATCCTTGCTGCGCCTGATATCGATATCGATGTCTTTCAAAAGCAACTGAAAGTCGTGGGAAGCCTGTCGAAACCGATCATCGTGCTCTCAACACAGGACGATCTGGCTCTCGCAACATCACGATGGCTCGCAGGCGCCTCTGCAAAAGCCGGAGCGCTCGACATAGACGATCCCCGCACCATCGCGCTTGCCGAGGAACGCAACCTCCAAATTATCGACATCAGCGATGTACGGGCACCAACGAGGATCAGGCACGACAGGTTCGTCACGCTTGCAACGATGCTACCCAGAATACCCTTGCAGGCCTTGACGGCTGGAAGGGTCGGAACAGGGACGCTGTCCGTCTCGTCCGCTGGTTCAGAGGACGAACGCATCCTCAGGCAGGCCGTTGAGTTGCTTGACGAGGATGCGGTTCAGTCACCACCACGCAGGTCTGTAGATCCGACGCAATAACGAGAGAGGAATGGCGCATGCAAAAACATCGCAGATTATTTCTTCAACTCTGTGGGACACTGTTGCTTGTCCCCACCGCGGCGTTATCCCAGCAAGCTGGGCCGCGCGCTCCGGTGGGAAGGCGTCCACCGCCGCCACCGGACCTGAAGGAAAAAACGCCCCCGCCTCGCAAGGGATATCGCTGGGTTCCCGGACGTTGGGTGTGGAGCATCCGCCGCAGCCGACATGTATGGGTCCCCGGACAATTTCAACGCCACCGATCATAAAGCATGCCAACCACTGGCAACAGGAGCATCCCGATCGATGATCCTGCCGCTTTCAGCCGGCCCGACCAGTCAGGGCCGGTGAATGTTGCTACGCTTCATGTTGGCTTCGGCATCGCGACGTTGAACAACTCCGAAAATCGGCAGGAGTTGCCATAGCGCCGAAACTCCAATCAACGTATAGGCGATACGCGCAAGGATAGCGCCAGAACCACCCAACAGCAGGCCTATCGGATCGAACTGGAACAGGCCGATCAGCAGCCAATCCAGTCCGCCGATGACAATGAGAAGCAACGTTATGGCATTCAGGGTACGCATCTCTTCAGCCCTCTCCAGGCGCCGATCAATTTAGAAGATCGGACGCCACGATAAGCCGGGCCGCCCTTTGCCGGTTACGGAGGAAAACATCATCTGTTGAGGCAAACGTGTCCGCGCGCGCCATGGAAACAAATGCTACCGGGACGATTTGCCGATCCCCACCGGACCGGGTCCAGATATCGTGCACGAACCCATCCGCTGCGCATGCCTCGCGGCTGCACATGGCACCAACGGCCTGACGTCATGCAACGAGTGACATTGACGCGCTCTCGCACCCGCAGGCGCCCGACAACACGATAGGAAGAACTGGGGCCAGCGCGAAGCTGAACGTTGTTGGCGGTGACCACCGCTGGTGCCGCCTGCACAGGCACGATACCAGCCCAAAGCATGCTCCCCGACATGAACGTGATCGTCATCAATTTCAAGAAATTCATAAGCTGATCTCCTTCAGACACGTGCGGGCTTCTCGCCCGTTAAATCCATCTCCAATTTTTCTGTGTCGTTACTTCTGACAGCATGCGACCTCCAAGGCTCATTGAAAGGTTTTCACGAGCATCTCGACGGCGTCTGTGACATCGAGCGTTCGAACAAAATTACCGTGCTTTAAAAAATTGAGCGTCTCGACGACGACGATCGGATTGAACATCATGAAGGTATGTGTGGTGTGCAACACGAGGTGCTCTTGAGCACCATCCAGTCGGGTCGATTCAACCGTGACTTTGCCGTCGTTGGGCCCATCATGAATAGCATCAAAAACAGGATTGAGCGACACGTCGCCTGCAATAATGCCGAGCGAAAAATCCGGCCTGGGCAATCTGGCCAATATCGAACTTGCATCCGTTCCCAGTTCCAGACCAGCAGGACCGTTGAGCCACTCGAATGGTGGCATGTCTCCGAAGACGTCCACGATCTTCGACCCGTGATTTGGCGGAGCGAGCATGACAACCCGCCCGAGAATCTCAGGTCTGTGATCCATCAGCCAAAACCGCAAAATGATCCCGCCCATGGAATGGGTCACAAAGCTTGTTCGCCGGGAACCGCAATCTTCCACCGCATCGCCGACATGAAGCGCGAGCTTCGAAACGGTGGTCGTGGTTGAAGGATACTCGACGTTCAAAACGTAATACCCCGCCTTCGAGAGAACTTTCTCCATCATCCAAAACGACCCACTCCCGCGGGCGAGGCCGTGAAGCAGGACAACACATTCACTTCGGGCTTCGTCCTGGGCCTGTCCCCTGTTCTCTACGAATGGCGCAAAGAAGAAGACAGACACGGTCAGAAAGCGCTGCATGCACCTCTTTATTTTTACACTCATAACCGCACTGCTTTTGGCCATGATGTCGTTCTCAGGCGGTATTGGCGGTTTCGTTGTCTGAAAGGATGGTCGCGATCCATTTTGTTGAAGCGGCCATCGAGCAGAAAACTGTGAATGCGATCAATATCGGAACCCCTATGAACGCTCCGGCCAACCCCCACATGAAGCTCCAGAAGAACACCGCAAAGATGACCGCAAAAGGCGAAATGGAAAGGGATGCACCAGCCAGTCTCGGTTCGAGATAACTACCGATCACAAACTGGATGATGTTGAGGCTTGCAAAAATAAGCAGGGCCGGTTGCCATGTATCGAACTGGGCTATGGCAAAAAGCGTAGGCAGGGTTGTCGCCACCAAGGGCCCCAGAAAGGGAATGTAGTTGAAGGCGAAGGCGATGACCCCCCAGGCCGCCGCCAGTTCCAATCCCGCGCCAAGCGACAGGAGCCATACGAGCAATCCTGTCAGAACGCTGGCAAAGGTCCGCACCAGCATGAAGCGGCGAAATTTCATCGCGATGATGCGGTTTGCCGAAAGAATGATGTGACCATAGGGCTGAGCGGCCGGCAATCGCAAACGAGCGGCGAATTCCTGAACCTCCAGCAGCCCCAGCATCACGAAGATCAGCACCAGAAGAGAAAAACCACCGAACTGGTTCAGGCGGCCGGCCGTTCCCTGCATGACGGAAAGCAGTCTGGAAACATTAAACCAGTCACCAATCGGCCCGGCTATCGCAATACCATGTTGCTCAAGCCAGTCGACGACCGCCATGTAAGCCGCTTGTAAACGGTCAGCATTTGTAAACAACCATTGGCCAACTCTGCTTAATCCCCAGGCGAGAGATGAGCCAATCGCCGTGATGAAGCCGACGGTGATGATGAGTGTGATCAGTAGCGCCAACAGACGCGGAAGCCTGCTCTGCAAGGCGAGCTGGCAAGGCCAGACGACAGCAATGATGAACAAAGAGAAAAAGAGCGGAGCAAACACCGATTGTGCCGCAAACAGGAGGGCGACCAAAAGAATGCCGGAAACGAGCATTCCGGCCATCGGTCTGCGAGGCTCTACCTGCACATTACGCTCCTTCAAAGTATATTCTTATGGATGCGGCCATCCTTCATAACGACGGAAAGGTTTTTCTGGGGATTTTCGAGCAGGCTGATATCATCGAGCGGATTGCCGTCAACGACAATAAGGTCTGCCAGGGCCCCCGTCTCGATGACACCAAGCTTGCCAGGATAGGGATTTCGGAGACTGGAAAGGGCAAGCAGTTCGGCGTTACCTGATGTCGCCATCTGCAGGGTTTCAGCGTTGGAGTACCAGTTTTGAAGATGTGTCAGCATGAAGTTCTGGCGCGGCCCAAGCTCCGGCGAAAACAGCACATCAGATCCCCATGCCGTCTTGATCCCGTACTTCCGGGCAAATTCGTAAATCTTCGGCGTACCAGCGAACAGTTGCTGGATGCGCTCCAACGCCGGTCCACTTTGAGGTGCTGCATCCTCCATCGTCAGGAAAGGTTGTGTGCTGAGCCATGCCCCTTTGTCAGCAATCATTTTTGCCGTTTCATCGTCGACCAGATGGGCGTGTTCGATACAGGTAACCCCCGCGGCCAGCGCTCGCTGGACTGCACGGGGTGTATAGGCGTGCGTCGTGACATAGGTATTCCAGTCCTGGGCAACCTCGACTGCGGCCCGAAGCTCTTCTTCGCTGAATGCCGTCATATCAAGCGGGCTTCGCGGCGATGACACCCCACCGCTTCCGACCATCTTGATCTGCGACGCGCCCTGCAGAAGTTGCTCTCGAACCCGCAACCTGATGTCGCCGACACTGTCGACAATAGCTGCTGCACCCATCAATTCACCGGTGCTGAGCTGTGCTCGATCCCGTGGGATTTCCGTTGGCAAACGGAGATCGCCGTGTCCACCGGACGTCGTTATCATGGCACCGGACGGATATATGCGCGGCCCTGGTATCATGCCACCGTCGATCGCCTGCTTGAAGGAAAAGACCGGCCCTCCAAGATCACGCACCGTTGTAAAGCCGCGCAGAAGGGTCCGCTCGGCCTCGGCAGTCGACGCCGCAAAAATGATCCCCGGATCACCCGCCAGCAGGACGTTTAAGGGAACCGCTGCAAAAATTGTGTGCCAATGCGCATCGATCAATCCCGGCAGCAGAACACCATTGCGGCAATTTATGACAACCGCATCGGTTGGCACCGGATTGTTTGCAGGATCAACGGCGGTAATCTTCTGGTTCTCGACAACAACCTGCACGCCTGTTTGGACCGTGCTGGATTTACCATCGAAAAGACGCACGTCGCGAAACACGGTCGTAGATCGTGCGCTTTGAGCCGCAGATGGCCTAGGCATTGCGCCAGAGAGCATAGCAGCGCCTAGGCCCGCCAGAAAACCGCGTCTTGAAAGGGCTTCCAGCCGGCGCGATACAATCTGAAGCGACGGGTTGAAGCACGCACAACCGGAATTATGAACCAGATGGCTATATTTCTGTCCGAAACTTTGCATGAGGTATGGTCTCCCCAACAAGGTTGCCCACCACCGCTATCATGGCGGCCTCCCGATACGGCAAATCAGAGAGCGCGGCGTCTGGACGCGCTCCCTGTTTTTTCTAGAAATACTCAATAGTCGACGGCATCACGGACAATCGGGCATGTCATGCAATGGCCGCCGCCGCGGCCACGGCCAAGCTCCGCTCCTGTAATGGTGATGACTTCAATCCCCTCCTTGCGAAGTAGGGTATTGGTGTAGGTGTTCCGATCATAAGCGTAGACGACACCCGGTGACGCGCAGACAAGGTTTGCGCCACTGTCCCACTGGGTCCGCTCACGCATGTAATCGTTGCCTCCCGTCTCAACGACGCGCATCTTTTTAAGGCCGAGAGAATCCCGAACCGTATCAACAAAACTACCCTTGTCCTTATGCAGCTCGACACCGCCATTGCCGTCCGGGCGGAATGAAAATGCCTCGATACCGTTGACGATATCCGGGTAGAGCAGCACGCAGTCCCGATCAGCGAAGGTGAACACGGTATCAAGGTGCATGGCGGCGCGCAGTTTCGGCATGGCAGCGACAATCACGCGTTCCGCCGCGCCTTTCTCGAACAAGGCGGCTGCGACCTGACTGATGGCCTGGCGCGATGTTCGTTCGCTCATCCCGATCAGGACATTGCCCTTACCGATCGGCATCACATCGCCACCTTCCAGCGTTGCAAGCCCCCAATCCTTGGTTGGATCACCCCACCAGACGTTGACCTTGCCCGCAAAGTCCGGATGGAACTTGTAGATCGCAGACGTCAGGATCGTTTCCTCATGACGCGCCGGCCAGTAAAGCGCATTCAGGGTAACACCACCGTAAATCCAGCACGTCGTATCACGCGTGTAGAGCGTATTTGGCAACGGTGGCAGGAGGTATTCATTCACTCCCGCAGCATCGCGGATCAACGCGAGCTGCTCTCCTCCAATGCTGTCAGGAAATTCAAAGGTCGAGAGACCGCCTATCAGCGTTTCGGCGAGTTCGCGGTCCGCCAATCCTTCGAGATATGACCGAACCTCGTTGATGAGACCCAGTCCAATCTGATTGGGCACGACCTGATGATCGAGAATCCAGGCTTTTGCTTCCGGCACGGCGAGCGTTTGTGTCAGGAGATTGTGCATCTCCAGCACCTCGATCCCCCGGTCACGCATTTTCGTCATAAAATCGAAATGATCGCGCTTGGCGTTTTCAACCCAAAGGACATCGTCGAAGAGAAGCGCGTCACAATTGGTCGGTGTCAGTCGTTGGTGCGCTCGGCCGGGCGCGCAAACCATTACCTTGCGCAGTTGCCCAACTTCGGAATGAACGCCAAAGGGTGTCGTTTGTGTCATGACCTTCGCCTCTCAGTTTAGGGTGTAATAATACCTGTCAGCAAACCGTAGGCCCCAACCAGGCCACCGATGAGCGTCACTGCAAACACGATGAGTTCGGCCGGCGTGAACAAAGTGAGCTTCTGCTCCCGTCGCGCCCAGAAGTAGAGAATGGTGCCAGGAACGAAGAGCACCGCGACCAGCAGAACATACTTCAGCCCAGCGGCAGCAAACATGAACAGCGTGTAGACAACCGCTACCCACGCAAAAAACTGATCGCGTCCGCGCTGTTCCGGCGTCGTTTCGTACCCCTCACCTCGACGCGCCAGCAAAACGCCGTAACCCGCAACAAGAAGATAGGGCAGAAGCGCCGTTACACTTGTCATGTCGAGCATGAAGTTGAAGGCATCTCGTGACCAGTAGGTGGAGATCACGAAAAGCGACACGACAATATTGGTCAGCCAGAGCGCATTTGCCGGGACGCGATTACCGTTTTGTGCCGCAAACATCTTTGGCATGTCCTGCGATTTGGCGGCGGCGAAAAGCACCTCGGCGCAAATGAGAGACCATGCGAGATAGGCACCGAGAACGGAAACCAGAACGCCGATGGAAATGAATACGGCCCCCCAGTGTCCGACGACGGCTTCAAGTACGCCCGCCATCGAGGGCTGCTGAACTGCTGCAATGGCTGATTGGGGCAAAGCTGCATAAGGCAGCAACGTGACCGCGACCATAAGACCCGTGACGCCCACGAAGCCGAGGATCGTGGCAGAGCCGACGTCGGATCGTTTTTGCGCAAAACGGGAATAGACGCTGGCCCCCTCGATACCGAGGAACACGAAAACGGTGATCAGCATCGTGTCTCGCACTTGTGCGACCAACGATTTCACCGGCATGTCTGCGCCACCGAAAAAGTTGTCGGAGAACTGCGCATAGTTGAAGAAGAAGATCAGCGCCAAAATGAAGACGAGGATCGGCACGACCTTGGCAACGGTGACAATCGTATTGATGAACGCTGCTTGTTCCACGCCGCGCAGGATCATGAAATGAAACGCCCAGATGCCGACAAGCGACACAACAATCGCCGTGGCACTACTTCCGTCACCAAAAAATTCGGGAAAAAAGCGCCCGAGCGTTGAGCCGATGAGAACCCAATAAAAGACGTTTCCAAGGCAACTGCCAAGCCAATAGCCAAAGGCAGAAAGGAAACCCATGTAGTTTCCAAAACCTGCCTTGGCATAAGCGAAAACACCGGAATCAATATCGGGCTTTTTCTCGGCGAGAGCCTGGAAGACCCGCGCGAGCATATACATGCCGGTTCCGGCGATAGCCCAGGCAATAATCGCACCAAAAGGTCCTGTGGCAGTTCCGAAGCGGCTCGGAAGATTGAAAATACCCGCCCCAACCATGGAGCCGACAACCATTGCCGTTAACGAAAATAACGTGAGTTTCTGTTGCGACGCTGCCATAAACCTAACCCTCTCAGCCAAGTATAAAGTCAGTCAAAGCCCACCAATGGCAAGCAAATTATGCGTTCAATTTTAGGAAATTGCGCCTATATACTCAGATATCCCTTTGTAATTCCGAATATAACCGCAAAAAATCCAACACTCAAAACCGCAAATACAAACCACTCTACATGGTTAAATATAGTTTCACCCTGCTCATTCCTTGCCATAAGGAAAAGAGCGGTCCCCGGGACATAGATCAACGTCGTAAGAAGGAGGAACTTGAATCCGGCGGCATAAATAAGCCCGGCAGTGTAGATCAGGGCCAGAAATGACTGTACCGTTTCGGCACCATTGCCCTTGGACTGAATGACAGACTTATCGCCCTGCAAGTTGGTTTTCACGCCGAATGCCGCAACGAGAAGATACGGCACGAGGATCATCGAACTCGTCATCGCCACCGCGAGCATGAAGGCGTAATCCGAAAACATCGAGATGATGAGGAACACCTGTACGATGATGTTTGTCAGCCAAAGCGCATTGGCGGGAACGCCTGCCGCATTTTCCCGCGCGAGAAAACTTGGCATGGTCTGGTACTTGGCGGCGGAGTAAAGGATTTCTGCTGCCAGCAGCACCCAGGCGATGTAGGCTCCAGCGACGGAGATGACCAAGCCGATGCTGACGAAGACCGCTCCCCATGGTCCTGTCACGGCTGCCAGCACTCCTGCCATCGATGGATTGCGTAACTCGGCAAGATCCTCTTTAGGCATGACGCCATATGAGAGCAGTGTGACCGCCAACATAAGAGCGAGAACGAACAGAAAACCGGTGACGGTTGCGGTGCCCACGTCCGAGCGTTTTCTCGCATATCTTGAGTAAACGCTTGCGCCCTCAATGCCGACAAAAACGAAAACGGTAACAAGCATGGTGTTTCGCACTTGAGTGGAGAGCGACCCTATCCCAGCCTCATCGGCGCCCCAGAAGCTCTCTCGAAAAATCTCCCAATCGAAGGCCATCAAAACCAATAAAAGGAAGACGAAGATCGGCAGGATCTTGGCGATCGTCACGACTGTGTTCAGAGCCGCTGCCTGCCGGATACCTCTCAAGATGAGGCTGTGAAACACCCACAACAATACGGACGACGTCGCAACGGCAATCAAGGTGTTGCCGTCACCGAAAGCCGGGAAAAACAGACCAAGTGTCGACTTTACCAGGATGAAGTAGGTGACATTTCCAAGTAGCGCGGCTGCCCAATACCCAAGAGCAGACAGGAAACCGAGATAGTTGCCGAAACCTTCCTTCGCATACATGAAGATACCCGCATCCAGATCCGGACGCCGCTGCGCCAGGCTCTGAAAAACGAATGCAACCATCAGCATGCCAATTCCGGCGATCGTCCAGGCGACAATCGCGCCAAGCGGACCAGTTGCCTTTCCAAATGCCTGAGGCAGCGAGAATATTCCGGCTCCGACCATGGAGCCGACCACCATGCCCGTCAACGTCACCAGAGATAGCTTTGCTTCACCGGCTGCGGACATCGTTCATTCCCCTCCGCCTGTCGTCGTATGTTTGGATTGCGCGCCCACCCCAAACCATGAAGACTTGACCCTTTCGCGCAGCGTCTGAACAAGGACGTAGAGAAGCGGGATAATCAGAATACCCACCAGGGTGCCAACCAGCAGGCCACCGAAGATCGAGACGCCAATCGCCTGACGGCTGGCCGCTCCGGCCCCGGTCGCAAAGACCAGCGGAAGGACACCCAGCACCGAGGCCATTGCCGTCATGAACACAGGCCGGAAACGTTGGTATGTGGCCAGTCTGGCAGCCTCAGTGATCTCCAGTCCGGCTTCACGCCGTTCCTTGGCGAATTCGACGATCAGGATCGCATTTTTTGCCGCCAGACCGATCAGCAAAACAAGCCCGATCTGTGCGTAAACATTCAAATCCAGACCGGCGATCAGAAGACTGCTCAATGCACCTGCCGCTGCAGCACACACGGAAAGTATGACGGCGAGTGGGACCGACCAGCTTTCATATTGGGCGACGAGGAACAGGTAGGTGAAAACTATTCCCATGATGAGCAGCAGCGCGGTTTGTGCGCCGGCCTGACGTTCCTGCAACGCCAACCCTGTCCACTCGAAACCAAACCCTGACGGAAGGGTCTCGGCTGCAACGTTCTCCATCGCGACAAGTGCGTCGCCTGTGCTGACACCGGGACCCGGTTGACCATTGATCGATGCAGCAGGGAAAAGATTGTAACGATTGATCGAGCTTGCACCGTATATCGTGGAAACGGATGCCACAGCCTGGATCGGCACCAATGCACCGTTTGACGATCTCACTCTCAGGCGTTGAATGTCCTCGATGCGCGAGCGGAATTGCGTATCATTTTGGAGCCGCACCTGAAACACGCGGGACGAGAGATTGAAATCATCAATGTAGGCTGAACCAAGCTGTGCCTGCGCAGCGCTGAAGATCGCCGCCGGTGACACGCCATAGAGTTCGGCCCGGTTGCGATCGATGTCCATGAACAATTGTGGAGCGTCAGCCGAAAAGGTGCTGAATACGCCGGCAAGAGCTGGGGTCTGATTTGCCTTGCCTATGAGACCGCGCATGACCTGAGCAAGTTCGCCGGGCTCCTGCCCATCAAGTGCCTGCAGCCGGAAATCAAACCCGCCGGTGGTACCAAGGCCGGGAATGGCAGGTGGATTGAATGCGACGACCGAGGCATTGGAGAAAACGGTAAACTCGCGCCGCAGTTTTGCCAGAATAGCATCCGCACTTTCGTCTGAATTACGCTCGCTCCACGGCTTCAGCGCGGCAATCACCATGCCAGCATTCGATCCGCCGCCACCGATGAGGCTCATGCCTGAAATACCGATGACGTTTTCAACACCTGGCGTATTCCGGAGAATTGTCTGGACCTGCGACACGGTTTGTTGCGTGCGCCCTATGGCAGCGGAATTGGGAAGCTGAACGTTCGCAAAAAGATACCCCTGATCCTCCGAGGGAATGAACCCGGTCGGCAAGACCCGTACCAGCGCATAGGTGCCGGCAAAGATCCCCAAAATGATCACGATCGACACGACGACACGCCGCGATAGCGCAAGCAGCATGCGGACATAAAAATCCCTGATCCAAGCCAACCAAGAATTGAATTGTTCAAAGACCTTTGCCCGCTTGGTCGCCGGCGGCTTCAAAAGCATGGCGCACAGTGCCGGGCTGAGCGTGAGGGCATTGATGGTCGAAAAGCTGATCGTGACCAAAATCGTGACTGCAAACTGCCGGTAGAGCTGCCCGGTTATTCCCGGCAAAAACGACACCGGAACAAACAACGCAGCGAGAACGAGCGTCGTTGCGATGATTGGGCCCGTCACCTGTTCCATTGTCTTGAGCGTCGCATCAGTGATCGACAGCCCTTCTTCCTGCATGATGCGCTGCGCATTTTCCGCAACGATAATCGCATCGTCGACAACAAGGCTGATCGCCAACACCATGGCAAACAGGGTGATGGTATTGGCCGAGTAGCCAATGAAATAGAGAACGGTGAAGGCACCAATCAGCGAAACTGGAATTGTCAGTGTCGGGAGAATTGTCGCCCGCCAATCCTGCAGGAAGACGTAGACGACAGCGACCACCAGAACAAATGTGATCGCAAGGGTTATGATGATCTCTTCGATCGTCGCGTTGAGGAAACTCGTCGTATCGAAGACGACCGTATATGCGATGTCCTCCGGAAATTGCTGCTGCAAACGCTCCAGTTCCGCTCTCGCAGCTTGTGAAACGGACAAGGCGTTCGCATCTGCCGACTGATAAAGCACGATGGTCGCGCTCGGCTTTCCGTTGAACGTCGATACGGTATCATAGGACTGAGCACCAAGCTCGACCCTCGCCACATCCCGCAATCTGACGATTGCGCCATCGGTATTGGTCCGCACAACAATGTTGCCGAACTCCGAAGGATCGCTCAATCGCCCCTTTGCCAAGATGGTAAGTTGCAGTTGCTGGCCATCTGAGGTTGGTGGTGATCCGATCTGGCCAGCCGAAGCCTGCGCGTTCTGGGACTGAACCGCGGCACTTAGGTCGGCCGCCGTGACACCCAGCGCTTCCATTCGATCTGGGTTCATCCAGATGCGCATGCTGTAGGCAGGACCAAAGACACCGGCATCGCCGACACCTGAGATACGAGCCAATGCATCTCTGATGTTGATCGAGGCATAATTGCTGACAAAAAGCTCATCCCGAGTACCTTTGGGAGAGTAGATGGCAACCCCCATCAGCATGCTCGACGACCGGCTTCTAACCGTAACGCCGGTTTGCGAAACGACCGCCGGCAGGCGCGGCGTTGCCGTCGCCACTCTGTTTTGCACGTTGATCTGCGCTATCTCGGGATCTGTCCCCACCGCAAATGTCACGGTGAGCGAGTAGGTGCCATTGTTGGTGCTGGATGAAGACATGTAGAGCATGCCATCAACGCCATTCACCTGCTCCTCGATCAGCGCGCCGACACTTTCAGCCATGACGGTGGCATTGGCGCCAGGGTAACTCGCTGAGACCTGCACTTCGGGAGGTGTGATCGGAGGATATTGCGTGACCGGGATCTGCGTCATAGCAAGGGCGCCAGCAATCACCATGACGATTGCAATCACCATTGCAAAACGGGGAAGCCGGATAAAGCTTCCAGGGCCAATCATGGCTTCGTTCCCGTGCTACTGAGATCGGTTGCGGGCATCACCTTGAGCGGCATGCCCTCAGCAACACTTTGCAGGTTTCCGGTAATGAGCCGCTCACCCCCGACAAGACCGTCTTCGACGATCCAGTTTCCAGACATCTGATTGTCGGCGCTGATACGACGCAGTTCCGCCTTGTCGCCCTCACCAGCCAGCAGCACGTATTTTCCGTCTCTGTCCTGCTGTACGACCTCCTGCGGAACCACGGGCTTCATCACCGGCGCATCTTCACTCACAACGACCGTCACGAACTGGTTGGGCACCAGCAAAGCATCCGGGTTCGAAAACGACGCTCTGATTGCCAGTGTCCCTGTCTGCAAATCAACCTGATTGTCCAGAAACTCAATCTCGCCCGACTGGATATAAACCTGCCCGTTCGACAAACGCAGGCTTGTCTTGAAGTGCCTGGCCAGTTCTTCCTTCGACGCCCCACCAGCAGCGGCACGCAGGTCGAGAATAGAGCGATCACTGACGGAAAAAACAACGCGAATAGGGTCCATCTGCACCACGCGGGCAAGCACGGTGGTCGCGTTACCAACGAAGCCCCCCACAGAAACATTCGATACGCCTATTCTTCCCGCAATCGGAGAGGAAATTCTCGTATAGCTGAGGTTCAGCTTTGCCTGATTTACCTTCACATCGGCGGAGCGAAGGCTGGAGGCTGCAGAATCGCGGGCAGCCTGACTTTGATCAAGAACCGCTTGAGAAACGCTGCCCCTGGCAAGGGACAGGTTTCGAGCTAGACTTTGTTCGGCATTGACGAGATTGGATTGCGCAGCATCTCGTGTCGCTTGCGCATCATCGAGAGACAGTTGATAGCTCTCTTGTTCGATCACAAACAGAGGTTGGTCCGCTGTGACCGATTGGCCTTCCTGAAACAGCCGCTCCTTGATAAATCCGGGCACCCTGGCAAGAATATCCACCGAATTTGCGGCTTCTACGCGCCCCACAAATTCGTACTTCGGGGCCACATTCATCAACTGGACGGGCTGCACCTCAACACTCTGCAGAGATTGCGCGTTGAGACTGAGAGGGAGGGTTGAGAGCAATGCGGCTGTAAACAGCCTTCTCAAACTCCCAATAATGGGGATGTCATGCTTATGCATTTAAAACTCACGCTCAATCACAGTGGCAGGCAGTAAACTGACGACGTCGATCTTGGCTTGGAAGTTTTGCGGGAAGTCCGCGATGCACGTTTAAACTTAAAAAAATACAAGAACTTAGAATTGCATTCATTAGCAATCCTGAATATCAAATACCACTTAATCGCGCAGAACGATAGCTAAAATTTACGGTCGCAACCACAAGAAGTAGTGAGTTATTCCGTGGACCTACCTAGAATGGCTTTGATCATCGGTTGGTTCGATGTGTTCTGAGGTGCCGTGGGTGGATGCGGTTGCGATAATTTTCATCGCCGCGGCGAGCAAAAGAATGGAAACGGGCAGAACAAGCGCGTTCCAATCCGGCATATCCTCCATCTCCGCGACAAGCGTTACGAAATGTACGACCAGATAAAGAATGATCATCTGGAAAAAGAGGTTTTTGAGCTCTGCGACGTCTTCGATCACCATCCAGCGTGGAAGCTGCGCTTTCCAGGGTGCGCTTGGGCTCACAACAAAGCCAACCGTAATCGCGCATCCGAAAATGACGAGAACGATAGCAAACAACAGCTTGTCCACGCCCTGTAACACTGCGGCAATGATTGCCTGGTCCGGATTGGCACGCACTTGAACGAAGGCGTTGCCAATGGCCAGAAGGCCTTCCCAGAACATGAGAAAGGACGCTGCAATCACGCCGATCGACGCAAGACCCATGACGTAACGAAGGCTAAGCAAAAAAGACAACATTGCATCGTCTCCCCTAGGAGCGCGGGAGAAACCATTCAAACCCAGGTCTCCACAGCACCAACGAGGACACTGTGCCTCAACTCTCAGTGGAAGTGCAAGAACACTTGTCATCGCCGCAATATTTCGAAAAAACTGGAAACCAATTTGTTTCCCTGGTTCAATCGGAGTTCCAATTTTGTGCTAAAAGGCTTTTCGACAATCTGGAGTTTCGATTTGTAGTGCGTGCAAAAACCGACTGGTGGCGCTCTTGATAAACGACTTCTTCCCATGGCTTTATGACACGTTATCGATATCAGTTCGCCTGGTAACCGCTGTCGTGTTTGGAACAATCATCGGCCTGGAGCGACAATGGCGACAGGGCACGACCGGGTTGACGACACACGCACTCGTTGCCTTTGGCGCTGCAGCATACTGCGCACTACCCGCCATCCTTGAAGTCAACGAGGACATTCGTATGGGTGGGCAAGTTGTAACGGGAATAGGTTTTCTCGGCGCTGGCCTGATCATGCGGGACGGTCTCAACATTCGTGGGCTGAGTACATCGGCAACCGTCTGGGCGACCGGCGCAATCGGCGTTCTGGCAGGCTACGGAGAGATCTTCGAGGCCGCAGAAGCAACGCTTCTGATCTTGTTGATAAACGTAACCTCTCCCAAACTGGTGAAGCTTGTAGAGCGCTTCGTACCCCCTCGCCCGCTCGAGGCGCAACGGCATACGATAGAAGTTCGTACGACCACAGAAAGTGAAGCCGAGGTCCGCGCGAGCTTGATGACACAAACCAGCGATCATCAACTGACTGTCAAGTCATTGGCACGGCGGGTCAATTCATTGGATCAGACCATTACCATTGATGTCGTCATATCAGGAGAAGTGATCGACAACGAAGTCATGAGCGTTCTCGTTCAATCGCTTAGCCTGTCGCCAAACATTCTGTACTGCGCTTACAGATAATTTGGCGGCGGTACGTCGTCTTGCACATCCCGTAGACGGAGCAATGACATGCCCAACACAATCGAAGACCACTTCGCTTTGCTGCCGAATTCAAACGGATCACATTCCGTGATCCCAAGGCCTCGACTTTTTCACTACACGACGCTCGCCGGATATCTCGGCATCGTGTCTCAGAAAGCGATCTGGGCAACCAACATTCATTATCTCAACGACTCGGAAGAATTTTCGTACGGTCTACGCTATCTGACCGAAGAACTTGCAGCCGCGTCCACCCACGCCGACCATACCGGAAAATCGGTCCTTCTTCGCGCTATCGAGCTTGTGGATCTCTATCGGCAAGGTTTTGTTTATACAGCTTCTTTTGCAGAGGACGATGACCTGCTCAGCCAATGGCGAGGTTATAGTGGCGGTGGCGGAATATGCCTCGGATTTGTGGCCAGCGACTTGCAGGAGATCGCTGCAAAGGCAGAGTTTCGACTGATCCGGTGTATTTACGAACAATCGCAGAAAGCCCTACTTGCGCAAGAGTTCGTTGCCAATTGGCTAGACGCCATTCGCGCGAAAAACACACTTTCGGAAGATGACGTCGAGCAATTGGCGCATGAACTGGTCACGCGCTACCAACAACTTGCCTGCGCCTTCAAGGACCCATCATTTCGCGAGGAGAACGAGTGGCGCCTTGTCTCAAAATTCGTCCCACTCGATCACCCGTCCGTGAAAGTCCGCTGTACTGCGACAATGCTCGTTCCCTATTTTGAAGTCTCACTTGACCTCGGTCTCGACAGTGAAGGCCGCAGCAACATCGGGATCGACAGCATCGTTGTCGGGCCAAGTTTACAAAGAGAGCGTATTCTCCAGGCTGCAACCATCGCCGTCAGGGAGTTCAGCGAGATCAGCTTAAGCCTGTCGGAGATACCGTATAGGTCGCTGTGATCGCCAGCTGAGCCCGTGTTATTCAAGTCCCCTTGCGGGTGATTTGGGGATGCTGTGTTTGTAGTTATTCTGGAAGGGGATTTGTGTGTGGGGGGGAATTAGATTGGTTGCGGGGGCAGGATTTGAACCTGCGGCCTTCAGGTTATGAGCCTGACGAGCTACCGGGCTGCTCCACCCCGCGGCACCATGACTTTGCCTTTGGCGAAGTCTCATTCAGCAGATTTGTCTGCTGAGAAGTTGATATTATAACAAAAAAGGCCGCGATGTGCGGCCTCTGTTATGGGCTTGAGGCCCTTATGTGATGAGAAGATTT
>NZ_JACAWV010000003.1 GCF_013390595.1 Rhizobium sp. RM | reverse complement strand
ACAAACCAGCAAGTCAGCCAATCCGCTTGATTTCTCTAGAACGAAGCAGTTCGTCGCCAGCAGCGCCGCCGCCCTCGTTCAGTGAGCGGACTTATAAACCCACCCCATGAAACAAGTCAACACACCAATTTTCAAAAAACTGTCACTTTCTTACATACCATTGAAATTAAAAGGTATTTTCAGGTTTCGGGCATGGAGGCCCGTAAACGCGTTCCAATACGCCTTATACTGGCCCTCGCCCATGAAACATGCGATAGGAAAAAGGCCTAAGCCCGCGCAGGATGCGGGCCACAGGAGCGATATTGTCGAGATTGGAAAGCCCGTGCGTATCCTTGAAGAAGCCGTCATACCCGAACTGCCCAACTATTATCGCGGCAAGGTCCGTGAGAATTACGACCTGCCTGATGGAAACCGGATCATCATATCGACAGACCGTCTTAGCGCGTTCGACCGTATTTTGACCTGTATTCCATATAAGGGACAGGTTCTGACCCAGACGGCGCGCTACTGGTTCGAGCAAACCAAGGATATCTGCCCCAATCACGTCGTCAGTTACCCCGACCCGAATGTGGTGATCGGCAAGCGTCTCGAAATCCTGCCTGTGGAGATCGTCGTGCGCGGCTATCTGGCAGGCACCACAGGCACGTCTATCCTGACGCTTTATAAGAAGGGGCAACGCCAGATGTATGGCATTACCCTTCCAGATGGGTTGAAGGACAACCAGGTCCTGCCTGAACCGATCATTACCCCAACAAGCAAGGCCTTCGATGGCGGTCACGATGAACCGCTGACACCCGAAGAGATCGTCGAGAAGAAGCTGTTGACGCAGGACCAGTGGGATACACTTTCCCGCTATGCACTGGCGCTCTTCAAGCGCGGGCAAGAGGTTTCGGCAAAACACGGTCTCATTCTCGTCGACACCAAATACGAATTCGGCACTGACGAGAACGGCACAATCATTCTGGCGGATGAAATCCATACGCCAGACAGCAGCCGCTACTGGATTGCCGAAACATACAATCAAAGTTTCGAGAATGGTTCCCGCCCTGCAAGTTTCGACAAGGACTTCGTCAGGGCCTGGGTGGCCGAACGCTGCGACCCTTATAAGGATGACATCCCGCACATTCCCGAGGATCTCGTTCTGCAGACCTCGAAGGTCTATATTGATGCTTACGAGCGCATCACCGGCCAGAGTTTCATTCCTGACGATAACGGCGCAACGCCTCTGGATAGAGTGCGCAAAAATCTGGAGCCATATTTCCCCGGAGCCTGACCGTGAGCAAACCGAGCGGACAAACGCGGAAAAATGACAAGAACAACGGTCGCCCGGCAATTCGTCGGGCGCGTCGTTCCGCAGAGGAAACGCGGCGCGACATTCTCAACAAGGCCGAAGAGCTTTTCAGAGAGCGTGGCTTCGGCGCGGTTGCGATCGCCGATATCGCCGCAGCACTTTTGATGTCGCCTGCCAATGTCTTCAAGCATTTCAGCTCCAGAAATGCCCTGGTCGATGCAATCGCCCTGGAGCAGATCGGCCTCTTCGAGAGAGAAACCCACCTGCTCGACAAAGGCCACCCCCCCGTCGAAAGACTGAAACACCTTGCTCGTACGCTGATGGCAAAACATCATCAGGACCTGAACGACAATCCCTATATCTTCGAAATGATTCTGCTGACGGCCAAGCAGGATTTGAAATGTGGCGACTATTACAAGACGATGATTGCCAACAGGCTCGCCGAAATCATTCAAGACGGTGTCGCCGACGGCACCTACCCCATTGCCGAACTATCAACAGAACCAGAAACGGTTCTGCACGCTCTCACGAGCGTCATTCATCCTGTCCTCATCGCCAGGGAAGGCATCGACAATTTGGCAACACGTTGTGATGAACTCGTCAAATTGATCGATGCGGGCCTGCGTAATCCGCTTGCCAGGTGACGATTCTCAATTTACGTCACCTTCTCGCGACAGCTTGCGAAGCTGAGGCACCTGCGCTTCTATGAAGATTACGCATCGGACAAGAAAGAGTGCCGGTTCGTCTTCTGAAGAAGCAGCTTCGTTTTCGTATCCGCATTCATGCCGTCGCAAGCCAAAGAACTCAGAGTTCGACTGATACGCAGGGAAGAAAGATGAGCCGACGTAAATTACCTATTTTCGCTTCTCTGTGCATGGCTGCGATCCTGGCGGGATGCAGCGACAGCGGTGAGAACAAGCAGGCGGCAGGTCAGGGCAATGAGCGCCCACCGTCTCCCGTAAGCGTCATTCCGATGAAAGTCAGTGAATATCCCCTGACAACGGTCCTTCCCGGTCGCGCCAGCGCCTTCCAGACGGCAGAGATCCGTCCTCGTGTCACCGGTATCAT
Source organism: Rhizobium sp. RM (assembly GCF_013390595.1). Lineage (GTDB taxonomy): Bacteria > Pseudomonadota > Alphaproteobacteria > Rhizobiales > Rhizobiaceae > Agrobacterium. Next base: position 374,510 of record NZ_JACAWV010000003.1, on the reverse strand, counting down.
CCGCGAAATTCCCTTCAAGGAGGGTAGCGAGGTCAAGCAGGGCGATATTCTCTATCAGATCGACGACGATACCTATCTGGCGGAAGTCGCGCAGGCCAAGGCAACCGTTGCCAAGGCCGAAGCCAGCATTCCCAGCGCCCAGGCAAACCTGAGCCGCTACGAGCGCCTGGTCAACAGCGGCGCAACGCAGATCGAATATGAAAATGCCAAGGTCACTCTGCTGCAGGCTGAGGCCGATGTCGCTCAGGCCAAGGCAGCTCTGGAAACCTCCGAGATCAATCTCAATCTTACCAAGGTCCGGGCACCCTTTGACGGCATCACCAGCACCACCGCGTTCAGCATCGGCAACGTCGTCACCGCCAATCAGACGACGGCTCTGACAACATTGCGTCGGATTGATCCGATCTACATCGAACTGATGGAATCGAGCACCAATCTTCTGCGGCTGCGAAATGCCATCGCCTCCGGCCAGCTCGGCGGAGACGCAAAAGCCACCGGTATTCACCTGACACTCGAAGACGGCACCGAATACAAGCAGGACGGCAAGATCGACATGTCCGATATGGCCGTCAGCGAAACGACGGGCAGCTTCTCGATCCGCGCTTTGTTCGACAATCCGGATGACCTCATTCTCCCTGGAACCTATGTCCGCGCAACGCTGAACATCGGCAAGGAAAAGGGCTATCTCATTCCGCAGCGCGCCGCGAACCGGGATGCCAGCGGCAACCTGACTGCCAAATTCGTCACAGCCGAAAACAAGGTGGAAACACGCACCTTCGCGTCCAGCCAGCAATCCGGCAACGCCTGGCTGGTCACCGAAAACGTCAAGGATGGCGACAAGCTCATCGTCGACGGCTTCCAGTGGATCGCCGACGGCGCAACCGTCGCACCCGTTGAAGTCACCATCGATGACCGGGGCATCGTCGTGCAGCCGGCCCAACCGGCCGCCGCTCCCTCGAAATAAGCATAGGCAGAGAACCTTTGTTCGAAGCTCGAAAAAGATAAGGCAAGGACTGCCATGGCCCATTTCTTTATCCGGCGCCCCGTTTTCGCATGGGTTATCGCCATCGTCATCATGCTTGGCGGTGCCTTGGCCATCGCGACGCTTTCCATATCGCAGTATCCGGACATTGCGCCGACGACGGTGCGCATCAGCGCTACATATAACGGTGCAAGTGCGGAGACAGTCGAGAAATCGGTGACGACAATCATCGAAGACGGCATGACCGGTCTTGATGATCTCACCTATATGACCTCGTCATCCTCGACCGGCAGCTCCGAAGTCACACTGACGTTCGGCAACAGCATTCTGCCGGATATTGCCCAGGTTCAGGTGCAGAACAAACTGCAGCTGGTCCAGTCGCAACTGCCGGATACCGTGCAGCAGCAGGGTATCCAGGTCAGTCGCTCGACATCGAGCATCCTGATGGTCGGCGCATTGATTTCAACAGATGGGAAGCGCAACTCCGCTGACCTCGGCGACGTCTTTTCCACCCGCATCGAAGATCAGATCAAGCGTCTTGAAGGCGTCGGCAGCATCAACGTGTTCGGTTCCGAATATGCGATGCGCATCTGGCTGGACCCATTCAAACTCAACAAATATCAACTCACCACCGCAGATGTAACGAGCGCAATCGAAAGCCAGAACACGCAGGTCTCGGTCGGCTCGCTCGGAGCGCTGCCGGCCGTAAAGGGTCAGCAGCTCAACGTGACGGTGACGGCGCAGAGCCAGCTCACGACGGTTGCGGATTTCGAATCCGTCATCCTCAAAGTCGAGAAGGACGGGGCGACCGTTCGTTTGAGCGACGTCGCACGCATCGAAATCGGCCAGGAAAGCTACGGCGGCGATTCCCGCTCCAACAGCCGCCCGGCAGCAGGTTTCGCGGTCAATCTGGCAACAGGCGCAAACGCCCTCGACACGGCGGCCCGCGTGAAGGATGCATTGACGAGGGTTGAAGGCTCTCTGCCGGAAGGCGTTTCGATCGAATATCCCTACGACACGACGCCCTTCGTCAAATTGTCGATCGAGAAGGTGGTTCACACCCTGATCGAGGCGATCATTCTCGTCTTCGTCGTGCTTCTGGTGTTCCTGCAGAATCTCAGGGCAACATTCATCCCGATGATCGCGGTTCCCGTCGTTCTGCTTGGAACCTTCGGCATTCTTGCGCTCACGGGCTATTCGATCAACACGCTCACCATGTTTGCCATGGTGCTGGCGATCGGTCTTCTCGTCGATGACGCCATCGTCGTCGTTGAAAACGTCGAACGTATCATGTCGGAAGAGGGCCTTTCGCCTGTCGAAGCAACGGAAAAGTCGATGGGTGAAATTACCGGCGCAATCGTCGGTATCGCCCTCGTCTTGACTGCCGTGTTCATTCCGATGGCCTTCTTCGGCGGGTCCACCGGCATTATCTACCGCCAGTTCTCCGTGACGATCGTATCGGCAATGTTGCTTTCGGCCGTTGTCGCTATCGTACTGACGCCAGCGCTTTGCGCCACCATGCTGAAGCCGATTGACCATCACAAGAAGCAGCGTGGACCTGGCGCGTGGTTTAACCGCGGCTTCGGGAAAACCACTGACGGTTACGTTTCGACCATTGGTTATCTTCTGAAGCGTCCGCTGCGTGTCATGGTGCTTTTCGTCGCCATCATTGGCGGTTGCGCATGGTTCTTCACGAAACTGCCAAGCTCGTTCCTGCCGCAGGAAGACCAGGGCGTTTTGCTGACCATCGTACAAACGCCAACCGGCTCGAACATCGAGCGGACCAACGAAGTGGTCAAACAGGTCGAAGCCTATTTCCGTGAAAAGGAAGGCAACAACGTTGAATCCGTATTCGGCGTGCTTGGCTTCAGCTTCACCGGCTCCGGCCAGAACAACGCTATGGTGTTCACCAAGCTCAAGGACTTTTCCGAGCGCACGGCACCGGATCAGCACGCAGCAGCGATTGTCCAGCGCGCAATGGGAACATTCTTCGGTTTCCGCGATGCGCAGGTATTCCCGCTTCTGCCGCCAGCAATTCAGGGCATGGGAACGTCCAGCGGCTTCTCGATGTACCTTGTCGACAGCGGCCGTAACGGTACTGACGCCCTGACAGCAGCATCGAAGGAACTGATCCAGCTCACCAACGGCAACCCCAACATCAGTTCGCTGCGAAGCAACAGCCGTGACAACGAATCGCAGATGAAGATCATTCTCGATCAGGAAAAGATGGGGGCCATGAGCGTCGATCTTGCCTCGGTGAATCTCATGCTGTCGACGATCTTTGCCGGACGCGATGTCAACGACTTCACGCTGAACGGTGAGTTGAAGCCGGTCTACGTGCAGGGTGATGCCCCCTATCGCATGCAACCAGATGACCTGAAATACTGGTATGCCCGCAACACGAATGGTGAAATGGTACCGTTCTCGTCCTTCAGCGAAGTCACCTGGATCAATGCACCGCCGACGCTTGCGCGGTTCAACGGCACGGGCGCCATTTCGCTTGAAGGAACCGCCGGACCGGGCGTTGCGTCTGGTGACGCGATGAACGAGATGGAGCGTCTGACGGCAAGCATGCCAGGTGGTTACACCGTCGCGTGGCAGGGCATTTCCTATCAGGAACGTTTGTCCGGCTCACAGGCACCGATGCTCTATGCGCTTTCGGTCCTGATCGTCTTCCTCTGCCTTGCCGCCCTTTACGAAAGCTGGTCGATCCCGTTCTCGGTCATCATGGCCGTGCCGGTCGGCGTGCTGGGCGCATTGGGTGCTGCGCTGCTCTTCGATCAATCGAACGACGTTTATTTCAAGGTTGGTCTTTTGACGACCATCGGTCTCGCTGCCAAGAACGCCATTCTGATCGTCGAGTTTGCGAAGGAGAGGCAAGAACACGGGCTTAGTCTGGTGGATGCGACGCTGGAAGCTGCGAAGCTTCGTCTGCGCCCAATCATCATGACCTCGCTGGCCTTTATCCTCGGTGTTGTTCCTCTTGCAATCGCAACCGGAGCAGGATCGTCGGCCCAAAATGCGATCGGTATCGGGGTGCTGGGTGGTATGCTTTCTGCAACACTCCTCGGAATTTTCTTCGTTCCGTCGTTTTTCGTGGTCATTCGCCGCCTTTCTAGGCGTTAACAAAACAAAAATGGGCTGTGCCAATTGTAAATACGCTGCTAGAAATGTTGCTGATTTGGCAGATGCTCGTTTCTACGGCACATGAGCGGCTTTGTTCGCTTCGTCATGACGCTGCATTCGGTAAGCCAACCGGAGAATTGGGAAAAATATATGCTGTCTATTCGTGCTACCATTCCCCTGACAATGCTTTTGCTGTCTGGCTGCGTTGTCGGACCAGATCACAAGACCCCGGAAATTCAGCTTCCCGGAAAATATGCAGAAGGTGGAAAAACCAGTAACGGTGACATCAGCAGTGTTGCCTGGTGGACGGCCTTCAACGATAGCCGCCTGAACGGCTATGTCTCGACCGGTCTTGCGCAGAACCTCACGGTCCTGCAGGCCCTCGAGCGCATCAATCAGGCTGAGGCCAACGTTGTCGCAGCCGGCGCCGGTTCGCTTCCAAGCCTCACGGCAAGTGGCCAGCACACCACAAGCCAGACCAAGGGCAGCTATCGCGACGTTCCCGTCACGAACGCCTCGTCCGGTGGCCTGAGCGTTTCCTGGCTGCTTGACCTGTTCGGTCAGTATCGTCGTGCCAAGGAAAGCGCCAATGCCTCGCTCGACGCGGCGTATTCCAACGTCGACACCCAGCGTCTGACGCTGATTTCCGCAGTGGCAGCCGCCTATATCGACGCTCGCTACTACCAGGAGCGTATCGCGATCGCCAAACAGAACCTCGGTTCTCGCCGCGAAACGCTCGACCTGACCAAGCTGCAGCTCGAAGCAGGTGCTGCATCGCGCCTCGACGTTGTGCAGTCCGAGGGCCTGGTGAATTCGACATTGTCGGAAATTCCGGGTCTTGAGACGAATTTCCGTCGCTCGGCTCACCGCATCGCCACCCTGCTCGGCATGCCGGCTTCGTCGCTTCTGACGGAGCTTCAGAAGGGTTCTCGCCAGCCAGTTGCCCGCAGCGTCCCGCGCACCGGCATTCCGGCAGATCTCATTCGCAATCGTCCGGACATCCGTGCGGCCGAACGCGAACTGGCCGCGGCCGTTGCGAGCATCGGTGTTGCCGAATCGCGACTTTATCCGAGCATCGAGCTCGGCGGCTCCATCACGCCAAGCTACAACTTCATCAGCGGCGGCAGCCGCGGATCGGCAAATAGCTGGTCGTTTGGTCCGAGCATCGTCCTGCCGATTCTGGATGGCGGCACCATCCGCGCCAACATCGATCTGACGAACTCGCAGGCTCGCGAACAGTATCTCGTCTGGAAGGCGACGGTTCTGAACGCTGTGGAAGAAGTTGAAAACGCGCTGGCCGCCATCAATCGCGATCAGCGGACTGCCGATGCGTTGCGCAAGACGGTTGCCTCCTATCAGGAAGCCCTGCAGCTCTCGACCGCGAGCTATCGTGACGGTGCGTCCTCGCTGCTCGACGTTCTCGATGCGCAGCGTCAGGTTTCCACCGCTCAGGCAAGCCTTGCTCAGGCCGTACAACAGACCGCCCAGGACTATGTTTCTCTGAGCGTCGCTCTCGGTGGCGGTTATGCCTATGGCCAGACCGCACCGAAGAAGGTCACGGAAACACAGACTGTCGCAAAGGGCATGTAACAAGCCTTTCGCAACAACAAAAAAGCCCGCGCTTTGCGCGGGTTTTTTTATGCCAACACATCCGTCAAATCAGGCAATAAAAAAGCACCGGTTTCCCGGTGCTTTTTGCATTTTCGGATCTGGATCGGCGCATCACCTCAAATAGCTGAAACGCTCCGAATGCGCCCGCGAGCACACATCCAGTGATCAGTTCTTGGCGCGCTCAACGTAGGAGTTGTCTTCCGTCGCGATCACAACACGAATACCGGCATCGATGTGCGGCGGAACCATGGTGCGAATACCGTTGGAGAGAATTGCCGGCTTGTAGGACGACGACGCGGTCTGGCCCTTGACGACCGGTTCGGTCTCAGAGATTTCCAGCGTGACATGGCGCGGCAGTTCTACAGAAAGCGGAACGCCTTCGTGGATGGAAAGAACGCAGGTCATGCCTTCCTGGAGGTAAGCCTTCTGGTCACCCATCGTATCAACATCGACAACGACCTGATCGTAGCTCTCAGGGTTCATGAAGTGGAAGCCTTCGCCGTCTTCATAAAGGAACTGGAAATTCAGGTCTTCAACAAACGCGCGCTCGACTTGTTCGGTGGTGCGCCAGCGCTCGGAAACCTTCACGCCATCGACGATGCGGCGCATGTCGACCTGCGTAACCGGGGTACCCTTGCCAGGGTGAAAGTTCTGGGCAGTGAGGACGACGTACAGCTTGCCGTCGACGTCGAGAACATTGCCCTTGCGGACGGATGAGGCGATAACCTTGACCATATGAGTTCCTTGTAACTCGATGAAATGCGTCGTAAAGGACTGCGCGGCTGCACCGACCCGGTAGACGTTTTGTCTTTTTTCTGGGGCGCAACTACCTTAAATCCGTGCGAATTGCCAGCCTTCTACAGCAATTCCGGGAAGAGTGCCTAGCGCTTTTCGGTCCAGAACTGCTTTAAATGGTATGATCGCACATGTAGCGGAGAAAAATCTCTGCAATGCCGCCGCCGCAACGACGGAAAAGAAGACAGGAAAATGGATTCAAGCAAACAGAAAGTATCGTCCTGGTGGAGGCCTGATGTTCATGCAGACCGTCGCGCTTTTCTGATCGGACGAAATGCGATCCAGTCTGCCTTCCGCGGTTATTTCGCCCGCAAGGATTTTCTCGAAGTCGATACTGCGACCCTGCAGATCTCGCCCGGAAACGAGGCTCATCTACACGCTTTCACGACACAGGGCATCACCACAAGTGGCGACAGGGCCGCACTTTACCTTCACACCTCGCCCGAATTCGCCTGCAAGAAATTGCTTGCAGCGGGTGAAAAACGCATCTCCTGTTTCGCCCATGTTTACAGAAACCGTGAGCGCGGCCCCCTGCATCATCCTGAATTTACGATGCTTGAATGGTACCGTTCCGGCGAGACATATGAAACGCTGATGAATGACAGTGCCGAACTTCTGGCACTTGCGGCCGAAACGGCGAAAACCAGAACCTTTAGCTATCGTGGCCGCAGCGTCGATCCGTTTCTGGCGCCTGAACGCTTGAGCGTCGCGGAAGCGTTTGAGCGATATGCGGGTATCGATCTTCTCGCAACGATCAGCCGGAATGGTGAAACCGACGCCAGGCACCTCGCCGCGAACCTCATCAACGCAGGCATCCGTGTTGCCGACGACGACACATGGGCGGACATGTTCAGCCGTGTCATCGTCGAACGGGTGGAGCCTGAACTCGGTTTCGGACGAGCCACCATTCTTGATGAGTATCCGACAAGTGAAGCCGCCCTCGCTCGAAAATCGCCGGCAGATGCACGTGTTGCAGAACGCTTCGAGCTTTATGCCTGCGGCGTGGAACTCGCTAATGCCTTTGGCGAATTGACCGACGCGACAGAACAACGGCGACGCTTTGAAGCTGAAATGCTAGAAAAGCAGCGCGTCTATGGAGAGATCTATCCGCTCGACGAGGATTTTCTTGCTGCGTTGGACATCATGCCGGCAGCAAGTGGAATAGCACTTGGTTTCGACCGGCTTGTCATGCTGGCAACCGGCGCGCCGCGCATCGATCTCGTTATGTGGGCACCCGTTGCGGAATATGGGCAATGACAGCAGCCGAAACCATCAAGACACCCGAAGCGCTGTTTGATGCAGGTCTGATAGACGCCAGTGCGCTTGATGGCCTGCGAGCAGTGGCACAACGTTATGCCGTGGCAATCACGCCCTCGATTGCCGCGTTGGTCGATCCGGCTGATCCGGCCGACCCGATTGCATTGCAGTTTGTTCCGACCGAAGCCGAGCTTCTACAGTTTCCAGAAGAACGTGACGACCCGATCGGCGACAAGCCGCATAGTCCCGTCCACGGCATCGTCCACCGATATCCGGACAGGGTGTTGCTGAAGGCCGTGCATGTCTGCCCCGTCTATTGTCGTTTCTGCTTCCGCCGTGAAACGGTCGGCCCGCAAGGAAGTGGTACGATGAGCCCGGACGAACTGGATGCAGCATTCGACTACATCAGATCTCGCCCGGAAATATGGGAAGTAATTCTGACGGGTGGCGATCCGCTCGTGCTATCGCCACGCAGACTTTGCGGTCTGATGCAGCGACTGCGCGACATTCCGCATGTCAAAATCGTCCGTTTCCATACGCGGGTGCCGGTTGTTGATCCGGCCCGTATTGACAGCGCACTGATCGATGCGCTGAAGGCGAGCGGCAAGACGACCTATGTTGCACTTCATGCAAACCATGCGCGTGAGCTCACAGATGTGGCAAGGGAAGCCTGCGCCCGTTTGGTGGATGCTGGAATTGTCATGATCAGCCAGACGGTATTGCTGCGGGGCATCAATGATGACCCAGCGGTTCTTGTGGACCTTATGCGTGCCTTCGTCGAAACCCGTATCAAACCTTATTACCTGCATCATCCGGATCTTGCGCCCGGCACCAGCCATTTCCGGCTGAGCATAGAAGACGGGCAGCGAATCGTTTCGGCGCTGCGCGGGCGAATCTCTGGTCTGTGCCAGCCGACCTATGTTCTCGATATTCCCGGCGGATATGGCAAAGCCGTTATCGGCGAGAATGCGGCGAAAAAAACACCAGAAGGTTGTTACTCAGTCTATGATTTCAACGGAAACGATCATATCTACCCACCCATGGACGGGAACGGCAATTAAAAAGCCAATCAAAAGCCCGCATTTCCGGGCTTTTGAAACCTGACGTTTTCAGAAACAAAAATTTCACATTTCCGCCCATCTCCTGTCATCATACAGAAAAATATTCTACCTATAACAATCGGTATTGATTTTAACGCCGATCCGGACTATCTGTCGTTTGAACTGGAGAACGAGTCTCCTGATATTCCGGGTCAACACCAACACAGGGAGTGTGTCATGTCGAAATATCCGCGCATCGTCGCAATCCTTGGTCTTGAATCCCGGGATGGTGGATTTAAATCCACATGTTCCCGCTGCTGTCGAATGTGACTTAACCGTCTCAATCATCTGAAAATTCAGTTCGACAACATGCTGTGAGATATAGCCACAGCGGGAGTGTATTATGCAGAAGCAAGTTATTGAATTCGCTGGCGAACCCGTCGGCATCGTTATTCCGGACAATGACCGGTTGAAGTTCATCGCAGTCAAGTTTCACGTCCATGATCTGGACGAACAGAAATTTGACAGCGCCGACGACGTACGCATTGCAATCCGCAATCTCGTGCGCGAGCGGAACTTCGCCGCTGTCGCTTGATGGAATGCATTTTCCGACAGTTTAAAAACCGATCAGAAAAACAAAAGCGCGCCCGATACTGATATCGACGGCGCGCTTTTTTGTTGTAACGCGTTTCGGCTTCAGAACGCAGTGAACGTCAAGGTGGTCAAAGACCGCACGATGCCGGGAATGTTGACGATGTTCTGGTTGATGAACTTGCCGATATCTTCTTCCGGCCCCAGATAGATTTTCAGCAGCAGATCATATTCGCCGCTCGTCGAATACAGTTCGGAAACGAGTTCGGTCTTGTAGATGGCGTCGGCGACATCGTAGGTCTTGCCGGGTTCACATTGAAGCTGAACAAAGATTGGCTTCACGGACGTCTCCCGTGGTTGGATTCGCAATAAATGGCTTTGCCCCGTGGGCATGCCGCACTATTGGCGCACCCGCATTCGTCTTGCAAGACCGTTCCGAGCCCGCCGTAAAAAAGTGTGCGACCATTTTGACCATGTTACGTAGAGCTACGTCAGCCGCGCGACGCGCCACGCAATTGAATATCGCCCTTTTTTGCCTGCCCGACGATCCAGTTCCTAAAACTTTCAAGCGGCAAATAACCTGCCCTGTCCGACATGCAGGCCAGATAATAGGCCTCTTCACTTTCAAGCGTTCCTGAAACTGCTTTGACCAGTTTGCCGGTTTGTATCTCATCTTCGATCATGAAGGAGGGAATGAGTGCCACTCCAACACCGAAAGACGCCGCCTCGGCAATCGTCGTAAACTGGTCAAACAGCATGCCATGCAGATTGTCGAAACCCACATCATGGCTTCGGAACCACTTTTCCCAGGCATCGGGACGGGTCGTCATGTGCAACAGCGGCACATTCAGCAAATGAGCCGGATCAGAAAGACCATGTCGTTCCTTGAAGTCAGGGCTACAGACCGGCACCACGCTTTCATGCATCAGGAAAACGAGTTCCGCTCCCGGCCAATGCGGCAGACCGAAATGAATGGCCGCATCGACGGTTTCGGTCCTGAAGTCGAACACAGACGAGCGCGTCAGGAGATTGACCGATATTCCCGGACAGGCCGCAATGAAATCGGGGAGGCGCGGTACTAGCCAGCGTGTCCCGAAACTCGGCAGAACTGCGAGATTGAGCGTGCCACCGTCGGGATTGGCGCGCAGATTGAGCGAGGCGGTGGAAATGCGGCGCAAAGCCTCGCGAATTTCGCGTGCATAACCCTCCCCCGCGCGGGTAAGCCGGATCGTCTGGCGTTCGCGTAAAAAAAGCGCCACGCCAAGCTGCTCCTCAAGCGCGAGAATTTGTCGACTGACCGCTCCTTGTGTCAGCCCCAATTCCCGGGCCGCCGCCGATACGCTGCCGATACGCGAGGCAGCCTCGAACGCCGCGAGAAGAGACAATGACGGCAAAAATCTACGCGGCGGAAGAACCATATTCCCTCACGGAATGAACTCTTGACGATATGTCGATATTCACCATGCGCGCCCGGCTGTAAAGTCTTCGGAACAAGGGCTTATCACTCATATATAATCAGCATGGATAGGCCCAAAAAATGGTGGAACGATGTACAACAACCCCCGCTCTCATGGCCTTTGGGAAAAGACCGCGCCCCAGCCCCCTGCGACCTCTTCATTGACGGACACGGTCCATGCCGACGTCGTCATCGTTGGAGGCGGTTTCACCGGCCAGTCAGCAGCACTTCATCTGGCGGAAAGAGGTGTGAACGTCGTTCTTCTCGAAGCAAAACAGATCGGCTTCGGGGGCGCTGGCCGCAATGTCGGCCTGATCAATGGCGGCATGTGGGTCATGCCTCAGGAACTGCCGGGGGTTCTGGGCCCGGTCTATGGTGAGCGCCTTCTCAACCTGCTGGGCGATGCGCCGCTCACCGTCCGAAACCTGATCGAAAAACACGACATCGCCTGCGAGATGGAAAAAAACGGCACCCTGCATTGCGCGGTCGGCGAAAAGGGGCTGGCGGAAATCCAGGCCCGATGTGAACAGTGGGCAGCGCGCGGCGCACCGGTCCGGGTTCTCGACGCCGACGAGACAGCAAAGCGTATCGGCAGCCCGGCCTACTCCGGTGCGCTTCTCGATACCCGCGCAGGCACACTGCAACCGCTTGCCTATGTCCGCGGCCTTGCAAAGGCTGCCGCGAAGGCCGGGGCAAGTATCTTCACCGAAAGCCCTGTCATCGCTACGGAACGTGACGGAAACCGATGGGTCGTCAAGACACCGCAGGGCGCTGTCTCATCCGACTGGATCATCGTCGCAACCGAGGCTTACAGCACGGGACCTTGGAAAATCGTGCGGGAAGAGCAGGTTTACCTTCCCTACTTCAACCTTGCCACTCGGCCACTGAGCGACAACCTGCAAAAAAGCGTCCTGCCAAACCGCGAAGGGTGCTGGGATACCAAGGAAATCCTGTCGTCTTTCCGGATGGACAAGGCCGGCAGATTGGTGTTCGGCAGCGTTGGCGCCTTGCGTGGAACGGGTACTGCCATCCACAGGAGCTGGGCAAGACGATCGCTGAAACGGCTCTTTCCGCAGCTTGCCGACATCGAGTTCGAATGCGAATGGTATGGCCAGATCGGTATGACGGACAACGCACTGCCGCGCTTCCACAAATTTGCAGACAAGGTCGTGGGCTTCTCCGGCTATAACGGCAGAGGCATCGCACCAGGCACGATTTTCGGCCGTACGATTGCCGACCACGTCCTGGGTGACCTCTCCGAAGATGACCTGCCCTTGCCCGTGACCGATCCTCAAGCCCAGCCATTTCGTGCGCTGAAGGAAAGCTACTACGAAGCAGGCGCGCAACTTGCCCATTTTGCCGGCGAGCGCTTCTAAAAATCGTCACACACAATAAAGCCACCTGACCATTGGGCGTCTCCATTGCCAAAGATAGCAGCTCTGCGTATTGATTTCAGGGTTGAGTTGAGCAGGAGAATCTTCTCAACCTGACCTTGCCTTGGCGGATATGGAGCCACAAGTCGAACTTGGCGCGTTCTGGTGGAGCAAACGGCGGGACCACAGGCCGAATGGAACATCCGGAGTGGTCATTTAAATTGAAGATATTGAGACTATGCATCTGATCGATCAGAGGCAAAATCATGGTCAGAGATGCAGCCGACACGACATCGATTTGTTGATCGTGTGGCCCTGGTGCCTGCCATCTGCATGGTACTGACGGTATTATATGTATTGGGGGACTTTTAAGTGATTGATTACGTTGCGGGCCTGCCCGCATTTTTGGGATATTTCTTCATCGGACTTGCCGCATACGCTGCTTTCGCTGCCATATACACCCGACTGACCCCTCATCGGGAGGCGGAGCTTATCCACGAGGGAAACCTTGCAGCCGTTATAGCTTTTCTCGGCGCACTGATCGGTTTCAGCCTGCCGCTTGCATCTGCGGCAGCCCATTCTGTCAGCATCGTCGACTACGTCATCTGGGCCGTAATTGGCATCGCCGCCCAAGTGCTCGCTTTCTACATTGCCAATTTCACGATGAAGAACCTCCATGACAAGATCACAAGCGGCGATATCGCAGCCGGATTGTGGGGTGGCGGTGTGGCGCTCGCGATCGGCATCCTCAATGCCGCCTGCATGACGTATTGAGGAGAGAAAATGCGCAGACGTTTGAGCGGGCACAGACGCCCAATCCTCATTTTCGGCTCCTTCGCCGCATACGCTTTGTTTCTTCACAACTGTACCAAGACCCCGCCCTACAACGTCATGTTCACCTCCGTGGATGAGTGCGTTTCCTCTGGCATGGATACGCAGGTCTGCCAGACCGCCTATCAAGATGCCATGCAGACGCATCTCACAAACGCTCCGCGTTTCGATGGCATGGCGGCCTGCGAGGATGAGTACGGAAAATTTCAGTGCACGGAACAACGAGGGCTAAAGTCGAGCGGGACGAGCGGCGGCTCCTTTACGCCGTTCATGACCGGATATTTTCTGTCTTCAACGATCAAAAACATCGCTGACTATAACAACTACCGTCGAGAGGAAAACGAAGAGGAAAGCAGCTCTTCCGGCGGCGCAGGTATCAGCGCCTCCCAACCGGTCTATCGCAACCGCACTGGCCAGACGGTAACACCGATGATGACGGCAAGCGGCGCGCACAGCGATACTGAAATCACAACAACGCGCGCCACCCAGATGGTCAATGTAAAAACCCAGAGCGTTTCGCGTGAAGGTTTCGGCGGCCGTTCCTTTAGCAGCAGCGGTTGATATGAAACGCATAGGCATTACGGCCCGACCCGACTGGCGCGAGAAAGCGCGCGCCGTCGGCTTTGGCTTTCATGAAATGTACGGCGAACCCTATTGGGTCGACGACACCGCTTACGTCTTTTCGTTTGACGAAATCGAGACAGAAATCGAGGCCCCGAGCCAGGAACTGCACGATATGTGCATGGACATGGTCGGCGACATCGTCACCAGTGAAGAGATGCTCGACAGGCTGGCCATACCACACGACATGCGCGACGTGGTCCTGCGATCCTGGCAACGCGGAGATCGCCATCTCTATGGACGGTTCGATCTGGCGTATGACGGATCGGGGCCGGTCAAACTGCTCGAATACAATGCGGACACGCCGACATCCATATTCGAGGCAGCCTATTTCCAGTATGATTGGCTGACAGATCAAATCTTGAGCGGCCAACTGCCGGACAGTGCGGATCAATACAATCTTCTGCAGGAAAGCCTGATCGAGGCTTTTGCGCAGTTCTCCAGGGAACCGATTTTCCATTTCGCTGCCGCGACCCGAAATGAAGAGGATCGCGGCACGACGGTGTACCTGATGGATTGCGCCCTGCAGGCAGGTCATCGCGTCGAGCTTATCGACATCAACGACATCGGGATCGACGCGAAAGGGCGATATACCGATCTTCAAGATCGGGTAATCGATCGCTGTTTCAAACTTTATCCTTGGGAACATATGCTGCGCGAGCCCTACGCCCGCCAATTGGCAAAATCCGGCGACGTGTTCATCGAACCGGCCTGGAAATCGGTTCTCTCCAACAAGGGGCTACTGCCGCTTTTATGGCAACGGCATCCCAATCATCCCAACCTGTTGCCGAGCTTCTTTGCCGACACCCCGGCAGCAACAGGCCTGATGGATTACGTGCGCAAACCGCTTCTTTCCCGTGAGGGAGAAAACGTCACCATTGTTCGCGAAGGACACGACGTGATCGAAGCTCCTGGCGAATATGGCGAAGAGGGCTTTATCATACAGGCCTATTCGCCACTTTTCGAAAGCGAGGCGGGCTACGCCGTGCTCGGAAGTTGGGTGATCGGCGACCGCGCTTGTGGTCTGGGCGTCCGTGAGGATCAATCACGAATTACCGCCAACTTGTCCCGCTTCGTACCGCACGTCATCATCGACTGATTTGATCAAAAGCGGCCATTTTCCATCCTGATCCCGCAAAGACGTCTCGACGTTTTCCCAAGATCGATATGTTCTTGAAAATATAATGATGGCGATGTACGGCTAGCGTTATATTCACGAAAATATCTCGATACCGGGGGAATGATTATGAAGCTTCTGCGCCGCACTTTTTTCAGATCCGTTGCTGCCGCCACATCCATGGTGCTGGCCGTGTCATTTGGCGCCCTACCGGCCAACGCCGCCGAAAAGGTGACTGTTTTTGCAGCCGCGAGCATGAAGAATGCTCTTGATGCCATCAATGGCGAATGGGCCACGGAGAGCGGCAACGAGGCCACGGTTTCTTATGCGGCAAGCTCTGCACTTGCCAAACAGATCGAAGCCGGCGCGCCTGCCGATATCTTCATTTCCGCCGATCTCGCATGGATGGATTACGTTGCAGACAAGAAGCTGATCGACACCGCGACCCGCTCCAATCTTCTTGGCAACCGGATCGTTCTCGTCGCTCCTGCCGACAAGGCCAAACCCGTTGAGATCAGCCAGGGCTTTGATCTTGCCGGCCTGGTTGGCGATGGCCGATTGGCGATGGGCGCCGTGGATTCCGTTCCGGCTGGAAAATATGGCAAGGCTGCACTGGAAAAGCTTGGCGTGTGGGCGTCAGTCGAGAAGAAAGTCGCGGGCGCTGAAAGCGTGCGCGCCGCACTGCTTCTCGTTTCGCGCGGCGAAGCACCTTATGGCATCGTCTACCAGACAGATGCTGCCGCCGACCCGGGCGTGAAGATTGTCGGCACCTTCCCTGAAGACAGCCATCCGGCAATCATCTATCCGGTTGCTGTACTTACGGAAGCCAAGTCCCCGGCGGCCAAATCCTATCTCGAATTCCTGAACTCGGAAAAAGCCAAGCCATTCTTTGAACAGCAAGGCTTTACGGTTTTGAAGTAAGGTGATCGCCGTGGCTTCCGAACAACGGCAGCCACGGCTTTTCACGACGACAGGATATGCATTTGGACTGGTGGACGCTCAGCCCTGAAGAATGGACTGCAATCAAGCTCAGCCTGCGGGTGTCCCTGGTCGCAATGTTCGCAAGCCTGCCACTGGGAATTCTCGTGGCGCTTGCCTTGGCGCGTGGTCGCTTCTGGGGAAAATCCATCCTCAACGGCATCGTACACCTGCCACTCATTCTCCCGCCCGTAGTCACGGGCTTTCTCCTCCTCGTGCTGTTTGGCCGAAGAGGCATGATCGGCCAGTTTCTCGATACCTATTTCGGCATTGTCTTCTCATTTCGATGGACAGGCGCCGCACTCGCCTGCGCGGTCATGGGATTTCCATTGCTGGTCCGCTCCATCCGTCTTTCGCTTGAAGCGGTAGACGGCAAGCTGGAAGAAGCAGCGGCGACGCTCGGTGCCAGTCCCTTGCGCGTCTTTCTCACCGTTACATTGCCTCTGATTTTACCAGGCATCATTGCCGGCATGATCCTGGCCTTTGCCAAGGCAATGGGCGAATTTGGTGCGACAATCACCTTCGTCTCGAACATTCCAGGGGAAACCCAGACACTCTCAGCCGCCATCTACACCTTCACCCAGGTTCCCGGCGGCGATTCCGGCGCGCTTCGCCTCACCATCGTCTCCGTCATCATTTCCATGCTGGCGCTGCTCGGTTCGGAATTTCTGGCGCGGATCATCGGCAAAAAGGTGAGCATGGAATGACGCTCTCGGTTAAAGTTCGCCACCGCCTTGGTTCTTTTGCGCTGGACGCGTCCTTTGAATCGCAGAGCGGGGTCACGGCTTTGTTTGGGCGCTCCGGCTCCGGAAAAACGTCGATGATCCGAATTATCGCGGGTCTTTTACGGCCGGAGAACGGGCAGGTTTCGCTTGATGGCGAGGTTTTGGCAGACAGTGACAAGAAGCTGTTCGTGCCCGTCCACAAACGTCGTTTCGGCTATGTTTTTCAGGAAGCACGCCTTTTTCCGCATCTCAGCGTGGCTCAGAACCTCAATTACGGGAAATGGTTCACGTCCGCCAAACTGACGAGGGCTGACGACCGCCGCATCATTGATATGCTCGGTATCGACCACCTGTTGCAGCGGCATCCCAACAAACTGTCCGGGGGCGAAAAACAACGCGTTGCGATCGGACGCGCGCTCATGTCATCACCGCGACTGCTGTTGATGGATGAGCCGCTGGCGTCTCTCGATGAGGCGCGCAAGGCCGAGATAATTCCCTATCTGGAACGGCTGCGTGACGAGATGAACATTCCGATTGTCTATGTCAGCCATTCGATCCAGGAAGTCGCACGCCTGGCCGACAACATCGTAGTCATGAAAGACGGCAGGATCGAAACGCAGGGCAAAGCGGCCGATGTTCTTGCCCGACCCGCTCTTAGTGTTCATCTTGAGAGGCGCGAGACCGGCAGCATTGTTTCCGGCCATCTGGACAGCTTCGATGCACACCATAACCTTGCTGCCGTGCGCCTCTCGAATGTCGTCCTGCAGGTTCCAGCCAAGTCTGGAACGGCTGGAGCAGCGGTGCGTGTCCTGATCCCCGCTCGCGATGTCATGCTGGCAACAGTAAGACCGGAAGGCTTGAGTGCTCTTAACATTCTTGAGGGAACGATTGCCGATATCACGGCCTCCGGCGACGGGATGGTTACGGTTCAGGTTGACTGCGGCGGCAACCTCATCCAATCGCGCATCACCGATCTGTCGCGTGAGCGTATGCAGCTTGAACCGGGCAAAGCCATCCACGCGATCATAAAATCGGCGGCTCTTGATCCCTATTGATCGCATCGCCCGCTTCAAGATTGCGATTGGCCTCCAGCCAGTCGAGATCGGCGCGTAAGGCATCGTTCATGCGCAGTTCCATGGCGCGATACCGCTCCAGGACTTCAACACCAAATGGGGTCAGGGACGCGCCGCCCCCCTGCTTGCCGCCGCGCTGCGATTCGATCACAGGCTGCCGGAACATGTGGTTCAGAGCATCCACCAGCAGCCATGTCCGTCGGTAGGACATGTCCATTGCCCGCCCGGCAGCGGAAATCGACCCCGTGTCGGCAATAAGCTCCATCAGCTCGATCCTGCCATGACCGAGGCGATCGCCAGGTGGAAAATCGATCCGAAGAACCGGCTTCAACGGTAAAGATGCGTTGCTCATTGCCCTGTGCTCCGGTGAACATCGCGAAATGCCTTTTGGGCACCGGCAACCGGCAGAGCCGTCGCTTCATAGACGCCACGCGCCACGGCGCGTGCCATGGTGATTGTCGCAAGGTGGCAGAGTTCTGCGAAGTGAACACCGGCCTGAAGTGTTTTTTCACCCGTTGCGGCAGAAAACATCGTGTCGCCATCGCTTGGCAGATGAGCTGGCAAAACGGCACGGGCAAGGCCATCATGCGCCATGATCGACAAACGATGTGCCTGTGCTTTTGTCAGCGCGGCATCGGTCACCACAGCGCCAATGGTTGTTGCCGTAAGGTTCACACCCTTCAAACGAAGCGCAGTATCGTGCGTCGCGAATTGCGAAGGATACCCAAAAGCCCCAAACTCGCCGTCCGCTTCAAACGGCGCGGACCAGAAATGGCGCCCCTCCCCGACAGTTGCAGAACCAAGTGCATTGACCGCAACAATCGCCGCAATCTTGTAGCCGCCGGAACTCATGGCACTGGCCGAACCAAGACCGCCTTTGAAGGTAGCAGTCGTTGCCCCCGTCCCGGCACCGACTGTGCCAAGATCAAACGGTCCTGTGGCAGCCGCCTTGAAGGCAGCATAACCCATGTCGCGGTAAGGAGAATTGAGGCCCCAATCCTTGTTCCCGCCATTCAATAGATCCATCAGGATCGCCTGCGGTACGATCGGCACCCGCGTGGTGCCTACCTGCAAGCCACGACCAATCTCGCGCAAACCGGCCTGAACGCCACCTGCCGCATCCAGCCCGAATGCTGAACCGCCGGAAAGCACGAGAGCATCCACCGTCTCGACCGTCATGGACGGGTCCAGCAAGGCTGTGTCCCTGCCGCCGGGCGCGCCTCCCAGCACGCTGCCAGAGGCAACAGCCGGTCGATCGAACACGATGGCGGTCACACCCGAGCCAAGTTGAAGGTCGGTGACGTTTCCGACTGAAACACCATCGATATCGGTGAGAAGATTATGCATAGCGGCGTTGTTCCCTCTTTTATGCCGGTATCCCGCCACGACTGAAGAGTGTCAACGTAAAACCAGCCTTCCGGAAAACGACGATCAGGAAAACACTGCCGTACCGATGATCGGCGTTGAGGGCACGGCCATGTCCCTTGGCTCAAGTAGCCCGGCTTGAAACGCATCACGCCCGGCAGCGATCGCACGGGCAAATGCCTGCGCCATGATGACCGGATGAGCTGCACCCGCAACCGCTGTATTGAGCAGGACCGCGTCATAGCCCAGTTCCATCACTGTAACCGCGTGGGATGGGCGACCAATCCCGGCATCGACGATCAGCGGTATGTCAGGGAAATGCGCCCGCATCGATTTGAGTGCCGTCACATTGAGGGGTCCCATGGCACTTCCGATGGGCGCGCACCAGGGCATCAGCACCTTGCAGCCGGCATCCAGCAGTTTTTCCGCCACGACTAGATCGTCGGTGGTATAGGGAAAAACCTCGAAACCCTCGTCGCAGAGAATTTTCGCGGCCTCGACCAGGGCAAAGACATCTGGCTGCAAGGTATCGTGATTGCCGATGACCTCGAGCTTGATCCAGTTCGTCGCGAACACCTCGCGCGCCATTTTCGCAGTCAAAACCGCTTCCTTGGCGGTATGGCAACCCGCCGTATTGGGCAGGATGTGGCAACTAAGGTCACGCAGCAGTTCAAAAAACTGCCCACCCTTCTTGCCGCCCGCCGTTTCCCGGCGCAATGAAACTGTCAGGATTTCCGTGCCACTTGCCCGGATAGCCTCTTCAAGAATGGCGGGCGATGGATAGCGGGCCGTACCAAGCAGCAGACGGGAAGAGATTTCGCGACCGTAAAACGTTAACATTCCGTCAGCCCCCCTGCATCGGCGAGAGAATTTCGATACGGTCGCGATCCTTCAACCTGCACGCGGCACGCTCGTCCGAATGGATGAGGTCGCCATTGACCGCCGTCGCCAGCCATTCGCCTTCATATTCAAGATCGGCAAGCAGAGCTGCCAATGTGTCTGCGGCGAAATCAAGTTCCTCGCCATTCACCAGAAGTTTCATGTTGTTTGTCCTTTGCAGATAGATCACTGAAGACGATACGCGCAGCTTCGCGCGCCATCGCTGGCGACAAAAGAAAGCCGTGCCGGTGCGCACCGTTGACGAGAATGGTCCTGCCGCTTTCGCTGATCTTCGGCAGATTATCGGGAAATGCAGGGCGGATACCGGTGCCTGTTTCGAGTATCTCCGCTTCGGCGAAAGCCGGATGGATGGTGTAGGCAGCATTGAGGAATTCCATCATCGAGCGGGCCGAGATCGGTCCGGTATGCTCAGATTCAATCATCGTTGCCCCGACCATGAAGCGCCCGCCTTCACGCGGCACAATGTAAAGCGGGATACGCGGATGCAGCAGGCGGACAGGGCGGGCCAGCGAAACATCCTGTGTGGCGAGATAAAGCATTTCGCCACGAACACCGCGAAGCCGGGGAAGCCGACCGACTCCCGCATGGCCGACACAATCGACCACACGGTCGAACGTATTTTCCTCCAGCTGGCCCATGCCCAGATGGAAGGCGACACCCATGTCCTGAAGGCGCGCATGAAGAGCTTTCAGCGCAAGGCGCGGATCGAGATGGCCTTCTTGCGGAAAATACAGCCCGAAACGGAAACGCCCCGAAAGATCGGGCTCGAGAGCTGCAATCCCATCCTCATCCAGCCATCTGTAACCACTGGTTCTGGAGGCAAAACGCGAAAGCTCGGCGCGATCGCGCGCCGGTGCAACGACAAGCGTGCCGTTGCGAAAAACGAGGCCGGGGGTGGCCCGTTCCCACCAGTCCAGTGCGGACTGACCAAGCGTTAGTACAGCCTCTTCTGCACTCTCGCGTTCACACCAGGGGGCCAGCATTCCGCCCGCATACCAGGAAGCACCGCGAAACGGTTCGGCAGCGGTATCAGAAACCTCGACCGAAGCACCCGCCAAAGCCAGTTCGAACGCCGCGGTTAAACCCGCGACGCCCGTTCCCTTGATGAGGATACGCATGCTAAGCGCCAGTCGAAGGATCGACAGGCAGATAGAGCTCCCCACCCTCCTGGAACCTGGCCGCCATTGCTTCCAGTCCTTCCTTCTGCGCCTCGGCGCGGATGTCATGCGAAATCCGCATGGAGCAGAATTTGGGACCACACATCGAGCAGAAATGCGCGACCTTGTGCGCCTCCTTCGGCAGCGTTTCATCATGGAAGGAGCGCGCCGTGTCGGGATCGAGCGAAAGGTTGAACTGATCTTCCCAACGAAACTCGAAACGGGCGCGCGACAACGCGTCGTCACGCACCTGTGCAGCCGGGTGTCCCTTGGCGAGATCGGCTGCGTGGGCGGCGATCTTGTAGGTAATGACACCCACCTTGACGTCATTGCGATCAGGCAGACCGAGATGTTCTTTCGGCGTCACATAACAAAGCATTGCCGTGCCGAACCAGCCGATCATCGCGGCGCCGATACCGGACGTAATGTGGTCATAACCCGGAGCAATATCCGTCGTCAGCGGCCCGAGTGTGTAGAACGGTGCCTCGCCGCAGACTTCAAGCTGCTTGTCCATGTTCTCCTTGATCTTGTGCATTGGCACATGACCAGGGCCTTCGATCATCACCTGGCAATCCTTGGCCCAGGCGATCTTGGTCAACTCACCCAGCGTTTCCAGCTCGGCAAATTGCGCCGCATCATTGGCATCGGCAATTGAACCCGGACGCAGACCGTCGCCGAGCGAGAAAGAAACATCATAGGCGCGGCAGATGTCGCAGATTTCCTCGAAATGTTCGTAGAGGAAACTCTCCTTGTGATGATGCAGACACCACTTGGCCATGATCGAACCGCCACGCGATACGATACCGGTAACGCGGTTGACGGTGAGCGGAATGTAATGCAGCCGGACGCCGGCATGGATTGTGAAATAGTCTACGCCCTGCTCCGCCTGCTCGATCAGCGTATCGCGGAAAACCTCCCAGGTCAGGTCTTCGGCAATGCCGTTCACCTTTTCCAGCGCCTGATAGAGCGGCACAGTGCCAATCGGCACCGGCGAATTGCGGATGATCCACTCTCTGATATTGTGAATGTTGCGACCCGTTGAAAGATCCATAACGGTGTCGGCGCCCCAACGGATCGCCCAGACCATTTTCTCGACCTCTTCCGCCATTGAGGACGTAACGGCCGAATTGCCGATATTGGCGTTGATCTTCACCAGGAAATTGCGGCCGATGATCATCGGCTCCAGTTCAGGATGATTGATGTTGGCGGGGATGATCGCCCTGCCCGCCGCCACCTCCTGACGAACGAATTCCGCACTGACATGATCGGGAACATGCGCGCCGAAACTCTCGCCGTCGCGCACAAGCTTTTCCCTGGCCGCCTCACGTCCAAGGTTTTCCCGGATGGCGATGAACTCCATTTCCGGCGTGATGATACCGGCCCGAGCATAGGCAAGCTGGGTGACGGCTTTGCCGTCTTTGGCCCTGAGCGGTTGATAGCGTAACGGAAATTCAGGCGTCAGGCGGGTGCCAGTCGCAAAACCGTTGTCCTCGGGTTTGACGTGACGTCCGTCGTAAGCCTCCACATCACCTCCGGCGAGCGTCCAGTCGCGACGCTGGCGTGGAAGGCCACGCTCAATGGCGGCACCGTAGGAAGGGTCGGTGTAGAGGCCGGAGGAATCATAGACTGTTACGGGCGGTTCGCCCGCTGTCGGATGGACCGCGATCTCGCGCATCGGCACGCGAATTTCTGGATGCAGGACACCTTGCCTGTAGACTTTCGTGGAGGCAGGCAACGGCCCGGTGGTGACGACGGGTGGGGTACTCTTGGCAACGATATTCATCTTGAGGCTCCAAAGTTTGACAGTGGAGACCCAGTTCGAGCCGGAATGATGGAAAATACCGCAAGGTGCTGCATGAACGTCAAGCGTCAGCAAACCCTTTGGTCTTTGCACCGTCCCTACGCCAGTATGAACTGGATCAGGTTCAACGGGTCACTGCGCATAACAGCAGAATCTCAGCCCCTTGCGGGACACCCCTGGTGAATGACCGAAAGAAAATGCACATCCCTGCTTTTGTCAAGGAGCGATATCGACACTTGGCAGCACCAACCGTTTGTCGCATGCTGCTGTTAGTTGCAGTTAACCTAACGGTTTAGTTGAATGTTATCGTTTGGAATGTAACCATAACATTCAAAGCGTCTAATATGACTTCATGGGAGACACGTCCAAATGAACGCGACTATTCGTGAAATACTGGCAAAGTTCGGCCAGCTTCCCACCCCTGTCGAAACGATCGCCGATGAGGCTGATCTTTACGCGGCGGGGCTTTCGTCTTTTGCGTCGGTACAATTGATGCTCGGCATCGAAGAGGCATTCGATATCGAGTTCCCCGACAATCTTCTCAACCGCAAATCCTTTGCGAGCATCAAGGCGATCGAAGAAACGGTCAAGCTCATCCTCGACGGAAAAGAGGCCGCCTGATGAACGTCACCGTGGCGCCGATAGATGAAGCTCTGTCCGCGCGTGCGGGCAAAGTCGCGGCGATTGCCGCAAAACATGCCGATGATGTCGATGCTGCCGGCCGGTTTCCCCATGAGGCCGTCGCAGCACTGCGGCACGAACGGCTGCTGGGAATTCAAATTCCTGAAAACCTTGGCGGCGAAGCTGCCTCCCTGCAGGCGATCGCTGATATCTGCGTCCGCCTGGGACAGGCATGCTCGGCCACGGCGATGATTTTCGCCATGCATCATATCAAACTGTCGAGCCTCGTTGAGCACGGCGAACAAAGCGACTGGCACGCGGCTTTCATGCGCCGTGTTGCGGGCGAACAGCTCCTGCTCGGATCGGCGACGACGGAAGGCGGCATCGGCGGTAATCTCCGCAACTCCATCTGCGCAATCGATATCCAGGGCGATATCTGCCAGCTGGAAAAGGACGCCACCGTCATTTCCTACGGTAGCGACGCCGACGCCATTTTGATCACCTCGCGCTCGCATTCTGACGCCGCTCCCACCGATCAGGTGATGACGGTTTTCCTGAAAGACCAGTATACGCTCGAGAAGACCCACGTATGGGACACGCTCGGCATGCGCGGCACCTGCTCCGACGGCTTCCTGTTTCGCGGCAAGGCGCCGGCCACCCAGATTTTTCCGAAACCCTTTGCCGAGATCGCTGCACAATCGATGCTTGCAACATCGCATCTGCTGTGGAGCGCGGTCTGGTACGGTATCGCTTCTGACGCTGTCTTGAGAGCGCAATCTTTCGTACGCGCTGCGGCACGCAAATCGCCAGGCACCGCACCACCAGGCGCCATCCGCCTTGCCGAAGTCTCGACCAAGCTGCAGGTGGTGAAATCCAACATCATCGCTGGCATCAAAGCCTACAATGACACCAAGAGCGATCCGGAAAAGCTCATGTCCATGGCCTTCGCCGTGGCCATGAACAATGTGAAGATCTGCTCTTCGGAATCCATTCTCGAAATCATCGACCACGCCATGCTGATCTGCGGCATCATGGGCTACAAGAACGGTACGCCCTACAGCCTCGGCCGGCATCTGCGCGATGCGCATTCCGCGCGCCTGATGATTTCCAACGACCGCATACTCGGCAATTCCGCCAACCTCCTGCTCGTTCACAAGCAGGACACCAGCCTCTTGGGATAAGACCATGGACATGCAGACATCGTTTGTTGATCGACTGTTTGAAGAGGGCCTGCTGATCGAGACGGGCGTGGATGGTCTTTATGGCCGCAGCGGTCAGTTCGAAGACGTCATCGCCGCGTTCGAGCGCCTGATTGATCGGACCGGTGGTCCGGATGGTGCAGAAGCGATCCGCTTCCCGCCGGGCATCAACCGCGCCTATTTCGAAAAAAGCGGCTACATGAAGAGCTTTCCGCAGCTTGCAGGCACGGTTCACTCCTTCTGCGGTTGCGAACTGGACCATGTCAGCCTGCTGAAGACGATGGATGAAGGTGGCGACTGGACGAAAGACCAGAAGGCCACCGATATCGTTCTGACACCGGCCGCGTGCTACCCGCTTTACCCGACGATTGCCAAGCGCGGCAACCTGCCATCCGGCGGTGGTCTCTACGATATCCAGTCCTATTGCTTCCGCCATGAGCCGTCCAAGGACCCGGCCCGGCAACAGCTTTTCCGCATGCGCGAATACGTTCGCATGGGCACCGAAACGGATGTCACGGAGTTCCGTCAGATCTGGATGGATCGTGGTGTCGCGATGATGGCTGCCGTTGGCCTCGACGTAACGATTGACGTGGCAAACGATCCGTTCTTCGGCCGCGCCGGCAAGATGCTTGCCAACAATCAGCGCGACCAGAACCTGAAGTTTGAGCTGCTGATCCCGGTGACATCCACTACCAATCCGACAGCCTGCATGAGCTTCAACTACCATCAGGATGCCTTCGGCCAGAAGTGGGGTCTGAACCTCGACAGCGGCGACGTTGCGCATACGGCGTGTGTTGGCTTCGGCCTCGAGCGCATTGCGCTTGCACTGTTTGCACATCACGGTCTCGACGTGAAAAAATGGCCTGAAAAGGTCGTGAAGACGCTCTGGGGCTGACCCGCGATGAAGCAGATATTTCCTGGCCTCGATCCTCAGAACTATGCGCAGCATCCCCTGCATTCCTCAGAGAGAATGTGGCCGGAAACCAATTGCTACGTCGATTTGTGGATCGAAGTGCTGGCGTCCCGAGGCCTGCCTCCGGAAGCCATGCTCGGCTTCACGCTGGCTCAGGATTTCGAAGGCGACCAGTTCACCTTTTTCAAGGTGCCGCTGGAAGACCTCGAAGCACTATACGACATCCGCGCCACCGAACTGGCGATCTTCGATCAGGTGGAAAACCACGTCGAGGCACAGCTTCAGCGCGGCCGCATCTGCCTCATCGAAATGGACAGTTTCTACATGCCTGATACCCATGGTGTGGGCTATCAAAAAGAGCATGGCAAAACGACTATCGCCATCAATCGGCTCGACAGAGACAAGCGCGAGCTGGACTATTTCCACAATGCCGGTTTTTTCCATCTGGCAGGTGACGACTTCGACGGTCTGTTCCAGCACCATCTGCAGGAAACCGACCCGCCTTTCCTGCCCTATACGGAATTCGCGAAATTCCCCGACAGCAACAATTCTGAAACGCATATCCGCAAGACGGCTGCGCGCCTGCTGAAACTGCATTTCTCCAGGCGTCCATCCGCCAATCCGGTCAGGGCGTTCTCGGCCGTATTTCCGGCTCAGGTGGAAAAAGTGGCAGACAGACCCTTCGGCTTTTTTCACAAATATGCTTTCAACACGTTACGACAGCTCGGCGCAAATTTCGAGCTGGCGGCAAGCCACCTGGAATGGCTGGATAGGGATGGCTTGCAAGAGGCGTCGCAACACGCTTTGCGCATATCGGAGGTCGCCAAGACCGTTCAGTTCCAGCTGGCGCGGGCTGTCACGCGCCGCAAATTCGATGCGCTTGCAACTGTTCTCGATCCCGCCGCAGATGCATGGGATGCTTTGATGCAGGCCCTCGACAAGAAACTGTCCGATGCCAGCGAGGCCGCGTGAGAGTGAGCCTTCCGGGAGAGACGGCGACCCTGTTGAGCGAAGGCTGGACGCTGACGCTGACATCAGCGGATGCCTATGATCTCCCGTCGGACATTCCGGCACACCTTGAAAGCCTGCCCGCCGACGTTCCGGGCACCGTGGCGCAGGCACTGGAGATCTCAGGCGAGTTCGATCGCTTTGCCCCAGAAGCCCTGAACGACAAAGACGCATGGTATCGCCTGACCCTGATTTCGGAGGTTAAGGGACGCGCGATATTGCGTTTCGATGGACTGGCGACCGTCACTGAGGTCTTTTTCAACGGCACATTGGTCGCCGCATCCCAGAGCATGTTCGAGGTTCTGGAAATTCCGGTTGAGTTGACGGGAGCGGACGAGCTGGCGATGTGTTTCCGGGCCTTATCCCCAAGGCTCGAGAAGACCGGCCCCCGCGCCAGATGGCGCCCCCAGATGATGAATTCACAGGGTTTGCGGCTGATCCGCACAACGGCACTCGGTTACATGCCGGGCTGGTGCCCTGAAATTCATGCAGCCGGCCCCTGGCGTCCTGTCAGCCTCACAAGGCAACCGCAAATCCATTACTCCATTCGTTCTTCTCTGGACGAAGCAGGAACCGGAACGCTCAGCATCGCTCTGGAAACGGATAGCGACGTATCGTTGGCGCGTTTGATATGCGGCGAGCACGCAGTCGACCTGAATACCGATGCAATTGGCAGGCTTTCCGGCGAGCTTACGATACCAGAGGTCACGCCATGGTGGCCACACACACATGGCGAACCGACCCTCCATGAGATCGCTTTGGAACTGGACGGCAAGCGCATCAGCCTTGGAACGACAGGCTTTCGACGGATTAACATCGACCACGGCAAAGATGGCAATGGTTTCGGACTGCGGATCAACGGAGAACCTGTGTTCTGCCGCGGTGCCGTCTGGACGACAGCCGATATCGTCCGGCTGCCCGGCGGGCGCGCGGATTACGAACCATGGCTCAAACGGGCTCTGGACGCCGGTATGAACATGATCCGCATTGGCGGTACCATGGCCTATGAGACCGCGGAGTTTTTTACACTTTGCGACGAACTCGGCATCATGGTCTGGCAGGATGCCATGCTTGCGAACTTCGACTATCCGGCCAAGGATGATGCGTTTCGCGAGCACCTAACGACCGAGATATCGCAGCTTCTTGACGCTACCGCATTATCGCCTTCGCTCACCGTCTTTTGCGGTGGCAGCGAGATGTATCAGCAGGGAGCGATGCTGGGCCTTCCCGAGCAAATCTGGAAAGGTCCATTGACGGAAGTGGTCCTTCCCGACCTTTTGAAAACAAAACGCCCTGACATCGCTTACGTGGCGAATTCACCGTCGGGCGGCGCGTTGCCATTTTTTCCCAATTCTGGCGTCGGCCATTATTACGGTGTCGGAGCCTATTGCCGCCCCCTCGACGATGCGCGCCGTGCTGATGTTCGTTTTGCCGCCGAGTGCCTGGCCTTTGCCAATATTCCCGAGCAGGAAACACTGGACCGCCATCTTGCCGTTCAGGCTGTGCATGATCCGCGATGGAAAGCCCGAACACCGCGTGACCGGGGTGCCTCATGGGACTTCGAGGATGTGCGCGATCACTACCTGAAACTCCTTTACGACGTCGAACCGGATGTCTTGCGCCGCGAAGACAGCGGCCGCTACATGGACATGTCGCGCGCTGCAATTGCCGAAGTCATGGAAGCAACCTTTGCGGAATGGCGTCGTCCGGATTCCCATTGCCAAGGCGCCCTGGTCTGGACTTTCCAGGATATCCTGCCCGGCGCAGGCTGGGGATTGATCGATGCCACGGGCCGACCAAAATCCGTTTGGTACGGGTTGAAACGTGCCTTCCGTCGGCTGCAGGTGACGCTGTCAGATGAAGGCACAAATGGCCTGGACGTCAATATCGTCAACGAAACCGCCCAAACAACTCAAGTCATGCTGGAATTGACTTGCCTGCGGGATGGCACGCAACCGGTCGTGCATGCCAAGCGGGCAATCGATCTTGCGCCTCGCCAGAGTCTCGTTGTCCCGGCAACAGACCTGTTCGGAGCGTTTTTCGACACAACCTATGCCTATCGCTTCGGCCCTCCTTCCCATGATGTGACGCTCGCGCGGCTACGCGACACGACAAGCGGACATGTGGTGACAGATGCGTTTCATTTTCCACTTGGACGGAAAAGAGCACTGCACCCCGCATCAATACAGATCACCAAAAACAACATAGGCGGAACTTGGTGGCTTGAGATCGAAACCGATCATCTGGCGCAGTCGGTCCATATCGCTGCGGAAGGCTATAGCCCCTCCGACAACTGGTTCCATCTGGCTCCGGGTGAAGCAAAGCGGATCGAACTTCGTCCAAACGTCGATGCCGATGCTGCCGAACCAACTGGCGAAATCATGTCGCTCGGCTCAAGTCGCCGCTTTTCCTTCTAGAGCATTTCCGGCAGAAGCAACCGGTCAGGGTTGAGATGCAAGACGCGTCACGGTCTCAAGGTAGACCGCGCGGGCTTGAGGCGTGGACAGATTATGGTCGGCATCGGGAATGATCGTCACCGACGCATTCGCATAGGCACCCAGCCCCCGTCCATCGGAATCGAAGTAGTAACGGAAGTGTTCGAGCCCGTCGTCATTGTCGCTATAGAGCAGCGTGACGATCGTGCCCTTTGCTCGCAATGTTTCGAAAGCCCGATAAACCGCCCGACCTTCCTCACTTTTGGCTCGAAAAAGGCGTGCGGTTTTTGTCGAAAGCTTTTTCGCCGTCGCTTTGATGATGTTCAGCACAGCACTTACAACGTCGACATCGCCGCTGAACAGGCGCTTGAACGTCGCCCCTTGCAAAAAGCGCTGGCGATATTCGCCGAAAGAGCGCGGACGTTTGTGTAGCGCCTCATCGACGGAGCGGCCTTTCAGCCAATGGAAAACAACCGGATTGACCGCGACGACAGCGCGGATGCGATCATCGGCAAGGGCACCGTTAAAGGCCAGATAGGCACCGCTGCAGCGCCCGGCGGCGACGATCGGACCAGCGATCTGCGCCGACAGAAAATCGAGAGCCGCGACGACATCGTCGTTCTGTCTGACGTCGTAAAGCACCTGTTCTGGAACGCCCTCAACCGGTGGACTGTCGGCGATGTTCGCGGCATCAAACCGCAAGGAAGCAACGCCATTTCTCGCGAGTTCGCGTGCCATCGTTACCGAAAGTCTGCCCCACCCCGCATGTCTGTCATAGGCAGCCCCCAGAAAAAGGACCGCAGACGATGCGCTCGCGTCAGCGGGTTTGCAGAAGACACCGAACAGACGTCCGTTCTCACCAAACTGGACAGGTTTTTCGATAAATCCATGTCCTCTCTGACCCGCGTTGGCGAGCTGTTCCCCGGCATATCCGGCACCATCACTCGTTTGCGCCTGCGACAGTGTCCAGTCCACGATGCGGCTGACGACACTGTCCGGAATCTTTGACAAGGTCGGACTGGAAACCAGATCGTCATAGCCTGTGAATTCGTCTTCTTGCACGTCGCCAGCAAGCGTTTGCAAATGGCGTGCGAAATCGGCATCCGTCACGCGCCCTGGCCGCGTCAGAACGAGCAGCCGCCCGGCAGGAACAACAGTCGGGCTGGAAAGATTGGTCTTCTTGATCCTCTCTGCAACGACGGCAGGCATCTCCATGCTGGCGATGGAACCGGGTGTCGCCAACCGTTGCTCGGGACGAAGGCCCAGACCGTCATCGATCATCGACGACCACATCGCAGTTTCACGCAGATAGGCACGCCCTGAAACGACAGGAGCAAGTAGAGCCATTCCACTTACGCTCGTCTCATCCGCAAAAGCCTGCATGGCAATCAGGCAGCCAAGCCCCTGCGCAACAATGACAACGCTTGAGACACCCGAAATCTCGCGGAGACAATTGAGAGCAGATCTGGCGTTGGCGGACCAATCGGCGTCCTTGCCCACATCTTGAGGATCGAGCGCATCACCCGCGCCATGGTAGTCGAACCGCAGGCTCGCAATGCCGACAGCACCAAGCCGCTCGGCAATGACCCGCTGGAATTTGCGGCTGCAGAGTTCTTCCATACCCCAGGGGCTGACGAAGAGAACCGCAGTATTTTTTTGGGTATCACCCAAGGCTGGATGAAAAATGCCGACACAACCATCAAAAGAAACTGGCTGCGCTTTCATACCGCCTGTTCGCTCTGAAATATTTATCGTCATTGGGCCTGCCACTTTTTGCGCCGATGCCTGGCTCAACCATACACGTTTACAGATACATCAAAGGTCTTAACACCAGTTCTACGACAACGACATCCTCGAAGGCACAAGCGTCGCTATTTTGCTCGAAACCCCCTCGAGATGCTGATAAATAGCAACTTGCATACTATCTGTAGGAGGGACCTTCGTTGTCTGGCAAACCAGTGCCGGAGCGTTGCGGGAACTAAACGACGGGTTTCACCCGAAAAATCATAGAAGTCTTTTATGGAACAAAGCCTTACGCGTTACATCTGGACGCACACGAAGCGGCATCAGCTCTTCATTCTGATGATCGTCGCTCTTTCGATGATTCCTTATTTTCTTGCCTTTGACCTTCCCAAGCAGATCGTCAACGGCCCGATTCAGGGTGACGGCTTCGAAGGCGCGAACGCGACTCAGCCGTTCATGAACATCACCGTCGACTTGCCCTATTGGGGTACGGTCACGCTGTTCGACGGACTTGAGCTCGACCGCATGTCCATGCTGATGGCCTTGAGCCTGACGTTTCTCGCGCTCGTCATCGTCAACGGACTCTTCAAATATTACATCAACACCTACAAGGGTCGGCTCGGCGAACGCCTGCTGCGTCGTATCCGCTACGAGCTGATCGACAAGATTCTTCGCTTCCCACCCAGCCATTTCAAACGCGTCAAAGGCGCTGAAATCTCGAGCATGGTGAAGGATGAGGTTGAGCCTTTGGGCGGCTTCACCGGCGATGCCTTTGTCCAGCCAGCCCTGCTGGGCGGACAGGCTCTGTCTGCGCTTTTCTTTATTCTTGTACAGAATTTCTGGCTGGGCCTGATTGCCGCTTTCATGGCCGCGATTCAGGTCGGCATTATTCCCAAGATGCGGCGCCGGCTTATCGAACTGGGGCGCCAGCGTCAGCTCAGCGCTCGTCAACTGGCCGGCCGTATCGGCGAAATGGTCGACGGTATTGGCACCATCCATGCCTATGATACGTCGAACTACGAGAGAGCCGACGCATCCCACCGGCTCGGCGATATCTTCAAAATCCGCTACGATCTCTACCAGTGGAAGTTCCTGGTCAAATTCATCAACAACTTCCTGGCACAGCTCACGCCGTTCTTCTTTTACGCCTTGGGCGGATACCTGACGCTGAAAGGCAGTCTGGACGTCGGCCAGCTCGTGGCCGTGATCAATGCCTACAAGGAATTGCCGGGACCATTGAAGGAACTGATCGACTGGGACCAGTCGCGTCAGGACGTTCAGGTCAAATACGAACAGGTGTTCGAGCAGTTCAACGCGCCCAACATGATTGATGAAAAGGTGCAGAAACTCTCTGCCGTGTCGACCACGGCACTCACCGCCCCGATCGTCATCACCAACCTGACGCTGGAAGATGACAGCGGCAGCAGACTGCTTGAGCAGGCCTCGTTGAAAATCGAACCGGGAGAAGTGATCGCGATCGTCGGTGGCTCCGGCGGGGAGGCACTTGCGGACGCCGTTGGACGTACTCTGTGGCCAGCAAGCGGCAAGATCACCATTGATGATGTCGACATCCTGGAGTTGCCGGAAGCCGTCACCGGCCGCCGGATTTCCTATGTCTCGTCGGACAGCTATTTCTTCCACGCCAGCCTCGCGGACAACCTTCTCTATGGCCTGAAGCATTCGTTGATCGCCGACAAGGTGTATCAGGGTGCGGAACTGGAACACCGAAAGTGGGAAATCCGCGAAGCCAAGATGGCCGGCAATCCGTCGGTCGATATCAACGGCAACTGGATCGACTACGCGTCCAGTCCCGCCGGTGACGACAAGCCGGAAAATCTTTCAAAGGCAGTGCTGGCGGTTCTCGATGCGGTGGATCTGTCGCAGGATGTCCTGGAGTTCGCTTTGCGCTCGTCCATCGACCCGCTGCATGACCTGAATCTGGCGGCACGTATCGTGGAACTTCGCCACATCCTGCGCTCCGAACTTGAAAAGGAAAATCTGAGCGGTCTTATAGCGCCTTTCGAGCTCAATAGTTACAACAACGAAGCAACTGTGGGCGAGAACCTGCTGTTCGGTACAATGCGGGATTCGTCGCAGACGATCCGGACAGTCATTGAGAGCGATTACTTCCGGACGCTGATGCGCGAAACCGGCCTTGTCGAGACATTGTTCGACATGGGTCACACGATTGCTGAAAACATTGTCGAAATCTTCTCCGACCTGCCGGGCGACCACCCGTTCTTCCAGCAGCTCACCTTTATGACGCCGGATGATCTGCCAATCTACCAGCAGATGTTGCAGCGCCTTCAGGGAAAACATTTCGCCGACGCCAATGAAAGTGAAAAGCGTGCAATGTTGCGCTTGAGCTTCTTCTATGTCGAACCGAGACAACGTTTCGGTCTGTTGACGCAGGAGATCATGGACCGGATCATCGAGGTCAGGCACATGTTCCATGCCAACCTGCCAGATGAACTTAAAAACATCATCGAGATCTACGATCCGTCCAAATACATGAGCGCCACCAGCCTCATGGACAATATCCTGCTCGGCAAGATCAGTTACCGATATTCGGATGCATCGAGACGCATCACCAAGATCGTCGCCGATGTCATGCGCAAACGTGGCGTCTACGAACGCGTTCTGGCCGTTGGTCTGGATTTCAACCTTGGTTCCGGCGGCAAAAGACTTGGGCCCCTGCAACGTCAGAAGCTTAACCTTGCTCGGGCGCTGATGCGCAAATCAGACTACTACATCTTCAATCGCCCGCTTCCAGGTCTCGATCATCGACTGCAGGAGGAAATTGTCGAGAGAGTCATCACATTCCTGAAACAGAACAACAATAACCCGTCCATCGTCTGGGTTCTGTCTAACGCTACACTCTCACGAATGTTCGATCGCGTTATCGTTGTACACCAGGGTTCTATAACTGCTGATGGAAGTTACGAGACTCTTGCGCAAGAAAACGGTACATTCAAGGAAATGGTCGCAACATAAAGTTAAGAGACGTGACCGAGGTGGAACGAAATCAGGATAAAGCGATGCTGTTTAAAGACGAAATACAAATGCTGAAACGAGTGCCATTCTTTTCGGAGATGGAACCGTCAAAGCTTAAACTTCTGGCTTTTGCATCGGATCGCGTATCCTACCACAGTGGTGATGTTCTATTCCGGCAGGGTGATGTGGGCGACGCCGCCTATGTGCTTCTGACCGGTAAAGTCGATGTGCTCATCGATTCTCCTGCCGGCCCCATCAAGCTGACGGAAATGACCGGAAACGCAATCGTTGGCGAAATCGCCATCCTCTGTGACAGCGTCAGAACGGCAACGGTACGGGCGTCGACCAATGTCGAAGCTCTGCGTATCGGCAAGGAACAGTTTTTCAAGCTGATGTCGGACTTCCCCGATATCACCATCAAGGTCATGCGCGTCCTTGCCGAGCGGCTTACGCAAACCACGGCGGAACTGAGCAAAGCGCGCACCATGGCGAAAACATAAGTGGCAATTCCTTGCTACCGTCACGCGCGATCTTGAAAAAACAGACGTCGCGCCATTGCAATATACATGAAATGCTGGATGAATAGTGAGACGTCTGCTGTGGGGCAGCAGACATAGGTAATGCGTTTACAACGAGCCTCCAGGGAGGAAAGCTTGCAAGGCTCCGTTGTGGTTTGGGGTGTATCATGGTGTTCGGTTCCGACGTAGCGGGTCGGGAAAATGATGAGAATTTTCGGATAAAGATCTGGGGAGCGCGAGGAACACTCCCCGTTTCAGGTGAGGATTTCCGGAAATATGGAGGCAATACGATCTGCATCGAGGTTCGATGCGGAAATCATGTGCTTTTGTTCGATGCAGGGTCCGGACTTCTGCCAGCCGGCCTGGCGCTGCGTGCGGAAGGTGTGACGGACGTCAACCTGTTCTTCTCACACTGCCATTACGACCACATTGTCGGCTTCCCCTATTTCAAGCCCTTCTACAACAGCGCCAATGATGTGAAGATTTGGTCCGGCCATCTGGCTGGCACGAAAACCACGCGCGAAATGCTCAAGGAATTCATGAGCCCACCGTGGTTTCCCGTTCCGCTGGAAATCTGTTGCGCCAGAATTGCGACCCGGGACTTTCTCCCTGGCGATGCCCTGGTCGTGCGCCCTGGCCTCTCCATTCGCACCGGAATGCTCAATCATCCAGGCAATGCGGTTGGCTACCGTATCGATTGGGCAGGTAAATCGCTTGCGATCATAACGGACACCGAACATGAGCCGGGTACCTTTGACGAGACGGTGCTTGATCTCATCAAGGACGTCGACCTCTTCCTGTATGACGCCATGTTCACGGACGAAGAGATGGGCCTCTATAAGGGCTATGGCCATTCCTCATGGCAGCAGGCAATCCGCCTCGCCAAGCTTGCCAATGCAAAGAGCGTCGGGTTCATCCATCATTCGCCAACACGCAGCGACGAAGAACTCGATGACATCGAAAAACAGGCGAAAGAGCAGTTCGACGGTGCATTTGCGGCGATGGATCATCAGATCATCGAACTCTGACGGAAAATTTCGCTCCATCGACCTGGCCGTCTCCATCCTTCGGAACAATCCGTGATACGAACACGTACAAGTGACAATAAGTGTGTGTTCCATTCCACGATGTTGCCGCAAGCCATTGCGCAATAACGCAGAAGAACAGTTCGTCGCGATGACGGGTGCTTACGCAATGAATGATGGGGGAACCGCGAGATTGGAACAGGCAACGTCACACCGACAGACCGCATAAAGGGATTTCCATGATCCGCTTCGTGCCGGAAACCGCGCTCAGACATGCCCGGATAGGCTCTGGCCTTGTCATGTTCGCGTTTGTCTGCAGCCATCTTTCAAATCACGCTCTTGCGCTCGTCTCACTGGAAACCGCAGAAAAAGGGCGCAAATGGTTCAGCCTGCTCTGGCTGAATCCAGCAAGCAGCATTCTGCTTTACGGCGCGCTTCTCGTTCATTTGGTACTCGTCCTTCGCTCCATTTATCTGCGCCGGACCTTGCGGATGCCTCTGCGTGAAGCATTGCAGACTGGTCTTGGGTTGCTAATTCCCTTCCTCATCATCGGTCATGCCGTAAACATCCGTTTTTCCAGAATACTTTACGGCGTCGATCTCGGTTATCCAGACATCATTCGCAGACTGTGGGTCGAAAATCCCGGCGCTGGTGCATGGCAGAGTTTTGCGCTGCTGGTGATTTGGACACATGGCTGTATCGGCGTATTTTTCTGGCTGCGCTATCGGGACTGGTACCCAAGATTTTCAGGTTTCTTCCTGACCTTTGCTGTCATGCTCCCGATCCTCGCCCTCTTGGGTTTTGCTGATGCGGGGAGACTGCTTGAAGAGGAGAGCGCCAGGCTGAGCCTGCCGCCGGGGCTTGCCGAATACAGCCAGCATCCGGAATATCAACGCT
The DNA here is from genome assembly GCF_013390595.1 of Rhizobium sp. RM. Taxonomy (GTDB): domain Bacteria; phylum Pseudomonadota; class Alphaproteobacteria; order Rhizobiales; family Rhizobiaceae; genus Agrobacterium. The sequence continues at coordinate 338,358 of NZ_JACAWV010000003.1, read as the reverse complement.
CGCCAAGCCAGATGGAAAATCACATCAAATCCATCACGACAGGTGCACAGGCGCTCTTCGCATCAGCGGTTGCACTTGTGATTGCAATGCGTGGCCTGCGCGCGTGGCGGCAGCGAACCGGCGCCATCGAAATCCGTTATGAGCATGGCGCGCAGGTGCGTGTACCTGCTGGACTGAGCATTCTGGAAGCAAGCCGTATTGGCGGTATTCCGCACTACTCCGTTTGCGGAGGAAAAGGACGTTGCTCGACCTGTCGGGTCAGAATTCTCGATAGCAAGGGGCCTTTGCCGCCTGTTGGCGACATCGAAAAGAACACGTTACGGCGCATTCATGCCGATTCCGATGTACGGCTTGGCTGTCAGTTGCGCCCGACCGACAATCTCAGTGTCGCGCTCCTTGTATCTCACAATCAGCAAAGCGATCTCCCACCCGATACGCAGACGACACGGCCAGGCCGGGAAGAGGAGATCGCGGTTCTGTTTTGCGACATCCGCAATTTCACCTCGCTATCGGAAGCGAAGCTCCCTTACGACGTCGTCTTTCTGCTGAACCGCTACTTCACGATCGTCGGGCAGGCTGTCGAACAGGCAGGCGGACGCCTGGATAAATTCATCGGCGATGGCGCCATGGCGCTTTTTGGTGTCGAGGGAAAAACCGAAGATGCCTGCCGCAATGCGATGAAAGCAGCCGCCACGATTTTACGGGAACTGTCGCTTCTGAACGAGGGATTGGAAAGACAGTTTTCCGTAAGGCTGGAAGTGGTCATCGGCATTCATTCAGGCCCGACCATTGTTGGCGTCATGGGCTATGGTTCAGCAAAAACCCTCACCGCCATTGGCGACACCGTCAATGTGGCAAGTCGGCTGGAATCGAAAGCCAAGGAGCTTGGTGTGGCAATTGTGGTCTCTGAACCAGCCATTATTCAGGCCGGTCAGGACATCGCCGATCTGCGCAACGAAAAGATCGCTATCCGTGGCAGAAACTCGCAACTGAAGGTCTTCCTCTTGTCAAAGGAAGAGAGCGAGCGGTTCCTGTAAAACCGCCGCACCTATCAGATCTTGCGGTAGATAAAATAACGGTCGGTGGGCACGCTGTCCGGCACCGGAAGCAGTTCAAGGGCCGGATGCTTGAGTGGCAGGCCACTGATGGCGATGCCGCCCATACCCAGCATGCCAGCCGCAAGCTGAGGAAGCCAGGTTAGGGTTATCGCGTCTTTTTCGGGATATCCCGTACCAATATCGGCATGCACTAGCGCAGCCTCCGAGCCGATATAGGCGGGAGCGGTTTCCGATATCTCGCCAATCACCATGTCCTCCGCCACCGGAACGGACGAAGCATGGGCGCCCATCGCCCTGTCGAAAGCGATGATACGACGCTCCGGGAAAAGTTCGCGCAGGTGATTGAACGTCCGCCCATTGCCAAGACCAACCTCCATGATCGCCCCGTTGCGTGGCAATTCGAGGTCGTCACGCACGTGGTTGAGAATATCCCGCTGTGCGGTCAAACGGCGAATGAAACTGTCGAGTCTGCTCATGCGATATCCAATGGAACGAGAAATGGGAGGACTATCAGGCCTTGAGGATATGTTTTGCGGCGATGCCCCGCCTTGCAAAGACGTTTCGGGTATCGATGATCAGTGGCGACCACTCCACGAGGGTCGCATAGTCCACGTCGTCGTGATCGGTCGCGATAAGCACGGCATCGAAGGCACCGATGACTTCCTTGCGCCACGCGACCGACTGCATGCCCATCAAGGCGCTGTATTCGCGCGTTTTCGGGATTTCAGCCACGTAGGGATCGTAATAGAACGGTTCGCCGCCACGCTCATGGATCAGCTCGATCAGCTTCAGAGACGGGCTTTCGCGAATGTCAGGCACGTTCTTCTTGTAGGCCAGTCCAAGCACCAGCACTTTGGAACGGCTCAATGCCTTGCCGGCATGAATATCCAGCGCCTCCGCAACGCGACCGATCACATGCCGGGGCATGCCGGTGTTGATTTCGCCCGCCAGTTCGATGAAACGCGTCGGCAATTCATACTCACGCGATTTCCAGGTGAGGTAGAAAGGATCGATCGGAATACAGTGACCGCCGAGACCGGGGCCCGGATAAAAAGGCATATAACCGAAAGGTTTGGTCTTGGCCGCATCGATCACCTCCCAGATGTCGATGCCCATTGCCTCGTAGACCACCTTCAGTTCGTTGACGAGCGCGATGTTGACCGCTCGGAAAACGTTCTCGGTAATTTTCACCGCTTCAGCCGTCGCCGTCGTTGACACGGGAACGACTTTTTTCACAACCGCACCGTAGAATGCCGTCATCAGCGTCCCCGCCGCTTCACCATCGCCGGCAACGACCTTCGGGATCGTCGATGTTTCAAAATCCCGATTGCCGGGGTCCTCGCGTTCCGGCGAAAAACCTATGAAGAAGTCGACGCCGGCCGTCAGCCCGGATGTCTCAAGTATGGTTTTCACCACTCCATCGGTCGTACCGGGATAAGTGGTTGATTCCAGCACGATAAGCTGTCCCACACGAAGATGCGCAGCGATGTCACGGCAGGTTTTTTCGACGTAGGAGAGATCCGGTTCACGATATTTCGTCAGCGGCGTCGGCACACAGATGGCGATCACATCGCAATCAGCCAACTTCGAAAAATCGGATGTTGCAACAAATCCATCGTCTTGGCGCACCTCTTCCAGAACATCGTCCGAGACCGCCTCGATGTAGCTTCGACCTGCGTCGATCGCGATGATTTTACTGGGGTCGATATCGAACCCGGTGACCTTGTAGCCCGCCTTGGCGATTGTTATCGCCAGCGGCAGGCCGACATAGCCAAGTCCGATCACGCCTGCTCTGGCGCGCTTGGTTTCAATCGTAGTGAGCAAATTCTGGAAGGAGACCGAGGAAGTCAAAGCGTGTTACGCTCCGCGCATTGCAAAAAGATGCCTTTCAGTTGGGCAAGAATGGACAAGCTGTCAAGGCTCGCGGCCCTCAAATTACGGTTGACGCAGTGACAGCGGCCGACGCAAAACCATGCAGATGAAAATCGCTTTTTATTCGCCGCTGAAATCTCCCAATCACCCTGTCCCTTCCGGAGACCGGTTGATGGCGCGCCTTTTGATGAAAGCAATGGCGATGGGCGGCCACGAGGTTTGTGTCGTTTCGGAGCTGCGCAGCTTCAACAAGCACCCCGATGCCCTCAATCGAGCGGAGATAAATGCTGCGGCAGAACGTGAAGTGGCGCGGATTTCCGGAGTGTGGAAAAACGAAGGAAAACCCGATCTCTGGTTTTGCTATCATCCCTATTACAAGGCGCCCGATCTCTTGGGACCGACGCTTTGCAGGGAATTCGATGTTGCATACGTCACGGCCGAAGCGTCTTATGCTCCCAAGCGCAATGCGATGGGATGGCAGGACATACAGGATGGACTTCTGTCCGCATTGGCAGATGCTGCCGTCAACATCTGCTTTACCGCACGGGATCAGGACGGGCTCTTGCGGGCGTCACCGGCCGTTCACACCGCAATGTTACTTCCCTTCATCGAAACCGGCGCCTTCCGTGATAACGAGCCAACGCCCGTAAAGGGAAAACTGATTGCAGTCGCAATGATGCGAGCGGGTGACAAGCTCAACAGCTATCAAGCGCTTGCCAATGCGCTCGTGATGTTGCCGAACGATCTGGAATGGACACTCGACATTGTCGGAGACGGACCTGAACGCGAACAGGTGGAGGCCATGTTCCGACCCTTCGACGCTCGGCGGCTCGTATGGCGCGGCGAAAAATCCTCCACCGAAATACCCACCCTTCTCTCCAAGGCATCGGTCTATGTCTGGCCGGGACATGGTGAGGCTTACGGGCTTGCCTATCTCGAGGCGCAAGCAGCAGGTCTTCCGGTTATCGCAGAGCAGACGGCCGGGGTGCCGGAGGTGGTAAAATCTGGAATGACCGGACGATTGACGCCCGCAGGCGATACCGGCGCCTACGCAAAAGCGATTGAGTCCCTGCTGACCGATGAGACAAGTCGTCGGATTTTGGCCGACGGCGCTCGCCGCTTTGTCATGGAGGAACGATCGCTGGAGAAAGCTGCCGAACGATTAAACGACATTCTTTCGCAAACGAAGGCGCAGAAATCATGAGTGTGGAAAAGCTTGTTGCTGCCCTGGACGCATGCGCGAAGCGTGGTGTCACAGCCGATCTCTGGCTGAGAGATGACGACGCGGTCGAACCTACGGCAAATCTCGATCGATTGCTCTGTCTCTCCGAAGATTTTTCGGTGCCAATGACCCTCGCTGTCATTCCGGTTGCCACGTCGGAGAAGCTGTCGACCTATCTCGATGGTGCACCTCTTGCGACTGTCGCCGTGCATGGCTGGTCCCATACCAATTATGCGACAAAGGAGGAAAAGAAGCAGGAGTTGGGGCGCCATCGGGAAACGGCCGTCGTTGTCACGGAGCTACAGTCCGGACTGCGAAAACTACGCGATCTGCATGGTGAACGTTTCACGCCGATGCTCGTCCCACCCTGGAACCGCATCGATGCCGGTGTCGTCAGCGAACTACCGCAAATCGGATATCGCGCCCTTTCCGTGTTTGGACCGGAAAAGGCGACAGAACCGCAATCTCTGAACACACACGTCGATGTCATGGACTGGCATGGCACGCGCGGCGGACGCGACCACGACACCCTGTTCGCGGAAACAGCCACTCGGATAACAACAACAATGGAAGATGGTGGGACGACAGGTATCCTCACCCATCATCTGGTGCACGACGAAAACGTCTGGCGATTTTTGACTGTGCTCCTGGAAGTCACGACAGATCATCCGGCATGCCGTTGGCGTTCGTCCGCCGATCTTATCGAAACGCCTTCACCATGATTTCCAGGCAATCAGCAATCCACCATCCTCGTCCTGAAGGCCGGCCCTGACAGCTTCTACCTCGTCAAACGGCGCACGATCGGCCATGGATGCGGCAACGAAATCTGCTGGTGCCAGGCTGATACTTCCTGCCCGGGCGATAATCGTGAAGATCAATGGTCCCGTCGCCCACCAGGCCGGAGCACGCGGCATATCCCTGACAATGCCTGGAAAGGCATCGAGAAGCTTGCGAAAGACAGGATGCCCGGCAGGTGCCGCAATAAATGAATTGGCCAGTAGAACGCTGCCTTTTCCAGTCTCGCGTGGTGTTTTTTCATCGAAAGCCATAAGCCCGATCATCGGCAAAACGGCATCGAAGCTCAAATCATCGCGCGCCGGATACCAGTCGCAATCGAGATAGATACCGCCAAAACGGTCCAGCAGCTTGTAACGAGCGACATCGACGGCACCGGGATAGTCACGTTTGTCCAACATGGTCTTGAAGGTCGCGTCGGCAAAAACACCTTCCCGCTCCAACCCGTCCTCGCGCCATAAAAAATATTCATAACCGTTCGCCCGCGCATGAGCCTCCCATGCGACGGTCGATACCGGTGGAGGTTTATCGCCGATCCATATTTGATGGATAATTTTGGGCACCGGCTGCCGACTTTTTTCCGCGACGGTGCGACGCTCCTCGACTGAGAACTGCGCGTATTTTGCGAGCGTCGAAGGGGGCGGTACCAGTGTGTACTGATAGCCGATCTTGGCAATCCTGTCGCCCTCGGCCTTGGCAAGGCGCAGACGGGCAGCATGCAACCTTCGCGGAAGCCCAAGCACGGTCGGCTCACCCATCAGGTGCCCATCCTCAACCGCAACGAGTGAAGACAGGATCGCATGCGCCTCGGCATACTTGCCATTGCCCTGCAACTGTCGGGCCTTATCCAGCAATGTGTCGTAATATTTCTTGTCCGACATTTAACCCTGTCCCGAAACACTGACTCACATATCGCCAAACCGAAGCCGCCAGGCAAGTCGCCGATTTAAGAAGCCGGCTTCGAATTCGCAGCATATACAGGCGTTTCAAGGGCATAGACAGACACAAAGCCCTACGATAACGTGACGTTAGAGCCTTGGATGAACTTCGTCGCAAGGCAATACTCAAGAAGACGACAGGGAACCTTTTTGGCATGAGCGCAGGCGCGGATTTGCTCCGCATCGAAAACTTGCAGGTGTCGTTTTCTCTCATGGGAGGAACCATCAATGCGGTAAGGGGCGCCAGCCTCCGCATTCTGCCGGGCAAGGTAACGGCGCTCGTCGGCGAATCCGGTTCCGGCAAGTCCGTGATCGGCCAGACCATCATGGGTATCCAGGCCAAAACCGCACGCGTGACGGGTCGCGTCCTGTTTTCCGATCCGGCCCTTCCAGCTCAGGCGCCAGTCGATCTGCTGCAACTGCCGAAAGACGGCAGGGAAATCCGCGCCATACGTGGTAACCGCATCGGCCTGATCTTTCAGGAACCGATGACATCGTTTTCAGCGCTGCACACAATCGGTAACCAGATCGATGAAGCGCTTAGAATTCACAGTGTCCTGACGCCAGCGCATCGTCTCGAAAAAATGCACGAGACGCTCGATCTCGTCGGTTTTTCCAATCCGGCCAAGATCTGCAACATGTATCCGTTCGAGCTTTCAGGAGGCATGCGTCAGCGCGCCATGATCGCGATGGCGCTGATCTGCCGCCCTGCCCTATTGATCGCAGACGAACCGACGACGGCTCTGGATGTGACCATCCAGGCCCAGATCTTGAAATTGTTGCGCGATCTGCAGAGCCGACTGAACATGGGCATGCTGCTCATCACCCATGATCTCGGCGTTGTCGCCAACATCGCCGACGAAGTTGCCGTCATTTACCAGGGCGAGATCATGGAGGCTGGTCCCGTCGACGACATCTTCAGAGCTCCCAGCCACCCCTATCTCAAGGGGTTGATGGCTGCCGTGCCGCATTTCGACATGAAACCCGGCCAGAGGCTGAAAGCACTTCGTGAAATCACGGTCGATCACGAAAGCCTGGTCGGCAAGAAAAAAGTCGCTCAGAGCGACAAAGCACCCGATACGATTCTGACGGTCGACAACATCAGCAAGACCTTCACGACGCGCAAATCCAGCTGGTTCCGCAGTGGCAAGGCTAACGCCACCAAGGCGGTCAATAGCGTCAGTTTCGAGATTCGCCGGGGCGAATGTCTCGGCCTCGTTGGAGAGAGCGGCAGCGGCAAAACCACTGTCAGCAAGATTCTCATGCGTGCCGTCCGACCGGACGAAGGTTCGGTAACGTTTCACAGCCGAGATGGCGACATCGACGTCCTGAATGCACAGGACGACGACCTCAAGCAGTTGCGCTCCAAAATCCAGATGGTGTTCCAGGACCCAATTTCGTCTCTGTCGCCGCGCATGACAGTGGGAAATATCCTGAGTGAACCTCTGGAAATCCATCGTCGCGGCGATGCGAAATATCGTGCGGAGAAGGTGCGTAATCTTCTCAAGGCCATCGGCCTTGGCGAAAGTGCCCTCAATCGTTATCCGCACAGCTTTTCAGGTGGCCAGCGCCAACGCATTGGCATTGCCAGAGCTCTGACACTCGGCCCTGAGCTTCTCATCTGCGACGAGCCGGTTTCCGCCCTCGATGTGTCGGTGCAGGCGCAAATTCTCAATCTGCTGAAGGATTTGCAGCAGGATCTCGGTTTGACCTATCTCTTCATCTCCCACAATCTGGCGGTCGTCGACTACATGGCGGACCGCGTCGCGGTCATGTGTGAAGGGCGCATCGTCGAACTCGCGCCACGGGAAATCTTGATGCGGTCGCCGGTCCACCCCTATACCAAATCTCTGCTGGCTGCGGTTCCGTTCCCCGATCTGGACCGCCCTCTCGACTTTCGCACCATCGGCAAGATCAGTGCGACGGGCAAATTCGATTGGGGCAAGCAGTTCCGCGATGAGGGCGAAGGAACGATGATCTCCGCAGATCTGGGTGAAGGCCATTTCGTGCTCGCCAACGGCAGCGCCGATATCCGAGAGTTGCGACCTTGATTACCCGCCGCACAACACTTGGCCTGCTGGCCTCCGTTTTTCTGCCGTTCACGGCACGGGCAGCTTATGTCGACCCTGGCTTTTTCAAAGAAAAAAGGGAGAAGGGCGAATTGCCGGATGTTTCCGAGCGTTTGCCGAAAAATCCCCGCATCATCAACATGAAAGAGCTTGGCCGTGAGCCGGGTAAGCATGGCGGTTCAGCACGAATGCTGATCGGCGGGCAGCGAGACATCCGTCTGATGCCGATCAACAGTTATGCACGTCTTGTCGGCTATGACGAGAACTTCAATTTCCAGCCGGATATTCTTGAGAGCTACGACATTCAGGAAGAGCGGATCTTCACGTTGAAACTGCGAGACGGCCATAAATGGTCGGACGGCAGTGACTTCACGACGGAGGATTTTCGTTATTTCTGGGAGGATGTTGCCCTCAACCGTGAAATCCACAAGGGTGGCCCACCGATCGAATTGCTTGTCTATGACAAGCCGCCTGTCATCGAAATCATTGATCGCCTGACCGTTCGTTACACCTGGGAAGGCCCTAACCCGGATTTCCTGGCGAAGCTTGCCGCCGCCTCCCCCGCGCGACTGTGTCTGCCGGCCGCCTACATGAAGCAATTCCACGTCAAATATCAGACGGCGGAAAATCTCGCGAAGCTCATCAAGAAAAACAAGACCGATGACTGGAGCGGATTGCACATCAAGATGTCGCGGCAGGTTCGTCCGGAAAACCCTGCATTGCCGACACTCGACGCATGGCGCAACATGACATCGCCACCGGCCGAACAATTCGTGTTTGAGCGAAACCCCTATTATCATCGTGTCGATGAAAATGGCCTGCAACTGCCCTATCTCGATCGTTTCCTTCTGAACGTGACGTCATCAGACATCATTTCGGCAAAAACGGCATCTGGAGACAGCGACATCCAGTTCCTTGGCCTCGATTTCACTGACTACACCTTTTTGAAGGATGCCGAAGAGCGCTTCCCCTTGAAGGTCAATCTCTACAAACGATCGCAGGGTTCGCGCATAGCTTTGTTGCCGAACCTGACCTGTGGCGATGCGGTCTGGCGAGAGGCGTTCCGCGATGTCCGCATACGCCGCGCCTTGTCGCTGGCGATCAACCGGCACGAAATCAACATGGTTTGCTTTTACGGCCTGGCGACCGAGAGCGCCGATACCGTGCTGCCTGAAAGTCCGCTCTATCGTCCGGAATTCGCCAAAGCCTGGAGCGAATTCGATCCCGCACACGCCAACCGTCTGCTGGATGAAGCGGGCCTCGACAAACGAGACAGCAGTGGCATGCGGCTCCTTCCAGACGGCCGGCCGGCCCACATCATCGCTGAAACCGCGGGTGAAAGCACTCTCGAGACCGATGTGATGGAGCTCGTCACCGATCACTGGCGGCACGTCGGCATCTCGCTTTCGGTGCGCCCGACCCAGCGCGACGTTTTCCGTAAACGTGCCATGGGTGGCGAGGTCATGATGTCCGTCTGGATGGGCATGGACAACGGGGTGCCAAACGCCGACATGTTGCCCTCTGGCCTTGCGCCGACGGGCGACGACCAGTTGCAATGGCCCGTATGGGGCGTGCATTATCTGTCCGGTGGACGAGAAGGCACGGCCCCCGATCTGCCTGAGGCCGCTCAATTGCTGGCGATGTTGAAGGAGTGGCGACGCACGGTATCCGACGAGGACCGCAAGCGCATCTGGCTTGAGATGCTGGAGCTTTATTCACAGCAGGTTTTCTCGATCGGCCTCGTCAACGGAGCGCTCCAACCGGTCGTTCACGTCACGCGCATGCGTAATGTGCCGGAGAAAGCACTGTTCGGTTACGAGCCGACGTCCTATCTCGGCGTCTATATGCCGGATGCCTTCTGGTACGACGGAGACGCTTGATATGTTGCGGTACATTCTCAAGCGCATCCTCGTGATGATCCCCACCCTGATCCTGATCTCGATGCTGGTCTTCACCATCATCGAGTTGCCTCCAGGGGATTATTTCGAAAGTTATGTCGCCGAAATGCGCGCCATGGGCGAGACGGCCAACATGGCGGAAATCGAGGAACTGCGTGTCCGTTACGGTTTCGACCAACCTGCGCCCATTCGTTATCTCCGATGGGTCAGTGGCATGCTGGTCGGCGATTTTGGCTATTCTTTCGAATATCAGCTTCCGGTCAACGAAGTCGTGGGCGACCGCCTGTGGCTGACGGTTCTGGTGTCCTTTGTCACCATTATCGTTACATGGCTGATCGCGTTCCCGATCGGCATCTACTCCGCTACCCACAAATATAGCTGGGGCGATTACGGGCTGACGTTTTTGGGGTTGCTGGGCATCGCCATTCCCAACTTCATGCTGGCGCTGATCCTAATGTATTTCGCCAACATATGGTTCGGCATTTCCATCGGCCATCTGATGGATCGTGAATATCTCAATCAGGCGATGAGCTGGGCCAAGTTCAAATCAATCCTTGAACATCTGTGGATTCCCGTCCTGATCATTGGAACGGCGGGAACGGCCGGCATGATCCGGCGCCTGCGCGCCAATCTGCTTGACGAGTTGCAGAAACAATATGTCGTCACCGCACGCGCCAAGGGGCTTCACCCTTTCAAGGTCCTGATCAAGTACCCGCTCCGCATGGCTTTGAACTTCTTCATCTCAGACATCGGCTCGATCCTGCCGGCCATTATCTCCGGTGCGGAAATCACCGCCGTCGTTTTGTCGCTGGAAACCACCGGTCCGATGCTCATCAGAGCGTTGCAGAGCCAGGATATGTATCTTGCCGGCTCGTTCCTGATGTTCCTGGCTTTCCTGACGGTGATCGGCGTTCTTGTCTCCGACATCGCGCTTGCCATACTTGACCCGAGAATCCGCTTCGGAGGCGATAACGTCAAATGACTTCACCCGCCCCGACTCCCATTCCCAAGCCCGGCGAACCGCTTCCGCACTATGTGTCGGCGGCGCCATTTGATCCTTATAGTGTCGAGCCTGCGACGTCGGGGCTGGCGGCCTTCGGAAAGGCATCGCAGTTTCGCCTGATGTGGTGGCAGTTCCGCCAGCACAAGATCGCCGTATGGTCCGGCGCGTTTCTGGCTGTCCTTTATCTCTCGATCCTGATCTGCGAGTTTCTGGCACCCTATAACCTGCACTCGCGCAACATCGACCACATCTACGCCCCGCCACAGCGCGTCCATTTCTTCAATGACGGCAAGTTTGTTGGACCGTTCGTCTACGGCCGGGAAATGACGCTCGACATGGAAAACCTGCGGCGCGTCTATCGGGACGTCCCGACTGATGTTCAGCCGCTGCGGTTCTTCTGCCAGGGCGATACCTATCGCTTCTGGGGATTGTTCGATGGCAACAGACACCTCGTCTGCCCGGCAGAAGGCGGCGAAATGTTCCTGCTCGGCACCGACAGGCTTGGTCGCGACGTCCTTTCGCGCATCATCTATGGCGCACGTATTTCGCTGACCATTGGCCTTTTGGGCGTCGCCATGAGCTTCGTTCTCGGGATTGTGATCGGTGGATTGGCCGGATATCGCGGCGGTACGTTCGATCTCATCGTGCAACGCCTTATCGAAGTGCTGCAGTCGATCCCCAGCATACCGCTCTGGCTGGCATTGGCGGCGATCATGCCCGTCACCTGGAGCCCGATTCTCGTCTATCTCGGCATTACCATCATCCTCGGCATGCTGGACTGGACCGGGCTGGCACGCGCGGTGCGCTCGAAATTGCTGGCGCTTCGCGAAGAAGACTATGTTTTAGCAGCACAATTGATGGGTGCGGGAACGACGCGCATCATTGGGCGGCACCTGATACCAGGCTTCATGTCGCACCTCATCGCGTCGGCCACGCTGACGATACCTGGCATGATTCTTGGCGAAACCGCACTCAGCTTCCTTGGCCTGGGCCTGCGCCCGCCGATCACAAGTTGGGGAATTCTACTCACGGAGGCGCGCAGCGTCAGCGTGATTGCGCTATATCCGTGGCTTCTCATTCCGACGATCCCGGTCGTTCTCGTCATTCTGGCCTTTAATTTCTTCGGTGACGGACTACGTGATGCCGCGGACCCTTTCAGATAAAATGGAACACGCCTTGATAGACTGCCCTTCCGCCATCGCCTTTTCCGTGAAAGGCACCAAGAGGTGTGGCCCATGACCTCCCGCCTGAATGATGCGCGCATCCTGATGTACAGCCACGACTCTTTCGGGCTCGGACACCTTAGACGGTGTCGTACGATCGCCCATGCGTTGGTGGAGGATTATCGCGGCCTCAACGTTCTTATCATTTCGGGTGCAACGATCGCCGGCGCCTTCGACTATCGCGCTCGCGTCGATTTTGTAAAAATCCCGAGCGTCATCAAGCTGCGCAACGGCGAATACACATCCATGGATCGACACATCGATCTTCAGGAAACCCTGAAGATGCGCCGTTCGATCATCTACCACACAGCCGAAAGCTTTAAGCCGGATATCTTCATCGTCGACAAGGAGCCGATGGGCCTTCGTGGCGAAGTCGAGGAGACACTGGCCTATCTGAAGCAGCAGGGAACCAAGCTCGTCATCGGTTTGCGTGACGTCATGGATGCGCCGCAGCTTCTTGAGGCCGAATGGAAACGCAATGACGTGATGAACAAGATCGGTCATTTCTACGATCACGTCTGGGTTTACGGACCACCGGATTTCCACGACCCACTGACTGGGCTCGATGTTCCACAGACCGTGCGCAGCAAGATGGATTTCGTCGGTTTTCTGCAACGCTCCAGAACACAGGCGGAAACCGTCTCGCATAAACCGGATGGCGATTATCTTCTCATCACGACAGGCGGCGGCGGTGATGGCAGCGAGCTGATCGACGACGTGATCAATGCCTATCACCACGACAAGGATCTGACCCACAAGGCACTTGTGGTGCTCGGTCCCTATATGCCGGTTGATCAGCGCCAGCGTTTCGTCAGCCTCGTCGCAGATATTCCGCATATCGAAATCATTGAATTCGATAACCGCATGGAAGACTTGGTTGCAGGTGCTCAGGCCGTCGTATCGATGGGGGGCTACAACACGGTCTGCGAAATCTTGTCGTTCGACAAGCCGGCTCTGGTCGTGCCGAGAACCATCCCGCGCGAGGAACAGTTGATCCGTGCCAGCCGCGCGTCGGAACTCGGGCTTTTCGACATGCTTTTGCCGGAAGACGCCGAAAATCCGGGAAAGATGGCTGCGGCTCTCAAAGCGTTGCCCTATCGTAATCCGCCTTCCGTCAATTCGCAGAACCTCAAGCTCGACGGCCTCGAAAACATTTCGAAGCGCATTGCCGAATGGCTGCACCCGGAAAGCGAAAAGACGCCGGCTGTCCAGACGGCATGACCGACCGGTTCGATGCGTCGACCTGAAAGAGACACGATCAACGTGACAAAAAAAGAAAAAATCGTGGTGCTGCTCAAGGGTTACCCGCGGCTGTCCGAGACCTTTATTGCGCAGGAACTTCTGGGGCTGGAAAGGGCCGGGCTTGAGCTGGAACTGGTGTCCATGCGCCGCCCGACCGACAAGAAGCGTCATCCGGTGCATGATGAAATCCGCGCACCTGTCACCTACCTGCCTGAATATCTGCACGAGGAACCCTTACGCGTCCTCAAAGCGCTCTGGGCGTGCCGAAAAAAAGTCGGCTTCGGCAAAGCCCTTCGCCAGTTCTGGCAGGACTTGCGCCACGATGTCAGTCGCAACCGCTTCCGGCGTTTCGGCCAAGCGGCGGTTCTGGCTCATGAGTGGCCCGTCGATGCTGGATGGCTGCATGTGCACTTCATCCATACCCCCGCTTCGGTTGCCGCTTATACCCATCTGATCACCGGCACGCCGTGGACGATTTCCGCCCATGCCAAGGATATCTGGACATCCTCCGATCGCGATCTGTCCACCAAACTGAACAGCGCCCGCTGGGCCGTTACCTGTACCGCCAGCGGCTTCCAGCACCTTCTTGGACTGTCCGGAAAAAAACAGAATGTGCATCTGAGCTATCACGGGTTGGATCTGACCCGCTTCCCGCATTTCGATGGTCCGCGTCCGATGAGAGACGGCTCGGACGCAAACGATCCGGTGCGTGTTCTAAGCGTTGGCCGCGCAGTCAAGAAAAAGGGGATCGATGTGCTTTTGCGAGCGCTCTCCTCTCTGCCATCACAGATCCACTGGCATTTCACCCATATCGGTGGCGGTGATGAGCTTGCGTCGCTCAAACAGCTTGCCAATGAACTCGGCATCGCCGATCGCATCGTGTGGACGGGCTCAATGGATCAGAAACAGGTGCTGGAGAACTACCGCCAGGCAGATCTGTTCGCGCTTGCCTGCCGCATCACCAGCGATGGTGACCGTGACGGGCTTCCCAATGTCCTGGTGGAAGCAGCCAGCCAGTCGCTGACGTGCATTTCCACCAATATATCCGGCATTCCGGAGTTTTTTGTTGATGGGGAAAATGGCCTGCTGACAGAACCCGAGAATCCAGTGGCCTTCGCCAATGCTCTGCAACGGGTGATCACCGATCCACAATTGCGCATCAGGCTTGGTGAGGCAGCGGAACACCGGGTTCGCACGGCCTTCGATCACAGAACCAGCATTGCGGACCTCAAGGCACTCTTTGAAAGCGAATGGGAGAAGGCATCGTGACGACGGCTGAACGGCCTCCCCGCGTCTTTTTTTATGTCCAGCATCTGCTCGGCATCGGTCATATCGCCCGCGCAAGCCGGGTTGCCAACGCGCTCCAGGAGGATGGTTTCGATGTGACGCTTGTAACAGGGGGCATGCCTGTTCCCGGTTTTCCAGGTGACGGAATACGCCATGTCGAGCTACCACCGATCGCCGTGAGCGACGGTAGTTTTTCCGGTCTTGTCGATGCGACGGGAAAGCCAGTGGACGACACTTTCAAAAAAGACCGGACCGACATGCTGATCGGCGCCTATCACGGCGCCAAACCGGATATCGTCATCATCGAGGCTTTTCCGTTCGGGCGCAGGCAGGTTCGCTTCGAACTTCTGCCGCTGCTGGACGAGATCGAGGACAGCGAGCCCAGGCCACTGGTCATGACCTCGCTTCGCGATATCCTTCAGGAACGTTCGAAACCGGGGCGGGACGAAGAAACCGTCTCATTGGTGAAGAAACATTTTGATGCGGTACTCGTGCACGGCGATCCGAATTTCGTGCGGCTTGAAGATACCTTCCCTCTCGCTGAACAGATCAGCCACCGCGTTGTCTACACCGGCCTTGTCGCCCCGCTCGCACCGCCACCGCCGTCGGAAAAATTCGATATCATCGTGTCTGCGGGTGGCGGTGCTGTCGGTGCAGCACTCATTCAGGCAGCCCTAGAGGCAGCGCCCAAAGTCAAAGGGATTGAAAACTGGTGCCTGATCGCTGGCCCCAACATGCCCCAGGCTGATTTCGAGGCAATTACCGCAAAGGCCGGGGACAACATCTCCGTTTTTCGATTCCGTAAAGACTTTGCAAGTCTGCTTGCCGGCGCGCGACTTTCCATTTCCCAGGCAGGCTATAACACGGTCTGCGATGTCCTTCAGGCAAAATGCCGTTCCTTGCTCATTCCCTTCTCGGCAAGTGGCGAGACGGAACAGAGTGCCCGCGCGGAACGTCTGCAAAAACTCGGGCTCGCGCATGTGCTGGAAGAAAAGGACGTTACGGTACAGTCGATGGCCGAAGCCATAGAAAGGGCTTTGGCGCTACCTGCTCCGCACCTCGTCTCCCTCGATCTGGATGGCGCATCGGGAACAGCTAGGGCGTTGCGCCATCTCTATGACGAGCGTTGAGAATATCCCTCAATGCCCGGACAGTCGCCTCGTCCGTCTGTTTGCGCTCCGGGCCGGCAAAACCAAGCTTTGAGACCTGGCTTTCAGGATCATAAGACTGGGCGGACGAACATGACGCATGAATCTCTGTTATCGGAAGCCGGTCCAACAGCGCTGGCGTGATCTGAGGACGAACCCCCGCGCCCGGCATGATGACAATCCGGTCACCTGCCATGCGGCAAAGCCGCTCCAGCATATCGATACCCTCCAGGGCCGATCTCGCACCTCCCGATGTCAAGATGCGCGAGAACCCGAGATCGACAGCCGCCTCCAGTGCCTCACTCATATCAGGCACCACATCAAAAGCGCGGTGCAGGGTCAGATCCAATCCCTCGGAGTGGCGGCAAAGATCTTCGATCAACGGCACGTCAAGCGCGCCGTTTTCACGCGATGCACCGAGAACGACGCCGGAAAGACCAGCGCGTCGAACGGCGTCGATATCATGTTTCATCTGATCGGCATCTTCACCGGTGAACACGAAATCCCCGGCGCGCGGCCGTATCATCACGCTTACCGGCACATCATACCGGGCCGCCAACTGCAAAAGACCCGATGACGGCGTGACACCGCCACCCGAAAGGGCTGCGCACAATTCGATGCGGTCGGCCCCACCTTTCACGGCGGCGGCCAGCCCGGCAGCATCGTCTACGCAAATCTCGAGAATCATCGACACCTCTTTCGTTGTACCGCCGTTATCGGCGACGGCCCTTCCCATCAAGTGCATAGAGCATGTAAATGCCGCCCAGACCGAACATCGCCCCGAGAATGGAGGTGCCGGCATAGTTGGAGAACAATGTTCCGATCGCAAAGATCAACGCACCAACGCCCGCACTGAGGAATATGTTCACGGCAATCAGCGAGCTTCCAAGTCCCGGCCGGTCAGCGATCAGTTCCTGCAGATAGGTAATGGGTATGCTGATGATCGCGGCAGCGCCAAGCGCGCTGATACCGGTCTGGGCATAGATGTGCCAAGGCGCGCTGGCCAGTCCCTGGAAGACCAGGTAGATGGCGTAGAGTACGGCACCGGTCGCAAGCGTGATCGTCTGTGGCAGCTTCTTCTCGATCCATCCCCAGAACAGGATGAAGGCGATTTCCAGTGCGGCTACGATACCGGCTACGATACCGATGTCTGCCACCGTACCGCCGGCCTGTCCCGTGATGATCAAAGGTCGCACGGAATCGTTCAGATGCAGCATCGAGCAAATCAACGCGATGGCAATGACGCGCAACAACACCCTGCGCGAACCAACCTCAGCCAGCGAGGCACGCAAACCGAAACGTGCCTCATTTCCAACCGAAATTGGCGTGGCGGTGCGCGGCAGATAGAAGGCGACCAACAGGAAACAGACGCCTGCACAAATGCCCGAGAACAGGAAAGACGACATCATGTTGCCGGTGTTCACCAGGAAGATGCCAACGATGCCAGGCACGAGAACCCAGGATAACGAAATCGTTGCCCGCATGATCGAGTTGACGGCGATCATGTCATTCATGGAGAGGTCGCGGGCGTCAGCGCGAACATGCGCAAAAATCAACGAATTCATGGCGCCGAAAATCGGCAACAGAACAAGTTTCGCCGCCACGAACGCGGACGCATTGGCAGCGAGATAGACAAGAAAATAACCGCTTACGCCAAACAGCGCGATGAACAGCATCGGCTTGCGATATTCGCCGAGCCTGTCTGCCACGATCCCCATCAGCACGCTGGCACTGACATTGATGACGGCGGCAAACAACATCAACAGCGAGTATACAGTATTGCTCAGTCCGATCTCGCGAATGCCGATGACCGCCTGATAGGGCGCGGTTGCAGCATTCGAAAAACCGAAGAACAGAATGGCAAGCGCCCCGATCCGGATCGACGGATTGCTGATAACGATGGAAAGAGCGGAGCGCATAAAAACTCACGAAAGATGATCCGCAAATCCGGATCGATACGAGGGCATCTTTCCCGACGCGCTGTTATCGCCAGCGCGCCGAGAGAACGGGTTCCGGGCTATAATCGAAAGACATGCTCCATGGGAAGATGGCTCCTTGCCGCCGGTGGTTCGGAAGACTTTCAATATCCTGATTGATGACGCCGTCCGTCAGTGCCATCAGATTTGGATTGGCGATTGGTGCAAGCTCTGGTGAGAGATAACCCGATTTCACCACAAGCAGCTTTGCCTCTTTGGGGTCGAAACCAAGCCGCGTAAAATCGGACAGCATATGATACGGTCTGCGCCGCGCAGCGAGGATGACCGTTATGCCACCAATGGCAACAACAGCCTGGCGCTGCTCGTTCGTGCCCGGGTCATCGAGTTTCAAAACCAGCGCTTCGACTTTCACGGATGGACTTTGAGGATCGAGGCTACCACCGATCTTCAGGCTCACAGATGCACCCTCTCCTGCCGCAAAACACGCCTCGACTGCGGGCTTGTCCGTAATACCGCCCATCAGCGCGCCCTGCCAGTTTCTGGCAATAAGCGCAGCCAGCACATCAGCCCGATCTCCCACCCCACCGCCGGTCGGGTTGTCACCGGAATCAGCCAGAATGATTGGCGTAGTCACTGTCTTTGCCGCAATGTCCAGAATGGCGTCCAAAGGCTCGGTCACCGGGCCAAACTCGAAGTCCTGACGCACATCCCAATAAGCCTGAGCAATCTCGACAGCGACGGCCTGCGCCTCTTGCCTGTTGGTGCCCGTTACCACTGCGCAGGCTGTTGCCCGAGGCTCATCCGCCCAGACATAGCCGATCATGAAATTCGCGTCCCAGATACCGGGTCGCGCATCATGTTGCGGCAACACCGCATAGAGACCCTTGGCAGGTTCATCTTCCGTCGAGGTTTTTTCACCTGGAAGCAGAACCGGGATCTTTGCCCATGCGACGCCGGGCTTCTCACCCGTTTTCAGGGCTTTCAGCAACATGGACCACGCCCGCACCATGGTTTCGCGCACGTCGATATGCGGTGCAGTACGGTAACCCGCAAAAATATCAAGCTGATCGATGATCCGCTGACTGACATTGCCATGCAGGTCATAGCTGGCCGACACGATCACATCTGGCCCGACAACGTCGCGGGCACTGGAAATCCAGTCACCCTCGGCATCGTCCATGCCTTCGACATTCATGGCGCCATGCATGGCAAGATAAAGCCCGTCAACCGGCAGGACCGCGCGAAGCCTTTCAAGAAATTCCGCCTTGAAAGCCTCATAGGCCTGACGTGAGACAGGGCCGCCGGGAACTGCCCGTGCATGCAGGAGCGGCAGAACTTCCGCCCCTCCATCACCCAGAAAATTGAAATACTCGGCCTCGACCAGATCCTGACCGCGGAAGACACGAAAATCCTCCGGCCTCATCAAAACCGGCGAAGACGTGCTGCATTCGGTGTGAATGCCACCAACGGCAATACGCATGGCGCTCCCCCTCAATAGACCGGGCTAAGAGGAACGATCGCGGCAAACCGCAGCCAATCCTTTTGTGCCTTGGGTGTCCACGCCGCTTCCGCAATAGCCGGGAGACGCGGGAAAACAAGGTGATTGAAGTAGGCGCGATTGAGGAAATGCTCCGACCAGATGCAGGCCTGTACGCCCTTCATGCGGTCCTTCAGCTCTTCCGGAAACTCGCCCACCGCCTCATAGGCATAGGTGTGCGACGGAGGCACCGTTCCAGCCCAGCTTGCGCCCGGCTCCTGCCAGGCCTCATCCTGCACCATGTCCAGATAGTAGGCTTGTCCCGGCGTCATCACCACGTCGTAGCCCTGCTTGGCCAGCGCAAGGCCGACCTCCGGTTTCTGCCAGGCCATCAGAAGTGTGCCTTGCGGATCGACACCGCCGCCGTGGGAAACTTCGTCCCATCCGGCAAGCTGACGGCCGCGCTCATGCAACATGCCCTGAATGCGCTTCATGAAATAGGATTGAATGCCGAACGTGCCGTCCAGCCCTTCTTTCTCCATCAGCGACTTTGCCAGCGGCGATGCCAGCCACGATCCATCCGCGACTTCATCGCCACCAATGTGGATGAGACGCGATGGAAACAGCTCGACCATTTCATCGAAGATCTTGCCCAGAAACTCATACGTCAACTCGATGGCCGGGTTGAGTGCGTTGTTGGGATATCCCTGCACAGAACGATAGCTATCGGGCGCCTCCTGGCCGTCCGTCAATTCCGGATAGGCCACCAGGGCTGCAGTGCTGTGGCCGGGGATATCGACCTCGGGAATGACTTCGACGTTCAATGCAGCCGCACGCGCCACAACGTTGCGGACATCATCCTGCGTATAGAAACCGGAGACCGGTTCGGCACTGTTGCCAAGCTGCGGCAGAAGCTGCGTGTCCGGACCACGCGTCGCACCCACCGTGGTCAGCAATGGGTAGGCCTTGATTTCAAGACGCCATGCCTCGTCATCCGTCAGATGCCAATGGAAACGGTTCATGCGGAACCAGGCCATGATATCGATCAGCCTCAGCACATCATCCGTGGGATAGAACTGGCGCGACACATCCAGATGGCAACCACGCCAGCTATATCGCGGCGCGTCACTGATGATACCGGAGGCCGGGAAACGGAATTTGGCGTCGCTGCGCGCGCCATGCAGCAGCTGGGCGAGCACCGTCAGAGCATATTGGAGGCCGGCAGCAGCAGAATATTCCACGGTTACACTGTCAGCAGCAAAGGACAGCCGATAACCTTCGGCTTCCAACCCACTATGCTTCTTGAAATTGAGTGGCTTTCCTTCATGCACGGGTGCAAGACTGAGCGGCGCATGACCGACCGCGAACAGTCTGCGGAAAAGCGAAAGCACGCCGTCCACAGCAAGAACTTCGTCCGTTGTCGCTTCCTTCGCCGGGAAAAGCGCCACCGGGAAGGTTTCGCCGGGTTGCACCTCAACATCGGCAGGCCATGGCTGCATGGAAAACGGCAGGTCGAGCTTTCCTTCCGGCAACAGGACCGGCGGCGGCTCGCTGTGGCGTCCATCCAGCATCAGATCGGCAACCTCGACGGTACGATGTGTGCCGTCTGCAAGGCTGACATAAGCGGATTTTGCACCATCCGTGCGGTGGCGGGCCGGACGCAGCAGACCATCGACCACAAACCGCCAGGATTTTCCGGCCTCCAGAACGAAACCCGGCGGCGGTGCAAACTCATGGAAGTTCGCATTCCGGCGCAGATAAACGGCATTCTCGCAAACAGGCTTGTCCACAGTGCGCGTCAGAGAGGTGTAGACAACACGAAAATCGCTCAACGGTTCGGAAGAGAGGTTGAACAACGTGAAGGTAAATCCACCGGACGCGTTGTCTTGCAACGGATGCCAGGAATTTTCGAGACGGTAACGTGTGAGCGCCATGATGCTCCCCTTATTATTGCAGATTGAGCCTGGTTCTGGCCCGGGTCAGTAATGTTCGGATTGCGAAAAAGTGTGGGCGAGCGGTGCCTGCCCGGCGGTCAAACCGCAGTCGACAGGCAGGCAAACGCCGCTGATGGCCATCGCTTGCGGACCGGCCAGAAAGGCGACAGCATTCGCCACATCCTCCGGTTTCACGATGCGGCGCAACGGATACCAGTGCTTCGCCTCTTCGAAGACTTGCGGATTGTTGGCCGCCCGCGCTTCCCATGCCTGTGTTCGAACAGTGCCAGGGGCAACGGCGTTGGAGCGGATGCCGAATTTTCCGTATTCGACGGCAATCAGCTTTGTCAGGTGGATCAGTCCTGCCTTCGCAGCGCTATAAGCCGGATGACCGAAAACCGACATCCCGTTCACCGAGGCGACGTTGACGAGCGCACCCTGCGTCCGCTTCAAAGGCTCCTCAAAAGCCCTGAAACACAAGAACGGCGCCTCGAGGTTGAGGGCGTTATCCTTGCGCCAGATTTCCGGCGTCGTGTCGTGCAGACTGACAGCGCGAGCCGCGCCGGCATTGTTGACGAGTGTTGCGACATCGCCAAGCAAAGCTACGTCGGCTGCCAGCCTTGAAAGATCCTCCGGACTGGTCACGTCACAGGTTTTGGCAACGAAGTTGGAGCCGGAAAGCAGGGAAAGCGCCTTATCAAGCGCTGCAGCATCAATATCCACCAGCACGACGGTCGCATGGGTCACCGATAGCTGTTCAGCAATTGCGCGACCAATATCACCAGCCGCACCCGTTACCACGGCGACGTGGTTTCTGCTGTCTGTCATGTCCTAAAGCTCCTCTGGCGTTAACCGCCCCTCTCAGTCGCCAAGCAATTGCCGGTCGTCCTTGTCGCGGTGTTCCACGAGCTGCTGCTTGATGTGACGCAAGGTCACCATCGACCTTTGCTGGTTGTGATAAGCGGCCAACGTCGCAAGAACATCGACGGCAGCCATATAGGCATAACGCGACGAAGTGGGGCGGAAGATATTGTTTCCTTCGGGAACATTGACCCCGACAACAATGTCTGCAGCGTCGGCAACCGGACTGTCGCTCTGGGTCAACGCTATGGTGGCGACGCCCATCTCGCGCGCCAGCCTGAAACATTTGACCAGCTCCATGTTCCGGCCCGAGAAGGATGAACCGATAATCACGTCGTCCTTGCGTGCGGCGGCGGTCATCATCAGTTGCATGCTGTGATCGGCGCTTGTCGCAACACGAAATCCGAGGCGAAACAGGCGGTTTTGAATCTCGTCCGAAATCATCGACGAGTTGCCGCCCGAACCAAAGGCATAGATCATGCCGCTATTCGCAATCCTTGCTGCAGCCTGATCCGCTATCGCTGGATCAAGCGTCTTGTGAAGCAGGAAAAGCGCGTCTTGCGCCTTTGCCAGAACCTCCTCGGTAACTTCGGAGGGACCAGTGCTAGTCGCCTCCGAGGTCAGATAACGGATACCGACATAGGCCGTCTTGGCAAGGCTGACCTTGAACTCGGAGAAACTCTGACAACCAAGGCGCCGGCAGAAACGTGTAACGGTCGGCGGAGAGACTTCGGCACGCGCTGCAAGCTCGATGATCGAGGCATTGACGGCAAATTCGAAGTCCGAGACTAGAATATCGGCGATGCGTTTCTCCGACTGGGAAAACTGCGCCTTGTCTTCTTGAATTTTTGCGAAAATATCCATGGTCATCGGTCCCCGTTACGCCAAAATCAGGCTTTGGCCTCGTTTCCGATGCACCGCAAATCGGCATGCCAGTCAACCGCCCGAATTCTTGATCCAAGGTTCGTTTGCCCAATTGACGGCAAGGCTTTCGCTCCCATTACGAAAATTATTTTCTTTGTTGATTGATATGAGAGCATATGCCAACAATCTCCACCAGAGAAATCTGCAAAATATGAAAATAATTTCAAAAACGGACTGTCGTCATGCGTGATCCCTTCAAGAACCCCTTTCCCGAAACCGATTTCGCCCGTCACTCCATCTGGGAGATGCTGGTGACGCGTGACATCGACGCTTTTCTCGCTGCCGACTGGGACAAGGTCGCCGATGATTTCGTCGAAGACGGCTTTCTCGGCATCAATGCCAACCGCGAGACCAATCCGGACAACTGGCGCCTGTCCTTCCCCTCGCTTGTTGCCTACCGCGACGAATGGCTGAGACAGGCACAGGATTTCCAGAAGGAAAAGTTTGCCGAAGATCCGCGCACAGCCATCTTCACGACGACGACGCTGGAAGAGATCGAGGTCGAAGGCGAAACAGCACTCGTTCGCAAGAAGTTCGATGGCGGCTTGCGAAAAGCAGACGGCAGTTTCGACACCATGAAATGGCAGACGCTTTATTATTGCCGGCTGCACAAGGGGCGCTGGAAAATCAGCGGCTTCACGGGCTACATGCCGAACCCGATGCCGTAAGGGCAAAGACGCAAAACGCCGGGCCGAAAACCCGGCGTTTTTTTTGCGTTTAGCGCCCGCATCTGAAGTACGAAATGCGGCCTTGGCAACAGGGGCGGATGTAAATGAAAATCCCATGATCCGCCCTCCTGTCGCTATTGAATGAGCTTGAGCACGGAGAGATCGACACGCCGGTCCAGGGCAATGCCGCTATCGTCAAACAGATGGCAATCGGATGCCTTGATACCCGTTACGATCGGCTCGTCGACAACCACCGGTGCGGAGCCAGACAGCAACGCGCAATAGTTTTCTCCGGTCGGAGAAACACCATAGGCAATTGTGTTCACGCCGAGCCGCTCGATCACGCTTGGCGCCACCGTGATATTGAGGTCTGCAGGTTCAAGACCGGTGTGTTCCGGGCGAATTCCAAGCGTCAATTGCGAACCTTCGAGACCCGCACGCGGTTCGACCGGAACAGTGATCTGCTGGCCCTGATAGTCCACCGTGACACCATCGGCGTCTGCCTTCACGCAGGTCACTTTCAGGAAGTTCATCTTGGGGTTACCGATAAATCCGGCAACGAAAAGATTGGCGGGTTTGTGGTAAAGTTCCAGCGGTGCGCCGACCTGCGCAATCTCGCCAGCATTCAGCACCACGATACGGTCAGCCATGGTCATGGCTTCCACCTGGTCGTGGGTCACGTAGATCATCGTCGCCTTCAACGTACGATGCAGATTGGTAAGCTCGATACGCATGTCCGCGCGCAGCGCCGCATCGAGGTTGGACAGCGGTTCGTCGAACAGGAAGATTTTCGGTTCACGGACGATCGCGC
Source organism: Rhizobium sp. RM (assembly GCF_013390595.1). Lineage (GTDB taxonomy): Bacteria > Pseudomonadota > Alphaproteobacteria > Rhizobiales > Rhizobiaceae > Agrobacterium. Next base: position 313,991 of record NZ_JACAWV010000003.1, on the reverse strand, counting down.
GCCCGATTGCAACGCGCTGGCGCTGACCGCCAGAAAGCATTCCCGGTCGCTGTTCAAGGCGCTGATCAAGCTGCAGGATCTTGGCGACGCCTTCGACCTTCTCCTTGATCTTGCTTTCTTCCATCTTTTCGACACGCAGCGGAAAAGCGATGTTTTCGAAGACAGACATATGCGGATAAAGCGCATAGGACTGGAAAACCATGGCAATGCCGCGCTTGACGGGTGGCAGCTCGTTGACCTTCACACCATTGATGACGACGTCACCACCGGAAATGTCTTCCAGACCTGCGATCATCCGCAGCAGCGTGGACTTGCCGCATCCCGAAGGTCCGACAAAAACGACGAATTCACCATCCTTGATGTCGAGCTGAACGCCCTTGATGACTTCGAAATGTCCATAATTCTTGCGGACGTTGTTGAGATAGAGTTGACCCAAGACTTGCCTCTCCCGTCACCAGCCAAAACACGGCTGCGTTCAGAGACGTTCCAGAACGAACAGGGCCGTTCGGACCGAAACCGTTTGAAATAAGACGGAAACCTTGCCCCTTCTGATGAAGTGATGATGTTTCCGCAGCGAAATTGAGGGGAACTGCGGGCTTTACGACAAGCCCGCAGTCATCAGCACATTTGGCTTACTTGTATTGCTCGAGCGCGCCCGATGCCTTCTTCACGGCATCTTCCGGCGTCGCCTTGCCCGTGACGACGGACTGTACCATCTCGATGATGACGTCCTGGAAGCCCTTGTAATCGGTGAAGAGCGGCTCAGGACCACCATAGGCGATACCGTCGACGAGCGGCTTCCAGAAGGGGTCCTTGGCAATGAATTCGTCAACCTTCGGCGATGGACGCAGCGGCGTCAGGCCGGCGCCGCCCTGCAGTTCATATTCGCCCTGTGGACCGGGAGAGGTAATGAACTTGGCGAATTCGGTCGCTTTTTCCTCAACACCCGTACCCTTGAAGATAGCAAGGCTGTCGGTGATGAGCAGCGTGCCAGAACCCTTGGCTTCGGGACCGAGCGGAAGTGTTGCGATACCCCAGTTGATCTTGGTTGCCTGGAGACGCGTAGCGGCACCGGAGCCTGCCTGGATCATGCCGACCTTGCCATCAAGGAAGATCGCGCGGATTTCGTTCTGCTCGTAGGCAGTCGGACCTTCGACGGAGTAAGGCGTGATGTCCTTGTAAGCCTGCAGCGCTGCCAGAACCTGCGGGCTGTCGACGGTGATCTTGTCGCCGTCGATGACCTTGCCGTTATTGGTGTAAACCCAATGCATGAACTGATGCATGGTGTTGTCGAAGGTCTTTGCTGGCAGACCGTAACCGGCAACACCGGTCTTTTCCTTGATCTGCTTTGCGAACGCAATTTCTTCAGCCCAAGTCTTCGGCGGCACTTCCGGATCAAGACCGGCCTGCTTGAACAGATCCTTGTTCCAATAGAGAGCCTTGGTCGAGAACGCGACCGGAACGCCCCACTGGGTATCCTCGAACGTCACCGTGTCGACGATGTTGGGATAATAGCTTTTCTTTTCCTCTTCCGTCATCGGCACCGGAACGATGAGATCGTTCTGCGCGAACTGCTTCAGAGTGCGCGAACCGACATAGGCCATGGCGACCGGCGTGCCGGCAGCAGCCAGCGTGGTTGCCTTGTCCTGGCACTGTGCCCAGCCGACGACTTCCGGAACAACCTTCCAGCCTTCGTTCTTGCCTTCCCATTCCTTGATGTACTTCTCATGGATGGGGTCCATCTTGTCGCCGCAATAGATCCAGCTGATTTCCTTGTCGGCAGCGTGCGCCGTCACCGTGCCAAGCGCGGTTGAACCGGCAAATGCGAGAGCGCAGAGCGCCAATCCGTAATGTTTCAGTGCCATAAGTAGTCTCCCATTCTCTGGTGGTCGTTCCGGTTGTTGTTTATTTCACCGCGCCGGCGGTCAGACCGCTGACGAGATATCGTTGCATGAAGAAGATCACGACCATGGCCGGCGCAATGCCGACAAAGCTGGCCGCCATCAACTCATTCCAGATGACTTCCTGACGACCGAAATAGGCGAACAGGCCAATAGGCAGCGGCATAAATTCGGTCTTGGAATTGAAGGTGAGGGCGAAGATGAACTGCTGGGCGTATGCGCCGATGAAGGTGGTGATCGACACCACGGCGATGCCAGGCATGGCAAGCGGCAGGATCACACGGCGGAACGTATAGAAATAGCTGGCGCCGTCCACATAAGCGGCTTCTTCAAGTTCGCGTGGAATGCGCAGCATATACGTTCTGAGCAGCCAGATGGCGGTCGGGATCAGGAACGCCGCACCTGGAATGATCATTGCGAAGTAAGTGTTGAGGACACCCATGTTGCGCATCAACCGGTAGAGCGGGATCAGGAGAACCGCACCTGAAAACATGTTGATGGCCAGAAACGCGCCCAGCAACTGCCCACGGCCGCGAAACTTGAAACGGGCGAAGGCGTAGGATGCGGGGACCACCAGAAGCAGCACGATCGCCGTCGAGATGGTGGAAATGAAGAAGGAGTTGAAGACGTAACGCGCGAAGCCCGGAACGCTGACCCACATGGTCTTGTAGGCTTCGAACGAGCCGTTTTCCGGCCAGAAACGATATGGCGAGGAAAACAGCAGGCTGAGCGGCTTCAGCGAAACCAGAAAACCCTCGACAAACGGTGCCAGCACGAAGGTCAGGAACACGGCGATACCGCAATAGATCCCGACGATTTCATACCACTTGTAGCGGTTGATCATCGCATTCTTGTCGGTCATCGGGTGGCCTCCTGAGAAATACGGCTGGTGACGCGGAAATAGAAGAAGGTGAAAATCGACAGGAAGATGCAGATAAGCACGGCACGCGCGGCACCTTCCCCGTATTTGTAGGAACCGATCGCGGTCTTGTAGGTGTCGATAATCATCGTTGTCGTCTGACCGGTCGGGCCGCCCTGCGTCAAAATCCAGATGATATCGAAAGAGTTGAACGTCGAGATCAGCGAAATCATCGACATGGTGATCATCGCAGGCAACATCAGCGGCAGCGTGATGCGGCGGAAGCGATACATACGGCTTGCACCATCGGTCCATGCAGCCTCGTAGAGATCCTGCGGAATGGCCTGTATGGCTGCCAGAAGGTAGAGCGTCACCATAGGCACGCCGATCCAGACGTCTGTCACGACTGTCGCCCAGAATGCGGTATTGCCGTAGGCAAGAAATGCAACCGGTCCATCGACCAGGCCGAGGTTCTGCAAGACGCCAGAGATCATGCCGAACTGGCCGTTATACATCCAGCCCCACATGAAAATGCCGATCGCCATTGGCACGATCCACGGCGGCATGGTTAGGATGCGGAAAAGTGCCCTACCTGGAACGGCCGAGTTCAGCAAAACTGCTCCGAACGTGCCGATGATCATCTTGATCGAGACGGAAAAGAACGTCCAGATGAAGGTCCGGGTGATGACTCCGGCAAAGGTCTCGTTGAAAATCTTCTCGTAGTTCAGAAACCCAACCCAATTCGTCGTCTTGCGAAGCGACGCATCGGTGAAGGAGAGAATGAACGTATCAACCAGCGGGTAGGCAACGATAACCGTTATATAGAGGAGTGCCGGAAGAAGGAGAAGCCAGGCGAAGATGACCGCGCTACGTTTCGCTTCCATCGCCCGTCCCCTTACGCGGATTTCGCCGTGGGCGCTTTTACCTGCCCATGGAGCGCGAGATCATACTCTTCCCAGACTGGCTTCAGGTCCACGACCTTGCGGCCATGACGAGCCTCATCCATGGCAAGCGCCAGAATGCCAGCCTCGATTGCATCAAGCGCCGAAACCGGAAGCGGCGTCCCATTCACCACATGCGCCACGACATCAGCGGCCATCTGTTCGTCGGCACCATAGTGCTGCGACAGGGCCGTTGCTGCGGAGTAGGTCTTCGAAACGGTTTTCTCGTTGGTGCGGGCATTGTGTACATTGAGGAAACCACGCACGAAATCACCTTCCGCCATGCCCTTTGCACCCATGACGCAGAAACGGCGAAAATCGTCCGGCACGTTCAGATTGGTATGGAAAGCGAGCGAGGCACCATTTTCATATTCGACGATTGCCGTCTGATAGTCGATGATATCGCCATCGCTGTCGAAGACCTTGTCGGACCCCATCCAGCCACTTGGCTTGCGATGATAGACCTCCATGTCATTGATGCCGTCGTTCTGCGGGGCATTGGCTGGCGTAAAGCTTTTGCGCCCACCGAAACTCGACACGAAACGTGGCCGCGCGCCGACAACACCGTTGTAAAGATCGAGGTCATGGCAGCATTTTTCCAGCATGAACGAACCGGAATAATGCTCGTAACGCCGCCAGTCGCGCATGAAAAACGCGCCGTGATAAGGCGGAATATGTTCTGAAGCCTCGATGGAGACGACCTCACCCAGCTTGCCCTCCGCCTGAGCCGCGCGCAGATCGCGGTAAAGTGGCGAATAACGCAGGACGAGGCCGACCATCAGCCGCTCATGCCCATGCTTATTCAGCAGGCGGGCAAGCTCGAGGCTTTCAGCAATACTGACGACAATCGGCTTTTCGGTGAAGATCGTGCAGCCGGCTTCAAGCCCGATGCGGATGTGGTCGAGATGCATATGGTTGGGAGACCCGATCATCAGCAGATCAAAGGTCTCGTTGGCGATCAGCTCTTCGGGGGTATCATAAACCCGACCAGCGGAAATTCCCTTTTCCTGCAAGCCGGGAAGGCCAGCAGGGGCAGGATCGACATAGCCGACGATTTCGAAATCCTTGTCGATTTCACTGAAAACGTAGCCCAGATATCCGAGACGGAATCCGAGTCCGATAATTCCCACTTTCATGAAGCTGTTCCCTGCTTTACCGTAATTCATTTTCGCAATTGCAGCCATTTCTGCGTCGGCCGTTCAATCAACTGCGATAATTTTGATCCATCATGAAATTAATTTTCAAGATGGTCAAATCAAATTCTAGACTTCCAGTCCTTGGCCCAGATTTTTTCACGGCGGCCCAACTCAATGGACAAACTTCAACCGAGGACCAATACAAAAACAATACCAAAAAAATGCCACTCGTCCAGAGAGGAAACGCAAAGCAGAAATTTTTTTTGGTTAACGCTGAAATATCATTGAAAACAGCCTAAAAAACATCAAACACAATGAAAAACCTCCATCACCGAACGGATTTTCGCAAATGGTTTGATTTTGGTATTGTCAGTGGTATCACGTGTGATATAGCGAAACCAGCCAAGGACTGGCGACAGAGGGTGACAGATGAACGAGGCAGCCTTGAATCTCGACGGCCTGCAATCAGGAAGCGGCGGACCGCTTTATCTGAAACTGCGCCAGACGATTGAAGACGCGATCAGTGGCGGCCGCCTGAAACACGGCGATGCCCTCCCCCCGGAAAGAGATATTGCCGAAAACGCCAGCGTAAGCCGCGTGACGGTGAGAAAGGCCGTAGACGATCTGGTTCGCGATGGCCTTCTGGTACGCAGGCATGGCTCGGGCACGTTCGTTGTGAAGCCGATAACACGCATGCAGCAACCTCTGACAAAGCTGACCTCGTTTACCGAGGATATGCGTCGCAGGGGTATGACAGCCAGCACGCGATGGCTCGACCGGGGACTTTTTTACCCCACCGGCGATGAAATGATGACACTCGGCCTCTCCCATTCCGCCATGGTGGCCCGGTTGACCCGTCTTCGCCTTGCCAACGACCAGCCAATCGCGCTGGAAGTCACGACCCTGCCGGACGACATATTGCCTGAACCACAACAGGTGGAAAACTCGCTTTATCTGGTGCTGGAACGGAACGGCATTCGCCCTGTCCGAGCCATTCAGCGCATCTCCGCACGCACTCTGACAGACGAGGAAACATTGCTCCTGGGTGTTCCGCCCGGGTCCGCCGCTCTTTCCGTGCAACGCATGGCCTATCTGGAGAGTGGACGTCTCATGGAAATATCGCACGCGCTTTACAGAAGTGACGCCTACGACCTCGTAGCGGAACTGACGATAGCCTCCGACTGAAACAAATCGATCAAGGACCAAACCGATGACAACCCTGATGCGCCAGGAAATCGACGAGATTCCCGATGCAGTTGCTCGCCTGCTGGACAATGCCTCGACAGAATTTCAGGAGGCAGGGCGAAAGTTGATGGCCCGCGACCCGGCTGTCATCGTTACCATCGCCCGTGGATCGTCAGATCATGCCGCACATTTCCTGAAATATGCCATCGAATTGCAGACTGGCCTTCCCGTTGCCTCTCTCGGCCCTTCGCTCGCCTCGATCTATCAGACAAAACTGCGGCTGGAACGGGCAGCAGCGATCGCCGTCTCGCAGTCGGGCAAAAGCCCCGATATCGTGGCGCTGGCAGAAAGTGCCCGCAAAGGTGGCGCACTGACCTTCTCCCTCGTCAACACCTTGCCCTCTCCCTTGGGCGATATGGCCGATCACGCGATAGACATTCAGGCTGGACCGGAAAAGGCTGTCGCAGCAACCAAATCCTTCGTCAATTCGATTGTCGCAGGCTTGGCAATCCTCGCGGCCTGGACGGAAGACAATCTGCTCGCGAAAGCCGTCAGCGCGCTCCCGCAAAATTTTGCCAAGGCCATCGCACTTGACTGGAGCCACATCGGCGAAGCCGTCAAGAATGAGGAATCGCTTTATATGCTGGGCCGTGGCCCGTCATTGGCAATTGCTGCGGAAGCCGCGCTGAAATGCAAGGAAACCTGCGAGTTGCACGCGGAGGCCTATTCCTCCGCTGAAGTTATGCACGGTCCGGTGTCTCTGGTGTCGCCGAAGTTCCCTGTCATCGCGTTTGCCGCACGCGATCGCGCCGAGGCATCTGTCACGGAGATTGCCAGCGGACTTGGCAAGAAAGGCGCAAGCGTCTTTGTCACGTCCACCAAGGGATCGCCGGCCACATCGTTGCCATTCGTCGAAACCAATCATCCGCTGACCGACGCGCTGTTGCTGATCGCGCCATTCTACGGCTTCATCGAGCAGCTTTCACGTGCACGCGGCTTCAACCCGGATGCGCCCGTCGCACTGAAAAAGGTAACGGAAACCCAATGAGCAGCATGAAAGCGCTGGTTGGTACCCGCATCTTCGATGGCACGACGTGGCATGAAGGCAAGGCCCTGCTGATTGATGGCGGACGGGTATCGCAAATCATCGACAGGGAAGCTTTGCCCTCTGGGACAATATCGATCGATGCCGCAGGCTTTTTGATGGTACCGGGGTTCGTTGACCTGCAGGTCAACGGCGGCGGCGGTGTGATGTTCAATAACCAGCCGGATGTAGAAGGCGTTGCCCGCATCTGCGCCGCTCATGCCAAATTTGGTACGACGGCCCTGATGGTAACGTTGATTACCGACCGGCCAGACGTCACCGCAAAAGCGGCGCAGGCAGGGATCGTAGCCTGGAATGACAAAGTTCCAGGCTTTCTCGGGCTGCATTTCGAGGGACCGCATCTCTCGGTCGCACGCAAGGGCACCCACGATCCCAACCTGATCCGGAAAATGGAATCAGGCGATCTGGCCTTGCTGACCGCCACAAAGGCAGACCTTCCTTATATTCTGACGACGATCGCCCCGGAAAGCGTTTCCACCGAGCAGGTCAGCGCGCTTCGGCAAGCTGGCATCATCGTCAGCCTTGGGCATACCGAAGCCGGATTTTCTGTTGCGAAAAATTATGCGGATGCAGGCGCCTCTATGGTCACGCATCTTTTCAACGCCATGAGCCCGCTTGGTCACCGCGAACCCGGTCTCGTCGGTGCGGCAATTTCAAGCAGCAAGCTGGACTGCGGTCTCATCGCCGACGGTTTCCATGTCGATCCTGCCGCAATGGGAATTGCTTTGCGCGCAAAAAACGGTCCGGGACGAATCTTCCTTGTGACCGACGCCATGTCCACCATCGGCACGAACGATGACGGCTTCGAACTGAATGGCCGCCGGGTTTATCGCAACGGCGGACGCCTGACATTGGCCGACGGTACGCTTGCTGGAGCAGATATCGACATGCTTTCCTGCATCCGGTTCGTCCACGAAAAACTGCAGATACCCCTTGAAGAAGCCTTGCGAATGGCGTCCACCTATCCCGCGCAAGCCATCGCGGCATCAGGAAAAGGCGAGCTTCTGCCTGGTTTCGATGCCGATTTTGTCTTGCTCACACCAAGCCTTGATATCGATTCGACCTGGATCGGCGGGGAAAAGATCTTTGACGCGAACACTTCCGGGATGTGAATGATGATCGTTTGCTTCGACATCGGTGGAACGACCATCAAGGGCGCGGCTGCCTACGCGCCAGATGACATCAGGCCTGCACCCCGCATCCCTACTCCAAAAACCAGCTTCGAGGATTTTGCCGCGAGCTTGAAGGCGGTCATAGACGCAAGCGGCACGACACCGGACTGTGTGTCGCTGTCGATTGCCGGGGTCATCGATGCAGAAACCGGCAAGGCGACGGTCGCCAACATTCCAAGTATCCATGGCAGGCGGTTGAAAGATGATCTGGAGAAGGCACTCGGCCTGCCAGTCATCGTTTCCAACGATGCCGATTGTTTCGTGATGGCCGAATCGGAGATCGGCTCTGGCAAGGGACACCGCGTTGTTTTCGGCGTCATTCTCGGAACGGGGGTCGGCGGCGGACTGGTGATCGATGGCAAGCTCATCAACAGCGACGGTGGTTTTGCCGGGGAGTGGGGGCATGGTCCGGTTGCTGCGACACTTGCCGGCAATCCCCCCGCCACTTTGCCGCGTTTCGAATGCGGCTGCGGGCTTACCGGCTGTGTCGACGCCATTGGCAGCGCCCGCGGCATGGAAAAACTGCATCAGCATCTGTATGCGAAAACGATGAGCAGCGAAGAGATCATTGACGCCTGGCAGAGCGGCGATGCTGAAGCCGCGCGGACCATCGACATTCTCGTCGACATCCTTGCCTCGCCTCTCGCCATGGTGATCAATGTCACGGGCGCGACCATTGTGCCGGTTGGAGGTGGGTTATCGAACTCGAAAGAATTGCTCGCAGCGCTGGATGAGGCCGTCAGAGCCCGTATTCTCAGACGCTTCGACCGCCCTCTGGTCGTTCCAGCCATATGCCGAATTGAGCCGGGGCTTATTGGCTCCGCCGTTCTCGGGTTAAAATTTGCCGAAAAACCGGAAATCGCCTGACCCCGGCCAATTGTTCAGCGCGCCAGTTTCTCTCGTCTGAAACCAAGCCCGATGAGCCTTCCTGCAAGATGGGCAAGCAAAGGAAACCGGGCGATGGCGCGAACAAAGCCCGGCGGACCCTTGGCTTTCTGCGCATCGCTCTGATCTTTCTTGCGGCGGCTGCGCATCATCAACTGCAATTTCTGCGTCGCCTTGGTCGGGAAGGACCGCCGCACCTCAATGGCAGCCAGCACCTTGTCTGGCACCGCACCGTCAAAACCAAGCGCCGGGATCAGAATATTGGCAGCGGCAACCGCATCCTGGATCGCCAGATTGACGCCAACGCCGCCGATCGGAGACATGGCATGCGCTGCATCCCCGATGCAGATCAGACCCGGCCTCCACCATCGTTTAAGGCGATCGATCCTGACACTCAAAAGGTGGACATCACTCCAGTCTCCGATCTCCAGCAACCTCTCCGCAGGCAGAGGGCACACCTTGGCAACAGCATCTCGAAAAGCATCGAGCCCCATGCTTTTCATCTCGGCAAACGTGCCTCTGCGAACCACGTAGCCGCACTGCCAATAGTCACCACGGTCGATCAGGACAAAACCCTGTTGTGGTCCCGCATGCCCCATCGTTTCCTTGGGGTCACCGGATTGTTTTGAAAGCCTCAGCCACAAGACCTCAGTTGGCTGACCGAAACTTTCAACCTCCAGCCCGGCCTTGTCGCGAACAATGGAGTTGCGCCCGTCTGCACCGATCACAAGATCCGTTTCCACCACGAGTGCGCCATCTGGTGTTTCAACCTCGAGCCCTGACACCCGACCGTTCTGCTCGACAATGCCGCAAACACGAGCATTCATCATCAACCGAAAACTATCGTATTGGCCGGCCTTTCCGGCCAGAAAACTCAAAAACTCCCATTGCGGCATGAAGGCGATAAAACGGTTCTTGACCGGCAGACGCGAGAAATCGGCGATGGTGATTTTCTCACCACCGATCTCGGCATGGAGTTTGGGGGCACGTGTGTGCGGAAGCTCGAGAAACTCGCGGATGAATCCAAGCTGCTCGACAATATCGAGCGTGGACGGGTGGATCGTATCACCACGAAAATCGCGTAGAAAATCGCCATGTTTTTCGATGACGGCAACATCGACGCCGGCTCTTGCCAGCAAAAGCCCGAGCATCAAACCCGCTGGCCCTGCCCCGGCAATCGCAACCCGTACCTTGATGCGACCCGCCAGCCCGGCATCGGCCTGCGCCTGCGGATTTGCCTGGTTCATTCCATCCACTGGAGAGCCCCCTCTCGCATCAAACATTCATACTGGCAGCGGCACATTTTTTGGCTGCGGCCAGCCGTTGGCGTCGAAACGAAAGAGCTTTTCGGATCGCGCAAAAATAAAAGCGTAAGCAACCGCCGTCCACAAACCGAGCAACAGCCCCGCAGCGACATCGCTTGGATAGTGCGCCCCAACGATGACACGCGAAATGCCGATGACAAGCGCCAACAACAGGAACACCCAGCGAAACCGGGGCATCAGCATCGCGAACACCCCGAAAAATGCGCCAGCGGCCGTGGAGTGCCCGGAGGGAAAGCTCTCGTAGAGATTGTCGCCGGTGAAGGGCGTGAGACTGTAAGCGCCCAACTCCAGAAGCAATTCAGGCCGTGCACGGCCTATCAAAAACTTCAGGGCATGAACAAGAACGCTGGCAGTTATGATGGTCAGAAAGAAATAGGTGAGAAGCCGCCACGCGGCCTTCAGACGTCCCGAATAGGTTCTCGCCTGGAAAATGCGGGCGGCGATGTAGACGCCGATAGCCAGAACACCGGAGGAATACAGCATCCATCGGAAGGTACCGAAATCGGTAACCGCCCTGTTGAAAGACACCACCGCACCAGGAAGGGCCTGCGCCCGCTCGGACAGCCGCGGGTCGAACGGCATGAAGACACACACAAGAATAAGGCTTGTGGCAAAGATCCAACCACTGGAAACAAGGAAACGTCGCATTCAGGTCCTCTTATCGTTTTCAAGCATATGGCTTTACCGTTCCCAAAAACAATAGCAGGGCTTTGTGCTTGTTATGGCCGGGTTTCACTTGTAGAGCCTAGAAACGGATGATTGAGACTGTCGACGGGCTGAACATGACGAATGCCAAGAACACGCCACGAAAATTGACGATTTTGGGATCGACGGGTTCCATCGGCACCAACACGCTGGATGTGGTGCGGCAGCTTGGCGGTCGTGATGATTTCGAGATCATGGCACTGACAGGTGCTGGCAACATCGCACTTCTGGCAGAACAGGCACGCGAATTCGGCGCCAAACTCGCTGTCACGGCAGACGAAGACAGGTACAACGACCTCAAATCCGCCCTCGCAGGCAAGGATATCGCGGTCGCTGCCGGAAAAACCGGCCTTGAGGAAGCCGCGTCAATGGACGCTGGCTGGGTCATGGCGGCCATTGCCGGAACGCCCGGTCTTGCTCCGACGCTCACGGCAGCGCGACGCGGTGCCGATATTGCCCTGGCAAACAAGGAATGCCTCGTTTCGGCTGGCGAGGTTTTTCTGCGTACCGTCAAGCAGGGGGGCGGCAAACTCGTTCCCGTGGACAGTGAGCACAGTGCCATTTTCCAGTGCCTGACCGGCGATCATAAACAGGCTGTCGAACGGATCGTCCTGACCGCATCAGGCGGACCATTCCGTACCTGGACACGAGAACAGATGGCCGGTGTCACTGCGGATATCGCCCGCGCTCATCCCAACTGGTCGATGGGGCTGAAGGTTTCCATCGGCAGTGCCTCGATGTTCAACAAGGGGCTGGAAATGATCGAGGCGAAATACCTCTTCGATCTCAGACCCGACCAGGTGGAAGTCATCGTCCACCCACAGTCCATCATTCATTCGATGGTCGGTTATTCCGATGGCTCCTACATCGCGCAGCTTGGGTCGCCGGATATGCGAACCGCGATTGGCTACGCCCTGACCTATCCGGCACGAGGTCAGCTCAATGTCGAACGGCTGGATTTTTCACGGCTTGCGCGCCTCGATTTCGAAGCGCCCGATGAAGAACGCTTCCCCGCACTTCGGCTGGCCCGTACCGCGCTCGAACGCGGTGGACTGCAGGGCGCTGTGCTGAATGCGGCTGAAGAAACCGCCTTTCACGCTTTCGTCGATGGCAATATCGGCTTTCTCGATATGGCTGAGATCGTTGAACGTGTCATGGAGCGCATGAATGACGGCCGCTCTGCCTCAACAACGGAAGATGTTTTTTCGGCAGATGCCGAAGCGCGCCGTCATGCGCAGGAATTGATTTCCGCCAAAGAAAAGGCCGCTTGAAGCGGCCATTTTCGTCTTTTCTCTTTATCGCGTCTCAGGCCACGGCACGCGCCAGCGCACAGTGCGACCAAAGCTGATGCAGCGCGCCGACAAGATGCTCGATATCGGCATCGCTGTGCAGCGGCGTCGGCGTGATACGCAGGCGCTCGGTCTTGCGCGGTACGGTCGGATAGTTGATCGGCTGAACGTAAACGCCGTGGCTGTCGAGCAGAATGTCCGAAATCCATTTGCACTTTGCCGCATCCCCGACCATCACCGGTACGATGTGGCTGGGATTGTCCATGTGCGGGATACCGCGTGCGTCGAGAAGTCCACGCAGCTTGCGAACCCTCTCCTGATGGCGGGCACGTTCGAACGGGCTTGCCTTCAGATGCTGTATCGAGGCGACCGCACCGGCTGCGAGCGACGGCGGCAACGCCGTTGTAAAAATGAAACCCGACGCGAAAGAACGGATGAAATCACACACTGCGGCAGAGCCGGCAATATAGCCGCCCATGACCCCGAATGCCTTTCCGAGCGTACCCTCGATGATCGTCAGACGATCCATAATGCCTTCGCGTTCCGCAATGCCGCCACCGCGCGGACCATACATGCCAACCGCATGGACTTCGTCCAGATAGGTCATTGCGCCATACCGGTCGGCGAGGTCACAAATCTCTTTGATCGGCGCAATATCGCCATCCATCGAATAGACGGACTCAAAAGCAATCAGCTTCGGCGCAGCAGGATCGGCAGCCTTGAGCTTTGCCTCAAGGTCTTCGAGGTCGTTATGCTTCCAGATCACACGCTCGCAACGGCCATAACGAATGCCTTCGATCATCGAGGCATGATTCAGCGCATCGGAAAAGATGATGAGGCCAGGAATTTTTTGACCGAGAGTTCCGAGTGTGGCCCAGTTGGAGACGTAACCTGAAGTAAAGATTAGCGCCGATTCCTTGCCGTGCAGATCGGCCAGTTCGCGCTCGAGAAGAACATGGTAGTGGTTGGTGCCAGAAATATTCCGGGTGCCTCCCGCACCCGCGCCACAGTGGTCGATCGCCGCTTTCATCGCTTCGACAACTTTGGGGTGCTGACCCATACCGAGGTAGTCGTTGGAGCACCAGACGGTCACATCCTGACGTTCGCCATTGGCGTTATAACGTGTCGCACGGGGAAAATTACCCTGATGACGCTCGATATCCGCGAAAACACGATAGCGGCCTTCAGAGTGCAAACTTTGCAGTTCCGCCGTGAAAAATGCCTCGAAATCCATTCCATGCTCCAGAATTGATCGCTGTGTTCTCTGCCTCGTGACCGAAACCGTCAACCCCGTTCAGCAAGTTTAGCCACGCCTGCGTCAATTCGCCGTTGTTTTGAACCATTCCAATAAAGCTCTTATACGGCCAGATGGGAAGTGCAAACTTGATCCACATCAAAAAAGCGCGAGATTTGGAACCTTTGGCGACAAAGCCCGTTCTATCGAACGCAATCAATTTACGCGTAAAGGAAAGCCGGTACAGACAAGGCTTCCCTAAAGCGAATCGAATTGATAGTTATTTGTGGCGGTCGGAAATTGCAGTCGCCGCAGAGATAAATATGGGACGCCTACCGAGCCACAGAGCTCATTGTAACGTTGGAGAGAGTTTCATGAAAAAGGCAATCATATTTGCGCTGGTCGGCCTGTCGCTTGCAAGCTGCACCCAGACCGAAAAGGGAGCTTCGATCGGCGCCGTTTCCGGTGCGGTCATCGGTGGCGCTGTAACGGGTAACGTCCGTGGCGCAGCAGTCGGTGCAGCGATCGGTGGCGTAGGTGGCGCCCTTATCGGTAACGCTTCTGAACCAGGTTATTGCTACTATCGCGACCAGTACGGTCAGCGTTACACGGCTCGTTGCCGCTAATTACAAGACGCAATAGCGTTGCACAGAAGCCCCGGTTCTCCGGGGCTTTTTGTTTTTAAGGCGGTAAATTGGAGTCCGAGAGTCCTCAAAGCGGTTCATTTATGATTAAATTGCAACGTTAACGGAGAGGAAACGGGTTGGAGCGAAAATAAATGCTCAACCATAAAGCAGCTTATGCGAAAAACACGAACTGCCCCGAAGACAAGTATTGCGTATCGGAAAGTCGGCACCGCTTTAGCGGTTGCTGTCGCGCTAGCTGCGTACCCAGTCCTCATCCGTGATGCCTACGCCTTCAAACTGTTCGGGATTCGGCTGTGGGGATCGGATGAGCCGGAAGTCGAAGTCACCAATCCCGTCAGCTATTCCGTCACCTTGAACGCGCCGGATGCGGACAAAAGCCTCCGCAGCAGCCTTGAGAACAGCTCTCTCCTTCTTGCAGACAAGGACAAGCCTGCTTCGGGCGATCTCGGCTTGCTGATCAAGGCCCGCGATGATCGCGACCGTCTGATCGCAGCACTTTACGAAAACGCCCGTTACGGTGGCATCGTGAACGTCACGGTTGCCGGCACGAATGTCGATGCGCTGCCGCCAAATCCTGTCTTCGATCATTCTGCACCGGTTCCTGTGGTCATCACTGTTACACCCGGCCCGGTGTTCACACTCGGCGCTGTGAGACTCGAGGGTGACGTGACCGGGCGCAATCTTGAGGATTACGGCCTGACGACCGGCGGCGATGCCGGTTCGCTCGCAATCATTCGCGCTGGCAACAAGCTGATCGATGATCTCAAGGCTGAAGGTCGCCCACTGGCGAAACTGACGAAACGCGAAGCGGTCGCAAACCACGCAACGAACACGGTCGACATTACCATGGGAGCCGAAGGCGGGCCGATCGCACCGCTCGGTGAGGTTGCCGTAAAAGGTGAAAAAACGGTTGATGGCGACTTCATTCGCCGCTATTCGCGCCTCAATGGCGGCGAACCCTATTCACCTGAGAAGCTGCGCAAGGCCTCGGACCGACTGCGGCAGCTCGGCGTGTTTTCCAGCCTGACAATCAAGGAAGCGGGAACCCTTGCACGCGACGGGTCCATCCCGTTGACCATCGAGGTCTCGGAAGGCAAGCACCGCTATTTCGGCGTTGGTGCGCAATACTCCACCACTGAAGGTATTGGCCTGCAGGGTTATTGGGGACATCGAAACCTATTCGGCAAGGCGGAATCGCTTCGTATCGAAGGCGCTGTTTCGCGCCTGGGTGAAGCCTCCAGCGTCGAAGGCATGGACTATTCGGCCGGCATTACCTTCACCAAGCCGGGCATGTTCAATCCCCGTACCACCTTCAAGACCAGTCTGATCGCCAAGACCGAGCATCCGGATACATATGAGGCGCGGTCCATTACCGGTGCGGCCGGTTTCAGTTACGAACTGAACGATACGGATACGGCATCCGCCGGCCTCGAGGTGCAATGGACGGATACCGAAGATGCCTTTGGTAAAAACCAGTACCTGACGACATCCATCCCCCTTGAATTCGTCCGGGATACCCGTGACGACAAGCTCAATCCGACAGAGGGCTTCCGCGCCTCGATTGCTGCCAAACCAAGCTATGAGGCGCTGAACGGCACGTTCTTCTCGTCCTTCGAAGGATCTCTGACAGGTTACAAGGGATTTGGCGCCGAAGACCGCCTGGTCATGGCTGGAAAACTTTCCGGCGGCGTTCTGGTAGGCGGCAGCGAGCTGCAGGATATTCCCACCACCCGTCGCTTCTACGCAGGCGGTGGCGGATCGGTTCGCGGTTACAGCTATCAGGAGATATCGCCCTACAATGATGCAGGCGATGCAACGGGCGGCAGATCCTACATCGTCAGTTCGGTGGAAGCTCGTATCAAGCTGACCGAGACGATCGGCATCGTGCCATTCATCGATGCGGGCGTCGTCTCTCCTGATATGGCGCCGGATTTCTCTGATATTCGCGCAGGTGCCGGTATCGGCCTGCGTTATGCGACCCCCTTTGGACCTCTGCGTCTCGACGTCGCCATGCCGCTTAAGAAATATGAAGACGGCAACAGTTTCGGTATTTACGCCGGCATTGGCCAGTCTTTTTAGGCATCGCGGTCGAACGACCTTAAAACTGAGTGTAGATTACCTTTTATGACGATGTTGATTCGATTGTTGAAGTGGCTGGGATACATCGTTTTATGCGGTGTAGTATTGCTATTGCTTGCCGTTCTGTTCGTCGGCTTTACACCGATCGGCGCGAGAATTGCTGCAGACCAGGTTTCTTCACTCGTTTCGTCACCGGACCAAACGATTGAAATCTCGCCGCCACGCGGCCTGCTGACCGGACGTCTGCGGCTGGACAACGTCACCCTTTCCGACCGTCAAGGTGCTTACGCGCGCGTTGATGACATTGCCGTAGACTGGTCGCCGCTGTCCTTGTTTGCCGGCACATTTCATGCTGACATGGTTTCGGCGCGCTCGATCGAGGTGGATCGCAAACCGCTTCCGGCGGCGGAGAAGGAAGAAACAAGCTCCAGCGGTTTCTCACTGCCAATCGAAATCGGCGTCGATAATTTCAATTTCCCGGATATCAGCCTTGCAGAACCATTGCTTGGGCGCGCTTTCGACCTTCGCGCCGAAGGCAGCCTGAAAGCCGCAACTGATGACATCAGGCTTTCTCTCGCAGCAAACCGACAAGATCTGCAGGATGCCGAAGTCAACGCCGATATCGCCTTCCTGCCGAACGAGAATGTTCTCAAACTCAAGGCAGAACTGAGGGAGCCCCAGGGTGGCCTGCTGGCAACGCTGCTATCGCTTCCAGATGCACCTGCGGTGTCAATCGATCTCAATGGCGAAGGTCCGCTTTCCGACTGGACCGGCACACTGAACGGCAATGTCGCTGGCAATCGCGTTCTTAATCTTTCCGGCCACCACGTACTGGCCGCGGATGGTGCGCGCCGCATCGAAATCACCGGTGGCGGACAGCCCGACTTGCTGCTCCCCCCTGATTTCCGTCAGCTCTTTGCAGGCGAAACAAAGCTCGACGTAACGACAACAATCTTCCCGCAGGGCCGGATAGAGGTTGGCAACAGCACACTGGAAACAGGTGCCCTGCTTTTGACGGCATCGGGCAACATTGACCCTAATGGTCAGAACGATCTCAACGCCAATCTCATCGGCATGGCTGGACCGGTCGATTTTCGCTGGCCGATTGAAAATGGCGAACTCCAGGCTCTGATTGACGGGATTGATCTTTCCTTGCGTGGCAATGCCGACGCAGCAAGCCTCAACGCATCCGCTTCGATACGCAGCCTGTCTCTGCCACAGGGAAAGCTGGATGCTGTCAAGCTGACGGCAACCAGCAATGACCTCAATCTCACGGATCGCAGTGGTACCGTCGAAACCGTGCTCACCGTCGCTCAATCGTCGTTCACAAGCCCGGACATTGATCGGGTCGTGCGGGCGCCCGTGACAATCAAGGCACCTTTGACGATCAGCGAAACGGCAATCGGTTTCGATGGCGCGACATTGGAAAGCGCCAGCGTCGGTGGGACGATCAATGGAGCATTCGATCTTTCCGGCAAAAGGCTGTCGTCGGCGGTTCAACTTTTTGCACTGCCGGCAACGCTTCCTGAAGCGCTAGCCTCCAAATTCGACACCACCATTGCGCTGAAGGGCGATATTGACCTTGTCATCGGCGGAAGCACGAGCGTTCGCAATCTCGACCTGAAATCCGGCATTCTGGAAGCGGCTGGCGATGTCAGTCTGGAAAATGGCTCGATCCGAGCAAACCTCACCGGACGGTTGCCGCAACTTCAGAAGCTGACACCACAAGCGACAGGAACAGCCGACTTCACGATCGATGCCAGCGGCGCGTTGTCTGCACCCGACTTCAATATCGGCATCAGTTCGGAGAGTGCTGTTCTCGCTGGGCGTAAACTTGAAGCACTGAAACTTAACGCGAGCGGCAAGGCAGACGCTTCAGCCCCCCAGGCAAAGCTGACGGCAAGTGGCAGTCTCGATAAACAGGCGATCAATGTCGATGCAAACGTCGTGCAGACGGAAACGGGAACGGCGATACCGGAACTGAATGTCGCGGTCGGGAAGAACATTCTGAAGGGGCAATTACAGTTTTCGCCTCAGTTTCTTCCAGAAGGCAACCTGTCGTTTGATTTCCCGGACCTTTCCCTGCTTGCGGCTCTCGCCGCGCAACAAGCCGCTGGTGACGTTGCCGGCACCATCGTTATCAGCAACGACGATGGAAAGATCGCCGCAACGATCAAGGCCAATGGCGGGACGATCAGACAGGGCACGACCACGATTTCCAAGCTCGCTGCCGATGTAACCATCGATGATCTGCAGGCGCTGGCAATCAATGGGACGGTGAAGGCAGACAGCATCAATGCCGGTGCAGCCGCTATCTCCGGGCTGACCGCAACCGTCGCTCACACGGGAACGAGCACCGAATTCAATCTCAACGGTCGCTATGACAATGCCCCCATTGTCGCGAAAGGTAGCGCCGAAACCGGCGGCTCTCCGATGACGGTCCGGATCGATGAGTTCTCTGCAGCGCCAAAGGGTATTCCGGTTCGTCTCGAAAAGCCGACCAGCATCGCCATCCAGCAAGGCACGGCGCGAATTTCAGACCTTGCAATCGTCACCGGTCAGGGGCGCATTGAAGTCAACGGAACCGCAGGCTCCGCTCTCGATCTGAATGTTGATATCCGCGCGCTGCCTGCCAGCCTAGCCAATGCGTTTGCCGCCGGGCTGGATGCCGCTGGTAATATTTCCGGCACGGTTACGGCCAAGGGCGCCGCATCCGATCCGGCAGTGACATATGACTTAAACTGGGCGGATGCCGCGGTATCCCAGACCAGGGCAGCGGGTCTTGCACCGCTTGGTATCAAGGCCAACGGCCGTTTTGCCGGTGGTAACCTGCAGATCGACACCAATGTGATCGGCCAGGGCGGCATGGCACTTTCCGGTGGCGGTTCGCTCGGCATCTCCGGCAACCGACCGATTTCCATGGCCTTCTCCGGCAATTTGCCGTTTGCTGCCCTTGCCGCACAGACTGCAGCACAGGGTCTCGATGTCAGTGGAACGGCCGCAATCGACGTGAAGATCAGCGGAAGCGCGACATCACCCGTTATAACCGGTTCCGTCACGACCGATGGCACCCGTGTGATCGACGTGCGCCGGAACCTGACGTTGAACGATGTCGGCGCCACTATCACCTTCGACCGCGATCGCGCCGTCATTTCGCGCCTGACTGGCAAACTGGCCGGCGGCGGTACGATTTCAGGCGCCGGTTCGGTTGGCATAACGGGAGGCTTCCCTGCCGATCTGACAATCACGCTCAACCGCGCCGGTTATAATGATGGGACATTGGTCACAACCGTTGTCAGCGGCACAGTGACGCTCAAGGGGCCATTGCTCAGCGGCCTGGTTCTTGGCGGCAATCTCACTCTGGACAGAAGTGCGATCACCATTCCCGAACGGCTTCCGGCATCACTGACCGAAATCGATGTGAAGCACAAGAACGCTCCCCCTCAGGTCCGTGCCCAAAACAAGGCACTTGGTGCAGACCAGGGCGGCAGTGGCAGTTCCTCAACCATCAACCTCGACCTGCAAGTCAACGCGCCGAGTGGTATTTTTGTCCGTGGCCGCGGTATCGACGCAGAACTGACCGGCAATCTGACCATTCGTGGAACGGCTGCGGTGCCGGTTATTTCCGGCGGTTTCGAAATGCGCCGTGGACGACTGGAAATTCTGACCCGCCGCCTGGACTTCAATACCGGCAACATCACGTTTGGCGGCGGTCTGGTGCCTGTCCTGGATATGGAAGCGCAATCGTCCGTTGGATCGACAACGGTGACGGTCGCTGTGACGGGCAACGCCAATGATCCGGCATTCGTTTTCTCGTCCTCACCGGTTCTGCCGCAGGATGAAGTGATGGCGCAGTTGATCTTCGGACAATCCATGTCGAAACTGTCTGCCTTGCAGATTGCCCGACTGGCGGATGCCGCAGGACAATTGGCCGGTGGTCGCTCCACGTCCCTCTTCGACAAGCTGCGAAGCAATCTCGGCGTGGACGATCTCGACATCTCGACGGACTCGGAGGGACAGGCCCGCGTTTCGGCCGGCAAATACCTCAACGAACGAACCTATCTCGAGCTGCAGCAGAGCGGCGATTCCGGCGCCAAGGCGATCATCAACCTTGACGTTGGCAAGGGCGTCAAGCTGCGTGGTGAAGCCGGTGGCGACGGTGAAGGGGCGGCCGGCATATTCTACGAGAAGGAGTATTGAGACCCTTCGCATTTAGGTTTGCGAAACGATCTTGTGTTACGATCTCCCTTATGAAGCCGGAAGTCTCCTCCCGGCCGTTCAGGCACCAGGCAGAACGCCAAACTCCGCATATGCAAGTGTCGGTGCACTTGCTCTGGCCTCCTCAGCGAAAATTGGGAAGAATTCTGATGGCAATGATTAACTCCACCAACTTTGGCGGCGAGACGCTGGAAATCATCGCATTCCGCCTGCACGATCAGGAATTTTGCGTCAAGACAACGACGATCCGCGAAATTCGTGGCTGGGCGCCGTCGACCCCGATCCCACACGCTCCTAAAGACGTTATCGGCGTCATGAACCTGCGCGGTTCCGTTATCCCGATCATTGATCTCGCACACAAGCTGGGCATGAAAAGCACCGTCGCAAACGAGCGTAGCGCCATTGTTGTCGCAGAAGTGCACAACATGGTCATCGGCATGCTCGTTGACCGCGTTTCCGACATACTGACCATTCCTGCCAACCAGGTTCAGCCGGTTCCGGAGATTTCCGCCTCGTTTGACAAGTCCTATTCCGAGGGCATAATCGCTAACGAGCATGGCATGATCTGCTTCCTCAACCTGGCAAAAATGTTCAAGGGAACGGAAGCGGAAGACCTCGCGGCCTGATCCGAAACAAAGTCATATCAAAGCAGTTTTCAAAGCAAGCGTAGCTCGGTGACCGATCTTGATATCTGAGAAGAACAGAGCCTGCGTTTCCTGAACAATAAAGCCACCGGCGGCCCCGCTCGGTGGCTTTTATTTTTATTTCCCTCAAATCAAATAAGAACATTTTAATATTATTTATTTCTAATATTGAAGAGCCAAACGAAGTCACACAAAACGATACGAACAACGTTACTTCATTTGCTCGAGACGAAGAGGGAATTCATCTTTTTCAACACTCTACAGCGGTCCGCAGAGCGACAGACTGTACCGTGTGGCCAAATCTGGGGGACGTCCAATGCTGGGGCTTGGGAAAAGTGCAGACAACAAAAACGTTCTTGATGCAATATCGAAATCGCAGGCTGTCATCGAGTTTGACCTCAAAGGCAATATTCTGACGGCAAACCGCAATTTTTGTCAGGCGCTCGGTTACGAGCTTTCGGAAATCGTCGGCAAGCATCACCGCATCTTCTGCGACAAGGAGCTGGCCGCGTCTCATGAATATCAGGAATTCTGGGCTTCGCTCGCACGGGGCGAGTTCCAGGCGAATGACTACCGCCGCATCACCAAAAACGGCTCGGTAATCTGGATCGAGGCATCTTACAACCCGGTCTTTCGCTCTGGCAAACCGTACAAGGTCGTGAAGATCGCGACAGACATTACCGCAAAGAAAATCAAAGCCGTTGAGGATGCCGGAAAGCTTGAAGCGCTTTCGCGCTCGCAGGCAACGATCGAATTTTTCCCCGACGGCACCATCATCACGGCAAACCCGAACTTCTGCAACGCGGTCAATTATGATCTGAAGGAGATACAGGGCAAGCACCACCGCATGTTCTGCGATCCGGCCTATGCTGCCTCCCCTGCCTATGCCGACTTCTGGCAGCGTCTGGCAGCAGGAGAATTCATCTCCGACGAGTTCGTGCGATACGGAAAAAATGGCAAGGAAATCTGGATTCAGGCCGCTTACAATCCCGTTCTGGATGACGCCGGAAAAGTCGCGAAGGTGGTCAAGTTTGCGACTGACGTAACGCCGCGTATGAGCGCAATCACTGTACTTGCAGGCGCGCTCCGAGATCTCGCCGACGGCGACCTGTTGCAAAGGCTTGAACAGACATTCGTGCCGAGCATGGAGCAGTTGCGAAAAGACTTTAACGAAGTCGTGGCCAAGCTGCAGACGACGATGCAGACGGTTGCCCACAACGCCTCGACCATCGCATCCGGTTCAAGCGAGATACGGATGGCCGC
The DNA here is from genome assembly GCF_013390595.1 of Rhizobium sp. RM. GTDB lineage: Bacteria > Pseudomonadota > Alphaproteobacteria > Rhizobiales > Rhizobiaceae > Agrobacterium. Next base: position 291,403 of record NZ_JACAWV010000003.1, on the reverse strand, counting down.
CGACCAGCTCGCGCAACGAACCGAACAGCAAGCCGCATCTTTGGAAGAGACAGCTGCTGCTCTCGAGGAAATCACAACGACAGTGGCGGACGCCAGCCGACGCGCTGGCGACGCAGGAAAGCTTGTCTCGGACACCCGAGACAATGCCGACAGCTCCGGCAAGATCGTTCAGCAAGCCATTTCGGCGATGGATGAAATCTCTCGCTCATCGGGTGAAATTACCAACATCATTGGCGTCATCGATGACATTGCCTTCCAGACCAATCTTCTTGCGTTAAATGCAGGTGTTGAGGCGGCGCGCGCAGGTGAGGCCGGCAAGGGCTTCGCCGTCGTGGCGCAAGAGGTGCGTGAACTTGCCCAGCGCTCGGCCCTCGCAGCCAAGGAGATCAAGTCGCTGATCAACAAGTCACGCGAGCAGGTCGCAAATGGCGTGGATTTGGTGGGAAAAACGGGCAGCGCCCTGCGAGACATCCTCTCACAAATGACGGAGATCGACACCAATGTCGCCGCGATCGTCGAAGCTTCGAGAGAACAGGCCAACGGTCTCGCCGAAATCAACCAGGCGGTAAACGTCATGGATCAGGCGACACAGAAAAATGCTGCGATGGTGGAAGAAACCACGGCAGCAAGCCACGGACTTGCCAAGGAAGCTGCCGATCTGCACCAGCTCCTCGCCCAGTTCAGGATCGCACAGGAACAGCAAATCCGCGTCATGCAGTCGGCAGACATCAGGAAAGTGCCGGCTCCAGTTGCCAGGCTTGCCCCTCAGCCGAGATTTGCAGCGACCGGCACATATGCCAATGTCGCCGCCGATTGGACCGAGTTCTGAAAGCGGCGCGACTTAAGCGGATAGAATGAGCCTGTCGGCGCGGGTGAAGATTTCAAAGTCTTCACCGCGAACGATAGCCACCAGCGTCATACCAGCCGTCTCAGCCGTTTCGATGGCCAGCGCCGTCGGAGCAGAAATTGCCACCAACATCGAGCTGCCGAAGATCGCCGCCTTCTGAACCATTTCGACGGACAGACGACTGGTAACAACGACAATGCCTGTAGCCCCAGAATAGCCGGCATTGATCGCAGCGCCGACCAGCTTATCCAAGGCATTGTGACGCCCGACATCCTCTCGAACAGCAACCAGTCCCCTGCCCGGCACATAGAAGCCCGCACCGTGAACCGCGCGGGTCTGTTGATGCAAGGGCTGCCCATCATTCAACGCCTTGATCGCTTCGACCAGTTCACGACCTGGCAGCTTGAGGCCCACAGCGCCGACATCGGGAATGGGCCGAACCGCCTGTTCGATGGATTCAATGCCGCAGAGACCACAACCTACCGGGCCGGCCATATGTCGACGTCTTGCCCTGAGAACATCGGCCTTCTCGTCCTGAAGTCCGACCTGCACATCGAAACCCTGGCCGGCATCAACGACCTCAATGGTGTCGATCTCGTCGCGTCGCGATATGATTCCTTCCGCCAGGCTAAATCCGACAGCAAAGTCCTCAAGATCGGCAGGGCTCGCCATCATCACCGCATGGGTTGAACCGCCATAGGAAAAAGCCACAGCCCTTTCCTCCGGTACCGATCGATGACCGATATCGACAGATCCGCCTTTGGATGCGGTTCTTAGAACACGTCGATAACTCGCTTCCGCAGACATTCTATGGGCTCATTTCTCTCTGAGACGGGACGGACGCTCGCCCGGAACTTCAGTTCGCGGCAAAGCCACCATGCGCTTGGCTACAGACAAACGACATTGCTGCGACGATAACGCGCGTCAGGCGCCTGTTCGACCATACTTAGGTATCAGAAGCAAAAAAGCGGCCACAAGGACCGCTTTTTTGTTTGAAATTTTTTGTGGGCAGTCATTCCTTGGAACCCGCCCGGTTCTTTCAAGCCGCGACAAGAACCTCATGCAGGTTCGTCAGCTCGTAGAGATGCTTTTCAAGCTTCGTCAGATGATCGTGGTGATGATTGCCTTCATCGATCTCGGCTTTCGCAGCGTCGATGCGCTTCTGCAGCGTGTCAGGCGAAATATCGTCTGCGGAAACAGCCGATTCCGCCAGAAGCGTGCAGCCCGTAGGCAGGATGTCGGCGAAGCCACCAAATACGACGTATTTGTGCTTCTCACCGGAGGCAAACGTTACGCTCACGATACCCGGCTTGATCGTGGTCATCGTCGGTGCGTGGTTGGCCATCACGGTCATCTCGCCGAGAGTAGCCGGAATGACGACTTCCGTAACCGTCTCGGAAACGAGCAGACGTTCCGGGGAAACCAGTTCAAACTTGAAACTGTCAGCCATGGCTATTCACTTCTTTTCAATTACGCGGACGGTCAAATGTCATTATATGCAAATCACGCGACCCATATGTTTCGCATAAAGCATACGGAGGCGCACGGAAGAACCGCGCGCCTCGTATTTCAGTATCAGGCAGCTTCAGCCAGCTTCTTGGCCTTTTCGATGGCTTCTTCCATCGAACCAACCATGTAGAAGGCAGCTTCCGGCAGGTGGTCGTACTCGCCGTTGACGAGACCCTTGAAGCCCTTGATGGTGTCTTCGAGAGCAACCAGCTTGCCCGGAGAACCGGTGAAGACTTCAGCGACGAAGAACGGTTGCGACAGGAAGCGCTCGATCTTACGGGCGCGAGCAACGGTCAGCTTGTCTTCTTCCGACAGTTCGTCCATGCCGAGGATGGCGATGATGTCCTGAAGCGACTTGTAGCGCTGCAGAGTCGACTGAACCTTACGGGCAACTTCGTAGTGCTCTTCACCAACGATCATTGGGTCAAGCATGCGCGAGGTGGAGTCGAGCGGGTCAACAGCCGGGTAGATACCCTTTTCTGCGATCGAACGCGACAGAACGGTCGTTGCGTCCAGGTGGGCGAACGATGTTGCCGGTGCCGGGTCGGTCAAGTCGTCGGCCGGAACGTAAATGGCCTGAACCGAGGTAATCGAGCCCTTGGTCGTCGTCGTGATGCGTTCCTGCATCTGGCCCATGTCGGTTGCCAACGTCGGCTGATAACCAACAGCGGAAGGAATACGGCCGAGAAGAGCCGACACTTCCGAACCAGCCTGCGTGAAGCGGAAGATGTTGTCCACGAAGAACAGAACGTCCTGGCCCTTGTCGCGGAAATCTTCAGCGATCGTCAGACCGGTCAGAGCAACACGAGCACGCGCACCCGGCGGTTCGTTCATCTGGCCGTAAACCAGCGCAGCCTTGGAACCTTCGCCACCGCCGTGCTTGTTAACGCCGGATTCGATCATTTCGTGGTAAAGGTCGTTACCTTCACGCGTACGCTCACCAACACCGGCGAATACCGAGTAACCGCCGTGCGCCTTAGCGACGTTGTTGATGAGTTCCATGATGAGAACGGTCTTGCCAACGCCGGCGCCGCCGAACAGGCCGATCTTACCGCCCTTTGCGTAAGGAGCGAGAAGGTCAACGACCTTGATGCCGGTTACGAGAATCTGGCCTTCCGTGGACTGCTCAACATAAGCAGGAGCTTCCTGGTGGATGGCGCGCAGGTTCGTCGTGTCGAGCGGACCAGCTTCGTCAACAGGCTCGCCGATGACGTTCATGATGCGGCCGAGCGTCTGGTCACCAACAGGAACCGAGATCGGAGCGCCGGTGTTCGTTACGGACTGGCCGCGAACGAGACCTTCGGTGGAGTCCATAGCAATGGTGCGAACAACGTTCTCACCGAGGTGCTGTGCGACTTCGAGAACCAGGCGGTTGCCGTTGTTGTCCAGCTCGAGCGCGTTCAGGATCGGAGGCAGTTCGCCTTCGAACGCCACGTCGACAACAGCGCCGATAACCTGGGTAACCTTGCCCGCGCCGTTGACCGCTGCGGTTTTCTTGGGGGTAGCTGCCTTAGCCATTATCCTTACCCTCTTTCCTTACCTCAGAGCGCTTCCGCGCCCGAAATGATTTCAATGAGTTCCTTGGTGATCTGAGCCTGGCGCTGACGGTTATAGGAAAGCGTCAGCTTGTTGATCATCTCACCGGCATTGCGCGTTGCATTGTCCATCGCGCTCATCTTGGCGCCCATTTCACCGGCAACGTTTTCGAGCAGAGCACGGAAAACCTGAACCGAGATGTTGCGCGGAATAAGATCTTCGAGAATGGAAGCCGCATCCGGCTCGTATTCGTAGACCGCATTCGCCGCCGCCTGGTCTTCTTCAACAACCGGCGTTGCTGCCGGGATGAGCTGAAGGCCGGTCGGAACCTGGCTGATAACGGACTTGAACTCCGAATAGATCAGCGTGCAGACGTCAAACTCACCTGCGTTGAACAGGGAGATGACCTTCTTGGCGATCTGATCGGCGTTCTCGAAACCGACTCTCTTCACATCGCGCAACTCAATGCGCTCGATGATGTTCGATGCAAATTCGCGACGAAGGCTGTCGTAGCCCTTCTTGCCGACCGTGACGATCTTGACCGTCTTGCCTTCGGAAACCAGCTTGCGAGCGTGATCGCGAGCAAAACGGGAAATCTGCGAGTTGAAACCACCGCAAAGGCCACGTTCAGCCGTGCAGACGACGAGCAGATGCACGTCGTCCTTGCCGGTACCGGTCATCAGCGCCGGAGCAACGTCTGCCTCAACCGCCTGGGCGATGTTGGCAAGCACGGCGCTCATGCGCTGAGAATAAGGCCGGGCGGCCTCCGCAGCTTCCTGGGCGCGCCGAAGCTTCGCCGCGGCGACCATTTTCATCGCCTTGGTAATCTTCTGCGTCGCCTTTACGGAGGCAATGCGGTTTTTCAGATCCTTTAGTGAAGGCATCCGTTATCCGTCCCAGTCAAGAGCTCAATTACGAGAAAGACTTCGCGAAGTTGTCCAGAGCGCCCTTGAGCTTGCCCTTGGTGTCGTCGCTGATAGCCTTTTCCGTGCGGATGGTGTCGAGGATCGCCTTGCCTTCAGAACGGAGGTAGGAGAGCAGACCCTGCTCGAACTTGCCGATCTGAGCGACCGGGATCTTGTCGAGATAACCGTTCACACCAGCGAAAATCACCGCAACCTGTTCTTCCGTCTTGAGCGGAGAGAACTGTGGCTGCTTGAGAAGTTCCGTCAGGCGTGCACCGCGGTTGAGGAGGCGCTGCGTGGAAGCGTCGAGGTCCGAACCGAACTGCGCGAACGCTGCCATTTCACGATACTGGGCGAGTTCACCCTTGATCGAGCCGGCAACCTGCTTCATGGCCTTGATCTGAGCGGCAGAACCAACGCGCGAAACCGACAGACCGACGTTAACAGCCGGACGAATGCCCTGATAGAACAGGTCGGTTTCAAGGAAGATCTGGCCGTCGGTGATCGAGATCACGTTGGTCGGAATGAACGCCGAAACGTCGTTACCCTGGGTTTCGATAACCGGCAGAGCCGTCAGCGAACCTGCACCCTTTTCGTCGGAGAGCTTTGCAGCGCGCTCGAGAAGGCGGGAGTGAAGATAGAAAACGTCGCCTGGATAAGCTTCGCGGCCCGGAGGACGACGCAGAAGAAGCGACATCTGGCGGTAAGCGACAGCCTGCTTGGAAAGGTCGTCGTAACCGATCAGGGCGTGCTGACCGTTGTCACGGAAGTATTCGCCCATGGTGCAGCCAGCGAACGGAGCAAGATACTGCATCGGAGCAGGATCGGAAGCCGTTGCGGCAACGATGATCGAGTACTGCAGAGCGCCACGCTCTTCCAGAACCTTCACGAACTGAGCGACGGTCGAACGCTTCTGACCGATAGCAACGTACACGCAGTACAGCTTGTCGCCATCAGGACCGTTGTCGTGAATGGCCTTCTGGTTCAGGATCGTGTCGAGAATGATCGCGGTCTTGCCGGTCTGACGGTCGCCGATGACGAGCTCGCGCTGGCCACGACCAACAGGGATCAGGGCGTCGATAGCCTTGAGACCGGTCGACATAGGCTCATGAACCGACTTACGCGGGATAATGCCAGGCGCCTTGACGTCAACGCGAGCACGACGGGTCGCATTGATCGGGCCCTTGCCGTCGATCGGGTTGCCAAGCGCGTCAACAACGCGACCGAGCAGCTCCGGACCAACTGGAACGTCAACGATAGCGCCGGTGCGCTTTACGGTGTCGCCTTCCTTGATGTCACGGTCGGAACCGAAGATAACCACACCAACGTTGTCGCTCTCGAGGTTGAGCGCCATGCCGCGGATACCGCCAGGGAACTCGACCATTTCACCGGCCTGAACATTGTCGAGGCCGTAAACGCGAGCAATACCGTCACCAACGGACAGCACCTGACCGACTTCGGAGACTTCCGCCTCGTTGCCGAAATTTTTGATTTGATCTTTCAGAATTGCGGAAATTTCCGCGGCGCGGATATCCATCAGCCAACCTCTTTCAGTGCAAGCTTAAGGGTGGAAAGTTTGGTGCGAAGAGACGTATCAATCTGACGCGAACCGACCTTGACGATCAGGCCACCAAGGATCGACGGATCGACAGTGACGGAGACCGCCACATCCTTGCCGGTTACGCTCTTCAGCGCCGCTTTCAGTTCAGTTTCCTGCGCTTCATCGAGCGCATGGGCCGAAGTCACTTCGGCGGTGATTTCGCCGCGATGAGCGGCAGCAATGGCGCGGTAAGACCGGATCATGCCCGGAACAGCGAACAGGCGGCGGTTGTTCGCAACAACCTTGAGGAAATTGACCGCAAGACCGGCAATGCCAGCCTTTTCGCAGATCGCCGAAATCGCCTTGAGCTGATCCTCGGCAGAAAATACCGGGCTCGCAACCAGACGCTTCAAATCGTCACTTCCGTCGAGAAGCGCGCCGAACTTGTCGAGATCGGACCCGACCGCATCAACCGCACCCGCTTCCAAAGCAAGCTCGAAAAGCGACGACGCATACCTTTCCGCTACACCGGATGTTCCATGGGAGGTATCTGCCACGGGCACTTTTTCCCTGCTAATCGTCCAAGATCATCAACGAAGGGGTTCCTCCGCATCAAATTCTTGAAATCGTTTCAATTTCCCCGAAAAAGACTGGAATTCCCCCCTGTCTTTTCCCAATTTCGCGGTCCGTCTAGCATAGGATGCCGGGACTCGCAACACGCGTAATAACGGAAAGCGCGGTTTGAACAAGGGGGAAAGCGCTTAAATTTTCGGATTTCGGCGCGGATGCGCGTCTGTTGCGGCAGAAATGCCAAACTGCCCGCTTCAAACCAGCCCGAATACATAGCCCAGCGAGAGCGCCGACAGCAAAAGATGCACAACCAGAAGTATGAAATTCCGCACTGTTGCGCCTCCGTCGGAGAGGATCGACAGGATGCCGCCGAAGACAGCAAGTGTGAAGGCCGCGCCAAATGCGAGATAGACCATCGGCTGCGCGAGCAGCAATGCAGCCGCGCCCAGACCAAGGTAAAATCCGGCGAGTGAGGAGCGGACCAGCATATAACCGTCTTTACGCTCACTTGCGGACTGAAGGCCGAACACGCGGAGCGTGACACCTGGAGCAAACATGAAGACGAGGCCGATCAGCACCGAAAGCGCAGCCGCGCCAAATGCCAGTTGCTCGCCGAATTCCGTCGGAAAATAAAACTCCATCTTGCTCCCCAAATCACCTGTGCCCCGTTGCCTTATGGCATGGTCACGACCGCAGGAAAACGGTTTCGGTACGAAAGTTCAAAGGAAACTTTGCGGATCGATATCGAGCTGGACGTGAATGCTGCCGCGCTCCTTCGGACCATTCGTCAGCAGGGTGCGCAGGAAAGACTGCATGTCGGAGTTACGACGACCATGCACCAACAGTCGGAAACGGTATCGGCCACGGATCAGCGCCAACGGTGCTTCTGCTGGACCGAGAAGCATAATGCCTGTCGCTTGTGGTGCGGCGGCACGCAGTCCACGCGCATGCGTTTCGGCCTCCGCGCGACTATCGGCCGATATGATGACGGAGGCCAGACGCCCGAATGGCGGCAACATCGCCTTTTCCCTCTCGACGATCTCGCGTTCGTAAAATGCCGAGGCGTCACCAGAAACGATCGCCTGCATCACCGGATGCTGCGGTTGATAAGTCTGCAGGAGGCCATGACTTTTCAAACCGGTTCGGCCGGCTCGGCCTGTCACCTGAGAAAGCAACTGGAATGTTCGCTCCGCAGCGCGCGGATCCCCATTGGCAAGTCCGAGATCGGCATCAACGATACCCACGAGCGTCATCAGCGGGAAGTTATGTCCCTTGGCGACAAGCTGGGTTCCAATGACGATATCCGCTTCGCCCTTGACGATCGCCTCCAGCTCCAGCCGCAACCGCTTGACGCCCATTAGGTCGGAGGACAGGACAATGGTGCGGGCCTCGGGAAAATGTTTCTCCACCTCCTCGGCAATTCGCTCCACGCCCGGGCCGCAGGCAACTAGATGGTCGAAAGTCCCACATTCGGGGCAATGGTCGGGTGTTGGTTCGTTATGGCCGCATTGGTGGCACTGTAACTGATTGCGAAAGCGATGCTCGACGAGCCAGCTTGAGCATTGCGGGCACTGGAAGCGGTGCCCGCAGACACGACAAAGCGTCAGCGGGGCATATCCGCGCCTGTTCAGGAAAAGCAGAGCCTGCTCGCCTTTTTCAATGGTTTTACCAATGCCGCGCAACAGAACCGGTGAAAGGAAACCACCCCTTTCGGGAGGATGCCTGCGCATATCGACAAGGTGCAGATCCGGCATGGCGGCATCGCCGAAACGGGTATGCAGATGGATTGTGTTGTAACGGCCCGAACTCCCGTTGACCTGGCTTTCCACCGACGGCGTGGCGGATACCAGAACAACAGGAAAATCGGCGATCCGCGCCCGGACAACGGCCATGTCACGCGCATTGTAAAAAACCCGGTCCTCCTGCTTGTAAGCCGGATCGTGCTCCTCATCGACAATGATGAGACCGAGATTGTCAAACGGCAGAAACAACGCCGACCGTGCACCCGCAACAACCTTCACCTCACCGGTGACAGCCTGCCGCCAGACCTTTTCACGCATGCGGGGCGAAAGATCAGAATGCCATTCCGCCGGTCGTGAACCGAAGCGATCGTGAAAACGATCCAGAAACGCCGCTGTCAGGGCGATTTCCGGCAGGAGAATAAGAACCTGCTTGCCCTGCCTCAGCGTCTCGGCAACCGCCTCGAAATAGACCTCCGTCTTGCCGGAGCCCGTCACACCATCGATCAGCGAGACGGCAAAGGTGCCATTTTTGACGTCATCCAGAATTTCGGACGCAGCTTGCTTCTGCGGGCCTTCCAGACGCGGCTCGACATAATCTGGGTCAGGTTCGGCAACAACAGGAGGAGCTGGCAAAAAGATCGTTTCAAACACTCCCTGTTTGACAAGACCATCCACAACACTGGTGGACACGCCAGCAGCGTGTGCGAGACCGCTTTTCGTCCAGCCATGTCCTTCCGCCGCCAACTCCATGACCCGCTCACGCGCCGGCGTCAGTCGTTCCGGTCGGCCTTCGGTCAGACGCAATCCTTCGATCATCGGCTCCGGATCGAACGCGGCTGGAGCACGAAGTGCCATTCGCGCAACGAGACCGGGCGGTGAAAGCGTATAGGCTGAAACCCAATCGATAAAGCGACGCATCTCCGGCTTCAGGGCGGGGCAATCGAATGTCTTGGTTATAGGACGCAGCTTTTTTGGGTCAACCTTGCTGGCATCACCATCATCCCACACGACACCAATGACCTGTCTCGGACCGAGCGGCACCTGCACGACGGAGCCGGGCTCCACCACCATGTCCTCGGGTACAGAGTAACTATAGGGACCTGGCGCAGGCATCGGCACCAAAACAGGCACTGAACGCACCAGCGACGGCGGATCGAACAATGCGCCAAACAGATCGGACGAATCTTTTGCCATGATGTGGCGACCATGCCCCGGTCGAGTGAAAAAGGAAACCGCCCGGATGTAATAGGCGTGAGCCGCGAAGTCCACGCCTTAACCAAATGCTGACCATAAACGGCTAGATTGAGTCACGGAAATGGAGATCGCCGTGAACGAAACTCTCACCTTCGCCGACACCGCCTTGCTGAAGGAGCGCGAGATCTGGTTGGCCGCCATCGCCGGCGAACGGCGCCTGTCGGACAACACGCTCGAGGCCTATGAGCGCGATACCCGCCAGTTTTTGATATTCATGACGGGCTATGTCGGCAGACCCACGCGGGTCGCCGATATTGCCGATCTTCGTCCCGCAGATCTTCGCGGTTTCCTGGCAAGCCGTCGAAAGGAAGGTGCCGGCGCCCGCTCTCTCGGCCGCCATCTTGCGGGATTGCGATCCTTCCTTCGGCATCTGCAAAAAAAAAGCCTGGTGAATGCGGCTGGCGCGACCGCCATGCGCGCGCCTAAACAGCCCAAATCCCTGCCCAAACCACTGACTGATCGACAGGCGCTCAAAATCACCACCGCGCAAGCGCAGCTTTCGGCCGAACCGTGGATTGCCGCGCGCAACGCCGCTGTGCTGGCGTTACTATATGGCTGCGGGCTTCGCATCTCTGAGGCTCTCGACCTGACGCCAGACGATCTCACGACGCATGCGCGTAGCCTGCGCATAACCGGCAAGGGCAACAAGACACGTATCGTCCCGCTTCTCCCGATCGTGCTTGAGGCCGTTGAAAGCTACAAAAAGCTTTGCCCTCATCATCTTCCAGCCAATGAGCCGCTTTTCCTTGGCGCCCGTGGCGGCAAATTGCAGCCTGCTATTATCCAGCGGGAAATGCAGAAACTCAGGGCAGCGTTCGGGCTGCCGGAAAATGCCACCCCGCATGCACTACGCCATTCCTTCGCCACCCATCTTTTAGGCGGCGGCGGCGATCTTCGAACAATTCAGGAGCTGCTGGGTCATGCCAGCCTGTCGACCACGCAAGTCTATACCGGCGTCGACACGGCAAGACTGCTGGAGATCTACGATAGCGCTCACCCGCGCGCCTGAATTAAGATACGCTTAACCATAATCATTAACCAGACATCCAAGCCGCCGGTCTATAAGCGATCCAGAACCGGATAACGTCCATGCATAGTCTGAACAAACCCCAAAACCTGACACTGGCCCTCATGGGAAAAGCGGGAGATGCCGTCCTCTGGCTGCTCGCCTTGCTGCATGTGACTGCCCTTGCAATCCTTCTGATGACCCTGCTGTCACTTGGTGAAGCGGAGGCTGCCCCACAGGAAACAAGCTGTGGCGGCGCCGATATTCTTGTCGCCATGCAGAAGAACGATCCGCAACGATACCACGCGATCGAGCAGGAAGCCGCGGCCATTCCGAACGGCAAAGGCACGTTCTGGCGAATTGAAAAGTCAGGGGCTGAGCCATCCTACCTTCTGGGGACGATGCATGTGACCGACCCACGGGTTCTGGAGATGCCAAACGGCGCGAAAGAAGCTTTTGAAAAAGCTGGCGCTGTGATCGTCGAGTCTGACGAAATCGTCGACGAGCAGAAAGTCGCGGTGTCGCTGCTGAGCAAACCCGAACTCACCATGTTTCTGGATGGCAAGTCAATCACCGACATCCTTTCCCCCGAAAATGCTGCCCGACTTGAGAAGGGACTGAAAGACCGCGGCATTCCGCTGAATGCCGTTTCGCGCATGAAACCATGGATGCTGTCGGGCTTCGTTGCCCTTCCTGCCTGCGAATTTACACGCAAGGCTGCTGGCGCTTCCTTCCTGGACAAGAAGCTGGCCGAGGACGCTCTGAAGAATGGCAAACGCCTCATTGGCCTCGAAACGATGGTCGAGCAACTGACTGCCATGTCGGAACTTCCGATGGAGTTTCATCTGCAGTCGCTGATCGAGACGCTGGAACTGGGTGACCGGATGGACGACGTCATGGCAACCATGACAGATCTCTACGTCAGTGGCGACATTGGCATGACCATGCCGATGCTCAAAAGCCTCGATACGAAGACCGCAGGAACAAGTGAGCAGGGATACGTCGCCTTCGAGCAGCGGATCATCACCGACCGCAACCACGTCATGGCAGAGCGCGCAGCCCCCGAACTTGAAAAGGGCAATGTTTTCATGGCTGTTGGAGCGCTGCACCTTCCCGGTTCAGAAGGCGTAATCGAACTGCTGCGTGCCCAGGGCTTCAAGGTCACGCGCGTCGAGTAGATTTGCCGTCTTCCCGAATGACAGGCCTGACATTCACACATATCGGCCGCATCGTCGCCGGTACGATGCGACGATGAAAAGGCCCAACCGCCAGTAAATAGAGGCGTCCCAACAGATTGTTACGCCGAACGAGCGTTGTTACATCGAGATACCTTCGATCCGCTCCTTCTCTGATGTCGACAACGATGGGGAAATTCAGGTGACGGTCATCGAAACCAAGGACGGTACGTTGCGGTGTCGATGACACAACAGGAAAACCACCTGCCGATGCACCAGCCACAAACGCGACCGTTTTCAAGCCCGCAATAGCGACGATGCGGTTTCGAAGCGACATCAGGGCGCTGATCCAGCCTGGAGGATGTTCCAAAAGCATCTGGCTGACTTGCAAGGAGTCGGCATCCGCGGAAACCAGCTCCCCACTGAAACGATCCCACCAGTCGGCTTTTGCAAGAATTGTTTCGACGTCACGCATATCAGCACCCCTCGATACGAGAGCGCCTACGCGGCCGAAAGTTTCTGTCGACTTCGGCCAAGGCACTTCAGAAGGTAGATTTCACGTTAGGCAGTGCGGTGCCAAGGTGACAAACCGTCGCTTACCCATGTGTCATGCGCTTCACCACATCCGTCTTCCAATAGAACTGATGGACGAGTGCCGCGGCAATATGCGCAACGACCAACACCCACATCAGCACCTTGAACGGACCGGAATGCAATTGCCCAGCCGCCTGCACTCCGAAGTAATAAGCCGCGATGCCGGACAGAGGCAGGATGAAAAACAGCGCATAGAAGGTGAAATGCGCGATGGACGCGGCAATCTGTAACAGGCGCGGCTCATTTTGCGGATGCGGAGGAACACCCTGCACGAAACGAAGACAGAGCCTGAGAAGTGCAAGCCCCAGAATGGCAAAGCCGACATAGGCGTGGATATTGGCGGAGAAGATCTGATCGGACGTCAACGCCTCCCCTCGCCTCATCAGTCGGTAGGCATGCTCCATGCCATCCGGAAACAAAAGATTGAAGAAGATCAGGAGTGCCATCGCCCAATGAAGGACGCGCTGTGGCATGGAAAAGGAAACTTGACTGGAAGATGCCATTTTATTGCCTTTTATCAAAAGGTTAGACACGCTCTCAGTGCAAATATGAAAAACCCCGGCCTGCGTGGCAAGCCGGGGTTATCCGAATGAATAAAATTTAATTCTGCCGATTACATGTGGATCGGCTTGAAGAAGGTTGCGAGAGCCGCTTCCTTGACCGCTTCCGACATCGTCGGATGTGCGTGGCAGGTGCGACCGAGATCTTCCGAAGAGCCACCGAATTCCATCAGAACAGCAATTTCGTGGATCATTTCGCCTGCGCCGAAGCCGACGATATGGCCACCGAGAACGCGGTCGGTTTCCTTGTCGGCAAGGATCTTCACGAAGCCGTCCGTAACCTGCATAGCGCGGGCACGGCCATTGGCCGTGAACGGGAACTTGCCGACCTTGTAGGCAACGCCTGCAGCCTTCAGTTCCTCTTCGGTCTTACCAACGGAGGCGACTTCCGGCTGTGTATAGACAACGCCCGGAATGACGTCGTAATTGACGTGACCATGCTGGCCAGCAAGAATTTCCGCCAGCGCGACGCCTTCGTCTTCGGCCTTGTGTGCCAGCATCGGGCCTTTCACAACATCGCCGATAGCGTAGATGCCGGGAACGTTGGTCTTGAAATGACCGTCGATTTCGACGCGACCGCGGCTATCAAGAGCAACGCCCGCTTCCGCGAGGCCGAGACCTTCGGTGTAAGGCTTGCGGCCGGTGGAAATCAGCACAACATCGGCTTCCAGCGTTTCAGCCGCACCGCCCTTGACCGGCTCGAACACCACTTTCGCGCCGCTCGCACCCTTCTCGACAGCCGTTACCTTGGCACCGAGCTTGAAGTCGATACCCTGCTTGGCAAACAGGCGCTGCGCCTGCTTGGAAACTTCACCATCCATGCCGCCGAGGATGTTGTCGAGATATTCAACGACCGTAACCTTGGCACCAAGACGACCCCAGACCGAACCCAGTTCGAGGCCGATGACACCGCCGCCAACGACGATCAGCTTTTCTGGAACCTTGGAGAGCGCAATTGCGCCGGTCGAGGAAACGATGACCTTCTCGTCGATTTCGACCTGAACGCCAGGAATACCGGCAACATCGGAACCGGTCGCGATGACAATGTTTTTCGCTTCGATTTCCTGGGTCTCGCCCTTGTCGTTGGTGACGGAGACCTTGCCGGCGGAAACGACCTTGCCGGTGCCCTGGAAAGCGTCGATCTTGTTCTTCTTGAACAGGAACGAGACGCCATCGACGTTGGCTTTCACCACGCCGTCCTTGTGCGCCATCATCTTGTCGAGGTTGAGCTTCGGTGCAGCGACTTCGATGCCGAGCGAATCGACGCCATGAGCAACGTGCGCGAAGGTTTCGGAAGCGTGCAGAAGAGCCTTGGAGGGAATGCAGCCGACATTGAGGCAGGTACCGCCGTAGGTCGCACGCTTTTCAACAACAGCCACCTTCAGACCAAGCTGGGCTGCCTTGACCGCGCAGACATAACCGCCGGGGCCTGTACCGATTACAACTACATCGTATGCCATATTCGTGTTCCTGATTGATTGCGGACAGACAGTGTGCGCTGCCCAACTTCGTTTGACCTGAAAATCAGGCCGCTTTTTCCGTTGCGAGTTTTATACCGAGAGCGATGAACACCACGCCGCTGGTACGATCGATCCACTGGCTGGCGCGGGCAAATGCCGCGCGCATGCGCGGCGTGGTCATGAAGAGGCTGACGCCAACAAACCAGGCGATCAGGCAACTGGCCATCACCAACCCATAGCCAAACTTGATGGCAACAGGGGTATGGGCATGAACCACCGTCGAGAAAATCGACAGAAAGAAGAAAACCGGCTTCGGGTTCAGCGCATTCGCGGCAAAGCCGAGCGTGAAGGCTTTCAAAGCCGTCTGCTCGCTTTTTCTGGCAGAACCGCTGATCTCATCCTCGGCAGCAGGCATTTCTGTCTTGCCGGCCCGCAGCGCCTTGATCCCGATATAAATGAGATAGGCGACACCGAGCCACTTGACGATATTGAAGAGATAGATCGACTGGGAAATGATCAGACCAAGTCCGAGGATCGTATAGGTGACATGGAACATCAGCGACGTTCCGACACCAAAGCTGGTGATGATTGCCTGTCGACGTCCATGCACCATCGCCTGACGCATGACCATTGCAAGGTCTGCACCGGGAGAAACGATGGCGAAGGAGAAAATGGCCATCAGGGACGCAAGTTCGATCAGATACTGATGCACGGACTATTCTCCACCAACCATGAAAACGGGGGCAACGTTACCGCAGCCCCCGCTCGGTGTGCTTCTTAGAGATCGAGAACCAGACGCTCCGGATCTTCCAGGCTTTCCTTGACGCGAACGAGGAAGGTTACGGCTTCCTTGCCGTCAACGATACGGTGATCGTAGGAGAGCGCAAGATACATCATCGGACGGATGACGACCTGACCGCCAATGGCAACCGGACGCT
Source organism: Rhizobium sp. RM (assembly GCF_013390595.1). GTDB lineage: Bacteria > Pseudomonadota > Alphaproteobacteria > Rhizobiales > Rhizobiaceae > Agrobacterium. The sequence goes on along the minus strand of NZ_JACAWV010000003.1, from coordinate 275,767 downwards.
CCTGGATCTTGTGCATGCCGAGGATGCCCGACTGCGGTGCATTGAGGATCGGCGAAGACATCAGCGAACCGTAGACACCACCGTTGGTGATGGTGAAGGTGCCGCCCTGCATGTCGGCCATACCGAGCGAGCCGTCACGTGCTGACTTGGCGAGACGGCCGAGTTCCTTCTCAACGCCAGCGATGGAAAGCTGGTCGGCGTCACGGATAACCGGAACAACAAGACCCTTGTCCGTGCCGACAGCCATGCCAACGTGACAATAGTTCTTGTAGATGATGTCGGTGCCGTCGATTTCAGCGTTAACGGCTGGGAGTTCCTTCAGGGCGTGCGTGACAGCCTTGGTGAAGAAGCCCATGAAGCCGAGCTTTACGCCATGCTTCTTTTCGAACACGTCCTTGTAGCGGTTACGCAGATCCATCACCGCAGACATGTCCACCTCGTTGTAGGTGGTCAGCATTGCAGCCGTGTTCTGGGCGTCCTTGAGGCGCTTCGCGATCGTCTGACGCAGACGCGTCATCTTCACGCGCTCTTCACGAACGGCATCCTGCTCGGCAGAAACCGCACGAGGAGCTGCCGGAACCGGTGCGGCGGCTGGTGCGGAAACGCCCTTGGCGACAGCGGCCAGAACGTCACCCTTGAGAACCTGGCCACGCTTGCCGGAACCATCAACCTGGTCAGCAGAGAGGTTGTTTTCAGCAAGCAGCTTGCCGGCAGCAGGTGCTGGCGGCATGGAGCTGGCAACAGGTGCAGCAGCGGCAGCAGCCGCCGGTGCAGGTGCGGCAGCCGGTGCGGGCGCAGCGGCAGGAGCTGCAGTCGCAGTGCCAGCAGCGCCTTCGGCGATCTGACCGAGCAGAGCGTCGAGACCGACAGTCTCACCGTTCTGGGCAACGATTTCCGTCAATACGCCGGAAACCGGTGACGGGACTTCAACGGTAACCTTGTCGGTTTCCAGCTCCACCAGAGGCTCATCGGCCTTTACGGTGTCGCCGATCTTCTTGAACCAGGTGCCGACGGTCGCTTCGCTAACGGACTCGCCGAGGGTTGGTACGCGGATTTCAGTGGCCATGATCTAGTTCCGTTATTCAGGTGTCTTTTTCAACGAGGGGCGGTGCGGGAGAGTTTTCACTCTCCCAGCGCGTCTTCCAGGAACGCAGCAAGCTGCGCCAGATGCTTGGACATAAGGCCCGTCGCCGGAGAGGCGGCAGCCGGACGGCCCGTGTAGCGGACCTTCTGATACTTGGCGTCGATATGAGCCAGAACCCATTCGAGATACGGGTCGATGAACGACCACGCGCCCATGTTCTTCGGCTCTTCCTGGCACCATACCATCTCCGCATTGCGGAAGCGGCTCAGCTCGTTGATGAGCGCCTTGGCCGGGAACGGATAAAGCTGCTCGATACGAAGCAGGTACACATCGTCGATGCCGCGCTTTTCGCGCTCTTCCAGCAGATCGTAGTAGACCTTGCCCGTGCACATGACGACGCGACGGATCTTCGAGTCCTTCTGCAGCTTGATCGGACCGTCCTTGATGACTTCCGCATCGTCCCAAAGCAGGCGATGGAAGGAGGACTCACCGGCAAGCTCGGCCAGCGAAGACGTGGCGCGCTTGTGACGCAACAGCGACTTCGGCGTCATCAGGATCAGCGGCTTGCGGAAGTCACGCTTCATCTGACGGCGCAGGATGTGGAAGTAGTTCGCCGGCGTCGTAACGTTTGCGACCTGCATGTTGTCTTCGGCGCACATCTGCAACCAGCGTTCCAGACGAGCCGAGGAGTGTTCCGGACCCTGACCTTCATAGCCGTGCGGCAGAAGGCAGACGAGACCGGACATGCGGAGCCACTTGCGTTCACCAGACGAGATGAACTGGTCGAACACGACCTGTGCACCGTTGGCGAAGTCACCGAACTGGGCTTCCCAAAGCGTCAGTGCATTCGGGCGAGCCAGCGAGTAGCCGTATTCGAAACCGAGAACGGCTTCTTCCGAAAGCATCGAGTTGATGACTTCGTAACGGGCCTGCGTCGGCGCGAGGTTTGCAAGCGGAATGTAACGCTCTTCTGTCTCCTGATCGTAGAGAACCGAGTGACGCTGCGAGAAGGTACCGCGTTCGCAATCCTGACCGGACAGACGGATTTTGTGACCATCGACGACGAGCGAACCGAAGGCCAGTGCTTCCGCCATGGCCCAATCAAGACCTTCGCCGGTCTCAACCATCTGCGCACGGTTTTCCATGAAACGCTGGATGGTGCGGTGCGCCTTGAAGCCGTCCGGAATGGTCGACAGCTTGCGGCCGATTTCCTTGAGCTGCTTCATCGGAGCGCCGGTCTTGCCGCGACGCTGCTCATCGGCATTGTCGGCAGCACGCAGACCGGACCACTGACCGTCCAGCCAGTCGGCCTTGTTCGGCTTGTAGCTCTGGCCGGCTTCGAATTCCTGCTCGAGATGCGCGCGCCAGTCGGCCTTCATCTTCTCGAATTCGCCTTCGGTCAGGAGGCCTTCGGCGATCAGGCGCTCGGCATACAGTGTCGAGACGGTCTTGTGAGCGCGGATGACCTTGTACATCTTCGGCTGCGTGAACGCCGGCTCGTCGCCTTCGTTGTGGCCAAAGCGGCGGTAGCAGAACATGTCGACCACAACAGGCTTGTGGAACTTCATGCGGTATTCGGTGGCAACCTTTGCCGCATAGACAACGGCTTCCGGATCGTCACCGTTGACGTGGAAGATCGGCGCTTCGATCATCTTGGCAACGTCGGACGGATAAGGCGACGAGCGCGAGAAGCCCGGATTCGTCGTAAAGCCGATCTGGTTGTTGATGATGAAGTGCATGGTGCCGGCGACGCGGTGACCACGCAGGCCGGACAGGCCGAGGATTTCAGCAACGACACCCTGACCTGCGAAAGCAGCATCGCCGTGCAGCAGCAACGGTAGAACCTTGGCGCGCTCGGACAACGGAATGATGTCGCCGTCCCAGACCTTGGCAAGCTGGTCCTGCTTGGCACGGGCCTTGCCCATGACAACCGGGTTGACGATTTCGAGGTGCGACGGGTTTGCTGTCAGCGACAGGTGAACCTTGTTGCCATCGAACTCGCGGTCGGAGGAAGCGCCGAGGTGGTACTTGACGTCGCCAGAACCTTCGACATCATCAGGCTTGAACGAACCGCCCTTGAACTCGTGGAACACGGCGCGGTGCGGCTTGCCCATAACGTTGGTCAGAACGTTCAGACGGCCACGGTGGGCCATGCCAAGAACAACCTCTTCGAGACCGTCCTGGCCGCCACGCTTGATGATCTGCTCGAGCGCGGGGATCAGCGATTCACCGCCATCGAGGCCGAAGCGCTTGGTGCCCTTGAAACGAACATCCAGGAACTGCTCGTAGCCTTCAGCTTCGATCAGCTTGGAAAGGATGGCCTTCTTGCCTTCGGCTGTGAAAGCAACGCCTTTATCCGGACCTTCGATACGTTCCTGAATCCAGCCTTTTTCTTCCGGGCTGGACATGTGCATGAACTCGACACCGATGGTGGAGCAGTAGGTACGCTCAAGAATATCGATCATCTCGCGAACGCTGGCGTATTCCAGACCGAGCACGTTATCGATGAAAATCTTGCGGTCGTAGTCGCTCTCCTCAAAGCCGTAGGACTTCGGAGACAACTCGTTATAGTCTTCGACGGGTGCAGCAAGACCAAGCGGATCTAGCTTGGCATGCAGATGGCCACGCATACGATAAGCGCGGATCATCATGATGGCGCGAACACTGTCGCGCGTCGCCTGAAGCACTTCCGCTTCGCTGACCGGCTTGCCGGTCTCGGCGCTCTTGGCCTCAGCCTTCGCCTGAACCTTTTTCTCGACAGCCTTTTCGACCGTGGCCCAGTTGCCGTCCAGAGCGGAAACCAGATCGCCATTAGCCGGAATGGGCCAGTTCGAACGCTTCCAGGACGCGCCCTTGGCGGCCTTCTTCACGTCGTCAGGGTTTTCGGCCAATCCCTTGAAAAAGCTCTGCCACTCCGGCGACACGGAAGAGGGGTCCTCTTCGTACCGGGCATAGAGCTGCTCGATATAGGCCGCATTCGCGCCGTCCAGAAACGACGTGATCTGAAACTGCTCGTTCGCTTCTTGCCTTGCCATTGTGTTTTGCGGACGCGCCGTCCGCCTCCTCGATGCCGTTAGGGCCGTTAGCCGGCCTGCCGCTTTAATTGTTTGGTATGTCGCCGCCGAAGCGGCCAGTCATTTCGTGCAAATCATCGGGCGGTCTCATCGCATGAAGCGCGGGACCACCCGATGCAGTCTCATGTGGTCTTAGCCCTTGAGGACTTCAACCAGTGTCTTGCCAAGGCGCGCCGGCGAGGGCGAAACCTTGATGCCTGCTGCTTCCATGGCAGCGATCTTGGACTCTGCGTCACCCTTGCCGCCGGAAACAACTGCACCAGCGTGACCCATGGTACGGCCCTTCGGAGCAGTACGGCCCGCGATGAAGCCGGCCATCGGCTTCTTGCGGCCCTTCTTGGCTTCGTCGATGAGGAACTGTGCCGCATCTTCTTCAGCCGCACCGCCGATTTCGCCGATCATGATGATCGAAGTGGTTGCTTCGTCAGCCAGGAACATTTCCAGCACGTCGATGAACTCGGTGCCCTTGACCGGGTCGCCACCGATACCGACGGCCGTCGTCTGACCAAGGCCTTCGTTCGAGGTCTGGAACACAGCTTCGTAGGTCAGCGTGCCGGAGCGCGAAACGATACCGACAGAACCCTTGCGGAAGATGGAGCCAGGCATGATGCCGATCTTGCACTCTTCCGGCGTCATGATACCTGGGCAGTTCGGGCCGAGAAGACGGGACTTCGAACGGTCGAGGCGAGCCTTGACGCGAACCATGTCCGCAACCGGAATACCTTCGGTGATGCAGGTGATGAACGGGATTTCCGCATCGATCGCCTCGATGATCGCGTCAGCGGCACCTGCCGGCGGAACGTAGATCACGGACGCGTCTGCACCGGTCTTTTCCTTGCCTTCGGCAACGCTTGCGAAGATCGGCAGCGTTTCGCCCTTGGAGCCAGTCCAGTTGGTGCCGCCCTTGGAAGGGTGGATACCGCCGACCATCTGCGTGCCGTAATAAGCAAGCGCCTGCTCGGTGTGGAAGGTGCCGGTCTTGCCGGTCAGACCCTGAACAAGGATCTTCGTGTCTTTATTGACGAGAATAGACATTAATTCAGATCCTTCAAAATTAGCCGTTCACCGCGGCAACGATCTTCTTGGCCGCATCGTCCAGATCGTCGGCTGCCGTGATAGCGAGACCGGATTCGTTCAGGATCTTCTTGCCGAGTTCCACATTGGTGCCTTCGAGGCGTACAACGAGCGGAACCTTAAGGCCCACTTCCTTCACCGCGGCGATAACGCCCTCGGCAATAACGTCGCACTTCATGATACCGCCGAAGATGTTGACGAGGATGCCCTCGACCTTCGGGTCAGCCGTGATGATCTTGAAGGCAGCAGCGACCTTCTCCTTGCCAGCGCCACCACCGACGTCGCAGAAGTTTGCAGGCTCTTTACCGTACAGCTTGATGATATCCATCGTCGCCATGGCGAGACCGGCGCCGTTGACCATGCAGCCGATGTTGCCGTCGAGCGCCACGTAAGCGAGGTCCCACTTGGAGGCTTCGATTTCCTTGGCGTCTTCTTCGGTTTCGTCGCGCAGCGCCTTCACGTCGTCGTGACGGAAGAGGGCGTTGCCGTCGAAGGAAACCTTGGCGTCGAGAACACGCAGATGGCCATTTTCCATGACGATCAGCGGGTTGATTTCGAGAAGAGCCATGTCCTTCTCGTTGAACGCCTTGTAGAGGATCGGGAAGAGCGACTTCGCATCTTCAGCAGCAACGCCGGAAAGCTCGAGAGCCTTGCTGATGGCAGCGACATCAGCCTCGGTTACGCCAGCTTCCGGGTCGATCGCGATGGTGTGGATCTTCTCGGGCGTGTCGTGAGCAACGGCTTCGATGTCCATGCCACCTTCGGTCGAAACAACGAAAGCAACGCGACCAACAGAGCGGTCTACCAGCAGCGAGCAGTAGAGTTCGCGAGCGATGTCAGCGCCGTCTTCGATGTAGAGACGGTTGACCTGCTTGCCGGCGTCGCCGGTCTGCGCGGTAACCAGCGTGTTGCCGAGCATGTCCTTGGCGTGAGAAACAACTTCCTCGATGGACTTTGCCAGGCGAACGCCGCCCTTGGCGTCTGGGCCGAGTTCCTTGAACTTGCCCTTGCCGCGGCCGCCAGCATGGATCTGGCTCTTGACCACGTAGAGCGGGCCAGGAAGCTGCTTTGCAGCAGCTTCGGCTTCTTCGACCTTGAGAATGGCAACGCCTTCAGCAACCGGCGCACCGTAGCCCTTGAGGAGAGCCTTGGCCTGATATTCGTGAATATTCATGGAATAATCCCTGTTTGAGCCGCTTCGGCTATTACTTCAGCGACGGAGCGATGTTGACGCAGGCTTCGCAAAGACCTGCAACGGCACCGACGGACTTCTGGAAAGCAGCTTCCTCGTCCTTGTTCAGTTCGATTTCGATGATGCGCTCGACGCCACCGGCACCGATGATGGTGGGTACGCCGACATACATGTCGTCAACGCCGTACTGGCCGGAAAGGTAAGCTGCTGCCGGCAGAACGCGCTTCTTGTCCTTGAGGTAGGACTCAGCCATTTCGATTGCCGAGGCGGCCGGAGCATAATAGGCAGAACCGGTCTTCAGCAGACCAACGATCTCGGCGCCGCCGTCACGGGTGCGCTGAATGATCTGCTCGAGACGCTCAGCCGTGACCCAGCCCATCTTGACGAGGTCCGTCAGCGGAATGCCGCCAACGGTGGAGTAGCGAGCAAGCGGCACCATCGTGTCGCCATGGCCGCCGAGCACGAAGGCAGTGACATCTTGAACGGAAACATTGAACTCTTCCGAGAGGAATAGACGGAAGCGCGCGCTGTCGAGAACGCCAGCCATGCCGACGACCTTGTTCTTCGGCAGGCCAGAGAACTTCTGAAGTGCCCAGACCATTGCATCGAGCGGATTGGTGATGCAGATCACGAATGCGTTCGGGGCATATTTCTTGATGCCGGCGCCGACCTGCTCCATGACCTTGAGGTTGATGCCGAGAAGATCGTCGCGGCTCATGCCCGGCTTGCGAGCAACGCCTGCGGTGACGATGCAGACATCAGCGCCTTCGATGGCGGCGTAGTCGGAAGCGCCCGAGAGCTTTGCATTGAAACCTTCGACCGGGCCGGACTGGGCAATATCCAGACCCTTACCCTGCGGGATACCATCAGCAATATCGAAGAGGACGATATCGCCCAGTTCTTTCAGGCTGGCGAGATGTGCCAGCGTACCGCCGATCATGCCAGAACCAATAAGTGCAATCTTTTTGCGAGCCATCGAATGCTTCCTCTCGAGCTTCAATTCAATTTCACCACACAAAGTGGGAGGGCAAAATTGTCGCACCCCGATTAGCCCTATTGACCAGAATTGGCAACAGATTCTTTTGTGGCGAGTATTTTCAATCGTTTAGATGCATAATTTCTTACGTAAACGTAAGAAATTGCGTCACAAGAATGTCAAACTCGCTGCCGTTTTTCGTGGTGGAGAGCCAGATAATCCGCACTTCGCATTTCGAAGAGGCGTGAGGCGGTGCGATCGAATTCGAAACCTTCAGTGCCCTTGCGTTTGCCCAGAAGGTTTTCAGGCATAGCCGCCGCAGACGCAAAAAGCCGCACACTGTGGTCATATAAAGCGTCGATCAGGATGATGAAACGCTTTGTCTCATTGCGCTTGTCGGCATCGAGCAACGGAATGTGATCGACGAACACTGTATCGAAACGGTTGGCGATCGCCAGAAAATCGGAAGCGCCGTGTGGCTTCTCGCAAAGATCGGAGAAGGTAAAACGTGCAACACGGCCGGCAGCCTTCGGAACCAGAATGGAACGGCCCTTCATTGGGATTTCGGTGGGTGCAACCAGATGCCCCGCCGTCATATGCCGCCAGGCCATGTCCATTGCCTGATCGGCGGCGCCATCAAGCGGCGTCACATAAACGGGCAGGCTCTCCAGCTTTTCCATTCGGTAGTCGGTAGGACTGTCGAGCGACACCACCTCAACATGTTTTTTGAGCAAATCCACAAAAGGCAGGAAAAGGCCGCGATTGAGGCCGTCCTTGTAGAGATTGTCAGGCACGACATTCGATGTCGTGACCAGCGTACAGCCATTGGCGAACAATTCGCTGAAAAGCCGCGCCAGGATCATCGCGTCAGCAATGTCCGTCACGGTGAATTCATCGAAGCAGAGAAGCTCCGCCTCAGCCAGAATTTGCGCTGCCACAGGGGGGATTGGGTCGGCCTGCTTGGTTTCACCGTTTTTCAGCTTCTGCCGATGTGCATGCACCCGGTTATGTACGTCCGCCATGAACTCATGGAAGTGGCAACGTCGCTTGGCCGCGACAGGTGCCATTTCATAAAACATGTCCATTAGCATTGTCTTGCCGCGCCCGACGCTGCCATAGACATAAAGTCCCTTCACAGCCGCTGAAGGCCCGGGCTTACGTGCAAACATCCAGCCAAGAGCACTTTTTTTCTTGGCAGGCTTGCGGGCTTTGAGATCTGTGAGGATGCGATCGAGATGGGCTGCAACACCAAGCTGAGCAGCGTCCGCCTGCAAGGTGCCGGCTGCTGTCAGCGCGTTGAGCTGTTCAACGACACTATGATTGTAATCGGGCAATGGCTGCATGAGGACGCGCCCTCGGTGCGGACGCAAGGTTGCGTCCGCCAAGACAGGGATTATCGGCTAAGGCTGAGCGGTTGACCGCTGTTCGTCGTGCCGTCGAAACGTGCATCGGCACTTTTGTAAACGCGACCGATGGTATTGCCGGAACGATCCTTGAAGAGGACCATCTTGCCGGAAACCTCCCATGAGCCCATTGCCGTAAGTTCGCCTGCGCAGCCACGGGTGCCACCACGCGAACCGCTACCGAGGTTGGTGAGCGTTAGGAACATGTCGCAGCTTGCGCCTGCATTTGAAACGCGCCAGTTGCCGACCATGGATTCCTTGGTCACATCAAGAGCGGCGGGCGGCGGAGCAGCCGAAGCGACATTGGTGCCACCGGGCGCCGCCGATGTCGGAGCCGTCGGGAACTGGCTGCCAGATGCGCCACCGGGCGGAGGCAGGGCGCCAGACTGAACGGATGGAACGGGCTGTGCCTGAAGCGGCGGCGTGTAACCAGGGTTACCGCTGTTGTTGTTGTAATCGTAGGAGGTGCGCTGGCAACCGGCAAGGCTCATCACAACGGCGAGACCTGTTACCATATATCTGAATTGCATATCAAACTCCCGATTCTCTCGCTTCCGGAAAGACCATGTTCGAACAAGAAGGCCGAATTATTACTAAAGCCTTATCGTAAGCAAGCGACGGCAACGATAATTGCCGTTTTAGTCGATTTTTACCGAAATTTCTCATCATTCGGTTGCGAAAAAAGGCCGCGGTTTTGCCCGCGGCCCTGATATTCCTGATTGCCGGAAACCGCCGTCAAACGCGACGCTCGACCATCATCTTCTTGATTTCTGCGATGGCCTTGGCGGGGTTCAGCCCCTTCGGGCAGGCCTGCGCACAGTTCATGATGGTGTGGCAACGATAGAGGCGGAATGGGTCTTCGAGGTTGTCGAGACGCTCGCCGGTTGCCTCGTCGCGGCTGTCGATCAGCCAACGATAAGCCTGCAGCAGAACAGCCGGACCGAGATAACGGTCGCCGTTCCACCAGTAGCTCGGACAGGAGGTCGAGCAGCAAGCGCAGAGAATGCACTCGTAAAGGCCGTCCAGCTTCTGACGATCTTCATGGCTCTGTTTCCATTCCTTGGCAGGCGTCGGCGAAACCGTCTTCAGCCAGGGTTCGATCGAACGATGCTGGGCGTAGAAGTTGCTGAGATCAGGAACGAGGTCCTTCACAACCGGCATATGCGGCAGCGGATAGACCTTTACGGTACCGTTGATCTCATCCATGCCCTTGGTGCAGGCGAGTGTGTTCGTGCCATCGATGTTCATCGCGCACGAACCGCAAATGCCTTCGCGGCAGGAACGGCGCAGCGTCAGCGTCGGATCGATGTTGTTCTTGATGTAGAGAAGCGCATCGAGGACCATCGGACCGCAATCCTCGACATCGATGTAATAGGTATCGATGCGCGGATTCTGACCGTCGTCCGGGTTCCAGCGATAGACCCGGTATTCGCGAACATTCTTGGCACCATCCGGCTTCGGCCAGACTTTACCTTCGTTGATCTGAGAGTTTTTGGGGAGAGCAAGTTCAACCATGTCCAATTCCTCTCAAATCAGTAGACGCGCGCCTTCGGCGCGATCTTCTTGGGATCGATGCCATCGGCGATCAGTTCGGTGTGAACAGGGCGGTAGTCGAGCTTTACGTCGCCTTCCGGGCTGACCCAAGCGAGCGTGTGCTTGCGCCAGTTGACGTCGTCACGACCGGCAAACGGGCCGTCTACGAAGTCTTCACGCGCATGCGAACCGCGGCTTTCCTTGCGGGCTTCCGCACCGTAAACCGTGGTGATGGCGTTGGCCATCAGGTTATGCAGTTCAAGCGTTTCAACCAGATCGGAGTTCCAGACCATCGAGCGGTCGGTAACCTTGACATCCGGCAGTTCCTTCCAGATCGCCGAGAGCCGGCGGCAACCGCTCTCAAGCGATTCCTGTGTACGGAACACGGCAGCATCATCCTGCATGGCGCGCTGCATCTTGTCGCGCAGAACAGCGGTTGGCGTTGCGCCATTGGCGTAACGCAGGCTGTCGAAGCGCTCCATGATCTTGTCACAGGCTGCAACATTCAACGCCGGTACCGGCGCTGCACGGTCAATCACCTCTGCAGCGCGGATAGCCGCTGCGCGACCGAACACAACGAGGTCGATCAACGAGTTGGAACCGAGACGGTTAGCACCGTGAACCGATGCACAACCGGCTTCACCAACAGCCATCAGGCCGGGAATGACACGCTCTGGATTGCTGCTGTCAGCGTTCAGCACTTCGCCCCAATAGTTGGTCGGAATGCCACCCATGTTGTAGTGGACCGTCGGCAGAACCGGGATCGGCTCGCGCGTTACATCCACACCGGCAAAGATCTTGGCGCTTTCGGAGATACCCGGAAGGCGCTCGTGCAGGATCGCCGGATCGAGGTGATCCAGGTGCAGGAAGATGTGGTCCTTGTTCTTGCCAACGCCACGGCCTTCGCGGATTTCCATGGTCATGCAACGGGACACGACGTCACGCGAGGCAAGATCCTTGGCCGAAGGCGCGTAACGCTCCATGAAGCGCTCACCTTCGGAGTTGACGAGATAACCGCCTTCACCGCGTGCACCCTCGGTGATCAGGCAGCCTGCGCCGTAGATACCGGTTGGGTGGAACTGAACGAATTCCATGTCCTGAAGCGGAAGGCCCGCGCGTGCGATCATGCCGCCGCCGTCGCCCGTGCAGGTATGCGCGGAGGTCGCCGAGAAATAGGCGCGGCCGTAACCGCCGGTGGCCAGAACGACCATCTTGGCGGAAAAACGATGGATCGTGCCGTCATCAAGGTTCCAGGCGACAACACCGGTGCAACGGCTGCCGTCATCCGACATGATGAGGTCGAGCGCGAAATACTCGATAAAGAATTCCGCGTTGTTGCGCAGCGACTGGCCGTAAAGCGTGTGCAGGATGGCGTGACCTGTACGGTCGGCTGCGGCGCAGGTGCGCTGCACCGGCGGGCCTTCACCATAGTTCTGCATGTGGCCGCCGAATGGGCGCTGGTAAATCTTGCCTTCCGCGTTACGCGAGAACGGAACACCATAATGCTCGAGCTCATAGACCGCCTTGGGCGCTTCCATGGCGAGATACTGCATAGCGTCGACGTCGCCGAGCCAGTCAGAGCCCTTTACGGTGTCGTAAAGGTGCCACTGCCAACAGTCGGGCGTCATGTTGGTCAGCGAAGCGGCAATACCGCCCTGAGCCGCGACCGTATGCGAACGCGTCGGGAAAACCTTGGTGATGCAGGCCGTGCGGAACCCCTGCTCGGCCATGCCGAGCGTGGCGCGAAGACCAGCACCGCCGGCACCAACAACAATCACATCATAGGAGTGATCGACATAGGTGTAGGCCTTGCCATTCTGGGAAGGTGAACTTGGAGATGCCATGACCGGATTATCCTGCGAATGCGATTTTCAGAATGGCGAAGACGCAAAGGCCGCCAACCAGAATCGCGAAAAACGTATTGAGCATCAGAAGAACGAGCTTCGGGACCTCGGCGTGAATGTAGTCTTCAATGATCACCTGCATGCCGAGCTTCATGTGGATGAGGCCGGAAACGACCACCAGACCCATGATCACCGCAACAAGCGGGTTCGACAGCGCAGCGGCGACGTCCGCATAGGGAGCGCCAGCATACTTGATCAGGAAGATCACGAAAAAGATCAGCAGAGGAACGTTGGCAACAGCCGTGACGCGCTGACGCCAGAAATGCTCTGTGCCTTCCTTGGCGGAGCCAAGACCGCGGACCTTGCCGAGAGGTGTACGCATATCCATGAAAATATCTCCTCAGCGCACGATCAGGGCGATGACCCAGATCAGCGCGGTCAGACAGATCGACACGACGAAGGAAGCCTTCGCAAGCTTGGTCGTGAAGTGCTTGTCGAAACCGTGTCCCAGGTCCCACATGAAGTGGCGCAGACCGCCCAGCAGGTGATGAACAAGCGCCCAAGTATAACCGATCAGGATGAGCTTGCCGATGATCGTGCCCATCGCCCAGTCGACCCAGGCGTAATAAGCCTCGCCGGTCGAAATGGCGATCAGCCACCAGGCGACGAGTAGCGTGCCGAAATACAGTGCGCCGCCCGTAATACGGTGCACGATGGATGCAGCCATCGTCGGAATCATCTTGTAAACTTGAAGATGCGGCGACAAAGGCCGATTATTTGTCGTGTTCGCCATCAGAACCTCGCGGCGTTTTCCCGTGCGCCCGCAACTGCGAACGCCCCCAAGCAACAGCACATGACGAAAGAATGTGCATTGCACCAACCGCGACGTTTAATCGCATGGGAACATCACCACAAGCAGATTCCACGGTCGATTCGAATTTAATCGATTGGGGCGGACGATTTTTTGCAAAAAAAGTGTCGCAAAAATAAAAAGTCGAGCGTTTCCAAGATCACCAGCCCGAATTTTTTGACCTTTACGTAAATAAAAAATGCTGTAATTTACATTTTGTTAACTAAAAAAACCGGAGAAAAAGGATCATGTTACTGCGTCGAATCGCCGGCTTCTCCCTTGCATTCGCAAGCCTCATTTTCACGGTTTTGCCTTCCGCGTCAGCAGAGAATTTCAGCTATCGCCATTATAATCGGCACCGGCAGCAGACCAGTTTTTCAACCGATGGCCTGCCCTCCACGCTCCCCGGCGGCACCTACAGCGGTGCTATTGCCGCGCTGAGAGTACGTGGCAACGGCAACTACTTTGCCATTGGCGGTGGTTTTTCCTCTGGAAACAGACCCGCTTCGATCGGATTGCAGCCTGCCCCGAGAGCCAAAATCATCAAGGTGGATGCCGTAACGGCGAACGAAGCCTGTGCCTGGGAGCATGGCGTCTGCGTGATCCGCCCATGAGCGACCTGCTTCAATCCGTTGGAAAACTCTCTCTGCGCCGAACTCAGACAAACCGCCAGACGGTTGTCTTCTTGATTTCGCTTTCTTCCAGCGCACGCGTCACCGGCACCTGATAGGTTGCCATTGCCTCAAGGCGATCTTTCGGAAGATAAGCTCGGCCGGGATCACCGACCAGAACGGTAACGCCCTGTGTCGCCAGATGCCTTAACCAAGGCACCAGCAGATCAGCGAAAGAACGGTCATAAAACACGTCACCGGCAAGCAGCACCTCGGCGCCGATGTCCTGACCGATGAGATTGGCCGCCGAAAACGCAACATCGACGCCGTTCAGCGCAGCATTCAAAGCCACCGACGCTCCCGCCCAGGGATCGATATCGACAGCCTCCACCGCTGCAGCCCCGGACATCGCGGCTGCAATGGCAACCATGCCCGAGCCGCTTGCGAAATCCAGCACGCGCTTTCCCCGCACGCTTTCGGGATGATCGATAACGAAGCGGGCAAGTCCCTGCCCTCCCGCCCAGGCAAAGGCCCAGAACGGCGGTGGCAAACCGATCTCCTCCAGCTCCTCTTGCGTCTTCAGCCACAGATCATGGGCCTCTGTCGCCAGATGGAGCTGCAGTTCCGGCACATGCGGAGGGCGCATGATGCCGGTGTTGTCGAGGATGAAACGTCCGGGATCGGTTTTCACGCCTTCAGCATCATTCTGGCGAAAGCGGAGGATTATCGAGACCACCCATGCGGCAGACCTCGAAATATTCCTCTTCGGTCACCGGCTGCACAGAAAGCCGCATCGAGGTGACCAGCGACATGTTGGCAAGCTTAGGGTTCGCCTTCACGTCCTTCAGCGAGACGGACTTCGGCATGTCGCGGACAGCCTTGATATGCACGCAGTCCCAACGGGCATCGCCTTCCGCAGTGGAATCCGGCCGCGACAGCTCGCAGACCTCAACGATGCCGACGACATCCAGCCCCTCATTGGAGTGATAGAAGAAGCCCTTGTCGCCAATCTTCATGGCGCGCATGTTGTTGCGCGCCTGATAGTTGCGAACGCCGGTCCACTCCTCACCCTCTTCGCCCTTGGCTTTCTGCTGCTCCCAGGACCATTTGAACGGTTCAGATTTGTACAGCCAGTAATTCGCCATCGCCAATTACGCTCCCGGATTGTTGAAGACCCAGTTGTAGGGCTTTACATCAACGCTCTCGAACAATCCTGCCTTTGCATAGGGGTCGGCATCGGCCAGCGCCTTGGCAGCATCGATATCGGCTGCTTCGACGATAACCAGGCTGCCATTCGGCTTGCCTTCGCTATCCAGAAACGGGCCGGCGATCTTCAGCGTTCCCTCGGCATTCAGCTTGTTCAGGTGCTCCAGATGCGCCGGACGCGTATCCATGCGCACGTTCAGATGGCCAGGCTTGTCCTTGCAGATAAAAGCAAACAGCATTCTCGTCTCCTCATTTGGCCTGCCAACCTTATTCGGTGGTGATCGGCCGTGTCATCAATTGTTGCATGGCGCTTGCCACGTCCAGATTGCCGTCGATGATGGCTGCAACAGCTTCCGTCACGGGCATATCGACTGAATATTGTGCGGCAAGTCGAGCCGCGACGGCAGCTGCAAAAGCGCCTTCGACCAGACCACCGGACGCGTCCTTGCCTTCATCGCGACCAAGCGCGATACCGAAACGCAAATTTCGTGATTGATGGCTGGTCGCCGTTAACACCAGGTCGCCAAGCCCCGAAAGACCACGCACCGTATCCGCCTTGCCGCCCATGGCAACAACGAGACGTGACATTTCCGCAAGCCCACGAGAAATGAGCGCAGCGCGGGCAGAATCGCCAAGCCCAGCGCCCTCAACGATCCCGGCGGCAATGGCCAGCACATTCTTCAAGGCGCCGCCGAGCTGCACGCCGATACGATCGGCGGATGCATAGAGACGGAACGTCTTGCCGCTGATGGTTGCTGCCAGCCTCTCCGCAACAGCCACCTCTTCGGCGGCAATCGCCATCGCGGTTGGTAGTCCACGGGCGATATCGGCAGCAAACCCAGGACCGGAGAGAACCGCGACCGGATGGTGCGGCAATTCTGCTTCAAGAAGCTCAGTCAAAAGCCGACCAGAGGCGCGATCGATGCCCTTGGCGCAGGTGACAATGACGGCATCCCTGGCAAGATAGGGGCCATAATGTCGTGCTGCGTCCGCATGCGCTTGCGACGGCATGGCGAAAAGCACGATACCGGCATCGGCGAGCACATTTTCTTCTGCCGAAAATGCCAGCGCATCCGGCAGACTGACACCCGGCAACGCCGCCTCATGCACCCTGTCGGATCGAAGATCAGCCATCAGCGACGGATCACGGCCAAGCAAGGTGACGTCATGGCGGTTTTCCAGCGCGACGACCACGGCCAGCGCGGTTCCGAAGGCACCTGCGCCAATCACGACGATTTTTTCACGCTGCATCAGGCCTTGGCTCCTCTTTTGCCGAACCCGATCAGGGTTTCCGCATTGGCATCGAGCGGCCAGCGCGAACGCGGCTGAATATCGAGCGAATCCGGCTCACGGCCATCGGCCATACGTTCCAGACCCGCCCAGGCAATCATCGCAGCATTGTCGGTACAGAGATGGTGTGGTGGCGCAACGAAGCGGAACCTGTAGCTATCGCACAGCGCCTGCAATGTGCTGCGAATTTCCTGATTGGCAGCAACCCCGCCAGCCACCACCAATGCCGGTTCGCCAGCGATATCCGTAAACTCCTCGCGGAACCTCGCAAGCCCACGGCCGATACGGTCCTTCAGGGTACGCGATACGGCCTTCTGGAACGAAGCGCAGATGTCGGCAATGTCCTGATCGGAAAGCGGCGCAATGGCCGTCGCCGCCTGCCGCACGGCCGTTTTCAAACCGGAGAAGGAGAAGTCCAGCCTTGTTTCGCCAACCATTGGACGGGGCAGCGAAAATCGGTCCGGATTTCCTGTCGCTGCAGCTTTCTCTACGGCAGGTCCACCTGGATAAGGCAGCCCCAGAAGTTTCGCCGTCTTGTCGAAAGCCTCGCCAAGCGCGTCGTCGATGGTCGTGCCCCAGCGTTCATATTGCCCCACGCCACGAACAAGAACGAGCTGCGTGTGACCGCCGGAGACCAGCAGCATCAGATAGGGAAAAGACAGGCCATCCGTCAGGCGCGCCGTCAGCGCGTGGCCTTCCAGATGGTTGATTGCATAAAGCGGCTTGCCGGCCGCCTTGGCAATCGCTTTGCCGGTCATCAGACCAACGATCAGGCCACCGATCAAACCTGGCCCCGAGGTGGCGGCGATGGCATCGACATCGGCCAGGGTCACGCCTGCCTGCTCGAGCGCTTCCTCGACAAGCGTGTCGAGCGCTTCAACGTGAGCACGTGCAGCAATTTCAGGCACCACACCGCCATAGGCGCTGTGTTCGTCGAGCTGCGACAAAACGACATCCGAAACGATCTCTCCACGCCCGTCGGCATGGCGAACCACCACGGATGCAGCGGTTTCATCACAGCTCGTCTCTATACCAAGGATACGAAGAAAGGAGGCCATCAACCTGTTCGTTCATTGCGGTCAAAGGGAAACTTAGGTACGGAAACACCCGGTAACAATGGATAGACGCGGATGCAAACAAAACCTTTCCGAATCGGCACGCGCGGCAGCCCTCTGGCGCTAGCGCAGGCCTACGAAACCCGGAACCGGCTGATGTCAGCGCATGCTCTGCCGGAAGACATGTTCGAAATCGTCGTCCTGTCGACCAAGGGTGACCGCATCACCGATCGCGCTCTATCCGAAATTGGTGGCAAAGGCCTGTTTACCGAAGAGCTGGAAAACCAGCTTGTCTCCGGCGAACTGGATATTGCCGTCCATTCGTCCAAGGACATGCCGACGATCCTGCCTGAAGGGCTGCACCTTTCCGCATTTTTACCGCGCGAAGACGTCCGTGACGCCTTTATCGGCCGCACCGCGCCAAAACTGCTGGAATTGCCACAGGGCGCCGTCGTCGGTTCGGCCTCGTTGCGGCGTCAGGCCCTGATACGCCGACTGCGCCCGGATCTGAACGTCATCGTTTTCCGCGGTCTGGTCGATACGCGCCTGCGGAAACTTGCGGAAGGCGATGCCGATGCGACATTGCTCGCTTTTGCGGGGTTGAAGCGTCTCGGAAAAGAGGCGGTTCCGACGGAAATTCTCGATCCGAAGGAATTTCCCCCCGCACCCGCGCAAGGGGCAATCTGTGTAGAAAGCCGCATCGGCGATACGCGCATTGATGAATTGCTGGCCGCGATAAATCACAAGCCGACATTTGATGCGGTAACGTGCGAACGCGCGTTCCTCGGCGCGCTGGACGGCTCTTGCCGCACTCCAATCGCCGGCCTTGCCGTTTGCGATGATGGCGAGCTTCATTTCCATGGCGTGATCCTTACGCCCGATGGCCAGACAAGCCACAGCGTCGAGATATCGGGCAAATGTGCGGATGCCGCATCGCTGGGTCGAAAAGCCGGGGAAGATGTTCGCTCCAGAGCGGGCTCCAGTTTCTTCGAAGGGTGGAGCTAGGCTCATGCGGATCGTCGTCACCCGGCCGGAACGTTCCGGCGAGAAGACGGCGGCAAAGCTGAAGGCGCTGGGCCACGATCCAGTGCCTTTGCCCCTGTTCCATCCGATCCACCATGGCGACCTGGCCGAGGCGTCTCTCGTCGTGCCAAAATCCGCACTCGCAGTCACCAGCGCCGAAGCGATCCGGGCGCTGAAACCGCTCGGCACGTCACTCACCCCCTATTTCACGAAGCCGATCTTTGCTGTTGGCGAGGCAACCGCTGACGCCGCAAGGCAGGCAGGCTTTCATAACATTTTCACCGCTGCTGGCGACGGGAAATCGCTGGCAACGCTTGTGGTGGAAAATCGCGCCCTGTTGTCGCGCAGCAAACCTCTGCTTTATCTTGCCGGCACACCGCGTGCCCCTTCCTTCGAAGCAGGACTTCAGTCAGCCGCCATCGCATTTACGGTGGCCGAGTGTTACGAAATGCGGGAGAATGATTTTCGCCGTGACATCTGGGATGCGGCGCTTGTCTCTGCAAAAGTGGATGTGATTCTGCTTTATTCGGCCGAGGCGGCGCAGGCTTTTTTTCGCATCGCAACAAAACCGCCTTATGCTTCAGCGTTGGCGGGCACACGCTTCATCTGCATGAGCGAAAACGTGAAAGCCCATATCCCCGATGCTTTTAGCGCCCAGGCCCGCACGGCAGCGACGCCAAGCGAGGCTACAATGTTCGAAATCTTGCACGCCATCGCAGGAACCTAATTCCCTCTCGCCTCTTTCCTTTGCCGTCATCACTGACTAGGTTTAGACTATTGCAGGCAGAAATGAGGTTGTCATGGTATCGGGAAAGCCGCCACGCCACTCCAAGTCCAAAGCCGAGCCAGTCACGATTGATCTGGACGCAAAGGATGTGACGGAAATCGGCAAGGAAAGCCCACCGACGCCGGAGGTTTCAGTCTCCACCAACCAGACCGAGACGCCGAAAAACGCTCCCGCAGATACCGCCGGGACGGAAAACGTCAAATCGGAAGCGCCTAAACCCATCTGGGATCAACCGGTCAGGACTCCGATCGAACCACAACCCAATGTCGGGACGACGGAAGGCGTAAAAGTAGAAGGGCCTAAGCCGGAGGCCACTGCCAAACCGGCTTCGAGTGCAGCGCCGAAGCCAGAGCAAGCTAAGCCAGAGCCGCCAAAACCACAAGCGACGAAGCCGTCGCCCGAGACGAAAAGCTTTGGCGCCACGACACCCCCACCGAAAAAAGACGAGCCGGGCCGTTCGAACAATTCCGGCTTGATTGCAGCGGGTATCGTCGGCGGCCTCGTTGCCCTTCTTGCGGCGGGCAGCATGCAATATGCCGGTTACCTGCCACCATTCTCCGGAACCAGCAGCTCTGCCGAAGAACTGAATGCGCTGAAAACACAGATTGCCAACCTGCGCGAGCAGGTCGCCAACACGCCGGCAGCCACGACCGATACATCTGCCCTGGAGCAGCGCATCGCGGCCCTTGAAAGTGGCAACGCCGGCAGTGCCGATACTTCTGCGCTGTCCGAAAAAATCGCCGCGCTGGAAACTGCGCTGCAATCGCAGACGTCGGCGCAGGGTTCGGCAACAGAAGACCTGACGCGACGTCTTGGGGAAGCCGAAGCGAAGATCAACGAACCACGTGACGATATCGAAGTCGCTCGTGCCATCGCATCGGCTGCGTTGAAGGCGGCAATCGACCGTGGCGGTCCTTTCCTGACCGAACTCGACACACTCGCCAAGGTAACGCCAGATGACCCGGCCATTGCGTCCTTGCGATCGTTCGCCACGACAGGCGTTCCGTCCCGCGCCGAGCTGCTTCGGAATTTCCCCGATGTCGCCAACACCATGCTGTCGGCCATCAATCAGCCTGATCCCAATCAGGGGATCGTTGAGCGCCTGACGGAAAGCGCCTTCTCGCTGGTCAAGGTCCGCCCTGTCGGAAACATCGAGGGAGAGACCCCTGATGCCGTCATTGCGCGTATGGAAAACAAGCTTCGCAATGGCGATCTTCAGGGCGCAGCGCTTGAATGGGATTCCTTGCCCGATGCGGCCAAAACCGTATCCGCCGACTACAAGAAATCTCTGGATGCACGCATTAACGTCGAGAATCTGGTGGGTGATACGCTGAACCGCGCCATTGGCAGCACTGGCAAACAGGGGTAAGGGCATGACCAGAATTCTGACTTTCGTCGCTATCGTTCTGGCTCTTGGTTTCGGTTTTTCCTGGCTGGCAGACAGACCTGGCGTTCTGTCGATCGTTTGGCAGGGACAGCTGATTGAGATGAGCCTGATGGTTGCGGCATCCATCGTCGCAGCCCTCGTTGCCGTCGTCATGCTCGTCTGGTGGCTCGTCAATGCGATCTGGACTTCACCGAATGCAGCACGGCGTTATTTCAGGGCCCGCAAGCGTGATCGCGGCTATCAGGCCTTGTCGACGGGCCTGATTGCAGCTGGTGCCGGCAACGCGCTTCTGGCCCGCAAGATGACCGCGCGGACGCAGGGCCTGCTTAACGCCGACCAGGAACCTTTGATCCATCTGCTTGAAGCACAGGCAGACCTCATCGAAGGGAAATACGACGCCGCACGCCGCAAGTTCGAAGCGATGGCGCAGGACCCTGAAACACGCGAATTGGGCCTTCGTGGTCTCTACATCGAAGCCCGGCGTCAGGGCGCTCATGAAGCAGCCTTGCAATATGCCGAAGATGCCGCTGAAAAAGCACCCTATCTGCCCTGGGCAGCGCAGGCGACACTGGAAAACAAATGTCGCAACAATCAGTGGGATGACGCTATCCGTCTTCTCGATCAGCAAAAAGCAGCAGGTGTCATCGAACGTGGCGAAGCCGAACGCCTGAAAGCCGTACTCTTGACGGCAAAAGCTGGCGAAAAGCTCGAAAGCGATCCGGTTGGCGCTCGAGACGATGCCAAGCAGGCGTTGAAGCTGGCGAAAACACTGGTTCCCGCTGCTCTCGTCGCGGCGAAATCCTATCTGCGCGAAGACAACCTTCGCAAGGCCGCCTCTGTTCTTGAGCCTGTCTGGAAAAACAGCCCGCACCCGCAAATCGCCGAACTCTACGTTCGGGCCCGCAGCGGCGACACGGCAATAGACCGCCTCAAGCGCGCCGAGCGACTGGAAAGCCTCAAGCCGAACAACATCGAGTCGCTGTTTGCCGTGGCGCAAGCCGCCCTCGACGCCAAGGAATTTGTCAAAGCGCGCACGAAGGCGGAAGCCGCAGCGCGTATCGAGCCACGGGAAAGCATTTTCCTGCTGATGGCGGACATCGAGGAAGCGGAAACCGGTGATCAGGGGCGAGTGCGCTACTGGATGGCGCAGGGACTGCGTGCACCACGTGATCCGGCCTGGGTTGCAGACGGCATCGTCTCTGAAAAATGGCTTCCAGTCTCGCCTGTTACCGGGCGCCTGGATGCGTTTGAATGGAAGGCACCGTTCGGCCAGCTCGAAGGACCAGTCGAAGACGTTGGCATCGACCATGCTTTGGCAGCGGTTCCTGCAAAGTCGGAACCTGCGCCGAGAAGTGTTGTCGAAAATGAGCCGCCGCGCAAAGACAACGACATTACGGTTACCCAAAAACAACCCGAGACCGTGGAGATCAAACCCGCTGTGGTGGCCGTAAAGGAACCAGAAAAGGCGCGAGAGCCTGCACCGGCTGCGCCAATCAACGGCGATGCTGAACCCGTTCCCTTTTTTGGCGGCGCACCGGATGATCCGGGTGTGAAAAAACCGGGCAGCGAACCGGAAGCCAAAACCAGGCTCAAACTTTTCTGAGAGCACAAGGACAGATATGCTCAACCGTATCCAGTCGTTTTTCCAAACCCTTGTTGGCCCGCACACAGACGACTTCAGCCCCGATGATCTGAGAGTGGCTGTTGCCGCGCTCTGTTTTCAGGTGATGGAGGCAGACGGCACCGTTTCAAAGAGCGAGCGGAATCGTCTCCGCGAGATCCTTCAGGACTATTATCACCTGGACTCCGGAAAACTCGACGCCCTGCTTGCTGCGGGGCAGGAGGCAGGCAAGGAAGCCGTCGATTATTATCGCTTCACAATCGATATCCGCCGTCACCTCGATGAGGATCAGCGTATCGAGCTTATTGGTATACTGTGGGATATTGTTTACGCTGATGGTGAGCGAAGCGAGATGGAAGACCACGTGATCTGGCGTGTTGCCGATCTTCTCGGTGTTTCTGCTCGTGACAGGGTTCTGCAACGTCAGCAGGCAGCCACGCGGTCATTGCCTTCTGAAGAAAGCGAAAACGACGAAGATGCTGTTTGACCCCTCCCGGCAACAGAGAAGACAACCATCGATCCTCATCGTTCTGCATCAGGAGCGTTCAACGCCGGGGCGCGTCGGGCAGATGCTGGTGGAAAAAGGCTACAGGCTCGATATCCGGCGCCCCGCGCTCGGAGACGACCTGCCGACGACGCTGGAAAAACATGTCGGTGCCGTCATCTTCGGTGGACCGCAAAGCGCCAATGACCACCATGATTATGTAAAGACCGAAATCGACTGGCTGAAGGTGCCTCTGAAAGAAAACAAGCCATTCCTCGGCATCTGTCTCGGTGCGCAAATGTTGTCCAAGCATCTGGGCGGCAAGGTTGAGGCCGACAAGGAAGGCAAGGTCGAAATCGGCTGGTATCCGTTGCATCCCACGGAACATGGCCGTCTGCTGATGCCGCACTGGCCGAAAATGGTCTATCATTTTCACAAGGAAGGTTTCGAGCTTCCACGCGGCGCAGAATTGCTTGCCGCTGGCGACACCTATCCGCATCAGGCTTTCCGCTACGGAAAAAATGCCTGGGGACTGCAGTTCCATGCGGAATTGACACGCGCCATGATGCATAGCTGGGTGGTGCGTGGTGCGCAGCGTTTCGGCATGCCGAACGCACAGGTGGGCAGTCAGCATCTCGAAGGACGCATGTTGTTCGACACGCCGCTTCGCGCATGGCTCGGCAACTTCCTCGACCTGGTTTTTGAGGGCAAGCCGCAGCGCTGATGAGGCGAAGCGCTTTTAATCCTTCGGCAGGTCCAGACTGTCGATTTTCCGCAACTTGGAAAAACCGAGCGCCCAAATAACCGCGACGGCGAGCGTTCCGGCACCGCCTATGACGACCGCCGGTACAGCCCCGAAGACATGTGCCATCGTACCGGCGCGGAATTCGCCCAATTCATTGGATGCACCGACAAATACGGAATTGACGGCGTTGACACGCCCACGAACCTCATCCGGCGTCCAAAGCGCGATCAGTGTTTCACGGACGTACACGGACACCATATCGGATGCGCCCATGACAACCAGCGCCGCGATAGAGAGCCACGCTGTCTCAGAAAGACCGAAAACCACCGTCGAAACCCCGAAAAGTCCGACGCCGACAAACATCAGCAAGCCCGCGTGGTGACGGATCGGTTTGAAAGCGAGAATGACGGCAACGACAATCGCTCCGATACCTGGAGCAGCGCGAAGAAGCCCTAGTCCCCATGGCCCCAGTGTCAGCACTTCCTTGGCGAAAATCGGCATCAGAGCAACCGCACCACCGAGCAGAACTGCAAACAGATCGAGCGAGATCGCGCCGAGAACCACCTTCTCCTGCGCAATGAAGCGGAAACCCGCCAGCATGCTCTCAAGGCTGACCGCTTTTGCGGGGCTGCGCTGCTCGGGCTTGCGGATGATAAAAGCAAGAATGGCGGCAAGTGCAAAAAGGGAAAATGCCACCCCGTAAGCCAGGGAGGCGCCCACACCGTAAAGCAGGCCACCAACCACAGGACCAAGAATGGAGGCCATCTGCCAGGACGACGAATTCCACGCCACCGCATTTGGCAGATCTTCAACCGGGACAAGATTGGGTCCGAGTGACTGAACAGCCGGTCCCATGAATGCGCGCTCGATACCGATTACCACCAGGATGGCGAAGACCGGCCAGGGTGCAAAAGTATGGGTGAGCGTCAGGCCAAGCAAAGCAGCAGCACACACGGCAGCAACGATGAAACCAATCGCCATGATGAGCCGGCGATTGTGCCTGTCGGCGACCGTACCGGTAACGAGGATCAGAAGCAGCGATGGCAAAAACTGAAAAAGACCGATCAGACCGAGGTAAAAGGCATTTCCCGTTACCTCATACATTTGCCAGCCGACTGACACGCTGACAATCTGAAACGCAAACGCCGCGAAAAACCGGGCCGTGAAGAAACGACGGTAGGAACTATGCCGGAATGCGCCGAAACGGTTTTCGGCAGAAATCAGTGACATCGGCTGAGCGCTCTCGATAATATGAGGGCTTTCCCATAGAAGGATATCACAAGAATCGCCAGCGCTGTTTGGGCAACACTTGCCGGTTAACGCGCCAATGTCTAAATGTCTTGCAACGAAGACACGGAGATATTGATGCTTGCCCTGTTTCAGACAATCGATCTGGCCCTGAACCTCTTTGTATGGGTGCTGATTGCCAGTGCTATTTTTTCCTGGCTCTATGCCTTTAACGTCATCAATTCCCGAAACCAGTTCGTGAATGCGATCGGCAGCTTCCTTTACAACATTACGGAACCGGTTCTGCGTCCCATTCGTCGCATCCTGCCCAATCTCGGCGGCATAGACATTTCACCGGTGATCCTGCTGCTGATCATCTTCTTCATCCGCTCCTTCATGTGGAACACGCTTTATCCAGCGCTTGTCTGAAGCAGAGTGCCCGAGAGCGTTGATCGCGATATTCAGCGCCAACAACAAAAAACCTCCGGATCGATGTCGAGCCGGAGGTTTTTTTATCACTTGAGAAACTGGGCTAATCAGCCCTGCGTCTTGTAGCGCTCGATGGCTTCAACGATCAGCTTCTTGGCAACGTCGACGTTCTGCCAGCCGCCGATCTTCACCCACTTGCCGGGCTCCAGATCCTTGTAGTGTTCGAAGAAGTGCTCGATCTGCTTCAGGGTAATTTCCGGCAGATCCGTGTAGTTTTCGATCTTGTCATAGCGGCGCGTCAGCTTCGGCACCGGCACCGCGATGATCTTCTCATCCTTGCCACCGTCATCTTCCATGATCATCACGCCGATCGGACGAACGTTGATGACGCAGCCCGGAACGAGCGGACGGGTGTTGCAGATGAGAACGTCGATCGGATCGCCATCATCAGACAGGGTGTGCGGCACGAAGCCGTAGTTACCCGGATAAGTCATTGGCGTGTAGAGGAAACGATCAACGATCAGCGCACCGGCGTCCTTGTCCATCTCGTACTTGATCGGCTGACCGCCAACCGGCACTTCCACAATAACATTCACGTCTTCCGGCGGATTCTTGCCTACGGAGATTGCATCAATACGCATTCGCTTCCCTCATTTCGACGGGTTGGGTTCGGTTTTCGATAATGGGAAAGTCGTGGCATTGCAACATGGCTTTAAAAGGATCAGGCAGAATGCCTCATCCTTCGCTGTCAGGTTATCCACGATTTTTGGAAATGAAACGGAAGGGCAGCAAGCCACCGGCAACATCCGTTTCGCTCAGTTCCAGACGAAACCGATCTTGCGCAACGAGGTGCCGCCGAAATCTTCCATGCCCTCGGCAATGTCACGCCCGCCATGCGAACGGAAAAAGCGATTGGCGACATCACTGTCTTCAAGGCACCAGACAACAATCCCCTGGCAACCAAGCGACGTCAGCAGTCTGCGCGCCTCGGTAAACAGCAGCGAACCGAGGCCGATTCCCTGATATTCCGGTCGGAGATAAAGTTCGTAGACTTCACCATCATGCGGAAGGCCGCGCGCGCGGCTAAGGCCCAGCGTCGCATAACCGGCGACCACGCCGGCCACCTCGACAACAAGCATCGTGGCTGAGCCACGGGTTGCCTTCTTCCACCACAATTCGCCACGACGCTCGAGCATCTGCGTCAACGGCTTGTGCGGGATCAACCCGGCATAAGCCTGTTGCCACGACAGACGGTGCGCCTCTGATATGGCGCGCGCATCATGCGCTTCGGCACGGCGAACATCTATGGATAACGTTTTCATAACGCGATTCTGGCCCCGACTGCGGAAACTTGCCAGCCATAAAGGTTAACGGCACCAAGCTTACCCACAGCCTATTCATGTGGACGACCAGAAAAAATTAACGCATCCTTAACCTTTAATACAAGCCGCTTTCGACTCATCCCCAAATAAAAAACCCGGCACGAAGGCCGGGTTTTCAAGATCAGTCGCGATCGGCGATTAGACGGCAAGCTTTGCCTTCTCGAAACGCTTACGGTCGTTAGCATCGAGGAACATCTTGCGCAGACGGATCGACTTCGGCGTCACTTCCATCAGCTCGTCGTCCTGAATCCAGGAAAGGGCACGGTCGAGCGTCATGCGGATCGGCGGCGTCAGCTTGACGGCTTCATCCTTGCCAGCGGCACGGATGTTGGTGAGCTGCTTGCCCTTCAGCACGTTGACTTCGAGATCGTTGTCGCGCGTGTGAATGCCGATAATCATGCCGGCATAGACCTTTTCACCTGGCTCGATGATCATCGGACCACGATCTTCCAGGTTGAACATGGCGTAGGCAACAGCTTCGCCGGAACCGTTGGACAGCAGAACGCCGTTGACACGGCCAGCAATCGCACCCTTGAAGGGCTGGTAGTCGTGGAACAGGCGGTTCATGATCGCCGTGCCACGCGTGTCGGTCAAGAGTTCGGACTGGTAACCGATCAGACCACGCGTCGGGGCGAGGAACTTCAGACGAACGCGGTTGCCACCGGACGGACGAAGCTCGGTCATTTCAGCCTTGCGCTCGGACATTTTCTGAACGACGACACCGGAATGCTCTTCATCGACGTCGATAACGACTTCTTCGATCGGCTCGATGGTCTGACCATTTTCGTCCTTGTGCATAACGACGCGCGGACGTGAAACGGCAAGCTCGAAGCCTTCACGACGCATGGTTTCGATCAGAACGGCAAGCTGCAATTCGCCGCGCCCCGAAACGAAGAACGAATCCTTGCCTTCGGCTTCTTCGATCTTCAGCGCAACGTTGCCTTCGGCTTCCTTGAACAGACGATCGCGGATAACGCGCGACGTTACCTTGTCGCCTTCCGTACCAGCCAGCGGCGAGTCGTTGACGATGAAGGACATGGTGACCGTTGGCGGGTCAATCGGCTGCGCCTTCATTGCTTCGTTGACCGAAGGATCACAGAACGTATCGGCAACCGTACCCTTGGAAAGGCCGGCAATAGCAACGATATCGCCCGCATGAGCTTCGTCGATGGCGGTGCGTTCGATGCCGCGGAATGCGAGGATCTTCGAAATACGGCCAGTTTCAACGGTCTTGCCGTCCTGACCGAGAACCTTCACGGCCTGGTTCGGCTTGATCGAGCCCGAAGCGATGCGGCCGGTGATGATACGGCCGAGGAAGGGGTTGGCTTCAAGGATCGTACCGATCAGACGGAACGGACCTTCTTCAACGGTTGGCTCAGGAACGTGCTTCAGAACCAGGTCGAGCAGCGGAGCAAGGCCTTCATCCTTCGGGCCTTCCGGGTTGACGTTCATCCAGCCGTCGCGGCCCGAACCGTAGAGGATCGGGAAGTCGAGCTGTTCGTCGGTGGCATCCAGATTGGCGAAAAGGTCGAAAACTTCGTTGATGACTTCTTCATGGCGGCCATCCGGGCGGTCGATCTTGTTGATCGCAACGATCGGCTTGAGACCAACCTTGAGAGCCTTGGACACCACGAACTTCGTCTGCGGCATCGGGCCTTCAGACGAGTCGACCAGAACGATTGCACCGTCCACCATCGAGAGAATACGCTCAACTTCACCACCGAAGTCGGCGTGGCCGGGGGTGTCGACGATGTTGATACGAACACCTTTCCACTCAACCGAAGTCGCCTTGGCGAGAATGGTGATGCCGCGTTCTTTTTCCAGGTCGTTCGAGTCCATCACGCGCTCTGCAACGCGCTGGTTGTCGCGGAAGGAGCCGGACTGCTTCAGAAGCTCGTCAACGAGCGTCGTTTTTCCATGGTCAACGTGCGCGATAATCGCGATGTTGCGAAGGGCCATATGATAAATCTCTGAGGTTGGGGCGCTAATCGTATGGGGTGCGCCAATTTAGTTTGGCGCGCTCATAACCTTTTTTTTGTAAATGCGAAAGGGGGGCTTTGTCATAAGCCCCCTGCGCCTAGGTTCTAGCTGAAAAATGTGACGGTCTTTATGCAAGCCCGCGTTTGGCGAGCATCGCATCCGGACTGGGCATCTTGCCGCGGAAAGCGAGATAGGCTTCCTCGGGGTCAATCGATCCACCCACGGAATAGATATTGTCCTTCAGCTTGCGCGCCATTTCCGCGTTGAAGGCATCGCCGGTTTCCTCGAAAGCGGCAAAGGCGTCAGCATCCAGCACCTCCGACCACATGTAGGAGTAATAACCGGCGGAATAGCCATCACCCGAAAATACATGCTGGAAATGCGGGGTTGCATGCCGCATTACAATCGATTTCGGCATTTTCAGTTCGTCCAGCACCTCGCCCTGCACCGCCATAGGATCAGCCACCGCATCGCGCGTGTGGAAGGACATGTCGACGATTGCCGAAGAGGTAAACTCGACCGTGTTGAAACCGGCATTGAATGTCTGCGCGGCCAGCACCTTGTCGAGCAACGCCTTGGGCATGGGCTCGCCAGTCTGGTAGTGAAGCGCGTATGTCTCCAGAATTTCCGGAACGGTCAGCCAGTGTTCGTAGAGCTGCGACGGCAATTCCACGAAATCGCGGGATACGCCCGTCCCCGAAACAGAAGGGTACGTCACATCAGACAACATGCCATGCAGGGCATGACCGAATTCATGAAACAGCGTCCGGGCGTCATCGAGCGAAAGCAGCGCCGGTTTGCCTTCGGCGGGTTTTGCGAAATTGCAGACATTGTAGATGATCGGCAACTCACCGACAGCGCCGTTCTTGAGCGGCAGCTTGTGCTGCGATTGGAACGAACTCATCCATGCACCGGAGCGCTTGGATGGGCGGGCGAAATAATCGCCGAGGAACATTGCCTTCAGTTCGCCGCTGCCATTGCGGATTTCAAAAACCCGCACATCGGGATGATAGGCCGCGACACCTTTCGTTTCGACCGCGCGGATACCGAAAAGCCGGTTGGCAACATCGAAGCAAGCATCGATGATTTTTTCCAACTGCAGATAAGGCTTGAGCTCAGCCTCCGAGAAGCTGAACTTCTGAGCGCGGAGCTTTTCCGCATAGTGACGCCAGTCCCATGGCATCACGTCGTGGTTTTTGCCTTCCTCCGCAATGATTGCCGAAAGTTCAGCCTCTTCTTCACCAGCACGGGCAACGGCCTTTTCCCAGACCTGACCAAGCAATCCATTCACCGCATCGGGCGTTTTCGCCATGGTGTCGTCCAGCTTGTAAGCGGCAAAAGTCGCATATCCCAGAAGCTTCGCCTTTTCTTCGCGCAGCTCCAATGTCCGCTTCACCGTTGCACGGTTGTCAGTTTCGCCACCGTTTTCACCGCGTGCCACCCAAGCTTTGAATGCCTGCTCACGCAGATCACGACGCTCGGAGAAGGTCAGGAACGGCTCGATAATCGAGCGCGACAGCGTCACAGCAAATTTTCCATCCTCACCATGCTCGCGCGCGGCTCCTGCCATCGCATCGCGCAGGAATGCAGGAATTCCGGCAAGTTCCTCTTCGGAGGACAGCAGAAGCTTCCAGTTCTTTTCATCCGCCAGGACATTTTGTCCGAATTTGGCACCGAGCCCGGCCAGTTCCTCATTGATCGACGCAAGCCGTTCCTGGCTCGCCTTCGGCAGCTTCGCGCCGGAGCGGACAAAGCCCTTCCAATGACGCTTCAGAACACGCTTTTCCTCGCCTGTAAGGCCGAGATCATCACGCTTCTCCCAAAGGGCATCAATACGTTTGAACAACGCCTCGTTCATGCCGATCCTGGAATAATGGCGCGACATTTTCGGTGCGATCTCCCTCTCCAGTCCTTGAATGACCGGATTGGTGTGTGCACCTGCCTTATTCCAGAAGAGTGCCGAGACCCGTGAAAGATCGTCTCCGGCGATTTCGAGTGCAGTAACAGTATTCACGAATGTCGCCGGTTCGGAGTTATCGGCAATCGCATCGATTTCCTTGTCGTGCACAAGAAGTGCCGCATCGAAGGCTTCGGCGAAATCCTCGTCCCTGACAGCTTCAAACCTTGGCAGCCCATTCGGGCCATTCCAGTCTACGAGTGCAGGATGGGGAGCGGCTGCGGATGCCATTTCGTATTCCTCATGCGATTGCTGCTTTGCATCATATGGGCATGCCTTCCCCACCAATTCAATACGCGGATTTGATGTGGAGGACGATGACCCGACTGGTGCCGAATATTGACCATATCAGCGATGACATGGTTACATTTCCATCCATATCCCATGATGGAGATATGTATTATGGAGATTTATTCCTTAAGGTCTGCCAGCAGTTTTTTCTTCAGAGAAGATTCCAGAAACACCAGGGCCGTGGCCACCCCCGATTTTGAACAGACCACGCACAACGAAACGACCGCGACGTTTGAAGATTCCGTAAAGCGCGTCGATTTTACCAGCCTGAGCCCGCGGGAAGTGCGGGAATTTGCCCAAGGTTGCTACGACACCGGCAAGATCAGCCATGACACATGGGGCGAGCTCTCGTCCGACTTGCCAATGCAAACGCTGAACGCCAATGGCGAAGTTGTCGATACCAGCAATGTCACAGATGATACTCAGTTCGATTTTGTCGGCTACTTCTCGGACCGCCTTGAAATAGCGCGATCGATCGGCACCGTCGAAGAAACGGACAAGATAGAAAACGTCTTGTCCTTTTTCGCGTCGGCTTGAAGTGTTGCGGTAAAGGAATATCGCCCGGTATATTGACCGGGTCGGGAAATACTTTGTCCATTTACGACAAAATCTGTCATATGCCATTGATTGTCGCCGGGATTTTAGTAAGGCTGACTTACGAAAAGGCGGATCATGGGCACGAAACTCGAAAAAGATTCATTGGCTTTTCTGCTCAACAGCAGCGCACGCCTGTTGAATACAGCTTTTGAGCGCCGCATCGCCGATGCCGGTCTTGGACTGACACCCGGCGAAGCGAGGGCGCTGCTGACGGTTGCCATCATCGACGGCAGCAAGCAATCCGACATCGCCGCACGTCTTGGTATCGAGCCCATGACGATATGTGCCTATATCGACAAACTTCAGTCTCTCGATCTCGTCGAGCGCCAGCAGGACCCGAATGATCGCCGGTCAAAGCGCATCGTGCTGACGGAAAATGCAGACGAGATGCTGAAAGCCGTGAGGCAGGAAATCGACCAGCTTCTGCGTCAGGCCACGCAGGGTTTGAGCGAAGCCGACATCGCTACATTCCGCAATTGCCTTCAGGCCCTTCGGGAAAATCTTCAACCGGAACAGCCGTCCCAGAGCGGTCAGTAAGACATGTCATCAAAAACCATCATGTCCAGGCGGCGCACGGCCATGCTCGGCGCGCTCCTGACCGCACTCGGCCCGATCTCCATGGCGATCTATACCCCGGCCATGCCGGAGCTGGTGCACGGCTTTGCCACGACGGACTCCGCTGTGAAGATGAGCCTCTCGCTTTATTTCGCGGGATTTGCCTTGGCACAACTGATTGCCGGTCCTACCTCTGATGCGTTCGGACGGCGCACGGCAAGCCTGATTTTTCTGTCGATCTTTCTGCTCGGTAGTGTGCTCGCCATTCTTGCCCCGACGATCGAGTTTTTGCTGCTGGCGCGTCTGGTACAGGGGATTGGCGCCTCCGTCGGCATGACCGTTGCCCGTGCCTTTGTGCGTGACCAGTTTACGGGCGCCGAAGCCTCCAGCATCATGAACCTCATCGGCATCATGCTTGCCATTGGCCCCGCAATGGGCCCGACGATCGGCGGCCTGTCGCTCGCCGCTTTCGGCTGGCAATCAATTTTCTATCTGCTGGCCGGCCTTGGCGTCATCGCCATTCTATCGGTTGTTTTCTACCTCCGGGAGACAACAAGTCCGGACAAAAGCCGCATACGGCCGACGCGACTTTTTTCCGCCTATCGGGAATTGCTGGGGCAACCACGCTTTCTGCTGGGTGCACTCGTTCTCGGTGGCTCGATTGGCGCCCTCTATGCGCAAGCGACCATGCTGGCCTTCATCCTCATCAAGGATGTCGGCCTGTCGCCGACAGCCTTTGGTGTCGGCATGCTGATGCAATCCGGCTCCTATTTCTTCGGCTCGATCGCCCTGCGCTACATCGCACCGAAGCTCGGGGATCGGCATTCAACCGTTCTCGGCCTCTGTTTTTCAGGCACGGGCGGGCTTCTCATCATGCTCTCGGTGTTTCTCCTGCCGCCGTCCTTCCTATCCATCATGGGGCCGGTTGCCGTAGCAACCGTAGGGATCGCGCTGCTCACCCCTTCTATGGTCACCGCAACACTGGCCCCCTTCCCGCACATTGCCGGATCGGCGTCGGCCATGATGGGCTTCATTCAGATTGGCTCTGGCTTTATCGGTGGAGCAGCCGCCTCGCTGATCAATTCGCCGCTGACGAGCTTCGGTATCATCATTCCCGTCATGGAGTTCACTGCCGTCGCGAGCTACATCGCCTTCCGCGTCATCTCCAAAAAGAGCGCATGAAAAACCCGCGGACCAGAAGATCCGCGGGCTGACGTAGTAATCCCAAAATCGTCTCGACGATCAGCCGAGAAGATTGCGCTTTGCTAGCGTGCGAAGGCGCAGCGCGTTCAGCTTGATGAAACCTGCTGCATCCTTCTGGTCGTAGGCGCCGTGGTCGTCTTCGAAGGTTACCAGAGCGTCAGAATACAGCGACTTTTCGCTTTCACGGCCGGTTACCATGACGTTGCCCTTATAGAGCTTCAGCGTCACTTCGCCTTCGACATGCTCTTGGCTCTTGTCGATCAGCGCCTGCAGCATCTCACGCTCCGGCGAGAACCAGAAGCCGTAATAGATAAGCTCGGCATAACGCGGCATCAGCTCGTCCTTGAGGTGAGCAGCACCGCGGTCGAGCGTGATGGATTCAATGGCGCGATGTGCGGCAAGCAGGATGGTGCCGCCGGGCGTTTCATAAACGCCGCGAGACTTCATGCCGACGAAACGGTTTTCAACGAGGTCGAGACGGCCGATGCCGTTTTCGCGGCCATAGTTGTTGAGCGTGGCAAGCAGGGTTGCCGGCGACATTTCAACACCGTTGATGGAGCAGGCATCGCCCTTGCGGAAACCGATCTTGATAACGGTAGCCTTGTCCGGAGCGGCTTCCGGCGAGATGGTGCGCATATGCACGTATTCCGGCGCTTCCACTGCAGGATCTTCCAGAACCTTGCCCTCGGAAGACGAGTGCAGCAGGTTGGCATCCACGGAGAAAGGCGCCTCACCCTTCTTGTCCTTGGCAACCGGAATCTGATGCTCTTCAGCGAATTTCAGGAGATCGGTACGGCTCTTGAACGACCAGTCGCGCCACGGAGCGATGATCTTGATATCCGGGTTGAGCGCATAGGCAGAGAGTTCGAAACGAACCTGGTCGTTGCCCTTGCCGGTCGCGCCATGCGCGATCGCGTCAGCTCCTGTCTTTTTGGCGATGTCGATAAGGTGCTTGGAAATCAGCGGACGGGCAATCGATGTGCCGAGCAGATAGACACCTTCATAAACGGCATTGGCGCGGAACATCGGGAAGACGAAGTCGCGCACGAACTCTTCACGGACGTCCTCGATGAAGATTTCCTTGATGCCCAGCATCTCGGCTTTCTTGCGCGCAGGCTCAAGTTCTTCACCTTGGCCGAGATCAGCCGTAAAGGTGACGACTTCCGCGCCGAGTTCCGTCTGAAGCCATTTCAGGATGATCGAGGTGTCGAGACCGCCGGAATAGGCAAGAACGACTTTCTTTACGTCTTTCGGGAGTGCCATAGTGATGTCCATCTGCATGATGGCGGCATGGGGCATGCCGCCATTTCCTTGGGATTTCGGCACTTTTACAGTGCAACCCCGAAGGTGTGAAGCGCTTTTCCCAAAAAGACATGCGCCAAAACAAAGAATTGGAGAACCGAAACCCGGGGAACGGTACGGCTGGGCAGGCCGAAGCTTGAATGGGGGCTGGAACGAAGGAATTGTCACATGCATTATGTGTTTCGCGCCGTAACATCGACGGACGCAAAACAGAGAGCGTGAATGAAGCCACTCAGGGCTCAAGAAACGTTGCAAGCCGCTGGAAACAGCAGGAAACGACGGGAAGGAGAAACCGATGACGATCATCCACCCAGCATTCAAGGAAGACAATGTTGCCGTCATTACCGGCGCCGCGTCAGGCATCGGCCTTGCTGCGGCGCGTAAGTTTGCCGGCTTCGGCATGAGCGTCGTGCTCGCCGATCTGGATGGAGACAAGCTTGCCGAGGCACATGCCGAGGTTCTCAAGCTATCCAAGGATGGCGAGGCCCAAATTGTCGCCGTTCCGACCGACGTATCGAAGCTCGATGAACTTGAAGCACTCGAACGTGCCGTCATCCAGCGGTTTGGGCGCGTACATGTTCTGATGAACAATGCCGGAATTCAGCCGGGAAGTGCGATCTTCGGCCCACAGGCCAATTGGGAAAAAATCATCAACGTCAACCTGATGGGCGTCGTGAACGGCAGTCGGGTTTTCGGTCCAGGTATGGTCGCGCATGCTGAGCCGTCGCTCATCATCAACACCGGCTCGAAACAGGGCATCACCACGCCGCCCGGCGATCCCGCCTACAATGTATCGAAAGCCGGCGTAAAAGCCTTCACCGAGGCGCTGCAACATGAATTGCGGAATATCGCCAGCAGCGCTGTTTCTGCGCATCTGCTCATCCCGGGATTTGTTTTCACCGGTCTGACCGCCAATGGCAGAACGGAAAAACCCTCAGGTGCATGGACGGCCGAACAGACGGTCGATTTCATGGTCGACAGTCTTGGTAATGGCGATTTCTATATTCTTTGCCCAGACGGAGAGGTGGACCGCCCGACGGACGAAAAACGCATTTTGTGGGCCGCCTACGATATCGTTCAGAACCGCCCGCCGTTGTCGCGCTGGCATACGGAGTATTCGGCCGAATTTACAACGTTCCTCAAGAACTGATTTTTCGAACCTGCCGCGCCTTGAAAAGTGCGGCAGGTGGTCCTCTTCCCTAGGATTCAAAAGCATTGGCAGAAGCGCGAAATCGCGTTAATCAACGGCATCTCCAGTTTTTCAGGTGCCGTGATGGATTTCGTTCCAAGCCTGCCAACTCTTGCTGCATTCACCATCGCCATCCTGCTTCTGGCCGTAACACCCGGCCCCGATATGACGTTGTGGATCAGCCGATCCCTGCGGGAAGGCCGGAAGGCCGGTTTCGTGACCCTTGTCGGCTCCAACATCGGCATTACGGTACACACCCTGCTGGTCGCATTCGGCGTCGCAGCACTGATCGTTGCGTCACCAACCGCCTTCATGGTTCTGAAGACTGGTGGGGCCGCCTATCTCGTCTGGCTGGCCATTCAGGCAATCCGCAAAGGTTCTGATTTCGTGATGGTGAAGACCACGGGCGCAAAACCTCAGGCGTCCCTGAAGTCTGCCCTGTTGAACGGCATATGGGTGAACCTGCTGAACCCCAAGGTCATCATTTTCTTCATGACCTTCCTCCCGCAATTCGTCAGCGCCTCTGACCCTCACGTCACCGGCAAACTGATCTTTCTTGGCATCTGGTCAATCATTGTCGCGCTTCCGATCGGTATCGGCATTGTGGTTGCGGCGGATTCCCTGTCGAGCTGGCTGCAAAGCAACCGCAAGGTCCTGCGCGGGCTCGATTACACGATTGCCGGTGTCTTCTCGCTGTTCGCCGTCAAGATCTTCCTGACACAGGCAAAATAAAAGGCGCTACGAGGAGCGCCTTTTAATCCATCAGCCGATCAACAGCTCATCGTCATCCAGTTTCTGTCCGCGTATCTTGCGGAACATCTCGATCAGATCTTCAACCTGCAAGCCCTTGCGGCTTTCGCCGGAGACATCGAGGACAATCTCGCCGGCGTGCAACATGATCGTACGGTCACCATAGTCGAGCGCCTGGCGCATGGAGTGCGTCACCATCAGGGTCGTCAGCTTGCGCTCGGACACCACTTTGCGGGTGAGTTCCATGACGAATTCCGCCATCCCCGGATCGAGCGCGGCCGTATGCTCGTCAAGCAACAGGACATCGGACCCCGAAAGGGTTGCCATAACAAGCGAAACGGCCTGTCTCTGACCGCCAGACAGCAAATCCATCCGGTCTTTCAGGCGATTTTCAAGACCGAGACCGAGCGAGGCAATACGGTCCTTGAAGAAGTCGCGGCGTCCACCGCCAAGCGCCGGCATCAGCCCGCGCAGTTTGCCGCGTGCCGCTGCCAGAGCAAGGTTCTCTTCAATGCTCAAAACACCGCAACTGCCTGCCAACGGGTCCTGGAAGACACGTGCCACCTGACCGGCCCGGCTCGCCGTCGGCTTGCGTGTCACATCCACACCGCCAATCGTGACCTTTCCCGCTGTAGGCAGGACATCGCCAGCCAGCACGCCGAGCAACGTGGATTTTCCCGCGCCGTTCGAACCGATGACCGTCACGAAGGAACCTTCTTCGATGGTCAGATCAATCTTCGCCAGCGCCTGTTTCTGCAAGGGCGTCCCCTTGCCGAACACGACTTGAATATCGGACAGCGAAATCATGATGTGGCTCCCCGGCGCAGACGCGGCAAGATCAGCGCAACGGCGACCAGCACGGCTGTAACGAAATTGAGATCGGAGGCTTTCAGGCCCAGCGCATCGCTCGAAAGCGCGAGCTGGATAGCCAGACGGTAGGCAATCGAACCAAACACACAACCGATGAGGGCAATGAGAATGCCACGCGAACCAAACAGCGTTTCACCGATGATGACGGCGGCAAGGCCAACGACGATCGTGCCGACGCCGGATGTCACGTCAGCGAAACCGTTGGTCTGGGCAAACAGTGCTCCACCCAGCGCTACGAGCGCGTTGGAAAGCGCCATGCCAAGATAGATCTGATTGCCGGTTTTCACGCCTTGCGCCCGCGCCATGCGGGCATTGGCGCCGGTAGCGCGCATTGCAAGGCCCGCATCGCTTTCCAGAAAACGCCAGACAATGATGACGACGACCACCGCCAGTACACCAACGAACAGCGGCCGAACCAGGTATTCGGAAACACCGAGCCCGTAGAACGGTTCGATAACCGTTTCCTGGTTGAGCAGAGCCACATTTGGCTTGCCCATGACGCGCAGGTTCACGGAGAAAAGCGCGATCATGGTCAGGATCGAGGCGAGAAGATTGAGGATCTTGAAACGGACATTCAACAGCGCCGTCACCATGCCAGCCGCCGCGCCCGCCAGCATGGCAACACCCGTGGCAAGCCACGGGTTCAATCCGGCAATGATCAGCACCGCCGCGACAGCAGCCCCAAGCGGGAACGATCCGTCGACCGTCAGGTCCGGAAAATCGAGCACGCGGAAAGCGAGATAGACGCCGATAGCGACAAAGGCAAAAACCAGCCCAAGCTCGACGGCACCCCAGAAAGCGATTTGGCTCACAAGAAAAGTCCTTGGTTTACCCGCCGCACAAGAAACCGTTGCGGCTGGGGATAGCAGAAGGGCCGCTTTAAAGCGGCCCCGCAGGGATTAGTCGATGACCTTGGTGGCGCGTTTCGTGACGCTTTCCGGGAAAGTCACACCAGCCTTTTCAGCGGCGGTCTTGTTAAGAACAAGATCGGTACCAACAGCAACCGTAGCCGGAATGTCGCCAGGCTTTTCACCCTTGAGGATGCGAACAACGACGGCACCGGTCTGTTTGCCGACGTCGAAGTAGTTGAAGCCAAGAGCCGCAATGGCACCGCGCGCAACCGAATCCGTGTCAGCGGCATAAAGCGGGATCTTCGCTTCGGAAGCGACGCCCGCAGCAGCCTCAAAGGCCGAAACGATGGTGTTGTCGGTCGGAACGTAGATCACGTCCGCCTTGCCAACCAGTGCGCGGGTCGCACCCTGCACTTCGGCAGACTTCGTGGCGACGGATTCGACAACCTTGAGACCGGCCTTCTCGGCTTCAGCCTTCAGCACTTCCAATGTCGAAACGGAGTTAGCCTCGGCGGAATTGTAGATGTAACCGACGGTCTTGGCGTTCGGCGTGATTTCCTTGATCAATGCCAGATGCTCGTTCACTGGCAGCGCATCGGAAAGACCGGTGACGTTGCGGCCGGGCTTGTCCATCGCCTTCACAAGCTGCGCGCCGACTGGATCGGAAACCGCCGTAAATACGACCGGAATATCACGCGTGGCAGCAGCCACGGCCTGTGCGGATGGCGTGGAGATCGGTACGATCACGCTCGGCGCGTCGCCAACGAACTGGCGGGCGATCTGTGCTGCCGTGCCGGGATTGCCCTGCGCGGACTGGTAGACGAACTTCAGGTTTTCACCTTCCTTGTAACCGGCTTCGGCGAGGGCCGCCTTGACGCCATCACGAGCGGCGTCAAGTGCCGGATGCTCAACGATTGCGGTGACTGCAACGGTTACGTCTTCTGCTTTGGCCGGCATGGCGAGGGCGGTAGCAGCCGCCAGTGCCAGAATAAGTGCGCGCATGGGTATCCTCCGATTGTTTTCGTTTCTTTGCCTTCTTTAGGAAAGCGCCAAGTCGAAATCAATCACGCAAGCTCTATGGCAACCATCAATTCTTCTTTTGCAAGAAAATCAGTCGTCAGCGCCATGATTGGCGATCATCATTGCTTCGAAGGCAAGACGTTCGGTTTTGCGCATGCGCTCGGATTCGGACTTGAGCTGACCGCAGGCCGCCAGAATGTCGCGCCCGCGCGGCGTACGGATCGGCGAAGCATAACCGGCCTGATTGATGAAATCGGCAAACTTCTCGATCTGCGCCCAATCGGAGCACTGATAATTGGTGCCCGGCCACGGATTGAACGGAATGAGATTGATCTTGGCAGGCACGCCCTTCAGAAGCTGAATCAGCATCTTGGCGTCTTCCAGGCTGTCGTTCACATCCTTCAGCATCACATATTCGAAAGTGATGCGGCGGGCATTCGACAGGCCGGGATACTTGCGGCAGGCCTCGATCAGCTCCTTCAGCGGATACTTCTTGTTGATCGGCACCAGCATATCGCGCAGATCGTCGCGCACGGCATGCAACGAAATTGCCAACATAACGCCGATTTCGTCACCGGTCCGGAAGATTTCCGGCACGACACCGGATGTCGACAGCGTCACACGACGCTTGGAGAGCGAGAGGCCATCGCCATCGGTCGCAATCAACAGCGCGGTCTTCACATTGTCGAAATTGTAAAGCGGTTCGCCCATGCCCATCATGACGATGTTGGAGACCTTGCGACCTTCGCTCGGAACATATGCACCGACAGGCGTCGAACCATCGGGAAAATCGCCAAGACGATCGCGTGCCAGCAGTAGCTGAGCCAAGATTTCTTCAGCGGTCAGGTTGCGCACCAGACGCTGCGTGCCGGTGTGGCAGAACGAACAGGTCAGCGAGCAACCGACCTGGCTGGAAATGCAAAGCGTGCCGCGGCCCTCTTCTGGAATGTAGACGGTTTCCACTTCGACAGGACGGCCAGCACCGCGCGGCGGGAAGCGCAGGAGCCATTTGCGTGTCCCGTCGTTGGAGATCTGCTCCTCCACGACTTCAG
This sequence comes from Rhizobium sp. RM, assembly GCF_013390595.1. GTDB lineage: Bacteria > Pseudomonadota > Alphaproteobacteria > Rhizobiales > Rhizobiaceae > Agrobacterium. The sequence goes on along the minus strand of NZ_JACAWV010000003.1, from coordinate 235,873 downwards.
GGCGAGCAATGGTAAACGCGGCCTTGAGCTTCTCACGAAGCTCCTTGGCGACATTCGTCATGTTGTCGAAGTCTGAAACACCGCGCACATAGAGCCAATTCCACAACTGGCTGACGCGCATTTTCGTCTGCTTCTGCGGTACGCCGATTTCCATCAACGCGTCCGCCATCTCCTCACGCGTCATGCCGATCAGCGAGGGTTTTCCGGACATAAGGTCGCTATTGGCCACAAGTGGCGTCTTGACTGCCAGTCCGGCAGTGGCTTCCATTACGGACATCACACTATCCCATCATCCAATGCATCGCCGGACCAGCCTTCTGGGAAGGCGGAAAATCGTCGGCATGTCGTGAAATTCAAAAGGCGGACAACGCAACACGCTTCCGCCTTATCCTGTTGCCGCGCCTTTACCATCAATACGGCAAAAACGCAAATGGCCGATCCTGAAGACCGGCCATTTCAAACGTTGAGGAAGCTGAAAAACTTACTTGCAGCTTTCGATCTGCTTCAGGGCAGCGGAAATGCCCGACAGAGAATAGGAGTAGGAGGTGGCGGTACCGCGTCCGGACGTTGCCTTCACGGTCATGCTTTTGCCACCCTTCATCGCGGCAACAAGTGCCGGCTCTTCAGCAGCGTTTTCAACCCAGGCAGCCTTGTCCTTGGTGAACATCACGAAGTTTTTGTTGTCGATGGTCACATTGACCTTCGAGCCCTGCTTCAGCGAGTAACCCACCATGGCCTGCGGTTCATAGGAAATGTTTTGGCCAGGGCGCTGCGAAACGATGAAGAAAATATCACCGTGATCGACGCTAGCGGGCTCCTTGGCGGTTGGAATGGACAGAACGTAGCAGACGGTGCTGTTGCCCGATTTGTACGAATACGCGCCCCATGCATTGAACTGCTGGATACGCGTGGGCGACTGTGCAGATGCTACGCCAACGCTGGTCAGCAAAATGGCTACTGCGGTTGCTACACTTCTTACAAACATAGAATTTCCTGCCGGGTTATTATCTTCCATTGGCCCGAAGCGGCTGCGGGCTCCGTTTTCAGAACGGCCACTTTCAGGTGCGGATCGTCTTTTCTCATTGTGGTCAGGAAGCGGTTACCAAACCGTCAACAGCACGCATAAAATGCCGAAAACGTCCTGTGGTGTTACAGATCGGCGACTCCCAGCACCCTGAGCGGAAGGACGTGGCACGACCTTCCGCTTCGTGTATGACACACAAATTCAGGCAAGAATTTGTCAGCTATCGGGCTCTGCGGATTGGGCACATCACAGAGGCGTTACCCTTGCTCCTGCTGTCGTTTCAGCATGGCGTCCGCGGCCTCGTAATGCTCCATCTTGATATGAGCACGGATCATGGCAAGGGCTGCGGTGACAACCGCAATGTCATCCGTAAACCCGATGACCGCCAGGACATCAGGAACCACATCCATCGGCATGACGAAATAGGCAAGCGCAGCCAGGATAATACCTTTGGCCTTCAGCGGCGTGCTACGATCGACGGCACAGTAATAGGCGGCTGCCGCGTCGCGAGCGAACGGCACCTTTGTCATCACCCGCTTCATTTTCGGCCAGAACTTGGCGCGGATCACGCGCTCACGTTCTTCCTGCTTGTCGGGTTCGCCGGGCAGGAGAATTTCACCGATTTTCACATCATCCATGATCGACGGTCCTCCAGTCACCGATATTATATGGGGACCGAAGTCTGGCGTTCAATTCCCTCGCCCGGCCGCAGCTTTCTGCATTGCCTCGGCCAGAAGGAAATCACGCTCCGTCACACCTTGCGAATCGTGGGTGGTCAGGCAAACCTTCACACGCGAATAAACGTTCGACCACTCCGGATGATGGTTGAGCTTCTCTGCAACGAGAGCGCATTCCGCCATGAAGCCGAAAGCCTCGGCGAAACTGGAAAACTTGAACGCTTTGACGAGAGCCGCGCCATCCTCCCGCAACGTCCAACCTTCGAGCTTGGCGAGTTCTGTTTTAATGGCGTCCGGTTCAAGTCTGGGATATTTCATGGTGCAACCTCCTTTGTCGGCGTCTTGCTTCCATCAGGAAGCTTGGAGGACGCCTCGTTTATCAGATCGGCTTATGGGTCTTATGAAACGCACATCCGTTCTTTTTGTCTGCATGGGCAATATTTGCCGCTCTCCGTTGGCCGAAGGTATCTTGGCACATCAGGCATCTGCGCAAGGTGTGATGGATCGGCTCTTGGTGGATTCGGCCGGAACGGGCGGATGGCATGCGGGCGATCCGCCGGACCCGCGCTCCATAACGATTGCGAAAAAACACGGCATCGATATTTCCGGACAACACGCCAGACAGGTCAAGCAAGCTGACTTCGCGACATTCGATCTTGTTCTTGCCCCTCGACGAGAACAATCTCTCGAAACTGCTGCAAATCTGCCCCGAGGCGCAAAAGCACAAGGTCCATCTGTTCCTTGACTTTGCATCCGGTCGCCGCAAAAGCGTCCCCGACCCCTACTACGGGGGCGAGGACGGCTTTCTCAATGTCTACAACATGCTTTTGACGGGATGCAGCTCGTTGCTCGAGAAGCTGGAACTGGACCGCGCTTCATGAAGCGGAAACGCTTCCTCCACGATGTATGGGCCGCCGCCAACCGATTCCTTCGATGACATCAGAACAAATCGACCGATACTGAAAGGAGAGGTACGGAAGTTTCCGCGTCCAGAAAGATAATGGACCACGTCATCAAGTCTTGAATTGCGCAACCTTGCCAACGTCACATGCGGCATGAACTTGCGCGGATCGGGTGGGAGACCGATCTTCTGGCAGATTCGTTCGATCTCTGCCTGCAGCGCATTCATTTCCGGTGAGGGGGAAACGCCAGCCCAGATGGAATGCGGCTTCTTTGAACCGAAGGACCCCATTCCGGTCAGGTTGATCTGGAATTCCGGACGGTCGATCCGGTCCAGCCGGTCAACGACCTCATCGGCGGTTCGCCCGTCGATATCACCGATAAAACGCAAAGTTATGTGATAATTCTCCACATCGATCCACCGGGCTCCCGGCAGACCACCGCGCAACAATGAGAGGCTCATGGCCGCATTGCGCGGAATTTCGAGGGCGGTAAACAGTCTCGGCATGGCGAGCTCCCCGAATCTCTTGGCAGAACAAGCATAGCGAATCATGCAATGCGGATTGGCGCAAGTGCTTATTTTTTTTGCGCACTGATTGTCGTGATGAAGCTTTCGACAGCCGGCAAAGATTTCTCCACCATCACCGCCACGCCTTTGGCGTTTGGATGCATCTTGTCATCCAGTTTCAACGCGTCATCCAGCACCACGCCATCCAGAAAGAAGGGGTAAAGCGGGAGATTATGTTTTTCCGCCAGACGCGGGAAAATCGGGTTGAAGCGATTGGCATAATCCTCACCCATGTTCGGAGGCGCCATGATGCCGACGAGAAGGACCGGTATGTTTCGGCCCTTGAAGGCGGTAATGAGCGCCTCAAGGTTCTTTTCCGTTTGATCGGGCGGGATACCGCGAAGCGCATCATTGGCGCCAAGCTCCAGAATGACGCCGTCCGTACCATCAGGAACAGACCAGTCGGCACGTGCGAGGCCGCCTGAAGAGGTATCACCTGAGACACCGGCGTTGGTGATGGCAATATTGGTGCCCTTGGCTTTCAACGCGGCTTCGAGCTGCGCGGTATAACTCTCGGTTGGCGGCAGTTGATAACCAGCCATCAGGCTGTCGCCAAACCCGACGAGTTGGAGGGTGCGATCCTGCGCTTTGGCGGAGACCGCGGCAAATGTTGCGGCGCAAATGACGATGAAGTGAAACAGGGCAGCTTTAAATCTCATTACGGCTTTCCTAATTTGGTTCGCATTACTCGAAATTCCGTCTGGGTCCGCACCGCCAGACCGCTTTATCATCCTATATAGGAACGCGAATTGTGACGAAAAGCATCATAGAGCTCAAGAAAGCCGACCTCACCCTGGGCAATGCCGCCGCCTCCGTTCACGTTCTCAAGAACATCGACCTGACGATCGGCGAAAGCGAGGCCGTCGGCATCGTCGGTCCTTCGGGTTCGGGTAAATCAACTTTGCTGATGGTGCTTGCCGGCCTGGAAAGGCTGGACAGCGGCGAAATCATTATCGCCGACACGGCACTGCACAAATTGAGCGAAGATGCGCTGGCGGACTTCCGCGGCCGCAATATCGGCATCGTGTTCCAGTCGTTTCATCTGATCGCCAATATGACCGCCCTCGAAAACGTTGCCGTTCCGCTGGAACTGGCAAATGTGCCAAACCCTTTTGATATTGCCAGACGCGAACTTGTCGCCGTTGGTCTCGGTGAGCGCCTGAACCACTATCCAGGCCAGCTTTCGGGTGGCGAGCAGCAGCGTGTCGCCATCGCCCGTGCACTGGCTCCTTCGCCAGCCGTCCTGATCGCCGACGAACCGACAGGTAATCTTGATACGGAGACCGGAAAACAGATCGCCGACCTTCTGTTCGCCAAACAGGCCGAACGTGGCATGACCATGATCCTCGTTACCCATGACCCATCCCTTGCTGCGCGCTGCTCGCGCCAGATCAAGGTGCGCTCCGGCCAGATCGAAGGCGACAGCGCCAAGGCAAAAGCCACTGAAAAGGTCATGGCATGATCCCGTCGGCTGCGCACATTCAGAATGCATTGCGGCTTGCCCGACGCGAAATTCGCGGCGGTCTGCGAGGTTTTTACATTTTCCTGGCCTGTATAGCGCTCGGAACGGGCGCGATTGCTGCGGTGAATTCCGTTTCCCGCGCCGTGACCGATGCAATCGCTACACAGGGGCAGTCCATTTTGGCTGGCGATGTCCGCTTCGAACTGCGCAACCGCGAAGCGAGCGACGAAGAACGAGCCTATCTCGGCACTCTCGGTCAGGTCGCCATTTCCACGGGATTGCGGTCGATGACACGTCTGGCAGACGGTTCCGCCCAGACTTTGACTGAAGTGAAAGCTGTCGACGGCGCCTATCCGCTTTACGGCAGCTTTGCCGCTGATCCGGCCCGCCCGCTTCCGGAACTTCTCGAAAAGAATGGCGACACCTATGGCGCCGTCGTTGCGCCACTTCTGCTTGAACGCCTTGGCATCAAGGTCGGCGACGAGGTCCTGCTCGGCAACGTCAAACTGAAGGTAACAGGCACTGTTGTGGATGAACCGGACGCGCTTTCCGATGGTTTCGGTTTCGCGCCGCGCTTGATGCTCAGCCGCGATGCACTGTTTGCATCCGGCCTTATCCAGACCGGCAGCCTTGTCGAGCATGCCTACAAGATCAGGCTGAATGACCTTTCCAAACGAGCGACGATTACCGAAGATACCAACAAGACCTTCCCCAATGCGGGCTGGTCCATTCGCACCAGCGATCGTGCCGCACCTTCCCTGACCGAAAACGTCAATCGCTTCTCCCAGTTTCTCACATTGGTCGGACTGACAGCCCTCATCGTCGGGGGCGTTGGCGTGGCGAATGCCGTGCGGGCGTTTCTCGATTCAAAACGCACCACGATCGCATCCCTGAAATGCCTTGGCGCACCCGCCTCGGTGGTGACGATGACCTATCTCTTCCAGATCGTCTTCATTGCAACTGTCGGCATCATGGTCGGGCTTGCCTTCGGCGCAATCGCCCCATTGGTTGCAATGCGTTTTCTGGAAGGTGTGCTCCCTGTCCCTGACGGTCTGGCCTTTTATCCGAAGGCGCTCGGGCTCGCCGCCCTGTTTGGCATCCTGACGACGCTTGCCTTCGCGATTTTGCCGCTCGGCCACGCGCGCGAAGTTCCAGCGACGGCACTCTTTCGCGAACAGAGCTTCGATGAGAGCCGGTGGCCGTCCTGGCCCTATATCGCGTCAACTGGCCTGCTTCTCGCGACACTTGCTGCTCTTGCAATCTTTTCGGCGGAAGACCGCTTCATTGCATCGGTGTTCCTGGCAGCAGTCGCATTCGCATTCGTTGTCCTGCGCGCCGTGGCAGCAGGCGTGAAGGCGATCGCCAAACGGAGCCCGCGTGTCCATTCCGCTGCATTGCGCCTTGCAATCGGCAACATTCATCGGCCCGGCGCCCTGACACCCTCCGTGGTTCTCTCGCTGGGACTTGGCCTGACGCTGCTGGTCACGCTTACACTGATAGACGGCAACTTGCGGCGCGAATTGACTGGCAGCCTGCCGGAACGGGCTCCGAATTTCTTTTTCGTCGATATTCAGGGAACCGAACTGCAGGGCTTTCGCGACCTTCTCAAACGGGAAGCTCCCGAAGGCAATCTTACTGAAGTCCCGATGCTGCGCGGCCGCATCCTGGCCCTGAACGGTCAGGACGTGACGAAGATGGAAGTTCCGCCTTCCGGACGCTGGGTTTTGCGTGGTGATCGCGGCATCACCTACGCCGAGGACCTGCCGGAAAACGCAGAACTGACGGAAGGAACATGGTGGAACAAGGACTACAGCGGGGAACCGCTGGTATCGTTCGCAGCCGAGGAAGCGGGTGAACTGGGTCTCAAGATAGGCGATACCGTTACCGTCAACGTTCTTGGCCGCAGCATCACGGCAAAGATCGCCAATCTGCGCAACGTCGAGTGGGAATCCCTGTCGATCAACTTCGTCATGGTCTTTTCCCCAAACACCTTCCGCGGTGCGCCACATGCCTGGCTTGCCACGCTCGCCGACCCCTCTGCAACGCCTGAGCGTGAGGGGCAGATATTACGTGCTGTTACCAACGCCTATCCAACGATCACCAGCGTTCGCGTGAAGGATGCGCTTGATGTGGTCGACAAGCTCGTCGGTCAGCTTGCCACGGCCATCCGTGCCGCGGCCGCCGTTGCTCTCGTTGCTTCGGTGCTCGTTCTTGCCGGAGCACTGGCGGCAGGAAATCGCGCCCGGACGCATGATGCCGTTATCCTGAAAACCCTGGGCGGCACACGTTCAATGCTGATCCGCGCTTTTTCTTACGAATATATGATCCTCGGCCTTGCCACTGCGGTCTTTGCACTTCTCGCAGGCGGTGTCTCCGCGTGGTTCGTGATCGCCCGCATCATGAAACTGCCCTCGAGCTTTTTGCCTGACGTGGCGGTTGGCACGCTCATTGTTGCCCTCGTCATGACGGTTGGCATCGGGCTTGCCGGAACGTGGCGTATTCTCGGCCAGAAGGCAGCGCCGATTTTGCGTCAGGCAGGGGAGTGATTGTGAATCTGCGGCGCTTAACTTTAGCGATTAATTCTTTGTAATAATCGCCAAAACGTGAGCGATTTTCGCGTCTATGGTGTCTTTTCGGTCGCAAAAGGTCTTGTATCGAACACGTTCTGCCATCATATTCTGAGGTAGGCTTGCTGTGGCTCCGCAGCGGCGCCAGGGAGCGATCCCGACACCGTAGCAATCACGGAGCTCAAAAGAGGAAACAATGGCTGACTTCAACAACTACCAGAACCGCATGGCGCAGAACCGTGCACAGACTGGTGCGATGATCGATGAAGGTCTCCGCACCTACATGCTTAAGGTTTACAACCTTATGGCGCTGGCTCTGGTCATCACCGGCATCGCGGCCTTCGGCACCTATACGCTGGCTGCCTCGAACCCGGCTTTCGCCCAGATGCTTTACGCGTCCCCGCTTCGCTGGGTCGTTATGCTTGCACCGCTGGCGCTGGTCTTCTTCCTTAGCTTCCGCATCCAGAACATGAGCGTTTCTGCTGCCCAGACGACCTTCTGGGTCTATGCGGCGCTGATGGGTGTATCGCTGTCGTCGATCTTCCTGGTCTTCACCGGCCAGAGCATCGTTCAGACGTTCTTCGTCACGGCTGCTTCGTTCGGCGCTCTGTCGCTTTACGGCTACACCACGAAGAAGGATCTTTCCGGTCTCGGCTCGTTCCTGATCATGGGTCTGTTCGGTCTCATCATCGCTTCGATCGTCAACATCTTCCTCGCTTCCTCTGCTCTGCAGTTCGCGATTTCCGCAATCGGCGTACTGATCTTCGCAGGCCTGACCGCCTACGACACGCAGAAGATCAAGGAAATGTACTTTGATGGCGACGACGTTGCCGTGGCTGGCCGCAAGGCAATCATGGGTGCGCTGACACTCTACCTCGACTTCATCAACCTCTTCACGTTCCTGCTGCAGTTCCTCGGGAACCGCGACGACTAAGGAACCCCGTTGAGGTTCGACATAAGAAAGGCGGCCAAATGGCCGCCTTTTTCGTTTGCACGTTTCGTTGCGAACGCAGACCCAGTCCTCTGACGAGGAACAGGTGATCTCATTCAATCAGTTTCAGAACCTTGTCGAAAACCTTGAGAACCTGTGGCAGTTCATGCCCGCGCTTGAGAATGCGTCCATCCGTATTCAGAACGCAGTAGGCTCCCTGTTTCGCCGCTAGCTTCGGATTTTTCTCGATGCGGTAAAGCGGCATCTCACCAGAGCGCTTGAAGACCGAGAACACTGCCTTTTCCTTCAGGTGGTCTATGGCATAATCTCGCCACTCACCTTCACCAACCATGCGCCCGTATATGCGCAGGATCGCATCCAGTTCACGTCTATGGAACGTAACCGGTAAGGGGTCCTTGTCTCGCTTGTATTCACGAAGATCGATGACGGTGGAATTGTCACGTGCGCTGGCCTGCACCTGCTGCACATCCGGTTGATCGGTCATCCAGTACCTCCGATTCCACCCAATCTCATGGCTCAATGTGAAGCCGCTGGCGTGAAATTGCAAGTCTTGGCCATTTCACGGTACGTTTGACAGCGAAATACCTTGAAACCACGGTAACCATTTAGGCAGGCAATTTGGTACCTGCTGCCGTATTTCGGTCAAATCATGGCCCGAATTGGGTGGAATAGTTTTATCGTCAATTGATGCCTAGGCACCAAGATGACCCGGTCCGGTGCATTGACCCTTTACCCCCAGCCCCCAATGCCCGGATCGGATCTCCAATCGCCCAGAGGCGATTATGGTGTTTCGTCTCCCATCAGCATGCTCGCGCCAACGATCGCTGCCGGATCGCCGTTCGCATTCGCCGTCTGCAGCAGAACGGCGCACCCGCCTTTCTTGACCTTGGCAACGACGCTGGCTGGAAGCTTGACCGTCATTGGTGAACCATCCCACATGCCGACCGTCTGAACATCGTAGACACTGTGCCAATAGGACATTTTCTTGCCCTGGTTTTCACCCTTCTGCACATCCACCGTTTGCTCGCGGGTGAAGTAGGCGACCACGACATCGGCCTTGCCACTGCCGGCACCAATATCGATCTCCACCTCATCTCCAGCGAATTTTGAGCTGACAGGCACGGTCAGACCAGCACCGGTGCGCTTGAATGCGTCAAGCTTGTCGTAGATGCCGGCAACATCAGCGCCTTTGACGTGATCGCGACCGTTCAGGATTGCCTGCGGGGTGTAGACGCCGTTGCGCCCAAGTGCTCGCATATAGCCGTATTGCCGCTCGGTATTCTCCTTCGATGCCAGTGAATCCGTCCAGCCAAGGTAATTCCAGTAATCGACATGGTAGGAAAGACCAACCACATCACCTTTACGGATCATCTTGCGCAATGCCTCATCGGCAGGGGGGCAGGATGAGCAGCCTTGCGATGTGAACAACTCGACGACGCCCTTCACCGCCTCCTGCGCATGCGCAGAGGTGACCATCAGCGTCCCGAGAACACAGAGCGAAAGGCGGAATTTCAACGGCATTACGAAAACCTCTATCCGGACGAATATCCAGACGAATTGATGCGATCAATATGTGTCGGGATGCAAGCCGGAAAATAACGTCGAACGACCTTCAATAGAAAGTCACGAAGGGGTGAGCGCTCTTCACAAATTACGTGCCCCTGCAAACATGAAAAAACGCCGGGATGTCTCCCGGCGTTTCTCGTATCGGTGCCTTGTTGATCAGGCTGCCAGATCGCGAAGAACGGTCTGCAGAATGCCACCGTTGTTCATGTAGATAACTTCGTCCAGTGTATCGATACGGCAAAGAAGTGGAACGTCCTTCACCGTACCGTCGCTGTAGGTGATCTTGGCGATCTTCTTTTCACGCGGCTTGATCTCGCCTTCCAGACCGTCAATCTCGACGATTTCATCGCCCTTGAGATTGAGACTTGCCCAGGTCGTGCCTTCCTCGAAGACGAAGGGAACCACACCCATGCCGACCAGGTTCGAACGGTGAATACGCTCAAACGACTGGGCGATGACGGCTTTCACGCCGAGCAGGTTGGTACCCTTGGCGGCCCAGTCACGGGACGATCCGTTGCCGTATTCGACACCGGCGAAGATGACGAGTGGCACACCCTCTTCCTTGTACTTCATGGCAGCGTCGTAGATCGACATCTCTTCCTTGGATGGATAGTGGATCGTGTATCCGCCTTCCTTGCCGTTCGGACCGAGCATGTGGTTGCGGATGCGGATATTGGCAAAGGTGCCGCGCATCATCACTTCATGGTTGCCACGACGCGTACCGTACTGATTGAAGTCGGCAACGCCCACTCCATGCTCCGTCAGGTAGGCACCGGCTGGCGAGGCTGCCTTGATCGAACCGGCCGGAGAGATGTGGTCGGTGGTAATCTTGTCGCCGAACAGGCCAAGCACGCGCGCGCCCTTGATGTTCTTCAGACCGGAGCCGGTCTTACCCATGCCAACAAAGTAAGGCGGGTTCTGAACGTAGGTCGACTGGTCATCCCAAGCATAGGTCTGACCCGCAGGTACCTGCACGGCCTGCCAGTTTTCATCGCCCTTGAACACGTCGGCATATTTGGTTTCGAACAGTTCACGCGTGACATATTTCTGGATGAAGGACTGAACTTCCGTCGACGTCGGCCAGATGTCCTTGAGGAAAACGGGATTCCCGTCCTTGTCCTCGCCAAGCGGCTCCTTGGTCAGATCCTTCTGCACCGTGCCAGCCAGCGCATAGGCGACGACGAGCGGCGGAGACGCCAGATAGTTCGCCTGAACATCAGGCGAGATACGGCCTTCGAAGTTACGGTTTCCGGAAAGAACACCCGCGGTGATCAGCCCCTTATCGTTGATCGTCTTGGAGATCGGAGCCGGCAGCGGACCGGAGTTGCCGATGCAGGTGGTGCAGCCGAAGCCAACGAGATTGAAGCCGAGCGCATCGAGGTCAGTCTGCAGACCGGACTTGGCGAGATATTCGGCAACGACCTGCGACCCGGGGGCAAGAGACGTCTTGACCCAAGGCTTGGACTGCAAGCCCTTGGCCGCGGCATTGCGGGCCAGGAGACCTGCAGCAATCAGCACCGAGGGGTTCGAGGTGTTGGTGCAGGAGGTGATGGCAGCAATCGCCACATCGCCATGACCGAGATCGAAATCCGTGCCCTCGACGGCATAACGCGCGTCAATCTGACCGGGCTTCTTGTAGTCGTTTTCGAGTGCCGTAGCGAAGTTCGGCGCGATGGTCTCGAGCGGCAGACGCCCTTCCGGGCGCTTCGGGCCGGCCATGGACGGCACGACATCGCCAAGATCGAGTTCCAGCGTATCGGTGAAAACGAGGTCGGAACCATCATTGTCGCGCCACATGCCCTGTGCCCTGGAATAGGCTTCGACCAGGGCGATGCGCTCCTTGGTGCGGCCAGACATGTTGAGGTAGTTCAGCGTCTCTGCGTCAACCGGGAAGAAACCGCAGGTCGCGCCATATTCCGGACCCATGTTGCCGATCGTGGCACGGTCGGCGACAGGCATGTTGTCCATGCCAGGACCGAAGAATTCCACGAACTTGGAAACAACGCCCTTCTTGCGCAGCATCTGCACAACGGTCAGCACGAGGTCGGTCGCAGTAACGCCTTCCTTCAGCTTGCCGGTCAACTTGAAGCCGATGACTTCAGGCAGCAGCATCGATACCGGCTGGCCGAGCATGGCAGCTTCCGCTTCGATACCGCCAACGCCCCAACCCAGAACGCCAAGACCGTTGATCATGGTCGTGTGGCTATCGGTTCCGACGCAGGTATCCGGATAAGCGAAGGTTTCGCCGTCTTCTTCCTTCGTCCAGACGGTCTGGCCGAGATACTCGAAGTTGACCTGGTGACAGATGCCGGTGCCAGGCGGCACGACGCGGAAATTCTTGAACGCCTGCTGGCCCCATTTCAGAAAGCGGTAGCGCTCGCCATTGCGCTGATATTCAAGCTCGACGTTGCGTGCGAAAGCCTGCGGTGTACCAAACTCATCGACGATCACGGAATGGTCGATAACAAGGTCGACGGGAACGAGCGGATTGATCTTTTCCGGGTCGCCACCCAGCGCCTTGATACCGTCGCGCATTGCCGCAAGGTCAACCACAGCGGGAACGCCGGTAAAGTCCTGCATCAGCACGCGCGCCGGGCGGTAGGCGATTTCGTTTTCGGTCAGGCCCTTGTTGTCGAGCCATTCGGCGACAGCGAGGATATGCTGCTTGGTTACCGACTGACCGTCTTCGAAACGCAGCAGGTTTTCCAACAGGACTTTCATGGAATAGGGCAGCTTGGAGACGCCCTTCAAGCCGTTGGCTTCAGCCTTCGGAAGGCTGAAATAGACATAGTCCTTACCGTCAACGGTAAGGACAGAGCGACACTGGAAACTGTCAAGAGATTTGGCCACGGATAAAACCCCGCTTCCTCTGATAGCCAACACGCGCGTGCGGACACCCGTGCATCAAAGTGCACATCAGGATGCGGGTACGGCCATTTCCGCTGTCCGCACGTGAAAGTCGCATTTTGCAACATTCAGGTCCGGCGCTATATGGTGATCACGCCGGCCGCTGGCGTGGTTGATATCCATATAGATAATTTCTCCGAAACGTGCCAGACCGGAAGCAGTGCTAAATCGATTTTTTTATATCGGATGACCAAAATCTTGAACGAGACCGGACCATGCTGCTGACTGCGGAAAACCTCAGCGCCCGGCGCGGGGAAGATTTCATATTTATGAATATTTCCCTCAAGTTAGTGTCCGGAGACGCCCTTATCCTGACCGGACCGAATGGCTCGGGAAAATCCACGTTACTGCGTGTTCTGGCCGGACTTTTCAGCGCCGAATCGGGCTCCATAAAAATAGCCGGCGAAGGAGTTCCACAAGACGCTCGCCCATCGGAAGCAAGCCACTACCTTGGTCATCGCAACGCGATGAAACAGGAGCTCACGGTCTCTGAAAACCTCCACTTCTGGAAGGACTTTCTGGGCGATTTCAGTGGCGGCACGTCACTGGACATTGGCGAAGCCGCCGAGGCTGTCGGTCTTGCCGGTATTACCCATCTGCCATTCGGTTATCTCTCGGCCGGCCAGCAACGACGCTTTGCCATGGCGAAGTTGCTGATCGCCTGGCGCCCCATCTGGATATTGGACGAACCAACCGCTGCCCTCGATGCCAGCGCAGACCGAATGTTCACGGGACTGGTCAAAGATCATCTCGGCAAGGACGGTATTATCATCGCTGCCACGCACCAGCCCCTTGGGCTCGACCATGCCCAGGAACTGAAAATGACGGGATTTTCCGGAACGGAGCTGACCTGGTGATGACCGCCCTTTTCTTTCGCGACATGAAACTTTCCATTCGCGCCGGCGGCGGCGCACTGATCGGCGTGCTGTTCTTCCTCACCGTGGTTGCCGTCATTCCCTTCGGCGTTGGACCGGACCTCAACCTTCTGTCGCGTATCGGGCCAGCCATTGTCTGGATCGGTGCGTTGCTGGCAGCCCTTCTCGGTCTTGACCGTTTGTTTCAGGCAGAACGCGACGATGGCTCTCTCGACCTTTTGCTGATGCATGAAAACCCTTTGGTGCTGACGGTGTTCGTAAAATGCCTCGCTCACTGGACGGCAACCAGTCTGCCGCTCGTGATTGCCTCACCATTGCTCGGCCTGTTCATGAACATGAGCGAAGTGGCAATCGGTGCGGTCATGGTGACCCTGCTTGTCGGCTCTCCCGCGCTGACCTTCATTGGTGCGGTTGGAGCCGCTGTTGCCGTTGCGCTGCCGCGCGGTGGACTTCTCGTCTCCATCCTCGTATTGCCGCTGGCGATTCCTGTGTTGATTTTCGGCGTCAGCGCATCCTATGCCGCTGTTCAGGACCCGGCACCGTTCATGCCGCCGTTTCTCATTCTTTGCGCGATCACGTTATTTTCAGCCGTCATCGGCCCTTTCTTTGCCGCGTTGGCGCTGCGCAATGCTATGGATTGAACCGCCGCCATTGACAGGGATCAATTGCGGCAAAAGCCTTCTCGGGTTACAGAAAAACCATGAACCAACAGACTTTCGTCATCACCAAGTTCAGCGACCTTGCCAACCCTACCCGGTTTCTGGCGCTGGCAGCCCGTATCCTTCCGTGGCTTGCGACCTTGTCGGCACTCTGTCTTGCCGCTGGCCTCTACATGGCCTTTACGACTGAAGGGGACTATCAGCAGGGTTATACCGTTCGCATCATGTATGTTCATGTGCCTGCGGCTTGGCTGTCGATGATGTGTTACACGGTCATGGCGCTGTCGGCGATCGGCACCTTGGTCTGGCGCCACCCCTTGGCCGACGTCAGCCATAAGGCAGCTGCGCCCATTGGTGCCGCATTCACGCTGATCGCTCTCGTCACGGGCTCTCTCTGGGGCAAACCCATGTGGGGTACATGGTGGGTCTGGGATGCACGACTGACATCCGTCTTCGTCCTGTTTTTGATGTATCTGGGGCTGATCGCGCTCAATCGCGCTATGGATGATCCTTCGAGGGCTGCGCGTCTAAGCGCTGTCCTGATCCTTGTCGGCTTCGTGAATATCCCCATCATCAAGTTTTCGGTTGAATGGTGGAACACACTTCACCAGCCAGCCAGCGTCATTCGCATGGGCGGCTCCGCAATCGATCCGACGTTCCTCTGGCCGCTTTTGACCATGGCCATCGGTTTCACCCTGTTGTTCTTCACGTTGCACATCGCCGCCATGCGCAACGAAATCTGGCGGCGCCGTGTTGCTGCCCAGCGACGCCTTGCAGCCCGCATGGTCAATCGGGAAGGATGAGGCAATGACACACACCTTCTATATTGGCATGTCCTATGCGGCGACTGGCCTTGTGGTTGTTGGCCTTATCATCTGGGTGATTGCAGATGGCAAAGGACGCCAGCGAGAACTGAGGGAACTGGAAGCGGCAGGTGTTCGCCGCAGATCAAAAACCGCGCCCGCGAGCGACGCATCATGACAAACGTCGACCAGGATACCAAACCGCGACCAAAGAGCCGGTCACGCTACGTGCTGGCACTTCTACCCTTGTTACTGTTTGGCGGTTTCGCGCTCGTCGCAGGCAAAATGCTCTATGATCAGGATGTCAATGGCCTGGATGTCAGCGCCATTCCGTCCGCCCTGATCGGCACCAAGGCACCAACGCTCGCCTTGCCTCCGCTGGAAGGGGCAAACGTTCAGGCTTTGACTGATGCGGCCATCAAAGGAAAGCTGACGCTCGTCAACGTTTTCGCATCCTGGTGCATCCCCTGTCGACAGGAACATCCGATTCTGGAAGAACTGTCGCAAGACGGACGCATCAGCATTGTCGGCATCAATTACAAGGATAAGTCCGACAACGCCCTGCGCTTCCTCGGCGAACTCGGCAATCCCTATTCGGCAATTGGCATTGACCCCAACGGCAAGGCAGCGATTGACTGGGGCGTGTACGGCATTCCTGAAAGCTATCTCGTCGCTGCCGATGGCACGATCCTCTATAAAAAGGTCGGCCCTTTCGATGCACAGAGCCTGCAGCAAGGTCTTTTCCCAGCCATCGAAGCGGCTGTCAAAAAGTAACGTTCCGCAGCTTATCGGCGCCTATTGATTCTTGGAGATGATCCGGATTGTCTGCGGCGCCGCTGCGGGCGGATGCTCACCTTCGAGCACCACCTGATCACGCCCGCCTCTCTTGGCAGCATAGAGGCTGTCGTCAGCACGCTTGATGGCATCGTGAATGGAGTGGTCACCACGCGCAACGGCCGACACCCCGAAGCTTGCCGTGATCCTGGTTGAAATCCCCCGGCTACTCCAGTCAATTCCGGCAAGTTCAGAACGCGCAGCTTCGGCAAAGGTGCCCGCCGTGTCAGCAGCACAATCCGGCAGGAAGGCGATAAATTCCTCTCCCCCAAAACGTGCAACCAGGCCATTGTCCGAAATCGTACGCTTCAGCAAGTCGGAGAGACCGATCAGAACGATATCGCCGGCGGCATGTCCAAAGCGATCGTTGATCTGCTTGAAATGATCGATGTCACAGGCGATTACCGCACCAACGGGCGCTCCTTCCCGGAAATCCGGAACGCGACGCTCGAAACCACGGCGGTTCAGCACATCCGTTAACGGATCATGTTCCGCGGCATGCAGATGCCTGTCCACAATGACAGATATCTGGCTTGCAAGGACGGCAAGCGCCATCAGAAAGCCGAAGATACTCGCAGCGACCTGCATATAGAAGGCATAATCGGACTCGAAGAATTCCCCCAGTTCGACCATGGTCCCGTGCGGGGTCATCACGATCAGCACAATGATCCTGAAAATGGTTTCAAGCACAACCAGCGACACAGCCGCCATCAAGACCTTGTCAGCCAATACCTGAGGGCGCTTTCGCACCATCCAGACAGGCCAGGCCAGCAATATGGCGACGACAGTATCACCAATCACCAGTTCGCGTTTCAGATCGGGTGTGACAAAGACATGGAAGGAAACGAGCACGAAAGCCAGGAAGACGATGGACAGCCGGGCTTTCGTGTAGGTTGGCCGCTGGAAATGCACCAGCAAAGCATGGCCGTAAAAGAAGAAGGCGGAGAAAAACAGAAGGTTGGAAAGAATGGCTTGCACTTCGAACGGCAAGGCACCCAGCACCAAAGGTGTCGCAAAACCGGCGCAAGCCGAAAGATAGCCGATACCCCAGTACAACGACGAGGCATGACCGATCCTCTGAAGGAACAGAAATATCACGCCGAATGTCAGCATGATGAAAGGAAGCAGGTAGGCGAAATTATCTTGCAACGTCTTCTGCCCGAAACCAGTATCTTGGGTTTGAAACCAAGGAAGCTATCAGGTGCCAGTTAAGAAAACCTGCCCCATGCGGGAAGATCCGGCCCATTATGGCTCAAGGCGGGATCATACCATTCACATTTGCGGGAGCGCGCTCTGCCATTCCTTGATAGCCTCAACCGGCCAGACAAGCATGACGACATTGAGCGTCAGGTTATCGCGGATCAGCCAGCCAGTGAATATTTCGAAGAAAATGGCAATGATGACGGTCAGCCAGACCGGAACACGGGCCGCGAACAGAAAGCCGAGCGCCATGAAGATCGTGTCCATGGCAGAGTTCAAAATGCTGTCACCGGTGTAACCAAGCGCCATGGTCGCAGTACGATAACGATCAATGATAATAGGCGAGTTTTCGAGAATTTCCCACGCCGCCTCAACCAGAACCGCGAGCGAAAGCCGCATCATGAGCGGCTTCTTGCGAAACAGCAGCCAGGCGAACCAGTAGAACAGGAAGCCATGAATGATGTGCGAGGGAGTGTACCAATCAGCAAGATGTTGCGAATTTCCCGGCGTATTCACACCTGGCTCGAACAGCTTGATGTAACCGCACTCACAGATCGGAATGCGGCCCATGAAATAGAGAATGACTATCTGCAAAAGAAGAAGCCCGGCAGCAACACCAAACCACTTCAGCGCGCTCGAGCGGGAAGCCGGCATCTCCGCAACTGTCATTTGTCGTCCTTGTTCAGCGGCTCAAGCGAGTGACGCATGACGAGCGGCATCTGTGCCATGGTGAAGATGATCGTGATCGGCATGGTGCCCCACACCTTGAACGCGATCCAGGTGTCGGTGGTGAACATACGCCACACGACCTCGTTCAGTACCGCCAGGAACAGGAAGAACACGCCCCAGCGCAGGGTCAGCTTGCGCCAGCCTTCATCTGTCAACTTGAATGCCGAGTTGAAGACGTAACCCAGAAGCGACTGTCCGAAGAACAGCCCGCCCAAAAGGATAACGCCGAACAGCGCATTGACGATGGTCGGCTTCATCTTGATGAAGGTATCGTTCTGCAGCCAGAGCGTCAGGGCGCCAAACACCAGCACCACGATTCCGGAAATCAGCGGCATGATTGGCAGCTTGCGAGTCAGCAACCAGGAGATGCTCAACGCCAGCGCCGTGGCAATCATGAACAGGCCGGTGGCGATGAAAATCGGGCCGCCGAATTCCGTCAGGACCGGGAAATGCGTCGCAAGCCATTCACCACGCGAATTGGCAAAGAAGAAAACAAGCAGCGGGCCAAGCTCGAGCACAAATTTAAGCAGCGGGCTGATCTCCGCCACCATTTTTTCGCTTTCCTTGGAATTGCTTTCGATATCCATACTCAAACTCCCGCGATAGCCTTGGCGAAATCCTCCGCCTCGAACGGCTCCAGATCGTCCACGCCTTCGCCCACGCCGATGAAATAGACCGGCAGCTTGTGTTTTGCGGCAATGGCAACGAGGATACCCCCTCGGGCCGTGCCATCCAATTTTGTCATAATCAGGCCCGAAACGCCCGCGACGTTGCGGAAAATTTCCACCTGGTTCATGGCATTTTGACCGGTGGTCGCATCAAGCGTTTGAAGAACGGTGTGCGGCGCATCCGGATCGAGCTTGCCAAGCACGCGCACGATCTTCTCAAGCTCCGCCATCAGTTCGGCCTTGTTCTGCAAACGCCCGGCTGTGTCGATAATCAGCACGTCGCTCTTTTTCGCCAGCGCCTGCTCATATGCGTCGTAAGCGAGACCGGCGGCATCAGCACCGAGCTTGGTACCGATGAACTCCGAACCCGTGCGGTCGGCCCAGATCTTCAATTGTTCGATGGCAGCGGCTCTAAACGTATCGCCCGCCGCCAGCATGACCTTGAGGCCGGAGCCGGAAAGCTTGGCAGCCAGCTTGCCGATGGTCGTCGTTTTACCGGTGCCGTTGACACCCACGACCAGAATGACATGCGGCTTGTGAGAAATATCAAGCTCAAGCGGTTTGGCGACAGGGGCAAGAACCCTGGTAATCTCGCCGGCCATGATACGCGCCACGTCTTCGCCACTGACATCCTTGCCGTAACGCTCCGAAGACAGGGCACCGGTAATGCGCATGGCTGTCTCGACGCCGAGGTCAGACTGGATGAGCAGATCCTCAAGCTCATCAAGCGTGTCTTCGTCCAGCTTGCGCTTGGTGAAGAGTGCCGAAATCTGGCTTGTCAGCTGTGAAGAGGTGCGGGCAAGCCCGGCGCGCAGACGTTGAAACCAGGTCAGCTTGGCCGCCGGAGCAATGTCCACGGGTTCGACACGCTCGCTGGCCGACGAAAAACCCTTTGGCAGCGATGGCGCAACGGCCGGCAGAGAGGTCTCCTCGACTTCAGGCGTGTCATCGATATTGGTCTCTGGCGCCAGATCGGCGCTTTCAACAACCTCGACAGGCTGAACAACCTCGGGAAGCGGCTCGGGCTGGAGGGCTTCCTCTTCTGCCGCAGCCTCGGCCTCAAGCAGCGAAAGCGGCACCATGCCAATCTCACCAACCTGTTCGCTACCGGGCAGAATAGGCGCGTCCTCCTCCTCGGAAGCCGCCTCGTCTTCGTTCAAATCGACAGCGACGTCATCAGGTGAAGGGCCACCGGCTGTCTCCACCTCGACGGCAAGGACAGGATCATCCGCGAGCGGAGCGGTCGCTTCGGCTTCGTGCAGGACCTCTTCAAAGGATGAAAGCGCGTCATCTTTGGCGGGCGCGGAATCGTCGAGCGGCTTCTCGCCTGTCTCGGCCTTATCCTTACCGAATGAAAAGACTTTCTTGATGAAGCCGAGGGCCATGAGTGTTCCGTGTCTTGTGAGCGTCAGGCCGCGTTCGCAGCCAGAAGCTCCATGCTGAGATGTTTGCCGTTGTGGCCCGTAATCGCAACCTGCGCAAGCGTGCGCGGCATCAGTGCAGGTGCTTCGACGAGCGTGAAATTGTCGGTGTGGGCAAAACCGTTATTCTCCACGAGGATCGTCTGCACAGAACCGACCATAGTCTCGAGATGGGCATGCTTCAACGCCTCACCGCGTTCGCGCAGTCGGGCAGCCCGCTCCTTGATCAGGCCGCGATCAAGCTGCGGCATACGCGCCGCCGGCGTTCCGGGACGCGGGCTGTAGGGGAAAACATGCAGACTGGAAATCCCGCACTCTTCCGCAAGCGTTGCAGCGTTTTCCGCCATTTCTTCGGTTTCGGTCGGAAAACCCGCAATCATATCGGCCCCGAAGGCAATGTCTGGCCGGAGCGCCCGCACGTCGCGACAGAAACGGATTGCATCGTCGCGCAAATGGCGACGTTTCATACGTTTCAGGATCATGTCGTCGCCATGCTGTAGCGAAAGATGCAGGTGCGGCATGAAGCGCGGTTCGTCGGCAATCAGGTCCATCAGATGTTTGTCGGCTTCGATGCTGTCGATGGAGGAAAGCCGCAGGCGCAAGATTTCCGGCACCTGTTTCAAAAGTGTTTTCGCCAGATATCCGAGCGACGGCTCACCCGGCAGATCAGCGCCGTAACTGGTTGCATCTACCCCTGTCAGAACGATTTCGCGATAACCGCCTTCCGTCAGCTTGCGGGCCTGCTCCACCACCGCACCCATCGGCACGGATCGGGAGTTACCGCGACCATAGGGAATGATGCAGAAGGTGCAGCGATGATCACAGCCATTCTGCACCTGAATGAAGGCGCGCACATGCCCGTCAATATGCTTGACCATCTGCGGCGCGGTCGCCTTGATGCTCATGATATCATTGACGCGTAGCTTCTCTTCGGCCGAAACGCCAAAATCGGGAAGGGAGCGGTAAGAGGCGCTTTTCAGCTTCTCTTCGTTGCCAAGCACGGCATCGACTTCCGGCATGTCGGCAAAAGTCTGTTTTTCGGTCTGCGCGGCACAGCCTGTAACGATGATGCGTGCATGCGGGTTGTCGCGTCGCGCACGACGGATCGCCTGACGGGCCTGCCGTACGGCTTCGCCCGTGACAGCACAGGTATTGACGAGAACGGCATTGTTGAGCCCGGCCTTTTCGGCCTCCGCCCGCATCACTTCCGATTCATAGGTATTGAGACGGCAGCCGAAGGTTATGACCTCGACGCCGCTCATATCGCCCCCTGCTCGGCAGCGGCATCGCGTTGCCATGTACCCGCGGCAGGATCAACCGACCCCGACCATTCCCATTCAGCAGGACCTGTCATGATGACATGATTGTCTTCGCGCCATTCGATCGTCAGCGGCACACGGATCGGGCTGGAAGCGACATCGATGGTCACCGATTTTCCGGTACGACCTGTCCGGGCAGCCGACACCGCCGCAGCACACGCAGCCGAACCACAGGCAAGCGTAAGCCCTGCCCCACGCTCCCAGGTCCGCGTGCGCAGGGCGCTATCGGATATGACCTGCGCCAGCGTGATATTGGCCTTCTCAGGAAACATCGGGTGGTTTTCGAGAAGCGGCCCGATGCGCTCGAGATCGAAACTCATCGGATCGCGATCCACCCAGAACACGGCATGCGGATTGCCCATAGACATCACGGCAGGCGAATGCAGGATCGGGTTATCGATCGGTCCGATCTGCAATTCGATACGGCTTGTGTCGTGGAACTCTTCCGAAAGCGGAATATCCTGCCAGCGGAAACGCGGAAGCCCCATGTCAACGGAGATCATCCCGTCTTCATGTTCCACGGCATTGAGGATACCCGCGACCGTCTGGAAGGTGAAAACCTTCTTTCCTGTTTCCGAGGCCAGCGCCTGCACCACACAGCGCGTTCCGTTGCCGCAGGCCTGCGCCTTGGTCCCATCGCAGTTCAGAATATCGATATAGGCGTCCGTTCCACCTGTGCGCGGGTCGTGAATGGCCATGATCTGGTCGAACTGCGTCGCCGGATCGGCATTGAGCGCAACCGCAGCTTCAGCACTGACCATATCCTTGCGGCCGCGCATGTCGACAACCAGGATCTTGTTGCCAAGCCCGTTCATCTTTGCAAATTCGACCGTATCCGCCATCGTTCTGAACCTGAAAACCGCTTAAAATGGAGACGCGCACCGGATTGATCCGGTACTTTCGCCCTATATGGCGGAAAAGGCAGTAAATTACCAGACCGGGCGCACCGAAACGCCTAGGACGAGGTGACCGGCACATCGAACACTTCGCCGGGACGCATAGGCCGGAAACGACCGTCTGCAACCCCATGTTCGCTCAGTGCCGCCTTGAGGGCAATGACCGGTGCATCGATGGCTTCATCAGTGAGCTGAACCGTTCCCCAATGATGACCGCAGGCATAGGCAGCGCCGCAAATCTTCATGCCCTCGACTGCCTCTGCAGGGTTCTGGTGCTGGCCTTTCATGAACCAGCGCGGTTCGTATGCTCCGAAAGGCAGGTTGGCGAGACGGAAGCCGCCGTGCTTCTTGGCCATGGCATGATAGTTGAGACCATTATGAAAGCCGGTATCGCCAATGTGATAGATCTTGCCACCCGGCGTTTCGATGACGAAGGCCGCCCAGAGCGCCATACGCCGATCGTTCAGCCCGCGCGCTGACCAGTGATGGCAGGGCTCGAAGTGGATTTTCATATCCGGACCGACAGCAACAATATCGCCCCAGTCCCCCGTCGAAATCCGCGCAGCCTCGACGCGCGTACGGATGATCGCATCGTTTCCAAGCGGTGTGACAAACAGCGGCTTGTGGTTCACATGCAGTCGATGAAGCGTTTCAAGATCCATGTGGTCGTAGTGATTGTGCGTTATCAGCACCACATCGATCGGCGGCAAGTCCTCGAAACGGATACCGGGAGCATTGACGCGTTTTGGGCCAGCAAAACTGAAAGGGCTGGTGCGTTCCGACCAGACAGGATCGGCGAGAATGTTCAGCCCCGCCGTCTGAATGAGAAAGGAAGCGTGGCCGACGAAGGTAATGCGCAGATCCTTGCCCACGACCCGTTCGCTGGGTTTTGCCAGGGGAAAAGGGCTCGGATAGTCTTCCGGCCAGGTGGATTTCTGGCCGTTGAACCGCCATTTCATCAGATCGAGAAAACCGCCTGGCGGCGCACCGCCGGGATTGAAGAAACGCACACCATCGAAATGGTCGGACGCCGGACCGGAATAATAGGCGCCAGCATTGGAACGGCTGGCAAAAAGCCCGCCGCCTGCCAGAGCAAGCGTGCCGATTGCAGCAAGGCGGAAGAAGTTTCGACGTTTCATAACAAAAGCTATAAGAAGCCTCATGGCCGCGTTCAAGGCACATTGCGCCGCATAAATGCGCCCTCACGAAGTCGTCAATGCGGGCGCATGTCAGCTAAAATGCCTGCACGCCTTGACTTTCGCCCGGCTTTACTGTTTATCCGGCCCGATTAGCTGGCAGTTTCAAGACTCCAAGCCACCGACCGGGACCCGAAAAGGTATAAAGAGATCCCGGAGGTCAACACCCGACAGCGCGATGCGCCCTCGGGTGCTTTTTGGCTTTGCGTCTTGTTTTTGACAGCAAAAGCACCGACGTTTCGGAAACCCCGGAACGAAGAAGGAAAAGACGATGTTTGAAAGCCTCCAGGACCGCCTTGGCTCCATTTTGAATGGACTGACCGGCCGTGGCGCACTGACGGAAGCCGATGTTTCCGCAGCTCTGCGCGAGGTTCGCCGTGCGCTTCTTGAAGCAGACGTGGCGCTTGAAGTCGTTCGTTCCTTTACCGACAAGGTGCGTGAAAAAGCGGTTGGCGCAGCCGTCCTGAAATCCATCAAGCCTGGCCAGATGGTCGTCAAGATCGTTCATGACGAGCTTGTCGAAATGCTGGGCACAGAAGGCGTCTCCATCGACCTTCATGCCGCAGCCCCCGTCGTCATCATGATGGTGGGCCTTCAGGGCTCCGGTAAAACCACAACCACCGGCAAGATTGCCAAGCGCCTGACGGATCGCGAGAAGAAGAAGGTGCTGATGGCATCTCTCGACACGCGCCGCCCCGCCGCACAGGAACAACTCAGACAGCTTGGCGTCCAGACTGGCGTCGATACGCTGCCGATCATCGCCGGCCAGTCACCGACCGACATCGCCTCTCGCGCAGTACAGGCCGCAAAGCTTGGTGGCCATGATGTCGTGATCCTCGACACCGCAGGCCGCACCCACATCGACGAACCGTTGATGATGGAAATGGCCGAGATCAAGAAAAAGTCCAACCCGCACGAAATTCTGCTGGTAGCCGACAGCCTGACAGGTCAGGACGCCGTCAACCTCGCGCGCAATTTCGATGAGCGTGTCGGCATCACCGGTCTTGTCCTGACCCGTATGGATGGCGACGGTCGCGGCGGCGCGGCTCTGTCGATGCGCGCCGTTACCGGCAAGCCAATCAAGCTGATTGGTACCGGCGAGCGCATGGGCGAACTCGACGAGTTTCATCCACGCCGTATCGCCGACCGTATTCTCGGCATGGGCGACATCGTTTCGCTGGTCGAAAAGGCTGCGGAAAATATCGACGCCGAGAAGGCGCGGGCCATGGCCGAAAAAATGGCCAAGGGCAAGTTCGACCTGAACGACCTCGCCGACCAGCTTCGCCAGATGAAGAAGATGGGCGGCATGGGCGGCATCATGGGTCTGATGCCCGGCATGGCCGGCATGAAGGACAAGATGGCCTCCGCCGGTCTGAACGACAAGATGTTCGACCGCCAGATCGCCATCATCTCTTCTATGACCAAGGCAGAGCGCGCCAACCCGGATATTCTCAAGCATAGCCGCAAGAAGCGCATCGCCGCCGGTTCCGGAACCGACGCTGCCGAGATCAACAAGCTGCTCAAGATGCATCGCGGCATGGCCGACATGATGAAAGCCATGGGCGGCAAGGGCAAGGGCGGCATCATGAAACAGATGATGGGTGGCCTTGCGGGCAAGATGGGCCTCGGTGGAATGGGCGGTATGCCCGACCTGTCGAACATCGATCCCAAGCAGTTGGAAGCGCTGCAGAAACAGGCAGAAGCTGCGGGCCTCGGTAAGCCTGGCGCCATGCCGCCAGGTCTTGGACAGGGCTTGCCCGGCGGGCTTCCCGGCTTGGGCAGCAAACTGCCCGGTCTTGGTGGACTTCCGGGCCTGCCCGGTTTTCCGAAGAAGAAGTAAGGCAGGGGGACATCATGACCACGACCGAAGTGAAGGCCCAGCTTTCCGAATACCGCCAGTCGATCGACAACATCGACGCCGCACTGGTTCACATTCTTGCCGAACGTTTCCGCTGCACCAAGGCAGTGGGCGTATTGAAGGCAAAATACAATTTGCCGCCGGCAGACCCGGCGCGCGAGGAATACCAGATCGATCGCCTTCGCCGTCTGGCAAAGGACGCCAATCTGGACCCGGATTTCGCCGAGAAGTTCCTGAACTTCATCATCACCGAAGTCATCCGGCATCATGAAGCAATCGCCGCCGAACATGGCGGCAACGAAAAAACCGCCTGATCGGCGGAAAACACCTCAAGGAGTAAATAACATGGCACTGAAAATTCGTCTCGCCCGTGGCGGTTCCAAGAAGCGTCCGTACTACCAGATCGTCGTTGCTGACGCCCGTTCGCCGCGCGACGGCCGTTTCCTCGAAAAGGTTGGTTCCTGGAACCCGATGCTTGCAAAGGATAACCCGCAGCGCGTTGAGCTGAAGGTTGACCTCATCAAGGAATGGATCGCCAAGGGCGCACAGCCGACCGACCGCGTTCTGCGCTTCCTCGCAGAAGCTGGCCTGGCTGAGCGCGACGCTCGCAACAACCCTGAAAAGGCAAAGCCGGGCAAGCGCGCTCTGGAGCGCGTTGCTGAGAAGAAGCAGAAGGCTGAAGACGCCGCTGCTGCTGCCGCAGAAGCCTCTGCTGCAGAATAATCTGCAAGCGATCGCTTGAAGAGCGGGTGGCGTGGTTTACCGCGCCGCCCGTTTTTGGTTTATTGTGCTGTGAAAACGCCATAAACCGAAGACGATAAACACCAGATGACGGACGGCCCGATGGCAAAACTGGAAAACCCGGTTCTCATGGCAAAGATTGGCGGCGCGCAGGGCCTGCGCGGCGAAGTGCGAGTGAGTTCGTATACGGACGATCCGATGGCGTTGGGCGACTACGGCAATCTGGTCAGCGCCGATGGCCGCGTCTTCGAGATACTGGAAGTTCGCGAAGGCAAGAACGTCGTGGTCATCCGCTTCAGAGGCGTCAACGACCGCAATGCCGCCGAAGCCCTGAACGGGCTGGAACTCTTTGTCGATCGCGACAACCTGCCCGACGAAGAGTTGGATGACGACGAATTTTATTACGCCGATCTCGAAGGGCTGGAAGCCGTCGATGCCGAAGGAAACAGCTATGGCGCGGTCAGTGCCGTATTTGATTTCGGCGCAGGCGATCTGCTGGAACTGAAGGGTGCCGGCCGCCGCCCGACGCTGATCCCCTTTTCGGAAGCCGCAGTTCTCGAAATCGATCTCGATGCCGGAAAAATTCTGATCGATCCCATGGCGGCAGGCCTGATCGACAATCCCGACGACAAGGACGAAACCGGCGTTTCGCCGTTCGGCAAGAAATAATCCATGACCTTCAAGGCTACCGTCCTGACGCTCTACCCGGAAATGTTTCCGGGCCACCTTGGCTATTCTCTGGCAGGCAAGGCCCTGGATAAAGGGCAATGGTCGCTGGAAGCGGTGCAGATCCGCGAGTTCACGACGGACAAACACCGCAGCGTCGATGATACACCTGCTGGCGGTGGTGCCGGGATGGTGCTGAAACCGGACGTTCTGGCCGCAGCCATCGATCGTGTATCCGAAGGCGATACGCGCCCACGCCTGCTGATGAGCCCGCGTGGCAAACCCTTGTCCCAGGAGCGTGTCCGCGAACTCGCCGCTGGTGAGGGCGCAATCATTGTTTGCGGTCGCTTCGAGGGTGTCGACCAGCGTGTGATCGATGCGCGCGAACTGGAAGAGGTTTCCATCGGCGACTACATTCTGTCCGGCGGAGAACCGGCGGCCTTGACGCTTCTCGACGCGATTGTTCGGATCTTGCCGGGCGTCATGGGCAACGATCTCTCAGGCGTTCACGAGAGCTTTGAAGGCGGACTGCTGGAGCATCCGCATTATACCCGACCGCAGATATGGGAAGGACGCGACATTCCTGCCGTTCTGACCTCCGGCAATCATGCCGCCATCGATAAATGGCGGCAGGCTCAAGCGCTGGCGCTGACAAAAGAACGTCGTCCGGACCTGCTGGACAAGCCTGCGTCTCAGGCCGACAGGAAATAATAGCCCGTCAACACCAGCCCGACGGCAATGACAAGCCATCGGATGATCCATTGCGGCACCCGCCTTGCCGCGTGAACACCAGCATAACCGCCAAGTGCGGCTGCCGGAAACATGATGAGTGCCGCCCACCACGACACGACGCCGCCACTGACGAAGATCGTAATCGCGATAATGGCAATCACCACCGACAGCAGGTTTTTCAGCGCATTGAGATGATGATAGCTGCCGCCGGACGTGACGCCCAGAATGGCGAGCATCATGATGCCCATGCCGGCCCCGAAGAAGCCGCCATAAACAGACGCTAACCCCTGGAAGACAAGGCTTGGCAGATTGCCTGGAGAGCGCTCAGCGCTCGATCTTGGACGCAGCCACGGCCCCGCCGCAAATACTGCTGTCGCGGCAAGCAGCAGCCACGGCACGAGTTGGCGGAAAGAAGGGTTATCAAGCGACAGGAGAAGTAGCGCGCCGGCCAGTCCACCTACCACGGAAACGGCTGAGAGCAAGATTGCCTCGCGCCAGTGTTTGCGAATTTCCGGGCCATAGGCGATCACAGAGGTGATGTAACCGGGAAACTGCACAATGGCGGACGTGGCATTGGCAACGATTGGCGGCAAACCGGCAAGTGTCATTGCCCCGAAAGTCAGAAATGTGCCGCCACCGGCAATGGCATTTACGACGCCCGAAAGAAAGCCGGTCGCGAAAAGCAGAAGAACGATAAAAATGGACATGGCCCCTCCCAAGGTTCTCATGCCATAAAGGCGAAGTTCGATCCCGACAACCGCCTCGATCAACGAGCGGAAGATAAAATATTGTCACAAAAGGGATGACAAAACGCGCGTCGTCGTGTATGTGCCCGCGTGGAAATGGGAAAACTCCCTTAACCGCAAGCAAAGAATGGCGAACCCGCTCCTGCCGAAAGGCACGATCCCAAGGCTGTGACCGAAGGATGAGATGTTGAGCGCTCTGGCTGTTTCAGAAGAAATTAGAGGTTAACATGACCAATATCATTCAGCAGCTGGAAGCCGAACAGGCTGCCAAGATCGAAGCCAAGCGCACCCTGCCCGACTTTTCTCCGGGCGACACGGTTCGCGTTAACGTTCGCGTTACGGAAGGTAACCGTACCCGCGTACAGGCTTACGAAGGCGTTGTTATCGCTCGCTCCGGCGGCGGCCTGAACGAGAACTTCACGGTTCGCAAAATCTCCTACGGCGAAGGCGTTGAGCGCGTATTCCCGGTTTACTCTCCGCTGGTTGAAGGCGTCGAAGTCGTTCGCCGTGGTAAGGTTCGCCGCGCGAAGCTCTACTACCTGCGCGACCGTCGCGGTAAGTCTGCACGTATCGTTGAAAACACCGGTACGCGCGCTCGCAAGCTGAACGAAGCCGAGCGTCAGGCTATTGCCGACGAAAAGGCACGTCTGGAAGCTGAAAAGGTTGCAGCAGCACAGGCTCTCGCAGCCGAGAAGGCAGCAGCCGAAGCCGCAGAAGCAAAGGCAGCGGAAGAAGCAGCAAAGGCTGCTGAAGGCGCAGCAGAATAAGATTTCCCATTACGGGATTTTTTCGAAAAGGCGGTCTTTGGACCGCCTTTTTTGTTGCCCGCTCTTTACTTGCCCCAGCCGTCGCAACCGTGCATTTTCGAGAAAACTCTTTCAGGAGATGCCTCGTGACCACCAGACGCCTGTTCCTCGCCACCCTCGCCGCTCTGAGCACCGCTCCTCTTCTGGCGCGCGCGGCCGAACTGCCCGATCTCAAGGGGCGTACCGTTGTTGTGGTGACCGAGAATGCCTACCCGCCGCTGCAGTTCATCGATCCGAAATCAGGCGATGCGATCGGCTGGGAATACGATGCCATGAAGGCGATGGCCGAGCGGCTGAACTTCAAGCTCGAATACCGGAATATCTCCTGGGATGCGATGATCCAGGCCGTGTCGGACGGGCAGTACGACATCGGCATGACCGGCATCAGCATCAAGGATGAACGCAAAGCGAAGGTCGATTTTTCCGACCCCTACATGCGCTCTGAAATGTTCATGCTGGTGCGTTCCGACGAAACGCGCTTCACCGACGCAAAGAGCTTTGCGGCCTTTGAAAAAGGCCTGGTCGGGGCACAGGCAGGAACCACCCCCTTTTATACGGCCGTCTACGATATTCTCGATGGCAATGAACAGAACCCCCGCATAAGGCTCGTAGAAACCTTTGGCGCCAGCGTCCAGGCTTTGATGACGGGCGATGTCGATCTCGTGCTCACGGATGGCGTGGCGGGAAAAGGATATGTGGAAGTCTCGAAAGGCGCTCTGAAGCTGATCGGCGATCCATTGGGGGGCGATGATTTCGGCTTCATCTTCAAGAAGGGCTCCGATCTTGTCGCGCCCGTAAATGCGGCTATTGCGGCTCTAAAGGCCGATGGCACCTTCGCGGCTCTCGATAAGAAGTGGTTCCTGGATTACAAGCTCGGCGAATGACCTGAGCCGACGCATGTGATGGGGACGAAATCGTTTTGAGTGCCGGACAGACGAAGAATGACGAGGATTTTCCGTGGTGGCTGATGGCGATCCTTGCCATTGGCATCGGGCTTGCGGCCCTAATCGCAGTCAATGACCTTTACACCCAGGTTTTCACCACCGTCGCGAAGGGTATCGGTATAACGATCTTCGTGACGCTGGTCGCCTTCATCCTCGCGACACTTCTGGGCCTTGGCATTTCACTGCTCAGCATGGCCGACAACATCGTTTTGCGACAGTTCGCTCGATTTTACATCGAAGTGATCCGCGGCATACCGGTTCTCGTCCTGCTATTTTACATCGCCTTTGTCGGCACGCCGGGACTCGTGAGTCTCTATAATTGGCTGACTGCACCTCTGGCTGAGAGCGGATTGCTTGAGCCTTTGTTGGTGCGCGACGTCTCGCTGACATGGCGCGCAATCATTGCTCTGGCGATTTGTTACGCCGCCTTCATTGCCGAAATCTTTCGGGCAGGCATTCAGTCGGTATCATCCGGGCAGATCGAGGCTGCGAAAGCGCTCGGTCTCAATCGCTATCATCGTTTCAGGCTGATTGTGTTGCCACAGGCATTGAGGACAATCTTTCCGCCGCTTTCGAACGACTTCGTCGCCATGGTCAAGGACAGTTCGCTCGTTTCGGTTCTGGGGGTCACCGATATTACCCAGATGGCAAAGGTCTATGCGGCAGGTTCGTTCCGCTTTTTCGAGACTTACTCGATTGTCGCCTATGTCTACCTGATCCTGACGATCGGCTTGTCGCTGATCTTGCGGCGCGTTGAAAAGGCTTTGCGCTCGAAGCAGCACTGAGGCGTGGCGCGACAGCCGGGAAACCCGGCTGCCGCATTTTCGTTTGTCAGGCAGTCGCCCTGTTTTCGCTGGCGATCGTGCGCGTGGCGATAATGACCAGCACGCCCGCAACAGCAAGGCAGAAAGCCAGGAAGAACATCGGTGCGATAGTGCTTCCGGTCTGATCCTTGATCCACGGAACCACGTTCTGTGCGACGAAACCACCGAGATTGCCGACCGAGTTGATGGCCGCAAGACCGGCAGCAGCGCCAGCTCCCTTGAGGAAGCGACCAGGCAGGCTCCAGAACACCGGCTGGCCAGCGAAAATGCCTGCAGCAGCAATGCAAAGGAACGTGAACTGCAGCACCGGAGTGGTCAGCAAAGCCGACATCAGAAGGCAGGCCGCACCAATGAAGGCAGGACCGACGATGTACAGCGTCTTGTTCTTGGCACGATCCGCAGCAGCCGGAATGACATACAGCGAGATTGCGACAGCGATCCACGGAATGATGTTGATGAAACCATTGGCCGTGTTGGAAACGCCGAAGCTCTTGACGATGGTCGGCAGCCAGTAGCTGAGCCCGTAGGCAGCAAGCGGGAAACCGACATAGCAGAGCGACATGAACAAGACGCGCGGATTGATCAACGCTCTGAAACCATCATCGGCGTGTTCTTCCATACCGGAATTTTCAGACGCGATACGGTTCTTCAACCAGTCCTTCTCGTCCTGCGTCAGGAACTTCGCCCTGTCGGGCGTATCGTCCAGATAGAAGAGCGTAAAGATACCGGCGATAACCGCAGGAACGCCGGTGGCAAGGAACACCCATTCCCAGCCTGCATATCCGAGCAGACCGTCCAGATCGAGCAGCATGCCGCCGAGCGGCGCGCCGATCGCATTGGCAAGCGCACTGAAGATCATGAACAATCCGACCATACGGGCGCGGTAATCCCGCGGGAACCAGACAGTCAGCAGATAAAGAACACCAGGGAAGAAGCCGGCCTCACACGCTCCCAAGAGGAAGCGCAGGATGTAGAACATCGTCGGGCTGCTTGTGTAGGCAAGCGCGATCGTGACCAGACCCCAGGAAATGATGATACGTGCGAACCAGCGGCTTGCACCGAAGCGCGTCAGCAGCAGATTGCTCGGAACTTCGAAAATAAAATAACCGATGAAGAACAGCGAAGCGCCGAGCCCATAGGCATATTCGCTCAATCCAAGATCGCCCACCATTTGCAGCTTGGCAAAGCTGACGTTCTGACGGTCGATATAAGCGATAAGATAGAGAACGCCAAGAAACGGCATGAGCCGCCAGGTGATCTTCGAGATAAGGGACTTTTCAGATACCATGTGCTTTCCCTCCCTTCGATTCCTCGTTCGAAATGCAGATGATAAGGCGCTCCGTCTATATGTGCAGCGCACAACAAGCAAGTTGCAATGCAGCAATCACCCCGCAATACAGGGGATTTCAAGGCATCTCGCGTAAAAAACTGGCATTTCGTGGCGATAAAATCGGCACTCTCGCCACCTCGGCATGATATTGCCGTAGCGTCCCCGATCTGGTATGAAGGCGGCCATGGAATCGAAATTCGGATGTCTCGCGCAGAATATCTACGTGCTGCAGGACCATAAGCGTCTGCCAGCCCGTTTTTTCGCGCGCATCGCCGGGGCGCTCAACAGCCGACTTAGGCTCGCCTGACAGTACCTGCTGTCCACCTCATATCGATCTCCAATTTACCTTTTGAATGACAAGGCAAAGAGCCATGAGCGCACCGCGTACCCTGTATGACAAGATCTGGGACGACCACGTCGTCAACCGCGACCCGGATGGGACCTGTCTCATCTACATCGACCGTCACCTCGTTCACGAAGTGACGTCGCCGCAGGCCTTCGAAGGCCTGCGTATGGCAGGTCGTCCTGTCCATTCGCCGACCCGCACCCTGGCTGTCGTCGACCACAACGTTCCAACCACGGCCGATCGTCTTGAGGGCATCAAGAACGAAGAAAGCCGTATTCAGGTCGAAGCACTGGCGCAGAACGCCAAGGATTTCGGCGTTGAATATTATTCCGAACGTGACAAGCGCCAGGGCATCGTTCACATCGTCGGCCCTGAACAGGGCTTCACCCTGCCTGGCATGACGATCGTCTGCGGCGACAGCCACACCTCCACCCACGGAGCCTTTGGCGCATTGGCGCATGGTATCGGCACCTCGGAGGTTGAGCACGTTCTGGCAACCCAGACGCTGATCCAGAAAAAAGCCAAGAACATGCTGGTGCGTGTCGACGGCAAGATACCGGAAGGCGTGACGGCAAAGGACATCATCCTCGCGATCATTGGTGAAATCGGCACCGCCGGCGGTACCGGCCACGTGATCGAATTTGCCGGCGAGGCGATCCGTTCCTTGTCCATGGAAGGCCGCATGACGGTCTGCAACATGACGATCGAAGGTGGCGCCCGCGCTGGTCTCATCGCACCGGACGAAACGACGTTCGAATATATCAAGGACAAGCCGCGCGCACCGCAGGGCGAAACGCTGGAACAGGCGATCGCCTACTGGAAGACGCTGAAGTCGGATGAAGGCGCGCACTACGACAAGATTGTCGTGCTGGATGCCGCCAGCCTGCCACCGATCGTTTCCTGGGGCTCGTCGCCTGAAGACGTGACATCCGTTCAGGGCACTGTTCCTGATCCGGACAAGATTGAAGATGAGAACAAGCGTGCCTCCAAATGGCGCGCTCTGGAGTATATGGGCCTGAAGCCCGGCACCCGCATGACTGATATTCCTGTCGATCGTGTCTTCATCGGCTCGTGCACCAATGGTCGCATCGAGGACCTGCGTGCTGCGGCAAAGATCGTTGATGGCCGCAAGGTCGCGCCGACAGTCTCCGCAATGATCGTCCCCGGCTCCGGACTGGTGAAAGAGCAGGCGGAAAAGGAGGGTCTGGACAAGATCTTCCTCGACGCCGGTTTCGAGTGGCGCGAACCGGGCTGCTCCATGTGCCTTGCCATGAACGATGACCGTTTGAAGCCGGGCGAACGTTGCGCCTCGACATCGAACCGCAACTTCGAAGGCCGTCAGGGCTACAAGAGCCGCACACATCTGGTTTCCCCCGCCATGGCGGCGGCGGCGGCCATCGCCGGCCACTTCGTCGATGTTCGTGAATGGCAATAAACGTCGAAGCCAAACCAGACTGACAAAAAACCCCGGAGCGATCCGGGGTTTTCTTTTTGGTTACTCCGAAATGATCTTCACCCGCTGGCCGGGTTGGAGAGTGGCTGTCGCGCTCAACGCGTTCAGTACCCTGAACATGTCAAGCTTGCGATCCGTGCCCATCATGCGCGCCGCCATCGTCGCCACGGTCTCACCGGGTTTTACGGTGATGACCCGTACGCGCAGCGGTTTCAGCGAGGCAATCTCCTGTGGCGTCATCCGCCGGAAGCTGCTGCGCAGAACGTTGGCAACACTGTCAAGCTGCGGGCTGCCTTTTGGCACGGCCGTCAGAAAACGGAAGATCTGTTGGCCGACACGGATGACGGTCACATCGAAATCCCACTTGTCGGCGGACGCACGGGCCGTTGCGGCCTCGAGCCCATTGACCTGGGTTTCACGAACGGTTTCCGGGATGAGGCCCGCCACCCAGCCACTCGTGAGATAGTTCGCAAGACTGGTCTGCTTGGGATCGGCAACGCCATCAAAACGGATGGCCATGTCGCCAGGTCCGGTCGCCAGAACGGCTTCCACCTTGTTATCGATCACGAAGCCTTCCGGAACATCGAAACGGATGCCGAGCGTGCCGTGCAGGAATGTCTGCCCACGGACGTAACCTTCCTGTGGACTGTCGCCATAAAGCAGCCCATCGATGCCATCGAGGAACCAGTCGCGGCCACGAT
Source organism: Rhizobium sp. RM (assembly GCF_013390595.1). Taxonomy (GTDB): domain Bacteria; phylum Pseudomonadota; class Alphaproteobacteria; order Rhizobiales; family Rhizobiaceae; genus Agrobacterium. The sequence continues at coordinate 201,503 of NZ_JACAWV010000003.1, read as the reverse complement.
CACCGACCTGCCCCTCCTGGCCGAAGGCGCGGGCATGACGCCGCGCCAATTCGATACGTTGTGGCGTATTCGGGTGGCTGGACAGGAAGTCGAGGCTCTGGTCGCTGTCGGGATCGGCGGACGTGAAGCGGGCGTAAGCGGCCATCGAGTCAAGGAACCGGGGCGACGCGAAAGGATCGTACCCTGCCTCGCCCAGCATCCGCACGCCGATAACATCAGCCTGCAGTTCCTGCTGACGGGAAAATGCTGCAAGTCGCAGCTTGCCACGTGCCAGCGCCTGCTTGCCGGCGAGGTCGCTGGACAGCACCTCGGCAACCACCCTGCTGGCAATAACCTCCGCCTCCTCACGGCGCTGACGCTCGATCCCGTGATTGGCGGTGACATGGCCCATTTCGTGCGAAAGCACAGCCGCTACTTCAGACGCGTCATTGGCAAGCGCCAGAAGGCCACGCGTCACGTAAAGATAGCCACCCGGCAAAGCAAAGGCATTGATCGCCGGTGAATTGAGAATTGTGATGCGATAGGATTGCTGCGGATTTTCCGATACCGCCGTCAGCGCACCGGTGATGCGCGCAACCAGCCGTTCCGTTTTGGCATCGTGATATTCACCACCGTAACTCGCCACGATGCGGGGATGCTCACGCGCACCCATCTGGGCACGCGGGTCGTTTTTTTGCACCTCTTCCACGGTCTGCGGATTGTCGGACGGCCGCAACGTGGATTGGTAAGCCGGGCTGAACAGAGACTGGCAGGAAGATAGAATGACGGAGGATGCCGCAAGCACAGAAAAAACTTTGGCCGCTCTGCCGAAACGCTGAACGCCTGAACCGGAGAACAAACCCCTCTGTGCAGTCACGCAATTTTTCATTCTGTTAGTCTGCTCCTAACGTTCCTGATCATCCGTTAATTGCAGACCAGAATATCATATTCCCCTCGACCAGCACATGAATGCCGCAGAGGTAAAAACGATCCTTCGCACCCGGACTATTTTTGAAGAAGGCAATAGTTACCGTGTTCTCGGACAACAACTTGAGTCTCGCAAGTGCAAATTAGCGTCATTGAAGTCGTGTGGTAAAGCGATTGCCAGCGGGCCGCGTCGAAAATAAGGCGATCATCCATTCAGGAAGCCCTCAATGACCTTCACATTTTGTGTGGCAAAGAAATCATCGACCGAACCCGAGTAGAGAACGCTGCCCTGATCAAGAAAAACCACATCCTGAGCCAGCTTCTTCACGTCATCGATATGATGCGTGACAATAACGACGGTATGTTGTGTTTCGGCTTGCAGTTTAACAAGCAATGAGACCATCCCGGACCGCAAACCCGGATCAAGCGCGGCAAAAGGTTCATCAAGAAGCATGACAGGCTTTTCGCGCACAAGCGCGCGTGCCAAAGCCGCTCGCTGCCTCTCACCGCCCGACAGCGTGTTCGGCATGCGTTTTCCGAACCCCGCCAACCCAACGCGCTCAAGCGCAAGGTCAATTTCCTGCCTGTCCTTTGCCTGCAATTTCAAAGACGGACTGACGCCAAGCGCAACATTGGTGAAAATGTCGAGATGCGCAAAAAGGTTGTTGTCCTGAAAGATCAATGAAACGGGACGTTCGGAGGGATCGAGCATCTTTACGTCCTGCTCATTGATCAGCACCCGGCCGGTGTCCGGCATCTCGAAGCCGGCAACAAGGTTGAGCAAAGTCGACTTGCCGGAACCCGAGGCACCGACGACAGCCGTAATCCGTCCTCTGTTGAAACTGCAGTCAAACTGAAAGCTCTGCGACCCGAGTGTTAAGTTCACTTCATCCAGCCGAATCGCCAGATTTTCCGTACTCATGCGCTTCCCTTTGATGATTTGGAACTCGGCACACCGCCAGCGGAAAGCAACAGGCAAACGAGACCGAGAATGAAGGCGTATCCCGCCGCATCATTCGTCCGATAGCTGCCCATATTGCTGTAAACCAGCCAGGGTAAGGTCACAAAGTTCTCCGAACCGAATAGGGCAACCGCGCCAAGGTCGCCAAGCGACAGTGCCATTGAAAATGACATGGCCATGGCAAGAGACCGCCACAGGACAGGCATGTCGATCAGACGCATACGCGAAAAAGTCGAGATGCCAAGACTTGCCGATAGGCGCCCGGTGCGGGCGCGGTGCGTCGCAATGGCTGGCTCCAATACCCGCATGACAAGCGGCAGGGCCATCAGCATGTTGATCAGGGCGACGAGCAAGGGGGCAAACAGATTGACATCGCCCAGTGGTCTCAAAAGCAAAAACCAGCCACTTCCGAGGACCACAGGCGGCACGAGAAGGACGAGTGAAGAGCCTGCTCCATAAAGTACCGAGACGAACCGCAAGGGCGCCGTAACTCTTCGTTTTGAAGAAATCGCCTGCCGCGCAGCAATCAACGCAACGCAGCAAAGCACGGCAAGTGTCCCCGACAGCAGCGCGATGAAAAAGCTGGTGGTCGCGGCCCGCACAAAGACCGGCGCCGAAACAAGCCGGATCAGATCGGCACTGAGCCCGGAAGCAGCGACGGCCGCAAGCGGCAAGCCGACCAGAAGGATCACGAAAACAATGGCCGCTCCGTCCCAGACCCGGGCAGCGATACCGAAACTGTCAAAACGACGGATCGGTCGTCCCAGGGATGCAATCTCCGCGTCCTGCGAGGGAAACAGGGAAAGCAAACCAAGAAGAACGGCCGTCAGGGTGATCTGCATCAGCGAAAGGGCAATCGCGCGCTGTGGATCGAAATCAAATCGCAGCGCCTGGTAGATGGCCACTTCGAGTGTCGTTGCCGCAGGTCCACCTCCCAAAAGCAGAACAAGCGTAAAACTGGTGGCACATAGCATGAAGATGAGCCCGGCAATGCCCGGCACGAGGCGCATGACTGCAGGCCACTCGATGAAGCGAAGCACCGATAACGAGCCCATACCAAGGCTCGACGCCATGCGCCAATATTCTGCGGGCACGCGCTCCAGCCCCGCCAGCATCAACCGAACGGCCAACGGCAGATTGAAAAATACATGCGCAACGAGAATGCCAGAGAGGCCGTAGATGCTGAATGGCTGCTCTTTGCCGAGTGACAAAAGCGCGGTGTTCAGCGCACCTTGCCTGCCCCAGATCGCGATGATCCCGAAGGCCCCGACAATTGCTGGCAGACCCATCGGAACCGCCAGCAGCCTGATTATCCAGATACGGCCGGGAAAACGTCTTTGCCGGGCCAGCGCCAGCGCCACCGGCAGACCCAGAATGATGGAAATAAGGGTGGACAGCGTTGCCTGATAAAGCGTGAAGCGGAGGATGCGCAGCGTATAGGCATCCAGAATTCCCGAAGCCGACGTTCCAGCATCAAACGAAAGCAGCGCGACGACGGCAAGCGCCATGAACAGAAAAACGGCGGTAAACGCCGCCGTTCCTCCAATCATCGACCATCTGTAGTCGCGACGCAGCATCATCTGTTCGCCTGAACTTCCCTTAATTGACGCTCATGGCCGCAAGCCACTCATCGATCCAGGCCTTGCGATTTTTCGCCACCTCGGCGGAGTCCATCAGAAAGGTCTTTTCCGGCTGCACAAGTTTAGAAAAAGCTTCCGGCAACGGCTTCGAAGTAGCGGAAACTGGCATCATCCAGTTGTTTTCCGGAATGGCGTCCTGAAAACCCGGCGTCAGAGTGAAGGCAAGGAACTGTTTGGCAAGCTCCTTCTCCGGCGCGTTTTTCAGAAGGCCTGAAACCTCGATCTGGATATAATGCCCTTCAGAAAACGCTGCGGCCTGATAACGATCGGTGTTCTCCGAAACCATGTGATAGGCGGGCGACGTGGTGTAGGAGAGCACCATCGGCACTTCGCCCTTGGTAAAGAGGCCGTAGGATTCCGACCAGCCCGGCGTCACCGTCAAAACGCGGTTCTTCAGTTTTGCCCAGGCCTCCGGCGCCTTGTCGCCATAGACCGACTTGACCCAGAGCAGCAGACCGAGGCCCGGCGTCGAGGTGCGCGGGTCCTGGATCGCGATCTTTTGCGACGGATCGCCGTCAACCAGATCCTTCAGGCTTTTGGGCGGGTTCTTGATGGTCTGCGTATCATAGATAACGGCAAAATGGCCGTAGTCATATGGCACGAAAACATCGTCCTGGTAGCCGCCCGGTACTTTCGCCGCGGACACATCAATGTCGCTTGCCTCGAACAGACCGGTCTGTTTGGCCTCCGCCACGAGATTGGTGTCGAGGCCGACCACAACGTCAGCCTTCGAGCCAGCGCCTTCCAGTTTCAAACGGTTGAGCAGCGCCACACCATCAGCAACACCGACGAAATTGACCGTGCAGTTGCAGATTTTTTCGAAAGCCTCTTTCACCTTGGGGCCGGGACCCCATTCTGAAACGAAGCTCTCATAGGTGTAGACAGTCAGTGTCTTTTTCTCTTGCGCCGCGGCAACACCCGGCAGCAGCAGAGATACGGCAACAATGGAGTTCAGCAAGAAACGACGACGCACGCGCACCTCCTAAAAAACGAAAAGGGGATCAGGCGCTTGCGTGAAAGCTGTCTAATCCCTACGCCGGTATGAACCGGATCAGGTTCTTCGGGTTGGCGAACCTCTCAGCCTTGTCTCCAGAAAGAAGACAAGACACCCCGTTAGATCAAAGCAAGGATGTAAACCTGCCGCTGTCGCTTGGCAAGACGGCCTGTTATCAGGCCTGCTCCGTCATATGCACGAGTTCCCAGACATGGCCGTCAGGGTCCTGAAAGCTGCCGGCATACATGAAGCCATGATCCTGAACCGGCTTCCATCTGCTGCCACCCGAGGCGAGTGCCGCCGTAATCGTACGGTCGATCTCCTCACGGCTCCCTGCCGAAAGGCAGGTCAGCACCTCTGTACTGCTCACCGCATCACAAATATCGCCATTGATGAAATCCCGAAAACGCTCTTCCTGCAGAAGCATCACGAAGATGTTCTGCTCGACAATCATGCAAAGCGTACGATCGTCAGAATACTCCGGATTGAAGCTGAACCCGAGCGCCGTAAAAAACGCTCTCGATCTCTCGATATCCTTGACAGGCAGGTTGACGAAAATCATCCGCATGGTCCGAACTCCTCCATTGGACTGACAGGAAAAGCCAATTTGCTTCCTCTGTCAAAGTCAGAGCAGACGAAACCGTTCCCGGAGTTCCGCTTTTATCCTTCAAGCTCTTCGCGCAGCATCTCCAGTTCCAGCCACTCTTCTTCCATGGCTTCCAGCTTTTCGCGCAGCTTGGTCATTTCCTCCGCCAGCTTGTTGAAGGCGGCCGGGTCTTTGGTGAACAGGTTGGGATCGGCCATTCGCTCTTCGCGCCTGGCGATTTCGCCCTGCGCTTGCTCCATTTCCTTCGGCAGATTTTCCAGCGCGAACTTCTGTTTGAAAGAGAGCTTTGCCTTGCCCTTTGCAGGTTCCGCAGATGAAGAGGCAGACGATGTGCTCTTTGCCTTTTCCTGCTTTTCCGCTTTCCGTTTTTCCTCGGCAGCACCTTTTCGCTGCGCCATCATATCGGAATAGCCACCGGCATATTCGATCCAGCGGCCATCCGGCGCATCGGGATTTGCCGGTGCGATGGTGGAGGTGACGGTACGATCGAGAAAATCACGATCGTGGCTGACAAGAATGACCGTCCCGGAGAACCCGGCGACGATTTCCTGAAGAAGATCGAGCGTTTCGATATCGAGGTCGTTGGTCGGCTCGTCGAGGATCAACAGGTTGGTCGGACGCGCGAGAATGCGCGCCAGAATGAGGCGGGCGCGTTCACCACCCGAGAGGTTACGGATCGGCGTACGGGCCTGTTCCGGCTGAAACAGGAAATCCTTCATATAGCCCGTCACATGCTTCAGCTCACCGTTGACGATCAGGTTGTCACCGCGTCCGTCCGTCAGGTAATAAGCCAGAGTGTCTTCCGGGTTCAAATCCTCGCGCTTCTGATCGAGCGTCGCAATCTCCAGATTGGTGCCGAGCTTGACCGTTCCGCCATCAGGCGCAAGCTGCCCCGTCAACATCTTGAGGAGCGTCGTCTTGCCTGCGCCGTTCGGCCCGACTAGGCCGATACAGTCGCCACGATGCACACGTAGTGAAAACGGTGCGACGATGGTGCGTTCGCCATAGGACTTGGTGATGGCGTCCGCTTCGATCACCAGCTTGCCTGACTCACGCCCTTCGGTCACCGTTGCCTGAACTGAGCCCTGCGGCCCTTTGTGCCCGCGATAGGAAGCGCGCATGGCCTGCAATTCACCGACGCGACGCATGTTGCGCTTGCGCCGTGCTGTGACGCCATACCGCATCCAGTGCTCTTCGCGCTCGATGGCCTTGCCGAGCTTGTGCTGCTCCAGTTCTTCTTCTTCCAGAACCTTGTCGCGCCATTCCTCGAAATGCGCAAAACCGCGATTGAGGCGGCGAGACTGGCCACGATCCAGCCAGACAGTGGCGTTGGACACCTTCTCGAGAAAACGGCGGTCGTGCGAAATCAGTACCAGTGCACTTCGCGTCTGCTGCAGCTCGTCTTCCAGCCATTCAATCGTCGGCAGGTCCAGATGGTTGGTCGGCTCGTCCAGCATCAAAATATCCGGCTGAGGCGCCATGACACGCGCGAGCGCCGCACGACGCGCTTCACCGCCTGAAAGGTTTTGTGGATGCTCCTGTCCCGTCAGGCCGAGATGTTCGAGAATGTAGGTGACGCGATAAGGGTCGTCGCCCGGCCCGAGCCCCGACTCGGCATAAGCCTGAACCGTATCATAGCCGTCGAAATCAGGTGCCTGTTCCAGATAACGGATGGTGGCGGAGGGATGACGGAAAACCTCACCTGATTGCGCTTCGACCAGGCCGGCGGCAATTTTCATCAACGTCGATTTGCCCGAACCGTTGCGCCCGACAAGGCAGATACGATCACCCGGCTCCACCTGCAGGTTTGCACCGTCAAGCAACGGCGTCACGCCAAAGGTGAGTTTGATATCGTCGAGTTTAAGAATTGGGGGTGCCAAGGTGTCAGGCTCCGGTCAGATCATAGGGTCGGGCAAGCACGATAGCTTTTCCGCTTTTCAGCGAAAAATGCGCCGTGCCGCCATTTGCGACGTTGGAAATAGTGCGGGACGAGCCGAAAGCAAGCGCGAACTCCGTAAGCGGATAGCGCACATTGGCAATGTTCAGCCCCTCAAGTGTGGAAATACCGGCAACGGAAAACAAGGAACCGGCTGGCAGATCGAGATCGAGCGCGCCAGGAAGCAACGGATAGGCTTCCTCGTCACCGGATGTCAGAACGACATCGAAACCGCGCTCGGCAAGTGCGACGGCATACAGGAAATGCTGAAGCGCATGATCGCTCCTTGCCCCTCCGAAAGCGCCGACCAGCACAAGCGAACGAGCCCCACGGACAATCGCCTCTGAAACGGCAATCTCGCCATCGGTAACAGCTTTTGCCGCTGGATAAGGTTGCCGCTCAATGCCCGGCCATTCGTCGAGAAGACCCGGCTCGGCGGAATCGAAATCCCCGACCCAAAGTTCCGGCGACAGCTCAAGCGTTTTTGCATGGCGCATGCCACTGTCTGCAGCGATGACACGCGTCCCCGACACCACCGTTTTCAGGCGATCCGTGACGGTGACATTTCCGCCAAGCAGAATGGTGAAGCGTTCTGTTTCCATGCCTTGCCTTATCGCAGGTAGGAGCGAAATGGAAAGGCTGAAACCCGCAGAAAACCGCCGATATTGATTTTCCGCCTCGACAGGATTATGTAATCCGCCAGTGGTGATTTGCCGACCGGCTTGCAGCCACTTTAAAGAAGTCGCTAAAGGGTCGAGGAAAAAGGCAATTTCCTGGAGCCGGTTGCGATTTCGCTGCCGGTTTTTTTGTTTTCACGGCCTTTGGCGGCCTGAAAGTGAGAGTTCAACATGCCGATCAAGATTCCAGATACCCTGCCCGCTTTCGAAACCCTCGTGCATGAGGGCGTGCGGGTCATGACCGAAACGGCTGCTATCCGGCAGGATATTCGCCCGCTCCAGATCGGACTTTTGAATCTCATGCCGAACAAGATCAAAACCGAATTACAGATGGCTCGCCTCGTCGGCGCCTCACCGTTGCAGGTTGAGTTGTCGCTGGTGCGCATTGGCGGTCATCGCGCGAAAAATACGCCGGAAGAGCATCTGCTTTCCTTCTATGAGACGTGGGAAGAGGTTCGCCATAGAAAGTTCGATGGCTTCATCATCACGGGCGCTCCTGTCGAGACGCTCGCCTACGAAGACGTCACCTATTGGAACGAGATGCAGAAGATTTTCGAATGGACGCAAACCAACGTCCATTCGACACTCAATGTCTGCTGGGGCGCGATGGCAGCCATCTATCACTTCCATGGCGTGCCGAAGCATGAGTTGAAAGAAAAGGCTTTCGGCGTTTATCGTCACCGCAATCTCAGCCCGTCTTCCATCTATCTGAACGGGTTTTCCGACGACTTCCAGGTTCCGGTGTCACGCTGGACGGAGGTGCGTCGCGACGATATCGAAAAGCGCGCCGATCTGGAAATCCTGATGGAATCGGAAGAAATGGGCGTGTGCCTTGTGCATGAAAAGCAGGGTAACCGGCTCTACATGTTCAACCACGTCGAATATGATTCGACCTCGCTTTCGGACGAATATTTCCGCGATGTGAACGCCGGGGTTCCCATAAAGCTGCCGCATGACTACTTCCCCCACAACGATCCGGAACTGACCCCGCTCAATCGTTGGCGAAGCCACGCGCATCTGTTTTTTGGAAACTGGATCAACGAGATATACCAGACGACCCCCTACGATCTCGACGCTATCGGAGAGCTTGCGGCATAAAACGCGATTGCACATCGTCGCAAAATAACGCAACGTCCGCCGGTCATTACAAGCGGGGAGAGCAGGAATGGGCGATGTGCCGGCACGGGAAAATTTCGGTTTCACAGCAACCGGAGAAAAGGTCGAGCGTGTCACCATATCCAAGGGTGGACTGACCGCGAAGGTCATCACGTGGGGCGCAGTCATTCAGGATCTGCGCCTCGACGGCCACCAGCCGCCACTCGTTCTCGGCTTCGACAAGTTCGAGGACTACAAATACTCCTCTTATTTCGGCGCGACGCCCGGCCGCAATGCCAACCGTATCGGTGGCGGCAAGTTCTCGATCGACGGCCACGAGTACCAACTCGAGTTGAATGAAAAAGGCGTTACCCATCTTCACGGTGGCAGCGACGGCTTGGGCAAACGCAACTGGATGTTGATGGAGCACGGCGAAAGCCATGTTGTTCTGGAAATCATCGATCCGGACGGCCGCGCCGGTTATCCCGGTAACTGCACTGTCACGGCGACCTACACGATCCTCGACGGCGGCGTGCTTTCTGTCGTTTACGAAACAACCACCGACAAGGCGACCATCGCCAACATCTGCCAGCACTCCTATTTCAATCTGGACGGTGCTGACACGGCACTTGGCCACGAGATCGAAATTGCCGCGAACTATTATCTGCCGACCACCGAACAGCAGATTCCGACAGGTGAAATCCGCCCCGTCGATGACACGGTTTTCGACCTTCGTCACCCGGCACCGATGCGACGCAAGGACAATGGCGAGCAGGTTCTGTACGACCACAATTTCTGCCTTTCGCCCGAGCGCCGGGCCAAGCGCAAAGTAGCGCGCGTCTACGCACCGGCATCCGACATCGCGCTTGAAGTGCACACGACTGAGCCCGGTGTGCAATTCTATTCCGCCTTCAAACTCGACGTTCCGGTTCCGGGCCTCGACGGCCGGACCTATGGCCCCTTTGCCGGTTTCTGCCTTGAAACGCAGAACTGGCCGGACGCCCCCAACCACGCCGATTTTCCGCATGCTATCCTGCGCCCAGGCGAGACCTTGCGTCAGGAAACGGATTACATTTTCAAGAAGGGCTGACTGGCTTAGTCCAGCACACAGCCGACATAGGCGCCGGATGCGCGGGCGCGTCGTTCGATAACGCCCGCGAGCCGTTGCAGGCCACGCCCTGGCTTGCTGGCGACACGGTCGATGGGATTGGGCAATGAGACCGCGAGAAGCGCCGCCTGTCTCTGGGTCAGCTTCGAGGCCGGCACCTTGAAATGATGCTGGGCGGCCGCTTCGATGCCGTAGATACCTGGGCCCCATTCGGCAACATTGAGATAAATCTCCATCATCCGTTTTTTGGACCAGACGAAATCAGCAACCACGGCAAGCGGCAGTTCCAGCCCCTTGCGCAGGAAAGATCGTCCATTCCAGAGAAAGAGGTTCTTTGCCGTTTGCATCGGAATGGTGCTGGCACCACGCGTGGAAGCCCCCTCCAGCGCATCCGTCACCACAGATTGCATCTGGTTCCAGTCAACGCCGCCATGGAAACAGAACTGTCCGTCCTCGGACATCATCACCGACTGAACAAGACGTGGAGAAATGTCCTCAATTGGCACCCAGCGCCTGTCGTAGCCCTGCAAAGTCACAAGATCGGCAAGCATCAACGTTGAAACGGGCCGCATGAAAGGAAGCGCATAGACGGGAATCAGCAGGTAAGGCAGGATCAGCAATGCCAGCAAAAACATGACGAAACGCTTTGCCAACGTGCGAAAATCCACCTTCGGACTGCTCCGGTCTTCCGCCAGCACGGCGTAGTCTGCGTCGCTTTCAGGCGTGCTGCTCAATGTTTTCCCCACCCAGGCTTATAAAAACCTTTCATATTCCATTGCCATGTTCAAGGCGAGTCCGCTCAAATGGGTTCCCGCAAGGAATCACGAAAAGGTTTGCTTGCCGACGTACGGCATGCCAAAGAGCGCCACATGGACGCTGCAATGACGACTTTTGAAACGAAGCTGCGCGACAGCGCGGCAAAAACCGAAGCCCTGCTCGGACGCCTGCTGTCAAGCGACGTGGGCCCGGACGAAATCGCTCGCCCTCAAAACCTTCTCGACGCCATGCGCCATGGCGTGCTGAATGGCGGCAAACGGTTGCGGCCTTTTCTCGTCATGGAAAGTGCGGCGCTGTTAGGCGGCAACGACGAGGCAGCCCACTATGTCGGCGCAGCACTCGAATGCCTTCATTGCTATTCTCTGGTTCATGACGATCTGCCGGCCATGGACAATGACGATCTGCGTCGCGGTCAACCGACAGTTCATCGCAAATTTGATGAAGCCACCGCTATTCTCGCCGGAGACAGTCTTTTGACACTGGCGTTTGACATCATCGCCTCGGACAACAATCCGCTGCAGGCAGATCGCAAGGCTGCACTTGTGCTGTCACTGGCGCGCGCTGCCGGAATAGGTGGCATGGCAGGCGGGCAGGCACTGGATCTTGCCGCTGAAAAGAAAGCGCCTGATGAGGCGGGCATCGTCACGCTTCAAGCGATGAAAACCGGTGCGCTTATCCGCTTTGCGTGTGAGGCTGGCGCCATTATCGCCGGGAGCAGCGCGTCTGAGCGGCAAAGAATGCGTCTTTTCGGTGAGAAGATTGGTCTTGCCTTCCAGCTTGCTGACGACCTTCTGGATCTGACGGCCGATGCTGCGACCATGGGCAAGGCGACCGGTAAAGATGCGGCACGTGGCAAGGGCACGCTTGTTGCCTTGCGCGGCGAAAACTGGGCAGGTCAAAAGCTACGTGAGCAGGTAAACGAGGCGGCAGAGCTTCTCTCGCCGTATGGTACCAAGGCCGATATCCTCGTTGCGGCAGCGCGGTTCATCGCCGAACGCAAGAGCTGAGCCGGAAACTCCGGCCCAGCGTTTTTATCGATGTCTCAGCCCTTTAGCGGCGAAATCAGAACTTCAACGCGGCGGTTCTGCGCGCGGCCATCCGGTGTCGCATTGGATGCGATCGGCTGCGACGGACCGAAGCCCAGCGTCGAGATACGGCGCTGGTCAACACCACGCGCACCCAGATAATTCGCAACAGACGCCGCACGGCGTTCAGAAAGCGCCTGGTTATGCTGCAGGCTGCCGGTGGAATCCGTGTGACCGTTGATGTCGATGAGGGTGCGGTTGAATTTGTTCAACACGATACCAACCGAATCGAGCGTCGCGTAGAATGGCGGAATGACCTGGTCCTGGTCGGTTGCGAAGGTGATGTTCGACGGCATGTTCAGAACGATGTTGTCGCCGCGACGGGTGACAGACACGCCGGTACCCTGCAACTGTGCACGCAGTTCCGATTCCTGCGTATCCATGTAGTTGCCGATCGCACCGCCAGCCAGCGCGCCGATACCCGCACCGATGAGTGCGGCGTTGCGGCGACCGACCGGCGAGCCGCCAACGGCAAGACCACCGAGCGCACCGACGACGGCACCGATACCCGCACCGCCGGCCGTGTTGGACATCTTCTGCTCGCCCGTATAGGGGTCAGTGGTCGTGCAGGCGGAGAGATAGGTCCCGCAAAGGGCAACAATCGCGATTTTTTTTATCATGTGTTTTGATGCTCCGAGAGGTTCAGGAGGTATGACAGAGGGATTCCGGCCTTTTCACGGTACTCTTTACTCCGCCGCGTCTTTCCGGCCAAAACGCTTTTCGATGTAGTCGATCACAAGCGCTTCAAAATCGGCGGCAATGTTAGGGCCGCGCAGGGTGAGCGCTTTCTGTCCATCGATGAAGACCGGAGCCGACGGCGTTTCACCGGTTCCGGGCAACGAAATGCCGATGTCGGCATGTTTGCTCTCACCCGGGCCATTGACGATGCAGCCCATGACCGCAACGTTGAGCGCTTCAACACCGGGGTATTTTTCACGCCAGATCGGCATGTTCTTGCGGATATCGTTCTGGATATTCTGCGCCAGTTCCTGAAACACCGTGGACGTGGTGCGGCCGCAACCGGGACATGCCGCAACAACAGGAATAAACTGACGGAAGCCCATGACCTGCAACAGTTCCTGAGCAACCTGAACTTCGCGGGTGCGGTCACCATTGGGTTCCGGTGTCAGCGACACGCGGATCGTATCGCCGATACCGTGCTGCAGTACGTAACCCATAGCGGCGGACGAGGCGACGATACCCTTGGAGCCCATACCTGCTTCGGTCAGGCCAAGATGCAGTGCGTGATCGGAGCGTTCCGACAACATCGAATAAACCGCGATGAGGTCCTGTACCTGGCTGACCTTGGCCGAAAGAATGATACGATTGCGCGGCAGCCCGATGTCTTCAGCCAACTCGGCGGAAATCAACGCAGACTGAACAATCGCCTCGCGAGTCACCTGGCGAGCGGAGAGCGGAAACCCCTCTTCCTTGTTCTTGTCCATCAGGGCAGTCAGCAGTTCCTGATCAAGCGAACCCCAGTTCACGCCGATACGTACGGGTTTATCGTAACGGATCGCCATCTCGACGATCTCGCCGAACTGCTTGTCTTTCTTGTCCTTGAAGCCGACATTGCCGGGGTTGATGCGGTACTTCGCCAACGCCTCCGCACAGGCAGGATGGTCGGCTAGAAGTTTGTGACCGATATAATGGAAGTCGCCGACAAGCGGTACGTCCATGCCAAGACGCAACAGGCGGTCGCGGATTTTCGGCACTGCTGCAGCACTTTCGTCGCGATCGACGGTGATGCGGACGATTTCCGAACCGGCCCGGAACAACGCCGCCACCTGCTGCACGGTGGCGTCAATGTCAGCAGTATCGGTGTTGGTCATCGATTGGACGACGACAGGCGCGCCGCCGCCGACGATAACACCACCCACATCGACAGCGACAGATGCGCGGCGGGGCTTCGGGTCGAAATCGGCGTGTGACGTCATTTTGGTCTCTGGGCTTGCGGCAAAATATGGCTATTGAGGTGAAACAAGGGGGAGGCCTTGTCAACACCCAACGCACGTGAGCTTCTACTTTACCGCAATCGTGGCAAAATTCGAGACGACTATTCCCGTCCAGCGCCGTCGGCATGCCGTGCAAGCTTCGAAAGCAGCAAGACGACAACATGCAGCAGCGGTAGACCTAAGAAGACAACAGCAAGACCGGTGTGCTCGGCAATGAACCCGATGGCCGAGGGCGCTACGAGAATCCCCGAATACCCCATGGTCGTGACGACAGACAATCCGATCCCAGGCGCCAGGCCAGGCATGTTACCGGCGGCAGAAAAGGCAATCGGCACCATGTTGGAAATGCCGATCCCGGCCACGGCAAAACCGATGATTGCCAGGGTCGAATTTTCTGCAAGACCGGCGGTCAACAAACCGATGATCGAAATCGTCGAGCAGAAACGCAAGGTGTTGACAGCACCGAAGCGGTCCCTGACCAGATCGCCAGCAAAACGCATGACAGCCATGGTCAATGAAAACGCAGCGAAGGCAAAACCGGACTGCGAAACGGACGCACCCAACTCGTTGCGCAGATAAAGGGCGCCCCAGTCAAGGATTGCACCTTCCGGCACCATCGAAAACAAAGCCATGAGACCGATGATCCAGGGCAGCGGTGTCAGCGGCAAGCCGCCCTTCGGCCGCTCTTCCTCCGGATGTGGACGATCGGCGAGAATGCGAGGCCAGGCAATGACGAGGAGGACCAGTGCGACCAGCGTCAGCGCAACCGCATGGCCGTGCACGCCGATGGCCGTGATCAGAAAGCCGCCGAAGCCCGCACCGATCAGACCGCCGAGACTCCAGAATGCGTGACAGGAGGACATGATGGCCCTGCGCATGTCTCGTTCCACGGCGACCGCATTGGCATTCATGGCAACGTCCATTGCCCCCGTCAGACCACCGAACAGGAAAACGGCAATGACTCCGGCCCAGATCGTGTTGGCCCAGGTGATGAACAGCAGCGTCGGAAGAAAAAGCACCGCCGAAACGAGAGAAACGGTGCGCGATCCGAAACGCGCGATCTGTGAACCGGCAATCGGCATGAACAGCAGTGAACCGACGCCAAACACCAGAATGACCAGACCCAGCGCACTTTCGCTCAGCGAGAGGCGGGTTGAAAATTCGGGAATTTTCGGTGCCCATGACCCCATCATGAAGCCATTCATCAGGAACAACAGCGAAACGCCGAGCCGGTGTCGCGTGAAGTACGAAGAGCGCGCCGGTGTGGGTGCGAAACTCGCAGGACCGTTCATCTAAAAATCCTTCAAACGTGAGCGCGGGCGGGTTAAGCCGCGTGGGTATCGGCAAAACGGATATTCACGCCGTGCGCCGCAAGCACATCGGCGGTCGTCTGTTCAATGCCGCGCTCCAGCGCGAGACAAAGAGAAGGCGACAGATCATGCACATGAAAAGCTGCCTTGTGGCCAAGCTTTTCCGTCGTGATGGCAGCAACAACCTGCTCACTGGCACTGCAGGCGAGCCGCTTGAACACGGCATCCTCAAAGACATCGGCGGATAATCCCGAGCTGAGCGTGATGCCGCAAACACCGAGGACGCAGAGATCGGGCCGCATCAATTCGAGCTGCCGCAACGCCATGGCGTCAATAGCGGCGCCAACCAGCGGATCGACCTTGCCACCGATCAATACCAGTTCAATGCCGGCTCGCCCCGTCAGTTCCGCAGCAATGGCCGGCGTGTTCGTGACAACAGTCAGCTTCAAATCGGCGGGGATTGCCCGTGCAATGGCAAGATTGGTCGAACCGGCATCGATAAAGACAACCAGGCCTGGCTCAAGAAGCGGCAAGACCGCGGCAGCAAGACGCCCTTTGCGATCCGCATCTTCGGCCATGCGTGTTTTCAGCGGCACCGTCGTGCTTTCGGCAAGCAAGGCACCGCCGTAAACACGCTGGCATTCACCTCTGCCCGCCATATCACGCAAATCACGCCGTATCGTGTCTTCGGACACACCGAAACTCTCCGCGAGATTCTGCGCCAACACACGACCGCTTTGCCGTAATTGAGAGAGAATGAGCGCCTGTCGCTCACTGACAAAATGTTCGTTCATTTTACTTCACGGGTAAACATGTAGAAACGTGCACAAACATGCATATTTGAGTTTTCTCAGAAGCGCAACAGCAAAACGCCCGCCAAAGGGCGGGCGCAATGCGTCGTCAGATGCAATGTCGCGATGACGGCATTAGGTTGCGTAGGTCACAAGCAGATCCTTTGCGTCGATCTGATCACCCTGGCGGACGAGGACTTCAGAAATGGTACCCTCGCGCTCAGCGTGCAGCGCCGTCTCCATCTTCATGGCTTCGATGGAAAGCAGCACGTCTCCAGGCTTTACGGCCTGCCCCGGATTGACGAAAACGCGGCTGATGACACCCGGCATCGGTGCGCCGATCTGGGCAGCGTTGCCGGGATCAGCCTTACGGCGTACGGCCGAACCTGTCGCTCCATGCGCCCGGTCTGGCACCTTGATGCGACGCGGCTGACCATTGATCTCGAAGAACACCGTCACCATGCCCTTGTCATCAGTGCCGGATGACGCCTGATTGACGATCACCAGCGTCTTGCCGCGCTCGATATCGGCAAACAGCTCTTCACCGTCTTCCATGCCGTAGAAGTAGGCATGAGTCGGCAGCACAGAGACCGGGCCATAGGTTTCTGCCGTCAGGGCAAAATCGGTGAACACCTTCGGATACATCAGGTAAGAGGCAAACTCGAAGTCGTTGACCGAACGCTCGAGCTTTGTCTCGATCGTCTTGCGTTCGGCATCCAGATCGGC
This sequence comes from Rhizobium sp. RM, assembly GCF_013390595.1. Taxonomy (GTDB): domain Bacteria; phylum Pseudomonadota; class Alphaproteobacteria; order Rhizobiales; family Rhizobiaceae; genus Agrobacterium. The sequence continues at coordinate 184,935 of NZ_JACAWV010000003.1, read as the reverse complement.
GTCGGCAAGAAGCGAACCGGGACGCACAGTATAGGGTGCATCTCCCTTCAACGCCTTCTTCTGCAGCGCTTCCGGCCAGCCGCCCGGCGATTGGCCAAGATCACCCTTGAGCATGGACACCACGGATTCGGGGAAGGAGACTTCCTTGTCCGGATTTTCGACGTCGGAAACCGTCAGATCCTGGCTGACCATCATCAGCGCCATGTCGCCGACAACCTTGGAGGATGGCGTGACCTTGACGATATCGCCGAACATCTGGTTGGCATCGGCATAGGCCTGCGCCACCTCGTGCCAGCGGCTTTCGAGGCCAAGCGAACGCGCCTGCTCCTTGAGGTTGGTGAACTGACCACCCGGCATTTCATGCAGATAAACTTCGGATGCCGGTCCCTTGAGGTCGCTTTCAAACGCTGCGTACTGGTTGCGGACCGCCTCCCAATAGAAGGAGATACGACGAATCCATTCCGCATCGAGACCCGTATCGCGTTCGGTGCCGGCAAGTGCCTCGACGATGGACCCGAGGCACGGCTGCGACGTGTTGCCGGAGAACGCGTCCATAGCGGCGTCGACGGCGTCCACGCCCGCGTCCACAGCCGCAAGAACGGTCGCGGCGGAAATACCGGACGTGTCGTGCGTGTGGAAGTGGATCGGCAGGCTGGTCGCCTCACGCAAGGCCTTGAACAGAACCTTGGCAGCTGCAGGCTTCAGAAGACCTGCCATGTCCTTGACGGCGATGATATGCGCACCGGCCTTTTCCAGTTCGGCCGCAAGCCCCGTATAATATTTGAGGTCGTATTTTGGACGCGCGGAATTGAGGAGGTCGCCGGTGTAGCAGATCGCCGCTTCGCAGAGCTTGTTCTCTTCGGCAATCGCATCCATCGAGACGCGCATGTTCTCGACCCAGTTCAGGCAGTCGAACACACGGAAGAGATCGATGCCACCTTTGGCCGCCTGACGAACGAAGTACTTCACCACGTTGTCGGGGTAGTTCTTGTAACCCACGCCATTGGCGCCGCGCAGAAGCATCTGCAGCAGAAGGTTTGGCGCACCCTCACGGATGAGGGCCAGACGCTCCCATGGATCTTCCGTCAGGAAGCGCATGGAAACGTCGAAGGTCGCACCACCCCAGCACTCAAGCGATAGGAGCTGCGGCAACGCTTTGGCGTAGGCGCTCGCCACACCGGCAATGTCGTGGGTCCGCACACGCGTCGCAAGCAGCGACTGGTGTCCGTCACGCATGGTCGTATCAGTAACGAGAACGCGCTTTTCATTGCGCATCCACTCCGAAAAGCCCTTGGGGCCAAGCTTGTCGAGAACCTGCTTCGTGCCATCCGGCGTCGGGGCATCGATATAGGGCACGATCGGCTTGGCTGCCTTGTCCGATGGCTTTGCGCGACCCTTGGTTTCAGGATGACCGTTGACCGTGACATCGGCCAGATAGGTCAAAAGCTTCGTTGCACGGTCCTGGCGCTTGACCTGCGCGAACAGCTCCGGCGTGGAGTCGATGAAACGCGTCGTATAGGTATTGTCACGGAATTTCGTGTGGCCGATGATGGCTTCCAGGAAGGTGAGGTTTGTCGCAACACCTCTGATACGGAATTCGCGCAGGGCGCGATCCATGCGGCTGATTGCCTCTTCAGGTCCCGGCGCCCAGGCGGTCACCTTGACCAGCAGCGGATCGTAGTAACGTGTAATCACCGCGCCCGTATACGAGGTACCGCCGTCAAGACGGATACCGAAGCCGGAAGCCGAACGATAAGCAGTGATACGGCCATAATCAGGAATGAAGTTATGTTCGGGGTCTTCAGTCGTAATACGGCACTGGAGCGCATGACCGTTGAGGCGAATGTTTTCCTGCTTCGGAACACCCGATTCTGCCGCGCCGATGGCGGCACCTTCGAGAATATGGATCTGCGCCTTGACGATATCGATACCGGTCACGACCTCGGTGACGGTATGCTCGACCTGAATGCGCGGATTGACCTCGATGAAGTAGAACTTGTTCGTGTCCGCATCCATCAGATATTCGACAGTGCCGGCACCGATGTAGTTTGTCGCAGCGGCGATCTTCAACGAGTAATTGGCAAGTTCCTGTCGCTGTGTTTCGCTGAGGTAAGGTGCCGGAGCACGCTCCACAACCTTCTGGTTGCGTCGCTGGATCGAACAATCGCGCTCAAACAGATGAACGACATTGCCATGTGTATCGCCGAGAATCTGGCTTTCGACGTGGCGCGCGCGCTCGACCAGCTTTTCGAGATAAACCTCGTCCTTGCCGAACGCCGCCTTGGCCTCACGTTTGGCTTCCGTCACTTCACGTGCAAGGTCCTCTTTCTTGCGAATGACGCGCATGCCGCGACCGCCACCGCCCCAGGACGCCTTCAACATCACCGGGTAGCCGATCTCCTCAGCCATTCGCTCCACTTCGGCGATATCGTCGGGCAATGGATCGGTGGCCGGTACAACGGGGACGTTGACCGAAATGGCGAGATTGCGCGCAGCAACCTTGTTGCCGAGCTGACGCATCGTGTCGGCCGTCGGTCCAATGAATATGATTCCTGCCTTGTTGCAGGCCTCCACGAATTCAGGGCTCTCCGACAGAAGGCCGTAACCGGGATGGATCGCATCCGCACCGGACAACTTCGCGACCCGGATGATCTCCTCGATCGAAAGGTAGCTTTCGATTGGTCCCATGTCTTTCGTCAGGTGCGGCCCCCTACCGACCTGATAACTCTCATCCGCCTTGAAACGATGGAGAGACAGCTTGTCCTCCTCGGCCCAAATCGCGACCGTTTTTATTCCAAGCTCATTCGCTGCCCGGAAAACACGGATCGCTATTTCAGAGCGGTTGGCGACAAGTAGTTTCGAAATTTTCAAGACTGTCTCCCCAGAAACAAAAGAAGTTTTCTGCTGCACCGCGAAATTAAGCAGCAAAAAACGATCTTGGAAAGACCATTTCCGACCGGAAGCGATCGCTCCGGCCCTCTGGGGGCATAGAATTTTTAAATCGATTGAAAAACTTCGGCCAACTTCACGGTGCCAAAGGCGTGACGTTAGAGATCAGGGCTAACTGAGCAGTCCACGCCGAAATGCAAGCGCAACGGTATGCTGGCGATTCTTCGCGTTAAAGCGGCGCTGAATCCCGTTGATGTACCAGTCCACAGTATGACTTGAGATCGAAAGCTGCCGTCCGATTTCCGTCGACGTCATGCCCTCAGCCATGAGTCTCAGCACCTCCATCTCTCTTTTGGTGAGTTCGGGGGAAGACATTTCAGGAAGATTGAGAATGGCGTTGGCCTGTCCGGAAAGATCAAGCAGACGCCAGAATACGGCACGCATGGCGGAATCGAACAATTCGATATCCGCCGCCTTCAATTGCCGGTCCTCGCCGCCAATGAAAACCGCGCCGATGAAACCCGCACGTCCGTGCACCGGAAACGCGTAACCGCCCTGCAGGCCATAACGGCTGGCGTCGTGGAAAAAGCTGACAGCACGTTTGCGATGCATGGCGCGTGGCAGTTCACCAAGCGCATCTTTCCAATGAAATGGCTTGTGCACCAGCCCAATAAGTTTCTTCACCGGATCGACCAGGCTGTACTTCTTGGCGCGATAAACGTCCATCCAGCCGTCGGGGAGGTTTTGAGCGAGGACATATCCACCTGAGGTCAGGTCGCCGGCCATGCGTCTGCTGACAAGGAAATAGTCGAAACCATACTCCTGCAGAAGAGCGGCAAACTCAGACTGGACATCATCCACGTTCGCGATCTGATGACATTTGGCAATGAAATGAACGATATTATGCATAAGGACGCATGCCCGAAGCTGGCAGTGTTGACGGATGATTGTTGGACATGGTCCCGCGATGACGTCATGTTATTCGGGCGCCGGTCAGACGAGATTGCGCCGAACGTCGTTATCAATCACTGAAACGATACCGCAAAATCTTGTTAGGGCAACTGCGAACCGTTTTACGTGCGCGTCGTTTGCTTCAACAACGGTGAGACGTTTGTTAAGCCGCCATTCAGACAGAAAGAGCGATAATCCCGCCAGTTTCGCCGTCTATCAAGACGCAAGGGTTTGAAAGTTAACCCATCAACCGCATGAAAAAGACGCACGGATTGGATTGAAAATTTGACTTTGTTTCAGGTTTACACGCGCGCCCTGCGCTATCTGACCGTCCACAAATGGCGTGTGACGGTTGTCGTCGTGGCCAACATCATCCTGGCGGCCATCACCATCGCCGAACCCGTGCTGTTCGGGCGCATCATCGATGCCATCTCGTCAGGCTCCGACGTCACGGCCATTCTTGCGCTCTGGGCGGGCTTTGGCGTGTTCAACACAGTCGCTTACGTCGCTGTCGCCCGCGAGGCGGACAGGCTGGCACACGGTCGTCGCGCCACGCTTTTGACGGAAGCCTTCGGCCGGATCATCTCCATGCCGCTGTCGTGGCATCACCAGCGCGGCACATCGAATGCTCTGCACACGTTGCTGCGCGCCAGTGAAACGCTGTTCGGCCTGTGGCTGGAATTCATGCGCACGCACCTGGCAACCTTCGTGGCCCTTGTGCTTCTGGTGCCGACCGCAATGTCGATGGATATGCGCCTCAGCTTCGTGCTGATCGGCCTTGGCATCGTCTACTGGTTCATCGGCAAATGGGTGATGGGCCGGACGAAAGACGGTCAGGCATCCGTCGAGGAACATTATCACAGCGTCTTTGCGCATGTGAGCGATTCCATCAGCAACGTTTCGGTTCTGCATAGCTACAATCGTATCGAAGCTGAAACCAAGGCACTGAAATCGTTCACGGAAAAGCTCCTGAGCGCCCAGTATCCAGTTCTCGACTGGTGGGCTTTTGCCAGTGCCCTCAACCGTACGGCATCGACCGTCTCGATGATGATCATTCTCGTCATCGGCACCATTCTCGTGAAGAACGGTGAATTGCGCGTCGGCGACGTTATCGCCTTCATCGGCTTTGCAAACCTGCTGATTGGTCGTCTTGACCAGATGCGTCAGTTCGTGACCCAGATTTTCGAAGCCCGTGCCAAGCTGGAGGACTTCTTCGTTCTTGAAGATTCCGTCAAAGAGCGCGAGGAGCCGGGCAATGCCGGCGAACTTACCAACGTTTCCGGCACCGTGGAATTCAAGAACATCAACTTCGGTTTTGCCAACACCAAACAGGGCGTTCATGACATCTCCTTCACGGCGAAAGCTGGCGAGACGGTTGCCATCGTCGGTCCGACAGGTGCAGGCAAGACCACGCTCATCAACCTTCTACAGCGTGTCTACGACCCGAATTCCGGTCAGATCCTGATTGATGGCACGGATATTTCCACCGTCACCAAACAGTCGCTGAGAAACTCGATCGCGACAGTGTTCCAGGACGCCGGACTGCTTAACCGCTCGATCAAGGAAAACATCAGACTTGGCCGTGAATCGGCGACCGATGCAGAGGTGATCGAAGCGGCGGCGGCAGCAGCGGCGACGGATTTCATCGACAGCCGCATCAATGGCTATCTGACCCAGGTGGGTGAGCGTGGCAACCGGCTTTCAGGCGGCGAGCGCCAGCGAATTGCCATCGCACGCGCCATTTTGAAGAACGCGCCAATCCTTGTTCTCGATGAAGCGACCAGTGCGCTCGATGTGGAGACGGAAGCCCGCGTGAAGGCTGCTGTCGATGCGCTGAGAAAGAACCGTACGACATTCATCATCGCACACCGCCTTTCGACAGTCCGCGACGCCGATCTCGTGCTGTTCCTCGATCAGGGCAGGATCATCGAGAAGGGCACGTTTGATGAACTGAGCCAACGTGGCGGACGCTTCACCTCGCTTCTGCGTGCCAGCGGCCTGCTGACGGATGAAGGCGGCAACGGGCAACCGAAGGCCATCGCGTCCTAAACGCCTCCAGGCACAAAACAACGCTCAAAAGGGCGGACAGGCAATGTCCGCCCTTTTTTGTATCTGGCTGCGCCAAGTCGAGTTGATAGACGTTACGCAATCAACACTACAGTCAGCCCACCAGCAGCCCCCTGCTGAGCCGATGAACTGGATGTTGCCAACTCTCCATCCCCTCAATTCATCACCAGAGGATGCGTGGCTGGCAGACCCGCAGACCAGAGGCAGAGCCGGTTGCGGAAATATGCCCGTGTCACAGGAGATCCAAGCCGCCGTTGGGCGCGACGCGCGCATTTAGCGACGTCGATCTGAAAGCAGGCGGTAACCGCCGAGTTCCCGAACTTTCTCCCTCCCCCCTTACGGATCCAACGAAGCTCGATTTTTTGTGGCAACAAAAAAGCCCCTGCTAGTCGCAGGGGCTTTTGTTGATCCAGCCTTCAGACCTGAGCCATGGCTCAGGCGATCTTTGTCATGCCGTTCTTTGTGGCCGCTGCCTTACCATCGACAGATACGATGACATCTCCAGAGCCCGCCTTACGGCTGACGACGATATCCCGTGTCTTGCCGTCCAGCGTGATCTTGACCGAGAAGCCGCTCCAGTCGTCCGGCAGCGCCGGTGCAATGTGCAGTTTGCCCTCGACACGGGTAATGCCGAGGATACCTTCAACAGCCGCGCGATAGAGCCAGCCGGCCGACCCCGTATACCAGCTCCAGCCACCACGTCCCGCGTAGCCATCGCCACCGTAAACGTCAGCCGTCACCACGTAAGGTTCAACGCGATAGGTCTGCGAAGCGTCACGGTCCAGCGCGTGATTGACCGGGTTGAGCAGCTTGAAGCACTTCCAGGCATCTTCATGACGACCCTGCTTTGCGAGTGCAAGAACCACCCAGGTTGCCGCATGCGTATACTGGCCGCCGTTTTCACGCACACCCGGCGGGTAACCCTTGATGTAGCCCGGATCATGCGACGTCTGCGAGAAAGCCGGTGTGAACAGGCGGATAATACCTGTTTTTTCATCGACCAGATGTTCGAGCACGGCATCCATTGCCTGACGCGAACGACCTTCCTCACCCTCACCGGATAGAACGCTCCAGCTCTGGCCAAGTGAATCGATACGGCATTCCTCACTGCTGGCAGAACCGAGCGGTGCACCATCATCAAAGTAGCCACGACGGTAATAGCTACCATCCCAGCCGGCCGTCTCGAGTGCCGAACGCAGCTTGTCGCGATGGGCTGACCACTTTGCGACATGCGCGTCGTCGCCCCGTTTTTCGGCAATCGCGATGAAATCGCGCAGCGCACCGGCCAGGAACCATCCGAGCCAGACGCTCGTGCCCTTGCCGCCAACACCGACGCGGTTCATGCCGTCGTTCCAGTCACCACCCAGAATCAGCGGCAGACCATTTTCTCCGGTTCTCTGGATCGCCAGGTCGAGCGCCAATGCTGCATGGTCATATAGACTTGCAGACTTTTCGCTGGTTTCCGGCTGGAAGAAGGCGTCGTGCTGACCCGGCATCAAGGCCGATCCCTTGAGGAACGGAATGCTCTCATCAAGAATGGAGGCATCTCCCGTCGCCGACAGATATTGGTTGACCGCATAAGCGAGCCAAACAACGTCATCGGAGATGGTCGTGCGAACACCCGCGCCAGTCAGTGGCAACCACCAGTGCTGCACGTCGCCTTCGACAAACTGGCGCCCGGCTGCTCGCAGGATCTGGCTGCGGGCAAGATCCGGCTTGTAGAGGAGGAACGCCAGTGTGTCCTGAAGCTGATCGCGGAAGCCGAACGCACCGCTCGACTGATAGAAAGCCGTTCTGGCCAGGATGCGGCAGGCGAGCGCCTGATACGGCAGCCAGCTGTTGACCATATGGTTGAAACCGGAATCCGGCGTGGTGACCTGAAGCTGACCGGTAAATCCGTTCCAGAATGCCCTGCTCTCTTCGAGCGCCATCTGGAAGTCAGCGCGCCGCGCATCCTTCACCAGTGACTGGGCTTCTTCTTCGCTATCGGCATCACCAAGAACAAACATCATGTGACGTTCTTCGCCCGGCTTCAGATGAATTTCCTGCATCAGTGCTGCGCAGGGATCACCATCCACCTCGGTGTTACCAGCCAGAGCCGCACCGGAAACAACACCTTGAGGCGCCTGTATGGAACCATACCTGCCAATGAATTCGCGACGGCTGGTGGTGAAACCGCTTGCCTCGCTATCCAGTGTCAGGAACGAGGTCCGGGCATTGTAGTCGATGCTGTACGGGTTCGATGCGAAAATCGCACCGCTTTCGGCGTCATGCCTGCTCAGAATGAACGGGGCAGACTTTTGACCATTGTTGCCAAGAATCCATTCCACATAGGAATAGACCTTCAGGCGGCGGCTCTTCGTGCCCTTGTTGCGAACAATGACCTGCGAATATTTGAGTGGCTTTTCGCGGTCGACCGTTTGCGTAACCTCGATCTCAACCGTGTCGGCCTTGCCGGTAAACACGGAGTAGCCGAGACCGTGACGCGTTTCGAAAAATGCTTCCGGATCACGCGAGAGGGTTGCAAACGGCGTATAAACCTTTCCGGTTTCGACGTCGGATACGTAGAACGCCTCACCCGTACGATTGATGACAGGATCATTGCTCCATGGCGTCAACTGGTAGTCGCGCGAATTGCGGCTCCAGGTGAAACCCGCGCCTTCGGCCGAAATATGGAAGCCGAATTTTTCGTTGGAAATGACGTTGATCCACGGATGTGGTGTCGACTGGCCGCCATGCAGACGCACGACATATTCCTGACCGCTCTTGGCGAAGCCGCCAAAACCGTTCCAGAAATCCAGATCGTCCGCATCCTCGACAGGTTCGGCAACCGGGAAAGCCGGTGCAGGCAGACGCGCAAGCGCTGCTTCGGCACCGCCGTCCGGACCGCGATGTGCAGCAAAAAGCGACACGGCGCGGTTGATCTGGTCGACAATCTTGCCATTGCGAACGTGCAGAACCACACGCGACGCCGCCAGCAGCGCTGCCCAGGTTTCCTCATCCATCAGGTCACGGCGTACAGAGAAGACATGCGGTCTTCCACCGTCTGCCGGATTGATGCGGCGCTGGCCTTCGGAGATATGATCCAGCGCATGCTGCATATCCTGCGCGTAGGACGCTGCGCGCTCATTGACGATGACGAGATCGAAGATCACGCCACGCGAACGCAGATATTCGTGCGCGCTCAAAGCTTCGCGAGCGATGTCCATATCCATGTCATCGTTGATGCGCAGCGAGAAGATCGGGAAATCGCCCGAGATCGCCAGCGGCCAAAGCGCGCGTTGCGAGGTGAGACCGGTTTTCAGCGTCTCTGAATCGGCACGCAGATGCATGTCCGGATAGGTCAGATAGCGACCAAGATGCTGGAATGCCGCAGCCTGCTGCGATGTGACACCAACATGGCGCATCTGTACCTGCGTACGCGTCCAGGCATGAACGAGTTCATGCGCGAAGGCGTCCGGATGGCGGTAACGATCGATTGCCTTGTCGACTTCCTCACGGCTTGGCGCCGCAATCGTCCAGAAAATAACGCTGACCTTCTTGCCGGCAGGAACGCGAACGGTCCGACGCAACGAAAGCACAGGATCAAGCGTGAAACCGTCGGTGCTCGAAAGCGTGGCACCGCTGTCGAAAGCGGCAGCTTCCGCCAGCGAACGGCCGCGACCGATAAACTTCGCACGGTCGGTTTCGAACTCTGTCGGACGCGATGGGCCTGCATTGTCTGCTGCCAGATGCGCGATGACCGTGCCCGGATCACTCGGGCTGCGGCGATTGCGCCATGCCCGGATAACATCACCACGACGACCTATTTCGGTCTGCACGAACATACGTGAGAACAGCGGATGCGCGTTGTCGTCATCCTCGGACGCAATGACCGGCTCCATATAGGACGTCACTTCGATGTATCGATCTTCCGAACCGACATTGAGCAGTGTGACGCGACGGCCTTCGGCATCGTGTTCAGTCGCCACGATGCATTCAACGACGCTTTGCAGATCGCCGACGGCCTTGTGGAACTCCGCCTTGTCGTCAGTAAAGACCGTTTTCGTCTTTTCACCTTCGATTACGCGCGGTTCTGCGGTCGCACTCCACCATTGTCCAGACGACGTATCGCGCAGGAAGATGAAGGTTCCCCAACGATCCTCAGTCGGGTCGGCCTTCCAGCGGGAAATCGCCTGACCGTTCCACTTGGAATAACCGGCACCGGTGGATGTCAGCATGGTCGAATAATGACCATTCGACAGGAATACCACTTCACGGTCGCGAACAGCAGGATCGGCAATGGTACGGACTTCCGCACGCAGGAGATCCGCCTGCTCCTTACCGGGTGTCTCCGGCTCGTATTTGGCGCTCATCACCGGCACTTCGCGCGGTGCCTTTTCCTGCAGAAGCAGTTCCGCCGCCTCAATGACCGGGTCGGAATGGAACAGTTCGCGCAGCACGCCGTCGAAAGCGACGTTGGCAACGGCCGCAATCGACATGCCATGGTGGTGTGCATAGTAGTTATAGACCACCGCGCAGACCTTGCCGTCCGGCACGCGGGTCGGCGTGAAGTCGACCGCATCGTGGAAACCGTACTGGCCAAGCGCGCCAAGTTTGCGCAGCTTGTCGAGGTTTTCCAGCGCGCCTTCCGGATCGTACTGGCTGGCAAGGATCGACGCATAAGGCGCAATGACGGCGTTCTGGCCGAGGCCACGCTTGAGACCAAGCGTCGGCACACCGAAGTTGGTGTACTGATAGTTCATATTGTGATCGCGGGCGTTGAACGCCGCTTCGGAAATACCCCATGGCGTGCCGAGGCGGCGGCCATGGTTCATCTGTTCCTTGACGATCAGATTGTTGGTCTGGTTGAGAATACCACCCTGACGCTCCTGCATGACGAGAGGCGGCATGAGGTATTCGAACATCGAGCCAGACCAGGATACCAGGGCACCCTGAGCGCCGATCGGCACGACCTGACGACCAAGGCGATACCAGTGCTCGGTCGGCAGATCGCCCTTGGCGATGGCAAACAGGCTCGTCAGACGGCACTCGGACGCGAGAAGGTCGTAGCAGGCTTCATCGAGTTCCTTGCTTTCGACCCGGTAACCGATCGACAGAAGACGGCGATCCTTGCGGTAAAGGAACGTGAAGTCCATCGAGAAGGCAAGGTTGCGGCTACGGTCGCGCAGCGACGCCAGACGCTGACGAAGCGGTTCCATGTTGGTGAGATCGATCGCGCTGTCGGCAATATGCGCCTCACAGCATTCCACCAATAGCTGCGCCCAGCGGGTAACCTCGGTGCTCTGCGACGACTTGACCTCGTGGTCCACATTGGTGGCGAGTTTCTGGATGTCGCGCGCAAGAACCGCAAGATTGATCACACGGATCGAAGCGAACTCATGCTCACGCTTGACCGAAGCCAGAGCGTTCGAGAAGCCGATAATGCGCTCTTCCAGCCGGCGATGCAGCGGACGGAGGTTCTTGCGGTCATCCGGCAGCGCCTTCAGCGTCTCGCGCAGAATACCGGCAACATCGCCAATACCGTCAAGATTGCCCTGAAGATGTGCGGAAGGTGCTTCAGCCCAATCGCGGCAGGCCGACGAAACGGCAATCAGGTGACCCGCAAGGTTGCCGCTGTCGACAGCGGAGACGTAACGCGGACCAAGCGTCTGCAGTGTGTCCGTATGATACCAGTTGTAGAGATGGCCGCGATATTTCTCCATCTTCTCAACGGTCGTGATCGTATTTTCGATCCGCTCGATGGTTTCAGCGAAACTGATCCAGCCAAACCGGCGTGCCGAGATTGCCGACAGCAGATAAACGCCGATGTTGGTTGGCGATGTGCGCGAGGCAACGATCGGCTCCGGCGTTTCCTGGAAGTTGTCCGGCGGCAGATAGTTTTCCTGCGGCGTCACGAAGGCTTCGTAGTAACGCCAAGTCCGGCGCGCAATCTTGCGCAGTTCGAACGAAACATGTTCCGACACGAACATGCGGTCTTCGGTTTCAGCCGATTGGCTGACGTACCAGGCGACGGCAGGCGACAGAACCCACAACAGTGCGAAAGGAATACCAATCAGGAATGCGTTATCGCCAGGCAGCGCTGCAAACAGCAGCCCGAGAAGCGCAACGACCGGAGCATGCCACATCTGTTGATAATAACCGACCACGCTGCTCTGTGCGCTGGATTGCATCGAGGCAGCGGTACGCCATTCCAGCATCAGCTTGTGGCTGACCAGCAGGCGATAAAGCGAACGCGCGATGGCATCTGTCATCATGCAGGCGGAATCGGCAATGAAGACGATGCGCAGCGCGACCTGAGCGTTGGTTGCCCGGATCTCAGACCAGATCGTGTGGAAATGCGCCTGTGGCACGATATCCGTCGAACGTGGGACCAGACCGGAAAGAAGCGAGAGCGTCGGTGCCACGAACAGCGAAAAGATCAACAGTATCTGCCAGATCAGCGCGCCAAGCGGGTCCATGAAGTACCAGCCGAGTACGGACGCGAAGAACCACGCAATTGGCGTCAGAGAACGACGCAGGTTGTCGACCATCTTCCAGCGGCCAATTGCGGTCACGCCGCGTGCCCGATCGAGGATGTAAGGCAGAAGCTGCCAGTCGCCACGCGCCCAGCGATGCTGGCGCGAGACTTCAACTTCGTAGCGGGTCGGAAAATCCTCTACCAGCTCGACATCGGTTACCAGCGCGCAGCGCGCAAACGAGCCTTCGAGAAGGTCGTGGCTGAGAATGGAGTTCTCCTCGATGCGGCCCTTCAGCGCCGCTTCGAAGGCATCCACGTCATAGAGGCCCTTGCCGGTAAACGTCCCTTCAGAGGTCAGATCCTGATAGACATCAGACACCGTGAAGACATAGGGGTCGATACCACGGTTGATCGAAAAGACGCGCTGGAAGACGGAGGCATCCTTGCCGGTTGTCAGGGACGGCGTAACACGCGGCTGCAGCAGGCCGTAACCTTCCACAACGCGTCCCGAGACCGGATCGATCACCGGACGGTTGATCGGATGATGCATCTTGCCGACCAGCTTGGTCACAGCGTCGCGCATCAGGCGCGTATCGGCGTCCAGCGTCATGACGTACTTAACGTCGGCCGGCACGACATTTGCGCCGCTGAGGAAGGTTGTATCCTTGTCGCCGCGCAGCAGCATGTTCAGTTCATGCAGCTTGCCGCGCTTGCGCTCCCAACCCATCCAGCAGCCTTCTGCCGGATTGTAGAGCCGGCGGCGGTGCAGCAGATAGAATCGCGTCTTGCCATCAAAGGCATAACGGCTGTTCAGCGCAGCGATCTCGCGCTTGGCGTATTCGAGAATTTCGATATCGTCGCCGGACTGCTCCTGCTGTCCGTCGCGCCAGTCGCTCACCAGCGAGAAATAGATTTCACCATGCGGGTTGGCGAGATAATGCACCTCGATGTTGCGCATCATTTCATCAACGCTATCGCGGCTGGTCAACATGCAGGGCACGGCCACCAGCGTTCGAGCATCGTCCGGAATACCGTTCTTGAATTCGTATCCGACCAAGCGGAACGGCTTCACAAAGAAGGTCACGAGCGTGTTGAAGAGACCAGTTGCACCTTCTGAAGCAGGCAGAGCGAACATCAGCAGGAACGCGGTAACCACATACCAGGGCATTCCCGCTTCGGCCAGGAACCAGCCCACCGCCCACATTGCCACGGCCGTAATCAGAAGAACCGGCGCCGCGATCGACAGCCAGTTGAACCGGCGCATCGATCTTACGATGTGCTGGGAGACCAACGGCCTGTAGGCGATCTGCTTTTCAAGCTCGAATCGACTTTGCCCGACGAGCACGGAGCCGACATTGACGCGGCTGTCTGACCCCGCAACAGGTTGAAGCGTGCGCGCCATTTCAACAGCAGCGCGGGCAACTTCCACTTCGGTTTTCGGCGAGCGTCGCGCCAGAAGTTCGATTGTGTTGCGATAGGTGTTGCGCGAACCGAAATCGAGCGTTTCGTAGTCGGTTTCCTCGCGAAGAACCTTGTCGATGTGGCTGACTTCCTCGAACCAGACCGACCACTCCGTATCGTCGATTTCGCGCAGGCTCTTGACGATGTTACCCATCGTCACGTTGCCGGAGGCCAGACGGTTGTGCTCGGCCATCATGACGTTTTCGGCGTCGGTACCGGCGGCATGCAAACGTTCTTCCAGCCAGGCCAGTGCAAAACCCGAGGTCTGAGAGCCATTTCTCAGGCGATAGAGGAACTGGGTCGCAAAGGTCGGATCATCGACCAGCGAATTGACCTGACCAAGAAGAGCAGCCGAGGCTTCCGCATCGTTGAGACGGATAATCTCGTCGACAACCTCATTCGCCTTCTGGCGCATGCGGCGCGAGCGCTCGACGCGAATAGAAATACGGCGGAGATTTTCGATGAGAACAAAACGGATGATCGACGGCAACGCCCACAACTCGCCGATCTGCAGCGTCTTGGACGTCTGGTAACCGTCAACCAGTGCCGTCATGTTTTCGCGCGTCACAGTGCTGTGCGTATGCGCCACATAAAGCCAGCCGAGCGCCATGACGCGCGGTATGGTGACGCCACCAACCGTCATCGTCGGCAATTGACGATAGAACTTGCGCGGGAAATCGCGACGGACTTCCTGGATCGCTTCTTCGATCACGTAGTGGTTGTCGAGAAGCCACTCCGCGGCGGGCGTAATCGTCGCACCGTTTTCCGCGTCAACCGCGGTGGTACGATAGACGCGCAGGATTTCCTTCTCGTTTTCGCGATGGCGTTCGAAGAAATCGAACTCCATGAAACCGGGGAGGCTGTCAGCACCGTCGCGCGAAAGCGCGGCACCTGCCTCATACAATTCTTCGATCGTCATGTAGGAAGCACGGATCGAATCGTTGTGATCGATCTGTTTGGCTTCGGAATCACGGGCGGCGGCAGGCGGCGTAATATGAAATGACATCGGCTCGTATTCTAAAACGGTTTAGGTGCGTTGCTCGTCTTGCTCGGCATTTGCATCATATTGCTGAAAGCATCATGAAAACAAAACCGCAGTTATATGTCGCGTTCTTCATGAACCTTTGCTGAACCGGCAAAAAACGTGGCGCATTCCCGCGCCCGTTTCACCGCTCAGCCTAAAGCCTGCTGCATGCAGGCCTGAAGCACTCAAATTCCATAGCTGGCGGATATTCGTGAGAAAAACCGGAAAGGACGAGCCCCAAAACTTGGTCGTTCCATACGGATTTCGCATGCTCCCCCAAAGCGAAAACAACGTCAGCAAGGCGGCTTCCCCTTTTCCGTCTTCCCATTCCGGCAAAAAGCGGGATTGCCCCGTATCCTTGCCACCGAAAAGACGTAACGCCTTGCATCGCCAACCAGTTCCATGCCACCGGTTTCGGGCCGATGCAAGCGATGTTTCCAGGCTTTCGATCCAAACCGTAACACCGTCAATTTTAGGCCCACCGGCCTACCCCTATTCGGCATTTACGCGCTCGCAACATTGCTGTTATGGAAGGGTCTAAAAGCAAGGTAACGGAACCGCACGATGACCAGACAAACCGGAAACAGCAGCGCATTCGCCAACCATATGCCAGAGGTGGTCGCGATCCGGCATCATCTTCACCGGCATCCCGAAATCGGCCTTTCCGAGCACCAGACGTCAGACTTCATTGCCGACCAACTTGTTGCCATGGGCTACGACGTCACACGCGGCCTTGCCGGCACCGGAGTTGTCGCCACGCTGCGCAATGGCAGCGGGACGCGCACGCTCGGCATTCGTGCAGACATTGACGCCTTGCCCATTCATGAAGAAACCGGCGCCGACTACGCCAGTGAAAATCAGGGCGTCATGCATGCCTGCGGACATGACGGCCACACCGCCATGTTGCTCGGTGCGGCTAAAATCATCGCTGAACGCAAGAACTTCGACGGGAAGCTGCATCTGATCTTTCAGCCGGCGGAAGAAAATTTTGGCGGCGCCCGCATCATGATCGAGGATGGCCTTTTTGAGCGCTTCCCCTGCGACGCTGTCTTCGCCCTTCATAACGATCCCGGCCTGCCTTTTGGTCAGTTCGTGCTGCGTGAAGGTCCGATCCTGGCAGCCGTCGACGAATGCAGGATCACGGTGAATGGCTACGGTGGCCATGGTGCAGAACCCCAAGCTGCAGCTGACCCCATCGTGGCGGGTGCCAGCATCATCATGGCGTTGCAGACGGTGGTTTCCCGCAACATCCATCCGCAACTCTCCGCCGTTGTGACCGTGGGGGCATTTCACGCCGGGATCGCAAGCAATGTCATTCCGGAAACCGCAGAAATGCTGCTGACAATCCGCTCCTTCGATCCGGGCGTTCGCGACGAGCTCGAAAAGCGTATCCGCTCCATCGCCGAGGGCCAGGCGGCGAGCTACGGCATGAGCGTGACCATCGAGTACGAACGTGGTTACAACGCCACGATCAATCACAAGGCTGAGACCGACTACGTCAACGAACTGGCAAAGCGATTTGCCGGAGCCGAAAACGTCGCCGAAATGCCACGTCCGTCGATGGGCGCTGAAGATTTCGCCTATATGCTGGAGAAACGGCCAGGTTGTTATTTCTTCCTCGGAACGGCCCGTACCGATAACGATCCGCCTCTGCATCACCCGAAGTTCGACTTCAACGACGAGATTCTGCCAATCGGAACCTCGTTCTGGGTCGAACTGGCGGAAGATTACCTCAAGCGCTGACATCAAATGAAAAAGGCCAGTCGGAGGAGCGACTGGCCTTTTTCTTCGGTTTCCCGGAATATGGGAGGATCAGGGAACGAAGCCGAAAATGACTGCTGCGACAAAAGCGAAACAGACGCCGACCAGCGCAGTGTGAACCGTGTCACGCCAGTTGCGCTGTGCGTGGGATTGCGGAACGAAGTCTTTGACTTTTCCGGTCTTGGAATAAGACATTTCGCGCTCCTTTGCCTCATTGATCCACCGAGGTGGCCACTCGCTTATCTTGGTAAAGATTATCGCTATTCCCCACTATTTCAGTAGAGATAAAATTCCATAAGATTGGCCCAAAGGGAAAAATCGGATTGCGACTTGCCTGTCGAAACGCATCAATCTACCCATGGCGCGATATAAACGCTTTAGCGGGAATTCGGTTCGAGCCATCAAAAAACGGGAAGCCAATGACCGATATAGATGCAGTCATCATTGGCGCCGGTGTCATCGGACTGGCCACGGCACGCGAGCTGGCAATGCGCGGCTTCTCCGTTATCATCCTCGAGAGCGAAGCGGAGTTCGGCTCAGCAACGTCCTCCCGCAACAGCGAGGTTATTCACGCAGGGCTTTATTATCCGCAAGGAAGCCTCAAGGCCCGTCTTTGTGTCGATGGAAAGCATCGGCTTTATGCCTTCTGCCAAAGCCATGGCGTCGCCCACCGTCGTTGCGGCAAGCTGATCGTCGCCACTGACGATGGGGAAGCAGACCTGCTTGTCGGCCTCAAGAACAAGGGCCAAGCCAATGGTTGTGGTGATCTGGAGCTGATCGATAGGCAAAAAGCACTTCTGCTTGAACCCGCCTTGTCCTGTACGGCTGCGCTGTTTTCCCCGTCGACGGGAATTATAGACAGTCATGGCTATATGCTCGCACTGTTGGGCGACGCGGAAGATCATGGCGCGGCGCTGGCCCTCAACGCGCCTTTTCTTGCTGCAGAAACGGTCAGCAACGGCTTCCGTGTCCATGTCGGTGGCAAGGAGCCGATGAGCCTGACGTGCCGGTTCCTCGTCAATTCGGCTGGGCTTTTCGCGCCGTCAATCGCCGCAAAGATCGATGGGCTACAGCATGACACCGTCCCGATGGCGCGCTATGCAAAAGGAAGCTATTTTGCGCTTTCCGGCAAACAGCCTTTCTCACGGCTCATATACCCCGCGCCGCAGACGCACGGCCTTGGCGTTCATCTCACACTCGATCTGGCTGGGCAGGCACGCTTTGGTCCCGATGTCGAATGGGTGGACGGCATAGACTATGCCGTTAATCCCGAGCGTATGAGCGGTTTTGGCGAAGCAATACGACGTTATTGGCCGGGGCTGCCAGAAAATGCGTTGATCCCCGCTTATTCTGGCATCCGTCCAAAGATTTCAGGTCCGAATGACCCCGCCATGGATTTCCGGATCGACGGACCGGAAGCACATGGGCTTCCGGGCCTCGTCAATCTCTTTGGTATAGAAAGTCCGGGGCTCACGGCCTCGCTGGCCATTGCTCACGATGTTGCCGGGAAACTGGCCTGACATTCAGCCAAAACGGGAAAGCGCGTTTGCCATGATCGCCGGATCGACGTTGCCACCCGAGGCAACGGCAATCACGGTATCACCCGTCAATTCGCTTCCATGGAAAAGCGCGGCGGCAAGCGCCACGGCTCCACCCGGTTCCACAACGATCTTCAGTCTGTTGAAGGCCAGAACCATGGCGCGAAGCGCTTCGTCCTCGGAGACGGCAATTCCTTCGCCGCACAGAGCCGCCATGAGCGGGAAGGTGATGTTTCCAGGCTGTGGTGTCATGATCGCATCGCAGAGAGAGCCGGATGTGCTGGCATTGCGCTCGATCTTGCCTGCTGCAAGCGAACGCGCGACATCATCAAAGTGCTCCGGTTCGCAGGTACGGACCCTGTACGTCGGAGCTTTGGCATCCAGTGCAAGAGCAATGCCCGAGGTCAGCCCGCCGCCGCCACACGGGACAAGAACCTCAGCCGCACCGATGCCCAGTTCAGCACCCTGTTCGGCGATTTCAAGACCTGCTGTCCCCTGCCCGGCGATCACCAGTGGCTCGTCGAATGGCTTGATGAGCGTCAACCCGCGCTCGCGTGACAGCCGGTCGCCGATCGCGTCACGGTCTTCGTTCGCTCTGTCATACAAAACGACCTCGGCACCATAGGCACGCGTATTGTCGATTTTGATCTTCGGCGCATCGGAGGGCATAATGATAACCGACGGTACCCCATGCAGACGAGCGGCCAGAGCAACACCCTGAGCATGATTGCCGGAGGAAAAAGCGATCACGCCTTTGGTTCGCACATCCGCAGGCAGACCTGAGACCGCCGACCAGCCACCGCGAAACTTGAAGGAACCCGTCTTCTGCAGGCACTCTGCCTTCACGTATAATTTGCGGCCAGCAATCTCATCCAGAAAATGCGACGACAGCAACGGGGTACGCACTGCGTTTTTACCGATACGTTCGCGCGCCGCTTCAATCATCGCAATATTCGTCATCTTTTTTGCTCCCGTGCTGCTGATTTGCAGTTGCGAACATTAAGAGGCCGAATCGCGTTACGAAACCGCCTGAAACAAAAAAATCCCCGGCTTGGCCGGGGATTTTTCTCGATCGATATCAATGGTTATGCCGCGGCATCTTTTCTGCAATCCTGCGGAAATCGGCTGCGCCATCCAGAACCGCACCGTCGGAAAGCTGTGTCACCGACTTTCGGTAGATGCGCTGCCATGGCGTCGCATCGGCCGGAACGACCGGAATGCCGTCCGCTTTGCGTGCTGCGATTTCTTCGTCGGACACCAGCATGTTGCACTGGCCCTGGTTGAAGTCGATGCGAATGACATCGCCTGTCCTGAGCCACGCAAGACCGCCGCCCGCCGCACTTTCCGGAGAGGCATTCAGGATCGACGGGCTGTCTGCAGTTCCCGACTGGCGTCCATCACCGATTGTTGGGAGGCTGGTGATCCCCTTTTTCAAAAGCGCATCCGGCGGCTGCATGTTCACGACTTCAGCCGACCCTGGCCAGCCGAGCGGACCCGCACCTCTGATAACAAGAATGGTACGTTCATCGATATCAAGTGCCGGATCGTTGATCCGGGCGTGATAGTCCTCCGAACCGTCGAACACCACGCATTTGCCTTCGAACACGCCTTCACGGCCTGGTTCGCTGAGATAACGCTGTCGGAACTCCGCCGAGATCACGCTTGTCTTCATGATCGCGAAGTCAAACAGGTTCCCTTTGAGCACCAGGAAGCCGGCACGTTCCTTGAGCGGCTGATCATAAGGCAGGATCACGTCGCGGTCGGATGATTCCCGGCCTTCAAGGTTTTCCGCCATGGTCTTGCCGGTCACGGTCGGACAGTTTCCGTCGAGCTTGCCCGCTTTCAGAAGTTCCCACATGATCGCCGGCGTTCCGCCTGCGCGATGATATTTTTCACCGAGCCATTTACCGGCGGGCTGAACATTGGCCAGAAGCGGAATGTCGTAACCGTGGACCTGCCAGTCTTCTTCACGAAGTTCGACCCCGGCGTGTTTCGCCATCGCAGCAAGATGTGGCTGCGCATTCGTCGATCCACCGATGGCCGAGTTGACGCGGATCGCGTTGAGAAACGCTTCGCGTGTCAGGATATCGGACGGCTTGATGTTCTCGAGCACCAGTTCGACGGAACGAATCCCCGTGCGATAGGCCATCTGGCCGCGTTCGCGGTAAGCCGCCGGGATTGCGCCACAGCCGGTCAGCGACATGCCGAGTGCTTCCGCCATCGCATTCATCGTGGATGCGGTACCCATGGTGTTGCAGTGACCGACCGACGGTGCAGATTCCAGCGCCGCCTGCAGGAATTCCTCGCGGGTGATTTCACCGGCACCAAATTTGCGGCGCATACGCCAGATCACCGTACCGGAACCGACGAGATCACCCTCGTGGTACCCGTCGAGCATCGGGCCACCGGAGAGCACGATGGCCGGAATATCGACCGTGCTCGCCGCCATCAACGCCGACGGCGTGGTCTTGTCGCAACCCGTTGTCAGAACGACACCATCAAGCGGGTAACCGTAAAGCACTTCCACCAGGCTGAGGTAAGCGAGGTTTCGATCAAGCGCCGCAGTTGGGCGTTTGCAATTCTCGAACATCGGATGGGTAGGAAACTCGATCGGAATACCGCCAGCATCGCGAATACCGTCGCGCACACGCTTCACGAGTTCGACGTGAACGCGATTGCACGGCGTCAGGTCGCTGCCGCTCTGCGCAATACCGATCACCGGTTTACCAGAGCGAAGCTCTTCCGGTGTCACGCCGTAGTTCATGAAGCGCTCGAGATAAAGCGCAGTCAGGTCAAGGTGATCAGGATTGTCAAACCAGTCCTGTGAACGCAGGCGGCGCTTCTGTGTGATGTCATAGGCCATGGCTGGTCTCAACCCTGTTCCCGGTTGTTGAGTTTTTCGAGATAGAGCAGGATGCCGCTGTGATCGATATCAGCTCCGCCGTCGCCGACGAAATCATCAAATTCGCGGGTAACCTGCTGTGTCAGAGGAAGTGTCAGAGACAGATCCTTTGCCGTGACAAGTACACCATTCAAATCCTTGAGCTGGAATTTCGATGGACCACCGGGCACAAAATTGCGCTTGACCATCCGCTCGCCGTGCAGCTCGAGAATACGGCTTTCGGCAAAACCGCCACGGATCGCATTACGGAAACCTTCACGCGATGCACCACCAGCCTCGACCAGCATCATCGCCTCAGCAACAGCGCCAATTGTGATGGCGACGATCTGCTGATTGGCAAGTTTGCAAAGCTGCCCGGCACCCGAAGGGCCGACATAGGTCAAGCGTCCCATCGGTGCAAAGAGATCGGCAAGAGAAGAAACGACTGCTTCGTCACCACCCGCCATAATGGCGAGCGTGCCTGCAGTCGCACCCGGCACACCGCCGGACACCGGCGCATCGATATGGCGAATACCCAGCGCTTCCAGCCGCGACGCATGTTCGCGTGCAATCGGTGGAGCGATGGAGCTGCTGTCGATAACGACAGCACCCTTTTCCAATGCCTCGGCAACGCCCGTTTCAAACAGGACTTCACCAACCGCCTTGCCGTCGCTCAACATCGTAATGACGACATCGGCGCCCCTGGCGGCCTCAGCCGGCGATGCTGCAACCACTGCACCATCGGCAACAAGCGCTTCGGCCTTCTCGACACTGCGGTTCCAGACCTTGACGGCAAACCCCGCGCCCAGCAAGCGCCGGGCCATCGGACCGCCCATCAGGCCGGTTCCGATGAACGCGATAGACTGTTTCTTCTCCTCCCCGGCAACACTCATTTCAAAGAGCCCCCGAGTTCGTCTTCGATATGAACCTGAATGATTTCTTCGAACGAGCTTTCTGCCGTGAAGCCCAGTTCGCGGGCACGCTTGGCTTCGAAGCCGGGAGCCCAGCCTTCGCACATGCGCATGATCATTTCATTCGGTTCGCGACGGATGAGGGAAACAGCTTTTTCACCAGCAACCTTGCGAAGCGCTTCGATCTGTTCGCCAACAGTGGCGCTGAGCCCCGGCATGGAAAGATTGCGACGCGGACCGACCTTTTCCACGTCGATCGTCGCGCCGTGAATGAGGAAGCCGACAGCCGAACGTGGCGATGCGTGCCAGTGGCGAATGGTTTCCGGAACCGGCAACACCGCTTCCTGACCAATCAGCGGCTCGCGCAGGATATTCGAGAAGAAACCGGATGCGGCAGCATTCGGTTTGCCGGGACGAATGCAGATCGTCGGCAGGCGAATACCGATGCCGTCAAAGAAACCGCGACGGCTGTAATCCGACAGCAGCAGTTCGCAGATTGCCTTCTGTGTACCGTAGCTGGTGAGCGGGGTCGTGTGGAATTCATCCGGGATCGGGTAAGGAAGCGGCGCACCGAAAACGGCGATCGACGAGGTGAAAACGACGCGCGGCTTGTAGCCGTCCTTGCCGTTGGCAATCCGGATGGCGTCGAAAAGGTAACGCGTGCCATCAAGGTTGATGCGATATCCCTTGTCGAAATCCAGTTCGGCTTCACCCGACACGATAGCGGCAAGATGGAAGATGACATCAGGACGACCTTCCACCAGCTTCTCGGCTTCGCCGGGCGCGGAAAGATCGGCCGCACGCGTATCGACTACACCGAAAAAACCGGCCGGCGCATCAGCCTGGAACACGTCGATCAGCGTGAATTTTTCGATCGGCTTACCGCCCAATGCGCCGTCCTTGACGAGACGCTGGGTCAGCTTACGGCCAACCATGCCGGCAGCTCCGATGATTGCGATATGCATATTTATCCTCCTCATTGATCCGGTCACTCTCCCGGACCGAAAAACACCTCTGACTCGCTATCGAGACAGCAAGCCGATAAATTAGCTTGTAAGGTTGTCTGATAACCTTATATGATCCGCTTGAAAATAGTATTTTTTAACAAACCGGCAAAAGCAGGCACGAATACGGCCTGATGCGCAACCTTGAGCGGGTGGCATGGGAGAGGGTGGAATGCAGAACGTGATCGAGAACGACCTGACGGAAGTGCGGTTCTCGTTGAAAAACATGCTGGGAGAAGGAATGCTTCTGACGGCAGAGGAGGATATAGCCCGTTACTGCCGTGACTGGCACGGGGACGTGACGAGTTCGGCGGTCGCCGTCATTCGTCCGCGTTCGACGGAAGAAGTCTCTGCTGCCGTTCGCGCCTGCGCTGAACTGAAACTTGCCATCATTCCCCAAGGCGGCAACACCGGATTGGTTCTGGGCGCAACACCCGACGCACCTGCAGGACAGGTCGTCATCAGCCTCGAGCGCATGAATGCCATCCGCACCATCGACAGCGACGATTTTTCCGCAGTCGTGGAAGCCGGATGCATCCTCTCGGAATTCAAGGACGCCGTCGAAGACAAGGACATGTTCTTTCCGCTGTCACTGGGAGCCCAGGGTAGCTGCCGCATCGGTGGCAACGTCTCAACCAATGCCGGCGGTATCAACGTGCTGCGCTACGGCATGACGCGCGAACTGGTTCTCGGCCTCGAAGTTGTTTTGCCGGACGGCACGATCTGGAACGGCCTATCCACATTGCGCAAGGACAATCGCGGCATTGATCTCAAGCAACTGTTCATCGGCGCGGAAGGAACGCTTGGCATCATTACCGCCGTTGCGGTCAAACTCTATCCTAACCCTGAACACGTCGAGACAGCGCTGCTGGGCCTTAATTCGCTCGATGACGCCATCAAGCTTTATCGCCGCGCGCGCCGTGAATGCTGTGACCTGATGTCGGCTTTTGAATTCATGCCGCCGGTGGCTTTCACACTGGCGATCGAAGCCATTCCCGACCTCAAGATGCCGATTGCTGCGGATTATCCCGCCTATGTGCTGATGGAGATTTCCGGTTCGGGCCTGGTCGACACGGCCGATCTGATGGGACGTTTCCTTGAAGGTGTCATGGAAGACGGGCTGGTGCTGGACGGCGTCATTGCCTCATCCCGTGCGCAGGCGCAACAGCTCTGGCTGTTCCGCGAAGGCATGAACGAGGGCCAGGCCCTGCGCGGCTCGCATATGCGCACTGACATTTCCGTGCCGCTTTCGAAGCTCTCGGCCTTCGTGGCTGAAGCTGAAGCCGAACTGGCGGATCGCCTGCCGGAATGCCTTGCCGTGTCTTATGGGCATGTCGGAGACGGCAATGTGCACCTCAACGTTCTGCCGCCGAACGGCTCGACGCCGGACGAACGAACAGCGCTCATCTACAAATCCAAAACCCTCGTCAATGAGGTGCTGGATCGTTACGTCGGCAGCATCAGTGCCGAGCATGGCATCGGCCGCCTGAAGCGCGGCGACTTTGAAAGCCGCCTGTCCGACGTGCAGCGCCAGATGATCACCAACCTGAAATCCGCGTTTGACCCGGATTTGCGCATGAATCCCGGTTGCCAGATCAGCCTTTCGGCGGATAGCTAAGTAAAAACGTGGACGGCTTTACCAAAAAGCCGTCCACAAAACCTCTGCAGGCGAAGGAGGAAGTCGCACGCAGAGGCGAAGATAAAAGCAATAATTCCGCGAAACGGGAGCAGGCATGACGCTGGAGTTCAATCAGATACATCGCAACGATCACCTTCCCGGCCGCATTGCCGCGGAGATCGCCCGCGAAATCAACGATTCGAAACTTGGACCGGGTGACAGATTGCCCACCGAGCATGTACTGGCCAGAACCTTTGGTGTCAGCCGATCGGTTATTCGCGAAGCCATTGCGCAACTGCGCAATGAGGGTTTTGTTGAAACACGGCAAGGTGTCGGCGCGTTTGTCACCGATCCCAGGCAGCGCCTTTCCATTCGCATCGAGCGGTCCCGGCTGAACGACCCGGAAAACTTCAGGGATCTCTTTCAGCTTCGCATGCCGCTGGAGATTGAGGCTGCCGGCCTTGCGGCGCTTCATAGAAGCCCCGAACAATTGACGCGGCTTGCAGAGGCCTTGCAAGGAATGCGGACAGCCGAAGACTGGAGCAAGGACGGCGTGGCGGCGGATCTCGACTTCCACCGCATTCTCGCCGAGGCGACCCAGAATGAATATTTCCTGATGTTTCTTGGCTTTATTGCCGAACGCATCAGCTCTGCGATCAATATCGCGTTCTCCCGTGCAATATTTGGCGAAATCCTCGAAATCACCATCGCCGAACACGTTGCCATCTACGACGCGGTCGCCGCTTCCGATGCCACGGCGGCCAAAAACGCCATGCGCAAGCATCTTATCGGCGCAGCAAGTCGAGTGAACCTGGAACTCGACCTATTCTGAGCTGTAACGCAAAGCTATCGGACAGCTTTGCCGGGTTTTCATGATCAGGGCGACAAACAACGCGAATTTTTGTCTAGGGGACCGCTAGACTCGCTGCAAAAGTCATACTAAGAAAGATCAATATAGCTTGTCAGACATCCAGACAATAAGACCACATGGAGGTGGTCGTCGGGGTTCTGAAGTGGAGGACATACATGACCGTTGCTGGGCCAATCAACGCCACAGATATTTTGCCTGAAGATTTTGCGAGCGCCTTGCTGGTTGGTCGTGTCTGGTCAAAAAGCGAAGATGGGCCCTGCCCCGTGCTTCTGCGTGACGGCGTGCTTTATGATCTCACCTCACTTGCTCCGACCATGGCCGAGCTTCTCGAAAAGATCGATCTGGTCGATCTGCTCGCCGACGTCAGCGGTTTCGTCGCAATCGGCACGCTCGACGCATTTCTCGACGGTTCGGCCGGTGAACTCCTCGCTCCGAACGATATTCAGGCGGTCAAGGCAGCCGGCGTAACCTTCGCCGACAGCATGCTGGAGCGCGTCATCGAAGAGCAGGCCAAAGGCGACCCGTTGCGCGCCCAGGAAATTCGTGTGCGTCTGGCGCCGGTTCTCGGCGACAACCTCAAGGGCCTCGAAGCCGGCTCCGAAAAAGCTGCCGAAGTGAAAAAGCTGCTTCAGGAAATGGGTCTCTGGTCGCAGTATCTTGAAGTTGGCATCGGCCCCGATGCGGAAATTTTCTCCAAGGCACAGGCCATGGCATCCGTCGGTTGCGGCGCCCTCATCGGCGTTCACCCGAAGTCGCAATGGAACAATCCTGAACCGGAAGTCGTCCTTGCCATCACGTCGGATGGACGCATCATCGGCGCAACATTGGGCAACGACGTCAATCTGCGTGACTTCGAAGGACGCTCCGCCCTGCTGCTCAGCAAGGCGAAGGACAACAATGCGTCCTGCGCAATCGGCCCCTTCATCCGTCTTTTTGACGGAAAGTTCAGCATCGAAGATGTCAAGCAGTCGCAGATCTCGCTTCTCGTCGAGGGCACGGATGGCTTCACGATGACGGGCGTCAGCCCGATGCAGGCAATCAGCCGCTCGCCGGAGAATCTGGCTTCGCAACTCTTGAACCGCAATCATCAGTATCCCGATGGCGCGGTATTCTTCCTCGGAACCATGTTTGCACCGGTCAAGGACCGGCATGGTCCCGGTCTCGGCTTCACCCATGCCAAGGGCGACCGCGTGGAAATTTCCACGCCGAAGCTCGGCAGGCTCATCAACTGGGTTACCACCACCGACGAGTGCCCCGAATGGACGTTCGGCACCACGGCTCTGATGCGCAATCTGGCCAAACGAGGGCTACTCTAAAAATTTCTTCGGGAGGGGAAAATGCAAAAGACAATCAATCTCTTTTACCGGATTCTCGAAATCATTCTCGTCTTGCTGCTGGCCGGCATGTCGATCATGGTCTTCGTGAACGTTGTCATGCGTTACACGATGAATTCCGGTATCAACGTGTCGGAAGAGTTGTCGCGCTATTTCTTCGTGTGGCTGACCTTTATCGGTGCCGTTCTCACCTTTCGCGAGAACAGCCACATGGGCATCGAAACGCTCGTCATGTTCCTGTCGCGACGCGCACGCGTCTTCTGCATGATCATCTCGAACATCATCATTCTTGTCTGTTCCGCCATTTTCTTCTGGGGAACCTGGAAGCAGTCCGGCATCAACGCCAGCATGCACGCCCCCGTAACCAAGCTCTCGATGATCTGGGTGTACGGCGTTGGCATGTTTACCGGCGGCCTGATGTTCATCATCGCGCTCGAACGCCTCTACCGTTATCTCACGGGCCGCGTGACCGATGATGAAATCGCCCAGTTTGCGGGTGAAAACCTGACGATCGAACAGCTTTCGGAGCGCTGATACCATGACACTTTTCGTTTTTGTCGGCTCTCTGCTGGGAGCCATGGCGATTGGCGTTCCCGTCGCATTCTCGCTGATGTTCTGTGGCGTCGTGCTCATGGCTTACATGGGCATGTTCAACACCCAGATCATTGCTCAGAACATGATCTCGGGCGCTGATACCTTCACGCTGCTGGCTATTCCCTTTTTCATTCTTGCCGGCGAACTGATGAACTCCGGTGGCCTCTCCCGCCGCATCATCGACTTCGCGATTGCTCTCGTCGGTCACATTCGCGGCGGTCTTGGCATCGTTGCGATCATGGCTGCGATCATCATGGCCAGCATCTCCGGTTCGGCTGCGGCTGATACCGCAGCGCTTGCCGCGATCCTGATCCCGATGATGGCGAAAGCCGGTTACAACATTCCGCGCTCCGGTGGTCTGATCGCCGCAGGCGGCATCATTGCTCCGGTCATCCCGCCGTCCATGGCCTTCATTGTTTTCGGCGTTGCCGCGAACGTCTCGATCACCCAGCTCTTCCTTGCCGGTATCGTCCCAGGCGTCCTGATGGGTATTTCGCTGATCGCTGCCTGGCTGATCGTGGTACGTAAGGACAATGTTCAGCCGCTGCCGAAGACGTCGGCAAAAGAGCGCCTGACAGCCACGGCACGCGCCGGATGGGCGCTCGGCATGCCGGTCATCATCCTCGGTGGCATCAAGGCCGGCATCATGACCCCCACCGAAGCCGCCGTTGTGGCCGCCGCCTACGCTCTGTTCGTCGGCATGGTCATCTACCGCGAGCTGAAGCCGGCGGACCTCTTCCACGTTCTCCTGCGTGCCGCAAAAAGCACCTCGATCATCATGTTCCTGGTCTGCGCCGCGCTGGTTTCGGCATGGCTCATCACGGCTGCGAACATTCCGAACGAAGTCGCAGGCTACATTGAACCGCTGATCGACCGCCCGATGCTCCTGATGGCCGTCATCATGGTCCTCGTCTTCGTCGTCGGTACGGCGCTCGACCTGACGCCGACCATCCTGATCCTCACGCCTGTTTTGATGCCGATCGTCAAACAGGCGGGTATCGATCCGGTCTACTTCGGCGTACTCTTCATCATCAACAATGCCATCGGCTTGATTACCCCTCCGGTTGGCGTCGTTCTGAACGTTGTCAGCGGTGTGGGACGCATTCCGCTGGGCAAGGTGACGGTCGGTGTATGGCCGTTCCTCGTGGCCGAACTCATTGTCCTGGCGCTGCTTGTCATCTTCCCGGACATCGTTCTCGTGCCGCTGCAATATCTCCGTTAATCCGCAATCCGCTTCTCGCTCACAAATCCAAGGGAGGATATTATGAGAAAGCTTCTTCTGACCACCACTGCAATCGCTTTCGCCGTTGGCGCTGCAGCACCTGCGATGGCTGAATTCAGCAGCCGCAACATCCGTGTTTCGAACGGCATCAATGCTGACCATCCGGTTGGCAACGGCATCAAGGCGATGCAGGCCTGCCTAGACGACAAGTCGGGCGGCAAGCTGAAACTGACGGCATTCTGGGGCGGCGCTCTCGGCGGCGATCTTCAGGCAACCCAGGCACTGCGCTCCGGCGTTCAGGAAGCCGTTGTGACGTCCTCGTCCCCGCTCGTTGGCCTGATCCCGGCCCTCGGCGTGTTCGACCTGCCGTTCCTGTTCTCCAACGCTCAGGAAGCTGACGCCGTTATGGACGGTGAGTTCGGCAACATGATGAACAAGAAGCTGGAAGAGCAGGGTCTCGTAAACCTGGCTTACTGGGAAAACGGTTTCCGCAACCTGTCGAACTCCAAGCACGCTGTTAACAAGTGGGAAGATTTCTCCGGCTTGAAGGTTCGCGTGATGCAGAACAACATCTTCCTTGACACCTTCCAGAACCTCGGTGCCAACGCAACGCCGATGGCTTTCGGCGAAGTCTTCTCCGCACTTGAAACCAACGCAATCGACGCGCAGGAAAACCCCTACGTAACGATCGATACGTCCAAGTTCTACGAAGTCCAGAAGTACATCACGGAAACGAACCACGCTTACACGCCGTTCCTGTTCCTCTTCTCCAAGCCGATCTTCGACAGCTACGCTCCTGAAGAGCAGGCTGCCCTGCGCGAGTGCGCGGCCGTTGGCCGTGACGAAGAGCGCAAGGTCATCCGCGATCTGAACCAGAAGTCCCTGGAAAAGATCAAGGCTGCCGGCCTCGAAGTGAACACGCTGTCGGCTGAAGAGCAGGCCCGTATCCGCGAAAAGTCGATGGTCGTTTACGAAAAGCACAAGGCTGAAATCGGCGCTGACGTCGTTGACGCCGTTCTCGCGGACCTGAAGAAGATCCGCGGTCAGTAATCGCACTGACCTAGAATGAAAAACACCCGGAGGTTCCGCCTCCGGGTGTTTTTGTTTGTGCCATCGGCAAGAAGAAAGGCTGCCGAAGCAGCCTTTTCAAGACAGTTGGACGATCAGGACGCCGCCAGCCGGTTCTGCCGGTTGGCGATGAGATCTTCGACCACCGCCGGATCGGCAAGTGTCGAGGTGTCTCCCAAGGCTCCGAAATCGTCTTCGGCGATTTTTCTGAGAATACGGCGCATGATCTTGCCGGAGCGTGTCTTCGGCAGACCGGGTGCGAACTGGATCTTGTCAGGCGTGGCGACGGGCCCGATCTCGTTGCGCACGTGTTTGACCAGTTCCTCGCGAAGCGCATAGTCACCGTTCTGGCCGGCCATCAGCGTCACATAGCAATAAATGCCCTGCCCCTTGATGGCATGCGGATAACCGACAACCGCCGCTTCCGAAACCAGATGGTGCGACACCAGCGCCGATTCCACTTCCGCTGTGCCAAGTCGGTGGCCAGACACGTTGAGCACATCGTCGACGCGGCCGGTAATCCAGTAATATCCGTCCTCGTCGCGACGGCAGCCATCGCCGGTGAAATACTTACCCTTGTAAGTGGAGAAGTAGGTGTCGATGAAACGCTGGTGATCGCCATAGACACTGCGCGACTGCCCGGGCCAACTGTCGGTGATGCACAGGTTGCCGTCGGCCGGGCCTTCAAGAACGTTGCCTTCCGCGTCGACAAGCTGTGGCTGTACGCCAAAGAATGGTCGTGTCGCCGAACCGGGCTTCAGATCGGTCGCGCCCGGCAGCGGCGAAATCAGGATACCGCCAGTCTCCGTCTGCCACCATGTATCGACGATCGGGCTCTTGTCCTCACCGACGACGTGGTAATACCACTCCCAGGCTTCCGGGTTGATCGGCTCGCCCACGGTGCCGAGCAGACGGATGCTGGAGCGCGACGAGCGCGTGACAAACTGGTCACCCGCGCCCATCAGCGAACGCAACGCTGTTGGCGCCGTATAGAAGATATTGACCTTGTGCTTGTCGATCACCTCCCAGAAACGTCCCTGATCCGGAAAGTTGGGCACGCCCTCGAACATCAGCGTTGTCGCGCAGTTCGCCAGCGGTCCGTATACGATATAAGAATGCCCGGTCACCCAGCCAACGTCGGCCGTACACCAGTAGACCTCTCCATCCTTGTAATCGAACACATATTCGTGCGTCATCGAGGTATAGACGAGATACCCGCCCGTCGTGTGCAGAACGCCCTTTGGTTTGCCGGTGGAACCGGACGTATAAAGAATGAAAAGCGGATCTTCCGCCCTCATCTTCACGGGCGGGCAATCCGGTTTCACGGTGGCAATTTCCTGATGATACCAGACATCGCGGCCGGGTGCCCAGCCAGTCTTGCCGCCGGTGCGGCGGACAACCAGAACCTTGTTGACGATGACATATTGCTTCGCCGCGATGTCGATCGCCTTGTCGGTATTTTCCTTCAGCGGGATCGGCTTGCCACCACGCACGCCTTCATCGCAGGTGATAACAAACGTCGACTGGCAATCGACAATGCGGCCCGCCAGCGCTTCGGGCGAGAAACCACCGAAAACCACGGAATGAATGGCGCCGATACGCGCGCAGGCCAGCATCGCATAAGCTGCCTCCGGGATCATCGGCATATAGATGGTAACGCGGTCACCCTTTTTGACGCCATGTTTCTTCAGGACGTTCGCGAGACGGCAGACGTAATCATAAAGCTGATTGTAGGTGATCTTCTTGTCGATATAGGGATTGTCGCCTTCCCAGATGATCGCGGTACGTTCGCCATGCGTCTTCAGATGCCGGTCGATACAGTTGTAAGAAACGTTGGTAAGACCGTCCTCAAACCACTTGATCGGCACGCGCCCGCGAAACGAGGTGTTCTTGACCTTGGTATATGGCTTGAACCAGTCGATCCGCCGGCCGTGCTTGTCCCAGAACTTTTCCGGGTCCTCGACGCTCTCCTGATACCATTTCTGGTAACGCTCGTTGTCAATGAGCGTACGGGCCTTTGCCGACTTGAGCACCGGATAGATTTTGGCAGACATGAACTCCTCCTGGAACCAGATATGTCTTGTTTTCTGCCCAAGACTCCCACCTCAGACATGTGTTCAATTCATAGCAGTTCAACTTCGTACGGCAATTAGACAAAGGTCATTTGTTGCACAAAGAATTGCAATTCTGATGCAATGCAGCTATAGAGCCTCCATATCCCGGAAATTAGTGGTTAGTACCCACGGCCCGCGACACCGGCGCGGACGGACAGAAGGATTGTATCTATGGCTCAACAATTGCTCATGCCAAAGGCGACCGCCGTATGGCTGGTTGATAACACCGCGCTGTCGTTCGATCAGATCGCTACGTTCTGCAAGCTGCATCCGCTCGAAGTGAAGGCAATTGCCGACGGTGAAGCCGCGCAGGGCATCAAGGGTCTCGACCCCATTGCAACCGGACAGCTTTCCCGTGACGAGATTGTCCGCGCCGAAGGCAATCCGAACCACAAGCTGAAGCTTTCCGAGCCGAAGGTTCGCGTGCCGGAATCCAAGCGCCGTGGCCCGCGTTATACGCCGGTTTCCAAGCGTCAGGACCGTCCGAATGCCATTCTCTGGCTGGTCCGTAACCATGCTGAACTGAAGGACGCGCAGATTTCGCGCCTCGTTGGTACGACCAAGTCCACCATCGAGCAGATTCGCGATCGTACGCACTGGAACTCGGCCAACCTTACGCCGATGGACCCGGTAACGCTCGGTCTCTGCAGCCAGATCGATCTCGACCTTGAAGTCGAACGCGCATCGCGCGGCCGTCCGCTGCCAACTGCAGAAGAGCTGGACAACACGCTGCAGCCTGCAGCCGCGACCGAAGGCCTGAACTACAGCTTCCAGCGTGAAGAGGAAGAGCAGATCGACGCCGACGCCGTGTTCAGAAAGCTGAGCTCGTTGAAGTCGACGAAGACCGACGAAGATGAGGACGATCAGTACTGATTCGTCCGCAGTCATCGGATTTACAAAACCCGGCTTCAAGGCCGGGTTTTTTGTTAAAGGCTTAGTCTTTTTCCCTCACTCAGAGTCAGCGAGCACCGAAAATCGCTGAGCCGACACGAACACTGGTTGCGCCAAACTCCACAGCTGTCTCGAAATCGCCGGACATGCCCATGGAAAGCTTCTCGAGGCCACACTGAGCGGCGAGCTTGGCCAAAAGCGCAAAATGCGGGCCAGGATTTTCATCTGCCGGGGGGATGCACATCAGCCCCTCGACCGGCATCTTCAATTCGTCACGACAAAAAGCGACAAAGGCTGCCGTTTCGCGCGGATCGATACCGGCTTTCTGTTCTTCAAGCCCCGTATTGACCTGAATATAAAAACGAAGATGACGTCCCTGCTTTTCGCATTCTGCCGCAAGAGCACGGGCAATTTTTTCCCGATCGACACTCTGGATGACGTCGAACAGTTCCACGGCGTCTACTGCCTTGTTGGATTGCAGCGGTCCTATCAAATGCAGTTCGATATCAGGGGTCTTTTCTTTCAGCGCCGGCCATTTGCCTTGCGCCTCCTGCACACGGTTCTCGCCGAAAACGCGCTGACCACAGTCGATCACCGGCTCAATCGCGTCAGCGTCAAAAGTTTTCGAAACGGCAACAAGCGTAACATCATCCGCCTTGCGACCGGATTTTTCAGCAACATCCGCAATCCGGTGCCTGACATCTTCAAGACGCGCTTCGATTTCCATGGGAGGACCTTCGTTTGAACCGTTTTCAACGCTAACTAGACGCCTGCAGCCTTGATGCCAAGCAGGTTTCGCACCATTTGATGAGCGCTGGCCAAGTTTGAACGTCCTAATGCCCCGCCAAACTTGACGCCCCGGTCGTTTCATGGTGAAGGTCAGCGCAAATTTTTCCCCTCGATACCCGGATTTCTAAAGACATGGCCATCGAACGTTACAATCCTCGCGACGCCGAGCCGCGCTGGCAGCAGAAATGGAACGAAGACAATGTTTTCGTCACCGACAACAGCGACCCGCGTGAGAAATATTACGTTCTAGAGATGTTCCCGTATCCATCGGGCCGCATCCACATGGGCCATGTGCGCAACTACGCCATGGGCGATGTTGTTGCGCGTTACAAGCGCGCGCGCGGTTTCAACGTTCTGCACCCAATGGGCTGGGACGCTTTCGGCATGCCCGCCGAAAACGCTGCCATGCAGAACAAGGTTCATCCAAAGGACTGGACCTACCAGAACATCGCCACGATGCGCGGCCAGCTGAAGTCCATGGGCCTGTCCCTGGATTGGACCCGCGAATTTGCCACCTGTGACGTCGAGTACTACCACCGTCAGCAGGCGTTGTTCATCGACTTCATGGAAAAGGGCCTGGTCTATCGCAAGCAGTCCAAGGTCAACTGGGACCCGGTCGACCATACGGTTCTGGCTAACGAACAAGTGATCGACGGTCGCGGCTGGCGCTCCGGCGCTCTGGTCGAACAGCGCGAACTGACGCAATGGTTCTTCCGCATCACCGATTTCAGCCAGGATCTGCTGGACGAACTGGATACGCTGGACCAGTGGCCGGAAAAAGTTCGCTTGATGCAGAAGAACTGGATTGGCCGATCCGAGGGCCTGTCGCTGCGTTGGCAGACAGTTGCGGCGACAGCGCCGGAAGGTTTTTCGGATATCACCGTTTACACCACACGCCCGGACACGTTGTTCGGTGCATCGTTCATCGCCATTGCCGCCGATCATCCGCTGGCCAGGGAACTGTCCGCAAAGAACCCGGCCATCGCCGAATTCTGCGATGAGTGCCGTCGTCATGGCACCTCGCTCGCAGCTTTGGAAACGGCCGAGAAAAAGGGCGTGGACACTGGCGTGAAGGTCGTTCACCCGCTGGACCCAACTTGGGAACTGCCGGTCTACATCGCCAACTTCGTGTTGATGGACTACGGCACCGGTGCAATCTTCGGCTGCCCGTCCGGCGACCAGCGCGACCTGGATTTCGCGCGCAAGTACGGCCTGCCGGTCGTTGCGGTTGTTGCGCCTGAAGGCCCGGATCAGGATAACTTCACTGTTGGCGACACAGCTTATGTCGATGACGGCGTGATGATCAATTCACAGTTCCTGAACGGCATGAAGACGGCAGACGCATTTGAAGCGATCGTGCAGAAACTGTCCGCTCAGACCTTGGGCAACGCGCCGCAGGCAGAGCGCAAGGTCAATTTCCGCCTGCGTGATTGGGGCATCTCCCGCCAGCGCTATTGGGGCTGCCCGATCCCGGTCATTCATTGTGAAGTCTGTGGCGTCGTTCCGGTTCCGAAAAAGCAATTGCCGGTCAAGCTGCCTGACGACGTGACATTCGACGTCCCCGGCAACCCGCTGGATCGTCATCCGACATGGCGTCACGTTGCCTGCCCGCAGTGCGGTGCAGACGCACGTCGTGAAACCGACACCATGGATACTTTTGTCGATTCGAGCTGGTATTACACGCGCTTTACCGCACCATGGGAAGACGAGCCGACCGATCCTAAGGTTGCCAATCGCTGGCTGCCGGTCGATCAGTATATCGGCGGCATCGAACATGCGATCCTGCACCTGCTCTATTCGCGTTTCTTTACCCGCGCGATGCGCGAGACCGGCCATGTCGACGTGAAGGAACCATTCAAGGGCCTCTTCACGCAGGGTATGGTGGTGCATGAAACCTACAGCCGCGGTGAAGGGACTGCGCGCGAATGGATCGCACCTGCGGACCTGCGGATCGACGAAACGGACGGAAACCGTCGTGCATTCCTGTTGTCGTCTGGCGACGAGGTGAAGATCGGCTCGATCGAGAAAATGTCGAAGTCGAAAAAGAACGTTGTCGATCCGGACGACATCATCGCATCTTACGGCGCTGACACTGCCCGTTTCTTCGTTCTGTCCGACTCTCCGCCGGACCGTGACGTCATCTGGTCTGAATCCGGCGTTGAAGGCGCACACCGCTTTGTACAGCGCGTCTGGCGCATCATCGGCGAAGCCGCCGAAGAGTTGAAGGCCGTGACAGGAAAGCCTGCGACGGACGGCGAAGGCTTGGCTGCCTCGAAGGCTGCGCACAAGACGCTGAAGGCGGTTCAGGAAGATCTGGACAAGCTGGCCTTCAACAAGGCCATCGCACGCATCTACGAACTGGTCAACGCACTGGCCGGCCCGCTCGCCGACGTGTCGGCTGGTGGCAAGCCAGAGGACGTCAAGGCAGCGGCGCGCGATGCCGTCGAAATTCTGATTCGCATGATCGCGCCGATGACACCGCACCTGGCCGAAGAATGCTGGTCCGTGCTTGGCAATGACGGTCTTGTGGCGCAGAGCCCCTGGCCGACGTTCGTTCCCGCGCTGGTCGAGGAAAACGACGTCACCATGCCGGTGCAGGTCAATGGCAAGAAGCGTGGCGAATTGACAATCGCGCGCGATGCGGATCAAGATGCCGTCCGTGCGGCCGCCCTTGCGCTGGATGCCGTCAAATCTCTTCTTGCCGGCGGCGAGCCCAAGAAAGTCATCGTGGTTCCGCAAAGGATTGTGAACATTGTTGTCTGACGCATTTTCGAGATGGAGCCGCACTGCGGCGGCACTTTCCGTCGTGCTGGTGGCTGGCGTTCTTGCCGGGTGCCAGGCCCGGCCGCTCTACGGCGGAGCGTCGGGAACGAAAGAGAGGCTGGCGGCTGTCAGCTTCGCTCCTGCGCATGACAGAATCTCCCAGGAAGTTCGCAACAACCTGATCTTCCTGGCTTCTGGCGGCGCTGGCGAACCTGCTACGGCTCAGTACAATCTCAAGATGACAGTCAGCTCGAGTGCGACCTCCACCGAAGTCGAAAACTACGATCTGACGTCGCGAACCAACAACAACTACGATGGTCCCTACCCGGGCCGCGTGGTGATGAATGGTCAATACGTGCTGACGCGCGTGTCCGATGGACAGATCCTGCGCTCTGCGCGCCGCAGCGTGACCGCACAGGTCGATCTGCCGCAGCAGGAATTCGCAAAGATCCGTGCGATCCGCGACGCAGAAAACCGCGCAGCGCGCGAACTGGCTGAAATCATCCGTACGGATATCGCCGCCACGCTCGGCCGCTGAGACCGGGCGCGATGACGGAAATAAAGTCTCATGAATTCGAGCGCTTCGCCGAAAACCCGGCGGAGCGTTTTCGCATTTTTGTGATTTATGGCCCTGATCGCGGCCTCGTCTCCGAACGCGCAAGCCTCATTGCCAAGAAAACAGGCATCGATCCCGATGATGCTTTCGCGTCGTTGAAACTGAGTGCTTCCGATCTCCAGGGCGATCCGGGCCGGCTTCTCGATGAAGTCAATGCCATCGGGCTTTTCGGCGGAGAGAAACTCGTCTGGGTCAAGAACGCTGCGGCCGAAAAAGCGCTCGTTGATGCGCTTCAGGTTCTTGCCGAAACACCGCCGGAGGCAAGCTTCCTGATTATTGAAGCGGGTGACCTCAAAAAGGGAACGGGACTGCGCAAGATCGCCGAGCCCGCCCGATCAATCGCCGCGATCCCCTGCTACGCCGACGATGCCCGTGCTCTTAATGCCCTGATCGACCAGGAACTGTCCGGAGACAATCTGCGCATCGCACCCGCTGCACGCCAGCGCCTCATTGAATCGCTCGGCGGCGACCGCATTGCCTCCCGCAATGAGATCCGCAAGCTCGCACTTTACGGCCGTGGCATGGAGGTGATTGAGGAAGACGACGTGATGGCCATCATCGGCGATGCCAGCGCGATTTCGACCGACGATGCCGTCGATGCCATCCTGAAAGGTGATCGAAACGCCTTCTTCCATGCGACGCAGAAGATCATTGCGTCGAAGACGCCGATTTTCCTTGTCCTTCAAGGCTGCCTGAAACAGTTTCAGCTTCTGGACCAGATGCGCGCGGAAATGGATGAGAAAAAATTGCAGGCCGGACAGGTCATGCAGACACTTGGACGGCACATTCATTTTCGTCGTAAACCGGTGATCGAAAGAGCTCTGCGCACGTGGCAACCAGCGGCGATCGCCAGGGAAATGAACCGTTTGCAGGCGGCTATCCTGCAAAGCCGCCAGCGACAAAGCCTGGAGGAAAGCGTGGCCTTGCTGACGCTGCTCGCAACGACGCTGCAATCGGGTCGATCCGGATAAAACAAAAGCCCCGGCTTCTAGACCGGAGCTTCTGAAATCATCTGATATGGTGCTTAGTCGCCCTGACCGGCTTCAGCGGAGAAGTAAAGCTCCAGCTTGCCTTCCACGCCATCCATTTCCTTGGCTTCCGGCATGGGATCACGCTTGACGGTGATGTTGGGCCAGATGGCGGCATATTCGGCATTCAGCTTCAACCACTTGTCGAGACCTGGCTCCGTATCGGGCTTGATAGCCTCGGCGGGACATTCCGGTTCGCATACGCCGCAGTCGATGCATTCGTCAGGATTGATGGCAAGGAAGTTTTCGCCTTCGTAGAAACAATCGACGGGGCAGACTTCAACACAGTCGGTATATTTGCAGCGGATGCAATTATCGGTCACGACATACGTCATGATGAACTCCAGAATATGCAGGCCGGGTCATTGGGCTTCGGAACACAAGCCGTCGCCCGGATTTTCAGACAGGGCATTTTCGCATGTGACGTAATGCGTTTGTCATCCAATGGCAAGGATAAACAGTTCTGAATTGGGAGCGTACGTAGACGCTTATTCTAATCGCGGTCTTCGCCAGCGTCTGAAATGAACTTGTCGAGCGCACGGCGCTCTTTTTTCGTCGGGCGCCCGGAGCCCGGCAGTCGCATTGCCTGCTCGAGATGCGTTATCCGCTCTCCCGGCTCGCGCGGCGGCGTGATGTCGTCGTAAAGGAGCTTTGCTTCCTCGAAAGGCCCACGGCGCTCTCCGCCACCTTTCACGATCAGCACGCGATCCATCCGCTCGAAGCGAATGTCCAGCCTGTCGCCCGCCTTGACCATGTGACTGGACTGGCGGATGACCGTATCGTTTACCCGTACCAGACCGGACTGGATATAGCCCTGGGCAACTGAACGGGATTTGGCCATGCGAGCAAAGAACAGCCACTTGTCCAGACGCTGGCGCGTACTTTCCGGTGACTGTTCCTTGCTTCCCATAGACTTACTTCTTCAGCTGCTCCTTGAGAGCAGCGAGCTTTGCAAAGGGTGAATCCGGATCAAGCGGCTTTTCCTTGCGGGGCGGCTTTGCCTCGAAGCGCTGGCCCTGCTGGGGCTTGCCGCCACGATCGTTGCGATCCGGCCTGTCCTTACGCTCGCCGCGATCATTACGATCGTTGCGGTTGCCGCGATCAGGACGACCACCATCGCGCTTACGCTCGCCGTCACCACGATTGGATGCCTCACGGTTGTCGCGACGGCCTTCGCCACGACGCTCGCCCTGCTCACGTCCACCCTGTTCGCGACCCTGGCCACGATTACCCGGGCGGCGATTCTCGCCACGCTGGTTTTCGTTGCGACCACCTGGACGCCACAACAACACAGGCTTCGGCTCGGCAACTTCGCCAGCCGATGCATCGGCTGCAGGGGCTTCCGCAACAGCAACCTCTGCCGCTGGTGCCTCGGCAACAGCTTCACCCTCGGATGCATCCTGCGGATCGGCGTCGTCGTGGGCCTCGGCTGCATCCACTGCACCAGCGTCGTCGGCCTTGGCAGGCTCACCGCTCTGGCTTGCGAGGAACGCCTGCGCTTCTTCCGCCGTCACCTGATCAGCACGGTAGCCAAGACCCTTCAGGATCTCTTCCATATCGTCGAGCGTTGCACCGAGAATGGACAGCATGGCCGTCGTCGTTGTGAAACGGCGACCGTCATAGGCACCCTCCGGCCGCGACTGCTGGCCCGGCTTCCACTGCAGCAACGGACGGATGAGGTCCGCCAGACGCTCAAGAATATCGATACGAACCGCACGCTTTCCAAGGAAACGGAAGCCAGCAAGCTTGTAGAACATGCGTTCGAAGCTCGGGTCGGTAACAACGGAGGTACGGCCTGCAGCCAGAACAGGGATCAGGTCGCCATAACCAGGCTTGCCCAATCCGTCATTCTTCAAGGCCCAGAGCAGCGTCACCAGTTCTGCCGGTGCGGGCTTGAGAAGCGCCGGCAGGAAAACGTGGTACGCACCGAAACGCACACCATAGCGGCGCATTGAGGCGCGCATGTCCTGATCCAGCGACTTCACCTCTTCGGCGACATCGCGGCGGAACAGTACGCCAAGATTTTCAACGAGCTGGAACGCCAGTCCCTTTGCCAGACCCTGAAGGTCTTCGGCGCGGGAGATATCGTCGAGCGGCTTCAGCACGGTCGCAATCTGATGATTGACGAAACGTTCGACGCGCGCCACCGCATGGTCACGGGCATTGCCGGTCAACTGATCGTCTGCCAGCAGGATGACCCGCGGCTTCATGATATTGTCGCCCGCAGCAAGACGCGCCACCGGCTCGCCCAACCAGCGCACGAGGCCATCGGAGCTTAAAGCAAGGTCGCCATTGCCGCTGGCATGCAGACGCGCAGCACGCGCCTCGAATTCTAGCGCAAGCGCCTTTTGCGCCGCAGACTGTACGGCCTTCTGATCCGGCCCTTCCGTTCCCGGTGCCGGCGTAAACCGGAACCCGGCCAACTGGCCGACGTGATGACCTTCTACGAAGACATCACCATTCACACTGATTTCAGCTTCAAGCATCGCATTCTCTCTCAGGCGCCTCATGAGCACAGATGTCCTGCGATCAACAAAGCGTTTCGTCAACCTTTCATGTAGCGCATCGGACAATCGATCTTCGATTTCCCGAGTCTTTTCTTGCCAGTGTGTCGGATCGGCAAGCCATCCTGGGCGGTTCGATACATAAGTCCATGTTCTGATCTGCGCAATCCTTGCAGACAGCGTATCGATCTCTCCATCAGTGCGGTCCGCCCGGCGCACCTGCTCGGCCATGAAATCTTCATTCACAGTACCGCGTTTGACGAGGTCGAAATAGAGTGTCGAGATCAGATCGGCGTGCTGGGCAGGCGCAATGCGACGATAGTCCGGAAGCGCACAGGCCTCCCACAACTTTTCCACCCGTTCGGGGCTGGTCGTAACGTCGATGATCTCTGGATATCGCGACAGATACTCAAGTGCCTGCTGGTCAATGGCTGGGAGCGCACGCGACAGTCCCTGAATGGTCGGTGCGGCATCCAGGCTCAAACGCAGATTGCCGATCGACGAAAAATCGAAATTCTTGGTTCGCCATTGCAGCACTTTGACGGCATCGAACTGATGCGTCTCAATGCGCTCCACCAATTCATCATCGAAAGGATCGACACGGCCGGTAACGCCAAAGGTCCCATCCCGGAGATGGCGACCGGCACGACCGGCGATCTGACCCATTTCAGCCGGATTGAGATTGCGAAACTGATAACCGTCGAATTTGCGATCCTGCGCAAAAGCGACATGATCGACATCAAGATTGAGCCCCATGCCGATAGCGTCGGTCGCAACGAGATATTCGACGTCGCCGGATTGATAGAGACCAACCTGCGCATTGCGGGTGCGCGGTGAAAGCGCGCCGAGAACAACGGCCGCGCCGCCGCGCTGCCGGCGCACCAGTTCGGCAATCGCATAGACCTCATCGGCGGAAAACGCCACGATGGCCGTGCGTTGCGGCAAACGGGTGATCTTTTTCTGACCCGCATAAAAAAGTTGCGACAAGCGCGGGCGCTCGACCACAACAATGCCTGGCAGCAGTTTTTCCAGTATCGGGCGCATCGTACCGGCGCCCAGAAGCAGTGTTTCTTCCCGCCCCCGCAGATGAAGCACCCGATCGGTGAAAATGTGTCCGCGCTCCAGATCACCGGCGAGCTGGACCTCATCGATCGCTACGAAGGCAGCATTTGTCTCACGCGGCATCGCCTCGACGGTACAGACAGAATATTTTGCCTTGGGGGGAGCGATCTTTTCTTCGCCGGTGATCAGCGCGACATTGGCAGCGCCCACTTTTTCAACCAGACGCGTATAGACTTCCCGCGCCAGCAATCGCAGCGGAAGACCGATGACACCACTACCATGCGCGACCATGCGCTCGATGGCGTAATGCGTCTTGCCGGTATTGGTGGGGCCGAGAACGGCCGTGACACCGCGGCCGCTCAGGATCATGGGGCGAAAATTCAACGTACTGTCCGCTAAATCGACTGCTATTGTCCGCCGCACGCCTCGTTACCAAGGATGCGACTGCACTGAAACACACATGGCAACAGCGACGGCGAAAGGCAATAGCCCGTCATCAATGAAGTCGCGGAACGTGCAATGCCTGTTAATTTTCCATAATAAATTCATACGCTTATTACGAAAAAAGAATCCGGCGACGCACTCTTTTGATTCGGGTACGGAACAGTTTGAGAACGAATCGAATACGAATCGCTGACTCGAGCTGATTCATTTTTTGTTCACGGCAACATATGGACAGGAATCGAAAACGGCATACCAGATTGTGAATCCGGATAAGTGCGAGCATCCCAAAGGGTAATTTAAGCATCGAATCCGGGATTCGGGCTGTCAAGCGCCTCTTCGACATCCCCCGTCAAACATGGCGAAACAGCCGCCTTAAAGCGCCTGGCCGGCGAGGAGGCGCGGCGCGTTTTTATCGGTGGTGCCAGCGGCCTGTCCAATGAAGTAGGATTTCAACCCCGGCAGGCGATCAACAACACCAAGACCGAAATCGCGCGCGACGCGAATAGGACCGACGTCATTCGAGAAAAGCCGGTTGAGAACATCCGTCGTTATCCCCATGCGCAACGTATCGAAACGTCGCCAGGCCTGGTAGCGTTCCAGAACATTGACAGAGCCGATATCCAGCCCCAGCCGGTCCGCTTCAATGACCGTTTCGGCAAGTGCGGCGACATCCTTGAAACCAAGATTGAGCCCCTGGCCGGAAATAGGGTGGATACCGTGGGCCGCATCGCCCGCCAGAGCCAAGCGCGGAGCGATGAACGCCCGCGAAAGCGTCAGTCCCAGCGGAAATGCGTTCCGCCCACCCACAGGACGGATAGAACCGAGTTTATGCCCGAAGCGGCGTTCGAGTTCTTCCTCGAAGACGAGGTCGTCGGATGCAATCAGGCGGTTGGCATCTGCCGTCCGCTCAGTCCAGACCAGCGACGAACGATTGCCCTTGAGTGGCAGAATGGCAAAAGGACCGGATGGCAAGAAATGCTCCTCGGCGCAGCCGTTATGCGGGCGTTCATGCTCGACCGTGGTAACGATGCCGGACTGGTCATATCCCCAGTGAACCGTTTTTATGCCTGCCATGTCGCGCAGCGCGGAGCGAACACCGTCACAGGCAACCAGAAGCTTCGTGTCTACGGATGTACCATCCGACAACGTCACCGACGTTGACTGTGGGCCAGCAGAAAAACCGGAAACGCTAAGACCATGACGGATTTCGACGCCAAGGTGCTGACACAGACCGCGCAGCGCTCCAACCATCGCAACATTCGGGATCATGTGGGCAAATGGCTTGCCCTCTTCAACGGCACCATCAAATGTCAGAAACACTGGACGAACCGGATCAGCCGTCTTTGAATCGGTCACGATCATCTTGTGGATCGGTTGCGCTTCGGGTGCGATTTCATCCCAGATACCGAACACATCGAGCATGCGTGTTGCCGCCGCGATAATGGCGGAAGCCCGGAAATCCTTCTTCCAGACATCCTCCGGCGCCGCCTCGATCACCTGCACACCAAGATGCGGCGCAGCCTGCTTTATTGCGACAGCAACGGAAAGTCCGACATACCCGCCTCCGGCTACCACCACGTCAAGCATTGCGCTTCTCCTCAAATCCTTGTGCACACATCATGGTCACACTATAGACGATGTGACGTATTCCTACAGCCGGAGCAGGCCGAAAAAATGTCGCATCCTTCGCAAACGTCAGATCCCATGGAAAACCTGATCGCCACACTCGACCTCGAGAAGCTGGAGGAAAACCTTTTTAGAGGCGAGAGCCCTCAGA
This sequence comes from Rhizobium sp. RM, assembly GCF_013390595.1. Lineage (GTDB taxonomy): Bacteria > Pseudomonadota > Alphaproteobacteria > Rhizobiales > Rhizobiaceae > Agrobacterium. Next base: position 141,293 of record NZ_JACAWV010000003.1, on the reverse strand, counting down.
TCGGATGGCAGCGTGTTTTCGGCGGCCAGGTTATTGCTCAGGCGCTGATCGCGGCTCAGAGGACGGTTGACGAAGATCGCTTCATTCATTCCTTGCATGCCTATTTCATGCGGCCTGGCGATCCGCTTGTGCCCATCGTCTATCAGGTCGAACGCATCCGCGACGGATCGAGCTTCTGTACGCGCCGGGTGGTCGCCGTGCAGCATGGAAAGGCAATCTTCTCCATGTCCGCTTCATTCCAGATCTACGAAGATGGCTTCACCCATCAGATCAAAATGCCGGACGTGACGCCGCCGGAAAAACTGATGAGCGAAGAGCAGATGCAGGCAGCATTCCTTGCCAAGGCGCCGGCATCGATTCGCAAATACTGGGCGAACAAGAGGCCAATCGAAATCAGACCGGTCTCCCTGACCCATTACATCTCCAGGGAAAAACTGGAGCCGCACCAGGATATCTGGGTCCGTGCCGTTGGTAGCGTCCCCGATAACCCGCATTTTCAGTCCGCCATTCTTGCCTATCTCTCAGACATGACACTGCTTGACACGTCGCTCTACGCACATGGCACAACGATTTTTGACCCGGCAATCCAGGTGGCGAGCCTCGATCATGCCATGTGGTTTCATCGTCCGACCAAACTGGACGATTGGCTTCTCTATACACAAGACAGCCCCAGCACATCAGGTGCGAGAGGCCTTACCCGCGGCAGCATTTTCACCCGAACGGGTGAGCTGATCGCATCGGTCGCCCAAGAGGGGCTGATTCGCAAAAGAGCAAATGATTAATTAATGTGCTTTTTCTCGAAATCGCACATTTTATAGACGCAAAATGCGGCATCAAATGCCGCTTTTTCAGACGCACGTCATATAATTTTTATATTTCAATAACTTACCTATACCACTAAAACTGGCACGCCCTTTGAATGTATGTCGTTAGTCGCTGTTACTGATCTGCCAGCGGCAAGGAGAGTCGGCTCCGTGCCGAGGACAAACAAAGGATGGGAAACCAGATGAAAATTGTGATGGCCATTATTAAGCCGTTCAAGCTGGACGAGGTGCGCGAAGCCCTTACCGCTGTCGGCATCCAGGGCCTGACCGTGACCGAAGTGAAGGGTTACGGACGCCAGAAGGGGCACACCGAAATTTATCGCGGCACGGAATATGCAGTGAGCTTTCTTCCCAAACTGAAGATCGAGATCGCTGTCGCCTCGGACGTAGTGGACAAGGCCGTCGAAGCAATCGCGTCCGCTGCCAAGACCGGCCAGATCGGCGACGGCAAGATTTTTGTCTACTCTATCGAACAGGCCGTGCGCATCCGTACCGGCGAAACCAACACAGAAGCGCTTTAAGCACGGCTGACAGGGGAGTCTTCCAACCATGCAATTCAACAAATTTTCCACGCTTGGCCGTTTGGGCGCCGGTGCGGCGGCCCTGATGGCCCCGGCCATTGCTTTCGCCCAGGATGCTGCGCCCGCAGCCGCTGCCGCTGCAGCGCCGGTCCCGGAAAAGGCCGACACCGCATTCATGTTCCTCGGCACGATCCTCGTCCTGTTCATGATCCTGCCCGGCCTCGCTTTGTTCTACGGCGGTCTCGTCCGCACCAAGAACATGCTCTCCGTTCTGATGCAGTGCACGGTCGTCACCGCAGTCATGATGCTCGTATGGGTGATCTACGGTTACTCCTTCGCCTTTGGCGGCGGCACCGGCCCTTATTTCGGCGGCTTCGGCAAACTCTTCCTCTCGGGTGTAACGCTCGACAGCACCTCGTCAACCTTCTCTGAAGGCGTCGTTATCTACGAATACACCTTCATCGCCTTCCAGATGACCTTCGCGGCCATTACCCCGGCCCTGATCGTTGGTGCATTCGCAGAACGCATCAAGTTCTCGGCTGTCATCCTGTTCACCGTTCTGTGGGCCACCTTCGTCTATTTCCCGGTTGCACACATGGTCTGGGACGCAAACGGCCTGATCTTCGGCATGGGCGCTCTCGACTTCGCTGGCGGCACGGTCGTTCACATCAACGCAGGTGTTGCCGGTCTTATCGGCGCGATCATGGTTGGCAAGCGTACCGGCTATGGCAAGGACATGATGGCTCCGCACTCCATGACCCTGACGCTCGTCGGCGCTGCGATGCTGTGGTTCGGCTGGTTCGGCTTCAACGCCGGCTCCAACCTCGAAGCTTCCGGCGGCGCGGTTCTCGCGACCATGAACACCTTCCTCGCAACGGCCGCTGCTGTCGTTTCCTGGTCTGTGGTTGAAAGCTTCACCCGTGGCAAGGCATCCATGCTGGGCGCAGCTTCGGGCATGATCGCTGGTCTGGTCGCCGTAACGCCGGCTGCTGGCTCCGTTGGCCCGATGGGCGCAATCGTACTCGGCCTGATCGTTTCGCCGGTATGCTACTTCTTCGTTTCCGTCGTGAAGAACAAGTTCGGTTACGACGATACCGCTGACGTCTTCGGCGTTCACGGCATCGGCGGCATCATCGGCGCTCTCGGCACCGGTATCTTCACCTCGCCGCTGCTGGGCGGCACCGGCAAGGAAGACTTCTCGATCGCTTCGCAGGTCTGGACGCAGTTCATCGCTGTTGCCATCACCATCGTCTGGTGCGCTATCGTCTCCGCGATCCTCTACAAGATCGTCGACGTCATCGTTGGTCTGCGCGTACCGGTCGAAGCCGAGCGCGAAGGTCTCGACCTCGCAACCCACGGCGAAGCCGCTTACCACTCCTAAGAAACGACGAGAGGTCCTTGGGACCCGATCGGAAAATGAAAGGCCCGTCTCGACGGGCCTTTTTTTGTGAAATGTTTGCCGCTTACGTCAGTCCAGGCAGCGAAAAACCGCATGGTTAACATCGTATTAACCAGCAGGCGGTTAGTTTTCCCTGTCAATCCGGGATTCGGCGATCTGTCGAATCTTGCCAAAACCAGAAAAGCAACGGGTTCAGGACATGGGCAGAGCCAATTCTCCGACATTCGATGGTCGTCACAACAGGTTTGTGCTGACGGCCTTTTTCATGCGGCAGATTATGGCCCTAGGCGGCTTTACGCTTCTTGCCCTGATCGCACTTGGCATCGCAGCACTTGCGACATGGAATGTTGCCGACCCAAGCCTGTCCTACGCGACGGCAAACGAGCCAACCAATCTTCTGGGCCATAGCGGCGCAATTTTCGCCGATCTCATGATGCAGTTCTTCGGCCTGTCGTCGATCGTGTCGCTTTTGCCGGTTCTGGCATGGGCGATCATCCTGATCGCTGGGCGTAAATTCAACAGGGTTCCGGCACGTCTGGTTGCGTGGGTCGCAGGTGCTTTTGTTGGTGCCGCGTCACTTGGCTGTTTTCCCGCACCGGTAACATGGCCACTTCCCAACGGCATCGGTGGCGTGATCGGCGATATGATTCTGCGCTTTCCCGCGCTGTTTATCGGTGCCTATCCAACCGGCACGGTCGCTACTGTCCTTGGTGTCCTGTTTGCTCTGCCAGCCGCATGGCTGATGTTGTTCGCCGCAGGTCTTCTCGGAACGCCGGATGAAGAAGACTACGTTGAACCGGTCGCGCCCACCCAGAGCAAGGCACGCTCCGTGCGCCAGGAAGAAGAGGACGAGGACGATGATGGCGAGGGTTTCCTTGCCCGCATCCTGCCTCTCGGTCTGCTCGCTCACTACTGGTACATCACACAGGCACGGTTCCGTCGTCTTTTCGGACTGAAGTCGAAATCCCTGCACGACGAATTCGAACAGCCTTACGATTTCAACGAATATGAATTCGGCACGCTGAATGAACCATCGCGCCTGAAGACAGCGATCAATCGCCTGGATCAGCGCGCCGAGCCTTCGTTCGAAGAACGGGCAGCCCGCCGCCAGATGTCGCCCCCGCCAATTTCCCTGGACCACGGCGACGAACATGACGACGATCCGCCGTTTAATATGGACGAGCGCCGCCTTCCCGATGGCATCCTCTCAGGCGACGAAGACGACGCCGATGCCAAGTTCACCAACCGGCAGCCAGCAGGGCGCGGCCAAACCCGTATTACTGCGCCTTCGGCACGTCCGAAGCCCAGCGAGCGCGGGGTGCGTGAAGCTCAATCCTCCTTCATCGCGCCCGATGGCTTCCAGCTCCCGACCGTTCATCTTCTGGCAGAGCCCAAAAACGTCGTTCGCGACAATACGCTGAGCGAGGAAGTGCTGGAGCAGAATGCGCGCCTTCTTGAAGGCGTTCTCGAAGATTTCGGCGTCAAGGGCGAGATCATCCATGTGCGCCCCGGCCCTGTCGTCACCCTTTACGAACTGGAGCCTGCGCCGGGCATCAAATCATCGCGCGTTATCGGCCTGGCCGACGACATTGCCCGTTCGATGAGCGCGATCGCAGCGCGTGTCGCAGTTGTTCCTGGCCGCAACGCCATCGGTATCGAATTGCCCAACCAGAGCCGCGAAACCGTGTTCCTGCGTGAACTGATCGGCAGCCGCGACTTCGAAAACAGCAAGGCGAAACTTGCGATGGCGCTCGGCAAGACCATTGGAGGAGAACCGGTCATCGCCGATCTCGCCAAGATGCCGCATCTGCTCGTTGCGGGTACAACAGGCTCGGGTAAATCGGTCGCGATCAACACCATGATCCTGTCGCTGCTTTACCGCATGTCGCCGGAACAGTGCCGGCTTATCATGATCGACCCCAAGATGCTTGAACTGTCCATCTATGATGGCATCCCGCATCTGCTCTCTCCCGTTGTAACGGATCCGAAAAAGGCAGTCGTTGCCTTGAAGTGGACCGTGCGTGAGATGGAAGAGCGCTACAAAAAGATGTCGAAGATCGGCGTCCGTAACATCGACGGCTTCAACAGCCGTGTCCAGCAGGCCATCGACAAGGGTGAAATCCTTACCCGTACAGTACAGACCGGCTTCGACCGCCAGACCGGTGAGGCGATGTACGAAACGGAAGAGTTCGACCTGAAGCCCCTACCCTATATCGTCGTTATCATCGACGAAATGGCTGACCTCATGATGGTTGCCGGCAAGGACATCGAAGGTGCGGTTCAGCGTCTGGCGCAGATGGCGCGTGCCGCAGGCATCCACGTCATCATGGCGACACAGCGTCCTTCGGTTGACGTTATCACCGGCACGATCAAGGCGAACTTCCCGACCCGTATCTCGTTCCAGGTGACATCGAAGATCGACAGCCGCACCATTCTTGGCGAACAGGGTGCAGAACAGCTGCTCGGCATGGGCGACATGCTCTACATGGCTGGCGGCGGGCGCATTCAGCGCGTTCACGGCCCCTTCGTGTCCGACAATGAAGTCGAAGAAATCGTCGCCTATCTTAAGACGCAGGGCGCACCAGAATATCTCGAGGCCATCACCGAGGAAGACGACGACGAGGATGGCGGTGGCCCTGCGGGCACCGGCAATCTGTCCGAGTCCGACGATCCCTACGATCAGGCAGTTGCCGTTGTATTGCGTGATGGGAAGGCATCCACCTCCTATGTCCAGCGACGTCTCGGCATTGGTTACAACCGCGCCGCATCGCTGATCGAGCGGATGGAGCAGGAGGGGATCATCGGCCCGGCAAATCACGCCGGAAAGCGCGAAATACTCGTCCCGACAGAAGCAGACATCATCGAACGATAGACGCGCAACCAGACAGGCCATGTAAGCGTTATTCGTCGCTTGCAGCGTCATGAAGCCGCCGCGTTTGTGCGGAAAATCGATGCGATGAAGGAGAATAGAATGGACCATCTCACGACCGGCAAGACTGTGTCGGCAACATCATCGCAAAACGGCATGTCACGACGCGGCGTACTCACCGTATTTTCTATGGCAGCGGCGATGGCCGGTTTGTCGCCGTTGCATGCTCTTGCGCAGTCATCCGGCGAAAACGCCACGGCACAGAAGATTGCCAACCACTTCTCGTCGGTCAAAACCATGATGGGAGAATTCGTCCAGTTCGGTCCCCGCGGGGAACAGACGGGTGGTAAATTCTACATCGAGCGCCCCGGCAAGCTACGCTTCAATTACGAAGATCCGTCACCGATGCGTGTTATCGCTGACGGCAAGAATGTCGTGATTGGTAACGCCAAGCTGAAAACCTGGGATTTGTACCCGCTATCGAAAACACCGCTCAGCCTGCTGCTCTCGAACAAGATCGATCTAAGCAACCAGAAGGTTCGCGATGTCAAGGAAGAGTCCGACCTGACCACCATCGTGCTTGGTGACAAGAGTGTTTTCGGTGACTCCACTATCACCTTGATGTTCGACCCGAAAACCTTCGATCTGCGCCAGTGGACGACCACCGACGCGCAGAACAAGGATACGACGGTTATGATCTTCAACGTCCAGACGGGCGTAAATTTCGACGAGCGCGTCTTCAACATCAACTATGAAGAAGTCCGCAAGCGCGGCTGACGCTGTATTTCGCACAGTAATTCAGGAAAGGCGGCCATCGGCCGCCTTTTCTATTTTGCCGCGAAAATACGTTCCCGTTTGCTTCGTGATGTTATAAGCCTTCGGCTTTGCGACGGACCGGATCAAGAGCGGCTTCAGGATTTAGGGCATCAACAGCGGGGCACATTTCATGACATTTTCGATAACCACCTGGAACATCAACTCGGTGCGACTGCGCATGCCACTCGTTGAACAATTCCTGGTTCGTTACAAACCGGATATTCTTTGCCTGCAGGAAACCAAGTGCCCAAATGGCGAATTTCCGATGAAGCCGTTGAGAGCACTCGGCTACGAGCATGTGGTCATTCACGGCCAGAAGGGCTACCACGGCGTCGCTATTGCTTCGAAAATTCCGCTCGTCGAGGATCATCGTCAGGACTATTGCGGCATCGGCGATGCCCGGCATATCTCCGCCGTGGTCGAAGTGGGATCGCGTCGCATTCGGCTTCACAATTTTTACGTTCCCGCAGGTGGCGACGAACCTGATCGATCGATCAACCCGAAATTCGGCCACAAGCTCGATTTTATCGAAGAAATGAAAGCCTTGCGGGCGAATGGCCTACCCGGCACCTCGTCAATCTTGGTGGGTGATCTCAACATCGCACCGCTTGAAAACGACGTCTGGTCGCATAAGCAACTCCTCAAGATCGTCAGTCACACGCCTGTCGAGACTGAAGGGCTACTGGACGTGATGAAACAAGGGGACTGGCTTGATCTGATGCGGCTGAACGTGCCGGACGGCGAGAAAATCTACACCTGGTGGAGTTATCGCGCCAAGGATTGGGAAGCAGCCGACCGCGGACGGCGTCTGGATCACATCTGGTCGTCACAGGATTTGGGCGCATCGCTTGAAAAAATCGATATCCTGCGTGAAGCGCGTGGCTGGAACCGCCCTTCCGACCACGTACCCGTCACCGCCCATTTCCGCTTCTAGATCCGGTATTCGGTCATGCGAAGCGGTTTTGTAACCGCGCCGTGCCTGCAGCGAGTGAGGCGATGTTATCGCGAATACGCGCGGTAACGATATCCGCGACCTCAGGAAACTCTTCGACCAGACGGTGAAAGAGGATGCGCGTGATACGGATGACTTCAGAGTCCTCCGCCGCAATGGCCGTGAATTTTCGCTCACACAACGTAAAAAGCGCCAGCTCCGATAACAACGCGCCTCGACCGGGCGTTGCCTGCAGCACGGGTTTGCCATCGCGGCCGGCACTGAAAAGTTCGAAGCGGCCGGTGGTGACAGCAAATGCGCATTCGGCAGGAGAGTGCTCGCGAAACAGGGTCTGCCCGGACGAAACCTTGCGACGCTCTGCCCCGAAGGCAATCAGACGCAACTGGTCATCACTGAAGCCCGCAAACAACGGAACCTGCCCCAGCAGCATGATGTCGTCCGTTAAGGCCATATCGATCCCAGCTCCAGAAAACCGCTCATTCTATTATAGAGCGGTTTTCCGTTATCGGCGTGAGGAAAACAAGGCACGACCACCCGAAACAAGGTTTGTTCAGGGAACGATTTTGTAACCGCCGTTCTCTGTGACCAAAATCTCGGCGTTGGACGGATCACGTTCGATCTTCTGACGCAGGCGATAGACATGCGTTTCAAGCGTGTGCGTCGTTACCCCGGAATTGTATCCCCATACCTCTTCAAGCAGCACGTCACGAGTAACGACCGTACTGCCAGCGCGATAAAGGTAACGGATGATGGCCGCTTCTTTCTCGGTGAGGCGGATTTTCTTGCCATCTTCGGTCGTCAGCAGCTTCTGACTCGGCTTGAACTGGTAGGGACCAACCGTGAAAACCGCGTCTTCGCTCTGCTCATATTGCCGAAGCTGCGCACGGATGCGAGCCAGCAAGACGGCAAACCGGAATGGTTTCGTCACGTAGTCGTTTGCGCCAGCCTCAAGGCCGAGAATGGTGTCGGAGTCCGTATCATGCCCGGTGAGCATGATGATCGGCGCCTTGAAGCCACCCTTGCGCAAGAGCTTGACAGCTTCACGACCGTCCATATCGGGAAGACCAACGTCCATAATCAAAAGGTCGACTTGGGACGATTTGGCGATTTGTGTAGCCTGCGCCGCATTGGCGCCACTCAGAATCGAGAATTCCTCATAAGGAGACAGTTGCTCGGTCAGCGTCTCCCGAAGATCGTCATCGTCGTCTACGAGAAGTATAGTGCGGGCCGTCATTCGGATTCTCAGCCTTTCTTTGCTTTAATCGTGAGCCAATTCAGCGGTTTGCCGGTAAAACGTCAACCCATTGCCATCATATAACGACGTGCTATGACTTCACGTTGAATAACCTTCAAAGCAAAATCTCGTGAAACCAATCGCCAGACCGCCTGTTAAACAATATAAACGCACTTCGACGCTGGTGGTTCGGCAGGCGCCGTCGAAAATCAATCGCGCCATCGTCCAGCTCGGTTATCTCACCTTCCCGGCAGCTATAGGCCGCAACGGAAGAACGTCCATGAAGCGCGAAGGTGATGGAAAATCACCGATTTCCACGATGCGCCTTCTGTATGGGTTTTATCGTGGCGACCGCGCCGCAAAGGCAACGACCGCTTTACCAATGACGCGCATCCGCAAATCAATGTTGTGGTGCGACGCCCCTTCCGACACGAACTACAATCGTCTCGTCAAAGCCCCCTTTGTACCAAGCCATGAAGAAATGGCCCGTACTGACGGCCTTTACGATGTGTGTCTGGTCCTGGATTGGAACATCTCTTCACGTCGACGCCATCGTGGTTCGGCGATTTTTATGCATCTGATCCGTCCCGGCTTCGAACCGACGGCAGGATGCGTTGCGGTTCGACCTCGGGACATGCAGAGAATTCTCACCAGTGTGCGTAAGGGCAGCCGTATCCGTATCCTTTGATGCAAACAAAAAACCCGCCATCACTGGCGGGCTTTTTTAGAAGGAAGAGCCGTAAATTAGGCGGCTTCGTCCTGAGAATCGTCTTCTTCGACGGCCTTGCCACGCTTCGGACCCTTGCTGAGATTGGTCTCAACCAGGCGAACTGCTTCGGTTTCGGACATCTTGTTAACGGCCGCAATTTCGCGAGCCATACGGTCGAGTGCTGCTTCGTAAAGCTGACGCTCGGAGTAGGACTGCTCCGGCTGGTTTTCTGCACGATACAGATCGCGCACCACTTCTGCGATGGCGATCAGGTCGCCCGAATTGATCTTGGCATCATATTCCTGGGCGCGACGCGACCACATGGTACGCTTCACGCGCGCTTTGCCCTGAACAACTTTCAGTGCGCGCTCAACGAAATCTCCTTCGGAGAGCTTGCGCATGCCGATGCTGACTGCCTTGGCTACAGGAACCTTGAGGCGCATCTTGTCTTTTTCGAAATCGATCACAAAAAGCTCGAGCTTCATGCCGGCAACTTCTTGTTCCTCGATTGCAGAAATGGTACCGACACCATGAGCGGGATACACGATCGCTTCACCGGTCTTGAAACCGTGACGTGCTGGAGATTTCTTCTGCTGGGTCGTCATTCGTTCTAAAAACTCCCTGTTACATACCCGTTGTAGCGGGTTGGGTCGGTCAGGCCCTGATGAGACGGGGGAAACCGTCAGGTGACTCCGCACTGGTCCAACTGTGCGCGCAAAAACATCCCTTCTCGCAACTCGGGTTTCGAGAGCGTAAACGCTCGATATGTCACGGGAACCGCGTGCAAAAGAAGAGTTGCTTTCGTGGTGTTTTTGGGCACACAAATGCCGCGCTGTGGATCAGTGTCCGTGGTGTACCACAAAAATAGGCGCGAATCAATAATTTGCTTCCATCGTGGCCACAGCAGCACACAACGGTCGGTGAACCGCGTCTGAAAACGGCTCCCAAAATACCGCTGTTTTGCTTCTATGGCTCGACAAAATCGGCAAAAGCAATAAATTTTCACTGCCAAGCGTCAGAAACGCAAATGCCTCTTAAACTCTTCGCAATTACACGCCAATATCCGATTCGACCGAGAAGGCAAAATCGTGACTTTCACGATGCTTTTTCTCTTTAAAGTGTGATTTTTTGGAGGAATCCGCGCAAAATGGGCTACAGAAACAATCCAAAACGTGAAAAACAGATCGAAAAAGCACGAAATCTCGCAAGCACCCAGACAGCGCCATTTCTCGATCCAGGCATTCTTTACGGGCGCGCAAGCCCTGACGACATAGAATATTATTCCGCCGAAATGCTGGCCACGAGCGCAGCGCATACCTATGAGGCGCTGGCGCGTTCGAAAGGCGAAAAACCCTATATCAGCATATCGTCGGTCGAAGGTGTAACACCGAAGGATATTCCCGTTACAGTCTTGACCATCATCGGGCGGAACATGCCGTTCCTTTACGATTCCGTGATGGGGGAAGTGACCAGCAGCTTCCGTGGTCTCTACCTTGCTGTGCACCCTATTCTTGTTCACGACGAAAAATCAGAAGCAGGCTACCGCCTTGCCGAAGCAGAAGATGATCCGGCCCAAAACATCAGCCTCATTCAACTGCATATCGCACCTCTGACGCCACAGGCTGCTGCCACCCTCGAAGAACGGCTGCGCTTCGTACTGGCCCAGGTCCACTCCGCCTATAGCGACTGGAAGCCCATGCTTGCCAAGCTGGACGACGCGCTTGCGGAACTGTCGGAACGTGGATCTGCAAGACGCAAGACCGAACGCACGGAAGCGGTCGAATTCCTCAACTGGTTGCGCAACGACAACTTCACCTTCCTCGGCATGCGCGATTATACCTATTCCGGCAAGGGGAAGAACGCCCGCATCGAGCGCGGCGATGGCGTGGGCCTCGGTATTTTGAGCGATCCGGACGTTCGTGTTCTGCGTCTTGGCAAGGATGCGGTCACAACGACCCCGGAGATCCTGGCATTCCTTGATGGCCCCGACTTCCTGATCGTCACCAAAGCCAATGTGAAATCCATCGTCCACCGCCGCGCCTATATGGACTACATCGGCATCAAGCGCTTCGATGAAGATGGCAATGTCACCGGCGAGTTGCGCATCGTCGGCCTCTTTACCGCCACCGCTTACACGCGTCCTGTCAGGCAAATTCCCCTGCTCCGCGCCAAGGTGGCAGAGGTTGAGCGCCATTTCGGTTTTGATCCGAACAGTCACTCCGGCCGAATTCTTCACAATACGCTGGAGGCCTATCCGCGTGACGACCTCTTCCAGATCGAAGAGGATTTGCTGATCCGCTTTGTCGAGCAGATCATGGAACTCAGCGATCGCCCGCGCGTGCGCGTGCTTGCCCGTATCGATCGCTTCGACCGTTTTGTCTCCGCCATCATTTTCGTGCCGCGCGAGGAATACAATTCCTACGTCCGCGAGAAGATCGGCGACTATCTGAGCAAGGTCTATAACGGCCACATCTCGGCCTATTATCCGGCCTTCCCCGAGGGCGCCGTTGCCCGCGTGCATTTCATCGTCGGTCGTACGGACGGAAAGACGCCGCGTATTGCTCAGGACAAGCTGGAAGATGCCGTCAGCGATATCGCCGCGCGCTGGATAGACCATTTCGTTGCGCTCTCCGAAGCCGGAGCACCGCTGCTGGATGTGGATCAGGCCTACCAGGAAGCCTTTACGCCGGAAGAGGCTGTCGGCGACATGCGCGACATCGTCGCGACAGCAAAGGGTGAAGCGGTCCGGATCGAGTTCTATCGCCAGGACGATCAACCACAGGACAGGCTGTCCCTCAAAATCTTCCACCGCGACGGCCACCTGCCGCTGTCGCGCCGCGTGCCGCTGCTTGAAAATCTCGGCTTCAACGTTATCAGCGAACGTACCTTTGATATCGGTGTCCTGTCAGAAGGTGACCGTCAGGATATCGTGCTGCATGACATGGAGCTGGCAATTGCCACCGGTGCTGCACTTGATCTCGCCGTCTACGGCCCGCGTCTTGAAGACGCATTTCTGGCGGCATTTGCGGGCAAGGTTGACAACGACAATTTCAACCGCCTCATCCTCGCCGCTGGCGTGACGGTGCGGGAAGCCTCTGTGCTCCGCGCTTACGCCCGTTATCTGCGACAGACCGGGATCGTGTATTCGCAGGAGCATATCTCCGAAACGCTGTTCAAATACCCGGCCATCACCCGCAAACTGTTCGATCTGTTTACGACAGACTTCGATCCGGCCATCGCCGAAAAGACCCGCGTCAAAAAGCTCTCCGAGCTGCACAAGGCGATCGAGACGGCCCTCGCCGGCGTCCCGAACCTTGATGAAGACCGGACATTGAGACGTTACGTCAATGCCATCGACGCGACATTGCGTACCAACTATTTCCAGAAAAACGAGGATGGTACACCGCGCGAAGTGCTGGCCTTCAAGTTTGATCCGAAGCATCTCGACGGCCTTCCCGATCCCCGCCCCTTCCGAGAAATCTTTGTCTACGGAACCGAGGTCGAGGGTGTGCACCTGCGCTTTGGAAAGGTCGCTCGCGGCGGTCTGCGCTGGTCGGATCGCGGCCAGGACTACCGCACCGAGGTGCTCGGTCTCGTCAAGGCGCAGCAGGTCAAGAATGCTGTGATCGTACCTGTGGGTGCAAAGGGTGGCTTCTTCCCGAAAGCACTACCGGCCGGCGGCACACGTGACGAAGTATTCAATGCCGGTCGCGAAGCCTACAAGACCTACATTCGCACGCTGTTGTCGATCACCGACAATATCATCGGCGATGACATTGTTGCACCGGCCGACACCTTGCGACTGGACGGAGATGACCCCTATTTCGTCGTCGCAGCCGACAAAGGAACGGCGACCTTCTCCGACACGGCCAATGGGCTTGCCCGCGAAGCGAACTTCTGGCTCGACGATGCTTTTGCGTCCGGCGGATCGGCCGGTTACGACCACAAGAAAATGGGCATTACCGCCCGTGGCGCGTGGGAAACCGTAAAACGCCACTTCCGTGAAATGGATACCGATATCCAGACGACGCCGTTCACGGTGGCTGGCGTCGGCGATATGTCCGGCGACGTATTCGGCAACGGCATGCTGCTGTCTGAAAAGATCAGACTGATTGCAGCCTTCGATCACCGCGACATCTTCATCGATCCAGACCCCGACACGGATCAGTCCTTTGCCGAGCGCAAGCGTATCTTCGAATTGCCGCGCTCCAGCTGGCAGGACTATAATCGTTCGCTGCTTTCAAAGGGTGCGATGATTATTTCCCGCGCGGAAAAATCGGTCACGCTGACACCTGAGGCGGCGGCAGCCATTGGCATCGACAAAACCGTTGCCACGCCGTTTGAAATCATGACGGCGATCCTGAAATCGCCTGTCGATCTGCTGTGGTTTGGCGGTATCGGCACCTACATCAAGGCGGCAGTCGAAACCAACGCCGAAGTTGGTGACAGAGCCAATGATCCGATCCGCGTCAATGCCACGGAAGTTCGGGCCAAGGTGATTGGCGAAGGCGCCAATCTCGGCATCACCCAGAAAGGCCGTATTGCCTATTCTCTGGCTGGCGGACGTTGCAACTCTGACGCCATAGACAACTCTGCAGGCGTCAACTCCTCGGACGTCGAGGTCAACATCAAGATTGCGCTGGCGTCTGCCGTTAACAGCGGTCGCCTGACCCTGCCAAAGCGGAACCAGCTTCTTGCATCCATGACGCCGGAAGTGGCGCACCTGGTGCTGCGCAACAACTACCTGCAGTCGCTGGCGATTTCACTGACCGAACGACTGGGTACCGGTAACCGCGAAGAACTCGGCCGGTTGATGAGTGCACTGGAAGCGGCCGGGCAATTGAACCGCAAGGTCGAAACCCTACCGAACGACGCCGAGTTCACCGAACGTTACGCAAGCGGAAAACCGCTAACCCGCCCTGAAATCGGTGTTCTGCTCTCCTATGCAAAGCTGACGCTGTTTGATGCACTGGTGGCAAGCTCTCTGCCGGACGAACCCTATCTCCAGCATCTGCTGGTGGATTACTTCCCCGTCAAAATGCAGAAGACCTATGCAGCGGATATCACAAGCCACCGGCTGCACCGCGAGATCGTTGCAACCGCACTTGCCAATACGGTCGTGAACCGTGGCGGACCTGGCTTCGTACAGAAGCTTGCCGATGCCAGCGGCCTTTTGCCTGCCGATGTCGTCAAGGCGGCCATGATTGTCGAAGACGGTTTCGGTCTGAAGCGCCTCTGGTCTGAGGTCGATGCACTTGACGGAAAAATCAGCGGCAACATCCAGAATGAGCTCTACGCACGGATCACCCGCATATTCTCCGAGGTGAGCAGGCTTTATCTGCAAGCGCGCGGTGCGAGTGCTGGCACAAATGCCATGGCGGACGAGATCGAGCGCCTGAAAAGCGCCGTGAAGTCCCTGGCTCCGGCGGCAGCGAAGTATCGCCAGCAACTCGGTGCCACGGAACTTGAAGGGGTGCCATCCGGCCTGCTCCAGGAACTCGATACTCTGTCGCTCCTGGTCTACGTTCCGGAGATCATGCTTATCGCCGACAGCGCCTCGACGTCTCTTGCGCGTGCAGCAGAAAGCTATGCGACAGTCTCCGCGACGTTCCGTGTGGCAAGGTTGCTGGAAGCAAGCCAGCGCATTTCGCCTGCCGACCACTATGAAAGTCTGGCACTCCTGCGCAATCAGGATCAGATTTCTTCGGCGAGACGCAAGATCGTCGTGTCTGCGCTGACGGAATACGCAAAGGAGAAGGACCCTGTACAGGCCTGGTATGCTGCTGACCGCGTTCGCGTCAATCGTATCGTCTCGGAACTCGCTGCGTTGAGCGATAGCGGCGAAATCAATCTGGCACGACTGACGGTCGCAGCTGGATTGCTGGCCGACATCGTTCTGGCTCGCTGAGATCGACTGAGTTCCAGATCAGTGGAGCAGTAAAGCCGCTCCAATACGCAAAACGACTACCCGGGCACCTGCACGGGTAGTCAGACAAAAGCGTCGCTTTCTCCTCCCAGACGTCCTTCTGCTACAGGATACCGAATGACCGCTTCCTCCCCACCCGCCGAAACGAAGATTGCAAAACGGGGTATCTGGGGTTGGGTCATGTTCGACTGGGCGGCACAACCGTTCTTCACGGTCGTCACCACTTTCATTTTCGGCCCCTATTTCGTCTCGCGTCTGACGGAAGATCCAGTCTCGGCGCAAACGGTCTGGAGCAACATGGCGACGATGTCCTCCATCGTCATTGCCATTTTTTCCCCGATCCTCGGTTCGATTGCCGATCAGTCCGGATCACGCAAGCCGTGGATCGCCTTTTTTGCCGTCATAAAGATCGTCAGCCTGTCGCTCCTGTGGTTTGCTGCGCCCGGCTCTCCGATCATCCTTCCAGTCGTCTGCATGATCTTTGCCTCGATCGCGGCGGAGTTTTCCATCGTTTTCAACGATTCCATGATGCCGAGATTGACCAATCCGCAAAATGTCGGCCGAATTTCCAACCTTGCCTGGGGGCTCGGTTATCTCGGTGGCATGGTGGTATTGATTGCTGTTGTGACGCTCCTCGCCGCCAACCCGCAAACTGGCCGTACGATTGCCGGCATAACGCCGCTTTTCGGGTTAAATCCTGTCACCGGAGAAGACGCTCGAATAACAGGGCCGATCGCCGCGCTGTGGTACCTCGTGTTTATCCTGCCGATGTTTCTCTTCACTCCCGACAGTGACAAGGGCTTGCCATTCAAGTCAGCCATCCGCTCTGGACTGACGGAATTGCGGGCAACGCTGCGAGAGCTTCGTGGTCGCCCTGTCCTGCTGCGGTTTTTGATCGCCCGTATGCTCTATCAGGATGGCGTCAACGGCGTCCTCATTCTCGGTGGTGCTTTTGCAGCCGGTATGTTCGGATGGGCGACAATGGAGATCGGGCTGTTCGGCATTCTTCTGAATGTCGTTGCCATTGCGGGCTGTTTTGTTGCCGGCCGCATAGACCATCGCCTCGGCTCTCGCACGACAATCCTCATCAGCCTCGTGCTTCTGTTGATTGCGACCATCGGCATTGTATCCACGGAACGTGGCTCGACCCTCTTTGGCTGGATGGCGCTATCGACCACTGATGATGGCGGTATATTCGCGACGGGCGCAGAGAAAGCCTATCTCGTCTACGGTGTGCTGATCGGCCTGGCTTTCGGTCCCGTGCAGGCCTCGTCACGCTCCTACCTGGCGCGCAATATCACTGTGGCGGAAGCGGGCCGTTATTTTGGGATTTACGCACTATCGGGACGCGCTACCAGTTTCATGGCAACGCTGAGCTTTTCGGTCGCAACCGCCATGACCGGCTCAGCCCATGTCGGCATGGCAACCTTGATCGTTTTCCTGGGAGCCGGATTTCTGCTGTTACTGCGCGTTCCCGAACGCACAATACCCCAATCCGAAGACAAGAAGTGACAGGCGGACCGGCCAAGGCCGGTCGCAGCAGGTTTTCAAAGCTGGTCGAGTTTTTGCTGCAATGCGCGCAGTTGTTCTTTCAGCTCGTCAATTTCAGAAGCATTCGGCTTACGCGTCTCCTTCGGAGCCTGCGGCATCGAAAAAGGCGCGAACCCCTGCATGGCCTGACGGAAAAGTTCCGTGTTGCGGCGGATCTGCTCTTCCATCATCTGAAGCGGTGCCTGGAAATTCCGGGCAAGCGAACCGTCGCCGAAGGCCTTGGCCATATGCTCCTGCATCTGGCTCTGCTGATCGGAAAAGGTCTTCATCGAGTGCTCGAGAAACGTCGGCACGACCATCTGCATCTGATCGCCATAATAGGAAATCAGCTGCCTGAGAAAAGCCGTCGGCAGAAGCGTGTTGCCGGTTTTGGCTTCCTGCTCGACGATGATCTGCGTCAGCACTGCATGGGTAATGTCTTCGGATGTCTTTGCGTCCTGAACCTTGAAGTCCTCACCGCGCTTGACCATCTGCGCCAGGTCATCAAGCGTCACATAGGTGCTCGTGCCCGTATTGTAGAGCCGCCGATTGGCGTATTTTTTGATAATCGTTTCGCCGTCGTGCTTTGCCATCCTCGCCTCCTCGCGATGCTGGTATTTTTTTGTTTTTTGGTGTTATTGCTCTTCCCGTTGTGAAGTGTAAGCGCAAAACCAGCCCTGTGACAAATGTTTTGTGCAATGCAACAGTTTGTTTTTTGCGCAGCAATTTTTGGCAAGATATCGCATTGCTTTCGCAACATCTTTCAAAGCGCCCGACACCGTTTGACTTGGATGAAAACCTTTGCCAGTCTCCCGCCCGAAAGTGAGGAGGAACATAATGACTTTGCCTTCAATCGTGATCGCCAGTGCGGCCCGCACTGCTGTTGGTTCGTTCAATGGAAGCTTTGCCAACATCCCGGCCCATGAACTTGGTGCTACGGTCATTCGCGCCGTTCTGGAGCGTGCGGGTGTCGAGGCAGGTGAAGTCGATGAGGTGCTTCTGGGGCAGGTTCTGACGGCCGGCGAGGGGCAGAACCCGGCACGACAGGCCGCCATGAAGGCTGGCATTCCGCAGGAAGCGACGTCTTTTGGTATCAACCAACTCTGTGGATCAGGTCTGCGCGCTGTAGCGCTTGGCATGCAGCAGATTGCAACGGGTGACGCGGCAATCATTGTCGCCGGTGGTCAGGAGTCCATGTCCATGGCGCCCCACTGCGCGCACTTGCGTGGCGGTGTAAAAATGGGCGACTTCAAAATGATCGACACGATGTTGAAAGATGGCCTGACTGACGCGTTCTACGGTTATCACATGGGCATCACAGCCGAGAACATTGCCCGGCAATGGCAGCTCAGCCGTGACGATCAGGACCAGTTTGCCGTCGCCTCCCAGAACAAGGCGGAAGCGGCACAAAGCGCAGGACGCTTCCAGGACGAAATCGTGCCTTTCACAGTAAAGGGCCGAAAAGCCGACATCATTGTTGATACCGATGAGCACATTCGCGCCGGTTCCTCAATGGAAACGATGGCGAAACTCCGCCCCGCCTTCGACAAGGAAGGCACCGTTACGGCCGGTAACGCTTCCGGCCTGAACGACGGCGCCGCTGCAACCTTGCTGATGACCGAACAGGAAGCTTCCCGACGCGGTATTACGCCATTGGCGCGCATTGTCTCCTGGGCAACAGCGGGTGTCGATCCGCAAATTATGGGAACAGGTCCCATTCCTGCCTCTCGCAAGGCGCTTGCCAAGGCGGGCTGGTCAATCGGCGATATTGGACTGGTGGAAGCGAACGAGGCCTTTGCGGCACAGTCCTGTGCCGTAGTTCGCGATCTTGGTCTTGATCCGTCAATCGTCAACGTCAACGGTGGCGCCATCGCGATCGGCCATCCCATTGGTGCGTCCGGCGCGCGCGTCCTTAACACACTTCTGTTCGAAATGCGCCGCCGCAATGTCTCCAAGGGTCTTGCGACGCTGTGCATCGGTGGCGGCATGGGCGTGGCGATGTGTGTGGAGGCCCTCTGAAAACCATTTTGGTTTCAGAAGCGATGCTGTAGAAGCAGCCTCCCATTGGCCGCATTTATGTGGCCGTTGAACACCATCTTTTACAGGTCATGGAGGCCAGCATGAGCCGGGTTGCGTTGATTTCAGGCGGAACGAGCGGAATCGGGGCAGCAATTGCGCGTGCATTACAGGCCGCCGGTTACAAGGTGGCTGTCAACTACGCCTTTACGACCGATCGTGCGGCGGCGTTCCAGAAGGAAACCGGCATACCGGCGTTCCAGTGGGACGTACGCGACTACGACGCCTGCCTGGCGGGCATCGCCCAAGTCGAGGCAACATTGGGCCCAATCGAGGTTCTTGTGAACAATGCCGGCATCACCCGCGACGCGATGTTTCACAAGATGTCACCCCAGCAATGGCGTGAGGTCATCGATACAAACCTCACCGGTGTGTTCAACATGACCCATCCCGTCTGGCCGGGCATGCGGGAGCGGGGATTTGGACGTATCGTCAACATATCCTCGATCAACGGTCAGAAGGGGCAGGCGGGGCAGGCGAACTACTCCGCCTCCAAGGCGGGAGATATCGGCTTTACCAAAGCTCTCGCCCAGGAAGGCGCGAGCCGCAATATCACGGTCAACGCGATATGCCCCGGATATATCGGCACGGAGATGGTCAGAGCCATTCCCGAACAGGTCCTGTCAGAGCGCATCATACCGCAGATCCCGGTGGGACGGCTCGGCGAACCCGAAGAGATCGCCCGTTGTGTTCTGTTCCTCGTCTCCGACCAGGCGGGATTTATCACAGGCTCCACCCTTACGGCCAACGGCGGACAATATTTCGCCTGACAGGCATTGGCAGACTTCCGGCCGACAGGACCCCACGTCAGTAAACTTTTCGTGATAACGCCCCGTCGGCGGAGGTGTCGCACAAAAACTTGAGTCAGAAAAACGCCTATGGAAATGAATGCTAACCAGATGAAAAGGCGACTCTTTTTGTATAGTTTAGAAAGACTCTAAGTTATACAGGTGACTCAGAAACCATGTTTTTCTTGACACTGACTATCCTGTTTTGGTTTAAGAGCGAAAACAACGTGTTGCGTCATACAGGCAGTTAGTCATGCTGGTTTGCAGCTGCAATTACATTACCGACAACGACATCCGCGACGTCATCAATGAGTTGCTGGACGAGGACTGTTGGCAGCTTATTGTCCCGGCAAAAGTCTATCATGCCATGGCAAAACGTGGCCGCTGTTGCGGCTGTTTTCCGACTGTAGTCGACCTCATCATCAAAACGACCGAGGACTATCACGCCCGTCGCCACTCGACGGAAGCCGAGGTTTTTGATTTTATGTCCCGCCTGAAGCGATTCCACGAAGAGAACAGGAGAGCGGACATTGAAAGGCGACAAAAAAGTCATCGAGCAGCTTAACGAGGCGCTGTTCCTCGAACTCGGTGCAGTCAACCAGTATTGGCTCCATTACCGTCTGCTGAATGATTGGGGCTTCACAAAGCTTGCCAAGAAGGAACGTGCTGAGTCCATCGAAGAGATGCAGCACGCCGACAAGATCATCGACCGCATCATCTTCCTTGAGGGTCACCCGAACCTTCAGACCGTCGCTCCCCTGCGTATCGGCCAGAACGTCAAGGAAGTGCTGGAAGCTGATCTCGCGGGCGAATACGACGCACGTACCGCCTACAAGAAGTCGCGTGACATCTGTCATGACGCCGGCGACTACGTGTCGATGAAGCTGTTCGAAACGCTGCTCATCGACGAGGAAGGTCACATCGACTTCCTGGAGACGCAGCTCGACCTTCTCAACAAGATCGGTGAAAACAAATACGGCCAGCTCAACGCTGACTCCGCAGACGCCGTCGAATCCGAATAATCGGACCGTCATGAACATGAAAAAGGCGGCACCGGTGCCGCCTTTTTGCGTTTTTACTGACCAGCCAGATGCCGAAACTCGGCGACCACCTGCTCATAAACGCCCCGTTTGAAGGGCACGATCAATTCAGGCAGGCTTTCCATCGGCTTCCAGTCCCACGCATCGAATTCCGCCTCATGGCCTGTCGGCGGCGGATCAATCTGGATTTCGCTCTCGTCACCGTCGAAGCGGAACGCAAACCAGCGCTGCGCCTGCCCACGATATTTGCCGCGAAGACCGATACCGATCAATTCCGGCGGCAAGTCGTAGTGAATCCAGTCACGCGCTTCCGCAAGCAGCGTAACGGTCTTCATGCCCGTCTCTTCATAAAGTTCACGAACGGCAGCTTTTAGCGGCTGCTCGCCGTCGTCGATGCCACCTTGCGGCATCTGCCATAGATGCGGAGAACCGTCATATTCGGAGTTACCCTCCTTGATACGCCGTCCAGCCCAGACAAGGCCTTTGCTGTTGAGCACCATGATTCCGGCGCAAGGGCGATAAGGCAAATCTTCTGCTTTGATAGTCATCAAAAACCCGCTGGCTTTGCGCGCCCATTAAGGCGCAGGGAGAGAAACCGATCAAAGGTTTACTGTCCTGCCTGTCCCGAGACAAGCGCAGAAACGCCAACGATCTCAATGCCTCGCGCCGACGCCTCCGGCGACCACTTCGCGATGGCAGCGATGCTTTCGTCAAATGCCGACGCCACTCCGATCGCAGAACCGTTGCGGCGCGCTATCCGTTCCAGTTCGTCGAGCTTGCGCAGGATGGCACCTTCGTTGACCTCATTGTCGAGTTGAACGTCGGCGAAGCCATGAGGTGCGGATATCGCCTTGCCGATGTTGCCACTTAAAGACTGAGCGGATGAGCCATCATCGAGAAACAGCAGTCCGCGCTTGCCGATATCACGCATCACAGGCTCCAGCGCCTTTTGATCGGCGAGAAAGCGCCCCCCGAGATAGTTCATGACACCGGTGTAATTGGTGATTTTCGCCATGGAACGATGCAGGCGATCAATGTTGACCTTGGCCGGGTCACCCGCCAGCAAGGTATCGGGCCCAGGATTGGTTCCCGGATAACCAAAGGGTTCAAGCGGAACCTGCAGCAAGATCTCATGACCTTCGCGACGCGCTTCCTGCATCCAGCGTTGCAGGCTGTTACCGCTTGCCGCGAAGCCCAGCGTCACCTCTGCAGGAAGATCACGAATGGCCTTCTGGGAGCCAGTCTGGCTCAAACCCAGGCCACCAACAACGATGGCAATACGCGTCCCGCGCGCGCCTGACCACGGCCTGGCATATTGTTCCACCGAACGCAGGCCATCCGCTGCGACGATCGGCAAGCGACCGAATGCAGTATCTTCCAGCAAGGTGTCATTGGGCCTGGTGGCCATACGAGGGTCCTGGCCATAGGTCTGACCACTCATCAAAACCGGCCCATCATTATCCCGCGTCCGAGGGGAATAGACGGATACGACGTTACCATCGGCCATCGTCGAGCGATTGATGTTTGCGCCGGAGCGCCCGCTTTCCGGCTGCAGACCTGTGGTCTCAGCACTTCCTGCTATATCGGCCGGCTGTTCCTGATCCTTCTCAGAACGCGTCGCAGCAGCTTGCGTATTCGCGGTCGTTCGCTGGAGGTTATCCGGATATAGCGCCGTATAGATCGACAAGCCGCCAATCGTCAGCACAGCGACACCGGCAAGGCCCATAATTGCCGAAAAGCGCCGGTTGAAACCGGCGCTTTTTTTATTGCGGCCCATGAGCGGTTTTCGCAGGTCCGAAGGCAATGAAGGGTCCACTCGACTGATGCGGCAAAAAGGGAAAAAAGCGCCGTCAAACGGCGCTTTTCGTCTTACTGCTTGTTGACCACAGCCTTTTCCGGGTTCGGCGGGAAGGACGGATCGGTCTTGTTGCCGCGCAGAAGATCCAGCGCATAGTTGAGCTGAATGTCGTCCTTTGCTTCCGGCGGAACATAAGCGGAAGAACCAGAACCTTCTTCGGTTTCGCTCTGTCCCTTGATGTGACCGGTCAGACCCGATTCACCTTCGCTTGTGACCTTACCCTGCAATTCCGGTGGCAGCGGCTGTTCAACCTTGATGTCAGGCTGAATACCCGTACCCTGGATCGACTTGCCAGACGGGGTGTAATAGAGCGCCGTGGTCAGGCGCAGTGCGCCTGCTTCGCCAAGCGGAATGATCGTCTGGACGGAGCCCTTGCCGAACGAGCGCGTACCGACAACCGTCGCACGGCGAAGATCCTGCAGAGCACCAGCTACGATTTCAGACGCCGAAGCCGAACCGCCGTTGACAAGCACGATTACCGGCTTGCCATCGGTCAGATCGCCTGCAGTCGCGTTGAAGCGGCGGGTTTCATCCGGATTGCGGCCACGGGTCGAAACGACCTCACCACGCTCGAGGAAGGCGTCGGAAACGTTGATCGCCTGATCAAGCAGACCGCCTGGGTTGAGGCGAAGGTCGAGCACATAGCCCTTGAGCTTGTCGGCCGGAACGTCCGCTTTGATTTTCTTGATCGCCTTTTCGAGGTCGTCATAAGTCTTCTCCGTGAAGGAGATGACACGAAGATAACCGACATCGCCTTCAACGCGGGATTTGACCGCACGCACGGCAATGATGTCACGCATCACAGTGAATTCGAGTGGCTTGTCTGCGCCTTGACGGATGATCGTCAGTTTGATCGGCGTCTTGACGGCGCCGCGCATCTTTTCAACGGCCTGCTCCAGCTTCAAGCCACGAACCGGTGTTCCGTCAATTTCCGAAATGAAGTCGCCTGCGAGAATGCCGGCGCGAGATGCGGGCGTATCGTCGATGGGCGTGATAACCTTGACCAGTTCATTTTCCATGGTCACTTCGATGCCGAGACCGCCAAACTCACCCTTGGTCTGGGTGCGCATGTCGTTGGCGTCCTGCGCATTCATGAAGCTCGAATGCGGATCAAGCGAGCTGAGCATGCCGTTGATGGCATTTTCGACCAGCTTCTCATCATCTGGTGGCGTTACATATTGGGCGCGGACGCGCTCGAACACGTCACCAAAAATCGACAGTTCCTTATAAGTCGAAGGTCCGGCGGCCTGCGCCGGCATGCTCGCCGAATAAATCACACTCATCGCCGTGGCGCCCATAAGCCCACCGATAAGGAGAAGCGAAACCTTACGAATCATTGTGCGCCCTTCCGGTATTTTTTGCGGTCCACCACGGTTGAGAATCAACCGGCACGCCGTCTTTCCTGAACTCAATGTAGAGCGTTGGCCTGTCCGTTTCCAGCGCCAATGCTGCTGCACTTGCTACTCTTTTTGCACCCATCGAAGCGATGGGCTCGCCAGAGAATACAAACATTCCCTGCCTTGTCCTTACATTGTCCATGCCCGTCAGAACCACATGATAACCATCCCCGGTATTGAGGATGATCATGCGGCCATAACTGCGGAAATCGCCCGCAAAAACCACAAAACCGTCTGCAGGGGCCGTCACCAGCGCCTCGGGGCCCGTTGCAACCACGAGACCTCTGGAAAAGTGACCTGTTCCGTCGGCGTCTCCAAAGCGACGCAGAACGTCGCCAGCCACCGGCATGTCCAGCTTACCCTTCAAACTTGCGAAAGGATATGCTGGCGCAATACGGTTTTTATCGGGCGTTCCCGCCTCTGCGTCGGCTCTCTCTTTCTCTCGTTCTGCCTCGGAAAGACGCGCCAGACGTTGCTCTTCCGCCCGCGCCTTTTCCATCGCCTCACGCACCGAACTGATCTCGGTTTCGAGAGAACTTACAAGGCCTTCCAGACTCGTTGCCTTGCCGGCAAGTTCTTCCGAACGCTTGCGTTCTGCTTCCAGTTCAGACGCAGTCTGCGTATTGCGACGATCATTCTCTGCCAGCAAAAGGTCGAGGCGTTTTTCCTCTTCCAGACTGGCCGTCATCATACCCGTAAGATCGCCTTTTTCGCGAGCGATTGCCTGCTGCAGATCGGTCAATTCTTTGAGAGCGGCAACGAGCTTGTCAGTCTCGGCACGAATACCCGGAACAACGGCGCCGAGCAGAATGGCGCTGCGAACCGAAGCAAGCGCATCTTCCGGCGAAACGAGCAGGGCAGGCGGCGGGTTGCGCCCCATGCGCTGCAGTGCCGCCAGAACCTCGGCCAACACACCACGCCTCTCGCGCAGAGAAGCCTTCACGCCATCTTCGCGCACACCGAGTTTTGCCAGCCGGTCTTCGCCATCGCTGATTTTTGTTTCGAGATCCTTACGCCGCGCCGCCGAATCGATCAGTTCCTGGCGGATACGCGTGCTGTCTTGGTCAAGCGCGGCGATGCTCTCTTCAAGCTGTCGGGTCTTGTCTTCGGAAAGCCCAATGCTGTCGACCAGTTCCTCGAGATCTTGACGGTTCACGTCGCGGCGCTTTTCAAGCGCCTGCAGATCATCGGGCGGGGCATTGGTGGCATCCGCGCTGGCCGCGCCCGCATCATCGCGCGCGACGGTAAAGCCAGCGGGAAAAAGACCGAGGGCCAAGGCAGCGATCACCGCGCCTGCAACAGCCATCTGCCCCTTTTTCTGCCGTCCTTTGTCCATTTGAACTTTCTTTGATGCCGAAGCGCAATGAACGACATTACGCTGCTTCGCCACAATTCACCAAGAGGCAACCGCCAAAGCCGATCCACACCGTGCCGTGTTCGGGAATTTTCGTGTTGAAATTGAGACACCAATTCGCCGAAGAGGGCTCTTCAAACGCGATGATAGGGGTGGCCGGAAAGAATGGTGACGGCGCGGTAAAGCTGTTCGGCAATCAAAATGCGCACGAGTTGATGCGGCCAGGTGAGTTTTCCGAGATTGAGAACCGCGACGGCCTTCTCGTAAAGCGACGGATCAAGCCCATCTGCCCCGCCAATGGCGATAATCAGATCACGTCGACCGCTGTCGCGCAGATTACCAAAAAACTCGGCAAACGCCGGACTGTCCAGCGCCTTGCCGCGTTCATCGAGCAACACCAGAGCCGCTCCATCGGCCAGATGCTTCTCAAGCATCGCCGCTTCTTCGCGCTTGCGTGTCTCCGCGTTCGATGCACGACTTTCGGCGACTTCAATGACGCGTGAAAATTCCAGACCGATCGCTGGACCGGTTTTTGCGAGACGCTCGAGATAGCGGGCCGCAAGATCCTTTTCGGGGCCGGATTTCAACCGTCCCACCGCAAAAATCGAAATCCGCATTCAAAACCGCCCTGTCGCAACCCAATCGGGTTACGCTCATAACAGCATCCTCCGCGAATTCCTATGCAGCCAGCTCTCAAGTCGACATCAGAACCGCATCAATGCAGGGTTTCCTCCGGCATATCCGGCGTCGCCCACATCTTTTCGATGTTGTAGAATTCACGGATTTCCGGGCGGAAAACATGAACGATGATATCGCCTGTATCGATCAGCACCCAGTCGCCGGTCTCAAGACCTTCGACGCGGGCGTTTCCGAAGCCCTCATCCTTCATATCTTTGAGAAGATGCTCGCAGATCGCCGAAACATGCCTGTTCGATCGCCCGGAGACCACGACCATGTAGTCCGCAAGCGCCGATTTTCCGGCAATGTTGAGAGATACGATATCTTCAGCCTTGGAGTCCTCGAGACTCGCGAGGACGGTTTCAAGGGCATGGTCGGCGGCATCGGCGCCACTGTCCTGGCCCTTCGGGATAGCAACATGTGCTCTTCCCTTGGCGTGAACTGTTGTCAGAGGTTTTCCTTTCCCAAGAATGACAAAACAGGCACTGCGCGACGTGATTCTCTACGTCACACAATGAAGGTGGCATCAAAGCATTAACTTTTCAAGATATGGCCCCTGAAGGCCACCGGCCATACATCATTTGTGACCGTTACGAAGAGCGGTGGAACTGAGCGTCGAACGCGGGCCATGAATGAAAACCCAAGCGGGCGCGTTTTTTTTCCACAAAACACCCGCATCATCCTCGTCGACCCGCGCATGGCTGAAGGCTTGCGCCATGGTGGAAGACAGATAGGCCAGCGTCGAACCAGGCCGGTCGATCACGGCGATCGGAAAGGTTTCAGCGATCTGTCGCCATTTCTGCCAGCGGTGAAAGCTCTTCAGATTGTCGGCCCCCATAACCCAGATAAAACGGACATGAGGATTTTTCGCCTTTACCTTGGCAAGCGTGTTGGCCGTATAGCTGATGCCAAGCGACTTTTCGAACGCCGTAACCTTGATGCGCGGATCGCTCACCAGCCTTTCACAGGCGGCAATGCGATCTTCCAGCGGTGCAAGGTCTGCGCGACTTTTGAGCGGATTTCCCGGCGTCACCATCCACCAGAGCTGGTCAAGCCCGAGCCTTCGAAGCGCGATTTCCGCCACCAGCGCATGTCCGGCATGCGGCGGATTGAAGGACCCGCCGAAAAGCCCGATGACCATGCCGCGCTCTGCATGCGGCATGGTGAGGTAACGCCTGTCGATCCGTACTTCGGCTACCAAATATCAGGTCCGTGTCTGGCCGGTGCCATGCACGCGGTACTTGAACGAGGTAAGTTGTTCGACACCGACCGGTCCCCGCGCGTGCATCTTGCCCGTCGCGATGCCGATTTCTGCCCCCATGCCGAATTCGCCACCATCAGCGAATTGTGTCGACGCATTATGCAGGAGAATGGCGGAATCGATTTCGTTGAAGAAGCGCTCGACGACTGACGGATCTTCCGCAATCACGGCCTCGGTATGATTGGACGAGTAGGTGCCGATATGGTCAATCGCACCAGAAATACCATCAACGACGGTAACGGAAATGATCGCATCGAGATACTCGGTACGCCAATCCTCTTCCGTTGCGGATACTGTCCCTGCAACGACATCGCGGACCGCCTGCGAACCGCGAACCTCGCAACCGGCATCGACCAACGCTTTCACCAGCGGTTCAAGATGCGTCGACGCCACAGCTTTATCGACCAGCAGGGTTTCGGCCGCGCCGCAAATACCGGTTCGGCGCATCTTGGCATTCACGACGATTTTTTTCGCCATGTCGAGATCGGCGGATTGATCGACATAGATGTGGCAAAGCCCTTCGAGATGCGCAAAGACCGGTACGCGCGCTTCGGATTGAACGCGGGCCACCAGGCTTTTGCCACCGCGCGGCACGATTACGTCAACGGTACCATTCAATCCACCGAGAAGCGCACCAACCGCAGCACGATCCGTTACAGGAACGAGTTGGATAGCATGCTCTGGAAGGCCGGCAATCTTCAAGCCTTCGACAAGGCAGGCATGGATAGCACGCGATGAATATTGCGAATCGGAACCGCCGCGAAGAATGACCGCGTTACCAGCCTTGAGGCAAAGCGCGCCCGCATCCGCTGTGACATTTGGGCGGCTTTCATAGATGACACCGATAACGCCAAGTGGCGTGCGAACGCGCTCGATGTGCAGCCCGTTCGGCCGGTCCCAGGCGGCGATAACTTCACCAACCGGATCGGCAAGGGCGGCAATCGAGCGAATGCCTTCGGCAATTCCGTCGATCCGCGCCTCGTTCAATGTCAGCCGATCAATGAAAGATGCAGCAATACCGGCGCCTTCAGCGGCCGTCAGATCCTTGGCATTGGCAGCAAGAATCTTGTCTTTCGCTGCCTCAATGGCTGCGGCCATCGCAAGGAGCGCACGGTTTTTCTGTTCAGTCGACGCGATCGACAACGGTCGTGCAGCAGCTTTCGCCTGTGTGCCGATGGCTGTCATCAGCGCATCGATATCATGGCTCTGCTTCACGGCCTGTTCAGGCATCGACTTCATCCTTCTTCGTGGTTTTCACTTTGACAGCAGGCCCCGTCATGACCAGATCGTCACGATGGATCATGGCCGCGCGTCCGACATAACCGAGAATTGCCTCGATTTCATTGGACTTGTGGCCATAGATCTGACGCGCTTCGTCAGCATCGTAACCCGCAAGGCCACGAGCAATTTCACGTCCCTCAGAGCCGATGATGGCAACAGCATCACCGCGACCGAAGTTTCCCTTGACCTGACGTACGCCAGCGGGAAGCAGGCTCTTGCCCGCCTGCAGCGCTTTCTCCGCACCTGCATCCACATGCACTTCGCCAGCGGGCTGCAACTGCCCGGCAATCCAGGTCTTGCGCGCAGTGACGGGCGTGCCCGAGGGGGCAAACCAGGACGACCGCGCACCATTCTCAATGGCTTTCAAAGGATTGAGCGTCTTGCCGGACGCGATAATCATGCCGCAGCCGGCAGCCGTCGCGATCTTGCCCGCGTCGATCTTCGTGCGCATGCCGCCACGCGACAGTTCCGAAGCCGCCCCGCCTGCCATGGCTTCGATTTCGGGCGTGATATCGGCAATCGTCTCGAGGAACCTGGCATCCGGATCGAGATGCGGTGGCGCGGTATAAAGGCCGTCAATGTCCGAGAGCAACACGAGAAGATCCGCACCCGTCATTGTCGCGACACGCGCCGCCAGACGATCATTGTCGCCATAACGGATTTCGGTAGTGGCCACCGTATCGTTTTCGTTGATGATCGGGATTGCACCGATTTTCAGAAGCTGGCTGATCGTCGCACGCGCGTTGAGATAACGACGGCGTTCTTCCGTATCGGACAATGTCAGCAGGATTTGTCCCGCAACGATCTCATGCCGCGACAGGCTTTCGGACCAGGCGCGCGCCAGCGCGATCTGTCCGACGGCCGCAGCCGCCTGGCTTTCCTCAAGCTTCAACGCACCGGAAGGAAGCCCAAGCACGGTGCGGCCAAGCGCGATAGCGCCTGAAGAGACCACCTGAACATCCACACCGCTCTTCTTCAGGGCTGCGATATCTTCGCAGATGGCATCGAGCCAATCCTTTTTCAGTCCGCTCTTTCGATCGACCAGCAGCGCGGAACCGATCTTGATGACGATCCGATTATGATTGCCAAGAGGTTTTCGCGCCAAGGTCGA
This sequence comes from Rhizobium sp. RM, assembly GCF_013390595.1. Classification (GTDB taxonomy): domain Bacteria; phylum Pseudomonadota; class Alphaproteobacteria; order Rhizobiales; family Rhizobiaceae; genus Agrobacterium. Next base: position 111,669 of record NZ_JACAWV010000003.1, on the reverse strand, counting down.
CGTCATAGCCGGTCGTCCCCATCCTCGATTTCCTCGATCGGCATGGATCGGTCGGGCAGGGCCGTTTCACCACCGTCGCTGGCCGAAACGATAATGTCGCGAAGGGCGCGAAGGGCCTCTGTCATACCGATATGGGCAGCGGCCGACAAAAGCAGCGGCGGACGACCGCAGGCCTTTTCAAGTTCCTTGGCCTTCTTTTTCAGCTCTTTTTCGTCGAGCACGTCGATCTGGGAGAGCGCGACGATTTCCGGCTTGTCGGTCAAACCGCCACCATAGGCGTCCAGCTCAGCCTTGACGGTTTTATATGCCTTGCCGACTTTTTCTTCCTGTGCGGAAACCAGATGCAGCAGAACGCGGGTACGCTCGACGTGACCGAGGAACCGGTCACCGATACCCACGCCCTCATGCGCGCCTTCGATCAGACCTGGAATGTCGGCAAGCACGAACTCGCGACCGTCGATGGTGGCAACACCGAGATTGGGGTGCAGCGTCGTAAAGGGGTAGTTGGCGATCTTCGGCCGCGCCCGCGTAACCGTTGCCAGGAATGTCGACTTGCCTGCATTCGGCAGACCAACGAGACCGGCATCGGCAATCAGCTTGAGCCGCAACCAGATCGTCTTTTCTTCGCCCGCCAGACCGGGGTTGGCATGGGTCGGCGCCTGGTTGGTCGACGATTTGAAGTAGGCATTACCGAAGCCGCCATTGCCGCCGGCGGCAATACGAAAACGCTGGCCTTCCTTTGTCAGGTCAACGATCAGCGTTTCATTGTCTTCTTCAAAGATCTGCGTGCCAACGGGTACCCTCAGCGTCACATCGGCGCCCTTGGCACCGGTACGCGTCTTGCCCATGCCGTGCTGGCCGATCGAGGCCTTGAAGTGTTGCTGAAAACGGAAATCGATCAGGGTGTTGAGACCATTGACGACCTCGATCCAGACGTCGCCACCGCGGCCGCCATCACCACCATCCGGTCCACCGAACTCGATGAATTTTTCGCGCCGGAACGATACGGCACCCGCGCCGCCATCACCTGACTTGATATAGACTTTTGCTTCATCGAGAAATTTCATCAGACTGCCGTTCTGTCAGCTTCACGCGCAATTGCGGCAAGCATATTGCCATCGCGCTTCAAACAAAGGTTCTGCCGCTTCGAATACAGGCGCTTACCCTGAACGTCAAAGACTATCGTGGGAAAGCGCCCGGACAACAAGGCCGGTTTGCGGCAAAACCGGCCTTGTTTCTTTCAGTGTCTCGGCTTTGGACGCACAAGTCCGTCCTCGGTCAGGACCGTATCTATATGCGCGACCATGGCGGCACGCGCGGTCGCATAGATCTGATGGCACCCGGTAACGCGAAAGCCGAGCTTTTCCTGCACCCTGAGGGATGCCGGATTGTCGGCGAACACACCAGAATGCAGCACAGTACCAGGCATACGGCGGAAGAACCGTTCACCTACGGCAGCGACCGCTTCAGTCATATAACCCTTGCCCCAATAGAAGCGGTTGAGCCAGTAACCGAGATGCCATTCGCCATGTCGCAATTCCACGGAAACGACGCCGATGAGGGTGTCATCTCCATTGGTAATGGCAAAGTCCCAATCCGGCAAAGTCCCGGATGTGCGAAGGATCAGCCATTCCAGCGCATCCTGACGATGGTAGGGCGCCGGAACGCGTGCCAACATCCGCGTGACCTCGAAATCGCTCAAGGATTCGGCAATGCTGCCGGCGTCTGACAAACGCTGAGGGCGCAGCACCAGACGACGCGTTTCGAGAGTAGGGCAGGGGCCGGGCGGTGACGCGGTATTAACGCGACGACGGGTCAGTTCCAGTGCACTCATCCCATGTCCCCCCAACTCTTCAGCGAAACCCAGGTCTTGCGATCCAGACGGTACCATTCAACCGGCACCATGCCACCAAGCGCCAGTGAACCGACCATGCCGGAACTCTGGAACTGAAAACCGCACTTCTGAATAACCCGCCGTGAGGCGATATTGGTGACCCGGCACCGCGCATCGATCTGGTCGATCTCGCGGGTTCGGAACGCCATATCGATCAACGCATGTGCCGCTTCGGTCATGTAGCCACGGTTCCAGTAGGGTTCCCCCAGCCAATAACCGATTTCCAGGGTCTTTTCATCTTCCTGGGGCTCGAGGCCGCAGCATCCCATAAACTCGCCATTGTCCATGCGCGTAATCGCATAGACGCACTTGCCAATCTCGCCAGCTTTGGTGCGTCGCACGAAGTCCACGGCGTCTTTCGCCGTGTACGGATGCGGCATACGCGACACCATGGTCGCGATATTGGCGTTGTTGGCAAGATGGGCAAGGGCGTCGATGTCTTCTTCGTGAGGCTTGCGCAATACCAGCCTCTGCGACAACAAAACGGGGCAATCGCTCCTTGACCGATCGGGCCTCGGCCGTTCTTGGGGTGACCGTGATTGGTCGACCCTTAACAATTCAGCTTGCATGGTTCAGTCCCTCCATGAGGTTAAAGAAAAAGGGGAGTTGGGTGGTGCCCCAACTCCCCTTTTTTATGACTGAACCTGATGCGTCTCAGCCGGGTCGTTGGGACACCGGCTGCATATGACGCTGCCGGCTTATTCTGCGGCTTCGGCTTTCGGCGCGACGGATACGAACACGCGGCCGTTAGCCTTCGTGCGGAAGCTCACGTTGCCTGCCGTCAGTGCGAAAATCGTGTGGTCCTTGCCGATGCCAACGTTGGCGCCCGGATGCCACTGCGTACCGCGCTGACGCAGAATAATGTTGCCTGGAATGACAGCTTCGCCGCCGAACTTCTTTACGCCAAGGCGCTTGGAATTCGAATCGCGACCGTTACGCGAAGAACCGCCAGCTTTTTTGTGTGCCATTGGATTGCTCCTTTAAACCTAGTTTCCCGTGTCGCGCCGATCAGGCAGCAACGATGTCCGTGATGCGGACGACAGTGTGATGCTGACGATGGCCGCGCGAACGCTTGGAGTTCTGACGACGACGCTTCTTGAAGGCGATAACCTTCTTGCCGCGGTTGTGCTCGACAACTTCAGCCTTGACCGTTGCACCAGCAACGAAAGGAGCGCCGAACTTTGCGTCAGCGCCAACGCCGATCACGAGAACTTCGGTGAATTCTACAGTTGCGCCAGCTTCTGCTTCCAGCTTTTCGATGGTCAGCACGTCGTTGGCCGCTACGCGGTACTGCTTACCGCCGGTCTTGATGACTGCGAACATTTTTTATCCTTTCATGTTCGTTCCGGCTCTGCCCGCAAACGCGTGCTGGCCGTCTTTTTGTCAGTCGGATGAGCGGAATTTCGTCCGGGCTGAATGCCCTTCTAAACTCTGCCGGTGAAGCCACCCCGATAGGCGTGACATAAACAGAAGGCGCAATACGCCATCAATTTGGGTGCGGGATACGCGAGACTCCGGCTTGTGTCAAGACGATGAAGCTTTGAAAAGTAACCGTAACGCCAAGAATTTCAGGCGATTTCGGCTCTTCTTGCAGTCCCCCCTCGAAATTTGCATCGCAAGTGTATATATGGCGCGTAAATAAGGAGCAGAAATGGCCCGCATTGACCAGACCGACGATTGGCGGGACCGCCACGCGCCGACAATTTCAGCATTTGAATCGCTGGCCATCGAGGCCTATGGCCACCTGCCGGAAGAATTCCGTGCGCTGACCAAGGACCTCATTATCGAGATCGCCGATTTTCCGACTGACGAAGTCTTTGAAGATATGGCGCTTGAAACACCGTTTGATCTGCTCGGACTATTTGAGGGCCGCGGCATTTCAGAGCGCTTTACCATGGAAACCGGCGAAATGCCGAACCGGATCACGCTCTATCGTCGTCCCATTCTCGACTATTGGGCGGAGAATGACGAAACGCTGGGCGATATCATCACCCATGTCCTCATCCATGAAATCGGCCACCATTTTGGCCTCTCGGACGACGACATGGAGCGTATAGAAGAAAGCGCCGAGGCTGCCGTGGACCGGTAATCCGGTCCACACCAATCACATCATCACTGTTCGCCGAGCTTCATGTCCGGGTTATATTCCTTGCCATCGACCGTCTTGGTCACCGCTTGGCCGCAGTGCATCACACCGGCTGCGGCATTGAAGGCATAGGTCGGCGAACCTGCAAGCTCCCAGCCCTTGTTGAGCGCCTCGGTAACGCGATGGCAAAACTTGGAGTCGTCCGGACCTGTGATGAAACGATAGACTTTCACTTTTCCTGCCTTTCTGGAGAAACGGGGCGAACAATCTGAACCTGGTCAGATTGCGCGACGCCCCAACTAGATTCTGTTTTTTGCGGCGCCATGAGCGATGGCGTCAGCGAGGGCCACAAGCCTTTCGGCTTGGCCTACATGCAGTCGTTCGATCATGCGCCCGTTTTTGTTGATAACATTCAATCCAGCGGATTCGGGTTGGGCAAAAGCAGCAATGATATCCCGAGCTTCGGCAACCTCGGCCTCTTCCGGAGCAAACCGGCGGTTTGCCGCCTCGATCTGGGCAGGGTGGATCAGCATCTTGCCATCAAACCCCATATGGCGCCCCTGTTCGCATTCGAGATCGAAACTGCCGAGATCGCGAAAATCGTTCGACACGCTGTCGATGACATCCAGTCCATACGCGCGGGCAGCCAGCACAACCTGCATCAACCATGGAACCAGATAAGCGCGACCGGGCAGGGCAGGAACTCTTGTTTCCTTACGCAAATCGTTCAGCCCGACAACAAAGGCAGACAGCCGCGCGTCAGCCGTATGGGCCGCTTCGGCAATTGCAGCAGCATTGAGAACGCCGCGTGGCGTTTCGATCATCGCCCAGATTTTCAGATCCGCGGGAGCATCGCTCTCCGAGAGAAGATCGGCCACCTGATGAATATCGGACGGGGTGTCCACTTTCGGCAGGAGAACGGCATCGGGACGACAGGAAAGGACAAGCTCCAGGTCCGCTTTTCCCTCAGTCGTTTCGAAGGGATTTATGCGGATAATTGCTTCACGCGCAGCAAGCGGGCGATCCTGAAAGAATGCCCTAAGATTGTCCCGCGCCTTCTCTTTCATATCAGGCGCAACAGAATCTTCCAGGTCGAAGATCACCCCATCGCAATCAAGATCGTGAATCTTGTCGAGCGCTCGGGTGTTTATTGCAGGAACAGAGAGCAACGAACGACGAGGGCTGACGATGTTGTGATGCAAAAAATTAGCCATGCCGCACTTGTGTCAACCTTTTATGACATCTGCAAGCTGACAATCCACTGAATCCTCTTGCAAGCCGGATGAAGAAGGCCCACATTCATTTGGAAAGAAAGGTTTGGATCATGCAAGGCATCCGTTCGTTTTTCATCGCCGCATCCGGCATCGCAATTCTGGCTATGGCCGCTCTCTTCACCGCTTCGCTGACGGTGGCGTTTGTGGGCGTGCTCGCTGTTCTCAGCCTCGCGCGCCTTGTCTCCGCCCGTCTCAAGCCGGCGCCAATTCCGGTGAAAACTCGCGGTCAGCAACGCGACATGCGCGTATGGAACGACGGCAAGGGCACGATCATCGATCTCTAAGCCCCGGGCAGCAGGGTAAAACGCCAGGGTATTGACAAAAGCGTACCGAATTGAGCGTGTTTGTGCTTCAAAACCCATGTGTTTTGCAGTATTTCCCACAGGGAACCTGAAGCAGGCCTTGGCGCTGCTGTTCTGTTAAAAGAATTCCGGAGCGACAGATGGAAAAGTTCACCAAGCTGACGGGCGTGGCCGCCCCTATGCCGGTCGTCAACATCGACACCGACATGATTATTCCGAAAGACTATCTGAAGACCATCAAGCGCACCGGTCTTGGCAAGGGTCTTTTCGCGGAATCGCGTTACCTCGAAGATGGTTCGCCAAACCCTGACTTCGTGCTGAACAAGCCCGCCTATCAGAACGCGCAGATTCTCGTCGCCGGCGACAATTTCGGTTGCGGATCGTCGCGTGAGCATGCGCCGTGGGCGCTTCTTGATTTTGGCATTCGCTGCGTGATCTCCACCAGCTTCGCCGATATCTTCTACAACAACTGTTTCAAGAACGGCGTTCTGCCGATCGTGGTCAGCCCGGAGAACCTTGAGAAGCTGCTGGACGACGCCTCTCGCGGTTCCAATGCTGTCTTGTCGATCGATCTTGAGCGCCAGGAAATCAGCGGACCGGATGGCGGCACGATTGGCTTCGAGATCGACGCATTCAAGCGCCACTGCATGTTGAACGGTCTCGATGACATCGGCCTTACGCTCGAACATGCAGGCGCAATCGACACCTTCGAAAAAGCCAACGCATCCGTCCGTCCCTGGGCGTAAATCTAAGCTGCTTATGATGAAAGCCGATCCTGTCGCATAAAAGCGTACCGGATCGGCTTTTGCTTTGCTTGAAAAGCCCCTCCACCAGCGATAAGAAGCCCCACCCGTCCCCACCGTCGAATATGCGGCAACCGGATGGAAAACGAGTTTCATGCTGCGTCCGCCATTCTCGAAAACGCTTTGCGATGTTTTCCGGTGTGTCGCCAAGGAGGTTTTGATGACAGTTCGCACGCTTTTCCTGCTGCCCGGTGACGGTATCGGCCCCGAAGCCATGGCCGAAGTCCGCAAGCTGATCGCCTACATGAATGACGAGAAGAACGCCGGTTTCAAGATCGAGGAAGGCCTGGTCGGCGGTTCCGCCTATGACGCACATGGCGTCGCGATCTCCGACGCTGACATGGAAAAGGCGCTGGCGGCAGATGCCATCCTGTTTGGTGCAGTCGGCGGGCCGAAATGGGACGGCGTTCCCTACGAACATCGCCCGGAAGCCGGTTTGCTGCGTCTTCGCAAGGATCTCGAACTGTTCGCCAATCTGCGTCCGGCAATCTGCTATCCGGCACTCGCCGCCGCCTCTTCGTTGAAGCCTGAACTGGTTGAAGGCCTCGACATTCTCATCGTCCGCGAATTGACCGGCGGCGTCTATTTCGGCGAACCCAAGCAGATCATCGATCTGGGCAACGGCCAGAAGCGTGGCATCGACACGCAGATCTACGACACCTTCGAGATCGAACGCATTGCAAGCGTCGCTTTCGAGCTCGCGCGCACCCGCGACAACCGCGTTTGCTCCATGGAAAAGCGCAACGTCATGAAATCGGGCGTCCTGTGGAACCAGGTTGTCACTGAAACGCATGCCGCAAAGTACAAGGACGTTCAGCTTGAGCACATGCTGGCAGATGCCGGCGGCATGCAGCTTGTTCGCAAGCCCAAGCAGTTCGATGTCATCGTGACCGACAACCTGTTTGGCGACATGCTGTCCGACGTCGCTGCCATGCTGACAGGCTCACTCGGCATGCTACCTTCGGCTTCGCTGGGTGCACCGGACGCCAAGACCGGCAAGCGCAAGGCCATGTACGAGCCAGTGCATGGCTCGGCACCCGATATCGCCGGCAAGGGTATCGCCAACCCGATCGCCATGATCGCGTCTTTCGCGATGTGCCTGCGTTATTCGTTCAACATGGTCGAAGAAGCCACAAAGCTCGAAACCGCCATCGCCAACGTGCTCGACAAGGGTATCCGCACGGCCGATATCATGGCCGAGGGGTCGCGCCAGGTCAGCACGACCGAAATGGGTGATGCGGTTCTCGCCGAATTCAAGGCGCTTTCGGCGTAACAGAAACAGCGATTGGCTGGGCAGGTGGCACCGTTGCCTGCCCGGCCTCTTTTGGTAGAAGGTGTTCGTACCGCTTGTCGGTCAGCGTCTTCAAAAACGCGACAATGGCGTCCACGCGCTTGTCGTCCAGTGCCGGCGCCGAGGTCAATTCCTCCATGGCGATATTATCAGGCACTTCCGGCGCATCCCATTTTTCCCCGGTTTCAGGGTTGATCTGACGGCTCGGCTTCTTGCTTTTGTATTTCACGTAAAACAGCACGGCGGTGCGCAGATCCTTGAACACCCCGTTGTGCATATAAGGCGCGGTGACGGCAACATTGCGCAATGTCGGCACCTTGAATTTGCCACGCGCAGACGGGTCACCCGCGACAAGCGGGTTCTGTGCCAGACCAAGATCGACCGTATCTGCTTTCGACCCGTTCGCCGCACGCACCGCCTTGTTGGCGGGGACGCCGATGTTGAAATATTTGTGGTTGGTGAAGAGCCCGTCTTCCAGTCCCTTCGAGCCCCGGATTTCGTGGCAGAGATTGCAATTGGTGAACTGTGTCGATGACATCAGCACCCGTCCAAGCTCTTCCTGATCTGTCAGTTTTTCCTCGCCCCGCAGAAAGCGATCATATTTCGAGTCAAAGGTGGAAAACTGATCCGAGCGCTCGAAACTGGCCAGCGCCTTTGTCATGGCTGCAAAAGCTGTCTCATCATCCTGAAAGACATCCCCGCCGAACTGCGTGCCGAATGCGGCGACATAATCCGGATTTTCTTTCAGCCGCTGAACAACAGCGGCCTTGTCCGGCATGCCCATTTCTATCGGATTGAGAGGAGGGCCGGCGGCCTGATCCTCCAGTGAGCCGGCCCGCCCATCCCAGAACTGCCCGCCGACATATTCACCCGCGTCATTTTTGCCGAAAGGTGGCGAGAATTTCGTATAGGCCGCAGTCGGCGCATTTCGATCGCCAAGCGAAAAACCGTCATCGCCCAAAGAAACGTCGCGGCCAACCTTGTCCGCCTCGCGCGCATCCGAGAAACCGGCAGCCTGCATATGGCAGGTGGAACATGCCATCGTTCGGTTCATCGATATGTTGGGATCGTCGAAGAGGGCTGCGCCCAGTTTTTCGAGCGTCGCATAATCTTCACCGCCGTGCGCTTGCAGGCTCTCCAGGCCCGCTCTCACAGGCGCCATGGCGAAGATGGAAGCAAGAACGATAGAGGTGATATATCCGGGTCTGGTCATCGGTACGGCACGCTTCAGGAAAATGCGCGATTAATGCCCGCCTTATACCACTTCACATGTTCTGCGCCCACAAACTTTCACAGCACGCTCCAGTTTATCGCAGCAGGGAAGGTCACGTCCCTTTTGCAATCGCATGAAAGAAGCTGCCGGAAACAGGTCCGCGTCTTCCACCGGAAGGTCCGAGTACACGGCCTTGCCCATCGGCAATCTCCGCAAAAGGTTCATCCCGGCCCGGATCGGTCACACGCGCATAATGGAATTCATGGCCGCGCAACACCTCACCCGCCCTGCCAAGCGGGCCATCAACGGCGATCGTCGCCTGTCTATAACCAAGGTTCATCTTGCGCTTGGCGAAACTGGTGGCGTGCGACAAAAGCCCCGTCATCGCATGCGTAACACCATCTGCATCTTCCAGCGCCTCACCCAGCACCATGTAGCCACCACACTCGCCGTGAACAGGTTTTTTTGCGGCAAAGCGCGCAAGACCGGCTTTGAAATTCGCAGCATCTGCAAGCGTACCGGCATGGAGCTCAGGATATCCGCCTGGCAGCCAGCAAACATCGCACGTCTCATCGGGCGCTTGGTCGGCGAGTGGCGAAAACGGTACGATCTCCGCTCCCACCGCGCGCCAGTGGCTTTTGAGATGCGGATAAAGGAAGGTAAATGCAGCATCCTCCGCAAGCGCGATGCGCTGACCGGGAGGAGCAATTGCCGCCTCTACGGAGCCAGATGGGACCTCGACAGGAGTGGCCAACGAAAGCAGCACATCAAGATCGATGGACTTTTCCATCGTGTCTGCCAGCCGTTCGATATGGGCATCGATTTCCGGGTGTTCACTGGCCTGAACCAATCCCAGATGCCGTTCCGGCAGGACAAGTGAAGGATCGCGCAAGACGCAACCGACAACGGGAAGGCCAATACTTTCGATTGCCTCGGAACAAAGCGTACGGTGCCTTTCGCTGCCAGCACGATTAAGGACAACAGCACCCATGCGGACTGCCGGATCGTAATGCGCGAAACCATGGGCAATCGCCGCAGCCGTCTGCGACTGACCGGAAACATCGAGAACAAGAAGCACGGGTATGCCGAAAAGCCGCGCCAGATCGGCAGCCGACCCGCTACGGTGTTCTGCAACAGGGATACCATCGAAAAGACCCATGGCGCTTTCGATGATGACGAGGTCCGCGCCGGCTGCCTGCTCCAGAAAGAGATATCGCAACAGATCGGGCTGCATGGCCCAACTGTCGAGATTGAGACCAGCGGAACCGGTCGCAAACGCATGAAAGCCGGGGTCGATGTAATCCGGGCCGGTCTTGATACCACGCACATTGACACCACGTCGGGCGAACGCGCGCAGCAGGCCGATCGTCACACTGGTTTTGCCGGAGCCGGAGCGTGGTGCGCCAATGATGATTGCCCGTGTTGTCATGATCAGGATATTCCGAGACGATGTCGCATGGAAACAATATCACCAATGACGATCAGGGCTGGCGCCTCGAAATTCTCACGCTTTGCATCGTTGGCTATGTTTTTCAGTGATCCGATGAAAATGCGTTCTTGCGCAGTCGTCGCAGCCATGATGACCGCAACCGGCGTGTCACCCGACCGCCCGCCTGCCATCAATAGACCGGCAATGATGCCGATGTTCTTCAGACCCATATAGACGACGATTGGCTCCTTCGTCTTGGCAAGCGCCAGCCAGTCAAGATCGTCCTCGGTACCTGCCGCATGGCCTGTAGCGAGCGTTATGGCCCGGCTGACACCCCGCATCGTCGCTGGAATACCAGCCGCCGCCAGGGCCGTAAACGAGGACGTCATGCCCGGCAGCACGCGAAATGCAATGCCAGCCTCGCGCAGCGCTTCGATTTCTTCGCCACCCCGGCCGAAGATGAAGGGATCGCCACCTTTCAGGCGCAACACCTTCTTCCCTTCCCGGGCAAAATCAATCAACGACGCTGTAATATCATCCTGCACGGCAGAAGGCTTGCCGCCCCGCTTGCCGGCAAAAACGATCTCCGCCTGCGCACCCAGGGCAATAACCTCATCGCTGACCAGAGCGTCGCGCACGATGATGTCTGCTTGTCCCAGCGCAAGGGCGACATCCAGTGTGAGATAACGCACATCACCTGGCCCGGCTCCGGCCAGCCAGACATGACCGGCTTCGAAGGCCGGTCCTTTTTGGGCGATGTTATCCATAATTTGCGATATCGACATACTTGCTGCTTGCTCTTTACCGATGACGGACAAAGCCGTCCCGGCTATAGGAATTCAAATGGAAACGGATGGAAAGACCCTTCGCCGCGGCTGGACCACGGGCACCTGCGCGGCAGCCGCCACGAAGGCGGCCTGCGTCGCCCTTCTGACCGGCGAGTTTCCTTACCCTGTCGAGGTTGAACTTCCAAGCGGGGCGCGACCGGCATTTTCGCTTGCGACCCAGGAAAAGGGTGAAAATTTTGCCCGGGCCGGCGTCATCAAGGATGCGGGAGACGATCCGGATGTCACGCATGGTGCACTGATTGAAAGCACCGTGCGGTTGGGAAAACACGGAAGCGGCATCGTTTTCAAGGCTGGCAAGGGGGTCGGCACAATCACCCGGCCAGGCCTCCCCTTGCCCCCCGGCGAACCCGCAATCAACCCCGTTCCTCGCCGCATGATCGAAACTGCAATTCGTGAAGTTGCCGGTGATAACAGGGATTTCGAGGTTGAAATCTCGGTTCGCGACGGCGAAAAAATGGCTGAGAAAACGCTGAACGGTCGGCTTGGAATTATCGGCGGCATTTCCATTCTCGGGACGACCGGGGTGGTTATTCCTTTCTCCTGTTCGGCATGGATTCACTCGATCTGGCGCGGCATCGATGTCGCCCGTGCGACCGGTCTTACCCACCTGCTTGGCGCGACCGGCAACACATCGGAAAAGGCAGGACAGGCGCTGTATGAGTTGCCCGAAACGGCCTTGATCGACATGGGTGATTTCATCGGCGGCATGCTCAAATACCTGCGCAGCCATCCGGTCGAACGGGTCACCATTGCGGGCGGTGTCGCCAAGATGACCAAGCTGGCGCAGGGCATGCTGGATGTTCACTCCAAACGCGGTCTTGCCGATCTCGAAGCCCTTGCCGAACTGGCCATCGGAGCCGGTGCGGACGACGTGCTTGCCAGTGAAATCCGGCAGGCCAATATGGTGGCACACGCTTTTCAACTGGCTGAAGCCGCAGGAATTGATCTGGGAAATATCGTTGCTGAGAAAGCCTGGGTCACCGCCGCCGCCGCATTGAAAGATCCGGCTGTCTCGCTCGATATTCTGGTATTCGACCGGCAGGGCAATCTGAAAGGCCGCACCGCCTTCACGCCGTCCGATCACCCTTCGGCATTCTCCTTCGAAGAGCGGAACCGACGGACATAATCGGCGCTGTAAAGCGCGCTTTCGCGGAAATCCTCGGACGCAAGTCCACGCCCGACAAAGATCAGGGCTGTGCGCTCCACAGGTTCGGCAGCGAGCTTGCCTTCGATATCGGTCAATGTGCCACGAATGACCCGTTCCTCGGGCCAGGATGCACGAACGACGATCGCAACCGGGCAATCGGCTCCGTAGAGCGGCGTCAACTCCTCGACCACTTTGCCGATGGCATGAATGGCAAGATGGATGGCGAGCGTTGCACCGGTCGCACCGAAAGCCTTCAAGGTCTCGGTCTCGGGCATTTTCGACGCGCGTCCGGAAACACGGGTCAGCACCAGGCTTTGCGCAACCTCGGGAACCGTCAACTCGCGCTTGAGCGTTGCAGCAGCGGCAGCAAAGGATGGAACCCCAGGCGTGACAGTATAGTCGAGACCCAATCGCTCGAGGCGGCGGATCTGTTCGCCCATGGCGCTCCAGACGGAAAGATCACCAGAATGCAGGCGGGCCACATCCTTACCCGCTCTCGCTGCGGCGACGAACTCAGCCTCGATCTCGTCCAGCGACAAGGAAGAGGTGTCAACAATGCGCGCGCCCGGCGGGCAGTAGTCGATGAGCGCTTTCGGCACCAGCGAACCGGCATAAAGGCAGACAGGGCAGGCTGCGATCAGGTCGCGCCCGCGCACCGTGATCAGGTCGGCAGCACCCGGGCCAGCGCCGATAAAATGAACCGTCATGTTTCTTCTCCAGAAATGGCAAAGGCCACCGTGATATCGCCAACCACGAAACGCGGTGCGACCAGTTTCGAATTCTTGCCAGCAACGGCGAGGGCTGAGGCTTCGCTGACACTGGGCGATCCTGTGTGAGTGAGGCTGACTTCCGAAATCGTCAGCACTCTCGCCGCCGCAGCATCGAGACTCACCTGGTCGGCCACGAGCAACCGCATTCCAAGTTGCCGCGCCGCACTTTTTATACCCGGCTCATCAGCCTTGATTGGCGCCGTGGCAAGAAAATCCGCGTTTACGTCAAACGCCTCCTGTGCAGCGCGCAATGCTGCCACGATAGCGTCTCCGCCGACGCCTTTACGGCATCCTATTCCCGCAACGATCACGTTTCCTCATCCCGTGATTTGGTCCAGCTCCACTGCGTGACGGGCATCGCCGGTTTCCAGCCCGACATCGACCCGACCGCCGACGCACGCGAGACGTCGAGCCGGATGAGGGAACCACCAAGGCGCGCCTGCGCAGAAAGCAGCATCGCTTCCATTTCCAGCGTCACGGCATTGGCGATAAGCCGGCCACCTGGCTTCAGAGCCTCGATTGCACCGTCCAGAACGCCCTTTTCGCTACCACCTCCACCGATGAAAATCGCTTCTGGGCGAGGTAGACCTTCAAAAGCTTCCGGTGCCGCGCCGATCAGAATTTCAAGTCCGGGAACGCCGAAGGCTTCTGCATTGCGCGCGATACGCTCGGCACGCTGACTGTGCTGTTCAATCGCGATGGCTTTGAGCGAAGGGTGCGAAAGCATCCATTCGATCCCGATCGACCCGGAGCCAGCGCCGATATCCCACAAAAGTTCACCATGGCGCGGGGCAAGCGACGACAAAGTGACCGCACGTATCTCGCGTTTGGTAATCTGCCCATCATGTTCAAACAACGCGTCATCAAGTCCGCTGGTGTAGGGTAAGATACGCGCGTTTGCGTCAGCGACGATATCAATCGCCACGACGTTCAGGGGATCGATATTCTCCAGAGAGAAATCCTGAGCCTTGGCGTGACGCAACCGCTCACGTTGCCCACCGAGCGCTTCCAGCAAGAGAAACGTCGAATGCCCGAACCCAGTCTCCGAAAGCAATTTTGCGATAAGAGCGGGCGCTTGAGCATCGGAGGTCAGTACGATGATCTTTGCACCTTGATGCAGGTGCGGCCGAATGAGATCAATGGAACGGCCGTGCAAAGACACGCATTCAACGGATTGCAGAGCCCAACCCAGACGTGATGCCGCAAGAGAAAATGCGGACGGCGACGGATGGGAAACCGTCTCTTCGGCGGCAATCTTTCTCAGCAGCGTTACCCCGACGCCGTAGAAGAACGGATCGCCAGATGCGAGAACACAGACTTTATGGCCGCGTAGTGCCACGACTTCGGACATCTCGACATCAAATGGTGTAGGCCAGGACCTCGCCTGACCCTTGATTGCGGATGCCGCAAGCTCCAGGTGGCGCACACCGCCGAAAACAACCGCCGCACTTTCAATGGCACGACGAGCGTTTTCGCCAAGTCCGGACAATCCATCCTCGCCGATCCCCACGATCGAAAGCCACGGCTTTTTTGCCTTTTCAGTGGCAGCTTCATCCGTTCCAGCATATTCAGAGACCATGACACGCTCCATCCTGATCCTTGGCGGCACAACGGACGCCCGCCTTCTCGCCGGAAAGCTGGCCGAGGACTCCGGCTTCCGCATTCTGCTGTCCATGGCTGGACGCACACGAGACCCGGTTAAACAACCGGTACCCACCAGAACCGGCGGTTTTGGCGGATCGGCCGGACTTGCAGAATTCATCCGAAACGAGAAATTTGATATTCTGGTGGACGCGACCCACCCCTTTGCGGCGCGTATTTCGCGTAACGCTGCAGAAGCCGCCTTGTTGGCTGATACTCCGCTGATTGCGCTCGACCGTCCAGCATGGCGACAGCAACAGGGCGATCGATGGCAAAGGGTGATGACGACGCATGACGCGGTTACCGCACTTGGCGCTACCCCCAGACACGTATTCCTTGCGCTGGGGCGACAAGAGCTTTTGCCATTCGAAATGGCACCGCAACACTCCTACCTGGTCCGCAGTGTCGATCCGGTCGAGCCGCCACTCAAGCTGCCGGACATTCGCTACATAACGGCACGTGGACCTTTTGTTCTGGATGACGAAATCGCCATGCTGAACGACAACGGCATTGAGATCGTGGTCTCCAAGAACTCCGGCGGCAATGCTTCCTATGGAAAGATCGAAGCGGCACGACAGCTCGGCATTCCCGTCATTATGATCGAACGGCCGGAACGTCCCGACGTGGCGACGGTGCCCGATATAGACACTGCGCTGGCCGCTATCCGTCATCAGTTTTCCCTTGCCGAAAAACGCGGCGAGTAAACCAGCGACGGTTGGTTTTTGCGGTCAATGATCCGGGTTTCGACCGATCCGACGATAATGCAGGTGGCCATGTCGGCCATATCACTCTGCGCTTCAGACAAGGGCACGACGCGCATGCGCTCATCCTGTCGACCCGCCGCCCGGCCGAAAATCACCGGCACCGACCCCGGCAAATGATTACGCAGGATATCGAATGCCGTCGTCAACTGATGCGGACGGGCCTTGCTGACGGGATTGTAGAAAGCCATGACGAAACCGGCTTCCGCCGCTGCAATCAAGCGCTTTTCAATAATGGCCCAGGGTTTCAGGTTGTCCGAAAGGGAGATGGCACAAAAATCATGGCCAAGTGGCGCTCCGGCACGTGCGGCAACAGCAAGCATGGCTGTCACCCCCGGCACGACTGAGAATTCGATATCCCGCCATTCGGCAGGACCATCTTCCATGGCTTCACACACGGCGGCAGCCATAGCGAAAACACCGGGATCACCGCCGGAAACGACACAGACATTGCCGCCTGATGCCGCAAGTCGAAGCGCCTGTCCGGCCCGCGAAATCTCCTCGCGATTGTCGGAAGCATGGCGACGCTGATCTGGACGCAGCGACAGCCGGTCGAGATAGGGAATGTAACCGAAGAAATCCACCGCCGCTTCGACTGCGGCCAATGCCTCAGGCGTAATCTGCCCGGTATTTCCAGGGCCAAGGCCAACGACCGTCAGCTTGCCGGTCATTGCGCATCCTCGTTCGAAGGCCTGTTCTTCCATCCGGGAACCAGCACCAGCGAGAAATAAGGTGCTGGCGAACCGTCTCGCTCGGCCAGCCGCATGGCTTGACCGTTTTCCATTGTGCCGCGCTCGACGTAGAGCGCATTTTCCAGTTTTCCAGCCTTCTCAAGAGCACGGCGGATTTTCGGCAGGTTGCGGCCAACCTTCATGATGACGGCACCATCTGTTCCCGAGAGCCGGGTTTCCAGGATTGCCTCGTCGAGCGTTCCCGGAAGGATGCTCAGGATGTCGTCCCCCTGAACCAGTGGCAGGCCGGCCATCGACCAGCACCCGGACATCGCGGTTATGCCTGCCACGACTTCCGCCGGATAGGATGGAGCGAGGCGCAGATGCAGATGCATATACGAACCATAAAACAGCGGATCGCCTTCCGACAGCACCGCAACATTGCGCCCAGCGTCGAGGTGAGCAGCAATATCCTTCGCCGACTGGTCGAAAAATGCGGCAATGGCGCCGCGATAGTCGTCACCGTTTTTGTCGCTCTCAACAGTGATAGGATAAACAAGCGGCATTTCCAGCGTGCCGGGACGAATGAAGGCTTCGACGATACGACGTCCGTTACCCGTGCTGCCCTTTTTGCAGAAAAATGCCACGACATCGGCTGTGTCGATGGCCCTGACAGCTTTTAGTGTCAGCAATTCCGGATCGCCGGGACCCGTACCGACGCCGATCAGCTTGCCCTTCAGCATCTTTTCCTGTGTCGGCTCCAACAAAGCAGCACTCATAGACCCGCCCTCGCGATAGCGTTGACGGCAGCGGCCGTCATTGCAGAACCACCCATACGTCCTTTGACGATGGCGTAGGGAATACCAAGCGAGCTTTCCTCGAGTGCATCCTTTGATTCCATGGCGCCAACGAAACCGACGGGCATCCCGATGATCGCGGCGGGACGAGGAGCGCCTTTTTCCAGCATTTCCAGAAGATAGAACAGAGCGGTGGGCGCATTGCCGATAGCAATAACCGCACCTTCCATCTTCTCGATCCAGAGATCGAGAGCAGCAGCGGAGCGCGTATTGCCAATTGCCTTGGCAAGTTCAGGCGTGCGCGGATCGCGCAAGGTGCAGATAACGTCATTATTGGCCGGCAAGCGGGCACGGGTAACGCCATGCGCAACCATCTCCGCATCGCAGAGTATGGGTTTTCCCGCAGCAAGCGCACCACGCGCTGCCGAAACGAAATCGGGCGAGAAGCGGAAATGACGCGTCGCCTCCACTTGCCCGCAGGCGTGGATCATACGGATGGCGATATCCGCCTGCTCTGGCGTGAAAACCGAAAGATCGGCTTCTTCACGGATGATGGCGAAGGAGCGCTCATAGATCGCATCGCCGTTGCGGATATAGTCATAGTTGGTCATCGGTCATCCTGTCGGAGCGCCGCGCTGACCCTGTCTTTGCCCAGGCGGACAAACAGGGTGCGGGCATTTTCTCCGGGCTTATGTTCTTTTTCGTAAAGTCGGGCAAGCCGCGAAAGCACGGCCTTTTGTTCATCAGACGGCAAAACAAGATCCGGTGCGTCGGAAACGCGGCCTGACAGCGAAAATGCCAGTCCTTCCGGAGAGCCTGAAATGGCAAGGAGGGACGGAGAGGGGTGCGCGCAGCCTTTCCCACAACCGGACACATGCAGTGTCAAAGAGCCATCCAGCAACGACGCGCACTGCTTTGCCGCGAAATCGGCAAGTTCGTGGGTTGGCAGGAGGGCTGACGCGCAAGCCGGGGCACCGGAACAGGTTGCGAGAGACGATCTTGGATCGTTTCCCGCAACAATCAGGCCGGATGACTTGGCATAGGCAATCAGCAGCTCACATTGAGTGCGAGTACCGAAAAAAAATAGCCCGTGCGCCGGCCCCGGCCGCATTGCATGGATGCCGACGCTGAGCGCAGTGCGGCACAACGAGGAGAGCGACGCCGTCGCAATCTGCCCAAAGGGAGGTGCGATGCCAGCCGCAAAACCATCGTCACCCAAGGCGATCAAACCGTAAGGAGATTTTGATGTCTCGGACAAATCGGGCGCCAACTGCTCCAACAGCACATCGCCGCAAATGGCGTTCACCGCATCACGGTCCAAATCGCGCCCACGCGCAGTTTGGCCCTGTTCAGCCAGGTGGCACAGAAGTGCCATGACAGCGTCGGCAGCGTGTTCTGGATGAAGGACACCGGCATAAAATGCCTTGTCTTCCGTTCCTCCCAGCATCACTTGCCAGAAGATCTGACCGTGGCGCTGTACCGCCTTCAATCGAACATCCGCGAGAAGGTCGCTCATGCGAATCTGGCCACCGCCATCGACCACAACGGACATTTTTGCGGCAACACGCTCGTGCAAACGGAGTTCGAGAGACTTTTCGTGAATGCACCTTGCAAGGGCAAGCGAACTGCTTGTTTCTGTCACATCACGCCCGGCAAGAGGCGAGGTTTCTACCGCCAATCCTTCTCGAACCGGCAGAGCTAGAGCGAGAACATCGTTTTCCAGGAGACAGGCGCTTGGTGATGTCAAACCACGAAACTGCAAGCCACCTCGCGCCGTCACATCAATCAACCCGTTGCCATGGCGGGCAGCCAGATCGCAAAGATTTGCGAGATCCTGCGGTGATATGTCGCCGGTGAAAGCGACACGGGACAACAGTCCGTCACCCGTCTGCATCGGCGCCGACAAGGCAGGACAAACACCACGTCGGGAAAACGGCTGGACAGGATCGAGGTGCGCCGCGTTCATACGCTTACTCTCTCGGAATGTGGAGCGATCAGCATTTCCAGTTCCGCATCCACCGCATTGCGGCGACTATGCCACAGGTTACGATGCCGCGCCGAGAGAAAACGTCGGGCCATGACCTCTGCCGCCTGCGGGTTTTCCCGAAGGATGAACGTACGCACAGCTTCATCGCCGAAATAGGCATCGTAGAGCGCTTCGATCAAAGACGACGAAACGGCGTGTGTGGTTTCGGCAAAACCGATCAACCGGTCCACGGTTTCAGCAAACTCCGCAGCACCACGCGGACCGTGCCGCATCTGGCCGGCAATGAAGCGTGGGTTCACGGCGCGGGCACGCACGACACGCGTCAGGGCCTGTGCGATTGATCGGGCGCGCGGGCGACCGGGATTGGTGGTGTCCAGTGCCACGACATCGGCGGCTTGGCCGAGCAGCGCCTTGGCGGCGGAAAAACCACCAATAAATGCCACGTCGGACGATCCGTCGAGCAGATCGCGTCCGGGGTCATCGCCTGTATGGACGAGCAACTCGGCCTTCTCGACCTGTACGGCAAAGCCGGCATTCTCAGACATCTCGAGACCATCTGCGCCACCGAAGGCGTGGTTTGCGGCATCGAGATAGGTACGACCAAGTTCTTGTCGTTCGTCCCAAGACCCATTTGCCAGCTTTTCTTCGATCCCCGCGCCATAGGTGCCGGGGGCAGATCCGAAAATACGCGCCGGGATAAACCCGAGCGCCAACGCTTCTTCTCCCAATGGATTGTCACCTGGGGCTTCCTCACGACGCGCAATCGCCTTGGCCGCAGCATCGAGAAGCGCGATAAGCGCCGGAAACATATCGCGAAAAAGACCGGAAACGCGGAAGGTCACATCGACACGCGGTCGACCGAGCGCCGCAGGGGGCAAAACCTCGATACCGGTGACCCGACCAGTAGCTGGATCGTAAACCGGTCGCGCGCCCATCAGATGGAGTGCCTGCGCGACATCCTCACCGCCATTGCGCAACGATGCCGAGCCCCAAAGATCGAAAACCATGTGCTTTGGCCAGTCACCGTGACTTTGAAGGTAATGCCGCAGCACTTCCTCTCCTGCCATGCGGCCCAATTCGAAAGCCGTTGGCGTCGGCATCGTCCGGGGATCGGCCGCATAGAGATTTCGGCCGGTGGGCAGGACGTCCAGACGCCCGCGCGCTGGCGCGCCGGAAGGGCCCGGTGGAATGTGTAGACCATCCAGAGCTGCAAGCAGTGCCGTCTTTTCCGACGCGGCACTTTGCAGCCTCAAAGGATCAACGTCACCCGCAGCACTGCGTCCGAAAACATGCTGGCCATCCTTGATGGCAAAATCCTTCAGGTCACAGAGAAAGGCGTCAATACGAGACAGGGCAGTGTCTGCGTCGTCTTGAGTGCCGACGCCTGCGTCGGCCGCCAGACCTGTCTCACGTGCTTTCTCCACAATCAGTTTCGCCAATCGATCACGGCGGCGGCGATCCAGCCCGTCCGCCTGGGCATATTCATCCACAAGCTGTTCGAGTGCCGTCTGATCCGCCGAGAGGCCGGCATCAACAAGCACCGGCGGGACGTGACCGATGGTAACAGCGGCGATACGGCGTTTGGCGACCGCCGCCTCGCCGGGATTGGAAACGATAAACGGATAGATGACTGGCAAAGCCCCGGCAACGACCTCCGGAAAGCAGACTTGCGACAGAGCAACCGTCTTGCCGGGAAGCCATTCCAGTGTGCCATGCGCGCCGACATGGACGACGGCGTGGGCATCGACTTCCCTTTGCATCCACGCACCGAATGCCGCCAGTGCATGACGCGGTGGCAAGGCAGGATCGTGATAATCCACGCGGCGATCTTCGTTACGGCCGCGATCAGGGGCGAGAGCCACCGTGACGGAACCAAACGTCGCGGCACGAAAGCGGAATGCCCCCGCGCGGACAGCATCATCCCCCTCGGCAGGACCCCACGTCGCCTCCAATGCGTCACTCACCTCTGCCGGAAATGCAGCGCGAAAATCCGCGTAGGCAGAACAATCGATCTGCACATGCCCCTGTTCGACGCGATCAAGCAATGTACGCGCCGTTTCTGGAATTTCCGAGACCGAATATCCCGCAGCCTTTAGGTCGCGCAGCATTTCCAGAACGCTTTGTGGCACATCGAGCCCGACGGCATATCCGGTTCGTCCGGGTGCAGCACCCGGATAATCGGGCATCAGAACGACAATACGACGCTCCTGACGCGGTGTCTGTTTCAATCGCAGGAAGGCTGCAATGCGGTTCGTCACCTCCAGGACGCGGTCTGGCTCAGGCACATTGATGAGGGCTGAGTTACCCTGCGTACCGGGCTGCTTGAATGAGATTACACCGGCAAGAATCCGGCCATCCAGTTCCGGGAGCACGACGTGCATGGCGAGATCGGAAGGGTTTAGGCCACGGCTATTGTCCGCCCAACCGTCACGCCGGGTTGTTGCCATGATGACCTGAAAGACCGGCAATCCCAATCGATCGAACAGGGTTTTTCCATAGTCATCGACCTGACTGGCAAACGCCGTAGCAGCAATAATGGCAGCCGGTTTTAAGCCGGGAAGCACACGCTCCAGAAATCCCGCCGCATCCGCATCCTTCAGGCCGCTGACAAAGATTGGTAACGGCGCGAAACCACGCGCCTTCAAGGATGCAAACAAAGCGTCGATGGGCGCGACATCGGACGCCAGCAGCATCGAGCGATAAAACAGGATGGGCAGGACTGGGGCATTGACGCCAAAATCCTCCGTCGCCCGTTTTTCAGCAACGAAGCCCTCACCCGGCCGATAAAAGCCGGTCTTTGGCAGGGGAACAGGTTCAACTTGCGGCCAGTTGTAACCGCCTGAGAGCGCCGCCAACCCGCTGGCGAGACGCTCCATGTTCTCCGACCCTCCTTCGCGGAAGAAGGAGAGGATCGCAGCAAGTGTCGACTGGTCGATCGTTGAGGCCACTTCCAGCTTGTCGTCGCGTTCGCTGCATTCACCAGGCAGAAGCGCAAGCTTCACACCGCGCCGTCGCGCCATCTGCGCAAGCTGATCCACGCCATACCGCCAGCGATCCGCACCACCCAGAATCCGGATAAGGATAAGCTTTGCGTGTTCTGCGGTCTTCTCGATCCAGAGATCGACCGACATGGGGTGGCGAAGTTCCGAAAGATTGGCGGAAACGAGGGTAGGGCGTGCCTGATCCTCCCGCCATGCCCGTTCCACACCAGCGAGATCACTGGCCGAAAAGGACAAAACCACGACATCTGCCTGCGGCTGGTTGAGATCAACCGGCTCGATCAGGTCGTCCAGAGACGACGATGTCGTGGCAAGGATATGCATTGTCAGGCAGCCAGCATCTGTTCAATCTTCTCGCGGTTCAGGCCTTTTTCACCGATGACGACCAGTCGGCTGCGCCGCGTCTCGCCGGGCGCCCACGGCCGGTCGTAGTAGTGATTGACGCGGCTTCCGACCGCCTGCACCTGAAGGCGCATTGGCTTGGCCGAAACCTCGATGAAGCCTTTGATACGAAGGACGTTTTCCGCTGCAGCCGTTTCCGCGATGCGGACGGCGAGGGCTTCCGGATCGGTCACCGCGGGCAGGTCGATAACGAAGCTGTCGAAATCGTCGTGATCGTGATCGTGTTCTTCATCGTGATGCGTATGACGGTTTTCGATATCCTCTTCAACCGCAAGGCCGAGGCCAATCAGCACGGCAGGATCAACGGCGCCGTTCGATGCGACGACGATCTTGGCAGCCTTCGGCAGATGTTCCGAGACGTGGGCTTTGGCCTTTTCAAGACCGGCAGCGTCAAGCAGATCGGCCTTGGTCATGACGATGAGATCGGCACAGGCAACCTGATCTTCGAAAACCTCTTCAACCGGATCATCGTGATCAAGCGCTTCATCGGCCTGCCGCTGTGCGGAAAGAGCCTCCATATCGTGTGCGACCTGGCCTTCAGCCAGAGCTGCGCCGTCAACGACCGCGATAACGGCATCAACCGTGACACGGCTTTTGATCGCCGGCCACTGGAAAGCCTGAACAAGCGGCTTTGGCAGTGCCAGACCCGAAGTCTCGATCAGAATGTGCTCGACCTTCGGCTGGCGGCTGAGAATCTGCTCGATCGCTGGCTGGAAGTCGTCCGCCACTGTGCAGCAGATGCAGCCATTGGCCAGTTCGACAATGTTTTCTTCCGGGCAGCTCTCGATACCGCAACCCTTGAGAATTTCGCCATCGATGCCGACATCACCGAATTCATTGACGATAATGGCAAGACGTTTCCCGTCGAGTTTTTCGAGAAGGCCACGCAGAAGCGTTGTTTTTCCGGCCCCCAGAAAACCGGTAACGATGGTGCAGGGAACGCGATCCAGAAGGGTGCTCATTTCATCTCCTCGGTAAAATCAAATGGGGGAATACGCGCGACCATGCCGCGCTTCAAACTATCAGGACGGCCGCGCCAGGGCATCAGCCCGTCCGGCGCAGTGGCCAGCAGTCGAGCGCCAACAAGCAAATCCTCGGCATTGTCGGGCGTCAGTCCGCCAAACACATAAGACCAGCCATCGGCGCCACGTAAAACAGCGCTCAGCCCACGCTTGCAATTGGCAAGACAATTGACGCTTCGCACCTCGATACCCGCGTTGTGCGCCTTTTCGGCTGCACGTTCCGCCAGAATGGACCCGGGACGGGGATCGAGATCTGGATCATTTGCATCGCGACAACTCCGGCACACAAACACGACCACGCCGGAAACGTCATCGTTTTCCAACCCATCTTTGGTGCATGAGGATGTGACTGCGATATCCAAACCGTTTTCGCTTTCCGCGCCTTTAAACTTTTCGGGGTGCGCATCTCGAAAACGGCACGCTTGCCAGGCAAGGCGGCTCGTTCGATTTCATCGACTGGCCGGAGCACCCCGCCCGGCAGACGTTTTTGCGTGAACGGCAGGTCTCCTGGCTCGCGGCTTGATCGATACCCGTTTGACACCGCCTTCCCGGACATGTTCGGTCCAGTGGCTTCACGGTGTGGGCTTACCGCTTACAGTTGCGGGGGCAGCCACGGATTGACCCAACGGGGCTTGAACCGTGTTCCCTCTTAGCTTTCCCCGTTGCCGGAAAAAGACCGTTTGCTCGATACACTTAGGCTGAACGCCTTTTGCGGTCAATGCCATGCTGTCCCTGCCAGCGGATTGCCGGGTGCGGCAAATTGGGTATAGTCGCCGCTTCCACGGCGAGGTGTTCACACGCGCTGCCGAAAAACAGGGACATGCATGATGAACCGCGAAATCAACGACGCCGAAGCCGAGCGACACCGGCAGAAGATGGTGAACCGTAAAGCGGTACAGGATGCCGAAGTTGCTGAAAAGACGGTCGAAAAAGGCCTGCTGATGGTCAATACCGGCCCCGGCAAGGGTAAATCGACGGCGGCGTTCGGGCTCGCCTTGCGCATGCTCGGAAATGGCAGGCGTGTCGGCGTCGTGCAGTTCATCAAGGGCGCATGGTCGACCGGTGAGCAGCAGGCACTGAGCCTGTTTGGCGACAAGGTGGAGTGGCGAACCATGGGCGAAGGCTTCACATGGGACACGCAGGATCTGAAGCGCGATGTCGCCGCGGCAACCAAGGCATGGGAAGAGGCCAAGACCCTGATGGCCGATAAAAGCATCGGTCTTTTGATCCTGGATGAGCTCAACATCGCACTGCGCTACGACTACCTGCCTCTGGAAGAGGTCATTGCAACGCTTGAGGATCGCCGGACTGATTTGCATGTCATCGTCACCGGCCGTAACGCCAAGCCAGCCCTGATCGAGGCCGCCGATATGGTCACGGAAATGAGCCTCGTCAAACATCACTTCAAGGCGGGCGTGAAGGCACAGGCAGGAATCGAGTTCTGATCCATGACTGCACGCGCCCTTATGTTTCAGGGAACCGGCTCCGATGTCGGGAAATCGCTAATGGTGGCGGGGCTGGCACGTGCCTTCGTCAAGCGCGGCCTGAGCGTCATGCCCTTCAAGCCGCAGAACATGTCAAACAATGCGGCAGTTACGGCGGATGGCGGTGAAATCGGCCGTGCGCAGGCCCTGCAAGCGCGTGCCGCGGGCGTCGCGCTGTCGGTTCACATGAACCCCGTCCTACTGAAACCGCAAAGCGAGACCGGGGCGCAGGTAATCGTGCAAGGGAAGATCGCCGGCAACGCAAAAGCCGCAGAATATCAGGGCCTCAAGGCTGGCTTGATGCCGAAGGTCCTCGAAAGTTTCGAGTTGCTGAAGCAAAAAGCCGATCTGGTTCTGGTGGAAGGTGCCGGCAGCGCTTCGGAAATCAATCTGCGTGCCAACGACATTGCAAATATGGGTTTTTCCCGTGCCGCCGATGTACCGGTCATCCTGATCGGCGACATCGACCGGGGTGGCGTGATCGCGAGCTTGGTCGGCACCAGTGCGGTGCTGAATGACGCCGATGCCGCGATGATAGAAGGCTTCATCGTCAACCGTTTTCGCGGCGATCCTTCATTGTTCGACGAAGGCATGCGGATCATCGCTGCCAAAACGGGATGGCAATCCGTCGGCCTTCTTCCGCATTTTCCCGACGCCGCTCGTCTGCCGGCGGAAGATGCGCTCGGCCTCTCCAATGTCCAGACCGCCAAGGACGGCGCAAAAATCCGCATCGCGGTTCCGATCCTGCCGCATATTTCAAACTTCGACGATCTCGACCCCCTGGACATGGAGCCGGATGTCGAACTGGTCCGCATCCGGCCGGGCCAAGCAATTCCTGGCGACTGCGCGCTGGTCCTGCTCTGTGGGTCAAAATCCACCATCGCAGACCTGAACGCTCTGAAGACATCCGGGCTTGATATCGACATCAGGGCTCATCTGCGCCGTGGCGGCATGGTGCTTGGGCTGTGCGGTGGTTATCAGATGCTCGGCAAAATGGTCTCAGACCCTGACGGCATCGAAGGTCCTCCGGCCACGGTCGAAGGTCTTGGATTGCTTGATGTCGCAACAACCCTCACCGACGACAAGAGATTGGTGTCCGTGCAAGGGACCAGCTTCGATGGAACATCGTTCACCGGCTACGAAATGCATGTCGGACAAACATACGGAGCCGACTGCACACGGCCTTTCTCGAAAATCGGCAATCATATCGAAGGTGCTATCTCATCTGATGGACGGGTCTTCGGCACCTATATTCACGGTCTTTTTGCCGATGATGCACAAAGAAGCGTCTGGCTGCAGCGATTGGGAACGGAAAGCTCCCGCTTGAACTACGAAGCCGATGTCGATGCAGTGCTCGACCGGCTGGCTGAGCACATGGAAGTCCATCTCGATCTCGACGCATTGCTTGCTATAGCGCGATAGCGAGCGCAAGCACGCCAAACAGGCTGATCAACAGTCCATCCGCAATGCGAGCCAAAAGCAGAGCCTGGCGAATATCCGACGCTGTCAGATCACGTCTCCCGCCGTCGCCCATGAAGCGGGCCTCGATCATCTGCCCCCCATAGGAACGTGGCCCGGCAAGCGCAAAACCGAGCGCACCGGCAAGCGCGGCCTCTGGCCACCCGGCATTGGGAGAACGATGATGGCGGGCATCGCGGAAAACAGCACGGATCGCCTGGCGAGGCGAGGCATCTTTCACAAAAAGCGCAGCCACGACAAACAGAAGGCCGCTCAGTCGTGAGGCTGGCAAGTTGACGAGATCATCTAGCCGGGCTGACGCCCAGCCGAATGCTTCATGGCGTGAGGATCGATGCCCTATCATACTGTCTGCCGTATTGATCGCCTTGTATCCCGCCCCGCCCGGCAAGCCGAGCATGGCAAGCCAGAAGGCGGGCGCCACGACACCGTCCGAAAAGTTTTCTGCCAGGCTTTCGATCGCTGCACGGCATACCGCCGCCTCATCAAGCTTCTCAGGATCACGCCCGACAATCATCGAAACGGCCTTGCGCCCACCTTCAAGCCCCTCTTGCTCAAGGGCTGTCGCAACGGCTGCGACATGCTGCTCAAGGCTCCTTTGCGCGGGAAGGGATGCACCCACGATCGCAACAAGCAAAAGACCAAGCGGCATAAGTAACAAGGTCGATTGGGCAATCCATGCGACAAGGATCGTGCTACCGAGGAATACGGTCAACGCCATCAAACCCGACATATTGCGCTGTGAAAATGCGTCTTCTTCCCGGTTCCATTTTTTGTCAAGGAGCGCGATAAGCGAACCGATCCAGGTGACGGGATGACCGACGCGCTTGAAAAGCCAGTCCGGGTATCCCGTCAGACGTTCGATCACGAGCGACAAAAAAGCGAGAGCAAGGAACATGGGCGACAACGTACCAGAAAAGGCGCAACCTGCGATCCGTCACGGCGGTAATCTCGGTCGGGCACGTCGGTTGTTTCCTCAGGCACCTGAACCATGGATCGACCTTTCGACCGGGATCAATCCGCACTCCTATCCGCATTCGCCCATTCCCGCTAGCGCATTTGCCCGCCTGCCTGAACCCGACACCCTGTCAGCGCTGAAGAAGCGGGCAGCAGAGAGTTTTGGCGCACCTTCTGAGGATCATATCGTTGCCTCGCCAGGCACGCAGATGCTGATGCCGCTCCTGGCACAACTGGCACTCGATCGCGGTGCACGGCGAGGGGGTGTCCTTGCGCCCGCCTATGCCGAACATGCCCGAACGGCCCGAATGGCAGGCTTGCCAATGACGGAAGTCCAGTACGTCAACGACCTCCTGGCCTGTGACTACGCGACGATCGTCAATCCCAACAATCCCGATGGACGAGTCATGGATCGAGACGCGCTGTCGGCAATCGCCACTTCCATGAGACACAAAGGCGGCCTGCTGGTCGTCGATGAGGCCTTCATTGAAACCGGAACCGCAGAAAGTCTCGCAAGTCTCACAAACGAGGGTGCACTTGTTGTCCTGCGATCTTTCGGAAAATTCTACGGCATGGCGGGCGTGCGCTTGGGTTTTGCAGTCGCCCATCCCGATATCGCCGCCGATCTGGAATCCCGGCTTGGTCCATGGGCTGTATCGGGACCGGCCCTGCATATCGCAACGGAAGCGCTCGCTGACCGGACGTGGCAGGACGCCATGCGACTCCGGCTAACGATGCAGGCTGGTCGTCTGGATACGCTTCTTCGAAAGGCCAATTTGTCGATCGTTGGTGGAACGTCGCTGTTCAGATTGGCGAGAGATGAGCGCGCGCCACACCTTTTCGACCACCTTGGTCAAAGCGGCATATTGGTGCGCGTGTTTGACGAAAGGCCGAATGATGTTCGTTTCGGCCTTCCCGCAACCGAGGAAGAATGGCAGCGCCTCGAAGACGCGCTGCGCACATTCGATTATCCTTCGAACGTATAGGTCTCGATCGACTCCTGCTTCATCTCGATTGAGAAGCCCGGCAGCCTTGGTGGCATGTAGGCCGCATTGCGAATTTCGCAGGGTTCGATGAAGTGCTCGTGCAGGTGATCGACATATTCGATCACTCGGCCTTCCTTGGTCCCGGAAACGACGAGGTAGTCGATCATGGAAAGGTGCTGCACGTACTCGCAAAGACCTACGCCACCGGCATGCGGCCAGACCGGAAGACCATATTTTGCGGCGATCAGCAGAACGGCCAGAACTTCATTCAGTCCGCCCATGCGGCAGGAATCGATCTGCACCACATCGATTGCACCTTCGGCGATGAACTGCTTGAACATGATGCGGTTCTGGCACATTTCACCGGTCGCAACCTTAACCGGACCGATGGCTTCACGGATCTTGCGATGGCCAGCAATATCATCCGGGCTTGTCGGCTCTTCGATGAAGAACGGCTTGGCGAAAGCGAGTTTTTTAACCCAGTCGATCGCCTGATCCACTTCCCATACCTGATTGGCATCGATCATCAGATAACGATCAGGACCAATCACCTCACGAGCGATGGTAAGGCGGCGAATATCGTCTTCCAGATCACGGCCAACCTTCATCTTGACGTGGTTGAAGCCGGCATCGATTGCCTCTTGGCAGAGACGACGCAGCTTCGCATCGTCGTAACCGAGCCAACCCGCCGACGTCGTATAGCAGGCATATCCCTCGGCCTTCAGCGTCTCGATACGCTCCTTTTTGCCACCCTCGGCTTTTTTCAGGATCGCCAGCGCTTCGTCGCGGGTCAGCACATCGGTAAGATAACGGTAGTCGACGATATCGGCGATTTCTTCGGCGCTCATATCTGCGACAAGCTGCCAGACAGGCTTGCCCGCCTTTTTGGCCAGCAGGTCCCAGACGGCGTTGACCACCGCACCGGTGGCAAGATGCATGGCGCCCTTGTCTGGACCGATCCAGCGAAGCTGGCTGTCGCTGGTCAGATGGCGCCAGTATTTGCCAGGATTTTCAAGAACCGTCGCAAGATCAGCACCAACGACCAGATGATGCATTGCCTCGATTGCCATGCAGCAAATGTCGTTGCCGCGACCAATGGTGAAGGTCAGTCCATGGCCTTTTAAACCAGGTTCGTCCGTGTCGAGAATGACATAGGCTGCGGAATAATCAGGGTCTGGATTCATCGCATCGGAGCCATCAAGGCTTTGAGACGTGGGAAAGCGCAGATCGAAAACGCGCAAATCTGTAATCTTGGTCATGCCGTTCACTCGCGGTCAGGGGTCACTAATAGGTTAGAGCGTGGGAATAAAATGCAGAATGTTTTCCATCGCTCTCTCGTTGTTTCGGCCTCGGACTGTCTTTCTGTCCAAAGCCTAATCGTGGTGGAAAACGTTCTCCATCATTGCCCACCACTCGCCATCCTTGCGACTTTCGAGTGGCTGCTGGCAGGGAATGGTGAAGGCCCACCATTCCCGGTTCTTTTCACTGGCGGCCATCTTGGCCATGTCCGCATCGAAGTCCGTGCCGTAATATTCCCAGGTGCCAAACAACAGGTTTTCCGGTTCACGCAGGAAAATCGTATAGTTGCGGATGTTGCAGTCGCTGATGAGCGCCAGAACCTCCGGCCATACGGCAGCATGCAGCCGTTTGTATTCCGCAATCATCTCCGGCTTCACGCCGATGAGCATTCCCATACGTTGCATCGTCATATCCCGTTATTGATAGTCGCCAAGCCGGCACGAAGCTTCAGTTGCGGCAGGGAGAGTTGCAGACGTTCGGCCCAGGCAATGACCGGAGCGAAACGTCGACGTTTTTTTTCGTCGTGATTGCTGGCAATATCGGCAAGCCTGTGCGCCAGAAACGGATTCATGAAGCGTTCGCGCACCTCGTCGACATAGGCTGACGCTTCATCGCCCATCCCGGCAGCGGCAAAGACGGGCAAAACCTCGCCACGCCAGACAGCTTCAAGATCGGCCGAAAGGCCCTTGTCCTGCATCGCTTCACGTACCGTTTCATCCGGCGCACGACCATCCTGCTGCCAGCGCTCGGCGAGATAGGAATGTCCGAGATTAAGCAGAAACAGTTTCAGCGTCTCATATCGATTGAGGTCATCCGTCAGCACAATCGCCGGATGGCGGCAGGGCAACGTCAGCCCTTCCTGTTTTTCGATCGCCCAGAGAGCGTAGGGCTCCGCCACCGCTCCAACCGGGTCGATGGCTTCGGAAACGATGCGATCGACCAGACTGTTGGCGAAACGGCACTTCTCGTTGAGATAGAAGGCAAATCCGGCCGGTAACTGCCAGGCATTCGCCAGGTCGCGCAGAATGGATTTTAGCCTGTCGCCATTACGAGGAACGAGTTCGCACGGAAATATCGAAACCGGAACCTCCGGATTTTTCTGAAATCGCTCCAGAAGCAGCATGCAAAGCTTCGCTGGAAAACTCCTCGGAACCGACGTGAAATCCGCCGCCAGATGAGGCCCGTCGCCAGCATCGAGATCGTAACCGCGATCACCGGTGTTGGATAAAATGACATCGGCTTTCATCGCGATATCACGAACGTCGCCCCAGTCATTCGCCGCAGTCAAAGACCTGATAACGGCACGCCCCGTATATTCGTGATCGACAACCTCGCCACCCTGCAAACCCCGGATACGAACAGGATAGCCTTTGTCAGAACCAAGCGCTGCAATGCGCTTGGCGCTTTCCGCGCTGCTGGTAGTCTGTACAACCGCAATACGTCCAATCGCCTTACCTGTGGCGAGAGCCTCCGAAATGAAAAAATCCGCGTGTGCCAGCAGGAAACGACTGGTGCCGAATTGCAGGATCGGGGTGTCGATCGTCATGCGACCTCCACCATGCCCTTGATGACGCCAGCCTTCGGATCGGTGAGACCGGCGAATTTCGACGGCACCTCGGAGAGAGCCATACGATGAGTAATCAGTGCTTCCGGCACCTTTCCGGCGCGTAACGCTTCCAGCACCCGCTCAAAATCATCAGGCGTCGCGTTACGGCTGCCCAGCAGGGTGGTTTCACGTTTGTGAAACTCCGGATCATTGAAGCTGATGTCGCTGGCAACGATGGAAACAAGAACATAAGAGCCACCGTGCCCCACGAAGGAGAAACCGCGCTCCATGGCTTTCGGATTGCCGGTCGCATCGAAGACAACATCAAAGAAATCGCCGCTCGTGATATCCGAGAGTTGATCCTTGTCGCCTTCACCGAGCGCGACGACATGCGCCGCACCGAGATGCGTCTTGCAGAAATCCAGCCGGTCCGCGCGACTATCGATCATCGTCACCACACCGCCGTTCAAAACAGCAAAAACAGCCACTGCCATACCGATCGGTCCGGCGCCGACGATCAGAACCTGCTGGTCTTGTTCAACAGCTCCGCGCCGCACGGCATGCGCACCGATGGCCAGGAACTCGGTCATCGCGGCCTGATCCAGCGTCAGCCCTTCGGCCTTCAGCACGAACTGTTGCGGCACACTCAGATATTCGACCATCCCGCCATCGCGATGGACGCCCAGAACACCGATATTGCGGCAGCAATTGCTCTTGCCTTTCAGGCATGCGCTGCAATGACCACAGGACATGTAGGGAATGATGGTGACGACATCCCCGTGCGACAGCACACTTCCATCGGGCGCTTCTTCGACCGTACCGGAGAGCTCGTGTCCCATGACACGCGGATATGATAGATAAGGCTGATTGCCGGTAAAGATATGCAAATCTGTTCCGCAGACGCCGATACGACGGATGCGCACCAGCACCTCACCTTCGCCGCGCGCCGGTTTAGGCAGTTCGCGCGCGCTCAATTGACCGGGTGTATCACAGAAAATTGCCAGCATGGGTCACCTGTCGGAAAGTCTGTAGAAACGGGCGGCATTGCCGCCGAATACTGCTGCGTGGTCTGTAGGGGGTATGATCTCATGGCAGAAATCGATCCACTGCTGGTAGTCGCCAGCAAGGCGCAGGACTGGCCAATCACTACCAAAGATTACCCTTGCCGGACCAAAAAGCTCAAGAATGGTCTCGGCATAAGGACGTATTGCCTCGGGCTTTTGTTCTCCCCGTTCAGTCAGCAGACCGGAAAGCTTGCAGTGCACATTGGGAAGCGCTGCCAATGCGGCCATGTCGGCACGCCAGCCGGCATAGATACCCTTGGCGATCAACGGCTTTGCACCATGATCGATGACGACAGGCAAAGCGGGATAACGGCGCGCAAAGCTCAGAAGATGCGGCAGGTGCGGAGGTAGAACCAATGCATCAAATACCAGCCCATGATCGATCAGGGCTTTGACTGCAGGCTCCAATGCGACGTCATCGATCCAGTCAATGTTGGCAATGTCCTGCAACATGGGGCGGACACCTTTGAAGGCTGGATGCGCCGCCCTGCTTGCAATCATGGCAGGAGCATTGTCGGCCTTCAGATCTACCCAACCGACCACAGCCTTTATGAAGTCATTCTTCTCCGCCTGCGCCAGCATGAAGTCGGTATCGGCAGCGTTTTCCATCGTCTGCACGAGAACGGTGCCGGTCACACCCGCCTTTCGCATCAGGGGAAAAAGATCCTCGGGAAGAAAATCACGGTAGATGGCTTGCAGGGAGGGTGGCGGCCATTGACCGGCACGATCCTTCAACAGCCAGAAATGCTGGTGGGCATCGATGACCATTTTATCAGGCCTTTCCACCCGGCACCGGCGAACCCTCAGCAATCAAACCGCGACGGTGCAGCTCTGACCAGAATTCATGCGGAATTTCCTGTTCGAACCAGCCGATATTGGAAGAAAGCTGTTCGGCATTGCGTGCACCGGATACAACGGTAACGGCTGCAGCATGGGCGAGCGGGAACTGCAGCGCAGCAGCCTGCAGTGAAACACCAAGCTCCTCGCAGACATCATGAAGCGCGTCGACGCGGGACAATATCTCCTGAGGCGCGTCAGCATAGTTGAACTTGCGGTTACCGGCGAGAATGCCGGAATTGAATGCGCCCGCGACAACGATGCCGACACCCTTTTCCGCGCAGGCATTCATGAACGACAGGCTCTGCTGTTCCAGCAACGTATAACGGCCGGCCAACATCGCAACGTCTATGTCAAAGACTTCCATGGCATCACGAACGATCTCCCATTCGTTGACGCCAAGCCCGACAGCACCTGTCGAACCTTCTTCGCGCAGCCTGCCAAGTGCCTTGAAACCACCGCCCGACGTCAACTGCTCCCAGTAATGCTGGTGTCTGTCGCCGTGCGTGTAAGGGCCGATATCGTGAATATAGAGAATATCCGGCTTCAGGACACCGAGCCGCTGCTGGCTTGCTTCGAACGAGCGCAGGATACCGTCATGGGAATAATCATAGACCGGGCGGAACGGCAGAGGCGCGACATAGGCATCCTCTTCCGGTCCAACTGTTTCGTCAGGCACCATGACGCGCCCGACCTTGGTGCTCAGCGTATAGTCGTTACGATCGTGCTCCGTCACCATCGTGCCGAGGCGGCGTTCGGAACGGGTGTAGCCGTAAAATGGTGCAGTATCAAAATAGCGGATACCGCTTTCCCATGCCTTGTCGAAAGCGCCCTTCGATTCCGCATAAGGCGTAATCCGATAGAGATTACCCATCTGGGCACAGCCAAGACCCATCAGGGTAACATCGACATTGCGACGAGGCAGCTTGCGTGTGTCGGAGACTTTCATTGCGGGCACTTTCGAAAATACACGGGACTTGGGCGGATGAGCGCCGCACGAGCGGCACCCATCCTGAGTTCAGACAATCAGTAGAGAACGTTCTTCGCTTCCGGCTTGTCGATGTTGTCCTTGGTCACGACAACCACACCGGTATCGACGAACTTTTCGGCCTTTTCCTTGCCGATAAGCTTCGCGACGGTTTCAACACCCTTTTCGCCCATCTGGTAAGACCCCTGAACGACGATGCCAGCAAGCGTGCCGTCCTTGACGAAGCTCTGCAGATCCTGGTTACCGTCAAAGCCGATAGCGACGACCTTGCCAGCCTTGCCGGACTGAGCCAGTGCGCGACCAACACCAATTGCTGTCGGCTCGTTGGCACCGAAGATACCCTTGAGGTCGGCATTTGCGGCCAGAACGTCGGTGGTCTGGTTCAGCGCCGTTGCCATCTGCGACTGCGAATAGAACGGACCGACGATTTCAAGCTTGGAGTTGGCCTTGATGTAGTCAGTGAAACCGCCGACGCGGCCGATTTCAGAACCTGCACCTGCAACATAGGACATCACGGCAATCTTGCCTTCCTTGCCAACCTTTTCGATCAGCGCCTGGGCAGCAAGTTCACCGGCCTTCTTGTTGTCGGTTGCGAGGAAGGACTGGTAATATTGCTCCGCGCCCTTGGCGAGCTGGGAGTCGACAATCACCACCGGAATACGGGCTTCCCAAGCCTTCTTGACAGCGGGAACCAGCGCATCCGGATCGGAAGGGGCCAGAACGATGCCTGCAACCTTACGGTTGACGGCGTTCTCAACCATATTGACCTGATCGGCAATGGCCGATTCCGATGCCGGACCCTGGAAGGTCATGGTGTGACCGGAGGCGTTCTTGATCGCTTCATCCGCACCTTTCTGGACGTTCTGCCAGAAGGTGGAGTTGACGGTCTTGACGATGACGGCAATTTCACCGGCCTGCACGGTGGAAACGCTCCACAGGGCGATTGCGGATGTCAGAAGGGCAGTCGCGATTTTTTTCATTTTTTCCTCCATTTTGTCGGCACGCCGGGCCTCCCCCATGCCGTTCTTGTTTGCGGAAAGGGTCCGCAGCCCCTTTTCATCAGCGACGATTGCGAAGCTGGTCGATCCAGACGGTGACCAGAATGACGAGGCCGATGATAATCTGTTGCGTGAAGGCAGAAACGCCGTTCATGTTGAGACCATTGCGCAGAATGCCGATAACGAAGGCGCCAATCGCCGTGCCGGAAATCGTACCGACACCGCCAATCAACGACGTGCCACCAATGACCGCGCTGGCGATGGCATCGAGTTCGTACATCACGCCTTCATTCGGCTGTGCGGTGACAAGGCGCGACATCAGCACACAACCCGTCAGACCTGCCAGTGTACCGGACAGGATGTAGGTGAAGTTGGTGACGCGGGCGACGTTCACACCGGAGAGACGGGCGGCTTCCGCATTCGAACCGACAGCATAAATGTGACGTCCGAGGATCGAACGGTTGAGCATGAACGAAACGGCAAAGGCAATCACCACCATCAAAATGACGGGGTAGGGGATGCCTGGGAAAACCACGTTGGGAAACCCGTCATCGCCAATCGTCACGATGCGGAAGAGGGCACCATTGCCGAGTTCACCGAAGGATTCGCCAAGACCGGAAACAGCACGTGCGCCGGTAATCTGCAGGGCAACGCCACGGGCGATCAACATCATGCCGAGCGTCGCGATAAACGGTGGCAACTTGAAGCGCGTCACGAGAAGACCGTTGATGAAACCACACAACGATCCCGTCAGAATGCCGAGCAACATGCCAATCGGAACCGGCATGCCGAATTCCTTCACGGCGAGTGCGGCAACGACGCCGGCAAGTGCCAGAACCGAGCCCACCGAAAGATCGATACCACCGGTGATGATGACACAGGTGGCGCCTATGCCGAGAAGGGCAATAGACGTCACCTGAAGCGCGATCGTCATGGCATTGTTGACGGAGAAGAATGCGCTGCTGGTGGCGGAGAATACCATTGTCAACGCCACGAGACTGCCGAGCGCCGCAAACTTCTGGATGATATCCTTCTGCCGGTCGCTGAACGTGAAGCTCTTCTGGGGTTCTGCAATATTCGACATGTGTTTCCTCACTGCACCGGCCGGCTGTAGCCGGATGCATAGCGCATGATTTCTTCCTGATTGGTCTTGGCGGTTTCGAGCACGCCGGTAATCCTGCCTTCATGGAAAACAGCAATGCGGTCCGTCAGCCCGAGAACCTCCGGCAACTCGGAACTGATAAGAATGACGCCGATGCCCTGAGCAGCCAGCTCATCCATGATCTTGTAGATGGCAAACTTGGCGCCCACGTCGATACCGCGGGTCGGCTCGTCGAAAAACAGAACCTTCGACTGACGAAACAGCCATTTGCCGATAATGATCTTCTGCTGGTTGCCGCCCGAGAGAAGTCGCACGGTCTGTCCGATCGATGGCGTACGGACATTCAGAAGGTCGACGTATTTTTTCGCGACCATATCGTGCTTCTTGAAGTCAATGAGGCCGAAACGGTTCGAAACCTCTTTCATGTTGGCAAGCGTTGTATTGGCCGCAACCGACATCTTGATCGCCAACCCATCGCTTTTGCGGTCTTCCGAAAGATAGGCGATGCCTTCTTCGATTGCGTCCTGTGGCGATGAAATGGAAAGCTCGCGCCCGTTGAATACTATTTTTCCCGCATCTAGCGCATCGGCACCGAAAATCGCCCGCGCCACTTCCGTACGTCCAGCCCCCATCAAACCGGCGAAACCGAGAATTTCGCCTCGACGCAGGGAAAAACTGACGTCCTGGAACACGCCGGCGCGGCTGAGCCCCTCGACCGAGAAGATGATATCGTCTGAAGGTTGTGAGGTACGCTCGGGGAATTTGTCTTCCAGGGAGCGGCCAACCATGCGCGTAACGATATCGTCGACCGTGATTGCTTGGAAATCGTCCGTCGAGATGTAACGACCATCCCGCAGAACCGTGACGCGATCAACAATCTCCGCCATTTCATCAAGCCGGTGCGATATGTAGACGATACCGACACCGGCCGTCTTGAGATCACGAATAACCTGGAACAGCAAACGGGTTTCCTGTTCGGTCAGCGATGAGGTCGGCTCGTCCATGATGAGGACTTCCGCATCAAGCGAAAGCGCCTTGGCGATTTCCACCATCTGACACTGCGCAACGGAAAGACCACGGACAAGTTGATCGGGATCGATATCCACGCCCAGCCGATCGAGACAGCGTTTCGCATCAGTTCTCAATTTCTTGCGGTCGACAAGAAAACCACGGCGCGGCTCGCGCGCCAGATAGATGTTTTCCGCGACACTGAGGTGAGGAACAAGATTGAGTTCCTGATGAATAATGGCAATGCCCGCCGCTTCCGATTCCAGCGGCGAGGCATATTGAACCTTATTGCCTTTGTAGACAATCGTTCCGGAGGTTGGCTGATAGACGCCGCTAATGATCTTCATCAGCGTTGATTTGCCAGCACCATTTTCTCCGCAGACCGCATGGACCTCACCAGAGCGCAGGTCGAAATGCACATCCGACAAGGCTTTGACGCCTGGAAATTCCTTGCTGATATTGTCGAGCCGCAAAACGGTCTCGCCCTTTCCAGCCGCAACACGTTCAGGCGATGAGCCGCCCTCAATCGTCGATGCACCCTGCTGCATCCCATCCTCCCAATCGCGCGCCCGCTCCGTCGGGAGACAGCGAATTGGCGGAATGGTTAGGCCGGTTTCGAGATATGGTCAAGCCAATTTATCCAAATTCTCAATGCAGAGTCGCATGAAGATCCATAACACTATCTGGAATAACATAAAAAACTTATTGTTTTCAGTCGCATAAACATCAACTTGCCTATTGAATTCAATAAAGATACGGTAAGGCCAAATAACCGATCAAAAAAGGTTTCGGCAAAACGCACATGAATGGTCAGGCCAAAATACTGGAGCCACGCAGGCTCTACCAGCAGATCGCAGACCAGATCCGGGAATTGATTGAAGCAGGTGAGTTTCAGCCTGGAGCCCGTCTTCCGGCAGAGCGAGAACTTGCCCAGAAACTCGGTGTATCGCGTCCGTCACTTCGTGAAGCGCTGATCGCACTTGAAATCGACAATACCGTTGAAATCCGGATGGGCTCCGGTGTCTACGTTTCTGCAGAACCGTTGCAGCCCCGGCACCACACAAAATCGCTCGGCGACAGTCCGTCTGAACTGATGCAGGCACGCGCAGCCGTCGAAGGGGCAACGATCGTGCTTGCTGCAAGCCGTATGACGGATGAAACTGTTACAAATCTCCGTCGAATTCTCGCGGCCATGCGCAAGGAAATCGAAGCAGGCCGCAAACCACTCGACCAGGATCGCCTGTTCCACGTCACAATTGCCGAACAATCCGGAAACAGTGTTTTAGCGCGGCTCGTCGCAAACCTGTTCGATGAACGGCACAGCCCTATTTCTGCGCAGCTTCGCGTCAAATTTGAAGATCGTGACACCTGGGCGCATGCGCTGCAGGAGCATGAGACCATCCTCGCAGCCCTTGAGGCAAGGGACCCACTGCTGGCGCAGGCCGCCATGCACGGGCACCTGGAAAGTTCCAAGCGACGCTGGGTAGACGACTGACATCACCAAACATTGCAGGCATTGCATATCGGGAGGAGGAAAACCCGTGAGTGAAAGTTCCGAGGCAACCATCTTGCTAAACGCTGGCGACAATGTCGCAGTGGCGCGCCGTTCTATACCGGCCGGCGGCGTGACAGGGCGAGGTGACTTAAAAGCACTTGATCTGATTGGGCGAGGGCACAAGGTTGCACTGAAATTCATCCGGTCAGGCGAAGACGTCCTGAAATACGGACAGGTCATCGGTATCGCGACCCAGGACATCGAGCCCGGGCGGCACGTACATCTTCATAACCTTGCGATGGTTCCGTCCGAGCACGCTCACCAGTTCAGCGTCGATATCGAAGAGAAGGGCATGCTGCCCGAAGCCGGTCGCCGCACCTTTCTGGGTTACGATCGCGGTCTGGGTGGTGTCGGTACGCGCAATTACATTGGCGTGATAGCTTCCGTGAACTGTTCCGCCACGGTGTCCCGTTACATCGCTGATTATTTCAACAAGCAGGGCGGGCTGGACGGTTTCGACAATGTGGATGGTGTCGTTGCCTTGACCCACGGCGGCGGCTGCGCACTCAATACCAAATCCGAAGGCTACCGCCTGCTGATCCGCACCATTCAGGGATATGCTCGCCATCCGAATTTCGGCGGTATTCTTCTGATTGGCCTTGGCTGTGAAACCAACCAGATCGCTCCGATCCTTGAACATTACAAGATGGAGGAGGGCGAGCGGCTGCGGACCATGACAATCCAGCAGCATGGCGGCACGCGCAAGACGATTGACGCAGCGATTTCCGAGATCAAGGCGATGCTGCCGATCGTCAATGCCG
This sequence comes from Rhizobium sp. RM, assembly GCF_013390595.1. Taxonomy (GTDB): domain Bacteria; phylum Pseudomonadota; class Alphaproteobacteria; order Rhizobiales; family Rhizobiaceae; genus Agrobacterium. The sequence goes on along the minus strand of NZ_JACAWV010000003.1, from coordinate 72,271 downwards.
CAAAACGCACCGAACAGCCGCTATCGAAACTGAAGGTGGCGCTGGAGTGTGGCGGCTCCGATGGTTATTCCGGCATTTCCGCCAATCCGGCGCTGGGATACGCCTCCGATCTGATCGTACGCAACGGTGGTACCACCGTGCTGTCTGAGACGCCTGAGATTTATGGTGCCGAGCACCTTCTGACACGCCGGGCTGTCACGCCGGCCGTTGCCGAAAAGCTGTTGCAGCGGATTGACTGGTGGCGTGACTACACGGCACGGAACGGTGATGAGCTGAACAACAATCCGTCCCACGGCAACAAGCTGGGCGGCCTGACCACCATTCTTGAAAAGTCACTGGGTGCTGTCGCGAAAGGCGGCTCCATGCCATTGAAAGCCGTCTATGAATTCGCGGAAACCGTGACTGAGCAAGGTTTCGTCTTCATGGACACGCCCGGTTATGATCCTGTTGCCGTAACAGGCCAGGTGGCAGGCGGCTGCAACGTCATCTGTTTCACTACTGGACGTGGCTCCGTCTCCGGCTTCAAACCGTCACCCTGCATCAAGATCGCAACCAATTCCGAAATGTACGAACACATGAAGGAAGACATGGATCTGAACTGCGGAGAGATCGTGACGGGTGCTGAGACCATTGAAGAATCCGGCAAACGAATTTTCGAACATATCATCGCAGTGGCCTCCGGCGAGAAAACCGTCAGCGAGATTTATGATTACGGCGACAATGAATTCGTGCCGTGGCAGGTCGGTGCCGTGACATAACGTTTCATGTGAAACACTGACCATAAAAAAGGCCCGAAGAGCGATCTCCGGGCCGTTTTCATTTTGGGTATCAGTGCTTAGTGACGGAAGTGGCGCATGCCAGTGAATACCATCGTCACATTGTGCTCATTTGCGGCGTCGATGACTTCCTGATCGCGCATCGAGCCACCCGGCTGGATAACCGCTGTTGCCCCTGCAGCGATGGCGGCCAGAAGGCCGTCTGCAAATGGATAGAAGGCTTCCGAAGCGACTGCCGAACCCTTGGTCAGCGGCTCGGCAAGACCCATGGCCTTAGCAGCGTCTTCCGCCTTCTGCGCAGCGATACGGGCGGAATCAACACGGCTCATCTGGCCTGCACCGATACCAGCCGTCTGACCGTCTTTCGCGTAGATGACAGCGTTCGACTTCACGTGCTTGGCGATCTTGAAGGCAAACTTCATGTCTTCAAGTTCCTGTGGCGTCGGCGCACGCTTGGTAACGACCTTCAGATCCAGATCTTCGACCATGCCATTGTCGCGGCTTTGAACCAGAAGACCCCCAGATACGGTTTTTGCCGTAATACCAGGCGCGCGAGCATCCGGCAGGCCGCCTGCCGACAGGAGGCGCAGGTTCGGCTTTCTTGCAACGATGGCCTTTGCCTCTTCGGTGACGTCGGGTGCGATAATCACCTCGGTGAAAAGCTGGATGATCTCTTCCGCCGTTTCGGCATCGAGCGTGCGGTTGAGCGCGATCACGCCACCGAATGCAGAAACGGGATCGCATGCCAGCGCGCGCTTGTAGGCGTCAAGGAGTGTAGAGCCGGTCGCAACGCCACAAGGATTGGCGTGCTTGATGATGGCCACTGCGGGCGCGGTTTCCGGCAGAAACTCCGCAACGAGCTCATAGGCTGCATCGGTATCGTTGATATTGTTGTAGGAAAGCTGCTTGCCCTGAAGAAGCGTTGCCGTTGCAACACCCGGACGTTTCTCGCCGGTCAGATAGAAACCAGCGCTCTGGTGCGGGTTTTCGCCATAACGCATCTTTTCTTTCAGAACGCCGCCGACTGCGCGGTAGTGCGGTGTCTCGATTGACAGAGCCTCAGCAAACCAGTTGGAAATGACAGCATCGTAAGCGGCGGTACGGGCATAGGCCTTCGCTGCAAATTTCTGGCGCAATGCATAGCAGGTCTGACCATCATCCGCCTGCAACGCTTCCAGAAGTTCCGGGTAATCGCTGGGGTCTGTTACAACAGTCACATAAGCGTGGTTCTTGGCCGAGGCGCGGATCATCGCCGGACCGCCAATGTCGATGTTTTCAACCGTCGTCGGGTAATCGCCGCCCTTGGCGCGAACCTCTTCGAACGGATAGAGATTGATAACGGAAAGATCGATACCCTCGATGCCGTGCGCGCGCATGGCTTCCACATGGTCGGCGTCGTCGCGAATGGCAAGAAGGCCACCATGAACATTCGGGTGCAGCGTCTTGACGCGACCGTCCATGATCTCCGGGAACTTGGTAATATCCGACACATCCGTGACGGGCAGGCCAGCTTCAGCAATGGCTTTGGATGTTCCGCCCGTCGACAAAAGCTTCACACCAAGTTTGACGAGTGCGCCCGCCAGTTCGATGATGTCTGTCTTGTCCGAAACGGAAAGAAGTGCGGTGCGAATTTTCACCTTATCGGGGGCGGGGATTTTTTTGGAAGCGACGGCCATCGGGCTTACTCCGTGATGGGTGGAGGACAGGCCGGAGGCGATTATCCGGCGGTTGCCGCCGCGTTAACACAGCTTGCCGGATTAATAAACAGCACTAAGCCTTTCGTTCGATGATCCAGCGAATTTCGCTGGTTTTCGCAAGGTTGAAGGCAATTTCAATCTGCTGTGAGGGACGGATACCGGACGCGTCTGCCATGAAAATGTCGTCAGACACAAAGAGCTCCAGACCTGGGGCAGTCAATAGCCACGTCGTACCATCCGCTGCCTGCATATAGACCGATTCCTCGTCTTCCTGATGAAGCTGTATATGCGGATGAATATGGAACCTCGACACGGCGGCGATGCTCGGCATTCTCGCCGCATCATCTTCAAGCCGCAGCGCATCACGACCTTTGATTTTTGTACCTGTCGGGTTGAGCTCAATTTCGCGCTCGTGAAACAGTCCGAAGGACTTCAGATATCCGTCATGTGATGCCCGTAGAACGTCATTGCCGTTCGCCTTGCTGCGCAGCGTTTCAACATGGCTGACGCCAGATACCATGATGGGGCCAAGCAGACGCGACCGTGACAGGCGGCACGATGACGTATCTGCGAGTGTGACCGTCGAATGGGCGGCAGTCGAACGGCTGGCGGCCTGAAACTCAGGTGCAGCGTTCCTTGGAAAACCTGAATTGACGATAAAGCGGTTCCGGCCGCAGGACATTTCGAACGACAGACAACCGGCATGGGCATTGCGCGACAACTCCGATGAGCCGGGATAACCGGTATCGACGATGATCACCGTCTCGTCTTCTGCAAGCCGATGATAGGCGACGTCAGGGAGGAGTTTTGAGGGTTTTCCCGATGTCTCGTCATAGCGCAACACAGAGACAAGTTCATTCGCGAGTGTCGCCGTTGCTCCGTTAAACAGCGCAAGGTCGCCGCCCTGATGGCGGAAGAACCGGATAGCCGGAAACATGCGATCCACTGCAGGAACCAGGCCGGGCGGCAGATCATGGCCCAGATTGATATAGCTTTGGCGAAGCGGCAGAAGGTCGAGCAACAGATCCAGCATCACCCGCGGATTGCGTGAAACATGTCCGCCATCGGGAAGGATCTGCCGCTCCAGTTCCTGAGCGAGCTTCCTTCCACTGCGCGCAATTTTCGACGCTCGCGTGGGAATGGTGATCGAAGCCATGGCCAGAGCTATTCTTATTCGCAGCCTGATTTCGCCATCGGGCACGTGCTTGGCGATGCGATCGAGATATCGAACGTGGAAAGACAGGCTTTTCAGAAAGCGTCGATAAAAACCGGCATCGGCCTCATTGAGGACAACAGGAGAATGCGAGAGCCAGGCGATCAACCGCTGTGCAGCAATATCCGGTGACCAGGCAATCCCACTTGTCCGCTTCCCGCTGACCGACATCCAGTCAGAGACGATCCGGCGCGCTCTTGCACATGCTTCACCAGACTTACTGGCCCGCACGTGTCGCAACCAACTGAAAGCGTTCAACCGCTCTTCGAAAACAATTGAGGGGCACTCGAGCTGGAAGGGCGAGGCACCGCCAGTTTCCAGAACACGTCCCGCAAGACCAATCCGGCCATGCAACAACTCTTCGGCGAAATATGGATCAATTGCGCGAAGATCGGTTGGTGCCGCTACAAGACCATCAGGACTGCCATTTGCCAGACGCAATGTGTGGATATGCAACGGCGCAAGACCGATGCACACACGACGATATATCATGCGCGAAACGAGACCGGCGGCGCTCATGCCACCTGCAAAAGACCCTAACAAGCTGTGTTTCCCGTTTCACATGTTTTATTTTTGTCAGTGAACCGCGACGACCGGAACGCTATCTACAATTTTAAAATGATTCGCCAAAAGCTTGGCGCGTTTCTACTTTTTACGCAAGACGCTGCTAAAAAACCCGTCTACTCCACCGAACATATCTGGGGTTGTACGCAAATCCCCATTGGCGGTGATGGCCAGCTCCATTCCAGGCCAGTCTTCCTTGCGCGCAGGCACACGCTCAAAATCCGGATTTTCTGCAAGGACCGCCTCAACCATGGCCTCTCCCTCCGAAGGATCGAGAGAGCAGTTTGAAAAGGCGACGAGACCGCCGGAATTTACCAGTGTCAGCGCATGACGAAGCATCTGCCCCTGAAGCGATGCCAGTTTTGCAATATCGGCCTCATCCTTGGTCCAGCAAACGTCAGGATGTTTGCGCAAGGTACCAGTCGACGAACACGGAGCGTCCAGCAGAACCGCATCGAAGCGATCCTCCGGGTTGAACTTCAGCATGTTGGCTTCGACGGTTTCGGCCGTGAGGCCCAGTCGTGTGAGATTTTCTTTCAGGCGCTTTAAGCGATTGGCGGATTGATCGAGCGCCGTTACGTGCGCGCCCGCCAATGCCAGTTGCGCAGTCTTGCCACCAGGCGCCGCACACAAATCGGCGACGCGCTTACCGGCAATGTCCCCCATAAGCTTGACGGGCAAGCTCGCTGCCAGGTCCTGAACCCACCATTGACCATCAGAAAATCCCTCGAGAGACGGTATCTGCCCCTCGAATTCGCCAAGGCGAACGCTGCCATTGGGAAGGACCGTCCCACCGAGCTTCTCCGCCCATAGTGCAGGATCACTCTTGACCGTCAGGTCGATGGAGGAGGGCGTCAATTGCGCCTCGGAGATCCGCGCCGCAACTTCGGAACCATAAGCCTCGACAAGCCTCTGGAAGAACCATTTCGGCAGGACAGGGACTTCGGAGATGGCTTCGATGATTTCCGACTTCTCTCTGCCAAGCCGTCTCAGGACCGCATTCACGAGCTTGACGAAACGCTTGTTGCGGGGATCTCGGTGTGCTTGCTCGACAGCGAGATCAACGGCGGAATGATCCGGTACGTCGAGATAAAGCATCTGCGCTGCCCCAACCACAAGCACATGATGCAGGGAACGAGCGCCCTGGGGGAGTGGCCCGTCCAGCAACATGGAAAGAGCGGCCTCGATACGCGGGAGGTGACGGAGAGCACTGTTGACGATTGCACGGACCAGAGCGCGGTCTGCTATGGACAAAGAGCGATAGACCGGATTGCCATTTTCAGAATCCAGCATTCCATCCAGCGATGTCTTTTTTTCAAGAACGGCTGCAAGGATACGGGTTGCTGCGATACGAGCGGAAAGGCCCGGCTTATCCTGGAAAGACGAAGGGCCGTCTTCACGGCCCCCGAAACCTGCCGGTCTTGCTTTGTTACGCCGCGCCGGCTTTTTTTCTACGTCAGATGTCAAGACCAGGGTCCCTTACGCTCGTTTTCATTACCGCGCCCCCAACCGGTGGTCGGCACAGAACGTGATTTGCGCAACGGCTTATCACTGGACGCCGGTGCAGTCGATCCTCGCGTACCAAACTCTTGTGCCATCGCATGGAGGGCAGCAACGCGGTTTTCGGTATTCGGGTGGGTCGAAAAGAGGTTATCCATTCTTTCGCCGGATAACGGATTGATGATGAACATATGCGCTGTTGCAGGATTACGTTCGGCATCGTCGTTATGAATGCGCTGGGCCATGCCCGCGATCTTCTGCAGCGCAGATGCCAGCCAGAGCGGATTGCCGCAAATCTCTGCACCCCGGCGATCAGCTGAATATTCGCGTGTACGGCTGATCGCCATCTGAACCAGCATGGCTGCCAAAGGCGCGACGATCATCGCCACGATCACACCGATGAAACCCAACGGATTGTTGTTGTTCTCGCGATTTCCACCAAACAGGAAAGCAAAATTACCAAGCATCGAAATAGCACCGGCCAACGTGGCGGTAATCGTCATCGTCAACGTGTCGCGGTTTTGAACGTGGGCCAGTTCATGTGCCATCACGCCGGCGACTTCCTCTGGCGTCAAACGCTCCAGCAATCCCGTCGAGGCGGCGACGGCAGCATTGTCAGGATTTCGACCTGTTGCAAAGGCGTTGGGCTGCGGGCTGTCATAAATATAGACCTTCGGCATGGGCAGGCCTGCGTTGTGCGACAGGTCGCGGATCATATGGAAAAATTCAGGCGCATTTCGCTCATCCACCTCCTGGGCGCGATAGGCTGAAAGAACCATCTTGTCCGAGTTCCAGTAAGAAAACAGGTTCATACCGGCAGCGATAAGCAGCGCGATCATCATGCCGCCTTTTCCGCCGATCAGAAAACCGACACCCATGAACAACGCGGTCATAAACGCCAGAAGCATTGCCGTGCGCATCATGTTCATCCGTTTAATTCTCCTTCTGAGGCAACAAAGACATACCGGGGTTTATCAAACCCGTTTCATTATATAATCTGGTGGGTAATCGAAGCATTTCAATATCCCGTCATTGTGAAGGAAATCCATGCAGAGCGCCGACAACGACAATAGCACACACGTGGGCAAGAAGCTTTCACCCGCGGCAGAACGAGCCCTCCAGGAAGCCGAGGAACGACGCAAGCAACAGGCTGAGATGCAATTGCCTCCTGAAACCGGAGGGCGCGGCGGCGCTGAGCCGGTTCGATTTGGTGACTACGAAATCAACGGCCGAGCAATCGACTTCTGAGATCGTCAAAACGGAACCAAAATAAAAAATCCCGCTAGAAGCGGGATTTAACATTTAAATCATATAGTTAGACTTATTTTTGCTCGAGAAGCCGACATACAGCTTCCAACTGCTCAAGAGTGCGGTAACTGATCTTAATTTGACCTGCACCTCCCTTGTGGTTGATCTTGACATCTAGGCCAAGCGCATCCGACAGGCTACGTTCAAGAGCAATCGTATCGGAATCCTTCTCGCCCGAGGAACGTTTTTCCTGAGGTTCACCTTGCGACTTGATATCGTTCTGCGCCAGACGCTCCGCGTCGCGAACAGAAAGGCCTTTCGATACAATCGTTCTTGCCAAAGCTGCAGGGTCCGACGTCGAAACGAGCGCGCGTGCGTGTCCGGCGGACAACGATCCATCCGAAAGCATGTCTCTAACCGGGTCAGGCAGCTTCAGAAGGCGAAGGCTATTGGCGACGTGGCTTCTGCTTTTGCCGATGATTTCACCAAGATCGTTCTGGGTATAACCATGTTCCGCAATCAATTGCTCATAACCCATCGCCTCTTCAAGCGGATTGAGGTCTGAGCGCTGAACGTTTTCAACAATCGCCAGTTCAAGAGCAGTACGATCGTCGACATCGCGAATGATAACCGGAACTTCGGTAAATCCAGCCAGTTGTGCGGCACGCCAGCGACGCTCACCAGCGATGATTTCATAACGGTTGGCCGAAACGGTACGAACGACAACCGGCTGAACAATACCGTGCTGGCGAATGGACGACGCCAGATCCTGCAGTTCATTTTCATCGAAATGACGTCGCGGGTTTCGCTGGCTACGAGCGATAAACTCGATTGGAATTGTCCGATCGGCGCTCACTGTACGCTGCGGCTCACCAACCGGAACCGGCTGATCCATTTCTCCGATCAAGGCTGCAAGGCCGCGGCCGAGGCGGCGTTTGGAAAGATCATCACTCATAGAAACTTACTCCATACATTCCGTCGAAAGCTTACGCTGCCTTGCGCAAACGCTCTCTCTGAATCACCTCGGACGCCAACTGCAGATAAGCCTGGCTGCCAGCGCATTTGAGGTCGTAAAGGATCGCGGGCTTACCATATGACGGCGCCTCAGACACACGGACATTGCGGGGAATGAGCGTATGGTAGACTTTTTCCCCGAGATGCGTGCGGACATCGCTCACAACCTGCTGAGCAAGATTGTTGCGCGCATCAAACATCGTCAGCACAATACCCTGAATATCAAGTCCCGGATTTACCGAGCTGCGGATCTGACTGACAGTGTCGAGCAACTGGCTGAGACCCTCAAGGGCAAAGAACTCGCATTGCAATGGGACAAGCACGGAATGCGCCGCAGACATCGCGTTCATTGTCAGCAAGTTGAAAGAAGGCGGGCAATCCAGAAGGATGTAGGAGTATCCTTTTGCCTCTTGCGTTTCCAGTGCGGTTCGCAAAAGGAAAACTCGGTTGGCTGCATTGGCCACCTGCATTTCAAAACCAAGCAAGTCCATCGTTGATGGGATAATATCCAGATTGGGAACAGCCGTAGGAACAGCAACTTCGGCAACGGAGTTATCACCAACGAGAAGATCGTAAGAGGATAGCTTGCGCTCCTTACGATCAATACCGAGACCCGTGCTGGCGTTTCCCTGTGGATCGAGATCAACGATCAGAACTCGTTCCCCGATGGCTGCCAATGCCGTCGCGAGATTGATAGCAGTGGTTGTTTTTCCAACGCCACCCTTCTGATTTGCGACTGCAATAATCCGGTTTTTATCGAAAATCATACCGCACCTGCCTTGGTTGTCAGCCCTTCAAAGCGAGGTTGCTGATCTCAAGCACAACAGAATCTGCCTCAATGGCACTACGGTGTTTTACCAGATCGAATTGCCAGCGACTACGCGCTTTCTGCACTTCTGATTCGTAATCCCGGCCTTTATTCAAATATGCGCGTAAATTTGGATTCCGCGACGCCCATGGATGAATATAATCAAACAGCAGATCGAGCTCAGCGAGTGCACGCGCGGATATGACATCGCAACGTTGAATGGTTTCTGGAGCTTTTTCAATCCGAACCGGATGAACAGCGCCCCGTGCACCGGTTTCTTTGAGAGCGATCCGCAAAAAGGCAGCCTTTTTGTTATTGCTTTCAACGAGATCTACCCAGCCGTCATTCAGCTCCGCAAGAAATATTGCGGTGATAACGCCGGGAAAGCCACCGCCGCTTCCTAGGTCTACCCATCTTTTCGGTTCAGGAGACAACTGGAAAATCTGAGCACTGTCCGCCACGTGCCGGCTCCAGAGCTCGGTCAGGGTCGACGGGGCGACAAGATTGGTGGTTTTGTTCCATTTCTTGAAAAGCTCGATAAAAAGCTCAAGCCGCTCCTGTGTTTCACGTGAAACACTTTGGCCGTTTATCTCCATCGTCAGACTCGCTATTGGTGCAAACGCAACTTCTGGCTTTGCGCGTCCGAGGACTTCCGCAAAAGGGCGAGCAGCAGCGATATCGCAGCCGGCGTCATTCCGTCAACACGAGCCGCCTGTGCAATATTCTCCGGGCGCGCTTTTTCCAGCTTTTGTTTCAGTTCGTTAGAAAGGCCGGATAAAGACTGAAAATCGAAATCTGCGGGTATCTTTCTTTCTTCGTCGCGTTTTATGTCGATGATGTCAGCACTTTGACGCTGCATATAAACCGCGTAGCTAGCCTCGATTTCCAGAATTTCGGCAGCCTTAGAGGACACGCTGTTCAATTCAGGCCAATGCTGCTTGAGATCGCTGAGCGAGATATCGGGGTAAGCGAGCAATTCATAAACCGATCGACGCTGTCCGTCCTGGTTGAGTTTCAATCCCTGCTTTGCAGCTTGCGAAGGGCTGATCGACAGCTCCTTCATCAACTCGCGCCCACGACCAAGTTCGTCAACGAAACGCGCGTACCGCTCTGAACGATCTTTTTGAACGATGCCCGCAGCCATGCCTTGAGGAGTTAGCCGAAGATCCGCATTGTCGACACGAAGCGATAAGCGGTATTCCGCTCTGGATGTGAACATGCGATAGGGTTCGGTGACGCCTTTCGATGTGAGATCATCGATCATCACACCGATATACGATTCCGTGCGGCTGAAATACACTGGCTCAGCGTCACTTGCGAGGCGCGAAGCATTCAATCCAGCGACTAGTCCCTGCGCCGCAGCCTCTTCATATCCTGTTGTACCGTTAATCTGCCCAGCCAGGAAAAGACCGGGGATTTTCCGGCATTCCAAAGATGGCTTCAGTTCTCTCGGATCAACATAGTCATATTCAATTGCGTAACCAGGTTGAAGGATAGTCACGTTTTCCAGGCCGGGAATGGTACGGATGAACTGTTCCTGTACCGAGGCGGGCAGGGATGTCGAGATCCCATTCGGGTATATTGTGTGATCATCCAGCCCTTCCGGCTCGAGAAAGATCTGATGGCCATCTCTCTCTCCAAAACGGGTGATCTTGTCCTCAATCGACGGGCAGTAACGCGGACCTACGCCCTCGATCTGGCCTGAGTACATCGCTGACAGATGTATATTGTCTTGAATGATCTTGTGCCCTGCCGGCGTCGTTCTTGTCACACCGCATTCGATCTGTGGGTTGACGATTCGATCTGTCATGAATGAAAAGGGAACAGGTTCCTCGTCCGCGCCCTGACGGTCAACTGCATCCCAATTGATGCTGCGTCCATCGAGCCTGGCTGGAGTACCGGTTTTCAAACGCCCCATGTTAAGTCCAAGCCGCGATAGGGTCTGGGAGAGTCCCAGAGACGGCTTCTCACCGACGCGACCGGCCGGTATCTTTTCGGAACCGATATGAATGAGGCCGCGCAAAAACGTTCCGCTGGTCAGAACAACAGCGCCACATGGAATCCGGCTACCGTTTGCCATGACAACGGCCGACACTCGCCCACCCGTCATGTCTATGTCGAAAGCATCCCCTTCAATCACGGTCAGGTTGGCAATACTGGAGATTTCGCGTTGCATCGCCTCTTTGTATAGACGGCGGTCCGCTTGCGTTCTCGGTCCACGAACAGCCGGTCCCTTCTTGCGATTGAGCATGCGAAACTGAATTCCACCTGCGTCGGCAACACGACCCATCAGCCCGTCCAGAGCGTCAACTTCGCGTACCAAGTGACCTTTTCCCAAACCGCCAATCGCCGGATTACAGGACATCACTCCGATCGTATCACGCTTGTGCGTGACCAGCGCCGTTCGAGCACCAAACCGGGCGGCCGCTGCGGCGGCCTCACTGCCGGCGTGGCCACCACCAATAACGATGACGTCAAAAGACTGATCCATGCACTTAGCCTCATATCCAACAACAGATCAGACAATTTGTCTGCAGATGTTTCACGTGAATCATTTACCGATGCAGAATTCCGAAAATATGACGCCGAGCAATTCTTCGACATCTACTCGTCCGGTAATCCGCCCAAGTGATGTCGCCGCCAGCCTAAGGTATTCGGACCGGATCGCCAGGTCCGCAGCTTCGAAATTGAGCGCATCACTAACATAGTTCAGCGTCTCTTCAAGTCGTTTTTTATGCCGCGCCCTTGCCGGCGCCAGCGTATGCGATGATCCAGTTCGTTTTTCGATCTCAAACTTAATTCGCGACCGAAGGTCATCCAGACCGCGACCATCTTTAGCAGAAATCGATAGGTCAAATTCATTCTTGTCTATCTGCGTAAGAAGATCGAGTTTCGTTCGAACATCCAGGCACGGAACATCCTTAAACCGATCGTCAAATTGTTTCGATACCGAATCGTTGTCATGCAATGCAAGGATGAGGTCAGCGGATGCCGCCGTGGAAACCGCCCGCCGGACACCTTCCTGTTCGACAACGTCTGCGGTTTCACGCAATCCTGCCGTATCGAACATTTTGACCAAATAACCATCGATGTTCATATCGACCGTCAGAACGTCACGCGTTGTTCCAGCGATATCTGTCACAATAGCAACGTCTCGTCCGCTCAATGCATTCAGAAGCGTTGACTTTCCAGCATTTGGCTCGCCAACCAAAGCGATCCTAAATCCGTCGCGTATGATTTCGCTGCCTTGCCCACGCTCGAGATGTTCGGATATTTCACGTTTGAGCTGCGCGACGTTGAACCAGACCTGATCTGCAACAGAATCTGGCACGTCCTCCTCGTCAGCAAAATCAAGTTCCGCTTCGATGAATGCGCGAGCACGTGTCAGGCGCGTGGCCCAGCCATCATAAAGAGCTGAGAGACGGCCTGTGCTCTGTTCCACAGCGAGCCGACGCTGCATTTCGGTCTCGGCCTGCAGAAGATCAGCCAGACCTTCCACCTCGACCAGATCCATCTTTCCGTTCTCAAAGGCGCGCCGCGAGAATTCACCCGCTTCTGCCGGTCGAATGCCTTGGTTTCGTTGCAGTTCCTCAAAAATCGAAGCAACGACTGCGCGACTGCCGTGGCATTGTATCTCGACGCAATCCTCACCCGTGAAGGAGTTCGGCCCAGGAAAGACCATGACCAGCGCCTGATCAATCACGTCAGCGTTTCGGTTACGAATCGAACGCAGCGTGGCCTTTCTGGGCGGCACAGATACATCGCCAATCAATGCCGAAAGGGCAGTGAACGCAATCGAGCCGCTTACTCTGAGCACCGCCACACCAGCCGGAAGCGCACCGCTGGAAAGAGCGAAGATCGTGTCATTGGAAGAGGTCATTTCACACCTGTGATCCAAAAAGGGAAGCCGCACCCGTTGGAAACGGACGCGGCTTTTGTAACACTGAAATGAATCCGGATAAGGATCAGGTATTCATTGATTCGAAGAAATCCGAATTGTTCTTTGTCTGCTTGAGCTTGTCGATCAGGAACTCGATCGCGTCCATCGTTCCCATCGGTGCAAGAATCCGGCGGAGAACGAAGATCTTCTGCAGATCCTGACGCGGAACCAGGAGATCTTCCTTACGGGTACCAGACTTCAGGATATCCAGTGCCGGGAAGATACGCTTATCAGCGACCTTGCGGTCAAGAACGATTTCCGAGTTACCTGTACCCTTGAATTCTTCGAAGATCACTTCATCCATACGGCTGCCGGTGTCGATCAGCGCCGTTGCAATGATCGTCAGAGAGCCGCCTTCTTCGATGTTACGCGCTGCACCGAAGAAGCGCTTCGGGCGCTGCAGGGCGTTCGCATCTACACCACCCGTCAAAACCTTACCTGAAGACGGCACAACTGTGTTGTACGCGCGGCCAAGACGCGTGATCGAGTCGAGTAGGATCACAACGTCGCGACCGTGTTCAACAAGACGCTTGGCCTTTTCGATTACCATCTCGGCAACCTGAACGTGGCGAACGGCCGGTTCATCGAAGGTGGAAGAAACAACTTCGCCCTTCACCGAACGTTGCATATCCGTCACTTCTTCTGGACGTTCGTCGATGAGAAGAACGATCAGGTAACATTCCGGATGATTCGCCGTTATCGAATGAGCGATGTTCTGCAAAAGAACAGTTTTACCCGTGCGTGGTGGAGCAACGATCAGACCGCGTTGACCTTTACCGAGTGGCGCCACCAGATCGATCACACGAGAGGAAAGATCCTTCGAGGTCGGAACATCAAGTTCCATCTTGAAGCGCTCGTTTGGATAAAGCGGCGTCAGGTTGTCGAAGTGAACCTTGTGACGGATCTTTTCGGGATCATCGAAATTGATCGTGTTGACTTTGAGAAGGGCGAAATAACGCTCGCCTTCTTTCGGACCACGGATGGGTCCTTCAACCGTATCACCTGTTTTCAGCGAAAAGCGGCGGATCTGCGAGGGCGAAATGTAAATATCGTCCGGGCCTGGCAGATAGTTTGCATTGGCGGAGCGCAGGAAGCCGAAGCCATCCTGAAGGACCTCGACAACGCCTTCACCGATAATTTCGATGTCCTGACTTGCGAGAACCTTGAGGATCGCGAACATGAGTTCCTGCTTGCGCATGGTGCTCGCATTTTCAACTTCCAGGGATTCGGCAAAAGTCAGCAAGTCGGTAGGCGATTTGCTCTTGAGTTCCTGAAGCTTCATTTCAGCCATGAAGAGAAGACCGTTTAGTAATGTTATGTCGGGGGAGGGCGTGTTCGCGAATCAGATACTGTGGGAGATACCCCAGGTGACTGAATAATTCACATGCCACGAAGATGAGTGCGGTGAAAATAGCGAGTGAACCTCTTCACCGCAAGGGGGAAGCACGAATTCCGCGAAATTTATCGCAATGGCTCCCTACACGAAGGGTTTCACAACCACAAGTATGACAATCACAATCATCAACAGGGTCGGAACTTCATTCATCAACCGCCAGTGACGGGCCGAACGAGTGTTCTCGTCTCTGGCGAAGCGCTTGGCGCTACGCGTGAAATAGACATGGGTGACGGTCAGAAGCACGACCAATCCGATTTTGGCATGCAGCCAGCCACCGGAAAATCCATAGACCGACCAGGCAAGGTAAAGCCCAAGCACCCACGAAATCATCATGGCAGGGTTCATGATGATCTTGACGAGCCGCTGCTCCATGACCTTGAACGTTTCGGATTGCTGCGAACCAACAGGCGCATCCGTGTGGTAGATAAATAGGCGCGGCAGATAGAAAATCGCCGCCATCCAGGAAATCACCGCGATGATGTGCAGCGCCTTGATCCACAGATAGAGATCCGCGGGGTCCGAAAAGAAAATCAGGGCGACGGCAATTCCGAACAGACAGAGGGCTGTTGCGGCACGAAAGGCCGCTCTGCTGCCGGCACGAACGGAAGTCTGTTTCTCCTCGCTCATCCCCTGTCTCCAAAACCGTGAACGCGTTTCACGAGACGCGCAACATTTTCCGGGTCCGCCTGTGGTGTGATCCCGTGCCCAAGATTGAAAATCAGCGGTCCCTGGCCCAGCGCCTGCAACACAGCATCAATTCCGTCATCCAGTGACTTGCCTCCGGCAATCATCAGCATCGGATCGAGGTTGCCTTGCACCGGACCGTCTTTCTGCAGCTCACGAGCAAAGCTGAGGGGAACTGACCAATCTAGTCCAATCGCATCAGCTCCGGTTTTTTGCCGGTAATCCTTGAGGAGATAGCCTGCACCTTTGGCAAATGCGATAATCTTTGCCGACGGGCGTCTTGCCCGAACCGAAGAGACGATCCGCGCAACGGGTTTTATCGCATATTCCTCAAATTCCCTCTCGCCAAGAACCCCGGCCCAGGAATCAAATATCTGGACGGCGTCTGCACCTGCATCGATCTGCTCAACGAGATAATCGGCAGAGATATCGGCGAGGAGGGAAAGCAGCTTTTCCATTGCCCCGCGCTCCTGATAGCCGAAGAGACGCGCCGGGGCCTGGTCTGGCGTTCCGTGGCCGGCAATCATGTAGGTTGCCACTGTCCAGGGAGCACCGCAAAAGCCAAGAAGGGTCGTCTCGCCAGGGAGCGCCTTGCGCAAGCGTGACACCGTCTCAAACACCGGCGAAAGATGGGAGAGCACATTCCTCGCATCCAGCTTGTCAATGCCAGCCGCGTCGATCGGGTCCATTGCCGGTCCCTTGCCTTCGCTGAAAGTGACGTTCCGGTTGAGGCCATCTGGTATCACCAGAATATCGGAAAAGAGAATGGCTGCATCGAGACCAAAGCGACGGATCGGTTGCAACGTCACTTCGGTCGCCAGTTCCGGATTATAACAGAGATCAAGGAAACTTCCTGCCTGCCTGCGCGTTTCCCGATACTCGGGGAGATAGCGACCAGCTTGTCGCATCAGCCAAACGGGCGGTGGTGTGACCGTCTCTCCGCTCAACACTCTCATCACCTTACGCTCTGTCATGGCATCCTACTTTTCCAAATCTAAAATCAAAGAGATTTAAAAGATTTTCTATTTCTTAGAGTCGGTGGGTATCAAGGATTAAAATCTTTCCAGTCGAAATGCCGCATCTCGGGGCATTTGTCTGTCGGCGTGGATAAAACGTCGGCCTAGTCCGTCTTGAGAGCAGGATAACCAATTTAATCCATATTTATCAGTAGCTTGAATTATCAGTTAGACCCCATCATGCTGTGGATAGTCTGTTGATAGAATCTCGCAATGGAAATCTTGTTCACGAAATTCACAAGCCCTGTTTTTCGAAACAAAGCCACTTGCGGATTGTGGAAAAAGGGAACCTTATTCGCACCGCCGGTTCTGCCAGGGAACATTTCCCGAGTTTGTCCAGCGTTATCAACAGCGGGAGAAAAACAGCGTGGAGAACAAAAAAAGTTTCTTCCATTTGCATTTGATTTCGGACTCAACGGGAGAGACTCTTATGTCGGCCGGCCGCGCCGTCTCCGCGCAGTTTCATGCTTCCATGCCTGTGGAACATGTTTATCCAATGATCCGAAATCAGAAACAGTTGGCGCGCGTTCTGGATCTGATCGATCAGGAGCCGGGCATTGTCCTCTACACGATCGTCGATCAGCAGTTGGCGGAGTTTCTGGATCTGCGCTGTCATGCGATCGGTGTTCCGAGCGTCAACGTTCTGGAACCGATCATCGGCATTTTTCAGACATACCTCGGTGCACCATCGAGGCGACGGGTCGGAGCGCAACACGCGTTGAATGCCGATTATTTTGCGCGGATCGAAGCGCTGAATTTCGCGATGGACCACGATGACGGACAGATGCCCGAGACCTACGACGATGCCGACATCGTCATTATTGGTATCAGCAGAACATCGAAAACACCGACGAGCATCTATCTGGCCAACCGTGGCATAAAGACAGCCAACATTCCCGTGGTGCCAAACGTGCCGCTACCAGAAAGCCTTTACAGGGCAACGCGTCCGCTCATCGTGGGGCTGGTCGCGACATCAGACCGCATCTCGCAGGTTCGTGAAAACAGAGAACTTGGTGCAACAGGCGGATTTGACCAGGGGCGGTACACCGACCGCGCCACGATTATGGAAGAACTGAAATATGCGCGCGCGCTCTGTGCTCGCAACAACTGGCCCCTGATCGATGTCACGCGTCGCTCAATCGAGGAAACGGCAGCGGCAATTCTTGCCCTTCGCCCACGGACACGATAATTCGGTTTTCGATTTTCGGAGCAGTTGATCCATGAAACAAGACCTGATCCTCGCCTCGTCCAGCGCGTCCAGGCAAATGTTGATGCGCAACGCGGGACTGGTGTTTTCGGCAATTCCGGCCGACATCGATGAAAGAGCGATCGACGAGAGGCTGGAAAAAAGCGGGGTCTCTCCGCAAGAGGTTGCGCTTGAACTGGCGAAGGCCAAGGCATGTGCTGTCAGCAAACTGCACCCCTCCGCGATAGTGCTTGGCTGCGACCAGACCATGGCGCTCGGCAGCAGGGTTTATCATAAACCGAAGGACATGGATGAGGCACATTCCCATCTGATGTCTCTCTCGGGAAAGACGCACCGGTTGAACAGTGCTGCCGTCTTGATGAAAGACGGCGAGACGATCTGGCAGATCGTCACGACTGCTGATTTGACAGTCCGCACATTGACGGACAATTTTGTGACAAGGCATCTGGAAAAGGTCGGGACGAAGGCGCTTACGAGCGTGGGTGCCTATCAGCTTGAGGGAGAGGGAATCCAGCTATTCACCTCCATCGAAGGTGACTATTTCACCATTCTCGGTCTTTCGCTTCTGCCGCTTCTGGAAAAGTTAAGGGAACTTGGTGTCATCGATGGCTGATTCACGTGAAACATTAACCATGAACGCCTTCGTTGTCGGCTACCCAATCAAACACTCCCGGTCACCCATCATCCATTCTCATTGGCTGAAAACATTCGGCATCGACGGTACGTACCGTTCAGTGGAAGTCTCGCCTGACGCATTCGCGGCCTTCATATCCGATCTGAAGGAACAACGATCTGACGGTTTCGTCGGCGGCAACGTCACAATACCTCACAAGGAGGCAGCCTTTAAGCTGGCGGACCGGCCGGACACGCTGGCCGAAGAACTGGGCGCTGCCAACACGCTCTGGTTCGAGAACGGAAAACTCTGTGCGACCAACACGGATGGGTATGGCTTTGTCTCCAATCTCGATGATCGCCACTCTGGCTGGGACAAAATAAAAAGTGCTGTTGTCCTTGGAGCGGGCGGCGCAAGCCGCGCCATCATCCAGTCCCTGAGAAATCGCGGCATTGCTGAAATACACGTTCTCAACCGAACAGAGGAACGGGCACGGGAGCTTGCCGACCGCTTCGGAAAACAGGTTTTTTCCCATTCCATGTCTGCCTTGAGCGAAGTGATGAAGGGCGCGGGCCTGTTCGTGAACACAACGTCGTTGGGAATGGATGGGACGGAAGCACCGCATTTCGATTTCTCGCGCTTGTCAGACGGCGCTGTGGTGACCGATATTGTTTACGTGCCGTTGAAGACACCTATTCTGCGCATGGCCGAAGAGCAGGGAATTGCGACTGTAGATGGCCTGGGCATGCTTCTTCATCAGGCGAAGCCGGGTTTTGAGAAATGGTTCGGAAAAATACCCGAGGTTGATCAAACGCTCCGCTCGATGATTATCGAGGATATGGAGAAACATTGATGTTGGTTATCGGTCTTACCGGCTCCATCGGAATGGGCAAGACAACGACCGCAGGCCTTTTTGCTAAAGAGGATGTAGCGGTTCTCGATTCCGATAGGGTGGTGCACGATCTTTATCGAGACGAAGCAGTTGCTTTGATCGAGGCGGCGTTTCCGGGATCGACGGGAGAGGACGGAGTTGATCGGGTGAGACTCGGTGAATTATTAAAGGAGAATCCGGCTAATTTTAAGAAGCTGGAAAACATCGTGCATCCGCTTGTTCAAAAGAAGCAGCAAGAGTTTCTCCAGTCCTCGCGAGATCAAGGCAGAGAATTTGCCCTTCTCGATATTCCCCTGTTGTTTGAAACCGGTGCCGAGCGAAGGGTCGACACCGTCGTGGTTGTCACCTGTGACGCTGATGTCCAGCGAGAACGCGTGCTGTCCCGACCAGGCATGACTCCAGAAAAGTTTGAACTGATCCTCAGCCGACAAATGCCAGACGCTGAGAAGCGCCGCCGTGCTGATTTCATCATCGACACTGGTCATGGTATCGAAGCAGCGCACGGCAGGGTAAAAGAAATCCTGAGCGATTTGGCTGGAAAAAGAGACGCGGGAAAAAAAGATGCGTGAGATTATCTTCGATACCGAAACCACCGGACTGGAATCAAAGCTGGATCGTGTGATTGAAATCGGTGGCGTCGAACTTATCAATCACTTCCCTACGGGAAGGACACTGCATCTTTATATCAATCCGGAGGATCGCAAGGTTCACCCGGACGCCTTGGCCGTCCACGGAATTACCGACGAGTCTCTTCTGGACAAGCCGAAATTTGCTGAGGTCGTCGATCAGATCCGCGACTTCTTCGAAGGTGCCCGCTGGGTCGCGCACAATGCGACATTCGATATGGGATTTATCAACGCGGAATTTGCACGCCTGGGCATCCCGCCGGTCGCGCCGGAGCTGGTGACGGATACGTTATCACTGGCACGACGAAAAAATCCGATGGGGCCAAACTCCCTCGATGCTCTTTGCCGACGTTACGGCATCGACAATTCGCATCGAACGAAACACGGCGCTCTTCTCGACTCCGAATTGCTGGCCGAAGTTTACATCGAGATGATTGGCGGTCGCCAGACCGCGCTCGGTTTCGGTTCTGTCGTTAAAGAAGAAACGGTGGTTGTCGAAGACGAGGGACCGATCGAGGAAATGCATCGCGTTCACCCCCTGCCTCAAAGGCTGGATGCAGATGCCGCGGCAGCTCACGGAAAGCTTGTTCTTGCAATGGGCGACAAGGCAATCTGGAACCGCTATCAGAACTGACGGAGTTTATGGAAAGCGCTCGGCGTTTGTCGAAAATCTCCCAACAAAAAACCGGGCTGAAGAGCCCGGTTTTTTTATGCGTCTTATTTCGATCAGTTCGGAACAGCCTGAACCTTGGCTCTGGCCTGCTCTTCGGCAACGCGCTGTGCAAACATCTGTGCGAAGTCAATCGGATCGATCATCAGCGGCGGGAAGCCGCCATTGCGCGTTACGTCAGCAATGATCTGGCGTGCAAACGGGAAGAGGAGACGCGGGCACTCAATGAAGAGAACCGGCAGCATGTGTTCCTGCGGGAAACCTGCAATCCGGAAAACACCGCCATAAACCAGCTCGGCAGCAAACAATACCTTGTCGCCGTCCTTCGCTTCTGCGTTCAGCGTCAGGACAACGTCGAAATCCGAGCCGGAGATCGGGTTTGCATTGACGTTGACATTGATGTTGATCGAGGGCGCATTTTCACGGCCCTGAAGCGAACGAGGAGCACCCGGATTTTCGAAGGAGAGATCCTTGATGTACTGGGCAAGAATGTTGAGAGATGGGCTTGCTGCGCCCTGTGCACCATTTTCAGCGGTCATGCTATTTCCTCGCGGCATGAATTTGTGGGAGGCGGTCTATCATTTCACCCGGAGCCTTACAACCCTACCATTTGCCCGGTCTGTCAAGGTTTGGGCAGATCACGATCATCGGGTTTGTTTGACCAGGGAGAATTGTTCGGGCCATCGCGATGAAATTCCTCTTCGCCCAGATCGACGACCTTCGAGCCGCCCGCGTCTCTCGGCTCATTGCGGAAACCGGATTGTGCTCCTGCTTCAAAACCGGATTGACGAAAAGATCCGGCGACAACGACGCGCGGTCCAAACGTCTTCCAGAAAAATCGTCTGATTGCGGGAGACATAAGAAGCAAGCCGATAATGTCGGTGATGAAACCGGGAAGGAAAAGCAATATGCCAGCGACGACGCGCATGGCACCATTCACCAGTTCATCGGCCGGCTGCCGACCAGCGCGTCCGGCATCCTGAAGGTTTCTGACCATGCTGAGCCCGCCCAGACGCAGGATAAGCAGGCCGAGAAATGACGTAAAAACGATAAGCGCCAAAGTGAGCCAAAGGCCGATGGCCTTGCCGACGATAATAAAACCGGCAATCTCGAGGATCGGCATCATCAGAACGATGACGGGGAGGAAGGAAAAACGCATATTCTAGCCTTGCGTGTGCGTCTTGGGCAGATTGTGTGCCTTAAGGACACCGATGATTGAATCTGCATGTTTGAATGATGATAAGATGCAGACTATATGATGTTCAAGATTTCGGATTTAAATGGCGGCCTCGGTAAAAGATGAACTTTAGCGACTTTATCACTTTGTTTTTCCTCGTGGCAGCGGTGCTGATCTTTCTTCAGTTGCGCAGCGTTCTTGGTCGCCGGACAGGCAATGAAAAGCCACCGTTCGATCCCTATAGCCCTCGTGATGTCGCAAAGGGCGCTACTTCCGACGATAACAAGGTCGTGACCTTGCCGAAGCGCGGAGAAGGTGATGAGGAAACCCGCTTCTCCGAAGTGGACGCCATGGCGCCGGCTGGATCTGCGCTGAATTCGGCTTTGCGTGACTTGATGGGCAAGGATGCATCCTTCAGCCCCAAGGAGTTCCTCAACGGGGCGCGTATGGCCTATGAGATGATTGTCATGGCTTTTGCCGATGGCGATCGCAAGACTCTGAAAAACTTGCTGTCGAAAGAGGTGTTCGAAGGCTTCGATGCCGCCATCTCCGAACGGGAAGCACGCGGAGAGGTGGTCAAGTCTACCTTCGTCGGCATTGAGAAAGCTGATATCACGCAGGCTCTTGTTCGTGATTCCGAGGCACAGATCACCATTCGTATTGTCAGCCAGCTTATTTCGGCCACCTATGACAAGGATGGAAAGCTGACGGACGGTGATCCGGAAAGTGTTGCCGAGGTGGATGACATCTGGACGTTCTCGCGCGACACGCGTTCTCGTGACCCGAACTGGAAACTCATCGCGACTGAATCCGAACAATGAAAACGCCATCGGCCGAGTTTTCCGTCGAGGAGGTCTCTTTCGGCGATCTGCCGCAATGGCAGAATGACGATCCGCGCGAACTTTTTTCTGCGATGCGCAGAATTCTCGGGCACCTGCGGACCGCGAAACCTTACCGGACGGGAGAACTTGGCCTTTCGGCTGATGACCTCATTGCGTTATTGGAAACAGCCGAACATGCAGATCCAAAAGATGCCAGTGAAGCGCGCCGGTTTTTCGAAGACAATTGTCGCCCTTTTCGCATCTCGCAACACGACGGGAAGGCAGGGTTCGTAACTGCATTTTACGAGCCCGAGCTGCAGGTTTCGGCTGTCCCGGATGACGTATGGAAATATCCGATATATCGCAGACCGGCCGATCTCATTGACATTGACGACAAAAATCGCCCGGAAGGCTTCGATCCTTATTACGCCTTCGGGCATCAGGATGGCGGCGGTATTTCCTATTTTGCCGATCGCCGGGCGATCGATGAAGGGTGTCTTGAGGGGCGGGGACTTGAGATTGCCTGGGCGAAATCCAAGGTCGACCTTTTTTTTGTCCATGTCCAGGGCGCTGCACGGCTGGTATATCCCGACGGACAGATAAGGCGCGTGACCTATGCCGCAAAGGCCGGACATCCGTTCTCGCCGATCGGAAGACTTCTTCTCGATCGGGGAGAGCTGGATCCGAAAACCATCTCGATGCAGACAATTCGGGCATGGCTCGCCGATCATCCTGATCAGGTTGACGAGGTGCTGTGGCATAACCGGTCCTACATCTTCTTCCGCGAAGCCGATGTGACCGACTTGGATCTGGGGCCGGTTGCCGCTGCAAAGGTTCCGCTCGTTGCTGGCCGCTCGCTCGCTGTCGACCGGCTAATCCATACGTTCGGGTTTCCGTTTTACATTCACGCGCCGACGTTGATGCACCTCGATGCCGAGAAACCCTTTGCGCGGCTAATGCTGGCGCTCGATACGGGATCGGCAATTGTCGGTCCGGCCCGCGGGGATATTTTCACGGGTTCCGGCTTTGATGCGGGTGAGCTGGCTGGAACGGTGCGCAACGACGCCGATTTTTATATATTGATGCCACGCGCGGCGGCGGAGAGGTATCGGGGATGAAAGGCAGTCGGAAGCTCGGCAAGGATGAGCGGATTCTGTGGGGGAGAGTGGCAAAAACCACTCGGCCTATCTCGGGCAAGCTCGAAGATTTGCTGGCTTTTGATGATGTCGAGGAGGAGGCGCCTGAGCCTGTTGTCGTGGAAAAGAGCAAGCTCGGTTTCCCACGCATGCTGGTGGAAAATGCTGAAACTCCGCCCAATGCAGCACCGGCAAAGCAGAGAATTCATCACCCGCTCGAAAAGCCCGTCAAGCGCAAGCTGACGCGCGGACGATTGCCGTTGGAAGGACGTATCGATCTGCACGGCATGATACAGAGCGAAGCACATGCCGTTCTCTTGGATTTCCTGATGCAGGCGCATGAACGCGGCTTGCGTCATGTACTCGTTATAACCGGTAAGGGGCGTTCAATGGGCAGTGATGGCGCCTTGAAGCGTGCTGTCCCCATGTGGTTCTCGAAGCCGGAATACCGCTATTTGATTTCATCCTACGAGGATGCCTCGATCAACCACGGTGGAGAAGGTGCCCTGTACGTCCGGTTGGCGAGACGCCGCGGTGAGAGATCATGACGCCCTTTGCAGAAGCCGTTCGCATGCTGCGGGAACGCAAGGGTGTGACGCAGAAGGAGATGGCGGCAGCCATCGGCGTTTCGCCTGCTTATCTTTCTGCATTGGAACATGGAAAACGCGGCCGACCGAGCTTCGATCTTCTTCAGCGCATCGCCGGTTACTTCAATATCATCTGGGACGAGGCCGAGGATCTGTTTTTTCTGGCAGGATCGTCCCATCCCCGCATTGTCATCGACACGGCCGGTTTGCCGCCACAATATACCGCTTTGGCCAATCAGCTTGCGCGTGATATACGCAAGCTGTCGCCGACTATGATAGAAGAACTGACGGCGGTGCTGCAAAAAAGCCGTTCTTGCGATTGAAAGCCTTATATCCCCTGCTTTATGCAGCGGTTGGGACATGCGGCCTTTGGATATTGGCTGGGAATTTCTATAGTCGTATGTCGGAATTTGAGTGATTCGCTGGCTTAAGCCTCTCAGAAAAACTTGGCCGGGAAAACTTTGGAAAGAGTACTTATGACCGAAACATCGTCAAGCGAAGTCGGCACGAACACGGAATATGGAGCCGATTCGATCAAGGTTCTCAAGGGCCTTGATGCCGTGCGTAAGCGGCCCGGCATGTATATCGGTGATACCGATGACGGTTCCGGTCTGCACCACATGGTCTATGAGGTGGTGGACAACGCCATCGATGAAGCGCTGGCCGGCCATGCCGATCTGGTGACAGTGACGTTGAATGCCGATGGCTCCGTCACGGTAACGGACAATGGCCGCGGCATCCCGACCGATATCCATTCCTCCGAAGGTGTATCGGCTGCGGAAGTGATCATGACGCAGCTGCATGCTGGCGGAAAGTTCGACCAGAACTCCTACAAGGTCTCGGGCGGTCTGCATGGCGTGGGCGTGTCGGTGGTAAACGCACTTTCGGTCTGGCTGAAACTGCGCATCCGTCGCAGTGGCAAGCTGCATGAAATCGGCTTCACGCATGGCGTTGCAGATGCGCCGCTTTCGGTTATCGGCGAGTATGAAGGACGCTCCGGCACGGAAGTGACGTTCCTGGCGAGCCCTGAAACCTTCACGATGACCGAATACGATTACAACACGCTCGAGCACCGTTTGCGCGAACTGGCGTTTCTTAATTCCGGTGTTCGTATTTTGCTGACCGACAAGCGTCATTCTGACGTCAAGCAGGAAGAACTGCTTTATGACGGCGGTCTCGAGGCGTTCGTGCGTTATCTGGACCGCTCCAAGAAGCCACTGGTTGACAAGCCGGTTGCCATTCGTGGTGAAAAGGACGGTATTACCGTTGAAGTCGCAATGTGGTGGAACGACAGCTACCACGAAAACGTACTTTGCTTCACCAACAACATCCCACAGCGCGATGGCGGCACGCATATGGCCGGTTTCCGCGCGGCATTGACGCGCCAGGTTACCTCCTACGCGGACAGCTCCGGCATTACCAAGAAGGAAAAAGTCAGCCTTCAGGGTGAAGATTGCCGCGAAGGCCTGACAGCTGTTCTTTCGGTGAAGGTTCCCGATCCGAAGTTCTCGTCGCAGACCAAGGACAAGCTTGTTTCGTCCGAAGTTCGCCCGGTTGTCGAAAACCTCGTCAACGAGGCCTTGAGCACATGGTTCGAGGAACATCCGACCGAAGCAAAAATCCTGGTTGGCAAGGTTGTTGAAGCGGCTGTTGCCCGCGAAGCAGCACGCAAGGCACGTGAACTGACGCGCCGCAAGGGTGCGCTTGATATCGCGTCGTTGCCCGGCAAGCTCGCAGATTGCTCTGAACGCGATCCGGCCAAGTCCGAACTGTTCCTCGTTGAGGGTGACTCTGCAGGTGGTTCTGCCAAGCAGGGCCGTTCGCGCGAGACCCAGGCCATTCTGCCGTTGCGCGGTAAGATTCTGAACGTCGAGCGCGCCCGTTTCGACAAGATGTTGTCCAGCCAGGAAATCGGTACGCTGATTACGGCGCTTGGCACGTCTATCGGCAAGGACGAGTTCAACGCGGACAAGCTGCGTTATCACAAGATCATTATCATGACGGATGCTGACGTCGACGGCGCCCACATCCGTACGCTGCTTTTGACTTTCTTCTTCCGTCAGATGCCGGAACTGATCGAACGAGGCCACCTTTATATCGCCCAGCCGCCGCTTTATAAGGTCACGCGCGGCAAGTCGATCCAGTACCTCAAGGACGAAAAGGCACTGGAAGATTACCTGATCTCGATGGGTATCGAAGAAGCGTCGCTGACGCTGGGCTCCGGTGAGGTTCGTGTGGGTGAGGATCTGCGCGAGGTTATTCTCGACGCGGTACGCATGCGTTCGATGATCGATGGCCTTCATTCCCGTTATAACCGCTCGGTTGTCGAACAAGCTGCCATTGCCGGCGCGCTCAACCCCGAACTTTCGGCGAATGCCTCGCGTGCTGCAGAAACAGTTGCAGAGGTTGCGCGTCGTCTGGACATGATTGCCGAAGAAACCGAACGCGGTTGGATCGGCACGGTACTCGAAGACGGCGGACTACGGTTTGAGCGCATGGTGCGCGGCGTCAAGGAAGTCTCGACACTCGATATGGGTCTGCTTGGTTCGGCCGATGCGCGTCATATCGACCAGCTCGCTGTGCGTACCCGCGATGTCTATGCGACGCCTCCGACCCTGCAGCGCAAGGAAGGGACGCTGGAACTCTCTGGTCCGCGTGCGCTTCTCGATGCGATTTTTGCAGCGGGACGCAAGGGCCTGTCCATGCAGCGTTATAAGGGCCTCGGCGAAATGAACGCCGAGCAGCTCTGGGAAACCACGCTGGACGCCAATGTCCGCTCGCTGTTGCAGGTGAAGATCAGCGACGCAACGGATGCGGATGGCCTGTTTGCTCGCCTGATGGGGGATGAGGTTGAGCCTCGTCGCGACTTCATTCAGGAAAATGCGCTGAGCGTTGCCAACCTCGATATCTGATCTGGGGATGCGTCTGCATCCACGATTCACGTGAAACAGAAAATTAACAAAAGGCCCGGCAGTGTCGGGCCTTTTGCTTATTGAGCCTCAGTCGGCCTTTCCCGTAAATTTCCCCTCAAAAGCCACCTCGGCGAGGGGAAGACGTTTGCTCGGAACCTCACGCTCCGCCAGATCATCAGGCAAGGTATTTTTGTCCGTCAAAGTGCCGATAGCCACGGCCGCATTGACGACATAACCTTCGGGAACATTGAGTTTCTCGACGATCTGATCCTTGAAGATACCCGCCATGCCATGCGCGTGATATCCAAGCAGATGGGACTGCATTGCCAGTGAGAACCAGGCTGCGCCCGCGTCAAAGGCGTGAGTAGCGGATGGCTTTTTCTCTCCTTCGCGCGATAGGTTGTAGCTTCGGGAAATGACGAATAGCAGCGCCGACGCATTCTTCGCCCAGCGCTGGTTTCCCTCCATCAGCAGTTCCAGGAAGAGTGGCCAATCCTTGCTGTCGCGTTGAGCATAGACAAATCGCCAGGGTTGTTGATTGGAAGCGGATGGAGCCCAATGGGCCGCATCCAGGATCGTCAGCAGGTCTTCGTGCGGCATCGCCTTTCCATCAAAAGCGCGCGGCGACCAGCGATCAAGAAAAAGCGGATCGACGGGAAATTCTGATTGTCTTGTATTGCTGTTCGTCACGATCGGATCCTTGTGGTTGACGGAATGGAAAAGGTATTTTTCAAAACTTGGGTCGGTCAAGGGGTGACAAGTATAAATGCATCGTTCATATATGCATCACCTTGTCTGACAACTGGGAGAGAGCTCCATGAAATTGATGCGCGTCGGAAAGCCCGGCCAGGAAAAACCCGCAATCCTCGACGCTGAGGGTAAAGTCCGCGATCTGTCCGCTCATGTGAAGGACATTGGCGGTGACGCCATTTCGCCAGAAGGTCTGAAAAAGATCGCTGCGATCGATGTTACGACGCTCCCTGTTCTCAATGAGGATCGTATTGGCGCTTGCGTTGCGGGCACTGGCAAGTTCATCTGCATCGGCCTGAATTTCTCGGACCATGCGGCTGAAACCGGTGCAACCGTACCGCCGGAACCCGTCATCTTCATGAAGGCGACCTCCGCCATCGTTGGACCGAACGACAACGTTGCCATTCCACGCGGTTCTGAAAAGACCGACTGGGAAGTCGAACTTGGCGTGGTTATTGGCAAGACTGCGAAATACGTCTCGGAAGCCGATGCTCTGGACTATGTGGCCGGCTACTGCGTTTCGCATGATGTCTCCGAGCGTGCTTTCCAGACGGAGCGTTCGGGACAGTGGACCAAGGGTAAGTCCTGCGACACCTTTGGCCCGATTGGTCCATGGCTCGTCACGAAGGACGAGATCACCGATCCGCAGAACCTCGGCATGTGGCTGAAGGTCAACGGCCAGACGATGCAGGACGGCTCCAGCAAGACGATGGTTTACGGCGTGGCTCACGTTGTTTCTTATCTCAGCCAGTTTATGTCGCTTCAGCCGGGCGATGTCATTTCCACCGGCACGCCGCCCGGCGTTGGCATGGGCCTGAAGCCGCCGCGCTACCTCAAGGCTGGTGACGTCGTTGAACTCGGCATTGAAGGCCTCGGTTCCCAGAAGCAGACCTTCGTCGCCGACATCTGATCTGTTTTTCACCTGGAAATGAGAAGGCGCTGGCGGGAAACCGCTGGCGCCTTCAAATTTGTGCAACTGCGAAAAGCTGCTATGGTGAAAAAAAGAGCGTGATTTGCGAGGGAGGCGTAATCAGTGTTCTACCATCTTTATGAAATGAACCATGCTGCAATGGTGCCGTTGCGCGCCGGTGCTGATATGATGCGTCAGGCATGCAATAACCCCTTCAATCCGCTTTCAAGCACTGCGTTCGGCAGAAGCCTTGATGCCGGTTTTGAGGTTTTCGAGCGTCTGACACGTCGCTACGGCAAACCTGAATTCGGCCTTTCCGAAACTGTTATTGGTGGAAATAGCGTTGCGGTGACGCAGGAGATTGTCTGGTCGCGGCCATTCTGCAATCTCATTCATTTCGCGCGGGCTGCTGAAACAGAAGATCGACCCGATCCAAAGGTCCTGCTTGTCGCTCCAATGTCCGGGCACTATGCGACACTGTTACGGGGAACGGTCGAGGCGCTACTGCCATCGGCCGACATCTACATTACCGACTGGATCGACGCCCGCATGGTTCCCGTAACTGACGGGAAATTCGATCTGGATGATTACATCAGCTACGTCACCGAAATGTTGCAACACATAGGGGAGGGAGCGCATGTGGTTGCTGTCTGCCAGCCCTCCGTGCCGGTTCTCGCTGCCGTTTCGCTGATGGAAGCAGAGCAAGACCGTTTTACTCCCGCATCCATGACCCTGATGGGTGGGCCGATCGACACGCGTATCAATCCCACTGCCGTCAACGGACTTGCCAAGGCAAAGCCGATCGAGTGGTTCCGCGACAATGTCATCATGGACGTTCCCTGGCCGCAGCCAGCTTTCGGCCGCTCCGTCTATCCAGGTTTTCTGCAATTGTCGGGCTTCATGTCGATGAACCTCGACAAACACATGACGGCGCACAAGGATTTTTATCTGAACCTCGTGAAGAACGACGGGGATTCTGCCGAAAAGCATCGCGATTTCTACGATGAGTACCTGGCTGTCATGGATCTGACCGCCGAATTTTATCTCCAGACGGTTGAGACCGTGTTCATCGAACATGCGCTGCCGAAAGGTACGATGATGCATCGGAGTCGCACGGTTGATCCGTCCGCCATCCGCAATGTTGCTCTTTTCACCGTGGAAGGTGAAAACGACGATATTTCAGGTGTGGGTCAGACAAAGGCGGCTCACGATATCTGCTGCAACATTCCCGAGGATAAGCGCGCACATTACATGCAGCCGGATGTCGGCCATTACGGCGTGTTCAACGGTTCGCGTTTCCGCAAGGAGATCGTGCCGCGCATGCTCGCGTTCATGCATCAACACGCAAAAGCCTAGGGAGACAGGGGCGCTCGCACCGTATTTTCATGGTCAATCGGGGTTCGAATCGGCTATGAAAACAGCATGTTTTCGCTTCTCAGAAAATCCGTGAAGTCAACGGCGCCCAAAAGAGCCGTGCAAAGCCAGCGCACAGTCGAGGTGGCTGGCCGTAGTCTGCCGATTACAGTGAAGGAAAATCCACGCGCGACGCGCATCACTTTGCGGATAGAACCCGGTGGAAGAGCTTTGAAGCTCACGATACCGTTCGGGCTGCATCACGGGCAGGTGGACGATTTTCTGGAACGGCACCACGGCTGGCTTGAAGGCAAGCTTGGCAAGATTGGTCCCGATAACGGCCTGCGCCCCGGAGCAACGATCGAGATTCGTGGCGTCCCACACCGGATAGAACACACTGGGAGCGTGCGCGGTATAACCCGTATGTCCGAAGATGCGGATGGAGTGGCAATTCTCTCCGTCAGTGGTCTCCCCGAACATCTCGGGCGACGGATTTCGGCATTCTTGAAAAAAGAAGCCAAGGCGGATCTCGAAAAACTGGTGATGCACCACGCGAGAAGCGTAGGGCGACCGGTTCGTTCGATCACCATGAAGGATACGCGCAGCCGTTGGGGTTCATGTTCGCACGACGGCAATTTGAGCTTTTCGTGGCGGATCGTCATGGCACCCGAAAAGGTCATCGATTATCTTGCAGCCCACGAAGTGGCCCATCTGGCAGAGATGAATCATGGCCCTAAATTCTGGGCGTTGTGTGAAAAGCTCTGCCCGCACACAGAGGAAGCGAAAGCCTGGCTGAAGCGTCACGGTTCACAGCTTCACGCCGTCGACTTCGATTGAAGACGGTTCAGTGAATGACTATTTCTGGATTCACGTGAAACAATCGATACTAAAGCGCATCGTTGGCCCCCAAACGCAGTGGCGGATAGGCGGCATTCCCTGCGCTTTATACTCGACTCTTTCGACATTTCGTGTCAGGTCGCAGGTATGAAACCGGATATCAAGATTTGCGGATTGAAGACGCCGGAAGCGGTGGAACGCGCGGTTAGACGAGGCGCGTCCCATATCGGCTTCATCTTCTTTGAAAAAAGCCCGCGCAATATCGAACCCGATATTGCCGGCAAGCTGGCTGACACCGTTCGTGGCAGCGTGAAGGTCGTTGCCGTCACCGTCAACGCTGACAATGACGAACTGGACGAGATCGTCGATCTTCTGAAACCCGATATCCTCCAGTTGCACGGTAATGAAACGCCGGAACGTGTGCTGAACGTCAAGGCGCTGTATGGTCTGCCGGTGATGAAGGCAATTTCCATTCGGGACGCCGCTGATCTTGCCAAAATTGACCCTTATGTTGGTATCGTTGACCGCTTCCTGCTCGACGCCAAGCCGCCGACTGGATCGGACTTGCCTGGCGGCAATGGTGTGTCCTTTGACTGGACGCTTCTTCGCTCTCTTGACGGCAGCATTGATTACATGCTTTCCGGAGGGCTGAACAAGGATAACGTCGCCGGCGCTCTGGCTGAGACCGGGGCGAGGGGAATAGATATATCGTCCGGCGTGGAAAGTGCGCCGGGAGTGAAAGATCCGGCCATGATCGATACATTTTTCGATGCCGTGAACAATCGGTCGACTGGCCCAAAGGGAGCTTGAAGTGAACGACACGCCAAAACCCAATTCTTTCCGCGCCGGTCCCGATGAGGACGGACGCTTCGGCATTTACGGAGGCCGCTTCGTTGCCGAAACGCTGATGCCGCTTATTCTGGATTTGCAGGCGGAATGGGAGAAGGCGAAGACCGATCCGGAGTTTCAGGCTGAACTGAAACACCTAGGTGCTCACTACACCGGCCGCCCGAGCCCGTTGTATTTCGCTGAGCGTCTGACGGCTGAACTTGGTGGCGCCAAGATCTATTTCAAACGCGAAGAGCTGAACCATACCGGCTCGCACAAGATCAACAATTGCCTTGGCCAGATCCTTCTCGCCAAGCGCATGGGCAAGAC
The DNA here is from genome assembly GCF_013390595.1 of Rhizobium sp. RM. GTDB lineage: Bacteria > Pseudomonadota > Alphaproteobacteria > Rhizobiales > Rhizobiaceae > Agrobacterium. Next base: position 40,766 of record NZ_JACAWV010000003.1, on the reverse strand, counting down.
CCGCATCATCGCCGAGACCGGTGCCGGTCAGCATGGCGTTGCCTCCGCAACGGTTGCGGCGCGCTTCGGTCTGCCTTGCGTCGTCTACATGGGCGCGACCGACGTTGCCCGTCAGGCGCCGAACGTATTTCGCATGAAGCTGCTGGGCGCCGAAGTGAAGCCGGTGTCGGCCGGCCATGGTACCCTCAAGGATGCCATGAACGAAGCGCTGCGCGACTGGGTCACCAATGTCGACGACACCTATTACCTGATTGGCACGGCTGCTGGTCCGCATCCCTATCCCGAAATGGTTCGCGATTTTCAGGCTGTGATCGGTCAGGAAGCAAAGGCGCAGATGCTGGAGGCTGAGGGCCGCTTGCCTGACGTCGTTATCGCTGCCGTTGGTGGCGGATCGAACGCCATCGGTATTTTCCATCCATTCCTCGATGACGAGAGCGTCAAGATTGTTGGCGTTGAAGCGGGTGGCAAGGGCCTTTCCGGCGATGAGCATTGCGCATCCATCACAGCGGGATCGCCCGGCGTTCTGCACGGCAACCGCACGTACCTGCTTCAGGACGAAGACGGTCAGATCAAGGAAGGCCACTCGATCTCCGCTGGCCTCGATTATCCAGGTATCGGTCCGGAGCATTCCTGGCTGAACGATATCGGCCGCGTGGAATATGTGCCGATCATGGATCATGAAGCGCTCGACGCGTTCCAGATGCTGACGCGCCTCGAAGGCATCATTCCTGCCCTCGAACCGAGCCATGCTCTGGCTGAAGTCATCAAGCGCGCGCCGAAAATGGGCAAGGACGAGATCATCCTGATGAACCTCTCCGGACGTGGCGACAAGGATGTCCACACCGTCAGCAAGTTCCTTGGAATGGATGTATAAGATCATGACCGCACGTATGGACAAACGCTTCGCCGATCTGCGCGCCCAAAATCGCCCGGCCCTGATTACCTACTTCATGGGCGGCGATCCGGATTTTGACACATCGCTTGCCATCATGAAGGCATTGCCGGAAGCTGGTGCGGACGTGATCGAACTCGGCATGCCGTTTTCTGATCCTATGGCCGATGGCCCGGCAATCCAGATGGCCGGTCAGCGCGCATTGAAGAGCGGTCAGACGCTGAAGGGCACACTCGATATCGCCCGAGAATTCCGCAAGGATGACGACGCAACCCCGATCGTTCTTATGGGTTACTACAATCCCATCTATATCTACGGCGTTGAAAAGTTCCTGGCCGATGCACTCGATGCAGGGATCGATGGACTGATCGTTGTTGATCTGCCGGCGGAGATGGATGATGAGCTTTGCATTCCCGCGCTCAAGTACGGCATCAACTTCATTCGTCTGACCACGCCGACGACAGATGAAAAACGCTTGCCGACCGTTCTCAACCATACGTCCGGCTTCGTTTATTACGTGTCGATGAACGGTATCACCGGTTCGGCTCTGCCAGATCCCGCATTGATCTCCAAGGCTGTCGGACGTATTAAGGCCCACACCGATCTTCCGGTATGCGTCGGTTTTGGCGTAAAGACTGCAGATCACGCCCGGACGATTGGCGCCATGGCTGATGGTGTTGTGGTCGGTTCGGCAATTGTTGCACAGGTTGCAGGCAGCCTTAGCGCAGATGGAAAAGCGACAGCCGATACCGTTTCGTCTGTCACGACACTGGTAAAGGGACTTTCAACGGGCGTGCGTGCATCGCGCCTTGCTGCTGCCGAATAATCTTGTTCGGTTAAGCGCAGTCAGTCACAGGAGTATTCAAGTGAACTGGATTACCAACTATGTTCGGCCGCGGATCAATTCCATGCTCGGCCGTCGCAACGATGTTCCGGAAAACCTCTGGATCAAATGCCCGGAAACCGGCGAAATGGTCTTCCACAAGGATCTCGAGGAGAACCTGTGGGTAATCCCGGCCTCCGGCTACCATATGAAGATGCCGGCGAAAGCCCGTCTTGCGACCCTTTTTGATGGCGGCGTGTTCGAAGCGCTTCCGCAGCCGAAGGTTGCTCAGGACCCCCTGAAGTTCCGCGATTCAAAAAAATACACCGACCGTCTGCGCGACAGCCGCATCAAGACGGATCAGGAAGACACGATCCTTGCCGGTGTCGGTAACCTCAAAGGCTTGAAGATCGTTGCCGTCGTGCATGAATTCCAGTTCATGGGCGGTTCGCTGGGCATTGCGGCCGGTGAAGCAATCGTCAAGGCATTCGAACGTGCCATTTCCGAGCGTTGCCCGCTGGTCATGTTCCCGGCTTCCGGTGGCGCCCGTATGCAGGAAGGCATACTTTCGCTGATGCAGTTGCCGCGTACGACTGTTGCCGTCAACATGCTGAAAGAAGCCGGCATGCCTTACATCGTGGTTCTGACGAACCCGACCACAGGCGGTGTTACGGCATCCTATGCAATGCTGGGTGACGTCCATATTGCCGAACCGGGTGCAGAAATCTGCTTCGCGGGCAAGCGCGTTATCGAGCAGACAATCCGTGAAAAGCTCCCCGAGGGCTTCCAGACATCGGAATATCTGCTGGAGCATGGCATGGTGGACATGGTGGTCGATCGCCACGATATCCCCGATACGCTGGCCAACCTCCTGAAGATCATGACGAAAGCTCCGGCTGATGTCACTGAACACAACCAGGTTGCGCTCGCAGCATCGGCCTGAAGAACAGAGAATGTCGCCCGAGGCCGCGCGCCGGCTTCGGGACGATGATACACCGACGCAGGACGACACCCTCCGATGCGGCGGACAGATGACCGGATCAGCGCCTGAAAGGCGGTTAGAAGACATGACGAAGCCCGCAATAAGCGAGGCCGAGCAGATCATCGAAGAGCTGATGCAATTGCATCCGAAAGGCTTCGATCTCTCGCTCGACAGAATTTCCCGCCTTCTTGAAAAACTCGGTAATCCGCAGAAGCGATTGCCGCCGGTTATCCATGTTGCCGGCACGAACGGCAAAGGGTCTGTTACGGCCTTCTGTCGCGCCTTGCTCGAAGCGGCAGGCCTTTCCGTACACGTGCATACGTCACCGCATCTGGTCAACTGGCATGAGCGCTACCGTATTGGTGTCTCCGGCGCCAAGGGCCGCTATGTCGAAGATGCCCTGTTCGCCGATGCTTTGCGGCGCGTGGCAGATGCCAACGACGGGCAGATGATTACGGTTTTCGAGATTTTGACAGCGGTGATGTTCCTGCTGTTTTCGGAACAGCCCGCTGATGCAGCCATTGTCGAGGTTGGGCTTGGTGGCCGCTTCGATGCGACCAACGTCATCAACAACCCTGCCGTATCCGTCATCATGCCCATATCGCTCGATCATCAGGCCTATCTGGGCGATCGTGTCGAGCTGATTGCCGCGGAAAAGGCGGGCATTATGAAGAGCGGTTTCCCGGTGGTGATTGGTCATCAGGAATACGATGCCGCGCTTGATGTTCTGGTCAACACAGCGGAGCGGCTGGGCTGTCCGGTCACTGTCTACGGACAGGATTTTGCTGCGCATGAAGAATTTGGCCGAATGGTCTATCAGGACGAGTTCGGGTTGACGGATGCGCCGCTTCCCAGACTTCCCGGCCGTCATCAACTGGCCAATGCTGCCGCTGCTATTCGCGCCGTCAAGGCTGCCGGTTTCGAGGTGACGGAGCGTATGGTTGAAAAGGCGATGACGTCCGTCGAATGGCCTGGTCGACTACAGCGCATTCAGGACGGCAATATCGCCGATCTGGCGCCCGAGGGTTCAGAAATCTGGGTCGACGGTGGCCACAATCCTGGCGCCGGTGAAGTTATCGCTGAAGCCATGGCTGGTTTCGAGGAAAAGAAACCCCGACCACTGTTTATCATCGCGGGAATGATCAACACCAAAGATCCCGTCGGTTATTTCAAGGCGTTCGCTGATATCGCCGAATATGTCTTCACCGTTCCGATAACGGGTACGGATGCGGCGATTGATCCGGTGGTGCTTGCCCATGCGGCTTTTGATGCAGGTCTGGTGGCTGCTCCCACATCTTCCATCTCCGAGGCATTGGAAGAGCTGGTTCGCCATCTTGATCCTGAGGCGCCGCCGCCGCGTATTCTGATCGGCGGTTCGCTCTATCTCGCCGGCAATGCGTTGGCTCTGAACGGAACAATACCTCAATAAAAAAGCCCCGGTAAACCGGGGCTTTTTTCATCTCAACATACTGTAATCTCAGGCAGCGCCGGAAATCCAGGCGGAAAGCGCAGTCTTGGGAGCTGCACCAACCTTGATGTCTGCCACTTCGCCACCCTTGAACATGGCAAGCGTCGGAATGGAGCGAACGCCAAACTGGGCGGCCAGTTCGGGGTTTTCGTCGATGTTCAGCTTGGCAACCTTGACCTTGCCAGCAAGCTCAGAAGAGATTTCTTCAAGGCTGGGGGCGATCATCTTGCACGGGCCGCACCATTCAGCCCAGAAGTCCACGACAACGGGTTCAGCGGAATCGAGAACTTCGGACTGGAAGTTGGCGGCATCGACTTTTACGGTAGCCATATCTGGCTCTCCTTTCAGTGAATCTTTTTCCGCTATCGATGTGATGCGGGCAGGGGAGAATTTCAATGCCCCGGTATCTCACTTTGTTTTTATTGCGGCAAGGGCCTGCGTCATAGCATCGTTTCCAAGCGTCACGAAAGACGCGTTTTCCGTATAAACCAGTGCGCAGACAAAGGTCTTGTCCGGATAGAGCGGGGTCAGGATTTCCCGATAGATGGCAAGCTGCGCAATATGCGCAAAAGGAATTTCATTGGCAGCGCGAGGCGGAGCCCGGTTGGTCTTGTAATCGACCAGAATAACGCGGTCGCCATCGACCGCCAGCCGGTCGATGCGGCCGGAAACGGCATAATCCTGCCTGCCGAGTGTCATGGTACCCATGACAGAAACTTCTGCCCTGCTGTTCGGTGAAAAGGCGCATTGAATGGCTGGCTCCGAAATCACGCGCAACACCGCTTCGATCAATGATTCACGCTCGGACGAAGGCCAGAATTGCGCTGCGCGATCCGCATAACGCCGGGCTGCCGCTTCGCGCGCATCATCGGGGAAATCCGGCAAGGTTTGCAACATGCGATGCACCAGCCTTCCTCGTTGCAGGGCTAGCGTCGACCCCACCGTTTTCTGCGTAAAAAGCCGCGAGGATACGATCAGGTCGTCGGCCCCGTCATCGACGATCATACCGACGCCCGAGGGGCTAAGGGGTCGTGGGAGTGAAGGCAGCGGTGGCAAAGGCGTCAGCAGTCCGGCGGGAAGATGGATTTCCTGCTCATCCGCGATTTCCGCCGTTGCCTGTGTGTGTTGGACCGAACGCACGTCCGAGGATCGCCACAGCACGCCGTCCCAATCCTCGCCTCCGGCAGAGAACTGTTGTGGCTTTGAACGCTCTGGATGGTCGGAGAGGGCGGTTTTGACAATTGCATGCCAGCATTCAGGGTTTTCTGTCGGGCCCCGATACCCGCAAACAATCAGGTGGTCGGCGGCGCGCGTCATTGCCACGTAAAGCAGGCGCCGGTATTCTTCTTCGGCCGCATCCTTCAGCCTGTCTTTATCCGCTTCCACCAGACTGTTGGAAAAACCACTGCCGGGTAACCAGACCGGGAAGGCGGTGTCGGGCTTTTCGATAAAACGCAGGCTTGGCAGATGGCTGTGGTTGAAAGCCTTTGAACCGCCATCAACGACAAACACGACCGGCGCCTCAAGCCCCTTTGAAGCATGCACAGTCATGATGCGTACTTCGCCACGATCCTTGTCCTGCTCGCGCTTCACCTCAGGAGAATCGGTTTCCAGAACCGATATGAATGCCTGAAGGCCGGGCATGCCGGCCTTTTCGTGATCCAGCGCGAAAGAAAGAAACTCGTCTAGAACGTCACTGGCCTCGTTGCCCAATCGGCCGAGAAACTGTTTTCGACCATCAAACAGGGTCAGAACGGCGGCGAAGAAATCATGCACCGTTGCTGTCTTGGAAAGCGAGATGAAACTTTGCAGTTTCTGCCGAACCATCCCGAGACGGCTGTCGTTTTCGGCAAGGTGTATCAGCCGTTGCCAGGCACTTTCGGTATCCGCGCGTTCGGCACAGACCGCGAAAACATCGTCCTCGGTCAGGTTGAAAAGTGGGCTTTTCAGGAGTGCAGCGAGCGAAAGATCGTCCTGCGGCAACACCACAAACCGGCCAAGTGCAAGCAGATCCTGGACGGCGATGTGATCGGTCAGCCGAAGACGGTCGGCACCGGCAACAGGAATATTCTTGCGCTGCTTCAACTCACGGGTCAGCGCATTAACGAAGGCATGGCGTTTTCGCACCAGCACGAGAATGTCACCCGGCTCGATTGCCCGCTCGACACCTTTCTCGGCAATCGTCTCCTTGCCGATCATCTCCGCGATGCGCGCAGCTATCCTGCGTGCGACTATCGCAGGGGGAGCGCTCTCTCGCAGCGCATCAAAGGGCGCAGTCCAATCCTCTTCGTTTTCGGTGATTTCTGGGACCACCATGTCCCAGACTTCAACCGTTCCCGGCTGTCCGGCCCGGTTGGATCGGTGTTCGACCGGCTCCTTGTCGGCACTCAAACCGCTGGCGTTGTCGGGGTTGGCAAATACCTGGTCGACAGCAGCCAAGACATCTTCGGTGGATCGGAAGGAGAGCGGTAGCCGGATACGATGAAACTGCTGTTCCACGGCATCCACGCGTCGTTTGGTCTCTTCGCGTTCCTGCGAGAAACGCTCCGGCCGCGCCCCCTGAAACGAGTAGATCGACTGCTTCTCGTCACCCACTGCAAACAGGGTGCGCCGGCCCTTGCGGGCACTCTCGCCGCTAAAGAAATCTGCCGCAAGCGACTGAATGATGGACCATTGCACCGGGCTGGTGTCCTGCGCCTCGTCGACGAGAATATGGTCAATGCCCTGATCCAGCTTGTAGTGAACCCAGGCGCCAGCCGTATCCCGGTTCAGGAGATTGGCGGCCCTTTCGATCAGATCCTCGAAATCGAGCTGACTGCGTTGCTTTTTCAGATCCTCGAAGTCGCCGATCAGCCGCTCCGCCAACACCAGAGCAGCCTGGGTGGCTTCCAGCATACGCAGCAGGCGGTAGCGTTCCCGGCACGATGCGACATGGTCTCTCGCCAGCGTCAGCGCATCGATGAGATCGGGTGACGCTTTCTGCATGGCCTTGTTGATGACGTAGGCATCCGATTTTTTATCGCCCTTGGCCGTTAAAAGAGCGGCCTCAACGAATGCCATGCGTTGCAATGGGTCGGTTTGCCGTTTGGCTTCCCGCAATGCGTAGGCTACGTCGATAACGCGGGAGCCACCGAGTTCGTCGGCGAGCGTCAGATAAGTGTCGAGTGCCAGACCCGAAAGACCGGGCAGGGGCCAGTAGGCGGCGGCGGCCGTTTCAAGCGTTTCTCCCGCCTTGATCTGCATGGCAAAGCGCAATGTGGCATCAAGGCCGCCTGACTGCCGTGCTTCATGCAGGAAGGCGCGCAGCGCACTGCGATTGGCGATAATGGCGCTCAACAGCGATTCAAGGCCGCTTTCATCGGCAAGATCAAGAACATAGGCAAGGGAACTCGCCAGCTCGGCATCGTTGTCTATTGATACCGCTGTCAGAAGAGATCGACGCGCCTCCGCAAGCAGGGTGGCGGCTGCGCGATCATCCAGAACGGAGAAATGCCCGGCAACATTGGCCTCGAGTGGAAACTGGTGCAGCAAAGCTTCACAAAACGCGTGGATGGTTTGGATTTTAAGACCACCAGGTGTTTCCAGCGCCTTGGCGAACAGACGGCGAGCCTCCGCAAGCTTGATAAGATCAGGTATCTTGCCTTCGATGGAAGCAATCCGGTCTCTGAGATCGGAATCCGGCAAAGTAGCCCACTCGGCCAATCGATCGAAGACGCGGCTCGACATTTCCGAGGCCGCAGCCTTGGTGTAGGTAAGGCAGAGGATGGCCGAGGGCCGGCAACCGGCAAGCAGCAGACGGATCACACGCTGGGTCAGCACATGTGTTTTGCCGGAACCGGCATTGGCGGACACCCAGGCGGAGCTTCCCGGATCGGACGCAAGCCTCTGGCGCGCGGTCGTCCAGTCGATCCAGCTTTCAGGATTGTCGGCGATAGGGCCAGCATCGAAAAGATCAATCGCCATCGCCGTCTCCTGGTTCTGCCGTCGACCATTCGGAAACGCGGGCAAGGTGATCATATTCGCCACCGTAAGATTGCTGTTCTTCAGGCACCAGACGGGAAGCAAAACCGTTTTTGCCGTCTCTCAGGGAGCCAACGAACTTTGCAAGCTGATCGATCGATTCCGTTGCCAGATCGATGGCAGACTTCGGTGGTTTTTTGCTTCTTGCAGCGCCTTCGTTGTTAACCTGGTCCCAATGAAATCGGTCGCCTGGGCGCAACCGGACATAGATCAGGTTTTCCGGAGTTGGCGATCCTGCATCCTTGAATGCGCCGCGCATCAACGCGGCCGCCTCCAGCGAAAGCTGCGGGTCAAGAAGAGCACGAGCCTGATTGACGGAAGGAGCAAGCCCGGTCTTGTAGTCGATGATATCGGCATGACCGCTTGTCTTGATGTCGATACGGTCGGCAATGCCTGTCAGACGAATGCCTGCCTCAGCAATTTCCTGTCCGGCTCTTGCCTCGAAAAAGCTGCGTCGGATCGAGGGATATCTCTCGCGCTCCCAGTCGATGAAGGCGCGCGCCACGGCTTCGAAGCGTGGACGCCAGATGACATCGACATGTGGCGGCAGATTTTCCGAATCGAAACATTCGTTGAGAATGCGGTGCATCGCATCCAGTGAAGCAGGCGTTCCCGGAATATGGCCTTCTCGCGAATAACGTTCGATGATGGTGTGGTAAAGCGTGCCACGGTCGGCCGCACTTGGGTCGCGGTTGAACTCTCCCAGAGGATCGAGGCGCAGGATGCGTCGTGCATAGATAGCATAGGGGTCGCGGCGTAATTTTCCGACTTCACTGAAGGAATAGCTTTTCGGCTGCAGCTCTGCCGGTGGTTTTGGTGCTGGGCGTTTTGCGGCGTCCTGTTCAATACCGGCGTCGAGGAGGGTCGCCCAGCGTCGGAATGTTTCACCCCGATCTCTGAGATGTTCGGCGAAGTCCTCACCGCCCAGTGCCAACAGGCGTTGCAGCCAACGTGATGCGACGGCTGGCGTGGAGCCCTGCCGCAAGGCCCGGCTATAGACGATGTGGCGCGTACCGTTGGCCATTTCGAAATCATGGGCCAGCTGTCCGACACTTCGTTCTGGTGGTTCCAGGCCGATTGCCGTTTTCATGGTTCGCGACAGGAACGGATTGTTGGCTGTTTGCCCCGGCCACAACCCTTCATTCAGTCCGCCGATGACAATCGTATCGACATTTTGAAGGCGTGCTTCCAGCGCACCAAAAATAAAGACGCGCGGATGACTCATCGCACGTGGCTTGATGGAATCACCGGTGACAAACGCTGCGAAAATATCGATCCATTGGGGTCCGTCCGCATCGAGAACATCACCGCTTTCCATCAATTCGGAGAACAATGCGGAGAGTTTGTCTCCGGCTTCGCCAGACCACAGTCCCGCCAGATCGCCATTTTCGTCAGCGCAGATCGCCTCGATCACGCGCCCGGTTCGCTCCGACCAACTGGAAAGCGGCAGCTTCTCAGTTAAAGCACGTCCTGAGCGGCTGCGGCTGACAAATGCAGACTGAAGCGGTTCGATTGCCGCCTGGATTCGTCTGGCGAGATCACGGGCCGTTTCCACGCTTCCGTCCGGCAGTGCTGTGCGCCATTTCGGCGGGTGGCGATCATCCTTCTGCATTAGGAGTTGGGCATCGAGGACGGCCTCCAGATTGCCAATCTCGGTTTCCAGTCTTCCACCACGCAGTGCGATCAGTTCCAGAGCTGTTGCCGCGGCCTCAAATGCATCTTGTGAGAGGCCGAACCGCGCCAAGGGGTGTTTGAGAAGCGAAACAGCGGAGACGGGGTCGCCGGGTCTCAGGACGGCTTCTAGCACAAGCTGAACCAGCCCGGCCTGCGGTGTTGCCGATAGCGGTGTACCGGCTGAATCATCGGCAATGATGCCGAAGCGCTTTAATTCTGTCGCCACGCGTCGCGCCAGACCGCGATCGGGCGTGATGAGGGCAGCTTGTGACGCGCGGCCTCGAACCGGTCTTTCCAGCGCCAACTTCAGTGCGATCGCGACTGCAGTAGCCTCTTCTCGTTCATTGGCAGCTTCGATCAAGGTAGCGGAGGTGAAGGCGTGATCGAAAAAACCATCGGGTTTGGATTCGCGCCACCTGTTCCACTCGCTTGTGGATTTTACCGGGGCAAGCGCCATCGAGAATATAGAGGCACGGTCTTTGAGATCGTTATCCAGTTGACCGATCTGCTCGACGTCCTGCCGCAATACAGCAAGTTTCCGGAGCAGCAAGAAAAGACCGTATTGAGAGTGCGTCCGGCTCGCGGGATCGGTCAAATCCTCACCGATTGCCTGCCATTGCTCCTCGGGCATGGCGAGATCGAGACCGGGCAGCACGACAACACCTTGCGGCAGAGACGCAACCGAAGCGATGAAGTCCGCGGCTGCGGGAATGGAGCCTGTGGAACCGGCAACGATGATCGGCCCAGTGTCTGGTATTCTGCCAAGCCGTTCTGCTTCGGCGCGCAGAATGGCATTTCGGTGCCGCCCGGCCGATGACCGGTTAAGTTCGCCCAGGCGGGCTGGCCAGAACACACTGGCGATTTTCAGGAACTCAGCGGTGAGTTGCCACCATTGGGCATGTTCGCCAGTGTCCAGTTCGGAAAGCGCTTCCCAATCCTTCTCTTCCGTGTCCATTGCATCGATCACTTCACCAAGCGCACGCGCAAGCCATACGGCATCGGCAGGACTTGCTGGCGCGACGAGCGGTGAGTCCGAGTGAACGGCGCGGATCGCATCGGGCAGGCTGTTGCGCCATGCCAGAATCAGGCGAGCCAGTTCGATCAGGCGTCCGGTGCCGGAAATTGGTGGCGCCATATCCATGATTTCAGGATTTTCGATATCGAAGAATCCACTGTCGTCATCGCTTTCGCCGAGTGGCCGAATAAGCGGCAGAATAGCCGACCGCCCGCCCAACAGGTCCACAAATTCGGACCGCAAGACGCGGGCAGAACGGCGGGTCGGCACGTAGATCGTAACCTTGGCCAAGGAAAGCGGATCGGCCGTATCGTATTTATACGACGCGGTGAGTGTACCGTTGCACAACTCTTCCGCGAGTGTTCTGAGGAACGGCGTTCCCGGTGCAATAGTCAGAATGCGTTTGGCAGATGCCAATGGCTTGTCTCACTGTGTCGTTGAAAATGCAGCGATGGTTTTCTCTGCATCCTCTATAGCATCCGGCGTGCCGACCGTAATCCACTGACCGTTCAGCGAGAGTCCAAAAAGCCGTTTTTTGGCAATGGCGCGGTCGAAATAGATGTTGAGATTGAAGGCGTCATCCGGCGCATCATCCAGCAGCCGTGAATCCATGGCAATGGCACCTGCATAGACGACCGGGCGCGGTTCACCTTCATTGTAGCGCGTCAGGAGACCATCATCAGCCAGGTTGAAGTCTTTTTTGCCGTTATGCCCGGTGGTGCGATCCATATCGACGCAGAGCATCGCCATATCCATCGTCTTCGGATCGAAAAAAGTCGCGAGTCTATGCAAACTCGTCTCGGTGCCAGGCGCTTCACCAACCCAGAAGAGGTCGGCATTCATGACGAGAACCGGGCCCGGAGGCAGAAGCTTCAGGCCCTTGGCAAGACCACCACCAGAGTTCATCAGTGTTTCCCGCTCATCGGAAATCAGGATATTGACGTCTTTGCGGCTTTCAAGGTGCGCGACCATCTGGTCCGCATGGTGATGGACATTGATGGCGATGGTTTCGACGCCCGCGTCGACCAGCACGTCGAACACGTAATCGATCATTGGCCGACCCGCGATTTTCACGAGAGGTTTCGGGATCGTATTGGTGATGGGCCGCATTCTTGTACCGAGACCGGCCGCCAGCACCATTGCTTGTCTGATCGTCATGTCGAAAGCTTCGTTATGAGTTGAGGTCTACACCGGCGCCCGAAAGCCAGTCCCGCAGAGGCGCAAGATCGGGATGCATGAGGGCGGAATGAAGATAAGAGAACGTGCGCGGCATATGTTTCATATAAGCCGGTTTGCCATCCCGTTTCATCAGCCTTACCCAGATACCCACGAGCTTGCAGTTGCGCTGTGCCGCCATGATGGCGAAGGCTTTCAAAAAAGCTTTCTCGTCAAAGGCCGGGTTTCTGCCGCGAATATCGAGGTAATGCTGCATCAGTCGCGCTTGCATTTCAGGTGAAATCGTCACCCGCGCGTCCTGCACGATAGAGGCGAGATCGTAGGCATTCGGCCCGATCATCGCATCCTGAAAATCGATGAGACCGACCTGGTCGATGCCAGATTTGTCATGCTGCCAGAGGATGTTGGGCGAATGGAAATCGCGCAGCAACAAACCCGTTTCCGCATCGTTAAGCTTGGCGATCAACTGGTCCCAGACCGCGAAATAGGCCTGCTTTTCGCTGCCGTCGATTGCCTCGACCCCACGAATATAGGGCAGGTACCAATCGACCAGCAACGAGGTTTCGATTTTCATCGCATCCGGATCGAAGGCCGGAACATCATGGCTTGTCCCATCAGGAAGCGCGATCATGCCAGGAGCAGGCGCCTCGTGCAGGGCTGCAAGGCAGGCGACGCTTTGCATGTAACGCGCTTCGATTGGCTTGCCGTCTTCGTCCAGCACACCATCACGCCCGATATCCTCCAGCAGCAGAATCCCGTTTTCCAGGCTCTGCGCCACAATGGCCGGTGCCGAAAATCCGTTTTCTGTCAGATAGCTGTCGATGGCGATGAATGGCTTCACGTCCTGAGCAAGATGCACGATTTCCGCGTAGGTCTTGCCATCCTTGATGATCGGTCCGCGTGGGGGTGGTTGCCAGTCCATCAGCACATATTGCGTGCCGTTGTCGCGCACCAGCTCATAGGTGCGGTAGGAAGCATCGCCGCTGAAATACCGCCGCGAAGATCCTTTTTTGTCATTGGCTTCAAGGAAACTACGGATTGCCAGAACACGTTCTAGCCGGGCGCGCTGCTTGGGTGGCGCATCAATGATCGCGACGCGGCCTTCACCTTCATGCGTCAGCCGAAGCGTAATGGTGCTGTCTCTGGGGAGATCGCTGGCCGCAATCTCTGGCCACTCGATCAGGCAGACACCATCGGAGAGCATTTCGTCTATACCGAGTTCATCCAGTTCGGAGATATCGGAAAGGCGATAAAGGTCCAGATGCGCGACAGGAAAACGAAGCGAATAGGATTGAACGATGGTGAAGGTGGGGCTTGGCACTTCCAGCCCATCGTCATCGGCAATGGCGCGAATGAGCGCACGAGCAAGTGTCGATTTTCCTGCGCCGAGGTCGCCGACCAGTGCAATGCAATCGCCGGGCTTGACAGTCAATGCCAACTCCTCACCGAGCCGGATCGTTTCGGCTTCATCGGCGAGGAAGATGGAAAGAGGCGAAGTCGTATCGTTCATTCTGCGGCGATGGAATGCGGATTGACGCCGGCAGGAATACGGCAGGTGACGACGGTGCCATTGCCGGGGCGGCTATCGATGGTCACTGTTCCATGATGAAGGCTGACAAAGCTCTCGACGATCGAGAGACCAAGGCCTGCACCCGTCTTGCGCCCACCGTTTCCGTGTGTCGAGAAACGATCGAACACCGACTTCAGCATGTCTTCTGGAATGCCGGGGCCCTTGTCGGACACCGAGAAGACGAAATCACCTTCGCTGCGCTGGCAGGTGAGCTGAACGGATGCGCCATCCGGCGAGAAGTTGATTGCGTTGGTCAACAGCTTGATGAGGATCTGTTTCAGACGCTGATGATCTGCCACCAGTGTCCCAAGGTGGACCGGCGCGACGACTTCGAGCGAAATACCACTTTCCTGCAAACGGTCGGCGATCTGCAGGGAAACGTCATCAAGCAGTTCGTTCAGATCGTTGTCCGAGTAATTGAGCTGCATGATACCGGCATCAACAGTCGCAAGATCAAGGATGTCGTTGACGATGGTCAGCAGAACCGCCGAGGAGGTGGAGATGTGGTCGAGATATTCGGCCTGTCGTTCCGTTAGGTCGCCAATTCCCGGCGTTTTCAGAAGATCGGTAAACCCGATGATGTTGGTCAGCGGTGAGCGCAGCTCATAAGAAACATGCTGTACGAAATCGTTCTTGAGTTCGTCGGCCTTGAGAAGCGCGTCGTTCTTTTCCTTCAGCGCTCGCTCGGCACGCACGCTGTCCGTCATGTTGACGAAGGTCAGCATGGTCTGTGCATCTGGAAGCGGAATGATCGCATAGTCGAGAACAAGACCGGATAGCAGTTCCAGCGTACCTTGCTTGGAAGGCCGCTCGTCGTCGAAACTGGTAATGAACCGGCTGAAATCACGCCAGCCATCCGGCTTGTCGTAGGATTGTTCGCAGGCTGTTTCGATAGCGCGGATATGAGTTCCGGTTTCTGCCTGATCGGCGGTAATGCCCCACAGGGCGCGGAAAGCCGGATTGGAAAGACGGATACGTCCGTCAGCGCCAAACACCGCAACCCCTTCAGCAAGGTGATCGATGGTTTCGCCCTGAACCTTGACCAGCGTGTTGTAACGGGTCTGAAGATCGACCTGCTCGGTCAGGTTCTCGAACACCCACGTCGCTCCGCCCTGCGGATGGGCTGTGGCGATGACCCTCAGCGTCTGTCCGTTCGGCAGGTGCCAGAGATCGGTCTTGGTATCGAGCGAACGGTAAACAGAAAGCGCTGTTTCTTTCCAGTTCTTCCAGTTCAGCTGTTCAGGCAGCTTGCCGGCGGTACGCAGGCGGTCAAGAAGTTCGGAATTGTCGGGCTTGCCTTCCAGGAAAACCAGATCAAAACCCCACAGGCTGACAAAGGCCTGGTTATAGAACTGCAGGCGCTGGCGACCATCAAAAATGGCAACAGGCGTTGCAAGATGATCCAGCGTTTCCGCGTGGCTCTTAAGCACACGCTTCAGTTCTTCACGAAGTGTTTCCGCTTCCGTGGCTTCGATGGCGATGCCCGCCGAGCCACCAGTCGTCTTGACGTCCACCACATCGAAGAAGGTCCGATTGCCTGAAACGACGGTAGAGATGCGATCGTGGTAGGGAGAGTCGGGCGTTGCTGTCGCGCGTATCTTTTGCCGCGTGACGGTGTTCAGCAATTCACGCTTTTCTGTAATCGCCAGCGATGCGTCCCGCGCATCCACAGACTGAGCATAGGCGTGATTGACCCAGGTCAGCTCGCCGTCGCCATTGCGGCGCCAGACTGGCTGTTCGAGAGAATCGAGTAGCTCCTGGAATGTCGAGATCGAGGCGATCAGGCGTTCGCGCTCGACCTGCAATTCGGCGTGTTCGGCACGCAGATTGTTGAGGGCGACGAAACGCGCAAAGGCGTTTCCACCGGACACGCGCCCCTGAACCTCAATGACTTCGCCGCGCTGTGTCTCGACAGTCAGGTCAAAGCTCTGGGCATGGCTACGCAGTTTCTCGATGGATTTTTCAAGCTCACCTGCAGAGGACGGCTTGAGCCAGCGCCCGAAAGCCAGAAAATCCTGATCTGCCTGTGGCGCACCAGTCTCGACGGGTAGCTGCCCAAGAAATTCCGGACGCTTCTCGGCGCCATCCCAGATGACGATGCGACGGCTCTTGTCGGAGATCAGTGCTTCGTATTTCGTGATCTTGTGATGGGATTCTGCAAGTGCCCGGCGATACTCGCTGCTCTCCGCTTCGATGTTACCGCGTTGGCGAACCAGCCAGACAATCGAAAACAGCGTTGCTGAAAGAATACCGACAAACAAGGAATAGGTGATGGTTTCCCCGGAGGAAAACAGCCGCGCTCCGGTTGCCACGGGCGAACCGTCCTGCGCGACAGCGATCGTCGCTGAACCGCCCAGAATAGTGCCGGCTAGCAAAGCCGGAACTCTCGACAGACCTGATCGCACGATCTTGAATGTGCGCTGGCAACGCGCCAGCATTTGTGCGTGCAACGATACGCCGTGAAGCGCGTCGTCACCGCTTTGAGTTACCCGCTCGCACGGATAGGAATTGTGTACCGACATCCCCGGTCTGTCTCCGTCCTGTGTGCCGCATCTTCGACAAGACATCCCATTTCGCCGCGCCGCCTGACGCATACGAATCAAGTCCAAAGACAATACCGCCTTCACAAAAGACCGGGAAGGGAGGGCGCAAAAAAGATGCCGCGCGCTTTGTCAAGCGCACGGCATCTACATCTTGTGCAATTTCAGTGGATATTAACTATAAAATTAATATCTGTAGTGTTCGGCCTTGAACGGACCCTGCTTGGAGACGCCGATATAATCTGCCTGGACATCAGAAAGTTCGGTCAGGCGGACGCCGAGCTTCTCCAGATGCAGGCGTGCAACCTTCTCGTCGAGGTGCTTCGGCAGAACGTAAACCTCGTTCTTGTATTCGCCCTGCTTGGTGAACAGCTCGATCTGGCCGAGAACCTGGTTGGTGAACGAAGCCGACATCACGAAGGAGGGATGACCCGTGGCGTTGCCGAGGTTGAGCAGGCGGCCTTCGGACAGAAGGATGATGCGGTTACCCTTCGGGAACTCGATCATGTCGACCTGCGGCTTGATGTTCGTCCACTTCTGGTTACGCAGCGATGCGACCTGAATTTCGTTGTCGAAGTGGCCGATGTTGCCAACGATCGCCATGTCCTTCATCTCGCGCATATGCTCGATACGAATGACGTCCTTGTTGCCGGTCGTGGTGATGAAGATGTCAGCCGAAGACACGACGTCTTCAAGGCGGACGACTTCGAAACCGTCCATGGCAGCCTGAAGCGCGCAGATCGGGTCGATTTCGGTGACCTTTACGCGTGCGCCAGCACCCTGCAGAGAAGCGGCCGAACCCTTGCCCACGTCGCCATAACCGCAAACGACGGCAACCTTGCCGGCCATCATCACGTCGGTCGCGCGGCGAATGCCGTCCACGAGGGATTCCTTGCAGCCGTATTTGTTGTCGAACTTCGACTTCGTAACGCTGTCGTTGACGTTGATAGCCGGGAAGGGAAGGAGACCCTTCTTGCTGAGATCGTAGAGGCGGTGAACGCCCGTTGTGGTTTCTTCGGTAACGCCCTTGAGCGCGTCGCGCTGCTTGGTGAACCAGCCGGGAGACGCCTTGAGGCGCTTCTTGATCTGTGCGACGAGAATTTCTTCTTCTTCCGAGCCCGGATTGGAAAGAACGTCTTCGCCAGCTTCGGCACGTGCACCGAGCAGAATGTACATGGTGGCGTCGCCACCATCGTCGAGGATCATGTTGGAGAGGCCACCGTCAGCCCACTGGAAGATCTTGTCGGTGTATTCCCAGTATTCCGTCAGGCTTTCACCCTTGACGGCGAAAACCGGAATTCCAGCTTCAGCGATTGCCGCTGCGGCGTGATCCTGGGTCGAGAAGATGTTGCACGAAGCCCAGCGAATGTCTGCGCCGAGCTCTTTCAGCGTTTCGATCAAAACGCCGGTCTGGATCGTCATGTGAAGCGAACCGGAAATGCGTGCGCCCTTCAGAGGCTTGCTCTCGCCGAATTCCTTGCGGCAGGACATCAGGCCGGGCATTTCTGTTTCGGCAATGTCCAGTTCCTTGCGGCCGAAGCCGGCAAGGTTGATGTCGGCGACGATATAGTCCTTCTCAACGCTCATGAGGTTCTCCAGATTAAAAACGCCGGGCTGATGGGCGCGGCCTTGCAAACGTAGCTGCGGTTTAGCAGGCCACGAGCAATCTGGCAATGATGATATAAAGAGGTCTTTATGTCTTTATATGATGCTTTGGTCAGGCTTCTTCGCCAAACCGGTCGGCAACCAGGGCTTCCAATGCAGCCAGCGCTTCATTTGCCTGGTTGCCACTTGCCTCGACATAGACACTGCATCCCGGGCTGGCGGCCAGCATCATGAGACCCATGATCGACGTACCGCCAACGGTCATTCCATCTTTGGAAACGGTGATCGTTGCGTCAAAGCCTTCGACCATCTGCACGAATTTTGCCGAGGCCCGGGCGTGAAGGCCACGTTTGTTGACAATCAGCATTTCCCGGGACAGTGACGACATCGCTTATCTTCTTATTTGCCGCTCAGGACACGGCTTGCAACGTTGATATATTTTCGTCCGGCGTCGGACGCTTCCTGAAGAGCCTTATCCATGTTGTCTTCGCTGCGTACGCTCGCAAGCTTGATAAGCATGGGCAGATTGACGCCGGCGATCACTTCGACATTGCCGCTATTCATGACCGATATAGCGAGGTTGGAGGGTGTGCCTCCAAACATGTCGGTCAGAACGATTACGCCATTTCCATCATTGGCACGCGTGACGGCATCGATGATGTCCTGTCGGCGCTGATCCATGTCGTCTTCGGGACCGATACAGACCGTCTCGATCAATTTCTGAGGCCCGACGACATGCTCCACCGCATGACGAAATTCCTCAGCCAGCTTGCCATGGGTGACAAGCACTAGTCCGATCATGAAATGCTCCCTTACACACGCACTCTCATTGCCGACTATCGCAACGCGGCAATCCTGTCCATCGGTGGGAGTTTATCTTGATGAGGAAAATCGGAAGCGCAAGCCTAAAATCGCCCGAATCACGTTCACGACCTATTCGCTTTTAAAAGATTGTGAGCAAGCGCAGCAAATTTTCCATAGGGTGTCAGACTTGATAGCGGGATGCGCAGCAGTGGTAACTGCCCTCCACAGGGAAACGCCATCGTCTCGTTTTCTTCCGGCAGCCTTGGATTTTCCGGCGAGAGAACCGTTGTCACAGCAAAATGAAGCGCTGCCCTAGCAACGCTTTTGACGGAAATGATGCCGCTGCCGCGAAGTTCCAGCAATCCTGCAATCGTCTCCGGCCGCTCCGCCATGATCGTTTCATCCTGGCGATACACGAAAATCTGATCATCTGCGATCAGCGCTGCGGGCAGACCGCACCGCTCTGCCTCCGTCAGAAAGCTGAAAGCAAGTTCGCTTTTTCCACTGCCGGATGGTCCGGTAAAGACAATACCGGTTCCATCGACGACAATGGCCGTTGCGTGCAGGTTGAAACGATCAGCGCTCATGGGTTTCGGCCGCTGGAAGCGACAGGGTGAAACGGGCGCCGGAAATGACGCCGTATTTGTCTACGACGTTTTCCGCTTTCAGGCTGCCGCCATGGGCTTCAGCGATCTGTCGGCTAATGGAAAGGCCAAGACCGGAATTCTGGCCAAAACCTTCGCTTGCCGGGCGGTCCGTGTAGAAGCGCTCGAAAATCCGGTCGATGTCCTCGGCTTGAATGCCGGGGCCGTTATCTTCGATCTGGACGAGGCAGCGGTCCTTGTGGCGCGCGAGACGAACCGTAATGCGACCGCTATCCGCAGCGACGAAGGAGCGTGCATTCTCGATAAGATTGGTGACGATCTGGCTGAGACGGAGGTCATGACCATTGACGACGAAGGACGGCTTTGCCCCCGCCTTTCGGTCAACCACGTAGTCGATCGCCACACTCTTTTTCTTGGTGCTGATCTGTCGAGAAATATCGACAAGGCCCTTCAGCAACACGTCAAGATCCAGTGGTGAGGCATCGGCACGGGCGAGTTCGGCATCGAGACGCGAAGCATCGGAAATGTCGCTGATAAGGCGATCGAGGCGGCGCACGTCGTGGAAGATGATTTCGGTCAGGCGCTGCTTCGACTCTTCGGTTTTGGCGCGCGGCAGGGTTTCCACAGCACTCCTGAGAGAGGTCAGCGGGTTCTTCAGTTCATGGCTCACATCGGCGGCGAAACTTTCAATGGCGTCGATACGGTCGTAAAGCGCCGTTGTCATTTCTCTCAAGGCGATCGAAAGGTTGCCGATCTCATCCTGACGCGCAGAGAAATCCGGAATCTCCTCGCGGGTTCTTGCGCCACGGCGAACACGGATCGCCGCAGCTGCAAGCCGTCGCAACGGCGTTGCGATGGTGGACGACAGGAGCAGGGAAAGCACGATGTTGACCAAGGTCGCGATACCGAAGACGCGCATGATGGCGAGACGTTCGGCATGAACGATCTTGTCGATATCACCGGCTTGTGTGGACAGCAGCAGAACGCCGAGCACTGCACGGAAGCGTTGGACCGGAACGGCAACCGAAACAATCAGCTCGCCTTTTTCGGTAACGCGCACCACCGCTCCACGAACGCCGGTCAGCGCGTTCATGACTTCAGGGTAAATCGAGCCGTCGCCGCCGGGAGCTTCTTTGTATTGCGGCAGGCTGCTTGGCTGCAGCATGCGGTTGAACAGGCTGGCGAACCACTCACTCCAGGTCTGGGTTTCCGGCGTGACCGGCGGAAGGTCGAACCGCAGCACCTGTCCACGTGAATAAAGATGACGCGAATCAAGCAGCAGGTTTGCGTCCGCGTCGAACAGACGGGCGCGGGTGCGGGTGGGGGAAATCAACCGTCGCAACACCGGAGCGACGCGTTCCGGATTGATCGGGAAACTCAGATCTTCGTCGTTCGGGGCAGGCGTTATGCTCTGTCCGGCCTGTAGCTCGAGTAGCTTTTCCGGATTGATGGTAATCGAATTGGTGTCGACCGACGCGGAGGCAGAAATTGCGCCCGCAATGATTTCGCCTTGTGTCAGCAGGCTTTCCACGCGGGCATCGATAAGCCCTTCGCGGAACTGGTTCAGGTAAAGGATACCACCCACCAGAACGACAGTCGCCGCGACATTGAAGAACAGAATGCGACGTGTGAGACTGGAAAACACCGCATTGCCGAAAATGCGCCGGATAATCGTCAGCGGATGAATACGGTGCCGTCGTTCGCTGCCGCGATCTTCGGCATCGTCATCTTCCGAGACGGTTTCCGGCGATTTGTTCAACACGTCATGTCCTCTCAACCACGTTAACGTGGTCGACGCCTATTCAGGCTGTTCTCACGCTGCTTCGCGGAAGCGATAGCCTACGCCGTAAAGCGTTTCAATCATGTCGAAGTCGCCATCGACCAGCTTGAACTTCTTGCGAAGCCGCTTGATGTGGCTGTCGATCGTGCGATCGTCAACATAGACCTGCTCGTCATAGGCCGCATCCATCAGTGCGTCGCGGCTCTTCACGACGCCGGGGCGCTGCGCAAGCGAGTGCAGAATAAGGAATTCGGTTACCGTCAAAGTGACCGGTTCACCCTTCCAGGTGCAGGTATGGCGTTCCTGATCCATTGCAAGCTGACCACGTTCCAGCGTTCGGGCCTGTTGATCGGCCGTCGGCTTGAGCGTGCTTCCGGTTGCAGCGGATGCTTCCCTGCTGCTGGCACGGCGCAGAATTGCCTTGACGCGCTCGACGAGCAGTCGCTGCGAAAACGGTTTGGTGATGAAGTCGTCGGCACCCATCTTCAGGCCGAAGAGCTCATCGATTTCCTCGTCCTTCGAGGTCAGGAAAATAACCGGCAGATCGGACTTCTGTCGCAGGCGGCGCAACAGTTCCATTCCGTCCATACGCGGCATCTTGATGTCGAAGATGGCGAGCTGCGGCGGGCGCGCAATCAACCCGTCCAGTGCGGAAGCACCGTCCGTATACGTTTCGACCCTGTAGCCTTCGGCTTCAAGCGCGATCGATACCGAAGTAAGAATATTCCGGTCGTCGTCCACAAGCGCGATTGTCTGCATGTAGTTGGTCTCCATCGTCATTCTATCGTTACTCCCGACATTCACCCAGCCAGGTTATGCGCCGTGAGTTCCCCTCATGAGTATAAAGGTGGAACAAATTGTGGCAAAGCAAAAAGGGCGGGTGTCGATCAAAGTTGAGGCGATGGAATTTCCGGAAATGCATTCCAATGGATTCTAATGCGACTTCAACCGATTTAAAAAGAAATAAAATCTTTTAAATCGATTAATATATTGAAATTGCTATATTATTTAAAATGCCGCTCTTGCGTTTCCAAAAGCCAGCACGTATTTTCAAGGAAATTTCAACGGCCTTATCTTTCTCAACTAAGGAACGCGTCATGAATGAGCTTGGGGTTCATAATCCTGCCAACGGAGTTTCGGAACTCGGACTGGGAGAGGCTTTTCAGGTCTTTTATAACCTCAACGAAAGCGAACTTTATGAGCAGGCAATCCGCAACGGCGAAGCGGAACTGACCATTGACGGTGCACTTCGCGCCGTTACCGGCCAGCACACCGGCCGTTCGCCGAAGGACAAGTTCGTCGTCCGCGATGCCTCGACCGAAGACAAGATCTGGTGGGACAACAACAAACCGCTGTCACCCGAACACTTCAAGATTCTGCACCAGGACATGCTCGCTCATGCGGCTGGAAAAACGCTTTACGTTCAGGATCTGATCGGTGGTGCGGATGAGGAAAATGCGCTTCCGACACGCGTTGTCACCGAACTCGCCTGGCATTCGCTGTTCATTCGCAATCTGTTGATCCGCCCGAAGAAGGAAGCGCTTGCATCGTTCAGCCAGAAGCTGACGATCATCAATCTTCCGAGCTTCAAGGCAGATCCGGCGCGCCATGGCGTTCGTTCGGAAACCGTCATTGCCTGCGATCTGACCAAGGGCCTCGTGCTGATTGGCGGTACGTCTTACGCTGGCGAAAACAAGAAGTCGGTCTTCACCGTTTTGAACTATCTGCTGCCAGCCAAGGGCGTCATGCCCATGCATTGTTCGGCCAACGTCGGTCCGGCAGGTGACTCTGCCGTATTCTTCGGCCTGTCCGGCACCGGCAAGACCACGCTCTCGGCTGATCCGTCGCGCACACTGATCGGTGACGACGAACATGGCTGGGGTGAGCACGGTATCTTCAATTTCGAAGGCGGCTGCTATGCAAAGGCGATCAAGCTTTCGGCAGAGGCTGAGCCAGAAATCTACGCCGCAACACGACGTTTCGGCACCGTTCTGGAAAATGTCGTTCTCGATGAAAACCGTGTTCCGGATTTCAACGACAATTCGCTGACGGAAAATACCCGCAGTGCCTACCCGCTGCACTTCATCCCGAACGCATCGGAAACCGGTATTGCCGGCCATCCGAAGACGATCATCATGCTGACGGCTGATGCCTTCGGCGTCCTGCCTCCGATTGCCCGGCTGACACCGGAGCAGGCGATGTACCACTTCCTGTCCGGTTACACCGCAAAGGTCGCTGGTACGGAAAAGGGCGTGACGGAACCGGAAGCAACGTTCTCGACATGCTTCGGCGCACCTTTCATGCCGCGTCATCCGGCCGAATACGGCAATCTGCTGCGTGAACTGATCGGCAAGCATGGCGTTGACTGCTGGCTGGTCAACACCGGTTGGACCGGTGGCGCGTACGGCATCGGCAAGCGCATGCCGATCAAGGCGACCCGTGCCCTGCTGACCGCTGCTCTGACCGGCGAACTGAAGAATGCTCAGTTCCGTACCGACGCGAATTTCGGTTTCGCAGTACCGCTGTCTCTCGACGGCGTCGACAATGCGATCCTCGATCCGCGCTCGACTTGGGCTGACGGTGCCGCTTACGATGCGCAGGCCAAGAAGCTGGTCTCGATGTTCGTGGCGAACTTCACAAAGTTCGAAGATCACGTCGACAGCACGGTTCGCGACGCGGCGCCCGGGCTTTTGATTGCCGCTGAATGAATGGCATCCTGCGTTAGTGGGAGAGGAGGGGACCCGGCCTTAGTGCCGGGTTCTTCCGTTTTTGCCGCTGTTTTCATTCTTGAAGATCTGTGGCATGACCGGCGCGGAGAAAGATCATGGCCAGCGCCCCGCTTTACATCAGTAACCGTATCACCATTGCCAGCTGGGAGCTGACGGAGCAATTCGTCTTGTCCGGCGGTCCGGGTGGCCAGAACGTCAACAAGGTTTCGACGGCAGTTCAGCTTTTCTTCGATATTGCCGGTTCGCCCTCACTTACGGACCGCGTCAAAACCAACGCCATCAGGATTGGCGGTAGGCGCGTATCCAAGGACGGCGTGCTGATGATCGAAGCAAGCAGGTTTCGAAGCCAGGACAGAAACCGCGAAGACGCCCGCGACCGTCTCAAGGAGCTTATTCTCGAAGCGGCCGCGCCACCGCCGCCTGTCCGAAAAGCAACCAAGCCGACCCGCGGTTCCGTGGAACGCCGGCTGAAGGAAAAGTCCGGTCGTTCCGACGTCAAGAAGATGCGCGGCAAACCCTCTGGAGACTAGAGCGCTGTGCGTACCTCTGCACGAGCGCTCCGCACAGAAGCGCTTTGTCAGAGTTTGCGCAGGGCCACCGTCTCGATCAGGTGGTTCTTGCCTTTGCTGAGAATGAGATCGGCGCGTGGTCGCGTCGGCAGGATGTTCTGGCGGAGGTTTTTCAGATTGATATTCTGCCAGAGACCCTCCGCAATGCTCAGTGCTGCATCTTCGCTGATCGAGGCATAACGGTTGAAGAAGGAGTTCGGGTCGCGGAATGCGGTTTTCCGAAGATTCATGAACCGGTTCACATACCAGTTGTGAATGAGACCCTCGTCCGCATCGATATAGATCGAGAAGTCGAAGAAATCGGAAACGATGGGAACGATGCGCCCGCCGGCCGGTAAATCCCGCGATTGCAGAACATTGATGCCCTCGAAGATCAGGATGTCCGGCTGATCGACGATGGTGTATTCGTTAGGCAATACATCGTAGGTCAAGTGCGAGTAGCGCGGTGCTTTTACGTTCGGTTGCCCCGCCTTGATCGCCGAAAGGAAGCGCAGCAATGCGCCGATATCGTAACTTTCGGGAAAACCCTTGCGCTCCATCAGGTTGTCGCGGCGCAAAACCTCGTTCGGATAAAGAAATCCATCCGTGGTGATCAGGTCGACCTTTGGGCTGGATGGCCAGCGGGCCAGCAGTTCTTTCAGGATACGCGCGGTTGTCGATTTGCCCACAGCCACCGACCCGGCAATACCGATCACGAAGGGCGTCTTGTTGACGTCAGCCATGTTCAGGAAGCGGTTGCGCTGTTCGAAAAGAAGCTGTGACGCCTCCACGTGCGACGAGAGCAGGCGTGAAAGCGAAAGATAGATCCGCCGTACTTCATCCAGATCGATTGGGTCGTCCAGCGAACGAAGCCGTTTTACTTCATCACCCGAGAGGGTGAGCGGTGTGTCTGCGCGAAACTTTGCCCATTCTTCCGAGCTGAAGAAGTGGTAGGGCGAATATTCATCGGCGCGAAAGTGATCGAGTGTTCCTGGCATGCCTCTCTCCCCGCTGCGTGCCATGGTCGTCATGATTTCGGCCTCGATGCTTTTTCCTGAAGGCCGGTCTGGCCGGTGCGGCGCTCAAGCTCCGCAAAAACGTCGGCCAGGGGGATATCGGCAATCTTCAAAACCACCAGCAGATGGAAGAGCAGATCGGCGGCCTCGTTTTTCAGGCCGTCGTGATCTTTGGCAATTGCGGCGATCACTGTCTCAATGGCTTCTTCACCGAGCTTTTTGGCCGCGCGCTCCTGGCCCGACGCAACAAGCTTTGCGGTCCAGGATTCGTCCGGGGACGCGGCTGCACGGGTTGCGACGATGCGTTCCAGATCAGAAAGGGAAAATGCGCTCATGATGTTTCCTGCTGTCAGTCGAGGCGCATGGCGATGCCATGGTTGGCCATATAGGCCTTGGCTTCGCCGATAGAGTAAGTGCCGAAGTGGAAAATGGATGCCGCGAGCACGGCCGTCGCGTGACCATCACGAACACCGGCCACCAGATCATCGAGGTTGCCGACGCCTCCGGAGGCAATGACCGGTACCCGAACCTGGTCGGCGATGGCGCGCGTTAAGGCGATATCGTAACCGCTTTTTGTGCCATCCCGGTCCATGGAGGTGACGAGCAGCTCACCAGCGCCACGCTCGACCATCTTGATAGCGAACTCTACCGCATCGATGCCGGTGGATTGTCGCCCGCCATGGGTAAAGATTTCCCAGCGGGCAGTCTCGCCATCGCCCGAGACTCTTTTGGCGTCTATGGATACGACGATGCACTGGTTGCCGAATTTGTCGGCGGCCTGCGCTACGAAATCCGGGTCCTTGACGGCAGCAGAGTTGATCGACACCTTATCGGCGCCGCACAGCAGAAGCTTGCGGATATCGCCGACACTGCGAACGCCGCCGCCAACCGTCACAGGCATGAAGCAATGGTCGGCAGTCCGTGAGACGACGTCGAAAATTGTGTCGCGATTGTCGGAGGAGGCGGTGATATCGAGGAAACAAAGTTCATCGGCACCGGCTGCGTCATACGCTTTCGCTGCTTCGACGGGGTCTCCCGCATCGATCAGGTCGACGAAATTGACACCCTTGACGACGCGGCCGTCCTTCACATCAAGACATGGAATAACGCGTGCTTTGAGTGTCATGCGCCTGCCTCCTTGTTTCGAGCTGCCCGAATAAGCGCAAGGGCTTCTGCCGGATCAATCCGCCCATCATAAAGCGCGCGGCCGGAAATCGCGCCTTCGAGCTTTGCCGCATCTGGTTCAAGCATGCGTTTGATGTCGTCTATGGAGGCCAGTCCACCAGAGGCGATCACTGGAATGGAAACCGCATTGGCCAGTTCGAGTGTCGACGACCAGTTGATACCTGCCAGAATACCATCGCGGTCGATGTCGGTGTAGATGATAGCGGCAACGCCAGCACCTTCGAAGCGCTTGGCAAGTTCGATAACACCGAGCTCTGACGCTTCTGCCCAGCCCTCAACGGCCACCTTGCCGCCCTTGGCATCGATCCCCACGGCCACCTGACCGGGGAAACGTTTGCAAGCTTCCAGCACCAGCACCGGATCGCGGACCGCGACCGTGCCGAGAATGACGCGGGCAAGCCCGCGCGTTAGCCATGCTTCGATATGATCGAGCGTGCGAATGCCGCCGCCGAGTTGCACCGGATTTTTTGTCGCCTTGAGAATCGCATCGACGGCAGCGCCGTTCACACTCTCGCCGGCAAAAGCACCGTTCAGATCCACGACATGCAGCCATTCGAAACCCTGGTCCTCGAAGGCTTTTGCCTGTGCGCCGGGGTCGGTGTTGTAGACGGTTGCCTGGTCCATATCGCCAAGTTTCAGGCGAACGCACTGGCCGTCTTTAAGGTCGATTGCAGGAAAAAGGATCATGTCAGGGCTTCCAACGCAGGAAATTCGAAATGAGGGCGAGGCCAAGCGTCTGGCTCTTTTCCGGATGGAACTGCGCACCCGCCATGTTGTCGCGACCGACGAACGCCGTCATCGCACCGCCATAACTGGTTGTGGCGATAACGTCGGCAGGATGTTTCGCGGCCAGATGATAGGAATGCACGAAATAAGCATGCAAGCCATCCGGGCCGGTCTTGATGCCGTCAAAAAGTGGGTGCGCATGGCGGATTTCCAGCGTGTTCCAGCCGATCTGCGGGATCTTCAGGTTGGGATCGGAAGGGGTCATTTCCACGACATCGCCCTCGATCCAGCCCAGTCCCTGGCTGACAGTCTTTTCTAGACCACGCGACGACATGAGCTGCATACCGACGCAGATACCAAGAAACGGGTGTGCCTTGTGTTCCACTGCCTCAACGAGTGCCTCGTGCATGCCGGATACCGCATCGAGACCGGCACGGCAGTCGGCGTAGGCGCCGACACCGGGCAGAACGATACGGTCTGCCGATGCGACGTGATCCGGCTTGTCGGTCAGTTCTATAGTTGCATTGATGCCGGCTTCGTGGGCGGCGCGCTCGAAAGCTTTTGTAGCAGAGCGCAGGTTGCCTGAACCGTAGTCGATGATCGCGACACGCATGTCAGCGCCTTCCGTTTAGATCGAATAGAAACGATCCGGCCGGATCGTTGATGAAGCTGTTTCCGCCAGTTTTCTCCGGATTGGGAGCCCATACTGGCTGGGTGATTGTCATGTCCGGAACATCCGTGGATCGCTCGGAGAAATATAGGTCTTCGGCGGAGGAAAGATCAGGGGCCGTAACGATGGATTTCATCTGCCAGCCCTTTTTCAGCAGATGGCGGACCAGAAAATGCCTGCCTTCCAGCGCCGTGATGACGGATATCGCCAGACCGACCAGAAGCCCCACCGGTTCGAATCCGGCTAATGCAGAGATTTGTCCGGCGATGATGAGTGCCGCAAATACTAAGATCGCGGCAAGCCAGAGCCGATTGGTGGCAAGCCAGAGCCACGGCGCAAAAAGTGCCAGCCAGACGAAACGGTCTGCAATGAAGCGGGTCGTTCTGTGATCTCTGTCCGGCCCACCAGGGGCTTCGAGAACCAGATAGCTTGTCATGGGCGTCCTGACAGCGTTTGCAGTTAGGCAAGCATACCCTTCGTGGAAGGAACGCGGTCTGCCTGCCGGGGATCGATCTCAGTTGCGGTGCGAAGAACGCGTGCAACGGCCTTGAAGCATGTTTCGGCGATATGATGGTTGTTTGCGCCGTAATGGTTCAAGATATGCAGGGTGATGCCCGCGTTCTGCGCCAGAGCCTGGAAGAACTCGCGCACCAGTTCAGTATCGAATGTACCGATCTTGGGTGCGGAAAAATTCACGTTCCAAACGAGGAAGGGGCGCCCGGAAATGTCGACTGCAGCCTTTGTCATGGTTTCGTCCATGGCAAGATCGAGCGAGGCATAGCGGGTAATGCCGCGTCGGTCGCCCAGGGCTTTGGCAATTGCCTGGCCGATGGCGATGCCGGTATCTTCGACGGTATGGTGGTCATCGATATGCAGATCGCCTTTGACGTCGATTTCCATGTCGATCAAAGAATGGCGGCTGAGTTGGTCCAGCATATGATCGAAAAATCCCACGCCAGTGGAAATTGTCGATTTGCCGGTGCCGTCGACATTCACGCGAATCGAAACCGATGTCTCGTTCGTTTTGCGGAAAATCTCGCCTTTACGTTCTGCCATTTTGGCCGCTCCGTGGAAATGTTGCCGTTCCTTATCAGCACAGAATGCAAATATCCAGTTGTTCCATCGTCTTGTCTCGTATGGCCTCCCACGTCGGCCGACAGGATGATTGCAATCGTAAAAAGCAAACTTACATAGAACCGGAAAGGGCCGGATGTGGCCCACCAACCACACGCCCGACACGGGCAGACAGGTGTTTGATGACAACTATTATTACAGTCAGAAAAGGCGGCAAGGTCGTCATGGCTGGCGATGGTCAGGTAAGCCTCGGCCAGACCGTCATGAAGGGCAATGCGCGTAAGGTCCGTCGTATCGGCAAGGGCGAAGTGATCGCCGGATTTGCTGGTGCAACAGCAGATGCCTTCACACTGCTCGATCGTCTTGAGAAGAAACTCGAACAATATCCGGGCCAGCTTATGCGTGCAGCCGTGGAGCTTGCCAAGGATTGGCGCACGGACAAGTACCTGCGCAATCTCGAAGCCATGATGCTGGTTGCCGACAAGTCGACGACCCTCGCCATTACAGGCAATGGAGATGTGCTGGAACCGGAACATGGTGCGATCGCCATTGGCTCTGGCGGCAACTATGCTTTCGCGGCGGCGCGCGCCATGATGGACACTGACAAGTCTGCGGAAGATGTGGCGCGCCAGGCGCTGGATATCGCTGCGGACATCTGCGTTTATACCAACCACAACCTCGTCGTCGAAACACTCGACGCCGAATAACGATTTTATCTCACCCAAGGGTCCTGTGGACCGGGCCGTCACGGCCGGTCGGGGCAGGAAAGCCAAGAGGATAGGATGACCACTTTTTCTCCCCGGGAAATCGTCTCGGAACTGGACCGTTACATTATCGGCCAGCACGATGCGAAACGCGCTGTTGCTATTGCGCTGCGCAACCGCTGGCGGCGCCAGCAGCTTGATGAGAGCCTGCGCGACGAAGTCATGCCAAAGAATATCTTGATGATCGGACCGACGGGTGTCGGCAAGACGGAAATCTCCCGTCGCCTTGCCAAGCTGGCTGGTGCTCCCTTCATCAAGGTCGAAGCGACAAAGTTCACCGAAGTTGGCTATGTCGGCCGCGATGTCGAGCAGATCATCCGCGATCTCGTCGAGATCGGCATCGGACTGGTGCGCGAAAAGAAGCGCGCTGAAGTGCAGGCCAAGGCACATGCCAGCGCCGAGGAGCGTGTGCTCGATGCATTGGTCGGATCGACAGCATCCCCTGCAACGCGCGAAAACTTCCGCAAGAAGCTGCGTGACGGAGAACTCGACGACAAGGAAATCGATATCGAGGTTGCTGATGCCGGTTCTGGCATGCCCGGTTTCGACATTCCCGGTATGCCGGGCGCCAACATCGGCGTCCTCAACCTTTCTGAAATGTTCGGAAAGGCCATGGGCGGCCGCACGAAAAAGGTTCGCACGACGGTCTCCAAGTCCTATGCCGATCTTATTCGTGATGAGTCCGACAAGCTGCTGGACAACGAAATGATCCAGCGCGAGGCGGTCAAGTCGGTGGAAAACGATGGCATCGTGTTTCTCGACGAAATCGACAAGATCGCCGCACGTGATGGCGGTATGGGGGCAGGTGTTTCTCGCGAAGGCGTGCAGCGCGATCTGTTGCCGCTTGTTGAGGGCACGACTGTTTCAACCAAGTATGGTCCGGTGAAAACGGATCACGTCCTGTTCATCGCGTCCGGTGCCTTCCATGTGGCGAAGCCCTCCGACCTGTTGCCGGAACTCCAGGGACGTCTGCCGATCCGCGTTGAGCTGAAACCGCTGACCAAGGAAGATTTCCGACGCATTCTGACTGAAACCGAGGCCAGCCTGATCCGTCAGTACAAGGCGCTGATGGCGACGGAAGAACTGGATCTGGAATTCACTGATGATGCGATCGATGCCTTGGCTGATGTCGCTGTTCACCTCAACTCGTCTGTCGAGAATATAGGTGCACGTCGTCTGCAAACGGTGATGGAACGGGTTCTGGACGAAATTTCGTTCAACGCGCCGGATCGTGGTGGCTCGTCGGTGAAGATCGATCACGAATATGTCCGAAAACATGTCGGTGATCTTGCTGCCGATACAGATTTGTCGCGCTATATTCTCTAAGCGTCTTATCCGATAATATCTGGAGTGCGGCCATATTTGCCGCACTCTTTTATTTTACCAGCCTCGTCTCGCCTTCGGCCCGCAATTTGTTTATGGGAGAGGCACTGCATTCCGATTGGAACCGCTCTATGGACGCGGCCGGTTTTTCCTCAACTCTTGTTTTCGACAAGCCGGCCTGAGAAAAGGCATTCGCTCGT
The DNA here is from genome assembly GCF_013390595.1 of Rhizobium sp. RM. Classification (GTDB taxonomy): domain Bacteria; phylum Pseudomonadota; class Alphaproteobacteria; order Rhizobiales; family Rhizobiaceae; genus Agrobacterium. Next base: position 9,577 of record NZ_JACAWV010000003.1, on the reverse strand, counting down.
GCGCAAAACTCTTCTGGCATTCGCCGTTGCTCTGACCTTCACGACTGTGTCGTCGTCTTTCGCTGAAGCTGCGACAGTCGTGCCGCCTGGAAACCGCAATGCCGAACAGCCGGGCGTGCCAGGCGCGTCCGCGCGCCGCACGAAAGCGTCCAATACGTCTTACGAGCGCAAGTACCAGAAAGTCATTGAACTTCTGTCTTCAGACAAGGCGTTGATCGGCAAGATCAAGGCGACGGCGGGACGATATGGTATTGATCCAATCCATATGATCGGCGCTATCGTTGGCGAACACACTTACAACGTCGATGCCTACGACCGTTTGCAATCCTATTATGTCAAGGCTGCGTCCTATGCAGGAAACAGTTTCCGCTTCGGTTACAAGGATGAATCGATCGCGCAGTTTTTGTCGCATTCGCAGTTCGGCAAATGTCAGTCGAAAAAGGATTCCTACGCTCTCTGGAGCTGCCGGGAAGATGTGTGGGACGACAGCTTCCGCGGCAAGAAGGTTGATGGCGTATCCTATCCTGACAATCGTTTCAGCGCGGTCTTTTTCCAGCCGTTTTATGCCGGGCAGACGTTTGGCCTCGGCCAGATCAATCCGCTGACGGCCCTTATGTTGACGGATATGGTCTCGAGGACGTCCGGTTATGAAAGACTGGACGAAAACGACGCCGCGGCCGTCTACACAGCCATCATGGACCCGGACCGGTCATTGGCCTTCATGGCAGCGTCCATCCGCAAGTCGATCGACGATTACAAATCCATCGCGGATATGGATATTTCCAGGAATCCCGGTGTCACCTCGACTTTGTATAACGTTGGCGGCTCTCAGAACCGCGCCGCGGCCCTTGCGCAGAAAAACCTTCAGCGCGCAGGCGGTGATATCATCTTGCCGGAAGAAAATTATTACGGCTGGCTGGTAAATGATCGCATCAAGGATTTGCAGGGGCTTTTGTAAGAAACGACCATTATCGTTTCCATTATTTCCAATCTGGAAATAATATTTGGTTGCTTCACGCGATTGACGTAGCCCACCCTCATTGTTCAATTTAGACGAAATGAACACGAGGAGGCGCATGTGAGCCGCACGGATAAATTCGGTCTTTCCATCGACAACAGGCTTTATGCTTTTCTGACAGAAGAGGTCCTGCCCGGCACAGGTCTTGACCGTGAGGCCTTTTTTGAAGGCTTTTCGGGGATCATCCACGATCTTTCGCCGAAAAATCGCGAGCTTCTTTCAAAGCGTGACGCTCTGCAAGAAAAGCTGGATGGATGGTACCGCCAGAATGGTGCCCCGCTGGATTTTGGCGTTTACGAAAACTTTCTGAAAGAGATCGACTATCTTTTGCCGGAAGGACCGGATTTCAGGGTCTCGACAGAGAACGTTGATGCCGAAATGGCCGTTGTCGCCGGTCCGCAACTCGTCGTCCCTGTTATGAATGCACGTTATGCATTGAACGCTGCGAACGCGCGCTGGGGTTCGCTCTATGACGCGCTTTACGGCACCGATGCGATTTCCGATGAGGATGGTGCTGAAAAGGGCAGGGGCTATAACCCGAAACGCGGCGAAAAGGTCATCACGTGGTCGAGAAACTTCCTTGATCAATCTGCGCCCGTGGACGGCGCGAGCTGGTCGGACGTGACTGGTATCAAGATCTTGGACGGTGTCTTGCAGCTTTCCGTTGGCGACAAGACCACAGGTTTGAAAGATGTGTCGCAGTTCGCTGGCTTTGGTGGCGATGTTGCGTCCCCGTCATCGATCCTGCTGAGCAAGAACGGTCTGCACACCGAAATCGTCATCGATCCGTCGACGGAAATCGGCAAGTCCGATCTCGCGGGAGTTTCCGATGTCATACTTGAATCGGCCCTGACCACGATCATGGACTGCGAGGATTCGGTTGCTGCCGTGGATGCGGAAGACAAGGTTCTCGTCTACGCTAACTGGCTTGGTCTGTTGCGCGGCGATCTGGCCGAAGAAGTTTCAAAAGGTGGAAAGACCTTCACCCGCAAATTGAACCCCGACCGTTATTATACCGGCCCGGACGGTTCGGCCGTGACGTTACATGGACGGTCATTGATGCTGGTTCGAAATGTCGGGCATCTGATGACCAATCCTGCAATCCTCGACAGGGATGGGCGTGAGGTTCCAGAAGGCATCATGGATGCCGTCGTTACCGCTTTGATTGCTCTTTACGATGTCGGTCCGTCTGGCCGTCGCCAGAATTCGCGCGCCGGTTCGATGTATGTCGTCAAGCCCAAGATGCATGGGCCGGAAGAAGTGGCCTTCGCCAACGAAATTTTCACGCGGGTCGAAAAGCTTGTCGGCATGACACCAAATACCATGAAGATGGGCATCATGGATGAGGAACGCCGTACGACGGTCAACCTCAAGGAATGTATTCGTGCGGCGAAAGACCGGGTTGTATTCATTAATACCGGCTTCCTCGATCGTACCGGTGACGAGATGCACACATCCATGGAAGCCGGCCCGATGATCCGCAAGGGCGACATGAAGCAGGCGGCCTGGATTGCGGCTTACGAAAACTGGAACGTCGACATTGGTCTGGAGTGCGGTCTTGCTGGCCATGCTCAGATCGGCAAGGGCATGTGGGCGATGCCGGATCTGATGGCAGCGATGCTGGAACAGAAGATCGCGCATCCCAGGGCTGGTGCCAACACGGCATGGGTGCCTTCGCCGACGGCGGCGACGCTGCATGCAACGCACTATCATACGGTCGATGTCGCGGCTGTTCAGGATCACCTGAAGAGCCGAGGCAGGGCGAAACTCTCCGACATTTTGTCGGTACCTGTCGCATCTCGCCCCAACTGGACGCCAGAAGAAATCCAGCGCGAACTCGATAACAACGCCCAGGGCATTCTGGGTTATGTCGTCCGTTGGGTCGACCAGGGCGTGGGTTGTTCGAAGGTTCCGGACATCAACAATATCGGCTTGATGGAAGACCGCGCCACTCTGCGGATCTCCGCACAACATATGGCAAACTGGTTGCGTCACGGCGTCGTGACGGAAGAACAGATTGTCGAAACCATGAAGCGCATGGCTGTTGTGGTTGACGGTCAGAATGCTGGTGATGCCGACTATCTGGCAATGGCACCTGATTTTGACGGTTCCATTGCTTTTCAGGCTGCCGTCGAACTGGTCCTTAAAGGACGCGAGCAACCGAACGGTTACACCGAACCGGTTCTGCACCGTCGCCGTCTCGAGTTGAAAGCAAGGCAGGCCGCCTGACTTGCAAAAGCGGCGGGTATTCCCGCCGCTAGCCAACAAAAAAGCCGCCGGGATGTCCTGGCGGCTTTTTCATTTTCTGGTCTTGATCCGGATATTACTGGATCACGATAACCTTGGTGTTCCGGCCCGGACGGACGCGGCTGTAAAGGTCGATCACGTCCTGGTTGATCATGCGGATGCAGCCGGAAGACGCTGCCGTGCCGATCGACGCCCATTCAGGCGATCCATGGATGCGGAACAGGGTATCCTGACCCTTTTCATTGAAGAGGTACATTGCGCGTGCACCAAGCGGGTTTGTCAGGCCAGGCCCCATGCCGGCTTCGACGTACTTCGCGACTTCCGGTTTGCGGTCGGCCATTTCCTTTGGCGGATGCCACATCGGCCATTCCTGCTTCCAGGCGACATAGGCTTCACCGGCCCACGCAAAGCCTGCCTTGCCAACGCCGATGCCGTAACGAACGGCGCGGTTACCCGGCATGACGTAATAGAGGAAACGCTCACGGGTGTTGACGATAACTGTGCCCGGCTTTTCAGGAGTCTGGAATTCCACGATCTGGCGACGGAACTTCTCATTGACGCGGTTGATCGGGATAGCTGGAAGGGCGTAACCGGCATCCGTGACAGGGCCGTAAACGTCGTTGAAAATCTGGACGGTTTCAACCTTTGTCGGAACAGGCGCCGGCGCGGCTGCGACGGGCTTGTCGGACGATTGGGAAGTGGTCTCGGCGCAGCCGGCCAGAGCCAGTACTGCCGTCAGACCAAGTGCGGTCAATGATGTACGGATGCGCATGTCGTTCTCGCGGAAAATTCGCCAAATTGTGCGAAAGAGTAGGCTGAATTGGATAATGGGGTTATTTTCCATTAAGCTGCGCTTGGCAAGCCGTAGCGCCTCGGCAACGAGCGCCGGCATGTAAAATTGCCGGTTCATTGTCTTTTTGCAACAATAGTTCACACGTCCTTGAATGCGTTATCCATGACTATTCTTTCCGTCACCAATAACAATCCGTTAATTGATGGTCGCCAATCGGATAAGGCCATGTTGGTGCGGCGCGGCGTGCAGATCTTGCTGCATGAGATGCGCCATTCTGTTCTGCCCGAACTGCCTCTGGCGAGCGGGCGACGAGCCGACCTCATCAGCCTGTCCGTCAAGGGTGAAATCTGGATTGTCGAAATCAAATCCTCGATTGAGGATTTCCGTGTCGATCGCAAATGGCCGGACTACCGGTTGCACTGCGACCGGTTGTTCTTTGCCACACATGCCGAAGTCCCGATCGACATTTTTCCGGAGGATTGCGGCCTAATCCTTTCCGACGGATATGGCGCTCACATGCTGCGGGAAGCGCCGGAGCACAAACTGCCACCTGCGACGCGCAAATCACTGATGCTGGATTTTTCCAGAACTGCGGCCACCCGCCTCATGTTGGCGGAATGGACAACGGGCCGCAGCTTCGGAGAATGACCGACGTTTATTTGGGGGCGCGTTTCGCAAGAATGCGCTGCAAGGTACGGCGGTGCATGTTGAGACGGCGAGCGGTTTCCGAGACGTTTCTCTCACACATCTCGTAAACCCGCTGAATATGCTCCCAGCGTACCCGGTCCGCAGACATTGGATTCTCTGGAACTTCAGTCTTTTCACCCTTGCGCTGCGTCAACGCATTAAAGACATCATCGGCATCGGCCGGCTTTGCGAGATAATCGAGCGCACCGAGTTTGACCGCGGTAACGGCAGTGGCGATATTTCCATAGCCCGTCAGAACTACGATCTGCGTATCCGTTCTGCTTTGCCTGATGGCCTCGATCACTTCCAGCCCATTGCCATCTCCAAGTCGAAGATCGACGACGGCATATTTCGGCGGCGTCGCCTTTGACTTGGCGATGCCCTCGCTGACCGACTCGGCGGTATCGACATTAAACCCGCGCGTTTCCATGGCGCGAGCCAGGCGGCGGAGAAACGGGCCGTCGTCATCGACGATCAGCAGCGACTTGTCGGCGCCGATTGGATCGTTTTCATCGGCAATGGCCTTGTCATCGAGAGGGGCTTGATCTTTTGTATTCATGGTTCCGGCCTTCCGGCAACTTCCTGAGCCTGTTGTCTTCTTATCGCTTCTTCAAATCGGATCGTAAAGCGTTCAGTGGCTTTTATCGTCCATAAGGGCGCGGGGCCAGACGATTGTGATTCGCGCTCCGCTCTCTGTCACGCCGCGATTCTCGAATGTCACGGTCGCACCCGAGCGTTCCAGCAAAGTCTTGGCGATAAATAGACCGAGCCCCAATCCGCCTGCGCGGGCATCATTGTGGCGCTCTGTCATATAGGGTTCGCCAATGCGGGCGAGAATGTCATAGGCGTAACCAGGTCCGTCGTCTTCAATTGCGACTTTTACCGTCTGGGCATCATAGGCGGCGGTCACCGTGACTTTCGTTCGCGCATAGTCCACGCCATTTTCGATAAGGTTGCCGAGACCATAGATAATGCCGGCGTTTCTGATACCGACAGGCTCATCGACGCGGTTATTTTTCTCGATCAGTTCAAGCTCGATGCCGAATTCGCGATAAGGTGCCATGACCTCATCAAGCAGGGAAGAAAGCGGCAGGCGACGCATATGTTCTTCGCTGTCGGCTGAAAGTGAGGTCAGGCGTCGCAAGATATCGCGGCATCGTTCGCTTTGGCTGCGCAGCAGGGCGATATCTTCTCCCAGGCGTTCGTCGTTTCCGAGTTCTCTTTCCATCTCCTTGGCGACGACGCTGATGGTTGCAAGTGGCGTCCCAAGCTCGTGCGCAGCCGCAGCCGCGAGGCCGTCGAGCTGTGACAGGTGTTTTTCACGCTCGAGAACGAGTTCCGTTGCCGCCAGAGCATCGGCAAGCTGATTGGCTTCATGGGAAACACGGTATGCGTAAAATGCTGCAAACGATGTCGTCGCGATAATGGCGAACCACGTGCCAACATGCAGCAGAAGCTGGATCGGCAAAGTTTCGCCCGGATACCATGGAACCGGGAAGGGCGAGAAAGCGATCGCTGTCGAGCAAATGACCGCGAAGGCGAGAAGAATAAGAGAGTGCCTCAGCGGTTGCGAAGCGAAAGCGATAATGACCTGTACGCAGATCAAAGGCGCGAAGGGGTTGGAGAGACCTCCCGTGATGTAGATGAGTGCCGTCAACTGCAAAAGATCGAAGGCGAGCAGCAACGTCGCTTCCCAGGGCTCCAGGCGGTAGGTGGATGGAAAACGAGCTGTCAGAAACAGATTGGCCAGCGCCAGCGCGGCGATCAGCAGCGAGCACGCCAGGAGTGGCAGCGGGAAGTGCAAGCCGAGGGCGACGAAGAGAATTGTTGCACTTTGACCCGCGACGGCAAGCCAACGCAGCCAGACGATTGTCTGCAGCCTGATTCGTCGGCTGGCACGACCAAGTCTCGTCGTTTCGATTGCCTGGATTGCCGTCTTCGTTTCTTTTACGGGTTTCATTGCTTACGTTCCACGTGGCTTTGCACGGTTGGTGGGTTGCGCGGATGCCGGATCTTCCGGCCACGGGTGACGTGGATACCGGCCACGCATGTCAGCGCGCACATCTTTCCACGACCCCGACCAGAAACCAGGCAAATCGCGTGTCGTTTGTATCGGTCGATGAGCGGGAGAGGTCAATTCCAGAACGAGTGGCAAGCGGCCCTGCGCGATCGTCGGATGCGCCTTCAGTCCGAACAGTTCCTGTACACGAATGGAAAGTGTGGGTTCGCTTCCGTCGTAGCGGATAGGGTGCCGTTGCCCAGTCGGCGCTTCGAAGTGGGTCGGCGCCAATTTCGCGAGCTCTCGCACCACCTCGTGTGGAACAAGTGACATCAGCCCTTCGGAAAGGCTGCCGGAGCGAATATCCTGAAGACTGCGGACACTGTTTTGGAATGGTACGAACCATTCATCCAGGCGTGCTGTCAGAGCTTCGTCGCTGACATCCGGCCAGGGGTCTCCAATGCTGGCATGAAGAAAGCCGATCCTCTCGCGAAGTTGGTCCGCTTCCCTTGAAAATGGCAGGATCGACAGCCCAAACTCGCGTACCCCGTTGGCGAGTGCCTGTGCGGCCTGCGGTCCCTCCGGCTTTGGCAAAGGAGCTTCATCGAGAATGATGGCGCCAAGGCGCGTCACGCGACGTGCCCTGACCTGCCCGCTGGCCTTGTCGAAGAACAGTTGATCCTGCGTTTCGATGAGGTGTGGCATCTCATCTTCGATATCGCTGCGCTCTATGGCGACAGCGGAGAGAATTCTGGGCTGGGCCGCCCGTCCCGTAATGTCTACAACCACCAGCATCTTGTTTGTTGCCAGCCGTTCCGTTTCGGAGATTTCCGCGCCGCGACCATTCGCCATCACATATCGTCCGCGTCCGCCACGCTGAAATGCGATTCGGTCAGGATAGGCATGCAACAACAAAGAGCCGGTCTGAACAGCTGGGTTGCTCTTTGTTGTCGCGACGCGAAGCGAATCGAGCAGGCGACGCGCCAGCTTGCGCGCGGCGTCGGCACGATCGCTTCTGTCTCGTGAAAAATAACGCAGCCGCTCGTCTAGATCGATGTCGTTGCCGCCAAGGCCTTGCTCCGTCAACATGACGGCCAGCATTGCCGCTTTTTCGCCGGCGCCCTCGTTTGCGGCAGCAATCACCATGGCGGAAAGACGTGGCGGCAGTGATAGATTTCGCATCAGCCTGCCCTGTTGCGTCAGGTTACCCTGTTCATCCAGCGCGCTGAGGTTTTTAAGAAGGGCAACCGATTCCTTAAGGGCGGCATCCGGTGGCAAATCCAGAAATGCGAGGCTGGAGGGGTCTTTTACGCCCCAATGCGCCAGATCGAGAGCAAGAGACGACAGATCGCTCGCAAGGATTTGTGGCGGTGTGAAAGCGGGCAGGGCGGCTGTCTGCCCCTGGTGCCACAAACGAATTGCCACACCGGTCTCCGTTCGCCCGGCGCGTCCTGCTCGTTGGTCGGCAGAGGCGCGGGAGACACGAACCGTTTCTAGCCGGGTGATGCCGGTTGATGGCTCGAACACCGGCAACCTTTGTAAACCGCTGTCGATGACCACCCTTACGCCGTCGATGGTTATCGACGTTTCCGCAATCGATGTCGCGAGAACGATCTTTCGCCGCCCTCTGGTGGTAGGTCGGATCGCGGCGTCCTGCTCCTTCTGTGAGAGATTGCCGTAGAGAGGGATAACATCTGTGTTTTCAGGGAAGCGGTTTTCCAGCCGCATCGCTGTCCGTGTGATCTCGGCCTGTCCTGGCAGGAAAGCAAGGATGGAGCCCGTCTCTGAAGCGTGTGCCTCGATAATGGCCTTTGCAACCTTCTCATCTGTCGATACGCCCTGCCATCGGTCATCATGGCGGATATCAATGGGAAAAGTGCGTCCGAGACTTTGGATGACGGGTGCGCCCTGCATGAGTTGACTGATGCGGTCCGTGTCGAGCGTTGCCGACATAACAAGAACGCGCAAATCCTCACGCAGGCCGCCCTGTACGTCGAGGGCGAGAGCCAAACCAAAATCACCATCAAGCGAACGCTCGTGAAACTCGTCGAAAATGACCGTCGAAACACCGGAGAGCTCAGGATCGTCCAGAACCATTCTGGCAAAGACGCCTTCGGTCACCACCTCTATACGGGTTCGAGATGAAACGCGGTTATCGAGCCGCATACGATAACCAACGATGTCGCCAACGTTCTCGCCAAGCAATGCCGCCATTCGTCCGGCGGCTGCACGCGCCGCTAATCGGCGAGGCTCAAGAAGAATGATCTTGCCATCGCCTCGCCAGTCCTGCTGCAGAAGGTGAAGAGGGACGAGGGTTGTTTTACCCGCGCCTGGGGGCGCTGAAAGCACCGCGCGCCCCTCGGTTGCCAAAGCCTTCGCTATGTCCTCGAGCACTTCCGTGACGGGGAGGACGGTTTGGGCGCCTTGAGTGGGAAATGAAGCATCGGTCATGGAAATATCGGCAGCATCCGCTCGTTGGATGGTTCTTTATATGGGGTATTGTGACGTTTCTAATCCAGCGATCCGGTCTTTGACAGGCAAATTTGGCGTATTCAAATGCAGGGCATGCTGGTGAAACTGCGGCCCCGCACGAAAGATCTGGACGCGGACGGGCAAAATAGAGCGTAAAATCGCTCGTCTCAGCCCGAAACCTGAAAATACCTTTTAATTTCAATGGTATGTAAGAAAGTGACAGTTTTTTGAAAGTGGTGTGTTGACTTGTTTCATGGGGTGGGTTTATAAGTCCGCTCACTGAACGAGGGCGGCGGCGCTGCTGGCGACGAACTGCTTCGTTCTAGAGAAATCAAGCGGATTGGCTGACTTGCTGGTTTGT
>NZ_JACAWV010000023.1 GCF_013390595.1 Rhizobium sp. RM | reverse complement strand
AGGAAACCTACGATGCGGTGACGTCGCTGGTGAAGGAGCATTCCGGCGCTTACGGCATGGGCATCGATTATGCCGTTACCCACGTCCATGGCGGTGCAGAACGCGTCAAGCACGGCAAGCGCATCGGACCGAACCCCGCCAAGTAAGGCAGATCTGGAATTTTCGGCAGGGTGCGGTGAACCGCCCGCACCCTGCCAGCCGCATCGATCATTTCATAATCGGCAATTCAATCGAAATCAGTGTTGCAATTGTTGGTCGCGATGACGCGCGTTACCTTCCTTCCATCGAAACACGGACGCGGCCGGTAGCAGCAATCGTCCAGGAGCAGACCATGACCGGATTTCCCCTCTTCAATCGCCGCAGCGCCCTGATCCTCGGCGGAACACTCGCGGCCGCCGCCGCATTTCCAACACGGCCGATCATGGCCGCAACGGCCACAGCAACCACCTCGAACATCAATTCCGCAAACGGAGACAAGACAATGAGCACGATCACCACCAAGGACGGCGTAGAGATTTTCTATAAGGACTGGGGTCCGAAGGATGCCCAACCGATCATGTTCCACCATGGCTGGCCGCTGTCTTCGGACGACTGGGACGCCCAGATGCTGTTCTTCCTGTCGAAGGGATACCGGGTTGTTGCCCATGACCGGCGTGGCCATGGCCGCTCTGCCCAGGTGGCGGACGGTCACGACATGGACCATTACGCTGCCGACGCCTTTGCTGTTGTCGAGGCGCTCGACCTGAAGAACGTCGTGCATATCGGTCACTCCACCGGTGGCGGTGAGGTTGCCCGTTATGTGGCCAAGCATGGCGAGCCTGCCGGTCGTGTTGCCAAGGCGATTCTGGTTTCGGCCGTTCCGCCGCTGATGCTGAAGACGCCAGAAAATCCAGAGGGTTTGCCGATCGAGGTGTTTGACGGGTTCCGCTCAGCCCTTGCCGCTAACCGGGCGCAGTTCTTCCGCGACGTTCCGGCCGGTCCTTTCTACGGCTTCAACCGTGATGGTGCGACGGTTCAGGAAGGGGTGATCCAGAACTGGTGGCGTCAGGGTATGATGGGTGGTGCCAAGGCGCATTACGACGGCATCAAGGCCTTCTCCGAGACCGACCAGACAGAAGACCTGAAGTCGATCAGCGTTGCGACCCTGGTGCTGCATGGTGAAGACGACCAGATCGTGCCGATCGTCGCTTCCGCGCACAAGGCGGTCAAGCTTCTGAAAAACGGTACCCTGAAAACCTATCCAGGCTTCTCGCACGGTATGCTCACCGTCAACGCAGACACGCTCAACGAGGATATCCTCGCTTTCATCAAAGCCTAGTCAACACAAAAGGGGGCGGTCGGATCACGGCCGCCCTCTTTTCGCTACGCTATTTTCTGATCTGAAACGTGTGCTCTTCTGCGGGGAAAAGTCCCTCGCGTACCTCGGCCGCATACGTTTCCGCCGCAGTTGAGACAAGTGGGCCAAGATCGGCGAAACGTTTGACGAATTTCGGTTTGAAATCAGCAAACAATCCAAGCATGTCGTCCGAGACAAGAACCTGACCGTCGCAGGTCGGCGAGGCGCCAATACCAATTGTCGGTGCTGACACGCTTGCCGCTATTTCACGGGCAAGGGGCTCCACCGTTCCTTCCACGACGATTGCAAAGGCTCCGGCGCGGTCAACGGCAATGGCGTCGCGCCGGATCTTCTCGGCTTCCTCATCCGTATGTCCGAGGGACCGGAAGCCGCCAGCTGTGTTGACCGATTGTGGCATCAGCCCAACATGACCGAAAACGGGAACGCCGCGTGCAACAAGGAAAGCAATCGTTTCTGCCATCTCCTCGCCGCCCTCGAGTTTTACACCGTCGCAGCCCGTTTCCTGCATCAGGCGTACGGCACTGCGAAACGCCTGTTCCTTTGATTCCTGGTAGCTGCCAAAAGGAAGATCAACGATAACGCAGGCATGCTCAACCCCGCGCATGACGGCTCGGCCATGCGCTACCATCATATCCATCGTGACGCCAACCGTCGTATCCATGCCGTAAAGCACCATGCCAAGGGAATCGCCTACTAGCAAAAGGTCACAATGGGGATCGAGCAGCCGGGTGATCGGTGTCGTATAGGCCGTCAGGCAGACAATACGCGCATTGCCTTTCATCTTTCGGATGGAGGCTGTGGTCAGCCTTTTCTGCTTACCTTGTGCACTCATCAGGCAGCCTTTCCATGGGTGGACTTGTCTACCCCGATTACCCTGTTGTCGAGAAGGCGTGTAGCGCCAATCCGCACGAAGAGTGCAACGAGAACAGGACCAGATTGCAAAGATGTCAGTGGCTGGAGCGTGAAGGGATCGCAGACGGCGACGACTTCGGGTGTCGCCAACGGTTCGTCTGCAATGAAGCGCGTGATCGCAGCTTCGAATGCGATCGGGTCGTCACATCCAGATTGATAAAGTCGCTGGGCTTCATTGAGCGCTCGAGGAACGATAACAGCTGCTCTTCGCTGTTCACTGCTCAGGTAGACATTGCGGGACGAGCAGGCCAGGCCATCGCTCTCACGCACCGTGGGCACGGCAACAACACGAACCGGTTGGGCGAGATCCTCAACCATACGCTTGATCAAGGTCACCTGCTGGTAGTCTTTCTCTCCGAAATAAGCGGCGTCTGGCTGAACCAGATTGAACAGCTTCGTCACCACAGTCGAAACGCCCGCAAAGTGCCCAGGGCGGACGGCTCCTTCCAGTTGGCTGCCAAGTTCGGGAACATCCACCACCGTCTGCATGGGGCGTGGATACATCTCGCTGACGTCGGGCGCGAAGAGAATGTCGACATCGGCAGCCTCGAGCATTGCGCTGTCACGGTCGAGATCGCGAGGGTAACGTGCCAGATCCTCGTTGGCACCAAATTGCAGTGGATTGACGAAGATGGAGACCACCGTCGCGTCGTTTTCCGCCTGGGCATGGGCAACCAGCGTCATATGACCAATATGAAGAAAACCCATCGTCGGAACAAAACCGACTTTTTTACCGTCACGCCGGAGTGCGGCGATATGTTCGCGCAGTTCACCAACGGTTTTAACCAGACGCATGTTTGTCCCTCCCTGTTCCGCCAGCATGTCCCGGCGAAAGGCAGCGGATAGAACGCGATTTGCCGAAGGGCGTCAACGCGTGTGCGGGGATAATATCGATTAAGCAGAAGCCGTCATATCTCGGGTGATTTGAGCCACTGCGGTTTTCTTTTTTCGGCAAAAGCTGACCTGCCTTCGATCGCATCCGCGCTTTTGCTGATGGCGGCGATTGTCCGCTCCGCAAAAGCGAACCGCTCGTCCGTGGCCATGTCGCGCATCTGCGACATGGCCCGTTTGCCTGCAGAAAGCGCCTCCGGTGAATTTTGTCGCAACAGAGTGAGTGCGCCCTCAACAACCCCATCAAGGTCTCTGAGGGAAACGCATTCGTTGATCAGGCCGCATTCCCCGGCTTCGGTCGCGCTGATTGGCTGCCCCAGATAAGCCATCTCCTGAAGTCGCCGAAGGGGTATTCTGTCCAGAAGTTTGGCCGCCACCATCACCGGAAACAGCCCCAAACGCACTTCAGGTAACCCAAATTCCGCGTGGTCGGCTGCGTAGGCGAGGTCGCAGGCGGCAACAATTCCGATACCCCCCGCCAAAACATTACCGCCAATGCGTACGATGACGACCTTGTCGCAGTTTTCTATGGCGCGGATGACGTCTGCAATCGGGTTTGCGCCGGATTGCGAGAGGAACATACCACCCGCATTTTCCTTGAGATCGGCCCCGGAGCAGAAGCTCCGCTCGCCACTGGCTGTTATAACAACGGCGCGCAATGAATTGTCGCCGGATGCCTGATTGATTACTTTCGCCAAAGCCTCGGTCATCGCAACATTCAGGGCATTGTGAACCTGTGGCCGGTTCAACGTCAGCCAGAGAACGTCGCCGCGGTTTTCTACCAGCAATTCATCCGCCATCGGTATCTCCTCGATTACCTGCCGCGAGCAGCGCTTTTCCCGCCTTTGCGGCATTTGTCCGTCCTAGGTTGCGGCTGATCCAGTCCCCGGTTTTTGCGATCGTCATCAGATCGACGCCTGTCTCGATGCCGAGGCCCTGTAGCAGGTAGAGAAGATCTTCAGTCGCGACGTTTCCGCTTGCGCCAGGTGCAAATGGGCAACCACCGAGGCCAGCGACAGAGGCATCAAAGACCGAGATTCCTTCCTCAAGCGATGCCAACACATTCGCCAGTCCCTGACCGTAGGTGTCGTGGAAATGCATCGCGAGTTTGTCGCGCGCAGCGTAGGTCGCCACCCGGTCTATGATCGTTCGGATCTGGCCCGCCGTCCCCACGCCAATCGTGTCGCCGAGCGATATTTCGTTACATCCCATGGCCAGAAGTGCATCGGTCATCGCCACGACATTCTCGGGTGGCACAGCGCCATCATATGGGCAGCCAGCGATGCAGGACACGTAGCCTCGTATTTTGAAGTTCCACTTGTGCGCCGTCTCCACGACTTCACGCAATCGGATCAGGCTTTCAGCGCGAGAGCAGGCGATGTTGTGCTGGCTGAAACCTTCAGACGCGGACACGAAAACAGCAATCTCCTGAACTCCAGCTTCGATCGCCGCCACAAGGCCCTTCATGTTGGCAACAAGCGCCGGGTAGGCGACACCGGGGCGCTGTCTCAGCCCATGATAGACATCACGGCTATCTGCCATTTGGGGAACCAATCTGGGTGAAACGAATGCCCCCGCTTCCACGACGGTCAATCCTGCCGCCGCAAGACGTTCTATCAACTCTATCTTCACAGAGGCTGGGACCAATGCGGGTTCGTTTTGCAGCCCATCACGCGGACCGACCTCGACGATTTTGACTGCGGCTGGCCATCCCATCTCACGTGGCCTCCGGTTCGAAGTCCAACAACACCTTGCCCGCTTCGACCATGTCGCCTTCAGCACAGTTGAATGCGGTTACCCTGCCGTTTGACGGTGCACGAATGGTATGCTCCATCTTCATTGCTTCCATAACGACAAGAGCTTCGCCGGCCTTGACTTTGGCACCCTTCTTTCCAAAAACCGAGCGAACAAGGCCGGGCATCGGTGCCTCCAGCCCACCTGATGGTTGACTGCTGGTCTCGTCGTCGGCCAGTTCGCATTCGCAGACCCGAAAGTGCCTGCCCCTGATGAAGAGATCATGGGTATGATCGCCTGAGAAAAAATAGGCGCTTTCTTGCCGGTCGCCGATCGTAGCTCTTAACAATCCGTCCTCGGTGAGACGGCCGGAGATCATGACCTTCTTCCCACCAATATCCAGAAGCAGAGTGTCGGCACCATGCGTGACGGCTAACATCAACTCCTGTCCATCCACCTTGAAGTGCAGCGTTTGGCGAGCGGGCGCATTCATGCGAAAGGCAGTTGGGACGTTCCATGGGCTGTAAGGATCTGTTTCGTCTGAACCAACGCGCTTGGTGCGGACTAGAAGAAGGCCGAGTGCCGCAGTCGCGAGTTCGGATTGCGTCGGCTCTTCTAGAGAGAAGAGTGCACCTTCATTGCGGGTTATGAAACCAGTATCGAGTTCGGCGTTCTCGAAGGCTTCCAGGCCAATAATTTTCGCAAGGAACGCGGCATTGCTGGTGACGCCTGCGACAGCCAGTCTCTCGAGGGCAAGGCGCATTCGTTTGACGGCGGAGGGACGGTCTGTGTCCCAAACGATCAGTTTGGCGATCATCGGGTCATAATGGACAGAGATGGTGTCGCCTGCCTGGATGCCGCTGTCGATCCGGAGATGAGGGCTTTGATCTGGGAAGATGAGGTGGCTGACCGTACCCGTCGACGGAAGGAATTCATGGCTCGGATCTTCGGCGTAAATGCGGGCCTCGATTGCGTGACCCTTGATCCGTAGTTCAGTCCATTCATCCGGTAACGCCTGTCCATCGGCGACGCGAATTTGCCATTCGACCAGATCAAGGCCGGTGATGAATTCCGTAACCGGATGCTCGACCTGGAGCCGGGTATTCATTTCCATGAAATAGAAATCGCCGGAGCTGTCGAGAAGAAACTCTATCGTGCCAGCGCCGCGGTAATCTATGGCGCGTGCCGCTGCGATGGCAGCAGTGTACATTCGTGTGCGCAGGCTATCAGAAAGACCCGGGGCCGGCGCCTCTTCGATGACTTTCTGATGCCGCCGCTGGATCGAACAATCACGCTCAAACAAAGAAACGCAATTGCCATGTGCGTCGGCGAAAATCTGCACCTCCACGTGCCGCGGTTGGCTCAGATATTTCTCGATCAGCATACGATCGTCGCCGAAGGCGGCGAGCGCTTCACGTTTTGCCCCAGCAAGCTCCGCGGCAAACTCTTTCCGCTTCTTGACGACACGCATACCCTTGCCACCACCACCTGCGGAGGCTTTGATCAATACCGGGTAGCCGATGCCATCAGCTTCTGCTTGGAGGGTTTCGGGGCCCTGTTCGTCTCCGTGGTAGCCCGGAACAACAGGAACACCCGCCGTTGCCATAAGTGCCTTGGCTTCACTTTTACCGCCCATAGCGATTATGGCGGCGGCTGGGGGACCTATGAAGACTAACCCGGCCTCGGTACAAGCCGCCGCGAAGTCGGCATTTTCAGAAAGAAAACCGTAGCCGGGATGAATGGCCTGCGCACCGCTCTTTTGTGCGGCCTCAATGATTTTAGCGCCATCGAGATAGGATGAGCGGGCTGGGGCGGGGCCAATCTCGAAGGCCTCATCGGCCATTGCCACGTGCATGGCATTGCGATCAACCTCGGAGTAGACCGCGACTGTTGTGATGCCCATCTTTCGGGCGGTTCGGATGATCCGGCAGGCGATCTCGCCACGATTGGCAATCAGTATTTTGGAAAACATGACGACCTCACATCCTGAACGTGCCGAAGGAGGTGGGTTCGATCGGCGCATTCAACGCTGCTGAAAGCCCGAGCCCTAAAACCAGGCGTGTGTCTTTCGGGTCGATGATGCCGTCGTCCCAAAGGCGTGCACTGGCGTAATAGGGATGTCCCTCACGTTCGTATTTTTCCCGGATCGGCTGCTTAAACGCGTCTTCGCCCTCTGTTGACCAGTGACGGCCATCTGCTTCGATGCCATCACGGCGCACCTGTGCCAACACTGATGCTGCCTGTTCTCCGCCCATCACCGAAATGCGCGCGTTCGGCCACATCCACAAAAAGCGTGGGGAGTAGGCTCTGCCGCACATCCCGTAGTTCCCAGCGCCGAAAGAGCCGCCTATAATGACTGTGAACTTGGGAACGCGCGCGCAGGCAACGGCGGTGACAAGTTTTGCCCCGTCTTTTGCAATGCCACCAGCTTCGTAGGCGCGGCCGACCATAAACCCGGTGATGTTCTGCAGAAAGACGAGCGGGATGCCGCGCTGGCAGCACAGTTCTATAAAGTGCGCGCCTTTGAGAGCTGATTCAGAAAACAGGATGCCATTATTCGCGATGATGCCGACCGGATAGCCGTGAATATGCGCAAAGCCGCAAACCAGAGTTGTCCCATACAACGCCTTGAATTCATCGAATTCTGAGCCATCCACCAGCCGGGCGATAACTTCGCGAACCTCGAATGGCTTGCGTGTATCGGCCGGAACGATGCCGTAAAGCTCGTCAGGTGGAAATAGTGGCTCGGTTGGAGGTCGGATTTCGAGTTGGTTTTTTTTGCTGCGATTGAGGCCCGCGACGATCTGGCGGGTGATGGCCAGGGCGTGCCTGTCGTCACGCGCGTAGTAGTCCGTAACGCCGGACTGGCGTGAGTGCACATCTGCGCCACCCAATTCTTCAGCGGTGACGACTTCGCCGGTGGCGGCCTTTACCAGAGGTGGTCCCCCGAGGAAAATCGTACCCTGATTTTTGACAATGACGGATTGGTCGCTCATGGCAGGGACATAAGCGCCACCCGCCGTACAACTTCCCATCACGACGGCGATCTGGGCAATTCCCTGTGCCGACATGGTCGCCTGGTTGAAAAAAATCCGGCCAAAATGATCGCGATCCGGAAAGACTTCATCCTGGTTGGGGAGGTTTGCTCCGCCAGAATCCACCAGGTAGATACAGGGAAGCCGGTTTTCGCGGGCAATCTCCTGGGCTCGAAGATGCTTCTTGACCGTCAAGGGATAGTAGGTCCCACCTTTGACCGTCGCGTCATTGGCAACGACCATGCATTCACGACCGGAAATGCGCCCGATGCCGGTGATGATCCCGGCTGCGGGGACGGGCTCATCATAGACGGCGTGCGCGGCAAATTGCGACAACTCCAGAAAGGGGCTACCCGGATCGAGAAGGGCATCGATGCGGTCACGGACCAGAAGTTTGCCGCGCCCCAGGTGTTTCACGCGCGATTTCTCGCCGCCTCCCTGCGATATCTGCTGCACATGGTGTTGCAGGTCTTGGACCAGCGAGGACATGAAGCTGGTGTTGGCGGCAAACGAGGGGTCGCGTAACAGGCTGGATGAAAGCTTCATGGTTCGCCTCACATATTGCCTTTGACAAGTTCACGTCCGATCAGCATCCGCCTGATTTCACTGGTGCCGGCGCCGATTTCGTAAAGCTTCGCATCCCGTAGGAGGCGCCCGGCTGGACTTTCATTGACATAGCCCGCCCCCCCAAGCAGTTGGATGGTGTCGAGTGCGACTTGCGTTGCCCGTTCAGCGGCAAACAGGATGGCGCCTGCCGCATCCTGCCGCGTGATGCGGCCGCTGTCGCAGGCTTTTGCAACGGCATAAACATAGCTCCGCGAGGCGTTCATCGCCGTGTAGATGTCGGCAATTTTTCCCTGCACAAGCTGGAACTCACCGATTGGTTTGCCAAACTGTTGGCGTTCGCGGCTGTAGGGCAGGACCAAGTCAATGGCCGCCTGCATAATGCCGACCGGACCTGCTGCCAGCACTGCCCGCTCGTAGTCGAGACCACTCATCAACACGGTTACACCGTCGTTGAGTTTGCCAAGGACATTGTCTTGCGGCACCTCGCAATCTTCGAAAACCAGTTCCGAAGTTGGAGAGCCGCGCATGCCAAGCTTGTCGAGCTTCTGCGCAGGTCGAAAACCGGGAAACTCCTTCTCTATGAGAAAAGCGGTAATGCCGCGTGGGCCGGCCGACACATCCGTCTTGGCATAGACCACCAGCGTATCAGCCTCATGCCCGTTGGTGATCCACATTTTGGAGCCGTTCAGGATATAATGATCGCCTTTTCGCTCTGCCTTCAGCCGCATCGAAACAACGTCCGACCCGGCTTCCGTTTCGCTCATAGCAAGCGAACCGACATGCTCGCCGGAGATCAGTTTTGGCAGATAACGCTGTTTCTGTTCGTCCCGTCCCCAGCGATGAATCTGGTTGATGCAAAGGTTGGAATGGGCGCCATAGGATAGACCGATCGCAGCGGAAGCGCGGCTGATCTCCTCCATCGCCACGCAATGGGCGAGATAACCCATATTTGCACCGCCATATTCTTCAAAGGCGGTGATGCCGTGCAGCCCTAAGCGGCCCATCTCTGGCCAGAGTTGACGCGGAAACTTATCTTCCCGATCGATCGCGTCGGCATGAGGAGCAATCCTGTCATCGGCAAAAGCCCGGACACTTTCGCGCAGGGCAGCGATTTCCGGCGCAAGGTCGGCATCGAAAATGGCGGCGAGGTTCGAGCTCATCGCGTATGTTCCTCCTCCGGCGGCTCTTCCTCACCGCCCTCTTGTGAACTGCCAGTACCTCCTCCGCACCGGCACTCCCTTTATGCGTCGTCGCCCCCTGTAAATGCAGCCGAGCGGCGCACGAATGTCTTAATGGCAAAATTGGACTGGATACGAGAGACACCGGGAACAGTTGTCAGAAAATCCAGAAGCTGCTGGTAATGTGGCAGATCTCGCACCATCGCATGAATGAGATAGTCGGAACTTCCGCTTGTCTGATAGCCGCCCACGACTTCCGGAATAGAGGCGACATGATGTTCGAAGGTGGTCAGTGCTTCCTTGATCTGCCGTTCGAGTGTCACCGAAATGAAGACGCCCATGTTACCGAGCAGACGGTTCTCGTCGAATACAGCCGTATATCCGCGAATGATGCCCTCTTCTTCCAGCTTTCGAACGCGACGCAAGGTGGGTGTAAAGGAAAGGCCGATGCGCGAGGCCAGATCACGCCAGCTTATACGGCCGTCGTCGCCAAGCACATGCAAAATCTTCTGGTCGAAACTGTCGAGCTCAATCATGGATCATTTGCTCTATGATATCGGGCATTGTTGGATCAAAGATATCGCGAAGTGCAAAACTGTCAATCAAAATAGCTTTGAAATGAATTCGAGATAGTGATAGCGTTCACCATCCGAAGTTGTCAGAACTGTGTGTTCGACAACAATGGATCGGTCGCAGCCTGGAGGAGGTTGCGGTCAAGGTTCGGGCTCTTTCCAGGGAGGTGGAAAGTGACTGTGCATGACCCCGTGGTTATCGTCGGGGCCGCTCGCACTGCGATGGGCGGTTTCCAGGGCGACTTTGGTACGGTTGCGGCTTCAGATCTGGGGGCTGCAGCGATCCGCGCTGCCGTCCAGCGATCAACGCTTTCTTTTTCTGAAATCGACGACGTCGCAATGGGCTGCGTTCTGACCGCTGGTCAGGGACAGGCGCCTGCACGACAGGCAGCGATCGCCGCAGGCATTGCTCATTCCACAAGTGCTGTCACCATCAACAAGATGTGTGGATCAGGGATGCGAGCGACGATGCTGGCGCATGATCAGATCGCGGCCGGAACATCTGACATCGTTGTCGCCGGCGGCATGGAGAGCATGACCAACGCACCTTATCTCCTTGATCGGGCCCGCTCGGGATACCGTCTCGGCCATGGCAAGATGACGGATCACATGTTTCTCGATGGGCTTGAAGACGCGTATGACAAGGGTCGTCTCATGGGAACCTTTGCCGAGGATTGTGCCGAAGCCTATCAGTTCACACGCAGCATGCAGGACGATTATGCTTTGACCTCGCTGGGGCGTGCTCGTCGTGCCATCGCCGACGGCGCTTTCGCAGAAGAGATAGCGGCCGTCTCGAATACCTCAGGCCGGCAGATCGATGTCGATGAACAGCCTGGCAAGGCAAGGCCGGAAAAGATTCCATTGTTGAAACCTGCTTTTCGCGAAGGCGGAACGGTGACGGCCGCTAACTCCAGCTCGATTTCCGATGGTGCAGCGGCGCTGGTCCTTATGCGCCGCTCCGACGCCGACAGGCGCGGCTTGCAGCCGCTGGCGACAATCGCGGGGCACGCAACATTTGCGGATGCTCCGGCGAGATTTCCGACCGCGCCAGTTGGTGCTATCCGGCGGCTTACGGATAGGACCGGTTGGCAATTGGGTGAAATCGATCTGTTTGAGATCAACGAAGCTTTTGCCGTGGTGGCAATGGCCGCCATGCGCGATCTCGATCTGCCGCACGATAAGGTGAATGTGCATGGTGGTGCCTGCGCGCTTGGCCATCCGATTGGGGCGTCCGGGGCAAGGATCATAGTCACGCTGCTTTCCGCATTGAAGCGGCACGCACTGAAGCGCGGCGTTGCTGCCGTCTGCATTGGCGGTGGTGAGGCCACAGCTTTCGCCGTCGAACGTCATTGAGGGCTGATCATGATATTGAACGAAGCCCAGCAGCAGATCAGAGAAATGGCCCGCGATTTTGCCCGAGAACGTCTGGCGCCCGGTGCCAGCTTACGCGATCGGGAGAGCCGTTTTCCGCAGAGTGAATTGAAAGAAATGGGCGACCTCGGTTTCCTTGGCATGCTTGTACCGGAGGCCTACGAGGGATCGGACACCGGTGCCGTCGCCTATGCCTTGGCACTTGAGGAAATTGCCGCCGCTGACGGTGCCTGTTCCACCATTATGAGCGTGCACAACTCTGTTGGCTGCGTGCCGATCCTGAAATTCGGAACGGACGAACAAAAAGAGCGATTTCTGCCGAAACTCGCTTGCGGCGAATGGATAGGCGGCTTCGCTCTGACTGAACCGCAGGCGGGGTCGGACGCTTCCAATCTGAAAACCCGGGCCCGGCGAGACGGCGATCGCTACGTCCTGAACGGTGCGAAACAGTTCATAACCTCGGGAAAGAATGGCAACGTCATCATCGTTTTTGCCGTTACCGATCCCGATGCCGGAAAGAAGGGCATCAGCGCCTTTATCGTGCCAACAGATACGCCAGGCTACGAGGTGGTGAGAGTAGAGGAAAAACTTGGCCTTCACGCGTCAGACACGTGCCAGATCGCCTTTACGGACATGGCCGTCCCCGCCGCACTGCGGCTGGGGGAAGAAGGAGAAGGCTATCGGATCGCGCTTGCCAATCTGGAGGGTGGTCGCATCGGTATTGCTGCTCAGGCCGTCGGTATGGCCCAAGCCGCATTTGAGGCTGCCCGCGATTACGCGCGCGGGCGCTCGGCTTTTGGAACAGCGATTGTTGACCATCAAGCGGTTTCCTTTCGGCTTGCGGATATGGCGACCAATATCGAGGCGGCGCGCCAGCTTGTCCTGCATGCCGCAGCTCTGAAGGAAGCGGGAGAGCCCTGCCTTTCGCAGGCCTCCATGGCGAAGCTTTTTGCGTCCGAGATGGCCGAACGGGTGTGCTCCGACGCCATCCAGATCCACGGCGGTTACGGCTACATGGCGGATTATCCGGTGGAGCGGATTTATCGCGATGTGCGCATCTGCCAGATTTACGAGGGGACAAGCGATATCCAGCGCATGGTGATTGCGCGAAATCTCTAGCAGTTGTTTCGCCGTCTGGAGGAGAGACGGCGGTGGAAAGGAGGAAAAACGCATGACCGAAACCACCCGCCTGAGCCTGCATGTTCCCGAACCGGCAGTTCGTCCGGGCGATCAGCCAGATTTTTCCAATGTGAAACTGCAAAGGGCAGGGGCCGTCCCTCGTCCGGAGGTGGATGCCGCGCCGGAGACCATTCGCGATCTGGCCTATTCGATCATCCGTGTTCTCAATCAAAAGGGAGAGGCGGTTGGCCCCTGGTCGGGTCTCCTTTCAGATGAAGAGTTGCTGACGGGGCTTAAAAACATGATGCGGCTTCGCGCGTTCGACGCACGTATGCTGATGGCGCAACGGCAGGGCAAGACATCCTTCTACATGCAGCATCTCGGCGAAGAGGCGGTGAGTTGCGCGTTCCGCAAGGCGCTGTCCAAAGGCGACATGAATTTCCCGACCTATCGACAGGCCGGTCTTTTGATCGCCGACGACTATCCGCTTCTGACGATGATGAACCAGATTTTCTCCAACGAGCACGACCCGCTTCACGGGCGGCAGTTGCCGGTCCTCTACTCTTCGAAAGAGCACGGCTTTTTTACCGTCTCCGGTAATCTTGCCACGCAATACGTTCAGGCGGTCGGTTGGGCCATGGCTTCCGCAATCAAGGGCGATACGAAGATTGCGGCTGCATGGATTGGAGACGGTTCAACGGCGGAATCGGATTTCCACTCAGCGCTGGTATTTGCCTCTACCTACAAGGCGCCCGTCATTCTCAACATCGTCAATAACCAATGGGCTATCTCCACTTTCCAGGGAATTGCACGTGGTGGTTCGGGGACCTTCGCCGCCCGAGGTCTCGGGTTCGGTATTCCAGCACTTCGGGTGGATGGGAACGACTATCTTGCCGTTTATGCGGTGGCGCGTTGGGCTGCCGAACGTGCGCGTCGCAATCTCGGTCCAACCTTGATCGAGTATGTCACCTACCGGGTCGGAGCACATTCGACGTCCGATGATCCGAGTGCGTATCGGCCCAAGACGGAATCCGAAGTGTGGCCTCTTGGCGACCCGGTTCTCAGGTTGAAAAAACACCTTGTTCTCAGGGATGTCTGGTCCGAGGAGCGGCATCGGCAGGCGGAGGCCGAAATCATGGACGAGGTGATCGACGCGCAGCGCGAGGCAGAAAGCCACGGGACCCTGCATGCCGGTGGCAAACCCCCGACGAAGGACATGTTCGAAGGTGTTTATGCCGAAATGCCACCGCATCTTCGTCGCCAGCGTGAAAAGGCGGGGTACTGATATGACAAGAATGACAATGATCGAAGCCGTCCGGAGCGCTATGGACGTATCAATGGGACGTGACGACAATGTTGTCGTGTTCGGTGAGGACGTCGGCTACTTCGGCGGCGTGTTTCGGGCAACTCAGGGGTTGCAGGCAAAATACGGCAAGACCCGGTGTTTCGATGCACCGATCAGTGAATCCGGTATTGTCGGAACGGCGATCGGTATGGCTGCCTACGGTCTGCGTCCCTGTGTCGAGATACAGTTCGCCGATTACATGTATCCCGCCTACGATCAGATCACCCAGGAGGCTGCACGCATCCGCTACCGCTCTAACGGTGATTTTACCTGCCCGATCGTTTTGCGCATGCCAACCGGTGGCGGCATATTCGGTGGTCAGACGCACAGCCAAAGTCCGGAAGCGCTTTTCACACATGTCTGCGGTCTGAAAGTCGTCGTTCCATCCAACCCGCATGATGCGAAGGGCCTGCTGATATCAGCGATCGAAGATCCTGACCCGGTCATGTTTCTGGAGCCGAAGCGCCTCTACAATGGCCCATTCGATGGGCATCACGACAGGCCTGTAACATCGTGGGCCAAACATGAGCTGGGTGAAGTGCCGGACGAGCACTATACCATTCCCATCGGCAAGGCTGCCGTGAGGCGTGCTGGCGCTGGCGTCACGGTCATTGCCTATGGAACGATGGTGCATGTTGCGTTGGCGGCAGCGCAGGAGACAGGTGTTGATGCCGAGGTGATAGACTTGCGCAGTCTGTTGCCGCTTGATCTCGAAACCATCACGCGCTCGGTCGCCAAGACCGGACGTTGTGTCATGGTCCACGAGGCGACGCTTACGTCCGGTTTCGGCGCGGAAGTCGTGTCATTGGTTCAGGAACATTGTTTCTATCATCTGGAGGCACCGATCGTTCGCGTCGCCGGTTGGGATACGCCTTATCCGCATGCACAGGAGTGGGACTATTTTCCCGGTCCAGCCCGTGTCGGGCGTGCACTTATAGACGTCATGGAGGCCTGAAGGATGACGGAATACGTTCTCACTATGCCCGATGTCGGGGAAGGTGTCGCGGAGGCCGAACTGGTCGAATGGCACGTCAAGCCCGGTGATCCGGTCCATGAAGATATGGTCCTTGCCGCAGTGATGACCGACAAGGCGACAGTCGAAATTCCATCGCCGGTTTCAGGCGTCGTAACCTGGATCGCCGCTGAAATTGGAGACACAGTCGCGGTTAAGGCGCCACTGCTGCGCATAGAGACCGAGGTTAACGCTGCGACGGTCGCAGAGGACGAGCCTGAGGCACAAGATGCCGTACTTGCTCTTGATGAGCCCGCGCAAATGGAAACACCGCCACCCGTTGCCGATATTAAACCCGATGTCCCGCCGGTACTGCAGGACGATCATAAACCGCTCGCCTCTCCCGCTGTCCGCCAACGTGCCGACGATCTCGATCTTGATCTCCATCAGGTCAAGCCGACTGGTCCGGATGGGCATATCACACACGCCGATCTTGATGCGTTCCTTTTGTCGCGCTCCACAACTGAGCAGCGTCTTCGGGCATCGCCCGGCGATAGTGCGGTTGAACAGGTGAGGATGACAGGGTTACGGCGCAAGATTGCCGAGAAGATGGTGCTTTCGGTCTCGCGTATTCCCCATATTACCTATGTCGAGGAAATCGATGTCACTGACGTTGAGGAATTGCGCGCCATCATGAACGGCAAGCGCAGGAGTGGGCAACCGAAACTCACGATCCTGCCTTTTCTGATGCGCGCAATGGTACGGGCGGTTTCTGATCAACCCGGAATGAATGCAACCTTCGATGATGAGGCCGGGGTGATCAATCACTACAGCGCTGTTCACATCGGTATCGCGACACAGACCACGGCTGGTCTCATTGTACCGGTCGTCTGCCATGCAGAAGCGCGCGGGTTGTGGGAATGTGCAGAAGAACTCGGCCGTGTTGCCGAGGCCGCTCGCAACGGCACTGCCAAACGTGAGGAACTGTCCGGCTCGACAATTACCATCAGTTCGCTCGGTGCATTGGGCGGTATCGCCTCTACACCGGTCATCAACCATCCCGAAGTCGCCATCATCGGGGTCAACAAGATTGTCACGCGGCCGGTCTGGGACGGCAGTCAGTTTGTCCCGAGAAAGATGATGAACCTGTCGTCGAGTTTCGATCACCGGGTGGTGGATGGCTGGGATGCCGCAGTCTTCATTCAGAAGATCAAAACCTTGCTGGAAAAACCGGCACTGATCTTCATCGAGGACTGATATCGTCTGCCCGTCATGCCCAGGGACGTCGGATCTGTGAAGGCTGATCCGGCAACGATATGGGCTTGCGTTCATGGTCTTCGAGTATAGAAGAGTGGGAACGGGAAGGCTGCTTCTCACCATGACAAAACGGCGAACGGGCACGCTCCGGCGGCCTTTCTGTTTGTCGCCCGCAGACGATTAACGAAGAAAAGGTCCATTCATGAGCACTCCGAAACCCGTTGTTCTGACCATTCTCGATGGCTGGGGGCTGAGCGAGGATCGGTCGAGCAACGCGCCCGCCCTGGCCAACACCCCAACCATGGACCGGCTGTTTGCGACGTGCCCACATGCGACGCTCACCACTTTTGGACCGAACGTCGGACTGCCGACGGGGCAGATGGGCAATTCCGAAGTTGGTCACACCAATATCGGTGCGGGCCGGGTCGTTGCGATGGATCTCGGTCAAATTGACCTTGCCATTGAGGACGGCAGCTTTTTCAAGAACGCTTCCATTCTGGATTTTGCCTCGAAGGTAAAGTCTGCCGGCGGTGCCGCGCACCTTATGGGCGTTATTTCCGATGGTGGCGTGCATGGCCATATCGTGCATGCTCAGGCGGCCGTCAAACTGTTGGTGGATCTTGGGCTGAAGGTCATTGTCCACGTCATGACAGATGGACGCGATGTTGCCCCTAAATCGGCAGAGGGCTTCGTGCAGACGTTTGTTGACAGCTTGCCCGAGGGGGCCAGCATCGGAAGCGTGATCGGGCGTTATTATGCCATGGACCGCGACAATCGTTGGGAGCGTGTCGAAAAAGCCTACGATGCGATGGTTCTCGCCAAGGGCGAACATGCGCCAGACGCTGTCAGCGCCGTTACGGCAAGCTACAAAAACAACGTGACGGATGAATTCATCCTGCCAACTGTGATCGGTGGGTATGAAGGCTTCAAGGCCGGTGACGGCCTGTTCTGCCTCAATTTCCGCGCGGACCGCGCCCGTGAAATCCTGTCTGCCATCGGTGCCGAAGATTTCGACGGGTTTGCGCGTCAGAAGCCGCAACTTTCTGCGCTGCTGGGCATGGTGGAATACTCCACGAAACACAATGCCTTCATGGCCACGGCCTATCCCAAGCGTGATATTGCCAACACTCTGGGTGCCTGGGTGGCAAGTCACGGATTGCGCCAGTTCCGCCTGGCAGAAACGGAAAAGTATCCGCATGTGACGTTTTTCCTGAATGGCGGAAAGGAAGAGCCGGAAGTGGGCGAAGATCGGTTCATGCCGAAGTCGCCGAAGGTTGCAACCTATGATCTGCAACCGGAAATGAGCGCGCCTGAAGTCACGGAGAAGTTCGTGGAGGCGATCGGCAAGGGTTACGATCTCATCGTCACCAATTACGCTAACCCAGATATGGTTGGGCATACCGGTGACCTGAATGCCGCAATCAAGGCATGCGAAGCAGTAGATCGCGGACTGGCGCAAGTTGTTGCAGCGCTGGAAAAGGTTGGCGGCGCCATGCTGGTGATCGCCGATCACGGCAATTGCGAGACCATGGTCGATCCGGTAACCGGAGGACCGCACACGGCACACACCACCAATCCGGTGCCGGTCATCCTGTTCGGTGGACCGAACGGTGCAACGGTGCGCGACGGTATTCTTGCTGATGTCGCGCCGACGATCCTGCAACTCATGAACCTGCCGCAACCTGCTGAAATGACTGGAAAAAGCCTGATCGAAAAGTGATGGTTATGGCTCGTGAATACCTTTGCGTTCGCGAGCCATTCCTTTTCAGCTTTTGACATCTTCAGTAATACCCATGCGATGATGACGCTATGGCCGGAACATGACTGCCTGAATGTGTGGAGATAATCAGGGGTTTGATTAGGTCGTTCTCATCTTGAGGTTGTCGTAAACCTGGTGCACTCTCGCATCGCCTGAGGACGATAGAAGGAAATCCATTGTCCTTTGGCGATCATTTTCGTCAGGGGGTTGTCGATGATTTCGAAAGCGTTCCGGAGCGTATTCACGTTCGGCTTGGCTGGTTTTTATGCCGTCGCGTCACCGCTAACAGCAGACGCATGCACGCGGTTCGTGTTCCTTGGGCAGGATGACAACATTGTCACCGCCCGATCGATGGACTGGAAATACGATATTGGCAGCAATCTCTACATCCTGCCTCGTGGTATCGAGCGCAACGGAGAAGCAGGTCCGAATTCCCTGAAATGGACTGCCAAATATGGGTCCGTGGTGACGACGGGCTATGATGTTTCAACAACCGACGGTGCAAACGAAGCCGGGCTCGTCGCCAATGTCCTGTGGCTGACTGAATCGGAGTATCCGAAGTTTGAGGCGAGCAGCAAACCCGGCCTGACCATTGCTGCCTGGGCGCAATATGTCCTTGATCGCTTTGCCACGGTCGCGGAAGCCGTCGAGGTTCTGGAGACGCAGCCGTTCACGATAGTCACGGACAATGTGCCGGGGCAGGATCGACTGACGACGCTGCATCTGTCTCTTTCCGATTCAAGTGGCGACAGTGCCATTATCGAATATATCGACGGAAAGCAGGTCATCCATCATGGCCGCCAGTACCAGGTCATGACCAACTCCCCGACTTATGACAAGCAACTCGCGTTAACGTCCTATTGGCAGGACATCGGTGGTACCGTCATGCTGCCTGGTACGAACCGGGCTGCCGATCGTTTCACACGCGCAGCCTTCTATGTGAATGCAATACCGCAAAGCGGTGAGCCGAACCGGTTGCTCGCGAGCGTTTTCGGAGTGATCCGCAACGTCTCGGTTCCGCTTGGTATTTCCTCACCGGACCAGCCGGAGATTTCGTCCACCCGGTGGCGCACCGTCTACGATCACAAGCGCAAGCTCTATTTCTTCGAATCCGCCATGACGCCCAATACATTCTGGGTCGATCTGAAGAAGATCGATTTTTCGAAGGAGACGGGCAAGGTTAAACGGCTCGATCTTGGCACAGATCAGGTCCACACATTTTCCGGTGATGCAACGGCAGATTTCGAGGACGCAAAGCCTTTCCCGTTTCAAGGGCTCTGACAGAATGATAGCGTGGTTGTCGGGCGGTTTCGCCCGTCCGATTCCTAGCGGTTTGGTGGAACGAGAGGGCGTATAAATGGGGAATGGTTTGAAATGGGCTTTGGTGCTTTTGCCGTTGCTGGCAGTCAGCGCCGAGGCGGCTGATCCATCGTTGCCGCAAGAGGTAGCTGGCGTAACCGAAGATAGCAGCCTTCCGCCAGGCTGGGCTTTGCAGATTACCCCGTATCTCTGGGCCGCAGGGCTCAAAGGCGATATCTCCCCATTTCGCCGTGGACCGACAATCTCGGTCGAAAAGTCCTTCTCGGACGTGATGGATCACCTCAATGTCGGAGGTTTCCTTGACGTTTGGGGGCGATATGACCGTCTCGTTTTCTCCGGCGACATGATGTACGTCAACACGACGGACAGCCATGTGATCGGCGCGCTTCCTGTCATTGGGGCGACGCCTGGGTTGAGTGCGGACGTCGATACGGTCCAGTTTTCTGCGACGTTGAAAGGTGGATACCGGGTCTACGATGATCAGGATCTGACGCTCGATGTCCTTGCCGGCATGCGTATCTGGCATATTTCCAACGATGTGACTGTCAATTACGGCACATTTTCACGCAGTTACGGAGAGGATTTCGGCTGGGTCGATCCGGTGATTGGTTTCCGGGCATTTTACAAAGTTACACCGAAATTCTCTGTTCACGCGCAGGCCGACATCGGTGGTTTTGGAGCGGGATCGGATCACACCTGGCAGGCGCTTGCCACGGCAAATTATGCGTTTACCGACCACCTTTCAGTGTCTGCGGGTTATAAAATTCTCGACGTGGACTATGATTCTGATGGCCACGTGTTCGATTCAACGCTCAAAGGCCCCGTTCTCGGCTTGACCTATCGTTTCTGATTTTAGAACCGGAGCTTCCCTCATGTAAATTCCGCAGAACGACCTGTTGGGGAGCTCTGCGGAAGGGGGCTGGCCAGTCATTTCACGAATATCCCGAGATGTCGGCTCGTCGTAGATGCCTTGCGACCGAGAATGATTGCGGCGAGCAAAAGCACACTTTGGGCAACGAGGAACGGCGGTTCGTTACCGTTCGGAGCAAGCTCGTTCAGCGTTTCGACTTTCAAAAATGACTGAACAATCAAAACGAACATATTGAGATATAAGCCTGTCGTCGCCGTGACAGCGTAGATTACTCGTGCCTTGCCGTTGAGCTTGTAAATATAAAGGGCTGCGAGTGCGGCCGCCAGAATGATGGTGGAAATGATGCCTACCCCAAGTGCCGGGGTAAATGTACTGATGGGAAAGAGAAATCCCGTCAGCGTTGTCGCCAGGGTCGTCGCGAGAAAAAGACCGGTCATGCGCGGCATCCACTTTCCGGATGCGTAAGCCGGCAGCGCGATCAGGCCGGAAGCGATGCCGATGAAGCTCAAGGCGACATGCAATAAAGTGAATTGGGAAATTGTCAGTCCGAGGATCATGGCGGTGCCCTCTACTTTACTGCGGTGATGCTGTAGCGGGCGGCCGGATTTGCAAGCGACAGATTGGGTCGCAAAGCCGAACGCGCACTCAGATAGGTTTCAAGGTCGGCGCTGTCTGGCAGCGAGGGAATGGTCAGGACTTCGCCGAGATCGAGACCAACCATGGCAGCATCGACCATGTCGTTGACGTCCATGACCATTGCGGCAGGGATGGTGCTGAGTTTTTCTTCTTCCCAGATTGCTGTGCGTGTAATTCCCGGCAGAACGCCCTGGACGCGGACACCGGAGGGAGCGAGCTGTGCCTGCAGTGCTTCCGTGAAAGCAAGTACAAAAGCTTTCGTCGCTGGATAGACCGCCGTGAATGCGGCCGGCATGAGTGCCGTGACGGAGGTGATGTTGATGATCGTGCCTTTACCACGGGAAGACAAGCGTGGGGCGATCGCTGCTGTGAGACGGGTGACGGCGAGGATATTGAGGTGGATCATGCCAGTGACATAGGACGGGTCGAGTTCGGTTATGTTGCCTTCGCCCGCAATGCCGGCATTGTTGACGAGGCCAGTGATCTGGCTGTCTTCGCGCAGGCGGTTTTCTACCTTTTCGAGACCTTGGGCGTTCGAAAGGTCAGCGGCCAAAACCTCCACCGAGACACCGTGTACCTTCTTGAGTTGCGCAGCCAGCGACTGCAGTTTTTCAGCGCGGCGCGCGACAAGCACCAGATTGTAACCGCGCCCTGCCAGACGATCGGCATAAACGGCGCCGATACCATCCGATGCGCCGGTGACGAGAAATGTTTCCTTGGTCATTTCGAATGTTCCTTTTGAAAGCGGCGGGCTGGCGCCTCAAGGCGCCAGTGCTTTGCCGTTGGTGTTTCAGGCTTTGATGAAGGTGAGCAGATCGGCGTTGAAGCGGTCCTGATGTGTCTGCGTCAAACCGTGGTCGGCGCCTTCGTAGACCTTCAGGACAGCGTGCTTGACGATCTTGACCGTCGAGTGTGCCGACGCCCCGATCGGGACGATCTGATCGTCATCCCCGTGCAAGACCAGCGTCGGCTTGTCGAAAGCCTTCAGATCCTGATGAAAGTCGCTCTCGGAAAAGGCCCGGATGCTGTCGAGTTGACCCTTGAGGCCGCCCATCATGCCCTGGCGCCAGAATTCTTCGCGAATACCTTCGGAGATGACCGCGCCGTCACGGTTGTAACCGTAGAAGGGTATTGTCAGATCCTTGAAGAACTGGCTGCGATTGTCGTAGGTGCCTTTGCGGATGCCGTCGAAGACGTCGATCGGCAAACCTCCGGGATTGCTTTCCGTTTTCAGCATCAGCGGCGGTACAGCGCCGATCAGGCCGATCTTGGCGACACGCGCTGTTCCATGGCGTCCAATGTAGCGGGTCACTTCGCCGCCACCAGTTGAGTGGCCGACCAGAATAATGTCGTGCAGGTCAAGCTGTTCGATCAGTTCAGCAAGGTCATCAGCATACTGGTCCATGTTGTTGTTATCCCATACCTGATCGGAGCGACCGTGGCTGCGACGATCATGGGCAATGGTGCGGAAGCCGTGATTGGCGAAGAACACCATCTGCGCGTCCCAGGCATCGGCGCTGAGTGGCCAGCCGTGCGAGAAGATGATCGGCCGAGCATCCTTGGAGCCCCAGTCTTTGTAGTAGATGTGCGTGCCGTCTTTGGTGGTGATCGTGCTCATTTCTCTCTCTCCTTTGGTTCAGGGAGCTTGCTTGCGTCCCGTGGGAATAGAGATACTCTGGAGCCAGCGAGCGCAGGATTGGCGCTTCTGACAGAAGACGAGCCAAAACTGACAAAAAGGGGAAAACAGAGATGGCAGGAGCTTCAGGGAGTGCTTTGGAGGTGGGCCTTGTTCTCTACCGGGGCTGTCAGATTGCCATGGTGCACGGCATAACCGACCTTTTTGCCATCGCGTCACTATTTTCCAAGGATCGTGGCGGACCGGAGTTACGTGTCAGCCATTGGAGCATGGAAGAGAACGGTAGTTTTTGCCGCTGTTACGACACCAGTCCTGATGCGGCTGGACATCCGGACATACTGGTGGTGCCAGGCAGGCTGACGGGGCCCGCCGAAGTCGAAGAAGCTGCGCCTTACGCTCGCTGGCTGCTCGACCGTCACGCACAGGGCACGACGTTGGCCGCGAGTTGTGGAGGATCGTTCATTCTCGCGGCGACAGGCCTGCTGGCCGGTCGCCCAGCCACAACACATTGGCTGTTTGCGGAGCGTTTTCGCGAACGTTTTCCGGACGTCCGCGTCGAGATCGACAAGATCGTCATCGAGGATGGTGACATCATCACGGCTGGCGGGTTGATGGCATGGACCGATCTTGGTTTGCGCATCGTGGACCGGCTTCTGGGGCCATCGGTAATGATCGAAACCGGAAAATTTCTGCTGATCGATCCGTCAGGCCGCGAGCAGCGACACTACAGCAGCTTCGCGCCACGCCTGACGCATGGCGATGAGTCTATCCTGAAAGTGCAACATTGGCTTCAGGCGCGTGCCGGGCGTGCAACAAGCGTGTCCGATATGGCAGATCAGGCCGGGCTCGAGGAGCGGACCTTCCTGCGGCGTTTCAAGTCTGCAACTGGGATGAAGCCGATCGAATATGTTCAACATCTCCGCGTCGGCAAGGCCCGCGAACTGCTGGAATTCACCAAGCGATCGGTCGATCAGATCGCGTGGTCCGTCGGCTATGAGGACGCGGCCGCATTTCGGCGCGTGTTCCATCGCATTCTCGGTCTTTCGCCTGGAGAATATCGCAGCCGGTTTTCGAGCAACTCTGTCATGGCTGCAGCCTGACAGTGTCATCGCCGGCCAGTTTCTTCCACTGGCCGGTTTTTTGCTTCGTCTCAGTTCTTCGCCATCATGTCCGGAACGATCGACACGATTTCCGGGAACAGCGCGATCAGCAGTACGAATGCGCACATGATGAAAAAGAACGGCATGGTGGCGCGGGTGATGCGAGCCATGCTGTCTCCGGTGAGGCGTTGTATGACGGTCAGATTGAACCCGACAGGCGGAGAAACCTGTGCCATCTCCACAACGATAACGATAAAGATACCGAACCAGACTTTGCTGTAGCCTGCGGCCATAACCAGAGGCAGGGTAATCGGCAGCGTCATGACAATGCAGCCGAGACCTTCCATGACCGTTCCGAGGATGATGTAGAAGATCAGCAGGACGAGGATGAGCATGAAAGGCGACAGCCCCCAGCTTTCAATCGTACCCGCAATATAACGTGGCATGCCAAGGTAACCGATAACGGTCGAGAGGAACATGGCTCCTACCATGATGAGGCCGATCATGGCGCAGGAGTCAGCAGCCTGCTTTGCAGCTTGCATCAGGTTTTTGAACGTCAACGTCTTCTGCAGAGCACCGATGATGATTGCTCCACCCACACCGACAGCTGCAGCTTCGGTTGGCGAGGCTATACCGCCATACATGGAGCCTACCACGCCGATGATAAGCAGCAACAGCGGTCCTAGGTCCTTCAATGCGATAAGCTTTTGCAGGAATGTCGTGGGTGGAAGCGCTTCTCCGACAAGCGCAGGGTTCATCAACGCCCTGATGCCGATATAGCCCATGTAGGAAGCGGCCATCAGGAGACCTGGAAGAATACCGGCCATGAAAAGCTTGAGGATCGATTCCTCAGCCATGACCCCATAGATAATCATGATCGTTGATGGCGGAATGAGAAAGCCGAGGGTTCCGGCTCCCGCGAGGCTACCGGTGATAAGGTCGCGGTTATAGCCGCGTGAGATCAACTCCTTGGCCGTGATGCGCCCAACCGTTGCCGTCGTGGCGGCAGAAGAACCGCAGACAGACGCAAAAAGTGTGCAGCCAAGCACCGTGATGTGTGCGAGGCGTCCGGGTACATGGCGTAGCCAAGGGGCAAGGCCGGAAAAGAGCGCTTCGGAGATCTTCGTACGGAACAGAATTTCCGCCATGAAGATGAACAGTGGTAGTGCCAACATTTCCGGCGAAACAAGTGTGTTCCACGCCTGCTGGGCGAGAAGCTTGAACAAAGGCAGGGTCGGGCGAAATAGTGCTGCGAGGGCAGCCCCCGTACCGACAAGGCCAAGTCCGATCCAGACGCCGGTTCCCAGAATGAGTGTCATCAGGCCGAGCAGGCTGAAGGTAATTTTTCCCATGGTTCATTCCAGTCCTGGGCCGGTTGAAAGGGTCTCACCGCGGAGAAGCCGCAACAATTGGGCCAGCATTTGCAAGTTCATGATGATCGCGCCGGCTGCCAGGGCGACCTGCGGATAAACAAGCGGAATGCGAATGACGGACGAGGAGGTCGAGCCGCGCTGAAAGGAAAGGAAAGCCATGTCGGTGAGCGCGATGGATAGGGCAACGCAGATAGCGAGACCGACGAGGCAGGCAACGACGTCCAGCCAGCGCGCACCGGACGAAGACAGCATCTCGCCGATTGCTGTTACGCGGACGTGGGAGCCGGATTTCAGAGCGCTTGCACCAGCAAGAAGGAAGCTGGCCGCCATCAGATAGGCTGCAACATCCCAAGCGAAGGGTAGTGAATAGCCAACACCGTTCCTGAGAAATATCTCGCAGGCGATGAGAGTGAAGATACCAAGCAGCGAGATGGCGGCGAGTGTGTTGCCAACCTCGGTCAGGCGATCGATCGGGTCAATGATGGCATTGAATGCAGGATTGGGTGGTCTGTGCATGATGCTTCTCCAGAATGCGCAGAATGGGGCGAGCAGCCGGCGGACCGGCTACCCCTTCATGTCCGACGAGGAGAAACTTAGTTCCGTGCCTTCAGGTAGGCTTCAACGTAAGGTGCGGCATCCGGCACGCGCTTGAGGAAGTCGTCCCATAGCGGTTTGGCCCGTTCGATCAGCGCTGCCTTGAGCTCCGGCGATGGCGAGGTGACGGTAATGCCCTTTTCTTTCAGTGTAGCGAGCTTGGTTTCGTCTTCGGCGCGGCTCACAAGCCAGAATTCGCCTTCAAGCTGCTTGGAGGCGAGTTCAATGGCTGCCTGATGTTCTGGAGACAATGCATTCCAGGCGTCGAGATTGACGGTGACGATGTTGGATGATGCCTGCCAGTTGAAGGTGCTCATGTCCTTCATGAACTCCCAGAAGGCGCCATCGACGCCCGAAGATGAAGAGGTGGTGACACCATTGATGGTGCCCGCGGCAAGCGACGGCACGACTTCGCCCCATGGCATCTGGACGGGGAGGGCTCCCAGCGCATGAAAGAAGTTGTGTCCGTTGGAATCGACGACGCGGATTTTCAGCCCGTTGACGTCTTCAATCTTTTCGATGGGTTTGGGTGAGTAAACGGCCTGTCCTGGCCACGGAACCATGTAGAGAAGCTTCTGGTTCATCGAGGTGGCGACTTCCTCGATCTTGGGGCGGAAGAATTTGTGCAACAGGGCAAGGTCGGGCATTGTCGGCGCCAGGTAAGGCAGCGTCTCGACGCCGAGCACGGGTGCCTCGCCCACCTGCTGGCTCATAAGGATGTCTGCTATCGGCACAATGCCGTCGCGTACGGCGGTCATGCCTTCAGGCCCCTTGATGCCGAGCGCACCGCCGGAGTGAACGGTGATGACAACCTCTCCACCAGTTACGGTCTTGACCGTGTCGGCAAATTTCATCGCATTCTTGGTGTGAAAATTACCCTCCGGCCATACGACTGACATGTCCCAGGCTGTCTCGGCAAAAGCAGAGGTTGCAAAGCTGGCAAGCGTCAGAGCCAACCCGGCAAGAATTGCATTTTTCATCGTCATGAACCCCTTCATTATTGTTTCTGGCTCGCATGTAGCAGGATCGATCTGGCGTCGATTTATTTCGGTACACCAGCCGTGTTCCGAGCATCAGGACTATATGGTCGTTTTTTGTGCGACGCAATAAGGTGATGAATATTTGTTCTGCGAGAAGGGTTGTGGCCGCATGGAGGCATGGCGTCACGCGTCAGTCGCTTGCGCAAACACCGTGTCGAAAACAAAGAAGGAAACGGAAAAGCAGGGGCTTAAGAGGTTTTTCTCGGATAGGGGAGCATGGGCGCTATTGGCTGGCTCCTGTCTTTGCAGACACGCTCAAGCAGGCGCAAATGCAGCGCTGGCCGCCTGTAATTTTTCATGAGGCGGCCAGTGAGTAGTGATGGTGGATTATTGCGTAATGTCCGGTTCAACGAGTTTGGCGAGTTTTCGCAACGATTCCTGCCAACCGAGGTAGCACGCATCAGCGGGTATGATGTCTGGCACGCCTTGTTGCTCGATGTTGACCTCAGTCCCGGACGGAACGGCCTTCAGGCTGATCGTCACTTTCATCTCGCCTGGCAGGTTCTGATCTTCAAAACTGTCGGTGTAGACAAGGCGCTCACCAGGCACGAGTTCGAGATAGGTGCCGCCGAATGAGTGACTGTCGCCCGTGGTGAAGTTCCTGAATGACATCCGGTGCTTGCCTCCCACCTTTGCATCCAGTTCGTGAACCGTGCACGTAAAGCCGAACGGTGGGAGCCAACTGGCGATGGCGTCCGGTTCAATAAATGCACGATAGAGCTTTTCGGGTTTGGTCGAAAAGACGCGATGTAGACGGATAGTGCTTGGCATGATTTCCTCCCATTGGTTTCAAGGTCAGTCAATTTTTATGGCCAACTGCCGGTCGGCCGAACAATAGCTCGATGTACCGGTGAAGGTGGCCGAGGCTTTCGACGGCTTGCTTCGGGTCGCCACTTGCCTTGGCGAGAATGAAGGAGCCCTGGATGGCAGCCTGGATGTGCAGGGCGAGGCTTTCTGCCGTAAATGAACCGATCGCCCGATGTTCAGCCATGGCCGCCTTGATGTCGGGAACGAGTGTGTCGGCATGACCCGAAATGCTATTCCAGCAGGCTTGCCGGATCGGCGCACTCGTTTCGTAGACCTCTTGCGCCATCGTGCCGACAAAGCAGGTGAAATCAGGGAGTTCTCCTGCGATCAGATGCTTTCGGAACTCGATATAGGCCAGCAGACGATCAAGCGGGTCGGCGGCACTGTGATAGGGCGCTGCTTCAAATACTGCTCCTGTGACTTGCGACCAGTGGTCCGCTGCGGCAACCGCCATTTCTTCCTTGCTGGAGAAATGATGGAAGAACGCACCCTTTGACAAGTCGGCTTTTGCGCAGACGTCATCAACCGTTGTCGCGGTGTAGCCCTTGGTTCGGATAACCGCAAAGGCTGCCTCCAGCAGACTCGGTCTCGTCGATGGATTTTGCCTGCGTGCCATCCCAATCTCCTCTGAATAAATTAAATACAGACTAGTTGGTATTTAATCAAGGCAAATCCTTAGTTTGTTACGGGTTCGAGGATAAACGACAAGGAATTTGGCAAGATGGATTACATCCTGAGTTTCTTCTGCAAAGCTCGGGATTTTCTTTGGCGGCAATTGCTGGCCGCCAGGTCATTCAATTTCAGGGCGCTTGTATCTCTTTTGCCTGATGGGCCATGATCACGGTTGCAGCTGCTGCACCTTTCTCGTCACCGCCGACATGTACGGAAGGTGTGGCAAACTCAATGCCATTTTCCTTGAAAGCTTCCCTCAGAAGAAAATTCGCGCGTCGTCGAACGAAAGACTGCATGGGTGAGGGGCGGAGCGTCATTCCAAAGCTTACCTGTATGCCGTAATCTCCGAATTCCTCGATACCCTTCATCTTTAGCGGTTCGATGAAGAGTTCTCCGAATTCCGGGTTTTCGATCAGACCAGCACCGATCTTCTTTGTAAGTTTCCGGACCTTTTCAACATCAGTTCCATAGCCAAGCGAGATTCTGAACTTCACGACACCCCAATCACGGCTCATGTTCTGTACCGCACCGAGTTCACCAAATGGGATCGTGAATACCGGTCCGCGATGGTGTCGCAGACGAACGGAACGGATGCTGAAGCCTTCCACTGTTCCTTTGTAACTTTTCGACTGTATATATTCACCAACTCGAAAAGCGTCGTCTAGCATGTAAAACACGCCACTGATGACATCCTTGACGAGTGTCTGCGAACCGAAGCCCAAGGCGACGCCAAAAATCCCTGCCCCGGCGACAAGGGGGCCGATCTCGACGCCAAGTTCGGAGAGCACGATCAACCCAGCAATGACTGCGACGACCACGGCAAGCACGTTCCGAAGTATGGGAAGCAGCGTTCGAAGTCGTGAGCGTCGAGCCAGATGCATTGCGTCAGCCTCGGCGTCTGCGGACGCGGAAAGGCTCCGGTCTATCCACGAGCGAATGAGATGCCAGACGAGGTCCGCAAGCAGGAGGATGACAACGCTTTTTAGAAGACCATAGCTTAGTGCCGTGACCGCAGGACTAATGTGCACGAGAGAATTAGGGTTAAGCTGCCACACCAACGATAACCAAGCCATAGCAAGTACGATCACGCCAGCTCTACTGCCACGCACGATCAGAACACGTTTTGTGCTGTTGGGCTCTGTCCCGCCAAGGCTTTCCGCCGACCGTCCGACCACACGCAAAATTCCAGGCAAGACGAGCGCATAGATCAGAAGCCAGAACAGTCCCTTCAATCCGAAGAACCAGAGACTCCAGGCGACCACGAGAGCGAGGCATAATGCCAACCGCATTCGGGGACTTCTCTGCGATGTCGAGACGACACCCTCAACTGCGATAACCATCAGAATGGCTGAAAAGCAAAGGGCGATTGCGGCTGACACTTGCGGCGGGATGGACAAAGTCATCCCCAAGGATGCCAGAGCCACAGCGACGATCAGTATTCCGGAGAACAATCGAAGCCGAAAACGGACCGGTGATTGCAAGGGAGTTGACGCGAATGCTGCAGAAAGGAAGCGGTACGCAACAATTCCGACGATGGCCACGAATAGAACGCTTCCGGCAACCGGCGGCCATTTGAATACAAAGAAACCAACGGCCATGGTCACGGAGAAAACACCCACCGCGAGCATCCGCTCAACAAGGTCAAGCCTGCGTTGACGTGATCGCCTGTAGAAGCGTTCGGCGATCAATCCTGCGGCAGCTAGCCCCATCAGAAAAAGGAAGATTGGTGCTCCCGTCCCCGACATGGCGTCCTGTCGGATTCGGGCGGCGGCCCCTGCCAACTCAGAAGGTATGCTTGGGACAGCAGCAAGGGTGTTATGAATCCGATTGCCGGTCGATTCCTGCCAAGCCGAAACGTCGAGTGGATCGGTCTCGCTCACCGTCGAAGCGACTGGAGCGCGTTCGATCCAAGATCTCACTTCGGGGTCCTGAAGAAGGCGGACGAGATCATCGACCTTTGCTGGGCGTGCGACATCCTGACCATGAGAATTCGCAGGCATTATCAAGAGCACAAGAATTAGGCTAATCCGTCTCATGTCGCGCTACCGTCGAATCCCAAAGTCATCGTGTGCAGGGCCATGATATTCTCCCCTGGTCACGAATACGATTTGTTTGTTAATTAACAATAACGAATATAAGGAAAATCAGCGTCTCTAGTGCGTGGCCGGCTATGTATTACGGAGGCATGGCTGGTGTAACAGAACGGACCGCCGCTTTCGCGCCGGTCCTCAAGATGATTGTCTTGCTAGTGCTCAGATTGCAGAGGCAAGTCTGCTTTCAATGTAGAGATCGCGCAATTTGGCAGCGATCGGGCCGGGTTTCCCGTCCGCAATCGTTGTGTCGTCGATTTTGACGACGGATGTGGCAAAATTGGTTGCCGATGTCACAAAGGCTTCCGCCGCTTCCTTCGCTTCTTCCACCGTAAAGGCACGCTCTTCAACCGGAATTCCTGCCTGTACGGCGAGGTCTAGAATACTGGCGCGGGTGATGCCATGCAGAAGAGCAGTGGAGAGCTCCCGGGTGACAAGTGTGCCGTCCTTCTTGATGATATGCGCATTTGCAGCACTGCCTTCGGTTACGTAGCCGTCTTCGACAAGCCAGGCATCGTCTGCGCCGCGAGAAAGCGCCTCCATCTTCGCCATTGACGGGTAAAGCAACTGAACGGTCTTGATGTCGCGTCGCTCCCATCGTCTGTCAGGCACTGTGGCGATGCTTATTCCTGTCGCACTGCGCGGATTGTTCAGAACAGGCTTGGCCTGAGTAAACAGTGTAATTGTAGGTTTGGCGTCGACCGGGAATGCAAAGTCGCGATCAGCGACGCCGCGCGAAATCTGAAGATAGATGAGGCCTTCATCGATATTGTTGAGGCGCACGATCTCCCTGTGAACCGTAAGCAAATCATCTGCCGAAAGCGGGTTGGTCAGGCCAAGTTCGGAAAGGGATCGTTGCAGGCGTGCGGAGTGGCCGGCATAGTCGATGAGCTTGCCGCCGATGACGGCAGTGACCTCATAAATGGCGTCGGCGAAAAGGAAGCCGCGATCGAAAATTGAAACCTTTGCCTCAGCCTCGGGAAGCCATTCTCCATTTAGGTAAACTGTACGTGTCAATGCGGATCTCCGGTTCAGATGTTTGGTTTGGCGAAGGGGGCAAATTCCAGCCCGTGCCGTGTTAATGTCGTGCGGAGTGCGCGCGCAGTTTCCGCCGCGCCGCGGGTGTCGCCATGAACGCAGATCGTTGCAGCCTCCACCGGCAGTTTCTTGCCGCCCGTCGTTGGAATAATCCCGTCGCAGACCATCGACAAGACCTGCTCGACGCTTTGCGCCGGATCGTGAATGACTGCGCCTTCGGTCTGTCGCGAGGTCAGCATGCCATTATCGTCATAGGTGCGATCGGCGTAGACTTCGCAGGCGACGCGCAGCCCGGCTTTCTCGGCTGCTTTCATCGTTTCGGAGTAAGGTAGGGTGATAAAGGTCAGCGACGGATCGACAGCCTTGATGGCGCTCACGCAGACCTTGGCAAGTTCGGGTTCAATGGCGGCGATGTTGCCCAGAGCACCATGGGTTTTGACGTGCGTCATGGGCCAGGAAAGCGATGTCGCCATGCCCTGCATTGCGGCAATCTGATAAATCAGTTGCGCCTCTACATCGGCGGGGCGTTCGCCATAGATGCGGCGTCGACCGAAACCGTAAAGATCCATGAATGACGGGTGGGCGCCGATGGAAACTCCGCGTGCCTTGGCTGCCAGAATGCTGTCGCGCATCACGACCGGGTCTCCGGCGTGGAAGCCGCAAGCAATGTTGGCACTGGTGATCAGGTCCATCATGATCGCATCCTCGCCCATCGTCCAGGCACCGAAGCTTTCGCCCATGTCGCAGTTCAGATCGATTGTTGCCATCGGTCGGCTCCCCTTATTGTTGAGCGTTTCGCGGTGCGCGCCGCAGATGTATCCATTCGGACATACAGGTGGTATACTCAAAATTCAAGCGAGCTTGTCGCGTGGTTTCAGATTCAGGAGCCGAGCGCTTCACCACACTGTTATCGTTGACATACTGCTGGTATACTGAAATATATCGATGAAACTAATATCGTGAATCGAGCGTGCATGACCGGTAAGGAAATACGGATTCGAGAGGCTGACAAGTTTCCGCGCATTCTTGCTTGCGGTGATAGCGCCATATCTGTTGAGTTGTCCGACGAGATCGATGAAAGCGTAAGCGCGCGCGTTATTGCTCTTGCTGATGATCTTGCCGTCAATCCCATCGACGGAATTGACGAGCTCGTTCCGACTTACCGATCCCTGATGGTGATGTATGATCCTGAAATCGTTCGGGGCCGGATGCTTTCTGGAGCATTGCTTCAGCGTCTGTCCTCGCTGATTGCGGATGCGCGTCCATCCCGTCAATTCGAAATTCCTGTCGTCTATGGCGGAACCGTCGGTCTCGATCTCGAAGAGTTGGCGGGAATGAAGGGCTTGTCGCCCGATGCCCTTATTCAGATGCACAGCTCTGTCGAGTACCGCGTCTACATGATTGGTTTTGCTCCAGGATTTGCTTATCTCGGCGGCTTGCCGGAGGCCCTGCACACACCGCGCCTTGCGACGCCGCGTCAACGCATCGAGGCGGGTGCCGTTGGTATCGGCGGCAAGCAGGCGAGCGTCAACTCGGTTGCCGGGCCAAGTGGTTGGCGTTTTATCGGGCGTACCCCGCTCAAGCTTTTTGACCCGCAACGGCTTCAACCCTTCCTGTTGAAGGCAGGTGACCGCGTTCGATTTCGTCCTGTCAGCGAGAGCGAGGGGGCCGAGCTCGATCGCGCTATCGCCGCAGGTGAAAACATCATGGGGTTGCAGCCATGAATGTGCTCGATATTCATCAGGTCGGGCCGATGGCGACCGTTCAGGATCTTGGGCGGAAAGGGCTGCACCATGCGGGCGTATCCGGCTGCGGCCCAATGGATACGCCCTCTTTCCGGATTGCCAATGCACTCGTCGGCAATCATGGCAATGCGGCCGCTCTGGAGTTTGCCGGTGTCGGTGGCAGGTTTTCCGTCTCGCAACCTGCACTGTTCTCGGTAACGGGCGGCGATGTCAGCATTCATCTCGATGGGACGGCCCTGCACCCGTGGGAAAGCTACAGGATGGAGCCGGGGCAGCAATTGCATATCGGTGCTTTGCGCGACTGCGTGTGGGGGTATCTGGCGTTCGCGGGTGGCATAGACTTGCCATCCGTGCTTGGCTCGCTCTCCACACACTTGCGCAGCGGTGTCGGTGGCTTGGACGGCCGCCGGCTGCAGGCAGGAGATCGCTTGTCTCTTCACGAAGCCCATTCGAAAAACGAGATGGCGTTGAGTGGTATGTGGAGACGATCAGTGCGCCCGATCAGGGTCGTCCCGGGTCCACAGGACGACTATTTCTCAGCAGAGACACGCAAGGCCTTCACGCAGGCGGACTTCATTGTTTCTGCTGCGCGAGACCGGATGGCACAAATACTGGATGGACAGAAAATTCATGCCGAGCGTGGCCATGACATCGTTTCCGACGGGACGTCTGCCGGTTCCATTCAGGTTCCGTCATCCGGCCGGCCGATCGTGTTGATGGCGGAGCGGCAGACCACAGGTGGTTATCCGAAGATAGGCACGGTTGCATCCGTCGATCTCCCAAGGCTTGCGCAGGTTACAAGCGGCCGCAGCGTGCGGTTCAAC
Organism: Rhizobium sp. RM; assembly: GCF_013390595.1. GTDB lineage: Bacteria > Pseudomonadota > Alphaproteobacteria > Rhizobiales > Rhizobiaceae > Agrobacterium. The sequence continues at coordinate 373,770 of NZ_JACAWV010000023.1, read as the reverse complement.
TACGTCTCGCAAGATGAGGCGGAGGCGTTGCTGATTTTCGAGCGTGCTGCGTTGCGCAACGTGTTGGGGAATCTGGTAACAAAGCCGAACCGGCAAAATGTTCGAGGAGACATGCCATGACGACGCAACCGCTTGCAAAGCAAGCCTATGGCAAAATCATCCAGATGATCCTGTCAGGCGCTTTGACGCCAGGCGACGCTTTGCAGGAGGCCAAGCTGGGCGAAGCGCTTGAAATGTCTCGCACACCCGTACGCGAGGCGATCAAGCGTATCGAGGCGGAAGGTTTGGTCTCACAGGATGGCCGGTTTCTGAGGGTCCGCCTGTTAAGCTCTAAGGAAGTCGAGGAAATCTTCTTTTTACGACAGGTGCTTGAATCCTATTGTGCGCGGCACGCAACCGCGGTCGCGCCAGGCATCCTTGATGGTCTGGAGGCGCGTGTCAGGCACCTGCAGCAGAACGGCCCGGGTGAGGATGATGAGCAGCGTCAGGTGGATGACGAGTTTCATCGAACGATCGCCCTTTCCACAGGCAGCGAGACAATGGCGGCTATGATCGAGGATTTGCGCCGTCGCACCTGCATGTTTGACCACACGCAGGTTCCGGACCGGTTTCTGAAAAGCTGCGATGAGCATCTAGCCATGATTGCGGCACTGCGTGACGGCCGTGGAGATGAGGCCGGCCGGATAATGGCAGACCACATAGTACACGCGCGTGACGCCGTTCTCGCAAAACTGGAGCAATTTCCCGAAAGGACAGACGAGGGATGAAGTGTCTTATTGTCCAACCGGTCCACTCCGACGGTCTGGAGATCTTGAAAGCCGCGGGCGTTGAACCGGTGATATGCCCGAGCCCTGACATGGCCGTGGTGTCGCAGTATGTTCAGGGGTGCGATGCCGTTATCACGCGGGACAGAGGTTTGTCGGCGGAAGCGATACAGGCGGCCGATCGGCTGCGGGTTATCGTGGTACACGGTGCCGGGCACGATGCGGTTGACAAGGAGGCAGCGACGGCACGAGGAATCCTGGTCTGCAACACACCTGGCGCCAATGCTCGCTCCGTTTCCGAACTGGCACTCGGGCTCGCGCTTGCGGCCGCCCGTCGTATAGCCGCAGCTGATCGTGATGAGCGTGCAGGTCTTTTCGGTTTTCGCGAGCGTGAGACCTTTTCGGAGCTGTCTGGAAAAACGGCACTTATCGTTGGTTGGGGCGCAACAGGTGCAGGCCTCGGCAAGATGCTGAAAGCGGCACTGGACATGCGCGTTCTCGTGTATTCGCCACGCGTTGCCGACATCGACGGTTTCGAGCGGGCACCAACACTCGAGGATGGGTTGCGCCAATGCGATCTGGTGTCGCTTCACACTCCACTCAGGCAGGAGACCCGCGAACTGATTGGCCAACAAGCCCTTTCCATGATCAAGAAAGGGGCCATTTTGATCAACACAGCGCGTGCCGGTCTGGTCGACGAGAACGCGTTGGCTGATGCCGTCGCCGACGGCCGTATCTCAGCTGCGGGGCTGGATGTTTATTCCCACGATGCACCGATTGGTCCTCTTGCTGCCAGCGGACGGGTGATCTTCACACCGCATCTCGGGGGTACCACGCTGGAAGCCTTGAAACGTGTCGCCATCGGCTCGGCGAGGCATGTTCTGACCGCGCTTTCTGGAGAACGTCCGGTGACGGCACTCAATGAACCGGAGCGTTTGCTGGCATGACAGAGGTTTTCATCAAGGACACGATCGACCGGATGATAGATCGCATCAATGCGATATCCGAACCGGGACCAGGCTTTACCCGTCCATCTTACAGTGCACTGGAAAGCGCCGCACATCAGATTGTTGCAGAGGAATGCGGGGTGCTCGGTCTCGAGGTGACGCGTGATCCGGCGCTCAACCTGTTTGCGCGCCTGCCGGGCAAGGATCGAACCGCCCCGCCGCTTTATATTGGCTCTCACCTCGACACCGTGCCTATGGGCGGTGCTTTTGACGGACAGGCGGGGGTGGCAGGCGCCGTGGCACTGGCCGCGGCATTCGTCAAAAGCGGTGAAGTTCCGTCAAGCGATATAGTGGTGACGGTGACGCGGGCGGAAGAAAGTGTCTGGTTTCCGGTCTCGTACGTCGGTTCGCGTGCCGCGCTCGGCAGGCTGACCGCACCAGAAATGCAAGCGCTGCGGGCTGATACTGGACGCACACTCGCCGATCACATGGCAGAACTTGGAGGAGATCCGGAGGCTGTCCTGCGGGGGCCTGGCTTGGCGCCGGCGCGGTTTGTTGAGCTGCATATCGAGCAGGGTCCAGTCCTCGATAATGCTAGCGAAGCCTTCGGCATCGTCCACGGCGTGCGTGGCGGTTTGCGTTATCGCAAGGCAACGATTGAGGGCGCCTGGGCGCATTCGGGCGGTGCACCGCGCGAAGCGAGGTCAGATGCGGTGTTTGCGTTTGCCGATCTTGTCGTGGGTATGGACGCGGCTTGGGAGCGTGTCTTGCAGGATGGTCAAGATCTCGCCGTGACCTTCGGCCGGGTCGATGCGGCCAGCAATGAACATGCCTTCGCCAAGGTCCCGGGTCGCCTGGATTTCTGTGTCGATATCCGAAGCGACGACGATAGGGTCCTGGACCGGGTAGATACTGTCCTGCTCAACGAGATCGCGCGCATCGAAAAGGCCCGGGGTGTGCGTTTCATTTTGGGGCCGCAATCTCGCAGCCAGCCAACGAAACTGTCCAGCGGTCTTGCTGCTGAAATTTCCGGTGCCGCAGCAAAAATGAACCTCTCACCGCGGACAATGTTGTCCGGTGGTGGCCACGATGCGGCGGCCTTCGCACAGGCTGGCTGGGATTCCGTCATGGTGTTCCTGCGCAACTGGAATGGCAGCCACAATCCGGATGAGGCGATGAACCCGGCCGATCTAGCATTGGCCGTACAGGTTCTTCACCGTGCATGGTCGGGTCTTTGAAGGGGGCGACATGAGTGAAAAGGAAACCTTGGCTCAGCAGGCCTACAAGGATCTCAAACAGCGCATACTGCAAGGAACGTTCAAGGCGGGCGACCTTTTGACAGAGCGGACGCTCGCAGGTGATTCCGGCATTTCCCGCACGCCGCTCAGGGCAGCCATTTCCCGACTTGAAAAAGAGGGAGTTGTCTCCAGATTGGCCAATGGCGCCTTGATGGTTCGGCCTGTCACGCTGGAACAGCTTCTCGAGATCATCCAGATCCGACGGCTTCTGGAAGCAGCGGCCGCTGCGCGTGCGGCAGAACGTCCGTTCACTGACGCTTTGAACACCTCGCGTGTGGTCATGCAGGATTATGCCGACGGCAAGGACACTGCATTCGACAATTTCTGGATGGATGACGACCGGTTTCATGAGGCTGTGGCAGATGCCGCGGGCCTCGCACTTCTTCCCGGGATGTTGAACGAACTGCGCAGCATTGCACGGCGCTGTACCATTACCCGAACCCATGATCGTTTTGCTGATCAGGCCCGGGAGCATATTGCCGTGATCGACGCAATCGAGGAGCGTGACGCCCCCCGGGCAGCCGCTGCCATGGAGGCGCATTTCGACAGTGCCAAGAACCGTTTTCTCGGGTGGCTTTCCCGACCATGAGGCAGATGGCGCAGGACAATCCTGGATCGATGACGACAGTGCATGAATATAAAGGTTTTCAGGGCTGCGAGGCCGCATTTCCTGCGGCGGAGTTCGCTGAGCGGCAGAAACGGGCGCGTGCTGCGATCGACAAGGCCGGATTTGACGCCCTTGTTGTCACGAGCCCTGAGAATATCTACTGGCTGACGGGTCGTCAGACTGCCGGATATTTTGCGTTTCAAGCCTTCATTATGCCGACAGGCGGGCCGCCGGTGCTGCTCGTCCGGCAACTTGAAATGCCCGGTGCCGTCGCCAACACCTGGCTCGACGATATCGTCAGCTACCAGGACGGTGAGGACCCGGCAGAGGCTCTTTCGCGCGTGCTTCGTGGCATTGGTGCAAGTCGTCTGGCGATGGAGCTGGACGGTTGGTTCGTCTCGCCGCGGTTCGCTGCAGACATTGCAAAGAAAGCGGGATTTGCCGCAATCGAGGATGGGTCGGCTGTCTTGCCACCGTTGCGCATCATCAAGTCATCTGCCGAATTGCAGGCCATCCGGACAGCCGCGAAATATGCGGAAAAGGGGTTGATGGCCGGATTGTCGTGTTGCAGCCTCGGATCGGATGAAAATGCCGTTGCGGCAGCGATGCTGGAAGCAGCAACACTCGCAGGCTCCGAAACGATGGCGATGGAGCCCCTGGTTTCGTCCGGTTATCGCAGCGGACTTCCACACATGACGTGGAGGCGGCGAAAGCTCGAAGATGGCGATCCCATCTTTCTCGAGCTCGCTGGGAGCCATGCACGGTATCACGCCGCGCTGATGCGCTGTGCGTGGATCGGTAACCCGCCTGACGAGGCGAGGCGGATGATGGATTGCGCCCTGAGAGCGCTGGATGCTGCATTGTCGGTCATGCGTCCAGGCGTCGCGTGCTCCGTGCCACACGAGGCGGCGCAAAAGATCATCGATGAGGCCGGCTACAAAGCTGCGTTTCGCAAGCGCATCGGGTACTCCATGGGCATTGCGTTTGCACCTGATTGGGGCGAGGGCGCTCTGCTTAGTCTTTTTTCTGGCGTTGAGCGTTTGATCGAACCCGGAATGGTCTTTCACCTCCCAGCCACATTGCGCAGTTACGGCGTCTGGACCGTTGGCGCATCCGAAACGGTCATCGTGACAGACAATGGCATAGAGCCTCTTTCCAGCCTGCCGCGCGATATGAGCATCCGATAATCCGGCAGGTCCGGATTGATTTTACCCTCCAAAGGAAGACAGCCATGCGTTCATTGTTCCATCTTGCCTATCACGTCACCGACCTTGATGCTTCTCGCCGCTTCTATGGTGATGTGCTGGGTTGTGAGGAAGGCCGCTCCACCGACACCTGGGTTGATTTCGATTTCTTTGGTCATCAAATTTCGCTTCATCTCGGAAAGCCATTCGAAGTGACGCGGACCGGCAAGGTTGGGGACCATATGGTGATGATGCCGCATCTCGGTGTCATTTTGCGCCTTGATGACTGGTTTGCTTTGGCAAAACGCCTCGAAGATGCCGGTATTGCCTTTGACATACCGCCTGTCGTGCGGTTCGAAGGAGAACCCGGCGAACAGCGCACGATGTTCTTTTTTGATCCGAGCGGCAATCCGATCGAGGTCAAGGGTTTCAAGGACTTCGACGGCGTATTTGCTCAATGAGATGAAGATGGCGGAGATAGGTGGTGTTGAGACATCGCCTATCTCTTCATCCCTCTTTCGTGCCAATCAGGCAAGCTTGGCAAGCCTACGGGTCTGGCGGTCAATCAGCCGGTCAACTTCGTTAGCCGCGCGTGGGCTGAGGGCCGCTCCAGGACGACGTTGTGCAGCATTAGCAATCGCACCACGTTGTGCGAGCACATATTTGCGGATCGCCAGTCCCATGCCCGGTTGTTGTTCGTAGCGCATCAACGGCAGATAGGCATCGAACATATCCTGTGCGGCGTCATGATTGCCCTCGTTGCTGAGCCGCACGACATCGACCATCATCTCCGGGTAGGCGAAACCTGTCATCGCACCGTCAGCGCCGCGTTGCATTTCTTCCGGCAAGAAGACGCCGGCGTTGCCGCAGAGTATCGAGATACGGCGGCGCCCTCTGGCTTCGGCCTCACGCAGATCTGTTATTTTTTGCAGACCCGGCCAGTCTTCGTGTTTCAGCATGACGATGCTGGGGTGGTTTTCAAAAATAACGCCGAGTGTTTTTGAGGATATCTGAACGCCTGTCGATAGCGGAAAGTCCTGCAGGACGAGAGGGACTTCAGTGCCGACGGTTTCAACGACATTACGGTAATAGGTAATGATCTGTTCGTCGGTTCGCAGGTTTGATGGCGGCGCTACCATGACGCCCGCTGCCCCCATATCCATAACAGCCTTGGTCAGTTCACCGATAGCAGCCAGACCCGGAGCTGATACGCCGACAACGACCGCTTTGCCTGGTGAACGTTTCAGGGTGCGCCGGGTTATTTCGATGGATTCGGCCTGTGTCAGCTTGGGTGCTTCACCCATCATGCCCAAGATTGTCAGGCCATCGGCACCTTTCTCGTAATAAAAGTCGACCATGCGATCGATGCTTTCGTGATCGAGAGCGCCGTCTTCGTGAAAGGGCGTTACAGCGATGACGAAGACACCCTTCGTCTCCGTAGAAATCAATGGCACGGTGGTCTCCTTCTGGAACGGACGGGACTTGCGTCTGGAGCAATTTGATCGCTCTGCGAATAAAACATACCAATGGTATACTGAATATAATCGTGGAAACAATATACAACCGTTCTTTCAGTCCCAGTTGCACGCAGTCACATGCTCCACACGAGAAGCTGATCCGGGATTACGACGCTAAGCGCCATCTATGCGGAACCGAATTCTCCAGTGGGCAATTTAAATAGTACACTTTATCTATAGAAAATATTTTTAAGCCTATAGCCTATCGCGCATGATCATCACTGAGGATATGACATGGTCGAGGCGGCACTACGCAAAACTCTCCAACCGGAGACAATCTGGTATACACGCTGTCCTGCGCCGACGCCGTTGTCGATCGCCGTTCAACTTGGTTGGGTCGCGGAAAACTTCGCTCACCACGCCATCCATGTCTCCTCAATACGCGATGCGGCAGACCCTTCCATCCGCCAAAGCCATTTTGATCACAGTCTGGAGTGGTCGTTTCGGCAGGGGGGTAGCATTCCACCAATATGGGCGCGATCGGGTGGTCGTCAGACACGCCTGATCGGTCTGACAAGAACAGACGAGTTTCAGGCTGTTATCGCATTGCCCGCGAGCGGTATCCGCAATGGCGCGGATCTGAAGGGGCGGCGTGTTGGGCTTCCCAGAAGGCCGAACGAGACAATCGATTTTCAGCGCGCGACATCGTTAAAGGGCATTGTTTCAGCGCTGACGATTTCCGGGCTGAGAACGAGCGACGTCGAGCTTGTCGACCTCGTTGCAAACGAGTCGGTCTTGCTCCGTCCAGATGACGAGCGGTTTCTTGGGCTGAAAAGGCGTTTTCCCTATGGGGAGGAAATTGCAGCTCTGCATCGCGGTGACATTGATGCGTTTTTCGTCAAGGGTGCGGAGGGGATAACGGTCGCCAACCTCATCGGTGCTGTTGTTGTCGTGTCGACGGGATTTCACCCTGACCCGAAAATTCGCATCAACAACGGCACGCCGCGACCACTCACGGTCGACGCGACTTTTGCAAATGAACGTCCGGACCTCGTAACGGAATTGGTCGCGACGGTGCAGCGGGTCTCCGGCTGGGCGAAAGAAAATCCCGGCGACGCCGTCAGGTTTATCGCGCGTGAAATTGGCGTAAGCGAGGATGCGGTGCTCGCCGCCAATGGTCCGAATGTCAGTCAAAACCTTGGCCTCACTCTCGATCCGGCAGAGGTAGAAGCGATCGTGCACTTCAAGGACTTCCTGTTGGAGTGGCACTTCATATCTGCGGATTTCGACGTTCTTGATTGGGTTGATGCACGCCCCTTGGCGGCACATCAGTCCCGCGATTTGTGAGGTCGGACATGGCTCGGAGAATTCTCGTCACAGGAGCGACAGGCAAACTCGGAAAACTTGTCGTCGAGCGCCTTCTGAAAAAGAATTCCGAGGTGCGCATTCTGACGCGCAGACCAGAGGAGGCGCGTCGCTTGTGGCGAGATGCTGTGGAGGTCGCTCAAGGTGACTTTGCGGATCCACCCAGCTTGAAAGAGGCATTGGTTGATATCGATGCACTCTTTCTGCTGTCGCCGATCAGCGAAGCGCTGGCATCACATCAAAACGCGGCAGTTGATGCTGCAGCTTCTGCCGGGATCGAGCGTATCGTCAAGGTATCCGGTTCGGACTGGACGATACGAAATGCAGATCGCTCGGTTTCCGGATCGGCTCACGCCTTGGTGGAAGCCCATCTGGCTGAAAGCGGTGTCGCACACACGATCCTGAGACCCAATGCGTGGATGCAGGTCGCACTTGAGCCCACAATCGCGGCAATTCTCAGCCGGGAGGATTTGCCTGACCGTTACTCCGGTGCCGCCGTCTCCTACATCGATGCGGATGATATCGCGGATGTTTCCGTTGCGGCATTGACGAAAGAGACACCGTTGAACGGTGCCTTTGTCCTGACGGGTGGCAAAGCGCTGACAGCACTCGAAATCGGGCGGATTGCCGCGCGTATCTTGCATCGCCCGATCGGCGTGTCTCAGACCGTTCGCACCGCGCTGCCATTACATCCTGGCGCCTTTGAGCAAAAGGCAGTTGGTGAGTTCGGCGTGCTGATCGCGGAAGGTTTGGCGTCCTCGTTGAGTGATGACGTTCGTCGGATCACCGGCCGCGAACCACGCACCGTGGACGCTTACCTCAGCGCGCGCCTGGCAGGCGCCGACATTCCTACACATAATCCGAAGGGAGAAAAATCATGGCACTGACAGCGCCGGTCAGCGATACACTCGAATTGAAGGCACCGTTCGATTTTGAGGAAAGCCCGTTAAGCCGTGCTGCACAACAGCCGTTGATGCTCGGGCTCTTTCTCAATTTGCAGGATATCAACTTTTCCAGCCTGCCAACGAGCAATAGCTGGACATTCGATTACAATGTCGAGCTGGTCAAACGCGCTGAGGAGCTGGGTTTCGAAATCGCCTTCAGTCGCACGCAATGGCTGCCGAAGGGCGGCTATGACGGTGATTCCTCCCTCGACAGTTTTATCGCGCTTGGTGCTATGGCGGCGGTTACGAAAAGCATCCTGCTAATTTCGACCATCCACGTCCTTTATGGCCCCTTGCATCCCCTCCATCTCGCCAAATACGGGGCGACACTGGATCACATCGCCAATGGCCGTTGGGGCATTAATATCGTCACCGGGCACCGGGCCATCGAGCATGAGATGTTTGGTTGGCAAAGGATCGAACACGACAAACGTTACGACATGGCGGGTGAACTGTTTGATGTGCTGCACCGATTGTGGGGTGAAACCGAAAACTACTCCTACGAAGGAAAGCTCAATCCCTGGGCGGTCAACAACGGCTGGATCACACCAAAGCCGTCCTTTGGTCGTCCACCTCTGGTAACCGCGACGGGTTCGCCTGCCGGGATTGACTTTGCCGCACGTCATTCCGACCTGGTTTTCGTGACATCGCCTGGTGGCGCGCACATCGATAGTGCATTGGAAACACTCCCGGCCCATGTCGCCAATGTTAAAAACCGTGCAATCGCACATGGCCGTCAGGTCAAGACACTCATCAATCCGATAATTGTCAGCCGTGATACTGAAGCTGAAGCCTTTGCGTATGCTGACGCCATCGAGGCAGGAAAGCCACAGCCGGGTACACGTGCTTTTGCTACCAACAATTATGAGAGCGATGCGCATGCCTGGCGGGGACGTGGCGATGCGCGCCACAAGCAGGGACGCAATCTCGGCGGCAATATCGAGATTATCGGTTCGCCTGAACAGGTCGTTGAACAGTTGATTGGCCTCAAGAAAGCGGGGATCGACGGCGTTCAGCTCAATTTCTACGATTTCCGGGAAGACCTCGAATATTTCGCCGACCGGATCCTGCCACTGATGAAAGAGGCCGGCTTAAGGCTCTGACGCCTTCGCCACCTCTGTTTCACCATCAAACGTCCCTGATCACTCGCCACCTTCCGGTAGCGGCAGGGACTTCTATTGCCAAAGGATATGCCGTGAATATCGCCGTAGACCCCACAAACACCCCAGCACCGAAAGTCATCGACAGGATTGTTACCTACATTCCCGAACTGGTGTCGATCCGTCACGATCTGCATCAGCACCCGGAAATCGGCTTTGAAGAGGTTCGAACCTCCGGGATCGTCGCCGAGAAACTTGCGTCCTGGGGTATCGAGGTGCATCGCGGATATGGCAAAACAGGCGTGGTCGGTATCTTGCGTGGAAAACATGCGGGTAATCGCTCGGTTGGTCTGCGCGCCGACATGGATGCCCTGCCGATGCCGGAGGAGACGGGTTTGCCCTATGCCTCGATCTATCCCGGCAAATTTCATGGCTGCGGTCACGATGCGCACACGACGATCCTTTTGGGGGCTGCGCGTTATCTGGCCGAAACTCGCGATTTCGCCGGCACCGTCGTTTTCATCTTCCAGCCTGCGGAAGAAGGTCTTGGCGGTGCGCGTGCCATGATCGCCGATGGGTTGTTCAAGGACTTTCCCGTCGATGAGATTTATGGACTGCATAACTCCTCACATGCCGCGCCCAACCACCTCAAAGTCTCTCCCGGCATAATTCTCGCTGGTGCTGACTTCTTCGATATTAGGCTGAAGGGCAAAGGTGCACATGCCGCACATCCGGATGTTTCCCATGACCCGGTACCGGCAATCGGCGAACTCATCCAGTCATTGCAAACGATCGTGAGCCGCAACGTTTCGCCGATTGATCCAGCGGTCCTATCGATCACTCGAATTGAGGCCGGTTCGGCCTACAACGTCATCCCAGAAACGGCGTCGATTGCCGGAACGGTGAGGGCGTTTTCCGATCAAGTTCGCGCGACGATCCGCGAGCGGATCGCAACGATTTCGGAACATGTTGCTGCCGCCCACGGCCTGACAGCGGACGTCGATATCAGAGACATTTTCTCGGTCCTCACCAACGACGACGCGTCTGTCGATATCGTTGCGGAGGTCGCACGCGATGTCCTGGGCGACGCAAGGGTTTCGACCGAGCCTGGTCGCTTCATGGGCAGCGAGGACTTCGCAGACTTCCTGAAGCACGCTCCTGGTGCCTTTTTCACGCTTGGTCATGCGGGAAACGTTCCTGCGCATAACCCAGGTTTCATTGTCGACGACGCGATCTTGCCGGTGGGGGCCACATTGTTTGCGCGTCTGATCGAGCAGCGCCTCACGGCGGTTCCGGCATAAAACACGAAGAGGAAACAATCATGGATTTGACAAGACGTAAGACATTGCTTTTGACAGCCGCATTTGGTGGAGCAGCATTGCTCCCATCCGTGTCGTTTGCCGCCTCCGACGAGCCTTCAAAGGGCGGCATCGTGACCTTTGCCGGTCTTGGTGAGCCAACGACGCTCGTACCGCTCTCCGACAGCAATACCCGTACCAGAGCGATTTCAACAAAGATCCTGGAAGGTCTGGTGCGCTTTGACAGCGAGTTCAATCCGCATCCGGTCCTGGCAGAAAGCTGGGAAACCTCTGCCGACGGTCTGCGTCATACATTCCGTTTGCGTAAAGGCGTGAAATGGCATGACGGGAGGGATTTCACCGCGACGGATGTGAAGTTCTCCTTGCTTGCCTTCAAGAAGGTTGGCCCTCGCGGGCGCATCACATTCGACAATATTGCCGATGTGGAAACACCTGAACCCCATATTGCGGTGGTCGTATTGTCAAAGCCCGCGCCTTATCTGTTAAGGGCACTGACGGGCGGTGAGACGCCAATCCTGCCAGCACACGCATATCCGTCGGAAAACTTCAACGAAAGCCCGAATGGCAACGCCCCGATCGGTACCGGTCCCTTCGTCTTTGAGGAATGGAAACGCGGTAGCTACGTCAAATTGAAGCGTAACCCCAACTATTGGCAGGCAGGACTGCCGTATCTCGACGGGTTTGTCGCGCGCTTTTTTGCCGATGCGGCATCTGCGACGATTGCCGTCGAAACCGGTGAAGCGGATTACGCGGCGGATGTGTCTTACGGCGATCTGGAGCGGTTGCGGCAAAACCCCAAACTCGCCGTCGAAGTTTATACCGATGCCTATCTGAACAATGCCGAAGTCTTCGAATTCAATCTCGAAAATCCGGTTCTGGCCAAGAAAGAGGTGCGCCACGCGCTGGCGCACGCGATCGATCGTGATTTTATCAATGACGCAATCTTTTTTGGAACGGCAAAACCGGCAGGCTCGAACATCCCCAAGGTGTTCACTGCCTATAATGATGAGGCGCCTTTCAACTATCCCTTCGACCTCGCAAAATCGAATGCGCTGCTCGATCAGGCTGGATTCCCGAAGGGGGCGGATGGCACGCGATTTACATTGAGGCTTGCATTCCTGCCATCGGATGCCTTCCGCAAAACTGCCGATTACCTGCGTTCGTCTTTCGGCAAGATAGGAGTGAAGGTGGAGATCCTTGAAGGCGATCTCGCGACATTCATCAAGCGGGTCTATACTGAGCGCGGCTTCGACATAAACGTAAACGGGATCAGCCGCCTGTTTGACCCGACGGCCGGGGTCCAGCGCCTCTACTGGTCGGACGGGATCAAGAACCCGGCTCCTTATGTCAACGCAGCGCACTACAACAACCCTAGAGTCGATGACCTTTTCCGTGCTGCGGCCGTTGAGGTGGACGAGACAAAGCGCGCGGCGCAATTCAAGGAGATCCAAACGATCACCGGTGATGATTTGCCGAACTTCTCCATTGTCGCGCTACCGACGGTCATCTTGCGAAATGCCAGCCTGCAATCGCTTGTGACCACCATCGATATCGCCTACGGCGACCTCGCCAACGCCTGGAAACAGCCCCAAAGCTGAGGTCATAGGCCTCTTTCCCAAGAATCCGGCGTTTTCGCCGGGTTTTTTTATGCCTCGGCCTGATTGGCGACGGTTTTCGGCATTCGCGTCCCTTTGAAATTTCCGGCAATCGCATTGCTTGATGGAGAGCGGTACCGGAATAAATTCGCATCGGAAAATTCTTCTGAAGAAAGCCGTTTCTGGGTGGCTGGTTCGCAAATTTATTCTTCTTTTCGAGGCAAGAATACGTTTCTGGACGCTCTCCCAACCTCCCGGCACTCTCGCTCCATCGCAGTTAGCAATGATGGATGGCATGGCCAAAGATACACTTTTTCTGATTTCTCCCGGTTTCGAAGATCCCAAACAACCAGGTGTCCGGTTTGTCTGCCCGCATTGCAATCAGGTTGAAGGATTGCTCGCTTCGTTCCCTGAAATTGCTGCTTCGCTGGATATCCAGCGGGTCGATTTCCAAAGGCCACGGGCTGCTGTCATTGCCGAGGTCGGGGAGAACAATCAGTCGTTGCCACTCCTGATCTTGGGCGAAAATCCCCCGGATGATGCCGCCGCGTATGGAGACAGACGCTTTGTGCGGGACACCAAACGCATTCTCGAATTGCTGGCTGATCGCCACGGATTTCCGCGCCTCCACTGAAGGACGGCCCTACTTTTTTCGGAGACAAAGATGAACCTTTCCAGACGTCAGTTTCACAAGATTGCGCTTGCTGCCGGCACTATCGTCTCACTTCCCGGCGGTGCTTTTGCAGCAGCGGAAGAGCCAGTTTCCGGCGGGACGCTGAAGATTGTCTATTTCCCCGAGCCGACGCAGCTTGTCGCGATCAACACCAGTGCGGGCGGTCCGCAATTTATTGGCTCGAAGATTTACGATGGACTTCTCACCTACGACTACGACCTTTCTCCAAAGCCAAGTCTCGCGAAGGAATGGTCGGTTTCTGCAGACGGACTGGAGTATGTTTTTCATTTGCAGCCTGGGGCAAAATTCCATGACGGAAAGCCGCTAACCTCTGCAGACGTCGCGTTCTCTATCCTGCGCCTAAAGGAAGCACATCCCCGCGGCCGCGCAACCTTTTCACAGGTAGAGAGTGTCGATTCATCAGACCCGCTGGTTGCGCGTGTCAAGCTTGCGAAGCCTGCACCGGGGCTCATCACAGCGCTCGCATCATCGGAATCGCCGATTGTGCCGAAGCACATCTTCGAAACGTTCAAGCCGACAGATAATCCGAAGCCGGAGCAAATCATAGGTAGTGGACCGTTCGTGTTGAAGGAGTGGGTGCCAGGCAGCCATATCCTGCTAGAACGGAATGCGGACTATTGGGATGCGCCGCGTCCCTATCTGGAACGAGTTATCATCCGTCTGATCAACGATGCAGGTTCGCGTGCCGCAGCGCTCGAGACAGGAGAGGGCGATATTGGCCCAAACCCAGTCGCGCTTGCTGACCTCGAGCGACTGAAATCAGTTCCAAACCTTAAGGTGGATGATCGCATCTATGCCTATGCGGGCCAACAGAACCAGCTCGTCATCAATCTCGAAAACGAGATATTGAAAAACCTCAAAGTGCGGCAGGCAATCGCACATGCGATCGATGTTCCCGCGCTCATCGATGTGGTGCTTTACGGATATGCCGTTCCGTCTCCAACGCCGATCAGCCCCGGTTTGCCGAAATTTCACAATCCCGATATCGGCTTTGCGAAGTTCGACACCGCGCTTTCCGAGAAACTCCTGGATGAGGCGGGTTTCCCACGCAAGGAAAACGGCAAGCGTTTCAAGTTGCGTGTGACGACGAACCCATTCAACCCTCAGACCTATTCGGATTTCATAGCCCAGGCTCTCGCCAAGATCGGCATCGAAGCCGAAATCCAGAAGTTCGATTTCGGAACCTATGTGAAGGTGGTCTATACTGATCGGGCATGGGACTTGTCGGTCGAGTCGCTTTCGAACACCTTCGATCCGACTGCCGGCGTGCAGCGTGTTTACTGGAGCAAGAACTTCAAGATCGGACTGCCGTTCTCCAATGCCAGCCATTACGAGAACCCGGAGGTAGACCGGTTGTTGGAGGCTGCATCTGTGGAGCCCGATATCGAGAAGCGCGCGGCCTTTTTCAAGGAATTCCAGGCCATCGTTGCAAAGGATCTCCCGGTCATCAACCTCGTATCTCCTGTTCAGCCGGTGGTCGGAAACGTCAAGGTCAAGGACTACGCCGTTGGTGCTGAGGGCTTAAGCGGCAATCTCGCCAAAGCTTGGCTCGCGAAAGAAGCCTGATGACTGCGGCGCGTCGGATTGTCCGGACGCGCCACATTTTTCCGCAAACGGCAAAAGGATGAGGATCTCATGGCAAGATCGTCCGAAAAACTCGTACTCAACGCATTTGTTTATCCCGGCGGCCATCATGAGGCTGCGTGGCGGCATCCGCAGTCCGAACCGCATCGCGTCACCGATATCCGGCTTTATCAGGATATCGCAAGGCGTGCTGAAGCGGCAAAGCTCGATGCGATATTCTTTGCCGATGCGCCAGTTCTCGACGGGAATATCAGATACTCCGCGAAACACCGGCTGGAGCCAATCACTATGCTGGCCGCCCTTTCGGCTGTCACGGAGAAGATCGGGTTTATCGCAACCGCGTCCACGACCTATTATGAGCCCTATAACCTCGCGCGCCTGTTTGCATCCGTCGATCACATCAGTGGCGGTCGCGTCGGCTGGAACATCGTGACCACGTCAGTGGATGCGGCCGCCGCAAACTTTAACCTTGAAAAACACCCGTCGCATGCGGATCGGTATCGACAGGCGAGCGAGTTCGTTGATGTCGTAACAAAGCTATGGGACAGTTGGGAAGACGACGCTATTGTTGCAGACAAAGAAAGCGGGCTTTTCGCCGATACCGATCGTATTCACCCCGCCAATCACGAAGGCGAGTTCTATCGTGTCCAGGGTGCGCTGAATGTGTCGCGTTCGCCGCAGGGTCGGCCAGTCTATGTACAGGCTGGCTCCTCAGATGACGGGCGCGGGTTTGCCGCCCAATATGCCGAAGCGATCTTCACCGCGCATCAGACAATTGAAAGCGCAAAGGCATTCTATTCGGATATCAAGAAGAGGGTTGCGAGTGCTGGTCGCAATCCGGCCCATGTGAAGGTCCTGCCGGGGATCAGTCCTTTTATTGCCGGTACGGAAACAGATGCGAAAAAGCTCGAAGCCGAGTTCAACGATCTCATCCAGCCCGCTTTTTCGCTGACACAACTGACCAGGATCACAGGTATCGATCTTGGTGATGCCGATCTCGACAAGCCGCTACCAAGCGAGGCTGTGGAAGCGACGAGAGCCCGTGCAGACAGCAGCCGGCATCAACTGGTGCTTGATGTGATCGATCGTGAAAACCCGACCATTCGGCAACTGCTTCACCGGCTTGCTGGCGGTCGCGGCCACAAGGTCATTGCAGGAACCCCAGAACAGGTCGCCGACTGGATCGAGACCTGGTTCCGGGAAGGAGCTGCCGATGGCTTCAATATCATGCCGCCGTGGCTCACGGGCGGATTTGATATCTTCATTGATGAGGTTGTGCCACTTCTGAGAAAGCGTGGACTGTTTCGCGCCGACTATTCCGGTGACACGCTTCGCGACCACTATGGCCTGCCACGGCCGCAGAACATCCACACCATCAATGAAACAAGCAGAATTCGCGCCTGAAGTGGGACGGGCGCGTCAGGCGGCGGTGGCAAAAGAGGGGACATCCTCGCGCAGCATAGCGATGAGTGAGGTTATTTCTGGCTGCCGCCGCCTCTCATGGCTTGCGATGAGATGATAACGATTGACCGTAGGCTGTGGCGTGCCGAATGGAGAAACCAGGCGACCCGTCTTCAGGTCTCCGGCCACAAGAGAATATCGTACAAGCGCAATGCCATGGCCAGCAGCGGCTGCTTCAATGAGAACCTGCGGGTGGGTAAAGCGCGGACCCGTCGTGGGTATGCGGGAATGGATGCCGTTAGCGCGCAACCAATGTGGCCATTCAAATACAGGATCGGGGTCGGCGCCGCGCAGTATCGGAATGGAATTGCGCTTTAGTCTTTCGGGCTCACCGGCTAGCTGGTGGCGCAAAGCGAAATCCGCGGCACAGATCGCAATGACCGCATCATCGAAAAGCGGCTCATAGGTGAAGCCCGGGATACGTTCATCGCTTGCGACGATGGCACAGTCGACATCATCAAGTTGCTGCAGGCCAAGCGGCCCGTTCACGGTTGTTTCGACCGAGAGCTCAACATCGCCCAGAGCTTGGCTGATGTTGCCAAGCCGAGGTGCAAGCCAGCGTGCCGCCAAGGACGGACAGACCAACATACGAAGCCTTGGTCTGGAGCCCGAACGCAATAGATCGGAAATGCTGTCGATCATTGTGTCGAAAGCGTTTGCGAGGCCAGGATAAAGAGCAGCCCCAGCATCTGTCAGCCTGAGTTCTCCACGCTGGCGGTTGAACAGGGGCTGGCCGAGGTGGCCTTCGAGGATGCGGACCTGTTGTCCAATTGCGGTCGTCGATACATGCAGCTCATCGGCGGCGCGCGCGAAGCTCGCATGTCTGGCGGCGACGACAAATGCTCGCAAAGCTGTCAGCGGCGGCAATCGGGAAAGGGTTGGCAGCCGCAGAGCTGCGACTGTGTTGGAGGAGGAGGCGAGTTCTGTTGGCATGGGCTTTACTCTTCGCCGGCGTCAGAAAACCCGGCCCTCCCTAAGATGCGTTGTGGTGCCGTTCAGAAAGTAATCTCCAACCACGCGCGCCTTGTGCAGCAGTGGATTGTGATTGTAGACGGTGCGGATATTTCGCCAGTGCCGGTCGAAGTTCCGTTCCGCCGAGGTTGCCGAGCCGCCGCCAAGTTCAAAGAGGCTTGTCGCCACGTTCAGGGAAATCTGGGAGGCAATAATCTGCGTGCGCGCCGTCGCAAGTGAGCCTTCCAGCAATGCGGCTTCTATTGCCTCTTCCTCGCCTGCGGCAAACGCGGCAGCTGTCTTGTCGAGTGTTCGTGCAGCTTCTCGAATGAGTGTTTTGACGGCAAAAGCGCCAGCACTCAGTTCACCGACAGTTTTTTGAACGAACGGGTCCTGGCTGGCTATCTCGGCTGAGCTGTGAAGGGTAGTGCGAGCCTGCTTGAGAACGTAATCAATGCCATCATTGACCGCGCCTTGAACAGCACCGGTTGCCGATGCGGCCAGATGAAGCTGACGCAGGGCAGATGAGTGACGCCCGACCTGGCTGGAAAGCCGCCGTGTCGTAAGTTCGTGCGGTAGTACCTCCACATTGTCGAGTCGAACGCCACCACTTGCAGTCATCCTCTGGCCCATGCTGTCCCAGTCGTCGAGGATTGTGATGCCCTCGCGGTCGAGGGGTATCAAGACACCGATCGGGTCGCCCTTTTCGTCGACAGCACTGAAAGTGCCGAAGTCTGCAAACGCTGTGCCGGTCGCGTACCACTTCCTGCCATTCAGCCTGTAGCGATCGCCATCGGTACTCAGTTGTGTGGTGATTTCACCCGGTCGTTTGGTGCCCTGTTCCGTGCTGGCGCCTGCGAAAAGCTTGCCTGCCAGAACGCTTTCGAGGTGCCGGCGATCTTCAAGTTCGACAGGTGTGAGGGCGAGATGTTCAGTGAAGTTGAAATGGCTGCGCAGCGCATGGGGGATATTGCTGTCCGCCTCCCCGAGGATCATCAGTACTTCAATGTAGTCGGAGATTGATCCGCCAGGTCCGCCTTTGGCTTCCGGAATACGCAGAGTTCCGAGTTTTGCGTCCTTGATCAGCTTGAAAACATCGAACGGCAGAACCCGCTCCCGTTCACGCAACGCAGCATTCTTGGCCGCGTAATCTGCGATTTCCTTCGCCCTCTCCAGTATTTCGTCGCGGCTCGGCACCTCGGAGGGGGAAGCAGTGCCGGTCGTCACTATATTGGTCTTGGACATCGCGCTATTCCTTGAAAATTGGAAAAGCCTGCGGCACGTTTCCTGCCGCAGGCCCGTTGTCACGCGACGGCGCGGGGCTTTACAGCCGGGCGTGTCGCGGGTGCCAGATTGCGCGGAACGCGACCTTCGACCGGGTGACTTGGATCGTTAAAGCCGGGTGTCGAGGGGTGACCAGTCGTGACCAGGCTGTCGACCAGTGCCTCATCGTCGGCATCGATCGTGACGTCGAGGGCGCGAACGTAGTTGTCCCAGTGCTCCTCTGTGCGGGGGCCGGTGATGGCGGCGGTGACGAACTTGTTGTTCAGCACCCATGCAAGCGCGAAGTCCGCAGCGGAGACGCCCTTGGCAGCGGCATGCGCTGCAACCTTCTGGGCGATTTCAACAGACTCTGGACGCCATTCCGTTTCCAGGACGCGCTTGTCGCCACGGCCAACACGTGTGTCGGCGCCAGGCTCCTGACCAGGCTGGTATTTGCCAGTCAGAACGCCACGCGCCAGTGGCGAGTAGGAAACGACGCCGAGACCATAATGATGGGCGGCCGGCAGTTGCTCGGCTTCCGCCGTGCGGTTGACGATGTTGTAAAGCGGCTGGCTGGCGACAGGGCGATCGATGCCAAGCTGATCTGCGAGGTGCGATATTTCCGCGATACGCCAGCCACGGAAATTCGAAACGCCGAAGTAACGCAACTTGCCCGCGCGGATCAGGTCGGCGATGGCACGAACCGGCTCTTCCAGCGGAGCATCGAATACGGCGCGGTGGAAATAGAGGATATCGATGTAATCGGTATTGAGACGCCGCAGGGAGTTTTCAACTGTTTCGATGACCCATTTACGCGAATGGCCGCCAAGGTTCGGGCCCTTGGTGTGCGAGTTGACGAATTTCGTCGCCAGCACCCAATGATCGCGATGTGCCTTGATGCCACGGCCCACAACTTCCTCGGACTTTCCGTCGTGATAGACATCCGCCGTGTCGATGAAGTTGATGCCTTGTTCGCGGGCTTTGTCGATGATCCGGAATGCAGTCTCGTCCGGTGTCGGGCCGCCAAACATCATGGTGCCTAAGCTCAGCGGTGAAACTTTCAGCGCGCTGCGCCCGAGATAACGATAGTCGACCATTGGTAAGTACTCCTTGAGGTTACTGTGCGTGATGGCAAGCCACAGCGTGGTTCTTGCCGAAGAACTGGTATTCTGGTGCCTTGTCGCGACAGAGGTCGCTCGCCAATGGGCACCTGGTGTGAAAGCGACAGCCTGATGGCGGGTTGTGAGGACTTGGAAGATCGCCCGAAATCGGTGCGGTCTGTTTGCGGCGTGAAGGGTCGGGGACTGCAGCCAGCAAGGCACGGGTGTAGGGGTGGCGAGGTGCCGCCCACAGTTGCGCAGTCGGTGCGCTTTCAACAATTTTTCCAAGATACATGACGAGCACACGATCAGAAAAATAACGGACCACGGACAGGTCGTGCGAGACGAAGAGGTAGGACAGCGAAAGCCGGCTCTTCATCTCTACCAGAAGGTTGAGAATTTGCGCCTGTATCGATAGATCGAGCGCGGAAACCGGTTCGTCACAGACGACCAGTTCAGGTTCGAGGATCAGGGCACGGGCGATGCCGATGCGCTGACGCTGACCGCCGGAAAATTCGTGCGGATAACGATCGAGGGAATCCTCGGGCAAACCGACCTGCGCGACGATTGCCTCGACAATTTCCTGTTGTTGCCGCCTGTCGCCGATGCCGTGCACTTTCAGTGGGCCAGTAAGGATCGTGCGGACTGTCTGGCGAGGATTGAGAGAGGCGAATGGGTCCTGAAAGATCATTTGTATGCGCCGGCGGATGCTACGCAGTTCAGTCGATGACATCGCCGTTACGTCGGCGCCATTGAACACGACCTGTCCCGAGGACGGTTCAACAAGGCGCATCAAAGATTTGCCGAGCGAAGACTTGCCGCAGCCGGATTCTCCCACCAGCGCAACGGTTTCACCGGCCTCGATCTCTAGGGAGACGTCATCGACGGCGCGAACCGTTCCGCGCCCTCCAGCATATTCGGTGGACAGTTTATGCACTGACAAAAGCGCCATCGGAGACCTCCCCTGAAATTTCGGATACGAACGGGCAGGCGGCATAACGCCCTTCGGAAATGGAGCGGAGCGGGGGAACAAACTGCCCGCAGAAACCGCGGGCGTCCGGACAGCGCGGACGGAAGGCGCAGCCTCGTTCACCCGTTGCGGAGACGATGGACCCCGGGATTTCGATCAGTGGACCATCCCGGTAGTGTTGTCCGTCCTCTGCTCTTGGCGAGGCGGCAAGCAATCCCCGCGTATAGGGATGATAGGGATGGGAAAACACGGGCTCCGGCAAGCCCTCTTCCACCTTTCGTCCCGCATACATCACCATAACCCGATCAGCCCATTGTGCGACGATGCCGAGGTCGTGTGTGATAAGCACAACGGCCATGTTGAGGTCGCGTCGAAGATTGTCGAGGAGCTGTAGGATTTGTGCCTGTATCGTGACATCGAGCGCTGTTGTCGCTTCATCGGCGATCAGCAGTTTCGGGTTGCAGGCGACGCCGATGGCGATCATCACACGCTGGCGCATGCCCCCTGAAAGCTGATGCGGGTAGTCGTCGACACGGCGTCGCGCTTCAGGAATGTTGACGAGTTCCAGGAGTTCGATTGCCCGTTTGCGCGCCTCGTGCTTATTAATGCGCTCGTGGATGCGCAGGACCTCAATGATCTGTTCGCCAACCGTCAGCACAGGGTTGAGCGAGGTCATCGGCTCCTGAAAGATCATGCCGATGTCTCGGCCGCGAATAGACCGCCAGCGGCGCTCGGAAAGAGGTAAAAGATCCTTACCTTCCAGTAAAATGCGGCCACCGGTCTTTGCGTTCGATGGCAACAGTCCAATCAGAGAGAGGGCCGTCAGGGACTTGCCTGAGCCGCTTTCGCCAACGATTGCCAGCATCTCACCGGAGTGCACCTTGAAGCTCACACCTTTTACGGGCTGTGCCGTACCAAAGCCAACGGACAGATCCTGGACTTCCACCAAAGGGGTCAACTGCGTTCCTCCGAAAAGCGCGGGTTGAGGGCGTCGTTCAGCCCGTCACTGATGAGGTTCAGCGATATGACGGTGAAGACGATGGCAAGGCCCGGCAGTGCGGTGAGGTACCAGGCGGTTCTGATCACGTCGCGTCCCGATCCGATCATCGAACCCCAGGAGACACGGTTGGGATCGCCGAGGCCCATAAAGGACAATGCTGCTTCCATCAGGATAGCACCGGCGACCATGACCGACGACGTCACGATGATGGGAGGCAGGGCATTGGGCAGGATTTCGGTGAAGACAATCCGCGCGTGTCCGTATCCCAGACTGCGGGCCGCCAGGACGTAATCTTTTTCGCGGATTGCGCGGAATTCGGCGCGCGTCAGCCGGGCGACCAAGGGCCAGGTAATGATGCCTATTGCGGAAGTCACCGTCGTCACTGATGGCTGGGCAATGGCGACAAGTACAACGAGCAGTACAAAATTTGGCAATGTCTGGAAGATTTCGATCAGCTTGACGAGGACGTCATCGATGACGCCGCCGAAATATCCGGCAAAGGCGCCGACCGAAATGCCGATCGTGAGCCCGATCAGCGTGGCAACGACGCCGACGGTCAAAGAGATGCGTGCACCATGTACAATCCCGGCCAGCACATCGCGGCCCATGGAATCCGTGCCAAGCGGATAGGCTCCGTTCTGACCGGGCCAAAGGAACGGACGCGCTACCATCTCCAGGGGATCGCCGGGATAGAGAAGCGGGGCGAGAAGTGCGGTGACGATTACGGTCGCAAGGAAGAGCAACCCGACAATCGCATTCGGGTTTTTCAGGAAGACCTTGATTTCCCGCCGCAATCCTCTGCGCGGTACCGATGCGGTCCTGGCCGACAGGGCGTCAGGGGCATGAAGGTAAGGCCAGGTCTTGTCTTCCTTGGGGGGCAAGGCGTTTTGGGTGTCGAGCGTGCCGGCCTTTGCCTGAGCGGTGATCTCGGGAGCGTGCAGGAGCGCGGTGGTGTTCGTGGAACTCATCGGCTTTCTCCAATGCGAGGGTCTAGCCATGCCTGCAGGAGGTCTACGGCTACATTAACGACAATGACGACCAGAGAGGACAGGAGCAGGATGCCAAGCAGGACACTGAAGTCGCGGGCCATGACGGCTTCGAACGCCAGCCGACCGAGGCCTGGCCAACTGAAGACTGTCTCGACGACGACGGCGCCGCCAAGCAGGCCGCCAATATGCATGCCGGCCATCGTGGTGATTGGAATGAGTGCATTGCGCAGGATATGGCGAATTGTCAGCCGCCAGGGCGAAACACCCTTCGCGCGTGCCGTGCGGACGTAGTCCTGCGATTTGACCTCCAGCATCGCGGCACGGGTCAGCCGCGCATAGATCGCCAGAAAATATAAGGCGAGCGACAAAGCCGGTAGGACGATATAGCGGGCTCTGTCGACGACCGCATCAAAGCCTGTGAGACTGCTACCAATCGTGCTGTCCCCGCCCGACGGAAGCCAGCCGAGCTTTACCGAAAATGTCAGGATCAGCATCAACCCGATCCAGAACCCCGGCACGGAATAGAAGATCAGAGATCCGATCGAGATAATCCGGTCTGGCAGCTTGCCGGAGAAAAGCGCCATGATCGCACCAAGGAATACGCCTGCGACGATGGCGATCCCGAGTGCTGCGCCCATCAGCGCAAGGGTCCCGGGTAGTCTCTGGCCGATGAGATCTGCAACAGGCATGCCGTAGCGCGGAGAATAACCGAGGCTGAACTGCGCCAGATTGCCCAGATAGTTCATCAGCTGATGAAGAACAGGCAGATCCAGTCCGAAGCGCGAGCGGATTTCGGCCATGGTCTCCACCGTCGCCGAACCAGCTTCAGCAGCGAGGACATCGGCTGCGTCGCCCGGTGCGAGTTGCAGCAGAAAGAAGTTCAGAATGACAATTCCAAGGACTGTCGGAACCGCCTGAATGGCGACACGACGTGCCTGAGAGAAAATCCGTTTCGAATTTGACATCGGCTCCCATCCGTAACCGTCCAAGTCGCTTATGCTCCATCTGGAGTGCGCCATTAGTTGACTAATTTTATGGAATTTGTCAAAGAGTAATGGAATTATTTTCCTTAAATTACAGGAAATAACCCGCATTAGAAAAGATAATTTCTACAAAATGTGAATTGTAGTGTTTTTTGGCGCGACGGCTCTCAATGACGAAAGAAACTTCTCTCAATGCGCCAGCGTTTGGTTTGCCGGTTTTTACCGCTCAAAAGGAGAGGATATCGCATGACTGATTTCAATCGCACGACGAGACGGAGTTTCCTTCTGGCATCGGTCGCGCTCGGCGCGGCATCACTGTCGGGTTTGAAGGTGGGTGCCGCTGAGCCGGCACGCGGCGGCACTGCGACGTTGCTGATATCATCCGAGCCACCTGTTCTGACAACGATCGCCCACACCGCCTACAACTCCGTCTATGTATCGCCGAAGGTCACCGAGGGGCTTTTGACCTACGACTTCGACCTCAACCCCCAACCACTTCTGGCAAAATCCTGGGCGATCAGTGACGATGGCCTGCGATACACCTTCAATCTGAGGTCTGGTGTAAAGTGGCATGATGGCAAGCCGTTTACCGCTGCCGATGTCGCGTTCTCAATCCGGACCCTCAAGGAGGTCCATCCGCGCGGGCGCAACACGTTCCTGAATTTGACTGATGTGGAAACTCCGGACGAGCTGACGGCAGTCTTGGTTCTATCGAAGCCCGCACCTTACCTGATCACCGCGCTCGCAGCCGCTGAAACGCCGATCGTACCCAAGCATCTCTATGAAGGGACGAAGGTGACCGAAAACCCGGTCAATCTGGCACCAATCGGCACGGGAGCGTTTAAATTCAAGGCGTGGGTGCGTGGCAGCCATGTCGTTTATGAGCGCAATCCAGACTATTGGGATGCGCCACGCCCCTACATCGATCAACTTATCGTTCGTTTCATTCCGGACGCGGCCGCCCGAGCTATTGCGATCGAAACCGGGGAGATCGATCTCGCACCAAGCACGCCGGTGGCCTACAGTGACCTCGATCGGCTGAAGGAGTTGCCGGACCTGGCTTTTGAGACCAATGGCTATCAGTACTCAAATTCCATCAGCCGCGTTGAATTCAATCTTGAGAAAGAGGTGTTCAAGGATGTGCGCGTTCGTCGCGCGTTTGCCCATGTGATTGATCGCAACGTCATCTTCAATACTGTCAATTACGGATACGGATCGCCGATCACCGGGCCTATCAACCCAAAGCTGACGCGATGGTTTGTCGACGATCTGAAAACCTATCCGATCGATCTCAAAGCTGCGGAAGCGCTGCTGGATGATGCAGGCTACAAACGAGACGCAAACGGAATTCGCTTCAAGCTCAATCTGGATTACGTTCCGAGTACCGAGGCTTATCCGCGCGGAGCGGATTATATCCGTCAGGCTTTGGCGAAGGTCGGCATTGATGTCACGGTGCGTACTCAGGACTTCGCGACCTATACGAAACGCATCTACACCGATCGCGATTTCGATTTTGCCTATGAGGGCATGAGCAATTTGTTCGATCCGACGGTTGGTGTTCAGCGTCTCTATTGGTCAAAGAACTTCAAGAAAGGCGTGCCTTTTTCCAATGGTGCGGCCTACAGCAACCCGAAGGTTGATGCCCTGCTGGAAGCGGCGGCGGTCGAAATTGATCCGGACAAACGCGTTGCGCAGTGGAAAGAGATCCAGCAGATCCTGATCGAGGATGTCCCTGCGATCGATATCGTCGCTGCCCCTGAGATTACCATCTTCAACAAACGGATATCGGGCCACACGGTCGGGGCTGAAGGGGTCTCAGGAAGCCTTGCCTTTGCGCACATCGTTGCGTCCTGAACTCAACAGCAATATCGCCCGCCCGGTAACGGCGGGCCTTCAGCAAATGGTCTATTCGCGGACATCAGACGCTGTCGATGTTCCGCCTGTCATGAAGGGTCAAGCGATGAGCACTCCACTATCTGAAATCTGGTATACGCGCTGCCCGGTTCCGACCCCGGTCGGTCTGGCCGTCCAGCTCGGTTATCTCGAAAAAACCTTTGGCGATGTCGGTATTGCCCTGAAATCGATCATCGATTCGCCGGATCGTTCCATCAGGCAAAGCCATTTCAACCACACGCTGGAATGGTCATTCAGGCACGGTGGCAACGTACCGCCCATTCGCGCCCGGTCGGAAGGACGCAATACACGTCTCGTCGGCATTACATGGACGGACGAGTTTCAGGCTATCATTACGCTGCCGCAAACAGGTATTCGAACGGTTGCTGATCTAGCGGGGCGCCGCATTGGCGTACCGCGCAGGCCGGAGGGCATTGTCGATTTCATGCGGGCAACGGCGCTGAAGGGCGTCGTCTCGGCCTTGTCTCTTGGAGGTTTGCGGATCGGCGATGTTGAGCTTATCGACATTGTCCAGGACCATTCCGTGTTGGAAACGCAGGAGGGACCTTCGCTGTTCGGTCTGAAGCGCCGACAATCGTTCGGAGAGGAGATCGCTGCACTCTTGCGCGGGGAGGTCGATGCGATCTTTGTCAAAGGGACGGCCGGTGTCTCTGCAGCAAATCTGATTGGCGCAGTCCAGGTGATTGAGTTCGGGTTTCATCCCGACCCGAAAATCCGCATTAACTCGGGTTCGCCGCGGGTTCTGACAGTTGATGCTCGCCTGGCCGATGAACGTCCGGATCTTGTCGAGCGCCTGGTTGACGCAATCCGCAAGGCGTCTATCTGGGCAGAAGAGCACCCGGAAGAGACAAGGCGCTTCATTGCGCGTGAAGCCGGTGCCACTGAAGAACAGGTTCTGGCTGCCAATGGCCCCGATGTTCATCGCCATCTCGGCCTTGGCCTCGACAAGGAGCTCCTAGCGGCCATCAGCCACTACAAGGATTTCCTGCACGAATGGGGTTTTCTTGAGGACAATTTCGACATTCACACCTGGATCGATGACCGTTTTGTCCCGGCGGATGAAAGGGCAGTTGCATGACGGTCCAGATTTCCGCAGTGGCGTCGTCACAAAGGCCCACTTTAGACCCGGTCGATATTGCCAGATCGCTTGCTGAGGGCTTCGGTACGACCGCGGCCGCTCACGACAGGACAGGTGAATTTCCTGCAGAGAATTTTGTCGAGCTGTTCAGGTCAGGCCTTCTCAGCCTGATCCAGTCTAAAGAAACCGGGGGGTGGGGCGAAGGGATCGAGACAGCCCAGGCTGTCATCGCTGCGATTGCTGAAGGTGACCCCTCTACCGCCCTTGTTCTCGCGATGCATTATAGTGTTCACGGCAGCATTCGCCGTGGCAAGTGGCCTGATGTTCTTGCTGCCAAAGTCTTGACGGCGAATCTTTCCGGAACGGCTTTGCTCAATAATGCGCAGGCCGAGCCAGGCATTGGTTCTCCAGCCCACGGTGGCTTGCCGGAGACGAGCGCGCGCATCGAAGGAGAGGCCTGGGTCGTCAACGGTCGCAAGAGTTTCGTAACCGGGCTACCCGGTCTGAAATGGGCGATCGTTCTGGCGACAACGGATGAGGAGACGCCGCGACTGATCCAGTTGCTAGTTCCTCTCGACCTCGGTGGTATCGGCCGTGAGAAGGCCTGGGACGCGACAGGCATGTTTGCGACCGCGAGTGATGACTTGCTTTTGAATGACGTCCGGGTGCCTCTGGAAAACGTCGTTGCCGAGCAGCCAGCGAGTGAGCCTCTTCGCCGGGATGAGGTCGACGGGTATAACTTCTTTGTTATGCTGGCGGCTGTCTACCATGGCGTCGCCGTCTCAGCCCGCAACGATCTGCTAAAGCATCTGAACGGCCATGTGCCGGCGAGCCTCGGCGCACCACTTTCATCGATACCGAGAATTCAGGAAGCGCTCGGGCAAATCGAGGTATTGATTGCCGCCAACAGGCGCCTTCTGACCTCTGTCGGGCGCGATATCGATGACAAGAAGCAGGTCGGCACCGATGCGCTGGCCGTGCGCCATGTGGTCATCGAGAATGCGGTAACGATCACCGATCTGGCACTGGAGCTTGGCGGCAATCGCGGTTTGCGCCGGGATTATCATCTGGAGCGCCATCACCGGAATGCGATCACTGCAAGAGCACATGCGCCGCAGAGCCATATGATCCGTACGATCATCGGTCGTGAACTGATCAGGAAAAGCGCGGCCGAAAACCCCGCTGACGTGCGTCATACAGTTCGCTAACAAGATTGGAGCTTGCAGGCGCCTTCAGGCGCCTTGCAAGCGTCTCGCCGACTGAGAGATATCACACTTAGTTTGCCGGTTTCGCTCATCGCAGAAATCTGAAGCGATGCTTTTTTCACGCTTTTGAAAATGAATGGATGCTTTTTTCCCGATCTCTCGGGCGCATGAAAATGTAATAGTCGACTAAAATAGTGGAATTCATCATCTTGGCTGTGGGACGCAAGCAATCCACGGAGCAAACATGTGTACCACCTTGATCGTGCCTGGCCTCAATGGTTCGGATGAAGGACATTGGCAGCGGCACTGGCTGCTGGATCATTCGGACGCGAGCCTAGTCGATCAGGATGATTGGCAGTGCCCGGTCCTAGAGGACTGGCTGGTGAGGCTGGAGGATGCGATCGCGGCTAGTGACGGCGCCTACATCGTTGCTCATAGCCTTGGTTGCCTGTTGGTCGCCAATATGGCTGCGCGTCCCCTTGCTGCCAAGATAAAGGCTGCGTTGTTAGTCGCACCCGCCCACCTTCAAAAGGTCGAGGCGCTCCATCCATGCATCGTGCGGTTTGGTGAGTTTCCGACCGATCCGCTCCCGTTTCCGAGCCTTGTTGTTGGTAGCATGTCTGACCCCTACATGGAGCCGGAAGAGCTAGCATCAACAAGCGCCGCCTGGGGCAGCGATCTCCTTAATCTCGGCGATGTCGGGCATATCAACATTGCCAGCGGCTTCGGACGCTGGTCGCAGGGCTACGGATTGCTCGACAGATTGAAGAGCGTTTCTGTCGAAAACATTCCAGCTATCGGGCGCGACCGCCACACATTACCGCCTCCATACCGCGCCTATACCGAGGCTCTGCCCCGATAAAAAGACTGAGCAAAGGGTTTGATCCCCAGTAGGGTACGATATACAACCTACGGGATTTTTTAATGCAGATAAATTGGCATAGTGAATTAATCTTCTCGTTTTGATTGTTTTTGACCGAGTTATTCCTTTCCTATCGATAATATGGAAAATGGTTTCTTCGCGTGCCGCCGCTTTCTTTCTACCCTTCCATTGTCATCAAATCAGGAAGGGGTAGGGAAATGTCCAATATCAAGTTGCTGGCGTCCGTATTCGGGGGATTGTTGCTTTCAACGGTCGGTCTGGCATCGGCCAATGCGTCGGACGCGCTGGTTACGGCGGACTGGCTAAAGCAAAATCTGGAAAATCCGAAAGTCAAGGTTTTCGAAGTCAGTGTCGACACCGGCGTTTACGAGCGTGGCCATATTCCCGGCGCGACCAATCTGAACTGGCACACCGATCTCGTTGACAAGGAACGTCGCGATATCGCCTCTCGAGAGCATTTCCAAAGCCTGCTACAGCAGGCCGGTATTGGCGATGATACAACGATTGTCTTGTACGGCGATAACAACAACTGGTTCGCAGCCTGGGGAGCGTGGATCTTCGAAACCTATGGTCTGGGCGATCGGGTGAAACTTCTGGACGGTGGTCGTAAGCTTTGGGAGGCTGAGGGTCTGCCCCTGGACACCTCCGCGCCAAAAACGACGGCAACAACACTGACGTTGAAGGAGCGCGACCCGTCAGTTCGCGCCCGTTTTATCGATGTCGTCGCTGTGGCTGAAGGTAAGCACAATATCAAGCTCGTCGATATCCGCTCGGCAGATGAATATTCCGGCAAAATCTTTGCGCCCGATGGCGTCAAGGAACTGTCAGTGCGGGCGGGCCATATTCCAGGCGCAGTAAATGTCCCATGGGGCACCATCGTCAACAAGGACGGAACGTTCAAGTCGGCTGAAGAAATCAAGGCGATTTATGCCGAAAAGGGCATCGACGGTACAGCTCCGGTCATCACATATTGCCGTATTGGTGAGCGATCGAGCCACACCTGGTTCGCCTTGAAGAAAATACTTGGATACGATGTCCGCAACTACGATGGCTCATGGACGGAATACGGCAATGCCGTCGGCGTCCCGATCAGCAACCCGACTGGAACCGTCTGGACCGGCAAATAACCACTGATCATATCCCATCGACGACCAGCACGCCGCGTTAGGCGTGCTGGCGACGTTAATTGAAAGATTTGCCTGGCCATCTCATGAATTTACGGTTCCATCGCTGGGCAGGCATTGCCCTGTTAGCTTTACTGGCTCTTACCTTCTACGGCGTTTCCATGCTGGTAGAGGGGCGTCAATTGGGGTTTGCGCTGCTTGCCGGGGCAGCCTTCGGCATTGTCCTGCAGCGCGGTCGCTTTTGTTTTCTTTGCAATTTTCGCGATTTCGTCGAAAACAGGCGCTCTGATGGACTTGTCGCGATTTTTGTAGCCTTGCTTGTAGGGGTCGTATTCTACCAGATTGTCATGATGGCCTGGGTCCCTGTTCCACAGCCGGGTCGTTTGCCACCCAACGCGCATGTTGGTCCTGTCGGCTGGGTGCTCGCGGTTTCCGCATGGATTTTCGGTTTGGGCGCCGCTTTGTCGGGCTCATGCCTCTCCGGTCATTTTTATCGTCTCGGGGAGGGCGCCTATGGATCGCTTTTGGCGCTTGCCGGTGCGGCCGTCGGTTTTTTCGTGGCGTTCCTCAGTTGGAATTTTCTCTACAGCCTGGCTGTGTACGACGACATTCCTGTGTGGCTGCCGCACTACCTGGGATACGGTCCAACGTTCATTGTGTCGTTTTTCGTACTCGCGATCCTGATTGCCCTTGTTCTTTACGCGGATAACAACAACGACATCCCGCCCGAAAAGGCGGCAGACGCAAAGTTGCATCAGGCACTGACACGGGTGTTCATCGCCCGCTGGCCCCCTGTCGTCACCGGCATCCTCGTGGCGTCTATCAGCGCATTCTCGTATTTTCGGCTTGCACCCATTGGCGTCACGGCTGAGTTGGGAAGCATTGTTAGAACCGTTTCCACCCAGCAAGGCTGGATGTCCGAAACGCTGGCTGGGCTCGATACGGTGCGGGGTTGCATAAGCGCGGTCAAAACCACGCTGCTTTCTGCAAACGGCATTTTCGTTGTTGGGCTTGTTGTTGCAAGTCTCGCCTCCGCGTTGGTTTCGGAGAAGTTCAAGCCATCATGGCCATCTCCAGGTGGGTTGGCGACCCGATTTGTCGGCGGTGTGCTAATGGGCTGGGGTGGCATGACCGCGTTGGGGTGCACCATTGGTGTATTGCTATCAGGCATTCACGCGGGCGCCTTGTCCGGCTGGGTGTTCTTACTTTTTTGCGGTCTTGGCGCCTTTTGTGGCCTTATCGTCAAACGTCGTTTTGCGTTGCCATAGGACGTGAATTTGGTTGCTCTCACCCGTTTGAAACCGCCTTCCACGGCTGCGAATTTTCCGGGTTGAAACCATCGTGTGCGAACGCGAAAATAGAATAGTGATTTAGTGGAAAATCTTGACGGTCCGGGCCTTTCACTTAACGATATGACGATTTCGTTGCTGGAGACTGACCATGCTGCAAGCACTGCAATCATTTGCGTTTGATCTCATCGGTTCGCACGGTACGGCCCATTTGGAGCCATCGCCGGACTTTGACGTACCAGTCAGCGGAGACTTGGCAAAGGAGCAGGAGAAAACCGATCTGGAACTGGAGAGGAAAGAGATCTCCGAAATCGCATTTGCGACGTTCGGCTTCCACCCGATGCTCTAGTCAAGCAGGGTGGGACAGGCGGGATCGGCTTCGCACCCGTCGTGCCGCGTTCGACGTGATTACATCCTTGTGTAGAGAGAAACTCTCTCTCCTGATCGCAAATTGGAACAAAATTTCTTAAATGCCTCGGAGAAATGGCTACCCTTTTACCTCGGTCTAGGAAGCCCAGCCGGGCAAACTGCAGAGGTTTCTCAATGAGCAAGACAGATAAGCCGCTCGATTTTCTTTGGTTCATACCTTCCTCGGGTGACGGGAGTTATCTTGGCTCGGACGACCTCTCACGCCCTGCTGATCCCGACTATTTCAAGGAAATTGCACAGGCTTCCGATCGCCTCGGTTATTCCGGCGTACTCATTCCAACAGGCGTTGCATGTGAGGAATCGTTCATTCTCGCGGCCAATCTCGCTGCCCATACGGAGAAACTGAAGTTTCTCGTTGCCATAAGGCCGGGTGTCGCTTCGCCAGCCTATTATGCACGTATGGCATCCACGCTTGATCGCGTCTCTCGCGGGCGATTGTTGCTCAACATTGTCGTTGGTGGAAGTTCGCAGGAACTGGCGGGTGACGGTATCTTCTTGCCGCATGACGAGCGCTACGATCATGCTGGAGAATTTTTCGAGGTTTTCAATTCGCTGATTGAAACCGGCAAAGCCAATCTCGACGGAAAATACATCAGGGCACATGATGCAAGACTGGGCTTGCCGCCCGTTCAGGAGCGTCCGCCAATTTATTTCGGTGGGTCGTCGGACGCGGGGATCGAGTTTTCTGCAGGCATAACCGATAAATATCTCACTTGGGGCGAACCGCCCGCACAGGTTGGCGAAAAGATCGCCAAGGTGCGCGCCGCCGCTGCAAAACAGGGCCGCGAAGTGACGTTCGGAATTCGGCTGCACTTCATTGTGCGAGAGACCGACGAAGAAGCGTGGGCGGATGCGGACAGACTGATTTCAAAACTTTCCGATGAAACAATTGCCGCCGCGCAGGAGGTCTTTTCCAAGGCATCCGATTCCGTTGGCCAGGCGCGCATGCAGGCTTTGCACAACGGCCGACGCGACAGCCTGGAAGTCTCTCCAAATTTATGGGCAGGTATCGGACTTGTTCGCTCAGGCGCCGGAACGGCTTTGGTCGGCTCACCCAAAACCGTCGCTGCCCGCTTGCGGGAATATCAGGATCTCGGCATCGACACTGTGATTGCCTCCGGGTACCCCCACCTAGAGGAAGCGTACCGCGTTTCGGAACTGCTATTCCCCGAAATTGGTCTCGCCGCGCCACGAAATCAAATCCGCTCATCCTTCGGCGCCCAACAGGCCTTCGGTGGTGGAGGTCATGGCGGCAACATCAAGCTTGCATCTGGATCATGATCGATTGGCGGCGCGGAGATTGCTTCGCGTCGCAGCACAGGCGCATGGCGACGCTGCGCGTCGTCAGCAATTAAAACATTAATTCCATATAATATATCAAATATGAAAAAGAATGCCTGTGTAGAAATCGCCCGGCCCGCTAACTGTTTAGACAATGCAAATGATTTCGGGAGCTTTCCATGACAGTGCAATTTGCCGCAAATGATGAACAGTTCAGGGCTGCAAAGGGGAGCGTTTCGGATCGTGTCGCCGATGCCGATAGTCTGAAGGTTGCGCTGAGAGCGCTTGGCGGCGGTGTCAGTCTCGTGACGGCAGGTGAGGGTGAGTTGCGCACTGGCGCAACGGTGACCTCGGCCACTGCCTTGTCTGTCGATCCTCCAAGAATGCTCGTCGCCCTGAACCGGTCTTCCTCGACCTGGCCGATTGTTCAACGCTTTGGCCACTTCGCCATCAATATCATCGGCGAGCACCACCAGTTCGTTGCAAACCAGTTTGCCGGCATCGGTGGCCTGAAGGGCGTTGAGCGTTATCGCGGCGCGGAGTGGACCAGGCTCGCCAGCGGGGCACCGATATTGGAAGACGCCGTCGCGGCCATCGATTGCACGGTGGAAGAGGCCATCGAACGGCACAGCCATGTCATCGTCATCGGCAAGGTGGAAGCAATCCGGATCGGCAATGGTGCCTCGCTTGTCTACCAGAATGGTCGCTATCACGCGCTGGGCTAAGCCCTGGTGAAGCTGCGCGCGAGATGAGTATCCCGCTGTCTGTGTTTGAAGCTTTTGAGGGAGTTGAGCATGGGTTCTGTTACGCAGTTCAATGAGAAGATACGCTCCGTTCCGCCACAACTTTTCGCTGACGACGATATCCTGACCGCAGCGCGCGCGATTGCCCGTAGATGCGGCGTGGCGACTGCTGACCGGGTCCACGAGGCGATGTCGCATTCGGGACTGCTTTCGCTCTCTGTTCCGAGCGATCTGGGCGGTGCGGATGTGACAAACGATCTGCTGGCACAGGCTGTAACGATCATTGCAGAAGCGGATGAGGATATTGCAGGCCGCCTTGCCGATCACTTCAAAGCTCTGGAATTTGTTCGCAATGCCGGGAGTGAAGATCAACGTAGAGCGCTCTTTGCCCGGGCAGGTTTTGGAGAGACATTTTTTCTGGTTGCAGATTCTCCAGATCCGGAGCACCCGGTACTGCTCGGGGACGACTTGTCATTTTGGGTTTCCGATGCGCGGCTGACGTCTGTTCGTTCCGATGTCGACTGGATCGTCATGCCCGCGCTCAATTATCTTCGCCAGCCCGTGCTCGTCGTGGTGAAAAACCGGAGATCCGCTGCCGTGGAGACGGACCTGCGCGTCGATGACGTGTTGCCGATCACCTTAGGCGCAGAAAACCTTCCGATTTCGGTCGCAACCCTGCTGCGCGCGGCAATTCTGCTTGGGCAGACGCAGTGCATCCTATCCGATCTGATTGAACGCAGCCCGACAAATGAAGGTGTCACAGCGCTTGAAGTCGGCGAGGCCTATCTTGGGACCGAGTTGTTGAAGGCGCTAATCACGCGTGTCGCAGCAATCATCGATGCGGCACAGGTCGGGGCTGAGCATGTTACTGTTCAATCCGTTCGGCATAGCGCCGCCGCTCTCGAGATATTGATGACCAGAATGAGAAGCGCCGTGACAGACAGCACAAGTCATCCGGTCGCTGTTCTCGGTAGTGACCTGCTCAGTCGGTAGGCTGTTACGCCGTTTATTTGCCGGCTGGGATGGATTGAGCGCTTGCGGCGTCCTTTTCCACGAACTGGGCCAGTGTCATATTGTCGAGGATGGTTGCGATGGCGTCTCGAACGTCTGTCATCGACAACCTTACCTGACAGTTATCCGGATCGTCACAGTCATCGCATGCTTCGAAAGCGGTGCGGCTGGCGCAACGGATGGGTGCCAAGGGGCCATCAAGCGTCCGGATAACCTGTCCGATCATGATCTCGTTTGGCATTTTCGACAGCGAATAACCGCCGTTCGGACCCTTTTTTGAACGCAGAATGCCGGTATTTCGCAATTCCAGAAGGATCGTATCGAGGAATTTCTTTGGAATATTGTTGCGCGTTGCAATCTCGGTCACGAAGGCCGTCTCACCAGGCGGAAGGCGTGCCAGATCAACGAGAGCCTTCAGTCCGTATTTGCCTTTTTTCGTCAGCATTGTTCCGCCCGGGTGCAACCGGCTTACTCTGAAATGCCGGATCGATTGTTTTCAACTTACTAAGTAGTTTTTAGCGAATTCCTCTGCAAGCCTGTTTATCGGGCTTTTCGCGCTGAAAGTGCAGGCGTCGGCTCGAATTTTCGAGGCTCCACGACGCCAAGACATTTCTTTCCATTCTCCCCCAGGAAGAGAAACGCAATTCATCGGAGCATCTGGATGCCGGCAAGGCATTGACGCACCGGGCGTTGCTGCGTATGTCAACGGACGACGGTTCCTCGAACCCAAAGGGTGAGGGGATTAATAGGGAACATGGTGCGGACCTGCTTGACGGTTCAATGCCATGGCTGCCCCCGCAACTGTAAGCGGATTACCGTCCATCCTCGTGGCGCTTGAGGCGTCATGCCACTGCATCTTGAAGAGATGCGGGAAGGTAGGTGGACGATAGATATTCGTGAGCCAGGAGACCTGCCGTCAGAACAACGACCATCATTACGGGCGGGGATGCCCGGAAGAGGAGCAGGTTATGATACCTTCACGCGCGGACATTTGTTCCGTGTCTTGTTCTCCATTTCCAGGAATGTCGGACGTTTGTCGCAATGCGCTTTGACGCTTTGCAATTTTTCCCATCACACGACGCAAACACACTGACTGGAGAACGCATGTTCGAATTTAAACCTTTGTCCTTTGGCGCGGCCTTGTTTGCATCTGCCATTGCTGTTTTTCCCCTCGCGCAGCCGGCACATGCCGCCGAAACCACCTATCCGTTGACAATCAACAATTGCGGTCGCGAGATCACTTTCAAGCAGGCTCCGACACGCACCGTATCCGTAGGTCAGAGTACAACGGAAGTTCTTTACCTGCTCGGTCTTTCCGACAAGGTTGCCGGTACGGCTCTGTGGATCGGCCCGGTCCTAAAAGGCTACGAGGACGCCAATGCCAAGATTGAGCGATTGGCCGATAACGATCCAAGCTTCGAGGCAGTGATCGGCAAAAAGCCGGATCTGGTGACGACACAATTTCAGTGGCAGATCGGCCCAGAAGGTGTCGTTGCAACCCCCGAGCAATTCGAGGAATTGGGCATTCCGGTCTACACGTCTCCTGCCGACTGCATGGGCAAGGACAATTCGGGCGGTGGAGACGGCGTACGAAACGAAGTTTTCACGATGGAGTTGATCTATCGGGAGGTTCGCGATCTTGCGAGAATCTTCAATGTTCAGGATCGCGGCGAAGAAATCGTCAGTGATTTGAAAAAGCGCGAGGAAGTGGCACGCGCGAAGATCGCGTCGGCTGAAGGAAAGCTTTCTGCCGTCTTCTGGTTCTCCAGCGCCGAACTCGATATCGATCCCTATGTCGCCGGTCGCAAGGGTGCTCCGGGCTACATCATGTCTGCGCTTGGCATTAAAAACGTCATCGAAAGCGATGAGGAATGGCCGACCGTCGGTTGGGAAACCGTGGCCAAGGCCAATCCGACCATCATCGTGGCCGGAAAGATGGACCGCCGTCGCTTCCCCGCAGATGATGTCGTTGTGAAACGCGAATTCCTTGCCAGCGATCCCGTTGCAAGCATCATGCCCGCAGTCAAGGAAGGCCACATATTCGACATGGATGCGCAGGCCATGAACCCGACGATCCGGACGATCGAAGGCATCGAGACGCTGGCTGATGCGATTGCCGCATCCGGCCTCGCCAAGTGAGACCGGGTTTTCTCAATCCAACCAGAGTGAGTGCGGCCCTTGCCGCACTCGTTCTCCTGATTGCCGCGCTTGTTGCGGGTGCGGCCATCGGTGAGACGTCGATCCCCTTCGATGTCGTTCTCAAAACCATAGCCAATCGGGTTTTCCATGCAGGGTATCCGCTCGAACCACTCGATGAGGGGATCGTCTGGAGTTACAGATTAAGCCGGGCCGTGGTGGCTGCCTGTTGCGGTGCTTCGCTTGCTCTAGCAGGGGCCGTGTTGCAATCACTCCTGCGTAATCCCCTTGCCGATCCCTATATCCTCGGCATTTCCGCGGGTGCATCGACCGGGGCTGTCGCCGTCGCCCTGCTCGGTTTCGGGGCTGGGATGCTGACGATGCCTGTCGGTGCATTGATCGGCGCTCTCATTGCTTTCACGCTCGTCAGCCTGCTCGCAATTCGGGCGGGACATGGCAACAGCGCCATCATCCTGGCTGGTGTCGCGGGCTCGCAGCTCTTTAATGCCCTTACGTCATTCGTCGTGACAAAATCCGCAAACGCTGAACAGGCACGCGGCATCATGTTCTGGCTGCTTGGAAACCTTTCCGGTGTTCGCTGGCCTGATGTCTGGTTGGCGCTCCCGGTCTGCCTGGTTGGGCTTGCCGTCTGCTTGTGGCATGCGCGAGCACTCGATGCATTTTCCTTCGGCGCGAATGCAGCCGCATCTCTCGGTGTTCCTGTCCGCGGTGTCTATGCCGTATTGATCTGCGTGTCGGCCACGATGACGGCCGTGATGGTGTCGCTGGTCGGTTCAATCGGCTTTATCGGGTTGGTCATTCCGCACGCCGCGCGCATGCTCGTCGGTGTTCGCCACGCCATTCTCCTGCCTGTAACCGCGTTGACGGGTGCGGTCTTCATGATCATCGCCGACATTCTATCCCGCATCGTTATTCCCGGGCAGGTTTTGCCGATCGGGGTTATCACGGCGCTGTTTGGCGCGCCTGCCTTCGCGTTCCTTCTTGGACAGAAGAGGGTTGGGCGATGAACATTTCAGCGAACGATTTGCACTGGAGCGCCGGAAGTCTCGAGATCGTACGCGGAGCATCATTTGATGTGCGTTCCGGCGAGTTTTTTGGGATCATCGGACCGAACGGGTCCGGCAAGAGCACGCTCCTGTCGATGTTGGCGGGAATACGCCGTCCGCGTCGTGGTAACGTAATGGTGGAAGGCCGTCCGCTTTTATCTTTCGGTCGCCGTGAACTTGCCCGGAAACTGGCACTTGTCGAGCAGCAAGCTGAAACCACGGAGCGAATTTCCGCGCGGCAGGCCGTTGAACTCGGACGGACACCCTATCTCGGGCCGCTTTCAGGCTGGTCGCAAAAGGATGATGCCATCGTTGATACGGCGCTCTCGGACGTCGATATGTCCGATAAGGCCGAACGGAGCTGGCACCATCTGTCAGGCGGCGAGCGTCAGCGACTGCACATTGCACGCGCACTGGCGCAGGAGTCCCGGATACTGCTCCTGGACGAGCCGACCAACCATCTCGATATCGGTCATCAGATCGGCCTCCTCGATCTCGTGCGCAAGCAGGGGTTGACGGTGGTCGCAGCTCTTCACGACCTCAATCATGCGGCGATGTTCTGCGACCGGATTGCCGTCGTGGATAAGGGCCAGATTGTCGCCATTGGATCACCGCACGAGGTTCTCACCGCCGCGCGTATCGGCGCAGTCTTTGGTGTCGAGGCTGTGGTCACGACAGACGAGAGCGGCTTTTGTCACATTCGCTTTTTGCCTGCGCACAGGCAGGAAAATTCACCGAAAAGGGTATCAATCATATGATCAGGGCAATCACGCTCGGGCTTTGCTTTACAGTCGGTCTCTCGATGCAGGCGATGGCGGAAACCTTTGAGGTCAAGATGCTCAATCGCGGCGAAAACGGCTCCATGGTCTTCGAGCCCGATTTCCTGGAAATTTCACCCGGCGACGTTGTACGCTTTGTTCCCACGCATAAAAGCCACAATGCGGCGACGATTGACGGAATGGTTCCGGATGGCGTTGAAGGTTTCAAGAGCAAGATCAACGACGAATTCGTAACGACGTTCGAGACCCACGGTTTCTACGGGATCAAATGCTCACCGCATTACGGGATGGGAATGGTCATGCTCATCAAGGTCGGCGAGGCATCCTTGCCGGAAAGCTACAAGACGATCGATGTGCCGGGGCGGGCCAAGCCTCGGATGGATGCACTCTTCCAGCGTGCGGGTGAGGTGGGAAATTGAGCGAGGCATTCGGCATCAACCACGGTCTGAAGGAAGACATCCGTGACTACTGGTCAGAGCGTTCAAAGACCTTTGATCTGGCTTTTGGACATCGCATACCCCCGGGACCCGAACTGGATGCGTGGGCACAGGCTGCCAGGCAGCATCTCGGCACGAAACCGCTGCGGGTGCTTGAACTTGCCTGCGGAACCGGGGAAGTGACGAATGTCTTGCTGTCACTTGGACATGAGGTCACGGCGCTCGACTTCTCGGAGCATATGCTCGCAGTTGCAAAGCGCAAACATGCCGGTAATCCCAAAGCGCGCTTCATTCTCGCCGATGCGGAGAATACGATGGAGCCGGACGGCGACTATGATGCAGTTGTCTGCCGGCATCTAGTCTGGACGCTGACGGATGCGGAACGTGCATTCTCTGACTGGCATCGCGTTTTGAGATCGGGCGGTAAACTTCTGATTTTTGACGGTGATTGGGCAAAGCCCGCGCCGTTTGGGCGTCTCGCACTATTGGCTGTTGGCATGATTGATCGGGTGCTTGGTAAGGATCACCATTATGACGGCGCGCTGAGTGATCGCCACCAGAATATCATGGCGCGACTGCCGTTCGGAGACGGTCTGAGTGTTGAAAAGCTGCAACCCTTCATTGAGGGTGCGGGTTTCGTCGACGTCCAGACGGCGTCGCATGCTCCGATCGCCGCGGCCCAACGAAAGACGGCAGATCTGCGCAACAGATTGCGAACCTATGTCTATCGCCGCTTCATTCTATCGTGCCGCAAGGCGTGAAGTGCTGCGGCACGGCTACGAACTCCTGATGGCTCGCGGACGAAACCATCAGGCTTTCAGGCTGAATCGGGTTTCACGGCCACAACCGCGTAGCGATGTTGCAGGCCCCGTAGAACGCCTTTGAAGAAGGTGAAGTTCTTGGCCTGTGCGCGGTGGATCGCACGCAGGTCCTGGTCGATGGTGACAGGCATGAAACCGGTGCTGCGAAGCAGGGCGGCGACGTCAGGGGCCCGAGCGCCCTTCGCAAAGTAGACACGAGAAAGAATGCTGTTGAAGGTATTGGAGCTGTCTGCCGGCCTGTGTGGCTGATCGGCTTTGATGAAGCCTGTCCGTTCAAGGATTGCCGCGAGCTTCTTGACGAGGCGCTCTCGCAAACCTGTGTTGACGAAATCGCCGTCGATGATGAGCAGGCGTCCACCGGGTTTGAGAACACGGAACCACTCCTCAAAACTGGCCTTCGGATCGACAAGCGTCCAGACCAGATGCCGCGTGATGATGACGTCAGCACTTTCATCCGGTTCCATGGTTCTCTCTGCGTCGCCGACGAAGAAACGGATATTTCGGCCACGTGACTTCGCCTTGGCCCGTGCGAGTTGCAGCATGTCCTCAGACCAGTCCATGCCTGTAACGCGATAGCCGAGATCGTCCATCAGATGCGAAATGACGCCCGTGCCGCTCGCCAGATCAAGCGCTGCACGGCCGTCTCCCGGCCCAAGATGCTTCAGAACCAGGGCGTGCCAGGCCTCCCGTTCGATGTCGGAAAATATTTCGTGGCCGGGGGACAGGTCAAAGGTCGCAGCCCGTCCCGACCAATAGGCCTTTATCTCGTCTCGAAGACTGTCGTTGCGTCCGTGCTCGGCAAGTTCGTGCATTTTTCTGGCTTTCGTGTCGGTAGTTGAGAACCGCTCTAAAACATAAATGTTGACTATGGCAGTCATAAAAGAATAGAGGCCCGCACAGTCATCACTGGAGAGATAATCCGATGCGCGTCCCAGGTAAATTTGCTGCGCTTACTTTTGGCCTTCTTGTTTCCGCCGTCTGGCCGGCATTTGCCGAAAAGATCACCGTCAAGGATGTGACGGGTCGCGACGTGGAGGTCAATGTCCCCGTTTCCAACGTTATCCTCGGGGAGGGGCGTCAGATTTACTTCCTGGCCGCACTCGACAAGGAAAATCCTTTCAAGCACGTGGTCGGCTGGCGTGACGATCTGCCGAAGGCCGATCCTGAAACCTATGACGCCTATCTGGCGAAATACCCCGATATTGCCAAGCTGCCGACGTTTGGCGGCATGAAGGACGGCACGTTCGACATCGAACAGGCCGTTGCGCTGAAGCCCGACGTCATCCTAATGAACATCGATGCGAAGACCGCAACGGAAGAAGCCGGTTATATCGAAAAGCTCGGCAAGGTAGGTATTCCGCTGGTCTATGTCGACTTCCGTGAGAAGCCGATGGAAAACACCGAGCCGAGCATGCGCGTCATGGGCAAGCTGATGGGCAAGGAGGCGCTGGCTGAAGACTTCATCAAGTTCCGTTCTGACAGCATCAAGCGTGTCACGGACGTTCTTGACAAGGAAAATCCGAAGAAGCCGGTGGTCTTCGTCGAACGTGCAGGCGGTTATTCGGACGATTGCTGCATGTCGTTCGGTAACGAGAACTTTGGCAAGATGGTCGAGATCGCCGGTGGCATCAACATGGCCAAGGACATCATTCCCGGCACGTTCGGCACGGTCAACCCGGAGCAGGTTATCGCCTCCAACCCGGACCAGATCATCGTCACCGGTGGCAAGTGGGACGCCTATGTTCCTGGCGGAAAGTGGGTTGGCGTCGGTTATGGTGCTGATCTGAAGGAAGCGCGCCGCAAGCTCGAAGGCCTTACGAAGCGCCCTGCCTTCACGGGAGTCAAGGCGGTTCAGGACGGCAATGTCCACGCGATCTGG
This sequence comes from Rhizobium sp. RM, assembly GCF_013390595.1. GTDB lineage: Bacteria > Pseudomonadota > Alphaproteobacteria > Rhizobiales > Rhizobiaceae > Agrobacterium. The sequence continues at coordinate 332,119 of NZ_JACAWV010000023.1, read as the reverse complement.
CACCAGTTCTACAACAATCCGTATCAGTTTGTCGCCATTCAGGAGATGGCGAAGTGGCTGCATCCGGAGCTCTTCGCGGATCTCGATCCGGAAGCAACGTTCAAGGAACTGCACGCGCGCTTCCTGCCACTCGACTACAAGCCTGGTTACTTCGTCTCTCTGAAGGACGAAAAGTAACAGCACAGGACTGGCGGCGCATGGGGGGCGCTGGCGGAACAGGCGAAGCCGTAAAACACGGCTTCGCCATCTTTGTTTGAAGAACGAAAGGACCCCGCCCATGCGGTTCAACCTGGTCAAACATATCGCTTTCGCATTTCTGGCGATGATTGCGACACCGGCTCTTTCAGCGCAGATCACCGATGCGGCAGGCCGCACGGTTGAACTTGATCTGCCCGCCAAGCGGGTCATTGTCGGCGAGGCGCGGCAAATTCACGTGATCGCAGCACTGCGCGGCGAAAAGACATTCGACACGATCGTCGGCTGGCGCGATGACCTGCTGACCAAGGACCCGGACAGTTACAAGGCGTATGTGGAGCGCTTCCCGCAGATCGAAAAGCTGCCGCGTTTCGGTTATGTGCCGCAGGGCGATTTCAGCCTCGAGACGGCTATCGCGCTTTCTCCCGACATCATCACGCTCAATCTGGAAGCGGAAAAAAGCGCCAAGGAAAGTGGCTTCGAGGACAAGGCTGGTGCTGCAGGCATCAAGGTCGTCTATCTCGATTTCCGTATCAATCCCGACAAGAACAGTGAAAACTCGATCCGTATTCTCGGCCAGATCTTCGGGGCGGAGCAGCGTGCGGAAGATTTCATTGCCTATCGCCGCGCCCAGATCGCACTGGTGACTGACAGGCTTGCCGCGGTGAAGGACCTCAAGCGTCCAAACGTGTTTATCGAGCGTTCGCCAGGTATTTCCGGCGAAAACAACTGCTGCCGAACCTTTGGGCCTGTCAATTTCGGGGCGATGGTGGATCAGGCAGGCGGCCACAATATTGGCGCCGACGTTATCAAGACGACCTTTGGTGATCTCAATCCGGAGCAACTCGTCGTGGCCGATCCGGACCATGTTATTGTTACAGGCTCCAACTGGGCGGCGGAATCCGATATCAACCAGTTCGTCCCGGTTGGACGCGGTGCCGATATGACCCTTGCTCGTGAACGTCTTAAAAATCTGATGACACGCACACCGTTCCCGACGCTAAAGGCGGTCAGGGAAGGCAATGTTCACGCTGCATGGCACCAGTTCTATGGGGCGCCATACGAGTTTTTCCCGATCCAGCAATTTGCGAAGTGGTTCCACCCCGAGCTGTTTGCTGACCTTGACCCGGAGAAGAATTTCGAGGAATTCCACAAGACGTTTCTACCCGTGACCTACAAGCCGGGATATTTCGTTTCACTCGAAAAAGGTGCGAACTAAATGGCTTCCATTGGTGAAACCGACGTGAAGACGACAGGGCGCGATCAGTATCGCGCTCTTGCCGCACGCAGAATACTGATCCTCATCGGTCTTGTGGTCGCACTCTGCCTCAGTTTGGCAACCGATATGGCGCTTGGACCGGCGCGTTACACACTTTCTGAAGTTGTTGGCGCGATCTTCGATCCGGCAGCTGTCACCAACCAGCTTCGCGTCGTGATCTGGGACATCCGTATGCCGATTGCCCTGATGGCGGTGACTGTCGGCGCATCGCTCTCGGTCGCCGGTGCGCAGATGCAGACCATCCTTTCAAACCCGCTTGCAAGCCCTTTTACGCTCGGCATTTCGGCTGCTGCGAGTTTCGGTGCAGCCCTGGCACTGGTGGGCGGGATCGCGATTTTTCCCGGTGCCGTTGAGTATATGGTCCCAATCAATGCGTTCCTGATGGCGATGCTGGCAGCAATGTTCATTCATTTTGCCTCGACAATGCGCGGCGTCACCGTTGAGACCATCGTTCTCCTCGGTATCGCATTGGTCTTTACCTTCAATGCCGCACTCTCTTTGCTCGAATATCTGGCCTCCGAACAGGCGCTGGCAGCCGTTGTGTTCTGGACCATGGGGAGCCTGACAAAGGCCACGTGGAGCAAAGTGTTTGTGACCGGCGCCATCCTGCTCGTCACGGTGCCGATGTTCATGAAAAACGCCTGGGCGCTGACTGCGCTTCGTCTTGGTGATGACAAGGCCGCCAGCATGGGCGTGAATGTTCGGCGTCTGCGTCTGCAAACCATGCTGACGGTCAGCCTGCTCGCCGCAATTCCCGTTTCGTTCGTCGGTACGATCGGTTTCGTTGGCCTCGTCGGTCCGCACATTGCCCGCATGGTGGTTGGTGAAGACCAGCGCTTCTTCCTGCCAGGTTCGGTGATCTGCGGTGCGCTCTTGCTGTCTGTCACGTCTGTCGTGAGCAAGATGCTGATCCCCGGCGCCATTTTGCCGATCGGTGTGATTACGGCGCTTGTCGGTGTTCCGTTCTTCTTCATTCTCATCTTCTCCAACAGGAGGCGCGCATGGTAGCCTTGGCACTCAAGGACGTCGGCGCCGCTTACGGTCGTGTCGTCGTTCTTTCGAAAGTTGGTATCGATACATTGCAGAGCGGAAGCGTTACGGCTGTGATCGGTCCGAATGCGGCGGGCAAGTCGACGCTTTTCAAACGGATTGCGAGCCTTATTTCCGGTCCGGGTCTTGTTGAACTGTCAGATACGGCCAGAGGCAGCCGCGGCATTTGCTATATGCCCCAGGATACCGGCGCGAATGCTGTCCTGACGGTCTATGAATCCATTCTTCTTTCGGCGAAGCAGGGTGGTGGCTGGCGGGTCAACGATGAAGAGTTGTTTGAGATCGACGCGATTCTCAAGGCGCTGAAAATCGAAAATCTGGCGTTCCGTGGTCTTGGCGAACTTTCCGGTGGTCAGCGCCAGCTCGTTTCGCTGGCGCAGGCTTTGGCGCGCAAGCCTGAGGTCCTGCTGATGGACGAGCCGACATCCGCACTCGATCTTCATCGGCAGATTGAAGTTCTTAGCTTCGTGCAGGAACTCGCCCGCAAGACCGGTATGATCGTCCTCATTGCGCTGCACGACCTCAACCACGCGCTTCGATATTGCGAAAACACCATGGTCATCTCAAGAGGTGAAATGGTGGTCAGCGGTACGACCGAAGACGTCATAACATCGGAGATGCTGCGCGATATCTATCGCATCGACGCGCGCATCGAACCCTGTTCGCAGGGGCGGCCAATGGTAATCGTGGACGGTGCGATCTACGAATAAGCGCTTCGGCTCTAGAGCCAGCCGAGCGCCTTGGCACCGCGAATGGCTTCGGCGCGTTTGCTGCAGCCAAGTTTGCGAAAAAGGTTTCCGAGGTGAAATTTGACCGTCACCTCGGAAATATTAAGCGTCTGGGCGATCTTCTTGTTTGGCATGCCACTCGCCAGCAATTGCAGCATTTGCGCTTCCCGCTGAGAAAGCCCACCGTGCAGGGCGCGCGCCTGCGGCGAGTTGACTGCTGAGGCGAAGATCGCAAGTGCAGTTCTGACGTCTGAGGATGTTTCGATGAAACTGCGGATACGCCGGTTGTTCAAAAGTGGTGACAGGAACAGCCTCTCTTCTGAGAGCACGCCATTGCAGCCAAGCCTGGTCGAAGCTTCGAGAGCCGACAACAGGTGACCACGGGCGGCGGCATTGTCCCGCCGCTGGTGCGCCGCGTAACCTTGCCAGATTTGCAAAGCGACCCTTTCGCGGTTGGTCACATTCGGATTGGCCAACAGGGCTTCTATCTGGCGCGAAAGATAGGGGCGTGGCGTCCATAGTCGTACGGCATCACGTAACCAGGCCATGACGTATGAGATCTCGTCGCGTCGCGTCAGACGCGCCAGATCGTCTGTGGCGCTTTCCACCCAGTTACGTCCCATCGGCATGCGAATTGCCGATAGGGTGGCGGCGGCTTCTGACCAGCGATTGGCATTCTGATAAGCGATTGCCGTACGTATCTCCATCATGGCGTGGAATTGTAGCCCCTCGGAAAGATGGATCCACAATCCGTCGAGGAAGCCGGGACGGACCGTCATGGGGAAGTGGTCGATCAGAACCTGTGACGCGTACTGGAGCGCAAACTGCATGAGGCTCGGCCAGATTTCCGCAGCTGCGAAGTGCTCGAACTCCTGTTGCACGAAGGCCAGGAGATCGCGCGGTCGCCCTGTCTCATAGGCAAGGCAGGCTTCCGCAAGACGCAGCATTCTGAATTCCTGCACAGCATCATGTGGGACCTGCTCCAGCTTTTGCCGGGCATCCTGCGCTGCCCTTCGAGCCAGAAGGACATCGCCGCTCATCAGCCGGAGAACGATCTGATGAAGATGGATGAAGAACTCCAGAAGTGGTTGTCCACCCATTTTGTTTAGGTAGATCAGCGCACGTGCGGCCGCCGCTTCAGCCTCCCGGAAATTGCGGCGACGGATTTCAAACTCAAGCAGCGCATTGTAATAGGCCGCCCATTTGCCGTGATCGTCCATGGGATAGTCGGCCATGAACTCACCGAGACGCTGGATGATCGCGTCGTTGGGTGTAAAGTCTTCTGCAATCATCAGGTTGAGGCGGAAGGTTCGTGCGGCAAATGAAAAACGCGAACCGCGCGTCAACACCTTGAGCGGGTCAAGAAAATCGGACCCCAGGTTCTTGCCGAGCAAATGCCGCACACGCTGCAGCTCACCCTGTTTGAGTAAAGCGCGTGTTACGGCAAACAGTACCGTCTCGTTGGCGGCGATCATCTCTTGTGAAAACTGCATGATGATGTCGCGGAAGGTGGTGACACTGCTCCGGTAGATCAGTTCGCGCCCGTGAGCACGTTCCAGAATCTGCGCGGCTTGCGTTTCGTAGCCGTGCCCGAGCAACATCGCCATTGCAGAAAGCGAGTGCCCCTCCTTTTCGAGCGCGGCTCCAATCTCCATCACTGCACTTCCCGCTTCAAGTGCGGCAAGGCGCTCCTGCACCGCCATGGTCAAAAGCCGCATCAGCGGTCGGTGATCCCTCGGGTTGCGGGTCAGGAACGGTGGTAGCAGTTCGGCCCATTCCTTGTCCGGCTCGGTCTGGGGGCTATCAAGCCAGAGAGAAAGCGCGACCGTCTGAGATGGCGACAGATGTGGCAGGTAATTCTCGCGCAGATAGTCAGCGCATAATTGTTCGTCAGGCGTCGATGAAAGGGGTAGGAATGCCGGCCAGCCGGCGTAGATTTCAAACGCTGTTTGCGCCTCATCGGCTGGAAGGGCCATTAGTTCCGCCTGGGTGAATGCCAGATCCTGAGCGGTAACGCTGGCCGAACCCCGATGCAGGATCTGCCGTGCAAGCCCGCTGATGCGTTGATCCGGGCGACAGGCTATGACAACATGTTGCTCCGCATCCAGGATATTGGCGGAAAGCCGCGCTGCACGGACATGGGTTGGCACATCCCACAGCAACCATCCACCAGTGGCGTCAACCATGCGCGGCTGTTGCGTCCGGCACACGGCTTTCCCCAAGCGCATTGCCAGCAAATCCAGCAAAACGCTTTTTCCCGCACCTGCCGGCGCGCGCAAGAAAATGATGCCCGACCTCTCGCCAATGATGCGGTCGCAGAGGTGAGGGCGGGGAAGTAGCTGCGTCATGAGTGGTCCTGTTGCACTGCAACCAAAACCTATACCATTTCTTCAAAAAACTATACTAATTTGAGATTGTTCGAAATTGGAAGCGGTGAAAAGTTGCGGTCAGACAACTGATGCACAAGGAACTTCCCGCCGATGCAGCAACATCCGTTGGTCGCGATTTTGAACCGGCTTGGCACGTTCGTGCTGGTCATGGTCGCCCTGTCCATCATGATTTTCGTGCTGGCCCGCGTGGTGCCTGGCGACCCGGCCCGCATGGCGCTTGGCCCCGCGGCAACGCAGGAGCAAGTTGACGCACTGAGAGGCCAGATGGGTCTCGATAAGCCACTCGCCGTGCAGTACGTCGACTACGTCAAGAACGCCCTTCATGGCGACCTCGGCTTCTCGCTCGTATCCCAGCGTCCCGTAACGACCGATCTTGCACAAACCGTCCCGGCGACCGTGGAACTGGTGCTTGTATCCGTTATCTTCATGTTCGCGGTCGCGATCCCGCTCGGCGTTATCACTGCCCATTATCGTGATCGGTCGTTGGACCACATCGGCCGCATCCTTTCGCTAACCGGTGTGACCATTCCAAGCTTCCTGTTCGCGATCACGCTGCAATTGCTTGCAGCCCGTTTCCTTTCGGGATGGCCGATCATCGGTCGCATCGACCACTCGCTTGGCTGGCAAGGTGGCCCGACGGGCTTCATTCTGCTCGATAGCCTGCTGGCTGGCCGTTTCGATGTTATGCTGAACGCATTCCAGCATCTTGCGTTGCCAGCTTTCGCCCTCTCTATGGCAGGGATCGGTCAGATCACGCGCATCACTCGCTCTTCGATGATCGAAAATCAGCGCAAGGACCATGTCTTGACCTTGCAGAGCTTCGGTGTGCCTGAGCGTGTCATCATCTTCCGCTATCTGCTGAAGCTCTCCTCCATCGCGCCGCTGACCATCATGGGGCTCGAATTCGCATCGCTGATTGGCAACGCATTCGTGATCGAGATGGTCTTTGCATGGGGTGGTTTTGCATCCTACGGCTTGAACGCGATCCTTCAGAAAGACCTCAATGCCGTAACCGCCGTCGTTCTGGTGGCCGGGCTGTTCTTCATCGTTGCCAACCTGATCGTGGATGTCTTGATTTCGATCATCGACCCGCGCCTGCGTCGCAAGGAGGCCCGTTGATGGCCGATATCAATATTCTCGACAAATCGGACCGCGATCTCAGCACCGGTTACATGATGTGGTACCGTTTCAGCCGTAATCCGGCTGCGGTGATCGGCTCGCTGATCCTTCTATCAGTTGTCATTCTGGCGGTGTTCGCACCTTGGCTGACACCTTATCCGAAACATATCGGTGCCGTCGTCGATTTTCGTGCGCGTCACATGCCGCCGGATCTCGACCACTGGTTCGGCACAGATAAAGCCGGACGCGACATCTTCTCGCGTACAATTTTCGGGCTGCGTATCTCGCTTTTGCTGGTCATCGGGGTGCTTGGCATCTCGGTCCCGGTCGGTACTGTTCTCGGTCTCGTTGCCGGTTATTTCGGTGGCTGGGTCGAAAAAGTCATCAGCGGCCTGACCAATGTGATGCTGGCTATGCCGCCGCTCGTCATGGCGCTTGCCGTATCGAACCTGCTCGAGCCAACGCTGATGAATGCGATGATTGCCATCACGCTTCTTTGGTGGACCTGGCACGCACGTCTGATCTACTCCGTCTCGAAATCCATCGCCTCCGAAGACTATATCGAAGCCGCCCGTCTTGCCGGTGCCGGACCGATGCACATCCTCTTTCGTGAAATCCTCCCCAATTGCGTATCGGTCATCTCCGTCAAGACGACGCTGGATGCGGCCTTCGTCATTCTGTTCGGTGCGACGCTGAGCTTCCTCGGCTTTGGCGTCAAGCCACCGATCCCGGATCTGGGCTCAATGGTCGCCGATGGGCGCCAGTTCATGCCGGACTTCTGGTGGGAAGTTCTCTGCCCGGGTGCTGCCGTTCTTTATGTGACGCTCGGTTTCAACCTCCTGGGCGATGGCCTGCGCGATATGTTCGACGTGGAAAGCTGAGCAATGACTGAACCGCTTCTCAAGGTCGAAGACCTCAACGTTACCTTCACGAATTATGGCCGTACGAGGCAGGTGCTGCGCAATGTTGGCTTCACGGTTGCCGCCGGTGAGCGCGTGGCGCTGATCGGGGAAACCGGATCGGGCAAGTCTGTCACGGCGAAGGCAATCATCGGCACCTTGCCGAAAAATGCTGCCATCACCTCCGGGTCGATTGTCATCGAAGGACGCGAAGTCCTGGCCATGCCCCGCTCTGAGCGTGAAGCGCTGAAGGGTACAGCCTTCTCGCTCATTATGCAGGACCCGCTTTCCTCGTTCAATCCGGTCTTCAAGATCGGCACGCATCTCGATGATGTCATGCGGTTTTCCGATCGGCGTGACGGGATCTCCTCCAACAAGGCCGAACGCCGCAAACGTATCGCAGCCGTCCTGCGGCGTGTGCAGCTCGGCGATACCGAGCGCGTGATGAATGCCTATCCGTCCGAACTTTCCGGCGGGATGCGGCAACGTGTCCTGATCGGTCTGGCTCTTCTGCATCAACCGAAGCTGCTGATTGCCGATGAACCCGGAACCGCGCTCGACGTCACAACGCAGGATGAGATCCTCAATCTCATCAATCAGCTTGTTGCCGAAGAAAACATGGCGCTTCTGATGATCACCCACAATCTTGGTGTGGTCCGAAAGGTTGCCGACCGCGTGGTCGTCATGCATCACGGCGATATCGTGGAAACCGGGCCATGCAAGGACATTCTGCGCGAACCGAGCCGCGACTACACACGCTCACTGCTTGATGCTGTGCCGCCACTTTATGGCCCGCGTGTTGCCGAGGTACCGCAAAGCACGCGCGCTCCCATCGTGACCATTGACAAGCTCAACAAGGTCTATGGCCGTCGCAACGGTTACCATGCCGTGCGCGACGTCACCTTGACGCTGCGCGAAGGCGAGATTTTTGGCCTGGCCGGAGAGTCCGGATCTGGCAAGACATCCGTGGCACGCATGGTCATGGGCTTGTCTCGCCCATCCTCGGGCAGTCTCGTGATCGATGCGGCAGATCCTGGCCGCGGCAAACGCCTGACGCAGATCGTCTACCAGAACCCCGGCACGTCGCTCAATCCGAAGCGCACCGTTAAGCAGACACTGACGCTGCCGCTGAAATCCATCGGTATGGATGCGACCGCACGGGACGCCCGCATGGCGCAACTGATGGAACTCGTGCGCCTGCCGAAATCCTATCTCGGAAAATATCCGCACGAGCTTTCAGGCGGGCAGAAGCAGCGTGTTGCAATTGCCCGTGCTCTGGCTGCCGAACCGAAAATTCTGATCCTCGACGAACCGACTGCGGCACTCGATGTCTCCGTGCAGAAGACGGTCATCGACCTGCTTTTGCAGCTTCGCGAGGAACTCGGGCTCACATACATGATGATCTCCCATGATCTTTCGCTGATGCGGAATTTCTGCTCGCGCATTGCCATCATGCTGCGTGGCGAAATTGTGGAGGAGGGCGCAACCCCCGAGGTCTTCGCCAGCCCTGAGCACCCCTATACCCGTGCGCTGATTGCCGCGATCCCCGTCGTGACGGATGAGGAGGAGCGTCTGAAGCCCACTGTGACAGAGGAAGAGCGCATGCGCTTCCTTGTGAAATCGACCGATTGATGAAAGAGGAGCCTGACGTGTATCGCGTTGGAATTGACGTCGGCGGCACGAATACTGATGCTGTCGTGCTACAGGAAAAAACCGTTCTGGCGGGGGTGAAAGCATCCACGACGGAAGATGTGACCACGGGTGTCATCGAGGCCCTGGAAAAGGTTATCGAAGCGTCCGGTATAGACCGGGCTGCGATCGGTGCCGTGATGATCGGCACGACCCATTTCACCAATGCGGTGATCGAGCGCCGACACATGGACCAGGTGGCGGCTGTCCGCCTCGGTCTGCCGTCTGGAGCGGGTTTGCCTCCGATGGTGGATTGGCCTGATGATCTCAAAGAAATCGTCGGTAATCACGGCTATCAGGTGAAGGGCGGTTATGAGTTCGACGGGCGCGAAATTGCGCCCCTCGATGAAGACGCCATTATCCGCATTGCATCCGACATTCGCGCCAAGGGCCTCAAGGCTGCCGCCGTAACCTGCGTGTTCAGCGGCATCAATGACGCGATGGAACTGCGCACCAAGGAAATTCTGCAAGAGCGTTGCCCGGGCCTGCCTGTGGTGATGTCCAAGGATATCGGTCGCCACGGTCTCCTGGCACGCGAAAGTGCGGCGATCATGAACGCCAGCCTGCTGTCGCTTGCCGATCGCACGGTCGAAGCCTTCGGCAAGGCGCTGAAAGCAGCGGGCATCACATGCCCGTTTTACATTACCCAGAACGACGGCACGCTGATGGCGGCAGACGTTGTTCGAGCATTCCCGGTCCTGACCTTTGCGTCCGGCCCGACAAACTCCATGCGCGGTGCAGCCTTCCTGACGGGCCTCAAAGACGCGGTTGTGGTGGATGTCGGCGGTACGACATCGGACGTCGGTTCTCTCGCTCACGGCTTCCCGCGGCAGGCTTCGACAACGGTCGATATCGGCGGTGTTCGCACAAACTTCCGTATGCCGGATGTATTTTCGATCGGCCTCGGCGGCGGTTCGCTTGTCGTCAATGGCGATCACGGACTGACCGTTGGCCCGAAATCGGTCGGTTACCGCGTTCGCAAAGACGCTCTCTGCTTTGGTGGCTCGACACTGACGGCCACGGACATTGCGGTCGCCTCCGGAAAGGCTGACGTGGGTGACAAGGCGCTCGTTTCGGGTCTCGATACGTCTCTGGTCGAAGCCGCTGTTTCCAAGATGAATGCCATGCTGGAATCCTGCGTCGAGCGGAGCCGCATTTCCTCCTCACCGGTGCCGGTTATTGCTGTTGGTGGGGGATCGATCCTGATGCCTGATCGCATCGGTGAGCTCGAGGTTATCCGTCCGGAAAACTTTGCCGTTGCCAACGCTGTCGGTGCAGCCATTGCCCAGATCAGCGGTGAAACAGATCGCGTCTTCTCGCTGATCGATGGTCGTACACGTGAGAGTGCACTCGCCGAGGCGGAAGCGGAAGCCCGCGAGAAGGCTATTGCTGCAGGGGCTTCTGCAGAAACGCTTGAGGTGATCGAGCGCGAGGATATGCCGCTCGCTTACCTACCGGGCAATGCCACCCGTATTCATGTGAAAGTCGTTGGAGAAATGGGAGCCTATCATGGCTGAGACGCACAAGCTCAAATATGACGAGGCGGCATTGCGTACGCTGACGGTCGAGGATCTGGATGCGCTGGAAATCGGTGCTGGTATTCTCGGTACTGGCGGTGGCGGCAATCCCTACCAGGGCAAGCTGCTGGCGCTTGAGGCGATGAAAGCCGGTTACGAGATGAAAATTCTCGCGACAGATGCCATTGAGCCGGATGCACTCTGCATGTCTATCGGGGGCATTGGCGCGCCGGTGGTTGGTGTCGAGCGCATTCGCGAAGGCCGTGAAGGGCTGCGTTGCCTGCGCGCCATGGAAGAGCTGATCCGCACGCCGATCGATGCGATCGTCTGTGAGGAAATTGGTGGTTCCAACTCGATGAACCCGCTGGTAACGGCGGCGCTCGGTGGTCTGCCAATTCTCGATTGCGACGGCATGGGGCGTGCCTTCCCTGAGATGCAGATGACCACCTTCTCGATCTACGGCCACAGTTCCACGCCGTCTGTCATGTGTGATCTGCACGGCAACGCCGTTATCTTCAGCCACGCTGTTTCCGAAGTGTGGCACGAGCGTATGGCGCGTGCTTGCGTCGTGGCGCAGGGCGGTGGCGCAATGCTGGCGACCGCGCCAATGCAGGCGCATTACGTGCACCAGTACGGTATCCCGAAAACCTACACCAAGGCGATTGCACTCGGTGAGGCGGTAATCCGTGCCCGGAAAGAACAGCAGGACCCGATTGCAGCCATCTGCGCGCTGGAAGGTGGCCGCCGTATCTTCAACGGCAAGATCACTGATCTGAAACGTCATCTGCGCGGCGGCTTTGCGGTTGGCGATATCGAACTCTCAGGATTCGATGACTGCGCCGGCCAGACCGCAGGCGTCGCCATCCAGAATGAATTCCTGCTGTTCAGCCGCGATGGCAAGGTTGAAGTAACGGTGCCCGATCTCATCGTGTTGCTCGATGTTGATACCGGCTATCCGATCACGACAGAAGTTCTGCGCTACGGCCAGCGCGTGGCTGTCGTTGCCATTCCCTGCCACGACCTCTTGCGGACTGCACGTGCACTCGACGTCGTGGGTCCTGCTGCTTTTGGCTATCCGGAAATCGCTTTTTCGCCATTGCCCGCGCTGACGCGGAAGGCCGCCTGATCATAAGCGGGATGATCCCGCATAAAGAGGAGAACTAAAATGAAAGTGCCTGCCCTTCATTCCCGTCTTGCCGTGCTTGCGCTCGGTACGGCGCTTGCGTTGCCCATGGCTTTCTCTGCCAAGGCAGCGGAAGACAAGGTGTCGATTGCGGTCAACACCATGCAGATCTTCAGCTCCCTCGACCCGGCCAAGGTAACGGACTACACCGGTTACATGGCCATCGTGAACATGTATGACGGCCTGACGACTGTTAATCCCAAGGGTGAGATCGTTCCACATCTGGCCAAGTCATGGGACATCTCTGAAGACGGCCTGACCTATACGTTCCACCTGCGCGACGATGCGAAATTCCAGGACGGAACTGCGGTCAAGGCATCGGATATCGTCTGGTCCGTTCAGCGTCTGGTTGGCATCAACAAGGGACCGTCGAACCTTATCGTCGGCGTGCTGAAACCCGAAAACGTGACTGCTCCGGACGAAAAGACCGTTGTCATGAAGATCGAGCGCCAGTTCTCGCCGTTCATGGCAGCGACCCCACTGATGATGGCACTGAACAAAACGCTGATCGAAGCCAACGCAAAGCCTGACGACAAGTGGGGCGAAGCTTATGTCGGTGAGCATTCTGCCGGTTCCGGCCCTTACAAGCTGGTCAGCTACAATCGCTCGGCCGACATGGTGATCGACCGTAACCCGGATTACTTCCTTGGTTGGAACAAGGGCAAGCCGATCGATGAAGTCCGGTTTGTGCAGACAAGCGACGATGCGACCGTTAAAGCGTTGGCTGAAAAGGGTGAACTCGGCCTCACCTCCCACGGCCTTGGCAACGACACCTACGAGTCCATTGGCAAGATGGATGGCTATAAGCTGATCCAGACCCGCACGTCCGGCGGCTTTGTCATCAAGCTCAACACCAAGGTTTACCCAACTGATGACGTTCACGTTCGCCGCGCAATTGCCTATGCGACCGACTACAAGACGATCCAGGAAGTAATCTATCCCGGCTTCGACATGCAGGGTCCGCTTTCCACAGCATTCAAGGATGCCCACAACGGCGACATTCAGCCGGGCGTTTACGACCTTGAAAAAGCCAAGGAAGAACTCGCGAAGTCGAAATATGCCGGGCAGAAGATCACGCTCGTCAACAGCTACGTCGCGTCGCTTGCCTTTGAGGCGGAAGTGGCCCTGCTGCTGCAATCCAGCCTGGAGCAGATCGGTATTACGCTCGACATCAAGCCGGAGCCGTGGAACCGCATCGTGGAACTCTCCTCTAAGCCGGAAACCACGCCTGCCTCGACACAGGTGAACATTTCGCCGACCTATCCGTCGCCGGATGCGATGTTCTACAACCAGTATCATTCCAAGGCATCGGGTACGTGGATGTCCATGGAATGGCTGCAGAACGCAGAGGTCGACGGCTTGATCGATAAGGTCCGCTCGACAACCGACGTTTCCGAGCAGAATGCGACCTACAAGGAATTGCAGACCAAGATAGCCGATCTTCAGCCGGATGTATGGGCGGTTTCCCCGAACCGTCGTTACGGTGCCAACAAGTGCCTTCAGGGCTACGAGTTTATTCCGATGCAGAGCTGGGATCTGAATTTCTCCAACTTCCATTGGGACTGCAAGGCGAACTGATCGCTTTCCTTTGACGACACTTGGTCTCGCCGATCGGGCGGGACCAACCCCCAAACGTTCCTGCGCACGCGCCTGAATGCGGTGCGCAATCTGAAAAAGGATAGGGCGTCGCTGTCGCATCCCTTGGATGCGCGACGCTTCAGGGTGACGCATGTTCCAGGAATTTTCCGAAGACGATATCGAACCTCTAGCCACTGGTGCGTGGATATTGGGTACGGGAGGTGGCGGCAACCCGTACATCTCGACGCTCAATCTCCGTCGCCTCTATGCCGAAGGACGCCGGGTTCAGGTCATGGACCCCATGGCGCTTGAGGACGATGATATGGTTGCGGTCGTCTCCAAGATGGGTGCGCCACTCGTCGGCCAGGAGCGTTTGGGTGATCCTACCCACCTCGCTCGCGCTGTCGAGGTCATGGAGGATTATCTGGGACGGCCGTTCCGGGCGATCATGAGCGTCGAAATCGGTGGATCGAACGCGCTCTCATCTTTCCTCGCTGCCGCCATGCTTGATCGGCCTGTGGTGAATGCCGATGCAATGGGTCGTGCCTATCCAGAAGCGCAGATGACGTCTTTTGCCATCGGAAACTTGCCTATGTTCCCGCTATCGCTCGTTGACGTACGTGATAACGAGGTCATCGTAACCCGTGCTGCTTCCTGGAAATGGATGGAGCGGATATCGCGCAAGGTCTGCACCGAGGTTGGATCGACGGCGGCAACCTGCAAGGCGCCGCGCACCGGAAAAGAAGTAAAAGAGTGGGGCATCCACTACACCGTCACCAAGGCAACGGCGCTAGGCAGGGCTGTGATGGAGGCTCGTGCCCGTCATGACGATCCGGTAAAAGCGGTTCTCGACCACGAAGGTGGCAAGCAATTGTTCCGTGGCAAGGTGATCGACGTTGCCCGCGAAACGACCGGCGGCTTCCTGCGCGGCAAGACGATCATTGAAGGTATCGATGCCGACAAGGGCTCACGCATGGAACTTGCGTTTCAGAATGAATGGGCTGTGGCATTTCGCGATGGCGAACCGGTTGGCATGACACCGGATTTGTTGTGCCTGCTCGATACTATCTCTGGCAGTGCCATCGGAACGGAATCCGTTCGTTACGGTCAGCGTGTGACGGTTGTCGCTCTGCCGGCACCTGAGCTTTTGACGACGCCTGCGGGCATCGCCGCCGTCGGTCCGCGCGCCTTCGGTTATGACATTGATTTCAGATCGGTATTCCCATGAAACGCATCGGTATTGACGTTGGCGGCACCAATACGGATGCCGTCCTGATTGATGGAGAAAAGATCGTCGCGTCGATCAAGGTTCCGACGACGCAGGATGTTCTCTCGGGTGTGAAGGCAGCGCTTGGTCACGTTGCGGGTTATGTTGGCCCGGCTGACCGTCCAATCGATGCCGTGATGATCGGCACCACACACTTCACCAATGCGGTCGTCGAACGTGCCCGCCTTGAACGCGTTGCGGCTATTCGCATCGCACTGCCAACGGGGGCGTCGCTGCCGCCGATGTGTGACTGGCCGAAAGATCTCTACGACGCCGTCGATCCGATGATCTTCATGGTGCATGGCGGTCATGAATATGACGGTAGCCCGCTGGTGCCGATGATCCCTGGCGAAATCCGAGATGCGGCGATGAAGATCCGCGATGCCGGCATTACCTCGATCGCGATTTCCGCGACCTTCTCGCCATTGACGACGGAATGCGAGATCCGCGCCGCAGAAATCGTCCGGTCTGTCATCCCGGATGCACGCATCACCCTTTCTCACACCTTGGGCCGTATCGGCCTACTCGAACGCGAGAACGTGGCGCTTCTCAACGCGGCCCTGCAGACGCTCGGCAAGACGACCGTTCAGGCATTTTCCGATGCCCTGTCCGAAGCAGGCGTTACAGCGCCATTTTACCTCACACAGAATGACGGCACTGTTGCACTCGCCGATATTGCTGCTGCAAACCCTGTTCACAGCTTCGCATCCGGCCCGACGAACTCGATGCGTGGCGCAGCCTTTCTGACAGGTCTCGCGGATGCCATGGTGGTGGACGTCGGTGGAACAACATCCGATATCGGCTGCCTTGTCGGTGGTTTCCCGAGAGAGGCAAACAACATCGTGCATATCGGCGGTGTCAGAACCCTGTTTCGGATGCCGGACCTTTTGCCGATCGCGCTTGGCGGCGGCACGATCGTAGACCCCGAAACGGGCAAGATCGGCCCCCGCTCGGTCGGTTATCGAATTCTGACCGAAGCGCGCGTCTTCGGTGGTAACACGCTGACGACTTCAGACATTGCCGTTGCTGCCGGTCTGATCGAGATGGGCGATAGGGACCGGGTCAAGGACCTCGATCCTGTTTTCGTTCAGTCGACGCTCTCGCGTATCCGCGACATGGTCGCCGACAGTTTCGACCAGATGAAGACCTCTGCCGAGGATGTCCCGCTCGTTGCTGTTGGCGGCGGTGCGTTTCTTATCCCGGAAGATGTTCCAGGCGCCTCTGAAGTGTTGCGTGTCGAAAACGCGGGCGTCGCCAACGCGCTTGGTGCTGCCATGGCGCAGGTTTCCGGAGAAGTCGATCAGGTCTTCTCGGGCATGAGCCGGGATGAGGCCCTGGCAAAGGCGGAAACCGAGGCACAGGATGCGGCAGTTTCGTCAGGTGCTGACCGTTCCAGCCTCAAGACACTTGAGGTAGAGGATATCCCGATTGCCTATTTGCCTGGCGGAGCGCGGCGCGTGCGCGTACGTGTCATCGGCGATATCGCTTTCGCATGATGGATGACGGTCTGACCGTAACGGAGTGAAACAATGACGAAAATCGCATTGGCGATCCACGGTGGCTGCGGCGTGATGCCGGAAGACAGTATGACGGCACAGGAGTGGTCCGAGGCACGCGACGATCTTGCCGTGGCACTGAGGGCGGGTTACGCGGTCCTTAAAAATGGCGGAACGGCTCTGGCGGCGGTCGAGGCTGCTGTTATAGTGATGGAAGACAGTCCCCATTTCAACGCAGGCCACGGTGCGGCGCTGAATGAGAAGGGTATTCACGAGTTGGATGCCTCGATCATGGACGGTGCAACGCTTGCCGCAGGTGCCATAAGCGCAGCCCGTTCCATCCGCAATCCGGTCATGGCAGCCCGTGTCCTTATGGAGGACGAAAGAGCCGTTTATCTGACAGGCGCTGCGGCAGATCGTTTTGCCGAAGAAAAAGGTCTCCCGGTCGAGCCGCAAAGCTATTTTACGACAAAAAAACGTCTCGAGGCTCTCGAGGCTATGAAAGCTCACGCAGTGGCCGGGACCGAGGCAACTGAAAACGAAAAACATGGGACGGTGGGTGCTGTTGCACTTGATGCGGCAGGACATCTTGCGGCTGCGACATCGACTGGCGGTTACACGAATAAGCCTGATGGCCGTGTCGGCGACAGTCCGGTGATCGGTGCCGGAACCTATGCACGCGACGGTGTTTGCGCTGTTTCGGGTACCGGAAAGGGCGAATTTTTTATCCGCTATGTCGTCGGTCACGAAATCGCGTCCCGTGTCGCCTATCTCGGCCAGGATCTCGAAACTGCGGCTGGCGGATTGGTGCATGGAGACCTTGCACCGCACAAGATCGGCGCTGGCCTTGTTGCGATCGACAAGGACGGCCTGGTCGCTGCCCCCTACAATACGGCCGGCATGTTCCGTGGCTGGGTCGCGCCGGATGGCAAAGCCTTCGTTGCGACGCACGACAAGGTTTTCGAGATAACGCTCTGAAAACCAAAGCCGCATTGGGTTTTGGTGCGTATGCTCCGCGGCGAGGGTGCTTGAGACTGGAACGGGCGTATCCTATAGCGTTTTTTCAGCGGTATTGTGTCTGCCGCTGAACAGACGTGCCATAACCGTAGGGCTGAAGCCGCGCGGTTCGCATGCAAAAGGGGCGGGGATCATGAATTTCAAGCAACTCGAAGTCTTGCGAACCCTTCTCTCAACCGGGTCGACCATCGCCACGGCCAAGGCGATGGGGCTTAGCCAATCGGGTGTGAGCCGCCTACTTGCGCAGCTTGAAGAAGACCTCGCGCTCACCCTTTTTGCCCGTGACAAAGGCCGGTTGATCCCGACCCCGGAAGCGGCAATTCTTGCAAATGACGCAGAAAATGTTCTGCTTGCCATAGACCGGATGTCGGGCCACGCAGAAGACCTGCGCAATGGAGCAGCAGGCCCGGAAACCGTGCGCATCGGGTTGCCAAGCAGCATGTGGGAGAATTTTGCCCCCGCCATGCTGATCGACTACGCCAGGGATTTTCCCGGTATCAAGATCGAGACGTTTTTTGAGACGACCACCGCAATTCAAAAACTTGTCGACGAACGCGTCATCGACATTGGTTTTTTGCGAATGGAAGGGGAGACTGCACCGGGGATAGACGTGGAACAGGTTGCGACGGGCAAAAGCGTGTGCGTCGTCAGGCGTGATCACCCTCTTGCAGAGTTCGAGGCGATTACCGCAAAAGATCTCCGCAATGTCCCACTCATCCTGATTGGTCGTCAGAGACCGAACAGAATGGCGCTAGATCAGGTCTTCAAGAAAGCCGGTGTCAAAGCGCTGGTAAAGATCGAAACACATACGAACAGTTCGGCATGCGCCTACGTAGCCCATGGGCTTGGTGTTACGATCATTAGCAGCTTCTATGCAAACCTCTACAAGCATCTGCCTGTCGTCGCGCGACCATTCCTACCGCAGGCCACGCAGGAGTTTGGCCTGGCGCGTGCGGCCGGTGCACCGTTGTCGATCGCCGCGCAGGCGCTGAGTGACGCATTAAAACGGCAAATTCAGCTCTCGCAAAAAGACGATTGAAAACAGAAGTCTACCGCCGGTTCTTCAGTCATTATTGGCGCCCTGTTACCCTGTCTAATCCGCATAGGGGTATGACGGTTTCGCATAATATTGCGAAGCGTATCTCAATCCGTCATAGTTTTTGACAATGAAACCGATAGAGGCGACAGATTTTGTCTCCGCTTCGAATCGTGGGGAACCAATGATTAGATTCATACTCAGCCGCCTTCTGATGGCGTTGCCGACGATCGTACTCGTTTCGATCACGGTCTTTGCGCTTATCCGCTTTATTCCTGGCGATCCCGCCGCCCTCATGCTGGGCGATATGGCGCAACCGGAACAGATCGCGCAGATGCGCACCGAACTGGGGCTCGACAGGTCCATGCCGCAGCAGTTCGTCATCTGGGCTGGAAATGTACTGCAAGGCGATTTCGGTCGTTCGATCGTGAATGACGAGGCGGTTCTGCCGCTTGTCGTTTCCCGGTTTATGGTCAGCGCGGAAATCGTCGTTGTTGCCGTCTTCCTAGCAAGTCTGCTCGCGGTTCCTGCGGGTGTTATCGCTGCATGGCGGCAAAATAGCCTTACCGACCTCGCACTTGTCGGAACGGCGACAGTTCTCCTGTCCATCCCGACATTCTGGCTTGGGCTTCTTCTGATGCTGCTGTTCGGGCTCAAGCTCGGCTGGCTGCCCGTGCTGGGATATGTCTCCATCGGCGACAACATTGTCGGTGGCATGCTCTATCTGGTTCTGCCGGTAATGACGCTTGTCATTCATGAAATGGGTGTTTTGATCCGAATGGCACGCGCATCGACGCTTGAAGTCTTGCGGCTCGACTACATCACCCACGCACGTGCCAAGGGCCTCTCCGAAAGCGCCGTACTTTGGCGTCACGCCTTCAAGAACGCGTTCGGTCCGACGTGGACGATGATCGGTCTCATCCTTGGCAACCTGCTCGGAGGTATCGCCGTCATCGAGACAGTCTTTACCATTCCCGGTCTCGGCAGATTGATGGTCGATAGCATCTTTGCTCGCGACTATCCCGTCATCCAGGGATGCCTGCTTTTCGTGTCGCTGTCCTATGTGCTGGTCAACCTTGTTGTCGACCTCCTTTATCCCCTCTTTGATCCGCGTGTTGTTGCCGAATGAAAAAGTTTACCTTCAACGGGCTCATCGGTGGCTTCCTGATCGCCCTACTTCTTCTCACCGCCGTGATCGGCCTCTTCTGGACCCCTTACGATCCGATGAAGCTCAGCTTCACCGCACGGCTTGCGGGCCCCGGGGGTGCCCATCTGCTCGGCACAGACGAATTCGGCCGTGATGTCCTCAGCCGCCTCATGGTTGGCGCGCGCGCCAGCGTCTGGATCGGTTTCCTGACTGTCGCATTTGCCACCATCTTCGGCACGCTTATAGGTCTTGTCAGCGGTTATGCCCGCGGTTGGGTCGATGGTGTGATCATGGCCGCCAACAATGCACTCCTGGCCTTTCCAGGCATCCTGCTCGCGCTCGGATTGCTCGCAGTTTTTGGTGCCAACCAATACGGCATCATCTTTGCGCTCGGCATCGCCTACACGCCATCCATGGCCCGCGTGGTCCGTGGCGCCGTTTTATCGTTACGGGAACGTGAGTTCATCGAGGCGTCGCTGGTGATGGGCAACAGCGAACTCTACACGATGTTTCGCCATATCCTGCCGAACTGCGTGGCACCGATCACCGTACTCGCGACCTCGATGTTCGGCTGGGCAATCCTCTCAGAGAGTGCGCTGTCCTTCCTTGGCCTTGGGGTTCCGCCTCCGGCGCCGACGTGGGGCAATATGCTGGCTGCCGGTCGTCCGTTCATCCAGCAGGCCGTCTGGTTGGGCCTCTTCCCCGGCCTGTGCATCGCCCTCACGCTGCTTGGCATCAATCTCCTCGGCGATGCCCTTCGCGACAAACTTGACCCGCGCATGAGAGGTCTGAAATGAACACGAACACTCTTCTCACCGTTCGCGATCTTTCGCTCGAAGTGGCAAGAACGGGTCACCAGGTCGTCAAGGGTATCTCCTTCGATATCGCCCCTGGAGAAATCTTCGGCATCGTCGGCGAAAGCGGCTCAGGCAAGACGCTGGCCACAAGAGCGTTGATTTCGCTTTTACCGCCAGCTGTCCGGACGACCGGTGGATCGATTTCCTACAAGGGCAAGGACATCATGTCCCTGTCAGATGGTGACCTCCGCAGGTTGCGTGGCGCCGAGATTGGCGTTGTCTTCCAGGAGCCGATGACCTCGCTCAATCCGTCGATGCTGATTGGCAAGCAGCTTGAGGAAGGCCTCATTCTGCACACCAAGGCATCGGCGGAGGAGCGCAAGGTCCTTATCCTCGATATGCTGCGACGGGTTGGCATTCGCGATCCGGAAGCCGCGCTGACGTCCTATCCGCACGAGTTTTCTGGCGGCATGCGCCAGCGCATCATGTTGGCATCCGTCATGCTGCTGAAGCCGGCGCTTCTTATTGCCGATGAGCCGACGACGGCACTCGACGCTGTGATCCAGCGAGACGTCATGGAACTGATGGTCGAACTGACGCGAGCGGAAGGTACGGCCGTTTTGCTCATCAGCCACGATCTGCCAATGGTCGCACGCTACACCAGTCGCATCGTCGTCATGGAAAAGGGCGCTATCGTCGAGGAAGGGCGAACCGAGGACCTCCTGGAAGCGCCACAGCACCCGTACACGAAAAAGCTTCTATCTTCGCTACCCTTCCGAGGCGAATTGCGCTCTGTCGACAGGTCGCAGACGCCGATGGTGTCCGCTCGAGATATTGTCGTTGATTATGCTGGCCGGAAATCGCTGTTGAAGAAGGCAAAGGCTAAGCGTGCTCTGCATGGTGTCAGCATCGATATTCATGCAGGTGAGGTCGTTGCCCTCGTTGGCGGCTCTGGTTCAGGCAAGACAACGCTCGGGCGTACCATTGCCGGTCTGGTCAGTGAAAGCGAAGGCCAGATCCGGTTCCAGGGCAAGGCGCGCAATGAAAACTGGTCGGACTACCGGCTCAATTGCCAGATGGTCTTCCAGGATCCTTACTCGTCGCTCGATCCACGTATGACCATTCTGGCGCTCGTGGAGCAGGCTTTACGCCAGGTTCCAGGACTCGACAGCGCAGCAAAACGCAAAAGGGCGCTGGAAACGCTGGAGGAAGTGGGGCTAGGGGCCGACTATGCCAACCGTTATCCGCATGAACTTTCCGGCGGTCAGCGTCAACGTGTGGCGATTGCCCGCGCAGTGGCACGCCGCCCCCGCTTCCTGATCGCCGATGAACCGGTCTCTGCCCTTGATGTGACCGTTCGCGCCCAGGTGCTCGACCTCTTCTCCGATCTCCAGAAACGCTACGGATTTTCCTGCCTGTTCATTAGCCACGACCTTGGTGTCGTCGAACAGGTCGCTGATCGGGTCGTCGTTATGCAGGACGGTCGCATCATCGAGGAAGGGGATCGCGATACGATTTTCGACAGCCCGAAGGAGGCCTATACGCGCCGGCTCCTCTCGGCCATTCCCGCCCTTGATCAGAACGAAAAGGGCGGCGTGACACTCAAATGGCGTCTTGAAGATGAAGCTTGACAGGGAAATGACGATGACCGTGGCCGCTCAATTGAATGCGATCTGTGATGAACAGCCATTCGTAACACGTTTTATGGTTCGCAACCTCCTCACGGGTGAGGAGATTGGACGAGGGGAAAACGTGGAAACACCGTCCGGAAGCACCCGCAAGACTTCGATCATGATGGCGGTTCTGAAAGCCGCTACCGAAGGACGGATCGACCTCGATCAGCCCGTCACCTACGAAAAGAGATTGGCGGAAGAAGTTGCAAGCGGCATGTTCCGCTACATGACACCCGGTATCGTGATTTCGTTGCGTGATGCCGTCACAGGCATGATGGTTCTAAGCGATAACGTCTGCACGAAGATGGTCCTCGAACGGCTGACGCTCGAGGAAGTGGATGGCTATTGCAAGTCGCTTGGCATGGCCAACACACACCATCGTTTCCTGATCCCGCCATTGGCACTTGCCGCTGATCATCCGCTGAAAACCGTCACAACCACATCGGCCGCAGACCAGGTTCTTCTGCTGCAGACCATTCTCGATGCCCAATCTTCAAAGCTGGCACAGGAGAAACTAGGCTGCAGCGCCGAGGCTTGTGCATGGGCTCTACAGACACTGAAAAATCAGGTGCTGCGGTACGGGATTCGATCCCGCCTGCCGTTTGAGGCAGTCGTTGCCAGCAAGAGCGGTCGCGGCAAGCGAGGAAGGATGGACGCCGGCATCGTTTATAAAAACGGCGCACCGTTCTTCATCATCACCACCTACACCGACGACGTCCCCCAGACGATGGCGGATGGAACGCCGGGTTACACCATGGCACTCGAAACTATCGGCAAGCTCTCGCAGGTTTGCTGGTCCGGATTTCAATCTTGAAAACCAACAACAGAAAAAGAGGGTAGAACATTGAAAAAACTTCTTTTGGCAGGGGTCGCCCTGCTTGTGACCACCAATATTGCTGTGGCGCGCGACATCACAATTGCGCAGAGTTCTGATCTGCGTAGCAACAATCCCGGCGTTAACCGCGACGGCAACACCGATGGCGTCATCCTCCATATCGTCGAGGGCCTGGTGGGCTATACCAACAGTGGAGAGGTCAAGCCGCTTCTCGCCAAAAGCTTTGAAACGTCGGCTGATGGCCTGACCTACACCTTCAAGCTCAGGACCGACGTAAAATTCCACAACGGGAAGGCCCTGAGTGCGGATGATGTCGTCTGGAACTGGACGCGCTACCTGAAGCCTGAAACAAAGTGGACGTGCCGTAACGATTTTGCCGAGGGGGGCGCAGCCCATGTGACTGGCGTCAAGGCGGTTGACGTGGGAACGGTTGAAATCACGCTGGAAAAACCCTCTGCGGTTTTCCTTGGTCTGATGTCGCGCCCTGAGTGCGGTTATACCGGCATCATTTCGCCTGAATCGGTTGGTGCAGACGGCAGCTTCATCAAACCCATCGGGACCGGACCGTTCCAGTGGGACGAATGGAAGAAGGGGGAATATATCCGCCTGGCGAAATTCGCCGAGTATGTGTCGCCTGAAAACGATGGAAAACCCGACGGCATGGTCGGTTCCAAACGTCCGCTGGCGGATGGCATCAAGTTCATGGTCATTCCGGATGCCTCGACGGTCAAGGCCGGTCTGGAATCGGGTGTTCTCGACACAGCCGAAATTTCACCTGACTTGATCCCGGAGTTTCAGTCGAACGACAAGACCCAGCTCATAGTTTCGCGCAACAACGGCAAGAACCTCTTTTATATTCAGACCCGCGACAAGGTCCTGAGCAACCCGGGCGTGCGTCGAGCGATGGCCATGGCACTCGATCTCGATGAACTGGCGGCGGCGGCCTCGAACGGAACAGGTGAAGCCAACGGCTCGATGGTTTCGCAGGATTCCGTCTACTTTGACGATACCCAGAAGAAGCGGCTGCCTTACGATCCTGAAGCCGCCAAAAAGGAACTTGAAGTTGCCGGTTACAAGGGCGAGCCGATTTCCATCATCGCCAACAAGCGCGGCAACGTTCCAAGCTTCCCGGCCGCCGTCATGGCGCAGGCCATGATGCAACAGGTCGGGCTCAACGTTCAGATCGAAGTGCTCGATTATGCAACACAGGTCGATCGCCGCCGTTCGGGCAACTATCAGGTGATCTCGCAGTCTGTCGCTCCGCGCCTTGATCCTGCGCTCATGTATTCCTTCTACGTCGGCAACAAGGACAAGAACGCATCTTTGATGTGGGATGATCCGAAAGCAGTCGAACTGATGAATGCCGCCTATCTGGAGGCCGATCCGGCCAAGCGCGGCAAGATTTTCGACGAGTTCCACGAACTGATGCTGAAGGAAATGCCCGGCATCTTCCTCTACGACATGGTCGATGTCTGGGGAGCCACCAAAAAGTTGAAGGGCCAGCCTGTGTGGCAATCCAATGCCCGCCTCTGGGAAGTGTCGGTCGAGAACTAACCCTTCCGTCCAGACACCTGACGCGGACTTTTCATCTTTTACGAACAGGATTCCGGCGGTCTTGCCGCCGGGGGATTTTTTGCGCCCGATTTCGGGCAAGTGAAATGCGAGGACAAGCCATGGACCAAGATGCCGTTATGTCGATTGCGGCGGCGATCGAAAAAATGAAGCCGGATTTTGCGCGTATCAGCGACAGCATCTGGGATTACGCGGAACTGAAATTCGAAGAGACACGCTCCTCTGCCATGCTGTCAAACACGCTCGAGCAAAACGGTTTTGCCGTCCGTCGAGGTGTTGCCGGTATGGATACGGCATTCATCGGTGAGTTTGGCTCTGGAAAGCCGGTGATTGCGCTTCTTGGCGAGTTCGATGCGCTGGCAGGTATGAACCAGACGGCGAATGTTGCTGAACCTTTATCCGAACGCTCTGGCGATACCGGGCATGGCTGCGGCCACAATCTTCTCGGGGTCGGATCGTTGATGGCGGCGATTGCGCTTTCCAAGCACCTGAAGGAGAATGGTTTGACCGGCACTATCCGGTATTACGGCTGCCCAGGAGAAGAGGGCGGCTCGGGTAAAACCTTCATGGTCAGGGCAGGGCTATTCGATGATGTCGATGCCGCGCTTACGTGGCATCCGGCGCCCTTCAACGGTGTCCGCTCCACCAACAACCTCGCGGTTCTTGAGTACTACTACCGCTTCAAGGGTGTCGCCGCCCACGCATCGAATGCTGCACATCTCGGGCGCTCGGCGCTGGATGCCGTGGAGTTGATGAATGTCGGCGTCAATTTTCTACGCGAGCATATGCCGCAGGATTGCCGCGTGCATTATGCGATCACTGACACGGGCGGCAAGGCGGCTAACGTCGTTCAGGCAAAGGCGGAGGTTCTTTATCTCGTTCGGGCGCCCGAGATGTCGCAGGCGCTGGCTCTCGCGCAACGGGTCGACAAGGTCGCGCGCGGTGCGGCTATGATGACGGAAACGGACGTTGAAATCGTCTTCGACACGGCCTCGACAAATCTTCTACCCAACTTAACGCTCGAGAGCGCTATGCATGCCAACATGGTCGCCTTGGGACCGATTGCATTCGATGAAGCAGACATCGCGTTTGCGAAGTCGATCCAGTCGACGTTTTCGGAAGAAGCCATCAAGAGTAGTGTGAAGCTCTATCATATCAGCGGCGATGTGTTCCTGAACGACAAGTTGGATGGGTCGACACCCCTACATAGGGGATTGCGGGAGTTTGAAGGCCACTCTCATTTCCGCGCCGGATCGACGGATGTCGGCGATGTGAGCTGGGTAACGCCGACTGCTCAGTGCTGGACACCGGCATGGGCGATAGGGACCAATCCGCACACGTGGCAAGTGGTTGCGCAGGGCAAGAGCGCTGCAGCCCATAAGGCGATGGCCCATGCAGCCAAAACCTTGGCGGCAACTGGATTGTCTTTGATGACGTCACCTAAGCTGCTTGAGAACGTTAAGATGGAGTGGCGTGAGAAGACCGGCGGCAAAGCCTATGTTTGCCCGATTCCAGACGATGTCATGCCGGGTGCACATCAATAAGAGGCGGGAACTACGCCAACAGAAAAACGGCGCTGGAATGAACATTCCAGCGCCGTTATTGTTTTGCTTTACACTCCCATAGGAGCGCCGATATTAACGAGCCTTCTTAGGCTTCGAAGGAAGAAGGCCTTCACGCTGCAACTGCTTGCGTGCCAACTTTCTCTGACGGCTGACAGCCTCTGCCTTTTCGCGAGCCTTCTTGATGGAAGGCTTTTCAAAAGCTTCACGAAGACGCATCTCGCGGAAAATGCCTTCACGCTGAAGCTTCTTCTTGAGAACGCGCAGCGCCTGGTCAACATTGTTATCGCGAACTAAAACCTGCATATGCCCCTCTTGAGGTCGAATCTAAATGGTGCGCCACCATACTCATTTTGACGCAAAATCCAAGAGCGCCTTCGCGCCAAATGGACTCTTTTCGGATGAATTGTGCCTCTCTTTATCGATCTGCTTCGTGCTCGTCAATAACCGCCATGAATTGCTCGCCATATCTTTCGTATTTGGTGGCTCCAACCCCTGAAATTGCGAGCATTTCCCTTTCAGATCTTGGGCGAGTGGTCGCAAAAGCGATCAGAGTTGTGTCTGGAAAGACCACATACGGCGCAACACCGAGTGATTTCGAGATCGCCATCCGTTCGGCTCTCAATGCCTGGAAGAGCGATTCGTCGTTTTCACTCATACCTGTCCTTGCTGCAGAGGCCGCCGGTTTGCCGCGCTCACGCTTTCGTACGGCGTCAATCGTGTCTCTGCGCAGGATAACGGCGACTTCTTTCTTGAACACTGCGTGCGCCGATGGTTCGAGTTTCAAGGCTCCGAACTCGTCATGGGCTACGCGAATATAGCCGAGAGCAAGAAGTTGCCGGAATACCGACTGCCAAGCGTGGACGGTCAACTCCTTGCCAACCCCAAAGACAGCCAGTTTGTCATGGCCGAATTTCGTGGTTCGTTCAGTGACCTTGCCGAGAAGAACATCGATGACGTGGCCTGTACCGAACCGTTCTCCGGTCCGATAGACAGCCGCGAGTGCCTTGATGGAGGCTTCGCTGCCATCCCAGGTCTCGACCGGGCTATTGCAGGTGTCGCAATTTCCGCAGCGGGCAGGGGCCGCCTCCCCAAAATGGGAGAGGATAGCCTTTCTCCGGCATCCAGCTGTTTCACAGATACCGAGAAGTGAGCTGAGCTTTGCCCTCTCGATACGTTTTATGTCGTCTGTAGCTTCGCCTTCATCGATCATCCTCTGGCGCTGGACGATGTCGTGCATGCCATAGATCATGAAGGCTTCCGATGGCAGCCCGTCACGGCCGGCGCGCCCTGTTTCCTGATAATAGCCTTCGACAGATGAAGGCAGTTCAAGATGCGCGACATAACGGACGTTGGGTTTGTTGATACCCATCCCGAACGCAACAGTGGCAACCAGGCAAAGGTCTTCTTCCATACGGAAGGCATCTTGATTATCGGCTTTGACCTGCGGGTCCATTCCTGCGTGATAGGCACGCGCCTTGATGCCGTGGTCATTCAGCCATGAGGCTGTCTCTTCGACTTTGCGGCGTGACAGGCAGTAGACGATGCCGCTCGACCCTTCATGGCGCTGAAGGAACCTTAGAAGCTGTGTGCGGGCATTGTCCCGCTCTGCGATGTGATAGCTGATATTGGGGCGGTCGAAGCTGTCGACGAAAATGGTCGCGTCATCGAGATCGAGCTGACGTATAATGTCATCGCGGGTATGTGGATCGGCTGTTGCCGTCAGGGCGATGCGAGGCACGCCGGGATACAGCTCCTTCAGCCTTCCAAGCCCGAGGTAATCCTTGCGGAAATTGTGTCCCCAACTGCTGACACAGTGGCATTCATCAATGGCAATCAGTGAAATTGCGACGTTACCAAACAGGTCTGCGAAGCCCGGTAGCACCACCCGTTCAGGCGTCACGTAGATGAGCTTCAGTTTTCCGGCCCGAAGCTTGGCTCTGACTTCGCGCGCTTCCTCTTCCGATTGCTGGGACCAGAGACAATCTGCCTCAACGCCCAGAGCCTTCAATTCTTCCACCTGGTCTTTCATCAAGGCGATCAGGGGAGAGATCACAACCGTGACGCCGGGAAGGCATACGGCGGGAAGCTGGAAGCAGAGGGATTTGCCCTTGCCGGTCGGGAAAAGGACCATGGCATCATTGCCACTCATGATATGCGCGATGACGTCTTCCTGCTTGCCGCGAAAATCCTGGTAGCCCCAGATACGCCTGAGTGCGTCGAGGGGTTTTTCTATCGCGTTGCGGTCGAAAAGCGCTTGTGTGGCGGACTGGTATATTGATGCGGGCATGTTCAGATCTTGCCGTCGGTCGTGTTCGGGTGGGGATGCATTTTTCATTGTCTATCACGATTCGTTCTCTCGATCGGTGGGTCGAAAGGAGCGTGTGCGCGGTGTGGCGACACCAGTGCTACGGCGCCCTTGCGATCAGGTGGTCGCCATGAGCGGAGCCCCAACAAAACGTGACCGTATACTCACCAAGAAAAGATTGACGTTTGGTCTAAAAATAGAATAAATATACCGTACATCAGTTAAATCGGTTTCATTATTCCGTTTTTTGATGTGAGGAGGAGCGGCGAACTCGAGTTCGCTTCCGGCTGGGAGAGGTGGCGCCGGACACTGAGGAGGAGAAAACCACAATGAGAAAGCTTATTATCAGCGCGGCTATGTCGTTGCTGCTCGGTACCGCGGCGCATGCCGAAACCGTTGGTGTTTCGATGGCTCTGTTCGACGACAACTTCCTGACGGTTCTGCGCAACGGCATGCAGGACTATGCGAAGGGAATGAACGGCGTGACCTTGCAGGTGGAGGATGCACAGAACGACGTGGCCAAGCAGCAGAGCCAGATCCAGAACTTCATTGCGTCGAAAGTCGATGCAATCATCGTCAATCCCGTCGACACTGATGCGACCGCTGCCATGTCGAAGCTGGCAGCTGAAGCCAAAATTCCGCTCGTCTATGTCAACCGCCAGCCAGTGAATGTTGACAGCCTTCCTGACGGACAGGCTTTCGTCGCCTCCGAAGAGGTTGTTGCCGGAACGCTGGAAACAAAGGAAGTTTGCCGCCTTCTTGGTGGGAAAGGCAAAGCTGTCGTCATGATGGGCGAGCTTTCCAACCAGGGTGCGCGCATGCGTACGCAGGCCGTGCATGACGTTGTGAAGACCGATGAATGCAAGGGCATCGAGATCGTCGAGGAGCAAACAGCAAACTGGCAGCGCACACAGGGTGCGGACCTTGTGACGAACTGGCTCTCCAGCGGCATCGAATTCAATGCTGTGATCGCCAATAACGATGAAATGGCGATTGGGGCCATTCAGGCCCTCAAGGCTGCGGGCAAGGACATGAAGGATTATGTCGTTGCCGGCGTGGATGCGACCCAGGATGCTCTCGCCGCCATGCAGGCCGGTGACCTTGACGTCTCGGTTTTCCAGGACGCAGCCGGGCAGGGCAAGGGCGCTCTTGATGCCGCCCTCAAACTTGCCAAGGGCGATAAGGTGGAAAAGAAGGTCTATATTCCTTTCCAGCTCGTGACGCCTGAAAACGTCAAGGACTACGTGGCTAAGAACTAAAACCTCCCGGGAGGAAGGGGTCGTTAATCGTTTCCCCTTCCTCTGATAAATTCCTTGTCTTGTGGAGGATGAGATGGTCGTCAGTCCGTCTACGATGGCCGCTGTGCGCGCCAGCGGTGCCATACCGAATGCCGAATTTCTTCTTGCGGCGGAAGGTGTCCGAAAAGAGTTTCCGGGCGTGATTGCGCTCGATGATGTGTCGTTCCGTCTCAAACGAGGAAGTGTCCACGCGCTGATGGGAGAAAACGGCGCGGGCAAGTCCACGCTGATGAAAATTCTCTCCGGTATTTATCAGCCCGATGAAGGTGAAATCCGCCTGAAAGGTGCTCCGATCCGGCTGGATTCCCCACTCGACGCGCTCGAGAACGGCATCGCCATGATCCATCAGGAACTTAACCTGATGGCCTATATGACAGTTGCGGAGAACATCTGGATTCGCCGCGAACCGAAGAACCGCCTCGGCTTCATCGATCACGGTGAAATGTATCGCCGCACGGAGGCCCTTCTGGAGCGGTTGGGGATCGATATCGATCCAGAAACTCCGGTTAAGGAGCTCTCTGTCGCCAGCCGCCAGATGGTGGAAATTGCCAAGGCCGTCTCCTACGATTCCGATGTTCTCATCATGGATGAACCGACCTCGGCTCTGACAGAGCGCGAAGTGGAACATCTGTTCCGGATCATCCGTGACCTGCGCGAACGTGGCATAGGCATCGTCTACATAACCCATAAGATGAACGAGCTGTTCGAGATTGCCGATGAATTTTCGGTTTTTCGCGATGGCAAATACATTGGGACGCATGCGTCGACCGACGTTACCCGTGATGACATCATCCGCATGATGGTCGGGCGCGAGATAACGCAAATGTTCCCGAAGGAAGACGTGCCGATCGGTGAGGTCGTGCTGTCTGTAAAGAACCTCAGCCTGGACGGCGTGTTCCAGGATGTTTCCTTCGACGTCCGGGCCGGCGAAATTCTCGGTGTTGCAGGCCTGGTCGGCTCTGGCCGCTCGAACGTGGCGGAGACCGTTTTTGGTGTTACGCCTGCCTCATCCGGCAAGGTTGAGATCGATGGAAAGCCCGTGGCGATCACAAGCCCGACGGAGGCAATTCGCAACCGCATGGCGTTTTTGACGGAGGACCGCAAGGACACTGGCTGCCTTCTGATCCTCGACATACTCGAAAACATGCAGATCGCTGTTCTGCAGGACAAATTCGTCAGCAACGGATTTGTGCAGGAAAAAGGGCTTTCCGACGCCTGCGAGGATATGTGCCGCAAATTGCGCGTTAAAACCCCCAATTTGCAGGAGCGGATCGAAAATCTGTCGGGCGGCAATCAGCAGAAGGTGCTTATCGGTCGCTGGATGTTGACCAATCCGCGCATCCTGATCCTCGATGAGCCAACACGCGGGATCGATGTCGGTGCCAAAGCGGAAATTCACAAGCTGGTGTGCGAAATGGCCCGTCGCGGTGTCGCGGTGATCATGATCTCGTCGGAAATGCCTGAAGTTCTGGGCATGAGTGACCGCATCATGGTCATGCATGAAGGCCGGGTTACAGGGTTTCTCGAAAGAAGCGAAGCCACGCAGGTCAAGGTTATGGATCTTGCATCGCGTTAAGGCGGGGCGAGATTTTTGGGAGGATAACTGATGAATACCAACATCGCGGCAAAGAGCGAGCAAGACGTCAAATCGGGGCGTAAGCCGCATCGTCGCATGCCACCGGAAGCCAATATTTTCTTCGTTCTGATCGGCATAGCTCTCGTGTATGAGATACTTGGCTGGATTTTGATCGGTCAGAGCTTTTTGATGAACCAGCAGCGACTGACGATCATGATCCTGCAGGTCTCTGTTATCGGCATCATCGCTGTCGGAGTAACGCAGGTCATTATCACGGGGGGCATTGATCTCTCCTCGGGTTCGGTCGTGGGCATGACAGCAATGCTGTCAGCAAGCGTCGGTCAATCGTCGACCTGGCCGCGGGCGCTTTATCCCGGACTGACCGACCTGCCATTTGTCATTCCTCTCGCTGTTGGCATTCTCGCTGGCATGCTGGCGGGTTTCATCAACGGACAGCTCATTGCCAGAACGAAAATTCCGCCATTCATCGCAACGCTCGGCATGATGGTGACGGCGCGCGGTATTTCGAAGTGGTACACGAAAGGACAGCCTATTTCGGGCCTGACTGATGGGTTTAACTTCATCGGTTCCGGTATCTGGCCAGTTGTCGTATTCCTGACCGTTGCCGTGATCTTCCACATCGCGCTTCGTTATACCCGCTACGGCAAGTTCACCTACGCGATCGGTGCCAACCAGCAGGCGGCGCGTGTTTCCGGTATCAATATCGAAGCGCATCTCATAAAGGTCTATGCCATTGCAGGCATGCTGGCAGGGCTTGCCGGCGTCGTTACGGCGGCCCGCGCGCAAACCGCTCAAGCCGGAATGGGCGTGATGTATGAGCTTGATGCGATTGCGGCGGCCGTTATTGGCGGCACATCGCTTGCAGGAGGCGCCGGCCGTATCACCGGCACGGTGATTGGAACGATCATTCTTGGCGTCATGACCTCGGGTTTCACGTTCCTGCGTGTCGATGCCTATTATCAGGAGATCGTCAAAGGCCTCATCATTGTCGCAGCGGTTGTCGCCGACGTTTACCGTCAGAAGAAGCGCGCAAAACGCTAGTCTTTCCTCCCAGACCTGGGGCAGGAGCGATCCTGCCGATTTTTTTGGAAAAGCTCATGACATCTCTCCGCTTTGCGCTGAACCACATGGTCGCGCCACAGAAATCTGCCGAAGCGTTCTTCGATCTCGCCAGACAGCTCGGTATTAAAGCTGTCGAAATCCGCAACGATCTCGCAGGCAATGCCATCATTGATGGAACGCCAGCGAAAAGAATACGGGATATCGCAGCTTCGGCCGAAATCTCGATCCTGTCGATCAACGCGCTTCAACGGTTCAATGAGTGGTCTTCTGAACGGGATAAGGAAGCCCGTGAGCTTGTATCTTATGCGCGGGATTGCGGTGCAGCAGGACTTGTCCTCGTACCGGTCAATGACGGGTCCGGTTGTGGAGACGGTGCGCGTCAGGCGAACTTGCGCCGTGCGCTCAAGGAACTGTTGCCGATTCTGGCTGATGCGGGAATTGTCGGCCTGGTCGAGCCGCTCGGTTTTGCCATTTGCTCACTGCGTTCGAAGCGTGAAGCTGTCGAAGCGATTGCGGATATTGGCGCAGACAGCACTTTCCGCCTCGTCCATGATACGTTCCATCATCACCTCGCCGGTGAACCGGAGTTCTTTGCCGACAGAACAGGCCTGGTGCATATCTCTGGAGTTACAGACGCAAAAGTGCCGGTCGCCGACATGCTGGATGCGCACCGCGTGCTGGTCGATGAAAACGACAGGCTTGGCAATATCGAGCAGCTCAAGACCCTTGTCTCCCACGGCTACAGAGGCTTCTTTTCCTTCGAGCCCTTTGCTGCAACGGTTCATTCGCTTGATGATCCGCGCGCAGCACTGATGGCGTCCCTATCACATATCACCGGTGCATCTGACGGAGCACGCTAGTGTTTAAAGGTCTCTGCGACTGGCGCGATGCCAGTCGCAGGGGCGCCTCGCCGATACTATTCGTGGACCTCGTTCACGGTCACCCAACGCTGCTCTGCGAACGAACGTGCCATCGCGTGGATGCTCCGTTCGATGCGAAGGCCGTTCTCGAAATCAATGATGTGTGCGTTCTGTCCCCCGATTGCCGCCAGCAGTTCACGGCATTCGATAACCTTGAGGTCGTTGAAGCCGAGGCCATGGCCGGGCGCCGGGATAAACCGGTCATAGGGCTTGTGATGCGGTGCCGTCAGCACGGTTCTGAAACCTTGCTCTTCCGGTCGGCCGTCGGTGGTATAAAGTTGGAATTCGTTCATCCGCTCCTGATCGTAGAGAATGGAGCCGGTTGACCCAAAAATCTGGATGGCAATGCGCCCCTTTCGTCCCCAAGCGGAGCGGTTGGCCATCAGGACGGCGGAAATATCGCCCTCCAGTTTCAGCAGCACACTGGCAAGATCGTGGGTTTCGACAGCCCGCGTGCCACCGCTTGCGAGTGGCCGCGTCGCGTAGGGTTTCACCATGTCTGCGATCGCGCTTTCGACGTGGCCGAATAGGGCGTAGAGCAGTGAAAGCGGATGAACTGCAAAATCGTCCAATGCGCCGTAACCGGATGATGCCTCGCTCTTCCAATAGAACGGTGCGGTGGCATCGGCCATGAAATCCTCATCCATCTCCGCACGTACGTGGTAGACCGTGCCGATTGCCCCTTCATCGATCAGGCGGCGCATGTGCCTCACCACCGGGTTCTGGATGTAGTTGTAGCCCATGGCTGCCGTCTTGCCCGAGGTTCGTGCTGCATCGCGCATCTTGACCGCGTCTTGAAACGCCGGTGCCATTGGTTTTTCGCACCAGACGTGTTTGCCAGCCTCAAGGGCGGCAATTGCCATTTCCGGGTGAAACGCATTCGGCGTGGTCACCGAGATCGCATCGATATCGGGATCGGACAAAAGATCGCGCCAGTTTGCCGTCGATCGGGAAAACCCGAATTCCTGTGCTTTTTGACGAGCCAGTTCCGGATTTATCTCGGCGAGGGTAACGAGCCTCGGTCGTTCGACGTCTCCAAAAACGCTGGCGACATTGTTCCAGGCAAGTGCGTGGCATTTGCCCATATAGCCGGTGCCGATGAGGCCCACACCCAAAGCGGCCATCGTTTCCTCCTCCAGAAATCGTGAATGCTTGTCCGACGCGATCAGGGGTTGTCGCGCTTGAAAATCCAGTCATGGTCAGGATGGTTCTTGAAGCGCCATTTGCGCATCGGGCCTGCCATGACATTCAGGTAATACATCTCGTAACCATAAGGCGCGCCGCAAGGGTGATGCCCCTTGGGAACGAGTACGACATCGCCATCCGCAACGGCCATGGTTTCGTCCAGCGATCCATCTTCAGTGAAGACGCGTTGGAAACCGAAACCCTGTGACGGGTTCAGCCGGTGATAATAGGTTTCTTCCAGATAGGTCATATCGGGGAAGTT
The DNA here is from genome assembly GCF_013390595.1 of Rhizobium sp. RM. Taxonomy (GTDB): domain Bacteria; phylum Pseudomonadota; class Alphaproteobacteria; order Rhizobiales; family Rhizobiaceae; genus Agrobacterium. Next base: position 297,458 of record NZ_JACAWV010000023.1, on the reverse strand, counting down.
ATCCTCGTCGTGACGATGAGGGGGGTAAGACGACCAGTTTCCAGACGGCGTGAAGACTTCTGTCACAAGCAGGCTATCAGCGACATCTCGCTCTTCCATGGCGATCGGGAAAATATAACGTGTGTTTGCGCCTTTGCCACGTTCGGTCAACGCCACGCCAGCCGGACCGATCTGCTGTGCTTCACGGGTACCAGCATCAGCCGGAGCAGTGCATACGCCGACCGTGCAGTTCGTGGTCGCTTCAAGTGACCATTCGGACCCGGCAGGGACATAGACGCAATGGGGTGGCTTGCGTTCAAAGACGTTCATCCGGTCACCGAGTTCGCCGAAATCCTTGCCACCCGCTGAGATTTTTGCCTTTCCTTCGACGAGAACAAGAATGACTTCCGTATTTCCGGTCTTTTCCGCTGCTGTTTCGCCCGGACCCAAATGATAGAGGCCGAAGCCGACATAACCCCATTCCGCGCTTTGGGGCGTGATGTCATGCACCTTGCCGGTCTTCGCCACCGGCTTGCGCAGAAGTGAGGTCATGGTGTTTCTCCCTATATTTTGAGCATACGTCGAAGGGCATATAACGGCCTTCGTCTATCGGAGGGATGTGGAGAGCGGAAAGAGCTCGGACAATCTTTCCGCTGTCCTTGCTGCTTCAGGCGGCAGCCGCTTTGTCCAGCCCTGCTTCCTTAGCAAATGACTTCAAGGATTTCAGGCCAAGGCTCTGATATTCGAAGGGATTGCGGACATCCGGATCCTGTTCCGCTTCGATCACCAGCCAGCCGCTGTAACCATGCTCGGCCGCGACTCTAAGCACTGGCGGGAAATCGACACCGCCTTCGCTGTCGCCTGGAACGGTAAACACGCCACGCCGGACACCTTCAAGGAACGAGAGGCGTTCGCTGCGAACCTGTTCAGCGATAGCGGGCCGCACGTTCTTGGCATGGATGTGGCCGACGCGGTTCATGTATTTCTTCGCAACACGAACCGGATCCCCGCCACCAAACAGGCAGTGGCCGGTGTCGAGCAGCAGACGCGTCTTCGGGCCGGTGTGTTTCATCAAGAGATCGATCTCTTCCTCGCTCTCGACGACGGTTCCCATATGGTGGTGATAGACGAGTGTGATGCCCTGCTCAGATGCATGGGCGGCAAGCGCCTCTACGCCCGCGCCGAATGAAGCCCAGTCGCTTTCCTTCAGCCGTGGACGGTCAACGAGCGGCGTTTCATCGTTACCGTGGATGGCGTTGGAGGTCTCGCACACAATGATGACTTTCGAACCCATGGCTTTGAGCAAATCGAGCGCAGGCTGCATAGCCTTCTTCTCGGTCTCGATATCATCCGTCAGAAGATTGAGTGAATGCCAGCCGGAGACATAGGACAGGCCCCTTGGAGAAAGCACTGCGTTCAGTCCCTCCGGGTCCTGGGGGAACTTGTGGCCTTTCTCGATACCGTCGAAGCCGATCTTCGCTGTCTCGTTCAGGCATTGATCAAGGCTGATGTGCGCGCCGAGCGTGCGGTCGTCATCATTGGACCAGGCGATCGGGTTCGTTCCGTAACGGATCATCTTACTGTCTTTCCTTCAATGCGGATTCATAACGAGTGCGTGCGTCACTGACTTCCTGGCGCTTGGATACTTCCGGAACGGCCACATCCCACCAATAGCCGCCAGCTTCAGGTGTTGGGTAAGGATCGGTGTCGATGACGATGACCGTCGTGCGCGCCGAAGCGCGGGCGGCGTCCAGTGCCGTTTCCAGCTCTGCGATGGTCGAAACCTTCTTGGCATCCGCGCCCATGGCGCCGGCATGCGCGGCGAAATCGATGGCAATCGGGTTGACGTTGGTATGGGCGTAAAGGTTGTTGAACTCTGCACCACCGGTGCCCATCTGCAGCCGGTTGATGCAGCCGTAGCCCCGGTTGTCGGTGATAACGAGCGTGATCTTCATGCCCATCGCGACAGCGGTCGCAAGCTCAGAGTTCATCATCATGTAGGAGCCGTCACCAACCATGACGATGACGTCGCGATCCGGCTCCGCCATCTTGATGCCGAGGCCACCAGCGACCTCATATCCCATGCACGAAAAGCCGTACTCCATGTGATAGGACAGTGGCAGCTTTGATTTCCACAGCTGGTGGAGTTCGCCCGGCATGGTTCCGGCCGCGCACATGACGACTGTGTTATCACGAGAGGCTCGCTGCACCGCGCCGATCACCTGCATGTCGGTTGGCAGGCTGTTTGCATCACCTGGAGGGTTCGTAAAGCTGTCGGCCTTCTGGAACCACGATGCCTTGAGCTTGGCGTCGGGAGAGGCAAAACGATGATCTCCAAGGGCTTCTGACAGCTTTTCAAGTCCAATCTTTGCGTCAGCCGTCAGGCCGATCGCACCGTGTTTGGCGCTATCATAGGGCTGGACGTTGAGCGCCAGGATCTTTCGGTTCGGGTTTTTGAAGAGTGCCCAAGACCCCGTCGTGAAATCCTGGAAGCGGGTGCCCACGCCAAACACCAGATCGGCCTTTTCGCTGACGATATTGGCACATTCCGCACCTGTCACACCGACAGGGCCGAAGTTCAGGTCATGATCCCAAGCGAGCGCGGACTTGCCCGCCTGTGTTTCCACGACCGGGATGGAATGTTTTTCCGCAAATGCCTTCAGGGCGCCTGTCGCGCCGGAAAAATGAACGCCGCCACCGGCAACGATGACGGGGTTCTTGGCAGCCTTCAACGCAGCGAGCGCATTGTCGAATTCTGTCGCATCGGGTTCGGGCCGGCGTTGGCGCCAGACGCGTTTTTCAAAGAAGCTTTCGGGATAATCGTAGGCTTCCGCCTGGACATCCTGGCAGAACGCAAGGGTGACCGGACCGCAATCTGCTGGGTCCGTCATCGTTCGCATGGCGCGGGGAAGGGCGGTCAGCAATTGTTCGGGGCGCACGATGCGATCAAAGTATCGGCTCACCGGGCGGAAGCAGTCATTGACCGTCATCGTGCCATCGCCAAAATCTTCGATCTGCTGCAGCACCGGATCGGGTCCGCGATTGGCAAAGACGTCACCGGGGATCAACAGAACCGGCAGACGGTTCACATGGGCCAGTGCGGCTGCCGTGACCATGTTGGTTGCGCCGGGGCCAATCGACGATGTTACCGCCATGGCGCGCCGGCGGCGCAGTTGCTTGGAATAGGCGATTGCCGCATGCGCCATCGACTGTTCGTTCTGGCCGCGATAGGTCGGCAATTCATCTTTAATGCCGTATAGCGCTTCGCCGATACCAGCGACATTGCCGTGGCCGAATATGGCCCAGACACCGGCAATGTAGGTTTCTCCGTGTTCATTCATCTGCGCGGCAAGGTAACGAACCATCGCCTGCGCAGCCGTCAATCTTACTGTTTTCACGCTGCCTCTCCCTTTTTGGCGCGCGCCTCATCCCAAATGCGACACAGGCTGCTGTAGCGTTGTGCCATGTCCTTGATTGCCTCGGCATCTGTCATTTTGCCGCCGAGCCACGCACGGGCAGCCTCCGCAAAGATCGTACGTCCCACCGCAAATCCCTTGACCAGATCAAAGCCGGCCGCGAGACGGAAACTTTCCTCCAGTTCGCTCTGTGGGGCATCCAGACCGAGAACAACAATACCTCGGACATAAGGATCGTTGCGTCGGACCGCATCGCAGGCATTTTTCCAGGCCGCCTCGGTTTTCATCGGCTCCAGTTTCCACCAGTCCGGGTAGACCCCGATTTCGTAGAAGCGATCGATGATGCGGGCCGCTGTCGTGTCATCGGTCGGATTGACCTTCGATGGAATGATCTCCAGCAGCATTTCCAGCCGGTTGCGACGGGCGGCTTGGAACAGGCGAGTGACGGTCTGCTCCTGCTCGCTGCGCATTTCGTCTGTGTCGTCGGGATGATAGAAGCACAGTACCTTGACGACATTTTCCACCGGCCATTCCGCTAGGCCGCCGTAGTCCGCCCCCAGTGCCGGTTCCAGTGTCAGAGGGCGCGATCCTGGCCATTCAACAGGTCTGCCAATCCATAGGCCAGATCCGCTTGCCTCATAGAGAGCGTCCCGTCCAAGCCGGCCGTCGCAGAGAATGCCGTACCCGTCTTCGTTTCCCGCAACCTGGCGAGTTGCTGCCAGGCAGAGTTTCTTGAAGTCACCGATGCGGCTATGGTCCACACCGAGTTCGTCTGCCATCGCCTCCAACTGCATGCGATGATCGAAAGCAAAGACACGCATCGTGTTCCAGTCGCCCTTGCGGTTGGTCGACCAGTGCACCTGCTCCAAAGCTTCATCCTTGCGCAGCGCCTTGTTTCGAATGCCGGTGCGGAAGAAATATTGCAGCTCTTCCCAACTCGGATAGGCTGGGGTGCAGCCGTGGCGGGAGACCGCAAATGCGCCGCAGGCATTGGCAAATTTCAGCGTTGTCGGCCAATCCTCGCCTCTGAGCCATCCCCGGAAAAGCCCGGCCATGAAGCCATCGCCTGCACCAAGGACGTTGAACACTTCAATCGGAAAACCTTCACCGGATTCACCGTGATCGAGATTGTCTGGTATCGCACCGGTAAAGACCACAGCTCCCATCGGTCCGCGCTTGCAGACCAGGGTTGCCTTGGAGACCGCGCGAACAGCTCTCAGAGCCGCCAATGTATCGGTCGAGCCGCCGGCGATATGGAATTCTTCTTCCGTTCCGACGATCAGGTCGAAGAGGTGCAGGGTTGATTGGAGTTTGGCGGTTACCTTCTCTGACTCGACAAAACGGCTTTCACCATCGCCGTGACCTGCAACACCCCAGAGATTGGGTCGGTAGTCGATGTCGAGTGCGGTCTTGGCGCCATTTTCGCGGGCGAGCGTGAGAGCCTTGAGGACGGCTGCTTCGGTTTTGGGATGCGACAAATGGGTTCCTGTCGCACATACACAGGCAGCTTCTGCAATAAATGCCGGGTCAATGTCGTCTTCGCAAAGCGCCATGTCAGCACAGTTTTCGCGATAGAAAATCAAAGGGAACTGGTTTTGGTCGCGGATACCCAGGAGAACGAGGGCGGTCAGCCTTTCAGCGTCAGTCTTGACACCACGGACATCGACGCCTTCACGGACGAGCTGTTCGCGGATAAATCGGCCCATGTGCTCATCGCCAACACGCGTGATGACGGCACTGTTGAGGCCAAGCCGTGCGGCGCCGGCTGCAATATTGGTCGGCGAACCACCGATATATTTGTTGAAGGAGGCCATGTCCTCCAGACGTCCGCCCACCTGTGCGCCGTAAAGGTCGACAGAAGAACGCCCAATCGTAATGAGATCGAGTTTTTTCAAAAGGCTCCTCCTTGGCGGCTGAGAACTAGGCCGCCGTTCTCAGATGAGCCTCCTCTGCTCACCTGTCTTTTCCGCCAGGATCTGGCGCTTTGACAAAACGGCTGGCTTAGAATGCCGTTTCATTAATTTGGAGCATAAATTCTATTTTCTGTGTTTTCAATAAAAATATTCAGCCGGTCTTGCGCGCTCCCACGGCAACCGCAAGCGTTATCGCAACGCAAAGCGTGGCAGAAAGTGAACGGAAAGCACCGAAGTCGATCTCTGTCACCGTCAACAGCATAGCTCCCCCCTTGCGAAGCGGGTTAACCGCCGAATCAGACAGGGCAACGACTGGAACGCCTTTTGCTCGCACAGCATCGGCGAGCTCCAACGTTTCCGAGGAGTAGGGAGAAAATGTAATCGCGATCAGCGCGTCGTCAGGAGAAATTGCGCTGATGTTGCCGAGGCCGCCGACGGCACTGTGCAGAACCGCTGGAACCTTCATTTTTTCGAAGGCGTAGGCAAGGTAGCTCGCAACGGGGAACGAGCGCCGTAGCCCAACAATATGAACGGTTCTCGCTTTTGCCAGAGTGGAAACAGCGTCATCGAGTTGGCGGGTATCCACGGACTTCAGGAGTGATTCCAGCGATGCTCTGCCAGCCTCCACAAACTCTGCAAGCAGGCCGGATGCGCTCTCGTCGCCTTTCTCGCGCAGATGATCGAGACGCGTGGCGTAATCGGGCCAACCGCCCACATAGGATTCTCGAAAAAGACGCTGCATTTCCGAAAACCCGGAAAAGCCCATGATCTGACAGAAGCGCATGAAGGCTGAAGGCTGCACACCCGCACCCTCAGCCATTTCTGCAACCGTGGAGACGGCAATTCGGTCCTGGTTGGAAGCAACGTAATCGGCGCATTGCCGCAAACGCTTGGGCAGGCTGTCGGCAACCTCGTGCAGCCTTTCCTCGAATGCCTTTACCGAACCCGGAGCCTCATTGACGGTCATTTTTCTTCCTATTCCTCGTGATGAAAATTCACTTTAGCGGAATGGAATTTTTATTCTACGTCGTTTTTCGACGGGATGTCGTTCGCATCGTCGGCTTGAGCTTTCGGGTGGTCTGGAGCCTCTAGTGAAGACCTCCAACGCCGAGATACGTGTCGATGATATCAGGATTATCAGAAAGCTCGCTCGAAGAGCCCTGCCAGGCGATACGCCCACGTTCCATGATGATGGCGTGGTCAGCAAAATCGATGGCCATCTGGATGCGCTGTTCAACCAGAAGAATGGTCATTTCACCTGATTGTGCCAGTTTCGAAAACGCTGCCATAAGCTCTTCGCAGATAACCGGCGCCAAACCTTCCAGCGGCTCGTCCAGAAGCAGAACCTTCGGCTTTCCGAGGATGGTGCGCGCGGTTGACAGCATCTGCTGCTCACCGCCCGACAACTGCGAGCCGAGATTGCGCCGGCGTTCTTTCAATCGCGGAAAAAGGCTGTAGGCCTCTTCAATTGCGGATTTGGGTCGACCCTTGAGACCAACAAAGAGGTTTTCCTCGACCGTCAGGGTCGGGAAGACATCACGGGTTTGGGGGACATAACCAAGGCCCGCATGCGCACGCGCGGCACTCGGCAGGCCAGTTATGTCCTGTGAGCCAAGGCGGATGTCGCCGGAGAACCGTTTTGTCTGGCCGGCGAGCGTCGCAAACAGGCTCGTCTTGCCAACGCCATTGCGTCCAAGAACGGCAAGGCGAGAGCCTGACGGAACGGACAGAGACAGGCTCTCTATCACACGGGTCGGACCGTAGCCTGCGGACAGGTTGGAGATTTCAAGCGGCGCTGCGGGCATCGGCGTAACTTCCCAGATAGGCTTGGCGAACTTCGGCGTTGGAGGTGACCTCTTCAGGCGAGCCGTCAAAAATGACGGCACCAGCGGCCAAAACCACAACGCGCTTGGCAAAGCGGAACACGAGATCCATGTCGTGCTCAATCATCAATATTGCGAGGTCGGACGGCAGTCGGTCGAGCGCCTGCTCGATGCGGGATGTCTCTGTTGAAGGTACCCCCGCTGCCGGTTCGTCGAGAAGGAGGATTTTGGGTTTGAGAGCCATGGCGAGTGCAATCTCGATCAGGCGTTGCTGGCCGTAGGCGATTTCGCGCACACGTGTTCCGGCCAGTGGAAGAAGACCGAGCGTCCCTAAAATATCGCGGACTTCCTGCATGACAGAAGGCATGGCACGGTAGCGCCCAAAAATCCGGCCCGTCTTTCCTTCACGCTGCAGGATTGCCAGTGCAACATGTTCTTCAGGCGTCATGTCCTGGAAAAGCCGAGTAACCTGGAATGAGCGCACAAGGCCGCGTTTTACCCGCTGGGCAGCGCTGAGGCCCGTCACATCTTCACCTGCAATGCGGACGGTTCCGGCTGATGGTTGGATATTTCCGGTCACCAGGTTGACGAACGTTGTCTTGCCCGCCCCGTTCGGGCCGATCAGGACCGTGCGGTCACCGGGGGACAGCGTGAGCGATACATCGTTGGTGACCAGAAGACCGCCGAAGTTTTTTTGCAGTCCGGAGACTTCGAAGATTGGCTTCATTTGCGGCCTCCTTTCAGACGTCCGAGAATTTGTTCACCAGCTCCGTACAATCCCCTTGGAGCAAAGAGGACGACAGCAATCAGCAAAAGCCCGACAATGGTCAGCCAGTGGAACGGGTTTGCGGCCGAGACAACATCCTCAAACCACATGAAGGTAACGGTTCCGATCAGCGCCCCGTAAAGCGATCCTGCACCTCCAAGAACGAGCATTACCAGGGCCTCTGCCGAGAGCGTGAAGCTCAGGCTGTCCAGTCCTACTACCTGAGTGGAGATTGCGTTGAGCGCACCGCCAATGCCGGCAACAATACCCGAGATGACAAACATCTTGAGGACAGTTGTGTTGACCGAGCCACCCATTGCCTTGATACGAATGCTATCCTGCTTGATGCCGCGGCAAAGCATGCCGAAGGGCGAATTCACCACCACCTTCAGGGCAAGGAAAACCACCAACAAGAGACAGACGCCATAGACATAGGCGGTGCGGCCGTAGAGGTCGAATTCGAAGGTGCCGAAAATTGCGTCTGGCGAGACACCGGAGAGACCGTCGCTGCCGCCCGTCCACCCGGATGCCTTGTTCGCCGCTTCGTGGAACAGGTGGATGACGGCGATCGATAGGACAAGTTGCGGCAGGCCGTGGGCCCTCAGTAGGATTGTGCCCGAGAGGAGGCCAGCGACGCCACCTGCCGCAGCTCCGATGAGCGTCATGGCAAACGGGTCCGTGATTTCAAAATGGGCCGCGGCAATGCCTGCCGCGTATGCGCCAGCGCCGAACAATGCCGCATGCCCGAGCGTCGCGACCCCGCAATAACCCGTGACAAGGTCGATGGACAGGACGAGGAGCGCAATTGCGATGATCCGAGTCAGAAGTGCCAGGTTGTCCGGAAACAAAAAGTACCCGGCGATCGCGGCTGCGATGATGAGAACCGGGCCGGCCAGCGCACGCAGGGTGGATCGGTTTGCCGCGGTCTTTTCAGGTGCTGTTACATCATTCATGAGAACCGCCATTTCACTTGAGCCTTCCCATCAGGCCGCGCGGGAAAATCGTGATGATTACGATGACCGCGAGGTAGAAAAAGAATTCTCCATATTCGGGGGCCAGGTAGCGGCCGGTGGTGTCGATAGCGCCGAGCAACAGACAAGCGACCAGCGCGCCGGGGATAGAACCTGCACCACCCACTGAAACGACCACAAGGAACGTCACCATGTAACGTAGCGCGTAGTATGGCTCGACAGGAAGCAATTCAGCGCCAATAACACCTCCCATGGCCGCCAGGCCAACGGCGATCGCAAAGCTGATGGCGTAGATCACTTCGGTCCTGACCCCGAGAGCAGCAGCCATGGCGGCGTTGTCGACGGCAGCACGCAACTTGATACCAAAGGCGGTGCGCTCAAATGTGAACCAAAGCGCACCTGCAACCAGGAGGCCACAGATGATTGCAAAGATGCGATGTGTGGCAATCGTCCGGAAACCGAGATCGGCTGCGCCCGAAAGCTGCTGCGGGAGCGGGATGGTTTTCAGGGTTGGGCCGAAGACATAGTTGGCGATCCCGATAATGCAGAAGGTGATGCCGATCGTCATCAGGACCTGCGTCAGTTCCGGCGACCCGTAAATGCGTCTGTAGAGAAAGCGCTCGAGAGGTATCGCAATGATGATGGTTCCAACGATCGCAATCAGAATGGCAGCCGCATATCCGAGACCGAGGCCATGTGCTGCGTATGATGCTAGATAGCCGCCGATCATGGCAAAGGCGCCGTGCGCCAGGTTGACGACCCGCATCAATCCCATCGTTACCGAAAGTCCGATGGAAATGATGAAAAGGACCATGCCATAGGCGAGCGCATCGACGAGGATGCTGAAAACCGTCTGCATGTGGAAAAGCTCCTCCGGCCGATTTCGGCCTTATCTATGCGAACCGCCCCGAAGGGCGGTTCAAGTCTTGCTGCGGCGTATTGTTACTTCGCTGCTGCCAAGCCAGGATCACCCTGCTTTTCAAAGGTCTGGACTTCCTTGTTGTAGTAAGTGCCATCGTCAGCCTTGGCGACTTCGCGCAGGTAGATGTTCTGCGTGATGTGACGGCTTTCGCCATCAATCGTCACGGGGCCGCGCGGGCTTGTCCACGACAGACCTTTTACGGCGTCGACAGCTTTTTCAGCGTCCTGCTTGCCGCCGGTCGCCTCGATCATCTTGCTGATGACATACATGCCATCAAAAGCGCCGACCGCCGGGAAGGAAAGTTCCTTGGGATTGCCGATGGCTTTGGACGCGGCCTCGACAAATGCCTTGTTTTCGGCCGAGTCGTGCGAGACGGCGTAGTGAAACGTGGTCTGCATGCCGAGCGCCGCTTCACCGAGTGCCGGCAGGTCGGATTCTTGTGTCAGATCGCCCGGGGCAAACAGCTTGATGCCACTGGATTTCAGGCCGTTGTCATTGAATGCCTTGACGAAACCGAGGGTTGTTGGACCCGATGGCAGGAAGGCGAAAACGCCTTGCGCACCCGAATCCTTGACACGTTGCATGATCGGGCTGAAATCGTTGGTGGAGAGTGGCATGCGGATGCTTTCAACGACTTCACCTCCTGCCGCCGTGAATGCGGCCTTGAAGGCATTTTCCGCGTCAACGCCCGGGCCGTAATCGCTCACGAGCGAAATGACTTTCTTGACGCCACCATCAAAGGCGACCTTGGCGATCGGGGTCGAGGTTTGCCAGGTGGTAAAGGATGTGCGCACCACATAAGGGCTTTTGGTAACGATGGCTGACGTTGCAGCGTTCATGACCACCATCGGCACGTTGCCCTGCTTCAACAGCGGCGTCACCGCCATGGCATCCGGGGTGAAGTAGAAGCCAGCGAGATACTGCACGCCTTCCTTGACCACCAGTTCCTGAGCCAGCGCCTTCGACTGGGCCGGGTCGGCCTGTGGCACGTCGCGATAGATAACCTCGATCGTATCGTTGCCGACCTTGTTAGAGTTCAGGGCAAACCATGCATCGATCCCTGCCTTGAAGTTTTTACCCTGAAGAGCAAAGGGACCGGAGAACGGGCCGACGACACCAACCTTGAGGGTGTCAGCATGGGCCACAGAGCCGAGACAAATGGCTGCAAAAGCAGCGGTGAGCAATAACTTCATGATTTCCTCCCACGTGACCAGCGGTTCCTCCGCACTGATCGATTGCACGAAGTTGCTGTTTGCAGCGTGGAAAGTAAAATGAAAAAGAAATGATCAATGATAACCGTGGAGTTATCATTTCTCAACTTTTGTGGCTTTTGTCGTGGGTCCCGGTTTCGCTTATTGTTTCGGCATTCCCTCCGGGCGATCAAGTCGTCGCTGTGCGGCAATTCGGAATGGAGCGTTCATGGCGCCGTAGCCTGCATAATTGCCGCGACGCTCGACGATTTCAAAAAAGAAACCCTCGCCAAACGTACGGCTGTAAATCTGGAAATACTCTCCACTGTCGTCACGATCGTAGAGGATGCTGGCCGCGCGCAACGCGTCTGAGAATGCTGGTTCAAGACCAAACCTCGCCTCCAGATCATCGTAGTAATTGCGAGAGATCGGCAGAGCCTGAAAACCGAGCGCGTGCAGTCTATCTGCGGTCGCAAATATGTCGCTTGTTGCAAATGCGATGTGCTGGATGCTCGTACCGAAACCTTCAGCCAGGAATTTTCCTGCGAAGGTCTTGCGGCTGTCTGCGCCATTCATGGTCAGGCGAAAACGTGGATCCGGTGCGCTCTCTATCGCCTGGCTGCGGACAAGGCCGCCGGGGTCGACGACGTCGACCATCGGCGTCCGGCGGGTCGAGAAAATCGAGGTGTAGAAAAGAAGCCATGTGAGCATTTCATCGTAATGCGTCGTTTGCGCGAGATGATCGATACGGGAAAGTCCAGCACCCGATTGAACGACGCCGGTCTTGAAGGGAGTGAATTCCTGCTCCCAAATCGACGATAATTTCGGCGAAGCGTCGAGGAAATAGATGACACCGTTGCCGACTCCCTGGATGGCCGGAATAGGAACTTCACCTGGCTGACGGGGTTCTGCAAAGGTCGGTGCGCCGAGACCGGCTGCGCGTTTCAATGCCGCCTCGGCGTCGTCCACCTTGAGGCCGAAGGCGTAGGCATTGGTGCCATGTACAGAGTAGGATGCACCGGCAAAGCTGTCGCCTGCATTGTCAGTGTTGATCACGATGCGGATGTCGCCTTGTGTGTAAAGATCGACATCGCGGTTACGATGTCTAGCCGATCGGCTGAAACCAAGCGCAGCAAGCAGCGTTTCGAGATTTTCCTTTTCCTGGGTTCCTGTGGTGAATTCGACAAATTCCACGCCCTGCGTGATGATCCGCTCCGGCATATCTGGTGCCTTGATGCGGATGTCGGGTTCCAGCCGTTGCACCTGGTCCATGAGGTAGACGAGCGAGCGATGACCATCTTCGGCAAGCAGGCGGGCCGATCCACCGCGAAACTGGTCATTGAAGATTTCAAGCGACAGCGGGCCTGCATAACCTGTGGCGGCGACAGCGCGCATGAAATCGACCACGGGGAGATCGCCTTCGCCCGGCATGTTGCGGAAGTGACGGCTCCAGTAAAGGAGATCCATGTCAATCAACGGCGCATCGGCGAGTTGCACGATAAAGATCTTGTCGCCGGGAATGGAGCGGATCGAATTCGGATCAATCTTGCGGGACAGGGTGTGGAAACTGTCGAGGATAATGCCGACATTGGCGTGATCGGCGCGACGAACTACCTCCCAGGCGTCGCGATGATCGTTGATGTGGCGACCCCAGGCCAGCGCCTCATAGCCAACCCGGACACCGTGCCTGGCAGCACGTTCGCCCAGCTCGTGAAAGTCGGCAGCAGCCCGGTCAATTCCGCCAAGCGAAATTGGCGATACGTTCGAGCAGATCAACATAAGGTCGGTGCCGAGTTCGCCCATGATGTCGAATTTCCGCTCCGCTCGCTCAAGCGCGCGGGTGCGATGCGGCTCCGGCATCCCCTCGAAGTCGCGAAATGGCTGGAAAAGCGTGATGTCCAATCCGAAATCACTCGCCATCCGCTTCACATCGCGTGGCGATGCGTCATAGGTCAGGAAATCATTTTCGAAAATCTCGACGCCTGAGAACCCTGCTTTGGCGATTGCGGCAAGCTTTTCTGGGAACTCCCCGCTGATGGAAACGGTCGCGATCGATGTGCGCAATGGCATGTTTTGTTTGCCCGTGTCATAGCTGATCATGTTGCGTTCCCTTTCAACACTATGTACTAATTGGTTAATAATGGGCGCTTCGATGGCGGCCGCTTCGCAGATGGATGAGTTATGATAGCAAGGGCAACCTCGAAGGAAACCCGCCCGGCAAAACGGGATCCGGAAGGTGTCCGTCGCGATATTCTGGCCGTTGCGATGGAAGAGTTTTCGCAAAACGGCCTGTCGGGCGCGCGGATCGATGAAATAGCGGCTCGGACCCGCACGTCGAAACGCATGATCTACTATTACTTTGCCGACAAGGAGGGCCTCTACCAGCGCGTTCTTGAAGAGGCCTATGCAAAGGTTCGTGGCGGCGAGAGCAACCTGGAGCTGGATCATCTTGAGCCGGCCGCAGCGCTCGACAAGCTCTGTCGTTTCACCTTCGATCATCACCGCCGCAATCCGGCTTTTATTCGGATGGTCATGATCGAAAACATTCATCACGGCCGGCACATGCAAATGTCGGGAAAAATCCGGCAGCTCAATCGACCCGCGATCGAAGCTCTTGAGAGTGTTCTGACAAGGGGGCAACAGAGTGGTGTCTTCCGCGAAGGCATTGATGCACTCGAACTTCACTGGCAGATCAGTGCACTTTCGTTTTTCAATGTCTCCAACGTCGCGACCTTTTCTTACATTTTTGGCGACGAGCTTTTCACGCCGGGCGGCCAGGATACGCTGTCGCGCCACGTGGCCGAGATGGTTCTTCGTTATGTGTTGAGCGCCGACCATATCACGCTTGTCGGGAAGAGCGGCCGATGAGGTGGCGTAGAGCCACTTCATAGCCTTCAATGTCAAGGCCGGCGACGACCCCCTCGGCTCTGGTCGACACATAGGAGTGGTGGCGGAAAACCTCGCGTTTGTGAATATTGGAAATGTGAACCTCGATGACCGGTGCCTCGAAGGCATTCAACGCGTCAAGGATCGCGACCGATGTGTGTGTAAAAGCGCCGGGGTTAATGACAATCCCAGCCGATTTTCCGCGTGCCTCATGAATCCAGTCGATTAACTCATATTCCCGGTTGCTCTGCGCAAAAAAGAGATCGTGCCCCGCGGCATCCGCGATCTTTCGGCACGCTTTTTCGATGTCGGCGAGCGTTTCATAACCGTAGATTTCCGGCTGGCGTTGTCCAAGAAGATTGAGGTTCGGGCCACTTAGAACGGTGAAAAGGCTCATGCGACCCCCTCTGCCATGCAAAGTTCGGTGAAATGGGCGCTCATGCGGGAGGCATCAGGTTCACGACCACAAAACAGCCGGAAGGCGCCAACCGCCTGAAATACCGCCATGCCGCCGCCCGGCAGTGTCCGACACCCTTTTTTTTCTGCTGTTGCCAGGAGTTCGGTGACAAGCGGCATATAGACGATGTCAGCAACCCAGTGACGGGGCTCCATCAGGCTTGCAGAAATTGGCATGCCAGGATGAGCGGGCATGCCCATCGGCGTTGCGTGGATCAGACCATCGGCAGAAGACAATGACACCCCCGCATCTTGTGTGGCATAAGCGCGGCCTTCACCAAAACGAGCGTTAAGTTCGCCTGCAAGGCGCTCGGCTCGGCTATTGTCGCAATCGAATATATCGAGGTGGGTAATGTCGAGCTTCAGGGCGGCATGTGCCACGGCAACACCTGCGCCGCCTGCTCCGATCAACAGGGCGCGGTCCCGCTTTGCATCGGGCAGGCCACGTATGAAGCTTTCATAAAAGCCATACCAGTCGGTGTTGTGGCCGGTTCTTTTTCCGTCTTGAAAAACAACCGTGTTTACAGCCCCCAACATGCGGGCGTCGTCAGACAGGTCATCGAGATGCGGTATAACGGCCTGCTTGAAAGGGTGTGTGATATTGACGCCCGCAAATCCCCGATCCTGCGCGTCGCGGAGCAGGTCTGGCAATGCACTCTCAGAGAGACCAAGGGCATGAATGTCCATCAGTTCGTAGGCGTAGTCGAGCCCGTGGGCTGCACCTTCGCGTCTGTGGAGTGCGGGTGTTTTGGAAAGCTGAATGTCGGCGCCTATCAGGCCGACTTTGAAGGAAGTTGGGTCTGTCATGATCCGGTGTCGCTCGTCGGCGTGGGAGAGAAGGCGGGATTAATCCGCCTCCCGTTCGGTTCGCGAACTCAATGGTGGGCGAGAATTTCACCCAGGAATGTGCGGGTGCGCTGATGCTTGGGAGCGCGGAAAAATTCGTCCGGAGGGCCCTCTTCGATGATTTCACCGGACGCCATGAAAACGACGCGGTCGGCAACCTGCCGGGCAAAGCCCATTTCGTGGGTGACGCAGATCATCGTCATACCGTCCCGAGCAAGCCCGATCATGGTGTCGAGCACTTCCTTGACCATCTCCGGGTCAAGCGCAGATGTTGGTTCGTCAAAGAGCATCGCTTTCGGCTCCATGCACAGCGCGCGGGCAATTGCTGCACGCTGCTGTTGGCCGCCCGATAGCTGGGCGGGGAACTTGTGTGCCTGATCGAGAATTCGAACCCGTTCCAGGTATTTGCGGGCGGTTGCTTCTGCCTCGCTTTTCTGCAGGCCTTTCACACGCATCGGAGCGAGAGTGCAGTTCTCCATGATGGTTTTGTGCGGGAAAAGGTTGAAGTTCTGGAACACCATGCCAACCTCGCGCCTGACAGCGTCGATGGCGCGGCTCGAATCCGAGAGGGTGTTGCCTTCGACGGTGATCTTTCCCTCCTGGATTTCCTCCAGATGGTTGATGCAGCGGATCAGCGTCGACTTTCCCGATCCCGACGGGCCGCAAAGGACAATTTTTTCGCCTTTGCGGACCGTGAGGTTGACGTCTTTGAGTGCATGATAGGCTCCATACCACTTGCCAACCCCTTCAAGGGCTATAAGCGGAACCTGTGTTGCGGCGGATTGCGGCATGGGAGCCTCCTGATTACTTCACTGTGAAGGGGATGTCGGGCAGAGAATCCGGGAAACTCGGAACTTCGCGCTTCATCCACTTGTCGTAGATCTTGGCGAGCTGTCCGTCCGACTTGATCTTGTCGAGGAAAGTATTGATGGTCTCGTTCCAGTCTTTCTCACCGGGACGTGTACCCGCACCGTTGTAGAGCGTCGTCAAATCGAACTTCGGTTCGTATTTGTCTTTGGCCGCCGCATTCAGGCGGTCGCCATAGAACTGATTGCCGCCGACAACTTCGACCTGACCGGAAATAAGCGCCTGGATGTTGGCAGCGTCATCGTCGAAGCGCAGGATGTTAGCTTTGCTTCCTGCTCCGGCCGTGATGGACGTATCCATGGCGCTCGACTTCGGAACGCCAACTGCAACGCCGGTAAGATCGTCATAGCCGGCGATTTTCTTGTCCTTTGGGCCATAAACCGAGAGAACGTTGCCGGCGTAAGGCTTCGAATACTGGATCGTCTTGGCGCGTTCTGCCGTCATGCCCATCGTCGCAAAAAGCACATCGACCTTGCCAGTCAGAAGCGCCGGGATGCGGTTTGCGACCGCAAGCGGCACGAACTCTACCTTGACCCCGAGATATTCCGCGAAAGCCTTGCCAATATCAGCGTCAAGTCCGTCCTGTACGCCGCTTGAGTTCACGAAACCCCAGGGCGAATTGTCTCCCTGGATGCCGATGACAACCTTGCCCTTGGCTTTTGCTTCTTCAACGGTACCCGCGAACGCATCGACCGGTGCCACGAATGGCAGGGCGACCGTTGCTGCGGCGAGCGCGAGCAGGGTTCGGCGTGAAAATGTCGTCCTGGTGTTTTTCATCTTTTGCTCCTCCTTACAAAGCTGATGAATGGTGCATTTCCGAAGGGAAATGCGTGGATAAAAGCGGTGGTTAGCGAGACGCGGTCTGCAGTCGTCTTTCAACGCCGGCGCCCCAAAGGGAAAGCGGCCAGCAGATCAGGAAATAGATCACGCCGACGAGCGCGAAGACGGTGAGCGGGCGGAATGTCTGGTTTGAGACAATCTGGCCTGCGCGTGACAACTCAACGAAACCGACTATGGCTGCGAGCGAGGTGCCCTTGATGAGCTGCACCATGAAGCCGATCGTGGCAGGCAGAGCGATTTTGAAAGCCTGCGGCAAAACGATGTCCTTCATGATGGAGCCGTAGTGCAGCCCAAGTGCCTTAGCGGCCTCGGTCTGCCCCTTCGGCACTGCCTGAATGCCACCACGCCAGATTTCACCAAGAAACGCGCTGGCATGCAGGGTGAAGGCAATGGCAACTGCAATCCAGGCGTCGACATTGAGGCCAGCAAGCGCCACGCCATAATAAACGACGAAGAGCTGCATCAGGAGGGGAGTACCCTGGAAGACGGCGATGTATCCGGTCGTGACGCGCTGGGCGAGGGGACTTTCAGCCGTGCGGGCAAGCGCTACGCAAAGCCCGAAGACGCCACCGCCTATAAAGCCGATGATTGTCAGCGCAAGTGTCCACTTCAGACCTTGTAGCAGGAAAAACAGTTCGTTGGGGCCGATGGATGCCATTGTCGTCGCCTCACTTGACCGGATAGCTGAAGGAAATGCGGGAGATGAGGCCGAAGACACCCATCATCAGCGACGAAATCACCAGATAAAGCAGCGTGATCGAGAAATAGACTTCAAAGGAGCGGAAGGTGTCAGCCTCTATCTTTTGCGCGACGGACGTCAATTCGTACGCCGCAATCGACGTACAGACCGATGTCGTCAAAGTCAGCATGATGAACTGGCTAGTGAGCGAGGGGTATACGGCGCGCAAAGCCGGCTTGATGACGATGTGCCGGAAGATCTGCGAGCGGTGCAGGCCAAGTGCCAGTCCGGCCTCTACCTGACCCTTCGGTATGGAATCGACGCCGCCGCGAATGATTTCGATGGCATAGGCTCCACCGTTCAAGGCGAGCGCGATGATCGCGGTGACAGTCGGGTTTAGCTTGATGCCAATCTGCGGGAGGGCGAAGAAAATGAAAAAGATCTGCACGAGAAATGGGGTGTTGCGGATCGCTTCGACAAAGCCGATGACAATGCCACGCAAAAGCTTGAAACGAGACCTGCGCGCGATGACGCCGAGGACGCCGATAACGGTGGCAAGGGACATGCCGGCGATTGCAAGGCCGATCGTCGCCAGGCACGCGACCAGCAACTCAGGCAGGCGTTCGTAAACCGCCGAAAAATCGAGACTGTATGACATTCTTCCTCCAACCCGTCCGGTGCGGACCAGTGCCTGGGGGCTCTGTCCACTGCGCTTTGAGACTTTCGGCCCCAAACTCCTCCATCCGGTATTTTGTCTCGCCTGAAGCGCAGTCTCCTCTCGCGCATTCTGGCTCCGTTAAGTTTGTTTGTACCAGTTAGTTCATTTTTGTGTCAAGCATTTCGATTGTTGAAAAACCCTGATTTTCACGATTTTTCTGTTTTGCTGCGATCCGTAAAAGATGTGTTATTTCAATGTGTAGCGACGATAAATGCAGACGGTTTCACGATGCACGAGGCGACCGTCGCGTGATGCGCTTTAAATGTGCCAGCAGGTGTCTTTCGTCGAACGCCTGCGGGCATTTTCGTCAGCTTTCAGTGCTACCCAGCTTGTCGATCTGCGTGACAAGCCGCTCGGCAACAAGCAATGCGTTTCCGGTTGCTGTAACCATTTGCGGCAGTACCAACCATTCCAGCATCCAGCCCGCGCCGGATCGTTCCTGCTCATGAACGAGCGACTGATGCAGCGCTGAAAGCTGCACAGCGTTATATCGTGCGAGCGTCACAAGCGTTTCGGCTGCAACGGGGTTTTGTTTATGCGGCATGGCAGAGGAGCCGCCGCCGCCGGACAGACGAATTTCCCCACCCATTTCGGCCAGAAGCGCGATGTCCTGTCCAATCTTACCGAGGCTCCCGGTTGTCAGTGCAAGCAGGTTACCGAATTCAGCAATCCCGTCACGCTGGCTATGCCATTGCGGCTTGTCGGTGAGGCCGAGCCGCGTCGCTAGGATGGCGCGCACGGTTTCAGCCTTGTCTGCGAGCTTTTCGAGCGTGCCGGCAGCACCACCGAACTGAACCGCAAAACCATTTTGCGCGTAGGTCTCCAGCCTGACAAAATGACGCTCCAGTGGTTCAGCCCAGCTCCGCACGCGGTCCGCGACGGTGATGGGTATTGCCGCTTGCATCCGCGTATATCCCATCAGCCTCTCTTTGCCGTCACGCGACGACAGGGCATCCAGGCCATCGGCAAGGCGCCCCAGCCGCGAAACGATAATTTCCGACGCCGCTTTCAGCCGAAGCATCAGGCTGGTGTCGATCGCGTCCTGGCTGGTCGCACCATAATGAACTTGATCTGCCGCGGGACCACCGACTGCCGATCGCAACTGCCGAACCAGTTCGGGCAGGACAACGCCATCTTTTGCAACGCCGTCCCGAAGCGCTGTCATGTCTGCGGAGAATGCAGACAGGCCGGTGACGATCGTTGCCGCCGCATCTGCTGGAATGAGACCGGCCTCCGCCTCTGCTTCAGCAAGTGCGACTTCGAAGCGCAACATCGCGTCGATATCGGCTCTCGCAGAAAACAGCTCGATAATTTCGCTGTCTCCGAAAAGGCCGGATAAAAACGGATGTTCGAAAGGCAGAAGGCTCATGTCTGGTTCCGGTATGTCTGGTCAGATATCGAAGAACACGGTCTCGCCTTCGCCCTGCAGGCGAATGTCGAAACGATAGGTGTTCCCTTCTTCCCTGGTGGCGATCAGTGTTGCAAGCCGGCTTTTATGCTCGACGCGGGCAAGCACCGGATCGGCGGCATTGGCTTCCTGCTCCTCCGGGAAATACATGCGGGTATGCAGTCCGATATTGATGCCGCGTGCAACAATCCAGAACGTGATATGCGGTGCCATCACGCGGCCCCCCTTGAAGGGGACAGGGCCTGGTTTGATGGTTTCGAACACGAATTCGCCGGTGTCCATGTCGCCCGGCGAGCGCCCCCAGCCAATGAAGTTGGGATCGGCGGCACCACGCGTTTCGCTCGGACTGTTGTAGAGCCCGTTCGAATCCGCCTGCCAGATTTCGATCAAGGCATCCTTGAGCGCATTGCCGCCGCCATCGTAGACCGTGCCGCGCACGGTGATGCGTTGGCCGAGGGCATTGTCGTTATAGAGCGCGCCCGAGCCAAGATCTTTTTCGAAGATGCCTTCAATACCCACGAAGTTCGGTGTGCAACCGATGTGAACGTAGGGCCCTGCCGTCTGCGAGGAGGTTTCTTTGAAGTAGTTGAGCGGCTGAACCATGGTCAGTTACCCTCCATGCGGTTCTCGAATACTGTCGAACGGCGACCGCGCAGCACGATATCGAATTTGTAAGCACGCATATCCATCGGGATAGTGGAATTCATGTCGAGCGGTGCAATCAATCGCCTGATCGCGTCTTCGTCAGGAATGGTTTTGACGATGGGACAATTCCAGATCATCGGATCGCCCTCGAAATACATCTGTGTGATCAGGCGCTGTGAAAAACCGTGGCCGAAGACCGAGAAATGGATGTGGGCCGGACGCCAGTCGTTCACACCGTTTGGCCAGGGATAGGCGCCGGGCTGGATCGTCTTGAACCAGTAATAGCCATTCTCGTCAGTAATCGTGCGGCCAACACCACCGAAATTTGGATCGATCGCCGCAAGATAGGATTCCTTCTTGTGACGGTAACGTCCACCTGCGTTGGCCTGCCAAAATTCGACAAGCGCCCCTTCGACGCCACGGCCTCGTTCATCGATAACCCGGCCGTGAACAAGAATACGGGGGCCGATCGGCATTTCGCCGGGCCGCGCATAGTTGAGGATGAGGTCGTTATCCAGTTCGTTCAGCATGTTATGGCCGAAAACCGGCCCGGTGATCTCGCTTTTGGTGCCATCCAGCGAAATCAGCGCGCGCTGCGGTGACCGCAGGATCGAGGTCTTGTAGCCCGGTGCAAAAGCTGGTGGATGGATGTCTCGGTCACGTGCGAAGAACGGCCCAGTTTCGGGCGGTGTGTTGCTCATTTCGTCTCCTCCTCACGAGAACTATCGGCGCGCATGCTTGCCAGCGCAAGCTTGGCGATCTTGAAGGCGTGGTTTGCGGCAGGAACCCCGGCATAGATTGCAACATGCAACAACGCCTCGCGAATGTCTTCGTCTGTCGCGCCGGTATTGACGGTTGCGCGCACATGCATTGCAAGTTCTTCATCCTGTCCAAGCGCTGCAAGCAAAGCGATGGTGACCATCGAACGCTCACGTTTTGTCCAATGGTTGCCAGACCACACGGTTCCCCAAGCGGACTCTGTAATAAGCTGTTGGAAAGGTTGGTCGAACGGGGTGGTCACAGCTTCAGCGCGATCGACATGGGCATCGCCCAGAACCGAGCGACGCGTTTTCATGCCGCGTTCAAATCTGTCTTTATTTTCAGCCATCGATTAGGCCTCCGGCAAGGTATTGAGAAAATCACTGACGGCTTTTGCATAGGCCGTCGGTTGCTCAAGGCAGGGAATGTGGCCGCATTGCTCAATGGTGATGGAGCGTGCACCCGGTATCAGGCTAGCGAGCGTCTCTATCAGCTCAGGCGGCGTCGAGCCGTCGCCATCGCCCGCGACGCAGAGTGTCGGGACCGAGATGCGGCGAGTGGCTTCGGTAAAGTCCGCGTCGCGAATTGCTGCACAGGTGCCGCTGTAGCCCTCTGCCGGCTGGCGGGCCAACATGTTGCGTGCGCCGGCGTAAATCACGTTCGACGGATCGCGGAATGCCGGTGTGAACCAGCGCTCCATGACCGGGTCGATCAGAGATGACAGGCCATCGGCGGAGATCTTTTCGATGCGGCCGTTCCACATGTCGGCTGTGCCGATCTTGTGGGCCGTGTTGCTGAGCACGAGTGCCTGCGCCAAATCGGGGCGGCGGGCGAAAAGGCCCTGCGCGATCAGGCCACCAACCGATAGACCCCAGATGATCGCCTTCTTGACGCCGAGATGATCGAGCAACGCGATCAGGTCATCGACGTGATCGTCGATCGAGTAGGGCGTAGCGCCAATATCGGACAAACCATGTCCGCGCTTGTCGTGCAGCACAAAGGCGTAGTTTTCGCCAAGCGCATCAATGACGGGCTGCCAGATGCGAAAGTCTGTTCCAAGCGAATTGATAAAGGCGATGACTGGCTTTCCGCTGCCAAGTCCCGTGGCGCGGAAGTGGATCGCGTTGTCGCCAGAACGCAGAAAATTCATGATGACTCCTCCTGCCGGCGATATTGCAAGTGCCATACGGTTAAGTAAAATGAGTTTATCGATGAAAATGATAACCTCTGGATTATGGATTGATGGTCGATCAGCGCATAAAGTTCCGACACTTGCAGACCTTCGTGGAGGTTGCGCGCCAGAAAAGCGTCATCCGAGCGTCGGAAATTCTCCATGTGAGCCAGCCGGCAGTTACCAAAACCATCCGTGAACTGGAAGAAATCCTCGGTGTATCGCTGTTTGATCGCGAAGGGCGCGGTATCAGAATAAGCCGTTACGGAGAGATCTTTCTGCGGCATGCAGGTGCGACGATGACCGCGCTCAGGCAGGCTGTCGATTCCGTTTCGCAGGAAGCTGGACGGGCAGGACCCCCGGTCAGGATAGGAGCTCTTCCAACCGTCTCGGTCAGGATCATGCCAAAGGCGATGGACGGTTTTCTCGCGGAAAAAACCGGAAGTCCCGTCAAGATCGTCACCGGGGAAAACGCTGTCCTTCTGGAACAGCTAAGGGTCGGGGATCTCGATCTCGTTGTCGGTCGTCTGGCTGCGCCGGAAAAAATGGCCGGTTTTTCCTTCGAACACCTTTACTCCGAAAAGGTCCGTTTCGTCGTCCGTGCAGACCATCCGCTTCTTGGTGAAGGCGTCTCCGTTTTCGAGCGCCTGCACGAGTTTCCGGTGCTCATGCCGACGCGGCAATCGGTTATTGGTCCTGTTGTCGAGCAATTCCTGATCGCCAATGGCGTTTCGGCCTTGCCCATCCGCATCGAAACGGTTTCCGATGCATTTGGACGCGCCTATCTGAGAACCAGTGATGCCGTCTGGATCATTTCCGAAGGCGTTGTCGCAGCGGATATCGCCGATGGGATTCTGGCGATCCTGCCCGTGGATACCGGCGATACCAGCGGCCCCGTTGGACTGACTGTGCGTGCAGATACGCAACCGTCATTGCCGCTGGCATTGCTCATGCAGGCCATTCGTGAGACGGCGAATGACCTACTTTCCGAACCCACCGGTCAGAACGGCAGGCCGACGTAATTCTCCGCGAGCGACGTGGAAGCAGCACGCGAATGCGTCAGATAGTCGAGTTCGGCTTCCTGAATGCGTTGCCCGAAATCTCCGGTTTCGGGGAACCGGTGCATCATTGTTGTCATCCACCAGGAGAAGCGGACCGCTTTCCAGACGCGGGCGAGTGCTTTTTGCGAATAGGCGTCGATGCCTGCTTCTGACTGTTCATTGTAAAATTCGATCAATGCCTCACTCAGGTAGTGGACATCGCTTGCCGCGAGGTTCAGACCCTTGGCCCCGGTTGGTGGCACGATGTGCGCGGCATCTCCTGCCAGGAAGAGACGGCCAAAGCGCATCGGCTCCGAAACGAAGGAACGCAAAGGAGCGATCGACTTTTCGAAGGAGGCGCCAGTCGTCATGGCTTGCGCATGTTCCTCGGGAAGTCGGGTGCGTATCTCGTCCCAGAAGCGTTGATCGCTCCAGTCCTCAACCTTGTCGTCCAGTGAGCACTGAATGTAATATCGGCTGCGTGTTTCCGAGCGCATGGAACAGAGTGCAAAGCCGCGCGGGTGGTTGGCATAGATCAGTTCATGACTGACTGGCGGCACATCGGCCAGAATGCCGAGCCAGCCAAACGGGTAAACACGCTCGAATTCCTGGATGGCCTTTTGCGGGACCGACTTGCGGCTGACACCGTGAAAGCCATCGCATCCCGCGATGAAATCGCAATCAATGCGGTGCGTTAAGCCATCTTTTTCATAGGTAACATAGGGACTTTCGCCATCGAAATCGTGGGGGATGACGTTTGATGCGTCATAGATTGTGGTCGCGCCGGCGCTCTCGCGCGCATCCATGAGATCATGTGTAACCTCTGTCTGGCCATAGACCATGACGCGTTTGCCGCCCGTCAGATCGAAGAGATCGATGCGGTGGTCACGGCCATCGAAAGCCAGAGAAAATCCGTCATGCGGCAAGCCCTCCCGGTGCAGTCGTCTCGCAGCCTCGACCTTCTCGAGGAGGTGGACTGTGCCCTCTTCCAGGACGCCGGCGCGAACGCGGCCAAGAATATAGTCCTTGCTGACGCGATCCAGAATAATGTTGTCGATGCCGGACTTCGCCAGCAACTGGCCGAGCAAAAGGCCCGACGGGCCAGAGCCGATAATGACGACCTGCGTGCGCATTGTTTCCTCCCGAAATTGTCTCCGGTCAAGAAATTGCCGTTGCCAAAGCAGGTTCTCAATGGACTTTTCGACGCAATGATTGCACAATCCGACCATCGGAGGGGAGGCCGAATTGAATGCGTGCTGCGATGGGAGATAGACTTTACGGGGAGGAGCTGGCACCAGACAGCGAGTTTCGGTTTCATTGCGAAACGCTTTATTCGAGAAGCAGCCTGCACCGGTTCGAGATCGGTTCGCACCGGCATACAGGTTTTCTGCAGATACTCTTTATTTCCGGCGGTGAAGGTGACGCCGTATTCGAGGAGCGGGTCGAGCCGATCAATCCGCCGGTCGCGATTGTCGTCCCACCGGGGTTCGAGCACGGTTTCAGATTTTCGCGAACGATTGAAGGCGTGATCGTTACGGTTTTACCGGGAGCGCTTTCAACCTCTGCGCAAGCCGTGCTGCGCCGTAATTTCGCAAGCCCCAAGCTCATGGCCTTGAAAGACATTCCGGAGCTTAATTTGCTTCAGTCAGCCTTCCAAACCATTTCACGAGAGTACATCGCGCATGAGGCGGGCTGGGACGCAATGATTGAAGGGCAGCTTGCTGTCGTTGCGACCTGGCTTGCCAGGATTGCCCGTCCGATCAGCCTGGAGAGGAGAGACGGTGTCACGGAAAAGCGCTTCGACCTTCTGCTTTCATTGATCGCTCGGCATGTACGCGAACCTCGTCAGGCTGCCTTTTATGCGGAAAGGCTTGGCCTTTCTCAAACGCATCTCAACCGGCTTGTCAGAAACGCCTGCGGCTTGAGCCTGCAACGACTTGTCGCCAGGCGACAACTCGAAGTCGCCAAGCAGGAACTGATTTTTACAGCCTCGACAGCAAGGATGATTGGCGAGGGTCTGGGTTTTGCCGATCCGGCCTACTTCAATCGGTTCTTCAGGCGCGAGACGGGTATGTCGCCTCAAGCCTGGCGCCTGGCCGAGCAGCAGAAAATGGCGGTCTCGGCCAAGGCTTTAGAAACCAATATGACGCCGTAAATCGTGAGTTTCAGTCTACCGTTCAGCCTTTGGCCGTTTCTATGAAACGGATGGCATCTCCGACGGTGATGATCTTGTCTGCCGCCTTATCCGGAATTTCAAGATTGAACGCCTCTTCGATTTCCATGACGATCTGTACGACTTCGAGGGAATCTGCATTCAGATCGTCGGAAAAACTCGCCTCGTTGGTGACTTTGTCGGCGTCCACCCCGAGTTGCTCTACGATGATCTGCGTCACGCGGGCCGCAACGTCGTAGTTTGCAGGTTCAATTTGGTTCGGAACATTCATTATCGTCACCTCAGTTCTAATCTTGCCTCCCGGTGTCGCATGATGCCCACCGATAGAAGGCGAAAATACCAATTGCCAGAAAAACGAGGATTATAAGGCTACCAAAGGTCGACATTGCATTCTCGATTTAACAGATCAAGACGGCACACTAGGCTTCGGACATCGAGTACGGCAACGATGATTTGGTAATGTATTGTATATCAAAAATTGCGTGGCGGCAGTTTCCGTATCTGAAACTTGCCGGTTTTTTATAAGTTGTTTCCCGCCCGAAATCGCCACTCTCCCGCCACGAATACCCTCGTTTTCTTCCGCTTCTTAGCCGACCGAAAAAAGGAGAATGGAATGAAACAATTTGGCAGGAAAGCCAGCCTCGCGTTTGCCGCCATGGTCACCGTGACATTTGTGATGACGCCGCCTGCGATGGCTGCGCCTTTTGATCTGCTGCATGGGACTGAAATCCTGGTCGCGCAAAACGCGCCCGGCGAGTGGAACGGTTACCACGGCCTCCGCGAGGGGCGTGACGGTTACAGACGTGGGCCCGACGGATGGTGGTATCCTCTGGCTGCCTTTGCGGCCGGCGCGATCGTCGGCGGAGCCGTCGCCGGTAACGCGCAGGAAATGCCGCCGCCCCCAGACAATGGAAATCCGCCTCCACTGCCGCCGCCGGGAGCAAGGCATATAGACGAGCGGGCGCTTTCCCCGGATCATTATGCATGGTGCGCGAAAAGATACAGGAGTTACCGGGCTGCGGACAATTCCTACGTGCCGCATGCCGGTGTGCGCGCACAATGCCTGTCGCCTTTCAACTGATTGCTCAAAGAAGCAGGCCCCGGCACGATCGCCGGGGCGGCTTCACGAAGAAACGGATGTTCCCAAGGGGCTCGCAATCGAGGCACGCTGGATCACCTCTGTTTCCAGCACCACGCGTCGGGCTGCGGCATCAAATCCGCTAAGGCGTTCGACAAGCAGCTTTGCCGCCATCTCACCAAGCCGGTAGACAGGTTGGCGTACCACTGTGACAGGCGGAGAGGTGACCGCTGTCCAATCGGCGTCATGAAAGGAAATGAGAGAAAGATCGTCGGGGATCGAAAGGCCTATTGCTCTTGCCGTCTTGAACACTTCAAGTCCGATAACACTATCAGATGCAATGATCGCAGTCGGACGATCCTTCGCTTCAAGCATCGCCCTTGCAATGTCACTGGCAAGTTCAGGCGTCGATGCGCCCATCTGAACAGTTGTTTCGCTTTTGCTGAAGCCTGCGTCGTGACAGATGTCGAGGTAACCCTCAACGCGGCGACGGACCGATCCGGTGTTGATGTCGCCTGGTGAGCGGAACATATGGTCAGGCGTGTCGCAGGCGGTCAGATAGGCGATGCGCCGATGTCCAAGGGCGATCAGCTGGCGTGTGACGCCTTCTGCAGCATTCCGATCATCGGCGATTACGGTATCGACCTCGAAGGCCTCTATTGCCCGATCAAGCAAGGCGAGAGGGCGTCCTGAACGGGCAACCTCCCGCAAGTGCTCGACGTCGCTTTCCTTGGCGGGTGAAACAATCAGGCCATCGACGCGCTTTGCGAGCAGTGTGCGGATCGCTTCTTTTTCCGCGCTGACGTCCTCGCCTGAATTGATGAGAATAACCGTGAAGCCGGCTTGGCGAGCGACATCGGTGATGCCGCGCATGGCGAGGCTGAAGAACGGGTTCTCGATATCCCCGACGACAACCCCGATCGTGCCCGAGCGTCCTGTCGTCATGCTGCGGGCGAGTTCGTTCGGACGGTAGTCCAGCGCACGGGCAGCTTCCGTGACGATCTCGCGAACACGTTCGCTGACGGTTCCGTATCCGCCCAGGACGCGCGCCGCCGTCGCTTTCGAGACGCCTGCCTTGCGGGCGACATCGGCGACGGTCACGGAGCTGTTTTGGGGCGAATTCGGTTCCATGAAACAAGCCTTACAAGAGATATTGACGAGTAGCAAATGCGAAGATAACAATTGACTGAAATCAAAGAGACCGGTCTCAATAGAGAAAGAGACCGGTCTCATAATGAAATTTCTAATTCATCGGCATGTGATCACATGGTCCGGACGCGAGCTGCAATGTCTTCGTCCGGGTGGGACCCGTGTGGCTTCAAAAATCGCAAAACGTTACCACCAGAGGAGAATGAACCAATGACATTTTCACAAGCAATAACGTCACCTTTCACCAGAGTTCGTGCAGCCATTCTGGGACTTGCCGTTGGTCTTTCGGCCTCGGTCAGTGCCATCCCGGCCCATGCTGCAGAAAATCCCTATGGCCTGATCGACGCAGGTACAATCAGCGTTGGCACGATGGGCGACGCCAAGCCTTACGCCTTCACCACCGCAGACGGCAGTTTTACCGGTTTTGATATCGAGCTCTTCCTCAATGTCGCCGAGCGTCTCGGTTTCAAGAAAGATCAGGTCATCTTTACCGGCCAGGAGTTTGCCGCTCTCATGCCGTCAGTCGCAAACAGCCGCTTTGATGTTGCCGCTGCCGCAATCGGAACGACCGCCAAGCGCAAGGAGACTGTGGACTTTTCTGATGGTTACCTCGCCGGTTATCTCACTGTGCTGACACCGGAGGCAAGCATCAAGGATGCAGCCGGTCTCAAGGGTAAGCGCCTTGGTGTCGTGCAGGGGACCCTGCAGGAAATCTATGCCCAGAAGAACTTCGCAGATGCTGATCTCGTAAAATTCCCCGATAACAACACGGCCGTCTCGGCCCTCAACAATGGCACGATCGACGCCCACTTCCTCGACTACGAGGCAGCGAAGGATTACTCCGGCCGTTACCCGGCACTCAAGATTGCTGTCAATGTTCCAAGCTTCGATGCGCCTGCCGGCTTCGTCATCCGAAAGGGCAACGATGCGTTGCGCGACGCGCTGAACAAGGAACTGCATGCCGCAATGCAGGACGGCACCTGGAAGAAGCTGCACGAGAAGTGGTTCCCGGGTACGCCGATGCCAGAAGCTTATCTTCCCAAGCAGTGATGCCACCTCCCGGTCCGGCTCCCCGGGGTCGGACCGGCTTTTCTTCATGCAGGGGAATATCAGATGAACTGGCTCGAGAACTTACGTCGCAGCTTCCTTGACTGGAATGCTATGGCAGAAGTCCTGCCGACCATGATTACGGTTGGATTGAAGAATACGCTGATCCTGGCTGCCGCATCGACGGTGCTCGGTGTCGTGATCGGCATGATACTCGCTATCATGGGCATATCGCGCTCTGCGTGGCTGCGTATACCTGCCCGTATCTACACGGATATCTTTCGCGGACTTCCAGCCATCGTGACCATTCTTTTGATCGGTCAGGGATTTGCCCGCCTCGGGCGCGAATTGTTCGGCCCATCGCCTTACCCGCTTGGCATCCTTGCGCTCAGCCTGATTGCTGGCGCCTACATTGGCGAGATTTTCCGGTCTGGCATCCAGAGCGTCGAGCGCGGGCAGATGGAGGCTTGCCGGGCGCTCAGCATGAGCTACGGGCAGGGGATGCGGCTGATCGTGGTGCCGCAGGGTGTGCGCCGAGTGCTGCCGGCATTGGTCAACCAGTTTATCGGCAATGTGAAAGATTCCAGCCTTGTCTATTTTCTGGGGCTATTGGCCTCGGAACGGGAAATCTTCCGTGTTGGCCAGGACCAGGCTGTCGTAACCGGCAACCTGTCACCACTCTTGCTCGCGGGCATCTTTTATCTCGTCGTTACTGTTCCGCTGACACATGTCGTCAACGCGATCGACTTTCGTCTTCGGGTCGGTAAACAACGCCCAACAGCGATCACCAGCGGTCTTGAAGAGGTCCGTGAACTCGACAGCGCCTCTCGCTCCACCCAATCGTCGTTCACGGGCGGTAGTGTGGATGTTCGCCAGCTCGATATGGCCTATGGTGACCTCGATGTCCTGAAAGGCGTCGATCTACAGGTCAAGGCCGGAAGTGTCACATGCATTATTGGACCGTCCGGTTCTGGAAAGTCGACGCTGCTGCGCTGCCTTAACCGTCTGGTCGAGCCGAAAAGCGGCGACATCCTGGTTGACGGGCAGAGCATTCTTGCGATGAAGCCGGAACGATTGCGCCGTCGTGTCGGTATGGTTTTCCAGCATTTCAATCTCTTCCCCGATCACACAGCGCTTGAAAACGTCATGTTGTCGCTCACGAAGATCAAGGGCATGTCCAAGGCAGAGGCCGAGCGTATCGCCAAGGCACGCCTTGCCGATGTCGGTCTGGCGAGCCGTCAGCACCATCGGCCAGGTGGTCTTTCTGGTGGTCAGCAGCAACGCGTGGCAATTGCCCGTGCCTTGGCGATGGAGCCGGAAGTCATCCTGTTCGATGAGGTGACAAGTGCTCTCGATCCGGAACTGGTGAAGGGTGTTCTCAACCTCATGGCCGACCTTGGAAAACAGGGCATGACGATGATCGTCGTGACCCATGAGATGGGCTTTGCCCGGCGTGTGGCGGACCAGGTTGTGTTCATGGATGAGGGGCGTGTTGTCGAGGCAGGAACGCCCGCAGCAATTTTTGATCATCCGCAAAGCCCGCGCCTTCAGCGCTTCCTTGCGGAAGTGCTGTGAGATCGGCGCGCAGGAGAAGACAATGACAAAGACAATTAGATGGGGTGTGCTTGGCTGTGCAGGGATTGCGGTCAAGGCCGTTATCCCGGCCATTCAATCCAGTCGTCTTGGCAGGGTCACAGCGATTGCGTCGCGTGACCTGACCAAGGCCGAGGAAACCGCGGCATCTTTCGGGATTGCCAAGCCCTATGGCAGCTACGAGGAGTTGCTCGCCGATCCAGAGGTGGATGCCATTTATAATCCGCTCCCCAATCACCTTCACGTGCCCATGACCCTCAAGGCGCTGGAGCGTGGCAAACCTGTGCTTTGCGAAAAGCCGATCGCACTCAATGCAGAAGAAGCCGCGGTGTTGGCAAAAGCGCAGGCTAAGGCGCAGCTTCCTGTCGCTGAAGCGTTTATGGTGCGTCACCATCCGCAGTGGAAACGGGCGAAAGCTCTCATTGCGGAGGGGCGCATCGGAGAGTTCAGGGCGATCCAGACGATCTTTTCCTATTATCTCGATGATCCAGCGAATGTTCGAAACCAGGCATCGATTGGTGGCGGTGGGCTGTTCGACGTCGGTTGTTACGCCATCAATACAGCGCGTTTTCTGTTTGATGCCGAGCCGTTGCGCGCCATCGCCTTGATGGAGCGTGATCCGGCGTTCGGCACAGATAGGCTGACGAGCGGGCTGATGGAGTTTCCAGGCGCGCGCCAGCTTGTTTTCACCTGCGCGACGCAACTGGCGCTGACCCAGAAAGTAACGATCCTGGGGACCCGCGGTCGTATCGAGATAAAGGTGCCGTTCAACGCCCCGGCAGATGAGGTGACGGTGATCGCGATTGATGACGGGCGTGATCTCTCCGGCGGCGGATGCGAGGAGATCATTATCGATCCCGTCGACCAGTATCGCGAACAGGTCGATGCCTTCGCATCTGCCATTTTGACAGGAACGCCGCTTTCCGAAGGCCTCGACGACGCTGTCGCCAACATGAAGGCGATAGACGCGCTGATGCGCTCGACGACGAGCGGACGCTGGGAAAGCCCCTGATCATTTTTACCGATCTTGACGAACAACCATCGAAAGACACGATAATGAGCGACACCATCATCACTTCAGCCATCATCATCGGCGCCGGCATCTTTGGCGTTTCCACCGGTTTGCAGCTCGCCCGTCGCGGCGTGAAGGTCACCATCGTCAATGATGGGCCACCGGCAAACGGTGCATCTGGCCGTTCACTCTCCTGGTTGAACTCGGCCAGAATGCGCTCCGAGCCTTATCATCTCTTGCGGATGGCAGGGATCGATCGCTATCGCACGCTTGCTGCCCGTCATCAGGATGCGGACTGGTTGCGTTTCGAAGGTGGTCTCACCTGGGATGCAGAAGGCGAAGGCAACGGCATAGAACGCGCCTTCGCATATGAAACCTCGATCGGCTATGACGCCAGGCACCTGTCTTCTCAGGCCATTGCAAACTCGACGCCAGGTGTTGATACGCGGGCGGTGACGGCGCCGGGGGCGATCTTTAATCCTGGCGAAGGCTGGGTCGATCTGCCGCGACTGATCGGTCATCTTCTGGAGGAATTTTCCGCTCTTGGCGGCGTGCTCGTCACTGATCAGGGAAAGGCGAGCGTCATAGTCGAGGAAGGGCGTGCCGTTGGCGTGGTGACAACGTCGGGCAGCCGGTTCAGCGCGGATGTGGTTGTTCTGGCGACGGGGCCTGACGTGCCAAAAATGGCGGCGGAATCAGGTTTGACAATCGGTGACGATACCCCGATTGCCCTTCTGGTACAGACAAAGCCGCTCGACCACCCCCTTGCGGCGGTGTTGAACACGCCGCGTGTCGCCGTACGGCCAGCGCCAGGCGGGACGTTTTCGATTGATGCGGATTGGGCTGCCGATGAAGGCGTCAAGATCAAGGCAGATGGAAGTCACGAGATCGACCATTCGGTCGTCGAGGCCTTGCTCAGGGAAGCGTCCAAGGTCTTGGAAGGCAATCCGGAGCTCGAGGTGGCGTCCATCGGTGTTGGTGGCAAACCTATCCCAGGCGACGGTGAGCCGGTCGTTGGGGCGCTAAAACGTATCCCTGGTTATTATGTTGCTTTCAGTCACAGCGGTGCGACGCTTGGCCTGATCATTGGTGAATTGCTGGCCTATGAAATCGCCACCGGTAAAGAACACCCCATGCTGGCCACCTTCCGGCCGGAACGTTTCGAGCAGCGCGGTTAAACGCCCGACGTTCTCCTACCCGGAGAGGCTGTCCTGCACGTCTCTCCGGTCTTCCCTGCCGCCGCAGCGAAATTCTACGACAAAAGACATCTACATATTTATCGGAAAAACTGATATAGATCCCATATTCTGATGTTGGGAGCTATGATGAGTTCGAAATTCTTGGTGATTGATCCTCGCAAGGACCTGGGTGCTTTGAAGGGGATATTTGCTCTTCCTCGCATCCAGCTTTTGCAGGAAATCGCAAATCATCCCGGCATCAACGTCAATGAACTTGCCGAAGTTTCCGAGCTTCCGCAATCATCCGTCTCGTCCCACCTCAAGATCCTGGAAGAAGCCGGTCTTATTCGTACCGAATCGAGACGGGCAAAAAAGGGAAATCAGAAGGTCTGTTTTGCCGTCTATGACGAATTGATCGTGACGCTGCAGCCTGCTCCCGAAGCAATTCGCGACAATGTCATCGAAGTTTCAATGCCGCTTGGGCTTTACACCAGCAACGCGGTGACCGCACCTTGCGGCATTTGTTCGACGGAAGGGATAATCGGCCTCCTCGACGTTCCGGAAACCTACATGGACCCGGAGCGCATGAAAACCAGCCTGTTGTGGTTCACGAGCGGATTTGTTGAATACCAGTTTCCCAATAATGCCAAGCTTCGCGGGGAGTTGATCGAATCCGTTGATGTCGTGATGGAGGTCAGTTCGGAGGTGCCCGGGACGCTTGCGAACTGGCCTTCCGACATCGTCTTGTCGATCAACGGTGTTGAAATCGGTGTATGGACCTCTCCGGGCGATTTCGGAGATCGGCGCGGCACATACACCCCGGCATGGTGGAAGCTCCAGGGGTCCCAATACGGCATGCTCAAGACCTGGTCCGTCGGACCTGGCGGCACTTTTGTCGATGGGCACAAGATTTCCGATATCAAGGCAAGCGATCTCGGGCTCAACGAGCACAGATCCGTGCGGTTGCGTGTGGAAGTCAAGGCAGACAGCAAGCATCCAGGCGGCATCAACATTTTTGGTCGCGGCTTCGGCAACTACGATCAGGACATTCTCCTTCGGCTGAAAACTCTGAGCGAGTAACGGGAGCGAGACCTCTTTCAGGTCTCGCTTCGCAGTGCAGCACAATATCCCCATTGACAACGCGTCCGCCTCTGTCGAAGTATATCGAAAATTACGATGCATATCGCAATAATTGATTGTTATGGAGGAGACATTCATGAAGGCTCGTATAGCCGTCCATCGCGACTTCAAGATCAGCGACATCGATGAAAGGCTGTATTCGGCCTTCATCGAACACATGGGACGGGCGATCTACGGTGGTATCTATGAGCCGGGTCACCCGCAGGCTGACGCCCAGGGTTTCCGCAAGGATGTTCTGAAATTCGTGCAGGATCTGAAAATCCCCGCCATTCGTTATCCCGGTGGTAATTTCGTATCGGCCTACCGCTGGGAAGACGGTATCGGTCCGCGCGAGAACCGTCCTGTTCGTCTCGATCTCGCGTGGCGTTCGAAGGAGACCAACCAGATTGGCATCAACGAGTTTGCCGACTGGTCCAAAATGGCCGGCATCGAAATGATGCTTGCGGTCAATCTCGGTTCGCGCGGACTGGAAGACGCCCGCAATTTCCTTGAATATGTCAACTTCCCGGGCGGTACGACGTGGAGTGATCTGCGTCATTCGCATGGCAAGCCGAATGGCCATGATGTCAAGATGTGGTGCCTGGGCAATGAAATGGATGGTCCCTGGCAGATCGGACACAAGGTCGCAACCGAATATGGCCGCTTGGCCAATGAGACCGCAAAGGCCTTCAAGGGCTTCGACAAGGACATTGAGGCGATCGTCTGCGGCAGCTCCAACGACGGAATGGCGACCTATCCCGAGTGGGAACGCGAGGTTCTCGAGGAGTGCTATGAGAATGTCGACTACATCTCGCTGCACAAATATTTCGGCAACAAGAGCAAGGACACGCTGAACTACTTCGGCAAGATCGAGGAGACCGGCCGATACATTCAGACGATTGCCGGTGCGATCGACTACGTGAAGGCGAAGAAACGAGCCAAGAACGACGTCTATATCTGCTTTGACGAGTGGAACGTCTGGTATCACATTCGCGACGAGGACAGCCATCGCTGGCGCACCTGGGACTGGCCGGAAGCGCCGGCACTTCTCGAGGAAACCTACAATTTCGAAGATGCGCTGTTTGTTGCGGGTCTCCTCAATGAATTCATCCGTCGCTCGGACCGTGTTCGTATTGCCTGCATCGCGCAGCTTGTGAACGTCATTGCTCCAATCCGCGCTGAAAAGAATGGCCCCGCATGGCGCCAGACGATTTATCATCCCTATCGCTTTGCTTCGATCTATGGCCGCGGTCAGGCTTTGAACGTCGCTGTTGATGCACCGACCTACGACTGCAGTGTTGCGGACGATGTCTCCTACCTCGATGTTTCCGCCGTCTACAACAGGGACGAGGGCATGTTGACGTTGTTCGTCGTCAACCGTCACCTGACGGAGAAGGCCGAGCTTGACGTCGGGTTGACCGGCTTTTCCGATCTCTCTCTTGCAGAGCACCATGCAATGGAAGGTTACGGTCTGAACGAGACCAACGGCCCTGACCGGCCAGATCATGTAGTTCCAAAGGCTGGTTCGGGTGTTGGTGTGGAAGACGGCAAGCTCAAGGGCGCAATTGCACCGCTTTCCTACCACGTCTTCCGTCTCAAGCTGAATTGAGGCCTGGCATGGGCATCACACTCAGCAATGTCAAAAAGAGCTTCGGCGCGGTGGATGTCATTCATGACGTGAGCATGGAAATACCCACCGGTGACTTCGCAGTCTTTGTCGGACCTTCCGGCTGTGGCAAGTCCACGCTTTTGCGCATGATTGCAGGACTGGAAGACACAACGGCGGGCAAGATCACCATCGAGGGCAGGGATGTTACGGACGTGGAGCCAGCCAAGCGCGAGGTCGCGATGGTGTTCCAGTCCTACGCACTCTACCCGCACCTGACAGTCTTCGAAAACATGGCCTTTTCCCTGAGGCTGAAGAAGACGGCCAAGACGAAGGTGGATGAGATGGTGAACGAGGCAGCACGCATCCTTCACCTCGAAGATCACCTCAAGAAACGGCCATCCGAACTTTCGGGTGGTCAGCGCCAGCGCGTCGCGATCGGGCGGGCGATCGTTCGCCAGCCGAAGGTGTTTCTGTTTGATGAGCCGCTGTCCAATCTGGATGCTGAGCTTCGTGTACAGATGCGGCTCGAATTGGCCAAGCTTCACAAGCAGATCGGCGCGACGATGATCTATGTCACGCACGACCAGGTGGAAGCGATGACCCTGGCGGACCGGATATTCGTCCTCAAAGGCGGGGTGGTCCAGCAGGCTGGCAAACCCTTGCAGCTTTACGACAATCCCGACAACCAGTTCGTCGGCGGTTTTATCGGCTCGCCCGCGATGAACTTCCTGTCGGGCAGGGTGCTCGGTCGCACGGACGGTAGTTTGCGGATTGGTATCGATGGAACAGACAGGGAGCTTACAGCTGAGATCACCAACGATGTCGCTGATGGAACCCGCGTCAGGGTCGGGCTTCGGCCGGAACACCTGCATACGGTGGATAACGGTATTCCTGTAACCGTCGACATGGAGGAGGACCTCGGTGGTGTCTCCTACCTGCATACGCGGCTTGCAGACGGACGGCCAATTGTTGTCGAGACGCGCGGGCGCCGCGATAGCCTCGACGGCCAGACAATCTCTCTTGGCGTGGCGCCCGGTGACATCCTTGTTTTTGCAGAGGACGGGCAACGGCTTCGCTGAGCGTCGCAGTGAATTGGTTCAACCGCCACCGACGGGAGAAGGGTGGCTTTCAGGAGGAGGAAATGGGCATGCGATACAGAAGTCTGCTTGCAGCGACGGCTATGGCCCTGATGGCGATACCCGCAATGGCCCAGGAAAATGTCACATGGTGGGATTTCCTGAGTGGTGGTGACGGTGTGCGTATGAAAGCGCTGATCACGCGCTTTAATGAAGAACACCCAGACATCAAGATCACCGGCACGACGCTGGAGTGGGGTATTCCCTTTTACACCAAGGTTCGCACATCCGTGGCTGTCGGGCAGGGGCCCGATGTGATGACCTACCATCTTTCACGCCTCCCGCTTGGTCTGGAAGAGGGCGTGCTTGATGAGATCACCGACGAAGATCTGAAAAATGCAGGCGTCACGAAGGAAAGTTTCTTCCCGGCGTCTGTCAAGGCAGCTAGCTCCGATGATGGCAAGCTGCATGCCATGCCTTTCGATATTCACTCCATCGTCCTCTATTACAACAAGTCCTATCTGGAAGGTTCGAAGTTCCTCGACGCCGATGGCAAGTTGACCGGCATCAATAATCTCAAGGATTTTGAGGAAGCTCTGGCGCTCGCCAAGGAGAAGGGTGCCGCCGCGCCGGTGTCATATGCGACCGGCGACGATGGCGGCACTTTCCGTGTGTTCTATACACTGCTGCGCCAACAGGGCGGTGAGCTGATCACCGGCAAAGAGGTCCTTGCAGGCGATAATCTGGAAAAGGCCGCCAAGGCAATTGAAGTCATGACGACCTGGGCCGACAAGGGCTGGCAGCCCGAGCAGGCGGAGTACGAAGCGTCCGTGGCGCTCTTTACATCTGGCAAGTCTGCCTTTTCGCTGAACGGCGTGTGGGAAGTGCCCACCATGATCGACCTCGCGAAAAAAGGATCGCTCGGATACGAGTGGGGTGCTGTTCAGGTGCCGAACCTGATGGGAACACAAACCACATGGGCGGATTCCCATGCCTTTGCGATCCCGGCAAACAACAAGATGACGCCAGAAAAACGTAAGGCCGTCATGACGGTGATCGGCTGGATGGAAAAGAACTCGCTCTCATGGGCCGAGGCCGGCCATATTCCGGCCTACAAGGAAGTCGCGGAGGGCGAA
Source organism: Rhizobium sp. RM (assembly GCF_013390595.1). GTDB lineage: Bacteria > Pseudomonadota > Alphaproteobacteria > Rhizobiales > Rhizobiaceae > Agrobacterium. Next base: position 259,993 of record NZ_JACAWV010000023.1, on the reverse strand, counting down.
GCATTCAAGAAGATGGAGCCGAATGCGACCTATTCGGCGCTCGCCAATACGGCCTCCTATGATCCTCGCTCACCGATCGCAGGTGTGGCATCGCCCGCCTATGACGCGGCCATCAACATCATCTCGCCAGCCATTCACGGTTATGCCGAGCCGATGGCTGCAGCAGAACAGATCAAGCAGGATCTGCAGGACAAGCTCAAGTAAGCCGATGCGAAGGCCGCGCGTTTAAGCGCGGCCTGTCTTTTTCTGGGAGGTTGGTGACGTGGCAATGCTCACAAACCGGCGCAAGGAAGTTGCCGTGGCTGCGACCCTCGTGGCGCCGTTCGTCGTGACTTTCGTGCTGGTGTTTCTCTACCCGACGATAAGGCTCGTTGAATTGAGCCTGACAAACTCACCCCTGATTGGTCCGGGGGAATGGGTGGGGCTCGATAACTTCAAGCGGCTTTTATCTGACAAGCTGTTTCTGACGTCTCTGAAGAACAACGGATATTTCGTGCTTTTGACGGTTGTGCCGACGACGGCGCTCGCGCTCGGCATCGCCTTGCTGATCACGCGCCTTCGGGGCTCGTTGCAGGCACTGGCACTGGCGATATTCTTTCTGCCATACATCCTGCCCGTCTCGGTCGTAACGCAGATCTGGATGTGGATGCTCGACTTCCAGTTCGGTGTCCTCCAGCCGGTCATCGCATTTTTCAACGGCAAACCCGTCCCGGTCTTCAAGAACCCCTATTGGGTAATGCCGACTGTTGCGGCCGTGACAATCTGGTGGACCAACGGCTTTAATGTGCTGCTGTTCATTGCCGGGCTCAGAAACATTTCCAAGGATTATTATGAGGCCGCCGCACTCGACGGTGCGACACGGATACAGAAATTTACCAGGGTGACCTGGCCGCTATTATGGCCGGTCACGGGCCTCGTTCTGACACTGCAACTGATCCTGCAGCTGAAGATATTCGACCAGGTTTACCTGCTCAGCAGCGGTGGGCCATTCAATTCATCCTATGTCCTGCTGCTGATGGTCTATCGTGAAGCCTTCCAGCTCAATCACGGCGGATACGCCTCTGCAATCGCACTTGTGCTGTTTGTCGTGATCGCCGTGTTTTCAGTGTTGCAGTTCCAGCTTCTGCGTGCCGGAGGGCGTCGATGAAATCCGCAAGGTTCTTTGAAAACTGGGTGCTGACGCTCGGCACGTTCCTGGCCGCGGCGATCTGGATATTCCCGCTCTACTGGGCTTTCATCACGTCTGTCCGTTCGGAAGAGCGGGTTGTCTCGGATGCCGCCGGTGTCATGCCGGACGAATTCAATCTCGGGGCCTATGTCGATATTCTCTGGAATACCAACATCGTCAACTGGTACATCAATTCGATCGGTACGGCCGTAATCATCACCGCCACGGTGATTGTCTCGGGAATGATGTGCGCCTACGCAATTTCCCAGCTTCGTTTTCCGGGCCGGCGCATTCTTTATGGTGTCGTGCTGGCAAGCTTCATGGTTCCGTCACAGGCGCTTGTGGTGACGCAGTTCATCCTCATCAATGATCTTGGGCTGATCAACACCTGGGCCGGTATCATCCTGCCGCAGCTGATCGTACCTGTCGTCATCATCGTCTACAAACAGTTCTTCGATGCTGTGCCGAAGGAGATGCGCGAGGCGGTGGTGCTGGATGGTGGCGGCGACTACACGCTGCTCTTCAAGGTCTATCTGCCGCTGAACTGGGGTATCACGACGGCGCTCGCGATCATCACCTTCATCATGGCGTGGAACCAGTTCTTCTGGCCTTTCCTTGCCGTGACAAGCGAAAGCAAAATGACCATTCCTGTCGGGATTACCCAGGTGAACGATGCCTTCGGCGTCTTTTACGCACGGCTGATGTCGGTCGCGCTACTGGGCGCTATGCCGGTCGCGATCGCCTATCTGATCTTTCAGAAGAAGGTTACCGAGGCTGTTATGATTTCCTCGGGCGTCAAAGGATAAGAGACAACAATCTCTTGAAGCCATTGGCGCAGCCTGTTCCATAGTAAGGCTGCGTCAGGCTTTTAACGGTGAGCGTTCCAGAAGAGCGCTTGCCATTTTTCGTTTCGAAGATTTCTCTACGAACCGTAGTGGGTGAGCGTGCCGTCATGTCTTGTGCGGCAACGTTCATCTGGCCTTTAGCGGCGGCCTTCGACGGCTGCGCGAAGGTTGTGGCGGGAAACGCCGAGGTCGCTCAGTGCGCGGTCGTCAAGTTCCGACAGTTCGCGGATAGCGCGACGATTTTCCAGGTAGGTCTTCAGTTTTCTGCCGATACGCATCATCTTGTCCATGTGTTTGTGTGATGCGCATTATTTAGTCTTATCGATGCTGAAAATGAATGCATTTGCTTTCACGGCAGGCATGCTTTTGACGCAGGTCGACCTTTGGACACTCCCGATACGACAATTCGCTATAACGAAACGCTATGGCGGCAGAAAGGAGTTGTGTTGGCCAAGCAAGCCTGCATGAACCTACTGTGACATAAGCCGGGATGAAGACTGGCTAAGAAGAACCGCAAAAGCGGCATTTCGCGCACGGCATGGAGCCGGACGACGTCATCCGACACACGGAGTGGGAACATGACATACAAGTTTACTCGCAGGATGCTCTGCATCTCGACCGCGATCCTATCTGTCGCCGGTGCTTTTGCAGCTCCGGTTCAGGCTGCAGACACCATCAAGCTTGGAATTGTTGCACCGATGAGCGGCCCGAACGCCCGCTATGGCGCGTTTTCCATGCATGGTGCCGAACTTGCTGTGAAAGACATCAATGCTGCCGGCGGCGTCAATGGCATGCAGATCGAACTGTTCAATGCCGATAGCCAGGGGACGCCTGTAGAAGGCGTTTCGGCGATCCGTCGCCTGATCGATCAGGACGGCGTTGATTTCGTCATCGGCGACGTATCGAGCTCTGTTACCCTTGCCATGCAACCGGTCGCGGAAGATGCGGAAGTCCTCCTCCTGAACGCTGCTTCTTCCAACCCGAAGATCACCTATCAGGCGGGTGTCGGTGGCTTCAAATGGACCTATCGCAACTATCCGACAGATGAGAACCGAGCCCTCGTCATCACCAAATATGCGGCAGAACAGCGTGGTTTCACCAAGTTCGCTGTCCTGTCTGTTGATAGCGACTACGGTCGCTCCGCGATCACCTTTACCAAGAAATATCTGCCCGACTACAAGGGCGAGATCCTGAGCGAAGATTATTACAAGGAAGGCGAAGTCGACTTCCGCAGTGTCCTCGCAAAGATCCGCGACAATGGCGCGCAGGCCATCATCATGTACGGCCTTGCAGACACCACGCCAATCATTGCCCGCCAGATGCTTGAGCTTGGGATGGCCGGTAAGGTCACACTGATCGGCAATGGCGAATTCAATACGGAAAAGACAATCAAGGCCGCGCCGAAGGCGATGGAAGGTGCCGTCGAGGCGGCTGCATGGCTTCCGCAATATGACTCCGCCGCCAGCAAGGCCTTTGTCGAAAAGTTCACCACGACCTATAGCGAAGCCCCGAACAACCACGCTTACGTGCATTGGGACACCGTCAATTTGCTGTCCCAGGCGATCAAGCAGGCCGGAAGCGCCGACAAGGTTGCAGTTCGCGACGCGCTTTCCAGGATCAAATACGAAAGCCCTGTCGGTGAGGTGACCTTTGACGACCACAACCAGGCTCGCTTGCCGATGATCCTCCTGCAGATCGAAAATGGCGTACCGAGTATCAAAGGCGCATACTCGGCGGACATCCAGTATCCTGCCAACTAAGTCGCTGGGAGGAATGAAACTATGCTCTCGACCATTCTCGAGCAGGTCGTAAACGGGATTGTCACCGGTTCCGTCTATGCGATCGTTGCCGTTGGCATGACCATGATCTTTGGCGTGCTGAGGGCCATCAACTTCGCCCATGGCGAATATTACATGCTCGGCACGTTCGGAGCTTGGTTTGCGATCGACTATCTTGGTCTGTCCTACGAAGCGTCGATCGTCGTTGGGGTCCTTGCGACGATCGTCGTTGCCTATGTCGTTGGCCAGTTGGTCATGCGGCGCATGGTTGGCGCACCTCCGGAATCGGGGGTGCTTGCCACCCTCGGCATCGCGCTGATCCTGCAGAACACGGTGATCTTCGTGTTCGGTGGCGGCTACAAGTTCTTCTCCGGCGGCTACATCGAGCCAATCTCGATCCTCGGTTTCAGCCTCGCCCAGCAACGCATTCTCATTCTCATCGTCTGTATCATGGTCTTCATCGGCCTCGAACTCATGGTGACCTATAGCCGTCTCGGAATGGCGATGCGCGCCGTGTCGCAGAACGTTGAATGTTGCGGGGTTGTCGGTATCGATGTGCCGCAGGTCGTCTTGCGCACCTTCATTCTCGGTGCCGCACTGGCAGCACTTTCCGGTGTGCTGACCGCACCTGTCAATGTCAGTGTCTACGGTGGCATGGGCGAACTCATCACCTTCAAGACGCTTCCGATCATCATCATGGGCGGTCTTGGAAACGTTCGCGGCACGTTGTTTGCCGCCATGATCCTCGGCATCGCCGAAAGCCTTGTCGCGACCTATATCGGCCTGCAATTCAGAGACACCGTTGGTTTTGCAACGCTGATCCTGATGCTGATGTGGCGTCCGCACGGTCTTTTCTCGACGCAGGCGCGCTTCTGATAGCCGCGCCCGCCGCATGTACTCGAACTTTGAGGACTAGACATGTCACTCACAGACACAGCAGGCAAGCTGCGCCGGCGCGATCTTCGTATCCCGCTTGCCGTTCTCCTGGTCGTTCTGGCCCTCGTGTTTCCCTTCATCGGAACACGATACGTCACCCACGCTCTTATTATCGCGTTGATCTTCATGCTCCCCGCGCATGGTCTTAACCTGCTGGTTGGCTATACGGGTCTTCTTTCGCTTGCTCAGGCGGCATTCTTCGGCATCGGCGCCTATACGGCAGGCTTGCTCGCCGTCAATTTCGAAACACCGTTCTACGTCAATCTGATTGCCGCAGGTGTCGTCTCCGGCGCCCTTGCCCTCCCGCTTGGCATCCCGGCTTTGCGCCTTCGCTCGACCTCTTTCGTCATGTGTACGCTTGGATTTGTCATTATCGGTCAGGCAATTTCAAAGAACTGGGTATCGGTCACGCGTGGCGACATGGGACTGTCCGGTATTCCGAAGCCCTACTTTGAGCTCGGCCCGTGGTCGTTCACCGTCAGCGGCACGACGAACTTCTATTACCTCGCTCTGGCAATCGGTGTTCTGGCAACGCTTGCTGCTTGGGCCCTTGTCCGCTCTCCGGCAGGGCGCAACATGGTGGCGATCCGTGAAAACGAAACGCTGGCCGAATCTCTCGGAGTGCCCACCTGGCGCTACAAACTGATCGTCTTCATGATCAGTGCTGTCTTTGCCGGTATCGGCGGTTGCCTCTATGCCTATTACCTTACGGTTGTCAGCCCTTTGACCTTTCAGATGTACTACTCCACCACCATGCTGATCATTGTGCTCGGTGGAGGTGCCGGAATGATCTCAGGTACGGTGTTCGGCAGCCTCTTGTTCGTCGGATTGACCGAGGCACTTCGCATTACCCCTGAGTTGCGCATGATTGCCTATGGCGGTTGCCTTCTGGTTCTCGTGTTCTGGTTCAAGAATGGCTGTGCGCCGCTCATCAACCGCTTCTGGAATATGATCGGAGGTGCAAAATGACCAGTCATCTGCCGATCCTGGAAATCCGCAATCTCTGCAAATCCTATGGCGCCATCCGCGCGGTCAACGATGTCTCTATCCATATCAACCGGGGCGAGATTGCCGGTCTGATCGGGCCGAACGGTTCAGGAAAATCGACATTCTTCGACTGCAGCTCGGGTCTTGCCCGGCCTGATTCCGGCACGGTCATTCTCGATGGCCAGGATATCACCGGCTGGTCGCTCAACCGGATTGCCCGCGAGGGGCGCATGTTGCGCTCCTTCCAGAAGACGGTGACATTCAAGTCGCTCGATGTGGAAGAAAATCTGATCATCGCCGGCCAGATGTTTACGTTTCCCACTCTTGCTTCGACCTTCGGGCTTGGCAAGCTTTCGAAAAGCCGTATCGACGGACTGCGGGAGCGTGCACGGGAACTGATCAGGATGGCAGGCCTTTGGGACGTCCGTCACCAGCCGGCCGGCAATCTGTCGGGCGGTCAGCAGAAGCTCATCCAGTTTGCCTCGATGTTGATGCCTGAGCCGAAACTCATCCTGCTGGACGAGCCGATGGCAGGCATCAATCCGAAGATTATCGAGCGCGTCGTCGACACGATCCTCTATGCCAACAAGTCGCTGGGCGTCAGCTTCCTTGTCATCGAACACAATATCGATGTGGTGACGAGCATTTGTCAGCGGGTGATTGTCCTCGATCAGGGCACGAAGCTTGTCGAGGGGGTACCACACGACATCATTCAGGACCAGCGTGTCAGGGAGGCCTATCTTGGTGGCTAACTCCAATCTCCTCATCCGTGACTTGCGTGCAGGCTACGGCAACCTCGATATTCTGAACGGGGTCGATCTCGATATTCCGGCAGGCCAGTTCGTTGCCTTGATGGGTCCGAATGGCGCCGGGAAATCGACGCTTCTCAAAACCCTCTATGGAATGACGACCGTCAAGGGTGGCGGCATTGACTGGCGCGGCAAGGATATCGCAGGTGCAAAGTCTCGTGCCATTCTGGGGGAGGGTATCTCCTTCGTTCCCCAGGGACGTTGTAATTTCCCGGTGATGACCGTCGATGAAAACCTGCAAATGGCGGCCTATACGATCCGTGATGCCAAGGTGAAGGCGGATCGTGACTACGTCTATGATCTTTTCCCGATCCTGAAGACCCGTCGCTCCACGCTTGCCGGCAACATGTCGGGTGGCGAGCAGCAGCTTCTGGAAGTGGCGATGGCCGTTCTCCAGCGGCCGAAGGTCCTGCTCGTCGACGAGCCGTCGGTGGGCCTGTCACCGGCAGCCATCGGGGTCGTTTTTGACGAATTGCTGCGGCTGCATGCCGATGGCATGACGATCCTTTTGGTCGAGCAGAACACGAAGAAGGCGATGGAAGTCGCTGAACGCGCTGTCATTCTGCGTCTCGGCAAGGTGATCTGGGATGGCCTTCCCAAAGACATCACCCACGATGAACTCGGCGAATTGTTCCTGACCGGAAAAATGCGCGGTGAAACCGAAGCTGTCCACTGACGCTTCGTAACTCCCTGACCAACAAGACTGAGGAAGTTCCAATGAGCACATTCGTGCCTGCAACACGCGTGTCCAGGATAAAAGTATCGCCCAGTACGGCGGCTGCAGCACGCGCCCGGGAATTGAAGGCCGCTGGCCGAGATATCGTTGATCTCACGGTTGGAGAGCCGGACTTCGACACCCCGGAAAACGTCAAGGCCGCAGCGCACGCCGCAATCGATCGCGGTGAGACGAAATATACCGCCGTCAACGGAACGCCGGCGCTGCGCAAGGCGATCATCGGTGATTTTGCGCGCCGTCTTGGTGTGACCTATGCCGACAACGAGATTTGTGTTGGTGGAGGTGCCAAGCAGATCCTGTTTCTCGCCCTGATGGCGAGTGTCGAAAACGATGCTGAAGTCATCATCCCGGCACCCTACTGGGTGTCTTATCCCGACATGGTCATCGCCAATGAAGGAAAGCCTGTCATCGTCGAGTGCCCGCAGGACAAGGGTTTCAAGCTGACGCCGGAAGCGCTCGAAATGGCAATTACGCCGAAAACGCTCTGGCTCATCCTCAACGCACCCTCCAATCCGACGGGGGCTGCCTATACCAGACGTGAACTTGAGGCGCTCGGTGCCGTGTTGTTGCGCCACCCCCACGTCTTTGTGCTTTGCGACGACATCTACGATCAGGTCTGGTTCAAGGATGAGCCGATGACCACACTTGTGGCGGCCGTGCCTGCGCTCAAGGACCGAGTGCTTCTGGCGAACGGTGTCTCCAAATCCTACGCCATGACGGGCTGGCGTATCGGCTACGCAGCAGGACCGGCGCCACTCGTTGCTGCCATCAACAAACTTCAGTCACAAATGTCATCTTGCCCCTCATCCATCAGTCAGGCGGCAGCCGCTCATGCCTTGTCCGACGACCAGCGGTTTATTGCTGACAGCACCGATGTCTACAAGGAAAGGCGCGATTATGCCTGCGCCAAGCTCAACGCTATTCCAGGACTTTCCTGCGCCGTGCCAGATGGAGCATTCTATCTCTATCCAAACTGCAGCGGCGTCATCGGGAAAAAGACACCGGATGGCAAGGTGATCGAGAACGATCTCGATTTCGTCCTCTACCTTCTCGATGGCGTGGGCGTTGCCGCACTGCAAGGGGCAGCCTATGGGCTCTCTCCGCATTTCCGCCTGTCATTTGCAACCTCCATGGAGGTTATTCAGGAGGCTTGCAGCCGTATCGAGCGGGCTGTGACGCAACTCCAGTAGTTGCTGCTACGCCGGCAGGAGGCCTTGCAATTTGCGTCCTGCTGGCCTTAGGTTCCGGCCAAAGGCTTGGGAACCATGAGCGTCGATTTCAAAAAACTGAAAAGCTTCGTCAAGATCGTCGATACCGGTAGCGTATCGAGAGCGGCAAGTCTGTTGCGTATTGCCCAACCGGCTCTGTCGCAACAGATCGCCTCCCTTGAAGCCCATTTTCGCCACCAGCTTCTGATCCGTAGCAATGTTGGTATTACACCGACAGAAGCAGGCATGATCCTTTATCGCCACGCACAGATCATGCTGCGTCAGATCGACCAGGCACAGACCGACATTGAACAATCGGCCAAATCGGTCGCAGGGCGCGTATCGATCGGGCTTGCCACCTATTCGTCGTCGAGTGCTCTGTCCCTGCCGATCCTCAAGGAAATCCGTGCGAAGTACCCGCAGATCATCGTCCACATCAACGACAGTTTCGGTCATATCCTGAGCGAGCTCGTGATGACCGGCAAGATGGACATGGCGCTGATCTATACGTCCAACCCGATCAAGGGCGTGACGCTGCAGCCGCTGTTCCGCGAAGAAATGTTCCTGGTGTCTCCAGCCGACATGGAGCTTCCAGGTGAGGCCGGACAGCCGCTTCCACTCTCCGCGCTCAATGGCCACCCCTTGTTGCTGCCCAGCAAGAACCACTTTCTGCGCCGGTTGATTGACGATGCCCTGAACCGGGCCCGCTCGGTCCCAGACGTGTTGTCGGAAATCGAATCCATTCCGGCACTTGGTGCTGCGGTGCTCGATGGCCTCGGCTCGACGATCCTGCCGGCCTCTGTGGTCTCGGAAACTTCCAGCTTTGCAGGTGCCCAGGTTCGGCCTCTGACAACGCCGGTGATCGACGCGACTGTTTCACTCTGCGTCTCGGATCATCTGCCGCTTTCAGAACCCGCTCTGGCAGCGCGCTCCATCCTTGTCGAAATCGTCGGCAAACTGCTTGGCAGCCATCATCCGGGCATACGCTCAATCTGACTTCGTCATAAGCAAACCATATGGCGGCAGACCGTAGTTGTGTTGGCCAATGCAGCCAGCCGTCGCCTAACCTCATGACAGACAAAGGGTCGCAACAGATCGGCCCCTTCACAGCGGGATAGCCGCTGGTCACGTCGCACTGAGGGAAACATGGCAAAACTTGCTTTCGACACCGGCGGTACCTTTACCGATTTCGCGCTCCTGGACGACAAGGGCGATCTTCACCTGCACAAGGTCTTGAGCACCCCGAAAAATCCGGCCGAAGCCGTCGTACAGGGTGTTTCCGAACTGCTGAAAAAATTTGCAGACACCATTTCGATCGAAAACCTCCAGGTGCTTGGTGCAACCACCGTTGTCACCAACGCAGTCCTTGAGCGGAAGGGTGTGGAAACCGGTTTCGTCACCACGGATGGCTTTCAGGACATGCTGCGCATCCGCAACGAAGGCCGTTACGACCTCTACGACCTCAACATCAAATACCCCGATCCACTGGTGTCGCGTGCCAACAGCTATGGTGCGAGAGAGCGTATCGCCGCCGACGGATCGGTCATGACCGAACTCAAGGAAGAGACAGTTCGAGATATCGCCGTGCGATTGAAGGAAAAGGGTATCCGCTCAGTGGCCGTGTGCCTCTTGCACGCCTACAAGTACCCACAGCACGAACAGCGCGTTGCCGCGTTGCTTCGCGAAGAATATCCCGACGTCTTCGTTTCGCTGTCTTCTGAAGTGTGCCCGGAAATGCGGGAGTTCGACCGTGCGTCGACCACTGTGGTAAATGCCTATACCCGCCCGCAAATGGCGGGTCACGTGGCGCATTTGCAGCGCGAATTCTCGGCCAAGGGCATTGATCGCCAGGTCCTGTGGATGACCTCGTCGGGTGGCCTTGTACCGAGCCGTCGCGCCGCTGAATTGCCGGTGCGTCTGATTGAATCAGGTCCTGCGGCCGGCGCGGTCGCTGCTGCGGAATTTGGACGGACCGCCGGTGAAAACAGTGTTCTTTCGTTCGATATGGGTGGAACAACCGCCAAGCTTTGCCTGATCCCGAATGGTGAGCCGAATGTCGGAACGGACCTCGAGGTCGCCCATTACCAGCGTTTCCGCAAGGGCTCCGGCTTCCCTCTGAAAATTCAGTCAATCCAGATGATTGAGATCGGTGCTGGCGGCGGTTCCATTGCCGCCAAGAACCCGCTTGGTCTGCTTGACGTCGGTCCACATTCTGCCGGTGCCATGCCAGGACCTGCGGCCTACCAGCGTGGCGGCACCCAGCCGACCGTGACCGACGCGGATATCCTTCTCGGCTACATGGGAACGGGCTCCTTCGTTGGCGGTTCATTCAAGGTCTCCAAGGATGCCGCACGCGATGCCATGGCCAAACTCGCGACATCGCTCGACGTTTCTGTCGAACGATGCGCCTGGGGCATCCACGATCTCGTCAATGAATCGATGAGCAAGGCTGCGGCCATGCATGCGACCGACCTTGGCGTCGATCCACGGTCCCTGCCTATGGTTGCCTTCGGTGGAGCAGGTCCGGTTCACGCCTACGGCATCGCTCGCAAGCTCGGCATCAATCGCATCATCTGCCCGACAGGCGCAGGCGTCAGCTCGGCAATCGGTCTGCTGATCGCGCCGGTTGCGGTCGATCTCTCCGCAAGTCATCCGATGGGACTTGAGAGCTGGGATATCGATGCCATGAACCGCCTGCTCGATGACCTCGCCGCACAGGGTGCGGAGGTTGTGTCTGCTGCAGGCGTGCCGAAGGACACAATCACCAACCGTTACACCGTCGACATGCGCCATGTCGGTCAGGGCCACGAAATCACGGTTGTCCTGCCGGATCGCTCCTTGCCGAAGGAGACGTTCCTTCAGGAACTACGTGATGCCTTTTTCAAGCTTTACCGCGAGCTCTTCGGCCGTACGGTTGCGGCGCCCCTTGAAGTCATCACTTGGCGCCTGCGCGCCAGTGGCGACAAGGATCAGGTCACGCGCCCGCATGAAACCGTGGTTGCCGATGCCCGTAAGGGAAGCCGGCAGGTGTTTTTCCAGGAAGCCGGTGGCTACGTGGAGACATCGGTCTACGATCACTACAAGCTTCCCGTCGGCGAGGCTGTGAAGGGCCCCGCAATCGTCGAACAGCGCGAATCGACCGCAGTGGTCGGCCCAAGTGGCGTCTTCCATGTGGACGCCCATGGCAATCTCGTCATCAACATTCTCTGAGGGCTCTACGATGTCGAAACCCGCTACCGATTTCAACGACCCGATCAATCTGCAGGTCATGTGGAATCGCCTGATTTTCATCGCTGATCAGGCAGATAACGTTCTCGGAAAAACCGCCTTTTCGCCGATTGTTCGGGAAAACCACGACTATGTGACGGTGCTCCTGGATGCCAAGGGCCAAGCGCTCGCGCAATGCACTTGGTCCATACCGGTATTCATCACCTCTCTTCCGGCTGCGGCCCAGAAGTATTTTCTGCCGAAATTCCCGGCGGAAAAGCTGGTGGAGGGCGATGTCCTGGCGACCAACGACCCGGAAATCGGCACGGGTCACCTGCCAGACGTCACAATGATCACCCCGATCTTCAAGAACGGCAAGGTTGTTGCCTATGCTGGCTCCATCGCCCACCTGCCTGATATTGGTGGTGCGCCACTGCATTCGGAAGCAAGCGACATCTTCGCAGAAGGTATCCGCTTCCCAATCGTCAAATTGTTGAACGCGGGCGTTCCGAACGAGGACGTCTTCGACATCATAGAAGCATCGGTCCGCCTCCCAACCGAAGTTCGCGGCGATCTGGAATCGATGATTGCTGCCAACAATGTCATGGGGCGAGAGCTCGTCAAATTCCTCGATGAATACGGCTTGGACGATGTTGAAGGGCTGGCTGAGGCGATCCATTCTCGCTCGGAAGCGCAGACCCGTAATGCGATTCGTGAGTGGCCAAATGGCACCTATAGCGCCGAGGTTCTGCTTGATGGCTACGATGTCGACGTGACCCTGAAGGCATCTGTCATCGTCAAGGATGACTCGGTCCATGTGGATTATACCGGGACATCGGATCAGGTCCTGCATTCGATCAATTGCCGCACCAACTATCGCTATGCGCATTCTGTCTATGCGCTGAAGTGCCTTCTTGATCCTGAAACCCCCAACAATGAAGGCTGCATCATTCCGATCACCGATGAAGCGCCACTCGGATCGATCCTCAATCCGCAACAATGGACGGCAGGAAATTCGCGCAACCTGATCGGTCACGTCATTCCCTCATTGATCTTCAAGGCTCTTGAAGGTGTTGTGCCTGACAAGGTGATGGGGGACAGCGGTGGAGCTCCGATCTGGGCCGCAAACTGCGTCGGCCAGAGGAACGACGGTTCTCAATATGGTTCGGTGCAGAATTTCCACGGCGGGCAGGGTGCACGCGCGGAATTCGACGGGCTCGACACGTTGAGCTTCCCGTCAAACTGCAAGGTTACTGCGATCGAAATGTTCGAAGTTGCTGTTCCGGCGCTCACCGAATGCAAGGAACTGATCGCCGATTCCGGCGGTGCGGGCAAATATCGCGGTGGTCTCGGCCAGCGGGTCATCCTGCGCAATCTCGGCAAGAACCCGATGAATATCTACCTTGCCTCCGAACGTGTTCGCCATCCCTGCTTCGGTGTCGTCGAAGGTCAGAGTGGATCGGCCGGCAAGGTCCTCAAGGAAGGCAAACCGCATTTCCCCAAGGGCAAGGTTGTCCTGAAAACCGGTGAAAAGCTGGAAGTCGAAACGCCCGGCGGCGGCGGCTGGGGCCGTGCGTCCGAGCGCGCTCAAGAGCTCATAACGCACGATCTGTCGGAAAATCTGGTTACGGCGAAGGCAGCCAAGGATATCTATGGCTATACCGGATCACCGGCAGTTGCAGCGGAATAGGGAAGAGACATGGGACGTCTTGAAGGAAAGATCGCATTGGTCACGGGCGCGGGTTCGGGCATTGGCCGCGAGACCGCGCTGCTTCTGGCCAGGGACGGCGCGACCGTCGTCCTGACGGGGCGTCGCTTGGAGCCGCTTCGTGATGTTGCAAAACTGATCGAAAAGGCAAAAGGGCGGGCATTTGCCCGCGCTCTGAATATCGAAGAGCGCGATGACATCTTCGAAACGGTGAAGTGGATCAAGGACGGTATTGGTCCTGTTGACATCCTCGTCAACAATGCCGGGAGCGCCAGCAAGGTGCTGAATGCCCGTTTTCTTAGCGAGGAAGAGTGGAACTCTACCCTCAATGTCAACCTGACAGCCGTGTTCAACCTGACCCAGGCGGTTCTTCCAGACATGATCGCCAGAGGTGATGGCACCGTTATCACCGTGTCGTCACTCGCCGCGGTCAATCCCAATCTCTTAGGGGGAGCCGCTTACGGGGCGGCCAAGGCAGGCGTGAAGAACTTCATGACGTTCCTGCACAACACCTATCGCAATCAGGGCATTCGCGCGACCACCATTTTGCCTGGCGAAACCAACACGCCCATCATGGATAACCGTGCCCGCCCGCCACTTGAGGAGGAGCGTGCGGTGATGATGGACCCGATTGACGTCGCACGTGCCATAGCGCTCTGCGCAAGCCTCAACAAGAGCGCCGTCATCCCGGAGCTCCATATCTGCCCGACCTACATGCGCGATACGTCCGCTGACATCGAGATCGCACGCTGGGTGGGAGCGCCTGCTGATACTCCGGATCTGCCGGAACATAGGAGGAAGTGATGAACGGAACGAAGCTACGCGCTCGGCTTTTGGCTGGCGAGGCTGTCACCATGTACAACACGCATCATGTTTCATCAGGTCTCGCCGGGCGCCTGATCGAACTTGGCGGTGACTGCGTCTTCGTCGATTGCGAACATGGCACCTGGAGTTTTGAAGATGTCCGGGAAACCGGTCAGATCGTTCGCTCCGTCGGCGGCGCTGCAATCGTGCGCCCCCATTCTCACGAACGGCCGGTGATTATCCGTTATCTGAACGCCGGTGCTGACGGCATCATGGTGCCGATGATCGACAATGCCGATCAGGCACGGGCGGTTGTCGATGCCGTGCGTTATGCGCTGCCGGCCGATTACGAAAAACGCCTTGTTGTTGCAATGATCGAGACGGCTGATGCCATCGACCGGCTGGAAGATATGCTGAAGGTCGAAGGTATCGATGTGTTCTTCATCGGCCCTGGCGACCTCTCGCAGGACATGGGCTATCCGCCTGCGCCGCCGTTCGGCGAACCGCGCCCGGCCGTAGTGATGGAGAAGGTGGCCGTTGCCGTGGAGAAAATACGTGCAGCAGGCAAGATTGCCGGCACATTGGTGACGGCTGACGAACTTCCCTATTGGCTCGAGAAGGGGGTGCAGTATTTTTACATTCACACAGACCCGTTCCTGCGCCGCGGTATTGCGAGTGTGAAACAGACGCTTGTCGCGCACCACGCGTGAGCGCCCGCTCTAGCCGTCCGGCTTGCCAGACGTATAGGTGCGGTAGAGTTGGCTTGCGACGCAGAGCAACGTGTAATCGGCCGCATCGTCAAGATCGCGGCCGGTCAGCTTCTCCACCTTTGCGAGACGCTGATAGAGGGTATTCGGGTGGATACTCAGTGCGTCAGCCGTTTTTGCAGGTGATTTTCCTGCGAGCATATAGTGTGCGAACGTCTCGAATAGAACGAGATGTTTCGGGTCCTGAAGCAGCGGTTGAAGGACCTGCGTCGCGAAATCAAGCACCTCATCGCGACCCTGTCCGCCTAAAAGCAGGTCGAGCCCCATCTGCGCATGTTGAAGCAGGCCGGCCTTCCCACGGCGCTGGAGCGCCTCTGCAGCCTGTTTTGCCTTGGCTCGCGCCTGCTGATGGCTTGCCGCCTCTTCGTAGGGGTTGCTTGCGCCGACGCGAATATCCAGTCGTGATATGGCCTCTGCCATAACCTGACGATTGCGCTCGAGTGCTGCAGAGGTCGGAGCGGAAACAAGGACAACGATCTCATCATCTTCGTGGAAGATCAGGGCATTGGGGAGTGTCATCACCTTCTGCAGATCAAGAATTGTCTTCTGGCGGGTGAGGCTGGCATTCGCAGTTGCTTCACCCCCAGGCGTCAATGCGACGAAGATCTGGTTGAACCTGTCTGGTCGGAAGCCATAATTGGCGCGGCGGTCTCTGGTGTCTCCCGCTGAGAAAAGCGTGTCGAAATAGGCCTTTTTCCGGACATTCATGGCATCAATCCGGGACATGTCGCGAACAAAGTCGAGGGCGACAAAGGCGGCAAGTGTTCCAAAGAGTGCGCGCCGGAAGGCGGTGTCGACGGAGCCATCATAACGGAAGTGCCCGACGCTGACTTCTGCAACCTCTACGGCTTGTCGCACGACATCGCCGTCTTCATTCCAGCCAGATGAACGATGATCCTGGCCGAGCACGTTCTCGAATATGAATTCGGCGTGGTAAAGTCTGGATACGGCCTCAAGCTGCTCGCTCTGGCTGCTACCGGTCGAGAAGATGCGCAACAGGCTCTCATGTAGATCGACTGCGCGATCGAGCTCTCTATTCTTGTCGGCAAGATCACTGCGCATCTGCTCGAGCCGGCGGGATGCGGCAAGGGTGTTCTGATAGGTCAGTGAACGCTGGTATGCGACGGCCACCTGGCTCGCCAGAAGTTCGAGAATGGTCTGATCGAACAACGAGAAGGCCCCGTCAGGCGAAAAGGACAGCGTGGTCAATGTTCCAAGACGCCGTCCCTCTGCCATCACGGGCACACAGAGCAGGGCATTGGCAATATTGGACCGCTCCATGAAGGATTGGCTTTCGGGCCGCATGACCCTGTGAGCATCAATGATGTTCTGCCGTCCGTTATGGATGGCAGGCTGACCAGTCGAAAACACCTCGCCTGATACGGATTCGTTCGGTTGAAGCCGATAATGCGCATAATCCTCTGGCAGTCCGTCATAGGAGACGGGGATCAGAAGGCCAGTCTTTTCGTCAAAAAGCCTGAACACGCCAGCGTCCGAATGCGGTAGGACGTTCATGACTTCGCGCAAAACGTTATGGACGATCTCGTTGTCATCGAGAGAGTTGATGACGGCCGCATTGACCGATCCAAGTTTCGTAATGGTACGGGACTGCAGTGCGATGATCGAGGCCTCGACCGATCGCAACACCAGATCAGCCACGCTCTGCCGATCATCGCCCCGAATGCGGAATTCGCTCTGGTGAGCCGTGAAATGCGAATGATCGACGATAAGCTGCAGGCTGTGATCATAGCTGACGATCGTGTGGCCAATCTCGCCTGTCGATCCAGTTGGTGCGATCTGCCGGTCCTCCCAACTGACAACGCCAGACTGGGCCAACTCGCGAAACGCAGAATTCGAAAAGAAATCAATCTTCATGTTAGAAACTATGTGGCAACGCATATAAAAATTCAATCAAAGATGTGGCAATCACCATATCATTCTTCGGAAGCGGTGCGACAAAAGAGGAAAGTCTAAACAAGGGGAACTTCCGACATGTTTTCAAACATACAACGTCGCCACGTCATCATAGGAATGCTATTCATATGCTGGGTCGTCGGCTTTATCGACAAGACGGCAATCAACATCGCAATCATCCCGATCAGTGAAGAGTTTGGTCTTAGCCCCGACCATCAGGGCATGATCATCAGCGCCTTCTTTCTCGCCTATTCGATGACACAGCTTATCGGTGGTTATCTGGTAGACCGTTTTGGTGCCCGTCGCGTCCTGAGCTCTGCAGTTGCCGTCTGGTCGTTGGGGACCGCCGTCTCGGGCGCCGTCAGCAATGCCGTTGGGCTGGCAGCCGCACGTGCTGTCACTGGTGCAGGTGAGGCAGTCTTTCCTGCCGGTGGATCCGTGGCCATTACCGAGCACTTCGAAAAATCGCAGATGGCCCGCGCCAAGTCAGTCCTGCAATCGGGTGCCTCCGTGGGCTTTGCCGTCGGCTCGATCGTCATCACCGCGCTGATCGCCGCTCATAGCTGGCAAATGATGTTCTATGTCCTCGGCGCAGTGGGACTGCTGCTCTCGGTTGCTCTCTTCTACGTCATGAAACCGACGAACGATCAGCCTGTCGTCAAGGAAAAGGTCGAAAAGGTCTCAGAAAAGAAGCGCATCGGCGCACTGCTCAAGAATTCGCTGACCTGGAAAATCACGCTGGTCTACTTCTTCACCAATATCGTCTTCTGGGGTCTTCAGTCCTGGCTGCCATCTTACTGGGTGAAGGTGAAGGGTATGAGCATGGTGCAGATGGGAGCCTATTCGATGATCCCGCCGGCCCTTGGCTTCATTTCGTTCCTGACCTGCGGCTGGCTGCTCGACCGATTTTTCCACCAGAAGGAAAAATACCTCATCTGCATTGGCTCGGCTGTCTCGGCTGTTTTCATCTACCTCATGGCCAATGAGGAATCCATTCCGCTCGCCTTCGCCTATCTCTCCGTCTCAAACGTCTTCCTGAATGCGATCTCGATCAGCGTCTTCGTCAGCATCATGAAGCATTTCCCGCAGAATACGGTTGGAACCGCGACCGGCCTGATCAACTCGCTTGCACAGCTCGGTTCCTTCGCATCTCCGATGCTGATCGGTGCTGTCCTTTCGGCAACCAACCAGAATTACGGTATCGCGTTTTCCGTGATCGTCGGCTGCGCTGTCATTGTCTGCGCCATCGCCACAACCTTTCCCGCCGTCCACGGCAAAAAGCCTGTCGAACAGACCGCCTGAAGGAATATTATGACTTATCTCGATATCATCGAACGGACAGTCGCGTCCCAATCCGACAATCTGAAATCGGTCTCCGACGCAATCTGGTCATTTGCCGAAATCCGCTATGAAGAAACGCAGTCTGCAGCCCTTCTGGCCGATGAACTGGAAAAGGCCGGCTTTGATGTCACGCGCAATGCCGGCAACATCGAAACCGCCTTCGTCGCAAGCTACGGAGAAGGCCAGCCCGTCGTTGCAATCCTTGGTGAATTCGATGCGCTGACAGGGTTGAGCCAGAAGAGTGGTGTAACCCAACACGATCCAATTGTTGCTGGCGGTAACGGCCATGGCTGTGGCCACAACCTCCTTGGAACAGGCGCACTTGCCGCCATTCTGGCGCTGAAGGCATGCAAGGATGAACTGGGTCTTACCGGCACGATCCGCTTTTACGGCTGCCCAGCCGAAGAAGGCGGTGGTGGCAAGGCGTACATGGCCCGCGAAGGTCTGTTTTCGGATGTCGACGTTGCCTTCACGTGGCACCCCTGGGATGAGAACCTTGCCTATAATGCCCGGATGTTGGCTACCAACCAGCTCTATTTCACCTTCAAGGGGACAAGCGCCCATGCAGGGTTTGAACCGCACCTTGGACGCTCGGCACTCGATGCCGTCGAACTGACCAATGTGGGCTGCAATTACTTGCGTGAGCACATCATCCAGGATGGCCGCATCCACTATGCGATCACCGATACCGGTGGTCGAGCGCCCAATGTCGTGCAGTCGCAGGCGCAGGTGCTCTACAAGGTGCGAGCCCCCAGAATGGATCAGGTTCGTGACATTACCGAGCGGGTGAAGGATGTTGCCCGAGGTGCGGCCCTGATGACCGGGACGGAACTCGAAATTACCTTCGATGCGGCTTCCGCCGACCTCGTTCCCAATGTCACCCTTGCTCGCATGATGCACCAGGAGTTCGAGAAGTTCGGCGTTGCCAATTTCTCCAACAGTGAGAAGGACTTCGCAGGAAGTATTCAGAAGACGTTCTCAAGTGAAGTGCAGGCGAGGATCGCCAAGCGCGGAAAAATCCTCTCCGAAGACCTGAATGCGTTTGAAGAGGTGCCGACGTTCTTGCACGGATCCACCGATGTCGGTGATGTGAGCTGGCTCGTGCCGACCGGTCAGGTCTATGTCGCAACAGAGGCCTATGGAACGCCGCCGCACACCTGGCAGATGGTGTCTCAGGGCACATCGGGTTATGCCCACAAGGGCATGCTGCAGGCCGGAAAGGTGCTGGCGGCATCCGCGGTGAGGGCACTGACGGACCCGGAGCTGATTGCTGTCGCGAGGAAAGAACACCTGGAGCAGCTTGGTGGCGAGAGTTACATACCGCTGATACCGGCGGACACTCTCCCGCAACGTCTCCGTTGAATTGAAGGGCGAGGCTAGAGCCTCGCCCTTTTTTGACATCTGTCGCCGGTCCGATTGCGTCCGGCAGATTTTTCTGAAACCGGCATTTGTACTTGACGATGTTTCGGCCACTCGGCCAAAAGGAGCCGACGCAAAGCTGGAGGTTTCATGGTCGCGCCTGTTTCAAAATCAGTGCCGCAAGGCGAGCAAGCGCGGCTCGAAGCGCGGGACGTGACGCTGGTCTACGGCGAACGGACGATTTCCCGTGATCTGACCTTCAAGGTGCCTGATGGCCTCTTCACCGTGATTGTCGGTCCCAATGCCTGCGGAAAATCCACGCTCTTGAGGGCGCTTGCACGTATCATCCGGCCCAATAACGGTCATGTCGTTCTCGATGGCAAGCAGATCGAGCGCATACCGGCGCGCGAAGTTGCGCGCACACTTGGCCTTCTTCCGCAAAGTTCGGTCGCACCCGACGGCATTACCGTAGCCGATCTGGTTGCTCGCGGTCGCTATCCACACCAGTCGTTCCTGCAGCGCTGGAGCCAGGCGGATGAAGACGCCGTCGCCTGGGCTATGAAAACGGCTCGGGTGGAAGAAATCGCATCGCGGGCGGTTGACGAACTTTCGGGCGGGCAGCGCCAACGTGTCTGGATTGCGATGGTCCTGGCACAGGAAACGCCGCTTCTCCTTCTCGATGAGCCAACCACATTTCTCGATATCGCGCATCAGATTGAGCTGCTTAACCTGCTCAGAGACCTCAACCGGCGCCAGGGCAATACCGTTGTTGCCGTGCTGCACGACCTCAATCAGGCGTGCCGCTACGCCGATCATATCGTTGCAATGCGCGATGGACGTATCATCACGGAGGGAGATCCGCGCAGCGTGATGACGGCTGATCTCGTGCAGACAGTCTTCGGGCTTGCGGCCGTCGTGATTGACGATCCGGTGACCGGCGATCCCATGGTCGTACCGCTTGACGATCCCGCTCCATCCGCTTGAAGCCGCATCATTTTTGTTTCGAGCGGGTCAATAGCCAGAGAAGATAGAGACCGCCGACGAGACCCGTCGTCCGGCCGATCGGTAGCACCAGATCATTGGCAAAGAGCTGGGTGAGCAGATCTGCTGAAACCAGCAGGAAGGCGCCCATGATCGCCGAGCTCAAAACCGGTATGCCACGGGTTGATGTCAGCCGGCTTGCAAGTTGCGGAGCGGCGAGTGCCAGGAAGGCGATCGGCCCAGCCGCACCGGTCGCGACACCAGCAAGCAGCACCGCACAGGCAATCATCCCAAATCTTGTCCGTTCGACCTGGACACCGAGCTGGCGGGCAATATCGTCGCCCATCTCGATCATCCTGAGCCTGTTTACTGCAAAAGCGGAAATCGGGATCAGGAATGATGCGCCAGCCATGACGGTCAAGGCGTGATCCCAGCTGCGTGCATCAAGTGAACCGGCAAGCCAGAGATTGGCGGAGATGGCGTTGTCGAGACTACCCTTGACCAGCATCAGGCCGTTGAGCGCGTTGAGCGTTGCTCCAGCACCAATACCGGTCAGAACCAGCCGATAACCACCCGTGACGCCCTGCTTGAACGACAGGAGGTAGACGAGTGTTGCCGTTATCAGTCCGCCGAGCATCGCAGACAAAGCAACCGCAAGCGGCCCGCCGCCGAAGATCACGATCTGTGCCAACGCACCCGTCGCAGCGCCGGTGGTAAAACCGATAACATCGGGGGAACCAAGCGCATTGCGCGACACGGACTGGAACACTGAGCCTGAAACACCAAGCGAGGCTCCAGCAAACAGAGCAACGAGTACCCGAGGCAGACGCAGGTTAAAGACGATCTGCTGGCGCATACCACCTTCTCCATTTCCCAGCACCGCGCCGATGACGTCCACGAAGGGGACTGGAACACGTCCAAGGGTCATCGCGAAAACGGCTGCGACAAGCGTTGCTACGAGAAGGAGCAGGCAGACCGTGACGGGACGCGTCTCAAGCGCAAATGACATGCGCTGGCTGCGCCAGACAAGGCGCCGTGGACGAGAGGACGCAAGGCGTGCAGGGCGGGTCACAGCTTTGATATCCGGTGGTGGCGAACAAGTGCTATGAAGAACGGACCACCGATGAGTGCCAGCATGATGCCAACGCTGACTTCACCGGGCGGCGCTATAATGCGCCCCAGCGCATCGGCACTTACAGTAAGAAGGGCCGCGATCAGCATCGCATAGGGTAACAGCCAGCGATGGCCGGGGCCGGTTATCAGGCGGGCAATGTGCGGTGCTGTCAACCCGACGAAACCGATCGGCCCAGCCCCTGCCGTCGCGGCCCCCGAAAGGATGATGACGGCGAGCGCCGATAGACCCCAGATGCGAAGTGGATTGCCACCCAGTGCCTTGGCCAGATCGGCTCCAAGGGCTGCCGTATCGAGCGCCTTTGTGAGTGTGAACGCAATGGCAATGCCAAGTGATGCGACCGCTAGGACCGGGAACAATACCCCGTAGCCACGACCTTGCAGCGAACCGACCGACCAGTTGCGAAACTGGTCGAAGACATGCTCCTCGCTGTTCACCAGCACGATCTGCGTCAGCGACATCAACACGACGGAAAGGGCTGCACCGGCAAGCACGACGCGGACCGGATTGCCGCCGCGTGAAAGATTTCCAAGCAGGTAAACGGCCGCACCGACAAAAGCAGCACCGGCCATGCCAAGCGCCATATAGGCCGTGACTGACGTGATCCCGAAAAGAGCGATAGCACAGGTGATTGCCACCGCCGCTCCAGCATTGATGCCGAGGATCCCTGGATCGGAAAGCGGATTGCGCGTCAGGGCCTGCATGATGGTGCCGGCAACGCCAAGTGCTGCGCCGACCACGATGGCGAGCAGTGTGCGCGGGATGCGCAGCAGGCGCACCAGGAGATGATCGCTGTTTGACGGATTGAAATTGGTGATCGCATCCCATGTGGTCGCAAGAGGGATCGGTCGCGCTCCGGCGGCGATGCCAAGAATGATGGCCAAACCAAGCAAAAGGAAAAGCGTCCCAAGCCCGATCAACCGGTTACGCCCGGTTGTGCGGTTCAGTGTCGCTCTGGCATCCACCTGGTCCTGCAACGGCGTCAGTGTCCAAAATTGGCAACAACGCCATCGACGATTTCCTTGCCGCTGTAGTAGTCGATGCGGAAGGAGTTGGCACCAAGTCCGTAGACGCGGCCGCTTTTTACCGAGGGGACGTTGGCAAGAACCGGATCATTGCGGAAGGCGGCGGCCTTGGCGTCATCCACACGCAGGATAAAGGTGGTCTCGGCTTTGAGATCGACCAGATGTTCGTAATTTGCCCAGACAAAATCGTCGCGGCTTTCTGCCTGCGTATGCCACGCCGGATTTGGGTCTTCGATGTCAAAGCCGAGCGAGGCAAGAAGGGCTGCGTGCGGACCCGTGACGCGGCCAATAGGGTTGCTCTGGCCGGCACCATTGAAGCTGATGATGTTGGCCTTTCCGGCAGGGATTTTGATCTTTGCGCGTGCTGATCCGACGTAAGCGTCGAAATCTGCGATCGATGCGGCCGCATCCGCTTCAAGGCCGGTCGCGCGCCCGAGCTCGGTCGCCAGATCCTGCCAGGAGAGTGCACCGTCGTCGACGAGTATGGTCGGGGCGATCTGACGGAATGCGTCTAGTTGGTCCTTGACCGAACCGGCACCACTTGCCGTCACAACGATCAGATCGGGTTGTGCCGCATAGACGGCTTCGAGATCGACCTTGCCGGCCGGCCATGCGTTCTCGACCTTGCGTTCGCGGGCCACGTCTGCCCATTGTGCAAAAAACTTGCCGTTTGCTGCCGAACCACTGGCAGCGACGGGTGCATGGATCGCGAGAAGCGTTCCCGTCAGCGATACCGAGGTTGAGAGGATTTTTTGCGGTTTCGCAGGAATTTCCGTCTTGCTGCCATCGACATTGGTAAAGCTGCGCGGCCAGCTTTCGGCTGCCGTGGCAACTGAGCAAAACAGGAGGCATGCAATCGCCGCGGTGATGAATTTCGCTGCGAGACGGCCTGATTTCGCAATGCCCATGGCTGAATTCTCCGCTGACGGCGTAAAAGGGGCAGGGGCTTTACCGTCTGCTCCTGGCCCGTGCGGGCGGCAGCATTAGCATCGCTGACAGAGGCTCGCCAACAAAAATATGAGTGCGACCGGCAGGATAAATCCGATGGCGCGCCTCAGCCTTCGGCTGGACCCGCGTGCCTGCGAAGCGACGACGGTGGATAGCCGAAGCGCTTGCGAAAGGCTGCGGTGAAATTCGAAAGGTGAACATATCCGGCTTCGAAGGCGATGTCGGAAATACTGCGGCTGCTGAAGAGAAGCGCCTGACGCGCTTCATCAAGCCAACGATTGCGGATGAACTCGTTGAGAGAGCAATTATGCGCTTTGCGCACCAGCCGCTGTAATGTTGCCTGACTGGCGCCGAGTTCGCTTGCCATGTCCGTCACGGAGAGCTCCTGTGCCGAATGGCGGTCAATGTAGCGCACCAGTGCATAGATCCGCTGTTGCTCCGCAGCAGTCAGATTGGTCGGTGGCATCACTGCCTCCGGGCTTGTGCCAAACGCGGTCGTCAAGGCCTCGTAGACAATGGCAAGAGTATGGCTCTCCAGAAGTACGGATGAAAACGGCGGCTTGCGTGCGGCAATATCAAACATCTGCCGGGCCAGAAACTCGACCTTTCGGTTCGGCTGCCACTGCCAGAAGCCAGGTTCTCCGCACAGAAGGGCCCTGAAATTTTCCGGCGTTTCAGCACTTTCGGAAAACCGCTGCAACCATTCGCGCGACATTCCGATGACCATCTTGTCAAGATATTGGCCCTTGCGTGCACGCCGGCGCAGCCTCGCTCCATTTCCATGGGAAACGATAATTGCAGAGGACTGCCACCGGCCCTGTTCGGTCCGTTGCGGCATTGGCATAGGCACACCGTTCAACGATGCCTCGACAAAGCCTTCGAGGAATATCTTGATCGAAACCTGCGCATCAACTGCAACTTCCATCTCCAGGTCATCGACCTGCATACGACGCCCGAAATTGGCATGAATGCCGTCCATCCGCACCTTTCCAACGAGGCCGCAAGCAACAACGGCGTCACCCTGGTCGCCGCCATCAAGCACGCGTACGCCGTTTTTGCGCAATTCGCGTCGCGTCAGGATGGGGTTTGGATCTGCTGCTACGGGCGGAAGAGGGGCAATGGCTCTGTTCACAGAGGTCTCCTGCATAAGTTTATGCGCGGTTAACGAAAGCGGGCACTTTCAAAACCGCCTATACGAATACATGAAATACACACTCAAGAATAGCCGCGACGGGGGACGTCCGGTACTCTTTGGCGCTCCAGGCGCGACAATCGTGTGGAAATAGCCAGTCGTCCAGGGGTATGAAATGAACGGAACTAAGATCAGCGTGCAACGGCCAACCATGAAGCGGCTGGCACACATTCTCATGGCAACCACCGTGCTAACGGGAATGGCAGCAGGTGCGAGTGCGCAGGATGCCACGAGCAGCCAGAGCGACACCACCGAACTTGCGCCGATTGTGCTCGAGGGTGCGACATACGAGACTGAAGGCACGAACAGCTATACGACCAAACAGATCAGCGTCGGCGACAAGGATACCCGCACCCTGCGCGAGGTTCCGCAATCAACAACGGTCCTCACCCGTGAGCGCCTGGATGATGGAAACTTCTCTTCGCTCGATACTGTCATGCGCAAGACGCCCGGCGTCGTCGTTCTGACCAACGATGACGGCCGTTCCAGCCTCTATTCGCGTGGTTTCGAATTTGACACGCTCTACATGAACGGCCTGTCGACACCGGTTTCTTCGATCTATGGCACGCAGCCTGACATGGCGGTTGTTGATCACATCGAGATCCTGCGTGGCCCCTCGGGTCTGTTTGGTGGTGCAGGCGAACCGGCCGGTGCCGTCAATATGCGTCTGAAACAGGCGTCGGACGAGTACAAGGCAAGCATCAATACGATCATGAGCTCATGGGACGGCAAACGCGTCGAAGGTGACATCACCGGACCCCTGACGAAGTCCGGCCGTGTCCGCGGTCGCCTCGTCGGCGTGCTCTCGGGCAAGGACAGCTTTGTCGATGGCGTCGATAACAAGGTTGGTGTCCTCTACGGCACGATCCAGGCCGATCTGACGGAAAATACGACAGCAACGCTCAGTATCAATCATACGCAACGTGACATCTCGCCGTTTAACGGATTGCCGACACTGGCGAACGGCACACTGCTCGATTTGCCGCGCTCGACCTACACCGGAGCGGATTGGAACACCTTCGAAAACAACGTCACGCAGTACATCGCTGAAATCGAACACCGCTTTGAAGATGGCGGCCATGCAAAGGTTTCAGCCCTTTATTCGCACGTCGATGTCGATTTCCTTTATGCCTATGCGGCCGGTGCAGCAAACGCATCTGGCGTCGTCAGCACCGGCACGCGCTGGCTGGCACGCGATTATGAGCAGGATTCGGTTTCGCTCGACGCCCACATCAGCCGCCCATTCGAAGTCTTTGGTCTGGAAAACAACATCATTGCCGGTGTTGACTATCGCGGCAGCGATGACAGCCTGCGATCAGCGACAGGCGTGATTGCCGGCGCTCAAAACCTTTATAACTGGAACACCCATCTGGCCAAGCCGACAGTCACGTTCGGCAGCGCGACGGAAACCGAGAGCGATCAGTACGGCATTTACGGCCAATGGCGTATCAAGCCAATCGACAGGCTGACTTTGATCGGTGGCGGTCGCTTTAGCTGGTATGACGCGCAGTCTGGTAGCAGCGAGGTCAAGGTCAACGGCGAGTTCACACCTTATGCCGGTATTGTCTACGATCTGACCGACCGTCTGTCGGCCTATGCGAGCTATACCCAGATCTTCCAGCCACAGTCGGCAGTCGACGCGTCCGGTGCGATCATCGATCCCCGTACCGGCGAACAGTATGAAGTCGGCCTGAAGGCAGAACTGACCGATGGTCTGAATGCTTCGCTTGCCTGGTTCGATCTGACGGATGAAAACCGTGCCGTCACCGATCCGAACAATACCAACTATTACCTCGCCCTCGGTAAAGCGCACATGCGCGGCATCGAATTCGAGGTCAATGGCGAAATCCTTCCGAATTGGGAAGCGATGGCCGGTTACACCTATACGGATACAGAATACAAGAACACGACACGCGCAGCAGGTTCCGAATATTACACACCTGAGCACATGGTACAGCTCTTCACCAAATACACATTTGAAGGCACGGGTAACTGGACAGATGGTTTCTTTGTTGGCGGTGGTGTGAAGCTCTTCTCGTCATTCAAAAACGTGTCGCGAACTGCTGCAGGCGGCGCAACCACCATCAATGCTCCGGGCTATGGCGTGGTTGATCTGCAGGCCGGATACAAGTTCAACGACCATGTCACGGCGAGCTTGACGGTCAATAACGTCTTCAACAAGACCTATTACGAACGTGTCGGCGGTACCTCGGTGTTCAACTTCTACGGTGAACCGCGCAGCTTCGTCTTCAAGATCGGTACGACCTTCTGATTTCATCAGAAGCGAAGCTGAAATAAAGCGACCCGGAACCAAGGTTTCGGGTCGTTTGCTTTCAATATCCAAACTTTATCCGTCGATCTCGCTTTCGCCGAATGCCATCGCCTTTACGCGCCTGACGCCGTGCAAGAGCATGTCGAAATGGTCGTGATCGGCAGCAACGGTAAGCTCAACTTTCAAGGCGGGGTTGGCCTTGCGGATCAGCTCGGCAGCCTCAGAAATATTGTCGACCATGGCCCGTTTGGACAGGTGATCCTGCCTTCCCGCCGGCAAGGCATGTGTCGCATATTGCTCGTCCTTGCCTACAGTGAGAACCACGCGCTCTGCTGTCAACGATCCTGCATCTTGCCTTAAACGGCGCATCATCATCGCATCGCTGAACCAGAGCGATGGACTGGCTGCCCAATAACGCTGGAAATAGAATGGACAGTGGAGCAGCGTATGGACGGTGAACAGCCCACCGTAGGAAAATCCGAACAGCGTGTGCCGCGCTGGATCCAGCGGATAGTGCTCGCAAAGGGCAGGTCTGAGCTCTTCTGTAAGGAAATGCAGGAAATCATCGGCGCCACCAAATCCGCTCGAGACAAGATCGCCCGTCTCTTGATCAGGTTTCGGCGTGTAATTGCGCGATCTTGCCGGGGCGTCGAAGGGCGCGCCTCCGGGAAAGCCGATTGCAACTGTAAGACCGCGCCTGTCGCCGGCTGACGTTTTGGGAAACAGGCCGTGCGCCGGTTGGCTGAAGATGAGCGGGAAGCTTGCGTCGCCGTCAAGCATCCACAAAGTGGGATAGCCGGATGGGGGAGGTGGCTCGGATGGAAGGCGCACAAGCACGCGATAGGTTTCACCGGTGCGCCGCGAGCGGATTTCGAAGGTTCGTGCAGCCGGAAGCTGAACCGGTTGCCATTCGCCCATGTCTTGCATCATCGCGCTAATCTTCGTCCGATCTGGTGTCCTAGACTGGCCCAGGCAGACAAAGTCCGACCGAGCCGGTTTTGGCCAAAACCTATCAGAGATCAGTGGGTTATGATATCTTTCTGTTTATCGAAGTTAGCAGTTTTACACTGCGGATTGAGAGCGAGGCAAAGCGTCTGAAACGCCCTTTGGTGTCACCTCCCTGTTACTCTTCGCGCATCCAGACCGTGTACCGACTCTGTGCGTTATGCCGATGTCGGAATGACGCAAATAATGCCGGGGGACGGGCGGAAGCAATGCTGGATCAAGCGGCCGTTCAGGTGTTCAGACCGTCGAAAACCTTCAGGCAGAACCGCTCGAGCGTTTCAGTATCATCCGAATTCGCGACCCAGGGATGGTCCAGTTTTAGGTCTCCGATAGAGACAATTCGTTGAGCGATGTCGGCCGGAGTCGTCTCGTCAATGCGACCACTCGCCCAATCATGAAAGGCTGTAGAATATCGAACGACCGCTCCACTTGAAGGCAGGTCGATTGTTCCACCTTCTGCAAAGAATGTCAGCCCGTCCCCCATCTCTTCCCCGATAAGCACGAGACGCTCTCCCAGACGGTCCTTCAAGATAGCGGCAAAGACGACCGCGGCGGAGAAGGTGAATTTGTCGACAAGCAAACCGACCCGGCGATCTTCAGACCCGCGCGAGATCGCGTCGATCAAAGGCATGGTGCGAAGAAAGTCGCCGCCGGTATTTCCGCGAATGTCAATGAGCAGGGGGCTGCCTGGGCGCGAACTGACGCGTTCTGCCGCCTCGGCCATCGCACCCGAAAGTTCAGTTTCTCCGGGATCGAAAAAACTCGGGAGGATCATGAGCATCCCGGGTTGGCCAAAGTCTTTGACCCTGCAATAGGGCCTGGGCAGCCAGGTTGCCTCGGCTTTCCCATGCTCATTTCGCGGGTAGAATGTGGATGTACGAACCAGATTTGCGGCGTCGAGAGACAGCTCGCTCATCCGTCCGGCAATGTCGCGTATCTTGTACGTGATTTTGTCGCTACCCGAAGAAACGCCCAGGCGCTGCAATGCGCCTGGCCAGGCGAAAAGGATGGCGCCGATAACGCGTTTTCGTTGCGGTGTCCCCGCCAGATATGTCTCTGCAGATCGTTCGATCTCGCCTGCGGGAACGCCATTGATGGATATCAACTCGCCCCCTATCGCTTCTGAATACTCTGACGTGGCATCGAGCAGGCGTGTAGCGGTGCCGATTGCCACGAACCGCAGGGGGAGAACCGAAATGGCATCGTTTGGGATCAGTCGTGTATGCCCGTTCGCCGGAAGTGCGAGAAGGCGCATCAGCGAAAGCAGGAAATCATCCTTCGAGTTCGCGAGCGCTCTCTCACGGGCCTCGTTGATGTGACGATCCAGTTCCTCGCGTCCAATCGATCGGAAGCTGGGGTCAACCGGCAGGACCGTTTTCACTATTTGCTGTAGGTCTTCGATCATCGAAGTATGAAAACGTGTATTCGTGGATGACGCAACCTCCAATATGGGCTGATTGCCCGAAATCGCCGCGCAGGATGTGAGCGGCCGCGTTTTAAAGCTTCATTCTCAGCCGGTACCTTTTGCCATTCGCCTCGTCAGGGACACCGGTGCAAGGCTCGGTGCGGCATAATTGGGACCTCGGTATATGCCGGCCTGCGTGTGACAGGCCGGCATAGTCCTTGTGTGACTTTAGTTCGGCAGTGAATAGGCGATCACGTAGTCACCGCGATTGTCGTTCGTGCCGGTGCGGGTTGCACCACCGGCTACGACCACGATGTACTGCTTGCCATCCTTGCCGACGTAGCTCATCGGAGCGCCCTGGCCACCAACAGGCAGGCGTCCACGCCACAGTTCCTCACCCGTGTCGCTGTCGAGTGCGCGGGTGTAGTAGTCGAGCGTGCCGTGGAAGAACGTCAGCCCGCCCTTTGTCACCAGCGGGCCACCCATGGTGGGCATGCCCAGTGGGATGACGACGCCTGGAACGACGCCGCGAACCGGTGCGTCCTGGATCGAACCCATCGGCACCTGCCATTTCGTCTTGCCGGTGGCGAGATCGATGGCTGTCATCGAGCCGAAAGGTGGTTTGAAGCAGGGAATACCGAGTGGGGAGACGAACATCGAACGCTCTACGCCCCAGGGTGTCCCGAGCTGTTCGGAGTATTCACCTTCGGTGGAGGGCTTTAGACCGATCCGTTTGGCTTCGTCCTGCTTGATAAACCGGCCCCACTGCGCCATGCGGATATCATTGACGATAAGCGTGCCCGTCGAGGCATCGATCGCGCCCCCACCCCAGTTGAAACCACCATAATAGCCCGGGTAGATCAGGGTGCGCTTTTTATCGGAAAGTGGCGTGAACTCGCCCTCCCAACGCATGTCCATGAACTCAATGCGGCAATAGAGCTGATCGAAGATCGTCGCGCCCCACATGTCGCGTTCGCCAAGCTTGTCGGCACCCACGGAGATCGCCGAAACGGGCTGCGTCGGCGCGACATTCATGCCAGCCATGGAATCCGTGGATACCGGCCGTTGTTCGACTGGCACAACTGGCTCACCTGTCCGACGATCAAGAACGAAGATCTGACCTCGTTTCGTCAACTGGATGATGACAGGCGTTTTTGTCCCATCGGCCTTCGGAAGATCGAACAGGATCGGTTGCGCGGATACGTCATAATCGAACTGATCGATATTGGCGGTGCGGAAATGCCAGCGTTCCTTGCCGGTCTTCATATCAACCGCAACGATCGCATCGTTGTATTCATCGGAATAGGGGTGGCGGTTTCCGGTCCAGAAGTCCGGTGTCTGGTTGCCTGTCGGGAAGAAGGCGAGACCAAGTTGCGGGTCATATGCCGCCGTGCCCCAGAAATTCGGGGTTTCGGGCGCGTAGGTCTGTCCGGCCGGCAAGGGCGTGCTGTCTGTTGCACCGCGTGCCGCATCCCAGGCCCAGAGGATCTCGCCGGTGCGGACATCGAAGCCACGAACAACACCTGAGGGTTCGCCAACCGTGAGGTTGTCGTTGAGGCGGCCGCCAACCATGACGACACCATCGGCCACAAGGGGGGCGGAGGTGACGTTATAGGAGCCCTGCTGGCCGCCGACAGGATCGGGTGTGAGGCCAATGCTGAGATCGACCGCGCCATTGACGCCGAAGCCATCGCAAAGTTTGCCGGTTTCGGCATCGATTGCGAGCAGGCGCGCGTCGGTTGTCGAGGTCAGGATGCGTTTGCGGCAAACGTCAGGAAGAGCAGCCTCAGTCGCGGTATCGTTCGAGCCATCGTTATCTGTCGCCGGCGCGGTCAACTTGGTGAGATCGGCATAACCGACACCGCGGCAACGACGCCAGCCCTTGGTGCTCTCGGAAATCTTCGCCTGAGGATCGAACCTCCAGCGCTCCTTGCCGGAGGTGGCCTCAATTGCGATCACGATATTCGAGGGTGTGCAAAGGTAGACCGTGTCATCGACCTTTAGCGGCGTAACCTGATACTCCTTGCCATCGACCGCGAGGTCGCCGGTCCGGTAGGTCCATGCCACCTCAAGGTTTTTGACGTTCGACTTGTTGATCTGATCGAACTGGGCAAAACGATTGCCGCCGGTGTTGCGCCCCCAGGCTGGCCAATCGTCGCCGCTGTCCTTGCCGGCATCAGCATCAACGACAGGGGCAGGGTTGCCGTTTGCGGCAACCACAGTTGGGTGCGGCCGGAACATGCCGGCAATCGTTGCTACGAATGCAGCAGCAAGCACGACCGAAATGCCGGCTGCGACTTTGCCAGATAGGGCGGGCGCACCGGATTTCCGAAGCAGGAAGGGCGATATCAGCGCAGCGCCAAGTGCAATCACCAGAAAGGTGACGGTACGCGGGACGAGCTGCCAGAAGTCAAATCCGACTTCCCAGAGCGCCCAGATGAGACTGACTGCGAAGAGGCCAAGCGCCGTCCAGACTGTGGCGGAATGGCGCCGCACAGCAAAATAGCCGATGGCAATCATCACGACGCCGGCAAAAAGATAAAACCACGAGCCACTCAGCGAGATGAGCTTGAGGCCGCCTGCGGCTAGGCCGAGACCGAGCAGCGCAACGACTGCTCCAAGGATACGAAGTATCCAGGTTAAAACATTGGTCATGTTAAAATTCCAGTTGATCGACAGGAACGTCAGAAAGCGTTCCGACAGTGGAGGCAGGGTGTCGAGGCGGGCTCCTGGTGGGTGACAGCAACCCAGTGCCAGGCAATCGTCAAAAGCCACTTGCGCATCGAAACCCACTCCGGATTGATGGCCGCGTGTCATAATGAAAGAGCGGCCAGCCTGTTTGCCAATGGCCACGCGCACGCCAAAAACTCCGTGGGAGAGACGGAATAATTGTCGCGTTTTCAACGTGGTAAAGGTTTCCTTGGGAGGAAGGCCTTTCTATAATATCGGCGTGTCGGATGCGACAAGTCGTCACCACGGGTGACCTGGACGGATTCACGTCAAAGGAAGCGTTGACATCAAGCGATACTTCCTTTGTCAGTCACGGTGGGGTGGAGTTAAATTGCAGTTGGGAGGGAGGATGATCTTGGGGAAGATTTTCTATGAGCCCACTCAAAACACCCGGTTTTCGTGATGTCGCAGATCAGGCCGGCGTCAGTGTTACGACCGTGGAGCGTGTTCTCAACGAGCGCGGAAGTGTTTCACCACAGACCCGCATGAAGGTCCTGGAGGCGGCCGAGCGTTTGCAGCTCAGGCGCGTCTTGCCTAGCCCCGACTATGGGAACTTGCGGATTGAGGCAATTTTGCCCAAAAATCCAACGCCTTATTGGGCAAAGCTTTCAGCCGGCTTGAAAAATGCAGCAAAACTTCTGCCGCGCGGTATCGCTCTTTACAGAACCTTCGTTCCCGAAAATGATCCACCGGCAATGATACGGGCGATTGCAGCCTCCAAGATGAGGCGAAGTGCCTTGATCGTTGCCGCTGAGGTAAACGATGAGATTGCCGGCACACTCGCTTCGGTCGCCAGACAGGGCGAAATCGTCGTCCTCGTGTCATCGAAGTTGCCTGAACTTCCGGTGCAAACGTTCAGTGGTGTCGATAACGTCGCCGCCGGGCGAACAGCGGCCTCACTCATCAATTTTGCGAGGAGCGGACGGAAAAGCAAGGTGCTCATCCTTCAGGCAAACTCGACGCTGCAATCGCATCGCGACAGGATAGAAGGCTTCACCACGACAATCGGACAGCGCTTTTCCATCGACATCGTAATGACCCATGAAATGCCAGGCGCGTCATGGAGGATCGTCAACGAGATGCTGGCGCAAGACCGCGTGCCCGACGCGATTTATGAAACCGGCGATTCAGGCGATGAGATCGCTACCCTTTTACGCGGGATGGAAAACAGGCCGATCTGGATCGGGCACGAAAGGAACGCTGCTCATGACCAGTTGATGCGCGAGGGCTTGCTGGATTTCGTGCTCGACCAGGACCCGGACCGGCAGGCAAGATGGGCTATGCGGCACATCCTCTCCCAACTCGGCGTCGCCGGCTCGAAGTTCTCGACAGTCAAGAGGCCTGAATTGCGGCTGTTCTGCGCGGCCAATCTTCAGGACTTCGATTCCTGAAAGGGCAAACAAGCCGGTCAATATAGTCACCTCGTGATGAGTGTACACAAAGGCGAGCAAAGCACAGAAATCGATTCCGCTTTTGCAGGCGATGTTATAGTCTTGGAAATATTCCGATACAGACGTCGGATGTTTCAGAAGCCTTCTGCAGGGAGTTGAGTTGCATGCCGCCCGCGCCATCCGCAGACCAGTGGTTGACCGGCTCTGCCGCATGAGAGTCGACAGGAAACCGACACTCAAGGATGTGGCGCGTGAGGCGAATGTTTCGCTGAGCACGGCGTCCCATGCCATCAACGGAACAGCACCGCTGACAGTCGAGGTTCGCGAGCGCGTCCTTGAGGCGGCCCGCTCTCTCGGTTATCTCGAAAACCGGCGACAGAAAGCAACCATTGCGACTTTGCGTGTCGTGCTCTTGGCAATGACCAATGACGCAGCGCCCCAAAGCGATCTCAACATGGTAAGCTGGACCATGCTGAATGGTTTTCGGCGTGAATGCGAAAGGCGTGGAATTCGCATCGTGCCCTTCGTCAGTGCGAGCAACCGGCTCGATCCCGCCGAGGTGGGAGAGGTTGCTGCGGCCTCAAATGTCGATGGTATCGTCGTCTTGAACGACGACCGTCAGGAACTCGTCCAGGCACTGGCTGCATTGCACAAGCCCGTCGTCCTCATCAATGGCGAGGACCCGGCCATGGTCGTCGATACGGTGACGGCTGAAAACCGTTTTGGCGCCAGGCTCGGTATCGAGCACCTTCTGTCTCTCGGACATCGCAAGGTTCTGCACATCACCTGGAAAGGCCGCACAACAATCCGCCGCCGCTACGATGGTTATAGCGACGCGTTCTTTGCTGCAGGTCTACCCGTCCCCGCGGATATGATTGTCGAGGCAGAAAGCTACGAGCCTGAATGCGGTGAACGGACAATTCAGGCCCTCCTTCAGGAAAATCCGCCGTTGCGCAATGCGACGGCGATCTTCTGTGCGGCAGACAATCTGGCACTCGGCTGTCTCAAGGCCCTGACGGAAGCGGGGCTTCGGGTCCCCGAGGACGTTTCCGTCCTGGGTTTTGATGACATCATGCCGGCGACTTTCAGCGCGCCGCCTTTGAGCACCATACAGCTGCCGGCCGACAGGCTCGGAGGTGCTGCCCTTTCCCTGCTCGAGCAACGACTTGTGGCTGCCGATCCGTCACGCCCGGCACACAGGCTGGAACTGGGCTGTCGTCTCATTCTCAGGGGCAGCATCGCGCCGCCCCCGAAATAGCCTTACGCTCTTATTTCATTCCCGTGCCGGCAATACCGGTGGTGATGTAACGCTGCAGGAACAGGAACACGAGCGTAACAGGCGCAAGGCTGAGGAAGGTCATGGCGAGAATATAGTGCCATTGTACCGAAAACTCGCCCTGGAACGAATTGAGGCCTACCTGCAACGTGAAGTTCTCGCGGCTGGAAAGCACGATCAACGGCCAGAGAAAGTCGTTCCAGCGCCATAGAACCGAGAAGATCGCAAGCACT
Source organism: Rhizobium sp. RM (assembly GCF_013390595.1). GTDB lineage: Bacteria > Pseudomonadota > Alphaproteobacteria > Rhizobiales > Rhizobiaceae > Agrobacterium. Next base: position 224,836 of record NZ_JACAWV010000023.1, on the reverse strand, counting down.
GCAAGTGCCGGTGCGGTCAAAGGCAAGATGATACGCCAGAAAATCCTGAATTCACTGGCGGCATCGACGCGGGCCGCCTCGATCAACTCATCTGGAATAGTCAGCATATATTGTCGTAGCAGGAAAACGCCTGTCGGCGTGGCGACGGTCGGAATGATGACGCCCCAGAGATTGTCCACGAGACCAACACCGACAACCACCAGATAAGCCGGGACCATGACGACGGTGAGCGGGATCATCAGGGTCGAGATGATCAGCACGAAAATCGCCTTGTCGCCACGGAACTTGTATTTCGAAAGCGCGAAGGCTGCCATGGCGTTGACGATCAGGGTGAGGATCGTTGCCACTGTCGTGACGAAGACGGAGTTTTTGAGAAAGGTTAGAAAGCTGAACTGCGTGAGGGGGTCGGTGAAGTTTTCGGTTGCAATGGTCAGGCGCTGAACGGGCGAAATTTCGCGGGTGTCGACGCTGACAGGCTCACCGGGCGTATTCGGATCGACCATCTGAGCCTTGATGCCGATGCGGCGGACCATCGCCATTTCACGCGCTTCACCATTGATGGTGACGTTCCAGAGGCTCAACGGTTTGTCATAACCCTGAACCTCCACCTGAACTGCAGTGCGCGGCAGAAGGCTTGGCGGAAAACGGGTGATTTCCGCTTCCGGTTTCATCGAGGACATGGCGGCCCACACCACGGGGACGAGGACGGCCAACGTCCCGCCGATCAGCCAAACCCAGGAGAGGATGTCGGTCAGACCGACCCGTCCCGGGCGGCGGGTTCTGGTGAGGAACCCGATTGCATTGAGATTGCCGGACATGATCAGGACTCCATTTTCTTACCGAGGCGTAGCTGCACGAGTGTCAGGACGAGGAGCACAAGGCCCATCAGCACGGACGCGGCGGAGGCAAGGCCAAACAGCCTCAGATCGCTGCCGAATGCCATCTGGTAGATATATTGAACGACAAAGGTGTTGGCGGTACCGGGCCCGCCGCCATTGGTCAGCACCCAGGCCTCATCGAAGATCTGTACCGAGCGGATCATGAGAAGGATCAGCACGACAAGAAGGTTGGGCCCGAGCAGCGGCAACGTGATCCGAAACAGAGTGTGTCGCGGCGAGGCAGCGTCAATCGCGGCCGCTTCATAAAGATCCTTTGGAATGGCCTGAAGGCCAGCCAGCAGGATCAGTGTGTAAAAGCCCATATGGAACCAGACAGATACAACGACGACAAAGAAGCGCGACCAGCCGACGTCCAGAAGGAAAATCTCAGGGGGAACACCGAGCATCTGGAAGAACGCATTGAGCAGCCCGTTACGATCGAGGAACCACTTCCAGATCAGGCCGATGACTACAGGCGAAAGCAAAACGGGGTAGAAGAACATGGCCCGGAAGAAACCGCGCGCGGCAATCGCCCGGTTGAGGATCAGCGCTGTGACCAGGGCAACGAAAAGGGTCGCGATGACATTGAAGGCAACAAACCACAGCGTGTTCCAGATCGCCGTCCAGAAGAGCGATTCACGGCAGCTTCCCGGGTCCATGTAGCTCGTGCAATCCAGCAATTTGCTGAAATTGTCGAGACCGACGAAGGGACGATCCGAGATCAGAAGTTCGGTGCCGCCTGTAAAGGCATAACCGACGGCGATTGCGATTGGCAGGAATGTGAAGATGCCAAAAAGGACGAGGTTAGGCATCAGGAAGAGGTACGGCATGCGCTTTCTGCCGATCACTCGTTCCAGAACGTTGAGCGGGCGCTCGATCAGCGCCATTGCCGCTTCGAGGGCCCGATCGGCAATTCCTGATATATTGGGAGCAACCATCCTAACCTCTCCCCTGGTCGGCAAGGCGCGGCAAGGCCAGCTCCGTGACCGGATCGAAGACATGGACGCGTTCGCGCGCCGGGGCAATCTTCAGGATTGAACCGGATACGGGGGCGAAATGGCCTGCCTGATGGATGATGATCGGATCCTTCTGGCCTTGAAGGTTACCGTAGATATAGGTTTCTGTCCCGAGGCTCTCGTAGTACTGGACCTCGAACGGCAGGCCGCCATCCTGTGAAATGGCAAAATGCGATGGCCTGATACCGGCCATAACCTCCTGACCAACCGTCACGGCGGAAGGGTCGACAAGGCAAGGCAACGGTGCGCCATAACCCGCATCGATTGCTATCGTGCCATCGCTTGATGTCACCACGCGTCCCTTGATGATGTTCATGCGCGGCGATCCGAGGAAGCCGGCCACAAAAAGATTGCGTGGATTGTCGAAAAGTTCGAGCGGGCTGCCGACTTGTTCGACGCGTCCGGCACGCAGCACCACGATCTTGTCTGCCATTGTCATGGCTTCGACCTGGTCGTGGGTAACGTAGATCATCGTCGTTTTGATGTCGCGATGCAGCCTGGTGATTTCGGCACGTGTCTGGACGCGCAACGCCGCATCGAGGTTGGAAAGCGGTTCATCGAACAGGAAGATATCCGGTTCTCGCACAATGGCGCGGCCGATCGCAACGCGCTGGCGCTGGCCCCCGGAGAGCTGACGCGGCTTGCGGTCGAGATAGGGCTCGATTGCCAGCATGCGGGCTGCTTCGTTGATCCGGCTTTCGATTTCGGCGCGTTTGAAACGAAGATTTTCGAGGCCGAAGGCAAGGTTTTTGCGGACACTCATATGCGGGTAAAGCGCATAGGATTGGAAGACCATGGCGATCTTGCGCTCGGCTGGTGAAAGCGCGCTCACATCACGGTCGCTGATCGAAATATTGCCCGATGAAATGTCCTCAAGGCCGGCAATGATGCGCAGAAGCGTCGATTTTCCGCAGCCCGACGGGCCGACGAACACAACGAACTCCCCGTCGTTGATGTCGAGATCGATGTCATGCAGAACATGTACGGCACCAAATGCCTTGTTGAGGTTTGCAAGTTTAAGACTTCCCATTACCTGCTCCCTTCAGGCGAGTTCGCCGCTTCGACGAGCTCTTTTGCATTCCAGCCCTCTGGCAAGGGCATTGTTCTTGTGATGTCGACGCTCTCAGCGGAAAAGCCGTGCACGCCTTCGAGATAAATACCTGGCATTCCGCCAGGGTAGTCTTCGAGCCCGACGATCTTGCCGTCCTCGTCGCATGTCCAGGCGTTAGCCCGTCCTGCCGCCTCTGGGCTTGGGGCGAGATCGGCATTGGTGGGGCGAATGTCGTATTGCGTACCCGTTCCAAGCTTGCCCTTTTCCTGGGAGAGGCGAACCCGCTCAAGCTTGACGTTGTGGATACCAGCCTCAGAAACGGAGACCAGATTAATCGCACCTTCCATGCGGCCGGTCAGATCCTCGACGGTCAGATTTTCGACCCGTCCTGCCGGTCGCTCCAGCCTGCGATCGACAACAGTGACCGTTAAGGCTTCCCCTGATCCCCAGAAACCGCCCGGCGTTTCCTGGCAGTCCACATCAATGCGCGCAAACCGGATATTGCTGAGTGCACCGCCATCGCGCGAGAACAGGCCAAGCGCCCGGTTGGATTGCGTAACCCTGCAATCTTCAAAGGTGATATTGGCGAAATCACCGAAGGATTCGGTGCCGAGCTTCAGCGCGCAGCTCATGCTGGAAACATCGCATCGGCGAACGATGATGTCTTCGCAGCGCCCGACAGCCTCTCCATCAGGCCCGGCGCTGGTCTTCAGCACCACGCCGTCGTCTGCAGTGAATATCCTGCAATCCTCAATCAGCGCCCGACGGCATGCATCAAGTACGATGCCATCGGTGTTGGGCAGGCGGCGATCATTGGTAACAGTGACATTTTTGAAGAGAATGTCTTCACAATCGATCATGTGGAGCGACCACATCGGCGATCCCGCCACATCGAGGTTTTCAAGGCGCACATTGCTGCATCCCTCGAAAACCACGACACGCGGGCGAAGGGCCGCCGGGATCCAGGTTCCCATGGCCTGATCATCGCCGATAATGAAATGCTCGCTGCCGGCCTCAATGGCGCCTGGGCCAGTGATGGCGATATCGTGCGCGTTCTTTGCAACGATCATGCCGCGGTCAGAGCTTTCGGCAATCACGGATACGGAGGTTGATCGATAAGCCTCATAATCGGGAAGGGGGGCGAGAACCGCTCCTTCTTCAAGATGCAACTCGACACCACTCTTCAATGTCAGGCCAGAGGTGATGTGGCGTCCAGCTTTGAGTGTGACGCGTCCGCCGCCAGCGTTGCTAACGTTATCGATCGCCGTCTGGATGTCTTCGGTAGCCTCGCTGCCGGTCGCTAAGATGTCGAAGGCCAGCCTGGTCATGCTGCCTTGTCCTCTTCAAGGGAGACGTCGATCAGGAGGAGCATCGTCAAAGCCTGTCCGTAGGGTGTCGGCAGATTTGGAATGCGGCGGTAAAAATCGAGGTCATGTCCCATCGGAGTCCCATCGGAGACACCGTGGACGACGCCATCGGCATCGATATTGCCAAGCACTGCCTTCAAAGCATCGTCTGCAAGGGGGCGATTGTCATTGCTGAGGATGCCGGCCTCGATACCGCGCAGGATGCCATAGGCGATGCCGGCCGTTGCCGAGGTTTCGACCGGTGACGTCGGGTCATCGAGGAGCGTGTGGAACATGCCGTCCTCGCGCTGAAACCGGCGCAAGGATTTCACCTGGCTGGCCAGAACATTTGCCAGGAACCGCTTGTCCTTCTCTGCGAGTGAAGGCACGAGTTCGAAAAGTTCCGGGATGGCGACCGTGATCCAGGAATTGCCACGTGCCCAGAAGGCGTTTGCAAAGTTGTGACGGCCATTGAAGGTCCAGCCGTGGTACCAGAGGCCCGTGACAGGATCGGACAGATAACGGGCGTGAATGACGAACTGGTAGACGGCCTCGTCGATCCAGTCCTGCCGCTTGCAGACAACGCCGGCGCGAGCGAGGAACAGGCATGCCATAAAGAGCGTGTCATCCCACAGTTCGCCGTCATTCAGGCGCTCTTTGACGACATGCTGAAATCCACCGTCTTCGGTCTTCGGCAATTTGTGGACCAGCCAGTCTGCCCAGTCTTCGACGAGCGCGCGGAAATCCGGCCGGTCGACATGTTCGGTCAGGATGACGAGGGGCAGCATCGGTGCGGAGCTGTTGATCTGGCGTGGCGGAATACCGCGCTCGATCTGCCAGCTATACCATGTGACGAGGTCATCGATGGCCTTGCGGTCGTTAGCTGCCAATGCCCGGCGCAGGAAGCCGTAAAGGCCGACGCCGACCTCCCAGTCCCACTCATCGAACTGGATCTTGCCGTCGGCACTGCCGTTGACCAAGCCCTCCTGAATACCCTTGAGGCGACTGAAGGCGACCGCGACCTTGTCTATCGTGGTCTTAAGGGCGTCGTTATTCGTCTGTGTCTGGTTCATCTGGTGTGTCCGCTCATGAATAGAAAAGCTGGTGGGCATTGCTCGCAGCGGTCTTGTTGCTGTCGAGCGTCAGTTCGGGCTGGGGTTGCTCGTGATTAAAAGCCATTGCCTTTTCGCCAATGGTGAATACGCCGTCCCATGAAAGACTGATTTGAGGGCTGCCGGGCGGGGTCGCCGTCAACACGCGACGGTCGGGATCAAAGGCCACCTCCGTTGCAAGCACCCTGGCGCGGAAGCGCGAGAAATCCTCTTGATCGCCGCATCCGATAGTGCCGATCCAGCCGCATCGTTTCCCATGGGAGCGAACTTCGCGTCCGGCGGTCGCGCCAGTCATGATCGCTTCAAGGCCATTGCTTGCATAAAGAGCGGCAAAGCCGCGGCCAGCACGGGTAATCAGCCAGTTGCCGTCCTGGATTGTCTCATCCAGTCCGTCGCGCCCGAGATAGGCGTGTGTCCAGTCGTTACGATGATCGGCCGTATCGAAAATCAGCATTGCCAGATCACGGTGTTGGGCAACGCGGGGCAGAATGCCGCTTCCGGCCCAGTAGGATGGGCGCTGTGTTCCCCAGGGATCGTCTTCGCCGGGATGGTTGACCCAGAGCCGCGCCATCGGGTGGCCGGCAAGCTTGATGTCCATCACGTGCTGCTGGTGGCCCTTACGCCCGGTCTTGTGGTCCACCACGGTTGAGAGCTGTGCCGCCTCGTTCTTGAAGAGCACAAGTTTGCCGGCCTCGAGACCCTGCGCGTACCTCGCCTCAATCACTCGGTTTTCATCAAGTGCAGCGAGAGAGGTCAGCCTTGCAGGTGGCAGATAGCCGCCGCAGCAAAACATCGGAAGCGATGCAACGCCACCATTCAGCCAGCCCTTGCCGAATGCGACCTGGGCAAAAGGCGCAAGCTCGGTGAGAGGACCGGCGCGCAACTCTTTGTCGTAGGCGCGGCCCTGAGATCCCGAGGGGACGCCATTCAAGGTGTGGAGCGCGATCATCTCGAAGATGAGATCAAGCTGATGGCGCGCACGGGCGGCAAGCTCCGGATGAGCCCAATGTTCGATGGCAAGCAGCCCGATGAAGTCCACCGGGTAGTAGGCGGCCGAATTCCATTCGGCGAGACCATGCCCCTCCACACTTTCGAACCAGCGGGCGAGGCGCTCGGAAGCAAGCGCAGCCTGCTGGCGTCCGGTGCGGCCGGAGGCGGTGAATATGGCATCAGGCAAATAATCACCTGCCAGCAACTGGCTGGTGTGGAAGCACAACACGTGGTTCTCGCTCCAGAACCACATGACATCATTGCCGGGTTCATCAACCCAGTAGCGGTAATTGACGATTGACCGATTGATCCTTGCCACGGTCTCGACCGGCAGCCGGTCGCCATAGGCGCGCACAAGCCATAGAAGCGGCACAAGGACAAAGTCCGAGCAATCTTCTCGCGCGTCGATCGAATGAAGCGTCGATGCGATGATTCCGTCGATCGTCTCGTTGTCATCGCTACCGGTCGCGACCATCGCAAGCGCCCGTCCGATGCGCCAGGCGCCGTACCGTGCGCTGAATGAGAGGGCTGCTGCCTTTCTCGCCTCGATCTCGTCGCCTGCGTCGACCGGGTCGAGATTGCTCATGAATGCAGCGTCGATCGACCGGGTGACAGTCCCTGTGCCCGAGCCGATCGTGACCTTCACGCCATGATAGCCATCCGCAATGCCGACAGTCTGGGGTATTTTGAGCGAGGTCTGCCCGGGCGTCAGTACGGTTTCGATGCTGGCGAGAACGGCGCGGTCATGACCATGACTTGTGACGGCGACTTGGATTGGTAATGGCTTGTCGGTCGCTGCGTCGAAGACAAGTTCGAGCGGCGTGTCGACAAAGACATCGAGCGCCGGCCTGATGTCGCGCACCAGAGCGGCAAGCCGGCTCGTCTCGTCCCTGTCGAGAGCAACAGGAAGCACAACCGTCAGGGCATGGTTGTCGATGACCTCCAGTTCGAAGAACCAGATGATGTCGCGCTCGGCCAGATCCTCGCAATGAAGGAGGATCTCGTTGTCTCCAGCCTCAAGGCGAAGGCTGATATCGCATTTGTTTTCGACGTTACGGATGAAGGGTTCAAACCGAACCTGTTCGACCCCGTTGACCCAGATCCGAACGCCCCCGCAGGTCGCAAGCCGCAGATCAACGGTACGGGCCGTTTCGGTACGAAACGTTCCCTTCAGCCAGCGGCGGACATGGGTCGGGACATGCCAGAAGCCGGTAAACTCGACGCGGCGGTTCGAACCCGGCAGGTTGAGATGAGAATGGGCCCAGTCTGCGTCGGGCGCGATGTTGCGGCCGATCATTGTGCTTTGAAAGGCCTTGCGGCAGGGCAGGTCACCGACATCGACGAAGCCGTTGATGAAACGATAGTTGACGCGGTCTTCGGCCGGCGCAGCAATCCCGGGAAATGCGGTCTCGATCAGCTTCGAGACCACCCAGGCCGTGACGGTGTCACCTTTTTCAACTGTATATGTGGGTGCCGAACGTGTCGCCACAAAGGGCTCATCAGTCATAGTGGATCGCCTCCCGTCGATCATTATGAAAATAATTTCACAGAGCGGAATTTGCGATTGCGGTCCGAACTGTCGAATTTATTGGGAAGAAACAGCTTGACGTTTGTTCTGTCAAGTCGCAAAACATCCGAAATCGAATTGATCAGAGGAGCTTCGGTTCGATTTGTGAAAAAGTTTTCATTGGGAGGTTGTGCATGCTGAAGTTGTTTTCGGGCGTCAGCGCCCTTGCTTTTGTTACGCTCGCGAGCTTGTCTGCAGCGCAGGCGGAAACCAGAACGATCACGTTTCTATTCACCGATGACGATCAGGGCTATGTGCAACGGATGGCTGCACTCAGCAAGGAGTTCGAGGCGGCCAATCCGGACGTTAAAGTGAATTTTGTGTCGTCGGGTTATGACGCTGTCTCCAAGCAGTTGCCCGTACAATTGGCCGTCGGCGAAGGACCTGACGTTGCCAAGATCACCGATTGGCAGCTCGCACCTTTCTATCTCGACATGCGGCCCTACATGAAAGACCCGGAAGGTTTTGCAAAGCTGCATGGAACGAGCCTCGACCGTCTTCGCCTGAAAGGCATCAACGATCCGCAGTCGCTCAATGGCTATATCGCCTCGCAGACCTTCAATCTGCCATTCGTCAACAAGACATTGTTCGAGCAGGCCGGCGAGCCGGTACCTGGACCAACGGCCAAATTCAGTGAGATCGTCGAGGCGTCAGCTCGTGTTGCAAAAGCAACCGGCGTACAGATCCCCTTCACCATGGACCGTTCCGGCCACCGGTTTTCCGGCGGTGCCTTTTCCTATGGGGCATCCTACGTGAAGGATGGCAAGTTCAGCTTCCCTGACGATGCGACGAAAAAATATATCGCCGACGTCTATTCCTGGACGCAGAACGGAAGCTTCCCCAAGGAGATGTGGGGCGCTGCCGGCGGTTCCCAGTACAAGAACATGGGCGATGAATTCGTCAACGGAAACGTCGTGACCTATCTTGCCGGCAACTGGATGGTGAACCCCTTCCAGAACAAGATCGGCGATGCATTCGAGTGGGCTGCCCTTAGTGCGCCTTGCGGCGAGGCCGGTTGCTACACCATGTCGGGTGGCACAGCGGTTGTCGGTTTCAAGCGCACCAAATATCCTGAGGACGTGGCACACTTCATCGAGTTCCTCGGCTCCGAAAAGGTACAGCGTGAAATCGCTGAAAACTACGTGGTCCTGACGGGCGCCGAAATCACCGATCCGCAATACAAGCTGAAGAGCGAAGATGCCAAGGCAGCGATGAAGGTCTTCCTCGACAATCAGAAGAACGTACCCCAGGCCGCACGCGAATTCGAACATTCGAAGGGTAGCACTGCCGTCTACCAGCAGATCGTGCAGCGCATGAGCCAGCTTATCGTCGGTGAGCTGACGCTCGACCAGACCTACAAGGTTCTGGAAGACGACGTGGCAAAGATCAACGAAGCCGTTGCCGTCAAAAAATAAACTCTTCGGGGCTTAAGGCGGTGCTACGGTGCCGTCTTAATTCTAGATCACATACGGCGGGACTGTTCGCGGTCTCGCCGGGCAACCCATTTGGGGTGGCTCGCCGGGCGAATGTAAGTGCACAAGCGCTTCCTGTCCTTTTGTCTCAAAACTGCAATCTCGACGAACTAGAGCTCCCGGCTGCAAACCGGAGATTGATTCCGGCTGTCTTAGTAGATTGCGTAACGCTTAAAAAATCATGGGATTCAACATCATGGCCAGACTGAACTCGTATTTTCCGCCCCTGCGGCTAACCTTGCTTGCCACCGTCTCTCTCCTGACCACTGTTGCAGGTGCCGGTGCATTCGATAATAGCGCACCACAAGGCCAGGGCTATTCGATTTTGGTGCCGGAGCCGGCCACCCAGTACCCGTTGCCCTTCGCGGATAACTACCGCAACCAGACCGGCAAAAACGCCGAGGGCAAGGATGTCAGGGCCTATGATGACAAGGATAACCCGGTCATCGACATCCTCTCAGGCTTTAACCGGATCTGGACACTGGGCGATGAAAAATGGGCTGATGGTGGTGCGAATGGCGACGGCCCGACCGACTTCAGTCACGTCAGGATCGTCGATCCCGCAGTCTGGGAAGAGAACATGCGTTACGTTCTCTCTGTAACCGGCAAGAACAGAACACCCGAGAGAGCTTTTGCGGCCTATATGAATGACCGCCGTTCGCAGGGTTACAGCGTGATCGAGGGCATGGGCCCACTTGCTCAATGGTATCGCGAGGGTGCCGGTGCGACGACAACGATCAATCACACGCTTGCGGATTTCAATCCGAACGAGGTTATCGAACGAAAGGAAGACGACAAGGGTACGGAAGCCGGCGCGCCTGATTCCGAACTCAAGAACTTCGTTGCATTCATGAAGGTGATGAGAGGCCCTGAAGGGACCACTTCGCCGGCCAAATATTTCTATTCCTCACCACGTCCCTGGCGCATGAATGACAAGGGTGAGGTCAACGAGACCGGGACCGAGACGATCGGTGACCGCAAGTTCGAGGCTTACGAGAATGATCCAGGCGTGATTGTCCCGGCACTGAAATATGCCCGCGAAAATCGCGGACGCCCGAAAGACGGCGGTTTTCCGAGCGGTCACACCAATGCCGCTTATCTCGCTGCCATCGCCTACGCCTATGCAGTGCCGGAGCGGTTTTCCGAGTTGCTGACGATGGCTTCCGAACTGGGTGAGAGCCGGGTTGTCGCTGGCATGCATTCGCCTCTCGATGTCATCGGTGGCAGGATCTCGGCAACCGCCATGGCTGCCGCAATGCTGCAGGACCCCAAAAATGCAGACGCCAAGAAGGCGGCTTATGACGAGTTGCAGACCTATTTCAAGAAGCGCCTGCCGGAGGGACAATCTTTGCTGGTCTTCGCCCACAGCCAGGACGCAAGCCTTGATCGTTTCGTAGATGAAACGGCCAACAAGGCCGATTACCGCGAACGGATGACATTCTCCTTCAGCCGTAAGGCAGGCGTTGGTAATACGACGATGGTTGTTCCGAAGGGCGCAGAGGTTCTTCTTGAAACGCGGTTGCCCTATCTCGACGTTGCCCAGCGCCGGGCAGTTCTTTTCTCGACGGGTATCGAGGCCGGTTATCCATTGCTCGATGACAGCAATGGCTGGGGTCGCATCAATCTCGTTGCTGCCGCTGCCGGTTACGGTTCGTTTGACGGCGACGTCCACGTCACCATGGATGCTGCTGCCGGTGGCTTCAACGCGGCAGATCGCTGGACAAATGACATTTCGGGGGCAGGGCGCCTCGTCAAATCGGGAAGCGGCGCCCTCACACTGAGCGGCAACAACAGCTATAGCGGCGGAACTGTGCTGAACGAGGGAACGCTGGTCGCAGCATCAGCCAATGCCCTTGGTGCCGGCAGCCTTGTCATCACGAGCGGAACGCTTGCTGTTGATCTCTCTAACGGCCCTGTTGAGATCAAGGGCCACGCGCAAATCGACGGTGGAAGCCTCCACCTTAAGTTTGATGGTGCAGCGCCATCTGCCGGAACCCGGTTCGAGGTTTTGAGAACGGACGGTCTTGCCGGAACCTTTGCATCGATCGACAGTGGTGATGTGAAGCTACGCCCGGTTTACACCGGTTCGACACTGTCTGTCGTTGTCGAATAACCATGAACGTGCAGGGCGCGTCCTCAATAAGACGCGCCCAGCAATCCTATAATCCTCAGCCGTTCTGCCGTCGCATCAGCAGAAAGATGACCGGTGCTGCGAGCACTGAAACGATAGCGGCCAGGCCGAACGATGCCTGATAACCGAAGCGCTCTGCGATTGCTCCCGCACCAAGACCTCCCGCCATGCTGACAATACCGTCCATGCACTGGAAGAGTGTAAAGTCCACACCCGCCTGGCGTGGGTCTGACCAGCCCATGAAGCAGGCATAAAGTGCGACAAAGCCGATGGACATGATGCCGGATGAACTTGCGACCGCAACCGTCATGACGATCCATTGCGAGATGTCGCGGTGGACGCTGAGATAGGCAAAGACGCAAAGAAGGGCCGTTTGCACGAAAATCGCGATTAGCAGGACGCGTGAGGCACCATAAAGCCTCACCAGTGTCCCGCCGAGCAAGGCACCGGCGAAACCGACGACCATACTGCCAACCCCGTTCAGCGCGCCGATGGTTGCAAGGTCAAAGCCATAATCGACCAGAAACGGCCCGAGCATCGAGAGCCCCCATTTCTGCGCAGCGACATAGACGGCGGCGACGATGAGACCGGTGCGGACCTGTGGTCTTTTGAGTGCATTTCTGATCGATGGCAGATGGTCACGGGTCTGTACGCTCGTCTTTGAAGCAGGCCCGAATAGAAATGGCAGTGCGAGCAGAATGACAAGACCACTCATGACAAGAGTGGCGTTCGTCCAGCCGGAGCGTTCCACCAGCACCAGAAAGAGACCGGCGCCAATGGCCGAGCCGAGGTAGGAACCTCCAACCTGGGCGGCATTGCCCCAGCCGTGATGCTCCTCTGCCAATGTCTCGACCGCATAACCGTCACAGGCGATATCGACCGTAGCCGTCACGAGCGCGATCGCCGAAAGGATCGCGATTGCTATGCTTACGGGAGTGGGGCCCGTAAAAGCGAGCACGGCAAGACCGGCAGCGCAGACAGTGATTCCCGAGCCGACGATGACACGGGATCGGTTTTTCCCGACCGGCGGAAGGCGATAACGTTCAATGTGAGGCGACCAGAGGAACTTAAGCGTCCAGGGCAATACAGTCAGGTAGAGAAGGCCAATCTGATCGAGCGGCAGTCCAGCACTTCGCAGAACTGCTGGCAGGCCGAGGAAGGTGAGGCCACCGATGACGCTTTGCCCGATATAAAGTCCCCCAACCGCCACAAAAACGGCGGTTGGGGAGGGCTTGGTTGCGGTTGGGTTCTGCTGCAACATCAGAACCGGTACCGGATGCTGCCGACGATCTTACGTCCTTCATCAAAGTAGCAGAAGCCTGTGGTGCAGACCTGTTTGACGTCATCGAGCAGGTTCGTCGCATTGATTTGCAGGCGCACGCCCTCAAGCGATGGCACAGCCTTGCCGAGATCATAGCGCAGCGACGCGTCGAGGAACGTGCGTGCCTCATTATCGAGGATCGGCGTATGCTGGTTGTCACCGAAGCTCGATCCAACGTAACGCACGCCTGCACCAACGCCGAGACCTTCAAGTGCTCCGGCTTGGAACTCGTAATCCGCCCAGAGCGAGAAGGTGTGGTAAGGCGACGAGTTCAACTGGTTGCCTAGAGTTTCGGGGGTAAGGCGCGTGATCTCGACATCATTGTAGGAATAGGAGGCGATAACGCTCCAGCCGTTATCAAGCGATGCCGTGGCTTCAAGCTCGATACCGCGCGATCTGAGGTCAAGCTGGCGCAAGAGATTGATACCGGACGAGGTCTCATAGATCGTGGCGTTGTCCTGGTCGAGATTGAAGAAAGCTGCACTGAGAAGAGCATTGTATTCCGGAAGGGCATATTTAACGCCGACTTCATATTGTTTGCCCACGGTCGGTTGCGCCTGACCCGTGACGGTTCCCGTGGTGATGATGACACCGGGATTGGCGACGAAGGATGTGCCATAGCTCACATAGGGCATCAGGCCACTGTCGAACACATAACCGAGGCTGGCGCGTCCGGTGGTTTTTGTGTCGTCGCCATCATAGGTTGGGGCGGCTGCCGCGCCCACTGTCTGAGCCTGATAGGCGGTATCCAGCCAGTCATGCCGAATACCCGCCGTCAATCGCCAACGGTCGATTTCGATCTGGTCCTGGGCGTAGATGCCGAACGTGTTCATGCGCTGGTTCAGAACCAGCGAGACATCGGGAACATAGGTAAAGGTGTCAGTGAACGGAGCGGTGCCACTGCCCTGTTTTGAGGTGTAGGTCATGTGGCTGAAGTCGACACCCGTCAAGAGCGTGTGTTTGGCAGGGCCCGTGTCGAACTCGGTCTTCAGGTAATTGTCGGCAGAAACGCCCTCATTGTCCTCGATTGTGATGCCCGGATAATCGGCAAAGACCCATTGCTGGTCTGCCGAAAGCCCAGAGTACCTCGCCTTGCTGTAGAAGGTCACATTGTCGTTCAGTTGATGCTCGAATTCGTAGCCGATACGCCATTGTTTTTGCTCGAAATCATTAAACCGCGCGTCACCGCCATAAACCGGTGTCGCGCCGATCGATGTGCCGCTGGCGCCATAGTTGTTGATGAAACCCCACGTGCCGCCCGAGGTCCCGTCCATGTATTCGCCGAGAAGTGTCAGCTTCGTTCCCGCATCCGGCTGGAAGGTGAACGCTGGCGCAATGAAGAGCCGGTCATCCTTGATGGCACTGATTTCGTTCCTGCCGTCGCGTGCGACACCGGTCAGACGATAAAGCATGGTCTTTTCATCGTTGACGGCGCCTGAAAAATCGAACGCTCCCTGTACACGGCCGAAGGAGCCATATTGGAATTCAACCTCGCGCAAGGTCTCCTCGGTCGGACGCTTCGAAATGATGTCGACGATGCCTCCGGAACTGCTTGCGCCGTAAACGGAAGCGGCTGGACCGCGCAGGATTGAGACGGCTTCTACGCCATAGGGCTCAAGCCGCGCACTGCCGTTCTGGCTGCTGACCTGGCGCAGGCCATCACGAAAAATGCCTGTCGTGCTGAGATCGGTGCCGCGTACCTTGAAGGCATCGAAACGTGGCTCGGCGCCATATTGGCCGATGCGCGCGCCAGGGGTGTAGTTCAGCGCTTCGGAGAGGTTTTGCGGTTTGATATCGTCAAGCTGTTTACGGCTGACAGTGGAGATCGACTGGGCCGTCTCCGCGATCGGTGTATCGGTTTTGGTCGCGGTACGCCCGGATTTTCCGACGTAGCCATTGGTTTCAAGTACCCCCTTGGCGCCTTCAACCCCCGTTCCCTGAACGGTGATCGGCGAGAGAACGGTCGAACCGGGGGCAGCAGACCCCATCTGAAGGGATCGATTGGCAGGATCAAAAATTCGAACCGTATTGCCGTCTGCAAGAGTGTAATTCAAGCCGGTCCCTGCAAGGAGGCTGTTCACCGCGGAAGCGATGCTCAATGTGCCATTGACGCCGGAGGTATTGCGCCCCCGGGTAATGGTCGAGGGATAGACCATGCGCAGGTTCGCCTGTCGGCCAAATGAAAGGATGGCATTTTCGAGGGGCCCAGCGGGAACGGAGACCGTGACCGTCTTCGATGTGGCCGCCGGTTGAGGTGCTGCCGTTTGTGCCCTGGCGGTCGTGATCCCTGCACCACCAAGACCGAATGCGGCCATGCCACCTGCGACCGCCGTCGTCGTCAGCCAGAACCGGCCGCGACCGTGCTTGCCAAATCTCATATCATTCCCTCTCACTCATGATGTCAGGCCGCCGGGCAAAGCCGCAGCGGTTTCTGATGGGATAGAGTGAATAGGGAGCGCGCCTCCTGACGTACTTTCTGAAAAAATTATCGCGAACGGACGATAATCAGCATGCCGGACAGCCGTGATACCGTTACTGGCAGGCTGTCTTCGAGAATGTTTAAAGCCTGATCCGTATTCTTGAGATCGAAGATACCGGAGACACGTTGCTCTGCTGCCCTGTCATCAAGAACGAGAATTCGGCCGCGACGATATTGTGCGAGCACCTCGAGAACCTCGCGCAGGGGCTGACCGGAAAAAACCAGCTTGCCCTCACGCCATGCCATGCTGTTTGCCACATCTTTGCGACTGCGGAGCAGTTTCCCGTCTTTGCCGAGGGTTGCTGCCTCGCCGGGCGTGAGAACAGTGACATCGTCGCCGGTTGCGACTTCAACCCGGCCTTCCTCGACCTGAACTTCCTGCGGTAAAGCTCCACCGGCGGTACGGACCGAATAATGGGTGCCGAGCGCTTTGGCAGTGAGCGATCCATCGTCAACGACGAACTTCCGGGAAGGGTTTTTGGCCACATCGAAATAGGCCTCACCGCGCAGCAGGGTTATCCGGCGTTCCCTGTCCGAGTAGTGAACGGTGATAGCTGTGTCGGTGTTCATGCTGATGTTCGTGCCGTCTTCCAGTTTCAACAGTCTCGTTTCGCCGACTTCGGTATAGTAGTCGGCTTGCCACTGATCGATGAAACCGCTCTGATGCGCATAGAGTGCCGCAAGCCCGATAACGCCGATACACGCCAGACCTGCCAGGATCGCTCGACCCGAGCCGCCGCGTTTTTTGTCCGTGGCTGGCAGAAGCTCTATGTTACCAAGGTCGCTCCAGAGCGCGCGCATCTCCTCAAAAGCGGTCACATGGGCAGGATCCGCTTTCAGCCAGTTCTGGAAGCGCTGACGATCGTCCTCTGTCGCATCGCTGGATTGCATGCGTGCGAGCCAGAGAGCTGCCTCTTCAGCCAAACGGTCATCAATGAGACCCTCCGGGCGCTCGTTCATATCCTGCACTGCCGTTCCTGATGAAGTTATTGATGCCGCATTACATCCTTTTCTACTTCTAGAGTGGAAAAGGATGCCAGCACCTGATGTCCGTTTACATTTTTATTTGTGCACGGACCTGTCGGCAGTGAAGTAATGCCTTGATGATGTGTTTTTCGACCATATTACGGGAAATACCGAGCCTAGCCGCTATCTCGCCATTGGAGTGGCCGTGCAGGCGACTGAGCACGAAGACTTGCTGGCAGCGCTTGGGCAAAGCCTCGATTGAGCGGGCCATCAGGATTAGATGTTGACGACCGGCGACAATCCGCTCCGGATCGGGCTGGTCGCAAGGAACGGCAAGACCTGCCTCTGGAGGCGCAAGTAACGGCCGTTCACGTGACTGGCGCTTCGTCGTTACGTGGGCGACGGATTTGGCGATCTGGAAGAGGTATGCCTGAGGATTTTCGATCAGCGTCGCGTGCGATACTTCGAGCGCCCGCACCAGGGTTTCCTGTAACGCATCGGCAGCATCATCCCGGTTGCCCAGACGCCGGCGGAAAAACCGCATGAGGCGGTTTTCCTCCTTAGCATCAAAAACCTGCAACAGCGTTTTGCTCATCAATCACCCTGATCGGTGCGGTCGCGTTTCACATGGCGAGTACCGACTTGGCCGGCATCCCTTCATATGCGAAATATGACAATTCAAGTCATATTTACAGCGTGTGAGCATTGCATGCCAACCGCGGAAAACACGGTCAGCAAACGGAGCTCACGTTTCCGTGATGAATGTTGCGCGATTGCATCAAACCTTTGCGGGTAAGTTTCAGTGTTTCGTCTTAAGGACGAAGCTGCCGACCGATGCGAGGTCGATGGCGGTCAAAGCGGTGAGAGCGGTCGGGATAGCTCCACAAAGACTGCCGGTAGTGATCACCTGTCCGCGATTGAGCATGCCACCTTTGTTCAGGGGCGCATTGGCAAAGGCGACGAGCGGCGCCAGCGGATCGATATTGGGATGCTTTACCTTTGCGTCAAACAGAGTGGTTGTGCCTTCGGTGATTGTGAGCTGTGAGAAAGGCGCGCTCTCCCGCGCAAAATTGTCGATCACAGTCGCGTCGATTTCAGGCCCGATCACAAATCCCTGGTTGGCGAGACGATCCGCGAGGAAAAGCGGGAAGGGGACCTGGTTTTTCTCGACCAAACGATAGCTAAGGAGTTCCGCACCAAGGTAGACCTTGTCAACATAGCGAAGGATCTCGTCTCTGGTCAGTGGGGTTTCGCCTGATGCGGGAATATCGGCTGCAAGCGTGACACAGATCTCCACCTCAAGCCCTTCGATCCCTCTAGCAGGAAATGTTGCGAGATTGTCGTCTGTGACGCTGTAGCAATCGACCATCGGTGCCCCAATCGCGGTGCCATCCGGTCGGATCGCCAGTTTCCAGCCGCCCACGCTTTTACCGGTGGCGGTCACGAACGCGCGCTGAGCGTCCATGGACTGCTCAAAATTGTCGGGGACAAGCCCTTTGGTCTCGAGCGTCGCGAGGGGGATTTTCGTTCCTTCGCTATCCGCTGCTGCGAAATTCCGAGCAAGCTCATCAATCATTGCCATTCCCGTCATCATCCTCTCTCCTGATTACGGGCGGAAGCTGTCACGATTTGGCTATGTTTGCCAAGGCCCTGAAAGGGCCAGGCCGAAGTATCGAAGATGCGAATTGGAGGCGTGTAGTGGAAAAGCTCTTCACTAAAGAAGCACGCAATCAAATTTCCCATAGAGCATAGCCAAGGTAATCGGGCGGCAATATGCCGCCCGAATTAAAATTACGCGACGTCTGCGTCGAACTGGATGCTGTGAAGGCGCTTGTAGAGGCCATCGGTAGCAAGCAACTCGCGGCGGCTGCCCTCTTCAACAACTTGACCGTTGTCCATCACGACGATCTTGTCAGCGCGATTGATCGTCGAAAGACGGTGAGCAATCACGATCGAGGTCTTGTTCAGTGTCAGGCGCTCAAGAGCGTCACGAACGAGAGCTTCAGACTCGGAGTCCAGCGCGCTCGTCGCTTCATCAAGGATCAGAATGTCGGCATCGCGGAGCATGGCACGGGCAATGGCGACACGCTGACGCTGACCACCCGAAAGACCAGAACCGTTTTCACCGAGCCTTGTGTCATAACCCTGCGGCATCTTCATGATGAAGTCATGCGCGTTGGCCGCCTTCGCTGCTTCGATGATTTCCTCTTCGGTCGCATTGTCCCGGCCGACAGAAATATTGTGTCGAACAGTTCCGGAGAACAGGAACGTTTCCTGGCCAACATACGAGACCTGCTCGCGCAGGCTTGCGAAAGACGCGTCGCGCAAATCCATGCCGTTGATCTCAACGGAACCGCTTTGTGGATCGTAGAGACGCATCATCAAATTAATGATTGTCGACTTACCACTGCCAGACGGTCCGACGAGAGCCGTCATCTTTCCACCTTCGAAGAGGACGCTGACGTCCTTGAGGACAGGCTGTCCAGAAACGTATTCGAAGCTGACGTTCTTGAGAGCGACATCACCGCTTTTCTTAGGAAGAGGCAATGCATCGTTTTTCTCGGTGAGGGTCAATGGCGCATCGAGAACCTCGAACATCATCCGGACGCCAATCATTCCGCCTTCGATCTGAACACGCATGCGCGCGAGACGCTTGGCTGGTTCGTAGGCAAGGAGCAGGGCGGTGATAAATGCCATCAAATCGCCAGGCGAACCGCCTTTTTCGAGAACAGTGTAACCGGAGACGGCAATGACGACCGCAATCGCAAGTCCGGACAGCGTTTCCATGATCGGACTGGTCGCAGCCTCAAGCTTGGCGATACCATTGGCACGCTGCTCCACATCAGACACTGCCTTGTTCATCCGCTGGCTCATTAGCTTTTCAAGCGAAAACGCCTTGATGACACGAACACCGATACTCGTTTCTTGTACAACGTTGACGATCTCGCCGAGAGAGGCGAGTTCGGCCTCCATGATCTTACGAACCCGACGAAGAACAAGACGAACGCTAAAGATCGCAATTGGACCGATTATCATGGAAATCGCGCTCAGAAGGAAATTCTGCGCAAACATCACTATGATCAAGCCGATTAGCGAGAACAGGTCCCGAACGAATGACGTAACAATCGTATCAATGACACTACGTGCCGCCTGTGCATTGTAGGTTACGCGTATGAGCAGTTCGGACGAGGGGAGATTTTGAAAAAATGATACGCCTTGCTTGAGAAGGCGATCGTATATCTTACGCTGTTGCTCGGCTACGATGCTATTCCCAGCTTTGCTAAGGTAGAAGCTCTGTACAAAAGTCGCTAGGCCTTTGACAATGAAGATAGCGGCAACTGCGAAGGCAATTTCAAGAACAACGTCGAATCCCTTCTTCAAATAGACGCTGTTGACAATGTCGCGCATTATCCACGCGCTTAAGGATGTGGTTCCCGCAACAACAAACATTGCCGCTATTGCTGCTGAGTACCAGCCAACGTGTTTCTTGAAATTCTCTTTGAAAAGCCGAGTCAACAGCTTTTTGTCGTTTGGCGACAAAAACGATCCGATCACCGAAACATCCTTAATTTTAGTTTCGACACCCACTTGAGGGAGGCGTGAGGTTGATCTTAAACATACGACCGGCCCTTAAGACTTTTCGTAATCGAGACCTGTTCCCACGTTATGGCTTTGTGGCTGCATTTAGGATGTATCAGCCAATAGCGCCACAAGCTAACTTCGTCGCAGCAATTAATGTCACATTCAACAACTGTCAATATTGACTGCTTTGTAGCCCTCAAAGATCCGATCTGGAGTTTCCCATTTATAAGGATGTGGCCATATTCCATTGTGGGGTGTATCGCAACTGCTGTCACGGAAAGTGGGCTAGTAGGCTTTTCAACGGTTCGATTTGTAATTTTAGTAGATAACTTTGCTATGGGTTTCGCCGGTGGCGTGTGCGAGCTTTATGGCTCTGGGCAGATTCTCCGACGATGCTTAGGCTAAACGACGGAGGCAACAATCAGCGAGGTGAGGTTACGACGCAGTTTGCTCTGCATGAACCTTTGACGGGATGCCAAACGCAAGTGTCTCTGGGCGGGAAACAAGGAGCTCATCGAGTGATCCTAAGGCGCCATCAACCCAGGGTAGTGATTCGGCAAATCTAACCTTTTGACGGCCTTGATTTCCGGGGTTAGTGCAATCTGCAACCTACAAGTTGAAGTATTCAACACTAACGATCCAAGGCCGGTGACTTCGCGGAAAACATCGATACCCTAAATTTCTAAAAACATATATTTCACAATCGCTTGCTACTCTTTGTGTGGGCTGGCGTGAGTTATTTTAGCGGGTGCGTTTATAAATGCTGTGGCTTCTCTCGATTCATGGTTGATTGAGATGGTGTATCCTTTGTATTCCCGTATTAGCTGGTAGATGCTTAGGGTTGCCATTTTGGCCTGAATACTGCATTGACCACCGTAGTGGATAAATAATCGAGGTGTGATCTCAATGAAGGCTGTGATTTTGGCTGGCGGGCTTGGAACCAGAATATCGGAGGAGACGCATCTGCGACCTAAGCCGATGGTTGAGATCGGAGGTAAGCCAATCCTCTGGCACATCATGAAAATTTATGCGTCGCACGGCGTGAATGACTTCATCATTTGCTGTGGGTACAAGGGCTACGTTATAAAAGAATACTTCGCGAATTACTTCCTTCATATGTCGGATGTCACGTTTGATATGACGTCGAATTCGATGGAAGTCCACGACCGCAAAGCAGAGCCGTGGAAGGTGACGCTGATCGACACCGGTGATGAGACTATGACCGGCGGTCGGTTGAAGCGTGTAGCTCCATATCTAAAAGACGAAGAGGCGTTCTGTTTTACCTATGGTGATGGAGTTTCGGATGTAGACATCACGGAAAGCATCGCGTTTCACAAAAAGCATGGCAAGTTGGCAACAGTTACAGCCGTGACACCACCAGGCCGTTATGGTGCACTTCAAATTGAAGATGGTTCTGTCAGAAGCTTTTTGGAAAAACCAAAAGGTGAGGTGGGCCTTATTAATGGCGGCTTTTTTGTTCTGTCTCCGAAGGCAATTGATTACATCGAAGGTGATTCTACCTCGTGGGAAGTCGATCCTCTGATGACAATCGCCAAAGACGGGGAATTAATGGCATTTGAACACCAGGGGTTTTGGCAACCTATGGATACTCTCCGAGAGAAAAATATGTTGGAGAAACTCTGGGTAGACAACAAGGCTCCTTGGAAGAAGTGGTGATGTGATGAAAATTCTGATTACTGGAAATATGGGTTACGTAGGTCCCGTTCTTTCTCGATTCCTGAAAAAGAACATTCCGGCCGTACAATTGGTTGGATTTGACGCAGGATATTTCGGTCAGTCGCTCACGGGAGCTGAAGACTTGCCGGAATCAGTCCTTGATCGCCAATATTTTGGTGATGTCCGCGAGTTTCCACGGGAGATCTTGAACGGCGTGGATGCGGTTGTCCATCTTGCCGCCGTTTCGAACGATCCTATGGGAAATCAGTTCGAAAAGGTGACCGAGGATATCAATCAGACGGCTAGTGTTCGAATTGCGGAACTTGCAGCTGATGCTGGCGTAAAGAACTTTGTTTTTGCTTCTAGTTGCAGCATGTATGGTTTTGCTGAAGGTGGGGCGCGAAAAGAGACCGATCCTACTAACCCGCTGACTGCCTATGCCCGCTCAAAGATTGGGACAGAAGAGCGCTTGAAACAGAGCGACCTGAAGGGGATGACCACCACGAGCCTTCGTTTCGCAACGGCTTGTGGTGCATCCGATAGAATACGGCTTGACCTAGTTCTAAACGACTTTGTGGCAGGAGCGCTTACTTCAGGTGAAATAACTGTCTTGAGCGATGGTTCTCCGTGGCGACCACTAATTGACGTTGAGGATATGGCGCGGGCAATATCTTGGGCCGTGGCGCGTGAAGCGGAAAATGGCGGTCAATTTCTTGCCGTTAACGCTGGACGAGACGAGAACAATTACCAAGTTCGTGATCTCGCTGAGGCTGTAGCCCGACAGGTGCCCGGGACGACGGTCAGTATTAATCTGAATGCGCCGCCTGATAAGCGTTCATACCAAGTCGATTTCAATCTCTTTAAGTCGTTGGCGCCTGATTTCATTCCTCAAGTTTCATTGGATCAGTCGATTGAACGGCTTATTGTGAATCTAACCAGGATGGGGTTCCGAGATCAGGATTTCCGAAACTCTCCCTTCATTCGCCTGAAGACGCTCGAACGACATATCGATAGTGGCCGGATGGGCAAAGATCTCCGTTGGCTCAGGTCTTAATCGGTTAAGGTGCGAAATGATTTTTCATAAGACTCCGCTTGATGGTGCTCGTTTGATTGAGCTTGAAAAACGCGGCGACGACCGTGGCTTTTTCGCTCGTTTTTTTTGTGAGAAAGAGTTCGCAGCTGAAGGGCTCGAGACTCGGTTTGTACAAATCAACAACTCACTAAGCTCTAAAAAGGGCACGCTACGAGGGTTACACTATCAGCTTCCGCCCTCAGGTGAGGTGAAGATTGTTCGCGCAATCCGCGGCGCTCTATTTGATGTGATCGTCGACTTGCGCGCAGGGTCTCCGTCATTTGGCAAATGGTTTGGTGCCGAACTGTCCGCAGAGAATAGAATGATGATGTATGTACCAAGAGGTTTTGGTCATGCATTTATTACCCTCACTGACGACACGGAGGCCCTGTATCTTGTCAGCGATTTCTATGCTCCCGATTGCGAACGAGGCGTCCGATATAACGATCCCGCGATAGGTATAGAATGGCCAATTGAACCGATCGAAATATCGGAGAAAGACAAATCTTGGCCAGATCTTAACGCCGAGTTTCATGGTATGGAACTCATGCGAGGGCTCAAATGAAGGTTTTGCTTACAGGGGCCAGTTCCTTCACTGGATATTGGTTCGCCGAGATGCTTGTATCCTCAGGATTTAAGGTGGTAGCTCCACTGCGAGGCAGTCTGTCTTCGTACAATGAAGGAGTTCGCGCCGAGCGTGTGCGACGCTTGCTGAATGTGGCTGAAGTCATAGAATCCGCACCTTTCGGGTCGGAGAATTTTCAGCGCATTGCTGCGGGTGGGTTCGACATCCTTTGCCACCATGCAGCGCAGGTTGCGAATTATCGTAGTCCAGAATTCGATGTCGTCGCTGCCGTCGGCGAAAACACCCATAATCTGCGGGGCGTTTTAACTACGCTGCGACGTAATGGGCTCAAAAGCGTGGTTTTGACCGGTAGCGTGTTCGAGCAAAATGAGGGTGCTGGAAATCAGCCCTTGCTTGCTTTTTCTCCCTATGGCCTTTCAAAGGGGCTCACGTCTGAACTTGTGAAGTACCATTGTCGTGAGTTCGATTTAGCGTTTGGGAAATTCGTTATCCCAAATCCTTTTGGTCCGCTCGAGGAACCTCGGTTTGCTGCGTACTTAATGAGGACTTGGAAACAGGGAGAGGTTGCCCGTGTCAATACGCCAGACTATGTGCGAGACAATATTCATGTAAGGCTTCTGGCATCTGCTTATGCAAAGTTTGTATCTCAAGTCGCGGTCATAACCAATGCGGAACTGAGCCTGAACCCCAGTGGATATGTCGAAACCCAAGGAGCATTCGCCCAAAGATTTGCCAATTCGATGCGCGACAGGCTGCAACTCGACTGTGCGCTTGAGTTGGGCGTGCAAAACGACTTTAGTGAGCCGTTAATGCGAGTGAATACTCAATCAGCTGCACATTACGTTGGCGCTTGGGATGAAAACAGTGCTTGGAGGGAACTCGCGGATTCATATCGGTGATCACATGACGCTGTTAGTGCCTAAGAGAATTACGACACGTAAAGTCACGCCGTTTGTGCGACGTGAGCGGGGTTTGGCAAAACGCCTTGAACGCTATATCCGCCATAAGATTCGGTCTCAGCCGACATCGCGGGATAACGAAGAGAATGCTGCGGGCTGGGAATCCCGAGTTACGAACTTTTTTATTCGTAAACCGTTGCAAATTGGCAAGGCTGTAGCAATCTATGCACATTTCAACCCTGCGGCTACGGTTTCGCGCATGGTTGTAGAGCAATTACGAGCTTTGAACGATCAAGGCTTCGAAGTTATCTTTGTGACTATGTCACCTGTCTCTCAGGAATCTGTGCGAAATATCGAGGGCTTTGTCAGCATTGGGTTCGAACGGCGGTCGTTCGGTCGGGATTTGGGTGCTTGGAAAGATGCGTGGACGCAATGTCAAACGGAGCTGTTGGCGGCTCCCGAGATCCTTTTGACGAATGATAGTATCCTTGGACCAGTCAGACCATTCCCTCCAATTTTGGCGGCGCTACGTACTGTCGATCACGGTGTGCTGGGCCTAACTGATAGTCCTGATCACGTTCCACATCTTCAATCGTACTTTCTTCTCTTCCGCGGGCGAAATGCAATTTTGTCCTTGGATGCTTTTTTTGAACAATTACGTTGTTCGTTCAGCAAGAAAGTTATGATTGAGCGCGGTGAACTAGCCTTGTCGACTTTTCTAGTTGGAAAGCGAGTTCCGCTCTACACACTTTTTAGCTACGATGAACTCGAAGCAGATTATCTCAATAACCGCGACCGTCTTCGCGAGTTGTTGGCGTCCTCACCTCACTTACTCAAAGACCTATCCCAGAATGAAGAGAAACTTTTGTTTGCGGATGATGTAACGGGTGGAGGCGCTGGGTTTAGCTGGATTAGGATGAGGATGAAAGCCAGGTTCTGGGGGACTGCGTTTAATCCAACTCATTATTTTTGGCGGCATCTCGTTCTGGGACACGGCTTTCCATTCATTAAAACCGAGCTTG
Organism: Rhizobium sp. RM; assembly: GCF_013390595.1. Taxonomy (GTDB): domain Bacteria; phylum Pseudomonadota; class Alphaproteobacteria; order Rhizobiales; family Rhizobiaceae; genus Agrobacterium. The sequence goes on along the minus strand of NZ_JACAWV010000023.1, from coordinate 199,669 downwards.
TCACATCAAATCCGTCTTACGTGTTCGACGCGGCTGATTGGCGCGACGTCATATGCGATGGATCACCAGTGTCTATCCAAGATATTGAAGATCATATAAATTTGGTCGTGAGTGGATCATAGCTTGCGGAGGAAGCAACGTCGTCCTCAAAGTTCGTTTAATCTTCCCCAAATGGGTTTTGCAAACGCATTGGTTTTCCTAGGCGTCCGATGTTCAGCATGCGGTATTTAGGAAGAGTTGGGCGATCCATTTGGTATTCAGGGCAGTTTGCGAGGCTATAGGTCTATGGATGAAGTAGAGTGCATTGTGGTTGGGGCCGGTGCAGTCGGCATCTCGATTGCGCGGTCTCTATCACTCTCTGGAAAAGAGGTCCTCGTTCTCGAGGCAGAACCGAGTTTTGGGTTCGGGACTTCTTCGCGTAATAGCGAAGTGATCCATGCCGGAATTTATTATCCGAGAGATAGCCTGATGGCGCGTTTTTGCGTCTCTGGGCGGGATTTGATGTACGAGTTTTGTTCAGAACATCATGTAGAGCATAGAAGGTGTGGGAAGCTAATTGTCGCAACAAGCGAAGACGAGGCTACGAGGCTACCCGGCATAGCAAAGCACGCCCACTCGAATGGGGTCTCTGATCTTGTCACGTTGTCGGAGAAACAGGCTCTTCAAATGGAGCCCAACCTTAATGTTGTGGCTGCATTGTATTCTCCATCGACGGGTATCGTTGATAGCCATGCCTTCATGTTAGCCATGGTTGGACAAGCGGAGGCGAACGGCGCACTTTTTTCGTACAGAAGTCCGTTTGTGTCAGCCGAACTTGGGGAACGGACAATCGTTTCGGTAGGTGGCGCTGAACCGATGAATCTCGCTTGCCGCTGGCTCATAAACGCTGCTGGCCTCGTCGCACCTAACGTTGCTGGTTTAATGCGAGGATTTCCGACAAGCTCTGTCCCAAAGGCGTATTTTGCAAAAGGAAACTATTTCAACCTTGCTTCAGGGAAAGCACCGTTTTCTCGATTGATTTATCCTGTGCCCGTTGCCGGGGGATTGGGTGTGCATCTGACGCTAGACCTAATGGGCCAAGCGCGTTTTGGTCCGGATGTCGAGTGGATTGAGGAGATTGCGTACGAAGTGAATCCTGGTCGCAGTCGAGTGTTTTATGAAGCGATAAGACGTTATTGGCCAGAACTGCCAGACGATAGCCTACAGCCTGCGTATTCTGGTATCCGACCGAAGATTGTTCCACCAGAGGTAGCGAAGCAAGATTTTCAGATCCTAGGGCCGAGAGAGCACGGGATACCTGGAGTGGTACAGTTATTTGGTATTGAATCTCCGGGCTTGACTTCGTCTCTCGCAATCGGGGACTATGTCAACGATCTTCTTTTGTTCTCATGAACTAATAGTCTAGCCCGAAGTTGTAGCGAAAAACGATCAAAAAATTCGCATGCATTGGATTGCACAGAAAAGGTTTGATTTAAATCCCGTCCACCGAATGGTCGGCCAGCTCTGCGGGCCAGGTTGCGGCTTTAATACCCGATAACCGAGTTAAACGCGATCAGCGGCAATTTCGCATGAGTGAGATTGAGGAAGATAACTTTGTTGATTGGTTCATCGAACTTTTGAACATAAAGCATCTGAGTATTTATGCGGAAGTGCCGCGCATTCGCGTTGTGGTCGACGATATGTCCTAAAATCGAGACGACATAAAAGGGAGATTCATTCCCTTTTATGTGTCTCCGCATTTTAATAACATGTGAGAAAGTTAAATTTGGAGGCTCCCAATGGGATCACTCTGATCCGAGTAAAGCGCTATACGGCTCTTTTGTTCTTAAAAAGTGAAGTCAAAAGACCATCCTTTCTAAATTTTTTATCAGGATTTTTCACCTTTTCGTTCTGTGAAGGCAGCATTTCTCGAGATTGCTCTACAGCTGTTTCCCAAGCAGATTTCGCTTCCGAAAACAATGCAAACGCTTCTTCATCACCCTCGATATCACGCATGAGTTTACGGAAAATTGCCATCGCCCATTCGGGTTCTCCCGACTGTAGTTTTGCAATACCCGACTGAAGCGTCGCGCGTAGCACCAACGATCGCGGTCTAGCGCAAGTTTCGAGATACCTTTCATCGGGTTCCGAGCCGTTACGAATTCGCTCCATCAATTGGTAAGCGCGTTCTTTATCTCCGTCGACCAATCGTGCAAATGCTTCTTCAAAGACAGAAACCCAATACAGAGTTCCAGCCTCCTGCGAAAAGATAACGTTGTGCCGCTGCGCGTGTGCGCAGAGATCAGCTGCACAAGAGAACTGGTCCGAAGCCGTGAAGCTCCCTAATTCTCTTCCATGTCGTGTCAACATTGCTGCATAAAAAACGAAACAAGGGAGAAAGAATGGAGCCGCTTTTGTGTAGTCCTGCATCGTGTCGCATGCGCGAATCTTGGCTAGTGTTTCTGCAGGCGAAAGTGGGTCAAACTGATATTTAGTAGCTATTGATGACGCGATTTCTTTGCCGATCGGCAAAGCTTCATCAAAGCGCCCTTCGTTCACAAGCTCTTTAAAAAGCCGGTAACGTATACCTGCGCCTAGCGCATCAAGTGGATCTGTTGTGACGGCTTTCGATTGAAGGTATTTAAGATAGTTCGCTCGGATTTCAGCGTCGTCATTCTCAAATGAAATTGGTTCGTTTGAGGCGTACGCAATCAATCTTTCTTCGTGAACATCAACGACATAATGAGAAAATCCTACATCTTGGAGCAATTTCTCCAACGCAAGTTTACTAAAAAGAAGTTGATGTAGCCCTGGCGACAACGCTGCAATCAATGTGCTTAGGGGGCCATGACGCGTGATGAAATCAGCGTTAGGGGTCGTCAATATTGCCACACCGTTTTGGTCTAGGTATGTTTTTATGCCTTCCAGAAACGCTTTGGGATCTGGAACATGTTCTATAACTTCAGAGGATATAATTCGATCGAATTTTTGCCCAACAAGTTCTGTTTGGTCCGACAAATATTCTGGGATTATTTTAACGTTTAGTTCGCGAGCACCCCGGGCGCCGTATTCTGAAGGCTCTAAGCCTACAGCTACGCCATTTGCAACAAACTGCCAATAATCTAGAGGAAAACCATAGCCGCAACCCACGTCAAGTAGCCGGCCTTTTGTTATAATTCCCGCCCGCTCTATGGGCCGAACCATGAAATCGATACCTGCTCCGATTTCAAGATAGTGATCCCAAACGTACTTGTTTCTGTCCGAATCTATAAAACCCTCATCGGAAGTGAGGAAGTCTGCGAACTGGCCTTCGGCATTTAATGACGAGCACACCGGGCAGCGGTAAAACAAAACGTCACCGCGCTGTTCAATCACGTGTGTCGTACTGACTATCAAAGGCATCTCTGTAGTCGTGCCACAGGCCAAACACTGCTTCGCTTCGTTCCTATTTCCGTCGTACCACTTTAACTCGACCATAGCCTGCCCCCGCACGCATTAAAGTTTCCTGCTCAGGCGAGCGCGCAATATATCGCCTATTTTTCGGCGTAGAGCCCCCATCATGCGGTGTCAACCCGCGAAACGGTTAATCGACTAAATTTGGTATCGTCCGAAAAAAGCCGAGGTGTCATCAACTGTCATTTGTTGGAAACGCTTCGTTTTCCTATAAATATCGAACTTTTTTAGGTGGGCCGTTCAACTCTTCCCCTCATGGACGAAATGACGTTTCATCTATTGGCAGAGTTAGAAACTTCGATGATGCCAGGAATGATACTGGCATCGAAGCCGTTCTGGTCTAGGAATCTAATAACGTCTACGATTGTCCCAGACGCGATCGCATCCTTGATTATCTGGGTTTTAACAAAAGGGAAGCCGTTATCAATGAGTTCCTTCCAACAATAAATCGAGGGATTGCTAGGCCCGATATTCGTTGTGTTTGGAGCAGGGAACAATGGCCCGCATGTGAGGCCAGCCGTTGAAAATTTGCTCGTCATCCCGATCTCATAAAGATTGATGATCCTGTTTTTGTCTTTCCACGATAGTACGGAATCCCAGAATTTCTTAACTTCTGGGGTTTCTAACGCTCTCCGATTGAGGTGAATGAAATAGCTTTGTAGATGGAGATTGCTGATTGTGCTGTCAGTCAGACCCGTTACATCGTAGGGCGTCTGCTCAAGTTTCCCAAACAGTTCATCAAATGAATTTGTCCCTGGAATCATGCTATCATTCGCAAAAAGTAAAGTTTGCGCACGCCATATCTCGGGGTGTTTTCTCAACGCGGCTGCCCAGATGCCAAAATCATGGCCGTCATTCTGCCTCGCGGAAAACGCATCACAATAGGATGGGCCTGGATCCGCGACGACTAAGGGCGAAGTGAGGCTTACGCCCAGAGCATAGACCAACAGACCTTGCTCTTTCAATGCGCGCATGTATACCAGCGCGTGTGGAGCAAAACCGCCGTCACCTCCTAGTAAGCCTACAAAAAGACACACGTTTTGATTAAGTGGGTCTGGGAGCGCCCGATGTATTTCCCACTGGGCGTCAGTAACCGGACCGCCAAGTACGATGGAATTTTTAGACGCGGGAGTGACTGAAACGCCATAACCCGCGTTGCGAACGAGGATAGGTATTAGTCGGAGTAGCGCCTTCGGATCGTATCGTCCGTTCTCAAGATCTCTACGCTCAACGTTCATCGCAGTAAGCCAAGCCAGTGACGACTTACGTATCAAGCAGGCCGCGGGAAACGCGGGGCTGGATTCGAGTTCCATGAGATTGACGTTGAACATCTGAGCAAGACGGCGGTTTCGTTTGTTGTTGGGGTGCTTTGATTGCTTGTGTTCAGTGACGTCAAAGCAAAGCATACCTAGTGCGGGATTCGCTTTCATGACATCCCGCGCGTGACCATCGCCACTCGTCGTTTCACCAAAGTATTGGACTAAATAATGCCATGCTGCATCGCGATTTTGATGTGAAAATCTGTTTTTATCGACGAAAAAAGCGAGATCCTCACCGTTCTCGTCGTTAACCCAGTCGATTATGTCTCCCAAAATGTCGGAGGACATGTTGCTTTTTTCCGAGCCTTCCTTGGGATAAGCAGAGTTCGTATTTTCCAACTGAAATCGATGAAAAATGCTTTTCTCGGCTCTGGAGTGCGCCTCAGGCATAAAGCATCCCAAAGTTATTTCGCGCAATTCGACGCCATTAAAAGTGTGAATGCTTGGCCAATAGGTCCCTCTTTTTCTGCGAGAATCGTCAAAAATCTCACGCAGCTTTATTGATATTGGCCGACGCTGTCGGCGACGCTTGACAATGGTCGCCTCTATTGTGATTGGGGCAGAAAAGGTAAGTTTGTTCTCACCAGCAATAGAACGGAGAATGAAATGAGACACCTTACGTTGAAGCTTTAGAACGTAGGTTTCTCGTAACCCACCAGCTTCTATCTCGACTGTACAAAGGGTCGGTGTTGCCGTTACGACGCTGATATAATATTTGTTTATTGTCTTTACAGACACGGAAGAGCTAAACATCGTTTATATCATCATTCCCTTGGTCGTGATTCTTATCTTGCCAGTAAGTGAATTAGGGTTCACCTGAGAGTGGCTATAGGTGTCTATGAGGTTTCAATGGACACGACTTCGCTGCTTCCTGCCCGGATACCTTTGATGAAACCAAATGCTTTCGCCCGCCTGCGCTTAGAGAATACAACGGAGGGTGAAAGTATTAAACCCAAGGCTTGTATTATCGACGACGTAACTGGAAAGGGTCTGCCATGCTTGCGACCAGTGTAGATACGTGAACGCGCCATATGGAAAGCTTTAAAGTACGCCACTTCGGGAGAGCGGCCTGACGAGTGGCCACTTGCATGCGAAACGACTGCATCGTGTATGAACATTAGAGGCCCGAATCCCGCGAGTCGAAGCGATAAATCGTCATCTTCGTGATACAAGAAGATGTTCGGGTCGAACCCTCCAATGGTTTCAAAGAGTTTCTTTGAGACAAATATCGCCGCACCACTGAGTACCGGCACTTCAGTATCAGAAGACGGCCAACCACTTCGCATATATTTTTTGCGTGGTAGAAGCCACGATCGGCGCTTGAAATATGGGCTACCGTCACTGTTTGAAATTTTTGGATTGAATGCGGCTGCACGTGGATAACGATATGCAGCCTCTAGTAAGGCTTGCAATGTCGTTTCCTGCAGTTGAGCGTCCGGGTTGAGGAAGAGCAACCAGTCCGTTTTTGCCAACGCAGCCCCGGCGTTGCAGCCGCGGCCGAAACCAATATTTTCATCCAGATTTAAAATTGAGATCGTTCGATCGCATGGTAGCTGTGAAAATTCGTTCGTATTTCCATTGTCGACTAAGACTATTGGCACTGTGACTGGCACCGAAGCAATCATGTTATTAATGACGTTATCGCTTTTGTAGCAGACCGAGATAACGGTTACGTCGAATGACGACAACGGCTTCATTTTATTTTTCTTCCAATGGGTTAGTTTCGTCATGCTGGGCTTGAGGTTGAAGGCCAGCGATTTTGTATCCGGCTATTTGTGCGAAAGCACAAAATAGCCGCTCTAACCCGTGCTGTAGCGTGTTCCGCTTAGCTCCGTTTTCAGCGTCAAAATCCATAATGCGAAGGTTCGTGCGATTTAACAAATCCAATGCGTCGGGACGAAACCAAAACATCGTGCCTACAAAGAATTGGATATTCTGAGGATCAAACTTAACCCCGGCTAAAGTCAATACCCGTTTCATCGAACCTAGCTCATGCTTGATGTACCGCTCTACTGGTTCATTTTTTGGGGGCAGTAAAAGATTTTGTGGTCCTACAAGTCCGATGTCGGGGTTGTCCTTAAACATGGTGGCGATATTCGTAGCAGCGCCGTCAGCCAGCAAGCACGCGAGAGAATAGCGGCGAATCCGTTGGCCGGATACCGTTTCTCTCCCATCTTTGAGCGATAGTTTGCCATGAATTTTACAAACGGCATCGTACTGCTTGAAAACTCCTTGTTTCAGAAGTTCCACAAACGGCCCTATATCGCGGCCCCTGTTCTCTATCAGGATCACTCGTGCATTTGGAAAGCTTTCATGGACATCGGCGTAAAAATCTTCGTCATTTACTGTTGTCGTTATGATGAGGTCCATGCCGGAAGTATTCGCTGACAAAATGGCTCGTATCTCTGGCCAAGTTTGCAGGTAATGTATGTGAAGATAAATGCATGTGCGGGTATCGGATTTACCGGCTGATCGTTGACTAATGTCGGCCTCAAAACCGACGTCTGCCCAACCCCAGTTGTTCTCTGTAATAGATTCGCTATCCAGACCATAAAGATATAGATGTCGGTGGTCGACATTGGAAAATGCTATTGCAGCAACTTCATCTGAAGAGCCGCCCAAACAAAGTAGCTTTTCACCTGGGCCGAAACTCTGAATTCTATTTCTGAAAATCCCAGCAAAAGACATTTTTAATCGGAAACACGTCTGCGATACGGGTAGGAAATCGAATTCTACTGAGTCAAATTTTTGTTCGTCTCCAAAAACTTGGATACTAAGATTTTTGAGCGGCTTTTTAACCTGAATATAATAATGAAGGCCGCTGGTTGCCACGTCGAGCAAGCAGCAGCGATTCCTGTTTTCAATGTCCATGAACGCGACTGCTGTGATATTTTTTCCCGTTTGTATGAGGATTTTGTAGAAGCCGGGTTCGATAAGAACATTCATTACGCGTTGCATTGGAATTCCATGTATACCTCGGTAAACCACTGCGTTGCTGAGTTATTCGCGGGTTTCGATCAATTCATGTAAAGGAGTAGTCTATGAGGCTCTGCATACCCGCTTGGGAAGGTCTGAAAACACTGTCCCGTGCAGGGACGTGCACCAAGTACCCGCAATAGGCTAGCTTGAAATGAGCTTCTAATCATTCGGCCAGTCGGCGCAGATAGACGCCATAGTCACTTTTGCCGAATTTTTCAGCGGTCTCTGCAAAGCGCTCCATGCTGATGAATCCGTTGTTTAGAGCAATTTCTTCCGGGCATGCAATTTTGAACCCCTGCCGTTTTTCTAGAGTTCGCACAAATTCACCGGCTTCCAAGAGGCTGTCTGGGGTGCCGGTGTCGAGCCACGCGTAGCCACGGCCCATGATGGAGACCTTTAAATTGCCTCGCTCGAGATAAATGCGGTTTATGTCAGTGATCTCGAATTCACCGCGAGCCGACGGTTTAAGATTGGCCGCAATGTCGACGACATCGCCATCGTAAAAATATAAACCAGTCACCGCCCAATTTGATTTTGGTTTTGCTGGCTTTTCTTCAATCGAGAGCGCACGCATCTCGTTATCGAATTCTACAACACCATAGCGCTCTGGGTCATTCACATGATACGCGAACACTGTAGCGCCATCCACCACGTTCGTACCGGCTTCAAGCAGTTCCGGCAATCCGTGTCCATAGTAGATGTTGTCACCCAGGATCAGGCAAGAGGGTGAGCCGTTGATAAAGTCAGCACCTATCATATACGCTTGTGCGAGACCGTCTGGGCTTGGTTGTACGGCGTACTCGATAGAAAGACCCCATTGGGATCCATCTTTAAGTAGGTTTTGGAACAGCGGCATGTCGTGTGGTGTCGAGATAATGAGGATCTCGCGAATGCCGGCCAACATCAATGTTGTAAGCGGGTAATAGATCATCGGCTTGTCGTAAACAGGCAAAATCTGCTTCGATACCGCCAGTGTCATCGGGTGCAAACGAGTACCGCTGCCGCCAGCAAGAATAATACCCTTCATGGCGTTTCCTTTCTGCTTTGCGCAATAGCGGTGACAACCGCCTGCGTCGATGATTGCCAATCTGGCAGCTTTATTCCGTACGTTTTTTCCAACTTGCTACAGTCGAGCCGTGAATTGGCTGGCCGTTTGGCTGGTGTAGGGTACTGTGCTGTTTTGATCTCGTTGACGGTCATCGGCTTTCCGCCTTCCGCCATGGAGAATGCGAAAATCTGTTTTGCAAAATCTGCCCAGGTCGTTTCACCCGATCCAGAAAGGTGGAAAACGCCGCGCAAGTCTGAAGATGGGTCTTCAACGAGCCTTTTCGCGATTACAATGATCGCCTGCGCTATGTCATCGGCACAAGTTGGGCAACCAATTTGGTCCGCTACTACATTAATCTCGTCTCGGCTTTCGGCAAGGCGAAGCATCGTTTTAACGAAGTTATTGCCGTATTGGGAGTACACCCAAGCAGTGCGTAAGATGGCGTGATTTGCGTTACTTTCTGTAATCGCTGTTTCACCGTCAAGCTTGGAGCGGCCGTAGACGGAGGTCGGCCCGGTTGGATCATTTTCCTGATAAGCTCCATCCTTCGCCCCATCGAATACGTAATCCGTCGAGAGGTGAATGACAGGAAGACCCAGACTTTTCGCAGCTTCTGCAACTGCCTTTGCGCCGTCCCTGTTGATTACGAACGCGACATCGGGCTCGCTCTCGGCCTTGTCGACGGCTGTATATGCCGCCGCCGATACGACAACGTCCGGCTTCGCGTCATGCAGTGCGCTCAACACCGTTTCGGGATGCAAGAGATCAAGCTCCGGTCGACCGAGCGCTATGATTTGTAGATCGATGTTTGCGCGCGCGAGAAGGGCGCTCACCACCTGACCATTCTTTCCGGTCACTGCAAGCCGCATCTGCTTAACCTTTCGTCAGAACACCGAGGCGCTCTCCCGAGTAGACGCCCTCGCGTAGTGGTTGCCACCACCAACCGTTTTCAAGATACCATGAGACCGTCTTACGAATTCCGGTCGCAAAATTCTCTTGTGCCTTCCATCCGAGTTCGGACTCTAGCTTGGTTGCGTCAATGGCGTAGCGCGCGTCGTGGCCAGGACGATCTGTGACGTATTTGATAAGTTCAGAGTATGGCTTCGACTGTGGGCGCAACTCATCGAGAATAGAACAGATGCAGTTCACTACATCGATGTTCTTCTGTTCGTTACGTCCGCCGACATTGTATTTTTCACCCGGCAGTCCCTTTTGAACGATGAGCCACAAGGCGCGCGCATGATCCTCGACATAAAGCCAGTCGCGTATATTCGCACCGTTCCCATAGACCGGTAGAGGCTTACCTTCCAACGCGTTGAGAATAATCAGGGGGATGAGCTTCTCGGGGAAGTGGAATGGTCCGTAGTTGTTTGAGCAGTTGGAAATGACTACCGGTAAGCCGTAAGTCCGCTGCCATGCTGTTGCCAGATGATCGCTTGCGGCCTTGGATGCTGAGTAAGGGGAAGACGGATCATACGGCGTTGTTTCCTCGAATAGACCGGTGTCTCCAAGCGAACCATATACTTCATCCGTTGAAACGTGAAGCATTCGAAAGTTCGGCTTGGCGTCGTCTGCAAGGCTATTCCAATAATGCCGGGCTGCCTCGAGTATTGTGAAGGTGCCGTTGATGTTGGTCTGGATGAAATCGGCGGCGCCGGTTATCGATCGATCGACGTGGCTTTCGGCCGCAAGATGCATCACGTAGTCTGGCTGGAATGTTGCAAAAGCGTCATTGATGGCGACGCGGTCGCAAATATCTGCTTGAAGAAACCGATGATTTGGCGCGTTTTCAATCGGCTTCAGAGATGCGAGATTTCCGGCGTAGGTCAACTTGTCGATTGTCAGCACATCCGCGCCGATCTCGCTTACGAGATAGCGGACAAGTGCGGAACCGATAAAACCGGCGCCGCCGGTGACAAGAACTCGCATTGTTAAAGTCCTGGATTCACGTAGATGAAGGATTGTGGAAGTTCGGCAAGTTTTGGCTGTTTAGCGTCTTTGTCTGAAAGGACGTAGCCAGCCATTTCCGGCCACGTGATCCCTATTGCCGGGTCATCCCATTTGAGGCCGCGGTCATGTGCGGCGCTGTACGGAGCTGTAACCTTGTACGATATCATCGTATCGCTGACGAGTGTCATAAATCCATGAGCAAACCCTGCTGGAACCCAGAGCTGCTCTCCGTTCTCGGGAGTAAGCTCAGCTGCGACCCATTTGCCGAAAGTCGGTGAGCCTACCCTGATATCCACAGCTACATCCAGCAACTTTCCACGTATGCAGCGTACAAGCTTGCCTTGAGCAAACGGCTCCAGTTGAAAATGGAGACCACGTACCGTACCCGCCTCTGAGGACAAAGATTCATTGTCCTGAACGAACTCTACATCGGCTACGTTTTCGCGGAACCATTCCCGCTTGAAAACCTCGCTGAAGTAGCCGCGGCTGTCACCAAATCTGGCGGGACTGATCTTTTTCACTGCATCTATAGCTAAGGGTTCTACGTGCACCTAACGGTTCCTATTCGAACGAAATCTTACGTGGATATGACGTCATCGTTACCGTCAGTCAATAATGCTTTCTACGCTTACGGAGAGTGCGGGCGATCACGGCATGTGAGGGCCATCGGAGGATGTTCAATTTGAGGCGTTCGGCGTGGAATTTTGGTCGGCGGTGTGATGAAACTTGTGCATCACGCGCACCTGCAACATCACACTTTTTTATGAGGCCTAATCGACGTCCTGAGCTCGACCATTCTCTCAAGAGTCTCGAGGGTTTGCTCTGGCCTTGCCGCTGAGAGTGCGAGCGCCAAGGTTTCCATCGCAACGAGCGAAGGTGCGTGTAGTGCGACGCCTTCGTTCTTCGCGCGAGGTAGGAACAGGCAGGCTGCAGCATCGCGCCTTAGGACGCTGTCTTCCAGTCCAAGCATCATGATGATCGGGATGTCGAGCCGGTTGGCTTCTGTAATGGCGGTTAGCGCTTCGCGATGAGGGCGGCCGTGCAGGAGCATGATGAGGGCATGGCCGTTTTCCATGTTGAGCAGTTGCTCGGCAAGCGCAATGCCGGTCGCGTTAAGTGCATAAGAGCGAAAACCTGCACGCTGGAAAAGGCGTGCAGAGTAGCTGGCGATGATGCCCGAGGCTCCAATTCCCAGCACGCCGATGCCGGTAGCCTCCGAAAGCAGACGAACCGCTGTTGCCATGGCAGCGCGGTTGTCTGCATTTGCCAGCATTTCCAGCGTGTTCTTCTGGTTTTCTATAACGAAGTCGATCGCGGCATCGGAATTGCCAGAGATTGACTTCGCTGTTGCCGCCATCTTCTCTACCGGCGAATCCGTCACGCCAAGATGCGCTTCGAGCGTCTCCTTGAGATCAACCAACCCCTGAAAACCCAGCGCCTGGATGGCACGGATGACGGTCGCATCAGATGTATCGGTTTCAAACCCAATCTCGAGTGCAGATTTTCCGAGAATAGCGTGGCGATGACCGTCAATGTATTCGGCGACTGCCAAAAGGCTCGGTGAGAGCCGATCGCGGCGTTTGCGCAATTGCTCGCCGAAACGATCGACGCGAAGCAGTCTGGATCTGTTTGTTTCGCCTGATGGCATGGGTCCGTCCGTCTAGAGGGGCGTACAGCACGTCTTGACCGGCTTACCAGCGCGTAAAGTCTCAAGGCAAGACTTTTTCATGGGGCGGGGTATTCAGTTTGCCGTGGCCGGCCGAATTGTCAGATGCGATTGTACGGCCGACACCATCAGACTGAGTGCCGCATAGGAGTTAGATATTGCCTCCTCTCGCGGCAGTAAGATGTATCGGCTCTTGCGGCAGGCCTCCAGGAAATCGCAAAATCCCGGCATCACCGCTTCCATCATGGAGATTTCCTCTTTCGGAGATGCGCCGGTATCCGACCGGTAGGGGTCGAAGATGATATCTGCGTCGAGTTCTGGCAGACGTTCCGCGCTGATCTCAAGGCGATCCCCCTCGGGAATAGCATCGATAATCGCCGGGAAACGGAAACCCGCATCCCGCAACACTCGGCCGAGCGCCCGATAGGTGTGGTAAACGCTGATCTTGCCGTTCAACGGCTGCATGACCGAGACCGTTATCTTGTCCGTGTCGACCGAGGCCTTCAATGCGTCAATCTGCGCCCTGTAACGCCGGTCGAGTACTGCAAGACGCTGCTGAGTTCCTGTTAAATCCGCAAGCATCTTATAAATGTGCGGCGCGCCGTCCCTCGTGTTGTCGATGGCAACAGTTGGTGCGATTTTCTCTAGCTTTTCAATAGCCGTCGGGCGATCGGGTTCGGTGAGGATAAGATCGGGTTTGAGCGCGACAATCGCTTCAAGATCGGCATTGATAGAGCCGATATAGGCGATGTCACTATTGTCGAAATCTATCCCCGTCAAAATCGCACTGGATCTCAGATAGGGTTTGCCGTCTGCACCCATGCGGCCGTGGCTGCCGACCGGGATTACGCCAAGTTCGATCAGCGGGATCGTGAGGTCAATGTCGTGCAGCGTTACGATGCGTTTCGGCTGAGCCGGAACTGAAACAGACCGCCCCAAGTCATCCGTAAACATCCGTGCCGGTTCTTCGGCCTTGGCCGCAATCGTGCCGTAAATCAGGCCAGTGACGAAAAGCAGAGAATAGAAAATCTTGGGCATGGCTAACCTACAGGCGATGGCGATGGAGCCAGAGAAGGAGAAGGAGGGTAGGAGCGCCGACGGCAGAAAGCACGAGCCCGGTCGGTAGCTCTAGGGGTGAAAAGGCGGTGCGAGCGATCGTATCGGCAGTGCTTACCAGAAGAGCGCCGGTGAGGCCTGCACCAACAGTGATACCGAGAAATGAGCCTCCGGGCATGAGAAACCGGCCAATATGGGGACCGATCAACCCGACAAACCCGATGCTGCCGGTATAAGAAACGCAAGACGCAGTGAGAATGACGGCAAGCGAGAAATGCAGGCTGGATAGAAAGCGCAAATTGATGCCGAGCGCTGCCGCAGCACTATCACCAAGTGCCTGCGCATCGGCGGCACGCGCCGTCACCCATATGAGGACAAGTGCTGCAACAAGAATGACCGCCAGAACCGAGACTGCGTCCCATGACGCTCCTTGGAGGTTTCCTGCCATCCAGATCATTGCGCTTTGCAAGCTTCGTATATCAAGCGAAGCCATGAGGATGAGGAGAAGGGCGGAAAGAAACCAGGAAAAGCCGATACCGGTTAAAACAAATCTCAGCCGCGACGTAACACCTGAAAGCGCAAATACGATTACAGCGCTCGTCAGCCCCCCGATGACGCCCGCGACGGGGCGAAGCGCGGTTGGCAAGCTTGGCACAAGGAAAAGGCAGACGAGGACAGAAAGGGCAGCGCCTTCTCGAACCCCGAGCAGGCTAGGGTCGGCCAAACCATTCCTGGTCAAGGACTGCATGATGGCGCCTGCAACACCAAGCATTGCCCCAGATACCAGTGCAAGCGTCAGACGCGACAAACGAAAATCGACAACGACATTTGCATCGGCCGATGACTGCGCGTCTGGTGTGAAAAGAGCAGTGAAGATCTCTCCAAGCGGGATGTGTTTCGTTCCCGACGAAATGCTCCAGAGAGCAACAAGAAAAAGCAGGAGCGTAAGCGCTAGAAGCAAAGCCAGCCGCTTTGGAGCGATAACCAACGAAAAACCGGAGGCTCTGATCGTTCTGTAAGACGTCATTTCAGCAGTCCCCGCGCCAACCACAGAAAGACCGGTGCCCCGACGAGGCCGGTCATTGCGCCTGTCGGCAACTCCCGAGGACCGATTAGAAGACGGGCGGCAAGATCGGCGGCGATCAGCAAGGTTGCTCCGCCCAATGCGGCAAGCGGTATGGCGAACAACAGCCGGCCGGTTCGAATACGTGAGATGAGCGGAGGTACCACCAGGCCGATAAAGCCGATCGGCCCGACCAGCGAAATTGCGACGCCGCATAAGAGGGATGTTGCGATCAGTGCCAGACACCATGTTAGTCGCACCGGCACACCAAGTGCAGTTGCCGCGTTCTCTCCGAGTGCCAGGAGATCAAGTCTTGGTGCGAGGGCTGTTGCCAATACAAGTGCAATAACAGCGACAGGCAAGGCATTCACAATGGTCGGCAGCGTTATTCCGGCGGCGTCACCAACCAGCCAGAACCGGGTTTGTTGCAGCGTTTCTTCATTCAGGATGAGGATGGCCGACGTCAGCGTCCCGGCGAGTGTGGAGAGTGCGATGCCACAAAAGACAAGTTTCGCCGGGGTGAGGCCGCGTTGTCCTGCTGCCGAAAGAGCAAGGACCAGCGCAAAAACCGCCCCGGCACCTCCCGCAGCGACGAGTGGTTGGACGCTGGTGACCCCGATTGAAGCAAAGGGACTGGCGCTCAGGGCTACAACGGCGAGACTTGCGCCGGCATTCAGCCCAAGAATATGCGGTTCTCCCAGAGGGTTTCGCAACACGGTCTGCAAGATAAGGCCGGCCACTCCGAGGCTCGCCCCTGCAAGCAGGCACGCAACAATCCTTGGCAGTCGAAGGCGTATCAGAATTTGCTGGTCGAAGTTTTTCGGGTCGTAGGCGAAGATGAGATCATGGAAAACGTGCGGTGCTACAGGCCTTGCCCCTGTCGCAGCGTGCGCGGCAACAACAATGAGGATGATTGCGAGAAGACCTAGCCCGGCCGAGACAGTCCTCGCAGCGCCTCTCGTTAATGGGAGGCTGCTCACACGATCCAGATTGCCCGCGCTCATGTCTTATGCGTCCGTCCAGGGCAGGGCAAAAACACCGGTCGATGGGTCACAGGATGCGTCATCTCGATGACACGCGTGTCAAAAACGTCGGCAATGATCTCGGCGCTACATTGTGTAACAGCATCAAGTCGATGCTTCACACGTCCTTCCTTCAGGAAAAGCAGATGATCGGCGAATTGCAGGGCGAGATTGATGTCATGCAAAACCGCGACGATCGTGCGGTTGTGGTGCGCCACCAGATCACTCAACATATCCAGAACCTCGATCTGATGGTGCAGATCCAGAAAGGTCGTTGGTTCGTCGAGCAGGATGATATCGGTTTGTTGTGCGAGGGCCATGGCAATCCAGGCACGCTGGCGTTGACCGCCTGAAAGGCTATCGACGGGCCTTTCGGCGAGATCATTGATACCTGTCACGGCAAGCGCTTCGCTGACAGCCTCTGCGTCGGCCTCACTCCATTGTTTGAGGAAACCCTGATGCGGATAACGGCCACGGGAAACCAGATCGAAAACCGAGATGCCTTCCGGCGTGTGGTTCTGTTGCGCCAGCATTCCCAAGCGCTTCGCGACATCCCTGGTTGGGTAACTGAAGATATCACGGCCATCGAGCACGACCTGCCCGGATGTTGGACGATGCAAGCGCGCGAGTGCGCCGAGCAACGTCGATTTTCCCGAGCCGTTCGGACCGAGCAGGACCGTGAATTGGTTTGATGCGATCTCGACATTCAGATCGAACACGACGGGCTTGCCGCCATGACCAAGCTCGAGGCATTCCCCCAGAAGCCGATTTCCAGCGATATCTTTCTCGGTTTCGATTTTCAAATTCTGTCCCGCGCGTTCCTGACGCACCAGAATTATTTATGACTGTAGTAGTCAAGTATGGCGACATTCAAAAAGTCTTTTGCAGCATGAAAATTGACCGGAACGCGGGGTGTTTGCGCTGTTGCGGCAACATTTCCTGACAAAATCGGCTCCAATCTAGCTGCTTTCAACGACAGGTCTGGAAATCTAAAGTTGACTACTACATTCATCAATTGAAGAGGTGGCGCATCGTCGGGATGACGAATTCTAGCTATTCGGGGACAATTCAGATGCATAACGGCTTGGGGATAGGGCGTCCGGGATCAACGGCGCTCCTCGCATTCCTTTTGGCAACCACCGCGTTTCCTGCTTTCGCTCAGGACAATGGGGCAGAGAGAAAAAACGCAGAGGCAGGATCGACCGTTCTCGAAACGATCACCGTTGATGCAGAAGTCAAAAAGGGTGCCAGAGGCTACCAGCCGATCACGACGAACACGGCGACACGGACCGATACTCCAATTCTCGACATTCCCCAGTCGGTGAATGTAGTCACGAATGAAGTTCTGCGTGATCAGCAAGCGCGCGCTCTGGACGACGCACTCGCCAATGTCAGCGGTGTCACACAGGCCAATACCTTGGGTGGCACGCAGGATGCCGTCATTCGTCGAGGTTTCGGTGACAATCGTGACGGTTCCATCCTCGTCAACGGTTTGAAAACAGCACTGCCGCATTCCTTCAACGACACGGTCGAGCGGGTAGAAGTTCTAAAGGGGCCGGCATCGACCCTCTATGGCATCCTTGATCCTGGCGGCATGGTCAATGTCGTGACGAAAGCCCCGGAAGAGACTTTCGGTGCTGAGGCCTACACCCGGTTTTCGGCCTACGGTGCGGGCAAATACGGCACATCGGGCGGATTTGACGTGACAGGCCCAATCGAGGGTACAGATTTTTCCTACCGTCTCATCGGACAGGGAGAGAAAAGCGATTACTGGCGCAATTTTGGCGACCGCGAAAACTGGCTGATCGCGCCTTCGCTCAAATGGAGCGGTGAAGGTACCGACATAACTGTATCCTACATGCATGAAGACTATAGCGTGCCTTTCGACCGCGGTACGATCTTCGACCTGACGACCGGAAAACCCATCAATGTCAGCCGGCGTTTGAGGCTCGACGAGGCCTATAACATTACCGACGGCAAGTCTGATCTTGCCAGTGTAGCGATCGATCGCCAGCTTTCCGACGATTGGAAAGTCTCACTGGACTATGCCTATAGCCGCAACGTTTATTCCGACAACCAGGCCCGTGTCGTCGGTTACAACGCCCGTACAGGGCAGGTGACGCGTCGCGCAGACGCCACGCAATATTCTACCCTCTATAATCATGCATTGCGTGCTGATCTGACCGGAGAAGCCGATATTGGCGGGTTCCAGCACGATCTGTTGTTCGGTGCGTCCTATGACTACAGTGACACACTGCGAACAGACATGCTGCGTTGTGCGAACTCCACGAACTTCAATGTCAACAATCCCGTCTATGGGAGGTTACCTGTCTGCACGACCGTCAGGGCAGCCGACAGCGACCAGACTGAGCAGCTTTCGACGGCCTCTATCTACATGCAGGATGCGCTACATCTGAGCGATCAGTGGATAGCGGTGGGTGGCTTGCGCTACCAGTACTACGATATCTATGCCGGGAAGGGCCGTCCATTTGTGGTCAACACGCAAAACGACGGCGGTGAACTCATTCCGAACGCCGGGCTCGTCTACAAACTCACACCTTCGGCTTCGCTTTATGCCAATGTCGCCAAGACGTTTCGGCCACAGTCTTCCATCGGCGCCTATTATGGCAGCCTCGATCCGGAAGAGGGCATCTCCTACGAAGTTGGCGCCAAGTTCGACATCTTCACCGGCTTGAACGCAAATGTTGCCTTGTTCAACAGCCGCAAGCGTAACGTTGCCTATTCCGAAGACATTGGCGGCATCTCGACCGTCAAGGCTGCGGGTCTCGTCCGATCCCGCGGTATCGAGGTTGATGTTGCAGGCAGTCTGACAGACGATCTCGACCTCATCGCAAGTTATGCCTATACGGACGCGCTTGTTCTTGAAGACGCGACCTATGCCGGCAAGCGTTTGCCGAACGTGGCGAGACACACGGCGTCACTCTTCCTGGCGTATGACGTTGGTGAGGTTGGTCCGAACGGCAACACACTTCGAATTGGTGGTGGCATTCGGGGCGTCGGTTCTCGTCCCGGTATCAACGACAACTCCTATTATTTGCCCGGATATGCGGTGTTCGATGCCTTTGCGACGTACACGCTTCAACTCGAAAAACCTGTCACGTTGCAACTCAATCTCCGTAACCTCTTCGACAAGACCTATTACACGTCATCGATCGGTTCGACCAACTATGCCAATTCAGTCGGAGAGCCATTCAACGTCAGCCTGACGGCGAGCGTGAAGTTCTGAAACGACGCGTCCCGACAAGATTATGCGTTACACAAGAGGCAGTGCCCAAAGGTGGGCTCTGCCTCTTTTCCTGTTCTGCGTAGTCTGGACTTGTGTGCCAGGTCCGAGACAAAGCTGTCTCGCATCTTCGCGCTTGAAATAAACCTGTCCCAAAACGTAATATGATGGTCTGCTAGTTGGAAATTTATATTAGAGATTTATAAATAAAGAAAATACTATAGTCGGTTGTGGGCGTCATTCATTGCGGGGGCAGACGGCATGTTCACAGTTTTAGAGTGCGTGGTTATCCAGCACGATCATACGATCGTGCTCCTTGCTGCACTCATATGTCTTTTTGGAATGCTTGCGTTTTTTCATCTTCTATTGCGTGCGGAAGAAAGCCCGGCGGGCCGTAAACATTATTGGGTCTTTGTTGCCGCTTTTGTTGGCGGATTGTCGGTCTGGGCAACACATTTCGTTGCGATGCTTGCCTATAAAGGCTCTGTGCCGATCGGTTTCGATCTCCACTTCACGTCACTTTCGGCTGTCGTTGCCATTGCTGGCTTCTGGCTGGCGCTGAGTGCGCTTCCTATGGCGAAGTACGGCACTCTCCTTGCTGCATCGGCCATTACCGTCTCTGTCGCCGTCATGCACTTTGTTGGCATGGCTGGCATGGATGTCGCAGCGACCGTCAGCTATCGCTGGGACGAGATTGCCGGTGGCCTAGTTGTCGCATGGCTGTGCTTTGCACTATCGCTCCATTTCTTCGGGCGGTTCAGTGCGTGGAAACGTGTTGCAACGGCGGCGGGTCTCGCAATCGTCGCGATCTGCGCGCTGCACTTCACGGCCATGTCTGCGACGGTTCTTGCACCCGATCCTTCAGTGCCTGGACCAGAATCCGACGATCTCGCCCGGATGCTTCTGATTACAGCGATCGTCGGTGTCACACTTCTCGTTCTTTCGGCAACCGCTGCTGCAGCCCTGGTGGATCGCTACCTTGTCGATCTTAAAGGTCTCGTCAACGCCTCGCTGGATGGGCTGGCTGTTGTGCAGAACGGTCTTATCGTCGAGCTCAATCCGCGCTTTGCGGATCTGCTCGCCTGCGAAGAAGCAAGCCTGATTGGTGCCAATCCTGACGACTTACTGGAGGTCATCGACGGGCTTCCCGCGCATGTGTCACGCCAGACGCCGGTTGAGGCGACAAGGCTGGTCGACGGGAAAACGCGTGTGTTCGAGCTTGCAGTCAGAACGATCGAATATCGTGGGCGCCCAAGCGAAGTGCTTGCCATTCGCGACCTCACGGAAAATCGCGAGGCGCAGCGGGAGATCGAATATCTCGCGCGCCACGATGTTCTGACGGGCCTCGCAAACAGAACAATGTTCCAGCAGCAGCTTCAGCTTCAGATACAGCAATGCGCAGACGGACAAGGGTTTGCGCTACTCACGCTCGACCTCGATCGGTTCAAGGCCGTAAACGATCTTTTCGGCCATGCGGAAGGTGACCGTATTCTCAAGACAGTCGCCGGCATCTTCAAGGAGTGCGCAGGACCTGGTGATCTTGTGGTGCGTCTCGGTGGCGACGAGTTCGTTATCCTGACAACGCGCAACACGAAAGCCGAACAGGCACAGGCGCTTGCCGAAACGATCCTGACGACATTCGGCGAGAGGATGAACACAGCTGGTGATCCTGCAGCCGTCGGGGTCAGCATCGGCATCGCGATCTTCCCCAAAGATGGCCACGATATTGAGGGCCTCATGCATGCGGCTGATCTTGCGCTTTATCGGGCCAAACTTGGCGGTCGAGGCATTCTCGCCTTCTATGATCCGGTGATGGACAAGGAGGCGCGTGAGCGTAGACAACTCGAGACAGATCTTCGTCTGGCAATCAGCCGCAATGAGCTGATCTTGAACTATCAGCCGATCCTGTCTGTCGAATGCGGCGAGGTTGTTGGTTACGAAGCGCTTGTGCGGTGGCATCATCCGGTTCACGGCGTCATTGCGCCGGATAAGTTCATTCCGATCGCCGAGGAAACCGGGATCATCATTCCTCTCGGTGAATGGGTGTTGCGCGAGGCCTGTACCCATGCAGCCCATTGGCCCTCGCATCTCAAAGTCGCCGTAAATGTCTCTCCGTTGCAGTTTTCTATGGCGAACCTCGGCCAGATGGTTTGCCTCATCCTGGCTCAAACAGGACTGCCTCCAAAGCGTCTCGAAATTGAAGTGACGGAAGCCGCGCTTTTGAAGGATCGCAACGTAACACTCGCTATCTTACGGCAACTGAAGACCCTGGGCATCGGCGTCGTGATGGACGATTTTGGAACCGGCTACTCCTCACTCAGCAACCTGCAGAGTTTTCCGTTCGACAAAATCAAAATCGATCGCAGCTTCATCGCCGCAATGGGTGAGGACGAAAGCGCGCGCGCTATCGTTCGTGCCGTGATCGGGCTCGGCCGAAGCCTCGATCTCCCTGTTACGGCGGAGGGAATTGAAACCGACGCCCAATATCGCATGGTGGTGGATGAGGGCTGCGCACAGGCTCAAGGGTATCTGTTCGGTAAACCGGGCGGCGCTCCTGCAGGTGTTGTCAATGTTGCCACATTGAATCGGTATTCCGTATAGAAAACAATATTATATACGGAGCTTCTAAACTCGGTTCTTGATTGATTCTGCTGGTCGATGCGTCGTCGGGGTGATGGGCCTCTCGAATAATATCTAGAGGCCTGTTCGTCTTACAGTTCGGTGTATCTTCTGGCAGATTTTTTTAGTTCCGGCGCAATTTCGAGCATCCTGTCGCTGTGAAACATCGGCCTCACCGAATAGTCTATTAAAATAGTAGATTATTCGGAGGTTTTATGAAAACGGCTTTTTATTTACGTAGTCGCAAGGTCCTCGTCGCCGGTGCGGCAGTGGCAGCGGCGATGTGGGCTCTTCCAGCATCTGCCCTGACGGTAACAGATGAAGCAGGACGAAAGATCGAGCTCGAAAAGCCCGCCACGCGAGCCGTTATTATCGGCAGCTATAACGTCGATATTGTTGCCGCGATCGGATCTCGCGACAAGATCGTCGGCGTAACCGGGCGGGACGTTGCACAATACAAGCTCGCGGGCGGTAAATGGGATAGCACCTATAACGTCGGTGAGTGGGGACAGGTCAACTACGAGGCGATCGTCAAGACAGACCCTGACGTCGTCATTTCCTACGCGAATGGCGGATGGGAAGAACTCAACCGGCAACTGAGCCCATTTGGCATTCCTGTTGTCGTTGCTAGCGGCTGGCGCAATGATCGCTTCGACGAAAACGTCGAACTCTTCGGGGCTATCTTCGGTCGCGAAGACGGCGCGAAGAAGGTTCTAGATTTCCGTAAGGATATCTACTCCGAAATTGAGAAGCGGACCGCAGGTTTGACCCCCAGGACGGTCTATTACGAAAACGAGATCGCCTATCAAACGCCAACAAAGGGCTCTGGCTTTTATGAAGCGATCGTCAAAGGTGGCGGTAGGAGCATATTTGAAGATGTCGTCTTCGGGCAGGGCGGACATACGCAGGGCACAGTCTGGAAGACACCCATCGATGCTGCGGAAATCCTGACACGTGACCCTGACCTCATCATACGTGAGTTCGGAAACAATTATACCGGCTCGGCAAAAGACGTCTTTGATGGCGAATGGAAAGAACTTCAGGCAAGACCGGGTTGGCCCAACCTCAAGGCGTCTCAAAGCAACGACATCTATATCGTCAACGCCTATCATCTCGGTCAACAGGCCAAAACTCTGACATCGCTCTATGTCGCAGCATGGCTCTATCCCGATGCATTCAAGGATTTCCGCCCGGAAGATGTCGCGCGCCGCTGGGATGAGGAGTTCCTGGGAGTGCCGTTCAAGGGCGATGAAGGGGTTTATTTCGTTAAGGCCGGGACAGCGGGGCAATGAATTACGCTTCTGCACGCCAGAAGGGCGCGGTGCTGTCACGCGACAGCATCAGCCGTCACCGGCGGACTGCTTTGTTTATCGCTGTCTCGATCGTGTTGTTGATCACCCTTGCCGTTTATTCAACCTTGTCGGGGACGTCGAGCTACGGGATTGGCGAGCTCTATCGTCTCGCCTACGCAAAGATCTGGGGCATCGATCTCCCACGCGACGACGAGCGGATCGCAAATGTTCTGCTATACCTCAGGCTACCGCGGGTTCTCCTGGCAATCCTTGCCGGCGCCATCCTGTCACTGGCGGGCGCTGCGATGCAGGGACTGTTGCGCAACCCGCTTGTCAGTCCCTATACGCTCGGCCTCTCTCCTGCGGCGGCCTTTGGGGCTGCTGTTGCCATTCTGGTCGCGCAAAGCAATGGCACCAGTGTCGGCATTACGGTCAGTCTCAGTGCCATCGCCTTTTCGCTGGCCTGCTCGCTGATTGTTCTCGGTCTTGCCACGGCCAAATCGATGAACATCACAGTTCTGATCCTCCTTGGAACGGCACTGACAGCAATCTTCAGCGCATTGACATCAGGTCTGCAATACATCGCCAATGATGAGGCCCTTGCGGCCATCACGCGTTGGACGTTTGGTTCTGTCAACGAGGCGCGCTGGACGCATGTCGGTGTACTGGCGGTGACAATCCTGGTGCTGACACCATATTTTCAGCTCAAGGCAGGCGAGGTAAACAGTCTTGCATTTGCGGGCGATGACACGGCGAAAAGTCTCGGCGTCAATGTCAATCTCCTGAGGATTTCACTGATCTTCCTTGCCGTGAGTGGCTCAAGCCTGGTTGTCAGCTTCATTGGTGTTGTCGGTTTTGTCGGCCTGGTTGGTCCACATATCGCCCGCCTCATTGTCGGATCGGACCATCGTTTCCTGTTTCCGTTCTCAATGGTGACGGGCGGTGCGCTTTTGCTGCTCGCCGACACAGTAGGCAGGACGATCCTTCCACCCCGCGTCATTCCAGTTGGCATCGTCGTCGCACTCGTCGGTGCACCGCTGTTCATCTACCTTATTCTCCGCAAGAGGAACACGTTATGACCCTCAATGTTGAAAGCCTGAGCCTGCATTACCGCCGCAGGCAGGTGCTGCACGACGTATCGTTCAAGCTTGAACAGGGCGATTTCTGCGCACTTCTTGGGCCGAACGGATCGGGAAAATCGACTTTGACAAAAGCTCTTCTGGGTCTAGCCGGAATTTCGGCGGGATCTGTCAGGCTGTGGGATGAGGACCTGCTCGCGCTTTCGCGGCGCGAACGGGCAAGGCGGATAGCCTATGTTCCGCAGTCTTCACCAATCCCGTTCGATCTGAGGGTTTACGACGCGGTGATGCTCGGGCGCAGCCCTTACATGGGTATCCGCTTCAGTGATGAGGATCATGCAATTGCAACGTCGGCGATCGACAAGCTTGGCCTGTCAGATCTGGCGGACCGCTATGTCAACGAACTCTCCGGCGGCCAGCAGCAGCGTGTCATGATCGCGCGCGCACTTGCGCAGGGAACGCGCGTGATGCTCCTCGATGAACCAACCAGTGCGCTGGACCTGCGTTACCAGGTCGAGACAATGCGCCTTGTGCGCGATTTTGCGCGGGCCGGTGGCATTGCGCTCATGGCCGTTCATGATCTCAATCACGCGGCCCGCTTTTGCAATAGAGCCCTTATCATATCGGAAGGCCGCCTGGTTGCGGACGGCTCACCGGGCACCGTTTTCGATGCGGATGTGTTGAGCAATGTCTTTGGATTGCCTGTCGACGTCAGTCGCCACGATGGCATTCCAAGTGTGCGACCCGTCGAGAATGACGAAGTCAAGGAACAGGAATTGTTCCCGCACCGTGAACGACCACTCCATCAACTTTCCGCCTAATGGGGCATCATATGACACAGTACCTAGAGCTCAACGCCTGGATCAATTCTTCAGGTTCGGCAAACGATTCCTGGAAGCGCCCCGATCTGCCGCTCGATCGCATCTTCACCCTGGACTATTACGTCGAAAACGCGCGCATTGCGCATAGAGGCGTTTTCAGCAATATCTTCATGTCAGACAGACCGCAGTTGTTGATCAGCGAAAACACGCGACCTGAACAGACCTTCGATCCCTTCGTCCTCTTTGCGGCCGTGCTCTCTCAGGTGCCGGACATCGGTGCGATTGTGACCGCGTCGACGACCTATGGCGATCCCTACACGCTCGCAAGACAGCTTCAGAGCCTCAATCTCCTCACCAAAGGGCGCATCGGCTGGAATGTGGTGACGAGCTGGCACCCAGAGATTGCTGCAAACTTTTCAGCGCAAGGGTTACCTGATCGCAAGGCCCGCTATGAACGCGCCGAAGAGTTTGTCGATGTCGTCCATCGCCTGTGGGACAGTTGGCATTATCCCTGGAATGGCGGCGAAAAAGGCCAGTCACCCTTTTACGGTGACGTCAGGCCGATCAATCATCATGGCGCACACTTCGATGTTGAAGGCCCGCTCAATCTGCCCGCTCCTTCCTGGGGCCGGCCAAAGATCGTTCAGGCCGGCGGGTCCCGCGACGGCGTGGCGCTCGCGGCCCGGTATGCGGATTACGTTTATGCGCCGAGCGCTTCTCTTGAGGGCTCGCGTGCATTCCGTTCAGAGTTGAGAGAGGCCGCTCAGGCTCTAGGCCGTCGTAGCGACCAGCTGCCTCGTCTGATGCCTGCCATCTCGCCAATTGTCCGCTCGACAGAAGCTGAAGTTGCAGCGCTCAAGCGCGAAAAGCTCGAAGCTGCGCCGGTTACAGGTGAAGATATCGAACGGCTGGCAAAGCTGCTCGGTATCGATCTCGAGCGAACCGGTGCAGAGAAAGTGCTTTCGCCTGCAGACTTCGGCGATGTCTCCCAAAGCGTTATTCCGATCGGTGTCGTCAGGGCAAAACGTGCGGTCGCCCTCGACAATGGCCTTTCCCTGCGCGGGCTTGCCGAGGTCGAGAAACTTCCGGGCCTGATTGCGACACCTGAAGGAATTGCCGATCATCTCGTATCGTGGTGGCAATCTGGAGCCGCTGATGGCTTTACGATTTCGGCACTTTATCTGCCCGGTGATCTTGAGACCTTCGTCAACGAAGTCGTCCCCATCCTTCAGCGGCGCGGTGTTTATCCGTCAAGCTACGAGGACGTCAGAAGCCGGAATGCTGCATAACGCTTTCCAGCGTGCCCGGGCCAATTTTGGCCCGGGAATTGGCAATGACTTATCGGGTGAGGTTTTCAACCGAACAGTGATGTCAGCCAGTAGACAGAAGCCGATATCAGCGCTGCGGCAGGCATCGTCACAATCCAGGCAATCACGATGTTGCCCGCAAGGCCCCAGCGTACCGCAGAGACACGGCGCGCCGCACCAACGCCGACGATCGCACCTGTGATCGTGTGGGTCGTCGAGACGGGAATACCGAGCCAGGTTGCGCCAAACAATGTCAAGGCACCGCCTGTCTCGGCACAAAAGCCCTGCATCGGGTTGAGGCGCGTGATCTTCGATCCCATCGTGTGCACGATGCGCCAGCCGCCGAACAGCGTGCCAAGCGCCATTGCCGACTGGCAGGAAATAACCACCCAGAACGGAACGTAGAAGCTTTCACCAAGGTGTCCCTGGCTGAATAGCAACACGGCAATGATACCCATGGTTTTCTGCGCGTCATTGCCACCATGGCCAAGCGAATAAAGCGATGCAGAGATGAACTGCATGACGCGGAACGTGCGGTCGACAGCAAAAGGTGTCTGGCGAACGAAGAGCCAGGAAACGGTAAGGACGAGCAGCAGAGCCAGGAAAAAGCCGATGGCCGGCGACATGAAAATCGCCCCGACAGTTTTGAGCAGTCCGGAAAAGACGATCGAGCTGAAGCCGACCTTTGCAAGACCGGCGCCGACGAGGCCGCCAATCAGTGCATGCGAAGAGCTCGAGGGAATGCCGAAAATCCAGGTGACAATGTTCCAGACAATCGCGCCCATCAATGCTGCAAAGATCACTGACGGTGAGACGATCGCGGGATCGATAATGCCAGTTCCGAGCGTCTCGGCCACATGCAGACCAAAAAACAGGAACGCGATGAAATTGAAGAATGCGGCCCAGGCAACCGCGTATTGCGGCCGCAACACACGGGTGGAGACGATCGTGGCGATGGAGTTGGCCGCGTCATGGAGGCCATTCAGGAAGTCGAAAAACAGCGCTATCCCGATAAGGCCGATCAGAAGCGGCAAGGCGAGGGAGACATCCATCAGACGTTCTCGATTACAATGCCGCTGATTTCATTGGCGACGTCTTCGAACCGGTCGACGACCTTTTCGAGCTCACCATAGATTTCGCTACCAATCATGTAGGCCATTGCGTCACCCGCAGCGCCGTGGCGCTTGAACAGGTCCTTGAGGCCCTGGTCGTGCAGATCGTCTGAACGGCCTTCGACGCGCGTAATCTCCTCGGCGATCGAGGAAAGACGCTGCGCGTTCGTGCCGACCTTTTCAAGCAACGGGATGGCTTCAGCGATCAGGCCTGCGGCCTTGACGATCTCATGACCCATCTGCTTCATCAGGGGATCGAAGCTCGTCTGCTCGAACAGCCTGATTGTCTTGACGGTCTTGTGCATCATGTCGATCGCGTCATCCATCGACTGGATCAGGTCCTTGATGTCGCCGCGGTCGAAAGGTGTGATGAAACTGCGGCGGACGGCCAGGAGCACGTCGCGCGTGATGTCATCGGCCTGGTCTTCCAGGGTAACGATCAGATCGCAGTTTGCCTGGACGTTTTCGCCGCTCAAAAGGCGGTCCAGTGCCTGTGCTGCGGTGACCACGGTTTCCGAATGTTTGTTGAACATGTCGAAGAAACGGTCTTCACGCGGCATCAGCTTGCGGAATATGCTCATCATGCGAATTTGCCTTCTTTGGCGCTGCTTGTCATAAAACTGTCATAAAACCAGCCCGGCCGTTGATGCAACCCGGAAAATAAGCACTATCAACCGTTATGAAGCGTCCGAAAAAAGCCAGTAAAGCCCCCCCAACCAGACCACGGACGTTGTTGCAGCAACTTGCCCAGGTTCCAGACAAGCTGTTTCGAGGTGCATTCGAGCAGCAATATGCGGCCTTGTGTTTTCGTTATGCCTCAAACGGCAAGGACGCCGAGATCCTTCTCGTGACCTCTCGTGACAGTGGACGATGGATCATCCCGAAGGGCTGGCCCATGAAGCGAAAGGAGCCACACGAGGCCGCCGAGATCGAGGCGTGGGAAGAAGCGGGCGTACGTGGTCGGGCCAGGAAGAAACCTGTCGGCCGCTATACCTACCTCAAAATGCTCGACAATGGCGATGTCACGCCCTGCATCGTCGACGTGTTCCAGATCGAGGTGACCGAGGTCGATGGTAAGTTCAAGGAACGGGGGGAGCGTAGGATCGACTGGGTTTCTCCTGTCGAGGCAGCGCGGCGCGTGCGAGAAATCGAGCTGAAATCGTTGATCGTCGACTTCAAACCGGTCCGCAAAACCAGCAAGCCGGATAGCTGAACGGCCTTGCGTTTGTTGGATCAGTCGGCGCGAAAAGCCATAACAAGAGGCCCGTACGGGCTGGGGGAAAAATACGGGCCTCTTGAAACCACATATGGCGGTGTGGTGGGCGGAATTTGCATTCCCCAAAATGAACGCCGGATGAACTGATGGGCTCAAAGACGGCCGAGATTTTACCCGTCATTTTATAAAAGAAGCCCGTCGCGTCCTGTGCGCGCCGGGCTTCAATGCCGCTTGCCTGTTTCAGGGGACACGCGACAGACAAATATTACTGGCGACTCTGCGTTGCATATAGCCCGATAAATTACCTGCAATTTGAATCGAAACGTCCAGGCGCCTCGTATTCAAGGCTTTCGACGTGCCATGCGGTGAGAAACATTTCTCAGGATTTTACCATCTTGCTCCAGATGAGTAAGATGATAAAAGTACTCATATTATGGCATCACCTTTTGGCGGAGATATCGCAACTTCATTTGCGGCTGACGACAGCGAGCATTTGAAGGCCGGATCGTCGCAACGCCATCTCAGCACCATCGTCGTTCTAGAAGTGGGCGGACACAGACATTGAGTTTTTGGCATTCCATGACATGGCACACCGAGGGCATTCGCCTCACGGCTCCCGTCAAGTGGCGGTGCCTCGACGGTCTTGTAAGCGCTTATTGGCAGGCGGAAAGCCAGGCAGGCGCCAGTGGTTATTATCTCGCTGACGATCCGCGCATCATGATCTTTTTCAATGATGTCTCCTCGCGCGTTCAGATATCCAATCAGAACAGCGCATTTCCGGGCAATTCCCGGCCGATGTCACGGGCGGTCTACGTTCCGGCGGGTGTTCCCCTATGGACATCGAGCAGCGCTACCCATCGCTTCTCGCACCTCAATCTCCACATGCACAAGGACCGGGTGATGCGGTTTCTGTCGCCGTCGGTCGGATCATCCGCAGCGATGGCGGCTATGCGCCGGCCCGTCGAAATCCAGGACCTCGGAGCCATCGAGACGCTCGCCGGGCTGCTGGTCGACGAGGTGTCCGAACCCTCGAAACACGCCGTCTATGCCGAAAGCCTCGTCGGCTCCATTGTTGCGGGTCTCCTTGAAATTCCAGACCAGGCGGCTGACCCTTCCGGTGGCAGGCTGACACAGGCACAGATCAACAAGCTGAACGCCCGTTTTGACGGGCGCTGCGATGGTCGAATGAGCGTGGCCGAGATGGCCGCGATCGTCGGTCTATCGGAGAGCTGGTTTTCAAATGTCTTCAAACAGACCACGGGCAAGACGCCCCTGCAATGGCAACTGGAAAAGCGGATCGATGTCGCTCAGAAGCTTTTGCTCAATGGCGACCTCGCTGTCGCCGACATCGCCGCCCAGCTCGGCTTTTCCGACCAGGCTCATTTGACCAAGTCGTTTCGCCAGGTTGTCGGTGACACGCCTGCCGCATGGCGGCGCATGCGGCAGACAGGCTGAGGAGTACTATACGGTCCGGCCGGCACCAGGCCAGCCGGGTGTCGCAATTACCAGGTCTGGCGCAGCGTCGCGTAGACGGTACGGCCAGGATTGTAATAGAGCGCACCGGCGTCGCGGCTTGCCATGTGCTTTTCATCGAACACGTTGTTGACGTTCAGCTGGAACGTCGTGTTCTCCTTGATCTTGTAGGTGAAGGCCGCATCAAAGATCACAGCGCTGTCAGATGAGATCGTGTTGGTGATGTTGGTGAAATAGGAGTCGGTATACCGTGCTCCGACACCGAACGTCATGTCGCCACGGGCGCCTTCGCCCTGGAGAGTGTAAGTACCCCAGATCGAAGCAAGATGTTTCGGAACGCGCATCAGGCGGTTGCCGTCGTTGACGCCACCCGGTTCATCGATTTTGGAATCGATGTAGCTGTAGGCTGCGATAAGATTGATGTTATCCGTCAGTTCAGCCTTGGCTTCGAGTTCCAGACCGCGATGTCTGACCTTTTTCACCGTTGCAGGAATATAGGTAACCTGGTCGTAGACGGTGATGTTTTCTTTCGAAAGATCATAGACCGATGCGGTGAAGAGGGCAGGGAAGGCTTCCGGGCGGTACTTGACACCAACCTCGTATTGCGTGCCGGTCGTCGGCTCAATCTGACCGCCGGTCGCCGGGTTGATCCCGACAGCCGGTGGTGCAGCGGATTCCGCGTAGCTCGCATAGGCGGCCAGTTCCTCGGTGATCTTGTAGCTCGCGCCAAAACGGGTCGTGAACTCGCTGTGATCGGCTGTCTGCGTGGTGTAGGGCGCAAAGAGGTTCGTCTGGCTGAGATCCAACCAGTCGTTGCGAAGCCCAAGGCTCACAGTCAGCCGGTCCGAAAACGTCAGGTCCTGCTGCAGATAGACGGCGTTGGTCTTCTGGTCGCTTTTTGAACCTGAGGTCGCGGCAAGCGACGCCGGGCCACCCGTATAGACCGGATTGACCCAGTTGATCGGCGGCGTCGTGCCACCGGAGACACCGGCCGGACCGTAATAGAGACCGTAGTTCTGCGACTGGAAATGATTGTAATCGACACCTGCGAGCGTGCGGCTTTCGATGTTGTCGAACGTCGTCTCGTAAATCAGGTTCGCATCGATCACGAATTGCTCGGTCGAGGTGTCGCTTCCGAAGAAGTAGCGGCCGGCCGTATTCGAACCGTTGGTGCTGGTGCTGGCGATATAGGCGCTTCCGAAGTCAAGATCAGACCTGACATAGCGCGCGTTCGAGCGGAAACTCAAACCGTTGCCAAAATCATGATCGAACATCAGGCTGTAGGTATTGCGGTTGATGTCGTTGAAATAATAGTCAGGCTCGCCGAAGAACACGCTACGGTCGAAGTCTGTTCCAAGCGGGTGACCGCCGCTACCCGGAACGCCCTGCTTGTCGAGGTGGTCATAGACGAATGTCAGGCTCGTCATGTCGGATGGGCGCCAGGTAAGGCCGCCCATGATGAAGTTCTCGTCATTCTTCGAGTAATCGTACTCGGCGTCAGCGCGCTGGAATTTACCCGTCAGGCGGTAAGAGAGCGTGTCGTCGGCGGTGATGTTGTCGCCGAAGTCGAAACCGGCTTCCTTGTGAGCGTAAGAACCGGTAGTCCCATAGACTTCACCGAAACGGCCGCTTTTAGGCGTCTTCGTCACATAGTTGATCGAGCCGCCGGGTTCAGCTGCACCGAAGGCGGACGAACTCGTGCCCTTCAAAACCTCGATCCGCTCAAAGGCGTAAGGCTCTTCTTTGGTGCCGCCGAACGTTCTGCCGACAACCAGGCCGTCGCGATAGGTGTTCGGCGTGAAGCCGCGAATATCCACATAGTCAAAACGGTCATCGCCGCCGTAGAAGTCGGTTACGACGCCAGCAGTGTACTGCACGACTTTTTCAACGCTGTCGGCACCACGCTCCTCGATTTCCTTCGAGGTGATCACCGATACCGATGCAGGTGCGACGAGAACATCGGTCGCCATTTTGCCGACGCCAGTCGTCTCCGTCGCCACGATCGATTTCGAGTCGTTGCTGGTATCGAGTTTTGCAGCGCCGCCGTTACCCCGAACAACGATCGGCGCGAGCGTCGTTCCAGAGGTGGACTGGCTGGCATCCTGAGCGAATGAGAGAGAGGGTGCGAAGGCGGCAAGGGCTGTGCAGCCGAGAAGCGCCATGCTCCTTGAGCGAATAAGCGCATTCAATGAAGGTTTGCCTGATCTGTCGATATTCATATGTCCAACTTCCAACAGAATAAAATAGTCAGGGTTCCCTGGAACGCCTCCTGCCTGCGGAAGGTGACCTGATCAGATATGCCCCTGTAGCGCTACTAACTTGAGCCTATTTATCCAGTATTGTAGATTTTGTCTCCTTTGTAGGAAACCACGGAAACTTCACGCCTGATCCGTGCCGTCTCCCACATCGCGCTTGACGGCTAAGGGCTAAGCTGAGACTTGAAGTCCACTTTTAACGTTTCGAGAGTGCCACCAATGTTCCGCTTGCTGCGCCGCCTTGTGCCCTTGATCGCAATCTGCCTGTCATTTGCGGGATTGACGCCCGTAATGGCGGATGAAGGCACGACCTATCCGATTGTGATCAAGCACGCATTGGGGACCACGACAATCGCGAAAAAGCCGGAGCGCGTGGTGACCGTTGCCTGGGCCAACCACGAGGTACCATTGGCGCTGGGCATCGTTCCCGTCGGTTTTGCGGCTGCAAATTTCGGGGATGACGATGGAGACGGCCTGCTCCCCTGGGTCGCCGAAAAGCTCAAGGAGCTCGGTGCCGAAAAGCCTGCCCTCTTTGATGAAGGTGACGGTATCGATTTCGAGGCGGTGGCCGCAACGCAACCGGATGTCATTCTTGCGGCCTATTCCGGTCTTAGCCAGTCCGACTACGATACGCTGAGCCAGATTGCACCTGTTGTCGCCTATCCCGATGCACCATGGTCGACCGACTGGCGTGAGATGATCCGTCTCAACAGTGCGGGGCTAGGCATGAAGGCGGAAGGTGAAGCGCTAATTGCTCGTATCGAAAAGGAAATCGCAAGCGTCGTAACGGGGCATCCGCAACTTGCGGGCAAAAAGGCGATGTTCGTCACACATCTTGATGCGACCAATCTCAGCATCGTCAACTTCTATACGGCCAATGACAGCCGCGTGAAATTCTTCGCCGACCTCGGCCTCACATCACCGAAAAGCGTTGTCGACGCTACAAAGCCCGGACAGTTTGCAGCAGGTGTCAGTGCAGAACGGGTCGATGCCTTCGATGATGTCGATATTGTCGTCACCTACGGCAGCCAGCCATTGCTCGATGCCATGCGCGCCGATCCGCTGTTGTCGCGCATGCCTGCCGTCACAAACGATTCCATTGTCATGCTCGGACGAAACCCGCTCGGGACGGCATCAAACCCGACGCCTTTGTCGATTTCCTGGGTCCTGAAAGACTACGCCGATCTGCTTGCCAAGGCAGCGGCCAAATCTGCCGGGAAATCGCAATGATCTCTGCAAATACGGGGCGGGCAGAGAGTAAGCCTTTCGCGGTCCAGTCGAGCAAGGTCAGATGGTCTGCCATGATGGCCGTTGCAGTCCTTCTTCTCGTCATGTGCGCGCTTTCCGTATCCGTCGGAACGCGTTCAGTCGGGCTCACCGATATCTTCGCTGCACTTGGCGGTCAGATCGACAATGTTGCCCAGGCAGCAGTGGCGGCCAGATTGCCGAGAACCTTGCTCGCCCTTCTTGCTGGCGCAGCCCTTGGTCTGGCGGGTGCTGTCATGCAAGGCGTGACCCGCAATCCTCTTGCTGATCCCGGCATTCTCGGGGTCAATATGGGCGCTTCGCTTGCCGTCGTCGTGGCCGTGGCATGGTTTGATATCGCGTCTGCCAATGCCTTCATTCTCGTCGCCATTTGTGGGGCAGGGGCGTCTGCGGTTTTCGTTTATGTCATAGGTTCGCTCGGGCGAGGTGGTGCAACCCCGCTGAAACTCGCACTCGCTGGAGCCGCGACCTCAGTCGCATTTTCTTCGCTGGTGATCGCCGTCGTTCTTCCCCGCAATGATATCGCCGGGGGAATACGCGCCTGGCAAATTGGTGGCGTTGGCGGCGCAACGCTCGATCGCATTCTTCCCGTCTTGCCGTTCCTCCTCATCGGTTTTGCCATCAGCCTTCTATCAGCGAGAAAACTCAATTCCCTCGCACTCGGTGATGAGCTTGCAGCGGGGCTCGGCGAAAACGTCGCACTCGCGCGCGGTGTCGCCTCTTTCGGTGCGATCCTTCTTTGTGGCGCGACGACAGCAATCTGTGGGCCGATCGGTTTTGTCGGCCTTGTCGTACCGCATCTTTGCCGTCTGCTGGCTGGCGTCGATCATCGCTGGCTGCTGCCGTTTTCGGCCCTTGGCGGCGCATGCCTGCTTCTGGCTGCCGATGTCGGCGGGCGCATCATCGCCCGGCCATCAGAACTCGATGTCGGTATCGTCACGGCTTTCATCGGTGCACCTTTCTTCATCTGGATCGTCAGACGTCAGCGGGTCCGTGAACTGTGACGACACTCGAACCCATCATTTCCTCCGTTACTCAAAACCGGCGCCATCGTGCGTACCGGCGAAACGTGGTGATCGGCGTTCTCGTTCTGACACTCGTCTCCACATTTCTCCTTACCCTAATGCTGGGGCAATCCTTCACGCCGCCGGGAGAGGTGATGCGTGTGTTGCTCGGTGAAAACATCGCAGGCGTCAGCTTCACCGTTGGCCAGTTACGTTTGCCACGTGCAGTCCTGTCAATCCTGGCGGGCCTCAGCTTTGGTCTTGGTGGGGTCGCTTTCCAGACCATGTTGCGCAACCCGCTCGCCAGTCCCGACATTATCGGCATCAGCGCCGGAGCAAGCGCCGCCGCGGTTTTTGCCATCGTTGTCCTGTCGTTGAGTGGCCCTGCTGTCTCGATCTTTGCGGTGATCGCCGGTCTGGGCATCGCGCTTCTCGTTTATGGCCTCTCCTTCCGGAATGGCGTCGCCGGTACCCGCCTGATCCTTGTCGGCATTGGTGTTTCGGCCATGCTGGAGAGCTTTGTCGCCTACATCCTGTCGGCAGCACCTGCCTGGACATTGCAGGAGGCGATGCGCTGGCTGACAGGCAGCGTCAATGGTGCAAAGCTCGATCAGGCTGCACCCCTTGCCATAGCGCTCCTCGTTTTCGGCGGTCTCCTACTCAGCCGTGCCCGTGACCTTGAAGCACTGCGCCTCGGAGACGATGCAGCCGCAGCACTCGGGGTCGGTGTCGCGAAAACCCGCATCGTCGTGATCGTCTCAGCGGTCGGCGTGATTGCCACGGCAACAGCCGTGACAGGACCGATCGCATTCGTGGCATTCCTGTCCGGTCCGATTGCTGCCCGTGTCATGGGAAACAACGGATCTCTGCTTGTTCCCTCCGCTCTCATCGGTGCGGTGCTTGTACTCGTAGGAGATTATTGCGGCCAGTTTGTCCTGCCCGGCCGTTACCCGGTCGGTGTCGTCACCGGTGCGCTCGGTGCTCCCTACCTCATCTATCTTATCGTGCGCGTTAATCGCGGCGGAGCCTCATTATGACGATCCATTCTTTATCCGCGAGCCAATTGTCGGCGGGATATGGCGACACTGTTATTCTGGAGGGCCTCGATCTCGTCGTGCCGCCAGGCAAGGTCACCGTTGTTGTCGGTGCCAATGCATGCGGAAAGTCGACCCTGCTACGCGCCATGTCCAGGCTCGTTTCTCCGCGACACGGCCACGTATTGCTGGACGGCAAATCGATCCATCGCACACCCTCACGCGAACTTGCACGTACCATGGGGCTTTTGCCACAGTCACCGATCGCTCCCGAGGGTATTCTGGTTTCCGATCTCGTCAGCCGCGGGCGCCATCCCCACCACGGCGTGTTCTCGCGCTGGACGCGCAAGGACGATGAAGCTGTCGCAACAGCACTTTCGGCAACGAAAACCGCAGATCTCGCCGACCGGCCTGTCGACGAATTGTCCGGTGGGCAACGCCAGCGGGTATGGATCGCCATGGCGCTTGCCCAGGAGACCGATATTCTGTTGCTCGATGAGCCAACGACCTTTCTCGACATCAATCACCAGGTCGAGGTGCTGGACCTTCTGACCGATCTTAACCAGACACGCGGAACCACCGTTGTCATGGTCCTGCACGATCTCAATCTGGCCGCCCGTTACGCTGATTTCCTGGTCGCCATGAGCGGGGGACGCCTGCACGTTTCCGGCAGGCCCGAAGATGTGTTGACGGAAGACAATGTCCGTCACGTATTTGGTATTGAAAGCCGCGTCATCATCGATCCGACATCGGGAAAACCGATGATGCTGCCGATCGGCCGCCATCGCGCGTCACGGGAAGGGATTTGAACCTTTTTCCGTGACAAGGTGAGATCCCGTTCATGGCCAGGCGGCGTAGGACTGAACCGCCTTGTCCTGGGCGCGCCTTGCATTGCGACGAAAACGCCCCGGTGATGTGCCTTCGTTGCGGGTGAAGAAACGGTTGAAATATCCAGGGTCCTGAAAGCCCAGCCGGAAGGCAATTTCCGTTACCTGTAGTGATGAATTGACGAGAAGGTCTTTCGCCTCCGAAAGCAGTTCGCGGTGAATGTAGTGCTGCGGCGATAAGCCCGTCGCCTTACGGATGGCAGCGCCGAGCCGCTCGCGGCTGGTGCCAAGCTTTTCTGCACAGGTTTCGACCGTCAACTGATCGCGCTTATGTTGCGCCACAAGCAATACGAAACGCTCGACAATACTGCTCGTCGACGTCGTTGCACTGGTGAGATTGACAATCGCCTGCTGGCAGAGGCGGATAAGAATGACACTCAAGAGGCTGGTGATGATACTGTCTGATCCGGTTGCAGGTTGAAAACCTTCCGTCGAGATCGTCTCAAGATAGTTTGTCAGTTCTCGCCGGTCTTTGTCGGACAGGCTCTGTTTCAGCACACGCTGCAAGGTTTCGCGCACCGCCATGGCGCTGGTGCCAGTTGGCATTGCGTGGGCAAGCCCGATTTCCGTTGCCTTCAGCCACGTGCCTCTGCTCCCCGCATTAAGCCTTAAACGGCCGGCCCCGCCAGAGGGTAGCCAGATCATTTCGGAGGCCTGGACCGTCATCTGCGCCTCGTCACGAATGATCTCCGCTTCTCCTGATGAAAGGATCAGAAGGTGGGCTGCATTTGCCTCAAGGCGAAATTCCGAAATCCTCAGTGCAGGTGCCAGAATTCTGGCCTCGATCATTTGTGACCGGAGCGATGGCAAAGGGAGCGATGTTGGCATTGTGTAGCTCCAAAAGTACAATAATGGGATACACTAGTGCATTTTATATCGCCTTGTCGCTGTTAAACTTTGATCAGCGCACAAGGATGCCGGGGAGGAGCCGGCTACCTTCAGAGACGCGCTTGGGAGGAAAATCATGAATATTTTGAAGCGCAGAACGCTGTTCTGCCTGCTGTCCGGTATTGCCGTTTCGGCCATCACGCCGTCGCTGAGCCACGCGCAAGACCGCACGTCTGTAAAGATCGGTTATGCCGTGTCTAAAAGTGGTGCCAACGCGACCGGAGCAGGCATCACGACCATTCCGAACTACAAGCTCTGGGTCAAGGAAGTGAACGATGCGGGCGGTTTGACGCTTCCCGACGGATCACGTCTTCCCATCGAGGTCGTCGAATATGATGACCGCTCCTCTGCCGAAGATGCGGTTCGTTCGACCGAGCGTCTGGCCAGCCAAGACAAGGTCGACTTTCTGCTGCCGCCCTGGGGGACCGGGTTTAACCTCGCTGTGGCGCCACTTTATGATCGCTTCGGTTACCCGCAGCTTGCAGTCACCGGCGTGACCGACAAGGCACCTGAGTTTGCCGCACGCTGGAAGAAAAGCTTCTGGATGCTCGGCGGCGGGCATGACTATGCCAATTCGCTCGCAGGCGTTCTCAAGGCAGCGCGCGATGCGGGACAGATCAACGACAAGGTCGCGGTGATTTCCGTCGCTGACGGTTTCGGGATCGATCTTATCAAGGCGGCACGCCCGGCCTTGAAGGAGGCGGGTTTCACACTGGCCTACGACAAGACATACCCGGTCGGCACGTCGGATTTCGCGGCGCTCGTCAATGAAGCCGCCGCAAGTGGCGCAGATAGCTTCATTGCCTTTTCATACCCGCCGGACAGCTTTGCAGTGACGAAGCAGGCGCAGACCAACAAATTCAATCCCAAGGTTTTCTACGTTGGTGTTGGTGGTGCCTTCCCAATTTTCCCGAAAGTTTCGGACGGAAAACATGAAGGCGTCATCAGCATTGGCGGTGTCGATGGAACGAGCGACAAGATCGCCGATTACTTCAAGCGCCATGAAGCGTTCATCGGTGCGAAACCCGATAGCTGGGCAAGTGCCATCACCTATGCCAGCCTCGAAATGCTCGCGCAGTCGGTAAAGCGTGTCGGCCTGGACAAGGCTGCCGTGGCAAAAGAACTGTCGACCGGCGAATTCGATACGGTCATCGGTCCGGTCAAGCTTGAGGACAACCAGCTCCGCCAACTCTGGTGGGCCGGACAGTGGCAGGGTGACCGTTTCGTCGCCATCGCGCCCACTGATCGAACCGGTGCCGCAAAACCGGTCGTCCCGAAGCCCAACTGGTAATCTTTTACCGTGAGCCGGTGTCTTCAAGCACCGGCTCCCGATGCCCGCTACTCCTGCATAGTGGAGAAATTTCTCGTGTTTTTATCCACCCTCGTCTTCGGCTTGATGCTGGGCGGGACCTATGCGCTCATTGCGCTTGGACTTTCGCTGCAATATGGCATCGCGCGCATCATGAACCTCGCTTATGGCGAAGTCCTGATTGCCGCCGCCTTCCTGACTTTCGTCCTTTTTTCCGGCTTCGGTATTTCGCCCCTCAGCGCGCTTTTGATCGCAGCCCCGGCCGGTTACGTATTTTCGTTTGCCGTCTATCAGGTCATGATGCGTCCGCTTGTGCACCGCTCAGGCGGGAGCGGCCGCCTCGAAGTCGATTCCATTCTGGCAACCTTCGGCCTGCTGTTTGTCATCCAGGGCGTCATGCTCGTCGTCTTTGGCGGCAATTATCACTCCTATTCCTATCTGACTGAAGGCGTCGACATCTTCGGAACAACTGTTGCCCTCAACAGGGTGCTGTCCTTCGTTCTGTCGGTGGTGATCGGTGGGGGGCTTTATCTCGCATTGACGCATAGCCGCTGGGGCCTGAACCTGCGCGCCGTCGCCCTTGCTCCGCGCTCTGCGCCACTTGTCGGCATCGACGTCAACC
Organism: Rhizobium sp. RM; assembly: GCF_013390595.1. GTDB lineage: Bacteria > Pseudomonadota > Alphaproteobacteria > Rhizobiales > Rhizobiaceae > Agrobacterium. The sequence goes on along the minus strand of NZ_JACAWV010000023.1, from coordinate 160,706 downwards.
GTATCGCCCGTTCCGGATTTGCGCTTGGTGGCGCGTTGGCGGTTGCAGGCGGCGTCATGATTTCGATGTACCAGACGTTCTCTGCCTCCTATGGCGTGGTCTTCACCATGAAAGCACTCGTCGTGGTTATCATGGGTGGTGTCGGCAACCTGCTTGGTGCGCTTGTTGCCGGTCTGCTGCTCGGTCTCGTGGAAACCTTCGTGCTTGTTTATGTCGATCCCGGGCTGACACTTGCCGCAACTTACGCTCTGTTCCTTGCTGTCCTGCTCTGGCGGCCGGAAGGCATCTTTGCAAGGAGAGGCAAATGATCGCGCTCGTCATCTCCGCCATAGTTGTTGCCCTTCTCGCTCTCTCACCCTTCTTCTTCGATGCCTATGGTGTCGGTGTGATCGTCGGTCTCCTCGGTTACGCAACGCTCGCTTCGGCCTGGGCCATGTTCTCCGGCCCGACACGCTACGTCTCCCTTGCCACCGTCGCCTTCTTCGGTGTCGGCGCCTACACGGTCGCTGTTCTGAGCGAAGTGCTTGCCTGGCCACTCGTTCTCATTTGCGCCGCGCTCGTTGGGGCAGGGCTCGCACTGGTCGTCGGCCTTTCGACGCTTCGTGTTGCAGGCATCTATTTCGTGATTTTCTCCTTCGGTCTTGCCGAACTTATCCGTCAGCTCATTACCTGGTACGAGGTCAATCTGACCGGTACGCTCGGCCGCTACATTTTCCTGCCGATCGAACCCCAGCATGTCCTGTGGCAGCTTCTGGCGCTCGCCGTTGTGACCCTCCTCCTTGCAGCGCTAATCGAACGCAGCAGGCTTGGTCTTGCCCTCAAAGCGATCGGTGACGATGAGGTGGTTGCCCAGCATGCCGGCATCAATCTGGCGCGAGCCAAGCTGACCCTCTTTGTGCTCTCCGCGACGATCATTACGCTGGTCGGTGCGATCCAGGCACCGCGCTGGGTCTACATAGAGCCAGCCATCGTCTTTAACCCGCAGGTCTCGTTCCTGACCGTCATCATGGCGCTTCTTGGCGGCGCAAACCGTCGTTGGGGACCGATTCTGGGTGCGGTTCCACTCTTCCTTCTGTTCGAATGGCTAGGGGCAAACTTCCCGAACCACTTCTCGATCATTCTCGGCCTCCTTTTCATCATCATCGTTTTTGCTCTGCCCGATGGCGTCTTGGCTGCAATAGAGAAAATCCGCAGGAAGGAGGCGCGCGCATGACGCCCGTTCTTGAGATAAAAGAGATACGCAAGACATTTGGCGGGCTGAAAGCCGTGGACGGGCTAAGCTTCTCCATCGCCCCGGGTGAGGTTGTCGGGCTGCTCGGTCCAAATGGTTCCGGCAAGACGACGCTGATGAACCTCATTTCTGGCGCTCTGAAGCCGACGGAGGGCTCGATCCGTCTGGACGGCAAGGAGACGGGTGGTATGCGACCGGATCTGATTGCCCGCTCAGGCGTGGCACGCACCTTCCAGCTCGTGCGACTGCTGCCGTCCCTCTCATTGCTGGAGAATGTCGCCGTTTCCGCCGTCTTCGGTCCGCGACAGCTTTCCAGAGTCGACGCAGAGGATGTTGCCCGTCAATGCCTGAAGCGGATAGGCCTTGCGGGCCGCGAGCACATCAACGCCGGCGACCTGACCTATATCGATCAGAAACGGCTGGAACTTGCGCGCGCACTTGCAGGCGAGCCGAAGTTGCTGTTGCTCGATGAATGGCTTGCTGGCCTTAATCCGACAGAACTGACGGAGGGAATTGAACTGATCCGTCAACTCTCGCGTGAAGGAACGACCATCCTGCTTGTAGAACATATCATGGCGGCCGTGCGCGCACTCTGCCCCCGGTCCGTTGTCATGGCGGCAGGCCGCAAGATTGCAGATGGCCCAACGTCTTCCGTCCTCGACGATCCCACCGTGATTTCAGCCTATCTCGGAGTGGCCCATGCTTGAGATCGACACCCTGACAATCCGTTATGGCAAACATCTTGCCGTGGACGGGGTAAGTTTAAGCGTTGCGCGGGGGGAAACCGTCGTGCTTCTCGGTGCAAACGGTGCCGGCAAGTCGTCGTTGCTGAAAGCAATTGCCGGCCTTGTCAAACCGGCCTCCGGTGATGTTCGTGTCGACAATACCTCGCTCGCCACCATTCCACCTCACGCGATTGTCGACCATGGCATCGCAGTCGTGCCTGAGGGGCGAGGCATATTCCCGGCCCTGACGGTCGAGGAAAACCTTCGCCTTGGTGCCAATCCCTCACATGCACGCGGCCTTGAGGCCCAAACACGTGACAGCGTTTTCGCACTCTTTCCGCGGCTTGCAGAACGGCGTGGCCAGATCGCCGGAACCATGTCCGGTGGCGAACAGCAGATGGTGGCGATCGGTCGCGCGCTGATGTCATCTCCCGATTACCTGTTGCTCGATGAACCGAGCCTCGGCCTTGCGCCAATCGTGACGCAGGAGCTTTTCGCGGCTCTTGCCCAGATCCGTGCCACCGGGCTGGCGATCCTCCTTGTGGAGCAGAATGTGCGCGAGAGCCTCGCTCTTGCCGATCGCGGTTATTTGCTCGAGGCCGGACGTGTTGTCGGAGCCGGTTCGGCCGAAAGCCTTTCTGCCGACCCAGCGGTCCAGCGGGCGTTTCTTGGCGGCACGACCGCCGCTGTCAATTGAATTCAGGAGGAATGATTATGCAATCCATCAATCTCTTCATCGCTGGCGAACACCGCCCCGCAGGCGACGGCAAACGCTTCGAGCGGGCCAACCCCATCACCGGTGACATCGCGACCAGTGCGGCCGCTGCAACCCTCGATGATGCGACGCTTGCGGCTGACGCGGCTGCGGCCGCCTTTCCTGTCTGGTCGGCAACGCCTCCCGGTGAACGCCGTCGCCTGCTTCTGGCTGCTGCCGAGGCCCTTCGCGCTGCAGGACCCGCCATCACCGACGCGATGAAGGAAGAAATTGGTGCGACGGATGCCTGGGCAGGCTTCAACGTCAAGCTCGCAAGTGACATGCTGGTTGAGGCCGCGAGCCTGACGACGCAGATAAAAGGAGAGGTCATTCCCTCCAACCGGCCGGGGACTATGGCGATGGCGTTGCGCCAGCCGGTTGGCGTCGTCCTTTCGATGGCGCCCTGGAATGCGCCCGTCATTCTCGGTGTTCGCTCACTCGCCACGCCGCTTGCGTGCGGAAACACCGTGGTCATGAAAACCTCGGAACTCTGCCCGCGCACCCACGCTCTGATCGTTGAGGCCGTAGCTTCGGCCGGACTGCCGAAGGGTGTTTTGAATGCCGTCTCCAACGCACCCGAAGATGCTGCGAAGATCGTCGAAACACTGATCGCTCATCCAGCTGTCAGACGGGTCAATTTTACCGGATCGACTCGCGTCGGCCGCGTCATTGCCGAGACTGCCGGCCGTTATCTCAAACCTGCACTTCTGGAACTTGGCGGCAAGGCGCCCTTCATAGTTCTTGATGACGCCGATATCGATGCTGCCGTCGCCGCTGCTGCCTTCGGTGCCTTCATGAACCAAGGGCAGATCTGCATGTCGACGGAACGTATCATCGTGCTCGATTCCGTTGCCGACACATTCGTCAGTGCGTTTGCCAAGAAGGTCGAGACGCTGAAGGCGGGAGATCCGCGTGAAGGCAAGACACCGCTCGGTTCGCTCGTCAGCGCTGAGGCCGCCGCCCGTATTCGCACCCTCGTTGACGATGCCATTTCCAAGGGGGCGAAACTGGTTGCCGGAGGCAGCGGAAGCGGCACGATGCTCGATGCACTCGCCGTCGACGGTGTGACGCCAGCAATGCGGCTTTACTCGGAAGAGAGCTTTGGTCCGGTCGTGTCCATCATTCGTGCTACAAGCGTTGATGAAGCTGTCAGTATCGCAAACGAAACCGAATTCGGTCTTTCTGCCGCAATTTTTGGTCGCGACCAGGCGAGGGCACTTCAGATCGCCGGGCGGATCGAAAGCGGCATCTGCCATATTAACGGTCCAACCGTGCACGACGAGGCACAGATGCCGTTCGGTGGCGTAAAGGCATCCGGTTACGGCCGCTTTGGCGGGACTGCCGGCATTGCCGAATTCACTGAACTGCGCTGGGTCACGCTTCAGGACGGTCCGCTGCATTACCCCATCTGAAGACGAGAAGCATTTGAGAGGCGCCGCTCCCTGATCGGGAGCGGCGTTATCGCGCCTGGCCAACAAGCCAGCTCGTCAAGGTCCGGACAGGTCCATCCTGGCGTTTCGGTTTTACGAGCCAATATCCCCGGTCAGGCGCATCAAGGGCAGGGCCCGCAATAACGAGAACGCCTGCATCAACAAGGGGATCGACAAGTCCCGCCCATCCGATCGCTAGTCCCTGTTCCCCGACCGCCGCCTGTACCACCATGGAATAGTTGTTGAAGGTCAGGTCGCCCTGTTCCATGGCCGCATGCCGTTCGACGCCGAAATGGCTAAAATATGTTCTCCAGTCGAACCACTGCGTTGGCGAGGTGTTTTCCAGATGGATGAGCTTGTGGCGAGAAAGGGCTCGCGGGTCCGTCTCTGCCCCTGCCTTTTGCAGATAGGCAGGAGCGCAGACCGGTGCGATCTTTTCCGAGACAAGCAGGACCGCACCTTCACCGGCTTCGGCGCGTGAACCGAAGATCACCATCACATCGCCGTCTTCCTTTCCCTGCCGCAGCGGGTTCTGGGTCGCGACGATCTGGATATTGATATCTGGATCGACGGCGCGGAAGGCGTGCATGCGGGGAATGAGCCAGAGCGAGGAAAAGGCGTAATCGGTGTGGACCCGGATCGATGGCCGCTCGCTCTTGCGGCGCAGTTGCTGCGTAAAGAGATCGACGGCATCGACGTTGTTCGAAACGATTTCGAAAAGACGTTTGCCATCTGCGGTCAGTTCTATGCCGCGATGTTTTCGTCTAAGAAGCGCTGTCTGCAGTTCGTCCTCGATCTTGCGGATCTGGTAGCTGACGGCAGGCTGTGTCAATCCAAGGTTTTCGGCCGCCGATGTCAGACTGCCGCGGCGCACGACTTCGCAGAAGATGCGCATCCACCCTAGATCGAGCGGTCTCTCTGACATAAAATATCCTTATGTGAAATATCGAAAATTACTGGCTTCACAGCAAGTTCGCTGCTGTTGTTCAATAAATATCTCTAATAACTGGGGAACTCCAATGAAAACCATCTCTCGCATGAACAGGATTGCCACGGGTGTCTTTTTCTGTGTGGCTGCTTTCTCCACGACCGTTCAGGCCGCCGACGATGCTGCCTGCAAGACGGTCCGCATGAGCGATCCAGGCTGGACGGATATTACCGCGACCAACGGTGTTGCAGCCGTTCTTCTGGATGCGCTCGGCTATGAAGCCGATGTCAAGACGCTCTCGGTTCCGATCGGCTATCAGGCCATGAAAAACGGCGAGATCGACGTCTTCCTGGGCAACTGGATGCCGGCCCAGAAATCCTTCGTCGATGACCTTAATGCTGCAAAAGCGGCCGAGGTGATGACGAAGAACCTCGAAGGTGCAAAGTTTACGCTCGCGGTCCCCGCCTATATGGCCAAGAAGGGTGTGAAGGACTTTGCCGACCTCGCCAAACACGCAGACGAGTTCGAAAGCAAGATCTACGGCATCGAGCCGGGTGCTCCGGCAAACCAGAATATCCAGAAGATGATCGATGCCAATGATTTCGGTCTGAAGGGCTGGCAATTGGTCGAATCCGGAGAGCAGGCCATGCTTGCCCAGGTCGAACGTGCCGGCAAACAGGAGAAGGGTGTCGTTTTCCTCGCCTGGGCGCCCCATCCCATGAATGAGAAGATCGAGATCTCCTATCTGTCGGGTGGCGACGCCTATTTCGGAGCGAATTTCGGCGGCGCTGAAGTCTATACGCTGGCGAGGACCGGATGGGCACAGCAGTGCCCGAATGCTGCGAGCCTCTTCAAAAATCTGAAATTCGAAATCGGAATGGAAAACACCCTGATGGGTTCGATCCTCGGCGGTGAAGACTCAAAGGCTGCAGCGACAAGCTGGCTCAAAGCCAATGCGACGGCGCTCGATGGCTGGATGACGGGTGTTACCACGCTCGATGGCAAGCCGGGCGCGGACGCGGTCAAGGCCAAGCTCGGCCTCTGACAGGAACCATCATTTCATGACGCGTCCGAATATCCTGATCCTCATGGTCGACCAGTTCAACGGAACGTTGTTCCCTGACGGGCCGGCCGATTTTCTGCATGCCCCGCATCTGAAGGCCCTGGCGGAACGCTCTGTGCGTTTCGCCAACACCTATACGGCAAGCCCGTTGTGCGCGCCGGCACGCGCCTCGTTCATGTCAGGGCAGTTGCCGAGCCGCACCCGTGTGTACGACAACGCAGCCGAATTCGCCTCAGACATTCCGACCTACGCACATCATCTGCGGGCCGCAGGTTATTACACCGGCCTCTCGGGAAAGATGCATTTTGTCGGGCCTGATCAGCTACATGGTTTTGAAGAACGTCTGACAACGGACATTTATCCGGCCGATTTCGGCTGGACGCCCGACTATACGAAGCCCGGCGAGCGGATCGAGTGGTGGTACCATAATCTCGGCTCGGTGACGGGGGCAGGGGTCGCCGAAATCACCAACCAGATGGAATATGACGATGAGGTCGCCTATCACGCGACCCGCAAGCTCTATGACCTCTCGCGCAAGCTTGATGACCGCCCGTGGTGCCTGACAGTCAGCTTCACGCATCCGCATGACCCATATGTCGCGCGGCGGAAATTCTGGGATCTCTATGAAGATTGCCCGGCTCTCGATCCGAAGGCCGGTGCCTTGCCGTTCGAGCAGCAGGACCCGCATTCCAAGCGCCTGCTCGAAGCCTGCGATCACTCTGCATTCGACATTACGGACGAGCAGGTGCGTAGAGCACGCCGCGGTTATTTCGCCAATATCTCCTATGTCGATGAGAAAATCGGCGATATCCTCGATGTATTGAAGCGCACTCGCATGGATGACGACACCATCGTCCTGTTCCTCTCCGATCACGGGGATATGCTTGGCGAGCGCGGCCTCTGGTTCAAGATGTGTTTTTTCGAGGGTTCTTCGCGGGTGCCCTTGATGGTCGCGGCTCCCGGATGGAAACCTGCGCTCATCGATGCACCGGCTTCGACGCTCGACGTCACACCGACGCTGTGCGGGCTGGCTGGCCTCGATATGGCTTCGCTGAAACAATGGACGGACGGCGAAGACCTTTCCGGCGTTGTCGCCGGCACGGGCGTGCGCGGTCCAGTGCCGATGGAATATGCCGCAGAAGGATCGATCGCACCGCTTGTCGCTATCCGGGACGGTCGCTTCAAGCTCACAGTCTGTGAGGCCGATCCACCCTTGCTGTTCGATCTCATTCAGGACCCCGATGAACGGGTCAATCTTGCCGATGCTCCGGAACATGAGGCGGTCGTCAAGAAGATTAGCTCACAGATCAACGAACGCTGGAACCTTGCATCCTTCGACGCATCGGTGCGGGAAAGCCAGGCGAGGCGCTGGGTGGTCTACAAGGCGTTGCGAAACGGTGCCTATTACCCCTGGGATTACCAGCCGTTGCAAAAGGCATCCGAACGCTACATGCGCAACCACATGGATCTCAACGTGCTGGAAGAAAATCAGCGTTTTCCACGTGGAGAATAAGCGGTCGGACAATCAGGCCGCGCGATGGACCCTCGGTGCACCTCCCATGGCCTGAACAGCGAGGCTGCCGGCCTCGATGCCGGCTTCGAGGCATTGTTGCGGGCTTTCACGGCTGAGCCAGGCGTCAAGGAAGCCAGCATTGAAGGCGTCACCGGCGCCGGTCGTGTCGATGACCGGAACGTTGCAGGCGGCCGCGTGGAAAACATTGCGATCCGATGACAGCCATGCCCCTTGAGCGCCGCCTTTCAGCCCAACAACGGGAAATGCGGATGATAGGGCATCGATTGCCTCGCGAGGGTCGGCTTTTCCGGTGATGGCTTCTGCTTCCTCAAGGTTCGGTAGGAAGACGTCGACGCCGTCACAGGCCGCGACGAGGCCCTTGCTATAGATCAGTGAGGCATCCCAGCTCGGATCGAGCGAGACGGTAAGGCCGTTCTCCTTGGCGCGGGCAACGAGATCCGGGATTTCGTTGAGGGTTGCAAACTCGGCAATGTGGAGATGGCATGCCTTTTCCCAGGCAAATGCGGCATTGAGGGTCGATGGCCGCGCTTGTCCTGCACGATGCGTCAGGAATGCCCGGTCATGCCCGACAACCGTCGCAACAGTCACTTGCGGACCGGCGTCCGCTGCATGCTCAAGGAATTGGAGGTCGATGCGGTGATCGGCCATCTGTTTGCCGATGGCGCTGGAGAAGGTATCGGTCCCGAGCCTTGCCAGTAACGCGACGTCGCGGCCAATATGTGCGAAATGAGCCGCGGCAATGAATGCACCGCCGCCGGCCGCCATCTCCATATCGCTCGCAAATGTCTCCCTGCCAAGAACGGGCATCGCATCGAGCCCGGTGAAGACAAGGTCGCAATAGATGCGACCGACACTGATAATCGCAGACTTACGTGTGACACTCGCCATCATGCACGGTCCAGAAGCTTTTCCGTTTTGGTATCGAACAGATAAAGAGAACCTTTTTCCGCGTGGCATCGAAGCTGGCTGCCGACTGCAGGTATCGATTTGCCGCGGGCTGTCGCGATGATAGAACTGGTCGACGTATCCAGATGGACAAGCGTTTCAGGGCCGAGAGGCTCGACCGCTGTTACTGTCCCTTCGATGGAAAACGCGCTCTGCGCCTCACCGTTGTCACCAACCAGAAGATCATGAGGGCGTATGCCGATCAGAAGGTCACCTGTGGCTGAAAGCGTCATGCCGTCGGCTCTGCGCGTCCCCTGCAGCAGGTTCATTGACGGACTGCCGATAAACCGCGCCGTAAAGACATCCACCGGTTTCTCGTAAAGTTCAGATGGCGTACCGACCTGCAGGATATGCCCGTCTTTCATCACAACGATCCTGTCGGCCATCGTCATGGCCTCCACCTGGTCATGTGTCACATAGACGGTGGTCGTCTTAAGACGTTGATGCAAGCGTTTGATCTCTATACGCATTTGTGATCTGAGCTGCGCATCGAGATTGGACAGTGGCTCATCGAACAGGAAGGCAGAGGGATCACGCACCATGGCACGCCCGATCGCCACACGTTGCCTTTGGCCGCCCGACAACGCGGCGGGCCGGCGGTCAAGCAGTGCTTCAAGGCCGAGAACGCGTCCGGCCTCTTCGATGCGCCGGTTTTTTTCCGCGCTGTCGAGCTTTGAGGTGTAGAGACCGAAGCCAATGTTCTGGCGCACGGTCATATGTGGGTATATCGCGTAATTCTGGAACACCATCGCGATATTGCGCTGCTTGGGTTCCTTCTCGTTGACGACATTGCCGCCGATCTTCAGCGTTCCCGCAGAAATTTCTTCGAGCCCGGCGATCATCCTGAGCGTCGTCGATTTTCCGCATCCGGATGGACCGACGAACACGACGAATTCCCCATCCTCGATGGCAAGATCAATGCCCTTGACCGCCTCGACCTTGCCGTAGCGCTTTACGATTTGATTGAGTTCGATTGTCGCCATTATCGCGCTCCCGTCAGGGCGGTAAATTTCTCGGTGAGTTCAGTGGCTTTCGCCGCTTCGTGATCTGCGAACTTTTGGGCCTCGGCAGCGAGGGCGCCAAGCTTTTCACGATAGACCGCGATTGCTTCGCGCATAGGGGCCGGGGCCGGGCCACCGAAACGGCTGCGAACGGCGACGAAGTGCTCAGGCGATACGATGTTTCTGAATGTCGTTTCGTCGACCGTCGTATCCTGACCTGCCAGCTCCCTGAAGGCTTTCTGGAATGGAGGATAGCCGTCAGTCGGCAAATCGCCCTTCAAGGCGACGACACTTTTGGCGACCGTAGCAGCAATTTCATGAGCCTGGCGGAACGAAAGGCCCTCAATGCGCACGAGTGAATCTGCAAGTTCGGTGATGGTGATGCAGGAGCGGCGGATGTTCCGATCGACCCGTTCAGGATCGATGCTGATCTTGCCGATGAGGCTTGCAAGGAGATCAAGCACACGCCCAGCCGAGGCGAATGCCTCATAACCGACGCCCTGCGTTTCTCCTTCGCTGTCATTCATGTCGGTAAACGGCGTGTTGTGCATAACGTCGAGCATGGTGCGTGCCCGGCCGAATGTCTGGCTTGCGAGATGGCGCAGGTGCTCGATCGGAACGGGATTGCGCTTTTGCGGCATGATCGAGGAAATCTGCACGAGCGAATTCGGAACGTATATCTGGCCGACCTCGAAACTCGTCCAGAACTGAAAATCCTGGATAAGCCGCCCAAGATGCAAGAACATCAGTTCCATGGCCGAATAGGTCGCTGTGGTATAATCGACCGCAGCGATACAGGAATAGGAATTGCGCAGCGGGGCCGAAAAACCTAGCAACTCTGCAACGCGCGCCCGGTCGATTGGAAAGCCCGACGTCGTGATTGCCGCAGCGCCCATCGGTGAAAGGTCGACAATCCGGCGGGCTTCTGCAAAGCGGTCGATGTCTCGGGTCAGGACTTCGATCGCCGCAGAAAGATAGTGGCCGAACGTCGTCGGTTGCGCCGGCTGCCCGTGCGTGTAGGCGACGATCAGCGTATTTTCATTCCGCTCTGCGGCGTCGATCAGTGCCTCCAGAAGAAGACGTGCCTTGAACATCAGGGCATCGATCTTTTCTTTCAGGCCGAGTTTGAAAAGTGTGTGATCGATATCGTTTCGAGAGCGGGCCGTATGCAGTCGCCCGGCCACATCGACGCCAATCCTTGCTTTCAGTTCTTTCTCGATCAGGAAAAAGAAGTCCTCGACCTCGCCGGTATAGATGAGGCTCGAGGGATCGCTGGATCTGTCGATATCTTCAAGGGCGCCAGCAATTTTTGCGGCGGTTTCAGCGTCAAGAATGCCTGTTTCACGCAGCATGACCAGATGGGCCCGGTCAATGCGCCTAAAACCATCGACGTGATGATTTTTTGCGCCATCGAACAGGGGGCGAAGCACTGTTTCCTTGTAAACGGCGTCTGGAAACTTGCTGGTATCGGAAAGGCGCGGGTTCGTATCGGCCATGATGTTATCCTTTCAGGCCCGCCAGCATCACACCGCGGACGATGTAGCGTTGCAGGACGATGAAGACGATCAGTGTTGGAATGGTCGCAATGGCGGCCCCGGTCATGATCATTTCCCACTGGATCTGCTGCTCGACAGCAAAGCTCGAGAGGCCGACAGGCAAGGTGTAGAGCTCCTTGCTGGTGGTGACGATCAACGGCCAGAAAAACGCGGTCCAGTTGCCAAGGAATGTGAAGATGGCAAGTGCGGAGAGCGCAGGTGTTACCAAAGGCAGGGCAACCTTCCACCAGATCTGGAATTCGTTCAGTCCATCGACCCTGGCAGCCTCGATGAAATCGTTCGGGACCGTCTCGAAGAACTGCTTCATCAGGAAGGTGCCGAATGCCGTCATCATGCCCGGGAACATGATGCCCCAGTAACTATCCAGCCAGCCGAGCTGGCTCGACATCAGATACCATGGAATAACAAGCATCTCCGTTGGGATCATCAACGTCGAAAGAATAGCAATGAAGATGAAATAGCGTCCACGGAACTCGAACTTTGCCAGCGTGTAGCCAACCAGACTGTCGAAAAAGCAGTTCGAGAGGGTCACGACGATCGCAACCAGCATAGAGTTGAAGAACCACCGCAGGAAGCGTCCGTCAGCCATCACGGTGACATAGTTCGAAAGTGTTGGCGCAGCCGGAATAAGTCTGAGGTCGTAGACCTGATCTGCTGTTTTCAACGATGTCGAGAACATGAAAAGCAGCGGTGACACCATGATCAGACCGCCAATAAACAGCAGCGTCCATGCGATGATGCGGCCAGGACGGATGCGGGCGTGGGAAAGTGGCTGTGCTTCGCTCATTTCTTTTCCCTCAGCACCCAGAGCTGGATCAGCGATACGGCAAGGAGAATGGTGAACAGGACGACCGTTTGTGCGGCCGCATAGCCCATCGCATAGGAGTTGAACGCCGTCTGGTAGATCATCAGCACAAGCGGCTTCGTTGATCCGAGCGGACCGCCCGGGTCGTTGGTGGTCATGTTGTAGACCTGGTCGAAGATGCGCAAAAATCCGATCGACGAGAATACCACGAGAAAGACCGTGGTTGGTTTGAGGAGTGGCAGGGTGATCTTGCGCAGGATTGCCCACTCGCCAAGGCCGTCGATGCGCGCAGCCTCATAAAACGTTGTCGGAATGGCACGCAGCCCGGCCATGAAGATGATGATCTGGAAACCCAGACCTGCCCAGATGGCCGTCACCATGATCGAGAAGAGAGCCTGGTCAGTCGAACGGATGAAAGGCTGCTGCGGAATTCCGATAAGGCCCAGCACGTCATTGATGATGCCGATCGGCGGCGGTTGGTAAAACCAGCGCCAGACCCAGGCCATTGCCGCAGCTGTCGTCAGATAGGGAAGGAAATAGAGCGCACGGATAAAGCCGTGCAGAACGCGGACACGGTCAAGATAAAAGGCGATGACAAAGGCCAGAACCAGGCTGATCGGTGTGCCGATGATGAGATAGGTGAACGTGTTCTTGAAGACCTTCCAGAACTGCGGGTCCTTGAACAATTTCACATAGTTGGCAACGCCAATGAACTTGGCCGGCCGCAGCAGATCCCAGTTGGTGAAAGACAGCCAGAAGGCCTGCAGCGTCGGATAAAAGCGGATGACGCTGTAAAAGAGGATCGGGATCGCTAGGAAGCTCCAGATCCAGATAAGCCGTTTGGTGCGCATGGAAAGGCGATCTCCAAAGGAGCCGCCGGGGCGGCCGGATGCCGCCCCCTGTTGGTCGATCGCTGTCATGACTTGACCTTCAGCTTAGGGTTTGGCCGCGTCGATGATTTCCTGTTCGGCCTCTGCGGCCGCCTTGATGGAATCCTCAACCGATTGACCCTCCAGCAAAACGCGGTTCGTCATGTCGATCGCGTTTTGCCGTTGAGCAGCCTCGTCCTTGAAGAGCGTGGTGTGCGCGTATTCAAGACCCTTCAGGAACGGCGCATAAACCGGGTCTTTCAGGTTTTGCTCGGTCAACGCCGCTTCACGTCGGGCAGGCAGTTCCCCCACTGTCTTCAGCCAGATCGCCATGGCCTCGGGCGAGGAGATATAAGCGAGGAATTTCTTCGAGGCTTCCAGTTCTTCGCCGGTCGTTTTGGCGCTGATGCCGTTTGCGAAGTAGCTGGCGTAGTTAGAGCGGATGTTCTTGTCGTTGGTGGGAAGCTCGGTGACGCCCCATTCGAAGTCCTTGATGGTCCGGAAGGAGCCAAGACGGAACGTGCCGTCAATCGTCATCCCCGCTTTTCCGGCCCGGAAGGCGGCCTGGCCTTCATCCATGAAACCGGCCTGACCGATCTTCTTTTCAAGCTGCAGGCTCGTGTAGAATTTAAGCGCCTGAACACCGGCCTCGCTGTTGTAGGTAACCTTCTGGTCGTTGTCGGTGTAGGGTTCCCCACCATATTGGCGGATCAGCGCCTCTCGCCACCATTGGTGATCCTGGCCACCCATGTCGAGCGTCGAACCTGCGACGGTGAGGTTACCTGCTGCATCGTGCTTGGCGATCTTTTCTGCAGCCGCAACGAATTCATCCAGTGTTTTCGGAGGGTTGGCAGGATCGAGGCCTGCTTCCGTGAACAGCTTCTTGTTGTAGAAAAGGGCAAGCGAGCGAACCGCTGTCGGAAGGCCGTAATAGTCATCGCCACGCTTCATGGCGCTGACGATCGGGAAGAAGTCGCTTTCGATCTTGTCGTGCGGGAAGGCATCGGTTGGCAGCGGCTGCAAAATCCCGCCTGCCGCGAACTTGTCCAGCCAGCCATAGAAAAGCTGCATGACATCAGGGCCATTGCCGGACATGTTGGCGGCAATGACGCGTGTCTGATAGTCGGCGTATGGGAAGGTTACCTGTTTGACGGTGATGTCAGGATTTGCCTTCTGGAATTCTGCGATGAGCTCGTCCATCGCCTTTACGCGTGTGTCGAAGACATATTGCCAATATTCGATTTCGACAGCTTGCGCTGCGTTGAATGCGAATGTGCTGAAACCGGCGACCAAGCCGGCGAACAAAGTTGCCCTGCGCATGTAAGCCTCCATTGTCTCCGCCTGCTTTGCAGATGCGGAGTGAGTTCCCTTTATCCACGCTTTCGCGCGCACTTTATCGGCTCGCTACAGGAGGGTTGGCTAACCCCTGAAACACGCTGAGCCGGACCCCCGGTCGGCCTCTACGGTTCTCTGAAGGAGCGAGTTTGTCAATAAGATAATTTACTTGAATTATTATATTGCGCTTATCGTGAATTCGACGCTATGAATTTTCTACGATACGGGAAGTTGAAGAGATGACGGTGCACACGTTGGATGCCTATCCGGTCGCAATTGGCAAAAATCCCGAGCGCAGCCGCGAACATAACAGGCGAGTCGTCCTCGATCTTGTTCGCAGGCACGGCTCCCTCGGCCGCGCCCAGATTGCCAAGATCACCCATCTGACCCCGCAGGCAGTTGCCAATATTGTCGAAGAGCTGATGGGTGAAGAGCTCCTGAAGGAGCTTGGACGTCGGCGCACCGGCCGTGGCCAGCCGCCGATCCAGTTTGCCGTCAATCCCGACGGCGGTGCGACGATCGGCGTTGAGATCGCCGCTGACCACATGGTCACTGTCGGCCTTGACCTGGCCGGTGTCTTGCGCGCTGAGCGCGTCACGCGTCTGAAAAACACCAAACCGGATTACATCCTCAAGACCTTTGCCGCAGAGCACGCCGCTGTCGCAGGAGCCCTGGGATGCAGGCTGCTTGGGACCGGCGTGGTCATGCCCGGGCCCTTCGAGATCGACGGGATGACCTCGGTCGGCCCGACGACCCTTTCGGGCTGGGTTGGGATCGATGCCCGTCAAATGCTCAGCGATGCGTGCGGCCAGCAGGTCGTGGTTGAAAACGACGCGACCGCGGCCGCCGTCGGCGAGCGCCTGTTCGGTCAGGGTCTCAGCATCCCGAATTTCTGCATGATCTATTTCGGGGTCGGTATCGGTCTCGGAATGATCCAGGAAGGCGCCCCTTACCGCGGTGCTTTTGGAAACGCCGGTGAAATCGGCCATGTGACCGTATCTCCGCGTGGCAGGCCGTGCCCGTCCTGCGGACAGAGAGGCTGCCTGGAGGCCTATGCCTCGGCTTATGTGCTCAAGGAGAAATTGCAGGCCATCGGCATTGCCGATACCGAACTCGATGACCTTGAGGCGCTTTTCAATGCATCCAATCCCGTCCTGATGGCGTGGATCGATGAGGCAGCCGATCATCTGGCGCCGATTGTCGCGATGCTCGAAAACATCCTTGATCCGCAGACAATCATTCTCGGTGGCGCACTGCCGGAGCCTGTCATCCGCGAAATCATCACCCGCATGGGAAGCCTGCCGACATCGGTTGCAAGCCGCCGGCAGCGCGAGTTGCCACGCGTGATCCATGGGACATCCGGGCAGTTGACGGCGGCCCTTGGCGCTGCAGCTCTGCCCCTTTTCGATATCGTTACACCGAAACTCGAGACGTCGATTGCGGCGACTGGGGCTGCACAGGCCTGAATTCTGGAGGAGACTGTCAATGCTGAATCCACGAGAGCGTATCGAACGGCAGATGGCCGACCCATGGTTTGTGCGCATGCACCGTCGGCTGAGTGCCCTGAAATCGGTCGCGACGGTGATGCACACCGGTGCGCATCCCGATGATGAGCAGAACGGGTTGCTTGCCTATCTCAGGATGGAGCTGGGCATGCGGGTTATTATCGCCTGCTCGACGCGTGGCGAAGGTGGCCAGAATGCTCTGGGGCCAGAACGCCTCGGTGCTCTTGGCGTCATACGGTCCCGTGAGCTAGAGGAGGCCGCTCGCGTCATCGACGCCGACGTCCACTGGCTCGGGCATGGACCAGCCGACCTCATTCATGATTTCGGTTTCTCCAAGGATGGCGACCGGACGTTTGACCGGTGGGGAGAAGCGCGCATCGTTGAACGGCTCGTCCGTGCCTATCGCAAGGAACGTCCCGATATCGTCATTCCAACCTTCCTCGATGTACCAGGCCAGCATGGCCATCACCGCGCCATGACACGCGCTGCCAAGACTGCGATCTCTCTGGCTGCTGATACATCGGCCTTTCCGGAGCATTTTTCTGAAGGGCTGACACCGTGGAAAGTGGCAAAGTTTTACCTGCCTGCCTGGTCGGGCGGTGGCGATACCTATGACGATGAGATTCCTCCACCCGAAACGACGCTCGTCATCGCCGCAGAGGGAAAAGAACAGGCAACTGGTGCGCAATATGACCGTATCGGTGAATGGTCCAGGTTTTATCATGCCTCGCAGGGGATGGGTCACTGGCCAAAGGATCCGCAGGTGTTTTGGCAGTTGCACCTTGAGACAAGCGAGAACGGTGATCGCGAAGAGGCAACCATTGCCGACAATCTTCCAGCGTCACTCTTGGACCTCGCGGAGCATCCGGGACTTGATCCCGATCTGGTGAAGGCATTGGGTGAAGCCGATGAGGCAATTGCCAGCGCGATTTCGGCCTTCCCGGCGAGGCAACTAATCGAGGCGTCACTTCTTGAGGCCGCGACCCTCCTGCAACATGTCGACGAAACGGCAGGACAGGAATTCCGTGACCTTCACGGGCATCGGATCGTCCGTAAACGCGCGCAGCTCGACGCAGCGATCCTGACAGCAATCGATATTTTTGAGCGCGCCTATGTGGAGCCAGCCGAGATAAGGCCGGGCGGACAAGCTTTCTTGCACGTCGAATTTTCGGCGTCACCCTCCACATACGAGGTCGATGTCACGCCTGTTCTTCCATCCGGCGTCTCATCCTCCGTCGAAACGCTCGGTCAGGCCACGGTATTCTCGTTGTTGGCCGAAAAGGATGTACCCGTTTCAGGGCTCTACCAGCCGGTCTGGAATGCCATGGGTGGCAATGGTCATGCGTCTGTTCGGGTGTCAGCGAAGATCGGGGCGCGGACCGTGACTACCAGCTTCGATCTCGAGGAGCCGTTTTTTGTCTCTCCCGCGCTTTCGCTGACACTTGCGCCCGACGCGCTCCTTGTTCCTCTTGGCGCTTCGGCACCACAGTTGGGTTTCAAGGCGCTCGCACGGGGCGACGAGACGGCTCTTTCCTTCAAGGCCACGGACGGATGGAAGGTGCGCAAATCAGGCGAAGACTGGGTTGCAGAGCGCACACGAGAAGCTGTTGCCGGGCTTGTTTCACTTGATGCACACACCGGATCCCATGCTGCGTTTCAGGTGACGCCGATTGCCTATCCTCATATTGGCCGGGCAAGGTTTCTGGCGCCGTCCAAACTCAGAATCTTATCGCTCGACATGAAGCTGCCAGCTGGAGCACGAGTGGGTTACGTCGGTGGTGGCGCAGACAACGTTGGTTCCTGGCTCGGCCGCATGGGCCTCGACGTGACTGAGCTCGATGCGCAGGCGCTCAGCGGCGATCTCACGTCCTATACGACCATAGTCGTCGGCATATTCGCCTTCGGAATTAGAAGCGATCTCGCCGCAGCAACCGCCAAGCTGCATCGATTTGTCGAACAGGGAGGGCATCTCGTCACCCTCTATCATCGGCCAAGCGATGGATGGGACCCGCAGTCGACACCCGTCAGGCGGCTTGAGATCGGAAAACCGTCGTTACGTTGGCGCGTGACGGATCCGCAGGCCGAGGTGACGGTACTCGCGCCCGATCATCCGTTGCTTGCGGGGCCGAACGTGATCAGTGATGAGGATTGGTCCGGATGGGACAAGGAGAGAGGCCTTTATTTCGCGGCACGGTGGGATGATGGTTACGAACCATTGCTTGCCATGCATGATGTCAACGAACAGCCTCTGAAAGGCGCGTTGATTTCGGGCCGTTTCGGCGAAGGACGCCACACGCACACCAGTCTGGTCCTCCATCACCAGATGGACAAACTGGTTCCCGGCGCATTCCGCCTGATGGCAAACCTTGTGCAGCCGGCGTGAACGCGCAAAATGACAGCGTAACGGCATTGGAGACGCAAGGCTCCAATGCCCGCGTCGCTGTCGGCTGGCTGCTGCTTGATATGACGCTGGTGGCGGGCGGAATGACGGCCCTCGTCAAGGCGCAAGGTGCTACCTATCCGGCGTTTCAGCTCGTCTTCATTCGTGCAGTGATCGGCCTTTTATTCATCCTGCCGTTGATTTGGCGTCACCGGGGGGAAATGCTGAGTGTTAAATATCCGCTCCGCAATCTCTTCCGCATCGCTTGCAACGCGATCGCGCTGACGAGCAATTTTCTTGCGATCACCATGTTGCCGCTTGCGACGGTCAATGCAGTCGGCTTTTCCAGGCCGTTGGTGACGATGGCAATGGCAGTCGTGTTTCTCGGCGAATATGTCAGCCGCATTCGCTGGGCGGGGGCGATCATGGCGTTTATGGGCGTTCTTGTTGTCATTGCGCCGGGGACAGCCGATTTTAACGCTGGCGTCCTGGTCGTTCTCGTTTCGGTCATCTTCGGAGCGCTGGCGATCATTCAGACCCGTGCGCTTCGCGAGGAAAACACCACTGTGATGATGGTCTTCTACACGGTCGGTCTCGCTGCCATCACAGCGGTCCCGGCGTTGTGGACGTGGCAACCGGTTCTAGCCTTCGATTGGTTGCCGCTCTTGGCAATCGGCTTTCTCGCACAGCTCGGGCAATATTGCTTCCTTCGAGCTTATCGCATGGCGGACGCAAGCCTTCTTGCGCCGGTCGGTTATCTCTCGCTGCTTTTTACGACAGCGGTCGGTTATTTCATATTTGGGGAAGTGCCAGAGGCACGCGTAGCCGCCGGCGTTGCGATCATACTTGTCTCACTCCAGGTCGCCGCCCTGTTTGAAAGACGCGCGAAACGGCGTGGCCGAGCATAATTGCCGTGGCGCACCTCAGGACAGAAGGACACGCAACCGCAACCAGTTCAGTACGGCAATCCTGATCCGATCGTGGAACGCCTTGGCCATGCCAACATAGCGCATGCCCCAGGCGAGCCAGGCATAGGTCAAAAGCTTGTCTCGGCCGGCATGATAGATGCGCTCGACAATAAGGAACGTGGCAAGGTGCGCAAGAATGACCATGGTAAGACCGGATACGACGTGTCCGTGCGCCATAACGACCAGGCCGGCGACCTTCATCGGTTCGGCAATTGCAAAAGGCACAGCGAGAAGAAGCAGGATCACCAGTCGCGCCTGCCTGGCGATTTGAGCCTCGATACGCCTGAATACCGTCATCGACGAGATCGCCTTCACCACGGGCCGGTAAAGTGGGCGAAAGATCACGTCGATGAAAGACACTATGACAATGATCGCCCGAATTGGCATTGAGAAAATCAGCCAGAACGTCCTTTTCATTTCAAGCTGTCTCCATCTTCGGCGTTGCCTCGGCTTTGCTCTTGTTAGCCGCCTCAAACGTGGCAAAAGCAAGTCTCGATCGCGCGCTCACGTGTGTCTGATGCTCGCATACATGCCAGTCGTGCGGAAGTCGCTTGGGTTGGTTCCGTAAAGGCGTCTGAAGACTTTCGAAAAATAGTTGGGATCGTCAAAGCCGCATAACACAGAGACTTCCTTGATCGGCATCGTCTCGGCCGTCGTCAACAGTTTTGCAGCGCGCCTGAGACGCCGCGCGAGGACGAATTCTGCAGGAGGCATACCTTCGCTTGCGGCAAAGATCCGTGAAAAATGCGCTCGGCTGAGGCCGGCGACTGCCGCAAGATCGCCGACCGACAGACGGTCGCCGAGATGGCTGTCAATATAGCTCAGCACCTGCTGCATCGTGCGGTATTCACCACTGAAGGAAGGGTGAGAGCCGAAGACGTCATCATAGAGGATCATGGCCGCCTCATAGGCGACAGCGGAAGCAGCGCCTGGCGTTTCCGCACCGTTGACGAGCCGAGAGCAGCATGAGGCAAGATGGTCGATCGTCGATGCCTGCAACTTGAGGATCGGCCCAGTGACGGCGAGAATGTTGCGATGAATGCGCAAGGCCTCCTCGCCATTCATCGAAATCCAGAAGAACTCCCACTCCCGCCCATCTTCCAGCCAGTAACGATGATTGTGAGGGATCAGGAGCAGCAGCGTCTCACCCGGTTTGACGGTGTAGACACGGTTCTCGTAGCGCAAATTACCCTGTCCGGCGATGGAGTGCTGGAGAACGGTAAAGGGCGTCTGTCCGCGTTTGCGACCGTCCCAGTCGTAGCCACGGTCACGACGGATTTCATAACCGCTGCTCGTCGGCATGGTGTGCAATGTCTGGCGCCCGCGCGGCAGCGAGACCGTGCGCATACCAGGTCCCTGGTCAATCAAATCCTGCAGCACAAAATTACCCATGAAAGCATAATCCTTCTCTGGTTATGACAATCATTATACGCATAATCCCGATCCGAGGAGACAGTCAGAGGGACGATCGGGAGGAAAGTTTGGAAATAACGCTTATTTTTTGGGCGCTTCTGAACTTTGTGGTGTTCGATCGCTATTTTGAGGCCCTTTGGTCCGTTTCACCCGTTCGATTTGCAACAGAGGTGACGTTATGAGTTTCAAAATCGCTATAATTGGTGCCGGCAGCGTTGGTTTCACGAAAAAGCTGTTCACGGACCTGTTGTGCGTTCCAGAGTTTCGCGACATCGAAGTCGCGCTGACCGATGTCAGCCAGCACAATCTCGACATGATCAAGGCAATTCTCGACAAGATCGTCGAGGCGAACGCGCTGCCCGTGAAGATCACCGCGCACACCGAGCGCAGAAAAGCTCTCGAGGGAGCAAAATACATCATCAGCTGCGTTCGTGTCGGTGGGCTCGAAGCCTATGCAGACGATATCCGCATTCCACTGAAATATGGCATCGACCAGTGCGTCGGAGACACCATCTGCGCCGGAGGGATTCTTTACGGCCAGCGCAACATCCCGGTCATACTCGACTTCTGCAAGGACATCCGCGAGGTTGCTGCCCCCGGTGCGAAATTCCTCAATTACGCTAACCCCATGGCCATGAACACCTGGGCGGCGATTGAATATGGCAAGGTCGATACGGTCGGGCTTTGCCATGGCGTTCAGCATGGTGCTGAACAGATTGCAGAGATACTCGGCGCCAAATCCGTGTCCGAGCTCGATTACATCTGCTCGGGGATCAACCATCAGACGTGGTTCATCGATCTCAGGCTGAACGGGCGAAAGATTGAAAAAGATGAGCTCGTTGCGGCCTTCGAGGCTCACCCGGTGTTCTCGCAGCAGGAAAAGCTGCGTATCGACGTCTTGAAGCGTTTCGGCGTCTATTCGACCGAAAGCAACGGCCATCTTTCCGAATACCTTCCCTGGTATCGCAAGCGTCCTGATGAAATCGCCCGCTGGATCGACATGTCGGATTGGATACATGGCGAGACAGGCGGATATCTGCGCCACTCGACGGAAACCCGAAACTGGTTTGAGACGGAGTTTCCGCAGTTTCTTGCCTCGGCAGCAAAGCCGATCGATCCGGCCAAGCGCTCGAACGAGCATGCAAGCCATATTCTCGAGGCTCTCGAGACAGGGCGCGTCTACCGGGGTCATTTCAACGTCAAGAACAATGGCGTCATCAGCAATCTCCCGTCTGACGCGATTATCGAATCGCCAGGCTTCGTCGACCGTTTCGGGATCAATATGGTCTCCGGAATTACGATACCGGAAGCGTGCGCTGCGACTTGCCTTGCATCCATCAACGTTCAGCGCATGTCGGTCCATGCGGCAATCGGCGGCGACATCGATCTTTTGAAGCTCGCCGTCCTGCACGATCCGCTGGTCGGTGCTGTCGCAACGCCCGAGGAAGTCTGGCAGATGGTGGACGAGATGGTGGTCGCGCAGGCGCGCTGGCTCCCTCAATATGCGCACGCCGTACCGGCCGCCAAAGAACGTCTTGCCAAATCCAGCGTCAAGACCCGCGACTGGGCAGGTGCGGCCCGCCGCAATGTCCGCTCCATTGAGGAGTTGAGAGCCGAAAAGTCGGCGCTGAAGAAAGCTGTCTGAACAGATGCATAAGCGTGGTGCGTGGCGATAGGGAGTTCGCGACGCACCCGTCGCCGTGGAGAAGAGGCAGACGCGGGACGCGCTGCCATTTGGGAGGAATGACGATGCAACTTCGACGTAAGACTGCCACCATCGCTGCCTTGACCTTGGGCGTTTCGATGATTGCGCTCGGTGCCAATGCATTCGAGACGACAACGCCGCCAGAGCCGCCGCAATTTCCGGCAGAGGGCAAGATCAACTACGTTTCGCGGGATTCGATCCTGGAGTTCAAGGCGCTGCCATCTTACAGCCAGCCCGACTGGGTCGCCGAAAAATTCGAAAAGACCGGCAAGCTTCCGCCGCTCAAGGATCGCCTGCCGGAGGAGCCGCTCGTCTACAAGACCGGTAATCTTCCCGACGGTATGGGTGTTTATGGCGATACCATGCGCCACGTTGTTGGCGGGCGGCCGGAGGGATGGAACTATATCGCCGGTCAGAGCCAGGGATGGGGCGGTATCGACATTGCGCTTTCCGAATGCCTGACGCGAACCGCACCTCTCTTTCAGGTCGATGCCAAGGACACAGAGCCGCTCCCCAATCTCGCGAAAAGCTGGGAATGGTCCGAGGACGGTCACAAGCTGACAATGCATCTGGTCAAGGGTGCAAAATGGTCAGATGGCGAGGCCTTCAACGCCGATGACGTGATGTTCTATTGGGAAGATGCGGTGATCGATCCCAATGTTTCGCCTCTGGGTGGCGGGGCGTCGCCGGAAGCCTTCGGCGAGGGAACGACGCTCAAGAAAATCGATGACTATACCGTGGAATGGACGTTCAAGAGCGCCTTCCCGAAGCAATATCTCTACACAATGGCCTATCCGAGCTTTTGCCCAGGGCCGTCACATATCCTGAAGCCCCAGCACCCCAAATATTCCGGCAACACCTACAACCAGTTCAAGAACGCCTTTCCGCCTGAATATATGAACATGCCGGTGATGGGCGCCTGGGTGCCTGTCGAATACCGGCCCGATGACATCATCGTCCTGCGCCGCAACCCCTATTACTGGAAGGTCGACGAGAAAGGTCAGCAACTGCCTTATCTCAACGAGGTTCACTACAAACTCTCGACCTGGGCCGACCGTGACGTTCAGGCAGTGGCGGGATCCGGTGACATCTCCAACCTCGAGCAGCCGGAAAACTTCGTTGCATCGTTGAAGCGCGCTGCCGACCCCAACGCACCGGCCCGGCTTGCCTTCGGTCCAAGGCTCATCGGTTATAACCTGCAGATGAATTTCTCTGCCAACGGCTGGGGTAACCCGGACGAACGGGGACAAGCGATCCGCGAGCTCAATCGAAACGACGTTTTCCGCAAGGCAGTCACGTCCGCGATCGATCGCAAGGCAATCGGCGATTCCCTCGTGAAAGGTCCGTTCACAGCAATCTATCCAGGCGGAATCTCCTCGGGGACGAGTTTCTACGACCGCAATTCGACGGTCTATTATCCTTTCGACCTTGAAGCTTCCAAAGCAGCACTCGCCGAAATCGGTCTGAAAGATACGGATGGCGATGGTATTTTGAATTTCCCCAAGGAAACGCTTGGTGGGCGTAATGTGGAAATCATTCTTCTCGTCAACAATGGCTACGCGACCGACAAGAGCATTGCAGAAGGCCTGGTCGGACAGATGGCGAAACTTGGGCTCCGCATCATCCTGAACAGCCTGGATTCCAACCAGCGCGATGCCGCCCATTATGGCGGCCAGTTCGACTGGCTGGTCCGGCGCAATTCCACTGAGCTCTCCTCGGTCGTGCAGAACACGGAGCAACTGGCTCCAGTCGGTCCGCGCACAAGCTGGAACCACCGCTCACCCGAAGGCAAGGAACTGGACCTGATGCCATTCGAAAAGGAAATGGCTGATCTCGTCCGCAAATTTATCTCCTCTCAGGACAATGCCGAGCGGGCAGAACTGATGAAGCAGTACCAGAAGGTCTACACCCAGAACCTCTACACGATCGGTCTCACCGAATATCCGGGTGCGCTGATCGTCAACAAGCGCTTCTCCAATGTGCCGCAAGGCACGCCGATCTTCATGTTCAACTGGGCTGAGGACGCCATCATCCGCGAACGGCTGTGGGTGGCCGCTGACAAGCAGGGCAAATACGAACTCTATCCCGAGCAGCTTCCCGGAAAGCCGGGTGAAGGCGGCCCGATCAATTAAGAGCTCCTCCCGGAGAAACCTAGACCGGTCGCGCGTGAAGCGCGGCCGGAGGCAGGCACCCGGCAAACCGTGATCCGTCACGGCTTGCCCAAACGGAGGAAGACCGTTCGATGCTGAGATTCCTGATGATACGCATCAGTTCCGCCATTCCGGTGTTGCTGATCCTGAGCGTGGTGACATTCGCCATCATCCAGGCGCCGCCTGGTGACTACGCCGACTACATTCGCTCGCAGTTGATGAACCAGGGCGGAGCGTCATTCGAACAGGCGCAGGCTCAAGCCCAGGCGTATCGCATCGAGCATGGTCTCGATAAGCCGCTTGTCGTGCAATATTTCAACTGGATTGGCGGGATCGTCACCAGAGGCGATTTCGGCTACAGCTTTTATTACAACAAGCCCGTTGCCGATGTGGTCGGAGAGCGCCTGCCACGCACCATCGTGCTGGCACTCGTATGCCATATCCTCGCATCGCTGCTGGGTATTGGTTTTGGCATATGGGCGGCGACGCGCCAGTATTCCTGGGTCGACAATCTTCTCTCGGCCATTTCCTTTCTTGGGATGACCATTCCCCGGTTCTTGATGGCGTTGATCCTGGTTTACCTGATGGTTTTCCATTTCGATGTCTCTGAAATCGGCAGTTTCTTCTCGCCGCAATACGGTGGAGCACCGTGGTCCTGGGCGAAATTCCTCGATCTCGTCAGTCATGTCTGGCCAGTTGTCGCGATCGCGGTGTTCGGCGGACTTGCCTACAATATGCGCGTCATGCGCGGTAATCTGCTCGACACGCTGAACGCACAATATGTCGAAACGGCGCGGGCCAAGGGGTTGTCGGAAGGGGCGGTCATCATGCGTCACGCAGTCCCCAATGCAGTGCATCCGCTGGTCATGTATCAGGGTGTCGTGCTGCCCTACATGCTGAGTGGCGAAATCGAGACCGCAATCATCTTTGCATTGCCAACCGTTGGTCCGGCGATCGTCGGCTCCATGGCGGTTGGAGATGTCTACGTAACCGCGACCTTCATGATGGTGCTCGCGGCGACACTCATCATCGGCAACATCATCGCTGACATGATGCTTGCCATGCTCGATCCGCGTGTCCGCGAATTCGGGAGGGCGTAACAATGCTGGCATTCGAAGACACCAAACAGGACGTCGACGTGACCTCGAAAGTGCGCGAACCCCACCATGTCAACGAAAGCTATGTCGCGCTGGTCTGGCGGCGGCTGAGACGATCTTTCACCGGTATGATCGGCCTGGTGCTGGTTGGGCTGCTGATGCTCGTCTCGATCTTCGCTGACTTTTTTGCTCCCATGAACCCGCTTGAAACGCACGACAGCTTTTCACCGCCACAGGTCGTCCGGTTCACGGACAAGGAAGGGAATTTTGGGATCTGGCCGCGTGTTTACGCTACCGCCGAGACCGAAGAACTTGATCCGATTACCTTTCAACCGATTGTCGGTCCCGACTATGAGAACCCTCGTTATCTCGGTTTTTTCGTTAAGGGAGCGGAATACAGGCTGTTCGGCCTCATCCCTGCAAGCCGCCACTTCTTCGGCTCGACGGATGGTCAGCCGGTGCATTTCCTCGGCACGGATAAATTCGGGCGTGATGTCCTCTCACGGGCGATCTATGGCTCACGCATTTCTCTTGCCATTGCCTTGAGTGTCGTTGCCATCGTAACCGTCATCGGCACGAGCGTTGGGCTGATTTCAGGCTATTTCGGCGGTCCGCTGGACGCGTGGGTGCAGCGCTTCGTGGAAGTGGTTCTCGCCTTTCCGCAATTGCCGCTTTATCTCGCGTTGACATCGCTCATCCCCGTAACCGCACCAACGACGATTTTTCTGATCTTCGTTGTCGGCGTCATGTCCGCGCTCGGCTGGGCCCAGATGTCGAGAGAAGTGCGCGGAAAGACACTTGCGCTGGCCCGTATCGATTACGTTCGTGCGGCCATGGCGGTCGGTGCCACAGACCGGCGCATCATATTCCAGCACATCCTTCCGAACGTGATGAGCCATGTGATCGTTGCCGTCACCTTGCATATTCCAAGTGTCGTGCTCCTGGAATCCTTTCTCGGTTTCCTTGGCTTTGCCGTCAAACCGCCGCTGATTTCCTGGGGCCTTATGCTGCAGGACACGGCCACCTATTCGGTCATCGGCTCCTATCCCTGGATCCTGGCACCGGTCGGTTTTGTCCTCGTCACCGTCTTTGCCTTCAACGCGCTGGGCGACGGCCTGCGTGATGCTGTCGATCCTTATTGAGAGGAGCAAATCATGACTGTCGCTCACATGAATGCTTATGCGCCAGCCAAGCGCTACGATGCCGAACACCGTAGTGACGAGGCCATTATTGACGCCCGCAACATCGCCGTGACCTTCAAGGTCGAACATGGCACGGTCGATGCCGTAAAGGATATCTCATTCCAGCTCTACACGGGCGAGACCATCGCGATTGTCGGAGAATCCGGATCGGGAAAATCTGTCACCGCACGCACCGTCATGGGGTTGCTGACCAAACGGGCGACCGTTTCTAAGTCCTCGACAATCCGCTTCAATGGCGACGACATCCTGAAGTTTTCGACACGTCAGCGCCGCGCACTTCGCGGCAATCGTATCTCCATGATCTTTCAGGAGCCAATGAGTTCGCTGAACCCGATCTACACAATCGGGAGCCAGATCGTTGAAGCGATCCGCGTCCACTCGAAAATGAACCGAAAGCAGGCGGAAGCGAGAGCGCTAGACCTTCTGAGGCAGGTGCAGATCCCTGAACCCGAAGCCCGCCTGAAACAATATCCCCATCAGCTCTCAGGCGGACAGCGCCAGCGTGTCATGATTGCGATGGCTCTCGCAAACGACCCGGACGTGCTGATTGCCGATGAGCCGACAACCGCGCTCGATGTGACGGTGCAAGCCCAGATTCTGAACCTGATCCGCTCGCTTCAAAAGGAGCGGGGCATGGCGGTGGTGCTCATCACGCACGATCTGACGATCGTGAAGCAGTTCTCCGATTATGTTTACGTCATGCAGCATGGCGAGATGCGTGAACACAATACGACGCAACAGCTTTTTGCTGCGCCGAACCACCCCTATACGCGAAAGCTCCTTGCATCGGAGCCGCATGGCAAGGCGAAGCCCTTGCCGGAGAATTCCGGTGTGCTGCTGACCGCCAGCGGTGTGCGCGTGTCATTCATGATGCGCTACGGCGGCCTGTTCAAGCCCGAACTGAAGGAGCTCATTGCCGTGGACAGTCTCGGCTTGTCCCTCAAACGGCATGAAACATTGGGACTGGTCGGCGAATCCGGGTCGGGAAAGACCACCTTCGGCCAGTCATTGCTCAGGCTGAATGAACCCGCCGCTGGCGACATCGTTTTCGACAATCAGAAGATAGATGGCCGTTCAAGGGCCGAGATGCGCCCGCTTCGCTCACGCATGCAGATCGTCTTCCAGGACCCTTTCGCATCGCTTAATCCGCGCATGACGATCGGCCAAATCATCGAAGAGGGCTTGGTCATTAACGGCCTCGGCAAGACCAAGGCTGAAAGGCTTGACCGTGTCCGCGACGCATTGGAAGCAGCAGGCATGCCGGGCAACATCCTCTCGCGTTTCCCGCACGAATTTTCCGGCGGCCAGCGCCAGCGCATTGCCATTGCACGCGCTGTAGCACTCGAACCGGAATTCATCCTGTTGGATGAGCCAACATCGGCCCTCGATCTTTCGGTTCAGGCACAGATCATCGATCTCTTGCGCAAACTGCAGG
This sequence comes from Rhizobium sp. RM, assembly GCF_013390595.1. Taxonomy (GTDB): domain Bacteria; phylum Pseudomonadota; class Alphaproteobacteria; order Rhizobiales; family Rhizobiaceae; genus Agrobacterium. Next base: position 132,675 of record NZ_JACAWV010000023.1, on the reverse strand, counting down.
ATGAACGCGGTCTGAGTTACCTGTTCATTTCACATGACCTGAAGGTTGTCAGGGCGCTTTGCCACCGCGTTATCGTCATGCAGCACGGGCGCATCGTGGAAGAGGGGGCCGTCGAGGACGTTCTTTCTCATCCCAGGACCGAATACACCCAGCGGCTCGTCAGAGCTGCATTCGAAATCGCTTGAATTCACTGCCGGAGGAAAAAATGGCAAGAAATCCCAGGATCACATTTATCGGCGCAGGCTCCACCGTCTTCATGAAAAACATCGTCGGCGATGTGCTGCAGCGCCCGGCGCTTTCGGGTGCTACCATCGCCCTGATGGACATCAACAAGGAGCGTCTCGAGGAAAGCGCAATCGTCGTCAACAAGCTCATCCAGACGCTCGGCGTGAAGGCGAAGGCCGAGACCTATACGGACCAGAAAAAGGCATTAGCCGGTGCGGATTTCGTCGTGGTCGCGTTCCAAATCGGTGGCTACGAGCCTTGCACTGTGACCGACTTCGAGGTGCCGCGCAAATATGGTCTGCGCCAGACAATCGCCGACACGCTGGGTGTTGGGGGCATCATGCGTGGCCTGCGCACGGTGCCGCATCTTTGGAAGATCTGCGAGGATATGCTGGCCGTCTGCCCCGAAGCCATCATGCTGCAATATGTTAATCCGATGGCTATCAACACCTGGGCGATTGCGGAAAAATATCCCACAATCCGACAAGTCGGCTTGTGCCACTCGGTTCAGGGTACCGCAATGGAATTGGCCCATGACCTAGACATCCCGTACGAGGAAATCCGCTACCGCTCGGCCGGCATCAACCACATGGCGTTTTTCCTTGAGTTCGAGCATCGTCAGGCTGATGGCAGCTACAAAAATCTGTATCCTGACCTCGTGCGTGGCTATCGCGAAGGGCGTGCGCCGAAGCCCGGCTGGAACCCGCGCTGCCCAAACAAAGTGCGTTACGAAATGCTGACCAGGCTCGGTTACTTCGTGACCGAAAGCTCTGAGCATTTTGCCGAATACACGCCCTATTTCATCAAGGAGGGGCGTGAGGACTTGATCGAGAAATTTGGCATCCCGCTCGATGAATATCCAAAGCGTTGCATCGAGCAGATCGAGCGCTGGAAAGGGCAGGCAGAAGCCTACCGCTCGGCCGAGAAGATCGAGGTGAAGCAGTCCAAGGAATATGCGTCATCGATCATCAATTCGGTCTGGACGGGCGAGCCTTCGGTGATTTACGGAAATCAACGCAACAACGGCTGCATCACTTCCCTGCCGGCCGATTGCGCTGCAGAAGTTCCATGCCTCGTTGACCACAACGGTATCCAGCCGACCTTCATCGGCGATCTCCCGCCGCAACTCACGGCCCTGATGCGGACCAATATCAATGTTCAGGAGCTTACTGTACGGGCACTGATGACGCAGAACCGTGAGCACATCTTCCATGCGGCTATGATGGACCCACATACGGCTGCGGAACTTGATCTCGATCAGATCTGGTCGATGGTTGACGATCTACTGCTTGCACATCGCGACTGGCTGCCGGATTGGACGCAGCTTGAAGTGAAGCGCGCACGCGCGGTCTGACGGCACCTGAGAACAAGAACCAGCGTCGATCTGTCGGCGCTGGTCCATTTTGGTCTTGGAAGCTACCGCGTCCGTACCGGCGGGAACTGTGGTCATCTGCTGTGGACGATCCAGACTTCCTACGGATTGGCTTTAGAGAACCGACACCCGGTTTCGCCCGGCGCGTTTTGCCAGATACATGCCCTCATCTGCACGTCTCAGGATGTCACTTGAAAAACGGTCCGGTGAACCGAACTCGCTGATGCCGCCGCTGATTGTCGATTCATAACGGAGGGTTTGTCTGAGGGTGATTGGAACGTGTTTTCTGAGATGCTCTGCAATCTCAACCGCGTCGTCGCGGCGGGTTTCGGGCATCACGACAACAAATTCGTCGCCACCGAAGCGGGCCACAACATCACTTTGACGCAGGTTCTCTCGGCATAGACGGGCTATTTCGACCAATGCTGCATCACCAGCATGATGGCCCATCTCATCATTCAGTCGCTTGAAATTGTCGAGATCGAAAATCAGCACGGACGTCTGGGTTCGCTCTCGGACAAAAACATCCAGTCGTTCGTCGAGTGTTTCGATCAGTTTACGGCGGTTATACAGTCCTGTCAGCGCATCCGTTTCACTGAGTTGGCGCAGCTTCCTCTGGACTTCATTTTTGTCCGTGATGTTGCTTGCGACCCAGACGACAGCATCTTCGCCTTCAACCTGGAAGCTGAGCGACTGAACTCGCCCCTCAAAGGAGATCGAGTGACTTGGACCATCGCCCGCACCCTTTACGTCGCTTCCACTCAACTCATATTCAACGATATGGAGCGCGCGCGTTTGCAGCGCCTTTTCGATCTCGGCCGCAAACCAGCGTGCCTTTTCCTCTTTGAGCACGTCAAACATGCTCAGCCCGACAAGGCCGCTGCCGTCGTGATAATGCCGTATGTCTTTTCCGCCGAAGACGGCAGCGTAACGGCCGCTGCGCGTAAGGATGAAAGCAGGGTCTGGCAAGGATGACAGAATTGACGTCAACTGTTGCTGCGTAAACAAAGAATCACTACCTGCTTTACCTGACGATCCGGCCCTGATCCAAGAAACCCGATGCATGCCAAAGCACATGTGGCAGGTTGAGCCTCTTGATCAGCCGTCTGATTCTTCCACTTTAGCACAGCTGCATTTCATTTTTCTAAATGTCGAGTTCTGTTGCAAGCGCTGCCCAGCGTCTTGAAGTAACCTCCTTTCATTTGGTGCATTTTCATAGGTTGTTTGTTGTGAACCGCATCAAATGGGCCAGCCATAAGACTAGCGCTGATGCACTGAATGTTGCTCCAAGAATGCAAACGCCCACCCAGCCAGACAAGGAATATGCATATGTCGCGCCGATGGCACCTGTAGCGCTGCCAATGGAGTAGAAAACCATATAACCGCCGATCAGCCGGCTGCTCATCTCAGGGTGCTCAGTGGCAATGATGCTGAGGTTCGTGACGTGGATGGCCTGGATCGCGAGATCCAGAACAAGGACACCAGCTAACAACAAGGCCAGAGAAAAGGGAAGAAAGGCAATCAGTCCCCACGATGCCAGTAATAGGGCCAGCGAGATCCCAGTGACCCATGTTCCAAAGCCACGGTCTGAGAGCCTTCCTGAATAGGTTGCGGCAAAGGCGCCAGCGACACCAACCAAGCCGAATAGCCCGATCTTGCTGTGGGAGTAGGACAATGGTGGTGCGCTCAAGGGAAGCACAAGTGCAGTCCAGAATGTGCTGAAGGAAGCGAAGATCAAGAGAGCCAGCAATCCGCGTAACAAAAGGCCGGGCTCACTCCAGAACATCCGCGGAACCGAAATAAGTGCATCGAAATAAAGCTCGGGTTTTCGCCTTGCTGACTGCTGCGGCAGGCTCGACGTCAGGGCAATAACCATCAACACCATCAGCAGGGCAGATGTCAGATATACGGCGCGCCAACCACCGAGATCGGCGACCACTCCGGCTACGAAACGGGCTGCAAGGATGCCTGTGACGACGCCGCCTGTGACTGTGCCAACGACCCTGCCGCGTTGAGCCGCCGCTGCCAAGGACGCGGCGTAGGCCACAAGGATCTGTACGAGGACGGCAAGCAGGCCGACCGCGATCATGCTGACGAGAAGGATGATCGGTGCTTTTGCTGTAGCGACGGTAGCGAGTGCGATCGCAGCTAGAAGACCCTGAGTGACGATCAGGCGGTGGCGATCGATCAGGTCTCCTAGTGGTACTATGAAGATCAGACCGAGTGCATAGCCTACCTGAGTGAGTGTCACGATAATGCCGACCGAGGCCTGCGATATCTCAAGGTCCTTGGCCATGAGGTCTAGCAAAGGCTGGGCGTAATAGATATTGGCAACACTCAGGCCTGCTGCAGTCGCAAGCATGATTGTCTGTTTTGTCGAAAGGCCAGTCAGTTCAGTTTCCTGAGAAGCGCGGCTGGAACCAATGTCCATGTCTCAATCCTTGATGTCGTCATTTGCCGTTTCATCAAGACCATCTGGGTTGTGGCAAATCTAGTTCCAAGTTAGAACCGGTTTGGATAAATGGAGACCCGCGCAGATGGTGAAACGCGTCAGCCTTTGGAATGCCGGCTGCCCAGTGGCGAGGGCGCTGGATGTGATTGGCGACTGGTGGTCGCTGCTGATCATCCGCGACGCGTTTGATGGCGCATGCCGCTTCGGCGAGTTCCAGACAGGATTGGGTATCGGCAAGGGTGTCCTTGCGAGCCGATTGCGGGATCTGGTGAAACGCGGAATTTTCGTGACAGCACCCGCCTCGGATGGCACCGCATACCGCGAGTATGTTCTTACAACAAAAGGGCAGGAGTTGTTCCCGGTGATTGTTGCTCTACGTCAGTGGGGAGAGGGGCATCTTTTCGCGGCTAACGAAGAACGCTCGCATCTGGTGGACAGGCAAGACGGTGAAAAGATTGCGCGTCTGGAGGTGCGCTCTGCCGATGGTCGCTCTCTTGCATGGGACGATACAGAGGTCCGCCACGCGCCAGATGCAAAATGCCAGCCTTCCGCTTGAGGCGGACGATGGCCGTGTTTGCTAAACAAGGGTCCCGTTGTAACGCCGCTTTTCCTCCCTTGACCAAGCCCGCGTCTTCGCCACTATCGTGAACGACTGCTAACCAGGTGATACTTCCCATGCGTGAACAGGAACGTCGTCTTTTCATCAGCGCCCGCATGGTCGCGGAGCGGGCTGGCGTTTCTCGCTCCGCAGTTTCCCGGACATTTACCGATGGGGCGAGCGTATCGGAGGAGACGCGCCGTAAGGTTCTCGAAGCAGCACGGGCTCTCGGCTACCACGTCAATCATCTCGCACGTGGTTTGCGCGAGCGCAGCAATATCGTCTGCTTGGTGGTCGCGGATATCGCGACGCCGATCCGCGCAAAGCTCATCGATGAACTCACGCGTAAGCTCCAGGCCGCTGGAAAGATTACGATGGTCATCAACACCGAGACGGATACCGATAGCGTGTCGGCGGCCTTGGGGATGACTTTGAACTATCGCGCCGACGCAACCGTGGTTCTCTCCGGTACGCCTTCCGCGTCATTGATCGAGACATGCCTGGCAAACGGACAACAAGTCGTCCTGATCAATCGTGACGACCCATTGTCTGGCGGACACAATCTCGGTGTGGACAATGGCTTCGCTGGGCGAGAAGCATTTTTCCTGTTGAAACGAGCAGGGTGCAGGCGCCTCGGTGTCGTGACATCAACGGCCCGTACCGCGAGCCTGTTGGAGCGCGAACATGTCTTTACCGAAGCAGCGGAGGCAGCAGGTATTCCGGTTTCGGTCATAGCAGCCGGACCGACGAGCTACGCTTCCGGTCTGGAGGCGGCGCGCCGCGTCTTCGGTCGGTCCGAAGCGCCAGACGGTGTGTTCTGCGTAACCGATCTGTTGGCGTTGGGGTTCATGGATGGCGCGAGGGATGAATTCGGCCTCGATATTCCCAGCGATCTTTGCGTCGTCGGATTTGATGACATCGCTCAATCCGATTGGCGGGCTTATCGGTTGACGACCTTTTCCCAGCCGTTGACGGAAATGGCCGAGCACGTCGTTGCACTGATTGCCCAATCGGCACTTGCGAGCGACGAACGCCGTGTGTTCGAACCCATGCCGGTATGGCGAAATTCGGTAAGACCATCCACACGATAGATCGATCCTGCCGATTTCTGGATCCTGTCCACCGATGTTGCACACGTGATCAATTCGATGGCTGTCATTAAAGCGTTACGTAGCAGCTTTAGAAGCGCTTTAGGCACGAGGGAAGCATGCACACGTGTGTAGCACCAGCGGCCAGCGCCGACTTTGATCTCCAGCTAATCGGGTCCGCGCTTGAAACGTCAACGCGCCGACTGAATCGGAGACAACAATGAAACGCCGTACTTTTATGATGTCCGCAGCTGCCGCAACTGCGGGCCTCGCTTTTGCGCCACGGATGGGTTTTGCTGCTGAGGGTACGATCGACTGGTACACCAGTTCGGACACCAATATTCTGGATTTCTGGACCAATACGGTGAAGCCTGCCTTCGAGGCCGCCAACCCGGGCATCAAGCTCAATCTGGTGGATGCCGGTGATGGTGCCGGTGTTATTGCAATTGGTGAGCGCGCCATTGCTGCGAAGCAGACCAATGCAGATCCGCAGGCAGATTATTTCGAATCCGCCGATGCCCTTCTTCCGGCTGGCGCAATCAAGGCCGGGGTCTACACCAACCTCAAGCAAGCTGGCCTTAAAAATTACGCGAAGGTCAATCCGCTGGCAATCGAGAGCGAATACAGCCTACCGTATCGCGGTTCGCAGGTTCTGCTTGCCTATGACAGGACGAAACTTAAACCCGCGGACGCACCCAAAACCTGGGATCAACTGGTAACCTGGATCAAGGCAAATCCGGGTCAGTTCATCTATAATCGTCCCGACAAGGGCGGCTCGGGCGGCAACTTCGTTCGCCGCGCTATTCACCAGGCCAATGGTCTCGACCCCAAGCACTTCAAGGTCGACAACTACACTCAGGAATTTGGTGATGAAGCTCTGGGCAAGGCATGGAAGCTTCTTGCTGATATCGCTCCGTCGCTCTACGACAAGGGAGCCTATTCTTCCGGCAACACGCAATCCCTGCAACTGCTTTCTCAGGGCGTTGTGACCATGATCCCGGTCTGGTCTGACCAGGTGCTGCAAGCGATTGACCAGGGTGTTCTACCAAAGGAAACTGGCCTCGTTCAGTTGCAGGATCTGGCACTGTGCGGCGGCTTTACCCGCTCTGTCGTGATCGCAAACGGCAAAAACCACGAAGCATCGCTCAAGCTTGCCGACTTCATGTTGTCGGAAGAGATGCAGAGCGCCATCCTCACCGAACTTGGCGGTTTTCCTGGCGTTTCCTGGGATCACGTCTCGGCTGATCTGCGCGAAAAATTCGCCGACATCATTCCACAAAGCATCCCGACATTCCCGGGCGGCAAGTGGGAAGCTGCCATCAATGACGGCTGGTATCGCAACGTTGCTCCGAGCATTGATCGCAAGTCGTGACACAGGCTCTCGACGAAGCGGACACACCGCTTGAACAAACGGCAGCAAGCAGGAGGCCAATTGGTCTCCTGCTCGTCGCCATACCCGTCTTTCTGGTGATCTGGCTTGTTATCTGGCCAGCGATCAATGCCATCAGTCGCACAGTCTGGCGCACAAACGCGGATGGGCGAGTAGGCTTTGACCTTTCAAGCTATGCATTCTTCTTTTCGGACCGCTACAGCCTCGACAATCTCGTCGTAACGCTCTGGACCACGCTCGTCTGTGCGCTGCTGTTGCTGGTGATCTGCCTTCCGATTGCGCTTTATCTGCGCTTTTCGCACGGTCGCTTGCCCGCCTACGTTCAGGCGCTCGCCATTCTGCCTATGTTCGTTCCATCGATCATTCTGGCGTTTGCATTCATCCGTGTCCTTGGGCCGAACGGAATGCTCGACATCCTCTTGAATGCCGTTGGACTACCCAAGATCCGAACGCCCTATCTCACACCATGGGGGCCGGTGATCGGTCTTGTCTGGGACAATATTCCACTGACTGTCCTGATCCTGCTTTCCGGTCTGGGTAGCGTCGCAAATCAGTCGATCGAAGCCGCACGCGATGTTGGTGCAAACGCATTGCGCGTCTTTTGGCACATCATCTTGCCGAAAATTTCCAACTCCATTCTCGTCGCTCTTTCCTTTTCGGTGCTGGGGATCTTTTCCTCATTCACGCTGCCCTATCTGCTTGGCCCCGCGTCGCCCGAGATGATTGGACCTTTCATGCAACGCACGCTCCGCGATGTTCAGGATCCGATAGGTGCCATGACCCAGGCTGTTGTTGCCTTTGGTTTCTGCATCCTGTTCGGCCTTTTTTATGTACGCTCCGTGGCGCGTAATCGGGGGAAATGAGATGTCGACTTTAGCTCCCACGCGCCGCCATGTTGACTGGTCCGGGTTTCTATTTGCGACCCTTTTGACCCTGGTCATCGTTGGGCCTCTTCTTGTTGTTGGTACCTGGGCCTTCACCGAGGTCTGGCGGTATCCCAACATCGTTCCGCAGCAATTCGGTTTCCGCTTCTGGGGACAAACTCTCGGGCGCCCCGATGTCTGGAATGCGCTGACCCTCAGCCTGCAATTGTCCACAGTCGTAACGCTTCTGTCTGCGTTGATCTGCCTTCCTGCTGCCTACGCCTTTGCACGCATGCAGTTTCCAGGCCGCGACATCCTGTTCTTCTCGTTTCTCGCCGGCCACGCATTCCCGAAATTCGGTCTACTCGTCGCGATTGCGGCCATTTTTCTACAGCTCAATTTGATCGGAACGTTTTGGGGCGTGGTCCTCATCCAGCTCGTCGGTACGCTGATGTTCATGATCTGGATACCGGTTGCGGCGTTTCAGGCGGTTGATCGGCGTATGGAAGAGGCTGCGCGTGATGTTGGCGCCAGCCCGTTGCGGGTCTTCTGGTCGATTACCCTTCCGCAGGCAGGTCCTACCATTGCTGCCGCTATTCTCCTCAGCTTTGTCGGGACGTTTTATGAAACCGAAGGCGCCTGGCTGATTGGTGCTCCAGCTATCCGCACCATGCCGGTGCTGATGATCAGCTACATCAACAATCAGATGGTCATCCAGTATGGCGCCGTTCTTTCGGTCCTGCTCTGGGTCCCATCATTCGTCGCCCTCATCTTCGCGCGCCGCATCATCGGTGGTGGTGCATTTGCCCGCGGGTTCGGCGGTTAGGAATTATCATGTCTCTACTTCAAATCTCCAAGGTTACGAAAAGCTTCTCTGGCGGCAGCAAGGCAGTGGACAGCTTTTCGCTCGATGTCGCCGATGGTGAACTGGTTTGCCTCCTTGGCCCATCCGGGTCGGGAAAATCCACGCTGTTGCGTATGGTTGGCGGCTTTGAGCAGCCGACAGGGGGGCGCATCACCATCGACGGTGAGGACGTTACCCACCTTCCGCCAGAGCGCCGGCCCACCGGGATGGTTTTCCAGAGCCATGCGCTGTGGAGCCATATGAACGTCTTCAAGAACCTCGCCTTTGGTCTGAAATTGAGGCGGATGTCTCATGCCGAAATCAAGGAAAAGGTTGAGGCCGTCCTTGAGCTGGTGGGGCTTGCCGGATACGGCGAACGCATGACCACCCAGCTTTCTGGCGGTCAACAGCAGCGCGTCGCACTCGCACGCTCTCTTGTCCTCGAGCCAAAGATCCTGTTGCTGGACGAACCTTTTGCCAGTCTTGACCAGCACTTGCGTGAGCGGTTGAGAGAAGAGGTTCGTGACATCCAGCAACGTCTCGGCATCACGACCCTTTTTGTGACGCACGGTCAGGATGAGGCGCTATCCATGGCGGACCGGATCGTCGTTATGGCCAATGGCAAGACCGAGCAGATTGGCCGGCCAGATACCGTCTACCGCGATCCACAGACGCCGTTTGTAGCCGGTTTCATCGGTACGATGAACCTGATCGAGGGTCATGTGGCGGACGGCCACTTCCTGCGTGCAGACCTTGCAGTCAGGGTACCCGTGGGAGACGGTCCGGCCACACTTGCGATCCGCCCTGAAGCGCTTGATATCGAGGTTTCGCAACATGCGAAGGCTAAGGTCCATCGCGTCACCGACTACGGTTCGCATGGTCTCGTCGATATCGATCTTGCCGATGGGACGAGGCTGAAATCCATGGTGGACCATCCCGATCTTTTCCGGGCCGGGCAAGGTGTGGAGCTTCTGCCGCGCGCAGTTGCGGCCTATCGAAACAACCAGCAAATCCATCGGAGCGAAGTGTGAGCGCGCCTCTCCATATCGAACGTAATGGTCATAGAACCTGGATAAAATGGCATCGTGGACGCCGGAAAGCCAGTGACCCCGTGTTCACCGGAAAGCGCATCATCGAGGCAATGCAACTCGGTGCGAGTGTCGAGGTGGATCTTGTTGTGCACGGCGGTGCGGGCTTTGCGGTCCTGCATGACTTGACGTTAGAGCGGGAAACGACGGGTCGAGGAAAGGTGCAAGCTAAATCTGCCGACGATCTGCGTGGGCTCTTCCTGCGCGACAACGATGGTCATCCGATCGATGAAAACGTCATGCTCCTCGAAGACCTGTGCACCTTGCTTTCCAGGCAAGGGGCTCACCCCGATGCTTTGCTGCAACTCGACTTCAAGCAGGACCTTCAGGCGCTCAATCCAGAGGTTATTGCAAATTTCGCAAAGTGTTCTTTCCCAGTAGCGAAGTCTTTGATCCTATCTGGTGGCGACTTTGATGCGATCTCAGTCCTTGCGGAAGCCGCCCCAGGGATCGCGACGGGTTATGATCCCTGTTATGGGGAGAGCCTCCAACGATTGCAGGCTGACGGTGATTACATGCGCTTCATAGAGGAAGCGCTGAACACGGCACCAGATGCTCGAATGATCTATCTCGATTACCGCATCGTCCTTCATGCCGAAGACGCCGGGGTAGACCTCATCGCGCCCGTTCACGCATCGGGACGTCGCGTCGATGCCTGGACGATCAACCGAGTATCACCTCAGACAATCCCCCAGATCGAGAGGCTTTTGCGGCTGAAGGTCGACCAAATAACAACAGACGACCCGCAAGGGTTAGCCAAGGTCTTCAATCCATGACAATCAACTACAGTACGATCCTCGACCACATGGTTGCCACGGCGCGCGAAGCCGGTGCATTGACCCTTGAGCACTTCAAGCGCTTCCGGGATATTGAAATCGGCATCAAGGGCCCTGGCGATTTTGTCTCGGATGCGGATATGCAGTCTGAGACACTGATCCGCGATCGTTTGCTGAGCCAGTACCCCTGGGGACTGACGGGTGAGGAGTTTGCCCCTGTCGACGGCTCGAATAACGATCATCGCTGGCTGGTCGATCCTATCGATGGCACAACGAATTTTATCTATGGGCAGCACTATACGATTACGATTTCGCTTCGCCGCGGCAACGAAACAATCTGCGGTCTGGTCTATAATCCGGTGGCGGACGAAATGTTCACGGCAATGAAGGGGGAGGGCGCCTATCTGAACGGGGTGCGGCTCAAGGTCAGTGCCAGCGAGGACGTCGCCCTGATGTGCGTTGGTACCGGGTTGCCGACACCAAATCTCTCGCTGCATGCTGGGGCCTATCAGCGTCTTGACGCAATCCGAGCACCCATCGGTGCGGTGCGCGTAGTAGGGAGTGCTGCGAACTCCTGCGCATACGTCGCATGCGGTCGGCTGACGGGGTATTACGAGGAAACTGGTTTCATCGATACGGCGGCAGGCATCCTGCTTGTCGAGGAGGCAGGAGGCATTGTCACCGACTGGTGGGGACGTGGGGCAGATGTTTACGAAAAGACCGGCACCCTGATTGTCGCCAATCCTGCCACCCATGCCTATCTTCTCGACAATTTACGCAGCGCGCCGCCGAAAAACTCTGCCTCTTAACTTTCGTTGTTTGATCGAAAATTTCAGGCCGCGTTACCAAGCGGTGCGCGGCCTGCAAAGTCACGATCTGAAGGCGTTGCGGCGAACCACGATCGCGGCGAGGCATAGAAACAGGAGTGCAAGGGTAACAGGGACATAGCCCTCCACGCCAACATGGTTGAGAATTCCGCCGCCCAGAAGCCCGCCGCCGGCTATGGCAATGTTCCAGACAGTAACCAGCATCGATTGTGCCGCATCCGTCTGCTTTCTTGCGCTCCGCGCCATGGCCGTTTGGAAAATAGTCGCGGCCCCTCCAAAGGCGAGCCCCCATAAACCGACTGAAGCGTAGACCCCAGTCCGTTCCGTCGGCCATATTCCCATGCCAGCGGAGGCGAGGAGGAATGTGAGGCAACTCGTGACAGCAAGCAGCCATAGCCAACGATCAACGAATACGCCGACAAACCAAATTCCTATGAGTGAAACACACCCGAAGAGGAATAAAACGGCGTCGACCCGGTGCTCAAGACCGGCAGGCCGCAGAAGCGGAACGATGTAAGTATAGAGGATGTTGTGCGCCAGCACGAATGTCAGCGTAACGAACAGGATCGGGCGGACACCCGGTATGCGTGCTGTTTGGCCGAGTGACAGCTTGTCTTTGGAATTCTGTCCCTGAAAATCGGGGAGCTGAGTAGCGATCCAAAGGGTGAGTAGAACTGCCGTTATGCTCATGAGAAGAAAGCAGGTTCGCCACCCAACGACAGTTCCCAGAAGTGTCGCTGCGGGAACCCCGATCGATAGCGCCAGGGGCGTACCAGCCATGGCGATAGCGATCGCGCGGCCTTTTTGCGCGTCCGGAACCATGCGGGCTGCGTAGCCCGCAAGCAGTGCCCACAACAGTCCAGCTGAAATACCTGCAAGGAAACGGGCAACCATAGTCAGGCTGTAGGAGGTTGAGATAGCCGTGATGAGGTTTGCGAATGCAAAGCCTGCGATGGTCACAGCAAGCAATGGGCGTCGACGCATGTTTTGCGTCGCACGGGTCAGAGGGATCGCCGCGACGAGTGAACCGATCGCGTAGACCGTGACCATCTGACCAACGGATGCCTGAGAGACTGAAAGGTCGCTGGATATCTGAGGTAAAAGTCCAGCGGGAAGTGCCTCGGTCAGGATGGTAATGAACCCCGATAGTGCCAGGGCGATCAACGCCGCCAAAGGAAAGGCATCTTTCGTGCTATGCGAATCTCCACGTGTGTCGTGCCGGGAAGCGAGATCAGTCATCTTGCGTCCTCGCCGGCCGTCCGCTTGGGCAGGACGAGGTCATCCACTTTATAAGTGTGAAATTCGCTGGTTGAGATCGTATCCAGTCGCGCAAACTTCTCGACGAAGACCGGGTCTGAAAAGAACTCTCCAACATTGTCGGCACCCTGGATCGCTTCGATATTGACGACCGTCAGCCCGTCGGTGCTTTTTGCGAGGCTACTCCATAAGAACCCTTCCTTGCGTTCAGCAACGTAGTGGACAACGTCTTGAATGATTTCAAACGCTTCATCCTGTTTTTCAGGGTGAACGTGGATGACGTTGACGATGAAAGTCGTCGGTACGGGTTGGATTGCAAAACCGGCTGATGTGGTCGTTACCATCGAAATCTCCACTGAAATTTGCCGCCCTGATTGGCGTGCATGATCTGGATATCTCGATGCAGATGTCGGATAAATGAGCTTGAATTCTTGATATAACGGAAAAAATTTCCGCAATGGAGGGGCCGTGGACAAGCTCGGAACGCTCAGTATCTTCGTGCAGGTTGCAGAGGTCGGAAGCTTCGTTTCGGCCGGGCATCGTCTTGGGATTTCCGGCTCTGCCGTGGGCAAGGCAATAGCGAGGCTCGAAGATGAGCTGGGTGTTCGCCTGTTCAATCGCTCTACCCGTAGCATGGCGCTAACGGAGGAAGGCAGCTTCTTTCTCGATACGTGCCGCCGCATTCAAGCAGAATATGAAGAGGTACAAGCGAGACTGTCACGGTCGCACGCTACGCCTCGTGGACAACTGCGTGTCAGCCTGCCCTTAGCCGGCATGTTGCTGATGCCAACAATCGCCGATTTCATGAAAATCTACCCTGAGGTCAATCTGGATCTCGATTTCACGGATCGTATTGTTGACGTCATCGAAGAAGGTTTCGATGCCGTAATCCGCACCGGGGACGTCAAAGATACCCGACTGATGAGCCGCAAGCTTGGGACGTTCAGGCATGTTATCGTCGCTTCGCCTGATTATCTCGCGAAAAACGGCACTCCGCAGCTGCCTGAAGATCTCCTTCAGCATCAATGCCTCCACCACCGTTTCGCCAATTCCGGCAAGCTCGAACCATGGCCGCTGGTTCGTAACGGTCGCGACATCAAACTCGATTTACCTGTCAGCACCGTTGCCAGCACACTTGAGCCGCTGATCTTTCTCGCGCAGCGCTCGTTCGGCATTACCTGTCTTCCCCCCTTCGCGGTAACATCCGAAATTGCTGGGGGAAGCCTGGTACCGGTGCTCGATGATTATCTGGCAGGAACTGGTCAGTTTCGCGTGTTGTGGCCGACCAGCCGCTATCTGTCACCGAAGGTCAGGGCGTTCGTAGACTTCATGGCAGCCAACCTGTTTGCGGCGTGAATTCTGCCGAAGGAGGTTGCCTCACCATAATTGGATCATCTCCACTAGAGATGACGGGCCGTACCCACAGCAATAACCGGACCGGTGGCCTGACCGGTTGGCGAACCGCCGAACGGCTCCACACTCACTGCAAAAGTTGTGCCTTCTGCGATGTCGGAACGCATGTCAGCCGGGATGATCAGGTCACCACTCGCGCCGGGCTGAAACACACCAAGCGAGCGAGTGGAGCCATTCTTCTGAACAAGCCAGAGTTCCAGCGACTTCTCGTCAGGTTTGCCGACCGCAACAGGCACGATGCGCATTCGCCCGCTCTCAGCATCGTAAGAGGCAAGGAGATTAACCTGACTGTCGGTCGTCGCGAGTTCTGCCACGAGCGCTGTCGGTTTGGGTTGAATGACAGGCAATACAGCAAGAGCCAACGCAACCACGGCAAGCGCGCCAGTCCCGAGCGCAGTCCAGCGCCAGAACCGGATCGAGTTCCATAGACCTTGCTTGACGGCCTCTTCTTTCGAGCCAAAGAGGCGTGCCTCGATGCGCGCGAAAATCGCGGCGTCTGGCATCTGTTCCAGATACTCATCGTTGAAAGAAGCGAGTTCCTGTTGCCAGCGCTCAACGAGGTGCGCAAACGCCTTGTCTTCCTTCATCCGCTCTTCGAGCGCGCGACGCGTCGCAACCGCCAGGACCCCAAGAACGTATTCTCCGGCGAGGATTTCGTCGCGCGATTCCATACCGCCGCTGTGTGATCCCTCGCTCATCGCTGCATGCACTCCCTCAGTTTGAGGAGGCTACGTCTCAGCCATGTTCTGACGGTGTTCAACGGGACCCTTAATTCGTCGGCAAGCTCGAGATAACTCAATCCTTCGACATAGGCGCGGCGTACGGCTTGCGCATGTGCGGTGTCGAGCTGCCGCATGCAATCGTCAATCCTTCGCCCTTCATCCGCAAGAACAACCTGTTGCTCGGGCGAGCGAATGCTATCGTCTGCCAGATCGTAAGCCTCATCGATGTCGTCGGCCTCAGGTTTACGCGCCCTTATCGTATCTATCGCGTGATTGCGCGCAATTGTCGCCAGCCAGGTTGTCGCTGTCCCGGCGCTGACGGCGAAGGTTTTGGCACGCTGCCACACCTTGATATATATCTCCTGAAGAGCCTCTTCAGCATCTGTTTTGTCGCGCAGGATTTTCAAGCAGATTGCAAAGAGCCGAGGACTGGTGGCTCGATAGAGTGACGCGAATGCTGCGCGATCGCCCATCCCGACGCGGTTGATAAGAGTAGCGATCTCATTACCCTGCATTCGCATATACCCTGCTGTTTTTCCTTTATAGAATTCATTCCGGCGCGAAAGCAAGGTTGAGGAAAAAGTAAGCTCCCATCCCTTCCGTGTGAAAGGGGACAATGGCCATGAAAGCGGGAGCGCCTCTATCATCATAGACCTGCCTGAGTTGTATCTGGAGCGGCCAGGCGCATGGTGATGAGATAGGAAATCGTTGCAGCTGCTGCCGAGACAAACGTTCCCCATGCCAGATCAGCGATGGTGAGTGTCGTTGACCAGCTTTTCAGCGTTGCCTGATTGGTCAAATCATACGTGGCATAGGCCATGAACCCGACAATGGCGCCGTAAAGCAAGGCAGTATTCCACTGCCCTGAAACCAGTGCCGGTTTTACCGCGAGAAAAGCAAGGCCTGCGGCGTAGATCAAATAAAATGCGATCGCCGGACCCACCCTGAAGGTGTCAGCCAAAAGGTCGCCGATCGCCGGGCGGTATAGCCTTGATGCCATGGCACTAAGCCAGATGAAATCGATCACCAGAAAGGCGATGAGTGTCGAGACGTAAGATACGAGAGCGGTTTTCATCCTTGTCCTCCTTCGTTCAGTCGATCCGTGTCCAATTGATCCCTTTGCAAAGAAGTCCTGCGACAATGCAGCCTTTTGTCGTCATGCTGCTTCCCGAAATGGTGATGGATAGCCGGTAGGATTTATCGCGCTGGGGATCGAAGGCAGTTCCCGAATATCCGCCTCCGGCATCCGGCTTGATATCCATAATGAGCTGGTCGCCCGCTTTTTCACGAGGCGTTCCTGGCTTGATCCAGGTGTTGGTGGCACAGATATTTTCGCCGCAAGGAGCAATGCGGACTTTGGCGTTGCCATCGCCACGCGCCCAATCTCCATCAAGTTCACTCGCATGGATGCTGGTCGCGGCTGACGCGAGCAGGATCGCAACTGTTCCCATCACGATAACGCGTTTCATGACACGCCTCTCTCATGCTCAATGCTTGACGAAGTCTGATAGCGCTCACTGTTCTCGATGACGTAAAAGCCGACGTCGATCGCTCCCTCTGCAAAACCCGCTTCGCAGTAGCAGAGATAATAGTCCCAGAGACGCTTGAAACGATCATCGAAGCCTAGCAGCGCAATCGTCTGCCATTTAGCATCAAAACGCAGCCGCCACTCAGCCAAAGTTCGTGCATAGGAAATCCCAAAAAGCTCTTTTTCACAAAGTTTTAGACCGGATTTTTCGACCGATTTCTCAATAGCGTTCTGCGATGGGAGGAAGCCGCCAGGGAAAATGTAGCGCTGGATGAAATCAGCCTTGCGCCGATAGGTTTCAAAGCGATCTTCGTCAATGGAAATCACTTGCAGCACCGCCCGACCGCCAGGCTTCAGGCACCTTTTCAGCGTTTCGAAATAGCTCGGCCAGTATGCTTCGCCGACAGCCTCGAACATTTCGATTGAGACGATGCGATCAAAACGCCCATGTGTATCGCGATAGTCCTGGAGCCTGAGATCAATGCGGTCAGATTGACCTGCTTTTTTAACGGCATCGTTCGCAAAAGCCAGTTGTGACGGTGAAAGCGTGATACCGGTGACCTTCGCGTCATGTTCGCGTGCCAGGTGCGCCGCAAGCGCTCCCCATCCGCAACCGATTTCAAGAATGGTCTCGCCCCCGGACAAGTGAAGCTTTTCCGTAATTCGCCGAAGTTTGCTCGCCTGGGCATCTTCCAGCGTCGATGTGGTCTCGTCAAAAAAAGCAGAAGAGTAGAGCATTGAGGGGTCGAGCCACTGGCGATAAAACTCGTTGCCGAGGTCATAGTGCGCTTCGATATTCCGCCTACTGCCATTCTTGGTGTTGGCGTTCAGACTATGGGCGAGACGGTTTGCCAGGCGCATCGGCAGGCTGCCGCGCATTGAACCGCTTAGTGCTTGGCGATTTTGGGCGGCAAAACGGATAAGGACCGTGAGGTCAGGGGTAGTCCAGTCGCCGGCTATGTAACCATCTGCGAACCCGATATCACCATTGAGCACCAGTCGTCTCAGCGCGCGCCAGCGATGGATTATGAAGGTGGCCTCCTGACCCGACTTTTCACCGCATTTTTCCACCGATGCTCCATCCGGCAAGATGACACGCAATCTTCCAGTGGTAATTCTGTTCAAGAGCCGCTTCATCAACCAGCCACCCATGCCCATCGGCCGTGTGCTCCCTGGATTTGCAGCAGATATTTCAGTCAGGTTTTCAAACGGGGTCATGGATTTTGGCCTCGGTTTGGTTTGGTGAAGGGCGGATAAAGGAAATGGGGGTTCGAGGAGGCGGAGGACGTTTCTTCAACGTCACGCCTTTGAGCCAGATTTTCAAAGCTTCCCAGTGAATGCCGCCGATGACTTTTAGCGTCAGAAACGGGATCATGAAAAACGCTCTCAAAAGAGCACCATCTGTCAGCGGCGCACGGCGGGCTAGGTGGCGCGCTCTCAGGACAATTCCTTCAGCGTCGAAGGTGTCGATACGGATTTTAAGCGTCTCACCGGGTGGGCTTACATGAAACGTGTAGTGAAGATCCATCTCCATGAAGGGAGAGACATAAAACCGTTTTTCGCAGCGTTGGACGATGTCGTTGCCATTAGCTGTCTCAACCGGGATGAGGTAGGAATGACGCTCACCGAAGGTGTTGTCGACCTCCCATAAAATTGCGGCCAGTGAACCGTCGCGCCTGTAGCAGAAAAACTCAGAAAGTGGATTGAAAGACCAGCCGAGGAGGCGTGGCATGGTCAGCAATCTGATCGGTCCGCCGTCTGGCTCAATACCCGCCGCTTTCATTGCATTTTCGATCTGCCCGCGCAGGTCATCGCCACTTCTGTCGCCTCGATCTCTAGGGAAGAACGAAAACAGATTGAAACGGTCAACCGAGAACAGCCTCAAACGCCTGTTGAGTGTGCCCAGTTCATCGAGGTCGATAAGAAGCGAGTAAATCCGGTAGCTAAGCCGGTGTTCCCTGGGTTTGAACCGCACATGCGTGACATGTCCTGGAAAAATCGCTGAGGCGAGGGGCTCGCTCATGCCGGTGCCTCCATCCATTCCTCGCGGTTTGGCCTTCCAGCAATGGGATGCCGGACAATGCGGCTGCTTTCGTTTGCGACCTGCCAGGGGCGTCTGACGCCGCCAAGGTCTTCAGCGACGGCAAGACCTGCCTGAATGCCATCTTCATGAAAACCGGAACCGAAATACGCGCCGCAGAACCACGTGTTCCGGTAGCCCTGAAGAGCCCACAAATGACGTTGTGCGCGCTCGGTGTGTTCATCGAATACGGGATGATCGTAAATCTCTTCGCAAACGACGCTCTGCGCCGAGGGTTCGCGAACGGGGTTGAGTGTGACGAACGTCTCGGGCGCGTGGCCCAGAGGTTGGAGCCTGTTCATCCAGTAGGTGATGGTCGGCTGGCGGTTGGTGTTGTTCGTATGGGTGACGTAATTCCAACTCGACCACGCGGCCCGCCGTTTGGGCATCAGTTCCGCGTCCGTGTGCAGAACTGCGCGGTTTTTTGTGTAGCTGAAGGCCCCAAGAATGTTCTTTTCGGCGTGTGTGGCATCCGACAGCATCTCAAGCGCCTGGTCCGCATGGGTTGCGATCACCACGTCGTCGAATTGATGTCTTCGTCCGAAACCGTCTGTTATCGCAATACCATCCGGTGTCCGGCGGATCTCCGTCACGCGGGTCGAAAGCCGAATCCTGTCACTAAAACCCGTGGTGATGCGTCTGACATACTCGCGACTTCCACCGGTAACAGTGCGCCACTGGGGGCGGTTGCGCAGCAAAAGCAGGCCGTGGTTGTGGCAGAACTTCACGAACTGCGCTGCCGGGTAGCGCCCGACGTCCATCGCAGGTGTAGACCATATGGCAGCTGCCATCGGATAGAGATGATCATCACGAAATGCAGAGCCATATCGATGGCGTGTGAGATACTCGTCGATTGACATATTGCCCATCTCTGGCAGGTCGCCGGGGGCATCGCGGTAAAACCGCAAGAGATCTGCCAGCATGTTCCAGAACCGTGGCCGCAGCAAATTGCTCTTTTGTGCGAAGAGCCCAAAACGGGTTCCGCCAGCATATTCGAACGCACCTTCGTTCAGTGATACGGCGAAGGACATGTTGGATGCCGTCGTTGGGACGTCGAGTTCTTTGAAAAGAGCCGTCAGATTGGGATATGTCACCTCATTGTAAACAATGAAGCCTGTGTCGACCGAAACCGGGCCACTCACACTTTCGAAATCAACAGTGTTGCTGTGGCCGCCGATCCGGCTCGCGGCCTCAAACACCGTCACCTGGTGACGCTTGGAGAGCAGCCACGCGGCAGAGAGGCCGGAGATACCCGTACCGATGACCGCTATTTTAAGGCCTCGTTTCTGATCGGACGTTCCAGTTTCGGTCATGGGGTCCTCTTGGTCACGCATAAAGTGTTTGCGCATATGCAAGAACAACTACGAGGAACTGGTCTGATGAGTTTCATGGGCCGGAACGTTTTTTGATTTTTTTTCGCGCTGCCTGAAACCTGTTAGCGCCCATTCCCGTATGTGTTGCACCAGGAGCGGTATCGGATGCTCTCAAGTAGAGTGGTGAAGGAATGGATTGGCAGGTACTGGCATCTCTCGCGATATTCCTGTCGCTCCTCATGGCGGCGGCATTCGCGGTTCAACGGATCACAGGCGCAAGCGGTTGGATTGACACAATCTGGTCTGCCGGTGTCGGTTTTGCAGGTGCTGTGGCTGCTGTTCTTGCAGAAGGTGCGGACTGGCGAAATTTCGCTGTTCTTGCGCTCGTGATCGCCTGGTCCTTAAGGCTCGCAAGTCACATCGGCACGCGCACCAGCGGCGGTGGCGAAGATCCACGTTATGCACGTTTGCTGGAGGAGTGGGGCGAGAAAGCTAGCATGCGGCTCTTCTTTTTCCTGCAGGTGCAGGCGCTGGCTGCCTTCGTTCTGGTTCTTGCGGTCTACCTCGCTGCTTCAAACACAGCTGCATTTCCGCGGCTCATCGATATCACCGCGCTGCTGATCGGAGCATTCGCAGTGGCCGGCGAAGCTTCATCCGATGCCCAGCTATCGGCTTTCAAGAAAACACCGCAGGCAAAAACCGAGATATGCGAGACTGGCTTCTGGCGGTATTCCCGACATCCAAACTACTTTTTTGAATGGTTGTTCTGGTGCAGTTTACCGCTTCTGGCAGTCGGTGCTCAGCCGTTGTCATGGCTTTCGCTCGCCGCTCCTTTGATGATGTACTGGCTGCTGGTCCATGTTTCCGGCATCCCGCCTCTGGAGGAGCATATGCTGAAATCCCGCGGCACCAGGTTCCGTGACCTGCAAAGTCGTGTGAATGCCTTTTTCCCTGGACCACGCAAGACCGGAGGTCGTCCATGAACATGCTTGCTTTTGCCATCAACGCTGCTGAACGCGCCCCCTTAAGTGATAGCGTGACCCTTGCCGGAATAGATTATCTCTGTGCAAGAACGAAGCGAAGGCTTGCCCGTATTTCTCCCGAAGCCGAAGCTGCTTTTGTTGTCGGCATGGCAGGCTTTCCTGTCGCGACCCATACCAATGACGCGAACCGGCAGCATTACGAGGTCCCGCCGGAGTTCTTTTCGCTAGTACTCGGCACGCATCGCAAATATTCCTGCTGCTTCTATGCCGATGAGACCACCAGCCTTGACGGAGCTGAAATTGCGGCACTGGCAGAGACCGTGGATCACGCCGGTCTCGCTGACGGCATGGATATCCTGGAGCTTGGGTGTGGATGGGGCTCGCTGTCGCTTTACATGGCTGCCCGCTATCCAAATGCGCGTATCACATCTGTGTCGAATTCCAAATCTCAGCGTCGATACATCCTCGACCTCGCCGCGGCACGCGGGCTGTCAAATCTTTCCGTGGTGACGGCCGATATGAATGACTTTGCAACAGAGGGAAAATTCGATCGGGTCGTCTCAGTCGAGATGTTCGAACATATGTCGAACTGGCGGGCGTTGTTCGAACGGGTCCATGGCTGGCTGAAGCCGGAGGGCAAGTTCTTCCTTCACGTATTCAACCATAGAAATCGGTCCTACCGGTTCGACCATAACAATCCCGCAGACTGGATCGCTCGCCACTTTTTCACAGGCGGTATCATGCCCGCTTTCGATCTGCCGCGCCGGTTTGGCGATCTCTTTCGCGTCGAGGAAGAGTGGCGCTGGTCTGGTGTCCACTATCAACGCACAGCGCTGCACTGGCTTGAGAATTTCGATCGAAAAGCAGCGCAGATCGAGCCAATACTGAATGAAACCTACGGCGAAGACGCTGTACTCTGGAACCGCCGGTGGCGACTGTTCTTCTTTGCGACGGCCGGATTGTTCGGTCATGAGAACGGCAATGTCTGGGGTGTCGGTCATTACCTGATGCGCCCGTCTCAAAGGGCCTCCACGAGCACGGTCTGATACTTTTAAAAACCGCAGCCCATTTTGACTTGTGTCAATGTGATGCGTCAGAACACGGCTTAGACAAAATTCGAAGGACCTTCCTCACCATGAAAAGGATGAGGAATTGGAGGCGGATTTTAAAAGCTATGGTGGCTGGCTTCTCGGATTTTAACGTACTATGGTTGAATTCCGAGGGGTTTTTGGGGAAGACGAATGTCGAAAAAAGGCTTGCTCATTGGTCTGGCAGTTCTTGTTCTTGCTGCCGTCGCATATGTTTCCTGGTCAAAATTGACAGGTGAGGGATTACCTTCCGGCTTCATTGCCAGCAATGGCCGTATCGAAGCAGTCGAAATCGACATCTCCACGAAAACTGCAGGACGCCTTCAGGATATCGTTGTGCGCGAGGGTGATTTCGTCAAGGCCGGTCAGGTTTTGGCGCAAATGGATACTGCCCAGCTCGAAGCCAAGAAACGACAGGCGGAAGCCCAGCTTCGCCGGGCGAAAATCGCGATCGATACAGCCCATAGCCTTGTTGCGCAGCGGGAAGCGGAGAAGACATCAGCTTTGGCTGTGGTGGAGCAACGTAAGGCGCAGCTCGATTCTGCTTCAAAGACTTACACGCGCTCCAGACAGTTGCTGACCGGTAATGCGGTTTCGCAACAGATTGTCGATGATAACGAGGCGGCCGAGCTCTCGGCACGTGCTACGCTCGCCTCGGCAGAGGCCTCGCTTGCAGCCTCCGATGCCGCAATCAATGCAGCCAAGGCTCAGATTGTCGATGCTGAGGCGGCCGTTGACGCCGCACAGGCTGATATCGAAAGCATTGAGACAGATATCAAGGATGCTACGCTGGTCTCGCCGCGTGATGGCCGCGTCCAGTACCGGATCGCGCAGCCCGGCGAGGTTCTTTCGGCCGGCGGGCGGGTCCTCAATCTTGTCGACCTCGGCGATGTCTACATGACGTTCTTCCTCCCGACAGCGGAGGCTGGTCGGACATCGATCGGTTCCGATGTTCGCCTCATTCTGGATGCCGCGCCGCAATACACGATCCCGGCCAAGGTGTCTTTCGTGGCGGATGTCGCGCAATTCACACCAAAAACGGTCGAAACCGAGGAGGAGCGCCAGAAACTGACGTTCCGCGTCCGTGCCCAGATTCCCCTGGAACTGCTGCAGAAATATATCCAGTACGTGAAAACAGGTCTGCCTGGCATGGCTTACGTCCGGCTTGATCCGAATGCCGCCTGGCCGGAGAACCTTGAACGCAACCTCGTCAAGTGATGGTTTCCGCCATGGCTGAGCGTTTGGAAGCGAAAATGGAAATTGAACCGGTCGCGCGACTGAGTGGTGTGCGGCTGGCCTTCAAGAATACAGTGGCGCTCGACAGCATTTCCGTCGAAATTCCAGCCGGACGCATGATTGGCCTGATCGGTCCCGATGGCGTTGGAAAATCGTCTCTTCTGTCGTTGGTGTCGGGTGCGAGGGCTATCCAAGCCGGTAAGGTTGAGGTGCTGGGCGGTGATATGTCGAGCGCCCGCCACCGCGAAGATACCTGCCCACGCATTGCTTACATGCCGCAGGGCCTTGGAAAGAACCTCTATCCAACATTGTCGGTGTTCGAAAATATTGACTTCTTCGGCCGGCTTTTTGGCCAGGACGGCAAGGAGCGCCAGGCGCGTATTGCCGATCTTCTGAAAAGTACCGGACTTGAACCGTTCGCCGACAGGCCAGCCATGAAACTTTCTGGCGGCATGAAACAGAAGCTCGGTCTTTGCTGTGCCCTGATCCACGATCCGGACCTTCTGATCCTCGACGAACCGACGACAGGTGTCGACCCGCTCTCGCGCCGGCAATTCTGGGAATTGATCGACACAATTCGCGCTGGTCGCCCAGGCATGAGCGTGATTGTCGCCACCGCCTACATGGAGGAAGCCGCCGGCTTCGATTGGCTTGTCGCGATGGATGCGGGCAAAATCCTGGCTACGGGTTCGCCAGACGAACTCCTCAAGCGCACGTCGGCCGCCAATCTCGACGCAGCATTTATTGCCCTTCTGCCAGAGACGAAGCGACAGGGGTACCAGGAGGTGCATATTGCACCGCGCCAGGCGTCAGATGACGGCGATTATGCGATTGAAGCCTCGCATTTGAGCATGCGTTTCGGGGATTTTACAGCGGTCGACAATGTCAGCTTCAAAATCCCGCGCGGCGAGATATTCGGCTTTCTTGGCTCGAATGGCTGCGGCAAATCCACCACCATGAAGATGCTAACGGGATTGCTTGCCGCCAGCGAGGGCGAAGCGAAGCTGTTCGGCCACACCGTAGATGCCAGCGACATGGCGATCCGCCACCGCGTCGGCTACATGAGTCAGGCATTTTCACTCTACTCAGAGCTAACGGTACGTCAAAACCTCGATCTGCATGCGCGACTTTTCAAGTTGCCGGAAAAAACCATTGGGCCCCGCATAGAGGAGATGGCGAAGCGCTTTGATCTCGGTGACGTCATGGAAAATCTTCCGGATGACCTGCCACTCGGGATCCGCCAGAGATTGTCTCTTGCTGTTGCCATGATCCACTCTCCCGACATCCTGATCCTTGACGAGCCGACGTCGGGCGTCGATCCGGTGGCGCGCGACGGTTTCTGGCAAATCCTTGCCGAGCTGTCCCGCAACGACAATGTGACGATCTTCATCTCGACCCATTTCATGAACGAGGCGGAACGGTGTGACCGCATTTCGTTGATGCATGCCGGCAAGGTGCTGATTAGTGATACCCCGGAAGGGATCACGAAAAGCCGCAATGCAGCGACGCTCGAAGACGCATTTATCGCCTATCTTGAAGATGCTTCGGGCATCACGAAAACGGACGCCGCTGCCGCGCCTCCAGTCGCCGTTGTCCAGACAACCCACGCACCCCCTTCAAAAAAGCGGTTTTTCGATTTCAGGCGGATGTTCAGCTATACCCGTCGCGAGGCTCTGGAACTCCAACGCGACCCGATCCGCGGCACACTTGCCGTCCTTGGCAGCGTGATCCTGATGTTTGTTATTGGCTACGGCATCAACCTCGATGTCGAGGATTTGACCTTTGCTGTTCTGGACCGCGATGATTCCACGATCAGTCGAGATTATGTCCTGGATATCGCCGGTTCCCGGTACTTCATCGAGAAAGAGCCAATTCGTGACTATGCCGATATGGACCGGCGAATGCGCGATGGTGAACTGAGCCTAGCCATTGAAATTCCGCCTGGTTTCGGGCGTGACGTTTTGCGTGGCAAAACGGTTGAAGTCGGGGCGTGGATCGATGGCGCCATGCCGCAACGCGCGGAGACCGTGCGCGGTTACGTTCAGGGAATGCACCAAGGGTGGCTGACGCGCAAAGCGACTGAACTTTATGGTAGTGCTGCGACACAGAATTCCTTCAGCATCGAAACTCGCTACCGATATAATCCTGATGTGAAGAGCCTGGTGGCCATGGTGCCGGCAGTCATTCCGCTCCTCCTCATGCTCATTCCGGCCATGTTGTCGGCATTGAGCGTTGTACGCGAGAAGGAACTGGGGTCGATCGTCAATTTGTACGTCACGCCAACGACGCGACTGGAGTTTCTGATCGGCAAGCAGCTACCATATGTCGCTCTCGGCATGCTGAACTTCCTGCTTTTGACGGCCTTTGCGATCTTTATTTTCCGGGTACCGTTTACTGGAAGCTATCTCGCCTATGCGACAGGGGCGCTGCTCTTCGTCATCATCGCCACATCGATCGGTCTCGTCATGTCGTCGTTCATGAAGAGCCAGATTGCCGCGATCTTCGGGACTGCACTTCTGACACTGATCCCTGCGACCCAGTATTCCGGCATGATAGATCCCGTCTCGTCATTGCGCGGAGCTGGCGCTGTTATCGGCGAGATCTATCCCGCGACCTACTTCATGACGATTTCACGCGGCACTTTCTCGAAGGCACTTGATTTTGCCGGACTATACGGGTCCTTCGTGCCCCTGCTGATTGCCGTGCCGGTCCTGCTTGTTGCCGGAGCCGCACTTTTGAGGAAGCAGGCGTCATGACGTTTTTTTCCTCCAACATCTTTCAACTGGGCATCAAGGAGTTGCGTGGTCTTGCCCGCGACGGAATGTTGCTTGTCCTGATCGTCTATGCCTTCACGCTGCAGATTTACACCGGCTCGAGTGCCCTGCCGGAAACGCTGAACAATGCGGCGATTGCCATTGTCGACGAGGATCAGTCGCCGCTTTCCGGACGTATCAGCACCGCGTTCTACCCGCCATACTTTGCGCCTCCAAAACAGATTTCGATTGCCGAAATGGACAAGCGTATGGATGCGGGTCTCGATACGTTTGCTCTGAACATCCCGCCCGATTTTCAGCGCCGATTGATGGCAGGCCAGCAGCCGGCGATCCAGCTCAATATCGACGCGACGCGTATGAGCCAGGCGTTCAGCGGTGGTGGATATGTCCAGACCATCATCTCGAGTGAAGTTCAGGAATATGTGAACCGTTATAGAGGCGCAACGTCTGTCCCGGTGGATCTGACATTAAGGGCGCGTTTCAACCCGGAACTGGATAAATCCTGGTTCGGGTCGATCAACAACATCATCACTGCCATCACGATGCTCTCTATCGTGCTGACGGGAGCCGCGCTGATCCGGGAGCGGGAGCACGGCACGGTCGAGCATCTCCTCGTCATGCCAGTCACGCCATTGGAGATTATGCTGAGCAAAGTCTGGTCGATGGGACTTGTCGTCCTCGTGGCATCGGCGTTTTCTCTCTTCGTCGTGGTCCAAGGGCTGCTCGGCATCCCCATTGAGGGCTCGCTCTGGCTCTTTCTTTTGGGTACTGCGCTCCAACTGTTCGCCATGACATCAATGGGTATTTTCATGGCGACTGTGGCCGGTTCCATGCCGCAATTCGGTATGTTGCTGATCCTGGTTCTCCTGCCGCTTCAGGTGCTTTCAGGCGCGACAACGCCGCGAGAGAGCATGCCCGACATCATTCAGTACATTATGCTGCTCGCACCCAATACCCATTTCGTCATCCTTGCGCAGTCCATTCTGTTCAGGGGGGCGGGGATTGACATCGTCTGGCCGCAACTCATGGCGCTTGCGGCGATCGGTGGTGTCATGTTCTACCTTGCCCTGCGACGTTTCAGGACATTCCTGCGCTGATGCACGACTGAGTTTGGTTCGAGAAACCATTCCTTCGTTCGGCATTGAACTTTTTGTGTTCGGTTGCGGGATGTTAGGATCATGGAAATGTCCCTATTGGATCATGCCTATGCGGGTACGTTCAGGAGTACAGACATGAAGATTGTGCACGGTTTGATGCTGGCAACCATGTTAACGATGGCGACAACGCAAGCCTTTGCGTCCGAGGACATGGCAGAACCGACCCAAGAGGCAATTTTCGGTTTTGCCGGCGCGCTGACCACGGAAGATATGCTGAAGAGTGCGGCCCTTGTCCCGGTCGACTACGAGCGCAATGCCATTCTCGGCGGCGGTTATCAGTTCTATCCCTATCAGATCGGCAATCTGAGACTGGGAGGGGAAATCGGGGTAGCCGCGAGGTTTGGCAAAGGTTTTACCGGCGAAATTTGGGCAGGTCCCGTTGCGCGCTATGAGCAGATCAAACTTGGCGAACGGCTCTTCATAACACCGAGTTTTACAGCCGGCCTCAGTCTTGTCACAGATGCGCAACCAGGCCGGGAACGCGAGCAGGAGATCAAGGACGACGGCAACGCTAATGTCCTTTTCTATCTCGGCCCGGAAATCAACGTCTCCTTCAGCGAGGATTCTTCGACCGAGTTCTTCTGGCGCCTCCATCATCGGTCCGGTGGGGGAAAAACACTTGGAAACATGAAGGGGGCAACGAATGCCAATGTTTTTGGCGTTCGTTACAAGTTCTGAGTGATTGGCGTCACCCGACTTTCAGTCCTGTGCTGCGACTTGCGTATTCTCATACTGTATCGGGAAGATCTTTCAGGATCAGCAGACGGTTCCCCGGTGAGAATGCGACGATCTTGTCCTGTTCAAGAGCTGTGAGGACGCTCATGATTTCGTCTTCCGTAAAGCCTGCGGCGGTCATCGGTACGCCAATGTCGTAAAGATTGATTGCCATTTCCGGCTTCGCTTTCAAGGCGCGAAGTCGCTCGAAAAGTGCGGTTTCAGTCTCGTTAAATGTGCTCATGTCGCTATTCTATCGAAATTGGTTTGAATGTCTTCTGCTCGCAGGAGGCTTCGTGTTGGTCGCTTGACTGACAAAACGTGGGAGTAGCCCATGCCGTCATTTGATCTCGAGCGATTTGTCCTGGCGCAGCGCGACGTTTACAGCACTGCCCTAAATGAGCTTCTGGCCGGTTCCAAGCGCTCACATTGGATGTGGTTCATCTTTCCGCAGATAAAGGGCCTTGGTCGTTCTGATATTGCGCGCTTTTACGCGCTGTCTGGCCGCGATGAAGCGCAAGCCTATCTTGATCACGTTGTCCTCGGACCACGGCTTGCCGAATGTACGCAGGCCATGCTGCGGCATTCTAGTCGCTCCGCCACCACCATTCTCGGGTCACCAGACGATTTGAAATTTTGTTCATCTATGACCTTGTTCGCGGCCATCAGTCGAGACGGATCATTGTACGAACAAGCCCTCCAGCACTTCTGTCACGGAAGACGTGATGAAAAGACGCTTGTTTTGATCTAGCCGTCGAGTGCGTCAGGGGATCGCCTTGCAACGAGCGCTGCAAAATCAGCGGCTATGCAAGGCTCGCCTCAAATTGCTCCAAAACGACGACGATAGTCGATGAATTGCAGCCGGAAGTTGCCTGGCACTCTGCCATAAGCCGGCCAGGGAGATCTTATGACCACCACCAAGAGCGTTCTGCCAGCACTGTTCTTTTTACTCGTTTCATCAACTGCCTTTGCCGCCGTGAACGGACCAGTTAAATCCGTGACCTTGTCTTCTGGTGGGCTAGCCGAAATTGTCAGGTCCGCTGAAGTTGGTCAGGATTCCGAGGTGACCATCGAGGTGCCGCTCGATCAGATCGATGATGTCCTTAAAAGCCTCGTTGTCCGGGATAAGGAAGGTGGGGTCAAGAACCTGTCACTTGCTGGACCCAACCCGCTTGAAGAGACTTTCCGTACACTGCCGTTCAAGGCGTCTGACCTTACTTCAATGCCCAGGCTACTGGATGCGATCAAGGGAGCACGGGTCAGGGCAGGGGATAAGGATGGCGTCGTTCTTGGTGTTACGGCGAGCGAAAATGAAAAAACATCCAAAAGCTGGCAGTTATCCCTGATGATGGACAACGGTGAAGTTGCAATGGTTCCGTTGCCGGGCACCAAGGTTGAAATTCTGGACCCTTCTGTCAAAGCCAAACTCAAGACCGCGATGGACGTGATTGCAAAAGGCAATACAGATGGAGCGCGCACTGTAACCCTGAAGCTGGACGGCGCTGCTTCCCGGGAAGTTGATATCTCATATGTCGTACCAGCTCCGATCTGGAAGACTTCATACCGCCTTGTAACGAGCAAGGATGGTGAAGTCCGCCTCCAGGCCTGGGCAGTATTCGAAAATGCGTCAGGAGAAGATTGGAACGGTGTCGGCGTGACACTTTCTTCCGGAAAGCCGGTCACCCTCAAGCAAGCGCTTCATCGACACTTCATGCGTGAGCGCACCGAGGTGCCAGTTGATACGGCGGCAGCCAGTCTTCCGCGCGGAGTTATGGCGAAACCAATGATGGCTAGACACAACTTTGAGATTTCAAATCTCCTTTCCTCGCCCGCCGCAGATGCAATGGCTGGTGAGGCCGCGCCAGCTCCTTTCGCAATAGCTGCGGGTCAAGAAGCGAGCGCTGCCGAACAGGATGTTACGTCGACATTCGCTTTGAATGGCACTTACGACATCAAGAACGGCGATACGATTTCGGTTCCGATCATCGATCAGGGAGTGAAGGCTGACATGGTCTCACTTTATCGGGCCGGAATGGTGAGTGACCACCCGGTAGCGGCTGCACTGATTGAAAACAATGCCGGGATCAGTCTGCCGCCCGGCATCATGACTGTTTATGATGAGAGTGTCGGATATGTCGGTGACGCGCAAATAAATGGACTGCCACGGGACGAAAAACAATCGGTGAGCTTTGCGGTCGATCAGAAGGTGAATGTAGACACAGCGGTTAAGACCAGCCAGAACATCGTCAATCTCAAGGTCATCGATGGCATGATGCACGCAAAGTCATCAACCGTTGAAGAGGCGACCTACACTATCACGGGCGCTCAGGATGGTGAGCGTACCGTCATGATTGAGGTTCCAAAACGGAGCGGCTGGACGTTCAAGGCCGAGGGACAGGATGATCCAACCGTCAGTGATTATCGAATAAAGACAAAACTGAAAGCCGCCGAGACGAAGACTGTCTCAACACGGTTTGAATTGATCAACGATGAAACCATTTCCCTCGTCGACGCGGACGCGTTCACTTTGGTCGCCTGGCAAGAAGCGGCTGTCGATGACGAGACGAAGGCGAAGCTCATAGAACTGGCAGATGCGCGCCGGAGCGAGAATGACGCTCAACTGAGACTGCAGTTGCTCGATCAGGACTACGACCGGGCATCGCAGGAGCAGGCGAGGGTTCGCGAAAATCTGCAGGCTGTTGGAGACGGCGATACTAAAAATCGCTTCGACAAGCAGCTGAACCTTCTGGAAGACAAGCTCACTTCAATCGAGGGGCAGCGGGTCGAACAGCGAAAAATTCTAGACGATTTTACAGCGAAAGTGGGCAAGATCATCAGAACTTTCTGAACGATGTATCTGCAAATGCGATGAGCAAAGAGGAACGATTTTAGTTGCCTTCGTTTCGAAGGCAGCTGAGGTTGCGTTCTTCTGCGTTATTGATCCTACTCGCTCATATTGGGCTCCACCTATCGGCGCCGGATGCTGTCTCCATTGCAACCTAGGTGCCTTTGGGGCCTGCATTTTGACCAGTCTACGACACCGTAATATCCGCTAAACTTCATGGGCTGCGATCGTCGGAATTGATCGAACTGGAGGGCTGGGCAACATGGCTGGCCTGGCTCTGTCGCAAAACATGTGCACTTTCTGCCAAAATCTCACGGTACCGCTGGATCTTGGCTGTTTTCATGCGAACGAACTCATCCCTAGACACAGTGGATTGCTTGATCGGTAACGCTGCTTCGTTCTCGAGAAGGTCAAGCAAGAGGTTCCGCATTACGGCGTTTTCCTCTTGGACATTTGCCAGCTCGAGCTTTATCCCGCTCGACGCAAGTTTGCGCGAGATAGCTTTCTCGATATCTTTTTCGACAAGGAGTGTCTTTGCGGCATAGTATCGGCAAACAAAAAATGCCGTGACGACAGCGCATAGTGCTAGGGAAACGTAAAACATCTTGACCTCCAGGCTATCCTGTAGGTCGGCACTCCCGGCACATTTTTCAATATGCAGCAGCGCTCAGCACATCAGACAGGCTTCAGGGATGAGGACATGAGGGCTCCGTTGGTGTCGTATGCGTCGACGCCAGCCTGTCGCCAGGACCATTTCACTTCAAACGCAGCCACCCAATGTGATCCGGGGGATCAATATGTGGAGTGGTAAACCACTTTACGTACGGGGTAGGCGAAGGGTACACCATATTCCAGGATGAACCCCATGCGGGACAGGCATATGCGCATCTCTGGAGAGGCATTCGGGTTGTGATAAGCGCCGATGCGAGTGGGTGAAGGATACCCGTCGTAACCGCACTGATAAAGCGCGTTTCGATATGCCGTCTCAAGTACGCGATCACCGGCAACTTGGACCGCGCCGTAAAGGTGCCAGTCGTTCCGTGCTTCGGCTATAGTTGCCGCGCAGGTGAGGCCGATTATCGTGCTCAGAACCAGCTTGAGTTTCATGACCTTTCTCCCGAGAAATCCTTTCAAGGCAAAACGGATAGTGGGTCGTTCGGTTCCGAGGCACCACGATCCCCACCAGATAGTTTTTCTTCTGATCCATTTCTTCCGCAGGCGATGTTTAATAGGAACCGGGCTCGCCCAACGAAGCCGTGGTTTGACCGAGTGGCTGGATATCCTTCTTTTCCAATGGGTTGGGCTGGTCTGCCAGCGCGGTTTGAACTCGCTGCGTAGGTAAAAATCCTCACCAACGTGGTTCTCACTCATCGCCGGTTGAGGCTTGGTCTGTTGGAGAAAACCGTGAAACAATGCCAATTTAACGGCCGACCATTAGGCCTTGATCGACGGGCTAAGGTCACTGTTGGTTGGTGGCAATTTATCAAAAATCGCCTTGATAACACGGGTATGCTTGTCTGCGTCCGGGACGCTCATGTTCATATAAAGCTGTCCATCCGTCATTGTGAAATCAACAGTAAATGGCGCGCTGCCGTAAACGCCTCCATGCCCGGGTTTCCATCGCCCTATACCACTCACTGTCTCAGAGGCTCCGCTCTGATCGACATCAACAACAGCAAACCAGCCATTACTTGACGTTATTCGCAACACAGAGCCTTGCTGCTCGATGGCAATCTGGCAACGGTCGCATTGCCCGGCATTTGAAACGATCTGTTGCCAGTTCCCTGTAAAATGGGACTGGTCAGCCCTCACTTGGGTTAAAGCGCCAAACGCTATTGCCATAAAACAAAAGAACCCAATGACCCTTCGCAATATCGTGCCCCTTGTGACTATCATCTCGACGCTTTCCTCCAACCAGCCTCGCGCGCTCTGCTTCGGAACAGAACCACCGCTCGCCAATTCAGTACGAATGATTGTTGCCTTTGATATTGCATTCGGGATCATACAATTCACGTGGAACCAGAGAATATGCGCCTCCCGCAAGGAAGGCGGCCGCCGAAGACGCGATGACCAAAAGTGAAAAATCAATCAGGTCACAATTATAGGTGGCGGCGATTACGTTGAGATTTTGAAAGTCGTTAAATTTCGAGCTAATGGCCGCGGAAGGACAGCGGAACGAATATGCCGCGGCCCGTCGTCTGGTGCTAACGCTGTCGTTCTGCTCGCCAATCACGGGCGAAGGCGGCAACCCGACCATAAAAGCCGGTAAAGCCGAGAGCCACCGGATCGGCAAGAATCTGCTTCGGTGTTCGTCGCTGCTTGCGCGACATTCCGGCCTCTGTATTCAGCCAGGCCGCCAACTTGTCGGAAAATCGACTGCTTCTCACGCAGCGCCATCCGACGGATGACATTTGAAAGTCCCATGTGGTTCACTCCGTTGCCCCCGTCGCTCTCCGCGTTGGGGGAAGGTTCACATGGCTCAATTCTCAATGGAAATTATGCGCTTAACCGGATCAGTTCTGCGTGCAAACCAACACCGAAATCACTTTGCGGCGCGTGAGACTTCCTTTCGGGACACGAAACCCGAGTTTCGGGCCTAGCCAGAGTTGCTTACTGCATCACGCTTGCCAGTTGACAACCGATTTTCTGTTTGAAATGGTAAGATGTCAGACCAATTTAAGGAGTCGTCTTGGACAGGACCAGCAGCCGGGAATTGATGCAGCCGATACCGCCGAGCGACCGTGTGCGCCAGGTCGAAGCTGCCCTTTCCGATTATGTCGAGCGGGCTGATCTTAAAGCCGGCGATCGGCTTCCAGCCGAACGAGAATTGATGGCAGCACTTGGTGTTGGCCGTTCCACAATCCGTGAAGTTATTCGCAAATTTCAGGCGCTGGGTGTCATCGATAGCCGTAAGGGTAGCGGCAATTATCTGCTCAAGCCGATCTCTGCGGCCACCGTGCATATGCCTATTTCCATTGAGGCCGAAAGCCTCCGTGATGCCTTGCTGATGACCCTCGAGGTTCGGCGTGGCATCGAGGTCGAAGCCTCGATGGCAGCGGCGCGCCGGCGCACGGCTGATGATATCACAACGATGGAAGCGCGGCTCGACGAGATGGAACGTGTCCATCTTGCAGAAGGAACTTCCGGCAAAGCAGACCTTGCCTTCCACCTCTCGATTTATGACGCCACGCACAACCCGCTTTTCAAACAGCTACTTGAGCAAATGCGTGAAGGGTTCGAACGCTTCTGGTCCAAGCCTTTTGATCGTCCGGATTTCGCAGGGCGATCCTTTCCGTTTCACCGGACGCTTTTTAACGCAATCGCGTCCGGCAATGCTGATGCTGCCCGCGAAGAAACACTTAAAATCCTCGCCGTGGTCGAGGAAGATATCAAGGACATGTCGAAATGAGCCAAGGCAACGATCTCTTTGATCCCGCCTCCCTGATCGTTGCACACGATGAGACCCATGCTTTCGAAGCGGTGGTGCCACCGCTCGTGCAGACGTCGCTATTCACCTTCTCCAGCTATGACGAGATGGTCTCGACCTATCGCGGTGAAAAGACGCGTCCCGTCTATACGCGTGGTCTTAATCCGACCGTCCGTCTGTTTGAGGAAATGCTCGCCAAGCTTGAAGGTGCGGAGGATGCGCTCGGTTTTGCAAGTGGCATGTCGGCCATTTCATCGACCGTCCTGTCGTTTGTTTCCCCGGGTGATCGCATCGTGGCGGTTCGCCATGTTTACCCCGATGCGTTCCGTCTTTTCGGCACCTACATGAAGCGCATGAATATCGAGGTCGTCTATGTTGATGGTCGCGATGAGGCTGCCGTTGAAAAAGCGATGCCGGGCGCAAAACTCTTTTACATGGAAAGTCCGACAAGCTGGGTGATGGAAGCGCATGATGTCGGCGCGCTTGCTGCTATCGCACGCCGTCACGGCGCTATAACCGTCATCGATAACTCGTGGGCGAGCCCCATCTTCCAAAAACCGATCTCGCTCGGCGTCGACCTCGTTCTGCATTCCGCGTCGAAATATCTTGGCGGCCATAGCGATGTCGTCTCCGGTGTGGTCGCAGGCTCCAAGGCGATGATTGATCGCATTCGCGCCGAAACCTACCCCTATCTCGGTGGCAAGATGTCACCATTCGATGCTTGGCTCCTCATCCGAGGGCTGCGCACACTGCCTATCCGCATGAAGGCGCATCAAGAATCGGCACTGGAAATTGCCAACCGCTTGCAAGCGCTCGATGTGGTTGAAACGGTTTGCCACCCAGGCCTCGCCAACCGTCTGCCGCCCGGCCTCAACGGAACGTCGGGTCTGTTTTCTTTCATCTTCAAGCCTGGAGTTGATGTGCGCGCTTTCGCGAACCAGCTCAAGCTTTTCAAACTCGGTGTTTCCTGGGGAGGACACGAAAGCCTGATCGTCCCCGGTGAAGTGGTGCTTGAACAGAAGGCGCAGCCAAACTCTGCCCATACGTTCGGCATCAGCGAACGTTCGGTGCGCCTGCATGTCGGGCTCGAAGGCACCGAGGCACTCTGGAAGGACCTTGAACCGGCGATCAAGGAGGCCTCAGCCGCCTGACCGCTTCTTGAAACTGACGACAAAAGGGGAGAACAACATGAAAAAACTGGTAACCGCAGCACTCTTCACCGCCATGATGGCCGGAACGGCTATGGCGGACACGACCTTGAAACTAGTTGAGGTCATTACAAGCCCAGAGCGCACGGAAACGCTCAAAGGCATCGTTTCGAAATTTGAAACCGCCAATCCGGGGACAAAGGTCGAAATCATCTCCTTGCCCTGGAGCGAAGCCTTCCAGAAATTCGCAACCATGGTGTCGGCCGGAGATGTACCGGATGTCATGGAAATGCCCGATACCTGGCTGTCGCTCTACGCCAACAATGGCATGCTCGAAAGCCTGGAGCCTTACCTCGCCAAATGGGAGCATACGCCGGGCCTCAGTGACCGGACACTTGAGCTTGGCCGCGATGTAAAGGACACGGCCTACATGTTGCCCTACGGATTTTATCTGAGGGCCATGTTCTACAACAAGAAACTCCTGGAGCAGGCCGGTGTGAAAGAGCCGCCGAAGACGCTGGACGAATTTGCCGACGCGTCGAAGAAGGTTGCCGCCCTGCCAGGCAAATACGGATACTGCATGCGCGGTGGACCTGGCGGACTGAACGGTTGGGTGATGTTCGGCGCTTCGATGGCTGGCTCCAATGAGTTCTTTACCAAGGATGGAACGTCGACCTTCGACAGCCCAGGCTGGGTAAAGGGTCTCACCTATGTGGTTGATCTTTACAAGAACGGTTACGCTCCAAAGGACAGCGTAAACTGGGGCTTCAACGAGATCGTCGCCGGTTTTTACTCTGGCACCTGCGCATTCCTCGATCAGGATCCTGACGCACTGATCGCAATTGCTCAGCGCATGAAGGCCGAGGACTTCGGTGTGATGACCATGCCAAAGGGCCCAGACGGAAAGACGTTCCCGACGATTGGTTTTGCGGGCTGGTCAATGATGGCCAAATCCGAGAACAAGGACTTGTCCTGGAAGCTGATCGAAACCCTCGAAGGGCCGGAAGGCAATATCGAGTGGAACAAGAAGACGGGTGCTCTGCCAGTGCACAAGTCGGCTGAAAAGGATCCTTTCTATGCGAGCGAACAGTTCAAGGGCTGGTTCGATGAGCTTGCTGACAAGAATGCCGTGCCGACCACGATGCCGACCTATCTGGAGGAGTTTGCCTTCTTCAAGGATTCGCTCGTCATCAAGACGTCGCAGGAAGCGCTGCTTGGCGATATTACGCCTGAAGACCTCGCCAAACAGTGGGCAGACTACATGACCAAGGCGCAACAGAAGTTTTTGGCGTCCAAGTAACTGACAATAACGGCCGCGCGGGTTTTCCAACCCCGTGTGGCCCTCTCGCCGGGGCCCTCGGGCCATCGGCCTCATTTTCCAGATTTTGTAGATCGGCACGGTTGATCGCTGGATCAGTCGTTCTCGACCGATGGCCGATCGGGGAGCGAAACTATGTCTTATGCCCTTGGCGCTGGGCCAGTGGTCGCGCGCAAACCGGCGCTCAAGCGTTTTGCCGATTGGGCAGAGCCCTGGCTCTACAGTGCGCCCGTTCTTGTGTTGATCGTTGCCGTCATGCTGGTACCGTTGGTGCTGGGCCTGTCTTATGCCTTCCGGGATGTGCAGCTCCTCAACCCGTTTTCCGGCGGATTTGTCGGGCTCGAGCACCTGAAGACGCTCTCCCAGGATGCCGCTTTCTATCGCGCCTTTAAAAACACCCTCTGGTGGACGGGCGCTTCGGTCTTCCTGCAGTTCTTTTTCGGCCTCATCCTGGCATTGCTGCTGGACAAGCCATTTGCGGGCAGGGGAATTGCACAGGCTCTCGTTTTCCTTCCCTGGGCCGTTCCGACATTTCTCGCCGGGCTGAACTGGGCGTGGCTTTTTAACCCCGTTATCGGACCTTTGCCGCACTGGATGGTATCGCTTGGTCTGCTGTCAGCGCCCAACAATATTCTTGCAGACCCGCAGCTTGCCATGTGGGGCCCGATCATCGCCAATGTCTGGTGGGGAATTCCATTCTTCGCAATCACCCTTCTGGCAGCGCTACAGGCAATCCCGCGCGACCTCTACGAGGCAGCCTCAATCGATGGCGCCAATCCGTTGCAGCGTTTTACCTCGATCACCTTGCCGTTTCTCGCGCCGACGATTGCGATCACCGTCCTGCTTCGAACCGTATGGATTGCCAATTTCGCCGATCTCATCATCGTTATGACAAATGGCGGACCAGCGGACCGGACGCAGATCGTTGCAAGTTACATTTTCACGCAGGCTTTCAAGCGCCTGGACTTCGGTTACGCATCGGCAATCGCGCTCGTTTTGCTGGTGCTCTTGCTGGCATACTCGATGGTCATCGTGATCATGCGTCAGCGCCTGATTGAAAAGGACTAGACGATGGCTAGCCGGATTTTCCTCACACTGGCGCATCGCCTGGCAATTCTTGCCTATATCGTCTTTGCGCTTTTCCCGCTCTTTTGGCTGCTAAAGGTGTCTGTGACGCCAAATGACCTCCTCTACAGCGAAGGGGTAAGACTTTGGCCGTCGCAAGCGACGCTGGATCATTACCGTTTCGTCATAGAAAACAGTGCCTTCCCCACGTTTTTTAAGAACAGTGTCATTGTTGCGGGCTCAACGGCACTTGCCGTCACGTTACTCTCTTCGCTGTCGGGCTATGCTCTGTCTCGTTTTCACTTCAAGGGTAAGTATTGGATCGTCGCCCTGATGCTGATTACGCAGATGTTCCCGCTGGTCATGCTGGTAGCACCAATCTTCAAAATGCTGTCGCCGCTCGGATTAACCAACAGTCTGACCGGCCTCGTCATCGTTTATACCGCCTTCAACGTACCGTTCGCCACCTTCCTGATGCAATCGTTCTTCGATGGCATTCCGAAGGATCTGGAAGAGGCGGCCATGATCGACGGTGCAAGCCGCTTCGTGGCGTTTCGGCAAATCATCCTTCCACTCACGCTTCCCGGGATTGCGGCAACGCTTGGTTTTGTCTTTACCGCCGCATGGAGCGAGTTGCTGTTTGCCCTCATGCTGATTTCAGGCAACCAAAGCGCGACGTTCCCGGTCGGACTTTTGACCTTCGTTTCTAAATTCTCCGTCGATTTCGGGCAGATGATGGCTGCGGGCGTGCTGGCACTCATTCCGGCCTGCCTCTTCTTCCTGCTCATTCAACGTTACCTCGTGCAGGGCCTGACGGCCG
Organism: Rhizobium sp. RM; assembly: GCF_013390595.1. GTDB lineage: Bacteria > Pseudomonadota > Alphaproteobacteria > Rhizobiales > Rhizobiaceae > Agrobacterium. Next base: position 94,264 of record NZ_JACAWV010000023.1, on the reverse strand, counting down.
GCGCGGTGAAAGGATAATTACCCATGGCTTCAATCGAGCTGAAGAAGATCGTCAAAACATATGGCGACCATCCGGTCCTTCACGGAGTTGACCTCAAGATTGATGACGGCGAGTTCATTGTTCTTGTCGGTCCATCCGGCTGCGGAAAATCAACCTTGCTTCGTATGATCGCCGGCCTTGAAGAAATCTCGTCCGGGGAACTTTCTATCGATGGTCAACGCGTCAACGACCGCAAACCAAAAGACCGGGATATCGCCATGGTATTCCAGTCCTATGCGCTTTATCCGCACATGAGCGTCGCGGACAATATGAGCTACTCGTTGCGGCTGCGACGGAGTCCAAAAGAAAAGATCGCCGCTGCCGTCTCCGGCGCTTCTGCAAAGCTTGGGCTTGATCCTTACCTAGCACGGCGTCCAAAGGCGCTTTCGGGAGGCCAGCGGCAGCGCGTCGCCATGGGCCGGGCCATTGTGCGCCAACCGAAGGCATTTCTTTTCGACGAGCCGCTTTCGAACCTCGACGCCCGCCTTCGCGAACAGATGCGCGCTGAAATCAAGCGCATGCATGCCGACCTCGGTGCAACATCCGTTTACGTGACACACGACCAGATCGAAGCAATGACGCTCGCATCGCGTATCGTTGCCATGAACGCAGGTTACGTCCAGCAAATCGGCGCGCCGCTCGATCTTTATGATCGTCCCGCCAATCTCTTCGTTGCGGGTTTTATCGGGTCGCCCGGGATGAATTTTCTTGAAGGCCGCTGCATTCACGAAGCAGGCACAAGTTTCGTCGTTCTACCGAATGGCACGCGTCTGGCGCTTGGACGCGTTGTGCCGGTCGGCAACGAGGAGCAGGTTACGCTCGGCATCAGGCCTGAGCATGTTTCGGTGGCGCCCTCTAATGACGGCGTCGAGGCGGCCGTCGATCTCGTCGAGCCGACAGGACTGGGCGTTATCCTGCACCTGACAGTGCACGGCCTGCCCTTCAAGCTATTCTCTTCTGATCGTGCACTTCTTCAGCCAGGAAAGTCTTTGTGGGTGGGGTTCCCGCAGGAACGTCTTCATGTCTTCGACAGGAACGGAGATCGGGTAGGAGACACTTGATCTCCTACCCGCGTTTTTTAGCGGTGGCTCGGCAACTTCGGCAGGAGCACCGTCAGCAAGCCAAGCAGAGGCATGTATGAGCTGATGCGATAGACGAATTCGATGCCTTCGCGATCCGCGAAGATACCGAGTACGGCTGCGCCAATACCGCCGAAGCCGAAGGCGAAGCCGAAGAACATGCCGGCAATCAGACCGACGCGGCCTGGAACCAGTTCCTGGGCAAAAACAACGATCGCGGAGAACGCCGAAGAAAATACGAAACCGATCACAACGACGAGAACCGCGGTCCAGAACAGATTTGCGTAGGGCAGAAGCAGCGCAAAAGGAATGACACCGAGGATCGAGAACCAGATGACAACGCGCGATCCAAATCGGTCACCGATGGGACCACCGAAGAATACACCCGCTGCAGAGGCTCCAAGGAACAGGAACAGAAGCAATTGTGCGTCCTGCACGCCGATACCGAACTTCTCGATCGTGTAGAAGGTGAAGTAGCTGGAGAGACTTGCAAGATAGGCATTCTTCGTCGCAGTGAGGACCACGAGAACGCCGAGCGTCATCATCACGGTTCCGCGCGACAGTGGCAATGCGCGGCTGATCGTCGCCTTGCCGGCTGTGGTCCGGCGATGACGGCTGTACCAGACGCCCACCCAGGAAAGTACGGCAAAACCAGCCAGCGCAATCAACGAAAACCAGCTTAGGCTCTGCTGGCCGAGCGGAATGACGATAAAGGCTGCAAGCAGCGGGCCAATTGCCGTGCCGGTGTTCCCACCGACCTGGAAAAACGACTGAGCCAGTCCGTGTCTGCCGCCTGAAGCAACACGGGCAACACGGGAGGCTTCAGGGTGGAAGATCGCCGAACCGATGCCAATCAGGCAGGCGCCTGCGACCAGAACAGCAAAGCTATGCGCGAAGGCCAGTGTGATCAGACCGGCGCAGGTCGAAAGCATTGCCACCGGCAGGGAGAATGGCATGGGGTACTTGTCGGTGACGAGACCGACAGCAGGCTGGAGCAGTGACGCGGTAACCTGGAAGGCAAAGGTTAGAAGGCCAATTTGCACGAAGTCCAGCGCATAATTCTGTTTCAATAGCGGATAAAGCGACGTCAGCAGCGATTGCATGATGTCGTTGAGCATGTGGCAGAAGCTCGCCGCTGCAATGATGGAAAACGTCGTGCGTTGGGGGCTGAACCCAGTGCCGGTCACGGTAGCCATTGTATTTCCTCTTTCGGCTCCCCGCCTGGCTGGCGGGAGTACATCTTTATTTCGATCTGCTTTTATCGCTATTGTTTCTGGCCTGCCTTTGTGTTTTGGACTGTTATCTTCGAGAGTGGGCCAAATGACGAAAATCAAGCCGCGCGAAATGATAGACCTGACCCTTGTTGACCACGAAACCAGCCTGCGATTGATCGAGGGCACGAATGAACCTGTGCTGGCGTTGCACCGGATCTACCAGAGCGGTCACCATACGCCACTGCATCATCACGCGCGGGCGCAGATTTGGTGTGCCCGCAAGGGTGTCGTGTTGGTCAGTACTGCCGGCGGGCGCTGGATGATACCACCGGATCATGGACTGATCATTCCCGCAGGCATGAAACATGAGGCGGATGCAATCAGCACGGTGGAGATGTATTCAATCTACGTGCATCCGGACCTCTTCTTTCCGGAAACGCCCAAGGTCGTGGAAATTACCGGATTGGCTTCCAGCCTGATCCTCGAATTGCTGAGCGAAGAACAAAAACCGTCAGCGTTCCACCGGCAAGGTCTTGTCAGGGCGTTACTGCTGGATGAAATCAATGGTTTGCCGGAGCGTCCGCTCGGCTTGCCGTTCCCGCGAAATGCACGTTTGGCGGCGCTCTGCCGGGATTTCCTGAAGAGACCCGTCGTGAAGATCGAGATTGACGACTGGGCGGCAGCAATGGGGATCAGCCGCCGGTCGTTTACACGGCTTTTCCGTAGCGAGCTGGGCGTAAGTTTCGTAACCTGGCGCCAGCAGGCGTGCATTTTCGCTTCGCTTCCACGGCTTGCAGAAGGTGAATCGGTGACAACTGTGGCGCTTGACGCCGGTTACGAAAACATCTCCGCCTTCACCACGATGTTCCGGCGCATGCTGGGGAGTTCCCCGCGCGCCTACGGAAAACGGACAGTAAGCGAGACAATCTCTATGACGGATGCCTGAGTAGCTCGAGCAAGACGGGAAAATCAGGCCGCCGTCGCACGCATGTCCCGACGAAAATCTGACGGAGACATGCCGGCAATCTGGCGGAAGGCCTTGTTGAACGCGCTGACAGAACCGAAACCGCTTTCCATGGCGATCTGCAGGATATTGTCAGAGCCATTCATCAACATTGCCTGCGCACGCGAAAGTCTGAGCAGCGTAAGGTATTTGATCAGTGTCATGCCCGTCGATTTGCGAAAGAGGTTCATCGCGTATTTCGGATGCAGTGATGCTGCGCGCGCGATATCTGCTGCATCGATATCGTCGAGAAAATTTGCCGCGATATAGTCGCACATGCGCACAACTCCGGCCGATGGTGCCATGCCTTCATCGTCTTTCGCGCGCTTTCCGTCCGCCGCAGATGACACAATGGAGTAGGGCTCCAGGAACATGCGCTCTACGCGCAACCGGAGTTCTTCGACCGCATGCTGCGCCTTGGCCGGATCGCCGGACGTTGCGTAACGGAACCAACGAGGAAAATTCTCCCGGTCGGCTCCGTCTGTTGCTGACGTAACCATGGTCGCACCTCCCATCAACATGCCCGATACCGCAGCAGGCAGCCGCATGCGAAAGAAGTGTACAAGCGGCAGGTGCGCCCCGGCATAAAGCGAATCGTCCGATGAGTCGTCCATCTGATGTGGCTGCCCGCCCCAGAAGAGACAGATCTCGCCCGCGTTCAGTTTCAAATTGTGGTCACCGATGCGGTAATGGACCGATCCTTCCATCACGTAATTCACCTCAACCTGCGCATGCCAGTGGGGTCTCAGCATGATCGGCGGGTGATTGTGGAAGAACTGCAGGGTTGTCGGCATGCCTTCGATGCTGCTCGCGCCGGGTTGATAAACCGCTCTTTCGGCAATCTTACTTTCCGCCAAATCGATGTTCCCTTTTTACGAGACAGATTTCCTGCCGTCGCTAATCTGCCCACGTTCGCTAAAGAACGGCAATTGAAAAAGGGAGGTTTTCAATGTGCTCTAAATTTCTTGGCGCGTCGACAGCTCTAATGCTGCTGGCCGCTCCGGCATTTGCGCAATCGACCACTGTTACGATCTGGAGCTGGAACGTCGCCGCGTCTGCGTTGAAGTCCACAGTCGAAGGGTTCAATAAGAAAAATCCTGACATTAAGATCGTTGTTGAAGATCTTGGAAACAATCAGGTTTTCGATAAGACGCTTGCAGCGTGTGCGGCTGGCGGCGATGGCCTGCCCGATATCGTGACGGTTGAGAATTTTGAGGCCGAACTCTTCTGGAGCCGCTTTCCGGATTGTTTCACCGATGTAACGGCACTCGGATACACGCCTGAGAAACAAGCCCTTTTCCCGGATTTCAAGCGAACGGAACTTGAGGTCGACGGTGTAGCCTATGCGGTTCCGTGGGATTCTGGCCCGGTCGCCGTTTTCTATCGTCGCGATTTCTATGAGAAGGCGGGCGTCGACCCTGCAACCATCAAGACATGGGACGATTTCATCGCTGCCGGAAAGAAGGTCATGGCTGCCAATCCTGGTACGGTCATGGCACAGGCGGATTTCAATGGCGACAGCGAATGGTTTCGCATGATCGCCAACGAGCAGGGTTGCGGTTACTTTTCGACTGACGGACAAAACATCACCATCAACCAGCCTGCCTGCGTTGCGACGCTGGAAAAGGTGAAGGAGATGAAAGACGCCGGGATTATCACGGCGGCAATCTGGGACGAAAAAATCCAGGCGAACACTGCCGGCAAGGCAGCGAGCCAGATGTACGGTGCATGGTATGAGGGCACGGTGCGTTCCGGCTCGCCCGATCTCTCCGGAAAATGGGGCACCTATCTCATGCCCAGCCTGACGGCGGATGGTCCGCATGCGGCCAATCTCGGTGGCTCTTCACTCGCCATCAGTTCCGTGTCTGAAAACAAGGAAGCAGCATGGAAGTTCGTGGACTACGCACTTACCACGAACGAAGGCCAGGTGACGATGCTGAAGTCGTTCGGTCTGGTACCATCGCTTCTCTCGGCCATTGATGATCCGTTCGTCAAACAGGCGCAGCCCTATTGGGGCGGCCAGGCTGTCTGGACCGATATCCTCGCGACCTTGCCGAAAATTGTCCCGAGCCGAGGCACGGCGTTCCAGTCTGACGCCGACGCAATCTACAAGGCCACACAGACGAAGTACTTCGCTGGTGGTTATCCCGATGCAAAGGCTGCACTCGATGATGCCGCCAAGCAGATAGAAACGGCAACAGGCCTCCCGCAGACGCAATGACATTGGACGGCGCCTGCTCCCATACGGGCAGGCGCCGCGTTCGAAGTCATTCATCCGGCCCAATCTACTGAACCGGCAACGGGAGGTCGTCATGCCGTCAAGGAACAGGATCGCTTACGCGTTCCTTGCGCCCTATCTTCTGATCTTCGCAACTTTCTGGCTCTGGCCGATCATCAGTTCGTTTTTGCTGTCGTTCCAGAACACGCGCATCAATCCATGGCGGTTCGCGCCCTCGCTCAACTGGGGGAGGCTCGTTGCCGATCCGGCCTTTTACAATGCTCTCTACAACACACTGATCATACTCGTCATTCAGGTGCCTGTGATGATCGCACTAGCGACGGTCATGGCGGTGCTGCTGAATTCGCCATTGCTGAAAGTGCGTCCACTCTATCGCTTTGCGTTCTTTGCACCTGTCGTCGTCGGTGAGGTTGCCTACGCTGCGGTGTTTCGGCTGATGTTCAGTGCCGATTTCGGTATCGTCAACAAGCTGATCACCTCCGTTGGCCTGTCACCCATCTCCTGGTTCGACAATGCCAACGCTGCCATGGCACTTGTTATTATTGCCGTTACATGGCGCTGGGCAGGTTATAACGCCATAATCATTCTGGCCGGGCTGCAATCCATTCCAGGCGACGTCTACGAGGCAGCCACACTCGATAAGGTCAGCAAGAGACAGCAGTTCTTTCACATTACGCTGCCACTTTTGAAGCCGATCATCCTGTTCTGCGTGGTTCTTTCCGTCATCGGCACAATGCAGCTCTTCGCCGAGCCATTCCTGATCACCAATCGTGGCGGACCAGGCGGCGGTACCGAAACGCTGGGGCTCTTCCTCTACCGACAGGGCTTTACCTCTTTGAATTTCGGCTACGCGTCTGCGATCGCCTACACAATGGCAGCGCTTGCCATCGCCATTTCGCTTCTCAACCTATGGATCGGGAGGGAGCCGAAATGAGATCGAAGTCGAAATCCCTGTTCTGGCAGAAACTCAGTCTGCATGCAGTTCTGACGCCTCTTGCTATTATCTGGCTGTTTCCGCTCTGGATGATGTTCGTGTTTTCAACGATGCCGGACTACGGCATTTTCAGCCCCGATATCGTGCTGGTGCCCTCCACGAACTTCCTCGAGAATTTCAGAAACCTTCAGGCAGATACGAATTTTTTGAGGGCCATGTTCATCTCGATCACCGTCGCGGTGATCTATACGATCCTTTCTGTTTTCCTGACATCAATGGCGGGCTGGGCGTTGGCGCGCTACCGCTTTGCAGGCAAGACGGTTGTCGTCGCAATTATTCTCGGGACAATCACACTGCCCTTCGCCGTTGTCGTCATCCCGCAGTTCATCATGGTGGCGCGCGAGTTCAAGCTCGCCAACACATGGGTGGCATTGATCGTACCGCCTCTGTTCAACTCGCTTGGCGTGCTCTTCATGCGCCAATCCTTCTCCATGATGCCGACTGAGCTTTTCGATGCGGCGCGTGTCGAAGGTGTAAAGGAATGGCAGATATTCCTGCGCGTTGCCCTGCCACTCGCACGGCCCACCATGGCTGCCTTATCGATCATTCTCTTTCTGGCGTCATGGAACAACTACCTCTGGCCGCTCCTCATCAATTCCCGCCCAGGAATGATGACCGCACCCGTGGCTCTTGGCACCCTCATCGGGCTCACCAAGGTTTCATGGGGCGGCATCATGGCGGGGGCTGTCCTGCTCACCGCACCAATCCTCGTGGTGTTCGTCTTTCTGCAACGTCATTTCATCGCCGGCATCTCCGCCGGTGCGGTCAAGTAAGAAGGAGGCCGCATGGCGGAACTTTCGCTCAAAAAGGTCATCAAGCGCTACGGTGCGCTTGAGGTTATCCATGGTGCCGATCTGGAAATCGCGGATGGTGAATTTGTGGTTTTTGTCGGCCCGTCCGGCTGTGGGAAGTCGACGCTGCTGCGCATGATTGCCGGTTTGGAGGATATCTCGGACGGCGATATCAGCATCGCTGGACGGACCGTCAACGATGCTGATCCGGCTGATCGCGGCATTGCCATGGTCTTTCAGTCATATGCGCTTTATCCGCACATGACTGTCAGGGAAAACCTCTCTTTCGGCCTCAGGATGAACGGCAACCCGAAAGCCGATACCGAAAAGCGTGTCGCACGCGCGGCCGAGATTTTGCAAATCAATGAGTTGATGGAACGCCGGCCCAAACAGCTTTCTGGCGGTCAGAGGCAACGTGTGGCGATTGGCAGAGCGATCGTCCGCGAACCGCAGGTCTTTCTTTTTGATGAGCCGTTATCAAACCTCGATGCAGAACTGCGCGTCCAGATGCGGGTGGAAATTTCGCGCCTGCACAAGCAACTCGGCACGACGATGATCTATGTCACCCACGATCAGACGGAAGCCATGACACTGGCCGACAAGATCGTCGTGTTGCGGTCCGGAAATATCGAGCAGGTGGGTGCTCCACTCGATCTTTACGATGATCCCACCAACCGGTTTGTTGCAGGTTTTGTTGGTTCGCCAAAAATGAACTTCCTCGATGCGACAGTCATTGCCAGCGGCATGAATGATGCGACCGTCGCGTTGACGAGCGACCCCACAGTGCGGCTTTCGCTTGCTGTTGAAAGCCCAATCCCCGAGGGGACAAAGGTTGCATTGGGAATTAGGCCCGAACATTTCACCGAAGCCGGTTCTGGCGATGCCGACCTCCCGCTTCATGTCGATGTGGCCGAGCATCTCGGCAATACCAGCTATGTCTATGCCGGTACGGCAGGCGGTGAGCCACTCATCGTTGAACGGCCTGAATCGCGCGACGTTGGCAAGCGCGATCAACTGACCGTGGGCCTGATGGCTCGCAAAACATTTCTTTTCGACAGCAATGGCGCGCGTTTGCGCTGAACTTTCCCAAGAACCATCCAGGAACATACGAGGTTTTTCATGACGACCGACCAACCGATCCGCTGGGGCATTATTGGTCCAGGTACCATCGCGCGGACTTTTGCAGACGGTATAGCGCACTCCACTACGGGTAAGCTTGAGGCAATAGCGACACGCAACCCTGATAAGCCGGGGCTCGCAGAGGCTTTCGCCGGTGCCCGCATCATCAAGGGCTATGAGGCTCTGCTCGTTGATCCGCTGATCGACGCCGTTTATATCGCCACGCCCCATACGGGCCACGCGGAGTGGGCAATCAAGGCAATCAGGGCGGGCAAACATGTCCTTGTCGAAAAGCCGATCGCGCTTTCAGCCTATGATGCGGACGCGATTTTCCACGAGGCGAAAAAGGCCGGCGTCTTTGCAGGTGAGGCCTATATGTACCGCCTGCATCCACAGACTGCCAAATTGGTCGAGTTGATCAGGAAGCGTGCTGTCGGCGACATCCGCATCATCCGCTCGAGCTTCGGCTTCAATATGGGCACCTTCCGACCTGACCACAGGCTTTTTGCCAACGCGATGGCCGGAGGAGGTATCCTCGATGTCGGTGGCTACCCCGTGTCGATGGCAAGACTTGTGGCTGGAGTTGCCGATGGAAAAGCTTTTGCAGAGCCGGATAAGGTTTCTGGCGCGGCTTATCTCGGCCAATCCGGCGTTGATGAATGGGCCTCGGCGGTTTTGAAATTTCCAAATGGCATTGTCGCGGAGGTCTCATGCTCGATCATGGCTTCACAGGATAACGTGCTTCGGATCATCGGGTCTGAGGGGCGCATCGAGGTCAAGGACTTCTGGTTTGCCTCGGGTCATAAGGGTGGCGTTGGCCGGATCGACATCATCAAGGGGTCGGAGACGGAAACCATAGAGGTGCCGGAGGATCGTTGGCTTTATTCATTTGAGGTCGATGCTGCGGGCAAGGCGATCCGTGAGGGCAGGCAGGAGTTTGAAGCCCCCGGCATGACATGGGCGGACACCCTCGGCAATCTCAGGGTCATGGATCAGTGGCGTGCAGCCGTTGGACTTGAATACGGGGTCGAGAAGGCGTCCATGCGGACCACCAATATCGCCGGAGGCAAGGTCGAAGCAGGCAACGCCGTGCCGAAACGCCAGATCCCGGGGATTTCAAAACCGGCTTCCGTCGTCGCGCTCGGATTTGAATTTTTCCCGAATTTTGCATCCGCTTCGCTGACACTCGATGCCTTTTACGAGGCAGGCGGCAATCTTTTTGATACCGCCTACGTCTACGGTGGTGGCAAGACCGAGGCGATCTTTGGCGATTGGCATACGAGCCGGAACGTGCCGCGCGAGGAGATTGTCCTGATCGGCAAAGGCGCCCATTCGCCGCTTTGCTATCCTGACATGATCTCCAAGCAACTTGATCAGTCACTGGAAAGGTTGAAGACGGACTACGTCGATGTTTATTTCATGCATCGCGATAATCTTGAGGTGCCGGTCGGTGAATTCGTCGACGCGATGGACGCCGAGGTAAGGCGTGGACGCATTCGCGGCATCTTCGGTGGCTCGAACTGGACGCGGGAGCGGATGGACGAAGCGGCTGCCTACGCCCAGAAGAATGGCAAGCAGCAGCCGGCCGCACTTTCCAACAACTTTTCACTCGCCGAGATGCTGGACCCGATCTGGGCCGGATGTGTAGCCGCATCCAATGACGACTGGAAAACGTGGCTGAACGCCCGCAACGTTCCCAATTTTGCATGGTCCAGCCAAGGGCGCGGTTTCTTCACGGATCGGGCCGGTCGAGACAAGCGGGACGACGAGGAAATCGTGCGTGTCTGGTATTCGGATCGCAATTTCGAGCGTCGTGACAGGGCAATCGAGCTTGGGCAGGAACTCGGTCGCCTGCCGATCCACATTGCCTTGGCTTATGTGATTGCTCAGCCGTTCCCGGTTATCCCGCTGATTGGCCCACGCACTATTGCCGAGCTGGAGGATAGCCTTTCCGCACTCGACATCAGCCTAACCGAAGATCAGCTCAAACGCCTGGCGGCTTAAAACAATAGGCGGGAGAGCGATCTCCCGCCTTTTTAATATTTCTGATGGCTGCTAAAGCGAAAGCCGGATGAACTCTGCTCGCGCTGCGAGTAGAACAGGCTTGCGGAGGCTTCATGAGCGATATCAACCGGAACCGTGCCGAAACCTTGATGCGCGAAGCCGGGCTTGATGCGCTGGTGCTCTTCCAGCCAGAGGCTTTCCGTTATGCAATTGGTGCCCAGGCTGGTGTCGCAACCATGTGGGGCAGGGCAGGCTCAGCCATTGCACTCGTTCCTTCCGATGCGACCGCCCCTCTCGCAGCCATTGTCAGCGACCATGCTGCTCCATCAGTCCGAAAGGTTGCGCCAAACGTCGACATTCGCAGCCATCGCATCTGGATTGATATCGTCGACTTTTCCGGTGTTGAAGAGTTGGCGCAGATCGATGACGCCTACCGGCGTTCCCACAGTGGTGGCTTTCGGCCTGAGACGTTCGACCGTTCGGCTTGTTTTACGCTGTTACGCGAGGTGCTCAACGAGCGTGGGCTTGCAAAGGGGCGTATCGGGGCTGATCTCGAATTCATGCCAGCGGCTGATTTCGATGCGCTGAAACGTGCTCTGCCCGACGTTGTCTGGGTCGATGGATCAGAAACACTGCGCCGTTTGCGTGTCATAAAATCGTCGGTGGAGATAGAACGTCTGCGGCGGGCGGCGCGTGCGGCAGAAGCGGGTCTCGTCAGCCTGGCAGAGGAAGTCCGCCCAGGTGCGACGCTCTCCAGCCTTTCAGCCGCGTGGAAAGCCGGTGCGCAAGCCTATGCCAGCAAGAACGGATTTTCGTTGAGTGGCCATTGGGATTATATTTCGGTTGGACCTGCCTTGTCTGACATGACGGCAGTTGTCACGCCGGGCGCGCTGATCAAGGCGGATGTCGGAACGCTGGTCGACGGATATTCGTCGGATGGCGCGAGAACCTTCTCCTTCGGTCCGGTCAGCTCTCTTGCCGCGGATGTCTTCGCAGCACTGGAAGATGCATTTGCAGACGGCGTTGATGCGCTGCGCCCAGGCAACAGTTTTGGCGCCGTCCATGCCACAATGCTGACGGCCATGCGGAGCAATGGGTTTGGTGAGTATTTCCGGGGGCATTTCGGCCATTCGGTTGGCGGCGGCGTTGGTATCGAGGAGTGGCCGTTTTTCTCGAGCGACAATGCCGAGATCATCGAACCCGGCATGGTCGTTGCTGTTGAAGCGCCTTTTTACGGCGAAGGGCTGGGTGCCCTGATGATTGAGGATCAATTCCTCATAACGGCCACCGGGGCCGAATGCATGACGAGCCTGCCACGTAGCCTGAGAGATCTTTCTCTGCGCTGAGGCTACGTTTTTATGACGTCTTACAGGAAGTCATCCCGACGCGGGGTGAAGCAGTCAATCAGTTCGCCCTGTTCCAGGCAGAGGCAACCATGCTCGACATTGCCAGGGATAACCAGACTATCGCCCTGCTTCAGCTCGTAGGCTTCGCCATTGCGGAAAAACCGGAAGCGACCGCTGGCAACATAGGTGGACTGAACATGGGGATGGCTGTGCAACTTGCCTTCGGCGTCCTTTTCAAAACGAAACGAAACGACCATCAATTCGGCCGCTTCCGAGAGTACGGTTCGCTGGACACCCTGATCCGGGGACACCGTCGGGAAGGCGGGAAGCTGCATATTCATTCTCCTCTATAGAAATGCTGATCAAATCGAACGCGGTGTTCGCAGCATGGCGCGATACCGCATCTGGCTGTTTTTCAGATGAAGGCGCATTGCTGCGCGGGCCGCTTCCTCATCGCCATCCTGAATGGCGATCAGGATAGCTTCATGTTCGCCAACGAGGCGTTCGAGGTCCTCAGGTGACAGCACCTTTTCGGCGCCGTCTTTGGAGACGGCGCGGCGCGGAATTAGTGTCGCTCCGAGGACTTCGAGGAACTCGCTGAAGCGGGGGTTATTGGCTGCATTCGCGATGGCAAGATGAAAGGCAAAGTCTGCCTCTGCTGTCGGCGATCCTTTTGCGGCGCTGCTGCGAAAGGCGTCAAAAGCCTCGATGATCTTCTCTTCCTGCGCGGGAGAACGGCGAACTGCGGCAAGACCTGCAGCATCACCTTCCACGGCTGTCCGCAGTTCCAGCATTTCAATCAACGATGAGACACGAGCGAGGTCCACATTGTCGAACGGGCGGCGTTCGGCAGCTGGCGGCTCCAGCACAAAAACTCCGGCACCCTGACGGGGCTCAACAAGACCATCAGACCGCAAGGCGGCGATGGCCTCACGGACGACGGTCCGGCTGACGCCAAACTCCTGCGTCAATTGTGCCTCGGACGGCAGGCGGTCACCGGTTTTGTAACGGCCTTTGACAATCTGGCTGCGCAGTTCGTCCGACACCTTCACCACAAGGGTCCTGCCTTGCGGTGCTACTGGTTCGGATACGATCGCTTTTGTCATGGTCAGGGCCGTTTCATGGAGGAACAGGGTTCGTTGAAGCCTTCGGATACGCCAATCGCGCCACGACGCGCAATCTTCAGTCGCTGCAAATTTTACTCAAGTCTTCGTTCCGATGCCGCAGACGCGTGTGGTCATGGTTTCAATTCTCGGTAAAAATCGGATTGTCGATAAATACGCCGCCCTGAAACCGTGCCACAGCGTCCGTTGCAGCCGGTCTGGGTACAGTTGCATCGATGTGCTGTCTAAAGCTTTCCGCATTGTCTTTCGGTTTCCATCCGAGATAACCGACATGCGAATTGTCCCACCAGCTGGCGTCATTGGCGGATGCGCCCCAGATGACAGGGCAGCCGAGAATGGGTGCGCGATACACGGCTTCGATCAGCGACGTAAAATCATCGTGTGAAAACCAGCTCGATAACATCCGGTGATTTGCCGGTTCGGGTGTGCACGAACCGATCCGCACCAGTGCGGTCTCCTGGCCGAATTTTTCGAAGTACATGCGCGCCAGCGCCTCGCCGAAGCATTTGGAAACACCATAGAGCCCGTCAGGGCGAAACGGAACGTCGTGTGTCAGCCGCTCGGTCTGCGCGTAGTAGCCAATCGTATGATTGGAACTTGCAAACACGATACGAGGCTGTCCGTGCGCCCGTGCAGCTTCATAAAGATTGTAAAGGCCAATGATGTTGCCCTGAAGGATCTGTTCGAAGGGGCGCTCCACCGAAACGCCACCGAAATGGATGATGCCGTCGCAACCAGCCACCATGTCCTTGACCGCGGCCGCATCGGAAAGGTCACATTGAACACATTCCTCATTCAGGCCCGGCTTTTCCAGAGGTGCGATGTCGGCAACCCGGATGACGTCGGCAAGATGTGCGAGGCGCTGTCGCATAACCTGGCCAAGCTGACCTGCCGCTCCGGTAACAAGAAGCCGTTTCATTGCAATTTTCCTCCAGCAAACAGGATGCGGTCATTCGGTCCAGTGGGCCTATTGACCTTGTCATATATATCGTACAATAAGTGGATAACATATATTATGTGTTTCTTGCAACAACCCCAAGGAGGAGTTTCATGCTAACCGTCGAAACGCGGCAGGCCGTCAATCCAGAGTTTGCCAAAACGCTCGATACGGAAGGGCTTCGCAAGCATTTCCTCGCAAATGACATGTTCCGCTCGGGCGAAATCCGGCTTATTTATACCCATTACGACCGCTTCGTTATGGGTGGCGCGGTGCCAGATGGTGCGTCGCTGACATTGGATAAGGTCGAAGAAACGAAGACCCCGTCATTCCTGGATCGGCGCGAAATGGGTATCGTCAACGTTGGCGAGACCGGAACCGTGAGTGCTGGCGGTGAAACCTACACCTTGCACCGCGGTGATGTCCTTTATCTTGGTGCAGGCTCCGGTGCCGTAACATTTGCTGGCCAAGGTCGCTTCTACATCACGTCATGCCCGGCCCACCGCAGTCTTCCGGCCAAGCTCGTCACCATTGCTGACAGCAAGGAAGTCAAACTGGGTGCGGTCGAAACATCGAATAAGCGTACAATCAACCAGTTCATCCACCCGCTCGTCATGGAAAGCTGCCAGCTCGTGCTGGGATACACAATGCTTGAAGAGGGCTCGGTCTGGAATACGATCCCTTCGCACGTGCATGATCGCCGCATGGAGGCCTACCTCTATTTCGGCATGGATGAGAAGTCTCGCGTGCTGCATCTGATGGGCGAGCCGCAGGAGACGAGGCACCTCTTCATCTCCAACGAAGAAGGTGCGATTTCGCCGCCTTGGTCCATTCATTCCGGCGCGGGCATTGGCTCCTACACGTTCATCTGGGCCATGGCCGGCGATAACGTCGACTATACCGACATGGACTTCATTCAGCCAGGGGACCTGAAATGACAAATACCTTTTCGCTTCAAGGGCGTAAGGCGCTTGTAACAGGTGCAAACACCGGTCTTGGGCAAGCGATAGCGATCGGATTGGCGGCTGCCGGTGCGGAGGTGGTCTGCGCTGCGCGCCGTGCGCCCGACGAGACGCTCGAGATCATTGCCAAAGAGGGCGGTAAGGCGAGCGCGCTCCTCATTGACTTCGCTGACCCGCTTGCGGCGAAGGATGTCTTTGAAGGCGCTGGTTTCGATATCCTGATCAACAATGCTGGCATCATCCGGCGTGCCGATTCGGTCGAATATTCGGAGGCGGATTGGGATGACGTGATGGACGTCAATCTCAAGGCGTTGTTCTTCACGACCCAGGCCTTCGCAAAGGAACTTCTGGCATCGGAGAAAACCGGCAAGGTGGTCAATATTGCCTCGCTCCTGTCGTTCCAGGGTGGCATCCGTGTTCCAGCCTATACGGCTGCCAAACATGGTGTCGCCGGTTTGACCAAGCTCCTTGCAAACGAATGGGCGGGCAAGGGCATCAACGTCAATGCCATCGCGCCAGGTTACATCGAAACGAACAATACCGAAGCCCTGCGTGCCGATGCTGCGCGTAGCAAGGCCATTCTCGAGCGTATCCCTGCCAACCGGTGGGGTCGTCCCGAAGATATCGCCGGTGCGGCTGTGTTCCTGTCCTCGCCGGCTGCGAACTACATTCACGGCGCAATTCTCAATGTCGACGGAGGCTGGTTGGCGCGTTGATGCGCCAACAAAAAATTCATCATATAAGTTGTATGATGAGTTGTTGACAAAGGTAGGGTAGGCTGCTTAATTGCGGCGAGTGGATTTACAAAGGACTTCTGAAATGACCCCTGAACAGATCAAGGCCGCGCTGGGCTCCGGCCTCCTCTCTTTCCCTGTAACGCACTTCGATGCTGAAGGCCGTTTTGCCGGGGATAGCTACAGGGCGCATGTCGAATGGCTTGCGGGCTACAAGGCGCCGGTGCTTTTTGCTGCCGGCGGCACGGGCGAATTTTTCTCGCTGAAGCCCAGCGAAATTCCTGGCATCGTTTCGGCTGCAAAAGAAGTGTCAGGCGAAACGGCGATCGTTTCGGGTTGCGGCTACGGCACGGACATCGCAATTGATATTGCTCAGTCGGTCCAGAAGGTCGGTGCAGATGGCATCCTGCTTCTGCCACATTACCTCATCGATGCGCCGCAGGAAGGTCTTTACGCTCACATCAAGAAGATCTGCCAGTCGATCGATATCGGCGTCATGGTTTATAACCGCGACAACTCGGTGCTGCAGGCAGATACACTTGCCCGCCTTTGCGATGAATGCCCGAACCTGATCGGTTTCAAGGACGGTACCGGCGATATCGGCCTGGTCCGCCAGATCACCGCAAAAATGGGTGATCGTCTGATGTATCTCGGCGGCATGCCAACGGCTGAACTGTTTGCCGAAGCCTATCTTGGTGCTGGTTTCACCACCTATTCCTCGGCTGTCTTCAACTTCGTTCCGGGTCTTGCCAACGAGTTCTACGCGGCACTTCGCGCCGGCGACCGTGCGACGTGCGAGCGTATCCTCGTTGACTTCTTCTATCCTTTCATGGCGATCCGCAATCGCGCCAAGGGTTATGCCGTTTCCGCCATCAAGGCAGGTGTGCGCCTGCAAGGCTTCAATGCCGGGCCAGTGCGCTCGCCGCTCAAGGATCTGACGGAAGAAGAGGTCGGCATGCTCGACAAGTTGATCGGCGCGCACAAGCGCAAGGCCTGATAGGGGTGAAAGGGGAGGAGAGCCCATGAAGATCACCGCTGTCCGTACGCATTTGCTCGAACACCGCCTGGATACGCCTTTCGAAAGCGCATCCATGCGGTTCGATCGGCGGGCCCATGTCCTGGTGGAAATCGAATGCGACGACGGAACCGTCGGCTGGGGCGAATGCCTCGGTCCGGCGCGTCCGAATGCGGCCACCGTCGCAGCCTACTCCGGCTGGCTGATCGGCAAGGATCCGCGTGAGACAGAAAAGATCTGGGCAATCCTCTACAATGCCCTACGTGATCAGGGGCAGCGCGGTCTGACTTTGACTGCGCTGTCCGGTATCGACATCGCGCTTTGGGATATCAAAGGCAAACATTACGGTGCGTCCGTTTCGATGCTGCTTGGCGGTCGCTGGCGTGAAAGTGTAAAGGCCTACGCGACCGGAAGCTTCAAGCGCGATGGTGTCGACCGCGTTTCTGACAACGCGGCCGAAATGGCCGAACGCCGCAAACAGGGGTTTCATGCCTGCAAGATCAAGATCGGTTTCGGTCTTGAAGAAGATCTGGCGGTGATCAAGGCTGTGCGCGAAGCAATCGGTCCCGATATGCGTCTGATGATCGACGGCAATCACGGTTATACGGTTCAGGAAGCCATCACGGTCGGCAACCGGGCAGCGGAATATGGCATTGACTGGTTTGAAGAGCCGGTCGTTCCCGAGCAGCTCGATGCCTATGCTCGCGTTCGCGCCGGACAGCCAATTCCGGTTGCAGGCGGCGAGACGTGGCATTCCCGCTACGGCATGTGGCAGGCTCTTTCGAGCGGCGCCGTCGATATTCTGCAGCCTGATCTTTGCGGATGTGGCGGTTTTTCCGAGACGCAGAAAATAGCGACACTTGCGACACTGCACGGTGTGCGTATCGTGCCGCACGTCTGGGGCACGGGCGTGCAGATTGCGGCCGCATTGCAATTCATGGCAGCCATGACGCCGGACCCGGTTCGCGTTAACCCGATCGAACCGATCATGGAATTCGATCGCACACATAATCCTTTCCGGCAGGCGATCCTGAAGACGCCAATTGAGGCTGTGGACGGTGTTGTCGCCATCCCGAATGCGCCTGGCCTCGGCATTGAGATCAATCGCGAGGCACTTCAACAGTTCAGGATGCCTGACGCATGAGCGCTCTCGAACGCAAACTCTCTGGCGTTGCACCGTCCCCTGCCTTTCCGAGGGGGGCGGTCGACGCACAGATGCATATGTATCTTCCCGGATATCCGGCGCTTGCCGGCGGTCCAGGCCTCCCGCCGGGCGCGTTACCGCAGCCGGACGATTATCGCAAGCTGATGACATGGCTCGGTGTTGACCGGGTGATTATCACGCAGGGCAACGCCCATCAGCGCAACAACGACAACACTCTGGCTTGCGTTGCGGCTATGGGGGATGTTGCACGGGGCGTGGTGATCATCGATGACACGACGACGGATGCCGATATCGAGCGTCTTTCGGCTGCCGGCGCAGTTGGTGCCCGGATCATGGATTTGCCGGGAGGAGCGGTAGATCTTTCCTATCTGGAAACCGTCGATGCACGGGCGGTTTCGGCAGACTGGATGATTGCGATCCAGTTCGACGGCAACAATCTTCTCGAACATCTGCCGCGGCTGGAGAATGTGCGTGCACGTTGGGTGTTCGATCACCATGGCAAATTCTTCAAGGGGATCGACCCGGATGGCCCGGAGGTTGCAGCGCTTCTGAAGCTGATCGACCGCGGAAATGTCTGGTTCAAGTTCGCCGGCGTTTACGAGAGCGCACGCCAGGCCTGGCCCTATGACGATGTCGCCGCGTTTTCGCGCCGGATCGCCCGCCACGCACCAGAGCGGATCGTCTGGGGGACCAACTGGCCACATAATTCGATCAGGGAGACGACGCTCTATCCTGATGACGCGCGCTTGGCAGATCTCGTCCTCGGATGGCTGCCGGATGAAAAGGCGCGACATCTGGCACTGGTGGAGAACCCGGAAGCGTTGTTCAAGTTGCCGCCGTTTTCGGCGGTTTGATGGATTTTGATACCGGTGGAAGGGGAATGGCTTCCACCGGCGAATTTTTATGAAAGGTATTGCATACCGGCCCGGACGGGCGGGAAAATTCGGTCACTGACCCTGGGGAGGGTCTGGCCGTACAACGGAGGAGGAAGAAAATGAAAAAGATAGCAGGCATGCTTTGTGTCGCCATGGGGATGGCGCTTTCCAGCATTTCGGCACAGGCGCAGGAAATTACCTTGCGCTCCGCCGACATTCACCCTGACGGTTATCCAACAGTCGAAGCGGTGAAATACATGGGTGAGCTCCTCGCCGAGCGATCCAAGGGACGCATCAAGGTTCAGGTCATGAACAACTCCGTCCTTGGTGGTGAAAAGGACACGATCGAACAGACCCGTTTCGGCGTCATCGATATGAACCGCGTTAACGCAGCGCCCTTCAACAACCTGGTCAAGGAAACAACCGTCCTCGGTCTGCCGTTCCTGTTCCGCTCGACCGAGCACATGCACAACACAGTGGATGGTCCGATCGGTGACGAGGTCCTTGCAGCGTTCGAACCGCATGGCCTTATCGGTCTTGCGTTTTATGATTCCGGTGCGCGCTCGTTCTACACCACGAAAAAGCCGATCGAGAAACTGGCAGACCTCAAGGGCCTGAAAATCCGGGTCCAGCAGTCAGACCTCTGGATCTCGATGATGCAGGCTTTTGGTGCCAACCCGACGCCGATGCCGATGGGTGAGGTTTATTCTTCGCTTGAGACAGGTGTCGTCGACGGTGCTGAAAACAACTGGCCGTCCTACGAGTCCGCGCGTCACTACGAAGTCGCCAAGAATTACACTCTGACGGAACATTCGCTTAATCCGGAAATTCTCGTCATCTCCAAGGTCACCTGGGACAAGCTGACGCCTGAAGACCAGTCGCTTGTTCGTCAGGCTGCCAAGGATTCTGTCGGCAAAATGCGCGAATTGTGGAGCGCCCGCGAAAAAGCGTCCGAGGAGAAGGTTCGTGCCGGTGGCGCCAACGTCATCAAGGTGAACAAGGAGGAGTTCGCCGCCGCGATGGCGCCGGTCTACGACAAGTTCGTCACCGATCCGAAGATGAAAGATCTTCTGGAACGCGTCAAAGCGGTCAAGTGATCACAGAAAAGCCGGCTCTGGGGACAGGGCCGGTTTTTTCTTGGCGTGCCTCAATAGAGGAGGAAAAACACAATGCGACATTTTATGAGGGCGATACGCCCGGTGCTTGGTGTCCTTAGCCGAGCATCCCTTTATATTGCCGGGATCGGCATGATCGCCATGACGCTGATCGTCGGATGGCAGGTCTTTGCTCGTTACATCCTGAATGACTCTCCAAGCTGGTCCGAACCGCTCTCCCTGCATCTGATGTCATGGTTCATCATGCTGGGTGCCGCTGTAGGCGTTCGTGAGAGCGTCCATCTGGGGCTGGATATCGTGCGGTATCTGATGCCGCCACGCGTGCAGGTCGGTATGGACATGACAAGCCTTGCGCTGATCTTCTTTTTTGGCGTCGGCATGGCGTGGTACGGCACGTCGCTTTCCATGGGGACCTGGACGGCGACGATCCCGGTTCTGGGCTGGCCGGGAGGAGTTGATTTCTTCCCCCTGATTGGCGGTGGCTTCCTGATTGCGCTATTTGCGGCAGAACGTTTCGTCGATCTCGCCATCGGTGAAGATATTGCAGCTGACGTTCTCGTGCAGGAGGCGGCATAATGGCCTACGCTATCCTTTTCGGTGTCTTCACTTTGCTGATGCTGATCGGCACTCCGATCGCATTTTGCCTGGGTATCGCCTCCTTTGCCACGGTCCTATATCTCGGGCTGCCACCCATCGTGGTGTTCCAGCAGATGAATTCCGGGATGAATGTCTTTGCCATGATGGCGATCCCGTTTTTCATCTTCGCAGGCGACCTAATGGTTCGTGGCGGTATCGCCCACCGGCTGATCCGGTTTGCAGCCGGGCTCGTCGGCCATCTTCGAGGTGGACTTGGACAGGTCAACATCGTGGCCTCGACGCTTTTTGGCGGGATCTCGGGATCAGCCGTTGCCGACGCATCGGCCGTTGGTGGGTTGATGATCCCGCAAATGGCCAAGCGCGGTTACGATCGCGACTATGCCGTCAACGTCACTGTTAACGCCGCCATCATTGCCTTGATGATCCCGCCATCCCACAACATGATCCTCTATTCGATTGCCGCGGGCGGTAACGTCTCCGTTGCCGATCTTTTCACGGCAGGCATCGTTCCAGGACTTCTCCTGGCGTTGGCGCTCATGGTCACGGCTTATATCGTTGCGCGTCGCAAGGGGTATCCGTCTGAGCCGTTCCCGGGCTTTTCGAAGCTGATGTATTATCTCCTGGCATCTTTCCCAGGAATTCTTCTGATTGGCATCATCTTCGGTGGTGTACGCTCCGGCGTCTTCACTGCGACGGAAAGCTCATGCATTGCCGTGCTTTATGCTTTTCTCGTCGCGATGCTTGTGTATCGGGAGCTGGACTGGCACGGTTTTGTCGAAGCCGTCATGGGCGCCGTGCGCACAACTGCAATGGTGTTGCTTGTCATCGGCACGGCTGCATCCTTCGGCTGGCTGATGGCGTTCCTCCAGGTGCAGACGCTGATGATTGCGGCAATCAGTGCGATCTCCGACAATCCGATCATCGTTCTCCTGGTCATAAACGTGATCCTGCTTCTGCTGGGAACGTTCATGGACATGGCACCGATGGTGATTATTTCGACACCGGTTCTATTGCCGGTCGTCAAAGCCTTCGGCATTGACCCGGTTCATTTCGGCGTCGTCATGATCCTGAACGCCGGTATCGGTCTCAACACACCGCCCGTTGGGACGGTTCTGTTCGTCGGATGTGCCGTGGGGGGCATTTCAATCCGCGAGGCGATGCGCACCATCTGGCCGTTCTTCGGGGCAAGCGTCGCGGTTCTTCTTGCCGTCACCTATATCCCCGCGCTTTCGCTCTGGCTTCCCTCACTTTTCCGGTAAGCCATTATCGACTTCAAATCAGAAGCCTCGCTAAACCAGCGGGGCTTTTTCAGTTTGTTGGGCCAGCGCTTCCTGTTGTTCGCGCTCGTCGAGTTGCAAAAGGTTACCGTGCCTGCTTCGTCTGATCTTGTTCATATGGTCGCGTGGGCTGAGCCCAAGTGTTCTCTTGAACATACGTGAAAAATAATAGGGATCGGTGTAGCCGACCTCCACTCCCGCCGAAGCAACTGAAAGCCCCGCTTCGAGGAAATGCATGGCACGTTCCATACGTTTGAACTCCTGATATTTTCTCGGCGTCCTCCCGACGCGCTTCTGGAATTCCCGCAGGAAATAGTCCCGATTGTACGGCGCAGCCTCGGTCGCAGTTAAAGCGATGTCCGGATCGAGCGGGTTGGCCGAGATCATCGTGACAGCTTTCATGACGGCGAGATCAAGTGCTTCCGCCCCTTCCGGCTGAAAGCTCGGGCGGTCGATCCAGCCGAGGAACGCATCATCGATGAATGCGATCAACAGCACCATGAAGAGATGGTGCTGGAGAAGGGTGACGGAGGACGGCGGTGCGCTTTGGCGATAATGGCGGGCAAGTGGTTCGAGCAACGGCCAGCGACTGAGGTGAAACTTTGGCTTCAGATCCATCTGCGCGATCAGGTTGTGCCGGCCATAAATGTCCAGCGTGAAATGCTGGGCGATACCCCGATAGGTCGTCGTCTTCTCATTCCAGCCGACAAAACGTTGTCCCCTGGAAATCAACATGGCGTCACCTGGCTCGAGCACACGCGGCTCACCGTCCACCAGATAGTGTCCCTGTCCTTCAAGGCAGATGATGAGGTCATCGACCTGATTGGACTTGTCGATTTGCCAGGTACGTGAATGTTCCATCTTGATCGTGGCACGCGTCAGGTTGAGCGTGAGAGCGGCAGGCGGAATGGTGGATAGAATTCCACCTTCGATTTCGTCCATCTTTTTCCTCCTCTTTGTTAATTCACCTTCCTAGCGAATTTTGGTTTTTATACAACATAAACCGCCTATCAGCGCTGCATCGATCCGGGAGGAGATGGAGTGCGGCGAACCGCGCATTGGCATGTGCTTCGCTGGCCGCTTCGGGAGAATCACTTGTACGAAATTGTATTCAGGAATACGTGCCTCTTCGAGGCGCGGGGGGGAGCGTTATGAAATCTCAACGCCTACTGGGGCTGGGGTATCTCGCGCCTTATATCATCGGACTGCTGGTCTTTACCGCAATTCCGTTTCTCGGCTCCCTCTACCTCAGCTTCACGCGCTACGATCTGATGAGCGACCCAACATGGGCGGGGCTTGCGAATTACGAGCGCCTGTTTACCCGTGACCGCACCTTCATAAAGTCGTTGAACGTGACATTGTTCTACGTCTTTCTGACCGTGCCGCTCAAGCTTGCCTTCGCGCTCTTCATTGCCGCGATACTCAATTACAGATTGCAGTTCATCAATTTCTTCCGCACGGCCTTCTACGTTCCGTCGATCCTCGGCGGCTCGATCGCGATTGCCGTGTTGTGGCGCTACATGTTTGCCTCAGAAGGGCTCGTCAACATGGCGCTGGGTTATGTCGGACTGGGTCCGGTCGACTGGTTCGGTGACCCGACAAACGCGCTCTTTACCATCACGCTTCTGCGTTGCTGGCAGTTCGGCTCGGCAATGGTGATCTTTTTGGCGGCGCTGCAATCCATCGACAAGTCGCTCTATGAGGCGGCGGCGATCGACGGTGCCGGGAAGGTCAGGACATTCATCTTCATAACCTTGCCTCTTCTGACGCCGGTGATCTTCTTCAACCTCATCATGCAGATGGTTCAGGCGTTCCAGGAGTTCAACGGGCCCTACATCATCACCCAGGGCGGACCCTTGAAGTCGACTTATCTTCTACCCCTCTACATCTATGACGAGGCGTTCAAGAAGTTCAACATGGGCTATGCCTCTGCCATCGCATGGGTCCTTTTCACCATCATCACCGTGCTGACCCTCGTTGCCTTCTGGTCTTCGAAGAAGTGGGTCTATTACGCCGGCGACAAGCGGAACTGATCTCATGACGGATGTTTTAACCCTCAACGAAGTCCAGGCCGCCCGCCGCGCAAAGCTGAACCTGATTTCCACCAGCATTCGCTATGTGCTGTTGTTTGCGGTCGGACTTTTGATGCTCTACCCGCTCATCTGGCTGGTGGGAGCAAGCTTCAAGACCAATTCGGAGATCTTCTCCGGAGCCGGCTTCATCCCTGAAAATCCGACCCTCGAGGGTTATATCCGTGGCTGGGAAACCTCGACGCCCTATACGTTCGGCAGGTTCTTCTGGAACTCGTTCCTGATCATCTTGCCGAAGGTTATCGGAACGGCGATTTCGTGCACGATGGCAGCATATGCTTTCGCCCGTTTCGATTTTCCATTGAAGAAGATCCTGTTCGGCTCGGTCATCGCCATTCTGCTTCTGCCGAATGTCGTCACACGTATCCCGCAATATATCCTCTTCCGCGATCTCGGCTGGCTGGACAGTTTCCTTCCGCTTTGGGTTCCCTCGGCAATGGCCGGTGACGCGTTCTTTGTCTTCATGCTGGTGCAATTTCTTCGTTCTCTCCCGTCCGACATGGAAGAGGCGGCTCGCGTGGACGGAGCAAACAGTCTGCAGACCCTCGTCTACATTGTCGTACCAATGCTGGCGCCGGCGCTGATTTCAGTATGTCTGTTCCAGTTTATGTGGACGATGAACGACTTCCTGGGGCCGCTGATCTACCTGTCTTCGGTCGACAAATATCCGGTGAGCCTCGCGCTCAAACTCTCCATCGATACCACCGAGGCGTTCGAATGGAACCGCATCCTGGCGATGTCGGTCCTGACGATCGCACCTGCGCTGATCGTCTTCTTCGCAGCCCAACGGTATTTCATTGAAGGGATCTCGTCTGGCGGGGTCAAAGGTTAAAATGGCACGCGTTCAACTCAAAAACCTCGAAAAGACCTACGGCAACAGCTTCAAGGCCGTGCATGGCATAAATCTCAATATCGAGGACGGCGAATTCATGGTGTTCGTCGGTCCATCCGGTTGTGCGAAGTCTACCACGCTGCGCATGGTCGCGGGCCTCGAAGAAATCAGCGGCGGGGATATCGTCATCGGTGACCAGCGGGTCAACGACCTGCCACCGGGCAAGCGATCCATTGCCATGGTCTTCCAGAATTACGCACTTTATCCGCACATGAAGGTGCGCGGAAATCTCGCTTTCGGCCTGAAGATCGCAGGCGTTGCCAAGCCGGACATCGAAAAGGCAATCGACAATGTTGCCCGCATTCTAGAGATTGAACCGCTGCTTGACCGGTTACCGAAGCAACTCTCCGGTGGTCAGGCCCAGCGCGTAGCTCTCGGTCGTGCGCTTATCAAGAAGCCCGGGGTCTTCCTTTTCGACGAACCTCTTTCCAACCTCGATGCGAAACTCCGCGCCTCCATGCGGGTGCGGATCACCGACCTGCATCGTCAATTGAAGGCGGAAGGGCTTTCATCGACGGTCATCTATGTGACGCACGATCAGACCGAAGCCATGACGATGGGTGATCGTATCTGCGTTATGCAGACGGGTCGCATCATGCAGGTTGCGACGCCGAAAGAGCTCTACAATCATCCGGCCAATCTCTTCGTCGCAGGTTTCATCGGTAGCCCCGAAATGAACCTCATCGACATCGGGATCGAAGGCGGAGAATTCGTTATTGCCGGTCAACGCCTGCCGATTGGGGAACACCTCGAAAATCGACTTTCGCGCCGTCCTGCCGATGCTGTCATCGGGATCCGCCCGCAGCATTTTTCGCTTGCTGCAAAAGGCGACGGTCCCGTCCTCAGCGCTAAGCTGACCAATGCAGAGTTCATGGGCCATGAGGTTTATCTGCATGCCGATCTACAGGGCCAGAAGCTCGTGAGCGTCGTCGGGGCAGCGGAATTCGAGGCGCTCGGTTCGGACGGCGTCGTCCACCTTCGACCCGACCCGGAGAAACTGCATATTTTTGACAAGGCCGACGGCCGCAATGTCTCGCTGTGAGGAAGAGACCTGCGTGCCTGATATTTCGTGGAGGAGAAACACAATGAAAATAGCAAAAACGATGGCAATGCTTGCGGGTGTCGCCTATGCGGCAATGGCCGTTTCGAGCCCTGTCAGTGCAGCTGAGCTGCGCATGTCCTGGTGGGGTGGCGAAAGCCGCCACGTCGCGACGCAGAAGGCGATTGCCGCTTGCGGCGAAAAATACGGTCACACCGTCAAAGGTGAATTTACGGGCTTTGATGGTTACCTTGAAAAGCTGACTACTCAGATGGCAGGCAAGACCGAGGCGGACATTGTGCAGGTCAACTGGCCGTGGCTACCGCTTTTTTCGAAGAATGGCGAAGGATTTGCCGATCTACGTCAGCTGAAACCGCTGGATCTGTCGCAGTGGGATGCTTCCGATCTTGACGCAGGATCGATGAACGGCGTTCTCCAAGGCCTATCCGTCTCGACAACGGGTCGCGTGTTCTTCTTCAACGCGACAACCTTTGAAAAGGCGGGTGTTGCCGTTCCAGCGACCTGGGATGAGTTCTTTGCAGCAACGAAGACCATTAAAGAGAAGCTAGGCAAGGACCACTATACCTTCAATGCCGTGAAGGAAACGGCGCAGCTTCTGGTGACGCTGGCAGTCGTCCAGAAGACCGGCAAGGATCTGGTGGACACAAAGACCAACCGTGTTGCCTGGACACCTGAAGAACTGGCGGAGGGCATTTCCTTCCTTGGCAAGCTGGTCGAAACCGGCGCGATCCGGTCTCAAAAGGAAGAGGCTGCTGACGGCAACGTCAACCTCTTCGAAAAACCCTCATGGTCGGAGGGCAAAATTGCCGGATCCTATGAATGGGATTCCACCTATTCGAAATATGCCGACCCGTTGAAGGACGGTCAGGTGCTCAAGCCGGTTAAAATGCTGAAACTCACAGACGGTGTCACGGAAGGCGTGTACCGAAAGCCTTCCATGGTCTTTTCGATATCGAAAAACTCGAAGAACCAGGAGGCCGCGGCCCAGATCCTCAACTGCCTGCTGAACGAACCGGAGGGCATTGATGCACTCGGGACGTCGCGTGGCCTTCCAGCCTCCAAGGCTGCAGCTGCACGCCTCGGAGACAAGGGCGAGCCGGAAGTGCGCGCCGCAAATGCAATCGTTATGGCAGCATCTGGTCCAACCGTCTCACCGTTCAACGAGCATCCGGAAATCCGGTCCGCGTTCATCGACACGCTCGAGGAGTACGCTTACGGCCAGATCCCGGCTGACGAGGCAGCTGAACAGATCATCGATACGGTCAACGACGTTCTGGCGAAGTTCGACTGACACAGGCAGAACAGTCCCGCCACGGGAAGCCGTGGCGGGACTGTGGAAGCCCATAAGGGAAAACACGAGACCAAATCATGCTTCGACCTACTTTAATCGCGCAGTCCGCGCGAACGGCAGCTCTATGTCTACCGGTACCTGGTGCACTCTACACCCTGCCTTCAAAAATGGCGTGGCGGCTTAGCGTGCCGGGTCGAGAAAGTGAGGAGCGGCTGGGTGAGGCAGATACGGTCATCATACTTCTGCACGACCTTGAGCCGTCGACGCAATATCTGTTCGAAGCGGATGGGTTAGAGCCGTTCTATTTTTCGACATCGGCCTGCGCCGGTCTTGTCAATGCGACAGACTTTGGAATTCTCTCCGATATCGCGCTCGATGACCTTGAGGCTGCACGAAAAAACACAGTAGCTCTTCAGGAGGCGGTCTCCAGTGTCCCCGCTCAAGGCACACTCTGCCTTGGCCCAGGAAACTGGACGGCCTTTCCCATCCGGCTGAAAAGCAACATGACCCTGCGGCTTCAAAAGGATGCCGTGCTTCGCGCACCGTCTCTCCGTGACGGGTGGCCAATTCTGGCGGCACGCGACGAACACGGCAGGATGCTTGGAAGCTGGGAAGGGCTTCCTGATGCCTGTTTTGCCGCACCCGTTCATGCCGTCGCCGCAGAGAACCTTACGATTGAAGGCCATGGTGTTCTCGACGGCTCCGGCGATAAGGGAGACTGGTGGCAATGGCCAAAGGAAACGCGCAACGGCGCGCGCCGCCCACGCGGACTGCACCTTGTTTCCTGCCGTAACGTAAAGCTTTTCGGGTTTTCCATTCGCAACGCAGCCTCGTGGACGATCCATCCTCAAGGGTGCAACGACCTCACCGCGGCCGGTCTCTCCATCCTGGCACCTCACGACAGCCCCAACACGGACGGTTTCAACCCCGAGAGCTGCCGTAACGTCACGATTGCCGGCATTCGTTTCTCTGTCGGTGACGATTGCATTGCCGTTAAGGCAGGCAAGCGCGGGCCAAATGGCGAAGATGACCATCTGGCCGAGACGCGGGGTGTGCACGTCAAGCACTGCCTGATGGAGCGTGGCCATGGCGGGCTGGTGATTGGCTCGGAAATGTCGGGCGGTGTCCACGACGTGACAATCGAGGACTGTGAAATGATCGGGACCGATCGGGGCCTTCGTCTCAAGACACGGCGTGGGCGAGGCGGTTCCGTTACCAATATTGCCATGCGGCGCGTGCTGTTGAACGGTGTCCAAACCGCCTTGTCAGCCAATGCGCATTACCATTGCGATGCTGACGGGCATGATGATTGGGTACAGTCCAGAGAACCGGCTGCCGTCGGCAAGGGAACGCCGGTCATTGACGGTATTGTTGTCGAGGATGTCAGAATCCAAACGCTCGCTCACGCTGCGGGTGCGTTTCTCGGGCTTCCGGAAGCCCCCATTCGCAACGTCGATATTCGCGGCCTCACCATTCTGTCTCGTGACCCATCCGCTGTACCGATGCCCCCCATCATGGCGGACCGGATCCGTCCAATGCAGCACGAGGCAATCGTCTTCGAACAGGCGGAGGTCAGATGCGATGATCCCGCATTGCTAAGTTCTGCCACCGTTACATCAGAAAATGATTGAGCAAAGATATGAAACCAACTGATTACTTTGACAAGTTTGCCAATCGCTACCAGCATTACAAAGGCGGGAGCTGGTGTTACGAGGACGGATGCGTTTATCGCGGACTCCAGTTTCTCGCCGATGCGACGGGCGAGGCACGCTGGAAGAACCATCTGCATCGCCTCGCTGACGCGCAGATAGCCGAAGACGGTAAACTTGCGGGATATTCGCCCGAGGAGTTCAACATTGACCATATTCTCGCCGGTCGGGTACTCTTCCCATTGGCGGAAGAAACAAAGGATCCACGCTATCTCGCAGCGGCCGATCACCTGGCGGGACAGCTGGCAAATCATCCGCGTATCCGCTCGGGAAATTACTGGCACAAAAAACGCTATCCGCATCAGGTCTGGCTGGATGGGCTTTATATGGGGCTTCCGTTCCAGATCGAATATGCCCAGGCGACCGGCCGGCCCGAGCTCATCGTCGATGCCTTGCAGCAATTCTCGACAGCGCTCGCCCTGACCGCTAATCCCGCTGGGCTTTATGTGCATGGCTACGACGAGAGCCGCGATCAGCGCTGGGCTGACCCCATCACCGGGCATTCTCCGGCATTGTGGGCACGTGCCGTTGGCTGGCTGTCGATGGCGCTTGTCGACGTACTTGCCATTTTGCCTGACGATACGGGAACGGCGTCCCTGCGGAAGCGTACACGTCACCTTCTTGCGGATATCGTGGCGCGGCAGACGAGTAATGGTCTCTGGATGCAGGTGCTCGACGCGCCTGATTTGGTCGGAAACTATGAAGAGACCTCTGCATCTGCGATGTTCTCATACGCCTTGTTAAGAGCGGCCCGTCTCAATCTTGTCGATGGGGACGAGGCGAAAGCGGTAATCGTTGCTGGCCGACGTGCGCTCGACGCACTCCTCGACACGAAACTGGTCCAGGATGAGGACGGCATCACAAGGCTGTCCGGCATCGTGCATGTGGCTGGACTAGGTGGCTTCGAAGGCAACTACCGGAGCGGTACTCCGGAATATTATCTGACTGAGCCGGTTGTCTCTGACGATGCAAAAGGCGTGGGGCCGTTGATGATGGCTTACGCGGAAAGTTTGCGCCTGCGATGACATCGTGCCTTGAGTTGAATTGCGGGAGGTGCCTTCCGCAGTTCATATTCAGTCGGCAGGGCCGAATGTGGACTTCCTATCTGTTCCAACAGCCCTATTGGCTGGACCGTGCCCTCGATTTTGTCGTCCAGTTTTATTCCAAATTCTCTGAAAGTGGACCTACGCCCGATGAGACAGAATGACTGATTGGGCGGGGTTTTTGCGCGATTTGGCAACCTTTTCGGCTTGGCCGGGATGCGCAAGAAGCGGACCTGGTCTTCTAGCCGAGCTTCGAGGATCAGTCCAAGAATCTGGCGGCTAATTTTTCGAAATTTACATTGGTCTTCGAAGGAATAAATCGCCGGTCTGCCAAGAAATGCCCGGCCTTTGGTGCGAACACTTGGCAATGCCTTGCAACCCAATCGCCGGTGTCACACGATCTGCATCGCCTGGGCTTTACAAACCTCGTAAAGATATCATCTGCTTTGCATAGAATCACAGCGCGTGTTTAATTCGATTTTACTCATCCCACGATAGACAAAAGCCAGCCAAACGAGAAGGTTTTAATATGCCGATGATAAACGTAATTGCCGGTGCAGATAATGAAGGCACAAAATCAATGGCTCAGCGAGGCGCTGAGGGTGTTCTCACCCAAATCAGCTCCGAAACATTGAGGGATCAATTCAGAGCAGCCTTGCAGACAGTTTCTACCGTATTCGATAGCTCTGAGCTTGGTGCTAAAAGCCTGACTTTGAAAGAAATCTCTTTAAAATTTGAGATCACGGTCAAAGGGGAAGTACGCCTCGTCGCTGCGGCAGGCGCGGAAGCGAAAGGAGCAATAGAAGTAAAGCTAGCCCCTCGTTGAGGTTCTGCCAATGAGGGCGGGCCTTTTTGTCGGTGTCGCTGAATATAGTGACCCTCGGATACCATCTCTATCGTACGCCGACGCCGACGCAAGAAAGGCGCGCGGACAATTCATTAAAACCTCGAGCTTCGACAAGGAGGCTGCGGTTTGTTGTACGAGCGATAATAATCAGATAGATTTTTTGTCAAGTCGCAGCACCATATTTAAGCGTCTTGATGCGTTCGAACAGTTTCGGAATGGTCCACCGCTGGAGGCTTTCGTTTTCTACTTCAGTGGACACGGCTTCCGATCGGATCAAGGTCAAGACTATCTGATCCCTCAGGACGCAGTTTATGGCGCCCTTCCTGAAACGTCGATTTCACTTGCCACACTGATACGAAAATGTTGCGAGATCAACGCAAAGACGATTCTCGTTTTCATTGATGCCTGCCGGGATAACTTCAATTATCCGGCAGCGACTGAACCGCTAATTCCACTCATCTCATTCGCGGAAGGTTCGAACCTCGCGGTGTTCTTCTCTACGGATGCTAGGGCGGCGGCTCGCGAGCACGGCAATATTGAAGGGGGTGTCTTTACTTACTGTCTATCAGAAGCGCTTGAACTGGAATTTGACTGCCGCCGATTGCACGAACTCGGAGACTTTTTGGCAAGGCACGTGCCCAGCACCTGCGCTCGGCTACGTATTCCTTCTCAAACGCCAGTTTCGATCTTGGGCGATAATGCTAGAGATTTCGTCCTCCCGATATCGAAGCTCTCGGATCGCCTTTATTTGCCACCGTGGGTGGGCCGAGAGGTGAAGCTCAGGCAGGAGGAGACATTTCTTCCAGACTTCCCGTTACCTGTAGTTATTGATTTTGGAACGACCAAATCGATTTTGGCATATGGAACGGCTTCCGGCTACGAGTTTATCAGAGATGGTAGCGGCAAAATTTGCATGCCTTCCACGGTAAGGTTTTTTGGGGATGGGAACTACGAGGTTGGCGTTGACCACTTTTCTGGTGTTACATCCCGATATGCGAAGAGGCGTTTGTTATCGCGCGTTTTCGAAGACGCAGCTGACGATAAGGGGCTGCGACCCGATCAGTATGCAATGCTTGTCATACGCTCGCTCATTGACACCTTCCAGCACACAACGGGAACAAAAGCCCGGCGTTGCGTTCTTTCAATTCCAACCGACTACAATATTCTAGACGTGTCGCGAATTGTCGATTGCGTCCAGGCTACCGGCGTTCGGGTCGAAAGAATCATACCTGAACCGACGGCTGCCGCATTCAACGTCTTATCCTCCTTCCAAACCGGACAGCGCGCCAGTGAAGTGTCTTACTCCGATAAACATGTTTTGGTTGTCGATATGGGAGGGGGCACGCTTGACGTGGCAGTGGTTTACGCCAAGGTTGAGGATATAGAATGGGAACTCGAAGACGATGCGCTGAGTATCGACCTCAATAGTGAGGATGCTCTCACTAGGCGCATCGAATTTAAGGTTCTTGCGTCGAGTGGCGATGCAAAGCTCGGAGGTATCGATTTTGATCTTGCGCTTAAGGACTTTGTTGTTGGGTTGATCAAATCTAGGCGGCTCGGTGTGTCGCCCGTAATAAGCTATTCTGAGCTCAGCTTAGAGCGAG
This sequence comes from Rhizobium sp. RM, assembly GCF_013390595.1. Lineage (GTDB taxonomy): Bacteria > Pseudomonadota > Alphaproteobacteria > Rhizobiales > Rhizobiaceae > Agrobacterium. The sequence goes on along the minus strand of NZ_JACAWV010000023.1, from coordinate 62,099 downwards.
AGGTAGAGCGCGCAAAAGTTGCGCTGTCTACCACAGAGGCCTTCACCATCTCGCTTGAGGACGTTGAGTTCGCGGGTGGCGTCGTCAAACCATTACACATAGAGGTCACTCGGAAGGATCTAAATGATCTGACAATCAACCTCTTCAAGAGATACGTGAAATGTGTCGAGGATTGCATCAGTTTTGCACGAGAGCACGACGACATCATCGGCGAGACTAACGAGGAAGCTGAAAAAACCGACGTCGCCTACAAACGGAACTTTTCGTCAATCATGCTGGCGGGTCAAAGTGGACGCGTGGATAAAATCCGGAGATACTTGACCAGAACAATCCCTGACGCGGTGCTAAATGACTACTATTGCGAAACAGCGGTCGCACGGGGCATGGCCGAGATCACATATAGTCGCCTCCATATCGAGGTCGATGATATCGCTCATTCTTATGTTGGCGTATCTGGTCTTAGACGTACCGAAAACGCGTTTATCGTCGACGGCAGCTCGCAGAACCACAGCCTGATCTATCCGACCGATAACATTCCGGCGAGCCGAACGATAAATCTGCATTGGCCAGATAAGCGGTTTCGTGAGATCACAATCACAACCCACACAATCGGAAAGACACCTATATCGGTATGTAAGATTAGTCTCGACGACAGTGCCTTGCTCGGGACGAACGGTCTCATGCGTATCAGCATGGACGAAATGTTTACCGTGGTTGTTGAGCTACGCACCGCGAGAGATAACTGTGCCTTTTGGCAGATCAATAATTTCTTCAGGATACCGGTTGGCTACCAGCCCTCAGACACATTAGACAGCGGTGGCTATGGAATACGCAGACTGCAAAAGGCTGCATCCTTTAATAAAGACCCTCACGGGACGACGGAAAGAGTAATGGGACCTTCTCAATGGTTCGTCGAATCCTGACCAAATTGGGATCCGATTTGGCCACGAATGACCGCTTCGGGCCAAAACCGGCCTTATTCAGCCACCTGTCGCATTACTAAACAGCCTGGCGAAGCTATCCCAAATGCGCAACATGCCAATTTTGCTTACCATCTATCACTTGTTGGAGAAAAATGAGATCTTACCCAGCCAACCAATTTTACAGCTGGATCTGTCACGCCAAGGTAAAACCCCGCGACCATAAAATTGCTTTTAAACACGTTGCTTATCGATCCACCAAGGTCCGCAAAAGGCACGCCAGCGGAGGTGACTGTCAATACGAGACGAACTATCTTTCGAGGTGCCGCCAATGCTGCTTTGATGGCAACGATGCCGCCCATCGATTGAGCGACGATGTTGACCGGTTCGTTCATGCGATCCAATACCATCGATATTGCCGACATCAGTTCGGGCCGGTTCATCACCAAGGCCAGGCCAATCGAAAAATACACCATCCAGCTCCATGTGCCTGGCCACCGGCTTCCAAAATGCCGCGCTGCCGACTGACCCCGGAAGAAAAAGTATTCTAGTCATTTTCCACCGTGTGTCCGGCGATTTCGAGGAAACGCTTTGCGCTGTTCGCCTCGCTTGCAGGGATCAACACATGCTCTCCGTCGAACGTGCAAATAACGAACACACCAATTCCGTTGTCAGAAAGCGGAGTGATGAGGGACTTAACGATGCCAGCCGCGTCGAACGGGAAAGGGCCAATAGTGCGTAGGCAAGCCCAGCCCGTCTCGGCTGTGATCCCGCTAGGCACGCGTTCCTCAAGGCAGACGAGAGTTACCTCGTCATCTGAATATATGACGGCCTTGAAACCCGGGCCGCTTAGCCAAGCGGGAACATCCTCTTTTGCCTCTAAACGCGAAACGGCATAGAGACCTGGGACAAAACGAATTCTCAAATTTAGGCTCACAAGAGTCCCTCCACAGTTTGACTGAAGAAGGACATTCCCGCATTGCAAGTATTTGCGTCCGGCGGGAGCTTCATCTTCCAAGATGATATGCAGGCGAGAGTACACAACGCTTTTGGTGAAGCCAAGAGAACCTTTGCCCGAACAGATCGAAAAACTCGCCATAGCGTTTGAACGCTTTACCCGTCGCTTCAAGGTCGCTGAGGCAGCGGCAGTCATGCAGAACTCGCTCAACGTCCTCGACATTCAGGCGCTTCTTTTCTTCGATGAACATCCGAAGTGGGAATGTCGCCCGGCACCTTCGGATCGCCCTGACGACAACGTCGTCTTCGGCCGACCGGCTGGTACGTTGGGAAATGATCGAACGGACTGCTTCGGGCCGGAACGAGTAAAGAAGTTTGAGGCCGAACGATGCACGAGCAGGGAAAATTGATATGCCTCGAAAATGATTATTCAGCGAGCAAATAGTGGGTTCGGCTTCCGGGCCTCTAATTCTCAAGTGATCCTTACCATGTCTGTCGACCTTGCAAAAAAAGCAGGTTGTGCACGGCTAGACCTTAGCCTTCAGTCACAATTGGTGCTTGACTCGCGAGAACGGTGTCGTTGTGAAATGTGATATGCTCGGTAACAACAGTCCAAATTCTTCGTTTCCGATTTTATGACATTCGTTGCGCAGAATGTTGCCGATGCCACGGGATCTGTTCACTAGGGACATCGGCTGCTCGTACGAGCAACTCGTCGGGAAAGGTGCATGGACGCTTCGGTAAACGATCTCCTGTGCGCGCCGACGGGGAGTTTTGTCGTGAAAGGGAGGCGTTTTGACTGGAACTGCGGAAGTGGATTCCGCAGTTCATGTTCGGCCAGTCGTTTTGTTGCACGACCTAGAATTTGCGGCTGATCGACAGTTTGAAATTGCGCCCTGGCATCGCAGCGATGCCATCGCTCAGATAAGGCATATAATACTTGTCAAAGATGTTATCGATCGAGGCATGGACCTCGGTGCCGGCAAATTTACCCTCCTTTGGTGTCCAGTCGAGCGAAATGCCGTGCACTGCATATCCGAGGCTTTCCGGGCGGGCGTAAAAGTACCCCGTACCCTGATTGACGGGAGTGCGTTCTTGATGGGCCACAAACAGACCATTCCAGCTTAGTGACAGATCCCAATCCGGAATTTTGTAGCCAAGTTGCGCTGTCGCCGTAAACGGCGAAAGATCATTTGCGTAGGTATCGGGACCGTAGACATCGTTGATCGCACCATGGCGCGATCCATTCATCCATGAAAGACCAAGATTTCCGAACACATATTCCGAATCGTAGCTGGTCGAGAACTCGAGTCCGTAAATCTTGTAAGAAGGCGTGTTCCAGTAGAACGGGACATTGCTTACACGTGCGAGGTTAGCACTACCGAAACGGCGCGTGATTGGGTTCGTGACGTGATTGTAAAACCCACCAATCGATGCACGTATGGTATCGCCACTGGTGAATACATCGTCGAACTGCTGGGAGACGCCCAGATTGAAGTTGTTGTTTCGTTCGACCTCCAAATTGCGCGATGTCGCAGATGCCGTGCTTGCCACGCTCTGGCTTGAGTAGAGTTCATCAATGACCGGCGCGCGCATCGCGTATGCCCAGTCAGCATAGAATGTCGCATTGGGTGTTAACTCCCAACGGGCGCTGAGTGCTGGCGTCGCCCCGCTGTGGGAGACGGCGGAGTAATCATGACCAGCAAGAGGATTGTTGTAACGGGGGGCTGCGTTCGGAACACCCTCGGAGCGAACGTGGTCGAAGCGTATCCCCGGTGTTAGCTTGAAGGTGTCGGTGAAGCCGATCTCGTCCCGGAAAAAAGCTGAGATCGTCTCCTGCGTGCCCTCAGGTTTGATCCAGGACGCATAATGTCCATAGTTGTACTGGGCACTCGTTCGGTTGCCGATGTCATACATCAGCGAATCGCGGTCATGGCGCATGTACTGGACGCCGTAATTGGCGACGTGCGAGACACCACCGAGTTCGAAATTGGATGTGTTTTCTGCTTCAAGTTTGAAGTCTGTATATTTCGTCTCGTCGTTCATGCCACCAAGTGAGGCGGTAGGTACAAAACCGGCAATTGTCGGGCGTGTCATATCGAGGCTGGTCGCCGAGAAGCTTGCCATCGCCTTGAAATTCACAAGGTCGCTGTCCCCGTCGTAGGCATACTTCAAGGTGGAGGAGAAGTCTTTCATGTCGCGCCAAGCCAACGCACGCAATCTTGCTTGCTCAGCGCCGTAGCGTGAAATGCTGAAAGCGGTCACGCCAAGATCGCCGCGATTGGCCGCAAGTGGGCCGTAGTCAGCAGATTTTCCGTAAATCACCGAACCACGCAGTTCATGACCATCGTAGGCGGCCCCTGCATTAGCGGAGAAGGACGTCAGCTTGTCGTTCGATGCGTCATAGACCTGGCCGCCACCCACGCGAACATTATCGCTCTTGCGCCAGATCGCGGATGCCAGTGCGTCGTAGGTCACAGGTCCGCCGAAATCCGATTTTCCATAAATGGCACCGGATTCAAGAAACTGGCGGTTTGCGGTTTGATAACTTGTCTTGCCCCACATACCGAACGTCTGACCTTTGTTCAGCATGTCCGAGGCTGTCTTGCTTTCCATGATGACGGTGCCGCCGAAGCCACCGTTGCCATAACGGACGGACGTTGCGCCTTTCTGGATCTCTACGCGCTTTAAGAGTTCCGGATCGATAAAGACAGTTCCCTGATCATACCGTTCGAAGTTCTTGGGCGCACCGTCGAGCAGGATGCGTGTGTCGGATTGGCGCGCGAACCCACGAATGGATAAGGTCTGCCCCTGCGCCCTGACACCGCCCCCGGCGGTCACGCCTGGCGTGCGTGACAGAAGCTGTGGCAGGGAGTTGGCCTGGGCCGCCTCAATTTTTTCTGAACTGATTTCGCTGACACTTGGAGCATCACCATTGAAGACACGACCGCTTTTGATCGTGATTGGCGCAAGAGCCGTCTCGCCGGTTTCGGCGGATGTATCTGCGGAAGACGCTGTTTTCTCCATCTTGATCGTTTTGCCACCGATGACGCGGTAGTGAATACCGGTGCCTGAAAGCAGTCTGTCGAGCGCTTCTGTCGGTGTCATTGTTCCGCTGACACGAGCACTTCGAAGGCCGTTTGCGATCGATGCATCATAGACGAGCTGTAGCCCGGACTGGCTGGCAAGACGGTTGAGTGCGCCTGCCATGGTGCCAGCTGGCAGGTCGATGGCAACCGTCTGCATTTGCTGCGCATCGGCGCTGTGTGGAACGGCCAAGATTGCGACGCTGGCAAACAGAAGCGGAAAAAGAGTTGCTACGCTCTTGCGGCTTGCAACTGGCTTGTTTCTTTTCATCAGGGGCACCTTTCGGGTGAAGCAGATATGTTTCTGCTTTCCGAACGAATGAGCCGGTTCATTAAGGACACCCCGAGGAAAAAATTAATAGAGCACTGTGAGGAAGGGACCAGCTGTCATCACACGCACGTCTAGCGCTGTGGCCAGATCGATGAGAGCTGCCTGCGGATCCGACAAGTCAAAATTACCCGACAGGCGTTTTTGACGAAGCTTTTCCTGCGTTACGATAATGCGACCTGGAATGTAGCGCTGGAACGCTCCGACAACCTCCGCCAGCGACTTGTCCTCGAAAACAAAGCGGCCGTGTCGCCACGCACCGATCGATGTCGGATCAACCGCTTCGATCGCGCCAATCGTTCCATCCGATTTGTAGCTCACCTGTTGGTTTTCCTGCAGTCGGCTGACATCATGCTGTCCCGCCAGATCAACAGAAACGCTGTGCTCAAGAACAGCAACGTTTGTCATGCCCTCGTGCATGTTGACGTCGAAGGCGGTGCCGAGCGCGGTGGTCGTGCCACCTGCCGCCACGACCGAGAACGGTCGCATAGCATCGGGAGCAACTTGGGCAAAAATCTCTCCGCGCAATAGTAGAACCTGACGCTCGGTTGCGGTGAAGCGCAAGGCAATGGCGGAGTTGGCATTAAGCGTTATAGTCGACCCATCTGGCGTCGTGACGATCTGCCGTTCCGCCGTTTCGGACATGTGGTCCGCACGCAACCGCATCGGGATGTCGGCAAGATAAAGACCCGCGGCGAGCGTAACGCCGAATGCAAGGGTTGTCGCGATCTTGCCATTGGTGAGGCTGCTCTTACGCGTTGCCCGAACAACAAAGGCATGGTCGTTCGTCACCAGAAGACCCGCATCGCCCATAAGACATCGAACACGCTCAAAAGCCGCCGCGTGCTGTTCGTTGGCTGCAAGCCATGCCTCAAGATCTGCGGCAAGGACTATGTCATCCGGCCGGTCACGCTGCTGAAGGAAGAGGTCGATAGCCTGCGCGCGAAGTGCGGTCGCTGTTTTCACTGATGTGCCTGTCATAACGTGTCCTCTAGGCACTCCAGGCAATGGAGGTAGGCTTTGCGCAGGTGGCGATCCACCATGTTTTTTGTAATGCCGCTTCGCTTTGAAATCTCTTCCGAATTGAGGCCGCCGATACAGCTCGCCAGGAAGACCTGTCTTCTCTGGAGTGACATCTTCATGATTGCCTGACGCAAAATGTTCAGCCGGTGCTCCCTGTCCGCAAGACTTTCGGCATCGATTACGGGTTGGGGAACAGCGAGTGCCTCCTCGGCGCTCCCGGAAAAGAGCTTCCTTTCGAACTGTTCGCGGCGAAGGCGGTCAATGCCGAGATTGGCGCAGGCCCGAACCAGAAATGCGCGTATCAGCGAACGGTTTTCAGGCAATCGAGGTTTTCCGGTCAGACGTAAATACAGATCGTGGACGATCTCCTGCGAGATACCCGCCGTATGCCCACGCCGGACCATCGCCCGGCAAAGGTCTTCATAGTGAAGCTGCAGAGCGTCATCGATGAGGGTGCGGGACGTGGGTTTGCTCCACATGAGGCGGGTTCCGAACGGAAAAGACTGTGCTGTTGAGCGGTCCATAGGTGAAAACTTGCAGGATGGCAATAAACATGAGTATTATTATCATGTATTTGTGGTGCCGAATGCTCGCAGGTTGAATTTTCGAGGCAAGGCATGATGCTTTTTGTTTGATCCAGCGGAGTTCAGCGGCAAAGGTACGAGGGAGAACCGGAATCGCTAACCAGAGCTGGGATCCAATGCCGACATTTGACAATGGCTATGCGCGTCTTTCTGATTTCGACGACATGGAAGCGGAGCTGAAGGAGACCCGCCAGCACCTTCATGCCAACCCGGAGCTTTCTTTCGAGGAGGCCGAGACGGCGCGCTATGTCGCGGACAAGCTGGAAGGTTGGGGTTATGAGGTGACGCGCAATATCGGTGGGCACGGTGTTGTTGCCCGTCTCAGTGCAGGAAATGGCGGCAAGGGCATAGCCATTCGTGCGGATATGGATGCGCTGCCAATTCTAGAAGACACGGGCCTTGCCTATGCGAGCACGAGACCAGGCGTAATGCATGCCTGCGGGCATGATGGCCACACCACGGTCCTCCTCGGTGCAGCCCAGTATCTTGCAAAAACCCGGCGCTTTAACGGTACGGTCACACTGGTTTTTCAGCCAGCCGAGGAGGCGGGGAAACCAAGTGGTGCGCAAAAGATGATTGCTGACGGCCTGTTTGAGCGTTTTCCGTTCGACGCGATTTTTGGCCTGCACAATCATCCGGGGTTTGCGGAAGGCACATTCCGTCTGCGGTCTGGTCCGATGATGGCCTCGTCCGACACGGCGCACATCACAATCCGGGGCAAGGGTGGTCATGCGTCGCGCCCCCATCTGGCTGTCGATCCGATCGTAGTCGCCTGCAATCTCGTCGTGTCACTGCAGACAGTTGTCTCGCGTAGTATCGATCCGACACAGACCGCTGTCGTTACGGTGGGAACCATCCATGCCGGCGAAGTGGTCAACGTCATCCCCGAATACGCAAGACTGGGGCTCAGCATCCGTTCGTTTGATCCTAAAATCAGGGATCTCCTCGAAGAGCGTATCAAGAGGCTTGCACAGTCAGTTGCAGAGGGGCACGGGGCAACTGTCGAGGTGGACTATGAGCGTGGTTATCCTGTTGTCGTCAATTCCGATGCCGAAACACAATTTGCGCGTCTGGTGGCAGAGGAACTGGTCGGTGCCGACAAGGTAGCGACCTCCGATCTCATTCCCGGAAGCGAGGACTTCTCCTATTTCCTGGAGCGCAAGCCGGGGAGTTTCCTGCGGATGGGGAACGGCGAGAATTCAGCCATGCTGCACAATCCGAAATACGACTTCGCCGATGGCAGCCTGACGACCGGGGCCGCAATGTGGGCACGTCTCGTGGAACGCTACCTCGACGAAGAGGCGGCATAATCCCTTCAGTCAACCGAGAGAATGCGGCCGTCGCCATGGTGCATCATCTGTGCTAGACGAGAGACATGGATTGAAAGGGAGAGTGGCTTTCGGGAGGAGCCGCTACAGTCTCGATGCAATTTGCTGATCACATCAGGGAAATCGAAAACGTCGGGCATGGTGCAAATACCGGACGTGATGACGTTGTTGTCGAGTCGTGGCGGCGATGTCTGGAAGAATACCGCCTTGATCCTGCCAAGGCACGCGAGGCGGTCATCGTCTCCGAGACGCGCCTGCGTGAACATCGCCAGCAGGCCGAGGATCTCGTCCACATCGCAAGATCGGGCCTGGAAAGGCTCTACCGTCAGGTCGCAGAGCAGAATTACGTTCTGCTTCTTTCTGATCGTCAGGGTGTCACTGTCGAGTTTTTGGGAGATCCGTCTTTCAATAACAATTTGCGAAAGGCAGGTCTTTATCTTGGCGCAGAATGGTCCGAGCCGCGTGCAGGAACCTGTGCAGTCGGAGCGTGCATCGCAACAGGCGAGGCGCTGACAATCCATCAGTCGGATCACTTCGACATGACCCATACGCCACTCTCGTGCACAGCAGCGCCGATTTACGACATGCACGGATCGCTGGCCGCGGTTTTAGACATCTCGCTTCTGAGTTCACCGATCCTCAAGGCGAGCCAGAACATGGCGCGCCATCTCGTTTCGTCTACCGTCCGGCGCATCGAACTTGCGAACTTGATGGCGCATAGCCGCCACGACCTTGTCTTGCGGTTTGCTGGCGCACCGGAATTCCTCGATGTGGACCCAGAGGCGGCAATCTCGTTGGACGGCGGTGGGCTCATCACCGGCATGACGCACGGCGGGGCCCGTATCCTGGCGTCGTCATGCGGTCTTGACTGGAGAAACATCGACGCGCTGATCGGGCAACCGGTGTCTCGATTTTTCGAAGCGGAGGTCGACGACCTCGCATCCCTGACCAGAAGCCGGTTGCCGCAGGACAGACGCATCGCGGTCCGCGATGGTTCAACGCTTTACGTGCATGCGATCGAACCGCAACAGCGCCCGATCGGCGTCAAAATTCGGCGGGGTGTGCCGCATTTGTCCGCCATGGACCGCCTCGGTGGTCAGACACCAGACATCGAGACGCTGCGCCGCAAGGTGAGAAAGCTCGCACCAACAGCTTTGCCGATCCTGATTCAGGGAGAGACGGGAACCGGCAAGGAACATCTTGCTCGCATCGTGCACGAGGCAAGCGGTGTCACTGGCCGCTTTGTGGCTGTCAATTGCGCCGCAATCCCCGAACAATTGATCGAAAGTGAGCTGTTCGGATATCTGCCAGGTGCTTTCACCGGGGCGCTTGCAAAAGGACGAAAAGGTTTGATCGAGGAGGCGGAGGGCGGAACGCTTTTCCTGGACGAAATTGGTGACATGCCGCTTGCTGCGCAGAGCCGGCTTCTGCGTGTTCTGGCCGAAGGCGAGGTGCTACCGGTCGGTGGGTCGGTCGCCAGGAAGGTCGATTTCCGTGTGATGTCGGCGTCCCACAGGCCATTAGCGGACATGATAGCGGATGGCCGTTTTCGGGGCGACCTTTATTACCGGCTGAACACGGCAATTCTCACCCTCCCATCGCTCCGCGAGCGGAGCGATTTCCATTGGGTAGTTAAACGCCTGCTGGAAAAACATGGGTCCGGACGGGGACCGCTCTCCCTGTCGAGCGACGCGGAGACGGCACTTTCTGCCTATCCGTGGCCGGGTAATATCCGTGAACTCGACAACGTCATCGCATTTGCAGGGGCAATTTGTGAAAACGGTGTAATCGAGGTGGAGGATCTCCCCGAAAGCGTCATGCCACATCAACCGGTCAATGCACAGGGCAACCGCGAGCAGGAACTGCGGGCAGTATTGTCGGCCTGCCAAGGCAATATTTCCGAGGCGGCGCGCCGCCTCGGCATCGATCGTTCGACGATTCATCGGCAAATGAAGCGATACGGCATTGGAAGGCTCCACTGATGCAGACTGCAACACCTGTTGCGCCACAGTTGTTGCAATCCCGGTGATCCAAAAAAACTATCAATGATCCGGATTGGCCAGCGGGGAAGGGGTTTTCGGCCTCTCAGGCCTGCTGGCATGTCTCTTGCTGCCCAATTGGCATTAAAAGCAGCCAATGGGAGACAACATGCGCGCGCTCAGGTTTCATGCGGCCAAGGATCTGCGGATCGAAGATATTGCCGAGCCGGAAAAGCCGGGTCCCGGTCAGGTCGTTGTCCGCAACAGGTTCGTCGGAATATGCGGAACAGATCTTCATGAATATAGCTACGGCCCAATTTTCATTCCCAAAGAACCACATCCGTTTACCGGCGCCCATGGTCCCCAGGTCCTCGGCCACGAATTTGGTGGTGTTGTCGAGGCAGTTGGCGAGGGCGTAAGCAACGTCAAGGTGGGCGATCGCGTGTCGATCCAGCCACTCGTCATGCCCCGGTCCGGTGACTATTTCTCGGATCGCGGATTGTTTCACCTTAGCCCTGAATTGGCCCTGGTCGGTTTGAGCTGGATCGGCGGAGGGATGGCGCAAGCTGCGCTCGTCAATGACTATAACGTCCAGAAGATTCCGGATGACATGACAGATGAGGAGGCAGCCCTGGTTGAGCCAACCGCCGTTGCCGTCTACGCCTGCGATCGCGGTGGCGTCACCGCCGGCAATAGTGTGCTGGTCACTGGAGCCGGTCCGATCGGCATGCTGACCCTGCTTGCGGCGCGTGCCGCTGGTGCCGCACAGCTTTTCGTTTCAGACCTCAACGATAAACGTCTCGACTACGCACGAGAGATTTTGCCGGACGTCATTACCATCAATCCAAAGCGCGACAACGTTGGTGATGTCGTTCGTTCCCGGACCGAGGGCAATGTAGGTTGTGATGTTGCCATTGAATGCGTTGGCAACGAACACGCGTTGAAGGCTTGTGTGGACGCGGTGCGCAAGCAGGGTGTCGTCGTTCAAACCGGCCTGCATCCGCACGAAAACCCGCTCGACTGGTTCCAGGTTACTTTCCGCGATCTGGAGGTCAAAGGCTCATGGGCCTATCCCACGCATTATTGGCCCAGGGTGATCAGGCTGATTGCCTCTGGACTACTTCCGGCGAGCAAGGTCGTCACCAAACGCATCACGCTGGATACCGCCGTCAAAGAGGGGTTTGATGCCTTGCTTGATCCGGCCGGAACGCATCTCAAAATCCTGATCGATCTTTCGAAGTAAGCATCATGCTACCAGCGCCGGGAGAGGAGCCCGGCGCTTGTGGTCAAAGGTTTTGGTCGGCGCCCGCGAAACGGACGACGACTTAAGAAGTCCATCAAGCAAGCATGGAGGAGATGATATGCTTGACGTTAGCCCTGCGACAAAAATCGATGCCGTACTTTCCAAGTTGAGTGAGGCCCTGGAAAGAGGAGATGTCGAAGCCGCCGTCAACCTCTTTCAGGAGGAGTGCTACTGGCGCGATCTCGTGACGTTCACCTGGAACCTGAAAACCATGGAAGGGCGACCGCAGGTCAGGGACATGCTGCAGAGCCAGCTGTCTCGTATCAAACCTCGCAATTTCGTACAGGATACCAACGAAGCCGCAGGTGACGCTGGCGGCGTTACGGATGGCTGGTTTGAATTCGAAACGGCGACGACACGTGGTTACGGTCATATTCGTCTGAAAAACGGCCTGATCTGGACGTTGTTGACGACGATGAGCGAAATCAAGGGGCATGAAGAACCAAAGGGGCTTCGCCGTCCGATGGGGGCGGAACATGGTCATGGCAAAAACCGGACGAACTGGAAGGAAAAGCGCGAGAAGGAAACTGAAGAACTCGGTTACACGACGCAGCCCTATGTTGTGATCATTGGCGGCGGACAGGGTGGTATTGCTCTCGGCGCCCGGCTTCGCCAATTGGGTGTCCCGGCGATCATCATCGAAAAGAACGAGCGGCCGGGAGATAGCTGGCGCAAGCGATACAAATCACTCTGCCTGCATGATCCGGTCTGGTACGACCATCTCCCCTATATTCCCTTCCCGGAAAACTGGCCAGTTTTTACCCCGAAGGACAAGGTTGGCGACTGGCTGGAAATGTATACGAAGGTTATGGAGCTCAACTATTGGGGCTCAACGAGCTGCAAATCGGCTACCTACGATGACGCCGCCAGGGAATGGACGGTTGTCGTCGAGCGAAACGGCGAGGACGTCGTGCTGCGGCCGAAGCAACTGGTGCTTGCCACCGGCATGTCGGGCAAGGCTAATGTTCCAAAGATACCTGGGCAGGATCTCTTCAAGGGCGAGCAACAGCATTCGTCACAGCATCCAGGACCAGACGCATATGCCGGCAAGAAGGTTGTCGTCATCGGCTCGAACAACTCCGCCCACGATATCTGCGCAGCACTGTGGGAGGCTGGAGCCGATGTCACGATGTTGCAGAGGTCTTCAACACATATTGTCCGTTCAGATTCCCTGATGGAAATCGGGTTGGGTGATCTCTATTCGGAACGGGCGGTTGCCGCGGGCATGACGACGAGGAAAGCCGACCTGATTTTCGCTTCGCTGCCCTACCGGATCATGCATGAGTTTCAGATACCGCTTTACGATCGGATGCGTGAGAAAGACGCCGATTTTTATGCGGCACTCGAGAAAGCCGGCTTCATGCTGGATTGGGGTGCTGACGGCTCCGGTCTCTTCATGAAATATCTGAGGCGCGGGTCGGGTTATTACATCGACGTCGGTGCCTGCGATCTTGTCATCGACGGCTCAATCAAACTGAAGTCCGGTTCAGACGTATCACATCTCACGGAGGATGCGGTTGTGTTGAAAGATGGCCGCGAACTCAAGGCAGACCTCGTGGTCTACGCGACCGGCTATGGTTCCATGAATGGCTGGGCCGCCGACCTCATTTCCAAGGACGTTGCCGACAAGGTTGGAAAGTGCTGGGGGCTTGGCTCCGACACGCCAAAAGACCCGGGACCATGGGAAGGCGAGCAGCGCAATATGTGGAAGCCGACCCAGCAGGAGGCCCTCTGGTTTCACGGCGGAAATCTTCACCAGTCGCGCCATTACTCCCAATACCTGTCCCTGCAGCTCAAGGCACGTCAGGTGGGGCTCGATACCCCCGTCTACGGCTTGCAACAACGCCATCATCTGAGCTGAATTCAAGGAAGCGCCGGGGAAACCCGGCGCTTTTTATTTTGCAGACTTTGGGAAAATCACTGTTTGCGCCAGGCCCGTCTTCTTGCGGTTTGCGATCGAGATTGTCGCGCCGAAACGCTCGATAATCTCCTTGGCGATCGCCAGCCCAAGTCCTGCACCCGGGACTGATTTTCGCCTCGCAGGGTCGACGCGGAAAAATGGCTCGAACACGCGTCCGATCAGCTCCTCGGGAATGCCAGGACCTTCGTCGGTGATTATCACGACCACCTCACTATCATCCTGTGTCAGATGGATATCGGCACCCTTCCCATGGGTGACAGCGTTCAAGATGAGATTGCGCAGCGCTCTTTTCAGCGCATGCGGAGCAGCCTGGATTACGGCCGAGTTATCCGGTTTATGGAAGTCGATTGCGTCCTGGTGTCCAAGGTCACCGAGTTCGCTGGTGATTTCCTCCAGCATCTTGCCGACATCAACGTCGCGAACCGGGTCCTGACTGACCTCTTCGCGAACCAGCATGATGGCGCTATCTGCAATCGCGTCGAGTTCTTCGAGATCTGCGAGCCACTTTGCCCGTTCGGCATCATCCTCGATGAACTCTGCTCGAAGCCGCATGCGGGTCATTGGTGTTCTGAGGTCGTGTCCTGCAGCGGCAACGAGGCGCATCCGGCTCTCAACGGCTGTCTTGAGGCGTGCCGTCAACGTGTTCACGGCACGCGCCGTGGCGCGTATCTCACCGGGTCCAGTCTCTGGCAGATGTGGCAAAGATCCGTCAGGCCCGATGCTCTCCGCCGCGTTTTCCAGCAGGTCGAGCGGGCGCGTGATTTTTCGCGCGGCGAAGATCGAAACAAGAGCGCTACCCAGGACGATCAGCACGATCCACATGCCAAACGTTTTCCAGCCGCCGGGAGGAGGGCCAAGATTAGGGACCTCTGCCACCAGCCAGCCGCCTTTCTCGAGCGCGACAGCGGCAACCGGTGCCGGATGGTTCTCGACGCGGACCACCATTGCGGCCCGACCGTTCCCCTGGATCGCGAGCGCCTTGCCAAGAAATTCGGAGAGCATCCTGTCTACATGGCCTGCCGGTGGTTCGGCCTGGACTGACAGGCCTTCGTCGGGCAGCAATGCCGGCTCGCGCTCTGCGATGGTGACAGCCAATCCAAGCAGGCGCGCGATCGGATCTATCGTAGAGAGAGGTGAGGGTGGCTGCAGCGTTTGTTGCGCCGTGAATGTCGCAAGCGCCACGACAGCAATGATAGCAGCGATGAGGAGCGCTGCTATCCGGTTTCTGAGGGAATTCATCGCTGCACCGGTTGGGATTTAACGGATACGGTCATCTGGTAACCGCCGTTTCGGACAGTTTTGAAAATAGGCGGAGCATCATCCATATCCAGCTTTTTGCGCAGGCGGCTCATCAGGACGTCGATCGACCGGTCAAACGGTCCGCGGTCCCTGCCTTGCGTCAGGTCAAGGATCTGGTCGCGTGAAAGCAGACGACCGGGCCTGTCCAGAAATACTTTCAACAGATCAAACTCGGCACCTGTCAGATCGATCTTTTCGCCATTTGTGCGTATAACCGAGCGCTGTTCAGGGTCAGCAAAAAAATCGGCAAAGCTATAGACGTTTGCACCTGGCGCCGCAGGCTCCTGCGCGCCTGAACGGCGAAGCACTGCCTTGATGCGGGCTGTCAGTTCGCGTGGGTTGAAGGGTTTGCCGAGATAGTCGTCTGCGCCGATTTCAAGTCCGACGATACGGTCCACGTCCTCTTTCAGCGCTGTGAGAAGAATAACAGGTGTGCGTGTCTTGCGGCCCTGGAGGTCGCGGCAGATATCGAGGCCGGAACCGTCTGGCAGCATGACATCCAGAACGATGAGATCCGGATCAGAGCTTGAAATACGTTCTTCAAATTCGCGGCGATCCGCTGCCGCAGAGACCCTGAAGCCTTGCGAACCAAGGTATTTTGCAAGAAGCGAGCGAATTTCGAGATCGTCGTCAACAATCAATATGTGAGTGGGTGCGTTAGCCGTCATTTTATCCAACCTTTTGGCGGCACTATATCGAAACGGCAGAAATAAAAGCCGGATTTTTGCAACGAAAGCTTTCTGACGCTCGTCCGGAAACATTCGTTTACAAAAATGGCCAAACGGGCCAAGACCAGAAACATTGGGACGAAGGAGGGAAACTCTGCCCCCATAATCTCTTTCCATGCCCCACAAGGGAAGGAAAGAAAGATGAAACAGCCTCTGTTGATTACTGCCGTCGTCTCCGCCGTCATATGTGGCGCCGCCGTGGTCTTGCCTGCCGTAGCGCAGGATGTGCCTCCGCAGAATGGAACGAAAGAGCAGGCAACCCCTGTCCGTCCAGACCACCTTCCACCGCCGGCGCGGATGGACGACGTCGCCGTTCATTTTACCTTTGGGCTCGCAGCGCAGCTTTCTGCGGTGGAAGTCTATATCGGCATCACTCCGGATCAGCTCGGTCCATGGCGCTCGTATACGACCGCTTTGCAGGACGTACTTTCCCTTGGTCCCAGACCGCCGCGGCCGTTGCCTGACTTCGCAGCGGATGCGTCCGGCAGGGAGAAATTGCCTGCCGCGCAGCTCCGGACAGACGAAGTTTCTGAAGCCGGTCTGCCTGGTGAGCGGCTGGCGGGTGCAATCCTTGCCAAGGCTGAAAAGGCCAAGGCCCTGCAAGGTGCAGTCCAAACGTTGCGCACAGTCCTGACATCGGACCAACTGGCGAAGCTCGCCGGAATAGAGAGGATGATTACGCCTCCTCCTGGTCCCGCCCTGATGGGCCCCAAAGATCCGATGCAGGATCCAATGCAGGGGTCGCCCTCCAGTGATGCGGATTGGGATGATAACGACGGGCCGAGAGGCTGACTAAATCAGAAATTCCTCCTTTAAAACTGCCCCCCAGTAAAGGAGGAACCCGGCCGGAAACGGTCTAGCCGGGGGATCGCGGACTTGCGGTCCCCCGCGCGAATTCAAAAGGACATCAGGATGAAATATTTCTACGGCGCACTGGCGTCTCTCTTCGGTCTGAGCCTCGCATTGTCGGTTGCCTTTGCGAAAGACAAGCCTTCTTCGCCAACTCCGGCCAAGACACGCCAGGAGGAAAAACAGCCAGCTTCTGTCTGCACAAAGGCCAAGCAGAAGATGGCGAATGGAAAGACCGCCCAAGCCAACTGCACCAAGGCAGTTTCGAAAAGAGCGGCTACCCGATAATTATCGGACAGGAAAGACACATGAAAACGGCACGCAAGACAGGCGCGTTCATCGCTCTCGCGATCCTCGCGGCAGGCGGCTTCTGGATCTCTTCGCAATATAGCAGTGCTGCGACACCAAATGTCATGACGGCTGCGGTGACGCGAGGAGATGTTGAGCAGACTGTGCTTGCGACCGGCACCCTGAAGCCATCTCGCCTGGTTGCCGTCGGCGCCCAGGCCTCAGGCCGCATTACTGCAGTCAAGATCGCTCTTGGCGACGTCGTCAAAGCGGGCGATCTGATCGCCGAGATTGATTCCGTAACACAGCTGAACAGTCTCAGGACCGCGAAGGCGGCACTTGCAAACGTTAAGGCTCAGCGCCTTGAAAAAGAAGCAACGCTGCTTCTCAACAATCAAAGCCTTGCCCGCCAAAAAGACATGGCCTCAAAAAATACGACATCTCGCGCGGATCTGGAAAGCGCAGCCGCTGCTCTTGCTGTCACCGAAGCGCAAATCCAGGCGCTGGACGCGCAGATCGAAGAAGCGCAGGTTGCCGTCGAAACAGCACAAGCCAATCTCGACTACACAAGGATTACTGCACCGATCGCCGGTACTGTGCTTTCTATCGTCAGCCAGGAAGGCCAGACGGTTAATGCAACGCAATCTGCACCGACCATCGTTATTCTTGGCCAGCTCGACAGCATGACCGTTCGTACGGAGATATCCGAAGCCGACATCACCCGCGTTCAGCCAGATCTGCCTGTCTATTTTACCGTGCTCGGAGAACCCAACAAACGCTACGAGGCGACGCTTGCCTCGATCGAGCCTGCGCCAGAGTCTGTGCGCAGCGATTCCAGCTTCAGTTCATCCAGTTCCTCAACGTCGTCGTCTTCCTCGTCGAGTTCGACCTCTTCGTCCGAGGCGATCTATTACAATGGCGTTTTCAACGTGCCGAACCCGGATGGGAAGCTTCGGACGTACATGACTGCCGAGGTTCACATTGTCCTCGGAGATGCCAAAAACGTCCTGACCATCCCTGCTGCTGCTCTCGGTGCGCAGCTTGGAGATGGCGCCTATTCGGTTCGTGTCCTCGCCGACGATGGCAAAGTCGTCGACCGCAAGGTCGAGACCGGACTGAACAACAAGGTTACGGTCGAGGTTCGTTCCGGCCTTGCCGAACACGAGCGTGTGGTAACGGGCGAGGCGTCATCTCAGGTCACGACGACTGCAGTCGGTGGCCCAGGTGGTGGACCGCCGCCGATGGGATTCTGAGCCATGGGCGAGCCACTCATTGCGCTTAAGGCGGTCAGCCGCGAATACCCCTCCGGAGATGGCACAATCAGCGTGCTCAAGAACGTCAATCTGACGATCGAGGCCGGTGAAATGGTCGCCATCGTCGGAGCGTCCGGTTCCGGCAAGTCGACGCTGATGAATATTCTTGGCTGCCTCGACCGGCCGACCTCCGGAACCTATGCGATAGCGGGTCAGGAAACGGCCAATCTCGATGCGGATGCATTATCAGCGCTCAGGCGCGAACATCTGGGGTTCATCTTTCAGCGCTATCACCTTCTCGGCGAACTGTCGGCACTCGGCAACGTGGAGATCCCTGCGATCTATGCGGGGCAATCCCAGGCTGGACGCAAAAGCAATGCTGCGAAGCTGTTAAACCGCCTCGGTATGGGCGCGCGACTGGATCATCGCCCGGGCCAACTCTCCGGCGGGCAGCAACAGCGCGTTTCCATCGCCCGCGCCTTGATGAATGACGCCGGTATTATTCTGGCTGACGAGCCGACAGGCGCTCTCGACAGCACGAGCGGCGAGGAAGTGCTGCGCATCCTCAGCGAATTGCACGCCGAAGGGCGCACAGTTGTCATCGTGACCCACGATATGGCAATCGCCAGGCGCGCCGACCGCATCATTGAAATCAGCGATGGGGAAATCATTTCTGATCGCCCGGAGGGCGACAACGCGAAAATTAGGGTTGTCTCAGGGGCCCCAGCCGCGAAACTCGAACCTGCTTCAGAAGGTGGCCTAAGTGGGATCTGGTCATCCCTAAAGGAAGCATTCCGCATGGCGCTTCTTTCCATGCGGGCACACAAGTTGCGTACTTTCCTGACGATGCTGGGCATCATCATCGGTATCGCCTCCGTCATCGGTGTCGTTGCGCTTGGGCAAGGATCGCAACAGCGCGTGCTACAGAATATTTCAAGCCTTGGAACGAATACGCTGGAAATCTTCGCAGGCAAGGATTTCGGCGACATTCGGTCGGGAAAAATCACAACATTGGTGGTTTCCGACGCGGATGCCCTTGCAGGCCAGCCCTATGTTGCTGCGGTGACACCTACCGTATCGACATCAAGCACAGTCCGCTTCGGGGCGAAGGAAGCAAACGCGCTCGTCAACGGCGTCAGTGACCAGTATTTTGCTGCCAAGGGCACGAAACTGTCGGAGGGCCGCTTTTTTGACGCGGCGAGTGTCCGCGAAAAGGCGCAGGACGTCGTGATTGACGAAAATACCCGTAAGTCGCTCTTTGCCGACTTCAACGGTAGCCCTGTCGGGCAGGTCATTCTGATCGGCAAGGTTCCAGCCCGCATTGTTGGTGTGACCCAGGCGCAGCAGGGCGGCTTCGGTTCGAGCCAGAACCTGTCGCTCTATCTCCCATACACCGCCGTCCAGTCCCGCTTTCTCGGCAGTCTTTCATTGCGCAGTATCACGGTACAGGTGAGCGACGATATAGAGGCGTCATTGGCGGAACAAGCGGTGACGTCCCTTTTGACACAACGCCACGGCACCAAGGATTTCTATATTCTCAACACTGACGACATCAGGGAAACGATCACCAGCACCACGCGGACCATGACGATCCTCGTTGCTGCCATCGCGGTGATTTCTCTTCTCGTCGGCGGCATCGGTGTCATGAACATCATGCTCGTGTCAGTGTCAGAGCGTGTCTCCGAGATCGGCGTCAGGATGGCGGTCGGGGCACGGCGCAGCGATATTCTAAGGCAATTCCTGATCGAGGCTGTACTCGTGTGCATCATCGGGGGGGGGCTCGGCATTCTCGGCGGCCTTGGGTTCGGCGCAGCCTTCAGCCTCTTCAGTAGTAATTTTGCTCTTGTTTACTCGGGGACCTCGATCGTCGCGGCTTTTGTTTGCTCAACCCTGATTGGCGTCGTCTTCGGTTACCTGCCGGCTCGCAACGCATCACGTCTCGATCCGGTCGCGGCACTGTCGTCTGGCTGATTAACAGCGAATTTGAGAGCGTACATTCGCTCATGCGGGAGGCGGAGCGGGATTTTCAAGAAGCCACCTTGCGCTCTCGGTGTCTGTGACGAGAACCGTTGCCAGGCCTGCTGACAAGGCTGCCCGCAACGAGTTGTATTTGTGAACGCCCCCAGAGGTAATGATCCGGCACGGTATCTGCCTGTACTCCTCAAGATCGAGCGCAATCACCCGCTCATTCATGCCGTGGTCCACGGGATTGCCGCGCCCATCAAGATAATGCCCGATGATATCTCCCACCGCGCCGGCTGCCCGCAACTCTTCGATGACCTGTTTTGAAGGCAGGCCATAGCGCACCTGGAGTGATTCCTTCGTCAGGTCCCCAACGCTGAGGCACGATGCCTCGACATTCGCGGCTTCCTGCAAAAGATCGCGGAAGGCGGGTTGCGCCATGATGATGTCGCGAGAGCCTGCACTGTCGACATAAATCGGGGCGGCGAGATAATGGCATTCCGCACCGAGAACCTTGGCAAAGCGCCGTACGATTTCGAAGGTGTTGATTTCTGAACCTCTTGTCAGCCCACCCATCATTGATCGAACCTTAATGTCGGGCGCGTTGACTGGCGTCATGTGCTCGACGGTTTCGCGCAACGTCGTGCCCCAACCGACACCCAGCGAGGCCGGTTTGCGAACCTGGATAAGCCTATCGAGAAAGGCTGCCGTTGCTCGACCGATGACTGTCTGCAGTTGGCCGGGGTCTGCAGGTGTCATGACAACCGCAGCTTCTTCGAGCCCGAAAACCGAACAAAGCTTCGATTCGAGCTCGACACTCTCGGCAAGTGGGGATGCAAAGCTGATACGCACAATACCCTGATCCAGGGCCATCGCCAGCAACTCGTTGACGCGCCTGCGGGTGAGGTTCATTCGCTCCGCGATATGCGCCTGCGTCAATCCTTCGACGTGATAGAGCCACGCCGCCTTCACCATCATATCCCGGTTATCCAAACCATCCCCCGTATCAATTGTCACATGTGCGTAACATTTGTAACTTAATCATTGGCCGCAGAGGGAGGCGTGGTCAAGCCCATCCGGTTCGCAAGAGCCCACGCTTCCCGAATCAATGATCCAGCATAGTGCGGCCCTCCGAAACGGCGACCACATGAACCTCGTAACTTTCGATTGTGACAGTGTTCTCAAGGTCCGTAATTTTTTCGGTTGGCCAACTGTTCACACCTGAAATCTGCCCTTCGCGGTAACCGCGCGGGGCCGTCATCAAAACTTCACCGGGCCGTAAAAAGCCCTTCATCAAAACGGTGCAGAGACGGGTTTTCCGTTTCGGCCCATCGTCGTCTGTCATCTCTCGAAGGAGAAATCACGATGCTTTCCATCAATCGTCGCCACGCGCTTGGATTGATGGGCGCTGCCGCAGGCACGCTCATCTTGCCACGCATGTCATTCAGCCAGGGTCAGCGGCCGTCGGTAACGATCGCTGTGCAGAAGATCACCAACAACAACACACTCGATGTCTGGTACGAACAGTCGAACGTCGGTGAGCGGGTCTTTTACCCGAACCTTTGGGAAGGCCTGATCCTGCGCGACTGGATGGGCAATCAGGGACCTGTTGCCGGACTGGCGACGGAATGGAAGCGCATCGATGACAAGACCCTCGAACTGAAGCTTCGCCAGGGCGTCAAGTTCCACAATGGCGACGAATTGACGGCTGAAGACGTGGTGTTCTCCTTTTCCAAGGAGCGGGTGTTCGGTAACACTGAGCCGAAGGGCGGCAAGACGATCTTCGAGGCCGACAACAAACCTGCGACCGTCAAGGAATTGCCGGCCGTTGTGCCTGGTGCAGCACGGCGTCTTTGGCCGGCGCTGGCAGGTGTTGAAGCCGTCGATAAATATACCGTGCGTTTTCACAACGCCACGCCGGACGTCACATTGGAAGGACGTCTCTACTCCGGTGGCAGCCAGATCGCCAACCGTCGCGCCTGGGATGAGGCTGCGTCCTATGCGGA
Source organism: Rhizobium sp. RM (assembly GCF_013390595.1). GTDB lineage: Bacteria > Pseudomonadota > Alphaproteobacteria > Rhizobiales > Rhizobiaceae > Agrobacterium. The sequence continues at coordinate 40,285 of NZ_JACAWV010000023.1, read as the reverse complement.
GTGGGCGCGCAAGCCAGTCACCACAGGCCCTTACATGGTCGGCGAATACAAGCCCGACGTTTCGCTGACGCTCGTTGCTTTCGATGAATATTGGGGCGGCCGTCCGCCACTTCAGGAAATCCGTTTCGTCGAGGTTCCGGAAGTTGCGTCGCGCGTGAACGGCCTGCTCTCAGGCGAGTATGATTTCGCCTGCGATCTGCCGCCTGACCAGATCGCCACCGTTGCGGCAGCGCCAGGCCTTGAAGTACAGAATTCCGTTATCTGGAACCATCGTATTTCGGTCTTCAACACCCAGAACCCGATCCTTGCAAATCCGCTCGTGCGTCGCGCAATGACCCATTCGATCGACCGTCAGGCTATCGTCGAGGCGCTCTGGGGTGGCCAGACGGTTATCCCGGCCGGTCTCCAGTTCGATTCCTACAGCGCGACGAAGATGTTCGTCGATGGCTGGGCCGCTCCGGAGTTCAATCCGGAACTGGCGCAGAAGCTCCTTAAGGAAGCCGGTTACAAAGGCGACCCGATCCCATATCGCCTGCTCAACAACTACTACACCAACCAGACTGCCAATGCGCAGATCATGGTCGAGATGTGGAAACAGGTCGGCCTCAACGTCGAGATCGAAATGAAGGAAAACTGGGCTCAGATTCACGATCCGCAGGGCGTCAAGGGCGTGCGTGACTGGTCAGCCGGAAACTCCATCAACGATCCGATCACGCCGATGGTCACGCAGTTCGGTCCGAACGGTGAAGTGCAGCAGAAGAAGGACTGGTCAAACGAGGAGGTTAACAAGCTCTCCGTCGTTATGGAAACCTCGACCGATCACGATCAGCGCAAGAAGGCCTTCGCGCGCATGCTCGAAATCTGCGAGCGCGAAGATCCCGTCTATCAGGTTCTGCACCAGAACGCCGTCTTCACCGGCATGAAGAAGTCGCTCAAGTGGAAGGCCGCGCCCGCCTTCGCAATGGACTTCCGCTCCAACAACTGGTCGACCTGATCGATCAAAAATTGCGCCGGCCGCCCGATAAGAGCGGCCGGCATTTCTATTGCCGTTTCTAAAGACGGTTTGAACATTCCTAACAATAGGAAAGGTGAGCGCGATGACGTCCAATCTTGTGGAGTTGCGTAACCTCAAGGTTTCCTTCGATGGCGTTCAGGTGTTGCATGGCATCGATCTCGATGTGAAACGCGGCGAGGCGATTGGTCTCGTCGGTGAATCAGGCTGTGGCAAGTCCGTCACCTGGCTTGCAGCTCTTGGTCTTTTGCCCGGTAAGGCGAGCGTTACCGGTTCGGTGAGCGTCGAAGGTCGCGAGCTTGTTGGACAACCGCGCGCCGCACTTGAGGCCGTACGTGGCGGTAAGATCGCCATGATTTTCCAGGATCCGTCTTCGTCGCTCAATCCTGTCATTCGCATCGGGCGCCAGATCACCGAGGCGCTGTCTCTTCATCGCGGCTTGAGGGGCGAAGCGCTCAAAGCTGAAGCGTTGCGTTTGCTGGATATGGTCGGAATTCCCGATGCACGTCGTCGTATCGACCTTTTTCCGCATGAATTCTCCGGCGGCCAGTGTCAGCGTCTGATGATCGCCATGGCGCTAGCCGGCGAACCTGATCTCCTGATTGCCGATGAGCCGACGACTGCGCTCGATGCAACCATTCAGGCGCAGATCCTCGACCTTCTTATTGAACTTCGCCGCGAAACCGGCATGGCGACGGTGTTCATCAGCCACGACCTTGGCGCCGTTGCGCAGGTCTGTGAGCGTGCACTCGTGATGTATGCGGGTCGCGTCGTTGAACAGGGCGAAATTTCCGCCTTGTTTGCCAACCCACGCCATCCCTACACCCGTGGTCTTTTCGATGCACTTCCCAGCCTCGATGGTGAACGCAAGCGCCTTGTTCCCATTCCCGGAACCGTCCCCGATCCACGGCACCTGCCGGAAGGGTGCGCGTTTTCGCCCCGCTGTTCGAATGTCGTCGATGCCTGTCGAACACAAAGGCCGGAAATATCGGCGGCGTCCGATGGCCGCAGAATTGCCTGCCTTCGGCCGCTCGGTTCAACGCCAAAAATGAGCCGGAGCCCGGTCCTTGAAGGAGCGTTCTGACATGGCAAATCTGATTGAAGCACGGGATCTGGTCAGAACCTATCAGGTGCGGCGTGGCGTCTTTGGAAAACAGACACCCGTGCGGGCAGTCGACGGCGTGTCGCTCTCGGTTCGTCCCGGTGAAACACTCGGGATTGTCGGTGAAAGCGGATCTGGAAAATCGACACTCGGTCGGATGTTGCTTGGAATTGACGCGCCACAGGGGGGAAACGTCTCTTTTGAGGGACAGTCGATGCCAGCTTTCGGCACGCCGCAATGGCGCAAGCTGCGTGCAAAAATGCAGCTCGTCTACCAGGACCCGCTTTCGGCCCTCGACCGGCGCCTGACGATCGCTGCGCAGATCGGCGAGCCTCTGGAGATCCATTCTCTTGTTCCGAAAGAGCACGTTGCTTCACGCGTTAGCGAGCTTATGAGTGCGGTCGGTCTGCGTGCCGATCAGGCAGGGCGCTATCCCCATGAACTTTCAGGAGGCCAGCGCCAGCGAGCCGTCATCGCCCGTGCACTGGCGTCGCGTCCCAGGCTTCTTGTTTGTGATGAACCAGTTTCAGCGCTCGATGTCTCCATCCAGGCACAGGTCGTCAACATGTTGCGCGATCTACAGGAACATCACGATATCGCGATGGTCTTCATCAGCCACGATCTCAAGGTCGTTCGCAATATCGCTGACCGTGTCGCCGTGATGTATCTCGGCCGTATTGTCGAAGAAGCATCCTCCGACGTGATTTTCCGGACACCCCAGCATCCTTATACCAAAGCGCTGGTGTCGAGTGTTCCGGTTCCCGGCAGACCGCTCGAAGGGCGTGTGATCCTGCAAGGCGAACCGCCAAATCCGGCGAGCAGGCCAACGGGCTGTGCGTTCCATCCCCGTTGTCCGATGGCAACTGCGCAGTGCCGCAATACGGTGCCGGAGCTTCGCGCGATCGCGCCGGGACGCACGGCTGCATGTCATCTGGTGCCGGCACTTGCCGTTGCTGCCTGAGGAATAGAGACGATGATACGTTATGTTCTTATCCGCCTGTTGCGCGCATTTGTGACCATACTTGCCGTGCTGACATTCGCTTTCATTGTGTTGCGCATGTCCGGCGATCCAGCGCAGGTTATGCTCGGGCCCGATGTGCCCGAGGAATCCTTGCGGGCTTTTCGCGCCGCGTGGGGGCTCGATCAGCCGCTCTGGGTGCAATACCTCGCTTACATGAAATCGATCTTTACCGGTGATTTCGGTGTGTCGATGCGCGACAAGGCATCCGCCATTCACCTCGTCGTCGAACGCATTCCGGCAACCCTGCAACTGACAATACCAGCGCTGCTTCTGAAACTGGTCATCGGTATTCCGGCTGGCGTCTATGCCGCCCTGCATCGTCAGAGCGTAATCGACCGCGGCGTGATCTTTGGCGCCATTCTCGGTTTCACAATCCCGTCTTTTGTCATGGGACTGTTGCTGGTGCTGATCTTCTCAATCACGCTTGGTCTTCTTCCATCGGGCGGACAGGACACCTGGCAGCACGGTATCCTGCCGACTTTGACCATGAGCATTGGTGGTATCGGTATTCTTGCCCGGTTCTCCCGCTCAGCAATGATTGAAGTCATGAGCCAGCCATTCATCCGGACGGCCTCCGCAAAAGGGTTGAAGTGGAATGATGTGGTCTGGACCCATGCGCTGCCGAATGCGGCCGTACCGATTGTCACCATTGTCGGCTTTATGGTCGGCTCCCTGATTGCAGGTGCCGTGGTGGTGGAATCCATCTTTTCCTGGCCAGGCATCGGCAGGCTTCTGGTCGTGTCGGTCACCAACCGCGATCTGGCGGTCGTGCAATGCATCCTGCTTGTCATTGCCGCTGCAATGGTCATCTCCAACCTCGTCGTCGACCTGCTTTATGGCTGGCTCGATCCCCGGCTTCGCAGCCAGTCCGGCCATTGAGGAGTGTGATCATGACGGTTGCAGACACTTCACTTCCCACCAAATCCGAAAACCATATGCTCGTGCGGATCGGAAAAGGCCTTCGTAAACTGCCGTTCTCCGTTGGCTTCGGTTTCTTCTGGCTTGGCCTCATGGTTCTGGTGGCGATTTTTGCCGATCAGCTTCGTCCTTATGGGATTACGGCCATGGACCTTCGGGCCCGTCTTGCCATGCCGGGCACGTTTCCGCATTTGCTTGGCACAGACGAGCTTGGACGGGATGTCCTTTCGCGCCTGATCCAGTCGATCCGTGTCTCTTTGGTGATTGCATTCGGCGCAACGATCATATCCGCAGTTTTCGGAACGACGCTCGGTTTCCTGGCGGCCAAGTTCCGCGGAACGGTGGAGCACTTCGTGCTCGTGCTGGCCGATTTTCAGGCAGCCTTGCCGTTTCTCATCATGTCGCTTGCGGTACTCGCCTTCTTTGGATCGTCCATGCCTCTCCTGATTTGCCTGATGGGATTTTACGGTTGGGAGAGATACGCCCGTATTGCGCGTGGTCTGGCGATTTCTGCCAGTGCACAAGGTTACGCCGCAGCCGTCGTGCAGCTTGGAGCAACGCCGTCGCGCGTCTACCTCAAGCATATCCTGCCCAACGTCGCTTCGACCCTGATCGTATCCATGACACTGACGTTTCCCGAAATCATCCTCATGGAAAGCGGCCTGTCGTTCCTTGGCCTTGGCGTTCAGCCGCCGGAGACAAGCCTCGGCAACATGGTCGGCTTTGGCCGTGAATATCTCACCCGCGCGCCATGGATCATGCTGGCTCCCGCCTTTGTCATCATGGTCACGACGCTTTCGATTTCGCTTGTGGGCGACTGGTTGCGCGACAAACTCGACCCAACACTTCGCTGACCTCAACCTGATCAGGATATGCCCATGACAAAAATCACCGGCCACCGTGGCGCCCGCAATCTCTGGCCCGAAAATGGCCTGACCGGCTTCAGAAACGTTCTTTCACTTGACGTCGACGCGATCGAGTTTGATGTCCATTTGACCGATGCAGGCGAGTTGATCGTGATCCATGATGCGACCCTGGACCGGACAACCGAAGGGCAGGGAGCTGTCCGCCTGCTTTCTCCAGAAGATCGCATTGCCACCCGCCTCAAGGATAGTCAGGACGTTGTTCCAACATTATCGGAGGTGCTCGAGGTTCTCGCGCCTTCAGGAAAAGATCTGCATGTCGAGATCAAGGTGGATGAAGTGGGAAAACCCTATCCAGGGATTGCCGCAAAAGTCGCTGCAGAGATTGAGAGGTTCAAAGTTGGCGGTCGTTGCCACCTGACCTCCTTCGACACATCGATCCTGGAAGACTGCCGTCTTGAAGCCCCGGGTATCGCCCGGCTTGTTTCCGTCAACCGTGACTGGGCTCAAAGACAGGGTGGCCTTTCGAGCTTTATCGACACAGTTGAGAGCCTCGTCGATATCGTTGCAATACACCATGAGCTCATGGACGAGGAATGGTCGAACATCACAGCGAAACTGCCGCTGTCGCGTCTCTGCGTCTGGACGCTGAACGACGAGGGTCTGATCCGCGACTGGCTGCAACGCGGCATCGGTCACTTGACCAGCGACAGTCCGGATCTCGCACTCTGTTTGCGCGCCACGCTTACCGAAACAGCATAGTCCTACACCTGGAGAAAACGAAGATGAGCAATCTAATTGGCACCGGCTTCAACGCTGGTTCGGACGACGGTGAACTGGCAACACTTGAAAGCGATCTGAGGGCGCTTGCAGATATCGGCTGCGACACCGTTGAGATCGGCGTGACAAGTCTCGATATCGTGGCGGGCGGCCGTATCATCGAAGAGCGCGCCGAGCGCTTCGTCAAACTCGTCAAGCAGTTCGACTTCCGATACACGGTACACGGCCTTGTCTCTTCCAATTTCATGGATCCTGTGACCTGCCGTTATCAGCTCGATGCAGCAAAAGCGCTCGCAGTGCTTTGTGAACGCATCGGAGCCGGCATTCTCGTCCAGCATGGGGGTGCACTGCGTCCTGACCAGATTGCCGAGCGTGCCGATGCCGACAAACGTGAGCGTGACGCGCTCGTCGAGCTGGCCGAGTTTTCCAAAGAACATGGTGTTCGTGTTGCGCTGGAAAACATCTTCTCGACGCAGCCCGGTCAATATCGTCAAACGCCTGCAGAGGTCGCAGAGACCGTTCGGACCATCAATCATCCGAACCTTGTCGCGCTCATCGACTTCAGCCACGCCTACATCGAGTCCACTTATCGCGGGCTGGATTTCCGTGACCAGCTTCGCGCCATGGCGCCCGTGGCCGGTCACTTGCATGTCCATGATTCATTCGGGCGTCCGCAGGGGTTTTATACGGCCTATCATCCGCAGGAAAACACAGCGCTCGGGATCGGCGATCTGCATATGCCGCTTGGCTGGGGCGATATCGACTGGGACGATATCTTTTCGGAGCTGACCTTCCTGCCGCAAACCGTACTGATGATGGAGATCGGGCGGCGTTACCGTTCCGAGCAGCCGCAAAGCCTCGAGCGAGCCAATCGTTTGATTGCGCTCAATAGCGGCAAGGCTGCAATAGCCGCTGAATAAAACTCTCGATCGTATCCCTCCGGCCTCGTCACAATGCAGACGGGCCGGAGGCAATGCGATTTTGGGGGCGGTGACGTAACCGCAATGCAGCCGTCATTGGCATGTGTTGGGCGCGTGAACGTGTGCGATGTGTAGTGTCAGCGTTGTTTGATCCTCTCGGGCTTTTAGCTCTCCCGGACCAAAATCAACACACGGTTTTGAAACGCTCGACACAGGTTGAAAGGACCTCGTCCATGGGCCGTGCCTGCCAGCGATGCGAGAAGATCTCGACCTCCTGTGGTCCAAAGAACCCGGCCGCCTCGATCATGGTACGAAACGCCTTCAGATTAATGACGCCGTCGCCCATCATGCCGCGGTCATTAAGGGGATCGGTCGTTGGCACCAGCCAGTCGCAGATGTGATGCGCAAGGATCTGTCCGTTGCGCCCGGCGCGCGCTACCTGAGCCTCAAGCTCGGGATCCCACCAGACATGGTAGACATCGATGGCAACCCCTGTTCCGGCGCCAAGTCTGTCGCAAAGATCCAGCGATTGTTTGAGCGTGTTGAAACAGGCCCGCTCTGCTGCGTAAAATGGGTGGAGCGGTTCAATCGCAAGCGGGACACCTGCCGCTCGAGCATAAGGCAAAAGCTCGGTCATCCCGTCTTCCACCATTTGCCGTGCCCCCTTGATGTCGCGTGAGCCGGCAGGCAAACCGCCAACAACGAGGACCAGGCAGTCGGCCTTCATGGCGGCAGCCTCGTCTACTGCGCGTTTGTTGTCATCGATCGCCTTGCGACGCCCTTCCGCATCCGGTGCCGGAAAAAAGCCGCCGCGGCAATGACCGCTCAGGCGCAGTCCGTTTTCTGCAACGATGCGGGCTGCTTCAGAAAGACCGACGCCATGAACATGTTCACGCCACGGAGAGATGGCCGTAATCCCGTGCGCAAGGCAAGCGTCCACGATGGCACCGAATGAACCGCCCTGGCGGACGGTAGCGAAATTGATCGAAAGACCTTCCAGGCTCATGCGGCATCCTCCCGTTTTTCCTGAAGTGTTTTGAACGTGGCAAGAGCCGCAGCATCGTTGATGCCGAGGCCGGGTGCCCGCAGCGTAGTCTCGAGCGAAATTTCTCCGTTGCGGATCTGAAGCCTCGGGCGGCCCTTTTCTTCGCGATAGAGGTCGCTGTGCGCTGACACCCATATCCGGCCTTCTTCAGGTGAGGCACCCTGCATGCCGTCCACGTAATGATGGCCATTGCGTTCGATATGCGTCAGACCGATGATCGATGCGAGCGCGAGATCCTGCTGGAGCGCGATGCCGGCCTGGGTTGTCAGGTCTTCTGCCGACATGAAGAAGCCGCCATCCTTTTCCTCGTTCCAGGCATCGACCCGCATTCTGTTCAGGATGGAGCGATAGATACCCTTGCAGGACTTGGACGAAACACCGCGATAACCCTGCTTTTTCGCCTCGAGAAATGCGTCTTTGGTACCGTCGGACTCGTCGATTTCGACTGATATTCGACGTGCAACTCTGCTGACGGGCACGGAAAGAGCGCTCGCACGGGCAAAGGGCTGCTCCACGAATAACAGAGACTGGCGTAGACGCGTGAGCGACGGCGATGCCTCAATGCGATCGATGAGGTCGATCAAGGCATCTTCATTCTCAAACTGCTCATTGCCGTCGAGGGTTGCCTGATAATCGGGGAGCGTGTCGAGGACAGACGCAATGGCCGATAGCCGCTCCACGTCGTCCTGTGGCCTGCCGGAGACCTTCAGCTTGAAGTATCGTGGCCCATAGGCCCGGATTTCGTCTTCAAGGCACTCAGGCAAACCGTCATTTCTCGGTGGTGTTTTGACTTCGCCCCGTGTCAGAGCGTCGATGTAGCCCACCGTGTGACGCAACATGATCGTTGGTTTTGGCGACAGGTCGCGGAGAAAGAAACCGACATCGAAGCCGTCAAGATCAGGCGTAGTGCTGGTATCGATGCCGGGCAGGTTCTGGCGCACCGCGTCGGCAACCGGTAGGGCGGTCAGACGGCAGAGCCCGTCCAGGATCGCACGGTCGACCAGGGCGAGCCCGAAAGATGCGATGAGGCCGTTCAAGCCCTCTTCTGCAGCGTTCTGGTGCTGTTGTGGTTCCAACTCGGCATGAATGGAAAATGCGCTTGCGGCCTTTGCCGCAAGCGCAAGTGAAACCGCAATTTCGAGTGAGCGCCGTAACTGACGCTCATTGTCGGTGTTGCTCAGAGCCGGGTTCTTGTCGAACCACTTCGGTACCATCAACTCGGCGGCGTAGCCGTTCGCTGTCCGACCGGTGTGGTCTTCAACGGTTAGGCGCAGAAAGATCTGCCGTGCCTCGGTGACGGTCGCAGCCCCGAAACGAAACGGCATACGCATTGTCACACCGCGTTCGAGAACTTCGGCGTCGACAGCTCTTAAGATGTAGGGAGCGGCCATTTCAATGGATACCCCTCACGGCGAGAAACGCCTTCATGCGGTGGGTGGCTTCATCCGGGTCCGAGAGGACATTCGCCTTGTCAGCCAGCCGGAAGAGTTCGGCGAAATGTTGCGTGGAACGGGTGCTTTCCTGCCCTCCGACCATGGTGAAGTGATCCTGCAGGCCATTGAGGTAGGCCAGGAAGACGACGCCCGTCTTGTAAAAACGCGTCGGCGCCTTGAAGATGTGCCGCGAAAGCGCGACCGTCGGTTCGAGAATGTCGAAGAACTCGTTATCTGCCCCGCGCTTCAGGCTCGCAAGCGCCTTTGAGGCCGCCGGTGCAATCGCGTCAAATATGCCAAGCAGTGCATCCGAATGGCCCTGGTCATCGCCCGCGATCAGTTCGGCATAATTGAAGTCGTCACCCGTATACATCCGCACACCTTCCGGCAGGCGGCGGCGCATGACGATTTCCTTCTCCTTCGACAAAAGCGAAATCTTGATCCCATCGATCTTGCTGGCATTGCCTTCGATCATCGCTAGGCAAGTATCCATGGCCGTCATGTGGTCGGCCGAGCCCCAGTATCCCTCAAGGGCTGGATCGAACATTTCACCGAGCCAATGGATCACGACCTTGTCGTCAGACTTCGCTAGTACGCGCGAATACGTTTCCAGATAGTCGTCCGGTGAGCGGGCGGCGGCGGCAAGAGCGCGGCTTGCCATAAGGATAACGCGACCGCCTTGTCCTTGAACGAAATCAAGCTGTTCCAGATAAGCGTCAACAATCTGGTTGAGGCTGTAATCCGTGCCGCTGAGATGGTCGGTTCCGACGCCGCAGGCGATCAGCGCATCTTTTCTGGTCGCGGCTTCCTTAAGCGCTCGGGAAATCAGCTCCTGAGCCTGCGGCCACGCCAGGCCCATGCCACGCTGTGCTGTATCCATTGCTTCTGCAACGCCAAGCCCAAGGTCCCAGAGCCGGTGACGAAAACGCAAGGTGGCATCCCAATCGATGGCGGGCGTCAGCCATGGGTCATTGTCGGCGAAGGGGTCCGCCACCACGTGAGCGGCGGCGAAGGCGACACGATTGAAATCGGCTGCATCCCGCTTCTCAAGAGCAATGGGAGTGCCGGAGAGTTTGTATAGACCGATCGTACGATCTTCGTTGGGAAGCTGGAGTTCGCTCATGTTCGATCTCCTCAGACGATTTCCGGAACGTCGAGCCAGCGACGCTCCTTCCACGACCTGATCCCGAGTTCGGCAAGCTGCACGCCCTTCACGCCTTCCATCAGGCCATAAGGCCAGGGTTCGTTGTCGACGATGTGGCGAATGAACATTCCCCACTGCGCCTTGAAGCCGTTGTCGTAGACGACGTTGTCAGGAACCTCCTGCCAGGTCTTGTAGAAATCGATTGTCTGTGGCTGGTCTGGGTTCCAGACGGGCTTCGGCGTGTTTGTACGATGTTGCGTCCAGCATTTCGTCAAGCCCGCCACTGCCGAACCGTGGGTGCCGTCGACCTGGAAGGTCACGAGATCGTCACGGCGCACGCGCACTGCCCAGGATGAGTTGATATGGGCAATCACGCCGCCTTCCAGCTCGAATGTGGCATAGGCCGCATCATCTGCGTCTGCCGCATAAGGACGGCCTTGCTCATCGAAGCGCTGGGGAATGTGGGTTGCGCCAAGGCAACTGACCGACTGAACCTTTCCGAAGAGATTGTCGAGCACGTAGCGCCAATGGCACAGCATGTCGAGAATGATACCGCCGCCATCCTTCAGGCGATAATTCCAGGAGGGGCGTTGCGCTGGCTGCCAGTCACCCTCGAAAACCCAGTAGCCGAATTCTCCGCGCACCGAGAGGATCTTCCCGAAGAAGCCGCTATCGCGCAGCATGGCGAGCTTGCGAAGTCCCGGCAGAAACAGCTTGTCCTGGACAACGCCATGCTTGATCCCGGCACTCTCTGCCAGTTTTGCGATGGCGATCGCTTCCTCCATCGTGTCGGAGATTGGCTTTTCGCAATAGACGTTCTTGCCGGCCTTGATGGCCTTTTCCAGAAGGCTACCGCGCATTTGTGTGGTTCCGGCATCGAAGAACAGCGTATCCTCCGGATTGGCAAGTGCTGCGTCGATATCTGTTGTCCAGCGGGCAACGTTATGCCGCTTGGCGATTTCCTCTATCTTTTCTGCGTTTCGACCAACGAGAATCGGGTCGAGCATGACCTTTTCGCCGCTCTTCAGTGTCACGCCACCCTGGTCACGAATGGCCAGTACTGAGCGCACGAGATGCTGATTGTAGCCCATGCGGCCGGTGATCCCGTGCATGATGACGCCGATACGTTTCATGAATTGTCCTCCCAAGACAGCTCGCCTACCGCTGGCTGCGGTTTTTCCCAAAACGGATATTTGTAACCATTTGGTTATTTGTGATCGCGATGGGGGCGATCTGTCAAGGCGCATTTACGCGCAAAAATGAAAAAAGGCGGAGCCGTTTCCAGCACCGCCAACTAAACGTTATGGGAGAAATCCTGATGTCCTTCGCAACCGCACACGCTCTCTTCCCCTTGGCCTGAAAGGGGAATTTGCTGCGCAACGATCAAGTTGGACGCAGTGCAGCAAGCACGGTGTCGACGATATGTTGACCCCATCTTTCGAGCTCAGCCGGGGCGCCGAGGTCACGCTGAAAGATCGTGGAGAGCGTGAAGCGGTTGGACAGATAGAAGAAACCGAGTGACGCTATGGTCAGATAGACATCGACTGGATCGAGCCCCGTGCGGAATTCGCCGGTCTCCCTGCCACGGCGAAGCACGTCCTCCAGTTCGGAGATAAAGTTCGAGTGCATCTCGGCAATTGCCTGAGATTGCCTGAGATAGCGCGCTCTGTTGAGGTTTTCTGTGGCGAGGATACTCAGGAATTCCGGGTGATCGAGATAATAGTGCCATGTGAAAAGCGCCAGTTCCCGCAGGCCTTCGCTCGGCGCCTTGCGTGTCAGATCGAGGCGTCGCTCAGCATGGCGGATGTGGCGGTAAGCGTCTTCCAGAACAGCGAGATAGAGTGCGTCCTTGTCACCGAAATAGTGATAGATCATTCGCTTGTTGGTTCCGGCGCGGCGAGCCACGACATCGATTCGCGCGCCAGCCAGACCCTTCGCTGCGACCTCGCGACGGGCTGCCTCGAGAATGGCTGCCCGGGTTCGCTCCGGGTTTCTGGTCTGCGTGACGGCACGTTTGCGCTTTGCCGCAGGCGTTTCTTCCGATGCCGGTTCGTTCGGGATGGTTTTCTCTGTTTTTTCCACTTCAGCACCCGCTTGACAATGCTAACGATCGGTGTTCCCATGTAACCAATTAGTTATAAAACGGCAAGTGTCGTTTGCTCTCATCATTAATTTGGCAGTCAATAGGGAGGAGTTGCCAATGTCCGTGATGCTTCAGAGGCGTACTGTGCTTTCGGCCGGGCTTGCGGCCCTTTCACTCGCAACATTGGGGGGAGGTTCCGCGTCAGCGCAGGCCGCCCGCCTGCGTATGTTGTGGTGGGGATCGCAGGAACGCGCCGATCGTACCAACAAGGCAATCGCCGCCTACAAGCAGGTCAAGCCCGATCTCGAAATCGCTGGCGAGTTTGCCGGATGGAGCGATTATTGGCCGCGCCTGGCAACACAGGTTGCAGGCCGAAACGCGCCCGATCTTATCCAGATGGACTATCGCTACATCTTCGAATACGCCCGGCGCGGTGCGCTGGCGCCACTTGACGACCATATCGGCAAGGGCCTGAAGATCGACGACTTCGGCAAGATGAACATCGATTCCGGTCGGGTCGACGGCAAACTCTACGGCGTCAATCTTGGCGTAAACTCAAGTGCCGTCTTCTTCGACAAGGTTGCCTGGGAAAAATCGGGCATTACCCCGCCGACGATCGGTCAGACATGGGAAGAGTTTGCCGAAAACGGTGCAAAATTCGCCGAGAAGAAGCCGAAACCCAATTATTATGCGACCGCAGATGCCAGTGGTGTCGAGCCGAGCTTTGAAAACTGGCTGCGGCAGGGAGGCAAGGCTCTCTACACCGAAGACGGTGGTATAGGCTTCGATACAGCGGATGCGACGAAGTGGTTCACCATGTGGGCGGATCTTCGCAAGAGCAAGGCTTGTGTTCCAGCCGATATCCAGGCGCTCGATCAGCTCAACATTGAAACCAATGCGCTGACGACCGGCAAGGCTGCCACAGCGTTCGCCCACTCCAACCAGTTCGTTGGATACCAGGCACTCAACAAGTCGAAGCTTGCCATGACATCATATCCGAAGGTTTCGAAAGATGCGCCGTCGGGTCACTATCTGAAGCCGTCGATGCTCATCAGTGTTGCCAATGGTAGCGCTGGCATCGAACAGGCAATCGGTTTCATCAATTTCCTCGTCGCCGAACCCGAGGGCATCGATATCCTTGGGGTCGAGCGTGGCGTTCCAGCCTCCGAATCCATGCGCAACCAGCTGACAGCGAAACTCGATGACGTCAGCAAGAGCATGGTTGAGTACATCGCAGAAATTACCCCTGGCGTCGGCAACCTGCCGCCAGCTCCTCCTCCAGGCGCAGGGGAATTTGCCTTCGTCCTGAAACGGACGGCTGAAGAAGTCGGTTTCGGCAAGATTTCGCCGGAGCAGGGTGGCGACAAGCTCGTCAAGGAATCCGAAACCGTTATCAAACGGAAGTGATATATGGCCTTTCGATCTGAAACTCTCGTAGAGGAGAGCCGCGCTGCGGCTCTCCCGAAACGGGGAGGCGCGCGTCGAATTTTCGACCGTAACATTCACGCCTACCTGTTTCTCCTGCCCTGGCTGATCGGGTTCTTTGGCCTGACTCTCGGTCCGGCGCTGGCCTCGCTCTATCTGTCGTTCACCAATTACGACCTGCTGCAATCGCCCGATTGGGTTGGGGCAGCCAATTACGTCCGAATTGCCACCGATGATCCGAAATTCGCAGCCGCGATGAAGGTGACCTTCACCTATGTCCTGCTTTCGGTTCCGCTGAAGCTGATCTTCGCGCTTCTTTTGGCGCTCGCATTCAATCGTGGCATCAAGGGACTGACGCTCTACCGGGCCATCTTCTATCTGCCATCGCTCCTCGGTTCATCGGTTGCGATCGCGGTCCTCTGGCGCCAGCTCTTTGCCTCTGACGGGCTCGTCAACATGCTTCTTTGGCAGCTATTCGGTTACGAAGGCCCGAGCTGGATTTCCAACCCCGACTATTCGATCTATACGCTGGTCATCCTGTCGGTCTGGCAGTTCGGCTCGCCAATGATCATCTTCCTGGCGGGTCTGCGCCAAGTGCCGCAAGATATGTATGAAGCAGCCGAGATCGACGGTGCAAGCAAGGTAAGACAGTTCTTCCGGATTACACTGCCGCTTCTGACACCGGTGATCTTTTTCAACGCCGTGATCCAGACGATCGACGCTTTCAAGGCATTTACGCCTGCCTTCATCATCTCGGAAGGTACGGGCGGGCCGATCAACTCGACACTGTTCTATACGCTCTATCTTTATCAGGAAGCCTTCGGTTTCTTCCGCATGGGGTATGCCTCGGCACTTGCCTGGATCCTCGTCATCATCATTTCGCTGTTCACGGCCTTCTCGTTCCTCAGCGCGAAATACTGGGTGCACTACGATGACTGATGCTGTTACCGCCCCCCGGCCAGGCGATGGCCCGCAACGTTCCCCGATGCGTTCGGTGCTCTTGCACACGACCCTGATCATTGTGTCGTTTGCGATGCTCTATCCGATCCTGTGGATGATCTCAGGATCGTTCCGTCCCCAGGACGAGCTCTTCGGTACCTCGTCGCTTATTCCCTCGGCCGTCGATATCGGTGGCTATATTCGCGGCTGGACCGGGCTACAGGTCAGTTTTGGCCAGTTCTTCTGGAACTCCGCCCTTATTGCGATCTTTGCGACAATCGGCAACGTTGTCGGTTGCTCGCTTGCAGCCTTTGCCTTTGCGAGATTGCGCTTCGGAGGGAGAAATTTCTGGTTTGCGCTCATGCTCGGCACGCTGATGCTGCCCTATCATGTAGTGCTGATCCCGCAATATATCCTGTTCCTCGAGCTTGGATGGGTGAACACATCGCTCCCGCTGATCGTGCCGAAATTTCTGGCGACGGATGCGTTTTTCATCTTCCTGATGGTGCAGTTCTTCCGCGGCATTCCGCGTGAACTGGACGAAGCTGCCGTGATGGATGGTTGCAGCCCGTTCCGCATCTACTGGAAGATCATGTTGCCCTTGTCGATGCCGGTCCTTGCAACGGCAGCCATCTTTTCTTTCATCTGGACCTGGGACGATTTCTTCGGTCCGCTCATCTATCTGAACGACATTAACACCTACACCGTTCAGCTTGGTCTGCGATCCTTCGTGGACTCCACCGGCAGCTCCGACTGGACCTCGCTTTTCGCCATGTCCAATCTCTCTTTGGTGCCGGTCTTCCTGTTTTTCCTCTTTTTCCAGCGGTTGCTGATCGAAGGCATCGCGACAACCGGCATGAAACGCTGAAAGGCCAGGGCATTTCCGATGAAACCTGTAAGATTTGCGACGATCGGCATCAATCACGACCACATTTACGGGCAGACCAACTGCCTTCTGAATGCGGGTGCCGAATTTGTCGGCTTTTATGCCGAGGAAGACGACCTGGCCCGGGCTTATGGCGAGAAATTCCCCGGCGGTCCCCGTACCGACGACGCACGCCGTTTCCTGGATGACGACAGCATCGACCTTATCATCAGTTCTGCCATTCCAGGTGACAGGGCAGGGATTGCGATTGCGGCCATGCGGGCGGGCAAAGATGTGATGGTCGACAAGCCTGGTATGGTCACGATGGACGAACTTGCCAATGTGCGGCGCGTCCAGGCAGAAACCGGGCGTATTTTCTCGATCCTTTATTCAGAACATTTCGAAAATCGTGCCACCGTGAAGGCAGGCGAACTCGTTGCCGCAGGAGCGATCGGAAAGGTCGTCTCGACAGCAGGCTTCGGTCCGCACCGCCTGCGTGCGCCAACCCGGCCTGAATGGTTCTTCAAACGCGAACGGTATGGCGGCATTCTCGTCGATATCGCCTCACATCAGTGCGAGCAGTTCCTGTTCTTCACCGGTGCCGAGAGCGTCGAAATTCGGTCAGCAACCGTTTCCAACCGCGCTCACCCGGAATGGCCAGGCTTGCAGGACAGCGGGGACATCCATTTGTCGACCGCCGATGCCGACGGCTTTATTCGCGTCGACTGGTTTACGCCGGAGGGCTTGCCGAGTTGGGGGGACGGGCGTCTCTTCATCACGGGAACGGAAGGTGCAATAGAGATCCGCAAGAACATCGACGTTGCCGGGCGAGATGGTGGTAATCACCTCTTCCTCACCGACAAGAAGGGCGTTCAGCACATCGATTGCTCGAACGTCGAGTTGCCCTATGGCGGCCAGCTTCTCCATGATATCCGTAATCGCACCGAGACTGCGATGCCGCAGGCGCGCTGCTTTGCAGCCATGGAAGTCGCACTCAAGGCACAGCAGATGGCGGAGGGAACCTATCGTGGCTAAACGTTACAAGGTTGCCGTTATCGGCTGCGGCATCGGCAAGTCGCATATTGTCGAAGGGTATCAACCCCACGCTGACAAGTTCGATCTGGTTGCGCTATGCGATCTCGATGAAAAACGCCTGAACGCGGTCGCAGATGAGTTTTCCGTGCCGCGCCGCACGCTCTCCTCAGACGAGATCATGGCGATGGAGGATGTCGATATCGTCGATATCTGCACGCCACCGGCGACGCATACGCGACTGATCCTGCAGGCTCTTGCAGCAGGAAAAAATGTCGTCTGCGAAAAACCGTTGACCGGCTCACTCGCCGAGGTCGATGAGGTGATGGCCGCAGAGGAAAAGTCAAGCGGGGTTCTGATGCCGATCTTCCAGTACCGTTATGGAGAGGGTGTACAGCAAGTTCGCCGCATCGTCGAAAGCGGTCTGGCCGGCAAGGCTTACGTTGCAACAGCCGAGACCTTCTGGAACCGTGGCGCAGACTATTACGACAACCCGTGGCGGGGCCGCTGGGCCACCGAGCTGGGCGGCGTGATGATGACCCACGCCATCCACCTTCATGACATGCTGACCTATCTCATGGGGCCAGTCTCGCGGGTATTTGCGCGCACGACCACACGGGTCAATGCGATCGAGGTCGAAGATTGCGTCTCTGCAAGCCTTCTCATGCAGAGCGGTGCCGTTGTCTCGGCAACTGCAACGCTTGGGGCGCAGGAGGAGGAGAGCCGTCTGCATCTCGCATTTGAGAACGTGACGTTTGAAAGCAATCACTCGCCCTATTCGCCGGGCGATGGACCATGGCGCATCGTTCCGGCCAACGAAGAGGTCGGGAAAAAGATCGATGCGCTGCTTTCAGAAATGCCCGCGGTCGGCAGACGTTTCAACGGGCAGATGGAGGCCTTTTATCAGGCGTTGGAAACGGGCGAAAAACCGCCGGTCACCAGCGCTGACGCTCATCGTTCGCTGGAGCTTCTGGCGGCGGTCTATCATTCCAACGATACCAATAGTGATGTTGCCTTGCCGATCGGCCAGGGCCATCCGAAATACGTCACCTGGCGGCCTTGAACGCGGGACGGGAGGAACAGCATGGCAAGCAGCATCACTCTTGAGAAAATCGTCAAGCGCTACGGCGCACTGACTGTCGTACACGGTATCGATCTGCAGATCGAACCGGGCGAATTTACTGTCTTTGTCGGACCGTCCGGATGCGGCAAATCCACGCTTCTGCGCATGATCGCCGGATTGGAGGAAATTTCTGGCGGGGACCTCAAAATCGATGGGACACGTGTCAACGAGACCGCCGCCTCCAAGCGCGGTATCGCGATGGTGTTCCAATCCTATGCGCTATATCCGCATATGAGTGTCTACAAGAACCTTGCCTTCGGTCTCGAAACGGCCGGTTACAAGAAGGCTGAAATCGAAGAGCGCGTGAACAAGGCCGCAGATATTCTGCAGATCGGGCCGCTTCTGCAGCGCAAACCAAAGGCGCTCTCGGGCGGCCAGCGTCAGCGTGTGGCGATCGGCCGGGCGATCGTGCGAGAGCCTAAGATCTTCCTGTTCGACGAACCGCTCTCCAACCTCGATGCCGAGCTGCGCGTCCAGATGCGTGTCGAGATTGCCAAGCTTCACCAGGCTCTCGGCAGCACGATGATCTACGTCACGCACGATCAGGTCGAGGCCATGACAATGGCAGACAAGATTGTCGTGTTGCGTGACGGCAAGATCATGCAGGTTGGACGGCCGCTCGATCTCTACAACAACCCCGCCAACAAGTTCGTCGCAGGCTTCATCGGGTCGCCCAAGATGAACTTCCTCTCCGCCAGACTTTCTAATGGTGACAGCTCACATCGCACGATCGAGGTTGCCGGGCAGCGTATCACCCTCGAGAAACCGGTGATGGCACAGGAGAACGAGCCGCTGACATTTGGCGTGCGCCCGGAACATGTGAACCCGCAGTCGCATTCGGCTTCGCTCGGTGACGCTTCGATCCAGCTTGTCGAACACCTTGGCGGTTCTACGGTGATTTACACCAACACACCGGACGGTCAGCCTGCAACCGTTCTCCTGGATGGCCAAAGGCAGATCCGTATCGGCGAGACGATACCTTTTGCCTTTGATCTGTCGCAGACCCATCTGTTCGGAGCAGATGGGCGGCGCATCTGAGCGCAAATGCCACGTCATTTTGACGAATGGCAGCGTTCACGATCTTGAGGCAAAGATTTCGGTGGCTGGACCTTGCCGGCCACCGATGGGAAATTGCCTTGCGCTGCTTCTGCGCGGTCGCGGGCGCGAGGTTTCCGATCGAGGTTTGTCGCATTCATGATCGCAGACGATTGCGCGGCTTGATATGTGCGCTAAAACGTCCTCGATGACCGACCCTTTCGTTATCTTTGCCGACGGTTCCTGCAAACCTGCCACCTTATCGGGCGGTTGGGCGTTCGTCGTTTATCGAAACGGCCAGGAAATCCACTCTGACAGTGGAGCGGAGACCGGCATCGCCAACAATGGCTTCGAAGTGCTGGCCGTATTGAAAGCCCTAACGTGGCTGGACGACAAGGCTCAGAAAACGGGTGCTGTCATTCGGACGGACTCCCGTCATGTTGTCGAGGGATGTCAACGCTGGCGCTCTATCTGGCGAGGCAATGGATGGAAGCGTATCAACGCAAACAGCCGTGTGCGCAAACGGGCGATACCCGACAAAGAGCTATGGCAGGAGGTGGACAGGCTCCTCCTTTCGAACCCTGAGATCGTCATAGAGTGGTGCAAAGGGCATTCCGGCCTTGATGGCAACGATCAGGCAGACGCACTCGCAAGAGCGCGGATGTCGGAGCCGAACGTGGATAGATGAAGATCTGTTACCATGACGCGGCGTCGCAAACCGATGGCCTACGCCTCGCCACATTAGAGCGCTGCGACGGCTGATGCTTTCCGAATTTGAACAAATCAATCTCCATTATCTCCAATATTCGTGGCATGACGGTCCCTGTAACCTGAACCCTCCAATGACGTTTCATTTGAACCAAGGAGAAATTCATGCTGACCATCAAGCGCCTTAGTCTGGCGGATGCACGCGTCCTCATTGCGGGTGCGGTGGCAAAAGCCGAGGAGATCGGCGTCCCGATGTGCGTTGCCGTCACCGACGAATCCGGTCAGTTGATTGCATTCGAACGCATGGATGGCGGCAAGCTTACGAGCAGCATCATTGCGCAGGACAAGGCCTACACCGCAGCCGGCGCTAAGAGATCGACAGAAAGCTACGGGACGGTAAGTCAGCCCGGCCAGCCCGCTTACGGCATCAATTCGGCAATTGGGGGAAGGCTTCTCGTCGTGGCCGGTGGTCTCCCCGTGATTGTGGACGGCGACGTTGTCGGCGGCATTGGGCTAAGTTCCGGTACACCCGCGCAGGATAGCCAGTGTGCGCAGGCCGGTATCGATCGCTTCCTCGCCAGCCTGACCTGATACCCTTCGTTACGCGCAACGCGGCGTTGATCCGCGTTGCGTCTTCGCTCCGTTCGACCCTGGCGCGTTGACGGTGCTCTCAGGATCGCCCAAGAATTGCCTTGAGCGTTGCGACATCCTGCTCGAATTGAGCGAGATCGTCGCCTTTCACGAATTCGAGCATGGTATAAGCCGCCGATTGCCAGGTGCTTTGAGGCATCGCTTCGATGCAGGCGCGCCAGTAGTTTTCATGTTCGCAAAGGGCAAGCCTGCTTGCGTCGGCAAGCCACGCGAAGACATGGAGATGGCAAACACGTGATCCGAGCGCCGCAATCTCCTTTAATGCCTCTTCAAGGGGCAATCCGGGAGCGGGCTGCCAGTAGAAAAAGAGATTGTCGAACGGCAGATCGTTTGCCAGTTGCAGCGACGATACCAGATTATCCGTCAGCGAATTCGGATGGTATTCGAGGCCAATCGTCATGCCACGTTTGGCGGCGCTCTCAGAGATCTTTGCGAGGGCCGTTGTCGCAGCCTCTCGTTCATTCGGGCGATAGTCGGCAGAAGGGCGTTTGCGGCTGCCCGCCCAGACACGAATGTGACGGGTGTTCAATGCCTCAGCCGTGTCGAGTACGGCGTCGACGTCTGCAAACTCGAAATCTGGCGCGAAAAGATAAGAACCGTAAGACGATACCCGAAGGCCTGCGTCCGCCGTCTGAGCGCCGACCGCCCTCGCTTTGACAAGGTCGCCCGGAGGCACATGGATGTCGCCACCCCACTCAATCGCCGAAAGACCGTTTGCAGCTGCGAGGCCGATTAGTTTTTGCGGCTCCATCGAGCGGAAGGTAACGGAGCAAAGGCCGGGTTCGAACGGTCTCATGCAATCATCTCGAGATGTTCGATCTGGATTTGTTGCGCAAGCGCCTCTCCGCGACAGTAGCGTTCGATCTCGTCAACCGCCATTTCGCCGAGGCGCGCCCGCTCAAGCCCGACAGCGCCGGCAATATGGGGCGTCAGGAAGACATTCGGAAGGCTATAAAAGGGCGACGAACGCGGCGGTACCTCCGGGTCTGTTACGTCGATCACGGCCTCGATACGGCCTTTCTGAAGTTCGCTCAGCAATGCGTCGTCATCCACCAGTGCGCCGCGTGCCGTGTTTATCAGCGTTGCGCCGTCCTTCATCAGGGACAACATGGCTTTGCCGATCATGTGGCGTGTCTGCGGAAGAGATGGGGCGTGCAGCGAGATTACGTCGCTTGTCGCCATCAACTCGTCGAGCGTGACCAGACGTGCACCAAGGGCGTTTGCGTCCTTGTCTGTGAGGAAGGGATCAAAAAGAATGCAGTCGAAATCAAACGGCTGAAGCAACTTCAAAACGCGCCGCCCGATGCGTGACGCGCCGATGATCCCAACCGTCAGCCCGAGATTACCGATAGCCTCCGACTGCAGCCTGTCGACGTTTTCCCGTCCCCGATCGTCCGCATAAATCCGCCGGAAGCTGAACACACGTTTTCCGGCAAGCAGGATCATCGCAAGTGAAAACTCTGCAACAGGCTGTGCATTGGCCTCGGCGGCACTCGAGACGATAATGCCGTGTCTGAATACGACCGGTGACAGGAAATATTTGACTGTCCCGGCTGCGTGCGAAATCATCTTGAGGTTGGGCATCAGTGACAATTCATGCTCACCGATTTGCGGACATCCCCACCCGGTCAGCAGGATTTCGGTTTGTTCAAGCTGTGCCCGGTATCTCGGATCGTGGAAATCGGTAACGGCGGCGTGCCCAAGAATATCCACCGACCGGGCAAGCCGCTCGACAGTCGCCGGCGCCAGGACGTGTCTGGTTCTTTCTGGAGCCATCGCAAAGCTCAGGCGGGCAAGCCTCTTCGTCATGTGCCATCCCCGATGACGGCGATCGCGCTCACGGTTCTGCCGTCTTGCGAAAACACCCTGTCCAACGCTTCCAAATCCGGAAGATCAGGGGCGTCTGGCAAAGCGTCACCGTTCTGTGTGTCCTTTTTCGCGGCAAAGACTGCGCAGGCTAGGAAACTTTCCCCGGCCGGGATTTTTCCCCGCAACTGCGGGACCGTGGTTTTTGCGTGAATGAGGTTGGTGTTCGGCAGCGCTTTCAAGGCAACGCCTTGTCTTTCGATCGTCGAGCCGAGATCGACAATTGCCGAGAGGTCCGAACCGCAATCTGCTGTTGCCCGCCCTGTCGCCTCAACCGAAGGATCGCGGTCGCCATCGTTGCGTTCGATCGCAAATCCGCCTTCCGTCACCCAGAGAGGTCGCTCGGAAACGATCCTGTGCAGCCGGATGTGCCAATCGCCTGCTGGAACAAGCGTCGTCTCAACAGAAACGTCGGGATAGGGCCGCCATGTCGCGCGCAAGTTTGTCTGCGCAAGGACCGCAGTTTCATTGGTTTCTCTGACCCTGTAGTGCAAACCGTCGTCCGAAAAGGCGAGCATGTTGTCGAAGCCGTTGGTCTTGAACCCCCGCTCGTCAACTTCCACGCCGAAGCCATATCGGGAGGAGTATGCAAATTTGGCATATTTCTCCGGCCCGCCACGCATCATCAGGTTTTCCTGGCCGCAGCTCAATGCCGTGACAGTACCGTTCGAGCGCATCGTCACCATGCCGGGGTGGAGAAGCGGCGTCACTTTTTGCGATCGCTCGATAGGTTCCTCCTTCGCCTGCCAGAATGGGTGATGCTCGGGCAACGCAAGCGGCAGGAACGCCTTGAAGGCCCAGTAGGGTGAGCCGGCAGAATTATAGCTTTCTGACATGGTAAGTTGCGGATAGCCGTATCCTATCGAAAGCACGCCATCGCGATCGGCGACCGGTTTTTGCGCCCACCAGCGCAAGTGTCGCAGATATTGACCTTTTATCTTGCCCCAGGGGAGCGCCTCCTCATCGGCAAAGGCCAGACCTGCCCAGAAACCGCCGCAGGCGAAACGATAGGTCATCGAGCGACCGAAGGCGAGCGTACCGCCGTCTTCATCGAACCATTGCGCAAAGTCACCGGCAAAAAGGCGTGCCCGCTCCCTGTACCGTTGTCCGTAGACATCATCCGGTTTGCAGAGCTTTGCATAAATCAGACCGTAGAAATGCATGGCGAATGCAATGTAGTGATCGATCCTGCGGTAGTTTCCGTCCCGGTACCAGCCATCGTCAATATAGAAGCCGTCGAGCTCAGCCTGGAACGTCTCCGTGAGGTCGCGATTGAACGCAATGCCGAGGTGGTCGAGCGCCATATCGACCATGATCCGGAAAAACTTCCAATTGTTGTCGGCATAGGTCCGCTCGCGCGCCGTCAGCAAATAATGGCTGACATTTGCTTTTTGCGCATCGGATAACGGTTCCCAGAGGTGTTGTGGTGCAAGTCGAAGCGCAAATCCGATTGCGGCAAGCTCTACGAGCCGCTGGTCCTTTTGGCGGACATCGCCCCAATAGTCCGGGTGTTTCGGATCGGTGCCGTTTGCTATGCCCTTGGCAAGAAGCGGCCAATGTTCGAAATGGTCGCCACTGATGGCAAGTGGCGCAATGCCCCATAACGGACGTGCAAATCCCTCCAGATCCGCTGCCGCCCGATCGAAATGGGCAGCCGTTCCGCTGAGCGTCACGCGCCCGGCTCCGTCCGAAAAATAGGGAAGGAGCGGTGCAAAGCAATCGTCGAGCGCCTTCCTCACGTCGGCTCTGCTTTGCAAGGCATTTCCGTGGAGTGGGTTGAAGCGGATGTTGGGATCAGTCATCGGTTTTTGCCTTTCCCGCAACATCTGCGGTCTGACCTTCGACGAGATGCACAGCGAGCTGTACCTGCCGGGAATTGGCGGACGGCTCGAGCAGCCGGCGTCGCATGAGGTCGATTGCTTCACGGGCAATTTCGCGACGGTCGACGCGAATGGTTGTCAGCCTTGGCGTAGAGAGCTCCGCAAATGGCAGGTCGTCGAAACCGATCACCGAAATATCCTGGGGAACGCTCAGTCCAAGTTCCTGGACTGCACCGAGCGCACCGAGAGCAATCGCATCGTTCATGCAGAAAAGGCCGGTGATTTCCGGCTTTTCGGCAAGTAACCGGCGGACGGCTTCGCCAGCCTGCGCAAAGCCGCTCTCAGTCGTCGAAAGGAGTACTTCGTTATAATCCGTACCTTCTGTCGTGCGGATGGCGTGACGGAAGCCTCGAATTCGCTCCCGCACCGTGTGACGATGGTCGGGACCGATATAGGCGACCTTGCGATGGCCGAGTTCCGTCAGGTGGGTTCCAGCCAGTCGTCCACCGTAGAAGTTGGAGGGAGAGACGCAGTCGAACGCCATGGCTGGGTCCGCACCATTGACAAGGACCGTCGGCAACACGCCCTGCGCCATACGGCTGATCTTGTCGTCTTCGGGATCTAGGCCGATTGCGAGAAGACCATCGGCCTCACAGGCGCGCTGCATCATTGTTTCGTCGATCTGCGCCTGATGCAGCAGTTTGATGTCGAGTTCGAACCCTTCGCTTTGAGAAAGGCCGCGCAACGTGTCGAGGATGTCATGGTAAAACGCCCCGATATCGCCCGTTGCCCGTTCTGCAGACATGAAGGCGATAATGCGTTTGCCATCCAGAGGCATGGCCACGCCAGAATTTGCCGGTCTTAACGGGTATCCGAGTTCGGCAGCAACGCCGAGAACCTTCGTCTGGATAGAGGCGCTTATGCCCTTTTCTCCCGCAAGCACGCGAGAAACTGTGCTGATCGAAACACCCGCGCGCTGGGCAATGTCAGCCTGGCGGGGACGGTTGATATCGGTGGCGTCTGGCATTGTGACTCCTGTGCTTGCAAACGAAGCAATAATGATGCAAATATTGCAATGATAGAAAATTTGCAAGAAATAACTTATTTATGCAAATTTTGCAAAACGCGGGAGGAGCAGATGCAAACTATCGACAGACGTAAGTTTTTGATGACAGCAGCAATGGGGGTAGGGGCCCTGGGGCTTGGTGCAACGGTCGGCGCCTTCAATGCGCAGGCCCAGGAAAACCGGTTGCGGTGTGTCTGGTGGGGATCGGCCGATCGAAGCCGGCGCACCAATGAGGTGATCTCGCTTTATCAGAAAGCAGATCCTAAGACGGCGATCAGCGGCGAAATGATCGCCGGCTCCGACTACTGGACTAAACTTGCAACCTCTATGGCCGGTCGCAATGTGGCGGATATTTTCCAGCTCGAGCCCTCGACGATCGCTGACTACTCCGGCCGTGGAGCCTGCATGGAGCTCGACAAGTTCGTCGGTTCCTCGCTTGATCTGTCAGGTTTCGGCAAGACAGAAGTCGACCTTTGCCGCATTGACGGAAAGCTCTATGGCGTCGGTCTCGGCTTGAACTCGTTTTGCATGATGTATGACGCTGAGACGCTGAAAGAGGGCGGCGTTTCCATTCCAAAGGAACAAATCACCTGGAAGGCGCTTGCCGAACTGGCAAAGGACTACAAGAAAAATGCGCCTGCACGGCGCAATTACTGGGCCGTCCCCTATGGTGGACGCTACCACTACGTCTTCGACGTTTGGCTGCGCCAGCGCGGCAAGCTGCTCTTCCAGGACGGAACCATCGGGTTCAACAAGGAAGACGCAAAAGAGTGGTTCGCCTATTGGGAAGATCTGAGGCAGGCCGGTCTCGCCGTTTCGGCCGACATTCAGACCCGCGATGACAATACGATCGAATCCAATTCCCTGACACTTGGCAATTCGGCAATCGGATTTGCCTACTCCAATCAGCTGGTCGGTTATCAGCAGTTGAACAAGAAGACGCTTTCGGTGGGCATGTTGCCAGGCGAAGGTGAAGGCAAGCCCACCGGTCACTATTACCGTCCCGGGCTGATCTGGTCTATTTCATCCACTTCAACCAAACCGGAAGAGGCGGCGAAGTTCATCAGCTTCTTTGTCAATGACGTTGCTGCGGGCAAGGTCCTCGGTGTCGAGCGTGGCGTGCCACCTTCCAAGATGGTGCGCGAGGCCGTACTGCCGAGCCTCAACGAGACTGAGCGCAAGACGGTAGACTATATTGAAGGTCTCTCCGGAAAGCTTGATCCATACCCGGAACCCGCACCGATCGGCGCAAACGAATTTGATCGCGGTGTTATGCGGCCGATCGCCGATTCACTCGCATTCGGGCGCGCAAGCGTCGATGAGGCTGCTCAGAACCTCGTTGATACCGGCACCAGAACACTCCGCAAACGGGGATAAACTGTCCCTGATGCGACATGGCGGCCAACAGGCCCCTTGAGATCATGAGACGCCGGTTTCCGGCGTCTTTTTTATTTACAACGGATCGTGTCTTGAACGTCCGTCGAGACGGTGCAATGAACCGAAAGTAGGCATTCGCCGTTTGTTCAACAGTCTTTCTGCTTCGGGTTTTTGAAGATGGCCATATCGGTGCCGGAACGGTTCGTTCTGCTGGATGGGATTAGGGGCGTGGCCGCCCTTTTTATCGTACACCGGCATGCAGAGCTATTTTTCGGAAGGCCTGAGGAATCCAGCTACCTTGCTGTCGACCTGTTTTTCGCCTTGAGCGGTTTCGTCCTCGCACATGCCTACGGAAAGAAGCTTGCCGACGGAACGACGTCGCCCGCTACATTCATGACAGCGCGTTTCTTCCGTCTCTATCCGCTATATGTTCTTTCACTTCTTTTGATGGCAGCGTTTTTCATCTGCCTCTATGTGCTCGGACTGCCGACCCCGATTGATGACCTCCACAGGCCAATAAATCTTTCCGAGCTTGGGGTCGTGCTCCTGACAGGTCTGCTTTTCCTCCCGGCACCCTTCACGATTACTCTCAACGGTGCGCTTTTTCTTGTAAGCCCGGCCTGGTCGCTATTCAACGAACTGGTGGTAAACACCTTCTACGCGCGCTGGGGTGTGCGTGCGAGTTTGCGCTTCATTCTGTGCATTGTGTTTTTTAGCCTTTGCCTGCTGGTCGTTGCCGCCATTGAATTCGGCAAGCTTCACGCCGGTTTCCGTTGGCATGAAATGTACGCCGGCATGGGACGGGTGTTCTTTTCCTTCCTGGTTGGCGTGTTGATCTATCGTTTTCGCGACCACGTCCCCAAATTTGCGCCAGTGAGCGCGTTGCTCTACCTGGCCTTTGTGTGTCTCGTGCTTGCTTTGCCGATATCGCGCGCCGTGCGGCCGTTCTACGATCTGGCTATGGTCGTGGCTGGGTGGCCGGTCCTGCTTTATCTGGCGAGCAGAACGGTGCCGGACAAGATTGTCGGCGCCCTCTCATCGTTTCTCGGTACGGCATCATACGCGGTTTACGTCTTGCATATCCCGCTCCTTGCCTGGACCGTGTTCCTTCTGCCCAGCCTTACCCAGGGCAACGCCGCGAGCCTCTACGGCTACGCCTTTATTGCTGCTGTTGTGGTTTTCTCATGGGCTCTTACGGTCTGGTACGACCAACCTGTGCAGGCATGGTTGAAAAAACGGCTCAGGGCGAGAGCCACGAGCCGTCAGACTGCCTGAATTTTTTAATCGGAATTGGTTCGCCTCAATGGTAGGCGAGTATCGGTGCCGTCAGCACGAAAAGTGCTGTCAGGCTGATGATCGTCAGTTTCACGGCCCTCAGGCTGCGTGTCTTTCGTCCGTCCCAATCGTACGTCATAAAAACCTCCATACAGACGTCCGCGGTCGACTCATACTTGCGTGGCGAAGAGGACCTGCCAAGCAGGAATTCTGCTATAAATATTAGTTTTCCACGAAATTCGCACATATAGTTGCAAGAATGCATCACCCTTAAAGATGGCCCTCGCTTTATAGCTCACCAGTTTCGGCCGCTCGGACAGTCTGATTGCGGCCCTTCGCCTTCGCCATCAGAAGCGCTGCATCGGCGCGGCTTACAAGCGTTTGTGCAGGTCCATCTTCGGGTGAAATGGCTAGGCCAATCGAAATGGAAATCCGGCCGAGCGGGCGTCCGTCGTGCGAAAGATGTGCGCGGCCGGCGTTCTCACGCAGTTCTTCGGCCAATGCGTAACAGTCATCTTCTCCACGATCAGGAATGAGGACGGTGAATTCCTCGCCCCCGAACCGGAAGGCGGTGCCCCGATCACGGAGCGTATTGAGGATGATCTGAGCGACATGCTGGATCACCATGTCCCCCGCATCATGACCGAACATGTCGTTGAAACGCTTGAAGTGGTCGATATCGATCATCAGGCAGGCGAGGCTGTTTTCCGATGTGGATTTTCTATAATGCTCGAGCCTCTCATTGAGGAATCGACGGTTATAGAGCCCGCTCAGCGCATCCCTTTCAGCGAGGTCTGTCAGCGTGTTGCGCAGTTGCAGGTTGGCGATGGCAAGCCCGACATTCTCGGCAATCAATTCGAGATAAAGCTGTGCACCGGCATTGGCAGTTGGCCTGTTTTCTGGCCTCTCCAGATAGAGAAGCCCGATCATGTCGCCCATTGCCGTCAATGGGATGCACAAGGTTTCCGCCTCTTCGCCGTGGAGGTGCAGGCAGGGAACATCTGTGGCGGCGACACCGCTCACATGTGGGCGGCCGCGACGCAGGGCCCAGCAGGCATCCGTGGTAAAGGCGGGATCTGAATGTTGCGGGTCTAGCCAGCTTCCAGTCCTATTCAGCATCGATTTGTCGTTGCTCAAAATATAGAGGCCGCCGGCATGGTCGGGAAAGATCTGCGGCGCAAAACGGGCGACAATATCTGCGAGTTCGGCTTCCGTCTGGCAGGCCTGAAGCCTGTGCATCATTTGCAGCAGCAGGTCTTTCGTTTGCTGATCCGCACGCCGCTCCGCGTCCAGACGTTCCCGCTCCAGTCCGTTTTCCCGGAAAACGAGGATCGCCTTGTTCATCTCGCCGATCTCATCGAGCCGCCGGTCCTGTGGTACTTCGACTGCGTAATCCTCTTTTGCCAGACGGCTTACAATCCCGGTCATGCGCGCGAGCGGCATGGTGATGCGCCGCCTCAGGATGAAATAAAGCACCGCCAGGAAGAGGGCGCCAGTCAGGCCGAGGATCGCGCGAGCGGCCAGGCTCCACCAATCTGCAAATTCGCGTGCAGTGTTAAAGGCGGCACCCGTGCGCGCATCGACAAGAGCCCGGAATGTGTTGACCTGACCGAGAAGATCGGACTGTAGCCTCTCATGCTCCGGACCGAAAAGCGTCTGCTGGGCGCCGGTTGTGTCGCCGTTCCCGTAGGCTCCAATTGCAGACCGCTCGAGGGCATCAAGAGCGTCTGCATCGACCGTCAGTTGCTTCAAGGCGTTGGATTCGGTCTGATTGAGGCCATGCTCCTCAAGCCGCGCGGCCGCTTCCTCAAGACGTTTCACGTTATTCTCGCCACTCTCGAAGGCTTGCAGATGGCGCTTTTCGCCGCGCATTACATAAAGACGCGCTTCGTCGCTGCGAACTTCAGCGCCGATTTCCAGATCCTCGACCAGTTCGTCGAGCCGCAGTCGCTCCTCAACAGCAAGCCGCTCATCGTTGGCGCTTCGAGACGCCATGATGAATGCCCCTGCCGACAGGGCAGTCAGGACAACGGTTATGCCATAGGCCCAATTGGTGATCGTACTTATTCGCATATGCTCATAATAGAAAACGCCGGTTTCGGGAGGATTAAGAAACGTGTCCGGTTTTTTGTTCTGGAAGGGCGGGTTTCTGAGATGGGATGCCGGGCCCCTGTTGCTGGCAAAGACTAGGCAGACACCGAAGATTGTTGGATAGTGAGCGTGTTGCGCCTTGAATGATAGGGGAGATGGCGTGGTCAATCGCGTTCTAGGCAGCCTACTGGTTCTGAGCGTCTGCGCGCTGGTCATCGTTACAGATGCTGCGGCCTCGGGGCCAAAAAATGAGAACGAAGGTTCCTGTCTTTCGACACATGAGGTCGCTCCCGAGCTCTGCATCCGGGCAGAGAGCTATGACAATGATCTTTGTCACGCAATCGAGGTCCTGGCGTTGCGCCACGCTGTGCCCCCGGATTATTTCGCGAGGCTGATATGGCGGGAAAGCCTGTTTCGCGCCGACGCGGTCAGCCCGAAAGGGGCAGAAGGTATCGCACAGTTTATGCCCGGGACTGCGAAATTGCGCGGACTTGAAAATAGCTTCAACGTTGTCGAGGCGTTGGAAAAATCAGCAGCCTACCTTGCCGAACTGAACGCAAGGTTCGGAAATTACGGCCTGGCTGCCGCAGCGTATAACGCCGGCGAGGCGGGACTACGGACCTTCATCGATAAGGGGCGGCTTCCCACAGAGACACGCGACTATGTCTTCGCAATCACCGGCTATCCCGTCGAAACCTGGAAAGATACGCCGCCTGAGCGCGTTGCTCCCGCCCTCGATGATAACAGGCCTTTCCTTGAAGCCTGTGTCCGGCTCTCAGTCACCCGAACCATGCGGGACCCCGTTCTGTTGGCGTCAGCAGACTGGGCACCTTGGGGTGTGCAACTTTCGGCGCATTATAATCCGTCTGTCGCAAGCCGTCTCTTTACACGAGCAATCGTCAGGCTGCCCGAACCGTTGAATGCGGAACGTGCGCTCCTCGTTCGCCAGCGCGGCGGGAACTTCGGTTCGCGTCCGCGTTACGCCGCACGCATTGGTCGGGAGACGCGAGCAGAGGCCAACGAGCTGTGCGGACGGATCAAAAGCGGCGGTGGATCCTGCACCGTGTTTCGCAATCGCTAGGGAGTATTCGCAGGTAATCTGGCAAAGATCACCACCAGAAAAATGCCGCGGATGCAACTGAGGCGGTCCGGTGGCTGTGCCACGAAAAGATCACTTTTCATTCACCTGCAGTTCACTGGCCGTAGCGCTAAATCGCACTCATCCCACAAGGAGGGAGATGAGATGCATAAGATGTTTATCACCGCCGGATTGCTGTTCGGCACCCTGTTTGGCACGGCCGCAAACGCGATGCTCGTCGGTCAACCTTCTGCCCCTTCGGTATCCCACGTCCAGAAGGTGGACTATGCATGCGGCCGTGGGTTTCACCTGTCGCCACGGGGCTACTGCCGTCCGAACGGTCCTCCTCGCTATGAGCGTGGTTGGGATCGCCGAGACCGTTGGGAAGCCCGTCGCGAGTGGCGCGAACGCCAGGCCCGACGCGAGTGGCGCGAATGGCGCGACCGCAGGGACTGGAGAGACGGCCGCGATCATTATCGCTGGTAAGTTCGGCGAACATGCTTCGGGCACTCCCTTGGATGAGAAGCCAGGGCGGTGCCCGATAGCCGTTTAATGTCCAGAATAACACCAGCACGGGATCGTGAAGGCAACCTGTGCTGACTTTGTTGGTTCTCCTTGGCTTAGTTTCCTCAGGAGGACCCCATGACGATCACAAGACGAACAGTTCTTGCAGCCGGTGTGGCAGCGGCAGCTTCCACGATGTTTTCCCAACCCCATGTCGCGCGTGCGGCCTTGCCCCTGAAACAGCCACCGCTTCCGTTTGGGGAAGGGGATTTGGCGCCGGTTATTTCTGCCAAAACCGTGGGTTTGCATTACGGCAAACATCACAAGGCCTATTTCGATAAGCTCAATGCGCTCGCACAAGGCACCCGCTATGCTGATATGGAATTGGACGAAACTGTTCGGCAGTCTGCGACGTCCAAAGCCGAGGGCGATGTCAAGATTTTCAACAACGCTGCCCAGGCCTGGAACCACGTCGCCTATTGGGACCAGTTTGTTCCAGGTGGACCGAACAGACCACAAGGCGATCTTGCAACTTCAATAGAAACCGCATTCGGGGGATATGACGGCTTTATCAAGCGCGCAGTCGACGTTTCAGACACTGTATTTGGAACCGGTTGGGTCTGGTTTACGCGCGGTGACGACGATCGGCTCGCGCTTATCGGATACGAAGACGGGAACAATCCCGTCGCCGTTGGCCGTCCGGCCTATCTCGGCATCGATATCTGGGAGCATGCCTATTACGTGGACTATGAAAACCGGAAGGCCGATCACATTGCAGCGGTTCTCGACAAGCTGATCAACTGGCGGGTCATTGAAGAACGTATAGCGGCTTAAGCACACACTTTCCTCAGCGGGCATCTCTCGGACCCGTGGGAAGCATAAGACTTCCTGCGGGTTGCCCTTGAGGCAAGTTGGGCTACTATACCGGCGTGGCGAGGAGGCCACACACGAGGAGGGTTCATGAATAACCGGTTTTCGAAACGGCGGATGTTGCTGAAACTTGCCGCCGGAGCAGCATCGTTATCTTTCCTAGGAATGCCAGCGAGCGCCCAAAGTTTTCCAGAACGAACGATCACGCTGGTCGTGCCTTTTGCAGCGGGCGGATCGACGGATGTTGTGGCGCGCGTCATCGCCCAGAAAATGGGGGATGAGCTTGGCCAGCAAATTGTCGTTGAAAACGTCGCTGGCGCAGGTGGAAATCTCGGCGCCGATCGTGTGGCACGAGCGGACCCGGATGGGTACACGATCTTGATGGGGACCGTCGCGACCCACGCATTGAACCCGCTCATTCTCAAGACGAAGCCCTATGACCCTGAAAAGGATTTCGCCCCCGTATCGCTGCTCGTCGTCGTTCCGAACGTGCTGGTCGTCAACCCGGAACTCAAGGTCAACAATGTCGCGGAACTGATCGCGCTGCTCAAAGCGGAGCCCGACAAATATGCCTACGCCTCATCCGGTAACGGCACACCCCTTCATCTTTCAGGCGAGCTTTTCAAAAGCATGACCGGCGTCAGCATGCAGCATGTTCCCTATAAGGGCGCCGGGCCAGCACTGAACGATCTTCTCGGCAACCAGATCTCGATCATGTTCGACAATCTGCCTTCGTCCTCCAGCCATATCAAATCGGGGACACTTCGGGCGCTTGGCGTGACGACTGCCGAACGTGCATCGTCCTTCCCGGACGTGCCAACGATTGCCGAGACGGTGCCGGGCTATGAGACCTATACCTGGAATGCGCTTTTTGCGCCGGCCAACACGCCAGCCGATGTGATCGACAAGCTCAATGCAGCCGCAAAGAAGGCCCTGGCTGACCCTGCCGTCGCTGCCCGTATGGCCGATTTCAGCGCGAAAATCGTTGGCTCGTCACCTGAAGAATTGAAGACCCATGTTTCGGCGGAAATCGCCAAATGGGGGCCCGTCGTGAAAGACGCCAACGTCCAGATGGATTGATCTGGCACGATTTTGTTACGGAAAGGCTAGACGGTAAGGTCTAGCCTCTCTTTCATTCGAAAGGTGTTCGCGCGCCGCCAATCACGTCGCTAAACCAGATGCGGACTGCTGCGATGGGCAATCATGAAGTTCTCGTTTGAGGGATAGCGCTTGAAGCGGGCTATTTTCTCGTAGTCGTTCTCAACGACCCATTGGTCGAAAGCCGCTGCATTGACGTTATCGACCTCGATGAACATGCGTGGTTTTGCCTTCTGAATGGTCTTCCTCCGTTGAGAGCGACGTTCAGTTTAAGCATCTCGGCGGTGAGCGACTGCTTCAAACGCGACAACCTTTTCGGCATAAATATTGCCCTTTTTCACCGCTGTCTGTAGTCTCGATTCAATAGTCGTATCGCAGGCCGGTTCAGTTGCATGGCAATATTCTTCAAGACGCCAATCTCCGAAGGCGCGGCATTCGAAATGATCGAGCAGGCACTCACTGCCGATCATGAATACGATGGTTATTTCAATGCTGCGAGCGATTTGGGCGAGACGCCATTGTCATGGGCCCCTTCGATGAGTGCCGAAGAATTTCATGCGCTGGTCAGAGAGATGCTGCAGCTTGCCTGGGACAATGCCAGGTTCTGGATCGTCTATGAACGCCGTGAAGAGCGCCGGGATCCCGACGCGACCGAGATACGCAATGCTGCCTTTCGCCTGACTCGTGGTTACAATGAAGTGATCGTTGCGTCGCTCAGTCTTCTTGGCAAGCGCGACGCTTCCAGGGACCTAGAACTGGTTTTCGTCTGTTTCAAGGAAGATTTCCAGAGGCGAAATTTCCGGGTGCGCTTCGAGAACAAGGCGGTTACGAGTTAGACGTTTTGAAGAGGACCTCGTGAAAGAGAAACCCCACGGCTTGTGGTAACCTGATGATGAGCCTTGCGCTGCTGTGGAGCGAGCTTCCGGCAGGCAATATACTCAGTAACCGCAATCGCATACGCTTCATTGAAGTCGAAGTTGCCGGGCGACAACGCACTTTGATTTGATGATCGTCCCGTCCTTCGTTTCAGACCGCCGGCTCGCTTCTTTTGGAGAACGTGATCACCCACCGCCTGTGGCAGGTGCCATCTGCCCTTTGCCCGCCTAGGTGCCTTGTGGCGGCCCGCACGATTGATTTGCCAGCACCGGCAAAGCCGACCACCGTGGCAATGGTGGAAAGCGCGCTGGCTCGCTATGCTGTTCTGCCTGGAGTTTGACCAGTTGCTATGATGCCCATGACGTCTGCAATGGCGGTGTGGAAGGCGTCAGCGTGGTCATCATCGCGTGAGCTTTGATGTTCCGTCGTTTTGACCCTGGCAGGTCTCGACAGGCTCGTGGATTGCGAAGTCGACGGCGGTGCCAAATTTGTTGGCGAGATAGCGGGTAAAGGCGCGTGTTAGCGGCAGTCTCAAGCTCATGCGGAAGGGGGTCTCAAACTCGCGGGCAACGCGGGCATCAAGGCGGCGCTCAGTGTTCTCAGCCGCACTCAACAGGGGCGATCGGTCAAGTGCCCAACGTGCCTCCATACCGTCGGGAAGGACAATTTCGCAGTGGCCAACGCCGCGCTTTGCGGTGAAGTCATAGAGCACATTCTCGCGCTCGTTTTTGATGCGACTTGCGGTGCGATAGGCGATGGCCGCAACCGCACTTCTGCCGGCACCGCGAGAGATCAGCTTGATGCTGCAGTGGTAGATCGCCATGCCTGCCTCCACTGCCGGGGAAGGCGCACATGTGAGGAGCAAGACCGGTCCAACTCGTAAGTGCGCCCTTTTTGATATCCGCAGACATGGCTAGCACCGGGTCGAGGGGCTGACGACTGACAGAAGTGCGAGTAGCGCCAGACCGCTGCGACGTTCAATGCACCTCCATGAGCAATGTTTATTGGGACGCAGGCATGGGTTGGTGTCGGCAGCATTGTCTCTGTCTGCCTTCGCGGGTAGATGCAGCGCATGAAGGATAGAGCAATGAACATGTGGCTGGATTCGCCGGGTCGTTACGGACTGATCAGCCGTCTCTTGCATTGGGGCATGGCCTACTTGCTGATCTGGCAGTTTGCCGTTATCGTCATGTGGCGTGTCTTCGGTCCGGCTGACTGGGTAAAGAGCGTGACATCGTTCGGACCGGGCCATGGAGCAGTGGGCCTGCTGACGATTATCCTTGTCGTCATTCGTGTCATCTGGACGCGGATCAATCGCGGGAGACGGCCGGAACGCGCTTCAGGCTGGTCGGGCCGGGCTGCCGCTGTTGTCCATTTCAGTTTCTATGGGCTGATTTGTCATTCCTGCGCTGGCGCTTCTAAGGGCCTACGGCAACGGTCGTGGCTTTATGCCGTGGATACCGGCAACCGGTGTCAGGATCGACTGGATGGTGGCGCCTGCCAACCTGTTGCATGGGGTTTTGTCGTGGTGCCTGTCAGCCTTGATTGCCGGGCACATCGTCATGGCGCTGTTCCATCAACTGGCCCTGAAGGATGGCACGCTTGCGCGCATGGCGGGATCACTGCTATCTGCAGTACGCTGTAAACCCGAGATTGCCAGAAGCAAAGGGTCGGCACCGGTCCGTTCGCGTTGATCCGTTCGCGTCGATCCGATCGTCAATTATCGTTGTCTCAGTGGAAGATCTCGCTGGCACTTCTGTCATTTGTGCTTTTGGACGAAGCATGTAAGGTCCGGGGCACCAAGCAATTTGCGTCAATGATTTCCACCAGAGTTGATCAGATATTCTGCCCATGATGAATTCCTCCCTCGATCATATTCCGCCTCGAAAGCAGCGAGAACTGACGCGCGCGCTGGAGATCCTGCACGAAGAGTTTGAGGACGCGCTGAAGAAAGGAACATCTGACGCGTCAAGAAGTGCGGACGCATTTTGAAAATCATCCTGTTCGGTTCTTATGCGCGCGGCAGTTTTGTCGACGAGCCGCATACGATGAAAGGCTATCGCTCCGACTTCGATCTGCTGGTGATCGTCAACAACCGCAAGCTCACGGACTTTGCCGAATACTGGTACAAGGCAGCCGACCGCCTGATCCGCGACAGCTTTATCGAGACGCCTGTCAGCTTCATCGTGCATTCGCTGCGCGAGGTGAATACCAACCTCAGGGAAGGCCAGTACTTCTAGCAAGGAAGGCATTGCTCTCTATGAACTGGATGAGCAGCCGCTGGTCGAGCCGAAGCCGCTGACGCCGGAAGAACGTTTGCGGGTAGCACGAGAACATTTTGATGATCGCTTTGAGGCACTCAATGAGTTTTTCTCTCTCGCGATCCATGCGCGAGAACAGGGCTTTGCAAAAAGAGCTTCCTTTCTACTTCATCAATCGTTGGAGCAGGCGTACTCCTGTGTTCTACTGACGCTGACAAACTACGGTCCCGCGTCGCACAACATCAAGTTTTTGCGGTCGCTTGCAGAGGAGCAGGATCGCCGGCTGGCCGATGCTTTTCCAGGAGATCAGCACCGGAAACGGGCCTGGTTCAACACCCTCAACGAAGCCTACGTCAAAGCCTGCTACTCAAAACATTTCGAGATCAGCGAGGACGCGCTCGTGTGACTCGTGGAGCGAACTGGACATCTGCTCGATCTGGTGAAGATCGTTTGCGAGGAGCATCTTGAAAAGCTCGAAAACGCAGCCTGACGTGTCGAGCACAGAATGCGACGATTTCTGATAGTGGGAGTTTTGATGATGGCACTGGGCGGTAACGCGTCAGCCACGGTGTTGGGTGCTGTGGAACGTGGCGACGGTCTTGGACTGGAGCAGGCGTTGGCTATGGGCAGCTCTGTCGAGGAGAAAAACGCACGGGGCCAAACAGCACTTCTGGTGGCGGTCTGGAAAAACGATATCGATGCCGCGCGTCTGCTCCTTGCCGCCGGAGCTGATGTAAATGCCAAGGACAGCATTCAAGATAGCCCATTTCTTGTGGCCGGAGCTCAAGGCCTTGTGGACATTCTGCGTATGATCCTCGCGCACGAGGCCGATCTGACGAGCACAAACCGATTTGGCGGCACCGCTCTAATCCCTGCTGCGGAGAAGGGCCACCCTGATGGAGTCGACTTGCTGATTGCGGCTGGGGTTAATGTCGATCATGTCAACAGGCTTGGATGGACAGCCTTGCTCGAAGTTGCGATCTTGACGGATGGTAGTCCGACCTTCCAGCGCATCGTTCGCTCATTGCTGCAGGCCGGAGCTGACGTCGACATCAAGGACACTGACGGAAAGAATGCGTTGGCCCACGCCCGGGCGCGTGGGCTGTCGGCAATCGCCACGCTGCTTGAAACGGCTAAAGCAAATGACTGAGCATAGGTGCGATGCATTCGTTGTGCGGTGGATGTCTCATCCCTGTTGAGGTTGGTGAAGACGGTTTTCCCAACGCAATCGTTCCTGTAGGATAGCGTCCGCAACTATTCTGGTGACGTCTTTTTCTCCGCGTGTCAGATGCTTGGCGGTGATCGCCCAAGCCAGCATCAAGATTTCCTCGGTAATATCGTCTTGTTTATCGGGCATGCGTACTCCTCGTGGGAGTGTTTTAATCACACGTTTATTGTCCGAAACTTTCGTCTGTAAGTTGATATCCCTCTTGAGATCGGTTGTTTTCGGCGTGAGCGTGTCCGAGCGATCCATTTCATTGGCATGGATCAGTTGCCTTTTGAGTGTGCTCTCACGGTCGGGCCTCAAGGACCATATTGAACGGTCCTGTAAATGCGCGCCTGACGTTTTTGAACCCTCCTGAACGAATGACGTGGGAGAGCCTAGCTTCCCCAGCCTGGGCCCCCAGTCCTTCACCGACTTCCTGATCGAGTGATGTCGGTACGCAGATCATGGTCGACGCGTTGTAGTAGAGCCTGCCGACCGGGTTCATGTTGTCTGCCGGGCGATCGCCTGCGATCGGCTCAACAATCATCCATGTACCATCGTTTTTGAGGATCCGCGACATGTGCGCGGCGCATCCACGCGGATCTCCCATGTCGTGTAGGCAGTCATAGCTGGTGACGAGATCGAAATTGGTGTCCATGATGTCTTTGGCGGTTGCTGCGACGAATTTGACGCGATCGCCAACGCCGTGGTTTTTGGCATGCTTGTTGGCTTCGTCGATCGATGGTTGATGGAAATCGTAACCGATGAAACTTGCATTCGGGTAGGCCTCGGCCATGAGGATGGTGGAGAAACCGACGCCGCATCCAACGTCAGCCACCTTCGCACCTTTGCTGAGTTTTTCCTCGACCCCTTGTAGTGAGGGTATCCAGCAGGGAACGATATTGTTGACATAGCCTGGGCGGAAAAATGCCCCGGTCGCACAGAAAAGGCAGCCGGCAGTATCACCCCAGCGTACGCCGCCGCCGGTTCGAAACGATTTCTCGACCTTTGGTTCTCCCTCGATCATGGCGGCTGCCAGATCGAAGGCGCCTTCCAGGTAGACCGGGCTATCCTTGTTGACGAATACCATTGTCTGTTCAGGGGAAAGACTGAAGGTTTCAGAAGCGCTGTCGTAATCTATGTATCCGTTTGCAGCCTGTGCTAAGGCCCATTCACGCACGTATCGCTCGGAAAGGTTGCCAGCTGCCACTGCTAGGCCCGTTGAGGTCACGGGACCTGAGCGGTGCAGCGCGTCAAAGAGCCCCAATCGCAGGCCAATCCTGACGGTCGGCACGCTAAAGGCGCCGCCGAGATCGCCCAGCATTTTTCCAATGAAAGAGTTGAGTTTTGCTTCGTCGAGCTGTGTCATTGCATTCCCCCCAAATCATCTGTTGGCGGGCAAAGGCTGGCGACAGAAATCCGCGCCAGTGAATGCTCGTATAGAACGCAGTATAGCCGGAGATCCCAAAATTGTCACGTAAACGGGGGCGTACATTTCGGTTAGGGAGTGGCTCTGAGGGTCACCCGGACGGGCGATGGACGGCTGTTTTCAGAGGTCGTAAACTGATGTAGGAGAGGCACTTCATTCTCGGGGAGGAAGCGTATGCCTATCTTTATGGACCGGCACGATCTTGCCGGAGTTTCTGCTGCAGATATCGCTGCAGCTCATCTCAAGGACCTCAATATTCAGGATCAGTACGGCGTCAGGTTTCTGACCTACTGGTTCGATGATCATCGTGGTACGGCGTTTTGCCTGATGGATGCGCCGGATGCGGAAACTGCTCAATGCGTGCATCGGGAGGCGCACGGGTTCATCGCCAGTGAAGTCGTGGAAGTCGCACTTTCGGCTGTCGAAGCATTTCTGGGGCGAATACAGGATCCTGTCGGAAGCTGCACCGGTTCAAGAAAGATGGATGCGGGTCACCGGGCGGTACTCTTTACGGACATTGTCGGCTCGACGGAAATGACGTCCCGCCTAGGTGATCTCATGGCAGCCGAACTTATCAGGGCACATGATGCGCTTGTGAGAGGATGCGTTGCGCGACGATCAGGACGGGTGGTGAAGCACACGGGTGATGGCATCATGGCCGTGTTTTCGACGACGCCATTCGCGGTTGATTGCGCCATTGATATCCAGCGCGCGTTTCATCGCTATAACCGGGACAATGGAGAACCAATCCACGTTCGCATCGGGCTGGACTGTGGTGAGCCGGTTGAAGACAGCAATGATTTTTTCGGAACGACAGTACAACTGGCGGCACGGCTTTGCGCTGCGGCAGATGGTGATCAGATACTCTTCTCGGACAGGATTCTACAGGAATATGGTAGCGTTGACGTGGCTGTGGAGGGCAGTCACTTCCGGCTGAAAGGTTTTGCTGAGCCGGTTCTAGCCTACCGCTGCGAATGGCTGAACTAGTTGAATCTGAACGCGCGCCTTGCCCGTCAGTCCGACAAACGACGTTCGTCGTCGATCCCTATCAGGCTGGAAGGAGCGACACTGCCCCATTTCCAGATGACGCAATTGAGATCCGATGAGGCCACTGTAGCCATCGATGATGAGTTGGCACGCGAATGTTTGGGTTCTTGCCTCATGGGTCGGCGAATGATGGCTACGTGCGATGGCCGTCTGGGCATAGGCTGCCCCGGCTTGGATCAGGCTGTGGCTCGGAGGTCGAAATTTGCGCGGATCACGTCATAGGGTCCGTGAACCTTTCCGTCTTCGGTTTGTTCGAAGATCCCCAATCCGACAAAGCGAAGACATCCTCATGCACATGTTTGACATTACGTTGGACGGATT
>NZ_JACAWV010000002.1 GCF_013390595.1 Rhizobium sp. RM | reverse complement strand
GTTCCATCACCCGCCCCCTCCCTACCCTTGCAACCCGGCCCAGCCGGTCCGGTCGGGGGCTGATTGTCGGAGCCAGTGTCGCATTTCTAACGGGCCAGCGGCGTCGCAGCTCTAACCAGCTTTGACATTGTGTGTGGGCGGGTGGGTTCAAGAATGACGTGCGACAGTCTCGCCTTTCTATGTGTCCATCGACGTCGCAGGTACTCAGGAGTCATTCTCTGAACCGCCCCGATAAGTAAAGCAGGTCTGCCCTCTGTCGGCTTGCCCTGAAACTTGATGGATGTTCAATGGCTGTCCGAGCATGCCGCACAATGGCATCGTGCGAACAGCCAAAGCCGCAGGCATCGACCCCAATGATCGGCCTGAATGAGCAGCAGTCTCAAGCGGCGATCGCTGGCGGCCCTAATCAAAACTTCTTATGAGAAATCAATTATCTCTATATATTTCAATGTTCTAAGATCGATATTTCATCTTAATTCGATCTGACATATCACTCATTAGTCCAGCAATTGCGACGGGTCTTGAGCCGCACAGGACCCATCAGGACTTGCGGGCGGCGGCGATGAGGCCGTCCAGCCAGTCCTGATGACCGTTGATCATCGGGTTTGGTCTAGCTCTGGCGAGATCTTCCGCTGGCTTGCCCTTCTGGGTTTCCTGGGTGAGGATGCGCACGCGGCCGCCATCGAGATCTTCGACGAGCCAGGCGTGATGGACGTCAAGGCGTGTGTCGCCCTCACCGGCCCAGCCATGCCAGGCAATGCGACCCGGATTGCCTTTTACCGGCGCGACATATTCGACGACTTCTGCTTCGACGGGAAAGCCGAAGGTTTCGAAATAGAAACGGCGACCGGTTTCAAGCTGTGGCCCCATTTCGTCGTAGAAGCGCACATTGGCCGAGTTGCTGTAATATGTCGGCCATGCCGTGGCGACACTCAGCAGTGGCCATATGGTCGCGGCAGTCAAACCGGCGACAATGACTTCGTTCGAGCAAAAGTTGTCCGTGAAGCCGGGAATGTAGTCTTCGGGCCATTCAATCGCGCTCATG
Source organism: Rhizobium sp. RM (assembly GCF_013390595.1). Taxonomy (GTDB): domain Bacteria; phylum Pseudomonadota; class Alphaproteobacteria; order Rhizobiales; family Rhizobiaceae; genus Agrobacterium. The sequence goes on along the minus strand of NZ_JACAWV010000002.1, from coordinate 440,945 downwards.
CTGGTCAAATCTCTCTCCTCGTCTCAGGTGCGTGCAGAACCGTTGCGGTTCGGTTGCCTCCTGATGCCAGATGTGCAGAAATAAGAATAATCGTGATTTGTGATTACGGATATAAGTATGCGCGATATCAAATCTCTCGACATCAATCTTCTGAAGGCATTTGACGCGCTTTTTGACGAACGAAGCGTCACACGCGCAGCCGATCGGCTTGGCCTGACGCAGCCCGCCGTCAGCGGCGTTCTGGGCCGCCTGCGCGACAGTTTTGATGATCCTCTTTTCATCCGCACGCAGCGCGGCATCATCCCGACAGCCAAGGCAAACGAACTTGCCGCCCCTGTTCGCCAGATCCTTGCAGACGTCGAAACATTGCTGCAGCCGCCGGTTTTCGACCCTGCGACGGCGCAGTTCACCATGTCTCTGGCGGCCACGGATTACGCGCTACAGGCGGTCGTTTTGCCGTTCCTGCCGAGGCTGCGTGCCGCCTCACCCGGCATCCGCGTTTCTGTCAGACCCGTCGACAATGACAATGCGCAGGTACAGTTCGAGCGCGGAGAACTCGACCTCGCTTTGGTGACACCGGAAACAGCGCCGCAGGACCTGCATGCCCGCCGGCTTTTCGATGAAACCTATGTCTGTGCGCTGAGACGCGATCATCCAGCCGCGCGAAACGGCACAATCGATCTTGATCGCTTTTGCGATCTCGACCACGTGCTCGTCTCCTTCTCCGGTCAGCGTTTTCGCGGCGTCACCGACGACGCGTTGGCCGCCATCGGGCGAAAGCGCAGGGTCGTGCTGTCGATCACCAGCTTTCTCGCCTTGCCCGAGGTATTGAAAACGACGGATTTGATTGCCGTTGTGCCGAGCCGGCTCGTCAGCAACGATCCAACCCTGACGACAATAGCGCCGCCTGTCGACATTCCGGGCTTTTCGAAGATCGCCATCTGGCACGAACGCACCCATCGCGACCCCGGGCATCAATGGTTCCGGGCGCTGCTGTTCGGCACGGTCCAGGCTTGAAGCTCAAGGTATGTACGAGAGGATGTTTATGATCTTTCCCATAGGATCAAGCACGTAGCAACGACGCACGCCCCAGGTTTCGTCAGACAGAGGATAGACGATCCTGAAGCCTGCGGATTCTGCGCGTCGGTGGATTTCGTCGACGTTGTCGACCTCAATCGACAGGTCGGGAACCGGGGTTCCTGAGCCGCCTTCGCTGGCGATGCTGAGCTGCGGCGGCATGGTTCCCTTGCCGGGGAATGTCAGTATCCAGCCATGATCCATGACGACCTCAAGGCCCAGAAGCTGCTCGTAGAAAGAGCGGGCAACATCCGGATCAGCAGCGGCGAGTCTGGCGACGATGCGCAATACGGCGGCAAGTCTCGGCATGCGTACTTCGGATGGAAAGTATGGGTGGTTTGAAAACCCATGGACGCCTCACGGAAATACGACAGAGAACGCCTATTGGAGGCTCGGCTATGGGCCTTCTTAGATTTGGGATCGATATCCCGTATTCCGCGTATCGCAATGGTGAGCCTGGCGTGTCCGACTACAAGGCTGGAAATCCACTACCGGGCCATTCCCTCTTGAGACAGGGACCGCGGTGGATGGATAAAACCTTCGGTTGGGAGAAATCAAAGAAGGGTCTAAAAGTAAAACAAAAGTAGTTTAGGTCAGCTATTGAATTATTTTCGACAACAGAAAAAATAAAATCCAGACACACAATATACGGATAAAAAATCCAATGATAATTCGGAAAGCCATAACAACAATCCAAGTCATTATAAAAAGTAATTTAGACTGGATACTGTTCATTTGACGCATTCTCCAAATAAACTTTGCCGCACCTTTACGCGCTTGGCATCGCCATCCAGATCACGTGTCTGGAAATGTCTTTTCTTCTCGTTCTGCATGCGTCTCTGCCCGCAAACTTCAGCTCGAGGTAGCATATATCACTGATGCAAGCCATTATTGCGATCCGGAAATGCTGGAGAGAATGATATTGTTTTGTATGCGCACGCCATGAAAGACGAGCTTATTTTTGAGTTGTGGCTTGATCCAGAACCAGATGGTCAGGTGCTTCCCGGACTTTGCCTGGCAACACCATGATTAAAAGGTCGAAAGCGTGGAGGTCACCGCCTGCACTTGCCCCTGCTTTCCCTTGCTATGGACGGGTTAGTGACCTGTGGCGTCGCAGTCATCTGGCTGACGGTGCAGCCTCGATCCGGCACAAGGCGATCGGCCGGGCGTCGAGCAGGCGGATTCCGCATGGCATCCAGCATTCTCTCGCCGTATGGCTTTGTCCTCCTGCACATCATGTCATTCATGACCTTGAACGACGGCCTGCTGTTTCCCAAATACAGGATCAACCCGCTGGTCCGGGCCCCTCTGGTGAAAGTCCCGGCGCTTTCACGATGTCGGACCTTATACCGACAATGACGCCGCACCACGAGGATGGATTATGATTGCAGATATTGCTGCATGGTTGTTCGCCACATTTGTTGTCGACCCGCTTCAGGCTGAAATGAAACAGCAGCTTGATCGCGGCAATGTCTCCATGGAGGCGGTTCAACAGTCACATCAGTGTTTGGCGACCCAGGTACCCCGTCTTATCGACAGAGCCGGAAATGAGTTGGGTTGGGCAATCGCAACGGCTGTCGGCATTTCGACGGGATGGACGTCTCCAGATAACCTCTTTGAGTCAAACGACCCCAAATGTGCGGCGCTGCGCGCCCTGATCAAATCCGATAACAACCGCGAAGCTGAGGGCTGACCAACAGGCGAAGTCATTGCGCTCTCAAGCGCATTGCTTCGCCGTTGGCTCGCAAGACGGATCGCTTTGAACGCATTCGCCGGTCCAGACAGATGGACCGCTCGCGTCAGTGTGATGCCGACTTGGCGATGAGGTTCATGATCAACACGCCGCCCACGATCATCGCGATCGGCCCGAGTGAGTATCCGTCTTCATCAGCGGACAGCTGACATAAAATCAAATAATAGTTATATATTACATTGACATACAGTCGATATTTAATCCAATTTTTGGCGTTCGTCTGGCGACATTGGAAGCTCTCCCGAAAGTAATCCCTGGCCTCAAATCGATCTCAACACCATCAATAAAAGATCGAAATCGAGGTGCTCTGTAACCTGCCCCTGCTCTATCTTGCCGTGAAAGGTAGAGTAACCTGCGACGTCGCAGCTTATCTGGCGTCTGACGCTTTGGGAAAACGATGCGCGTTACTGGTCGTCAGCGCGCAAAAATCCTCTGTAACAGGGCATCCACTTCGGCCGTTTCCTTCGCACTGAACTCGCGATCCAGACTTTCGCACAGGGGGCGTGCCTTTTTCATGGCGTCAGGCAGGCTGCTTACGGCCTCAAGCAGCTTGGTCGTCTTGACCGCGATGCAGCCCGCATAAAGTTCGACGCTGCTGACGGATTTTCCGGTTTTCCGTTCGCGGCCGGTCTCTTCGGAGCTGGCGGTTTTATCCTCACCGTCTTCTTCCGATTGCTCACGATAGATATCGTGCGTGGGTGCGCCGATCGACGTGAAGGTGACGCTGCCCTGGCCTTGGCCGACGGTTCCGGCCTTGCTGCCCGGTTTTCCGACCTGAAGATAGGCGCCAGCCTTGAAATAGAGGGATTTGCCCGGCCAGAAGCTGCTGATGGGATCGACGCCGACGTAATCAACACCTTTGTACGAGACCGTTACGCTCAGCCGTTCGGCATTCGCGTCTATGACGTAGGAAAAGCTGGCGCCCAGCGGGATTTTCGGTTCTTTGCCTTTGGACGATACCAGCCTGAAAACCGTTTCTTCGTGGTCGTCGCCCGCCTTGTCGTCGATGAAATAGAGCTCACCCTTGTCGGTATAATAAAGGCGGCAAAGCTCGTCGTCCGGTCCATGGATCTGGCCGATAACCACTCTGGCGGGCAGATCGCCATTGGCCTTCGGCAATTGATCGACCGTTAGCGTTGCCGAAAGCCGCCCGCCATCGCCGACCTGCCACTCGTACTCATCACCCTTGCCGTCCATCTCCCGCAATTCCGAGCGTGGGTAGTTCGAACCCTTGGTGCGCGCACCATTGGTTGGCGCCACGAAGGTGATCGAGTTCTGCTGCACCTCGAAATAGGGCGGTACGGAAAGACCCTTCAGCATCTTGAGTTCGACAGCATCGCCCTCACCGCTTCTCACGCCCTGCTCGTTCACCGGCAAGGTTACCTTCCACCGGCTCAGATCAATTGCGGTGGACCGGCCCGACAGGATGCCCGGCAGGCGTTCTTCGATCGGAATCTTCTTCTTTTTCGGTCTGTTATCGCCATCGATAGCCCCGTCCTGCGCCATCGCATGAGGCGCCGCATTCAGCAAAAGAACCAGTGTGGAGAGGCCGAAGATCAAAAACGCGCGCGCCGTAGCCAGAGGCATGGGATATCTCCGATTATCAAATCAAAAATTGGCAGCATCTGGTGTCGTCATGACGACGACTGAATCGGTGGGCAGCAGTTGGGCCATTGAGCCACGCAGGGTGGCATCGGTCAATTGGCTCTCGCCCGAAAATTGCACCCTACCCTTCGCCCCCTCGTTGCCCCGGCTGGCAACATGCGATGCTGCAGCATCGATCTGCGCATTTGCGCAGTACCGAATCCGTTGGTTTCGTGGTCTGTGTCGCGCAACCAGAAGGTCCGGGCCAAACCTCATCCCGACCGTTACCTCCAGACATCGACAGCAGAACAGCCTTGGAACAGAAACTCAATTCCCACATGTCGCGCAGGTCGCTGCTTACCCTTGCCGCCAGTTCGGTGCTGGCAGTCGGTTGCGTGCAGGCTCCAAAGGCAAAGCTTGAGACCGATGCCGGTTTCCTGCCCGAGAAGAAGGAAGAGCCGCAACCCCTCGTCAAAACGGCGAAAGAGAACAAGCCTGGGGATAAGGCTGCCGGTCTCGATTACGATATCATCTATGCCGCTTTGACAGATGGCGGATTTGATGTGCCTGCGGTCAACCACCGCGCCATCGATCCGCAATATCTGCGCCAGGAGGTCGCTTACGCCACGACCGAGCCGGCCTATTCCATTGTCGTCGATACCCGCGAGCGGTTCCTTTACTGGGTGCTGCCAAACGGCCGGGCCATACGTTACGGCGTCGGACTTGGAACACAGGGGCGCTCCTGGAAGGGACGCGCCGTCGTGCAATGGAAGCAGAAGTGGCCACGGTGGAAGGCGCCTGACGACATGATTGCGCGCAACCCCGAGCTTAAACCCTACAGTGTTGAAGCCGGCGGAATGGCCCCCGGCCCGAAGAACCCGCTTGGTGCGCGCGCCATGTATATTTTCCAGAACGGCAAGGACACGCTTTACCGCATTCACGGATCGCCAAGCTGGCGCACGATCGGCAAGAATTCCTCGTCGGGCTGCGTCAGAATGCTGATGCAGGACGCTATCGATCTCTACGACCGGGTAAAAGGCAAGACGCCTCTGCTGGTGATCTGATGGCGCCAAGGGTCAAACTTACGCCATAAACGGCACCATATCTCACGTCGTTCACGCCTGCCGAATGCCGGCGATGGACAAAACATATCGAGCAGCGGGAGAGATCGATGCCTCCCGATATCGGCGCCGACGGAGCAACCACCCCGGAAACTCTCAGGCAAAAGGACCGCTGCAAGATCCTGAAAACTCTGAAAAGCGGGCCGAGGCTCGCGCCGATGGTGTAAGTTCGCCCTGACGTGGTGAGCGAATCTCTCAGGCCAATGACAGAGGGGGTGCCAGAGGCCCGGAAAGACGGGCAAGGAGCACCTATGCCTGGAAGTCACCCTTCCTCATCGACAATCATGCGCGTTATCGCCATCTCGAGAGAGCGTTCATGGAAACCTGCTGCGCGGGCATTAACCCTGCATGGTTTACGCATGCCGGCTGAAAGCCAGCCAGCCGATGCGCATGGCGACCTGAAACAGCCACGGCGTTTCACCCCGCTTCCCTTCAGGAACTGAACGGCCCCGCGGCGTCCCGCGATAACGGCACCGGACTGGCGTGGCGGAAGCCATGCCGTAACCCTGCCCTGTCGTGACGATGGCCGACGCTCCTCCCGTTCCACAATCTCGCTATCAGGAATATCAAAATGGTCGATTGGGAAGATCTGCGCTTTTTCTCCGCCTTCGCACACCATGGCTCGATCACGGCAACCGCCAAGGCGCTGCGCGTTGACCACACCACCGTCAGTCGCCGCATCGCGTCACTGGAAACAGCGCTGTCGGTCAAGCTCGTGGATCGCAGGCCACGATCCTATGTGCTGACAACCATGGGCCGCGACGTGGCGAATTTTGCTGAGGAGATGAGCCAGTCGGCCTTTGCGCTGAGCCGCTGCGCCCGCAGCGGCCAGAGCGGCATAGAGGGGGACGTCGTGGTATCCGCCCCGCCCTCCCTGCTTTACAGTTTCATTGCCCCACATATCGCCACGCTGCAGATGCAGCACCCGGACGTTCGGCTTCGCCTGGTCGGCACCATGGAGGCCATGTCGCTTTCCAAGGGCGAAGCGGATGTTTCCATCAGCCTGAAGCGACCGAGCGAAGCCACGCTCGTGGCCCGCCGCCTCGGGCAACTGTCCTATTTCCTCTATGCCAGCCCCGCCTATCTGACGCGAAACGGCAGCCCGCTCTACATCAGCTATGACGACACGATGCGCGGGTCGGACCACCATCGCTGGCTGGATGACAGGCTTTCGGCCGACGAGGTGTTCATGTGCAGCAACGATCTGCGCATCCAGGCGGCCGCTGCCGCCGGTGGTGCCGGAGTGGCGCTGCTGCCCGCTTATCTCGCCGCCGAACACGGCCTCGTCAGGTTTGACGCGCTTGATCCCGGCGTCAGCATCGATGTCTGGCTGGTGATCCATGAAGACGTGCGCGATACGCCGCGCATCCGCGTTGCCATGGACTTCATCAGTGAAGGCCTCAAGCCGTTATGGCGTTCCTGATTATGCGCAGACTGGGCCTGCGCGATTGCCTAATTCTGCGCGATTTTCCGCCGTGTAGAATGCCTGATGACAGCCCCTGTCAGGCGCGTGTGAGGATGCCGGTTCGACCTGCCCACAGGCCACCCTGCCCCCGATGCATGAGCGTGGAGTAACTTCATGTCGCTGATCGCCCGCACCCGCAAAGGTGCCATTGGCAAGCTTGTTCTATCGCCCAAAAAACCTCGGCGAACATCGCCGGTCCGGCATCGTCAGCGTGTGGCGCTGCTGTTTGCCGCTTTCGCCATCGGTTATGGGGTGATTGCGGCGCGGCTTGTCCACTATGGTCAGGTCTCCGAGAGCGACACGACCGCGAGCATTCCGCGATCGCCCGGCGCCATTGCCTCACGCCCCGATATTGTCGACCGGCACGGCCAGCTCATCGCAACGGATGTCAATCTCGTGTCGCTTTATGCGGAACCGCGCCGCGTGGTGGACCCGAATGAGGCAATTGAAAAGCTTGCTTCGGTCATTCCCGGTCTCGACTGGGCGGATCTGCACCGCAAGCTTACCTCCGACACCGGCTTTCAGTGGATCAGGCGACAGCTTACCCCCCGACAGCAGGCCGAGATCATGCGGCTTGGCATTCCCGGTATCGGTTTCAGGCCGGAGAAGCGGCGCTTTTACCCCGGTGGGCCGGTGGCATCGCATATTGTCGGCCACGTCAACATCGACAATCAGGGGCTGGCAGGTATCGAGCGTTATCTCGACCGGCAGGGCCTGGCGGATCTGCGCGATATCGGCCTGGCGGATGCTACGGACCTGAAACCCGTCAGGCTTTCCATCGATCTGCGTGTACAGAGCATCGTGCACACCGTGGTTGTCGATGCCATGAGGAACTATCAGGCGGAAGCGGCAGGCGCGGTTGTGATCGATGTCGATACAGGCGAGGTGCTGGCGATGGCCTCCGCCCCCGATTACGACCCGAACGAACCCTCACGCCGCCTTGCGGATGGCGCAATCGACAAGGACTACGAAAAGGGGTGGTTTAACCGCATGAGCAATTCCGCGGTGGAAATGGGCTCGACCTTCAAGGCCTTTACGCTCGCCATGGGGCTGGATGCCGGTGTGGTGGGTCTCAATTCGGTGATCGATGCCTCTCGCCCCCTGAAAATGGGCGGTTTCCTTATCCGCGATTTTCACGGTCGCGGCCGACCGCTGACAATTCGCGAGGTGTTTCGGTATTCCTCCAACATCGGCACCGCCAAGGTCGCCGATCTGGTGGGACTGGACAATCACCAGCGGTTTCTTTCCAGGCTGGGCCTGTTGTCACGCCTGCAGACGGAACTGCCGGAGGTGGCCTCGCCCACGGCGCCCAGACACTGGAAGAAGATCAATTCCGCCACGATTTCCTTTGGGCACGGTCTGGCGACAACACCGCTGCAGACGGCCGCTGCCGCTGCGGCCCTCGTCAATGGCGGCATGTTCCGTCATCCGACCTTTATCGCCGGCAGCAATGCCCGCAGCCAGATGGACGGGACACGGGTGATCGAGGCCGCCACTAGCGCCAAGATGCGTGAGCTCTTCGCCTATAACGGCACGCAGGGCTCCGGCCGAAACGCGCAGGTCGCGGGATTCGATGTCGGCGGCAAGACCGGAACGGCGGAAAAGGTCATCAATGGCAGATACGCCAAGAACCTGAACTTCAACACCTTTCTTGCCGCCTTCCCCATGCACCGGCCCCGTTACGTGGTTCTCACGATCATCGACGCACCGCTTTCCGGCGAGCGCGGCGGGCGGCTGGCCGCTTACAACGCCGCGCCCATGGTGCGCGATATCATCACGCGGGCCGCGCCACTTCTCGGCGTTCGCCCCTCATTCGGAGACCAGAAGGCATCTCCGCTGATGAACTATTGAGGGTATCTGCAGACATGAGCGAATTTTCAGGTGGTTTTCGATGAGCGCGTCACCCGCCAGCGACATCGTCCATATTCTTTATCTCGTTGCCATCGTCGCGGAGGCGATGACCGCAGCCCTCGCCGCCGGGCGCCGCGAAATGGACTGGATCGGTGTCTTCCTGCTCGGCTGCATCACCGCTCTTGGCGGTGGCACGGTGCGGGATGTGTTGCTGAACCACCATCCCTTGTCATGGGTGGCAAACCCAAGCTACCTGCTGGTCACGGGCCTGTCGGCTTTGGCGACGATACCGCTGGCGCGCTACATGCATCATCTGCGCAAGATGTTCCTGTTTCTCGATGCGATAGGACTGGTGGTCTTCACCGTCATCGGTTGCCAGATTGCGCTGACCATGAACCAGCCGCTGGTTGTTGTGGTGGCGGCCGGCATGCTGACCGGGTGCCTTGGCGGCGTGTTACGTGACATCCTTTGCAACGAGGTGCCGCTGCTGTTCCGCTCGCAACTCTATGCCACCGTATCGGTGTTCACCGGCCTGATTTATCTGGCCGCACCGCATCTCGGGCTGTCGCACACGCTCTCCACCCTCCTCGCCATGGGGCTTGGCCTGGTGTTGCGTCTCCTCGCCATCCGCTTTGGCTGGAGCATGCCCAAATTCGTCTACACCAGGGATTTGCATTGACTGGCTGCCTCACCGGTTTAGGGTCCGGCCGTTCCGATATTCTGGCCAAAAAGGATGCAGGTCTTGGCGCCATTGATGTTTCGCAAAGCCGTAGAGACCGATCTGCCGGCGATTATCGACCTGCTCGCCAATGACGTGCTGGGCGCCAGCCGGGAATCGACCCAACCAGAAGATATGGAGCGATACCGAGCCGCGTTTCGTGACATCACCGGCGATGCCAACCAGTTCTTGTGTGTTGTGGAAGACGGCAACGAGATTGTCGGAACGTTTCAGCTGACCGTCATTCCCGGCCTGTCACGCGGCGGCGCAAAGCGCGCCCAGATCGAAGCCGTGCGTGTTGCCCGGAGCAGGCGAAACGAGCAGATTGGTGAAGCGATGTTCAAATGGGCCATCGATTACAGCCGCTCGCAAGGATGCGCGCTGGTGCAACTGACAACCGACAAGGCACGCCCCGACGCGCACCGGTTCTACGACCGGCTGGGCTTTGAACCAACCCATATCGGTTACAAGCTGCGTCTTTTGTGAGCGACCACAGTATGACCTCAAATCTAACTGGATCAGTGCAATCGGTTTCGCCCCGGCCCTATGTTCTTGAAGACAGTGTTGCTTGCCTTGCTGTCTTCGACAGCAATGTCCCGCATTTCTTCGCCGAAGCGGAACGCGCGCAGTATGCGGAATTCCTGACGGGACTTGCCCTGCAGCGCCCTTATCTGGTGTTTGAGGATGGCACTGGCATCATTGCCTGCGGTGGGCTGGAGACCTTACCGGAGAAGAGGACGGCGTTTTTGTCGTGGGGCATGGTGGCGCGCGATCATCATGGCAAGGGTGTCGGGCGACTGCTGACGCAGGCGCGGCTCGAGCTTGCCAGAAACCTACCCGATGTCGACAGCATTACCTTGAACACCAGCCAGCACACCAAAGGCTTCTATGAGAAGTTCGGCTTTGTCATGACCGAGGTTACGCCGGATTGTTATGCCGTGGGGCTGGATCGCTGGGATATGGTTCTGACGTTAAAATAAGAGCGATGGCTGAAGTCCCTCCTCGGTCGCGCAGGCAAAACCTCGCCATGAAGATGCTTCGAGGGGCATTCCCTGCCGCTCTTCCTCACATGCTGGGACGGAGCCGTCGCTCTGGACGCGGATTCCACACTCTCGCTGTGGCGTTAATGCTGTAAGCGATCATCGGCCTGACGGTCGTGCCTGTCGTTTGGAACGTCAGGCACGACCGTTGTTTTGCATCACCAGACGATGCGGGCGCCTACGCGGCCGGAGAAGAGGCGGAAGTCTTCGCCGCCGAGGTTGAACTCGTAGGACGCGTTCGCATAGATCGAGGCGTTTTCCGAGACCTTGGTGGTGAAGCCTACGCCGAGTTCGAGGCTGGTTTCTTCCCAGGATGGGCGAATGGCGGTTTCGTTGAAGTGGATCGTGTCGCTGGCCTTGAACTGATGCCAGACATTGGCCAGCACGAAGGGGCTGAACGGTCGCTCATTGATCGTGTAGTCGCCTTCCAGACGCATGCCGATACGGCCAGTCCAGGAATCGTTGTTATCGTAGCTGATCCGGCCGCCCGGATCGTTGGCCTCGTTGAAATTCTGGTACTGCCAGTAAATCTGCGCCTGTGGTTCGATAACCCAGTTTTCGGAAATATCGAACTTCTTGCCGGCCTCCAGCGAAGCAGTCCATTCCCGGCCGTGGAAGCTGGTGCTGTAATCGGCAACCGAGTCCGTATCGATGCTGAGCCAGGAATGCATGAGAATGGCGTCGATGTAGGACTCGTCTTCCCATGTGTGCGTCCAGTAGGCACCAAGGCTATAGGCGTCGACATCGATGTTGCCGATTTCAATGACCCGGTCGTAGATGTTTCTGGCGCGCATATCGCCCCAGCCGCGGACATAACCGGCCATCACACCAAAGGTATCGAGCTGGCCATCATCATGTTCGGCACGATAGACCGGCGCACCGAACTGCAGGCCCCACTGGTTGCCCTTGAAGCGCTGATCGGCAAAGGAGCTGAGGTCCTGACGGTATTGATCGCCGAAGAAGCGGGTCCAGACGATATCCTTGTCCGCTTCGTCACCGAACCAGGCCTGTTCGCCGTGACGCTCATGGAACGTGCCAAGCGCAACACGCAGCAGGCCGCGAACAACTGTTGGCGTCGCGCTGAGGATCGGGACTTCAGGACGGATCAGTGTGATGTCGCCGTCGTCACCGCCCCCGCCGCTACCGCCGCCGCCCGAACCGCCACCATTGTCACCGCCACCTTCTTCGCCACCGCCACCCGGCAGCAGCCAGTCAGGCAGGTTCGGGTTGCTGGCATCAATGCCCTGGAAGTTGTTGCGCAGGTACCAGTTGTTTTCGGTGCCGCTGGTCACGCCGCCCTGAATGAGCTGGTATTCATAGATACCGGCAGAGGCACGGCGAGCGAGATTGAAGGTACCCGAGCCTGTGGTCGCACCGTTAATGGCTTCCACGACGAGAATACCGTTCTGCGTCGTCTCCGCACCGGCGCCGCCGACATTCGTGACGACGAGGCCGGTGGTGCCCGATGTGGTGCCGTTGGAAATCACCAGTTTGTCGGAGGGGGAGCTGTCGCTCGCCAGCACGGTATTGAGCCAGAGCTGGCCGCCAAAACCGCGATAATTGCCGACGATGGTGAGGCTGTCCGAGGTCGAGTTGGAACCGTTGGTCAGATCGATGAAACCTGAGTTTTGCACCTGAACCAGATTGCCGCCAACCGCCGGGTTGATGCTCCACGTGCCGCTACCGGCTCGCAGATAGCTGGAACCGTCAATGACGAGACCACCTGTCAGGGTTCCAGTGTCCCCCAGTGTCAGGGTGTTGTTCATCGTCAGTTCGGAGCCGTTCGTCAGTTCGATACGTTCCCAGTTGATCAAACGTCCCGGATTGCTGCCCTTGGTATTCGACCAGGTCAGAATGTCTGTGCCGAGACCACCATCGATCTGAATGCCGCGGAGATGTTCATCGGTGAGACCGGAGAAGTAGGCCGTGTCGTTGTCGGTACCCATGTCGATACCGCCGATCAGGCCGCCGATCCAGACCATGGAATCGGCGCCGGAGCCCGCTACCAGCGATCCCGTGACTTCGCCGCCGGACAGCCGAAACTGGTCGTCGCCATCGTCCTGATTGACCGTTGCGCTGACGCGGCCGCCGCGCATGTCGAAAATATCGTTGCCGGAGCCTTGCGAAACGCTGCCGTTGATCTGACCCGGATCGTAGTTGATGATCGTATCATTGCCCGTTCCGAGCGAGATGTTGCTCTGGATCGTGCCGTAGTTCTGCACATAAGTCTGGCTGGCGCCGATCACGAAGATACCGCTGTTCAGCGACGCACCAGTGTTGTTGGTGATGTTGGTCTGGCCGTCGCCATTGACGGTAATGCCATTGTTCAGCGTGCCGTCATTGGTGATGACATTGGTGCTGTCGCCGGTGAAGCTGAAGGCTGAATTGATGAAGGAGTTGGCGTAGTTGTGGACGATGTAGGTGCCATCGCCATCCACCACCAGACCACCATTGATAGTGCCGCGGTTATCGAAGACGAGTCTGCTGACATCGGTGATGTCGACGCTCTGCAGATTGCCTGAGGAGTCGACCGTCAGAGTGCCCATGGTGCTGGCCGTGAACGGACCATTCAGGTTGGTGCCCTGTTGTATCTGGACATTCAGGCTGCCTAGCCCGCTTGTGGTGAAGCCCGCCGGATTGCCATCACAGACAACCGTATCGCCAGAAGACGGCGTGGTCGGTGTACAATCGGCAAGTGCCGTTCCCGTGTAGGGAAAGAAGAGCAAGGCGCTGGTTAGCGGCAGTCCAAGCTTCAACTGAAATGCACCGGAGTGCGAAAAGGAAAAGAAACCGGGTATTCTGTTCTGTCTCGAATTACGCATCAAACGTGCCCCCGCACAAGACTTGCAAATAATTGAAAAAGCAGAATTTTATCTGATCTGAAATCTCCCGTGCAAATCGGTGGATGCTTCAAACGCATCCCATGAATTTTGCGGCGGCAAGTCCCGATCCTCGCCGATGAGGCGAGTGAGGCGTGCCGACGATCTTCAATTTCCAGCCGATGAGGCTAAAGCGGGAGGAGAATTTTTCGCATCTCCCCTCCAGTCTTGCGCCACCCGGACAATCATGTCGGGGGTATGCGTGATCCGTGTGACGTCTCGTCGGAAATGCCGTCTCAACACGGAAATCGGAGCCTGGCGCCCCTATGTTTGTTATTGTTTCCGAATGTAAGTGACTGATAATAAAACGCAACCAAAAGACTATATGACTTATTCTAGATTGTTTTTTGCAACTTGACGATGGGGTAATTTGAAAGATTCGCGCTAACGTTTAGAAACTAATCTGCGCTGACGCTTTCAGACATCCTCGTATCCTGCATCGGTAACAACAGGTCGCAAAACCGTAGATGCGGGTCCACTCTAAGCGCATTTTGAAGCGACGAGCGAATAGGACATCGGCACCTGCGCCGCACGACCGGCGTAAATGTCATATTCAGGTTCGCGAATGCTATGAGGATATTCCGTCAACTCATGCAGTTGTAGACCGGCCTGAAGACAGGCGGTGACGATGTCGCCAAGCGTATGGATGAACCAGTAACTTGTCTCTACGCTGCCGTGGTCTTCGCCGTCATAGGTGATGGCTTGCGTCAGGAGGTGCGGCTCTTTCAAGAAATAACTGAATCCTGGCTCATGCGGACATTCCTTGTGCGGGTCAAACATTTCGAGAAAGGGATGGGTCTCGTAGATCACCAGAACAGCGCCTTCCTTCATCAATCCGGAGACAATCCGAAAGAACTCTGCGAGATCCGGCATCCAGCTCAATACGCCGATGGTAATCAAGACCATATCGAAATGGCCCAAATCCTCCGGCAGGTCGTAGATATTGGCTTCGAGTAGTTTCGGCTCAAGCCGTGCTGCGTCGGCCAGCTCACGTCCTTGTTGTAGGAAACTAGGCGATTGATCGATCCCAAGTGCGGGAATGCCGCCGAGAGAGGCAAGAGAGATAAGCTCTCGCGCATTGTTGCAACCGATCTGCACAGCTCGCCGCCCTTCAATGTGATATTTTTTGAGGAGCGCTGTGATCGTTTCATCAAGAACCGAGAAGCCGGGCTGACCTGCCGCCTCCACCAGCTTTGCCCAGCCATCACCGAATTTATGGAGATGCGCTGATGCTTCCCATGCAACCTTATTGGCTGCTGTCACTGATGCGAGAGTAGTTTTTCTCATGATACTGTCGATTCAATATTTTCCGGTTTTCTCACGCCGAAATACAGCGACGGGTACGAAAATATGATGACAGTTAGAATGGTTGCTCACGGCCGGCAATCATTCACCCCAGCAGAATGCCCCCTGCTCCCATCAGCACCACCACCAGCCACGGCGGGGCTTTCCAGATGACGAGGAGTATGAAACCCGTGAGTGCCAGGGTGAAGTCGTAGGCGTTCAGGATGGCGCTGGTCCAGACAGGGCTGTAGAGCGCGGCGCCGAGAATGCCGACGACGGCGGCGTTGGCGCCGCGCATGGCGGCCTGGGCCATGGGGTGTTTGCGAAAGCTGTTCCAGAATGGCAGGGCACCGACCAGCAGAAGGAAGCCCGGCAGGAAGATGGCGACAAGACAGATGAGCGCGCCGGTGATGCCGTTCGGTTGCGGCTCCATGGCCGCACCGAGATAGGCGGCGAAGGTGAAGAGCGGTCCGGGAACGGCCTGTGCTGCGCCATAACCGGTCAGAAAGGCATCGTTGCCGAGCCAGCCGGGATTGACGACCTCAGCTTGCAACAGCGGCAGCACGACATGGCCGCCGCCGAACACCAGCGAACCGGACCGATAGAAGGCATCGAAAAGGTCCAGCCCTTGCGAACCTGCCACGGAGGCGATGACCGGCAGGCCGACGAGCAAACCGAAAAACGCAATGAGCGAGGCAACGCCGACGCTGCGGGACACCCGAAACGCCAGATGCGGCGTGCCGGTAACGACGCCATTACGACAAAACACCAGACCCGCCAGCGCGCCAAGACCAAGGGCGGCGATCTGGCCGATGGCGCCTGCGGCGAACACCACGATGGCGACAGCGGCAAGCGCGATGCTGGCCCGTTGCCGATCCGGCGTCAGGCTGCGCGCCATGCCCCAGACCGCCTGCGCCACCACGGCAACCGCGACGATCTTCAGGCCGTGCAACAGACCGGTGCCGATGGGACCGTCAAAGGCTGTGGCCAATAATGCGAAGGCCACCAGCAAGATCGCCGATGGCAGGGTAAAGGCGGCCCAGGCGGCAAAGGCACCGAGCGGCCCGCCGCGCAAAAGACCAAGAGCAAACCCCACCTGACTGGATGCCGGGCCGGGAAGAAACTGGCAGAGCGCAACGAGATCGGCATATCCGGCTTCATCGATCCACTTTCGGCGCACCACAAGCTCGTCGCGGAAATAACCGAGATGGGCAATCGGGCCGCCGAAAGAGGTCAGACCAAGTTTGAGGAAGGCAAAAAATACCTCCGCCGGCGTGCCATGCGGCTGTCCTGCCATGCCTTCACTGCCCGTCTCTGCCGAAGATGTCACAACTGCCCCTCGCCCATGCTGCCCGCAACGCTATGCGGATGCCCGATGACAGTTTTATGAAGGCAATGGCTTCAAATGCAAAGCAGCACTGGAAGATCAGCGGGCGCGCACCTCTTTTATGGCATTCTGCAACGGTGCGGGGTTGGTAATCCCTTGTAATGACGATAAAAGCGCCTGAAACGCCAAAAACAGCGAAGAAGTGTTCATGCCGCAAATCTATGTCGATGCCGATGCCTGCCCGGTGAAGCCGGAAATTCTGAAGGTTGCGGAACGGCATGGGCTGGAAGTGACCTTCGTGGCCAATTCCGGCCTGCGCCCGTCACGCGATCCGATGGTGCGCAATGTCATCGTGTCCAGCTCCTTCGATGCAGCCGACGACTGGATTGCCGAACATGCCGGCGAAGACGACATCGTCGTGACCGCCGACGTGCCGCTGGCGGGGCGCTGCGTCGCCAAAGGCGCGCTCGTGACCGGACCGACCGGACGTGTGTTCGACAAATCGAATATCGGCATGGCCACAGCCATGCGCGATCTTGGCGCGCATCTGCGCGAAACCGGCGAAAGCAAGGGTTACAACGCGGCATTTTCACCGCGCGACAGATCGGCGTTTCTGGAGACGCTTGACCGGTTCTGCCGTCGTGTCAAAAAATGACCGGCAAGCCGGAGCGCGCCCATGACAACAACCACCCAGAAGAGCAGTTCGTATCGTCGGCACCAGCCGTTTTATGTCGCCTTTCTCGTCGGCATCGTCGGGCTTGTTCCAGCGGTGATCTTCATGCCGTCGCTGGCGGTTGAAATTGCCGCAATCCTGTTTTTCCTGACCTATCTGGTCATGATCGCCGTGCGGCTGCCGCAACTGACGGCACGGCACCTGAAGGCGCATGCCGATACCGATGACCTGCCGGCACTTGCGATTACCGGTGTCACGCTTCTCGCTGTCGGTGTTGCCGTGGTCTCGCTGTTTCTGGCATTGAACCATGCGGCTGGACAGACCGTGTGGACACTCTGCCTCGCCTTCGGTTCGGTAATCCTCGGCTGGCTGACCATCCACACTATGACGGCGCTGCATTACGCCCATCTCTACTGGCGCCCGACGACCGTGGACGGCAAGCCGCAGCACCGTGGCGGCATGGATTTTCCCGATACCAAGGAACCCTGCGGTTTCGATTTCCTCTATTACGCGGTGGTCATCGGCATGACGGCGCAAACCTCCGACGTCGCCCTGACCACGACCTCCATGCGCAAGGTGACCTTGCTGCATTCCATCGTTTCGTTTTTCTTCAACACGATCCTCGTCGCCGCTGCCGTGAATGCGGCCGTCGCGCTGGCGGGCTGATCCTTTTTACATTCAAGCATCATCAAGGACTGATCTCATGAATATCATTTCGCAAAATACGGCGTTCGGCGGCATGCAGGGCGTATTTTCCCACACGTCGGAAGCCTGCAAGAGCGAAATGACCTTTGCCGTTTACGTGCCACCGAAAGCGATCAACGAGCCCTGCCCGGTTGTCTGGTATCTTTCCGGCCTGACCTGCACCCATGCGAACGTGATGGAAAAGGGCGAGTACCGCCGCATGGCATCCGAACTCGGCCTGATCATCGTCTGCCCGGACACCAGCCCGCGCGGCAATGACGTGCCGGACGAACTGACCAACTGGCAGATGGGCAAGGGCGCGGGCTTCTACCTCAACGCCACCGAAACGCCCTGGGCCGAGCACTACCAGATGTATACCTACATCACCGAGGAGCTGCCGGCTTATATCGCCACGCATTTCCGTGCGGACATGAACCGCCAGGCGATTTTCGGTCACTCGATGGGCGGACATGGCGCGATGACGATTGCGCTCAAGAACCCGGAGCGCTTCAGGAGCTGCTCGGCTTTCGCACCGATCGTCGCACCGTCTTCCGCCGACTGGTCGGAACCGGCCTTCGAAAAATATCTCGGCGCTGACCGTGCCGCATGGCGCCAGTACGATGCCTGCTCGCTGGTGGAAGACGGCGCGCGTTTCCCCGAATTCCTCATCGATCAGGGCAAAGCCGATGGCTTCCTGGAAAAGGGCCTGCGTCCGTGGCTGTTCGAAGAGGCGGTGAAGGGCACCGATATCGGCCTGACGCTGCGCATGCATGAGCGCTACGACCACTCCTATTACTTCATCTCGACCTTCATGGACGAACATCTGAAGTGGCACGCCGAACGTCTCGGCTAAGACGCCAGAGCGCAGCGCTCTTTTTCACGCGATTTTCGAATTGTCAGGGAAAGAGCGCGGTTGCCAGAGTTGCCGGACCGGGATGATTGAGGCGGAATTCGCGGATCACCCGTTCGGCAACGCCATAGGCCAGTTCCTGCTCGAGCGACTGGCCGTTCAGCCCCACCACCGTCGCGGTGAATTTTGCCTCGGCAATCACCTCGCCCGTAGAGACGGCCGCGGCGCGAACGATGACGCGGGCGGATGCCCTTTCGCCAAACAGCATCGAGGCGCGGGTTACCGATGCAAGGCGGATGGTCAGCACCACGCGCGGCCGCATCTTTTCACGCGCCGTCATCTTGATGGCATTCAGCACCTGCGCATGAATGGATTGCATGAGAGGCGCGGAGACATCGGGCTTTGCCGCCACGAACGCACCGCGCACATCGTAAAGAAGCCGCCCAGCGTCAGTCGCTTCCGGCTCCAGCCGGAAAGACATGAGCGCGAAACACGCCAGCACAAAAATGCCAAGGCGCCCTGGACGAATGGACATGACCTGCGGCTCCCCTAACGTAAGGTAGCCACATATTCGATCATCAGGGTTAAAAAAGCGTCAAGCAGCCGCTTCCAGCGCCGCCAGAAGCCCGGCCGCAGCCCGCATCTCCACCAGCTTGTAGGCGCGGCGTTCCAGCGCTTCTTCGTCTTCGCCCCACTGTTCCGCCGTCCAGTCCTCGTCGAGATGGGCGAGCGCCCAGGCTTCTTCGAGCGTCAGCTCCTCTTCCGCCACGGCCAGCGCCAGAATGGCGGAGCCGGTCAGCGTCGTCATGGTGTGGAGAGCGGCAAGCGCGATCGGCGTATCGTATTTGCGCAGCGTGAAGGCGAAGGCCGACACCGCCTCTTTCGGCTGCTCCTGATGCATGACGCCTTCGATCAGGATGAAACGTGCACCAAGCGTGTTGGCCGCCCAATCCAGAACCGGGTCCCAATGCGTGGCCTGACGTTCCACCAGACGGGCGGGATCGCTGGCGCGATAGCAGAGGAGATCGCTGGAGGAGAACCGCAGGATATCTTCGAACACGGCCTGTGTGTCGCTGGCAATGCCGTCGATTGCCGTATTCACATGGCGCGAAATCGGCATGATCGCCGGATTGACGACCTCCGTCTGCGCGTCCCATTCGTCGCGCAACAGATCGGCCGCAGCCTTCGTCGGCACCGTCAGGCTTTGCTTGGCGGGTGTGCGCAGGGTCTTGCCATCGAGAAGAATGGCAAAACCGCCCTCTTCCGCCTCGACAATCGTCACGTCCTTGTAAAAACGCTTCGGCAAGGGGCGCTGCATCTGCTTTTGGGCGCGCAGGATCGGATCGGGGTGGCTCAGCCCCTCGGAAAGATCGTTCAGGAGATCGCGCATCACACGTCCTTCTTGGTCTCTGGTATCGGCTTAGTCGGGAACATAGGCCGGAATTTCATTGGGATGGCTGACGACAGCGTCTGCGCCGGCTTTCCAGAGATCGTCAACCGAGGCATAACCCCAGGCAACGCCGATCGCCGTTGCGCCCGCAGCCTTGGCCATCTGCATGTCGTAGATGGCATCGCCGATGACGATAGTATCGGCCGGAACCATGCCGGTTTCATGGCAGCATTCCGTGACCATGCCCGGATGCGGCTTGGACGGGCAATCGTCTGCCGTGCGCGATACGATGAAGTGCTGGCGCAAACCGTGCGTGTCCATGATGAGATTGAGGCCACGCCGCGACTTGCCGGTGACAGCGCCCATCAGCACGTCGTCACGGGTTGCCAGCCGGTCGATCATCGGAGCGATGCCGTCAAACAGCGGCTCCTGAAAACCGGCTTCGGCGCGGGTTTCCTGAAAGATCGCCTTGTAATGCGCGGTCATCGCCGTTGCCTCTTCATCGACATGCGGTTTGCCCTGCATGCGGGCAATGGCGATATCGAGGGTGAGGCCGATGATTGCCTTCGTCTCGGAAATATCCGGACGATCGTAACCGAAATGCACGAAGGTGCGCGCCATGACCTCGTGGATCAGGCGCGCGCTGTCGACCAGCGTGCCATCACAATCGAACAGGACCAGTTTCATTCGTCGTCCTTGTCGCCATCAGCCTGGTCGAAACCGAGCAGGTTCCAGGTCTGCACCATGTGCGGCGGCAAAGGTGCCGTGATGCGCAGACGCCCGCCCGAAGGGTGCGGAATGTCGATGTGGCGCGCATGCAGATGCAGACGCTTCTGCACGCCGCCGGGGAAATCCCAGTTCGGATCGTCGATGTAATATTTGGGGTCGCCGATGATCGGGTGGCCCATATGCAGCGCGTGTACGCGAAGCTGGTGCGTGCGGCCGGTGTAGGGCTCCATTTCCAGCCAGGCAAGGTTCTGCGCGGCGGTGTCGATGACCCGGTAATAGGACACGGCATGATCCGCACCGTCTTCGCCATGCTTGGCGATACGCATGCGGTCGCCATCCGGCGTCTGCTCCTTGACCAGCCAGGTCGAAATCTTGTCCTGGTGCTTGCGCGGCACGCCCCTCACCAGCGACCAGTAGGTCTTCTTGGTGTCGCGCTCGCGGAAGGCAGCCGTCAGCTTCTGCGCAGCACCTCGGGTGCGGGCAACCACCAGCACGCCGGAGGTATCACGGTCGAGACGATGCACCAGACGCGGCTTTTCGCCCTTCTGGCTTGTCCACGCTTCCAGCAGGCCGTCAATGTGACGGGTCACACCCGAGCCGCCCTGCACGGCAATGCCGGCCGGCTTGTTGAAGACGAAAACCTTGTCATCTTCATGCAGCAACATGCGCTTCAGGAGATCGCCGTCTTCGGAGTGCTTGAGGTCCTTCGAACCGATCGGGCCGGTCTTGACCTTCGCATCTGATTCCAGCGGCGGAACGCGCACCATCTGCCCCGGCTGCACGCGCGCGTCGGTCTTGACGCGGCCGCCATCGACACGCACCTGTCCGGATCGCATGAGCTTCTGCAACTGACCGAAGCCCAGCCCCGGATAATGTACCTTGAACCAGCGATCGAGGCGCATACCGGCCTCATCGGCCTCGACCTTGATATGCTCGATACCTGCCATAAAAATTCCAGTCTTTCTGTCTGATCGCGCGCTCACGTCATCGGCGCGCCGTTTGGATCAGCCTTTAGAGCAAACTGCGTCCCAAGGCCAGCCCGGCAAAAACAGCAACGATCGAAACAACCAGTGTGGCGATGATGTAAACTGCCGAAAGGCTGAGGGCGCCGCGTTCGAACAGGGCAACAGCATCGAGCGAGAAGGACGAAAATGTCGTGAAGCCACCGAGCACTCCGGTAACGATGAACAGGCGCATTTCCGCCGATGCATTCAGGCGCCGGGCGATCAGTTCGACCAAAAAGCCGATCAGGAACGATCCCGCGACATTGACCACCAGCGTACCCCAGGGGAAGGCAGGCCCGGCAACGCGCATGCTCCACACGCCGACGAGGTAGCGAAAAACCGAACCGATGGCGCCACCTGCAGCGACGAGTGCGATATTCAGCATCGATAATGTCTCCGGTCTAAAAAAAGATATGGCACGCCCGGACCATGGATGGAGAGCGCGGAAGGCGCCAACGACTTACCGTGCCGACGCGCCGATTTCACTAAAATTCAATTAAACAACCGCCTCCCGATTTAGCTTCACGGCAAGAGGTCATCGGTATTGTTAAGCTTTCATGACATCGGCAGCAGGGGCCGGAGGGTGAATGACACAGGTTCTTTCAGTTTCGGCGACCACGGCCGCCTATGCTCTTGAAGCACAAAAGCCCGTACAGCGCGTGTCGCGCAAAAGCGAAGTAGAGCACGCCATTGAAGAACTGGCGCGCAAGGCCGAAACGGGCGACGACTTTCAGCTCAGAGGATTGATGACAGCCGTGCGCCCACCGGCGCTGACGCTCTACTTCCTCACCGCCGCCAGTCAACGGCAGGAACCGCAGACGACGCTCTCAGAGGCCGTGGAGGCTTACGACGACAACAGCGGCAACAAAAACCCTGAAAGCGACGGCTCCAATCAGGATATCGCAGAGATCTTATAGCCCGATCTCCGGGCACTGTCTGACGCCAGGATCGAGACCGCCGCAGCCATGCTCCGGCGGTCGTTTTGTTTCAATCAATTGTGCTGATGCTGGTGTTCATCGCCACCCTTGGCCGAACCGACAGACAAAATGACCTCTGCCTTGCCTGCCTTTTCAAAGGTCAGCGTCAGCGGGATCTTGTCGCCATCGGCGAAAGGCTTCTGTACGTTGAAGAACATGAAGTGCAGACCGCCGGGTTTCAGCTCCACCGTCTGACCGGCCGGGATAACGATACCGTCGTCGAGCTTGCGCATCTTCATGACGTCATTGACCATAGCCATTTCGTGCATTTCCGAGCGACCGGCTGCAGCGGTTTCGACCGCAACCAGCTTGTCATCGGCCGTGCCGGTGTTCTTGATGGTGACGTAACCGCCGCCGACCGGCTGTCCCGGCAGCATGGCCCTGGAGACGCCGCCCGACAGTTCCAGGCTGCCGACGGTGACGACATCGGGTGCCGCCGCCATCGCCGCGTGGTCATGGTGCCCCTCGCCTTCGGTCTTCGCGGTCACGCGGATCACCGGTGCCGGGTTCTTCAGCGAATGGGGATCGACGCCCGCTGCCGCGACCTCATCCCAGGCGACCTTACTTTTGTCGCCGCAAAGCTGCGTGACCTTGAAGGCGAGGTTGCCGCCGGCCTCTACGCCGGAAACCTTACCCTGCACATTGAAGGTGTCGTAAAACTCATCCGGCAGTTCGCCGCCCTTCCAGCGGATTTCCACCGGACCGCTTTTGATCTCCTGCCCATGGTTCTTATAGGCCTTCTGGTAATCGCCCTTGATGATTTCCAGTTCCCAGCCGGCCTTGGGCTGCGGCTTGGCGGCAATGAAACCTTCCGGCAGCACCATGCGCACTTCCGTGGTGGCAAGGCCGCCATCGCAGCCGTGCGGCACCTGCAGCGCTGCAACGATGGTGCTTTCCTGCTCTGCCGAGCCATTGACGAAAGACGTGTGCGCAAATGCCTGCGCGGTGGAGGCTGCGGCGACAAGTGCTGTGCAGGCGATGATCTTGTGTGTTCTCATTTTCCGGTCCTTTGACTGCCGCCATATCAAGGTTCTGGCAGTCTCCCCTATGCCGCAAACGGGCGGCGTTTCTGATCGTTATGCGAGGTCAGGAGAAGAGAACGGGAGGGCCGCGCGCCTTTGGCGTTTCCAGGTTCTGATCATTGTGGACACCGCGCTCGACAGAGAGGCCGTTTTCAAGCCAGGCGAATTCGGTCTGCAGCCAGCTCTCGCCATCCGGCACGGGAACGAGAATGGACGAGGCGAGAAGGCAGGCTTCGCAAAACAGGATGGCGTCGCCGGAGTGATCGCTTTTGCCGTGGTCGACCTTGACGCCTTCGTCGTGCCCGAAGCAGATTTCGGCGAAGGTGCCATCCGGCAGTCTGTAGGTCTCATCCAGCACCGGCTGGGCTGGCGGAAGGGCGAACGACTTGTGGGAAAAACCGAGCGACAGCATCAGCACGGCGCAGAGGATGCGCAGCACCTTTTCCGTCGATGTCAGCCGAGCGTTCCATCCCATCGTCATGATCAAGGCGATACAGCGCTTTGCGGCGCGGAGCAAAGGGGAAATTGCCGCAAAGGGCCTGTCGGCGTGGGAACAATCGTCGCAGGGGAGCATTTTAATGGCGGCATCGCTCTTTCAGAGGAGGCAGACACATGCCGGCAAAATCCAAGGCACAACAGAAAGCCGCAGGCGCGGCACTGGCCGCAAAACGTGGCGAAACCAGCAAATCCAGTTTACAAGGTGCTTCAAAAGACATGGCTAAGTCCATGACAGAAAAAGAACTTGAAGATCTGGCATCGACCAAGCGCAAGGGCCTGCCGGAGCGAAAGGGCGACTGACCGTAAAGCGCCTGAGAATGGGGCATTCGCCGTTTTTTTGGGCGATGGCGCAGATAGAGCAAGAATCTGTTCAGTTGCGGCATTTGGTCCTTGCCAAGAGAGGGCCTTCGCAGATAATGAGCGTCGCATCATCGTTGGGAGAAACCGCTTGAGTGCGGTGCCGAAGGAGCAACCGCCCCGGAAACTCTCAGGCAAAAGGACCAGCGAAGATGACGGAACTCTGGAGAGAAGCCACCTTTCACAAGGACGGCTCGCCGAAGGGATAACAATCTCAGGCGACAAGGACAGAGGGGGCTCTTGAAACCGGCGCTTTTGCGTCACGACCTGAGCCCGCGCGTTTTCCGCGCAACCCTGGAGGCGTCCTTGGACGATACCGCCGCTCTTAAAGTTACCCCGCTTCATTCGTTGCACCTGTCGCTTGGCGCCCGCATGGTTCCATTCGCCGGTTACGACATGCCTGTGCAGTACCCGGCCGGCGTTTTGAAAGAACATATCCAGACGCGCACAGCCGCCGGTGTGTTCGATGTGTCCCACATGGGCCAGGTCATCGTCAAAGCCAAATCCGGCAACAATGCCGACGCGGCGCTGGCGCTCGAAAAGCTGGTACCGGTCGATATTCTCGGCCTGAAGGAAGGTCGCCAGCGCTACGGTTTCTTCACCGACGAAAACGGCTGCATTCTTGACGACCTGATGATCACCAATCGCGGCGATCATCTGTTCGTTGTCGTCAATGCTGCCTGCAAGGACGCCGATGTCACCCACATGAAGGCGCATATGAGCGAGACCTGCGACATTACCCTTCTCGACGATCGGGCGCTGATTGCGCTGCAGGGACCGCGTGCGGAAGAGGTTCTGGCCGAACTCTGGGCCGGCGTTTCGGAAATGAAATTCATGGACGTGCAGGAAGTGCCGCTGCATGACGTTGCCTGCATCGTCTCGCGCTCCGGTTACTCCGGCGAAGACGGCTTCGAGATTTCCGTGCCGGCCGACAAGGCCGAAGAAATCGCCAGGGCGCTGCTCGAACATCCCGATTGTCATCCGATTGGCCTTGGCGCGCGTGACAGCCTGCGCCTTGAGGCCGGTCTTTGCCTTTACGGCAACGACATCGACACCACGACCTCGCCGATCGAAGCATCACTCGAATGGGCGATCCAGAAGGTGCGCCGCCTCGGTGGCGACCGTGAAGGCGGCTTCCCCGGTGCCGAGCGCATTCTGGGCGAACTGACCAGCGGCACAACGCGTCGCCGTGTCGGCCTGAAGCCGGAAGGCAAGGCACCGGTGCGCGGCCATTCGAAGCTGTTTGCCGATGCGGAAGGCAAGACCGAAATCGGCGAAGTGACCTCCGGCGGCTTTGGCCCCACGGTCGAAGGCCCGGTTGCCATGGGTTACGTGCCCACCGACTACGCTGTTGCCGGCAAGGCGATCTTTGCGGAAGTGCGCGGCAAGTATCTGCCGGTGACCGTTGCCGCCCTGCCCTTCATCACGCCCACCTACAAACGATAGTCTTTCTTCAAAACTCCCGGAGATTACCCGATGCTGAAATTTACCGAAGAACACGAATGGCTGAAGATCGAAGGCGATGTCGCCACCGTGGGCATCACCAGCCATGCCGCCGAACAGCTCGGCGACCTCGTATTCGTCGAACTGCCGGAAGTCGGCTCCACCTTTGCCAAGAACGGCGAAGCAGCCACTGTTGAAAGCGTCAAGGCGGCATCCGACGTCTATTGTCCGCTTGACGGCGAAATCACCGAAATCAATCAGGCCATCGTTGACGATCCTTCTCTCGTCAACTCCGATCCGCAGGGTGCCGGCTGGTTCTTCAAGCTGAAGCTTTCCAACGTTGCGGATGCCGATGCGCTGCTCGACGAAGCAGCCTACAAGGAGCTGATCGCGTAATGACGACGCCCACCGAATTCCATTTCACCGACTATCAGCCCTATGATTTCGCCAACCGGCGTCACATCGGGCCGTCGCCGTCGGAAATGGCCGAGATGCTCAAGGTTGTCGGCTACAAGAGCCTCGACGCCCTGATCGACGCGACCGTTCCGGCTTCCATCCGCCAGAAGACGCCACTCACCTGGGGTGCGGCTCTGACCGAGCGCGAAGCTCTCGACCGCCTGCGCGAAACGGCCAACAAGAACCTCGTCCTGACCTCGCTGATCGGCCAGGGCTATTACGGCACCATCACGCCGCCGGTCATCCAGCGCAACATTCTGGAAAACCCGGCCTGGTACACGGCCTACACGCCCTACCAGCCAGAAATCTCCCAGGGTCGTCTTGAAGCGCTGCTGAACTATCAGACGATGGTGTGCGACCTGACCGGTCTCGACGTTGCCAACGCATCGCTTCTCGATGAGGCGACCGCGGCTGCCGAAGCCATGGCCATGTGCCAGCGCGTCGCGAAGTCCAAGGCGACCGCCTTCTTCGTGGATGCCAACTGCCACCCGCAGACCATTGCCCTGATCGAAACCCGTGCAGCACCGCTCGGCTGGAAAATCATCGTCGGCAACCCCTTCACCGATCTCGATCCGGTGGACGTGTTCGGCGCGATCTTCCAGTATCCCGGCACGCACGGCCATGTCAGCGACTTCTCCGGCCTGATCGCCCGTCTGCACCAGACCGGCGCCATCGCTGCCGTCGCTGCCGACCTTCTGGCCCTGACGCTGCTCAAGTCCCCCGGTGAAATGGGTGCGGATATCGCCATCGGCTCGTCGCAGCGCTTTGGCGTTCCCGTCGGCTACGGTGGTCCGCATGCGGCCTACATGTCGGTCAAGGACGCGCACAAGCGCTCCATGCCTGGCCGTCTGGTCGGCGTTTCCGTCGATGCACGCGGCAACCGCGCCTATCGTCTGTCGCTGCAGACCCGCGAACAGCACATCCGCCGCGAAAAGGCGACGTCGAACATCTGCACCGCACAGGTGCTGCTGGCTGTCATGGCCTCGATGTACGGCGTGTTCCACGGCCCACAGGGCATCAAGGCGATTGCCCAGCAGACCCACCAGAAGGCGGTTCTGATGGCCAAGGGTCTGGAAAAGCTCGGTTACAAGATCGAGCCGGAAACCTTCTTCGACACCATCACCGTGGATGTCGGCCACATGCAGGGCGTTATCCTGCGTTCGGCCGTGGCGGAAGGCGTGAACCTGCGCAAGGTCGGCGCCACCAAGATCGGCATGAGCCTTGACGAGCGGACCCGCCCGGCAACGCTGGAGGCCGTCTGGCGTGCCTTCGGCGGCAACTTCGAGATTGCCGATTTCGAGCCGGATTATCGTCTGCCGAAGGATCTGCTGCGCACCAGCCAGTACATGACGCATCCGATCTTCCACATGAACCGCGCCGAAAGCGAGATGACCCGTTACATCCGCCGTCTTTCGGACCGTGACCTGGCGCTCGACCGCGCGATGATCCCGCTCGGTTCCTGCACCATGAAGCTGAACGCGACAGCGGAAATGCTGCCGATCACCTGGCCGGAATTCTCCGACATCCATCCCTTCGTGCCGGCCAACCAGGCGCTCGGCTACAGGGAAATGATCGACGATCTCTCCGAAAAGCTGTGCTCGGTCACCGGTTACGACGCCTTCTCCATGCAGCCGAATTCCGGCGCGCAGGGCGAATATGCGGGTCTTCTGACCATCCGTAACTTCCACCTTGCCAATGGCGACACGCACCGCGACGTCTGCCTGATCCCGACGTCGGCGCATGGCACCAACCCTGCCTCCGCACAGATGGCCGGCATGAAGGTGGTTCCAGTCAAGGCACGCGAAAACGGCGACGTCGATATCGACGATTTCCGTGCAAAAGCAGAGCAGTACGCAGAAAACCTCTCGTGCTGCATGATCACCTATCCTTCCACGCACGGCGTGTTCGAGGAAACGGTGCGCGAGATCTGCGACATTACCCACAAGTATGGCGGCCAGGTCTATCTGGACGGCGCGAACATGAACGCCATGGTCGGTCTTTCCCGTCCCGGCGACATCGGTTCGGATGTCTCGCACCTCAACCTGCACAAGACCTTCTGCATTCCGCACGGCGGCGGCGGTCCCGGCATGGGCCCGATCGGCGTCAAGGCGCATCTGGCGCCGTTCCTTCCCGGCCATCCCTCGACGGACGGACGCGAGGGTGCGGTTTCGGCAGCACCGTTCGGCTCTCCGTCGATCCTGCCGATCTCCTGGAGCTACTGCCTGATGATGGGCGGCGAAGGTCTGACGCAGGCAACCAAGGTTGCGATCCTCAACGCCAACTACATCGCGGCACGGCTGAAGGGCGCTTACGACGTGCTCTACAAGTCGGAAACCGGTCGCGTGGCGCATGAGTGCATCATCGACACCCGGCCGCTGGCCGATAGCTGCGGCGTGACGGTGGACGATGTTGCCAAGCGTCTGATCGACTGCGGTTTCCACGCGCCGACCATGAGCTGGCCAGTTGCCGGCACGCTGATGATCGAGCCGACGGAATCCGAAACCAAGGCGGAAATCGACCGCTTCTGCGATGCCATGCTGGCCATCCGCGAGGAAGCCCGTGACATCGAAGAAGGACGCGCGGACAAGCTCAACAACCCGTTGAAGAATGCCCCGCACACCGTCGAAGATCTGGTCGGCGAATGGGACCGCCCCTACAGCCGCGAACAGGCCTGCTTCCCGCCCGGCTCGTTCCGCGTCGACAAATACTGGTCCTCGGTCAACCGCATCGACAACGTCTTCGGCGACCGCAACCTGATCTGCACCTGCCCGCCAATGGAAGCTTACGCCGAAGCGGCAGAATAAGGTCTGAAACCTTCACCTTGGAAGGCCCGGAGCGATCCGGGCCTTTTTCGTTCTGGATGAGCATTCCGTGCTACAGGTGACTTCGGGAGTTTTGCGGTGATGGAGGGGGAATGCGTCTGATTTGCCTGAACGGCTGGGGTGGAAAACTGCATGGGGAGATGATTGCCTATCTCGCGGCGGCCGATCCGGATATTCTCTGCCTGCAGGAAGTCATTCATACGCCAGCGGCGACGCAGGCGTGGTTGATGTATCGCGATCATGGCACCGATCTGGTGCAGCGGGCCAATATGCTCCGTGATGTGGCCGCTACCCTGCCCGATCATCTGGCCGTGTTCTGCCCGGCAGCACAGGGCGATCTCTGGGAAGGCGAGACGCGATATGACGCGCAATGGGGACTGGCGACCTTCGTGCGCAAATCCATTGCCGTGATCGGACAGGCACAGGGTTTCGTGCATGGGGCGTTTTCCGCCGATGGATATGGCGCGCATCCGCGCTCACGTACCGCACATGCCATTCGTGTTTTCGATTTTGCGACGGGACGGCCGGTCGTGATCGCCCATATGCACGGGCTCCGGGATCTCCAGGGCAAACACGACACGCCGGAGCGACTGGCGCAGGCACAACGCCTCGTCCGGCTCGTGCGGAACGTGGCGGAGGATGGCGACCGGATCATCGTCTGCGGCGATTTCAACGTTCTGCCAGACAGCGAGACCTTCGCCGTGCTGAAAGAACTCGATCTTGTGGAGCTGGTCACGGGGCGTGGTTTTACCAGCACGCGCACCTCCCACTACACCAAACAGAACCGTTATGCTGACTACATGCTGGTCAATCCGGTTGTAAACATCGACAATTTCGATGTCGTGACCTGTCCGGAAGTCTCGGATCATTGTCCTCAACTGATTGATTTAACTTAGAAATCACCCGTCTGCTCTGCGCATCATTGACGCAGGACAATACTGTGAACAGAGAGCGGATTGTCATTCGCCCAGGTCTGACGATATAAGGGCGCCTCGCTACGGCGTTTTTCCCATTTACAACCTGTCCAACGGCTTATGCTTTCCACCGTCGTCACATCGCTGAGCATTGTTGTCGTGAGCCTGCTTTTTGGCGTCGCGCTTCTGGTGGCGTGGCGTCAGTTCGGGTTGAAGCAACACGCGATGATCTGGGCGCTGTCCTTCATGTCGTCGGCCATCGGCCATGGTTTGCGCATCGTTGGCGGGCTGATGCCGGAGCAGCAATATCTGACGGCGATGCTGGCCTGCCATGCCTCCATCGGCAGTTTCGCACTGCTGGCCTGGGGTTTCCGTCTCAGGGCTGGCAGGGATAATCGCGGTGTCGCGATCACCTGGATCGTCTCGACGCTGTTCATTCTGGTAGCCTGGGCGTTCCAGCTGACCGAATGGCGCATGTTTTCGCGCATGGCGACCGCCATTGCCGACGCCGCCTTCGTGGGCATCATCGTTTACACCCTGCGCGGCGCCACCGGCATTGCGCTCACTGTCCGGCGCATTCTCACCGTTTACGGCCTCTACATCAGCAGTGTCGCAATTGCCGCCTGGCTTGCGCGGGTGGGCGGCGAAATCGCCGACGCCAGCTTTATCGTCGTATTGTCGATCGGCACGCCGACCGGCATGATCGGAACCGGTATTCTGACGCTGATGATCGTGGCGGCCGATCTTGCCAAGGAACTGAAACGCCAGGCCCGCCATGACTACCTGACGGGTGTGTTGAACCGGCGTGGTTTTGAAGAAGAAGTGGAAAGGCGGATTGCACTTCGCCACACTCCACGCGGAATTGTCGTCGTCACCGATATCGACCGGTTCAAGACCGTCAACGACCGCTTCGGCCATGCGGCCGGTGACACCGTGATCAAGCGTTTTGCCGACCATATTGATAGCTTTGCGGGCGTGGATCACCTTGCCGCACGTATGGGTGGGGAAGAGTTTGCGCTGTTCCTGTCCAGGGCGGACATGAAGGATGCCCTGAAACTGGTCGAGACGATCCGTGAAGGTGTTCCGGCGCTGTTTGCCGATTGCGAGAGCGATCTGCCGATTACCGCAAGCTTCGGTCTGGCCTTCATCAATCCCGGCGAAAGCTTTTCCTCCGCCTATGCACGCGCCGATGTTGCGCTTTACCAAGCCAAGAACACCGGCCGCAACAGGACAATGGTTGCGGACGCGCTTGCCGCGTAAGGCTTACCGCACCAGTCGGATATCGCTTGTCACCACCGTCTTGCCGGTCTTGCCGTCCTTGTCGGTTGTGCGCAGTCTGAGGCCGTTCGCACCGACCTTTTCGATGGTCATTGCGGCCACGCGGTCACCATTGATATCGCGGTTCCAGCGCACAGTCAGGTTGATGGCATTTCCCCGGCGATTGCCTGACAGCGCCGAAGGGCGGCCGGACGGACCGGTATAGGTGCCTGTGTAGCGCGCCCCGCTGGCGGTCAGGTCAGCCGCGATGGCGCGGTTGACGACAACCAGTCCACGGCAATTGCCTGACATGCTCAGGGCAGCACTTCGGGCATCCGAATTCAACGTGCAATTCACTGAAATGGCCGGTGCACCGATGCGGGTGATGACCGTTCCCTTGCCCGTCCACGTGCCTTCAAGGGACGAGAGAAATGCGCTTTCGTCAGCGGCGGCGGGCTGGGCTGCCACGATACCGGCGAGTGTTAACAGGACTGCGGCTGTGCGTTTCATGGCGTCGATCCGTAAGTTTAGACGGACGGTAACTCGCTGAACCGGACAAATGTTCCTGTGCCACGGCAGGCTTTTCACCGGTTTTTACAAGCAACATGCGCGATCAGGCTTTTTAGTTTTCCAATGCAACCAAATCCGGCGGCATCTGTTCTTCGCGAACCTCGATGACGCCAAGCATCACCACCGCTATATTTCCGGAGCACTTCTCATGACGGCCCTCAGCGTTTCTGCGCCGCAAGGCAGCCCCTCGGCCGGTCATTCCTCTGGCGGTGCGCCGCGAGCCGGCGGCCTCTCCGACCGCACCCTGTTTGCGCTTGCTGCGCTGAACTTCTTTCTTGCCGATGCGCGGGATGGGCTCGGTCCGTTTCTCGATGCCTTTCTTGCCACGAACGGCTGGTCTTCGCTGTCTCTCGGTCTCATTGCCACGGTTGGCGGCCTGGTCGGCCTGATCGCCACGCCGCTCTGCGGTGCACTGGTGGATGGCACGAGCTGGAAACGGATGCTGATTGCCGTGCCTGTGGTGCTGGTCACCATCGGCGCCCTTATCACGCTGATTTTTCCCGATGTCTGGATCGTCTGGACGGGACAGATCATGACCGCCGTGGTGGGTGCTGTCGTCGCACCTGCCCTTGCCGGTCTCACACTTGGCCTTGTCGGTGAGCGCCTGTTTTCACACCAGATATCGCGCAACGAGTTCTGGAACCATGGCGGCAACTTCGCCTCGCTGTTTGCGACCTATGTCGCCGTGTCCTTCTTCGGCCTGCATGGGGTCATCGGCCTGATGTTGCTCACGGCTGTTGGCGCACTCATCGCCACCGCCGCCATAGATCCGCACCGTATCGATCACAAGGTGGCGCGCGGTCTTGGCGAGGACAAGGGCGAGCCCGGCCCTTCCGGTTTCAAGGTGCTGCTGCAGGAACGCGGCCTGATCTTCCTCGCCATCATTCTGCTGGTCTTTCATTTCGGCAATGCGCCAATGGGCCGGCTGATCGCCCAGGACTTTGCCATCGAGCTGCAGACGCCGTTCCGCACCACCGCGATCATCACCGGCGTCGCGCAATTCGCGATGATCTTCGTTGCTGCCCTGGCACCCTGGCTGATCCGCCGTTTCGGACTTGCAACGGTGTTTCTGATTGCGCTGATTGCCCTGCCGCTCCGGGGTTTTCTGGCATCGGCCTTCACGGATTTCTGGGTGATCTTTCCGGTGCAGTTTCTGGACGGTATCGGTGCTGGTCTGCTCGGCATCGTCACACCTGTGGCAGCCGAGCGCATTCTCAAGGGTACCGGACGCTTCAATGTCGGCCTTGCCAGCGTCATGACGGTGCAGGGCATCGGTGCGTCACTCAGCAACGTGGTGGCAGGCTGGCTGGTGACGCAGGGCGGCTACTCCCTGTCCCATCTCGTCGGCGGCGGAATCTCGGCCATCGCCATTGGCCTCTTTCTTATCTACCGCAACGAAATCGCGCCGAAGGAGCATGATGAGGCGGCAGAGGCTTCACACGGCCAATAAAAAAGGAGGCCGTGGGGCCTCCTTCAAAATCTCGGTCTGTGGCGCGGCTTAGCCGACGAATGCACGTTCGATGACGAATTCTGCCGGCTTGTTGTTGGCGCCTTCCGTCAGGCCCGCTTTTTCGAGCAGCGCCTTGGTGTCCTTCAGCATGGCCGAGGAACCGCAGATCATGCCGCGGTCGATCGCCGGATCGAAAGCAGGCACGCCAAGATCGGCGAACACCTTGCCGTTTTCGATGAGGTCGGTAATGCGGCCGGTGAAGGCGTAATCTTCACGGGTGACCGTGGAGTAGAGCTTCAGCTTGTCGCCGACGATTTCGTTCAGGAACTCGTGGTTCTTGATTTCTTCGACCAGATCGAAACCGTATTTCAGTTCGGCCACATCGCGGCAGGTATGGGTCAGAATGACCTCATCGAACTTTTCGTAGGTTTCCGGGTCACGGATCAGGCTTGCGAAGGGCGCAATGCCGGTACCGGTGGAAAGCATGTAAAGACGCTTGCCGGGGGTCAGCGCGTCGAGAACCAGCGTGCCTGTCGGCTTCTTGCGCATCAAGACCGTGTCGCCGGGCTTGATGGCCTGCAGGTGTGAGGTCAAAGGACCATCGGGAACCTTGATCGAGAAGAATTCCAGTTCCTCATCCCAGGCCGGGCTTGCGATGGAGTAAGCACGGTAGATCGGCTTTTCGCCAACCATCAGGCCGATCATGGCAAACTCGCCCGAACGGAAACGGAAACCGGCCGGCCGCGTCATGCGGAAGCAGAACAGGTGATCGGTGTAATGCTCCACCGAAAGAACCGTCTCGGCGTAAACACCATCAGGTATCTTGATCGCGAAATCTTCCGTCTTGGCTGGCGCGTTCATTTCTAGTTCCGTCCATATTCGATAAGCGACATTCTCCGACCGGGCAATTATACCATTTCTGCCCGGTTTTGAAGGCATGAGAATGCCAATACTGCCATGCATTCAGGAAATATGTATCTAAAACTCATATTTCCATGGCGACGCGTCACACAGCGACGCGGCGTCGCCAGCTATAGGTCTCGTTACCGGTCGCGGCACGGGCCGTCGGCTGGTAATAGACGTCGATCGCCGGAAGCCGGTTTTCCGACAGGCGGCGGATAGCGGTTTGGTTGGTCACTGCAAAGCTGGTGAAGCCGGTGCGCAACATCAAGGGCACCTGGTCGATCAGCACATCGCCAACCGCCCTCACCTCGCCGGTAAAGCCGAGACGGCTGCGCAGCAGCGAGGCATGGCTGAAACCACGCCCGTCGTTGAAGGCCGGGAAGCTGACCGCCACCAGGCCAATACGGTCGAGATATGGCTCAAGCTTCGTCACGTCGTCGGCGGGCGCAATCAGCACGCCCAGACCAACATCGTTGCTTTCGCCCACGCGCGTCAGAAAGGCGTCGAGCGGCAGAAGAACCTTCTGGCCGTCCTCGGCCTTCACCTCTTCCGTTTCGATCACCCAGGGATCGTTTTCGACGAAACCGCTTTCGTTCCAGATCTTTGTCATCGTCTTGGTCTCCTCAGGCGGCTTCGGCGGCAGAGCCATAGAGCGCATCCTTGAACGGCTGCGGGCCCACACGGCGGTAAGCTTCGAGGAAGGTTTCTTCCTTCGACTGGCGAAGACCGAGATAGGTATCGACGATGGTTTCCACCGCGTCGGTGACCTTTTCCGGTTCGAAACCGCGACCGATGATTTCGCCGATCGACGTGTTTTCGTCTCCGGAACCGCCAAGCGTGATCTGGTAGAGCTCAGCACCCTTCTTTTCCACGCCAAGCAGGCCGATATGGCCGACATGGTGGTGACCGCAGGCATTGATGCAGCCGGAAATCTTGATCTTCAGTTCGCCAATTTCAGCCTGACGCTCCGGTGCGCCGAAACGCAGCGAAAGTTCCTGGGCAACCGGAATAGAGCGCGCATTGGCGAGCGCGCAATAGTCCAAGCCGGGACAGGCAATGATATCGGTAATGAGACCGGCATTGGCGGTTGCAAGATCCGCACCGACGAGCGCGCGGTAAACCGGCTCCAGATCGGCCAGCGCCACATGCGGCAGGATGATGTTCTGCTCGTGGCTGATACGGATTTCGTCGAAAGCGTATTCTTCGGCGATATCGGCCACCAGATCCATCTGCGCATCCGAGGCATCACCCGGAATACCGCCGATCGGCTTCAGCGAAATCGTCACCATGCCGTAGTCGGGATGCTGGTGCGGCGCGACGTTCTGCTCGACCCAGCGTGCGAAACCTTCGTCGGCACGCTTCCAGCGGGCCAGGCTTTCCCAGCCTTCCGAACGGTCCTTCAGTTCCGGCGGCGCGAAATAGGTGGTGATCGCGGCGATATCGGCGTCGGGCAGCTTGAGTTCGCCGTTCTTCAGTTCGGCAAATTCAACCTCGACCTGGCGCGCCAGTTCTTCGGCACCGGTCTCATGTACCAGGATCTTGATGCGCGCCTTGTACTTGTTGTCGCGACGGCCATGCAGGTTATAAACGCGCATGATGGCCGTGGTGTAGGACAGCAGGTCTTCTTCCGGCAGGAAGTCGCGGATCTTCTTGGCGATCATCGGCGTGCGGCCCTGACCGCCGCCGACGTAAACGGCAAAACCGATCTCGCCCTTGTCGTTCTTTTTCAGATGCAGACCGATATCGTGGACCTGAATGGCGGCGCGGTCACGCTCCGCACCCGTGACGGCAATCTTGAACTTGCGCGGAAGGAACGAAAATTCCGGGTGAACCGACGACCACTGGCGCAGGATTTCGGCGTAAGGACGCGGATCGGCCACTTCATCGGCGGCTGCACCGGCAAAATGGTCTGCGGTGACGTTACGAATGCAGTTTCCGGAGGTCTGCAGCGCGTGCATTTCCACACTGGCCAGCTCGTCAAGAATATCCGGCGTGTCGGCCAGGCGCGGCCAGTTGTACTGGATGTTCTGGCGCGTGGTGAAATGGCCGTATCCACGGTCATACTTGCGGGCAATGTGCGCCAGCATACGCATCTGCTTTGAATTCAACGTGCCATAGGGAATGGCAACACGCAGCATGTAGGCGTGCAATTGCAGATAGACACCGTTCATCAGGCGCAGCGGCTTGAAGGCATCTTCAGCGAGTTCTCCGGACAGGCGGCGGGCCACCTGATCGCGAAATTGCTCAACACGGCCCTGAACGAAAGCGTGGTCGAACTCGTCGTAACGGTACATCGTATTCCTCAGACTGCGATAAATGCTGCATCGGCCGGCTTGAAGCCGGTGGCGTATTGAACGGTGGGGCCGGCCGCACGGATGCGTTCGCGCAGGCGGGTCGGCCACAGGCGACCATTTTCCTCGACGACATCGACAATGTTGACGTCAACGACCTTGTTGGCGGAAAAATCGCGTTTGCCGATTTCCTCCAGCGAAGCAATGGCTTCCGCATGGCGCGCCACCAGGGAGTTCTGGAGGTTTTCCGTCCATTCTCCGTTGGCATCCAGCCAGACGGCAATGCCATCGTCCAGACGGTTGGCGGTCAAAACCTTGTCAGCCATTCTCATACTCCCGCTTAAGGTCCCTGGTACTTGCCGAAAGAGCAAGAGCCTCAGACCTGTCAAAATTGGCGCCCGCGACGGCATCGCCGATGATAACCATGACCGGGCCGGTCAGTTCATCACGATGTTCCAGATCGGGCAAATCCTTCAATGTGCCATGCAGCAGCTTGCGATCGGCACGGCTGGCGTTCTCGATCACGGCAACCGTGGTTTCAATGCCAAGACCGGCATCCATCAGGCGGGTCGCGACCGAAGCGGCAACGCTGCGGCCCATGTAGACAGCAATCGTCGCACCCGAGACGGCCAGTCGTGCCCAGTCGGGCAGCACGTCGCCGGTCAGGTCGTGACCGGTGGTGAAGATCAGCGACGAGGCAACGCCACGCAGTGTCAGCGGCAATTCGAAATCGGCAGCCGCAGCAAAGGCCGAGGTGATACCGGGTACGATCTCGTAACCGATACCGGCATGGCGCAGAGCCGCCATTTCTTCACCTGCACGGCCATAGACCAGGGGGTCGCCGGATTTCAGACGGACGACGCGTTTGCCTTCCTGTCCCAGGCGCACCAGCAGGCGATTGATCTCGTCCTGCGACTTGGTGTGACAGCCCTTGCGCTTGCCGACAGAAAGACGCTCCGCGTCACGGCGGCCCATATCGACAATGGCCTGCGGAACCAGCGCATCATAAACGATGACGTCGGCTTCCATCAGAACGCGCTGGGCGCGCAGCGTCAGAAGATCTTCCGCGCCCGGACCTGCACCGACCAGCCAGACATGGCCTTCACTGCGCTCAGGCAACTGCAGCAGGCTTTCCGCGCTACGGCGAGCAGCGGTTTCATCACCCACGGCAACCGCATCCGCGACGCGGCCGGAGAAGAACCGACGCCAGAAGTTGCGGCGCAGAGCGCCCTTCGGAACATTGTCTTCGGCAGCATCGCGATAATCGACGGCAAGGCGTGCGAGCCTGCCAAGCGACGGTGACAGCATCTGGTCGATACGCGCCCGGATCATCTGCGCAAGAACCGGGCCGGCGCCTTCCGTGCCGATGGCAACGGCAACAGGTGCACGTGTGACCAGAGCGGGCGTGAAGAAATCGCAAAACGCAGGCT
The DNA here is from genome assembly GCF_013390595.1 of Rhizobium sp. RM. Classification (GTDB taxonomy): domain Bacteria; phylum Pseudomonadota; class Alphaproteobacteria; order Rhizobiales; family Rhizobiaceae; genus Agrobacterium. The sequence goes on along the minus strand of NZ_JACAWV010000002.1, from coordinate 403,126 downwards.
GATCGACCGCATTGGCCGGAATTTTTCTGCCGCGCGCTTCCGTCACGATCTGGCGGTCGAGGCTTTCATCGCCGGTCGCGGCAAAGACCAGCGTTGCGCCATCGATCAACTCGGCGGAAAAGGCGAGCGGGCGATGGTCTATGCCGTTCTCCACGAGATAACGCTTGAATGCGTCCTCAGGCTGATCGGCAAAAGCGACGATATGCGCGTTGGTGTTGGAGAGCAGCCGGACCTTGGCGAAAGCTTCGTCGCCATTTCCGAACACGATAACGACCTTGCCTTCAACGCGGAAAAACGCGGGGAAAGTGGAGAGCCGTTCATCAGCTTGCGGAAAGCGGATATGATTATTCATGCCACATGTATCCCGCATTTGCCGCGAGGAATGAAGAAACAGAAATTCATGCCGTTCGCGCGGTTGGATTTTTATTTCTCGACCGGTGGGGTTTTTGAGGAAATCCAACCGCAAGGGTTTTTACCCAAGACGAATCCCGCCTTGCATCCCTTGACAAAAGCGGCTTCGAGCCAAAAAAGAGGACATTGTTTTCTAACGGCATTCCGCTCGGAAGCCGCTTTCCGTTCCGCCGGCACAAAGGACGATCACCGTGGCCAGCAACACCATCGCCGCCCGCCTTCTCGACGTTATCGAACACGACATCCTGCCGCTGACGGCGCGCGGTGTCAGCCTTGGCAACAAGGTCTTCGGCGCCGCCATTCTGCGCAAGTCCGACCTGTCTCTGGTCATTGCCGAGACCAACAACGAGCTGGAAAATCCGCTCTGGCACGGTGAGGTCCACACCCTCAAGCGCTTTTATGAACTTGGCGAAAAGCTCAACACCAAGGACCTGATCTTCCTGTCGACGCACGAACCCTGCACCATGTGCATGTCGGCGATCACCTGGGCCGGTTTCGACAATTTCTACTCGTTCTTCAGCCACGAAGATTCGCGCGACGCTTTCGCCATTCCGCACGACCTGAAAATCCTCAAGGAAGTGTTCGGTCTGGAGCCCGGCGGATACCGCCGCAACAATGCCTTCTGGAACTCCTATTTCATTTCCGACCTGGTGGAGAGCGAAGCCGACCCGCTGAAAAGCGAACTGAAGGCGCAGACGGCCCGCATCAAGGCCGCCTATGACGATCTTTCGAACAGCTACCAGGCATCGAAGACCGACAACAACATTCCGCTCAACTGAATCGGGAAGTAAAGACATGCCGATGGAAGCCTCGAAGGATATTTCCCGTCTGATCGAGATCATGGAGGCCCTGCGCCAGCCGGAAACCGGCTGCCCGTGGGACATCGTGCAGACCTTCGAAACGATCAAGCCCTACACGATCGAAGAAGCTTACGAAGTCGCTGACGCCATCGAGCGCAAGGATACGGACGATCTTTGCGAAGAATTGGGGGACCTGCTGCTGCAGGTGGTTTTCCATGCCCGCATCGCTGAGGAGATGGGTGAATTCTCCTTTGGCGACGTGGTACATGCCGTGACCTCGAAAATGATCCGTCGCCATCCGCATGTCTTCGACGTTTCGGATGCCGACACGCCTGACACCGTGAAACTGCAGTGGGACCGGATCAAGGCCGAAGAAAAACGCGAACGTGCCGAACGGCGCCTGCGCCGCGGCATTACCGAGGATTTCAAGGCCGGTTTTCTCGGCGGCGTGCAGCGCAGCCAGCCCGCCTTGACCGAGGCGCTGAAACTGCAGGAACAAGCCGCACGCGTCGGCTTCGACTGGTCGGACCCTGCCCCGATCCTCGACAAGATCGAAGAAGAGATCGCGGAGCTGCGCGAGGCGCTGGCGGAAGGCAAACCGGAGAAAGTCTCCGATGAGCTCGGCGATCTGATTTTCGCGCTCGTCAACATCGGCCGTCACGTCAAAACCGACCCGGAAAACGCGCTGCGCGGCACCAACACGAAATTCCGCAGACGTTTCAATCACATCGAAACATCGCTCACAACAAATGGTGAAACCCTGGAAGCGGCGACGCTGGAGCGCATGGAAGATCTGTGGCAAGCGGCCAAGCACATCGAGCGTTCGCTCGCAGGCTGAGCCGGTCTATGACCTTATCCCGCCTGGCGCACGGCCTGCGGGGCGATGCGGTTGAAATCTTCCGGGCGGTAAAATGTCAGTCGATCGCGGCCCGCAGCCTTCGAGGCATAGAGCGCCGTATCGGCCATCTTGATCATGGCCTGTGCTGACAGGCTTTTCTCCTCACAGACCGCCAGGCCGGCGCTCAGCGTTACGGCGACAGCCTGTTCGTCGAGGTCGTGGACGATGGCGCTGACTTCGGCGCGTAGCTTTGCGACGAAGGCCATCGCGTCTTCCTTGCCGATGCCCGGCATGAACAGCACGAATTCCTCACCGCCGAAGCGGGCGAGAATATCGTTGGCGCCGACCCGTTCGCGCAATCCGGCCGCAACCGATGCCAGCACGTCGTCTCCGGCCAGATGGCCGAACCGGTCATTGATGCGCTTGAAGTGGTCGATGTCGATCATGGCGATCGCGTCGCCCGGCAGCATGGTGTCGCGCAGCCGGGTGGAAAAGGAACGCCGGTTGGCAATGCCGGTCAGAAGGTCGAGATCGGCCAGACGGCGCAGCCCCTCTTCCGCCCGTTCCTTGACCAGCGCCAGAACGAAGACGGCAATGGCAAAGTGGCAGATGATGGACAGGAAGAACGCATTGCGCGGCGCGATGATGGCGACGGTCGGAAACTGCAGGCCTATGACCACGACGAAACTCAAGAATGCCGTCAGCCCGATGGTGACGCCAAGCGGACGGCGGACAGGGAGCGGCTCCTTCTTGCGGTCGGCGATAACGGTGTAGGCGGCTGCGGCCAGCAGCAAACCGGCCGTGAACTGGAATACGGAGGCTCGTGCCACCAGGTCGCCATACCAGCCCGCCAGCGCAAGGATCGCACCGACGAGGACCGGCAGAAGCAAGATCCACCACTCGCCTGCCCTTTTGCGCTGACTGCTGATGCGGCACATGCCGATCCAGAAGATTGCATAACCGCACATTCCGGCAAGATTGCCGGTGACGATCAGCGCGCAGTTCAGGCCGGGAACGATCTTGCCGAAACCGATGAGGGTGGAGGATGTTGCGACCAGCAGGAAGCCGAGGGACAGAAAGCCGAGACCGACACTCTCTTTCGATTGCGAACGGGCATAAAGGAAACAGACAGCGGCAACGAAAAACGACAGTTTATGCAGCAGCAGGACAGTTTCGAGATCTAACGGTGGCAACATCGGCTGGCTCATATCTAGGATGAGCACTATCACATCAACAGACTGAGGAAATGCTAACAGTGACCATCACGAGCCGATCTTTCGCGCATATCTGCCATGCGCGAAAGCTGTCTTTTGGGGTATTCGGTTCTATAAAGTGATGTTTTTGCGCAAATGCGCTTCACTTTTCCCAGTCTTCAGGCTCAACTTTTGCAGAGATGCCCAGCTTGCGGTTGAGTTCCGCCGCCTGCGTTTCCGACAGTCTGACATCCAGCGAAACCGAACCGTCCTCGTTGTCTTCACGGCCATCGACGATGGAGTTGTTGTAGACCCACGAGAGCAGCGGCAGCTTGTCGACGGGCAGCGTCACAGTGGTTTCCGTGAGCACGCCGGAAAGACGACGGGAAATTTCGTCCATCAGGGCATCGACGCCCTCACCCGTGATTGCCGAAACGGCACGGATATCTGACCGGCCTTCGGCCCGCTGCATGATGGCGTCATGGGCTTCTGGCTCCAGCCGGTCGACCTTGTTCCAGACCTCGATAATGCGCTCCTGCGCTTCCTTCTCACCGATGCCGAGATCGCCGAGAATACGCAGGACATCGGCCGACTGTGCGGCGTTGTCAGGATCGGCCATGTCACGAACATGCAGAACGAGGTCGGCTTCCAGAACCTCTTCCAGCGTTGCGCGGAAGGCGGCAACAAGGTGGGTCGGCAGGTCGGAGATGAAACCGACGGTATCCGAAAGGATGACTGTTCTGCCATGCGGCAGCTTCATGCGACGCAGCGTCGGATCGAGTGTGGCGAAGAGCATGTCTTCAGCCAGCACGCCCGCACCGGTGATGCGGTTGAACAGCGTGGATTTGCCGGCGTTGGTGTAACCAACCAGAGCAACAATCGGGTGCGGCACCTTGCGGCGCTTGGCGCGGTGAAGCTGGCGGGTGCGGACAACCTGTTCCAGCTCACGCTCCAGCCGCACGATGCGTTCCTGCAGCAGCCGACGGTCGGCTTCGATCTGCGTTTCACCCGGACCACCCATGAAGCCCGCACCGCCGCGCTGACGCTCAAGGTGAGTCCAGCTTCGGACCAGACGGCCCTTCTGGTAGTTCAGATGCGCAAGATCGACCTGCAGCGTGCCTTCCTTGGTGGAAGCGCGGCGGCCGAAGATTTCGAGAATGAGACCCGTGCGGTCGATGACCTTCGAGTTCCACTGCTTTTCGAGATTGCGTTGCTGCACCGGTGTCAGCGGGTGATCGATAATCACCAGACCCGAATTGGTCTCTTCCAGGAGATGACCGATTTCCTCGATCTTGCCGGTGCCAAAAAGGGTGGCCGGACGCGGCTGGTTGACCGACACGATCAACCCCTGCGTGACCTCGAGATCGATCGCCAGTGCCAGACCCTTGGCCTCTTCCAGCTTGGCCTCGACGGAGCGAGACGGTGCTGCGGGCGCCTGAGCGGCATCGCGATTTTCACGCGTGGGCTTGAGGACCGGGATGATAACAACCGCGCGCATGTCGTCGCGGTGCTTTTCCAGCTCCGGAATGATCGATTCGTTTGAGGTGTCGCGCGTCGAAATGGGCTCAGCCTTATCCAGAAACACAGGTAACACCGACCGCAGCGATGCGGGCGGTGTATCAATCAAAACTTGGTAAGATCACAAACGTTCCCGACATCATCAAGAGAATATCGGAAAACGAGCGTTACCCTCAGGCAGCGTTCTCTTCGCTTTCGAACATCTGCATCGGCTGGCCGGGCATGATGGTGGAAATCGCGTGCTTGTAGACAAGCTGCGAATGACCGTCGCGACGCAAGAGGACACAGAAATTGTCAAAAGAGGTGACAACACCCGTCAGCTTGACACCGTTGATGAGAAAAATCGTCAACGAGATCTTCTGTTTGCGAACGGTATTGAGAAAAAGATCCTGAAGGTTTTGAGAACGTTCCGCCATGGCGCCGCTTCTTTCTTTTTTGCCGGTCGGGATACCGGAAAATAATCAATCAATAATCAACCAGCCAAGTCTCGTCCCCAGCTTGGCAGGCCAGAAAACTCTGGTATCAAATCGCGCCTAGTTCCGCAACGATGAAAACACCCGAACATGCGCAAGTATTGAACGATCGCGCTGATTCTAAACAGTCAGAAATATTGTATCGAGACGCGGAAAAGCTGTTCCACATCGCGAACCGCCTCGGCCGCGGCAAACAGCACGACACGGTCCCTCGCCTTGATTTTGGTATTGCCGTCGGGACGGATGACCACGCCGTCGCGGAAGATCGCGCCGATGCGGATTCCATCCGGCATATCCATGTCGCGGAAGGCAAGACCGACCAGCGGCGAGGTCTCCATCGCTTCCGCCTCGATCACCTCGCCGGAGCCGCGCTGTACCGCATAGACCGAGCGGATGCGGCCCTTGCGGACATGCTGCAGCACGCGTGAAATCGTCACCGCCCTGGGGTTGATATAGGCATCGAGACCGAGTGACCGCGACACATCATGGAACGAGGTGCTGTTGAGCAGCGCCAGATTCGACTTGCAGCCCAACTGCTTGGCAATGACCGAGGCCAGGATGTTGGTCTGGTCGTTGTTGGTCAACGTAACGATCAGGTCGGCATCCTGAATATCGGCCTGCTGCAAGATTTTCTGATCCAGCGCCGAGCCGTGCATGACAATCGTGCTGCTCAACTGTTCGGACGCGGCGATTGCCTTGTCGCGGTCGGCCTCGATGATCTTGACCCTGGTTTTCGGCTGCAGTTCCTCGATCTTGTGGGCGACATACTGGCCGATATTGCCGGCGCCCGCGATGACGATACGCTGCGCTTCCTGTTCCTCATGGCCAAACAGGCTGAGGGTGCGGCGCGCATGCTGGCGCTGGCAGATGACATAAGCAAGATCGCCGACCCGCAACTGTTCGGAGGAATTGACGACCTTGAGGATGCCGTTGCGATAGATCGCCACCACCGTGGCAATCAGATCGGGAAAGAGGCTGGAAAGTTGCTGCAGCGGCGTGTTGATGACGGGGCAATCTTCCATGCATTCAATCGCCAGCATGGAGATGTTGTCATCGGCAAAACGCACGACATCGGTGGCGCCTGGAAAGGCGATGCGTCTCAGCACCATCTTGCCGACTTCGATTTCCGGCGAAATCGTCACGTCGATCGACATGTTCTCGCGGCTGAAGAGATCGGCATATTCCGGCTTCAGATAACTCTGGTCGCGGATACGGGCGATCTTGGTGGGCACGCTGAACAGCGCATGCGCCACCTCGCAGGCAACGATGTTGATTTCGTCATGCAGCGTCACCGCAATGATCATGTCGGCCTGATCGGCGCCTGCCTTGGCCAGCATGTCGGGATGCGCGCCGTGGCCGACATAACCGCGAACGTCGAGCGTCTCGGTAATCGCGGTAATCAGCGATGCGGCGGTATCGATGACCGAGACTTCATTGTCCTCGCGCGACAATTGCTCGGCAATGCCGTAGCCCACCTGTCCTGCACCGCAAATAATGACCTTCATGACGTCTCTCTGACCGGAAAATGGGGCGTGCGGCGCGATTCACCCGGCGTTTACACGCCGAGCGATTTCAGTTTTCGGTGCAGTGCGGAGCGCTCCATGCCGACAAATTCGGCTGTACGGGAAATATTGCCGCCAAAGCGGTTGATCTGCGCCACCAGATAGTCGCGCTCGAACATTTCGCGCGCTTCACGCAACGGCAGGGTCATGATGTGCTGGTCGCCCTGGGCTGCGATCTTCGGCAGCATGTCGCCGATATCGGCGGGCAGCATGTCGGCCGAGATTGCCGCATCGCCGCCTTCCGGACGGGCGAGGATCATCAGACGTTCGATATTGTTGCGAAGCTGGCGAATGTTGCCCGGCCAGTCATGCGTCTGCAAGACGGCCATCGCGTCGTCGGCGATCTTGCGCGGACGGATACCCGCCTGCTCGGAAATCTGCCGCATGAACATGTCGACCAGGAAAGGAATGTCCTCACGACGTTCCGACAGCGCCGGCACCTTGACCGGTACGACGGCCAGACGGTGATAGAGGTCTTCGCGGAACTGGCCCTCGGCAATCAGGCTTTCGAGATGGTGGGCGGTGGACGAGATGATGCGAACATCGACCTTGACGCGCTTGCCTCCGCCAACGCGATCAAACTGCTGATCGACCAGCACGCGCAGGATCTTGTTCTGCGTTTCACGCGGCATGTCGCCGACTTCATCGAGATAGAGAACGCCGCGATGGGCCTCTTCCAGCGCGCCGACCTTGCGCGGCTGACCCGGCAGGCCTTCGGTGCCGAACAGGGCAATTTCCATGCGATCCGGCGTGATCGTCGCGGCATTCAGGGCCACGAAAGGACCCGTCGCACGCGACGACTTCTTGTGGATCATGCGCGCCACCAGCTCCTTGCCGGAGCCGGATGGTCCAAGAATCATGATGCGGCTGTTGGTGGGGGCGACACGATCGACTGTCTGGCGAAGCTGCGACACGGCAAGCGACGCACCGATCAGCTCACTCGCATCGCCCGTCCGCTTTTTCAGCTCCTGCACCTCGCGCTTCAGCTTAGAGTTTTCGAGCGCGCGTTCGGCGATCAGGATCAGGCGGTCGGCCTTGAACGGCTTTTCAATGAAGTCGAAGGCGCCGCGCTTGATGGCGTTTACGGCCGTTTCGATGTTGCCGTGACCTGAAATCATCACCACGGGAATGTCGGGGTGGCGGCTCTTGATTTCGTCGAGCAGAGCCAGACCATCGAGCTTGGAGCCCTGCATCCAGATATCGAGGAAAATCAGGCGCGGTACGCGCTCGGAAATCGCTGCCAGAGCGCTATCGCTGTCATAGGCCATGCGGGTTTCATGACCTTCGTCAGAGAGAATACCCGCCACGATTTCGCGAATGTCCGCCTCGTCGTCCACGACCAGAATATCAGACGCCATATGCTGCTTCCTTGTTATTTTCGCTGCCGGCCGCCTCAACATAGGGCAGCAGCACTCTGATCATGGCGCCGTGGCCATGATCGAAATCCGACGGGGCATCGTGCAATTCCAGATACCCGCCATGTTCCTCAATGATCTTCTTGACGATGGCCAGACCAAGGCCGGTGCCCTTGTCGCGCATCGTCATATAGGGCTCGAGAATGCGGTGACGGTTTTCGACCGGCAGACCACGACCGTTGTCGATGATATCGGCCACGAAACGCGAATTGGCTTCATCGAAGGAGGCGCGCACCAGAATCTTGCCCGGTCGCTTATCACCCTCGATCGCCTCGATGGCTTCCGTCGCATTCTTGATGAGATTGCCGAAGGCTTGTCCCAGCATGCGGGCATCGAACATGCCCTCCAGCGGCAGATCGCCGAGTTCTGTGGTGAACTTCGTATCGGCGGCGCTGATTTCCCGCAGGAAGGCGGCATCCTTCAGGATGGCACGCAGGTCCGAACGTTCCTTGGTCGGCTTCGGCATACGCGCAAAGGCCGAGAACTCGTCGACCATGCGGCCGATATCGCCGACCTGGCGCACGATGGTGTCCGTACACTGATCGAAGATGGCGCGGTCATTCTCGTCGATCTGCTTGCCAAAGCGGCGCTTGATGCGCTCGGCGGACAGCTGGATCGGCGTCAGCGGGTTCTTGATTTCATGCGCAATGCGACGTGCCACATCCGACCATGCGGTCGAGCGCTGGGCGATGACGAGATCGGTGATGTCATCCAGCGTGATGACGTAGGAATCACCGGAGTCACGCGCATCCTCACGCGTCACCTGCACATTCAGCGTGCGCTCCTTGCCGCGCCGCATGATGTTGATCTGCTTGCGGAAGTCGCCGCGCGACCAGACGCGTGCCTCGGTCACCACCTGCTCGACCTCGGGGGCGATCTCGGAGAGTTGCGCCCCGATCAGCTTGTCGGCTTCCAGCGCCAGGAACTCCTCGGCAGACGGATTGACGATGGTGATATTGCGGTTCTCGTCAACGCCGATGACGGCAGCAGTGACACCCGACAGCACTGCCTCGATAAAGCGGCGGCGGTTGTCGATATCGTCCTTCGCCTCGATGATCTGGCCCTGCTGGCTGCGCAGCTCCGACACCATCTTGTTGAAGGTCCGCGACAGGCGGCCAACGTCGCCGTCGATGGCGCGAACCGGCACCAGCACCTGCATGTTACCAGAGGCAACGCTGTCGGCGGCGCCGATCAACAGGCGGATCGGGCGGACGATACGGTCGGCCACGGCAATGGCCGTCCAGATCGCCGCCAGAAGCACGATCAGCGCAAAGCCGAGATAAAGGATGGCGAAGGCAATCTGCAGCGGTGCGCGGCCCGCTTCCATCGCCTTGTATTCGGCACGGTTTTCTTCCATCAGCCGCATCGCCTGCATGACCTTCGGGTCAACGGCGCGCACGGTGTAAAGGAAGGTGCCGCTGATGCCCTCAAGCTTGATGATGGCGCCAACGAGGTTGGTTATACCCGGCGGAATGAGCGTCGGCTGACCGGCCGCGGCCTTCTGCAGCGCATCCTGCGGGATGGCGGGAAGCGGCTTTTCGGTCTTGATATCGGCCTGGGCAACGGCATCGCCATCATCCTGAACGAGAAACGCGCCAAGCAGGCCACGCCCCTTGGCCTGACGGGTCATCATATCCACGAAGCCGGTGCGGTCGAGATAGAAGAGCGCCCGGTTGCTGTCGAGAACGGTCGCCATCTGCAGGGTCTGGCCCTGAAGATAACCGGCATTCTCCATCATGTAGGCTTCAGCGATGTTGCTGGAGGAATCGACGATCGACTGCGTGCGCAGCGCAAACCAGCGGTCGAGGCCGACATTCAGTGTCAGACTGGCAAAAATCGCCACGAGTACGGCAGGCGTGATCGCCACAATCGAAAACAGAACGACGATGCGCACGTGGAGGCGGGCAGCGGCCCTGCCCTTCTTGCGCGCTTTCAGCAGCCGGTTGATTTCGCGGCCGATGAGATACATCAGGCCGATGACGAACAGCGCGTTGATGATGCCCGATGCGACGACGACATTCGAGGTCGGCGCAATCGGTGTCAGGCCGAGGAGGACGAACAGCGTCAGCGTCGCACAGATCAGCGCAATGCCGGCAAGAACCAAACCCGGCAAGGCAAACGACATTCTGCGATCGGCGACCACCATTCCCGTTGCATCTTCGGCAACGGTTTTTTCCGCGGCGGTTTTCCGCATTCACGTCTCCCAGTTGCCGGCGAAGCCAGCGTCCCATTTCATTGTCTTTGAAAACATCCGTGGGGCGGAGCGAATCTCTCCAGGCCCCCTAGTGTTTTCCAAGCAACATAATGTGGCGAAAATGCAACGGCAATCCTGAGGTTGTCAATATTGTCAGGCAGGACGCGAACTGCGGTAAACCGAAACGCCAAGCTCGCGAATTTTCTTGCGCAGGGTGTTGCGGTTGAGGCCGAGAAGATCGGCTGCCTTGATCTGGTTGCCGCGCGTTGCCGTCAGGGCAGCGAGAATCAGCGGATACTCCATTTCCCGCAGAACACGGTCGTAAAGACCGGGTGGCGGCAGGTTGTCGCCGAAACCGGCGAAATAATCGCGCATGTTTTCTTCGACCGCCTGCGAGATGGTCAGCGAACCGGTGCGAACCGCCATCTTGTCGAGCGGGCTGTCAGGCACATCCGACTGCAATTCCTGCTCGATGATCTCGCGGGTGATGACTTCCTGCGGATAAAGCGCCATCAGGCGGCGGATCAGGTTTTCCAGCTCGCGCACGTTGCCCGGCCAGGCATAGGCCTTCATCACTTCCAGCGCTTCGTTTTCGAAACGCTTGCCTTCCAGGCCTTCCTTTTCACCCTGCTGGATGAAATGGCGGACGAGATCCGGAATGTCTTCGGCACGGTCACGCAGCGGCGGCAGGCGCAGCGGCACGACGTTCAGGCGATAATAAAGGTCTTCACGGAACAGGCCCTGATTAATGGACTGCTTCAGATCCTTGTTGGTGGCGGCAACGATGCGGACATCGGTGCGGATCGGCGTGCGGCCGCCGACGGTGGTGTATTCACCCTGCTGCAGCACGCGCAGCAGTCGGGTCTGCGCATCCATCGGCATATCGCCGATTTCGTCGAGGAACAGCGTGCCGCCCTCGGCCTGCTCGAAGCGGCCGGTCGAACGGTTCTGCGCGCCGGTAAAGGCGCCCTTCTCGTGGCCGAACAGTTCCGACTCGATCAGGTCACGCGGAATGGCCGCCATGTTGATGGCCACGAAGGGGCCGTTGCGGCGCTTGCCGTAATCATGCAGGGCGCGCGCCACCAGCTCCTTGCCGGTACCGGATTCACCTGTGATCATCAGCGTCAGGTCGGTCTGCATCAGACGCGCCAGAACGCGGTAGATTTCCTGCATGGCCGCCGAACGGCCAACCAGCGGCATGCCATCCTGCATGTCGTCGTCCAGCTTGGCAGGCTTGCGCTTCGGTTCAGACAGGGCGCGGCCGATGATGGCGATCAGCTCGGTCAGGTCGAAGGGCTTCGGCAGGTAATCGTAAGCACCCTTTTCCGATGCCTTGATGGCGGTCATGAAGGTGTTCTGGGCGCTCATGACCAGAACCGGAAGCTCCGGACGGGCCTTCTTGATGCGCGGCAGAAGATCGAACGCATTCTCATCCGGCATGACGACATCGGTAATGACGAGATCGCCCTCGCCCGCGGAAACCCAGCGCCAGAGCGTGGCCGCATTGGAGGTGATACGCACATCGTAACCGGCACGGCTAAGCGCCTGGTTCAGCACGGTACGGATGGCCGCATCATCATCGGCGACGAGAATCGTTGCTGTCATGGGTTATTTCCTGTCGTGTTCGGCAAGATGTTGTCGTCCAGCGCCACTTCCGGCGAGACGGGCATCAATACGCGGAAAGTCGTTCTGTGGTTCTGGCTGTCGCATTCGACAATGCCGCCATGCGCGCCGATCAGCTTGGCGACAAGCGCAAGGCCAAGCCCGGAACCATTGGTTTTGGTGGTGATGAAGGGATCGAAGAGGTGCGGCAGCAGGTCAGCCGGAACGCCGGGACCATTGTCATGCACGCAGAATTCGAGCGGCAGAGAAATGCGTTCACGGCTGCCTGCCACCGACAGGCGCATACCGGGACGATACGCGGTGGTCAGCACGATTTCGCCATCCGGCTGGTTGCTCACGGCTTCGGCGGCGTTCTTCACCAGATTGAGGAAGACCTGCACAAGCTGGTCGCGATTGGCATAGACCGGCGGCAGCGACGGATCGTAATTTTCCGAAATCTTGATGTTGCGGGCAAAACCGGCCTTGGCGATGGCTTTGACGTGATCCAGCACCGAATGGATGTTTATCGGCATGCGATCCACGGGACGCTCGTCGGAGAACACCTCCATACGGTCGACCAGCGAGACGATGCGGTCCGTCTCGTCGCAGATCAGCCGTGTCAGGGCGCGATCTTCATCTTCAACCGAGGTTTCCAGAAGCTGGGCTGCGCCGCGAATACCGGACAGCGGGTTCTTGATTTCATGCGCAAGCATGGATGCAAGACCGGTGACGGAGCGGGCTGCGGCGCGATGGGTCAACTGGCGGTCGATCTTGTCGGCCATCGACCGTTCCTGGAAGACGACGACGACAGAGCCCGGCTCGCTGACGACAGGGGCAACATAAAGGTCGACCAGCTTCTCCTGGCCGAGACGCGGCGAACTCAGATCGACGCGATATTCATTGACCGGCGCGCGGCGTTCGCGCACCTGATCGATCAGCGCCAGAAGCGGGCTGCCGAAGGGAATGAAGGTCGAAACGCGATAGCGGGCCAGGTGCGATGCGCTTGCACCGAAAAAGGCTTCCGCCTCCCAGTTGGCGAAAGCGATGAAGCCTTCGGCATCCACCAGGATAACCGGGTTCTGCACCGCGTTAAGAACGGCCATGGCCAGCGCGTTCGTATCGACCGGTGTTGATTTGTCAGCGCTCATGCCGCCTTCCTTGCGGCATTGCTGGCCGCGTCTTCGCAAAGCGCGGCGCGGAGGAGATCCGTCACCTGCGCCGTATCACCCGATGTCATGATCGTAGCCTTGTCCTTGGCGGCAGTCCCGGGCGCGCAGCGATCGAGATACCAGCCCAAATGTTTGCGGGCATGCCGGAAACCGGCTTCCCTTCCGTAGAATTCCAGCATCATGCCGTAATGTTCGACAACGATGTCTGCGATGTCACTGCGCTCTGGCGCCGCATGTCCCGCAAGAACCGCAGGCAGCCAGGGCTGGCCCTGCGCACCGCGCCCGACCATGACAGCATCCGCGCCGGAGCGGGCCAGAATTTCGCGGGCATCTTCCGCCGTTTCCACGTCGCCATTGGCAATCAGCGGAACCGAAATGACGTCGCGAACGGCGCGGATCGCATCCCAATCGGCGCGGCCTTCGTAAAACTGCATGCGGGTGCGGCCGTGGATCGTCACGAGCTGAACGCCCGCCTCTTCGGCACGCCTGGCAATATCAGGTGCATTGAGAGAGTTCTCGTCCCAGCCGAGACGCATCTTCAAGGTGACCGGCACATCCACCGCCCTGACGGTGGCCTCAATGAGCGACAGGGCGTGATCCGGATCACGCATCAAGGCGGAACCGGAATAACCACCGGTGACCTTCTTGGCCGGACAGCCCATGTTGATATCGACGATGCCAGCGCCATTGTCGGCAGCGATTTTTGCCGCTTCCGCCATGAAATGCGCCTCGCGGCCGGCAAGCTGCACCACATGGGGAACCATGCCTGCGTTTTTCAGTCGCGCCCAGGACTCACCCTTGTTGGCGACCAGCTCGCGACTTGCGACCATTTCCGTGACGACGAGGCCGGCGCCGTAACGCCAGGCAAGCTGCCGGAACGGCAAATCCGTGACACCCGACATGGGTGCCAGCACAGCGCGGTTGCGGATTGCAACGGAGCCGATGCTAAACGGGTCTGACAACTCCGGAAGGGGCAATTGATGATCTTTCATGCAGAATGATTGCGTGCATTATTTTTAGCCAGTGTTTATGCTCTTGCCAAGCATTTTTACTGGCCTGCACGTTTTATTTGCCATTGCTTGCCCGCCTCTTTTGCGGACGATGGCAATTTGTGCAAATTGTTGGCGAGGGAAACGTTCCCTCTGGAAACAACATGCGTCCTGTGCGCATGTGGCCGGGCTGGTCTTTCGGGTTTTGGAGCGCTAAAGCCTGACTGTCAACCATCGAGAGTTGCACCAGCAGCATATGTCCAATGCAGGAACGCATGATGAATATCGGTATTGTCATTGTCGCCGCCGGACGCGGTGAAAGAGCAGGCTCGCCAGAGGAAGGGCCAAAGCAATATCGCCCGATTGGCGGCAGACCGGTAATCGAACACACGCTTTCCACCTTTCTCGCCTGGGATCAGTCCGCACCGATTGCCGTTGTCATTCACCCTGACGACGAAGCGCTGTTTGCGCCGATACCCGCAAGGCTCGCCGCCGGTGACCGAATCATCACCCTGCACGGCGGCGCCACACGGCAGCAGTCCGTGCTGGCCGGGCTGGAAGCGCTTGGCGCGACCGGCATTACGCATGTGATGATCCATGATGCGGTACGCCCGTTCATTTCGACCGATATTCTCGATCGCACCGTCACGCTTTTCGAAAACGGCGCGATAAGCGTCCTGCCGGCGCTTGCCGTCACCGACACGCTGAAGCGCGGTGCGCAAGGTCAAGTTGTCGAGACTGTCTCCAGGCAGGGACTTTACGCCGCACAGACACCGCAAAGCTTCCGCTATAGAGATATTGTCGAAGCGCACCGGGCAGCCGCAGCCTCCAACCGCACGGATTTTACCGACGACGCCTCGATTGCCGAATGGGCAGGCCTTCAGGTCACGCTCACCGAAGGGTCAGTCGACAACGTCAAACTTACACTGAAACGGGATATTGCCATGGCCGACGAAAAGCTCTCACACGGTTTGCCGGATGTGCGCACCGGCAATGGGTATGACGTTCACCAGCTCGAAGCCGGCGACGGCGTCACGCTGTGCGGCGTCTTCATCGAGCATGACCAGAGGCTGAAAGGCCATTCGGATGCGGATGTCGCCCTGCATGCGCTGACGGATGCTCTTCTTGCCACCTGCGGCGCCGGCGATATCGGCGACCACTTCCCGCCTTCCGACCCGCAGTGGAAGGGTGCTGCCTCCAGCATCTTTCTCGAGCACGCCGCAAAGGTTGTGCGCGGCAATGGCGGAACGATCATGAACGCGGATGTGTCGCTGATTGCCGAGGCACCTCGGATTGGCCCGCACCGCCAGGCGATGCGCGAAAAGCTCTCTGAAATTCTCGGCATTGCGCTGGAACGCTGCTCGGTGAAGGCCACCACCAACGAGACAATCGGTTTTGTTGGTCGCCGAGAAGGCATTGCCGCCATTGCCACGGCAACCGTCGTTTATACGGGCCGCCCGGCATGAGCCTGTTTCCGGCCGAGATCGAGGCGCTGGCGCGTGAGATCATCGCGGAATTTTCGGCACGGGGTCACATGGTGTCCACCGCCGAAAGCTGCACCGGCGGGCTGATTGCCGGTGCGCTGACCGAGATCGCCGGGTCGTCGGCGGTCGTGGATCGCGGCTTTGTCACCTACACCAATGAGGCCAAGGCAGACATGCTGGGCGTCAGCGGCCAGACGCTTTCCACCTTCGGTGCTGTTTCCAGGGAGACGGCGCTGCAGATGGCGCATGGGGCGCTGTTCCGCTCACGCGCCGAATTTGCCGTCGCCGTGACCGGCATCGCCGGACCGGGCGGCGGCTCGGCGCAAAAGCCGGTTGGTCTCGTGCATCTCGCCGCCAGATGCCGCGACGGCGCAATCCTGCATCGGGAGATGCGTTACGGCGATATCGGCCGAACCGAAATTCGCCTCGCGACCATCAAGACCGCATTGGAAATGCTGATTCTTCTGTCTCAGGCCGGCGCTGAATAGATCTTGTCGGCGCGGGCTTCGAAGGCTTCCGTGAACATGCGGAAGGCACGATCAAACATAGTCCCCATCAACGCACCCAGAATGCGGCTCTTGAATTCGTAATCGATGAAGAAGTGGACGGAGCATCCGCCATCTTCCGAGGGCTCGAAACGCCAGCGATTTTCGAGATAACGGAACGGGCCGTCGATATATTTCACGTCGATGGCGCGCTCGGCAGGGTTGAGAAGCACCTGCGTGGTGAAGGTCTCGCGAATGGCCTTGTAGCCCACCGTCATATCCGCCACCAGAAGCGTCTTGCCATCGCGCTCCTTGCGGGACCGAACCGTCAGCGCCTCACACAAGGGCAGAAACTGCGGATAGCTCTCGATATCGGCGACAAGGGCATACATCCTGTCTGGCGAGTGTTTTACATGGCGATGCGTTTCGAACTGAGGCATGGGCCGCAGTTAATCCTCGATGCGCAGAAGATCAAGAAGCTGGCGGGTCTGTTTTCGACTTTTGATCTGGAATACCGGTACTTGCGGGCCATGAACACCGAAGTTCTGTTCAAAAATCGGCGCGTGCCGCTTTTCGAAATTCCAGATGTACTTGAGAAAATCGAGGTCCAGCCTCTCCGGGCAGCCCTCCGCCATTTCGGGACGCGCCTTGCCATATCCTTTGACGGCGCGGCTGACGGCGCCCCACAGGCAGATCCAACGCGGCATTCTTACCCAAAGCACGATATGTGTGCGTGGCAAGCGCATGTCGAAAGACGATGGATTGCTGCCATCCATCAGCCATGTCTCGTCTGAGATAATGCTCGCTATGATCTGCCGCTGCTCTGGGCGCGAACGCATCTGCCACCCAGGCAACCAGAAGATCTCCTTGTCCATGGAGATGTAGCGCAGGCCGAATGTGCGGGCGAGCTTTTGCGACAAAGTGGATTTACCACCACCCGAACAGCCAACCACCATGATGCGTCTGGCCTGAGAAACGATGGCGGCGGCCTCTTCCACATGCTGGAGATAGTTTGGCATAGCTTGTTTCCTCCCGCAGTTCGGGAGTGCTCGCCTCCCCCATTAAACCCATGCATGCCGTGGAAGCATGGCAGTCTCGGAAAATTGACTATTGCAACGTGCATACAGGGATTGCTATTTAGTCGCGAACGAGACTACACCCATGAGGTGCAAACGCGCCGGAAACACCCGATTTCCACGCCCGTATTCACCTTAAAGTCACAACAAGACATACATGCTTTGAGCTACCGAGTGAGCCGATGGACGACTTTTCCAATATCATCAATCTTCTCGAATCCGCCAAGCAGCTTGCGTCGATGAACGGCATGCCGGTTCTGGCATATCTGATCGACGTCGCCAAGTGCGAAGCGCGTGAGAACAAGCCGGTGTTGCGCAAGCGCAAACGCGGCGAATCGACGGTCAAAAGTGAAGGTTGAACCTTTTTACTTCGCACGCTGGCTCTGTCGGCCAGCGTGTGCGACAATAGCAAAATGAAAATGGCCGCGTCATCATGCGGCCATTTGCTTTTGCACCGGGATATCGGTTCGATGAAAACGCCTGCCGTCGATTTGAGGACCTACACGAAGGAAAGGCCGAGCGAACGCCACGGCTTCGTCCAGATCGTGTTGCCGGTTTTCGGTCAATTGCGCATGGATGTTGCCGGGCGGGAAAACGAACTGTCCTCGGCACGCGGCGTCCTCATTGAAAGCGGCAGGCTGCACACGCAGGAAGCAACCGCCATCAACCGCTCGCTGGTCGTCGATATCGATCAGAGCACCGTCAGCGATAAAATTCTCGAGCGGTTTGCCGCGTCCCCCTATTTCGAGGTTGGTGCGACGACAAGGCAGCTTGTCGGCTGGATGCGCCACAGCATGACAACCGACGGGCTTGAAAGCGAGACCGCCGGCCTGTGGGCGCCGCTTCTGATCGACAGCCTCGTACACGACAAGCCCGCGATCCGGTCCCGCCTCGATGCGCTGCGCGCGATTGTCTCGGTCGATCCGTTCCATCCCTGGACGGTGGAGACGATGGCAAAACATGTCGACATCAGCGACAGCCGCCTGCATGCGCTGTTCATCGAGGAATTCAAGACTTCGCCGCATCAATGGCTCGCCAGCCTGCGTCTGGAAAAGGTCTGCCACCTTTTGCGGGACAGTGCGATGCCGATTGCCGAAATCGCCTTCAAGGCCGGGTTTTCCGACCAGACGGCGCTGACGCGGGCGATGCGCAACACGATGGGGCAGACACCGGCCGCCTATCGCCGCGCCCATCTGAAAGACATGCACTGACGACTTGTACGGCGTGCGTCGCAGGAGTTTTTGTCAAGACAGCCGCCCCGTATCCATGTCAAACCGCCGCAATCTTGAATGCGGAATTGAAATGACATGAACAACAAGACCGGTCTCGGCGTATTTTACGGCATGCTTGCGGGCGCGCTTTGGGGCGGCATCTTCCTCGCCCCGAAACTCATCCCGTCAGGATTTACGCCGCTCCAGCTTTCCACGGCGCGCTACCTCACCTATGGCCTGATCGCTCTCGTTCTGATCGGCCCGAAAATCCGTCGTGTCGCCTCGCGCTTCGGCAAGCAGGAATGGATTGCGCTTGCCTGGCTCAGCCTGATCGGCAACATCGTCTATTACGTCTTCATCTCCACGGCCGTGCAACTGAGCGGCGTCGCCTTTACCTCGATCATCATCGGCTTCCTGCCGGTCGCTGTAACGATCATCGGCAGCCGCGATCATGGGGCGGTGTCGCTGAGGCGCCTGTGGCCTTCGCTGCTCCTCGGCGTCATCGGCATTGTCGGCATCTCCTGGCAATCGCTGAGCGAAGGCCAGGGTCCGCTCGACATCAACAGGATCATCGGCCTCGCCTGCGCGCTTGGCGCGCTGGTGTCCTGGACAGCCTTTGCGGTCGGCAATGCCCGCTGGCTGACGCGCCTGCATGATGTGAGTGCCGACGAATGGAACCTGATGACCGGCGTGGTCACCGGCGCGCTGGCGCTGGTACTGGCCGTTCCCGCCTTCGGTTTTGGCGATACGGCGGCGCACAGCAGTAGTGACTGGCTGCAATTCACTTCCGTCGCCATCGGCCTCGGCATCTCCGCCTCGATCCTCGGCAACGCCTTCTGGAACCGCATGAGCCGCCTTCTGCCGCTGACGATGGTGGGACAGATGATCCTGTTCGAAACCCTGTTCGCCCTGCTCTACGGTTTCCTGTGGGAACAGCGCGGCCCGACACTGGTCGAGACCGCAGCCATCGTTTCCGTGGTGTTGAGCGTGCTGCTCTGCATGCAGGCGCATCGACCGGCCAAGGTGCATGGGTGATTCCGGGGGATGTTCTGCGTTCGGCGGCATGGTCCTGAACGCTCTTCCTGCACTCGACGCTAATTGGTGGGGTCCAGGTCGATCCTTGATCGCTGGAGACCTCTTTTGCGTCGACGACGCGGCGCTCTATTCCGGCTCAAGGCCGGAATGAGAGGAAACCGAGGTTGCCAGTTGGGGAATTCGTTTGGCGCGTGCAACCGGATGCAGCTCAAAACAAAATCGCCAGCGTGGAGACGCTGGCGATGTTTGATGCTTACTCGGCGGCTGCCAGAAGCTTCTTTTCGCGGTTGGCCCGCAGGCGCTCGAAATCGTCGCCGGCGTGATGCGAGGAGCGGGTCAGCGGGCTCGACGACACCATCAGGAAGCCCTTGGTGTAGGCAATGGTCTCGTAGGACTTGAATTCGTCCGGCGTGACGAACTTCTCGACCTTGTGGTGCTTGCGGGTCGGCTGCAGGTACTGGCCGATGGTCAGGAAGTCGACGTCGGCGCTGCGCAGATCGTCCATCAACTGCAGCACTTCGTTGCGCTCTTCGCCAAGGCCAACCATGATGCCTGATTTGGTGAACATGGTCGGGTCCAGTTCCTTCACGCGCTGCAACAGGCGGACGGAGTGGAAATAACGCGCACCGGGGCGAACCGTGAGGTAGTTGCCGGGAACCGTTTCCATGTTGTGGTTGAAGACGTCGGGCTTGGCGGCCACAACGCGTTCCAGCGCACCCGGCTTCTTGAGAAAGTCAGGGGTCAGGATTTCAATCGTGGTGTTCGGCGAGGCGGCGCGAATGGCCCAGATGACCTTCTCGAAGTGTTCGGCGCCACCGTCTTCCAGATCGTCGCGGTCAACAGAGGTGATGACGACGTGAGAAAGGCCCATCTGCTTGACGGCCTTTGCGACGTTTTCCGGCTCGGCCATATCCAGCGGGTTCGGCTTACCGGTGGAGACGTTGCAGAAGGCGCAGGCGCGGGTGCAGATTTCACCCATGATCATGAAGGTCGCGTGCTTCTTGTCCCAGCACTCGCCTATGTTCGGACAGCCGGCTTCTTCGCAGACCGTAACCAGCTTGTGGGAGCGCACGAGCTCACGCGTCTCGTGATAGCCCTTGGAGGTCGGCGCCTTGACACGAATCCACTCGGGCTTGCGCTGAACCTCGGTATCGGGGCGATGCGCCTTTTCCGGGTGACGAACGCGCTTTTCGTCCGAGGATGTCCTGTCGAGAATAGTGACCATAAGAAACCTGCTTCTGTCGCTTACTGCGGCCCTTTAGAACAATTCCAGAAAAAGTGTAAGCATTTTCATCTGGAACTGCATGAAATCTGGATTCTACAGCGTTCGGTTATCGAAAACCTGAACGTTTCTGCCCTGAGCTTTCAGCGCCGGACGAGTTTCGCCAGGAACAGCAACAGGCTTGCGCCAATGAAGGACGTGACGAAATAACCGAGACGGCTATCCTGCACGAACACGTCGAAGGTGCGCAGCACTGCGACCGCAACAACCGAACCGACGATGCCGAGAATGATGTTCATGATGATGCCGAAACGCATATCCATGAGCTTGCCGGCGAGCCATCCCGCCAATCCGCCGATGATGATTGCGGCAATCCAGCCTACACTTTCCATTCCCACGCTCCCTGAAAGACATGTCCAGTCAGACATATGGGATACCCGGCATCGTCAGGCAATGCCGGGCACCGTCGTATGGTATCAGGCGTTCAGCACGCGTCCGTAGGCGTCCAGAACACTTTCCTTCATCATTTCGGAAAGGGTCGGATGCGGGAAGATGGTGTGCATCAGCTCTTCTTCGGTCGTCTCAAGGTTCATCGCAACGACAAAGCCCTGGATGAGTTCGGTGACTTCCGCGCCAACCATGTGCGCGCCGAGCAGTTCGCCGGTCTTCTTGTCGAAGATGGTCTTGACCATGCCCTGATCTTCACCGAGCGCAATCGCCTTGCCGTTGGCTGCGAAGGAATAACGGCCAACGCGGATTTCGCGGCCCTGTTCCTTTGCCTTGGCTTCGGTCAGACCGACGGAAGCGACCTGCGGGTTGCAGTAGGTGCAGCCCGGGATCTTGTTCTTGTCCATCGGGTGAACGTTCGGCAGACCTGCAATCTTTTCAACGCAGATGACGCCTTCGTGCTCGGCCTTGTGGGCCAGCATCGGCGGGCCGGCAACGTCGCCGATCGCGTAGAGGCCGGGAACATTGGTCTTGCCGTAACCATCGATGACGATGCAGCCGCGGTCGGTCTTCACGCCAAGCGCTTCCAGACCGAGATTTTCAATGTTGCCCTGAACGCCGACAGCCGAAATCAGGCGATCCGCCGTGATCTGCTGAACCTTGCCATCCTTGGTCTCGACATGGGCCGTAATCGAGTTCGCGCCCTTGTCGACCTTCGAAACCTTCGCTTCGGTGATGATCTTCAGACCACGCTTTTCAAGCTGCTTGCGGGCGAATGCGGAGATTTCCGCGTCTTCGACCGGCATGACATTGGCCATCAGTTCAACAACCGTCACATCCACGCCCATGGAGCGGTAGAAGGAGGCAAATTCGATGCCGATGGCGCCGGAACCCATGACGACGAGAGACTTTGGCAGGAAGTCCGGCTTCATCGCTTCGAAATAGGTCCAGATCAGCTTGCCATCCGGCTCGATGCCCGGCAGGGCGCGCGGACGTGCGCCTGTTGCGACGATGATGTGCTTGGCGGTGTAGGTGCCCTCACCCAGAACGCCCTTGGGAACCGGGTTCTGCGGCTGGACAACAGGCTTGGACGACTTGCCGACGACGATTTCGTTCGGCTTGGTCAGCTTGGCCTCGCCCCAGATGACGTCGATCTTGTTCTTCTTCATCAGGAAGGCAACGCCGCCGTTGAGACGGGCCGAAACGCCGCGCGACCGCGCCACCACTTCCTTGACGTCAGCCGTGATCGTGCCTTCGAGCTTCAGGCCGTAGTTCTTGGCGTGGCTGGCATTGTCGAGGACTTCAGCGGAGCGAAGCAGCGCCTTGGTGGGAATGCAGCCCCAGTTGAGGCAGATGCCGCCCAGGTGCTCACGCTCGACGATGGCTGTCTTCAGACCCAGTTGAGCGGCGCGAATAGCGGTGACATAACCGCCCGGACCCGAACCGATGATGATGACGTCATATGATTGAGCCATTGTGTTTCCTGCCTTTATCTTTTTGACGGCGGCATCGCGCCGCTGCGTCAATCGAATCTATCTTCAAATTCCAAGCAGCATGCGCACCACGGGCTCCAGCCCGCGTCCCAGCGCACGCGTATTTTCGGCATCCAGGTGGACGCCATCGAGTGGCGTCGTCACGGCGACGGATGCCGCATCAAAGAAAGCGCATCCCTTGTCGTCCGCCAGATCGCGATAAAGCGAACCCATCATCAGCGATTGCTCGATGGCACCCGCATACATGGCGGCAAACATTTCGTTGCCCGTCTCGCAGATCTGCGGCGGAGACACGATCAGGATTTCCGGCTGCTCCTGCTCCTCGAAGGACCACGCATGATGCCGGACGAGACTCACCAGCCTGTCGATGCCCTTGACCGCGCCGACTGCGGAACCGGCGCCGATGCCCCGTTTCAGGTCGTTGGTGCCAAGCATGATGATGACGAGATCGAGCGGCGCATGGCTGTGCAGAATGGTCGGCAGCAGCGTCGCACCGTTGCGGTCGCAATCCGCGAGGTGATCGTCGTAAGCCGTCGTGCGGCCGTTCAATCCTTCGGCGATGACGTTGACATTGTCACCAAGCGCCTTCTGCAGCACGCTCGGCCAACGGTCTTCGAAGGCATGACGGCCAAGGTTTTCGGCGTCATATCCCCACGTCAGGCTGTCGCCGTAGCAAAGAACGGTTTTCATCACATCCGTCTCCCGAACGGGAAGAGCCGAAGGCTGGTGACAGCTTTCGGCTCGACCGTTTTTATCAGACCAGCATGCCCATCGGGTTTTCGATGTAACGCTTGAAGGCACCGATCAGCTCGGCTCCCAGCGCGCCATCGACGCAACGGTGGTCGGTGGAGAGCGTGACCGTCATGACGTTGGCGATCTTGATCTCGCCGTTCTTCACAACTGCCCGCTGCTCGCCCGCGCCGACGGCCAGAATGGTGGCGTGCGGCGGGTTGATGACAGCGGAGAAGCTCTTCACGCCCATCATGCCCATGTTGGACACGGCAGTGGTGCCACCCTGGTACTCTTCAGGCTTCAGCTTGCGTTCCTTGGCGCGCTTGCCGTAGTCCTTCATCTCGTTGGAGATGGTGGACAGCGACTTCTGCTCGGCCTTGCGGATGATCGGCGTGATCAGGCCACCCGGAATGGAAACGGCAACGCCGACATCCGAATGCTTGTGCTTGACCATGGCGCTTTCCGTCCAGGAGACGTTGGCGTCCGGAACATCACGCAGCGCCAGAGCCAGCGCCTTGATGACCATGTCGTTGACCGACAGCTTGTAGACCGGCTTGCCGTCCTTTTCCGGTGCGGCAGCATTGAGCTGGGCGCGCAGGGCAAGGAGCGCATCCAGTTCGCAATCGACGGAGACGTAGAAGTGCGGAACGGTCTGCTTGGACTCGACCAGACGCTTGGCAATGACCTTGCGCATGCCGTCGTGCGGAACGAGTTCGTAAGAACCTTCCTCGAACAGCTTGAGGACGGCCTCGTCCGACTGGCCCTTGGCAAGTGCCGGAGCCGGAGCGCCAGCCGATGCTGCAGCCGCCGCCGGAGCAGCCTTTGCACCACCAGAGGCAACAGCCTTTTCAACGTCGGTCTTGATGACGCGGCCATGTGGTCCCGAACCGGTGACATTACCGAGATCGATGCCAGCTTCCTTGGCCAGGCGGCGTGCCAGCGGCGAGGCGAAGATGCGCTCGCCGGACTTGGCAACCAGTGCCGGCGTGGACGGCGCGGCAGCCTGATCGGCAACCGGCGTTTCAGCCTTGGCAGGCGCAGGCTCGGCCTTGGCGGCTTCCGCCTTCGGGGCTTCCTGCTTGGGTGCTTCCGCCTTTGCAGGGGCGGCATCGCCGCCCTTTGCAGCCGCAGCCACGTCTTCGCCTTCACCAGCCAGGATTGCGATCAGGGCGTTGACCTTGACCCCATCCGTACCGGCGGGAACGACGAGCTTTGCAACCGTACCTTCATCAACGGCTTCCACTTCCATGGTCGCCTTGTCGGTTTCGATTTCCGCGATCACGTCGCCCGGTGCAACCTTGTCACCTTCCTTCACCAGCCACTTGGCGAGGTTGCCCTCTTCCATGGTTGGGGAAAGGGCAGGCATGGTAATGTTGATAGGCATCGAAACGCCTCCCCTTACTTGTAGCAGACGGTTTTGACGGCCTGAACGACTTCATCGACGTTCGGCAGAGCCAGCTTCTCGAGATTTGCCGCGTAAGGCATCGGAACATCCTTGCCGGCAACCGTCAGGATCGGCGCGTCGAGGTAGTCGAATGCAGCGCGCTGGACCTGGTTGGAGATGAAGTCACCGACCGATGACTGCGGGAAACCTTCCTCAACGGTGACCAGACGACCGGTCTTCTTGACCGATTCGATAACCGTGGGCAGGTCCATCGGACGGATGGTGCGCAGGTCGATCAGTTCGGCGTCGATGCCGAGCTTTTCGAGTTCTGCAACAGCCTTGATCGCGTAGGTCATGCCGATGCCGAAGGAAACGATCGTCGCGTCCTTGCCCTTGCGGTGAATGCGTGCCTTGCCGATCGGCAGGACGAAATCATCGAGCTTCGGAACTTCGAACTGCTGGCCGTAGAGAATTTCGTTCTCAAGGAAGATGACCGGGTTCGGATCGCGGATAGCAGCCTTCAGAAGACCCTTGGCGTCAGCAGCCGTATACGGCATGACAACCTTGAGGCCCGGAATATGGCTGTACCAGGCGGCATAGCACTGCGAGTGCTGAGCCGCGACGCGTGCCGCCGCGCCCGAAGGGCCACGGAAGACCATCGGTGCGCCCATCTGACCGCCAGACATATAAAGTGTCTTGGCAGCAGAGTTGACGATCTGGTCGATCGCCTGCATCGCGAAGTTGAAGGTCATGAATTCGACGATAGGCTTGAGGCCCGTCATTGCAGCGCCGACGCCGATACCGGCAAAGCCGTGTTCGGTGATTGGCGTGTCGATCACGCGGGCTGCGCCGAATTCCTGCAGAAGACCCTGGGTAACCTTGTAGGCGCCCTGATATTCGGCAACTTCTTCGCCCATGACGAAGACTTTTTCGTCCGAACGCATTTCTTCGGCCATCGCGTCGCGCAGTGCTTCACGCACCGTCTGCGTCACGAATTCGGTGCCTGCCGGAATATCCGGATCGGCAGCGACTTCGATCTTCGGTGCAGCCGGAACCTTGGCGGCTTCGGTTGCGGCAGCCGGCTCGGAAGCAGCGGCAGCAGGCGCTTCAGCCTTCGGCTCTTCCTTCTTGGCAGGAGCCGAAATGTCGTCGGCGCTTTCGCCTTCCTGAATCAGGATTGCAATTGCGGTGTTGACCTTGACGCCTTCGGTGCCTGCATCGATGAGCAGCTTGCCGATAACGCCTTCATCAACAGCTTCCACTTCCATGGTCGCCTTGTCGGTTTCGATCTCGGCAATCACGTCGCCGGACGTTACCTTGTCGCCTTCCTTTTTAAGCCACTTGGAAAGCGTGCCTTCCTCCATGGTCGGGGAAAGGGCGGGCATAAGAATTTCTACTGGCATTGTTTTCCCTTTCCCGATCAGAGCAGAATGTCGGTGTAAAGCTCGGACGCATCCGGCTCTGGATCGTTCTGGGCGAAGTCGGCGCTGTCGGCAACGATGTCACGGACATCCTTGTCGATTGCCTTGAGTTCCTCTTCGCTTGCCCATCCCTGCTCCAGAAGGCGTGCCTTCACCTGCTCGATTGGGTCGTGTTCGGAGCGCATCTTCTGCACTTCGTCCTTGGAACGGTATTTTGCCGGGTCGGACATGGAGTGACCGCGGTAACGGTAGGTCAGCATTTCAAGAATGATCGGCCCCTTGCCGGAACGGCAATGTTCCAGCGCCTGGTCGGCCGCAGCCTTGACGGCGCGAACGTCCATGCCGTCAACCTGGATACCAGGAATGCCGAAGGACTGGCCGCGCAGCGAGTAGTTCGACTGTGCGGTTGCGCGGGCAGTGGAGGTGCCCATGGCGTAACGGTTGTTTTCGACGATATAGATGATCGGCAGTTTCCACAGAGCAGCCATGTTGAAGCTCTCGTAGACCTGGCCCTGGTTTGCAGCGCCGTCGCCGAAGTAGGTCACCGACACATTGTCGTTGCCGCGATACTTGTTGGCGAATGCGAGACCGGTGCCGAGCGAAACCTGCGCACCAACGATACCGTGGCCACCATAGAAATGCTTCTCTTTCGAGAACATGTGCATGGAGCCGCCCTTGCCCTTGGACAGACCGCCCTTGCGGCCGGTCAGCTCGGCCATGACGCCACGGGCGCTCATGCCACAAGCCAGCATATGGCCGTGGTCGCGATACGCGGTAATGACCTGATCGCCTTCCTTCTGCGACATCTGCATGCCGACAACGACAGCTTCCTGGCCGATGTAAAGGTGACAGAAACCGCCGATAAAGCCCATGCCATAAAGCTGGCCGGCCTTTTCTTCAAAACGACGGATCAGGAGCATTTCGCGATATGCGTGAAGCTCTTCATCCTTCGAGAAGTCCGGGCTGTTCTTGCCGGTAAATTCGGTAGCGGCTTTCGCCGTGGTCTTTCGGCCGGATACGGACGCGGATTTTCGCGGCGCCATTCATCCCTCCCTGAGTTGCCATTAGAATGGGTAGATTGGGCCGTACCATATGCAAGAAAACGCCACGCAGCAATGCTTTAAACGCATGGCACGTATTCACGCTAAATAGCTGTGAACAAATCAAAAAAGCTTAATTAACCTGATTTCGGTTAATCAGAAATATCCGTTCATGATGACGATTTCGTCCGAACGGGACATATTGAGCTGATACCGGGAAATCTCATCGATCATGTCGCGCTCCAGCGAACCGTCGCTCAGCAATTCGACCTGCCGCTCCAGCGCAACCCTCGCTTCCGTCAGCTTTGCAAGCTCGGTTGTGCGGGCCAAACGCTGGCGTTCAAGGCGTTCCGTTGCCTGAAGGCCGAAGTCGCCGTGGATGGAATGATATCCGAAATAGGAAAGAAAAGCGATGGTGATTGCCGGAACAACGAGGCGGCCGAATCGTCTCTTTTTATGATGTCTTGTCCACATGCCGGATAGATGCCTTCAAACGCGTAACGTGAGTCTGAGACTACGGCGGATTGTTTAACTATCCGTTGACCTTAAAAATTCACCGGTTGCAAAGCACAAAAAAAGATCGCGGCGGGCAGCAGGAAAGATCAGCCGACGAATCTCAGGCGATCTGGAACTTGATCGCGCCGACACCGGATCGATTCCGGGTTGACGAGCGGGAAGCGGACACCTTCCCAAAAGGAGCGAAGCGGATGCCACTGCCCCAAAACAAAACAGCCCGCCGGAGGGCGGGCTGTTCTTGAACAAATCGAACGCGAATTAGCCGCGCAGGATGGAGCGACCGGCGTAAGCAGCCTGCGGACCCAGCATTTCTTCAATGCGGATGAGCTGGTTGTACTTTGCGAGCCGGTCAGAGCGCGCCAGCGAACCGGTCTTGATCTGACCGCAGTTGGTAGCAACGGCGAGATCCGCAATGGTGGAATCTTCCGTTTCGCCCGAGCGGTGCGACATGACAGCGGTGTAGCCTGCCTTGTGTGCGGTCTCGACGGCGTCCAGAGTCTCGGACAGCGAACCGATCTGGTTGACCTTGACGAGAATGGAGTTGGCCACGCCCATCTTGATACCGTCGCGCAGACGTGCGGAGTTGGTAACGAACAGGTCGTCGCCAACGAGCTGGCACTTCTTGCCGACGAGATCGGTCAGAACCTTCCAGCCTTCCCAGTCGTCTTCAGCCATGCCGTCTTCGATGGAAATGATCGGGTACTTCGCAACGAGATCGGCGAGGTATTCGGCCTGCTCCTGCGGCGAACGGGTCTTGCCTTCGCCTTCGTAGACGTAGTTGCCGCCCTTGAAGAATTCGGTCGAGGCACAGTCGAGGCCGATGAACATGTCGTCGCCCGGACGGTAGCCGGCCTTTTCGATCGACTTCATGATGAAGTCGAGCGCTGCAGGCGCGCTTTCCAGACCCGGTGCGAAACCGCCCTCGTCACCAACGTTGGTGTTGTGGCCCTGTGCCGCCAGTTCCTTCTTGAGGGTGTGGAACACCTCCGAACCCATGCGCACGGCTTCGCGAATGTTTTCCGCGCCGACCGGCAGGATCATGAATTCCTGGAAGTCGATCGGGTTGTCTGCATGTGCGCCACCGTTGATGATGTTCATCATCGGCACCGGCAGAAGATGCGCGTTGGGGCCGCCAACGTAACGGTAAAGCGGCAGACCGGAGGCTTCAGCAGCAGCCTTGGCAACAGCCAGCGAAACGCCGAGGATGGCGTTTGCGCCGATGCGCGACTTGTTCGGCGTACCGTCGAGCGCGATCATCATCTGATCGATCTGGATCTGGTTTTCGGCATCGAAACCGCCGATGGCGTCAAAGATTTCGGTGTTGACGGCTTCAACAGCCTTTTCCACGCCCTTGCCGAGATAACGCTTGCCGCCATCGCGCAGCTCTACCGCTTCATGCGCGCCAGTCGACGCACCCGACGGAACGGCCGCACGGCCCATGGAACCGTCTTCGAGATAAACATCGACTTCGACGGTCGGATTGCCGCGGCTGTCGAGAATTTCGCGCGCAATGATATCGGTAATGGCAGTCATGGTCTCTCCCTTGGGAATGGAACAGATATTTTCAGTCGCCTGTCTTAGACGATGGCGAAGAAATTACAATGACGGTGCGCCAAATCAGCGCACTGCTTTCTCATAAAAATCACATGCGGCAATTCGCAGGATTTCATCAGGCTTTCGCGATGGAATCGAAAGCCAGAAGCTTTTCGAGAAGCTTCGGCATGTCCTTCAGATGAACCATGTTCGGGCCATCGGAAGGCGCATTGTCGGGGTCTTCATGGGTTTCGATGAAGAGACCGGCGACGCCAACGGCAACGGCCGCACGCGCCAGTGTCTCGACGAATTCACGCTGGCCGCCGGAAGAACCGCCCTGCCCGCCCGGCTGCTGAACCGAGTGCGTGGCATCAAACACCACCGGCGCGCCCAGCGACGCCATGATCGGCAGCGAACGCATGTCCGATACCAGCGTGTTGTAACCGAAGGAGGCGCCGCGCTCGCACAGAAGCACGTTCGGATTGCCGCTGTCGTTCAGCTTGGCGAGAACGTTCTTCATGTCCCAGGGCGCCAGGAACTGGCCCTTCTTGACGTTGATGACGCGACCGGTCTTTGCCGCAGCGACCAGAAGGTCTGTCTGACGGCTGAGGAAGGCCGGAATCTGCAGAATATCGACAACCTTCGCCACTTCGGCGCATTGTTCTTCGGTATGGATATCCGACAGAACCGGGAAACCGAATTCCTTCTTCAGATCGGCAAAAACCTCCATAGCCGTATCCAGACCGATGCCGCGCTTGCCCGAAAGCGAGGTGCGGTTTGCCTTGTCGAAGGAAGATTTATAGACGAGGCCAATACCAAGCTTGTCGCACAGTTCCTTCAGAACGCCGGCAATCATGAAGGCATGATCGCGGCTTTCCATCTGGCAGGGACCGGCAATCAGCGAGAAGCGCTCGGTGTTGCAGAAGGACACCTTGGTGGCGCCGTCTCCGGCGGTGACTTTGAGATTGTTGGTAACGCTCATCATTTTTCCTCGAAGGCGAATGCGACGCCTTGACCGGGTGCTGCGGGTACCATCAGACGGGCACCCTCTCTCATATGGGGAACGCCATTAGCAGCAAGCACCGCTTCTGTCACGGCGATATCTGCCGTTGAAAAAACGATGGTTGCGCCGCGCAGCCCGTTCCTTTCGCCAGTTTCGTCCACACCGGATGCCGATGGCGACATCAGGTCCGAGGCAACATATATATCGACGTTGCCGGCCTCGAACAGAACATCACCATCCGGCGACACCTTGCGATCGACCTGGAAGACAGCCTCGACAAGCGGCGCGGCCGCAGAAGGATCATCCGACACCAGCTGGATTTCGCCGAGACCGATGACACCATTGTCATGGCGCACAAGCGCGGAGCGATCCCCCGGCAGGGCCTTGACCCGCTGGCAGGCGAAGAAAAAGAAATCGGACGCGGTGCCCTCCGCCGCAAAAGCCAGCCGGAAAGACGCTTCGCTTTGCGACCCATCCGGCAACGTCACCGGCCGGGAAAAATCGAAAACATCGCCAGCCGAAATACCGGTTTCGACAAAGCGCTGATGATCGGCCAGAGCATCGTCGGTTTTGGCGACCAGCGCGGAAAAGCCATCGCTGCCATGTGCGTTCCGAAAAGCCTGATCCCTGCCGGTAAAGACATCGCCTGTCTCAACCGACGCCCGATACTTATCCGGGTCAGCAATGGCGAGAGGCTCCAGATAGGTGCCGTCTTCGAAAAAGATGCAGGCGTTTTGCGTGCCGAAAGGATGGAGCGCCAGCGGGGCCAGCGTAAAACCGAGACTGGAAAGCCGTCGTGATGCGGTTTCAATGTTGCCAACGGGCAGGACAAGATGGTCGACATCAACAGGCTTTGCCATGACAAGCTCCCTCTCCGGCAAGATCAGCGCCCGTGTCAGACAGCACGCCGAACCATACCAAAGCACATCAGCAACAATGCTGGCAAATCATGGTAGTAACCGGCACCGGCGGCCGGGAGCAGCAAGACCGCCTGACATGCGAAAACCGCATGTCAGGCGGGGAGCGGATGGAGATGACCTGATGGACATCTCCACCCGTCAAACAACGAAGGGCGGACTAAGCCTGCGCCCTTTTTACCGTGTCAGGATTGTCCTTGACGAACTGCACAAACGGTGCGGCCGATCTCACGGCATCGGCAAACTTGCCGCTGCCCTTCAGTCCGTCCACCTCATCCGGCTTGAAGCCCTGCGTCAGCAGGATGCGATAGACGTGCGTGGCGGTTTCGCCCTGAGCGGAGACCCAGGCGGGCAACGTTGCTTCAAGTGCTTTCTTTTCGCGCTGGTTTCTGTCTGCAACAACGGCGAGGCGCACCAGACTGCCGAGCGGGATCGGGATACCGTTGATGCCGACGTCGGGAATGAAGTTGGCGGCGTGCGGTCCGGCGTTGAGATTGTTGTTCTTCAGGATATATGGGCACTGGTTGTCCCGCGTCGGCTCCTTGTTCTGCGCCTTGCGCTTCTGATTAAGCTCCACGATCAATTTGCAATTGGCGACTGTGGAGTTCAAAAGCAGCCGGTCATATTCGGCGCGCTTTAAAGCTTCCGGAGAATTGGGCGACACGGTCTGGCATCCCGTGGCAACCAGCAGGCCCAGAATCAATGCGAATTTCATGCGTTTCATGCGAAATTTTCCCGCTCACGCGCCATATCTCCCGGCGGAGACACTGGCAGCGATCCATCACGATTTCAGAAAAATGCTTTGAGCGGCAAAGAGCCTTCTGTCCCACAAGACGATCCGGTCATGTCCACATGACCCTCGAAAGCAGGGCCGTAGATATCGTGACACAGCCATTTGGCAACCCAGGGACGTAGGAAGCTGAGAAGATCGTAAAAAAGGTGTAAGCGTTTTCATTCGAAGCCTGCGGGTTGCGGCAATCCCCGGAGATTTATCCTTGTGCCTTTTTCCACCGAGACCCGTTGCGTAAAACACAAAGGGCGCTCGATCCGTTTCTGGAGAGCGCCCTTTGCAGACCCGGACAGCATCGCGCGCGGAAAACCACTGCTGCAAGCCATCGATAACGGGTGATGATCCCTAGATGAGGTGGCGCCCCTCGGTTTTCAAGGGGTGTCGTGATCCAGCACCGTCTTGCTGTATGGTCGCCAGACGATTCTTTTTTTCCGAGTGCCGGCATGGAAACCTCCCTCTACCACCCTGTGAAAGCCTTCCTTGAAAAAGCCGGCTATACGATAAAGGGCGAAATCGGCGGCTGCGACCTTGTCGGACTGAGTGACGATGATCCGCCTGTGGTGGTGGTGTGCGAACTGAAACTCGCCTTCAATCTCGAGCTGATCCTTCAGGCGATCGATCGTGCCGCGATATCCGACGAAGTCTGGATCGCGGCAAAAATGTCTGTCAGTGGCCGAGGGCGCGAGACCGACAAGCGTTACCGCGATCTTTGCCGGCGGCTGGGAATTGGCATGCTTGCCGTCTCCGAAGGCGGTCATGTCAGTGTCATCGTCAGTTCGGTATCGCCGATGCCGCGCACCAACCCGAAACGACGCTCGCGGCTGATGCGCGAACACCAGAAACGCAAGGGTGATCCGGTCCTTGGCGGCAGCACACGCATGCCGCAGATGACAGCCTATCGCCAGCAGGCGCTGGGATGTGCAAAAGCGCTCTCCGAAGGGCCGCTCCGGCTTCGTGACGTGAAATTGAACGCCCCCGATGCCGGCAAGATATTGCAATCGAACGTCTATGGCTGGTTCGAACGGCTTGAGCGGGGCGTCTATGGTTTGACGGAAGCTGGCCGCGAAGCCTTGGTGCGCTGGCCGATGTGAGATTGCGTGACGCGCTTTAGGAGCTGGATCAATCTGCCTGAAACGCTGTTTCGGGGGCCTGGAACACACAACCGGAACAAAACGCGTCACTCATCAAAATAACCGATTGCAGTTTCACGAAATTTTAGGGGATTGCAGAACACATATGGAACATATAGTGTTCGTTCTGTATTTGTTTCGCAACTTTCCGATGCGATTCTCAAGGGTGTTTTCCTCATGCTGACGCGCAAACAACAGGAATTGCTTCTCTTCATTCATGAGCGAATGAAAGAATCCGGCGTGCCGCCGTCCTTCGATGAAATGAAGGATGCACTCGATCTTGCTTCCAAATCCGGTATCCACCGGTTGATTACCGCGCTTGAAGAACGCGGTTTTATTCGCCGGCTACCGAACAGGGCGCGCGCGCTTGAAGTCATCAAGCTGCCCGAGGCCTATTCGCCCGGCCTGAAACCGCAACGCGGCTTCTCGCCAAGCGTTATCGAAGGCAGCCTTGGCAAGCCGAAGGCGCCTGAACCAGCCCCTGCCCCATCGCTGAAACCCGCAAGCAATGATTTTGCCGGTGCGGTCAATGTTCCCGTCATGGGCCGTATCGCGGCCGGTGTGCCGATTTCGGCGATCCAGAACAACACGCATGACGTGGCAGTGCCTGTGGACATGCTGGGTTCTGGCGAACACTACGCGCTGGAGGTCAAGGGCGACTCGATGATCGAGGCCGGTATCTTTGATGGCGATACCGTCATCATTCGCGATGGCAGCACGGCCAATCCGGGCGACATCGTTGTGGCACTGGTGGATGACGAAGAGGCAACGCTGAAACGCTTCCGCCGCAAGGGCGCTTCGATTGCGCTCGAGGCTGCAAACCCGGCCTATGAAACCCGTATCTTCGGACCTGACCGGGTTAAAATCCAGGGGAAGCTGGTTGGCCTTATCCGGCGTTATCACTAACGCCGCATCGATCTGTATCGACGCCTCAACCGCTGGCCATTGGCTGGCGGTTTTGTTTTTGGGCGTCACACAATGGATTGTGTCATTTGCGGCGTTTTGCGCTCTGCCCGTAAAAGGCTGAAACACAGGCACGGTGCGGAACCGGTTCTTGAGCATCGGCTTTATCTAGGCAGGGATCTAAACAATCTTCGGCATGATGGCGAGAGATTGGTCGGGTGCTGAATAGTCTTGCCGAATAAATCGTGAGGCTGCGTTCTTGTCTCACGAGACACCGCCTGCCGGAGCGCTCCCGCGAAAAACGTTGGTCGAGCGATGTTGATCCTTCACAACAGAAGCCAAGCCAGTCCGGTCGGCATCTGTTGGCGCGAGAGAACGAAGAGGAAGCGCGTGGATCAGACGATCTGATTTCGCCTGAACTGGCCTGCTTCGCTGGATGACAGCGTGCCGGTCTGATTGCATGATCCGGTGTAACGGCTCATTTCGAACCGACCCATCATTTCGGCTTATGGGAGCCATGGAATATTTTCGATATTCGAAGCGTGTATCCTGGTCGTAAGAAAGCCAGATCATATCGGGGAGCATGCCATGTACGATCTTTATATCGCCAACAAGAACTACTCGTCCTGGTCGCTGCGACCGTGGGTGTTGATGCGCACGCTGGGCATCGACTTCAACGAAAAGCTCGTGCCGTTCGGGCAGGATGTGCCCTTCACCACCTTTTCGCCCACCGGCAAGGTGCCGTGTCTGGTGGATGGCACGACGACGGTGTGGGAATCGCTTTCGATCGTCGAATATCTGGCAGAACGGCATGATGGCGTCTGGGCCGCTGATGCCATCGCCCGCGCATGGTCGCGGTCGGCGGCCAGCGAAATGCATGCCGGCTTTTTCTCGTTGCGCAATTTCTACCCCATGTGCGTCGGCATCCGCGCCACGCCCAATCCGGACAACAAGGGTCTTGCTGCGGATATTGCCCGGATCGATGCACTGTGGAGCGAAGGGCTCTCCCGCTTTGGTGGCCCGTATCTGGCCGGTGCGGAGTTTACCGCTGTCGACGCCTTCTTCTCACCCGTGGCGTTCCGTTTTCAGTCCTTTGGCGCCGACCTTTCACCGGCGGCAAAAGCCTATCTGGAGCGTCTTCTCGCCCTTCCGGCGATGCGCGACTGGTACGACGCCGGCCTGAAGGAAATCTGGCGCGACGAACCGCATGAACAGGAGATACGCGACGTCTCAACCGTGGTTGCCGATCTGCGCAGCCAGGCTTGAAAAATCGTCATTGGTGCGGCGGCCCTTATGGCGTCGCCGCAACCAGTTCCTCGATCGTTTCAGATGTCTCACGGTCAAACGACCGGGTTTTCCAATTATAGGAGCGGTGTTCGCTCCAGGCGCGGTTCGTGCCCGCCATAGCCGTCGCCAACCGTGCAATCGGCCCGCTTTCATTCTCATGAGACAGCGTAATTTCCACGGAACCGATGCGCCGCAGGACATCGCGGCTGAACAGCACCGCGCCCGAACGGCACTGCTGGAATGAGGTTCGTCTGCTGGTGACGATGATATCGGCGATATCGCAGGCTGCCCCGGTAAGCGACGTATCCTCGAGAACGACGATGCGCTGGCCCTTGGCGCTGCGGGCAGCACACCAGAGACTTCTGTGGCAGGTAAAGCCCTGACCCGCTGCGGCCAGCGCCTTGCCGATATCCTCAATCGCCTTCGCCCTTTGCTCATCGGAAAGGCGCCGGCTCTCCCTCGACGGCTGGGCGCTCTGCGGATTGGTCTCCTCCGTCTTTTTCTCGGTCTTGAGAAAGATCGGTGAGACGGTTTTTTCCGGCAGCAGCAAGGCGCGGGACCATTGGTCATATACAAAGCCGGAAGGTCGTGTCTTGGTCGTCGCCACCGCGCTCTCCCCAACCAGCCCGACCAGCGTTCCATCCTCATAGATCAGCAGATCGGGCCTCGGGCCACGATGTTCGGCCACAGAGAGGCCGAAAGCCAGCAACAGCAAGGGAATGCCAGACAGGGCAAGCCGCGTGCGAAACAGCGAGAGCAGCAGGAACCCTGCCGTGGAAAGCGCCAGAAACCAGCCATGCTGGCGGCCGATTGCGGCACTGCCACCCCATGAGGCGACGCCAGTGGCGATTTCAATCACCATGGCCATGCCATAGCCCATGACCTTCAAGAACGGCGCATCCAGCCCGAAGGGCATCAGCAGCATGCCAATCAGGCCGAAGGGCATGACAATCAGCGACATGACAGGCATGGCGGCGAGGTTTGCTGCAAGTCCATAGGTGGTGACACGATGAAAATGTTCGATGGAATAGACAGCCGTCGACAGGCCGCCGATCAACGACGTTACGACCACGCCGCCGACAATGGCGATGGCCGCTTCACTAACCTTCATCCATGCCGGTTTCTGACCGACGAACAGCCGCTCGCGATCCACCCGCCAACGGCTCCAGAAGGCATAGGCCGAAACCAGCGCGATGGTTGCGGCAAAAGACATCTGGAAACTCGGTCCCATGACTTCCGATGGCGAAAAAGCCAGAATGATGAGGGCCGACAAGGCGACATTGCGCATGCTGAGCGCCGGCTTGTCGAACAGCACGGCGATCAGCAGAACCGACATCATCAGCCAGGCGCGCTCCGCCGAAACGGCAAAGCCGGAGATCAGGTAATAGGCAAGCGTCATCAGCAGCGCCAGGAAGGCAGCGATCTTCTTGACGGGCCAGCGCTGCGCGAAGGCCGGGAACAGGCTGAAACCAATCCGCAGGCCAACGAAGAATATGCCCGATGCCAGCGCCATGTTGAGGCCGGATATGGCAACGATGTGAGCGAGGCCCGAGACACGCAACGCCTCCATCGTATCGGCGGATATGGCGCTTCTTTCATCCGTGATGATGGACGCCGCGAAAGCACCGGCATCTCCGCCGATAACGGAGCGGACACGTTCGGCAATGGCACTTCTTAAAAGATAGAGCCAGGTGCCGGCATCTTTCAGCCAGCTCTGCGGTTTCTCACCGGCATCACCGGCAAGCGACACCGCTTTCGGTGCGCTATAAAAGAAGCCCGTGGCGCCGATGCCTCGAAAATAGGAGGCGAAGGCGAAATCGTTCAGTCCGGGCAGAGCCGGGCCCGAGGGCGGCGAAAGCCGTGCCTTGCCCTCGATGATGCCGCCAACGGCAATCGCTTCTCCCTTGCTGCGGGATAGCACCGAGACCTTTTCCGGCGGTCGGGACAAGGTCGGACCCTCGGTTGCCGATACGGCGATCAGGTAACGCCAGTATCCGCGCGCATCGACCTCCCGGCGCTCGACCGTTCCGGTGATGGTCGTGGTAACCGGCGTATCGAGCATGACGGTTGCGGCACGGCGCGTTTCGAGATCCGCAAGCAGCATGCCGAGCAGCGTAAATGCGCCGAATGCACATATCTTCGCCGTCCAGCCGGCGCGGTGACGAAGCAGAAGCGCCAATGCAGCCGCAACAATGAAAAACAGCGCCACGAAAATGGATGACGGGGACTCAGCAGAGGAAAACCATAAAACCGCGCCAGCGCTGATAAAGACAGGAATGAAAAGAAATTCGGTGGCGAAGGCGCGTTCGTGTTCAACGGAAACCGCGAATTTTCTGGTGATTCTGGCCGTGCGGTCGCGGCGACGAAATGCTGTCGTCACGGCCTCAGCGGTGGCGTCTGTCGAGCGCCTTAACGGCGACAAAATCTCCGCCGTGCCGGGAGCTGAACCCTGCATCGTTTCAGCATATCCGAAATGCTGTTTTTCCCCTTGACTGGTCAATCCGTGCTGCCCCCTGCCGGACTGAAAGGGAGTGTGCAGCTCATCGCTAACGATTGCAATCTTTTGCTTTAACGGGTCGTTCAGAGATATTTAATCGGCTCTTCACCCAACTGCACGAAGGCGCGCAACAGGTTTACTGCAATGCACAATTTGACCTTTGAATAGCTTGGCATTGGCGCAAGGATCATATAGCTAATCATCAGACGCTTAACCGCGGGGCGCTTCCCAGCGCCCCCACCCGCATGTTTTCGGAGGATCAGTATGACGGAAAAAAGCGCTACAGTGACACTTGGCGATAAACAGGTCGAACTCCCGGTACGGGAAGGCACGATCGGACCAAACGTCGTCGATATCGGCACGCTGTACAAACACACAGGGTCTTTCACCTACGACCCGGGTTTCACGTCCACGGCCTCCTGTGAATCCAAGATCACCTACATCGACGGCGACGAAGGCGTTCTGCTTCACCGGGGCTATCCGATCGAGCAGCTCGCCGAACAGGGCGACTTCCTCGAGACCTGCTATCTGCTGCTTTACGGCGAACTGCCGACATCCGCACAGAAGAAGGACTTCGACACCCGCGTAACGCGCCACACCATGGTGCATGAGCAGATGAGCCGATTCTTCACCGGCTACCGTCGTGACGCACACCCGATGGCCGTCATGTGCGGTACCGTTGGCGCGCTCTCGGCCTTCTACCACGACTCGACCGACATCACCGATCCGCATCAGCGCATGGTCGCTTCGCTGCGCATGATCGCCAAGATGCCAACGATCGCTGCCATGGCTTACAAGTACCATATCGGTCAGCCCTTCGTTTACCCGAAGAACGATCTGGATTACGCCTCCAACTTCCTGCACATGTGCTTTGCCGTACCGTGCGAAGAATACAAGGTTGATCCGGTTCTGGCCCGCGCCATGGATCGCATCTTCATCCTGCACGCTGATCACGAGCAGAACGCGTCCACCTCGACGGTTCGTCTTGCCGGTTCTTCGGGTGCAAACCCGTTTGCCTGTATCGCGGCTGGCATTGCCTGCCTCTGGGGCCCGGCACATGGTGGCGCGAACGAAGCTGCGCTCAACATGCTCAACGAAATCGGCTCGGTTGACCGTATTCCTGAGTACATTGCCCGCGCCAAGGACAAGAACGATCCGTTCCGCCTGATGGGCTTTGGTCACCGCGTCTACAAGAACTACGACCCGCGCGCCAAGATCATGCAGAAGACGATGTACGAAGTGCTGGAAGCAACCGGCAACTCCGACGATCCGATCATGCAGGTCGCGCTGGAACTGGAAAAGATCGCTCTGTCTGATCCGTACTTCGTCGAAAAGAAGCTCTACCCGAACGTCGACTTCTACTCCGGCATTACGCTGAAGGCTCTCGGCTTCCCCACGACCATGTTCACCGTTCTGTTCGCTCTGGCCCGTACCGTTGGCTGGATCGCGCAGTGGAACGAAATGATCGAAGATCCGCAGCAGCGCATCGGCCGTCCGCGCCAGCTCTACACGGGCGCCGGCAAGCGCGACTACGTTCCGGTTTCCAAGCGCTAAGCGCTGGCAACCGAGCCATCCAAAAGGCCGACGGGGAAACCCGCCGGCCTTTTTCTTTGCAAAGTCTGCAGAAGGTAAGAACCGGGTTACGGCAACGCTTCCGGGACGATCGGACAGCCTGTTCAGAATCGGCAAGCTTCGCCGCAGCAGGATTTGCTCTCTGCGACATCTGTTCAACCGAAATGCTGAAATGTCAGTGTCTGGCGCCGCGTGCGTTCAGAACATCGAGAAGAATGCGGGCGCCGGTTTCGCCCGGCGGCACGTCGGTACGCAGGCGCTCCTGCACCAGCGCATAGCCTTCCAGCATGGCCTGGCGCTGGATCGTGTCGGAAGACAGGCGCTCTGCCCAGCGCAGCATGGAACCGGCGCGCACGACCTCGTTGAAATATTCCGGCACGACCGCGTAATCAGCAATCAGGTTCGGCAAAGCGCCGGTCCAGGTTTTCACGCGCTTGCTGAGCATGGTGAAAATCCAGTCGGTCTTGTAGACGGAAATGGTGGGAACCGTTGCGAGCGCCAGTTCGAGAATGACGGTGCCGGATGCGGCAATGGCCGCATCGGCCTCGGCGAATGCCTTCCACTTGAAATCTGCGCCGACGCCAATTTCAGGCCGGATGTTGTCCGGCCACGTCGCCGCCAGTTCCCGAATGCGGCTTTCCTGACGCGGCACGGTCGGCAGGACGAAGCGGGTGGGGCCATTGCGTTCCACGAAGGCTTTTGCCGCCTCCTGGAACGGCTCCATCAGCCGCGTGGTCTCGGTCGAGCGTGAGCCGGGCAACAGCAGAATGGTTCGGGGTTCGCCCTTCGCCGGCAAGGCACGCCCTGCCCGCTTTTGCCGCACGGCCAGCAAGTCCGCATCAACGCTGAGGCGATGGCCGACGAAGGTGGTTGGCGGGCCGCCCAGCCGTTTCATGGCTTCCGGTTCGAACGGCAGAAGTGCGAGAACATGATCGACGTAAGAGAGCATCGCGGTGGCGCGATACTCCTTCCAGGCCCAGACGCTGGGGCAGACATAGTTGATGACCGGCAGATCCGGCAATGCCTGACGCACCTTTCTGGCGACGCGATGGGTAAAGTCCGGGCTATCGATAATCAGCAACACGTCGGGTTTTGCCGCGACGATGCCCTCGGCCGTCTGCCTGATTCTGGCGATCAGCTTCGGCAGCTTCTTCAAAACCTGCGTGAAACCCATGATCGACAGTTCGGAATAATCGAAAAACGAGGTGAGACCTTCTGCCTCCAGCCCCTCGCCGCCCACGCCGACCAGTTCGATCGGCCCTCTATACTGGGTCTTCAGAGCGCGGATCAGGTCTGCTCCCAAGAGGTCACCGGACACTTCACCCGCGATCACGGCCACCTTCAGGGTTTCAGCCATCACATCATGTCTCCATCCAGTGACGTATCGATGCCGCAGACGAAGATGCCTTGCGCATCGGCGGCCTGCAACATGGCGTCACGATCCAGCACCAGGGCTCTGCCCGATTCAACCGCGATCCCGGCAAGGCCCGCCCTGGCAGCATTCTGGACCGTCTCTACGCCGATTGTCGGCAGATCGGCCCTGATATCCTGCTGCGGCTTGCAAAGCTTGACGAGAACACCTTTGCGACGCGCGGAAATACGGCCCTCCGCACGCAACGCGGCAACCCGCGCCAGCATGGCATCGGTTCCCTCGACACCTTCGAGCGCCACGATACGCCCGCCAACGGAGACAGCGCCCTGCCCGACATCAAGCGTGCCGAGCGCCAGAGCAGCCTGTGCCGCCTTGCGGATATCACGCAGATCGTCTTCCTGCGGCTTGTGGAGGCCAAAGGGACCGGTGGTGGCCAGAAGACCGGGCGCAATCTCATGGGCGCCAATGACCCGCGCACCCAGCGTTTCGATGATCTTGATGACCATCTGCAGCACGGTGTCGTCACCGCCGGACAAAAGCGTGCGGACGATCGACGGCAGGCGCAGCAGTATTTTTGCCGAAGGGCGAATTTCGCGCCACTCCGGGCGGCGTGCTACGGCGCCAGAGAGAACGACACGGTCTATGCCCTTGTCTTTCAGCAACCGGCCGAGGCCCGCGACATCGCCGACACTGATGACGGCGCTGTCGAAGCCTTGCCAATCAAGGCGGGAATCATCGCGCAGACGGACAACAAACGGGTTTTCCCCCATGTCGCGCGCAGCGCCAGCCACGTACAGCGGCAATTGCCCGCTGCCCGCAATAATGGCGAGGCGTCCGCTGCCCTTCACGGCTTATTTGCCCCGGTTCGGCGAAGAAATCGGCCGATCGGTTGCAGCCAGGATGAAATCGAGAACTTCAAGCGCCTGCGGGCAATCGGCGAAATCCGCACGCTCGATGGCCGCCGCGTTACCACGGATCGCACCTTCGCTTTCGAAGACCTGCTTAAAGATACGGCGAACCTTGTGAATGTCTGCCCGCTCGATACCAGCACGCGTCATGCCGACGACGTTCAGGCCACCGAGAATACCGGGATTGCCATTCAGCATGCCGTAGGGAATGACATCGTAATTGACCGCGGCGAGCCCGCCGATAAACGCCTGGCGACCGATACGGGTGAACTGATGGACGGCGCAGCCGCCACCGAGGATGGCGCGATCGCCGACGGTGACGTGACCAGCCAGCATGACGTTATTTGACAGAACGATGTGGCTGCCGAGGATGCAGTCATGCGCGACATGCGAATTGGCCAGGAACAGGTTGTCGTCGCCAACAACGGTCTTGCCGCCGCCATCCGAGCTACCGGCATTCATGGTGACGCCTTCGCGCATCGTGCAGCGTGCGCCGACCTCCAGCGTCGTTTCTGAGCCGTCGTGGCGAATTGCCTGCGGTGGGCCACCGATAACGGCCATGGGGTAGATGACGGAATCTTCGCCTATGACCGTGTTGCCCGTCACGACAGCATGGTTCAACAGCTTTACACCATTGTGCAACGTCACCTTCGGGCCGACATAGCTGAACGGACCGATGGAAACGTTCTCTCCGATCACAGCGCCGTCTTCGACGACCGCTGTCGGATGAATTGTGGCCGAAGCCGCGATCTTGCTCATTGCTGATCCTCAGGGATCATCATCGCGCCGACATCCGCCTCAGCGACCAGCACGCCATCCACCTTCGCTTCGCAGTGGAACTTCCAGACGTTACCGCGCTGGCGCTGCTTTGCAACGTGAATTTCCAGACGGTCGCCAGGAACGACCGGCTTGCGGAAACGGGCGTTGTCGATGGTCATGAAATAAACGAGGTAACCGCCATCACCCTGGTTGCGCGCACAGATCGCGCCAGCCGTCTGGGCCATGGCTTCAACGATCAGAACGCCAGGCATGATCGGGCGATCCGGGAAATGACCCGTGAAGTGCGGCTCGTTGACCGTGACGTTCTTGATGCCGATTGCCGAATTGTCACCGTTGATCTCGATGATCTTGTCGATGAGCAAAAACGGATAACGATGCGGCAGCAGCTTCATCACTTCAAGAATGTCAGCCGCGCCAAGCGTCGTCGTCGTTTCTTCAGCCATTGTTTTTTTCTCCTGTTTTTTTATCACGTTCTTCGACGCGGGCCAGAATGTCGGCCATGTCGCGCAGGAAATACTTCATCGGACGCGCCGGCGTACCGCCGTAACGCGCGCCAGGCGGCACGTCGGCAACAACGCCGCTCATTGCCGCAATCTGTACGCCATCACCAATGGTGATGTGGCCGTTGATGCCTGCTGCGCCGCCAATCATCACGCCATCGCCGATGCGGGTACTTCCGGCAATGCCGACCTTGCTGACGATGCCGCAATGGCGGCCGATGCGAACGTTGTGGCCAATCTGGACCTGATTGTCGATCTTGGTGCCTTCGCCGATAACGGTATCATCCATCGTGCCACGATCAACCGTGGTGTTGGCGCCGATCTCGACGTTGTCCTGAATGATGACGCGGCCAATCTGAACGATCTTGAGCATGCCACGCGGACCCGGTGCATAACCGAAACCATCCTGGCCAATGCGTGCACCGTTGTGGATGATGACATTGTTGCCAAGCAGTGCCGCAACGATGCTGGCGCCGCCGGCAATCGTGCAATCGCGACCGATCTGCACATTGGCGCCGATGATCGCGCCCGGCCCGATGCGGGTGCCCGCACCAATATGTGCTTCAGCACCGATCACCGCAAACGGCTCGACAACCACGCCGTCTTCCAGACGTGCCGACGGATCGACATGAGCGGACGGCGAAATCGCCGTGTCCATACGACCGAAGGTCGAAGGACGCATGGCGGAAGGATGCAGAAGCGCGCCGGCCTGCGCAAACAGCGTATGCGGCGTCTTCGAGATCAAAGCGGGGATATGGGGCGGTATCGAGCTTGCCAGGGCCGCATCGCAAATGACCGCAGCCGCTTCACAGGTCAGCAATTCCTCGCGGTTCTTGCGGGAAAGTATGTAGCAGAGCTGGTCGGATTTTGCCCGGTAGACGGGCGCCACGGATCGCACGATCCGCTCGCCAGCCGCCTCATCAGACAGTTCCGCCCCAAGACGGTCTGCGATGTCTTTCAATCGCATTCCTTCGTGGGGCGGAAAAAAGCCGTTGTATTCCATCAGACGGAAACTCCAGAACGTTCAAAGTTGCAGTTCT
This sequence comes from Rhizobium sp. RM, assembly GCF_013390595.1. Classification (GTDB taxonomy): domain Bacteria; phylum Pseudomonadota; class Alphaproteobacteria; order Rhizobiales; family Rhizobiaceae; genus Agrobacterium. The sequence continues at coordinate 359,184 of NZ_JACAWV010000002.1, read as the reverse complement.
GGACTGCCGATATCAGAAAGTGTTGGACATGCCAAACCGGAAACGCTGTTCCTCGTCGTAGTCTTCCTTCATGAAAGGAACGGCATAGTCGACGCGGATCGGACCGAAGGGCGATGCCCACATGACGCCGATACCAGCGGAAGCACGGATCGAGCTGTCGTCCTGAACGGTCTGGGTCGTGGAGACCTTGTTACCGTACATGGTACCAGCATCAACGAAGCCGGCGAGACGCAGACCGAAGTCTTCCGGAATGCCAGGCATCGGAGCCGTGACTTCAGCAGAAGCTGCGAAGTAGGTCGTGCCGCCGATAGAGTCGTTTCCGATACGCGGACCGATACCGTCGTTCTCGAAGCCGCGAACCTGACGACCACCAAACTTGAACTGATCGAAGACCAGCAGGTTGTCGTTGGTCGGCATCACGTGACCAGCCTGGCCCGTCAGCGAGCCGATGATGTCGTACTCGTCCGAGAAGGTGTGGTAGTAACGCGCCTTGGCGTAGATCTTGTAGTATTCGGAATCGCCACCGAGACCTGCAAACTCGTTGGTGAGCTGCGCCTGCCAGCCTTCGCGTGGCATGTTGCGGTCATCAAGCGTGTTGAAGTTCAGCGTGTTTGCGATGATCGACTGCGTCCAGTCACCGCCACGGATCAGCTCCTGATATGGCTCTGCGAGGTTGGCAGTGTTCTCCCAATCGCCTTCGCCGTCATAGTTGATCTGCTTGTAGGTGTACTTGAACGTCGTGGACAGGTCTTCGGTGATCGGCGCGGTAACGCGCAGCGTGAAGCCCTGTTCGTCGTAATCGTAGTAGTCTTCGCTGCTCGTCTGGCTCTTGAAGAGATCGAAACCGGCTGCAAGGCGATAACCGAGGAAGTAAGGCTCAGTGAAGGACAGCGTGTAGCTGCGCGCATCGTCTTCGCCTGCGCCCGCAGCGATACGGATGTACTGGCCGCGACCGAGGAAGTTCTTTTCTTCCACAGAAGCTTCGAGCAGCACGCCGTCGTTCTGCGAGTAACCAGCACCGATACCGAAGGAGCCGGTCGGCTGATCTTCAACGTCGACAACGATCACGACGCGGTCCGGGGCGCTGCCGCCGGCGGTCGAAACGTTGACCTTGGAGAAGTAGCCAAGCGCTTCAAGACGACGCTTTGCGGAGGTGATGATCGACTGGTTGAAAGCATCGCCTTCGGAGATATCGAATTCGCGACGGATAACGTAGTCGCGTGTGCGGGTATTACCGCGGATTTCGATACGCTCGACGTAAGCGCGTTCGCCCTGGTCGACGATATAGGTAACGCCAACGGTGTTGCCGTTCATGTCACGGTCGCCACGCGGCGTAACGCGGGCGAAGGGGTAACCTTCGGCAGCAACACGCTTGTTGATGGCTTCCATGCTCTGCTGAACTTCCTTGGCGCTGTAGGTGCCGCCCTGGCGGGTTTCTACGAGACCCTGCAGTTCAGTGCCGTCAACGCCCGGAACAGTCGATTCAACCGCAACATTGCCGAAGTTGTAACGCTGACCTTCATCGACCGTTACGGTGATGTTGTATTCGTTCTTGGACTCGTCCAGCACAGCCTCGGACGACACGACGCGGAAGTCGGCGTAGCCACGGTTGTAATAGAACTGGCGCAGCGCCTCTTCGTCGGCGCGCAGCTTGTCCTCGTTGTAAACGTCCTTACGCGTCAGGAACGACAGCATGTTGGACTTCTTGGTGTTGATAACGGCAGCCAGACGGCCGTCGCTGTAAGCGTTGTTACCAACGAAATCGATGCGACCGATCTTGGTGCGCTCACCTTCGTTGATGACGAAAGCGATGTTCACGCGGCCCTGGCCGACGGAAACGGTCTGCGTCGTCACTTCAATGTCGCTACGGCCGATGGCGGCGTAAGCTTCCTTGATGCGGGCAATATCAGCCGTAACGAGCGCCTGGTTGAACGGACCGAGCGGCTGCGTCGACACGATGCCGGAAAGCTTCTCGTCCTTGATCTTGCGGTTGCCGTTGAAAACCACCTGGTTGACCATCTGGTTTTCACTGACGGTCACGACCAGCGTATTGCCGGAAACGCGCATGGCGACATTCGAGAAGTAGCCGGTGGCGTAAAGACGCTTCACCGACTCGTCGATGTCAGAATTGGAAAAGTTGCGTCCGGGCGCGATGGTGAGATTGGAGCGTACGGAATCTGCGCCGGATCTTTCGGCACCCCGAACATCAATTCTGCTGACGACAGCGGCATTCGCAACCCCCGCAGAAGCAAGCACCCCCAGGCCTACAACCGAAGAAACACCAGCAGACAGCGCAACCGCCGACACCGCGTTCAAAAATCTTGAACCAGCCTTCATTTCAATTCTTACCTTTTTACGTTGTCCCTCAGCGGGCGGAACCCGACTCCGGCCATCTGCGTCGTTTTACCTGCTTTTCCTCTACAAGCAAGCGCGAACGTTAATTTCTGTTTACTTCGTGACCTAGAGTGGCTCATTCGCCACTTTGGCATAAAAACAAGGTAAACAAGCCGCTAACAAAATCGATAAAACACCCCATTCAACCGATCAAGCTGCTGATATCATTCCAAGTTGCGAATACCATCAGACTGAAGATCATGGCAAGTCCGATACGGAAAGCAACTTCCTGCGCGCCCGCACCGAGCGGCCTGCCCCTGATCGCCTCGATTGCATAGAACACCAGATGCCCGCCGTCCAGAACCGGGACAGGCATGAGATTGAGAAGACCGATCGATACCGAAAGCACGGCTGCAAGCTGTATCACGGCGGAAATGCCAAGCGTCGCCATCTGGCCAGACGCCTGCGCAACCCGCACCGGACCACCGAGCTGATCGGCATTCATGCGGCCAGTCACCAGATTTCCGATGTAATTGAACGTTCCCGTGATGACGTGGCCGGTTTCCTGCACGCCTTCAATCAAGGCCTCGGTCGGCGTGAAGGTAATGTGTCTGAAGTTGCCGCTGTTCTGATCGGTGACGATACCGATGATACCCATTTCCAGTTTGTTGCCGAACTGGTCGGTGGTTTCAGTGCGGGTCGGAACCATCGGCAGACGAAGCTCCTCGCCTGCCCGCTCGACCGTCACGACGATCTGCGTGCCCGGACGGATGCCGACGTAACGGCGCACATCCTCAAAGGTCTTCACTTTTTCATTATCGATGGCGACAAGCCGGTCTCCGGCCAGAACGCCTGCGGCCGCAGCCGCACTGTTTTCGCGCACCTCGGCCACAACCGGGTCAGCGATGACGCGGCCGTAGATCCCGAACAGAAAGGCAAAGATCAGGATCGCCAGAATGAAGTTGGCGATTGGGCCCGCCGCAACAGTGGCCGCTCTTTTCCACAGCTTTGCGCCCGACAGGGTCTGGGCGCGCTCTTCAAGCGACATGTGGGAAAGGCCGGAACTATCCGGTTTGCTGGATGCATCCTCATCGCCGAAGAATCGCACGTAACCGCCGAGCGGGATCGCGGAAATCTTCCAGCGCGTGCCGCGCTTGTCGGTGAAACCGATCAGTTCAGGTCCGAATCCGATGGAAAAGGCGGTGGAGCGAATGCCGCACCAGCGCCCAACCAGATAATGGCCCATCTCATGCACGAAAACGAGCAGCGAGAGAACGAGGATGAATGGAATGATATAACCGGTCAAAAACCCGGTGGCAGCCATTACTGTGCTCATAACTCAGCCTCTTACTCCAATGACCCGCCGCACTTCAAAAACCTGGCAACAGGCCGCCGCGTGAACCGGGCGCATCGCCGGTAACCGCCGCATGCACGAAAGCAATGACGAACACGGTAAAGCAGGCAAAAACAAGACCGTCAACCCGGTCCATAAAACCGCCGTGACCGGGAATGAGGTGACTGGAATCCTTCACCTGAAAACGCCGCTTCACGAAGGATTCGAAAAGGTCGCCGATCTGGCTGAAAACGGACAGCACCAGAGCAAGCCCGAGAATGACGAAGCCGATCCGGCCATGATAGACCATGGACACGCCCGCCCCGCCAATCAGCGCAGCAACCGTGCCGCCGATGGCACCGGACCAGGTCTTGCCGGGCGAAATGGACGGCGCAAGCTTTGGCCCGCCAATGGCACGACCGACAAAATAGGCCAGGATATCCGTCGACCAGACAACGGCGAAGATGAAGATGATCGAAACGAAGCCATCGAGATCGTCGCTGCGGATGGCGGCAAGCGAAATCGCGCTCAGCCCCGCATAGACAATGCCACCAACCAGCCACCAGTTTTGGCCGCGCAGAATCGGAAACAGCGCCGCTGTGAGGGCAAAACCGGAAAGAAGCGGCAGATCGAGCGATGTCTCGCCGAAAATCGTGTTGCCGGCGATCACAGCGACCGAGAACCAGCCCCAGGCATTGCCCGTCGGGTTTGTTTCAGACAGCCTCGTGATCGAGGACCACTCATAATAGATGAGGATCGCCAGAAGGCCCGCGACGATACGGAACAGAATGCCGCCGTACCACGTCGCAGTGAGGATGACCGCCGCCATGACGATCGCGGAGACGATCCGCAAACGGAGTTCAGGGCTCATCAGGCGCCTGCCACAGCAACCTGATCGGCCAAGCCGCCGAAACGGCGATCACGCGTCGCATATTGCTCGATTGCAGAATAGAAATGCTGGCGGTCGAAATCCGGCCAGTAGTCTGGAACGAAGAGGAACTCCGAATAGGCAGCCTGCCAGAGCAGGAAGTTCGACAGACGCTCCTCACCGCTGGTGCGGATGATGAGATCCGGGTCTGGGATGCCGGCCGTGTCGAGCCGTCCCGAAATCATCTCCGGCGTGATCGAGGCTGCATCGAGCTTGCCCTGGGCAACATCCTGCGCAAGCGAGGCCGCCGCACGGGCAATCTCGTCGCGGCTTCCGTAGTTGAATGCGATAACAAGCGTCAGCTTGGTGTTATCACGCGTCATGTGCTCGGCTTCCTCGAGAAGCGAGCGAATGTCGTTTTTCAAAGTCTCGCGATCACCGATGATGCGGACACGCACGTTTTCACGGTGCAGCTCAGCTAGGTCGCGACGGATGAAGGCTTTCAGCAGGCCCATCAGATCCGTGACCTCGGACTCCGGCCGACGCCAGTTTTCCGACGAGAAGGCAAACAGCGTCAGATAGGAAATGCCGCAGTCACCGGCAGCGCGCACCGTTTCACGAACGGCTTCTACGCCGCGGCGATGACCCATGATTCGCGGAAGACCGCGCTGCTTTGCCCAACGCCCGTTACCATCCATGATGATGGCGACGTGCTCGGGAACTGAGGAACGTATCGTCGTCGTCGGCATATCGATCCAATATTGGCAGCGCGGAATTAAAACGAATAAAATACAGTGTCTGTCGCCCTGGCGATCAGACCTGCATGATTTCCTTTTCCTTCTCGCCAAGCAAGCGGTCAATTTCCGAAATCGTGTCGTCGGTCATTTTCTGAACTTTTTCCGACTGTCCACGGCTTTCGTCCTGACCGATGTCGCCATCCTTTTCGGCTTTTTTCAGACCATCCATGCCATCGCGGCGAACGTGGCGAATCGCGACCTTGGCCTTTTCGGAATATTCGTGGGCAACCTTGACCAGCGATTTGCGGCGCTCTTCGTTGAGTTCAGGCAGCGGAATACGCAGGTTCTGACCGTCAACGATCGGGTTGAGACCGAGGTTGGATTCGCGGATGGCGCGGTCGACGGCGCTGACCATCGACTTGTCCCAGATGTTGACGCCGAGCATGCGCGGCTCCGGAACGGTGATGTTGGCCACCTGGTTCAGCGGCACGCGCGAGCCGTAGGCGTCAATCGTGACAGGGTCGAGAATGTTGGCCGATGCGCGGCCGGTGCGCAGCGATGCGATATCGCTCTTGAATGCATTGATGGCACCATCCATACGGCGCTTGATATCGGTGAGGTCAACACCACTCATTTGATACTCCATCTCTGTCGGCCATCGCGGCCGTATTCCGCACGGGGCGGCATCGTTCGTTTGCGATTACTTGTCGTGCACGATGGTCTTACGGCCGCCGCCGGTCAATATCTGTGCGAAGCCACCCTTCTCGTGAATCGAGAAAACGATGATCGGAATGTGGTTTTCGCGTGCAAGGGCCACGGCTGCGACGTCCATGACCGCCAGCCCCTTGCCGAGAACCTCGCTGTGGGTCAACTCGTCGAAACGGGTTGCCGTCGGGTCCTTCTTGGGGTCGGCCGAATAGATGCCATCGACCTGCGTTCCCTTGAAGATCGCTTCAGCGCCCAATTCGGCAGCACGCAGGGCGGCTGCGGAGTCGGTCGTGAAGAACGGGTTGCCCGTGCCACCGGCGAAAATCACCACGCGGCCCTGGGCCAGATGGTGCAGAGCCGCGCGCTGCGAGAAGCTTTCGCAGATTTCAGGCATGGCGATGGCCGAGAGAACGACCGTGTCGATGCTGAGCTTTCGAAGTGACGTTGCAAGCGCCAGCGCATTGATGACGGTTGCCAGCATACCCATGTGGTCGCCGGTCACGCGGTCGCCACCCTTGGAGGCAACGGCAACGCCGCGGAAAATATTGCCACCGCCGACGACGACGCCGACTTCGACATTCATTGCTCTTGCTTCAGCGATATCGGAGGCAATCCGGTCGGCGACCGCAACATCGATACCAAAACCCTGGTCACCCATAAGGGCTTCACCGGAAGCCTTGAGCAGGACGCGTTTATAGATCGGCTTGGAAGACATCATGACTCCTCGGAAATGTAACCGAAACGCGGATACACGAAGGGCACCGCGTTGTCACGCGATGCCCTCCCGTTTCCCCAAGATTGGGTAAATATAATCAGCCCTTGGCGACTGCGGCGACTTCTGCCGCGAAATCGCTTTCTTCCTTCTCGACGCCTTCGCCGAGCAGCAGGCGAACCATGCCGGTGACTTCGATCGCTGCGCCGGCTTCCTTTTCGGCTTCCTTGACAGCAGCGCCGACCGTCAGGTCAGGGTTGATAACGAAAGCCTGCGACAGAAGAGCAACTTCTTCGAAGAACTTGCGCATACGGCCGTCAACCATCTTTTCGATGATTGCTTCCGGCTTGCCGGATTCACGAGCCTGTTCGATGAAGACGTTGCGCTCGCGCTCAGCAACAGCAGCGTCAACTTCTTCAGCGCGAATCGCCAGCGGGTTGGTTGCAGCGATGTGCATGGCAACCTGACGGCCGATCGAGGTCAGAACAGCCTTGTCGCCAACCGACTTCAGGGCAACCAGAACGCCCAGCTTGCCGATGCCGTCGCCAGCAGCGTTGTGGATGTAGGTTGCAACAACGCCGTGCTCAACTTCGAGCGCAGCCGAACGGCGCAGCGTCATGTTTTCGCCGATGGTGGCGATTGCGTCCTTGATGCTGTCCGAAACGGACTTGCCGGTTGCCGGGTAGGTGGCAGCAGCAATCGCGTCAACAGTGCCGTCGGTCGTCAGAGCAACGGCAGCAACGCCGCGAACGATGTCCTGGAAGGCATCGTTACGAGCAACGAAGTCGGTTTCCGAGTTGATTTCGACGACAACAGCCTTGTGACCGGCAGATGCGATACCGACGAGACCTTCGGCAGCCGTGCGGCCAGACTTCTTGTCAGCCTTGGCAATACCCTTGGCGCGCAGCCAGTCGATTGCTGCTTCCATGTCGCCATTGGTCTCAGCAAGAGCCTTCTTGCAGTCCATCATACCTGCGCCAGACTTCTCGCGCAGTTCCTTAACCATTGCGGCTGTGATTTCGGTCATTGTTTGCCTCTTGTCTGTTCAATCGGTCAGCAGGCTGGAAATCGCCATGCCGATGTTTGGGTGACGAATTTACCCTAAAGTGTGACAGGGTGATGAATGAGCACCCCGGACGTTTCAATCACATCAGGACGCCGATCAACCGGCGGAGCGATTTGAAACGAACAAGGCCGTCAACCCGGAACGGTCTTTGACGGCCTTGCAGATCATGATCGATGAGGCGGCGTGAAATTCGCCGCCCGACAGACCCTTATCAGGCGCCAGCCTCGTCTTCGAGCGCAGGCTCGATCGGAGCTTCTTCCGAAGCGCCGATGTCACGGCCGGAAGAGCCCTGCTGACGTGCGATGCCGTCGATGGCAGCGCGAGCAATCAGGTCGCAGTACAGCGAGATTGCGCGCGAAGCGTCGTCGTTGCCGGGGATCGGATAATCGATTGCATCCGGATCGCAGTTCGAGTCGATGATCGCAACGACCGGAATGCCAAGACGCTTGGCTTCTTCGATCGCGATCTTTTCCTTGTTGGTGTCGATGATGAACATCAGGTCCGGAACGCCGCCCATATCGCGGATACCGCCGAGAGCCTTTTCAAGCTTTTCGCGCTCGCGCTCGAGGTTCAGGCGCTCTTTCTTGGAGTAGCCGGAAGCTTCCGAGTTCAGGATTTCGTCAACCTTGCGAAGACGCTGGATCGAGTTCGAAATCGTCTTCCAGTTCGTCATCATGCCGCCGAGCCAGCGGGAGTTGACGTAGTACTGAGCCGAACGCTTTGCGCTGTCGGCGATGATTTCGGACGCCTGGCGCTTGGTGCCAACGAACAGAACGCGGCCGCCACGGGCAACGGTGTCGGACACGACCTGAAGGGCGCGCGACAGCATCGGAACCGTCTGAGCGAGGTCGATGATGTGGATGTTGTTACGGTCGCCGAAGATGTACGGCTTCATCTTCGGGTTCCAGCGGTGCGTCTGGTGGCCGAAGTGAACACCAGCTTCGAGAAGCTGACGCATAGAAAAATCGGGCAATGCCATGCCTTGTTACTCCTTTTCCGGTTTAACCCCCGCGAAGCGAACAGCATCGACTTTCATCGACACCACCGGGCGGAACGATCCGGATTTCTCCCGGAACATCCCAAGCTTCGCGTGTGGAATGGTGAGGCGCATACAGTCGCCTGCGACAAAATGCAAGCTTTTATGCGAAAAAATCTGCCTGACGAGGCCGGTTTCAGCGAACCGGCTTGTTTTCGCAGGTTTCGGGCGTGAGGATATCGAGCTTCGCAAGCTTTCCGCTCAGCACGAAGTCACCGTAATCCATGGTCAGGTCGCGGGTGATTCCGTTTTCGTAGAGCTTGAACGACATGCGGTAGATCGGCAGAGAATCCGTACCGGTCTTGTCGTTGTAATAAGCGATGGTGACAGGCCAGAAGGACGCCTTGGCGAAATCGCCCGCCTTGCCGGCTTCCGCGTCCCCATCCTTCGGCGTCTGCGACTTGCCGACCAGGGTCGAGGTAATCAGGCTTTCGTCACCATCATCGGAGCCGTCGAAAATCCGGGATTCGAAAATCCGCTTTCCCTGTTTGGCGTTCTCGATGACCTGGAACATGTGTTCGGTCGGGAATTCGGAGGCGACGAGATCGATCTGGCGCGCATCGGGCCGGGTGATGTCGACCTTCACACCGGCATCGCTGTCGCTGGCAGCGCCCTGCACTTCCTTGTCCAGCTTGTCGTCGGTGTAGGATTTCGTCTCGAAGGTGAACTTCTTGGAGGCCGGGTCCTCAAACGTCGTGGTCTGCTGATCCGTCAGGCGAACGGCGTCGCCGGTATTGATCTGCGTGACGAAACGGAAGTCTGTCTTGTAGCCCTGACAGGCGGAACCGGTGAACTCATAGACCATGCGGCCCGTCATGCCCTCAATGCCGGAGCGATCCGATGCATCCTTCAGCTCCAGATCGTAGACGGCCCGATGGGCAATCAGATTGGGGAGCTGGGCGGGCAAAGCATTGGCAGCGTTCGACAAGCAGGACAAGAGCCCCGTAGTGGCAACGAAACCAAGCTTCCTGACAAACATGCATTATCTCCTGTTGGACTCGCCACTCATATTGTACAAGCAACCGCCCGGCTTTGGGATCACATCTCCTGAATGCCGGATTCTTGAAGGATTTACAACAAAACCGGAGACGAAAATGTCGGACGTCATCGAAGGCCGCCTCAAGGAACTTGGCTTTACGCTTCCCGTCGCCGCCGCACCTGCGGCAAACTACGTTCCGTTCACCATCAGCGGCAATCTGCTTTACGTATCGGGTCAATTGCCGATTGAATCCGGCAAGATTGCGGTCACGGGCCTCGTTGGACGCGATGTTGATGTTCCCGCAGCCCAGCGCGCGGCCGAACTTTGCGCCGTCAACATCCTCGCGCAGGTCAAGGCAGCCTTGAATGGCGATCTTTCGAAAATCCGCCGCATCCTCAAGCTCAATGGCTTCGTTGCCTCCATTCCCGAGTTCACCGAGCAGCATCTGGTGATCAACGGTGCGTCCAACCTTCTCGCCAATGTTCTCGGCGATGCCGGCAAACATGCGCGCGCCGCCGTCGGCATGGCCTGCCTGCCCTTCAATGCCTCTGTCGAAATCGACGCGATCGTGGAAATAGACGTATGACGCTGAAACTTTCCTGGCTGATTGCTCAGCCTGTTGCCCATCGCGGCTATCATGACATGAACCATGCGGTCTGGGAAAACTCGCTTTCGGCGTTTTCCCGCGCCATCGAAGCCGGATTTGCTATCGAATGCGACGTTCAACTTGGTGCCGACAGCGTACCGGTCGTGTTCCACGACCATGAGATGACTCGCCTGACCGGCATCAAGGGTGACATCCGCGAGCGGACGTCCGGCGAACTGTCGCTGCTGTCGATCGGCCAGACCAAGGACAAGATCCCGACGCTCAAGCAGCTTCTGGCACTCTGTGCCGGCAAGGTGCCGCTGGTGATCGAGCTGAAGGGCCGCGAGGGTGAAGGCGTCGATGACGGTTTTGCCGAGGCGGTGCTGGAAGACCTGGAAGGTTACAAGGGCCATGTGGCGCTGATGAGCTTCGACCATCATCTCCTGAAGGATCTGAAGGCCGCCGGTTCCCCCTGGCCACTTGGCCTCACGGCCGAAGGCGACAAGCCGGAAGACTTCTTCAAGCATGACGAAGCCATGCATATCGGCCTCGACTTCATCTCCTACCATTGGGGCCACCTGCCCAACAGCTTTATCGAAGCCCAAAGAAAACTCGGCGTTCCGGTGATTACCTGGACGGTAAGGGATGAAAATGCCCGTGCGATTACCTATAAATATGCTGACCAGATGACATTCGAAGGTTTCGACCCGAGAGAGAACCCGTCCGCTACGGCATGACAGAAAACTACTCCATCCGCGTTGCGCAATCCTTCACGGATATCGATCCGGATCGCTGGAAGCAGCTTTCCGGTACTTCGCGCAACGCGGAAGGAAAGTCCTATAATCCATTTATTTCCCACGCCTTTTTATCATCCATCGAAGAGTCCGGATCGGCAACGGCCAAGACCGGCTGGCAGGGACACCACCTGCTGCTGGAAAATGAAAAAGGCGATCTGCTTGGTGCAGTACCGGCCTATCTGAAGAACCACAGCAAGGGCGAATATGTTTTCGACCACGGCTGGGCGGACGCTTTTGAACGGGCCGGTGGACATTATTATCCCAAGCTGCAGTGCTCTATCCCCTTTACCCCGGCGACCGGTCCGCGCCTTCTGACCGCGCAGACATCCGACAATGACGGCGTCAAACTGCTTCTTGCTTCCGGTATCGGACAGGTAACGGAAAAGGTCGGCCTGTCATCGGCCCATGTCACCTTCGCAACGTATGACGACATTGCAGCCCTCACCTCGCAGGACTTTCTGCACCGGACCGACCAGCAGTTCCATTTTCTCAACAATGGCTACCGCGATCACGACGATTTTCTCGATGCGCTTTCGTCCCGCAAACGCAAGGGACTGAAAAAGGAGCGCCGCGCCGCGCTCGAAAACGGCATCAGCATCGACTGGCTGACCGGCAGCGATCTGACGGAAGACATCTGGGATCAGTTTTTTACCTTCTACATGGATACGGGCGGCCGCAAATGGGGCCGACCCTATCTAACGCGGACATTCTATTCGCTGATCGGCGAGCGTATGGCAGACGATATTCTGCTCGTCATGGCAAAGCGTGACGGACGCTATATCGCAGGCGCCATCAACTTCATCGGTTCGGACGCGCTTTATGGCCGGCACTGGGGCTGCATCGAGGATCATCCCTTTCTGCATTTCGAGGTCTGTTACCATCAGGCCATCGATTTTGCCCTGTCGAAAGGCTTGCAGCGAGTTGAGGCGGGCGCGCAGGGCGAACACAAGCTGGCGCGTGGTTATGTGCCTGTCACCACGCATTCTGCGCATTACATCGTCCATCCGGGGCTGCGCCGCGCCATTGACGACTATCTGGAACGGGAACGTCAGGAAGTTGAAAACATTGGCGACTACCTCGAAGACCACACGCCCTTCCGCAAGGGCGAAAGACAAGAACCGGATGAATAATCCGTTTTCGATATCACCACATGAGGAGAGACTGCTGATGACCGCCAGCACCTATGACGACAACAACATCTTCGCCAAGATCCTGCGCGGCGAAATCCCGAGCGTGAAGCTCTATGAGGACGAGCATACGCTGGCCTTCATGGATGTGATGCCGCAGGCGCCGGGTCACCTCCTGGTCATTCCCAAAAGCGGTTCGCGCAACCTCTTGGATGCCGATCCGAACGTGCTGGCCCGCACCATTGCCGTGGTGCAGAAGCTTGCCGTCGCCGCCAAGGAAGCCTTCGATGCCGACGGCGTCTACGTTGCGCAGTTCAATGAGCCGGCTGCCGGGCAGACGGTGTTCCACCTGCATTTCCACGTCATTCCGCGCGTCGAAGGCCAGCCGCTGAAGCCGCATTCCGGCGCGATGGCCGACAGCGACGTGCTGAAGGCACATGCAGAAAAGATCAAGGCAGCCCTGGCTTCCTGACAATCACAGCAACGACCCCGGAGACAACCGGGGTCCTGCTCGTGAATACGCGGCTGATGGCGTAGATCAGGTCCGGCCTTCACGCCGGGTTGCGATAAGCGTTGCGTTCCGGGAAAGGCCAAGCGTTGAGAAGCGCCATATCCGGGCGGTAGATTTCCACCTTCAGCGGGTAGCAGGCAGCCGCATCGCTTGAGTGGCTGGCGCTGCAATCGCCACCGGGGCAGGCGGAGAGACCGCCGAGCAGATCCATCTCGGCAAAAAATTCCAGATAATCGCCCGGCCGAACGGGGCTTGCCTTCATGAAATACTGGTGTGTGTCGCGGGTGAAGCCCGTGCACATGAAGACGTTGAGAACGTCGTGCACATGCGGTTCGGCCTCTGCAAACGACAGGCCCCTGGACGATGCCAGCGCATTGGTGAGGTTCGAATGGCAGCAATGGTGGTAATCACCGCCGCTGAGCAGGCGATTGGTGTAGGGATCGCAGCGCGTGCCGATCACATCATGCAGTCCGCCGCCATCCTCATCCCAACCGTACCATGCTAGGCTATCACCGGTGATCGTTGCCATCGGGCGCAATGACGGCAGGTTGCTCCACAGCCGGTCGCCGATGGAGACATGGGTGGCATGAAGGGCGCGGGTCTTGCCGCTGAAAAAACGCTCGGTCAGATCGTGCGCGTTCCAGAGATTGAGGTCGCCAACCTGTGGACCATCAATGCTGATAATGCGGAAGAAATGCCCCTTAGGCACCTGAAAGGTGTGGCCATCACGTGGTGGTACAATCACCTCATCCACCTTCTGCATCGTTTCCCTGGCCTTTACGAGACTGGAAAGGTCAGGTGCCTCAAGCGTTCCATTCGGATAAACAACAACTGTACGGCGGGCGCGCCGCTCAGCGGCATCAGCGGGTTCGGTCATGGCGATGTGCGACATATAAATCCTCGAAACAAAGGGCGGTGGCGAAAGCGAAACTGCCCTGATCAAGACGGCCTGACAAGACGGGTTTTTCTTGCCCTGAGCACAAGTGTGACTTAGTCGTTGGAGACCATGAAACTACCTCCGCTCCCTGCCCTTCGCGCCTTTGAGGCTGCTGCCCGCCACGAAAGTTTCGCAGGCGCTGCGGCTGAACTGGGCATGAGTGCCGCCGCCATCAGCCAGCATGTCCGTACACTGGAGCAATGGCTGGGCGAACCGCTGTTTGAACGGCAGGCGCGCGGTGTTCGATTGACCGCGGCAGGACACGAGTTTGGAGCCACGGTCTCCGCAAGCCTGCGGCAGGTTGCGGCATCTGCCGAAGAGATCCGCGGACGCAAACAGCGCGCAGTCGTGCGGCTGGCCAGCCTGCCTTCCGTGGTGGCATATTTTCTGACGCCTCGCCTTCCCCGTTTCCGCACGCTTCATCCTGATATCCAGGTTTCAATCAGCTATTCGACGACGGGCATATCCGCGCCGGCCGATCTGACCATCGTGCACGGCAGACGACCGACGGAGAGCGCAGTGGCGCTGTTCAGTGCCGCAACCAGGCCAACCTGCGCGCCCGCCTATCGAGAAAACTTCGGACCGATCGAGGATATTGCGATGCTCTCGACGGCGGAACTTCTGCATGACGAGACCGAGGCTGCCTGGCAGGACTGGTTCGCAGCGACGGGAACACGCAGCCCCCAAAACACGGGACCGATCTTTGCCGATTTCAATCTGCTTCTGACAGCCTTGAAAGCCGGACAGGGTGTTGGACTATGCCCGACCGAGTTGATGCGCGACGAGATAACGAGCGGTCGTCTGAGCGTGCTGTTCGATCAGGCGTCTGATCAGGACAAATATTACTGGCTGGTGGCGCCAGAGACCCTGACGGCCCCAGCAAAACGGCTGTTCGGCTGGCTCGTTCAGGAGGCACAGGACCAGCTGGACGGTTATTTGGTTGCCAGAGCCTGAGACTGGGAAAGAGGTGCCCTGCGCGCCTTTTCCCGCTCCGCCATGCGGTTCAGCAGCCACGCCGAAACCGGGCAGATGATGGCAAACACCAGTAAACCACCAGCAATGTCCACAAGGTGGTGACCACCCTGTACCAGAACGGCCGGCAGCATCAGGGCATTCAACGGCCAGATCACCGCTCTGAACGCCCAATGGCGCGGCACGAACCAGACAGACATCGCCGCCATGACGATGTGGAACGACGGAAAGCCGATCAGGCCGAGCGTGTCTTTCGGCGTGAGATAGACCACACCCTCATAGGCGAGACGAACCAGTTCCCGACCGTAACCTGCATCAACCGCCAGAGGGATGACCTGCGTCACCCATTGAGGAAATGTCTGATATGCGGAGGGGCCCAAAGTCGGGAAAAATATCCAGAAGATGATACAGGTGAGTGCACCCAGCACACCGGTCACGAGGAAGTGGTGAAGCGAAGCACGCCTGCCGGTAAAGCCGAGCGTGATAACGATCAGCAAAAGCTGCGGCAAGGATGTCGCGTAAACGGCATAGAGAATCTTGGCGACCAACGGATGGGTCGCAGACCAGGTCACCACATCGGGCCAGCTATAACCGAGCGCCTCATCGATTCGGAAAAGCAGGGGATCAACAATTGCAAAACGGACCGGCAGGAACATGTAGTTAAAGACAGAAGCGGCAAGCGTGAACAGGACGAACAGACCGGCTGAGGTCAGCGCGGCGGCTATGTGCAAATCGCGGCCGCTGTTGCGATAGAACTGACCGAGTATGAAAACGCCACCGCCGAGCAGCCCGCAGACCAGGTATCCGGCATAGTCGATACGAATGCCTTTCAGCGTGATCAACGTCGCGTCGATCACAAACAGCGCAACGATGATGGACAGAACAAACCGTTCCGCAGGGAAGAGTTTCATGATCAAGCCCCTGTTCGAATGACCACAGTCTAGAACAGGGGGTTTAAAATTCGGATAAGCCTTATCCTGAAAGCCCCACGGGAACGATCCCATCTGGAACAGCGGCGGTTTGATGAGATCGGGCATCCATCCAGTTCAGGAGCCATGCCGACAGCGGGCAGACAATGGCGAAGGCGGCAAGTCCGCCGAAGATATCCGAGAGATGATGGCCACCCTGGACCAGAACGGCAGGCAGCATCAGCACGTTCAGTGTCCAGATAACCGCCATGAAAAGCCAATGCCGGGGCACGAACCAGACCGACATTGCCGCCATGAAGATGTGAAACGATGGGAAGCCGATGAGACCGAGGACATCCGCAGGTGTCAGATAGCTCACGCCCTCCTGCCCGAGCCGCATCAACTCACGGCCATAGGCAGGATTGACCGCCATAGGGATGGCTTCGGACACCCATAAAGGCAGTTCGTGATAAGCCTTGGCACCGTAGGTCGGGAAGACGATCCAGAACAGGATGCTTGCCAGCGCCCCCAAGACACCTGTGACAAGGAAATGGTGCAGCATACGGTCCTTGCCGGTGAAGCCGAGCATGATGACGATCAGGAGAAGCTGTATCAGCGACGTTCCATAGACCACGAAAAGGCCAGTACCGATCCATGGGTAGGTCGCCGCCCAGGTGACGACATCCGGCCAGCTATAACCGAATGCGGCATCGATGCGCATGAGCAGCGGATCGATGGCCGGAAAGTGAACCGGCAGGAACATGTAGTTGAAAACGGATGCCACCAGAGTGAACAGAATGAACAATCCCGCCGAAATCAACGCCGTTGCGATACGCAGATCGCGTCCGGTTTTTCGATAAAACTGGCCGAGTATAAAAATGCCACCGCCAAGCAACACGCAAACAAGATATCCGGCGAAATCGAAATTGATATCTTTGACGACAATCAAAATGGCATCAATCAGAAACAAAGACAAAATGATGTTCAGAACAAAACGTTCCGCGGCAAATAATTTCATACTGAAAATTCCTGGCTAAAACAGCCGAAAGCTAGAGCCGGGAATTTAATATTCAGATAAAGTCAGGCACCAAAACCCAGTATAAACAGCCCCGCAGCCAGAAAAATAACGGGGGCTGCCACACCGACCAGAACGCGTTGACCGGCGGCAAGGAAGGTGGCGAAGCCGAGAGCGGCGGCGCCAACCCTTAGCCAGACAGGCGACGCCTCAAGCGAGCCGGTTGGAAAAACAATCAGCTTGGCTGTGACGGCCATGACGAGGGCAGTGGCGACCGCCCTCACCCACGACAAAGCCTCCGAATCCTCCTTCAGCCGGTTGCCGGCGAGAACGCCGAGCCAGCGCCAGAGATCGGTTGCCAGCCATCCGGCAATGGCGATGAAGACGTAAGGCGCCCACCATTGATCGGTCATCACGGCTCCCCCTCCGGCGAGGCAGGCACGATCTTGCGGCGAAAGAGAAAGCGATCGACCAGATAGGCGAAGGTGCCACCACCAATACCGGCATAGAGAATATCGAACTCCGGTGTGATGACCGCGAATAAGGGCCCGGCAATGATGCCCACCACAAAGGCGACCTTGACGACGGAGTGGCGGGCCGAGGCCCAGATGGAAGCGATGAAATAGACCGGCGTCAGGAAGAACAGTACGCCAGCCACCAGAGGCGGAAAGGCCGCGACAACGCCGTAGCAAAGACCGACGATCAGCGTGTTGACGAGGGTGAGCGTCATGCCGAAGCCTGCAAACCAGGCGGCACGGCCTTCACGCGGCACGTTCGAGAGATTTTGCGTGGCAAAAACCCAGGCGGTGATGGCGACGAAATGCGACAGGAACAGCAACAGCCAGGTCGGGGTTTTCGCGCCGCGCATTTCCGGAACGATCGAGGCCACCATCGGCATCATTCTGACCGATGAGAGCGTCACCGCCAGAAAGCAGGCGGCGAGATTGGCGCCGCCGACCATGGAGCCGATCAGGATCATCTTGGCCGGCAAAGCCCAGATCATCAGCGTCATGAACACGGCCTCGCCCCTGTTGACACCCGATTCCAGCGCAAAGGCGCTGAAGCCGACAAAGGACGTCATGAGGATGAAGGACGGCAGGGAAAAAATGCCCCTCATGCCCCGGAGGAACCAGTGACCGAGGGAAACCTGATCGCTTTCGGATTGCATGGCCATGAAGATACGCTTCCTTGCTCGTTCTGCCGAGGGAGATTTCCGGCGGGACAGAGGCGGTTGGCCAAGGGCATAACCGAAGGGACGGCCGGAAACAATCGTCTTTGGCCAAGGGCACGGACGGAGCCGTGTGAAAGCCGCCCGATCGGCAACGCCCAGACTTATGTCAGGCAGCAGCTTCGCAGAAACGAAAATGCCGGGCATTGAGCCCGGCATCGTCTTGTCGATCAAGCGATCAATATCACTTCTTTTTCGGAACCTTCGCAACCGCGTTCGCCTTGCGGCGCGGACTTTGAGTGTCTTCCGACTTGTCCGCATCGAGCGTCAGCACATCGGCCTGTTCGGCCTTGGCCGCCTTGGAGGCAGACTTGGACTTGCCCTTCGCCGTTTTGGCCGGCGACTTGGCAGCCTTCAGTTCCGCTTCCGGCTTTGGCTTGACGGGTGCCGTTTCCGGCAACACCTCGAGGATCAAGCCATCGGTTCCGTCTTCCTTCTTGCCAACGGTGACGCTGACGACACCGCCCTTCTTCAGCTTGCCGAAGAGGATTTCGTTGGCGAGCGGCTTCTTGATGTTTTCCTGGATCACGCGGGACAATGGACGGGCGCCCATCTTCTCGTCGTAACCCTTTTCCGCCAGCCAGGACACGGCATCTTCGTGCAGGTCGAACGTAACGTTCCGTTCGGAAAGCTGCGTTTCGAGCTGCATGACGAACTTCTGCACGACCTTGTGGATGACAGCGGTCGGCAGCGGCGAGAACGGAATGATCGCATCCAGACGGTTGCGGAATTCCGGTGTGAACAGGCGGTTGATCGCCTCCTCATCCTCACCCGTGCGGCGAGACGAACCGAAGCCAATGGCCGACTTCTGCATTTCGGACGCGCCCGCATTGGTCGTCATGATCAGGATGACGTTGCGGAAGTCGATCTTCTTGCCGTTATGGTCGGTCAGCGAGCCGTGATCCATGACCTGCAACAGAATGTTGTAGATATCCGGATGCGCCTTCTCGATTTCGTCGAGCAGAACAACGGAGTGCGGATGCTGATCGACGCCATCGGTCAACAGACCGCCCTGGTCGAAGCCGACGTAACCGGGAGGTGCACCGAGCAGGCGCGAAACCGTGTGCCGCTCCATGTATTCCGACATGTCGAAGCGCAGCATTTCCACGCCAAGCGACGAGGCAAGCTGCTTGGCGACTTCCGTCTTGCCGACACCGGTGGGACCGGAGAAGACGTAGGAGCCAATTGGCTTGTTCGGTTCGCGAAGACCGGCGCGCGCCAGCTTGATGGCTGTCGACAGCGCCTCGATGGCGGTGTCCTGACCATAAACGACCGAACGCAGTTCCTGCTCGAGATTGGCAAGCACCATCTCGTCGTCCTTGGAAACCGTTTTCGGCGGGATGCGGGCCATGGTGGCGATCGTCGCTTCGATTTCCCGTTCGGTAATCAGCTTGCGACGCTTGGAAGCCGGAAGCAGCATCTGTGCGGCACCGGTTTCATCGATCACGTCGATGGCCTTGTCTGGCAGCTTGCGGTCGGAGATATACCGTGCCGAAAGCTCGACTGCCGCCTTGATCGCCTCATTGGAATATCTGAGGTGATGGTAGTCCTCGAAATAGGGCTTCAGGCCCTTCATGATCTCGATGGCATCATCGATGGACGGCTCGTTGACGTCGATCTTCTGGAAACGACGCACCAGCGCGCGGTCCTTTTCGAAGAACTGGCGATATTCCTTGTAGGTGGTCGAACCGATGCAACGGATCGCACCCGACGACAGCGCCGGCTTCAGCAGGTTCGAAGCATCCATGGCCCCACCGGACGTGGCGCCTGCACCGATAACGGTGTGAATTTCGTCGATGAACAGAACCGCACCCGGAAACTCTTCGAGTTCCTTGACGACCTGCTTCAGACGTTCTTCGAAATCACCGCGATAGCGGGTGCCAGCCAGAAGCGTGCCCATGTCGAGCGAGAAGATCGTGTCGTTCTTCAGCGCTTCGGGAACCTTGCCTTCAACGATACGCTTGGCCAGACCTTCGGCAATTGCCGTTTTACCGACGCCGGGATCACCCACGTAAAGCGGGTTGTTCTTGGAACGGCGGCACAGGATCTGGATGGTGCGGTTGACCTCTTCATGGCGACCGATCAGCGGATCGATCTTGCCGTTGCGGGCCTTTTCATTGAGGTTGACGCAGTAAGCCTTGAGGGCATCCTGCTGCTTCTTGGAAGAAGGACCTTCTTCTTCCTGATTGTTGTTGCGGGTGGCCTTGTTTTCGCCTTCGGTTTCCTCGGTGCCGCGCGGGGTGCGCGTCTGCGACGTGCCCGGGCGTTTGCCGATACCGTGCGAAATGTAGTTGACCGCGTCGTAACGGGTCATTTCCTGCTCCTGCAGGAAGTAGGCAGCGTGGCTTTCGCGCTCGGCGAAGATGGCGACGAGCACGTTGGCGCCGGTCACTTCCTCACGGCCGGAAGACTGGACATGAATGACCGCCCGCTGAATGACCCGCTGGAAGCCGGAAGTCGGCTTGGAGTCTTCATCGTAACCGGTCACCAGATTGGCAAGCTCATTATCGACGTAGTCGCTGACGGTCTTGCGCAGCGCATCGAGATTTACATTGCAAGCGGCCATAACGGCGGCTGCGTCCGCATCATCGATCAGCGCCAGAAGAAGATGTTCAAGCGTCGCATATTCGTGGTGACGCTCATTTGCAAAGGTCAGTGCCTGGTGCAGCGCCTTCTCGAGACTTGGGGAAAAAGTTGGCACGTTGCGATCCTCATTTCTTTTCCATGACGCACTGCAGCGGATGCTGGTGCTGTCGGGCGAAATCCATGACCTGGCTTACTTTCGTCTCTGCGACCTCATATGTAAACACTCCGCATTCCCCCACCCCATGCTGATGGACATGCAGCATGATGCGGGTTGCTGCTTCGCGATCCTTCTGGAAAAAACGCTCCAGAATGTGAATGACGAATTCCATTGGAGTATAGTCGTCATTCAGCAAAAGAACACGGTACAGATTTGGTCTTTTCGTCTTAGGTTTAACGCGGGTGATAACGGACGTTCCACGGTTGGAACCGTCGCCCTCCCCTTCGCCTTCGCCCTGCATATAGATCGGCTTAGCGATCATCTTTCATCATTCTCCAAACTGTTCTCAAACCGTCGGCTCATGCCAGGAGGGAGAACTTCGCCTCTCCATATCTAGGTCGTTCATCGGTGATTTTAAGCCCCTTGCGAAACACTGCAATCACTATTGCGTTTGCGAAGAGGCAAACTTCAGGAAATTTGCAGATGACGGCGAAGGGCTGCCGCATTCGTACGCCGTCGCACCTGCCCGCTCATGCGGCGCACCTGAAAAATGCCCGCGAAAACGAAAAAGGGGCCGACTGAGCGGCCCCATCGTCAAGCATTGCCACCAGGAGATTCGCATCAGTCCTTGTTGTCGAGCATTTCCCGCACCGCAACGGCGAGTTGCTTCAACGAGAAGGGCTTCGGCAGGAATCCGAACTTGGCGTCGGCCGGCAGGTTCTTGGCAAAGGCATCTTCCGCGTAACCCGAAACGAAGATGAATTTCAGATCGGGGTGAGACTTGCGCAATTCGCGCAGCAGCGACGGGCCATCCATTTCCGGCATCACCACGTCGGAGACGACGATGTCCACCTTGCCGCCCAGCTCCTCCATCACATCAAGCGCTTCGGTGCCCGAACCTGCCTCATGGACAGTATAACCACGCGTTTCCAGCATGCGCTTTCCACCGCGCCGCACCGCTTCCTCGTCTTCAACGAGAAGAACGACTGCAGACTTGCCAGTCAGATCGAGAGGCTCTTCCTTGGCCGCTTCCACCGCTGCAACAGGTGCGACCACGGCCTCGGATGCCAGTGCGCCCGGCTGAACCGCTTCGACGACATGGCGCGGCAGCAGGATGCGGAACGCAGTTCCCTTGCCCACTTCCGATTCCGGATAGATGTAACCGCCGGACTGCTTGACGATGCCGTAGACCATCGACAGGCCGAGGCCGGTGCCCTTGCCCACTTCCTTGGTCGTGAAGAACGGCTCGAAAATCTTGTCCATGATTTCGGGCGGAATGCCGGTACCATTATCGGCGACTTCAACCATGACCATGTCTTCTGCCGGAATATCCGGACGCGCGAGTGCGGCCGCTTCCTGCGCCTCGACGTTGCGGGTTCGAATGGTGATCTTGCCGCCATTCGGCATCGCGTCACGCGCGTTGACGCAGAGGTTGATAAGCACCTGCTCAAACTGCGACAGGTCGGTCTTCACCGGCCAGAGATCACGACCGTAATCGACTTCCAGCTTGACGTTGGTACCCGAGATCAATCGATCGACCAGCATGCGCAGATCGCCGATCACATCGGTGAGATTGAGAACCGCCGGACGCATGGTCTGCTTGCGCGAGAAGGCCAGGAGCTGGCGCACCAGAACCGCGGCGCGGTTGGCGTTGCGCTTGATTTCCATCAGGTCGGCAAAGCTCGGATCGGCCGGACGCGCCTGCAGCAGCAGGTGGTCTGACGACAGCAGGATCGCCGTCAGAACGTTGTTGAAGTCGTGCGCAATACCGCCTGCCAGCGTGCCGACCGCATTCATTTTCTGCGTCTGTGCCATCTGTGTCTCGAGCGCCTTCTGCTCAGTCACTTCGATGGCGTAGACGATGGCAATTTCTTCCGGCGCTTCATCGTCCTGGTCGATCACCGCATTGACGTAGAAACGGAAATGGCGCCCCTCGTCGGTCGGATGGCGGGAATCGAACGGCGCGATATCGCCCTGGCGATCCCTCGCCTCGGCCAGCGCATCCTTGAGGCGTGTCTTCTCGGTATCATTGATGACCGTTTCGAACGCGATGCCGCGATCGATGTCGTCACGGCCGACAACGCCCGAGAACATCTTGAGGAATGGCGCATTGATCCGAAGAATGCGGCCTTCACCGTCCAGCGAGGCAATCGCCATCGGCGTGTTGTTGAAGAAACGCGTGAAGCGCATCGCCGAAGACGATTCGGCGTCTTCATGACCCTTCGGACGCATCAGAACGATGGTTCGGCTTTCACCCGGCGCACCATCCTGAGCTGTCACCTGATGCACGAGACGGGCCGGCATGCTCTGGCCGTTGACGCGGCGCATGTCGAGATCGAGGATTTCAGTGCGCTTGGCGTTGTTCTGTGGCTGGACCGATTCGATCAGAGCCATGCCTTCGCCCGCGACGATATCCGAAACGGTCATGGAGCCCGGTGAGAACTGCGCAAGATCGATGCCCAGCCATTCCGACAGCGTGGCATTCAGATAGACGATTTCGCCCTTGCGGCCAGCGGAGAAGAAACCGGCCGGCGCATGGTCGAGATAATCGATGGCGTTCTGCAGTTCACGGAAGAACCGTTCCTGGTCTTCGCGCTCGGGGGTGATATCGGCGATCTGGAAGACATGCAGGTCTTCGTCACCGGCATCCTTGAGGACGCGGCCCTTCAGGCGATACCAGTGCGGTCCGCCATTGGTGGCGTTTTCGCTCAACGGCTTCAGTAGGCGGAACTCCTCGTAACCGTCGCGCCCTTCCCGCAGAAGATTGATCAGGCGGTAAAGCGCCTCGGTCGATTCCCGGCTGCGCGACAGCAGGGTTTCCAGGCTCTGAATGTCGCTCGCCTTGGTCGTGCCGGTCATGCGGCAATAGGTGGCGTTGGCATAGACCATCCGGCCCTTGGCATCGGTAATCAGCGTTCCATCCGGATGAGCGGAGAGGAAACGGCGGGCCAGACCATCGGAGCGCGACTGCGGCATGACCTCGATAAAGCCGATGATCGACGAGACGAGGAAGAATATCCCCATCATGGCCAGCACGCCGAGAATGCCGAGCACGATCTCGTTTTCCAGCGAATCCTTGAAATAGACGAAGGCGGCGGCGGCGGCGACCAGCACCAGCGCAAGCAACAGGATGCGCAGAACCGTGCCGGACCGGGCACGCCTGTCCACCAAAGGAAGGTCGTTGTCGCTTGGCTGGCGCACCCGTGTCATTTTTGGCCTCGCAATCGTGCAGGTCGTCGTCATCAGAAAGGCCCGGTTCCTTTACGGAATCGGGCAGAAAGACTGTCTTGTAGCAACTCGCTCAAACATCAAAAAGCTCTGCTGCGACACAAAGACTTAAAAACGCACAGCCAAAGCGCCTCGGAGCAAAGAATTTCGCGATTTTTACCGGATGGAACCGGATAAAGCTTCAAGGCTTTTTGCAAATGTGGGGACATGGGCGGATAAAACTTGTAACGAACCCAAAAAAATCGTCTTTTCCTGCTAACGCACGGTAAAACAAAGAAACACGGCATTTTTTGCCCGAGAAAATCTAAAGGGAAGATCTCCATGATGGACGATTTTATCGGCACCTATGGAAACAATCTGATCGTCGCCGTCGTCGGCGTCGGTGTTGCATTGCTTCTTCTGGCAATCGCGCTGTGGATCATTCGTAGACGCAGCGGTTCGGCGCCGTTCATTCGCGGCGGTCGAAACCGCCAGCCGCGCCTGCAGGTGCTTGATGCGACCGCGGTCGATGCGCGTCGCAGGCTGGTGCTGGTGCGCCGTGACAATGTCGAGCATCTGGTCATGATTGGCGGACCGACGGACATCGTCATCGAAAGCGGTATCGGAGCGATCCCGATCGTCAAGGAAGTGCGCGAGCCCGAAGAACTGCCGCTGAAATCGCTGCCTCGCCAGGAAAACGAGACGAAAGCGCAGGAGAATGCGATCCAGCAGGAACGCCGCGAAGCTCTGCCGCAGCAGTCTTCGGTACCATCCCCGGCACCCTCCATTGCTGCTGCACCGATTCTCCAGACCGAAGAACCGGCCAAACGCCCATTGAGGGCAGAGCCTGCAGCACCTGTTGCCCGCGCGCCCGCCGCGGCAACGCCGCAGCCGCCACGCCCGGCGCCTGTTCCGCGCGATGTACCGCCTGCTCCGCGTCCTGCGCCACCGCTTGTCGCGCGCGAGATTCCGCGCCCTGCTCCGCAGCAAGCCCCGCAACCGGCTCCTGCCGCAACCTCTGCGGCTGCGCCAGCACCCGTTTCGTCTCCGGTCTCATCGGCACCGGTAACGGCCGCTGCCCGGCCTGCACCGGAAGTGGCGACACCTGTTCGCCCGCCCGTCGCCG
Organism: Rhizobium sp. RM; assembly: GCF_013390595.1. Taxonomy (GTDB): domain Bacteria; phylum Pseudomonadota; class Alphaproteobacteria; order Rhizobiales; family Rhizobiaceae; genus Agrobacterium. The sequence continues at coordinate 334,254 of NZ_JACAWV010000002.1, read as the reverse complement.
TTCAGGCCGCCGCCGCCCTGCCGCTCGCAGCCGCGGTGATCGATACGCCTGCGCAGAGCGCTGAGCCGAAGCAGGTGGATGCACCTGTCGTTTCGATCGCGCCGCAGCCAGTGGTCACGGTCGAGACGGAAGCGCCACACCCAGCCGCACTGTTTACAGCGCGTGAAGCGGTTATCGACCAGTCCAGCGCTGCCGATTTTCTCGATGCGGCGCGCGAGCGCGTGCTTCCGACACTGACGCAGTCGGCCCCCTCGGTGGACAGGCCGGACGCCGTCGTCGTTGCCTCCGATGCCGAGCCGAAGTTTTCCGACGACCTTGCCAGCGACTTCGAGAGCTTTCTCGAGGCGGAAATTGCCAAGGGCCAGGATGCGGCAGCAACCGCGTCCAATGACGCCACTCCAGCACCGAAAGCACCTGTAAAGGCCGAGATCGTCGAGCCGCCGATGACGGGTGCCACGCCTGACAAGGACATGCAGAAGGAAATGGCGCGTATCTTCGGTGAGCTTTCCGTCACCCGTGATCGCTGAGGCATGCCGAAACGCATTGCTGCCTGCAGCATGAAGGAAACAAAAAGGGCGCGGACCGAAATCCGCGCCCTCTTTTCTGTGATGTCTGGTTGGCCTTAACCGGAGGCCCGCGACTTACTCATCGCGGTAGACCTTCTCACGACGCTCGTGACGCTCCTGCGCCTCGATCGACAGAGTTGCGATCGGTCGCGCATCCAGACGTTTCAGTCCGATGGGCTCGCCGGTTTCTTCGCAATATCCGTAAGTGCCGTCGTCAATGCGCTGGAGCGCGGCATCGATCTTGGAAATCAGCTTGCGCTGACGGTCACGGGCACGAAGTTCGATTGCCCGGTCTGTTTCGGAAGACGCCCTGTCCGCAAGATCCGGATGATTGGCGCTTTCCTCCGCGAGATGGCCTAGCGTCTCGCGCGCTTCTCTCAGGATGTCGTTCTTCCATGCAATCAGCTTCGCTCGAAAGTACGCCCGCTGATTGACGTTCATGAACTCATCGGATTCCGAGAGTACATAGCTGCTAAGATCGATCTTCTCACTCAACGCGATTCTCCTCGAAGAACATCTCAATGTGGCGGTGTATACTCCAATGATATAGATCGATTCAAGTCTACAGATCAGTTTTCAGGCATTTTTAAAACTGACACAAAAATCATCTAAATGACTAATTTTTATCCTTTATTGCGTTTCGCCCAGATCTCTTCTTCACGCACATTTACGCGACTTGCTGAAAGGTGAAGGGACTTGCGGGCTGACAACTCTATCTTGTAGCATGGCAGTCGCTCCTTTCTGGTTTCGAATGCTGGTCCATGCTTCAGATCGATTCTCCGCCGTACCGCATCTATCTTCTGCGCCACGCAAAGGCCGCCTGGGCGGCTCCGGGCGAACGCGACTTCGACCGCAGATTGAATGAATCCGGTTTTGCCGAAGCGGAAATCGTCGCCGATATTGCCGCCGACAAGGGCTATGATCCGGACATCCTGCTATCTTCCACGGCAGAGCGTTGCCGGCAGACGACAGAGGCTTGGCAAAGAGCTTTCAACGAAGAGATCAGCATCTCCTTTGTCGACGAGATGTATGAGGCGCAGGTCGATATTTACCTCGCCCTGATAGCCGCCCAGAAAGAGGCGAAATCGGTGATGCTGGTCGGCCATAATCCAACGATGGAGGCCACGCTTGAAGCGCTGATCGGCGAGGATCTTCTGCACGCCGCTCTGCCTTCCGGCTTTCCGACAGCCGGTCTTGCGGTCCTGGATTTCATTGAGGACGCTTATAACGGAAAAGGCCGCTGGCGGCTTGTCGACTTCGTTTCGCCAGGAAAGTAGCGGCGGCGCCTTTACGGCGAGCCAAGCGGCCGGGGCATGGAAATGACGTGAAAATCCGTTATTCCGCTTCTTTTTTGGGCACGAAAATTTCCTATATTGTTGGCGTAACTATCGAAACCAGACGGGAAACCGCCATTGCCGCCTTCATTTACGTCCCTGACTGACAGCGCGCTCGTCGCTTTGGACAATCTGGCCGACCGTGCAAGCACCCTCACCCACCCGACCTTGAGGCTTGGTGTGACCGGTCTTTCAAGAGCCGGCAAGACGGTGTTCATCTCTTCACTGGTCCATAATCTGCTGAATGGCGGCCGCCTGCCGCTGTTCGAAGCGATGCGGTCCGGCCGCGTTTCCAATGCGCGGCTGGAGCCGCAGCCCGACGACGCCATTCCGCGCTTTCAGTATGAAGATCACATTCAGGCGCTGGTGCGCGACCGGCTGTGGCCCGACTCGACCCGCGCGATCTCCGAACTGCGCATTACGCTCGATTACCAGAGCGCAAGCGGCTGGGGCCGCTGGTTTTCTCCCGGCAAACTTTCCATCGACATCGTCGATTATCCCGGTGAATGGCTGCTGGACCTGCCGTTGCTTTCGCAGGACTACAAAAGTTTCAGCGACAGTACAGTGGCGCTGGCCAAGACCGGGGTGCGTGCCGAACTGGCGCGTGAATGGCTGGCGATCGCCTCTTCGCTCGATCTCAACGCACCGGCCGACGAAATGACGGCGCGGCGGCTTGCGGAAAGCTTTTCGGCCTATCTCAAGGCCTGCAAGTCCGACGAACGCTCGCTTTCCACCCTGCCACCCGGCCGCTTCCTGATGCCCGGCGATCTGGAGGGATCACCGGCACTTACCTTTGCACCGCTGCCGGGCCTGACAGATGAAAAGGCTGCGAAGGGTTCGCTGCGCGCCATGATGGAGCGGCGTTACGACGCCTATAAATCGATTGTCGTCAAACCGTTCTTCCGCGAGCACTTTGCCCGGCTCGACCGGCAGATCGTGCTGATCGACACGCTGCAGGCCGTCAATCGCGGTCCCGAGGCGGTGCAGGATCTGGAACGGGCGCTCGGCGACGTGCTGGCCTGCTTCCGGCCCGGCACCAACAGCCTGTTGTCGTCCCTGCTGGGCAGGCGCATCGACAAGGTGCTGATTGCCGCCACCAAGGCCGACCACCTGCACCACGAAAGCCACGACCGGCTGGAGCGACTGACGCGCCGCCTTGTGGACCGAGCGATCACCACCATCGGCATGAGCGGCGCCGGCATCGAGGTGATGGCGCTTGCCTCGGTGCGCGCCACCAAGGAAGCGAGTGTGCGCCAGGACGGCCATAATCTGCCCGTGATCGTCGGCACGCCAATTGCCGGAGAAACGATCAACGGCGAAACCTTCGACGGCAATCGCAAGACGGCCATTTTCCCCGGCGACCTGCCCGATGATCCCGAACCGCTGTTTCGCAGCATCGATGTGGAGGGTGACAAGGCAACGCTGCCGGATGTCAACGTGGTGCGGTTTCGCCCACCCGCAGTCGACGAACCCGGTAGCGGCGGCCTCCGGCTTTCCGTACCGCATATCCGGCTCGACCGCGCCATGCAGTTCCTTTTCGGAGACAAGCTCGCATGAAGCTTCCTACCCCCAGCGATCAAAAGACACGTCGCCCCGCGGCCTTCACGCTTGAACCTGAAAGCACGGAAAAGCCAACCGCCACGCAGAAGCGCGCACCGCAGAGCTTTGCCAGCGAAGTGACGATGACGCCGGACGAAGACGACCCATTCGTGATCCCGGATGACGTCGATGCCACCGCCTTGCCCGTCGCCACACCGAAAAAGACGCGCTTTTCCTTCGGAAAACTCGCACTCGGCGCGCTCGGCGTGCTGTTCTCGCTCGCCTTCGGTCTTTGGGCGGACCAGCTTGTCCGCGACCTCTTCACCCGCTCCGACTGGCTGGGTTATACGGCAAGCGCCGCGCTGATCCTTGCCGTTTTTGCCGTTCTGGTTCTCGTCGGACGGGAGGTCTTCGGCATCATGCGGCTGAATGCCGTGCAGGCGCTGAAGGCCGATGCCGAAGCGGCGAGCCTGGAGCGCAGCCCGACTGCGGCCCGTGCCATTGTCGCGCGGCTCAATGCCGTGCTGTCGCATCGCGCCGAAACGGCCAAGGGACGTGCAGCGCTGAAGGAAACAGACAATGACGTGATCGACGGCCCGCATCTGATCGATCTTGCCGAGCGCGAACTGCTCATTCCGCTCGACCGGCAGGCGCGTGCGTTGATCCTCAATGCATCGAAACGGGTCTCGGTGGTAACGGCCGTCAGCCCGCGTGCCATCGTCGATCTGTCCTATGTGCTGTTCGAGGTGACGCGTCTGGTGCGCGCCATGGCCGAACTTTACGGCGGCCGTCCCGGCACGCTTGGCATGTTGCGGCTGTTGCGCGACGTTGTCGCCCATCTTGCCGTAACGGGCTCGATTGCCGTTGGTGACGGGCTTGCCCAGCAGGTGCTGGGCCACGGCCTTGCTTCCAAGCTTTCGGCCCGTCTTGGCGAGGGTGTGATCAACGGCCTTATGACGGCACGAATCGGCATTGCCGCGATGGATCTTTGCCGCCCCCTGCCGTTCAGGGCCGTCAAACGTCCTGGCATCGGTGATTTCGTGTCCGATCTGACCCCTGACCTAACTGGCGGAAAAACCCGCGAAAACGCCTGATTTCAGGGGCATCTACCGGTTCAAAAGGTTACGGAGTTTGCGCTGTTTCGAGGCCAAATAAACCGTTCATTAACCATTCCGCCAGTAGATTGCCCCTTATCGAACAAGGCTTCTTCGCCGGGGAAAGTATCATGTATTCGCGCTTCTTTTCGCTTTTGGGCGGACTTGCCGCCGCTATGTCCTTCAGCGGTGGCCTGGGAATTTCCGACGTTCAGGCCGCCTCGCGCGACCGTGACGACGTGTTCTTCCGTTCCGTTGCCGGAAGCTGGAAGGGACCGGGCGAAATTGTCGCCGGCAAGTACAAGGGCACGAAATTCACCTGCGACCTGACCGGCGAACCGCTGGAAGACAAGCAGACTGGCATCAAGCTTGGCGGCACTTGCCGCGTGGGCGTGTTCAGCCAGCCGATGTCCGCCGTTATCGCCCAGAAGGGTAGCAGCTACGAGGGCAAGTTCCTTGATGGCGCCGAAGGCAAGGGCCTGGACATCATTTCGGGACAGGTCAGCGGCGACAAGGTGGTTGTCGGCATCAACCGCGCAAAGCTCAATGGCGCCATGGTTGCCCGCGTTTCCAGCGACAACTCCATGAACATCACGATTTCGGTCAAGGTTGCCGACCAGATGGTTCCGGTTATCGGCCTGACGCTGGCACGCGATGTGGATCAGATGGCTGTCGGGTCGATCAAGCCGTAAGCGAAAACCAGGCTTTATCCGATTTTCAAAGCGGGAGTGTCCACCACTCCCGCTTTTCGTTTGCCTTGACGATACCGGCCGTATCGACAGCCTCCAGCCAATCGCTCACCCTGCGGCCCTTGACCAACAGGTCGGGGGCGATATCGGCAAGCGGCATCAGGACGAAAGCGCGCTCGGTCATGCGCGGATGCGGCACCTCGATGGTTTCCGCAACGTAAGGTGCATTACCATAGGTCAGCACGTCGATATCGATGGTGCGCGGACCCCAGCGCTCGATCCTGACCCGCTTCATGCTTTTTTCGATGTCGAGGCAGGTCTGCAGCAGCGCCTCCGGCGACAAGGACGTCTCGATCCTGGCGCAGCAATTGAAAAAATCCGCCTGATCGGTCTTGCCCCATGGTGGCGTGCGATAGAGCGCGGAAACCACCAGCAGCCGGCAATCGTCGCGCGCATCGAGATCGTGCAGCGCCTGCGCCATCGCAGCCTTGGGATCACCGATATTGCCGCCAAGCCCGAGCGTGGCGACTGTCATCTGCCTTGCCTCAGGCATGATGCTCGACACTCACTTGCGCGTAATCGAGAATTCCCGGAACCGGCGCCGACGGCTTGCGCACCGTGATGCGTACCCAGACGATCTGCGGATAACGTTCGCGCAGCGCCTTGGCGATATCGTTTGCCAGTGCCTCGATCAGGTAACGGCGCTGTCCGACGACGCTTTTTTCGATGACCGAGAAAGCAACGCCGTAATCGACAGTGTTTTCAATCGAGTCGGTTTCCAGTGCATCACCGGCCTCGACCTCCATCTCGGCATCGACGAAGAAGCGCTGACCCAGCACCTCCTCCTGCTCCAGCAGACCATGACGGGCAAAGAACGAACAGTTTTTCAGTACGATGGTGTAGCGGCTCATGTGTCAGCCTTCCCTTCAAGCCTTCGATACGCGGGCGAACACCGCATCGGCAATCGCCAGCGTGTCGCGTGTCATGGCAACATTGTGGACGCGGAAGACAGAAGCTCCCGCCATTCTGAGGATCGCCGTTGTCGCCGCCGTACCAATATCGCGATCGGTGGCGACGTCCCTGCCCGTCAACGACCCGACGAAACGCTTGCGCGACGTTCCGGCCAGGATCGGCAGGCCGAACGGATCGAGTTCACCAAACCGCGCCATCAGTTCCACGTTTTCATCCGTGTCCTTGGCAAAACCGAAACCGGGATCGAGAACGATGGCGCCGCGGGCGACACCTGCCTTTGAGGCGATCTCAAGCGAAATGCCGAGGAACGCAAACTGATCCTCGATGACGTCATCGAGCCTTTGCCGTTCGCGACCGGTGTGCATGATGCAGACACCTGCGCCAGTCGCGGCCACAACAGCGGCCATGTCAGCGTCCTTCTGCAGACCGAAGACATCGTTGACGATGTGGGCACCTGCCTCAATGGCCCGCTTTGCCGTCGAGGCGCGGTATGTATCGACCGAGATCAGAACGTCGCTTTCGCGCACCAGTTTTTCGATCACCGGCAAGATCCGGTCCTGCTCTTCGCTCTCCGTGACATCAGCCGCACCGGGACGTGTCGATTCTCCGCCGATATCGATGATATCAGCGCCTTCTTCCACACATTTGATGGCGTGAGACAACGCCTGATCGGCGGCAAGATAGCGGCCGCCATCGGAAAACGAGTCGGGTGTGGCATTGACGATGGCCATAATACGGCCACGTCCATCAAGTTTCAGGGAGCGGCCATGGGCCGCTTGCCACACATTGCTGCTGGCTGTTATCACGTAACACGAGCCTTTCAGGAATAACGGAGTGTTATGCAAAGTCTTATAAGTTCCGCTCCGCCTATGCAGCAAACGATTTTCGAATTCAACCGGAAGGCCGGGTAATGACCAGACCAACACGCGCCCTTTGCGCCATTCTTGCCGGCGCATTGGCCGTTTCTTTGCCGACAGCGGCATTTCCGGAAACGGTTCTGCGCAAAAGCTATTCCTATTTCTCGATTGGCGGCAAAACGGCTGGTGATCTGGACAAGGAGCTTTCAGCGCGTGGCCCACTGACGAAAGCGACAGGCGCGCGTCATCCGGGTGCGACGGAAATCAAGTTCGGCGGCGACGTGACCTATGTCGAACGAAACGGACTTTGCAGCGTGGGTACGGCCAAGGTGTTGCTGAACACGCGCATCCTGCTGCCGCAATGGAAGAACCGCCGCCGTACAACGGCTGAGCTTGCCTTCATCTGGGACACCCTGCTTGCCGACATCAAACGGCATGAGGAACGGCACGCGGAAATCGCTCGAACCTATGCCCGTTCGCTCGAACGCCAGTTGAAGGCGATGCGGCCGCAGTCATCCTGCGACAAGCTGCAGGAAATGGCCGGAAAGATCACCCAGACCGTCATGGAAGAGCATGACAAGGACCAGTACCGGTTCGATGTGGTGGAATCGAAGAACTTCGATGCGCGCATGACGCGGCTTCTGAAGCATCGCCTGGAGCAAGGCCAGAACCGCCGGTAACGGAAGCCGGCGAACAACACGCCATCAACACATAAAAATCAGAGATTTAACGTCGCATTCTGGCGCCTGCGCCATAGGCGACGTTACGTTACGTCATGCCCGATTTTACCGGTAACTTCTCACCGTGGCGCGCGCAAATAGACTCATTGTAGCCTGCTTCCAGAATACGAAATTCAGGAAGAAGCCGAACAAAACCATCGGCATAAGACATCCGACAGCAGTTCTCCCGGTGCGCGCTTGAGGGCTCGCAGGTGTTTCCTCCCTCGCCTGCATGCTGCGTACCCACCTTGCCCCGCTCTCCTCCCAAATCAGGCGAGCGGGGTTCTTTGTGCGCAAAGCGGAATAATCAGATATCAGCCCTGGCGCTCAGGCACATGAACGACGAGACCATCGAGCTCGTCGTTCATCTTGATCTGACAGGAAAGACGCGACGTCGGACGCACATCGAACGCGAAGTCGAGCATGTCCTCTTCCATCGGCTCCGGGCCGCCGACGCGTTCGGTCCACGCATCATCGACATAGACATGACAGGTCGCACAGGCACAGGCACCGCCACATTCGGCATCGATACCGGGAATGGAGTTGCGCACGGCATTCTCCATGACGGTGGAACCGTTGCTTACATCAAGTTCATGGGACGTGCCGTCGAAGGCGACGATGGTCAGTTTGGTCATGTCGGAGATCCAGGTCGTGTTCTGTGACTGAGGTGTGTTCTAAGAATTGTTCTAAACACATAGAAAGGCCGGCTCCGCTTGGCAACCCGCAGAAGCGGTACCAAGCCCGGCCGGCCTGACAAAATCGACCAATCCTGGCTTAGCGGCAGAGCTTGAGAACGAAATTTTCCGCTTCGACGATGGCTGCCACGAGCTTTGCCATGGCGGCGCCATCGCCTGCATTGTCTTCGAGCTTAGCAGCGGCGGCGGAAACGGCGAATGCGCCAACCGCATCGGCGGCACCCTTCAACCGGTGTGCGATGGCCTTGACGGCGGTCGCATCAGCGCCATTCAGCTCGTGCAATGCCGAGCGGGCGCTGCGGCTGAAAAGCTGCAGGACTTCAATTTCCAGTTCCTTGTCACCCATCGTCTGACGGGCAAGATGAACAAAATCGATCGGCTTTGTGCTGGCGGAAGCCGCGCCACCGGAATTATCCGGAGCTTCGAAAGCAATACTGACCGCTGCCATGTCTCAATTCCTTGTTTCTGTCTCGCCGTTTCTTGTTTTGCGTCACATCTGTGCCGGATTTACGCATGTATGGCGGTGCTATCGGCTTAAATTACGGCGCGGCATTGGTGAAAATCTTTCGCTATGGTTAATTTATGCTAAACTTATATGAAACAAGGCATTCGGCGCGGGACCGAGGTTTAAATACTGTTAAAAAGCCGACACTTCGCCCTCTCTGCAAATCCGCATTAATTGTTTCGAAGACGCAAATGTGTCACTACGGTACTGCCGTTCCGACCAGGCTTTCGCTCAAGCTTTGTTATTACGGCACAGTGATGTAATTTCGCCCGAAAGCTGGGTCACCAGCATCCGGGAATGTGTAATGAGCGGAATCGATTCCCTTTCTCAGGGGCTTTTCCGCTGGCAGATGGCGGCAATTCGTTTGCGGGCGGCAAACGGGTTCTACGGCATGAAGCCGGGCGTATGTGTAACGAGGCGTAACCGCATGGCGAACAACAAGATTAGCGACTCCGTCGACGAGACTGCATTTCAGGCGTTGGAAGACGCCCTGCAACTCGGCGCCTTTGAAGACACGCCGGAGCAGCGAAAATCTACAACGCCGAAGCAGCCGGAGGCCAGATTGAAGGAAGCCAGCAGACAGCAGCGTTCCGCACCCGAACCGGCGCGCGCTGCGGCCGAACAGGCGCCAAAATCCCCCAATCTGGAAGCGGCCAATGACGGCTCCAAACGCAGCCCGGCGATGATTTTGAAATCGCTGGAAGGCGGCTCGATTGGTGGTGCGCTGCGCAACGCGGCGATCATGTCGGTCATCTGGGCGATCGGCGGCCTCGGCATCGCGCATCTGTTCTACGGCAACGCGCTGTGGAACATCGCATCGATTGCCGATCTCGCTGCTATCCCCGGCCTGATGGCGATCATTGTCGGCATCATCGTTCCGGTCATGCTGTTCTTCGCCTTCGCCATCATGATGGCGCGCGCCCGTGACCTTCGCAATGCCGCACGCTCCATGGCGGAAGTCGCCCTGCGTCTGGCAGAGCCGGAAACCGTTGCCTCCGACCGCATCATGTCGGTCGGTCAGGCGGTTCGCCGCGAAGTTTCGGCCATGAATGACGGCATCGAGCGCACCATTGCCCGTGCCACCGAACTCGAAACCCTCGTCCACTCCGAAGTCAACGCACTTGAGCGCAGCTACGCCGACAACGAATTGCGCGTTCGCAGCCTCGTGCAGGAACTGACGGCGGAACGCGACGCCATCGTCAATCACGCCGAACGTATCCGCTCGTCCATCGTTGGCGCGCAGGAGCAGATCAAGGAAGAACTGTCGATCGTCGGCGAAGAGCTGTCGATGCGCCTTGCCACCACCGGCGAGGCTTTCGCTTCGATGATCGACACGCGCTCGGCGGCACTCCTCGAAAAATCGCGCGCTTCGACAGAAGCGATGGGCAGCCTGATTGCCGCTAAGACGGAAAACCTACTGCAGGCTCTGAATACCTCCGGCTCGGCGCTTTCCAACGAATTCGACATGCGCCTGCACAATCTTTCCTCGACGCTCGACGAGCGCGGTGAAATGTTGCTGGAGCGCTTTGCAATCCACGCTTCCACCCTCGATAGCGGTGCCGAAAGCCTGAACAGCGCGCTTGAAGAGCGCACCCGTCAGCTCAACGACACCCTGTCGACGCGCACGCTGGAACTGAACCGCAATATCGACCGCGGCCAGCAGATCATTGGCGGCTCGCTCGACACCGTTCTCGACAAGCTCAGCGCGACGCTGGAAGAAAAGGGTCTGTCCTTCCGTCAGAACCTGCAGAGCACGGCCGACGACGCGATCATGGATCTCGACCTGCGTTCGGGTCTGTTCGAAGAACGCCTGCAGGCGACCGTCGGCCTGGTCAACTCCGCCTTCGACGAGCGTGTTGCCGAATTTGCAAGTGCCTTCGATCAGCGTGCCGGCAGCCTCGACAGCAAGCTGATGGAGAGCCTGGCTCGCATCAACGAAACCGTTGCAGGCGGCTCGGAAGCCTTCGACACCATGCTGAACGGCAGCATCGAGCGCCTTGGCTCGACAATGACCGATCAGTCGCTGGCACTGGCGACGGCACTTGGAACCGGCCAGGAAATGCTCGAAAGCGCGCTTGACGATCGCACCCGCGCGTTTAGCGATGCTCTTGGTCGTCGCACCGCCGAAATCACCGGCGCATTTGCCGATACGCATGAAAAGATCGACAGCGTGCTTGCAGAGCGCAGCAATGCCCTGTTCGGCGCGCTTTCTGCCAGCCAGAACCGCTTCGATGAGGCGCTTGCCAGCCGTTCGCAGGCCATCACCAGCTCCGTCTCCGGTACGGCCGAACATCTGGCCGCGCTGCTCGACGAGAGAGCTGCAGCAATCAACAACGTGGTTGCCGACGTTGAACGTCGCCTGACGGAAACGCTCGAAACCCGCGCAGCAGCCATCACCGGCGCTGTTACCGGCATCGAAGACCGCATCGCCGACACCCTGGAAAGCCGCACGGCAGCCCTCAACGAAGTTGTTTCGGGCGCGGAAAACCGTATCGCCGATACGCTCGATGGTCGCACCGCGGCGCTCTCCAGCGCGATCTCCGGCGTCGAAGAGCGCATTGCAGACACGATGGACAGCCGTACGCTGTCGCTCGACATGACCTTTGCCAATGTCGAAGAACGTCTGTCGGAAACCCTCGATAACCGCACCTCTGCGCTGGCAGGTATCGTTGAAGGCGCCGAAGGCAAGATTGCCGACGCGCTCGATAGCCGCACGGCTGCCCTCACCTCGGTCGTCTCGGGCGCTGAAGAACGCATCGCCGATGTGCTCGACAGCCGCACCATGGCCATCGACATGGCTTTCTCGGGTGCCGAAGAAAAGATTACCGAAGCACTCGACAGCCGCACGGCAGCCCTCACCTCGGTCGTTTCGGGCGCTGAAGAACGCATCGCCGATGTGCTCGACAGCCGTTCCATGGCTATCGACATTGCTTTCTCGGGTGCCGAGGAGAAGATTACCGAAGCACTCGACAGCCGCACGGCATCGCTGCAGACCATCGTTTCGGGCGCGGAAGAGCGTATCACCGATGTGCTCGACAGCCGTTCCATGGCCCTCGACATGGCCTTCTCCGGTGCTGAGGAAAAGATCACCGAAGCACTCGACAGCCGCACGGCATCGCTCCGGAACATCGTATCGGGTGCGGAAGAGCGCATTACCGATGTGCTCGACAGCCGCGCAATGGCGCTCGACATGACCTTCTCGGGTGTCGAAGACAAGATCGCCAATGTCATTGAAGGCCGTACCGCTGCTCTCAACGACGTCGTCTCCGGTGTCGAAGACCGTATCGCATCGGCACTCGACAGCCGCACCGCAGCCCTCAGCGGCGTTGTCTCGAATGCCGAAGAGCGCATCGCCGAAACGCTCGACAGCCGCACCATGGCCCTCGACATGACCTTCTCGGGCGTCGAGGAAAAGATTGCCGACGTCATCGAAGGCCGCACCGCCGCCCTCAACAACGTCGTTTCCGGCGTTGAAGATCGGATCGCATCGGCACTCGACAGCCGCACCGCAGCACTCAGCGGTATTGTTTCGAATGCCGAAGAGCGTATCGCCGATGTGCTGGACAGCCGCTCCATGGCGCTCGATATGACCTTCTCGGGCGTCGAGGAAAAGATTGCCGACGTCATCGAAGGCCGCACCGCCGCCCTCAACAACGTCGTTTCCGGTGTCGAAGACCGTATTGCATCGGCACTCGACAGCCGCACGGCAGCACTCAGCGGCATCGTCTCGAATGCCGAAGAGCGTATCGCCGATGTGCTCGACAGCCGCTCCATGGCACTCGACATGGCAATTTCGGGTGCGGAAGAGCGCATCGCCGAAACTCTCGATGCCAAGTCCGCTTCGCTTTCGCTGGCGGCTTCCGGTGTCGGCCAGCGCCTGGAGGCAACCGCCTTCACGCTTGAGAATGCCCTCGCCGGCGGTCACGAACGTCTTGAAACCATGCTGGGTTCGCAGGCCGAGCGCATTGCCGGCACGCTGGAACGCAACAGCGGCCTGATCGAAGACAGCGTTGCCGGTGCAGCCCACCGCATCGAAACCGCTGTTGAAGGTGGCAGCAGCCGCTTCTCGCAGACCGTTGAAGAAGGCGTTTCGCGCCTGGAGACGAGCCTGTCGCAGTCGCAGGCCGATATCGCCACCACCCTCGACCAGCGCCATGCCGATATTGCCGCGACGCTGAATTCCGCGTCGACGCAGATGAGCGACCTGCTCTCCGAACAGGCCATGATGATCGGCACGACGGTCGCTTCCAGCGCCAGCATGCTCGAACTCTCGCTCGAAACGCAGCAGGACAATCTGCAGAAAGCCATCGACGGAAGCGCTGCAAGCCTCGAAGAACGCCTTCGCAACGGTGCCGGTGCCATTGCCGGCAAGATCAGCGACGCCGCACGTGAAATCGGCGGTGCGACGGACCAGCTTTCCACCCGCATCGAAACCTCGCTCGGCAACATCACCAACCGTCTGGACGAGACCGGCACACGCATCGAGGTCAGCCTCGACACGCTGCAGGAGCGCGTTCACGGTGACCTCGGCAATGTCAACACTGCCATCGACGATGCGAGCCGTCGTTTCGCCGAAACGCTTGATGACAAGACTGCAGCCTTTGCCCGCAGCAGCGAAGACGCGGCACAGCGCATCACCGGCCTGCTCGACGAGCAGTCGGCACGCGTTGCCGATACCTTCGAAAGCCGCACCAGCCGTCTGGCGGAAACCTTCGACAGCGGTTCGGCCAAGATCGATGAACGCCTTGGTACCATGGACCGGGCGCTGACGATCGGTCTCGAAAACGTCAACCGTACCATCGAAGGCAAGGCTACCGATCTGGCACTCAGCCTGCGCGGCGCCGTTATCTCCGCCACCGAAAGCATTGGCGAAGAAGCCACACGCTCCACCGCACTGCTAGCCAAGACCGGTTCCGACTATGTCGAGCAGGTTCAGGCGCAGAACGAAGCCTTCACCAAGGCCATCGAAGAGCGCTCCGGCGAGATCGTCAACCGCATCTCGGATGCGCAGACCCGCCTTTCGGGCCAGGCTGCCGCCGTTGCCCAGACCTTCTCGGAAGCCGGCAACATCATCGTCAACAAGGTAGCCGAGGCGGAAGCTGTCGTACGCTCGCAGGTTGGCGTGATTTCCGAAACCCTGACCAATGTGGAATCGGCTCTCGATGCACGCGGCGAATCCATCCGCTCCGCACTCGACAACCGCACCCGCGAACTCAACTCGATGCTGGCCAGCCGGTCTGCCGAACTGTCGCGCCTTATTGAAGAAAAGGCCAAGCCGGTTGTGGACGAATACGCCACCATCGGTCGCGAAGCCGCCGAAAAGATCGTCTCCGCCGCACAGCAGAGCGCCGATCTTCTGACGCAGAGCAACAGCGGCATGGTCGGCATGGTCGAACAAGCCATCAGCGACTACGCCACTGCCGGTAACGAAGCAGCCAGCAAGCTCGTCGCAGCAACGCGTCAGAGCACCGACATGCTGTCCGAAACCCACACCGCCATGGCCGACGCCGTGGAACAGGGTATCGACAAGTATGGCCGTGTCGGCAGCGATGCCGCCAACAAGCTGGTTGCCGCCACCCGCCAGAGCACGGACATGCTGTCTCAGACGCACAACGGCATGGCGGAAATCGTCGAGCAGTCGGCAGCGAAGTTCAACTCCGCCGTCGAACGCGCCGCTCAGGAATTCAGCGCCGCAGATCAGGCTCTGAATTCGACCGCGACGCATTTCTCGGAAGCTGCTTCCCAGGCCGCCGATATGGTGTCCAGCTCCAGCCGTCTGCTGGAAGGAAAGATCGACCGTCTGTCGAACATTTCCGGTCAGACGCTGGCACAGGTCGCCGGTATCGTTGGACGTTTCGAAGAACACTCCAAGGTTCTGAGCCAGGCATCCGAACTGCTGAACGCGGCACAGTCGAGCCTCGTCGGTACGCTGGAAGAACGTCAGGATGCCCTGCGCAGCCTCTCGGTCGGCCTGCTCAAGCGCTCGGAAGAAATCGAAAACTCCATGCGCGGTGTTGTCAGCGTGGTGGAAGACACCCTCACCGCCGCCGAAGAACGCTCGCAGAATGTTGCAGGCAACCTGCGTGACAATCTGCAGTCCTCGTTCTCCGATATCGGCCGTTCACTGGACGAAACCGAACAGCGGGCCCGTTCGGCTGCACAGACCATGCGGGGCGCCCTGCTCTCCGCCGGTCAGGATGCCACCCGCTCGATCGAGAGCACGCTGGCCGATGCGCAGAAATACTCCGACGAGCTGGTCAACCGCCTGCGCGGTGGCGTGGAATCGTCGCTCTCGGAAGTCGACACCCTGCTGGGCAGCGCCTCCGAAAAGTCGAATGCCGCAGCCGCCAATATGCGTGATACGCTGCGTCAGGCCGTGGAAGAGGCCGTTGCTCGCTTTGCCGGTGCCACGGACGAAATCCGCCGCTCCAGCCACGATATCCGCCGCGAACTCGACTCGACCCGCGCCGAACTGAAGCGTGGTGCCTTCGACCTGCCAGAAGAGGCCAAGGAAAGCGCCGCCGCCATGCGTCGCGCCGTCTCCGAACAGATCAAGGCGCTGCAGGACATTTCGCAGCTCGTCGGTCGCTCGACGCAGCAGATGGAAGTTTCCGAACCTGTTGCCCGTGCGATTGCGGCAACTCAGCCTGTCGAACGTCGCGTTGAAGCGCGTCAGCAGCCTGCGGCCCCTGCGCCAGCACCGGCCCCGGTTGCTCCAGCACCTGCACCCGTTCAGCAGCGTGTCGCACAGCAGCCAGCCGCACCGGCGCCTGCCCTGCGTGGCAACCTGCCGATCGAAAACCGCCAGCCCGTTGCGCCTGCACCGGCAGGACGTCGTGAAGAAGGTGGTGGCTGGATCAGCGATCTGCTGCGTGGCGCATCGCGTGACGGTCAGGAAGCGCCTGCCGCAGCCGCACCGCGCGCTGCTGCAGAACAGCCGACCCGCGCTGCTGACACCCGCAACCCGCGTCATATGGTGGAATCGCTGAACTCGCTTTCGGTCGATATCGCCCGCGCCATCGATCACGATGCCTCGGTCGAACTGTGGCGCCGTTACCAGCGCGGCGAGCGCGACGTATTTACGCGTCGTCTCTACACGCTGAAGGGCCAGCAGACGTTTGACGAGATCAAGCGCAAGTATGATCGCGAGCAGGAATTCCGCACCGCGGTTGACCGTTACATCGCCGATTTCGAGAAGCTGCTGGCCGACGTGGCCCGCACGGATCGCGACCGCACCGTAACGCAGTCCTACCTCACATCGGATACCGGCAAGGTCTATACGATGCTTGCCCATGCGGCGGGTCGGTTCAACTGATCCGACGCTACGCTGGACAAATAAAAACCCCGGTCGAAAGACCGGGGTTTTCTTTTGGCGCTACAAATGGGTCTGGCGTGTGCTGCCCGGCCCTTCCGCGTCAGAGTTCGAACACACCCGATGCCACGCGGACAGCATTGCCGCCGATGCGGGCGCGGGCGACTTCGCCGTCCTTGATGTCCATACGCAGATGGATGTGCGACGGGCGACCCATTTCCACACCCTGCTCTATCAGCAGCGGATACTGGCCGTCGGACAGGCCATCGAAATAATGAATGGCGCCGGACATTGCCGCCACGGCAGAGCCCGTTGCCGGATCTTCGGGAATGCCCATTTCCGGCGAGAACATGCGGGCATGAAACTTTGCGGCGTGGTTGATGCCACCGCGACAATAGATGAACGCCGCAGCGAGGCGTCCTTCGACCAGCGGGGCCGTTCTCAGCCACAGGCTGGCGTCAAACTCCATTTCCTGTACGGCAGCCAGATTGTGCAGCGGTACCAGCAGGAAGGCCACGCCAGCGGTCCAAACCGATGGCACGTGGTTTTCGAAGCCGATATGACCTTCACTGACGCCGAGCGCGTCGGCAAGCCTGGTGTTGTCGAGCGGCAGGTCGACGCGCGAGGATTTGCGCGGCAGGTCGAATTCGGCGAAACTTGCCGCACCCTCACGGATTTTCACCGCGCAGCGGACCGGTCCGACCTTTTCCTCCAGCACGCTGACCATGTCGAGATCACCGCCGCCCGCATGCTGGCGCTCGGCAATTGCCACCGCCGATCCGACTGTCGGATGCCCGGCAAAGGGCAACTCGCCAAACGGCGTGAAGATGCGCAGCGATGCGGCATGGGCGGGATTGGACGACGGATTGACGAATACCGTTTCGGACAGGTTCATTTCCCTGGCAATGGCCTGCATGGTCGCATCGTCGAGACTTTCGCCGCCATACATGACAGCCAGAGGATTTCCGGCCATCTTTGTTTCGGTAAAGACATCATAGATTGAGTAGTTCAGAACCACGCTTTGCCTCCTGCCAGACGTCAATTCATGTCGGCGCATGTTGGTGTCGAGCAACCTGCCCCAGACGAAAGCGCATCGCAACCCTCGGCACGCAGGTAAAAACAACAAGCTGTGGACCGGATCTGGTGCAGAGACCCTCGCAGAACCGATCTCGGTCAAAATAGCTTGTCGCGACATAAGCTCTTCATGTACCAAGGAAAATATACCTGCGAAGGATCGGCGGATTTTCGTCGACGATTCGCCTGCAGACCGGAAGATTGCGAGTTGCCTCAACAAGTTACCCACATTTTCGCGTGTCATCTCTGTCCCGCGACATTGTCAAGGAAAGCGAATGTCGCGTCCTAGCTCTTCATTGTCCTTTGTCGCTGCGAAAACCGAGGACGCCGAGGCCGCGCTCGAGGAGCTGACGGCACTTTATGGCAATATGCCGTTTGAAGAGGCCGAAGTCGTCGTGGCTCTTGGCGGCGACGGCTTCATGCTGCAGGTGCTGAACGAAACCATGAACTCGGGAAAACGTGTCTATGGCATGAACCGTGGTTCCGTCGGCTTCCTGATGAACGACTACAAGATCGAGGGATTGCGCGAACGCATTGCCGTGGCAACCGGCAATGATTTTCATCCGCTGCGCATGACCACCACGGATTCCGATGGCGACGAGTTTACCGCGCTTGCGATGAACGAAGTGAGCCTGTTCCGCCAGTCCCACCAGGCCGCCAAGCTGCGCGTCGAGGTGGATGGCAAGGTGCGGCTGGAAGAGCTGATCTGCGACGGCATGATGGTCGCGACACCGGCCGGCTCCACCGCCTATAATTTTTCCGCGCATGGACCGATCCTGCCGCTGGAATCGCCGCTTCTGGCGCTCACGCCTGTCAGCGCTTTCCGCCCACGCCGCTGGCGCGGTGCGCTTTTACCGAATAAGGTGACGGTCGACATTCATGTTCTCGAACGCGACAAGCGCCCCGTCAATGCCGTTGCGGACCATACGGAAGTCAAATCCGTAACCCATGTCAGGATCGCCCAATCGCAGGACAGGACAGCACGGATTTTATCCGACCCGGATCGTTCATGGTCCGACCGCATTCTTGCCGAGCAATTCACCAACTGACGAAGACCCGCATGCACCCGAAATTGACGCTCCTTGCCACATTGTTTCTGGCCGCCAGCACGCTTTGCGCGCCTGCGCAGACGCAGGAGATCGATGCGCTGCCGGTTTCCACGATCTTCGTGACGAGCAGCGGTCTCTGGGAAGACGCCAACCCGCCTGCAGCCCCTGCACAGAACGGCGCTGACGCCCAGAGAACGCCGCCGAGCGCGCCGACACGCGGCTACTATAAGGTGATTGCGCTGCGACAAGGCGACGGAACCGCCAAAATCTATCTGCAGCGCATTGCCTTTACGGCCAATGGCCCGCACCTCGTCGAGACGGTCGAGCTGGAAGAATTCAACCAGATGAAGTCTTACGTGACGGATATTCGACCCGAAAGTTCCAACGGTGCACCGACCGCGCCGGGGCTGTTCGTAACGGTCTACCTCAAGACCGATCCGATGGCCAAGGAATCGGAAAGCTGGACGATCCTCATCGATGAACTCGGTGAAATGAAAATTGAGCGCGCCTCGAACTGAGACCGGAAGACCGGATGTAATCCGCTTCGCTCTACAGGCCCAGTTCGTTCGGTCCTGACAAGACCGCGCCGAAATGATGTTTCCAGAGCTTTTCGCCGAGCCCACCGCTCCGATCCAGGCTGGAACCAACCGTCAGCCACGGCAGCAGGGTCGGGGTGAGACCGGCATCGAACAGTGCAAAACCGGCGGCGAGCACGCAGGTATCGGCCTGAATACCGCACACGAGCACGCGCTCCACGTTCAGCGAGCGAAGATAATCGATCGCCTCTTTCGGCGGCGCATAGCCGTATTTGATGAACACCCGGTCTGCCGGCACCAGGCTCTCATCGTCCCTGCCCGGTTTCCAGCCCAGTTGCCGTTCGAAGGGCGTGATGGTCTCATCATGGCGTTCGACGCTCGCCGCACTCGGCATGGTCTTCGCCAGTCGGGCAATCTCCGTGACCAGCGCGGCCGGTGGATTGAAGCTTGGCTGAACATCGACGATGTATAGAGCCTGTCTCACGCATTCCTCCAAACAAAAAGCCCCCCGCAGTTTTCTGCGAAGGGCGAATTCTACAACACTGGTCTGCCAGCCTTCATCAATCGATGTCGGCGACATCCACGCCCGCGCCACCGCTGATGCGATGGGCAAGAGCCGCTTCCATGAACTCGTTCAGATCGCCGTCCAGAACGTTGCCAGGTGCCGTGCTTTCCACACCGGTACGCAGGTCCTTGACCAACTGGTAAGGCTGCAGAACGTAGGAGCGGATCTGGTGACCCCAGCCGATATCCGTCTTGGATGCAGCCTGCGCATTGGCGGCATCTTCGCGCTTCTGAAGCTCAACCTCATAAAGACGCGAGCGCAGCATTTCCCACGCCTTGGCGCGGTTCTTGTGCTGGGAGCGTTCCTGCTGGCATGCGACCGCGATACCGGTCGGAATGTGCGTGATACGAACAGCCGAGTCGGTGGTGTTAACGTGCTGACCGCCCGCACCCGAGGAACGGTAGGTATCGATGCGGCAATCGCTTTCATTGATGTCGATCTGGATCGAATCATCGACCACCGGATAGACCCAGATGGACGAGAACGACGTATGACGACGGGCGTTGCTGTCGTAAGGCGAAATACGGACGAGACGATGTACGCCCGATTCGGTCTTCAGCCAGCCGAAGGCATTGTGACCCTTGACAAGGATCGTCGCCGACTTAATGCCCGCTTCTTCGCCGTCATGAACTTCCAGAACCTCGACCTTGAAGCCTTCGCGTTCCGCCCAGCGCGTATACATGCGCAGCAGGATATTGGCCCAGTCCTGGCTTTCGGTACCGCCGGCGCCGGAGTGCACTTCGAGATAGGTATCGTTACCGTCGGCTTCGCCCGACAGCATGGCTTCCACCTGACGGCGGTTGGCCTCGTTCTTCAGTGCCTTCAGTGCGTCTTCGGCGTCCTTGACGATTTCGTCGTCGCCTTCCATCTCGCCGAGTTCGATCAGCTCGATGTTGTCGCTCAACTGACGCTCAAGCGCCTTCACGCCGCTGATGCTGTCATCAAGCTGCTGGCGTTCACGCATCAGCTTCTGGGCTTCTGCGGCATCGTTCCAGAGGGTCGGGTCCTCTGCCTTGTTATTCAACCAGTCCAGTCGTCTTATCGCCTGGTCCCAGTCAAAGATGCCTCCTCAGCAGGCTTATGGCCTGCTTGATTTCGTCGACTACGTTCACAATTTCATTGCGCATTTCGCTGGTTCTTCACCTTGTTTGAAACTGGCTGCTCAAATAAATGCGAGGGGCGCGGATGTAAAGACCGCGCCCCTTACGAACTCCTAGATGACGGATCAATAAAGGCCGCCGCCACCGCCGGTGATGGCCTGCTGGGCCTGTGGCGAGGTCTTCAGAATATCTTCCTGAGACATATAGCCGTCCATGCCGCCAATGACCGAGAAGCTGTCAGCCGGACCCGTGCCAGGCTTGAAGGCTTCCATGATCGTGTCAGGTTCACCTTCCATGGCTGCCATACCGGTCTTGCGGTTGACGGCGATGAATTTCATGCCCTCCGGCACGATGAACTGGCTCGGCTCCGTGTGCTTGGCAAAATCAGCCACGAACTCACCGAAGATCGGCGCCGACAAGGAACCACCGGTGCCACCGCGACCGAGCGGGGCCGGAGAATCGAAGCCGATATAGAGGCCCGCAACCATGTTCGGCGTGTAACCGACGAACCAGGCGTCCTTTTCATCGTTGGTCGTGCCGGTCTTGCCTGCAACGGGGCGGTCATTCACCGGGATCTTGCCCGCAGCCGTACCGCGACGAACAACGCCTTCCAGCATCGACGTCGTCTGGTAAGCGGTCATCGGATCGAGAACCTGCTCGCGGTTGTCAACGATGACGGGCTCGTCCTGGTTCTGCCAGCTCGTCGCATTGCAGCCTTCACAAGCGCGCTCTTCATGACGGAAGATCGTCTTGCCGTAACGGTCCTGAATGCGGTCGATCAGCGTCGGCTTGATCTGCTTGCCGCCATTGGCGATGACCGAATAGGCCGACACCATGCGCATGACAGTGGTTTCACCCGAACCCAGCGACATGGCCAGAAGCGGCGGCATCTTGTCGTAGATGCCGAAACGTTCGGCATATTCGGCGACGACGTTCATGCCCATGTCCTGTGCCAGACGCACGGTCATGAGGTTACGCGACTTTTCAATGCCGAGGCGCAGCGTCGAAGGACCAGCCGAACCGCCGCCGTAGTTCTGCGGCTTCCAGACCTGACCGCCGGAGACGACTTCGATCGGCGCATCGAGAATAACGGATGCAGGCGTGTAGCCGTTGTCGAGCGCCGCCGCGTAGATGAACGGCTTGAAGGACGAACCCGGCTGGCGCATGGCCTGCGTCGAACGGTTGAACTCCGACTGGCCGTAGGAGAAGCCGCCAACCATGGCCAGAACACGGCCGGTATGCGGGTCCATCACCACCATGCCACCCTGCACTTTCGGTGGCTGGCGCAGACGGTATTCGCTGCCCGTGGCATTCAGCGGCTGGGCATAGATGACATCGCCGGGTGCGAGAACGCCGACCGGCGATTTCGCCGTCGAGCGCTTGCCATTGGCGTCGCGATAAGCCCAGCGCATGTTTTCAGGAGCGATGTGGCCGCGTGTGCGCTTGTCGCCGCTTTCGTCCTCGGCGTCAGGATCAGCCTGAACGCCGATGGTCAGACCGTCTGCGGCGACTGCCAGAACCACACCGACCTTCCACTCGGGAACGTCGCGCAGGCCCTTGATCTTGGCGAGAGCCGCGCTCCAGTCACCGGTCGTATCGATCTGCTCGATCGGGCCGCGGTAACCACGACGCTCGTCATATTCAACGAGGCCATCCTGAAGCGCCTTGCGGGCTTCAAGCTGAACCTGTGGATCGAAAGAGGTGCGAACCGAAAGGCCGCCTTCGAGGAGAGCCTTTTCGCCGTATTTTTCAACGATCTGACGACGGACTTCCTCGGCAAAATAGTCGGAGGCGAAGATATGGGCGCCACCGCGACGCACGTTGACACCGAGCGGCTGCTTCTTGGCATCGGTGGCGTCGGCAACGGTGATGTAGCCGTTTTCGGCCATGCGGTCGATCACCCAGTCGCGGCGCTCAAGGGCAGCCTTTTCACGACGGAAGGGATGATAGTTGGCAGGGCCCTTCGGCAGAGAAGCGAGATAGGCCGTTTCGGCAATCGTCAGTTCGGTAACCGACTTGTTGAAGTAGGTCAGTGCCGCGCCGGCGATACCGTAGGAATTCAGACCGAAGAAAATCTCGTTGAGATAAAGCTCGAGAATCTTGTCCTTCGAGTAGGTCTGCTCGATGCGGAAGGACAGGATCGCTTCCTTGATCTTGCGGTCGAAGGTCTGGTCGTTGGTGAGAAGGAAGTTCTTGGCGACCTGCTGGGTGATCGTCGATGCGCCGACTGGGCGACGGCCGGAACCGAGGTTCTGGACGTTGACGAGGATCGCGCGGCCAAGACCCCAGACGTCGATGCCGGGATGGTTGTAGAAATTCTTGTCTTCGGCGGAGAGGAACGCCGCCTTCACACGATCCGGGATCGCCTGGATCGGTAGGAAGAGACGCTTTTCATGCGCATATTCCGCCATCAGCGCACCGTTACCGGCGTGCACGCGGGTCGTTACCGGCGGCTCGTAGGTGCTCAGTACGGCATAGTCCGGCAGGTCTTGCGACACGCCGCGCAAATAAATTGCACCGGCGGCGGCGGCGCACAGAAACAGCACGCAGGCCAAGCCGAAGAAATATCCAATAAGTCTGATCATACCAAGCTACCGATAATTCGAATCGTAACCATCAACGCCCATCGATATCGGGACGTATCCTTGCATATCGGGTGCCGTTTTGCACACCATACCTTCAATGACAAGCCGAATGCGCTGCATTCGCCGATATGTTACCACACGATCGACAAAGGCCGCGTCCCGACCATCGCCGAATCCGACCTCCGAGTAACGCGTCGATTGTGAGTAAAATAGGGCTCCCGCCTGTTTTACCCTGTGTAGAACCCATGGTTTTGTTGCACTATGGCGATGATACAACGGATTGCAGGCACTCGCAAAATTTCGTCAGCCGCCGTTTGCCATCGCCTTTTCACGATAACGACCGACGGCTTTTGCCAGCGTATCGGCAACCTTCTTGCGCCATTCGGTGTCGAGCAGCAGCTTCTCGTCCTCGGGATTGGACAGAAATCCGAGTTCCAGCAGAACCGACGGCACGTCATGGGCACGCAGGACCATGAAACCGGCGTAACGATGCGGGTTGTTGATGAGACCCACCTGCCCCTCGAAGGAGGAAACGATATTTTCCGCCAGCGTCACCGAAAACGCCTGGGTTTCGCGACGGGTGAAATCGAGAAGGATATCCGCAACCTCGGGCGGCTCGCTCGAGGCGGCCACACCGGCGATCTGATCGGACTTGTTTTCGCGTTCCGCCAGTTCCTGCGCCATGCGGTCGGAGGCGCGGTCGGACAAGGTATAGACGGTGGCGCCGCGAATACCCTTCTGCTTCAGCGTGTCGGCATGAACCGAAATGAAGAGATTGGCATTGTTCTGCCGGGCCAGCGTCACGCGTTCGGAAAGCGCCAGAAACGTATCGGAATCACGGGTGAGGAACGCCTTCACACCGGGTTCGCGGTTCAGGCGCTCTGCCAGCTCGCGGGCGAAAGCCAGCGTGATGATCTTTTCTTCCGTTCCGGTTGTGCTGCCGGATGCGCCGGCATCGATACCGCCATGACCGGCATCGACGGCAATCACGAAGTCATTGGTGCGCGATGTCTTGTCATCGGGGGTAATGGAGGCCGTGGAAACCGGCGCAGGCGTCTGCCATTGCTGCGTCTTCAGCAGTTCGGCGAATTTCGCCTTGGTCGTGATCTCAGTATCCAGAACGAAACGATAGGAGTTTCCATCTTCGCCGGGCTTTGCCTCGGCCACGGCCACCTTGACCGGTTTCTTCGCCGTCAGGACGATACGGGCGTTGCCCTCGCCCATGCTGCCGAAGCGGATATCCGAAAACAGCCCGGTCGCGGCAAGATCGGATGCCGGGAAGGCAAAGTTCACGGCGGGGAAATCGACGACGATACGCGTCGGCGAGTCGAGATAGTGAATATCGAACTCCGGCTCTTCGGCGAAATCGAGAACAATACGCGTGCGCGCCTCGTCTCCGATGATGCGGGCCTGATGCGCGACCAGCGGTCCATTGGCCGATGCAGCGCGGAGCCCTGGAATCGATACGACGAAAGACAACGCGACGACGCACGCCAGACGTGCGATTCGCGCGCCAAACGCTCTTGTCTCACCCGAAAAGGCTGATCCTCGATAGAAAATCATGGTCTTCTAAAAAAATCCGTATTTCAGTCATTTGCACGAACAACGCCGCGTTGACGCCGGTTTGTGGCTATTTCAGCCCCGACGCATATGCCTTTGCGCCATTTGGCACCAAAATCGCAGGCGTTGATGAACCAATTCTTAACCCGCCAATTCCACCAACAATATGGCATATTTAGCCAGCCTATTGCTATTATGACAGAGAAAACATACAACACGAGAGAGGGTTAAAAGTGTTGACGGGATAGACGCCCGCCGGCTGCCAATCGACTTAGAAGCTGGCGCCGCAAAAGCGGGTAATCATCTGCCGTTGTTACATTTATCCTGAAACTGGATCAATTCCGGAACTGTCCGGAAACGTACCCGGTGGCGTTGCCACCGCCGCTCTGAGGAGAGCAAATTCATCGGACCCCAAGGGGTCTATATATTATTGTCGTTCCGCCTGGCCCAAGATGTCGCAGCAGTTTTCATATGAACCGGATACCAGGAGCAGGCCCAGCGCCTCGCCGTCGGTCCGGATGCTGCCAGTTTACGGAGGTCAGGCTGGAGACTTCATTTCCGGCACATCCTTGCACTCATATGAAAGGCCCGTCCTCCCGGCGGGCCTGTTCTCGTATAATACAAGGCTGCGCCGAGGAGCACAGCTTACATGGCAGACAAAATGCTTATCGACGCCTCCCATGAAGAGGAGACGCGCGTTGTAGTCGTCCGTGGAAACCGGATTGAGGAATTCGATTTCGAATCGGAACACAAGAAGCAGATTCGCGGCAACATTTACCTTGCCAAGGTAACCCGCGTTGAACCTTCGCTTCAGGCGGCCTTCGTCGACTACGGCGGGAACCGTCATGGCTTTCTCGCTTTTGCGGAAATTCACCCTGACTATTACCAGATCCCGCTTGCCGACCGTCAGGCACTGCTGAAGGCCGAAGCCGAAGATCATCGCCGCAGCGACGATTTCGAATCGGCTGACGCACCGGAACCGGGCGCACCTGCCATCGATCTGTCGCAGGTAGACCAGCCGGATGTCGGCATTGTGGCGAGCGAAGAAACAGCGGTTGCCGTTTCAAGCGAAGAACCGGTTGCCGAAGTCACCGAAACGGAGGCGGAAGCCGTCGCTGTTGAAGCGGTCGCAGAAGACGCCGTTGTCGAAGAAGAAAAGCCGAAGAAGCGCACCCGCCGTCCCCGCGCCAAGAAGAAGGTCGCGGAAGACGAAGCAGCGGCTGAAGCCGTAGAGGGCTCTTCCGAAGATGATGGCAGCACCGGTGGCGAAATGGCCGCCATGGTGGATGCCGACACGATTTCCGAAGAAGTCGAAGGTCTTCGTCGCGATAACAACGACGACGACGATGACGACGACGATCACCACGAAAAGGAAGTGATCGAATCCGTTGGCGCCGAAGACGCCATGGAAGAAGTTCCGGATCGCGTTTCGCGCAAGCCGCGCAAGCAGTACCGCATTCAGGAAGTCATCAAGCGTCGCCAGATTCTTCTGGTGCAGGTTGCCAAGGAAGAACGCGGCAACAAGGGCGCGGCACTGACCACCTACCTGTCGCTGGCAGGACGTTATTCCGTTCTGATGCCGAACACGGCACGGGGCGGCGGTATTTCCCGCAAGATCACCCAGCCGGCCGACCGCAAGCGCCTGAAGGAAATCGCACGCGATCTTGAGGTGCCGCAGGGCATGGGCGTGATCCTGCGTACCGCTGGTGCCAACCGTACCCGCGTCGAGATCAAGCGCGACTTCGAATATCTGATGCGCCTGTGGGAAAACGTCCGCACGCTGACGCTGAACTCCACGGCCCCCTGCCTCGTTTACGAGGAAGGTTCGCTCATCAAGCGCTCGATCCGCGATCTCTACAACAAGGATATCGGCGAGATCATCGTTTCGGGTGAAGACGGCTATCGTGAAGCGAAAGACTTCATGAAGATGCTGATGCCGAGCCACGCCAAGGTGGTTCAGCCTTACCGCGACATTCACCCGATCTTCTCGCGCTCGGGCATCGAAGCCCAGCTCGACCGCATGCTGCAGCCGCAGGTCACGCTGAAGTCGGGCGGTTATCTCATCATCAACCAGACGGAAGCTCTGGTTTCGATCGACGTGAACTCCGGCCGTTCGACCCGCGAACATTCGATTGAAGAAACCGCGCTGACGACCAACCTTGAAGCCGCTGAAGAAGTTGCCCGCCAGCTTCGCCTGCGCGACCTTGCCGGTCTTGTCGTCATCGACTTCATCGACATGGAAGAAAAGCGCAACAACCGCTCTGTCGAAAAGAAGCTCAAGGATTGCCTGAAGAACGACCGCGCCCGCATCCAGGTCGGCCGCATCTCGCATTTCGGCCTTCTGGAAATGTCGCGCCAGCGTATTCGCGCATCGGTTCTGGAATCGACCACCCAGGTCTGCTCGCATTGCGGCGGCACGGGCCACGTTCGCTCGGAATCGTCCATCGCGCTGCACGTACTGCGTGGCGTCGAGGAATATCTGCTGCGCAACACGACGCACAACATCACCGTTCGCACCACGCCTGAGACAGCGCTCTACCTGCTCAACCACAAGCGTGGCACGATTGTCGATTATGAAGGCCGCTTCGGCGTCTCGATCATCATCGCAGCCGATGCCAGCGTTGGTGCACAGCACTTCGCAATCGACCGTGGCGAAGCCGTCGAAAATCCGGTGAAGATCGAAAGCCTGCTGCAGGCCCTGCCCGACTTCGCCGAAGAAGAAGACGATATCGTCATCGAGATCGAAGAGGACGAGGACGAAGAAGAAATCGTCAAGGCTCAGGGCGCTGAAGCCCGCCAGCCGCAGGGCGAAAATGGCGAAGATGGCAAGCGCAAGCGCAAGCGTCGTCGTCGTCGTCGCGGCAAGGGCGGCCAGAACGGCCAGGGCGGTGACAATCAGGCCGAAGGCTCCGAAGACGGTGCTGGCGATGAGTCCGATGCCGACGAAGACAATAGCGTGGACGCCGATGAGGATGCCGTTGCAGAAGGCGATGCCGCTGCTTCCGATGAAGACGGCAAGCGCAAGCGTCGTCGTCGCGGCAAGCGTGGCGGCCGTCGCAACCGTGCGGAAGACGAAGCTCTTGATGCCGATGGCGAACAGCAGGCCGACGGCGAAGCAGAAAGCGACGAGGCGGAAGCTCCGGTTGCCGCTGCCGAAGACGTCGCAGTTGTCGAGGTTGTCGAGGTTGTCGAAGCCGTTGCAGAACCGGTAGCCGAAGAAGCGCCGAAGAAGCCACGCCGTACCCGCAAGGCCAAGGCGAAGGTCGAGGACGAACCGAAGGCTGTTGAGGTCGAAACGGTCGAGCCTGTGATCGTCGAGCAGACCGTTGCCGAAGTGGCAATCGAGGAAGCCGGCGAAGCCTCGGCAGACCTTGGCGCTGAAACGGTTGCACCGGAAACGGAAGCCGAAGCCGAAGGCAAGACTGCCCGTGCCAACCGTGGTGAGAACGTCTCCACGTCCGAGCCAGTCGTGACCTCTTCCGGCAATGACGGCGATGAGCCGAAGCCGCGCAAGGGCGGCTGGTGGCAGCGCCGCGGTTTCTTCTGAGACCAAGCGAATAGACACTGAAAAACGCCCGCAACGAACATTGCGGGCGTTTTCTTTTGTGCAGAGATGTGTGGTTCAGGCGAACGGTGCCGGTCTGGCCGTCAGTTGTTCTTGTGCATCGCACGGCTGTCGGACGGTGCATGGTCTCTTTCGTTCAAACCGTAATCGCGCATGACGCTGGCGACCCGCAGCCGGTAATTGGCAAAGACACCTGAACGCCCCGCGGACTGAGCGGCCCTGTGGCCGCTGCGGTTGCGCCATGCCTTCACTGCCGCCTCGTCGCGGAAGAAGGACAGAGACAGCATCTTGTCGGGATTAACGATGCTCTGGAACCGTTCGACGGAGATGAAACCGTCGATCACCTCAAGATCGGCGCGCAGCGCGGATGCGATATCCAGATAATGCTGCCGCTCGCCTTCCGCCGGCCAGACTTCGAAGATGACAGCGATCATCTCCCGCCCACCCCATGCGGCGCGGAGGCGAGTTGCAGAAACAACCGGTCTTCGCGGCGAATGAACTGTTCGCGCCTCGCAAACTCGTAATTTTCGCGACCGAGCGGATCGGCGGCCAGACGGGCGCGATAGGTCTCGTAGGCGGCAAGGTTGTCGATGTTGTAAACGCCATAGGCAACGGTGCTCGATCCCTCCTTCGGGGCATAATAACCGATCAGATCTGCACCACAGCGCGGAATGGCCTCCCCCCAGTTACGGGCATACTGGTTGAAGGCGTCGACTTTGAACGGGTCGATTTCATAACGAATGAAACAGGTCAGCATGGCACTCTCCTTTGATGCGACATGCTCCTGTTTACGCCATTGCTGCGCGTCGATGCTTCGGCTATGATCGAAGTATGAAGGATGGACCGATGATCGCCAATGTTGCCGCACTGATCGGCGACCCTGCCCGCGCCAACATTCTGACCGCGCTGATGGATGGGCGTGCGCTGACGGCAAGCGAGCTTGCGCAGACGGCCGGAGTCACACTGCAAACCGCCAGCGGCCATCTGTCGAAACTCTCCGACGCGCATCTTCTCAAAGCCGAAAAACAGGGACGCCACCGTTACTTCCGGCTCTCCGACGAAGATGTTGCGCAGGTTCTGGAGGCCTTGATGGGCCTTGCCCAGCGCACCGGGGCGGTGCGGGTGCGGACCGGCCCGAAAGACAAGGCGCTGCGCGAAGCGCGCGTCTGCTATGATCATCTGGCTGGCGAAAGCGGTGTCACGCTGCTCAACGCCATCATCGCGCAAGGTTTTGTCACCGATGGCGATGACCCTGCCCTGACCGACAAGGGACGCCATTTTTTTGAAGACTTCGGCATCGATCTTACGACGCTGGAGAAAAGCCGCCGTCCCATCTGCCTGCAGTGCCTGGACTGGAGCGAACGTCGCCATCACCTCGGCGGCGGACTTGGTGCATCGTTGCTGTCAACCATGCAAAGCCGCGACTGGATACGACGCGGACAAGGCCGTGTGCTGACCTTCACCACCAAGGGCGAGAAGGCTTTCCGCAGCACCTTTCAATGCGATGCTGCGGAATAGAAGGGTCTAGGCTACGTCAGCCCTGTTTCAGCCAGCCGGCAATGCGACCGACAGCTTCGGCGATATCCGACACCGATCCCGCATAGGAAATGCGGAGTGCCCGGTGGCCTTCTTCCGGATCGAAATCCATGCCGGGCGTTGCCGCCACGTCGATTTCAGCCAGCATGCGCTTTGCAAAATCCATGCTGTCATTGGAATAACGGCTGGTGTCCACATATGCATAAAAGGCCCCGTCCATCGGAGATGCCAGCGGCAGGCCGATTTCCGGCAGGCGCGTCATCAGGAAATCGCGGTTGGTGCGGTAGCTTTCCTTGTAGACATCCAGCTCAGCCTCGGCCGAAAACGCGGCCGCAGCCGCAAGCTGCGACAGTTCCGGCGCGGAAATGTAGAGGCTTTGCGCAAGACATTCGACCGGGCGAACGAGTTTTTCCGGCAGCACCATCCAGCCGATACGCCAGCCGGTCATGCAATAATATTTGGAGAACGAGTTGATGACGACGGCGTTGTCGGTAATTTCGAGCGCGCTGGTCTCATCCCCGACAAAGGTCAGGCCGTGATAGATCTCGTCCGAGATGAAGGCGATGTCGCGGCTGTCGCAATAGGCAGACAGGCGTTTGAGCGCCTCGCGTCCCGTTACCGTGCCGGTGGGGTTGGCCGGGCTTGCCAGCAAAACGCCCTTCAGCGTGCAGCCCGCCTTGGTTTCGGCGCGCTCCAGGCTTGCAGGTGTCAGCGTGTAGCCGGTTTCGGCGGTGACTGGCACCTCCACGACATTGAGGCCGAGGGCCTTCAGAATGTTGCGGTAGGCAGGATAACCGGGTCTTGCGATCGCGACATGGTCGCCCGCATCGAAAAGGCCGAGAAAGGCGAGATTGAAGGCGGCCGAAGATCCTGTGGTCACCGCAATACGGGCGGGATCGACCGAGACCTGATGGCGGCGCTGATAGTGGCCGGCGATCGCTTCACGCAGATCACGCAGGCCAAGCGCGTCGGTGTAACCGATGCGGCCATGTTTCAGCGCGGTCTCGGCGGCAGCGAGTGCGGCCTTTGGCGCGGGGTGAGACGGCTGGCCGACGGCCATCGAAATTACCGGACGGCCTGCCTGCTTGCGCCGGTTCGCTTCCGCCAGAATGTCCATGGCATGGAAGGGTTCAACCGCGCTTCGCTTCGACATCGTTATCAATGGCGTCTTCTTTCCTGAAATGTTTTTCGAGACTTGCCGCAAAATCGCAGTCTTCACAATGATGCGATCATAATGAGGACAACTATTTTTGCCGTATGATATTTGGCTTAAGGTAAGGTAAGTGCCAGAGTGATATTCCAGTGGCACTGCCCACACACATGACGAGGACCGATATGGCGCACCTTCTCCGTTCAACCGTTTTCGCCAGCATCACGGCCCTTTCGACCGTTTTTGCCTTCCAGCCTGCGCACGCGCTTGACGCGCAGCAGAAGAAGGAGATGGGCGAATTCATCAAGCAATACCTGATCGAGAACCCGGAGATCATGCTTGAGGTGCAGGATGCGCTGGAGCGCAAGCAATATGCGGCGCGCAACGCCAAGGCATCCGAAGCGGTGGCCGACAACCAGAAAGCCATTTTCGAATCGAAATACGATCTGGCGCTCGGCAATCCCGAAGGCGATGTCACACTGGTCGAGTTCTTCGACTACAATTGCGGCTACTGCAAACGCGCCATGAGCGACATGGACAACATTCTCAAGTCCGACAACAAAGTGCGTGTCGTTCTGAAGGAATTTCCGATTCTCGGACCAGAATCGGTCGCCGCCCACCGGGTTTCGAATGCCGTGAAACTTCTCTCGCCGGAAAAATATCCGGAGTTCCAGCGCACCCTGCTTGGCGCGCGCGGCCGCGCCAATGAAGAAAGCGCGATGGAAGTTGCGACCTCTCTCGGCCTGAAGGAAGCGGATATCCGCAAGTCCATGGAAGAGAACCCCAACGATGCGCAGGTGCAGGAAGCCTACCAGCTCGCCAACAATCTCGGCATCACCGGAACGCCGTCCTATATCGTCGGCACGGAAGCCGTGTTCGGCGCTGTTGGTGCCGCACCGCTGAAAGAGAAGATCGCCAATATGCGCACCTGCGGTAAGGCCACCTGCTCCTGATTTCTCAAAAGCCCCTGCATAAACCCTGAAGTTGCCGGACAACCCGGTGCTTTACGGTGTTCAGGGGCTTTTCCTTCGAAGCTGTGCAGTCTATAGGTGTCGCTGATTTTCTTGTGGAACCACGAATGAGCAACACGATCTTCGTCCTGAACGGACCCAATCTCAACATGTTGGGAAAGCGGGAGCCGGGTATTTACGGCGGCAAAACGCTGAAGGACATCGAAAACGACTGCATCAAGGCCGGCGAAGAACTCGGATTTTCCGTCGAATGCCATCAGTCCAACCATGAGGGCGCGCTGGTCGATCTGCTGCATGAAGCAGGCGACCGTGCAGTCGGCGTGGTCATCAATCCCGGTGCTTATGGCCATACGTCGATTGCTTTGCACGATGCCATTCGCGCCATCTCCGTTCCCGTGGTGGAAGTTCATATTTCCAACATCCACGCCCGCGAGGAATTCCGTCACAAGTCGATGATTGCCCCCGCAGCCAAGGGAATGGTCTGCGGTTTCGGGCCATACGGCTACATCATGGCGCTCAACGCGCTGAAGAATATCACGGCATAAAAAGAAACAATCAGAATAGGGTTTGTCATGTCTGAAAAGAAAAACGGTATCGACAAGGAACTGATCCGCGAACTCGCGAACATCCTCAACGACACCGACCTTTCCGAGATCGAAGTCGAGCAGGACGACCTGCGCATTCGCGTTTCCCGTTCTGCCCCGCCTGCAACGGTCTACGCTGCACCACCAGTCGCCTACGCTCCGGCAGCACCGGTTGCCGCACCTGCGGCTGTTGCTGCGCCTGCCGCACCGGCAGCAGCGGCTGCGGCCCCTGCCCGCAACCCGGCCAACACCGTAACCTCGCCGATGGTCGGTACGGTTTACCTGTCGCCTGCTCCGGGCGCTCGCCCGTTCATCGAAGTCGGCGCCACCGTCAAGGAAGGCCAGACGCTTCTCATCGTTGAAGCCATGAAGACCATGAACCAGATTCCGGCAACGAAGTCCGGCAAGGTCGTGGAAATCATCGTCAACGACGCACAGCCCGTGGAGTATGGTGAAGCCCTCGTGGTCATCGAATAAAGGCGGTCCACAATGGTTTCGAAGATCCTCATAGCCAACCGCGGCGAAATCGCCCTTCGCGTGCTGCGCGCTGCGAAGGAACTTGGCATCTCGACCGTTGCCGTGCACTCCACGGCCGATGCGGACGCCATGCATGTTCGCCTGGCCGACGAAAGCGTGTGCATTGGCCCGCCGCCGTCGCGTGACAGCTACCTCAACATCCACCAGATCGTCGCAGCCTGCGAGATCACCGGTGCTGATGCGGTTCACCCCGGCTACGGCTTCCTGTCGGAAAACGCCAAGTTTGCCGATATTCTCGATGCGCACGGCATTACCTTCATCGGGCCGACTGCCGAGCACATCCGCATCATGGGCGACAAGATCACCGCCAAGCAGACGGCCATGGAACTCGGCATTCCCGTTGTTCCCGGTTCCGATGGCGAAGTGAAGCCTGAAAACGCGCTGGAAATTGCCAGACAGATCGGTTTCCCGGTTCTGATCAAGGCGACCGCCGGCGGCGGTGGACGCGGTATGAAGGTCGCCAAGACCGAAGCCGATCTCGACGAAGCCGTGAACACGGCCCGTTCCGAAGCGGCTGCCGCTTTCGGCAACGACGCCGTTTACATGGAAAAGTATCTCGGCAAGCCGCGCCACATCGAAGTGCAGGTTTTCGGCGATGGTGAAGGCAATGCAATTCACCTTGGCGAACGCGATTGCTCGTTGCAGCGTCGTCACCAGAAGGTTCTGGAAGAGGCGAACTCTCCGGCCCTGACGGTCGAACAGCGCATGGAAATCGGCGAGATCTGCGCGAGCGCCATGCGCAAGCTGAAGTATCGCGGTGCAGGCACGATCGAGTTCCTTTACGAAAACGGCGAGTTCTATTTCATCGAAATGAACACCCGTCTTCAGGTGGAGCATCCGGTCACTGAAGCCATCACCGGCATGGATCTCGTGCAGGAGCAGATTCGCGTCGCTTCCGGCCAGGGCCTTTCGGTGACGCAGGCCGATATCGAATTCCATGGCCACGCCATCGAATGCCGTATCAACGCCGAAGATCCGCGCACCTTCGTTCCGTCTCCGGGCACCCTCACCTATTTCCATACGCCCGGCGGTCTCGGCGTGCGCGTGGACTCGGGTGCCTATCAGGGCTACAAGATCCCGCCTTATTACGACAGCATGATCGGTAAGCTGATCGTTCACGGTCGCGACCGTGACGAATGCATCCGTCGTCTGCGCCGCGCGCTGGACGAGTTTGTCGTGGACGGTATCAAGACGACCCTGCCGCTGTTCCAGGATCTTCTGCAGAACGAAGACATCCTGAAGGGTGAATACGACATCCACTGGCTGGAAAAATATCTGGCCGGTGACGCACACTAAGAATGGCACGGCGCGGCAGAAATAACGATCTCAACGTCGATATTCTGCTGCGCGCCTATTCCGTCGGCCTGTTTCCCATGGCCGATTCGGCGGATGACCCAGAGCTGTTCTGGGTCGAGCCGGAGCTGCGGGGCGTCATCCCGCTCGATACGTTCCACGTTTCCAAAAGTCTCGGCAAGGCCATCCGCAAACGTCCGTTCGACATCCGTTTCGATACGGATTTCGAAGGCGTGATGGCGGGCTGTGCGGCCGAAGCGCCTGACAGGCCAAGCACCTGGATCAACCAGACGATCCGCAATCTTTACACGGAACTGCACCAGATCGGCCATGCCCACAGCGTTGAAGCGTGGGAAGGCGATACTCTTGTCGGCGGCCTTTATGGGGTCTCCCTCGGCTCGGCATTTTTTGGAGAGAGCATGTTCTCACGGCGCACCAACGCGTCGAAAATCTGCCTCGTCCATCTGGTCGCACGCCTGCGCGCACAGGGTTTCACCCTGCTCGACACACAATTTACCACCGACCATCTGAAGACGTTCGGCGCCATTGACGTTCCCAAGGCTGAATACGTGAAGATGCTCGAGGCTGCCGTGAACCGGCCAAGCCTGCCATTCTGAATTTTCAGAGTTTCCGTTAGGTCAGTTGCTTGCCGTAGAGGGAGCAGGCACTTCCGAGTCCTGCTTGCAACCGGTCAGCCAAACGTCATAGATCGGATGTTCAACGGCGTTGAGGCCGGGGCTATCGGCAAACATCCAGCCGGTGAAGATGCGGCGGATCTTGCGATCAAGGGTGATTTCGTCGACCTCGATGAAGGCATCGATCTTCTGGGCTTCCGTCTGATCGCGGGAATAGCAGACCTTCGGTGTGACCTGCAGCGCGCCGAACTGGACGGTTTCATCAATATAGACGTCGAAGGATGTGATGCGGCCGGTGATCTTGTCGATTCCGGAGAAAACCGCCACCTTGTTTTCCAGGCGTGCCGCCGGTGCGGGCGACACGAGAACTGCCGTAGATGCAATTGCCAGCAGCGATATTGCCAGCGCACGCAAAGAACGAACCCGCGTGTTTTTGCTCATACGACCTGTCTCCAAAAATTCTTCCTGAGTCGTCTCTTCGACCGGATCACGCCAATGCTCTAAGGGCGGAATGTGGCGAAAGCGGGTGAGGACGAGGTTTCAAAGGCGGCATCCACAAGCATGCCGCCCGAAACGAAAAATCAGTTGCCGGGGGTCCAGGCGTCGTAGTCGCCGGTCACGCGCGGACGTTCACCTGCAACGACAAGCGAACCCTGCGGGCGGTAAGCCTGGGAAGAACCAGTCAGGTTCGGCTGGTGCGGCTTCTGCCACTCACGCGCAACATAGTTTTCCTGGCTTGGCGGGGTATCGGTGCGGTAGTGCATCCAGCCGTGCCAGCCCGGAGGAATGGCGGAAGCTTCTGCGTAACCGTTGTAGATCACCCAACGACGCGGCATGCCCCAGGAGGTGGTGCCACCTTCGTAATAGGTGTTGCCCAACTCGTCCTGCCCTACCTTCTTTCCGAAACGCCAGGTGTGAAACCGTGTTCCGATCGTCTGGCCATTCCACCAGGTGAAGATTTGCGTCAGGAGAGTCTTCATAATGCGTTCCTCAGGCTTATAGGTGCTGCGGTTTTTACGCCTGCACCGCCAAAAGCTTATGCCGTCATGTGCGTGGATTGTCCAGCATTTCCCGCCTGGCAAACACTATTTCAGCTTCATTCTGAAGCCGAACTGGCGCTTTTCAAAACCGAGCCGCTCATAAAAGCGATGTGCATCGAGACGCTTCATATTCGAGGTGAGCTGAACCGCGTTGAGGCCACGGTTTTTCGCGTCCTCGATGCAGTGGCGGATCATCGCAGCACCAATGCCGCGCCCGCGCCGGTCAGGGCGCGTATGCACGGCCTCGATCATCATCGACACGGCCCCTCGCCCGACCATCTTGGTCAGGATCGCGGTCATGAAGGTTGCGACGACCTCGCCGTCCAGTTCAGCGACGTAGAGCGTTTCACTGGGCGATGCTTCTATCGCCCTGAACGCCGTCACGTAGTCGGCCAGAGCGGATTCGTCGGACGTGTCGCCGTGTCCGCCAAGCTCGTCCGCCGCATAGATTGCCACGAGTGCGGGAATGTCATCTTCCCGCGCCTGGCGGATTGCGAGATTATCGAGCGCAGCACTCATTTCGGCAGGCTCTTTTCCATGACGATGCCGGGAAGACCCTCGACGCCGGCCATGCGTTCGATTCGGTCCACCTCGACAAAACCGACGCCTTGGTAAAACGCGATTGCAGCCGTGTTCTTCGGCTCGACTTCAAGGCGCATGATTTCAGCCGATGGGAAGCAGGTTTCGAGTTCGGCGAACAGATCGCGCCCGATTCCCTGGCGCTGGAATTCGGGAGCGACGTAAAGCTGGTAGAGCAGCGCCGTCTTGGTCATCTTGCTGGACATGGCGGCATAGCCCATGCCGGCGATGCGTTTGCCGTCATCGGCCACCAGAAACTCGCCGCCCTTCTTGTGAACGCGGTCCTTCATCGCCTGTGGCGAATGCCAGCTTTCCATCATCTTCACGACGTTTTCCGCGCCGTAGATATCGTCGTAGGTGGCGTGCCAGGTTTTGTCGAGCAGCGCCCGTACCGGCTCGATATCGCGCTCGCTGGCTGTCCGAATGAAAAACACCATCGTGTTCCTTTGCTCCAAATGAAAAAGGCCGGGTACCGTTTCCGGCCCCGGCCCGGCACCGCCTCAGCGATGCTTATTCCTCAATGCCGAGCTTGGCCTTGACCAGCGCCTGAACGGCCTGCGGGTTGGCCTTGCCGCCAGTCGACTTCATGACCTGACCGACGAACCAGCCGGCCAGCGTCGGCTTCGCCTTGACCTTCTCGACCTGATCCGGGTTGGCGGCAATGATCTCATCGACAGCCTTTTCGATGGCGCCGGTGTCGGTCACCTGCTTCATGCCACGGCTTTCAACGATCTCCGCCGGGTTGCCGCCTTCGTTCCAGACGATTTCGAATAGATCCTTGGCGATCTTGCCGGAAATGGTTTCGGCCTTGATGAGGTCGATGATGCCACCGAGCTGTTCCGGCGAAACCGGGGTCGTCTCGATGTCCTTGCCGAACTTGTTGAGCGCGCCGAGAAGGTCGTTGATGACCCAGTTGGCGGCAGCCTTCGGATCGCGACCGGCAGCAACAGCCTCGTAATAGTCGGCAATCGCCTTTTCGGAGACCAGGATCGATGCGTCGTAAACCGACAGACCGAGGTCGGCGACGAAACGTGCCTTCTTGTCGTCAGGCAGTTCCGGCAGGTCGACCTTCAGGGCTTCCACGAAAGCATCGTCGAATTCCAGTGGCAGCAGGTCCGGATCGGGGAAATAACGGTAGTCGTGCGCGTCTTCCTTGGATCGCATCGACCGCGTTTCGCCTTTGCCCGGATCGAACAGGCGGGTTTCCTGGTCGATGACGCCGCCGTCTTCGAGAATGGCGATCTGGCGACGTGCTTCGTATTCGATCGCCTGACCGACGAAACGGATCGAGTTGACGTTCTTGATTTCGCAGCGCGTGCCGAATGCACCGCCGGGCTTGCGCACGGAAACGTTGACGTCGGCGCGCATGGAGCCTTCGTCCATGTTGCCGTCGCAGGTTCCGAGGTAACGGACGATGGAGCGCAGCTTGGTCAGATAGGCCTTCGCCTCATCCGACGAGCGCATGTCCGGCTTGGACACGATTTCCATCAGCGCAACGCCCGAACGGTTCAGGTCCACGAAGGACATGGTCGGATGCTGGTCGTGCATGGACTTGCCGGCATCCTGCTCCAGATGCAGGCGCTCGATACCGATTTCGATATCCTCGAAATTGCCCTGACGATCTGGACCGAGCGAAATGGTAATGGTGCCTTCACCGACGATCGGGTCCTTGAACTGCGAAATCTGGTAGCCCTGCGGCAGATCCGGATAGAAGTAGTTCTTGCGGTCGAAGATCGAACGGTTGTTGATCTGCGCCTTCAGACCGAGACCGGTGCGAACCGCCTGCTTGACGCATTCCTCGTTGATGACGGGCAGCATGCCGGGCATGGCCGCATCAACCAGCGACACGTTGGAGTTCGGCGCATTGCCGAAGGTCGTGGACGCGCCGGAGAAAAGCTTGGAATTGGACAGAACCTGCGCATGCACCTCCATGCCGATGACGATCTCCCAATCGCCGGTTGCGCCGGGGATAAAGCGTTTCGGGTCTGGGGTGCGCACGTCTACAAGGGTCATCTGAAGCTCACGGAATACGTTTTTCTGTGCGTGGGGTAAAACAAATAGGCCGCATACGCAAGGCTTCTCACGGTATGCATAAAGGTGCACGGCTTATTGCCATGACGATAGGGATTGAATAGCCTCCCTCAAACTCCGCCAAACCCCTCGATATCAAAATCCGGCCTGTTCCAAGAGGACTGACATGACAACGCTTCCCCTGTTTCGCGGCCTGCTTCTGGCGGCGGCTTTTCCCGCCTTTTGCGCTGCGGCCGATGGCGTACCGGTAAAGGACCAGGTCGCGCTGATGAGCGAGGCAAAAGCCCGCCACGAGACCGGAATTGCCCGCAAGACACGGGAAGTCGACGCCCGTCCTGCGCTTGCCGGTGAAATCATCATCACGACGATCAAGGGTGAAGGCGTGGAGACGCGTTCAAAGCCGGCTGAAAATGGCGACTGGGTGGTTCGCAACCGCTGCCCGGAAACCGGTAACGAGGAAATTCTCGTCAAAGCCGCCAAATTTCCGCAGCGTTACGGCGAACCCCTGTCTCAACCGGATGAAAAAGGCTACCGCACCTTCAGGCCACTGGGCGGTGACATGACCTATTTCATCGTCAGCGACAAGATCGGCGCCTTCAACTTCACCGCCCCATGGGGTGAGACGATGGTTGCCAAGCCGGGAGATGCGATCGTTCAGGTTCCTTCGGACGAGAAGGACACCTACCGCATCGCCGCCAGTTCCTTCAAATGCACCTATGAGATAACCACCCCGGCAAAATGACCCTGGAGCCATCTCCTCAGAAGCCCGGCCCATAGGTACCGCTTTCGATCTCGACAAACTGCTTGTGCAGGCCGACCGATTGTACGTCGCGATCAAGCTTGGGCGCATAGGACACCGAAAGCCAGCTGATGCTGTAACCGTGGTGACGGAAGAAGGCGACGGCCGGTTCATTCTGCGCATGGGTCTCAAGCCGTGCGCTTTCAAACCCCTTCTCGGCGATCTGTTTCTCAATCTCGCCCAGCAACAGGCTGCCAATGCCGCGGCGCTGAAAATCGGGATCGATCCAGAAATCGCTGATCGTATCGTCAAAGCGTTCACGCGATGCCCAGCCCGCAACGACCCCGCCGGTCTCGGCAACGATGATGCTCAACCAGGACGAACCGGTGAAATTGGCAAAAGCGCTGCTGGCGTTTTCATACAGCGCGGTCGTGATGCCGATAGCGGCAGTTGCCTGCTGCCAGGCGCGCAAGCCGATTTCCGCCAGCACTGCCGCCTCTTCCTCACGCGCATTGCGAATGACGATCAATCCGCGCCCTCCATTGTCCACCGAAGTAAAGCATTGGCCGAACGATTCGGCCAGCGCAACCTTGAGACGCAATATCGCCTGAAATGATCCTTCGACAGAGTAGAGACGCAGCGCAGGATGGAAATTGTGCCAGACTTGACCGCGTTCATCTCGCGGTTTAACCAGAAGGCGCAAACAAGGAGCTTTTATGTTCGCTCAATCGGAGTCCCGGTAAAGGCCCTGCCCGCAAGTCTCTTGCGCGCCGGGCCAAAATGAAACCGAGCCGGATGCCTGTGGCACCCGGATTTGTTTTCACGCGTCCAAAAGACGCCGACCGGATTTCCGAAAATGGACATTTCCCGCGCCGAACAGCGCATCCTTCACCTGCTCG
This sequence comes from Rhizobium sp. RM, assembly GCF_013390595.1. GTDB lineage: Bacteria > Pseudomonadota > Alphaproteobacteria > Rhizobiales > Rhizobiaceae > Agrobacterium. The sequence goes on along the minus strand of NZ_JACAWV010000002.1, from coordinate 293,944 downwards.
CACAAGGCGGCAGCATCGAACTCGTTCGTGACATCAATCGCAAAGTTGAAAAGCTTTCGCTCTATACACGCGACGGCTGGATTTTCAGTGGCCTCGACCTCGAAACCTTTCGCAAACTGAAGCGCAAGAAGGCGATCGCCTCTTCAGGCGGCAGACCTTATCGCATCACCACGCGTGGGCTCGTTCTCGTTCGAGGCGAACTGGACAACCGATAAAAAGAAATCGCCGGGCTGCAGCGACTGCAGCCCGGCGAACACATCAGAATAGATGTCTGGTAAAACTTACCACCACTTGGCGGGCGTGAACTTGCCTGCGGCCTGTTCGATGGCGTGCGCCGTCTTGAACAGGGTTTCTTCTTCGAACGGCTTGCCGATCAACTGCAGGCCAAGCGGCAGACCCTTGCCGTCGAGACCGGCCGGGACCGACAGGCCCGGAAGGCCGGCCATGTTGACGGTGATGGTGAAGACGTCCTGCAGGTACATCTTGACCGGATCGGATGCGAGTTCCTCATCGCCGACAGCAAATGCGGATGATGGCGTGATCGGTGCGAGAATCGCATCAACGCCAGCGTGGAACGCATCTTCGAAGTCGCGCTTGATAAGGGTGCGAACCTTCTGCGCCTTGAGGTAATAGGCATCGTAATAACCGGCCGACAGCACGTAGGTGCCAACCATGATACGGCGCTGAACTTCCTTGCCGAAGCCGGCAGCGCGGCTCTTTTCATACATATCGGCAATGTCCTTGCCATCGACGCGCAGGCCGTAGCGAACGCCGTCGTAACGGGCAAGGTTGGACGAGGCTTCAGCCGGTGCCACGATGTAATAGGCCGGCAGCGCGTATTTGGTGTGCGGCAGGGAAATATCGACGACTTCAGCGCCCGCATCCTTCAGCCACTGAACGCCCTGCGCCCAGAGCTTTTCGATTTCTTCCGGCATGCCATCGACGCGGTATTCCTTGGGAATGCCGATCTTCAGACCCTTGAGCGACTGACCGATAGCCTTTTCATAATCAGGAACGGGCAGATTGACGGAGGTCGCGTCCTTGGAATCAACGCTTGCCATCGACTTCAACAGGATCGCAGCGTCACGCACGTCACGGGCGATCGGGCCGGCCTGATCGAGCGAGGAGGCGTAAGCGACGATGCCGAAGCGCGAGCAGCGGCCGTAGGTCGGCTTGATGCCGACGGTGCCGGTGAAAGCGGCTGGCTGGCGGATCGAGCCGCCAGTATCGGTTGCGGTCGCGCCGGCGCACAGATGCGCGGCAACGGCAGCGGCCGAACCACCCGAAGAACCGCCCGGCACGAGCTTCTGCTCGGAGCCGTTGGCGCGCCACGGGTTGATGGCCGGGCCATACCAGGAGCTTTCGTTGGAAGAGCCCATGGCGAACTCGTCCATGTTGAGTTTGCCGAGCATGACCGCGCCCTGATCCCAGAGGTTCTGGGTCACGGTGGATTCGTATTTCGGCTTGAAGCCATCGAGAATGTGCGAGCAGGCCTGGGTGTGGACGTCGCGGGTCGCAAACAGGTCCTTGACGCCGAGCGGAATACCTTCGAGGTCACCGGACTTGCCGGCAGCGATGCGCTCGTCCGACGCCTTTGCCATTTCGCGGGCCTTTTCCGGCGTCAGCGCGACATAGGCATTCAGCGCGCCGTTGGCGGCATCGATGGCCTTCAGATAGGCGTCCGTCAACTCAAGGGCGGAAAACTCTTTCGCCTTCAGCTTCTCGCGGGCTTCAGCGATGGTAAGGCTCGTCAGTTCGGTCATGGTCGGCAACGGCTTTCGAAAATCTCGGAAAAATCGGGCGAAGGAACGGCGGTCGGTTTATTCGACCACTTTCGGAACCATAAAGAAGTTCCGGTCAGTCGCGGGCGCATTGGCAACGATATCGTCGGCCTTGTCGCCATCGGTCACAGCGTCGGCGCGTTTCTTCATTTCCACCGGGGTGACGGAGGTCATCGGCTCGACGCCGTCGACATTCACTTCCGAAAGCTGCTCCACGAAACCGAGAATACCATTCAACTGGCCGAGCATCTTCTCAGCCTCTTCTTCGTTGACGGCAATACGGGCAAGGCGCGCAACGCGCTTCACGGTGGCGAGATCGACGGACATGGTTCTACTCCGGTAGGAATTTTCCTACCCGCTATAATCAGCATGTCCGCCGTTCGCAACGGTAGAAAGCATGTCGGGTAAAACTCTGACGCGGTTTTACGGTGCCGACATGCTTAAAAACGCGATATCAGAAGGACAGGGTCTCGCCTGGCTTGGGGGTGTGAACGCGGGTCTGCTCGCCGTCCATACCATCCACGAACTTCTCCGGCGTCTGATCGATGATCGGGAACGAACCGTAGTGGCAGGGGATGGCATGCTCGAACTTGAAGAAGCGCTGGCAGGCCAGAGCAGCCACCGCGCCACCCATCGTGAAGCGGTCGCCGATCGGCACGAGGCCGATGTCTGGCGCATGCAGTTCGTTGATAAGCTTCATGTCGGAGAAGATATCGGTGTCGCCCATGTGGTAGACCGTCGGGCCGTCTTCGAAGTGCAGCATCAGGCCGTTGGCATTGCCGAGCGAATGGGAAACGCCGTCTTCGGTGATCTGCGCCGAGGAATGAAGCGCGTTGGTGAAGGTCGCGGAAAATCCGTCGAAATGTACTGTACCGCCGGTGTTGCCCATTTCGAGTTTCGAAACGCCCTTGGAGCCGAGCCATGCAGCAAGGTCTGCATTGGCGAGAACCGTTGCGCCTGTTTCATTGGCAAGCTGGATCGTGTCACCCACGTGGTCGCCGTGACCGTGGGTCAGGAGAATGTGGGTGATACCGCCAGCGGCGCCCTTGGCGTCCAGCCCGGCAAAGGATGGATTTCCGGTGAAGAACGGGTCGACAAGGATTTTCGCCTTTGCGGTTTCAATGCGGAAGGCGGCGTGACCGAGCCAGGTGACTTTCATGGAAGTTCTCCTTTGTATTAACGGTATACTGTGACATAGGACGGGCCGGATAACCGGTTACCCCAGCAAGGCGTAGAGATTTTCAGTTCCACAACGCTTTGCAGATTTCTTGCTTTCGCATGTCGTTATCGCAAAACCGCCTGACGTATTTTTGCGCGACATGCTTTTGAATTGGATTGCGAACATGGCCGCAGATGATGACGAATATGTGTATGACGAAGCGAGCGGCGAATGGCGCCCGGCCTCTGAAATAGCAGCAGAAGCGGCAAAGGCAAACGCAGTCTATGACGCGGCGGGAAACCTCCTGGCCGATGGCGATTCTGTTACACTTATCAAGGATCTGAAGGTCAAGGGCGCAAACACGACGCTGAAGCAGGGAACGGTTATCAAGTCGATACGACTGACAGATAATCCCGAAGAGATCGATTGCAAGCACGATGCCGTCAAAGGGCTGGTGCTGCGCACCGAATTTGTTCGCAAGCGGTAAGAGAAAACGCATGGCAACGCTGACAATCGAAGAACTTGCGGGTTTTCTGCAGCCGGGACAGGCCATTGCCGGACTGGACCTTGGCACGAAAACCATCGGCCTTGCCATGTCCGACCTGTCGCGGCGCTTTGCCACGCCGCGCCCCGTGATCAAGCGGGTGAAATTCACGCAGGATGCCGAGGTGCTGCTGTCCTTTGCCGAAAAAGAAAAGGTCGCAGCCTTCGTGATCGGTCTGCCGATGAATATGGATGGCTCATCCGGTCCGCGCGTGCAGGCCACGCGTGCCTTCGTTCGCTCGATGAGCGACAAGACCGCCCTGCCCTTCATCTACTGGGACGAGCGGCTTTCGACGGTTGCGGCGGAACGGGCGCTTCTGGAAATGGACGTGTCACGCGCCAAGCGGGCCGAACGCATCGATTCGGCTGCGGCAAGCTTCATTCTTCAGGGTGCGCTGGACAGGCTTTCGGCGCTGGCGCGCTCCACAGACTGACGGCCCTGCCACCAGGCGATGATTTTCTTTCTTTTGCGGAAGGCGACGATTGCCAGCACGATCAGGCTGTCGACAGCAATGGCGCGTGCCACCATCGGCGGCAGGCTTTCCGGCGGCAATCCGAGAATGTTGCCGTAGACCTGGAAGACGAGATCATGCGTCTGGCGGGTCAGCATGTAGAAGCCGAAACTCATGTCGTAATAGGAAAGCCAGTACCAGCCGGCCAGCAGAGCGACGGGACCGGCCCAGAGGATAAGAAACCACTTCATGCCATCTGCTCCCGTACGAAAAACGTCTCGGGAATGCCAGCAAGCACCGCCCAGCGCGCGAACGCCATAAGGCATAGGTTCAGCGCTGGCACGTCGATATCCAACGGCAGCATGGCAAAAAACGTCATCATGACGCTCAAAGCTATCCAGCGGCTCACTTGCGGCTCCCTCTGCGCAGTCATTGCGCATGGTTAACGAATTATTAACACAGTGAACCGGCAGCCGCCGCCAGGCAAACAAAAGCTGCCAACATGGTTAACAAACGGGATGCGGATGTGGATAACCCCCGACGTCACCCGCAAGAGACATCGGTGCCACGCATAGAAAAACCGCTGCGAAAGACGCAAGCGGCCAGATGGGGGAATATGAAGATCAGGCCTTGCGGCTATCAGCCGTAGACGCCACGCACCAGCCTCTTGACGGCGGTTGCGACCTTTTCCCAATCCTTGGCGGATTTGAGCGGGACGCCAGCGAACTGGCCGCTGGCGGCGGAGGAGATAACGAGATGCTGGATCGCCGCAAACAACACGGCGTTGACGGCTGCGGTATCGACGCCTTTGGGCGCCTCCAGCGAACCGCGCATACGCTCCAGCCACTTCGCCAGAGACTTTGCACGCGCTTCGGAAAGCTGGCGCACCTGCGGCGAGTTTTCGGACACTTCCCAGGCGATGATCTTGCAGACGAGCGGGTCGGCGCGCAGCGCATCCATGAAATAAAGCGCCAGCTTCTCCATGAGGTCGCCATAGGTCAGCAGGAACATGCCGCCGGTATCTTCAGGGATGCGATCCTTGACCCATGAGCCGAGGTCTTCACCGATTGCTTCGATCAGGCCTTCAAGACCCCGGAAATAGCGGTAGATGAGCTGCTTGTCGCAACCGGCCCGGCGCGCAATGGCATTGATGCCGAAATTCTGGAAGCCCTCTTCCGCCAGAATGGACTTGGCGGCATTGAAGATGGCCTTCTCGGTGGCGGCGCGATCCTTGATGCGCTTTTCCGGTTTTACGTCCGAAATCATCTCTGCGGCGGCGCTCGCAAGCATAGTGTCTACCCGTCCTTCCCGGAAGCTGAACCACCGGGTTAACAAAGCATGAAGGGAAGAACAACGCACGAGGCGCGGCAAGGCCAAGGTTCCTGTGGATGACGGCCAAACTGCGCACCTGCGTTTCTTTTTTGAGAGACGCTTGACCTAAACTGCACTTGAGCTTGCAGCATGTGGCAACCGAAAGGACAGCCATGACGACGATATTGACGGATCAGGACCTGAGCGGCGGCGACATCATGCCGATCGCGATAGAGGCGGTTGAGGCCGCCATGCGAAAAAAAGCGCTCGGCGAACTGGTTGCCCCACCCAGACACCATGTCGCCTTTCCCGGCAAAGGCGATCTTGTCTTTACCGTTGGCGGCCTTGTCGGGGATGATGCGATAGCGGGTTTTCGCGTCTACGATACCTTTGCCGGCAACGAACATTCGCAGATCGTTGCCGTCTGGTCAGCCGACACAGCCCGGCTGGAAGGGCTCGTTCTGGGAGAAAAGCTCGGTGCGATCCGAACCGGTGCAATCGGTGGCGTCGCCATTCGCCACCTCAGCTCCGAAAATGCCAGAACGGTCGGCATCATCGGCAGCGGCCTTCAGGCGCGGACCCAACTTGCTGCGGCAGCGGCCGTGCGACGCCTTTCGCATGTGCGCGTTTTCAGCCGGGACAAAGCGAACAGACATGCCTTCGCAACAGAAATGCAGCGTCAACTGGATATCGACATCCAGCCTGCGGAGACGGTCGAGGATGCAGTCGCAGACGCCGATATCGTCATCTGCGCGACCAGCAGCAAGACACCCGTCATCCATGCGCGATCATTGAAACCCGGCGTCCATATCAACACGGTTGGGCCGAAGACCGTCAATGCACACGAACTGGGCAAAGACGTCGCCGCTGCGGCGAGCCTGATCGCAACAGATTCGCCCGACCAGATTCGCGCCTACGCATCGCCGTTTTTTCTTGTCGGCACGCCGGACGAACAACGCATCAGGGATCTCGCAGAGATCGTTGCGGGACAGCAGACCGGCCGTCGGTCACCGGACGAGATAACGCTGTTCTGCTCGACCGGCCTTGCCGGTACGGATGTCGCGGTGGCTGCGGCGCTGTTGCGCAGGAAGGCGTAACGTCCTCGCAGGCCAATAGAAGCGCTATTCGAGCGCCATACCAAACCAGACGGTGCCGGGCGTTTCGTGGCTTTCGAGACGCTTGAAACCGCGGGTTTCCCAGAAGCGCATGCCGGTTTCGTTGCGCTCGCTGGCACCGAGATGGATGCCACCGACGCCATTTTGTCTTGCCATGTCGAGCCAGCGGGACAAAAGCCGGGTGCCACCGCCCTTGCCTTGCGTGCGCGGCAGAAGGTTCATGTGGATGTGCGCGGCAAAAGGCTCGGTCAGCCAGGTCGGCGTGCGGCGCGGGTGATGAATGTAGTGGGCGCGGCGCTGATCGGCGTTCCAGCTTTCCGGATCGCCTTCAGGATCGGGATAAAGCGCGCGCAGGTGCGGCCACCACTCCTGTTCCAGCCGTTCTTCGTGCAGCGCCGTATCGAGCGCCCCGACGATATAACCGCAGACACCCTCGTCATCCTCGGCGACAAAGACAGCGTCCGGCCACAGATGCAGATAGGGAACCGCGTAGATATGGCCGACCATGCGCCCGTCGCGGTAAAGCTGCGTCGCATCCTGGCCGGCATCACCGGTTGCCAGGCTGATGGCGTAAAGGGCGTCCTCGTCTTCGGGTCGTGCAGAGCGAAAGATCAGCATGGTGTTTCAAGCCCCATGACCGCGCCCATAAGCACGGCATGCGAAAGACAAATCGGACAGATAAATACGCCACCACTGCTGTTCAAATCCCACCCCTCCCACAGGATCGCGTGTGCCTGATCTTCCCAATCGCCACCTTATGTCGCTGGCGGATAGAGAAGATCGATAATGTATGTCGGATCGAAGCGCGAATCGAGCATGCCATAGGTGTGCCTCCAGCCGCCGGCCAGACGCGTTTCGAGGAATGCGTCGGCGATCTTGCCGGCACCGAGGCGGCAAAGCTCTGCGGCAGCGGCCGCAAGCGCAAACTGTTCGACCAAAAGACGGGCTGCACCCTCGTCGCGCTCGGCAAGCGCAATGGCCGCACGCAGAACATCCGTGGTCTTCTTACCCGAAGGGCCGAGATCGCGTTCCAGCGTCTGGAAGACGAGATCGAAGAGATCCTTGCCGCGCTGAAGGACACGCAGCACATCCAGCGCCATGACGTTGCCGGAGCCTTCCCATATGGCGTTGACGGGAGCTTCCCGGTAATGGCGGGCAATCGGCCGTTCTTCAACGTAACCGTTGCCGCCGAGGCATTCCATGGCCTCGTAGATCAGCGCCGGTGCGATCTTGCAGCACCAGTATTTGACGATCGGCGTCATGACGCGGGCATAAGCCGCTTCCGCAGGATTGTTGCGGGCTGCGTCGAAGGCCGTGGCCAGCCGGAACGAAAGGGCCGTTGCCGCCGCCGCATCAAGCGCCATATCCGCAAGTACGCGGGTCATGATCGGCTGGCTGACCAGCATCTTGCCGAAGACAGAACGGCCGCGGGCATAGTGCACGGCTTCGGCCAGCGAGGCGCGCATCATGCCGGCAGAGGCGAGCGCGCAATCGAGGCGCGTCAGCGTGACCATATCGAGAATGGTGCGAACACCGGCACCGGGATCACCCAGCAGATAGCCGAAGGCATCGGTGAATTCGACTTCGGCAGAGGCGTTGGAGCGATTGCCAAGCTTGTCCTTGAGGCGCTGGAAATGCAGGCCATTGGCCGAGCCGTCCTCAAGGTAACGCGGCACCAGGAAGCAGCCCATGCCATCGCCCATCTGCGCCAGCATGACGAAACCGTCACTCATCGGCGCGGAGAGGAACCATTTGTGACCGGACAGGCGATAGATGCCCTCGCCCACCCGTTCAGCCGTCGTACGGTTGGCGCGCACATCCGTGCCGCCCTGTTTTTCCGTCATGCCCATGCCGATGGTCACGGCGGTTTTCTGCAATGCCGGCTTCTGCGACGAATCGTATTTGCGCGACAGGATTTTCGGCGCCCACTCCTTCTGCACGCGCGGCGAGGTCATGATTGCGGCAACGGATGCGCTGGTCATGGTCAACGGGCACAGATGCCCGGCCTCAAGCTGCGAGGTCAGATAGAACTTGGTGGCGCGTGCCTTGTGTTCGTTGCCGCGCGTATCCGGCGAATTTTCCCAGGCGGCGGAATGCAGGCCAGACGACATGGAGCGGCGCATCAGCGCGTGCCAGGCCGGATGAAACTCCACCTGATCCAGCCGTTCGCCGCGCGGGCCGTGGGTGTTGAGTTTCGGCACGCCCTGGTTGGCCATGCGCGCCAGTTCCTGCGCCTCATGCGAGGTAACGTAACGGCCAAGCTGGTCGAACTCATCCCGCACGTTTCGCGACAGCCCCGACGTCAGATCAACGATCAGCGGATCTGAGCGATAAGCATTGATGCCGGTCCAGAGGCTTGGCTGGTTCAATTCGGCGAGCGATTCATCGGTCCGGGAATTCTGGGTCATCAAGTGCTTCTAGCTGCTTTTAATTTGAATTGCATAGTGGGTGATATTGCATAATTTTGCCCACAGGAAGCGATTGAACGGATTAAACGCCCGGTTTTGGCATTTTTCGGACGCTGCTCTCAGAGAATGCCGAACACGTTTCCGGCAAGTCCAAGTGACAGCACAAGCAAAAAGCACGACGCCGTGCCGCGAACCAGACGCGGTGACGACTGGCCGGCATGGCGAATGAGAAAGGCACCGGCACAAAGCCAGGCCAACGCAGCAAACGCCACCAGCAGCGAAAACAGCAGAATATACGACCAGACCTCGGCAACCCGCGCCTGCGGCAAAAGCACGAGACCGACGATCAGCGCCTTTGGATTGAGGCATGTCGTGACGAACACGCGGCGAACCGAGATGGCCTCGCCAATCGGCGCGGACGGCGGCAGGCTCCAGAGCCGAACCGCCAGAAAGGCCACCCAGACCGCCGCGCAAAGCTTGATGGCAGAGGCAAGCCCGGCATGCGCCTCGAGAAAACGCGAGACGAGCAGAACAAGCGACAGGATGACGAGAAGATAACCGGCAATTTCGCCAAGCATCAGCGGCAGGGAGGCTTTGACGCCGCGACCGGCACCGGAAAGCGCCAGAAGCGTGTTGGTCGGGCCTGGCGTCAACAAAAGCGCAAGAGCCGCCAAAGCAAAGACCGAATAGGAAGACATGGCATAATTCCGATGATCTGCGCGCAAAGCCCTGATTGGCTGCGACTACCACTGGAGAGTGCCTTACGCCACAAAGACGCGCCTTGATACAAAGCAAGCGGGGAAACATCGCCATGTTTTCATTTCACAGGGTCGCGGACGCTTGCCCCTCGCCCAAGCAGTCTCTATAGAGCGCAGGACCGAATTCCGCGGCGCTCCACAGGCGTGTAGACAGCGAATGGGAGCGCACGGACCAGCATTCGGGCGTTCCGGGCATTTTCACGGGAAAATGCGACGCCCATCAGGAGGCAAACCGCATGGTCTTCTTCCCCCACCGCCATCTCCTCGGCATCAAGGGGCTTTCCCACCAGGACATCACCCTTCTTCTCGACAAAGCCGACGAGGCGGTGAAAATCAGCCGTCAGCGCGAGAAGAAAACCTCGACATTGCGTGGCCTGACGCAGATCAACCTGTTCTTCGAAGCTTCGACGCGCACACAGTCCTCTTTCGAGCTGGCTGGAAAACGCCTCGGTGCCGACGTGATGAACATGTCGGTCGGCAACTCCTCCGTCAAAAAGGGCGAGACGCTGATCGACACGGCCATGACACTGAACGCCATGCGCCCCGACGTGCTGGTGGTGCGCCACTCATCCGCCGGTGCCGCAGCGCTTCTGGCGCAGAAGGTGGCCTGCTCAGTGGTCAATGCCGGTGACGGCCAGCATGAACATCCGACCCAGGCCCTGCTCGACGCGCTGACCATTCGCCGTGCCAAGGGCGAGCTGTCTGGCATCACGGTTGCGATCTGCGGCGACGTGCTGCATTCGCGCGTTGCCCGCTCCAACATCATTCTGCTGAACCAGATGGGAGCGCGGGTACGCGTCGTCGCGCCTGCGACGCTGCTTCCTTCCGGCATTCGCGACATGAGCGTGGAAGTTTACCACGACATGAAAGAAGGCCTGAAAGATGCCGACGTGGTGATGATGCTGCGCCTGCAGCGCGAGCGCATGTCCGGTTCCTTCGTGCCTTCGGTGCGCGAATACTTCCATTATTACGGCCTCGACGCGGAAAAGCTGAAAGCAGCCAAGGAAGACGCCCTCGTGATGCATCCCGGACCGATGAACCGTGGCGTGGAAATCGCATCCGAAGTGGCCGACGGTCCGCAGAGCGTGATTGAAAGCCAGGTTGAAATGGGGGTTGCCGTTCGTATGGCGGTGATGGAAACCCTGCTTGTCTCGCAAAACCAGGGTGAGCGCGCATGAGTGCAGTTATTGTTCTGAACAATCTCCGCATCATCGACCCTTCCCGCAATCTCGATGAAACCGGCAGCATCGTCATCGGCTCAGACGGAACGATCCTTGCCGCTGGCAAGGACGCCCGCAATCAGGGCGCGCCAGAAGGCGCGACCGTGCGCGACTGCAAGGGTCTGCTTGCTGTTCCCGGCCTGGTCGATGCCCGCGTCTTCGTTGGCGAACCCGGTGCCGAACATCGCGAAACGATCGAATCCGCCTCACGCGCGGCAGCGGCCGGCGGTGTGACCAGCATGATCGTCATGCCGGATACCGATCCCGTCATCGACGAGATCGCGCTGGTGGAATTCGTCAAGAAGACCGCACGCGACAAGGCGCTGGTCAACGTGCACCCGGCAGCCGCGCTGACCAAGGGTCTGAACGGCGAGGAAATGACCGAATTCGGCATGTTGAAGGAAGCGGGCGCCGTTGCCTTCACCAATGGCCGCAAGGGGCTCTACGATACGCTGGTGCTGCGCCGGGCCATGACCTACGCCCGTGAACTGGGTGCCGTCATCGCGCTCGAGACACGCGACAAATATATCGGCAACGGCGATATGAACGAGGGGCTTTTCGCAAGCTGGCTCGGCCTTCCCGGCATTCCGAAAGAAGCTGAAATCATTCCGCTGGAGCGCGACCTGCGGATCGCCGGACTGACGCGGGCGCTCTACCATGCCGCCAAGATTTCCGTGCCGGAATCGGCAGAGGCGATCAAGCTGGCAAGATCGCGTGGCGTACAGGCCACCTGCGGCATCTCCATCAACCACCTGACGCTCAACGAGAACGACATCGGTGAGTACCGCACCTTCTTCAAGCTTTCCCCACCGCTTCGCGCGGAAGACGACCGCAAGGCCATGGTGGAAGCGCTGAAGGACGGCACCATCGACATCATCGTTTCCTCGCATGATCCGCAGGATGTCGACACCAAGCGCCTGCCGTTCTCCGATGCGGCAAGCGGCGCGGTCGGACTGGAAACCATGCTGGCGGCAGCGCTTCGTCTGCACCACAGCGGCGAAGTTCCGCTGATGCGGCTGATCGATGCGCTTTCGACCCGTCCGGCCAAGATCTTCGGGCTCGATGCCGGCACGCTGAAGGCTGGCGCCAAGGCCGACATTACCTTGGTCGATCTCGACGAACCGTGGCTGGTCGCCAAGGAACAGCTCGTTTCAAAATCGAAGAATACGCCGTTCGAGGACGCCCGTTTCAGTGGCCGTGCCGTTGCAACCTATGTAGCCGGCAAGCAGGTTCATGCATTGTAAGACATGTGGGCATAACCACGGTGCGGAACGCACGATGACTGGGGACATTTGAATGACTGCATTGACTGTCTGGGAGACGGCGCCCTCCCTTCTCGCACTGTCCGCGCTGGTGGGTTACCTGCTCGGCTCGATCCCGTTCGGCCTGATTCTGACCCGCATGGCGGGTCTGGGAGACGTGCGCAAGATCGGTTCGGGCAATATCGGCGCAACCAATGTGCTGCGCACCGGCAACAAGAAACTTGCCGCCGCGACATTGCTGCTCGATGCGCTGAAGGGTACGGCAGCGGTCTTGGTTGCCAACGCACTCTGGGGTTACGAGGCATCGCTGATTGCCGGCTTCCTTGCCTTTCTCGGCCACCTGTTTCCGGTCTGGCTGGGCTTCAAGGGCGGCAAGGGTGTGGCGACCTATATCGGTGTGCTGCTGGGTGCCGCACCGCTGATGATGCTGGGCTTTGCCGTGGTCTGGCTGGTGACGGCATTTGTCACACGCTATTCCTCGCTTTCCGCACTGGTTGCGATGCTTGTCATTCCGGTTGCATTGTGGATACTCGGCCCGGAAAAGACCGCGCTGCTCGTGACGGTGCTGAGTGTGATTTCCTGGTGGAAACATCGCGAAAACATCAAGCGCCTGATGGCAGGCACGGAAAGCAAGATCGGCCAGAAGGGCTAAGACGACAGGTCTTACGCCCTCTTTCGGGGGCGTTTGATGCCGCATGACGGGACGAAACGGCAAGGCATGGCGCTTTCCGAACGGCAAAAGATCGCCTGGCTGCGACTGATCCGCAGCGACAATATCGGTCCCGTCACCTTTCGCGAACTCATCAATCACTATGGCAGTGCCGAAAAAGCGCTGGATGCCCTGCCGGAATTGTCCCGGCGCGGCGGCGCGGCACGCAATGTGCGTATCGCCACGCAGGCGGAAGCCGAGCAGGAAATCGAGGCGGCAGAGCGCTTCGGCGCCCGCTTCGTCGGCATCGGCGAGCCGGATTATCCGCCCGCCCTGCGACATGTGGATGGCGCCCCGCCGCTGATTGCCATGAAGGGATCGGCTACGGCCGCGATACGCCCCTCCATCGGCATCGTCGGCTCCCGCAACGCCTCGATCAACGGCGCGAAATTCGCCGCCATGCTGGCGCACGAATGCGGGCGCGCCGGTTATACCATCGCATCCGGTCTGGCGCGTGGCATCGATGCCGCCGCACACCGCGCCAGTCTTGCGAGCGGCACTGTGGCCATGCTGGCAGGCGGGCTCGATCGCCCCTACCCGCAGGAAAATTTCGGTCTGTTGCAGCAGATCTATGAACAGGGTGGCGCGACCATCAGCGAAATGCCCTTCGGCTGGGAGCCGCGCGCCCGGGATTTTCCCCGCCGCAACCGGCTGATTGCCGGTGTCTCGCTCGGTGTCGTCATCGTCGAGGCCGCCGAACGCTCCGGCTCCCTGATCACTGCCCGGCTTGCCGGCGAAGCGGGCCGTCTGGTCTTTGCCGTGCCGGGGTCGCCACTCGACCCGCGCTGCCAGGGCACGAACCGGCTGATCAAGGAGGGCGCGATGCTGACAACAGGCGCCGCCGACGTTCTGGATGCGCTGCAACCGCTTGTCGAACCCGGCCTGCCGCTTGGCCGCACGGTCGAGGAACCGTCTCGCGACGCGGACATGTCACCACCCGCAGACAATCAGCGCGAGATGATTGCCGCAGCCATTGGCCCCTCGCCGGTCGAAACCGATGATGTCATCAGGCATACGGGTCTTTCCGCAGCGACGGTGCATATGGTGCTGCTGGAACTGGATATTGCCGGGCGACTGAACCGCCACGCCGGCGGCCAGGTTTCCCTTATCATGGCCGAGTGATTGCCGACGTCGTTGATATCTGCGGATTGCGCCATCGCCACGCGACACCATATATGTGTCAGCCAGCCACCACGAAGACAGGATCTCGGGTGTCGTCACAGGCATCATGCAACCGGGGATCGATGACCCGAAGTTGCGAATCCGGCAAAAATAACCCATCGGCTGCATTCGTGCCGATATGAGAAAATCGCCCTTGCCTCTTGACCAGCGCGCATTACCTGTCCATGTCGAAATATAAGGAAGCCTTGCTGCAGTACGCCAATGCACCGGGCACACACTAACGGACCCGTTCCCAGAGAAAAAAATATGAATGTCGTCGTCGTAGAATCTCCGGCCAAAGCCAAGACTATCAACAAGTATCTTGGTTCGGGCTACAAGGTTCTTGCATCCTTTGGCCATGTTCGCGACCTTCCTGCCAAGGACGGCTCGGTGCTGCCCGACCAGGACTTTGAAATGTCCTGGGAGGTTGACCCTGCCTCGCAGAAGCGCATGAAGGACATTGCCGACGCGGTCAAATCCTCCGACGGACTGTTTCTGGCAACCGACCCTGATCGCGAAGGCGAAGCGATTTCCTGGCACGTTCTCGATCTTCTGAAAAAGAAGAAGGTGATCGGCGACAAGCCCGTCAAGCGCGTGGTGTTCAACGCCATCACCAAGAAGGCGGTGCTGGATGCGATGGCCAATCCGCGCGACATCGACGTGCCGCTGGTGGACGCCTATCTGGCGCGCCGCGCACTCGACTATCTCGTTGGCTTCAATCTTTCGCCGGTGCTGTGGCGCAAGCTGCCGGGCGCACGCTCGGCTGGACGTGTGCAGTCGGTGGCGCTGCGTCTCGTCTGCGATCGCGAGTCCGAAATCGAGCGTTTCGTCTCGGAAGAATACTGGAACCTTTCCGCCCTGCTGAAGACACCGCGCGGCGACGAATTCGAAGCCAAGCTGGTTTCTGCCGACGGCAAACGCCTTCAGGGCAAGTCGATCAAGACGGGCGATGACGCCAACCGCCTGAAGGCGCTGCTCGATGGTGCGACCTATCTGGTCGACACGGTCGAGGCAAAGCCGGTCAAGCGCAATCCCGGCCCGCCCTTCACCACTTCGACGCTGCAGCAGGCCGCGTCGTCGCGCATGAGCTTTTCCGCCTCGCGCACCATGCAGGTGGCGCAGAAGCTTTATGAAGGTATCGACATCGGCGGCGAGACTGTCGGTCTGATCACCTATATGCGTACCGACGGCGTGCAGATGGCGCCGGAAGCGATCGATGCGGCGCGCAGCGCCATCGGTGAGCAGTTCGGCAGCCGTTACGTGCCGGAAAAGGCCCGCTTCTATTCCACCAAGGCCAAGAACGCCCAGGAAGCGCACGAGGCGATCCGTCCGACCGATTTCAACCGTACGCCGGATCAGGTGAAGCGTTTCCTCGATCCCGATCAGTTCCGTCTCTACGATCTGATCTGGAAGCGTGGCATCGCCAGCCAGATGGCATCGGCAGAAATCGAGCGCACCACGGTTGAAATTCTGGCCGACAACAAGGGCGAGCAGGCCGGTCTACGTGCGGTTGGTTCGGTGATCCGTTTCGACGGTTTCATCGCTGCCTATACCGACCAGAAGGAAGATGGCGAACAGAGCGACGACGGTGACGACGAAGGCCGTCTGCCGGAGATCAATGCACGCGAGAACCTCGCCAAGCAGAAGATCAACGCCAGCCAGCACTTCACCGAACCGCCACCGCGCTATTCGGAAGCATCCCTCATCAAGAAAATGGAAGAGCTCGGCATCGGCCGTCCTTCCACCTATGCGGCGACACTGAAGACGCTGAGTGACCGTGAATACATCATCGTCGACAAGCGCAAGCTGATCCCGCATTCGCGTGGACGTCTGGTGACGGCGTTCCTGGAAAGCTTCTTCACGAAATACGTCGAATACGACTTCACCGCTGCTCTGGAGGAAAAGCTCGACCGCATTTCCGCCGGTGAACTGGACTGGAAGCAGGTTCTTCGCGATTTCTGGACGGACTTCTTCGCGCAGATTGAAGACACCAAGGAACTGCGTGTCACCAACGTTCTCGACGCGCTGAACGAGGTTCTGGCACCGCTGGTATTCCCCAAGCGCGAAGACGGTTCCGACCCGCGCATCTGCCAGGTTTGCGGCACCGGCAACCTCTCGCTGAAACTCGGCAAGTATGGCGCCTTCGTCGGCTGCTCGAACTATCCGGAATGCAACTTCACCCGCCAGCTCAACTCTGACGGTGCGGAAGCGGAAGCTGCAGCGCTGAACGAGCCGAAGGCATTGGGCGCAGACCCGATGACCGGCGAGGAACTCACGCTGCGTTCCGGTCGCTTCGGACCTTACATCCAGCGTGGCGACGGCAAGGATGCCAAGCGCGCATCGCTGCCCAAGGGCTGGAAGCCGGAAGAGATCGACCACGAAAAGGCTCTGGCGCTGATCAACCTGCCGCGCGACATCGGTCAGCATCCGGAAACCGGCAAGATGATTTCCGCCGGTATCGGCCGCTATGGCCCGTTCCTGCTGCATGACGGCGGTTACGCCAACCTAGAGAGCGTCGAGGACGTGTTCTCGATCGGCCTCAACCGTGCGGTTACGGTGATTGCCGAGAAGAAGGCGGCACCGGGCCGTGGCCGATCCTCCACGCCTGCCGCGCTGAAAACGCTTGGCGATCACCCCGATGGTGGCGCGATTACCGTGCGTGACGGACGTTTCGGTCCCTACGTCAACTGGGGCAAGGTCAACGCCACCATTCCGAAGGCTCAGGCGCCTGACAGCGTGACGCTGGAGGAAGCGCTGGTGCTGATTGCCGAGCGCATCGCCAAGACCGGCACCGGCAAGCCTGCGAAGGCCAAGAAGACGACTGCAAAGTCTGCGGATGGTGACACGACAGCCAAGCCGAAGGCGACCAAAGCAAAAACGGCCACCAAGGCCAAATCCGCTGCCAAGCCGAAGGCCGCAGCAAAATCGAAGAAGGCAGAATCGTGAGCAAAGCGCCGCGTCAGGGACAGGATTCGGCTAAGGACGGTTTCGGACGCACTGCGCGATCCAAGCGCGTCAACGAAGGTGAAGGCATCATCCACGGTGAGGTGCCTTCCCGCGAAGTGCTGCTGAAATTCATTGCCGACCATCCGCAACAGGCTTCCAAGCGTGAAATCGCCAAGGCTTTCGGGCTGAAGGGTGAAAACCGCGTGCTGCTGAAAGCAGTGCTGAAGGAGCTGGAAGGCGACGGCATGGTGCAGAAGAGCCGCAAGTCGCTGGTTCGACCGGGCGGCCTGCCGCCTGTCACGGTTCTCGATATCACCACCCGCGACAAGGACGGCGAATTGATCGGTCGGCCAGCGGAGTGGCCGGATGATCTGGGCGCAGCCCCTGCCGTTCTGATCCGCCAGTCGTCGCAGGATCGCGGCAAGAAGGCGCCGACCGCCGGTCTCAACGACCGGGTTCTGGCAAAGATCTTTCCAGCCAAGGAACGCGGTGGCCCGGCCTATACGGCGCGTGTCGTCAAGATTCTCGACCGCAGACAGGGTGCACTTCTCGGCGTATTCAAGCTGTCGCCTGGCGGCGGCGGTCGCCTGATGCCGATCGACCGGCGCGGCGAGGAAATGGTCATCGACCCCGATGGCGTAGGCGAGGCCAAGGACGGCGATCTGATCGAGGTCGAAACCTCGCGCAACAGCGGGCGTTATGGCCTGACGCGAGCAAAGGTTCTGTCTGTCGTCGGTTCGGTAGCATCCGAAAAGGCGATCTCGATGATCGCAATCCATGCGCATGGTATTCCGCACATCTTCCCGCAGAACGTTCTGGCCGAGGCTGACGATGCCAAGCCGGCGACGATGTCACACCGCGAAGACTGGCGTGACCTGCCGCTGATCACCATCGACCCTGCCGATGCCAAGGACCATGACGACGCGGTTTATGCCGAGCCCGATCCTTCGCCCGACAACCCTGATGGCGTGATCGTGACGGTGGCGATTGCCGATGTCTCCTGGTACGTGCGCCCAGGTGCGCCGCTGGACCGTGAAGCGCTGAAGCGCGGCAATTCAGTTTATTTCCCGGATCGCGTCGTGCCGATGCTTCCCGAACGCATTTCCAACGACCTCTGCTCGCTGAAGGAAGGTGTCGATCGCCCTGCCCTTGCGGTGCGGATGATCTTTTCGAAGGAAGGCCGCAAAGCGGGTCACACATTCCATCGCATCATGATGAAGAGTGCTGCCAAGCTGTCCTACCAGCAGGCGCAGGCCGCAATCGACGGCAAGCCGGACGACAAGACCGGGCCAATGCTGGAGCCGATCCTCAAGCCGCTGTGGCACGCTTATGAGGTGATGAAGCGCGGGCGTGATCGTCGCCAGCCGCTCGAACTCGACATGCCGGAGCGCAAGATCCTGCTTCGCCCCGACGGTACCGTGGACAAGGTCGTTATTCCGGAACGCCTCGATGCGCACAAGCTGATCGAGGAAATGATGATCCAGGCAAACGTTGCCGCCGCCGAGACGCTGGAAAAGAAAAAGCAGCGCCTTGTCTACCGCGTGCACGATGCGCCGACGCTTTCCAAACAGGAAACGCTGCGCGAATTCCTGGGCACCATCGGTATTTCCATGGCCAAGGGTGCGGCGATGCGCGCCAACTCCTTTAATGGCATTCTGGCACGTGCGCTGGATACGCCGCATCAGATCATGGTCAACGAGATGGTGCTGCGCGCCCAGAGCCAGGCGATCTACAGCCCTGAGAACATCGGGCACTTCGGCCTGAACCTGATGAAATACGCGCACTTCACCTCGCCGATCCGCCGTTATGCCGACCTGATCGTGCATCGCGCGCTGGTCGGTTCCCTCGGCCTTGGCGAAGGTGGCATCACCCCGCAGGAAGAAGCGACACTCGACGATATCGCAGCGGAAATCTCGACCTTCGAGCGCCGCGCCATGGCAGCCGAGCGCGATACCATCAACCGCCTGATTGCCCATCACCTGTCCGAACGTGTCGGTGAGGAATTCGAGGGTCGCATCGGCGGTGTCACCAAGGCGGGACTTTTTGTAGCGCTGCCTCAGTTTGGTGCCGATGGTTTCATACCTATATCAACGCTCGGAACCGATTATTTCATTTACGACGAGGCGCATCAGGCCTTGACGGGTGAAAAGACCGGTCTCGGCTATCAGCTTGGCGACAGTGTGCAGGTACGTCTTGCCGAAGCGGTACCGTTGGCGGGCGCCCTGCGTTTCGATATGCTGAGCGAGGGAAGGAAGATGCCGGTCGCCACACGGTCGTTTCATAAAGCGGGGCGGCGGACATCGCGCGTGGCGGCAAAGCCCGGAACGCGCCCGCCAAGACGGCGGCGATAAAACGGCGGCAGGAACCGCCACGGGAAGGAAACGAGCATGGGTAATGAACACAGCTCCGACATTCTGACGTTCGGCGACAAAGGTGTGGAGCGGCCGCTTGGCCGTTCGATCATGCGGGGCATGTTGAACCGCTGCCCGGCCTGTGGCTCGGGACGCCTGTTCCGTGCCTGGCTGAAGCCCGTGGACAATTGTGCGGCCTGCGGCGAGGAAATGCACCACCACCGCTCCGACGATCTGCCGCCCTATATTTCCATCGTCATCATCGGCCACATCGCGGTTGGCGGTTTCATGATGACCGACCTCGTCATGCAGGTTCCGATGTGGGTTCACTTCGCCATCTGGGTGCCGATCACCATTCTCGCGGCACTTCTGACACTGCAGCCGATCAAGGGCGGTGTCGTTGGCCTGCAATGGGCGCTTCGAATGCATGGTTTCGACAGCCGGCCGGCAAAACCCGTCATCGACGGCTCCTCGCATTAGGCTGTCGCGTGACGCCACTGAATTCCACCACAGACCCGGGCCGAACGACGGCTGTGCTGCGTCCACGCGACGCCGCTGCCCTTCTCCTGTTCGACCGCTCGAACCGAGGGCTGCGCGTGCTGATGGGCAAACGCAGCGCGGCACATGTCTTCATGCCCAGCACCTATGTCTTTCCGGGCGGCAAGCGTGACCGACAGGACCATGCCCTTCCCTATTGCGGCGATCTGCACCCGAGTGTCCTGGAGCAGCTTTCCGCATCCGTGCCGCGCCGTTTAAGCGTTGCCGGTGCGCGCGCTCTGGCGCTGGCTGCCGTGCGCGAACTGGCTGAGGAAACCGGTATCCGGCTTGGCAAGGAAAACACCGGCCCCAATCTGTCGCCGCTGCGCTTCGTGGCGCGGGCAATCACGCCACCGGGATTGTCGCGCCGCTACGACACGCGATTCTTTTGCGGTTTTACCGATGAAATCGACGTGGATATCGATGCGATCAGCGATTCGGACGAGCTTCACGACGTGCGATGGGTTGACACGGCGGAGCTTTCCGGTCTGAACATGCCGACGATCACACGCACGGTTCTCGAAGATGTCACAAAACTTATGATAGGTGATCCCTCACTGCCCTTTGAAAGCCCCGTGCGGTTCTACTTCACGCGCCACGGCCGGTTCATTCGAGACTTTGTATAAAGGCCGTTATGTCACAGACGAAATGCGAAGAAGACGCCATTCACTGGCCTTCCCTGATCGCCGCCATTGCTTCCATCAGCGCGGTCGGTGTGGCCATCGGTCTCGGCCTGCCACTGTTGTCCATCATTCTGGAAAAGCGCGGCATCTCCTCGACGATGATTGGCGTCAACACGGCCATGGCCGGTGTGGCGGCGATGATGGCGGCACCTGTGGCATCGAAAATCGCCCACGACTTCGGCGTCGCACGCACCATGCTGGTGGCGGTGGTGATTTCGGCGCTTAGTGCCCTCGGTTTCTATTTCGCCGATGCGTTCTGGATGTGGTTTCCGCTGCGACTCGTTTTCCACGGCGCGACCACGACGCTGTTCATCCTGTCCGAATACTGGATCAACATGGCCGCGCCACCGAAAAAGCGCGGCATGGTGCTCGGCATTTATGCCACCGGGCTTGCTGTGGGGTTTGCGGTTGGGCCGCTGCTGTTTTCGGCTGTCGGCAGCGAGGGTATTCTTCCCTTCCTCGTAGGCGCCGCGATCATTCTTCTGGCGGCTATTCCGATCTACATGGCGCGAGGCGAAAGCCCTGAGCTCGATGAACGGCCAAACCACCATTTCGCACGCTACATCTGGCTCGTGCCGATGGCCTCTGCCGCTGCCTTCGTGTTCGGCTCGGTGCAGGCGGGCGGTCTCTCGCTCTTTCCGATCTATGCCACGCGTGAAGGCTTCAACGAATCGCAGGCGGCGCTGCTGCTGACGGTGATGGGCATCGGCAACATGGTCTTCCAGATCCCGATCGGCCTTATGTCCGACAGGATGAAGGATCGCCGCACGCTGCTTGGCCTGATGGCGCTTGCCGGCGTCGGCGGCACGCTGGCGCTGCCATTGATGGTGGATAGCTGGTTGCTGGTGGCCGGTCTGCTGCTGTTCTGGGGCGGCCTGGTGTCCGGCATGTATACAGTTGGCCTGACGCATCTGGGCTCGCGCCTGACGGGTGCTGACCTGGTGGCAGCCAATGCCGCTTTCATCTTCTGCTACGCGCTGGGAACGATCTGCGGGCCGCAGGCGGTGGGTGCTGCAATGGACATTGCCGGCACCGATGGTTTTGCCTGGGCGCTTGCCATGTTTTTCGGTCTTTACGTCGTGCTTTATGTCGTCCGTTTTGTTTTCCGGGCAAAACAGACTTGACTTTTCGAGCGCGATACGTAGTTTCGCGCCAGATTTAGCCGAGGTGAAAGCGCCTGCGGCTTCTCTTTTGTTTAAAGGCAGGACGACCATGGCGAAAGCTACAACAATCAAGATCAAGCTGCTGTCGACAGCCGACACCGGTACCTTCTACGTCACCACCAAGAACAGCCGTACGTTCACGGACAAGATGACGAAGACGAAGTACGACCCGGTTGTACGCAAGCACGTAGAATTCAAGGAAACCAAGATCAAGTAATCCTTGATCGGGTATTCCGACAAAAGCGCGCCCTCCGGGCGCGTTTTTTGTTTGTGGCCACGCGAACCCCTCTCCCGCCGCAGATAGAGCCACAAAGCCGCGACAGGCCATCCGCCTGCGTGCACCTGATCACCTGCCTCGAGAATCAGTGCAGCGCCGAACGAACCGTGACTGTTGCGCAGAGCGCACGCGAAAGCGCCTAGAGGCCAAAAGCAGTCGGTGAAGATGGGGTGGATGTCAGCGGGGAAATAGGGGGTCGGCCAACGATGTGATTACGGCACGAGGAACCGATTCGAACATCGCCGGCCGACCGACCCCACGATTCAGGAGATGCGGCGGACCTGGCATCATGGGGTATTCTAAGCTACGCAATACGACCCCTGATGAGCGATATTCTGCAGCGTCTTCGCCGCAATCATCACTTCATCCGCGGCAAAAAAGCCGCCTTAAAGATCCTTTTTCGTTGGCTTAGATTTTCGCAGAACCTAAAGAAAAATCAACAAATTCTTAAGCGAAGCCCATTTCCGTCGAAAGATATGGTTAAATATACCAGTATGATACACAATACTGCGCGATGCGATTGAATTTATTTTAAATTTCAACTTACGCTATAGTCGCACAAAAGCTTGCGGCACCGGGCTTTTCCGTCTGGAGAACGCAGGAGACAAAGCAACCCGGCTCAAAAGATGGTGATCGGCTGGTTAAGCCGCAGCGGCAACGACCCGGTTGCGGCCTGAATTCTTCGCTTCATACAAAGCCTTGTCAGCCTGCTTGAGAAGCTGATCCGGCAAAACAACCGAGGGGCTGTTGGTGGCGATGCCAAGCGATGCAGTGATCCTCAGCTCACGGTCGATGGAGCGGACATAGAAGGGCTCGCCTTCGACAATCTCGCGCAGACGTTCGGCGACGCCGACGGCATGTTCCATCGACGTATCCGGCATGACCACAACAAATTCCTCCCCGCCATACCGGCAGGCAAGATCGGCGCCACGGACAGCCGAGCGGATGCGGGCTGCGAACTCACGCAGCACCTCATCGCCAACGTCGTGGCCATAGGTGTCGTTGACTGTCTTGAAGCGATCGATATCGGTGATGCAGATCGAAATCGGCCGGCCACGCGCTGCCGCGCGGTCGAAGAGGATCTTGAGATGATTGTCCAGGTAACGGCGGTTGTTGAGGCCAGTCAGCCCATCGACAACAGCAAGCTCCATCGTGTGCTGCAGGTTGCGGCGCAGATGGTCGTTGAAGCGCTTGCGTTTGATCTGCGTGAGCGTGCGGGCGACCAGTTCATTGGGATCGATAGGGCGCAGGATGTAGTCGTTGACGCCAAGATCGAGCGCACGCGCCACCATATCGTCAGCGCCCTGCTCCGCCACCAGGAGAAGCGGCAGGAAGCGGGTGCGCTCCAGTGACCGCAATTGCGAGCACAGGCGAAGCGGATCGTAGTCGTCGAAGTTCGCGTTGACGATCACCAGTTCGAAAGGGTTTTCCGCTGCCGTGAACAGGGCCGCTTGCGGATCGCTCATGACCTCGACCTCGGCAACCGGCTTCAGCGCCCTGATGATGCGCTCCTGCGAGCTTGCACGGCCATCGACGAGCAGAACACGACCTGGCGTCTGCATCGTGCTGTCGCCGCGCAGCAGGTCTTCCATACCGATCTGCCGTGCTGTTTCGGCGCGCATGCGCAGTTCGTCGCTGACGGACTTGAGACGCACCAGGCTTTTGACACGGGCAATAAGCTGGAGGTCGTTGACAGGCTTGGTCAGGAAATCGTCGGCGCCGGCTTTCAGGCCACGCACGCGGTCGGAAGGCTGATCGAGCGCCGTAACCATGACAACCGGAATGTGCGCCGTGTTCGGATTGGCCTTCAACCGCTCGCAGACTTCAAAGCCATCCATGCCCGGCATCATGATGTCGAGAAGGATGATATCGACCTGCTCGCTGTCGCAGATGGCCAGCGCCTTGAAGCCGTCTTCGGCTGTGACAACGTCGAAATACTCCGCCAGAAGCCGCGCCTGAAGCAGCTTGACGTTTGCGGGTATGTCATCAACGACAAGAACTCTCGCTGTCATGGTTTTCCCCAGCCGCCTTACGCGTCACCAAGATAGGTCTTGATGATCTCGATGAATTTCGGGACGGAAATCGGCTTAGAGACATAGGCCTCGCAACCGCCCTGACGAATACGCTCCTCGTCCCCTTTCATCGCAAAGGCGGTAACGGCGATGACAGGGATAACGTGCAGCTCATCGTCTTCCTTGAGCCATTTCGTGACCTCCAGACCTGATACCTCAGGAAGCTGAATGTCCATCAGAATGAGATCGGGACGGTGTTTGCGGGCGAGGTCGAGCGCTTCCATGCCGTTGCGCGTCTGAATCGTCGTGTAACCCGATGCCTCGATCAGATCGCGAAAGAGCTTCATATTCAGCTCGTTGTCTTCGACTATCATGACCTGTTTGGGCATGGCGAACAGTCCCCGCTCCGCTTTGAAACCTTCATCAAGACATATAAGTTGCCTCAGAGCCGATTCCATCGTCCAATTGTCGCGCTAGGCTAAAGCGATTTGGTTTCAAAATAGGTAACTTCGGAAGAGAAATGCTGCGACACACCAAAAACAAAGATAACATCGAAAAAGATCCGCAAGAAACGGCGGCCGCCATACTTGGCTGGCTGGCAAACGAGCCGGACATGCTCTCGCGGTTTCTGGCACTGAGCGGATTGCAGGCCAATATGCTTCGCGAAGCGTCGAACGACCCGGGCTTTCTGGCGGGGCTGACCGACTTCCTGATGAGCCACGAACCTGATCTGATGGCGTTCTGTGCAGCAACGGAAACAACACCTGAGACGGTTGCTGCGGCATGGCACCACTTTTCAGGCCCCGGCCTCGATTCCGGTGTGTATTGACGGCGCAGCGCTTGAGCGCAGATCGCTTGCAAGCTATGGTTGGCGACGTTCCCGTTTTGTTTAGGCTTCGGTTTGCTGTCAGGCCATGTCCACGTCGCACGCTTATGATCCCGGTTTCTGCCGTGACTGCCTGACGGGCCAGCCTGCCGGGCTGAAGCGTTGCCGTGCCTGCGGCAGCCCTCGCCTGCTGTATCACGACGAACTCTACCAATTGACGATTGCCCATATCGACTGCGACGCCTTTTATGCGTCCGTTGAAAAACGCGACAACCCCGATCTTGCCGACAAGCCGGTGATTATCGGCGGCGGCAAGCGTGGCGTGGTGTCTACCGCCTGTTACATTGCCCGTATCCACGGTGTGCGCTCCGCCATGCCGATGTTCAAGGCGCTGGAAGCCTGCCCCGAC
This sequence comes from Rhizobium sp. RM, assembly GCF_013390595.1. Taxonomy (GTDB): domain Bacteria; phylum Pseudomonadota; class Alphaproteobacteria; order Rhizobiales; family Rhizobiaceae; genus Agrobacterium. Next base: position 268,861 of record NZ_JACAWV010000002.1, on the reverse strand, counting down.
GCCGTGGTCATCAAGCCGAACATGGAGAAATACGTTCAGGTCGGTCGCCAGATCCGCAGCATGATGCAGGAGCTGACGCCGCTGGTGCAGCCACTTTCCATCGATGAAGCATTTCTCGATCTGTCCGGGACCGAGAGATTGCACCACGATCCTCCCGCCCGCGTGCTGGCGAAATTTGCCAAGCGCGTGGAAAAGGAAGTGGGCGTGACGGTGTCCGCCGGGCTCTCCTACTGCAAGTTCCTCGCCAAAGTCGCGTCTGACCTGCGCAAGCCGCGCGGTTTTTCGGTAATTGGTGAGGCCGAAGCCCTGTCCTTTCTGGCCACACGGCCTGTCACGACCATATGGGGCGTCGGAAAGGCCTTTGCCGCAACGCTGGAGGCGGATGGCATTCGCATGATCTCGCAACTGCAGGAGATGGAAGAAGGTGACCTGATGCGCCGCTACGGATCGATGGGACAGCGGCTCTATCGCCTGTCACGCGGCATCGACGAGCGCGATGTGCAAAGCAACGATGCCGCCAAGAGCGTGTCGTCAGAAACCACGTTCTTCAACGATATCTCGCGCCATGACGATCTGGTGCCGATTTTACGGTCGCTTTCGGAAAAGGTATCCGCCCGCCTGAAAAAGCACGGCATCGCCGGCAAGACCGTCGTTCTGAAAATGAAGACGTCAGACTTCAAGATCCGCACCCGCAACCGCAAGCTCGATGATCCCACCCAGCTTGCCGACCGGATATTCCGTATCGGTCTGTCGCTGATGGAAAAGGAAACCGACGGCACCAAATTCCGTCTCTTGGGAATTGGCGTGAGCGAGCTTTGCGATGCGGCACTGGCCGATCCGCCCGATCTCGTCGACAAGCTGGCAGGGCGACGTGCTGCGGCGGAAGCCGCCATGGACAAGCTGCGGGACAAATTCGGCAAGAGCAGCGTCGAGACCGGATACACCTTCGGTACCCGAAAATAGAGGCTGCATTCAGCCCGCGCCGACAAATGCGGGGTTATTTTAGCATTTACACAATCTCGTGATGGCACAGACAAGGCCGTCCTTAAACTTCCTTAAACTTAACATGGTTGAGTAGAGGCAGTTTTGTACATGTGGTGTATTGCGTCATGTCCCTTCGCCTGCGTCTCCTGACCGGCATGTTGTCGGCCAGCATTCTTGCCTTTCCAGCTCTTGCTGCCGACCAGAAATCGCTCCAGATCGTCGTCTCGAAAAGCGAGCAATCGCTGGCGCTTTACGAGAATGGTGAAATCATCGCCACCTCGAAGATTTCGAGCGGCAAGGCGGGACATGAAACGCCAAGCGGCATCTTCTCCATTCTGGAAAAGCGCAAATATCACGAGTCCAACATCTATTCGGCCGCGCCCATGCCGTTCATGCAACGGCTGACATGGTCCGGCATTGCACTGCATGAAGGCAAGGTGCCGAACTATCCGGCCTCGCACGGATGCGTACGGTTGCCCTCCAAGTTCGCTCAGTCACTGTTTAGCCAGACCGATCGCGGTGTTCATGTGATCATCACCGGTGCACCTGTCTCGCTGCGCTTCGTGCAGCATCCCGCCCTGTTCCAGCCGCGCGACGATTCCGATGACGGCAAGCTGCTGCTTTCCGACGTAGAACTGCGCCCGGCGACATTCGACACCGCCCTTGGTTCAGTCGAGGTTGCCGTCAACGAGCGCACCAACGCCATCAAGCCGGCGGTCAGGGAAAAGCAGTCCGCACCGCTACGCATTCTCATCACCCGCCGTGGCGAGCGAGAGAAAGTCATGGATATCCAGTCACTTCTGACCCGGCTCGGCTTTGATGCCGGCACGGCCGACGGTTACGCGGGCGAGATGACCATCAGCGCCATCAATGGCTTCAAACGCTGGAAGGGCATGAAAACGACCGGCCCGCTGCTGACGGATGCCTTTACCAGGGCACTCTACCAATCCGCCGGAGAAGACCACGCGCCAAGTGGCCAGATCATGGTGCGGCAGGACTTCAAGCCGCTGTTTGAAGCGCCCGTCGACATCAAGGACCCCAACATCGCGCTCGGCACACATTTCTTCGAGGCGGTTTCTGTCGATCGCGACAGCGGTCATGCCGAATGGAACGGCATGACGCTGGAAAACCACCTGCCGGCAGCAGCCCGTAAACGGCTTGGGATCACCGAGGCAGAGGCACCTGGCGGTTTCGATCAGCTAAGCGCCGTGCTCGACCGCATCGACATCCCGAAAGACATCCGTGAGAGGATCGAGGAAGAGCTGTCGACCGGAAGCTCGATCACGGTGTCGGATCTCAGCCATGCGATGGAAACGGGCCAAGGCACGGATTTCATCACGGTGACGAAGGAAGGGCCGGTCTGAACCTTCAGGATCAGACCAGTTCGACGTCCACGACGCCGGGTGCCGAGCGCAAGGCGGCGGCGATTTCCGGCGAGATGCGGTATTTCTCCGTCAGTTCCACCTCGATCTCACGGCTTCCCTCGTCCTTGATGACGATGAAATACACCGAGCCATCGCCTCTGGTGTTGAGGTGGCGCGCTACGGTTTTCAAAGGACCGGAATCACGGACGTAAACGCGCAGCGCCTTCTGCATCTGCACGGATTTCTCCTCCAGCGACTGCGCCGTCTGGATACGCAGTCCGATGCCTTCCGGCCGCTCTTCGGCTTGAACGGTGATTACCAGCGACTTGCCGACTTCGAGCAGGTCACGATACTGCCCGAGACCTTCGGAAAACAGCACGGCTTCAAACTGGCCGGATGAATCCGAGAAGGTGATGATACCCATCTTGTTGCCGGTGCGTGTCTTGCGCTCCTGCTTGCCGGTAACGGTGCCGGCCAGACGCCCGGCTGTCGCGCCCTGTTTCACCGCGCCGGAGAAATCCGCGAAGGTCTGCACCCGGAGTTTTTCGAGAATGGGCTTATAGGTATCGAGCGGATGCGCGGTGAGGTAAAAACCGAGCACCTGATATTCACGCAGCAGCTTTTCCGAGGCAAGCCAGGGCTGGAAGGCCGGCAGAACCAGCTTTTCCGGACCGCTTGCGCCGCCAGAGCCGAACATGTCCGACTGGCCGGTGACACGGCTTTCCTGCGCGCGCTGCGAATAGCCCATGATGCGATCGAGACCGCCAATCAGTTCGGCTCGATCCTTGCCGAAGCAGTCGAAGGCGCCGGCATTGATAAGGCTTTCCAGTACGCGCCGGTTGATCTGTTTGGGATCGATACGCAGGCAGAAATCTTCAAGGCTCGAAAACGGCTTGTCACCACGCACCGCAACGATGTGTTCGACCGCGCCCTCGCCGACGCCCTTGATGGCGGCGAGCGAATAATAGATGCGGCTCTCACCCGTTTCGAACTGGCGATAGGAGGTCTGCACCGATGGTGCAACGATCTCGATACCAAGACGACCGGCATCCTGACGGAAATCGTTGAGCTTTTCCGTGTTGGCCATATCGAGCGTCATCGACGCAGCCAGGAACTCGACCGGATAGTGCGCCTTCATGTAGGCGGTCTGGTAGGAGACGATAGCGTAAGCGGCTGCGTGTGACTTGTTGAAGCCGTAGTTCGCGAACTTGGCGAGAAGATCGAAGATCGTATCGGACTGAGCCTTCGATACGCCATTCTTGATCGCGCCATCCACGAAACGTTCGCGCTGCTTGTCCATTTCCTCCTTGATCTTCTTACCCATGGCGCGGCGCAGAAGATCGGCTTCGCCAAGCGAATAACCGGACAGAACCTGGGCGATCTGCATCACCTGTTCCTGATAGACGATAACGCCCTGCGTTTCCTTCAGGAGATGATCGATGGTCGGATGGATCGACTCGATCTCTTCCTCACCGTGTTTACGGGCGTTGTAGACCGGAATGTTTTCCATCGGGCCCGGACGGTAAAGGGCGACCAGCGCAATGATGTCCTCGATGCAGTCGGGCCGCATGCCGATCAGGGCTTTGCGCATGCCCGCACTTTCCACCTGGAAGACGCCGATGGTCTCGCCGCGGGACAGCATTTCATAGGTTTTCGGATCATCGAGCGGGATCGCGGCAAGGTCGACACTGACGCCGCGCTTGGCGACGAAATCCACCGCGACCTTCAGAACCGTGAGTGTTTTCAGGCCGAGGAAGTCGAATTTGACGAGACCGGCGCTTTCCACCCACTTCATGTTGAACTGGGTGACGGGCATGTCCGAACGCGGATCGCGATACATCGGCACGAGCTGCGACAGCGGCCTGTCGCCAATAACGATACCGGCGGCGTGGGTCGATGCGTGGCGATAAAGCCCTTCGATCTTCTGGGCGATATCCAGCAGGCGGGCAACGACCGGTTCCTTGTCGGCCTCTTCCTGCAGGCGCGGCTCTTCCTCAATCGCCTTCGACAGGGGCGTTGGATTTGCCGGATTGTTCGGCACCAGCTTACAGATTTTGTCGACCTGGCCGTAGGGCATTTCCAGCACGCGGCCGACGTCGCGCAACGCGGCGCGCGCCTGCAACGAACCGAAGGTAATGATCTGCGCCACCTGCTCGCGACCATATTTCCGCTGCACATAGCGGATCACCTCTTCGCGACGATCCTGGCAGAAGTCGATATCGAAGTCAGGCATCGATACGCGTTCCGGGTTGAGGAAGCGCTCGAACAGCAGCGAGAAACGCAAGGGGTCGACGTCGGTGATCGTCAGCGCGTAGGCAACGAGCGAGCCCGCACCCGAACCGCGGCCGGGACCAACGGGAATATCGTGCTGCTTGGCCCATTTGATGAAGTCGGCAACGATCAGGAAGTAGCCGGGAAACTTCATGCGTTCGATAACGCCGAGTTCGAAATCGAGCCTGTCGCGGTACTCCTGTTCCGTATAACCAGCCGCCATGCCGAGTGCGGCCAGACGATCATTCAGACCTTCGACGGCCTGACGGCGAAGCTCGCCGGACTCGGCGCGTTCCGCCGCCTCCGGATCGTCGCTGGCGCCGGTAAAGCGCGGCAGAATCGGTCCACGCTTCTTCAGAACGTAGGAGCAGCGCAGCGCAATCTCGACGGTGTTTTCCAGAGCCTCGGGAACGTCGGCGAACAGCGCCATCATCTCGGCGCGGCTTTTCAGATAGTGGTCCGGTGTCAGGCGGAAACGGCTGTCATCGGACACGATGGCATTGTGCGCCACCGCCATCAGGGCGTCATGCGCCTCATAGTCGGCCTTCGACGGGAAAAACGCCTCGTTGGTGGCAACCAGCGGAACCTCGTGCTCGAAGGCAAGACCGATCATCCGCCGTTCATGGGCACGGTCGAAATTGCCCTGCCGCTGCAGCTCGATATAGAGCCTGTCACCGAACAGAGACTTCAATGTCAGCAGCCGGTCTTTCGCCTGATCGGCATGACCTTCCCGCAAGGCGATATCGATTGGGCCGCCCGAAGCACCGGTCAGGGCAATCAGGCCGGCATTGGAACTTTCCTCCAGCCAGGCACGGGAGATGTTGACCGCATGGTGCCCGCTGCCCTCACCTTCTAGGTAAGCGCGGCTGACGAGGTCCACCAGACGCTCATAGCCTTGCGCATCGGCAGCAAGCAGCACGATGGAAGGAAGTTTTGCGAGATGTGCATTGTTGTTGCGACGGTCTTCCACCGCATCCTGCATGTCGATGGAAACCTGACAGCCGATGATCGGCTGCAGACCCTCATCACGCGCCTTTTCGGAAAACTCGAGCGCAACGAAAAGGTTGTTCGTATCGGTGATGGCAATGGCCGGCTGGCCGTCTGCCACCGCCTTCGACATGATCTTCTTGAGGGGAAGCGCCCCCTCAAGCAGGGAGTAAGCGGAGTGAACCCGCAGATGGACAAAACCGGGCGTCGTCAGTTTTTCGCCCGAGGTTTCGCCGCTTGCAGTCATCTCGCCCATTCCGTCATCCCGTCATTCTGAATCGCGGCCGATTTTCGAACTTCCGGGCGGTAAAGTCCACAGGCAAGAGGGACATATTCAGGCTTGAATTCAAGCCAGCCAATTCAAGCCTGCCATCAGAGGGCAGTGAGGATCATCGAAAAGCTAGCGACAAAAACGGCGATCGAGGTGAAAGCGGCGACGTCACGAACGAAATCAGTCATTTGGTCTCTCCTTACTCGTTATGTTCCACCTTTGTTCTCATTTTGTTTCATTGTCAACAGGCTTTTGCCCGCTTCTGTCTTGTACAAACGGCAGAATCGAGTCCGGGTTCCCTTGCCTCCAAAGCAAGCCTTTGACTCCAAAACGAAAAACCCGAAGGTGCAGAAAGCGCCTTCGGGTTGAAAAAATTCTGGTGTGGAGAACAAAGCGGCTGAGTGGATGTTCCTCTCAGCCCAAAATCGCCAGGCTTCCGCCGTGATCAGAAATCGACGATCTTGCCTTCTGACAGCGTCACACGGCGATCCATACGAGCAGCAAGTTCGTGATTGTGGGTGGCGATCAACGCCGCAAGACCGGACTGGCGCACCAGCGCCTCCAGCGCGTCGAACACATAATGCGCCGTCTCGGGATCGAGGTTGCCGGTAGGCTCGTCAGCGAGCAGCAGCAGCGGCGCATTGGCCACGGCGCGGGCAATCGCCACACGTTGCTGCTCACCGCCTGACAGCTCGGCCGGGCGATGTTCGGCGCGGTGACCTACACGCATGTAGTCGAGCAGCGCACTGGCGCGTGCTGCCGCTTCCTTGTTCGAAAGACCGGCGATCAACTGCGGCATCATCACGTTCTCCAGCGCGGTGAACTCCGGCAGCAGGTGATGGAACTGATAGACGAAGCCGATATCGCTTCGGCGGATTGCCGTGCGGGCCTCGTCACCCAGATCGCTGCAGGGCTGGCCATTGATGAAGACCTCGCCCGCATCGGAATGTTCCAGCAGCCCAGCCAGATGCAGCAGGGTCGACTTGCCCGTTCCGGATGGAGCGACCAGTGCTACCATCTCGCCGCTCTTCATTTCAAATTCGGCCTTGCGCAGAATGGACAGCGAGGTTTCACCCTGACCGTAGGTCCGCTCGATGCCGGTAAGCCGCAGCACAGTTTTTTTAGCCATATCGGGAAGCGGTCCTTATTCGTAACGCAGAGCCTGAACCGGATCGAGCTTGGAAGCCCGCCATGCAGGGAAGATGGTTGCCAGGAAAGACAGCGTCAGCGCCATGATGATGACGGAGATCGTTTCGCTTACATCCATTTCCGCCGGAAGCTGGCTGAGGAAATAAAGCTGCGGATCGAAGAGCACGGTACCGGACACCCAGGAGAAGAACTGGCGGATCGATTCCACGTTCAGACACACAAGGATGCCAAGCGCCACACCGGCAAAGGTGCCGACGATACCGATGGCCGCGCCAGTCATGAAGAAGATGCGCATGACCGAGCCTGAACTCGCACCCATGGTGCGCAGGATGGCGATATCGCTGCCCTTGTCCTTCACCAGCATGATGAGACCGGAAATGATGTTCAGCGCCGCGACCAGAACGATCAGCGTCAGGATCATGAACATCACGTTTCGTTCCACCTGAAGGGCGGAGAAGAAGGTCTGGTTTCGTTGTCGCCAGTCGGTGATATAGACCTGCCGTTCGGCAGCCTGCTCGACAAGCGGCCTGATGCCGTCAACATTGTCGGGGTGGCTGACGTAAAGCTCGATCGACTGGACGATGCCCTCGGCATTGAAATAGAGCTGCGCCTCGCTGAGCGGCATATAGATCATCGACGCATCATATTCCGACATGCCGATCTCGAAGACGCCGGAGATCTTGTAGGATTTGACGCGCGGATTGACGCCCATCGGCGTCACGTCGCCTTCCGGCGAAATCAGTGTGATGTCATCGCCTGCCGTCACGCCGAGCTGTGAGGCGAGCCTGGAGCCGACCAGAACGCCCTCGCCCGACATGAAACCGACGAGATCGCCCGTCTTCACGTTGGAGGAGACTTCCTTGATCTTCTCGATGTCTTCGGTGCGAACGCCGCGCACCAGAGCGCCGGAACCTGCACCGCCACGGCCGGAGGCCAGCGTCTGGCCCTCCACCAGCGGCAGGGCCATGGTGACGCCCGGGACGGCGCCGAACTTCTTTGCCAGATCGTCGTAATTGTTGAAAGGCGTATCGATCGGCTGCACGATCATGTGACCGTTGATGCCGAGAATGCGGGAAATCAGCTCGGTACGGAAACCGTTCATCACCGCCATGACGATGATGAGTGTCGCCACACCCAGCATGATTCCAACGAAGGAAAAGCCGGCGATGACGGAAATGAATGCTTCCTTGCGCCGCGAACGCAGGTAGCGCCAGGCCACCATGCGTTCAAACGCAGAAAACGGCCGGGCGGCAGTTTCCTTTACGGAAGCTGCCGCACTTTTGTCAGCCTCGGCTTTTGCCATGTCGTCTCCTCGATCCGGCTTCTCAGCCAAGCACCTTGTTCATCGCAGCTTCGATCGTAACGGTTTCGCGCTCGCCGGTTCTGCGGTTCTTGACTTCGACTTCGCCGTTCGCAACCGAACGCGGACCGACGATGATCTGCAACGGAACGCCGATCAGGTCGGCAGTTGCAAACTTCTGGCCCGCACGGTCGTCCGTGTCGTCGTAGAGAACATCCTTGCCCGCTGCGGTGAGCGAATAATAAAGCTTTTCGCAGGCCGCATCGCAGGCGGCATCGCCAGACTTCATGTTGATGACGACGACGTCGAAAGGCGCGACCGAAGCAGGCCAGATGATTCCGTTCTCGTCATGCGAGGCTTCAATGATGGCGGGAACAAGGCGCGTCGGGCCGATACCATAAGAACCCATGTGGACAAGGTGTTCCTTGCCATCTGCGCCCTGAACCTTGGCGCCCATCGGCTCGGAATATTTGGTGCCGAAGTAGAAGATGTGACCGACTTCAATACCGCGTGCGGAAAGCCGCTCGCCGTCCGGGATCGCATCATAGGCCGTTTCGTCATGCATTTCCGAGGTTGCGGCATATTCAGACGTCCACTCGTCGAACACGGCCTGCAGGGCGTTCACATCATCGAAATCCGTATCGACGGACGGGATGGCGCGATCGAGGAAGCTCTTGTGGCAGAAAACTTCCGACTCGCCGGTATCGGCCAGAATGATGAACTCGTGGCTATGGTTGCCGCCGATCGGGCCGGTGTCGGCGCGCATCGGAATGGCGCGCAGGCCCAGACGCTCGAACGTACGCAGATAGGCGACGAACATCTTGTTATAGGAATGGATCGCGCCTTCCTTCGTCAGATCGAAGGAATAGGCGTCCTTCATCAGGAACTCGCGCGAGCGCATGGTGCCGAAACGCGGACGAACCTCGTCACGGAACTTGAGCTGAATGTGGTAGAGGTTCAGCGGCAGGTTCTTGTAGGACTTCACGTAGGAACGGAAGATGTCGGTGATCATCTCCTCATTGGTGGGGCCGTACAGCATCTGACGATCCTGACGGTCCTTGATGCGCAGCATCTCCTTGCCGTAGTCGTCATAACGACCGCTTTCCTGCCACAGCTCGGCCGACTGCAGGGTCGGCATCAGAAGCTCGATGGCGCCGGAGCGATTCTGCTCTTCGCGGATGATCGCGTTGACCTTGTCCAGCACACGCTTGCCGAGCGGCAGCCAGGAATAGATGCCGGCGGACTGCTGCCGGATCATGCCTGCGCGCAACATAAGACGGTGAGAAACGATCTCCGCTTCCTTGGGATTTTCCTTCAGGATGGGCATAAAATAACGGCTGAGACGCATGACGGCTTCCATTGTATCTGGCGAGAGCCCACTGACGCGGGAATCGCCTCTAATAAAGGGATATTGGCGCCGTACATAACCGTTTCGGGTGAAGAAGAAAACCCGCCGTTGAAACGGGCCGCAGGGCGTTTTCATGACAATTTTGAGACACGCGGTTCTCACAAAACGCTTTGATCGGAATATTATTCTTGATTGGGTGCGACAAATTGAAACGCAGAGAATTTTTTGCCGACTGTAACAAATATGCAAAAAATTAGATGACAAGCCTGGGGGATTAGGCTAATTTTAGCTCACAAAAGAGGCAAGAAGTCTAAATTCTTGTCGTTTTCGCGGTCAGTCTTGGGAGGATCAGATCTTAGGCGCGCTAGTTCGCTGCCCCGGTAACGGTTACAGATCACGCGAAACCTAAAAAACAAGGCTGAAATGCCTTGTTTTTTTTTGCTTTTTTCAAAACAACGCAAAATTGCGTTTCATCAATCCGGTAAAATTGTGATTGTCAACCGAACGAGTTTGGCGACCCTCCTAGCACCAGACTCATGACAGCCATATGACAGGTTTCAGTCGTAGACTGGTACGATGCGTGGCAAATCATCCAGGGTAAAACCAAACCACCAGGATGCGCCGTACCAGATGCCGCAGACAAATGCCGAAATCGCCGTCGTCATCAACAGCACGCGCAGCCCCCTGAATTTTGCTGGCGCGCTGGCGACCGTGCCGAGCGCAACGTCACCATCTTCTGCCTGCGTGCGCAGGCCAATCGGCAAAACGACGAAAAGAACCGTCCACCAGACGATGAAATAGACGGCAAAAACCGAAAGCCACTGCACGAATATCCTCCCAGACTTCGAAACGGCGGGAACCGAAAACGGTAACGGCGCCGCGCTATTTTTCTTTGGCGCATATGTTTATCGCAAAACCACCGCTCTGCGCGACGTGCTGCGGGATCAAATCGGCGTTTGATCCCGCTTATCCTTGTAGCGCATTCACCGGGAAACCGGAATGCAACCTCATTCTTTCGCAAGCCCCGGTTACGGAGCCTGCCCACCAACGTGGTATGCCGATCAGACTTTTGTGAGGAAGACCGTAACGATCGGCTTTTTGCCCCAGGCCTGATTTGCCGCAGCACGAACGGCGCGACGCACCGCTTCGCGTACCATTTCGAGATCTTTGCGACGGGCACGCGGAATGCTTTCAACGGCGCCGAGAACGGCGTCGTACAGCGTGTCTTCCATGTCCTCGCCTTCGTCATCGAACTCCGGCAGGCCGAACGGCACGACATCGGGGTCTCCCATGAAATCGAACCGGCTGTCCAGCACGACATTGACGGAGACGTGACCAGCGAAGGAGAGCTTGCGGCGGTCGCTTATGCCCATTTCGTCCATGTCGCCGATCAGTTTGCCATCTTTGAAGACACGGCCATGCGGCGCATCGTCGATGACCTCTGCAGGACCCGGCGCAAGGCGGAGAATGTTGCCGTTGCGGACCTTCGGTACCTGCGGAATACCAGCCTGCTCGGCAAGCTCCTTCTGGGCGACCAGGTGAGCGGCTTCGCCATGCACCGGAACGACGATCTGCGGCTTGGTCCATTCGTACATGCGCAGCAGTTCGTTGCGGCGCGGGTGGCCGGAAACGTGCACGAGCGCCTCGTTATCGGTCACGATATGGATGCCCTGCTCGATCAGGCCGTTTTTGATATCGATGATTGCCTTTTCATTGCCAGGAATGGCGCGGGACGAAAAGACGACCGTGTCACCAGACGCAAGCGCGACATTGCGCATTTCATCACGAGAAAGCTTGGCAAGCGCGGCACGCGGTTCGCCCTGCGATCCGGTCAGGATCAGCACGACCTTGTCGCGCGGAATATAACCGTACTCATCTTCGGCCAGGAATGGCTTGATGCCTTCCATGATGCCGAGGTCCTGCGAGACATTGACGACGCGCTTCAGGGACGAGCCGAGCAGCAGCACCTCGCGGCCTGCGGCCTCCGCCGCCTGGGCGATGGAACGGATACGGCCGACGTTGGAGGAGAAGGTGGTAACAGCCACACGTCCTTCGGCATTTTCGATGATCTGCCGCAAACCTTCGGACACCTCATGTTCGGAGGGCGAAACACCATCGCGAACCGAGTTGGTGCTGTCGCAAAGCAGCGCCAGGACACCTTCTTCACCAATGGCGCGGAACCGTGCCTCGTCCGTCAACGGCCCGAGTGATGGCGCTTCGTCGATCTTCCAGTCACCGGTGTGGATGACATTGCCGAGCGGCGTACGGATGACCAGCGACATCGGCTCGGGAATAGAGTGATTGACGCCGACAGCCTCGATTTCGAACGGACCGACATTGATACGGTCGCCCGCCTTGAACGGCGTGATCGGAATTTCGGCGCGTGTACCCTCATAGTTGCGCTTAGCCTCGAGCATGCCGGCGGTGAAGCCGGATGCATAGACCGGCACGTTGAGGCCGGGCCAGAGGTCGTTCAGAGCGCCGTAGTGGTCCTCGTGGGCGTGGGTGATGATGATGCCCTTGAGGTTTTTCTTCTGCTGCTCGATGTAGCTGATATCGGGAAGCACCAGATCGACGCCCGGCAGATCGGGACCGGCGAAGGTAACGCCGCAATCGACCATGATCCACTGGCGCTTGCTTGCCGGTCCATAACCGTAAAGCGCCAGATTCATGCCGATTTCACCGACCCCGCCGAGCGGCAGGAAAACGAGTTCGTCCTGTGTAGCCATTGTTGTTCTTGTCCATTCATAACGGCATGCGGGCCGCAGCGGCTGGCTGCAACCCGGTATCCATTGTCAAAGCATCGGACATATCAAGCGTCAGGACAACCGGGCCGATGCGGAACCGGTCTGACGCCCTGCTTTTCATGAGCAGCAGGGGTACTCCAAACCTTTTGGGCAGGCACGGCGCGTCCGTTGCAGCGCGTGGCACTTACCCGAAAAATACGTCGCCGGCGGCAATTGCCCGTCTTGGGCCATCGTCCTCATCCAGCAAGAGATAACCGTGATCGTCGATCCCGACGAAACGCCCGCCGACAGACCGGTCCGGGAAATTCACGGTGATGCGTTCACCAATACCACAGGCGGCAGCGCGCCAGCCTGTCATGACTTCTGCGACACCTTTGCCCTGATCCCAGGCCTGCAACACCTCTGCCGTCTCACGAAACAGATGCGCAAAGAGCTCGTCCGGCGAGCAGGCAGCGCCATGCTCGGACAGCATGGTAACAGGGTAATGCGGATTATCGGGTTTGTGGGCGATATTGATCCCGATGCCGATCACCACCGCACGGCGACCATCGGGGAGAATTTCCGCTTCCATCAGAATACCGCAGGTCTTGTTGCGGCCAATCAGGATGTCGTTCGGCCACTTGATTTCGAGCGGCGCACCGCCGGTGGGCAGAACAGAGCGAACGGCGCGATATACGGCCAGCGCGAAAGCGAGCGGCAGGGAGCCGACATGCTCCATCGGCGCGGGATCGATGAGGAGAAGCGATGCGTAGAGATTGCCGGGTTCCGAAACCCAAGGCCTGCCACGGCGGCCCTTGCCACCAGTCTGGCGGGATGCGGTAACCCAGAGGTTGCCGCTGTCCCCTGCCCGCGCACGGGCAAAACATTCGATGTTGGTCGATGGCGTTTCCGCCATCGCCTCGTGCCGGAAGTCGTCGATCGACATCCGGCCCGTGTTTTTCAGCGTATCAATCAAAAGAACGTCTTTGCTGCGGCGGTAACCGCGTTGCCCAGGGCGCCACCAAACAGGATGAAGCCGAGAACGAAGATACCGGAGAAGGCATAAACGATCTTCAGTTCGCCAGCAGGACGGTCGAAGCTATCCTTGGCTTCGTCGAACCACATCACCTTGACGACGCGGATATAGTAGTACGCGCCGACAACCGAACCGATGACACCGATGATGGCAAGCGCATAGAGCTTGGCTTCGATGGCAGCGAGGAAGACGTAATACTTGCCGAAGAAGCCGGCCAGCGGCGGAATGCCTGCGAGCGAGAACATCAGAATGGTCAGCACTACCGCCATGAAGGGGTTGGTTGAAGACAGACCAGCCAGATCCTCGACATTTTCAACATTGCCGATTTCCTTGCGACGCATGGCAAGAATGCAGGCGAACGTGCCGAGCGTCATGACCATGTAGATGGTCATGTAGAGGATGACGCCGGAAACGCCTGCCTCCGTGCCGGCGGCTAGGCCAACCAGCGCGTAACCCATGTGACCGATGGAGGAATAAGCCATCAGGCGCTTGATGTTCTTCTGACCGATCGCTGCGAAGGAGCCGAGCAGCATCGAAGCAATCGAGATGAACACGACGATCTGCTGCCAGTCGGCAAATACCGGCTGGAAGGCTTCAACGACGATGCGCACGAGAATTGCCATGGCGCCGATCTTCGGAGCAGCGGCAAGGAATGCCGTAACCGGGGTCGGTGCACCTTCGTAAACATCCGGCGTCCACATGTGGAACGGAACAGCCGAGATCTTGAACGCCAGACCGGCGAGAACGAAGACCAGACCGAAGACGAGGCCGAGCGAACGGGTTTCAGCCGTCAGAACCTGAGCGATTTCTGCAAAGCCGGTGTTGCCGGTGAAACCGTAAACCAGAGACATGCCATAAAGCAGCATACCGGAGGACAGTGCACCAAGAACGAAGTACTTCAGACCGGCTTCGGTCGAACGGAGGCTTTCGCGGTTGATCGCGCAGATGACGTAGAGAGCCAGCGACTGCAGCTCCAGCGCCATGTAGAGCGAGATCATGTTGTTGGCCGAAATCATCAGCAGGATGCCGAGCGTCGCCAGCACCAGCAGGACCGGATATTCGAAACGGCCGATCGGCTCGAAACGGCTTTGGCCGACAGAAAGGATCATCGCGGTGATCGAACCGATCAACGCCAGAACCTTCATGAAGTTGCCGAAGGCATCGGCGACGTAAACGCCGCCGAAGGCCAGTCCCGAAGCGGGAGCGAAGACGATCCAGAGACCGACGACAAGAAGCAGCGCCACGGAAAGGCCCGTGACCGTCGTCGTCGACTTGTCGCCCGAGAAGACGCCAATCATGAGCAGCGCCAGCGCGCCGACCGCAAGGATCAGCTCGGGCGTCGCGATGTGCAGACTGGCAAAAAGAATTTCAGCGGTCATGTCCAACGGGTCCTGTCGTCAATTCATAGAGAGCGCAACGTTCTGCGCCGCCTGCAATGCAGCCGTATAGTTGTTTACCAGAAGATCAACCGATGCAGCCGTCGCATCGAACACCGGAGCCGGGTAGACGCCGAAGAAGATCGTCAGGACAACCAGCGGATAAAGGATGACCTTTTCGCGGGTCGACAGATCGAGCATCGACTTCAGGCTTTCCTTCTCGAGCGCACCGAAAATGACGCGGCGGTAGAGCCACAGCGCATAGGCGGCCGAAAGGATGACGCCGGTTGCCGCGAAGAGAGCAACCCAGGTGTTGGCGCGGAACACGCCGACCAGCGTCAGGAACTCGCCGATGAAGCCAGACGTACCCGGAAGACCGACATTGGCCATGGTGAAGATCATGAATGCCACGGCGTATTTCGGCATGTTGTTCACGAGACCGCCGTAAGCAGCGATTTCACGGGTATGCAGACGATCATAGACGACGCCGACGCAAAGGAAGAGCGCGCCGGAGACGATGCCGTGCGACAGCATCTGGAAGATCGCACCCTGCACGCCCTGAACGTTGGCGGCAAAGATACCCATGGTCACGTAACCCATGTGGGCAACGGAGGAGTAGGCGATCAGCTTCTTGATGTCGTCCTGCATCATCGCGACCAGCGAGGTGTAGATGATGGCGAGAACCGACAGGGTGAAGACGAACGGCGCGAAATAGTCCGATGCCAACGGGAACATGGCGAGCGAGAAACGGATGAAACCGTAACCGCCGAGCTTTAGCATGACGCCAGCCAGGATGACCGAACCAGCGGTCGGAGCCTGAACGTGCGCATCCGGAAGCCAGGTGTGGACAGGCCACATCGGCATCTTCACCGCGAAGGCTGCAAAGCACGCCAGCCACAGCCAGGTCTGCATACCGGCCGGGAAGCCGTATTTCAGCAACTCGGTGATGTCGGTCGTGCCGGCCTGCCAGTACATCGCCATGATGGCGAGCATCGTCAGAACCGAACCGAGCAGCGTGTAGAGGAAGAACTTGTAGGATGCGTAAACACGATCCTTGCCGCCCCACACGCCGATGATGACAAACATCGGGATCAGCGTTGCTTCGAAGAAGACGTAGAAGAGAACGGTGTCGAGCGCGACGAACACGCCGATCATGACGACTTCCAGAAGAAGGAAGGCGATCATGTATTCCTTGATGCGCTTTTCAACCGAATCCCAGCTTGCCAGCACGCAGAACGGCATGAGGAAGGTGGTGAGGATGACGAACAGCATGGAGATGCCATCGACGCCGAGGTGGTAGGAGGCAATGTTGCCGAACCAGTCATGCTTCTCGACCATCTGGAAGCCCGGGTTCGAATTGTCGAACCCGATCCAGACGAACAGCGAAACGATGAAGGTGAACACGGTCGTCAGCAGCGAAACATTGAGAATGTTGCGGCGACCGTAAGGACCGTTCTCGTTGGTGAGCAGCAGCAGCACCACGCCGACCAGCGGCAGGAACGTGACCGTTGAAAGAATGGGCCAATCGGTCATCAGAAGGCACTCCCGAGCATCATCCAGGTGACAAGCGCCGCGATGCCGATCAGCATCGCAAAGGCATAATGATAAAGGTAGCCGGACTGCAGGCGGACCATGCGGTTGGTCACATCAACCACACGCGCTGCAATACCGTTCGGACCGTAATGATCGATGACCGCCACGTCGCCCTTCTTCCACAGGAAGCGGCCGAGTGCCTTCGCCGAACGGACGAAGAGGAAGTCATAGAGTTCATCGAAGTACCATTTGTTGAGAAGGAACTGGTACAGGCCACGATGGGTCTCGGCCAGACGCTTCGGCGTCTCCGGCGACTTGATGTACATGTACCATGCCGTCACGAAACCAAGAGCCATGGCTGCGAACGGGCTCCACTTCACCCACTTCGGAACATTGTGGAACTCATGCACGATGTGGTTTTCAGGACCGGTGAACAGCGCACCCTTCCAGAATTCCTCATAGTGATGGCCGAAGAAATATTCGACGAAGCCGACACCAGCAAACAGTGCGCCAGCGGTCAGGATGAACAGCGGCAGCAGCATCACCATCGGCGATTCATGGACATGGTGCATGACATCTGCGGAAGCGCGCGGCTTGCCGAAGAAGGTCATGAACGCCAGGCGCCAGGAATAGAAGCTGGTGAACAGTGCAGCGATGACGAGAAGCGTGAAGGCGAAACCGCCAAGGCTCGAATGCGAGGCAAATGCCGATTCGATGATGGCGTCCTTGGAGAAGAAGCCAGCGAAGCCGATGGACGTGCCGGGGATACCAACACCGGTCAGCGCGAGCGTACCGACAGTCATCGTCCAGAAGGTGACCGGGATGTGCTTACGCAGGCCGCCCATGTAACGCATGTCCTGCTCGCCATCGACGGCGTGGATGACGGAACCGGCGCACAAGAACAGCAGAGCCTTGAAGAAGGCGTGCGTGAACAGGTGGAACACGGCCGCACCATAAGCACCAACGCCAAGCGCCACGAACATGTAACCGAGCTGCGAGCAGGTCGAGTAAGCGATGACGCGCTTGATGTCGTTCTGAACCAGACCGACAGTCGCGGCGAAGAACGCCGTGATCGCACCGATCAGCGTAACGAAGGTCAATGCATCCGGCGACAGTTCGAACAGCGGCGACATGCGTGCCACGAGGAAGACACCGGCGGTCACCATGGTTGCGGCGTGAATGAGCGCCGAAACCGGCGTCGGGCCTTCCATGGCGTCCGGGAGCCAGGTGTGCAGCAGGAACTGCGCCGACTTACCCATGGAGCCCATGAACAGCAGCAGGCAGACTGCGGTGATGGCGTGGCCCTTGTCGAGGCTCATGCCGAACAGGTTGATGACGGCGTCGGTGGACGCAGCGCCTTCAGCCGGCAGATAGGTCGAGGCGGCAGCAAAGATCGTTTCGAAGTTGATCGAGCCGAACAGAACGAAGACGCCGGAAATGCCGAGGATGAAGCCAAAGTCACCAACGCGGTTGACGATGAACGCCTTCATGGCCGCAGCCGATGCGGACGGCTTCTTGAACCAGAAACCGATCAGAAGGTAGGACGCCAGACCCACGCCTTCCCAGCCGAAGAACATCTGCAGCAGGTTGTCGGAGGTGATGAGCATCAACATCGCAAAGGTGAAGAGCGACAGGTATGCGAAGAAGCGCGGACGATGCGGATCGTGGTGCATGTATCCGATCGAATACAGGTGCACGAGACAGGACACCGTGTTGACCACGACGAACATGACAGCCGTCAGCGTGTCGATACGGAACGCCCACTCGACATCGATGCCGCCGGACTGAATCCAGCGCATGACGCTGACCTTGATGATTTCGCCGCCCTCACCGTGGCCGAGAAGCGCGACATTCACAAACACGATCCAAGACAGGACCGCGACCACGATCATCAGACCGGTGGTGACATATTCCGAGGCCTTGGCACCGATCGAGCGGCCAAACAGGCCAGCGATCAGGAAGCCGATCAGCGGAAGAAAGACGATAGCCTTGTAGATCATAGCCTTATCAGCCCTTCATCATATTGACGTCTTCCACCGCGATCGATCCACGGTTGCGGTAGAAGACAACGAGTATTGCAAGACCGATGGCCGCTTCGGCAGCAGCGACGGTCAGGATGAACAACGCAAAGACCTGGCCGACGATGTCGTTCAGGAAGGACGAGAACGCCACCATGTTGAGGTTGACCGCAAGCAGGATGAGTTCGATCGACATGAGGATGACGATGACGTTCTTCCGGTTGAGGAAGATACCGAAGACGCCGATCGTGAAGAGGATCGCGCTGACCGTCAGGTAGTGGGAAAGACCGATTTCCATTCTAATATTCCTTAGATCCGTTCGCGCCTCAGATACCCTGGCCCGGCTTGACCTTGACCGTCGTAACGGCGGTCTTGGGGTCACGTCCGACCTGGGTGGAGATGTCCTGCCGCTTGATGTCGGTGCGGTGACGCAGCGTCAGCACGATCGCGCCGATCATGGCGACCAGCAGCACGAGACCCGCGAGCTGGAAGAAGTAGACGTAGTTTGTATAGAGAACGTCGCCGAGAGCTGCCGTGTTGGTGCGCTCAGTGACAGGCGGGATCGGCATGGTGATCGACTTGGCCGCCTGCGGCGACAACATGCTGCCGCCGATGACGACGATCAGCTCTGCCGCGAGGATAAGACCGATCAACGCACCAACAGGTGCATATTGCAGCACGCCCGAGCGAAGTTCGGCGAAATCGACATCCAGCATCATGACGACGAAGAGGAAGAGCACCGCCACGGCGCCGACATAAACAACCAGCAGGATCATGCCGAGAAACTCGGCTCCCGTCAGCAGGAACAGCGCAGCCGCGTTGAAGAAGGTCAGGATCAGGAAGAGAACCGAGTGAACCGGGTTCTTCGATGCGATGACCAGAAACGCCGACGCCACCGCGACGAAAGCGAATATGTAAAAGAATATAGCGTGCAGACCCATGTTGGTGCCTTCTCGTCCTCATCCGGGCAGAGAAGACCTCCTCGGTCCCCTCACCCGTTTGTCCCTGCCGGTAACACCGGACAGGCATTTACTCTCTCAACGTTCATCGAAGCCGAAGCTCCGCGGAACACGGTTGCGCCTTAACGATAAGGCGCATCCAGCGCGAGGTTGCGCGCGATTTCACGCTCCCAGCGGTCGCCGTTGTCGAGAAGCTTCTGCTTGTCGAAATACAGCTCTTCGCGGGTCTCGGTTGCGAACTCGAAGTTCGGACCTTCGACGATCGCGTCGACCGGGCATGCTTCCTGGCAGAAACCGCAATAGATGCACTTCACCATGTCGATGTCGTAGCGCACGGTACGACGGGTACCGTCGTTGCGGCGCGGACCAGCTTCGATGGTGATCGCCTGAGCAGGACAGATCGCTTCACACAGCTTGCAGGCGATGCAGCGTTCTTCACCGTTGGGATAACGGCGCAGAGCGTGTTCGCCACGGAAGCGCGGAGAAACCGGACCCTTTTCAAACGGGTAGTTCACCGTCGCCTTCTGCTTGAAGAAGTGACGCATCGTCAGGAAGATTGCGCCGACGAATTCCTTGAGGAACAGCGAATTGACGGCTTGGGAAATGCTTGCCATCTCAACCTCCAGTTCTTTGAGCGAGGAGTTCAGACATCAACCGGCCCACCCCGTCAGCTTCAATACGAATGCAACAATAACAACCATGGCAAGCGACAGCGGCAGGAACACCTTCCAGCCAAGGCGCATGAGCTGGTCATAGCGGTAACGCGGAACGAAAGCCTTAACCAGAGCGACCATGAAGAAGACCATGCAGCCCTTGATCGCGAACCAGACGATGCCCGGTACCCAGTTCAAGAACCAGACGTCCACGATCGGCAGCCAGCCACCGAGGAACAGGATCGTCGTCAGGCAGCAGATCAGAACGATGGCAGCATATTCGCCAAGCATGAACATCATGTACGGCGTGGAGCCATATTCGACCATGTGACCGGCGACCAGTTCCGATTCCGCTTCCGGAAGGTCGAAAGGCGGACGGTTGGTTTCGGCAAGACCCGAAATGAAGAACACGATGAACATCGGGAACAGCGACAGCCAGTGCCAGTCGAGGAACGACGGCGGCAGGCCGAGCATCGTGCCGAGGCCGGTGCGCTGTGCC
The DNA here is from genome assembly GCF_013390595.1 of Rhizobium sp. RM. Taxonomy (GTDB): domain Bacteria; phylum Pseudomonadota; class Alphaproteobacteria; order Rhizobiales; family Rhizobiaceae; genus Agrobacterium. The sequence goes on along the minus strand of NZ_JACAWV010000002.1, from coordinate 248,387 downwards.
AGAACGATGTCCGTGAGGTTCAGCGAACCGACGCAAAGCAGAACGGTGACGATGACGAGACCGATGGACACTTCGTAAGAGACCATCTGCGCAGCGGAGCGAAGCGCGCCGAGGAACGGGTACTTCGAGTTCGAAGCCCAGCCGCCCATGATGATGCCGTACACTTCAAGCGAGGAAATCGCGAAGATGTAGAGAATGCCGACGTTGATGTTGGCAACCACCCAGCCATCCGCAAACGGGATAACGGCGTAAGTGGCAAGTGCCAGCGTCACGGCAACCAGAGGCGCCAGCAGAAATACGGCCTTGTTGGCACCGGCCGGAATGACCGGCTCTTTCAGAATGAACTTCAAAAGGTCGGCGAAGGACTGGAACAGACCGAAGGGACCAACGACGTTCGGGCCGCGACGCAACTGTACGGCAGCCCAGACCTTACGGTCGGCCAGCAGCAGGAAGGCGATGGACACCAGCAAACACACGAGAAGCAGCAGGGACTGGCCGACCATAATCAGCGCGGGCCAGACGTAGCTCCAGAAAAACGATTCCATAATCCCCTACCCTTACTCTGCCGCAGCCTTGAAGTTGTTGCGGGCCAATGCGGAGCACTCGGCCATCACAGCGGAGGCGCGCGCAATCGGGTTCGTCAAATAAAAGTCTTTTACCGGCGAGGCAAACGCCGATTTGTTGAGTGAGCCAACCTTGCCGGCCAGTGCCTCGATATCCTTGCCGTTGCCAGCAATGACGTCGTCGGTTTCAGCCAGATGCGGATGGGCAACGTAAAGCTGGCCGCGCAGAGCCGACAGCGAGTCGAACGGCAGCTTCTTGCCGAGAACGTCGGAGAGCGCACGCAGGATTGCCCAGTCTTCGCGGGCTTCGCCAGGTGCGAAACCTGCACGGTTGCCAACCTGAACGCGGCCCTCGGTGTTGACCCAGATACCGGACTTTTCGGTATAGGCCGCACCTGGCAGGATGACGTCGGCGTGCATTGCGCCGTGGTCACCATGGCTGCCGATGTAGACAGTGAACTTGGCACCCTTGTTCGACAGGTCGATCTCGTCCGCGCCGAGCAGGAAGAGAACGTCCATCGACGCGACCATGTCAGCAGCGGCAACACCGCCCTCACCCGGTACGAAGCCGATATCCAGACCGCCAACGCGAGCAGCCGCCGTGTGCAGAACCGAGAAACCGTTCCACTCTTCGGTGACAGCGCCAACCGAAACGGCAAGCTTTGCAGCAGCGGCGAGAACGGCAGCACCATCAGCGCGCGCCACAGCACCCTGACCGATGATGATCAGCGGGTTCTTGGCAGACTTCAGCTTGTCAAAGAAGCTGTGCGAGCCGTTTGCCAGATCCGACAGCGTTTCTGCGCCGGAACCGAGGTATTCGTAGTCGTAACGCAGTTCGCCGCCTTCACCGATCACACCGATCGGGAAGCCGCCACGACGCCAGCGCTTGCGGATGCGGGCGTTGAGAACGGCCGCCTCGTAACGTGGGTTGGCGCCAACGATCAGCAGCGCGTCAGCCTGTTCGATGCCTTCGATGGTGGCGTTGAACAGGTAGCTGGCGCGGCCGAGCGACGGATCGAGCGCTGCACCATCCTGACGGCAATCGACATTGGCCGAGCCGAGCGATGCGAGAAGCGACTTCAGCGCGAACATTTCTTCAACAGAGGCCAGATCGCCGGCGATTGCGCCGATCTTGCTGCCCGAGGTTGCGCTGACGGCGGAACGGATCGCGCCGAAAGCTTCGCCCCAGGTCGCAGGCTGCAGACGGCCATCCTTGCGAACATACGGACGGTCAAGGCGCTGCGTCTTCAGGCCATCCCAGATGAAGCGGCTCTTGTCGGAAATCCACTCTTCGTTGATGGCTTCGTTGACGCGCGGCATGACGCGCATGACTTCACGGCCACGCGTATCGACGCGGATCGCCGAACCGAGCGCGTCCATGACGTCGATGGTTTCGGTCTTGTTGAGTTCCCACGGACGCGCCGTGAAAGCGAATGGCTTGGAGGTCAGCGCGCCAACTGGGCAAAGGTCAACAACGTTGCCCTGAAGCTCTGAGGTCATCGCCTGCTCGAGATAGGTGGTGATCTCGGCGTCTTCGCCGCGGCCGATCAGGCCAAGCTCTGCAATGCCGGCCACTTCCGTGGTGAAACGAACGCAGCGCGTGCAGTGAATGCAGCGGTTCATGACCGTCTTGACGAGCGGCCCGATGTACTTGTCTTCGACCGCACGCTTGTTCTCGGCGTAACGCGAACCGGCAATACCGAAGGCCATAGCCTGGTCCTGCAGGTCGCACTCACCGCCCTGGTCGCAGATCGGGCAATCCAGCGGGTGGTTGATGAGCAGGAACTCCATCACGCCTTCGCGGGCCTTCTTGACCATCGGCGTGTTGGTGAAAACTTCCGGCAGTTCGCCGTTCGGGCCGCCGCGGATATCGCGCACGCCCATGGCGCAGGATGCTGCAGGCTTGGGCGGTCCGCCCTTCACCTCGATAAGACACATGCGGCAGTTACCCGCGACCGACAAGCGCTCGTGAAAACAAAAGCGCGGAACTTCGGCGCCAGCCTCCTCACACGCCTGCAACAGCGTGAAATGATCCGGAACCTCGATCTCTTTACCGTCAACCTTGAGCTTTGCCATGGTTCTACTTACGTCCTGTTGCCTGTTCGTCCCGTGTCCCACACAGTCCGCAACAAATCCTTAATCACGCCCAACACTTCAATGAGTTAGCCAGACGCTTCATGATGGTTCGACGCCGGTTGGGGCCAGCGCCGCAGCCAACTGCCGAATGATTATTCGGCAGCCTCGAGAACAGCGCCATCATCCATGGCCCTGTAGGTATACTGATCGATCCGCTTTTCGATTTCCGGACGGAAATTGCGGATCAAAGCCTGAACCGGCCATGCAGCCGCGTCGCCGAGCGCGCAGATGGTGTGGCCTTCGATCTGCTTCGTCACTTCGAACAGCATATCGATTTCGCGCTTCTGCGCGTTGCCCTTGACCATGCGCTCGAGAACGCGCCACATCCAGCCCGTGCCTTCGCGGCAAGGCGTGCACTGGCCGCAGCTTTCGTGCTTGAAAAAAGCTGCAATACGGGCAATCGCCTTGATGACGTCGGTGGACTTGTCCATGACGATCATGCCGCCCGTACCGAAGGACGACTTGACTTCACGCATGCCGTCGAAGTCCATGATGGCATCCTTCATGTCCTCACCGCGAACGATGGGGCACGATGCGCCGCCAGGGATAACGCCGAGGAGATTGTCCCAGCCGCCGCGAATACCACCACAGTGGTGTTCAATCAGCTCGCGGAACGAAAGACCCAGCGCGTCTTCGAAGGTGCACGGACGCTCGACGTGACCCGAAACCATGAACAGTTTCGTGCCGACGTTGTTCGGACGGCCGATGGACGAGAACCATGCAGCGCCACGACGCAGGATGGTCGGAGCAACGGCGATGGACTCGACGTTGTTCACGGTGGTCGGGCAGCCGTAGAGACCCATGTTGGCCGGGAACGGCGGCTTCAGACGCGGCTGGCCCTTCTTGCCTTCAAGGCTTTCGAGCAGCGCGGTTTCTTCACCGCAGATATAAGCGCCGGCGCCGTGATGGACGTAAACGTCGAAATCCCAGCCGTTCTTGTTGTTCTTGCCGAGCAGGCCGGCGTCATAGCATTCATCGATCGCGGCCTGAAGGGCTTCGCGCTCACGCATGTATTCGCCACGAACGTAGATATACGCCGTGTTTGCACCCATGGCGAAACCGGCAATCACGCAGCCTTCGATCAGCGTATGCGGATCGTTGCGCAGGATTTCACGGTCCTTGCAGGTGCCGGGCTCGGATTCGTCAGCGTTGACGACGAGATAGTGCGGACGACCGTCGTTTTCCTTCGGCATGAAGGACCACTTCAGACCGGTCGGGAAGCCAGCGCCGCCACGGCCACGCAGGCCGGACGCCTTCATCTCGTTGATGATCCAGTCACGGCCCTTTTCGATGATCTGCTTGGTGCCGTCCCAATGGCCGCGCGCCCGCACACCCTTCAGGGACTTGTCCTTGAGGCCGTAGAGATTGGTAAAGATGCGATCCTGATCTTTTAACATACTTCACCTCTTACCGCGGCTTCTTGCCGAAGACCTTGATATACTCGGCTTCGCCACCCTTGGCGAGCGCCTCGGCCTGCTTGAGCCATTCGTCACGCTCGATACGGCCCTTGAAATTCAGATAGCCATCAACCCAGTCGCATTCGGCCTTCTTCCAGGCAGCAATCTGCGCGAACGTGAAGATGCCGAGCTCATGCAGTGTACCTTCAATCTTCGGGCCAACGCCGGAGATCAGCTTCAGGTCATCGGGCGTTGCAGGCTTTTCGATACCAGCCGGGCGATCCTTGCTGTCGAGCGCAGGCTTTGCGGTCTCGGCAGAGCCGGACGCTTCCTTTTCGGCAGCCTTGACGTTTGCTTCCGCAGCCTTCGGCTCGGTTACCGGCGTCTTCAGCTTGGCGTCGGCTTCCGGTGCAGTCGTCTTCGGCTTGGCAGCTTCAGACGGCGCAGGTGCCGCTGCGGCAGCAGCAGGTGCGGCAGGCGCCTCGGCAGGCTTGTCCAGGTTCGAACGATCCGGCTTGATTTCTTCAGTCAGCGTGGTGAGGCCGCCGACGGGAACGGACTGGTGACGATCGATCTGCGGACCGGTCTTGACGGTCTCGCCCTTGCCTGCCTCGAACTGATCGATGATCTCTTCCAGACGCTCAGGCGTCAGATCTTCGTAAGCATCCTTGAAGATGATGACCATCGGCGCGTTGACGCAGGCGCCCTGACATTCGACTTCTTCCCAGGAGAGCGTGCCGCTCTCGTTGGTGTGCAGCGGATCGTGATGGATCTTCTTGCGGCAGACATCCATCAGCGCTTCGGAACCGCGCAGCATGCAGGGCGTGGTGCCACAGACCTGAACGTGGGCGCGCGTGCCGACCGGCTTCAACTGGAACTGGGTGTAGAAGGTCGCAACTTCGAGCACGCGGATATAGGGCATATCCAGCATGTCGGCGATCTTTTCGATACAGGCGCGGGTTACCCAGCCATCCTGTTCCTGCGCACGCATGAGCAGCGGAATGACCGCGGACTGCTGGCGTCCTTCCGGATATTTCTTGATCGTCTTTTCCGCCCAGGCGGTGTTATCCGCATTGAATACGAAACCCGTGGGCTGGAACTGATCTTCGGCTAGTCGACGAACGGACATACTTCCTCACGCCTTTTTCAGTTTAGCGTCTCACACCGCGAATTCGTCACCGTAACGAACTCACAGGCGTAAGCTGCCTTGTCTTTTTGCATGAATACAATGAACTTGCTGCCGTTCGGGACCGAGGCCTTGATCTCGTATCCTGACGACAGAAGCTGCTTGATGGTCGAAGAACCGCCGCTTGCCTTTGAAGACACGCCGTCACCCGCCGCAGTCTGGGCGAGAACAGGCGTGGCAAAAGCAGCAAGAAGAGCCAGAATGGCCAGCGGCAAACGCATCAGCGGTCGACCTCCCCGAACACGATGTCGAGAGAGCCGAGAACGGCTGTTACGTCGGCAAGCTGATGTCCCTTGCAGAGGAAATCCATGGCTTGCAGATGCGCATAACCCGGCGCGCGGATCTTGCAGCGGTAAGGCTTGTTGGAGCCGTCGGCGACCAGATAGACGCCGAACTCACCCTTGGGCGCTTCCACGGCGGCGTACACTTCGCCAGCCGGCACGTGGTAACCTTCGGTGTAAAGCTTGAAGTGGTGGATAAGCGCTTCCATCGAACGCTTCATCTCGCCACGCTTCGGCGGAACCACCTTGCCGTCGAGCGACGACACGGGGCCAATCCGATGTTTGCCGGAGAGGAGTTCGACGCACTGCTTCATGATCTTTACCGATTCACGCATTTCCTGCATGCGGATCAGGTAACGGTCATAGCAGTCGCCGTTCTTGCCGACCGGAATATCGAATTCCAGATCGGAGTAGCATTCGTAAGGCTGAGCGCGACGCAGGTCCCAGGCAGCGCCCGAACCGCGTACCATGACGCCGGTGAAGCCCCACGCAAACGCGTCTTCCAGCGAGATGACGCCGATATCGACGTTACGCTGCTTGTAGATGCGGTTGTCGGTCAGAAGACCTTCGATGTTGTCGAGAACCGTGATGAACGGGTCGCACCACTTGCCGATATCGTCGACGAGTTCCGGCGGCAGGTCCTGATGGACGCCACCTGGACGAACGTAAGCGGAGTGCATGCGCGCGCCGCAGGCACGCTCGTAAAACACCATCAGCTTTTCGCGCTCTTCGAAGCCCCAGACAGGCGGGGTCATGGCACCAACGTCCATGGCCTGCGTAGTGACGTTCATGATATGCGACAGGATACGGCCGATTTCCGAGTAGAGAACGCGGATCAACTGACCGCGCATCGGAATTTCGAGACCGAGCAGCTTTTCAACGCCAAGCGCGAAAGCATGTTCCTGGTTCATCGGCGCAACGTAGTCCAGACGGTCGAAATACGGGACCGCCTGAAGGTAGGTCTTTGTCTCGATCAGCTTTTCCGTACCACGGTGCAGCAGGCCGATGTGCGGGTCCACTCGCTCGACGATTTCACCATCGAGTTCGAGAACGAGACGCAACACGCCGTGCGCGGACGGGTGTTCCGGGCCGAAGTTGATCGTGAAATTGCGGACGTTATGCTCTGTCATTCTTAGTGCTCCGCCGAGGTAATCATGGCGATGAATTCGGGGCCGGTCATGTTTTGCGTGGTTTCAGCGAAAGAGTAGCTGGAAGGCTTCTCATCGATGAAAATCTGCGACGCAAACTTGAAACTGGAAGGGTTGTCGAAGGCCTGCAGCGATACGGCAAAATGATTACCGTCCTTTGAACGCCACAGAAGCGTGCTGCCGCAATTCTTGCAGAAGCAGCGCTCGCCCCATTCCGAGGAAGAATAGACGCCCAAATTCTGCTCGTTTTCAAAAGCAACTTCGGTGCATTCTACAGCAAGGAATGTTCCGCCGGACCAACGGCGGCACATAGAGCAGTGACAAACGCCGAATTCACGGGCACCAGCCTTCGCTGTAAAGCGAACGGCGCCGCAAAGACATTGTCCCTGCTCTGTTGCAACGGCTTCGCTCATTGCTTGGCCTTTTCGTCACCCGGAAGAACGTAGTCCGTGCCTTCCCATGGGGAAAGGAAATCGAAGCTACGGAATTCCTGCTTCAATTCGACGGGCTCATAGAGAACGCGCTTGAGAACGTCATCGTAACGTACTTCAACGAAGCCGGTAACCGGAAAATCCTTGCGCAGCGGATGGCCTTCGAAGCCATAGTCCGTGAGGATGCGGCGCAGGTCGGAGTGACCTTCGAATGGAATACCGTACATATCCCAGGCTTCGCGCTCGAACCATTCCGCACCGTAGAACACGGAGGTCGCCGAAGGCACGCCCTCGTCTTCCGCCACCTGCAGCTTGACGCGCACGCGCATGTTCTGGCGCGGCGACAACAGATGGTAGACGACATCGAAGCGCTTTTCGCGCTGAGGCCAGTCAACGCCGCAGATATCGATGAAGTTGACGAAACCGCACTGCACGTCGTCCCGAAGGAACGTCAGAAGTGCGATGACGCTCTCCGGCGTCGTCGTCAGCGTCAGTTCGCCAAAGGCGACGTCAGCCGCCTCGACCAGAGAACCGCGCGCTTCCTTCACGTAAGCAGCAAGATCCTTGAGAGCTTCGCTCATTGCCTGTCTGTCCTTTGCCCTTAACGCTCGATCGTTCCGGTACGCCGGATTTTCTTTTGCAGCAGAAGTACGCCGTAAAGCAGCGCTTCCGCCGTGGGGGGACAGCCCGGAACATAAATGTCGACGGGCACGACACGATCGCAGCCACGCACTACGGCGTAAGAATAATGGTAATAACCGCCGCCATTGGCGCAGGAACCCATCGAGATGACGTAACGCGGCTCAGGCATCTGGTCATAGACCTTGCGGAGCGCAGGCGCCATCTTGTTGGTCAGCGTGCCGGCGACGATCATGACGTCCGACTGGCGCGGTGAGGCGCGCGGCGCGACGCCGAAGCGCTCCATGTCGTAACGCGGGCCGGAGGCCTGCATCAGACCTTCGACAGCGCAGCAAGCCAGACCGAACTGCATCCACATCAGCGAGCCCGTGCGAGCCCAGGTGATCAGTTCGTCGGTCGAGGTAACGAGAAAGCCCTTGTCGGCCAGCTCATCGTTGATATCGGTAAAATAGGCGTCATCACTGCCAACAGGCTTGCCGGTGTTGGGATCGATGATCCCACGCGGCTTGGGTGCGACGAGCGTGGTATCGTTCTGGCTCATGCCCATTCCAGCGCTCCCTTCTTCCATTCATAGATGAAGCCGATGGTGAGAACCAGGAGGAACACCATCATCGACCAGAAGCCGAACCAGCCCATCTCTCCGAACGAAACCGCCCACGGGAAAAGGAAGGCGACTTCAAGGTCGAAGATGATGAAGAGAATCGACACCAGATAAAAGCGGATATCAAACTTCATGCGGGCGTCATCGAACGCGTTGAAGCCGCACTCGAAGGCAGACAGCTTTTCCGGGTCCGGATTTTTATATGCAACCGCGAAAGGCGCAATCAGAAGCGCCAGACCGATAACAAGAGCGATACCGATGAAGATTGCAATCGGAATATAGGAACTGAGGAGTTCAGTCATGGTCTCTTCCCTGCCCGGCCGGGTGCCGGACCTTACCTTGCGACGAAACGTCTCAAGGCGAAAAATATGTTGCAACGCCAAAGTCGTTAGCGCAGCCGCGCTCTCTCTGCAAGAGTTTCGGCACCATTTCAAGCCGCCTGCCGCATTGATTGGCAACAATATTGCCGGAATTGACGCAAAATTGGGCCGGTTATCGCGGCTAAGTCCCTCAAATAAAATAATAATCGATTGAATGGTGCGACCGCAAAAAAGTCACACAAATTTTACGCAGAAAAACCACGAAAGTGACGATTTTCAATATGCGAAACTTGACTAAAAAATGCAGGAAAAATGACGCCGCGAAGGCCGTCAAAAGAGCTGGAATCAGAGAGCAGAAACCAGACGCAAAACCGCTATCAGCGGCTCACATATATATAATGTAAGGGAGGAAAGAAAAATGGCGCGAGTGACGGGGCTCGAACCCGCGACCTCCGGCGTGACAGGCCGGCACTCTAACCGACTGAGCTACACCCGCGCATGTTGCAGATTTTCATCTGCGTTTCCGAGGATCAGGATGGCGCGAGTGACGGGGCTCGAACCCGCGACCTCCGGCGTGACAGGCCGGCACTCTAACCGACTGAGCTACACCCGCATCTCCTGACAGCGAAGCTTTCGTTTCGCCGTACGAACCAGCCTCGGCTGTTCGTTGAGCGGCTAACTACGGCGTTCGTGCTGGGGTGTCAAGCGAGTTTCACGACAAAAGAATAAGCTTGTGCATTTTCCGATGGGAAAAACCGGTTCGAACCGCCCAAAAAACAAACTAAGCTATTGTTTTATATTACACTTATTCGGGAAAAGAAAAACTTTATCCACAGACACCAGGCGGTTTCCGGCTGATTTTGCAGTGCAGCATTACAGGGGTCGACGATGCCGATTTGGGCAAAACCCCGGTTTTCCGGGCTTTCTGCCCGTCACCATCGAGGCTCGACAAAACAAACTCGAAAAAAAACAAAAAAACTTCACAAAAGCACTTGCGGTTTTTTTCTGATCCGCATACATCACGGCCACCGACGCGGCGGACACGATCCGCAGGACGCGAAGGGCGATTAGCTCAGTTGGTAGAGCGCCTCGTTTACACCGAGGATGTCGGGAGTTCGAGTCTCTCATCGCCCACCATTACTTCCCAGGACAATGCAGAGACTTAAATGTAAAGCGGGCTTTGGCTCGCTTTTGGCGTTTTATCGCCTCCTCATGCTGGCAGGACCTTTTTTCTCATCGCATTTGAGACGTTCTCGCTGCTTCGAAGATTCGCCCTCCCCCAGTTCGCATTCGCCCTTCCATTAGAAAAAGAGATTCGTTTGGCGGATGAATCGATTTGCCTGCTCAAAAAAAGTTTCGAGCATCCGTCGGCGACGTCGCAACCAAATCGGTACACACGAATAGACGTCTGTGTGTTGATTCCGGACTCAATGTTTCAAAACGCATCGTCCAGCCCACTATCTGCTGCGCCTGACCTTCCCTGTTCAAAACAGCGCCCTCTGACGCGAAGTAACGCGGCATCTGTGATTCAGTATTTCTCAATAGTTTTATCGCAAGGTCAGCTTGCCGGCTCATGATGAGCGGTTTTAATGATGGATGAAACCATGTCGATCGACGCGTTTGTAACACTCGCGCTCATTGCGCTGCCTATTTATATTTTTTTCCGCTGGGTCCAGCAGGACTCAGAAAAGCAAGATACTCCGGGCAAGAAAAGCTCCCCCGGTCGCTAATCCTCCCCTTACCTGTCAAAACAGCAATCGGCATTTGAACGCGACATGACGTTTGAATGGCGTTGCGGCTTTCTCACGCTGATATCCTCACCGATGGCATCCGGCAGCCCCCGCGCCTGATTCCTGTCGTCTGATGAGACCGGTGGCAAACGCGCTCTGTGTACCCCCCAATCAACGCGCGCCGAGAAAGCCTGCATTCCCAGCCGCAACTGCGGTCGAAAGCAAAAAAGCCGGTCGAAAGACCGGCTTTTTCTTTTACATATGATCGATGCGATCAGTTGATTGCCTTCAGGTTGACCGTGAAGAACAGGGTTTCGCCGGAGGAATCATCCACGCCGTCATTGTCGGTCACAACGTAAGCGGTGCCATCCTTGTCGAAAGTGAAGCCTTCCAGCTTGTCGACGACGTAACCGTTGGTCTGCGCCTTCAGGTCCGGCAGGAAGTCATGAGCTTCCTCTTTCTTGACCAGCGGCAGTTCGCCACCGATTTTGGCCGGCTTCAGTTCTGACAGAGCGACGCGGTAGAGCTTCTTAAGCTTTGCCTTGTCACCGATCTGGTTGTCGCGCTCGACGATATAGACGTGATCACCAAAAGCCGCGATTTCAGACAAACCTACCCAGCCCTCACCCGCCTTTTCGAGCGGATAACGCACTGCGCCCCATTCCTTGGACTTTGGCTTGTAGGAAACGAGCTTGACCGTGCCTTTCTCGTCCGTACCCCATTCACGCTGCACAGCCATCCAGAGGGTTGCGTCATCACCTTCGCCGATAACGGTCACACCTTCAAAGCCGAAGCGTGTTTCGCCGTTGAGAAGTTCCTTCGGCAGGGCGATCTCGGCCTTGATCTCGCCCTTGGCGTTGACGTTGTAGAGCGCGTGCGGGACGAGCTTGCTGCTATCGCCTTCAGATGCCAGCCAGAAACCACCCTTGCCATCGCGTGCGATGCCTTCGATATCGAGCTTCTGGGCAGCCATGCCGTCACGCTTGACGCGCAGGACGCTGGTGATGACGGCAGGCTTCTTGGTGGCGTCGATGGTGAAGATCGACGGCTGGTTGCCGTATACCGAGTCGGAGACGGCATAGAGAATGCCAGGCTTTTCGGCGTCGGCGGTCAGGCCAGACAATGCACCCCAGCCGATCGGCAGTCCATCGATTTCAGCGGAAACGAGCTGCGGGTAAGCTGCCTCGCCTTCGCTGCGCTCATAGAGCATGACGTGCGAACGCGCGCCGCCATCTTCGCCGAGGTCGGCTTCGTTGGCGGTGACCAGCAGGTTGCGCGAGGGAATGGCAACAGCACCTTCCGGGGAAATACCGGATGGCAGTAGCTGCACGAGCTGCGGTTCAGCGCCGGTGTCCTTATAGACGCCAACAACAGAAGCGCGCTCGCTGAGAACGAAGATGTACTTCTCACCGCCGAAGGTCGCGGCTTCCAGACCTTCCGGCTCGATGCCTTTGGCCTTGGAGCGCTTTTCCGGATAGTGGCCGATGGCGGCAATGGCGTGCTCGAGCGAAGCACCCGCCTCGTAAACCAGCTTGCCGGTCTTGTCGAAAATGGTGAAACCGCGCGAACCGCCCTGCCAGTCCCCCTCGTTGGCGATGACGATACGGTCATTGTCGAGCCACTTTACAGCGTCGGGCTCGCGCTTACGAGCCTCCTGCTTGTCGGTGAACTTCAACTGGCCATCGGATTTCGTGTCGATGCCTTCCAGATCAACCGAACCGGCCGAGAAATGGCTGGTCACCTTGCCGGACTTGCCGTCGATGATGGCGATGTGGTTGTTTTCCTGCAGCGTCACGGCGATTTCGCCATTGGCATTGATGGAAACGAATTCCGGCTCCGGATCTTCAGGAGAAATCTCTGCAAGACCGGTCAGGTCGATCTTCTTGAGCGTCGCGCAGTCGGCCGCACCGTTCTTGAGGCCAACGGTAACGAGGAAGCCAGCCGGCATCTGCGGCAAGGCGCCTTCGTTCACCTCTTCATCACGCTCGTTTTCAATGGCGATGGCGGCAAAGGTCTTGTCAGGCGAAATGGCAACCGAATCCGGCTGACCGCCGAGATCGCAGCTTGTTTCAACCTTTTTGGTGGCAAGATCCACGGTCACCAGCTTGCCGGACGGGTTTGCGCGGTTCTCAGAGGTGTTGACGCCGGCCAGAACCTTGGAACCTGCAACGGCAACAGAGGTGGGTTCGCCGTCCAGCAGCAATGCACCGCCAGCCTTCGGCGCCTTTGCGTCGGTGATGTCAACAAAACCGATGCCGCCCAGCGGGCTGTCCGAATAGATCAGCGTGTTGCCGTCTTCGCTTGCGGTGATGATTTCGGACGAAGTCGCGGTCTTGGCGTCCTTGTCAGCCGGGAGGTTGTTCGCGACCGGAAAAGACGCGATGCGGTTGAAGACCTGGTCCGCAGCCGCCGGAAAAGCGGCTGACGTCAGCAATGCTGCGGTCAAGGCCATGTGAGAAAATCGGAGCGCCATAGTAAATCCCCCTTTGCGTCCAGAAACCGTTCCCAAGGCTTCTGCGTCAAAGACATGACAGGGGCATGACACCGGCTGGCCGCGTGCTGCTGAATCGATCTTCAGTTGCACTTATCCAGCCCTGTTGTGCGGCGTCTTCTGACAGAATCAAAAAGCCCGGCCAAAAGGCCGGGCTTCTTTTCGTTTGTGCGCACATTCCGCGGTTAGGCTTCAAGGCGTCAAAACATGTTTCCTCGTGAACCTGAAGATCGCACGCACGCCGCACGGCGAAACGATCTTCCGGAAACCTTACGAGTTGACAGCGTCCTTCAGGCCCTTGCCTGCGGAGAATTTTGGAACGTTGCGAGCCGGGATGTCGACTTCAGCACCCGTGGACGGGTTACGGCCCTTGGAAGCTTCGCGGCGGCTGACAGAGAAGCTGCCAAAGCCAGCGAGGCGAATGTCGCCGCCGTTCTTCAGTTCGTTCTGTACAGTTTCGAATACTGCATCAACAGCGGAAGCAGCATCTGCCTTCGTGAGACCAGCCTTTTCGGCAACAGCAGAGACGAGCTCGTTCTTGTTCATGTTTCCACCCCTTTCATCGGTATGAAACGACTCAAATTAAGCCGGCGCAGAATACTTTTGCATCCGCGCGTAGCAACCCAAAAGCGCTGGAATCGCCTGAAAAACAAGAGGTCTGGAGTTATTTTCACAAAAAAGGCCGGCATTTCTGCCGGCCTTCCCCATAAATCGTGCCAAATTCGCATCACTCATTCCGAGTGCGGTGCATCAATGCGCGATGCCGGTGTTGTTATCGTCGACGCCTTCAACCGTCGCGATGACCGGAGTCTCGATGCTGCCGTCCCATTCAATGGGTTCCGGCTGGCGGATCAGCGCGTGTTTGATGACTTCGCCCATACGTGAAACCGGAATGATTTCCATTTCGTTTTTCACGTTGTCCGGAATTTCTGCCAGGTCCTTGGCGTTCTCTTCCGGGATCAGCACCTTCTTGATGCCGCCGCGAAGTGCTGCAAGCAGCTTTTCCTTCAGGCCGCCGATCGGCAGAACACGACCACGCAGGGTGATTTCACCCGTCATCGCCACATCCTTGGAAACCGGAATGCCGGTCATGATGGAAACGATGGCGGTTGCCATGGCAACACCGGCGGACGGTCCGTCCTTCGGGGTTGCACCTTCCGGTACGTGCACGTGAATGTCGCTCTTGTCGAAGCGCGGTGGCTCGATGCCGAAGTCCACAGCGCGCGAACGGACGTAAGACGCCGCTGCCGAGATGGATTCCTTCATCACTTCCTTGAGGTTACCGGTCACGGTCATGCGACCCTTGCCCGGCATCATCACGCCTTCGATGGTAAGCAGCTCACCGCCGACTTCCGTCCATGCGAGACCGGTGACAACACCGACCTGATCCTCACGCTCGGCTTCACCGTGGCGGTACCGCGGAACGCCCAGGTAATCCGGAACGTTGGCTGCGGTGACTTCAACGGACTTGACCTTGCCCTTGATGATCTCGGTCACGGCCTTGCGTGCAAGCTTCATCAGCTCGCGCTCGAAGCTGCGTACGCCCGCTTCGCGGGTATACTGCTGAATCACGATCATCAGCGCATCATCGGTGACGGAGAATTCCTCCGGACGCAACGCATGCTCCTTGATTGCCTTCGGCAGCAGGTGACGCTTGGCGATTTCGCGCTTTTCGTCTTCGGTGTAACCGGCAATACGGATGACTTCCATACGGTCCATCAACGGGCCAGGAATGTTCAGCGTATTGGCCGTCGTCACGAACATGACGTCGGACAGATCGTATTCCACTTCCAGGTAGTGATCCATGAAGGTAGAGTTCTGTTCCGGATCAAGCACCTCGAGCAGAGCCGACGACGGGTCGCCACGGAAGTCCATGCCCATCTTGTCGATTTCGTCGAGCAGGAAGAGCGGGTTCGACTTTTTGGCCTTCTTCATCGACTGGACGATCTTGCCCGGCATGGAGCCGATGTAGGTGCGGCGGTGACCGCGGATTTCCGCTTCGTCACGAACGCCACCCAGCGCCATACGAACATATTCACGACCGGTCGCCTTGGCGATCGACTTGGCAAGCGAGGTCTTACCAACGCCGGGCGGGCCGACGAGGCACAGGATCGGGCCGCGAATCTTCGTTGCACGGGCCTGAACGGCCAGATACTCGACGATGCGCTCTTTCACCTTGTCCAGACCGAAGTGATCCTGATCGAGGATCTTTTCGGCGTTGTTGAGGTCAGCCTTGATCTTCGACTTCTTGCCCCAGGGCAGGCCAAGCAGCCAATCCAGATAATTGCGCACGACGGTGGCTTCGGCCGACATCGGGCTCATCTGGCGAAGCTTCTTCATTTCCGCCTCGGCCTTTTCCTTGGCCTCCTTGGAAAGCTTCGTCTTGGCGATGCGCTCTTCCAGCTCGGCCATCTCGTCACGGCCGTCTTCGCCGTCGCCGAGTTCCTTCTGGATCGCCTTCATCTGCTCGTTCAGGTAATATTCGCGCTGGGTCTTTTCCATCTGGCGCTTGACGCGCGAGCGGATGCGCTTTTCCACCTGCAATACGGAAATTTCGCCTTCCATGAAGCCGAGCGCTTTTTCAAGCCGCTGCTTCACGCTGACGGTTTCCAGCATTTCCTGCTTTTCGGTGATCTTGATCGACAGGTGCGATGCAACCGTATCGGCAAGCTTCGAGTAGTCGTCAATCTGGCCAGCGGCGCCAACCACTTCCGGCGAAATCTTCTTGTTGAGCTTTACGTAGCTTTCGAATTCCGAAACAACGGAACGCGACAGCGCCTCGATCTCGACCGGGTCTTCCGCAGACTCGACGAGCTGCGTTGCCGTGGCTTCATAGAAATCTTCGCGACCGGTGTAGGAATCGATCTGCGCGCGGCCCTTGCCCTCGACCAGCACCTTGACCGTGCCATCGGGAAGCTTCAGAAGCTGCAGAACGTTGGCAACCGTACCGACCTTATGAATGGCCTCCGGCTCCGGATCGTCATCGCTGGCGTTGATCTGGGTGACAAGCATGATCTGCTTGTCGGAACCCATGACCTCTTCCAGAGCACGAATAGACTTTTCCCGCCCGACGAACAGGGGAACGATCATATGCGGGAAAACAACGATGTCGCGCAGGGGAAGTACGGGATAGGTACCGCCGGATGCCGCAGACGTGATGTTCGTCATATCATTTCCTTTCCATGGTCCCTCTTCGGGACATGTTGCCGGATGTCTTGGGGGCACCCGGCATATTCATTTCTCGAGACTGAAAGTGGAGTTTGCGAACACCGATTTCAAGTCGCCGGAACAGACGGCTTCGCGTGGCGACAAAGCCGTGAAATTCTACAAAACCCAGCGCAGGCCTTAACTCTCAACATTCCGGTTATCCTTCCCGTAGCAAAGAACCGGCCCGCCGACGGATATTCACATTCCCGTCATGTCGCGCTGCAAATCAGTTGTAAGACATTATCAGTAAAGCGCAATCCGCTCAAAACGCAAAATGGCGGCTGACGCTTTCCCTCCACGCCATTATTACCACGAACACTCTGCGTCCCCGACACACAACTGCGTTCAACTCAAAGTTTTCACCATCGGACCACGAAGACCGACGCAATTGCCCCAGGGATCACGAAACTGGCACATCCAGAGATCGCCATCGATTCTCATCGGGCCACGATAGAGAACGCCGCCAATATCGCGCCAGTGGGCCATCGCGCCCTCGAAATCATCCGTCCACCAGTAGACGACAGAGCCGGCCGCACCACTTGCGACTTTCTCATCGGCAGGCACGATCTCGAGCTGGACGTCGCCCACCTGAAGAAACTCAAAACCGGAGGGATGACTGACCGAGGGTAAAGCTTCGGGGAACGCCCTTGCGTACCAGGCGAGCCCCTCCTCCACATCGGCGACATGAACCAGAATTGCAGTGATTAAACTCATGACGACACCTGAGAGATCGCGCGGCACAAAAAAGCCCCCCGCGGCTGAAACCGCGAGGGGCTCTGATGATGTTCAGTTCGCAGATCAGGCCGAAACGTTGGCCTTCTCGTCCTTGCGATCGGCGTAGATGTAGAGCGGACGAGCGAGACCGCTGACAACTTCGTCGGAAATGACCACTTCGCGAACACCTTCCAGAGTCGGCAGTTCGAACATGGTGTCGAGAAGGATCTTTTCCATGATCGACCGCAGGCCACGGGCGCCGGTCTTGCGGGTGATCGCCTTGCGGGCGATTTCGCGCAGAGCGTCCTCGTGGAAGGTCAGCTCGACGTCTTCCATCTCGAACAGGCGCTGATACTGCTTGACGAGCGCGTTCTTCGGCTCGGACAGGATCTGGATCAATGCGTCTTCATCCAGATCTTCCAGCGTTGCCAGAACAGGCAGACGGCCGATGAATTCCGGGATGAGACCGAACTTCACCAGATCTTCCGGCTCCAGTTCGCGCAGCACTTCGCCGACGCGGCGATCGTCTTCCGCCTTGACCGTCGCACCGAAACCGATGGAGGTCTTTTCGCCACGGGCAGAGATGATCTTGTCGAGACCGGCAAAAGCGCCGCCGCAGATGAACAGGATGTTGGTCGTATCCACCTGCAGGAATTCCTGCTGCGGATGCTTGCGACCACCTTGCGGCGGAACGGAAGCGACCGTGCCTTCCATGATCTTCAGCAGTGCCTGCTGCACACCTTCGCCCGATACGTCGCGCGTGATGGACGGATTGTCCGACTTGCGGGAAATCTTGTCCACTTCGTCGATATAGACGATACCGCGCTGGGCGCGCTCGACGTTATAGTCGGCTGCCTGAAGCAGCTTGAGGATGATGTTTTCAACATCCTCACCGACATAACCGGCTTCGGTCAGCGTGGTTGCGTCTGCCATGGTGAAGGGAACGTCGATGATGCGGGCCAGCGTCTGCGCAAGATAAGTCTTGCCGCAACCGGTCGGGCCAACGAGCATGATGTTCGACTTCGCCAGTTCCACGTCGCCGTTCTTGGAGGCGTGTGCGAGGCGCTTGTAATGGTTGTGAACGGCAACAGAGAGGATCTTCTTCGCCTGCTTCTGGCCGATGACGTATTCGTCGAGGATCTTGATGATGTCCTGCGGGGTGGGAACACCCTCACGCGACTTCACCATCGACGTCTTGTTCTCCTCGCGGATGATGTCCATGCACAATTCGACGCACTCATCGCAGATGAATACTGTCGGTCCGGCAATGAGTTTCCGGACTTCGTGCTGGCTCTTGCCGCAGAATGAACAATAGAGTGTATTTTTAGAGTCGCCGCCGTTGCTGCCGCTGACTTTGCTCATATCTCTTTCCTTCCAGCACGCCGCAGGTCCGTCGAACGGATCGCGGTCAACTTACCGCTCGCCGACACGGCTGTCCTTGGGTGCACTACCGTGTCCGCTTCGCTTCCCGGGGGTACTAACCGTATCAGATACATGACCTGACAACCGGCGGCAACGAATTCCCCATAAAACCAAGGCTACGTCATAAAAATTCAACACAGCCTTAATATGTACTATTAGCGCTTTCTTTTCCGCTTGAAAGCCCCGAAATTATTTTTACCGGGGCTAACAATCTTCAAAAAGCCGTGCGCCTCAATTCGCGGAGGCGCCTTCGATTTCCTGACGCGAGGTGAGGATCTTGTCGATCACGCCCCAATCCTTCGCCTCTTCCGAGTCCATAAAGTGGTCGCGATCAAGCGTCTTTTCAACCTCATCCAGCGTGCGGCCGGTGTGCTTGACATAGACCTCGTTGAGGCGACGCTTCATCTTGATGATGTCACGAGCGTGGCGTTCGATATCGGATGCCTGACCCTGGAAACCGCCGGAAGGCTGGTGAACCATGATCCGCGCATTCGGCGTTGCAAAACGCATGCCCTTCTCACCGGCGGCGAGAAGCAGCGAACCCATGGATGCAGCCTGACCAACGCACAGCGTGGATACGGCAGGACGGATGAACTGCATCGTATCGTAGATCGCCATGCCGGCGGTCACGACACCACCTGGAGAATTGATGTAAAGCGCGATTTCCTTCTTGGGGTTTTCGGCCTCAAGGAACAGAAGCTGCGCGCAGACGAGCGATGCCATGTGGTCCTCTACCGGGCCGGTGAGGAAGATGATGCGCTCTTTGAGAAGACGTGAGTAGATGTCATAGGACCGTTCGCCGCGATTGGTCTGCTCTACGACCATCGGCACCAGAGCCATGGCGGTATCAACTGGATTTTTCATGTCCGTCCTTTGTCAAACTCTTACCCGATGCGGAAACCCGCTCCGGAATCACTTCTAAACTTCATTTCTCTACATAGAGTGTCACTGCCCCGTACTTCAAGACACGAAGCCGCATATCCTTAACGACAGAAGCGCGTTTCGGCCTGCTCCTTAACAGGTCCGCGGTCTCCTGAAACCGGCAAACGTGGTCCAGACCCGTTTTCCACGAAGGAAGCAATTCTTGGTAACCGACGGGTAAACATAAAATCATTTGGTTATACACAGATGTAACTTATCAATGGCAAGAACTCGTTAGGTATTTGGTGGTGATACTACCTTCGAGTTTCGCCGCCTGCAGTGGTACGGTCCATCGTGGACGAAATGGCATTCTGATAGGTTTTCAGTGTTCGCGACATTGATCGAGCGCGGGAACCTGCCCTTTTGGGGCGTGATCGCGCGAGTAGGATTTTTTTGCAATGCTGGATGCGAAGACTGGCCTATTTCTATGGGCCGCCGAAACTCTGACCCTTGCCGTCCTGCTCGGTACGCTCTGGCTGCACCGCCCGTCCCGACCGCATAATCTCTACTTCGCAGCAGGTTTCATCGCGACCGGCACCGGCACCATCCTGATTGCCATGCGTGGCGATATCGCCAGTTTCCTGTCTATCGAGGTCGGCAACACGTTGACCCTGGCCGCCTTCGGTTTCTGGCTGGCGGGTCTGATGACATTCGAACAGCGCAAACTCGCCGGCTGGATCGCGATCCCGGCGCTTATCTGGATCGCCGGCATGTTCCTGCAGCCGGTGCGCGAAAACATGGTGTCGCGCATTCTGCTTTATCAAGGCTGCGCCGCCATCGGTTACTTCATGCTGGCAGCCATCGTTCTCAAGAAGGATGCGCCGAACCAGGGCAACCGCAAGGCGCTTGCCGCAATTCTGGTGTTTCAGGCAGTCTCCAGCGCAATCACCGCGTTTTTCGTGCTGCCGAAAGACATGTCGTCCTCACACGCCATACCCTTGACCGTGCCGCTCGCCTTCTCCAGCGCGCTTGGCTTTACCGCCATCATCATGATCAGCGCGAAGATCATGATGGAAGAGACCGAAAGACGCCTCAACCGCCTGGCGATGACCGACCATCTGACCGGCGTCCTGAACCGTCGCGGCCTTGCCGAAGAATTCGACCGCATCAAGTCACGCGTGCCTGCCGCAGCCAGTCATGTTGTACTGACGGTGTTCGACATCGACCATTTCAAGAAGATCAACGACAGGCACGGGCATCAGGCCGGTGACGCCGTACTGGTGCACTTCTGTCATCTCGCAGCAAAGATCATCAATGAGCGGGGTCTTTTCGTGCGCATGGGAGGCGAGGAATTTGCGCTGATCTGTGCAGCCGACGATCCGGCACAGGCGATCATCCTCGCCGAAAACATTCGTATGGCTCTGTGCAAATCGCCGATCCTCGCGGAAGGGCAGCAGATTCAGGTCACCGTCAGCGCCGGCATCGCCGATTCCGTCATCGGTGAGGCAGACCTCAACAAGTTGCTGACCGAAGCCGACCGGGCGCTTTATTCCGCCAAGAAATCCGGACGCAACCGTACTGTCGTCAACCGCGATTCCATGAATATCGTCGTTCCCGCTGTCGATCGTCAGGAAGATCCGATGGACAACAATGCCGACCGGCAGGTTGCGGCGCTGAACAAGATTGCGGCGATCGCAAACCGCTGAAACGCTGTCTCCCGAGAAAAAGAAACTCCTGCTACCGCAAGATGAAAAGGCACTCTTTTCAAATCTGCGAAGCCGGACTAAATCTTGGAAATGACAGCATCATCTCCCTTTTATAAAATCGATGCCGCTACTCGCCGCGTGTCTTTCGATGCGCGCGAACCGGCGTTCTACCGCAATCCGAACGCGGCCTATGCCATGCTTCATGCACAGTGTCCCACCTTTTACTGGGAAGAGCAGAAGCAATGGTTCTTCACCGGCTACGACCACGTCAGCAGCCTGTTGCGCGACCGTCGTTTCGGACGACAGATCCTGCATGTTGCAAGCCGCGAAGAACTTGGCCTGCCGGAACCGTCCGAACATGTGAAACACTTCTATGCCGCAGAACGGCACTCGCTTCTCGAAATCGAACCGCCGGAACACACGCGGCTGCGCACGCTGGTCAACCGCGCATTCGTTTCCCGGCATGTCGAGAAGATGACACCGGAGATCATGGCGCTGGCCAACCGGCTGATCGATGCCTTTGAGAAGGATGGCAAGACGGAGTTGCTTTCGACCTTCGCTGACATCATTCCGGTGACGATGATTGCCAACATGATCGGCATTCCCGAGGAGATGGGGCCGCAATTGCTGAAGTGGTCGCATGACTATGTCGGCATGTACATGTTCAAGCGCACCCATGAGGATGAGCTTGCGGCTGACAAGGCATCCAGGGAATTTGCTGATTATGTGCGCGGCGTGATCGCGGAGCGCAGGGCAAAGCCGCAGGACGACCTTCTGAGCCACATGATCCACACGGAACACAAGGGCCAGTATCTGACCGACGATGAACTCATTTCCACGACAATCGTGCTGCTGAATGCAGGCCATGAGGCAACGGTGCACCAGATCGGCAATTCGGTGCGGATGATCCTGGAAAGCGGCATCGCTCCGGAAACGATGTTTCGCGACGAAACGACGACCGAACGCGTCGTTGAAGAGACCTTGCGCATTTGCGCGCCGGTCCACCTGTTCCAGCGCTGGGCGCTGGAACCCGCCGAGATTGACGGTATCTCGTTCAAGCGTGGTGACCAGATCAATCTCATTCTTGCTGCGGCCAATCTCGATCCACTGAAATTCAGCGATCCGCTGGACTTCAGGCCAGAGCGCAACGAAGGCGCCAACGTCTCCTTTGGTGCGGGTATTCATTTCTGCATCGGCGCGCCGCTTGCAAGGCTGGAGCTCAATCTCGTTCTGCCGCTGCTTTTCAAACGGTTGCCGAACCTCAAGATTGCGACGTCCCCGAGCGTCAAGAACGTCTACCCCTTCCACGGGCTGGAGCGGCTTGACCTGACCTGGTGAGTTCGAGCGCGGTTCGTCAGGCGACGGTCTCGCTTCTGGCGAGATCAAGCCAGGCGCGCGCCGCATGTGAGAGATAAGCGCCCTTTCGCGATATCCACGCCATATGCCATTGCATTCCCGGTGTCGAAACCGGGATATGCACAACACCGGGGCGAACACGTTTTTCCGCTATCATCCGCGGCAGGAAACCGACCCCCAGACCTGCGCCGACCAGCTCGACGATGAAATTGATCTGGCTGCTTCTGGCGGCGATGCTGGGTGAAAATCCGGCCTGCCGGCACGCATCGAGAATGATCGGATTAAGCGCAAAACCGGCATCGAAGAGAATGAAGGGGATGTCCTGCAATTCATGCAGGTCTACCACGCTTCGCTCCGCCAGCGGATGATTGCTGCGTATCAGCACCTCGAGCGGCTCCTGACGCACATCCTGCCATTCAAAATCGTCCGGCACCGGCAACAGCGATGCGCCGAGATCGACCTCCCCCGCCTTGACCAGCTCTTCCAGACGTTTGCTGCCATGTTCCACAAGCTGGATGTCGATGCCGGGGTAGCGGCTTCGGTAAATGGCAAACAAGGGCGCAAACAGCATGTCCGAACCGATGGGCGGAAGACCGAGGCGCAAGGTTCCGCGCTGGAGGCCGCGCAGATCGGAAAGCTCGGCAATCAGGTCGGCGCGCTCCGCCAATATCCTGATCGCCCGTTCGTAGACGATCTTTCCCGCTTCCGTCAGCGTGGAACGATGTCCCAGCCGGTCCAGAAGCACCAGACCCAACTCATCCTCCAACTGCTTGACCGCCTTGCTGACGGTCGACTGCGTCATGAAGACGGTTTTTGCGGCCTGGGAAAAGCCGCCCTGACGGACGACTTCAACAAAGGCATTCAGAGTTCGCAGCTCCATACTATTCCAATCCTGACTTGATAGTATTCAATCAATTCATTTTGAGAATATAGGGGCGCAAACTATAGTGCGGGTCAAGGGAGGTTGTCGCAGCAAGGGTCAGTCAGATGACGATAAACAAGGCAACACACACTCTGCACAACCGTATTGTCTCCAGCAGGCTTTTCCAGATCATCATCATCAGCGCCTTCTGGCTGCTTGGCGAAGCCATCGTTCGTATTGCGCATCTGCCGTTTCCCGGTGCGGTCGCCGGATTGGCACTCGTGCTCATTCTGCTCGCCTCGGGCAAGATCAAGCCGACAAGCATGCGTGGCGGCGCGCAATGGCTGCTGGCGGACATGCTGCTGTTTTTCGTACCTGCTGTTCTCGCGGTTCTCGACCACCAGGAATTTCTCGGCATTGTCGGCCTGAAAATCCTCGCCGTCATTCTCGGCGGCACGGCAGCCGTGATGTGCTCGACCGCGCTCGCCGTCGATTTCGGCTACCGCATGATGATGCGGCTGGAGCAACGCCATGTTCCCGTCTGACAGTCTCATCTTCCAGACGGCATTCTGGTCGGCAGCAACAATCGTTCTCTATTACGTCTCGAAGCGGATTTATGGCCGTTGGCCGAAACCCTATCTCTCTCCGCTGCTTCTGGCGCCGCTGTTTCTGATCTTGATCGCGCTTGCCATGAACACGGGTTATGCCGAGTACATCCACGCAACACACTGGTTGATGCTGCTGCTTGGCCCGGTGACGGTCGCCTTCGCCATTCCGATCTATGAGCAGCGGGCGATGATCCGCCGGTACTGGCCGGTGCTGGCCTTCGGCGTAACGGTTGGCAGCACGACGGCGATGGTGACCGCATGGGCGCTGGCGAGCCTTCTCAGCATCGACGGAGCCTTGCGTCTCAGCCTCTTGCCAAGATCGATCAGCACGCCCTTCGCCATGACCATTTCACAGGACATTGGCGGCGTGCCCGATCTGACTGCCGTGTTCGTGGTGCTGACGGGCGTGCTGGGTGCCGCACTTGGCGAAACGCTGCTGCGCTATCTGCCACTCAAGTCGTCGCTGGCACGCGGCGCCCTTTTCGGCATGGGCGCGCATGGCGCCGGTGTCGCAAGAGCACACCAGATCGGTCAGGAAGAAGGCTCGATCGCAGGACTGGTGATGGTGATTGTCGGACTGGTCAACGTTCTTGTTGCGCCAGTCCTGGCCATGCTGCTGCGTTAACGGCACGGTATCATCCGCCGTTACAGGCGGATGACGTAATCCTTGCGGGTCGTTTCGATGACTTCCCAGGTTCCCTTGAAACCAGGCCGCACAATGAGCCTGTCGCCTTTTTGAAGGTGGATGGGCTCGCCGCCCTCCTCCGTCAGCACGGAGTGACCTTCAAGGATGCTGAAATATTCCCACTCATCGTAGACCACCCGCCATTTGCCCGGCGTCGACTGCCAGATACCGGCATAAAGACCACCTGAAGCCTCCTCCAGATTCCACGTCGTGAATTTGGGATCACCGGAAACCAGCCGGTCGGGCGCAGGCGCACCCTCTTCCGGTTGAACGCCAGCAAGATCGCCATCGGTCGCGAAGGTCAGAAAATTCGTCATGGGCATGCTCCGGCGGGATCAGATCTTGGCGAGCGACTGCTCGAGATCGGCGATGATGTCGTTGACATCTTCGATGCCGATCGACAGGCGGACGACATCCGGGCCGGCACCTGCGGCCTTCTGCTGTTCCGGCGTCAATTGCGCATGGGTGGTGGAGGCCGGGTGGATGACCAGCGAGCGCGTATCGCCGATATTGGCGAGATGCGAGAAGAGCTGCAGCCCCTCGACCAGCTTCTTTCCGGCTTCATATCCACCCTTGATGCCGAAGGTGAAGACAGAGCCTGCGCCCTTCGGCGAATAGTGCTGCTGGATCGCGTGATTGTCGCTGTCTTCCAGCCCGGCATAGTGCACCCAGCTGATCTTGGCATGCGACTTCAACCATTTGGCTACGGCAAGCGCGTTGTCGGAATGGCGCTGGACGCGTAGCGGCAGGGTTTCGATGCCGGTCAGAATAAGAAACGCATTGAACGGCGCAATCGATGGGCCGAGATCGCGAAGGCCGAGCACCCGGCAGGCAATGGCAAAGGCAAAGTTACCGAACGTCTGGTGCAGCACGACGCCTGAATATTCCGGACGTGGCTGAGACAACGCCGGGTAGCGATCCGTGGCCGACCAGTCGAAGGTGCCGCCATCGACGATGACGCCTCCCATGGAATTGCCGTGACCGCCGAGAAACTTGGTCAGCGAATGCACAACGATGTCCGCGCCATGTTCGAGCGGGCGAACGAGATAAGGGCTTGCCATGGTATTATCGACGATCAGCGGCAGTCCACGGCGGTGTGCGATATCGGCAATGGCGGCGATATCGACGAAGGTGCCGCCCGGATTGGCAAGGCTTTCGATGAAGATTGCCCGGGTGCGATCATCGATCTGATTTTCGAAGCTTGCCGGTTCGGCCGCATCGGCCCAGCGAACCTGCCAGCCGAAATTCTTGAAAGCATGACCGAACTGGTTGACGGAGCCGCCGTAAAGCTGGCGGGCGGCAACGAAATTGTCACCGGGCTGAAGAAGCGTGTGGAACACCAGCATCTGAGCCGCATGGCCGGATGCGACGGCAAGGGCTGCCGTGCCGCCTTCCAGTGCCGCAACGCGTTCTTCGAGCACGGCCTGGGTGGGGTTCATGATGCGCGTATAGATATTGCCGAATTCCTTCAGCCCGAACAGAGCAGCAGCATGATCGGAATCCCGGAAGGCATAGGCCGTCGTCTGATAGATCGGCGTAGCCCGGGCACCCGTTGTCGGATCGGGCTGTGCACCCGCGTGTACGGCAAGCGTGGCGAAACCGGGATTGCTGCTCGACATAATGTTTCCTCCAATTGAAATTTTGGAGGGATCATAACGCCTTGGCGGCAAATGGTAAGCCTGTTGCGTTCCAACTATCGCTTAATATTGAGACGCGGATACTCAATTGCCGGGCAACGGTCCATCACAACATCTATGCCGTAGGATTCCGCCTTGGCGGCTGCATCGTCGTCGCGCACGGAAAGCTGCCCCCAGAGCACGGCTGGGCGTTCAGGCAGGAGAATCGCCTCCTCGACGACATCCGAGAGATATTCCGGCGCGCGAAAAACATCGATCATGTCGACCGGCTCGGGAATATCGGAAAGACGGGCATAGACCTTCTGCCCCAGGATTTCCTTGCCTGCCTGCCCGGGATTGACGGGAATGACATGGTAGCCCTTGGCCAGAAGAAACCGCATGACGCCATGGCTCGGCCGCGCAGGGTTGGGAGACGCGCCAAGCAGAGCAATCGTTTCGACTTTCGTCAGGATCGTTCGGAGGTAGTCCGGATTGTAGTGGTCATGTTGCATGCCGACTTGTCCCTTTCTTACGCTCTTCTTTTCATGCCCATCCGTCGGATGCTGCGTAAAAATGCGCCGCTCCAACAATCGCCCTTCGAGCCCCTCGCTTTTAGCATAGCCTTTTTTCTGGCTCGTACGATTTAACACAGACACTGCAAAGGTAACGATCTTCTGTCATCTAGGTTGCCCTTCTACCGCGATGAAGGCCCGATTTGCGAATTTGCGACTTATCGGACAAGTGCTGCAACTTTTGCAAAATGATTTCACGGCGCATTGCAATCCGGGTTGCAGAGTTTTCACGCGGAGATTGTGCAGCAATCAAGCAACCTCGAAAATAATCCTAGACGACACCATAAACGTGCATAACATCCGCCATTCGTCTCCTGTTTGTTTTCATTCCGTTCACAGAAACATTAGCTATGTCTAATTTTCAAGATATGCGGCGGCGCAGCAAAAAAACATCGACCTGAAACGTTTCAGTTCGTTAAATTAGCGATTTTTGAAATTCATTTTCATTTGTGACATTGCCAAGAAAGCCGTTCTCACCGTGACGAAACGAACCCATGCAAATCGATTTGATCCGTAACATCCTCACGTAACATCGCGATCGAAACATGTCGGAAGACACACCAGGAGCAAAACCACAAGCTGTGCAGTGAGGTCAGCAAATTTGCAAATGACAGGCTAAATAATGGGCATGCCCCACGGCATTTGCGCTGATAACTTTTCTGACCGAGAGATTTGGCGCTTTTGCGACGTCGCCGCTCACACCATCAATATCGAGGAGAGTACCGCGCCTGCAGGAAATACGGTAGATGAAGAAAAAATGACGCGGGCGAATCTATCGTGACAATCGAGATCTTCTTGCTGGTGCTCCTTGGCGCCTTGCTGCATGCGGGCTGGAACGCGCTGGTGAAGGCCGGGTCCGACAAGTCGCTCGATGCTTCTCTCATTGCAGCCGGCGCGGCTGCATGCTGCGTCCCTTTCCTGCCCTTCCTGCCGTTTCCAGAGCCGATTGCCCTGCCCTTCCTGATCGCATCCGCCTTTCTGCAGTTTGCTTATTTCAGGCTTGTTGCGGCTGCCTACACGATTGGCGACATCGGCTTGGTCTATCCCGTCATGCGCGGCGTGGCACCTTTGATCGTCGCGGCATCGAGCAGCCTGTTTCTCAGTGAAATACTGAGTCCGGTTGCGCTTCTCGGCATAGCGATCATCTCAGCCGGTATTCTGACCCTGGCGTTCGAAGCACGGCGCGGTGGCGGACGGGCCATTCTTGTCGCCCTTCTCAACGCTTTCGTCATTGCCTCCTATACCTTCGTCGACGGCGTCGGCGCGCGGCTTTCCGGCAACGCGATTTCCTATACGCTGTGGATGTCGCTTCTGCCGCCGGTGCTGCTTTTCACATTCGCTTTCTATCAACGCGGCGTCACGCCCGTTGTCCAGCACGTCAAGCGTTACTGGTGGCGTGGGCTGATCGGCGGTGGCGGTTCCATCCTGTCTTACGGGCTGGCACTTTACGCGATGACAAAAGCCCCTGTGGCCGTGGTCGCGGCACTGCGCGAAACCTCAATTCTGTTCGCCATCGTCATTTCCGTGGTGATCCTGAAAGAGCGGGCGAGCATCTGGCGTTATGCGGCCGGAGCGATCATTGCGGGTGGCGTTCTGGTCATGCGGCTGGGTTAAATGGCCTCACTTGATGGGGTAAAATAATACCACATAGACAAACCATTGTTTTTGCTTGATTATTTTTACGACCCTGAAAATCGCCGATATTGACGCTTTTTCCGCCGCACCGTATAAGCGCGCCAGACTGAATTCCTGCCGGAAAGCGGTCTTTTGCGGTTGCTGACAAGGCAACCAACCCAAGCAACAAGAAACGCCTGCATACGCTTTTTACCGCGCATGACAGGTTCAAAGAAAGTGAAAACTATGTCTACTTTCGTTCAGAAGCCCGCTGAGGTGGAGAAGAAGTGGATCATCATCGACGCCGAAGGCCTCGTTGTTGGTCGTCTCGCCACCATCGTTGCTACCCGCCTGCGCGGTAAGCACAAGGCAACCTACACCCCTCACGTCGATGACGGCGACAACGTCATCATCATCAACGCTGAGAAGGCTGTCTTCACCGGCAACAAGTATTCCGACAAGAAGTACTACTGGCACACCGGTCACCCGGGTGGCATCAAGGAGCGTACGGCTCGCCAGATCATCGAAGGCCGCTTCCCGGAGCGCGTCGTTGAGAAGGCCGTTGAGCGCATGATCCCGCGCGGCCCGCTCGGTCGTCGCCAGATGAAGAACCTCCGCGTTTACGCTGGTTCGAACCATCCGCACGAAGCACAGCAGCCCGTCGCTCTCGACGTTGCATCGCTGAACAAGAAGAACGTAAGGAGCGCCTGATAATGGCCGATCTTTCCTCCCTGAAAGACCTCGCCCCGGCATCGGAAGCTTCGGCTCCCGTGCACGTCCGCAAGGTTGACACCCTCGGCCGCTCCTACGCGACCGGCAAGCGCAAGAACGCCGTAGCCCGCGTATGGGTCAAGGCTGGTTCTGGCAAGATCATCATCAACGGTCGCGACTTCACGGCGTACTTCGCTCGTCCGGTCCTCCAGATGATCCTGCAGCAGCCGATCGTTGCTGCCGCTCGCACGGGTCAGTTCGACATCATCGCTACGGTTGCTGGCGGCGGTCTGTCCGGCCAGGCCGGTGCAGTTCGTCACGGTCTGTCCAAGGCCCTCACCTACTTCGAACCGGGCCTGCGCTCTGTTCTGAAGAAGGGTGGCTTCCTGACCCGCGACAGCCGCGTTGTCGAGCGTAAGAAGTACGGTAAGGCCAAGGCTCGCCGTTCCTTCCAGTTCTCCAAGCGTTAATCGCTTCCGGAATACAGAACTACGAAAAGGCGGGGCTTCGGCTCCGCCTTTTTTCGTTGTCATGCGCCCTTGTTTTTGGCCCGATAAAACCGCAACCTCGCGGGTAAACAGGACCGTCGGGGAAACACATGCCATCGAAAACCATCGATCACGCCTTTACCGCCACCACGCTGACGTCGGCTGCGACCGATCCGACCCATGCGGGCACGCTGTCTTTCATGCGGCGCAAGTTCACCAAGAACCTGAAGGGCGTTTCAACGGCGGTCTGGGGCATTCCTTTCGATGCGGCAACGTCCAACCGTCCCGGTGCACGGTTCGGGCCACAGGCCATTCGCCGCGCTTCGGCGATTTTCGACAACGACCCGCAATATCCGTTCGAACGCGACCTGTTCGCCCATATGCCGACCATCGATTACGGCGACTGCCTGCTCGATTACGGCAACCACTGGAAAACGCCTGAGACGATAGAAAAAGAAGCGCGCAAGATCATTTCCAAGACGGACTATCTGCTGACGCTGGGCGGCGACCACTTCATTACCTGGCCGCTTCTGAAAGCCCACGTTGCCAAACACGGTCCGTTGGCGCTGGTGCAGTTCGACGCGCATCAGGACACCTGGTTCGACGACGGCAAACGGATCGACCACGGCTCCTTTGTGGCGCGCGCCGTGCGTGAGGGGCTGATCGATGCAGACCGCTCGATCCAGATCGGCATCCGTACACATGCGCCTGACGATTTCGGCATTCACATTGTGCACGGCTATGAGGTGGAGGAGATGCGCGCAAGCGACATCGCCTCGCTGATCGTCCGGCATACGGCAGGCATGCCCGTCTATCTGACCTTCGATATCGATTGCCTCGATCCGGCTTTTGCCCCCGGCACGGGAACGCCTGTGGCGGGTGGCCCCACCAGCGCCAAGATCCTGTCCGTTCTACGCGGGCTCGGCCAGCTCGATATTCGTGGCTCGGATGTGGTCGAGGTCGCACCGGCTTACGACCATGCGGATGTCACCGCCATTGCCGGGGCGACGGTTGCAATGTATATGCTTGGCCTGCGCGCTGAGCGACTGGCGAAAGCAGGTTGAAAAAAGACCCGCCGACGCATGAGAGATTGAATCCGAAAACAGATACAACCCACTGAAAAGTCAGGACAAGGACATGACAGCGAAGATCTTCATCGATGGCGAACACGGCACCACGGGTCTGCAGATCCGCACGCGCCTTGCTGGCCGCCGCGATATCGAGTTGCTGTCGATTCCCGAGGCCGAGCGTCGCAACGCCGCCATGCGTGAAGACATGCTGAATGGCGCCGATGTTTCCATCCTGTGCCTTCCCGACGACGCATCGCGGGAAGCCGTCGGCATGGTCGCTGGCAACAACAATGTCCGCATCATCGACACGTCCACCGCGTTCCGGATACATCAGGACTGGGCTTACGGCTTCGCTGAAATGGACAGGGAACAGACCGACAAGGTGCGTTCGGCCCGTTTCGTCGCCAATCCCGGCTGCTATCCGACCGGCGCCATCGGCCTTATCCGGCCGCTGCGTGCCGCGGGCATTCTGCCTGACGGCTACCCGGTCAGCGTCAACGCCGTTTCCGGTTACACCGGTGGCGGCAAGCAGTTGATCGGCCAGATGGAAGACCTGAACCGCGATGACGCCATCACGGCCAACAACTTCCTTTACGGGCTGACGCTGAAGCACAAGCACGTTCCCGAAATGAAACAGCACGGCCTTCTGGACCGTTCTCCGCTGTTTTCGCCCTCCGTCGGCCGCTTCGCGCAGGGCATGATCGTACAGGTGCCGCTGTTCGTTGCCGACCTGAAGGATGGCGCGAGTGTCGAAACCGTGCATGCCGCACTTGTTGCCCATTATGCCGGCCAGGACATCGTTACCGTTGTGCCGCTTGAAGAGAGCAAGGCGATTGCCCGTATCGATGCCGAGGAACTGGTCAACAAGGACACGATGAAGCTTTACGTGTTCGGCACCGGTGAGCACATCAACCTCGTTGCTGTCCTCGACAATCTCGGCAAGGGCGCATCGGGTGCGGCTGTCCAGAACATGGAACTGATGCTCTCTGCATGAGCGGGAGCGGCTTGCCTTTTCCGCCCGAATGGCAGATCGCGCAAGCCAGGCAGATTGCCGACACGGTTGCGGGCACGGTCTATGACGTGACCCGCGCCGACGGTTCACGCGATATTGCCAAAACTCTCAAACCCAAGGCGCTTGAAGACAGCCTGCGCGGTGCGGATTTCATCGCATGGCGCGGCGGTATTGGCTGCGTCGAATTGATCGACCGCACCGATACGATCCTCCTGATGGAACACGCCGGCGAGACAACACTGCGTGACCTTCTGGAGCGGGATGGCGATGCGACAGCAACCGGCATCGCCGCCGAGGTCCTCCTGAATTACCACCGCCCGTCTGACACGCCGCCGCCTGCCAGCCTGCAGCCGCTGCAGCGTTATTTTGCCAGCCTGTTTGCCAAGGCAGAACAGGACAGGCGAGACGGTCGCGACAGTCTGTACACCGAAGCTGCCGGCATTGCGCAGGCGCTGATTGGCAATCAGCAGGATATCAAGCCGTTGCATGGCGACCTGCACCACGAAAACATCATGAAGAGCCCGCGTGGCTGGATCATCATCGATCCTGCCGGCCTGATCGGCGATCCGGCACTCGATGTCGCCAATATGTTTTCCAATCCGCTCGACCGGTTCGATCTGACCCGCAGCGAGGAGAGGATTGCCGCCATGGCCTCTGTTTTTGCCGAAACACTGAAGCGCGACATGCGCACCATCCTGCGTTACGCCTTTGCCTATGGCTGCCTTTCAGCCGCTTGGCATGAGGAAGACGGCAATGAAAAAGACCGCGACGATGAACTCTCCGTCGCGGTCTCGATAAAATCCGTCCTCGGACAGCTCTGAATCAGTCGCGAAGCTCGACCGCGACTGCCGGCGGGTATTCACCGATAAAACCACGCCAGTGCGCAATCGCGAAGCCAAGCACGATCAGCGCCATGCCCTGATGGGCGAGTGCCACGTGGATATCGACATGCATCAGCAGCGTCGTGATGCCGAGCGCAGCCTGGATGCAGATCAGCACGAAGAAGAGCACACTGCGGCGCGCATGCGGCGTTCCCGGCAACTCCCGGCAGATGCCGACCATATGCCAGAGACTTGCGGCAAACAGCGTGTAGGCGCCCAGACGATGCACGAACTGCACGGTCTTGGGGTTCTCGAACAGATTGATCCACCAGGGCTGCTGCAGGAAGAGATCGCCCGGAACCAGCGAACCGTCCATCAGTGGCCAGGTGTTATAGGAGAGCCCGGCATTCAGCCCGGCAACGAGCGCACCGAGATAGATCTGGAAAAGACAGAGTACGGCCAGCACCATGGCAAACCGCCGGCCGGTGCGTTCATTGGCGGCATCCGGTGAGTGCACCGACAGGCCGCGCAGTATCCACATGCACCCTGCAAAGATCAGACAGGCGATCGTCAGGTGGGTGGCAAGGCGATATTGCGACACATCCGTGCGGTTGACGAGGCCAGACGACACCATCCACCAGCCGATGAAACCCTGAAAGCCGCCCAGCGCCAGCAGTCCGACCAGTGGCAAACGCAGACGTTTTTCGATGCGGCCGGTCAGCCAGAAATAGGCGAGCGGCAGCGCGAAGATCAGGCCAATGGTGCGGGCCAGCAAGCGGTGCGCCCATTCCCACCAGAAAATGGTCTTGAACTCATCCAGGGACATGCCCCTGTTGATTTCCTGATATTGCGGAATACGCTTGTAAAGCTGGAATTCCTCTTCCCATTCGGCGACCGAAAGCGGGGGAATGGCGCCGTGTATCGGCTTCCATTCGGTGATGGAAAGGCCCGATTCCGTCAGGCGCGTCGCGCCGCCGACAAGAACGAGACAAAACAGCGTGAAAAGCACCACGCGCAACCAGATTCGCAGTAGGCGACGATCCTTCTCCTGTTTGTGCAGGGCAGTTTCCACCGCCAGCTCCACAGAACCGTTTGCCACCGTCATGCCACTCGAACGCATTTCGCCGATCTCCATTGTTCAGCCTCTGTCTGATTAGCCCCAACCGACCCTGCAAAACAAGACCCGAGGGTTTGCGGCATCCCGTCGCGGCGCTATAGTCGGGCAAGACATTGGGGTGGAGCATTGCATGGGTGAACGTCATTTGGTTTCGGCAATACAACCGAAGGGGGATTGGAGCGCCGGGCTATTTTCCTCAGAAACGACAAAACCCGGCCTCAATGCCCGAAACCTGAACCTCGGTTGATCCTCATGCGCCCTCGCCTCAGATCCTTCATCGGCACCATCGTCATTATCTGTCTTGTCGTGGTTTATGCCGTCGTGGCCACCTCCGTTGCGGCTGCGATCTTGTCGCAATCCCCCTGGTGGGTGCACCTCGCCTATTTCATTCTGACCGGGCTTTTGTGGATTTTGCCCGCCATGCTTATCATTCGATGGATGGCCGGGTCAAAACAGGCAAAATAGCGTGGACAAAAGCGCGTTACCGCCAGCGGTTGCCTTCGGCTTATAAAGACATTGTTTGCCGGTGGCAGCTATAGTCTCGCCTGATCAACCGGAGAGAGCGGATGACGGCGGTGGGGCCGGTCACGACCAAGGATGGCGAAGCGAAGTTCACTTCGGTGGACGGTTCTGCGTTGCCTGAGCGGCGCCGCGCCGACCGGCTCATCGTCGATCTCGTCGACGATATCGATTCCATCCGCACAGAATGGGACGCTCTCGACCGCGATGCTCTCAACTCGCTGCATCAGGGACTAGACTGGTGCCGCATCTGGGCGAAGACCCAGAATAGCCCGTTGCATGTCATCCGTGGTCGCCAGGGTGGCAAAACCGTTTTCCTTCTGCCACTCGAACTGGTCCGTGAAGGTGGCATTCGCCAGGCGCGTTTTCCAGGCGGCCGCTTCAACAACATCAATACCGGTGTGTTCGATGCGGATTTTGCCGAGAAGGCAAACAGCGCCACGACCGCAGCCATTACCCGCGAAGCCAAAAAGCTTCTGCATGGAAAGGCCGATGTTCTGGCGTTGCAGAATGTGCCGCTGGTCTGGCGTGAGCGCACCAGCCCGCTTGCGCATCTTGCCTCTGTCGAAAACCAGAACCCCGCCTTCCAGCTTCCGCTTCTCGGCAGCATGGAAAACACGATCCGGCAGGTGAATGCCAAAAGGCGCCGCAAGAAATTTCGCATCCAGAGCCGCCGTGCCGAAGAACTGGGTGGCTACACCCACGTGATCGCGCAGACGCCGGAGGAAAAATGCCAGTTGCTGCAGACCTTTTTCCGGCAGAAATCGACGCGGTTTGCATCGCAGGGCATACCAGACGTTTTCCGCGACCAGGCCGTCAAGGACTTCTTCTACGACCTGGCATCCGTGGAACCGGCCGGGACTGACACCGCGCTCGAGTTACACGCCATCCGCCTTCACGGCGAAAATGAAGGTTTGATTGCCGCGGTTGCCGGTCTTTCGCGCAAGCAGGACCATGTGATCTGCCAGTTCGGCTCGATCGATGAAACGGTTGCCAAGGACCTGAGCCCCGGCGAATTGCTGTTCTGGCTGATGATCGAGCGGGCCTGTCAGGAAAAGGCCGTGCTGTTCGATTTCGGCGTCGGCGACCAGCTTTACAAACGAAGCTGGTGCCCGATGATGACGGTGCAGCACGACATCTTCCTGCCGCTGACACTGAAAGGCCGGCTTGCAGCGTCTGTGTTCGTGGCGATTGCCAGAACCAAGAGTGCGATCAAAACCAACCCGACGCTTTATGCGCTGATCCAGCGGCTGCGTGCCCGCACCTGGGATGGAGGCGGATCAGCCGCCTCCAGGGACGATTAGGATCAAGATCCCATCGATGTTTGAAACGCCATTAGCGCTCACGCGGCGCTGAGATGATCGCGCTTGCGCATTCCCGACATCGGCAGAGCCTGTTCGTAGCCATGCGCGAGCAGATCACCGAGGGTCTTTTCCAGCACGACATCTTTCGTGTCGGGAACGGAAACGACGATTTCGGCAGGCATACGCCGCAGCATCTTCTCAAGGCTCTGAATCTGGACCGCACCGCATTCCACGAGAACCGTGTCGTAGGCATCAGACAGCGCGTTGATAATCATCGTCAGACGGTCGATGGCGCGCATCGCTTCACGCGGCTGCGCATTGCCCTGCGGCACAATATGGGCATCGGACAACCTGTCGCTGTGAATCGTCTCGCCAAATGCGGCTGCACCAGCCAACAGGTCCATGATGCCGGGAAGGCCGGTGTCTGGAGCCATCAGGCGGGTCGGACACGCGGACGCCGTCATATCCACCAGAACGACGGAACGGCCGAGTTCGGAAAGAGCACGGGCCAGCATGACGGTGGTTGTGGAGCCGCTATCACCGGTTGGAGACACGACCGCGACCACAGGTTTGGCAACGCGAGCCGCCAGGAATGCCGCAACGGCATCAACTGAAAATTCGCCCTGGTCGTCATCGTCTTCCGCTGCAGCAATCTCTTCCTGCGCGGCTGCAGCGACGGCGGCGGCCTGCGGCTTTTCTTCCGCGATAGCGGCAGACGCCACCACTGGCGGTATCATCGCTGCGGCGGGTGACGGTTCGACATAAGCCTGCGGCGCAACGACCGGCGGCTTTTCTTTTGCCTTTGGCGTTTCCATCAATTCCGCCTCGTCGGCGCGTTCGTTCCTGTCCTCTGCGGCGGCAATACGGTTGGGATTGTCGCCAGCGACTGGCGCAGGCGCACGACCAACCGGCTTCAAGGCGCGACCGGTGAACAGTTCCAGCAGCATCACCACGATGCAGGAGAGAAGGAAGGTC
Source organism: Rhizobium sp. RM (assembly GCF_013390595.1). Taxonomy (GTDB): domain Bacteria; phylum Pseudomonadota; class Alphaproteobacteria; order Rhizobiales; family Rhizobiaceae; genus Agrobacterium. The sequence continues at coordinate 212,224 of NZ_JACAWV010000002.1, read as the reverse complement.
GCCAGCGTCACGACGATGGTGATCGCCCCTGTTTTGGGGAAATAGGCTTCGCGCGGTTCGACGGCCGAGGAAATGACGCGGGCGTCGGCAGGCGTCGATTCTGCCGATCCGGCGCGAGAGGTCGCTTCGCGGTAACGGGCGAGATAGGTTTCCAGCAACTGACGCTGGGCGGCGGCTTCGCGCTCCAGATCGTTCAATCCGACCTGCTGCTCGCCAGCGCGCGCACTTTCGGATTTCAGCACATTCATCTGCTGCACGAGTTGACGTTCCCGCAACCGCGAAACATTCGCCTCGTTTTCAAGGCTCGCCAGAACCTTGCGTGTCTCTTCCTGAATTTGCCGCTGAATGCCATCAAGCTGGCTGCGCAGCGCCTTGATACGCGGATGGCCTTCCAGCATAGAAGACGAAAGATCGGAAATCTGGCTGCGGATCGTCGCCTCGCTTTCCTTGAGGCGCTGGATCATCTGCGAACTGACCACATCCGGGAAAGTGTCGAGCGGGCGGCCACTTGAGAGGGCATTGCGTACGCTTTCAGCGCGCGCTTCCGCATTGGCCCGTTCCGTTCTGACGCGGGCAAGTTCGGTCGAGGCATCGCTCAATTGCCGTGTGGCAAGCGTTTCGCCCTGCCCGGCCGACAGAAGATCGGAGGAAGAGCGATAGTCGGCAACCTTGCGATCGGCATCACGCACCTTTTCGCGAAGACTGGCGATCTCCGGTTCAAGCCAGCGGGCAGCCTCGGTGCTGGTGTCCAGCTTCGCGCCGCTTTGCAGCGCGATGTAGACCTTCATCATCTCGTTCGGGATCGTGGCGGCGAGCTTGGGGTCCTGCGAGGAGAACTCAACAGCGATGACGCGCGAACTTTCAAGCTGATAGACCTGCAGCTTTTCCCTGAAAGCCTTGAGGACCCGTTCCTCCGGCGCAACCTGCAGCGGATCGCGCTTCAGACCAACAGAGACAAGCAATTGCGAAAGGAAGGAGGGATTTGCATCCGGGTCGAACTCGTTGAGTTCGTGCAGCTTCATGTCCCGCGCCACCTGTTTGATCAGGTCGACCGATTGCAGGATCTGCACCTGGCTCGAAACGGTCAGCTCATCCAGCGCAGGTTCGGCAGGCGTGTTCGACTGCGGCGATGCACCAAAGGATGCTGCGCGGGATTCGATCAGCACGCGCGCTTCGCCCTTGTAGGCTGGCGCCATCATGCTGGATGCGACAAAGGCAGCCCCGCCCGCGAGAAGCGTAATCAGGGCAATACGCCCCTTGCGCTCCCATATCGCCGACATCAGCCGGGCGAGATCGATATCCACATCCCTGTCGTCCATGCGCTCGCCGTTCATACGGGCTCCATAGCCGGGGCAACCCCGTTTGTTCAAATATAGATCACCAATTTCGCGCAAAGCTTAAGTGTTGCCGGTAACACAACAGTTAATCCGGCAAACAACCGACGCAAATCGCGCAAAATAAAGCCGATTTCATCGGCCATCCGCGCTGCCGTTTACCGGCCATTAACCCTAACAGACCGATAACAATGGTCATTGAACGACTCGGAGCCTGACGAAATGCCGCTCGCCGGATCACGACATGTCACAGCACTCATTGTAGCCGCCCTGTCGGCCCTTTCGGGATGCGCGGCATATCAACCCGCGCCGAAAGCATTCCATGAGGTTGCCATGCAACCCTATCACGTCGATAGCGGTGATCGGCTGCGCATCAATGTCTTCGAACAGGCCGGGCTGACCAACACCTATACCGTGGATCAGGCCGGTTATGTTGCCTTCCCGCTCGTCGGCCAGGTTTCCGCCCGCGGCAAAACGTTGCCGCAACTCGAAGCCGCAATCGCTGCCAAACTCCGCCAGGGCTATCTGCGCGATCCTGATGTCACCATCGAGATTGATCGTTACCGCCCTGTCTTCATCATGGGCGAAGTTGGCCGGCCGGGTCAATATTCCTACGTGCCCGGGATGACCGCGCAAAATGCCATCGCCATTGCCGGCGGCTTTACCTCGCGCGCCAACCAGGCCGATGTCGATATCACCCGCAAAATCAACGCCGATGTCATCACCGGCCGCATCGGCATTACGGCACCGATCCTGGCGGGCGATACGGTTTATGTTCGCGAACGCTTTTTCTGACGGGCGAGACAGCATCGATGTCGAATGACGGGCCTCCGCTACGCATCATTCACTGCTTCCGCTCCCCTGTGGGCGGTGTCTTCCGCCATGTGCGCGACCTCATCGAAGAACACGTCAAGCAAGGCCACAAGGTCGGCATCGTCTGCGACAGCTCGACCGGCGGCGCCTATGAAGAGAAGCTTTTTGCCCAGATTGCCCCGATGCTGGAACTCGGGCTGACACGGCTGCCAATCCGGCGCTCTATCAGCCCTGGAGATCTCTTTGCGCTGTGGCGTTCCTATAAACACATCAAGAGTTTGCGGCCGGACATCTTGCACGGACACAGCGCCAAGGGCGGCGTGCTGGCACGACTGATCGGCTCACTGCTGCGGGTAAACAGGTATCGCGTCGCCCGCCTCTATTCGCCTCACGGCGGCAGCCTGCACTATGACAGGCGCAGCCTCAAGGGTCAGCTCTTCCTTCGGATCGAACGATTTCAGGAGCGTTTTACCGACGCGCTCTGCTTCGTCTGCCGGTTCGAACAGGAGACTTACGAAACGAAGGTCGGAAAGCCGCGCACCCGCACGGCGATGATCTACAATGGCGTTCAGGAAAACGAATTCGAGACCGTGCCGACACAGGAGGGTGCAGCACAATTTCTCTATATCGGCATGTTGCGCGACCTGAAGGGGCCTGACGTTTTTATCGATGCCTTTGCCAAGGCGGAGCGCATGACCGGCAAGACGCTGTCCGGCGTGATTGTCGGCGATGGCCCAGACAGAGACAAATATGCCGGAATGATTGCCCGTTCCGGTCTCTCGCGCCGCATCTCCATGCATGCGGCCATGCCTGCCCGGAAAGCCTTTGAAATGGCGTCGACAGTGGTGGTTCCCTCCCGCGCGGAAGCCATGCCCTACATCGTTCTGGAGGCGCTCGCGGCCGGCAAGACGGTCATTGCCTCGCGCGTTGGCGGCATTCCCGAAGTGCTGGGCGCAAAAAGCGAGGCGCTGGTGCCGGCTGGCGATTCCGGCGCTCTGGCCAAAATCATGGTTCAAGACGCCAGCGATCCCGTCTGGGCAGATCGGGTCATGCCCAAGCCCGAAGACTTCAAGGCGCAGTTTTCCACACCGGTGATGGCCGCAGATATGCTGACGCTCTATCGCTCTTTGACCTGAGACGCCGCCAGCCCCAAAGTTACACGCCCTGACTGCACGCAGCGTTAATAATCACTGCCATAAACGTTTCTTAGTATGTTTGGACTAGATTTTCGCTCGTAAAGGGTGTGGGCTGTAGCGATGAGCAAGGATAATGAAGAGCGGCACGAATTCGATGTAATCTCGTTCCGCAAGAAGATGTCCGAACGCGACAATAGAGACGCTTCCATTTCCGAAAGCGTCGAACCCAATCCGCTTGCGCGGCAGGTTGCCAGCCAGCTTCGCGCCGGAAATCACTCCCCCAACATGGTCATCGGCCAATTGCGGATTTTTGAATTCGCGCTTCTTGCCGTGATCGCAGCCGCCGTCAACGGCTTTGCCGCCTATGATGGTGCCGGCGGTTTTGCCCACTGGTTTGTCGGCGGGTTGCTCGGCGCGCTTGCCTGCGTGATGTTCATGCAGGCTGGCGACTGCTACCAGCTTCCGGCGTTGCGTGCTCCTTTCAAGGTCTTCTTCCGGGTTCAGGGCGCCGTCATCCTGTCATTCGCGCTGATTGCCGGTTTTGCGCTGGTGTTCTTTCCCGATACGCCGCGCTCTCGGGACGTGTTCATCACCTGGTATGCGCTTTGCGCCATCGCACTGTTTGCCGGCCGCACGCTTCTTGGTTTTGCCATCGGCCACTGGTGGCGAAACGGCGTGATGGAACGCCGTGCCGTGATTGTTGGCGGTGGCGACATGGCCAAGGATCTCATTCGCTCTCTCGAACAGCAGACCGACAACGATATCCGCATCTGCGGCATTTTCGACGACAGAAAAAGCAGCGGTCGTTCGCCCGATGTCGTCGCCGGCTATCCCAAGCTTGGCACCTTTGCCGAACTGGTGGAGTTTGCCCGGCTGACGAAGCTCGACATGCTGATCATTGCCCTGCCGCTGAGTGCTGAAGCGCGCATTTTGCAATTGCTGCGCAAATTGTGGGTGCTGCCGGTGGATATCCGCATTGCCGCACACGCCAACAAGCTGCGTTTCCGCCCGCGCTCCTATTCACATGTCGGCGAAGTGCCGATGCTGGACGTTGTCGACAAGCCGATCCGCGACTGGGATTCGGTGGCAAAACGCATCTTCGACATCGTGTTCAGCATCATTGCCATCGTCCTTCTGTGGCCGATCATGCTGGGTGCGGCGATTGCCGTGAAAGCGACCTCGAAAGGTCCTGTGCTTTTCATGCAGAAGCGTCACGGCTTCAACAACGAGACTATCAATGTCTGGAAGTTCCGCTCCATGTATACGGAGCTCAGCGATCCAACCGCCAAGAAGGCGGTGACGAAAAACGATCCGCGCGTCACGCCGGTCGGACGTTTCCTGCGCAAGTCCTCGATCGATGAGTTGCCGCAGATGTTCAACGTTCTACGCGGCGATCTTTCCCTCGTTGGGCCGCGGCCGCACGCCGTTCACGCCCAGACGGGCGACCTGAAATATACCGAGGTGGTGGAGCATTATTTTGCCCGCCACAAGGTCAAGCCGGGGGTTACGGGCTGGGCGCAGATCAATGGCTGGCGCGGTGAAATCGACCACGGCGACAAGATCAAGTTCCGCACCGAATACGATCTCTATTACATCGAGAACTGGTCGCTGTTCCTCGATCTGAAGATCCTGTTCCTGACGCCTATACGCCTGCTCAAGTCGGAAAACGCCTATTGACCAAAGCCGCCTACCAGCACGCTCCGGATTTTGACGCGCCGCTGGCCACCATGCGGCTGATCGGCTCGTTCTTCATCGCGTTCGGGGTGTTTCTGTCCGGCTTCGTCATCTCGGAACCTGCGCCTTACGAACTGATGATGGTAGGACAGGTCGCGCTGTGGTTTCTGCTCGGCCTGCGCCTGTCGCGCACCGTCGTCATTCTGTTGTGTCTGCTGCTGGCCTTCAATGTGGGTGGATATCTGTCGCTGACCACCATGGCCAATCTGGATGAGGGGCCGCTTTATCTTGCGGTATCGACCTTTCTGGCGCTGACATCTGTTTTCTACGCCGCGATCATCGAAGATAAATATCAGCGACTTCTGCTGATCTTCCGCGCCTGGCTTGCGGCCGCGCTGATTACTTCAATGCTCGGCATTCTCGGTTATTTCCACGCCCTGCCCGGCTTTGAGGTCTTCACACTTTACGACCGCGCCAAGGGTGCATTTCAGGACCCGAACGTCTTCGGTCCCTTCCTGGTGGCGCCGTCGCTCTACCTGATCTACGGCCTGCTTACCGGCAAGACGATGCATGCGCCCTGGCGTATTGCCGGGCTGCTGGTTCTGGCGCTCGGCATCTTCCTGTCCTTCTCGCGCGCAGCCTGGGGCCTCTTTCTGTTTTCAGCGGTCCTGCTGGTGTTCGTGATGCTGCTCAAGGAGCGCACCTCGGCGTTTCGGCTGAAAATTCTTGTGCTGTTTCTTCTCGCAGTCGCTTTCATGGTGGCGGCCGTCATCATCGCCCTGCAATTCAAGCAGGTCGCGGATCTGTTTTCCAACCGTGCATCTGCCGTCCAGTCCTATGACGGTGGACACCTCGGCCGCTTTGCCCGCCACTATCTTGGTTTCCTGATGGCGATGGAACACCCGCTCGGGATCGGCCCGATGGTGTTCGACGACATCTTTCCCGCGGCCGAACACAATATCTGGCTGAAAAGCCTGACCACGCATGGCTGGTTCGGTTTCGTCATCTATCTGGCGATGGTCTGCTGGACGATTGCGGCGGGCTTCAACAACCTGCTGCGTGAGCGCCCGTGGCAACCGTTCCTGATTATCGCCTGGGTGACTTTCGTTGGCCACGTGCTGATTGGCAATGTCATCGATACCGACCACTGGCGGCATTTCTTCCTGCTGCTTGGCGTGATCTGGGGATGCATGGCGCTGGAGAAACGCGAGACCCTGAAACGACGCCGAACACTGGCCGCGTCCCCTCGCCTGCCGTAACGGAACTTTCCCTGATCATCGGCGTTTATCCCGCGATATCACGATCATACGGGGATAATTTGCATGACTCAGACCAATAATCTTTACCTCATCATCGGCGCGCTGGTTGTGGTGATCGCCGGCCTTGGCGCCTATGTCTGGCATGAAGAAAGCAAACCGCAGGGCATTGAGATGAACATCGGCCCGAATGGTGTCTCCGTCGAGCAGAAATAATATACGCAAGCGTGAGGCAACCTTGCCCCAATAGACCGGTCGAAGGCGTTTAAAAACGTCGTGACCGGACTTCTGATGTGAGAAGCCAAGGGGTGGCCCGCGCCACCAACATGAGGTCGATGCGCATGAAACGCGTTGGCCTGTTCAGGACGCAAGATCGACATGGTATCTTCCATCGACCTTTCCACACGACTGACGGCAACAAAACTGGCACTCAAGGCCATCAAGGAACAGGAAGACGCAACAGAAAGCGCATCCAACCAGCGCACACAGCTTCTTTCGTCCTACGGTATCGATACCTCGGCCTCGACCACCACAACACTGAACAATCTGCTGACGCGCCTTTCGGAGCAATCGGGAGAAACCACCGAAGCAGACGATTCGACGCCGGTTTCCACTGACATCACCTCGGCCGATTTCATGACCAGCCTGAAGAAGAAACTTCAGGCGCTGGCGGAAGAAACAGCAACCGCCGAACAGGCGAAGGAAATGCTGGCAGCGCTGGAAAAAGGAACCCTCACCGTTTCGGACCCGCTGAATGGCGTTCAGATGACCGCCTGGGACCCATCGGATGAAAACGACGTGACGACGCAAGCCAGAACGCAGATCGAAAGCATGGGCTGGAGCGAGTTTCTGAAACAGCGGCTCGAGCGTGAAGGCGGCAGCTATGTCCGCTCATCGACCGGCGCCTATACGGATGCGATTTCCGGCAGCAATGCGTTTTTCGGCAGCGTGGGCGACCACTATTATTATCTGACCTGGCCCAAGGCAGACGCAAATACCGTTACGGTTTGATGCAACGAGATTTTGCGACACGCCGCAGAGTGCTGCGGCGTATCGCCAAAACCTTGCTTAGACAGCAGGAGCCGGCGTTTCCACGGAGCTGCCAGACAGCGCCTTTTGCAGTTGCGCTTCCTGCTCTGGCGAAAGCGAGGTTTTCAGGACGCGACCGCGCAGTCCTTCAAACTCAGCCATCACCTTCTCCGGCTGTACCTTGCGGATCAGCACGAACAGCGCAGACGATCCGTTTGGAATTGTTTCGCCCAGCGATTTGATGAAGTCGTCGTCAATGCCGTAATCACCCAGCGAACCGGCAAGCGCGCCCGTGCCCGCACCGAGAACGCCACCAATGGCGAAACCTGCCAGCGGATTGAGGAACAACAGGCCAACAAGGCCGCCCCAAAGGCCGCCAGACAGCAAGCCGGAACTCGCACCAAGTGCCGTCAGATTGACGCTCTGCTTGAGATGCACCTTGCCGGACTCATCACGAACGACAACGACTGCGTCTTCGAGATCGACCAGATATTCCTTTTTCAGACCCGCAAGCTTGAGAAGAACGCGGTCAGCTTCTTCTTTCCCGTCAAAACCGACGACTACCAATTCGGACATGAGCTATCTCCCTGAGTTTAGATTGCCTGCAACTGAACGTTTTGGACCGCAGCAGGTTCCCGTCTATGCTGAAGAGAAGATGTGTCGGGCGTTTGACAGTAAATGCGCGGTAAAAATCAGGGCCGATGCATCGCTGCACCGACCCTTTTTGATTTTTATGCTCTGAGGAAAACCTTAGTGCACGGATGGCTCTTCGCCGTCGAGGAAGCTTCTGATGCCATCCTTTTCGCAGGTTGCCAGAAACTCTTCCCAGGCGTCCTTGTCGGTGGCGAAATTCTCTTCCCAGGTCGTCACGTCGTCCTCTTCGCTGATGACCTCCAGCGTCCAGTCCTGCTGTGTGCCGGCAGGTCGGTAAATATCGACGAGTACCGTGATGCCGTCGTCTTCGAACTCGCCCGAAAACTCGGAATGTTCGATCTTCTCTTTCTTCGCCATGTCAGCCTCCTGCACCTGTGGGCGCATCCGGCGCCATGTGCTCCGGATACTGCACTGTCTCGGGACTTACAATCTCCGGATTCGGCGATTTAAGAAGACGCACACCGGGACCACCCGCCCCACTTGTCGCATTGTCATCGATAAATGAGATACCACCGGACTGCAGCGCCTGGAGCAAAGCAGCAACCGCATCGCCCGGCACCGGCTGACCGGCTTCAAAGGCCTGAACGGTAACGGCTTCAATCTTCGATTCGTCGGCAAGTGTCTTTTGCGACCAATCCAGGAAAGCTCTCGCGGCGCGGCATTGTGCAGGTGTCAGCATTAACAGAGGCTACTGCAATTTTGGGGGAATGGCCAGAAAGGACATTCTCCCGTTACCTCCCAAGCAGCGGCAACGGCAGACTGTAAACCAGCACCCATTCTGTGAACGGCTCGTTGGAAATATTCCGTGAATACGACGATGGCATAGAGCCAACTCCCGCCTCACAGCCGCGCACAATCAAAAGCCGCTCCAGTTTCCCGAAGCGGCGCTCTTGATAAAAATGGCTATGAATAAAGAAGCAATATCGATTTCAATATGGTGAATTGAGCTAAAATAAAGTGCCCGTCCCCTAAAACAAGCGTATTGATTTAGCACATCAAGCTGGGAGTCAAGCAACCGGCTACAACCTGTAGTGCCAAGTGTGTGTTTTCTGTTTGATAGCTGCAAACAAAAACAGCGTGTGCAGCCAAGACGTCACGCATTGGAAGGTTCTTCACCTCTCCGCACCTCAAAAGCGCAAGGTTCGAGTCCTGCAGGGGTCGCCACCTCGAAGCCAGCTTCTTACTCAATCTGACAGACCGGTCAGCACTCTCTTCGCCAATCCTGATACGAAAAAGCACGTAAGAGCGGAAAAGTATGCATCTATTGGATAGCTGAGAATTTTCAAGCCAGCCTTGGGGGCATCTGGCTTGGTTTTGAATGGTCGGAGCGACAGGACTTGAACCTGCGACCCCTTGACCCCCAGTCAAGTGCGCTACCGGGCTGCGCTACGCTCCGAACCTGAAAAGGGCTTTATATAGATGGCGTTTGGAGAGCAAGCGGAAAATGACCTTTTTCCCGAAAAACGAAAAATCTTCATGCCCTCCCCCGAGCCATCAACACCCTCCCTCTTGGCGTATCAAGGCTCCTGCCAGGCGAACAGCCAGTCTTGCGGGATCAGCGTCTGCTCCACGGTTTCCCAGGTCTCGTCCATGGCGTAGGCCTTGGAGAGATAAGGCAGGCTGAGGTGGCCGAAGCGGAGAGAGAGTTGGCTTTCGGCGGCCTCTTCGCCGGCGCCCAGGACGCGGGCGAGATAGAGGGCTGAGGCAAGGCCGCTTCGGTCTGCGCCAGCCTTGCAGTGGATGAGAATGGGTTTGGGCGCATCGCGCATGATTGCGACCAGTTGGTCGACCCTTTCCATGCTGAGTTGCTCATTGGCCGACATGCCGAAATCGATATGGGCAACACCCAGCCTGTCCGATTCGGATGTTTCATCCCGATACCAGCCTTGTGAGGGATTGGCGCCGCGCAGGTTGATGATGGTCTTGATGCCGTATTGTTTGACGTAACGGTCCAGTTGCGCTGTTTGCGGCTGGTTGGAGCGGTAAAGCTGTCCCGGTACGACCTCGTGGAAGTTGCCCAAATACTGGATACCGAAGAGGTACAGGCTGACAGAGAGTGCGATTGTCGCCACGGCCCAGGCGGAGCCCTTTAAAATTCGTCGCATGATAGCGGTTCCTCGTCAGAGCACCGCGTCGCTACAAAGGCAGACGGCAGCGCTCCATTTTTCTCAATCGACGCGCCAAATGGCCTGAAAACCGGGATTGATTTTCTGGCCGATGCGTTGGTCGAGGCACCGGATATCCGCCATTTCTGACATCAAACTGAAAGTTGTGCGCCGAAGATCCTGAAGCGGGTCACGCGAGAACGCGGAGCGTTTCGCGCCCACTCACGGGCAGCCGCCGGCACGTTCAACGCGCCTGCGGAACATGGTAGGCGTCTCAAATCCCGACCATGTCACCGAACGAAGACATAGACCGCATAGACGGCAATCAAGGCGCCGGCAGCGGCCGCCGTGATGAGACCGAGGCGCTTTTCGATGAAGTGGCGGATAGACTCGCCGTATCGCTGCAGCAGGCCGGCCAGAATGAAGAAACGTGCGCCGCGCGTTACGACGGCAGACAGGATAAATAGCCCGAGACTGATGTTGGCTGCTCCCGACAGAATGGTCACGACCTTGATCGGCGGCAGGTGCGCGAGACCCGATGTCACCAGCAGGAGAACGATGGTCTCGTAATTGACCGAGCTTTTGAGGTGCTCGAAGCTTTCGAGCTTGCCATAGAATTCCAGGATTGGCCGCGCCAGGCTTTCAAAGGCGTAGTGCCCGAGAAACCAGCCGGCGATACCGCCGAGAACCGAGGCGACCGTCGCGACCAGAGCATAAAACATGGCGCGTTTCGGTTTTGCCAGCACCATCGGCAGGAACAGCACGTCAGCGGGTACGACGAAGATCGAACTTTCCACGAATGCCACTATCGCCAGCCACCAGACGGCGGTTTTGCGTGCAGCAAGCGCCATCGTCCATCCGTAAAGATTCTTGAGCATTTCCGTATCCCAGAGTGAAGCAGTTGATCAGGAAGCCATGTGGCGGGCGGGGCGCGTATTTTCAGGCCTTACGCGACGGCAATAGAGACAATGCAACAGAATGGCAAATGTTGGGAAGATGGTTTCCGCAATGCGGAATCGATGAAAAGAAAATGATTACAGCCAATAAGGCTCAAGCCTCACCGCAACGCAAAAATATCGCCCTAAGGTAGATAACTATCGGATTTTATTGTAAAATGTTTCTCGGAGGAAATTGGAGGAACGCATTATGGAATATGTGAGCTTCATTACGTCGATCAATCCGGTCATCCTTGTCATCCTGTTTGTCGTGCTCGTGGCAGGCGCCTACAGCAACTGGGTTTCCCACTAGGCTGCAAACGCCATTCGTTGCAGGCGCATTTCTATCGGTGATAGGCATGGAGCCCTATAAATGCTATCGGTTCCGGGAGTAAAACAACTTCCGGGAAGTCTGCATGACGAATGAATTCGCATTTACCGATACGTCCGAGAAACTCAGCACCACGCTGGAAAAACTGATCGGAAGGGTTCGGGGCAAAACGATCACCCTGCGCGAACTGATGGAAGCGATTGGTGAACAAGGACTTTTGCTGATCTGTGCGATTGCGTCCCTGCCCTTTCTCATTCCCGTGTCGATACCGGGCGTGAGCACCGTGTTCGGCGCAGCGATCATTCTCGTCAGTCTGGCGATCACGCTGAATCGGCTGCCGTGGCTGCCAAAGAAAATTCTCGACCGCCAGATGGAAACGGAAAAGCTCGTCCCGGCGCTTCAAAAAGGCGTGGCGATCGTCTCCAAGCTTGACCGTTATATTCGCCCACGCATGCCGGCACTGACCACCGGGCTTGTTGCCAACCGGATCAACGGCCTAGCTCTGATGACGGCGGGCGTGCTTCTGATGATGCCGCTGGGCTTCATTCCGTTTTCCAACACCCTGCCAGGTGTCGCGATCCTGCTTTTTTCCGCCGGCATGATCCAGCGCGACGGCGTCACCGTTCTCGGCGGTTATCTGTTCCTGCTGCTGACATCGATTTACTTCGCAGCGCTCGCCTATGCCGCCTTCTGGGCCGGCCAGGGCATCAGCAATTCATTCGGCGGCTGATCCGCCATCCTTTTTGCCAGCACCATCGCGGCGCTTCTGCCGCGATGCCCACCATACGGTCACGCGCCGACGATGACGGCGTACTGCCGGCAGATCGTGCGACAGCACGACGAGACCAAGCGGAATCATCCAGAATCCGAGGATCGGCAAGAAGCCGAGCGTTCCCCCGACGACCAGAACCGAGCCTGTCGCGATCCTGCCAGTGCGAGAACGCGGCATCGCCACGCTCCATTTGCCGACATTTAAACGGCCTGTTCTGGCATCGACTCCGAATTTCATTTCCTGCTGCCCTTTTTCATCCAGCCTGTGGATAAGTTTTTTGCACGCTACAAGCCCTGAAAAGTGGGGCTCTCAGGAGATAAAACAAGACGAATGCGTTTTTTTTGAAAAAACCGCTTGGCAAATCGACAAAGCATTTGTATTACCCCGCCAACGCCGCAACAAACGGCGCCAACGTTCCCTGGTAGCTCAGCGGTAGAGCATTCGACTGTTAATCGACAGGTCGCCGGTTCGAATCCGGCCCGGGGAGCCATTCTTCTCTTAAAGAGAACTTTTCACCCAATACCGCTGATTTCCATGACGACATAGCCGTTTGACCGGATATTGGTCCGAGAGACCTATTTCGTCTTCTTTTTCGCACTCGGGCGTTTGGTCGCCACTGTCGTGTTCGTCACCGCAAGCGGATCGCTTGCCGGGAAGCTTTCTTCCAGACCTTCGGTCAATTCGTCCTTATCATCGGCCCGTGAAGCCTTTTGTTCGTTCTGAAGGGATTTTACGGCTGGCGACTTCGGTTTGCGCTCAGCGGGCTTCTTGACCGGTTTTTTGGCGGTTTCTGTTGCGACTTCGCGCTCCGCTTCCGCCCAGTGCCGCTCATGCGACCCTTCCGGTCTGCCTTCCTTTTCCCAAAGGGCGTGCGCCTTCGCACGGATAGAGCCTTCACGATCTGCAGTCATAACGAACCTCCCTTTGATCTCATCCATATGACAACAAAAACAGAGAAAGATGACATTTGTTCCTCGTTCCTGACTATGAAGAGGTTTCATTTGACGGTCGTCAACAGCAGGCTGGATGCGCGGCGCAGTTTCCTTCAAAAAAGGCATAAAAAAAGCGGGCCTCAGCCCGCTCTTTTGGAATTGCCAGTGGCACAGTGCCGGGTCGGCCCCGAAAACGGTTAGCGACGCACCGACACGATGGACTTGCGGCTGAAGTTTGAAACCTGCACGCGGCCCGACTGGTTTCCGCCCAGGATCTTTGCCGTCTTGCCGCTCATGCTTTTCAGGATGCCGGCGTGATAACCGCGTCCGTTGCGGACAACAACGACATCACCGGGTTTCGCCTGGCCCACCGGCACAGCGTAACCGAAAGACGTCCAGGATTTGGCAAAACCATAGGATTTCGGAGATTGCCGCCCTGCCTTGCTGGCAACGGCGTGGAGGAAAAGACCGCACCAGGGGGTGACGCGGGGATTGGCACCCAGAATGTTCTTGAGGCTCTTGTTATTCTTGGTCTCGTGCAGACCCGAATATCTTTCTGCCTGGTTCAACATTCCGGCAGAGGCTGACGCCGCCGCTGTTAAAGACACTACAGCGGCTAGAAATAACGCGGATACTTTCAAACTTGTCGCCCTTTTGTTAGAGGGCGCCCATGTATTGTGACAATTCAACGACAATTTGACGAGATATTGGCGAAAATTTGGACGGTCTATACAGCACGAATCTGTCGTTGCTTCAAAACAGGCTGCCCTGGGCCTCGTCGTCGGAAGCCCGCCCGGCATTTTCCAGTGCCAGCATCCGCAATTTCGTCGTTGAGCCGCCCGGTGCGGAAAAACCGCCAAGCCTGCCGCCGGCGGCCAGAACGCGGTGGCACGGTATGATCAGCGGCACCGGATTTTTCGCCATCGCCTGCCCCACATCCCGCGCCTTTTCCGGCCCTCTTCCCAGCGTCTTTGCGACGGCGCCATAGGTGGTCGTGTTGCCCCAGCCAATAAGGCGGACAGCCTGATAGACATCGAGATGAAAGGGTTCCGCTCCGGCCAGATCAACCGGCGTCCTGGAGAAATCCGCCGCCTCACCGGCGAAGTAACGAACGATGCTCTCGATGATCCGCCGCAGTTCATCATCCGGTGCTGCAGCCGACAGGGACGGGACCCGCCGCATCAGCAGCTTTTCCGTTTCGGCAGCATTGGCGCCCGGCAATTGCAGACGTCTTATGCCTTTCGCGCCCCATGCAAGACCGCAATGGCCAAGCGCGGTCGGAAAAACGATATAGCCCTGATTTTGCATCGTACCGTGCCGATCACCTGTTGTGTGTGGCAAAGTTCGCCCCTCATGGCCACATTTTCAACCCGTTTTGCCAAGGCCCCAACAAAAAAGCCACCCGCACCGTTACGGATGGCTTCGTTCGAGATGATTTTCCGGTTGAAAATCAGGAGGCGATCTGACGATCTTCGTCCATCAGGCATTCAGCCTGCCGGCTTGCCGCGATGAACGCCGCTCTGGCGATTTCGCCATCAACGCTCCCCATCAGAGAGGCGCGGCAAAGTCGTAGCGCCTGCTCATAAGCCTGTCCGGTGCGTTCCGGCCATTCGTGCTGCAAGAAGTCAAACGCTTCGTAGGCGCCGTTGAAAATTCTGGGCGAGCCGTTCTGCAGGGAAATGGTAACGGGGGTTTTCCATTTGATGTCGTTCAGAAGCATCGATTGTACATCCATAGTTTATTGCCCCGTTGAAACATTGGCGCCTTCACTTGGTTCCCGCCCCCGACGGTTTCAAGTCTAAAAAAATCCTCATCAGAAAACCGCGTCCGTCCATCTTCCCATTCTAGCCGATTTGAGGAACAAAGCCGTTCAATTGTCATTCAAGCAGAGGTGAACCGGAAAAGCCCATGTCAACAAAGCCCTCTGCCGTTATCGTCTGGTTCCGCAAGGACCTGCGCCTGTCCGACAATTACGCTCTGCGCGCTGCACTCGATCACGGTGGAGCGGTGATTCCCGTTTATATCAGGGATGATAAGGCTGGATCGGCCGGTCCTCTGGGTGGCGCACAGGAATGGTGGCTGCATCATTCGCTGGAAGCCCTGGCGACCTCGCTCGAAACATGTGGCAGCAGCCTTCTGCTTCGCAGCGGCAAGCCTTCAGACATTCTCCATTCGCTGATCTCGGAAACGGGTGCCGACACGGTTTTTTGGAACAGGCGCTACGATCCCGATGGCATGGAGACGGACAGCAAACTGAAAGAGGCGCTTCGAGGTGACGGCCTGACGGTGAAAAGCTTCGCGGGCCACCTCATGCACGAGCCATCGCGGGTCAAGACCAAAGGCGGCGGCCCTTACCGTGTCTACACGCCCTTCTGGCGGGCGATCGAAGGTGCCGAGGAGCCGCATGTGCCGGCAGAGGCACCGGATAAGCTGACAGCACCCGGCACCTGGCCGAAGACGGAAAAACTGGCCGACTGGAAACTTTTGCCAACCGGACCGGACTGGGCAAAGGATTTTGCCGATCTTTGGACGCCGGGCGAAGCAAGCGCGCAGGAAAAGCTTGAGGATTTCATCGACGGCGCGCTGAAAGGTTACGAGGAAGGCCGGGATTTTCCCGCCAAGGATGCCACCTCCATGCTCTCGCCGCACCTGGCGCTTGGCGAGATATCGCCTGCGGCTGCATGGCATGCGACCAAGGGGCTGTCGCACAAGATCGGGTCTCAGGATATCAGCCGTTTCCGCAAGGAACTGGTCTGGCGCGAATTCTGCTATCACCTGCTGTTTCATTTTCCTGAACTGGACGAAAAAAACTGGAACGACAGTTTCGATCCCTTCCCGTGGAAAAACGACAATGCGGGCTTCAATGCGTGGAAGCGCGGCATGACGGGATATCCGATTGTCGATGCGGGAATGCGGCAATTGTGGAAGCATGGCATCATGCACAATCGTGTCCGCATGATCACCGCGTCCTTCCTCATCAAACATCTGCTGATCGACTGGCGCAAAGGCGAGAAGTGGTTCCGCGATACGCTTGTGGATGCCGACCCGGCATCGAATGCCGCCAACTGGCAATGGGTGGCCGGATCGGGCGCAGACGCCTCACCGTTCTTCCGGATCTTCAACCCCGTGTTTCAGGGCGAAAAATTCGATGCGAATGGCGACTATGTGCGCATGTTCGTTCCCGAACTGGACAAACTGGAGCGGAAATACATCCATAAGCCATTTGCAGCACCGAAGGACGTGCTGGAAAAAGCCGGAATCGAGCTTGGGACAACCTATCCGAAACCGGTCGTCGATCATCAATTTGCGCGACAGCGGGCACTCGATGCCTACTCCGGCCTCAAGAAACACGCATAAAAACGGGGAACGGCAAATTTTTGCGTGGCAGACGCAAAGCCGGGAAGATAATTTCTTGTCACGATGCAGTTGTAACGGGACATAACCCCTCTTAGTTTCTGCTCAGACAAGAAGGCTCGCCATGACCATTCACTCCTCTGCGCTTACCGCCATCGGCAACACGCCACTCATCCGCCTCAAGGCTGCGTCCGAAGCGACAGGCTGCGAAATTCTCGGCAAGGCAGAGTTTCTCAATCCGGGCCAATCGGTGAAGGATCGCGCCGCGCTCTACATCATTCGCGACGCGGAACGCCGCGGCCAGTTGCGGCCGGGCGGCACGATTGTCGAGGGTACGGCAGGCAACACCGGCATCGGTCTTGCACTCGTCGCCAACGCGCTTGGCTACAAGACCGTCATCGTCATTCCGGAAACCCAGAGCCAGGAAAAGAAGGATGCGCTGAAGCTTCTTGGCGCCAAACTGGTCGAGGTTCCGGCTGTTCCCTATTCCAACCCGAACAACTACGTGAAGGTTTCCGGGCGCCTTGCCAAACAGCTTGCTGCGACCGATCCGAACGGCGCTATCTGGGCCAACCAGTTCGATAACATTGCCAACCGGCAGGCCCATATCGAAACGACCGCGCCCGAAATCTGGGACCAGACGGACGGCAAGGTGGATGGCTTCATCTGCGCTGTCGGTTCGGGCGGCACGCTGGCTGGCGTTGCAGACGGTCTTCGCGACTTCAATCCCGACATCAAGATCGGTCTTGCCGATCCCGATGGTGCGGCTCTCTTTGAATATTACACCAATGGCGCGCTGAAATCGGAAGGCTCATCCATTACCGAGGGCATCGGCCAGGGACGTATTACCGCCAATCTCGAAGGTTTCCGCCCCGACTTTTCCTACCGTATTCCGGACGCAGAAGCGCTGCCGGTGCTGTTCGACCTCGTTACAAAAGAAGGCCTGTGCCTGGGTGGTTCGAGCGGCATCAACATTGCCGGCGCGATCCGCCTTGCCCGCGAACTGGGTCCGGGGCATACAATCGTGACCATTCTTTGCGACTACGGCAACCGTTACCAGTCAAAGCTCTTCAACCCCGACTTCCTGCGCTCGAAGGGCCTTCCTCTTCCCGCCTGGCTGACGGAAAAGAGCGAGATTTCGGTTCCGTACGAAACTGTTTGAGGACCTGCCGAAATGCCTGTGAATGCCCTGTTTCGTGACGATTTCTATCTTTCAACTGCAGAAGCGATCGTTACGGCGGTGCATGAAGATGGCGGCATCGAACTCGACCAGACCTGCTTTTACGCCACGTCGGGCGGCCAGCCCGGCGATTCGGGCGTGCTTGAACGTGCCGACGGCTCAAAAATCGACCTTGGCGTAACCAGGCACGGCGCCGACAAGAGCATCATCATTCACGTTCCACTCGAAGGTCAGGCGTCGCCCGCTGTCGGCGAAAAGGTGACGCTGCACGTGGACTGGCCGCGTCGCTACAAGCTGATGCGTATGCACACGGCCTGCCATCTGCTGTCCGTTGTCTGCCAGTGGCCGATCACCGGCGCAGCGGTGGGTGAGGACGAATCCCGCGTCGACTTCGACATGTCGGAAACGATTGACAAGGACGACGTAACGGCCAAGCTGATGGAGCTGGTGAAGGCCAACCACCCGGTTTTCCTGCAGTGGATTACGGATGAAGAGCTTCTGGCCAATCCCGGCATCGTCAAATCCAAAAACGTGCGCCCACCGGTCGGCCTTGGACGCGTGAGCCTCGTCTGTATTGGCGAGGCATCCAGCATCGACAGCCAGCCCTGCGGCGGCACCCACGTTTCGGAAACAAAGGAAGTTGGCGACATCCACATCGCCAAGATCGAAAAAAAGGGCAAGGAGAACAGGCGTTTCCGCATTCGTTTCGGCACACCTGAAGCTACGGCCTGAGATCGGGAGAAATATCGTGAGCACGGATAAAAGCCGCTTCGTCGTCTCGGCGGACTGGGTAGAGGCGCAGCTTGGCACGCCAGGTTTTCGCATTGTAGATGCTTCCTGGTATCTGCCGGCGCACAAGCGCAATGGCGCGGAAGAATTTGTCGCCGGGCACCTTCCGGGTGCCGTGTTCTTCGATCAGGACAAGATCGCCGATCACACCACCGGCCTGCCGCATTCCTTGCCCTCGCCGGAATTCTTTGCCGAAGAGGCAGGCAAGCTTGGTCTGAGCGACAGCGACACGATCGTCGTTTATGACGGTCCGGGGTTCTTTTCCGCGCCACGCGTATGGTGGATGCTGCGCGTCATGGGCGTGCAGAAAGCCTATGTGCTGGACGGCGGCCTGGATGGCTGGAAACGCGAGGAGCGCCCGCTCGAAACCGGCACGCCGGAGATTGCGCCCGCAACCTTTACACCTGACTTTGATGAAAGCCGCGTCACCTCCCTGTCTGCCATGCGCGGCATTGTCGACAGTGGTGACAAGCAGATCGCTGATGCGCGTGGCGCCGGCCGCTTTACCGGCGATGAAGCGGAACCGCGCGCCGGCATGCGCGCCGGTCACATGCCCGGCGCCCGCAGCCTGCCTGCCACGGCCTTTTCCGAAAATGGGCACTTCAAGGATCTTGCAACGCTTCGCAAGATGATCGGCGATGCCGGTATCGATTTGTCGAAGCCCGTCGTGACAAGCTGCGGCTCCGGTGTAACTGCCGCCGTCATCATGCTTGCACTGGAATCGCTCGGTCATTCCGAGAACTCGCTTTATGACGGCTCATGGTCGGAATGGGGCGGACTTCAGGACACGCCCATCGTTACCGGTGCGGCCGACGCCGTGCCGGCCGTGTCTCATGGACCGCTGAAAGCGCATGTGACGCAACTGGAAATGACGTCGCCGCCGAAGGTCAGCCTGCCGATCCCGGTCAACATCCAGACAGCGCTGATGCGGGTCAACAATATTCCCCTGCACTTCTACCGCTACCTCTACTGGCGCGTCGGCAAGCGCTGGCACTGGCAAAAACGCATGCGCATGAATGATGCGGCGCTTTCCGCCGTGCTGCGTGATCCGGCCAACAGCGTGACAGTGCTTTACATGAATGGCGCCCCAGCCGGTTTCTTCGAACTTCACAAGGTCGATGAGGACGTGACCGAACTGTCCTATTTCGGCCTTCTGGAAGAGGCAATCGGTGCTGGTGTCGGCAAATGGTTTCTGCTGCAGGCGCTCTACGCCGCGTGGCAGGACAACCCGAAGCGCGTGACGGTTACGACCAACACGCTCGACCACCCACGCGCCCTGCAGCTTTACCAGATGATGGGCTTTTCGCCGGTTGGGACTTACGAGGCCTGGGTCGAGCCGCTGACCGAAACGGAACTGCTTGAAATTTCAAGAAAGAGCTGAGTGGCAGGCTCGTCCACAGGCGAGCCCCTATCCGGTTCTTCCAATCAAAAGGTGCGTGGCGTTTTCGCCGCGTACCGTTTCACGGCACTGATAACCGAGTGCAGGCAGATCAAGCCCGGACAGCAGGTTTTCGCCCTTGCCCAATAGCACCGGCGACTGGGCAAGATGCAGATCATCGATAAGTTGCTGCTGCAGATATTGGCGGATCACGGAAACGCCGCCGCCCAATCTCACGTCCTTGCCGCCTGCCGCCGCTTTTGCTGCTTCAAGTGCTTCCTCGATGCCATGCGTGATAAAGTGAAACGTCGTACCGCCCTTCATGTCGAAGGAGGCGCGTGGATGGTTTGTCAGCACGAAGACCGGCACGTGGTACGGCGGCTCTTCGCCCCACCAGCCCTTCCAGCTCTCATCCGGCCACGCGCCACGGACGGGGCCGAACATGTTGCGCCCCAATATCCAGGCGCCGATATTTTCGAAACCGCTGGCTGCGAAGCCTTCGTCTACGCCAGTCGATCCTCCGTCCTGGCCGAACATCGTCCTGAAGGTCTTCGTGCCGAAAGCCCAGTTGTGGAGTGTTTCGCCTTTAACGCCCAGCGGGTTTTGAAGGCTTTGATCAGGGCCCGCGCCAAAACCATCCAGCGAGATTGAAAAACTGCGAACGACCAGCCGTGACATCTCATCCTCCTCATATGTCGGAGGAAAAGGTAACAGAGTTTGTTCGGGTTACAATTCCAGGCCGAGATTCACTGCGGTCGGAATTTCCTTCACCGACTCGCTTTCCTTCTCGCTTCCGCCTTCCGACAGATGCGCCGCGATCAGCTCCGCCTGGAACTTGCCGAGTTCGTAGCAATAGGTGATTTCGCGGTTTTCCGCCGACCAGTAGACATCGGGTCGACCACAGGATTTTGCCGTCAACTTGACGTCGCCCTTCAAGGCGTAGGCACCGAAGCTGCGGCTGATGAGATCGAGAACCTTCGATTCCCGGATCATGATCGCGTAGGATTCGAGCGCCGGATCACGGGCTGGTTGATAGCTGATCGTGAACTTGCTGGTTGGCTTGTCCACCTGATGCGGCCGCAGGAAATCTTCCCAAGCCGAAGCGATCGCCGGATAGGATGCCTCGCATTTCTGGAAATCGCCGCCCTCAAGCCCCATCATAGCGGCAAGGTCGCCGTAGCCTTCCTTGTCCCGTCCGACCATCAGGCAGGCCATGTCACGGTCACGGTTCTTGTTGGGAATGAGGACCGAATTAACCGGCGGCTCATGCAGAGGCAGGCTTTCCGCGTCGCGGCCGAGATACCAGCTATCGGTGGCATTGACGAGCGCGGTATCGAGCCACTCCTCATTGGCCTGAAGGATCATTGTTCCGGCCAGTTGATCGGCAGGCTCCTGGCTGCTGCCGGCATCGGCAACACCGAAGTCTGTAATCATCATCTTCGCGCTTTCATGATAGAGCGAGAAGATTGCATTGCCGATGACGAAGTTGACCGCCTGCTGAAGCTGATCGTCCGAAAGGTCGTCCAGACCCGAGGCAAATTGTGCCTGGACGTGCGTTGGCGCAGTCAAGGAAACAAGGACCATCGGTAAGGCAGTCAGCAAACGACGGATCATAAAATCGGACCTTCCGGAATCGAGGAGCAACACTGATTCCCCAAGGCAACGCATCCCGCAATGGGGTGGTTGCATCCCATCGCAAGAATCGGGTGGATAGCCGAGCGTTTCGGGATCATAGCGGCAAAGTAGCAACGCCTAACAGACCGGAGACCACCATGACCCAAATCGTTTTTACCGCCATGTCGGAACAGGAAGCCGCAGCCTTTCGCGCCGGCGAAGCCGATGCCTATGGCAATGCACCGGAAAAAGCCGTGTCACCGGGTGGTATGCCCTGCCGCCATTGCCTTGGCGAGATCGGCGAAGGCGAAGGCATGCTGATCCTCGCCTATCGCCCCTTCAGCGCACTGCAGCCCTATGCGGAGACCGGGCCGATCTTTCTTCACGCCGATGAATGCCAACGCTATCCCGAGACGGATGCGCTGCCGCCGATGCTGGAAAGCCCCGATTACATCGTGCGCGGATATGGCGAGAATGAGCGCATTGTCTATGGCACCGGCGCCATGACCGCAACGGACCAGATCGCCGCGCGTGCCAGCGAGCTTCTGCAGCGTGACGACGTCGCCTATGTGCATGTTCGCTCGGCCCGCAACAATTGCTTCCAGTGCCGCATCGATGCCGCGTGAATTCGCAAATTGCCTGCAATTTTAAGGATAGTGCTAAATGCGGTTCAAGCTTTGTGTGCCAGCATAGGACAGTCGAAACAATTGCGTGAGCAGACAATGACGAACAATCTCAACATGCCAACGCGTGGCGCGCAGCGCAGCAGGACCCGGATTTTTGCCACCGTGCGTTATGTCAATCAGGCAACAAAGGCGCGCGTGATCGATCTTTCCGAAACCGGCATGGCGCTGGAGCTGGACGGAGCGTTTTCTGCCCAGAAAGGCAGCCGCGTGAAGGTGGAGAGCGAGGACCTCGGTTATCTCGAAGGCGTCGTTCAGTGGCAGCACATGAACCGTCTGGGACTTCAGCTGAAGCTCTCGACCAACACGCTGGCGCAGCTTTCCTCATACTTCCGCTTCTTCCATGAAGAGGTAAAGCCGACCCTGGCTCGCTAGCGCCTGCAGGATATCCGATCGAAAAATCGCTCCGTTTCATGCCTGAACGGAGCGATTTCTTTTTTCATTGTTGCCGTCTGAAAATGCCTTGATCCTCGTCAGGCCCGCCAGCACATTCCGGTCAATCGACAAAAAATTTATCAAACGGTTGAAAAACCTCACGACCGTGACCGGCTTGTCATTTTGGTGATGGACTCCTCTGCGATTGCTTCTAGGTTGTCATCTTCATGACAATGCACGCTTCCACTGAAGGAGTTCCCATGTCGTCGCACCTTGCCCTCCATCCCATCACCCGACGCTCGCTTCTCGGCGGCATTGCCGCTTCCTCGGCCTTCGTGGTGCTGCACCCCTTCGCGGCGCGCGCCGCAAACAATCAGGCGCATCTGCGCATCATGGAAACGACGGATATTCACGTTCACGTCTTCCCTTATGACTATTACGCCGACAAACCGAACGACACTATGGGTCTTGCCCGCACCGCGTCGATCATCGATGCCATCCGCGCCGAGGCCGGAAACTCGATGCTAGTCGACAATGGCGACTTCCTGCAGGGCAATCCGCTCGGCGACTACATTGCCTATGAGCGCGGCATGAAGGCCGGCGACAAACATCCCGTCGTCAACGCCATGAATGTGCTGGGGTACGATTGCGGCACGCTTGGCAACCACGAGTTCAACTACGGGCTCGACTATATGTTCAACACGCTGGCCGGCGCGAGCTTCCCTTATGTCTGTGCCAACCTGACTAAGGGCCAGCTTGCCTCCGACCCGAAGCAGGACGAACTTTTCTTCAAGCCATACGTCATCATGGAAAAGCAGATCCGTGACGGTTCGGGCGCGACGAGCCCGATCAAGATCGGCATCATCGGTTTCGTGCCGCCGCAGATCATGATGTGGGATTCGAAAAACCTCGAAGGCAAGGCGCAGACCCGCGACATCGTTGAGGCGGCAAAGGCCTGGGTTCCGGTGATGAAGGAACAGGGCGCCGACATCGTCATCGCACTCTCCCACTCTGGAATCGACGGCAAGGGACAGAGCGAACGCATGGAAAATGCCTCGCTTTACCTGGCAGGCGTCGAAGGCATCGATGCGATCTTTACCGGTCACCAGCATCTGGTCTTCCCCGGCCCGAAAACCTGGGACGGCATTGCCGGCGCCGATCCCGTAAAGGGCACCTTGATGGGCAAGCCCGCGGTGATGGCAGGCTTCTGGGGCTCGCATATGGGTCTGATCGACCTGCTGCTCGAAAAGGACGGCAAGAGCTGGAAGATCGTCGATTTCACATCGGAAGCACGGCCGATCTATCACCGCGACGACAATCGCAAGATTGTTGCCGATGTGAAGGACAAGCCGGAGGTCGTGGCGGCTGCCAAGGCAGAACACGAGGCTACGCTTGCCTATGTGCGTCGCCCCGTCGGCAAGACATCTGCCCCGCTCTACTCCTATTTCGCGCTGGTGGCCGATGATCCGTCCGTTCAGATCGTCTCCAATGCGCAGACCTGGTACATCAAGGACATGCTGAAGGAAGGGCAGTACAAGGATCTGCCGGTGCTTTCGGCTGCCGCTCCCTTCAAGGCCGGTGGACGTGGCGGTTCGGACTATTACACCGATGTCCCCGCTGGTGACATCGCCATCAAGAACGTCGCCGACCTCTATCTCTATCCGAACACCGTGCAGGCGGTCCTGATCACCGGTGCGCAGGTGAAAAACTGGCTGGAAATGTCGGCGGGCATGTTCAACACGGTCGAGGCCGGCACCAAGGACGCACCGCTGTTGAATGCGGACTTCCCGTCTTACAATTACGACGTCATCGATGGCGTGACCTACCAGATCGATGTGTCCAAACCGGCGAAATTCGACAAGGACGGCAAAGCTGTCAATCCGGACAGCAACCGCATCGTCAACCTGCAGTTCGAAGGCAAACCGATCGATCCGGAACAGAAGTTCGTGGTTGCGACCAACAATTACCGTGCCAGCGGCGGTGGCAAGTTTCCGGAGATCGGCACGGACAAGATCATCTTCGTGGCACCGGATACCAACCGCGATGTGATCGTGCGTTACATCATCGATCAGGGCACCATCAATCCGTCGGCCGACGCCAACTGGTCGTTTGCACCCGTCGCCAACACCACGGCGATTTTCGAAACCGGTCCGAAAGGCCGGCAGTTTGCCTCCGAGGTCAAGGGCGCGAAGATCGAGGAAGCAGGTGACGGCGCGGAAGGCTTCGCCAAGTTCCGCCTCGTCCTCTAACACCGAAAAAACCTCCCGGCGCTTTCATGCCGGGAGGTTTTCCTATTTCAGTGCATTGACCGCTCGCAACAACAGCGGCAGCTCTGGCGGAGGTTTCTGCTCGATGCGCTGATAGTCGCTACCGTCCCTGTTTCGGCGCACAAGCCCAAGCCCGAACATATCGCGCCTCAGCATCGCAGCATCGCCAAACAGATGCAGTTCGTTCAGCAGGTTGCTGAACTGCTTTTCCGTGAACCGTTGCCCGGCGGGAATTTTCGACCACAGATACCAGAGGCAGAGTTCCTGTTGCGACCGCCGGGCAGGCCATTGCACCAGTCTGCCGTCTCGATCGAAAAGCCTTGATGATTTCAGCACCCGGCTTTCGTTCGGCGCAGGGAGCATGCCGATTACAGGAGCCAAGCCTTCAACCGGATTGCTGCGAGTGGCACGCAAATGCTGGACATTGCGAAATCCGGCGGCCCGGCTCAGGAGATTGAGCATTTCGACATGCGACGGTTGATGACCGAGCCTGTTGATCTGCTCGCGGACGGATTTTGCGAAGGTGGAGAGGTCTGCGACCTCCATGGAAAGAAGCGAACGTGGCATAACTTACCCTCAAGTGTGCCATTCCAGATTGGTGTCGCTGATCGCCGGCTTTCGACGTGGCACGGGATAAGTGCTGTCTTCAAATGTTGCGCAGGTTTAGCTTCCCTTGCGGGACGGCGATGCCTCGGTGAACTGCTGACCGTGGCTTAAATCTACAGTCAGCAGCCGCGCCCCGTCAATGCGCAGCCGCCAAACGGCAGTATATCACTCCGCGGCGACTTTGAGTTTCTTGTCCGTTCCAGCCTCGATCAGATCGTGGAAATTCTTCTGGTTCGGGCATTGTGACAGACGCGTCTGAAACGCTTCCATCAGCCATGTTCCGGCCGGACCGGCGGGCGTATCCAGCCTGCGCAGGGCAAAGAGTGGATATTCGCCCTGCTCGTAGGCGTCGAGATCGAGCACCTTCAAGCCACCATTGACGAGATCGTTGCGCACGAGCGAGGCAGGAAGCCCGCCCCAGCCGAGACCGCCCTTGATGAGCTGATATTTCGTGGCGATATCGCTGACCTTCCAGGTCTTGTAGGAGAGCACGTTGAAGTCTCGTCCCTTTGTCAGACCTGAAGCGTCGGTGACGACAAGCTGTACTTCCTCGCGCACATCGGCCAGAACAAGCGGGCGCTCGATCTGGGCCAGCGGATGATCTGCCGCGATGACCGGCAGCAGGAACGAATGGCCGATCTTTTCGGTGACCAGTTCATCATCCTGCCGCAGTAGCGCGCCGCCAATGCCAATATCGGCCTTGCGGCTCAGCACCATGTCCATGACCATGCCAAGCTCACCGACGTTGAGGCTCAAGCCGATGGTCGGAAATTGCCGACGAAAATCGCGCAGCACCGCGACGACGGCTTCGGCCGGAACCATGGTGCTGATGGCCACCGACAGTTCCGCCTCCAACCCCTGTTTCAGCCCTTTTGCGCGTGCGCGCATTTCCTGCAGCCCAGCCACAATGCGCCGGGCGTCTTCCAGCATGGCGCGTCCCTCGTCCGTCAATCGTGGCTGGCGCACGCCATTGCGCTCGAAGAGCGTCACCTCAAGCTGCGCCTCGAGATTGGCGATGGTGTAGCTGACCACGGATTGCGCACGATTGAGAGCGCGCGAAGCAGCGGAAAAACTTCCCGTTTCGGCAACCGTCAAAAACACCTGCAACTGATCGAGTGTCGGGTTCGCGTCCATGTCCCATCCAATTCTTCGATAGATTGGTTCCACATTATCACAGTTTTCTTGATAACGAGATTTTTCCATATAAGCAGCAAAGGAGGCGGAAACCACCCTCCTCCAACGACCCTCCCAAGGCGTCACTAGCCCGTTGCATACAAGGAAAAGACCATGTCCAACATTCTTCTCATCACCTCCAGCCCGCGCGGTGACGAATCGGTTTCCAACAAGTTCGCTGGCGAACTTGCAACGAAGCTGCAGGCCAAGTCGGCAGCGAACACGCTGGTTCACCGCGACCTCGCCGCTGACCCGATCCCGCACCTCGACACGGTCAAGACCTCTGCAATCCGCAAGGCTCCCGACCAGCGCACGAGCGAAGAAGCCGTTGCAGCCGAATACTCCGACAAGCTGGTTGCCGAGCTGATGGCTGCCGACACTGTCGTCATCGGCACCGGCCTCATCAACTTCAACATCTATTCCGGCCTGAAGTCCTGGATCGATAACGTTGCCCGCGCTGGCCAGACCTTCCGTTACACCGAAACCGGCCCGGTTGGCCTTGCCACCGGCAAGAAGGTCTACATCGTTCTGGCGGCTGCCGGCGTTTACTCCGAAGGCCCGGCTGCTTCGATGAACCATGCGGTTCCTTACCTGAAGACCGTTCTCGGCTTCATGGGCATGACTGACGTGGAAGTCATCTACGTTGAAGGCCTGGCATTCGGCCCTGAGGCAGTTGAAAAGGCTGTTGCTGCCGCAGAAGCCAAGGTTGCCGAACTGGCACTGGCTGCCTGATACGACAGCGGATTGCCTGGAAACTCCAGGCAATCGATCTAGCTTTCGACTGAAAATCCATAACGGCCGCGGACCTGATCGCGGCCGTTATTTTTTGCCGCGTAGAGGCGAATATCCGCCTCGGCGAGCAGATTGCGGAAATCGGCTCCGTCCTCGGAAGAGGTGGCAACACCGATACTGACGGTCAATGGCGTGCCATCCGGCCGCTGCAAATTCGTCGCGATCGTGCATCTGAGGTTCTGCGAGCGTTCAATGGCATCGTCATGCGGCATCGACGGCAGCAGCACGACGAATTCCTCACCACCGAAACGGTACAGGCTGCCAAAGGGCTGCACGGCATCTTTCAGCACGGTTGCAAACTCCTTCAGGATCTCATCCCCCTTCAGATGCCCGAAGGTATCGTTGACGGCCTTGAAATGATCGATATCGACCAGGAGCACGCTGACAGGCTGTTTCCGTTCCAGCCCTTCTGCAACGACAGCAGGTGCATCCAGCTCCATGCGTGCGCGATCCGAGACCCCCGTCAGCATGTCGCGACCCGAACGCGACAGAAGCTCCTCATACCGCTCGCGGAAAGTGAGGTCGTTGAAGACATCGGCAACGTTGCGCCGATGCAGGAAACGGCCCTTTGCCGATGACAGTCTCAAATAGATGGCAAACAGGATCGAATAGATGGCGACAGCCACCATCTTGGCCATCCAGCCATCGTAAAAGACGCCGATAGGTGCGTCGAACATGTAGCGCAACGCGCCGTAGAAACCGGTCTGGTCGAAGCTCAGAACCACCACGCCGCAGATTGCAAAGCGCAGCACGGTGTGGCGCTGCAGATAACGCCCAAGCTTTTCATAGAGCAGGATGATGGCGATTGCGTCGATGTAGAGGAGGCTGGTTCCCCAGACCATCAGCACGCCCATCTCATCGAGAAAGCCGGCGCTGACGGCCTGTCCCGGCACCACGGCCACGGTCTGATTGAAGCGGATGATCTGCGCCATCACTACGGTCAGGATATTGCCGAGGAAGAGGCCGTAAATGGGCTGGCGGACAATGGCTGCGTCCTCTCTCATGTAGAGCATGAGGATCATCATCAGCTTGCCGGCAAAAAGAATGGACGAACCGGGGGACGCAACGCCGAACGGCAGGTCGACATAGAAGACCGCCGCAAGGTAGGTCTCCAGAAAGTGCATGACGCCGAGCGCGGTCAGGAAAACGCCGAGACCGAGGATATGACGGTAATGCAGGAAGGCCGTCATGACCGAGAAATAGACGATAGCCTCTAAGACAAAGAGTGCCTGATTAGCCCATTGCATCGGCACACGCCCTAACGATCCACATCGCGCCAACAGACCGGCGCAACTTCATGTCCACATCGCGAGACGATAGGGCGAAGCGACAAACGGAATCTTAATGAGAACTGGAAAAAGGCGCCCTCATTTCCCGGAAAAGAGCGATGCGCCGTTCTGATCGATGATGAGCTGCGCCTTGCGAACCGTAAACTCCACCGCATCGTCCATGCTGGTGAAAACATCGGCGCGCACGAAATCGTGCACCAGGGTTTCGTCTCCGACCTTTTTTTCGATGCGACCGGCGAGGCGGAACTGACCGCCTTCCTTGATCGGCGTCGGGTAGATCAGATATTCGCCATGTGCGTGCGGCTCCACCTGCGCGACCTTCTGCGGAGCATCGGACGGCTGACCGGAACCGAAAGCGGAAAGGATTTTCGAGAAAAACGAGGCCATGACTTTCACTCCCTGTGTCAACGTCGTGTTTTGAAGGGAGAGCGTTTCTCTCCCTTCCCTGTCCGCTCCGGGATCAGATAATCAGGTTCGCCAGAATATCGTTCTCGGTTATGTCCTCATAACCAAGACCCGCCGCCTCGAAACGTTCCAGCAGACCGGAGAAGTTATCCTTGTCGCTGGTTTCGATGCCGATGAGGATCGAACCGAAGTTGCGGGCGGACTTCTTCAGATATTCGAAACGGGCGATATCATCGTCCGGACCGAGCAGGTTGAGGAAATCTCGCAGCGCGCCGGGACGCTGCGGCAGGCGCAGAATGAAGTATTTCTTCACGCCCGCGTAACGCATGGCGCGTTCCTTGACATCGGGAAGGCGCTCGAAATCGAAGTTGCCGCCCGACACGACAGCTATGACCGTCTTGCCCTCAAGCTTTTCGCGTCCGAGTTTTTCCAACGCGGCGATGGACAGGGCGCCAGCAGGCTCCAGAACCACGCCTTCGACATTCAGCATGTCGATGATGGTGACGCAAATGGCGTTTTCGGGAATGAGCATGACCTGCTCTGCCGGAAAGCTCTTCAGCGCTTCGAAGTTCAAGTCGCCGATACGGGCAACGGCTGCACCGTCGACGAAGTTATCGACCTTGTTGAGCGTGACCGGCTCGCCTTTTTCAAGGCTGCGCTTCAGGCTCGGCGCACCCTCCGGCTCGCAGAAGATGAAACCATCCTTCTTGACCGTTCCCGCCAGGAAACCGGAAAGACCAGCCGAAAGGCCGCCGCCACCGACCGGCATCACCACCAGATCAGGGGTCGTGCCGTCGGGAAGCTGATCGACGATTTCGGCAGCCACGGTCGCCTGACCTTCGACGATGTCGGTGTGGTCGAAGGGCGGCACCATGTAGCCGTCGTTTTCTTCGACATAGGCGCGCGCTGCGGCATAGCACTGGTCGAAGATATCGCCGACGAGGCGGATGGAAATGTACTCACCGCCGAAGATGCGGGTCTTGTCGATCTTCTGCATCGGTGTGGTAACCGGCATGAAGACAACGCCGCGAACGCCGAAGTGACGGCATGCGAAGGCAAAGCCCTGCGCGTGGTTGCCAGCGGATGCACAGACGAAAACCTTGTCCTTGCCAGCCTTGGCAACGGCCTTGCGCAGAAAGTTGAATGCGCCTCTAATCTTGTAGGAACGAACCGGCGTCAGGTCTTCACGCTTCAACCAAATCGAAGCGCCGTACCGACGGCTAAGATGTTCATTCAACTGCAACGGCGTTTCAGGAAAGATTTCCCGTACTTCCCGCCGCGCTGCCTCCACAAGCTGCTTGTCCACGATTGTCAATCCATTGAAATTCATGATGGCACTCGCTATGCCATAGGAAGACGTCGGAGACAAAGACTCATTTCAGCGCGGCCACGAACTCTGGGTTTCATTTCTTGAACAGTAACCTTCTGCGCTCGGTTATCTACGTGGCTTCGATCTTCGGGCTTTACATGGCAACGGCGATGTTCGTGCCCGCCCTGACCGACCTTTATTATGGCAATGACGACTGGAAGGTGTTTGCGCTGTCCGGTTTCATGTGTGGCGGATTCGCACTTGCCTGTGCGCTGGCGACACGCGGTCCCATCACCAGCTTCAACAAACGGTTCGGCTTTCTGCTCGTCAACCTTCTGTGGCTGGTCTTTTCGGTGATCGGCGCGGTGCCGTTCTTTCTGTCGGAACTCAATCTGACGCTTGGGCAGGCCGTTTTCGAATCCGTTTCCGCCATTACCACGACGGGGTCTACCGCCATTTCAGGGCTTGATCACGCGCCGCAGGGCATCCTGATCTGGCGTTCGCTTCTATGCTGGCTCGGCGGTATCGGTATCGTGGCACTGGGGCTCTTCATTTTGCCGTTGCTGCGCGTCGGCGGCATGACGTTCTTTCGCATGGAATCATCCGATACCGGCAACGACCGACCCTTCGCCCGGCTTGCCAGCTTCACCCGCGCCTTCGTCGGCATCTACATCATCATGACATTCGCCTGCACCGTCGCCTTCGACTTTGCCGGCATGAGCCATTTCGATGCGCTCAACCATGCGATGTCTACAGTTGCGACCGGTGGCTTTTCCACGCATGACGCCTCGTTCGCCTATTTCAACAACACCGCCCTTCTGTGGATTGCGACGATCTTCCTGATATTCGGCAGCCTGCCCTTCTCGGTGATGATCCTTTTGGCCGTGCGGCGCAGGCTGGAGACGTTGCGCGATCCGCAGATTTTCGTGTTTCTCGGTTATCTCTGCGCCATTTCCATCGCTGTTGGTGTGTACCACCATTTGCGAAATGGCGTGGCGCTGGACGAAGCACTCAGCCACTCCTTCTTCAACATGACCTCGATCCTCTCGACCGGCGGCTTTGCCAGCGACGATTATACGCTGTGGGGGCCGTTCGTTGTGGTGGTGGCGTTCTTCGCGACCTTCATGGGCGGCTGTTCAGGCTCGACGGCCGGCGGCATCAAGGCCTATCGCTTCCTCATCATGTTCAATGTGGCGAGAGCAGGCCTGAAGAAACTCATCTACCCCAACGCGGTCTATTCGGTGCGCTACGGCAAACAGGTGGTCGATCCGGAAACGATCCGCACCGTCTTTCTCTTCGTCAGCTGTTTCATCGCGCTGTGGATTGCAGGCAGCCTGGCGATGAGCGCCATGGGATACGACTTCCTGACGGCAACCTCGGCCGTGGCAACGTCACTCGCCAATGTCGGTCCCGGCATCGGGCCGATCATCGGGCCTGTCGGCAACTTCTCGACCATCAGCGATCCCGCACTTTACCTGCTGTCGGTCCTGATGCTGCTTGGACGTCTCGAAATCCTGACGGTTCTTGTTCTGTTGATGCCGATTTTCTGGCGGAGCTGACGCCGACAAAAGGCAATGGATGCAGTTGACCGAAACCGCCCGCACTGTGTAGATGGGAGTGAGCGCGGACGTGGCGGAATCGGTATACGCAGCAGACTTAAAATCTGCCGGCCCTTGGTCTTGCGGGTTCAAGTCCCGCCGTCCGCACCAATCAAGATCAAAAATACCAGATATTTCAAAACTCTAAGCGGATGAGACTGCTTTCAGTCGACGTTGCCGCGCGACAGGCACCTGATACGTCCGGTCAGGCCTGCCGAACATCTAAACTTGCCCAATTGCTCCACAGTTCCGCTGTGAGCTGCGGTCGAATTAGAACATCTGACACCTCATAAGTTTCAGTTGCATCGACTCTACTGCAAACGCTAAGCGTGTTTTTTCAACAGATTTGGGGGTATCTATGATGAAAACGACAATCGCGCTTCTTGCGTTCTTCACTCTTTCCAGCTCGGCCTTCGCAGCGTCCTGCGAGAAAAACTTCAGTGTTTCGGGCGTACCCATGCTGACGGCCGTGTCCTACAAATCCTGGCAGGAGTTGCCGAAGGCGAAGGCGCCTGCCGTTCTTCAGAAGCTTGCTCAGGCTGTTGCGGCAGAAGGTTTCTCCGGCATCCAGGTCAACAAGGCACTTTCTACCGTGGACGCTCACCAGGAGACATCGGGCAGCGGCAGAATTCAGACCCTGCGGGTTGTTGCCCGGCAGAAGGGCGCCGGCGTGCGGATTGATGTCGTGTTCAGCATTCAGGCCGGGCAGGTTACCGACAAGAACATCGTTCGCAAGGGCATCTGCGACATCATCGCTGGCGCGTGATCGTCGCCGACAGTGCGAATATCTTACGGTTATCCATGCGCGCCGCGTTCACTCGCGGCCGCATCATCATTCCGGCCTGTCAGGAATAATCAACCAGAAGAGCTGCACGAGATCGTTCCAGAGGCGAACGGTGTCCTCGATCATTTCCATGACGTCCCAATAGACGTAGATGGCGCCCAAGGTCAGCGCGCCAAGTAGGAGCCAGGGCCAGATCGGGCGGCGTTTCGGATTGGCTTCAGGCTGTTCGCTTGGATGGTTCATTGGCAATCTCCCCCTCCCGGACCTAAGGCAAAATCGCTATCATCTCAAGACGGCAAAGACTTGGGCTTGACTCATTTGTCCACGAGAACATAATAGGAACATCGCTTGGCACGGCGGCGTGTGCCTTTCGAAAAAAGCAGGGCAATTTTGAACTCTTGGACCGGAGAATGAGAACGTGCGCCTACAATCAAGAGAGCCGGAGGCAGATCCGGTCGAACACATCATTGCCTGGCATGACGGCGACAGCCGCGCTGCGATCGAGACTTTGATGGAGGATATTCAGCATCTGCGTCTGCAGCTTGCGCTCGCAACAGCGGCCATGGGGAGAGGTTTTACGCGAGGCTGGCTTCCGACTGAAACCCGCGGTGACGTCGAGGAACAAGACCCATGCAATGCCAAAGCGTAAGACAGGCAAGACAATCCGGCACTGGCAGCAGTCAGACTCCTAAAAGGCTTAGCAGCGATTGAACACGCCCGCTCCTTCTCATTCCGCAAAGCCGTGAATGCGACATGGTGCGCTTGCTCCATGTTGCATGAGTCAAAGGCCGAGTTGCGCGTGGAATTGCTGACCGTATTTCCCATAAGACGGTCGCATCTCGCTTGGCCATAACTGGCTCCGCAGCAGGAGCGCGATGCAGCGCAATTCGAGAGTGGCTTGCTCGTTTGAAAAAAAGAGCCACTTCGAAGCCGACACGACATCTTCTGAAACAAGTGTAATCGATCCGCACCGAGAACCGCGCTAAGACTGCGATCAGTTCCCGGAGCAAAACTCACGCCAATTGTCGAGACCTTATTTTTTTCGACGAAGCGCGGGGGTCGGGCCCGCTTCGGTTTGTTGTGCTTCACGCAACAAGCGCAGACGTTCCGTCTTTTGCGCACGCTGGGCAGCCTCTACAGCAATGATCTGTTTTGCAGCACTATCGGTGATCGAGGCTTTGTCTTGAGCGGGCGCCTTGTCAGGCTTGAAGAATGCTTCTTTCGTAATCGTCATGACGACCTCCTTTCAGGAAGGTGTAACGGACAGTCAGCGTGGACGGATGACTTTCTTGGGAGCGGGAAGCAATCCCTCGCGCTGCATCTTCTTCTTCAACAGCTTGCGATGACGGCGCACAGACTCGGCCTCTTGGCGGATGCGCTTTTCAGACGGTTTCTCGTAGGCACTGCGGGCCCGCATTTCGCGAAAAACACCTTCGCGCTGCAATTTCTTTTTCAGGACGCGAAGCGCCTGCTCGATATTATTTTCTCGAACGATGACTTGCAAAATCTCTCCTTTTCAGACGTTGTTTTACTTCCTGGTTTTGAGAGCAGATAAATCGATCCAGCTCGTGCCAGTCTTTTGGGCTGCAGAAGTCCTGCTCACCTCTACCTTTCGGGCCGTCGACGCTTCCGTGTCGATGTCATCCTGATCGATATTGCGATCAAAATTTTCGCCATTGAGACGGACCCGATAGCGGGCAACGCCGTATGTAATCGGCAGCACCGCGAGAATTTGACCCGTTCCTTTCGGCTGCACACTGCCACGCGTGCGCGCTTTAAGTACGATAGTATCGCCTGTGCAATAACGAGCGTTCAGCATAAGAGCCTCCCACGTCCATAAAAAACTAAAGGCCGGGCGTTACCCCGACCTCTCATCGTCATCCACTCTGGCCGCCAGTACATCCGTGGTCGGCTTGAGCAAATGACAAATTTATGCAGCCTGAAGATTGTCGGCCGAGCTCTTGCCGGACCGGCGGTCCTGCACGATTTCGTAACGGACCTTCTGTCCATCAACGAGAGAGCCCAGACCTGAACGTTCTACGGCAGAGATGTGAACGAAAACGTCCGTCGAGCCGTTGTCAGGCTGAATGAAGCCGAAGCCTTTGGTTGCGTTGAACCACTTTACAGTACCAGTATTCATAACGATTTCCTTTCGAAGCAATCGTAGTTGTTCCCGCGATACCTCGCAGGATTGGATCGATGTTTTGAGAGGAAATCCGACGGGAGCCGAGCTCTGGACCGACGTCACAAGCAATGTTCGATAGATTGTATATAGGGTTAAATCTCAAGATTTGCAATGAAATTACTGAAATTCAACATAGATCATTTAGAAACCGCTGATTTAACGCCATTAATTCATCTCACAGATTTTCTTGTCCATTCCGATTTTTGACAATTGTATTATTTCTCACCTGGGAAAAATCTTATCAACTGCGTGCCAATAATCTTTTCGCGGCTGGCATCATCAAAAGAAATACAGTGTTCAATATTTCTCCGCAGACTGACAGGCACTTCTGGTCCGCCAGCTTTCAGAAGTTTGTCGCTCATGGCGAGAAGTGCTGCAACTTCTCCACTGCATTGAGAGGCGGATATTACTTCTGCCTTCGCCACACTGGAACGCCCGTGGCTAAAGCCATTCTCGGCCTTGTAAAGCGCATATAGATGCCACACCAAAAAGACCGCAGCCCAAAACAGGAAGCTACCGAGAACATAAGCACGCATAGCATCGTCCAGTTTCCGGTCTGATAAAGCTGAACTATCTTGCGCGGCAGCGTGGACATGCTCGTCTTTTCGAGCATGTGGAAACCATATCCAAAATCCGCCAAGACTGACTGCAGCATTCTCAGATCACCGGAAGAAACCAGGCAGCATTCATCGGCGGAAGACATGACGTCCTCCTTTTGTTGAGCCAGCAATTTCACCTTAAAACGGCAACGCGCTTCAAAACAGCGACCAGACAATGGAGCGTGCGCGCTTGCCCCAGAATTATCAAGAGAATTCTAATAGGCGATGCGGGCCCTTGGTGCACCAGCCGCGACATTCCATTCGCAGCTTGCAGAACAGCGCTATATATCTCTGTTTTCAATAGGTTTTCTAATTTGAAGCCGGGAGGAGCACAAAGTGCTCCGCCACTTAAAGCCTGCCGCACCAGGACTGGTTTTTTGCCCCTGCCGGATGCGCCAGCCCTTCGCGAACGAGCTGGTCGGCGAAGGAAACGCCAGAGCGGGAGAGTTGAGCACCGTTGTTACCGCCGGAGGCTACGTTGAAGGCACCGGCGTTCAGCATATCGCGCAGGCGAACCTTGGCGACGAAACCACGCTGGCGCTCTTCCATGCAACGTGCGCCGTCGATCTGCGGCACACTGATGCCTGCGATCTGCATCTTCACGCCCTTCATCCAGAAGGTATTGCCGTCTGCCACACAATTGTTGAGGCCGGACTGTCCGCAGAAAGCAAAGGCGCCGCTCTTTTCACCAAGCGAGACTTTTTCAACGGCAGGCCGTGTCTCAGGCAAGGCGGCAACCTGCGCCGACCGTGAGGCCGGGACCGTGTTGATGGGGCGTGGCGGGATGGGGCCGTTGCCTGGCAGCGTAGGCGCAGAGGGACGGATAGACGCGGTTTTCACCGGTGCCGTCGCCTCGCGTCTGGCGGTCTCCGTGGGGCGTGACGGGTTGGCCGGCTGCTGCGTTGTCCTGGCAAACTGCCGTTTTGGCAGGAGGCTATCGCGATGTTCGTAAGCCTGAATGCCGCCCACAACGACGCCGAACATCAGCAGCCACGGCCATACACTGCCGCCACTCGATTTTCCTGACGTGCGCCGCCGCGCTTTCGTTTTTCGATTGCTCACGGTTGGACTCCTTTTTACGGAGCCGCATTATCGGCCAAAGGAGTTTCCGAAAGGTTGGCATTTCAAGATGCCTGTGGATAACGGATCAACGAACCTGATCGAGCAGGCGCTTGCATTCCAGAAGATCAAACAGGGCTTCCTGCAACAGTGCCTGGTCATCCTTGCCGATGCTGGACTTGCCGATCGACACATCGGAATCGCTGCTGCTGCCGCCAAAACCGAAGAACCGGCCGCTTGGCTTAACCTTGGCACGGCCGACGACTTCGTCCTCATCCGCATCCAACACGCGCGGTTCGGCCACTTCCTTCTCGCCGCTTGCCGCCATGATGGCTTCCATCGTGGCAAGATCGCCGGATGCAATGGCCGCGACAAAACGGTTTCCATTGGCTTTCAGAAGCTTCTGAACGCCCTTGATGGTGTAACCGTGATCATAGAGAAGGTGGCGAATGCCCTTGAGAAGATCGATATCGTCGGGACGGTAATAGCGACGCCCCCCGCCCCGCTTCATGGGCTTGATCTGAGGAAAGCGCGTTTCCCAGAAACGAAGCACATGCTGCGGCAGGTTCAGATCATCCGCCACTTCACTGATTGTGCGAAACGCGTCGGGGCTTTTGTCCAACTCTTAACTCCCATCCAGACCGTCGATAGCGCAGGATGCCAGATCCCTCACGCAGCGCGTGAAAACCGGGATCGATTTTCGACGGGACGATGCGCAAATTCAAATCGCTAAAATTGATTATGATGCGAATCGACTTCATTTCAACGGCTTGAACGTTGAAATTCAAGTATGTTCACAGGAAGGAACGGAAAACGCAGGATGCTGCCGGTAAAATCCGGCAGCCGACAGGCGTTTAAGAGCCGGCTTTCTGGCTCTTCTGCTTGACCTTGCGGGCCGTGTGCGCCTTGAGAATGCGCTGCTTCAGGACGTTGGACGCCTTGAAGGTCATGACGCGACGCGGAGAAATCGGCACTTCCTCACCCGTTTTCGGGTTACGGCCGATACGCTCGTTCTTTTCGCGGATCTGAAACGTTGCAAAGGACGAGAGTTTGACAACCTCACCGCGTGTGATGGCGTTGCAAATCTCGTCGATGATCGTCTCGACCAGTTCAGCGGATTCGGTACGGGACAGTCCTACCTTACGAAACACAGATTCTGCCAGATCTGCGCGTGTCACTGTCTTCCCGGCCATTTTTCCCCGCAAACCGTCAAAAAAAATTTTCTCTTGAGCCGCCGAGATTATTTCCCTTGTGACGACCGGTCAAGCGATTGTTCCAGATTCACGTGTGGCTTTCGGCAATTGCTGCAATGGTTTAGTCATTGCCGAAACACAAGTGTTACCAGCGCAACAGCACCGCGCCCCAGGTGAAACCGCCACCCATGGCTTCCAGCATCACCAGATCGCCCTTCTTGATGCGTCCGTCACCGGCAGCAACCGCAATTGCCAGCGGAATGGACGCGGCAGAGGTGTTGCCGTGCTGGTCCACGGTGATCACGACCTTCTCGGGATCGATGCCGAGTTTTTTCGCCGAGCCATCGATGATGCGCTTGTTGGCCTGATGCGGCACAAGCCAATCCAGGTCGTCGGCGGTGGTTCCCGTCGCGTCAAACGCGGCTTCGATCACGTCGGTGATCATGCCGACAGCGTGTTTGAAGACTTCGCGGCCTTCCATGCGCAGATGACCGACCGTACCGGTGGTGGACGGGCCGCCATCAACGAAGAGCTTGTCCTTGTGCGAGCCGTCGGAGCGCAGCTGCGAGGTCAGAACACCACGATCAGCGGACGTGCCTTCGCCCTCACCTGCCTCAAGCACCAGTGCACCGGCACCATCACCGAACAGAACGCAGGTCGTGCGATCCTTCCAGTCGAGAATGCGCGAGAAGGTCTCGGCACCGATAACCAGCACGCGCTTGGCCATGCCACCGCGAATGTAGAGATCGGCCGTCGACACGGCGTAGACGAAACCGGAACAGACAGCCTGAACGTCGAAGGCAAAGCCATGCGTCATGCCCAGACGGTTCTGGATGTTGACGGCCGTTGCCGGGAAGGTGTTGTCGGGCGTCGACGTCGCGAGGATGATGAGGTCGATGTCAGCAGGTGTCAGACCGGCATTGTCGAGGGCTGCGCGCGCTGCCGCTTCCCCCAGCGACGCCGTCGTTTCGCCTTCGCCGGCGATGTAACGCTGCTTGATGCCGGTGCGCTGCACGATCCATTCGTCGGAGGTTTCGACAACCCCTTCGATTTCCTGGTTGGTCATGACACGCTTCGGGAGCGCTGCCCCGAAACCACGTACGATAGAGCGGATCATTCCGTTATTCCTCATCAGCCACGAGTGCTTCGGGCGCCGGTGGCGGAAGCCGTCTTGCGTGGTAAACCTTCAGGTCGTTTTCTATTTTCGCTGTCAGGCCGTTGTGGACCATGTCGTAGCCAACGTCGACCGCGGACGCAAAACCAAGGGCGTCCGTGCCGCCGTGGCTTTTGATGACAATGCCGTTCAGGCCGAGAAACACGCCACCATTGACCTTGCGCGGGTCCATCTTCTCACGCAGCACGTCGAACGCGCTCTTGGCCAGGATGTAACCGATCTTGGCAATGAAGCTGCGGGAAATCGCCTCACGCAGCAGCGTGGTGATCTGGCGTGCCGTGCCTTCGGCTGCTTTCAGGGCAATGTTGCCGGTAAAGCCCTCGGTGACGACGACATCCACCGTACCCTTGCCGATATCGTCACCTTCAACGAAGCCGCGATAATCGATGGTGGCGAGATCGGCTTCACGGATCAGACGGCCCGCCTCGCGAACCTCATCCTGACCCTTGACCTCTTCGACACCGACATTCAGCAGGCCGACCGTCGGACGGTCGATATCGAACAGCGCTCGCGCCATCGCGCCACCCATCAGGGCGAAATCGAGAAGCTGCTGGGAATCCGCACCGATCGTCGCGCCGACGTCGAGCACGATGCTTTCGCCTTTCAACGTCGGCCAGATGCCGGCAATCGCCGGGCGCTCGACGCGCGCCATGGTGCGCAGGCAGAACTTGGCCATGGCCATCAGAGCGCCGGTGTTACCGGCAGAGACGGCAACGTCTGCTTCACCCAGTTTCACGGCCTCGATAGCGCGCCACATACTGGAGACGTAGCGACCACGGCGTAACGCCTGGCTCGGCTTTTCGTCCATGCCAACAGAAACTTCACAATCGTGAAAGACCGACTTTTCCCGGAGCGCGGGATACTGTGCCAGAATGGGTTCGCATTTGCTTTTCTGCCCGTACAGCAGAAAAGTCACATCGTTATGCCGATCAAGCGCCTTGGCGGCACCGGGGATGGCAACATCAGGGCCGAAGTCGCCGCCCATGACGTCAATTGCTATTCTGATCACTCGTCCCTTGTCCTTCTTGCCGCCGTTGCAGCGAATTTTTGCGCGAAAATACCTTTTCCGGCTTTTGTTACAATAAAATTATTCCGCCGCCTGGCGCATTCAGTCTTTTTTCCAGTCTTTCAGCACGGCAAAGGGCGAAGGCCGTTTTTCCAGTTCCGGCTCCTTTTCGCCTTTCACGGCGAATTCGGCGTCGGGTTTGCGTGGGTAAGGATCGATCGCCAAAGCTGCGAATTCCGCAACCACAGCGCCAACATCAATGCTGTCACCGGTGAACTGGTCGGGAATATCCGGACCATCCGGATCAAGAACGATCTCGCCCTGCTCGTTGGTGACCATGCGCGCCAGCTTCGATCCCTCGGGAACGAAAATATGCTCCACCGTTTCATCAATCTTGCTCGGCACAGGCTCGAGCGTCACGACGCAGGACTGGGTTATGGCAGCGTGCACTTCGCCCTTGATTTTGATACCGTCCTTTTTCCAGCGGGACACCTGCAACTCCGCCTTCAGGTATTCGACGGAGACAACATCCCAGAATTTAGCCAGCGCCTTCAGCTCTTCCGCATCGGCTTCGAGAGCAATCCTGACGGGATTGGCGGAAATATGGCCTACCTTCACGGGATAGGAAAAAGGCACGTCGTCGTTTGCTGCATGTCGCGCGTTCATTTTGAACCTCACTGTCCGGGCAAGGGAGGCGTCAGGCTTCCAGTCGCAACCCTATCTTCGGATTGCGCGGAAAGAACGTCTGACGCCTTCATCATCCATTGTGCCAGCGCCATCATGTCGGGCGCGGCTTCATCTGATTGCGGATATATATTGCGCTTCAGGGCAGCCGCAAGAGCTGCGGAATCGGAAGCATCGAGCGCGGCGGCGTAGGATTCGAGCCGCCCGTAAAACATGCCGGCAAATTTCTTCATGCGTTTGGGAACGCCCTGATCGCCGATCCCCAGCTCCCGCATCGAGTGGTCGAGGTCCTGAAAAAAGGCGTCGACAATCTCCTGGGCAATCTCCTGACCGCTGACATCGGAGGTTTTCGTGCGGCGAAAATAGAGAATCATCACCGCCGCCAGCATCTCGAAACGGCCCATAACGGTGTCGGGAACGCCCATATCGAGATAAAATTCGGGCGTACGTGCTGCCGAGGTCAGGACCGTGTATTGCCGGTCGACTATGGCGCGATTGTTATTTCTCTTCTTGAACAGCCCGAATATCATCGTTTTTTCCGCACAGAACCGGTGATTTCGATTCCGACCCATCGCACTTGTTGCATGATCGTGAAAGCTGGTTTACCGAAGCATCCACGAATTGCAATGCCATCGCGGTCACGTTCATCTTGCGGCTGAAACAGTCGAAGAGAACCGGAGGAGGTTGAACCGGGCGCGAAAGCACTGCATTCAAGGGGAAAGCGGACGTGTCCGTCCCCGGATTGACATAATCATGTGCACAGACACTGTGCACCACGTAATGCCGGAAGGTATGATTCATGACCGCAGTCGGGGAGTCGCAGTTGAGCAAGCAGAAATCGACACGTCATAGCAAGACCCTGAGCGCAACCGCCATCGCCGTTGTACTCTCAGCCGGTCTTCTTTCTGCGTGCAGCAGCACGACCGATGTTTTCCATAACGGCTACGTCATGGACGAACAGTCGCTTCCGCTCATTCCGGAAGGTTCCAGCCGCGAACAGGTTCTGCTGACGATGGGCACGCCGTCCACGACCGCGACCTTCGGCAACGAAGTCTTCTACTACATTTCCCAGAAGCGCGTGCGCCGCGCCGCCTTCCTCAAGCCGCAGCTTGTCGAGCAGAACATTCTGGCCATCTATTTCAACAAGGATGGCGTGATCGAGCGCAAGGCCAACTACACGCTGCAGGACGGCAAGGTGTTCGACACGATTTCGCGCACGACGCCAACAGGCGGCAAGGACCTCACCTTCCTGCAGCAGCTTCTTTCGGGCGGCACGTCCGGCGCCAACATCGCCAAGAGCATTCTGGGTGCGGAAAGCAATACGCCGTAAAGGGCAAAACCCATCCCAAAATAACAAGGCCCGTGGAGCGATCCACGGGCCTTTCTTGTTGCGGGACTTTCGAGGCTTCAGCCGGCGAGAATCGCCAGAAGCAGCAGGGCCACGATATTGGTGATCTTGATGGCCGGATTGACGGCGGGACCGGCGGTATCCTTGTAAGGGTCGCCCACCGTGTCGCCTGTTACGGATGCCTTGTGCGCATCCGAACCCTTGACGTGACGCACGCCATCCTTGTCAACGAAACCGTCTTCAAAGCTTTTCTTGGCGTTGTCCCAGGCACCACCGCCCGATGTCATGGAAATGGCGACGAACAGGCCGTTGATGATGACGCCCAGCAGGGAAGCGCCAAGTGCTGCGAAGGCGGACGCCTTGGAGCCGGAAATCAGCAGCACACCGAAGTAGACGACGATGGGTGCGAGAACCGGGAGTAGCGAGGGAATGACCATTTCCCGGATCGCCGCCTTGGTCAGAAGATCAACAGCCTTGCCGTAATCCGGCTTTTCCGTACCGGCCATGATGCCGGGCTTTTCGCGGAACTGGCGACGAACCTCTTCCACGATCGAGCTTGCAGCCTTGCCAACCGCCGTCATGGCAATGCCACCGAACAGATAGGGAATAAGGCCGCCAAACAGCAGGCCTGCGACGACGTAAGGGTTGGAAAGGCTGAAGGAGATTTCCCCGACATCCTTGAAGTAGGGATAGGTCTCGCCATTGGCGGCGAAGTAGGACAGGTCGTTCGAATAGGCGGCAAACAGCACCAGCGCACCAAGACCGGCAGAGCCGATCGCGTAACCCTTGGTCACCGCCTTGGTGGTGTTACCTACGGCATCCAGCGCGTCAGTCGCCTTGCGCACATCCGGATCGAGACCGGCCATTTCCGCGATACCGCCGGCGTTATCGGTGACGGGACCGAAGGCATCGAGCGCTACGATCATGCCGGCAAGACCGAGCATGGCCGTAACCGCAATACCGGTACCGAAAAGGCCACCGAGCTGATAGGTGGTGATGATGCCACCGACGATGACGATGGCTGGCAGCGCGGTCGATTCCAGCGACACGGCAAGTCCCTGAATGACGTTGGTGCCATGACCGGTGACGGAGGCTTGCGCAATGGAATTGACCGGGCGCTTGTTGGTGCCGGTGTAATATTCGGTAATCACCACGATCAAGGCCGTCACGACCAGACCGATGATGCCGCAGAAGAACAGGTTTGTGCCCGTCACCTCCATGCCGGCGACCGTGCCGATCGGACCCCAGCCGATTGTGCCGAAAGTTGCGACGGCGAGACCGGCAATCGAAAAGATGCCGGTTGCGATCAGTCCCTTGTAGAGTGCGCCCATGATGGAGTTGTTGGTGCCGAGCTTGACGAAAAAGGTTCCGGCAACCGAGGTCAGGATGCAGGCGCCGCAGATCGCCAGGGGATAGGCCATGGCGCTTTCCAGCACCGGCGTTCCCGCAAAGAATATGGCCGCAAGAACCATGGTTGCGACGACCGAAACGGCATAGGTTTCAAAAAGGTCGGCCGCCATGCCGGCGCAGTCGCCGACATTGTCACCGACGTTGTCGGCAATGGTTGCCGGGTTGCGTGGATCATCTTCGGGAATGCCCGCTTCCACCTTGCCGACGAGGTCGCCACCGACATCCGCACCCTTGGTGAAGATGCCGCCGCCGAGACGGGCGAAGATCGAGATCAGCGATGCGCCAAAACCGAGCGACACGAGCGAATCGATCACTTCACGCGAACCTGCCGGATGGCCCATCACCGATGTGAGGATGAAATAATAGATCGACACGCC
Organism: Rhizobium sp. RM; assembly: GCF_013390595.1. Lineage (GTDB taxonomy): Bacteria > Pseudomonadota > Alphaproteobacteria > Rhizobiales > Rhizobiaceae > Agrobacterium. The sequence goes on along the minus strand of NZ_JACAWV010000002.1, from coordinate 168,622 downwards.
CAAGAGAGCGAGGCCAGCCACGAGCATGCCGGTGATCGCACCCGACTTGAAGGCGATGTCGAGACCGGACGAAAGGCTGTGGGATGCGGCCTGCGCGGTGCGCAGGTTGGCCCGCACCGAGACGTGCATGCCGACGAAACCGGCAGCGCCTGACAGCACGGCGCCGATGATGAAGCCGATGGCCGCCATGGCCGACAGGAGATACCAGGCAAGGACTGCAACAATCAGCCCGACGATGGCAATGGTGAGATACTGACGAGTGAGATAAGCCTGCGCACCCTCGCGGATATAACCCGCTATTTCCCGCATACGCTCGTTGCCTTCATCGGCATCGAGAACGCTTTTGGTCGCCCATGCCGCGTAAACCACGGACAGGAAACCGCATAAAATTACAATGGGTATTACGGTCATGCGCACTTACCTCCCAAAAGGCCGGGTCTCACTCCCTCCCCGGCGCGGCGAAACCATGTGCTGCGGCAATTTGTTCCCCTCCCAAGGAAAAAATGCCTGCACGTCGAGATTGCGTTGCCGGAAGGCGCGGCGTCAACCCCTACATTTGATTTGGAATTTACCCAGTTCAGCGTGGCGCAAGCTGCGCGGGGCCGTCACGCGGTCTTTTTTCTGCCGCTCAGCAAAAGCGAAAGGACCAGCAGAAGGCAAAGCCCCGCGACAGGCCAGATGACGAGGTTCATGACCGACCAGCCCCAGGCCGTGAACACCTTGCCGGACGAGAAGGACGAGAGCGCCACAGTGCCAAACAGCACGATATCGTGGAAACCCTGCACCTTGTCGGCCTCATGCGGGCGATAGCAGGAGGTGATGATCGAGGTCGCGCCGATGAAACCGAAGTTCCAGCCGAGGCCAAGCAGAATGAGCGCCGCCCAGAAGTTCCAAAGCTCAATGCCCATATGCGCAACGATGGCGCAGCCCATCAGCACGATCAGACCGGTGGCGACGATCTTCTCCGCGCCAAAGCGGGAAATCAGCATGCCGGTAAAAAAGCTCGGCCCGAACATGGCAATCACATGCCACTGGATGCCAAGCGTGGCGAGTTCGGAAGGAAAACCGCAACCGATGACCATGGCAAGCGGCGCACCGGTCATCATGAAGGTCATGAGCGCATAACTGCCAATACCGCAGACCATGCCGGTAATGAAACGATGCGAGCTGACGATTTCCGAAAGCGGGCGCGCAGGTTCCGCCGCGCCGGCCGAGGCTTTCAGATCCGGCAGTTTCAGGAAGGCAAGAACGGCGATGGCGGCAAGGCCGAGCGGCACCAGCGCCAGAAAGGCTCCGGCAAAGGTCACGGGGGCCAGAATATCCTTGCCGAAAATCGCAAGCTGCGGCCCGACGATGGCGGAAACGATGCCGCCGCCCAAAATCCACGAGATGGCCTTGGGCTTGTAAAAGGATGGAGAGGCGTCGGCCGCGGCAAAGCGGATCTTCTGGGTAAAGCCACCGGAAATACCGATCAGCAGCAGGCCGAATGCGAAAAGCCAGAATTCCGAACGGAAAAGTGCCAATGCCGCTACCGCGCCGCCTGTCGAGGACATCAGCGCGCCAACGATAAAGCCCGCCTTGCGTCCCAGAAAGCGGGAGGCGAAGGCAACGCAGATGGCGCCAAGTGCCACACCGAGATTGAAGCCGGTGAGCGGCGCTGTTGCCAGCGATTTGTCCGCTCCGAGAAGCTGGTAGCCGGCAAGGCCCCCCACCGCAAAACTCAAAGGCGCAGCCGATCCCATGATCGCCTGCGCCACAGTCAGCAGAAAGACATTCCGCTTCGCCGCAACCAGTTGAGTCTCAAGTCCGGTGGCGGGTACTGCGCTCATGTCTTCCTCACATTCTCATAGTCAGCGTTTTGTCTCGCCGCGAACCTGCTTGGCAATACGGTCAAGCACCGCATTGACGAGCTTCGGCTCGTCTTCCGCAAAAAAGGCGCGGGCGATTTCAACATATTCGGTCACGACAACGGCAACCGGCACATCCTTGCGCTCAAGAATCTCGAAAGCGCCGGCGCGAAGGATGGCGCGCACCGTGGCGTCGAGACGCGACAACGGCCAGTCTTCCAGAAGGGCGGAGCGAACGATCGGATCGATCTTCGTCTGGTCGCGAACGACGCCTGATACGATCGAGCGGAACCAGGACGGGTCAGCCTTGAGGTAGGTGTCGCCATCGACTTCCTGGCCGAGACGATGCGCCTCGTATTCCGCGACGACCTCCATCACGCCGGTGCCACCGACATCCATCTGGTAGAGCGCCTGCACAGCAGCAAGACGCGCAGCGCCACGCTGGTTGACGGGCTTGACCGAAGGCTGGCGCGGTGCGCCGCCGTTTTCAACGTTCGACATGCGTTCAGCCACCCAGTTTTTTCTTGAGTTCGATCATGGTCAGCGCGGCGCGAGCGGCAAAACCACCCTTGTCCTTGTCGGAACGGCGAACGCGAGCCCAGGCCTGATCGTCGTTTTCGACGGTCATGATGCCGTTGCCGATGGCGAGAGATTCGCTGACAGCGAGGTCCATCAGGGCGCGGGACGACTCGTTCGAAACGATGTCGAAGTGGTAGGTTTCGCCACGGATGACCATGCCGAGAGCAACGAAGCCGTCATATTCCGTGCCTTCATTGTCCGCCGCGTCGAGCGCCATGGCGATTGCCGGCGGGATTTCGAGAGCACCGGGAACGGTGATGATGTCATAGGTCGCACCGGCTTCATCGAGCGCAAACTTGGCGCCATCGAGAAGAGCATCGGACATATCATCATAAAAACGTGCTTCCACGATGAGAAGATGAGGCTTGGACATGGGATTTTCCTGAAAAGGTTCGCGCCGGATCAAACCGGCTTTTGGGGCGGTCAAACCACGGCTTGCCGTTCTTGGCAAGTATTTTTAACGCATGGCTGCCCCACCCGGCAGCTTTGCGGGGACATTGCAGGCCAGGTTTTGACCGTTTCGATCAGCTTTTCTGGAAGGCCAGATGAACGCCAAGCCCCATCAGAACCGTTCCGGCCGCACGTTTGGCGAACCTTTGAACCGCACTCGAACGCTTCAACCGTCCGACCATTGCGCCAGCCAGAAGCACACCAACCAGATCGGCAGAAGAGAAGATGAAATTGACGGCGATGCCGAGGATCAGGAATTGCAGCCAGACAGGAAAAGCAGCCGAGGGATCAACGAACTGCGGCAGGAAAGCCAGGAAGAACAGCGCAGTCTTGGGGTTCAGAACATCGACGATGATGCTGTCGATGAAGGCGCGTCTCGCCGATTTCGGCTCGATGGCAAGATTGACGTTTTCACCTTCAAGCTTGCTGCGCAGCATCGAGAAACCGAGCCAGATCAGGTACAGGGCGCCACCCAACTTGACCGCCAGATAGAGCCATGGAACCGCCTGAAACAGGACGGACAGACCGGCGGATGCCGCAAAAATGTGGAAGTAGCAGCCGACATGGATGCCGAGAACCGCCATCAGCCCGGCAAAACGTCCGCGTGCCATGGTCTGCGCCGCCGCATAAAGCATGGCGGGACCTGGAATATAGGCGAACAAGGCGGTGGTGACAAAAAACGCAGTCAGCACTTCCAATGACGGCATGTCGAAATCCCCTCTCCTCGACCGTACTCACGTCGCGCCGCTGAACGGCACCATTCCCGTCAGTTCGACGGGAATTCGGCCAGACGTGCGGCGTAACGTGCCATGGTGTCGACTTCGAAATTGACGAAATCGCCCGGCTGGCGCTCGCCCCAGGTGGTGACGGCCAGCGTGTGACGGATCAAAAGAACGTCGAAATCGGCACCCTCGACCGCGTTGACGGTCAGCGAGGTGCCGTCGAGCGCGACAGAACCTTTGGGCGCCACGAACTTTGCGAGATGTTCGGGCGCACGAAGACGAATGCGAACCGCTTCACCTTCCGATTCGACCGACAGAATTTCCGCCTTGCCATCGACATGGCCGGAAACAATGTGGCCGCCAAGTTCGTCGCCGATCTTCAGCGCGCGTTCCAGGTTGACATGCGTACCCTTCTGCCAGCTTGCGATCGTCGTCAGGCGCAGGGCTTCTTCCCAGGCTTCGACTTCATACCAGCGCTCATTACTGCCGGTGTCGGGCAGTTTCGTTACCGTCAGGCAAACGCCACCATGCGAAATGGATGCGCCCATGTCGATGGTCTTGGGGTCGTAATTGGTCGCCACGCGAAGGCGCACACCTTCGGGCAGGGCCTCAAGTTCGGACACGGTTCCAACGTCGGTGACAATTCCGGTAAACATCAAAGCGGCCTTTCAAAATCGAAGCAGCGGTCGGCGCCATAGGCGGTTTCACTGACAAGCAGATAATCGTCCGGGATATCGGCACGACGAAGCGGCGTTTCAACCCCGTTTTCGCCCACCACCACCGGGCTTTCGAACAGCATGATACGGTCGACGAGACCAGCCTCGAGAAATGCGCGAGCGACAGAGGCGCCGCCTTCGACCAGCAGTTCCGACATGCCCCGTTCCGCTAAAGCGTGAAGAAGGTCATCAAGCGTCGAGGCTTGCTGGATTTCAACGCCTGCACCTCGAAGGGCGACGGATGCATTGAGGGATCCCTCGGGTGTCACCGCAATCACCGGCGCGTTCCCCGCCGTTTTCACAAGCTTTGAGGTCAACGGCAACTCAAGCCGGCGATCGAGAACGATACGAACGGGCGAGCGCTGCTCAAGGCCCTCGATACGCACGGTCAGTTCGGGATCGTCGGCCAACGCCGTGCCGATGCCGACAAGGATCGCGTCGCAACGCGCCCTCAGTTCATGCACGGCGCGGCGCGATTCCGGGCCGGTGATCGCCACCTGTCCGTCGCCCCGACGGCCGATCATGCCATCGGCAGAAACCGCAAGCTTCAGAATCACATGCGGGCGATTTTTAATCTTGCGTGTGAGGTAACCTGCAAGTGCGCGCTCGCCTTCTTCACGCAGCAGACCCGTTTCGACCACGATACCGGCGGCGCGCAGAATTTGGTAGCCGCGGCCCGATACACGCTCGTCGGGATCATCAACGGCAACGACGACACGGGCCACGCCATAGTCAACCAGCGCATTGGCGCATGGCGGTGTCTTGCCCCAGTGCGAGCAGGGTTCGAGAGTGACATAGGCCGTCGCACCCCGCGCCGCCTCGCCTGCCAGTTCAAGCGCCTGACGCTCGGCATGCGGACGGCCGCTGATTGCGGTGACGGCCTCGGCAATGATCTGGCCGTCCTTGACGAGGACACAGCCGACAGAGGGATTGGTTTCGGTCTGACCCTGATGGCGCAGCGAAACGTCGATCGCCCGCGCCATGAATCTTTCGTCATCGGCACGGGTCGTCACGTTCAGACCCCGCCTTCCGTATCACGCGCAATCTTCGCGTTGATCTCGGCAATGACGTTTTCGAAGTCTTCGGCGTGGCTGAAATCGCGATAGACCGAGGCGTACCGCACGAAGGCGACATCATCGAGGCTTTTCAGCGCTTCGAGAACCTGCAAGCCGATTTCTTCCGATGGGATTTCCGTCTCGCCGGAGCTTTCCAGACGACGGGCGATGCCGGAGACGGCACGTTCGATCCGGTCGCGATCAACCGGGCGTTTGCGCAGCGCGATCTCGAAAGATCGCACCAGCTTTTCCCGGTCGAACGGCAGCTTGCGGCCGCTTTTCTTGATGACCATCAGCTCGCGCAATTGCACACGCTCATAGGTCGTAAAGCGGCCGCCGCAATCGGGGCAGATGCGCCGCCGGCGAATGGAGGTGTTGTCCTCCGCCGGACGAGAGTCCTTGACCTGCGTGTCTTCAGAACCGCAAAAAGGGCAGCGCATCTCGTTCCTCTCTTACATGTACGGGTACATGGGGAAGCGATCGGTCAAAGCAACGACCTTCTCGCGTACGGAAGCCTCAACGGCAGAATTGCCTTCATCCGAATTGGCAACCTTGAGACCGTCGAGAACCTCAACGATCAGCTTGCCGATTTCACGGAATTCAGCTTCCTTGAAGCCGCGCGTCGTGCCGGCCGGTGCGCCAAGACGAACACCCGACGTCACGAAAGGCTTTTCAGGGTCGAACGGAATGCCGTTCTTGTTGCAGGTGATGTAGGCGCGGCCGAGGGCTGCTTCCGCACGCTTGCCGGTTGCGTTCTTCTTGCGAAGGTCGACCAGCATCAGGTGGTTGTCGGTGCCGCCGGAAACGACATCGAGACCGCCAGCGATCAGCGTTTCTGCCAGTGCCTTGGCGTTCTTGACGATCTGCGCGGCGTAGTCCTTGAATTCCGGCTGCAGCGCTTCACCGAAGGCAACAGCCTTGGCGGCGATGATGTGCATCAGCGGACCGCCCTGGAGGCCCGGGAAGACAGCCGAGTTGAACTTCTTGGCCAGATCTTCGTCATTGGTCAGGATAACGCCACCGCGCGGGCCGCGGAGCGACTTGTGCGTCGTCGTCGTGGCAACGTGGCAATGCGGGAACGGCGACGGATGCTGGCCACCGGCAACCAGACCGGCGATGTGCGCCATGTCGACCATCAGGTAAGCGCCGACTTCATCAGCGATCTCGCGGAAACGCTTCCAGTCCCAGATACGGGAGTAGGCCGTGCCGCCGGCGATGATGAGCTTCGGCTTGTGGGTACGAGCCTTTTCAGCAACGTCGTCCATGTCGAGCAGGTTGTCGCCTTCGCGCACGCCGTAAGACACGACGTTGAACCACTTGCCAGACATGTTGACCGGCGAACCGTGCGTCAGGTGACCACCCGAGTTCAGATCGAGACCCATGAAGGTATCACCCGGCTGGAGAAGCGCGAGGAACACCGCCTGGTTCATCTGCGAACCGGAGTTCGGCTGGACGTTGGCGAAATTGACGCCGAACAGCTTCTTGGCGCGTTCAATCGCCAGCTCTTCCGCGATGTCAACGAACTGACATCCGCCGTAATAACGCTTGCCCGGATAACCTTCAGCGTATTTGTTGGTCATGATCGAACCCTGCGCTTCAAGCACAGCGCGGGAGACGATATTTTCCGAGGCGATCAGTTCGATCTCGTGGCGCTGGCGACCGAGTTCCTTCTCAATCGCGCCGAAAATTTCCGGATCGACATCGGCAAGCGGACGGGAGAAGAAAGCATCTGTGTTCGACATGGTGAAGGCTCCTGAAACAGTAATGCGAAGGCGTCTTAGCGCCCTCCCCCTTCAAGAGCAATACGGACAGCGAGATTTGCCCGTCAAACTGCGACGTGACCGCAAAAAACGACATTTCCTTTCGGCGAAATCGGCCGCACAAACAAAAAACCGCGCCGGAAGGGCGCGGTCTTTTCAAACTCAGGCGAAATTCGCTTAGTTGCGCGGCAGCAGATCGTCGTCCACGGAACCGGCAGGCTGTTCCATGCCGCTCGTGGTGTTAAGCGCCAGTTCGGCATTGCCATCCTTGCCGTAGATGTCGTCGCGGAACTGAACAACGCCGTCCTTCGCCGACCAAGCGGTGATGTACACGAAATAAACCGGCACTTCCTGTGCGAGCTTGATCGGCGTGCTGACGCGCGATGCGATGACGCGTTCCATTTCCTGACGCGACCAGCCTGCCGTGTCTCGCAGCAGCCAGGAGGTCAGGTCGCGAACGTTCTGTACGCGGACGCAGCCGGACGATTCGAAACGCATCAGCTTGTTGAACAGGCCCTGCTGTGGCGTGTCGTGCATGTATTCGTTGTTGGGGTTGTGGAAGTTGATCTTCGTCGAGGACATGGCGTTGATCTTGCCCGGGTCCTGACGGAACATCAGGTTCGGAGCCTTCGGCGCGAACCAGTCGACCGTCGTCGGCGAAACTTCCTGTCCCTTGCCATCGATGAGGCGGATGTTGTTCCGCTCCAGATAGGTCGGGTCCTTCTGCATCAACGGCACGATGTCCTTTTCGACGATCGAGCGCGGCGCAGTCCAGTAAGGGTTGAGGATAACCTCGTAGATCTTGGAATTGATGACGTGCGTCGGGCGGCTGGCGCGGCCGACAACGGCCGTGTTGCGCAGAACGACGCGGCCATTTTCCACGGCTTCAATGGACGCAGCCGGAATATTGACCATCAGGTGACGCTGGCCGAGATCGCCCGACATGGAATCGATGCGCACCAGGTTGGTCTGAAGCTGCGCCAGACGGATCTGTGCGGAAACATTCAGAGCCTTCGTGGTGTATTCGCCGATCACGCCATCTGCCGGCAGACCGTGACGAGCCTGGAAACGCTTCAGCGCGCCATCCACATAGGAATCGAATGCGCTGGAGATGCCGGCTTCACGCGGCAGATCGCCGGAAACCATCAGACGCTGACGCAGGATCTGAACGGAAGGATCGCTGACGCCGATCTGGAGACGCTGCTGGCTTGTCGGAACGTCAGGCCAGCCGCCGTTCTGAACGATCTGCTGATACTGCATGATCGCCTGCTGCATGTAGATCGGCGCTTCCGAACCGAGAACCGGATTGTTGGAAACAACGCCAACCGCCGAACGCGAGGTGTTGGCGTCGAACTGGTCGTCCCAGTTGCCACGACGGGAAGAACCCATCAGGTCGTTCAGCGCATCCTGCGCCAAAGCAGGCGCAGCCAGCGCAACAGCGCCAACGGAAACGGCCGAGCGCAGAAGCGCGCGACGGGACACGGGATCGGAAACGGATTTCTTTGTCATTTTACCTACCAGCCACTCTATCAGGCAATCTGAACGATGCCTAAAGCAATATGATTAACAAACACGTACAACGCGTCTGCCGGCCGGAAATACTCGTTACGCTCTTGCCTTCGATAACGGTCAGACACGACAATCGGGCCATGCCGAGAAAACAGGAGAAACCGCCGGCTCCTTCGTCTTTGCCGGTCCCATATCAATATGGCCAATTCGTGTCACCAACCCTTTTCTCACGAAGCTGTGTGCACTGTAAAACAAGGCGAAACGCAAAGCCGGACGCAATCGCCTTGCGTCCGGCTTTGAAGAAAACTGCAATCGAAATTACAGGCGATATGCGATCGAGTCGTTCCAGAAACGGTCGAGGCGCTGCAGCAGCTTGTTCATTTCGGCGAATTCGCCGGTGCCGATGCCGCCGACCTTTTCGATCGAGCCGACGTGGCGTTCATAAAGGCGGGCAACGGTTTCGGCGATCTGCTGGCCCTTTTCGGTCAGGCTGATGCGAACCGAGCGACGGTCGACACGCGAACGCTGGTGGTTGATGAGACCGAGGTCGACCAGCTTCTTGACGTTGTAGGAAACGTTCGAGCCGAGGTAGTAACCGCGCGAACGCAGTTCACCGGCGGTCAGTTCGGAGTTGCCGATGTTGAACAGAAGGAGTGCCTGGACTGCGTTGACGTCATCGCGACCCTGACGATCGAACTCGTCCTTGATAACATCGAGCAGACGGCGGTGAAGACGCTCAACCAGGTGCAGCGACTCCATGTAGAGCGAACGGATGGTTTCTTCCTGTACGTCAGCGACGATAGCCTGCGGCTTTGCTTTGGTATTGATCATAACTGCCTCACTGTTTTGTTTGGCGGTGTGTTTGTTTGTTCCCGCCTTGAGTGAGAACCTAAGCAATGCGCATAAAATTCTACTTAAAACGTACGATTAACAAATGCTTACCTGCATTGTTCAGATCGCACCGAACTTGTGGCAATCCTGGACCGCCCTAGCTAGAACCTATAAAAATCAAATACTTAAGACAGAAAATTGCCTTAAAAACGGGCCAAATTGCTTTCTTTTTATGGTAAATCAATTCTTGCGCGTTCTTCGTTCTGACGCGCATCCAGCCAGAAAGCGACCAGAAATAGTATATAAACGGTTGCCACGAGGCCGTGCAAAACAGGAACGAGAGTGTTTGCACCGAAGATATGCGGCCACACCTTATACATGGCGATCTGAGTACCGGCGCCGATGACCCACATGGCCGCTCCCCAGGAGGCACCAAGCCAGAGCCCAAGTGCAGCGACCGGGAAAACCATGGCAAGTCCGGTGCCGGCCACGCGCCAGGGAAGGTTCAGAAGATCAAAGCGTCCGTGACCGCCGAGCGAATAGCCGGTGAGCATTGCCCAATATTGCAGGCCGAACCAAAAACACGAAACGGCGACCAGTCGCATGAAGACCAGGTAGAGTATCCCGGTAAGCGGGCGTTTCGGCTGTGGTTGAGAATCAGGTTCCATGGCCGGAAGATACGGTCTCAATAAGCGGGCGAACAGCCCATATTGTTTCTTTGCCCATGCCTTGTCAAAAACATCCGCTCAACCGGGATCGATTGTCGCATTCGCACGGCGCGTCCTTCGTGTTATGGAGCAGTCCGGATTTGGAAGGACATTCTCTCATGCAGGACAAAACCCATCTGGTCGACGAGATTACCGGCCACCGCCGCATGCGGCGCAATCGCAAGGCCGACTGGACACGCCGTATGGTTCAGGAAAACCGCCTGACGGTCGACGATCTGATCTGGCCGGTGTTTATCATTCCGGGTACGGGCATCGTGGACCCCATCCCTGCCATGCCTGGCGTCAACCGCATGAGCGTCGACAAACTTGTCGAGGCCGCCAAGGAAGCAGCCGATCTCGGCATCCCGGCCATTGCAACATTCCCCAACATTGAAATGGAACTGCGCGACGAGACCGGTTCCAACGCCCTTCTCGCCAACAACCTGATCAATCAGGCCACGGCTGCCGTCAAGAAAGCCGTGCCGAACATCGGCATGATTACAGATGTGGCGCTCGACCCCTTCACCAGCCACGGCCATGACGGCATCCTTCGCGGCGACGAGATCGTCAATGACGAAACCGTCGAACAGGTCGTCAAGGCTGCCATTCTTCAGGCCGATGCCGGATCGGACATTATCTCTCCATCCGAAATGATGGATGGCCGTGTCGGTGCGATCCGTCGCGGACTGGATGCGGCTGGCCACCAGGGCGTTGGCATCATGTCCTACGCGACCAAGTTCTCGTCGGGTTATTATGGTCCCTATCGCGAGGCGATTTCGACCGCCGGCCTGCTGAAGGGCGACAAGAACAGCTATTACATCAACCCGGCCAACGGCACGGAAGCGATGCGCGACGCGGCCCTCGACGTCGAGGAAGGCGCCGATATGCTGATGGTCAAACCCGGCCTGCCCTATCTCGATATCTGTTGGCGGCTGAAAGAGGCGTTCGGTCTTCCGACCTTCGCCTATCAGGTCTCCGGCGAATATTCGCAGATCAAAGCCGCAGCAATGAACGGCTGGATCGACGGCGACCGCGTCATGATGGAAACACTGCTTTGTTTCAAGCGCGCCGGATGCGACGGCATTTTGACCTACTTCGCCGTTGAGGCGGCACGCAAACTGGCCAGGAGCTGACGGCACGGCGGGCTTATTGTATTCGGCGGTTTCGTCCCCATATTGTTTGCTGACATTATCAGGAGACAACCGCCGATGAGCCTTGAACAGAATCCCACCTATATCGCACCGGACGACTGGCGCGCATATAGCGGCGTGCTGAGCAGGCGTGTGTTTGCGTTTCTGATCGATTACGCCATCGTGCTGCTTCTTTGCATTCCCGCGGCGGTGATCGTGTTCTTTCTTGGCGTCATCACACTCGGCCTCGGATGGTTCCTCTATCCGGCACTGTTCGTGATCGTTGCCGTGCTCTATTTCGGCATCTCGCTTGGTGGCCTGTCGCAGGCAACGCCCGGCATGCGCGCTATGGGCATTGCCATGGCGCGGCTGGACGGTCGGCGAATCGACTTCCTGCTTGCCACGGTTCACATCGTGCTTTTCTGGGTCATCAACTCGGTTCTGACGCCGCTGATCCTGCTTGCGGGCCTGTTTACCGAGCGCTCCAGACTGGTTCACGACTTCCTTTTGGGCACCGTTGTCGTCAGAACCCGTTAAAACCCGTAAAATCACGGCGTTCAAATAGGCTTGATGCCGCATCTCGTGGTTGACGTTTTGCGGCATTTTGCCATTCTGTGACACTATGTGACAGGCGAAGGAGGCGATCACGGTTCGATGAACACGCAGACGACGCCCTCTCCTCAATTTTATCTGACGGCACCGGCCACCTGCCCATATCTGCCAAATCAGATGGAGCGAAAGGTCTTCACCCATCTGGTGGGACCGCGCGCCTCGGAAATGAACGACCTGTTGACCCAAGGCGGCTTCAGGCGCTCCCAGAACATCGCCTATCGCCCGGCCTGCGAAAACTGCCGGGCATGCGTCTCGGTCCGCATTCTGACGGCAGAGTTTCAGCCGACGAAATCGATGCGGCGTGTCCTGTCCGCCAACAGCGATATTGTTGCCACGGTCCATCCCGCGGAACCGTCCACCGAACAGTTTGCCCTGTTCCGCCGTTATCTCGACAGCCGCCACCAGTCGGGTGGCATGTCAGATATGTCGGCGCTCGATTATGCGATCATGGTCGAGGATACCCACGTCAACACCCGCATCATCGAATATCGCCTGCGCGAACCGGGGTCTGGCATCGATTCCAGCAAGCGCGGAGAACTGCTGGCTGTCGCCCTCAGCGACGTGATGAGCGACGGACTGTCGATGGTCTATTCGTTCTTCAATCCTGCCCTGGAGAAGCGCTCGCTCGGCACCTTCATGATCCTCGACCACGTCGAGCGCACCCGTACACTTGGCCTGCCGCATGTCTATCTCGGCTACTGGGTCGATGGTTCGGAGAAGATGGGCTACAAAACCCGCTATCATCCGCAGGAACACCTGACCCCGCGCGGTTGGGAACGCTACACGCCGCCGACTGAGCAGGCGGAATAGAGTTCATCGAGCTTGAAGGGGGCTGATTGAGCCTCCCTGTCGGTCGTGTTATAACGGCGTTATAACCGGAGCTTTCGTCATGAACGTCACAATCCGCAAGATCGGCAATTCGGAGGGTATCATTATCCCGAAAGAGGTTCTTGAACGCATGGGCCTTAAGGCTGGCGATACTTTCGAACTGAAAGAATCTTCTGGCAGTATTGAACTCGTGCCGGAGCAAGAGGATCTTGGCGAACAACTTGAGGCAGCGCGACGTGGTATGAAGAAGTACCATGTCGCCTTGAAAGAACTGGCCAAGTGACCAAGGTCAAATGGCTGTCGCGTGCCGCCATTGAAATCATGCATAGGGAACAGATCTCCGAACATGGCGGCCTGCCGGGATTAAAGGATGCGAATGCCCTGGAAGCGGCTCTGGCTCGTCCGTTGCATAAGGCAGCCTATGGTGAGAGCGATATTGTCAAGCTGGGCGCAGCCTATCTCTACGGCCTAGCGCGCAATCATCCATTTTCTGATGGCAACAAGCGTATCGCGTTCCTGGCCGCCTACACTTTCCTTTTTATCAACGGCTACGAGATCGTGGCCGAACAAGCAGATATCGTGGCTTTTGTCCTGGATATCGCTGCTGGAAAGATTGATGAAGAAGGTGCGACGCGGTTTCTTAGGGATCATACCTTACCGGTGAAATGAAAAACGCCGCATATCCTGGATATGCGGCGCCTTTTAACGATATGATGAGGTCTGGCTCTTACCCGCCGAACTTGCCGCTGCGCGGGAAGCCCTTTGGTACAGTGCGACCGGCGGTGGCGCGATCTGCCAGCCATTCGCGCAATTCTTCGCCGACCTTGGTGAAGACGCGGCCGGCACTGTCCGACCAGCTCAGGCCATCGGCCAGCGCAAAGCACTTCACATCGACCACGCCGCCGTCCTTGTAACGCTGCAGGCGAACACCCTTGCCGCGCGACATTTCCGGAACCTGTGAAAGCGGGAACGCCAAGAGCTTGCGGTTTTCACCGACAACAGCAACATGGTCACCCGTCACAGGCACAATCAGATGCGCCTCATCCGGCATGGAGACATTCATGATTTGCTTGCCCTTGCGGGTATTGGCGATCATTTCCGTCTCCGGCACGATAAAGCCGTTACCCGCCGTCGAGACGAGCAGCAGCTTGCGCGATGGATCGTGCACGAAGGCGGTCAGGATATCCTGATCGTTCTCCATATCGACCATGATGCGGATCGGTTCGCCGTGGCCGCGACCGCCCGGCAGCTTGTCCGCGCCGAGCGTATAGGCCTTGCCACCCGTCGTCAGCAGCAGAAGCTTGTCGGTAGTCTGGGCCGGGAATGCCACCTTCAGTGCGTCGCCTTCCTTGAAGGTCAGCGAAGACGTGTCGGCAATGTGACCCTTCAGCGCCCTGATCCAGCCCTTTTCCGAAATGACGATGGTTACAGGCTCTTTTTCGATCATAGCCTGCTGGATGGCTTCGATGTCGGCATCCGGCGCATCGGCAAACTGCGTGCGGCGACGGCCGATTTCGGTTGCCTTGGCGTATTTCTTTTTAACTTCGCCGATTTCCCAGGCGATCGTCTGCCACTGCTTTTCATCCGAACCGAGCAAAGCTTCGATTTCCGCCTTCTCGTTGCTGAGTTCGTCGAACTCCTTGCGGATTTCGAACTCCTCGAGCTTGCGCAGATTGCGCAGGCGCATGTTGAGGATGGCTTCAGCCTGAAGGTCGGTGAGCGACCACTTGGCCATCATCACCTGCTTCGGCTCGTCTTCCTCGCGGATGATGCGGATCACCTCATCAAGATTGAGGTAGGCGACCAGCAGACCGCCAAGAATTTCAAGGCGGCGGTCAATCGCGGCAAGCCGGTGGCGCGAACGGCGGATCAGCACGTCCTTGCGGTGTGCCAGCCATTCCGTCAGCACCTCGTTGAGCGCCATGACCTTCGGCACCTTGCCGAGCGACAGGACGTTCATGTTAAGCGGCAGGCGGCTTTCGAGGTCCGAAAGACGGAACAGCGATTCCATCAGCAGCGTGGCATCGACTGTGCGGTTCTTCGGAACCAGCACGATACGCACATCTTCAGCGGATTCGTCGCGGATATCTTCAAGTAGCGGCAGCTTGCGGGCAATCAGCAGCTCGGCGATCTTTTCGATGAGGCGCGACTTCTGGACCTGAAATGGAATTTCGGTGATGATGATCTGATAACCGCCACGACCGAGATCTTCCGTCTCCCACTTGGCGCGCACGCGAAAACCGCCACGGCCGGTCTTGTAGGCATCGAGAATGTTCTCGCGGCTTTCGACGATGACGCCGCCTGTCGGCAGGTCAGGACCGGGAACGAACTCGACCAGCTTTTCCACCGTCGCATCGGGATGCTTGATGAGATAAAGCGCCGCATCGCACAATTCATGGGCGTTGTGCGGCGGGATCGACGTTGCCATGCCGACGGCAATGCCCGAAGCGCCGTTTGCCAGCAGGTTCGGGAATGCGCCCGGCAGCACGACCGGTTCCGAATTGGATTCGTCGTAGGTGTCGCGGAAATCGACGGCATCCTGATCGATACCCTCAAGCAGGAGTTCGGCGACTGCCGTCATCTTACTTTCGGTGTAACGCATCGCGGCGGGGCTATCGCCGTCGATGTTACCGAAGTTCCCCTGACCGTCCACCAGCGGGTAGCGCAGAGAGAAGTCCTGCGCCAGACGCGCGAGCGCATCGTAAATCGCCTGGTCGCCATGCGGGTGATAGTTACCCATCACTTCACCGACGATCTTGGCGCATTTGCGGAATGCGGACTGTGGTCTCAGACCCATTTCACTCATGGCGTAGACGATGCGGCGATGCACCGGCTTCAGGCCGTCGCGAACGTCCGGCAGCGCGCGATGCATGATCGTCGACAGCGCGTAGGCAAGGTAACGCTCTTCAAGCGCAGCCTTGAGATCAACCGGATGAATGTTATCGTCTCCGCCGGACGGAGGCACAAGATTTTTTCCCATGACGCTTGACTAGCGGAAATGGCGATTCCCGGCAAGAATTGCCGGGGTTTCCACTGTGGATGAAAGTACCGTCATTCGTCAGTTTTTTGTTAACTGCGTTCCAATCGCCGCAGTGGGCATCCCCTGTGGGAGAGATGAAATCCGGTAGACCTTTGATTAATCGCGAATATAAATGCCACTATCGATGTCGATAATACCGCGCGAGTCTGCGGTTCAAGGGAAGAAACATCATGAAACTGAAATTCACCCGGCAAGTTCTTTTCACGAGCGCGGCCGTTCTCGCGCTCTCCGCGCCAGCTTTTGCGCTTGATGGCGCCGATGTTCTGAAGAAGATCAATGCCGCCTACAGCGCACAGGGCGGCGAAATCAGCGCACAGTCCACCGTCGTCAACGGTTCTACCGTGACGCTGGGTGACGTGACCTTTGCGGCAGCGAGCGATCCTTCGCGCAAGATCCCGGTTGGCACGATCACCCTGGAAGGCGTGGAAGAAAACAACGGCGGCTACAAGATCGAAACCGCACGCTTCGGCAATGTCGACTACAATCAGGACAACGTGTCGATCAAGGCAAGTGACATCTACATGTCGGGCCTGACCATTCCGGCCGATGCGACGACCGGCACGATCGAGGCACTGATGTTCTACGACGAGGCCCACAGCGGCCCGGTTTCGGTGACCCTTGGCGGCAAGGAAGCTTTCGCGCTGAAGGAAAGCACCGCCACGATGTCTCTGAGTGATGACAAGAACACGATGAGCTTCGATTTCGACGCCACCGGCTTCAAGGCCGACCTCAGCGGCATCGAAGATCCCAGCACCAAGGATGCTGTCGAGAAGCTCAATCTCCAGTCCATCTCTGGTGCGATGACCATGAGTGGAAGCTGGGAAGTTTCTTCCGGCACGATCGATGTTGAGGAATATGCACTCGACCTCGACAACGTTGGACGCCTGAACATATCGTTCGGTTTCTCGGGCTATACGCTCCCCTTCATCAAGTCGATGCAGGAAGCGGTGAAGGCACAGACCGAGAACCCGAACAAGGAACAGGCCCAGCAGGCCGCCAGCCTTGCCATGCTCGGCCTGATGCAGCAGCTTTCCTTCATCAATGCGGAAGTCAGCTTTGAGGACGCCAGCATCACCAAGCGCGCCATCGATTATGCAGCAACCCAGCAGGGGATGACGGGCGACCAGCTTGCCCAGACGATCAAGGGCATGGCACCGCTGATGCTGGCTTCGCTCAACGTGCCGGAACTGCAGAACATGGTCTCGACGGCAATCAACACCTATGTCGACGACCCGAAGAACCTGACCATCACGGCAGAGCCGGAAAGCCCGGTTCCGTTCCCGATGCTCATGGGTGCGGCGATGGGCGCACCGAACACGCTCCCGAAGATGTTGGGTGTAACGGTCACGGCAAACGAATAAGACAGACAGAAAAGCCCCGGTTTCCCGGGGCTTTTTTATTGCGTTGTTCAATGGGGCGAAAGTGCCGCGCCGTCCGCCTTGTCGTGCACCGCGAACCGATCGATCATGTGCGCGCTTGCCGCATTAAGCCCGACAACCTCCACCGTCTTGCCGTTCTTGCGGAACTTCAACACGACCTTGTCAAGCGCACCTACCGCCGATATGTCCCAGAGGTGCGCCTCTGAGACATCGATCGTCACCGTCTTGACCTCCTCGCCAAAATCGAAGGCGGCGATGAAGCTTTCCGTCGACGCAAAGAAGATCTGGCCATCGACGCGGTAAACGCGCCCCTGCCCGTCATCGATAAGCTCGGAGCGGACGTGGAACAGCTTGGCGACCTTGCCGGCGAAGAACACGCCCGAGAGCAGCACACCCGCAAGCACGCCCTTGGCCAGATCGTGGGTGGCCAGCACCGTGCCAACCGTCACCAGCATGACGATGCTGGACGATGGCGGATTGCGGCGCAGATCAAGGATCGAACGCCAGGAGAAGGTGCCGATGGAGACCATGATCATGACCGCAACGAGCGCCGCCATCGGGATGATACGGACGAGATCGTCGAGCACCAGGATCAGGAAGAGAAGAAACGCGCCAGCCACGAAGGTGGAAAGGCGTCCACGGCCGCCGGAACTGACATTGATGACCGACTGGCCAATCATGGCGCAGCCGCCCATGCCGCCGATCAGGGCGGAGGCGATATTTCCTGCCCCCTGCCCGATGCATTCCTGGCTCTTGTTGGAGCCGGTATCGGTCATGTCGTCGACGATCTGTGCCGTCAGCAGGGATTCGAGAAGACCCACCGCAGCGAGAGCGAAGGAATAAGGGAAGATGATCTGCAGCGTTTCCCAGGTGAGCGGCACCTGTGGCAAGGCGAAGACCGGCAAGGCCGAAGGCAACTCTCCGAGATCGCCGACAGTGCGGATATCCATCCCGGAAAATACTGCAACGCATGTCAGAACGACGATGGCGACGAGCGGCGACGGAATGACCCTGGTGACCATCGGAAACAGATAGATGATCGCCAGACCGGCCGCGATCATCACATAGGTCTGGACTGGAACGCCGATCAGTTCCGGCAATTGTGCCATGAAAATCAGGATCGCCAGTGCGTTGACGAAGCCGGTCATGACCGAACGGGATACGAACCGCATGACCCTGCCAAGCTTGGCAAAACCGGCGGCGATCTGCAGTACGCCCATCAGGATCGTTGCAGCAAAGAGATATTGCAGCCCGTGTTCCTTGACCAAAGTTACCATCAGCACGGCGGTGGCTGCAGTTGCCGCTGAAATCATGCCAGGGCGGCCGCCGGTGAAGGCGGACACGCAGGCAATGGCGAAGGAGGCGAAAAGACCGACCTTCGGATCGACGCCGGCAATGACGGAAAATCCGATTGCCTCAGGAATAAGGGCTAGCGCGACGACAATACCGGAAAGAATGTCGCCACGAATGTTGTGAAACCATTCGCGTTTGTAGGCTTGAAACGTGTTCATATGATTTTTCGCAAAGAAACATGCACCGGCCGGAGCCATGTCCGGTAGATCGAAAAATGTCGTCGGTGCTTTGCGTTGTCTGGCGGATCGGCGGCCAGAAGAGCCACCCGGAATTTCACCGGGTCCGTGGTGAGTAACCAAGCTATAAACGTCAAAAAAGCGGGCGACAAGTTTTGCGCCCGCTTTTTTGTTTTTGGTCCGGCTCGATCAGGCGGCGTGCCGCATCCTGTCGTCGGACGCCTGCGCGCCGCTGAGCTGGAACAGCGATACCAGCTCCTTGAGCCGCGCCGTCTCGTTTGCCAGAACGGCACTGGCGGCATTGTTCTCCTCAACCATAGCAGCGTTCTGCTGCGTGCCCTGATCAAGATGATTGACGGCGGTGTTGATCTCACCGAGCCCCAGCGACTGCTCTTTGGTTGCGGCAGCGATTGCCTCGATGTGGTCATTGATCGACTTCACCGAGCCGCCGATACGCGACAGGGCCGCGCCGGTTTCACGCACGTAACGGGCGCCTTCCGCCACTTCGCCGGCGGAGGTCTGGATCAGCGCCTTGATTTCTCCGGCTGCGCGCGCCGAGCGCTGCGCAAGTTCGCGAACTTCCTGGGCGACGACGGCAAAGCCACGCCCAGCCTCACCGGCGCGGGCTGCCTCGACACCGGCATTCAGCGCCAGAAGATTGGTCTGGAAGGCGATTTCGTCGATCACGCCGATGATATTGCCGATCTTGCCGGAAGACTGCTCGATCTTCTCCATGGCGCCGATGGTGTCGTTGACAAGCGAGACGGTCCGGTTCGCATCCTGATCGGCCGATATCGCAATCGAACGCGCCTCCATCGCACGGTCGGCGGAAATGCGGATGTTGGCGGTCAATTCATCCAGTGCTGCGGCGGTCTGCTCGAGCGATGCTGCCTGCTGCTCCGTACGACGTGCCAGGTCTTCCGCGCTGTGGCTGATTTCCTGGCTGCCGCCGTCAATCACCATGCTTGACTGCACGACGCCCGACATGACGGCATCAAGTTGCTGCAGGGTCTGGTTGAGATCGTGGCGGAGCGCTTCGAAATCCGGTGCGAAGGGTTCGTTCAGTTCGAAGGACAGGTCACCGGCGGCAAGGCGTTGCAGCGCGGATGCGAGGCCTGTCGTTGCCTGCATCAACCGGGCCTGCGCCTCCGCTTCAGCACTTCGCTGAATGTGAAGCCGCTCCTGTTCAGCCTGTTCGCGTGCGGCCAACGCCTCGGCCTCGAGTTCAGCCTTGGCGATGGCCGACTGGCGGAACACTTCCAGCGCGCCAGCCATGGCGCCGAACTCATCCCTGCGGGCGAGTCCCGGTACGGCAAAGCCGGTTTCGCCATCGGCTAGGCGGCGCATGCCACGTGTGATCGCGTTAACCGGACGGGTGATCGACCGGCCGATAAAATAAACCCCGGCAAACAGGCTGAGGACGGTAAGAGCAATAAAACCGATCACGATCGAAACAGTCGTTTCCGCCGCGCGCCGGTTTTCGATGGCATTGGCTGTCCGCTCATCCTGATAGGCAGAGGCAATCGTCGCCACGACCGGCTGCAATGCATTGTAGGCGTTCGTCGCAGTCTCCCGCGCCTTCTGCTCATCAAGCGTGGCCTGAGCGTAAAAACGGAAGGATGCCGTGTAAATTTCCAGTGCGTCCATGATGCGCTGACGGTCGGCACCGGGACGATATTCCTGCTTGATCAGGCCCTTGAAGGTTTCCACCTCGGCGGCGTGTTTTTCTGTGTAGGAAGCATCCCGTCGCAGGATGAAATCCTTCTCGTGCCTGCGCATCATCAACATGCTGGCGCGGATTTCCGGATTGACGACACTGTCGACAAGTTTCTCGATCGTGTGCACGCTGTTGCGCATGGCGCCTTCAAGACCTTCGGAGGGCTTGAGCCCAAGCTCCTGATTCCTGGCGAACAGTGCCTTTACCAGTTCAGCATAGGACGCCGTGCCCTGCCCGAGATTGGCAAGTTGGTCCTGAAGCTGCTGCGCAGAGGTGCCTTGAAGCGTCTGCAGAGACTGCTGCACGCGCGTCATGGCGACATCGAATTCCGCTGCGGCATTCATATCCTTGGCGAGAAGAAAATTCTTCTGGTGCAGCAGGCTTTCACGCAGGTCTTCCGTCAGCGCAACCAATACGCCATCCCGCTTCGCCAGAACCTCTTGTGCAACGCGTTGATCTACTTCTGCCTGACGCTGCCACAGCAAGGTACCCGCAATGACGGCAATGCCGCACAAAGCTACAAGCGCCAGCATCATCACGCGATGCGATATTCTGAACGCGGAAAACAGAGAAGACATTCGACCCCCGGATGAAACATTTCTCGCCGAGCGATGAAATGCCAGCCAAGGCTTAAGGAGTTCTCTACCGGAGCCGCCATCTGGATGAAGGTTTTATGACAAACCCCTGCATTTTAAGGGGTATTGCCCACAGCGTCAGGATTTTTGTCTGAAGAACAGGATTGTGACGGCAACGCCGATAAATGCGCCGACGGAAACGTCAAGGAAGCGCACGAAACCAGCGCTCTGCGGACCGAGCAGCAAGACCAGCATCGCGGATGCGCCAGCCTGGATTGGCACCACTGCCGACAGGCCGAACAGGGATGCGAGCATCATGGACGCGAAGGTGGCAACGGCCATGCGGACTTCGCCATAGTCGTGCGGAACAAGGAGCGTCAGTTCGCCGATCAGAATTCCGAGCGTGACACCGATCATCAGGCCCATGGCCTGCTTCAAGTGATCGCTGATGCCGGGCGCAAGGCAAATGAGAGCGCTGACAGCGGCAAAGACAGGCTGCGGGTGCCCCAGAAATTTATGCGCGATCCAGAACGCAAAAGCGGCGGCGAGCGCCGCCGCCAAGGCACGGGTGAAAGCTGCACGAGCCCGTTCGAACAGCTTTTCCATCATGACATTCTCAACCCGTTCTCGACATCATCTCAAAGGTATAGGGCAGCCAACCAGTCACCACAACACTACCAATGCAGGCAGCCCCTATCCGCCCGGTCAGATGCCGGGCGGAGGCTGATGATGTTATGTCGTCGGGTTGGACCGCGTATTCGACGCTGACCAATCCACACGCCGTGTCGCGTACATGGTCGCGGCAATCGCCACGAAGGAGATTATCGCACCCGCCAGTAGGGCATATTCGTCTTCGTTGAGAACCAGATACATCACGCCGTAGGCGCCGGCGAGCGCTGCAAACAGCGAGATGCCATTCTTCCTGCTTGCCGTCGCACTGCCGAGATAGGACGCGATCAGCACCGCTGTTGCGAATGACGAGGCGACATAGGCGATGGTGAAGCCGGTATGTTCTGCAAGCGCCAGCAACAGGACGTAGAACACCACGAGCGCAAGCCCCGTCAGCACATATTGTATCCAGTGCACCATTCGCCCGCCCCTGAGTTCAATGATGAACACGGCGAGGAAAACCAGTGAGATGAAGCCGATCGAATATTTCAGCGTGCGCGACACGACCTGATAGAACTTGACCGGTTCGACGAGGTTGATCGCCATCAGGCTGTTGGAAAGCGGCAATTGTCTGCCTTCGATAATCCTGTCTATGCCCCTGGCGAGATAGGGTACCGTCCAGTTTGCCTCAAAGCCGGAGGCGGTGACGGTCTTCTGTTCCGGCAGGAACAGTCCTTCGAAACCGGGATGCGGCCAGTCA
The DNA here is from genome assembly GCF_013390595.1 of Rhizobium sp. RM. Classification (GTDB taxonomy): domain Bacteria; phylum Pseudomonadota; class Alphaproteobacteria; order Rhizobiales; family Rhizobiaceae; genus Agrobacterium. The sequence continues at coordinate 146,267 of NZ_JACAWV010000002.1, read as the reverse complement.
GCGTTGGCCGCGAAACTGGTCGTCTGGCCTGCTGGTGCGACGGCAAAACTGCGCGATCCGTTCAGAGAAAATGCAATATCGAAGGCAAATCCCGTGCTGACGAGATCCTGGCCGATTGCCCGATGAACACCGGCTTCGGATTTCAGCAGAAACTGACCATAGTCGTCACGGGCAACGGGTGCGGTGATATCCCGCATTCCCGGGTCAAACGGGAGTACTGCGCCGTCGTTGATCTTGACGCCAGCGTCCGAGCGGATGCCGGTGATGTCGTTGATGTTCATGACCAGAATGGCCTGATCGAGCCTCGGCGTACCGGAAAAGCGAGCGAGATCCTGCAATATATCAGCGCCAAAGCGGCCTTTGAGCGTGAGGTTGCTGTTATAAACCGGCAGACTGTAGATGGAGAGCTTTCGCTCCTCGACCCTGAAGCGGGCAGAGACGGCCAGCGTCTCGGGCATGACGAGGGCCCACTGCGTCTTGCGTTCGACGATCGTGCGCCCATCCACTTCGCGGCGGCTTTCGACGTCAAATGGCACGGCAAGATAGGGGCCATTCACCACCTGCTCTCCGCCCCAACCGGCCGCGATGCGGGATGATACCTCTTCTGCCCGCTTGGCACGCTCTTCTGTCAATCCCCAGACCAGCAAAAGGGGAACGAGAAGGACGACCGAGATGAACCCGATCATCAGAAATTTCGCGCCCGGCGAGCGCAGGCCGGCGGCGATATTGCCGCGTAGCTGGCCGGAGGCAGGCTGTCCCGTCTGAGGCGACGGATCTTTTTCCGCTTCAGTCATGAGTAAAACGTCCCTTTTCAATATTTTTTCTAGCAATGCAGCGACACACGAATGAAGGCAGGCCAGCCCCTTGGAACCCCTGATGTTCCTACACCTGGATTCGAATGCACCTTGGAATTGTGAAAAGGGATTTCGACTGATTGCGCACCAAATCTGGTTCAACCAGCGGTAAATTTGCGGCTTTTCTGGCATCAGCCAAAAACAACAAGGGCCGGCGTTTCCGCCAGCCCTCATCAAGATCTTTTTTACGGCGCATCGCGCGCCGTAAATTTTAGTCCTTCTTGGACGGTACGACGCGCAGCGCCAGTTCGCGAAGCTGCGTCGGCGTTGCCGGCGACGGCGCGTTCATCAGCAGATCCTGTGCCTGCTGGTTCATCGGGAACAACGTGATTTCACGCAGGTTCTTGGCGCCGACGAGCAGCATGACAACGCGGTCGATACCGAATGCGCAACCGCCGTGCGGAGGAGCACCGTACTGGAACGCGCGATAGAGACCGCCGAAACGCTCTTCAACGTCGTTCTGGCTGAGGCCGACCTTTTCAAACGCCTTGACCATCAGTTCCGGCGACTGGTTACGGATCGAGCCCGAAGCGATTTCGAAGCCGTTGCAAACCGCGTCGTACTGGAAAGCCTTGATCGAAAGCGGGTCGTCACCTTCCAGCGCTTCCAGGCCGCCCTGCGGCATGGAGAACGGGTTGTGCGCAAAGTCGATCTTCTTTTCGTCTTCGTTGTATTCGAAGAACGGGAAGTCGACGATCCAGCACATTTCAAAACGGTCGCGGTCGATCAGGTTCAGTTCGTCGGCAGCGCGGGTACGCGCCTCGCCGGCAAACTTGTAGAACTTGGCCGGATCGCCAGCCACGAAGAAGCAGGCGTCACCGGCTTCGAGACCGAGCTGCGTGCGCAGCGCTTCGGTGCGTTCTTCGCCGATGTTCTTGGCGAGCGGGCCGGAGCCGCCGATCTTGCCGTCTTCTTCCTTCCAGAAGATGTAGCCAAGACCAGGCTGACCCTGCGACTGCGCCCAGGCGTTCATGCGGTCGCAGAATGCTCTGGAGCCGCCGGTCTTTGCCGGAATAGCCCAGACCTGAACCTTCGGGTTGGACGCGATCATGTTCGCGAAAACCTTGAAGCCAGAACCGTCGAAGTGTTCGGTCACAGCTTCCATGATGATCGGGTTACGCAGGTCCGGCTTGTCGGAACCGTATTTACGGATCGCTTCGTCGTAAGGAATGCGTGGCCACTGCTTCGTCACCGGCTTGCCTTCGGCAAACTTCTCGAACACGGCCGTCATCATCGGCTCCATGGTTTCCCAGACATCTTCCTGGGTCACGAAGCTCATTTCGACGTCGAGCTGATAGAACTCGCCCGGCAGACGGTCAGCACGCGGGTCTTCATCGCGGAAGCACGGTGCGATCTGGAAGTAACGGTCGAAACCGGCAACCATCAGAAGCTGCTTGTACTGCTGCGGTGCCTGCGGCAGCGCGAAGAACTTGCCTTCGTGGATACGGCTCGGCACGAGGAAGTCGCGCGCGCCTTCCGGCGAAGAGGCGGTCAGAATCGGCGTGGTGTATTCGGCAAAACCAGCGTCGCCCATGCCGGTGCGCATGGCGGAGATGATCTGCGTGCGCTTGACGATGTTCTTGTGCAGGGTTTCGCGGCGCAGGTCGAGGAAGCGGTACTTCAGGCGTACGTCTTCCGGATATTCCGGCTCACCGAAGACCGGCAGCGGCAGTTCCTTGGCAACGCCGAGAACTTCGATTTCCTGTGCGTAGAGTTCGATCTCGCCAGTCGCCATGCCCTTGTTGACGGTGTCTTCCGAACGCGCCTTGACCAGGCCGTCGATGCGGATGACCCATTCGCCACGTACGGTTTCGGCAACCTTGAAGGCAGGGCTGTCGGGATCGGCCACGACCTGCGTGATGCCATAGTGATCGCGAAGGTCGATGAAGAGAACGCCGCCATGATCTCGGACGCGATGAACCCAGCCGGAAAGACGAACAGTCTCGCCGACATGCGACTTGCGGAGAGCGGCACAGGTGTGGCTGCGGTAACGATGCATTTTGTTATCCTGAAACATAGCGGCGATCACACGGATGGATCGCGTATCTAAATCGGGCGGAAAAGCGCATGACGCGCCTGATTTGTCAAGGCAAAGCGGAATATTGTCGCGTATCGCGCTGTCTTTCAGCGTATTACACGGTTAAGTATGGTCTATCTGCAATCTCTGCCGATCTCAAATCATATCCGCCTGCCGGTGCCCCACGCATGAACCAGATCAGACCGCTTATTCCCCTGCTGATTACCGCCGGCATTCTGATCGGAGGCAACGGGCTTCAAGGAACCTACATTGCGCTGCGCGGCCTTTCGGAAGGTTTTTCCGCCAGCACCATCGGCCTTATCAGCGCCGCCTACAGCATGGGATTCGCCCTCGGCTGCATTTCCGTGACCCGGCTTCTGCGCAAGGTCGGCCACATCAGGACCTTCGCCACGATGGCGGCGGTGGCATCGGCCGCGTCCATCGCCATGCCGCTGATCATTCATCCGCTGTTCTGGATGTTGATGCGCTTCATCATCGGCATCGCAGTCGCCTGTCTTTTTGCAGCGATCGAAAGCTGGATCAATGCGCAGGTCACCAATTCGAACCGCGCGCGCACGCTTTCCATCTACCGTTTCGTTGACCTTGGCTCTGTGACGCTCGCCCAATACGTGATCCCTCTGGCCGGTATCGAAGGGCCGATCGTGTTTTCACTGATCGCCATGGCCCTGTCCCTGTCACTGGTGCCGATCTCGCTTGCCGACAAATCCAATCCGGCACCGCCGAAGCAGATCCCCTTCAATCTCTTTGCGGTCTGGCGCATTTCACCGCTTGCCGTGGTTGGCTGCGTTGCCGTCGGTCTCAGCATGGCGGCATTCCGCAACATCGGTCCAATCTACGGTGAACAGATCGGACTTTCCGTGACCTCGATTGCAACCTTCATGAGCGCCGGGATCATCGGCGGCGTGGTGCTGCAATATCCCCTCGGCGTCTATTCCGACCGCTATGACCGGCGCATCATCATCCTTGCGACCACGGCCGGTTCGGTCGTCGTCGGCCTGTTCCTGGCGCTGTTTGCCGGCACGGACGAGTGGAGCAACATCATCGGCGTCTTCATCTTCGGCGCCTTTGCGCTGCCGCTTTATTCGCTGAGCTCCGCGCATGGCAACGACCATGCCAAGGAGGGAGAACATGCCATGGTGTCGGCCGGACTATTGTTCTTCTGGTCGGTCGGCGCGACGATGGGGCCGTTGATCGCTTCGGTGCTGATCGACGCGTTCGGGCCAAAGGCGTTGTTCGCTTATACGGCGGCGATACAGATCGTTTTCATTGCCTACACGGTCCACCGGCTGCGGGTGCGCGAAGGCGTGCCAGTGGAAGAACGCAACTGGCGCTTCCGCTCGTTGCTGCGCACCTCGGCCTATTTCCAGAAACTTGCAACCCCCGGACGACCCAGAGACGACGGTGAGAAGCCACATTCGCCGGAGAAAAACGATCCTTGAGGCCGGAAAAGCGGCCTTTGTATTGACATGCGTGCGGCAAAGGGAAAGTAAGACGAATACTTTTCCAAGATTGGCCAATAACAATGATTGAAACGACTGCCGCCCTCGCCGAAGCCTGCAAGGAACTGGCGAAATCGGAATTCATCACCATCGATACGGAATTTCTGCGCGAGACGACATTCTGGCCGGAACTGTGCCTCGTGCAGATGGCAAGCCCGACGCTGGAAGTGCTGGTCGATCCGCTCGCCAAGGGTATTGACCTTGCGCCGCTGTTCGAACTGATGGCCAATCCCAACGTCGTCAAGGTCTTCCACGCCGCGCGGCAGGACATTGAAATCATCTATCATCTGGGTGGCCTCATCCCTCACCCGATCTTCGATACGCAGGTCGCCGCCATGGTGTGCGGCTTCGGCGATTCGATCTCCTACGACCAGCTCGTGCAGAAGATCAAAAACGTCCAGATCGACAAATCCTCGCGCTTCACCGACTGGAGCCGCAGGCCACTGTCGGACAAGCAGCTCGATTATGCGCTGGCTGATGTGACCCATCTGCGCGACGTCTATCTGGCGCTGAAGGCCGAACTTGAACGCGAAGGCCGCTCGCTGTGGCTGACCGAGGAAATGAACATCCTCGAATCGCGCGACACCTATGACATGCACCCCGACGATGCCTGGCTGAGACTGAAATCGCGCCTGCGCAAGCCGACCGAACTTGCAACGCTGAAGTTCGTGGCCGCCTGGCGGGAGCGCGAAGCACGCTCGCGCAATGTGCCGCGTTCGCGGGTTCTGAAGGACGATGCCATTTTCGAAATCGCCCAGCAGCAGCCGAAGGACACCGAGGCGCTGTCGCGCCTGCGCACGATTCCCAAGGGCTGGGAGCGCTCGTCTTCCGGCACGGCCATCATCGAAACGGTCAATGCCGCCTTGGCCCTACCGCGTGAAGAAATGCCGAAAGCACCGCGTCACACGCACTCTCCGGAAGGATCGGGGGCAGCAGTCGAACTGTTGAAGGTTCTGCTGAAACTGACGGCGGACAAGCATGGTGTCGCCGCCAAGGTTCTCGCCAACAGCGATGACCTCGACAAGATCGCAGCAGAGGGTGAAAACGCCACGGTTGCGGCCCTTTCCGGCTGGCGGCGTGAACTGTTCGGCGACCTGGCGCTGAAACTCATCAATGGCGATGTGGCACTTCGCTTCGTCAACAAGAAGGTCGAAACCGTCGATATCGGCGGATAAAACACTGCCCAGCATACGCAACGGCCGGTCAGAACGGTTCGTTGCGAAACATTTCTGGCGTCTATCGGAAGCTCTGGAAGGGTCGTTGCGGCATCACGGCAACAGCCCTGCCAATCCTTTTCCCGACCTTACCGAAACGTCACTTTTTGCGGCGCTTTTTCCACATTAATGTCGCATATCATCGGGAAGAGGTGTCGCCGGACGAACCCGGCGAGTCTTTCGCTTTGTTGCAAGATCAAGAAACACAATGAGAAAACTGCTGCCAATTCTGGATTACGTGGTGCTGTTCGTTGCCGTTGCCGGCAGCGGCGTTGCATACGCGTTCCTGGAATATGGCGGTGGTGCATTCATTGGCGCGACCTACGCTCTGTTTGCCTGTGCACCGATTCTGGCGTTCGAACGCGGTTACATCATGCCGGGACTTGCCCGACGGGTCAGCGCCCTGCCAACACCGGTCTATATCGCCATCGGTTTTCTGATCTATGCGGTCCTAGTGTTCTGCGGCTTCGGGCTTGGCGGCACGATTCTCTGGGCAAGCGGCATCTTTCCGGGCACCTGGCGACGGGCCGTTCATGCCGAGCTACAGACCCTTGTTTTCACACTCGTCGTTTGCGGCATCATCGTCTTCATCATGCGTGTGCGCGAACTGCTCGGGCGTGACATCTTCACCGACCTCATTCTCGGCCGCTACCGTCGTCCGGTGAGCGAAGACCGTGTCTTCCTCTTCATCGACCTCGTCGGCTCGACCTCCTTCGCGGAAACCAACGGTGACCTGAAAGCGCAGGAGTTCCTCGGCGAGATTTTTGCCACCTATGCCGCGCCGGTCCGGAAATTCGGCGGTGTCATCGATGACTATATCGGCGACGCGGCCATCGTTACCTGGCCCTACCACCTTGCCGTTCGGCGCGCAGCCTGCATCAATTGCGTCTTCGATATTCTGGGCGCCATAGAAGACAAGCACGATCTTTGGCTGAAACGATTCGGCGAAGTGCCGCGTTTGCGCTTTGCCATTCATGGCGGCCCCGTCATCACCGCCGAAATCGGCGTCGACCACCACAAGATCACCTATTTCGGCGATACGGTGAACACGACCGCACGGCTTGAATCGCTGAGCAAGATGCTGGGGCATCCAATCCTGATTTCTGCCGATCTCGCTCACCAGATCGTGTTGCCGAAAGGCGTTCGCAGCGAGTATCTGGGCGAACACGCGGTCAAGGGACGCGGCCAGACGCTGGGTGTGTGCACCCTGAGCAAATATCCGGTCGCGGTCTCGCAGGTTGCGATCGCAAGCTAAATTCATCAAAGCTTCAAACTGAGATCACCTGACTGTCACATGCCGCCCCTATCGGATCGAACCTGTCTCAACAGGTCTCCGAGGGGGTTCTTCACCATGAAACATATTCTCGTCGCTTCTTGCGCTGTTCTCGCGCTGGTCGGCACGGCCAACGCCGCCGAAAAAGAGTTTCCGGCAAAGCTGGTTTCGCATGCCATCCTGCCGGCCAAAACGATCATTGCAGCGCCAGCCGATGCACCGGAGCATCTGAAGACGTCGGCAAAATTCACGACCTCCGACCGCAAGCGCGCCGAAGGGCTTGAGACGGTTCCCGGCCAGGACGGCGTGCGCCCAACCGGCCTCTCCATGCCTTTCAATGGTCAGCCGATGCAGGGTTTTTCCGGCATCAAGGCCATGGATGACGGCACGTTCTGGAGCCTCTCCGACAACGGCTTCGGCTCGAAGCTCAATTCGAGCGACGCGATGCTGATGCTGCATCACCTGAAGTTCGACTGGGATCAGGGTAAGGTGAATGCGCTTGAAACCGTGTTCCTGTCCGACCCGGACAAAAAAGCCCCCTTCCCGATCGTCATGGAAGGTTCGGACAAGCGCTATCTGACCGGCGCCGATTTCGACGTCGAGTCCATTCAGCCCGTTTCTGACGGCTTCTGGGTTGCCGAAGAGTTCGGCCCATACGTTCTGAAATTTACCCGCGACGGCAAACTGACCGACGTTATCGCCACCAAGGCAGGCGACATCGACGTCAAGTCTCCCGACAACCCGATCCTGACCCTGCCAGGCAACCCGACCCAGAAACTGCCGGGCTTCAACCTGAAGCGTTCGGGCGGCTTTGAAGGCATGGCCATGTCCAAGGATGGCAGCAAGCTCTACGGCCTGCTGGAAGGGCCGCTCTACAATACCGACGGCCAGGTGGAAAAGACCGAAGACGGCGCAACCGGCCTGCGGATCATCGAACTTGACGTCGCGTCGAAGAAGTGGACCGGCCGTACCTGGTTGTACCCGCTGGCGGAAGGTGGCGAAGCCATCGGTGACTTCAACATGCTGGATGCGACCACGGGTCTCGTGATCGAACGCGACAACGGCGCCGGCACCGCCGACAAGGCTTGCGCCGACCCGAAGAAGCCGGAAGTGACCTGCTTTGCCGTGCCTTCCAAGGTCAAGCGCATCTACAAGATCGAATTCAACGACGCCAATGTCGGCAAGGCAGCCCGCAAGATCGGTTACATCGATCTCCTGAAGATCGCCGATCCTGACAACAAGAAGCGCCAGGGCGGCGGCGAAGGTTTCTACGACATGCCGTTCGTGACCATCGAGAACGTCGACCGCGTCGACGCCACGCACATCATCGTCGGCAACGACAACAACCTGCCATTCTCGGCAGGCCGTGCACTCGACAAGGCTGACGACAACGAGTTCGTCCTGCTCGAAGTCAAAGAACTGCTCGAGGCAAAATAATTCTTTTACCGCAGATCTGAAACGAAGCGCCCGGCACAGAGCCGGGCGTTTTGTTTTGTGCCGGCCAACTCAGCGAAATTCGGGCTTAATCGTCATAGTCGAGCTGCAGATGATATGACCCATCCGGCTGCAGCATGAAAACGAAACGCGACCATTTTCCCCTACCCTCCTGCTGCAAACCATCGCGCAGTTCCACCAACCGGTCATGGATGATTTCGTTGTCCTCATAGGAAGGGACGAAATAGTTGCGCTCTTTGTCCGTTGTCGAACAGACGAACAGCAGATCGCTGTAGCCCTCACCCATTTCGCCTTCGATCCACGCTTTCAGCCAACCGGCCGGTATGTTCCCGAGCAGATGGCGGGCGATGATTGCGTAGGGATCAGCGTCTGTCATGTCTGCCTTCCTGCCTTCCTGCCTTGTCGTATTGCTCAAGATAGTTCTGCAGACGCGCGGCCTTTGCGGCATCCCACTTGCCAAGGGCGCGTTTCGGTTCGTCATGGCTGAAGCGAAAACGGAAGCGGTCATGAGGTTCGATGGTCAGGTCGAAACCGGTGATCTCGTCACCGGCCTCGTGTCGCTGCGCATAAAGCGCCAGCATGGCGTCCTGCCCGGCGGCGTCGATGGAAAACGGATGTTTGGCCGGCCGCCCGTCGTCAGCCCGCACAATGGCGAAACTGACTGTGCTCAGCGAATAATCGCCCTTATCCTCGGCGATTTCAGCATCGATAAAAATCTGCTCCCAGCCGTCGACACCAATGCAGGGAACGCCGGTTTCGACCACCCGTGTCTGAGCGGATATGAAGTCCATACGGCAACTCCTGTCGTTGATGCCTTGTCCAAGACTTTGGCTCGCTGCATCTTTGGGGAATGTCGTGGATACTCAACGGCAAGCGCGCTTCATCTGTACGCCGCGCTTACGTGGTCAAAACAAGGATAAGACGAGAAGCGAAAGCGGCAATCTGGCCATGCTCTCCTCCCTCTATCGCCCTCCAACGATCCTCCTAAACATAACTTCTGGTTTCTACCTGTTTTTTGTCAACCCATAGACGTACAAATCACCCTCATATACCATGAAACGAATGAGGCGCCGGTTGAAACCGACGCCTCATCGATGTGATGGGATATGGAAAAGTGCTGGCGCGTTATTCGAACACGAAAGCCAGGCGCTTGCCTGTCAGTTTTGCCAGTTGCTGAAGACGGCCATCGAGGCGCTCACCGGCAAAGTCGCAATAGTCGTGCGGTACGACAAATTCCAGATCGATATCGGGATTGTCGGATTTGCGGAATTTCAGGTGATCGACCACGCCGGGCATCGATGCCGAGAACAGGTAAACCACGCGCAACAGACCACCGAGAAGCTTTGCGAGCTCCAGAAAGCGATCGCCGGCGACGCTTGCCAGAGGCTGCGTCGTGCCATTGTCGTTCAGCCCTTCGAAGCGGTAATAGTTGGCAAGGGCGATATAGGCACGCCCCGGATGACTGATCGCGACGAAGGACGAATGGGCGATGATGTTGAGCGCCTGTAGCCCGCGATAATCCGGATGGGCGCGCCAGCTTATGTCGGCCAGAAGGCAGGCAGCCTGGCGGTAGCGGCTTTCTTCCTCTGTCTCGTCGATGCCGAAAACCGGAAAGGTCCGACCGCTCCAGTCTGCGAGTTCGCGGGCGTGTTCGGGCGAACGTGCACGCAGAATTGCCAGTTCGTCGGCTGTCACCAGCAGAGGATCGGAATCGCGGTCCGTTTCAGACAGCAGGGAGTAGAGATAACCTTCACGTACGCCCTGAGCGGAGAAGGCAACCTTGGACGGCTTCATGACCTTGAGCACTTCGCGCATGGCGATGGCGCCGAACGGCAGCAACGAGCGACGGTTCTTGGAGACCGCCTGCCATGCCGGGTCCTTGCTGTCCTTGGAGGTAACGACCTCGTCCAGAAAGCGCAGCATTTCATCGAGCGGAAGCTCGTAACCCTGCATCATGTGCAGCGGGTAACCGGTGATTTCCATGTGCAGCTTGGCAATATTTCGCCACGTGCCGCCAACAGCGTAGAAAATCCGTCCTTCGCCAGCGGCGAGAAGGTCCGCTGAAGACTTGACGTGCTTTCGGGCAATCACGGCCGCCTTTTCAAGCGAACCGTTGGACTGTTCCGACAGTCGCAAGCCACCGAGCGGCAGGGTTATGCCCTCACCGCAGCTCTTGCCCTTGATGTCGATCAGTTCCAGAGAACCGCCGCCAAGGTCACCGGCAATGCCATCGGGATTATGAAAACCGCTGATCACGCCGTATGCGGAATAAAGCGCTTCCTTTTCGCCTGACAGTACCTCGATCTCACAACCAAGGATGGCCTCGGCCTCACGAATGAAATCAGGACCGTTTTCCGCCTCGCGTGCGGCGGCCGTTGCCAGAACGTAAAGCTGCTGCGCCTGCGCCTGCTCGGAAAGCTTGTGAAAACGGCGCAGCGCCAAGAGAGCGCGGCTGACACCTTCCTCGTGCATACGCCCGGTCAGGGCCAGCCCTTTGCCAAGGCCGCACAACACCTTTTCATTGAAAAGGACCGCCGGAGCGCGCGAAAGACCTTCATAGACGACGAGGCGAACGGAGTTCGAACCGATATCTATAACGGAAACGGGGGCAAGGCCGGTCAGCCGCCCCTGTGCTTCTGATCGTGTCATTCAGCCTGTTTCTTGCGGGACGAAATCAACCCGGCTATCAGTTTAGGCGCACTGGATTTCAAGGCTTCACCACGTCCGGAAAGGCTGGGATTGGTCATGAAATAGTGCTGCGCGTTGAACGGTTCCTCGCCCTTGCGCACCTCAATGCGCCTGGACGTTCCGTCGGCAAGTATCTCGTAGCTCTGCTGATTGTCAATCAAATTGCCCAGCATAATCTGTGAAAGAACCTGCTCGTGAACGGTCGGGTTCGTCAACGGAACCAGTGTTTCAACACGTCTGTCGAGGTTGCGCGGCATCATGTCGGCAGAGCCGATATAGACCAGCGCCTTGTCGGATGGCAGGCCGTAACCGTTGCCGAAGCAGAAGATACGGCTGTGTTCGAGGAAGCGGCCAACGATCGATTTGACGCGGATATTGTCAGAGAGGCCCGGCACCTGCGGACGCAGGCAGCAGATGCCGCGTACCACCAGATCGACCTCGACGCCCGCAGCGCTGGCACGGTAGAGCGCATCGATGATCTCGGGATCGACGAGCGAGTTCATCTTCATCCAGATTGCCGCCGGCACACCGCTCTTGGCGTGCTCGATTTCCTCGTTGATGTGCTTGAGGATACGCGGACGCAGCGTGTAAGGCGAAACGGCGAGCTTCATGCCCTCTTCCGGCTCTCCATAACCCGTGATGAAGTTGAAGATGTTCGCCATGTCATGGGCGATCTTCGGATTGCAGGTGAAGAAGGACAGGTCCGTGTAGATCTTCGCCGTGATCGGGTGATAGTTGCCGGTGCCGAGGTGGCAATAGGTTCTGAGCTTGCCATCTTCACGGCGCACGACCATCGACATCTTGGCATGTGTCTTGAGTTCAATGAAGCCGAAAACAACCTGCACGCCGGCGCGCTCCAGGTCGCGCGCCCAGCGAATGTTCGCCTCTTCATCGAAACGGGCCTTCAATTCCACAAGCGCCGTCACCGACTTGCCAGCTTCCGCCGCGTCGATCAGGGCACGCACGATCGGGCTGTCGTTTGAGGTGCGATAAAGCGTCTGCTTAATGGCCAGAACTTCCGGATCGCGCGCGGCCTGAAGCAGGAACTGCACGACAACGTCGAAGCTTTCATAGGGGTGGTGGACCACCATGTCCTTTTCGCGGATCGCGGCAAGGCAATCGCCCGCATGTTCGCGCACACGCTCCGGGAAACGGGCGTTGTAAGGCGCAAACTTCAGATCGTCGCGCGGCGCCTTGACGATTTCCGAGATGGTGTTGAGGGCCAGAAGGCCCGGCAGAACGGCAACGCGGTTGTCAGGCACGCCAAGTTCATGCACGACGAACTGGCGCAGCGATTGCGGCATTTCGCTATCGGTTTCGATGCGGATCACCGAACCGCGACGGCGGCGCTTCAGCGCGCTTTCGAAGAAGCGCACCAGATCTTCGGCCTCTTCCTCGACTTCGATATCGCTGTCACGAATGATGCGGAACGTACCGAAACCACGCACCGTGTAGCCGGGATAAAGACGGTGAATGAACAGGCCGACGACATCTTCAAGCGTGATGTAACGAATGGCGTTCTTGTCATCCGGCAGGCGGATGAAGCGATCGAGCGCTGGCGGCAGGCGCAGCAGCGCGGTCATCGGCTCGCGGCCGTTGACGCTGTCGAGCTGCAGGCCCATCGAGAAGCCCAGGTTGGGAATGAACGGGAAAGGATGCGCCGGATCAATGGACAGTGGCGTCAGCACCGGGAAGATGCGCTCTTCGAACTCGTTTTCCAGCCATGTGCGATCGTCATCCGAAAGCGCTGCGGGGCGAACGATGAAGATTTCTTCCTTGGCGAGATATTGTTGCAGCACGGCGAGCGAAGCCTGCTGCTCCATCTGCAGATTATCGATTTCTTTCAGGATGTCTTCGAGCTGTTCGGCCGGGGTCTTGCCATCCGGGGTACGGATGGTGATCGACTGGCGCACCTGACCTTCGAGGCCTGCAACGCGCACCATGAAGAATTCATCGAGGTTCGCAGCCGAAATCGACAGGAAGCGCAACCGCTCCAACAGCGGATGATCGGTGTTCAGCGTCTCTTCTAGAACGCGGCGATTGAACTGGAGCCAGGAAAACTCGCGGTTGATGAACCGTGCCGGGCTATTCCAGAGATCCTCGCCCTCGTTCAGCGTCTGCACCATGTTCATGCTTTCCTGCCCTGCCGCGTCCATCCGATTCCCCAATTTCGTGATTGTGCCACTGCCCGTATAACAGTTTGACGACGGAACTGTGACAGTTATTCAACAGCCATCAGTCGGGCTCCGGTCCGCTGCCCAATGCATTGAGAACCTCGGCAACCAGCGGACGCGTGATGCGTGTTGCCCGTGACAGCGCCAGCCGGTCGATCCTGTCGACAATGGTCTGCGCCGTATCCAGCGAACGCTCCATGCGGTTGACGATATAGGCGATCAGTTTGTCGTCCATATAAAGCTGCCGGTCGGCAAAAAGCTTCATCAGCACCTGGCCCAGCAACGCCTCGTCAGGTTCCCCGATTTCCACGACGGTCGCCGCTTTCAGACGGGAGCGCAAATCCGGCAGCGTAACCTGCCACGCGGCAGGCCAAAGACGGCTTGTGACCAGAAGTGCCGTACCGTGCTGGCGCACGCTGTTGATGACGTGGAAGAGTTCGGTGTCGTCAAACCGGCGGCGGTCGGCATCTTCGAAAAGCACCGGCCCGGCCTGCGCCAGCCGCGCTACATCCGCACCCGTTTTCGGATAGATCTCCTGAGCGCCGCTGATATTTTTCCAGATATTCGCCAGATGCGACTTGCCGGAGCCTGGCGGCCCGGCCAGCACCACGACGGGCGACGGCCAGTTTGGCCATTCATCAACCAGGCTGACGGCCGCCTCCAGAGGCGCGGACACAAGAAGGTCGTCCCGTCCGAGCGCGGACTGGTGCGAGAATACGAGCGGAAGCTGCTCGGCGCTCAGCCGGGCGTTATCAGTTTTAATTGGGTCAGTCATCGATCAGCTCTGAGAATCGCTCTTTTCCTGGGGCACTTCCTGTTCCTGCCAGGGAAAGTTTGCGCCATGCCCATGGTAAAGATCACTCTGAAGATATCGCGACAAGGCGAAGCGGACAAGCACACCCACCGCCGCAGCCGCCGGAACCGCCACGAGCAGGCCGACAAAGCCAAAAAGCGCACCGAAAGCAAACAGCGCAAACATCAGCCAGACGGGATGCAGACCAACGCTGCTACCAACCAGTTTCGGCTGCAGAATATTGCCCTCGATGAACTGCCCGGAGAAAAACACCACCAGTGTCAGAACGACATAGATATAATCCGGCCAGAACTGCACGACGGCCACGCCGACCGCAAGAATGAGACCGACCATCGAACCGACATAGGGGATGAAACTGATAAGGCCGGAAAACAGGCCGATCAACAGGCCGAAATTGAGGCCGACCAGCGACAGGCCGACGGCGTAATAGACACCCAGGATAAGGCAGAGCGAGCCCTGCCCGCGCACGAAACCGGCAATGGTCTTGTCCATGTCGCGGGCGATCTGACGCACCGTATGGACGCTGTCGCGCGGTATCCAGCTATCCACCTTGTCGATCATGCGGTCCCAGTCGAGCAGCAGGTAAAATGCAACCACCGGCGTGACGACCAGAAGCGAAACGACATCGACGAGCGACTTGCCGGAGTTCCAGATCTGCGTCAGCAGCGTTCCGATGAAGCCGGCACCTTCGGCCAGAAGCTTGGAGAAGTTCTCCTTCACAGCATCGATCTGGCTGCTGACCCAATCGGGCAGAAGGTTGGTGTCAGCACCTGCAATAAGCTGCTGCAAGGACGAGATATATTGTGGAATGCGGGTGATGAACTCCGATGCCTGCGCCACGACCAGCGGAATGATGATGATCAGCGACAGCGCAAACAACAGGACGAAGGAAATGAGAATGACGACCGTCGCCATCATTCTGTTCAAACCGCGGCGCTCAAGCCAGTCCGCAACCGGATCGAGAAAATAAGCAAGCGCCATGCCCGCCACGAAGGGCAAGAGAATGGAGCTGAAGATCGTCAGAAAAACGATGAAGAGAATAAGCGCGCCGAGCCAGAAGAATACCTGTCGGCGAAGATTCGTACCGCTTACATGTTGCTGCATCCGCTCATCCTCTTGCCGCTCTGCCATCATCCATCCCGATGGAGATAGGATGCAGGGGCGCGCATGGTCAAGACCGCGCGCCTCAACGAGCGCGCTCCTCCACGGTTGTCGATAAACCATCGGTTGACCGCCATTGAATATTAGATAAGTATTACGCAAGTAATTTCGTGTTCAGCGATCGTTGTTGGCCTGGGGGAAACAATGCAAAGCGTGAATGAAACCAGCATGGCGGAGCACAATGCTGGACTATTCGACCATCCTGATGTGGCCGCCTGGTATGACAACCAGCAGCTTTATCCGGCCGAACGCATCATCCTTGAACAATTCCGTCATGCCTGTGCCGGCAAGCGCCTTCTCGACCTCGGCGTCGGAACAGGCAGAACAACGAAACCGCTCTTGCCACTGGTCGGTGACTATGTCGGCGTGGACCGGTCGCAGCCCATGCTGGCGCTGGCTCGACGCAACTTTCCCACAGCAACCTTTCTCGACATGGACGTGCGGGCCATCGGCGAGTTCGGCGAAGCGCGGTTCGACTGCGTGCTTGGCGCCCTCGCCATCCTCAGCGCGTTCGGCCACGTGGACCGGCTGTCGATCATCCATTCTGCGCGGAAAATCCTTGCACCCGGCGGCTACTTCATCTTTTCCTTCCACAACAGAAACTGGGCGCGTGCCGGCGGCATGCCCCTGCACGCCCGTTCCTGGCGGCCGCGTGAGGTGGTGAACTCGTTTCACCCGCAAAGCTGGCTGAACTATCTGCGTCTGCAGCAACAGACGCACAAGACTGAGGAGTACGCCATTCTGGTCGATCAGGCACATCGGTGGAGTGGCCTGTTCTATTTCATCGATCTGGCCAACCAGACGCGGCAACTGGAAGCCGCGGGTTTCGAGATCGTTGCCCGTTACGGTGAAGATGGGCGGCCCATCGACGAAAATTCAGACACGTCGCGCGACGGCCTTCTCAATCTCGTTTGTCGCGTCGCCGCGAACTAATCCCGAACAGACGACCGGCGGCAGGCGCAAACCCGTTAAAAACGGGAGCTTTTGCCACTCTTACCCTTGCATATGCCCCCGTCTCATGCGAATGGCGACGCCAACGGAACCAGCGGAGACGAGAGCCATGAGCCAGTCGGGCAAGAACGGTCTTACCTATAGTGACGCAGGTGTGGATATCGACGCCGGCAACCTGATGGTCGAGAAGATCAAACCGGCGGTACGCTCGACGCGGCGCCCGGGTGCGGATGGCGAAATCGGTGGCTTCGGTGGCCTGTTCGACCTCAAGGCAGCCGGCTTTACCGATCCGGTTCTGGTTGCGGCCAATGATGGCGTCGGTACCAAGCTCAAGATCGCCATCGACGCAGACTACCACGATACGGTCGGTATCGACCTCGTCGCCATGTGCGTCAACGACCTCGTCGTTCAGGGCGCAGAACCGCTGTTCTTTCTCGACTACTTTGCCACCGGCAAGCTTGACCCGGATCAGGGTGCGGCCATTGTTTCCGGTATTGCCGCTGGCTGCCGCGAGTCCGGCTGCGCGCTGATCGGCGGCGAAACCGCCGAAATGCCCGGCATGTATTCGGATGGCGATTATGACCTTGCCGGCTTTGCTGTCGGCGCTGCCGAACGTGGCCAGCTTCTGCCTGCGGGCGACATTGCCGAAGGCGATGTCATTCTCGGCCTCTCCTCTTCCGGCGTTCACTCCAACGGCTTCTCGCTGGTTCGCAAGATCGTTTCGCTGTCCGGCCTCGGCTGGGATGCACCGGCGCCCTTCGCCGACGGAAAGAAGCTCGGCGAAGCCCTGCTGACACCAACACGCATCTACGTAAAGCCGCTATTGAAGGCGATCCGCGAGACGAGTGCCTTGAAGGCTCTGGCGCACATCACCGGCGGCGGCTTCCCGGAAAACATTCCGCGCGTTCTGCCGAAGCACCTTGCCGCTGAAATCGATCTTGCTTCGATCAAGGTTCCGGCAGTCTTCTCGTGGCTCGCCAAGACGGGCGGCGTAGAAGCAACCGAAATGCTGCGCACCTTCAACTGCGGCGTCGGCATGATCGTTGTCGTCTCGGCAGAAAATGCCGAAAAGGTCACGGACGTACTGACCGCTGAAGGCGAGACCGTCTTCCCGCTCGGCCGTATGGTTGCCCGCGCTGAGGGCGCACACGGTACGATCTACAAGGGTACGCTCGGCCTATGACAAGCCCTGCGTCCTCGTCCGCTCGCAAGCGCGTCGTCGTCTTCATTTCCGGCGGCGGATCGAACATGCTCTCGCTTGCGAAAGCCTGTCAGGACGCGGACTTTCCGGCGGAGATTGCCTGCGTGATCTCCGACAGGGCATCGGCCGGCGGACTGGCCAAAGCGCAAGCGCTTGGCATTCCAACCCTTGCCTTCGAACGGAAGAACTACACCAGCAAGTCCGAACACGAGGCCGCCATTCTGGCCGCACTCGGAGAGATCGCTCCCGATATCATCTGCCTTGCGGGCTACATGCGGCTGATCTCCGGCGACTTCATCAATCCGTACGAAGGCCGGATCATCAATATCCACCCTTCCCTGCTGCCACTGTTTCCCGGTCTGCACACGCATCAGCGTGCCATCGACAGCGGCATGAAGGTGTCCGGTTGCACCGTACATTTCGTGACTGAGGGCATGGATGAGGGTCCGGTCATCGGTCAGGCGGCCGTGCCGGTTCTGGCTGATGACACGGCCGACACGCTGGCTGCACGCGTTCTGACCGTCGAGCATCAACTGTATCCGCTGGCGCTCAAACATCTTGCGGAAGGCAAAGTGCGTATGGAAAACGGCCGCGCCATCAGCGAAGCCGGCAATACGGATGCGACGGCACTCATCGTCTCGGCGTGAAGCATCGCTTCACACCGGCCACACATTACAACTGAAAAAGAGCTCTTGAGCCCACATTGCCCTCAGCGCAACTGCTGACGGTTGAGCATCGCCCATTGCAGCAGAATGATCGTCTTGGAATCGGTGATCTCACCGGAAGCGATCATCGAGAACGCCTCGTCCAGCGTGTAGGTCAGAATTTCGAGATCCTCACCTTCTTCGTCCAGACCGCCGCCCTCGCCCGCCCTGACGTCAAGATCGATGCGGGCAACGAACAGGCTGACCTTCTCCGTCAGGGTGCCGGGGCTGGCATACATGTCGAAGAGATACTGCACTTTTTCAACCGCATAACCGGATTCTTCCATCGCCTCGCGGCGTACGGCCTCCGCCGCGTCGTCGTCGTCCAGCAGACCGGCGGGAACTTCGATCATGAACGCCGGATCGCCGTTGACGAAGACGCCGGGGCGGAACTGGCGCACCATCACCACGCTGTCCCGCGACGGATCGTAAAGCAGAATGGCTGCGGCCTTGCCGTGATCATGAACCTCACGGGTGATGCGGATAACCTTACCATCCGGCATGCGCTGATCGAAGATGAGCTTCTGCATGTGCACGAAGCCCTTCCAGACAGTTTCCTTTTCGACCAGGCGAACCCTGTCTTCATCGCTGACGACGACAGACGAGCCGATAGCTGAACCGTGCATTCGAAACTCCGTTGGCAATCAAATCTTCAGGCGCTGAGCGAGGTACGGTTAAGAGCCGCCCATTGCAGCAGCATGATCGTCTTTCCGTCGCAGATATCGCCGTTTTCTATCATTTTCATGGCATCAGTCAGCGGAATTTCCACGACCTCGATATCTTCGCCCTCATGGGCCGCACCGCCACCTTCTTCTGCCTGATCGGAACTGTCGATGACGGCGGCAAAGAAATGCACGATCTCCGTCACCGATCCTGGCGACATGAAGGATTTGAACAGGAAGCGGACATCCTTCAGCAGATATCCGGTTTCTTCCATGACTTCGCGACGGATGGCTTCGGCCGGGTTTTCGCCATCGAGAAGACCGGCTGGCGTTTCAAGAAGCCAGCCGTGATAGCCATTTACATAGGTCGGTACACGGAACTGACGTACGAGCACGACCGTATCGCGGCGTGGATCGTAAAGCAGGATCGTCGCGCCATTGCCGCGATCATAAGCCTCGCGCTTGTGGATTTTCGTCTCGCCCCTGGAATCGGTGTAGCGATAGGTGATGTTGCGCAGGTGATACCAGTTGTCCGAAAGGGTTTCGTCCTTCAGGATTTCAATCTTCACAGTCTCGAATTTCGACATTCAGCAGTCTTTCCGCAGCCAAACCTTGTTGTCGTGGAACGCCGCGCCGCCATAGGGAGCAACGGCATCGGCACCGGTCAGCACATTGATGCCCTCACCGTCCAGATGCGCCTTGTTGGGCCACAGCCCCTCGGCAATCACCACGCCCGCTCGCGCACCCTCAACGATCCTGGCGTGAAGGCGAACCTCACCCCGGCCATTGCCGATCCGCACGATATCGCCTTCGCCGATATCGAGGCGGGACGCGTCCTCGGGACAGATCATCAGTTCGGGACGACCTTCCTTCTGTACGGAGGTCTTGGTTTCCGCGAAGGTGGAATTCAGGAAGTTGCGGGCGGGCGATGTCGCCAGCCGGAAGGGATGATCCGCATCGGCGGTTTCGATGACATCGACCTGATCCGGGAACTTCGGAAACTCTCCGACAGGGCCCATGACACCGATGCTTGCCGGCGGTTTGTCCGGCGCCGGCCCATTCACCCAATCCGGGCTGAACCGGAATTTGCCGTCCGTATGGCCAAACCCTTCGAGATAATGGGCGACCTCAAAGGATGGCTGCGCATCGATCCACTTTTCTTCGGCAAGGTTGTCGAACGTGCCCCAACCGCTTGCCTGCAGGATACGGTCGACATGTTCGCGTGCCGACAGCCCAAAGCCCGGCATGTGATCGACGCCGAGACGCTTTGCCAGTTCCTCGATGACGAAGAGATTGGTACGCACGGTTTCGGGTGGGTCGACCAGTTTCGGACCCAGCAGAATGTGGTTCTGCCCACCAGCACGATAGAGATCGTCATGTTCGAGGAACATGGTGGCGGGCAGGACGATGTCGGCGACCTCGGCTGTCTCGGTCATGAATTGCTCATGCACGGCAACGAAAAGATCATCGCGCAGGAAGCCCTGCTTCACCAGCCGCTGCTCGGGCGTGACGTTGACCGGGTTGGTGTTCTGGATGAGAAGTGCCGTTACCGGACCACGATGGCGCAGCGCTTCGGCGTCGCCCGTCAGGATACGGCCGATCTGCGACTGGTCGAGCTGGCGAACATCGGGATCGGCATAGGCCGTGCCCATCAGCTCCGCCTTGTTCAGACGGAAGATCGCGCCATTGTTGTGGAACGCGCCGCCACCTTCATATTGCCAGGAGCCAAGGACCGTGGAGATGGACAGCGCCGCGTGCATGGCGATAGCGCCGTTGCGCTGGCGGGCAAAACCATAACCGAGGCGGAAAAAGGTCTTCTTGGTTGCACCGACGAGGCGTGCGAAATCCTCGATCTGGTCAACGGAAAGACCGGTGATTTCAGCAGCCCATTGCGGCGTCCGTGTTTTCAGGTGCGCTTCGAGACCGGCCGGATCGTCGGCAAACTTCGCCATATAGGCGCGGTCGGCATAGCCGTCGCGGAAGGCAATGTGCATGACGGCGCAGGCGAGTGCGGCATCCGTACCCGGCCTGACGACAAGCTTCATATCCGCCTGTTTCATGGTCGGATTGTCGTAGATATCGACCACAACGATCTTTGCACCACGTTCCTTGCGCGCCTTTACCGCATGGGTCATGACGTTGACCTGGGTGGCGACCGCATTGGTGCCCCAGATCACCACCACATCGGCCTTGGCCATTTCGCGCGGGTCCGGGCCGCGCAACGCGCCGGTGCCCATGACGTAACCGGTCCAGGCCATATTGGTGCAGATCGTGCCGAAGAAGCCGGAATATTTCTTGGCGTGACGCAGGCGCTCGATAGAATCGCGCTGCACCTGCCCCATGGTCCCGGCGTAAAAATAAGGCCAGACCGCTTCCGCACCGTGTTTCGCTTCCGCCTTGATAAAGGCATCCGCGACTTCATCCAGCGCTGCTTCCCAGGAAATCTCCTGCCAGTCGCCAGCACCCTTGGCGCCCTTGCGGCGTTTCGGGGTCATCAGACGGCCGGGATGATAGATACGCTCGGAATAGCGCGCTACCTTGGCGCAGATCACGCCTGCGGTATAGGTATTGGAATTGGCGCCGCGCACCCGGCCAATTCGGCCATCGGCATTGATGTCGACCTCCAGCGCACAGGCGCTCGGACAGTCATGGGGACAGACGGTATGGCCGACGCGTGTAGCATCTGCCTGAGTTTTGGCGGAAATCGGGGTCGCAACGTTCATATCTTTTGTATATTGCAACAACGGAGCGGCCAAAAGACCGAAGTGACGCTCATCAAGAATATTCATCCTGATCATCGGCAAGCGAGATACCTCCATGAACTACCGCCATATCTACCACGCCGGCAATTTCGCGGATGTCCTCAAGCACGCCGTGCTGGCGCGGCTGGTGCGCTACCTGCAAAACAAGGACAAGGCGTTCCGCGTGCTCGACACGCATGCGGGCATTGGCCTCTATGACCTTTCGAGCGAAGAGGCGCAGAAAACCGGCGAATGGCAGACCGGCATCGGCAAGCTGATGGAGGCTGATCTGCCGCCCGCTGTCGCGGACCTTCTGGAGCCCTACCTCACCGCCGTGAAGGAACTGAACCCGGAAGGTGGCATCCAGTATTATCCCGGCTCACCGAAGCTGGCGCGCATGCTGTTTCGCCCGCAGGACCGCCTTTCTGCGATGGAACTGCATCCTGACGATTGCCGTGCGCTCTCGCGTCTTTTCGAAGGGGACTATCAGGCACGCGTTACCGAGCTGGACGGCTGGCTGTCGCTTGGCGCGCATCTGCCGCCGAAGGAAAAGCGCGGTCTTATCCTGGTCGATCCGCCATTCGAACTCGAAAACGAATATCAGCGCCTGGCCGACGGGCTGAACAAGGCCTACCGACGTTTTTCGACCGGCACCTATTGCCTGTGGTACCCACTGAAAAAAGGCGCGCCGATCAGGGATTTCCACGAACGCCTGCAATCCTTCGACATTCCGAAAATGCTGTGCGCCGAACTGTCGGTCAGAAGCGATCGCCTCGATGGTCTGAGCGGGTCGGGCCTGATCATCGTCAACCCGCCCTACACATTGAAGGACGAGTTGCACACGCTTCTGCCGGTTCTCAAAACCATCATGGCGCAGGACCGTTACGCCTCGCACCGCGCATTCTGGCTGCGCGGTGAGGAAAAGACCGACGACAGATAAGGGCTATTTCAGCCCTTCTTCCCTCTGTGCTGCGGCAAGTTGCGATCGTTCGAAGAACAGGATGACGAACAGTCCCAGCACGAAGGGAATGATGAGGTAAAACAGGCGGAAGACCAGCAACGCCGCGATGACATCAGCCGGGTTCATATCCGGCAAGCCGGTCACGAACACCAGTTCCAGTACGCCCAGTCCGCCCGGAGCGTGGGAAATCAGCGCCGCCGAAAAGGAAATCAGGAATATCCCGAGAATGATCATGAAGCCGGGATTGCCTGCCTCCGGCAGCGCAAAATAGATGATGCCGGCCGCGCCGATCAATTCGATCGGCCCGATGACCAGTTGCTGCGCCACCAGCCGTGGTGCGGGATAAGGCAAGAAGAACGAGCCAATCTTGAGTGGCTTCAGCTTGAGCAGGCTTCCAAGCACATAAAGACCGACAACGAGGAGGAGAAGAACACCGGTCGTGGTCGACGCCTCCACCGGCAGGATGCCCGTGAAGCGTTCGGTGATATCGGGTTCATAAAGAAGCACCAGGCCGATCAGCATGATCGTACCGATGACGAAGGTGAAGGAGCAAAGCCCGACAAGCACGCCGACCTCTCCGACCGTCAGCCCCTTTGAGGTATAAGCCCGGTAGCGGACAACGGCACCGGAGAACACCGACGCACCGACATTGTGGGACAGGGCATAGGTGGTGAAGGACGTCAGCGTAATGAACAGCCAGTTCACCTTGCGTCCAAGGTGCTGGAGAGCAATACGATCATAACCGGCAAGTGCTGCGTAAGCGACCAGTGTCGAAAGACCGGAGCATATCCAGTCCTTGGCACTGATGGCCGTAAGACTATCCCACAAATCGTCCAGCGAGAGACCGCGCAATTCGTGGTACAGCAACCACGCAGAAAAACCGATCGTTGCAAGGCCCACGACAGGCCAGATGTACTTCTTCAACTTCATGCGGCCATGCCCGCCAAATTCCTCCAGTTTCCCCGATTTATTCATCGTTTTTGGGAGATTCGACAGACCTTATTCTTTATGGCCGACGGCTTTCAACCTTTTCATCAGCGATTGTCGGTTTGCCTCGTTCACAAGTTGATGTAAGACCCTAGACGTTACCAAGCCATGCGGTCGCCAGCCTTCCGGAGAACGTGCCTACCCATGAAACGTTATGCCGGTTTCATCGCTCTTGGACTGTTATCGCTTGCGGCTTTGTGGTGGACACGGCAAGACCAGCCTGTCCGCACGCCTGCGACACCCACCCCTTCTGCCGAGACGCGCGCGAGCGCACCAGCCGGCACACAAAACAGGCAGACCTCCGGCGGCACCAGGGCGTCGGTTCCTGTCGGCACCGGCTTTGATTTCTACGTTCTTTCTCTCTCCTGGTCGCCCGCATTCTGCGCCGGTGCGGACGGTTCCGGCAATCGCCAGCAATGCGGCAGCGACAAGCGCTTCGGCTTTGTCGTGCATGGCCTGTGGCCACAGAACGAAAGCGGTTATCCCGAATTCTGCAAGAGCAATGAGCCGGAGCGCGTGCCGGATGCTCTCGGGCGGACAATGTTCGACATCATGCCATCGATGGGCCTGATCGGCCATCAATGGCGTAAGCATGGCTCCTGCTCCGGCCTTTCGCAGAAAGAGTATTTCGCAATCACACGGACAGCCTTCGAAGCCGTGACGTTGCCCGCAACAATTTCTTCGGGCGCACAAGCGACAACGCTCTCGGCAGACGCCATCGAAACCGCGTTCACCGACAGCAATCCGGGCATGTCCAAACGCGGCATTTCGATCAGTTGCGATGGCAAGCGCCTTGAAGAAGTGCGCATATGCATGAACAAGGACATGAGTTTCCGCGACTGCCCGGAACTTGACCGCAAGGGCTGCCGCGCCAGCACGACCGAAATCATTCCCATACGTTAACCCTTAACAGGATCAGACCATGGAACTGCTTTATTCGCCCGCCTCGCCCTATTCCGCCAAAGCGCGGATGGCTGCGCGCCATCTCGGCCTAGATATCACGGCTGTCCGCGTCGACACCAACGCCGAGCCTGCGACGCTGATGGACAACAATCCGCTCGGCAAAATTCCGGTTCTGCTGCTCGACAACGGTGGTTCGGTCTATGACAGCATTGCCATCATGCATTATCTCGACCGTCTGTCGGGTGGAAAGCTTTACCCCAAGAAACATCAGAAACGCACGGATGCGGAAGTTCTCGAAGCACTGTGCGACGGCATCATGGATTGTCTGCTTGCCATCGTTTACGAGCGCCGCTTCCGGCCGGAGGAAAAGGTCCACCAGCCGTGGATCGACAAGCAGTGGAAAAAAGTCGTCCGCGGACTAGACTATCTCAATGCCAACCTGCCGAAGACAGGCAAGAAGCTGCACGGCGGCCATTTCGCCCTTGCCGCGATGATAAGCTATCTCGACCTGCGTTTTGCTGGCGAATGGGCCGAAGGCCGCAAGAAACTGGCAGCATGGCCGGAAAAATTTGCCAAACGTTTTGAAGCCTATGACGAGATCAAGGCTGCCGCCTGATACGTCCTGGTCTTGATGCGACATTCGGAAAACAGAAAAGCCGGGGCGTAAACCCCGGCTTTTCCAATTGATGATCCGATAAGGATCAGAACTTGACGCCGATACCGGCCTTGACCGAGTGGTCGTCATAACCGCGCGAGAAGGCGCCGGAGTCGAGGCTGTAGTCCTTCTTCTGGTAATCGCTGTAGCGGTATTCCAGACGAGCGGTGATGTTGTCGGTCACCATGGCTTCTACACCTGCACCAACAGTGTAACCGAGAGCGGTTGCGCTGTCCTTGGAGGTCGCGTCACGGACCTTGTTGTCAGATGCAGCGAGACCAGCCGTACCGTAAACCAGGAACGGGTTCATGTCGTAACCAACGCGGGCACGGACCGAACCGTTTACGCCCTGCTTGCCTTCAACAGCGTTGCCTGCAACCGTACCGGCAGAGCCACGCTCGTCGCCGAGGTTAACGTCAGCTTCCGCACCGTAAACGATCTGGCCGTTCTGCCAGTTGTAACCACCGTACAGACCGCCGCCAGCGCCCTTGGCGTCACGACCGTCGTTGCTGGAGCTGAAACGGCCCCAATCGTAGTTGACCGTACCACCGAGGTAAGCGCCGGACCAATCCTTGACCGGTGCTGGCTGGTCGTAAGCGACCGGTGCCTGCGGCACTTCATTTACGGCGTCCGCAGCATGAGCGGCAGAAAAGGCCGCTGCGGCCATGGTCGAAGCCATCAGGGTTGCTACGAAAATACGCATGCTATTCTCCTTTCAAGACCGCGCTGCACTCAAAACATACGTTTTTCAGACACGGCATAAATCGTCGGGTTAATCGCCCCTCTGGAAACTGAATTTGATAGGAGAATGAGGAAATCAAAGAGCCAAAATGTGAATTGTTTGGGGCAGTGGCGTGACTAGAATTTGACGTTGCCTAACTGCAACAAAGGTTTTATTAAGGATAACAGAAATTTAATTTAGAGTATATCCAATTTAATCTTGATTATATTTCGATTAAACTTTGAATATATCAAAACTTAAATTCGGCCTTTTTCTTTAACGCCTGAAGAAAATCTTGCGATTTGCATTTATATCCATCACATAGGGCGGGTATGAGCAAATGCAGGTCGAATGTGAGCGAGAATATACCAAAGACTGTCTTGATAACCGGGGCCGCACGCCGGCTGGGACGTGCAATTGCCACGGACCTTGCGGCGCAGGGTTTTGCGGTCGCCATCCATGCCAACACCTCAATCGCCGAAGCAGAGGAATTCGCTAACGAAATAAGGCAGAACGGTGGCAAGGCTGTCGCACTTCAAGCTGATCTGACACAATCGTCACAAACGGCCGAGCTGGTTATGAAGGCCCAAGCGGCACTCGGACCTATTGGTGTTCTCGTCAACAACGCCTCGGTTTTCCGGCATGATTCCGCTGCCGAACCGGATGCTGCGGCTTTCGACGCGCATTTCGCCGTTCACGTTCGCGCTCCCTCCATTCTGGCTTCCGAGCTGGTCAGGCACTTGCCTGCCGAAAATTCCGGCCTGATCGTCAATATCGTCGATCAGCGCGTTCTCTCGCCAAATCCCCGCTTTTACTCCTACACATTATCCAAGGCGGCGCTGTGGATGGCGACGCAGACCATGGCACAAAGCTTTGCACCGCGCGTGCGGGTCAATGCAATTGGCCCCGGCCCTTCCTTCAAAAGCGAAAGACAGCGGCTGGAGGACTTTCAGGCACAAATCGACGGCCTTATATTAAAGAGAGGTCCAGCACCGGAGGAATTCGGGCGGACGATTCGCTTTCTTTTTGACACGCCGTCGATCACCGGACAAATGATCGCGCTCGACGGCGGCCAGCATCTGAGCTGGGAAACCCCTGACGTGGCGGAGATACCTGAATGAACGGAAAGAAGCTGCCGGATGGCGGTGTTCTCTTCGATGAAACCGACGATGAAGACGATGACACCAGTCTTGCCGCACCGGAAGCGGCCGAGGCGGGTGCCTCGCAAGGCATCGACTGGACTGCGGGCTGGAAGAACGAATCCGGCCTAACCGGCATGGACCTGATCGGCGAATTCGTCAAACACCTGCCAAATGCGCCGGGTGTCTACCGCATGTTCAATGAAGCGGGTGATGTACTTTATGTTGGCAAGGCGCGCTCGCTGAAGAAGCGTGTCGGCAACTATGCGCAGGGCCGTGTTCATTCCAACCGCATCGGCCAGATGGTGCGGCTGACGGTGCACATGGAATTCGTCACGACGCGGACGGAAACCGAAGCGCTGCTCCTGGAAGCCAATCTCATCAAGCGCCTGCGGCCACGTTTCAACGTGCTGCTGCGCGACGACAAGTCGTTTCCTTATATCCTCATCACCGCCGACAGCCGTGCGCCTGCGATTTTCAAGCACCGTGGCGCACGTGCCCGAAAGGGTGACTATTTTGGTCCCTTCGCCTCTGCCGGTGCCGTTGGTCGCACGATCAACTCGCTGCAACGCGCCTTCCTGATCCGTACCTGCACCGACAGCGTTTTCGAAACACGAACACGCCCCTGTCTTCTGTATCAGATCAAGCGCTGTTCCGGCCCCTGCACGCATGAAATCAGCGATGCGGGGTATGACGAACTGGTACAGGAGGCCAAGGACTTCCTCTCCGGCAAGAGCCAGAGCGTGAAGACCGCAATTGCCCGGCAGATGAACGAAGCTGCGGAAGATCTCGATTTCGAACGTGCCGCCGTTTACCGCGATCGTCTGGCAGCGCTCAGTCATGTCCAGAGCCATCAGGGCATCAACCCGGCCGGTATCGAAGAGGCGGATGTCTTCGCGATCCATCATGAAGGCGGCATATCCTGCATTCAGGTGTTCTTTTTCCGCACCGGCCAGAACTGGGGCAACCGCGCTTATTTCCCGAAAGCCGATCCTTCGCTGTCCAGCGCCGAAATTCTCAACGCCTTCCTGGCGCAGTTTTACGACGACAAGCCGGTGCCGCGGCAAATCCTGCTGTCTGAAACGGTGGAAGAGCAGGAATTACTGGCCGCCGCGCTGGGTGAAAAGGCCGGGCACAAGGTCACGATCGCCGTGCCGCAGCGCGGGGAAAAGAAAGACATCACCGACCACGTTCTTGCCAATGCGCGCGAGGCGCATGGTCGCAAGCTTGCAGAGACCTCTTCCCAGACACGGCTGCTGAAGGGATTTGCCGAGACCTTCGGCCTCCCCTATGTCCCGCGCCGGATCGAGATTTACGATAACTCGCATATCATGGGCACCAATGCCGTCGGCGGCATGGTTGTCGCGGGGCCAGAAGGCTTCGTGAAGAACCAGTACCGCAAGTTCAACATCAAATCGACCGACATCACGCCCGGTGATGACTTCGGCATGATGCGCGAGGTGATGACGAGACGGTTTTCCAGACTGCTGAAGGAAGAAGGCAAACCCGACCGGACGCAGGCACCTACCCAGGAAGAACTGGCTGATGCCCCCTTCCCTGCCTGGCCCGATGTGATCCTGATCGATGGTGGTCAGGGCCAGATGACGGCGGTACGTGCCATTCTCGACGAGCTGGACATTCGCGACAGCGTGATCGCCATCGGCGTAGCCAAGGGCGTCGACCGCGACGCCGGGCGCGAGCGGTTTTTTGCCGACAGCCGCAGCGATTTTTCTCTGCCGCCACGTGATCCCGTGCTCTATTTCATTCAGCGCATGCGCGACGAGGCGCACCGTTTTGCCATTGGCTCACACCGGGCACGGCGCAAGAAGGAAATGATCAAGAACCCACTGGATGAAATCAGCGGCATCGGCCCCGGACGCAAGCGGGCGCTGCTTCAGCACTTCGGCACGGCAAAGGCCGTGTCCCGCGCAGGCCTCAACGATTTGATGACTGTGGCGGGCATTTCCGAGACCGTAGCGCGACAAATTTACAATCATTTTCACGAGAGCGGCAGCGAGTGACGTTACCGTGAAGACCAACTGCTAAAAAACCATAATCAGATGTTGACCCTGCTGCTTCAGGGCGGCATCTAGGGCCAGATATTCGATCGACAGGTTTCCCATGGCTTCGCGCACATACAGTATTCCCAACCTCCTCACCTATGGCCGTATTCTCGCGGTTCCGGTCATTGTTTTGTGCTTCTTTATCGAGGGGAAGCTGGAGAGTTCGGACTTCGCGCGCTGGACCGCGCTGTGGCTCTTCATCATTGCCTCGCTGACGGACTTTCTTGACGGTTATCTGGCGCGTATCTGGAACCAGACCTCGAATATCGGTCGCATGCTGGACCCGATCGCCGACAAGCTGCTAGTCGCCTCCGTTCTGCTGCTGATGGCTGCCGACGGCACCATTGCCGGTTGGTCTCTGTGGGCCGCAATCACCATTCTCTGCCGCGAAATTCTGGTTTCCGGCCTGCGTGAATATCTGGCGGCACTCAAGGTCAGCGTTCCCGTTACCCGCATCGCCAAATGGAAGACCACCATCCAGATGGTTGCCATTGCCTTCCTGCTGGCAGGGCCGGCTGGCGATCAGGTTCTGCCCTACACCACCGAGATGGGAATTACGCTGCTGTGGATTGCTGCGGCACTGACCATCTACACCGGCTACGACTACTTCAAGGCCGGCCTCAAGCATATCGTGGATGCAGACTGATGACCCGGATCGTTTATTTCGCCTGGGTTCGAGAGAAAATCGGCACAGCCGAGGAAGAAATAGACATTCCGGTTTCTGTCACGACGGCAGGCGAACTGATCGCCTACCTCACGACCCTTGGCGAAAACTATGAAGCCGCCTTCGAGTTTCCCGATGTGATCCGCGTTGCCGTCAACCAAGAACATGTCGAGCACGATGAAAGCATTGTCGGAGCGCGCGAGATCGGCATCTTTCCGCCCATGACGGGAGGCTGAACTTTTGGTACAGGCCGTCACTCCGACCATTCGCGTGCAGGCTGATGATTTCGATGCCGCCGAAGAAACGCGTAAGCTGACGGCCGCTGACAAAAGCATCGGCGCGGTGGTGGCCTTTTCCGGACTTTGCCGGGATGACGGCGGTACGCTGGCCGCGCTGGAACTGGAACATTACCCCGGCATGGCGGAAGCGGAAATGAACCGCATTGCCACGCTTGCCATCGAACGCTTCAACCTTCTCGGCCTGACTGCGATCCACCGCCACGGCAAGATTGCCGCTGGCGACAATATCGTTCTCGTCATTGCCGCCTCCTCGCACCGCCAGGCCGCTTTCGATGGCGCCAACTTTGTCATGGACTATCTGAAAACCTCTGCCCCGTTCTGGAAAAAGGAGCATGGCAAGGACGGCAAGGCTGGCGACTGGATCGAATCCAAGACAGCCGACGACAAGGCGAAGGACAAGTGGCGCTAGGCGTCACGGCGTCTCACGGGCGCTGCGCATGATGACAAGCCAGAAAACCAGCATGACCAATACCGCAGCGTCCCGCCACATCACCGGGCCGTAGCCCGACCAGAGCGTTTCGATGACGCCGATGGCCGCCGCACCAAGCGCGCAGACAAGCGGACTGGTATAACCTCCTGCAGCCGAAATCAGCACGATCTTCAACCCGAAGACCAAACCCGCACCGAAATCCATGGTGCCGTAATAAAAGGTTGCCAGCACGCCGCCGATGGAGGCGACCAACCCCGCCGCGCAATAGGACATGAGAAACACCCGGCCTGCATCGACACCGCACAAGGAAGCGGCAAGCGGATCGTCAGATACCGCCTTCCAACGGCGCCCCAGGGATGATCGTGTCAGATATAGCGCCCCAAGCAGAACCACGAGACCGAAGATGGCGGTGTTTACCATCTGCATCGGTATGAGCGTGACGGCAAAATTCCCGTCCTGCCAGAACGCCACAGGCTGCGACAGCAGCGGCGGAAGCCACAACTGCCGCGTGTCGGCGGCCAGTCTGGCGCTTTCAGTCAAAGCAATCAGCGCACCGACCGACGCAACCGTCACGGCATTGGGCGACGCTGTTACCAACGGGCGCATGACCGTCCTTCCCATGACGGCCGCTGCCCAAAGGCCGCCAAACAGGCCCATGCCTGCCCCAAGTGCAAGGGTGGCTGGCAGGATCAGCCAAAGCTGGTTCCAACCAAAATCGGCAAACAGCAGGCATGTCTGACCGGCAAATGCGAAAATCGCGCCGTAGGTGACGTCGGCACGCTTGGTGATGGAAAAGGCAACAGCGTACCCGAAGGCCAGCATCGCATAGAGCGCGGCGACCGGCACTGCGTTCAAAAGCTGTTGCAGGAAATACGCCATGCCGCCCTCCCGCAAGAATTATAACTATCAAAATCATTTTTAACAGTTACAATTACACCATGACCTTTTGCTGGACTTCACACCGTTTTGCTGGCGGCGCGTTGGCACTGGACGTTGCCAACAGCGTCATCCTTCGTTTCGATGCCGAAAAGTCGGTTGATCGCTTTGCCGTGCCTGAACAGGTCGAGACTTTCGCGGACGCAGCGATGAAACTGTGTGCCGAGCGGGACAGGTTCCCGGCATTGACGGCGCCTGCCCCAACGAACCGGGACACACTGCTTGAACTGAGAGAGACGATCGACCGCTATTTTCGTGGATGTATCATCGACGGAAAAGGTGATGACGGCAGGCTGGCTGATCTGCTCTTTGCCTGCGGATCGGCATTGCGGGCATTTCCAATGGCCGAAAGCCTCGCCAATGCCACGGCACATTCGGCGCTGACGCTGATTGCCGGACAGGACCGGGACCGCCTGAGAATCTGCGGAAATTGCGGCTGGCTTTTCATCGACCGCAGCAAGAACCGCAGTCGCATCTGGTGCGACATGGCGGTGTGCGGCAATCGCCAGAAGGCGGCGAAGCATTATCGGCGAAAAAAGGAAACGGCATCATGAGATCGGTCGTTGCTGTCATTCTTGCCACGCTCGCTCTCACCGCCTGCCAGCGCGAAGAGCAAAGGGAAATTGCCAAGGTTTCCGGCCGCATGTTCGTGTTCAACTATCGTGTGGCTACCGCGACCTATCTGGTGACGCTTCAGCCAACCGCCCCGATCAAGGATGGCAGCATCATCGAGGCCGAGTTCGAAAATCCGCGCGGCGGCGATGCGTTTTCCATCAAGGAGCCGCTTTTTCCGAAAAATCAGAAGATCGTCCTGCAGAGCCCACCGGTGGAATGCATCCGGGAAGGACGTCCTTATGCGGTGAAGATACGGCTGAGAGCGCCGGATGGACGTGTGATGCAAACCATAGAGACAAGCATCACCTCTGACACAGACCAGTCCCTGCTGCCCGCGAAGCCCCTGGTGGTGGGACCGCTCTATACCCCCAACCCTGAGGTATTCAAGCAGGATGGCACGACCGATATGCGGCCGGTGCAGGATTGCCCGGCGACATGACCGGAAAAGAAAAACGGAGCCTTTCGGCTCCGTTTCCTTGAGTCATTTCAGTCTCTTGAACCCAATCCCTGACGGATGGATTCAAGTGCCTGATAAACTGAATCAGCCGACGATTTCGGTTTCAGCGAACCAGTAAGCGATTTCCTGAACAGCGGTTTCCGGAGCGTCGGAACCGTGAACGGAGTTTTCGCCGATGGACAGTGCGAAGGTCTTGCGGATGGTGCCTTCAGCAGCCTGTGCCGGGTTCGTCGCGCCCATGATTTCGCGGTTCTTGAGGATTGCGTTTTCGCCTTCCAGAACCTGAACGATGGTCGGGCCAGAGGTCATGCCTTCAACGAGTTCGCCGAAGAAAGGACGTTCCTTGTGAACAGCGTAGAAGCCTTCTGCTTCGCGCTTGCTCATCCAAACGCGCTTGGACGCGATGACGCGCAGGCCGTTGTCTTCAAATACCTTGGTGATCGCGCCAGTCAGGTTACGCTTGGTTGCGTCCGGCTTGATCATCGAAAATGTGCGTTCAATCGCCATGTGTCCGTTTCCTTTTCCTTCAGAGAAAGTGGGCGGTGTTTACCCGCCCAAAGGCCCGAAAACAAGGGGGATAGACCACTTTGCAATTGGGAAGCCAGACATTTCACGCCGCTGTCACACTGCGACCCTTCGCATCATAGAGATCGAGGCAGCTCTCGAACCAGCCACGAACCGGGTCGTTTTCGGTAAACAGGTCCGCTCCCGTGGTGATGCGCGCCCACTGCAACGCCCCGAAAACGATATAATCCGCAAACAGCGGTGTCATGCCACCGATGAAAGGCTGGAAGCCTAGCATGCGGCGGATCGGCGTCAACAACGTCGGAAAGGCGGCAATTTCAGCCTCGCGGTTGGCCACCGCCGCTTCCAGTGAACGGCCGAGCGCTTTGGTGCGGCTTTCACGGAAATAAAGGCGATCCGGTTCATCCAGCATATCGTGAATATCGAGAACGGCGATGCGCACGATGGCCGGATGGAGCTGGGTCTGCGACCAGCTTTCCACGAAGCGTGCCATTGCCTTGCCACCCTCACCATTGAAGAGCGACGGCCGCTCCGGATAGACCTCGTCCAGATAAAGGGCGATTTCGAAGCTGTCGCTTATGAGCTGGTCGCCGTCCCTGAGGATCGGCACGGTTTTGGAAAAACCACCCTCGGCGCTCGGAATTGCCGTGAACGGCAAGGGGCGTTCTTCGAAGTCCAGGCCCTTATGCGCCAGCGAAAGAACTGTCTTCCAGCAATGGGGCGAAAAAGGACGGGAAGCATCGCTTCCACACAGGGAATACAGCGTTCTGGACGTCGACATACAACAGCACCTTTCAATAGGACCATGCGGACAACGATATAAGAACGGCGCCGCGGCGAAATCAAATCAGGAAATGTCATGGCACCCATCAGAGATGGATGTGACGTTTCGCAACACAGACCATACCGGACAATATTTTGGTAAGCATAAAACGCATGCTTCTCAG
Organism: Rhizobium sp. RM; assembly: GCF_013390595.1. Lineage (GTDB taxonomy): Bacteria > Pseudomonadota > Alphaproteobacteria > Rhizobiales > Rhizobiaceae > Agrobacterium. The sequence goes on along the minus strand of NZ_JACAWV010000002.1, from coordinate 112,536 downwards.
TGCTTTATGGTATTTTAAGCAACCAACCCGATAAAACATTATCATCCCGCAACCGTGATTTCCGGTTTGCGCATCGTAACAACAGTGTTGGGGCTGCACGTGACTATTCCGAACGGCGACAGACATCGTGAGAACGCGAAGAACAGCCTGATCGTTACCAAGATCACGCAGTTCATCGCGAAGATGAACATTGCTCCCCTGCCACGCAATTACGAACTGATCTTCGAGATATTGGCAGGCCATAACCCGGCCATGGGTCGTGAGGTGCTTGCACTTGGCAACGCGCCACAGCAGCACGAGCTTGATATCGTCGGCCAGCGACATGGTCTGGCGGGTTTTTCCCGTATCGCGGCGAGCAAAGCCACCAACGACGCAGCAGAAACGCTCGAGCAGATAGCGGCGCGGCTGGATGCCGGCCTGCATCGCACCGAGGTTTTTCTGTCCTCGATGCAGACCGTAGAACCCGAACATGTGTCGCGACTGGTTCGCGATGTTCACGATGAGCAAACGAGCCTGAAAAACTTCCTTGCTCACGGCTTGCAGAAAATTCGCGCCACCGAAAAAAACAGCACACATATTCAGGCTGTCTCCTTGCGCGATACGCTGACGACGCTGCCGAACCGTGCAGCCTTTCTCGAAAAGCTGACCGCAATGTATGAGGAAGGCGATGCGCCTTCTGCAGCCTCCATGCTGCTGGTCAACATCGACCACTTCCGCGAAATCAATGCGAAGTACGGTCCGGCCGCCGGCAACAAGGCGTTGCGGCGACTGGCAGCGCTATTTCGCAAGACAATCAAGAAGGATGACTTCGTCGCGCGTATCGGCGGCAACGAATTCGCCTTCATCTTCATGGGTGTGGCGCAAAACACCGCACAAAGCATTGCGGAGCGTCTGCGCCGCAGCGTCGAGGATCTTCGCTTTGCCACCAGAGACGGCGATGGTGACCATCTGACGATTTCAGTCGGTGTTGCGGCACTGGACGGCGCGGCAACGCCGGCCGAATTCTACAGCCATGCAGAACTGGCGCTTCTTGCCGCCAGAAGCAGCGCGCGCAACTGCGTCGTCGGTTACTCCAGGGACGTCGCACAGCGCAGTCGCAACAGCTATCTTCTGCAACTCGGCGGCTGAACCGCGAACCACCTTTCGACGCTCTTGCATCGGGCGCAGAGTTCAGACAAAACGGCGGCATGATTACGATTACCGATCTTTCCGCCCGTATCGCAGGACGCCTGCTTCTCGACAACGCCAGTGTCACGCTGCCTGCCGGTGTGAAAGCGGGCCTTGTCGGCCGTAACGGCGCCGGCAAATCGACGCTGTTTCGCGTCATCACCGGTGACCTCGCGGCGGAGAACGGATCGGTCACCATTCCCAAACAGGCCCGGATCGGCCAGGTCGCCCAGGAAGCGCCGGGCACCGAGGAGTCGCTGATTTCGATCGTGCTGTCAGCCGACAAGGAGCGCGCCGCGCTGCTGGCCGAAGCCGAAACGGCAGCCGATCCGCATCGCATCGCTGAAATCCAGATGCGCCTTGTCGATATTGACGCCCATTCTGCGGAAGCGCGCGCCTCCAGCATTCTCGCCGGTCTCGGTTTCAACCAGGAAGCCCAGCTTCGCCCGGCCTCGTCGTTTTCCGGCGGCTGGCGCATGCGCGTCGCGCTCGCCTCCGTACTGTTTGCCGAGCCTGACCTTTTGCTTCTCGATGAACCGACCAACTATCTCGACCTTGAAGGGACGTTGTGGCTGGAGGATTATATCCGCCGCTATCCGCATACCGTTATCATGATCAGCCACGACCGCGATCTCCTGAACAACGCGGTCAACTCGATCGTTCACCTCGATCAGAAGAAGCTGACCTTCTATCGCGGCGGGTACGACCAGTTCGAGCGTCAGAAGGCTGAAGCTGACGAATTGCAGATGAAGGCCAAGGCCAAGAATGATGCGGCGCGCAAACATCTGCAGAGCTTCATCGATCGTTTCAAGGCCAAGGCATCCAAGGCCAAGCAGGCACAAAGCCGCGTGAAGGCACTGGAGCGCATGGGAACGGTCGCGGCGGTGATCGAAGATCACGTCCAACCGATCACCTTTCCGGAGCCTGAAAAGCAGCCGGCTTCCCCGATCGTTGCCATCAATGGCGGCGCTGTCGGCTACGAGCCGGGCAAGTCCATTCTCAAGCAGTTGAACCTGCGCATCGACAATGACGACCGCATCGCGCTGCTCGGTTCGAACGGCAACGGCAAGTCGACGTTTGCCAAGTTCATCTCCGGTCGCCTTGCGCCGCAGGCGGGCGATCTGCGTGTCGCATCCGGTCTGAAAATCGGTTTCTTTGCCCAGCATCAGCTCGACGATCTCGTTCCGAACGAAACGCCGGTCGAACATGTGCGCAAGTTGATGCCGCAGGCCGCTGAAGCGCAGGTTCGCGCCCGTGTGGCCCAGATGGGCCTGACGACGGAAAAGATGGCCACGGCCGCGAAAGACCTCTCAGGTGGCGAAAAAGCCCGCCTGCTGATGGGACTTGCGGCTTTCCATGCGCCGCATCTGCTCATTCTCGACGAACCGACCAACCACCTTGATATCGACAGCCGCCGGGCACTGATCGAAGCGCTGAACGATTATAACGGTGCCGTCATCCTGATCTCGCACGACCGTCACCTGATCGAAGCGACCGTCGACCGGCTGTGGCTGGTGGCGGATGGCACCGTGAAGACCTTTGAAGGCGACATGGAGGAATATCGCGATATCGTCGTGTCCTCCGGCAAGAAGAAGGACGACAAGCCGGACATTGCGAGCGACCAGGCCTCGAAGGCCGACCAGCGCAAGGCGAACGCCGAAAAGCGTGCGCAACTCGCTCCGCTCAAGAAAAAGATCAATGAAATCGAATCCCTGACGGCAAAGCTTGAGAAACTGATTCAGTCACTCGACAAGGAGCTGGCCGACCCTGCCCTTTACGAAAAGGCGCCTGCCAAGGCCGCCCAGAAGGTCAAGGAACGTGGCGAAGCGGCAAGCAAGCTGGCCGATGCCGAAGAACAATGGCTGATGCTCTCCGGCGAGTACGAAGAAGCCATGGCGGTGTGACGGCCGGGATCGACAACCAGCGGTAACGCCTCATTAACCATAATCGGAGAAATTCGGGAGCAGTTGATTTGCTGCTTTTGAGCCGAGTTTTTCCATGTCCATTCGCGTCGTTTCCGTTGCCGTCATCGTGGCTGCCATCCTCTCAGGCTGCGCAGGCAAACCGCAGGGAGATGGCTCTCTGAAAACGGCGTTCGCCGCCACGATGCCTGCCAACCCGGCGGGTCATGCCGATGCGAACGATCCCGTCCCGCTCTCTCCCGCTGCCTGGGTGCGGCCGAGACATCCCAGCGCTCTTGCGGGCCGTGACATCGAGGTCTCGTCGATTTCCGACATCAGCCTGGCGAACAAGGAAGTCGTTCTCAGTTTCGACGATGGCCCGGTGCCCGGCAAGACCGAGAATATTCTGGCGACGCTTGACGAATTCGGTGTGAAGGCAACCTTCCTGATGGTCGGTGAAATGGCAAAGGCCCACCCGGAGCTTGCCCGAAAGGTCGTGTTCGACGGGCACAGCATCGGCAGCCATACCTACAGCCACCCCAACCTCGCGCACCTCTCCTTCGACCGGGCACTGAACGAAATATCGAAAGGCGCCAAGGCCGTTGCCGACGCCACCGAAACAGACGTTCCTTTCTTCCGCTTCCCTTACCTTGCCGATACATCGCGGCTTCGCCATTCGCTTGCCTCGCGCGGTACAGTGGTGATGGATGTGCAGATCGACTCCAAGGACTATTTCAAGGATGCACCCGCCGTGGTGGCGTCACGCACCATTGAGGCCTTGCGTCATCGCGGCAGCGGCATCATTCTGATGCATGACATTCACAAGCGCACCGCCGCCATGCTGCCGGCATTGCTGACGCAATTGAAGGCGGAAGGCTATAAAGTCGTACATTTGCGCTACAAGGCACCGCAGAAATTGCCGCTGCTGGTCGCAGCACTCTAATAAAATCAACCCTAAAAGAAGCGATGGCCATATCTTGCCCGGCCATTGCTTTCTGCTACAACACTTCAAAAATGTTATTTTTCGAGTGAAACACAGACACGGGTACTACGCATGTCAGCCACCAAACTCGCCATCGTCGGCGTCGGCAAGATCGTTCGCGACCAGCATCTTCCCGCCATTGCAGGCAATCCCGATTTCGAACTGATCGCCACGGCCAGCCGCCACGGCACCGTCGACGGTATCGCTTCCTACAACAGTATCGAAGCCATGCTCGAGGCTGTTCCGCAGATCGACGCGGTCTCGCTCTGTATGCCGCCGCAGTACCGTTATGAAGCCGCTTACACGGCTTTGAACGCCGGCAAGCACGTCTTCCTCGAAAAGCCGCCGGGCGCGACGCTTTCGGAGGTGCAGGATCTTGTTCGCCTCGCCGACAGCAAGGGTCTCTCGCTGTTTGCAAGCTGGCATTCGCGTTACGCACCCGCCGTCGAAGCTGCCAAGGCTTTTCTGGCCTCGACGAAGATCGAGAGCGTTCACGTCATCTGGAAGGAAGATGTGCGCCACTGGCATCCGAACCAGGAATGGATCTGGCAGGCGGGCGGTCTCGGCGTCTTCGATCCCGGCATCAACGCCCTCTCCATCATCACCCACATCCTGCCACGCGCCCTGTTCATCACCAAAGCGACGCTGGAATTCCCGGAAAACCGTGATGCGCCAATCGCCGCAGACGTGCATTTTTCCGATGTGACGAAGATGCCGGTTCACGCCGAGTTCGACTGGCGTCAGACGGGCAAGCAGAGCTGGGACATCATTGCCGAGACGGCAGACGGTCAGATGGTGCTATCCGAAGGCGGTGCGAAGCTTTCGATCAATGGCGACATGAAGCTTTCCGAACCGGAACGTGAGTACCCTGCCCTTTACGAACGCTTCGCCGAAATCATCAAGGCGGGCAAATCGGACGTCGATCTGGCGCCGCTGACCCACGTGGCCGATGCCTTTCTGCTCGGTCGCCACAAGTTCGTGGATTCGTTCTACGACTGAGACTGATCAGAGGGCGCGACTGACATAACGGTCGCGCCCGGCTTTTTTAGCCTGATAAAGCGCTTCATCGACATTTGACAGAAGCGTTGCCCGGTCGGCACCGGCCTGCGGCGCAATTGCCCCGCCAATACTCAGCCGCGAAACAACCTGACGGCCATCGATATCGAAGGGCTCTCGGAAAGCGCACAACAGGCGATCCGCCAACAGGCTCATCGTCTCCGGACCATCGGGACGCGGAACGAAAATGGCGAACTCGTCGCCACCCATGCGCACGACGATATCTTCATTGCGGGTTACGGCGCGGATACGATTGGCGGCGGCCGCCAGAACGCAGTCGCCAGCCGAATGGCCAAAGGTATCGTTGATGATCTTGAAGCCATCCATATCCATATAGAGCGCACCGAACGTCTCGTTTTCGCGCAGGGCCATTCCAAGCTGCAGATCGACCAGCACGTCGAGTGCCTTGCGATTATAAAATCCTGTCAATGGATCGGTCATGGCCGCGTTGCGGAGCTCGCGTTCGGCAAGGCTCATGGTGAAATTCGCCTTCTGAAGCCGCAACACGGCTGTCGCGAGAACGGCAAAACGCTGCAGATTGTCAATCTCAGCCGTGGAGAACAGCCGTGGCACCGTGTCGACGACGCAGAACGCACCGACAATCAGCCCAGGCTCGAGCTCGATCGGTGCGCCCGCATAGGCGCGCAACTTCGGGCCTTCCTGGACATAAGGCATCGCGCAGAAGTCCGGATGGACGGTCAAATCGGGAATGACCACGACATCCTGCTTAGCCAGAACGCGATTGCAGATTGAGACATCGCGCGGGCATTCAGCTAATTGCATGCCGGCCTGCTCCACGATGTAGAGCCAGTCATCGTCCATCAGGTGAACGGAGGCGCGTGAAACGGAAAAGACGCCGCGCGCAAGCTCGGAGAGAGCCTCAAGCTCCGGCGACGGACCATTCTTGAATGACATCAATGAACGAACAGCCATCAGACGCTCCATTTCCCGATCCGGTAATGAAATCATCTGGTCCATATTTCTATCCTTCTGTCTTCTCACATCCAGCGCTCAGGCGGGATGTTGCACAGCGAAATCACGCTGCTGCCCGGACACCGGCTTCCAAGGGAATCGTGTCACTTCCATGTCTCAAGGACGCCCTATTCTTCAAAACTGAGAAAAAATCGCCCTAACCAACTGATTTAAAACATCTTTCGAATGAAACCCGATTCCGGTTTCCGGACCGATGCCATGGCCATAATGCAGAAGCTGGCGCTGCGTGCTACATATGATTTTTTGCCCGTGGTTTCCCTTAGAGAAAAACCTTTCGCTGGTGCAGCGACGGGTGCTTTGGTCAGGCCTTTTTCTGCCAGCGCCCTTCTGGCGATTGCTGCCAGTAGGTCAGGGCGTGCCCCTCTCCCTTCAGCCTTTTCCAATGATTGCGCGCCGTTTCAAGCTGGAATGCATCATAGCCATCGAACATGAACACGATGCGTTCATAAGGCTCGACCGGCGGCGGTTCGGCGCCGTCGACCAGGAAGCGGACGCTGGCGCTGTTGCCGTTTGCATCCAAGGCGGTCAGAAGAACGGGCTGGTTCTCCGGCGAGGCCGCTGCATCCGTCGCGTGCGCCAGAAAGCTGTCATCCCGATACGTCCACAAATGCGAATCGAGAAAATCGCGCCGTTCAGCATCCGTTGTCTGGACCGCGACCTTCCAGCCGCGTTCCAGCGATTTTTCAAGCAAGGGCGGCAGGGCATCCTCCAGCTTCGATTCCGTCAGGTGATAGAACAGAATTTCGGTCATCGGTCAGTCTGTCGCCTCAGTTTATGCGCAGCTCCCGAAAGAGCTGCCTGTTATCAGTCTTCGTAATGCGCGCGAACGAGTTCGTTCAGAAGGCGAACGCCGTAACCGGAACCCCAGGACTGGTTGATCTCGGTCAGCGGCGAACCCATCGCCGTCCCTGCGATATCCAGGTGCGCCCATGGGGTGTCACCCACAAAGCGCTTGAGGAACTGGGCAGCGGTCACCGAACCGGCAAGCCGGCCAGCGCTGTTCTTCATGTCCGCGAACTTGGAATCGATGATCTTGTCATAGTCCTTGCCGAGCGGCATGCGCCAGAGCTTTTCAGCTGTGTCTTCGCCCGCCTGTGTCAGACGGCCGGCGAGTTCGTCGTCATTCGAGAACAATCCCGCGTGCAGATTGCCAAGCGCCACGGTGATCGCACCGGTGAGCGTTGCCAGATTGATCATGAACTTCGGATCGAAACGATCCTTCGTGTACCAGAGCGCATCGGCCAGAACGAGACGGCCTTCCGCATCGGTGTTGATGATCTCGATGGTCTGGCCGGACATAGAGGTGACGATATCGCCCGGACGCTGGGCATTGCCATCAGGCATGTTTTCCACAAGACCAATCACGCCAACGACATTCGCCTTGGCTTTACGGGCGGCAAGCGCATGCATCAGGCCGGTCACGGCCGCCGCGCCACCCATATCGCCCTTCATGTCTTCCATGTTAAGGCCGGGCTTCAGCGAAATGCCGCCGGTATCGAACACAACGCCCTTACCGACGAAGGCGATCGGCGTGTCCTTCTTGGAACCACCGTTCCACTGCATGACCGCAAGCCGTGGCGGGCGGGCAGAGCCCTGCGCCACTCCAAGAAGCGCATTCATGCCAAGCTTCTTCAGTTCCTTTTCGCCCAGGATTTCAACCTCGACACCAAGCTTCTGCAGCTCTTCAGCCTTTTCTGCGAATTCCACTGGACCAAGCACGTTCGGCGGCAGGTTGACGAGATCGCGGGCCAGAACAACGCCGCCTGCAATCGCCTGCGACACCTCAAATGCCTTTTCCGCTTCCTCGCGGGCAGCCGTGACGATCACGACGTCCACCTTCTTTGGTGTCTTTTCGTCTTCGGACTTCTTCTTCGTCTTGTAGGCATCGAAGGTGTAAGCACGCAGCAGCAGGCCGAGGGCGAAATCCGCTGCCGCCTGCCCGGTGACCTCGACGCCCGGGGCATCAAGGAAAACGACAACCTTTTCCGCCTTCTTGAAGCCTGCGGCTGCCGTACCGCCGACACGCAGCCAATCATGGGCCGTAAGCTTTGAAGGCTTGCCGAGGCCAATGGCCAGCAGGCGGTCGGCACTGGAACCGTGAGGCGCGATGACATCAAGCGTCGTCATGGACTTGGCGGAGAAACCGGAGATCTTGGCCGCCTTTGCAACGATCGCTTCGGGGTCAGCGTCGGCTGTACCGGCGGGCTGCCAATCGCCACCCGATGCCTGCAACAAAATGGCGAGAGCGCCATCGAGCGAAACGGAACTGGCGAAAGAAATATCGAATTTGGCGGACATGTTTTCCTGCTCTTGCTGAACAAACTGATCGGGTGCACGCGATCATGGCCTTTTCAAAACCCCGTGCAACCCCGCAATCTTTAAAGCGAAAGGCATTTTTATGAAACATGGAAAGAAATTCGAAATTCGGTGATGTGGCAGCGGTGTTCCACAAAAAGACACAGAGCCGGGAAAAAACGTCGCACAAAACAGATTTGTGAGTGGTCCGGAGTCGCCAAGCGCAAATGTTGCGATTAGATAGGCGGAAATCCGCTCGCCGATCACACGAGCAAATGACGACAACAAGGGCCGCATGAAGCTTCTCGAGAACTATATCCTGCGACGGACAACGCAGATGTTTCTGGTAGCGCTGCTTCCGGTGCTGGCCATCATCTGGACCATCCAGGTTCTCCAGAGAATCAATCTGGTGACGGATACCGGTCAGTCGATGGGGTCATTCATGGCGCTTGCGACCATGATTCTTCCGACGCTCATTCCTGTCGTTCTGCCGTTTGCGCTGGTTATCGGCATCACGCAGACGTTCACGGCGATGAACAACGATTCCGAGCTTGCCATCATCGATGCGGCCGGTGCGCCGCGCATGATCATGTTTCGCCCTGTTCTCGTTCTCGCAGCCGTGCTGAGTGCACTCTCCTTCACCATCACCAACTTCATCGAACCACCTGCCCGCAATTCGGCGCGGCAGATGGTTGCCGCCGCCTATGCGGACCTCCTGTCGTCGGTGATCGAGGAAAAGACGTTCCGCACCATTCAGGACGGTCTCTACGTTCAGATCGGACAGCGGCAGGGCCGCATTCTCAAAGGTCTGTTTGTTGCCGACCGCCGCGACCCCAACTTCGACCTCATCTATTACGCCAAGGAAGGCATGATCGACGAGAGCGGCACGTCGCTGACGATGCGCGACGGCGAAGTGCAACAGAAGACGCCTGACGGCAAGGTTTCGATCGTCAAGTTCCTCTCCTACGCATTCGATCTCTCCACCATGTCGGAGAAAAAGGACACCGAGCAGTCGCTTTCCCCGAGCGACGCGAGCCTTGGCTTCCTTCTGTCTCCCGATGAGAGCAATTCGAGCTACGCCCGCGCGCCGGAGAGCTTCCGAAGCGAATTGCACAAGCGCCTGTCCGACTGGCTGTTCGCTTTCTCCTTTGCACTGATCTCGCTGGTGATCGCGGCAGATGCCCGTTCGCATCGTGAAGCGCGGCTTCATCCGATGGTCGCCGCCCTCATCACAGCTTTCATGCTGCGCTGGGCCGGTTTCTACGTGACCAACCAGGTCAAGCAGAGCGCCGCCTTCATTCCGCTGGTTTATGCCGTTCCTGGCCTCAGCGGCGCGGCGGCAGCATTCGTGCTCATGACGGGTCGCAAGCCCAGAACGCCGAAATTCATCGCCAATGCCGCCGGGCGCTTGCGCCGACTGTTCACCGACAGAATGGCGCGCAGTTCGGGGAGCGGCAACGCATGATCTTCAACACCCTCGCCCGCTATTTCCTGAGACGCTATTTGATGACGGCCGTCTGGTTCGTTCTCGGCGTTTCAGCGATCATCTATCTCGCTGACTTCAGCGAAACGGCCAGACGCATGTCCAGCCTGCCCGGATATTCCGTGCCCGCGGCACTCGGCCTGACGGCGCTGCGACTGCCGCTTATTCTTCAACAGACCGTTCCGTTCATCGCGCTCTTCGTGGGTATGACGACGCTTATTTCGCTCAACCGGCGTTATGAGTTGGTGGTGACGCGCGCAGCCGGAATTTCGGCCTGGCAGTTCATTCTGCCATTCGTGCTCGGCTCGGTGCTGATCGGCATATTGTCCGTGACCGTGCTCAACCCGATTGCTGCCTGGGGCCAAAACCAGTCGCTTTCGATGGAGGCCGGCTGGCGTAACGAGGCCAATGCCGGCCGTCAGCAGGACGTCATTCCGTGGCTTCGCCAGTCGAGTGGCGGGCAGGATACGATCATCGGCGCAAAGAGCTTCGAGGACAACGGAACGCTGCTTCTCGACGTCGTTCTGGTGCACCTCGACAAGAGCGGTAACATCGTTTCCAGACAGGATGCGAAGTCGGCTAAGTTGGAAGATGGTTACTGGCTTCTTAACGGTGTGACAGAGACGCGACCTGGCCATGTGCCAGTTCGGCAAGACAGCACCCGTATCAGTACCAATCTGAGACAGGAATTCGTTCAAGAACGGATGACTCAGGCGGAAACCGTTGCTTTCTTTGATCTTTCTCGCAAGATCGAGATCGCGAAGTCTTTCGGCCTCTCTTCGAAGGCGCTCGAAACGCAGTATCACTTTCTGCTATCGACGCCTCTTCTTTTGGTCGCGATGACCTTGATCGCCGCGACCGTTTCACTAAAGTTCAGCCGCTTCGCCCAATCGCGCTCCGTGATTCTGGGTGGAATCGTTTCCGGCTTCGTGCTTTATGTAATAACCGTGCTCGTAAGAGCGTTCGGGAGCAGTGGCGTTGTCCCTCCCTTCGTGGCGGTCTGGGTTCCAGTCACCGTTGCGTTGGCGCTAGGTGCAACGATTTTGCTTCATCAGGAGGACGGCTAGTGGCGGTATATGACCGCGGGAATATCAGACGGCTTTGGACGGCCCTTCTGACAGGTGCCGCTGTGTGCGCATATCTGGCATCCGGACAGGTCGCTATCGGCCAGGACGGCATCTTTGCGCCCGGAAGCCAAGACGATTCGAAACTCCTGCTTACAGCGAATGAACTGACCTATAACCGTGATGCAGAACGCATTATCGCGAAGGGTGTGGTTCGCATGCATTATTCGGGTTACCGCATGGTGGCCCAGCAAGTGGAATATAACCAGCAGACCGGCCGCGTGATCGCACGCGGCAACATCGAGCTGATCGAGCCGAGCGGCAACAAGATCTATGCCGATGAGCTGGATGTCACTGACGACTTTGCTCAGGGCTTCGTAAACGCCCTGCGTGTCGAGACACCTGACAACACCCGTATTGCCGGCGAGAGCGCAGAACGCCTCGACAGCGATGTGATGGTGCTGAACAACGGTGTCTACACCGCCTGTCTGCCGTGCGCGCAACGCCCGGACAAGGCACCGCTCTGGCAGGTCAAGGCCGAGCGCGTCGTTCAGGACGGAAAGACCCACACAGTGCGTCTGGAAAAAGCCCGTTTCGAGCTTTTCGGACAACCGATCGGCTATCTGCCGTTCCTGACTGTTCCGGATAACACCGTGAAGCGGAAGTCTGGCTTCCTGTTCCCGCAGATGAGCATCACCGATAATCTCGGTTTCGGCATCGGCGTGCCCTATTTCCACGTCCTGTCCGACACGGCAGACGTGACTGTTACGCCGACCTATTACACGACGCAGGGTCTGCTTCTGCAGGCTGAAATCCGTCAACGTTTTGAAACCGGCTACCATACCGTGCGGATGGCAGGCATCGACCAGCAGAGCTCCGACACCTTCACGGCCGGAACCAGCGATGCGCTGAACGACACCCGCGGCATGATTGCCAGCAAGGGCGACTTCAGCATCAATCCACGCTGGGCGTTCGGCTGGGACGCCATGGTCCAGACTGACAACAACTTTTCGCGCACCTATGAGCTGAAGGGTTACAAGAACGACGTTCAGACGAACCAGTTCTACCTGACAGGCATCGGCGAGCGGAACAAGTTCGACCTGAACGCCTATTACTTCAACGTTCAGGACACGGATGATTCCGAATCTGAAGAGCGCAAACAGGCAATCGTTCACCCGGTTCTCGACTACCGCTATTTCGTACCGGACCCGATCTATGGTGGCGAGTTGTCGCTGACAACCAATCTTACCAGCATCACGCGCCTGAAACAGGATGCCTATGCACTTGGTGGTTATTCGCGCTTCAACGGCCTGGAAGGCGATTACACGCGCTTCACGACAGAAGCCGAATGGAAGCGTACCTTCACATTCGACAGCGGCGTGCAGTTGACGCCGCTCTTCGCCGCACGTGGCGATGCCATGTGGTCGGACATGTCTCCGGCAAGCTTCACGTCAGGCGGCACCTCTTATGCCTATGAGGGCATGATGCAGGACGACGCAGCGTTGCGCGGCATGGTCACGGGTGGTCTTGAAGTGCGTTATCCGTGGTTGTTTACGGCTGCGAACAGCAACCATGTCATCGAGCCGATCGCGCAGATTTTCGTGCGTCCGGACGAATCCTATTCCGGTCGTTTCCCGAACGAGGATGCGCAGGCGTTCGTGTTCGACGCGACCAACCTGTTCGATCGTGACAAATTCTCCGGCTACGATCGCATCGAAGGCGGTACGCGCGCAAACATCGGTTTCCGCTATAACGGCACATTCGACAATGGATATGGCGTGCGGGCGATTGCCGGTCAGTCGTTCCATCTCGCGGGTGAAAATTCCTTCGCTTCCTACGATCTGGTCAATGCCGGCGCCAATTCCGGTCTTGAATCCGATCGTTCGGACTATGTCGCGATGGCAGCCTTTGACGCACCTATCGGCCTCTCCTTCTCGACGAGTGTCCGTCTTGACAAGGACGACCTCGACATCAACCGGTCTGAAACAGGTGTGGCCTATTCCGATCGCCGCGTGACCGGCAAGGTCAGCTATACGCAGGTCAAGGCGCAACCGAAATACGGCTACAACGAAGACCGTGACATCATTCAGGCATCCGGTTCCCTTCGCATGACCGATAACTGGTCGTTGTTCGGTTCAATCAACTACGACCTGAACGGCAAGTTCGCCGAAGAGCGCCGCGTCGGTATTCTCTATCAGGACGAATGCACGATCTTCACAGTCAGCTATTCGGATGAAGGCACGATCACGTCGAACAGACAGTCTGCCAACGACTGGTCGATCAATGCCCGCATTGCCTTCCGCACGCTCGGCGATATCAGTGTCGGCTCTGCCAATGAGGACTGGAGCGACATGGATATCGGCTGGAAACCGAACAACTACTAAGCTGAAAAACGGAGCGCAGGGCAAATGCGCTCCGTTTTCGTCTTCAGCGTGTCGTAGCGGCCTCGTCCGCCACGCTTTCGCCGCAAGAGATCGCCAGTGTCGATCCCGATTTTTTTGATTTTCATTTGGAAGATCGATGCATTGCCGTTTTGCGGATCGCGATGATATATACGGGTCGCATTCGCGGCGCGGATGAACAAGCCGATGTCTGACAGTGACGAACCGCGAGGCGGTATTCGCGCAGGACGGACGGAACAGACTGCCGGGCAAGCCGAAAACCTTGCCTGCCCGACGAGAGGGAGAAGGAAATGATGAGTTTCGGAAAGACGGCTTTGCGCGGCGCGGCGTTGGCCTTTGCGATCTTCGCCGTCCCGATGGCTGTTTCGCCACTTACCAGCCAGGCGTTTGCCGACAGCACGGTGAAAATCGTCGTCAACAAGACCCCCATCACCAGCGATGATATTTCGAAACGCGTTGCGTTCCTGAAACTGCAGCGTCAGAGCGGCAACCTCAACCAGAAGGCTCGCGACCAGCTGGTCGACGAAGCCCTGAAGCGTGAAGAGATCGCCCGCGTAAAGATGTCCGTCAGCACCGATGACGTTGACGCCGCGTTCGCTCGTTTCGCCGCCAACAACAAGATGAACCCGCAGCAGTTGACGCAGATCCTGTCGCAGGCCGGCGTCGGTGCCGACCACTTCAAGTCCTTCATTGCCGTGCAGATGAGCTGGCCGCGCCTCGTGAACGCCCGTTATGGCGCACGCGCCAAGATGTCGACGCAGGATCTCGTAACGCGCCTCAAGGAGCGTGGTGAAAAGCCTGTGACGACGGAATATTTCCTGCAGCAGGTGATTTTCGTCATTCCCGAATCCAAGCGCAAATCGATCACCGGCAAGCGCAAGAGCGAAGCTGAAGCATCGCGCAAGAACTATCCGGGCTGCGAACAGGCCAAGACATTCGCTGCCACCATGCGCGACGTCGCGATCAAGGATCTCGGCCGCATTCTCGCACCAGAGCTGCCCGAGGACTGGAAGGCTCTTGTTGAAAAGACCAAGGAAGGCGGCACCACCGGTACACGCGTCACCGAAAAGGGTGTTGAATATCTGGCGATCTGCAAGCAGCGTCAGGTTTCGGACGACTACGCGGCCGAACTGGTCTTCAAAGCTGAAGACCTGATGAAGGCCAAGGATGGCGAGAACCCTAACGAGGCGAAGTATATGGAAGAACTGCGCAAAAAGGCGCAGATCGTCAACACCTGACGCGAAAGCCTGCCATCCGTGACACAGATTTCCCTGCCGCTTGCCCTGACCCAGGGCGATCCCGCTGGTATTGGCCCTGATATCGCAATTACAGCATGGGCAAAACGCAGGGAAACAGGTCTGCCGCCGTTCATCTATATCGGTGACCCGGATGTGGTGGCGAGCCGTGCCGCCTTGCTCGGCATCGACATTGTGATCAAGACCTGTGAGGTTGAAGACGCGGTCGCGTGTTTCGACGATGCTTTTCCGGTTCTCTCCCTGCCCGTCGGTTTTGACGTGCAGGCTGGCCAGCCGCATGTCGGCGCTGCCCATGCGACGATCAAAGCCATCGAGACGGCAGTCGCGCTCACCGTCGAAGGCAAGACTGCCGCAGTCGTTACCAATCCCATCGCAAAATCCGTGCTCTACGAGGCAGGTTTCGGTTTTCCGGGCCACACGGAATTCCTCGCCGACCTTGCATTGCGGATGACTGGCAAGGCCGTAACGCCGGTGATGATGATTGCCGGCCCGAAAGTCCGCGTTGTGCCGGTCACGATCCACATCCCGGTCAAGGACGTTCCTTCCGCTTTGACGGAAGAAGCCATCGTCGAGACCTGCCGTATTATCGATACGGATCTGAAACAGAAATTCGGCATTGCCGCACCGCGTCTGGCCATAGCCGGTCTCAACCCGCACGCGGGCGAGGACGGTGCCATCGGCGTCGAAGATCGCGATATTATTCACCCCGCCGTCATGGGGCTTCGCAAGGAGGGCGTTGATGCTTTCGGGCCTCTGCCCGCCGACACCATGTTCCATGACGCCGCCCGCAAACGTTATGACGTGGCTGTCTGCATGTATCACGACCAGGCACTCATTCCGGCCAAGGCACTTGGTTTCGACGATTCCGTCAATGTCACGCTCGGCCTGCCTTTCATCCGCACATCGCCGGATCACGGCACCGCTTTCGGCATCGCCGGTCAGGGTATTGCGAATGAAACAAGCCTCGTGGCAGCGCTGAAGATGGCTGCAGACATTGCCGGTCGCGGCAAGGCTGGTCTTTGATGGCGGCCATTGACGGGCTCCCCCCTCTCAGGGACGTTATCCAGCGCCATGGTCTGGATGCGAAGAAATCTCTCGGGCAAAACTTCCTCTTCGACCTGAACCTCACACAGAAGATCGCGAGAACCGCTGGCCCGCTGGAAGGCGTCACGGTCATCGAGGTTGGTCCTGGCCCTGGCGGCCTGACACGCGCCATCCTCTCGCTTGGCGCGAAGAAAGTCATCGCCGTTGAGCGCGATAGCCGATGCCTGCCGGCACTGGCCGAAATTCAGGCCCATTATCCCGGACGCCTTGAGGTGATCGAGGGCGATGCGCTGAAGACCGATTTCGAGACGCTTGTTCCGGCCGGGGAGCCGGTCAGGATCATCGCCAATCTTCCCTACAATGTTGGCACGCAATTGCTGGTCAACTGGCTACTCCCCAAAGCGTGGCCTCCGTTCTGGCTGTCGATGACGCTGATGTTCCAGAAGGAAGTCGGTCAACGCATCGTGGCGGAAGAAGGCGACAACCACTACGGGCGCCTCGGTGTGCTGGCCGGGTGGCGGACAGTGGCTGAAATGGCCTTCGACGTGCCGCCGCAAGCCTTCAGCCCGCCGCCAAAGGTCACCTCTACCGTCGTGCATCTGTTGCCGAAGGACAAGCCGATGCCCTGCGACGTGGCGAAGCTTGAAAAGGTGACCGAAGCGGCCTTCGGTCAGCGCCGCAAGATGCTGCGGCAGAGCGTGAAAGCGCTGGGCGGCGAAACGCTTCTGGAAAAAGCCGGGATCGACCCGACGCGTCGAGCGGAAACGCTCTCCGTCGAGGAATTCGTGACGCTCGCGAATTCGCTCTAGACTTTATCCGATCCGCATTTCGGGCATGTAACGAGGGTTTGAAAGTGGACAATCAAACGTTTCACTACAAGCTCGATGGCGCCTCTTCCTCGACGGCATCACCTGTCGTTTTGCTGCATGGATCGGGACGTACCGAAGACGACCTCCTGCTGTACGGTCGTGAAGCTTTTCCGGGGAATAAGCTGTTTCTACCGAGAGGAAATGTCGCCTGGGAAAACGGGTTTGCGTTTTTCAGGCGACACCCGGACAGAACGCTTGATATCGAAGACCTGAGAGATCAGGCAGCCAGGCTCTGCGACTTTCTGGAGTTTGTGGCTCGCCAAACCGGACAAAGACCGTTTGTCGCAGGATACTCGAACGGCGCGATCATCGCTGCAGAGACGATATTTCAGAAGCCTGAACTGTCGCGAGGCGCCATTCTGCTGCGACCGCTGTCGCCGCGCTCTGGTGAACCCTTCCCGCCGCTCCATGGATACCCTGTCCTGCTGCTCGCAGGGATGCGGGACGACAGACGTCACCCAGAGGATGCGCCGTTCCTTGCAGATCAATTGACAATGGCGGGGGCCGCGGTGTCGCTGAAAACGCTCACGGGTGGTCACGGCTGGGCGGATGACGCAGCCGATGTGCGCCATTCGCAGGACTGGCTGTCGTGCCAGTAATCAACCCGATTCGGGAATCAGGTCAGCTTTAGAGTTTTGGCTCTTCTTCAAGCAATTCGCGCACGAAGTCGAACATGCCGTGGCGACGGTCGCGACGCACGCGCTCGGCCTTCACAATGGCCTCCACGGCGTCGAAAGCAGCCTGCAGGTCATCATTGAGAATGACATAGTCGTAATCGCGCCAGTGCTCGATTTCAGAGCGGGAATTTACCAGGCGCGTCTGAATGACCGCTTCTGTGTCTTCAGCTCGGCGATGCAGGCGCGATTGCAGCTCGGTCATTGTCGGGGGAAGGATGAAAATCGACACGACGTCACTCTTCATCTTGTCCTGAAGCTGCTCGGCGCCCTGCCAGTCGATGTCGAACAGCATGTCCATGCCTTCGGCCATCGCCGCTTCCACCGGCTCTCTGGGAGTGCCGTAGAAATTGCCGTGCACTTCGGCCCATTCTAGCAACGCATCGCCATCACGCATCAACTCGAATTCGCGCTTGGAGATGAAATGATAGTGGATGCCTTCAATCTCGCTTTGACGGCGTGGACGTGTCGTCACGCTGACGGACAGCTTGATGTTCTTGTCCTTGTCCAGAAGGTTTCTGGCAATCGTGGACTTGCCCGCGCCTGACGGCGACGAGATCACCAGCATCAGCCCTCTGCGGGCAATCTTGACGGGAGAATTGTTCACCGGGGCCATGGCCTACTCCAGATTTTGGACCTGTTCGCGGAATTGGTCGATCACCACTTTCAGCTCGATACCAGCAGCGGTTACCGCACTGGCGTTCGATTTGGAACAGATGGTATTCGACTCCCGGTTAAATTCCTGTGCAAGAAAGTCGAGCTTGCGCCCAATCGGGCCACCAGCCTTCAAAAGCTCACGCGAGGCTGCAACATGCGCGTAGAGGCGGTCGATCTCCTCGCGCAGATCCGCCTTCGTTGCAATCAACGCCGCTTCCGCATGCAAACGGTCACGGTCCAGTCCCTGGGTCCCGTCACCAATCAGGGCGATCTGCGCGGCAAGGCGCGCGGCAATCTGCTCCGGTTGCCGCGACGGGTCGCGTTCAATAACCGTCGCAAGCTGCTCGATGCGGTCGATATGCCCCGACAGAATACCGTAGAGCGATTCCCCTTCCCGCTCGCGCATTGCCTTGAGCTTAAGAACGGCTTCGGCAAAACCCGCCAGCACATCGCGATTGCGGGCAGCCTGCGCCTCGGCGTCATCTTCCGCCTCGCGGAAGTCCACCAGCCCGCGCACGGACAGCAGCGTGTCGAAACTCAACGGCTTGTCGTCAACGACATTGCCGAGCTCCTTCTTAAGCGCCAGCACAGCATCCAGCGCGTCGCGGTTGATAACCGCTTCCAGCCGGTTTTCGGCGGTTGCCAGCGATAACCCCGCCTGGATATTGCCGCGCGACAGGCTGCGGGATGCAACCTCGCGCAATTCCGCTTCCAGACCTTCCATACCCGTTGGCAGACGCAGACGTAAATCCAGGCCCTTGCCATTCACGGAGCGTAGCTCCCATGCCCAGCGATAGCGTCCGGACGCACCTTCGCTGCGTGCGAAGCCGGTCATCGATTGCAATGTCATTCCTGAAGTCCCCACAGCATCATGCAAACCGGGCCTCGTTTGATCGAGGCCCGGCAAAAACTCATCAATTGTTGGCTGGTTTTTCCGCTTCCGAACCACCCGGCTGGCCGTCTACGGCAACGTCGGGATTGCCACCGGCTGCCGCTTTTTCCGCCTCGATCTTGCGCCAACGGCGGACATTGGCGTTGTGTTCTTCCAGTGTCTTGGCAAAAGCATGACCGCCCGTCCCATCGGCGACGAAATAAAGATCGTCCGTGCGCCAGGGATTGGCAACCGCTTCCAGTGCGGCACGGCCTGGATTGGCAATCGGCGACGGCGGCAGGCCCTTGATGACATAGGTATTGAACGGCGTCTGCTTCTGCAGGTCGGACTGGTAGATCGGCCGGTCGGACGGTTTGCCGTCGCCACCAAACAGTCCGTAGATGATCGTCGGGTCAGACTGCAGGCGCATGCCCTTCTTCAGGCGGTTGTAGAATACGGAGGCCACATGGGCGCGCTCGTCGTCCTTGCCGGTTTCCTTCTCGACAATAGACGCCAGCGTTACAAACTCTTCAACTGTCTTGATCGGCAGGTCGGGATCGCGGCGCTCCCAGATCATCTCGATCAGCTTGTTCTGGGCAACGCTCATCTGATTGACGATTTCTTCGCGCTTGGTGCCACGCGTGAAACGGTAGGTATCGGGGCGAAGGCTGCCTTCCGCCGGCAGGCTGGCGGGAAGCTCTCCGTCCAGAACCTCGTCGGCTGCCAGACGAGCAAACATCTGCTTGACCGTCAGACCTTCCGGCAAAGACACGGAATAGAGAATCGACTTGCCGGACTCCAGCAACAGCAGGATGTCCTTCATCGAGGCGGCAGCCTTGATCTCATATTCGCCCGCCTTCAGCGTCTGCTCCTTCTGAAGATAGCTGCCGGTCATCAGACGGAAAACACGTGCGTTGGTGATGACGCCATTGCGCTCCAGATTGTTGGCAATCTCGATGAGGCCGGCGCCGTTGCGCACTGTGAAATGGGTATTGGCTTCCAGCGGACCGGGCTCCTGGAAGGAGTTGATCATGTAATAGAAGGCGGCAACGGCAAGCACGCAGACGGCAACCGCCAGCGTCATCAGGAAATTCAGGAAAATCACCAGTTGCCCATGAGCCTTGCGGGAACGCTTTGGCGGAGCCGGAACTTTTTCCGGCCGCAGCGCCTCCGTCGGAGACTTCGGAATGATCGGGCCGCGGCTACCTTCGCCCGCGCCGTCGCGTCCGTATTGTCCCTGGCTGTTCTGGTTCGTATCGCTCACCGGCGGTCCTTTTCAGTTCGGCATTATCAGCGCTTTTTGCGCAGGCAATGCGGCAAAAACAGGTTCGGGATGCCATCCTGCACCACATCAAAGCATCGGTGGCGGTTTTCCGCACGGTTTTACGAAAACTCGTTCCCTATACGGCAGATAACGCAAACTGACATAAGTTTTGCGAAGCGGAAAAGTTGCCTCGCCTAAGGCGTTATCCTTGGCCTCCGATGCACAACGACCGGAGGCGGTTTTCGACGATTCCGTCTTTAACGGCAAGAGCCGTCAGACAATCAGGCTTCGTAGCGACGCAGAACGAGCGACGCGTTGGTGCCGCCGAAGCCGAAGGAGTTCGACAGGGCAACGTTGACGTCGCGCTTGCGGGCCTTGTGCGGCACGAGATCAATCTTCGTCTCGACATCGGGATTGTCGAGGTTCAGCGTCGGCGGGACGATGTTGTCGCGGATCGCAAGTGTTGCGAAAATTGCTTCGATCGCACCTGCCGCGCCGAGGAGATGGCCCGTAGCCGACTTGGTCGACGACATCGAAATCTTCGACGCAGAATCGCCAACCAGACGTTCGACCGCACCGAGTTCGATGGTGTCGGCCATGGTCGATGTACCGTGGGCGTTGATGTAGTCGATATCGTCGGGCGTCAGGCCGGCGCGCTTCAGCGCCATGGACATGCAGCGATAAGCGCCCTCACCGTCTTCGGACGGCGCGGTGATGTGGTACGCATCGCCAGACAGGCCGTAACCGACAACTTCTGCGTAGATCTTCGCGCCGCGTGCCTTGGCGTGTTCGAGCTCCTCGAGAACCACGATACCGGCACCCTCGCCCATGACGAAACCGTCGCGGTCACGGTCATAGGGACGCGATGCCTTCTGCGGGTCATCGTTGTGCTGTGTGGAGAGCGCCTTGCAGGCAGCAAAACCGGCAAGCGCAATACGGCAGACCGGCGATTCGGCGCCACCGGCAACCATGACGTCAGCATCACCGAGGGCAATCAGGCGCGCGGCGTCGCCAATGGCATGCGCACCGGTCGAGCAGGCTGTTACGACGGCATGGTTCGGTCCGCGCAGCTTGTGGCGGATGGACACCTGACCAGACACCAGATTGATGAGGCGGCCGGGAATGAAGAAAGGCGAAACGCGACGCGGACCCTTGTCTCGCAGCGTGTAACCGGCTTCGACGATACCTTCGAGACCGCCGATACCGGAGCCGATCAGGACGCCGGTCATGATCTGGTCTTCGTCGGTTTCAGGGTGCCAATTGGCGTCGTTCAGCGCCATGTCGGCTGCTGCCATACCGTAGACGATGAAGGGATCGACCTTGCGCTGTTCCTTCGGCTCCATCCAGTCATCAGGATTAAAAGTGCCATCGGAACCATCGCCAAGCGGAATACGGCAGGCGATTTTTGCGGGAAGGTCTTCAACCTCGAATTCCGTGACCAGACGGGCGCCGTTCTGGCCGGCAAGCAGCCGCTCCCAGGTCACTTCCGTTCCGCATCCAAGAGGAGATACCATGCCGGTACCGGTGATAACGACACGCCTCATGCCAACGCTCCGCCCTTATCCAATCATCGGTCTTTTCTTGCTGCGTCTCTGATCGTCGATGACTTGCAGATGACACTACAACATTCTGAATATGCGCATAAACCATTTTGCCGGACCATTTCCGGCCAAAGGGACTACGCGCCGGAGACACGCGCCAGCTCTGCGTGCGCCTCTCGCTATAAAATATTGGCCCGGACAAGCCGGGCCAGAACGGGAGGTTGAATAACCTCCCCGAGTACGGTCGATCAGGCCTGTGCCTTTTCGATGAACTTTACGGCGTCGCCAACGGTCAGGATCGAGTCGGCAGCGTCGTCAGGGATTTCAACGCCGAACTCTTCTTCGAAAGCCATAACCAGTTCAACGGTGTCGAGCGAGTCAGCGCCCAGATCGTCGATGAAGCTTGCGCCTTCAACAACTTTGTCGGCGTCAACGCCAAGATGATCAATTACAATTTTCTTTACGCGTTCTGCGATATCGCTCATGTCGGTTTCCTCGACCTTTATTTTAAAAGGGAATGCCTTGCGGCACCCTGCCCTGTCAGAAGCCCTCAAGCACCGTTCAAATCCGGCACCGCGGGCAAACCCGTTAAACCCGGTCCAAGCTAGACATCGTTGCAAAAATTCGCAACGGCTTACTGTCTCTCCGGGACGACTGTTCACAGTCTTGGCCCGCTTAACATGGTTTCAATCGGTCGAAAAGCCTGAAAACGCGCTAAGCACAGCGTATCACAGGCTCTTTCGCCTGAAACCAGAGCGGGTAGACACTTGCAGGCGCCAGGAAAATGCCTGGTTCGACCCAGGCGCCAGCAAGATTTCAAAAGACGCGAGACCCTTTCCGCAACGGAAGGGGCATCACATCAGATCATCGCCATGCCGCCGTTCACATGCAGCGTCTGGCCTGTCATGTAACCCGCTTCGTTGGATGCGAGATAAAGCACGGCGGAAGCGATTTCCGCACCGGTTCCCATGCGCTTCATGGGAATGGCACCCATGATGGCTTCTTTCTGCTTGTCGTTCAGCTTGCCGGTCATGGCACTTTCGATGAAGCCCGGAGCCACGCAATTGACGGTAACGTTACGGGTTGCAATTTCCTGCGCCAGCGACTTGGAGAAGCCGATCATGCCGGCCTTCGACGCGCAGTAGTTTGCCTGGCCGGGGTTGCCGGTCACGCCAACGATTGAGGTGATATTGATGATGCGGCCGAAACGGCGGCGCATCATCGGATGCGTCAGTTCGCGCGTCAGGCGGAACATCGCCGTCAGATTGACTTCAATGACGTTGTCCCAGTCTTCGTCGCTCATACGAACGAAAAGGCCATCCTTGGTAATGCCGGCGTTGTTGACGAGGATGTCGACGCCTTCCAGCTCGGCCTCGGCCTTTTCACCCAGCGCCTTAACCTCGGCGCGGTCCGCCAGGTTTGCCGGGAAAATCTTGACGCGATCGCCAAGCTCAGCGGCGAGTGCCTCAAGCTTTTCGACGCGCGTGCCGTGCAGGCCGACGGTTGCGCCCTGCGCGTGCAGCATGCGGGCGATTTCTTCGCCGATGCCGCCGGTTGCGCCTGTGACGAGAGCCTTGCGGCCGGTCAAATCAAACATGGAATGTTCCTTCTTTAAACGGGGCGACCGCGGCCTTCAGCCTGCGAGGGTCGCCAGGAGCTGATCGATATCGGCAGCATTGTTGACGGCGACGCCATTCACCGTCTTGTCGATGCGGCGCGCAAGCCCTGTCAGGACCTTGCCGGAGCCGATCTCATAAAGTTGCGTGATGTTGTTGGCGGCAAACCACTCCACCGTCTCGCGCCAGCGAACCTGACCGGTGACCTGCTCCACCAGCAGTGCAGCGATTTCATTGGCATCGGAGACAGGCGCCGCGCGCACGTTGGCGATGACGGGCACGATCGGGTTCTTCTTTTCCACCTGTGCAAGCGCTTCACGCATCGCATCTGCCGCAGGGCTCATCAGCGCGGAATGGAAGGGCGCGGAAACCGGCAACATGATGGCGCGCTTCGCACCCTTTTCAGAGGCAATGGCGGCCGCCTTTTCAACGGCAGCCTTGCCACCGGAAATCACGAGCTGCCCGCCGCCGTTGTCATTGGCGATCTGGCAGACGCCGAGGCTTTTCGCCTCTTCGCAGATTGCGGAAACGACGTCATGCTCAAGGCCGATGATAGCCGCCATCGCACCTTCACCAACAGGCACGGCAGCCTGCATGGCGTTGCCGCGAATGCGGAGCAGGCGGGCGGTGTCGGCGATCGAGAACGTGCCGGCAGCGCAAAGTGCCGAATATTCACCAAGCGAGTGGCCGGCGACATAGGAAACGGAATCGGTCAGCTTGAAACCGCGCGCTTCCAGCACGAGCATCACAGCCATCGAAACGGCCATCAGCGCAGGCTGCGCATTGGCGGTCAGCGTCAACGTTTCTTCCGGTCCGTTCCACATGATATCGGACAGCTTCTGGCCGAGCGCTTCATCGACTTCTTCGAAGACAGCGCGTGCTTCTACGAACGTATCGGCAAGTTCCTTGCCCATGCCGACGGCCTGGCTTCCCTGACCTGGAAATGTGAATGCAGTACCCATGGGATGTGGTCCTTCTTTTCTGGCCTTCCCTTATATTATCGGGACTTCCATTCACATTCCGGCCCATGAAGTCAAGGCTTGAAGCCTGTGGATGGGCCAAGCCACGGGGTTTTGCCGTCCAATTTCACGTTTTCAATGCAGCATATTTTTTCTTGCACTGCGGCATTTCCAGACTAATTTCATGCCACCTTCCAAGCATCAGGACATTTCCATGAGACATAGAACATTGGGCCGCACGGATATCTCCGTGTCCGAAATCTGCCTTGGCACGATGACGTGGGGCACCCAGAACACGGAAGCCGAAGCCCATCAGCAGATGGATTACGCCCTGGAAAACGGCGTCAACTTCTTCGATACGGCCGAACTTTATCCCACCACACCGGTGTCAGCCGAAACGCAGGGCCGCACGGAAGACTATATCGGCACGTGGTTCGAAAAGACCGGCAAACGCAAGGACGTCATTCTTGCCACCAAGGTCGCAGGCTCCGGCCGTGATTATATTCGTGGCGGGCGTGATATCGATGCCAGTGCCATTCGCGAGGCGGTCGACACAAGCCTAACGCGACTGAAGACAGATTATATCGACCTCTACCAGATTCACTGGCCGAATCGCGGCACCTACCATTTCCGCGGCGTATGGGGTTTCGATGCCAGCGGTCAGGCTACAGAACGGACGCTCGCCGAGATCACCGAAAAGCTGGAAACTCTTGGCGAACTGGTCAAGGCCGGCAAAATCCGCGCAATCGGCCTTTCGAATGAAAGCGCCTGGGGCACGCAGAAGTACATCGATATCGCCGAGGCCGCCGGTCTGCCGCGTGTCGCAACCATTCAGAACGAGTACAATCTGCTCTACCGCAGCTTCGATCTCGACCTGTCCGAAGTGGCTCATCACGAGAATGTCGGCCTTCTCGCCTACTCGCCTCTGGCGGCTGGCCTTCTGACCGGCAAATATCAGAACGGTGCGCGCCCGGCCGGTTCGCGTGGCACGATCAATCGCGATCTCGGCGGCCGTCTGCAACCGCTGCAGGAAGCGCCGGTGAAGGCCTACATCGATCTCGCTGCCAAGCACGGCATCGATCCGGCACAGCTCGCCATCGCCTTCTGCCTGACCCGCCCGTTCATGGCTTCCGTGATCATCGGCGCAACGACAGTCGACCAACTGAAGACCGATATCGCAGCAGCAGATGTCAAACTTTCCGACGACGTTCTGAAAGGCATTGCCGAAATTCATCGGCAGTATCCAATGCCGATCTGACCCCAGACATCGGACAAAGAATTTCATGCCCCGCAGTTGCGGGGCATTTTTCATTATAGACGCTCAGACCCTTACCCCCTGTCCGACGCAATCAAGATAAAACCGAGGATTTCAAAAACGATGCCCAGTATTTCAGAACCGGTCGTCCTGGTTCACGGCCTCTTCGGCAATCTCAACGATCCGGAGATACTGGCGCCGTTTGACGGTATCGACGTACATACGCCTGACCTGATCGGTTACGGCCGATACCGCAATGAGCCCATCGAAAATTTGACCTTGCGCGATCAGGCCGACCACGTCGCCAGTCATATCCACAATATCGGCCGTCAAAAGGTTCATCTTGTCGGGCATTCAGTCGGCGGCGCGGTTTCGGCGCTGGTTTGCCGACATTATCCAGATATGATCGCCTCGTTTACAAGCGTCGAAGGCAATTTCACGCTGAAGGACGCCTTCTGGTCGGGACAGATCGCCCAAAAGCCCGATGCAGAAGTGGCAGAGATCATAAGAGAGTACGAGGCGGACCCGGCTCAATGGATCGCCAAGGCGGGCGTCCCGGTCAATGACTGGACATTGTCGCTTGCAAAGGGATGGCTGGCCAATCAGCCAGCCACGACGATCAAGGCGCAGGCAAGGGCTGTTGTTGCGGCGACGGGGCACGACGACTATCTGTCCGGCCTGCGCGCGACGATGGGAAGCGGCCTTCCGGTCTATCTGGTTGCCGGCGCCCGTTCCGCCTCCGGTTGGGATGTCGCAGACTGGGCAAACGATCTTTGCAGGATGCGCGTCAACATTCCCCGCACCGGACACCTGATGATGGCGGAAAATCCGGCATTGTTCGCGTCCACAATTCTCAACTGCCTTTCCTGCGCATGAGCGAAATGGCGAGAAAGCCAGACTTTCCCTTGCATTCCCGGCAAAAATGCGTATAAGCGCGCTGTTCACGACACCCGGTCTTATGGCTGGTGGCTGAACGGAGGGCTGGTTTCGGTAACGGAACAGCAGGAACCATAAGGTTTTTCCGGCCTCCCGTGTCTCCGCTCTCGACCGTCTCGAACAACGCTTTTCTTGCTTTCGGCATATGCCGGCCAAGAGCAGTCGTTGAGGCTTAGCGCCGTTGCCGGGTGAAGGACAAAACGCAAGAAAGGCAAGCTTAAATGGCTCTTTACGAACACATCTTCCTTGCTCGGCAGGATATTTCTGCTCAGCAGGTCGACGCACTTGTAGAACAGTACAAGGGCGTTATCGAATCGTTCGGCGGTAAAGTCGGACGCGTCGAAAACTGGGGTCTGAAGTCCCTCACCTACCGCATCAAGAAGAACCGCAAGGCTCACTACGCCCTGATGGACATCGACGCTCCGGCGGCTGCTATCCATGAAGTTGAGCGTCAGATGCGCATCAACGAAGACGTTCTTCGTTACATGACCATCGCTGTTGAAGCCCACGAAGAAGGCCCGTCCGCGATGATGCAAAAGCGCGATCGTGACGACCGTCCGCGCCGTGACGGTGACCGTCCGGACCGTGGCCCGCGCGAAGGCTTTTCCCGCGACGACCGTCCGCGCCGTCCGCGCGAAGACCGTGCATAAGAAGGAGATTTGACCAATGGCTGACGCATCCTCTTCCCCGGCACGCCGCCCGTTCCACCGCCGTCGCAAGACGTGCCCTTTCTCCGGCGCAAACGCTCCGAAGATCGACTACAAGGACGTACGTCTTCTGCAGCGCTACATTTCTGAGCGCGGCAAGATCGTTCCTTCGCGCATCACCGCCGTTTCCCAGAAGAAGCAGCGCGAACTCGCTCAGGCGATCAAGCGTGCACGCTTCCTCGGCCTGCTGCCTTACGTCGTAGCATAATGACTTTGCGAGGCTGCGTTTCGACGCGGCCTCGTTTCTCCTTCCGCGTTGGGCGCGGATCGAGACAGACATAAAACCCATGTTGGGGACAACGCTCCACCGGAACGGTCCTCTAACTGCTTAATTTCCAGCAGGACAGCGAAGTGCAAAAGTTGAACCAGACAGTGCTGACCACCGGCATCCTAGCCGGCATATGCGCCGCGTTTCTGACGCTGGGCGCAACCGCACAGTCGTCGCTTTCTTTCCTGCTCTATGCTGCTTCCGCCATGCCGATCCTGATTGCAGGCATGGGATGGGGCAACATGGCCGCCATCGTGGCCATCGTGACCACGGCCGCCATCGGCGCTGTTGTCATGTCGCCGCTGTTTGCCGTGACGATCGCGATCTTTACGCTGATCCCGGCAGGCTGGGTGTCTCACCTTGCGAACCTCGCACGCCCGGCCTCCGAAATCGGCGGCCCGCAGGATTTGCTCGCCTGGTATCCGCTTTCCGGCATCCTGCTGCATCTTTGCCTTCTCATCTCGATTGCCGTCGTCATTCTCGGCTGGACGATCGGTTATGGCCCCGACCTCGTTTCGCGCCTGGTCGATATGATGATGACGTCTGTTCAGAGCCGCGAGCCACTGTTTGAGCCTGATGCCGCAGCGCTGGCGCAGAGCAAGTCACTGCTCGTGCTGATGTTGCCGATCGTGCAGGGCGGCCTTTGGGTTCTGCTGCTGTTTACAGCCTATTATCTGGCCACCCGCGTGGTCGGTTCCTTCGGCAAGGGTCTTCGCCCTCGTGAAGACGTTCCGTCGGCACTTCGCATGCACCGCAATGCGGTTTTCATTTTCCTCGCAGGCATTGTCGCGACATTTGTGGGCGGTGTTCCCGCCATGATCGGCGCGGTTGTCTGCGGCACCTTCGGCGCAGGTTTCCTGATGTCCGGATATGCCTCGCTGCACAAGCGGGCGCGCGGCAAGGACTGGCGCATCCCCGTACTGGTACTCGCTTACCTGTCGGCAATCTTCGTCTTTCCGCTTCTCATCATTCTCGTGCTCGGTTTGAGCGACGTGCGCAGCACGATCTCCCTCACGCCGACGCGGAAAACTGACAATACGAACGAAACCAACACCTGAAACTAGAAAGGATCAAGAAGATGGACGTTATTCTTCTCGAACGCATCAACAAGCTCGGCCAGATGGGCGAAACCGTAAAGGTTCGCGACGGCTACGCACGTAACTTCCTGCTGCCGCAGGGCAAGGCACTGCGCGCCAACGCAGCCAACAAGACCCGTTTCGAGACCGAGCGTGCAACGCTCGAAGCTCGTAACCTTGAGCGCAAGTCGGAAGCCCAGAAGGTTGCCGAAGCTCTCGCAGGCAAGTCCTTCATCGTCGTCCGTTCGGCTGGCGAAACCGGCCAGCTCTACGGTTCTGTCGCTGCTCGTGACGTTGTTGAAATCCTCGCTGCAGAAGGCTTCAACGTTGGCCGCAACCAGGTTGAGCTCAACACGCCGATCAAGACCATTGGTCTGCACAACGTAACGCTGCACCTGCATGCTGAAGTCGAGCTGCAGGTCGAGCTGAACGTTGCTCGTTCGGCTGAAGAAGCTGAGCGTCAGGCAAAGGGCGAAAGCCTCACCTCCGCTGACGCCATCTACGGCGTTGACGAAGACGCTCTGCGCCCGGAAGACTTCTTTGATCCGGATGCAGAATTCGAAGGCGACGACGCATAATTTCAGAGCCCCCAACGGCTCAAAAAAGAACCCCGGATGGCAACATCCGGGGTTTTTCTTTGTCTGGCAGAGGTTTGAACGGCATTCAGTTCGCGGCGAGCCTGGCCTGGTCCGGCTCCTGGCTCTTGTCCACATGGACGACCACTGACATGCCGGGCGTCAATTCCGCAGCCAGAGGCTGATCAGGATCGATGGCGATACGAACGCCGACCCGCTGCGCGATCTTCACGAAGTTTCCGGTCGCATTGTCCGGCTTGATGACCGAGAATTCGGAGCCGGTCGCGGGCGAAAAGCGCTCGATATGGCCGGTGAGCTTTCTGCGATGCAGGGCATCGACGGCAATCGTCACAGGCTGGCCGGCCTGCATGCCGCTCAACTGGGTTTCCTTGAAGTTGGCGATGATCCAGACCTCGTGCGGGACGACGGCCATCAATTGCGTGCCGGCGGTCACATATTGCCCGACGCGGACGCCGACTTCGCCAAGCTTGCCGTCGCGCGGCGCGTGGATTTCGGTATTCTGCAGGTCGATCCTGGCCAGCTCGACCGCAGCCTCAGCATTGGCGACAGCGGCCTGCAACGAGCCACGGTTGACGATGATCGTCTGCAGATCCTGCTGCGAAACCTCAAGGGCTGCCTTGGCCTGAGAGACCGAAGCACGCGCCTTTTCCAGAGCGGCATGCGCCTCTTCCTGCGAGCTGGAGGTACCAGCCCCGCTTCTGATGAGGTTGTCCTGACGGTCGGACGCGAGCTGCGCCTGTTTCAACGATGCCTCGGCGCTTTCAACCGCTGCCTTGCTGGACGCGATATTGGCGTTGGCGGCGTTTTCCTGCTGACGGGAATTGTCGAGCGCGGCCTTGTGCGTGTCGAGTGTCGATTCGGCCTGTGCAAGCTTCTGGGAATAGATACGGTCATCTATTTTGACCAGCAGCGCACCTTGCTTGACCTCCTGATAGTCCTTGACCGGCACGTTGACGACATAACCGCTGACCTGCGGGCTCATGGTGGTGACATAACCGCGCACGAAAGCGTTGTCGGTCATTTCGACGGCAGACTGGAACGGTGGCAACCGCCATGCGTAGAGCACGAGCGCGACGCCCGCGATGCCACCAAGTAGGACAAGAATAGAAACCGGGGTAAAAATCTTCTTCAGCATTTTTGTTACTCTTGGACGTTCATGACTGTTGTGCCGGCACGGCATCAACGTTGTCCCGAACAATAAGCGGGCGGATGCGCAGCCATGCGTGGTGAATGAGAAGCGTTGCCAATGCCAGCGCCGAAACGACTGA
Source organism: Rhizobium sp. RM (assembly GCF_013390595.1). GTDB lineage: Bacteria > Pseudomonadota > Alphaproteobacteria > Rhizobiales > Rhizobiaceae > Agrobacterium. Next base: position 82,336 of record NZ_JACAWV010000002.1, on the reverse strand, counting down.
GATCAGCAGGAAAGTATCGTTGTAAGCGAGCACGTAAGCTTCCTTGGTGACCTGCTGACTGAGAAGAGCCAGCCCTTCTGCGTTCAGCAAGACCGGGTCGGAGATAACGTGACTGTAGGCACTGGAGAGTTGCGAGACGCGTTGCGTGACCATCGGATTGGTCAGGAGGATGTTTTCGACCAGGACGTTGGAATGGAATTTTTCACGCAGGGTGACGAAACTGCCAAGCAGGCCGGTCATCAACATCGAACCGGTGATCTGCGTGAACAGGAAGATGGTGATGAAATTCACCAGATACGGCACACCCTTCGCCAATGCCCCGGCGAAACCTTTCGCCATGACCGGCGGCAGGAACATCGCCGCACCGAACGCGATCATCATCTGGCTGAGATACATCTGTTCCGGCCGCGTCAGGTTGGTGGACTGGCTGTCCATGAATGAACCTGTAGCAATGAGAGCGAGCGCAATCACATGGGCCGTTTCGACATATTTCGTCAACATCAACCACGCGCAGGCGGCACCGCCAAGCACGGTCGCCAGAAGAACAAGCGCGTAGAGCGTTGTCGTCTGATCATTGAGCAGGCCAAGCTGCTGGTAGAAACTGACTGCTGTTGAGGACTGTTCCGAAGACACGGCGCGGTAGACGAGCAGCACACCCATGACATGCATGTTGGTTTTCGAAAAGATCCAGCGCAGATCGAGAAGCGGGTTCTTGCGCGGCAGCTCGACGAAGGCCAGCACCGTCAGCAGGGCAATCGCGACGGCAAGCAGCACACCGAGCCACCATGTCTCGAACCACCAGTAAAACCGGCCGAGTGTGAGGAACACGGCAAGACAGCCCAGACCGCCCGCAAACAGCAGGTAGCTCAGGATGTCCATGCGCTCGATCACCTTGGCGCTTGGCGGTGGTGTAACCTTCAGAACATAGATCAACGCGAGCGAGATCAATGCAAGGCCGATTTCGAGCGAATAAAGTGCGTTCCAGCCATCGATCTGCAACAGCGACGGCGAGACCAGTCTTGCCAGCGGCGCAGACAGAAGCGTGCCTGTGAGCGCGATACTGAAGCCGAGCGAGAACTTCTTCGAAGGCGGAAATGCCTCGAGAATATAAAGGAAGCCGAGCGACGAAAGCGGTGCTGCCGCCATGCCGCTGACAAAGCGAACGACGATGGCCGAATGCAGGTCCGTGACAAACAGGTTAAGACAGGACACCACGACAAACAGCAGGATGCTGACCTCGGCAAATGGCCGAAGGCCATATTGCGCCCTGACCTTGAAGAGCGCGATCGAGAAGGTCGCATAGGGCGCCATATAGGCAGCCGAAAGCCAGGCCACTTCTGCCACAGTGCCGGAAAACTCTCCCTGCAACTGATAGATATTGGCCATGACGAGGTTCATGCCCATGCCCTGCGTGATGAAAAACAGCAGGCCACCGAAAATGTAGCTCAACCGCATCCAGAGCGGGCGTTCTACCGGCTGTGGCGGCTGGGCAGGCGCAGGCGCCGGTTGCTCGACAACGTCGAGAGCCTTTTCCGGCTCTGGCGTTTCGTCGGCGGCAAGGGTTTGAGGCAGGGTATTGCTCACGGCTTTGCCCTTTCCACCGCAAGGCTCTGCAGATTGGCAGAGAGCCTGCGCATCACATCGAGCGCGAGACGCAGATCGTCAGTCGAAATATCGGCGACAATTTCTGCCCGCAGCTCCTTTGCCAGACCCTGAACCGCTTCCGAGGTCTGTTTTCCATCCGGCGTCATGTGAATCCGCTTCGCCCGACGATCATTCGCGTCAGACCGCCGTTCGATGAGATTTTGTTTCTCCATGCCGTCGAGAACCCGCACGAGGGTCGGCGTTTCGATTTCCATTTCCTCGGCAAGTTCGGTCTGGGTCAATGGCCCACGCCGCGACAGTGCAAAAAGCGCACGAGCGCGCGCCAGCGTCAGACCGCTTTCGGCGACCCTCGCATCGAAAAATGCGCGCAGCTTTCGGGTAAAGGCCGAAACCTCATCGAGAAGCTGTTCCTTGTCGGTTTCACGCGACATCTAAGTTAACCTTATAATTAGTAAGCTATCTATTTTGTCCCTATTTATTTTGAAAGCTGACGATTTTCAAGAATTTTTCCTGAGGGGGCAGCTATGCGATAAAAACATGATACTCGAATCAGACGCCGCCGGGTACCGGCACGATGTCCCTGCCCTGCCTGTGGATTATTGGGGACAACTGAAGATGTGATTGCGGTTCGACAAGCAGGCACGTGACGGGCGCGCAATGTTGCAACATTGTCATTGACTGCCACGCCCTCTGACGCCAAACCCACAGTTTGAAGACGCAATGCACAGGGAGATCGCGCAAGACCATGAACGACGCTGCAAGGAAGATCACCCCCGCGCAAACCGCGGAAGCGCATTATCGCGAAGCTCCGAACAACATCGAAGCCGAACAGGCGCTGCTTGGCGCGATCCTCGTCAACAACGATGCCTATTATCGTGTCTCGGACTTCCTGAAGCCGGTCCATCTTTACGAGCCTCTGCACCGCAAGATTTTTGAAGTTGCCGGCGACATCATCCGCATGGGCAAGACCGCCAACCCGGTGACGATCAAGACCTTCCTGCCTGCGGAAGACAGGATCGGCGACATGACGGTGGCGCAATATCTCGCCCGCCTCGCCGCAGAAGCCGTGTCGATCATCAACGCCGAAGACTATGGCCGGGCGATCTACGATCTGGCACTACGCCGCGCGCTGATCCAGATCGGCGAAGACGTGGTCAATATCGCCTATGACGCGCCGCTCGACATGCCGCCGCAGGCACAGATCGAAGACACCGAACGCCGTCTGTTCGAACTTGCCGAAACCGGCCGTTACGACGGCGGCTTCCAGTCGTTCAACGACGCAGTTGCGCTGGCAATCGACATGGCCGGCGCCGCCTTCGAGCGCGATGGCAATCTATCAGGCATTTCGACCGGTATTCATTCGCTTGATGGCCGCATGGGTGGCCTGCAGCGCTCGGACTTGATCGTTCTCGCAGGTCGTCCGGGTATGGGTAAGACCTCGCTTGCGACCAACATTGCCTACAATATTGCTGCGGCATACGAGCAGGAGGTACAGCCGGACGGTTCGTTCAAGGCCAAGAATGGCGGCGTCGTCGGCTTCTACTCGCTCGAAATGTCGTCCGAACAGCTCGCCACGCGTATCATTTCCGAGCAGACGGAAGTGTCGTCTTCGAAAATCCGTCGTGGTGACATTACCGAGGCCGACTTCGAAAAGCTGGTTGCCTGCAGCCAGATGATGCAGAAGGTGCCGCTCTATATCGACCAGACCGGTGGTATTTCCATCGCCCAGCTTTCGGCCCGCGCGCGTCGTCTCAAGCGTCAGCGCGGCCTTGACGTTCTGGTGGTCGACTACGTTCAGCTTATGACCGGCTCCGGCAAGAGCGGCGAAAACCGCGTGCAGGAAATCACCCAGATCACCACGGGTCTGAAGGCGCTGGGCAAGGAACTGAACGTTCCGATCATTGCCCTGTCACAGCTCTCCCGTGCGGTGGAAAGCCGTGAAGACAAACGTCCTCAGCTTTCCGACCTTCGCGAATCCGGCTCGATCGAGCAGGACGCCGACGTGGTGCTGTTCGTGTTCCGTGAGGAATATTACGTCAAGAACATGGAGCCACGCGATCCGGCCGATCCGAAATACGCGGAATGGGAAGCCCTGTTCGACAAGGTGAAGGGCACGGCCGACGTCATCATCGCCAAGCAGCGTCACGGACCTACCGGCACCGTGAAGCTGGCGTTCCAGTCGGAATTCACCCGCTTCACCGATCTGGCCGACCCATCCTTCAGTCAGTACGAAGAACATTGATCCCAAAAACCGCCCCGCCTTTCCAGAAGTGCGGGGCGGAATCTTTTCAAGGGCTTGGTGGGTTTCGCTTACAATCCGATTCCGCGCAGTATCGCCACCGTGACCACCCCGGCACAGGCTGCTGGCAGCAATGACAGGCGCAATGCGGCGATGGCTGTTACGGCGCAGGCGATGGTTTCGGCGACACCGCTTGTCAGCGCTGTCGGTGTGACAACGGCCATCAACACGGCGGGTGGAACGGCACCCAGCGCCTTTTTCATGCGCGGCGTCAGCTCCATGTAACTGACGAGGATGAGGCCGCCAAAGCGGGTCGCAACTGTTGCCACCATCATGGCGAGGATCGTCAGGAGCGTGTTCCAGTCAAGTGTCATGCGGGTTGCTCCGCGTCCTGCGGACACGCGAAAGCCGCCGCTGCCAACCCAGCCAGAGCACCGGCTGCAATATACCATGCGCCTGGAACATATTTATGCGTCACGAAGGCCGCCGTTGCGCTGGCAAGCAAAACCAGGCCGGTCTCCCTTCCCTTCCAGAAGCCCATCAGCAACACGATGAAGACGGCCGGAAAGGCGAAATCCAGACCGATAACCGACATGTCGCCAACAACAGCGCCCAACAAGGCGCCCGCCAGGGTCGACATATTCCAGACCAGGTAGATCGACAGGGCCGCGCCGGCGAAAAAGGCGGGCGTCAAGCGGCGCGCCATGACCCGGAATTCGGCAAGCGCCCAGGATTCATCGGTCAGAACCAGCATGGCAGCGTATTTTCGCAAGCCGGTGAATTCCTCCAGTTTTCCGGCAATCGAAGCGCTCATCAGCACATGCCGCAGATTGACGAGCAAGGCGGCAAAACCAAGTGCCGTCCAGTTGGCGGGATGCGTCCACAGATCCATCGCCACGAATTGCGAACCACCGGCGAAAACCAGCAGCGACATTAGCGACGCTTCCAGCGGAGACAAACCTTTCGAAACGGCAACCGCACCGAACACCGCGCCAATCGGCACCATGGCAACCAGCAAGGGAGCAGCAGCTTTCAGCCCGTCGCCAAATTCTCCGGTTTTCTTTTTGTCAGACATGGCGTCCTCCCTTTCAGGAGATTGCCTCTATTCCTCCAAACCGGCCGCGTATTGAACGAAAGTGACATGGGTGGCCGCTGGGACCAACCTTCAGGCAGCGCGGAACTGCCCAGGTGTCACACCAGTGCGCGCCTTGAAATGGCGGGTAAAATGCGCCTGGTCGGCAAACCCGCAAAGCGCAGCGACATCTGCGAGGCTCTCCCTGCCCCGCAGCAGCTTCCTCGCCTTTCGAACACGAATATCCGTGAGAAAGGCATGAGGCGTGATGTAAAACTGCTTGCGGAATGCCCGAATGAGATGCGCTCGGCTGAGACCGGCGACCGCTGCCAGTTCCTCAAGGCCAATATCGGTTTCATAATTGTCGGCAAGATAGTCCCGCGCTCGGTAAACCGCCGTCCGTTCACGTGTTTCCACGGGCAGGATCATGGCACCGCCATGTCTGCGAAAGAGCTCAGCCAGCACCGAGAACATGCCCTCATCCGCCTCCAGCGCGCCGGAGCGTCTTTCCAGGCGGCGATGCGCAACCTGAAAAGCCGCCGCCATCTGCGGGTCATAAGGCAGGAAGCTGGGGAAATAGGGCGTCCCGTGAAAAGCTCTGCCGGTGACGTCTTCCAGTACAGCCCGCAACAGCCCCATATCCGGATAGATCATTCGATAGCGATAACCTCCACCACCGGGAGCGCCATCGTGGATTTCACCGGGGTTGATCAGGTAAAGGTGCCCCGGCCCCGTCTGCTCGGTCGTGCCTTGAATGGTGGAAATCTGCGAGCCGCTTTCGATGGCACCGATTGAAAAGGTCTCATGTGCATGCGGCGAATATTCGTGTGTCAGAAATGTCGCGCTCAGGCATTCCATATCGTCGAATCGACCATCGCGCCAAAAGCGCGTGGTTTCCGCCGCAGCGAGCGGCATGACATCGATGGCCTGTTCCTGCGAGACATTGTCCATGTACGGGTTTTACTCCAATCGCCCGCCACCGTCTTGAACAAAAGTGCTGGGGCTCCAGCGGGCTCCCTATCCCATTGAATCCATGTAACGCGCCCTTCGAAAATCGATTCCGATTTCCGGGCTGATGCTGTAGGGTCGCGCCGGTTCCAACCAACCCGGACGCATGGCATGACAGACGAGCTCGACACGACCTTTACCGACACGGATACCGACGCATTCGACTATGCGCCGCTGAGGCTGACCATCGATCTCGGCGCGCTGGCGGATAACTGGCGCGACATGAAAAGGCGGTCCGGCAAGGCGCGCACGGCAGCCGTCGTCAAGGCTGACGCTTACGGCCTCGGCATCGAGGATTGCGGTTCAACGCTATACCACGCCGGTGCACGCGACTTCTTCGTGGCAACGGTCGCCGAAGGCGCAACGCTGCGCTCATACACGCCGGAGGCCCGCATCTTCGTGCTGTCAGGTATCTGGCCGGGCCAGGAACGCCAGGTTTTCGACAATGATCTCGTGCCCGTCATCGCGTCTGAAGAGCAGCTTTCCTTCTGGATGGGAACTGTTGCGGAACGCGGCGAACACCCTTGCGCCCTGCATATCGATACCGGTTTCAACCGGCTTGGCCTGCCGCTTGACGATGCGCTGTCTCTCGCCAGCGATGTGACACGTCCGGCCAGTTTCGATCCGGTTCTGGTGCTGTCCCACCTCGCCTGTGGCGATACCCCTTCCGCGCCGATGAACAAGGTGCAGCTCGAATCATTCCGGCAGGTTAGCGCCGCTTTCGAAGGTATCGAATCAAGCCTCTCCGCATCGGCCGGTATCTTTCTCGGGCCGGACTATCACTTCGATCTCACCCGCCCCGGCATTGCCGTCTACGGTGGCGAAGCCGTCAACGGCGTCAAAAATCCAATGCGCCCGGTCGCGAAAGCCGAAGCGCGCATCATCCAGATCCGCGAAGCGGGCGAAGGCCAGACAGTCAGCTATGGCGGCACTTTCCTGCTGAAGCGCGCCAGCCGTCTTGCGATTGCCTCGGTCGGCTATGCGGACGGTTATCAGCGTTCGCTTTCCGGCTCAGGGATTCCGCTGCGTAAAATGGGCCATGGTGGCGCCTATGGCGTCATCAATGGCCACAAGGCGCCGGTGGCCGGACGTGTGACGATGGACCTCACCATCTTCGATGTGACCGACATTCCCGAGAATGCTGTGCGCGCGGGCGACTATATCGAGCTTTTCGGCCCGAACGTGCCTGTCGACGAGGTCGCACATGCCGCCGGGACGATCGGCTACGAACTGCTGACCGGGCTCGGATTGCGTTATGAACGGCAATATCTGGTTGACGAGGACTGACGCTGTCCATGACAGCGCAGGCTTGCAAATTCTCCGGCAGGCGTTTATCGGAGAACAAAGTTCCGCATTTGTTCTAACGATACCGCTTATCACCGCGCAGGAGAATTGCCCGTAATATGGCCAAAGCCAAGACCCAATTCGTGTGCCAGAACTGCGGCACGGTTCACACCCGCTGGGCGGGTAAATGCGACGGTTGCGGTGGGTGGAACACCATTGTCGAAGAAGATCCGATGGGTGGCATCGGCTCGGGGCCCGGCAAAATGCCAAAGAAGGGCAAGCCTGTCACCCTCACCTCCCTGTCCGGCGAAATCGAGGAAGCGCCGCGCATTCCAACCGGCATCAGCGAGCTTGACCGGGCGACCGGTGGCGGGTTCGTACGCGGTTCGGCGGTGCTGATCGGCGGTGATCCCGGCATCGGCAAATCGACGCTTCTGATGCAGGCCGCCGCAGCCCTTTCGCGTCGTAACCATCGCATCATCTACGTATCGGGCGAAGAAGCCGTTGCGCAGGTTCGGTTGCGTGCGCAGCGTCTTGGTGCGGCTGAGACGGACGTGCTGCTGGCTGCGGAAACCAATGTCGAGGACATCCTGGCGACGATTTCCGAAGGCAAGCGGCCCGATCTCGTGATCATCGATTCCATTCAGACACTTTGGAGCGATACCGCCGATTCTGCACCCGGCACCGTGACCCAGGTTCGCACCGGCGTTCAGGCGATGATTCGGTTCGCCAAGCAGACGGGCACCACAATGGTTCTCGTCGGCCATGTTACCAAGGAAGGCCAGATCGCCGGTCCGCGCGTGGTCGAACATATGGTCGATGCTGTTCTCTACTTTGAAGGCGATCGCGGTCATCACTACCGAATCCTTCGTACCGTGAAGAACCGCTTTGGCCCGACAGACGAGATCGGCGTGTTCGAGATGTCGGATCGCGGTCTGCGGGAAGTTTCGAACCCGTCGGAACTCTTCCTTGGCGAACGCAATGAGAAATCTCCGGGCGCTGCCGTCTTTGCCGGAATTGAAGGGACACGCCCGGTGCTGGTGGAGGTGCAGGCACTGGTCGCGCCGACTTCGCTCGGCACGCCGCGACGTGCCGTCGTCGGCTGGGATTCGTCGCGCCTTGCCATGATTCTGGCCGTTCTTGAGGCTCATTGTGGCGTCAAGCTTGGTCAGCACGATGTCTATCTCAATGTCGCGGGCGGCTACCGGATATCGGAGCCCGCCGCCGACATGGCCATCGCATCTGCACTGGTTTCATCCCTCGCCGGTCTTGCCCTGCCTGCCGATTGCGTCTATTTCGGCGAAATCAGCCTGTCTGGCGCGGTTCGACCTGTTGCACACACGGTCCAAAGATTGAAAGAAGCGGAGAAACTCGGGTTCCCCGCCGCACTTCTGCCTTCCGCTTCGGCTGAATTGGCAAAAGGCGCCAAGGGGCGCTGGACGGAAATTGAAAGCCTGCCCGACCTTGTGGCGCGCATCGCCGGTTCGGGTAACCGGTTCAAGCAGGCTGAGGACGACGAATATTGATCCTTTCGCCCGGCAGAACAGTGGTGTAAGAGGATCGCAAAATTGGCAAGGCAGCGCCTGACAAGGCGTCGCACCTCCGGAGTTGGTATATGCCCATTACAATTTTCGACGGCATCGTTATCGCCGTTGTTCTTTTCTCCGCTATTCTTGCAATGGTGCGCGGTTTTTCCCGGGAAATCCTGTCCATCGCGAGCTGGGCCGGCTCGGTTGCAGCGGCTTATTATCTCTACCCGGTCGTGTTGCCTTATGCGCGCAACTACACCGATGACGACAAGATCGCCATCGCCGGCTCTGCAGCCGTCGTCTTTCTCGTGGCGCTGATCGTTATTTCCTTCATCACCTCGCGGATTGCCGATTTCATCATCGACAGCCGCATCGGTGCACTCGACCGCACGCTGGGCTTCCTGTTCGGTGCGGCACGCGGCCTTCTTCTGCTGGTCGTCGCCGTTGCCTTCTGGAACTGGCTGGTTGACGTGAAGACACAGCCCGAATGGGTCACGCAGGCCAAGTCCAAGCCGTTCCTGGATGGGCTGGTCGGCAAGCTGGAAGCCGTTCTGCCTGAGGACATCGAGCCGCAGATCCGCGCTCGCATCCTCGGAAAGCAGCAGGAACCGGCTTCGGCACAGACGCCGGCCGAAGATGTGCCGGCAACAAATCCACCGGCTACAAATAATTGACACAGTGTCGCGCCTTGCAATGCATGCAAGGCGCGCTATTTGTGCTAAATATCTAGCACGACAACAGACAGACCGCCCCGGAGACATGCTCGCCGGACAGGTCTTTCTTTTTTTGGTAAGAGAGCAAGGGCAAGCCGAATGATTGAGCCGCTTTCGCATTCCACGTTCAACGAAGAGATCGACGGCGATACGCTGCATGAAGAATGCGGTGTGTTCGGCATTCTCGGGCATCCCGATGCCTCGACCCTGACAGCGCTTGGTCTGCACGCTTTGCAGCATCGTGGTCAGGAAGCTGCCGGTATAGTCTCCTTCGATGGCAAGCGTTTCCATCAGGAACGCCATATGGGCCTGGTCGGCGATCACTATACCGATCCCGCAACTCTTGCCCGTCTGCCCGGTTCGATGGCCATCGGCCACACCCGTTATTCCACCACCGGCGAAGTAGCGATGCGCAACGTGCAGCCGCTGTTTGCCGAACTGGAAGAAGGCGGCATCTCGATTGCCCATAACGGCAACTTCACCAACGGCCTGACGCTTCGCCGCCAGATCATCGCCACCGGCGCCATCTGTCAGTCTACTTCGGACACCGAAGTCGTTCTGCATCTGATTGCCCGTTCGCGCCACAGCTCGACAGCCGACCGCTTCATCGACGCCATCCGTCAGATGGAAGGCGGTTATTCGATGCTGGCCATGACCCGCACGAAGCTGATTGCCGCACGCGATCCAATCGGCATTCGTCCCCTCGTCATGGGTGAACTCGACGGCAAGCCGATCTTCTGCTCAGAGACCTGCGCTCTCGACATCATCGGTGCGAAATTCGTTCGTGACGTTGAAAACGGCGAAGTCATCATCTGCGAAATCCAGCCTGACGGCTCGATTACCATCGACGCCCGCAAGCCCACGAAGCCGCAGCCCGAGCGTCTTTGCCTGTTCGAATACGTCTATTTCGCCCGTCCCGACTCCGTCGTTGGTGGCCGCAACGTCTATACGACGCGCAAGAACATGGGCATCAACCTTGCCAAGGAAGCGCCGCTCGAAGCAGACGTCGTTGTTCCGGTTCCCGATGGCGGCACACCCGCAGCGCTCGGTTTTGCGCAGCAGAGCGGCATTCCGTTTGAATACGGCATCATCCGCAACCACTATGTCGGCCGCACATTCATCGAGCCGACGCAGCAGATTCGCGCCTTCGGCGTGAAGCTCAAGCACTCTGCCAACCGGGCAATGATCGAAGGCAAGCGCGTCGTTCTGGTGGACGATTCCATCGTGCGCGGCACCACTTCGGTCAAGATCGTGCAGATGATCCGCGAAGCTGGCGCAAAGGAAGTTCATATCCGCGTTGCCAGCCCGATGATCTTCCATCCGGACTTCTACGGCATCGATACGCCGGACGCCGACAAGCTTCTGGCCAACCAGTATGCCGACGTTGACGCCATGGCGAAATTCATCGGCGTCGATTCGTTGGCTTTCCTGTCGATCGACGGCCTCTACCGTGCTGTTGGTGGCGAAGATCGTAATCCGGCCCGCCCGCAGTTCACCGACCATTACTTCACCGGTGACTATCCGACGCGCCTTCTCGACAAGAACGGCGAGTCGCTCGGCAGCAAGATTTCCGTGCTGGCCAGCAACGGCTGATATTCCAGACCAATCAGCGGCCACCGTACTCGGTGGCCGCTTTTTTGTTGCCTGCGATGAGGATGATCGCATGCGACGTTTTGATCGCTTGCGGCAGCAGGCCGCCGCTTCGTAAAAGACGTGCAATTCAATCGGGGGGAGACATCATGACCATGGACCTTAACGGCAAGATCGCGCTTGTGACCGGTGCATCACGCGGCATCGGCTATTTCACCGCGCTGGAGCTTGCCAAGGCCGGCGCCCATGTCATCGCCTGCGCCCGCACGGTCGGTGGGCTTGAAGAACTCGATGATGCTATCAAGGCCGTAGGCGGCACAGCCACACTTGTGCCCTTCGATCTTGCCGACATGAACGCCATCGATGCACTCGGTGCCAATATCTACGAACGCTGGGGCAAACTCGATATTCTGGTTGCCAATGCCGGTGTTCTCGGGGTCATCTCGCCGGTCGGACATATCGAGGCCAAGGTCTTTGAAAAGGTCATGACAATCAATGTCACCGCAACCTGGCGCCTGATCCGTTCGGTCGAACCGCTGCTGCTCAAATCCGATGCTGGCCGTGCGCTGATCCTGTCATCCGGGGCCGCGCATTCCTGTCGCCCCTTCTGGGGTGTTTATTCCACCTCAAAAGCTGCCGTCGAAGCACTTACCCGCACTTGGGCGGCCGAAACGCAGAACACGCCGCTTCGCGTCAACAGCATCAATCCAGGTGCGACCCGCACGGCCATGCGCGCGCAGGCCATGCCTGGCGAAGATCCTGCTACAGTGCCGCACCCTTCCGAGGTGGCTGCCGCCATTCTGCCACTGGCGTCTCCTGAACTGAAGGAAACCGGCAAGCTGTTCGTCGTCAGAGACGGAAAATTCGCGGACTATCGGCAGCCGGAATAAAATATTCCGGCGGTCAGCCAAGCTGGTGACGATACCCTTGACCGAAGATTGCCGCCGCGCCATAACGCAAGTCATGAAAACGACGATCTGCACCTGCTGCTGAAACATTTTTGCTGGCTTGATGGCCGGCCAGATCGTTTTCGTCTCAAAAACGCTGAAGACAAACGCTCCGGCCCGGCAAGTGATACCGGTTACGAGGAGACATGCATGTCCGCGCGCCTGAAGCTTTATAATACGCTGACCCGCGAAAAGGCGGAGTTTACGCCGATCGACGCAAACAATGTGCGCATGTATGTCTGCGGACCAACCGTCTACGATTTCGCCCATATCGGCAACGCGCGACCCGTCATCGTCTTCGACGTTCTCTACCGGGCGCTGCGGCATGTTTATGGCGAGAGCCAGGTTACCTATGCCCGCAACATCACCGACGTCGACGACAAGATCAACGCACGGGCGCTGCGCGACTACCCTCACCTGCCGCTGAACGACGCGATCCATGCTGTCACCGAAAAGACTGCGAAGCAGTTCCATGACGATGTCGCCTCGCTCGGCTGCCTTGAGCCCAGTGTCGAACCACGCGCCACTGACAACATTCCGCAGATGGTCGATATCATCGAAAAGCTGATCGAACGTGGTCACGCCTATGTGGCAAGCGGGGAAGTTCTTTTCGATACGAAGTCGATGGCCGACTATGGCCAGCTTTCCAAGCGCCCCCTGGATGAGCAGCAGGCAGGTGCGCGCATTGCCGTCGATGTTCACAAGAAGAACCCCGGCGATTTCGTACTCTGGAAGCTTTCCAGCGATAACGAACCCGGCTGGGAAAGCCCGTGGGGTCGCGGCCGTCCGGGCTGGCATATCGAGTGCTCTGCAATGTCCGGCCGCTATCTCGGCGAGGTCTTCGACATTCACGGCGGCGGGCTCGACCTGATCTTCCCGCACCATGAAAACGAAATCGCCCAGTCGCGTTGCGCCCACGGCACGCATGTCATGGCAAATGTCTGGATGCACAATGGTTTCGTGCAGGTGGAAGGCCGCAAGATGTCGAAGTCCGAAGGCAACTTCGTGACGATCTACGAATTGCTGCACACCGACAAGTTCGGCGGCCGCCAATGGCCGGGCGACGTGCTGCGCCTTGCGATGCTGATGACCCATTACCGCGAACCCATCGATTTTTCCGTCAAACGACTGGAAGAAGCTGAACGTCTGCTGGCAAAATGGCCGGCTGCAGAAGCCAGCGATGCGGCGCCAGACAGCACTGTTCTCGACGCGCTTGCCGACGACCTCAACACGGTTGCTGCCGTGCAGGCACTGCATGCGCTGGCACAGTCTGCCCATAACGACCCCGCCAGGCTTGCCGTTTTTGCCGCCAGTGCCGCGTTGCTCGGCGTTCTACCGAAGAAGGCAGAGGTGGACGAGGCCATTGCGGCTGCGGTCGATTCTCTCGTCGAGATGCGTCTTGAAATGCTGAAGGCAAAGAATTTCGCCGAAGCGGACCGTATTCGCGACGAACTTTCTGCCAAGGGCATCCAGCTCAAGGACGGCAAGGACAAGGAGACGGGCGAGCGCACGACGAGCTGGGAGATGAAGCGGTAACGCGCTTGCGAAGCTTCCTCCCGCCAACTAGGCTGGCCGAACAGGCCGGGGGTAGTGGCGAGAGGAGGACCGACCATGACTGTCTATACCGGCGGGTGCCAGTGCGGGGCCGTGCGTTTTCGCGCTGACGGCGATCTCAGCGACAGTTCCATCTGCCATTGCCGTATGTGCCAGAAGGCTTTCGGCGCTTATTACGCGCCTCTCGTTTCCGTTCGCAAGGCCGATTTCCGCTGGACGCGGGGAGAACCGAAACGTTTTCAGTCCTCCAGCGTGGTCAAACGCGGTTTCTGCGCCGATTGTGGCACACCCTTGACCTATGAAGCACCGGATGGTGTCGCCGTGGCGGCTGGCGCCTTCGATGATCCGGCGCTGTTCCCGCCCACGCTGCAATATGGCACGGAAGCAAAAATCGCTTTTGTCGATCATCTCCCGGAATTGCCTGGCCATGATACGCCTGATGATTTCGAGGCGGTTCCATTTCTCGCCGATCTCGTTTCCTATCAGCACCCCGATCACGACACTGAAAACTGGCCCCCGGAGAAAAAGTCATGAGCGACAGCGGATTTTCCGGTGGCTGCCAGTGTGGCGCCGTTCGTTTTCATGCCGGCAAGATTGGCCGACCTTCGATCTGCCATTGCCGCATGTGCCAGAAACATTTCGGCAACTTCTTCGGCGCGCTGGTGACCGCCGATCAGGCACATCTGACCTGGACACGCGGTCAGCCTTCACTGTTCCGGTCTTCCAAGAAAATCCATCGCGGCTTCTGCAACAAATGCGGCACGCCTCTGACCTATCACTATCCCGGCGGGGTGGAGATCGCCATCGGCGCTTTCGATCATCCGGAGCAGGTTGAACCACAGGTCCAGGTGAATGTGCACATGCGCATGCCGTGGATCGACCATCTGTTTCACAAACCAGCCATTGAACAGAGTGTCGACGAGTCGGAGATCATGTCCTATCAACATCCCGACCACGACACCGCCGAATGGCCGCCAAAAGGTGATGGAGAATGACGTCCGAGACGCATTTTTCCGGTGGATGCCAGTGCGGCGCGGTGCGTTACCGGGCAACGGGCGGCCTCGCCTACCCCCATGTCTGCCATTGCCGCATGTGTCAGAAAGCGGCCGGCAACTATTTCATGCCGCTGGCGGCAAGCCTGAGAAAGAACTTCACCCTGACAAGAGGCGAAGCCAGCTGGTTTCAGTCTTCCGATCAGGTGCGGCGTGGCTTTTGCAGCCAATGCGGCACACCGTTGTTCTACCATATGCCGGAAGCCGACTTCATCAACATCACGCTTGGCTCACTCGATGAGCCGGATCGGGTGAGGCCCGAAGCGCAGTCGAATACCAGCCATAAAATGCGCTGGTTCCGTGACCTTGATGGGCTGCCGCTCGAGCCGCAACCGGCTGACGGACAAGAATTGCCGCGAACGAACAAACGACAGCATCCCGACCACGACACATCTGTCTGGCCACCAGAGGACATTAGAGAATGACGACGGAATTGCGCAGCTTCTACCCGCAGATCGAGCCCTACGAAACCGGAATGCTCGATGTTGGCGACGGTCACGCGATCTATTGGGAGCGCGTTGGAACACCGGGCGCAAAACCGGCCGTCTTTCTTCACGGCGGCCCAGGCGGCGGCGTCAACCCTACGCATCGGCGCGTCTTCGACCCCGCTCTTTATGACGTCCTCCTGTTTGACCAGCGCGGTTGCGGCCGCTCGACACCTCATGCCGAACTGAATGCAAACACCACATGGCATCTGGTAGCGGATATGGAGAAACTGCGCATCCAGTGCGGTTTCGAACAATGGCTCGTCTTCGGTGGCTCGTGGGGTTCAACGCTGGCGCTTGCTTATGCAGAGACCCATCCGCAGCATGTCAGTGAACTTGTCCTGCGCGGCATCTACACCGTCACCCGCCCGGAACTCGACTGGTATTATCAGTTCGGCGTCTCGGAAATGTATCCGGATCGCTGGGAACAGTTCATCGCACCCATTCCTGAGGCGGAACGTGCAGACATGATGGCAGCCTATAATCGCTATCTGACCGGAACTGACGAAGCCAAGAAACTGGAATGCGCCAAGGCGTGGAGCCAGTGGGAAGGTGCGACCATCGCACTCGTCACAGATCCCGAGCGCGTTGATGACTTTGGCGAAGACAAATATGCCATCGCCTTCGCACGCATCGAAAACCATTTCTTCGTCAACGGCGGCTGGCTGGAAGATGGTCAGTTGTTGCGAAATGCCGGCAAGCTCAAAGACATTCCCGGTGTGATCATTCATGGCCGTTACGACATGCCCTGCCCGCTAAAATACGCCTGGCAGCTTTCCAAAGCATGGCCGAAGGCGGATTTTCACATCATTGAGGCCGCTGGTCACGCCTTGAGCGAACCCGGCATTCTCGATCAACTGATCCGCGCAACGGACCGTTTTGCCGGAAAAGCCTGAGTCCTTTCCGCACCTTGGTACGGTTCGATGAGAAACAGATTCATCGTTCCGCACCACAGGTTTGGCCAATTTAACGGCAAGGCGCCACTTCTTCGTGCAGTTTTTCTCATGAACGCTTCACGGAAATGAATTGGCACTTGCCGTGCTCCTCCGTTATTAAGGAGCATCCGAACAGTTGGCGGTACTCCCATGGCACTCGATAAATCCCTTCCGACCGAACAGGGCGGCGACAGCGCACGTGGTTTTGCGTTTGCACTCTCCGCTTATCTGTTGTGGGGCTTCCTTCCCCTCTACATGAAAGCCGTGGCGCATATTCCGCCGGTGGAAGTAATCGTCCATCGCGTTATCTGGTCGGTGCCGATTGCCGCTGCAGTTCTTATTGCAATCGGACGTACCGCCGAAATCCGAACGGCGCTGAAAAACCCGAAAATGCTGGCCATGGCGAGCCTGACCGCGGCGCTGATCAGCGTCAACTGGGGCATCTATATCTGGGCCATCGGCGCAGGACGCGCGCTCGATGCGGCGCTTGGTTATTTCATCAATCCGCTCTTCAGCATCTTCCTCGGCGCAGTGCTGCTGAAAGAACGTCTCTATCGCGGCCAGATTGCCGCCATCGTGCTGGCCGTTCTGGGCGTCGCGTTGCTGACCTGGCATGCGGGTAGCCTGCCTTGGGTTTCGATCGCGCTCACCGTTTCATGGGGCTTCTACGCCTTTTTTCGCAAGACGTTGCCGATCGGACCGACGCAGGGCTTTCTTCTGGAAGTCATGCTGCTGTCCGTGCCCTGCGTGGTCCTGATGGCCTATTTTGCCTTTACTGGCCAGGCGCACTTCATGGCCGGTAACGCCATGGATACCTGGCTTTTGATCGCCAGCGGCCTCATCACCGCCGTTCCGCTCATTCTCTACGGTAACGGTGCCAAGCTGCTGCGGCTCTCCACCATCGGCATCATGCAGTATATCGCACCGACGATCATTTTCCTGATCGCCATCCTGATATTCAAGGAACCGTTCGATATGGTGCGAATGGGAGCATTCTCGCTGATCTGGTCGGCGCTGGTGATCTACACCGCCTCCAGCCTTATGCGCCTGAAGAAGTCGTAACCCGCCTCGTTCAGAGGCGGGATATCACCGAAGGATCGCCTTCCGGGTTCTGCTGTGCCAGCGCCCGGTCGAGGATCGCGGGCACGATGCCACTCACCTCGTCAACGACGAGCGGGTTGAGCAGATGCGCGCGGTGGATGAAGCCCTGATCGCGCATGTGGCGAACCAGTTCCAGCATCGGGTCCCAGAAACCATTGATGTTGGCAAAGACCATCGGCTTGGCGTGACGGCCAAGCTGAGCCCAGGTCATGATCTCAACGATCTCTTCGAGCGTACCTATGCCGCCCGGCAGAGTGACGAAGGCGTCAGACCGCTCGAACATCATGTGCTTGCGCTCATGCATGTCCTTGGTGATCACAAGCTCGTTCAATTGTCCGAGAGAATGGCGTGTTGCCTCCATGTCGACGAGAAATTCCGGTATGATGCCGGTTACCTCGCCGCCGTTCGAGAGAACGCCAGCAGCGACCGCTCCCATGATGCCCTTGGTGCCACCGCCATAGACGAGGCGAATGCCGTTTTCGGCAATCGATTTCCCAAGGGCACGGCCCGCTTCCATGTAAGCCGGGTCACGACCAGGCTGGGAGCCGCAATAAACGCAGATGGATCGAATCGTATTTTGTTTGTCCGTCATGCAACGAGGGAACAATGCCGAATGCGACACGTCAAGAAAATTTGGGAAATCCTTTGTGAATATAGCCTTTTGGCATTGTGACGCTTGTATGGCGCAAAGTAAGACGCTAGCACTCTCAAAGCATCTATAAAGGCTGAATACCCGGAGATTCCAGGATGAAGAAATACAAGGCCGGTTTGCTGGCGCTGATCGTGTTGGCCGTTGCGAGCCTGCTCATGATCTTTTTCGTCCTTCCGCGTATCGGCAACGATGGAAATTCCATTGGCGATGCCATCAACGAAGCCGGTAACGCGGTGAAAAACAGCGTTGAAATGGGCAGCGACAAGGCTGGCGATATCCTCTCCGACGCCGCAACGGAAACCGCAAATGTGGCCGAGAAGGTTGGGCGTTTGGCGGCCTCCGCCACGCAGTCGATCAAGGACCTGACCGCGCAATTCGCCGACGGCAAGGTTCCGTCCGACGCCGACTTCGCCGCTGCGCGAAAGAAGGTCGAAGCGTCGCTCAAGGAACTGAGCGAAATCGACATTCCCGAAACACTGGACGAAAATACATCCAGGCTCATCACCACGGCTCGTGCTGCTGCTGAGCGCACCACCGCGTTCCTGCGCGATCTGCCGGAAAGCGCCTCTGCTGCCGCTGCCCACATCCGTCGTCTGGCCGGTGTGTTCGCCGGAACGGACAATGGTGCGGCGGAGCCGGCAAAACCTGCCGAACCTGCAGCGGATGCCGCACAGCTTCCCACTTTTGATGTGCTGCGCGTCGAGCCGGATGGATCGGCCGTTGTTGCAGGCAAGGCTCAGCCCGGCGCGAAGCTCGAAATTCTGAACGGTGAAAAGGTCATTGCCCAGACCACCATCGACGCGACCGGCGACTTCGCCGCCGTCTTCGACAATCCGCTGCCGCCTGGCGACCACCAGTTGACGTTGCGCACAACCGACGCCGCCGGAAAGGTTACACAGTCTGAGGAAGTCGCGACCATTTCCGTTCCAGATGGCTCCAAGGGCGAATTGCTTGCCATGGTGACGAAGCCTGGCGAACCGAGCCGTGTTCTGGCCATGCCGGAAGCAGCGCCCAACGCCGCACCGCAGACCCCGCCCGCAGCCGACAGCGCCACCCCCGCCGCAGTGACCACGCCCCAAAACCCTGTGGCTCCAGCAACACCGGCTGCACCAGCCGTCGCTGCAAGCGTGCAGGTCTCCGCTGTCGAGTTTGAGGGTTCCAAGATTTTCGTCGCCGGTTCGGCGCCTGCAGGTGCGACTGTTCGTGCGCTCGTCGACGATAAACAGATCGGCCAGAGCACCACCGAACAGTCTGGACATTTCGTGATCGAGGGCGATGTCGAACTTTCTGTTGGAAGCCACACCATTACTGTCGAAGAACTCGACGCAACCGGAGCTGTCAAGGTTCGCGTCCGCGTTCCATTTGAACGTCCAGGTGCCGATCAGGCAACGGTGGCAATGCAGACGCCCGCTGCCTCTTCCGTTCCGGCGGCAGGTGCGGTGCCAGCCGAAAACCAGAGCACTGCGAGCGACCGAGTGGCGTTCGAAAATCTTCGCACCGGCGTTTCCAAGGCATTCGGCATTCTGAGCAACCTTTATCAGAACGGCAACAAGCCGGCGCTCGATGAAGCTGTCGCGGCACGCTCTGCTGTCGTCATTGCGCTGCGATCGCTGTCCGAATTCCGGACTGCGGCGACAACCGATGCTGGCTTTACAGCCTTCGTGAACGATGTCGTTGCAAAGGCCCGCACTTTGCTTGCATCCGTCGAAGCACTGCCGAGAGACGTCGACGCGATCGGCAAGGGCATTGCATCGCTCGGAAGCCATCTGGCTGAACTGCACATTTCCGCACCGGCAGCGCCCGCAGCACCGGCCGGCCCGCAGACCTTCGAACAGGCACCTCTCGCCCAGAGCGAAAACAGCGTCATCATCAGACGCGGCGATACGCTGTGGCAGATTTCTCGCCGGCTCTACGGTCAGGGTGTGCGTTACACTACGATCTATCTTGCTAACCAGGACCAGATCAAAAACCCTGACCTGATCGAGCCCGGCCAGATTTTCGGTGTGCCGGAAACGGCCCTGCCCAATTCCGAGGAACTGCACCGGAAGCGGCTCAAGGGCGGCTCCTGACGCGCAAACATTGCGAACAACAGGGAATATTCCTATCTGACAAACGGCGGCTTCCCCAAAAAGCCGCCGTCCTGCTGTCGGCATTCCGGCAGAGTGCGGAGTGAAACATGACAGTGCAGAAAAAGACCATATCAGCGGATTCCAGCAATCCGACACAGACCCTCGTCAATCTATGGCCCTATATGTGGCCTGAAGGTCGTATGGACCTGAAGATGCGGGTGGTCTGGGCGACCGTGTTTCTGGTCGTCGCCAAGCTGGTTCTGATCTCGGTCCCCTACTTTTTCAAATGGGCAACCGATGCGCTGAATGGCAAGCTGGATATGGCCGGCCTTCTGCCAGCGCTGCTGCTTGGCGCCGTCGCGCTTGTCATTGCTTACAATCTGACGCGGATCATCCAGGTCGGTCTGAACCAGCTTAGAGATTCACTCTTCGCCAGCGTCGGCCAGCACGCCGTACGCCAGCTTGCCTACAAGACCTTCGTGCACATGCACCAGCTCTCCTTGCGCTTCCATCTCGAGCGCAAGACCGGTGGTCTCTCGCGCATCATTGAACGCGGAACGAAGGGGATCGAAACGATCGTTCGTTTCACCATTCTCAACTCCGCACCGACCTTCATCGAATTCCTGCTGACGGCCATCATCTTCTGGGTAACCTACGGCTTCACCTATGTTCTGGTGACCGTTGTTACCGTCTGGGCCTATATCTGGTTCACCGTGAAGGCGAGTGACTGGCGTATCTCCATCCGCCGCACGATGAACAACAGCGATACCGAGGCTAATACCAAAGCGATCGACTCGCTGCTGAATTTCGAGACCGTCAAATATTTCGGCAATGAAACCATGGAAGCGCAGCGTTTCGATGCTGCCATGGCCCGCTATGAAAAATCCGCTATCTCGATCTGGACATCGCTCGGCTGGCTGAACTTCGGCCAGGGTGTCATCTTCGGCCTTGGCTCGACGGTGATGATGGTCATGTCAGCACTTGCCGTGCAGCGCGGCGAACAGACAATCGGTGACTTCGTGTTCATCAACGCCCTGTTGCTGCAGCTCTCCGTACCGTTGAACTTCATCGGTTTCGTCTATCGCGAAATCCGTCAGGGACTGACGGATATCGAGCAGATGTTCGACCTGCTCGAAGTCGAGGCCGAGGTCGTCGACAAGCCGGACGCCGTGGATCTGAAAACCGGTCCGGGCGCGATTTCCTTCCGTGATGTCCACTTTGCCTATGATCCGGAACGGCCGATCCTGAAGGGCGTCTCCTTCGACGTGCCGGCCGGCAAGACGGTCGCTATCGTTGGCCCGTCAGGCGCAGGAAAATCGACCATTTCCCGTCTGCTCTACCGTTTCTACGATATCCAGCAGGGTGAGATCACCATCGACGGCATGGATGTGCGCGATGTGACGCAGAAGAGCCTGCGCTCCGTGATCGGCATGGTTCCGCAGGACACTGTGCTGTTCAACGACACGCTTGCTTACAATATTCGTTATGGTCGCCCCTCGGCAAATGACGAAGATCTGACGGCTGCGGCGAATGCCGCCCAGATCAGCGCTTTCATCGGCAAATTGCCTGACGGTTACGACACCATGGTCGGCGAACGCGGCCTGAAACTTTCCGGTGGCGAGAAACAGCGTGTTGCCATCGCTCGCACCATCCTGAAGGCACCACCGATCCTCATTCTCGACGAGGCAACTTCAGCGCTCGATACCCACACCGAGCAGGAAATTCAGAGCGCGCTGGATATCGTCTCGAAAAACCGCACCACACTGGTCATCGCCCACCGGCTATCGACCGTAATCGGCGCAGATGAGATCATCGTTCTGAAAGAAGGCAACATTGCCGAGCGCGGCAATCACGCCACCTTGATGGCGGCCGGTGGCCTCTATGCCTCGATGTGGAGCCGTCAGCGCGAAGCGATCCAGGCAGAGGAACGGCTGCGGCAGGTGCGCGAGACGGACGATCTTGGTGTCGTCGATCGAGGTGAACCCGCGCATTGACGGGCATAAACTACGGCCGACGACCGGAATCCATTGCCGGGCGCGATGTTTGGCTGTAACCAGCTATGCAAGATTTGTCGCATCCCGCAACAGATGAGGTCGCATTGCGGCAACCTGTACGGGCGGCAAACGAAAATTGGAGCAAGGAATCTTATGAATCTGTTCGACACCATTCGCAACACCATCGTGCCGATCCACAAAGAAGGCTACGTTTTTGTCGCTGCCTTCTTCGTCGCCTCGCTGGTGCTCGGCTGGATAGCCGAACCGCTGTTCTGGGTCGGCCTCGTGCTGACGGCCTGGTGCGCTTACTTCTTCCGTGATCCCGAGCGTGTGACGCCGCAAGATGACGACCTGATCATCAGCCCGGCCGATGGCAAGGTTTCGGCAATCCAGACCGTCGTTCCGCCGCTTGAGCTGGAACTCGGCAAGGAACCGATGGTGCGCATTTCGGTGTTCATGAACGTTTTCAATTGCCACGTGAACCGCTCGCCGGTGCGCGGCCGTATCGTCAATGTCGCTTACCGTCCAGGCCTCTTCCTGAACGCGGAAGTCGACAAGGCGTCGGAAGACAACGAGCGCAACGGCCTGGTGATTGAGACCTCGCATGGCAAGGTCGGCGTCGTGCAGATCGCCGGCATGGTTGCCCGCCGCATCGTATGCTGGGTAAAACCGAATGAACCAGTCGACGCCGGTGAGCGTTTCGGTCTTATCCGCTTCGGTTCGCGCCTCGACATTTTCCTCCCCGAAGGCTTCCAGGCGCGCGTCGCCGTCGGTCAGACGGCCATTGCAGGGGAAACCGTGCTTGCCGAATTCGGTTCTGACAAAGGCCCGACGATCAGCCGTCGCGGCTGACGTAAACAGGAAGGGCATGGTAATGGAAACGCCGGCATCGCAGCCACTGCAGAACGAAAAACATGATGCGAGAAACGACAGCGGCCGCGGTCCGCGGTTGCGGGAAATACCCCTTCGGCTCGTCGTTCCCAATCTCATCACGGTTCTGGCCATCTGCGCTGGTCTGAGCGGCGTTCGCCTTGCCTTTGAAGGCCGCTTCGAACTTGCCGTCGGCATGGTGCTGCTGGCCGCATTTCTCGATGGGATCGACGGCCGCATTGCGCGGATGATGAAGGCGACCTCGAAGTTCGGCGAGCAGATGGACTCGCTTGCCGACATCGTCAACTTCGGTGTCGCCCCTGCCCTGGTGGTTTATGCCTATCTGCTCGATCAGGCACGCTCATTCGGCTGGATCGCCGCGCTGATCTATGTGATCGCCGCCGGTCTGCGCCTTGCCCGCTTCAATGTCATGATCGAACGCGCCGTGAAGGCGCCCTGGCAGGCAGAGTTTTTCGTCGGCGTGCCCGCACCTATGGGTGCTATGCTCGTGCTACTGCCCGTCTATCTCGGCTTCCTCGGCGTAGAGCCAGACAAGACATTCGCCTATATCGCTGCAGCTTACACGGTCTTGATCGGCTATTTCCTCATCAGCCGCCTTCCTGTCTGGTCCGGCAAGGCAAGCCGCATTCGCCGCGATCTGGTGCTGCCGATGATCCTCGTCGTCGTGCTTTATGTGGCCATGCTGATGAGCTTTACCTGGGAAGTGCTGGTTCTGACGGTCGCCGCCTATCTCGTCTTCATTCCTTTCAGCGCCCGCCTGTGGCACCGCCGTTACGGCACGCTGACGATCGAGGAAGACGGCCATAGCGAAGCGGATGGCGGCGACGGTCTCGATCGCGGCATCTGACCCACAATCAACGGCTTTCCACGCGTCGTTTTCGAGGCGCAAAATGTCGCAGGTTGAAAACACCGGTTTCGATTCTTTCCGCCTCGAATCCGTCATGATTGCAATCGAAAGAGCCTCCCACGCAGATCGCCGGAAGCGATCGGGGAACATCTGGAGAGAGACATGACGAACAAGACAACCGCCGACGCGCAACAGAAAACCGACCTCAACAGCCATTACCGCCCGCTTGGACTGAAGGCTGTTGCTGCTGCAGCACTGATGCTGAAGCGCAAGCCGACCGCAAAGCCCGCCTGAAAACATTGATTTTTCACGATTGGCTGGGATATTGCCGTTGCCGAGACAAGGTGACGTTCCGCATCTTCCAGAAAAAGAACAGATGGCCCGCTGACAATCGGGCCAACAAACTCTCCCCTTTTTACTGCAGGCATTTCAATCAATGCTCGATATTTTCCAGGCGTCTTTTCGATAACGCCAAGCTTTTGTCGAGAATGGCCTTGCGTTCTCGATAAAATATACAACCCCTGCAAGCAGGCTGTACCTGCGACCGTCCTTACACTACGACTACACTCATGAGTTATTGCTCTCGTGATTCTCTGCCTTATGGCGGACCCATCCAAGCTCCAGATCTGTCTGGTGCCCTTGGGCATGGTGTGTGAATCCTGGGAACAAGCCATCAGGAGGCTTGGAGGACGGTTATGCTGGATAAAATCCTTCTGATTGAAGATTCTGTTGCGCTTTCCATGCTGCTGAAAAAGCGGCTGGCGGAGGAAACGCAGGCCGATGTCGTTCATTGCGACAGCATGAAACAGGCGAAATCTCTGCTCGTTGCCAACGAATTCACCCTCGCACTTACCGGCCTGAACCTCCCCGACGCGCCAAAGGGCGAAATTCTTGGGCTTCTGGCAGACCACAAGGTTCCGACGATCGTCTTCACCGCCACGGTCGATGAGGAAGCGCGCCGCCGCTACGCCGAGAAGAAGATCATCGATTACATCGTCAAGGATGGTCACCGCACCGTCGACGCAGTCGTAAAGACCGTGGACCGTATCCTGACCAACAGGCAATTTTCCGTTCTGATCGTGGACGATGCCAGAAGTGCGCGTTCGGGACTGGTGGAAATTCTGGAGCGGCAGAACTTCAGGGTCAGTGAAGCTCATTCCGGCAAGCAGGCACTGGAAATTCTCGCACGCGAGCCGTCGATTCAGCTTGTTCTAACTGACTACCACATGCCCGACATGGACGGCTATGAACTGACGCGCCGTATTCGCGACAGCCGTTCGTCGGAGGATCTGCGGATCATCGGTATTTCGTCGTCGTCGGATCGACTTCTTTCGGCAAGCTTTCTGAAAGCTGGGGCATCCGACTTCATCTACCGGCCTTTTGTGCCGGAAGAACTGCAATGCCGCATCGACAACAACATCGAAACGATGAAACAGCTCAAGCGGCTTCGGGAACTGGCCGAGCGCGATCATCTGACCGGGCTTCCCAACCGCCGTTCGTTTTTTGATCGCACACGGGCATTGATGGACATCATCAACAGAGACGACGAGAACGGCGCGGTCGCCATCCTCGATATCGATCATTTCAAGAAGATCAACGATACGCTTGGCCATGACGCCGGCGACAGGGCGCTGAAAAAGCTTGCCGATCTTCTCAACGACATGTGCCAGGGCGAACGTCATATCCCTGCCCGCCTCGGCGGTGAGGAATTCGCGATATTCCTGCGCGGACTCGATGCCGATTCTGCCTACCAGTTCTGTGAGAGATTGCGCGCCCATGTCGAGGCGAATGGACAAAAGCTGAGCGGCAGCGAACTGGCGCTCACGATTTCGCTTGGCGTGGTCGGTATCGAAAAGGGCGAACCTTTCGACAATCAGCTCAATGCCGCCGATCAGCTTCTCTATCTTGCCAAGGCGAATGGCCGTAACCGCGTCTATTCCGATGTCATGATCGAGGAGCGTTTGCAGAAGATGGGGCGCAGCAACTAGACTTCGGCGTCATTACTTTAGAAGAGTGACATCTGGCCGTTGTCTTTTGCCGGTTTGACCTTCGGCAGAGGTTGTTTTTCCTCAACAGCTTCAAGCAGATCCGCGCCGACATTGGCGACCTTGTTCACCTTGTCCGAGACGGGGATCATCTCAAAAAAATCGTCCTCGACGGGTTTCATCAGGTCGGCAACGGCGCGCGGCTCTTGCGTCTTGCAATCCAGCCAGCGGCTGAAATCCTCTGGCGAGATGACCACCGGCATGCGATCGTGAATGCGCCCGACCGTTGCATTGGCAGCGGTCGTGAGGATCGCCCCCGTATCAACTTCCGAACCATCAGCAGACGACCACGTCTCCATCAAACCAGCAAAGGCGACGATGCCGCCACGCTTGGGACGGATAAAATAAGGCTGCGGTTTGCCGCCCTCCTCTTTCGGAGGCCGACGCCATTCATAAAAGCCGGTTGCCGGCACCAGCACACGTCGATGACGCATCGCTGCACGGAAGGACGCCTTGCCGATTGCCGTTTCAGATCTGGCGTTAATGAGAAGCGGGAAATCCTTCGGTTCTTTCACCCAACCTGGCAAAAAACCCCAGCGGACCAGAACGGCCTGACGGTTCGGCAGGTTGCTGCCTTTTTCCTGCCGTTCCCCCTCGATTACCACAATGACCGGCTGCGTCGGCGCAATGTTATATCGGGCCGGGAAGGTATCGAGCCCTATCAGGTCGAGATATTCGGCAATCTCTTCCGGTGTCGAGGTCAATACGAAACGTCCGCACATGAGTGTTGCCCTCTAAACCCTTGGACCGAAAAGGATGAGAGCCGATCCGGCAAGGCAGACGACGCCGCCTGCAACATCCCAACGATCGGGCATATGCCCTTCCACGCCCCATAGCCATGCAAGCGATGCGACAATGTAGATCCCACCATACGCGGCATAGGCCCGTCCTGCTGCCTCGCTCGGCACCAGCGTCAACAACCATGCAAAAGCTGCCAGCGCCACCATGCCGGGAGCCAGAACCCAAATGGACCTGTCGAGCTTTAGCCAGGCCCAGAACGCGAAACAGCCAGCGATTTCCGCCAGGGCTGCCGCGGCGTAGATGACATAAACCTTCATTCAACCGTCTTTTGTGTGCAGAGTGACAATCGATTCCCCGGCGAAAATGATAGTGTCATGGACGCGCGATGAACAATGCACATACCGTTTACCGGCATGGTCCGGCACAGAGCAAGAGGCGACATCTTTTCATGACAATCCGCATAAAACCGCGCGCCGCTTCTTCTGCCATTGTTCGCAACGGCGACCGGTTGCTTCTCATCCGCCGCATCAATCCGCCATCCAGAGACATGTTCGCCTTCCCCGGTGGACGGGGTGAGGATGGCGAAACGCCAGCGCAGACAGCACTTCGTGAACTCGAGGAAGAAACCGGCATCGTCGCCCGCAAACCGGAGCTGTTTGCCACATACGACCTGCCGTCGCGCAACGAATCAGGCACGCTGACAAGCCATTATTTTCTCTCTGTTTTTACTGTAGAGACGGATGAAGGCGTGATCGCGACGGCGAGTGATGATGCGGCTGAGGCCGGATGGTTCACGCTGGACGAAATACGCCGCCTGCCAGCGCCCGAAAGCGTTGTAGAATGTGCCGAACGCATCCTGCGGTGATTGCATACCAGCCAGAATCGCTATTATTTAGAACCGGTCGGCGGCCCGCCGGGTGTTCACGAGTATGTGTGGGGCAGAACGCGATTACGATGCCGAAAACCATTTTCCTGTCCCTTTTTGCTGCAAGTCTCGCTTTTGGCGGGTCGATCAGCGCTGTCGTAGCGCAGCAGGTTGGCACGTCTCCGAAGGTGACAGCACCGGCGTCGGCAGCACCCAACAAGCCTGCTCCCTATGACGACAAACTGGCGCGGCTTTCGGAAATATTGGGAGCTGTGCAATATCTGAGGACATTGTGCCCGTCTCCCGGCGCTGAAGACTGGCGCAAACCCATGAGCGACCTTTTGGCGGCCGATACGGCCAACGAGCCGGAACGACGTCAGAGAATGACTGCTGCATTCAACCGTGGATACCGCTCTTTTGCGGCTATTCACACCAGTTGCACGCAGGCCGCGGTCGTGGCAGAAGAGAACTACCGTAACGAAGGGGCAACACTCGCGCAGGAAATCGCGTCCAGGTTCGGAAATTAGGGATTTATTAACCTCTTTTCGCCGCAGCCTGTGCCGTTTTGATAAAAGGCTGTTAGTGTTGTTAACAGGGTGGTAACGACTTGCCCGCCCTGTCGAGGATGAAAGATGCAGACAAGCCGTAACGAAATCGACGATATGATCGTGCACGAAAAGATGCAGGTCGCTCTGGAACACCAGAACGAAGCCTGGGCTGACGGCATGGCAGACGGCATCGAGCCGGAAATCATCGCCGATGCCGCCATCGCTCTGGCCATGCGCGAGACCATCCGTATCCACGGTGAAGCTGGCGCGGAAGCCATGCTGGAATCGCTACGCCAGCGGATGCTTGCTGGCGAGTTTTCGCCGCAGCGGGTGATACAGTAAAAGCCGGAGTTCTATGATGTCTTGCCTGAGCAAGAGGCTTTTGCGGTCTTCTGCCGCCCTCTCAATTTTGCTTGCCGTTACGGTTGTGTCGGCCGTCACGCCCAATTTCGCATTTGCCTTGTCCGAATTGAAACCGGCACCTGGTGCTGAGAACGCGCCGCAGGCCCAGACCGGCGAGCAGCCGGCACAGGGGCAGGAACAGGCACCCGAACCCGACGAAGTCGAAGGTGATTCGGAAGGCATTCCGATGCCCGACCCGCTGGTTGACCGATCTGCCAATTCGAATGCGGCAGCGGCGTCCCAGAATGGTGCATCGGAAATGTCGGTGACGGTCGAGCACGATTTCAGCAAGGCTCCGGAAGCCGTTCGCAAGCTTCGCCAGCAGATCATCGACGCCGCTGCTTCGGGCGATATCGAGAAGCTGCGCCCTCTGATCACATCCGGTTCGAATCAGGCACGCATCGAAGGCAGTGACGACGACGATCCGATTGCGGCCCTGAAAAGTTTCTCCGGCGACCCCGACGGTCTCGAAGTTCTGGCCATCATCATTGACCTGCTGTCCACCGGCTATGCGCATATGGACGCTGGCACACCGGATGAAGCCTACGTCTTCCCCTATTTCGCTGGCAAAGCGCTGAATACGCTGACTGCACCGGAAAAGGTGGAATTGCTGCGCATCATCACGGCCGGCGACCTGGCCGATATGCAGGAGTTCGGCAACTACAGCTTCTACCGCATCGGCATTTCGCCTGACGGTAAATGGAAATTTTTCACGGCGGGCGACTGAGGGTCGTCCGGCGCTTGCCGTCTGCGCGCAAAAATCCTAACTGTGCGAAACGAGGCAACTTCCTGAAAAGCGCTCGTCGTTTTATTTGAAGTTGCGTGGAAACAGATGGATAGAAGCGTCCCTCTGCGGCATCCGCAGGGAGGTCCGGCGCTTCAGACAAACCGAACGGTGAAGCCATGCCCTCCGCTTTTCTTGCCAACCGCCGCCTGATCAGAGTTTCCGGCACCGGTGCTGCGGAATTTCTGAACAACCTCATCACAACCGATGTCGAGATTTTGCCCGAGGCGGAAGCGCGCGCCAGTGCGCTGCTAACCCCACAGGGGAAAATCCTGTTTGATTTCCTGATTGCCCGCGACGGTTCCGACTTCCTTATCGAAACAGGTGTCGGTGAACAGGATGCCCTGCTTCGTCGTCTGACGATGTACAAACTGCGTGCGCCTGTCGATCTCAAGGCTGAAGCAGCCGAAGGCGTCAGCGTGTTCTGGAATGAACCCGCGCCGCAAGGCGCGGTGAAGGACGGCCGTTTCGCCAAGGCCAGCGTCGATCTCTACCGTCTGGCGGGTAGCGCCGCGTCTGGCGACGTAGCGGCTTACGACGCGCTGCGTGTCGAAACCGGCATTGTCGAATCCGGTGATGATTACGCCCTGCAGGATGCCTTTCCGCATGATGTGCTGATGGACGTCAATGACGGCGTTTCCTTCAAGAAGGGCTGCTTCGTCGGTCAGGAAGTCGTCTCGCGCATGAAACACCGTGGAACAGCGCGTCGTCGCGTTGTGATCGTTGAAGCCGATGGCGACCTTCCCGCCAGCGGCACGGCAATGACGGCAGGTGGCAAGCCATTTGGCGCACTCGGGACCGTCAACGGCACCAAGGCACTGGCGATTGTTCGTACCGACCGCGTTGCCGATGCTCTTGCGTCCGGAACACCGCTGTTTGCCGGAGAGACGGCGGTGACGATGCACCTGCCCGAATGGAGCGGCCTTTCCTTCCCCGTTGCGGACCCCGCCGCTGGCGCGGAGGACTGACGGTGGCGCCTGCGAAAAGCCCGCGCGCCTGGCAACGGATGCTGTCCGGCAGACGCCTCGATCTGCTCGATCCCTCTCCTCTCGATGTCGAAATTGCCGACATTGCCCATGGGCTTGCCCGCGTTGCACGCTGGAACGGTCAGACGAAGGGCGATCATGCCTTTTCGGTGGCGCAGCATTGCCTGGTCGTCGAAGCGATCTTTTGCCTGATGTGCACAAATGCGACGCCCGAAGACATGCAGATGGCACTTTTGCACGACGCCCCCGAATATGTGATCGGCGACATGATCTCTCCTTTCAAATCGGTCGTCGGCGGTGGCTACAAGAGCGTCGAAAAAAGGCTGGAAGCTGCCATTCATCTGCGCTTTGGCCTGCCACCACACCCCACCCGTGATCTGAAGGACCTGATCAAGAAAGCGGACACGGCTGCCGCCTATTTCGAGGCGACCGAACTGGCGGGATTTTCCATTCCCGAGGCGCAAAAATTCTTCGGCACGCCACGCGGTTTGACGCGTGATATGGTCGACATCGTTCCGCTGCCGGCAATCGAGGCGCAGCGCCTGTTCATCGAGCGTTTCGAAACAATAGAAGCGCTGCGCAACACACATAAGAGCGGCGCTGCATGACGGCCATTGTCGTATCTCCCCTGTCGCGCATTGCCGAAATGGCGGTGCGGCACAAGTCTCGCGAAATGGTGACATTGATTGCCAAGGAGCAATCCTTCCATCGGCCGGCCGTCATTTCAGCCGAGCGGCATCTGACGCTTGCCATGAACGACATTACCTTCAAGGGAACCGGCGATCTCGTCGCGCCAGATGATGCCCATATCCAACGGCTTATCGATTTCGCAGCCGGGTGGGACCAGTCGGCACCGCTACTCGTCCACTGCTGGATGGGCGTGTCACGCTCCCCTGCGGCGGCCGTTATTGCCGCACTCAGCCTCTTCCCCGATCAGGACGAAAAAGCACTTGCCGCACGCCTGCGCGCCGCCTCGCCTTACGCGACGCCGAACGCGCGGATCATCGAAATCGGCGACCGATTGCTTGGGCGCGACGGCAGGCTGGTTGCGGCGATCAAGGCAATCGGGCGCGGCGCCGATACGGACGGCAATGTGCCTTTCGTACTGCCACTTGTGGATTAGCGGGCCGCATTTTTCGGAACCCTCGCGGCGCCCGTTCGTTACCAAACCTGAACTGCAATAAAAATCACGGGACACCTTATGGAACAACAGGCAACGGATATCATCGTCGCATCGCAGGCAGCGTTGCGACAGGCGAGCGCGATGGCCGTGCAATACTCCTTCTCTGTGGTCGGCGCGCTTCTGCTGCTCATCGTAGGCTGGCTGGCCGCGACGTTCCTGCAACGCTGGGCGTTTCAGGGCCTTTCCCGCATTCGCGGATTTGATGCCACGCTGGCGGGCTTCTTTGCCGGAGCCATTCGTTACGTCATTCTCGTTCTTGTTATCGTCATGGTGCTTGGCCAGTTTGGCGTGCAGACAGCTTCCATTCTAGCGGCACTGGGTGCTGCCGGTCTTGCCATCGGTCTCGCGCTTCAGGGCACGCTGCAGAACATTGCAGCCGGCATCATGCTGCTGGTGCTGCGTCCATTCCGGGTCGGCGAATATATCGAAACGTCGACGGTCAATGGTACGATCATCGAGATCGGTCTGTTCGCAACAGAACTGAAGACCAGCGAAGGTCTCTACCGTCTGGCGCCGAATTCGACGCTCTGGAACGTGCCGATCACCAACTACAGCCGGTTCCCCTCCCGCCGCCACGAACTTAGCCTGACGGTAAAGAATGACGAGGATCTCGCAGACGCGCAGGACATGCTGATGAAGGTCGTGCGCTCCGAAAGCCGTGTGCTGCTCGACCCGGCACCGATTGTCTTCGTGGATTCCATCAATGCAGACGGCGCAACGCTGAAATTACGTTACTGGGTCCGGAGCGAGAACTTCTTCACCACCACACGTGACGTGACCAAGGCGATGAAGCTGGCGTTCAATGTCTGGAAAGCGGAAATCAACGCACAGACGGCATGATACTGATAACCCTAAATGCAAAAAAGGCCGGATCGCTCCGGCCTTTTTCTTTGATCTTTCGTGGCCTCATTGCCCCATTGTCGAACGATGTGCCCAGCCGGTCATGCGCTTTTCGATCCAGGCCATGATCGCGTACATGACGATCCCTTCGACGGCGAGCATCAGCAGGCCGGCAAAAACCAGGGGCACATTGAACTGGCTCTGTGCCGAACTCATCATGTTGCCGAGGCCATAATTGGAGGCGACCGTCTCCGAGACGACGGAACCGACAAAGGCCAGCGTGATGGCGATTTTCAGCGAACCGAAGAAATAAGGCATCGAACGCGGGATGCCGACCTTCAACATGATATCCATCTTCTTCGCGCCAAGTGCGCGCAGCACGTCTTCCGTTTCCGGCTCGATGGTGGCTAGGCCGGTGGCAACGTTGACGACGATGGGGAAGAAGGAAATCAGGAAAGCGGTCAGAACCGCAGGCACGGTGCCAATTCCGAACCAGATGACGAGGATCGGTACAAGCGCGACCTTCGGGATGGCGTTGAAGCCGATCATCAGCGGATAAAGACCGGCATAGATCGTCTTCGACCAACCGATGAACAGGCCGATGCCCAGGCCGGCAACGACGGCAAGCGCAAATCCGAGCGTGGTCGTATAGAGCGTCTGCAGCGAGTTTTTCCAGATCGGCGACCAATATTGAAGGATCGCCTGCGCCACGCGTGTCGGCGACGGCAGAATGGTCGGCGGCATTTTCAGGGCGTAGACCAGGAGTTCCCACGCAGCAAACAGGGCCAGCGTGTAGAGCCACGGCGCAGCCTTGACCCAGTTGACGCGGGCGATCAGCGGCTTTGCGGGCTCTTCCGCGATATTGCTTTCAACGATCGTGCTCATGCTGCCACCCTCGCCTGCGCGATCTCGCCGTGCAGTGCCTGTACCATGTCGTTGAAACTCTGATCGTACATGATACCGAGCTGGCGTGGACGGGCGAAAGGCACCTTGTGTTCGGCCAGTACGCGTCCCGGCCGTGCACTCATGACAAAGATCTTGTCGGCCAGAAATACCGCTTCGCGCAGGTCATGCGTCACAAGAATAATGGTGACGCGTTGCGCAGAATGCAGGTCGCGGATCACGCACCACAGCTCTTCGCGGGTGAAGGCGTCGAGAGCCCCGAACGGTTCATCCAGCATCAGCAGATCAGGCTCGTGGATCAAGGCACGGCAGAGGTTGGCGCGTTGCTGCATACCACCGGAAAGCTGCCAGGGGTATTTCGATCCGAATCCCTTCAGCCCGACGATCTCCAGCAGTCGTTCGGCCTTGGCGACGTAATCCGCCTTGTGCGAGCGCAGGCGACGACGATGCTTTTCAACGATCTCGAGCGGCAGAAGAATGTTTTCAAGCGTCGTGCGCCAGGGCAGCATCGTCGGGTTCTGGAACGCCATGCCGACAATGGAGACGGGTTCTGTGACCTGTCGACCGGCTACGACCACATTGCCCTTTTGCGGAATGTGCAGGCCGGTTACCAGCTTCATCAATGTCGATTTACCGCATCCGGACGGACCGACGACTGCAGCGAATTCGCCCTTGTCTACTCTGAGATTCAGGCCCGATACGGCGAGCGTTCCTGCCGCACCGCCATAGCGCATGTCGACATTATCAATTTCCACGAGATGTGACATCGAAGTCCCCTTTTCAGCCCCCCAAAGCTGTCATTCACGAAAAATGCGAAATCACCCGGCCCGGTATCACCAGGGCCGGGTGAACAGCATTCATTCAAGGAAGCATGCGCTCTTCCTTGGCCGGCAGGTAACCAGCGTCGAAGACCTGTTCGGCCTTAACGTTGCCCTTGAGGCCCATGGAAATCTTGAGCGTATCGATGGAGGCGGAAAGTCTTGCAGGATCAACGCCGCCCATGCCGTTTTCAACGACGTAAGGCGTCTTGATGTTCATGCTGTTGGCCATGTTCAGGCGTTCCAGCTCGATTGCGCTGTCCAGTGTTTCGTTGCGCTTCAATACGGCAGCCACGCCTTCTTCCGGGTTCTTGACGGAATCGGCGAAGCCCTTTGCCAGCGCTTTCAGAAAGCCCTTCACAGCTTCCGGATTTTTCTCAGCGAAATCAGTGTTTACCAGCACCGAGTTGCCATACAGATTCAAACCGTGCTCGGCCATCAGGATCGTGGAGATATCGTCATCGGTGATACCCTGCTTCTTGAGGTTCAGGATAACGGAGAATGCAAAACCGAAAACACCATCGACATCGCCTTTGGCAAGCATCGGTTCGCGCACCGGAAAGCCGATCGACTCGATGGCGATCTTGCTGTCATCCAGACCCGCGACCTTTTTGAAGGCGGCCCACTGTGCAAAAGCGCCGTCCGGTGGAGGCGCGCCGAGCTTCTTGCCTTCCAGCGACTTCGGATCATCGGTTACGCCAAGCGACTTGCGGCCAACGACCGCAAATGTTGGGCGCTCATAGACCATGTAGACGGCCTTGATCTTCTGGCTTGGGTCTTCGTCCAGGAACTTCATCAGCGAGTTGATATCACCGAAGCCCATCTGATAGGCGCCGGTTGCAACGCGCGGAATCGCCTCGACCGAACCATTGCCGGTGTCGATCGTCACGTCGAGGCCTTCAGCCTTGAAGTATCCCTTGTCGAGAGCAAGAAGGAAACCAGCCGCGGGGCCTTCGAACTTCCAGTCGAGCGTGAACTTGATCGCCGTTTCGGCAAGCGCGCTGGTGACCGGCATGGACACACCGGCGGCAACGCCAATCGTTGCGATCGCCAAAGCTTTAGACAGCAGTCTACGCGTGATCATGATATATTCCCCCTTGAAGGTTTTTGTTGAATTGGTCGCATAAGAACCAATTCAACCCGTCAAGGCAAGTCAAAATTGCATACAAAATCATCATGATTTTGTATGCTTATTTTATAAGCATCAGCATCTACTTTTAAGGGCAATACGCCCGGTTTCTACGCAATGATTGCGTCGTAGTTCCGCCTCACCGTTGTTCACAATGAAAACACATCGTTCTCATTTGCCGGGATTGCCGAACAGGGGCAGCTTGCGACAGAAAGAACCACAACATTCAGTGGGGCAGAGACAATGACTTCGGCTTTGGGCATACACCATATCACCATGATCACCCGCAAAGTGCAGGCGAACGTAGACTTCTACGCTGGCTTTCTGGGGCTTCGGCTGGTGAAAAGAACCGCCGGGTTTGAAGACGCAATGCAGCTTCACCTGATTTACGGCGACGAGATCGGCTCCGCCGGCTCGCTGATGACGTTTCTCGTCTGGGAAGATGGCGGCCAGGGACGCGTCGGCTATGGCCAGACACTGGAAGTGTCAATGGCGATCGATCCTGCGAGCATTGGCTTCTGGCTGACGCGCGCTCTGAGATTCGGTATCCGCACCGAAGGGCCGGTGGAGGAGTTCGGCCAGCCGGTGATCCGCCTGAAAGACCCGGACGGCATCATCCTCAAGCTCGTTGGCACCACCGCTTTCGACAACGCGCATGTCCACGTAACGAAAGACATCTCGCGCGAAGATGGCATTCGCCGTATCTACGGCGCGACGGTGCTTAGCGAAGTTCCCGAGGAAACCGCAGCATTTCTTTCGCGGCACTTCGGTTATCGCGGTGACGAGCGGGTTGGAAGCATTCAACGCATGACCTCGGAAAGCGGCGATATCATCGACGTGCGTGACGCGACGGGTTTCTGGTCGAGTGCGCCTGGCACCGGCACGGTCGATCACATCGCATTCCGTGCCGAGGATATGGACGACCTGAACAACGTTCTGGCAGGCCTCAAGGCGCTGAACTCCAGCACGACAAATGCCCATGACCGGAAATATTTCCATTCGCTCTATGTTCGAGAACCGGGCGGTGTTCTGATCGAAATGGCAACCGATGCGCCCGGCATGAACGTGGATGAGCCGGTGGAGAGACTTGGTGAAAAGCTGTTCATTCCGCCACTCTTCATGAAGGATGAAGCAGACGTGCGCGTCTCCCTGCCGCAATTTTCCATGCCGGAGGAGGAGCGCGTCATTTACCGGGAATTACCGTTCATCCACCGCTTCTATACGCCCGATCAGCCTGACGGCAGCACGCTGGTCCTGCTGCATGGTTCCGGCGGCAGCGAAACGAGCCTGATGCCGCTGGCGCATCGCGTGGCGCCCGGCGCGACACTTCTCGGTGTGCGCGGGCGCAGCACCGAAGAAGGCGTTGCGCGCTGGTTCCGTCGTTATCCGAACTTCTCGTTCGACCAGAAGGATATCGTTTCGGAAGCGGAAGCCTTTGCGGCCTTCATTGAAGGCGCGATCAGTTCCTACGGTCTCGACCGCACAAAATTGCGCTATATCGGCCATTCGAACGGCGCCAATTTCTATACGGCATTTGCCGCGCTTCATCCGGAGCTGGCCGGAGATGCGCTGCTTTATCGCCCGATGCCTGTTCTCGATGTCTGGCCGGAGACCAATCTTTCCGGGAAAAACCTGCTGATTGTTGCCGGAGGACGGGACAAGTACCGCGACAGATCGACGGATCTGCAACGGCAACTGGCGGCGACGGGCGCACAGGCAGGACTGGAAACGGTCGAAGACGGGCACGATCTGGGTTTTGCAGACATTGAGGCCGCCCAACGCTGGCTGGTTGCCGAAAGACCTGCAGCTCTTGCATAAGGCGACGAAAAAGGATTTAAAAACAGCTCCATAACCGGAGGCTTCTGTTTGGAAATCCCGCTTCTCTTTCTCGCCTTTGTCGTGGCCTTCATCTACACGGTTGCCGCAAGCATCCGCAACTCGCGGCGTATCAAGTCGCTGGAACGCGACATCCGCGAGTTGAAAATGTTGATGGCGCGTGGCGCAACCGTGGCGGCAGGCACCGCGCCGGTCGTTGCGGAAAGGCAGGCTGCGCCGTCAGTACGAGAGGCGGAAGCGGCAACAGACGCATCAGCCTTCCAAGCTGACGACACGCCAGAAGCGGTCGACACACAAACGACGACAGAAGAAGACACCGGAGCGGGCGTCAGCCAGGTTTCCGCACCAGCCGAAGACACCGTCGTAGCGCCCACACCCAAGGAAAGCTTCGAGAGCCTGCTCGGCGCGCGCTGGGCCGTCTGGGCCGGCGGTCTTGCACTGGCACTCGGCGGGATATTCCTTGTCAAATATTCGATCGAAGCGGGACTTTTGAGCCCGGCCGTGCGCCTTGCCCTGGCTGCACTCTTTGGCCTGCTGCTTGGCGGGGCCGGCGAAGCAATCCGTCGCAAAGCCGTACCCGGCATCGCGGCGACCTATGCCAACGCCATGATCCCAGGTGTCTTGACCGCAGCGGGCGCACTGACACTCTTCGGTGTAGTCTATGCGGCCTACGGCATCTATGACTATATCGGTCCGGCCAGCGCCTTCGTTCTGCTCGGTGTCGTCGCTTTTGCCACCATCGGCCTTTCCCTGCTGCACGGCCAGGCTCTGGCCGGGCTTGGCCTGCTTGGTTCGATGCTGACGCCAGCACTGATTTCCTCGACTACACCGAACATCTGGGCACTGTTCATCTTCCTTACCGTGTCGTGGATGGCGACCGCAGCCGCGGCCCGCAGACAAAGCTGGACCGTGGTGGCCGCACTTGCCAGCGCTGGCCTCGGCCTCTGGGCGCTTGGCTACATTCTCGCTTCCAATTCCGTCGACGCCAACCCGCCAACACTTGCCCTGCTTGCGATGATTGCAGGAACGATCTGGCTCTGGCCCGGCAAACATCTCGATAGCCCGCCGGCACCAACTGACGAAGCGCAGCCTGAAAGGCGTGCGTTGCGCGCCCTGCGACTGCTGACGCGACCTTCGCTGGCAATCAATCTCGTCGTGTCTCTGGCAGCCGTCCTGCCGGCAATGGCGTTCCTGTTCAGCAGTGCTGCAATCAACCTTCACCCCGCCATTCCCGTTGCCGCCATTCTTGCAGCGCTGGCAGCGTTGGGGGCCGCCCGTCATTACGGTGCGTGGCCGGCAATTTTTGCCGCACTCGGCGCCCAGGCAGCCGCTTCACTGATGGCCCGGCACGGCATCGATTTCATCGGCCTGATCGAAAACACCGGGGTCTCGCTTTCTTCGGCTCAGACAGGATACACCGCAGAAATCGCGACAGCGCTCTTGCTTGGCGCCGTGCTCATCCTCTGCGGTTTTTCCTTCCTGAAACGCAAGGGCAAAAAAGATCCGGACTTTGCTATTCTATGGGCGGGTATCGCCGCGCTGTTCCCGGTCTGGCTCGGCACGGCCAGCTTCGTGGAATATGGCAATCTTGGCCGTGACTTCCTGCATGCTGCCTATGGCATCGCACTTGGTGCCATCATGATTGGCGGCGCGGAATGGCTGCACAGGCAGGGTGACGCAGCCTACCGTACACCACTCAATGTCCTGCTCGTCGGCTCTTTCGCCGCCTTTACACTGTCCTTGCACACGCTGACGCAAGGGTTGGCGACCACGGTACTGCTGTCGGTCCTCGGTTTTGCCTATGTGTGGGCAACACGTTATCGCAACTGGGACGCCCTGCCCTGGATCATGGCTATCGCCAGTGTCGGCGTTCTGGGACGCATTGCCTGGGAGCCAACCATCGTCGGGCCACAGAACCTCGGCATCACGCCAGTGTTCAATGCGCTTCTACCCGGTTACGGCATTCCGGCCCTTCTGGCCGTTGCCTCGGCCTGGCTACTGCGTGACTGGCCGAGTTTCCGGGCCAGGAATTTCCTGCAAGCCATTGCCAGCCTTATGGCCCTACTGGCGGTGGCGATCCTCATCCGCCACGCCATGAATGGTGGAACGCTGGATGACAGCATACCGACGCTCGGGGAGCAGTCGATCTACACCCTGCTGACCATCGGCTTCTCCGGTGTGCTGATGACCCTCGATCTCAAGAGCCCGAGCCCTGTCTTCCGTTACGGTTCGATGGTCGCCGGCATCATCGCCATCCTCAACGTGTTGTCGATGCATTTCGTCACCCTCAACCCGTACATCACGGGAGAAAATACCGGGCGCCTTCCGTTCCTTAACCTGCTGTTGATCGGCTATCTGCTGCCGGCGCTCGCCTATGGCGGCCTTGCCTATTATGCGCGGGGGCGCCGGCCCGCCGGCTATGTCAGCATTCTTTCCGTTGCCGGGGCTGCACTCGGCTTTGCCTGGGCGACACTGTCGGTCCGGCGTTTCTGGCAGGGCGAGAATATCGCCGCATGGAAAGGTTTCATGCAGGGCGAAACCTACAGCTATTCGGTGGTGTGGTTGCTTATTGGTGTGCTGCTGCTTGTTCTTGGCTCGCGCTTTAACGCCCGCAGCCTGCGTATCGCATCAGCCGCTTTCGTGCTGATCTCCGTTGCCAAGGCATTCCTGATCGACATGAGCAATCTCGAAGGTGTATTGAGGGCGCTTTCCTTCATCGGGCTTGGTGTCGTGCTGATCGGCATCGGGCTTTTCTACCAGAAAATCCTGACACGGAAGCCGCAGGAATGATTGCCGCAAACGCCTTTGCCCCCTACGCACCGCTTGCCGAAGCATTGATCCCCCATGCCGCTGATGTGGGCGACGGATCGCACGACCTTGCCCATATCCACCGCGTTTTCGGCAATGCCATGCGCATCCATTCCGGTGAAGGCGGCGATGGGGATGTGCTGGCCGCAAGCGTACTTCTGCATGACTGCGTGGCCGTCGAGAAAAACTCGCCGCTTCGTTCTCAGGCCTCGCGGCTTGCCGCTGAAAAGGCGAGCGAGATTCTTGCATCTCTGGGCTGGCAACAGACAAAGATCGACGCCGCCGCCCATGCCATTACGGCTCACAGCTTCTCGGCCAATATCGAACCACAGACACTGGAAGCGAAAATCCTTCAGGATGCGGACCGTCTGGACGCGATCGGCATGGTCGGTGCGGCGCGATGCTTTTACATCGCCGGGCGTATGGGTTCGGCGCTTTACGATCCTGTCGACCCGCTGGCAAAAGACAGGCCACTCGACGACCGCGCCTTCGCCATCGATCATTTCGAAACGAAACTGTTCAAGCTCGCCGACGGCTTCAAGACACAGATGGGACGGGACATGGCGAGAGAACGTCACGACAGACTGAAGCAGGTGCTGGCCCTGTTTCTCGACGAAATCTGAGGAGAGCACGATGCGCGTTACCGAACTCAACATCTATCCGCTCAAAAGCGGGCGTGGCATTCCGCTTCAGGCCAGCGATATTTCCGCCGAAGGCCTGCCGGGCGATCGGCGCGCAATGCTGGTCGATCCTTCCGGTCATTTCATCACCCAACGGGAATTGCCAGCCATCGCAACATTGTTGGCCTTCCATGAAAATGGCGGCATGCGGTTTTCCAGTGATGGCAAGGGCGAGATTTTCGCTGCTGCATCGGGGCAGCGCATGGACGTGGCGGTGTGGAAATCCATCGTCAATGCCGCAGTCGCAGATGATGAGGTCAACGGCACGCTTTCGGAATGGCTGGGCCGCGATGTGAAGCTCGTCTTCTTCGATGAGTCGGCCGAACGAATCGCAAGCCTCGAATGGACCGGCAATGAAACGCCCGTCACCTTCGCGGACGGCTACCAGATACTCGTGACCACGACCGCATCGCTTGCCGCTCTCAACCGCGATATGCAGGCGAATGGTGAAGACAGCGTCGGCATGGACCGCTTCCGTCCTAATATCGTGCTGGAAACCGATGAAGCCTGGGCTGAAGACCGTTGGTCTGCCATCGAGATTGGCGGCATCCGGCTCGATCTCGTCAAACCCTGCGCGCGCTGCATCATGACCACGCAGGACCAGCAGACCGGCTCACGCGACGTCCCTTCGCCCATGAAGGCCATGGGGCGCATTCGTATGTCCGCGGATAGACGTGTTCCCGGCGTGCTGTTTGGATGGAACGTCACTCCCCGGGGTATCGGCCGGATCGCCGTTGGCGATGTCGCAACCATCGTCGAGGATCGGACTGAAGGCTGGGCCATCAAACGTCGCGGCTGAGCCCACGCAGCGGACTGTCGGATCATCTCTTGCACAAGCGTCGAAGCTGGGTCCCGCATCAACGGCGTTGATGCAGCCTGTCAAGAAAAGTGTCTGGTGAGACAACCCGACAGACGATAATAATTCTTCCAATACTGCTGAAATCCGCAGCTTTTCTTGCGCATGCAATCACCTGCGCAGCGCTGCCTTGGGAGGGGTCCCTATGTCACAAGCTGCGCGCCAGAGCATGCCCTGGCTTATCATCATCGCGGGATCGCTGATCGCCGTGATGACCTTCGGCCCGCGCTCCGCCATGGGCTTTTTCCAGTTGCCGATGTTGGCTGACACAGGTTGGGACCGCTCGACCTTCGGTCTCGCCATGGCGCTTCAGAACCTGTTCTGGGGCCTCGGGCAGCCGTTTTTCGGCGCACTGGCCGATAAATATGGCACCGGCAGGGTGCTGGTGATGTCAGGTGTTCTCTATGCCGCCGGCCTTGTCTGCATGTCGTTTGGCACCTCACCGTTCTGGCTGCATTTCGGTGGTGGTGTGCTGGTGGGTCTCGGCATCGCGGCGGGTTCCTTCAGCGTCATCCTTTCGGCATTCGCCCGACATGTCACACCGCAGCAGCGGTCCTTCGCCTTCGGTATCGGCACCGCTGCCGGCTCGGCAGGCATGTTCCTGTTTGCCCCCATCAGTCAGGGATTGATTTCGACCTATGGATGGTCGGACAGCCTGGTCTGGCTTGCTGCGATGATGCTGCTCGTGCCGCTGCTCGCCTGGCCGATGCGTGGCAACTCGTCTTCCGGCACGCAATCCCAGTCACAGTTCCAGCAGACGGCTGGCGAGGCGCTGAGAGAAGCCCTGGGTCACAAAAGCTATCTATTGCTGACAACCGGCTTTTTCGTGTGCGGTTTTCAGGTCGCCTTCATCACCGCGCATTTCCCTGCCTATCTCGGCGATATCGGTATCGAGGCACGTTATGCCGTGATCGCCATGGCGCTGATCGGCTTTTTCAACATCATCGGTTCGTTGGCGGCAGGCGTTATCGCGCAGCGCTATTCCAAGCCTTACCTGCTGGCCTATATCTATATTGCCCGTTCGGTCGCCGTGACCGCGTTCCTGCTTCTGCCGCAGACGCCGCTTACCGTCGTGATCTTTGCCGCCGTGATGGGCATTCTATGGCTCTCCACCGTGCCGCCAACCAATGCGCTCGTGGCGATCATGTTCGGCACGCGGCATCTGGGCATGCTCGGCGGCGTAGTGTTCCTGTCGCACCAGATCGGCTCGTTCCTCGGCGTCTGGCTCGGAGGCTTCCTTTACGACAAGCTCGGTTCCTACGATCTCGTCTGGTGGCTTGGCGTCGGCATGGGCATCTTTGCCGCCATCGTCCACTGGCCCATCCAGGAACGGCCGGCACCGCGGCCCGCGATTGCCTGACCCCTCGTCGTCGCCCGCTTGGCTTATCCCGCCTTGTCGAGTGTCGGCGGCGCGGTCTTACGCTGCAGCGCTTTTAGCGCCGCCTGCACGAAACCGTCGCGGGCGGCGTTTTCATTGAGGCCCCGCGGATCATAAACATGCCGGTTGAGAAAATGCGCGGTCAGCCGA
Organism: Rhizobium sp. RM; assembly: GCF_013390595.1. Classification (GTDB taxonomy): domain Bacteria; phylum Pseudomonadota; class Alphaproteobacteria; order Rhizobiales; family Rhizobiaceae; genus Agrobacterium. The sequence continues at coordinate 39,817 of NZ_JACAWV010000002.1, read as the reverse complement.
AACGCAGCGGCAAGACTTTCACAATCGGCGGCCTCTGACTGCTCTTCACTCAGAAATGCAGGAAGCGCCAACATGCGGTCGGCATAGGGAGCGCCGGCTGCACGGCACACCGCCCTGCCCGTTTTCGGCGAAACATAGACGAGATCGGTCCGCAAACCGGTCGCAGCGCATTCGGCAAGATCGAGCCCAAAACCGAGGTCGTTCAATACAGCCAGTTCGAACCGCACGAACAGCTCACCGGCATCGGCCGGATCATGAAGATTGTCGAGAATGATATCCAGAGCCTGATAGAGATGCGGGTGCGGGTCTCGCTCGGGCAAAAGCCGCAACAGGGCGCCCATGGCCTGAACGCCATAGACCGCTGTTGCGGTTTCCATCAGTTGCGCCGCACGCAGTTGCAGCGGTTCGATGCGGTATTCACCGAGATGGTCATGCAGGCGTGCACGCCAGACGACATCCACTCTGTTGCCCGCCTGCAGCACCGGCTGCATGCTGCGCGACCGGCCGGAACGAACCATTCCAAGGTAGCGGCCACGCGAACGCGTCATCACCTCGGCGATCACACTTGTCTCGCCGTGGCGCTTTACGCCCAGAATGATTGCCTCGTCCTGCCACTGCATAGAGAAGTCGTCCGAATTTCGATTCAGCCGATCATAACCGATATGGCGAGAAAACGTTACGGTTCACGACGCCGGTGCGGTGATCTTTTCGATGAAAATGGCGATGTCGTTTTCGCCAAACGGCTTGCCGAGCAGTGGCGCGTGCGTGAGATCCTCGGGAAATCCGCTCGTGTCGCTGTAGCCACTGACAAAACCGAACGGCACGCCATCGCTTCGAAGACTGCGGGCAAAGTCGTAACTTTTGCCATCGGAAAGACTGACATCAAGAAGCACGCAGTCGGGACGCTCGGTCTGCACGGCGTTCTGCGCCTGCGCCAAGGTGGTCGCGATCACGATCGTTTCTATTCCGAGGGACTGGAGAACGGCTTCGATATCGAGCGCCACCAGATATTCATCCTCAACGATGACAACCCGCTGCGGCACCATGTCTTTTTCTTTCCAAATGATAAAGCCCGCCAGGCGGACGCTTTATGACTGTCACCGCGCATTTACGCGATGCGAGATCACCGCAGATTTCGCAAATTGAGACAGCCACGTCATTTAAAAAAGACATGTCGTAAAACAATCAGATGAATGGCCGGAGGCTTTTTCCGTCGTCGTCCCATCCAGCCTCTTCGGCAAGTCCTGCATCATCCAGGACCAGACAGCCCTTGTCCGTCCAGCGGATCAGGCCACGATCTGCAAGCTTGCGAAGCGTCTTGTTGGTGTGAACGATGGAAAGGCCAAGCGTATCAGCGACATGCTGCTGCGTCACGGGGATCGGCGTGTCGCCGTTCATGAGATTGACCGCTTTTGCCTTGCGATACAGAAACGCAATCAGGTAGGCCGCCCGCTCCAGCGCGGTACGGCGGCCGACGCTCAGCAGGTGGCTGTCCAGCATCCGCTCCTCACTTGCCGCTATCCAGGTCAGATCATAGGCAAGGCTTGGATGATCAGTAAAAAGGCTGTTGAGACGCGAGCGCTCGAACACACAGAGCGTAACCGGAGATAGCGCTTCCACGGAATGCTGCATCTCGCCCATTACCGTTCCCTGCAACCCGACGAGATCGCCGGGCAGTACGTAATTCAGGATCTGACGCCTGCCGTCTTCCAGTGTCTTGTAACGGAAGGCCCAGCCGTGCAGCACCGTATAGAGGTGTGCACTGTGCGATCCTTCCATGAGAATGACCGATGAACTCTCAACCGCAAGCTCGCCCGTCTTGAAGCGGGAAACGAAATCCAGTTCGGCGGAAGAGAAGTCCCTGAAATGCGGGATATCCCGCAAGGGACAGTGCTGACAGGGGGTTGTGGAAATGCCGTTCGGTTTTTTGGGCGACATGAATATCCGCTATCGGGAAAGGTTGAAACTTATGTCAGTAACAACCCAGCCGGAGGTGTTCCGGTTCCCGAGAGATCAGCGGAGATATCAGTTGCGCGGGAACTCCAGCCCCATCTCGCGGAAGCGCTCGGGATCATCACCCCAGTTTTCACGCACCTTGACGAACAGGAAGAGGTGGACCGGCTGCTCGAGGATTTCGGAAAGCTCCTTGCGAGACGCGGACGAGATCGACTTGATCGCCTCGCCACCCTTGCCAAGAGCGATCTTCTTCTGGCTTTCACGCTCGACGTAGATCACCTGCTCGATCCGGACCGAACCATCCTTGCGCTCTTCCCACTTTTCAGTCTCGACGTGGGAAGCGTAGGGCAGCTCCTGATGCAGGCGCAAAAACAGCTTTTCGCGGGTAATTTCGGCCGCAAGCTGGCGCATCGGCAGATCGGAAATCTGGTCTTCCGGATAATACCAAGGACCCTCGGGCAGAGCGGCGGCCAGGTAGTTCATCAGATCCTCGCAACCGGAACCGTTGGTGGCGGAGATCATGAAGGTGCGATCAAAGGCAACGATTTCGTTCGCCGCAGCGGCGAGCTTCAGAAGATCCTCACGCTTCACCTGATCGATCTTGTTCAGGCACAGGATTTTCTTCTGCGGAACGTCCTTCAGGCCTTCCAGAATGGTTTCGGCGTCGCCCTTCAGACCACGTTCGCTATCGATCAAAAGCAGGATGACATCAGCATCCTTGGCACCGCCCCAGGCGGATGTGACCATGGCGCGATCGAGCCGACGACGCGGCTTGAAGATGCCGGGCGTATCCATGAACACGATCTGGGCGTTGTCGTGAATGGCGATGCCGCGCATCACGGCGCGCGTCGTCTGAACCTTGTGGCTGACGATAGAAACCTTGGCGCCAACCAGCCGGTTGACCAGCGTCGACTTTCCCGCATTGGTCGGGCCGATCAACGCCACGAAGCCGGAACGGGTCGGAAGGTTATTGTCATCGCCGGATACGGCAGGGTTCTCGAGATCAGTCATGATGTCCATTCAGGTTCAGAGGTATTCAGCACAGTCGCCCTCAAGGCTCTTCTGTGCGCTCAGTTTTTTGTGTCGGCCTTCTGCCAGACACCTTCGCGTTCCAGAAGCCTGGTCGCAGCCACTTGTTCTGCTGCGCGCTTGGAACGTTCTACACCCGTTTCCGGCTTTACGCCCGGTATTTCCACGGTCACCGTGAAACGTGGATCGTGATCCGGACCGGAGCGGTCGTCAATCCGATAAAGAGGTGTAACGGAAAATCTTGCATGGGCCCATTCCTGCAACTCGGTCTTCGCATCGCGACGTCCTGCATCAACGCGGGTTGCGCGGCCCTGCCAGAATTTCAGAATAAACCCACGAGCAGCTTCCAGCCCGCCATCGAGATAGATCGCCGCAATCAGGCTTTCCACCACGTCAGCGCGCACGTTCAGCATCGCCTTGCCGGTCAGTCGCTTCACGTCCGCGCCAGTGCGGATAAACAGGTGGAGACCCATTTCATCGGCAATGGAGGCACAGGACTCAGCGCTGACGAGCTGGTTCAAACGGACGGACAGCTCACCTTCCGTTGCAGAGCGAAAGGTGGAGAACAGAAGTTCGGCAACGCTGAGACCGAGAACGCGGTCTCCGAGGAACTCCAGCCGCTCATAATTTTCGGTCGTGCCGGAGCGCGCACTGGCGTGGGTCAAGGCCCGGTCGAGCCGGGCCTTTTCCTTGAACTGATATCCGATCAACGTCTCCAGCCGGGAGATTTCCTCGACTGAAAGCGGCTTGCTCTTACTCATTCCACAACCTTGAAGAGGCGATCCCAACGCATGTTGGCTGGCCATTCCCAAATGCGGCTGAACGGTGTGTCATTGCCCAGCGAGAAGAAGATGACGCTGGCGCGGCCGATCAGATTTTCTGCCGGCACGAAACCAACATCGAAGCGGCTATCGAGCGAATTGTCGCGATTGTCGCCCATCATGAAGTAATGACCTTCAGGCACCACGAATTCGCGGGTGTTATCCCCACGGCTATCCGGCGACTGGTCCAGTGTGTCGTAAGTTACGCCATTGTCGAGTGTCTCACGGAATACCGGAACGTTTGCGCCCGGATCAGCGCGATAGTCCGACGTAAACACGCCATCCGGCTGCTTCGGGACAGGCTGCCCGTTGATGAACAGCACGCCGTTGGTCACCTGGATGCGATCACCCGGCAGGCCAACAAGGCGCTTGATGTAATCGACTTCCGGGTTCGGCGGCAGGCGGAACACCACGACATCACCGCGCTTCGGTTCGGAGAACTGCAGGATACGACCGGAGAACAGGTCCGGCGAGAACGGCAACGAGTATTTCGAATAGCCGTAGGAGAACTTGTTCACGAACAGGTAATCGCCCACTAGAAGCGTCGGCATCATGGAGCCGGACGGGATCGTGAAGGGCTGAAAGAGAACGGTGCGAATGACCATGGCGAGCAACAACGCCTGGACGATGACCTTGACGTTTTCCCAGAGAGCGTTCTGCTTCTTCTCAGTTTTTTCGGACACTTAAAGACCTGTCTTATTGTTGCCCGGATTTCCCCGTCAGCAGGAACCTTTCTGTTGCGGTTCCAGCCGGGAAGCCGGTTTCCATTCCACCTGAAAACACTTTCGCATTTCGAGGGACTTCTCTAGAGCCTTTCCAGCCCGAAGGGAAGCGCTTCCGTCATACGGCCGCAAATAGAACGGCAATATGGCTTAACCGCTAACAGGAAGGGCTTCGATAATCACAAATGCCTGAGCGTAAGGGTAGTCGTCCGTGATTGTAAGGTGAATGTTGGCCTTGTGACCAGCCGGCAGCATCGTCTCAAGCCTTTTTGCCGCACCATTGGTGAGCGCCATTGTCGGCTTTCCACCCGGCAGATTGACGACACCCATATCTTTCCAGAAAACGCCATTGGCAAGCCCTGTTCCAAGCGCCTTCGAACAGGCCTCCTTGGCGGCGAAGCGTTTGGCATACGACGCGGCACGGTTTTTTCGTCCATCGGATTTGGCGCGCTCGATGTCGGTGAAGCAACGGTGAGTGAAGCGCTCACCAAACCGGTTCAGCGAATTTTCAACGCGGCGGATGTCGATAAGATCGCTGCCCATACCGATGATCATTTCAATAACTCCAGAGATGCGTTGCGGTTGGCAGCACGCTGCGCCAGATTTTCGATTTTCCGGCGACGGAAACCGCGAATGAGGCTGAAAACAGTGACGTAGGCAACCACGGCGGTGATGAGTGCCGGCAACACGGCACCAACGATCATCGGCTCCAATACCGGCTTCCATATTTGGCGGAATTCGAGATGGCTGAACAGCGCGGCAAAATCGACATGGGATGCGCTTTCAGCCCGCTCCCGTCCGAGGAGAACGTGGCCCAGCTCCCAGGTCGACGCCCAAATGAAGGGAAATGTCAGCGGGTTGGCAAGGGTCGTACCGAGTGCCGCAGCAACCAGATTGGCACGCAAAATGAAGCCGAGCGCCATGGCGATGATAATATGGACCCCAAGAAAGGGCGTCCATGCGACACCGGCCCCAATCGCCACACCCGAAGCGACGGAATAGGGCGACGCCGATAACCGCAACAGGCGCAGCTTCATATAACGAAGAGAACGGCTGAAACCCGAGCGCGGCCAAACAAGGTCGCGGACTTTATCGGAAAAACCAACGGGATCACGGCGGCGAAACAACATGAGCCAAGTCTATTTCATCGCCGCGGCACAGCCAAGAGGCTCAGAGACGCGCGAAAAGCCGCGCGCCCTCATACTATCTGCATGGCGAAGATCTGCCATGCATGAAATGCATTACTTACGGAACAGGCCGCGATCGATTTCGCGCTGACGGAATTCGAGGTCAACGTTCGATACCGAACCGCTGAGATATTCGAATTCGCGTTCCTGGGTGGTCTTGCCACGAACGGCACGGGCGAACTTGCGAAGCGGAGTAAACATGATTTTAGGTCCTTTCGGTTTGTGACATGGCGTTTCTCATCAGTGGAACTCCACCGGCACGCCGCTTGTCGTGTCTTTAATTTCTGAAAGGAAGATAGTTTCAAACCGCGTTTCGGACCAGACACACGAAAAGGCCGCTGCCATGCGCTGTACGCATAGCAACCGCCTTTCTGCTCAATCTTTCGTCTGTGAATGCCTCAATCGAAGGCACGTTTGACCGTTGAAACGCAATCAAGGTCCTTGAGCTGCGACAGAAGCTGGTTCAACTGACGCAAATCCCACACTTCGATGTCGAGCGCCAGTTCGGAGAAGTCCGTACCGATGCGGATCATGTTCAGTGTTCGGATGTTGACGTCGATCGTTGCAATCGACTGCGCCACCGACGCCAGCGTACCCGGCTCATTCAACGCATTGATCAGAATACGGGCCATGAACCGCGACTTGTTTGCCTCATCCAGGTCCCAGCGCACGTCGATCCACCGTTCCGGTTCATCATCGAAGCGCTGAAGCGCTGGCGCCTGAATCGGATAGATGGTGATCCCCTTGCCCTTTTCCATGATGCCGACAATGCGATCGCCGGGAACCGCGCCGGCAGGCCCGAAATGCACATCGACATTGCCCGACAGACCACGAATCGGCAATGGATCGGGACCATCGAGCATCTCCGCTGCACCGTCATCCTCGAGAACCGAGCGGGATTTGCCGGGAATCTTGAAGACCATGCCGGAGGCGCTGCGCATATTGAACCAGCCGTCGTCGCCCGTCATTTTCACGGTCACGCGCTCGTCCTGATAATCGGGGTAAACCGCGCGCAGCACATCGAGAGACGACACCTCGCCACGACCGACGGCAGCAATCGCGTCTTCAACATCCTTCTGCGCCAGACGATGAAGAACCGGCTTCAATGCCTCACGCGAGAAAGGCTTGCCGGCGCGCTCGAACGTACGCTCCAGAATACGGTAACCCAGACCCGAATACTGCTTGCGGATTGCCATGCGTGTCGCGCGGCGGATTGCGGAACGGGCCTTACCCGTGACGACGACCTCTTCCCACGCGGCTGGTGGCACCTGCACGCCGGAGCGGATGATTTCGACTTCGTCGCCATTGTTCAGGCGCGTCACGAGCGGCATGATCCGGCCGTTGATCTTGGCTCCGACCGTCGTGTCACCGATGTTGGTGTGCACCGCGTAAGCGAAGTCGATCGGGGTCGCGCCACGTGGCAAAGCGATGAGCTTGCCTTTGGGCGTGAAGCAGAACACCTGGTCCTGGAAAAGTTCGAGCTTGGTATGCTCCAGAAACTCTTCCGGGCTGTCGCCTTCGGCCAGCGATTCGATGGTGTGGCGCAGCCAGGAATAGGCGTTGGATTCCGGCGAGAGAAGATCCCCCTCCCCGTTCTCGCCATCCTTGTAAAGCGCGTGTGCAGCGATACCGAATTCGGCAATCTCGTGCATGCGCTTTGTGCGGATCTGCAGTTCGATACGCTGCCGCGACGGACCGACAATGGTGGTATGGATCGAACGATAGTCGTTCTGCTTCGGCGTCGAGATATAATCCTTGAAGCGACCCGGGACGACACGCCAACGGGTATGCACGATGCCGAGCGCACGATAGCAGGCCGTGATGTCATCGACGAGGATGCGGAAACCGTAGACGTCGGAAAGCTGCTCGAAGGACAGCGACTTCGACTGCATCTTGCGGAACACTGAATAGGGCTTTTTCTGGCGTCCCTTGACGGCTGCACCGGACAGACCGTTCGCAACGAGCAGTTCGCGCAGTTCGTCCTCGATCTTCTTGATCAGCCCTTCGTTGCGGGTTTCCAGTTCCTGCAGGCGGTTGGTGACGGTCTCATAAGCTTCGGGATTGAGATAGCGGAAGGACAGATCCTCCAGCTCGTCGCGCATATCCTGCATACCCATGCGGCCGGCAAGCGGCGCATAGATTTCCATCGTTTCCTCGGAAATACGGCTGCGCTTGTCGGCAGGCATGTATTCCATGGTGCGCATGTTGTGCAGGCGGTCGGCAAGTTTGACCAGCAGGACACGGACATCATCGGAAATGGCGAGAAGCAGCTTGCGCAGATTCTCAGCCTGTTTCGCCTTGCGGGTGACGAGGTCGAGCTTCTTGAGCTTCGTCAAACCCTCGACGAGACGGCCGATGTCTTCACCGAAAAGCTCATCGATCTCCGCACGCGTGGCGGTGGTATCTTCAATGGTGTCATGCAGCAGCGCGACCGCGATGGTCGATTCATCCAGATGCATTTCCGTCAGGATAGCGGCAACTTCAAGCGGATGCGAAATATAAGGGTCGCCATTGGCCCGCTTTTGCTGGCCGTGTTTCTGCATGGCGTAGACATAGGCCTTGTTCAGCAAGGCCTCATTCGCATCCGGTTTATATTTTTGAACCCGCTCAACGAGTTCGTATTGCCGCATCATGCGATATTCCACAAAAAGAAAGCGCGCCAACCGCGAGGTCAGCGCACAATGCTGCATCAATAGGGATCAGATTATGACGGGAAAGATTGACAGACCGTAACCGGCACCTGCCAATCCCATCATAATTGCTATCAATAGTCGTCGTTCTTTTCCGGCGGCACAAGGCCTTCGATACCGGCCAGCAGTTCTTCTTCAGACATCTGGTCGAAGTTGATGGTTTCCGGCAGGTCCTCGTCTTCGCCATCAGCAACGGCAGAGGCAGCCAGCGTCACCGGATCGGGCTCCGGCTCGTCAACTTCCACATGCTTCTGCAGCGAATGGATGAGGTCTTCCTTGAGATCGTCTGGCGACAGTGTTTCGTCGGCGATTTCGCGCAGTGCAACAACCGGGTTCTTGTCGTTGTCGCGGTCAATCGTGATAGCGGAGCCCTGGGAAATCTGGCGCGCACGATGGCTGGCGAGAAGGACCAACTCAAAACGGTTGTCTACTTTATCAATGCAATCTTCTACTGTGACGCGGGCCATTGCCTGTCCTTTACGGGTCGTTATGTCGCGGATTAACGGTTCCGATACAGCCATTGGCCACGGAATTCAAGTTTTTCCTGAATTTGGCGTCTTATGTCACTTTAATTGTCGATTTTGGCGCCTGATGAAAAAATTGTCTATGAGAATTGTCTTGGAATACGCGGGAAGGTAGCTTACTTAAAATTCAACGGCATGCGTCAAAGTTGAGAAAACGCATTTTTCGCTTCGCGGCCGGATGAGAAAAGCCAGAGTAATGGCCTTCCAAATAAGGAATGGGATGGAATGTTCGATCCACGGGAGAAAATTGCGCTCTTCATCGATGGAGCCAATCTTTATGCAGCTTCGAAAAGCCTGGGATTCGATATCGACTACCGCAAGCTTCTGAAAGCGTTTCAAAAGCGCGGTTACCTGTTGCGAGCTTATTATTATACGGCCCTCATTGAGGACCAGGAATATTCGTCGATCCGTCCGTTGATCGACTGGCTAGACTATAACGGCTACAAAGTCGTGACAAAGCCTGCGAAAGAATTCACCGATGCGCTCGGTCGCCGCAAGATCAAGGGCAACATGGACATCGAGCTTGCCGTCGACGCCATGGAGCAATCCGAGACTGTCGATCATCTCGTTCTCTTCTCGGGCGACGGTGACTTCACCACTCTCGTCGATGCACTTCAGCGCAAGGGCCGCAAGGTTTCCGTCGTATCGACGATGGCAACGCAGCCTGCCATGATTGCCGACGATTTGCGCAGACAGGCTGACCACTTCATCGATCTGATGACGCTGAAGGCAGAGATTGGCCGCGATCCGAACGAGCGCCCTGCCCGTCACGCAGAAAGCCCGGAAACGATGTGATTTCGGCGAAACGCCAAAACAAACAAAACGCGTCCATCAAAAGATGGGCGCGTTTTTTCTTTGCGCGATCGCCGTGTTCTACTTTGCCGATCTGGCAAAATTTGTTCCAAAGATGACAAACGTCAATTCAGTATATTCGAAATTATATCTTGGTTAACGATAGTGATGTCTTAGTCCGGTTAACGGTGCCGCTCAGGTGACGGGCACTAAATCAGGATTATCGACATGACCGGCCAAATAAAGACCAATCAACAACTCGGCGAAAGACTGGATTTTCTGGGGCTCGGCAGTGAGCAGCGGCAGACGCTGGCGGGTTTGAAAGGCGTCATTACCGGCTCTCTCGATGCATCGCTTGATGCATTTTACGCCAAAGCGCGTGCTGTCCCCGAAACAGCGAAGTTCTTCTCAAGCGAAGCGCATATCCAGCACGCCAAAAGCATGCAGGTGAAGCATTGGTCGCGGATTGCCAGCGGCACTTTCGATGACAGCTATACCCAGGCCGTCACGGCAATTGGTCGCACCCACGCAAAACTCGGCCTCGAACCCCGCTGGTACATCGGCGGTTACGCCCTTGTTCTGGAGGGTATTATCAAATCCGTCATCGAATCCGAACTGAAGGGCATCTTTGCGGAAAAGAAGGCCAGAAAGCTCAAGGACGCGCTGACAGTCACCGTCAAGGCCGCCCTTCTCGACATGGACTATTCCATCTCCGTCTATCTCGAGGCACTCGCCGCCGAACGACAGAAAGTCGAAGCCGAACAGGTGCAGATGAAGCGGGAGCAAGATCATATTCTCGAGCTTCTGAACAACGCGTTGGCCAAACTTGCCAATGGCGACCTGACATCGACCATTACGGAAAAAACCGCACCTCAGTTCGAAGGCCTGATGGCGAGCTTCAACACTGCGCTTGGCAACCTCTCCGATGCCTTTTCGCAGATCGTCAATGAAGCGAACAAGATTTCCGGCAACACCCAGGAGCTGACGTCAGCAACCGACGACATGGCCCGCCGCACGGAGCAGCAGGCTGCGGCACTTGAGGAAACAGCCGCCGCCGTCGAGGAAATCACCACCATTTCCAGGCTGTCGGCACAGCGCTCTGAAGAAGCAAAGGTGATGGTCGAGAGCTCGGCCGTCGAGGCCGCACGTTCCCGCGAAGTCGTGATGGAGGCCGTCAACGCCATGAGCGCCATCGAAACCTCTTCGCAGAAAATCACCCAGATCATTGCCGTGATCGATGAAATCTCTTTCCAGACCAACCTTTTGGCGCTGAATGCGGGCGTCGAGGCGGCGCGAGCCGGCGAGGCCGGCAAGGGTTTTGCCGTTGTTGCCCAGGAAGTGCGCGAACTGGCGCAGCGCTCGGCCACAGCAGCCAAGGAAATCAAGACACTGATTGCCAAATCCTCTGCCGACGTGATGCAGGGCGTTTCGCTGGTCAACAAGACCGGAGAATCGCTGAACACGATCGGCAACAAGGTCGACAGTATCAATGAGCACATCGCGTCGCTGACGAAGGCGGCGCAGGAGCAGTCTATGGGCATCCAGGAAATCAGCGCGGCCATCAACAGCATGGACCACCTGACTCAGCAGAATGCGGCGATGGTGGAAGAAACCAATGCGGCGACCCATAATCTGGGTGATGTCAGCGCCAATCTTGCTGCACTCGTCGCGCGCTTCAACGTATCGTCTTCTACCGGTTATACAGCGCCCTATTATCGAGCAGCGTGAGGAGACGCAGGTTTCCAAACGAGCACTCAATAAAAAAAGCGGCGCATGGAGCGCCGCTTTTTTGTTTGTGAACGTGAGGGACTGATCGGTTTAGCCGCCCTTAAGAAGACGCGACTTCTGACGGTTCCAATCGCGCTCCTTTTCCGTCTCGCGCTTGTCGTGCAGCTTCTTGCCCTTTGCCAAAGCCAGTTCGAGCTTAGCGCGTCCACTATCGTTGAAATAGATCTTCAGCGGCACCAGCGTCATACCTTCGCGGTTGATACCAGCACGCAAACGATTGATTTCGCGCTTGTTCAGAAGGAGCTTGCGACGACGGCGCGGTTCGTGATTGAAGCGGTTGGCCTGCAGATACTCCGGCAGATGCGAGTTGATGAGCCAGATCTCATCGCCCTCATCCGACGCGTAGGATTCAGCGATATTCGCCTTGCCTTCGCGAAGCGATTTCACCTCAGTCCCCGTCAGCACGAGCCCGGCTTCGTAAGTGTCGATGATTTCATAGTTGAAGCGAGCCTTGCGGTTTTCCGCAACGATCTTCTTCACCACACGCTGGCTTCCTTTGGGGGCCATGATCCTTCAATCCCTTGTTCTTCTTATTGCGCCTGCGATGTTCCACCGGGGCGGGTGCATGCATCCTATTTAGTATCGTCGCGGCGAAAAGAAAAGGCGCGCTCGACAGCTCCACATCAGAAGCAGTCGCTTGCGCGCCTCTACTCTATTTTCAGGCTTCAGTTTGTCAGGCCGGCATGCTTCAGCGCTGCATCTATAGCCGCTTCGGTAGATGCCTCCAGCGAGCTCATCAGTGGGGAGCGAACAGTGCGGTTGCCGCCACGGGTCTGCGACAGCGCATATTTTGTACCGCAAACACCGGGTTCCATGAAAATGGCCTTGTGCAACGGCATCAGACGATCCTGATATTCCAAAGCTGCCACATAGTCGCCAGCCGCCATTGCCGTCTGGAATTCTGCACACAGACGCGGGGCGACGTTTGCCGTAACAGAAATACAGCCAACGCCGCCATGGGCGTTAAAGCCAAGTGCCGTGCCATCTTCACCGGACAGCTGGACGAACCCCTTGCCACAGGAAATACGCTGCTCGGAAACACGATCGAGCTTGCCAGTCGCATCCTTGACGCCAACGATGTTCTTGTGCGCCTTGACAAGCGCACCCATCGTTTCAGGAGACATGTCGACCACCGAACGTGGCGGGATATTATAGATGATGATCGGCAGTTTCACCGCGTCGGCAACAGCCGAGAAATGCGCGAAAAGGCCCTTCTGGGTCGGTTTGTTATAATACGGCGTGACGACCAGAAGCGCATCCGCGCCAGCCTCTTCGGCGTGCTGGGCAAGCTCGATCGCTTCATTCGTGTTGTTCGATCCGGCGCCTGCGATGACCGGTACCCGTTTCGCCGCTACCTCGATGCACAGCTCGACAACACGTTTGTGCTCGTCGTGGGACAGGGTCGGAGATTCCCCCGTCGTGCCCACAGGCACAAGACCGTTGCTGCCTTCAGCGATCTGCCACTCCACATGGGCGGCAAATGCCTGTTCGTCCACGGCGCCATCGTCCGTAAACGGGGTAATGAGGGCGGGAATGGATCCCTTGAACATGCAAAACTCCTGGCGCCGAGCGGTTCATGCTTCGGCCGCATTCGATGGTTAAAACCCGCACACATTAGTGCCAGCCCTTGAAGCCGACAAGCGCAAAGGAAGGCGATTTCGTCCGAAAACACCGACGAAATGCCGCCTTGCGGACTGCAAGCACATAAAGCGGGAGAGCGCGGACAAGGCAAGCGGCAATAACGAGGCAATGAATAAAAGTTGATGCAACCGCCCCATCAAAAGTAAGGGTTCGTTAAGGTCAATTTCCGTTAATGAAGCAATAAACGCACACCGGTCCACTCACTCCGTCACATCATGAAAAGCACCATGAAAAAGACAGTTCTGGGATTGTTGACGGCGAGCCTTGCGGCGACCGTCTGGGGCGTACAGGCTGGACCGTTGCCGGAAGGCGCGGTCGCACCGCTTCCTTACGTGAAACCGGACGCACCCACGATCCCCGCCTTCGTTCCCGCCACACCGGAAATTACCGGTGCGATACCTCGACTTAACCGTCCGCAGGACGTCGCCGACCTTAAGGCAGGCCTCGACGCGCTTTCAAGCCGCGACGCCTCGCGGGCACTTTCCATTCGCAACGCAATGTCCTCCGGCAGCCTCGACCGACACATCCTTTCCTGGGCAATCGCTGTTTCTGGCCAGAGGGATGTGCCTTCCGCAGAAATCGCTGCCGCCGAACGCGAACTGTCCGGCTGGCCTGGTGTTGCCACCTTGCGCGCCAATTCCGAACGCGCCCTCTACCGCGAGAATCCTCCCGCTGCACAGGTTATCTCCGCATTCGGCAGCAGCCGGCCGGAGACGGCCGAAGGTGCGGTTGCACTTGCCCAAGCTCTCGCCGCCTCTGGTAAAACAACGGAAGCACAACGTCTTCTTCGCCAGCTCTGGGTCAGCGAAGGTATGGACAAGGACATGGAAGACCGGGTGCTTGGCCAGTTTTCCAGTTACTTCACGCCCGCCGACCACAAAGCGCGCATGGACTACCTGATGTACCGTAGCCGAATCAGCCAGGCGAAACGCTTCGGCGATCTTGGCAACGCACAGTCTCTTTATAAAGCCTGGGCCGCAGTGTTGCAGCGTTCCGGCAATGCAAGCGCTCTGCTTGAATCCGTCGACGCGTCGTGGCGTAGCGATGCAGCCTATCTGTTTGCGCGCGTTGAGAACTTCCGTAACCAGCAGAAATATACGGAAGCGGCAGTGCTTCTCGAACAGGCGCCGAAAGATCGGGCAAAACTTGTCAATCCGGGCGAATGGTGGAACGAGCGGCGCATCATTGCACGCGGTCTTGCCGATCTCGGCGAATTTCCGCGCGCTTACCGTATCGTCGCCAATCATTCCGCGACGTCCGCCGTGGATATTGCCGACGCGGAATTCCATGCCGGCTGGTATGCGTTACGAGCGCTGAACCAGCCTGCTGCCGCCGCGCGACATTTCTCCGCGCTACTGCAGGCATCAAACCGGCCCCTCTCGGCATCAAGGGCCTATTATTGGCTCGGTCGCGCTGCAGAACGCGGTGGGCCGGGCGACGCACGTGACTTTTTCAACAAGGCCGCCGCTCATCCCGGCACCTTCTATGGCCAGCTTGCTGCGGCGCGGATCGGTGTCAAAACACTCAATGTCACCTACCCATCACCAAGTGGTGCAGACCGACAGCGTTTTGCCGGACGTGAAGCGGTCCGCGCCATAGACAGGCTGGAAGCTGCCGGATATGGCTGGCGGGCCGACAGCCTTTATCGCGCACTCGCCGATCAACTCGACAGCCCCGGCGAACTTGCCATTCTTGCCGCACGGGCGGAAGGCAACGGCAATCATCAAGTGTCGTTGCAAATCGGCAAGACGGCCTTCAGCCGTGGCATCGATGCTGCTGCCCTCGCCTACCCGCTTGGTGTCATTCCTGCCAGTGCTAACATTGCGGGTTCAGGAAAGGCATTGGCATATGCCATTGCCAGACAGGAAAGCGCCTTCAATCCGGCCGCAGTTTCCCCCGCAAATGCGCGCGGCCTGCTGCAGTTGCTGCCCGGCACAGCAAAAGGTGTGGCTGGCCGTCACGGCCTACCCTACACGCAGGCAAGACTAACAAGCGATGCCGGCTACAACGCCACGCTTGGAGCGCATTATCTCGGCGAACAGATCGAAAGCTTCGGTGGTTCCTATATCCTGACCTTCATCGCCTATAACGCGGGCCCGAAAAAGGTGCCTGAATGGATCGCCCGCTACGGCGACCCGCGCGGTAAACAGATCGATGACGTCGTAGACTGGATCGAGCGCATCCCCTTCCCGGAGACACGCAACTACGTGCAACGGGTAATGGAGAACTATCAGGTCTATAAGACACGCCTGGGCCAACAGGCCGACATTGTCGACGATCTGCGCCACGGTCGTTCGGGATAACTATGATCGTTTAAAGAATATTGATTTCCTGAAGCGTCGGCATGTCCGGCGCTTTTTTATTGGCCGAATGCCGAACGAAATCATCAACACTAGCCCAAAGAAAAACCCCGGCATTGCTGCCGGGGTTTCCTTCACTGACAGATGTCAGATCAGATTAGAACGAACGCTGAAGGCGAACGAAGCCGGTGACTTCGTCGTCCTGGCCGTCTTCATCATAGTAGTTAGCGGTGACCTTAGCAGCCAAGCCGTCGGTGATCTTGTAATCAACTGTCAGACCAGCGGTCCAAGCATCGTTGTTCGACCAATCAGCATCAACGATGTCGCCATCGACGGTCTTCGTAGCAACACTACCAAGATACTGGAATGCAGGAGTGATGGTCAGCTTGTCGGTTGCCTTGATAGCATATTCAACCGCTACAGCCCACTCGCTTTCTGCGTAGTAAGCGTTAACGCCAGAAGCCCATACACCAGCGAGACCGAACGTACCAGGACCAACGTCAGCGAAGAGCATCGCACGGATCGCGCCATCTTCGTAATCAACGTCGTAAGAACCCACGAGCGAGTAGGTTACAGGACCAGCGGTGCCACCAACGAAAGCGCTGATACCAACGTTATTGTCGGTTTCAGAAGAGCCCACGAAACTAGTACCTTGGAGTTCTTCAGCAGCGATGTAGGCGGAGAAAGCGCCTGCATCGTAGGTGTAACGTACAGCGTTGAAAAGGGCATTGGTGGACAGAATGTCTGTCTCACCGTTCAGGTCATTATCCCACTCGCTGTAGAATTTACCAGCCTTCAGGCCGCCGAGCTCGATGAAAGCCTGGTCAACAAATACAGAACTGTCGCTGGAAGAACCGCTTTCAGCGTTGCCGCGGAAGCCGATGAAGCCGCGCAAAGCACCGAGCTCAGTGTCAGTGCGGGTGTCAACTTCGAACTGAGCGCGTGTGAACGAGTTCCAATCGGACGTGCCAGAAGCATCACGACCGAAATTGGTCTGGAAACGAACGTAACCGCCAAACTTCAGGCAGGTTTCGGTGCCAGGGATGTAGAAGAAGCCGGTACCGAATGCGTCGCAAACGCGAACGTATTCCATTGGCTCAGGCTCAGCAGCGACGATAGCGTCAGCGGCCTGTGCTCCGGATACTGCTGCAAGTGCTGCAGCGGAGCCGATCAGAAGGCTCTTGATGTTCATGGTTGACCTCCAGTCAAAACACTAATTTCTCAGGCGACGAGTGGGAATGCACAAATCAAATGCATGCCGCCTATGGTGCTGATTAGAGCCAAAACCGACGCGCCGCGCAATCGTAATCGTGACACAATCGAGACAGTAAGGTGTCCTTAGCTTTCCGCTGTTGCGAAATAGCTACAACTCAAGCCATCAACCACTCAGCTCTTAATGATTCATTAATAAACAAGATATTTCAGCAACTTAGACGCGCCCCGCTATCTAAGCGGTTCCTTAGAAGCACTGATTGCCGGATTTTCGCTGCGGTGAGATCAGGGATTCGTTGGAAACGTGGTTTTGTCCACCCCTGCCGACATTCTATGGCAAATGAATCAGAATAACAGAAACGTCTCAGCCGGACAGGATCAGACGGCTTCTGCGACCGATCGAAAGCTCAGCGTATCCAATCAAGCAACCCTTTGCCCACTTCATCAACTCAAAACAAAAAACCCCGGCAAAACTGCCGGGGTTTTCCGTCACTGACTAATATCAGATCCGATTAGAACGAACGCTGAAGGCGAACGAAGCCCTTGACCTGATCGTCGCCGTTGTCCTGGTCGAAGTAGTTAACTGCGAGCTTCGTGGACAGGCCCTGCGTGATCTTGTAGTCGATCGTTACGCCAGCGGTCCAAGCGTCGTTGTCCGAGAAGTCGTCCCAGGAAACGAGGCCGTACGAACCGTAGTACTGAGCGCCGGGGGTGATCGTCAGCTTGTCGGTAGCCTTGATAGCGTACTCAGCAGCAACTGCCCACTCGGAGACGCTGTAGTAAGCGTTTGCGCCGGAAGCCCAAACACCAGCAAGACCGAGCGTACCCGGACCAACGTCAGCCGTTGCGATCAGGCGAACCGAGCCGTTTTCGCGGTCGGTGTCGTAGCCACCGATAAGCTGGAAGGAAGCTGCGCCGAGCTTGGCGCCGACGCCGAGTGCAACGCCAACGTTGTTGTTAGCTTCGTTGAAGCCAGCAACGTTGATGTCCTGGAGTTCGTCAACCGAAACGCCAGCCCAGAAGGAGCCTGCATCGTAGGTGTAGCGAACGGAGTTGAACAGAGCGTTCGAGGACAGTTCGTCAGCCTCACCAGAGAGACCATCGTCCCACCAGCTGTAGAACTTACCAACCTTCAGGCCGCCGAGTTCGATGAACGCCTGGTCAACGAATACGGAAGAAGAAGAACCCGAACCAGCGTCAGCGTTGCCGCGCAGGCCGATGAAGCCACGCAGAGCGCCGAGCTCGGTGTCCGTACGGGTGTCAATTTCGAACTGAGCGCGCGTGAACGAGTTCCAGTCAGACGTACGACCGTTGGAAGGAGTGCCACGGTTGATGTCGGTCTGGAAACGAACGTAACCGCCGAACTTCAGGCAGGTTTCGGTGCCAGGGATGTAGAAGAAGCCAGTGCCGAATGCGTCGCAAACGCGAACGTATTCCATGGGCTCAGGCTCAGCAGCGACGATAGCGTCAGCGGCCTGTGCGCCGGATACTGCTGCGAGAGCCGCAGCGGAGCCGATCAGAAGGCTCTTGATGTTCATGTTGACCTCCAGTCAAAGTTTAAAAAGGGTCTGGGTACTTTCGCTGAAGGACAGCATTCCCTGCCCCATTCCCGTGTTTTTTAGAAGCCAAACGATCCACCGCCTCGCTTCTGTTCGTGAAAATACAAAACGTTCCGGCGCTTGCAATCGACAAACGACGAGAAAGGCATTTTCACAGGCTGGTTCATTTCGCCTTGTTGCTCAAAAAACACACAGCACTGTGCGGCCACACGAAGAGATTTACGTTCAGTTAATAAATTCCTTGAGAATCCGTTAGTTAGCGGAGTTAACATAACCTTTTCACGCATCGGTACTTATAAGCGTCGGCGCGTTCTCGTGCCGGCAAATGGGAAAAATGCACCGCACTCGATCAACAGATGGCCGACTGAGGATTCGGCAACGGTGTGGAAAACGAGCGCCGTTCTGAATCGTGCATGCCGAATCCAAGAGTTCGATTCGACGAAATCCTTTTTCGCTTCACACGCCGGATAGAGTCGTGCGCAAAGGAAACAACGCGGATGTCTTCCCATTCCGTTCGATCACGCGATATTTTCGAAGGTAATTCTGGAGCGTGCCCAAACGAGCATTCAGTCGCAGAGCAAATCAACCATGCTAAAAAGCGAAATCAGAAACTCTAAAATTTGGAGAATGGCTTCTGTGAAGATCGTATGAGCCAGATGGCGGAGAGGAAGGGATTCGAACCCTCGATACGCTTTTGACGTATACTCCCTTAGCAGGGGAGCGCCTTCGACCACTCGGCCACCTCTCCGGTGCGGCCTGATTATTGCGTATAAAAAATGAATGCAAGGCTTTTTCGCGGAAGGAATGAAAAAGCTGTGGCTGGGGCCAAGGCAGCATGTCTGTCCGATGCCTATATATAAAGCCTGAAACCCACAAAAGGTGCGGTATTACGGCCTTTGCGGTACAACTTGTTTGGCTAGGAGGGAACCTTTCGCCGGCGTCGACGTTTTCTGACCGGTAACAAAAGAGGTGCTCACATGGCTCAAACCAGACTGAATGTTGTTGAAGAAACGATCGAGAATCAGATCGCGGAGCTTCGTACGCAGATCGCGTCGCTTTCAAAGGCTGTTTCAGCTCGCGTGGAAGACGCAGGCGACGACGCATCCGAATTGCTCGGCGAAGCACGTGGCCGGGTTCGCAAGGCGGCCCAGAACGTACGTACCCAAGGCCATCAGGTCGTGGAAGCGGTGAAAGAAAATCCCGCGACAGCGACGTCATTGCTGACAATTGTCGGCGCGCTTGGTTTTGCGATTGGTTACGTTGTCGGCACCAGCACACAACAGCAGTCTTCCAACAGCAGCCTCTACCGCTGGCGCTAATCAGCACTAGCCTGGAATAAAACGGCAAGGGGAGAGAACTTCCCTTGCCTATTTGCGTATAGACCTATCGAGACGGGCGGAGGGGCAAAATGAAATTTGGCGTCGATATCGAAGAAGCAATCTCAGCCTTTGCGAGAGATCACGGAATTGGCCATGATGAGGCTATCGAGCGCATTCTGCGTGCTGCGCTGATTAATCACGGTTATCTCGCCTCCGGCGAAGAAGGTATTCCGCCGGAACAACTCAACGCCAGTAACGACGATTAGCATATAAGACCGCGGGGTTATGCCTCCTTCGGTCAGACTACTATAAGTCAGCTCAGTATCCCGACCTGGATGGCGCCGGCGATGTTTCACCCTTGTAGCGGGCAGAGAGCGAACGCAGCGCGCCTGCAAACTCCGTCACATCTGCGCCGACAGCGACAAACGACGCGCCAAGTTCGAGATAACGGCGGTTAAAAGTCTCATTAAAGGTGAGAATACCGGCTGCCTTGCCCGAGGACACAATCTTGGTGATTGCCGCTTCGATGACTTCCTGCACTTCCAGAGCGTCCAGACGGCCGAGATATCCCATATCGGCGGCAAGATCCGCCGGACCAATGAAAACACCGTCCACGCCATCAACCGCAAGGATATTGTCGAGATCGGCGATTGCCGCCCTCGTCTCAGCCTGCACCAGAAGACACACATTGTCAGACGCCGTATCGGCATAATCGGTGATCGTGTTGAAGGCTGAAGCACGCGCCACAGCTGCGCCCATACCGCGAATGCCGCGCGGTGGATAATGCATGGCGCTGACCAGTGCGCTCGCCTGCTCGGCCGAATCAACCATCGGCACCAGCAGCGTGCGCGCGCCCGCATCCAGCAATTGCTTGATCATCCAGCTTTCACCGACCGGTACACGCACCACGGGCTCAGCCGGCGATGTGGCCAGTGCGCGCAACTGGTCGATAATGCTACGCAGATCGTTTGGCCCATGCTCGCCGTCAATGACCAGCCAGTCGAAGCCCGAGGTTCCGGCGATTTCAGCGGTAATCGCCTCCGCCATATCGAGCCAGAGGCCGATCTGCGGCTTACCGGCATGAATGGCGGTTTTGAAACGGTTTTCAGGGGCAGGCATGGTGATTCCTCAAGACAGTAATGATTTCAGGTCGGCAGATGGATCAGCAAGGATGGCGCGATCCGGCTCTACGCCGGTTTCCAGCAGCTTCTTGCCGGTGACATAGGCTTTGGCGTCGTTAATCGCATCAACGGCAACGAATCGGCCACGGCGGAAATACCAGACGGAATAGCTGCCCTCACGAACGCCGGGGCGCAGCAGCGTTTCATCGAAACCCAGATTAAAGCCAGCGATCTGCAGCTTGGCATCATATTGATCCGACCAGAACCAGGGCTTCGGTTCATAGCGGCGTTCGGTGCCGGCCAACACGGTCGCGGCAGCCTCTGCCTGGTCGACAGCGTTCTGAACCGATTCCAGCCGAACCTGACCCTCTTCCCACGGCAGGAGGGCGCAATCACCAACTGCATGGATGTCCTTGTCGGAGGTACGGGTGAATTCATCGACCACGACACCGTTGCCAACATCGATTCCCGATTCGCGGGCTAGCCGATCATTCGGTGTGACCCCGATGCCGACGATGACGAAATCGACATCAATGGTCGAACCATCCGACAATTCGGCGGCAGCGACCCTGCCATCCATGCCGACAAGGCGAACAAGGCCGGTCTTTTCACGAATCGAAACACCGTGCGCCGCGTGAATGTCCCGCATGATATCGGCGGTTTCCATTGCGGCGACGCGCTGGAGGATTCTCTCCGCCATTTCGATCAACGTCACATCGAGACCAAGTTTGCGGGCAACAGCCGCAGCCTCGAGCCCGATGTACCCGCCACCGATCACAAGCAGTCTGCGACCCGGTTTCATCTCCTGCATCAGCCTGTCGGCGTCGCGCTTGTCACGAACCGCCAGAACGCCCTCAAGGTCGCCACCAATGCTGGCGGGCAGAAGACGCGGCGTGGCACCTGTGGCCAGAACGAGCTTGCCATAAGAAAGCGTGCTTCCGTCCTGCATGCGCACGATCTTGCCCACACGGTCGATTTCTTCGACCCAGGTGGACAGGCGGATTTCGACGTCGTTTTCCGCATACCATTGCTCGGGCCGAAACATCAGCCGGTCGAAGGTCATTTCGCCCATCAGGTATTTTTTCGAAAGCGGCGGGCGCTGATAGGGAAAAACATCCTCCGAGCCGATGATGGTGATGGGGCGCTGGTCTTTTAAAGCCCTCAGTTTTGCCGCCAGTGCGAAAGCCGCCTGCCCCGCCCCGACAATTACCAGCCTGTCCGCCACATGTTTCTCCCGGAATGATCGCGACGGAAAGTTTTTCCAGCGATGCGCAACATAAGTATGACAAAGGCGTAACGCCAAGTACGGGCCGCGTCAACCGGCGAAGAAGCGGCATGCACCGTAGTGGAACACAACAGCCTTCCATGTGTTTGCACCACTGCTTCCGCCCAGTTTTCTGAATGGAAACATCATCTTCGACACAGTCCTGTGGGGACGACCAGATGATGGTCAAATCAATTGAATGTATTTCGTTCAGTTCCCGGCAAGGAAGATGATCTAAAATGGAAACAAGAAGAAAACAGCCTGGGAGGTTGTGATGGCCATGAATATCGATCCACACCGAAGAGTCGCTCCGGACGAGATGTATGAGAAATTCCAGATTGACCGCCCCGGCAAGATCACCTTTATCGGCCATCATCTGAGCGCCAAGAATACAATGCGCTGCCTTGTCCGCACCATTTCTCTCTATGGCGCGGAAATCGAGGTCAGCCCGCATCTGGAAATGCCGGTCAATTTCTATCTCGAAATCCTTGGCATTCGCGACGAGATCGGCTGCACGCTGATCCGTCGTGAAGAAGAAATGGCCACAGTCGGATTCAACATGCTGATCGATGCGGAATTCCTGCATCATGTGCGCAGGCTGAGCTTCGAAACCAGCGCCTGACAATGCCGGTATGATTTTGCGCGCGTCTCCACACGCGAAGAAATCTGTTCCAAAGCAGCCTTCGCAGCGCCAAGCGCGCCTTGCGCACTCGGTTTTTCGACCTATTGTGTGGCCGATTTTCTCAACAGGTACTGGAAATTTCTGCAATGTCCGCTTTTTCGCGCCTTACGCCTCTCGCCGTTTCTCTTCCCTCCACCGTACCTTTCGTTGGTCCGGAAGCCATCGAGCGCAATCGGGGTCTTGAGGTCAAAGCGCGCATTGGTGCAAACGAGAGCGGTTTCGGCCCGGCTCCATCCGTATTGCTGGCGATGCGGGACGCAGCAGTCGACACATGGATGTATAGCGATCCGGAAAACTATGAACTCAAGGAAGCACTCGCCATTCACCACGGCATTTCCCGCGATAACGTCGCGATCGGCGGCGGCGTGGACGGGCTTCTGGGTGAAATTGCCCGCCTGATCGTCGAACCGGGTACGCCGGTTGTGACGTCTTTCGGCGGATATCCGACTTTCAACTACCATGTGAACGGGTTCGGCGGGAAGCTGGTGACAACGCCCTATGTTGACGACCACGAAAACCTCGATGGGTTGCTCGATCTCGTCATTAAGGAAAACGCGCCGCTGGTTTACTTCGCCAATCCCGACAACCCGATGGGAAGCTGGTGGGAAGCAGGCGAGGTCGTGGCTTTTGCCCGCGCATTGCCGGAAACCTGCCTTCTCATTCTGGATGAAGCCTATTGCGAAACCGCACCGGCAAGCGCGGTACCTGCGATCGATGCCCTGATCGGCAAACCTAACGTATTGCGCATGCGTACCTTCTCGAAGGCTTATGGCCTTGCCGGCGCGCGTGTTGGTTATGCTATCGGCACGCTGGGAAATGTTCAGGCGTTCGACAAGATCCGCAACCACTTCGGCATGGCGCGCGTCTCCGTTGCCGCTGCATTGGCAGCCTTGAAGGATCAGGAATATCTGCACGAAGTGGTCGGTAAAATCTCTGCTGCGCGCGATCGAATCTCTCAGATCGCCCGCGACAATGGGTTGTCGCCACTCCCCTCCGCGACCAATTTCGTGACGATCGACTGCCACCGTGACGGCGCTTACGCGCGTGGCATTGTCGATGGTCTCATGGAGCACGGCGTTTTCATTCGTATGCCGGGCGTCGAACCGCTGAACCGCTGCATCCGCGTCAGCGCTGGGACAGCCGACAAGCTTGATCTTTTCGAACAGGCATTGCCGAAAGTGCTGAAGGCGCTCGGTTGAGAATGATCGGAAAACGATTCAACGGGCCGGCGTAACGCGCTGGGGCGGAATCGTTTTTTCCGCCAGCTTCAACCCAAATATAAAAGAACCGCGCCAGCCTTGTTTCTGCTGGTCGCGGCTCGATGTGTAATACCGGGTAACGGGACTGGAGGAACCGTGGCCGGAAAATGAAGGCAATCGCTGTTCTGTTGCGGGTCGGCCTGAGATAACCAGCCGGCTTTAGTGCGGTATTGTCAGTGAACGGTCATCCATTCGCGTGCGGCACGCAGTGCTTCGGCCAGCTCCGCCTTGCTCATGTTGCGGGCCAGATCGGCGCGCAATGAAGCCGCCCGTTCCGAACCGCGAATGGCGGCAATGTTGAGCCACTTGTGAGCCGCAACCAGATCCACCTTGCCGCCCCGGCCGGTCGCATAGACCAGACCGAGATTGCAAAGAGTTTCGACGCGGCTTTCGCCGGAGGCAAGCGCCATTTCGATGTCGCGAATTTCAAAGCGTGCCATTGTTCTTATCCCTGTTTCGTAACCTGCGTTGGTTCTGTCTTCTTCGCCTCTGAGCGGGCGTTTTTCCTTCCGGACCCACCGTCTTCTGCGGCTTTTTTCGTCCTTCCAGCTGGCAGGTTTTCCCTGCGCTTTCGATGACCCCAATATGACAGCGGGCCTTCAACGGGCGCTTAAAAGGCATGATTAATGGGCCGCAAACAAAGTCCAAACGATTGGTAAAGTTGGGTTTTTGTTAAATATGCCGATGCCCGGAAATTAAGGACTTTCTGCGCATTTTTACGAAAGCTTTACGAATGGAATTCAACCCTTTTTAAACCATGCGCCAAACATCGTTTTTGAAGCCAACGCTCTTCCCGTCTCTCGTCGGCGGAAAAACATGAAAATCCGCGGCAAAGATATTTCCTTTTACGTTCACGTTAATTATAAATCTCTGCACTCGCATGAGGAGATGCGCGTGCTGAAGCGCAAGGTATGACCGACTTCAGCACACTGGATTGGGAGGTCCATATGAAGAGAATGACGATTTTGGCCGCAGCGCTTGTCATGCTGGGCGGTTCTGCCCTTGCCGGCGAGGCCATTGAAGGCAACTGGAAAACCGCCAGCGGCGAAACCGCCGCCATTGCTCCTTGCGGTTCGGCGTTCTGCGTGACGCTGAAGACCGGCAAGCACGCTGGAAAACAGATCGGCAAGATGAGCGGCACCGGCAATAGCTATTCCGGCGACATTACCGATCCGGCCAATGACAAGACCTATAGTGGCTCTGGCACCGTTTCAGGCAATTCGCTCAGCATGAAGGGCTGTGTGCTGAAAGTGCTGTGCAAGTCACAGACCTGGACACGCCTCTAAAAACAGACGGTGGGCGCAACGCATGGCGAGAGGGTAGACCCCTTTTATCCCGTTATGTATCGTTGCGCCGCGCCGACCAAGACTGAGGCAGAAACATGCGCGTGACCCTTTCGACAATTCTGATTTCGGGTACCTCGCATGTCGGCAAAACAACATTAGCGAAGCAGTTGAGCGCAAAGCTGCGCTGCGAGACCATTTCCACCGATAGCCTTGCCCGCCATCCGGGCCGACCGTGGCCAGCCGTCCCCGGGCCTGTCGAGGAATATTATAAGAGCCTTTCACCCGAAACGATCCACTGGTTCCTTCGGGTCCATCATCAGAATATCTGGCCGCTCATCCAAATCCTGCTCGACAAGCGGGCTGGCACGGGCGAACTCACGGTTTTCGAGGGTGCAGCCTTGCGACCTGAATATATATCGCCACTGATCGATCGCAGCGTTGCCGGAGTTTTTCTCCATGCCGAGAACGAGTTGCTGTTGGAGAGAATGCGCCGCGAATCCGCTTATGATGATGGTAACGCCGATCGACGGCAATTGATCGACGCTTTCATCGAGCGATCCCTCAGGGAAAATACCGAAATGTTTGCCGCCGCGCGGGAACATGGCTTGCGGGTCGTCGATGCCACAGACCCCGAGGCGATTTCTGATTTCATCAGCGAAGTAACCGCTCGTACAGAGACCTCACTGACATAATGGGGTCGCAGGGGAGACGATCCCTGCATCT
This sequence comes from Rhizobium sp. RM, assembly GCF_013390595.1. GTDB lineage: Bacteria > Pseudomonadota > Alphaproteobacteria > Rhizobiales > Rhizobiaceae > Agrobacterium. The sequence continues at coordinate 13,942 of NZ_JACAWV010000002.1, read as the reverse complement.
TTTAACGGCCCAGAATGGGGAAAGGCCCTATTAACCTCCCTGAATGCCATATGAACCGAGTTCTCAGCATCGGTTCAGTCCAACTATGGCAAAACTCTGTCTATCAACTCCAATAAGGGGAATGGACATGGCCAAGCTGATACGCCGCCTTACAATCATCGTGCTGCTCATGGCAATTTTTGCCATGTCCTTTGCCTCGCTCGTCGTCAATCCGAACCGCAGTTTCCAACGGGTGAATGCCGGTGCAGCACTTGCCTGCCAGCAGAGCCCCGTTCCTGCTTCAAGCTGCCCCGTCGTATTGTAAAGGCGAAGACAATGACCAACAGCTTTTCCAGCACGCTCTTTTCCGCCATCAGGCTCGCGCTCGTCGCTTCGATCTTCCTTGGACCGGTGGCCGGTCTTGCAGTGTACAAGTCTGACCCGCGCCCCGCCTCCAAGGGGGCAGGCTTCGTGCTGCTGATGAGCCTGCAGCGCGGTGCTCTCGGCTAAATATTTCGTCTGGCCGACAGGCCCCGTCAGGTTTTCCGTTTCTTTTCAGTTTCTTCGTATTTCTGTCGCTTGCCTGTGAAAATTGGCTCCCTATAATGAGCCATGACGATAGCAAAGCACACGATTCCGCCCCTCTCCTTCATCACACCAGAGCCGTATGCGCCACAGACGTTCACGGACCCGAAGGAGGCTGTCGAGGCGTTGACAGCGCTTTATGAGCGCAACACGAATTTTCTCATCAAGTCCTTCACGGATCTGGCGCAGGGAGCCCCCATCGAGGGTCGCTATCGCGCATGCTATCCCCAGGCGTCCATCGAAACGTCAAGTTTCGGCCATGTGGATTCACGCCTGTCCTATGGTCATGTCACCGCCCCCGGCGTCTACACTACGACCATTACCCGCCCGCAGCTTTTCCGGCACTATCTGAAAGAGCAGCTTGGCCTTCTGATCAAGAACCACGGCGTTCCAGTGACGATCTCGGAATCGGCCACTCCCATTCCGCTGCACTTCGCATTTGGCGAGGGTGCCCATGTCGAGGCTTCTGCGGCGTCTTCGTTGTCGGATGTGCCGCTGCGCGATCTTTTCGACACGCCGGACCTCAACAATACCGATGACCTGATTGCCAACGGCGAATATGATCAGGTACCGGGTGAACCCGCACCGCTTGCGCCATTCACCGCGCAGCGCATCGATTACTCTCTGGCGCGCCTTAGTCACTACACGGCGACAAGCGCCAGTCATTTCCAGAATTTCGTGCTTTTTACGAACTATCAGTTCTACATCGACGAATTCGCTGCCTGGGCCCGCAAGTTGATGCGGGATGGAGGCGAAGGCTACACGGAGTTCGTCGAGCCGGGCAATATCGTCACCCATGCGGGGTCCGACAAGCCTGAAACCGACATGACGCTGGGGCGTCTGCCGCAGATGCCCGCCTACCACCTGAAAAAGAAGGGCCATGCAGGGATCACCCTGGTCAATATCGGCGTCGGCCCATCCAACGCCAAGACGATTACCGACCACATTGCTGTCTTGCGTCCGCATGCCTGGCTGATGGTTGGCCATTGCGCCGGCCTTCGCAACAGCCAGCGTCTTGGCGATTATGTTCTTGCCCATGCCTATGTGCGTGAAGATCACGTCCTGGACGATGACCTGCCGGTGTGGGTGCCGATCCCGGCACTTGCAGAAGTACAGCTTGCTCTGGAAGGTGCGGTTGCGGAAGTGACCGGTTACGAAGGTTTCGAGCTAAAGCGCATCATGCGCACCGGCACCGTGGCGACCATCGACAACCGCAACTGGGAGCTTCGCGACCAGGCTGGCCCGGTCAAGCGCCTGTCTCAGTCGCGCGCCATTGCACTCGACATGGAATCGGCAACCATCGCCGCAAACGGCTTCCGTTTCCGCGTGCCCTACGGCACCCTGCTCTGCGTTTCAGACAAGCCCTTGCATGGCGAACTGAAACTGCCGGGCATGGCGACCGAGTTTTATCGGACACAGGTTGCCCAGCATTTGCAGATCGGTATTCGCGCCGTGCAGAAGCTTGCAGCCATGCAGAAGGAAACCCTGCATTCCCGTAAGCTCAGAAGCTTCTACGAGACGGCTTTCCAATAAACTCATCATGACGCCCGCACGAAGCCGCGCGGGCGTCATCAATTGACCTGACTGATCGGCCTCAGGCCGTTTTCACTGTTGCTTCTATGCGAACGGGGAAATTGACCGATCGCGCGATGAAGCATTTGTCATGCGCGTCCTCATGCAGTTCCTGTGCAACGACAGGGTCGCCTTTTGTGATCGTCACCACCGGCTTCAGCACGACCTCACTGAAACGTCCGGCGCCATCTTTTTCCATGACCATGGTACCCTCGGCACTGTCGACATAATCGCTGACAACAACGCCCGATACGGCGCAGAAGTGCAGATACCAGAGCTTATGGCAGGCAGAGAGCGAGCCAACCAGCAGTTCTTCGGGATTCCAGCGGGCGGAATCGCCGCGGAACGCGGGATCGGAAGAACCGACAATATCCGGCTTGCCCTCGGCGGAGAGTGTATGATCCCTGTCATAGTCGCGATAGCCGGTCGTTCCCGTGCCACGATTGCCCGTCCACGTCACCTTGACGCTGTAATGGTGTTCCTGTCCGGCCATCGACCTATTCCTTCACAGTGTCGCGCAAGTGGTCCAGCCCCTTGCGCAGAGTTTCCATCATCTGATCGACTTCGGACCGGCTGATCGTCAATGCTGGAGAGGCCAGCATACGGTCGCCGGTGGCGCGCATAACAAGGCCGTTTGCCAGGCAATGATTGCGAACCTCGGTGCCGACGTCATCAGGTTTCGCGTATCGCCTGCGCGTCGTCTTGTCCACGGCAAGCTGCAGGCCGCCCATCAGGCCGACATTGACCGCCTCACCCACAACCTCATGATCGGTAAGGCTTTTCCAACCTTCCGCAAAATAGGGCCCGATATCGTCGCGCACGCGTTCCACCAGACCTTCGTCCTCGATGATTCTGAGGTTTTCCAGGGCGGCAGCCGCGCAGACCGGATGTCCCGAGTAGGTAAAGCCGTGATTGAAATCACCGACGTCATTCAGCATGACCTCCGCGACACGATCGGATACCAGAACGCCACCTATCGGCAGATAACCTGATGACAATCCCTTTGCGACTGGCGCCAAATCCGGTTCGACACCAAAATGCTGGTAGCCGAACCATGAGCCCAGCCGTCCGAAACCGCAGATCACCTCATCGGAGACGAGCAGGATGTTACGGGCCTTGCAGATGCGGGCAATCTCCGGCCAGTAGGTTTCCGGCGGCACGATCACACCGCCTGCCCCCTGGATCGGTTCGGCTACGAAAGCGGCAACATTTTCTTCGCCCAGCTCATCGATTTTGGCATCAAGTTCACGCGCGACCTTGAGACCGAACTCGGCGGGAGAAAGATCGCCACCCTCCGCATACCAATAGGGCTGGCCGATATGCGCGATGCCTTCGATCGGCAGATTGCCCTGCTCATGCATCCATTTCATGCCGCCAAGCGAGGCGCCTGCGACCGTAGAGCCATGATAACCGTTTCTGCGGGCAATGATTTTCGTCTTAGAGGGATGGCCAAGCGCTTTCCAGTAGACACGCGCCATCCGGAACCAGGTGTCCGTCGCTTCGGAACCGGAATTGGTAAAGAACACATGGTTCATCCTGGGTCCGGCGCGGGACGCAATCTTCTGCGCCAGCAATGTCGCGGGCGGCGTGGTCGTACCAAAGAACGCGTTGTAATAGGGCAACTCGTTCATCTGCCGCGATACGGCATCGGCGATTTCCTTGCGACCGTAACCGATGTTCACACACCAAAGCCCGGCGAAGGCATCGAGATATTTCTTTCCGGTGCTGTCATAGATGAAAACGCCTTCGGCCCGTTCGATGATGCGGGTTCCGGCCGCATTGAGCTTGCCCATGTCGGAAAAGGGATGAAGGTGGTGCGCGGCATCGATGGCCGCGAGATTGGAAATCCCTTTGGTGATTTCATTCATGACAGATCACACTCCCGATTAGGCGCCAACCGATGAGAAAGACGCGCCGCAAAGGAACATGGCCGGGCAGATTCGATTTGGCAAGGCTCGCCGTTTCGACTTATCGTTGCAGCCGAAAACAACCGGAAAGCCAGTCATGACCTCGAAATCCCTGTCGGACATCCGCACCCCGAGCGATCAGCAACCACGCACGGAAATTCTTCTGGTGGGTATGAATGGTGATCTTCGCGGCAAACGCATCCCACCCGGCAAGGAGCAGAAAATCTGGGATGGTGCGGTCAGGCTACCTTCATCGACACAGTCTCTCGACATCTGGGGCGATGACAATGATGATCTCACCGGGCTGTCCCTGACGATCGGCGATCCGGACGGTCTTTGCGTCGCGGACCAACGCAGCCTAACCCCCATGCCATGGGCGCCGGACGGCTCGCAGCAAGTTCTGGCCACGATGCACGAAATGGATGGCAGCCCGAGCTTCATGGACCCTCGTGCCATTCTTGCCAATGTACTGACACGCTACGCCGAACTCGGGCTGACACCGGTCGTGGCGACCGAACTCGAGTTTTATCTGATGGAGAGAGACTGGCGTGAAACGGGCAAACCCCGACCACCCGCAAGCCTTGCCTATCGTGGCGAGGCAACTGGTGCGCAGCTATACGACATGGGTGCGACCGATGCGATGGACGGCTTTCTGCAGACTCTGAACGACTGGGCGAAGATACAGGGGCTTCCCGCCGATGCGACAACTGCTGAATTCGGTCCCGGCCAATTTGAAGTCAATCTGCTGCACTGTGCCGACGCACTGGCGGCTGCCGACGATTGTATCTATCTCAAGCGCCTCGCAGATCATGCAGCCAGGCGTCACGGCCTGAAATCCACCTGCATGGCCAAGCCCTATTCAGATCAGGCCGGGTCGGGCCTGCATGTGCATGTCAGCGTCATCGACAGCCAGGGGAAAAACGTTCTCGATGCGGCGGGCGGCGAGGCCGTGCAATTGAAATCCGTATGTGCCGGGCTGTTGAATACCATGCGGGATGCCCAGGCGATATTCGCGCCTTTTGCCAATTCCTACCGTCGCTTTCAGCCGGGTTCGTTTGCGCCCGTAGACATCGACTGGGGTTATGGTCACCGGGGCACGGCAGTGCGCATTCCCGATGCGAATGGCCCGGCCGCCCGAATTGAACACCGCGTCGCCGGCGCCGATGCCAATCCGCATCTGCTGCTGGCAGCCATACTCGGCGGCATGCTTCTTGGCCTCGAGAACCGGCTGGACCCTGGCCCGGAAACTGAGCCTGGGCAGGCAAGTCCCGCGAAACGCAGTCTCACGCATGATTTTCTGACGGCTGTCGAGGACTTTGCCGCCTCCCCGATCATGGCGCGCATTTTCGGAGCCCGTTACCGCAAGCTTTATGCAGACACGAAGCGCAAGGAGGCGATTGCCTTCCTGCGCACCGTCTCCGATTTCGATTACCGGACCTACCTGCCACGGATCTAGAGCCCGAACGCCTCGGAAGACAGATCACACATGAGCGGTCAGGGACGCGTGAAGAATTCGCGTCCGACCAGCACCTTCAGCTCACCAGCATGAAGCTTCAGTGCGACGTCGCGTTCCATCGGCAAGAGTTCGCCGTCGATCACGCAGCGAACGTCGTGCCGTGTCCTAGGGAAATGCAACTCTACCGATGTTGCCGTCATGGCGGTTACTGAAGCGTTCTCCTTCAGCTTGCCGCGCATGATGTCCAAAGCAAGCCTGGTAACTCCGAGGGGGCGCAACGGATCGGTAAGGTAAAAGCCAAGATGGCCGCCGGAAATGTCATCTGCCACCAACAGCGAGTTTCGACCGAACTCGTTGTTGGACACCGAGATGGCCGAAACCTTGCTGCGCTGCTTTTCGCCATTTACCGTAAACTCCACATCGAAGACCGGCGGGTTCAGGATGACGCTGATCGCGGCACGCACGCTCGCCTTGATCTTGCCGAGACGCGAGGCAAAGGCAAGGTTGTTGCGGTAGCGAACCATGCGTGAATGCAGGCCAGCCGAAAACTGGTGCACGAACAGGCGGCCATTAGCACTGGCGATATCCACTTCGGCGATGTCACCCGATGCGAGCGCATCGAGAGCCTGACGAATATCGAGCGGTAATTTCAGCGAGCGCGCAAAAAGGTTCATCGTTCCGGCCGGCACGACACCAAGCGCGATGCCGTGCTTCCAGGCGATACCGGCAGCGGCCGAGATTGTTCCATCGCCGCCTCCTGCGATGATGCCATCGATCCCCGGCTCGTCTGCAGCACGCTCGAGTTCGGCCAGAATGTCCTTGCCATCAACCGGGCGGCAATCAATCTCATGGCCTGCTCTGGTGAAAACGTCGCGGCTATACTCACAAAAAGCCTGCATGTCGGTGGTGCGGAAGGTACCGCCATCGCGGTTGAATATTGCAACGAGCTTCATGTCTTATCCGGTTCTGCCGAGGCTTCGCACAGGCGCATAAATGCCCGCCCTCCAATGAGGTTCCAAACACCATCGCGTGAACGCAAATTTTTTGCCACGAATAACTCTACCGCGATGCACTATTCCATGTTAGAAAATACTTAAGGTCATTTTCATGACCGCGCATCTCCAGTCAGGGCAGGTTGTTTCCCATACAGCCTTGCCCTTTTTTCTGTTCTTTATATCCCTTTTCAGGTCGCCATGAGTCAGCCGCACACGTCTGAAGTCCGCCTTGGAGCGGAGAGTGAAACCATTGGCACGACGGCAGCAGCCGCCACCTTGCCGCCCCTAGCCATAGCACTTATCGAGCTGGCCCTTGCCGCGGGCGGTTTTGGCATTGGTACCGGCGAGTTTGCGATCATGGGCCTGCTGCCTGATGTCGCCACGACCTATGGCGTCAGCGTACCACAGGCCGGTTACGTCATCACCGCTTATGCGCTCGGCGTCGTTATTGGCGCACCGATCATTGCCATACTTGCTGCCCGCATGACGCGCCGCACATTGCTGCTGGGACTGATGAGCATCTTCGCCATCGGCAACATTTTGAGCGCCATGGCGCCTGATTTTGTCAGCTTCACCATTCTGCGCTTCATCACCGGCCTGCCACACGGCGCCTATTTCGGCGTTGCCGCTCTCGTCGCCGCTTCGATGGCACCCATCCACAAGCGGGCGCGGGCTGTTGGCCGTGTCATGCTCGGCCTGACCATAGCAACCCTTCTTGGAACACCGCTTGCCACCTTCTTCGGTCAGCATTTCTCGTGGCGCGCAGCCTTCATGCTGGTTGGCGGCATTGGCATCCTCACCGTCGCATTGCTGTGGCTTTTCCAGCCGCGTGACAAGGTGGAGGAAGGTGCCAGCCTGTGGCGCGAACTCGGCGCCTTCCGGCGTGTGCAGGTCTGGCTAACGCTGGCGATTGCATCGACGGGTTTCGGCGGCATGTTCGCGGTCTTCAGCTATATCGCCAAGACCACCACCGACGTTGCCATGATGCCGGTCTCGACCGTCTCAATGGTACTGGCGCTCTTCGGTATCGGCATGAATGTCGGCAATGTGGTCGGTTCGCGGCTGGCCGACATCTCGCTCAACGGCACGATCGGCGGCATGCTCGCTTTTAACGTCGTGCTGATGGTGCTCTTTGGAATGACGGCGCATGATCCTTTCATGCTGTGCCTGTGCGTCTTCCTGATCGGCTGCGGCTTTGCTGCATGCCCGGCCGTACAGACCCGGTTGATGGACGTTGCTGCGGATGCGCAGACGCTTGCGGCTGCATCCAACCACTCCGCCTTCAACATCGCCAACGCGCTTGGTGCATGGCTGGGCGGCATGGTGATTGCCATGGGTTACGGTTATGCCTCGACCGGTTATGTGGGCGCGGTTCTGTCGCTTCTCGGCCTTGGCGTTTTCCTCGTTTCCGTGGCCGTGGAGCGTCGTGAAAAAGCGGCTTAACGCCGCTTTTCAGCCACCCGGCGAAACCGCCTTTCAACCTTGCTGAAATTTTACAATCGGGCGCTTGACTCTTTTCGGTTTCAGGCGCACCACCTCCCCACGCGCATGCTGTGACGCAGCATCTCGCGGATTTCAACGGAGCATCATTGGATGTCTAGCGACAGTAGTAGTCGATTGCCTTTGCCGAAAGCGGCGAACGGGAACTGATCCGACTCCTGTCGGCTCACCACCGCGTTCGCCGTGATCGGCGAATCGACGGAAAGGTGAGCAATCATGAACTTCCACAACCTCTCCCAGAGGGCCAGCAAGGCCGCGCGTCTCCTTCGTGGCGGTAACTCGGGTCCATCCACCATTGCAGAACGCGTCGAGCAACTGAACACGCTCGATGTTGTTGCTGCCGCAACCACACTGCTGGCCATGCCGCAAGCGAAGGCTGTCGCCATTCTCGACCGGCCGGAGTTGCACAAGGCAGCCGAGATCATCGCCCATTTTCCGGTCGAAAAAGCAGCACCCATCGTCAACCTGATGTCCGACGACCGTGTCGCGGATATTCTGGCTGAGATGGAAGACGGACCACGGGGCCGGCTTTTTGCCCGACTGGACCGTGCAGCCGCGCTCTCCATCCAGCACCTGATGGGGTATCCGCCACGCACGGCCGGTTCCATCATGACCACGGAATTCGTCAGCGTACCGGACGACTGGACGGTGGAGCAGACCCTTTCGCACATCCGTTTCGTCGAACGGTCGCGTGAAACGGTCTACGCCATCTATGTGTTGGCCAAGGACAAGACGCTTTCCAAGGTGGTGACGCTGCGACGGCTGCTGACCGGAGAACCGGACGCGTCGATCCTCTCGGTGGCTTCACGAGAAGGCCTCGTTTCGGCCGATCCGATGATGTCGCAGGAAGATGTCGCCCGACTGATCCGCAAGCACGACCTCCTGGCCCTGCCCGTCGTGGACGAGAATGCGCGCATGCTTGGCATCGTAACAGTCGACGACGTGATCGACACGATGATCGCCGATACCACGGAGGATGCGCACAAGTTCGGCGGCATGGAAGCACTCGGCAAACCCTACATGTCGATCGGCTTCCCGGATATGATCCGCAAACGTGCGGGCTGGCTTGCCGCCCTCTTCCTTGGAGAAATGCTGACAGCAAGCGCCATGCAGCACTTTGAGGGTGAGTTGGAAAAAGCCGTCGTGCTGACGCTGTTCATTCCGCTCATCATGTCATCCGGTGGCAATTCCGGTTCGCAGGCAACCTCGCTCATCATCCGGGCGCTGGCGCTTGGCGAGTTGAAGCTGTCGGACTGGTGGCGGGTTTTACTGCGTGAAATCCCGACCGGGCTGACACTCGGCTGCATTCTCGGCGCTATTGGTTTCCTGCGACTGACCGTCTGGCAGCAGGCCGGTTTCTACGATTACGGCGAACACTGGCTGCTGGTTGGCGCGACCGTCTTTGCCGCTCTCGTCGGTATCGTGACCTTCGGTTCGCTGGCAGGCTCCATGCTGCCCTTCGTGCTGCAGCGCCTGCGGCTTGATCCTGCCAGCGCGTCAGCGCCCTTCGTGGCAACGCTGGTGGATGTCAGCGGACTGGTGATCTACTTCTCCGTCGCGCTGGTCATTCTCAGCGGCACGCTGCTTTAAAGAAGCAATGCCGCCCGGTCGCAGTCACGCGACCGGGCAATTTTACGATACCCCTCGAAAAATCCGTGTTTCCATAAAGTTACGAGGGCGTACTGCAAAACTGATTCAAGCGATGGGCTTGCATGCAGCCTGACAAGTATTGGGGGGAACCATGAGAATTTCGAACCTGAGAGATCATCCACATTTTGCGGATACGGTTGCCCATCGTGGCTGGAACGCCTGGTGGACAGATAGCGGTATTCCCGTTGAACATTACCGTGCACACCTGGAGCCGATGCTGGCAAGCGACCGTATTCCCTTCGCCCTCGTCGCCCACGACAACGGTGACTACGCAGGGTCCGTTCTGGTGATCGAGAACGATCACGACGAACGCCCGCAATACGCGCCGTGGATTGCCGCGCTCTGGGTCGAACCTCAATTCAGACGACAGGGCATTGCGGCACGGCTGCTTTTGGAAAGTCGCCTGGAAGCGGAAAAGCGCGGACATGCGTCGTGCTATCTCTGCGCCACATCGGATAAGGCACCCTACTATCTGAAGCAGGGTTTCAGCCTGATCGAGCCGAATGTTTCCGATCTCGATATTTTTATGATCGGAAGCCCGAAGACAGGCTGATCCAGTCTCCTTGAAACGATCCTGCCAGCCCGAAGAAGCGCACTGGCAGATCTTAAGCCTCTATCAGCCGCCAGCGTTGATAACACCTGTGGCCAGAAGACCAAGCAGGATGACACCGATCACCACGCGGTAATAGACGAACGGCATGTAGCTCTTCGTCGAGACAAGTCGCAGGAAGAAAACGATAACGGCATAACCGACGAAAAAGGCGATGACTGTCGCCAGAGCCGTCGGGCCCCAACCCACCGGATTGTCTTCGCCGATACTCTTGAAAAGCTGGTAGAAACCGGAGCCGAAGACAGCGGGAACAGCCAGCAGGAACGAATATCGTGCCGCAGCCTCACGCGTGTAGCCAAGCAGCAGGCCGGCGCTGATCGTACCACCCGAACGGGAGACACCGGGGATGAGCGCCATGGCCTGTGCGAAACCGAAGAGAATGCCATCACGCCAGATGAGCTGGTTCAGCTTGTAGCGCTTTGCACCGATCTTGTCGGCGATGCCAAGAACGATACCAAACACAATCAGCATGACAGCGGTGATGTAGAGATTGCGCAGCGAATGCTCGATGGCATCCTTGAACAGCAGGCCGAGAAGCACGATCGGCACGGAGCCGATGATAATCAACCAGCCGAGGCGCGCATCGGACTTGTCGTAAGTTCCCAGCCGCAGGTTCTGACGCAACCAGGCCGTGGCGATCCGCATGATGTCAGACCAGAAATAGACCAGAACCGCCAATTCGGTACCGATCTGGGTGATCGCCGTAAAGGCTGCGCCAGGATCGGCGCCAGAGGGCAGAAACTCCCCGGCAATGCGCAAATGCGCGCTCGAAGAAATGGGAAGAAACTCCGTCAATCCCTGCAACAGACCGAGAAATCCGGCCTCAAGCCAACCGATGCTCATGTGATGTGATGTCCCTGCTTGCGAATCGATGCCGCAGCATTATGCATCAATCGGGGCAAATACGTGTTGCATTGCAACACGCCCACGACGCAGTCTTCACCCGTTATTTTTCTCAGGACATTGCTCACAAATGCGCGCGCTGGCTTTTACGCCGCCTTTTCTGTGTCGTCCGGCATGCGCGTATATTTTTCACCGTTCTTGCAAACGACATGGGTGTCGCCCCAGCTTTTGAGTGCCGAGATAACCGGCCGCATGCTCTCCCCGAGCGGGGTCAGCGCGTAGTCAACGCGCGGCGGCACAACGGGGAAAACAGTGCGCGATATCAGTCCTGCTTCTTCCAGTTCACGTAACTGTTTGGTCAACATTCGCTGGGTGACGCTCGGAATATGGCGGCGCAATTCGTTGAAGCGCAACGTGCCGGAATTGGTGAGGTGATAAAGGATCACGCCTTTCCATTTTCCATCGAGGAAACTCAGGGTCGACTCCACCGGACATCCGGGGAAGTTGCCGGTGAGCTTGGCGCGTGGACGGGACATGACAGTATCCTTTTTGTATGTATCGTCAAAAAATGTGCATTCTTGCGGGCTTGGTTCATATGTATCAAGTAAGGGGCACGCAAACAAGCAAAGGAGAATCTGCATGCGTGCCATCGGTTACCAGAAAGCCCAGCCCATCACCGCTCAGGATGCTCTCGTCGACATCGATTTGCCTGTACCTGAAGCCAAAGGGCACGATATTCTGGTTGAGGTGAAGGCCGTTTCCGTCAATCCGGTCGACACGAAGGTTCGACGCGGCCAGACACCGGAAAACGGCGAATACCGTGTGCTTGGCTTCGATGCTGCCGGCATCGTCAAGGCCGTCGGAGAAAAAGTGACATTGTTCAAAGCGGGCGATGCCGTTTTTTATGCCGGCGCCATCAACCGCCCCGGCTCCAACAGCGAGTTTCATCTGGTCGATGAGCGTATCGTTGGCGCCAAGCCGCAGACGCTCTCCTTCGAGGAAGCGGCTGCCCTGCCCCTGACCGCCATTACCGCCTACGAGACGCTGTTCGACCGCTTGCGGGTCAAGGACGCCGTTCCCGGTGCGGCCAATGCCATCCTCGTTATTGGTGGCGCTGGCGGCGTTGGCTCGATTGCCATCCAGTTGTTGCGCGCTCTGACCGATCTGACCGTCATTGCAACCGCTTCCCGCCCGGAGACAATGGATTGGGTCAAGGAACTCGGCGCTCATCATGTGGTGGATCACAGCAAACCGATTGCCCAGCAAGTGGAAGCGCTCGGCATCGGCGCTCCGGCTTTTGTCTTTTCGACAACCCATAGCGACGTCCATGCTGCAGACAGCCTCGCCGTGATCGCGCCGCAGGGGCGTTATGCGCTGATCGATGATCCGGCAGGCGGCTTCGACGTCATGCCTTTCAAGCGCAAATGCATTTCTATCCATTGGGAAATGATGTTCGCCCGCGCCGTCTTCCAGACCGTTGACATGATCGAACAGCACAATCTGCTCAACCACGTTTCAGAACTGGTAGACGCCGGTACGATCAAGACGACGCTGACCGAGGTTCTGGGCACGATCAATGCCGCAAACCTGATCAAGGCGCATGCGCTGATCGAGAGCAACAAGGCCAAGGGCAAGGTCGTGCTCTCCGGCTTCTGACATCAGAAGGCCCGTGTAACGCAGGTTACACGGGCCTTATCTCTTTCCAGACGTTTGGCGATCAATCGTCTTCGGGATCTTCCGCGCACGGCCATGAAGACGGTACGGTCAGCCCGGCGGGCAGCTTCGTCTTGTCATTACCGCAAGACAGTTCGATCTGGCTTTGCGCCAATCCGGTTGCAGAAGACAGGTCTACCCCTTCGATCCTTGTCAGCAACAGGAAGGCGTTGGAAAAGTCGACCGGTCCACCAAGCGTCGCGCCCTCGAAACGCGCCCTCGACAGGTTCGTCAGAGTGAATTTCACACCTTGCAGGCTTGCACCTTCGAAGTCCGCGCGACCGAGTTCCGCTTTGGTAAAGTCGGCTCCATCAAGCTTGGCCTTTTCGAATTGTGCCCGCTGCATTTCGGCGTTGACGAACTTGGCGTTGGTAGCATCTGCCGAGGTAAAATCGCTACGATAGGCTTCCACCTTCGTCAGATTGGCGCCTTGCAGGTTTGCTTCCCCCAAAGCCGTACGGATAAGCTTCGCCTTTTCCATGTTCGCGCCTTTCAGCGTCGAGCCACGAAGGTCGGTATAGGTAAAATCAGTGCCATACAGCATTGCCGAGTCGAGATTGCTTCCTCCCAGCATCAGCAATCTCTTATTGCATTCGCGCCAATCAATGCCCGCAAGGGCATCGGTCCGGCAGCTTGCTGCACCGGCGTGATGGCTGGTCATCGCCAGGGTGACCATGATGCCCGCCGCAACAGCGGCAATCCGGCCTGCCTTGTCGTTCAAACGGATCTTCAGCCTTTCGGAGCTGGCCATGCTTTCACTCCATATCGCAAGCGCGCCACCCTTGCGGCTCCCGTCGGCGCGTATCCTATACGTAAGTCGTTGAAGGGCAATCTGCAATCACCGCAAAAAGCCCGTCCACATTCCTGTGAACGGGCTCTCTGATGTCGAGGCGCGGTCCGCACCGGCCGGGCCAACATTGCATGTTGGCGTATACAGGCCCTTCGCCGGGCATTCCCGATGACGGCGGTCCGTGTGCGCCGGACCAACATTACATGTTGGCGTAAACCGGCCCTTCGCCGCCTTGTGGCGGAACCCAGTTGATGTTCTGGTTGGGGTCCTTGATGTCACACGTCTTACAGTGCACGCAGTTCTGCGCATTGATGACGTAGGTTTCCTGGCCGTCCTTCTCCA
>NZ_JACAWV010000008.1 GCF_013390595.1 Rhizobium sp. RM | reverse complement strand
TGTAAAGCACTTCGGTGGCGGCAAAGCCCGGATAGATCTCGACGCCGAGCGCTTCCGCCTTTTCCGCCAGCCAGCGACAGACCAGCCCAAGCGAGACGATGTAGTTGCCGTGATTGTTCATCAATGGCGGCATGGCGAAGTTCGGCAGGCGGATCGAGCCGGCCGGGCCGAGCAACAGGAACTGGTCGTCCTTGACCTCGGTCTTGAAGGGATGCCCATCCTCCTCGCGCCAGCCCGGCAGCAGCCTGTCGATGCCGATCGGATCGACAACCGCACCGGAGAGGATGTGCGCGCCGACCTCGCCGCCCTTTTCCAGAACAACCACAGACAAATCCGGATCGATCTGCTTCAGACGGATCGCCGCAGAAAGGCCAGCGGGACCTGCACCAACAATCACGACATCGAATTCCATCGATTCCCGTTCAGGGAGTTCCATCGGTTCGGTCATTCTACCCTCTCACTCGCCGGTCCCTTCCGGCTGTTGTTTCCACCCATCGCAGCAACTATTGATCCTGCGGTTCATCGCGAAATCAGATAGCTGCACCTTTCAAGGCAGCTTTATCGATGCCTTTTGTCTTCGCAAAGCATGACACACTTGTCGAGCTTCTATAGCGGCAAAACATGTCGTATGCCAGATATTTGTCAGACAACCTGATGACTAAGTTTGCACATATTACCTTTACGTTCACGTAATAGTAAATTCACGCTGAATGTGCGTCAAGCGACCATACGATCTGCAAATGAAGAGGCGATGAAAATGGGTGCTTGGAAAGCGAACCGATTAACCGCCGATCAGCAAAGCGTGATGCTAGCATCAAAAATAATCGGCACTCAAAAACCATTCGGGCTTGAACCAGCCTTCAAATGCGAGCCACCGCCACCTATAAACACTGTCATCTGCATTTCGGCATAAGGATATTCGTCATGGATCTCGGCATTTCCGGCAAACGCGCCCTTGTTCTCGCCTCTTCGCGTGGGCTGGGCCTCGGCATAGCAACTGCTCTCGCCAAGGAAGGCGCAAACGTTCTTCTGGTTGGCAGAAGCGGTGAAAAGCTGGAGGCAAACTGCAAGGCAATCAATGCCCTCGGCAAGGGCAAGGCCGACTGGGTCTGGGGCGACCTTGCTGACGAAGGTTTCGTTGATGCCATGACGCAGGCGGTCAAGGAAAAGCTCGGTGGCATCGACATTCTCGTCAACAACACCGGTGGCCCTACCCCCGGCCTGGCACAGGAAATGACCGCCGACAAGCTTGATACCTTCTTTCAGTCCATGGTCTTGCGCGTCATTACCCTGACCAACACCCTTTTGCCGCAGATGAAGGAACAAGGCTGGGGCCGCATCCTGACCGTCGCGTCCTCTGGCGTTTTCGAGCCGATCCCAAACCTTGCCTTGTCCAACACGCTGCGCGGCGCCCTCGTTGGCTGGAACAAGACGGTTTCGAGTGAGGTCGCGGGCTTCGGCATCACGGCAAACATGCTGCTTCCGGGCCGCATCCACACCGACCGTATCGATGAACTCGATGGCGCAAACGCCAAGCGTCTCGGCAAGAGCGTCGAAGAAATCCGTGAAGCATCGGTCAAGACCATTCCCGCCGGACGGCTTGGCTCCGTCGAGGAATTTGGTGCCGCCGGAGCCTTCCTGTGCTCCCAGCCTGCCAGCTACATCACCGGCACGATGCTGCGCGTCGATGGCGGTGCATCGAAGTCGAACTGATAAAACAACATTCTGGAGTCGAAACTTCGGCTCCAGAATAATTATTTCTGAATAATCATTATAAAAACCACAGATACCGGCACATTTTAACTAAATGCGAGTGTGCGACTGCACGCAATATTGAGGCGCTTGCGAATACGGACTGCCCATTATCAATTGGCATTCCGACATGTTAGAAAATATCCTCCGACCGACCACCCCCGGCGCAACGTCGGGCAATCAGTCCAGTTCGACGCAGAACAGCAATACGTCGAACACCACAGCCAACCAGCCATCGAGCCCGTCGACCAGCGACAACCAGGCGGGCAGCACGCCGCCCACATCCGCAGAACAGCCGAGCAGGAACACTCTGCAAGCGACAACGGCGCTGCGCCGGTAGAATCACCCGACGAACAAGCTCCTGCAAACGAGGCCCCGGCAAACAACACCGAAAGCGATTCGTCCTCTGGACAAGATGGTACTGTGGGCACGCCAGCAGCGGAGCCGCAACCCAACGAACCATCTCCGACACCGACGGAAGGTCAGTCTCCCGGCTCAGAAACGAATACGTCCGAAGCTGGCAAGAATGGCGGAGCACAGGCACAGCAGCCCATGCCATCGACACAGTCTGGCGCCTCCAATCCGGCACCGGTCGCAAGCTCTCCGTCGACACAGCCGACAACGGCGCCTGTCCGAAATACTGTGAACAGTGCTTCCGATGCGATGAGCGAAAAAGCTGCGTTGCGCCGCAGTCTGGCCGAAAAGGAAGCGGCGCTCGAAGTTGCACGCAACCGGGCAGTCGAAGCGCAACAGGATCGCATCATTCGCGGTCTCCTGGATGCAGCCGTCAACGGCACCACTTCCAAAGATGGCAACAACCTTATGAGGCCGGGTGACAAAGAAGACAGCCACGCCAACGTCGTGACCCGTTACTATGCGGAGACCTGACAAATCCATATGTGTCAGTTTCGCATGACATCGGCGACCTCCCTGCATTATGGTGCGGGGAGGTTATGCTTATGGGGTCTATGATGCGCGTGTTTCGAATTTCCCTCGGTGTCCTTGGCGTATTGCTTACGCTTATCGGCCTCGTCTGGATGGGACAGGGCAGCGGATATTTCCCCTACCCGGCCTCCAGCTTCATGATCGACCAGAGCCCGTGGATCTGGCGCGGAGCAATGGTTGCCATCGTCGGCCTGGTGCTGATCTTTTTGGTACGTCGCCTCGTACGCTGATTTATTTCACCAGCGCCGGCAGATCGGCAATCAACGAATCGCGCGTCACGAAGCTGATTGGTTCTTCGCGGCTCCAATCGGCGATGTTAAGCCGTGCGAACACAACACGCCGCTCTCCTTTATCTGCCCAGCCGACGAACCATCCAAGCCAGGCATCACCATCCGGCTTGCCAGCCTTGTTGCGCATGCGGCCGGAACCGGTCTTGCCATGCACCTGCCAACCATCGTCTGCGGCAAATTGCGGAATGACCGCCCGCGTCTTGTCAAACGCGGCTTTCGAGACCGGCAATTTTCCATTGATGAAACGGCGTACGAAATCAGCCTGCTGGTCACCGGAAATTTTCAGGGAAGACATCAGCCAGGATTCCGTCAAACCATCCGTCTGGCCCGGAATACCCTTCACATCAGCATTGCCGTATCCGAAATCGCGCACATAATCGGCGAACTTTTTCTGCCCCAGCTTTCTGGTGATTTCCTGCGAATACCAGACAATCGAGTCTTTTTCCCAGATCGTCGGGTCGACCGATTTCTGCTCGCGCTTCGGCCGGTTCCACGTGCTCTTGTAGTTCCATCGCGGGGTCGTCGCATCTTTCAGGATACCCGCGTCATATCCCATGATAGCCAAAGGAAACTTGAATGTGGATTGCGGTGCAAATGCTTTTTCACATTCGCCATTGCTATGGAGCACAGCGCCACTTTCGGCATCAAGAACAACCGTGCAATGCACCGGCTCTGCGGCAAGCACGTTACGAGATGGCAGGCAACAGATTGATATCGCCACAAAAAATGCAGCGGTAAATCGTCTTGTCATCATGTTTCATTCTCCTTGGATTGGCGACCGTTCTATGTCTGGTCGTACCGATTTAGGCGCGTTTGCAGGCAAGCGACAAATGATGATATCTGCCGTAAGACATGAATTAAACTTGGGCTTAAATGCCATAGTCCGTTAAATGGAGATGGCCGCATGGTCCGCCCCCACCTGCCGCTGAACGCTCTTCGCGCCTTTGAGGCTGCTGCGCGCCACCTGAGCTTTACCCGCGCGGCGATAGAACTGTGCGTGACCCAGACTGCGATCAGCCATCAGGTGAAATTGCTGGAGGAACGCCTCGGTGTAACGCTTTTCCGTCGTCTTCCCCGTGGCTTGATGATTACCGACGAAGGCTTGGCGCTGCTGCCAACCCTGCGTGATTCATTTGACCGCATGGCCGAGATGCTGCAGCGCTTCGAGGATGGTCACCTTCAGGAGGTCCTGACCGTCGGCGCCGTTGGAACTTTCGCCGTCGGCTGGCTTTTGCCGCGCCTGCAGGAGTTTCACGAGCTTTATCCCTTCATCGATGTTCGCCTGTCGACCAATAACAACCGTGTCGACATCGCTGCGGAGGGGCTGGATTTTGCCATTCGTTTCGGCAATGGCGCCTGGCACGACACGGAGGCGGACGAGCTTTTTTCGGCGCCACTCTCGGCGCTGTGCATTCCCACCATTGCCGAACAGCTTGAAGGCCCACAGGATATTGCCCAGCATACGCTCCTGCGCTCCTACCGCACGGACGAGTGGCCAGGCTGGTTCGAAGCGGCAGGTGTGGCGGCGCCACGGATCAAAGGTATCGTCTTCGACTCCTCCGTGCCGATGGTCGAGGCAGCCATGCAAGGTATCGGCATCGCACTTGCCCCGCCACTGATGTTCCAGCGCCAGCTTTCATCCGGCGATCTGGTGCAACCCTTCCCGGTCTATGTTTCCAAGGGGTGTTACTGGCTGACCCGTCTGAAGTCGCGCAGCGTCACGAAGGCAATGGCGACCTTTGCGGCCTGGATTGCGGCGAGAGCAGAGGCGATGCGGATGCCCCCGTCAAAAAACTGACGCCACGCGCTTGCTATTCACAATTGCCTGTGCGATCACGCGCCCTCTTCAAAACAGGCGGGCGCTTTTTTGCGTCCCTTTATCTGTCCGGATGCTCACTGGCTTCCGGCGCATCTCTTGTTGACACATAAGGATATCCGCTATGGCAAGGGCACTCGGCCTCGATTTCGGCACGACCAACACGGTCATGGCAATTTCCGATTCTGGCACTACCAGCCACTCCATGCGCTTCACCAGCAGTGCGGGAACGGCAGACAGCATGCGCACCGCTCTCTCCTTCATGAAGGATAACGCCCTTGGCGCCGCTGCCTTGCATGTGGAAGCGGGCCATGCCGCTATCCGCCAATTCATCGACAATCCCGGCGATTGTCGTTTCCTGCAGTCGATCAAGACCTTCGCCGCATCCTCGTTGTTTCAGGGCACATTGATCTTCGCAAAGCGCCAGAGCTTCGAAGACTTGATGGAGGTGTTCCTGCGCAAGCTGAAGACCTATGCCGGAGACGAATGGCACAACGACGTTTCAACAGTCATCGCCGGACGTCCGGTACGCTTCGCAGGCATGAACCCGAATGAAGAACTGGCGCTGACCCGCTACAATGAAGCGCTGACACGCGCCGGCTTCCCGGAAATTCATTATGTCTATGAGCCTGTCGCAGCCGCCTATTACTTTGCGCAGAGCCTGAAGAAGGACGCCAATGTTCTGGTGGCCGACTTCGGCGGCGGCACCACCGACTATTCGCTGATCCGCTTCGAAAGCCATGGCGGAAAGCTTTCGGCAACGCCAATCGGCCACTCGGGTGTCGGCATTGCCGGTGACCATTTCGATTTCCGCATGATCGACAACCTCGTCTCGCCGGAAATCGGCAAAGGCAGCAAGTTCAAAAGCTTCGACAAGGTTCTCGACGTCCCCTCGGGTTACTACGTCAATTTCGGCCGCTGGAACCAGTTGTCGATCTTCAAGACCTCGAAGGAGTTTTCCGATCTGAAATCGCTGGTCCGTTCAGCGATAGAGCCGGAAAAGCTGGAGATGTTCATCGATCTGGTCGAGCACGATGAGGGCTATCCCCTTTATCAGGCCATCTCCGCAACCAAGATGGCGCTGTCGTCTCAGGAAGAGGCAGAGTTCAACTTTGCCCCGCTCGGCAAAGCGGGACGCAAGACCGTCAAGCGGAGCGATTTCAACAGCTGGATTTCCGAAGACCTGGGCAAGATCGAGGAAGCGCTGGACGAGGTTTTGGTCAAGACCAACACCGCGCCTGACGCCATCGACAAGGTGTTCCTGACTGGCGGCACGTCGTTCGTGCCGGCCGTCCGCGAGCTTTTCACCCGTCGTTTCGGTACGGACAAGATCGAAAGCGGCGGCGAAATGCTGTCCATCGCCCACGGTCTCGCCATGATCGGCGAAAGCGGAGACATTGAACGCTGGACAGCGTGATTTACGGGTTTCGCCGGGCCGGGACTTGGGATAGTTTTCCCTCATGATTTCGGCCCACGACCTCTCCCCGGCAGAACTTGCCGCGCTTCTGCATTTCCATGCGGATGCGGGCGTGGATTGGCTTCTCGAAGACCAGTCGATTGACCGTTTCGCGGAATTTGCGGCAAGCCGCCCGGCACGATCAACGGCGAGGCAGGAAGCTCCCCAGGGCGACCGTCAGGGCAATGATCGACCGGCAGGCTCGGCCGAACCATCGCGACGGCCGGCAGCCGCTTCGGGCAGAGCTGCGCCGCCCACTCCCGCCATTCAACAGAATGTCGCCGTTCCGGACGAGCAGGTCGTGGCGGCTGCTCGCTTTGCGGCCGAAAGCGCCCGCTCCATCGAAGAACTCAAGACTGCTGTGGAAGCGTTCAACGGCTGCAACCTGAAGAACAGCGCGCGCAGCACCGTCTTCGCAGAAGGTAACCCTGCCTCCGGCATCATGGTGATCGGCTCCATGCCCGACGCCGATGATGATCGTGAAGGCATTCCATTTGCGGGCAAAACCGGGTTGCTGCTTGAGCGCATGCTGGCGGCAATCGGGCTTGAGCGCGGCGGTATCGTGCTCGGCAATGTCGTCCCCTGGCGCCCCCCGGGCAATCGCCAGCCGACTCAGGCGGAAATGGACATTTGCCGCCCGTTCATCGAGCGTCAAATCGCGCTTTATGAGCCAAAACACCTGTTGCTTCTTGGCAACTTTACCGCACGTTTCTTCTTTGGCGGCAGCGGAACCATTCATACCATGCGCGGACAGTGGCGGGATATCGCCGCCGGGCACCTTGTTTTGCCCGCCCTTGCCAGCTTGCATCCGCAGGAACTTTTGAACGCCCCCGCCTCCAAGTCATTGTCCTGGCAGGATTTATTGGCATTCAGGGCGCGTATCACGCAATCGTAAATGCCTCCTTTCTGCTCAATGTAAATGATTTGTGAAAAAAGCCATGCATTTTGCGCATAACAGCGGCGCATTTGCCTTGCTTGCCGAATCCATGCTGCGCTGCGATATATCCCGCCATGTCTTGGGAGGAAAAGGTTTAAGGAACCAAGGCAATGACCACTCGCTTCCGTCCGGTGCATTCCGGCTTTGAAACGCTTCGTCTGGCGGGCCTCAGCCCCCGTTCGAGCAATGGCTATCATCGTTTTGGCGCTGCCGCCAATGAACAGATGACGGCTCGCGCTGCTGCGCAGCAGGTTCGCGTTACGCGTCCTTCTGCTGTTTTTGCGGATTTTCGCGAACGCTAAGATTGTTTGATCGGCGATCTGCCGATGCGACATGAAGAACTGCGCTGTGGCGTCTTTCTCCGGAAAGGCGCCTTTTGCATTTCAAGACACCCTACAGGGTGACGGCAACCTCAAAAGGAAATTCATCCCTGTGGCGTCGAGGCTTTGCGCGCCGCTTTTCTGGCGAGACCAAGCTGGTGCTCGCGCAGGATGATGAAAATACCGGCCATGATGACAATCGCCGTACCGATAAGCATCGTTGTTGTCGGAATATCGCCAAACAGAACGTAGGACACGGCAATTCCAAAGACGATGGAGCTGTATTCGAAAGGCGCGATGATCGAGACTTCGGCGTGCCGGTAGCTTTCCGTCAAAAAGATCTGCGCCACGCCACCACAGATACCGCTGCCAATCAACAGGGCCGCCTGCTGGGGATTGAGCCACAGCCAGCCAAATGGCACGCTGACCAAGGACAGCAAGGCTGCCGTCAGCGAGAAGTACAGGACAATGGTTGGCGTCTTTTCCGTTTCGACCAGTTGCCGTACCTGGATCATCGCCAGGCCACCCAGCGCAGCACCGACGAGAACGGCAATCGCCGCCGTCCCCTCGCCCGCAGCGAACCCGCCTTCACGCAGCAACGTCATTTTCGGCCACAGAATGACCAGGACGCCGACCATACCGATAGCGACGGCGCTCCAGCGATAGACTCTGACCTTTTCCCGCAGGATAAGCGAAGCAAACACCACGGCGAGCAATGGCGATGCGTAACCGATGGCGATGAACTCCGGCAAGGGCAGCAATGTAAGACCATAAAAACCGCAGGCCATGGACAGGATGCCGAGAAAACCGCGCTTGAAATGGCCCGCAAGATTGTTGGTGTGTAACGCACTTGCCAATGCGTGCAGCCAGGCGAGATAGACGACGATCGGGACAATGGCGAAAGCCGAGCGGAAGAAGGTTATCTGCCCCGGAGGCACATCCGGCCCTGACGCCTTGATGCAGGTCTGCATCATCAGAAAGAAGCCGACCGAAATCAGCTTCATGGAAATCCCGCGAACGGGACTATAGGCATCGGCGCTCATCGGCAGTTACTCATATCGTCTGCACAAAACGCCATCAAAGATTTTTTCGCACGAAAAGGACGACGCAAGGGGGGAATTAAATTTCCGCAAGGCTAGAACAAATGTGCGACCGCTTCACATCAAAAATCGTTATCCATCCATGAATTCGATTGATTGCTTATGCGTGACGGCACTCCTTGAAATGCAACCAACGCCAACCTCGAAAATTTTCATAAAAATCAAAACAACTTCAGCAATCGTTCAACATTTGCTGCCATGGTCCGCAGAAACCAGCGGCCGGAGGACAAACTACACTGCAGGTTTGATCCTCTTTCCGGGGACAGAATGTCCCACGACGCTCACATGAACGTGACGAGTACTTCCGTATTTTACATTCAGGCTTTGTGACGACATGATGCCTGGCCGACGATCGACAGAATTATTCAGGAATAGTCATGCGAACAGATACGGGCCAGGTCGTTCACCTGGCAGATTACCGCCCTACCGATTTCGTTCTTGAGCGCGTGGATCTCACTTTCGAACTCGACCCCAAGAATACCAAGGTCGAGGCCCGTCTGATTTTCCATAGACGAGAAGGCGCGGAAAAGACCGCCCCTCTGATCCTGGATGGCGACGAACTGAAGCTGTCGAGTGTCCTCCTGGACCAGATCGAGCTTCCCGCTTCGCAATATGACGCAACGCCGGAAAACCTGACGATCCGCGATCTGCCGGAAGAAACGCCGTTCGAGATCTGCGTGACGAACTACATCAATCCGCAGGTGAATACGCAGCTCATGGGGCTTTACCGCACCAATGGCGTTTATTGCACCCAGTGCGAAGCCGAAGGCTTCCGCCGGATTACCTATTTCCCCGATCGTCCTGACGTTCTGGCACCATACACCGTGACAATCATCGCGGCGAAGGAAGGCAATCCGCTGCTGCTGTCGAACGGCAACTTCCTCGGCGGCGGCAACTACGACGAAGGCCGGCACTTCGCTGCCTGGTTCGATCCGCACCCGAAACCCAGCTATCTCTTCGCGCTTGTTGCAGGCGACCTCGGGGTTGTGGAGGACACCTTCACCACCATGACCGGCCGCGATGTCGCGCTGAAGATCTATGTCGAGCACGGCGAGGAGCCGCGCGCAACCTATGCCATGGACGCGTTGAAGCGTTCGATGAAGTGGGATGAAGAGCGCTTCGGTCGCGAATACGACCTCGATATCTTCATGATCGTCGCCGTTTCCGATTTCAACATGGGCGCGATGGAAAACAAGGGGCTCAATGTCTTCAACGACAAGTTCGTGCTGGCAGACCCCGAAACCGCAACCGACGCGGACTACGCCAATATCGAGCGCATCATCGCGCACGAATATTTCCATAACTGGACCGGCAACCGCATTACCTGCCGCGACTGGTTTCAGCTTTGCCTCAAGGAAGGCCTGACCGTTTATCGCGATCAGGAATTTTCATCCGACATGCGGTCGCGACCGGTCAAGCGCATTGCCGATGTGCGTCACCTGAAGTCCGAACAGTTCCCTGAAGACTCCGGTCCGCTGGCTCATCCGCCGCGCCCGGACAGCTATCGTGAAATCAACAACTTCTACACCACGACCGTCTACGAAAAGGGTGCTGAAGTCACCCGCATGATCGCGACGATCCTCGATGAAGGTGATTTCAAGAAAGGCATGGACCTCTACTTTGAGCGCCATGATGGTGAAGCAGCGACGGTCGAGGATTTCGTCAAGAGCTTTGCCGATGCCAGTGGCCGTGACCTGACACAGTTTGCACTGTGGTACACCGAGGC
Organism: Rhizobium sp. RM; assembly: GCF_013390595.1. GTDB lineage: Bacteria > Pseudomonadota > Alphaproteobacteria > Rhizobiales > Rhizobiaceae > Agrobacterium. Next base: position 878,415 of record NZ_JACAWV010000008.1, on the reverse strand, counting down.
CGGAACGCCGCTTGTTGCCGCATCGACGGACTACGATTCTGCCACCTCCACGTTCAAACTGTCGCTGGAGCAGACTATTTCTCCGACACCCGGCCAGCCGGTCAAGCAGCCACGGCATATTCCTCTGTCGCTGGCGCTGATCCTCGACAATGGTCAGATCGCCGAACCGAAGTCCGTTGAGGGCGGTGACTACCGTGACGGTGTGCTGCACCTGACTGAGCGTAGCCAGACTTTCACCTTCTCCGGCATCTCATCGCGGCCGGTCGTTTCAATCAATCGCAGCTTCTCTGCACCCGTGAACATCGACTTCGTGCAGCGGCCTGCTGATCTCGTGCAGATTGCCCGGCACGAAACGGATATGTTTGCCCGCTTCCAGGCTCTGACAGAGCTGGCCTTGCCGGCGCTGATTGCCGCCACGAAAGCCATCCATGCCGGTGGTGATGTTGTTGTGGATGCCGACCTCATCGCCACGCTGATCGAAGTCGCCGGTGACGAGAGCCTCGAACCCGCCTTCCGGGCGCAGGCGCTTGCGCTGCCCAGTGAAACGGACATTGCCCGTGAACTCGGTCGTAACACGGACCCTGACGCCATTCACAAGGCGCGTAACGCAACAATCGCTGCCATAGCCAAGGCTGGTATTGCCACGTTCACCCGGCTGTTTGAAACCTATGGCAACGAAGGCGCCTACAGCCCCGACGCCGAGAATGCCGGTCGCCGGTCGCTGCGTAACAGCGCCTTGAACTACCTGGCTTTTGCCGAGGAAACGCCGGATCGTGCAGCCCGGGCCTATGCAACGGCTGGCAACATGACCGACCTCGCTCATGCCCTGAGCGTTTTGACGCAACGCTTCCCCGAGCAACCACAGACCGTCGAGGCTCTTGCAGACTTCGAAGGTCGCTTTGCGGATAACGCACTGGTGCTGGACAAGTGGTTCTCGCTGCAGGCCGCAATTCCGGGTGAAGGCGCACTGGAACGGATCAAGGGACTGATGGCGTCGAAGCATTTCATCCCGTCCAACCCCAACCGCGTTCGCTCGCTGGTCGGAACACTGGCCTTCGGCAATCCCACCGGTTTCCACCGACCGGATGGCGCTGCCTATCGTTTCCTGGCAGAGCAGATCATCGCCATCGACACACGCAACCCGCAGCTTGCCGCACGTCTTCTGACATCGATGCGCTCCTGGCGTTCCCTCGAAGCCAATCGCGGAGAAAAGGCAAAAGCGGCTCTCTCGCAGATCGCTGAAACCAAAGGGTTGTCAGCTGATGTCGGCGATATCGTCGAGCGTATCCTGAAGGGCTGATAGCGAGCAAAAGCGCATCGCCCAGACATGACAGAGAACGTATTCCGCCGCCTTGATCCCAATCAAGGCGGCGGATTTGTTTCTTCAGCCCGATCACGCTGACAGCACGATCGGGTGGCGAAATTCATATGTGACATGTCCCAAATCGGCACATTGCTCCAGCGCCTCATCGCCGGAACCCCACGGCAGGTCGCCTGAGTTGAAGCTATCCAAAATCTTTGGAGCGGCCTTGATGCTCGATCCGAAAACGCAGTGCGTGATCTATATCGGTCTTCTTGCAGCGTTCAGTTGGATGAGGCCCCTGCCTTGCACAGTCTCGAGGCCAAAGTGCTCGCGGCGAACCGCGAGGACGTCGTCAGCGCCTTAGTGGCGAGGCTTCCGGCCGCAGGCAATGGTGTTGTCCAGACGCTGGAGCCTGCTCTCTATGCCTATTCGCAAGCGTGAAAAATCGTTTCCGGCTACGCGTCCTGTTCGCAGAAAAGCGATGCGTCGGCGTCCTGTTTTTCGGAAACGACAGCGACGGTGAAATCACCTCTCCGATCGACGTGAAAAAATGCGGAGTCGGTTCAAAGGGTTAAAATTCTTTTAACTTCTCCCTCTGGACACGGCGAATCGCAAATGATTCATTAAGGCAGATTCGGGCGGCGGCGCTTCGAATTCCATGAGGGACAATCACAAGGCGGGACAATGACGAACGTGCGGCGGGCGACTGCGGGCGATGAGCGGCCGTATGCCAAATTTTCAGACTTTGCGGCCTGGGGAGAGCGCCTCTCCAGTGACCTGATGGGTCTGATGGATGGCGACGAGCGGCGAATTCCGCAGGTTGAAAGCCTGCTCAAGCGCTTGATTCCTATTCTTATTCTGGCGTTCCTCGTTGTCGTTGCTGCATCGCGCGTGCTTGGTATCGTTTCCGAATACAGCCGCATGGAAGAAGCGGCCCGCCACAGCACGGCCTTGACCGCGCTTACGGCAAAGGCCGCCCTACTCAACAATGGCAAGGTTTTCGCCATGCAGGATCGCACGCCTGCGGAGACAAGCCTGCTGGCCGCGCTGCCGCCTGGCAGTCTTGCCGATGGAACCCTGGTTCTGCTCTCAGGCAGCAATGGCCGGATCTTTGCCGGTGCAGGCAAGCAAGCACCGCTTTACATTGGCACCGCCCTTCCCGCGCTGCTGCCGGAAATTGCTATCGTCCAGCGCTTTCCCGGCGCACCCGGCACCGTCGAGACCACGATCGACGGCATCCAGCACTACGCCACGATGATCCCGTTCGGCAGCGACGGCAGCATGGTGATTGCCGCCAGGTCGCTTGAGCCGATCCGCTCTTTCTGGCGCAGCGAAATTGCCATGAACGTGACGCTGTTCGCAGGCATTTCCGCCATCCTGCTCGTTATCCTCTACGCCTACTACATGCAGGTCAGACGCGCACGCGATGCGGACGATATTTTTGCGGAATCCAACCTGCGGGTTGAGACCGCGCTGTCGCGCGGCCGGTGCGGTCTCTGGGATTTCGACCTGTCCACCCGGCGCATGTTCTGGTCGGGATCGCTCTATGAAATTCTGGGCATGCCGCCGAAGGCAGCACCCCTGTCCTTCTCCGACGCCGCCCGCATGATGCATTCCGAGGACGGCAACCTCTATGAACTCGCCCGCGCTGTGGGTTGTGGCAACCTTCGCCAGATCGACCAGATCTTCCGCATGCGCCACTCCAAGGGACATTACGTCTGGCTGCGCGCCCGTGCCCAGGTCATCCGCACGAACAATGGTCCGCGTGTGATCGGCATCGCCATGGATGTCACCGAGCAGCACCGTCTGGCACAACGTTATGCAGAGGCCGATCAGCGCCTCGCCGACGCGATCGAATCCACCTCGGAAGCCTTTGTTCTCTGGGACAAGAACGACCGTCTGGTGATGTGCAACACCCATTATCAGCAGGCTTACGGCCTGCCGGACAGCGTTCTCGTCGCTGGCACCGAAAAGGCTGTCCTGCTGGCTGCCGCCTCGCGTCCGGTTACGGAACGCCGCGTTGCCGATCCCGATCAATCCGGCCTCTCCCGCACCATGGAAGTGCAGCTTGCCGATGATCGCTGGCTGCAGATCAACGAACGCCGTACCCGCGACGGCGGACTTGTCTCTGTCGGTACCGACATCTCGCTTCTCAAGCGCCATCAGGAGCGCCTGCGCGAATCCGAGCGTCGCCTGATGGCAACGATTGGCGATCTCTCGGCCTCGCAACACAAGCTGGAACGCCAGAAGACAGAGCTATCTGCGGTCAACGCCAATTACCTGTCAGAAAAAGAACGCGCAGAGGCTGCCAACAAGGCGAAGTCAGAGTTCCTTGCCAATATGAGCCATGAACTGCGCACGCCGCTCAACGCCATCCTGGGCTTTTCAGAAATCCTCCTGGCGGAAATGTTCGGTCCGGTGGGCTCACCAAAATATTCCGAATATGCGCGTGACATCCACGACAGCGGCAAACACCTGCTGAACGTCATCAACGACATTCTCGACATGTCGAAGATCGAAGCAGGACATATGCGCATCAACCGCGAGACGGTCGATCTTGCTCCGCTGATCGAGGAAACGTTGCGGCTTACCGCCATTCAGGCGGAACAGAAGGCCATTACCGTTCACCAGCGCGTCTGCTCAGGCCTGACCATGCACGGCGACCGCCGAGCCATGAAGCAGATCATGCTGAACCTTTTGTCCAATGCCGTGAAGTTCACGGGAGACGGCGGTCACATCGCGCTTCGCACCCATGTTCATGAAGCCGCCCTTATGCTGACGATTGCCGATACAGGCATCGGCATTCCCGCCAAGGCGCTCGACAAGATTGGCCAACCTTTCGAGCAGGTACAAAGCCAATATGCCAAGAGCCAGGGCGGTTCAGGTCTCGGCCTCGCCATTTCGCGCTCACTCGTCAAGCTGCATGGTGGCACGATGAAAATCCGCTCCTGCGAGGGCAAGGGCACGGTGGTCACGATTGTCATTCCCCATGCCGAGGCGCGTTGCGGCACGAAGCATTGATATCGCAACGGCAGAAATGGGCTTCCGTTCAAGACGTTGGCCCGTCAGCCGCCATTCTTGACCGTTGACTGATAGGCTTTGCGTACCGCCTTCGACAGTCGCTTCACCTCACCTTCCAGGGTCTGAATATTGGGGCAATCTCCCGCACGGCAGACAAGGTCGACCAGACCTGCCGGGGCTTCCTTCGGATTGAAGCCGCCATCGATACACAGACGGACGATCTGCGAAATTTCCGTGTAAAGCGCCATCGCCTTCATGCAGTCGTCGAAGGCCATCGGGTCCATTGTTCCCGCTGCCATGGCCTGAAGCGCTTCACGTGTACTCAGGCCGGGCTTGTGCGCAGGCAGTCCCTTGGCGGGTCCGACCAACGCCAAAAACTGCGCGATGAACTCCAGATCGATCAGACCACCGGGGATAAGCTTGAAGTCCCAGATGTTTTCCGGCGGTTTTTCCTGCTCAATCAGCGAGCGCATTTCAAGAACATCTGCGGAGACTTTCGACACATCCCGTTTCTCGGATAGGATTGACGCAACGATCTTTCCGGCATCCTCGATCAACGAGGCGTCGCCGCAAATGAGCCTTGCGCGCGACAGGGCCATATGCTCCCAAGTCCAGGCCTCCGTGCGCTGATACTTCTCAAAGGCTGCGATGCGTGTCGCGACCGGACCTTTGTTGCCCGAAGGGCGAAGGCGCATGTCGACTTCATAGAGCACCCCCTCCGCCGTCGGGGCGGAAAGTGCCGAGATCAGCCTTTGTGTGACACGGGTGAAGTAGCGCACGGCATCGAGCGGTTTGGCACCGGTCGATTCATGTGCGCTGTCGTCGTAGTCATAAAGCAGGATCAGATCGACATCCGAACCTGCTGTGAGTTCGAACGAACCAAGCTTGCCCATGCCCATGACAGCAACGCGGCCACCGGGATATTGACCATGCGCTGTTTCCATTTCCGCCAGCACCGCTTTCAGTGCCGCCTCGATCACCAGATCGGCAAGATGAGTAAAAGCGCGGGCGGCAATATCGCCATGGATGGCGTCAGTCAGCAGTCGCACACCGATCAGGAAGCGTTGTTCGGCGGCGAAGATGCGCAGCCGATCCAGAACGTCCTCGTAGTGAACCGCAGAAGACAGGAAATTGTCCATGCGGGCAGCAAGATAATCGCGCGTCGGAATATCGCTCATCAGAGCGGGATCAAGCATGCCATCGAACACATGTGGACGGGCCGCGATGATTTCGGCAAGCCTTGGCGCAGAAGACATGATCGTTACCAGCAGCGACAGAAGTGCCGGATTGTTGCCGAGCAACGAAAAGAGTTGGATACCAGCAGGCAGGCCGGAGAGGAAATTGTCGAACCGCAGTAGCGCCTCATCCGCACGCGTGCTTTCGCCAAAGGCTTTCAGCAGGTCCGGCGTCAATTCCGTCAGTCGCTCGCGTGCTTCCACCGATTGCGTTGCCCGATAGCGGCCATTGTGCCAGGTGCGGATGACGCGAGAAATATCTTCCGGCCGTTGGAAACCAAGCGAAGCCAAGGTCTTCAGCGTATCCGGGTCGTCTTTCTGGCCGGTGAAAACCAGATTGCCACCATCGCCTGACAGCTTCACTTCCTGTTCAAACAGGGCAGAGTATTTGCGCTCCACCAGACGCAACACACCCTCGAGCTTTTCGGCAAAGGCCTTGGTGTCGGCAAAACCAAGCATGAAGGCGATGCGTTTCAGTTCGGACTCGCTGTCCGGCAAGGTGTGGGTCTGCTCGTCCCGCACCATCTGGATGCGGTGTTCCACCTCACGCAGAAACCAGTAAGCGTCCGTCAGACTATCGCGAGTTTCAGGATCGATCCATTTCGCTTCGGTCAAGGCAGCCAGCGCCTGCCCGGTGGAGTGGACACGCAATGCCGGCATACGACCGCCGGCAATCAATTGCTGCGTCTGGGCGAAGAACTCTATTTCGCGAATACCGCCACGTCCGAGCTTGACGTTGTGCCCCTTCACGGCAATCGCGCCATGTCCCTTGTGGGCATGGATTTGCCGCTTGATCGAATGGATGTCGGCAATCGCCGCGTAATCAAGATATTTGCGGAAGATGAAGGGCGTCAGTTCGCGCAGGAAGTTGGCGCCTGCCTTCAGATCGCCTGCAACCGGACGCGCCTTGATGTAGGCGGCGCGCTCCCAGTTCTGACCCCGGCCCTCGTAATAGGTCAGCGCTGCTTCAACCGGAATGGCAAGCGGCGTCGAGCCGGGGTCCGGGCGCAGTCGCAAATCGGTGCGGAACACATAACCGTCTGCGGTGCGCTCCTGCATGATGCGGACGAGACGGCGCATCATGCGACCAAAATTCTCGGTGGCATCGAGCGGATCTTTCATGATGCCTGCGGACGGCTCGAAAAAGACAACTGCGTCGATATCGGATGAATAGTTCAGTTCGTGCGCGCCGAGTTTGCCCATGCCGAGAACGATCAGGCCCGAACCTTCGCTCGGTGCAGCCACATCCCTGAGGACCAGTTTTCCGCCCTCATGCGCTGCAAGCAGAAGATGGTCGATGGCTGCTGAGAGCGACGCATCCGCCATATCGCTCAACCAGCGCGTTGTGTCGCGGGCGGTGAAGATCCGTGCGAGATCGGCAAGTGCGGCGATGAAGGAAAGCCGACGCTTGGCGATACGAAGCCTCGACATGACTTCGTTTTCGACAGGGGTTCCCGCATCTTCCAAAGGCTTCCAGCTATTGCGAGCTTCCTCCACCAGCGTTGCGAGCAGTGGCTCAACCGGGCCAGATATGGCAAGCGTCAGCAAACCTTCGTCCGCCGTGGCCATGTCACGCAGATAAGGCGAAAGAGTAAAGGCGTTGGCAATGAAGGTCTTGAGCGTGCTTTCTCCCGCAAGCAGATCCGCCACAGCGGGTTCGCTACGACCGATGTCCTTCAGCGTCGACAACACCGACTTCAGTTCGGCCTGCGTATAAGGGCGGATCACATCCGGCTGAACGTCACCAAGCCATTTGCCTTCGGCATTTGTCTTCTGCACTGTCTCTCTCCCTGCCTGCAGGGTCCCATACCTGCATATCGTCCCTACCGCATTGGAGCGGAAATCCAAATCGATTTCCGCTCACCGGGTGAGATGAGCCACCTCCTCTAGAGCTAGGCGACCTCTTCAATGACCGGCAAATCCTGCCGCGCCTGCGCTGGTTGCAGCCTTCCCTTGTACGCAACGATCGGGCCGATCAACGGCAGCGAAATATCGATGTCGAAACAAAAATCGTTGCCTTCCTGTGTTTCGAAGCTCGCACCTGATGGCAGCAGGAAGCCGGGCAACGGGACGCCCAACACGCGCCAGCGACGCGGAACGAACGCCAACCGGCCATCGTGCAGCACAAGTGCAAGGGCCACCGTGACGATGCCGAAACGTTCCAGCAGCAGATACGTATCCTTGCCGGAGCCAGGTGACTGAACAGACGAGAAGCGTCTTCCGCCGAAGTCTCGTGTCCAGCGCTCCCCGTCTTTCTCAGGAGTGAGCGTTACACTGACGGGCACCTGATTTGCCTCTTTGGGAAAGCCGAATATCGCGGAGATCATTCGCGCCATCATACCTTGTCCGCGCCGGACCTCAGCAAAGCCGTGCCAGTTCCGGGTTGCAACACTTTCGTGCAGTTCGCGCAGTCGCGGCGGCAGATCGTCAAAGGCCGAGCCCAGCACCTTGCGAAACAAGGGCAAAGTTGGTTCGTCACGACGGAAACCGGTGAAAATGGTCTTGCGGCGAAATAGCCTTTCGTAATCGGCAAGATCAAGCGCGTGGGCGCCCGAGCGGGCACCTGTTTGCGGTCGCTCACCAGCCTGCAATTTGCGAATGATCGCTTCTATTGCCATCGAGGGGATGTAAGGACCATCGTCCCCCTCCGCCAACATATGCCAGCTCATCTCAGTGGGCTTGCCGCCTGCCAGACCGTGGGCGTGCACAAACATGCCGCCCCGGTGTTCGCCAAAGCGCAACAGGTTCAAGACGGTATAGAAAAAGACAGAGAGCGGTTCGAAGGACCGCAAACCAAAACGCACTCGCGCTTTTGCCAGCAGGTTCAGCATACGGTGCAGAATTTCAGGTGTGGGACCAGCACCCATCCAGATATCTTTCATTGTCGCATGTTCCGGCGGGATCACCTGCAGGTCCGGCACATCGACAAGTGAGAAGTGCACGTTCCTGAGCGGGAGCTTTCCGGGAACAGCCACCGTGTAGCGCATGCTTTCCGCCAGCCCAATGCCGTGAGCGTGCTTGCCGTCTCGCCAGAGCTTGACCGGCGCCCCGGCATAACCCGCCACGGCGCGCATCACGTTCAGACCAATTCCGGCATAAGGAGAAGGCGCAATGCCACCTTGGACCCTGACGACATCCATCTCCTTGGCGATCTCGCGCAAAACAGCCGCCGTCAAAACGGGAAAACTGCTGACGCCTGAGAGAACGAACACACCCGCGGACTTCGCGCGGACATCGAACTGGCTGACACCGAAAACAAAGTCGGCGGCATCGGCAAAGTCCAGATAATCGATATGTGCCTCGAGACACGCTTCTATGACTGCGTAGCGTTCGGTCCCGTAATCCTGAAAAGGGCCCGAGGCATCGACAACGAGACCGGGAGCATGGACGTGCAAGGCAGTTTTAATATCCCGACGATCGAGTGCGACGGGCGTAAGTTTCGGCCGCCCCTTATAGTCCGCACAAAAAGCCTCGGCACGGGTCAGGGTTCGACCGCAGACCAGAATTTCCAGACCGGACATATCGGCAAGCAGTTCTGCAAGCCGACCGCCAAACACACCATAACCGCCGAGGATCAATATCTTCACCGACGCACACCCCAATCGATTTTCAAATGACTATCTTTAAAAACGCCTGCACTTCCCGCTCAAAGAATTCGGCTCCTGTATTCGGGCGGCGCCACCCAGCACTCCTGCCGTTTGCCGAACCAGCGATATCGGTTGCGCGCGACATAGCGATAAACAGGATCGCGCAGAAAGGCGGGGATGACACGCACTATGCCGAGCGACCGCCAAGGAAAGCCTAGCGCTTCGTAGATGCCGAGAACGGCGTCACTGTCCTGGCGAATCCTGCCGCCATCGACAAGCAGAAGGCTGACCGGGTTTTTCGGGTCCATACCGTGATGTCGGTAGATTTCCGCGCCGATGACGCCCTGCATGGAGGCCAGCCGAAAATGTCCTGCCCTGTCGTGTTTCAGGACGAATTGCGCATTTGCGGCGCACAGAACGCATTCGGCATCGAAGAGAATGATCGGACCTTGCCGTTCCATATCCGCCGGGGCCGGGCTTGCCATCTGTCAGTCTTCCTTGTGCCGATCGCTATGAAAAACACAGAGATCAGAATGAACCAAAGAGCAATATTTCGATCAATATTCTTCAGTTCAACACAAAAGAACAGGCGCCATTTGACGCACCAGCAGTCACCCGGAAGTCGACGATAATTTCCTGCCGGCTACGATTTTGCGACTGGAAAAACCATGGAAACGGTTAGGCCCGGAGATGCGGCATTGACTGGATTGGTGTCTGATAGCACCAATGAACCACCGTGCAACTCCATAACGGCCTCCACGAGAGAAAGACCGAGGCCTGTTCCTGGCTTGGAGCGACTTTCATCCAGTCGCACGAACCGTTTCAGCACTTCCTCACGCTTGTCAGCGGGAACTCCCGGCCCGTCGTCGGCGACGGAGAGCACGATGGAATCCTGCTGTTTTGTCAGTCGGACAACGAGCTTCTTCTCGCCCTCGGCTTCGCTCGCATACTTCATCGCGTTGTCGATAAGGTTGGAAAGTGCCTGACCGATCAGTTCGCGATTACCCTTGACGGACAACCCCTCCTCGATCTCGGTCGTCAGAACCAGCCCGGCGTCTTCTGCAACAGGTTCGTAAAGTTCCGCACTGTCGGCAGCGATCGCAGACACATCTACATCGGTCATTTCGGCAGCAATGGAACCTGCCTCAACACGAGAAATCATCAGAAGCGCATTGAAGGTGCGGATGAGCTGGTCGGATTCCGCGATAATCCCTTCAAGCGCAGCGCGCCGTTTCGTTTCATCGGTATCGCTCAATGCGTCGGCGGCCTTGTTTCTCAATCGCGTCAGCGGTGTCTTGAGGTCATGGGCGATATTGTCGGAAACCTGCCGCAACCCCTCATTCAGCTTCTCGATGCGACCAAGCATGGCATTGAGCGAGCCCGACAGACGATCGAACTCATCCCCGGAGCGGCCCTGCGGCAGACGCTGTGAGAGATCGCCCGCCATGATCTTTTTCGTGGCGGCAGACATGCGGTCGATGCGTTTCAGGGCGTTGCGACCAATGCCGAACCAGATGAGCAGCGCACCGGCACTCATGATCGCCAGCGCAACCATCAGCGCGTTGCGGACAAGTGCCCGGAATTTGGTTGGTTCACCAAGGTCGCGTCCGATCAGGATGCGCAGGCCATTGTCCAGCGTGAAAACATTGGCAGTTGCCAGATGCTGCACACTGTCTCCGCTCTCCGAGTAACGCTCGTAGCTAAAGGGGAAGCCGGTCCAGCCCTCCTTGTCGAACACGCCCGGTTCCACGGAGGCGACATTACCGGCAAGAATTTCACCGTTCGGTCCAGCGATGATGTAGAGGCTTGCTCCCGGCTGGCGTGCCCGCCGCTCCATCATCCGCAACAGCGGATTGATGCCGCCGCGGCCATAGATGCGCTGCACATCGGCCACTTCCTGCAACACGGCGTCGCGCGTCTGCTGGTTCAGCAGGCGCTCCGACAAGGCCGTGACGTAAAACACCAGGAAAGCGGCACACAGTGCAAACAGCAGGATATAAAGCGCCGACAGGCGGACCGCTGTGGACCGGAACAATATTCTAAGGCGGGCCATTTTCGCCAATCAGCCCTCGTCCTTCATCATGTAACCCGCGCCGCGAATGGTCTTCAAAAGCGGCTTCTCGAAGTCCTTCTCGATTTTCGAGCGGAGACGGGAAACATGCACGTCGATAACATTGGTCTGGGGGTCGAAATGATAGTCCCAGACATTTTCCAGGAGCATGGTACGGGTCACGACCTGTCCGGCATTTTTCATCAGATATTCCAGCAGGCGGAATTCGCGCGGCTGCAGCAGGATTTCCTTGCCGTTGCGGCGCACGTCGTGGGAGAGCCGATCCAGTTCCAGATCGCCAACACGATAAACCATGTCCTGTTCGGGTTTGCCCTTGCGGCGGCCCAGCACCTCGATACGGGCGAGCAGCTCTGAAAAGGCGTAGGGTTTGGGCAGATAGTCGTCGCCACCGGCACGCAGCCCGGTGACACGGTCATCCACCTGTCCGAGTGCGGACAGGATCAGAACCGGGGTTTCGATACCGCGACGGCGCAGTTCGCTGATGACGGACAGTCCGTCGCGACGCGGCAGCATGCGGTCGATGACCATGACATCATAGGCGTTTTCGCAGCCCATGAACAAACCGCTCTCACCGTCGCTGGCGTGATCGGCGACAATTCCGGCTTCCCGGAACGCCTTTGTCATGTAGGCAGCAGCCTCAAGGTCGTCTTCAATGACTAGAATCTTCATGTGCGGGACAATAGCGCCCTCGCCCTTTTCCGTACAACCGGAAACAGATGCGGGAGACAGTTCCTGAACCTTGTTTTCCACGAGAAGTCCTCCGGATATACGGCGGGAGGCCGACGGGAGCCGGCCTGCGTCCTGCTTCATATCGGGGTGGCGGGGAGACGGCACCAGCCGCTCCCCGTCCCGTTCAGATCATCAGCCCTGATCGATATCGAGAGCGATGAAGCGGCTGCCATTTTCCGTCTGGATCTGGAACAGCGCCTTGGAACGACCGTCCTTCTTGGCCTGTTCGAGGATCTTCTCGACATCGGCTGCGGACGCAACCTGCTGGTTGTTGACCGAGGTGATCTTTTCACCCGTCTTCAGACCACGAGCGGCGGCATCGCTATCAGGATCGACATCGGTGATGGCAAGGCCATTGCCGTCATCGGAAGGCGCAACCGTCAGACCGAGGCTGGAGAGAGCCTTTTCGCTGGAAGGCTGGCTGCCGTTGTCGTCATTCTGGGTCGGCGTTGCCTTGGAAGCATCGTCGCTTGCCAGATCGCCGAGCGTCACGGTTACCGACTGAGACTTGCCGTCACGCCACAGCGAGACTTCAATCTTGCTGTTCGGCGCCATGCCACCGATACGACGCGAGAGATCACGTGCATCCTTCACCGGATCGCCGTTGACAGCGGTGATGATGTCACCCTGCTTGATACCGGCCTTGTCGCCCGGAGAACCTGCCTGCGGAGAAACGACCAGAGCACCGCTTGCTTCAGAAAGGCCCAGCGATTCAGCAATATCCTTGCTTACCGGCTGGATCTGCACGCCGAGCCAACCACGCTCAACCTTGCCGTCCTTCTGAAGATCGGCAATCACGTCCTTGGCGACGGAAGCCGGGATAGCAAACGCGATACCGACGTTACCGCCCGACGGAGAGAAGATCGCGGTGTTGATACCAACCACTTCGCCGTTGAGGTTGAAGGCCGGACCACCAGAGTTACCACGGTTCACAGCAGCATCAATCTGGAGGTAATCGTCGTAAGGACCGGAGCCGATGTCGCGGCCACGGGCAGAAATGATACCCGAGGTAACAGTACCACCGAGGCCGAACGGGTTACCGACTGCAACGACCCAGTCACCGACGCGAACCTTGCTGTCATCGGCAAAGCGGACATAGGTGAACTTGCGGTTCACATCGACCTTGAGCAGAGCCAGATCGGTGCGCGGATCGCGACCAACCAGCTTGGCATCGAGTTCGGTGCCGTCGTTCATGACAACCGTATATGCGGAACCGTCATCGACGACGTGGTTGTTGGTAACGACGTAACCGTCTTCAGAGATGAAGAAGCCGGAGCCCTGTGCAACAGGACGTAGCGGACCCTTGCCATCACGGTGGCGGTTCGGGCCACGATCGCCGCGGTCACCACGGTCCATGTTAGGGCCACCAAACTCCTTGAAGAAGCGCTTAAGCGGATGGTCATCGGGAAGCTGGTCAAGACCGCGTCCACCGAAGTTAAAGGAAAAGCTGTTGCTGTCATCGGAGGCAGGCTGGACATTCGACTGGACGCGAACAGAAACAACGGCAGGCGAAACAGCATCGACGACGTTGGCGAAGCTCGGAACTTGCGGAGCGTTGACTTCAACCGGAGCAGCGAAGGACTGTGCGATTGGCGCAGCAACACCGGTCGAGAGCATCAGCGCGGCAAGACCGCCAACGGTCGTTGCCTTCAGAAAATTCTTCAGCGAGGGACGTCCGTTTTGCGAGTTAGACATTTTCGTACCTTCTTTCTTCATTCAGACAGGAACCCGTTTGACCGGGGAAGCGGTGGATGATGAAGATATAAGAGGCGACACCTTACAGCGAAGTGTCTGACGAATGAAAAAATCGTAATGTTGGAAAAGACTTCAGACGCAGGAAATAAACCGCTTATTTTTCAATAAGGTCGCGTATTCTCGCTTCTTCTTCCGGCGTCAACATTGAGCCTTGCGGCAAGGCAGCCCGACGACGGGAGAACACGAAAACGGCAAAAGATCCGGCAAGAATGAGGAGAATGGGGGCGCCCCAAAGGAGAACGGTGCGCAGGCTGAGACGCGGTTTCAGCAGCACGAACTCGCCGTAACGCGACACCACGTAATCGATCACAGCCTGATCGCTGTCACCTTCCGTCAATCGTTCGCGCACCAAAACTCTAAGATCGCGAGCCAGTTCAGCGTTGGAATCATCGATGGACTGGTTCTGGCAGACCATGCAGCGCAACTGCGATGTCAGATTTCTCGCCCGCCCTTCCAGCACCGGGTCTTTCAAGACCTCGTCGGGATTGAAAGCAAAGGCCGGCAAGGCAAGGAGTGAAAGCAGCAGCGCCACAAGCAGTTTGCGCATCATTCCGCAGCCTCCAGCGTCGGCGCTTTAACCGGCTTTGCCTTGCGGTTTGGCGCACCGACGCGCAACCGTCTGTCGGACAACGAAACGAAACCGCCCAACATCATGAACAGCGTTCCACCCCAGATGCAGAGAATGAAGGGCTTCCACCAGATACGCACGACGATACCGCCATCTTCCATGGGATCGCCAAGCGATACGTAAAGCTGGCTCAAACCGAAGGTTAGGATACCCGCTTCGGTGGTCGGCATGCGTCTTGCGGTATAGAGACGCTTCGATGACCAGACATCGCCGACTTCAACGCCCGCCTTGCGAACGGTGAAATGACCGCGATCCTCGGTGAAGTTTGGACCGACCGCATGGCGTATGCCGTCGAAGGTCAGGCTGTAGCCACCAGCTTCAGCAGTCATGCCCTGCTTCATCTCGAGCACAGTTTCGGTTTCGAAGGTGGTGACGATCACGATGCCAAGCACCGTGATGCCGAGCCCCATATGGGCAAGTGCTGTTCCAAAGGCCGAACGCGGTAGACCCTTCAGACGTCGGAAAGCAATGGAGAAGGCGAGTTTGCCGAAATTTGCTCGATACCAGAGATCAGCGAATGCGCCCAATACCAGCCAGAAACCGGCAGCGATGCCAAGCGCTGCCAGGACCGGGCCACCGTTTTCGACGTACCACAGCGTCAGACCGGCAAGTGCGGCAAGCCCTGCAACTACATAAAGGCGCTGAAATGCTCCAAGCAGGTCGCCGCGTTTCCAGGCGAGCAAGGGACCGAACGGGGTCACGATCAGGATCGGCACCATCAACAGGCCGAAAGTCAGATTGAAGAACGGCGCGCCGACAGAGATTTTCTCTCCCGTCAATGTTTCGAGGATCAACGGATAGAGCGTACCGATCAGCACGGTCGCCGTTGCAACCGTCAGGATCAGGTTATTGAGAACGAGCGCGGCTTCACGCGAGATTGGCGCAAACAACCCGCCTGCCTTCAACTCCGGTGCCCGCCAGGCAAACAGGGCAAAGGCACCTCCGATGAAGATCATCAGGATACAGAGGATGAAGATGCCACGGCTTGGATCGGTCGCGAAGGCGTGTACCGAGGTCAGAACACCGGAGCGAACGAGGAACGTCCCGAGCAGCGACAGCGAAAACGTCATGATCGCCAACAGCACTGTCCAGATTTTCAGCGCCTCGCGCTTTTCCATGACCAGAGCCGAATGCAACAAAGCCGTTCCGGCAAGCCACGGCATGAAGGATGCGTTTTCAACCGGGTCCCAGAACCACCAACCACCCCAACCGAGCTCGTAATAGGCCCAATAAGACCCCATGGCGATACCGGCCGTCAGGAAAGTCCAGGCAGCCAGCGTCCAGGGCCTGACCCAGCGTGCCCATGCGGCATCAATCCGGCCTTCGATAAGCGCTGCAACAGCAAAGGAGAAACAGACCGAAAACCCGACATAGCCGAGATAGAGCAGTGGCGGATGAATGGCGAGACCGAAATCCTGGAGGATCGGGTTGAGATCCTGTCCCTCGGCGGGCGCCGGATCAAGGCGCAGGAAGGGATTGGACGTCAGCAGAATAAAGAGCAGGAACGCGACGGCGATCCATGCCTGGACGGAAAGGACATTGGCTTTCAGCGTCTCCGGCAGGTTGCGCCCGAATACGGAAACGAGCGCACTGAAGAATACGAGGATCAGCAGCCACAGCAGCATGGACCCCTCGTGATTTCCCCACACGCCTGTCAGCTTGTAGAGCATCGGCATCAGCGAATGGGAATTTTCCCAGACGTTTCGGACGGAGAAATCCGAAACAGCATAAGCGCGCGTCAGGGCAGCGAAGGACAACGATACCAGAAGAAACATCACCACCGAGCCGAGCGATGCGATGTCCATCAGCGCCCGGTCGTTGCGGCGGGCACCGATGACCGGCAGGATCGAGACGATCAAACCGACGCCGAGCGCCAGAACGAGTGCATAGTGGCCGATCTCGTTGATCATTGCGTCGCTCCGGTCTTGTCCGTCGAAGCCCCGTCGCCTTCAGTGTGCTGCCACAGGCCCTTGTCTTTCAGGCGGTCCGCGACTTCCTTCGGCATGTAGTTCTCGTCGTGCTTGGCCAGAACGCTATCGGCAACGAAACCGTGTGTTGCTGCGTCAAATGTGCCTTCCGTCACCACACCCTGCCCTTCGCGGAACAGGTCCGGCAGAATGCCGGTATAGGTCACCGGCACGGTGGCCGATCCGTCAGTGACCGTAAAGCTTACAGTCCTGCCCTCACCCCGCTTGACCGAGCCTTCCGCAACCAGTCCACCCAGACGAATGCGTGTGCCCGGATTGACCGGTGTTTTCTCCAGATCGGCCGGCATATAGAAATAGGCGATCGACTGGCCGAAGGCGAACATGACGAGCAGCACCGCCATCATGATGAAGCTCACGCCGCCCCCGATGATTGCAAGCCGTTTCTGTTTGCGGGTCATTGTGTTGCACCCTCCTGCGGCACAAGTCCGTCAGTGGAAATTCCGAGTTCCCTGGCGAGCGCCAGAAGCTGTTTGCCCTGTTCACCCTGCGGCGGGAACGCGGCAAGACCTGACTTCAGCGCCTCATTCGCCCTGTTGCCGTTTTTCAGAACGGCATAGGCCCGAACCAGGCGCATCCATCCCTCAAAGTCGGCAGGATTGTCCCGCATCTTGGCCTCGAGGCTTTCGACCATCCCCTCGATCATCGCCTGCCGGTCGGCGGGCGCCATGTCTTTTGCCGCGGCAACATCTTCAGCCGTTGGGCCAGGCTGCGCTCCGCCACCAGTACCGGCTCCGCCCGTGCGGGCAATATGCTCACGCACAAGCGGCAACCACGGCGCACCGGCCGGTGCATCCTTGGCAAGTGCGGTGAAAGCCGCCTGCGCTTCCGGCATCTTGCCAGCCTGCTCCAAAGACAGCGCCAGATAGAAACGTGCTCGCGGATTACCGGGTCTCTGACGCTCGGCATCCTCGAAGGACGACCGGGCAGCCTCGATGACAATGCCGTCATTCATTGCGACCAGCGTCTCGCCGAGACCGATCAGGCGTTCGGGATTTTCTCCCAGCAGACGGATGGCATTGCGGTAAGCCATTTCGGCGTCACCCAGACGCTGGGTCTTGAAGTAGATCGGTGCAAGCACATCCCATCCACCGCCGTCCGCCGGATTCTGCGCCAGATGTCTCTCAACCTTGGCAATCAACAGGTTCATGTCGTTGCCGGGGTTTTCAAGACGTGCCTCGAGCGGCAAGTCCGGGGCATCCGGACTTCCCTGCCAAATGTAAAGACAGAGGCCGAGTGCTGGAAGCAGGACTGTGATGAAGGAGACGGCCAGATTGTGACGGCTTGGGCGAACGGAGCTCGCGGTCTCCTCGGCATCGGCTGCGGCCAGCAGGCGGCGACCGATTTCGGCGCGCGCATATTCAGCCTGCGTGTCACCGATCAAGCCCGCCTGACGCTCGCGCTCAAGCTCTGCCAGCTGATCGCGGTAAACGGCAACCTCTCCGTCGCGGCGGCTTTCAGCTACCTCGGTCTTCCGCATCAACGGATACATCAGGGCGATGGCGACAGCCGCCGTCAATATTGCAACGACAATCCAGAACATAGAGGCTCAATTACTCGAATGCGCGCCGCATGAAAACACGCGTATTGGGAATGACGTAAATTTGAGACATCACGTCGCATGCCACTCTTCCAGCGACAGGCGCTTTCTGGATCAGTCAAGCACACTGCGCCTTGATTTACGTCAATGGTGACCAGCTTCCATCAGGGTTGCGACAGGCTGCACCGCGCACGCGCGTTTCCTTGCCGTCTACCGTCAGCGTATGGGAATATTGCCGGCAATTCTGGTTTCCGACCTGGTATGGCGCGTTGGCGATAACCTGTCCGCTGGCATCGTTGCCGGTCCAGCTTA
This sequence comes from Rhizobium sp. RM, assembly GCF_013390595.1. Taxonomy (GTDB): domain Bacteria; phylum Pseudomonadota; class Alphaproteobacteria; order Rhizobiales; family Rhizobiaceae; genus Agrobacterium. The sequence goes on along the minus strand of NZ_JACAWV010000008.1, from coordinate 860,249 downwards.
CCGGTGTTCCAACCGGCGCAGTCTCGAGTGCACGATATTCGGCCTCAAGCGCCTTTGTCTGGTCACCACGGTCAAGCTGCACACCGCTGCGTCCAACGATACCGCCCTGGAGATTGGCAAGGAACGGCGTGGAAGGCTGCGACGAGCGGCCAAACAGCCCACCGCCACTGCTTGCTGTTCGCGTGTTTGTCGTCGTGCAGGCGCTCAACATCGATACGCAGAGGACCGACAGAAGCACAGGGCGCGACACCAGAGAACGCATCGTTACGGAACGGCCGTTATCGTAAACGTCAACCAAACTCAGTCCTCACTACCATCGCATTGCACGCATTGTATCGCCATTGAATTTCTTGCTTTTTTTCTTGGATCACGCAAGTTCTTTCGACAGTCCAGGCAAAATCAGATCGGCCTTCAGACCGCCAATCGTGCTGCGCGACAAAGAGAAGCGGCCATGATACTCCGACACCACTTCGCTGACGATGGAAAGGCCGAGACCCGTTCCCGGTCGGCTTTCATCAAGGCGCCTGCCACGCTTCATCGCTTCACTGATCTGTTCCGGCTCCAGTCCCGGCCCGTCATCCTCAACCGTGAGCTCGATCCAGGCTCGGCGGGCAATCTCCGGGTCTGACGAGGGATGGGTACCTGCGGCGACCCGTACGATCACCTGATGCTTCGCGAAACGGGCCGCATTTTCCAGGAGGTTGCCGACGACTTCCTCGAGGTCCTGCTGCTCCATCGCCAGAACACTGCCCGGCACATCGAATACCAGTGAGAACTGCTTGTCGGGGTTCAGGCGGCGCATGACGCGCACCAGCCGCTCGAGTGCCGGTTCAGCCTCGGCACGGGCCAGGATCGAACCGCGCTGGGCCGCGATACGGGCACGCGACAGATAGGACTGCACCTGCGCCTGCATGGCATCTGCCTGTGCCCGTACGAGATCACCATGCTGCGGCTCCAGCGTCCGTGCTTCGTTCAACAACACGGCAATCGGCGTTTTCAGCGAGTGCGCCAGATTACCCACCTGCATTCGGGCGCGCTCCACGATACGGCGGTTGCTGTCGATCAGCGCATTGACCTCATTTGCCAGCGGCTGGATTTCCCGTGGGAATTCGCCCTCGAGGCTTTCGGCTTCGCCGCCTCGAATCTTGCCAAGTGCAACACGGGCCTGATCAAGCGGGCGTAGCGAATAGAGAATGGCCAGACCATTGACGACAAGACTGCCGACACCGAAAACCGCGAGCGCCAGATAGAGGCTGTTGGAGAAGTCCCGAACATCGTCTTCGACGACGTTGAGGTTGCCGGAAACGCGGAAACGCGCAGCTCGCCCTTCACCGTCCAGTACCACTTCCGTTTCGGCGACCTGCACGCGATTGCCAGCTTCATCGGTCACGGCATAAAAACGCTCGTAGCGATTGTCGAAGGGTACATCGAGAATCCCCGGCACTGGCAGCGAGGCAACGCCGAGCGAGGACGAGACCAGCGGTGCGGTCTGGAAATTGCCAAGCGGCTCCACCACCCAGTACCAGCCGGTATCGGGCTGTGAAAATCTAAGATCACCGAGCTGCGGGCTGCCCGCAAGGGTATTCTCGTTTGAGATCGTGATCGAGTTGATCACGTTGTAGAGCTGGGCGCGCAAAAGATCCGTGAAGCTACGCTCCACGCCCTGACGATAGAGCGTGGAAATCACCACCGCAATCACCACCAGCGCCAGCACCGACCAAAGTGAGGCGAGCAGAAGGACGCGGGCGGTGAGTGAGTTACTTCGCATCTGCGGGCGCTTGCATCCGATAACCAAGACCACGGATCGTCTCGATCAGGTCGACGCCGAGCTTTTTACGCAGGCGTCCAACGAAGACCTCGATCGTGTTGGAATCGCGATCGAAATCCTGATCGTACATGTGTTCGACCAGTTCCGTCCGAGACACGACCTCACCCATGTGATGCATGAGATAGGAGAGCAGTCGGAATTCGTGCGACGTCAGTTTCAGCGTCGTTCCGTTGACTGTTGCCTTTGACGACTTCGTATCAAGCCGCACGGGGCCACAGACCAGTTCGGATGACGCATGACCGGCAGCACGGCGAATGAGGGCACGAACACGCGCCAGAACCTCTTCCACATGGAACGGCTTCGTCACGTAGTCGTCGGCACCCGCATCAATGCCGGCCACCTTGTCGCTCCAGCGATCGCGCGCCGTGAGGATCAGGACCGGCATGGCCTTGCCGGCAGCGCGCCATTTCTCCACAACGGTGATACCATCCATCTGCGGTAGACCGATATCGAGCACGATGGCATCATAAGGCTCCGTGTCGCCGAGATAATGGCCTTCTTCGCCATCGAATGCCTGATCGACAACATAACCGGCTTCTTTCAAAGCATCGGTCAACTGGCGATTGAGGTTTGCATCGTCCTCGACAACGAGAATGCGCATGATCCGCCCTTTCCTGTCCGCCGCAGCCTGTTTTCGTGCTTCGGTCTTCTTGTATTGATAAGGGTTGTTTTCCGATATTTTGATGCCGCGAGCAAGGCTACATCGGAACGCGCATCGTAACCTTGCGCGGACGTTCGCCATTGCCCTGAACGAGTACCGTCACGACACAGGACTGACCGTCATTGGAGGGGTAAACCGAAAGGAGCTGTCCGCCAGTTTCGCGGACCACGCGGGATACGGCCGCACTGCAATCGCTCGCAGCAAGTGTGTAACGGCCCTGCAGATCAGCCTCGGGCGCCGTGAAACCGGAGAGCCCGGCTGCAAGCGTCGCGATGATGAGAGGTGATGCCATTGCACAAACTTCCAAACAAGACAGGGTGCGTGTCAAATCGTATTGTGACTGAATATGTAGCGTAAAGCGTCTGAATGGCAAATGAATGCCAGCTTTTCCATCGGCAAGGCGGGGAAAAAGCGAGGGGTTACACACCTCCGCAAATCTGGCCGCAACGGCTGGAAGACAGCCGAAAAAGGCTGCAAGAGCGCCGATCCATCCCGCTTTCGATCATATTTCTGCACCGCTTGCCTTTAGAGGTCGCCCAACCGTGTCCGGCCAATGACGCAATCTTCCACCTCAATGGACATCGTCGCGACCGAACTGACCCAAGATTGTCGATTCCCGGCCTTTTCCCATTGGTTTTCAGGGCTTTTGACGGCCAAGCCACCGCTCGCTGTCACAGCTGATTCCACCTCATGTGACCAAAGGAAAGAAGGCCCACAAAAATGTGATCCCATGAAGCGCGGAAATCTGTGCGTTGGCTGGGTCTCATCAAACGATTGAGACATTCGCACACCCTTAACTTGCAGGCTCGTCTGATTGTGGTTGTTGATGTCAGGGCGCGCTGCTACCAAAAGCTTCATTTCCGTTTCAGAATCAGCATCTGCATCCTGCCATGTCAGAACCCGCAATTCCCGTGCGTCGCGTGCGACTTATCGCTGTGCTTGCCATCGGCCAGATCATTGGCTGGGGTGCGTGCTTTGAATCTCTTGCGTTGCTGGGCACACCCATCGGTCGCGATCTCGGTCTTGCTAAGGAACTCGTCTTTGCCGGCTTGACGGTTATGATGGCGGTCAGCGCCTTTTGTGGCCCCGCACTTGGACGCGCGCTCACCCGGTACGGCGCCCGCCCCGTGCTTGTTACTGGATCGCTGCTGTTTCCCGTGGGCCTCGGCATCCTCGCCTGTTCGAATGGCTTTCTTAGCTATTGCCTTGCATGGACCGTGATGGGATTTGCCGGAGCATGCGGTCTTTCGACGTCGGCCAACACGGCGATGGTCGAACGCATCGGCGCAGACGGCGGTCGGATGATCTCGCTGTTAATGATCTTCACCGGGCTTTCCGCAACCATCTTTCTGCCGATCACCGCCTATGGCGAGCACCACTTCGGCTGGCGCGGCACGCTGGTGATCTTCGCCGGCCTGCAGCTCTTCGTCATGGTTCCGCTTTACATTTTCGCCTTGCCGGGGGAACGCCTGCCTGCGGCCTCTCCGCCATCCCAGACGACGACGCCTGCCGCTGCAACAACCGACGCACGGCAGCATGCCTTTTTGCTTCTGGCCGCAATGACGACAATCAGCGCCTTCACCAGCTTCGGACTGTCGCCTCTCGTGCCATCGCTGCTTTTGGCAATGGGAGCATCCTCTGCGCTTGCGTTGCAGCTTGCCTCGGCACGCGGGGTCTTCGCCATTTCCGCACGCGGTCTCGATTTTCTGTTGGGAAAGCGCGGCAATCCCTTCTTCACCGGGATGGCCGGCAGCATCCTGTTCCTGGCCTCGCTGCTGCTACTGCTTGCCCTCGGTCCATCGACGGCGGCTTTCACTGTCTTTACAGTTCTCTTCGGCTTTGGTGGCGGAGTGGTCGCAGTGAGCCGGGCGGTGCTGCCGCTTGCGGTGTTTTCGCCGCAGGAATACGGCCTTCAAGCCGCAAGGATTTCACTACCGCAAAACCTGGCAATTGCCGCCGCACCACTTTTCTTCACGGCTGTGCTGGAGCGAGGTGGACCAACCCTGGCACTCACCGTGGCAAGCGCGTTGTTGTTTGTCTCGATCATGCTTCTCGCAGCTCTGTGGAAGACAGTCCGTAAATCGTCGCGTTGAGCAAAATCACGCGCGGCCACGAGCTGGTCAGCACGTTCAGACTTGAATAACCGTTTTGATCTATGATCTGGGCAATGGCGCGGACAGCCCGCGCCAGCCAGAGCGACTGAGTGCAAAAAATTCTGAATCGCTGGAATCACTTGGAGGCAACGCCTCACAAAACGATTCCGCATCTTCAGAAACCGATTCAGGTCCGGTCGTTCAGCGGATTGGCTGCTTGACTGCGGTGTCGCTGTTGAAATCGGCTGCGACGCGAGTGTCGCGCAAAGGCTTTACCGTCCGCGTCGAAAGATCATAAGCGGGATCTGCCTTGTAAGCGGCGAGTGCCTCCTCGCTCTCGAACTCCCCGTAGACGATGAAGTCGACCGAGTTTCCCCACTGGTCCTTCTTGACGTTCTCACCGATTTCCAACTTCAGCGCATGCGGTATGGCAGTGAGGCCCGACAGCCCCTTGCGCACGGCGTCGCGGTTTTCCTCAGGAACGGTGAAAAAGACGATATGGCGGATCACGGTGTCACCTGTCATGCAAAATTCAAACGCGGCCATTCGGGCCGTGGAGACGGGTTATCATCTGGTTCACTCGGGTTCAATGCATAGCCTGCATGTGGTCCTGACGAAGAATCGGGCAAACCGAATCCCATTTCCAACCCCTGAAAATCGCCAGTATCGTAACACCCCGTTTTTCCACATGATCGTTGTCAGGACTAAATCGATTTGAAAAAATCTTAATCGATTTTAATCCTCAGATCGAAGTTTCGGGGTAAAAAATTCCTTGAATAACGGAACCTTAGCGCGCTATCTCGATTTATCGCGCAATTCTGCAGCGTTAACCCATTAGGAGGAATGCCACCATGACAGCGACAGTCCCCCAGACAGTTTACGACCGTCTTGAAAACGAATGGCGCCAAATGCGCGAGACCGGCTCTCAGCAAAAACCTGCCCAGACGCCGAAGAAATAAAGACAGTCCAGGCTTCCAGAAAAAGCCTTGTTTTGACACCATCCCCGACAGGCCTGTCGGGGAAAAGATCATCAAAATGATCGCGTTCATTATACCGCTGCGCGTGGCTCTGATTTCTTATTCGCTTACCGCAATCCCCCCGAAAAAAGACTAGGACACCGTTAGAAACAGCGACGCTTTTGATCCCCGTCGTTACGTGGCTTCCTGTTTCCACGTGTTAGCCCAATCGTGTGGAAGCAAAGCAAGCAGAGCTGAAAATCCAATATAGGATTATTTTCCTTGTTTGTGAATTTTATCTCGCAAGGGCGTTTGCACAGGCGTGTGAGGCATACTACACTCCCGGACGATGGTGCGGCGACAAGGGGAAATAATGTCCATGAAACAATGGATTGCACGGTTGTTTGCAGGTCTGTCGGCAACCGGGATCGTGATCGGCACTGTGCTGTTCTGCGCATCACTCACCCCTTCCCTCCTGCCGCGAAGCTGGATGATGCAAGGCGTGTTGTGCGGTTTCTCCTTTGCGATCGGCTACCTCATCGGCGTATGCCTGCATGCTGTCTGGGCCTATCTGGAACTGCCGGAACCTTCACGTGGCAACAAACGCTGCATAAACTTTCTACTGTTTCTGGCGGGGCTTATCATGGCCTGCGTCTTCCTGTGGCAGGCGGCAAATTGGCAAAACTCCATTCGTGTGCTGATGGAGCTCGATCCGCTACCAAGTGCGCACCCCACTAAAACAGGTCTGATTGCCCTTGCTGTCGCAACCGTCCTCATCCTCCTGGGGCGGCTTTTTCAACTGGTGCGACGCTTCTTTGCGTCGCGCAGCCGTCACTTCCTGCCGCAACGCCTCGCCAATGTCATCGGCATTACCGTTGCGGTGGTTCTGTCATGGATGCTTCTGAATGGTCTGATTTTCGATATCGGCCTGCGTTTCGCGGATTCCTCGCTCAAACAAGTGGATTCGTTGATCGAACCGGACGTGCCGCGCCCCGAGGACCCGAACAAGACAGGCAGCAGCGCTTCGCGAATGACATGGGAATCGCTTGGCCGACGCGGACGTGAATTCGTCGCTAGTGGGCCTGATGCCGGCAATATTTCCGGTTTTACCGGGCGCGGCGCCAAGGAACCGTTACGTGTTTATGCCGGCCTCAACTCAGCAGAAACACCCGAGGCGAGAGCGGCATTGGCGCTGGAAGAGCTGAAACGGGTTGGCGGCTTCGAACGAAAGGTCTTGCTCATCGTCATTCCGACCGGCACGGGGTGGATCGATCCTGAAGGGCTCGACACTGTCGAATATCTGCACGATGGCGACATCGCCAGCGTTGCCGTACAATACTCTTATCTGTCGAGCTGGATCGCGCTTCTGACAGAACCCAACTACGGCGTTGAAACCGCCCGCGCCCTGTTTCATGCCGTTTATGGGTACTGGACAACGTTACCGAAAGAGACGCGTCCGAAGCTTTACCTGCATGGTCTGAGCCTCGGTTCGCTTAATTCGCAGAAATCCTCTGATCTTTACGATGTGCTCTCAGATCCCTTCCAGGGTGCGCTTTGGAGTGGTCCACCCTTCTCCAGTCCCACCTGGCGCATGGCAACCAATGGCAGGGTCGCAGGCTCACCGGAATGGCTGCCACGGTTCCGAGATTCGTCCGTCATCCGCTTCGCCAATCAGTATACCAATGCGCACATGCCTGACGCAGCGTGGGGGCCGATGCGGATCGTTTACCTGCAATATGCAAGCGACCCCATCACCTTTTTCGAGGCTTCGTCTCTCTATCGCCGTCCGGAATGGATGGTCCACCACGGTCCGGATGTTTCCTCTTCCTTCCGTTGGTTCCCTGTCGTGACGCTGCTGCAACTCGGGCTCGATGTCGCCTCCGCCACCACGGCACCCATGGGTTACGGACATGTCTATGCGCCGGAGCATTATATCGACGCCTGGATGGAAGTGACGCAACCAGCGGGGTGGAACGCGGACGATATCCAGCGACTGAAAATGTTCTTCAAGGCCCGTCGCGGCTCGACTGATCCAACCTAGACGGCGGTGGAGGCCGCGACGGGTTTTACGCCCTTCAGCCTTTCAACGCGTCCAAGTGATCGGCCACATAGATTTCGAGAGAACGCGGTGCCTTGCCCGTCAGCGTTTGCACGTCGCCGGTCACCGCTGACGTCCAGCCTTCACGCACCGGGTAAAAGATCGACGCAAGGAAAGCCGCGTAATCCTGCGGCACGCCTGCACCTGTCAGGATGCCGATAAAGGCTTCATCCGAAACGGCATTGTAGGCAACCGGCCTGCCGATTGCCTTTTCGATGATTGCTGCAGCATCGGCGTAACCCAGCGCCTCCGGGCCAGTCAGATTGAATGCCTTGCCATCGAAGGCTGTCGAGGTCAGCGCTGCGGCGGCACTGTCGGCGATATCGCGGACATCGATAAAGCTCGACTTTCCATTGCCGGCAGGAACAGCAACCTGCCCGTGATCGATGCCTGCCTTCCAGAAGGTATGAAAATTGTCAGCAAACCAGTTGGGACGAAGAATGACGTGGGGAATCCCGGAGGCGATGATTTTCAGCTCTACCTGGCGATACGGAATGGAATCGTCGGCATCGACACCGAAGACACTCATGAAAACGATCTTGATCTTGCGGCGGATCGCCTCGTCGACGACAGGCGACAATGCGCCAAGAACATCGACATGGCCGGTTGATAGCAAGAGATAAAGCCTGTCAACGCCATCAAAGGCATCCGCGAAGGTTGAGGTGTCAGCGTAATCGAAGCGAACGCCCTCTGCCCCTTCCACAGCCTTGCCGCTGCGTGACGCAGCCTTGACGCTTTCGCCCTTGTTCACCAGCGCTTTCACCAGAGGAGTCCCGACCGTCCCGGTCGCACCGAGCACGAGTATCTTGCCTGTCATTCCAAATCTCCTTAGTATCTTATGGAAACCATGTTTCCAGAAAATACATACTGCGGATTGGAAATCGCTAAAAGAGAGCACTTTTCGGTTATCTGGTAACCTGCAGGAAACCCGGCAGTCACAATTGTCAGGGCGAAAGGGACACGATGAACTACCCCTATGACGTATATGAAGACCGCTGCCCGACACGCATGGTGCTGGACAGGCTTGCAGACAAATGGGCACTTCTCATCCTCGACCGTCTGCGGGTGGAGGCCGTGCGCTTCAATCTGCTGCGGCGTGAAATCAAAGGCATTTCCCAGAAGGTCCTGTCTCAAACCTTGAAGAAGCTTGAGCGCGACGGTCTGATCGTGCGGCAGGCTTTTCCAACAGTTCCGGTAACCGTCGAATATTCGCTGACGCCCCTTGGACGCACGCTGACCGATACGGTCGCCGCCCTTGCGCATTGGGCAGAGGGCAATATCGAAGCTGTGATGGCGGCCCAAAAAGCCTATGATGCGGCCAATGAGCGAGCGTTAGCGTGAAATCCGCGTCGAGAGGATAATCGACGACAATGTACGTTCCACGCCCTCAAGGGCACCGATCCGATCGATCAGTTGATCGAGATCGGCGATGGATGGCGCGGCCAGGATGGCGATGAGGTCAAAACTTCCGCCGACCGAATGCAGTGTCGTGACCTCCCGGATTGCCGAAAGCGAGGCGGTGACGGCCGGCAAGGCCTTGGGTGCAATGGTAATCAGCACGTGGGCGCGAACCAGTCCGGACAGATAGCTTTCCGAAAACCTCAGACCATATCCGGCGATCACGCCGTCCGTCTCCAACCGCTCTATCCGGGCCTGCACAGTCGTGCGTGAAAGGCCAAGTTTGCGCGCCAATTCGGCAACTGGCATGCGGGCATTCTCGGACAAAAGCGCCAGAAGCGCGCGGTCCTTGTCTGTGATTGTCATTATGACCAATCCTATCGTCAATCCGACCAATATTACCCTGCAATTATGGCAGAGTGAAGCTACGAATCGACGGTAAAATCCGACATTTTTGGATCTCATATGCATTCAAACTGCGGGGAACAAACCTATGAAAAATATCGTCATTGTCGGTGCTGGCAATATCGGATCGGCCATCGCCTGGATGCTTGCCGTAACCGGCGACTACAAGATCACAGTGGCGGACCGCTCTGCCGAACAGCTCGCCAATGTTCCGACGCATGACAACGTCGAAACCGAAATCGTCGACATTACCTACCGTGCTCCACTCGAGGCGCTGCTCAAAGGCCGTTTTGCCGTTCTTTCTGCCGCACCGTTCCATCTAACCGCAGGCATCGCCGAGGCCGCGGTTGCAGTCGGAACACATTATCTGGATCTGACCGAAGACGTTGAATCCACCCGCAAGGTCAAGGCTCTGGCCGAAACAGCCGAAACGGCCCTCATTCCGCAGTGTGGTCTTGCACCCGGTTTCATCTCCATCGCCGCAGCAGATATCGCGTCGCGCTTCGACAAGCTGGACAGCGTGCGCATGCGCGTCGGCGCACTTCCGCAATATCCGTCCAATGCCTTGAACTACAACCTGACCTGGAGCACGGACGGCCTTATCAACGAATATATCGAGCCATGCGAAGCGATTGTCGAAGGTCGCCTCACCGCTGTCCCGGCACTTGAGGAGCGCGAAGAGTTCTCGCTCGATGGCGTGACGTACGAGGCGTTCAACACCTCCGGTGGGCTGGGCACGCTATGCGCCACGCTGGAAGGCAAGGTGCGCACCATGAATTACCGCACCATCCGTTACCCCGGCCATGTTGCAATCATGAAAGCGCTGCTCAATGATCTCAACCTGCGCAATCGCCGCGACGTGTTGAAGGACCTGTTTGAAAACGCGTTGCCCGCCACGATGCAGGACGTTGTGATCGTGTTCGTTACCATCTGCGGCACGCAGAAAGGCCGCTTCCTGCAGGAGACCTACGCCAACAAGGTCTATGCCGGCCCAGTGTCCGGCCGCATGATGAGCGCAATCCAGATCACCACGGCCGCCGGCATCTGCACGGTTCTCGATCTTCTCGCCGAAGGCGCGCTCCCCCAGAAGGGCTTCGTCCGGCAGGAGGAAATCGCTCTGCCCAAATTCCTGGCGAACCGCTTTGGCCATTATTACGGATCGCATGAGCCGCTTGCCAAGGCTGGCTAAGGGAATACTCAGCGTCGTCGACCCAATTTCAGCGTCGCACTGAACGCGATACGGTTAGGTCGATAAGCCCGAAAACTCTCTTCGCCGCGCAGACGCGCGGCGACTGGAGGTTTCGCTTCACGTCCCGCAGAACGTCCGGGACACACGCTCGTGGTTCATCGGCGCCTGCATGTAGACTGCGAACTCATCGCGTTCCTCGAACGGTCTGGCGATTGCAGCCAGCATGTCGTGGAATGGTTCAAAGTCGCCGTCTTCGACTGCTGCTGCGATCAGTTCCTCGATGCGGTGGTTGCGGGGAATGATTGCCGGATTGACCGACAGCATCGCTGTCTTTCGTTGGGCTGCAGACACGCCGTCCCGTTCGGCTCTGGTACGCCAACGCGCCAACCATGCGTCCGCCGCAGCAAGATCGATGAACATGCCGCGAAATGCTTCCGCATCGCCATCTGCTGCATGAGACAGTCGCCGGAACGTCAATGTGAAGTCAGCCTCCGAAGCTTGCATCATCGCCAGAAGAGCCTGAACGAGCGACGTGTCGTCGTCCTCTTCCGTCACCAGTCCAAGTTTCTGACGCATGCCGGAAAGCCAGCGTCCTGGAAAATTCCCGGCAAATTTCGCAAGAACGGCGTTGGCCAGTTCCGCTGCCTTTTCCGCCTCGGGATCAAGCAGCGGCAACAGGCATTCTGCCAAGCGGGCGATGTTCCACTGGGCGATGCCCGGCTGGTTGTTATAGGCATAGCGGCCTTGGGCATCGATTGAGGAAAACACCTTGTTGGGATGGTATTCATCAAGGAAGGCGCAGGGGCCGAAATCGATGGTTTCGCCCGAAACGGCCATGTTGTCTGTATTCATCACGCCATGGATGAAGCCCACCATCAACCAACGTGCCACAAGATCGAGTTGTCGTGCCGCGATCGCCTGCAGAAGCGCGAGATAGGGATTATCAGCCTGCGTCGCGTCTGGATAATGGCGATCGATGACGTAATCGGCCAGCGCCTTGATGCCATCATCGTCTTCACGCGCCGCAAAGAACTGGAACGTACCGACACGGATGTGGCTGGCCGCAACACGAGTGAAAACGCCACCCGGCAGCCCGATCTCACGCTGCACGCGCTCTCCGCTCAACACGGCAGCGAGTGCCCGCGTGGCAGGAATGCCAAGCGCATACATGGCCTCAGAGACGATATATTCACGCAGGACCGGACCAAGTGCTGCACGCCCATCTCCGCGTCGCGAGAAGGGCGTGGGGCCAGACCCTTTCAGCTGGATGTCGCGCCGTTTGCCGTTCCTGTCGATGACCTCGCCGAGCAGGATCGCCCGTCCGTCGCCAAGCTGCGGAACAAACCCGCCAAACTGATGCCCCGCATAGGCCATAGCCAGAGGCTCAGCGCCTTGCGGTACCGTATTGCCGGAAAAGATTGCAGCGAGTCTGTCATCAGCAAGGCCGGAAATATCCAACCCCAATTCATCGGCAAGGGGATGATTGAAGGCGATAAGTTGCGGCGCCTTGACCGGGGTCGGCAGCACGGCAGCGCTAAAACGCTTTGGAAGACGGGCGTAGGAATTGTCGAATTTCATCACGGATGCGCTCCTGCTTTGCGGCTCAAACCGCCAAACCGTTCAACGCGTTAGCGCGACAGCTTTTCCGGCATATTATCACTGCAAAACCATGAGACGATTTTGCGCGACATGCTTTTCTCCTTCGCATGTCCGTACCACAAAACCGCAAAACACTTTTGCGCGATATGCCTTATATGGCGTGTCGCACTCTTGGTTGCGAGATCAAAATCGCACCCGGTTTGTTTCAGGCCGATTTCAGAATGCCTTCGCCGATCGTCTTGTTCAGTTCGGGCATCTCCGAAAACAGCGCCTGCAGTTTTTCAGCGCGCAGCGGCTTTGCCATCAGGAAGCCCTGAACCTCACTGCAATGGTCTGCCGTCAGCACCGCAAGCTGTTCATTGGTTTCAACGCCCTCTGCCGTGACCGACAGACCAAGCGCCTGCCCGAGCCCGAGGATCGCCTGGACAATGGAGCGAGCACTACCATCGGCTTCAAGATCGGTGATGAAACTGCGGTCGATCTTGATGACGTCAAACGGGAAGTTGCGCAGATAGGAGAGCGACGAATACCCCGTGCCAAAATCGTCCATGGCGAGTTTGACGCCCAGAGCCTTGAGGCTCTTCAAGACGGCTACCGCACGATCTGCATCTTCAAGCAACACGCCCTCGGTAATTTCCAGTTCGAGGAGATCCGCAGGCAAGGCGGTTTCGGCGAGGCAATCCCTCACCTTCTGCACGAATTGCGGATCGCGGAACTGTGCCGGGGAGACATTGACCGAGACGCCAATACCGTCCCAACTCATCGCCGTGGTGCAGGCAGCGCGCAAGATCCAGTCTCCCAGCGGCACGATCATGCCGTTGCGCTCCGCAAGCGGAATAAAATCGGCCGGAGGAATGCGTCCACGTTCAGGATGTGCCCAGCGCACCAATGCCTCGGCACTGCGCACGCAACGCTCGCGCGTATCGAAACGCGGCTGGAACTCGAGATAAAAATCGCCGGCAGCGAGGCTGTGACGCATATCTTCGGCAAGCCGTCTCTGGCTGACGATCCTGTCGTTCATCTCCATCGAGAAGAAGCTGTAGACGCCGCGGCCATTCTGCTTGGAGCGATAGAGCGCGGCATCGGCGGCGCGTAGAAGATCGTCCGGTGTCTCCCCATCTGTCGGGGCAACGGCAATACCGATTGACATGCCAATGCTGATTTCACCGCTCTCATAAGGAATGGGTTTTGTCACCGTCTCGATCAGTCGGCGGCAGAATGCCTCTATGTTTTCGACCGCCATACCCGGCGCAACGATGACAAACTCATCGCCACCGACGCGTGCCACCATTTGATCTTCATCGATCATGCGCCGCATGCGGTCCGCCACTTCGCCGAGAACGCGGTCGCCAACATGGTGGCCATAGGTGTCGTTGACCGGCTTGAAGCGATCGAGATCGATGTAGAAGACAGTCAAAGCCGCTCCCGGTCCGGCAAGCGAGGCATCCATGAAGGAGGCCAGCTTGACGCGGTTGGGAAGCGACGTCGCGGCATCGTGGTGTGCCTGACGACGTGCATCCTCGAAGGCTTCGGCCAGTGCCACATTCGAGCTGACGTCGGTCGCATATTTGATGACGCTGACCGGCTTGCCATTCAGGTCGAGGACCGGATTGTAGGAGGCTTGTATCCAGACCTCGCGGCCGTTCTTGGCGAGACGCTTGTACAATCCGCTATGATATTTGCCGCTTCTGAGCATCTCCCAGAACGTCACATATTCATCGCTGACGTAGAAATCCCGCTCGACAAACATCGAGTGATGGGCCCCCTTCAATTCATCGATACCGTATCCGAAGAGGTCGAGAAAATTCTCGTTGGCGTCAGACAGAACGCCATCAAGTCCGAAGACGGCAACGGCCTGCGACTTGTTGATGGCTTCGATCTGGCCGCGATATCCGGCCTGCATGAGTTTGTCGGCGGTGACGTCGATTGCGTATTTCACAACCTTGAAGGGCCTGCCGTTCATGTCGAAGATCGGGCTGTATGTCGCCTGCAGCCAGATTTCGCTGCCGTCCTTGCAGACGCGTCGGTATTCGCCGGCCTGGTGGCACCCTGCGGCCAGATCGCGCCAGAAGGCCTGGTATTCTTCCGAAACGGCATCGGTTTCCGAAACGAACATGCGGTGATGGCGCCCCATGACGTCGGCGTAACGGTAGCCGGTCGCATCGAGGAAGTTTTCGTTGACGTCGAGGATCGTCCCGTCCAGCGCGAAGGAGATGACGCATTGCGCCTTGTGAATGGCAGCGATCTGGCCCTGGCACTCCGCCTCGATCAACTTCTCGTCGGTGACGACGGAGGCGTATTTCACCACCTTCACCGGCTTGCCGTCGGCATCGAAGATCGGATTGTAGGTCGCATGCAGCCACACTTCGCGGCCATTCTTTCCGAACCGCTTGTAATGCCCCATGCGATGCTTGCCCTGCCGTAGCTCACGCCAGAAAGTCTGGTATTCGCTGCCGTGAGCGTAAGCCGGATCGACAAACATGCGGTGATGGCGGCCCTCGATCTCGGCAAGATCGTAGCCGGTCGCTTCTAGGAAGAGATCATTGGCGTCGAGAATTGCACCGAACATATCGAAGGTAATGACGAGGTTGGATTTGTGAATAGCAGTGATCTGCCACTGATAGTCTGCCTGCCGCATCTTCGCTTCGGTAATGTCGGTGGCGTATTTCACCACCTTCAACGGACGCCCGGCAGCATCGAGAATGGGGCTATAAACGGCTTGGAGCCATACCTCCCGACCATCCTGGCGGATACGGCGATATTCGCCTGAGCGATGTTCGCCCTGCCCCAGCCCAGCCCAGAAGGCGCGATAGGCCTCGCTTGCGCGTTCATCGTTATCCACCAGCACGGAATGATGTTTACCGACAAGCGTATCATGGTCGTAGCCGACGGCATTCAGGAAAAGCTCGTTTGCTTCAAGCACATGACCGTCCAGCGAGAAATGCACGACCGCCTGTGTGCGGTTGATGGCCATGAGCTGACCGCGTGCGTCCGCTTCGCGCGCTTCGCGCTCGGTGATGTCCTCGATGACCTGTACGACCTCGGTGATCGTTCCTTCTTCATCCGCCAGCGGCATGTAACGGCAATTCAACCATAGTTCCTTGCCGGATTTGCTGACCCACAAGGCCGTCTGCTGTTGTGGTTTGCCCTTGCGCACATTTCGCCAGAGCGCGAGCTGCTGGCTTCTTTCATAGCTCTTGGAGACAAAAAACGTATCTTCCTGACCAAGAAGTTCTTGAAGATCATAGCCAAGTAGTCGCAAGAATTGGTGGTTGGCGCCAACGATGCGCCCTTGTCCGTCGAAGCGAAGCGTTGCGAAAAGCTGATTGAATGCCCTCAGCTCCGCCGAA
Source organism: Rhizobium sp. RM (assembly GCF_013390595.1). Classification (GTDB taxonomy): domain Bacteria; phylum Pseudomonadota; class Alphaproteobacteria; order Rhizobiales; family Rhizobiaceae; genus Agrobacterium. Next base: position 844,672 of record NZ_JACAWV010000008.1, on the reverse strand, counting down.
ACGGCAGAACCATGAGTTTCAGGGTAGGTTGAGGACATCCACGCTTATCCGTCAAAAAAGTTATGCAGAATGACTATTCCAGCCGTCTTCTGAATAGAGGGAAACTCCTAACAAACACAAAACCAGGTTGCACAACTCAGTGAACTTTTACCGCGAACCTTCGTTTTGACTGTGCTGCCAGTCCAAGTCAGCAATTGACGTCCGCTACCACGCGTTGTGCCTCATTCCTGACAGACGGGATGATACATTGGGCGGGACCATGAGAAGGAAAGGAAGAGGAATGACCGTCGTTGAAGCCGTGCTGGCAGAACCGGAAAGCGCCATCCGCACCATCCACACCGATCTTCCCGTCAACACGACCTTTCATATCTGGCTGAAGGCGAAAAAAACAGCGGAGCCAGGCTCTGTTTCGTTTTCCAATGCCAACGGAAAATTCGCCGAAGTTTCAAGTATCAATACTGAAGAATTCAGTTTTCGAATCTACCAGATCTTTGGCGGCGGGCATGTGGAGCTGAGTTACGACACCGTGACAACAGCCGTTTCTGTCATCTACTGGTTCACAGCCTCGGACGTTCTGGAAACCGGCATCACCGTTGTCCACACCAAACCGGACAACGCCCCGCCCGAACTACCGCAAAGTTATCACTTCCGTCCGCCATTCGGCTGGATGAATGATCCGAATGGTTTCGGGCGGTTTGAGGGACGCCCGCATCTGTTCTATCAGCATTATTCCCACGGGTTGCGCTGGAACACCATGCACTGGGGGCATGCGGTCTCGTCCGATTATCTGCGCTGGCGGCATCTGCCGATTTTCCTCTTTCCGTCCGAAGATCTGACAACGCGTCCGGACAAACGTGGCGGCGCCTATTCCGGCTCGACCATTCCTCTGGTCGAAGGACCGGGCATCAGGGTATTCTTTACCGAGCAGGTGCAGGACCGCGTTCCGGAACAACAGATCCAGCTCACAGCAACCTCTTCCGATCTCATCATGGCTGGACAGGCCGACGTCGTTCTTGGACTGCGCCCGGATGGACAGGGACTGACACCGGACTTTCGCGATCCTTACGTCGTCCGGGGACCGGATGGCTTGTGGAAGATGCTGCTGGGAAGCCAGAGCGACAGCGGTGGCGTCATTCTACTTTACGAGACCCAGGACCCGACGGCATCATCCGGCTGGACCTACGTGGGCAAGCTTTGGGTCGAAACACGCTACAAGACGACCGCCATCGAATGCCCCTGTCTGCTGCCGCTCGATGGACCGGCGAACGCGCGTACAACGCGATGGGTGCTGATCTATGGGCTGATGCATTCCGAAGATCCGCAGACCGGCCGCAAGAACCTGACCATGGCAGATGTCGGCTGGTTCGACGGCAAGACCTTTACGAAGGAAACAGGACAGGAACTGGATTTTGGCACCGACAATTACGCGTTCCAGGCGTTTCTGGATGGTGACGACATCGTGGGGATCGGCTGGCTTGCCAATTGGGCCGATGCCAATCCGGAAATCGATTTTCCGACCTCGATGACCTTGCCTCGCCGATTGCATTATGCCCATGGCGAACTTCTAACGCCCCCGATCGGCGCGGCCGAGAGCCTGCGCAGCCATATTCTCGACCGTACCCGGCTGGCGTCCGGCGAACGCGTCACCTTCCTCAATGGCGCCGTCGAAATCCTGTTCGAGCTGACTTCACCCGGCCAACCTTTCGAACTGCAATTCGATCATCCAACAGTGCGCCTTGGCGTCGTCTCGGATGAAAGCGGCCTGTGGATACGACATGAAGATGGGCGTGACGGCCCCTCGCCGCTCTATATCGCCAAAGGGGCGCGGGCGTCACGCGTGCGCATCTTCCTCGACTACGGTTCGCTGGAGGTTTTCGTGAACCGTGGGCGTTATGTCGGCACGAAGCGGATCGAGGGTTTCGAGCCCGTCCGCTCGGCTATCCTGAAGGCCGAGCCCGGCACGATCGATCATGCGACGTGCTGGGCGCTGAAACTCTAGTCTTCGTCGCGCCTCAAGTCCGCCTGCCACGCAAGCCGCGGGCGGTCACGAGCGCCAGGATCGAGACCAGCACTCCAAGGCCGTAGAGATAGACCATCGGCATCAGGATGTCGCCGCGTTCCATTTCCGCAACAAGATTGCTGGCGGCGGCGACGGTTCCACTCGCCCCTGCTCCGGCGGCAGCGCCAAGCGTTGAGACCGTGGGCAAAAGTGCGCCGGTCATTTCCCGTTCGGTATCGGGTGCGGCTTCCATCGCCGCCTGACTGATGCCTGCCCAGGACATGCCGAAGGCGGAACCGATCAATATCTGGCCAGCGAGCATCTCCAACCAGTTGCCATTAACGAGGCCAAGCCCGAGGAGCGCGCATCCCGGCACCATTTGCCATGGGCCATAATGCAGGCAAATTGCCCGCAATCTCGCTGATCTGAGACTGCCAATGACCATAGCAATGAAGCTCCAGGACAGTGGCATCGTGACCACGATGAACCCGGCGAATGTCGGCTCATAGCCCCAGAGATTGATCGCGACATAAGCGAGGTAAACATTGCCCAGCGCGTGCGCATAAGACATCAAGAACAGCACCCAGAAACAACTGCCGAGTACGCTGTTCAGGCGAAACGCATTTCTCGGAAACAACCCGATAGAAGGACGCGTGCCTGATTTGAGCGATGCCCACAACAGCATTGCACCGCCAACAAGTGCAAGGACACGCAACAGCGTGCCGTCAAAGGCCGACGGCGCTGAAAAGGCAAGTGCGCCCGCAAGGCACAGAAAAAGCGGCACGAAGGGCCTGCGCGATGACACAACCGGCTTTTCAGTTGCAACGGCCATAACAGTATAAACGACGAGTAATAGGATCAGCGGCGCGGACAGCAGGAATGTTGCCCGCCAGGACAAGTGTTCGGTGGCAAAACCGCCGGTCAGCGGTCCAACGAAGGAGGCAATCGCCCAGATCGCTGCTTCGATGGCGAAGACTTTCGGCAGAAGATCTGATCTGAAGCCAGCGGGAATGAGGCTGTAGCAGACGGCAACGATCAAACCATCCGCAACACCTTGCAGAGCTCTTCCCATCACCACCCAGAGAAAGTCGCCAGCGATGGCGGACAGGATCGATCCGAGTGAAAAGATCAGGCAGCAAAGCAGAAGAACGAAGCGTGCGCCAAAGCGCTGGCGGAACAGAACAGCGGTAACGCCACCTGCAACAGAGCCGACAAAATAAACACTGTAAGCCCAGCTATAGAAGGCCGCCCCGCCAATCTCACTGACAGCAACGGGCAGCGCCGTTACCACCGCGAACTGATTGAAGGCGTGCAGGCCGATACCGGAGGAAATAACCGTCAGAAGCGCGAGGTTCGCGCCGCTCAACAATTCCAGCCACCCGTTGCGCTCGACCATTTCCGAATTCACCACTGCCGTATCCTTTCTGTTTTTCGATACGGCGGGCAAACTAGAACCTCAAGCGCAGTTGAGGTCAAGCGACATTTCTGATCAATGAAGCAGGCATGCTGCCTGCCAGTTTCAAGCAGCTCGTTCCGGCGAGTAACCCACGTCGCGAATTGCATCTTCCGCTTTTGCCGCATCACCGGCGACGGTGACTGTGTGGGCAGCGAGGTCGATGTTGACCGAGCTGCCAGGCAGTGCTTCGGCGAGGGCACCACGTACGGTCTTTTCGCAATGGTCGCAGGTCATATCAGGCACGAGGAACGTGGTGGTCATGGTCTTCTCCAGTGAGGATTGTCTTTTGTGGTTGTGCACCTTGCCATAGTGGCAAGGTCAAGCGGTTTTCGCTGAGCTGTGGTGCACCGATTCAATGCCAGCCAGATCGTCGAGAATGGGACAATCCGGCCGATGGTCACCGCCGCAGCAATGGGCGAGATGCGAAAGCGTCTTCACCATGCCCTTCATCTCGGCGATCTTGCGTTCGAGATCAGCGACATGGGCAAGAGCAATGTCCTTCACAGCGGCGCTCTCACGGCTTTTATCCTGCCAGAGTTTCAGCAGCGTCTCTGTCTCTTCAAGCGAGAATCCGAGTGTGCGGGCGCGCTTGATGAAGCGCAGGTTGTGAACGTCCTGCTCGCCGTAGACCCGATAATTGTTCCCCGTGCGGGCGGCCGGGGTAACGAGGCCGATCTGTTCGTAATAACGGATCATCTTGGCCGAAACGCCGGACGCATCCGATGCCTGTCCGATATTCATGCCGTTGCCTCCTTTGCAGAAACTCTGGCCGTTTTGAGCCGAAGGGCATTGGCCAGCACGAACACGCTGGAAAGCGCCATGGCGCCTGCGCCGATCATCGGCGACAAGGTAATGCCGAAGGCCGGATAAAGAACTCCGGCGGCAACGGGGATCAGCGCCACGTTGTAACCAAACGCCCAGAACAGGTTCTCCTTGATATTGCGGATCGTCGCCCGGCTCATCTCGACGGCATTGACCGCGCCAGTCAGATCGCCGCCGACCAGAACAACATCCGCGCTTTCAATCGCAACGTCAGTGCCGGTACCAATGGCAATGCCGATATCGGCCTCGGCCAGTGCCGGCGCATCGTTGATACCATCTCCGACAAAGGCCACCGTCTTTCCACCTTCGCGCAGCGTGTGGATTGCTTTTACCTTGCCTTCCGGCAACACCTCGGCCACCACCTTGTCGATCCCGACCTGTCTGGCGATGGCATTTGCTGTTCGCGCATTGTCGCCCGTCACCATCACAACCTCGATGTCCATGTCCTGCAGAGCCTTGATGGCACTGACGCTCGATGGCTTCAGCGGATCGGCCACAGCCATGGCACCGGCGAGCTTGCCATCAATGGCGGCGTAAAGCGGTGTCTTGCCTTCATCACCCATCCTTGCGGCCGCATTGGTAAAGGCATCGACAGCAAGCCCAAGCCTGGTCATATATCTGTCTGCACCCACCTCGACCCTGCGGCCGTTGACGATGGCCGCAATGCCATAGCCTGTCACGCTCTCAAAGCTCTCAACAGTTTGGGGTTCGAGTCCCTCCGGGCCCAACAGCTGCCGCTCCTCCGCCGCCTTGACGATGGCTTCGGCTATTGGATGTTCCGAGTGGGCCTCCACGGCTGCAACCAGCGTCAGAACCTCGTTTTCCTCAAAACCGTCAGCAACGACCAGATCGGTCAATTCAGGACGGCCTTTGGTAATGGTCCCGGTCTTGTCGACCACGACGATGTTTGCCGAGCGCAGTTCCTGCAGTGCCTGTCCCTTGCGGAAAAGCACGCCAAGTTCAGCGGCGCGACCGGTTCCGACCATGATCGAGGTCGGTGTGGCCAGGCCCATGGCGCATGGGCATGCGATGATGAGGACGGCAACCGCATTGACCAGAGCGAAGCTATAGGCGGGTTCCGGACCAAAGATCGCCCAGACTGCAAAGGTCAGAACAGCAATGGCGATCACCACCGGCACGAACAGCGCAGTCACACGGTCAACCAGCAACTGGATCGGCAGTTTCGAGCCCTGCGCTTCCTCGACCATGCGGATAATCTGCGCCAGCATCGTGTCGGCACCAACCTTGGTGGCGCGAAACTTGAAGGCACCTGTCTTGTTGATCGTACCACCGACAACTTTCGCACCGGCAAGTTTTTCAACCGGCACCGGTTCGCCGGAAATCATCGATTCGTCGACATAGGACGATCCTTCGATGACCTCGCCATCCACCGCCAGCCGTTCGCCCGGACGAATGACGACGATATCACCTTCCCGCACATCTTCCGGTGCAATCTCGAGCGTCTTGCCGTCGCGTTCGACACGCGCAGCCTTGGCCTGCAGGCTTGCCAGTTTGCGAATGGCATCGCCGGTCTTGCCGCTGGCGCGGGCTTCCAGCAAACGACCAGTCAGGATCAACGTCACGATGACAGTCGCGGCTTCGTAATAAACATAGTGCGCCTCTTCAGGCAGAAGCGATGGCGCAAAGGTCACAACGGCCGAGTAGAGATAGGCTGCGGTGACGCCGAGTGCCACCAGCGAGTTCATTTCCGGCGCACCGCGCAACAAAGCCGGGAAACCGGCTCTCAGGAACCGCAAGCCTGGCCCGAAGATCACCGCCGTCGCCAGCAGGAAATAGAGGTAATAGAGATTTTGTGTGTCGATGATGCCCATCAGCCAGTGGTGCATCGGTTCATAAAGATGCCCACCCATTTCCAGCACGAACAGCGGCGCAGTGAGTATGGCGGCAATCGTCAGATCGCGCTTCAGCACACCCTCCTCACCGGCGTGACGCATATGATCGTGACCGCCGCCCGCATCTGGATGATGGGCGCGCTCAGAATGGGAATGGTGATGTGCCGCCATAGGCGCCCGCAAGACAAATCCGGCGGTCTTTGCCGTTTCTACCAGCATGTCGCGTTCGCGACGTCCACCAATACCGTCAACGAAGACCTTGCCGTTTGCCAGGTCCACGTCCGCAGAAAAAGTCGTCGCGATTGCGGTCAGAATTCCCTTCAGACGATCAGCATCCACCGCGCTTTTCAGTCCTTCGACGGAAAATTCGTGACGTTCCGGGGCGACTTCATAACCAATCTTCTTGATTGCTGCGCCTAACGTCTTTGCCGAAAAACCCTCTGCCGGTTCAACCGTCAGCTTTTTGGTGGCAAAATTGACCGAACTCGCCGCAACGCCCGGCACTTTCGCCGCTGCGGTCTCGACGCGACGCACACAGGATGCGCATGTCATGCCTTCAACGGGGATGGAAACCGGCTCATGGGAGTGTGCATGGGCGCTGGGGTGTCTGACTGTCTCGTTCATGGGAATTCCCCTTTCGAGGAGCTTTGTTGCAGCATGCCGTGTCACGAAACCGCTTAGCAGTCCTGCTCGGCATACCCCATGTAATGCTTCCCATCATGGGAAGGTCAAGGCCCGATCAGCCGTTTTTACATTTTGCCAAAAACACCGTCGCGCCACCGCAATCGGGGTCATTTTCAACATGATCCACCAAACGAAAATCATGCTGTGACAAAAGGCTTTCATATTCGCTGCGGGCAAGGCTTGCATGGTAGAGCGGCTTACCCTGAAAGAGCCCGATTGCCTCGCCGTGTTCTGGGCCTGCCGTAAACATCAGCGCCGCGCCGGGACTGGCGTGCCTGCGAAACACATCGAACATATGCCGCTGATCTTCCACCGTCAGATGGAAAAAACTATGCCAGGCAATCAGGCCATCGAAGCGCCGGCCAAGCGCCAGGTCGCGCATATCGGCGATAGCCCAAAGGCTATCCGGAAAACGGGTCCGGCAAAGGGCAATCAGCGGGCCGGAAGCGTCGATCCCGGTCACCTCATATCCGCTTTCGATAAAGTAGCGCGCGATGGGATCACCCGCCCCGCAGCCGATATCGAGAATGGAGCCATTTGCGGGCAAAAGAGAAAGGAACCTGTCGAGCCAGGTTTTTTCGGCCAGCCCGCGCCCTCGCTGGGCGTCGAAATCAGCGGCGTGGTCGGTATAGAGGGCAATGATCTCGTTGGAAGCGTTCATCATGGCCCTCCTCATTTTATAGTCGGATTGCCATCCAGGCGGTCACCGGTGCACGGCCAGGCGTGGGACATCACGCAGGAAAGCATCGCGAACAAGTGGCCCTAGCGGTTCCGTCGATGGCTTGTCGGAAACCTGCAAGCGGGCGAAAACGATATGCTGACCTTCGCGTTCCGCCCAGCCGACAAACCAGCCGAAGGGACGGTTGTTATCGGGATTACCGTTGGCATCACGCATCACGCCGCTTCCGGTCTTGCCATGCACCTTCCAGCTTTCCGGTGCGTCAAACACTGGAACAAGCGCACGGGTCTTGGCTTGCGCGTCACGCGAAATCGGCAGGTTGCCCGCCAGAAGACGGCGAAGAAAGCCCACCTGCTCGACAGGAGAAATGGTCAGCGACGAGCCGAGCCAGGAGTGGGTAAGGCCATTGTCCTTGCCGGGATCACCCGATACGTCGGCATTGCCGTAGCCCAGTCGCTTTACATAGGCTGCAAATTTTTCGGGACCGAGCCTGCGGGTCAATTCCCGCGAATACCACAGCACCGAATCCTGTTCCCACATGGTCGGATCAACCGTCTTGCGATCCTCAGCGCGCGCTTCAATGCCCGGCTTCCAGTCCCAAGCGGGTGTTTTCTCATCCTGCAGAATGCCGCTATCGAAGCCGATGACAGCCAGCGGCACCTTGAAGGTGGAGGCAGGTGCGACGCGCTGATCACAGGCGCCTTGCTGGTTGATGACTGCGCCGGTCTCAATCGACGTGACAAGCGTGCATTCGAAAGCCTGCGGTTTTGGCTGCTGAGCAGATGCGGCATGGGGTGAGGTACCCGCAAGAACCAGACAGGATAAAACCGTGGCAGTCAGCCGATAGCGCATGCGTTTTGATGTCCCTTGTCCGTCGTTCGCGGACTTTTTTGCCAGAATGACCTACGGCCTAGGAAAACCATGGGGCAGGATTAGGGCCAAGCGGGTTTCCCGTCAGTCTTCGTCTTTCTCACCCACCGTCAGCGGCCAATCGACCACATAATCCTCAAAGTCGTCAACATCGACGTCCGTTTCGCTGACGGTGCGACCGCGTGCGGAAATGCCTGCCTGATGGACCGTTTCCGTATCGCCGGAAACCAGATAGTGCCACCAGTAAAGATCCTTGCCATCCCGCACCAGCGCGTAGGCGCAGGTCGGCGGAAGCCAGCCAATCTCATCCACTTTCTTCAGGTCAAGCTGGATGCAATCGGGCACTGTGGCGCGGCGATTTTCATAGTCGGAGCAACGACAGCTCTCGCCATCCAGCAACTGACATCGCACCGAGGTGAAGACGACTTCACCGGTGTCCCAATCTTCCAGCTTGTTGAGACAACAGAGCCCGCAGCCATCGCACAGGCTTTCCCATTCCTCGCCGGTCATTTGCTCCAGCGTTTTGGTTTTCCAGAACGGGGCATCATTTATCGTTAACATTTTCGTCTCATTTTGATCCATCAGGCTACGCATAGCTTAGCCCGTTTGTCGTATCGCAATCGGCTGGAATATAAGATATTCCTTAATTCCGGCAGAGTGGTGATGAGGAATGACCCGCGCAAGGTTACTGCGTCAAGCATTGCTCGCCCCATCGAACAGGAATTCGCTTCAGGTGCAGGAAGAAAAAGACAAGAAACAGGCGAGACGCAAACGCCACATTCTGCTTCGGATCGATTCATTCATCGACTCGGGCCTGTGGACGGCTGCAGCGAGGTTTGTCGATTTCTGGGAGGAAGTTACCATTGCGTCGCGCAAACTGCACGTGCGCGGCTGGAAAAAACTTCTCGTCAACCTGACCGGCGATGCGCTGACCTTTGGAACCGCCGGTTCCGTGGTGCTTCTGGCGCTTGCCATGCCCGCCTTCGAGGAAACGAAGAAGGACTGGCGTTATCGTGGCGACTTTGCCGTCACCTTCCTCGACCGTTACGGCAATACGATCGGCCATCGCGGCATCATCCATGAAGGCTCCGTGCCAATCGATCAGATGCCGGATCATTTCATCAAGGCCGTCCTCGCGACGGAAGACCGGCGCTTCTTCGAGCATTTCGGCATCGACTTCATTGGCCTGGCGCGCGCCATGAGCGAAAACGCTCGTGCCGGTGGCGTGGTCCAGGGTGGCTCGACGCTGACGCAACAGCTCGCCAAAAACCTGTTCCTGACCAATGAGCGCTCGCTGGAACGCAAGATCAAGGAAGCCTTCCTGGCATTGTGGCTCGAAACCAACATGTCGAAGAAGGAAATTCTCAGCCTTTATCTCGACCGCGCCTATATGGGCGGCGGCACCTTTGGCGCGGCCGCAGCGTCGCAATTCTATTTCGGCAAGAACCTGACCGACGTGACGCTGGCGGAATCCGTCATTCTGGCTGGCCTCTTCAAGGCACCGGCAAAATACGCGCCGCACGTCAACCTTCCCGCGGCCCGCGCCCGCGCCAACACCGTTCTTTCCAACCTTGTACAGAGCGGCCTGATGACCGAAGGACAGGTGATCGGGGCACGCCGCAATCCGGCGACCGTTATCGATCGGGCCGATGTGAAGGCCCCCGATTATTTCCTCGACTGGGCCTTCGATGAGGTTCAGCGTCTGGCAGCCGAGGGCAAATTCAAGGACCATACCGTCGTCGTGCGCACGACCATCGATACCGGCCTGCAACAGGCCGCCGAACAGGCGATGGAAATGGGTCTGCGCGAATATGGCGAAGGTTACCGCGTCAAGCAGGGCGCGATGGTGATGATCGAAAACGGCGGTGCCTTGCGCGCCATGGTTGGCGGTCGTGACTACGGCGAAAGCCAGTTCAACCGTGCAACCGCGGCAATGCGCCAACCCGGCTCTTCCTTCAAGGTCTATACCTACTCCGCTGCCATGGAAAAGGGCATGAAGCCGGATACACTGATTTCCGATGCGCCCGTGACCTGGCGCGGCTGGTCACCGCAGAACTACGGCCGCTCCTATGCGGGCAAGGTGACTTTGCAGGTGGCGCTCGCCAAATCCTACAACACGGTGCCTGTGCGACTGGCCAAGGACGTGCTCGGCACGCAGGTCATCGTCGATACGGCCAAGGCGATGGGTGTCACGACACCACTTCGCAGCGACAAAACCATTCCGCTTGGCACCTCGGAAGTAACTGTGCTCGATCAGGCAACAGCCTACGCGGTATTTCCGGCAGACGGCATGCAGTCCCGCCGTCACGGCATCGAACAGGTGCTGAATTACGAGGGTGACGTTCTCTATGACTTCGGCCGCGATGAACCACCGGCCAAACGCGTGTTGTCCGAAGAAGCCAATTCGAAGATGAACCAGATGCTGGTGACGATCCCGGTCATGGGAACGGCACGGCGTGGCGCGCTCGAAAACGGCATCGTGTCGGGCGGCAAGACCGGCACATCGCAGGCCTATCGTGACGCCTGGTACGTGGGCTTTACCGGCAACTACACAACGGCTGTCTGGTTCGGTAATGACGACTTCACGCCAACCAACGAGATGACCGGCGGCGCTCTTCCGGCCATGACCTATAAGCGATTGATGGATTATGCGCACCAGGGCATGGAGCTGCGCGCCATTCCCGGCATTCAGAACCCGCTGCCGACAGGGGTTCGCCCGCAGCCTTCCGCCGAGGCGGCAACCGCGTCTGCCGCCGGACAGACGATGCCGGCGCTCACCCGCCCGCGGTCGCTTTCCGCCGAAGCGACCCGTGTCATTCGCTCCATCGCCAAGAAGATGAAAGAAGCCACTCCACTGACGCTGACGACACAGAAGGTGGCGGCCGCTGCTTTGCGTAACGGGTCGGAAGAACCGGAACGGCGCTGACAACTCCTTTTTCCAGCGGCAGGCAAGAGGCGTTTTCCGCCTCTGAAGCAGAACCTTCACATGCCCATTTCATGCTTGACCTCAACTGCGCTTGAGGTTGCAGAGTGCCATCGCAAACGCGATCCGGCGCTTGCAATCGCATTTCGCATGACGATCGAGGAAGACATATGGTGAAAATAAATACGCTGTTCGAAACCCATTTGACGGTTTCAAACCTGGAACGCTCAATCGATTTTTATCGCAATGTTGTGGGTCTGGAACTGGCGCACAGGGTCCCAGACAGACATCTGGCATTTTTCTGGATTGGTGCACGTGGTCAGTCGATGCTTGGCCTTTGGTCGATTCATTCCGCACCGATCAACACCAGATTGCATCTGGCATTCAGCGTTGAACTCGATCAGGTTCTCGCTGCTCCAGATTATCTCAGGTCCAAGAAGGTCGAGCCTCTCGGCTTTGCCGGCGCCCCCAACATCGAAGAACCGGTTGTCTTTCCCTGGATGCCGGCGGCGAGCGTCTATTTCGACGATCCCGACGGCCACTCACTGGAATATATCGCCTTTCTCGAGGACAAGCCCAGAGCAGATATACCGCAGGTAAAAAGCTGGACCGAGTGGCAGGCTATCCGTCGTTAGCCCGCAACTACAATTTCAAACTTCGCCCAGCAGCGCCGCGCGTGCGGCGCTTACCACACTCGCCGTCAAACCGGACAGGCGGTCGGCGGCCATGCGGTTCACCTGCCAGTAGAGTGGAATGTCGAGCGGGATGCCCGGTATCAATTCCAACAATCGCCCGGCCTCAAGATGATCCTTAACGAGCAGGTTGGGGTTCATGCCCCACCCTATGCCGGAAAGGCTCGCCTTCACGAAGCCATCAGTCGATGGCAACCAGTGGGTTGGATAGGACATGTCCCGACCGAGCGCGGATTTGATCCAGCGATTTTGCAGCCGATCCTTCTGATTGAAGGTGATGCCCGGAGCCGCAGCAAGCGATGTCGCTGTAACGCCATCGGGAAAAAAGCGCCGCATGAAATCGGGACTGGCTGTCGCATGAAACCGCAGAATACCGAGCGGCGTGACCCGGCAACCCTGCACCGGCTTGGCGTGTGCCGTGACGGCGGCCAGGACTTTGCCACGCTGCAACCACTCGACGGTATGGTCCTGATCATCCACGGCGATGTTGACAAGAAAATCGGATGTCCGGCTGAAAGCAGAGACGGCATCGAGAAACCACGTGCCGAGACTGTCGGCGTTGGTGGCGACATTCAGCGTAACGCGCGTGTGCGTCGCCCCTTCCTCCGCGAGCGTGGGCAGTTGCCGGAACAACTCAGTTTCCAGCATGCCCACCTGCTCCATATGGCGACAGAGCCACTCCCCCTTTTCCGTGGCCGTGCAAGGGGTTCCGCGGACAATAAGCACGACACCAAGCCGTTCTTCGAGCTGTTTGACCCGCTGCGAGACGGCAGATGGCGTGACAAACAGCGCTGCCGCCGCCTTCTCGAAACTGCCAGTTTGCGCCACCAACGCCACAGCCCGCATAGAGGGATAGTCGATCATTAGTTTTCCTTAATCCGGATAAACTTGTTTAACTGGATTAATGCAGGCCAAACAATTATCCAAGGCTTCGTTTTCTGTTGAGGGGCTACCAACGCGTGGATTTACAGGTTTTCTTCACCGGCCTGATGATGGGCCTCAGCCTGATCGTCGCCATCGGCGCACAGAACGCCTTTGTTCTGAAACAGGGGCTGATGCGCTCGCACGTCTTTGCTGTCTGCCTGACCTGCGCCTTATCGGATGCCCTGCTGATTATTGTCGGGGTCACCGGGTTTCGGCAGATCAGCGCCGTAATGCCGGCGCTCGATCCGATAATGCGGTATGCGGGTGCCGCCTTCCTCATCTGGTACGGCGCAAAAAGCCTCCATTCAGCATTCCGCTCGTCCGGAGCGCTCTCCGTTGCGGAGCGTAAAGAGGTCAGCCTGTGGCAGACACTCGCCATCTGTCTGGCGCTCACCTTCCTCAACCCGCATGTCTATCTCGACACCGTAGTCCTGCTCGGTTCGCTATCGACACAGTTTCCCGGCTTGGAAAAAACCTTCGCAGCCGGCGCGGCGACCGGCTCGCTCGTGTTTTTCTTCTCGCTCGGTTACGGCGCACGGTGGCTGCGGCCCCTGTTCGAAAAACCCGCCGCCTGGCGAATTCTCGAAGGGCTGATTGCCGTCACCATGTGGATCATCGCCTTCACGCTCCTCAAGGGCGCTTAAAGGTCGGGGACATCGGCCTCGCCCAGGTCCCAGTAGAGCCCCGCCATGATTGCCAGTCCTTCTCGGGCAATCTGCTTCGGGAGATGTTCGTTCGGTGCATGCTGCGAACAACCGGGATAGGAGTGGGGAACCCATATGGTCCGCAGCTTGAGGATATCGGCGAAGATGTCATTTGGCAGGGAGCCGCCAAGGTTGGGCAGCAACGCGGGCCTCTTGCCTGAACTCAATGCGATGGAGTCCACCGCCCAACCGACCCACGGATCATTCGGGTCGAGCCGGGTTGCACGGAAAATCTCGTCACCTGCAGCAACGATCTTCACCATGGGAAACCCCTGTCGATCGAGATGCCGGCGCACGGCGGGGACGACAGCTTCCGGATCGATGCCGACAACGAAACGCAGCTGCAGTCGCGCCCATGCCCGCGGCGGGATTGCGTTGACGGGCGAACGCGGATTACCAGTCTCGAAAGCCAGCACTTCCAGTGCACACCAGCCGAAAACCCGCTCTGCCGTGGAAAGACCGGGCTCTCCCCAATCCGCGTCAATCGCGGGTCCGTCTGGCCCGCCGTCGATTTCACAATCGGCCAGAGCATCACGCACCGCTTGCGGCAAGGCGTCTGGCACCAGTTCCGGCACGCGGATCTGCCCGGTCGGGCCAACAAGGCTCGCGATGGCATGGGCAAGTTGCACGCCCGGATTGGAAAGCGCCCCTCCCCAGTTGCCGGAATGATGTCCGCCCTCTCGGGCTTCGATCACCAGGTCGAACGTGATACCGCCACGCGCACCGAGAAACACGGTCGGCCGCTCCGCGTTCAATCGCGGCCCGTCGGAAGCAATCAGAAGATCGGCCTTCAGCCGCTCACCATGGTCGCGGCAGACTTCCCTGAGCCCCGGCGAGCCGCGTTCCTCCCCCATTTCGATCAAATATTTGGCATTGAAGCCCAGCTTTCCACGCGTCTCAATGACAGCTTTGAGCGCCGCCATATTGATGGAATGTTGCCCCTTGTTATCGGCCGTGCCGCGGCCGTACCACTTGCCGTTCAGCTCGGTCATGCGCCACGGTGAAAGCCCGTCTGCCCAGCCTTCATCCAGACCGCGCACAACATCGCCATGGCCGTAACCCAGCACTGTCGGCAAACTCTTTCCCTCGAAACGCTCAGCCATCAGAAATGGCAGACCGGAGGCAGGATCGATGACAATTTCGCTGGTAAATCCCATGTCGGTGAAAGCGGGCTTCATTTCGGCTTCGAGATAGAGCGACAGGGCGTCGGCGCTCGCCTCGTTCTGGCTTTCCGTGCGCAAGCCAACCCGCCGGGCGAGGTCCCGGACGAAGCCGCCCTCATCAAAATAGGCGGTTGCGTGGTCGATTGCGGCCTGTCGCGTCATCATGAAGTTCCCGTTTCCGTTGATTTTTACTGAGACTAGACAAGCCCCGGCATTTTCCAAAGGGGGAATCAGTGATAACCCTCGACCTGTTCAAAAACAGGAAGACAGCGTGTTTCGAGTTCCATTCCTCGTCGGTATCGCCCTTCTGATCGCTTTCGGCGGCGGCATCGCGTCAACGCTGGTTGCGCTCGAAGCCACCTCCGGGTTCGGTTCGATCCGCATCGGCCCATGGGATGCGTTCCCCGAAGCACAGACGATCGAGGCCGACCCCTATGCCAAATCGCATCGCGCCGATGCAGGCAAGTTGCTGTACGGCACTGCCGAGGGGCTAAGCTTTACCGCTTCGGTCGACAGCGAAGGTCAACGCCTGACAGGTGAGTGCCGCTACCGTCTGGCTGGCACCGTTCCACCCTCGCGCTTCTGGACGCTTTATGCGGCGGACCAACAGGGTAACGTACTTGCGGATGCGTCCGGTCGGCCGTTCGCGCTCAACTCCCGCACGCTGTTGCGTGAGCCTGAGGGCGGGATTGATGTCGCAATCGCTGCAACGGCTCAGACCTATAACTGGCTTTCGGTGCCGCAAGGCCAGACCTTCAAACTGGTGATGACACTGCTCGACACGCCTGTTGCCGGAAGCTCGGGGCTTATCGATATCTCGATGCCAGAAATCCGCAAGCTGGAGTGCGGCAATGCTTAGGTTCCTGCTTGCCATTGTGACCGGTCTGGTGGGAGCAGCGGCGCTGCACCTCGTCATCCTGCTGTCGATCCCGCACTTTTCCAACCGCGATGCCAATACACGCGCGGTGGCCGAGGGCAAGCTTCATGATTTTCATCTCCTGGAAGAGACGGTGGAAAAGCCTTCGCTAGGCAGCGGTGATCCCTTCATGCGGGTCGCGGTATGCACCTTCGACATCGAAGAAAAACCAGTGCGGCTCACCGCCATCGGCGCTGTGCCTTTCTGGTCGGTCGCTGTTTACGATAAGGCTTCCAATGAGGTTTTCAGCATGAACGACCGTACGTCAGCGGGTGGCGTCATGGACATTCTTGTTGCCGATGCGGTCCAGATCGCAGCCATCCGCAAGGCGCAACCGCCAGCGTTGTCACAGGCCATTCTGGTGGAAGCGGATCAAACCGAGGGCTATGTGGTGTTGCGGACGATGGTGCCGCAGCCGAGCTTTGGGGAAGAAGCGGAACGCTTTTTGAACGAGGCAAAATGCCAGCCGACGCCGTGGAAGTGACGCCGATAAGAGATGCGATCAGGATTTGAGCGCGGTTTCGGTGTTTGACTTGCTTTTACGCGCTGCTTTCTTCGGATGCGTATCGCGCTTTTCATAGTGCACGCCGGTAAACAGCAACACTTTTGCCGGACCGATTCCCCGCGCCCCTGCGTCTGCGCCGGAACGTGAACTTCGACGGGCTTCGTCCAGCGGAATAATCTCTGCCATGCTCATCTCCTCTTCGGGACATGATTGTTGTTGCTACTGGGAACCGCGCAAGCCTCGTCTTGCATCGGGAATTTCATCACCATTCACATATCAGCGCATGCCATTCGGGCTTTTTATTCCGGCGTCGAGGATAACATGGAATCCTAATATTGCCCATGAAATTACAAACACGGACAGGTTAATGATCCGTTAACCTTAATTTACGACCAGTCGTTTCATCTCAGCCGCATTTCACCCGTTGGAAACCCTGCAAATCCAGCAAAGTTCCACGATTTCCGGCAATTCAGCAGCCTTAAAATTTCGTTGTTGATAAGCATCAAACATCTCTTGCTCCCCTCCATAGTTAACAGGACGTCAACGGATTTGCTCTAACTTGAACGGATATTGTGTTCGCGTTTTTGTTGGGTAGTGCGTTGACCGACCGGTTTCGAGAACTTGAGAGGCCAAGAGCCGTGAGGAAGAAAGATGTGGTGCTGATGGCCACCGTGACGAATTTTGAAGGCGTAGCTCGTCCGTCTAAATCCGATCTGCGGCAGTTTGCCGAACTCTTCATGCCGCTTTTCAACGCCTCTACCGATGAGGCGAAACGGGAAGCGATTGCCGCCCTCTCCCAGCATCCGATGATACCATCGGCTGTCGCTTTCTTCATTGCCAGCCAGCCGATTGCGCTTGCTGCGCCTTTCCTCATTTCGTCGAAATGCCTTGACGACGATACGCTGATTACCATTGCCCGCACGCAAGGGGCAGCGCATGCGCGTGCCATCGTACGTCGCGACGATCTTTCACCGACGGTGATCGATGCACTGGTTGGCCTGCGCCATACACGCGATGTCACGCGGCAGACCAGCGACAACACGTTGCCTGCGGAGGAACCGGCCACGACCGTGACTGAAGCCGATATCGAGAAGCAGGTGGTTTCCGATCTGGAAGAGCAAATGCGTCGGCAGATCCGGGACATGGCACGCCATCTCAACCGGCCGGAACACGATGTTCTTGGTCTGCGCCGACTGACCGAGGTGCAAGAAGCGCTGCTCATCCGTTTTGCCCGTGAACGCGATGCGCGTCAGTTTGCCATTGCGCTGGCGGATTCACTGTCTTCCAGCTACTGGCTTTCCGAACGCATCATGCTCGACATCTCCGGAAGCCAGCTTGCCACGACGCTGACGGGTCTTGGTATGGAGTTTTCCGAGGCAGCCTTTGTGCTGCAATGCTTCTATCCGCACCTTGCTGCCGCTGAAGGCGACATGAGCCGTGCGGAAGCGCTGATCGACCGCCTTGATATCGTGGAGTGCGAAGAGCGCGTTGAAAACTGGCGACGGGCAGACAGTTACACCCATAGCCAGCGCGGCGAACGGCAGTTCACCCCTGCCCCGCGCAAGACGGCGGCAAGTTAAGGATCAAGGGCGGTCTGACCGCCCTTATTTTTTGGGTTGATCCACCAGGGTCAGAAGTGCGGAAATGTCATCGGTCTCAAGTTCGACGATCCACAGGTCGCTGTCAAAACGACGTTCACGGTCCAGCAACGTACTGCTTTCCAACGCGTCGGCGCCCGAAAGCCTGGTTTCGAAACGTCGCTCAGCCCTGATCTCGTCGTCTTCCGCAAAGCTTTGCGGTGCGGGGCCATAGAGGTTTTCCGTACCGTCACGAAAACGCTGGCGGATGAAGATGGCCCCCGCTTCCTCCGCACCTTTTTTCTCAACGGCTGCAAAACCGCCAGACGAGAAAACGCGCCGGACCAGAGCTGAAACGAATAGTTCGGATTTCAGGCGCATGATGCGAAGCCCCTTGCAGCCGTCGACGCCTACAAGGCGCCGATGGATTTCAGCTTTTTCAACACGGCTTCGCTCGGCTCACCGGTTTCGGGCAGCCGATAATGCTTTTCAAACTGACGGATGGCCATGCGGGTCTGTTCGCCAGCAAAACCGTCAACCTTCACGCCAGCATAAGCGATATTGACCAGGCCCTGCTGAATCTTTGCGACCATTTCTCGCGAGACCGGTTTTCCGGCAGGCGCCTTGCTTGTCAACGACACCGGTTCGGCTTTGGGCGTTGATGTCTCCGCCTTGCGAATGGCGGCAGCGACCGGATCAACCTCGACCCCACCGCTTGCGACGTTATCAGAGGGGCGGTCCTTCGGAATGGCGGCGACCGTCGCACCATCGATCTTCAAGGCGGACAAGACACGGCTGGTCGGTTCGCCGGTCTGTTCCATACCGACGGTTTCCTCGAAGAACATGATGGCGGCGGCCGTTCTTGGCCCCATCAAACCGTCTGCCTCGCCGTCATAAAGACCGCGCCGTTTCAACTCTGCCTGGATGTCGGCGACGATCTGCTGGCGCTGATGAGCAACTGGGGCTGTCTGTTGAACCTGCTGCTGCACGGGGTCTGCCCCAGCGACAGGCTGTGTCGCGGCAGCCGTTTCTTCAGGACGTTCAATGCGGAAGGTCGTTACGTTGCCCTCGGTGCCAAGGGTTTGCGCCATACGGTAACCGGCAATGCCATTCGGATCGGCTGCATCGCGCGTTCTGAGAAATGGCGAGGGATGGACACCCGGCTGATACCAAAGTGCATTGGCGGCGACGAAACCAAAGACGACAGAAAACGCGCCTATACCGCCAACCAGTTTTGGACGACGCATGATCTCGCGCCCGATGGCCGAAACCACCAAGTAAACAACGCCTGCCCCAGTCTGGGCGGCTGTTTTCTTAGGCGATTTTCGCTTTCGCGGGGCCATCCTCAACATCCTTCTTCATAACTTCGGCAAGGTCGCCAAGCTGCCTGATGCGCGGCGGAAACTCCACCATGCGGCCAGCGTCGGCGCCTTCACCTCCACCTGCGACACCGGAGCCATCCGCAGGCAGCATGATCGTTACGACCGTACCTTCGCCCGGCTTGCTGGCAATGGCGAACGTACCGCCATGCAATGCCACCAATCCCTTGACCAGCGAAAGTCCCAGTCCCGTGCCTTCATAGCGACGGGTGTATTCGTTCTGGACCTGCATGAAGGGCTGGCCCAGAAATTCTATCTTGTCGGCAGCGATACCGATACCGGTGTCACTGACTGTCAGCTTCAGCATAGCGCCTTCGCGCGCCGCGTCCATCGAGATGACACCACCGGCATCCGTGAACTTGATGGCGTTGCCGGCCAGATTGATCAGAACCTGACGAATTGCGCGCTGGTCAGCCGTAACCTCGCCGATACCGCGCTGGATGCGAGTGGTCAACGTGACCCCCTTCTCCTTTGCCTGAAGACCAAGCATCGCTTCACAGGATTCGATCGATTCAGCGATTGGGAAGGCTTCCATCATCAATTCGTAGCGGCCAGCTTCCAGCTTGCTCATATCAAGCATGGTATTGACGACCGACAGGAGATGCGCGCCGGACTGACGGATGAGCGCGACATACTCGCGCTGGCGGTCATTCTCCAGCCTGCCGAAATATTCGCCGGCCAGAATATCGGAAAAGCCGAGAACCGCGTTGAGTGGCGTGCGCAGTTCGTGACTGACAGCCGCCAGAAACCGCGATTTGGCGTCGTTGGCAGATTCGGCTTCCGCCGTTTTGCGTACGGCTTCGCAGCGAAGCTCTTCAATCTCAGTGACGTCCGAAAGCTGCGCGACGATGCGGCGGAGACGTCCGGTCGCATTGCGTACGGCCGTCATTTCAGCACGCAAATGCATGAACTGCGCCGTGTTGCGCGATTTCGATCCGATTTCGACCCGCAGTTCGGCGCTGGCGCTGTCCTCGCCCTGCCGAAGCAGATCGAAAGCCTGCATCAAAGGGATGCGGTCGGAGACGTAAATATGTTCGGCGAAAATCTGCCCTGCACAATCCCGCAGGTAGCCAGGAAAGCTTTCTCGGTCTCTGCCGGATACGCGCTCGACGATACCGTTCTCATTCAGGAACATGAGAAGACCCGGTACCTGCGAAGCCAGAACGACATCACTCTCATCGCTGCTGGAGGCGACCGACGGCGCGCGTGCCGAATGGGAAAAAGCAATCAGCAGGGCAGCGGCAGCAAGAAACAGCGCCAGGACCAGAGCAGCACCAATGGGCATGGCCAGCGCCGGTCTGAACACCAGGCTAAAGACAGCGGGAACAACCAGAAGGCTGGCGCCTGCAAAGGCGATCAGTCGGCGCAGTTGCGCAACTGTTGCGGCACGCCGTTCGGCGTCCTCTTCCATGCGGGCGAGCCATCTGCCTGCAGCATGGTCAACAAATGCGACCGCTTTTTCTGTAATGTTACGCAATACCAGCACACCGAATCCCTGAGACGGATCTAACGGTGCCGACAATAGAAGAGCGCGGCTTAAGGAATGGATAAAATGAAAGCCGCCAAACGGTCGCAAATGCCCGACGAGTCCCATAACGGGGCATTCGGAACAAGCTTTGGAATTCATGGTTAATGACGGGTAAGCGACGGATTTCGCTTTATTTTTGCCGTCATGTTAACCTTTAAGGCAAACGCGCCTGCTGCTTTTGCCGACATTCTATGGCAAGCGTCGCAATTATGCTTAACATCAGTCGTTAAAATGCGAACGAATTGGCTGGCGGCACAATGCTGCGAGGAGAATAGATACAATTTGAATTAAATTGCGCCGCTTTTTGCAATCGCACGTTCGCCGGTTGCAGGTAGCTTCCTCCCAAGCCCAAAAACGGGGCAAACGCCGATGATTCGAAATGAACGGGGCGGTAAAACGGGTTCGTCTGGCAGGGTAGTCTGACATGTGGTTTCTGATTAAAGGAACATTCTGGTTTTCGCTGGTGCTGGTAGCGCTGTCCTATTTTGGCGGCAGCAACGATGCATCCAAGGAACCGTCGACATTCGACATTACCAGTGCCGTTTCGGCCGCAGGCGACGCATACCGTTATGTCAGTGCGATCTGCGCTGAAAAGCCCGATGTCTGCGTCAAGGGCGCAGAAACCTTCCACGCGCTTGGTGAACGGGCTCGCGAAGGCGCCAAGGTTGCCTATCAACTGATCGACTCACAGCTTGCGACCGAGGACAAGCCTGACGCCGTTGCCGCAGCCATCCAGGCCGAAGCAGAGCGTGCCGAGACACCGGTTGCCAGCGCCGAATTCGAAAAGAACGCCGACGCGGTCAAAACCGGTACGATCATTCCCCTGCCTCAGAAACGCCCTGCACTCTAAGTTTTCAGTCTGCGCCTGGCGTTCTGTTGTTCAAATCGCTTTTTCATATCAGCCACGGTTCAATTTTCGCCGCGCTTCGCCTATATGGTGCTTGATAGACCACAATGGCGGATACCAATGACCTCGCTTGAAACGATCCTCGACGATTTTTCCTTCCTCGATGACTGGGAAGACCGCTATCGCTACGTGATCGAACTGGGCAAGGCATTGCCGGAACTTTCGGATGACAAACGTACGGCCGAGAACAAGGTTCAGGGTTGCGCCAGTCAGGTTTGGCTTGTCAGCCACCGGGATGGCGCTGACGATCCGGTCATGACTTTTGAAGGCGATTCCGACGCCCACATCGTGCGGGGCCTTGTGGCCATTGTTCTTGCCGTCTACTCCGGCAAAAAGGCATCCGATATCGCGGCCCTCGACGCGATCGAAGTCTTTGACAAGATCGGCCTTGTCGAACACCTGTCCTCGCAGCGTGCCAATGGCTTGCGCTCGATGGTCAACCGTATCCGTAGCGAGGCGCGGCTTCTCACCGCTTGATAAGCGTGTTCTAACGGCCCAGACCAAGACATATCCGTGACAACAAAAAAGCCGGTCTTTCGACCGGCTTTTTTCTGTTTCGATGCCTGCTGATGTTAACGGCTGGACTTGCGACGCTGGCCCAAACCCATTTCCTTTGCGAGCCGCGAACGGGCTTCAGCATAGGCAGGCGCAACCATCGGATAGTCGACCGGCAGGTCCCACTTCTCGCGATATTCCTCGGGTGTCATGCTGTGATGCGTTGTCAGATGGCGCTTGAGCGACTTGAACGAGCCACCGCATTCGAGACAAACGATGTGATCGTCCTGTACCGACTTGCGGACAGAAACGGCAGGCTTCTGCTTTTCGACATTGATCGCAACCGATGCCGGAGCAGAGGTGCCGCTGAGCGCTGTATGGACATCCGAGATGAGGCTGGGAAGTTCAGTTACCGGAACGACGTGGTTGCTAACATAGGCAGCCACAATATCCGCAGTCAGTTCGACCAGCAGATCCTGGGCGTTACCGTATGCAGTTTCCGTCATTTAAGTATCTCCTGTTCATTTACCCCTAGAAGTAGCGGAAGACGCCGCTTCGAGTGATGTGAAGTTACTCGATCCCCCTACCTTCGCCGCGTTGGAACCAACGTGAAACCCACCCCTAGATTTCTGGCGAAAGACTGAACGTGAATTCAGCGCAATTTGACATTTGGTCATGAACACAGACAGCAATGGCCAATTGGGCCACAGTTTAGCCATCAATAAAATGCCTAAGCTGACTATGAAAAGATCAAATGCAAATCGCGATCAGCAATCTTACACTTGTTTTGGATAACATTAAAACAACGAAAGTCAAATTGCTATTTACTGCTTTTCCAGTTCAAAACAGTCTAACTGCAATACAAAAAATAACGGGTAATAAAATAATCACCCGTAGTATAATTAAAAATAAGTACCCCTGATTATTTGGGGTAAATTCAACTTTGCATTTTCTTTAAATCATCGACAACCGAGTTCTTATCAAGCAAATAACCTGCCTTATGCGCCGCCATTGCAAGAAGATGTGCCGAAACTGGTGCTGTCAGAACAAAGAAAAGAAAACCCGCCAAAGATCGCGCCAGAGTTGAAAGCTCCATGGAGTGGATGCCGACAGCCAGAAGCAGCAGTCCCGAGCCGACAGTGCCCGCCTTTGAAGCTGCGTGCATGCGCGTATAGAGGTCTGGCAGCCTGTTGATGCCAATCGCGGCGATCAGCGAAAAGGCAGCGCCCGACATCATCAGAACAACCACCAGAACAGCGATAATCCAGTCCATCAGTTTCTGCCCCTTGCCGTGTTGCCTTTCGGCTTGCTGCGCCCGTTCGCGCCAGTTCCGATGTCACTCGCCTTCGTGGACTTGTCGGGTGTCTTTTCCCCGTCGAGTGGTGTGCTGCTGCGACGTTTTCCGTCCGGGCCACGCGACAAAACGAAACGCGCAAAGGCGACCGTCGCCAGAAAGCCGACCAGTCCAAGCGCAATGGCGATATCGACATAGAGATTGAAGCCGGTGCGGATGGCGATGACGGCAATGAAACCGATGGCGATACCCACGAGCATATCGAGCGCGATGATGCGGTCAGGTAGCGTCGGTCCGACAACGACCCGATAGACCGTCGCCAGAAAGGCAACGGACAAAAGGCCGGAAGCCAGGATCGTCGTATAGGAAACAAGCAGTTCGGGCGTCATCAGTGAAACGCCTCCATGATTTTCTTTTCGAAACCGTTTCTGATGTCGTTTTTGGTCGCCTCGATATCAGCACAGTCGATCGCGTGAACAAATAGCGTCTTTCGGTCATCAGAGACATCAACGGAAAGCGTTCCGGGTGTCAGAGTGATGAGATTGGCAAGAAGCGTGATTTCGAAATCGCTCGTCACCGTCAACGGATAGGCAAAGATACCGGGTTTTACGTCCAGCTTCGGCTTGACCACCATGACGGCAACCTTCCATGCGGACAGCGCCAGTTCCTTGAAGAATAGTATGACCAGCGACAGAACACGCACCAGCCTGATCCAGTAATTGCTGCCACCGGGAATCTGGTGGCGGATCAGGCCGAGTGCCAGCGTCGATACGACGAGGCCGAAAAGGATATTCGCCAGGGTCAGGCTACCAGTCACGGCAAGCCAGACAATCACGAACAGCAGTTGGACAACGTAGAGGCTCATGGATTGCCCCCCTGTGGGAAGACGGACTGAATATAGCGCGCCGGATTACCGAGCCCCTCCGCCGCCTGCTGGCTGAGGTCCAGGAGTGTTTGCGGGAACAACCCGAAGAATACGACGAACAAGGTCAGGATCACCACCGGTGCGAAGGATGGCGGTTTAGGCGCGGGTATTGACGGAACGGGCGTTTCCACGGTTTGCGGACACCAAAAGCACAGAATGAACACCCGCCCAAAGGCAATGGTGGCGATAAAGCCGGACAGGAGGATGCCGGCTGCAAGCCACCACGCTCCAATATCGAGCGCGGATTTCACCAGGACGGCCTTCGGCCAGAAACCTGAAAATGGTGGCAGACCAGAACCGGCAAAGAACAGCGCCAGCGCCGCGGCGGAGAACCAGGGCGCGCGCTTATAAAGACCGCCCAATGCCGTCAACGTCCAGCCGCCGCCCAGACGGGCGGCATGACCTGCAACAAGATAAAGCGCGGTCATCAGCACGACTGAATGCAGTGCGTAGAAGATCGCACCACCAACACCGGCCGGCGTGCCGATCGCCACACCCGCCATCATGTAGCCGATGCCCGAAATGACGATGTAGCCGAGCATACGGCGAATATCGTTCTGGGCGAGCGCTCCCATCGCGCCAAGCACCATGGTCAGAACGGCGGAAATGGCGATGACCAGGCTGAGTTCCTCCCGCTCCACGGGGAACAACATGACCATGACGCGCAGCAGCGAATAGATGCCGACCTTGGTCAACAGACCACCAAACAGCGCCGACACGACGATACGTGGTGTATGGTAGGAAGCAGGCAGCCAGAAATTCACCGGGAAGGCCGCAGCCTTCATCGCAAAGGCGAGCGCGAACAGGGTGGCCAGTGTCATCAGCGGCGCCGTGGCGCGCAACTCGGTCGCCTTGAGCGCGATATCGGCCATGTTGAGCGTACCGAATATGGCGTAGAGATAACCAACAGAGATCAGGAACAGCGTTGTGCCGATGAGGTTCAGGATGGCGTATTTCAGCGCGCCATCGATCTGCTCACGCGTCGAACCGAGTACGATCAGGCCGAAAGACGAGATCAGCAGCACCTCGAACCAGACATAGAGATTGAAGATGTCGCCGGTGAGAAAGGCGCCGTTGACGCCCGCCATCAGCAACATCAGGAACGGAAAAAACCCATAGCGTCGGCCGCTATTGTCGATATCGACGCTGGCATGGATGGCAGCGGCAAAGGCTACAATGGAGGCGGCCAGCGCCAGAAGCGCGCCTGTCAGATCGGCAGTGAAAGCAATGCCGAAGGGCGGCAGCCAGCGTCCCATGACCATAGTGAATGGGCCGTCGAAAACAACTTTGCGCAACAGCGCCGCATTCAGGAAAACCAGAAGGCCAAGAGATGAAATGGCGATCGTCGCATGCAGGCGAATGGATTTTCGCAACATCATCAGCACGGCACCCGTGCCGATGCAAAGCGCGATCGGCAGGATAACGAGCCAGTCGGCAAGCGGCACCTTGTCGAGAACGAGCGCGACGGAAAGATCGGAAATGACAGTGGTCGTCGGTGAAGCCATGTTTTTACTACCCTGCCTTGCTCAATAGCCGAGCGGCGGCAAGGGCTCGCCTGCGGGTTCTGCGGTGCGCATCTCATCCGTATCGTCGGTGTTCAACTCCTGGAAAGCGCGCCAGGTAAGGACGAGAAGGAAGCAGAAGAACGAAAAGGAAATGACGATAGCCGTCAGGATCAACGCCTGCGGCAAGGGGTTGGCCGTGCCTGCGGGCAAGGTGTCCATTCCAGCCGGAATGATTGGAGGCACCTCGCGCGTCAGCCTTCCGGCCGTGAACAGCAGCAGGTTCACGGCGTTGCCGAGAACCGCAATGCCCAGCAGGATACGGATGCTGTGGCGCGACAACATGAGGTAGATCGCAACCGAAAAGAAGATGCCGACGAGAATAGAGAAGATCGCTTCCATCAGTCGCTCTCCCTTTCTTCCAAAGCCAGCGCAATGGAGGTGATTGCGCCTACCACGACGAGATAGACGCCGATATCGAACGACATGACGGTCGAAAGCGGGATCTCGACGCCGAACACTTCCGGGTAGATCCACAGACCAGTCATGAAGGGAACACCGGCGGCAATCGAGATGACACCTGAAAGCAGCGATAGAAGCAGCCCTGCACCGGCAATCGACAGCGGATGGAAGATGATCGCGCGTCTGACCGCGACAACGCCATAGGCAATGCCATAGATTGCCAGCGCTGACACGGCAATCAGCCCACCGATAAAACCGCCGCCCGGTTCATTGTGACCGCGCAACAGCACGAAGATCGAAAACAGCCCCATGAGGCTTGTAATGACGGGTGCGACGGTGCGCAGGATCAACGTGTTCATGCGCCCGCCCCCTTCTTCAAGGTCTTTTTCGTTTTGCCTGGTATCGCGGCAGCCGGGCGGATGCGGATGAGGGCAAGAATAGCAAGACCGGTAATCATCACCACTGCGATCTCGCCCAACGTATCCGTTCCACGGAAGTCGACGATGATGACGTTCACGACATTGGCGCCGTGAGCGATGATCTTGGAATAGGCGTTATAGAAATCGGTCAGGCGGTTGTCGAAAGTCGCTTGCGTGGCGCGTAGCAGAAACAGCGCGAAGCCCATTCCGCAGGCAATGGCAATACTGCTGTCGAGCAGCTTCTGGCCAAGACCGCGATGATCGGAAAGCGACAGACGCAATCGCGTCATCACGAGCGTGAGGATAACGACGGACAGCGTCTCGACCATGAACTGCGTGAAAGACAGGTCCGGTGCGCCAAACAGCAGAAAGATCACGGCGACCGCAAACCCCTGAATGCCAAGCGCAATGATTGCCGTCAGGCGGCTCGACGCTGTCAGGACGGCAACAAGACCGGCCACAGCAATCACCACGAATGTCAGTTCATGGATGAGAATGTCATGCGGCCAAGCCGGCATGGCTGGAAGCTCGCCATACACGAAAAGCGGCACCAGCAGAGCAGCGGCTACCACCGCGAATGTCGCAGTGACATAGAATTCCAGCCGGCCCGGCTGCAGGAACCGTGTCACATGAAACGACAGTTTTACGAGTGCAGAGATAAAAGCGTCGAAACCTCTGTCCGGCCCGGGTCCGATGGCTTCGAGCGAGCGGGCCACCAGACCGCGGATTGCGTCCAGTTTCGAAAAAATCAGTATGCCTGCCGCAATGGTCAACAGCGACAGACCAAGCGGCACACCTATGTGTGGGATGAGCGAGATATCGACCTCACGCGGTTTGGCAGCGATGGCACTCGCCATCGGCGTCGAAACATAAAAATGTGCGATGCCCGAAAACAGAGCGATGGTCAGTCCCTTGACTGCCAGGAGCGCTGGCCCAAGCCATAGCAGAACCGGACCTTCATGGGCGTGTTTCGGGGTTTTTACCGGCTTGCCGAGGAAAGGCTTGAGGGCTACCGCGAAAGCCACGGCAAACATCAGCGCATTGCCAAGAATGGCAACACCGGTAAACAGCACACTGCGCGGATCACCGTGGGCTAGTGCGTAATAAATCTCTTCCTTGGCGAGAAAACCAAAAAACGGCGGCAGTCCCGCCATGGAAATGGCAGCGCCCAGCGCGGCAGCAAAGGTAATTGGCATTGCCTTGCGCAAGCCACCAAGCTTCGTCAGGTCGCGGGTTCCCGTTTCGTGGTCGATGATACCGGCAACCATGAACAACGCACCTTTGAACAGCGAATGCGCCACGAGATAGAGCGCCGCTGCTTCGATGGCGTGTTCCGACCCAAAACCTGTCAGCATGACGAGAAGGCCAAGCGACGAGACCGTGGTGTAAGCCAGCATCAGCTTGAGATCGGTCTGGCGCACCGCAAGCAACGCACCAACCAGCATCGTCAGGCCACCGAAGAACGGCAGAAGGATTTGCCAGGCGGCCGTATCGCCAAGCACCGGGTTGAGGCGCATCAGCAAGTAGACGCCCGCCTTCACCATGGTTGCCGAATGCAGATAGGCCGAAACCGGTGTTGGCGCTTCCATGGCGTTGGGTAGCCAGAAATGGAACGGAAACTGTGCTGATTTGGTGAAAGCGCCGCCGAGGACCAAAAGCAGCGCAGCCAGATAGAAGGGGCTTTCGCGCAGGACGTCGCCCCCATGCACCAGGATCGACAGTTGCGTTACGCCGCTGATATTCCAGATGAAGATCAGACCGGCGAGCAAAAGCAGACCGCCGCCCCCGGTGACGACAAGTGCTTGAAGAGCGGCGCGACGGGAGGCAGCACGTTCATGATCGAAGCCGATCAACAGGAACGATGTAATCGAGGTCAGTTCCCAATAGACGAACAGCATCATCAGACTGTCCGAAACCACGACGCCAAGCATCGCGCCCATGAACAGCAGCAGGAAAGACAAGAACCGACCCTGCTGCGGATGGCCTTTCATGTAGCCGCCTGCATAAAGCACGATCAGCAGGCCGATACCGGTAATCAGCAGCGCGAAGGTGAGCGACAGACCGTCGATGAACCAGGAAAAACTGAGATTGAAGCTCGGGACCCAGCTATAGCCGCCTGTCACGACGCCGCCCGCGGCAATCTCAGGCAGCATTCCGGCGAAGTTCAGGAAAGCCAATGCAGGCGCTATCGCCAATATCCATGCCGCGTTGTGGCCCACCTTGCGAACAAGAGCAGGCGCAGCAAGCGCCGCCAGAAATGGCAGAAATAGCGAAATGAATGTCAGCGACGTGACATTTTCGGTCATTGTATCTCCCGGCCCTGTGATCCAGCTTCGACATTTGCATCCATTCGCAGCCTGCGCGAGAGCAAATCTCGAAATCTCAAGGACCACTAACAAGTTCATGTTCCCGGTGGTATGTTCGAACCCGATTGTGGGTGAGATCGCCGCCAGCAGCACAATCCAACCTCAGATTCGACCCACCGCGCCAGTCTCTGGCGACTCCCTTAAAATCGAATGTCCCAGTTAAGGCAAAGGACGTACCACCTCAACCCAAATCGGTTCCAACAAGCCGCCATAACGCGTTCGTTATGAGTGGCGTTGTGTCTTCCCCCTCTTTCAACTTGCCGTCCGAATGCCTATTTCTGGCGAGAACAGAAAGGATCATTCCATGAGCGATCTCAAATCCCCCAAAGTGAACAAGACGGATGCCGATTGGCGCGAACAATTGACGCCCGAGCAATATCACATCCTGCGTGAACACGGCACGGAGCGCGCCTTTACCGGCCCTTACTGGAACAGCTTTGAAAAGGGTCTTTATCGCTGTGCCGCCTGTGACGAGCCGCTCTTCCTGTCTGACACCAAATTCGATGCGGGTTGCGGCTGGCCGAGCTACTTCGAGCCGGTAAAACCGGATGCGGTGACAGAGCACCGGGATGCGAGCTATGGCATGGTGCGGACTGAAATCCGCTGCACCAATTGCGGTGGGCACCTGGGGCACGTATTCCCCGACGGCCCGCCCCCGACAGGCCTTCGTTATTGCATCAACGGCCATTCGATGGTGTTCGAAGCAATATAACGGTTTACGAATTTCTCTCCAGCATGCCGGAGCCAATCCGGCATGCCACAGGCTATCTGCTCTTAAAGTTTCAGTTCCATGCAGGTGAGGTCCAGCCAGCGGCCAAACTTGGTGCCAACTTCCGAAAAACGACCGACTACGCGGAAGCCAAGGCTTTCGTGCAAACGGATGGACGCCGTGTTCTCCGCCTCGATTGCCGCAATCAGCACATGAACGTCATTGCCTGATGCATGATCGATAACTGCCTGCATCAGACGTTTGCCGATGCCGTGGCCGCGGGCATCCTTGTGCACATAAACCGAATGCTCGCGGGTGTGGCGATAACCGTCGAACGCACGCCAGTCGCCGTAGGACGCATAACCGGCAACCTTGCCATCAAGGATCGCGACAATCACCGGAAAGCCGCGCGACTTGCGTGCTGCAAACCATTCCTTGCGGTTTTCGAGATCGACCAGCGTTTCGTTCCAGATCGCCGTCGTGTTCAACACCGCGTCGTTATAGATCTCCATGATGCTGGAGAGATCGTCTACCGTCGCGTCACGCAATTCAACCGTCATTATCCGTCCGCCCTTTTGCTTCCGGGCCATAAAGCCCTGATCCTGCGTATGGTCACGGCAGGCCGAAACATGGTTTAGGCGACGTACGGGACAACTGTCCAGCAGACGTTTTGCGTCGCCATCAGGAAATGACCGGCGCGATGGAGAAGGATGTCAGCACCGCTACATAGTGCACCATGGCAGCGGAGACCACGAACCCATGCCAGATGGCGTTCTGGAACCGCAATTTTTCCCAGACGTGAAAAATGACGCCGAGCGAATAGATGATGCCACCAATAACGATCAGCCATAGCGTGACGGGAGCAAGGTGTGTCGACAGCGGCTCCGCCACCATGACACCGCTCCAGCCCATGCCGAGATAAAGCAGGATGGCAACCTTGTCGTAGCGGCCGGGGTAAAGACACTTGAGCAACACGCCACCAATAGCCGCAAGCCAGATCA
The DNA here is from genome assembly GCF_013390595.1 of Rhizobium sp. RM. GTDB lineage: Bacteria > Pseudomonadota > Alphaproteobacteria > Rhizobiales > Rhizobiaceae > Agrobacterium. The sequence continues at coordinate 813,918 of NZ_JACAWV010000008.1, read as the reverse complement.
GCGCCAGCGTTACGGCGATCAGCGGCTCGTGGATGCCGCGTTGCAAAAACGGCGTGTAGGTCGCGGCGATCAGAACGAAGATAGCCGAATGATCAAAGCGCCTTAAAACCCATTTCACTTGGGAGTGCGGCCAGATGTTATAGGTGAAGGAAACCGATAGACAGGCAACGAGCCCAAGACCATAAATCCAGGCAGCGGCAATGGCGCTCACACTGTCCCAAACGGTCGCATAGAAAATCAGCGCCGTTGCGCCAATCAGCGCAAAAACGATGCCGACGCCGTGGACAATGCCATCGGCGACAATCTCGTGAAAATCATACTGGCGTCCGAACCGCCAAACGTCACTCATAGTCCGTTCCCGTCTGCATGCTTTTATTGAAGCATGACGGCAATATTCGACGGGAACAAGACAACGACCGGTTAACTGCAATCAAATTGCGTTCACAATTGTTGCAAAAGCGGAAGTCACACGTCTGTCAGAGCTCGGATGCACACTTCTGGCAGAAAGGCGTATAGGGCACGGCTTTCAGCCGGTCTTCGGAAATCTGCTTGCCGCATCTGACGCATTTGCCGAAGGTGCCTTGAGCAACACGGTCGAGGGCGGCGTCTATGGCGCGCAGTTCGTCCTGCCCCACCTGGCCGAGTTCGTCCAGCACCTCGTCATTATTGCGCTCAACGGCCCGGTCTTCGTCGTCGGGGTTGCGCGGCTCTTCGAAATCAGCCTCGATCCGGTGAAGGCGTCGATAGAGTTCACGCTGGCGGTCGCGCAGAATTTTTTCGTAGGTCTCAACGTTCATCTGTTTTTCCTCCGGCAGGCTGTGGACGATGTCGACCACAGCCCCGTTTTCACGGCACGTTCAACGATCAACCAGCACCGAGCATTTCGCATGGCGGACTACGCGATCAGCAGTCGCGCCGATGAAATAATTGCTGAAGTCCGGTGTGTGCGAGGCAATGATGATAAGATCGGCCTTGTGGTCGGCGGCAGCGGCAATGATCTCGCGTGCCGGTGCGCCGCTTCTGATCTCTTCCTTGCCCTGGAAGGATACCTTTGCTTTCAGGGCGGCAAGTTTCGCCTTGGCGTCCTTGAGCGCATTCTCGATCAGGTCGACGGGAAGATCGACAGCCAGATAGCCGGGCAGTTCCTCGACAACATTGATGAGAACAATCTCGCCGTCGACATCGAGAAGCGACTTGGCCTTGTCGAGGATTTTCTCGCCTTTTTCGATGGCGCTCAAATCGACGGCTACTATGATCTTCTTATACATGGTGTCTCCTTCTTTCGGCGAAATGCGCCGTTTCAGTTATCGGACCAGTTCATACTTCCCTAGCGGTGCCCTCAGTGCCTTGATCGAAGTCAAAGTCGTGAAGGGGTATTGTCAACAAATAATGGACGGTCAATCGCCAAACGGCGATCTTTGCTGAACGACGAAAAGCCTTCATATTCCCTGTCAACAATCGCCGCGAAGCGGCGTTCCGTGACCCGGGCGAAAAACTCGCATCGTCAGTGCGTCACAATCAATATGGAGATTATGATGAGTGAAATCAAACAATTCGCCCTGACGCGACCAGCCTATGTGGGGCAGGCCCATCTGGTCGTGCGCGATTTGCCACGCGTCTCCGATTTCTACCAGAAAATGATCGGTCTTTCCGTGCTTGAACGGAGCCCGAGCGGTGAAATTCTGGGCGCGCATGGTCAACCACTGTTGACACTTGAAACCTCCGATACGGCGGAGCGGGCGCCACGCAATGCAGCCGGCCTGTTCCATACCGCTTTCCTGTTGCCCAGCCGAAAGGACCTGGCTCATTGGCTGGCGAATGCGGCGCATAACAACGTTCAGCTTCAAGGCGCATCTGATCACCTTGTCAGTGAAGCTATCTATCTCGCCGATCCCGAAGGCAATGGCATCGAGGTCTATCGCGACCGCGCGCCAATGGAGTGGAACTACCAACAGGACGGCACAGTGGAGATGGCAACCCTCGGGCTCAACCTCCAGGAGCTCTATAACAGCGCACCGAAAACGGCATGGGAAGGCGCTCCCGAAGGTACGGCAATCGGCCATATCCATTTGCAGGTCGGCAATATTCCTCAAGCTGACGAGTTCTATCAGGACGTTCTCGGCCTAAAGATCATGGCTCGCTATCCCGGCGCCAGCTTCTTCGGTTCGGGTGCCTATCACCACCATGTTGCTGCGAATATCTGGAACAGCCGGGGCGCGCAGGCGCGCAAGGCAAACATGACTGGGCTCTCCGGTTATTCGTTGAAATTCAACGAGCAGGGAAGCCTGGATAACGCAATTGCAGCGCTCGACCGGCTGGAGATCGCAACGGAACGCAAGAGCGACGGTATCGCGATCCGCGACCCCTGGGGCATCAGCCTCAAGCTTTCTGCCTAATGTTTTGCCGAGGCGCCGCAAAATTTGCGTCGCCTCGGAACCTGCACATTCCTCGAACGTTTTTGTCCTGATTTGGGGGACCGTTTGATGAATGAAAATGCCAAGCCCGGCCATGGTGTCGCGGCATCTATCCCGGGTGTGAAACCCGACATGCCGCAAGCGACGTCAAAACGCGACGACGCACGAAGCCAGCAACCTCTGGGTCGCGAGGCTCTGGATGTGGCCGTTGCCTGGTCAATCATCGGCATCTTCATCATCATGATGATGGCGATCATTCACGAACTTTCGCTGATCCTCATTCCGGTCGTCATGGCGATCGTCGTTGGCATGATCCTTGGTATTGCGGCTGAAAAACTCGGTTCGTACGGTATTCCGGGTTCCGGTGTCGCGCTTATCCTCTCGACACTGGTCGCGGCCGTTATCTTCTTCGTCATCAATTCCCTTGTTGACCCGCTGTCGTTGCTGGCATCGGAAGGTCCAGCCCTCATCGAACGCAGCATCGATCGCTTTCTCCCTTATCTGCAGCGACTGAGTTGGCTGAACATTTCGGCCGCGACCTTCAGCATGGGGTCGATGTCGATGGAATCGCTGCTGGCGAGAAGTGGCGAAATCATTTCCGTACTTGGCGCCAACGTCACTCCAGCGATCATACAAGGACTGATTTTCTTCGCCGCACTTTTGATGTTTCTCTACAGCCGCACGCGCCTGCGCAAGGCCCTCATCATGGCCTTTCCGGCCCGCCACCAGCGGCTTAGGACCATCCGGGTGATTGCCTCTATCGAGGAAGTGCTCGGCACTTATTTTGCCACGGCGGCGCTGATCTACGCGGGGCTTGGCGTGACGATGGTGGTGATTGCCTATTTCGGTGGACTGGCAATGCCGCTGTTGTGGGGGCTGTTTGCCTTTCTCTCCAGCTTCGTGCCATTTCTCGGCATCACGGCCATGACCATAGCGCTGACTGTCGCCGGCATCATCACCCACGACAATCTTTTCTTCGCCCTGCTCCCTGCAGCCATCTTCTTCACCATTCACCTGCTGATGGAAAATCTCGCCTTTCCGGCGGTGGTGGGCCGCAACATGGAGATCAATCCCTTCCTCGTCTTCGTGATGATTATCTTCTGGACGTGGATGTGGGGCGCGGCTGGCGCCATGCTGGCGCTGCCGCTTTCACTGATCGCCATGACGGTAAGCCGCGACCTGTTTCCGTCACGCCGGATCGTGCCGCACCTGCCGGATTGATGTGATTCAGGAGGCCAGAGCCACAGTCTCTTTTTCCGCGACACGGCGCTCGTGCTCAAGCAGCCATTTCTTGCGCCATAACCCGCCGCCATATCCGGTCAGGCTGCCATCAGCGCCGAGAACGCGGTGGCACGGAATGACGATGGCAATCTGGTTTGCACCATTGGCACGGGCCACGGCGCGGACGGCGGATGGCTTTTCCAGTCGTTCGGCAATTGCCGAATAGCTGGCAATTGCACCGGATGGAATTCTCCGTAACTCATCCCAGACCGTTCGTTCAAAAGGTGTGCCGTGACCAGCAAGGCGCGCTTCAAACGTCGTCAACCTCCCGGCAAAGTAGGCGTCGAGTTCCCGGCCGATCGCATCGGTGACAGGTGTGCGACCGAGAACCATATCCGCGCCGGTTCGGGCAGTCAGCCGCTTGAGTTCCGCGGGCAGTGCTGGCCTGTCAGCGAACTCGAGGAGATGCAGCGCGTGGTCGTCGGCCACCGCCAGCATTGGGCCGATCGGCGTTTCGATCCAGTCGCCTTTCAAAAATGCCTTGCCCTTGAGTGCAGCCGGCGACGTGCCGAAAAACTGGTTGATTGCCGAGCGGAAACCGCTGCCTGATTCATATCCGGCGTCAAGCTGCGCGCAGATCACAGCATCGCCTGATGCGAGGCTTGTCGCCGCGTCACCCACCCGGCGCAATCGTGCGATCTCAAGGAAGCTCATGCCGAAACGGCGCTTGAATACCCGGCGTACCGTCGAGGTATCATAACCCATGTCAGAGACATCTTCCTCGCGCCAACGACGCTGCGGTTCCTTTTCAAGCGCAGTCAACAGATCGGTGACTGTGGCATCGGCCGAGCCGTAAGCCAGCATCGGCTTGCACCGCTTGCAGGGGCGGAAGCCAGCCTCCAGGCACTGCGCAATGTTATCCTGAAACAGGCAGTTTTCCGGCTTCGGCTTGCGCGCTGTGCAGGTGAAACGACAGAAGATCTTCGTCGAGGTGACACAGACATAGGCCACGCCCTCATAGGCGGGGTCCTTGTTCACAAGGGCAGAATACAGGGTTTCGGTGTCGGGGCGTTTGAACAACATGAGAGGATGCTAGCGCAAATCGAAACGACATGCCGCCGAAAAACGGGCATCGATGTGGGAACCGTCACGCGTCCCTGAAGTGTCAGTTACCGGGTGGAGCGAAGGCCGGATCATCCAGCCGTGTAAAGATCACGCCGCGGGCTTTCAAAGCCAACAGACCCTTCACAACGCCCTCACCCGCCTCATGGGTCGGCTGGTTGATATGCGAGATAATGACATCGCCATCTCTAGCGGACGCAATATGTTTTGCGGTTGCGGCAGCACCCAGCAGCGAGCCGCCATCGCCATTGACCGAGTACCCCGCGACGCGCATGCCCAGGCGATTGATTTCAGCCATCGACGATGCCGTGTATTTGGCGGTTGCGCCTCGGAACCACTGAGGCTGTATGCCGGTTGCGGCAACGATGGCCAGGCGGCCGCCCTCCACTTCCTGCTTGACGGCCTCGGCCGAACCGGCCGCAGCTATGCCATAGATCGAAACCGGTTTGTCGACGGCAGGAACATGGTTCTCGCCGTGGTTTTCGATTTCAAACAGATCCGGATGCGACTGCATTACAGCCAGCGCATCCGCATTGTGCTTGAGCCAGCGTGCGGTGACGAAGATCGTCGCCGGTATTTTTTCATTGACCAAGGTATCCAGAATACGGTGATCGGTCTTGCCCATGCAGGCATCGAGCGTGATTGCCACATGCACAGCGCCGTCGCGATGCGGTGTCATTTTCAGCGTCGGCTCGACCAGGCCGGAACCGGCGTAAGCAGATGTCGAGGCTGAAAAAAGCAGGGCAGCAATGAGAAGGTGGCGGGACATGATTGTATTCCAGATAAGAGGCGGCATCGGCATCGGCCCGCAAAGCGCCTGAATTATGGCAAATCTTCCAGTCCCGACAGCACGTTCAACGCCTCTTCAACCCGCTGACGTTCCGCGCTGGTGAGTGGCAGGATCGGACGTGGCGGCTCCATCAAGGTTACCGACATCAGATTTGCGGCTGCATAAACAACCCGGAAGCTGCCGAATTCCTTGAACAGCGTCCACAAGGGCTGGAACGCCGCATCGACCCGCTGCACCTCATCGACGTTGCCAGCTTGCGCAGCACGCATCAGCTTCAGGGCTGGGACGGGAAGCAAACCGGCAACAACGCTGTACCAGGCGTCACCACCCGCAAGAGTAGCCGCAGCACAGCCCCAGTCGCCGCTATAACCGATGGCAAAATCGTCAGGCAGTTTCGGCCGTAACCGCTCAAGTTCTGCGGCGAAATCCTGATCGGCCGGCAACGGCATCTTGATGGCACGAATGTTCGGGATATAGGCAAGACGAACCAGGAGTTCGTCGCTGAATAGGAAACGCGTGGTGCCTGGATTGTTGTAGATCGCCAGTGGCAGCGCGGTCGCCCCCGCAACCGCTGCAAAGTGATGATAGGCCTCTTCCTGCGTCAGCGGTGTATAGGACACCGGCGCCAGCAACAGGGCGTCAGCCCCGGCGGCCTCCGCATCCTTCGCCAGCGTCACGGCCTCATCCGTTCGCAACGCACCAACACCCGCCATCAGCGTACGCTTACCCTTGACGACGGAGGCCGCAGTCTCCACTGCACGGCGCTTTTCTTCCCGGGACAGATACATGTAGCTGCCGGTGCTGCCGAGAATGCCAACGGAATCGACTTCGGCGGCAACAAGACGTTCGAGCAACGCCGAAAACGCCTCGGCATCAACACGACCGTTTTCTTCGGCCGGTGTGATCGGAAATGCCGAAAGTCCCTTGAACCGTGATGGCATGCTGCTTCCCCTCGCATTCGCTTCCGAACAAGGGGTACAAGTCAAAGACCGCCCCGACAAGCGAAGCGGTCAACAAAAACCGGTAGTCGTGAAAATATCAGCGGTCAGTCATAAAGATACAACTTCTTCCACTGTGCCTCGGGGATCTTGTCACCGACGCGGTAGTCGAAAGACTGGATGCTGAGAGAATCCGACTTGAGCTGGCACTTGTATTTCAGCTTGTACCATTCCCCAGAACTCCTGAACGCGGCGCCCGGCGCCTTTATCGAGTTCTTGCCGACCTGCGGATCGCCGAAGGTGTAGGCGATTACCTTGTCCGGCCGCATGCCTTTCTGTTCCGTGGCGATGCGTTCCATCGCCTCGATATCGCAGCGCTGCTCAAGACGCTCCTCCGGCGCAAGTTTGTTCAACTGGCGCATGACGCTGGCGTCGATTGCAAAGGCTGGGGACAAAACAGACAGGGAGGCAAACACGGTAGAGAAGACAAGTGGGAAAAGCGTTCGCATGGGTTCAGTCAGATTCTTTCGTTTCTTCTTTCGACTCACGGCGACCCGAGAGGCCTTGTTTGCCGCATATTGCCAAAATGTGATCGAAAACTGACGAAAATGTGCCCGCCGCTCCAAAGGCCTGTGGAGATTTGAAACTTGATCGGCCTTGAGGCGCACTCTACATCTTGGCCAACGCAGACTGATTTTTGTTACGAAAGCGAGTTTCCCTTGTCGATTTTCAAGAACCTGCCCGCCGCGCCGATCGCTGAAAAAAAGCCGGTCAGCGACACGCATCACGGCATTACCCGCACTGACGACTATGCCTGGTTCCGGGCTGACAACTGGCAGGCGATGTTCAAGGACCCCAGCCTTCTGGACCCGGCCATCCGCACCCATCTGGAAGCGGAAAATGCCTATATGGAAGCGGCAATGGGCGATACGAAGCCGCTGCAGGAAAAGCTGTTCGAGGAGATGAAGGGGCGCATCAAGCAGGACGATTCCTCCGTCCCGGTCAATGACGGCCCCTATGCCTACGGCACGCTGTTCGTTACCGGTGGCGAGCAGCCGCATTATTTCCGCACCCCGCGCGACGGGGGCGAGAAGCACATTCTGCTTGATGGTGACAAGGAAGCCGAGGGGAAGGACTATTTCCGTCTTGGTGGTCTGGACCAGTCCACCGATCACAATCGCGGCATCTGGAGCTACGACGACAAGGGCTCGGAATATTTCACGCTGCGCATCCGCGATCTGGCAACAGGTGAAGACCTGACCGACGTCATCGAAAACACCGGTGGCGGTGGTGCCTGGGCACCCGATGGCAAGAGCTTTTTCTATACGCTGCAAGACGAAAACCATCGCCCTTCCAAGGTCTTCCACCATATTATCGGCGAACCGCAGTCAGCCGACCGTCTGGTTTACGAAGAGAAAGATCCAGGCTTCTTCATGGGCGTGGGTGCCTCGGTGCTCGATGACTTCATCTTCATCGATATCCACGACCATGAGACGAGCGAATATCGTCTTCTCTCCACGAAAGACCTGCTTGCAGAACCGAAGGTCGTGGCGGAGCGTGAAGAGGGCATCGAATATTCGATGGCTGAAGGCGGTGACGTCTTTTTCATTCTGACCAATGATGGCGATGCCAAGGATTTCCGGATCATGGAGGCGCCGATCACTGCCCCCGGCAAGGAAAGCTGGAAGGAAGTCGTTCCGCATGAACCAGGCCGCCTCATTCTTTCCGTCGATGCCTATGCTCGTCACCTGATCTGGCTGGAACGCCGTGACGGCCTGCCACGCATCATCATCCGCGATCGTCAGAGCGGTGAAGAACATTCCATTGCTTTTGCTGAAGAAGCCTATTCGCTTGGCCTGCACGGCGCGGCGGAATACGATACCGACGTCATCCGTTTCTCCTACTCCTCGATGACGACGCCGTCGCAGCTCTTCGACTACAACATGGTGACACGTGAGCGCACGCTTCTGAAAACCCAGGAAGTGCCGTCAGGCCATAACCCGGATGACTATGTGACGCGACGCGTCATGGCCACATCGCATGACGGTGCGCTGGTGCCGGTGTCTCTGCTCTATCGCAAGGACACCCCGCTCGACGGCTCGGCACCTTGCCTGCTCTATGGTTATGGCGCCTATGGCATCACCATTCCCGCCTCCTTCAGCACCAACAATCTGTCGCTGGCAGATCGCGGTTTCGTTTATGCGATCGCGCATATTCGCGGCGGCAAGGAAAAGGGTTTCGAATGGTATGAGACCGGCAAGATGGAGCACAAGCAGAACACCTTCAAGGACTTCATCGCGGCCGCGGATTATCTGGTTCAGGAAGGTTTCACCGCCTATGCCGGTATCATTGCCGAGGGTGGTTCGGCAGGCGGCATGCTGATGGGCGCCATCGCCAACATGGCACCGGAGAAATTCGCGGGCATTATCGCCGCAGTGCCCTTCGTGGACGTTCTCACCACAATGCTGGACGACACCCTTCCGCTGACACCGCCGGAGTGGCCCGAATGGGGTAACCCGCTGGAGTCGGAAGAGGAATATCAGTGGATCGCCGCCTATTCGCCGTATGACAATGTCGCTGCGAAGCCCTATCCGCCGATCCTTGCCATTTCCGGTCTGACCGATCCACGCGTCACCTATTGGGAACCGACAAAGTGGGTGGCGAAGCTGCGCGAAAAGACCGTTGGCAGCGCCCCGATCCTGCTCAAGACCAATATGGCAGCGGGCCATGGCGGTAAATCCGGCCGTTTCCAGCGGCTTGAAGAAATAGCCTTCGAATATGCCTTCGCGCTGAAGGTGGCGAACAAGACTGCCATCTGACGAAAAGAGTGGCGGACGGCCGAAACGGGCCGTCGCCACCGCACTGTCGGAGAAAAAATTCCGATGTATGGCGCTTTGAGAGACAATTTTTCCAAATAATTTTACTACTTGCCGGATATTAAACACTCCATTCTGAACGGTAGAATTTTTATTCTTTTGTATTTATAGATCAAGAAAACAAAAAGAATAAATCACCAAAATTCAAAGTATAATCGAATCCCGAAAATGTTCCGCCAATCATGCGCATGGCAGCAATGCGGCGTTTCGGGTTGCAATATCACGTTTCAGCCGTATTATTCAGCTCGTTGACATATTTATGCGCATTTTCGCCGCTGGTTTCGCGGCGCTCTCGTCGCTTGCCTTGCGACTATTCTTTCGGCTGGTCTTTTCCAGCTTTTCCAGCGCCATGTCAGTCTGCCCTGGAGCACCGGCATGAACGGTTCTTCGTGGGTTTCGCAATGCATCGCGCTTTTCGAAAATCATCGTGATTTTCGCGCCGATGTTCTGGCAGGCCGGGCTTTGCAGTGCCCCGGTATGCCTTTTGAAAACACTGCATTAGACTTGGGGGTCTTATAACCATGAAGAAACTCCTCGCCTCGACCATTCTCGTAACGGGCTTTTTCGTCGCTGCCGGTGCAGCAAGTTCCGCCAACGCCGCCGAAGAATGCGGCTCAATCTCCATCGCCGAAATGAACTGGGCATCGGCCGGTGTCGCAGCGTATGTCGACAAGTTCATCATGGAAAACGGTTACGACTGCACGGTCAGCATCGTCAGCGGCGATACCATGCCGACCTTCGCTTCCATGAACGAAAAGGGGCAACCGGACATGGCGCCGGAACTCTGGGTCAACGCCGTTCGTGATCCGCTCGATGCGGCCATCAAGGAAGGCCGCCTGGTTGAAGCCACCAAAATCCTGACTGACGGCGGCGTTGAAGGATGGTGGATCCCGAAATTCGTTGCAGACGCAAATCCTGAGATCAAGACCGTCGAGGACGCACTGAAGCATCCCGAACTCTTCCCTGCCCCGGAAGATGCCAGCAAGGGCGCCGTCCACAATTGCCCGTCTGGCTGGAATTGCCAGGTGACGACGGCTAACCTCTACAAGGCGCGCGAAGGCGACAAGAAGGGCTTCACGCTCGTCGACACCGGCTCTGCCGCAGGTCTCGATGGATCCATCGCCAATGCTTTCGAGAAGAAGCAGGGCTGGCTTGGTTACTATTGGGCACCGACGGCCATCCTCGGCAAATACGAGATGGTAAAGCTGGATGACGGCGTGGAACTCGATCGTGCAGCTTTTGATGCCTGCACGGCCAAAGTGGATTGTGCCGATCCAAAGCCGAACGCCTATCCGGTCGCGGATGTGTTTACCGTCGTGACCAAGGACTTTGCCGAAAAGGCCGGCGCCTCTGCCGACTACGTCAAGGCGCGCCAGTGGGACAACACCACCGTCGCCGAAATCCTTGCCTGGATGGATGAAAATCAGGGCACCAACGAAGACGGCGCACAGTACTTCCTCGAAAACCACGAGGAAATCTGGACGAAGTGGGTTTCGCCGGAAGTCGCCGAAAAGATCAAGGCATCGATCTGAGCCTGAACAGACAAAACCATGCAGCCGCCGGGAACACCACCCGGCGGAAGCCTTCGTTCGCCCCTATCCCTTCAAACCGCCCGTGGTTTGAGCGGCTATGGGCATGTCCAAGACATGCCGCCCCCTTTGGCGGCCGCTACTCCGCTCCCGTGAGCGACAATAAGGAAAACAACAATAATGGCCTTATGTGATTACATGCCGGACATGCTGTGCAAGTTTCCGGCTATTGGCAACAGCACCATGCGCGTGGCGCGCAAAACAATCGATGACGGGTTCCGCGACATCGTTCGCAATTATGGCGACATCATCGATACGGTCGTGCACCCGCTGCAGCTCTTCCTGAACGCATCGGAACGTTTTTTCATCCAGACGCCATGGATCATCATCTTTCTCTGTATTCTCGCCCTTGTGCATCTTGCAGGTCGCAGTTTCCGCATCACCGCCGGCACCGCTCTCTCGCTCTGCCTGATAGGCGCGGTTGGTCTATGGCGTGATGCGATGACGACGCTTTCCATTGTCGCCATCGCCACCCTCATCGCCATGGTCATTGGCCTGCCACTTGGCATCGTCATGGGCCGCTCGGATCGCATGCAGCGCATCATCAATCCGGTGCTCGACGTGATGCAGACGTTGCCGAGTTTCGTTTATCTCATCCCAGTCGTGGTGATCTTCGGCATCGGCAAGGTGCCCGGCCTGATCGCGGTTGTCATCTACGCCATTCCGCCGGTCATTCGACTGACGAGCCTCGGCATCCGGCTGGTGGATCGTGAAGTGCTTGAAGCGGCCGATGCTTTCGGTTCGTCAAACCGCCAGAAGCTGTTCAATGTCCAGCTTCCGTTGGCGCTGCCCACGATCATGACCGGCATCAACCAGACCATCATGATGGCACTTGCCATGGTCGTCGTGGCCTCCATGGTCGGCGTCGGCGGTCTTGGCAAAAACGTGCTGCAAGCCATCAACAATCAGTTCTTCACAATCGGTTTCCTGAACGGTTTCGCGCTGGTGGCCATCGCCATCATGTTCGACCGCGCCAGCCAGGCATTCGGCAAACGTCTCCAGAAACATCGCGAGGTCAGCCATGGCTAAAAGCATCGAAATCAAGAATCTCTACAAGATCTTCGGCAAGCATCCTGAGAAATATCTCGAAGCGGTTCGCGCCGGCATGGACAAGACCGAGCTGAACGACAAGCACAACCACGTGCTCGGTCTGAACAACATCAACATCACTATGCCGGGCGGCAAGATTACTGTTGTGATGGGTCTTTCGGGCTCCGGTAAATCCACCCTGATCCGTCACATCAACCGGTTGATCGACCCGACCGCCGGCGAGGTATTGTATGACGGGGAAGACATCTGCTCGATGAATGCCTCGGCGCTACGCCAGTTTCGCCGCCACAAGACGGCAATGGTGTTCCAGAAGTTCGGCCTGCTACCGCACCGTACCGTGCTGGAAAACAGCGTCTACGGACTCGATATCCAGGGCGTGCCGCGCAAGACGAGCGAAGAGAAAGGCCGTTACTGGCTGGAGCGGGTCGGCCTGGCAGGATATGAGGATTACTACCCGAACCAGCTTTCCGGCGGCATGCAGCAGCGCGTTGGCCTTGCCCGCGCACTGAGCAATGACGCCGACATTCTGCTGATGGACGAAGCCTATTCGGCGCTTGACCCTCTGATCCGTGTCGACATGCAGACGATGCTGCTTGAACTGCAGCAGGAACTGCAAAAGACGGTCGTGTTCATCACCCACGATCTGGATGAAGCGCTGCGTCTGGGAGATCACATCGCCATTCTGAAAGACGGCGAAGTCGTGCAGCAGGGTGACGGCCAGAGCATCATCCTTTCGCCGGCCGACGGCTATGTCAGCGACTTCGTGCGTGACGTCAATCGCGGCCGTGTGTTGCAGGCGACGACGGTAATGGAGCCGCTGGTGGCCAAGCCGGAAGGTATGCCGGTGCCGGAAACGGCAACGCTGGAAACCATTGCTCGCGATCTTTCCGAAGCCAATGAAACAACCGCGCACGTGGTTGACGAAGATGGCAAGCCGGTCGGCACCATTGGCATCGAAACCCTGGTGGCTGCGATGGTAACGCCTGCAGCGCAGGAACCGGAAGCAGAGCCTGATCAGGAACCGGAAGATCAGGTCGTAGCAGACGACGAGACCCCGGAGAAAGCGCCGGAGAAACAACTGGCCTGATTGGCGTATTGCGATGCGCCATACGCGACTATTCAAGTGCCGTGCGTTCGAAAGGACGCGCGGCGTTTTTTGAGGGAATCGGTCCGGCTCCCGTCATTTTGCTGTTTTGCAAGCCCCGGAAACGCAAAAACGAAGCAGCACTTCCTCTGCTGTCAAGCCAATACGTCGCTGCAACGCAGCATCTGCAAGCTTCGCACAAGCTGTCCGCGTTAACCATTTGTTAACTTTTAAACGCGGAATCACTGCCATGCAGATCGATAGCAGCCTCAGCGGATACAATTATCAAGGACGTGTCCGGGACATAGACAAGGGCGGCAGCCAACAGAATGCCGCCGAAGAACAGGCCGTGAAGCGCGGCCCTGGCAACCCCACTGTTTCCAGTACAGTGCTCTCCACCTCGCTGGCCAATGTGCTGTGGGCCGTAGGCAGCGCGAACGCCCCCACCTATCAGGACAGCCCCACACCGGCCTCCGCCGAGGACAAGGCGGAAGCACAGGTCCAGTGGGTTCGAAGCGCCTATTCCGAGTACGACGACTAGGTCGATTCTTTTCAGGCCGTTAGCGGACTGACTTCGACCGTTATGTGCGAAAGCTCATGTATCGCCGCAAGCTTCTGTTTGTAGAAGGCAGGCGCCTTTGGTACCTCGGAACGAATGGCGACGATTGCGGCATGATGCCCCGGGCCGACCTGCCAGACGTGCAGATCGGTAATCCGGTCTTCGGCCGTCTCTACCTTCTCTCGAATTTCCTTCGGCAGATCTTCCGTCATCGGCACGGCATCAACAAGTGTCGCCGCCGTGACGCGGATCAGACCCCACGACCAACGGGCAATCACCAACCCGCCGACGATGCCCATGGCAGGATCGAGAAACGACCAGCCATTCCACTTGCCAAGCAGCAGCGCAACGATGGCCAGAACAGAGGTTAGTGCATCGGCCAGCACATGCAGGTAGGCAGCGCGCAAGTTGTTATCCTTGCCGCCATGATGCGCGTGTTCACCGTGATGGGCATGATCTCCATGATGGGCGTGGCTGTCGTGATGCGCATGACTTCCATGATCGTGGTCATGACCTATGTGATGGCGATGATCATCCTTAAGCAACCAGGCGCTGACAAGGTTGACGATGAGACCGATGATGGCGACGAGGATCGCCTGATTGAAATCGATCTCGACCGGAGAGACAAACCGCAGGGCGCTTTCCCAGGCAATCATCAGCGCAACAACGGCCAGCACGACCGCGCTGGCAAAACCTGCGAGATCACCGAACTTGCCGGTCCCGAAGGTGAAGCGCGGATTTTTGATCTCGCGGCGGGCATACATATAGGCCAGTGCAGAGATCAACATGGCACCGGCATGGGTCGACATGTGCCAGCCGTCTGCGGTCAGCGCCATGGAACCGAACCAGTTGCCCGCGACGATTTCGGCCACCATCATCACCGTCGTCAACGCGATGACCATCCAGACACGCTTTTCGTTGCGCTCGTGATTATCGCCAAGAAAAACGTGCTCGTGTGAAGCTGTTGTCAATGTGTCTGTCGTCATCGTCATGATGCAGCGCCCCGTCTTCAATTACCGGATATAGGTCTTGAGCACCGCAGCCAGCTCTTCCGCCGCCTTTGCCCGCTCGTCTTCATTTTCAGCATGCACGACATGCTCATGCAGGTGCTCCTGCATGATTTCCCCTGTCAGACCGGTCAGGGCACCACGCACGGACGCCAACAGTTGCAGGACGTCACCGCAGGGCTTGCCCGCCTCAAGCGCTCGTTCCACGGCCTCCATCTGCCCTTTGAGGCGGCGGATGCGAGCCAGAAGCTTGTCCTTGTCTCTGATCGTGTGGGACATCGTCACCCTCCATATAGAATAGGGGGGTATACTATAAGGATATCAGAATGAGAAGCTGCATTCTCTTGCGCTGCGCCGGTGGGACGCAACCCTCGCGAATGCTTCGGAATCTACCTGTTGGTCATTCGGGTCGCAGGAAGGAGAATCGCAGTGACCACCATCTCGACTTCAGACAGCTACTATCTGACACGATACAGAACGCGTGAGTCGATAGCCGATGCCGGGTTCACCTCTCCCAGCGTGTCGACGGCGCAACCAGCCACCGCCGGCCAGTCCGCATCCGACAGTGGCGACAGCATCGCCAGCATCAGCTCTTCGTCTCTTGCTTCTGCACTTTGGGAACTGGACAGCGCGAATGCGGTCCGTACCACGCTCTCGGGCGAGGCGGCAGACACCTCTTCCGACGACCGCCTGCTGGCCGAACTGCAGGAATGGTCGCAAATGACGCCTGCCGAAATGATCCGCGCAAGAGCTCTTGAGCAGATGGGTATTTCGGAAGACGAACTTGCGGCAATGCCGGCTGACGAACGCAAGGCCATCGAGGACAAGATTGCAGACGTGATCAAGCGGTCGCTCGACCCTGACAATCAAAAAGCCGAGCAGGCCGGTGACGAACAGCGGACGGTATTGTCGCTGTAATATTGCAATTCTCCAGGAAAAACCTATCTCTCCAGTCACTATAGCTCTGGAGAGATAGATGTATTCGATCGGTGAACTTTCCAAACGCACCGGCGTCAAGGTGCCGACCATCCGCTATTACGAACAGATGGGACTTATCCGCGAGGCGGATCGCTCCGAGGGCAATCAGCGCCGTTACGAAAAGACCGATCTGGAACGTCTGGCCTTCATCCGCCATGCCCGCGATCTCGGACTTAATATCGACACTATTCGCGAACTCATTGCGCTCAGCCAACACCGCGAAATGCCCTGCGAGGGTGCGGACCGTATCGCCGCCGAACATCTCGCAGACGTCCGAGAAAAAATTGCGCGGCTGAAAAAGCTCGAACATGAGCTTGAGCGTATCGTCTCGCACTGCGACGGCCATTCGATCGAGGATTGCTATGTGATCCGCGCGCTCTCCGACCACGGCATGTGCCACGGCGAACATTGACCTTGGCTGGTGACACGCAACTGTCACTCACCGCATGTACTGCGCTCCTCTCCCCTCAAAGAGATAGGCTGCATGACCGAAATCTTCCCCGCCATCGAACCCTATGAAACGCGGTTCCTCGACGTTTCCGATGGACACCGACTGCACGTGGCCCTGTCTGGTACGCCAAAGGGACTTCCAGCTCTGCTGCTGCATGGCGGTCCTGGTTCCGGCATGTCGGCATCAGCGCGGCGATATTTCGATCCGTCGCGTTATCACATCATACAGTTCGACCAACGAGGATGCGGGCTCAGCACCCCGAACGCAGCGAAGAGCCTCGAACATAATACGACTCATCATCTGATCGACGATATGGAGGCCATCAGGGCATCCATCGGCATTGAAAGCTGGATGGTGTTTGGCACGTCGTGGGGGACGACCTTGGCGCTGGCCTATGCCCAACGCTTCCCCCGACATGTCCGCGCCATGGTGCTGGCCGGCGTCACCACAACGCGAAAAATGGAAATCGAGTGGCTCTACAAAGGCCTATCGATTTTTCTCCCCCGGCAGTGGCAGCGATTTATCGCCGCCATACCGGATGCGGAGATGCAGTGCGATCCGGTAGCAGCCTACTACAAGCTCCTGACCGATGCCGATGTCACCATTCGCGAAGCCGCCGCGTTGGAATGGCACCTTTGGGAATCCGGCTCGATAACATCCTCGCCCGGGGCTGCCTTTCCTGCGAAATGGCAAGACAATGGTTACAGGCTAACCCGCGCGCGCCTTTGTGCGCATTATTTCCAACACGCCGCCTGGATTGAGGACGGGGCCTTGATCCGAGAGGCAGAGGTGCTCGCGGGCATCCCTGGCGTGCTTGTTCAGGGCACGCAGGATTTGCAGGGTCCGCCTGTGACCGCCTTTGAACTTGCTGCCGCCTGGCCTGGGAGTGAACTCGTACTCGTCGACGGCGC
The DNA here is from genome assembly GCF_013390595.1 of Rhizobium sp. RM. Lineage (GTDB taxonomy): Bacteria > Pseudomonadota > Alphaproteobacteria > Rhizobiales > Rhizobiaceae > Agrobacterium. The sequence goes on along the minus strand of NZ_JACAWV010000008.1, from coordinate 796,928 downwards.
CGGGCACGCAACGAGTGACACGGGGATGGAAGATGCCATTCTTTCAGCGACCGCACGATTTGCATTGTAAACGGCCTTGACAGATTTCCGATTCGAGAGCATCCATTGCGCATGATCAACGAACGCGCACCCATCTCCTGCTCGTACTTTTGGGCCTACCTGTAAAGGGCGGCTCGACAGATCATATTGTCAACAAGCCGCCGTCAGGCGGCTTTGTTGTTTTCAAGCGTCCTGACGGCAAAAATAGAACCGAAGGACCAGAAAAATGACCGAAGATAGCGCCCTTACACTGCCCAGACCGCCCGTCGTCATCATTCGCGGCGCGCGCAAGACCGATCTTCCCGAACTCAACGAAATGATCACCTTGCTTGCCGCTCATCACGGTGATGCATCTGTGATGACACCCGAAAAGCTGGAACGCGATCTGTTTGGCGCCCTTCCCTGGGTTCACGGTCTTGTTGCTGAAGCGGACGGCGAGCTGATCGGTTACGCACTGCTTCTGCCGCTCTACAGGGCGCAGGAAGGTCGACGCGGCCTTGAACTGCACCATCTCTTCGTGCGTGACGGCCATCGCGGCCATGGAACCGGGCAGCACCTCGTATCGCGGGCTCGCGATATCGCCAAGCGCCTCGGATGCGACTACCTTTCCGTTGGTGCGGCTACCGGCAACGTCGCTGCCCATCGTTTCTATGAAAACATGGATTTCGTGCCGCGCCCCGTCACCGGCATGCGTTACATGCAATCCATCGCCTGATTATCCTCAACGGAGAAGGCCATGACTCGGATCGCTATCGCCTTGGCGCAAGACTTTGCCGACTGGGAGCCCGCACTGCTCACCGCAGCAGCCCGCCGCTATCTGGGCGTGAACATCGTTCATGCGTCGCCAAGCGGACAGCCGGTGGTTTCCATGGGCGGGATGCACGTCGTACCCGACATGCGCTACGACGCGCTTGATCCAGATAATATCGATGCCCTGGTGATCCCCGGTGGTCTCAGTTGGGAAAAAGGCGAGGCCGCGGATATCAGTGACCTTGTGCACCGGTTTCGAAACGGGGGGCGTGTGATCGGTGGGATCTGCGCCGCCGCAAGCGCACTTGCGGGAACCGGCATCCTCAACGATGTCGCTCATACCGGCAACTCGCTGGCATCGCATCGTGCCTATCAAGCCTATCTGGGTGAAGGTCTTTATCGCGATCAACCGCAAGCCGTCAGCGACGGCGGTATCGTCACGGCACCGGGCAGCGCACCGGTCAGTTTCGCAACGGAAATTCTCAAAGCCCTTGGCCTCTTTGGTCCGGAGGCCGAAGCGGAATTGAGAATTTTCGCAGCGGAACACACGAAGTAGGACAGAAGCTATCTGCCGCGATCCAGAACGCGGCAGATGCGAGGGGTAACAGCGTCGCCCTCGCCAGCTAACACGCGACGAATATCGCGGCTGTTGAGATGCAGACTGCGATCGAGAGGAAGGTCCAGGCGGGCGATCTTGGCCTTTGCAGCGGCAATGAACTCGACACTGTGTTGCTGAAAATACTCAAGAACGGCCATCTGATCCGGCTCGCCCTTCAACAACGCCTTGAAGGCCAGGCGGTGCACGGCGCAGGTCGCGCCGTGACCGGGAACGGCGAAACGCAGCGCGTCGAGTTCGTCGCTCCATTCTGCCGCGTCCCGCATGGTGTCAAACCGACTGGAAACGCTTCAGGAAGAAGGCGCTCAGCGTTCCAATCAATGCCCAGAAGACGAAACTCGTCACCGTCGCGGCAACGATGAACTGACGCTCCAGCGGCAGAGGCGCCAGCGCATGTTCACCTTCCGGCGGAAGCGGCGCACCCACCACATGCGGCGCGATAATCAGCACCAGAGCCAGAACCGCCGTCCAGGGTTCACGCCGGAAAGCGATCAGCGCAATACCGCCGCCAGTCGCGGCAACGGTTGCGATCCACCAGGTTTGACGAGCGGCGAGTGCGGCAGCCGGGCTTCCAGGCAGTTCTGGCGGAAGACCGATCATCGGCGCCAGCATGACGGCAGCAAACCCCGCTACACCCCACAACAGGCCCTCACGCCAACCACCGTTGGTGCCGCGCAACGACAAGAGGCCGGTCAAGACGAGTGCATAACCGATGGCCGTCAGAACATTGACTGCGACTGTATAGGCCGCACGTTCGAAACCATCAGCCGGAGCCCAGGCGTCTTCGTCATGTTCATGTGTGTGGGCTGGAGCCTGTGCGGTCGTTTGTGCATCAGTTGCCGGCGCTGTGTCATGGCTGTGTGGAGCTTCACCACCAGCGCTTTCGTAGGTTTCCGCCTGCAGGATCAGCGGTGTGGTGCCAACGGCCTGCATGGCCGAAACGGCGACGCCGCCAATCAAGCCGACCAGCACCGACGTAAAAACAATATTGCGAAAAGACGACATGCAATTTCCCCCTCAGGAGCATGAACCCGAAAGCATCGGTGGCTTTCGAACGTCATCATGCCCTGTTTCCTCAAATTCTGGAGCAGCTTCGCGTTCAGGGTACAAAGTCCCCGAAATCATTCAGCTTTAGTGGCAGGGAAACGCATTGGCGTGGCGCGTATCATGCGCTGCGTTGTGAACAGCTTCGACATGCGAGAAGCCGACGAAACCGACGATGAACAGGCCGAGAACGATCGCTGTCAGCGATTGGGCAATGCTGCTGCTTTTCGCTGTTACAGCGGCATTGGCGGTATTTTGATTGATGGTAGACATGGTGAGCCTCTCCCGGCGCATTCGCGCCATTGTGAGCGGGCAAGCGTCCAATCCAGGCGCAGGACCGCATCGATACAATTCACCACGGGGAATGCGAGACTGACACAGGCGCAGTCACCTGCCCCTGTAATCCTGCTGCTCCGGACACCCCGCCGGCATAAACATTTCCGTGAGGGCAGGTCTCCTGGCTCGCGGGTCAAAACCTGAAACACCTTCCCGGCCGGGTTATCCCCCGCATGAGCCCAACCTTTCGGTTCCAGCCATGCAGCCGACCAGTGGTATTTCCGTTTCAGGCTCTCCGCTCACAGTTGCGGGGGCAGCCACGAATGGGGATTGCTCCTTATCGTGTTCCCTTTTCACCTTCCGGATTTCCGGAAGGAACCATCACAGTTTTGTTATCCGACGGCGATAGTGGAGAGTCAATGCCTCTCCACCTCAACGCGCCGGAACAGCCTTCAGATAGGCGGCAATCGCGTCCCGGTCGTCCGCCGTCAACCGTGCCATGTTCTGCTGGACCTTGACCATGGAGCCGCCGACGCTGTCGAACTCCGGTGTAAAGCCGGTCTCGAGGTAGCTTGCGATATCCTCGGCGGCCCAACCGCCGATGCTTTCAGATGCTGGCGTAATGTCAGGAATTCTGCCCTCACCTTCCGGGTTGAGACCGCCCGCCAGCCATTTGTCCGCAAGGAAGCCGCCAAGCGCATTTCGCGGCGTATGGCATTCGCCACAATGGCCAGGGCCCTCCACCAGATACTGGCCACGCAGCAGTTCGGCATCGGCATTGGCAAGTTCGACACGAGGGGCGCCCTTATCGAAATAAAGGAATTTCCAGCCACCCAAGGTGACACGCATGTTGAACGGGAATGGCAGGTCGTGTCCCGGTGCATCGTTCTGGCTCGCGGGAAGCGCCTTGAGGTAACCGAAGAGATCGTTGATGTCCTTGGAGGTCATCCTGGCATAGGATGCATAGGGGAAGGACGGATAAAGATGTTCACCATCCTTGCCGACGCCCCGTGTCATGGCGTCGCCAAACTGCGCCAGCGTCCACCCACCAATACCGTGCTGCGGATCAGACGAGATGTTCGGCACACGGAAGGTTCCGAAAGGGCTCGGCAGATCCTGACCGCCAGCAAGCGTCAGAAGTGCATCACCTGTTACACCGGGCGCAGCATGACAGCTTGCGCAACCGCCTGCCCAGAACAGCGTCTCGCCGTTGGCGAGGTCCGGCTCTCCAAGGCTCGCCCAGTGGCTTGGCGCCTGCCGCTCCGGCGCCGTAACGACCATAAAAATACAGAAACCAGCGGCTGCGGCCAATACGGCGCCGCCCGCAAGTTTCGTCCAGATGGAAGGCATACCCCTCTCCCCTCTCAGACCAATCGACATTCACATTTGCACTGAGCGCACCGGATCGATCCGACGCCTCAAGGGAAAGTCGCCCGAAGGCGACTTTCCCGATGCGATGAACATCACTTCTTCAGACGATAGGTCTGATGGCAGGTGCCGCAATCGGCGCCGAGTTTCTGCATGGCGGTTGCGACGCCGGCCTGATCCACGGGCAGGCTGGCAAGAATCGCGTCCGCATCTTCACCGAGCTTTGCAGACTTGGCCTTGAAGTCCTCGAAGTTTTCCCAGATGGCGGGTGCTGCCGCACTGCCAGCTTCGGAGCCAGCCGGGAACTGGTCCGGGAAAGCCTTGGCGTTGGTGCTGATTGTCGTCACGGCAGTCTTGACCGCCTCGGCGTCAAAAGGCTTCTGCCCCTTGGAAATGGCGGCGAGCGACCCCATCGCACCGCCAATCTGCTTCATCATGCCTTCGCGCTTTTCGACTTCGCCGGCTGCGTAAACCGCACCGGCGCACAGACAGCCGAACAGCATCGCTGCCGTGATGGTTTTCGGTTTCATGAACTCTCTCCTTGATCCCGACAGGTAACGGGCTTGATACGAACGGGGCGAGGATGCCCGTTCCGTCAGGCAAAAAGAAGTCACATTGAAGTGAAATTTCGCGTGAAAACAGAAGCCTAAGACAACCCTTCCCAGAGTGTCAGCAATGCGACTGCAACCAGCATCACACCCGCAGCGCGACCGATGAAAACAGTGGTAGCAGGTGAGGAAACAAGCCATGCCCTGCTTCTGTCCGCCGTTAATGCCAGCCCGCCATAGACCGCAAACTGGGTTACCGCGACCATGAGGCCCATCACCGCGCCCTGCATCCAGATCGGCCCATAGGCGGGTTTGAGAAATTGTGGATAGATCGCCATCATGAAGAGATAGGCTTTGGGGTTCGACAGGCAGGTGAGCATGGCGCGCCAGAACGCTTTTCTGGCCGAGGCGCTGGCATCCGCTTCGCCACCGTTCACGACGATGGAACTGCGCGCGAGGCTGATTCCGATCCAGACCATATAGACTGCACCGGCGATCAACAGCGGTTTGAACAGCGATGGTATCCAGACAGCAAGCGCCCCCACACCAACGGCACCGTACAGGGAATGCACAATGCCGCCCGCACTCATGCCACTTGCCGCCGACAGGCCGGTTCGCCTGCCGCCCGTCAACGCGCTCGCCAGAACGAACAGCATGTCCATGCCCGGCAGAATGACGATGCCAAAAAGCACCAGAAAGAAAAGCCAGAGATTTTCCGCGTAACTCATGTCAGTATCTCCCGATATCGGATCAATGCGCATCAAGAAAACACCCTGTTTCTCAATGTGTTTTTCCGTTTATAGGGAATGGCAACTGACAACGTTATGTCAGTTGAGTGAGCAAGAGCTTCAGGAAAACGGCGATGCGCAAGGCGTCGAGACTGTTCGAAATCATCCAGATCCTGCGTGTGGCCCGCAAACCGGTAACCGCACAGCAGATCGCCGACACGCTGGAGGTCACCGCACGCTCCGTCTATCGTGACATCGTCGCGCTTCAGACCATGCGCGTGCCGATCGAAGGCGAACGCGGGGTCGGCTACATTCTGCGGCCCGGCTTCAATCTGCCGCCGCTGATGTTTTCGATCGAGGAAACGGAGGCGATTGTTCTGGCCCTCGCGCTGATTGGCAGAACGGCGGACACCGAGTTGCGACAGGCGGCCAAAAGGGTCAGCGACAAGATCGCCGCCTCCGTGCCCGAGCCATTATCGCGGACGCTGACGGCCAACGCTCTGCATGCCTGGGGCAGCGTGGCGCCAACCCCAAGCGGTATCGACCTTGCGATTGTCCGGCGGGCTGTGCGGGACGAGGAAAAACTGGATATCGCCTATCGCGATGAGAGCAGCACACAGACGCATCGACGTATCCGGCCCATCGCCGTCATTTATTACTCCGAGACGACCAACATCGTCGCATGGTGCGAACTGAGACAGGCGATCCGCAATTTCAGGTCCGACCGCGTGGTCACATGCGGCCAGACAGGCACCTTCTTTCGAAACGAAGGCGAAGCGCTGCGTCAGCTCTGGATCAGCGGTTGGGACATCAAGCAGCCGAAAAACGTCGCGTCAAAAACCTAACGACCGGCTTTTTTCACGCCCGAAGCCGCTGATCTCGATGCGATCGGCATAGACCTCGGCAATGGCAAAGGCGTTCTCATCCGGCGTGTCAACCATGCCTTTGAAATTGACGAAATGCTTGCCGTTCAAGAGACCGTAATTGCCCTCGTGATTATGACCGCAGAACCAGGCGCCGACACAGACATGGCGCGTAAGAAGGTCGATGATGCGAGGCGCATCCCACATGTTATGGGCATTTTCGGGAAACAGCGGGTAGTGGCAGAAGATCACCACGCGTTCGCCTGCTACATCGGCCTTTTCGAGCACACCTTCCAGCCATTCGAACTGAGCGTCGCTTAACGATGCGTTCCAGTCCTGCGCATTGATCGCACCAACCTCGCGCAAGGCGTCCAGCCGCTCTCTTGCAACCGTGCGACGCGGATCATCGAGCGGTGGTGCAAACAGGCTGACGTCGTTGCCATCCAGTACGACGAAACGCACCTTGCCGATGGCAAAATCGTACCATGGCGACGGCATCCCGAGCCGCGAATGGATTTTTGGCAGATGCTCGACCGAAACGGCGAAATCGTGATTGCCTGGCAGCAGGATCGAACGATGGCGCAAGCCTTCGTAAACCGCCAGCATCGTGTCGTAATTTTCGAAACCACGATCGATGATGTCGCCGAGCGTCACGACGAACGCAAGGTCCCGGCCGTTAAAGACCTCGATAGCCTGCGCCAGCTTTCGCGGACTTTCGGCATAATACCTGCCCATTTCGGGACGCGGATCAATGTTGGCATATTGGGGGTCGGCAACAATGCCGAATGAGAACAGCGGGGGCGTGATGTCAGTCATGATGGGCCGCGATAAACGGGCCCCATGACAGGCTTGTGACAGGCACAGTAAAAACAAAACACCCGGCACGAAGGCCGGGTGTTCGAAGAAAGTAGGGTGCGAAGCTTACTTGGTAGCGGCTTCGTAACGCTCGAGAACGTAGTCCCAGTTGATGAGGCTATCGACGAAAGCTTCCAGGTACTTCGGACGCAGGTTGCGGTAGTCGATGTAGTAGGAGTGTTCCCAGACGTCGACGCCGAGGATCGGCTCTGCACCGTGAACCAGCGGGTTTTCGCCGTTCGCGGTCTTGGAGATTTCGAGCTTGCCGTTCTTGACGGAGAGCCATGCCCAGCCGGAGCCGAACTGCGTAGTGCCAGCGGCAATGAAATCAGCCTTGAACTTGTCGTAGCCGCCGAGGTCCGATGCAATGGCGCTTTCCAGCTTGCCAGGCAGCTTGTTGCCGCCGCCGTTCTTCTTCATCCACTTCCAGAAATGAACGTGGTTGTAATGCTGGGCAGCGTTGTTGAAGAGACCTGCATTGGTACCAAAGGACTTCTTCACGACCTCTTCCAGCGACAGGTCAGCCAGACCGGCTTCCGCCGCCAGCTTGTTGCCGTTGTCGACATATGCCTTGTGGTGCTTGTCGTGGTGAAACTCAAGCGTCTCGCGCGACATGTACGGAGCAAGCGCATCGTAGTCGTAAGGGAGTTCGGGAAGTTCAAAAGCCATGGTTTTTACTCCTTTTTGCAGCGGACAACCGCTCCTAGAAACCGTGTGAGCGGACCATAGGAGCGAAGATCTGTTTGGGCAACCTGCGAATTATCAAAATGTTCCAACAAAAGAGAAAATTCCTCTCAACACCCTTTCGACCACAATTGTTTCACAAGCCAAGCGTACCGTTTTTCGCTCATCCGTTCGCCCGTCCAGCATCGCAATAGAAAAGGAATCCCATGATGAAAACCAGCGCCGTCGCCGCCACCCTGTTTTTGCTTGCTGCAGGCGTTGCATCCGCGTCATCGGACGAGGCATGGAAAGAGTTCGTCGGGGACGTACAGGCGAAGTGCCTTGCCGCAAGCGAGGGAATGATCGAGGACGCCAAAGCCGTTGTCGATCCGATCGGCAGCGAGAATTTCGGCCTTGCGATTCTCACCGGCAAGGCCAAGGGTGCGGATGCCACGATCAGTCACATCTGCGTCTACGATAAGAAGACAAAGTCAGCAGAACTGGGCAGCGAGCTTGCCGGTGACACGGTTAAGGTCGAAATTCCCGGTTCGACCAAACCCTGACGATCAAATTTTACGGCGCCTCAAAAACGGGGCGTCGTATCGCTCTCTCCCAGGGGGCGCTGCATCAGCACGGTATCCAGCCACTGCCCATGTTTCCAACCGATGGAGCGGAATGTGCCGACGTGCTCGAATCCGGCTGCGCGGTGAACACCAACGGAAGCCGTGTTGGCCGAGTCGCCAATAATGGCGATCATCTGCCGAAACCCGCGTGCTGTTGCTTCCTCGATCAGAGCGTCCATCAGTCTGCGCCCGATCCCCAGCCCCTTCATGGCTGGATCAACATAGACTGAATCTTCAACCGTTGCGCCATAGGCCGGGCGAGCCCGGTAGGCGCCGGCGTAGGCATATCCCACCACCTGCCCTGACATTTTTGCGACGATGTACGGAAAGCCACCCGACACCAGTGCGGCGCGACGCGCCAGCATATCGTCCACGGTCGGCGGATCAATTTCAAAGCTGGCTCGACCATTCAGGACAGCATCGCGGTAAATCGTCGTGATAGCGGGAATATCCGCCTCCTCACAGGGGCGGATGGTGAGGCTTTGCGCTTTCGGGAGTGTCATTCAATAAGTCCTGCAATCATTCACGAAACCATTGTGCATCGCGGCTGAAACAAATTAAAGATTATAGAACTTATACAAACGATAAGGTTTTCTTTTATCATGGACGTCGACCTGCGGCAGGTTCGCAGTTTTATGGATGTGGTCGAGCTCGGCAGCTTCTCGGCTGCAGCCGATAAGGCTGGACTGACGCAGCCCGCCATCAGTCTGCATATTCGTCTGCTCGAAAAACAGCTCGGTGTGCGTCTGATCGAACGCGTCGGACGCCGGGCACAGCCGACAGCGGCGGGTCTCGATTTTCTGGTTCATGCCAGGCGGATTGCCGAGGAGGTCGCCCATGCGCTCGACACCGTCGCACCGCACCGCGACGGTGCAAGCGGGCGACTTCGCATCGGCACCGGAGCAACCGCTTGCATCTATCTCCTGCCGCCTGTTCTCGGCAAAATACGCAAGGCCATGCCCGGCCTCGATATCGAGGTTCAGACAGGAAACACTGCCGATATTCTGCGGCATCTGGAAGCCAACACCATTGATGCGGCAGTGGTCGCGCTACCTGCCAGCGGTCGAAGCCTTGATATTCGCGAGATCTATCTGGATGAGATGGTTGCGGCGTTCCCACTCGACAGCTTCCCGGCCGATCAGGTAATGGACGTGTCGTTCCTTTCCGCACAACCACTCCTGCTTTATGAGGGAGGCAATACCCGCAAACTGACGGATCAATGGTTTTCAGCAAGTGGGCGTGCCGTGCAGCCTGCCATGCAGCTTGGCAGCGTCGAGGCCATCAAGAAACTGACCGAAGCCGGCCTCGGCATCTCCATCGTGCCACGCATGGCGGTCGAGCAAAAGAATGAGTTTTCCGGGCTGACATGGCGCTCCCTGGCGCCGCCCGTCGAGCGCCGCATCGCACTGGCACTTCGCCGCGATAAACACATGACGGCGCCGCTGCGGGCCCTTGCCGCTGCACTACCGGCTTTGGCGAAAAAATAAAGCCCGCGCTTGTTGGCACGGGCTTTATTCGGTGTTCGAATTTGCAATCAGGCTTATGCGTCGCTGCCGAGACGTGCCCAGTCCATGTAAAGGTCGAGCGCCTTGCGCGCGACCGGTCCGGCCTGCAATTCACGATCATCGAGCTTGGTGACCGGCGAAACCTTGGAATAGTTGCCGGAGCAGAAGATCTCATCGGCTGCGCGGAAATCATCAACCGACAAAGTTGTTTCGCGGACGTCGAAACCTGCCTGGCGCAGAAGACCGATAACGCGCGAACGCGTAATGCCTGCGAGGAAGGTGCGGTTCGGGACCGGCGTCATAACCACGCCGTCCTTGACCATGAAGATGTTCGAGGCCGCCGTCTCGGCAACATTGCCATTCATATCGCGCATCAGCGCATTGTCGAAACCACGCGAACGAGCCTCAAGGATGGCACGACCGCTGTTGGGATAGAGGCTGCCAGCCTTGGCATCCGTCATCGCGGTTTCCGGAGACGGACGACGCAGCGGCGAAACCGTCAGTGTCAGGGGCTTGCCGGCATCCATCGGGGCTTCGAAAAGGCAAAGCGCAAAACGTGTGGAACCCGCGTCAGGCGCAACCACGCTGCCGGGTGTGCCATGTTCGGCCCAGTACATCGGCTTGATGTAAATGGCGGTCTTGCCATCGAATTTCTTCACGCCTTCCAGCGCCAGGGATTCGATCTCTTCCGCCGTCATCGTCGGCGTCATGCCCATGTTGGTCGCGGAGCGATTGACGCGCTGGCAATGCAGGTCGAGATCCGGAGCAACGCCGTCAAACCAGCGTGCGCCGTCAAACACCGTCGAGGCCAGCCACATGGCATGCGAGGTCGGGCCGATAAGGGGCGGGTTGCCCGGCAGCCATTGACCGTCAACATAGGTCCAGGTGGTTGATCGGGGTGCGGTATCGACGCTCATAACGGTCTCCTGTCTTGAAAGTGGCCGGAGTGAATGCCTCTCGCCCCTCAAGGTCAAGTTTTTATTTCCACGATGTATGATTTTGATGGAAAATTACTCCAGCAAGCCTTGGCGATGATATTTTCCAAGCTGGAACAATCGGTTGATGAATATATCCATCACAAGAATTCATGAATAAGCTGGTGGTGACGAGGCATGGCGCATGCGATGTTTCAGCCCCATTCGGCTTTCAGCAGGAGGACATCATGGTCTGGTCGGCGCAACAATATCTGAAATTCGAGGATGAGAGGACCCGTGCAGCACGCGATCTCCTGGCGCAAGTGCCGCTCGAACGCGTCATGAACGGCTACGACCTTGGCTGCGGTCCCGGCAACTCTACGGAACTTTTGACCGATCGTTTCGGTGTCAATGTCATCACGGGCGTCGACAGTGATGACGACATGCTGGCCAAGGCTGCTGACAGGTTGCCCAACACGCAATTCGGCAAAGCTGACCTTGCGCAGTGGAAACCGACGCAACCGGCTGATCTTCTCTATGCCAATGCGGTTTTTCAATGGGTTCCCGACCATCTGTCCGTTCTGGAGAGGTTGATGGACAGTCTTTCACCCGGCGGTGTGCTTGCCGTGCAGATGCCGGACAATCTGACAGAACCGACGCATGTGATGATGGAGGAAACAGGTGCGGCCGGCCCTTGGAGCGAGGCATTTGCTGGCGGCCGTCTGCGCCGTAAGCCGCTACCGTCGCCATCAGCCTATTTCGACCGGCTGACCCCGAAATCCGCACGGGTCGATGTATGGCACACGATCTATAATCATCCGATGGCTGATGCGAATGCCATTGTCGAATGGGTGAAGGGCACCGGGCTTCGTCCCTACCTTGCCGCAGCGGGAGACGAACACCAGGCGGCTTTCCTGAAAGACTACACCGCCCGGATCGCTGCGGCCTATCCGCCCATGGCGGACGGCCGATTGCTGCTACGGTTCCCACGCATTTTTGTGGTTGCCGTAAAGAAGTAGGCCGTCAGCCCGAAAACGCATAGACGCGCAAACGATGACCATCGGGATCGGCAGCGGTAAAAGTCCTGCCGAACTCCATCACCGTCGGCTCCTGCAGAATAGCCAGTCCCTGGGCCTTCCAGGCAGCGTGGGTTTCCGCCACGTCTGCTTCATTGGCAACCCTGAACGCCAGTTCGCCACCACCGCCGGCAGCCGCGGCCTTCGGCTCCACCGCATGGCGGGACCAGAGGCCAAGCTTCATGCCGTTGTTGAGAATGAACAAGGAAAAGGTCGGTGAGGCTTCGACCGGTTCAACACCCAGCAAACCTTTGTAAAAACTGCTGCTTGCAGGAGGATTGTCGACATAGAGAATGGTGAAATCGGGGTGGGTCATGGCTATCTCCTTTGTTGTGGATGAGCCCTTCTTAGACCCCCATGCTGTCAGTTTTTGTCAGCATGCTGTTGGCGCCGTCGTTCTTTTTCGCGTTCACGCCATTGCTTCAGCAAGGTCTGGCGACGACGCGGATAACGCTCTCCCATCGTGCCGAAGCCCTCAATGCGATCTGCGCGAAAACTGCGGAAATCCTGACGCGTCTCACACCACGCCAACACCACCCTCACCAGATCGAAAAAAGCCAGGGCGAAAGGCCAGACCACACGCTTCGTCAGATCTCCCTTTTCGTCGCGGTAGGTCAAAACCACCTTCGTCTCGAAGCGGATGGCGCTTCTCACGTCGGCCAGATCGATGCGCGACGCGACCAGTGCTTGATCGGGGCCGACAAGCAAAGCGGAATTGTCCAGTTCCTCACGCAATGTGTCGGGAAGTACGGCCGCAATCTTGACGAGGGCGGCACGCGCGGCATCCGCCAGCCTGTCGTCTGCCCGGCCCGCCACCCATCTGGACCCAAGGACCAGCGCCTCGATCTCCTGTTGCGAAAACATCAGCGGTGGCAGCATGAAACCGGGACGCAGCACGTAACCGACGCCCGCCTCTCCCTCGATATCCGCCCCTTGGGCCTGCAATGTCGCGATATCCCGGTAGAGCGTGCGCAGGCTGACGCCGGTTTGAGCGGCGAGTGTCGCACCACTGACTGGCATACGGTGGGAACGCAGGACCTGCAGCAGATCAAGAAGGCGTTGTGAACGCGACACGCGACTTTCCTCCCTGCCCGCTCTCGACCATTTGGCATTTTGTGGTTGTTACCCCTTCACCACTGTTCGTCGCAAGCCCAACACACACTTCAGTTCAACAAGGCCGAAAGGGGATTTTCCCGGCAAGGGCATTGCGGCAATATGTCCCGTGCCGGCGCGCGAATGAGGACTGGCAAATGTCATTTTTCAGGAGCGAATAGGCGCCAGCCAGATTCCTTTGCCACAGCCCCATTTTCCATTCGAGTTGCATCCATGATCGTCCGTCCACGTCCGAGTCTTCTTCAACTGTTCTTCATCCTGCGCGGCTCCATCGTTGGCCGTATATTTCCGCAGGTACTCGCTGTTTTTCTCCTGTCCGCGCTTGTCGTTTGGGCGCACAAGGATCGCCCGGATGTTATTCCGGCGTTCAACGGTGCACCGTTTTCTTTGCTGGGCATCGCGCTCTCCGTCTTCCTCGGCTTTCGCGCCAATGCCTGTTACGACCGCTGGTGGGAAGCACGCAAACAGTGGGGCGTTCTTATCATGGCGGCGCGGACCTTCGGGCGACAAAGTGAAATGCTGGAGATGCGCAAGGATGTTTCCGATCCCGTCGAACGCCGCAGGGTCATCGACGTGACGATTGCCTTCTGTCACGAGATGGTCAGCTTCCTGCGCCCCAGCGGCAACAAAAGCGCCATCATCAAACTCATTCCGGCCGATCTTTCAGAGCGTTACGCCCAAAGCCGCAACAAGCCGGAAACCTTGCTGCGGGCGCTCTCCTCGGACCTGTTCAGCGCCAATGCGAAGGCACAAATCAGCGATATCCAGCTCCAGATGCTTGATAGCACCGTCCAGCAGATGGGCAGCGCGCTGGCCTCATGCGAGCGTATTCGCCACACGCCGGTTCCTTTCGGATATTCGCTGCTTCTCCATCGAACAGCACATCTCTTCTGTCTGTTGCTGCCGTTCGGCTTCACCGACCTGCTTGGTTGGGCAACACCTTTCACCAGCGCCCTTATTGCCTACACCTTCTTCGGGCTCGACGCACTTTCGGACGAGCTGGAAGAACCGTTCGGTGAAGGCCTGAACGCACTGCCGATCAGTGCGCTCGCCAGCACCATCGAAATCAACCTGCGTGAAGGCATGGGCGAGACCGATCTTCCGGCCTATCCGCGCGCGGTCGACTACGTGTTGATGTAGGGTTTGCGGAAGCAAGACATCTTTTGCTTGAAACTCGTGCCGTTTGCAGCCGTTAATAGGGGGAGGCTTTCCAGGCCTTCCCCGCCAGACAATCCCGTTTAGACAAACCGAAAGACGATGGAGACGACAGATGTACGTTGTAAACGCGAACGGCGCGAATATCCCAGCACTCGGTTTCGGCACGTTCCGTATGCCGGAAGACGATGTGAGACGCGTCCTGCCGGAAGCGCTGAAACTTGGTTTCCGCCATGTCGACACGGCGCAAATCTATCAGAATGAAGCGGCCGTTGGTGAGGTCCTGGCCTCTTCAGGTGTTCCGCGCGCTGACCTTTTCGTCACGACCAAGGTGTGGGTCGACCGCTATCGCCACGCCGATTTCCTGGCTTCGGTCGATGAAAGCCTGCAAAAACTGAAAACCGATCATGTCGATCTTCTGCTGCTGCACTGGCCCAAAAGCGACGTGCCGCTGGCTGAGCGTATCGGCGCGCTCAACGAAGTTCGCAAGGCCGGAAAAGCCCGCAACATCGGCATTTCGAACTTCAACGTGGCCCTGACGGAAGAGGCCGTAAAACTCTCCGATACGCCGCTCGCCACCAACCAGGTCGAATACCACCCCTACCTCGACCAGACGAAGGTGATTGCCGCTGCCCGCAAAAACGGTCTCTCCATCACCGCCTATTATCTGATGGCAAACGGCGCTGTGCCAAACGATCCAGTGCTGAAGGATATTGGCGCGCACCACGGCAAAACCGCCGCACAGGTCGCTTTGCGTTGGGCTGTGCAGCAATCAGATGTCATCGCGCTTTCCAAGACGGCCACTGAAAGCCGTCTCAAAGAGAATTTCGACATCTTCGATTTTGCCCTGACGCCAGAGGAGATGCAGGAAATCCACGCATTGGCGAAACCGGACGGCCGCATTGTCAGCCCCGGCCATCTGGCGCCGGAATGGGATAACTGAGACCCGTTTTGCGCTATCTCTGCGTCAAGGCAAGCTTGGCGCCGAGTGCAACAAAGGCTGCGGCGAAACTGCGCCGTAGCCAGGCAAGCACAGCAGGGCGTGAAACGACCTGCTGTCTGACGGAAGCGGCAAAACAGCCGTAGAGTGCAAAAACCACAAAGGTAATGGCCATGAAAACCAGACCGAGGACGGTCATCTGCGAGGTGGGCTTTACTGTCTCGGCGGCGATGAACTGCGGCAGAAACGCAAAAAAGAAGATAGACAGCTTCGGGTTCAGAAGATTGATGAGCACCGCTTCACCCACAATATTGGTGACACTTTTGCTCTGCCGCTGGTCGTCCACACGCAGCGCGCCATTTTCCCTCAATGTGTTCCACGCCATGTAGAGAAGATAGGCGACGCCGAGATATTTGATGACGCTAAACGCAGTCGCGCTGGCATGCAGGATTGCGGCAAGGCCTGTAACCGCCGCCAGCAGATGCGGCAGGATGCCGAGTGTGCAGCCAAGTGCCGCAACAATACTTGCCCTTGCACCCTGAGAAAGTCCGGCAGCGAGCGTGTAGACCACGCCGGTTCCGGGTGAAGCGACGACAATGAGAGAGGTGAGCAGGAATTCGAACGTCATGAGGCTATCCTTTTGAAGTGAAAGCCAAGCATGATGAGACGGCTTTGCGCCGTCTTGGACGAAATTGCAGATCTGAACTCAGGAAAGAGCGGCACGATAGGCGGCTGGCGTGACGCCGAAATAGCGCACAAAAACCCTGTTCAGATGACTCTGGTCGGAAAAACCTGAAGTCAACGCGGCCTCAGCCGGCGCCATTCCCTGCGCCAACAGTCGTCGCGCAGCCTGAACGCGACGTTGTAGCAGATAGTTATGCGGGGTCAGGCCCGTCACATGCGCAAAAGACCGCAGAAAACGAAAACGGCTCATACCAGCCTCACCAGCCAGGTCGGCAAGAAGAAACTGCCTCTCCGGGCTGTCGTCGATCATCTCTCGCGCCCTGTTCATTGCCTCGGGTGCCGCTCTGACAGACAACGGCCGTGGTTTCTCGAAGACTGCGCTCATCAATGTGAGCAGGGTTTCTTCGCATCGCATCGCATCGTCGCGTGCTGTCATCGCCGCGAAAAGTAAGCGGAAACGATTTGCGAGAGGACGCACATCAACGGGATGGACGAATTCAAAACCGCCGTTCTGCTTTTCCTCAATGTCGGAAACCGCCGCGTGAACGACTTCAGGATCGAGATAGAGCATCGTCCAGGCGCGACCGCCCTGCCCCAAGGGAATACCATCGTGAACTTCGCCGGGATTGACGGTAATGAGGTTGCCCGCTTGAGCTTCGACCTGACCGCGACCGCTCTGGGACTTCTGCGCGCCGCGCTCCACCAGACCGATACCGAACTGGTCATGCATGTGCCGGGGGAAAGAACGGTCGCTGTCCGCAATAACTGCAGCAACGCCTGGCATCGATGTTTTCGGCATAACGAATTGCCGGCTGCCCATGAACCACACTCCCGGAAAGGATGGCGAGCCTATCATGGACAGGCTCGCAATGACATCCATTTGCCGTCAGGGGTGCATGCCATTGATCATCGAGAAGACCTGATCGAAATTGCCATTCTGAGCGGCAAAACGCAGTGGCTTGCAGCGCTCCACCACCACTTCCTTTTCATCCGAACGGTTTGTCAGGATATCCATGACCTCGGAGATGAACGCCTCGAGCGGCATGGCCCGTTCATCGCTGGCCTGGCCCTCGCCCATCAATGTCGTCTGGACATAGGGCGGAACAATCTCGATCACCTCGACAGCAGTGTCTTTCAACTGCTCCCGCAGCGTCACGGAGTAGGCATGGATGGCCGATTTGGTGGCGCTGTAGGTCGGCGTCAACACCATCGGCACGAAGGCCAATCCTGAGGAGACGGTAAGTACAGTCGCACTCGGCTGTTTGAGAAAATGCGGCAGCAGCGCCGCCGTCAGCCGGATCGGCGCCAGCAGGTTGGTGGCAATCGTCTCCTCGGCAATGGCGAGATAATCCGGCGCCGTAGTGATGTCCTCGGGTTTCATGATGCCGGCGTTGTTAATGACCGCGTTAAGGGATGGATGCTCCTTCACCAGCGCACTCGCAAAAGCGTTGATACCCTCGGCGTCTGTCGCGTCCATCACCATCGACGCCATACCGGGGTTCGCGGCAGTCACCTCGTCCAGCACCGCCTTGCGTCTGCCGGAGATGATGACCGTGTTGCCCAGATTATGAAAAGCTTCGGCAAGCGCGCGACCGATACCTGAACCGCCGCCCGTGATGAGAATGGTGTTGCCTGTCGTCTTCATGGGAAAATCCTTCCTTCGTGGCTTTCCTTGTTGGATGAAGAAAAACTAGCTAGGATACTCTCCATTCGAAAGTAGGCACCCAAAAGATTTATACTTACCAAAAGGAGAGTGTCGACGTGAAAAGGCATCTGGCCGATCCGGACATCGAAAACAGACGACAGCATCCGCCACCGGATCACACCGATCCGGTGATCGAAGCGCTTGTTCAGGACATCATTTCCAAGGTGGCCGACAAGTGGACCATGCTGATCCTGGAAGCGCTGGAAGAAAACGGCACGCTTCGCTTTACCCAGATTGGCAGACTGGTCGGCAATATCAGCCAGAAGATGCTGACCAAAACTCTACGACAGATGGAATGTGACGGGCTGGTGCAGCGCACCGTGCATCCGGTCATTCCGCCGCATGTCGATTATAGCCTCACGCATCTCGGTAGGACGCTTGGCAGTGCATTTTGCGGCGTGTGGATCTGGGCGGAAACCCATCATGCCGAAATAGAAAAGGCGCGGCAGATGTTCAAAGAACATCCACCACGCCCGATAGCGGAATAGCGTGCCGGATCAGATCAGACGAACTGGCTGAGGCCGGGAACGGAAGCAACCACCTGATCGACAACCTCATCGCCTGCGTACTGGCGAGCGACCGAAATGGTTTCCTTGGCGAGAGCGGAAATTTCGCCCATGCCAAGGCCCTGACTCATCAGTTGCTGGCCGAGACCCATGATGCCGCCACCACCAATGGCGCTCATCAGACCACCGAGAAGACCGCCGCCGCCGGAACCTTCGCCGTTGAACTGCGCGACGAGTTCGCTGGCACCAGGGATGGCTTCGATCATGCGTGCAACCGGGCCGTCTTCGGCTTCGCGCTGGAGAAAACCAAGCATCATACCAAGCGATTTTTCGGCCAGTTCCGGGCTGATTCCCACCTTGTCAGCGATCTGGCTCACGACTTCGTTCATTCTTGCCTCCTGTTGAAAAACGACGTCAACATCGAATAATGACGTTAACGTCAACGTAAAACAATACACACACTGGTTCAAGTCCGCGTCAGGCTTGGGAACAACTTTAGAGGCGGTTTTTATCCATCGCCTTCAAGCAGTTGTTGCGCCTTCGAACTGTCCTTATAAGATCATCGCAACCAAACTATGAACAGGTCATAATTCGCGTCGGGAGAAACCAGTCAATGTTGCAGGACGGACAGCTCTATATCGGGACCAGCCGCAATCCGGACGACAGCCTGAACAAGGGCGAATATCTGGAGCTGAAATTCGGCAACCGCCACGGTTTGATTACCGGGGCAACCGGTACGGGCAAGACCGTATCGCTGCAGGTTCTTGCCGAGGGCTTTTCCAAAGCAGGCGTTCCGGTCTTCTGCGCCGACATCAAGGGCGACCTTTCCGGTATCGCCGCTGAAGGTGAACAGAAAGACTGGGTCGCGAAGCGCGCCGAGCAGATCGGTTTCACAGATTTCGCCTATGGCAAGTCGCCGGTGATCTTCTGGGATCTCTACGGTGAAAAGGGCCATCGGGTCCGCGCCACCATCGCGGAAATGGGGCCTCTGCTTCTGGCGCGGCTTATGGATGCCTCGGAAGCACAGGAAGGCGTTTTGAACATTGCCTTCAAGATTGCCGATCAGGGCGGTTTGCCACTGCTTGACCTCAAGGATCTGCAATCGCTGCTGAACTATATGGGCGAGAATGCATCCGAACTTTCAAACCAGTTCGGCCTGATTTCCAAATCCTCGGTCGGCTCCTTGCAGCGTGGCCTGCTTGTACTCGAGCAACAGGGAGCCGTGCACTTCTTCGGCGAGCCGGCTCTGAAAATTTCCGACATCATGCGCACCTCGACCGATGGTCGCGGCACGATTTCGGTGCTGGCAGCCGACAGGCTGATGATGAACCCACGCCTCTACGCGACGTTCCTGTTGTGGATGCTGTCTGAACTGTTCGAAGAACTGCCGGAAGTGGGCGACCCGGAAAAGCCGCGACTGGTGTTCTTCTTCGACGAGGCCCATCTGCTGTTCAACGATGCGCCAAAAGTTCTCGTCGAGCGCGTGGAACAGGTGGTGCGCCTTATCCGCTCCAAGGGTGTCGGTGTCTATTTCGTCACCCAGAACCCGCTCGATGTGCCGGAAACGGTCCTCGCCCAGCTTGGCAACCGCGTTCAGCACGCTTTGCGCGCCTATACACCGCGCGAACTGAAAGCGGTTCGAACCGCCGCCGACACATTCCGCCAGAACCCCGCCTTCAACACGGCCGACACGATCACCACGCTCGGCACCGGTGAAGCGCTGATTTCCACGCTGCACGACAAGGGCGCACCATCGATTGTCGAGCGCACGCTGGTGCGTCCGCCATCCGGTCGGGTTGGGCCGCTGACGGATGCCGAGCGCAAGGCGATGCTTGCCACAAGCCCGGTCGCAGGCCTCTATGATCAGGATGTCGATCG
This sequence comes from Rhizobium sp. RM, assembly GCF_013390595.1. Classification (GTDB taxonomy): domain Bacteria; phylum Pseudomonadota; class Alphaproteobacteria; order Rhizobiales; family Rhizobiaceae; genus Agrobacterium. Next base: position 777,079 of record NZ_JACAWV010000008.1, on the reverse strand, counting down.
CGAATCCGCCTTCGAAATCCTTACCGAACGCGCCCGGAATACGGCCGAGGCCGAAGCTGCCAAGCGCGCTGAAGAGGAAAATTCGGCAAGCCAGTCCGACAGCGCGGCAGGGCGCTGGCGTCTGCCTGGGTTTGGCGACGAAGAGCCGACAAAGGCCTCCACAACGGGCGCCCGCAATGGCGGTGCAGCCCGCAAGACGAGCGGCTACCAGCGTGAAACGGTGATCGAAGCGGCGATGAAAAGTGCTGCTCGATCCGTGGCAACCTCCGTTGGCCGCGCGCTCGTTCGTGGTATTCTGGGCAGCCTGAAACGCTAAGAAAACGGAAGGCGGCACGATAGCCGCCTGACCTTCCGGAGATTTCATGACGCCAAACGGTGACTACGTCGCGCTTTTGGGCACCAAGGGCGGGCCGGCCATCCGGCCGGGTTCGACCAACCCCACATCCAGCCTGCTGTCGCTTGCCAACCAGACGGTAATCGTCGATTGCGGCCTCGGCGTCACACGCGGACTGGTCGATCAGGGCATGTCCCTCAAGGACATTTCGCTGATCTTCATAACCCACCTTCATTCCGATCATTATCTGGAACTCGGTCCGCTGTTGCACACAGCCTGGACTGCCGGTCTCAAAACACCTGTGACCATCTACGGCCCAGAAGGTCTGAACCGCTACTGCATACATTTCTTCGAGTCGATGCGGGATGATATCGACCTGCGCATCGAGGATGAAGGACGTCCCGACCTGCGCGACCTCGTGGTCGTAAAGGCTATTCATGAGGGGCCGTTCTTCGACAACGGAACCTTGCAGGTCCGTGCGATGTTGAATGAGCATCCACCGCTGAAAGAAAGTTATGCACTTGCGTTCGAGGCTAGAGGCCGACGCATCGTGTTTTCCGGTGATACCGCTTACCTGCCTGCCCTCGCCGATTTTGCCAGAAACGCTGACCTCCTCATTCATGAGGCGATGCTGCGCGAGGGTATAGAAGCCTTGGTCGCCCGTGTCGACAATGGCGACGACCGGCTACTGAAGCACCTGCTCAGATCACATACGACTGCGGCGGATGCCGCACGGTTGGCACGCGATGCCAATGTGAAAGCTCTCGCGCTTCACCATCTTATTCCGTCTGACGATCCGGATTTCCAAGAGGAGCATTGGCAACGTGCCGTGTCGTCTGTCTTTGATGGGCCTTTGCATGTCGGCCGGGATGGCCTGATCATTTCGATATAAACAAACACACCGCCTGCTTTACGCAGGCGGCGTGGTTGATCGCATCATTTCTCGCGATAGAAAATCATGCCGCCGTGATGCAGCACGTCGTCGATGAACTCGCCGTCGGCGGTGAAGCCGGTGTCATCCCAGTAGAAGATGCGGTTGCCGGAGACCTCGTAGCGACCCTGATAGGCGCTTTGCCGTTGTCCACGGGCTTCGTCATATCGACCGTTCGGCAACAGCTCCTGCCTGATGTGACCGTCGCCTGTCACCCACATGCCGATATAAGGGTGGGGCACTTGCGATCGTCCCTGTCCGGTCTCCGGGCTCGCCGTCGCAGATGAGACCGCAAGAAACATCGCTGTGCCAAGCATGGATGGAAGCCTCGATTTCATGGCGCCGTCCTCATGCTGCTGTCGGGCGAACGACGATCTCGTTCACATCTACATCGCCCGGCTGCTCGATCGCATATCGAACGGCGCGACCAATCGCGTCCGGCTTCAAGGCAATTGCCCGGTAGGTCTTCATCAAATCCGCCGCTGCCGGATCGGTGATGCTGTCGGCCAGTTCACTCTCGACGACGCCGGGGTGAATGCAGGTGACGCGAATGTCCTTGTTCTCCTGGCGCAATCCATCGGAAATGGCGCGAACGGCATATTTCGTCGCGCAATACACAGCAGCGGTCGGCGACACTGCCAGAGCGCCGATCGAGGCAATATTGATGATCTGTCCGGACTTGCGGCTGGTCATATCAGGCAGTACGGCGGCAATGCCGTAGAGAACCCCCTTGATGTTGACATCGATCATGCGGTCCCACTCATCGACCTTGAGGGAAGACATGAGCGAAAGAGGCATGACGCCCGCATTGTTGACGATGACGTCGACCTGCCCAAAGGCCTTTCGGCCGACGTCGGCGAACTCGGCGACGCTTTGTCTGTCCGTGACGTTCAGCGGATGCGCGATTACCTCCGCACCAGTCTGGCGAAGCTCCTGGGCCAGTGCTTCAAGACGGTCCATACGTCGGGCGCCCAGCACGAGTTTTGCACCAGCACTCGCGAGTTCGCGGGCAATACCCACCCCGATGCCGCTGGATGCGCCGGTGATGAGAACGACTTTGTTCAATGCCATGATTGATCTCCTTCGTGTTGCGGCGCCACCCGTTTCCTGGAACAGCGCCGTTGCAAGGAAGATAATTCGTTGGCATTGTCGTGATAACCGTCTCAATCCTTAACTTAATGGGTAGATTTTCTAACCAATGAACATTGATCTCAATGCGATTTCGATTTTCTGCATGGTGGCGGATGAACGGAATTTCCGCGCTGCCGCTGACCGCCTGGGCGTGACCCGATCTGCCATTAGCCAGACCATTCGCAAGCTCGAGGAAACGATGGGGATTGCGCTGGTGCAACGAACCACGCGGAGCGTGAGTCTGACGGAGGCAGGACAAAAGCTATATGCAGAAGTCTCTCCCTCTATTGCCAATCTTGTCCAGGCAGCCCAGGCAGCTTCATCGCTCAGCCAAACCGCGCGGGGACAATTGCGGCTCGCCGTTTCCTCGATTGCCGAACGCTTTCTGTCCGGCCCGTTGCTTGCGGGGTTTGCCGAAGCACACCCACAGGTGCAACTGGATATCACCGTAACCGACGAGGAATTTGATATCGTCGCTGAGCATTACGATGCCGGCGTGCGCCTCGGCGAACTGATCGAGCAGGACATGATTGCCGTGCCGGTGTCATCTGAACAGCGCCAACTTGCGGTCTGCTCGCCAGATTATGCGGCACGCTTTGCTCTGCTCAGCCATCCGCGTGACCTGATACGTCACAAGTGTATTGGCTGGCGGCCCCGTCCAGGCGCTGCGCCCTATCGCTGGGAGTTTGCGGAAAACGGTCGCGAATTCGCCGTCGCGGTCGAGCCGGAATTGACCACCAATGACATGCAGTTGATGACCAAACTCGCCTGTGCAGGCGCTGGAATTACATTTGGAATGGAGGAGACATTTGCACCCTATCTCGCAAATGGCCAACTCGTTGCCATGCTGGAAGAGTTCTCGCCGACTTTTGCGGGCTTCTATCTCTATTATCCGAACCGACGCAATCTTGCCCCCAAGCTGCGCGCCTTCATAGACCATGTCCGGCTTCCGAGAGGTCGATGACCGGCGTGCCGATCTCTTCCCGGGGAAAGACCGGGAAGAGACATAAACGGCGGGAGATTATTTCTTCTGTGACACGAGCGAGAAGAAGGCGCCCTGCGGGTCCTGGCAGTTGACGATCCAGCTTTCGCCGGGAACTTCCATCGGACCGTTGACGACCTTGCCGCCACCGGTGCTGACACGGGTTATCGCGTCATCGATGCCGTCGACATTGAAATAGTAACCCCAATGGCACACGGGAATTTGCGGCATCCGCTTCATTATGCCACCGACTGCTTTGCCGTTGTGCGCGAAGATGCGGTATGGTCCCATTTCGCCCATGTCGAAATCATGGTCCTTGGTCCAGCCGAAAACCGCACCGTAAAAGGCCATTGCCTCGTCGACATTGTCTGTGAACAGTTCGTACCAGCCAACATGCCCTTGAAGGCTCTGGGTATCCACCGGAAACTCACCGGTATCCATCGGCAACGGCGTCATGATGCAGAGCACGGCGCCGAAGGGATCGACAACCACGGCAAAACGGCCGATCTCAGGAATGTCTTCCGGCTGGCGCATGACCGATCCGCCCTTTTCCGCAAACTGTCTCGCAGATGCATCGACATCGTCTACCGCGACATAGGCCGTCCAGTTCGGAGGAATACCTTGCGATTTGAAGGCGTCGGTCAGTTCCATCATCCCGCCCATGCCTTTGCCGTTGGCTTCGAAGATGGTGTAGGCCATATCCGGCGAGCCGAAATCCTTGAGCTGCCAGCCAACGACATGACTGTAGAAACGGCCAGCCGCATCGGTATCGGGTGTCATCAGTTCCACCCATATGAACTTTCCATGCGTATCAGACATCGGTTTTCTCCGGATATTGGACAGGCTTTCGGGTGAGGAACCGCAGCGCGCTCTGCCCTACGGTTTCAAGGTGTCTCGTGCAGCGTTCGCTTTGGATTTCTTCAGGTCTTTCGGCGAAATTCCGAGGTCATGAAGATCTCGAAACTGCCGTCCGGCTTTTTGACACTGCCGGAAAAGCTGCGGTGGTTGTCATCATGCAATGTCAGGACATCGCGGTAGGTGTCGGTGCGATTTGAACCGTCGAAAGCCGGCCCCTCGGATTCGAGCGTCAACGTCTTTCCATCCGCCTCCAGCCAGCCATTATAGACCCAGAGATTGGACATCATCGAACCGATCCAGGTGCCGACGAAATTGCCTTTGACCGGATCGTAGCCAACCGTAATCACGGCTTTCATCGGCGTACCGTCAGGCATTTTCCCGGAGCCTTCACCAACCACCCACAGGCCACCGATAGAGCGGACCTTTTCAGTAAAAACCTGCTCGGGATCTTCTGCGTCATAGTCGTCGTGACCAGTGCTTGAAACCATTACCCAATCGCCGACGATGCGATTAAGAAACTCATGTTCTTTCTGCGGCTTGGCACTTTCCATTTCCATGAGGGGTCCTCCTCCCTTTTTTTCAGTGGCAGCAAGCGGCCGCAGCCTTCGGCTGGTCCTCGTACTGGTCATGCCTGCGCACCCAATCCATAATCTCCTCCTCATTGCGGCCTTTCGGAACGAGATCGAGCATCATCATCGTGCCCAAAGTCTCTTCCGCGCCGCGCGCGTAGGTGGAATAGCTGTGATAGATCTTGCCATCCTCGCCCTTCACGAAAATGCTGAAACCGGGCATTTCATTCAGGCCTTCCTCCGCGGGCATGTCCCGGTAATTGTAGGTGATGGTGCCAGATGCGATGTCCTCATCCCGAAACGAAACCCGGTAATCGAAGTTGAATTCGTTGCCATTCGAGGAAACCCACGGGAACTTCCATCCCATGCGTTTTTTGTACGCCTCGATCTTTTCGAGCGGGGCGCGCGATACGGCGACGAAGTTGGCATCGGCATGTTTCAGGTGAATGACGGCGCCGTCGATATGATCGGCAAGGAACGAACACCCCGTGCACCCCTCTTCCCAGTCAGGTGCCAGCATGAAGTGATAAACGATAAGCTGACTGCATTTTCCGAAGAGTTCACTGAGCGACTTCGGGCCTGAGGGCGCGTCGAAAACGTAGTCTTCCGCAACCGGCTCCCATGGCAAGGCGCGACGGGCTTCGTTCAGCCGGTCACGTGCCCGCGTCAGTTCCTTCTCTTTCACCAGCAGATCGCGGCGCGCCGCCAGCCATTCCTCTTTCGATACGACGGGATGAGACATGATCTTTCCTCCTTGGATCTGTCCTTTAGCGCGAAAGGCAAGGTTTGGCCCGCCTTCACGCCCTGCGTCGTCACACGCACCTCGCAATAACCGCAAACGCGGCCGCAAGTTCCGCTTGACTAATTACGTTGATATCAACATATTTACAGCATGTCAAACGCAGCCCTGATTCCTTTTTCGGCAACCCTTTTTGTGCGCGACGCGTGCCTTTGCCTGCATGCGCAACGTGCGGCGCGAGCGCTCGCCCGGCTATTCGACAACGCGCTGAAGCCGGCAGGGATAACCAACGGGCAATTCTCTCTGCTGATGTCGCTCAACCGCCCCGAACCGCCCCCCATGGGGCCGGTGGCCAATCTTCTGGCGATGGACCGCACCACACTGACGGCCGCCCTGAAACCGCTCGAACGGCGTGGATTGGTCAGCATTGAACAGGACCCGAAGGACAAACGCGGCAAACGACTGCGTCTGACGACAGAAGGAATGGCTGTCCTTTCGGAGGCTCTCCCTATCTGGGAAAAAACACATGGCGAAATTGAAGCGAAAATTGGCAGTGGCGATCCAGACCGCCTGCGCCGCGATCTCATCGACCTTGGCTGAACAGAAAGAACCCAGGAAACCCACTCGGCCCCAGGGCGTTTCATCAACAACGTAATCGCAGATTCAAACCGGAGGAGAATGATAATGCGCGTGATCGTTTTCGTGAAAGCAACAAAAAGCAGCGAGGATGGCGTAATGCCATCGACCGAACTCATGGAAGCCATGGGCAAATTCAACGAGGAACTCGTCAATGCCGGCATCATGGTTGCTGGTGAAGGACTGAAGCCCACGGCGAAATGCAAACGCGTTGTCTTCGACGGCGACACCCGCACCGTTGTCGACGGCCCCTTCCCACATACCAATGAAATCGTTGCGGGCTTCTGGATCTGGGAGGTGAAGGATCTGGAAGAAGCCGTGTCCTGGGTGAAGCGTTGTCCGAACCCGATGCCGGAACGCAGCGAAATTGAAATCCGCCCATTTTTGCAAATGGAGGATTTCGGCGCAGGACTAACACCTGAGATAATCGAGCAAGAAGAAAAGCTGCGCGAACGTCTTTCCCAGAACTGATATCAAGCCCTACCCAAAAGCGCCGCAAGGCGTGCATCGGCAGCAAAATCCGATGCGGAGAAACCAATTCTCCGCATCGGAAACTCAGACAGCGCCTGCACCCCGGCTTTCGAAAGCCTTATGCGCCAACTTCCACGCTCCACAGGCATCTTCTCCGCAAACCCACGTGCCGTCAGCAAGGCAATGTTCAGTCCGGCATCAGGGTCGCGCACCGACTGATAGAGGATGGCTTCAACGTTTGCCTGACGCGCCGCATCGGCAAGTGCCTGGCACGGTTCGTAGTTGGTGAGGCTCGTCCAGAAAGCCGCGTCTCGGGAAAGCTCCGGCTTGGTCAGATCCAATGCTGATTCCGTCGTTATGACCGCCGCGAAAGCGGTATACTCTGCAGGATTTGCCGGAAGCGGCGTACCGGGCGACTCCGCATAGAACAGCAGCCGATAGAAAGCCATTTCAGCCAGCGCCGTCTCCACGCGTGCCGCGGCATAATATACACCTTCGGTGAACCCCGCCCTCCTGAAGCGTGACCCATAGGGATAAGCAGCCCCATACCGAAACGGCGTCGCGAGAAGATAATCCAGACCAGCGCATTCCGGTGGAAACGAACGCTTGCTTGTCTCCAGTATGTCTTCCAGCAAAGACTGCTCATCCACCGTGTCAACGAGTTTCATGGTGGACACCTGGTGTTGCGCTTCCACCAGACGCCAGAATTTTCCAGAAAGTCTGCGTTTTTCAGACAGGAGCGCGGCGAGCGTCCAAGTAGGAAAGGACATCGATCAATCCGGTTATTGTGGCGAGCATATCAGCAGGCGCGGCACCGAGCGCCGTGTTGTGATTACGCAGCCAGTTCTTTGCGACCGCTTCGTCACCTCCAGCAATCGCGTCCAGCGACCGGAAGACGCGGATCAGCAAGACAGCGAGTTCAAACGGCTTGCTGCCCGGCTCCAACAGAAAATCGAGACGCTTCATGCGAGAAATCGTGGGGGCGGAAAGGCCGAGTATGTCGGCCGTGCGCGCTGCGTTCAGTCCTAGCCGGTCGGCAGCCGCCATGACAGCTTTGGTCACCACCCTGCCCTGTGCTGCAGGCTCAGGCGTATTTTGAACACGAATATTCATCTCGCACATCCTTTCCACAGAAAGAATATAGCAATCATCTTTCCAAAAACAAGAAGGCCGGGAGTGATCCCGGCCCTTGAGCTCGATTGTTTTGCTATCAGGCAACCGAAACCGGCACTTCCGTGGAAGTGCGCATGGCGTGGCTGTACGGGCAAACGATGTGAGCAGCAGCAGCCAGCTTTTCAGCGACTTCACGCTCGACACCTGGGATATTGACCTTCAGCGACACTTCAATGCCGAAACCGCCGCCATCTTCGCGCGGGCCAATACCGACCGTCGCCGTCACAGTGGTGTCTTCCGGGATCTTTACCTTTTCCTTGCCCGCGACGAACTTCAGTGCGCCGAGAAAGCAGGCAGAGTAACCAGCAGCAAAGAGCTGTTCAGGATTGGTGCCGCGAGCGCCATCACCGCCCAGTTCCTTTGGAACGGTCAAGGTGACGTCGAGAACACCGTCCTCGGACTTGGCGTTGCCGGCGCGGCCACCGGTAGCAGATGCTTTGGTCGTGTAGAGAATGGGCATGACATTTACTCCGTTCGGTTGATGTTGAATTTCATATAGCTCACAATTTGATTGTGCGCAATACAATTTTGCGCATTGAATATCGAATTCTTTTTTGCGATAATTTTTGTGAAAATTCGCCGCGCTCCCATGCGGCAGGAACCGGAAGGTGGGGCAAATTGTTCCCTCTCCGGCAATTTTTGGAGCAAGACAATGAGCGCGGATGGCGACAACACCCGGTTGGAAAGCCTGTTGAGGCTGGACCAGCAAATATGCTTTGCGCTTTACGGCGCCGCCCACGCCTTTACGCGGGCGTACAAGCCACTACTCGAACCGCTCGGCCTCACCTATCCGCAATATCTCGTGATGATGGCATTGTGGGAAAAGGAGACAGCAACGGTCAAGGCGCTGGGTGAAATGCTCGGCCTCGATTCAGGAACGCTGTCGCCGCTGCTCAAACGCCTGGAACAGGCAGGGCACATTACCCGCAAGCGCGGCACGGTTGATGAACGACAGGTGATGATCGCTCTCACACCCAAAGGAGCCGACCTCAAGAAGGAGGGCGTCAAGGTCATGGCCGCGATCGGCAATGCCACCGGCTGCGGACTGGATGAACTGGTTCAGATCCGCGACAGCGTCAATGCGTTGCGCGACAATCTGCAGAAATCCTGATTAGGATCGAGACAAGAAAGGCGGCTCAAAGGCCGCCTTTTTATTTTGGTCCGTTTCGGCTCTTTATTGCCAGACGACAACCCGGGCCTTGTTCGGCACGCGGTCATAGAGGTCGATGATGTCCTGGTTCATCAGGCGCACGCAACCGGAAGAGACAGCCTTGCCAATGGAATTCCATTCCGGCGAGCCGTGCAGACGGTAAAGCGTGTCCTTGCCGTTCTGGAAGATATAGAGCGCACGGGCGCCGAGCGGGTTTTTCAGGCCCGGCGGCATGCCGCCATTCTTGGACGAGTATTTGACCAGTTCCGGCTGGCGCGCGACCATTTCGTCCGGCGGCGTCCATTTTGGCCACTTCTGACGCCACTGGATAACGCCTTCACCCGACCACGCGAAGCCGTCGCGGCCGATGCCGACGCCATAACGCATGGCGCTGCCGCCCGGCTCTACCAGATAAAGGAAGCGCGAACGCGTGTCGACGACAACGGTACCGGGACGCTCGCCGGTCGGGTCGACCACGCGCTGACGGTAATACCGCTTGTCGATTTTCTCGTAAGGCACTGCAGGAATGACGTAGCCGCCATCTTCAATCGAACCGTACATAACGGCCAATTCCGCAGCGCTGACGCCCGGCGAGAACATCTGGCGGAAATCGCTTCCGATGGCATTCGCCTGCTGACGGATGGCATCACCGGTGCCTGAAGAAGCACAGCCTGCGAGAAGCGAGGCAGAGGAAATACCGAGAAGGGAAAGGAAGGTACGTCTGGAAAGATCTGTGTCGGTGCTTGTCATAAGGCCGGTTTGTCCCACATTTCGAACGGCTTGATCGCCGCATTGCGCCACAACATGTACGTTGTTTGTTCCGCGTGATCAGAGGTATTGCGAAAATAGTTAATGGACCGCTAAAAGCGAGTCACAAGCCTGTTTGCGCTTCAAAGCCCGCGCGCTTTCTTCGTGAACGTGGTCAGATAACCACAATCTGCGCGCCCTGCGGCACACGCTCATAAAGATCGATCACGTCCTGATTGAGCATACGCACACATCCCGAAGACGTAGCCTTGCCAACCGATTGCCAGTCCGGCGTTCCGTGCACACGGTAGAGTGTGTCCTTGCCGTCCTTGAAGATGTAGAGCGCCCGCGCGCCGAGTGGATTGTTCAAGCCCGGCGTCATGCCACCATTGGCGGCAGAGATCGATGCAAGTTCGGGCTGACGCTTGACCATGTCATCCGGCGGCGTCCAGCGCGGCCATTTTGCCTTCCACTGGATTTTCCCACGGCCCGACCAGGCGTAACCATCACGACCAAGGCCAACACCATAGCGGATGGCCTTACCACCGGATTGGACGAGATAAAGATAATGCTGCTTCGTATCGACAACGATCGTACCGGGCACTTCGGCCGTCTGATACGTCACTTCCTGGCGAAGATATCTCGGATCGATGCGGCTATATGGAATAGCCGGCAATGTCCTGTCGTCATCACGAATCGAGTTGTAGATGACCCTATGCAACGGGTTCGATACGGGAAGACCGTAGGTCACGGTCTGATCCGCAACCGGCGCCTGTCCACGCGCGGGCGGCACATAGTTCAGGCCCCGCCCCTGCACTGGCGGGCCATATTCCTGATGGAAACGCGTCCTGAAGAGGTCCGGCGGCCGCGTCGAAAGCTGACCCGGCTGTGGCGGCAGTTCCGGCTTTCGGTTGGAACCGACCGAATTGAAACCAAAGACCGGCGCCGTTTCCCGGACAAAGACATCCGGGTCCATCCGGGTCGTATCGGTCACGAACAGGCAACCACTGAGAAGCGGCAACAACATAAGGCCAGCCACAGAGACCGTACGACGGCAGGTTTTCGAGATAAGAGATGCCATGGGGACCGCTTCACAGAACTATCGTTGCTGCGATGATGCAATGTGTCGCTGGCGCGAAGCTGGTGTCGGGCATCAATAAAAAAGGAAAAACTTCATTTTTACCCTTGAACCTCTAGTTGCTAGAGGTGCCAGATTGACTGCAACTGGAATTCAGGAGCAGGAAAGATGAGTGTCTCGACACCCGGAACACAGGACCGCAACGACGAAGGGCAACTGACCTTCACGGTTGGCGGGATGGATTGCGCGAGCTGCGCGGCAAAGATCGAGACGGCGCTGACGCGACTGCCAGGCGTGGCCGACATCAATGTATCGGTCGCGAGAGAACGCGTGAAACTTTCGCTGCAGCAAGAAAAGACCTCCATCAACAAGATCGAAGATACGATCCGAAAGCTTGGCTACACACCGACCCTTCTACCGCGTGATACGGCAACGCCCGTCGGCAAGGCTGATGAACACTCTGAACATAGCCATGCTGGATGCTGCGGCGGCCATGACAATGCGCATGATCCCCATGGGCATGAAGCTCATGCAGAAAGCGATCACGTGGCGCACGACCATTCTGCTCGTGGCCACGATCACCGCGAAAAAGCAGACGCGGTCGGAGCCTTGGGCCACGCACATGGCGCCGAAGAAAAAGGCCCTTGGTGGCAGAGTGCAAAAGCCCGCAATACGCTGACAGGCGCCATTCTTGTCGCCGTCGCCTATGTAGCGGAACTCGCGTTCCCGGCCTGGGGCGGCTACGCCTTCATTATTGCGACGCTGGTGACGCTTCTTCCCATCGCCCGTAACGCCATCAATGCAGCCCGGTTCGGGGCAATCTTCACGATTGAAATGTTGATGACGATCGCTGCGATTGGCGCGATCATTATCGGTGAAGCGGAAGAAGCCGCCATCGTCGTCCTGCTGTTCTCTATCGGCGAATTGCTGGAAGGCTTTGCCGCCGCTCGGGCGCGCTCCGGCATAAAGGCACTTGGTTCACTGCTTCCGAAAACGGCGTTAATCGAGGAAAACGGCTCGCTGCGGCAGATCTCGTCCAGCGAATTGCAGATCGGCCAGGTGGTCGTCGCCCGGCCCGGTGATCGCATCGCCGCCGATGGCGAAGTGCTTGAGGGCGCTTCGAGCGTGGACGAGTCGCCCATGACAGGCGAAAGCGTTCCGGTCTCGAAGGAGCAAGGCTCGCGGGTTTTTGCGGGTTCGATCAACCACGACGGATCGCTGCGCATCAAGGTCGATCGCACCTCGCAGGACAATACCATCGCGCGCATCATCGCACTGGTGGAAGAGGCCCAGGATGCGCGCGCACCGACCGAGCGCTTCATTGCAACCTTCTCGCGTTATTACATGCCGCTCGTCGTTGCTATCGCGGCGCTGACGGCCATCGTGCCGCCGCTTACCGGCATCGGCGATTGGGAAACCTGGATCTATCGCGGCCTCGCGCTGCTGCTGATCGGCTGCCCCTGCGCTCTGGTCATCTCCGTTCCCGCCGCCATCGCCTCAAGTCTTTCGGCGGCTGCACGGCACGGCATGCTGGTCAAGGGTGGCGCGGTGATTGAAATGCTCGCCCGCACCCAGACCATCGCTTTCGACAAGACAGGTACGCTGACGCGCGGCGAACCCGTTGTAACGGACGTGATATCGCTTGACGGCAACGACAATGGGTTGATTGCGGAAGCGGCAACCATTGAGCACGAATCCAGTCATCCCCTGGCAAAAGCAATTGTCGATCACGCCACGCAAAAAGGCATCGCACCGCTGCCTGGCATGGATATCAAGGCAATCGCAGGACGCGGCATGGAAGGCATTATCGGTGGCAAGACGTTCTTCATTGGCGCGCCCCGCTTCGCAACCAAGGTCGGAACTGTGCCCTCCGAACTGGTAGAACGGATCAGCACCCTCGAAACAGAAGGCAAGACCGTTGCCGTGGTGATGGCAGGCGGCACGGCGCGAGGCCTGATCGCCATGCGCGACGAGCCGAGACAGGATGCAGCGGACGGTGTCAGGGCGCTGACCGACATGGGCATTTCCTCGCTCATGCTCTCCGGTGACAATGCCCGCACAGCCAAAGCCATCGGCGACAGGCTGGGACTGGAAGCACGCGGTGAGCTGCTGCCGCAGAACAAGGTCGAGGAAATCCGCAAACTGGCCGAGACAAAAACCGTCGTGATGGTTGGTGACGGCATCAATGACGCCCCCGCCCTTGCCGCAGCCAGCGTCGGCGTTGCCATCGGCTCCGGAACCGATGTCGCCATGGAGGCCGCCGATGCGGCTCTAATGCGCAACAATGTCGGCGACGCAGCCCGCCTGATCGGATTGTCACGCGCGACCATGCGCAATATTCGTCAGAACGTGACGATCGCGCTTGGGCTCAAGGCCGTTTTCCTGGTGACGACGATTGCCGGACTTTCCGGCCTGTGGCTCGCCGTATTCGCAGACACGGGCGCCACGGTTCTGGTCACCGCCAACGCGATGCGCCTGCTGGGCTATTTCAAAGATAGCAACACCTAAGTTGTCTACAGCGATTTCGACGCTCTAGGAGGTATGTTTCGGGCTGTTCCTTACATAAAACAGGTTCGGCCCGTCTTCATTGCCGACTTATTGACAAAACGCCGCCGTACAATAAATACCGCCTACCGCCGCTTCGAACGTGGGCGACAACTGTTCTTATGCGCAGGAGCGCACACATTGGCAAAACACGAATATAATCGCATTGCGTACCGCGCGATCAAAATCGGTGGAAATATCGTCAAGGTTATTTTCTCCATCGACATGTTCGTCAGGCCGGGCAGGCGAAAAACAATACCCGAATATGTGGCGGCCCGCCGCGAAACCAAATCCGTCAAAGCCATTCCCCGTATCGTCTGGCAGACGAATTATTCAAACCGCGTGACGATGCCTGTCTATGCGAACTTTCTGTTCAATCGCTGGCTTACGCCAGAGTTTGAATATCGCTATCACACGGATGAAGCCTGCGAAGCTTTTATCGAGAAACATTTCCCCGGTCGCTATTCCGACGCCTTCAAGCGTCTTCAGATTGGGCCTGCCAAGGCAGATTTCTGGCGCATTCTCGTCCTTCTGCATTCCGGCGGCATATACCTCGATATCGATTCCAATTTTGCGGCGCGACCGGAAGACGTCATTGCTCTGGACGAAGACGCCGTTTTTATTGCCATGGATAATGGCGAAGTGACCAACTATTGCCTGGCTGCTAAACCGGGTCATCCGGCGCTGCGGCTGATGGCTGATCGCATTTCCCAAAACATCGAAGAAGGCACGATCGTCAGCGTCTACGACATGACCGGACCGACCGTTGTAGATGCAGTGGTCAAAGAACTTGGACTGCCGATCCGGAACTATCGTGAGATCTGCACACAGGGTCAGTTCACTAACAAGCGTGCGCAATATGCGGACAAAAAAGATGGTGCGTGGTGGATCGCCCAGGCAAAGTCTTCCATAGTCAAAAAACAGACTAATTCTGTTTAACGACGTAAGCCATCAGCCGAACTGGTTGAAGAAGCGAATGCTTTCTTCTACCGCGCCCGGGACGACGCCATTGTGGGTTCCGGGCAGCAGTTTCTTGTCCACCTTGAAGCCCGACGACCAGGCGCGCTCGACGAAAAGCTGGTGATCGGCGTCGAATGGCCTCTCCTCCGTCCCACGCAACAGGAACGCCGGACATTTGAGGCTAGGGCCAAAGCAGACGGACGAACGCATGATGAACTCCATCTCGTTCGTCTCGTCGAAACAGATCTCGTCCGTGTAACGGTTGAAATAACGCCAGGAATTGACACCGGCAGAAATTGGCGCGGCGGCGCGGAACTTACGGCTCATCGCCGCGAGAATTGTCAGCGTTCCACCATTCGAATGACCCGCCACGAAAAAACGCCTCTTGTCGATACCGGGCAGGTTTTCCAGATAGTCGGCCGCCGCCAGGGCATCCGACGTCTCGTCATAAAAACCGGAATAATTGCCGTTTTGGCCGTTCTCACCGCGAAACGACGGAAGAAGAACAACAAAACCGGCTTCCCAATAGGGTTTCATCAACGCCCAATGCCCGTCACCCGTGGCGTTTCCACCATGCAGAAACAGAACCGCGGGTTTCAGTGCCTTGGAGGGTTGATAGTTGGACAACCATGCGACCAGCTCGATGGAACCATCAGGGCCACCGCGATAGGTCACACGCTCGGCACCAGGAGGTGTGCCAAGTGGTGACGATTTCTCCGGTGCGGACATCTTGCGCAACAGACGGGTGTGAAAACGGCGTCGCGCCTCGGCATAATCTTGGCTCTCCAGAGGCAGAACCTCTGGTGCCGGGACTGCTGCCCGGGCACCGGAACCGAAGAGCGCAATACTCGATAAACCGAAAGCACCCGCCAAAAGATGACGGCGTGTCAGGCTTCCGGAAACAAGCCCACTCCCCTCCTGGCCAAGTTGCAAGGAAACGAAGCGTTTGTCTGCCATGGATACACCTGCGCGACGGAAACAGAAGATACAGTTCAACACTGCCAAGGATGAGTGTCCAATCACGGATTCGCGAATGACAACAACAGTATATTCGCAGCCATCATGGCAATTTCTGGACTGCCGTTGAGACTATGCCTCACGCTCGTCGATCATCGCAACCAGCGTCGACAGACGATCGGCTTCAGACGGCAATTTGTCCGCACGCAATCTCGCAATGCGCGGAAAACGCATCGCGACGCCGGACTTGTGGCGTGTGGAGCGGTTGATGCCTTCGAAGGCAACTTCCAGCACAAAACCAAAATCAGGCGTTGCCCGTACGGCTCGGACGGGGCCGAAACGTTCGACAGTGTTGTCGCGCACGAACTTGTCCAGCACTTCCAGTTCCGCATCGGTAAAACCAAAATAGGCCTTGCCAACGGGAACGAGCTGTTCTCCGTCCTCACCTTCCGCCCAGACACCGAAGGTGAAATCCGAATAGTAGCTCGAGCGTTTTCCATGGCCGCGCTGCGCATACATCATCACAGCATCGACATTGTAGGGGTCGCGTTTCCATTTGAACCACGGCCCCTTGGCGCGTCCGGCCTGATAGGTGCTGTCCCGGCGCTTTATCATCACGCCTTCGATCACCGGATCGGGCGGGGTGGCGCGCATGCGATCGAGCTCGTCCCAAGTCGAAAACGCAACCAGTGGCGACAGATCAAAACGGTCATGTGGGGCATGCCCGATGATCTCCGCCAGCCGGTTCCTTCGCTCGATGTAACTGTCGGCGCGGATATCCTTCTCACCATCGAACAACAGGTCATAAGCACGGATGAATGCTGGATAGTCTTCCAGCATGCGCGTTGTCACGGTTTTTCGGTTCAATCGCTGCTGCAGATCGGAAAACGTCCGGGTGGTGGCGTTGGAGCGGGCCGTTCCGCCAATCAGCAATTCACCGTCCATTACTCCGTCAAACTCGATGGCACCAAGAATATCGGGAAACGCCGCGGAAATATCATCGCCAGACCGGGAGTAGAGCTTTCGCGTTTCGCCGGAACGAGAAAGCTGGACACGAATACCATCCCATTTCCATTCGGCGGCATAGTCAGCAGGATCGAGGGCCTCCAGATCGCCATCAGCGACCGGCGTTGCCAACATGACCGAGTGGAAGATCGCCGGCGTGGCCAGCACGGGACGCCCCGCCCTGCCCTCCAGCCATGCAAAGAGCGCCGTATAGGGAGGCGTCATGCCATGCCAGAGCGTTTCAATGTCAGTAATGTCTCTTCCCGCAAAATCCGCCAAGGCCTGCCTCGCCAGACGCGCCGAAACGCCAATGCGGAGGCTGCCAGTCGCCAGTTTGAGAAATGCAAAACGAGATGATGTATCGAGACGGTCGAGCAGATCACGCACGGCGGAGCGCACTTCCGTGCGGCCGAGAGAGTTCATCAACGCGACGACATCGCCCAGACGCGGGTCTTCTGCCTCGCCATCTTCCGCGCCGCCAATGTTGCCCCACACCAGAGAAATCGTTTCGGCGAGATCACCGACGTAATCGTAGGAGTAGCGGAACAGAACCTCGTCCATGCGTTCCAGCACCAGTTCGCGCAGCATGGCGGGTTTGACGCTTTTGAGATCGAGCGTACCGGCAATCGCCGCCAGGCCGTATCCCCGGTCGGGATCAGGCGTATCGCGGAAATAATCGGTCAGAAGCTTCAGCTTGCCATTGCGCGAGGGCGTCAGCACCAATCGGTCGAGAAGTGTGGCGAAGGCTTTCATCGCTCAATCCCCCTCGTCTTCGTAACCGACAAGATGCAGCGGCTTGGCGGCAATGCCCTGCAATTCACACCAGCGCACCAACGCCTCTTCGCGGCCGTGCGTGACCCAGACGGCCTGCGGCGCGATTTCGCGGATTGTCTCCAACAGTTCAGGCCAATCGCAATGATCCGAAATAACCAGAGGCAGCTCAACACCACCCTGTTTGGCTCGTTGCCGCACCATCATCCAGCCGGAGGCAAAGGCGATCAGCGGTTCGTTGAACCGGCGTGCCCAACGTTCCTGGAAGGCCGATGGCGGGCCGACGACAATCGCCCCTTTGAAAGCGGCTGGGTCGCTTTTTTCAAGCGTCGCGGGGCGCAGATCACCCAGTTCAATCCCTTGTGACACGTAATAGTCGCAGAGCCTGGCAAGCGCACCATGAATATAGATCGGCTGCGCGTATCCGCAGTCACGCAACAGCCGGATGACGCGTTGAGCCTTGCCGAGCGAATAGGCGCCGACGAGATGGGTGCGTTCCGGAAACTGCCGGATGGAGGTCAACAGCTTGTCGATCTCAACCTTAGGATCGGGATGGTGGAAAACCGGCAAACCAAATGTCGCCTCCGTGATGAAAACATCACAAGGCACCATCTCGAAAGACGCACAGGTTGGGTCAACACCGCGTTTATAGTCACCGGAGGCAACGATCCGCATTCCCTGATGTTCGACGGAAATCTGCGCCGACCCGAGAACATGGCCGGCCGGGTGAAATCCGACTGTGACGCCGTTGACATCGACCGTCTCACCAAACGCGACCGGCTGCTCAGTCGCGCAAAACTCACCTCCGTAGCGAATACGCATGATGTCGAGCGTCTGAGGCGTTGCCAGCACCGCACCATGACCGGCACGCGCATGATCGGAGTGACCATGGGTGACTAGCGCCCGCGGCACCGGCCGAACGGGATCGATGTAAAAATCTCCAGCCGGACAATACAGTCCCTTCGGGGTAGAGTTCAGCAACTGTTCAGGCTTCATAGGCATTTGATACGGCCGCAGGTGAATTTCTAAAGTAATCGAAAGCTTGCGAACTGCAAACGCGGAAGGTGCTTGTAAATTTCCCTGCCTGTGGCTTAATTATTTTCATTGGCATAAATAGTATTTCACGACCGTCATGCGTGATATCTGGAAAAAAGTTCTTTTGCGCTCGTTCGTCGCCGCCCTGGTGTCGATAGCTGCGTCCCTGGCCATCTGCTTCACGATCGTTCCGATAACGGGTGGCAGCCTAGATGGTGTCGGGCTGATCATGGCGACGGTTTGCCCGCTGGTCATCGCCTGGCCGGCAAGCGCCCTCCAATTCTATCAGTACGAACGTTTGCGGGAGACGCGTCTGGCGCTGGCTGAATCACACCGCAAACTGGAAACGATGCATGGAGAATTGAAGCAGGCGCATGAGGCACTGGCCTTTACGGCCAGCCGCGATGCGATGACAGGCGCCCTCAACCGTGAAAATTTCATGCTGGCTTTGAAAGATGCCAGATGCAGAACCGGAACGGTGCTTTTCATCGACGCCGACCATTTCAAGACCATCAACGACACGTTCGGCCACCTGACCGGCGACGAGGCGCTCAAATCCATTGCTGACCGGATCAACGCATGTATCCGAGGTGAGGACTTCTTCGGCCGGTTGGGCGGCGAAGAGTTTGCTGTTTTTCTCCACGGAGTGCATGAAAACCACAAGGTTCTCGCCATTGCGCAGCGCATCTGCGATGAGGTATCGGCCGTTGAGATGATGACTGCTGACGGGGCTGTCGTACCACTCAGCATCAGCATCGGGACTGCAAGCTTTACCCGCAGCCGTGACATGGATCGGTTGTGCAAAGAGGCAGACAACCAGCTTTACGAAGCAAAACGACGCGGTCGAAACCGCGTCGTGGTTGGTGGCAATATCGATGTTGGCGTGGCCAATGCCGAGATTACTTCTGCTGATCTGGCGCCGGGAGCCTAACGGGCTTTAACATCAGCGCTGCAGCAAGTCCGATCGCCGCCGTTATGGCCGCAGCAAAGAACAACGGGGTGAAGGCGTGCGAATAAAGGGATGCAACAGCACTTTGCGAGGCAGCCGGCAGTTCGGCCAACATCTTCGGTGTCAATTCCTCGATCTTGCCAATGCCCGGGATGTCTACCGCCACGCCCTTGAGGCTTGATGTGATGATCGCGCCGTAAACCGAAATCGCGATCGCGGCACCGCCCATACGCGTCAGCGTAACCGCACCACTGGCTGCCCCGATATCAGCCTTCGGCGCCGAATTCTGCACACCGATGATCGGCGCCTGCTGACCGAGCCCGACAGCAAATCCCTGCACGAGCATCAACATGGCGATCAGCGAAAGCGGTGTTCCGGCGTGAACCTGCGAAAAGCACAGCATGGCGATGAGATTGAGCGTCAATCCCGCCACAGAAAACGGCTTGTAGACGCCGGTGATCGAAATCAGCCGACCTGCCGAAAGGGCGCCCACGACAATGCCACCTGTAACAGCAATGAAGAACAATCCGGCATGAGAAGGAGAGAGGCCAGTCGTGGTCTGCAGGAATAGCGCGTAATAGTTCACCATGCCGATGCCGATACCGCCACTGGTCAGCGACACAATCATCAGCAGCGGAAATGTCGAATCCTTGAAAAGTCGTAGCGGCACCACCGGTTCAGGTGCACGGCGCTCCACCTGCACCCACAGGAATGCGGCGATGACAGCGAAGGCGACGATGCCGAGGCTCGGACCTGCAAAAAGTGAACCAAACAATTCACTGCTATCTGCCCAGAACACGACGCTTGCGATCGTCGCGGCGAGCAGAACTGCACCGAGATAGTCGATCTTCGGTTGGCGTTGCGGACGCCGATAGGGCAGCATGAGAGCCAGGCCGGCAATGACGATCAAACCCAATGGCAGGTTGATCAGGAAGATCGAACGCCATCCGAACAGATCGCTCATCGTTCCACCCAGGATCGGTCCGACGCTGCCGGACGCCATGATCGTCAGGCTAGAATAGCTCTGATATCGGGCTCTTTCGCGTGGTTCGAAAAGATCCGCATTGACGGAGAAAATCGACACCATGATGCCGCCACCGCCCAGACCTTGCAGAACACGGGCGGCGATCAGCGAGTTCATCGACCATGCAAGGCCGCAGGCAAGCGATCCCAGGGTGAATATCACCACGGCCGCGATCATCACGTATTTACGTCCGAACAGATCACCAAGCTTGCCGTAGATCGGCATGACCGCGCTTGTCGCCAGAAGATAGGCCGAACCGATCCAAGCGAAGCGCTCCAGCGCACCAAACTCACCGACGATGGTCGGCAAGGCAGTGGAGACGATCTGGTTATCGAGTGTCGCCATGAACATGGCGAGCATCAGGAACAGGAAAACAACGAGCCGGCGTCGATGGTCCGACACAAGCGGCGCCACAGGGGCGGTAGACATGTCCATGGAAATATCTCTACGATTTTGCTGCGGCAATTTGTGTGCTATCAGCACATATATGTCAATAGCAAGGTTTTGACTTCCGTGCTACTAGCTATAAATGTGATCTGAAACTGACGTGGAAAGGATGTGGTCGAGCGTGGCGAAGGACGAAGACTGGAACGAGGACATGCCCGAAAACATCATCCGTATCGGCAACACGATGACGCGCATGCGCATCATGATTGGACGACGCATGATCGGACGCATGGCGCTTGCCAAGTTCGCCCCCGGTCTCGAACTCTCGCATATCGACGTACTGGATATTCTCAAGCGCGCGCAAGGTGAAGTGACCGTCGGCTCGATTGCCGAGGGCATGCGTATCGACCCATCACGCGGCAGTCGGGTCGTGGCTGACATGGTTGGTCGTGGCCTGCTGAAACGCGCTGTTTCACAAGAGGATGCCCGCCGCAGCATCATCGAAATAACACCGATGGGTAGGAGCCTGCTGCAAGAGATGCGCAATACCAAGATGGGTATCGTGAAGGACGTCATGGACGGCTGGTCGGAAGAGGATATCGATTCTTTCGCCCGCCTGTTCGACAAATTCATAGGCCGTTTCGAAAGCCGTCTCTCCCCCGACGCCGAGGCGTCCACAGATCAGAAAAAATCATAATCCACGATGCTTTCGACAACTTCACTTTAGGTTGCGGAGCCCCTAACTTGCCGCCATCGAAAAGGTAAAAGGGTTACTTCGATGTTGACGATCTACGGTGTCTACCGCTCGCGTGCGACACGCACGCTCTGGCTCGCAGGCGAACTGGGCATAGAGTTCAAACATGTGCCGGTCATACAAGCACGCCGCCTCTCTGACCCGCTGGCTGCCGATGCACCACTCAACACGTTGTCTCCATCTTTTCTCGCGATCAATCCGATGGGCACCATTCCGTGCATAGAGGATGACGGCATGGTTCTCTATGAATCCATGGCCATCAATCTCTATCTCGCGCGCAAATATGGTGGGCCGCTTGCGCCCGCCGATCTGAAGGAAGACGCGGCCATGTTGCAGTGGTCATTCTTCGCGGCCACCGAGATCGAAAGCAATTCTCTGAAGATTTCTTCCGCAATCGCAGAAGGCCTCGGCGACAGCGATTCCGGCAAGGCCGTCATCGATGTTGCCGGACGTTTGCTGAAACGCCCCTTCCGCGTGCTGGAGCAGCATCTTTCCCAACATGATTATCTGGTTGGCAACCGCTTTACCGTGGCAGACCTCAACGCCGCCGAGATCGTGCGTTACGCACAGGGACATGCCCGTCTGTTCGAAGCGCATCCGGCGCTAAAAGCATGGCTGGAACGCTGCCAGGACCGTACCGCCTTCAAGGCCATGTGGGATTCACGTTCGGCCGAAGCGGCCTAACATATCAGCCTTTAGTTGCCGTTACCCCGCCGGGGTAACGGCGCCAAAACAATTTCACGCCTTCTCGGCGACCAGAACTTTCTGAACAGCAGGCCTTGCGCTCATGCGCTTGAAATGGTCGTGCACCCTCGGAAAACGGGCTATGTCCACACCGTCACTTTCCAGCCAGCCCGACATCACGAACAGGTAGGGATCAGCGACCGAATAGGCCGTCCCGAGAACCCAGGGCCCATGCAACAGGCCTTTCTCGATCAACTCAAAACACTCGGTCATGGTCTGCGGTACTTTGGCCTTCATGTCGGCAAAGGAGGATTCTTCATTTGCCCAGCGGCTACCGCGCCGTCCATGAGCGTGGGCGACATGTACGGTGGATGAAATAAAGGCATTGAACGACTGCATGCGTGCGAATTCAAAGGGGTCATCCAGCGGCGCAAGCTTCTTTTCCGGTGCCATCTGGGCGATGAAAGCCAGGATGGCAGGCGTCTCGGTCAACACGCCACTTGCCGTTACGAGTGCGGGAACACGGCCTTTTGGATTGATGGTCAGGAACGCTTCGGAGCGTTGTTCGCCTTCGGCGAAATTGACGCGCTGCGCCTTATAAGGCAGTCCCGATTCTTCAAGCACGATATGGCTGGCGCGCGAGCAGGAGCCGGGAGAGAAAAACAATGTGAACATGGATGGGCGACCTCCGGACAATGAAGACGCTCGCCGCGCGAACTGAGGCGAACGTATGTGTGCGGGTGACTTTCGAGCGGCCACCTCACACAGATCGGAGGATCATCAAGCTTCAACCAGCTTGCGTCAATATACTCTCTCAGAGACCAACGACGCGGATATCGCCAACGTGGATTCCATTCCAGTTGCGCATCGAGCGGTTTGCCATGGCGAGCAGAGCCAGCTGTTCGGCACTGTCGTTTTCGAACTGTTTTGCCAGAAGGGCTGCGATCATCGCTTCGGCGGCACGCGTCGTGCCATCCTCACATTTGACGACCATGGCAATGCCCTTTTGCGGCATTGTTGCTACGAAGACACCTTCTGCGCCCGTCTTGGCGAAAATCTGTCCGGGCGCAATCTGCATCAGTTTTGTGCAGGCGCGGCCGGTTCCGGCAACATAAAACGGTTCCGCCATGCAGGCATCCATCAGGCGGCGAGACGCTGCGGCGCGTCCGGCTTCAAGTCCACTGCCCGTCGCCATCTTTGCAAAGCCATGTGCCAGCCCCTTCAGCGGAACCGCATAGGTCGGAATTGAACAACCGTCGACGCCACAATTGTCTTCACCCAATGTGGCACCCGTCAAACTTTCCATGGTGGCGCGGATCTCGCGCTGCAGTGGATGATCGTAACCGACATAGCCCTTCGGATCGGCTCCGGTATGGCAGCAGGTGCAGATGAAACCGGAGTGTTTGCCAGAACAATTGTTATGAAGCGCCGTCGGCTTATCCAGCGTACGAGCCTGGTGGATGATCGTTTTCTGATCAGACGACCAATGCGCTCCGCATTCCAGCGTTTCGACGTCCCGTCCGGCTTTCGCAAGCATGCTGGCCGCAAGCGCCACATGTTCATCCTCCCCGGAGTGAGAGGAACAGGCAAGCGCCAGTTCACGGTCGCCAAAGCCATAAGCGTCTGCCGCACCGCTTTCCACCAGAGGCAACGCCTGCATGGCCTTGCAGGCCGAACGCGGGAAAACGCCACGATCGACATCACCAGCGGAGAACAGAACGTCACCGTCGCCATCCACGACAATAGCCAGGCCGTGATGGCGGCTTTCGACGAGATTGCCACGCGTGACTTCGACGGTAACGGAATTGTTCATTTTCCAAGCCTCAAAAAATCCGGAATCTATCTCGCTGATACCGCAATTGATTTTCCGATGCACGGGGCTGAACGTGAAATTTGCAAAACGTCTTCTCTTGACAATTGCCGTCATCTACCTCCTGCCAGCGCTGGCCTCTGCCGGCCTATGGGCCATGAAAGACCATCCGCAGGGATGGAGCAAAGCGCGGTGGTCTTCTTCCGGTACTCTTCCCGACGCGAAAGCCGACAGGGAAGCGGCGGTCTATGTGTTTTCTGCGATGACGGGCGGGTTCAAGGGTTCGGTCGCCAGCCACGCGTGGATCGTGCTGAAAAAACCGGGAGCGAATTCCTACGATCGTTACGACAAGGTCGGATGGGGCACTCCGATCCGGCACAACAACTACGCAGCCGACGCCTACTGGTACTCAAACATGCCTCGGCAGGTGGTGGCGATCCACGGCAAAGCTGCGGAAGACCTGATCCCAAAAATCGAGCAGGCGATTGCCGACTATCCCTATGGCAAGCCGGGTGGCTATCGCATCTACCCAGGCCCCAACTCGAACACCTTTGTCGCCCACGTGTTGCGGAGCGTTCCAGAGCTTGGCGTCGTCCTGCCGCCTGACGCCGTGGGCCGCGATTACCTGCCGAATGGCGAATTTGTCCATGTTGCCGATGACTGGAAGGATGGAAGCGTCTCACTCGGCGGATTGTTCGGCATCTCGGCAGGCGTGCGAAGCGGCTTCGAGGTGAACTTCCTTGGCCTGGTCGCCGGCATCGATTTTGCCAGACCCGGCATCAAGGTTCCGGGGCTCGGTTACTTCGGCGTCGCCGCCGATGGTTAAGTCTCGGCAGTCCGTGCGGCCCGTTTCGCACGGATGCTCTGGGCGATGAAGACGCGCGAAAGGCCGTGATAGAGCGGTTCGCGGGACACGAGACGCGAGGTGACATATCCCAGCATCGCCGCAGCCATGATCGGTATCACCCCTTCATGGTTGCCGGTCATTTCGAGGATGATGACGAAAGCTGTCATCGGCGCCTGCACGACGCCGGCAAAATACCCGGCCATCCCGACGATTGCGCCAAGGCCTATGCTCGTTCCGAGCAGGGCGGCAATCGTACTGCCAAAACCGGCTCCGACGGAGAGCGAGGGTGCGAAGATACCGCCTGGAATACCAGACATCATGGCAAGAAATGTCGCCGCCAGCTTTTCGATGAAGAAGAACGCAGGCGCCGCTTCGCCTTCGATCGCCGCACAGGCCTGCTCATAGCCCGTACCAAATGTCGCCCCGCCAGTGGCAATGCCGATCATGGCGGACGCCAGACCGCAGATCGCGGCGGCCGTGAGCATGCGCTTCAAGGGCATGGCCTGTGCCCAGCGGCGGATACGTTGTGATATCCGCAGGGCGCCGGCGCTGAACAGCGCTCCGAGAGCGCCGCCACCGATGCCGCAGACCAGAACGAGAGCCCAGTCTCTTGCCGTTTCAGCCAGGACGGAACTCGTTCCGAAATAGGTGTAGCTACCCACCAGCCCGAGAGATGCAAGACCCGAGAGGATGACGGCGGTCAGGACAAGGCCGTTGGCGCGGGACTCATAGGTGCGGCTCATCTCTTCAATAGCAAAGACAATCCCCGCCAGCGGCGTATTAAAGGCTGCTGCAATACCCGCCGCCGAGCCGGCAAGGATCAATCCCCTCGCCTGCGCCATTCCACCCCAACGCGCCGCCTGCAACATGATCGAGGCGCCAACCTGGACCGTCGGGCCCTCGCGCCCGATCGATGCACCGGAAAGCAGCCCCGCGACCGTTAGCACGATCTTGCCGAACGCAAGTTTGAGTGACAGCAACCGCGACCGGTCTTCATCATCCCGCAAATGTCGTGCGGCGATCGCCTGGGGAATCCCGCTACCGCCAGCGTTCGGAAAGACCGTGAAGGCAAGCCAGGCGCAAAGCGTGAAACCGAGTGGCGTGATGAGAAGCGGCAGAAGAAACGCCCATTCGCCAGACGATGTCGCGGCAAAGAACAGGTGCTGGGCGCGGTCTGCCAACCAGGCAAAGCCCACACTGATCACACCGACCGCCAAAGCCCCAAACCAGAAAACCGCCCGAGGTTTCCACACTCGCCAGGAGCCCCAGACAACGCGGGAACGGCGGAGCATTTTCATCTTCTTGTAGTCGACAGGCATGGCGGTCCAGATCGGAGTTTTGGCAAATGTCAGGCGGGAAGGCCTGTTTATCTGCCTCTGCGGCAGGGATTGCAAGGTTCCATTTGCCACGCCACGCGATACGGCACAGCCCTGAACCGCATCACCATATTCCCGGCGGGCTCTGCAAAGGGGCCAATCCGCCGGCGGTCATGGCATATTTACCGATCGCTGATGGCCCCGCGTGGGTTGATCCACGGTTCCTGGTTGGAGCGCGGTAATGGCTGCTTGCCAAGGATATGGTCAGCCGCCTTTTCGCCGGTCATGATCGACGGGCCGTTGAGGTTTCCGTAGGTCACATGCGGGAAAATGGAGCTGTCCGCCACGCGCAATCCGTCAACGCCGATCACCCGGCATTCCGGATCAACAACCGCCATAGGATCGTCGCGATCGCCCATTCGACACGTTCCGCAGGGATGGTAGGCGCTTTCGAGGTGTTCGCGCAGGAAGGCATCGATTTCCGCATCGGACTGCACCTTTTCGCCCGGCTGGATCTCCGGACCACGAAACTCGTCAAACGCCGTCTGGCTGAAGATTTCGCGTGTGAGACGCACGCAGTGGCGGAATTTTTCCCAGTCTTCCGGGTGGCTCATGTAATTGAATTGAATGACGGGGTCGTCCTTCGGATCGGAAGAGCGAAGGGTGACGTTACCCCGCGATTTCGACAGGTTGTAGCCGACATGCACCTGGAAACCATGGCTCTTTGCCGCCGCCTTGCCGTCATAGGAAATTGCGACCGGCAGGAAATGGAACTGGATATCCGGCTGTTTCAAGCCGGCTGCCGACCGCAGGAATGCGCAAGCCTCAAACTGGTTTGACGCGCCAAGTCCGCCTTTCGACAGCAACCACTGCGCCCCTGCGACGCCCTGCCAGAACCAGGGCAGCCACGAATACAGGGAGACCGGCTTCAGCGATACCTGCTGGAAATAGAACTCCATATGGTCCTGAAGATTGGCGCCGACACCTGGCCTGTCCACCTTTACCTCAACGCCCATGTCCCGCAGGTGGTCCGCCGGTCCGATGCCAGACAGCATCAAGAGCTTGGGCGAGTTGAACGACGAGGCCGAGACGACAACTTCGCGGGTCGCCATGATGGTTTCCACCACGCCCTTGCGCTCGATCTCGACACCCGTTGCACGGCCGTTTTCAATAACGATCTTGCGGGCAAAGCCATTGACCAAGGTCACATTGCCACGTTTCAGCGCCGGCCTCAGATAGGCGTTGGCGGCAGACCAGCGGCGACCGTCGTGGATCGTCTGCTCCATCAAGCCAAAGCCTTCCTGCTTGGAGCCGTTATAGTCGTCCGTCAGCTCGAAACCGGCCTGCGAACCGGCCTGAATGAACGCATGGAAAAGTGGATTTTTGACCGGTCCCCGCTGCACATGCAGCGGACCATCCGTGCCGCGCCAGCCCTCTTCGCCGCCGTGGCTGTGCTCCATGCGCTTGAAGTATGGCAGGACATCCGCATAGGCCCAGCCCTTTGCACCGAGTTCCTCCCAGCGATTGAAGTCCTCCGCATGGCCTCGCACATAGACGAGACCGTTGATCGACGAAGAGCCGCCGATGACCTTGCCGCGTGGCGCGGTAATACGGCGATTATTGAGGTTCGGCTCCGGTTCGGACAGGTAACCCCAATTGTACCGCTTCATGCTCATCGGCCATGCCAGAGCCGCAGGCATCTGGATGAAGGGGCCGAAATCCGACCCACCCGCTTCGATCACGATGACGGAATAGCGACCATCTTCCGACAGACGATAGGCCATGGCGGAGCCTGCCGAACCCGAACCAACGATAACGAAATCTGCCTGCTGCATCTCTTTTGCTTTCAAATATGCTGCCGAGGGTTCGCGGCGCGCGTACACTCCCTTAGCACGGGAGCGCCTGGCCTCAGTATGGCGCCTCAACCTTGCCGGTTGCGACGTATACGGTTTTCAATTCGCTGTAGTGATCAAGCGCGGCGGCCGAGTTTTCACGTCCGAAGCCGGACTGCTTCAGACCACCGAAAGGAATTTCCACCGGGCACAGATTGTAGGTGTTGATCCACAACGTACCCGCCTCAAGCTGATCGACGACACGATGGGCGCGGGCGAGATCGGCAGTGAATACACCGCCGGCAAGACCGAACTCGGTGGCATTGGCGCGAGCCAGCACCTCGTCTTCATCGTCGAAATCGAGAACGCACATGACCGGGCCGAAGATTTCCTCGCGTGCGATGGTCATGTCATCCTTCACATCTGCAAAGACGGTTGGCTGAACGTAAAACCCCTCGCCCGAAACATTGTTGGGAATGCCGCCGCCGGTGACGAGCGTTGCCGCCTCTGCCTTGCCCTTTTCGATATAGGCCAGCACCTTTTCCTGCTGGGCTTTCGAGACCAGCGGTCCCAGGTGCGTGGCATAATCCAGGGGATCGCCGAGCACCATTGCCTCGGTGCGCTTCTTGAGGTTTTCAAGAAAACGCTCCTTTACCTTGCGCTGCACGAACACACGCGTGCCGTTGGAGCAGACCTGGCCGGAGGAATAGAAGTTGCCAAGCATAGCGCCGCCTACGGCACTTTCGATATCGGCATCGTCGAACACGATCAGCGGCGACTTGCCACCAAGTTCCATCGTGACATGCTTGAGGTGGCCGGCAGCGGCAGCCGCAACCTTGCGGCCTGTCGGCACGGAACCAGTCAGAGAAACCTTGGCGACATCGGGATGATTGACCAGCAGCGGACCCGTGTCGCGGTCGCCCTGAATAACGTTGAAAAGCCCCTTCGGCAGGCCGGCTTCCACCAATATCTCAGCGATCTTCAGCGCACCGAGCGGCGTATTTTCCGAAGGCTTGAACACCATGGCGTTGCCGGCCACCAGTGCGGGGGCAGCTTTCCAGCACGCAATCTGCTGCGGGTAGTTCCACGCGCCGATACCGACGCAGACACCAAGCGGTACGCGCTTTGTGTAGGCAAAATCGCCGCCGAGCGGAATATAATCGCCATTCAACGCCGAGGCCGCAATACCGCCGAAAAACTCGAAAGCGTCCGCGCCGGAGGTCGGATCAGCAACAATGGTTTCCTGAATGGGCTTGCCGGTGTCGAGCGTTTCCAGTTCCGACAGCGCCTCATTGCGCTCGCGAATGATATCAGCCGCGCGCTTGAGAACACGGCCGCGTGCCGTCGGGCTCAATGCCGCCCATTCTTTCTGGGCCCGCTTGGCGGATGCGATAGCACGTTCGACAATGGCAGGCGTTGCGGCATGCAGTCTGGCAATCACTTCGCCTGTGGCCGGAAAGATGCTCTCGATGACCGTGCCAGCCGTATCCTCAACGTAGACACCATCGATGAAATGGGACGCTTTCGGCTGTGCCCGCAGGGCTTTGTCCGTAGTCATGTCGAATACTCCTTAAAGAAGATGGACAGGCGGCTTTGAGCGGCGCCCTTCCAGAAATGGTTTGAGCTGCACATCGAAGTAATCCTCGACGAGTGCAGGTGCGGATGAGAAGGCGGGCGGAGCCGCACGCAGGCTGTGGCGAATGTAGAGACCGTCAATCAGAGCGGCGGCGCCTTCGGCGATGCGCGCGGCATCGTCAGGCGGGCAAAGCCTGTTCAGGCTGGACAGAAGATTTGAGCGCAAACGACGGGCATAGAGAACCAGAAGCCGCCGTGTTTCCTCCGAACGCTGGGCATCGACATAAAATGCCAGCCACGCGGCCACAGCCTCGGGGCTGAACTGGTCACTCTGGAAAGAGACATGGATGATCGCACTCAGACGCTCTCGCGGCCCGGAGGCGCGGGTAAGCGCTGCGACGGCATCACGCCGCAGGTCACGTAGCAGACTGCGGATGGTTTCAAGAAGAAGCTGCTGCTTGCTGCCGAAATAATGATGCGCCAATGCGGCCGATACGCCCGCCTCACGCGCGATATCCGACATCGTGACATTCAGCGATCCGTGATGGCCGATGGTCCGCAGCGCGGCGTCAACCAGCGCCTTCTTTCGAACCGGCTCCATTCCGATCTTTGGCATCTCGTTCTCCTTGATGGGCGGCAAATTATTCTTGATTGACTCATCAATCAATAAAAAATGCGCCATTTTTGGTTCCCTGTTTGCGCCAGATCAAATCTATGGGATCAGCGTTGCGCTATCCAGCAATCGTGATAGCTTGTTTCCCAACCAATTCCGGAGACAGAGAGATGACACACAGTCTCAATCCGCTCGGATTTTCGCCACTGAAAGCAAAGTGGGGATGGTTTCTGGCGCTCGGCCTCGTTCTCCTGACATTCGGCGTCATCGCACTCGGTAATCTTCTGGTCGCGACCGTCGCATCGGTCTTTTATGTCGGCGTCATGATGCTGATGGGCGGCGTCCTGCAACTCATTCATGCCTTTCAGGTGAAAGGCTGGGGCAACGCCGTTTTCTGGGTCTTGAGCGGCCTGCTCTACGCTGTGGCTGGTGTCATCGCCTTCCAGAATCCTGACCTGACGGCGGCGGTTTTGACGCTGTTGATGGCGATATCCCTTGTTGTTGCCGGGGTTTTCCGCATCTTCGTCGGCTTCAGGCTGAAACCGGCCAAAGGCTGGGGCTGGATCGCCGCAGCCGGTGTCGTGACCGCCCTTGCGGGCCTGGTGATTGCGGCCGGCTGGCCGGTCAACAGCCTGTGGGTGCTCGGGCTGTTTCTGGCCATCGACCTGATCATGCAGGGATGGGCCCTCATTGCACTGTCTTTTGCAATTCGCGAATAGGATATGTCAGCTGCGGCGCAAACGTACCGCCAGCTTGCCGAAACGGGAAAAACCAAACCACAATATACTGCAAATTGGGTATGGGACGCGTTTCGTGGTATTATAGACGGTGATACCAATTTCGCTGGAAGCGGCGCCAGACGAATGAACTGAAAAATGGCCGCTGAAAACAGGGAGAGATATCATGCCAATGGTGACAGTATCCATTTCCCCGGAACAGGCAGCAAGAATGCGCGACGCCGTGGACTGCGGCGAATATGCATCCGGCAGCGAAGTTGTCAGAGCTGCCTTGAGACTGTGGGCAGCGTCTGCGGCACAGAACGCTGGCGCAAAATCCTTGTCGGACAATGAGTCCGACAAGGAAAGACTGAATGTCGCGGAACTTTACGCGGCACACACGGTTCGCATCCACCGGGCCTGAGACCATCATCGCCAGGTCCCGACGCACTAAAAGCCTGCGAACCTGAAACATCGGCGCGTCTACTCGGACGCGTCAGGGCACGCTGAACTCAAGATCTCTGTATCTTGGTTAACGAAAAGCGACCGCTTTTTCGTCGTCTCACGCAAGATTTCTACAACCCGCCACAACCTTCACAAAAGCTTCACATAGCTGAAAGCTTTTGTTGACTGCTGCAATGCATCATTCGCCGCAAAAGAAATTACGTCCTTCCACGCCAGGTCTGATCAACACCTTTAAAGGCACGGAAAGGAACGACAGGAGCGGAGAAAATTCGATGCCGGCGGCAACGTTTGAACAAGAGGTCATCCGGCGTTTTGCCTCCGGGCAAATGTTTCCCATGGCGAAACTGGTACTGGAAACCGCCTTTCAACCCATTGTCGAAGCAACAACAGGCACGATTTTCGGCTATGAGTCGCTGATGCGCGGCTATGATCGCCTCGGCTTTTCCAGCCCGCTGGCATTGCTCGATCAGGCCGCGGAAGATGGTGAGTTGATCAACTTCGAGCAGATGCTGGCAAGCAGAGCCCTGGCAAAGTTCTCGACGTTGCCCGACTTTTCGTCTGCCACGCTTTTCCTCAATCTTGACGTGAGAATGATCCGTCACGGTGACAGCATTCTCGACAGGCTGGTCGACAATCTCGCAAAGGCGGGTATCCCCGCCTCGTCGATCTGCTTCGAACTGTCAGAACGTTTCGACAATACCAGCGTGCCGGAGTTCAATGCACTGATCGAGCGCATGCGTCGCGAAGGTTTCAAGCTGGCAATCGACGATTTTGGCGCGGGCCACGGCGAGATGAAACTCCTGTGTGACTTCCCGCTCGACTATCTCAAGATCGATCGCCATTTCATCAGTGGTGTCGATCACCATCCACGCAAGCAGCATCTCGTCCGCAACATCGTCAATATCGCCCATGTTCTCGGCGTTCGCGTCATTGCCGAAGGCATCGAAACCGAAGCCGAATTCCTCGCGTGCCGCGAATACGGCGTCGATCTGGTGCAGGGATGGCTGATTGCCAGACCGACCGTCTTCACAAGTGAACTTCCCCAGAGTTTTCCGCATCTCAACCGCATCGGCGTCTCGCGTCGCAGCAGCCAGACGCTCGACGAGATTCTGATCCGCCGCGAAATCGAACGGCTTCCCACGGTCTACGAACATGACAGCGTTGACAGCGTCTTCGAACTTTTCCGCAAGAACCCGCAACAGGCGTTCTTTCCGGTTCTCAATGCCAACGGAGAACCGCGCGGCGTCATCAATGAATATCACCTGAAAGAATATATCTATCAGCCGTTCGGCCGCGATCTTCTGAAAAATAAGATGTATGAGCGCACGATCTCGCACTTTGTCGATGGTGCGCCCATCGTCGGACTTGATGCAAATGCCGACCAGTTGATGAACATGTTTGCCAGCATGGGCGGAAGCGCCTGCGTAATCCTGACCGAAAACATGCGTTATGCCGGTGTCGTTTCTGCTGCCTCGCTGATCAAGGTCATCAATGAAAAACAACTGAAGATGGCGCAGGACCAGAACCCGCTGACCGCCCTTCCCGGCAACCGCGCCATCGGGGGATTCATTGCCGACAGTTGCAGCGACGGCGACGAAACCCGGTTCTTCTGTTATTGCGACTTCGATAACTTCAAGCCGTTTAACGACAAATACGGTTTTCACGCCGGCGACCACGCCATCAGCCTGTTTTCCGCCCTGATACGACGTTATTTCTTCGCCGGAGACTGCTTCCTGGGCCATATCGGTGGCGACGACTTCTTCATCGGCGTCCGCGACTGGACCGTGGAGGAACTGACCGAAATCCTTGAACGGCTGCTCAGCGACTTCCACGACGATGTGGCGGAACTTTATTCCCCGGAAGATCGCGAAGCAGGCCGCATGAAGGGTCAGGATCGCCATGGCAATGAACGGGATTTCTCGCTGCTGCGCTGCTCGATCGGCGTTCTGACTTTGCCCAAGGGCCTGGTACTTGCCAATCCGGAGCGGATCGGCAGCGAGATTGCGGCAATCAAGAAAGCGGCGAAGGAAGACGACGGCGGGCTTGTCCTGCGCAGTTTCGGCGAGACAAAATGACACTCGCGACAAAGGGTCTTCTTCCATAAGCGGGATACGTCCCTTAGGGTCGGAACTCCACCAGAGAACCAGCCCGCACGAAGGAACCCGCCATGACCCTGCCTGTCACCATGCGTTTCGTTGACCTCCCCTCCCATGGTGGTCCCGACGTCATGCAGCTTTCCAGAGGTGCGTTGCCGTCTCCACGTGCCGGAGAAATTCTCGTGAAAGTGCAGGCGGCTGGCGTCAACAGGCCTGACGTTGCCCAGCGGCAAGGCACCTATCCTCCGCCGAAGGATGCAAGCCCGATCCTCGGTCTTGAAATCGCCGGAGAGGTTATGGCACTCGGCGACGGCGTTGATGAGTTTGCGATTGGCGACAAGGTTTGCGCGCTGGCCAATGGCGGTGGCTATGCCGAATATTGCATTGTTCCGGCCGGACAGGCCCTGCCCTTCCCTAAGGGTTACGACGCGGTAAAGGCTGCGGCGCTGCCCGAAACATTCTTCACCGTCTGGGCCAATCTTTTCCAGATGGCCGGCCTGACGGAAGGCGAGACGGTTCTGATCCACGGGGGCAGCAGCGGTATCGGCACGACGGCGATCCAGCTTGCCAAGGCCTTCGGCGCTGAGGTCTTTGCCACGGCGGGTTCAAAGGAAAAATGCGATGCCTGTGAAAAGCTGGGTGCCAAACGGGCCATCAACTACCGCGATGAGGACTTCGCGACCGTCGTAAAGGCGGAGACGAATGGCAAGGGTGTCGACGTCATTCTCGACATGATCGGGGCGGCCTATTTCGAAAAGAACATCGCCTCACTCGCAAAGGACGGGTGCCTGTCCATCATCGCCTTTTTGGGCGGCGCAGTGACCGAGAAAATCAACCTCACGCCGATCATGGTCAAACGGCTGACGGTGACAGGGTCAACCATGCGGCCGCGTACAGCAGACGAGAAGCGGGCGATCCGCGACGAGCTGGTCGAACAGGTCTGGCCGCTGATTGAAAGCGGCAAGATCGCCCCTGTCATCAATCGGGTTTTCACTCTGGATGAGGTCGCCGATGCGCATCGTTTGATGGAAAGCAGCAATCACGTCGGCAAAATCGTGATGACAGTTTCGTGACGACAGACTTGCATTCGGCAGGAATCGTACTACCTTCGAGTTATGTTCAACGTACTGGAAGGAGGTGATCCAATGTCTAATGAGATTTCGGTCTTTGGTTCAGGCAATGGAAAGGGTGCGGTTTCGCCGGGGCAGCCCTCGGTTTAATACCCCTCTACCTTCGGAACGTTGAGAAACAGTCCCGGGTCTGAAAGAAGACCAAACTCATGGAAGGGTCGCCTCAGGCGGCCCTTTTCCATTTTCCGTTTATCTCGGCTTTCAGCAAAGTGACTAGTCCGGCAGCGGGCTTCAATCCCCTACCAGTCACGATCCAAACTTTCTATTCCGCCCAAGAAATGAGCTGACGGAACACCTGCTTGAGAAAGTGGAGACCGCTGCAATATTGCCAATCGCGGTCTCACCTCAGCTGTTTATTTGCGAAAGACCTTCCACCGTGTCGGCCGAAAGCGCAGTTCAGCCCCAACGGCCACAGCGGCGTTGAGTGGAACTTCAATCTCAAGGTGGTAAGGTTCGTGACCGGCATTGGCGATATCGATTTCGGCAATGCGCGTTCCGGCAAGTCTCCGACAGGTGGTTACCTTGCCATAAAGAGCCTGTTTGTCGTCCGTCAATTCCACGTCTTCCGGCCGGAAGAAAAGATCCCCTTCGGCCTCTCCGCTTTCGTTGATACCAATATGCTCGCCTTGAAAGAGTATATGGCCGCCGCGCACGCAAACCGGCAGGCTGGAGGATTCACCGATAAAGGAAAATACGAAAGGCGAGTTCGGCGTGTCGTAAACATCGTCAGCCGTGCCGACCTGCTCGATCTTGCCCTGGCTCATGACGACGACGCGGTCAGCCAGCTCCAGTGCCTCTTCCTGATCGTGGGTGACGAAAATTGTGGTGTGGCCGGTGCGGTCGTGGAACTCGCGCAACCAGCGGCGCAGTTCCTTACGCACCTTGGCATCAAGCGCGCCGAAGGGTTCATCGAGCAGCAGGACCTTCGGCTCGATGGCGACGGCACGGGCAAGCGCAACGCGCTGACGCTGACCACCGGAAAGCTGGCTCGGATAACGCTTCTCAAGGCCAGACAGATGCACCATGTCCAGAAGCTCCGATACGCGCTTGCGGATCTCGGCCTTCGGCGGGCGCTTGTCGGAAGGGCGCACCTTGAGCCCGAAGGCAATGTTCTCGGCCACCGTCATGTGCCGGAACAGCGCATAGTGCTGAAAGACGAAACCGACATTGCGTTCCTGCACCGTCCGGTGTGACGCATCTTCGTCTCCGAAATAGATGCTGCCCTTGGTCGGTTGCTCCAGACCGGCGATCAGACGCAGCAGCGTTGTCTTGCCAGAGCCGGACGGACCAAGCAGTGCGATCAGCTCGCCTGAGCGAATGTCGAGCGACACGTCGTTCAGCGCGGGAAAGCGATCAAACTGCTTGGTGATGCTGGAAACTTTCACTTCCATAAAGATGCCTTTCAATGCTTGCCGGCTGCGTTGCCCGCGCCAAAGCGAATTTCAAGAATTGTTTTGAGAACGAGGGTCACGAGCGCGAGACCAGCCAGCAAGGTTGCCACAGCAAAGGCTGCCACCATGTTGTACTCATTATAGAGAATCTCGACATGCAGCGGCATGGTGTTGGTCTCGCCACGAATATGCCCTGACACTACCGACACGGCACCGAACTCCCCCATGGCGCGGGCGTTGCATAGCAGTACCCCGTAGAGCAGCCCCCACTTGATGTTTGGCAGCGTGACATACCAGAAGGTCTGCCAGCCAGACGCACCAAGCGAGATGGCAGCTTCTTCATCGCCATTGCCCTGCTCCTGCATCAGCGGGATCAATTCTCGCGCCACGAAGGGGAAGGTCACGAAGATCGTGGCAAGCACGATGCCCGGCACCGCAAAGAGGATTTCGATGCCATAGCTTTTCAGCCATGGACCAAGAACGCTGTGTGAGGAAAAGAGAATGACGTAGACCAGGCCGGAAATGACCGGCGAGATCGAAAATGGCAGATCGATCAGGGTGATCAGGAACGCTTTGCCCTTGAACTCGAACTTGGCGATTGCCCAGGCAGCCGCGACGCCGAAGACAAGATTGAGTGGCACCGATATAGCCGCGACCAACAGCGTCAGACGGATGGCAGCAAGCGCATCCGGCTCGACGATCGCTTCCCAGAATGCGTCCGGTCCCTTGCGGAATGCCTCAAAGAACACCGAAATCACCGGCAGCACAAGAAAAGCCGCGAGAAACAAAAAGGCGACGGCCATCAAAGTCAGCCGCGCTGGCAGACTTTCACTGGCGGGATCGCGGAAGGCCTTGGCCGAGGTACGGGAAACGGTATCAGACATAACCGTACCTCTTGCGGCTCCAGGCCTGGATCAGGTTGATAACAAAAAGCATGGCGAAGGATATGATCAGCATGATCGTCGCGATCGCGGTGGCGCCCGCATAATTGAACTCTTCCAGCCTGATGACGATGAGCAGCGGGGCAATTTCCGAAACATAGGGAATATTGCCGGCAATGAAGATGACGGAGCCATATTCCCCGACACCACGCGCGAAAGCGAGCGCAAAGCCCGTGAGGATGGCTGGTGTCAGGCTCGGCAGCAGAACCCTGGTGATGGTCTGGAAACGATTGGCGCCGAGTGTCGCAGCCACCTCTTCAACCTGGCGATCGATCTCCTCCATCACCGGCTGAACGGTGCGGACGACGAAAGGCAAGCCAATGAAGATCAAGGCAATGACGATGCCGGTTGGCGTGAAGGCGATCTTGATGCCGAAGGGCTCGAACAGCGAACCGACCCAGCCGCGATTGGCATAAAGCGTGGTCAGCGCGATACCGGCAACGGCCGTCGGCAACGCAAAGGGCAGATCGACGATGGCGTCAACGAAGCGGCGGCCGGGAAACCGGTAACGCGTCAGAACCCAGGCGACGACGACGCCGAAAAAAGCATTGACCAGAGCGGCGATGAAAGCCGTACCGAAACTGACGCGCAGCGCATTCAGAGTACGACGGTCCGTGGCGACAGCGATGAAGTCCGAGAAACCGAGTTTTGCTGTGGACCAGACCAGACCGGCAAGCGGGATAAGAATAATGAGAAACAGATAGAAGACCGTGTAACCGAAGGTGAGGCCGAAACCCGGTATCACGCTCGATTGACGCCACTTCCACCTATTTCCGGACACGTTATTGGTCATCAAGGCTCCGGAGATACGATTAGAGGACCGGTTATTCTCCGGCCTTGTTACAAAGCATCGACCGGCACGATGTCCGGTCGATCAACCTCAGCTTTTTCGGTGTTGCTACCGGTGAGTGGGCTTTGGCGTCAGCCCATCATCCACCTAGTTTGCGGGCTTGTAAATCTGGTCGAAGATACCGCCGTCACCGAAATGTTCAGGCTGCGCCTTGGCCCAACCGCCAAACAGCGGATCGTCAATGGTAACGAGCTTGATGTCGGGAAGCTGCTTGAGCAGATCCTTCGAAACCACGGCGGGATTGGACGGACGGTAGAAGTGTTTCGCCGCGATGTTCTGGCCTTCATCTGAATAGAGATAATTCAGATAGGCTTCCGCTGCCTTGCGAGTGCCCTTTGCATCAACGTTGGCGTCAACGACGGCAACGGGCGGCTCGGCGAGGATCGAGATTGGTGGGACGACGATATCGAAGGCGTCCGTGCCGAATTCCTGACCAGCCAGATAGGCTTCATTTTCCCATGCCAGCAGAACGTCACCGATCTGGCGCTGCGCAAACGTTACCGTCGAACCACGGGCGCCCGTGTCGAGAACTGGAGCGCGCTTGTAGAGCTCGGCTACGTAAGCCTTGACCTTGTCCTTGTCGCCCTTGAATTCTTCATTGGCCCAAGCCCATGCAGCCAGGTAGTTCCAGCGTGCACCACCGGAGGTCTTCGGGTTCGGCGTAACGATCTGAACGTCACCCTTCACCAGATCGCCCCAATTGTGGATGTTCTTCGGGTTGCCCTTGCGCACCAGGAAAACGATGGTCGAGGTATAAGGTGAAGAATTGTGTGGCAGTCGGGTGCGCCAGTCCTTGGCGATCTTGCCGGTATTTTCGACAATGGCGTCGATGTCGCTCTGCAGTGCCAGCGTGACGACATCGGCTTCAAGGCCGTCGATAACCGAACGTGCCTGCTTGCCGGAACCACCATGTGACTGCTGGATGGTAACATCCTCGCCCGTGTCTGTCTTCCACTTCTTGGCGAAAGCTTCGTTGAACTCCTTGTAGAGTTCGCGCGTCGGATCGTAAGAGACATTGAGGAGTTTGGTTTCCGCGAAAGCCGAACCAACGCCCCCCAGAGCCAGTGACAGGCCGAGAGCGACAACGCTCAAACCGGACAGAAGCTTAGTCATCGGTATTCCCTCCTGATGAAGATGGCTTAACTCTACCGGTCTAGTAGAGTTGGTCAATGAGGCCGAATACGATCGAAAAAGTGTTTCCCTTCAGCGTTTGCGCAGGCAACAAATACAGCGCACCATAACCGAAACGCGCAACAAGCGTCGTGTAAAACTTTGCTGAATGCAAAAGCATTTCGGATTTCTGGTGATTTTCCGCCCATTTCACGGAAAATATTATCGTACTTTAGACGATTTTTTCGCCCGCAAGGTGACGCATACTGCATTGGCCTGGCCGATGGCACGCGCAACGATCCATGCTGGAAACATGGTCGGCACCGACGGCGTTCTACTCAGGCTGTCAGGAGTTCAGGCACTTCGACGCCGGCGACGGCGTCTGCAATGGTGGTGTTGAACAGGATGTTGCGGGTGGCGTCTGCGACGCGTGCAAAGACGTGGCGTATCTCGCACTGTTTCTCACCATCGCAGTCTTCGCAGCGGCGATAGGCGATCTGCGACAGGCAGGGCAGCGGCGCAACAGGTCCATCGATCAACCGCAGCACTTCGCCGAAAGTGATATCGTTAGCCGGACGGCGCAGCAGATAACCTCCCTGCTTGCCGCGACGGCTTTCCACTATACCGTCATGTTTCAGCTCCAGAAGGATCTGCTCAAGAAACTTTTTCGGAATGGCTTGATCGCGGGCAATATCAGAAATCTGCACAGGCCCGGCCTCATTGGACTTTGCCAACGCAGCCAGCGCTCTCAGCGCATATTTCGCCTTCTGGGAAATCATCGTGAAACCAGTACAACACAACCCTAAACACATGGCAATTCAGGCTTAGCGCAGTTGCTGTCACAATTCAAATACGGCCTTGAAACAAGGTGAACGGGCATCTTTTGCGCCGAGCCCCACGCGCGTGAGACATATTTGCTCTGAAGTGCAGCGGACTCAGACTGTGATTTCTGTCCGAAAGCCGGGATTTCAACAATAATCGGCCATCGTAATCCCGGACGTGACAATGAGCATTATGCCTGTTCCAGTAAACGCAACTGCCGATACCGAATCGCTTGATACCGCACTCGCAGCGCTCGATCTAGCTGGGCGGCTTTCATTTGTCGCCGGACTCGGCGGACGCGCGGTTTTTACCACCAGCCTTGGCATCGAAGATCAGGTCATTACCGCGGCTATCGGCACGCACCGACTGCCGGTCGACGTCGTGACACTCGAGACCGGAAGGCTTTTCAAGGAAACCGTCGATCTCATCAATGAAACCGAAGATCGCTTCGGCATTGAAATTCGCCGGTTCCGTCCCGAACAGGACGATATCGATGCTTACGCCGAAAAATACGGTCTCAACGGCTTCTACGAAAGCGTCGAAGCCCGTCACGCCTGCTGTCATGTCAGGAAATTGATCCCGCTGGGCAAGGCTCTGGAAGGTGCGTCCTTCTGGATTACTGGTCTGCGGCGCGGTCAGTCTGGCAATCGTGCGACCACGCCGTTTGCCGAGTTCGACGCGGATCGGAATCTCATCAAGATCAATCCACTGGCGGATTGGGACATTGAAACGATCCGTGCCCACGTCACTGCCGAGAACATTCCCATCAATCCGTTGCATGCGCGCGGTTATCCCTCCATCGGCTGCGAGCCGTGTACGCGCGCCATCAAGCCCGGCGAACCCGAACGCGCCGGGCGATGGTGGTGGGAAAACGACGAGAAACGCGAATGCGGTCTTCACGTCGCTGGCACGGAACAAGGTTCCGCCGCTTCCGCCATCCCGCAACGATAATCATTTCATAGACATATCCGGAGTTTCCAATGTCCAACGCAGTCCACGAGACGGACAGCAAGAATACCGTCGCATCCAAGCCGCCACTCGACCCGCATCTGAAGGCACTTGAAAACGAAGCTATTCATATTTTCCGCGAAGTCGCCGCCGAGTTCGACAAACCGGTGATGCTCTATTCCATCGGTAAAGACTCGTCGGTGCTTTTGCATCTTGCACGCAAGGCTTTCTTTCCCGGCCGCATCCCGTTCCCGCTCCTGCACGTCAATACAGGCTGGAAGTTCAAGGAGATGATCGAGTTCCGCGACAACATCGTCAAAGAATACGATCTCGATCTGATTTCCCACACCAACCCGCGCGGCAAGACGGAAAACGTTACACCTTTCTCCCACGGTTCGGCGCTTTATACCGACATCATGAAGACGGAAGCACTTCGCCAGGCGCTGGACGCCGGGCAGTTCGATGCCGCTTTCGGCGGCGCACGCCGCGATGAGGAAGCAAGCCGCGCCAAGGAGCGCATCTATTCCTTCCGTACGCCCGATCATAAATGGGACCCGCGCAACCAGCGCCCGGAACTGTGGAACATCTATAACGGCATGGTTCGCAAGGGGGAAAGCGTACGCGCCTTCCCGCTGTCCAACTGGACCGAGGTGGATATCTGGCGTTACATCGAAGCGGAAAACATTCCATTGGTTCCGCTCTATTACGCCAAGGAACGCCCCTATATCGAACGCGACGGCATGATGATCCTGGCCGAAGACGAGCGGCTGGAATTGCAGCCAGGCGAAGAAATCAAGCATGGCTCGATCCGCTTCCGCACACTTGGCTGCTTCCCGCTGACCGGCGCCATTCGCTCCGAAGCTGCAACACTTCAGGACGTTATTGCCGAGCTTGAAATCGCCACGGTTTCCGAACGCCAGGGCCGCGCGATCGATCGCGACCAGTCCGGATCGATGGAGAAGAAGAAGCGCGAGGGCTATTTCTGATGACCGCCGCAGCACAAACACCCTCCTCTACCGCAACGATTCTGCCCTTTGCAGAACATTCGAAGGCAGCGCGCGACACGCGCCCGCTTCGGCTGATCACCTGCGGCAGCGTCGACGACGGCAAATCGACCCTGATCGGCCGTCTTCTCTGGGACACCAAGGCGGTCAAGGAAGATCAGGCTGCGACGCTTCATCGTGACAGCGGCAAGCAAAACGATCTCGGCTTGCCCGATTTCGCCTTGCTGCTCGACGGATTGCAGGCAGAACGCGAACAGGGCATCACCATTGATGTCGCCTATCGTTACTTCGCCACCGACAAGCGTGCCTTCATCGTGGCAGACACCCCCGGCCACGAGCAATATACCCGCAACATGGCAACCGGCGCCTCGACGGCCGATCTTGCCGTTCTGCTGATCGATGCGCGTGTTGGCATTCTCGAACAGACCCGCCGCCACGCCACCATTGCTGCTTTGATGGGCATCCGTCAGTTCGTACTCGCCATCAACAAGATCGACCTGACGGGTTACGACAAGGCCGGCTTCGAGTTGATCGCGCATGAATTCCGCGATTTTGCTTCGGCACTCGGCATTAAGCAGATCACCGCCATTCCAATGTCGGCATTGAAGGGTGAGAACGTCGTTCTTTCCGGCAAGGCGTCCATGCCCTGGTATGAGGGACCGACACTGGTGGAAACCCTGGAGCTGGCAACAGTGCGTTCTGCACAGTCCGGTGGCTTCCGTCTGCCAGTACAGCGCGTATCGCGCCCCGGTGAAAGCTTTCGTGGTTATCAGGGCACCGTCGCGGGCGGCTCGGTAAAGCCGGGCGACAGCGTCGTCGTTCTTCCCTCCGGCATGGTGGCAAATATCAAGCAGATCGTGACATTCGATCTGGTGCGCAATGCCGCCGTCGCAGGCGATGCCGTCACGCTGGTTCTCGACCGCCAGGTCGATGTTTCGCGTGGCGACATGATTGTCTCCATCGAGGCGCAGCCGCAGACGGGCCTTGCCTTTGATGCGCAGCTCGTGGCGTTGCAGCCAGGCGGTATCGAACCCGGCAAACGCTACTGGCTGAAAAGCGGCAGCCGCCGCCAGCGCGTCAGCGTCCAGCCAGTCACACAGCTTGATCTCAAGGTTGGAGAGTGGAAGGCACATGAAACCACTTTGCCGATGAATGCGATCGGCAAGGTGCGGCTTTCCTTCGACGAAACAGCGATCTTCGATCCCTATGAGCAGAACCGCTCAACCGGCTCTTTCATTCTGATCGATCCCGACACCAACAACACGGTGGCCGGTGGCATGATCCTCGGCAAGCGCAACGCCGGTGATGCAGAGGTTAAGGGTGACAGGGTCGTACTGTCCCTACCCGCCGAACTGGCTGAAAAGCTGCTTGCCAGCGAACTCCTCGCCAAGCACCGCGATGACATTGAAATCCGTCGCACGGATACGGCAACAGCGTCACGTATCATCAGCGAACTGGACTAAGTCAGTTGGAATAAAACAAAAAAGGCGACCGCACCCGCGGTCGCCTTTTTTATTGCGTACCCAAGATATGGGCTCGCTTAAAATACGAACATGTAAAGCAGAATGATCACGAAGATCGGAACGCCCATGGCCCAAAGTGCAATACCCTTCAGCATGTTATCCTCCATTGCTGTTCTGGATGAATAACGGCTGGGGAGCGTTCGTGTTCCCTTTTTAGGACAGGAAACTACGAAGTTGCGTTTACGAATTGGACACCAAACGGTCCGATTTCCAGTCCGCAGGTGAAATGCGTAGATGTCCATGAAGTATCGGGAATTTTTAAGCCTTTGATTTAAAGGCTTTTTTCAGCTGGTCGGAGTGAGAGGATTCGAACCTCCGACCCCCACGTCCCGAACGTGGTGCGCTACCAGACTGCGCTACACTCCGTGACCAGCGGCGCTTCTATAGACCAGCCTCTGGCGTTCGACAAGCGGATATTGCATTTTTTATGACAAGTTCCTGCGGATGGTTGACGTCCCGGAGGGAAAGCCTGCTCCGCCGGTATTTCAGGTTACAGAACGTTACAAAAAAGCAATTGTGGCAGGAAATTTTCGTCAAAGCTAAAGCCTCCCCTGCCGCCCGTCATCAAATCTGCTAGGGGAACAGAATGAACGGCAGAAGGGCCGGACACGGCACAAAGGACACCTCACCATGCAATTTCGCAGCGTAACGCTCGCAGGACTGGCAATTGCGCTTTCCGCCTGCACCACCTCGACAGGCTCCGCTCCCTCATTCATCCAGAAGAGCCCCGTTGAAGCCCGTTGGGTCGGTCAGTCGGCCGGCATTTTCTTCGCAAAGTTTGGCCCTCCGCAGAGCGACACTGAATCCGGTAGC
The DNA here is from genome assembly GCF_013390595.1 of Rhizobium sp. RM. Lineage (GTDB taxonomy): Bacteria > Pseudomonadota > Alphaproteobacteria > Rhizobiales > Rhizobiaceae > Agrobacterium. The sequence goes on along the minus strand of NZ_JACAWV010000008.1, from coordinate 733,408 downwards.
TCGACCATCTACAACTGGCGTGGCGGTTACAAGAAGGCAACCGTTCCCGCGAAGTTCGAGGAAGGTAAGGACGGCAAGCGTGGCCGCCAGATTTCTCCTGCCCGCACCGCCTATCTTTCCTGCACCGTGCAGTTGACCGTTTCGAGCGATTACCGGATCACCTCCGTTCGTACCGTCTCTGATCGCCCCGGCGTCAACGGCCCCAGCTATTGCGCAGAGTTTCTCGCCGCAGACTGAGCCTGAAATCGTCTAAAAACAGAGAGGCCCGCCCAGAAAACAGGCGGGCCTTGTTATTTTTTGAGCTTTTTTCGTGTCTCTGAGCGCATATCACCCATGCACGACACGCTTGACGGCAGCGTTTCCTAACCTTTGCACCCGTTCTGCTGGTTTTGACGTTTCAACCGTTTGAATGACGCCGCATCGTCCCGAAGATGGCAAATATGCGTCAAAAAAGACGCCTGAAAAGCAGGGGCGCGACCATATGCCCCCATGAATTTAGAGGTAATTCGCTTGACAGAAGCAGCCGATCGCCGGGTTGTGCCCACCGGTTGATTGCTATAACGGGGCCGCTGGGAGGAGTGTTTTGACAAACAACAAGAACCAGGTATGGCCGTGACTCCCATCGATCAAGACAAATTTCAGACCACCGATTTTTCCAACAATTCGCTTCCCATGAACCGTAGACAGGTTCTCGGCACCGCGCTGGCAGGACTTGCCGCAGCCGCATTGCCATCTTCGCCGGTATCGGCAAATAGCCCGACGCAGAAGGTCGACGTGCTGCTGATTGGCGGCGGCATCATGAGCACGACCCTCGGTGTTTGGCTGCGCGAACTCGAGCCGAACTGGTCGATTAAGATGATCGAGCGGATGGACAGCGTCGCACTCGAAAGCTCGAATGGCTGGAACAATGCTGGCACGGGCCACTCCGCGCTCGCCGAACTGAATTACACGCCCGAAGATGCCAACGGCAACGTCAAGATCACCCAGGCGATTGCAATCAACGAAGCATTCCAGATTTCCCGTCAGTTCTGGGCATGGCAGGTGAAGAACGGCGTTCTGAAGAACCCTCGCTCGTTCATCAACCACACGCCGCATATGAGCTTCGTCTGGGGCGACGAGAATATCGCCTATCTTGAAAAGCGCTATGAGGCGCTGAAGGCCAGCCCCCTGTTTGCCGGAATGGAATTCTCTACCGATCCGGATCAGATCAAGAAGTGGGTGCCGCTGATGATGGAAGGCCGCGATCCTTCCCAGAAGATCGGCGCAACCTGGTCGCCGCTCGGCACCGACATGGAATTCGGCGAGATTACCCGCCAGTTCGCCGCGCATCTGCAAAGCCAGCCGAACTTTGACCTCAAGGTCAACAGTGAGGTTTCCGACATCCAGCGCAATCCCGATGGAAGCTGGCGTGTGACCTACGCCAACGTGAACGATTCCAGCGAAGAAACCGTGGACGCCAAGTTCGTCTTTATCGGTGCTGGCGGCGGCGCGCTACATCTCCTGCAGATGTCCGGCATTCCGGAAGGCGACGACTATGCGGGCTTCCCGGTCGGCGGCTCCTTCCTCGTCAACGAAAATCCCGACGTGACGATGCAGCATCTGGCAAAGGCTTATGGCAAGGCATCGGTCGGCTCTCCGCCCATGTCCGTTCCGCACCTCGATACACGCGTTATCGGTGGCAAGCGCGTCATCCTGTTTGGACCTTTCGCAACCTTCTCGACGAAGTTCCTCAAGAACGGTTCCTATTTCGACCTGGTTTCCTCTGTAACGACCAGCAACGCTTGGCCGATGGTGCGCGTCGGCGTCGATGAATACCCGCTGGTAGAATATCTCGCGGGTCAGTTGATGATGTCGGACGACGATCGCTTCGCTGCATTGCAGGAATATTTCCCGAATGCCAAGCAGAACGACTGGCGTCTGTGGCAGGCAGGCCAGCGCGTCCAGATCATCAAGCGCGATGCCGACAAGGGTGGCGTTCTCAAGCTCGGCACGGAAATCGTCGCCTCGCAGGATGGCAGCATTGCCGGTCTCCTCGGCGCATCGCCAGGCGCGTCTACGGCAGCCCCGATCATGCTCAACGTTCTGGAAAAGGTCTTCAAGGACAAGGTAGCAACGCCGGAATGGCAGGCCAAAATCCGCCAGATCGTTCCAAGCTACGGTACAAAGCTGAACGATTCCGCCGACATGGTGCAGCAGGAATGGGCCTACACCGCCGAACAGCTGCAACTGCCGACGCCGCCGCAGATCAATCGCGACGCGCTGAACTCCGGCACAACGGCACCGGCTGGCGAGCCTGCGAAAAAGGTTCCCGATATCGCCCTGTAAATCGGGCTTCAAAACACTGACAAAGTCTGCGGCGAGTGCTCAAAACGCAATCGCCGCAGGTACCCCGCAGAACTCACATCACCGATGAAGCGCGGTGACCAGTGGATGCGGTTACTTCTTCTGAAAAGCTCGCACCAAAGAGCAAGCCGTTCATTCGGCTTAGCTGTTATCTTCGGTCGGTGCGTCCGGGCCATTCTTCTTGATTGAGGCGATGGCGTTTTGCGCGCTTGCCTTGGAAGCATAACCTTCCGTCGCGAAGATGACTTCATTGTTGTATTTGAAGCGAACACGGAATTCGCCAGCCTTGTCTTTATAAATTTCGAATTTATGAGCCATTCAGGCCTCCTCAAGCACTGCGGTTTTTAATTGCACCGATAATCGCCGTCAGTATGGCGCCACCCGCGCCACCGGCAACCAATTGCGTCACCACGCCTCCCACGGACAGATTGCCCGCCTGAGCCGCCGCGGAAATCGCGGGTATCAAAAGCGTTACCAGTTGACCTAAAAGACCTCCCCCCAAGGCTCCGGCAATCGTGTTGCCTATGGTGCCGATATCAAAGTTTGATGATGTTTTTCCGATAGCATTCCCACCGACAGCGCCGGCGATCAGATTTATCAAGATCTGTTCCATGAGAATCTCCCACCAACAACACGTCAATCATGCCAAAACTTTATGTTCTTGCAAGACGTGTTAAATTCAGTGGCCTTTGGGAATTGGCACAACGCAAATATGCAGGCGCAAAATCCTGCAATCTGCTTCTTCATATCGCAGCAAAAGAATTTCGGGAGGGTATCTTGAATGGCTGGGGCGCCAGGATTCGAACCTGGGAATGCCGGTACCAAAAACCGGTGCCTTACCGCTTGGCGACGCCCCAACAGGACAGCAAGGCGAAACACCGCTGTCCGATCCGCGCCTGATTAGCAAAGCCGGGCCGCAGCGGCAATCACCTTTCTCGTTATTTTTTCACAAAACCCAAGCTTTTTGAGTGCCGCACCCGAGAGGGCATGTTAGGGCTTGAAGATTGCGCGGCGTCGACCGTGGCTTTGGTTGGCATGGCATTACTTCAGGAGGTCTTGATGGCGGACCCGGCATTCGATCTCGATTTCCAGCCCGCCTACGGCGAACCGGTACCCGTTACCACCGGCATCCAGCGGATGACCGTCAACAATCCTTCCGCCTTCACCTTTCACGGCACGAACAGCTATATCGTCGGTGACCGCTCTGTTGCAGTGATCGATCCCGGCCCCGAAGATGAGGCACATTTCCAAGCCCTGATGGCCGCGCTGAAAGGCCGCGAGGTAACGCATATCTTCGTCAGCCACACGCATCGCGACCATTCGCCCCTGGCAAATCGCCTGAAAGCGGCAACCGGCGCACTGACCGTGGCCGAGGGACCGCACCGCGCCGCAAGACCGCTGCATGTTGGCGAAACCAATCCTTTCGCAGAAAGCTCCGATACGGACTTCGTACCGGATATTGCACTTGGTGATGGTGAGAGCCTTTCCGGCGACGGCTGGCAGCTTACCGCCCTGCACACGCCGGGTCATACGGCCAATCATGCCGCCTTTGCACTTGACGGCACCGGCATTGTCTTTTCTGCCGACCATGTCATGGCGTGGGCCACCACCATCGTCGCTCCTCCAGATGGAGCGATGAGCGACTACATGAAATCACTCGATCGCCTTCTTCAGCGTGATGACCGCCTTTTTCTTCCGGGACATGGCGGCCCCTTGCGTGATCCTTCCGCATTCATGCGTGGACTGCGTGCGCACCGGCGGATGCGGGAAAAAGCCGTTCTCAAGCGCATCAAGGAAGGCGACCGGCTGATTGCCGACATGGTCAAAGTCATCTACGCCAGCACAGACAAGCGCCTGCATGGCGCAGCAGCGCTCTCCGTTCTGGCTCATATCGAGGACCTGATTGAAAAAGGTCTGGTGCAGACGGATGGCCCGCCCTCGCTTCTCGGCGAATATATTCCGGCCTGAAGGCCCGTCTCAACTGTCGTTGAGGCCCTGCATTTCTGCATCCAGCGCATCGAGGAACGTCTCAGCGATATCAGCGCCCATGCCAAGATCGTGGGGCCCGTAACGCGAAGCAACGCGGACATCGACAACCGTTGTCTCTGCCTCTTCCTTCAACCGGATCAACACATCGAAGCGCAATCCCCAGACGAGAGTGCGCATCTCACCCTGCATGAAAACAACCCCGCTACCACTGAAGAAGGTCGGCGGCGGTGCATCGGCCGGGCGCGCCATCGGAACGGGCACATTCAACGGCAGATCATCCAGCGGCGTTTCCTCAGAAGGCGGCGTCCTGTCCTGCTCCGGCACACCAATGGAAGGCTCCGTGGTGGCTCCAATGACACCTTTAGTGTGTGCGATACGAATTTTGCGTGCAGCCGCGGTTTTTCGTGCGGCAGCATAAATGCGGTCGATTGCACCCTCATAACGGCGGCCGGCAAGGCTTGCATAAGCGGTGGCCTGTGCTGCACGATCTTCAGCACCAATGATGGCAGGGCGAACAAGCCATTGCTGATTGGCCACAGGCGGCACCAGCCAATCCGGCACGTCCGTCAGATCAGTGGAAACATCATAAATCTTCGGCTGTTGCCAATAGAGGAAAGCACCATAGCCGACAACACCCAATGGCAGGCTCGAAAAGATCAGAGCCGCCAGTGCCCAGAGACCGCCTTTCGATCCTTTCGTCCAAAGACGCTCCAGCCCGATCAAAGCCAGAAGCATTGCCAGCACGGCTATGGCGGCGGCAATCAACACCAGACCGACGAAGTCCGGGGTGGTCAATGGCCCGAAACGGTGAAGCCCGGCGGCGATGAGAAACAACACCAGACCGGCAAAGCCGAGATAACGGGAAAGGTAGGCCGCGAAAGACACGGGCCGGACGAAACGCACAGTCATGAAAGCGGATATCCGTTAGATTGCATGGGCCTATACGCGTTGCACCCGAGGTCTGGCGAAAGAATCACCGGTATATGGTGTCATAAACCGGATTTGCGGCGAGGAAAATAAAGGAGCGGACCGACCGGACCGCTTCCAAGATCGAGATCGGCAGAACTGGAACTTCATTTCTAAAACGCCAAATTTTCCGGAATGAAACACCATCAATACGCGAATTACGCAAGTCCATCTCTTAAATGCTGAGAAATTTCGCATATTCTGCAGCGCCTATCCGGGAATGCATGCTAAAAGTGCAACATTCTCGATTTCCTGCTTAAAAATGAGACACATCATGTCACAGGCAACGACGTCCCCTCGCCCCTCGGGGGCAAAACCCTTTTATCGTAATTTCGGCTTTCAGGTTCTGACCGCCATGGTCGTCGGCCTGCTGCTTGGCCTCGTTGCGCGCAACATTGGCCCCGATGCCGCAGGCAGTCAGAACTGGCTTTCCGTCACGCTTCAGACAATTGGCAGCATCTTTGTGCAGTTGTTGCGCGCACTCGTTCCGCCGCTGATCTTCACGGCCATCGTCGCCTCGATTGCCAATCTGAAAAACCTGAGCAATGCCGCCAAGCTCGTCTGGCAAACATTGCTGTGGTTCGCGATTACGGCGCTTATTTCGGTGGTGATCGGCATAGCACTTGGTCTCATCATCCAGCCTGGGGTCAACACCGCGATCGCAAATACCGCAGCCGCAGCACCGTCGTCCACGGGCTCCTGGCTCGATTTCCTCAAGGGCCTCGTTCCGGCCAATATCTTCGGTCTTGAAGCCTCGACCAAACTCAACAACGGTTCGGCCAGCACATCGCTGAATTTCAACGTGTTGCAACTGCTCGTGGTATCGATTGCTTTTGGCGTAGCCGCACTGAAAGCGGGCAAGGCAGCCGAGCCGTTCCTGGCCTTCAATCAGTCTCTTCTCGCCATCGTGCGCAAGATTTTGTGGTGGGTCATTCGCCTCACGCCCATCGGCACGATCGGCCTTCTGGGTCGCGCTGTCGACCAGTATGGCTGGACGACGCTTTCGCAACTCGGCTGGTACGCGGCTGCGGTCTATATCGGACTGGCGCTTGTGCTCTTCGTGGTCTATCCCGCGCTGCTGCTTGCTCATGGCCTGAAACCATCGCGTTTCTTTGCGGGCGCATGGCCTGCCATTCAGCTCGCATTCGTTTCGCGTTCCTCCATAGGCACCCTGCCCGTCACGGAAACCGTCACTGAAAAGAGCCTTGGTGTGCCGCGCGAGTATGCCGCCTTTTCCGTTCCGCTCGGTGCGACAACCAAGATGGACGGTTGCGCCGCAATCTATCCGGCAATTTCGGCGATCTTCATCGCGCAGTTCTTCCAGGTGCCGCTCGGCATTCAGGAATACGTTCTGATCGTCTTTGTGTCCGTCCTCGGCTCCGCCGCAACAGCCGGCCTCACAGGCGCGGTCGTCATGCTGACGTTGACGCTATCGACACTTGGCCTGCCTCTCGAAGGTGTCGGCCTGCTGCTTGCTATCGATCCTATCCTCGACATGGGTCGCACGGCAGTCAACGTCGCCGGTCAGGCGCTCGTGCCCACCATCGTTGCCAAGCGCGAGGGCATTCTGAACGAGGCCGTCTACAACAACGCCAAGGATATCGACACACTCGACGACCGTGAGGTTGCGACGGCGTAACCGCTGCTACCAGCTTCTGCAAAGGCCCGCGCCGCTCACGATGACCATCGGAGCGGCGCTTTCGTTGAATGGGCAAACGCTGTAATTGAAATCGAAACGTCTTTCGTCCATGAGATGTGGCTGAAGCAACTCACCGAGGGACATCCGACATGTCGAGCAATGACGACAAACGCGATCTTGCTCTTACGGTTCGGCGCATCCTGAAGGTCAATCATGCTGGCGAATTCGGCGCCATTCGCATTTATGGTGCGCAGATCTGGATGGCACGTCGCCTGTTTCCGGATATCGTCCCTGCACTTCAAGAGATGCGAAACGATGAGATAGATCATTGCCGCCTGTTCCGGGATGCAATGCCTTCGAGAAAGGCAAAACCTTGCCGCATCATGGCGCTCTGGAGCCTTGGTGGTTATGTGCTTGGTTTTTTGACAGCGCTTGGCGGCCGCAACATGGTCTGGATCTGCACGGAAGCCGTCGAGAGCACTGTTCACCGCCACCTGCAAGACCAACTGACATTCCTGCAAACAATCGATCCTGAACTGCATGGGCTGATTGCTTCCATACAAATGCAAGAACTCGCGCATCTGAAGGAAGCGGAGAAAAACCAGATGAAGCAGGGTCTAAGTCACGCGGTGCTTTTGCCCGTTATAAGCGCGCTTACCGATTTGATGATCTGGCTTTCCACCTGGGGAGATTCAAGCTGGATGCGCTCCGAAATGGCGCGCTTTGATCAAACCTGACGCAGCGGCGCGGAGGATGCAACTTTACCGGCTTAAACCGCTTTTCCCGAATAGGAAACAGGCGTATCAAACGCGAAGAACAAGTGCCGCGTTCGATACAGGTGTAGGGAGATAAAAAATGCGCGTTTCCATCGTCCTCGGTTCGCTGGCCGCCATGCTGACGTTGACCGCGTGCCAGACTTTAACGCCGGAAGAACGCCGTGCACGCGACGAGGCCACGTGCCGTGGTTACGGTTTCCGCCCCGGTACCGACCCGATGGCAGGATGCCTGCTCGATCTCGAGCTCGATCGTCGTGCGGACAATCGCGCCTGGCAGGCCCGCGTTGACCGCGACATGTTCTATCGACCTGTCGTTGTCGAACGTCGCGTTATCGTCCAACCGAGGCCCTGACGGGAATGACGGCGACGTTGCTCGTCGTATCGCCGTCTCCAGTCTTCTCAATCAGTGCGGCCTGCGCCGCTGCAAGGCGTGCGATCGGCACGCGGAACGGTGAACAGGACACATAGTCCAAGCCGGCATCTTCACAGAAGTGGATCGATGCCGGATCACCACCATGTTCACCGCAAATGCCGAGTTTCAGATCCGGGCGCGTCTGACGCCCGCGTTCTGCGGCAATACGGATCAACTCTCCAACCCCGTCGAAATCAAGCGAGATAAACGGATCACGCTCGATGATACCCTTGCGCTGATAGGTATCGATGAACCGCGCCGCATCATCGCGGGAGATGCCGAAGGTCGTTTGCGTCAAGTCGTTCGTGCCGAAGGAGAAGAACTCCGCCGCCTCCGCGATAACGTGCGCGCGCAGCGCTGCACGCGGCAGCTCGATCATCGTGCCGGAGAGATATTCGATGGTCATGCCGGTCTCTTCCGCGACGGCAGCCGCGACACGGTCGATGACGCCGCGCACGTAATCGAGTTCCGATCGCAGGCCGACCAGTGGAACCATGATCTCAGGCACAACCGGTGCACCCGTGATCCGAGCGGCCTCTACGGCCGCTTCGAAAATCGCACGGGCCTGCATTTCGGCGATTTCCGGATAGGAAATGGCAAGACGGCAACCGCGATGACCCAGCATCGGGTTGAACTCATGCAGCGCGTCCAGACGCTGACGGAAGACCGTCTGCGGCATTCCCATCGCAGCCGCGACTTCTACGATCTCACCATCCGTCTTGGGCAAAAACTCGTGCAGTGGTGGATCGAGCAGACGGATCGTGACCGGCAGACCGTGCATGATCGTAAACAGTTCGGTGAAATCCGATCGCTGCATCGGCAAAAGCTCATCGAGTGCAGCGCGCCTGCCCTTTTCGCTTTCCGCCAGGATCATCTCACGCATTACATGAATGCGGTCGCCCTCGAAGAACATGTGCTCCGTTCGGCAAAGACCAATGCCTTCCGCACCGAAGGCGCGTGCCGCACGGGCATCGGCCGGCGTATCGGCATTGGTGCGCACCGTCATACGGCGAGCGCGGTCGGCCCACACCATCAACTTGCCGAAGTCACCCGAAAGCTCGGGCTGTGTCATCGGCACCTCGCCTTTCAGCACGCGGCCGGACGAGCCATCGATGGTAATGATATCGCCACGCTTCAGCATGCAGCCAACGCCGATCAGAACTCTGTTGCGCATATCGACGCGCATCGAGCCTGCACCGGTGACACAGGGGATGCCCATGCCACGCGCCACAACGGCGGCGTGGCTGGTCATTCCACCACGCGTGGTCAAAATGCCTTCAGCGGCGTGCATACCGTGAATGTCTTCGGGGCTGGTTTCGATGCGCACCAGAATGACGCGCCGACCTTCCGCTTCTGCGGCAACGGCCTCTTCTGCCGTAAAGACAATCTCACCCGTTGCAGCACCGGGTGAAGCCGGCAGACCGGAGCCGATAATGGGCCGGGAGATATCCGGATCAATCGTCGGGTGGAGAAGCTGGTCGAGCGATGATGGCTCGATGCGGCAGACGGCTTCGTCCTCCGAGATCAGCCCTTCCTCGACCATATCGACGGCGATCTTCATGGCGGCACGCGTGGTGCGTTTGCCGTTGCGGGTCTGGAGCATCCAGAGCGTGCCACGCTCGATGGTGAACTCCAGATCCTGCATGTCTTGATAGTGGGTCTCAAGCCGCTTGCAGATCGCCGTGAACTCGGCGAAAGCCTCCGGCATCAGCTTTTCCATTGAAGGCTTGTCGGAACCAGAAACGATCCGGGCGGCCTCCGTGATGGATTGCGGTGTGCGGATACCCGCAACGACGTCTTCTCCCTGTGCATTGACGAGAAACTCGCCATAGAGCTCAGCTTCACCCGTGGACGGATTGCGGGTGAAAGCAACCCCGGTTGCCGAGGATGAACCGAGATTGCCGAATACCATGGCCTGAACGTTGACCGCGGTTCCCCAGTCGCCCGGAATATTGTGCAAATGGCGGTAAGTGACAGCGCGATGGTTCGTCCAGCTAGCGAACACCGCACCGATCGCACCCCAAAGCTGAACATGACAGTCCTGCGGGAACTCCTCGCCCAGCTCATCCTCGATCAGCTTCTTGTAGAGCGAGACGACATGCTGCCATTCAACGGCGCCGAGGTCGGTATCATATTCGTGGCCGAGGCGGCTTTTTTCGTCTTCCAGAATTTCCTCGAACATTTCATGATCGAGGCCCATGACGACATCGGCATACATCTGGATGAAGCGACGGTAGCTGTCCCATGCGAAACGTGCGTCGCCCGCGTCATGACCAAGCGCCTGCACCGTCTGGTCGTTCAGGCCGAGGTTCAAAACCGTATCCATCATGCCGGGCATCGAAGCGCGTGCGCCTGAACGAACGGAGAGCAGCAAAGGGTGCGCGCTGCCACCGAACTTTTTTCCGGTGGAGACTTCCATGCCGCTAAGGCCTGACATCACCTGCAGTTTCAGCTCTTCGGGAAGATCGCGACCGTTTTTATGATAGAGCGCACAGGCATCAGCAATGATTGTGAGGCCAGGAGGGACAGGCAGGCCGAGACTTGCCATTTCGGCAAGGTTCGCCCCCTTGCCGCCCAGTATCGCAGTGTCACCTGCTCCGCCCTCGGCAGCACCGTTGCCGAAGGTGTAAACCCACTTTTTCATTGCACGCTCTCCACCCAGAAGCGTTGTCATTTTTCTATCATGTACAGCATTGGCAGCGCATTGGAAACGTTGCGATTCCAAGTTTACATCGCAGTGCAGCATAATTGCGGCAAAGTCGGTTCAAGAATTGCCGCAAAACGGATTTATCAGGACGATCAGGCTTGGAGAATCGGTCAATCACGTTCTTTGCAGATGATGGTGATTTATCGAGCCAAAGCTGTAACGCACTCGTGTAGTGCGCAGAAACGGAGTGTTCCCTAAGCAGATTCCATTACCAAAAAGAGATTTTCCATGCTGCTGACAAGACGCCATACGTTGAAACTCGCCGGAATTTCCTGCGCCGCATCGGCTCTGGCCAATGCCGTGCACGCTGAAGGGGGAGCTGTTCCTCCGCCTGCGACAAATGCCCTTCCCTTCGCCCTGACCACTCCAATGCATGTCGGCGAGGCGGCATTAAAGGTCCGCGATATCGATGCAATGCAGGCCTTTTACCATTCTGTACTCGGCCTCAGGGAAATAGAGCAGACCGCCCGCGGACTGACGCTCGGTGTCAACGGCACGCCCCTGCTGCATCTGGTGCATAAACCGGCGGCTGATTTTGAAAGCCCGACCTCGGCTGGTCTCTTCCATATCGCGTATCTGATGCCGACCCGAAAAGATCTCGCCCGCTGGCTTGTGCATGCTGCCACCACGCAGGTCCCACTCACCGGATTTGCGGACCATAATGTCAGTGAAGCGATCTATCTGAACGATCCCGAAGGAAACGGCATCGAGGTCTATAGCGACAGGCCGCGCGAGCAATGGATCTGGACCGACGAAGTGGTGAAGATGGGCACCGAACAGCTTGATATCGACGACCTCGTGTCTCTGACCAATATCAGGAAAGACGACTATGAGATTGCGCCGGAGGCCTTGAGGATCGGCCATATTCATCTGAAAGTCGGAGAGATCGCAGCGGCGCGGGCATTTTATGAAGAAGCCGTGGGCTTGCAATCGACGCGCGCAGAGCGCAGTGACGCATCTTTCCTGTCGTCGGGACGCTATCATCATCACCTCGCCGTCAACATCTGGAACAGCAAAGGCGCGAAAGAACGCAATACTGCGGAAACGGGCCTCGACTGGTTTTCCTTGAGCGTGCGTAACGCTGCCGATCTGGAGGCGCAGAAGGAGCGGCTCCGCAAAGCGGGTTATGTTCTGGTTGAGATGGAGAGTGGCGCTGTTGAGGCGATAGATCCCTGGGGAACGCGGCTGCGGCTGATGCCGGCCTGATCTTCACGCAAAAGAAAGCCTTGCGAGACCACAGCGCTGGCCTCGCAAGGCATACCATCCGGTACAGGAACCCGGATGGGGGGTCGGCAAGCGGGCGGTTGGGAGACCCATGCCTTCATTGCAAGATATCAAAACGACAGCCCATGTCGCTCACCCGAATGGGTGATACGGTTACGTCAAACAACGTAGCCACAGCTTCAATGCTTCGACGAGACTGCGGGAAAACTTAAACGGCTTCGCGCAATTGCTCGGCGGTCTGCAAATCCACGGATACGAGCTGCGAAACACCCTGCTCTGCCATGGTAACGCCGAACAGGCGGTTCATGCGCGCCATGGTGATCGGATTGTGGGTAATGATGACGAAACGTGTTTCCGTCGACGCCACCATCTCGTCCATCAGATTGCAATATCGCTCGACATTGTGATCATCCAGCGGCGCATCCACCTCGTCCAGCACGCAGATCGGTGCGGGGTTGGTCAGGAAGACAGCGAAGATCAACGCCATGGCTGTCAGCGCCTGCTCGCCACCCGACAAAAGCGTCATGGTTTGCGGCTTCTTGCCTGGCGGGCGGGCAAGAATTTCCAGTCCGGCTTCCAGCGGATCATCGGATTCGATCAGTTGCAGTTCTGCCGTACCGCCGCCGAACAGGTGGGTGAAAAGCCGCTGAAACTGGGTGTTGACCACATCAAAGGCGGCAATCAGGCGTTCACGCCCCTCGCGGTTAAGGTTCTGAATGCCCGCACGCAGCTTGCGCACCGCATCAATGATGTCGTCGCGTTCCTTGATAAGCGTCGCAAGCTTCTGCGACAGCTCCGCCTGTTCCTCTTCAGCACGCAGGTTGACCGCCCCAAGCCTTTCGCGTTCGATCTTTAATCGGTCGAGATCGCGTTCAACCTCACGAACGTCCGGCAACGGAGCGTCCGGTGCAAGACCGGTCAATCGCAGCGCCATATGCGGTTCGGAGTTCAAAGCCTCCCGAATACGGTGTTCGGTTTCCTGGCGTTTCTCCCGTGCTGAAACCAGCCGCTCTTCTGCACGGCCACGCTTTTCGCGCGCTTCCGCCAATTCAGACAAAGCGGTGGCGGCAATTCTGTCGGCATCCCGTTGCAGGTTTTCGGCTTCCACCAACCGATCCGCAGCAGCGCGGCGCCCCTCCTCGGCCTTCTGCAACTCGTTGAGAAGTGTTCGTCGCTTCTCATCGAACTCTTCCGGCGCGATATCAAGTTCGGCGATTTCTTCCCGGGCTTCTTCCTCGCGCTCGCGCAACGTTGAAATGTGATCCGCCGCACTGGCAACCCGCGCCTGCCACGTCGAGCGTTCCTGCGCGATCGCCTGAAGACGATGCTGGCGGCTCTCCGCCTCGCGGTTCAAGCCTTCGTGCCTGGCACGCGCTTCGGCCACTAGGCTGCGGTCGGTCGCGACATCAAGCTGGCTTTCGCGCAACCGAAGATCAAGCGACGAAAGATCAGGTGCATCGTCCATCTCGATGCGGGCATTTTCCTCCTGAAAAACAACCTCTTCGACCTGAGCAGCAATCTGGTTCAGCGCCTCGGAGACGATATCGCGACGGCGCAGGAGATCACCGGAGGCACGCTCTGCCGCAGAAAGCGCGTCGCGCGCTTCGGAAAGCTGCCGGGCGGCAAGGCGATTTCGGTCGCGCGCTTCGGAAAGCCTGAGCTCGGAGATGCGGATTTCCTCGCTGGCGGCCGCCAATTGCTCCTCGGCCTCAGCCAAAACATCACGAGCTTCATCCAGCTCAGCTTCGATTTCGGCAAGGCGATTTTTCTGCGACAGGCGCAGCGCGGCAGCGCCCGGTGCGTCGGCACTGGTGACGTGGCCGTCCCAACGGAAAAGCGCGCCTTCGCGGGTGACAAGCCGCTGGCCCGCCTTGAGCGAGGGCATCAATGACTGCGCGTGCGCGATATCAGAGACGACACCGATCTGGGCAAGCGCCCGCGCAAGCGCCGATGGCGCGCTGGCATAATCGAGAAGCGGCTTCACCCCCTGCGGCAATGCCGGATCTTCCGTGCCAACGCCGTTCACCTGCCAATAGGCCGGCGCGGACCGATCGAGCGAACTCTCCAGATCATCTCCCAAGGCTGCGCCAAGCGCTGCCTCGAAACCGCGCTCCACCGTCAGCTCTTCTGCGACCGGCGTAAAAGCACCTGTGGCAGCGCCGCTAGCGAGAATTTTGGCGATGGTCCTCGCCTCGGTTTCCAGCCCATTCAGCCTGTTTCGCGCAGCTTCCAACGGACCACGAGCGAGCGCTTCGGTTGAGCGTGCCTGCGCAACCAACGCTTCAGCTTCCTCTACAACGATCGCAGCATCCTCGACTGCCATTTCAGCTGCCTCGACAGCTTCGCGCCGTTCAGCCGGATCAGGCAGAACCGAGAGCTTTTCATCGATGGTATCGATTTCAGCCGACGCATCCTGCGATTGTTTCTCAAGCCTGAGACGACGATCGGCGAGATCGCGGATCGCACGTTCAAGCTGCTGTCGAGATGCCGATGCGGCCGCACGTTCGGCGGTCAAGGCCGCAAAAACAGCTTCGCTTTCAATGAGCTTTGCCGCCGCTGTCTCAAAGGCTTCCTTCGTTTCTTCAGCGTAACGGCCGGAATCGGACAGGATTTCCAGAAGCTCCGCTTCTTCCTCATCCAGACGGGACAGGATCAGCGCATTATCGGAAACCAGCCGCTCCTCACGAACAATATCCTCGCCAAGCTGGGCCAAACGCCGCGCCAGTTCATCTCGGCGGCGAAGCAGACGGTTCGCCTCGTCGTCGAGCTGGCTGCGTGAAATCTGCAAACGCTGAAGCGTGGCAGCGATCTTCGCCTCTTTCTCGCGCAATTCAGGCAATTTCAGGCTGGCAATACCCTGCTGCTTTGCTGCTTCCATCTGCGCCTGCGCCTTCTCGGCGACAATGACGGTTGCCTGATTGAGTGCGCTTTCGGACTCGCCCTCCAGCTGCTTCGCCTCGACCCAGCGGATATGAAGCAGCGTCGCCTCACGGGCGCGAATATCGGCAGACAGCATCTTGAAGCGATTGGCCTGACGCGCCTGACGCTTCAGGCTTTCGATCTGGCTTTCTAGCTGAGCAGTGACATCTTCAAGCCTTTCGAGATTGGTCTCGGCAGCACGCAGGCGTAGTTCCGCCTCGTGGCGGCGCGAATGCAGACCGGAAATACCGGCCGCCTCTTCCAGAAGCTGTCGCCGCGCCTGTGGCTTGGCATTGATGAGCTCGCCAATGCGGCCCTGCCCCACCATGGAGGGCGAGCGCGCGCCGGTTGACGCATCCGCAAAGAGAAGCTGCACATCCTTGGCACGGGCCTCCTTGCCATTGATGCGATAAACTGAGCCGTTTTCGCGCTCGATGCGGCGCGTGACCTGAATTTCGTCGGCATCGTTGAAAGCAGCTGGCGCAGTGCGATCCGAATTGTCGAGAAAAAGGCCGACTTCAGCAGTATTTCTGGCCGGGCGATTGCCGGACCCCGAGAAAATGACGTCATCCATGCCGGATGCGCGCATGTTCTTGTAGGAATTTTCGCCCATAACCCAACGGAGGGCTTCGACGAGGTTGGATTTGCCGCAACCGTTTGGGCCGACGACACCCGTCAACCCCGGCTCGATAATGAATTCGGAAGGTTCGACAAAGGATTTGAAGCCGAGGAGGCGAAGCTTGTTGAACTTCATGCCAACGCGCCTTCAAGAAGAAAAGGGCAATAAAAAACGGGCGCACGGAAATATCCGCCGCCCGTTTTCATCAAAAAAAGCGGATCAGATAGCCTTGTCGATGACAGCCGACATGGTTTCAACCGACATGTCTCCCGCGTATTTCTTGCCGTTGATGATGAACGTCGGCGTGGAATTGACGCCAAACTCCGTCGCACCGCGTTGCATCGTTGCGTTCACATCATCCAGAAGCTTCTGGTTCGTCAAGCAGGCCTCGAAGGACTCCTGTGAAAAACCGGCCATTTTCGACATTTGCAGCAGTGCGGCGCGTGCATCCTGAGCAACGGCCCAGGTCTGCTGCTGCTTGAAGAGCATGGAAACGAACGGGAAGTACTGACCCTGCGGTGCGCAACGCGCCAGCATGAAGGCGGCGGCAGCACGCGGATCGAACGGGAATTCGCGAATGACGAAGTAGACCTTGCCGGTATCGATATACTTCTTCTTGATCTCTTCGAAGGTCGTGTTGTGGAAATGCGCGCAGTGCGGGCAGGTCATCGACATGTATTCGACGATCTTGACCGGCGCGTTCGCATCACCCAGCGCTGCCTCTGGCAACGGACCCGGCTTCAGGACTTCTGCCATGTCCACATCGCCGGTGGATTCCGGCAGTTCCTGCGCCTGCACGATGCCGGGCAACGACACAGCGACGGATGCGAATGCAACACCGCCAAGCAGGCTGCGGCGGGAAACGGTCAATTCGGAAAAATGCATGAAAGCACCCTGTTTTATTAGACTCTATTGTCTGCGAATCCGATATAGCGGCCATCTGTTCATCACAAGCGGCCTTTGACATTCTTCTTGTCAAAGAATTGTGACCAGTCAAGGACAGACCTGCGACAGATCAGCTGCTGCTTCAAAATGCCCCCTTGCGGACAGGCTTGCGCTGGAGGACTGCTGTTCCCAGCCTGGTGACGGCCTTGCGCAGCGCCTCGCTCTCGATGCCGTCCATCATATCTTCGAGACGTCTCGCCGCATCGCCACGCAGGGGCTGCGGTTTTCTCTTGCGAGACATCGTCTGGGAAACGGGTTTCTGCACGATCCTGATCTGGCGGATGGCCGGAAATCCGAAGAAGCCGTTGATGCGGGCGATCAACTCACCCTGCGCATGGGTGAGAAACAGTGCCCGGGCGCCCTCGCAGGCGATAGTCAGCACGCCAGACTGATAGCCACCGCGATCCGGTCCTTCATCGCGCCGTGGCCAGGTGATTTTTTCAGGCCGCGTGCAGTCGGCGAAGTCCTCGCCGGCGATCTCATCCCACGAACCAAGCAGCGCGGTATTGATTCCCGCACGCTTGGACAGGACGGGGTCCATGATTCCGTTGGCGATTTCGGCTATCTGAATGACGCCCTTCTGGGGATATCGCATGGTTTACCAGGGTTTTCGGACTGCAAGCAGCCTGTATCTTCTTGATCGGCTTCGGTGAATGAACCAAGTATAGGCCAAATCCAAGTGAAACGGCAAACCATGCTTCAAAAAACCGCCTCAACGTCCCATGCGATCGCTTTGCTTCGGTGGTACGACCGGCACCATCGCGAGTTACCCTGGCGCACCTCGCCTGCCATGGCCGAAAAGGGCAAACGCGCCGACCCCTATCATGTATGGCTTTCGGAAGTGATGCTGCAGCAGACCACGGTGCAGGCGGTCAAACCCTATTTCGCCAAGTTTCTTGGCTTGTGGCCAACCGTTCGTGATCTGGCCGCGGCACCATCCGAGGATGTCATGGCCGCCTGGGCGGGCCTTGGTTATTACGCGCGTGCCCGCAATCTAAAAAAATGCGCCGAAACAGTCGCGAGCGCTCATGGCGGCATTTTTCCTGATACCGAAGACGGGTTGCGGCAGCTTCCCGGCATCGGCGATTACACGGCGGCGGCAGTCGCGGCCATCGCCTTTAATCGGCAGGCAGCGGTGATGGACGGCAATGTCGAGCGTGTCATCTCGCGGCTATTTGCCATCGATGCTCCCCTTCCCGGGTCGAAACCTGCCATGAAAACACGGGTGGCGGAGATAACGCCGAGCGACCGGCCCGGCGATTTCGCGCAGGCCATGATGGATCTCGGCGCAACAATCTGTACGCCGAAGCGGCCTGCCTGCGCACTCTGTCCTTTCAACAGCGACTGTCTGGCGCTGGCGAACGACGATCCGGAACGTTTTCCGGTCAAGGCTGCCAAAAAGCAAAAGCCTGTGCGGCTGGGTGCCGCCTTCATTGCCGTGAACAGCAGAGGAGAAATTCTGCTGAGACGCCGGGAGGAAAGCGGCCTGCTGGGTGGTATGACCGAAGTGCCGACAACAGCCTGGACCGCCAGGGTCGACGGTGGCACGGACGAAAGCTACGCGCCTTTTGCCGCCGACTGGCAACCGACGGGGTCGATTGTGCATGTCTTCACCCATTTCGAATTGAGGCTTTCGGTTTTCCGCGCGCAGGTGCCAGATGGTCTGCAAACCGGCCGCAATGACGGATGGTGGGAGCCCGTCACAAATCTTGATGCGCAGGCGCTGCCAACCGTAATGAAAAAAGCCATCTCGCAGGCTATCCCGATGGCCTTCGAGAAAAACAGGAAAGTTTTATGACCAAGATCGAGCATATCGTATTCGACATCGGCAAGGTGCTGATCCATTACGATCCCCAAATTCCCTATAGCCGTCTTATTCCGGATGCTGACGAGCGCAAGTGGTTCTTCGAGAACGTCTGCACGCACGACTGGAATCTGGAGCAGGATCGTGGGCGTCGCTGGGAGGATGCCGAAGCGCTGCTGGTCGAAAAATTTCCTGATCGCGAAGAGCACATTCGCGCATTTCGCAAATACTGGCATGAGATGGTCTCGCATTCCTACGACGAATCCGTTGCCGTCATGCTTGGCCTGATCGATCAGGGGCGCGATGTGACGATGCTGACCAATTTTGCATCCGACACCTTCCGCGAAGCCCAGAAGATGTTTCCATTTCTGACGAAGACACGCGGCGTGACCGTCTCAGGCGACGTCGGGCTGATCAAGCCGGATGTGGCAATCTACGAACTGCACGCGAAAAATTTCAACCTTGATCCGGCCGCAAGCCTGTTCATCGACGATACGGCAATCAATGTTGACGGGGCAAAAGAAGCCGGCTGGCAGGCGGTTCGCTTTACTGATGCGGCGACGCTGAAAAAAGATCTTGCGCACTACGGCGTGACACTCTGAAAACTTCTGACGCAGGCGGAAATGGCGGTCTCCTGCCTGCGTCAGCCTGGCCGAAACCGGCCGGGATTTTCAAATCAATTTCCGGGGAAGCGCTGCGGCTTGTTTCTCCGCTAAATCATCCCGCTGACATGAAACTATGGGGTCACACTTGCGTGAACCTTACAGCGAACTTGATGATCGTCAAAAAATTGCAACATTAAAGCGAATTTAAAACACCAACGCCCAGCACCGTGAAGTGCTGGGCGTTGGTCGTTCCCCATCCGGGACTGAAGGTACTAAAACCGGATGGAGACGTGTCACTGACAAGGCGGGCGGTGGATCGTTCGCCTTCAGCCTTACGGCCTCAAGATTATTCTGCCTTTGCCAGTTGGCTGCGGATGACCGCTCTCAGATCGTCGATCGGCTTCAGCTCGTCGCCATCCTCGTAGTGCCAGAATGTCCAGCCATTGCATGCATCGAAGCCCTGCACTTTCGCGCCAAGGCGGTGAATGGAACCGGCAGCGCCGCCGGATGCGATCGTACCATCCGCACGAATAATGGCGCTATAGCGGCGTTTGGCGTCGGTCAGAACCTGGCCAGGGCGGACAAGCCCGCTTTCCACCAGCGTGTTGAAAGCGACGCGCGGCTCTGCCTTCTTGCCCGTCATAACCGTCAATTCGGCCTTGCCGAGCGGCTCGACAGCCGCGATACGCGCGGACGCCGCATCGATGTAATCCTGCTCGCGCTCGATGCCTACAAAGTGGCGACCGAGGCGCTTTGCAACGGCACCGGTCGTGCCAGAGCCAAAGAAAGGATCGAGAACGACATCGCCAGGCTTGGTGGACGCCATGATGATGCGGGCAAGCAGAGCTTCCGGCTTCTGCGTCGGATGAACCTTCTTGCCGTCTTCGCCCTTCAGCCGTTCGTGGCCGCTGCAAATCGGGAACAACCAGTCAGAGCGCATCTGCACGTCGTCGTTCGAGGCTTTCAACGCCTCGTAGTTGAACGTGTAACCCTTGGCTTTTGGATCGCGGCTCGCCCAGATCATCGTTTCATGGGCGTTCTGGAACCGGCGCCCCTTGAAATTCGGCATGGGGTTGGTCTTGCGCCAGACGATATCATTGAGGAGCCAGAAATCGAGATTCTGGAGCATCGCCCCGACGCGGAAAATGTTGTGGTAGGAGCCGATCACCCAGATCGTGCCGTTCGGCTTCAGGACACGGCGGCAGGCCAGAAGCCATGCCCGTGTAAACGCATCATATGCCTCGAAGGACGCGAACTGATCCCACTCATCATCCACCGCATCGACCAGAGACTGGTCCGGGCGGTGAAGCGCACCACCAAGCTGGAGATTGTAGGGCGGATCAGCAAAAATCGCATCTACCGACTGGCTGGGAAGGGCATCCAAGGCAGCGACGCAATCACCCTTGATGATGCTGTCTTTCCAGGCGTCGCTCTCGCCCGCACGATCAAAACCGGCACGCCGAAAATCGGCCAGCGGAAAAACTGCTGCCATTGGTACTCGCTCCATACGCTTACTCTCTACTGATGCTTATGGTTACCGAAGATGGTTATCAAAGACTGAACAAGTCACGGAAATTTCGAAATAAACACGCAAGCGACCGTCAGTGCGTCCGTGTTCTCGATCCGGAATGGAACCGGCGGGCACGTATAAACGTTGCGCACAACAGGTCATTCGTGCCGACGCGTTGGCGTCGCAAAAAGACCGGAAACGCGGGGGTAAATTTACAGATGCGCATCATGGAAAAAACGGTCCCGTTCGCGGCAGGTGCCGTATCCTTCGCCATCCTGATGGCTCTTGCTACACCCTCATGGTCACAGGTACCGAAAGCTGCTTTCAACGTTGTCACGGATGCGGTGCTTTACGATGGTGGTCCATCACTTGGCGACAGCGCGACGGTACGATGGGACTTTTACAAAGCGGATGCATCCGGGCAACGCTCCGATGTCAATGCCGGTGGCTCCTATGACGCCACCTTCGAGGCCAAACTGCCTGTCGGCAAGTATGTGGCCGTTGCTGCTCTTGGTAACATCGTTCGCGAAATCCCATTCGAAGTTAAGGATGGCGCGACGGCGAGACCCAAAGCCAATTTCGACGCCGCTGAATTGACGGTGATACCAAGACGCAGTCCCGGCGGAGACGTTGAAGCGCAGGCGCGAACAGAAGTCACCCAAGGACCGTTCAAGGAAAGCATTTACGGAGAAACCCACGCTTTCGTGCCGGCAGGGACCGTCAAGCTTATCGGCAGCATTGGCCCGGCGCGTGCAGAGGAAACCCTTTCCGTGAAAGCTGGTGAAACCTTGCGTCACGACCTGATCATTCCAAGCGGCGTTGTCATTGCAAAGGCCGTTTACGCGCAGGATGGAAAAGCAGTTGAGACGGGCGATATCCGCTTCGAGGCGCTTTCGGCCAAGGAGACACTGGACGGCACACGCCAGTCCATCAACGGCGTTTATGGCGTTGGCAAGGTTATGGAGATGCCTGCGGGCGACTTCATGATGAGCGCGCGCCTCGGCAAAGTGACCGTGCAGCAACCCTTTACGGTAACGGCTGGAAAGCGGACCGAAATAACCGTCAATCTCGACGCCGGCATCCTAGTCGTCAAAGCGGCCGGGGCCGAGAGAATCGACATCATGGCAATCACCAGGGATCTGCAGGGCACACCGGAGGAGATTTCCGGCCGCTATGACACAGAGCATCAGGAGACATTGCACCCCGGCGACTACTCCGTAAGAGTGACCTACGAGAAGAAAGCGAACCGTGACCCGAAAGAGATCAAGGCCACGGTCAAGGCTGCCGAGCGAACCGAAATCAAGGTCACGGAGTGATCTCGACCGCGGTGATCGGCTCCCCGATCCTGACTCCACAAAATCCCGATGTGGCCACCCGATCACATAACTTTTGCCACTGGCACCCCTGACAGGCCCGCCTCAATTCGCCAGCGGCGAAGGCAAGGCGCAGTTTCAACAGGAATTCTGGTGAAAGCTGAAAGCGTTTGCCGGGAGTGAACGTCTCGTTCATCAAGGCAGACACCAGATGCCGAGCGGTCTCGTCTCTCCGGCGTACGCTGTCATTGAAGCAATGCGCGTCTTTCTCGCAGAGAAGACCCTGGCAAATGTCGTCAGGGCCTTCGACGAGTTCGATCTCCTCGCCATCGTTCATACGCCTGGCGACACGGTCATAATTGACCGTGAAGCCTGGCGTGTACCCCTTCCCCACATAGGTGAGTATGCAGAGAAGATGATGGGCGCGAAGGCGTATCGTCACGCGGCGTTATTCCGGCGCAGCGACACGGCTTTCAGGACAGATGCTGCGAGTGCCGACTTCAACACCGCACCCAGGATGAAGGGTGCCACGCCCGCAATCCAAGCCTTTTCAGCGCCGATAACACCTGCCAGCCAAATCCAGCCGAGCGCAAGGCAAAGGATGTTCGCAAGCAGGTGAAGAAGGAAACCCGCAACCGGGCGTTCGCCCGTTACACCGCGTTCGGTGACAAAACCGACAAGTGCCGCCATCACCGGAAAGGCGACGAGGTAGCCGGCGGTCGGGCCGATAAACGGCGCGATGCCGGATTTGAGACCCGCAAGCACCGGTAGACCGATCATGGCTTCACCAAGCCAGGCCAAGACAGTCAATGTGCCAAGACGCCAGCCGTAAAGCGCACCGATCATCGTCACCGCAAATGTCTGCATGGTGATCGGCACAGGCACCATCGGCACCGAAATCTGCGAAGCAAGTGCGAGGACCAAAGTTCCGGCAACAATGAATATCGCCTGCTGCACGTAAGATCGCGCGGGAATGTCAAAAAATGCAATCGTGGAATTGCGTATCTCGGTCGCCATCTATCTCTCCTTTTAAAAATTATAGATAATTTCTACGAGCGGCCTATTGGTACGCGAGAATCTCACAAAAACGCAACAGAAGAAGGAGCGAGCAGCATCAATCGAGAACGACGATTGTGGACAGCATCGAAAATAACGACGCATAATCAATAATTTATATCGATATAAAATTATCTATAATTTATCCGACGATCGCGAATGCATCATGGACAGAACCGGATGATGTCCGGATTGCGGTGCGGCCAATCCACTGCACGTGGCCATCAAGGATGCGAACGGCCTCTTCCGCACGCCCACCGCGCAAGGCGTCTATGATGGCACGGTGATCCGTATCGGTTCGCCGCTCCCACCCTGCCCGCCATGCCGAAAACAGGAACCGTGCACTGGCTGCGTGAAGCCCGTCGATCGCCTCCATCAGGCGCGGCATATTGCACGGTTCGGTGATCAGCCGATGGAAGCGACGGTTTGCGTCTTCCCAATGTTGGACATTGAGCGCCCGATCTCCCTCAAGCGTTGCCGCTTCCGCAGCATCGAGAATGTTTGCCGTCATGTTCGGAATGGCGTGACGCAGCGCCAGCACCTCGAGCGCGGCTCGCATTTCGGCCACCTCGCGCACGTCGGAAAGACCGAAATCGGCGACACGCACGCCGCGCCGTGGAATGCTGGCGGCAAGCCCCTGCGCCTCAAGCCTGCGAAAAGCTTCGCGTACCGGTACGTGCGAGGCACCGAATTCAGCGGCGATATGGTCCTGACGCAGACGCTCACCCGGCGCCAGTTCACCACGCACGATGCGATCCGCCAGGGCGCGGCTTATTCGGGCGGCAATCGTATCTTCAGGTCTGGTTTGGGCGGTTTTGGGCATGACCTCACATAGCGCATGTCGCGCAAAACTGTGTAGCAGTTTTTACGGCGACGATATTCACGGCGAGCCATGTCGTGTGCGGAAATATCCCTTGCAAACAGGCTGGTTGAGATTGATGCCCACATGGTCTAAAAGCCCGGCATCGCTTTTCCTCCATAACAGATCCGATACAGGGAGTGCCCATGAGCGGCTTCGACCTCATTATTTTCGACTGCGACGGCGTTCTCGTCGATTCCGAAATCATTGCAGCGCAGGTGGAATCCCGCCTGCTGACAGAGGCGGGTTACCCGATCTCAGTCGAGGAGATGGGTGAGCGCTTCGCCGGCATGACCTGGAAGAACATTCTTCTTCAGGTCGAAAGCGAAGCCAGCATTCCATTTTCGGCTTCGTTGCTTGAAAAGTCGGAAAAACTGCTCGACGCACGACTGGAACGGGATGTTAAAATCATCGAAGGCGTGAAATTTGCACTGTCGCGCCTGACGACACCTCGCTGCATCTGCTCCAATTCATCCAGCCACCGTCTCGATATGATGCTGACGAAGGTCGGTCTGAAGCCATATTTCGCGCCGCATATCTATTCAGCTAAGGATCTCGGGGCTGATCGCGTAAAACCGAAGCCGGACATTTTCCTGCACGGCGCGGCGCAGTTCGGTGTTTCTCCCGATCGCGTGGTCGTGGTCGAGGATTCCGTTCATGGCATCCATGGTGCACGGGCTGCAGGCATGCGCGTTGTCGGCTTTACCGGCGCGTCTCACACCTACCCAAGCCATGCCGACCGCTTGACGGACGCCGGTGCTGAGACTGTGATTTCCCGTATGCAGGATTTGCCTGCCGTCATTGCCGCCATGGCTGAATGGCAGGGCGCGTTCTAAGCCCTATCACAATCAAAGAAAAAGCCGGGGCCGCACCTGCTGCCCCGGCTTTTTTCATTCTTGGCCGAGTTTAACGGCGCGATGTCTTGGCTCGTGCGCCCTTGGCAGCCTGATCGGCAAAGCCGATGAAGACGTTTGCCGTCTTCGGCGCACCGCCTGGAGCGTTCGGAATGGCAACGTGATCGTTGCTGAAAATGAACTGCGTCCCTGCGGAACCCGCCGGCACGTCAACAGCAAAATTCGTCGTCTCACCAAAGATCTCACCGTCGCCATCCTTCACCGTCACGCGGATCGGCACCGTAACGCGGCCGGGCTTCGCCATCGGACCAGGCACCAGACGTCCCTGGGCCAGCACGTTCACGGTCAACGTCGACTCGTTCATGCTGCAAGAACGCGTCGTATCAGACAGAGAGACCTGATAGGCGAGCTTGGTCGGGTCATCCTTGGCGCCACCGGCATATACGCGATGGACGGCGTTGGTATCGAGAATGGTAACCGTCGGGCAATTGGCCTGAACGACTGGAGCGACCGGATTGGCCGCATTCGCAGGAGGATTGACCGCCAGGGACTCCGACGGATTGGATGAGTTGCAGCCCGCAACAACAACCAGAAGCGACATCGCGGCGGACAAACGCAAGAAATTCCCTGACACTCTGCTAACTCCTCATCCCTTGCCCCGGAACCGAACCGGAGACGCTGTTTATTGGCCTTTCACGCCGGGTGGCGATGGTCTATAGCAGCGACGCCAGAAAAAATCGATTGGCTGATGTTCGGTTTTGCTTGAATTTTGCAGAAAGCCCTTCATTACCTCGCCAATCGCCGCTTTCGAGGCGGAAAGCCGGTAGACGTGCAGGTCAAGGACAAGGGAACATCTCGTGAAATATGTATCGACCAGGGGTACCGCCCCATCGCTTGGTTTTTGCGACGCGCTTCTGGCGGGTCTGGCGCGCGATGGCGGGCTTTATGTGCCGCGCGAATGGCCTTCCATGTCCAAAAAGGAAATCCGCAATCTTCGCGGCAAGACCTATCAGGAAGTCGCCTTTGAGGTTCTCTACCGCTTTACCGGCGGCGAAATTCCAGCCGACACTTTCCGCTCCATGATCGACGACGCCTATGCGACATTCCGTCATCCGGCTGTTGTTCCACTGGTTCAGACGGGCCCCAACAGCTTTGTTTTGGAACTGTTCCACGGTACCACGCTGGCGTTCAAGGACGTGGCGATGCAGCTCCTCGCCCGTCTGATGGATTACACGCTCACCCAGCGCGGCGAACGTGCCACGATCGTTGGCGCCACTTCCGGTGATACCGGCGGCGCAGCCATCGACGCCTTTGCAGGCCGTGAACGCACCGACATCTTCATTCTCTTCCCGAACGGCAAGGTTTCACCGGTGCAGCAGCGCCAGATGACGACCTCGACCGCTTCGAACGTGCACGCGCTGGCGATCAACGGCAATTTCGACGACTGCCAGAACCTCGTCAAAGAAATGTTCAATGATGGCAAGTTCCGCGATGGCGTGAAGCTCTCGGGCGTCAACTCCATCAACTGGGCGCGCATCATGGCGCAGGTTGTGTACTACTTCACCGCCTCGCTTGCACTCGGTGGTCCGGACCGCAAGATTTCCTTCACTGTGCCGACCGGCAACTTCGGTGACATCTTCGCCGGTTACGTCGCCAAGAAAATGGGGCTGCCTATCGACAAGCTGGTGGTCGCAACCAACGACAACGACATCCTCGCACGCACGCTGAAAACCGGCCGCTACGAGATGCGCGGCGTCAAAGCCACCACTTCGCCGTCGATGGACATTCAGATTTCGTCCAACTTCGAGCGTTTGCTGTTCGAAGCATATGACCGCGACGCCAGCGCTGTGAAAGCATCGATGGACGGCCTGAAACAGTCAGGCGCTTTCGAAATTCCGGCTAAGGCCATGAAATTCATCAAGCGCGACTTCCGCGCCGGACGCGCCACGGAAAAGCAGGTTGCAGCAACCATTCGCGACACCCTGGAAAAGACCGGCTATCTGATCGACCCGCATACGGCGACCGGCGTTTTTGTGGCTGAGAAGTATGAAAAGCCGACAAGCCCGATGGTCGTTCTGTCGACGGCCCACCCGGCTAAATTCCCGGCCGCTGTAAAATCCGCTTGCGCAATCGATCCGGCGCTTCCAGTATGGCTCTCCGATCTGATGAACCGGGAGGAGCGTTTCGACGTTCTGGACGCAGAGCTTAAAGCCGTGGAAACATTTATCGGCAAACATGCGCGCGCCAGCAAATAGAGACGCGGAAAGACGCTGATATGAAAGTAAATTTGACCCGGCTTTCGTCCGGGTTAACCGTTGTGACGGAAAGAATGCCACATCTCGAAAGCGTCGCTCTCGGGGTGTGGATCAAGTCAGGCTCCCGCAACGAAACGAATGCCGAACACGGCATTGCCCACCTTCTCGAACATATGGCGTTCAAAGGCACGTCGCGGCGCACAGCTCGACAGATCGCCGAAGAGATCGAGAATGTCGGCGGAGAGGTCAATGCGGCGACATCGACGGAAACCACGTCCTATTACGCCCGCGTCCTCAAAGACCACGTCCCCCTTGCCGTCGATATTCTTGCTGACATCCTGACGGAGTCGCTGTTCGACGAAGACGAACTGGAGCGTGAAAAGAACGTCATTCTCCAGGAGATCGGTGCGGCAACCGATACGCCTGACGACGTGATCTTCGATAATTTTTCCGGTGTCGCCTATCGCGACCAGACCATTGGTCGGCCGATCCTCGGCACACCCGAGACGGTGCAGTCCTTCACCACCGGCCAGATCCGTAATTACCTCTCCCGCAACTACACGACGGACAGGATTTTCGTCGTTGCGGCGGGCGCTGTCGATCATGACAGCTTCGTCAAGCAGGTGGAAGCGCGCTTCGCTTCGCTTCCGCTGGTTCCCAGTGCACCGCCTGTCTTCGAAAAAGCGATTTATACAGGAGGCGAAATCCGCGAAACGCGCGACCTGATGGACGCACAGGTTCTGCTCGGCTTTGAAGGTAAGGCGTATCACGCCCGTGACTTCTATTGCTCGCAGATCCTCGCCAATATCCTCGGCGGCGGCATGTCATCCAGACTTTTCCAGGAAGTGCGTGAACATCGCGGCCTTTGCTACTCCGTCTATGCCTTCCATTGGGGTTTTTCCGATACCGGCGTTTTCGGCGTTCACGCGGCAACCGGCAGCGCCGATCTGGCGGAACTGGTGCCTGTCATCGTCCACGAACTGGCAAAATCCTCAGAAACGATCAATCAGCAGGAAATCGACCGCGCCCGCGCCCAGATCAGGGCACAATTGCTGATGGGCCAGGAAAGCCCTGCGGCTCGCGCCGGTCAGATCGCCCGCCAGATGATGCTTTATGGTCGCCCCATTCCAAACGAGGAAATGATGCAGCGCCTTGGCGACATCACCGTCGAGCGCCTGACCGATCTTGCGGGACGGCTGTTTTTCGATAGAGTTCCTACATTGTCCGCAATCGGCCCGCTTGAAAATCTGGCACCGCTCTCGGACATCACTGCGGCGCTTTCTGCGCAGCAGCCTGCAAAGATCATCGCAAACGGCTGAGAGCGGAGGCGTTCCGCACAGGGACTTGAATGCTGCGTTTTCTTTCCCGACACCATGACACGCCAGAATTGCGCAGCGACAACCACCTTTTGAGATTGCCGCGTTATGGCGATTTCAAACAATGGCACACATTGCGATCGGAGAGCCGGCAGTTTCTTCAACCGTGGGAACCGGCCTGGCGCTCCGATGAGCTGACGGAAAGCTCGTTTCGCATGCGCGTCGTGCGCAACGGCCAGGAGTTTTCCTCCGGTACTGCCGTATCATTTCTGCTTTTCGAAAAAGAGGCGACGCTGCTCGGCGGGCTTACCGTTGGCTATATTCGCCGCGGCGCGGCGCAAAGCTGCATGATCGGCTACTGGATTGGAGAGCGATACGCCGCACAAGGCCATATGTCTGCCGCATTAAAATTGGTAATTCCCTACATCTTTAACGGACTTCAGTTGCACCGCATCGAGGCAGCCTGTATTCCGGAAAACTTCAAAAGCATCCGGCTTCTTGAAAATGCCGGTTTCCAGCGGGAAGGTCTCTTGCGGGAATATCTGAAAATCAACGGCGAATGGCGGGATCATGTGATGTTTTCCCTTCTTGCCGACAAGCAAAGCTCCGGCGGAACGAAGTACGATATATGACCAACGATCACTTTGCGCTCCGCACTGCTCGACGTATGGCGGCGTTGTCGCTGGCCGCACCGATCTTCTTGCTGCTGTTGTTTTTTGCCTCTGCATCACAAGCCTTCGAACCCGTCAAGATTTCCCGTGACGACACCGCGCTTGACCTGACCGCGACCACCGACATCTACGCCAACCAGGGCGAAGCTTTCCAGGTATCGACCGCGCCGGGCCCAGATGGCATCCGCCGGCGTATCGAGGTGCGCGCCAGCTCGCCAGACCACCAGGGCGACTGGGCTGTCTTTGCGC
Organism: Rhizobium sp. RM; assembly: GCF_013390595.1. Lineage (GTDB taxonomy): Bacteria > Pseudomonadota > Alphaproteobacteria > Rhizobiales > Rhizobiaceae > Agrobacterium. Next base: position 704,377 of record NZ_JACAWV010000008.1, on the reverse strand, counting down.
TTGCCAACGTCTCGGAAGAGCAGCTCGAGCGCGTCATCGTCGCGCCGCATTTCCGTCTGGTCAATTCCAAGCTGTTCTGGCCTGATCTTGGTTCGCAACGCATCATCGCCATCACGCCTTCGGAAGGCTTTGCGCTTGACCGGCAACCGAGCCCCGATGCTGACGTGTTCCGCATTACGCTGAACCCCGGCTCCGTCATTACCTTCGTTGCCGAGCTTTCGACACCGCAATTGCCGCAGATCTATCTGTGGGAGCCGGAAGCCTACAAGGATACCATCAACGCCTTCACCCTCTATCGCGGCATCGTGCTCGGCATTGCCGGCCTACTGGCCGTGCTGTTGACGATCCTGTTCGTCGTGAAGGGCACCTCGGTCCTGCCGGCGTCGGCCGCTCTTGCCTGGGCCGTGCTTGCCTATATCTGCGTTGACTTCGGCTTTCTTGAAAAGCTCATAACCGTGACATCCAGCGATCAACGAATATGGAGGGCGGGCGCCGAAGTGGCGCTCGCCTCCAGCTTCGTGGTCTTCCTGTTTACCTATCTCAACCTCAACCGATGGCACGCGCATCTTGGTTATGCGACCTTTGCCTGGGTGGTGGGTCTGGCTGTACTATTCGGTGTGGCGATCTACGACCCCTCGGTTGCGTCGGGGATCGCGCGCGTTTCCTTCGCACTGACCGCGACGGCGGGTATCGCGCTGATCATCTATCTCGGCTTTAACCGCTACGACCGGGCTATCCTGCTCGTGCCGTCATGGGCCCTCATTCTTGTCTGGCTGTTCGGAAGCTGGCTGACAGTGACGGGGCAACTGGACAACGACATCGTGCAGCCGGCGCTTGGCGGCGGGCTGGTTTTGATCGTGCTCCTGATCGGCTTCACCGTGATCCAGCATGCCTTTGCCGGCAGTGCGTACCAGCAGGGCCTGTTCTCCGATCTGGAGCGCCAGTCCCTGGCATTGACAGGGTCTGGTGATACGGTTTGGGACTGGGACGTGACCCGTGACCGCATCGTCACCACCCCGGATATTTCCAACCGGCTTGGGCTGGAACCTGGCACGATGCATGGTGCGGCCCGCAACTGGCTGCCGCGCCTGCATCCAGACGATCGCGACCGCTTCAAGGCGACGCTGGATGTACTGCTGGATCATCGCAAGGGACGTCTCAACCACGAGTTCCGCATCCGCGCCGAAGACGGCCATTTCCACTGGCTGCAGATCCGCGCCCGTCCGGTTCTTGGCTCTAACGGTGAAATCATTCGCTGCGTTGGTACCATCACCGATATCACCGAACAGAAAAACTCGGTCGAGCGACTGCTGCAGGATGCGATGAATGACAACCTGACCGGCCTTCCGAACCGGCAGGTGTTCCTTGACCGCCTGCAGTCGATCCTTAACCTGTCCTCCGATGGCGAGAGCGTGCGCCCGACCGTGATGGCGATCGATATTGACCGCTACAAGCTGGTCAACGACACGCTGGGCATTGCTGCTGGCGACAACATTCTGATTGCGCTGACACGACGTCTGCGTCGCCTTCTGAAACCGCAAGATACGCTTGCCCGTCTTGGCGGTGATGAATTCGGTCTGATCCTCACGTCGGAGCGCGATCCGCAACGTGTTGCAGATTTCGCCGATGCGGTGAACAAGGCGATCATGGTGCCAATCAATTTCGCCAATCGCGAAATCATCCTGACAGCCTCGATCGGCCTTGTCTCTTGGATCGACCAGCAGGAAAGTGCTGCCGGTCTGCTCAGCGACGCCGAACTGGCGATGTACCGGGCCAAGCGCGCCGGTGGCAACCGCGTTGAACCGTTCCGCCCGGCCTTCCGCACCTCCGGTACGGATCGTCTGCAGATGGAGAGTGATCTGCGCCGCGCCATCGAGCGCAAGGAACTCTCGCTTGCCTATCAGCCAATCATCAAACTCGATGACGGCGGGCTTGCCGGTTTCGAAGCGCTGATGCGCTGGGAACACCCGAAGCGCGGCAATATTCCGCCGAGCGAGTTCATCCCCGTCGCGGAAGCATCCGGATTGATCGAACCGCTAGGCATGTTCGCCCTTGAGCGTGCTGCGACCGACCTGATGGACTGGCAGCATGCCATCGACAAGATGCCGATCTTCATTTCTGTCAATATTTCCAGCGCGCAATTGCTGAACAACGAGTTGTACAACGATGTGCGCAGCATGCTGACGCGCACGCGCTGCAATCCGCAGCAGTTGAAGCTGGAACTGACGGAATCGGTGGTGATGGAAAACCCAGAACAGGCACGCCTTGTTCTGTCCAAACTCAAGGAAACCGGCCTCAGCCTTGCGATGGACGATTTCGGCACGGGTTATTCGTCGCTGGCCTATCTGACCCGTTTCCCCTTCGACACGATAAAGCTCGACAAGGCGCTGGTTGCCAATACAAGCGACAAGCGCAATGTTTTGTTGCGTTCCGTCATTGCCATGGCGCGTGCACTGGACATGCAGGTGGTGGCGGAAGGTATCGAAACACCTGAGGATGCGGCGGAACTTGCCCGCATGAACTGCCATTACGGACAGAGCTTCCTGTTTGGCACCCCGGGCACCGCCGAAACGGCACTGAAGCTGCTTCGTGAGCAGTTCCAGCAGACCAAAAGAGCTTCGTAAAAAATGCAGGCATCCTCGGGTCATGCCGAGGATGCCGCAGATATAGCGCGCCTTACTGAACCATTGCCGTCTGCTGCACGTCTTGCTGCGTTTCGCTTACGCCAACGATTTTTCCGTGCAGCAATGCACGAATGAACTCCAGTTTCGAAACCACCGGCGGTGTCAGCACGAAGGGATATAGGTCCGCCTCCCCCATGCTGCGCTGGATGGAATTGATGGCAACGCTGAGAGGAATCCACGCCTTGACGATTTGCTCGGCACTACGGGCATTGTAGGGATCAAACGTGACTTCCGCAGCCATTTCCTCGTGCCCATCGGGATCAACAGCAACACCAAAGGCCCGCGCCGTTTCCAGCGTGTCGACGATGTGCAGATAATGGGCGAAACACTCCGCGAAATCCTCCCAGGGATGTACGGAGGCATAAGAGCTGATGAAACTATCCTGCCAGTCGGGTCTGGGACCCTGCTCATAGTTCCGTTGCAGCGCCGCTCCGTAATCCTCGCGTTCGTCACCGAACGCAGCACGGAATGGCTCGAACAGGTTTTTGTCGCGGACCAGCTTGTTCCAGATGAAATGCCCCACCTCATGACGGAAATGCCCCAACATGGTTCGATAGGGCTCGTTCATGTTGGCGCGCACCTGTTCGCGCGTCACATCATCGGCTTCCGCCGCCCTGATAGCAATCAGCCCTTCGTCATGCCCCGTCATGGCCGGGATCACCGAACCATCAGGCGCAACTTCATCGACAAGGAAATCAAAGACGAGCCCACCGGCAGGATCGACATCCCTGTTGGGGTGAGGAAGCTTGAGACGTAACAGTGAATAAAAGAGGTGACGCTGGGCCTGGCTGATCCGCCGCCATTGCCCGATCCCTTGCTCCGTCGCGATATCCGGCACTAGGCGGTTATGGCTGCATGCCGGACAAAAGGCACTTTCGCTTTGCGCCGGGACAGACCAGTTACAGATATCGTTGACTTCATTGGCGCAAAAACGCACCTGCTTCTCAGGTTCAGCCACAAGCTGCCAGTTTGGTTCACCAACCGGCGCTAGGGCTTCCATGGAAAGTCGCTCCGGCACGAAGGCCAGCCGATGACCGCAGGACACACAAAAGCGATTGTCAAAATGGACGGGTTGTCCGCAGGAGGCGCAGGAGAAGAGCTTCATGAGTGACCTGTGTGCTGGGCAGGAGGGAAAAACGCCAAAACAGGCGCTTCTACGAGAAGAGCGCATGTATCGAAAGACACATGCGCTCGAAGTTTCAGGCCGCGGAAGGTTCGCGGTCAGATCCCTTGTTACATCCGGTCGACCGCACCCTTTACGGCGTCTTTCGCCTTGCCGACGCTGGTCTGCACCTTGCCCTTTGCTTCCTGGGCGGCACCCTTGGCGCGCAATTCATTATTGCCAGTCGCTTCGCCGACGTTTTTCTTCACCTTGCCTGCGACTTCGTTTGCTTTGCCGGCGATCTTATCGGATGTGCTACCCATGGTATTTCTCCCTTGTTGAACCGAACTAGTCGTCCAGTTTTCGGGGGAGTAACGTCAGGGCTCGGAGTTTGGTTCCGACAACAAAACGAACTTCAATGAGGGCTCAGGCGTGCCCGGCCTCAGCCGACAGCATGCGCGGATCAACGCCCATCAGTGCCAGAGCGCGCTCGTACTTGTTATCCAAAAGCCTGTCGAAGATCAGATCATCGGATGCGGGGCAATTGAGCCAGCCATTATTCGCGATTTCGTTTTCAAGCTGGCCTGGCCCCCACCCCGCGTAGCCGAGCAGCATTGTCGCCCGCTTCGGACCATGGCCGTTGGAAATGGCTCTGACGATATCAAGCGTCGCCGTCAGTGAAATCTCATCGCTTACGGGAATACTCGACTCGCTCCCATAGTCATCCGAGTGAAGCACGAAACCACGACCGGTTTCGACCGGGCCACCGGACTGTATGGGGAAATCGCGGGTGCGGTTGGGCAGCATGATGGCATCATTGCTATCCACCAGTTTGAGATGCAGAAGAATGTCCGTGAACGTTATCTGCTGTGGCCGATTGATGATAAATCCCATGGCACCTGCGTCCGAATGGGCGCAGATGTAAACGACCGAACGGGCGAAGTTTCCATCGTCCAATCCTGGCATGGCGATCAGAAACTGACCGTCGAGAAAGCCACGTTCGCGTTTTTCCATCAGGGTTGAAAAACTCACAGGCGCCTCCAGAAGGCCGTCATCCGCACGTCGGCGGAATGCGGCGCTCGCATTTCGACAGTCAATAGGATGAGGCATAGTGCGTTATCAATCAACCGAAAATGATGAACGGCACAAATTCGTAACTGGCCCACCCGGCAATGTTGCGTTAGACGGGAAGTATGAGCATCAGGACATTCTTGCAGTTTTCACGTTCTTGTATTGCAATCGCCATCATCGCGGGCAGTGCGCACGCAGCGCAGGCGGAAATCACCGACTGGGCCAGCAGCGAGGGCGGGCGGATGCGGGTCGTTGCCCTTTCGGGCGACGAAAACGGTAGTATCCGTGGTGTCCTGCAAATCGAGCCCAACCCCGGCTGGATTACCTATTGGCGAGAACCGGGCGAAGCAGGCATACCACCACAGATCAACCTCGATCCGGCCAGTGGCGTGACGTTGTCTTCGATGTCTTATCCCGTTCCCAAACTGATCGAGAATGGCGATCTCAACGACATCGGATACGATCAGGCTGTCGGGCTCCCCTTCGAGCTCAAGACCCTCGGCAATGCCACCAATGAGAAAGTCCGGATGACTGCCTTCATCGGGGTATGCCAGAATATCTGCATTCCCTTCGAGGCGACGTTCGAGATCGGCCGTGGTAAACCTGAAGACACCAATGACGAGGAGCGCAAGTTGCTGAATGAAGCACGCGCGACCTTGCCGGAGGCCGCCTCCGACGACTTCAAGGTCACCGATTTTCACATTACCCCGGACAAAACCATGCTCGGCGTACAATTGCTGCTGCCGGAAAACGCACCGAAAGAAACGGAAATATTTGTCGCCGGGCCATCTGGTTTTGCCTATTTCGAGCCACAGAACCTGGTGCGCGACAAACGCAAGTTATCGTTCTACATGAACATCAAGGGACTTCCCAAGACCTATCAGGTGCCGGGCCAAAGCTGGCCTATTCTGGTCAAGAGCGGCAATCGGGCGATGGAGACGAACCTTAATTTTCCAAAGCCTTGACGGGTGTGGCGTCGCATTCGGAAGAGTGCAAAACGGCACTCGATTTTCAATATTGATGCTCTATAGTCCGGTGGACTGCATTGCCACAGGAGCAAAGACATGACCATCAAGATCGGCGACAAGCTGCCTTCCGCGACATTCAAGGAAAAGACCGCTGACGGCCCGGTGGAAACCAGCACCGATGACCTCTTCAACGGCAAGACGGTGGTGCTGTTCGCCGTGCCGGGCGCTTTCACGCCAACATGCACGCTGAACCATCTGCCTGGTTACCTGGAAAACCGAGACACCATTCTTGGCAAGGGCGTTGACGACATTGCCGTGATCGCTGTCAACGACTGGCACGTCATGGGCGCCTGGGCACAGGCTTCCGGAGGACAGGGCAAAATCCACTTCCTCGCCGATTGGGACGCTTCCTTTACGAAAGCGCTCGGCCTTGATGCCGATCTCTCCGGCGGCGGCCTTGGCGTCCGCTCCAAGCGTTATTCCATGCTGGTCGAGAACGGTGTGGTAAAGTCGCTCAACATCGAAGAAAACCCCGGTCAGGCGACCGTCTCGTCGGCTGCGACGATGATCGAACAGCTTTGATCCTGACGATCATGGAAAAAAGAAAAGGGCGGTAAAACCGCCCTTTTTCATGTGTTCATATCGAAAACCAGAAGTCCCGCCAGGCCGCCATCCGTCAGCGAAACAAGACGTTCGCCAACTTCGATGTGCTTGGGATGAGCGAGATAGTCATCGCGCGCCTCCGGGCTCTCCAAAGTCACGATAAAACCGTCGACAAAGCCACCGTTCAAGCCTTCCGGCGAGACATTCTGGCCGTATTTGACATCCACGATACCAGGAATATCGTCTTTCAGGGCTGCAATGGCCTCGAAGACTGCCTGTTTTTCAGAAGACGCCGTTGCTGCCTTAAAACGCAAAAATACACAATGCAGGATCATGAGATGCCTCTTCGTCTGCGTTTCCGTTCCCGCCGATGACAGACGCAGTTGGCATCGAGGCGGATGATTGCCGACAAGATAAGTCGGGTTTCAGTTTTCTCAACCCCATATTCTCGTCCTGCATCGAGCGCGATGCGGAATAGAACAGGCTTTCATTACCGCCGTTTGAAAGGCTCCATGCCTTTGCGTGCCAATTCGTCGGCACGTTCGTTTTCAGGATGTCCAGCGTGGCCCTTGACCCAGTGCAGCGTCACCTTGTGGCGCTCGCGGGCCGTCTCAAGTGCTTGCCAAAGCTCGACATTCTTGACCGGCTTGTTGTCAGCGGTTTTCCAGCCCTTTTTCTTCCAGCCGAAAATCCACTTGGTGATGCCATCCTTCACGTAGGAGCTATCCGTGTAAAGGTCGACCTCGCAAGGTTCTTTCAAGGCGTTGAGCGCTGAGATCGCCGCCATCAATTCCATGCGGTTGTTGGTGGTTTCGGCTTCACCGCCTGACAGCTCTTTCTCGATTTCGCCGAAGCGCAAGACAGCGCCCCAGCCGCCAGGCCCAGGATTGCCCGAGCAGGCACCGTCGGTAAAGATATCGATATGTTTCATGCGTCTGCCAGTCCGTACTCGGCAACGTTGCCAATCGTCCGGTGGAAACGCAGCTTGCGCAGATATTCCATCGGATCTTTCTTGACGACCAGTGCGCCAGCCGGCGTCGTCAGCCAGTCGTAGAGACGGGTGAGGAAAAAGCGCAGCGCAGAGCCGCGTGCCAGAAGCGGTAGTGCCTCGAGTTCGTCCTTGCTCAGCGGACGCACCGACTGGTAGCCTTCCAGCAACGCCTTGCCTTTGGTAACGTTATAAGCACCGTCCTTCTCGAAGCACCAGGCGTTGAGGCAGATCGATACGTCATAGGCGAGCAAATCGTTGCAGGCGAAGTAGAAATCAATCAGGCCAGAAAGCGCGTCGCCCAGGAAAAACACGTTGTCCTGGAACAGATCTGCATGAATGACGCCGGCGGGCAGATCAGCGGGCCAGTTTGCGGCGAGGTATTCGAGCTCTGGCGCGATCTCGGCCTTCAGGCCCTTTTCCACTTCGTCGGCGCGCTCTTCGGATTTGTCCCAAAGAACCTTCCAGCCCTCAACGGACAGTGCATTGGGGCGCTTGATCTCGAAGCCTTCTCCGGCAAGATGCATGGCGGCCAGTGCCTTGCCGACTTCCCGGCAATGTTTGGCTTCCGGTTTTCTCAGCCACATACCTTCCAGGAAGGAAATCAGTGCGGCGGGACGACCGGACAATTCGCCAAGCAGCGCGCTATCCTTGCGTGGCAGCGGCAATGGGCAGGACAAGCCCTTTGCCGACAGGTGCTGCATCAAACCCAGGAAAAACGGCAGGTCCGACTTTTCCACACGCTTCTCATAGAGCGTCAGGATCAGCGGGTCTTTGGTCGTATGCAGCAGGAAATTGGAGTTTTCGACACCTTCGGCAATTCCCTTATAGGAGGTGAGTTCGCCGACATCGTATTGCGTGAGGAAATTCCTCAGATCATCTTCGGTGATGTCCGTGTAAACTGCCAATTTAAAATCTCTTGCTAGGGACAGGATTGAAATTTGGGATCAGGAGATGCTGCCTGCGGCCGTCTTTGGTGGCAGCGCGTTGCTGGCATTGCCATTCACGAAAGCCATATCCTCGGTTGTCAGTTCGATGGCGCGAAGCTCGCGGTTCACGAGGAAATGCTCTGTTTCCTCAACCGTAACGGCAAGGTCAAGCGTCGTGTCGAACCGTGCTTTGAAGGCTTCGATGATCTCATCGACGATCACCTCCGGCGCTGATGCGCCCGCCGACAGACCAACGGTTTTGACATCGCCAATTTCGTTCCAATCGATTTCAGATGCGCGCTGCACCAGCACGGAGCGCTTTGCGCCGGCCCGCAGGGCAACCTCGACCAGGCGCTTCGAATTAGAGGAGTTGGGTGCGCCGACGACGATGAAAAGATCGCAGCCGGGAGCTGCCTGTTTCACCGCATCCTGTCGATTGGTGGTGGCGTAACAGATGCTGTCGGCAGCCGGAGCCTGAATGGCAGGGAACCGTTCCTGAAGTCTGGCGATCACGCCCGCCGTATCGTCGACGGAAAGCGTCGTCTGGGTCACGAAGCCGAGATTTTCACGATCCGCTGGCTCGTAGTGATCGACATCGTCCACCGTCTCGACCAACGAGACTGTTCCTTCGGGAAGCTGGCCCATCGTGCCGATGACTTCCGGGTGGCCGGCATGGCCGATCAGTACGACGTGGCGGCCGAGGCGTTGATGCCGCATGGCCTGCTTGTGAACCTTGGAAACCAACGGGCATGTGGCATCGAGATAAAAGAGATTGCGCGCCTCGGCATCAGCGGGCACGGACTTCGGCACACCATGTGCGGAAAAGACGACGGGCTGTTCGCGGTGCTCGGAGGGTATCTCATGCAGTTCCTCGACGAAGACCGCACCCTTGGCTTCCAGCCCTTCAACGACGTAGCGATTGTGCACGATTTCGTGACGCACATAGACAGGGGCACCGTATGCCTTCAACGCCAGCACGACAATCTGGATAGCGCGGTCAACGCCCGCGCAGAAACCGCGCGGCCCGCACAGCCGGATCGTCAAAGGGGGTTTGGTAACGGCAATGTTCATTCCTGCTCCTGTACCTCTCCCTGGCCTTCGGTTTTGGCCTTCCTTGCGGATAGCACGCGCCGATTACTCGTCCTGCCCCTTCCCGTTTCGGAAATAGGCAAAACCGGCGACAATGACAAGGGCTGCTGCCAAGCCATACCACGTTATCGCATATTGAAGGTGATTGTTCGGCAAATCTGTGAGCGTTACGCCACCTTTCGGCCATCCACCCGGATTTGGGGCATCATTCGCGTCAATAAAGATCGGAACAAGCTGCGTGGCAGGAATACCCACGCTCTCTGCCATCGCCGTCATGTCCTTCCAGTAGAAGATATTCTTGGCAATGTCGTTGTCGGGTAGCATCAGCGATGGCTTGCCGGCAAGCCGGGCGCGCGCCAGTCCTTCGACCGCAACCTCGCCGCCAACCTGCCCTTCCATGCGCTTGGCAGCTTCCTTCATTTCGAAGGGTACAAAACCGCGATTGATGAGGACCACCCGCCCGTCTGCCAGTGTCAGCGGCGTATAGATATAGTAACCAGTACTTCCGTTATATGTTGCGAAGAAATGTCTCTCGCGACTGTGGTCGAAAACGCCTTTCACGCTGAGCCGGCGGTACTCGATGTCTTCACCAGCCCTTGCCATCGCCTCAATATCGGAAAGCGATGCGGGACTTGCCACACGTCTTTCAGCAATATCGGCGATCAGTCCTTCTTTCCAATAAAGCCGCTTGACCTGCCATGTGCCAAGGCCGAGCAAAATGGCGAGAGCAAGCAGCACGAGTGGCGCCGCGAAGCCGACGCGTCTTTCTGCAGCCTTCATACGAGATCCGTCATTCACGATCGATTTTGCCTTCGCTTGCATTGTTGCGATATTGCAGGGCAATGATGATGCCCTTCAGCTTGCGCAGGAGGATGAGGGAAATAATGATCGTGAATGGAAGCCAGAGCATGGCATGCACCCAGACAGGCGGGGCAAAACGGGCATCTACCCACAGAGCGAGCCCAACGACCAGAAAGCCAACGATCAACATGACGAAGACGGCCGGGCCATCGCCCGCGTCAGCGAAGGAATAATCCAGGCCGCACGCGCTGCATTCCGGCTGCAGTTTGAGAAATCCGTCGAACAGCCGCCCGTTTCCACAGCGTGGACAGCAACCGCCCAAACCCGTCTTCACGGGGTCAACGGGCGCAAAAGCGTTACCCTCCGGTCCGGACATGACGATCTCCCTCTCGCACTGGACCTTTCTCCTCCCGAACAAACAGAAAGAGCGGCCCGCAAGCCGCTCTTACGTTTGTTTCGGAAACGATCAACCGTGCGCCAGAGGTGCGCCCCAACCGCCCCAGATATAGATCGCGAAGAACAAGAACAGCCATACCACGTCAACGAAGTGCCAGTACCAGGCAGCCGCCTCGAAACCAAAATGCTGTTTCGGCGTGAAGCCACCGGCGATCGCCCGGAACAGGCACACCAGCAGGAAGACCGTTCCGACGAACACGTGGAAACCGTGGAAGCCGGTCGCCATGAAGAACGTGGCGCCATAAATGGAGTTTTTGAAGTCGAACGGGGCGTGCATGTACTCATAGACCTGCACGGTCGAGAACAAAACGCCAAGCGCGACGGTCAAAGCAAGACCGGAAATCAAACCCTTGCGGTCATTATGCAGCAGGGCGTGGTGCGCCCAGGTTACGCAGGTGCCGGAGAGAAGCAGGATAACCGTGTTGTAGAGCGGCAGGTGCCAGGGGTCGATGACCTCGATGCCCTTGGGCGGCCACTGCCCACCGGTGTATTCAAGGCGCGATGCCTGAATTGCTTCATGCGGGAAAAGGCTGGCATCGAAATAAGCCCAGAACCAAGCCACGAAGAACATCACTTCAGAAGCGATGAACATGATCATACCGTAACGCAGATGCAGCGACACGACGCGCGTATGGGCACCTTCGTTGCCTTCCTTGATCGTGTCCGCCCACCAGGCGTACATGGTGTAAAGCACGATAACGAGGCCGATATAGAACAGCCAGGGATTGGCAAGCTCAAGCCCGAACAGCTTGAATGTGCCGCCCGAGAGATACCGCATGTAACAGACGCCGCCAAAGGTCATCACGAAAGCGCCGATGGACGCAAGAAGCGGCCAGGGGCTGGGGTCTATGATATGGTAGTCGTGGTTTTTCTGATGCGTATCTGCCATGTGCGACAATCCCCGAATGTCTATTCCCTGACCAGGTCCTCGATCGAAGACCGGGCCTCCTCTCACAATTTGCTTGCGCCAGCTTCTGTCTTGGCCGGCAACGACGCAACCGGTTTTTCCGTTTTCGCCGGATAAAACGTATAAGAAAGCGTCAAAGTATGAATGTTGCGTGTTTCACGCGCGTTGACGATCTCAGGATCGACAAAGAACACCACCGGCATTTCCAGGGTTTCACCCGGCTGCAGCGTCGTTTCCGTAAAGCAGAAACACTCTACCTTGTTGAAATAGGCGCCTGCTTCCATCGGCGTGACATTGAACACCGCCGTGCCGGTCGTTGGAACCGGTGAGCGATTCGTCGCCTTGAACATCACCTGCACGGTTTCGCCGATCTTCGGCTTCACCATCTTGTCGACCGGACGGAAATCCCAGTTGAGGCCGTTCGACGTATTGGCGTCGAAGGTCACATTGATCGTCTTGTCGAGAATAACGTCGGAATATTGCTCCACCCGTTGCGTGGTGCCGTTATATCCCGTCACCCGACAAAACAGCGTGTAAAGCGGCACTGCCGCATAGGCCATGCCGATCATGGCGAAAAAGAAAACAAGACAGAGCACCAGGATCGAGCGATTGCTCACCCGTTGCGTGCCAGTCGTTCCCGTATCCGCGCCCATATTCGCCATGTCCTCCTCCCCTCCTCCGGTCTCACATGGTCAGTGAGAACCAATCTTGATGATGGTGATGATGTAGAACAGCACCACAAGACCAGCCAGCAGAACACCGAGCGCGATGTTGCGACCGCGTCTCGATTTCTTCTGCGTTTCGCTCAGTTCGACCGTTTCCATCAAAACACTCCCGACATCGCAGACTTCAGAGCTACGGCGTAATGATCCGCCAGCAAACCCGAAAAGATCGCAAAAAGATAAAGGATCGAATAGGCGAACATCTTCTTTGCAGGCAGCATCTTTTCATCGCCTTCCGGCATGCGTCGCACGTCGAACGAACAGTAGACGAAAATGGCGCTCAAGATCGCTGCGAAAATTCCGTAACCAGCACTGGCGAGCCCGGTGAACCACGGGGCAACGGCTGCAGCCGCAGTCAAAACGGCGTAGGCAATCATCTGGTTCTTAGTAGACCGCTCACCCGCGACATTCGGCATCATCGGAACACCGACAGAGCCATAGTCACGCATCTTGAAAAGCGCGAGCGCCCAGAAGTGCGCCGGCGTCCAAAGAAAGATGATGAGAAACAGAATGATGCTATCGAGCGAGACGCCACCGGTGACACAGGCCCAGCCGAGCATGGGCGGAAATGCGCCTGCGGCGCCGCCGATCACGATGTTCTGCGGCGTCGAGCGCTTCAGCCACATCGTATAGACGACAGCATAAAAGAAGATGGTAAAAGCCAGAAGTGCGGCCGAAAACCAATTGACCGCCAGGCCAAGGATGACGACCGAAAAGGCTGAAAGCGTCAAACCGAAGGCGAGCGCCTCACGCGGAGCAATACGTCCTGACGGAATTGGACGCTTGGCAGTGCGGCTCATAACGGCATCGATGTCGGCGTCATACCACATGTTCAACGCGCCAGACGCTCCAGCGCCCACGGCAATACAGAGAACAGCGACAATGCCGAGAATGGGATTGATTTCTCCCGGTGCCAGCACGAGGCCTGCGAACGCGGTGAAGACGACGAGCGACATGACGCGCGGCTTCAACAACTCGAAATAATCGCGTGCGCCGGCTTCCGAGAGCCCGGAGCTTTCAACGCCCAGCGTTTCGCGATTGTCGATTACGGTCATTTCCTATCCTGCTTTTCTTCAGGTGCCGCTCCACCGCGACACCTCTGCTTTTCCTCCACCGGCATGCTGCATAGCGCATGCAATACGGCTGCATCTGACATTTATCATGTGCAGCCGCAAGGTTCGCTTGGACAAAATGCCTCAGCGGATGCGCGGAAGCTGTTCCCACTGGTGGTAAGGCGGGGGCGAAGAAAGCTGCCATTCCAGCGTATTCGCACCCTCGCCCCAGGGGTTGTTGCCCGCAAGCCGCTTCTTGGCGAAGGCTTCCCAGATACCGAAGAGGAAGATCAGCACACCAACGGCGGAGATGTAGGAGCCGTAGGACGATACCATATTCCAGCCGGCATAGGCATCCGGATAGTCGATGTAACGACGTGGCATGCCTGCAAGACCCAGGAAGTGCTGTGGGAAGAACACGAGGTTCACACCGACGAACATTACCCAGAAATGCAGATTACCGATGGTTTCGTTGTACATGTAACCGCTGATCTTCGGGAACCAGTAGTACCAGCCTGCGAAGATTGCAAAGACGGCGCCCAGCGACAGAACGTAGTGGAAGTGGGCAACAACGTAATACGTGTCATGCAGCGAACGGTCGAGACCGGCATTGGCGAGCTGCACACCTGTCACACCGCCGACGGTGAACAGGAAAATGAAGCCGATTGCCCAGATCATCGGGGTACGGAAGCTCAGCGAACCGCCCCACATCGTTGCAATCCACGAGAAGATCTTGATACCGGTCGGCACCGCGATGACCATGGTTGCGAACACGAAATAGCGCTGCGCTTCGAGCGACAGACCGACCGTATACATGTGGTGCGCCCACACGATGAAGCCGACCGCGCCAATGGCCACCATGGCGTATGCCATGCCGAGATAACCGAAGACCGGCTTTCTGGAGAAGGTGGAAATGATGTGGCTGATGATGCCGAAGCCCGGCAGGATCAGAATGTACACTTCCGGATGACCGAAGAACCAGAACAGGTGCTGATAGAGGATCGGGTCACCGCCGCCTTCCGGAGAGAAGAAGGCCGTACCGAAGTTACGGTCGGTCAGAAGCATGGTGATGCCACCAGCCAGAACCGGCAGCGACAAGAGCAGCAGGAAGGCCGTAACCAGAACCGACCAGGCAAACAGCGGCATCTTGTGCAGCGTCATGCCAGGTGCACGCATGTTCAAAATGGTGGTGATGAAATTGATCGCGCCGAGGATAGACGACGCGCCCGAAACGTGGAGCGCGAAGATCGCGAGATCCACCGCCGGCCCCGGCATGCCGCTGGTCGCCAAGGGCGGATACATCGTCCAGCCACCGCCAACACCAAATGCACCCGCTGGCCCTTCAACAAAAAGCGAAAGGATCAGCAGCGTGAAAGCGGGAACGAGCAGCCAGAAGGAAATGTTGTTCAGACGCGGAAACGCCATGTCTGGCGCACCGATCATGATCGGGATCATCCAGTTGGCAAAGCCGCCGATCAGCGCCGGCATGACCATGAAGAAGATCATGATGAGCGCGTGAGCGGTCGTGAACACGTTGAACATGTGCTTGCCGCCATCGATGGCCGCATCGCCTTCGAAGCCGTAAACCATGGATGCCAGACCGTGGAAGATCTGGATGCCCGGCTCCTGCAACTCCATACGCATGACGACGGAGAGCGCACCGCCGACGATGCCCGCCATGATGGCGAAGATCAGGTACAGCGTGCCGATATCCTTGTGGTTGGTCGACAGAAACCAACGCGCAAAGAAGCCAGGTGTGTGTGAATGATGTGCATCATGAGCGTGATCGTCATGTGCGGAAAGACCATGCGAGTGATGATCGTCGTGTTGGGAATGTCCAGCCATGTCCTCACTCCAAGTCGTCAGTTGGTTTCGTTGGCTGCGACATCAACAGTGCGCGGAGCACCGTCGACGGAAGCCATCAGAGCCCGGTTGGCGCCGTTCAGATCGGAAGCGGCGGCAGCAAGCCAGGTGTTATACTGTTCTTCGGAAACCACCCGAATGGCGATCGGCATGAAGGCATGATCCTTGCCGCAAAGCTCGGAACACTGCCCATAATAAAGTCCTTCCTTTTCCGGCCGGAACCAGGTCTCGTTCAGACGACCCGGAACCGCATCGATCTTGACGCCGAAAGCCGGCATCGCGAAGGCATGAATCACGTCGGTGGGCGCTGCCGTCACGAGAAGGCGAACGGTCTTGCCGACCGGGACGACCATTTCGTTGTCAACGGCAAGAAGACGCGGATAGCGGCCCTTGTCCTCCTTGCCCGCTGCAGCACGGTCGGCATCCTTCAGCAGATAGCTGTCGAAAGCGACCGGCTCTGCGCCCTCGGCTGCCGGATACTCATAATTCCAGAGCCACTGTGTGGCTGTGGCCTTCAACGTCAGATCCGGGTTTTCCGGCTGTGTGAGCTGCGCGTTCAGAAGATTGAACGACGGAAAAGCGATGAAAAGAAGGATGAGAACCGGTGCCAGTGTCCAGACGACCTCGATGGCCGTGTTGTGGCTTGTCGTGGAAGGCTCAGGATTTGCCGAAGCGCGGAATTTCAAGGCCACGACGATGAGCAAGGCAAGAACGAAAATCGTAACGGGAACAATGAACCAGAGCGTATATTGTTCGAACCACCGAATTTCGTGCATGATCGGCGTGGCGGCCTCCTGCATGCCCATCTGCCAATGCACCGGCTGATCGGCGTGGGCGCCGACAGCCGTGAGCAGACAGGTCATGCCCGCCATTGCTGCGTAAATCCTATTAATCACGGTACCCTCTCCCTCACGCGCTTGTTGCTTGATCTCCATCAATCACAAACGCAGAATCCATGCTTATGGTACTAACTTCAAACCACAGTTTGCCCTTTGTCGCAATATGCCCGGCGACACGGAGGCAAGGCAATTTTGCCATTCGTCAGTTCTGCGCGAACAATCGAACCAAATGCACCTGAATGGTAGCCCGAAGACATCACGGACCTTTGATTCCGGGCACATCCGCATGTTAAAAACGAAGATCAATAAGAGCTTAGCAGTCCTATTTCCGCCCAACTCCACTGGAATTGAAGGGGGAAGGCTTTTTTTTCCCGATTACGGCGTCAAAATAGCCGCACTGATTCGAATTCCAGAGGTTTCCATGCGTCTCTCCCCGCTCGCGCGCACTTTTCTCGCCGCTGCCGGTTTTGCCTTCATCGCGTCCGCCGTGCCGAGCGTTGCCCAGCAACAGCCCGGAACGCCGAAATCGACGCATGGTGCCTGGTCGGTAATCTGCGACAAGCCCGCTGGTGCGTCGGACGACCAATGCGCCCTGATGCAGAACGTCATTGCCGACGACCGGCCTGAAGTTGGACTTTCCGTGGTCGTGCTGAAAACGGCAGATCGCAAGTCGCGCATTCTGCGTATCCTTGCTCCCCTCGGCGTGCTGCTGAAGGATGGCATGGAGCTCTACATCGACAACAACAACATCGGCCGCGCCTATTTCACACGCTGCTTCTCGGAAGGATGCTACGTCGAAGTCGATATCGACGACGAGTTGCTGAAAGTGCTGCGCGCCGGAAAGAATGCGGTGTTTGCCCTGCGTGAATCGGTGGACCAGGACCGTGTCGGCATTCCGATCGAGCTTACCGGTTTTGCTGAGGGCTACGACGCCCTGCCCTGATTGGCTGACAAGCCCGGCCTTGCTTCTGGTCGCATCAGTGCCTAAATCGGTCTTGAAACGATAAAGACCGGAGCCCTTCGAATGACCAATGATCTTGTGAGCCTTTTCGATTGTGACGAAGGGACGCTGCGCAAGGCGGTCGGCGAAGCGCTTGCCGGAGCCGACGACGGCGAATTGTTCATCGAGCATGCCCAGGCAGAATCGCTGACATTCGACAATGGCCGCCTCAAGGGCGGCTCCTTCAACACTGATCAGGGCTTTGGCCTGCGCGCCGTTGCCGGCGAAACGGTTGGTTACGCTCATGCGGGCGAGCTTTCGCAGGCGGCACTGAAGCGCGCATCCGACGCCGTCGGCGCCGTCACCAAGGGCTATTCCGGCTCCTATGCTGCTGCGCCCCAGCGCACGAACAAGAAGCTCTATGGCGACGAAAACCCGATCGGCTCCCCAAGCTTTGAAGAAAAAGTTCGGCTGCTCACCGAGATCGACGCCTATCTGCGCGACAAGGACCCCAAAGTCCGTCAGGTAACGGCGACTGTTTCGGCAAGCTGGCAGGTTGTTGACATCCTGCGCGCCGACGGACACCGCGTCAGCGACATTCGACCGATGACCCGCATCAATATTTCCGTCGTTGCCGGCGAAGGCGACAGACAGGAAAGCGGCTCTTACGGCATTGGCGGTCGCATCGGCTTCGGCGATTTCATCACCACGGAAAACTGGCAGCGTGGTGCGGATGAAGCGTTGCGGCAGGCGCTCGTCAATCTGACGGCGATTGATGCCCCCGCTGGCACGATGGACGTCGTGCTGGGTTCCGGCTGGCCTGGCGTCATGCTGCATGAAGCCGTCGGACATGGCCTGGAAGGAGACTTCAATCGCAAAAAGACCTCCGCCTTTGCCGGGCTCATGGGCGAGATGGTCGCCGCACCCGGCGTAACGGTGGTCGATGACGGCACGATTGACGCCCGTCGTGGTTCGCTGACCATCGACGACGAGGGGACGCCGTCCGGTTACAATGTCCTGATCGAAAACGGCAAACTCGTCGGTTACATGCAGGACAGGCAGAACGCCCGTCTGATGGGTATGCGCCCCACCGGCAATGGCCGCCGTCAAGGCTATTCGCATATTCCAATGCCGCGCATGACGAATACCTACATGCTTTCAGGCGACAAGACGCCGGAAGAAATCATTGCTTCCGTCAAGCGGGGCATTTATGCCGTGTCGTTTGGCGGCGGTCAGGTGGATATCACCTCCGGAAAATTCGTTTTCGGCTGCACCGAAGCCTACATGATCGAAAACGGAAAGATTGGCGCACCCGTCAAGGGCGCAATGCTGATCGGCAATGGCCCTGATGCCATGAAGCGCGTGACGATGATCGGGAACGATTCGAAGCTGGATACGGGGATCGGCAATTGCGGCAAGGCTGGGCAATGGGTTCCGGTCGGCGTTGGCCAACCGCATCTGCGCATGGACCAGATTACAGTGGGCGGCACCAAGGCCTGACAAGGCGTGTCTGCCCCGGCGATCAATTACGCCCGGGCAGATTTTTATGACAGGACCGTGAGAAATCGATAAGGTTTTGTCTCTATTGGGAGGAATACGACCCTGCGTTTTTATCAGTTCAAAAGGATGAAATGACCGGTCTCAGTAATGCTCTCGTTCCCGAACTCGCCGTCAGCGACTGGCAAAAAAGCCGCGCCTTCTACTGCGATCTCATCGGTTTTCATGTGATTTTTGAACGCCCGGAAGAAGGCTTCGCCTATCTGGGCCTGGGTGATGCGCAACTGATGATCGATCAGATCGGCGCGACCCGTACTTTCGTCTCTGGCAACGCGCCGCTCGAAACGCCGCTCGGACGCGGCATGAATCTTCAGCTCGCCGTCCCCTCCTTGCAGCCGATCCTGTCGCGCCTTGAACGGGCCGGCATTGAACTGGTGCTGGCGCTCGAAGAGAAATGGTACAGGCGTGGCCCGATCGAATCTGGCAACCGCCAGTTCATCGTCTCCGATCCGGATGGTTATCTCATTCGACCGTTCGAAAGCCTTGGCGAACGCCCGTTCCGGTTTGGTTGAGGACAGAATGCTTCCCTTTATGCCCCAAGCCGTCATCTTCGATATGGACGGGCTGCTGATCGAAAGTGAAGTTCTCTACCGCGATGCATTCCTGGCGGCCTCTGATGAAGGCGGCCATGGTATGCAGGTTGAAACCTACCAGAAGGTTTGCGGTAGCCCCTGGGCGGTGATTACCAAAACCATCATCGCGGACTATGGCGCGAATTTTCCGATCGATACATTTCGCGACGCGTGGCTGCGCAATCTTCGCACAATGATGGCAGAGGGCGTGGCGCTTAAACCTGGCGTCATCGAAATCCTCGATCTGCTGGATCGCCTCGATGTCCGGCGCGCTATAGCAACATCTTCACAACATGAAGCCGTCCAACGGCATCTGTCGCCATTCGATCTTCCCCGACGTTTCGACCGGATCGTGGCGCGTGGTGATTATGCCGAACCGAAACCAGCTCCACATCCCTATCTGACGGCTGCTCAGTGGCTGAATATCGACCCGGCCCAATGCCTTGCCCTGGAAGATTCCTATCATGGCATCCGATCGGCCTCGGCGGCGGGCATGGCGGCGATCATGGTGCCCGATGTCGCACCACCGACGCCCGAAATGCAGGAACGTTGCGTGGCGATCTGTGACGACCTATTTGCCGTCGCCAAACTTCTGGAAATCGCTCATTCCGGCGTTTTCAGTGGTGCCTGAGCATCCATCCCGGCAAGCGTAAAATGCCATTTGCGTTTGACCGATGCTTCGATATCAAGACCGTTTTGGTAGGCCAGAAGCAGGACATGACCAAGAAGATCAGCGGTTTCATCGGCAAGTTCCTGGCGTATTTCTTCCTGTGTTTTGCCTTTGCTGCGTCCGCGGCCACTGAGCCGGTTCCACGTTTGCGTAACCTCGCCCACCTCTTCCTGAAGCTTGAGCATGAACCAGTCGGAATCACGCACAATGCCATTCGCATCGGCATATTTCTGCGACGCGCTTTCGAATTGACGCATCATTACCGCAAGCATATGTTCATCCTTTGTTCTAATTCATTCAACTCTAATCATGATTCCCCGATGTTGTCGAACGGAATCACCGGGACCGATCAGCCTGCGACTTCCCTTAGGAAAGGCGGTAATTTCTCACGACAAATGGCAGACAAGCGGCTACGACTGAGGCAATTGAAATTCTCCGACTGCTGCCCGCCATGCCCTACCCCGATCTTTTTTACCAACTTACCGACGGGCGAAGCCCTGCCGTTCTGGCGATGTTCGCCGGTGCAGCACTTCTGGCCGGTCTTGCGCGTGGTTTTTCGGGATTTGGCGCAGCGCTCATTTTCATCCCACTCGCAAGCGCCATTGTCGGCCCTCGGATCGCATCAGCCGTTCTTCTCGTTGTCGACGGCGTTTTGACGCTCGGCATGATACCGGCGGCGTGGCGGATGGCCGATCGGCGCGAGGTTTTCACGATGTCAGCGGGAGCCGTCATCGGGGTCCCGGCGGGAACCGCACTCCTTTCCTACGGCAATCCGCTGACACTGCGCTGGTTGATCTCCTGCGTCGTCGTGTTGTTGCTGCTCTTTTTGATTTCCGGTTGGCGTTATAGCGGGCGGCCCAAAACACCCCTGACCATTCTCACCGGTTTTGTCGCGGGGCTGTTTTCCGGCGCAGCGCAACTGGGCGGTCCGCCCGTTGTTGCCTATTGGCTGGGTGGTGCGTTGAAAGGTCCGTTCGTACGCGCCAATGTGATTCTCTATTTCGCCATTTCGACCGTGCTGTCCGTCACGAGCTACTTCCTTGGAGGCCTTTTTACGGCGAGTGTCGTCATCTTCTCGCTGCTCGCCGTCCCATTTTATGCCGCTGGTCTTTATTGCGGCGCGCGACTGCACGGGGTTGCAGATGACGTAACGTTCCGGCGGATCTGCTACAGCCTGATTGCCATCTCCGCCGTCATCGGCCTGCCGATCTTCGATTCCCTGCTGAAATAAGCGCGCCGCCAATCGGCGTTACGGGAACATCCGAACCTTAGACCAGGGAGCATCCGGCGCCTCACGACGGAATTCCATACGGTCGTGCAGACGGAACGGCCGATCATGCCAGAACTCGATGCTGAGGGGACGAATTCGGAACCCGGACCAGTGTGGCGGACGCGGGATCTCACCAACAGCATATTTCAGCGTGTATTCGGCGACGGCCTTTTCCAAGGCGAAACGTCCTTCCAGTGGCCGCGACTGCTTCGATGCCCATGCGCCAATCCTGCTGCCGCGAGGACGCGATGCATAATAGGCATCCGCTTCCGCGTCGCTGACGACCTCCACCTCACCACGCAGGCGCACCTGACGGCGCAGGCTCTTCCAATGGAAACACATGGCCGCTTTTTTCTGTCCGAGAATCTCTCGGCCCTTCTGGCTTTCGAAGTTCGTGTAGAAAACGAAGCCGCGGTCATCGACGCCCTTCAACAGCACCATGCGGACATTGGGCAGCCCGTTTTCATCCACCGTTGCCAGCGCGACAGCGTTCGGATCGTTGATTTCGGAAGCCGTTGCGTCCTTCAGCCACTCGGCAAAAAGTGTGAACGGTTCATTTTCTTCAGTGAAGTCACTGGATGTTAACCCCGTTTCCGACATATTGACTAAAATGCTCCCGAGTTGTGTTTGGGCACCAGAGATGTAGTCTGGCGAAAGATGGTGATCGTCATAGCAAAGTCGAACAGTCGAACAAAGGGCCTCCTGTCATCGGCGGCGGAAATTTCCGCAGTCGTTTCAATGCTTGTGGTGCTGAGCGGATGCGTCAGCCTCGATCTGTTCGGCGGCGACAAGGTTGACCGCTCGCTTTCAACCGCTTCCGTTCCCAACCAGCCAAACAATGCACCGCAGACCGATGACGCGACCATCAGAAACGCCGTCACATCGGCCGATCTGACCAAGATTGCCGATCAGCCCCTGCCCTGGGCCAATGCAACCACCGGCAGCGCTGGCGTCGTGACCGCCATCCATGAAAACAGTGCCAGCGGCTTCGTCTGCCGCGATTTCAGAACGACGCGCCACTCTTTCGAAGGTGTGGCAAGTTATGCCGGCCAGGCCTGCCTTTCCGAAACCGGCGAATGGTTGCTGACCCGTTTCGAGCAGAAATAAACTGTTTACCTTGGCGCGTGGAATAAAGCCGACCACACCCTGACGCCCCTCCTCCGTAAAGGAGTGATTAGCAACTTATTGCAACAGTCGACGTTGATAAACCGAGGGCATGAACGCGAATGAACGCGGGCATCCCTTTTCGGAGGGGTTAGTTTCAGGATTGCGCCATGAGACGGCGGCAGGCACCTGAGCCAACGTGACTGGTGTTTCGCATGCGCGATCCGTATTCGATCCTTGGCGTACAACGAGACGCCGGCAACGATGAAATCAAGGCCGCATGGCGGACCAAGGCAAAATCCGTTCATCCCGATGCCAATCGTGACGACCCGGACGCGACCGCGCGTTTTGCGGAAATCGGACAGGCATACGATCTCCTCAAGGACCCCAAAAAACGTGGTCTTTACGATCAGGCCCGTCAGGCTGCCGAAAACAAGCGGCGCGACCAGACCATCATGCAGCAACGGCAGGCGGCACGCGAAGCTGCTGAACGTGCAAAAGCCGCTGAAAAGCTTATGGAAGAACTGGCGCGTGCCGAAGCGCGCAATCGTGCCACAGCCGGCCAGAAGGCCGATGGAACGGTAGAAGCTGCCGAAGATGTCGTTGAACGCATTTTCGGTGCACAGGCGCAAAACGACCCCAAGGTGCAACAGGCGGCAGCCGAAGCTGCCAAGGCTACTGCCGCAAAATCAGAGGCAACGCCACCCAGCGAGGCCGCCTCTCCCTCTCTCAACGAGGACAAGACGGAAGCAACGGTTTCTCTCGCCTCCAACCTGTTCGGAGCACTGGTACGCCGCTTCCTTCCAAACCAGCCAGCGCTCGAAAAAGCGCCTGACATCACCGCTGAAGCAACAGTAAGCGTCGCCGATCTTCTAGACCGCAAGTGGATTACCCTTTTGCTGCCCGAAGACCGCGAGGTCCGTTTCCAGCTTGAACCCGGCATGACCGATGGCCATGTCGTGCGGCTGAAAGGACAGGGATTGAAGCTTCCCAACATGGCGCGGGGCGACCTCTCGATTACCTTGCTGGCGGCCAGAGACGACGCCTTTTCCATTCGTGGCTATGATATCCATACAACCTTACCAGTCTCTCTGAGCGATGCCGTCCTCGGATGTGAGACGACAGTACAAACTCCGCGCGGCGAAGAAACCGTGGCAATTCCCGCCTGGTCCGGATCCGACAAAATGCTGCGGCTCGAAGGCAAGGGTCTTCCCGACGGCAACGGCGGATTTGGCGATTTTGTCGTTGAACTGCGTATCCTGCTGCTCGAAAAGCCTGACGACAAGGTCACTGACCTGATGCGCCACATGCGCGAAGGCCTTTATTTGTGACTGTTTCACGAATAGCTTGGACAAAGCACCCTTTGTTACGCTCCCTAACAGTTGATGACCTTGGGCAATCTTGAACAGGATTGCAGCCTATGCCATAGGCAGGATCAATCGAAAGTATCAGGGAGCATAAGATGGCTCAGGCATCCGGCCTTATGGCTGGCAAACGCGGCCTCATCATGGGCGTCGCAAATAACCGTTCAATCGCTTGGGGTATCGCCAAGGCATGCGCAGATGCGGGTGCAGAAATCGCACTGACCTGGCAGGGCGATGCGCTGAAGAAGCGTGTCGAGCCGCTTGCCCAGGAGCTTGGCGCCTTTATGGCTGGCCACTGTGATGTCACGGACCTCGAAACGATCGATGCGGTTTTCGCGGGTCTGGAAAAGCATTGGGGCAAGATCGACTTCGTGGTGCATGCAATCGCATTCTCCGACAAGGACGAGTTGACCGGCCGCTACCTCGATACCAGCCGCGACAACTTCAACCGTACCATGGATATCTCCGTCTTCTCGCTGGCCGCAGTTGCAAAGCGTGCCGAGCCGGTGATGAACGATGGTGGATCGATCATCACGCTGACCTATTATGGCGCTGAGAAGGTCATGCCGAACTACAACGTCATGGGCGTTGCCAAGGCTGCACTCGAGGCGAGCGTACGTTACCTCGCCGTCGACCTCGGCAACCGCGGCATTCGCGTGAATGCCGTTTCTGCCGGCCCGATCAAGACGCTTGCCGCCTCCGGTATCGGCGATTTCCGCTACATTCTGAAGTGGAACGAGTACAATGCGCCGCTGAAGCGCACGGTCTCGATCGAGGAAGTCGGCAAATCGGCACTCTATCTGCTGTCCGACCTGTCAACCGGCGTTACCGGGGAAATTCATCACGTGGATTCCGGTTACCATACCATTGGCATGAAGGCTGTCGACGCGCCTGACATTTCCGTGGTCAAGGACTGACCTTAGGACATTTCTGAAACAGGGGTACCGCTTTGCTCGTCTATGTGATCCGGCACGGACAGACAGACTGGAATGCGGTACGCCGACTTCAGGGACAGAAAGATGTCCCGCTCAATGATTTCGGCCGCTCGCAGGCGGTCGGAAACGGCAAGACGCTGTCGCGTATCCTCGGCGCCACCGCCGGCGATTTCGATTATGTCGCAAGCCCACTCGGGCGTACACGCGAAACGATGGAACTGATGCGCGGCGCCATGGGTCTTGATCCCCTCGCCTATCGCACCGACGACCGACTGGTCGAATTGTCATTCGGCGACTGGGAAGGCCACACCCTGCCTGAGCTCAAACAGAGTTTTCCGGAGCGGGTAAGGGAGCGCAAGGCCAACAAGTGGGACTTCATCCCGCCGGGTCAGGATGCGGAAAGCTACGAAATTCTCTCATGGCGGATAGGCGCATGGCTGTCATCGATCGACAGACAGACGGTCTGCGTCTGCCATGGCGGCGTCATTCGCTCGATCTTCCGTCTGATTTCCGGCATGGACAAGCACGAAGCGTCAACGACGCAAATCCCGCAGGACCGCATCATGAAGGTCGAGATAGACAAGAACTTCGCGGAATGGATTTCCTGACCTAACGGGACAACGCCCCATGTCATTCCGGCGACGCACCGGAATGACTGCAGATCATCTTATTGCAGCACGTCCATGTCATCGACGACGCGCTTTCCATCCACTTCCGTGTAGAAAACCACGACTTTCACACCCGCCTTCAAACCTTCGAAGTTGAACTCCTCAGGCACACGGTAGGTTTTTCCGTCGTTAAGCGTGATGGTCAGCGCGTTGACGTCGATCTTGCTGATCGTGCCTTCCACGTCGACACTCTGGGTGTACCCGTTGATCGGGGCCAGCAGGTTGGCGGTGGCCAGAAGGGCGGCAATCATCAAACGCATCGATCTAGCTTTCGTGGATTTGCGTGAAAACTTTTGATGCATGAAGAAGTGCCTTTCGAATGTGGCGGAAGTTGCCCGCAACCATGACATTTTCGGCCCAATTGATGAACGGATTTCGCGGAACGATCAAGCCGTTAGGAAATTTTACACCGCATTTTCCAGCAACGTGGGAAAACCTGCAGTATTCATCAAAAAGGACGCTCCTTTCATATTTGTTTCATGACCACGCTCCGCGTGAAGAACATCGAATCGCCCTCTCAAGGTCATTGGCGACAAGGCTATGAGGCCGCTTTTTTTCGAACGCCGAACAACCATGAACACTGCGTCACCGGATCATCGACGCTGATCGAAAGAAAGGCTTTTGCCTTATTCCGATTTTCCACTATGACAGGTCCGCTTGTTTCCAACGGCCCCCTGCCCGCAGGTGTGCCCTGTTTTTTCTGGTCTGTAGCAGTATGTCGCATAATAGCTTCGGTCATCTTTTTCGCGTTACCACCTGGGGAGAAAGCCACGGTCCTGCATTGGGCTGCGTGGTAGATGGCTGCCCGCCTGGCATTCGCTTTACGCTTGCCGAAGTGCAGCACTGGATGGACAAGAGAAAACCCGGTCAAAGCCGCTTCGTCACCCAGCGCCGCGAAGACGATATCGTCAAGGTTCTGTCGGGTGTGATGCTGGATGAGGACGGCGAAACGCTGATCACCACCGGCACGCCGATCTCGATGCTGATCGAAAACACTGACCAGCGCTCGAAGGACTACGGCGAGATTGCCCGTCGCTTCCGCCCCGGCCACGCCGATTTCACCTATGACCTCAAATACGGCATTCGCGACTATCGTGGCGGTGGCCGCTCTTCGGCCCGCGAGACGGCTGCGCGCGTTGCCGCAGGCGCCATTGCCCGCAAGGTCGTACCAAGCCTGAATGTCCGAGGTGCGCTGGTTCAGATCGGTAAACACAAGATCAACCGCGACAACTGGGACTGGGACCAGGTCGACCAAAACCCATTCTTCTGCCCGGATGCCGCGATGGTTCCCGTCTGGGAAGAGTATCTTGACGGCATTCGCAAGGCAGGTTCTTCAATCGGCGCCGTCATTGAAGTGGTCGCCGAGGGCGTTCCTGCTGGCATTGGCGCGCCGATTTACGCAAAGCTCGATCAGGACATCGCCTCAAATCTGATGTCGATCAACGCCGTCAAGGGTGTCGAGATTGGCGAAGGTTTTGCCTCTGCAGAGCTTTCCGGTGAAGAAAACGCCGATGAAATGCGCATGGGCAATGACGGTAAACCTTTGTTCTTGTCCAACCATGCCGGTGGCATTCTCGGCGGCATTGCGACGGGCGAGCCGGTGATTGCGCGATTTGCGATCAAGCCCACGTCGTCGATCCTGACTGAGCGTCAGTCCATCGATGCCGATGGCAAGAACGTCGATGTCCGCACCAAGGGTCGCCACGACCCTTGCGTCGGCATTCGCGCCGTTCCGATCGGCGAGGCGATGATCGCCTGCACTGTTGCCGACCATTATTTGAGAGATCGCGGTCAGACCGGCCGGCTGAAATGAGGAACACCCGAAATGGCATATGACCAGAAGCGCGTCGTTGAGGCTATCCGCGCATTTGAAGCCGGTGAACTCGTCGTCGTCACGGATGATGACGATCGCGAAAACGAAGGCGACCTGATTATCGCGGCGGTTCACTGCACGCCGGAAAAAATGGCCTTCATCGTCCGCCACACCTCCGGCATCGTCTGCGCGCCAATGCCGCGCGAAGAAGCCAAGCGGCTGAACCTTAATGCCATGGTGGCGGAAAACGACAGCGCCCACACAACGGCGTTCACCGTCACGGTCGATTTCAAGCACGGCACGACAACCGGCATTTCTGCGGAAGACCGCACGCTGACGGTTCGCAACCTCGCCAATCCGAATGTCGGCCCGGCTGACTTTACCCGCCCCGGGCATATTTTCCCGCTCATCTCCCGCGAAGGCGGCGTGCTGATGCGGTCTGGCCATACGGAAGCCGCCGTCGACCTCTGCAGGCTCGCAGGACTGCCGCCGATCGGCGTGATCTGCGAACTCGTCAATGACGATGGAACGGTTACGCGTGGTCCACAGGTTTCCGCCTTTGCGGAAACCCACGGTCTGAAGCAGGTATCGGTTGCCGATCTGATCGCCTATCGCCAGCGCAAGGAAACGCTGGTGGAAATGGAATCGTCTTTCACCGTCGAGACCCCGTTCGGTCCCGCCAAGGCGCAAACCTATTCCCTGCCTTGGGACCCGATGCAGCATATGGCCGTCATTTTCGGTGACATCCGTGACGGCATCGACATTCCCGTTCGCCTGCATCCGGAAAATGTTGCCGACGACATTTTCGGCAGTCGCCAGCCGGTACGCCACTACATGCAGAAGATCGCCGAAGAAGGTCGCGGCGTGATCATCTACCTGCGCGAAGGTTCGGTTGGTGTCGGTCAGGTGCCTGGCCGCCGCAAGGCGCGTGATCCCGAAGAGGCGCATGCGCAGGCACGTTCACGCGAAAACGAATGGCTGGAAATCGGCCTTGGCGCGCAAATTCTCAAGGATCTCGGCATCAGCTCAATCAAGCTGATGACGACCCGCGAGCGTCACTATGTGGGTCTGGAAGGCTTCGGCATCAAAATTTCCGCAACGGAAATCTGCTGATCCTGAGCAACACAATGCCCATCCTCTCGGCGTTTCAGGCCCGAGAGGATGGAAACACAAACATGAACAACAGCAATTCTAGTCCCGCCAACCGTCGAGGTAATTCACGCGCTCGACCCCTGTGAAACGGGCAAGACGGGCAAGCTCAGCATCCAGCTTTTCCAGGCGCCCGGCGGAGCCGCGTACACCAGCTTCAAGCCACAGCTTGCGCACGTCCAGCGTTCCCCCCTTGCGGTCCGCTTTCATGTCGATACGGCCGATCAGGCGATCGCCTTCGAGAAGCGGAAAAACGTAATAGCCGTATTGCCGCTTCGGCTCCGGTACGAAAACCTCAATGCGGTAATAAAACCCGAACAGCCGTTCGGTTCGATTTCGGTCGCGCAGCAACGGGTCAAAAGGACTGAGAACACGAACCCGGGAGGACGGCTCCGGCTGACCTGAAACATCGGCGCTGAAATCCGCAAATGCGTAAGACTGGCGAGCACTGCTGCCATCATTCGCACCGACCAAGACTTCGCTCAATTCATCGCGATGGCTGGTAACCCAATCCTTCGCTTCCTGCGGGGTAACGATATCGAAAAATGCGGCAATTTCGCCATGCGTCGCAAAGCCGAGCCTGCCCAGCGCCTCCCGGCAGGCCCAATCAACAAAGGCTTCATGCTCTATTTCCGCCTCGTGATGTTCGAGAGGAATGACGCGCTCGGCCAGGTCGTACACTTTCTGAAAGTTCACCCGCCCCGAAATCGCAAGCTTGCCGGTATGCCACAGATATTCGAGCGCCGTCTTGGAGGGGTGCCAGTTCCACCAGCCTCCGGACTGATGCCCGTCTTCCTTCAGCTCTCGTGCCATGACCGGGCCGCCCGCCGAAATACGCTCGAGCGTATCGCCAAACGCGGCATCGAACCCTTCGCCGTGCCACTTGCGCCAACGTTCTTGGATGATCGGCTCGCGGCGGCGGAAGCGATGTTTCCAATAGGGATAAAATGCCGTCGGCAGAATGGACGCATCATGCGTCCAATGTTCGAAAAGCGCCCGATCCTTTTCCAGCAACGCGGTCAGATGCTCGCGCTTGTAGGTCTGATTTCGGGAGAAGATGATCTGGTGGTGAGCACGCTCGACAGTACCGATACTATCGACCTGCACGAAGCCGATATCCGTGATGAGCTGAAGCAGCCCATCCTTCGAAAGCGCTCTTCCAGGCGGTGAGCAAAGCCCCTGCCGCGCCAGGAAAATCCGTCTTGCTGCTTCATTCGATATCTGAATCGCCATGGTGCTGACGGTAGGACGGCTTTACGGCGATTGCAATGTTCTTTTTTTGTTCCTTGTTTCACTTCTTTTGATGAGAGGTTATAGAACCCGAACCGATCTCGATTATGATTTGAGCGGAACCTCATGCGAAATGTTCCCCGTTTTCGCATTCCGTTCGTAAGGACATCAGCACCTTGGACATTCGTTTCGAAGCAGCCGGCGTGACCATCGAAAGCCGACACATCTTGCTCCCCCTGTCGCTGATACTCACGGAACGGCGTATCGGCGTCGTTGGTCTCAACGGTTCGGGCAAGACGACATTCGCCCGCCTCATCAACGGCCTCAACAAACCGACAAGCGGTAAAGTCACAGTCAACCGCCTCGATACCGTGAGGGACGCAGAGGCCGTACTCAGGACTGTCGGGTTCATTTTTCAAAACCCACATAACCAGATCATTCTGCCCATCGTGCGCGAGGATATCGCCTTCGGCCTGAAGCGGCTTGGCCTTGGCAAAGCGGAAACAGAGGGACGAGTAAAAACAGTCCTTACCAATCTTGGCATTGCCCATCTCGAAGACAGACGTGCCCACGAACTGTCCGGCGGCGAGTTGCAGCTTTCGGCCCTTGCTGCGCTTCTCGTCACGGAGCCGAAAGTGCTGATCCTCGATGAGCCGACCAATCAGCTCGACCTGAAAAACCGCACCATTGTCGAAAAGACAATGGCGTCGCTGTCGCAGGATCTGATCGTTATCACCCACGATCTACCGCTACTGGCAAATTTCGACCGGGTGCTGGTGTTCCATCAGGGATCGCTGGTGGCCGATGCGGCACCCGAAGAAGCGATCGACCGCTATCTGCAGGTGGCCGCATCATGAAATCGCTGCACGTTGAGGGATCTGGCTGGCTTCACCGACTTTCTCCGCGCATCAAGCTCGTCGCGCTTGCCGCTTTCAGCGTCGCGTTGTTCCTGACGCGTGACCTCGTGCTGCTCTCAGCGGCCGTTATCGTCGCCGCTGTCGTTCTGCAGCAGACACGCTTACCCCTCAAGGATATCGCCTTCCGGCTTCGTCCGGTGATGCTGACAATTCTTCTGGTTGCCGCTTTCAGCTACGCCTTTGTTTCTGCAAATGATGCTACGATTGCGCTGCTGCGATTGACCTCGCTTGCTTTTCTCGCCACGGCGATCACCATCACTGTCAGCATTTCGCAGTTTATGGACGAGATAACTCTGGCGGCAAAACCGCTTGAAAAACTTGGACTTGCCCGAGCCGCCGACATTGGCCTTGCCGTCGGGCTCGTGGTGCGTTTCGTGCCGGAAATCGTCAACCGTTATCATGCGGTGAAGGATGCGCACCGGGCGCGCGGCGTGCCGGCCAAACCCGGTACAATCATCGTTCCTGTCATCATTATAACGTTGAAGGATGCGGACGCGATTGCCGACGCCATTGACGCGCGCGGTTTCAGAGGCCAAAGCTGACAGCCTGACAATCATCAGGAACCGCTGCCATGAAAACCCGTGACCTCGTGCTGATCTCGCTGTTTGCCGCCATCATTATTGCGCTTGGGCTGTTGCCGCCCATTACGCTCGGCTTCATTCCAGTCCCGATAACGGCACAGTCTCTCGGTGTGATGCTGGCGGGCGTGGTGCTCGGTGCAAAACGCGGCACGCTGGCCGTGCTTCTGACCATTCTCATTGCCGCCATCGGTCTTCCGGTTCTTTCCGGCGGGCGCGGCGGCCTGTCTATCTTCACCACGCCAACGACCGGCTTCCTGATCGGCTGGATCGCCGCGGTGTTCGTCACCGGCTATCTTTCGGAAAAGCTGGTAAACCGCAATCAGTCGGCGCTGGCACAGGGCGCAGGCTTTTTTGTTGCCAGCCTGATTGGCGGCGTTGTCGTCCTCTATGCTTTCGGCATCACATATCTGGCTCTGGTCACCGGCATGGGCTTTACCAAGGCGTTTCTCGGTTCGATGGCCTTCATTCCCGGTGACGCGTTGAAGGCGCTGCTGGCAGCTCTGACAGGCCGTGCCGTCATGGCCGGTTACCCGCTCCTGCCACAACGCGCCTGACAAATCGTTTTCCGGGAGGGAAAGAATGACGACGCGCCTCTACGAACATCCGATTTTTCTCGAACACATCGTGCCTGAAGGCCATCCCGAGCGGCCTGATCGCCTGCGCTCCCTGAATATTGCCCTCGAGCATCCCAATTTCGAAAGGCTGGAGCGCAAGCAGGCACCGCAGGCGAATGAAGATGTCGTGCTGTTGGCGCATCCCGAAGAGCATCTGCTTTCCGTGATGCGCAGCATTCCGGAAGAAGATGGAGAGCTCAACCGTATCGAAGCCGACACCTATGCTTCGCCGAAAAGCCTACAGGCGGCGCTGACCGGAATTGGCGCTGCGATGGCCGGTGTGGATGATGTTTTTTCCGGCAAGGCCGACAATGTTTTCGTCGCTGCCCGCCCGCCTGGCCATCATGCCGAAACCGCGAAGGCGATGGGCTTCTGCCTTTTCAACAACGCCGCCATTGCCGCCCGCCATGCACAAAAGGTTCATGGCGCCGAACGTGTCGCCATTGTTGACTGGGACGTCCACCACGGCAACGGCACGCAGGACATTTTCTGGAACGACACATCGGTGCTGTTCTGCTCCACGCACCAGATGCCGCTTTATCCATGGAGTGGCGACAAGAACGAAACCGGCGTCAAGAACAACGTCGTCAACGCGCCCCTTTCGCCGAATACCGGCAGTGACCATTTTCGCGAGGCATTCAAGTCGCGAGTCCTGCCAGCAATTACCGACTTTTCGCCTGACCTGATCATCATTTCCGCCGGTTTCGACGCGCATCACCGCGACCCGCTGGCGCACATCAATCTCGTCGGCGAGGATTTCGACTGGGCGACGGGTCGTCTTCTGGAAATGGCCGACAAATACGCGTCAAACCGGGTCGTCAGCCTGCTCGAAGGTGGTTATGATCTGGAAGGGCTGGCGGAATCGGCAGCCATGCATATCTTGAGAATGATGAAGGGTTGAATATGACGGAAAATGCCAACACAGCCGACGTCAGCGGTTATTCTTTCGAAAAAGCTGTCGCCGAGCTGGAAAGCATTGTCGCAAGGCTGGAGCGCGGCGACGTGGCTCTGGACGAATCCATCGCCATCTACGAGCGTGGCGAAGCCCTGAAAAAACACTGCGAAACGCTTTTGAACGCAGCCGAGAAGCGTATCGAAAAAATCCGCCTTGACCGCGCCGGCAGACCGCAGGGCGTCGAACCTCTCGACGGCGAATAATACATAGCTTGAGTTCGGCAATCATATCAGAATTGCCGAACTAGCAACCAATGGTCTACCGATCCGAGCGTTGCGGCCGCTTTGATGGTTGAGCGCTCAGGCGGTTGAGGCAAAAAGACTGACGCACTGTTTACTATCGCGATCTGCCAAGGGCGCGGCTTTGTGCTACTCTGCCGAGATCGACTTTGGAGAGTGTTGATGTCCTTCTTTCCCGGAAATGATCCTGCCGCGGGCGATGCCTTCGCCTGTGATGCCATCGAAAATCTCATCATTCCGCGTTCCAGCGACATTGGTGGCTTCGCTGTGCGTCGCGCCCTGCCAACACGGCAGCGACGGCTTGTTGGCCCGTTCATCTTTTTTGACCGCATGGGCCCGGCAATCCTGAAAGCCGGCGAAGCGCTCGACGTCAAACCACATCCGCATATCGGCCTTTCCACCGTCACCTATCTCTTCGACGGTGAAATCAAGCATCGTGACAGCCTCGGTACGGAGCTTGTCATCCGGCCAGGAGACATCAATCTGATGACCGCCGGGCGCGGCATCGTGCATTCGGAACGGACACCGGAAAATCTGCGCGGCCATCCGCTTTCGATGTCCGGCCTGCAGACCTGGCTGGCATTGCCTGATCAGATGGAAGAGATCGCACCGACCTTTGCCCATACCGGCAAGGAGGCGATGCCTCTGATCGATACGAAAGGTGTTTCCGGACGCGTCGTGATTGGCAATTTCAAGGGACTGTCCTCTCCCGTCTCGGCATTTACGGATACGCTCTATGTGGACCTCAATCTCGAACCGGGCGTCAAATTCCCATTTTCCGCCGACCATGAAGAACGCGCGATCTACATTCTTTCCGGTTCGCTCGAGGTCGCGGGTGATGTCTTCGCAGCCGATCAGCTCCTGGTCTTCCGCCCCGGCGACGACATCACGCTGCAGGGCGGAGCAACCGGCTGTCACATCATGATCTTCGGTGGCGAGGCACTGAATTCACGCCGATACATCTGGTGGAATTTCGTTTCGTCATCAAAAGAACGCATAGAGCAAGCCAAACAGGAGTGGAGAACCGGACGCTTCGATATCGTTCCGGGCGACGAAGAAGAGTTTGTCCCTTTGCCCGAGGGTTGAAATTCGATAGAAGTGAACGACATGCAGAGCTGAACGCTACTCGGGAAACGGAGGAAGGCGCGCTTTGCCGATGACGAGAAAAGGCCGAACGATTGACCGGAATGCCAGAGACACCATTGCTTGACCGGGTGAAACTCCCATCCGACCTCAAGGACGTCGACGATCGCGACCTGCCGCAGCTGGCCAGGGAATTGCGCGACGAGATGATCGATGCCGTGTCGAAGACAGGCGGGCATCTGGGCGCGGGTCTCGGCGTGGTGGAATTGACGATTGCCATCCACAAGGTCTTCAACACGCCCGAAGATCGGCTGATCTTTGATGTCGGGCATCAGTGTTACCCGCACAAGATCCTGACCGGACGACGCGATCGCATTCGCACGCTGCGTCAGGAAGGCGGCCTGTCAGGGTTTACCCGTCGTGCTGAAAGCGAATACGACGATTTCGGCGCTGGCCATTCCTCTACGTCGATCTCTGCCGGTCTTGGCATGGCTGTTGCAGCCGGACTGGACAAGAGCGACCGCAAGGTTATCGCGGTGATCGGCGATGGCTCCATGTCGGCGGGCATGGCATTCGAAGCGCTGAACAATGCTGGTGCGCTCGATGCGCGGCTGATCGTCATTCTGAACGACAACGACATGTCGATCGCACCACCTACGGGAGCGATGAGTGCCTATCTCGCCCGCCTCGCCTCTGGCCGGACCTACATGGGTTTCCGTGATTTCGGCAAGAAACTGACCGCTTATCTCGGCAAGACGGTGGACCGTGCCATTACCCGCGCGGTGACCCACGCACGCGGTTACGTGACCGGCGGCACATTGTTCGAGGAATTGGGCTTCTACCATATCGGCCCAATCGACGGTCACTCTTTCGAGCACCTGCTTCCGGTTCTGCGCAACGTGCGCGACAACCAGAAAGGTCCTGTCCTCATTCATGTTGTGACGCAGAAAGGCAAGGGTTACGCTCCTGCCGAAGCGGCGGCCGATAAATATCACGGTGTCAACAAGTTTGATGTCATCACCGGCGCGCAAGCGAAAGCCAAGCCGAACGCACCGAGCTACACCAGCGTTTTTGCCGAAGCTCTCGTGCAGGAAGCCACACTTGACGAGAAGATCGTCGGCGTGACCGCCGCCATGCCGAACGGCACCGGGCTGGACAAGCTTGCCGAACTTTTCCCGGCGCGCACCTTCGACGTCGGCATTGCCGAACAACATGCTGTCACCTTTGCTGCGGGCCTCGCCGCAGACGGCTACAAACCGTTCTGCGCGCTGTATTCGACCTTCCTGCAACGCGGATACGATCAGGTCGTGCATGACGTGGCGATCCAGAATCTGCCAGTTCGTTTCCCGATCGACCGTGCCGGTTTCGTTGGCGCGGACGGTCCGACCCACGCAGGCTCGTTCGATACGACCTTCCTTGCCACCCTGCCCGGCATGGTGGTGATGGCGGCATCCGACGAAGCCGAACTGAAGCACATGGTCCGCACCGCAGCAGCCTATGACGAGGGTCCAATCTCCTTCCGTTATCCACGTGGCGAAGGTGTCGGCATCGAAATGCCGACACGTGGCCAGATCCTTGAAATCGGCAAAGGCCGGATCATCAAGGAGGGTACCAAGGTCGCCCTGCTCTCCTTCGGTACGCGTCTTGCCGAATGCCTTGCCGCGGCGGAAGATCTCGATGCCGCGGGCCTTTCCACGACGGTGGCCGATGCGCGCTTTGCCAAGCCGCTCGATCTTGATCTGATCCGCCAGCTTGCGGCGCATCACGAGGTTCTTGTCACAATCGAAGAAGGTTCTGTCGGCGGTTTCGGTGCCCATGTTCTGCATTTCATGGCGTCCGCTGGATTGCTCGATCACGGGCCAAAGGTGCGAACATTGACCCTTCCCGATCTGTGGGTCGAGCAGGCCAAGCCGGAAACCATGTATGCCGACGCTGGCCTCGACCGCGCAGGGATCGTCTCGACGGTCTTCAACGCACTTGGCCAACGCCGGATCGATGTCGGGTTTGCGGGATAAGCAAGCTTCGCCACTCGGCCGAAAATGAAAAAACCTCCGCGAAGAGAGCTTCGCGGAGGTTTTTTGTGATCTAGCGATCTTTCTCGGAGTGTCTCAGAACTCCGTCCAGTCCTGTTCCTTGGCCGAAACAGCCGCGTCCTGCTTGGCGCCGAAAGCACGCGCAAGGCTCTGGCCAAGTGCCCGGGCCGGAGAGGCCACCGGGCGCGCTGCAGCCGATGCTGCCTTGATCGGAGCGGCTTTCTTCATCGGCGCTGCTGCCGGCTGGAAGGCTGGCTGCGCGGAAGAGCGCGGTGCCGATGCGGTGCGGGTTGCGGTCGCGCCGCCCATTCCGCCCATGCGGAACTGACCCAGCAGACCGTTCAGGGCTTCGGCTTCACGGGCAAGTGCATGGCTTGCCGCCGTCTGCTGCTCAACCATCGCAGCATTCTGCTGGGTGCCCTGATCCATGGTGTTCACGGCCGTGTTGATTTCCTGCAAACCGGTCGACTGTTCACGTGCAGCCGTAACAATGGAGCTGACGTGAGCATTGATCTCTTCGACCTCGGCAACAATGCGCTCCAGCGCCTTGCCGGTTTCATCGACGAGATTGACGCCGTTTTCGACCTGCTGGCTGGATGCACCAATCAGGCTCTTGATTTCCTTGGCGGCATTGGCGGAACGTTGCGCCAGTTCGCGCACTTCCTGAGCAACAACTGCAAAGCCCTTGCCTGCTTCCCCCGCACGGGCAGCTTCAACACCGGCATTGAGCGCCAGGAGGTTGGTCTGGAAGGCGATATCATCGATCACGCCGATGATGTTGCCAATCTCGCCGGAGGACTTTTCGATTTCCTTCATTGCGGCCACTGCCTTGCGGACAACAACACCGGACTTTTCAGCACCGGCGCGAGCGCGCTGGACCAGGTTGCCGGCTTCTTCCGCGCCCTTGGCGGAATCGCGAACCGTGGTCGTTACCTCTTCCAGCGCGGCTGCCGTTTCCTCGATGGAGGCGGCCTGCTGTTCGGTGCGGCGCGACAGATCATCGGCAGCCGACAGCATCTCGGAAGCACCCGCATTGATGGCTGCTGCATTTTCGCCAACCGTGCGCAGAGCCTGCTGGAGTTTCGCGACGGCATTGTTGAAGTCGTGGCGGATCGGTTCAATTGCCGGTACGAACGGCGCTTCGATCCGGTAAGCGAGATCGCCATCGGCAAGAGCGGCCAGTCCCTTGCCAAGCTCATCACGTGCGAAAGTGTTGGCAGCCTCGTCACGCGCCTTTTCTTCTTCGTTTCTGCGGCGTTCGTTCTCGGTGACGGAGCGCATGCGCTCGGCTTCGCCGGAAAGGCGGGATTTCTCAAGCCCGGCTTCCTTGAAGACAAGTACGGCCTTTGCCATCTTGCCCACTTCGTCCTGGCGGTCGACGGCCGGAACTTCCGTAGCAAGATCGCCTTCCGCCAGCCTGCTCATCGCTGCCGTCATGCCGACGATTGGCGTGACGATTGCCCGCGACAGCGCCCAGATCAGGCCCACGGCCAACAGACCGGCCACAGCACCGCCACCGAGCAGCGCGAATTTCAGATTGTCGGCCGCCTCGGCCTGTTCCTGAGAATAGGTGCTGGACAAGCCCTCAAGCTGATCATTGATCTTGGCAGCCGCGGCGCGGAAACCGTCGAGCTGGCCCTTGGCCTGGTTGCGGCCGATTTCGATGATTTCGGAAATCGGTGCTTCCGTGGTCTTGCGCGCCGCGATCTGCGGCTCCGCCAGCTCCTTGAAGAACACGGTTGCCGTCGCCTGCATCTCGTCGATGGCTTTGAGAATTTCCGGCTTGTCGGCAGCAAGTGTGCGTGCCTCTGCAAGCTTCTTCAGCATCAACTCACGCTGGGCGAAAACGTCGTTGTAGGTGCTGTCGCTGCGGAACAGCAGAAAGCCGCGCTGGTTGACGGCCTGTTCCAGCATCGCCGCCTTGGCAGCGTTCACCGACTGAATGATGTCGTTGGTTCTGTTGTTTTCAATCGCAACCCGCTCGCTGCCCAGGGTCTGCCAGAAGACGACTGCGGAAGCGAGGAGACAGACGCTCATCAAGGCGAAGAACGTGGCAATAAGTTTTATGTTGATCGGGAGGTTTT
This sequence comes from Rhizobium sp. RM, assembly GCF_013390595.1. Taxonomy (GTDB): domain Bacteria; phylum Pseudomonadota; class Alphaproteobacteria; order Rhizobiales; family Rhizobiaceae; genus Agrobacterium. Next base: position 666,525 of record NZ_JACAWV010000008.1, on the reverse strand, counting down.
TCAGCGACATCGCAGGCTCTCTCAGCGCACCGCCGCAGGCACGCCCAAGCGCAGGCGTGGAAGCCGCAACGGCCACAATTCAGGAATTTGGAGAAGGTGCCTTCATGGCAGTTCCAGTGGCCGCACAGACCGTTGCCCGGACAGTGCACGACAAGCCTTTAAATTGAATTAATTGGTTGTGATGTATAACACCTTGGCGCACGCACTTGAGCGACGCTGGACCGCTCAAAATGATAAATCGCTTGCATCCGCGACTTTTGGCAGTCATTGACGTTTTCCATGTCCAAAACATCTGAAAATGAACGACTTGACCAGCTTCTCGTGTCGCTGGGCCACTTCGCCAGCCGATCGCGGGCGCGGGATGCCGTTAGCCGTGGCACCGTCAGCGTCAATGGCAAGATCGTCACCAAACCGAGCGCCTCCGTTGCCGCGGACGCCGACATCGCCATCAGCGACCCCGCGCAGGATTATGTCTCGCGTGCGGCCCTCAAACTCGTCGCAGCTCTCGATCATTTCAAGCTCGACCCATCCGGCTGCGAATGTCTGGATGTCGGAGCCTCAACCGGGGGCTTCACAGAAGTGCTGTTGCAGCGCGGCGCAGAGCACGTGACAGCGATCGATGTCGGTCACGGGCAGATGCATCCCCGCGTTGAAAACGATCCGCGTGTGACCAATCTCGAGGGACTGAACGCCCGTTATCTGACCGGCGACGATATCGACGACAGAGACATCAGCTTCATCGTCTCCGACGTCTCCTTCATTTCGCTCAAGCTCGCGCTCGCACCGGCATTACAGCTTGCCGCTCCGGGTTGTTTTGCCGCACTTCTGGTCAAGCCGCAGTTCGAAGCTGGCCGGGATGCCATCAGCAAGGCAGGGCTTCTCAAGGAGCCGGAGACGGCACCGGCCGTTGCAGCCGAGCTGGAGCGCTGGCTGGTAGAGGACATGGGCTGGAAAAGTCTTGGCCTTATCCCCTCGCCGATTTCCGGTGGAGACGGCAATATCGAATTTCTTCTCGGAGGCGAAAAGCCATGAGTACGCAGACGGTCACAATCAAAAGCCTCGGCGCTCAGGGCGACGGCATCGCGCACTGTCCCGACGGCACGGTCTACGTGCCGTTCGCCTTGCCGGGCGAAACTGTCGCCATCGCACGGGTCAAAGACCAGGGTACCGTGATGTCGATTGCAGAGGCCTCGCCGGAACGCCGTGAGCCAGCCTGTCGGCATTTTGGCCCCGATGGCAAGAATGGTACGTGTGGCGGCTGCTCGCTTCAGCATCTGTCGGAAGATGCCTATCGCGCTTTCAAACGCGATCTGGTCGTTTCCGCCCTGAAATCGAAAGGCCTGACGCCCGAGATCGGCGATCTCGTGATCTGTCGCCCCGGTGAGCGCCGCCGTGCGGTGTTCGCCGCCCGCAAGACGGAAAAGGGCTTGCTGCTGGGTTTCAGCCAGGCAAACAGCCACCACATCGTCGCCATCGAGGAATGTCCCGTCATGTCGCCGGGCATCGTGTCCCGGCTCGACGCGCTGCGCGCCATCGGCATTACCTTGCCTTCGAATACGGAACCGTTCCGCATGACAGTGCTGGAAATACTGTCCGGCCTCGATATCTCCATTGAGGGGATCAAGTCTGTCAGCGACAAGCAGCGCCGCACCCTTACAGAGACAGTGCTTTCCATGCGCGGCATCGCGCGTGTCTCGCTTTCCGGTGAAATCCTCATCGAACCGCAGAAGCCGTTGCTGGATTTCGGTGGCGTTTCGGTATCACCACCGGCTGGCAGCTTCACCCAGGCCACGAAAGAGGCCGAAGACGCCATGGCTGAACTCGTTCTCGCCCATATCGGCAAGTCGAAGCGCATCGCCGATCTTTTTGCCGGTACCGGAACGTTTGCCCTTAGGCTTGCCCGCATCGGTAAAGTGCATGCGGTGGAAGCCGAGGACAAGCCGCTCAAGGCACTCGATTTCGCGGCCCGCAACACGCAAGGCCTGAAACCGGTCAGCGTGGAAAAGCGCGATCTTTTCCGCCGTCCGCTGATGACGAGTGAATTGAAGAATTACGATGCGGTGGTGTTTGATCCACCACGCGCGGGCGCGGAATTTCAGTGCAAGGAACTTGCACGCAGTACCGTCAAGAAGATCGTCGCCGTGAGCTGCAATCCGCTGACGCTCGCACGCGATATCTCCATCCTGATGGAAGGCGGCTATCGCCTGACCCGCGTCACACCTGTCGACCAGTTCCTATGGTCTCCGCATGTGGAAGCGGTTGCGACACTGGAGAAATAGTCTCCAGACTGTTTACCAGGCAGTATCGATGTTGCCGTTGCCCACCACGCCGGAGCAGCGGCAACGTCCACCCACCCGCCCCTGCTGGACCGGGCAGACATATGGCCGGTTGCGATTGGCACTGTCAGGCGGCGTGATGACGCAGACGAAGCGTGCACGCTGCTGACGCTGACGGTTGTTGCCGGAATAAAAGTTCTGGCCATCCTGCGTGACGACCGATTGCGCGAGAATGATGTCCTGCCCAAGCGGATATGACATTTGTGGAGACACGGCGGCCGCCTGTGCCACGCAGGTCGACAGGATCATGGCAATCGCGGCGAAGACAGTTTTTCGCATGGGCTCGGCTTTCGGCTGATGGCGGATTTCGCGATCTAACCCGGCAGATATTGCCGAGTTCCTTAATAACCGGAAATTCCCTCGGGCACGCTTAACGGCGCATGAATGCTTCGAAGGCCGCTCTAGCTTCCGCGCTCTGCAAACGCGCCACAAAATGCCGCGCCTCGTCTTCTATGCGGGCCAACACGTCGTCCGACTTGCCGCGCAGCAGATCCCGAGCGATTTTCAGCGCTTCCGGCGGTTTGGCCGCAAGACGCATGGCGATTGCCAGCGTCTCAGTCTCGACGTGTTCCGGTTCCGTGACCTTCCAGACCAGCCCGGCGGCAGATGCCTGCTCGGCAGAAAAACCTTCTCCCATCGCGAGCAAGGCGAAAGCGCGCTGATGGCCCATGATGCGTGGCGCAAGCAGGCTGGAAGCGGCTTCCGGCACCAGCGCCAGATCAACGAAGGGCGTCTTGAACAGGCTGCGGCTGGAGGCAACCGTCATATCGCAATGCAGATGCAGCGTCGTGCCAATACCGATTGCAAGTCCATCCACGCCCGAAACCAGCGGTTTCTCAAAGGTTGCCAGCGCCGTCAGGAAATCCAGAACAGCGAGTTTGCCCTTGCCACCGGCCATCGCGAAGGCCAGAAAATCGGCCATGTCATTCCCGGCAGAAAAGCAGCCTTCCGTGCCGAGAAACGCAACGACGCGTGTTTCCGGGTCATTGTTGGCTGCAACAAGGGCTTCTGCCATGCGGCGATACATGGCGTCGGTAATGGCGTTTTTCTTTTCAGGCCGGTTGAACCGAATGGCCAGAACTTCCGGCGCATGGGCGATCCGTTCGACAAGAATATGAACGTCAGACATCCAGTTCTCCTCAACCGAGCACGGCACGCGCCGCTGCAAGACTTGCTGCGCCGCTCATGACGCGATCCTTGAGTGCCGCCGTTTCAGCAAGCAGGTTTTCCGCAGCAAAACGGCACAACAATGCACGATGCGCACCCTTGCCATCATCCACGGAAGCAAGCGCACCCTTGGCAAGGTAGGCACCGGTCAACGTGAGGCCAAAGAGCCGCTGATAGGGGGTTGCACCAGCAAGGGCGATATCGGTTTCGCCACTCTTGATGCGCTCCTGCAGCCAATCCGTGACTGTTTCGAGATCGTTAAGGCTCGTCTCCAGATAGGTCGCCGTGTTGCCGAGATCGTCCCGGTTGGAGGCGGAAAGACGCGCGGCGATCTCCTTGAGTTCCTGAATGAAGCCGCGCACCTGCGCGCCGCCGGACAAGGGCAGCTTACGCATGACGAGGTCGATTGCCTGGATGCCGTTGGTGCCCTCATAGATCGGTGCGATGCGCGCGTCGCGCAGGTAACGGGCTGCACCAGTTTCCTCGATGAAGCCCATACCGCCGTGCACCTGAATGCCCAGAGAAGCGACATCAACGCCCGCATCAGTGGAAAAGGACTTGGCGATCGGGGTCAACAGGGCAGCACGCTCCTGCCAGTGATTGCGATCCACATCGTTTTCAGCGGCATGCGCCATGTCGATGGCGTGCGCACAACTGAAGGAAATCGCCCGCGAACCCTGCGTCAGCGCCTTCATCGTCAGAAGCGTTCTGGCGATATCGGGATGTTCGATGATCGGGCTCATGCCGGAACCCTGCCAGCCCGGCGCCTTGCCCTGCGTACGTTCCCTGGCATAGGCAATCGCCTTCTGAGTGGCTGCCTCGCAGATTGCCACGCCCTGCATTCCAACAGCAAGGCGGGCATTGTTCATCATCGTGAACATGCAGGCGAGGCCCTTGTTCTCCTCACCAACCAGCCAGCCGAGCGCGCCTTTTTCCTCTCCGAACTTGCCGTCACCGAAAATCATCGTGCAGGTTGGCGAACCGTGGATACCCAGCTTGTGTTCCAGCGAATGGCAGAACACGTCATTTCTGCCGTCAGGACGACCGTTGTCATCAAGGAGGAATTTAGGAACAAGGAACAGCGAAATGCCGCGGGTTCCGGCCGGCGCATCGGGTAGGCGCGCGAGAACGAGATGGATGATGTTGTCCGCCGCGTCGTGCTCGCCCCATGTAATGAAAATCTTCTGGCCGAAAATCCTGTAAGTGCCGTCGGCCTTACGTTCGGCACGCGCTTTCAGCGCCCCGAGATCCGAGCCGGCGTGGGGCTCGGTCAGGTTCATGGTTCCGGTCCATTCTCCGGAAACGAGTTTGGGAAGATAGGCGCGCTTAAGGTCATTGCTGCCATGCGCCACCAGGGCCTCGACTGCGCCCATGGTCAATGTGGGCGCCAGCGCAAAGGCCATGGAACCGGAGTTCCACATTTCGAGGGCAGCGACGTTCAGCATGTGCGGCAGGTTCTGGCCGCCAAACTCTTCCGGCGCCGTCAGGCTGTTCCAGCCCGCTTCCGCCCAGCGGCGATACAGATCGGCCCAGCCATCCGGTGTGCTGACCTTGCCATCCACAAGCCGGGCGCCCTGACGGTCACCGATGTCGGCAAGCGGTGCAACCTGGTCCGTCGCAAAACGACCCGCCTCGTGCAGGATGGCATCCACCACATCTTCGTCAAGGTCACCCAGCGCGGCGCTCGCCAGCGCATCTGAAAGGCCCGCGACATGTTTGAGCGTGAACGCAATGTCGTCTACCGGCGCGGTATACATCCTGCCTCCTCCCGAAGCTGTTCCGTACTATGCTGTTTTCGGGCTAAATTATTTTTACGTAAACGTCAATTTGAAAATTCCCGCCAGCCATGACCGTCACCGTTATGAAACTGTCACATGAATTTGCTCTGCATGCGGCCTGGGTCGAAACCACGCGGGACCGGCCCTCAAAAAAGTGCCGCGCTGCCGCCGCCGTTTCATTCCGAAACGACGGATGCTTCCCCTCCTCCCATCCAGCCGGTCAGGACTGCCACGATGGATCTCGTAACACCCATTATCCCCGGCCTTGTCTGGGCCTATCACTTCCAGCCTGGAAAAGCGCCCTGCCGGCGGCTGGCGCCAGATGCCGGTTTCAACGAAATGGTCGATTGTGGTGGGTTTTTCTGGCTGCATCTCAATCTGGCAGACCAGCGCGTGGCAGGCTTTCTAGAAACGATCCCCGGTCTCGATCCGACCGCGCGTGCGACTCTCACCACCCATGAGACGCATCCGTCCATCACCGTCGACGAAAAGTCGCTCTACGGTACGCTGGTCGATTTCCAGCGCGATTTCGATCAAGAAACGCGTGACTTCGGATGGCTGCACTTTGCGGTCAGTGATCGCTTCATTATCACCACGCGCCTTCAACCGCTGCGCTCGGTGGATCGCTTGAAAGCGGCAATTGATAAGAACGCCAACCGCTACACGACGCCATCACATGTCTTTGAGGGTCTGGTCGCGGAATTTCAACGTTCGCTCATCAGCCTGGTGATGGAAACCACGGAGCAACTCAACACGATCGAGGATCTCGTTTACGACAGCGAGACACGCGACGAACGGCGTCGCCTTGCGCCGCTCCGTCGCACGGTCGTCCGGTTGCACCGCCACCTTCGCACAGTGCTGACATTGATGCGACGCGCATCGGCCGTGGATGAAGACGAGATGCCGGATGGCTTCGAGGATGTTGCTTCACGCCTGATGGGACGTCTTGAGGCAGTGGACCACGATGTCTACGCCTTGCAGGAACGAGCCCGTCTGCTGCACGAGGAAATCGATTCCAAACTCTCGTCCGAGACCAACCGCCACCTTTACATTCTCTCCCTGATGACCGCATTTCTTCTGCCGCCGTCGCTTGTGACGGGTTTCTTCGGCATGAATACGGATGAATTGCCGTTTACGGTTGGCACAGGAGGAACGTTGTCAGCGAGCCTGTTCATCGTCATCTCGGTTGCGCTCGCCTGGTTCGTGCTGAAACGGGCACGCATTCTCTGATCGGCCAAAATAAAAGCCGCCCGGGCGGGGCGGCTTTCCTGTCAATCTGAGCGCTTATGCGATCAGCCGTAAGGCGAATAGCAGGGCTGGCGCGGACCATTATATGGCTGGAACGTGTTGCTACCGGCATCGTAGGAACGATAACGGCCATAGCACCAGTTCACGTGCGCGCGGCTCATGCCACCGCGATAGACCGGACGATATTCGCGATAGACTGGACGCGGACGGTATTCCGGTACCGGGCGATAAACTTCGCGTGGCTGAGACAGCGCACCGCCGATAATCGCTCCCGTTGCGAAGGCTGCAAGCGGGAACCAGTAACCGTCGCGATGGCGGTAACCCGGACGGTAATCGCGATAACCGCGATGGCCGTTATACCAGCCACGGCGCTCGTAGCGGTCACGATAGTACTGCACGTTCACCACATCGCTGCCTGCCGTTTCGACGCTCTTCGGCGCCATGGTCAATGGCAGGGCCTGCGCCGGAACGATAGCGCCTGCAACCATGATCGCAGAAAGACCAGCAGCAAAGATAGTCTTAACATAGCTTTTCATCTGACTTCCTCCATTCACGACGGTCACTAGGCCGTATTGTGAATCTGGTTTTCTCCATTTTGGCCAATTTTCAGCCCTGGCGCGGCTTTTACATGTCTCAGGCTATGAGTTTTCGCCTGAACCCAGCATTAACGCTGCAATCACGTGTCGTTTACCAGATCTGCCCCTAAGGGCCGAAAACCCGGAAATGATCCGGGTTTTCGAACACAACCGTCAGCGGCTGTAAGGAGAAACGCAAATGCGTCGCGGACCACTGTTCGGCTGATAGGTGTTGTCGTAAGCACGGTACGAACGCCAACGGTTCTGGCACCATTCGACATGGCTGCCACCGTAGGCGGGACGTGACGGCTGTGCCACCGCGCCGCCGATGATGGCGCCAGCCGCAAAGGCTGCCAGCGGGAACCAATAGCCGTTGTGATAACGGTAACCGGGGCGGCGATCCCTGTAGCCGCGATGGCCATTATAATAGCCGTCACGGGGCGGACGCGGACGGTACATACGATCGCCTGGTGGCCTTCTCCTATCCCATTCACGATACTGGACCGGCACGACAATATCCGACGCAGTCGAAACCGGCTTCGGTGTCGGGACCGGAACCTGGAATGCCTGCGAAGGTGTAAAACTTGTCAGGAACACGACGAGCGCTGTGGCAACGCTCGTTGTCCGGAAATTCAGCATGGTGTTTCCTCCATTTGCTGTCGCGCGCTGCTCTGCACGCCGGTTATCGTCCATTCTAGTCGGCGATAACGGTCAGCCCCGTGAAACCCGAAAAGAACCCGATACGCAGCTAACGCAAAAGGGGAAAATTAGTTCCATCACAACGTGATGGAGGATGACATCACGCTTCGACCTTCACATCGGTCAAGGGACGTGAGCAACAGGCAAGAATGTAGCCTTCTTCGATCTCCTCATCGAGAATTCCGCCATTGTGGCTCATCTCAACTTCGCCCGAGAGTTTGAGCACGCGGCAGGTGCCACAGATGCCGGATTCGCAGGCAGCGCCGATACGCACTCCAGCAGCACGGGCCGTCATCAAGATCGTCTGGCCCGGCTGGCATGGCGCTTCCTTGCCCGACAGCGTGAAGCCGACACTTGCCATTGCCTCGCCATCCGCATCGATGACGGCGCTCTCACCGACGAAGACCGGAGCAGCAGGGGCAAAGCTTTCCTGATGGTAACGGCTCATGTCGAAACCCGATGCCTCCAGCATCGAGCGCACAGCCGCCATGAATGGTTCCGGGCCACAACAGAATACGGTGCGGTCCATGAAATCCGGCGCAAGCAATGCGATCTTCGCTTTGTCGATCATGCCCTTGAGACCCGACCACAAATCGGTTCTTCCGCAGCCCTCGACAATGAAGCCTAGCGACAACTTCGGCATGAAGCGCGCCAGATATTCGAGTTCGTGACGGAAAACGATATCCGAAGGCGAACGGGAGCAGTTGATGAAGGCGATATCGCTTTGCGGTGCACGATCGCTCATGTCGCGCACCATCGACATCATCGGCGTTACGCCCGACCCGGCCGAGACGAAGAGATACTTCTCTCCGGGGTGACGAACGTAAGAAAAATCGCCGAGCGGTCCGAGCGCCCTGATTTTCATGCCTGGACGCAAGTTTTCGAACATCCAGCGCGTGCCGATACTGTTGGCCTGTGCCTTCACTGTCACCGAAAGAGAGTAAGGCCGCGAGGGACTGGATGACAATGTGTAGGTGCGAAACAGCGGCTCAGACCCGACCGGAAGCTCCAGGGTGACGAACTGGCCGGGCAAATACCGGAACCAGTTCTCGTCCTCCGAGCGGAACAGGAACGTCATTACATCAGGCGTTTCCGGCGTCACCGAAACGCACTCCAGGAGGTGGAGCTTGTCGCTCCACGGCTTCATTTCATCGATGTGCTTGTAACTTACGGCCATGTTCATCTTCGGATCACGCGACTGCAGAAAGCCTTGCCTTGTCGCCGGACAGCCGGTCGACCATGAAGTCGGCATACCAGTTGACGAACTGCATCACACCGCCTTCATCCTCCATAGAGTAAGGGCCAGGTTCATAGGCGGGCGAGCGGATGCCGAACGCATTTTCCTCAACGATGCGGCGGTCCTGATCGTTGGTCTCGTTCCAGACATGCGTCAGTTCTTCGAGATCGTAATCGACACCTTCCACCGCATCCTTGTGAACCAGCCATTTGGTGGTGACCATGGTTTCTTCGGCGCTGAGCGGCAACACGCGGAAGGAAATGGAGTGATCGCCCAGAAAATGGTTCCAGGTCGTCGGGTAATGGAACAGAAGCAATGCGCCGATATGGCTGATCGTCACATCATCAGAAAGCTGGCGCCTCACAGCGCGCTTTCCCGACATTGTATAGCTTTCCGCTTCGCCAATCAGCGGCATGCGGGCAACGCGGAACTGCCCCTTCGGGTCGATCTTGAAGCGGCTCGGCAGACCAGCGGCTTCGCAGCGTGCCCAATGACCGCCGATCTCAGGGTCGCTTGCACCGCCATCGGTCCCCGTCACACTTGGATTTTCCGGATAGGTGCGGCAGAGTTCGGGATGGTTGGCCGCGCAGTGGTAGCACTCACGGTTGTTTTCCCAGACAAGCTTCCAGTTGCCCTTTTCGATGATCGTGCTTTCGTGCGCAACCTTCGCTTCCTGGATGCGGTGCGGCGCCATGTAGGCCTCCACCTCGGCCCTGACCGGTGAGAAATCCGCCGGCTGTGCGCCGAGACAGATGAACACGTAACCCGCGACGCTTTCGCAGGCGACGGGCTTCAGGCCAAATTCGCCCTTGTCGAAATCCTCACCCATGTGGCGGGCAAAGAGCAGCTTGCCATCCAGATCGTAAGTCCACTGGTGATAAGGACAGACCAGACGGGCCGACTGCCCCTTGTGAGACGTGCAGACGCGCGAACCGCGATGACGGCAGGAGTTGTGGAAGGCGCGAATTGCGCCATCGCGACCACGCACGACAATGACCGAATAGGCGCCGATCTGCACCGTAACGTAAGTGCCAGGCTTTGGTACTTCGCAATCATGGGCGACGAACAGCCAGTCGCGGTACCAGATCGTTTCCATGTCCAGCTTGAAATAGTCCGGGTCCGTATAGAAGGGCTGTTCGAGACTGAAACCCTCACGACGGTTCTTAAGCTGGCGCAAAACGGTATCACGCAATTCCATGGCCACATCCTCGATCGATCCACCCTGCCCGACATCTGCAAATTCGGGCTGCGGGAACATGCCAAGCATCTAAACACCGGTAGAGATTTGCAGGAGCGCAGACAGCGACATTGGCTTCCGCATTGGCGACAAATTGCGACATCGAATATTGGTCGTCGCGCGCCCATTTATCAGCGAAATCCGACAGGTATTCCGATCGGCAAACACGTCGCAATATGGCACACGAAGCGACTTTTCAGCGTTAAAAAACGACACCTGCCCCGAAACGGACTATTAATATCCCCCAATTTACAGTGGGATATTGGCGGCAACGAGGGTATGGTCCGTGGAGAAGGCAACACGCATACGCTACTTTGATGCAAGCAAACGCGCGACAACGCCGGTACGGTCGAAGACCGCACATTCAGAATTTCTCCGTACGGGACGCATCAGCCGCTATGAAGAACGCTGGCTGCCCAAAGAGCGGACCTATTACAGCCATACTGAAGTGGCTGAAATAACCGGGCGCAAGCTGGAAGCCGCCGCAGACGCGACGCACAGCCGTCTCAATGCCTTTCACCATTCCATTCGCTTCCCCAAGATGGTGTTCCATCATCTTCTCGATGACCGACCACATCTCGGCTACTGTCACGTCACCGCATCGAAAACCAGTTTCGATGCGCAACGCCATGTGCTCTGGTCGTTCTATTTCGCCAATTTCTTTGCGGAACTCAGTGGCTCAGACAATTTCTTCGAAAATATCGATGCGCGTTATTCCCGCATGTACTTCGCCATTGCAATGGACGTACTTCCGGATCGCAGCGTAACGATCAACAAGTCGTTCCATCGCGACGGCCTGCTGTTCCAGACCCATGACCCTAAAATCGCCTTGAAAAACGTCCTGATGCTGGGCGCGCGGTCGGATGACATGCGCAAAATCATCAATGCGATCTAGGGTCTGACCTTAAAGCCGCGATAGCGCTTTCCATACCTGCCTTAAATACGCTATTGACCGCCGTGAAAGGTATGGACATGGCGCGTCACATCGATATCGAACACCAGCGGGAGACAGCACTCAAAGAAGCTGTCGCAGAACTTTCCCTCGGCATGCCCATCGCACTGCCCACGGAAACAGTCTACGGCCTTGCCGCCGATGCCACCAATCCCGCCGCGATTGCACGGATTTATGAGACCAAGGGGCGACCGCAATTCAACCCACTGATCTGCCACATGGCCGACATTGCCATGGCCGAACGTTACGCAATCTTCGACGTCACGTCCCGCAAACTCGCCGAAGCCTTCTGGCCAGGACCGCTGACGCTGGTTCTGCCACTGAAACAGGCAAGCGGCATCCACTCTCTGGCAACCGCCGGTCTCGATACGGTCGGCGTGCGTGTACCGCAGGGTTTTGCCGGTGACCTGATACGCCATTTCGACAGACCTCTGGCGGCGCCAAGCGCCAACAGTTCCGGCAAGATCAGCCCGACAAGTGCAGCACATGTCGAAGCCGATCTTGGTAGCAAGATCAATCTCATTCTCGATGGCGGCGCGGCTGCCGTCGGTGTCGAATCCACGATTGTCAAAGTGGAGGCGGATGGCCGGATCAGGCTGCTTCGTCCCGGAGGCGTCGTTACCGAGGACATCGAACGTGTCGCCGGAGCCGAACTTGAGCGCCCCGGGCAAGCGTCCGCAGCGATCGAGGCGCCCGGTATGCTTGCATCCCACTACGCCCCAGGGGCAGCCGTCAGGCTCGGCGCATTATCCGTCACCCCAGACGAGGCGCTGATCCGTTTCGGAGGCCATGCCGTCAATGGCGAGGATAAGGCGCGGATCGTCCTTGACCTCAGCCCGTCCGGCGATCTGGCCGAAGCGGCGGCCAATCTTTTCGACTATCTTAAAGCGGCCGATGCGAGTGGCGCTGACAGCATTGCCGTTACGACCATCCCCAACAACGGTCTTGGTGAGGCGATCAATGACCGCCTTTCACGGGCCGCCGCCCCCAGACCATAACCCTCCCCAGCCACCAATCCCAAAGAGACGCCAATGACCGCTTCTGCCCTCTCCAATGCCGTCCTCGACCGTTTCATCGCCATTGTCGGAGAAAAGAACGCAATCCGCGACGAAGCGGAAATTGCGCCGCGTCTTGTGGAAAACCGAGGCCTCTATCACGGTGCGTCGCCGCTCCTGTTGAAGCCGGGCTCGACGGAGGAAGTGGCCGCCATCATGAAACTGGCGAGCGAGACGGGTACGCCAATCGTCCCGCAGACCGGCAACACGGGACTGGTTGGCGGACAGACACCGCGAGAAGACGGAACCGACATCATCCTGTCTCTTGAGCGGATGAACCGTATTCGCGACATCGATCCGGTTGCCAATGTCATTGTCGCCGATGCCGGCTGCATTCTGGAGGAAATTCACAAAGCCGCGGAAAAGGTCAACCGCATCTTCCCGCTTTCGCTTGGCTCGCAGGGGTCGTGCCGGATCGGGGGCAATCTGGCGACCAATGCCGGCGGTACAGCGGTTCTGGCTTATGGCAACATGCGCAACCTCTGCCTCGGGCTGGAGGTCGTTTTGCCGACCGGTGAAATCTGGAATGGCCTTCGTCGGTTGAAGAAGGACAATACAGGCTACGATCTGCGCGATCTGTTCATCGGATCGGAAGGTACGCTCGGTGTCATCACTGGTGCGGTTCTCAGGCTTTTCCCCACACCGCTCGGTCATCAGGTGGCGTTTGCCGGTCTGCAATCCACCGAAGACGCGCTCAAGCTTTTCGAAATGGCGTCCAATCTGTGCGGCACGGCCCTGACCGGTTTTGAGTTGATGCCGCGCATTGGCGTGGAATTTACTGCCAAACATATTCCTGGCGTTCGCGATCCGCTGGAAAGCGCCCATGAATGGTACACGCTGATTGATATTTCCACCTCGGATTCGGCCGATACGGCGGAGACGATGATGCAGACGCTGCTTGAGCAGGGTTTTGAGGCCGGACTGGTTCAGGATGCGGTGATTGCATCATCCGAGGCGCAAAGACAGGCCCTGTGGCACATGCGCGAAAGCATGTCGGATGCGCAAAAACCCGAAGGTGGATCGATCAAGCACGATGTTTCCGTGCCGGTTTCCAAAATCCCGGACTTCATGACGACAGCCGGAGAGGCTGTCATGGCAGCCATACCAGGAGCACGCATCTGCGCTTTTGGTCATCTCGGTGATGGCAACATTCACTACAACATTTCTCAGCCGGTTGGAGCTGACAAGGCCGAGTTCCTCAACCGCTGGCATGAGATGAACGAAATCGTTCACGGCATCGTTCTGTCGCTGAATGGCTCGATCTCGGCAGAACATGGCATCGGACAATTGAAGCGTGATGAACTTGCCTCGATCCGTCCCGGCATTGAAATGGATCTGATGCGGCGCATCAAGTTCGCGTTCGATCCGGCAGGCATCATGAACCCCGGCAAGGTTCTGGCCGCCAGGTAAGCGGCCAAAACCGGATTATTGCCTGGCTTACCTGCCTCTCAGGGTGGCAACCGCGAGCAGCGTGTCGGCGCTGATACCGACCGAACCGCCACTGAACAGCGTCAGGATCGGATCGCTGGTATTCTGTTCGCTGTCGTACATGACGGTGAAGCGGGAAATCAGTTTCTTGACCTGATCCGGGTCCTGGAAGTCCTCGATGTCGAAGTACTTCTTCATCATCGTGACCTGCGTATCCACGTCTGCATTCGCCATCTCGTCGGGAATGCCGAAGGTGGTGTTTACAAATTCCTGAAGCGCGGTGTCCGCCAGGATCGAATAATAGGACGTGGTATCGGCGGCAATGCGCTGGAAATAAAGCGCCAGTCGCACACCGGCATTGTCTTCACCCGCCTGCGTTTCGAGCGTTTGCTGCAGGTAGTTGTCGAGCGTCTCGTAAAGTCCGCGGCGCGTCTGGATCGAACTGCGGTCCTCACGCAACAGGTTGCCCTCAGTATCGAAGTTGAAGGCTGTCACAAGACGGCGGAAGACCGGGTCCATTTCCTTGTTGAGATAGCTGTCCGGATCATCGAGATCGGACGTGAACATCTTTTCCAGTTGTTCTTTCGTCACGCTTTCAGGATCGATGCCAAGCGATTCCATCGCGAGCTTCGTCAGCCGGTCATTTGCGAGAAACTCATCGAGCGTTTTAATTTTCTGCATTTCATCAGTGAAATATTCCGTCTCTTTTGTCGCCGCTGTCTTGTCCGCTTCCGTCCCGAAAGTGGACTTCTTCGTGATATAGTCGGCGGACATGGTCTGCATTTCAATCTGAGACTGGGCCATCACCGGAGAGCCGACAGTCCCATCCGATTTGAAATTGAACAGTTCCGCCAGCTTTACATAACGCTCGTCCTTGAGCGTATAGACATAACTCTTCTTGTCCTGCAGATCGCTTGTCAGCACCTTGCGAATGTCGGCAGGCCGGACCGTATCTGGGTCAAGACCAACGGCCTTGAGGGCGTAATCGTAAACTGCGCTGCTGTTGAGGAAATCCTTGACCGATGTCACGCTCGCAATATCGCTCTTGAACAGGTTGAGAGCCTTTACGTCCGCTTCATCGTCCTTGTCGTTATAATGGACCATGTAGCCGTTGGTGGTGGCTGCCGTCTGCGTCACAGACTGGGGAACATCGCCTGCGGCGAGCGTGCCATCCGTCTGGAAATTGAAGGCGTTCCTGAGCGCAAGGTAGCGCTCGTCATTCTTGCCGATCTTCGCGATGTAATTGTCTGGATCACTCAGGTCGCTCGTCAGAATGTTTTTGATCGTGGCGGTAACGATCGTCATATCGTTGAGATCGAAAGCCGTCCTGATGTAGGCCAACATCCTGGTGTCCGCGACAAGCTCATCAACCGAGGTGATCGAGCCGATCTTGGATTCGAAGTAGTCACGGTTCAGCGTGGCGACTGTGGGCGTCACACGCGGCGCGCTGGTCAGATAGGTGTCCACCAAGCTGCTGAGGTTTTCAGCGGTCTGCGCGCCACCCGCAGCAACCGTGCCGTCATTGTTGAATTCGAAGGCCTCGGCGAGCTTCGCCATATTGTTGTATTGCGTGACGATGCTATTCAGTTTCGACTGTTCCGCCTTGATTGCAGCAAGCGTCGTCTCCCATTCGTCCTGCGGCGGCAGAACTGATTCGAGCTGGGTTAGCTGATCCTGACGGGTGGTTTTCTCTTCCTCAAGCGCGGCCCGCTCTTCGGTCGTCAACGTCGCGTCCTGCAACTCCGTATCGATTGCTTCAATTCGGGACGTCACCTGGGCATGCAGTTCGATGTTACTCTTGGTGGTCAATTTTGTGACGGCATCCGAATAGGCAGCATCGTATTTCTGATTGAGATAGCTGTCGGGATCATCGACGTCGCTCGTCATCAGACCCTTGATATGAGAGTAAGAATAGGTCGCTTCGTCGATATCAAAAACCTGGAAGACGTAAGCGCGAAGTCTATCGTTGCGCAGGACCTGATCGACATTCGTCACCGTTCCCATCATCGACTTGTAATAACGGGTCTCCTCGGAAAGGCTGTTGTCCAGATCCGAAATCGATGTGTCATATAGGCCGATCAGCTTGTCCAGCTGCGCATCGGACTGCACGGAAGCCGTCGATTGCGTAAAGTTGAATGCAGCGGCAAAGTCTCGGTAACGCTCATCGGTCAACTTGTTGGCGAAGCTGTTGTCGTCGTTCAGATCGCTTTCCAGAACCTTTTTCATGAAGGCCTTGGCATAGGTCATTTCGCCCAGACCGAAGGCATCCATGGCGTAGGAATACAGCTGATAGTCATCGAGAAATTCATCGACACTTGTGACCTTGCCGATGTTTTCCTTGTAGTAATTCGTCTGCCGTTCGATCATCGCCTGCTGCGACACGCGTGAAAGACTCGCCTTCATATCGCGATTGATAAGGTCGTAGCTGAGATAGGTCGATACCATCGAAAAACTCCAGAAAGTGCTGCATGCGCAGGGCAAGCCCGATGGCACCATGCAGGCTTCGCCTTGCCCGTAGCTTGATCCAGTCCTGCGCGCTGAAAAAGCCGCATTGTCTCGATTTGCTTTACCCGTTCGAAACCATGCCTTGGTGCGTTTTGCTAACCATTTGGGAATGCAAAGTTTTCTTAACCGCGATTTTTAAGCAGTCTCGAACAGCGGCGGTCTATCTTGACCATATCAGAGGACGAAAAAGTCCCGATGAGAAGACCGGAAACCGGCTCTCAGGTAAAACAAGGGTAGAATAAACATGACCAAGACCGTTCTTAAGCCCGACTGGGCCGTCGCCACACTGAGAGTCGATCCCGCGCGGTTTCCGCAACAGGTCACCTATGGCAAGGGACAAGGCTCGGCCGATGTCGCTGTAACGCTCGATGAGCGCGGCGCGGTCATGCGCAAGACGCTTTCCTCCAGTGGCCTGCCACTGTCTTTCGCCCTACCGGCCCGCGCATTCAAGGGCGTTGCCGCCCGCGCCATCGACCATGGCGACGGTCAAGTTACAGTCACGCTGGAACTTCACCACGACGATCCCGATCTGTGCATCCCCTTGCTGGTGGCGCACGACCTCTGCGATATCGCTGCCGATTGGCGCAGCTGGTCGGAAGCCTATCGTATTCCCATGCTGATGGTTGAAGCCGATGGCGTTGCCCGTCCCCTGGAAGAACATCTTGGCAAGGTCCGGACGAAAAACGCCCGTCCCCGTCGCCGCCACTCCTACTTTGCAGAGCGTCGCCCACGCTTCCTCGTACGCCGCTCGACCGGATCGCTCGGCATGCGCATGAAGATCGAGGGCAAGGAAATCATCGCTCGCAACTAAGCTCCAGTTTCTAGGAGGACAACAGCCCGGCGCGGATAACGCGGCCGGGCTTTTTGTTTGGGCAATAGATTGCGTGTCAGGCCAGAAGAAGCGGCAGGACAAGGCCGGCAAAAACCAGCGCGCCGACGCGATTGTTGGATTTGAACAGCGACAGGCACTGTGCCACGTTGTCGATATCCAGTACCCATACCTGTCGGAACAACATCAGCGCAGCGACGGCAAGTCCGCTGAAAGCGAGGATGTTAACGCCGGCCATCCAGAACGACAAAAAGAGGCAGACAAGGGCTGTGCCATAAAGAAAGACCAGCCAGCCATGTGTCCTGTCCCCGAACAACAACGCCGTTGAGCCGATGCCGACAGCGGTGTCGTCTTCCTTGTCCTGATGCGCATAAATTGTGTCATAACCGATCGTCCAGACAATGGCGCCGACATAAAGCAGCACAGGCGGCCAGTCGAGCGAGGCGAATTGTCCGGCCCACCCCATCAACGCACCCCAACTGAACGCCAGACCAAGGAAGAATTGCGGCCAGTTGGTGAAGCGCTTGGCGAAGGGATAAATCATCACGAAGACGAGGGAAAACAGGCCTGCAGCAATGGCGAATGTGTTGAACTGAAGGAGCACAACCAGCCCCGCCAGCGCCTGCAGCACGATGAAGACCTTGGCCTGCATCCGGCTGACCCGGCCTGATGGTAACGGTCTAGAACGGGTACGCGCCACAGCCATATCGATCTTGTGGTCGACCAGATCATTGTAGGTGCAGCCAGCCCCGCGCATCGCGACCGAACCGATGAAGAACAGGGCGAGATGATAAAGCAACGTGCCCCAGGAAAAGGTTCCGGTCTGCGCCGCAACATTGGCCGCGAGCGCGGCTGACCAGAAGCATGGCCACATCAGAAGTTGCCAGCCGATGGGACGATCCCACCGTGCCAATTGCGCATAGGGCCAGAGGGTTCGCGGCAAGATCCGGTAAACCCAATTGTTGGATGGCGCGTCCGAAACGCGGCCTGACAAATCGCTGTGATGAACCATGGATCGGTTCTACAGCATCGGCCCGAAAAGCGGAATCTTTTTCAGATGCAGCAGAGCCCGAACAATGGTGTGCTAGGCGGAAAAAGAAAGGCTCCGCAGCGCTGAACGCTGCGGAGCCTTTTGAATAACAATGATGTCGTCGGATCAGGGCAGCGAGAAGCCGAACTTGTAGCTTGCCTGAACACCAACGATAAACTGGTTGCGCGACCCGCGCTCGCTGACCAACGTGCTGTCGGCAGCATCGCCGGTCAAACGACGATATTCGGCAAAGGAGCCGACTTCGGCATTCTCTGTGACCTTCCAGGTGATTGCCGCACCGACACCAACGGAATGCAGACCGCCATTTGGGCTGTAGGGCGAAGGCGCACCGGCTGCCGTCTGTTCGGCGGTGACGCCGTAATACCGCTCATTGTACTTCTTGCTGACCCATGTTGCGCGCGGACCGGCAGAAATCTGGATGCCGGGCGCGAGATCAGTGAAAACGTCGGCAGAAAGGTCGGCAACAACGCCACTGTGGCTGCGAATACCCTGACGCGCTTCGCCGCGGATGCGCAGCCAGTCTGTCGGATAGGCTTCGGCGAAACCGCCAAGCTCGCCGCCGCGCTTGATGCGCCGCATGCCCTTGAGATCGGCAGAATCGCCATCATCACGCGGTGAGATCAGACGTCCGGCAAGACCTGCGCTGATAGGGCCGTTGTCCAGCAGCGAAATCGACGCGCTGTCGTTGCGAGAAGTGAAACGTGCTCCCTGCCCGGCGCGGCCGAGAGAGATGATCGGCGAAAAACCGAATTCGTTCTTGTTATCGCCCTGATACTTCGGCGCCGTAAATCCGGCACCGCCGAGTTTCAGATACCAGTCGCCGGAAAACCAGCCTTCGGCTTGGGCATTGCCGACGGCAAAAAACGATAGAACACAAGCGGCGACGGCCACTGATGGCTTGAACATGGAAAGGTCCCCAGAAACGCAATACAGACAGGAGACCCGCAGAATTAGAGGGATTCTGTTTCCATTCCATTAACCAGCACGAAAAAGCTCGCCTCGTGCCTTGCCTTCTCAGAACGTGACCTTTTCCAGCGGCGGTCGGTTTTTTTCAAATTCGAGCAGCCTTGCTTCGTTGGCCTGGATGTAATCGCGGCTGTGCGGCACGGCATCGCGCGACTTCGCAAGCTGGATCTGGAAAATGTGAAAGTTCTCATGGCTGAAAGCCATTTCCGAGCCAGCGAGATAAAACTCCCACATCCGGAAAAAGCGTTCGTCGTAGAGAGAAATTGCCTCCTCCCTGCGCGCGACGAAACGTTCCCGCCAGTGCCTGAGTGTATGGGCATAGTGCATGGGCAGGATTTCGATATCTTTCACCAGCAATCGCGCCTTTTCAATCGCCGGCAACACCTCAGCCAGCGACGGAATATATCCGCCGGGGAAAATGTACTTCTCGATGAAGGGATTCGTCGCCAGCCCCGGATACGGCTGACCGATGGAATGCAGCACCATCACGCCATCGTCGTCCAGCACTTCCGCAACCTTTTCGAAATAGTCGCGATAATGGGTCGGCCCGACGTGTTCGAACATGCCCACTGAAACGATACGATCAAACTTCTTCGATGCCGGCAGATAACGGTAATCCTGCAACTCGAAGCGGACCTTGTCTGCAAGACCGCGCTTTTGCGCCCTGTCGCGCGACACGCGCAATTGCTCTTCACTGAGCGTAATACCGGTGACGTCTGCACCTGCGCTTTCGGCGATATACATGGCCATGCCGCCCCAGCCGGAGCCGATCTCCAGCACTTTCTGACCGGGTTCGGTCATCAACTTGGCTGCAATGTGCCGCTTCTTGGCGCGCTGCGCCTCTTCAAGACTGATCCCCGGCGGATTGAAATAGGCGCAGGAATATTGCCAGTCCTCGTCCAGAAACAAATCGAAAAGCTTGGCCGACAGGTCGTAGTGATGGGAGACATTGCTCCTGTTGTGGTTGACCGGCAGGTGCATCTTGACACGCGATGCGATGATGCGGGCAACACCGCGCCAGATCATGCCGAAGGACAACGCCTCGCTCAATGTGTTGCTTTTGACCAGTGCCAGGAAGTCGTAGATATCGCCTTGCGCGACCGTCATTCGCCCTTCCATGAAAACTTCCGCGAGTTTCAAGGCGGGATCGGCGGCAATCTCCTGGGTTGCGGCCTCATCGGAGAAGTTCAGGATCACCTTTCGTCCTGAACCGTCGCCGTAGCTGTAACTTCCGGTCGGCGAGGTTACGAGGAGATCGCCGATCTTGATAATCTTTTCAAGCAGAGCATGCAGAGACAACGCCATGACACCCCCAATTGCTAAGTCTCGCTTATCAATTTTTCCTGACCGTATTCCTTTCATCGAGACTTTCAAGATAGTTGTTTTTCAAAAAAATTGAACGATTTCATAAGAAAATGCCCCCGCCGCAGAAAACGGCGAGGGCATTTCATTCCATCAACATTTCAACCTTGAGTTATCGGCGCTTCATCGCCTCTGCCAGGGCAGCCGCCAAAGCGCCGCCGGATTGCGACCCTTCGTTGCGCCCCTGTGGCTTGGCGTTGGCATGGCGCATCGCGTTCGCATTGCCCTTCTCACGCATCGACTGGGGGGCGGCCTCGCCACCGTCCTTGCGCATAGTGAGGCCGATGCGCTTACGCTTCACATCCACTTCAACGACTCGCACCTTGACCACGTCACCCGCCTTAACCACCTCATGCGGGTCCTTCACGAAACGATCGGCCAGTTGCGAAACGTGGACAAGCCCGTCCTGGTGCACACCGATATCGACGAAGGCCCCAAAGGCGGCAACGTTCGTGACCGTACCTTCCAGCAACATGCCCGGCTTGAGGTCGGTGATTTCGTCCACGCCTTCAGCAAAGGTTGCCGTCTTGAAGCTTGGACGCGGGTCACGGCCAGGCTTTTCCAGTTCGGCAATGATGTCCTTGACCGTCGGCAGACCAAATTGCTCGTCGATGAACTGCTTCGGATCGAGCGCCTTCAAGGTGGCACTGTCCCCCATCAGCGTGCGCAGGTCGCGGCCGCAGGCCGCAACAATCTTCTTGGCCACACCATAAGCTTCAGGGTGAACGGACGACGCATCCAGAGGCTCCTTGCCATTCGGGATACGCAGGAAGCCCGCGCATTGTTCGAAGGTGCGCTGGCCGAGACGCGGAACCTTCAAAAGCTCCTTGCGGCTGGAGAAAGGCCCGACCTGATCGCGGTGCAGGACAATAGCATCGGCAATCGACGCACCAAGACCGGACACCCGCGACAATAAAGGCGCAGACGCGGTGTTAAGATCGACGCCGACGGCGTTCACGGCATCTTCTACCACCGCATCAAGCGAACGGGACAGCTTGCCCTGATCGACATCATGCTGATACTGGCCGACACCGATGGATTTGGGCTCGATCTTGACGAGTTCCGCCAATGGGTCCTGCAGACGACGTGCGATGGAGACGGCACCACGCAACGATACATCGAGGTTGGGGAACTCGTTCGCGGCGCGTTCCGATGCCGAATAGACCGAAGCTCCAGCCTCCGACACGATGACCTTGGTTGGCTTTGGCCCGGTCAGTTGCGCCAGCATATCCGCCACCAGCTTTTCCGTCTCACGGCTACCGGTGCCATTGCCGATAGCAATCAGTTCCACGCCGTGTTTACGGATAAGGCTTGCGAGCTCCGACTGCGTGCCACGGATATCGTTCTTCGGCGGAAAGGGGTAAACCGTCGTGGTGTCGAGCAATTTGCCGGTACCATCCACGATCGCCACCTTGACGCCGGTGCGAATGCCCGGATCGAGACCCATTGTTGCGCGCGAGCCGGCGGGTGCAGCCAGCAACAAATCCTTGAGGTTGCGCGCGAAGACATGGATTGCTTCTTCTTCTGCGCGTTCACGCAACTCGCGCATCAGATCGAGCGACAGCGACATGGAAAGCTTCACGCGCCAAGTCCAGCCGGCCACCTCCATCAGCCAGGCATCGGCCGGACCTGCATTGCGAATATCGAAGCTGCTGGCAATGGTGCGCTGCGCGGGCTTGACCGGTGAAGGATCATCCGCATCGACATCGATGGTCAGGGTCAGCACTTCCTCGTTCCAACCGCGCAGCATGGCAAGCGCGCGATGGCCGGGAGCTGTCGCCCATTTTTCATTATGCTCGAAGTAATCGGAGAATTTCTCGCCAGCCGCCTGTTTGCCATCGACCACCCTGGCGCGCAGCATGGCGCCCTGGCGCATATAGTCGCGCAGGCGTTTCAACAGATCGGCATTTTCCGTCATCGCTTCAGCGACGATATCGCGAGCTCCCTCGAGTGCCGCCTTCACATCGGCGACCTCGCCCCGAACATAGCTTTCCGCCAGCTTGGACGGATCGGCCCCACGGTTGTCCCAAATGGCCTCAGCCAAGGGGCCAAGACCGCGTTCGCGGGCAATTTCAGCACGGGTGCGGCGCTTCGGCTTGTAGGGAAGGTAAAGGTCTTCCAGTTCAGCCTTGGTGGCTGCCTGCATGATCTTCACCATCAACTCGTCCGTCATCTTGCCCTGACCGTTGATGGATTCAACGATTGAGCTGCGGCGCGCATTGAGTTCACGCAGGTAAGAGAGCCGTTCCGCCAAGACACGAAGCTGCGTGTCATCCAGGCCACCCGTCACCTCCTTGCGGTAACGGGCGATGAAGGGAACCGTCGCTCCCTCGTCCAGCAATCCTATCGCCGCCTTAACCTGCTCGGCGCGAGCGTTGATTTCGGTGGCAATCAATGTGGAAAGGCGGGCATTGTCTGCGGACATGTTCTTCTCTGGACTGTTTGAAATCGGGCTGAACATAGAGGCTGATTGTGGCATGACAACATGCCATTACGGCGATTCCACAGGAAAGGCAGGCATTCGCGTCCGCTTTACGCTTGACCTTTGATGCCCCTGCCCTTAACGCCGCAGAAACGAGATTACAGGGGTATTGACCATGAAAGTTCTGTTGATCGGTTCTGGCGGACGCGAACATGCGCTTGCATGGAAAATCGCCCAATCTCCCCTGCTCGAAGAGTTTTACGCCGCGCCGGGCAACCCTGGCATTGCCGACCATGCGACACTTGTTTCGCTTGATGTCGAAGATCACGCCGCCATCATCGCCTTCGCAAAAGAAAAGGCACTGGATTTCGTCGTGGTTGGCCCCGAGGCACCGCTCGTCGCCGGCCTCGCGGACGATCTGCGCGCAGCGGGAATTGCCACCTTCGGCCCTTCAAAGGCTGCAGCCCAGCTGGAAGGCTCCAAGGGATTCACCAAAGACCTCTGCGCCCGCTACGACATCCCGACCGGCGCTTACCAGCGCTTCAAGTCCGCAGAGCCGGCCAAGGCCTATGTGCGTGAACAGGGAGCCCCCATCGTCATCAAGGCTGACGGCCTGGCAGCAGGCAAGGGTGTAACTGTTGCCATGAACGAGGCGGAAGCTCTTGCCGCCATCGACGATTGTTTTGACGGCGCCTTCGGCTCCGCCGGTGCGGAAGTCGTTGTGGAAGCTTTCCTGGACGGCGAAGAGGCAAGCTTCTTCTGCCTTTCCGACGGCAAGACGGCGCTCGCGCTTGCAACCGCGCAGGATCACAAACGTGTCGGTGACGGCGACACCGGCCCCAACACCGGCGGCATGGGCGCTTACTCCCCTGCCCCCGTGATGACGCCTGCCATGGTGGAGCGCACCATGAAGGAGATCATCGAGCCAACCATCAAGGGCATGGCAAAAGACGGCCATCCTTTCTCCGGCGTCTTCTTTGCGGGCCTGATGATTACCCAAAAGGGTCCGGAGCTGATCGAGTACAACGTGCGCTTCGGCGATCCCGAATGCCAGGTGCTGATGATGCGCTTGAAAAGCGATCTGTTGCCGATCCTGTACGCCACAGCGACGGGCACGCTTGATCAGGTGACGGCAGAATGGCGAGACGACGCCGCGCTGACTGTCGTTCTCGCATCGAAGGGCTATCCAGGTTCCTACGACAAGAATACGCCGATCGCGCATATTCCGGATGCAAGCGCCGACGCCAAGGTGTTCCATGCCGGCACGGCGTTGAAAGACGGCAAGCTGGTTGCAACTGGTGGACGCGTTCTAAACGCCACTGCGTTTGGCGAGACCGTGACGGAAGCACAGACGCGCGCCTATGCGCTTGTGGACGATGTGAAATGGGACAACGGTTTTTGCCGTCGCGATATTGGCTGGCAGGCCGTAGCACGCGAAAAAGCCTGAACCGCTTCACGCGTTTGGCCATTCGTTCAATTTTTACCAAGTTTACTGACCGGATGGAAACGAAACTCCGATAAGGTCTCGGAAGGCATATGGCGGCTTCGACCGCCTGAACTTCGGGGGCTTTTCCATGCATCGTGCTCTTGTGACAGCGATCATAGCGCTGACCAGCGGGTCGGCAATGGCATCGTCCATCGAATATGTCGATGGCGCGCAGGTCAGCAACGGCAGCTTCACGCCCATGAAATGCGTCAGTTGCCCACCGTTGAAAGAGCGCACCAGGCCTGACACCTACGCCATCCCGTCGATTGCGCCAGGAACGCAGCAGACTGAAATGCGCGAAATTAACGGCCACAAGGAAATGATCCGTACCGAGGCATGGCTTGGCGGAGCACCCGTGACATTCGTAACAAAAAATCCCGCCTGGCTGCCGCTGGAGGATGCTGGCACTGCAATCGCAGGCCATGGGAGTGCAGCGCCCGCCACCAGCGCGCCAGAGACCGCCGCCACCGGACCTGTTGGCATTGATGCATCGGCAACGACCGGCGCCATCAAAGCGGGTGTCGCTTCAGGCGGTACAGATTTCTCGGATTTCAAACTGCGCACAGAGTGAGTGATTTCACAAAAGGCGGGCATTGATAAAACGCAAGACTGCTTCCGCCTAAACCGCACTACCGAGAGTAGCATTAAATAGTATATTTTTCTATTTCTCACACCCATTTTGCGCGAATGCGCGTGGAATGACGTGATGATTAAATATTTATTCAAATTTCTGGCCGCTATGTAGAAGCGTTGTGCGATGCAGCACATCATGAAGGCCTGAAATACGCTCCCGCCATTCAGTCCGCTCAGCAAGCGCATCACGCGCCATTTCCTTCTCCCGAATTTTCATCCGCGTACGGCCTGTCAGGCTGCGACGTCGCTAACGCTTGTGAGCGCCCATGAAAAACCTCTCGATTTCCCGGCAACTCATCGTTCTGGTAGTAGCCTTGATGGCTGCCTTTACCGTAGCGACCTACTACCAGCTCAAGTCAGCCACCGACGCGATCTATAACGAGCGTTACGGCATGTTGCGCACGCAGGTTCAGTCAGCCATTTCCGTCCTTCAGTCTTTCCAGGACAAGGAAAAAGCCGGTACGCTGACGCGCGACGACGCGATGAAACAGGCCTTCGCCACCGTCAGCGCGATGAAATTCACACCGGATGGCTACTTCTTCGGTTACGACTATGATGTGACCATGAAGTTCCACCCCGACGCCAAGCGCGTCGGTGAGAGCTATAAGGGTAAACCGGACAGCAACGGCTACGCCTACCGCGACGAACTCGTGCGTCTTGGCCGCAATGGCGGTGGGCAGACCGATTTCTACGGTCCAAAGCCCGGCATGGAAGGCGACGACTTTGCAAAAAGCTCCTACGCGCTGGCCTTCGAACCCTGGCAGGTCGTTGTCGTCACCGGTGTTTACATCGACGATCTGACCGCGCAGGTTCGCACAGAAGTTCTCAAGGCCCTCTCCATCGGTGCGGTAATCTTCGCTCTGGCACTGGCCGCAGCGTTCTATGTCATCCGTGGCATCTCCAAGCCGCTCGGCGATATTCACCGTGCGCTTGGCGAAGTTGCCAATGAAAATGTCTCGATGACCATTCCGCATACGGGCCTGACAAATGAAGTGGGCATGATGGCAAAGGCCACCGCCTCGCTTCAGGAAAAGGTTCGCGAGCGGCATGCCATGCAGCGCCGCCAGGAAGAGCAGCAACAGCAACTCGACAGCGAACGACAGACCAATCTCGACATGCAACGCGACGAAGCCGAACTTCAGGCCCGGGTTGTTTCCACCATCGGCGAAGCACTGGAGAAGCTGGCATCCGGCGATCTGACCGTGCGCTGTCGCGACCTCGGCAGCCGCTATGCGGCGCTGCGCGACAATTTCAACGAGGCTTTGACACATCTCGACGCCGCCATGGCCAAGGTGAACGCCAAGAGCATCGACATTGGTGGTTCCAAGGAAGAAATCCGCAAAGCTTCCAACGAGCTGTCTCAACGCACCGAACGTCAGGCAGCCAATCTTGAGGAAACGTCGGCTGCACTCGACGAATTGACGGTTGCCGTGCGCCAGACCGCTGAAGGTGCAGCCGATGCAGCCCAGCGCGTCACCTCCGTCAGCTCCGAAGCGATCCGCAGCGACCGCGTGGTGGCAGAAGCCATCAGTGCCATGAGCGGCATCGAACAATCCTCATCGGAAATCTCCAAGATCATCGGCGTGATCGATGACATCGCCTTCCAGACCAACCTTCTGGCCTTGAATGCTGGCGTGGAGGCGGCCCGTGCCGGCGAAGCTGGCAAAGGCTTTGCTGTCGTTGCACAGGAAGTGCGTGAACTGGCGCAGAAGTCGGCGGCGGCCGCAAAGGAGATCAAGGATCAGATCGCCCGCTCGTCCGGCCAGGTTGAAAACGGCGTTCGCCTCGTCGGCGAGGCCGGCGATGCGCTGAAGCGAATTTCGGACCAGATCCGCTCGGCAAACGATATTGTCAGCAAGATCGCCCACTCCGCGGCAGAGCAGGATACGACACTGCGCTCCATCTCCTCGTCGCTCAACCAGCTCGACGTTGCCACCCAGCACAATGCGGCAATGGCGGAAGAAACCACAGCGTCGGCGGAAGCGTTGGCTGTCGACACTGAAGAACTGCTGAACCTGATCCGCAGCTTCCGCGTCTCGTCCGGCGCGTCGGGCAACCAGCTCTATGGCATGGCGCAGCAGATGCGCATGGCAAGCTGACACAAGCGACGTAATGACAAACAGAAACGCCGGGGTCTTTCCCGGCGTTTTTATTTTGTCAGAGCCTCCAGCGTGTCGACGTCGACATGGGAAAAAACGGCGATGCCAGATTTTTGCAAAAGCGCTGCGGTTACGCCGTTACCAACGTGTTTGCGGCCTGAAAACGAACCGTCATAGATGGCCAGCGAGCCGCAGGATGGGCTGCCATCTATCAGCAGCGCATGCGTACAATCGTTCTGCTGTGCAAATGCCAGCGCCTTTCTGGCACCGGCGATAAATGCGTCGGTCACATCTCCGCCGGTAACTTCCAGCACACGGGCACGGCCCTCCAGCACATCAAGGCCGGACGCGCCGTTTTCGATTTCAGCGGGTGGTCTTGGTACTGGCATGCCTCCTGCCATTTCCGGGCAGATTGTTACCAGCCTGCCCTCGTCTTTCCATCGCTCGATCGCGGGATGAGAAAGGGGCTTTCCCTTGCCGTCATAACGTACGGCATGGCCGAGCAGGCAGGCGCTGATGAGGATTTTTCCCACCATCAGCGCGTTCTGCCTTAACCCGTGATCTTGGAGAAGTCGGCAACCGTGCCGGTGGCTTCGCGGATGGCCTTGAGCAACGCCAGACGGTTGGCACGGATGGCCGCATCTTCATCGTTGACCAGAACATCTTCGAAGAACTTGTCAACGGGAGCGCGTAGCGTCGAAAGGGCCTGCATGGCCGAGCGGAAGTCTTCACCCGCAACTGCCTTGGCGGCATCGGCGGACGCAGACTTTATCGCCGCGTAAAGCGCCTTTTCGGCATCGAGCTTCAGAAGCTCTTCCG
Organism: Rhizobium sp. RM; assembly: GCF_013390595.1. Taxonomy (GTDB): domain Bacteria; phylum Pseudomonadota; class Alphaproteobacteria; order Rhizobiales; family Rhizobiaceae; genus Agrobacterium. Next base: position 638,641 of record NZ_JACAWV010000008.1, on the reverse strand, counting down.
CCACGCCATCGGCAACCACGGTGCCTTTCTTCTCCTCGGCGGCGAGAAGCTGCGTGGCGCGCTTGGTGCCTGCCAACAGGTTCTTGCCATCCTCGCCGGTAATGAAAGCCGTCAGCGCCTCGACACGGCGGGCAACCATCAGCAGATCATCGGACTCCGGCGTCAGCACCGCTTCGATCAGGTCGTAACGTGCGCCGAGATCACGGAGGTAGACTTTCAGACGATCATGGAAGAACGTCAGAAGATCCGCATCCTTGACGACGCTCAACAGCGGCAGCCTGACGTTGCGCTCCAAGATGATGCGCACGACGCCCAAGGCGGCACGACGAAGTGCATAGGGGTCCTTCGAACCCGTCGGCTTCTCATCGATTGCCCAGAAGCCGACCAGCGTGTCCAGCTTGTCTGCCAGAGCGACTGCGATCGCCACCTTATCCTGCGGTACCCGGTCCGACGGACCCTGCGGCTTGTAGTGATCTTCAATTGCCGTGGCGACGCTCTCGTCCTCACCCTGCAGGGTTGCGTATTTTCGGCCCATCAAGCCCTGAAGTTCAGGGAACTCACCGACAGCCTCCGTGCGCAGATCTGCTTTTGCAAGAACGACAGCACGGTCCACGAGCGCGGCATCGGCACCAACGATCTGCGCAAGCTGCTTGGCCAGACCGCGAATACGCGCAACGCGTTCCCCCTGCGAACCGAGCTTGGCATGAAAAGTAACGTTGAGCGCGTCGAGTTTGGCCATACGCTGATCGAGCGGCTTCTTGAGATCGAGACCGAACTTGGCAGCGGAATCCTTGAGCGTATCGAGGTCCGGCAGGTCACCTTGGTCGCGGGTCCAGAAATGCTTGGCGTCTGAAAGACGGGCGCGCACGACCTTGCCATTGCCGTGGATGATTTCCTTGCCGCCATCGATGGCTTCAATGTTCGACACCAGAATGAAACGGTTGGAGAGCCCTTCGGTCGCACCCTGCGGACGGGTTACGAAACACTTCTGGTTGGTCTTGATCGTCAGGCGGATAATTTCTGCCGGGATCTGCAGGTAATCTTCCTCGAAGGTGCCGATCAGCACCTGCGGCCATTCAACGAGACCAGAGACCTCTTCCAGCAGGCCCTCGTCTTCCACCAGTTCCAGGCCATTGGCGAAAGCCAGATCCTTGGCGTCGTGCAGAATGATATCCTTGCGGCGTTCCGCGTCCAGAACGACCTTGGCCTTTTCGAGGCTTGCAACATAATCCTCGAAGCGGCGCACGGTGATTGGGCCAGGCGCATGGAAGCGATGACCATAGGTCACGTTGCCGGCGACAATGCCGTCGATCGCAAACGGGATAACCTGCGTCTCGTCATGTTCGGGGCCGAACATGCAGACGATGGACTGCAGCGGGCGAACCCAGCGCAGGCTTTCCGATCCTTTGCCCTCGACTCCGCCGTAGCTGGAGCCTTTCGGCATGGAAGCCGATCCGGAGCGCATCGACTTCGGCCAGGGGAATGAACGGATGATACCTGGCATCACCTCGGCGATGATATCTTCGGCAGGCCGACCCGGTTTATTGATGATCGCGATGTAAAAATCGCCCTTCTTCGGATCAGAAACGACCTGCGCCTGCGAAATGTCGCTGAGACCCGCACCACGTAAAAAGCCCTCGATCGCCTTTTCGTTGGCGTCGGTTCGCGGCCCCTTTTTCTCCTCGCGCACATCGGCAGAGCGGGCGTTCAGGCCACGAATATCCAGCGTCAGACGGCGCGGCGTCCAGTATTCACGCGCACCCTCATAGGTCAGACCCGCTTCCACCAGCGCATCGGTGACGAGTTTCTTCAGATCGCCGGCAGCTTTGCGCTGCATGCGGGCCGGGATTTCCTCGGAGCGGAGTTCTAGCAGAAGATCGGGCATATCAGTTTTCCTCACCCTCCCCTTCAGGGGGAGGGTCGGCACTTTGTGCCGGGGTGGGGTGAATTAGACTGGCCTCTGCTAGCAAAATTTGCTGCTCTTGCACAATTGCAAATATCGTATCCAGCACCGATTCCAGCTCTTTCAGCACGTCATGGTTCCAGAAACGAACCACACGGTAACCTGCACTTCGCAGAAAGTCCGTTCGTTTTTCATCATAGCGTCTGGCGCGCTCTTCAGCGTGCTGACTTCCATAGAGTTCAATGACAAGACGAAATTTATGGCAGGCGAAGTCAGCAAAGTAAGGCCCAATCGGTACTTGCCTGCGAAAATGTGTATGCTCAACCGGAATACGCCAGAGATGAGACCACAAATACCGTTCTGCATCTGTCATCTCAAGGCGAAGACGGCGTGCGTTCGCTTTTTTGAAGCGATCAAGCGGCGATAATTGACGGACCAACGAGCCCTCCCCTTTTACCAGCCCCACCCGTCGCTTGCGCGACGACCTCCCCTCAAGGGGGAGGTGAACAGCGGCTTGGCGTTACCACCCTCCACCACCGCCACCGCCGCCGCCGGAACCGGAAAAACCACCTCCGCCACCACCGGAAAAGCTGGAGCCGGAAGAGCTGACCGGCTGCGGGATGGTGGAGGCGATGGTGTTTGCCATCGACGAGGAGAAGCCACCAATCCGATCGCCGAAACTGCCGTAATGCCCCCCGGCGTACCAGCCGGGCGCATAGCTCGCCACAGCCGCACCGGCCGCAGCAGTTGCAAGCCATGTTTCGAACGTGCGGCTCCATGGCTTTTCGACACCGAGCGCCACCGCATAGGGTAACAGAGTTTCGAAATGCTGCGGTGACATCGTTGGCGCTTCGCGCAGGTTCATCCGGTCCTTTTCGGCGAGCGTCAGATAGGTGCGCAGCCCTTCTATGCCATCCATCAGCTTGCGGCCGAGCGGCGTGGGTGCTCCCATCAGGAACAGGAAAAGAGCGTTCACAAGCACGATGCCACCCATCGCGGCAAGCGCCAGCGACTTCGTGTCATGTGTCACATCCAGCAGCACCTGCGTGGCGATACCGCCGATGGCAGAGAAGGCGACAAAACCGGCGAAAGCCAGCATGACGATGCCACCGATCCGTTTGCGCAACGGTGCGCCCCGCGAAAACTGCCTGCCGATACCAATCGACAGAATGCTGAAAAAAAACGCAAAGAAACCGAATACCAGGACAGCGGCGATGGCACTTTCATCAAGTTCCCCAAACACCAATGTCGTGACGACAATGACGATGCTGAGAATGATGCCGAATATCGTGTAGCCAGCATTGCTCTTGTAGTATTTGCCGCGATGTTCCTTTTCGATGGCCGCGCGAAACTGTTTTCCAACGGTCTCGACTTGCGTGCCATGCGCCTTGTCGATGGTCAGCGTTGTACCCGGTCCGCCGATGGAAGAGAGCAGCGTCTTCTGCCCTATAGGCAACTCCCCACCCTGCTGTTTCTCAGTCCGGCGAATGACGATGGACGTCTTCAGGTCTTCGAGAACCACATAGCCCTTGACCGCAAGATCAAGGGCGGATGCCGAAAGCGCCGTCCAGCCCGCGCCGGAGAAGCCCTTGTTGTCGACGTAATTGACCAGTGCGGGCGAAAGCCCATCCGGAGCATCCCAGCGTGGAACGATAACACCCTTGGCCGGATCACGCCCGACGGCGAACCAGGCCCGCAGATAATAGAGCAGGACGGCCAACAACCCACCGCCCGAAAGCAGGATCGCCAGATTGTCGCGCAGCCACCAGCCCGCTTCCTGCGAAGAATCGGGGGCAGCGATTGCGCCCTTCGGCAACTTAACTGCGATGGTCATGCCTTCACCGACCGAGAACGGACGCGAAGAGGCGAAGAACACCTCGTTTCCTTCGTTCAGAACACGGGCATCTGAGCCCTTTTCGCCGTAAGCGCCGGTAAAGACGGCGGTATCGGTCGCACGCACCCCATCCGGCAGAACAATGGTTGCGGATATTTCACCCATCGGAAACTGCCAGCCATTGCCGGTGACATTCCAGGTCAGTTCGTCGTAGTCATCGAAATAACGGATTTGCCGTGCGGTCGTGTAGGTGATCTGGAAGATATGTTCGCCGGTCGCCAGAAATCGGTCAGCGCTGCCGGTGTAGATACGGATACCGCCATCGATGTTTTCGGTGCGCCAGTTTTCCGGCGCCCCGTCACGCTCGACGGACACAACGTTGAAATCCACCTTGGTGCGCCGGTTGTTCGCATCCAGCGCATAAAGCGGGAAATCGCGAAAAATTCCGCGTTTGATGTTCTGACCTTCCGCACGGGCCGTGATGGTTTCGGTAACCGTCAGCCCGCCGTTCCCGGCGATTTCCACGACAGAGTGATAGGAGCGAATGAATTCTTCGGCAAAGGCGGGAAAGGCCACGCCGAGGAAGACGAACAGCGCGAGAAGTCTTGCGGCGACGATCTTCAACGGGGCGACCCTCCTTAAACCAATTTAATGCTGCGGTTCGGCAGCGCTGTCCTTTTCGCTATAATCGACGCCAAGCGAGGCGAGCGCCTTCCAGTAGCCCGGATAAGTCTTACCCACGCAGGCCGGGTTCTGAATGGCGATACCGCCGATCTTCAATGCTGCCAGTGCGAAGCTCATGGCGATGCGGTGATCGGCAAAGGTATCGATAGAAGCCTTGACTGTCTGGCCTGCCAGCGCCGGATCGGCGTGCACGATCAGGTCGTCGCCTTCTTCATGCGCCAGTCCCTGCCGAATTTCATTGAGCCCGAGCGAGACGGCACGGATACGGTCGCACTCCTTGACGCGCAGGTTGGCAATACCGACGAAACGCACCGGCGTTTCGTTGAATGCAGCCAGAACAGCGATGGTCGGGATAGCGTCCTGCATCTGGGAGCCGTCGATTTCGGCCGGCAGGTTCGGGAACTGTGCCATGACGTCATAGGCCTTGGCGTCCGGCTGCGTGAACTTTTCGGCCGGCGTTCCGATATCGATCCTGCCACCGGTCAGCAGTTCGGCGCCCCAGAGATAGGTCGCAGCGGAGGCATCCGGTTCGATGTGAAAATCGGTGGCCTTGTAACCCGTCGGATGCACGCGCCATATGGCATTGCTGACCCGTTCAACCTTGCCGCCAAAAGCTTCCATGGCAGCGGTGGTCAGGTCGATATAACCCTTCGCACCGATTTCTTCACCGGCCAGAATAATGTCGACAGGCTTGTCGCCGCAGGCGGCAGCCATCAAAAGCGCCGAGACATACTGGCTGGAGAGATTGGCGTCGATGGTGACGCTTTCCTTCGGGAAGCCGTTGCCCTTGCCACACACCGTCACCGGCGGGCAGCCGGTTGGCGCATCCGCCTCGATACCGAGGGACCGTAACGCATCAACCAGCGGCATGATCGGCCGTTTGCGCATGTGTTCGTCGCCGTCAACGATGACGGCCCCGTTCACAAGCGCCGCAGCGGCGGTGAGAAAGCGCGTGGCCGTACCGGCGTTTCCGAGAAACAGCGGTTTCTCCGGCTGCTGGAGAACACCTGTACTCTCCACCACAAAGGTCGTCGCATCAGGTTCAGTGACTTTGACGCCCATCGCCCGCAGCGCTTCCGCCATGTAAAGCGTATCGTCGCTTTTCAGGGCACCGGTGAGACGGCTTTTGCCTTTCGCTAGACCGGCAAGCAGAAGCGCGCGGTTGGTGATCGATTTCGAGCCGGGCGGCTCTACCCTGCCGGAAAGCGGATGGCCGGGCGGTGTGATGGTCAATTCAATCATGGGTCTTTTTTCTGCATTGGTTCTGCCGCGCGATGAGAACGGGCGGAAAGGTCAGAATTTTACGGTGGGCACGGCACGGTCGGCCGGGTTTTCAATTTCGAAGTAAGGGGCTTTTGCAAAGCCGAACTGTCCAGCCACCAGATTGGAGGGGAAGCTCTCCACCTTCACGTTCAGATCGCGTGCGGCACCGTTGTAATAACGGCGCGACATCTGGATTTCGCCCTCGATGGTCTCAAGCGAGCGCTGCAATTCCAGAAAGTTGGTGTTGGCCTTGAGATCGGGATAGGCTTCCGCCAGAGCAAAGAGTTTGCCAAGGGCCTGCGACAGCAGGCCTTCCGCCTGGGCGCGGCCTTCCACATCGCCAGCCGGCACGGCCTGTGCGCGGTTGCGCATGGCGATCACCTCTTCGAAGGTGCTCTTTTCATGCGCGGCGTAACCTTTGACAGTCTCGATCAGGTTGGGGATCAGGTCAGCGCGGCGCTTCAACTGCACGTCGATGCCGGACCAAGCCTCTTCCTTCATCTGCCGCGCCTTGACGAGGCCGTTATAGATGAAGACCACATAGAGCGCGATCGCCGCGATGATTGCCAACGTGATGAACATTTCAGATCCCCCCTCATGAAACCTTGGCGGGTGACACGATAGTGCGTGTCTGAACCGCCGTCATCACCTGACGATCATAAATCCTCAGGCGGCCTTGTTCCAGTTCGCACCACCTGCATCCGTCAGCAGGAAAGCTTCGCCGCATGCCTTTGCCAGCGTCCGCACCCGCAGAATGTAGCTCTGACGTTCAGTCACCGAAATCACGCCGCGCGCATCGAGCAGGTTGAAGACATGGCTTGCCTTGATGCACTGGTCATAGGCAGGCAGAACGCATTTGTGCAGAGCACCGGAATCGCCCGGTGCACCGGCAGCGAGCAGGGCCTGGCATTCCTTTTCCGCGTCGATGAAGTGACGATACAGCATGGCCGTATCGGCGAATTCGAAGTTGTGCCGCGAATACTCCTGCTCCGCCTGGAGGAAGACATCGCCATAGGAGATCTTCTCGTCGCCCTCGCGGCCATTGAAGTTCAGGTCATAGACGTTATCAACGCCCTGAACATACATCGCCAGACGCTCCAGACCGTAGGTCAGTTCTCCGGCAACCGGGGAGCATTCGATACCGCACACCTGCTGGAAGTAGGTGAACTGCGACACTTCCATGCCGTCGCACCAGCATTCCCAACCCAGCCCCCAGGCACCCAGCGTCGGGCTTTCCCAATCGTCTTCGACAAAACGCACATCGTGCAGCAGCGGATCAAGGCCGATGGCCTTCAGCGAACCGAGATAGAGTTCCTGGAGGTTGGACGGGTTCGGCTTCAGGATCACCTGATACTGATAATAATGCTGCAGACGGTTCGGGTTTTCACCGTAACGACCGTCAGACGGGCGCCGCGATGGCTGCACGTAGGCTGCCTTCCACGGCTTCGGTCCGAGCGCGCGCAGCGTCGTTGCAGGATGGAATGTACCGGCGCCCACTTCCATATCGTAAGGCTGCAGAACCGCGCAGCCCTTGTCGGCCCAGTAGTTATGCAGCGTCAGGATCAGCGCCTGAAAAGAACGCTTGGGGTTCATATGGTCTGGAACATCGGTCATTGCAGTCATCGCAGCTCTAAAAAGGGTAAGTAAGCATTGACTTACTTCGGATGCGGACAGGTGCCATGCCAAAGCCAAGGGGTCAAGGATTTATGCACCTTGGTGCCCGCTTACGGCTCGTCTTCTCGTTTCACACGGTATTCGCCGGTTTCAGGGTCCTTGACGAGCGTACCGATCGCTCCGGTTTCGCGTTCTTTTTCGCGCTGACGGGACTTCGCCGTCAGCTTTTGCGCGTCGCTGACGAAGCGGCGATAGAGAATGATGGCCCCAACCACCAGAATGAAAATTGTAATGAGCTGTGCCATCAGAAAAAGCTTTATTCCCGAAACATCATAGGCCGTAACGGGACCACAATGCCTTTTCTTCGGCGACCTCGGCAAGCCCCGACACCGCACCTGCGGCGAGACGTTCGGCATTCATGCCAAGAGCGGCATCAACGCCCGGCACTTTTTTGCCGAACAGGGAACGGGCACCGGAAATGAGCTGCAGCTTCACCTTGTCGCCGTAACGGCGGCGCAGGACATCCTTCATGTCGCCGAGCCCGTCGATAAGGCCGAGATCAAGGCCACGCATACCTGTCCAGAACAGTCCTGAGAAAATCGTCGGCTCATCTTTCAGCTTTGCGCCACGACGCATCTTCACCATATCGATGAAAACATTGTGGATTTCGACCTGAAGTGACTTCAGATACTCGATATCGCCTTCCTTTTCAGGCTGGAACGGATCGAGGATGACCTTGTTTTCACCGGCCGTGTAAACGCGTCGCTCGATACCGATCTTCTTCAGCATATCGGGAAAACCGAAGCCGCCGGACACCACGCCGATGGAGCCAACAATGGATGTCGGATCGGCGATGATCTCATCACCAGCCAGCGCAATCATGTAACCGCCGGAGGCCGCGACGTCCTCGACGAAGATCAGAACCTTCTTGTTCTTTTCCTCGGCAAGCTGGCGGATGCGATTGTAGATCATACGCGACTGCACCGGCGAACCGCCCGGCGAGTTGAGCGAGATGGCGACAACAGGCGCGTCCTTCATGGAAAACGCCTTGTCCAGAAGCGGCGCGTAGGACGCGAGGTTGAGAGCAGGCCGGAACTGGCTGCCACCGGCCATGATCGCACCATGCATGCGCACCACGGGAATAACCGTCTCCTGCTTGCGAAACCGCTTCGGCACCAGACGCTTCAGAAAACCGGCCATTAAATCCTCACTCAAACCACTCTGTTCCGAACCGATGTATGTATCGCGCCGGAAAACACAATGGTTCTAACGCAGTGGGTTTGCGATATTTATCTGTTGCGACCCATTGTGTTGATGTTGCGGACATAAGCGATACGGCCGTTATTCAGGTCATCTACGACGGATGTGAAGGCGTGGTTATCCTCCTGATGCATGACAAGTGGCGCCCGAAAGGACAGTCGCGCCCGAGACCCCTTTATGGCTGTGACCAGCATGCGGACGGCATCTTCTCCCGGGCGGGGATGAATGAGGGTGATCTCCATGCCGCCGAACCGGCGTCCGCAGGCGGCAATGATCTCGGCCACCGACTGCGGCCGGGAAATAAGCGAAAGCTGCCCACCCGACACCGTAATCGCACCGGCCGTTCTGATCCAGTCTTCGAACAGTCCTTCCGTCATGGCATGCGCTTCAGCCTTCAGCGCATCCGGCGTCTTCCGGTCGCCGGCATCGTTGTAAGGCGGGTTCATGATGACGTGGTCGAAATGCTCGCTCAGCAGGCCAGCTTCCGCACGGGCTTTGGCCCGCAAGGTAACATCCGCCTCCTGCACGGAGACGCGCGCGGAAAATGCCGCGTTTTCCGCCAGGGCCAGGCTGCGGCGTGCAAACTCGGCCATTTCAGGTGAACGCTCGAACAGCGTTACTTCGGCCTTTTCCAGCCGCGCGGCAACCGCCATGCCGGCAGCCCCCGCACCTGCACCAAGATCAGCCACGCGACACGGCTTTCCATCGGCGACCAACGAGGCAAGGAGCATTGCGTCCATGCCGGCCCGATGGCCCCTGCCCTTTGGCTGGAGAACATGAAAGCGGCCACGGTGAAAAGCGTCGAGTGTCTCGGATTTCTCGCCTGACACGCCTGTCACGCCTTCTCTTCCCGCAACTCGTCGCCAAGGCCGGCATCCACGAAAATCTGGCGCGCCTCATCGGCGCGGTCCTCTTCCACCAGAAACCGGCGGGGCAGCAACCCGAGTGATCCCTCAAGAACACTCATCGTCTGGTCGGCAATCAAGCAATGAATACCTGCATCCTTCATCAGACTTTCAGCGAAGGACAACAGCACGGCATCGTTGGTACGGATCAATTCTTTCATGGATAACCCTGCTTAATTCCTGAATTCCCATCTTTTTGAATGGCTCGCGGCAATTCGCCCCTTGCCGCGACAAGCGCCAGTTTTTATTGTCGAATACAAATTCGAACAGGAGTCCGGTCCCTTGGGCGTCGTCATACCGCTTGAAGAAAGCAAAAACAAACTCGCATCCGTCAAGCCGCTTGTCGATCTGACCCGCCCTGACATGGAACGGGTGAACCAGCTTATCCTTTCCAGAGCTGGCTCCGATGTCCAGATGATTCCGGAAGTCGCCAACCATCTCATCTCCTCCGGCGGAAAGCGCCTGCGCCCGATGCTGACATTGGCTTCCGCCTCGATGTTCGGTTACGAGGGCGATCATCACATCAAGCTGGCAACCAGCGTCGAATTCATGCACACGGCAACGCTTCTGCACGATGACGTCGTGGATGAAAGTGACCTGCGCCGTGGCAAATCCACCGCGCGCACGATCTGGGGCAACCAGGCAAGCGTTCTAGTCGGCGACTTCCTGCTCGGCCAGGCGTTTCGCATGATGGTCGATGTCGGCTCGCTGGAAGCGCTGGATGTTCTCTCCACTGCCGCTTCCGTGATCGCCGAAGGTGAGGTTCTGCAGCTCTCTGTCGCCAAGAACATGGAAACAACCGAAGACGATTATCTTCAGGTGATTCGCGCCAAGACGGCAGCTCTGTTTGCCGCTGCGGCCGAAGTGGGTCCGATCGTCGCCAAAACGGACAAGGCAAGCCGCAGCGCGCTGAAGTCCTACGGCATGAACCTTGGACTTGCGTTCCAGCTTGTCGACGACGTGCTGGACTACGGCGGCAAGTCCGCTGACCTCGGCAAGAACACCGGTGACGATTTCCGCGAAGGCAAGATCACCCTGCCGGTTATCCTGTCCTATCGTCGCGGTACCGAAGATGAGCGGGCTTTCTGGCGCGCGGCGATCGAAAAAGGCGAGAGCAGCGACGAAAACCTCGAAAAAGCTCTGGGCCTTATCACCAAATATAATGGCCTCGGCGACACGATCAGCCGCGCCAACCACTATGGGACCATTGCCCGTGACGCGCTTGCTCCGTTGCCGCAAAGCCCTTGGAAAAATGCGCTTCTGGAAGTCATCGACTTCTGCATCGAGCGTTTGAACTGATCTCAGCCGCGACCTTGAAAGGCGGGTGACACCTTCACCCGTCTGGCGCTTTCGACAGAGCTAATCGGCCATAATTTCTTGCGGGCCTGCTCCAAAAAAGCCATTCTGTCGTGACCAAACAATGGAAACTGATTTTTCCGTGCTTCTGCACAAAGGCAAAGGTTCCCTCATGCGGCGCAAACCAGCATTCCGTCTTCTTTGCAGCGCGGCTCTTATCGCCGCTCTCACCATTGGGGCAGGTGCAACACCCGGCTTCGCAGAGACGAAACCGGAAGAAAAGACCGTTACCTTCGATCCGGGCAAAGTGAATACCTTCTCTGGCGCCTTTCTTGCCGCGCGCACAGCCGACGTCGATCAGGACTATGCAACGGCAATCTCGCTTTACAAAAAGGCGCTGGAATACGATCCCGCCAATTCCGAAATTCGCCAACGGCTGATGATTGCCGAACTGCTGAGCGGCAACTTCGAGGCTGGCGCAAAAATCGCCGACACGCTGAAAGAGGACGCCTCGGTTGAGCGCGTGACGACCATCGTACGGGCTCTTGATGCGATCAAAGACAAGGAATTCGCGAAGGCCGAGAAGATCCTGAAATATACCGGCCCGAACGATCTGGACCGTATGGTCAACACGCTGTTGAGCGCATGGGCGCGTGCCGGCTCCGGCAAGCCGAAGGAGGCACTGGCGCTCGTCAACAACATGAAGGGCCCAGGCTGGATTTCGATCTTCCAGAAATACAATGCCGGTGCGATTGCGCTGGTTGCCGGGAACATCGACGCAGCGCGCAAGAGCCTGAACGAAGCCGTGACCGACCGCGAGGGTGGTGCCACGGCATCCGACACCTATATGCGTGCCGTAATGGCCCTGGCTCGTCTCGAGGCGACAGCCGGTAACAAGCAGAAGGCGCTCGACGCCATCGCTGTTGGCGATACATTCGCACCGAACTACGCGCCGCTGAAAGCACTGCGCGAATCGATCGAGAAAGGCGAAAAGCCGACCCAGCAGGTGACCAACGCCGTCGAGGGTGCCGCATCGGTCATGTTCTCGATTGCCGGCGCGCTCAACCGTGAGGGTGCAGAAGAAATCGTGACGCTCTATCTGCAGACGTCGCGTGGTCTCGACCCCAACAGTGCCGATACGCTGATCCTGCTCGGCGGCCTTTCTGAAGCACAGAAGCAACCGGAACGGGCGATTGCCTTCTACCGCGAGGTGCCGAAGGATTCGCCGATGCATCGCATCTCCGAATTGCAGCTCGGCTTGACGCTTGCCCAGACCGGCAAGGTTGACGAAGCACGCCAGCACCTGAAGTCGCTGCTCGATTCCGACCCCAAAGATATCCGCTCCTATCTCGCCTATGGCAGCGTGCTTTCCGATGCCAAGGACTACAAGGCCATGGCGGAAAACTATGACAAGGCCATCGAGATCATCGGTTCCGTGCCACAGAAGTCCGACTGGTCCGTGTTCTTCCAGCGTGGCATCGCTTACGAACGCCTGAAGGAATGGGACAAGGCAGAGCCGAATTTCAAACGCGCGCTTGAGCTCAACCCCGAGCAGCCGCAAGTTCTCAATTACCTTGGTTATTCCTGGGTAGACCGGAACGTCAATCTCGATGAAGGCATGGACATGATCCGCCGCGCTGTCGAGCTTCGTCCGAACGATGGCTATATCGTCGATTCACTTGGCTGGGCGCATTATCGCCTCGGAGCCTTTGATGAGGCGGTCACCGAGCTGGAGCGGGCGATCGAACTCAAGGCCGGCGACCCAACCATCAACGACCACCTTGGCGACGCCTATTGGCGCGTTGGCCGCAAGATCGAGGCCGTATATCAGTGGAACCGCGCGCTGATCGGCGACAGTGACGACGTGGACAAGGCCAAGGTCCAGGAAAAGATCGCCAACGGTCTGCCGCCGCTGGAGAAGGACGCCGAAAACACGGCAAAGAAGGAAGCTGCGCCGCCGCCGCCAGCCCCACCTTCGCCCGCTGCAAATCCGGACAAGAAATCCTGACGCGGCATGCAAGCGAATGACGTTTCCGGAGCGGTCGAGACAATCGAAACCGCTCCGGCCAAGATCAATCTCGCCCTGCATGTGACCGGCCAACGGGCCGATGGTTATCATCTTCTGGAAACGCTGGTGACCTTCACCGAAGCAGGCGATGTGATTCGCATCCGTGATGCGAAAGAGGACAATTTTTCGATTTCCGGTCCGTTTGGCGAGGTTCTTCGCGCTGGCGACGGTAACAACAACCTCGTTACCCGTGCACGCGACCTGCTACGCGAGACTCTTACGGGCATCGACATACGACCCGTCGAAATTCATCTTGAAAAGAATCTGCCTGTGGCTTCCGGTATCGGCGGAGGTTCCGCAGATGCAGCTGCGACCTTGCGCGGTCTGTTGCGACACTGGAATGCAAAAATCGATCCGGCATCGCTTGAAAAGATTGCTTTGCGGCTGGGTGCCGATGTCCCGATGTGCCTTAAAAGCCAGTCGCTGATTGCCCGCGGCATCGGCGAAGAAATCGAGGTGATCACCGATCTTCCAAAGCTTTTTCTGGTACTCGCCAACCCGTTGATGGCTGTTTCGACACCGGACATTTTCCGACGGTTAGAAAACAAGAGCAACCCTGCCCTGCCTGCAAAGCCACAGGCAGATTGGCTGACATTCGTTGCGGAGAGCCGCAACGATCTTGAAGCACCAGCCAAAGCCCTCTTGCCGGAAATCTCGGAGATTTCAGCCTTGCTCGCGCAGCACGACGCCACAATCGTCCGCATGTCCGGTTCCGGCGCGACCTGCTTTGGCCTTTTTCAGTCTCTTGATGCAGCCAAGGCAGCCGAAGTATCCCTTAGGAACCAGAAACCGGACTGGTATTTTCAGGTCACGCAAACGATTTGACGATCAATCCATAATGAGGACGATGCCATGACAAACGAAAGACCTTTCATTCCTGTCGGCATCGCGGTTCTGACTGTTTCTGACACGCGGACGCTGGAAAACGACAAGTCGGGCGACACACTTGCAGCGCGGATCACCGAGGCCGGTCATCGGCTCTTTGCACGCGCCATCGTGCCGGACGACAAGTCAGCGATTTTTGAAACCGTACGCGACTGGACGCTTTCGGACGACGTGGATGTCGTCATCACCACGGGTGGCACGGGCTTTACCGGGCGCGACGTCACGCCGGAGGCTCTGGAACCCCTGTTCGAAAAACGGATGGACGGTTTCTCCGAAGTGTTCCACCGCATTTCCTACGACAAGATCGGAACCTCGACCATCCAGTCCAGGGCAACGGGAGGGGTCGCCAATGCCACCTTCATCTTCGTTTTGCCCGGTTCGCCCGGCGCCTGCAAAGACGCCTGGGACGGCATCATCAAGGCGCAGCTCGACTACCGACACATGCCATGCAATTTCGTGGAAATCATGCCGCGACTGGATGAACATCTCAAACGCGGCAAATCGTAACCGCCATTAGCGATCTCTTCGTCAATTAGCGCGCAGCGCTCAAGACCCAGGATGGTATGAGTTCCGCTGTCAGGCGGCGTGGCTTTTGCGCGTGTACGAGCTGCGACAGGTTCATGCCGGGTTTGGCAATCGTCATGGCGTGCTTCTTCGGCATGAGATAGCCATATTCCAAAGGCGGCTGACGCCGCGCTATGCGACTGAAGAACGAGCGTTTGTAATGTCGGGACGGCGAAAACCGTGCTGGCGACTTGTTGATAGAGACATATTCGAGAATATCTTCGATCCAACCGGTCTGTGGACGTGCCCCCGGCTCCACCAGTAAAATCCACTCGCCGCGGACAGAGCGCATGACGTCATCGATGTCCCACTGCACATAAAAACGGCAGCCAGCGGCATCGGCCACGCGCGACGATCCATCGCGCGAACCGTGATCCAGGATCACCACATCGCTTACCAGCCCTTCAACAGCGCCGGTCACCAGCGCTGAAAGCGTGTGCGCCAGTTCCGGTTCCTGATCCCGGCATTCCATAATGACTGTCAACATGTGCATAGCTTTAACGCATCGCACAATAAATTGCCACTGCGCCAGCATTTCGAAAACAGGATCTCTTCCATTAAAATTAACGCCCGATGGCGACGCCATATTTGCCCGCGTGGCATCACAACCGGCGAGCATGATATGCGATCAACGATATTTTGTTCTTGTATTGTTCTTTTTTTTGCAGTAGGAATTTAATCATTCGGAGAGGCGATGAAGTCGCTGTCCGGCGAGGAACGGTTTAGGGCGTTTCATGGGCCTTTTCGGCACATGCGCTCTAAGGAGCACCCAGATGAGAGACCATATGCTTTCGGGCGAGGCTGCCTTTCAGCCTGGCCATACGCAGGATATTGCCAATGCGATGGCCGACGCATCGGGCTTGCGCATCGAGATCGACCGCCGGCGCGGACGTGCTGCCGGCATCAATCCAGGTGGGCGCTTCGAGCAATTGCAGCATGAAGTGTTCGACGATGGCTGGCAGACGCTTGAAGACATGCCGGAGTTCCGCACCGAAGTGCAGGTCGAAAAGCCACGCTCTATCATCACCCGTAACGAGTCACCGGACATTCCTTTTGATCGTTCCATCAATCCCTACCGCGGCTGCGAACACGGCTGCATCTATTGTTTTGCTCGCCCGACACACAGCTATATGGGGCTGTCTGCCGGATTGGATTTTGAATCGAAACTGTTTGCCAAGCCAGATGCGGCAAAGCTGCTTGAAAGAGAACTCGGAAAGCCCGGCTACAAGCCACGTGTCATCGCCATCGGCACCAATACCGACCCCTATCAGCCAATCGAGCGCGAATGGCGCATCATGCGCCAGATTCTCGAGGTTCTCGCAGAGGCGGATCATCCCGTCGCCATCGTTACCAAATCCGCGCTGATTACACGGGATATCGATATCCTCGCTCCCCTGGCGAGTAAGGGGCTCGTCAAGGTCGGCATCTCGGTTACCACACTTGACCGCAAGCTGGCGCGCACGATGGAACCACGCGCCTCGACACCGGCAAAACGGCTTGAGGCGATCAAGACTTTGACGGACGCAGGCATTCCCTCAGCCGTGATGATGGCGCCTGTTATCCCTGCCCTCAACGACCACGAGATCGAGCGGATACTGGAAGCCGGCAAAGCCGCTGGTGCCACGGAGGCGTCTTACGTGTTGTTGCGTTTGCCACTGGAAGTCAGCCCGTTGTTTCGCGACTGGCTGCTACGGAATTATCCTGACCGCTACCGGCATGTGATGTCACTCGTTCGCTCCATGCGCGACGGCAAGGATTACGACGCCGAGTTCGGCAAGCGCATGAAGGGCGCAGGTCCCTACGCCTGGCAGATCGGACGCCGGTTCGAAATGGCAACGAAGCGGCTCGGACTGGTGCGTCGCGGCATTCTTCTCCGAGACGATCTGTTCAAACCGCCGGGGGGTTCCGGCGTACAGCTTTCTCTACTTTGACCTGCGCGGGATATCCCGCGTCAGATGCCTGTTTTCGCGCATGTCGTCAGCGTTGAATCGCTCAATGCTTTTGCACGACACGCTGAATGAAATGTCCGACGCGTTTTCCCTGGTGCGCCGGTCATAATGTCCCCGGAACCGCCGCCTCGCGTGCGATCACTCCTCCTGCCGCCCCATTGGAGGATCACGGTCATGAAGACCTGTGGATGCAGCCCGCCACGCCCCTTGATCGGCCGGTTGTTTCCCATCGCTCGCTTTCCGGGGGCTTGCAGGAGATCGGGTGTGTGTGCCAGTTTCTGCCGCATGAAACGCCGCACCGCATCCGATTCTCCCGCTCTTTTCGACCTGCTCGACACTGGTCCGGATTTTTCCCTGGAACTGGAGGCGAAGGCTGGCGGATTGTGGCCCGTTGCCGGGACTGATGAGGCCGGGCGCGGACCACTTGCGGGCCCGGTTGTCGCAGCCGCCGTTATTCTCGACCCCGACAATATTCCGTCTGGTCTCAACGATTCAAAAAAGCTTTCCAAGGCAAAACGAGAAGCGCTGTTCAAACAAATCATGGAAACTTCGCTTGTTTCCATCGCTTCCTCCGGTCCAGCACTGATCGATGACATGAACATCCTGCGCGCCAGCCTTGACGCGATGCGACGCGCCGTGCTCGGTCTTCCCGTGTCGCCATCTCTCGTTTTGGCAGATGGACGCGATATGCCCCCCGGCATCGCCTGCCAGTCAAAGGCTGTCATTAAAGGCGACAGCCGTTCGCTATCGATTGCCGCAGCGTCGATTATTGCCAAGGTCACAAGGGACAGGATGATGGAGCGTGCCGCGCAGGTGCACCCCGCCTATGGCTTCGAGGGGCATGCGGGCTATGGCACAGCAGCCCATCTGCGCGCCATTGACGATCATGGCCCCTGCCCATTGCATCGCATGAGCTTCCGGCCACTGCGCCAGGACTAAGCAAGACCGCAGATGTTCCCGCCGGCAGATCATTGGACTCTCCTTTTGAGGGATGCCTTCATCGAATGACCGCGGCATTTTTATGGCCCAGAGCGGCGAAGCGTGAGGGCACGTCTTCGTAACGAAAACAGGTGACCGCTCGCCGCAATTCGCTTGATTATGGACGGTCGCGAATGCTGGCGCAGCCAATACACGAAACAAAAAACCCCTCGCGGCAAGCCGGAGGGGTTCTTTTAATTACAACTGAAGGAAACTTAGTTCAGCTTCGACTTCACTTCGCCGATGGTGGCGGTAAAAAGCTTTGCTTTCGCAGCAGCCGTCGTCTTGTCGGCAATCAGCTTCTCGGACGCCGCAATCGCGATGTCGACAGCAGCAGAGCGAACGGCGCCAATGGCGTCTTCTTCGGCCTGCTTGATCTTCTGCTCGGAAAGAGCCGTACGGCGTGCGACGAATTCTTCCGTCTTTGCCTTGGCCTCAGCCGTCAGAGCAGCCGCTTCACGCTCAGCCGCGGCAACAATGCCAGCAGCTTCGGCTTCAGCTTCCTTACGCTTGCGCTGGTACTCGGCCAGCAGATGCTGAGCCTCTTCACGCAGGCGCTTGGCTTCCGCCAGTTCCTCAGTGATGTTCTGCGCGCGCTCGTCGAGCGACTTCGCCAGCATGCCCGGAACCTTGAGGTAGGCAATCAGCACGAAGAAGAGAACGAGACCGACGAGAGCGAAAAATGATGCATCAAACGCCATGATCAGACTCCCTTCACTTCCGAAGCGGCAGCAACAGCAGCCTTAACGTCTGTGTCCTTGACCTTGGCGCCAACCAGTTGGTCAACGATCGCGGTCGCGGTTTCTTCGGCAATATTACCGACGTCGGCAAAAGCCTGTTCCTTGATGCTGGCAATACGCTTTTCAGCGGCTGCGAGCTTGTCCGCAAGGTCTGCCTCGATTGCAACACGGTCAGCGTCCGCTTTCGCCTTTGCGGCGTCGCGAGCAGCAGAACCGATAGAGCTCGCCTTTGCACGTGCAGCAGCAAGTTCTTTTTCATAGGTTTCGACGGCTGCGTCGGCTTCCGACTTCAGCCGGGCCGCTTCGTCGAGATCCTGTGCGATGCGCCCGTGGCGATCTTCGAGGATGCTGCCGACGCGCGGTACGATGACCTTTTGCATGAGCACGTAGAAAAGGCCGAACGTAATGGCCAGCCATAGAAGCTGGGATGCATATGTCGACTGGTCGAACGGCGGAAATACGCCGGATCCGTGTTCGGCGCCATGCGCCACGCCGGTTTCCGTATGCGTTGCTTCCGGGGCTGCGTGGCCTGCAGCCGGTGTTTGCGTCGTCGTTTCAGTAGACGCCGGTGCTGACTGGGCAAAAGCCTCGGTCACGAACATGCTCACCTCCAGGGGTACTGCAAATGCGAAGGATCACGGCACGCTGATCTGCGAGCCGTGATCCAAACCTGATGCCGATATTAGACAGCGAACAGGAGAAGGAGAGCAACGAGCAGCGAGAAGATGCCCAGAGCTTCCGTAACGGCGAAGCCGAATACCAGACGGCCGAACTGGCTGTCAGCAGCAGACGGGTTGCGCAGTGCGCCGGACAGGTAATCACCGAAGATACGGCCGAGTGCGAGAGACGTACCAGCCATGCCGAGGCATGCGAGACCTGCGCCGATGAACTTTGCTGCTTCCGCTTCCATGTGAGACTCCTTCGAAATGGTTGTTTGCGGCTGTTTTTGACACCCGATTGCCGGGGCCAGCGACTTTACTTCTCAGTGACCACCGTGCACGGCGTCGTTCAGGTACATGCATGTCAGTACCGCGAAGACGTAGGCTTGCAGGAAGGCAACGAGAAATTCTAGAGCGGTCATGGCGACCGTCATGAGAAGAGGCAGGATTGCGCCACCGACACCGATCGCGCCGAGCGCGCTCATGGATGCAACGAAGCCTGCGAAGACTTTAAGTGTGATGTGGCCGGCCAGCATGTTCGCGAAGAGACGAACGGAGAGGCTGATCGGACGGGACAGGAACGAAATCACTTCAATTGCCGAAACAAGCGGCAAGAGTGCTGCCGGAACACCAGACGGCGCGAAAACGCCGAGGAAATGGAGGCCGTGCTTGTAGAAACCGTAGACAATGACCGTGCCGATAACCAGGCAGGCAAGCGCGAAGGTAACGATGATCTGGCTGGTAACCGTGAAGAAATACGGGAACATGCCGAGAAGGTTCGCGGTCAGCACGAACATGAACAGCGAGAACACGAAGGGGAAGAAAACCATTCCCTTCTTGCCTGCGCCTTCACGCAACATCGAAGCGATGAATTCGTAAGACATTTCCGCGACGGACTGCATACGGGTCGGGATCAGACCGCGCGTCGACGTTGCGAAATACAGGAAGCCTGAAGCGGCTGCGACGGTCGCGACCATGAAAAGCGACGCATTGGTGAACGAAAAATCGACTCCACCGATTTCGATCGGAATGATCGGCTGCACCAAGAACTGATGGGTCGGATCGTTTGCCACCGGCTGCCCTCTTTACCTGTCGCCGCGCGTAGCGGCACCATCTCTCAATTATCCGAAAAGCTGGTCACAGACCGTGCTTTCCACCCTCGTCCTTTTTGTCCGCCTTCTCCAGCAATGGCGGCTTTGCCACCATGCCTGCTGCGCGCAACACATTCAGTACGCCTGCGCAGAAACCGAGAAGAAGAAGAACGATCATCCCCCACGGCGACGTGCCGGCAAAATAGTCCAGAAGATAACCCAGCATAGCGCCGACCAAGATGGCCGAAATGAACTCAGAGGAAAGCTTGATCGCCGTCGCAAAGCCCTTTCGGCTTTCGGCTGCGTTGCGCTCCGCCCTCTCTTCCGCCTCATCCTCCGCCTTCACCTTCGCCAGTTCATCGGCTAGGCGCTTGCGGCGCTCGTCCAGACTATCGTTACGGTTGCTAGTCATCTCGAAATCCTGCCCATTTCCTCCGTTCCAGCCATGCCAGAACCCTTTGGAGTTGTAAACGGTGACGGATTAAGCCTGTTCCAGCCCGCTCTGAAGTCGGCCGCAACATAGTTTTAGGGGCTTCTGTAGTCAAGGCACTGACACCGCTTGATTCAGCACAAATTAATCATTGAAAAACAATGACTTGCGCCAAAATCGGCATTTGCAGGTGATGTTTGTCGCGGGAATCGGCATTTTTGACACGAAAAATGCGACAATTTCGGGTGCTTATCAGCTCCAGCCGCCGCCATACGTCCGGTAGAAGACGTGCAAACCGATTCTCCCGACTTTTTTCATCGTCTTGCCCCAGGCGGGACGCACGTAAACCGCATGGTAATGGGTCGCTGAGCCCACTTCGGTCAGCCAGATCTTGCCGGACGTTGTCGCCATCGCAACCTCACGCGCCATCTTCCAGTGGCGCTGCGAGTTGACGCGGTCCCTGATGTTGTCACAGGCAAAGGAAAACTGGCAGCGATTGCGCCAATCCTGGTTCTGATAAACAACACCACAAATAGTCTTGGGATAAGCGGGGTTACGCACACGGTTCAGGATAACCTGCGCCACTGCCGCCTGACCTTTGACGGACTCGCCTCGGGCCTCGAAATAGATGCCGGACGCAAGGCACTGCTGTTCAGCAGCGGAAAAGACGTCGGCTGGGAGAGCCGTCGCGGCCCAGGCGTGATCGCCTTCACCGATTTTGGGCACAAAGCGACCCGCATCCGGCTTCTTGAGAATCGCATCAAACGGCGACTCTCGGGCAAAATCCGGCTCGGCCGGTGCATAAGCGGTGGCAAGAATATCCGGCGTGCGATTTGTCACCAGTTCAGCCAGCATTGGAGAGACTGATCTGTCAGCCTTCTTTTCCTCACGGCGGAAATAGAAAGACGCCAGTTCCACGTCCTTGCTGCGTTTCGATTTCACGAAACCGGCGCGGTCCTTGCGTTTCAACGGCTCGATATCCAACATGCTGGTGCGCTGTAGAACGGAACCGGCAGTGAATGCTTTGGGCGGCTGCATGATTTCGGTGGCGACCACCCGGCCCTTTTTTGCCGCGCGATTGACGCGGTCGCTGTCCGGCGACGTTTCCTCACCCTTCTTGTTGGTGACGAAAGCAACCTTTCGGCCATCCGGCAAGGTCATGCCACTGCCTGAGAGGGTTGTGTCCTTGGCCTCGTCAAATGCAAGCGAGGCGTCATGAACTGAACCTGCCGGTGAGTTGGTCAGCACCATCCGCCATTGTTCGCCTCCCCTGTCCAGCCCCGCCAGCATTGAGGCCAGATCCGCTCGCGCGGCGAATGATGGAAAGGCCAGCCAGGCGGCCAGGCCGAACACCACGGGCGAAGCCCATTTTTCAACGGACGCAAAGGACCGACGACGCATGACACTTTTCGAACGCAAAACCCGCACTCCGAACACAGGCAACGACACTTGTTACATGCGTTCGAGAATCTCTTATTAACCTTGATGGTTGGTTAACGCCGGAGACGGATACGGCTTCACGTTAATGTGTAACCAGTTTCTAATAGTCAGATGACGACGTGAGAGCCCAGTTCCACAACGCGGTTGGCCGGAAGACGGAAGTAATCCGAAGGGTCGGCCGCCGTTTCGGCAAGCGCAATGAACAGGCGGTTTTGCCAACCCGGCATGCCCGACTTCGGGTCCGGCACAAGCTTTCTACGGCCGAGATAAAACGAGGTCGACATGATGTCGAACTTGTAGCCGGTACGCCTGAGATAACCGAGACCCTGGGTGACGTTCTGCGTTTCCATGAAGCCAAAATGCAGTTCAACCACCACGAAACGTTCGCTCATCTTCGTCAACGTATAACGGTCTTCGGGATGAACGCGCGGCTGATCCTCGGTGCGGATCGTCAGGATGACGTTCTTGTCGTGCAGAACGTGATTGTGCTTGAGATTGTGCAGCAACGCAGCCGGTGCGGTTTCCGGATCGCCCGTAAGGAAGATCGCTGTGCCGGGTACCCGAACCGGAGCGTGGGCGCTTTCTTTCTCTACCGACGCAATGAACGCCTTCAACGGCACATCGGTGCGGCGGGTCTTGGCAAACAGGATCTTCGAGCCACGCTGCCAGGTTGTCATGATCACCGTAAAGGCAATCGCCAGCAGGACTGGCACGTAACCACCATCGTGAATCTTGAGGAGGTTGGCACCCAGGAAGACGAGCTCGAGCGCGAGAAGTGGCGCCAGCACGCCGACGGCGAGATAAAGCGGCCACTGCCAACGCTTACGAACGAACTCAAAAAACATAAGGCTTGTCACAACCATCGCACCGGTCACGGAGATACCGTAAGCGGTCGCAAGTGCATCTGAGCTTTTGAATGTCAGAACCAGGGCAACGACGCCAAACAGCAGAACCGTGTTCACGGCCGGCAGATAAATCTGCCCTGTATTAGTTTCCGAGGTGAAGAGAATTTCCATGCGCGGCAGATAGCCAAGATGGATGGCCTGTCGAACAAGAGAAAATGCGCCTGTAATGACCGCCTGGCTGGCGATGATCGTCGCCGCCGTCGCCAGAATGACAGCCGGCAAAATCGCCCATTGAGGGAACATCAGATAGAACGGATTGAACATTGCGGCCGGGTCCTTGAGGACCAGCGCACCCTGACCGAGATAATTCAGCGTCAAAGCCGGAAACACCAGGCAGAACCACGCCCATTGAATGGGGCGGCGACCAAAATGGCCGAGGTCGGCATAAAGCGCTTCAGCACCGGTGATCGTCAGGAAAACCGCGCCCAGAACGACGATGCCGTAAAAGCCCTCATTGGCCAAAAACGTGACAGCGTTCCAAGGGTTGAATGCGTAAAGAATATTGAAATCGTCGGCGATGTGAACAAAACCGATGCCACCCATGACGATGAACCAGATTGCCGTAATCGGACCGAAGAATTTCGCGACCGTTCCCGTACCGTGCGACTGGATGGCAAAGAGACCAATCAGAATGCCGACAGAGATCGGGATGATGAACTCATCCATGGCCGGCGTAACGAGCTTCAGGCCCTCAACAGCAGAGAGCACGGAAAGCGCTGGCGTGATCATCGCGTCGCCTAGAAACAGCGCCGCGCCGATCAGGCCGAGAAAAATGAGGACGCTACGATGCGTGCCTGCGGTTTTCATCAACAGGGCAAGGAGCGAGAGCGTACCACCCTCACCGTCGTTGTCGGCGCGCAAAAGAAGGCTGATATATTTGAACGTCACGATGATCGTCAAAGCCCAGATCATCAGAGAGGTGAGACCAATGACTTCGTCGGTGGTCACGCCGTCATGGGAAATAGGGCGCAGCGCTTCGCGGAAGGCATAAAGCGGGCTTGTACCGATATCACCATAAACAACGCCGATGGAGCCCAGAATGGCCGCATAGAGGCCCTTGTTTGCATGGTCCTCACCCGCCTCGGGTTTTTCGGTAGAGTCTTTGTCGAAGACTTGCGACATGATGATCCTGACCCTTTAGAGCCAGCCCTTCCAACGAAAAAAAAGAAACGGAATGATTGCCGACATCACCATGATGAACAGCGCAACCGGATAACCGATCGCCCATTTCAACTCCGGCATGATCTCAAAGTTCATACCATAGACCGACGCCACGAGCGTGGGCGGTAAAAAGACCACCGAGGCGATGGAGAAAATCTTGATGATGGCATTCTGCTCGACATTGATGATGCCGAGCGACGCATCCAGCAGAAACGTCAGGTTGCCGGAAATGAAGGAGGCGTGTTCCGAAAGCGACTGGATATCGCGCACGATCAACTTGCCAAGTTCCCTGGCTTCCTTGTCCTTCTGAATCTGAACCGTCGTGTGCAGAAACGTCTGCATGCGCGCCAACGAGGTCAGACTGTCACGAACCTTCGAGATCAGGCGGTGATAGGACGCGATATTGGCGAGACGATCTTCGAGATATCGTGGTGCCTTGCGCTTGTTGCGCGACTGGCTGCCGAGAATATCCGCAGCCAGGTTGTCGATGCCGACCACAGAATTTTCCAGAATTTCAGCCGTGCGATCGACAATGGTTTCCAGCAGCTTCAACAAGAGCGCGGTTCCACTGCGCATGTCGTGCGGTACGCGGGTGATCGCGGAAATGAACAGGTTGAAGGATTTCGGTTCGGCATAACGGATCGTGACGAGACGTTCACCAGCCAGGATGAAGGCGACATCCGTCAGGCGCGGATCTTCCGAATCGACCTTCCAGACCAGCGAGGCGGTCATGAAGACATTGCCGCCTTCCGTGTAAAGCCGGCTGGAAGGCTCGATGTCCTTGAGATCCTCACGGGTCGGCAGATCGAGGCCAAGCAGACTTTCGACACGCTTCTCCTCCGCCCTGTCAGGATTGACGAGATCGATCCACACGATATCGGTCGGAATCTGTTCGATCCCATCGTCTGGCGACAGGTCGATTGCCTCGCAATTGGCGCGATAGGCTTTTATCAATCCGTTTCTCCGGTCTGCGTTCGCGCTACGACCGCAGTGCTGCTTAACACATCCAACTCGCTATCGGCAAACCGTGGAATGTCTCCTTCAGAGAAACATTCAACGCTTCAGATTTTGTGTCTCGCCTGCCTTCAGACGATCCATGAGCCAAACGGCGCTGGCGTATGCGCCCTATGCCACACGGAATCAAGCACTATTTTTTCAAACGTGCCGACAGCTCCCTGCATAAACGTCATGACGGGCGTATCAGTTTCGAACAACGTCCATTTAACAGGCTGTTTTAACCGGATTATTTAAAACAGCCATTGTCGCAACAGCACGCCGCGACATAGACTTTTGTCTTATTCGAAGACTATTCTCGGCGCGGCTTTTCGTTCTCCCGCACCAATTCTCGCCCAAACCTTTTCGGCGATTTCGCGATAAATCTGCGCCTGCGGACCATTCGGCTCCGCAGCGACAACAGGCGTGCCAGCATCCGACATCTCTCGAATGCCGATGGTCAGCGGCACCTCTCCGAGGAACGGCACACCGATGCGTTCAGCTTCCGCCTTGGCGCCGCCGTGACCGAAAATATCGTAGCGCGCTCCTGTGTCAGGAGCGATGAAGTAACTCATGTTTTCGACGATACCGAGCAGCGGCACCTCGACCTTTCGGAACATGGTGATACCCTTGCGCGCATCGATCAGGGCGAGATCCTGCGGGGTAGAAACGATCACGGCACCCGCCAGAGGAACCTGTTGGGCAATGGTCAGTTGCGCATCGCCCGTGCCGGGCGGCATGTCCAGGACCAGAACATCCAGCTCCCCCCAGGCAACCTCGCGCAGCATCTGCATCAGGGCGGATTGCACCATCGGGCCGCGCCAGATCATGGCCGCTTCCTCATCAACGAGGAACCCCATGGACATGACCTTGAGGCCGTAATTTTCCATCGGAACGATGATCCGGCCTTCAAGTTGCTCGGGCTTACCCGAAATTTTCAAAAGCCGGGGCAGTGACGGCCCATAGATGTCGGCATCGAGAATGCCGACTCGCAGGCCTATCGCCTGAAGTCCAAGCGCCAGATTGACCGCCGTGGTGGATTTGCCAACGCCACCCTTGCCCGACGCGACCGCGATGATGGCACCGATACCGGGAACGCCGACCTTCGTACCGCGTGGTGCCTGGGTCTGGGCAGGCGCGCGACCGGTTGCGGCGGCCGGGCGGGCCGCCTGTTGCTGACCGGGTTTGCGATCAGCAGTCAGGGCGACGACCGCACCAGCGATGCCAGGGACGCTCTTTGCAGCCTGTTCGGCCGCAAGCCTCAGCGGCTCCATCTCCGAGGCCTTGTCCGCCGGGACCGTGATCGAAAAATAAGCCTTCGCGTCGGCAATGAATATCTCAGACACCATGCCAAGGCTCACAATGCTTTTGCCGCTGCCGGGATAGACGATTGCCTCCAGCGCTTTTTCGACCTGATGCTTGCTGACCTCTGCCATGTGCTTCGTACTCCACTGCGTCATCCGCAGAAACGCGGGATGCGTCTTCACGCCACCCATAGACAAGCCGAAGCGCTCCGACAATGTCAAAGCACCATGATCTGTCGGCTTTCAGATTTCGTCGTCCATCTCAAGCGTTTCCGGGTCGAAAACACGGCCGTCGAAGAAACAGTCGGGGCCGAGCACAAGACCGGTGCGCGATGCTCCGACATAGACGGGATGTTTCAACGTGCCTTCGAGCTTGAGGTTCGCACCCGGCACCGGCACAAAAAGCGGCTTCATTGCCTTGCGGTAGATGTCCGGCCTGTAAGCATTTTGCGCGGCTTCAACAATTTTCGCATCGTGGCGCAAGTTCCCGGCAATCTCACCCCAGCGCAGCATCTGACTGAAGAACCACAGCGCCTGGCTCTGCCAGGGAAAGTTGGCGGCCTTTGCGCTTGTGACGAAGAATTCGGGATGCCGCTGCATATCACGCACGGAAGTTGAGATGTATCCCGTCAAGGCAGGCAGCAGAAATTCGCCGTTGGTCTGCAGATAATGCGGCGCTGCCAGGATACCGGCCAGTTCTTCGATATTGGCCTGGTTCGTACACCATTCTCCGGCCCGATAGAGAGCCCGCAGCAATCCTTCCAGCAGATCCGCGTTCTCATCTGCCCATTGTCGCTTCGTAGCCAGCAATTTTTCCGGTGCATTTTGCCAGATAAGGGCTCCTGTCGTGACGATCCGCCCCGCGCCCGTCAGCACAACCGCGCTTCCCGCTGGCTCGGCCGTGTAAATGGCGTCGACTTTGCCGCCCTCGATCAATGCCGGCAGCACGTCCGGCGCCGCTTCGACAATTTCCATGTCGCGTCCGAGCAGGACACCGCAACTCCCCAGAAGATATCGCAACACATAGAAAGGCGTCGAGACAATGCTCTCCATGGCAAAGACGGGCGGATTTTCGCCGGATGCTCTGCGCGCACCGCAGACACGCGCCACGGCTCGGCCGAACGCGGCAGGGTCAGGCAGTTTCAGCCCTTCGCGATACAGTTCATCATAGAATTCGTGGGAAACAGTAATCGCCGAGCCACCAAGGGCCAGCGTAAAAATTCCGATGACACCATCAGGCACATCATCGAGCCCGACTGCGGAACCAACAGGAACGGGCGCCGGCAGGTGGGCAATCTCTACTTCGTTTTCGCTCAGCGCGCCGATGACAGCGCGCGCAGTTTTCTTGCGGACAAGCTCCAGCACCACCCCTTCATCGGCAGCAAAACCCTTTTCGGCAGCAACGACCAGCACAGCGCAATCGACGGTAGGAGAAAATCCCGCTTTTACCTTACGCTTTTCCGGCAAACGATTTCTCCTTTCCGGTGATTCGAAAAGAGGATCGCCCACGAAAGGGTTTATCACAATGATAAAATAGCGATTTCGTTATTTTATCAGGCCAACACGTAAAGCCTTTGCTACTGCCTGCGTGCGGTTGACGGTGTCGAGTTTCTTCGTCGCCCGGTTCAGATAATGATTGATGGTGTGCTCCGACAACATCATGATCTCGGCGATTTCAGCGCTTGTCTTGCCGGCCGCCGTCCAATTCAGGCAGTCGATTTCCCTCTCGCTTAAGGTTTCGGGAACACGCAGATCCTGGCGCCGAATTTCCGAAAGACGCGCGAATATATGCGTCGCTATGTAAAAGAGTTCGGCAATCTGCCCCTGGCCCAAGGAAGTTTTGTTCCCCGAAAAGGAAACCGCGCCCCGATATGCCGTCACGTCGTGCACCGGAAACCAGACGGAGTTGACCATTTCGAACCTCTCGAAGAGGCCGATGAGCGTTTTCTTGGCGGTTGTATCCGTTCCCTTGGAAAGGAAATCAACGGAGACGTCAAAAGGTGTGGTGGTTTTGCGCAGGTGCGCCATAACCTTGCTCTTCTGCAACAGCCCTTCTTCGTCATAGCGTTGCAGGAGTTCTGCCGGCCAGCTGGTGATGATGGTGTGTTGCGACAGTTCGCTGGTGATTTCCGCCGACAGGTCCAGAACCATGAAGGCCTTGAACTCCCACGCCTCCGTTAGGCGTTTCAGAAACCGGAAAATATCGAATTGCGTGTTGAGACCTGCGATCTCTCGAACGCAATCAACACCAAACGTCGGAACGGCGGTCGTCTTCATATTCTGCATCAAAGCGATTCTTCGAAAATGGGAGAGGCCGTAGCGAAGTTTAAAATTTCGCATGGCGATTGTTGTGAAATTTACTCACCAAAACGATTCATGCAAACAAAAGTTGAATATTTAATCATATATGCACAAAAGGAAGAACTTTCCGCCTAAGGGTTCTTCCCCGTATCTTCAATGGGACCCCGCAACAGGCGGCAGCCTGTAACGTAGCTCCAGCGCTATTTTTTCGGCGGTTTCGCCAACAAGAGTTCCCCACAACGTCAATTGTTCCAGGCTAATGCGGTAGGCGGGTCCCGTCACAGACACCGCCGCCTGAAAGTTGCGCCCTGTCGCCTTAATCGGCGCGGCGACGCAGTGAATGCCGACTTCGTGCTCCTGTCGATCAAAACCATACCCAGTGTTACGGATTGCAGATATTTCAGCAAGAAGTGCTTCGGCGTCGAGAAGAGTGTTTTCCGTAAAGCGATGGAAATTCAGATTTGCCGCAATAGTCCTGACTTCGAGATCGGACAGGAGCGACAAGGCTGCCTTGCCAACTCCGGTACAATAGGCCGGAGACGAATTGCCGACCTGCGAATGCATTCGAAGGGCATGCTTCCCCTCGATCTTGTCGAGATAGGTGACCTCCCCGCCGTACAGAACGCCAAGATGAACAGATTCTCCTGTTGCTTCGTGCAGGGCTGTCAGATGAGAGGTAGCGACACTGCGAAGATCGTTTCCACTCCATGCCCGCGCTGCAAATCGCAGAAGCCTCAAGCCAACGGCATAGGTCTGATCGGTAGACTGTTCGATCAAACCCTCAGCAACGAGATGCGTCAACTGGCGGTGAACCGTCCCACGCGGCTGACCGGACGCTTCGACGATATCGGTGAAACGCATCGGCTTTTCAGCAATCGCAACCAGTTCTAAGAGAGAAATGGCCTTTCCCAGTGTGCCTGTCGTGCTGTCCTCACGGGAATTGACGTCCGAAGAGGCGCTCTGCCTGTCGCCATTGGCCATGATATATCCGCCGTTATCTGCCTTGACATCCATTCGAAGCCAAGAGAATAATTCCATTTAATAAAATCTAGTTCCAAATAATGGAACAAGCAAGTGCAAACCCACGAGACGATATTATGATCGAAGCCAAGTTTCCGGATCTCCAGGACGAGGGCGTCCTGATTACGGGAGGCGGCTCAGGCATTGGCGCAGCGCTCGTAGAGGCCTTTGCGGTTCAAGGTGCAAGAGTATCATTCATAGACATTGCCGAAGAGCCAAGCAGAGCCCTTGCAGAGAGACTTTCGGCAACGACCCGGAATCCCGTGCGATTTTTCAACGCCGATCTGCGTAAAACATCGGAGATTGGCGACGTAGTGAAGGACGCTGCCCGAGCGACGGACGGAATCAAGGTACTTATCAACAATGCCGCCTGGGATGACCGCCACGACATCGACACCGTCACGGAAAGCTATTGGGACAACAACCAGTCGGTCAATCTGAAGCAGATGTTCTTCGTCACTCAGGCTGCTCTGCCTTTTCTGCGACAAGCCGGCGAAGCCTCGATCATCAATTTTTCATCGATCTCCTTCCTTCTCAATATGGGAGACCTGCCCTCCTACGCAACGGCAAAAGCCGGCATCATCGGACTGACGAAGAGCCTTGCAGGGCGACTTGGCCCGGAAAACATCCGCGTCAATGCACTCTTGCCGGGCATGATCGTGACCGAACGGCAAAAGGAACTCTGGCTTACCGATGATTCCATTGCCACGACGACACAACGTCAGTGTCTGAAGCGAACGCTTCTGGCAGACGATCTCGCGGGCCCGTGCCTGTTTCTCGCATCATCGACATCACGCGCCATCACGGCGCAATCCATTATTGTAGACGGAGGCCTTTTATAATGTCCGAACCCGCTTTTATCGCCGTCGACTGGGGAACAACCAGTTTCCGGCTCTGGCTGATGAGCCGATCGGGCGAGGTGCTTGCCGAAAGACGCAGCGCGGAAGGCATGACGACCGCCATGCGTACCGGTTTCGCGGAGGTGCTGCAAACCCATCTCGATGCCATTCAGGCCCCAGCAGGCCTTCCGGTTCTCGTCTGCGGCATGGCCGGCGCACGCCAGGGCTGGGTTGAAGCCGGCTACATCGACGTGCCCGCCACCCTTTCCTCCGTGATGAATGGGGCAGTGCGTGTACCGGGGCAGGAACGTGACGTTCGCATTTTGCCGGGTCTCGCCCAGCGTGCAGCTACCGCGCCCGATGTCATTCGTGGCGAAGAAACCCAATTGCTGGGTGCACTGACCTCAGCCGGCGGAGGCGAAAAACTGGTCTGCATGCCCGGAACGCATTCCAAGTGGGTAACTGTCAGTGGTGAACAGGTCACGGGGTTTGCAACTTTCATGACCGGTGAGCTGTTCGACGTCATCTCCAAGCAGACGATCCTGTCGCATGCACTGGCGGAAGCGGAAGGCTTCACCGGCGACCACGCGGCATTCAAGGCAGCGGTGGCTGATATATACGAGCGCCCGCAGATGGCGACCAACCGGCTGTTCACCCTCCGCTCTGGCCAGCTGCTGCATGGACTTTCGGCGACGGACGCAAAAGCCAAGCTCTCCGGCATCATGATCGGCCTCGAGATTTCCGGCGCGCACTCCATCGCCTCGAAAGATACGCCGGTTGTCTTGATCGGTTCCGGGCCACTTTCCACTCTCTATGAGGGCGCCTTCAGAGCGCTCTCCATTCCCTATACGGTCATCGACGCAGACGAGGCCGTA
Source organism: Rhizobium sp. RM (assembly GCF_013390595.1). Lineage (GTDB taxonomy): Bacteria > Pseudomonadota > Alphaproteobacteria > Rhizobiales > Rhizobiaceae > Agrobacterium. The sequence continues at coordinate 607,680 of NZ_JACAWV010000008.1, read as the reverse complement.
CGGCGCGGATTGCTCGCCGCCGCAAACGCCATCTGGGCATAAGGACGACTATCATGCGTATCCCCTTTCCTTCCATCAAATACCCGTTGATCGCGATTCTACGCGGCCTCAAGCCTGAGGAAACGGAAGGCGTCGTAGGCGCCCTGATCGAAACCGGTTTTCGCGCCATCGAAATTCCGCTGAATTCGCCAGAGCCGTTCCGCTCCATCGAAATCGCCGCGAAAATGGCACCGGCCGACTGCCTGATCGGTGCCGGCACCGTACTGACGACCGAAGAAGTTGAACAACTCGATGCGGCCGGCGGCAAACTTGTGGTCAGCCCGAATGCGGACCCTGATGTCATCGTCGCTGCCCGGGTAAAGGGCATGGTGACGATGCCCGGTGTCCTGACGCCGACCGAAGCTCTCGTTGCCGCCAAGGCTGGCGCAACGGGTCTGAAATTCTTCCCGGCCAGCATTATTGGTCCGTCCGGCATCAATGCCATCCGCACAATTTTGCCGAAGGATCTGGTCATTGCCGCTGTGGGTGGCGTTTCAGACAAGAACTTCTCCGAATACACCAGTGCAGGCATCACCGCCTTTGGTCTCGGAACCAGCCTTTACAAGCCCGGCATGACGGCAGCAGAGGTCCGTGAGCGTGCGGTCGTGACCCTTGCTGCTTACGATGCCGCCATCGGAGGATAGTGCGATGACAACGACCCACGCCTTCGCCGGAACCGTGCTTGATGATGCAGCGCTGACGCTCGGCGAAGGACCGACCTATGATCCCGTTACGGGCACAGCCTGGTGGTTCAACATTCTCGAACGCGAGCTGCACGAACTGCACCTCGCGTCCGGTCGCAAAACCGTGCATGCCCTGCCCTTCATGGGAAGCGCACTTGCGAAGATCAACGATGACAAGCAACTCATCGCATCCGACGATGGCCTGTTCATTCGCGATACCGCAACCGGCGTTCTTTCCCTTCACGCAGAACTTGAAACGGATCTTCCCGGCAACCGCTCAAATGATGGGCGGATCCATCCGTCCGGTGCCCTATGGATCGGGACTATGGGCCGAACGGCGGAGACCGGCGCGGGCAGTGTCTATCACGTCGCCAAAGGCCATGTGACGAAGCTGTTTCCCGAGATCAGCATCCCCAATTCGATCTGCTTTTCGCCGGGCGGCGAAACCGGATATTACACCGACACCAAAGTCAACAAACTGATGAAGGTGCCGCTTGACCCTCAAACCGGCCTGCCGGTTGGCCCGTCGACGGTATTCGTCGATTCATCCGGCGTACCCGGGGGTATCGATGGGTCGGTGTGCGATGCGCAAGGCCATATCTGGAATGCACGTTGGGGCATCGGGGCCGTGGATCGTTACGACCCGCAGGGAAACCACGTAGAGCGCTACATGATCCCGGCAGGACAGACAACCTGCCCGGCCTTTATCGGTCCCGACGCATCGCGTCTTCTCGTCACGTCCGCGCGCGAACATCTGGATGATGTGGCGATCGCCGCCAATCCATCGCATGGACAGACCTTTGAGCTGGGCATCGACGTCCAGGGCACTTTTGAGCCGGCCTACCGTCTTTGACGACGTTTGATCTTCACGTCGAACTATCAGAAAAGCCCCGAAATGGTTCGCACCGTTTCGGGGCTTCGTTTTGGGACATCGCATGATCTTGTGCGGTCAGCCCATAGACATCGTCAGGGCATATCCGTCGACATTTCGCGGTAGTTCTCGTGGAGGTAACGCTGGGTGGCGGCAGCATCGGCCGGCCGGCCGTAGAAATATCCCTGCCCCATGGCACAGCCGAGGGCGCGCAGCTTTTCCTCTTCCACCCGTTCCTCGATCCCTTCAGCCACAACCTCCAGATCAAGCCCTTCGCACATGGCGACAATCGCCTTGATGATGTGCTCCGAGGGACGATCGGTGCTTATGCGGGAGACGAACGCCCGATCAATCTTCACCTTGTCAAAGGTAAAATCACGCAGTCGCCCAAGGCTCGACTGGCCCGTACCGAAATCATCGAGAGAGATGCGCACACCGGCGGCCTGCAAATCGCTGATGATCCGCTGGGCGGTGTCCGCCGATGTCATCACGGCCGTTTCGGTGATTTCCAGCTCGACGCGGTGCGGATCGAGGCCGACCCGAGCCAGAATGGACAGGATGTTGTCGGCAGTGCCGGGGTCCATCAACTGTGCTGATGACAGGTTGAAGGAGAGAAACAACTCGCGGGGCCAGAACAGTGCCGCTTCCGCAGCCTTTCTCAGCAAGGTTTCCGACAAGGCATCGATAAACCCTCTCTCTTCGGCAAGTGGCACGAAGACAGCCGGCGAAACGAAACCGAGATCGGGATCATTCCAGCGGGCAAGCGCCTCGAAACCGACGACTTTCGCTTCCTCAAGCCTGACGATCGGCTGAAAATGGACGTCGATGGCATCGGCAATGATGGCGTTTCTCAACGCCTGCTCAAGCTGCGTCGCCCGCTTCATCTCCTGCGCAATTTCGCGCGAATAGACGGTAATCTGGCCACGACCGCGTCGCTTGGAACGGTAGAGCGCGGTTTCGGCGCTTTTCAGAAGATCTTCGAATTCATTGCCGGCGAAGGGATAGATCGCAAAACCGAAGGACGAGGAAAGCCGTACATTGCGGTCGCCCAGATCGTAGGGCGCCGACAGCACGTCCTTGATCATGTTGCCGATGCGCTCGGCACCGGTTCGCTCGAAAACCAACGGCAGAACGAAAGCAAACTCATCGCCATCGTGGCGTGTGACAACAGCGCCGTCGGGAATGCAGGCTTTCAGGCGATGTGCGACCTGACAGAGAATTTCGTCGCCGGCTTGTGCGCCGAAGAGATCGTTGATCGGCTTGAAGCCGTCGATGTTGGCGATGCCAACTGTAAATGGTGCGGGGTCGCTGGAACGTTCGCTGGCGAGCATGCGAACCTTGTCACGCAGGCGATAGCGGTTGCCAAGCCCCGTCAGCGGATCGCTATACGCCATGGCTTGCAACTCGTTCTGGCTGACCTGCAACATGTGCGGTTCTGCCCGTTTCATGCCTCTTCCCTGTAAATCGCCTGTCGACCGCGCTCACAATGCAGGGCAAGTATTAAAAAAACCATATCTCCATTGGTGTAATGGACAAAACCTACCACTCATCGGCGCTGAATATCATCAGTCACGGGATTGATCAGGCGCGCTCCCGAGCATCCCTCTTTCCAAAAATCCGCTGGAAAATGCCCTCTACCATATCGGGGCTGACAGGTTTCAGCAGCATGTCGTCCATGCCCGCTGCCAGACATTTGTCCCGATCGCCTTCAAAGGCGTGGGTGATGACGCCAACGATGGGAACAGGCGCTTCCTCTTCCAGCCCCCGCATTCGACGAGCGACCTCAAAACCGTCTATATCCACAAGCGTGGTGTCGAGAAGCACAACGGAAGGACGTTGTTCGGCAAAAAGCCGCAACGCTTCCTCACCGGAGGTCGCAAGCCGCCAGCCAAGGCCCAATCCTTCAAGGATCTGAGAAAAGACGATCTGATTGACCTTGTTGTCTTCGACAAGCAGGACATCGCCGGGACCGCCGCGCTCGAGAACCACAGGTGTTTCCTCGGTGACAATTTCCCACTGGTCGTTGTCATCGTCTGCGCTGCGCTCGGATGTTTCCAAAGCCGAGATCAGCTTGTGCAACAAGGTTGCGGCGATCTGATCTTCATCGATGGCGAGAACGGGAAGGTTCCCAGCGGCGGCATGATCGAGGCACGCAACACTCATCTGGTTGTCAACAACAACGATATCGATTGTCACACCGGCAGAGCGGGCAATATCAATGAAGTCGCGTTGCTCTTCCTCGCTCGTAACGACGGCGTGTTCAACCTGGTAATCGATGAGCTTTTGGCCGGCGACCTTTGCAAAGGATGGATTGGCAGTCACGAGAAGAACTGCTTTCCCTTTCAGGCCACTTTGGTCCAGGTTGGAGGCCCTCATCTCTTCCCTGGCCTTCCCGAAGGTGGACGTCACAAAGGAGAGATGTTCGAGTGTGGGTATAACGGGCGTACCGTGCTCGTCCCTTGTGGCAAGCGCAGTAATATCTTCCATCGTCGTGACCAGAAAATAGCGCCCCAGCCGACCTACCCGCTGTTTGCGGGTGATCGCCAATATTTCCTCGCCGTTGAGACGTGTCACTCGCTCCGGCAGGACAGTTGATGTGCCGTTGTCGATAACCTGTCGATCCGCAATATCGATCCGTTCGGCAAGATTGCGGGAATGGAGATCGAAAACTGTGCGCCCAAGGATGGTTTCGGCGTTGGTTTCAAGCAAAGCACAAGCTGCCTTGTTGACGGCGACATAAGCGGCGTTGCGGTCTTTGACGATGATCGAGAACGGCAGATTGTCGAGAATATCCTCAACCAATTGCGCCCGTTCAAGGTCAAGTCGCCACTGCTCTTCACGTTTTTTCTGCTCGGAAATATCCGCAACAACACTGATGCCGAGGCCTGATGGCAACCTGTTCATGACGAAACGCAGCCAGCGTTCACCCTTGTGTCGCTCCGTCTTTTCAGACCTTTCGCGCCAGTGCAGCGCCAGACGCTCGCCAATCCATTCCTCGCGCCCGAGCCGTCCGGTCATTACCGCCGGATTTCCGGTGTCTTCGAGGCAACAATCGTAGAGAGCGCCGAGATAATCGCGCAGGCGGGCGCCGTGAGAAATTGCTTCCTCGCGAAGAGGAAAAATCGACAGAATCTTGCGACTGGCAAAAACGATGCGATCATTGCCGTCATAGACGACAACCGCCGCGCCAAGCGCGTCGCAAAGAGCATCAAGCATCGCTGTATAAATGCCCGCGCCGGAAGGCGCCAAATCGCTCACCAGTAAACCCCCACCTGTTTTCTCATTCAGGCTTATGCATCTGTTGGAATCATGAGATTCCGGACAAAGAAACATCAGGGTTTGCCGCTTGAAGCAGTCTTGAGGAAAAGATGACGGCTACCCGTTTCGCCGTCGCACCTTCCAGTAAGGAAGACCTCATTCGCGCGTTCATTTCAAGTCGGCCGACCATAACGCCCGCCGATTAAAGGGCGATTAACGTTGCAAAACTGCAATGCCGGAAGCCGTGCCAAGGCGCAAAACTGTGCATATTTCCGCCAGAAACCGATTTTACTTCCGAACGTCCTGCGAATCCGCGAAAATAGCCATCATGGTCATCAAACTACTTTCCGAAACCCTCATCAACCAGATCGCCGCCGGCGAGGTCATCGAGCGCCCTTCGAGCGCGACCAAGGAGCTGGTCGAAAACGCCATCGACGCAGGTGCGACGCGTATCGAAATCGCCACGGCGGGTGGTGGCAAGGGTCTTGTGCGTGTGACTGACAATGGTTCAGGCATGACCCCCGAGGATCTGGAGCTTGCGGTGCGGCGGCATTGCACCTCGAAAATTTCCGACACGCTGGACGATATCCACACTCTCGGCTTTCGTGGTGAAGCTTTGCCTTCCATCGGATCGGTGGCCAAACTCTCGATCACCAGCCGCCGGCAGGGTGCGGCACAAGGCTCGGTGATTTCCGTCAGCGGCGGCAAGGTCTCCGAAGTCCGTCCGGCTGCGGCAAACGCCGGAACGATCGTCGAGGTCCGTGACCTGTTTTTTGCGACCCCAGCCCGACTGAAGTTTCTCAAGACGGAACGGGCCGAGGCTGCCGCGATCACCGAAGTCGTCAAGCGCATGGCCATTGCTTTTCCGCATATCCGCTTCGCGCTTTCCGGCACCGACCGCTCGACATTAGAGATCCCCGCCACCGGTGATGATCACCTTGCCCGTATGGCGCAGATTCTCGGCGCGGAATTCAAGGACAACGCCATTGAAATCGATGCCGAGCGCGAGGATGTGACACTGACCGGCTTTGCCGGGGTACCCACCTTCAACCGCGGCAACTCAGCGCATCAATATGTGTTCGTCAATGGCCGCCCGGTGCAGGACAAACTGCTCCTTTCCGCCATTCGCGCAGCTTACGCGGAAACCGTGCCGCATGGACGCTACCCGGTCGCGGTACTGTCACTGACGCTCGATCCCGCATTGGTGGACGTCAACGTTCATCCAGCCAAATCCGATGTCCGCTTCCGCGACCCCGGCCTGATCCGCGGCCTTATCATCGGAGCGATCCGCCAGGCCCTGACGCGCGATGGCGACAGGGCTGCGACCACAGGCGCAAGCCAGATGATGAATGCCTTTCGCCCTGGTTATAGCCCATCCACTGTGCGCCCGTTCCCGTCACCCGCCTGGTCCCCCGCAACCTCACCTTCCCGGCCGCTTGCATATTCCGGCGAGATGCAGTTCGCCGAACCGGCGCAGTCACGGTTTACCGACATCACCATGCCGACGGCTCGGGCGGAGATCGCTGAGCCTTACAACGAGCCAACGCAGACACCATCACCTGAACCACTGCGCTATCCGCTCGGCGCCGCACGGGCACAGCTTCACGAGAACTACATCGTCGCCCAGACCGACGATGGCCTGGTGATCGTCGATCAGCATGCCGCACATGAGCGGTTGGTGTTCGAGGAGATGCGGAATGCCCTGCACGCCAAACGCCCCTCCTCGCAGGTCTTGCTGATCCCCGAGATCATCGACCTGCCCGAGGAAGACTGCGACAGGTTGATGGAACATGCTGGTGGTTTCGATGCGTTAGGACTTGTGGTCGAGCGGTTCGGTCCCGGCGCGGTTGCGGTTCGAGAAACGCCGGCGATGCTGGGCGAAGTCAACGTACAGGGTCTTATCCGACAATTGGCGGATGAAATTGCCGAGTGGGACGCCGCATCCTCGCTTGCCAACAAACTTGAATACGTCGCCGCGACAATGGCCTGCCATGGTTCGGTACGTTCGGGGCGTCGCATGCGGCCTGAAGAAATGAATGCGCTGCTCCGGCAGATGGAAAACACACCTGGGTCCGGGCAATGCAATCACGGTCGCCCCACCTACATAGAACTGAAGCTCTCCGACATAGAGCGGCTCTTTGGGCGCAGTTGATGCCAGGGCAAGCGCGGTCTGGCATTATGGGATGCCGGGCGGTATAACTCGAAGGAACTGGAGCATCCCGATTGTTCAGAAAAACGCTACGCCGTCTGGGCCTGGATGCACTCATTGGAAATGGCAGGAGACGAAAACGGATGAACAGATTTGAGGGAGGCGGAAACCGCGCCGCGATCATCGACTATCTCGATGGCGATTTCCGGATCGTGCAGACTGGCTCTCACGTCATCTGCGCCGTAACGGGCAAGATCATCCCGCTCGACGAACTGCGCTATTGGAGTGTTGCACGGCAGGAAGCCTATGTGGATGCGGCAGCTTCACTGGAAGCAGAAACGAAGGCCGGTACTCTGCCGAAATGATGCAAAAATCACATCCCGGCGGTTTTCACGCGGCGGGATGTGCACTTTCTTTGAGACGCCGAAGACGGCAGTGTTCCATGGCCTGATCGATGATCGTCGAAGCTGCATTCGGATCGTCGAATACCATGTCGATTTCCACCACCAGACTGTTCCAGAGCAATTCCTCCGCCCGGCCGTGATGGCCATTGAGACGGACTGCATCCTTAGCCGTGGTTACAAGCAACAAGTCCTGCTTCCCCGCATCGAGCAGCAAATCGGCAATTTCATCATCGCTGAAGTGATGATGGTCCGGGAACGATCGCTGCTGGACGATCTCGCCACCCAAGTCTTCGACGGTCCTGTAGAACTTGGCGGGGTCTGCAATGCCTGCATAGGCGAGGACACGTTTTCCGTCGATTTCGGATAGTTCGCGCGGCTGGATGCTGGAGACGAAAACAGGCTTGGCGGCCTTTGCAGCGACACGAACGATGGCGTCGGCCGCGTGTCCCTTGCCGACCTTCAGAAGTCCGGTCATGTGCCGCATCTGTTCAGCAAGGGGCGCGCGCACCGGGCCGCTGGGAACAAGGTAGCCATTGCCGACACCTCTGATCGTATCGATCACGACAAGCGCGTAGTCGAGCGTCAACCTCGCACTTTGGAAGCCGTCATCCATGATGATGAGGTCAGCGCCCTCCTTCACCAACCTCTCGGCTCCTTCCACCCGTTTGCGGGAGATGACCGTCATCGCCTCGCGTGCCAGGAGCAAGGGTTCATCGCCGACGGCAGCTGCGCGATGATGCCCAAGGTCTACCAGTGTCGTGACATCGAGCGAGCCGCCATAACCGCGACTCAGGAAGCCCGGCTTCAGCCCTTTTTCCTTCGCGGCTCTTGCGATCGCGATAGACGTGGGTGTCTTGCCAGCCCCACCGACCGTAAAATTACCGATGCAGATAACGGGAACAGGAACGCTTGCTCGTTTTGCGGTGCGCATTCGGCGCCCGGCAATCTTGCCATAGAGAAGCGAAAACGGCGACAGCGCCCATGCCTGCCACCCAGCCTTCTGCCACCAGAAAGGCGGCGCTTCAGATACCATCTATGCCCGCTCCCGCCGCACATCCTGCGGTTTGAGGTTTGAAATCCGTCTTATCAAAGGTGGTATGTGCCAGAAAAAACCAAGGATTGCAAAACGGCACCCGGAATTTCAGGCGCTTTCCAGAACGGAGCGTGCCGGCAACAGGTCTTCCAACGACGTGATGTCGTCAAAACAATAGTGGGCGTCCCTGCCCAGGCTTTCACGCGACCCGGTCCCGGTCAAAACGGCAATGCGCAGGCCAGCACCGGCATTTTTCGCCATGTGCAGATCGTGATTGTTATCACCGACAACAGCGATCTGTTCAGGCGGAATGCCCGTCGCCTTACAAAAACCAAGCACCATGCCCGGTTGCGGCTTTGTGCCGTAACCGCTGTCATAACCGGCGAAGAAATCAATATAGGTTTCGAAACCAAAGCGTTCCGCCAGTCGGCGTATCGAACTTTCGTTGTCGCTGGACGCGATGCCGAGTTTGAAACCGCGCGCCTTGAGGCGAGTAAAAAAGCCCTTCAGATCAGTCACGGGAACCGACTTGTCCGCAGCCTCGGTAAAAAGCCGATCGAGCCGCGTCGTCAGTTCCACTTCATCGCAAGGTGAACCAGCCGCCACCAGCCCGGCCGCAATCTCTGCCGTATTGCCTGCCGCAAGAAGACTGTCCGCCACGACATGGCCCGTCACCGGGTCCATGCCACAGGCTGCGAGAAGTCGATCGGCAAGATCTGGATCGCCTTTGGCTGCAATCGCCGCAAGCTCGCGATTGACGGGGCCCCAGCTTGCATCATAACCGAGCAACGTCCCGTCCTTGTCGAACAGAACAGCAGCGATTGAGTGTGCCTGTTGGTCGGGCATATCCGTTACCATGAGCCAACCGCACTGCGCGGCTGAAGTTTGGCCGAGACGGTCAAAGGATTGATATAGGGTTCAAGAGCCTTGACGGTGGCTGACAGTGCGCCACGCATATCCTGAATGACACGGTTGCCCGCATCTATCATCTTGTAACGCTCATTGTCGTTGACCAGCAGATAGTGCACGGCCTTGGCCAGCATTTCGACATCACGAATGATGCGCGCCCCGCCGGCACGGATGAGCTTCTGATAAGCTTCACGGAAGTTCTGCACGTGCGCGCCGGAAAGCACGGCACAGCCAAGCATCGCCGGTTCCAGCGGGTTCTGCCCACCCTCGGCAGTCAGTGAGCGACCAACGAAGGCAAGCTCCGTCAGGCGAAGATAAAGCCCCATCTCGCCAATGGAATCGCCCAGGAAAATATCTGTTTCAGGGGTGATGATGTCAGCCCGGCTTCGGCGAGCGACGGTCAGCCCCATGCCCTTGAGCATCGCCTCCACATCATCACCGCGTTCCGGATGACGCGGTACGATGATCGTCAACTGGCCATTGCGGGACTTGATCGCGGCATGCACCGTGGCAGCAGCCTTTTCTTCCCCGTCAAAAGTGGAAATCGCCGCCCAGGTCTTGCGGTTGCCGATTTGCTGGCGATAGCGCTCCAGCACTGTGTCGTCGCACGGCGGCGGATCTGTATCGCCTTTCAAGTTACCGGAAATGACAACGGGCCATGAACCGAGATCGCGGAACCGCTCTGCATCGAGGTCAGATTGCGCAACCACCAGAGCAAGCTTGGAAAACAGCGATTCCGCAATATCCTGGCGGTTCCGCCAGCGACCGAACGAACGGTCCGAAAGGCGTGCATTGACCCTGATCTGCGGAATATGACGACGCTCCAGTTCCATCATCGTCACAGGCCAGATTTCCGACTCGGCCGTGATGGCGGCATCGGGCGCCCAGTAGGTCAGGAAACGATTGACAGCGATCTTTATGTCGAGCGGCACATATTGATGGATCACATCGTCGCCGAGGCGAGTACGGGTCAGCTCTGCGGAGGTGACCGTGCCTGTCGTCAACAGAACGAAAATATCGCGCTTGCGGATTTCACGGATCAGCGGAATGAGTGCCAGCGTTTCACCAACACTTGCTGCGTGGAACCAGACAAGCGGCCCGCGCGGACGTTCGGCGCTGGCGTAGCCAAACCGCTCGAGGCGGCGGCGCCTGTCTTCCTTGCCCTTCGCTGCCCGATAAGAAAGATAGGGCTTGGCAAAAGGGTAGGCGGCAATGCCGGCAATTCTGTAACCGGAAAGAGCGAAGCGTGCGATACGGCTGCTCATGACATTCTGCCCTTGATCGTTCCGCGCAATGCCTTTTCCCTGTAATTCGAGTTATCGCCGCCTAGTACTTCTCAAATTGCGTCATTTTTTGTCACAGCAGGCGTATGCACGATCACTTTTTCGCGCCCAGACGCCTGTTTGCATGCTGCGAGCAAGAATCATCGGGAAAGTGCTGTTTCCCGATAATATTACAACGCAAGGGCAAAAGTAGTTATTTTTTGTCGTCAGGATTGAGAAGACGGTGCATATGCACGATAAAATAACGCATATGAGCGTTGTCGACGGTCGACTGAGCCTTGGACTTCCACGCTGTCAGCGCCGTTGCATAGTCAGGGTAGATGCCGACGATATCGAGCGCGTTCAAATCCCGGAACTGAACATCCTGAAGGTTTTCGAGTTCGCCACCAAACACCAGGTGCAGGAGTTGTTTCGGTTTGCCGGTTTCGGTCATCTCTTTGTCTCTTTCTATATGTCTGAGAGAGCCCTTCATCTGCTGGATTTCCGGGTAAACGTCAACCGTTGGACAGATGTGAAAATGCTTTCAAAAGCTCTGGAAGCGCATATTCTGCTGCGGCGCACAATGCCGGGTGGTTAACCTGCACCCGATTATACATCAGAGGTTTTCCATCGAGGCCCACGAGCTGCCCGCCCGCCCTGTCGAGGATAAGGTCCGCAGCTGCGAGATCCCACTCGTGCGAGTTCGCCTTCACCAGTGTTCCGTCGATACGGCCGTCTGCCACCATTGCCAACCGGTAGGCGAGTGACGGCACATGCGGAATGCGTTTCACACCGGCACGGACATCGGCAGACAGATGAGCGATCACGTCTTCCGGTGCAGCCAGATGCAGGATGCCCTCATTTCCGCTGGACACCGCAATGGGTTGACCATTCTTCAACGCGGGACCATCCTCGACTGCAGTGAACTCTTCTGCAAGCGCCGGGGCAACAAGCGCGGCGGCCACAGGTCTGCCGCGATGGACGACGGCGACGCTGACACACCATGTATCGCGACCGCCAATAAACGCGCGTGTGCCATCGATTGGGTCGATGACGAAAACGGTGTCTCTTGTCAGTCGAACAGCATCGTCGTCGGTCTCCTCCGACAGCCACCCGTAGTCGGGACGGGCTGAGCGAAGGATGTTTGCAAGGATTTCATTCGCTGCATAGTCCGCAGCGCTGACTGGGGATTGGCCACCATTCTTCCACCAGACATCGGGGTCCTTACGGAAGAAACCGAGCGCAGTCTCCCCTGCTCTGCGCGCAGCTCCAAGAATAAGCGCCAAATCGGAAGCCCAGCGGGCTTCAGCCATATCTTTCATCGTGCCGTCTTTTCCGCGCGCGCAAACCGCGCGCTTATCTCATTCGCACTTGCACACGAACCACCGGCGAAAGCAATCGACAGTAGAGATCACTTGCCCGCGATCGTCATGCCTTCGATTGCAAGGGTCGGAGCAGCAATGCCGTATTTGCGATCGATGTCGTTCGCCGGCGTTATCCGCATGAACATGTCCTTGAGGTTCGAGGCGATCGTCACTTCCGAAACGGGGAAGGACTTTTCACCGTTCTCGATCCAGAAACCGCTGGCGCCACAGCTATATTCACCGGTCAGCATATTGGCGCCGTGGCCGATGAGTTCGGCGACGTAAAAGCCTGTACCGATCTGGCGGATCAAATCCTCGGGAGAAATATCGCCGGGCTCAAGCGCCAGGTTGGTTGATGCCGGCGAAACCGACGTACCGCCACGAACACCGCGCCCATTGGTTTCCAGACCGAGTTCACGCGCCGCCGAGGTTGACAGGAACCAGTGCTTCAGCACACCGTCCTCAATCATCACCATGCGTTCGCCCCTCACCCCTTCCCCATCGAAAGGGCGGGAAGATGGACCGCGCACGATCTGCGGGTCATCAGTGAGGTTAAGTCCGCTTTTCAGCACCTGCTGGCCCATCTTGTCGCGCAGGAAACTTGTCTTGCGCGCAACAGATGCACCGTTGATCGCACCGGCAATGGCGCCAACGAACCCACGGGCAATCCGCGGATCGAAAACAACCGTCATGTTGCTGCCGGTGTCGACCTGACGTGGACCGACACGCTCGACTGCTTTTTCTCCGGCACGACGGCCGATGAGCTCGGCCGCGTCCAGATCGGCGTAATAGAGGCGGCTGTCGAAGTCGTAATCACGCTCCATCTTCGTGCCTTCGCCTGCAATGACGCTGACGGAGCGACTGAAGCGGCTGCCCATGTAGCTGCCGGCAAAGCCATGTGATGTGACGAGAACAAGACCGCCCATACCGCTCGACGCACCAGCGCCGGAGGAATTGGTGACGCCCTTGACCGCAAGAGCGGCTTCTTCCGCAGCAAGCGCAGCTTCGCTCAGCTTGTCAGTGGGAACTTCAGTGGGATCAAAAAGCTTGAGGTCGTCATACCACGTTGCCAGCCGATCCTTGTCCGCCAGGCAGGCGTAGGGATCTTCAGGGGAAACCTTCGCCATCGCGACAGCTCTCTCCGCCAATGTCTTCAGGTCGAAACCAGGATTGGCGGACACGCTTGCAACGCGCCGACCGACAAAAACACGGAGCGAGAAATCATCGCTTTCAGAGGACTCGGTGTTTTCCACTTTTCCGAGCCGGACACCAATGGACTGAGAACGGGACCGGACCACAACAGCATCGGCCTCATCTGCACCGGCGGCGCGGGCGAGGTCGACAAGTTGGCTGGCACGATCGAGAAGCTTAGAAGAATCGATTTCCGAAGACATGAGTTGGCCTTTCATTCCTGTTCCATTTATTGTGCCAACAATCCCGCATCAAGGGTGAAAGCCGCATTCTCTGCCCGAATGGCGATCTCACCCTCATATTCGAAAGCCTGCCACCATGACCGAGCACGACGCTCTCTTTACCGAACCCCTGCTGCTTTTGGCCGGTGCGGTGATTGCAGCTTCCATTTTTCGCAAGCTCGGGCTTGGAACCGTCCTTGGCTATCTGGTGGCGGGTATCGTCATCGGGCCATTTCTTCATCTGGTGACGGATGCGAAAGACATCTTCAACGTTTCCGAACTCGGCGTCGTTTTCCTGCTGTTCATCATCGGCCTTGAACTGAAGCCGTCACGCATCTGGCAGATGCGGCGCGACATTCTGGGTCTTGGGCTGGCACAGGTGCTTGTTACCGGGGGTACACTTGCGGCAATTACCTGGTGGGCAGGGTTGATCGAATGGCGAGGTAGCCTTGTGGCCGGTTTCGGACTTGCGCTTTCTTCAACTGCCTTTGCGCTGCAAATCCTCGCCGATGATGGCGACATGAATACCAAACACGGCAATCGCTCTTTCTCGATCCTGTTGTTTCAGGACCTCGCGATCGTCCCCTTGCTTGCTCTCGTCACTATTCTTTCCAATCGTCCAGAAGTGCCGACCGACTCGATGGTTTCGGACCTTGTCGCCTCGGTCGTGGCGGTGGGTGGCATGGTTCTCGCGGGGCGTTATCTGCTGACCCCAATGTTCCAGATCATTGCCCGGACCGGAGCGCGCGAAGTCATGATCGCCGCAGCACTCTTTGTGGTCATCGGTGCCGCAGCGATCATGGAAATGGTCGGTCTTTCCATGGGCATGGGGGCGCTGCTGGCGGGCCTGATGCTGTCGGAATCGTCCTATCGACACGAACTTGAGGCCGATATCGAGCCGTTTCGCGGCCTGTTTCTGGCGCTGTTCTTCATGGCGGTCGGCATGTCGCTGCACATCCGCATCGTCTATGAGCACATCGTCCTGATCCTAGTTGCCGTCCCGGTGATGATGCTCGTCAAGGCGACACTCATTCACGCCCTCTGCCGTATCGCAGGCTCGTCGCGTTATGCATCGAGCCGTATCGCCCTGCTTCTGGCACAAGGTGGCGAATTTGGTTTTGTCCTCTTCACCACGGCCGCAGCGTCCGGGCTGTTCCCACAGGCGACAGCATCGATACTGGTTGCCATTGTCACGTTATCAATGGCCTTGACCCCGCTTCTCGCGGTCGTGTCACGCCGTCTGACCGCGGAAGACGCGGACGAAGACGCGCTTGAAGAGGATTTCGACGGCGCGGGTGCCGATGTTCTGATGATCGGCTTTTCGCGTTTCGGCCAGATCGCATCACAGATTCTTCTGGCAGGCGGGAGAGACGTCACAGTGATCGATAGCTCCGCCGATCGTGTGCGTCAGGCAGCCCGTTTCGGCTTCCGCATTTTCTTCGGTGACGGTACGCGCAAGGACGTTCTGATTGCCGCCGGCATCGAACGCGCCGATATCGTCGCCGTCTGCACCCACAAAAAGGAAACCACGGACCGGATCATCGACATGATCCAGTCGGAGTTTCCGTCCGTGCGCATCTTTGCCCGATCCTATGACCGTATCCATTCAATCGACCTCAGGAAAAAAGGCATCGAGTACGAACTGCGTGAAACGCTGGAATCGGGCCTCGTCTTCGGACGACGGATGCTGGAGGGGTTGGATATGGACAGCGAGCGCGCAATTTCGATTGCCGACGATATACGTGAACGCGACGAGGAGCGGCTGCAGTTACAGGCCGTTGAAGGCTTGGCCGCTGGCCGGCAGATGCTGCACAACAAGCCTGTCCGTGAGGTCAAACCTGAGCCGTTGATGAAGCCGAAAAACAAGGTGGAAAAACGCGAAGAGGAGGACGAGCCGGAAGATGGAGATGCAGAGATCGTCGCTTGACCACCGACCTCATGCTTCGATGCCGCGTCCCCGGTGAAACAGTTCGACCTGCATCTCGATCTGCCGCTTCAAATCATCCTTGATAGCGGCGGATGCCGCCAGAACTTCATCGGCCTTGAGAAAGTCCAGCACCCTGAACCGGTTGACCGGCGGGCGCAGGAAGATATGCGGTGGTCTGAGCCGAAGTTTCAGGGCGATGGCAGCCTGCATCATCAACTGGCTGGCGCCAAACAGACTGTCGAGCCGGTTCGGCATGGTGGCGCCATCACCTTCCGGTCCACCGACCACGTCGACACCAATGACGATATCGGCATGATCCAGTAAATGCTCGTAGGGAACCGGATTGAAGATGCCACCGTCAATCATGATACGCCCGTTCATTCGCACGGGCATGAACAAGGCGGGGATCGCTGCTGAGGCCGCAAGCGCCTGGATCACTTCACCATTCTCGACCACCACTTCCGTCTGCGCGTAGTAGTCGGTCGTCATGACCTTCATCGGAATGGAGAAATCAGAAAAATTCTTGGGAAGGGCCTGCGGCATCAAGGCGTGCAGAATGAGTTCGAGGTTGAACTGGCCAAGGCGGAAGCCATCGACCGCATGGCGCATCGAGGCCGGACCAAGGCTCCAGAGTCGGTTGGCAACCGAACCCTTTCGGCCCATCAGTTCAAGTGTGTAGTCGCGAATGTCGCGCCCGGTCATACCGGCCGCCATGCCCGCGCCGATGATAGAGCCGATGGAAGAGCCGGAAATCATCACCGGTCGGATGCCAAGTTCATCCAATGCCTCGACGACGTTGATGTGGCATATGCCGCGTGCGCCGCCCCCGCCGAGGGCTAGACCGAACGTTGGTTCACCGTCATCACTGCGGCTGTCCGCGGCCCCGTTTGCGGCCGCGACGTTTTCGTATGCACCTTGCTCCATACCGGTAACCACCTTCGCTCCAGAGGAGATGTTTGCCTATTGCGCAAACACGACAGAGCCATGGCAAGACGGCAAAAACCGTCCTGTCAGGGTTCGTAGCGGTAAAAATGCATTTTGGTATCGCCGAAGGTTCGGCTTTCGAGCAGCTTGAAAACCGGCTCGACCGTCACGACCACATCGCCACGCTCTTCCAGGATCGCAAGAGCGCCCGGCACCAGCCAGCCGCCGGCATGCGCAGCAGAAAAAGCCTTTTCACCATGGCCATGGCCATAGGGTGGGTCAGCGAACAGCACATCGAACGGTTCGATGTTGTTGACACCGCCAAGCTTGGTCGCATCCCGCCGCAAAATGCGGGCACGACCGTGCAGGCCAAGCGCATCGATGTTTTCCCAGAGCAGGCCCCTGCCCTCAACACCGTTCTCGACGAAGAGCGCCACACGGCAGCCGCGCGACAGAGCCTCGAGGCCAACAGCGCCGGTACCGGCAAAAACATCCAGAACGCGCGTACCATCCAGACTTTCCGGATAAGCATGGCTCAGAATATTAAAAAGGCTTTCCCTTGTCCTGTCGATGGTTGGACGAATGGAATTGGTTTTCGGCGCGGCCAAGCTTCGGCCGCGGAACTCACCGCCTACGATCCGCATTACGTGTCATTCCCCTGCCACCAGAAGGTTTGCCACCCCGACCTTTGCCGCCCGGCTTGCCGCCGCCGGGGCCTTTGCCGCCAGCGCCTTTACCCTTGCCCGAAAAACCCGAGCGCTCACCGCGTTCACCCGACTTGCCGAAGGCTGGCTTACCGCCGGGTTTTCCACCTCTGGGCTTGTCACCGAAGGGCCGGTCGCCACGTGGACGGTCACCTTCTTCACGGGGTCGGTCGCGGAACGGCCGGTCACCGAAGGGCTTCTCACTCCGTGCAGGACGGTCACCAAAGCTTCTTTCGCCACGAGTCGGACGCTCGCCACGCGGGCGGTCACCCTCTTCGCGAGGACGATCGCGGAACGGCCGATCGCCAAAGGACTTTTCACCCCGTGCAGGACGGTCGCCAAAGCTTCTTTCGCCGCGCGCCGGGCGTTCCCCACGCGAGCGGTCGCCCTCTTCGCGGGGGCGATCACGGAATGGTTTGTCTCCGAAAGGTTTTTCGCGCCGCGCCGGGCGATCGCCAAAACCTCTGTCACCACGGGCAGGACGCTCGCCACGGCCGCGATCTTCTTCGCGCGTGGAATCGGAGCGTATCCATTCACCCTCGTCATCCGCATGTCGCACGACATTGCGACGTGCTTCGGCCTGCGCGGATGGCTTCTTGAACAGACTTTCAGCCTCAGCGCGGACAGATTTGCGCGCCTTGCCATCGCGTGTCGGCTTGGCGCCCGGAGCCATCCAGACATTGGCGGTACGGCTGCTGCCCGACGGGGGACGATTGCTGCGGCGATCGTCTTCGTCATCGTCGCGGCCCTTGCCGGCTGGCTTCGAACCGAACTTGCCAGCGGGCTTGTCGCTGCGCTTCGTGTCCAGACGGCCAAGTGCGCGTTCGCGGCGATCTTCAGGCTTGCCACCCTTGTCGAAACGGGGCTTGCCTTCACGCGTATCGCTCTTAGCCCATTCGGACTTGGCTGGCTTTTCTTCCTCTTCGTCGACAGGCACATCATAGATCGGCGCATCGAAATTGGCACCAGCCTGCTCGATGAGACGTGGGCCAAGCTGATCGCGCAACATGCGGCCGCGCACTTCCAGCACCTTGCCTTCCGCCAGATCACCAAGCTGGAAAGGACCGTAGGAAATGCGGATCAGGCGGTTGACCTCAAGGCCAATCGCGCCGAGCACGTTCTTGATTTCACGGTTCTTGCCTTCGCGAAGACCCATGGTGATCCAGACGTTATGGCCCTGCGTACGGTCCAGCGTCGCATCGATCGCGCCGTAAAGGACGCCGTCTACAGCAATACCGTCCTTCAGCTTGTCGAGCGCAGCCTGATCGACCTCGCCGTGGGCGCGCACGCGGTAACGGCGCAGCCAGCCGGTGGTCGGCAGTTCCAGGACGCGCGAAAGACCGCCGTCATTGGTCAGAAGCAACAGGCCTTCGGTATTGATATCGAGACGGCCGATGGACAGAACGCGCGGCAATTCACCCGGCAGATTATCAAAGACCGTCGGGCGACCTTCCGGATCGGAATTGGTCGTCACCAGACCGGCAGGCTTGTGATAGAGCCACAGACGCGTACGCTCGGCGCCACGAATCGGCATGCCGTCGACTTCGATCTTGTCCGACAGCGTGGCATTGACGACCGGCGAGTCTAGCTTGACGCCATTCAGCGACACGCGACCTTCCATGATCATCCGCTCGACATCGCGACGCGACGCCACACCGGCGCGCGCCATGATCTTGGAGATACGCTCCGGCTTCGCGCCAATAACGGCAGTGGCTTCAACCGCCTCGGCTTTCGCCACCGACGGCTTCTTTTCCCGATGAACGGCCGGCTTGTCGGCGCTCTTCGGCTTCTTGTCGCGGCTAAATGTCTTGCCGCCGTCACGCTTCGGCTTGTCTTTAAAAGTCATTTGCTGTTTGCCTGTTGTTTGGGCTGTCCTATCAGGTCCAAGCACAAGGGTTAAGAGGAAATTGAGACGCAATGGCCGAAAGGACGCATTTCATGGAACTGGCACTGGAAGAAGCCAGTGCCGCAGCCGAACGTGAAGAGGTTCCGATCGGCGCCGTTCTGGTCCTGGATGGCAAAGTCATTGCCCGATCAGGCAACCAGACCCGCGCATTGAACGATCCAACAGCGCACGCAGAAATCGCAGTCATCCGCATGGCCTGCGAAGCGCTGGGTCAGGAACGCCTGCCGGGTGCCGACCTTTACGTTACGCTGGAGCCCTGCACCATGTGTGCTGCGGCGATCTCCTTTGCCCGTATCCGACGGCTGTACTACGGCGCGGAAGACCCCAAAGGCGGTGCGGTTGACAGCGGTGTCCGCTTTTTCAACCAGCCAACGTGTCACCATGCGCCGGACGTTTATTCAGGCCTCGCAGAACGCGAAAGCGCCGAGATTTTACGGCAATTCTTTCAGCAGAAACGGATTGATGACGCTATTTGAAAAATAGGCGGATCATCGTTTCCGCCTTTACATCCATCACATCATTTTCAGCCTGGAACTCGACATGACGGAGCAAGACATCAATTCTGCGCTCCGTCACATGGTCTTAAGAGCTTACTGGAAGGGGTTCCACCAGCTCTTGCCGGAACCGGCAACTGCCGCTTCCTTCTTCGGCGCTTGTCCTTCTTCTGCTCAGGCTCGCCGAGGTCCGTCAGCTGGTCCTGCGGTACGCTGCGATACTCCGCAGGAGGATCGGTCAGGAATTTGCGCTGGGCATTAACGACAGAGCCACCCTTGGCATCAGCCTTGGCCTGACGGAACGCTTCCCACTTCTGGGTCTCGGTCATCTGGCCGTTTGTGCCGTTGCCAGCCAGAAGCGGCGAACGATAGTTCGGGTTATTCTTGTTGGCGTCAGCTTCATCGCGCAGACGCTCGCGGGTTTCTTCCGGCGATTCGACCCATTGCGGGTTGGTCTCGCGGCTTGCCATATTCTGCTGCGGCTCAGCGAGCTGTTCGGCACGCGCCTGCGCAGGAACGACAAGACCAGGACGCGGATTGTACTTCAGGTTGCGCTTGGTCTGGTCGCCAGTGATGGAAGTGGCGCTGCCAAGGTCATCAACGAGCTGTTCTGCGGCAGACTTGCCGGTTCCGTAAGTCGGACTGGTGCACGCGCCGAGCAACATGCCCATAGCCGTGATGCCTGCAATCGTTCGCAACATGCCAAACCCCTGCCCGTTACCCTGCATCGTCTTCATCGAAACCCTTCCAGCCGTCCGTCCCGTTTCGCCAGACCACTTGTCCACTAGCACGCGGCAGCCCGCATTGCCGCGAAAATCCGGCCATTTTCAGGCAGATGTACCGGATGAAGACGCAAAGCGCAATTCATCCGGCCATTTTCATCATGCGAGAGCGGCAAGCTCGCGCAGCGCCTCTGCATCACGCGCCGAAACATCCGGATATTGCGGATCGGCACCGACATCGGTGGTGATGCGCCAGGAACGGGCGCATTTACGGCCTTCCGCC
The DNA here is from genome assembly GCF_013390595.1 of Rhizobium sp. RM. GTDB lineage: Bacteria > Pseudomonadota > Alphaproteobacteria > Rhizobiales > Rhizobiaceae > Agrobacterium. The sequence continues at coordinate 587,336 of NZ_JACAWV010000008.1, read as the reverse complement.
AGCTTCTGCTCAACCGCAACCTTCGATACTTCCGCCAGACGGAAGGCATCGGCAGGGCCTTCACCCGCGACGACAGAGATCGCCGAGGTGATGCAGATTTCGGCGAAGTCTTCGCCCTCGAGCGCGGCCAGAAGCTCAGCATCAGCGATGTAGACCACTGGAGCCGCTTCGAGAGACGAGCCGATACGCTTTTCGCGGCGTTCGATTTCCAAAGCGCCGGTGACAGCGGTACGAACCTTGCGGATCTTTTCCCACTTCGCTTCCAGCACGTCGTTCTTCCATTCCGCAGGCACGGAGGGGAATTGAACGAGATGCACGGATTCGGCATCCGGGTAACGCGACAACCACGCTTCATCGGTGGTGAAGGGCAGCATCGGCGCAAGCCAGCCAACGAGGCAATCGAACAGCTTGGCGATGACCGACAGAGCCGCACGGCGCTTCAGCGACGACGGCGCGTCGCAATAGAGCGTGTCCTTGCGGACGTCGAAGTAGAAGGCCGAAAGCTCGACATTGGCAAAATCGACAAGCGCACGCGCAATCTTCTTGAACTCGAAGCTGTCGTAACCGTCGCGCACGACCTGATCCAGTTCGGAAAGGCGGTGCAGCACCAGCTTTTCCAGATCCGGCAGGTCGGCGTAAGCAATTTCTTCGCCTTCATAATGGGCAAGCGTGCCGAGCATCCAGCGGATGGTGTTGCGCAGCTTGCGATAGGCGTCGACATTGGTCTGGATGATGGCCTTGCCGAGGCGCTGGTCATCCCAGTAGTCGGTGGTCATGACCCACAGGCGCAGAATGTCGGCACCGGCATCCTTCATCACTTCCTGCGGCGAAACGACGTTGCCCTTGGACTTCGACATCTTTTCGCCCTTCTCGTCCATGGTGAAACCATGGGTGACAACGGCGTTGTAAGGCGCACGACCACGCGTCGCGCAGCTTTCCAGCAGCGACGAATGGAACCAGCCGCGGTGCTGGTCAGAACCTTCGAGATAGACATCCGCCGGCCACTTGAGGTCCGGGCGATCTTCCAGCGTGAAAGTGTGCGTCGAGCCAGAGTCGAACCAGACATCGAGAATGTCCATGACCTGCAGCCACTTGGCATGGTCGTGGTCATTGCCGAGGAAGCGTTCCTTGGCGCCTTCTGCAAACCATGCGTCGGCACCTTCGACCTCGAAAGCATCGATGATGCGCTGGTTGACAGCGTCGTCGACCAGGATTTCACCCTTTTCGTCGGCAAATACAGCGATCGGCACACCCCAGGTGCGCTGGCGCGACAGAACCCAGTCCGGGCGACCTTCGATCATGGCGCGCAGGCGGTTCTGTCCGGAAGCCGGCACAAAGCGCGTCTGGTCAATGGCCGAAAGCGAGCGCGATCTGAGCGTAGTTCCGTCGCCGAGTTCCTTGTCCATATAGACAAACCATTGCGGCGTATTGCGGAAGATCACAGGCTTCTTGGAGCGCCAGCTATGCGGATAGCTGTGCTTCAGACGGCCACGCGCAAACAGTGTGTTGGTCGCGATGAGCGCCTTGATGACGCGCTCGTTGGCATCGCCCTTCTTACCGTTGTCATCCATAACGCGGGCAGCACCGCCTTCGGCGGACGGGCCGAAACCGGGAGCATCCTCGGTATAGAAACCGGCGTCATCGACCGGGAACGGGATTTTGGAGGAGATGCCACGCGCTTCGATGACGCGCTGATGACCGGTCCATGCGTCAAAGTCTTCGCGACCATGGCTCGGCGCAGTGTGGACGAAGCCCGTACCGGCGTCGTCTGTGACATGGTCGCCATCAAGCAACGGCACGGCGAAATCGTAACCAAGCGACGCCAACGGATGGGCGCAGGTCATGGCGGCCAGTTCTTCCGCTTTCACGTCACGAACCAGCTTGAAGGTCAGCTTTGCCTTGGTTGCAGCCTCTTCGGCCAGCTTCTTGGCGAAGATCAGCTTTTCACCCGGCCGCGGACCGAAATCGTTGGCAGCTTCCGTCACTTCATAAAGGCCATACTCGACACGCGACGAAAAGGCGATGGCACGGTTGCCGGGGATGGTCCAGGGCGTGGTCGTCCAGATGACGACAAAATCACCCTTGAGATCAGCAGCGCCATCCAGGATCGGGAATTTCACCCAGATCATGTCGCTCTCTACGTCTGCATATTCGACTTCCGCCTCAGCCAGCGCGGTACGCTCGACTACAGACCACATGACGGGCTTCGAGCCGCGATAAAGCTGACCGCTCTTGGCGATTTTCAGCAATTCACCGGCGATCCGAGCCTCAGCGTGAAAGTTCATCGTCGTGTATGGGTTGTCGAAGTCACCCTCGATGCCGAGGCGCTTGAATTCCTCAGCCTGAACCTTGATCCAGCCCGAGGCAAATTCACGGCATTCCTTGCGGAATTCGTTGACCGGAACCTCATCCTTGTTCTTGCCCTTGGCGCGATATGCTTCCTCGATCTTCCACTCGATCGGCAGACCGTGGCAATCCCAGCCCGGAACGTAATTGGAATCGTAACCGCGCATCTGGAACGAGCGGGTGATGACATCCTTCAGGATCTTGTTGAGCGCGTGGCCGATATGGATGTTGCCGTTGGCATAGGGCGGGCCGTCATGCAGCACGAATTTCTCGCGGCCGGCGGCGGAAGCGCGCAGCTTCTTGTAGAGGCCCATTTCTTGCCAACGCTTGACCGTTTCCGGCTCTTTCTGCGGCAGACCAGCACGCATCGGGAAATCCGTCTGCGGCAGGTAAAGCGTTGAGGAATAATCGATTTTTTCTGCGGTGTCGTTCATGATCGTACCATTGTCGCGGCGCCCCCGAAGGGCCGCGCCGTCTTAACTACAAAGAGGGCAAAACGGAGGGTGCTTTTGACAAGCACCAAAATCCCGGACCTTCCGGCTCTCAGAGCGGGCGGAAGGCCGGGCCAATAATTCGGGATATGAACGTCGACCGATATTGGTGCATGACCGGTTGTTTAAGACCTTTCCGGGCAAAAAGGAAGTTGTTTGTATGATGTTGCATGGCTTTGTATGACGCAGCCGCCGACAAATCATGCAATTGCTACGTCAAAAGGCTATTTTCGCGTCCAACTCGGTTAAAGGCCGAACGCCCGCGAGCAGCGCTCTCGCTTCTTCCTCGTCTTGCCTGATCTGGGCTACGAGTGGCTCCAGACCTTCAAACTTCAGTTCGTCGCGCAAATGGCCGAAAAAAGACACTGAACAGACTTCACCATAGAGATCGCCGGAAAAGTCGAAGACATAGGTTTCCAGCAGAGCAGCGCCGTTTTCGGTTACCGTCGGACGATAACCGAAGCTCGCGACACCATCATGAAGGCTTCCATCCGGCCGGCGGAAACGAACGGCATAGATGCCAGCCTTCAGTTCAGTTTCGGGAGGGAGCGACATATTGGCCGTCGGAAAACCCAGTGTGCGACCAAGCTTCTGACCACCGATGACTTCGGCCTCGACCGTGAAGCGATATCCCAACAGACCCGCCGCACTGGAGACATCGCCCTCAGCCAGAAGATCACGAATACGGCTGGACGACACGACATCGGCTCCCTCATCCCGGAAGGCATCAACCAACGTGACGTCGAACCCATAACGTTTGCCGGCCTGCATCAAAAATGCCGGGCCACCTTCCCGGCCCCTGCCGAAATGAAAGTCAAAACCGGTCACCACTGCACTGGCGCCCAGCCAGTCGACGAGGATGGATTTGACAAACTCGTCGGCAGACCGTTCGGAAAACTCACGATCAAAAGGATATTCGATGACGGACTGGAAACCGATCGCCTCCAGAAGTCGTGCCTTCAAAGGGGCTGGCGACAGGCGGAAAACCGGAGTGTCAGGACGAAACACCGAACGAGGATGCGGCTCGAATGTCAACACAAGCGCCGGAACACCGCGCGCTTCCGCCAACTCCAACGCGCGATCCAGAACGGCACGATGACCGCGATGCACGCCGTCGAAATTGCCGATGGCGATGACGCCACCACGCAGATTTTCTGGCAGTGGCTCTTTTTTCTCATTGCGATGAAAGACGGTCATGACAGCCCACCCTTACGCCAGACGCGGCATCCACCAGCCGGGTGCTGCACCCTGTCCTTTCAGATAGGCATTCAACAATGCCTCATCTGTCTGGCCGTTCAGAGTGTATTCGGCGGCGTGGATACCGCCGCTGATATAGAGCAGCTCCAGACCGCTCGAAATCGCACCCTTCACATCAGTCGGCATGCCATCACCAATGGCAAGCACCCGTGCCTTGTCGAAATCACCACGAACGTCTTTGGCTGCGGCAAGGCAGGCATCATAGATCGGCGAATGCGGTTTTCCGGCAATGCGGACCTCGCCGCCAAGCTGTTCGTAATAGGCGGCCATCGCCCCGGCACAGGGGATGATACGCTCGCCGCGCTCGACCACCAGATCGGGGTTCGCGCAAATCATTGGCACCTTGCGTGCGATAAAGCCCTTCAGCATGTCGGTGTAATCTTCCGGTGTTTCCGTCTCGTCATCGAAAAATCCGGTGCAGACCACCGATTGCGCCTCAGCTTCGCCGACACGTTCAACCGTTAGACCATCGAGCAGCGGCAGATCACGCTCAGGACCGAGCAGGAACACTTTTTCCGGGCCTTCAGCAATCAGGCCGCGCGTAACGTCGCCAGACGTGATGATCCGATCATAGGCTTCATCCGATACACCAAGCGCACGCAGCTGCGTAATGACACCGGGGGCCGGACGCGGTGAGTTGGTAATCAGCACCACCGTCTTGCCGGCCTCGCGGGCTGCTTGCAGTGCTTTGGCCGCATCGGGAAAGGCCGCGACGCCATTGTGCAGAACGCCCCAGACGTCGGAGAGAACAACGTCAAACTCCGCGGTAATTTCGCCGAGGGTTGCAATGCGATGGGCCATGATACGCTTTCCAGATGCTGAAGGAGACAGGGCTGACATCGCAAAGCCCGGCAGCGATGGCAAGAAAAAAAGAATACCTACGGTGCGCTGCCGCGAGAGCCGCATTTTGATTTTTTGCAATGCAACATGTTGTGATCGCGGCATCGAGATGGTTTTATGTGCGCGGGGCTGGCTCATATGGAGGATGAGCCATGAAGCGAATAGATCAGCTCGAAGGCTTGCGTGGACTGCTGGCGGCATGGGTCGTGGTTGTCCATCTTTTGCCGGCAGCCGGGATCGATCCTGATGCGATGGGCGTCTTCAAACCGCTCATCAACGAAAAAATCCGGGTGCAGATTTTCTGCATCATGAGCGGCTTCGTGATTTTCGTGATGATGTCGTCGCTCTCTGAAGACTACACGACTTACATATCCCGCCGCCTGAAGCGGATTTATCCAGCCTATATCTTTGCATTCGTCCTTTCGATTGCCTTTGCCTGGATCGCCTATGAAGCCTTGACCGAGGCCGATTTCCAGAGCGCCCGCAATGCCGGGCGTATTGCCATCCTCAACAACAGCTTCGCGGATTGGGAGTGGAACAGCCTTGCCCATGTCACCATGCTGCATGGCGTTGTGCCAGATAGCTGGCTGCCGCTCGGCGCTTACGCGTTCCTCGGCCAGGCATGGAATATTTCAACCGAGTTCCAGTTCTATGTGATCGCGCCGATTGTGTTCTGGTTCCTGCATCATCAAAGCAAGCCGTTGCGGATCGCCTTTACGGTTTTTACCGTTGTTGCCGTTTGGTATCTCAAACGCTGGCCGAATGCTGCCATTCTTGCCAACTACGCAATCTACTTCGCACTCGGCATTGCCAGCTACTATCTCTGGAACATGCGCTGGAAAAATCAGCCGCTGCTTTCACCGCTGATCGTCATTCCGCTCGCAGCCGTCGTCGGCTGGTTTGATCTTGCCATGGGCGCATGGATCTTCATTTTTGGCGGCGCACTGATGGTTCGCGACAAGAAGCGTCAGAAAGGGCCCGTAACACGTTTTCTCGAACATCCGGCCATGACGTTTCTCGGAACGGTGTCCTATCCACTCTACCTGCTGCACATGATCCCGCTATATGGCTGGATGTATGTCTTGAACAATCAGGGGCTCGATCAGGCGACCTATTTTGCCCTGCTTGCAACATTGACCTTCGCCACAGCCATCCCTTTCGCCTATCTGACGCAGAAATACGTGGAAGCACCATTTTACCGCTCAAGGACACACAAGATGCGGCCCGTTACCACAACAGATGTCAGGGCGAGGTCTTCGAACACTGTCGAATGATGAGCACAAATCACCTTTTGCGAGCGGAAATTTCTGTCATGAAGCGCTGCTAACCATAAGGCAGGAAATTTTTCCGGGGGGCCGTCCTTGACTCGGACAGAAGGCCTCCTTATCTCGGCTTGGCTGGCACTCCAGCAAGGTGAGTGCTAACAACCATCATGTGCGTTCAAAACCGCACCAAGTCATTTGATCGAGGGATTAGACAATGACAAGCACCAATTTCCGCCCGCTGCACGACCGCGTTGTCGTTCGTCGCGTTGAGTCCGAAGAAAAGACCAAGGGCGGCATCATCATTCCCGATACCGCAAAGGAAAAGCCGCAGGAAGGCGAAATCGTCGCTGTCGGTTCTGGCGCACGTGACGAGTCCGGCAAGGTTGTCGCTCTCGACGTCAAGGCTGGCGACCGCGTTCTGTTCGGCAAGTGGTCCGGCACCGAAGTCAAGCTCAATGGCGAAGACCTTCTGATCATGAAGGAATCCGACATCATGGGCATCATCGGCTGATCTGGCCGAACCCGTCGTTTCCTTAAATTTATGCCGGATACCGTTCCGGTCATTCGAAACCAGGAGTTTTGAACAATGGCAGCCAAAGAAGTAAAATTCGGCCGCGGCGCACGCGAAAAGATGCTCAAGGGCGTCGACATTCTCGCTGACGCAGTAAAGGTCACCCTCGGCCCGAAGGGTCGTAACGTCGTTATCGACAAGTCCTTCGGCGCACCGCGCATCACCAAGGACGGCGTTTCCGTCGCCAAGGAAATCGAACTGGAAGACAAGTTCGAGAACATGGGCGCACAGCTCGTTCGCGAAGTTGCCTCCAAGACCAACGACATCGCCGGTGACGGCACCACCACCGCGACCGTTCTGGCACAGGCCATCGTTCGCGAAGGTGCAAAGGCAGTTGCTGCCGGCATGAACCCGATGGACCTGAAGCGCGGTATCGACCTCGCTGTTGCAGAAGTCGTCAAGGACCTGCAGGCAAAGGCCAAGAAGATCAACACCTCGGAAGAAGTTGCACAGGTCGGCACGATCTCTGCTAACGGCGAGCGTCAGATCGGTCTCGACATTGCTGAAGCAATGCAGAAGGTTGGCAACGAAGGCGTCATCACCGTTGAAGAAGCCAAGACCGCTGAAACCGAACTCGAAGTCGTTGAAGGCATGCAGTTCGACCGCGGTTACCTGTCGCCTTACTTCGTTACCAACCCGGAAAAGATGATTGCGGACCTCGAAGACGCATACATTCTGCTCCACGAGAAGAAGCTCTCGAACCTCCAGGCTATGCTGCCGGTTCTCGAAGCTGTCGTTCAGACCGGCAAGCCGCTCGTCATCATCGCTGAAGACGTAGAAGGCGAAGCTCTTGCGACGCTCGTCGTCAACAAGCTGCGTGGCGGCCTCAAGATCGCTGCTGTCAAGGCTCCTGGCTTCGGCGACCGCCGCAAGGCCATGCTCGAAGACATCGCCATCCTGACCGGTGGTACCGTGATCTCCGAAGACCTCGGCATCAAGCTCGAAAACGTCACGCTCGACATGCTCGGCAAGGCGAAGAAGGTTTCGATCTCCAAGGAAAACACCACGATCGTTGACGGTTCGGGCCAGAAGTCCGACATCGAAGGTCGCGTTGCCCAGATCAAGGCTCAGATCGAAGAAACCTCTTCCGACTACGACCGCGAAAAGCTGCAGGAACGCCTTGCTAAGCTCGCTGGCGGCGTTGCCGTTATCCGCGTTGGCGGTTCGACTGAAGTTGAAGTGAAGGAAAAGAAGGACCGCATCGACGACGCTCTCAACGCGACGCGCGCTGCTGTTCAGGAAGGTATCGTACCGGGCGGCGGCGTTGCCCTGCTGCGTTCCTCCACGAAGATCTCCGTCAAGGGCGAAAACGACGATCAGGAAGCTGGCGTCAACATCGTTCGCCGTGCACTTCAGGCTCTGGTTCGCCAGATTGCTGACAACGCAGGTGACGAAGCCTCCATCGTTGTTGGCAAGATCCTCGAGAAGAACGAAGACAACTACGGCTACAACGCTCAGACGGGCGAATACGGCGACCTGATCCAGCTCGGCATCGTCGACCCGGTCAAGGTTGTTCGCACCGCTCTGCAGAACGCAGCATCGGTTGCTTCGCTGCTGATCACGACGGAAGCCATGATTGCCGAACTGCCGAAGAAGGACGCTCCGGCGCTTCCAGGCGGCGGCATGGGCGGCATGGGCGGCATGGACTTCTAAGAAGTCCTGTCTCCGGACAGTCTCAAGAAAGGGCGATCTTCGGATCGCCCTTTTTTTGTTGCGTCTGCTAAAGCAGGACGCTCAACTCGATCGACCTTTATCTGGCCCTGACGGTCGAAATCCCGCGTAAAACCCACACGCGCTCTATATTGTTTCTTTTTGAGACATGGAGAGCCTTGACGCACCGCATTTTGTTTTAAATGAAGGTGATGCTCGCATTAAGCGCGCGAATCGCGTCACATTGCATGGTATTTTCGGCTCACTTCTATCGAATGCCGTCACATATTGATTGTTTTTGATGGCAATTGGCAAATCTGATATAAAAATACATGTTATTCTAAATTTTTTCGCGATTAAGTTGTTGTTGTATACGAAAAAGAAACTATAAGTCAGCCCGCATAAAAACCGCAACGGTGCCATCGAGCCGTGGATATTTCTCCACGGAGACATTGGCTGAAAGCGGATGCGGCGACATCGGATTCAACCCAGTCAAACGTCCCGACAGACGGAAGCTGAACCAGGATTCATGCGGGGAGCGAGTTGTTCAAGATATCAAGACGCCACGACGCCCTTGCCGCGTTTCCAACAAACCAGCCCGACATGGGCCAAAGCCTGTCCAATTTTTTCATTTCCGAAGCGTGGAGCAGTGACCTCTCAAGTGGCGTCATCATGCTCGGCGAACACGCATGTTTCATGCACGGGTTGCCGCATGGTGAGTGCGGCCTGCTGACCCTCATTCGCTGTTACGATCGCAGTCACCACGCAAAGGTCCTGGAATTGTTTGAGCAGGCATCGACAGCACCGTCACGCTTCTGCTTCTCCACCAATCTGCTGACGCCGGCTGCCGCTCAGCAGCCGGTAATCTGCATGGGAGAATCCTCCGGCTTCGATGAAGGGCGGCATGGGCAGATTTCCGGCTTCTTCCTGTTTCCGCGTTTTGAAAACATGCGTTTCGCCGCCTGAAGAATGGAAGGCGAGTAATCTGCGCCAGCTTTTTTGGGCGGCAATTGTTCACTCAATGAAGACAATTTGTCTTCCGTTGTTCATCTTTCTGCGAAGCGCTATTTGCGTCATTAATATCTCCAGACATCGCCATACAGCCCCGGCAAACGCGCCGCTCAATTACTGGAGATAACCATGTCCAACAGCCAGAACGTTCTCGTTCTTATCGCCCGCATTCTGCTTTCCTTCATCTTTATCTATTCCGGTTTCGGCAAGCTGACCGACCCGTCCGGCACAGCAGGTATGATCACCGGCGCCGGTCTTCCTGCAGCGACCCTGCTTGCCTATGTTGCAGGCCTGTTCGAACTCGTCGCCGGTCTCGCTATTCTGGTCGGTTTCCAGACCAAGGTCGCTGCACTCGCGCTTGCCGTATTCTGCGTGTTCACCGGCCTCGTCTTCCACAGCGGCACCGTTGCGGTTCCTGGCTGGCCTGACCCGGCACTCGGCTGGATCAACGCGCTTAACGGCATCATGCTGATGAAGAACATCACGCTTGCCGGTGCCTATCTTCTGCTCGTCGCTTTTGGCGCTGGCGCCTACTCGGTCGATGCAAAGCGCGGCGCCGCGGTTGCCCACGCCTGACACAAGCGAAGCCTAAACAAAAAACCGCCGGAGCGATCCGGCGGTTTTTTTATGTTTCAAAGTCGCGAAGACGAGACCTGAATCTGCTTTCAGAATATCGCGCCCCCTCCCCGATATCTCAGGCCTGCAGCGCCGACCTTACGCGTTCTGCGACCTCGAGGATCACCGGGTTGTTGTCGTGTTCCGGTTTACGGGCCCGGACAAAACAGGCCTCTGAGCGAACGATGATGCCATCAGAGAGAATTTTCAGGTGATTGGCTTTGAGCGTCGAACCGGTCGAGGTGATATCGACGATGATATCCGCCTGACCCGCAGCAGGAGCACCTTCTGTCGCGCCAAGGCTCTCGACGATGCGATACAGTTGAATGCCGTGCTGGCGCGAAAAGAACTGCTGCGTCAGCCGCCAGTATTTTGTGGCAATAGCCAGTCTACGGCCATGACGCGCACGAAACTCCGAGGCAACGTCACCGAGATCGGCCATGCTATCGACATCGAGCCAGATTTCCGGAACAGCAACCACGACATCCGCATGACCAAAACCAAGGCGGGCGCAGAATTCGACCTGCGCATCGGCACTGGTCAGTCCTTCCCGCACCAGATCTTCGCCGGTCACACCGAAATCCACCGTACCCGCGCCGATCTCGCGAGCGATCTCCGAAGCCGACAGATAAGCAATCTCGATATCGTCGCGACCTTCAACGCGGCCGCGATAGGAGCGGTCGTTGCCGATCGCTGCAACCTTCAGCCCGGCGCGCTCCAGAACAGCGGAGGCATCTTCTTTCATGCGGCCCTTCGAGGGCAGTGCAATGGTAATCACAGCGTGTCACTCCCGCGTATCGCTTCGATGCGATCCAGCCATAGCGAAAAGCCAACCGCCGGTATTTTTTCTTTCGCGCCGAGAAGCGTCAGCAGCCGGTCAAAGCGACCGCCGCCTGCCAGAACACTATCACCGCCAGCTTCCACCACTTCGAAAACGAGGCCGGTATAATAATCAAGCGGGCGGCCGAATGCCGCGCGATAAGTGACCGTCTCGAGTGCTACACCTGCATTGGCGAGTGCGGCAACGCGTTTGTCGAATGCAGACAGAGCACCATCCAGTTTCAGTTTCGCTTTTTCGGCAAAATCGGCGAGCGTCCTCGAGGCTTCCGGCAAAGGTGCCTGCAGCGACAGGAACTGTTTCAACAGGCCAAAGCTTTCATCCGGCAGACGGGTCGCAGCAAGCGCCAGTTTTTCGCGCAGGCGGCGGGCAATTTCCTGCGGCGAGCGGCTGGCGTTGGTCGAATAACCGGTTTCCTGCATGACGCTGTCGATGTAATCGACCAGCACCTTTTCTTCACCTGTGGCGAGAAGACCGGCGACACGTGCATCAAGTCCCGTCATCGGTTTGGGGTGCACCAAGCTGTCGAGCAGCGCCTCAAGCTGCGCCATATCGCCAAACGCCTGTACCAGGCGCTTTTGCCAACCAAGCGGCAAACCAAGCGCTGCAACGACGGCCTCAAAAACCTGCTGGTCTCCAAGAGTAACAGTCAAAGTGCGGCCGGGCAGCAGTCGCTTCAACACGGCAGTCGCATCGCTGACGGCACGGGCATCTGAGGCGGCAATATCCGGATCGCCGAGATCCTCGATCCCTGCCTGATAAAATTCGTTCGAGCCTTCGCGACGCTGACGGAACACCTCGCCGAGATAGGAATATCGCTTCGGCGTGCCGGTCGCCGTTTCAATATGTCGCAGACAGACCGGAATGGTGAATTCGGGCCGCAGGCAAAGGCTCTCGCCCGTTTCGCTTTCCGTCATGAAGATACGGCGACGTAAATCCTCGCCAGCCATGTCAAGGAAAGGCTCTGCCGGCTGAATAACAGGCGTGTTCACGCGACTGGTGCGGCGCGCGGCAAATTCTTCGAGAAGCTCTCCGGTAAATTCCGGCATGTCGATCAGGGGCATGAAACGGTACTTTTCGTCACGGTGCGAGCGGCTGCATCATTTCGATGCGGTTACCGAAGGGGTCATGGACATAGAACCGGTGATACCCTTCCAACGGCTCATCCTCAACCACATGGCAGCCTGCGGTTTCAAGTGTTTTTCGAAGTTTCGTCAGATCATCGACGATAAAGGCGGGATGGGCCTTACCCGCCGAAACGAAATCCTGCACGACGCCAAGGTGAACCTTCACCGCCCCGAGGGCAAACCAGCAACCGCCTCGTCTCACCAGATTGGCTGGTTTCGTCTGCTCGGCAAGTCCGAGCAGACCGGCATAGAAGGCTCGCGCCTCTTGTTCCCGGCCCGCCGGCATCGCCAGTTGAACGTGATCGAGCGCGAGTATAGCCATGCCATTACTGCCCTTCGGCGGCGCGACGAACGTCCTCTGCCTGATGCGCCAGAATTTCGCGAACCTTCGCAACCAGATCGGCTTCCGACACCGTAATCTGCGCCACACGCGCCTCACGCCATGTGGCATTGTCCTCGATCTCGCCGGAAAGCCGCTTGCCTTCGATCAGATCCTTGATCTGAACCACACCTTCGGCACGCTCGTCGCCGCCCTGGATGATGGCAATTGGCGACCCGAGACGATCTGCATATTTCAGCTGATTGCCAAACTTCTTCCAGTTGCCCTGGTACATTTCGGCACGGATACCTTCGGCACGCAGCGCCTGCGTGAAGCGCTGGTAACGTCCCATGCTTTCCACGTCACCATCCATGACGGTAATGAGAACCGGAGCGAGCGGCTTTGCCTCACCGAGCTTTCCGAGGTTCTTCAGAGCGGTCATCAAACGCGACACACCGATGGAGAAACCAGTTGCGGGAACGGGCTGACCCATGAAGCGGGAAACGAGGCCATCGTAACGGCCACCACCACCGACGGAGCCGAATACGACCTTTTCGCCTTTTTCATTGGTGACATCGAATGTCAGTTCAGCCTCGTAGACAGGGCCGGTGTAATATTCGAGACCACGGACAACGGACGGATCGATCTTGATGCGCGTTGCATCGTAACCGGCGCCTGATACCAGTGCGCCAATGATGTTCAGTTCCGCAACGCCCTCTTCACCCTTGGACGTACCGGCAACCAGCTTGGCGAGATCGTCGGCGCTTACTGCATAGTCCTTGATACCTACAAAAAACAGAACCTTTTCGATCTGCTCATCGCCGAGACCCGCGCCCTTGGTAAAATCTCCGGACTCGTCTTTACGACCCGGACCAAGCAGCAGACGAACGCCTTCGGGACCAAACTTGTCGAGCTTGTCGATGGCGCGCAGGACATTGAGGCGGCGCACAGCGTTTTCATCGCCACCGAGACCAATGGCCTCCATGACACCATCCAGAACTTTGCGATTGTTGACGCGAATAACGTAATCGCCGCGCTTGATACCAAGCGCTTCCAGCGTATCCGCCATCATCATGCACATTTCGGCATCTGCCTGCACGCCAGCCGCACCGACCGTATCGGCATCGAACTGCATGAACTGGCGGAAGCGGCCGGGGCCCGGCTTTTCGTTGCGGAAAACGTAACCGGCACGATAGGTGCGATAGGGAAGCTGAATCTCGTTGAAGTTTTCGGCGACGTGACGGGCAAGCGGGGCCGTCAGATCGTAACGCAGGCTCATCCACTGCTCATCATCGTCCTGCAGAGAGAACACGCCTTCATTCGGGCGATCACTATCGGGCAGAAACTTGCCAAGCGCGTCAGTGTATTCAAACAGCGGTGTTTCCACCGGATCGAAACCGTACAGTTCGTAAACCTTACGGATTTTTTCGATCATCTCATTGGTGGCATGGATATCGGCAGCCGAACGATCCACGAAGCCGCGCGGCAGGCGGGCTTTCAGTTTCTGAGGCTTTTTTGCTTTTTCGCTCATGATGCCGGTCCGATATTTTCCTGAAATTATGCCGGTGTCTTAGAGGATGAAGCCCTGTGCGGCAAGCCGCAAAGGCAGCCTTCGCGCTTGCGAACCACCAGACCATCTGTTAGTCGCTTATCCGTTGCGTCTCGCAACCGTAAGCGTCTGACGTCAAGCAACGCACCTAACCCTTCGTCTGTCCGGAGGGCGCTGACAAAGGTGCTGTCCATGAAGACGATTTTCCAGAAAGCGAAGCTTTTATGAAACTGTCACGCTTGCCCGCAAAATATGCCGCGATCCTGACGCCATTGATCTTGTCCATCATCATGACCTTCATTGTCTCGCTGATCGCCACCTTCAAGGCTGTCGGCTTTAGCGATTTTTCAGTTCGGGAATGGATGTCCGCATGGGGGCTTTCCTGGGTGGTTGCGTTCCCGACGCTTCTTCTTGTCTTGCCGCTGGTGCGCAGGATCGTCGGGTTCCTTGTTGCCCCTTATCGCGCCTGATGCGATACCGCGCTCCGCTTGAGCGCGGTATTCTCGACATGCCCCCTCCGTCCGCCTGCAAAATCACGATAAAGGCATCATGATTCTCGAAGCCCTCCAGTATGCCGCAACCCGTGCGATGACACCGAAGGCTTTTCGGCCCTATGTGCGATACTCCGTGAACCTCTGGTCGCGAGCCAATCGTTGCGCTTCGGACTGGGCCGAGCATGAACGAAACAGCCAGCAATTCATCCTGCACTCGGCGCGAAAACTGAAACAGCGACGAACCGCCGTCGTTCTCGGCTCAGGCTTGCTGCGGGATGTACCCTACAAACCACTGGTCGCAATGTTCGATACCGTTGTGCTTGTCGATCTGGTGCATCTTGCCAGTGTTCAGTTCAAGATGCGGGCCAATGCCAAGAAAAACGTTCGCATTTCGAACCGCGATCTCTCGGGTTACGACGAGATCCTGGCCGGTCGAACAGCGGAGCCGCTCGAATTTATAAGACGCGTGCCTTATCTCGACCTGGTCGTATCTGCCAATCTGCTTTCTCAGATCGCGACCGGCGCCCGCAACAGGCTGGAGCGCGAAAACCCGGCAAACGTCCCTGAGAACTTGCTGCCAAGGCTCGTAGAAACACATCTCGACGCACTTTCAGGCCTTCCCTGCAAGACCTGCCTTCTGACCGATACCGCCTTTGAGGTGATAGGCAAGGACGGAACGGTCCAGCAACAGGATGACCTGCTGCACGGCGTTGCAATTGCCAATCCGGCAGCCACGTGGGATTGGTCGCTTGCGCCTTTCGGCGAAGAAAGCCAGGATTATCGCATCGTTCACCACGTCATAGCGAAAGAACTGACGTGATCGCCTTTGTTATTTCACAATCGCGGTTGTAAACTCGTCCTCATGCGTTTGTTGATCCGCACATTGATGCTTCTTTCCTGCCTGCTCTACGCCTACATGCCGGCGCAGGCATCTATGGGCGTGTTGCCTGCCATGGGACAGACAGCGCATGGATCGATGATGGAGAAGAATGGACACGGCCACCATGAACCCGTCGCGGTTAAACCTGCGCTGCAACAGCATGTGAGTATTGGCGATCCCTGCCCACATCGCGGCAATATAGGCCATGCAGCCTTTTGCGCGGCCTGCGTTGTGGTGATTCCGCAGGTGGACTTCGCCGAAGCGAGCAAAATGCTCTACGCTTATCCGCATCCCGATCTTGGAACCGCCTTCGTTGGCAATGTTCCCGCACCGCCGCTTCCGCCGCCCCGCGTCTGACGTTTCGGTTTTTTCTTCAATCTTATCGAAACACTCCGTGAGACACGGAAAGGATACCTCATGTCCATCAAACTTACAGTCATCGGCGCCGCCTTTGCCGTAGCAGCAACCGCTATGCCCCTGCTCGCACAGGATGCGAGCGGTCATGCCGGACACGACATGTCGAAGGGTGCAGCAACAGAAACCGGATCGACCAAGGCTTTCATGGAAGCCAGCAAGAAGATGCACGGCGATATGTCCATGGACTACACCGGTAACGCCGATGTGGATTTCGTGCGAGGCATGATCCCGCATCATCAGGGTGCAATCGATATGGCCAAGGTTCAATTGCAATACGGCAAGGACCCTGAAATCCGCAAACTGGCGGAAGAGGTCATCAAGGCGCAGGAAGGCGAAATCGCCATGATGAAAGCCTGGCTCAAGTCCAAAGGCCATTAAGCTCAAAACGGGAGCGCCGGTGACGGCGCTCCCTCATTTGCCTCAAAGACCGGCAAGACCCGTCTTGTAATCCTCCGAAGCAGCACGGCTTAGTCGCTCAAGTTCCATGGCGGCACGGCTGGTATGCCGTTCCTTGTGACGTAAAAGCGCGAAGTTGCGAGCCGGCAGATCGATACCCGCGCGCGCAAGCATGCCCTGTCGCAGGAACAGCGAGGCGACGGATGCGGAAACGGCCGTCGCAGCGCCACCGGCACGTGCGGCTGTCACGACCGCTTCGTTGGACGGCAGTTCCAGCATGACAGTCAGATCCTCCGGATCGACCCCCATCTGCCGCACGGCGGACTCAAACGCTGAACGGGTTCCCGACCCCTGTTCGCGCAGCACCCAAGCCGTACCGTAAAGCATATCAAGCGCCGTCAGGTGGCGACCATCGGCAAAGGGATGGGCAGAGCCGGTCACGACCAAAAGCTTGTCGGCAACCACGGGCTGGACATGCAAGGCAGGCTCATCGATCACGCCCTCAATAAACCCAACCTCTGCCAGACCTTCTAGGACCGCCTGTGTTACCGTTTTCGTGTTGCCGATATCGAGCTTCAACGTGACACCGGGATAGAGCTTCTTGAATTGCATCAGGATGGGTGGCAGCCAATAGCTGGCAATTGTCTGGCTGGCGCAGATGGTGATTTCGCCACGCGTCAAACCGCCCATCTCGGACAAAATAAGTTCGGCATTTCGAACGCGGGCCAGCGTCGCCTTCGCTTCGCCCAAAAAGACCCGGCCGCTTTCGGTCAATTCGATGTTGCGCCCGACCCGGTGAAACAGCTCCACATTGTAAAATGCCTCGAGATTCTTGATCGCGGAGCTGACGGCGGAGGCGGTGAGCCCGATGGCTTCTGCCGCTCTCGTGAGGTGCTCGCGCTCGGCAACCGCGACAAATATTCTCAACTGCTCAAAGGTCATGGTTCTTCATTCGATTTAATCGAACGATTTATGCCATATTATTTGATAGAATAAAACAGCACCATCCGGCATTGTCGCCTCATGCAACATCATCGCGCCGCCACACAGCCTTTTCACGTTTCTCTCCGCCGCTTGACGCCGCTCCTGCCGGGCATTCTCCTGTGCGCCGCCGTAAGCTGTGCTGCAATTCTGGCCGAGACATTCCAGGCGCGTCTGGTCGGTCATGCCTGGCTTGGCGATCTGGTTCTGGCGATCCTGTTCGGCACGGCATTGCGCTCCTTGATAACCCTGCCCGCCGTCGCATCTGCCGGCATCAAGTTCAGCGCAAAAACGCTGCTCGAGATTGCGGTGGCGCTTCTTGGGGCATCGCTCAGCCTCTCCATCCTGAAAGGCGCAGGCGGCCTTTTGATCGGTGGCATCGCATTGATTGTCGCTCTCTCGCTTGTTGTCAGCTATTTCGCCGGACGCATGCTGGGGTTGCCACCTAAGCTGGCGACTTTGATTGCCTGCGGCAACTCGATCTGTGGCAACTCGGCCATCGCGGCGGCGGCACCAGCCATCGGCGCAAAACCTGAAGATGTTGCAGCCTCCATCGCCTTCACCGCGGTTCTCGGCGTTGCCGCCGTGTTGCTGATGCCATTTCTGCCAAGCCTTCTCGGCCTTGATGCCACCCAGTACGGCATCTTTGCGGGCCTGACTGTCTACGCGGTTCCTCAGGTTCTTGCTGCCACGGCACCGCTCGGCACCGTCGCCGTGCAGACGGGCACGATCGTCAAGCTTATCCGCGTCCTGATGCTGGGTCCGGTTATTGCAACGCTGTCGCTCATCCATGGGCAGTCGGGTACAGGACGTCTCAAGCTGCAGCAGATGGTTCCGTGGTTCATCATCTGCTTCGTGCTGATGATCATGGCTCGGTCATTCGGCCTTATTCCACAGGCTCTGCTCGGCCCGGTCGCGACACTGTCCAACGTGTTGACCATCATGTCGATGGCTGCCCTTGGCCTATCGGTTGACATCCGCAGCCTTCGCCATGCAGGCGGCCGGGTCATTGCCGCAGCCAGCCTGTCGCTCGTGCTGCTTGGCGTACTCAGCCTTGGCTTGATTGCACTGACGCAAACTGCCTGAGAACCACGGACCGACAGAAGACAGACGGAGCGGACTGACTGCTCCGTTTTTGTTTGGACGCTTAAGGCCAAAGCCTTATTTTTGCGTGCTGACCGTCAATGTGTAATGAGCGCCAAGGCCACGACGCGACGAACCGAGAATAAGGGTCGGGCGGATCAGCCAGTCGGTGTCAGTTTTCGGGGTCAGAACCGCTGTTTTGCCTTCCGCATCGCTGAAGAAGATTGCATCCTCTTCCGGTGTCGAAAAATCGAAGACCGCCATCAGCACGAACTCGCTGGATGAGGCAAGCTCGATCTTGACCGTTTGTCCGGCTTTGACCTTGATGCGGTACACCTCCCCGCGCCCCCGCCTTGTCCACCCGTCCAGCGTCAACGGGCCAGTCTGTGGCATTGCGACGTCCTTCAATCGCTCACCATCGTCCAGCCAGATACCGTCGACGTTGCGGCTTTCTGCAAAGGATTGAACCGGCAGTGCCGAAACAACCATCATAAAAGCCAGAAGAGCTGCCGATATCTTCATGGACGCGTAAACTCCCGTCGCAACGCCTCGATCGGCTGCCGGCAATGACAGCCTTCAATATGATCGTTGACCATGCCCATCGCTTGCATGAACGCATAAACCGTCGTCGGGCCGACAAAGGTCCAGCCGCGCTTCTTCAGGTCCTTCGAAAGACGAGTCGATGCTGCCGTGATCGGGTTGGCCCGAAGAGTGGCATAGTCCAGCTTTTGCGGCCTTTCTGCGGCGGCCGGTTCGAAACCCCAGAAATAGCGCGCCAGCGTTCCGAATTCCTGCTTCAAATCCACGGCACGACGGGCGTTGTTGATTGTCGATACAATCTTGCCGCGATGACGAATGATGCCTTTGTCGGCGAGACAGCGTCCTATGTCCGCATCACCGAACTCAGCCACCTTGTCGAAGTCGAAGCCTGCAAAAGCAGAGCGAAACGCCTCCCGCTTGCGCAAGACCGTCAGCCAGGACAAACCGGACTGAAAGCCCTCTAGACATATCTTCTCGAAGAGGCGCCGATCGTCCGTGACGGGATAACCCCACTCCTCGTCGTGATAGCGGCTGTAGTCTTCAAGGCCCTGCTGCCAGGAACAGCGGATCTTGCCGTCCATACCCGTTTGAAGTCCCGTTTCGCTCATGCGGCGATTACCTTCCATTACAGTCAAAGACTGGCAGCTCGGCACTTACCACTGATTCACCATGTTTCAAAACCGTGCGCTAACCCTAACGACAGCTTTCGCTAAAACTGCGTCTTTTCATGAATGGGTGTTTACCATTCGCTGGTCCCAAGGTGCGAACCTATCCTGCAAATGCGGGCCTATGGTTCCCGTGTCCCTTCTTGCGGTGTCATGTAAAAAGAGTCCACCCGATGACGATGAAATCCGTTTTTATGGCGTTGAGCCTGTTTTCTGCGTTCGCAGCCCCTGCCGCCATGGCCAACGACCGTTATCGGGAGCGTCCGCCTGTTGTTGTGAGCCCTGATCTTTCCGCTCCCTGGGTCACGCAGCTCGGTGGCGCCAATGTCCGCCCCGTTGTTTATCCGCGTCCGCCGGCCGCCCGACAGCCGGTCTATCGGCAGCAGCAGGTCGCGATGCCGCAGCGCCCGAATTCCGGCGTCACCTCGCAGCGCCCCGCGCGGGTGCAGGCAGCCGCCGTGCGGCCCAACGCACCGGTTCGCTCGCAGATTGCACCGCAGTTCCTGCCGCAGATCGTGAATTACGAAACGAATGAAAAGCCCGGCACAATCGTCATCGATACGCCGAACCGCTTTCTTTACCTTGTCATGGCCGACGGCAAGGCACGCCGCTACGGTGTCGGCGTCGGTAAACCCGGATTCGAATGGGCAGGAACGCACAAGGTGACCCGCAAGGCCGAATGGCCAAGCTGGACCCCACCGAAAGAGATGATTACGCGAGAAGCAGCCAAGGGACATTACCTGCCAGCCTTCATGGAGGGCGGCCCGGCAAACCCGATGGGCGCGCGCGCCATGTATCTCGGCTCTACCCTTTATCGCATTCACGGAACCAACCAGCCGTGGACGATTGGCAGCAACAATTCCTCCGGCTGCATCCGCATGCGCAACGAAGATGTCACCGATCTCTATGAGCGCGTGAATGTCGGGACGACGGTGATTGTGATCTGACGGCAACGGTCACAGTATTCCGCAACTGCGCGGCAGTACAAAACCGCACTGTTCGCTTGAAACGATGCACCAGAACGCTACAGTTCAACGGACGGTGGAAAAACCACTGAAAAATACTTGGCGGGGGACGCCAGGCGCCAGACCTCTCTCAGGGGGATGATGGAACGGCCTTGAAACGGGTGGTCTTTGGCCACCCGTTTTTCGTTTCGTGCAAAGCCGTCTGCACTGTCTAGACAGGAAGCTCTGCGGGTCTGGGGCCGCCATAGGCCCAGTCAAGCAATTGCGCCGTGTGCAGGATTGGCATGTCGGTTCCGGTTGCGATCTGGGTGATGCAGCCAATATTGCCGGTGGCAATCACATCGGCTTTCGTTGCTTCGATATTCTTTACCTTGCGCGCCTTCAACTGGGCCGAGATTTCCGGCTGCATGATATTGTAGGTTCCGGCCGATCCGCAACAGAGATGCCCTTCTGCCGGATCTCGAACGGTGAAGCCCGCGGCTTTCAGCAAGAGCTTCGGCGCCATGGTGATCTTCTGGCCATGCTGCATGGAACAGGCGGAATGGTAGGCGACTGTCAGTCCGTTTCTGTCACGCTGAGGCAATTCGAGCGTCGCCAGATATTCTGTAATATCCTTGGCCAGCGATGAAACGCGGGCCGCCTTTTCCGCATAGACAGGATCAAGCCGCAGCATGTGGCCGTAATCCTTGATCGTCGTGCCACAGCCGGAAGCCGTGATGATGATGGCGTCGAGGCCATCCTGCTCGATCTCTCGCGTCCACACATCGACATTGCGCCGTGCGGCGGCGAGCGCCTGCTCTTCTCGCCCCATGTGATGAACCAGAGAACCACAACAGCCTTCGCCCCTGGGAACGACGACCTCCACACCGAACCTCGTCAAAAGGCGCATCGTCGCCTCGTTGATGGCGGGGTCGAGCACAGGCTGTGCGCAACCACTTAGGATCGCGACACGCGCCCGCTTTGTCCCTTCGGCGCCGCGTGTGCCCGGTTTGACGGAGGCAGAAACCGGGGGCACCTTCGTCGGTGCGAGCGCGAGCATCGATACCAGCGGTTTGAATGCAGGCGTTTTTGCAAACAAGGCCCCGAAGGGTCGCGCCATATTGGCAAGACGCAAGGCAGCCCGGAACCGTGCGGGGTAAGGCAGGACAAAAGCCAGCAGGCTGCGGAGCAGCCGATCGGCCAGAGGTCGTTTGTAGGTCTTTTCAATGTGGGCGCGGGCATGGTCGACAAGGTGCATGTAGTCCACGCCCGAAGGACAGGTTGTGGTACAGGCCAGACAGGACAGACAGCGATCGATATGCGTCACCACCTCCTTGTCCGCAGGCCGGCTGTTTTCCAGCATGTCCTTGATGAGATAAATACGCCCACGCGGACTATCCAACTCATTTCCAAGGGTGACATAGGTCGGACAGGTCGCCGTACAGAACCCGCAATGCACACATTTGCGCAGGATTTTTTCGGATTCGGCCACATGCGGGTCGGCAAGCTGCTCGGGCGTAAATGATGTCTGCATGGTTCAAGCCGCCCTTGTCATCTTGCCGGGATTGAAGATGCCCGCCGGATCGAGTTTTTCCTTGATGCGTGCCGAAAGTAGTGCTTCAGCGGCAGAACGCGGTTCGAAGGCGTCGATGGTCGAACGCATGATATCATCAGCCCTCAGCAAGGTGGCATGGCCGCCGCCAAAAGCCCTGATTGCGCCACGTAACAGATCGGCTTCCGGATCTGCCTCCATCTGCATCCAGACAAGCCCGCCCTGCCAATCGTAAAAGGCATCGATACCGGCTTCCATCCGCAGTGCAGCAACCAGCCTGTGACCTGCACCTGGAGCGACCGAAACGCGCCAGAGCGGTTTCGCCGCCTGCCCATGATACGGGGCCACATCCCGGACGTGCTGCCACAGCAGATTGCTTTCCTCATCTTCCAGCACCACCCACGGCCCCACCCTGTCCATGACAGAAAGAAGCTTCTGTGCCCGTGCCTCAACAGACGGGCCAAGTCCTTCAAGGCGAAGGATCGTTGCCGGTCCTTCCGGCAAGGCGCCGCCCAGGAAACGGGAGCGAACGCTTTCGGGAAGATGCGCCGCTCCAGAGACTTCGACACTCAGCGCCATCGCGCCGGCCATGACCGTTGTGGCAGCCTCGTCATCCAGACCTGAAATCACAACCGTTCTTTCGACGGGAGGCTTCGGCAAAACGCGGAAGGTCACTTCCGTCAAAAGACCCAGTGTGCCGTAAGATCCGGCAAGAAGCCTCGAAAGATCAAGTCCGGTGACGTTCTTCATGACCCGGCCACCGGCCTTGATGATCTCTCCCGCACCGTTGATGAAACGTGTGCCAAGCAGACTATCGCGCGCTGCACCCGCAACATAACGACGCGGACCGGAGACGTTGGCGGCGAAAATGCCACCAATGGTCGGCTCTCCCGTCGTGCCCATGATGCCACGGTGATCCATCGGCTCGAAAGCCATCATCTGGCGGTTTTCGGCAAGAGCCGTCTGGATAACGGACACAGCTGTTCCAGCCCTGACGGTCATGACCATTTCCGCCGCCGTATAGCTGACGATGCCTGAAAGGCCGAGCGATGAGAGGGTGGCGTCCGCCGCGACAGAGTTTCCAAAACCCGCGCGTGTGTTGCCGCCCGAAACTTGCAAAGGCGTTTTGCTGGTGGCGCACTCGCGGACGATGTCGGCCGCCTCGTCCTCCGTCACCGGTGTGAACATATCCGTCATACGCTCTTCCGTCCTTCCAGTGGAAATACCTTGGAAGGGTTCATGATCCAGGCCTCATCGAAGGCAGCGCGAACTGCCATTTGTTGTGCAAGATCGGCATCGCTGTACTGGTGGCGCATCAGATCGCGTTTTTCGATCCCGACACCATGTTCGCCGGTGAGACATCCGCCAGCATCGACGCAAAGTTTCAGTATTTCGTTGCCCGCCTCTTCCGCTCTTGCCGCATCCTCGGGATCATTGGCATTGAAGAGAATGAGCGGGTGCATATTGCCGTCACCCGCATGGAAGACATTGGCGACGTGCAGGCCAAGCCGGTCGGTGATTTCGCTTGTTTTTTTGAGCACATAGGACAGTTGCGACAGTGGCACCGTGCCATCCATACAGATATAATCCGCAATACGCCCGGTCGCCCCGAAAGCCGACTTCCGACCCTTCCAGATTGCTGCCGCCTCCATGGCCGACTGGCATTCGCGCACGGTTTTCACCGCATGTTTTCTGGCGATGGCAACGATGTCGGCGAGCATCGCATCCATTTCCGCCTCAGAACCCTCCACCTCGACGATCAGCAACGCACCGACATCGAGCGGGTATCCGGCCTTGGCGAAAGCTTCGCAAATCTCGATGGCGGGCTTGTCCATGAATTCGATCGCGACCGGAATGATGCCCGATCCAATAATATCGGCCACGCAGGAGCCGGCCTCTTCCGAGGTTTCAAAACCGAAGAGAACGGGGCGAGCGCCTTCCGGCTTGGCGA
Source organism: Rhizobium sp. RM (assembly GCF_013390595.1). Lineage (GTDB taxonomy): Bacteria > Pseudomonadota > Alphaproteobacteria > Rhizobiales > Rhizobiaceae > Agrobacterium. Next base: position 563,554 of record NZ_JACAWV010000008.1, on the reverse strand, counting down.
TCAACCGAACTGTCGCTTCCGTGACGATGCCCAATTGCCCCTCAGAACCACAGACGAGAGCAAGAAGATCATAACCGGCGGCATCCAGATGTTTGCCGCCCAGTTCCAGCACCGTGCCATCCACCAGCACCAGCTTTACACCCAGCAGATTGTTGGTGGTGACGCCGTATTTCAGACAGTGCGCACCACCCGAATTCATGCCGATATTGCCGCCAATGGTGCAGGCCAGTTGCGAGCTTGGGTCCGGAGCATAGAAAAACCCTTCGGCACCGGCAGCATCGGAAATGGAGAGATTGGTGACACCCGCCTGTACGCGCGCGGTGCGATTGTAAAAATCCAGTTCGAGGATCGAAGACATCTTCGAAAGGCCAATCACGACAGCGTCTTCCTGCGGGATCGCACCGCCAGACAGCGAGGTGCCGGCACCACGCGGTACGACGGGCACGCCATTTTCGTGGCAATATTTCAAAACCGTGGATACCTGTTCGGTGGTTTTCGGAAGGGCTACCGCAAGTGGCAGACGCCGATAGGACACAAAGGCGTCCGTTTCAAAAGGAACGAGTTCGCGCGCCTCGTGCACAAGACAGTCGGCAGGCAAGATGTCGGCCAGGCCCGCAATAATCTGCTCACGCCGTGAAAGCACCGCAGGGCGCGGTTCCAGAAACCGGATCGGCTGCGTCATCGTTCCTCCCGCTGCACTATCCTCAAAGTGGTATTCTTTCTTTACCACTTTGATTGAACCCAGGCAAATGCTATAGATTTTTTCCGTTTTGGAAAGAATAGGAGCCCAACTGTGACCAATCTCGGCGATCTGGAAGTCTTTGCGAGCGTCGCTGCGTCCGGAAGCATGTCGCATGCTGCCAAGGAGCTTGGTTACTCGCCAGCCGTCATCTCCAAACGCATCAAACGGCTTGAAGAAAAGCTGGGCGCTCGACTTTTCCAGCGAACGACACGCCGGATATCTCTGACTGAGGCGGGACAGGGATTTTACGAGCGCGTGCGCGCGGTTCTCGAAGGGCTGGAAGATGCTGAGGATTTCGTCTCGGGCCGCGCCAATACCGTCAACGGCACCCTGAAAATTTCCGCCTCGACGTCCTTTGGTCGCATGCACATCGCACCGCATCTGAAGACCTTCATGGAGCGACACCCTGAGCTATCGATCAATCTGGTTCTGAGCGACGAGTTCATCGACATCATTGAAGGCGGCTACGATCTGGCGATCCGCATTGCCGATCTGAACTCTTCGAGCCTTGTGGCGAGGCGGCTTGCACCTGTTCGGCGCGTTCTCTGCGCTTCCGCGGATTATGTTGCAGTTCATGGGATGCCTGAGACGATCGAAGATCTGAAGCGCCACCGCTGCCTGCCTGCGCACAACAATGATGTCTGGCGGCTGGAGGGGCCGGGTGGAGCATTCAGTATTCGTCCTGAAGGTATGCTGACCACCAATTCCAGCGAAGTGATCCGCGAAACCGTGATCTCCGGCCTCGGCATTGCGCTCCGTTCAACCTGGGATATCGGCCACGAATTGCGCAGCGGCAAGCTGGTACAGGTGCTGCCTGGCTACGAAGGTTCAAAGAACGTGACGCTGTCTGCGGTTTATCCCAGCCGTCAGTTCCTGCCTGCCAAGGTGCGATTGTTCATCGACTTTCTAGCCGAGCTTTATGGTCCGACACCCTATTGGGAGCGCGGCTGACACAATTGCTGGAGCATCGGACAGTTTCGATCCGATGCTCCAGGGTTCAGTGTGCGCCCTCGGCATGAGAGCGACGAATGCGCCGCACCACCCACCAGACACCCAAAACCGCTACGGGAACAGAAAGACCCGTCAAAACTGCTGGATCGACGGGCAGCACATCATGGCTGATCGCCTTGGTGAGATATCCGACCAGACCAACGACGTAATAGGAGATGGCGGCAACCGAAAGCCCCTCCACCGTCTGCTGCAGACGCAGTTGCATGGCAGCACGCTTGTTCATGGTGTTTAGAAGCACCGTGTTCTGGCGTTCCAGTTCAACATCGATCCAGCTTCTGACAAGTGCCGTGGCGCGGTAGAGTTTGCGCGACAGGTTCGCCTGCCGCTCCTCAACAGACTGACAGGTGCGCATGGCGGGCGCCATGCGTCGCTCCAGAAAACTGCCCATGGTTTCATGCCCTTGTACCGGCGTCTCCGCCAGTGCCCGGATGCGCTCCCGCACGATGCCATCGTAAGCGCGGCTGGCGCCGAAACGATAAAGGCTGAGCGCAGCGTTCGCCTCCAGCTCGGCGGCAAGCCGGGTCATTTCTGCAAGCAAGGCGTCTGCCTCGTCCCGCGCGCCGTTCTTCATGCGCTGGGTAATCGCCGTCAATCCATCTTCGATGCGGCGGATTTCCGGCGATAAAGTTTGCGCCATTGGCAGGCCAAGCATGGCAAGCGTACGGTAGGTTTCGATGTCTAGCAGCCTCTGCACCAAAGCGCCGCGCCCATGGCTGCTCAAACCGCGGTCAATCACCAGAATCTGCGTCAGGCCATCGCGGTCCTGTCGGAAATCGGTGAGGATGGTGGCCTCGCCGCCGCGCACATCACTGTGACAGAGGCTCGTCGGATCAAAAACCGCTTCCGCATCCGTCGTCGCCCCGACATCAGGCCGGACTTCCAGACGTACACCCGATATCAGGGTCCCAGGCGGCGAGAAACCGTCACCGAATGGATCACCGATGACATCTCCACCAAATGCATCAGGTGCAGGACCATCCCAGAACCAGGTTGAGAATTCCGTGTGCTGCTCCCACCGCAACGTGCCCTGTCCCCAAGGCATTGCGTGGTGGCGAGCATCCCGTTCCGGTGGCGCGATACCACGACTGCGCGACATTTGAGCAATGACCGCGTGATGCACCGAGGCTCCGCCATCCATCATGAAGGCAAGCTGGATGATGATGCGCGACGGCGCCAGAAGCACCGTCGGTCTGGCATGGACTTCGCCGAGCGCAAGTGCCCGTTCCGGCGCACTCGCAAATGCAAATCTACCCTTGGCCATTGCGATCCCGCCTCCTGCCTTATCCAAAGTCCGGCTTAAATCATCCAACACGCCGGCAAAATCGTCACGGAAGCAACCTGTCTTTGTTTTGAGGCACTTCCGGAAAGAAATCGCACTGCGCTGACGTACGCCTGCTTTAACAAAAGCCAGTTTGAAAGGGCAGATGCCGAGTTGACGCAGGCAGCTCGCACCAACTGGACAGAATATTTGACCAGTGCGGCGCTTCGCTGATAGTTTCCGGCAGGTTTCTGCTGGAGAATGCTGCGATGGACGAGACGCTTTTTGCGCAGATACAGCACACACGCACCTCCGAGGAAGTCGTGCTGCGCTTTGAGGAACTCATTCTCGACGGAGTTTTGCGTGACGGCGATCGATTGCCCGGCGAGCGAGACCTTGCCGAACGACTTGACGTTTCGCGGCCGATTTTACGAGAAGCACTGAAGGAACTCGAAACGCGCGGCCTGCTTGTCAGCAGGCACGGCGGCGGCACCTTTGTTGCCGATATCGTCGGCGAAGTCTTTTCCGATCCGTTGAGCGCGCTGATCACGCGCCACAGTCGCGCAACGCGTGATTTCCTTGAATATCGTCGGTACATCGAAGGCATGGCTGCCGAACTCGCTGCGCAGCGCGCGACCGAGCCGGACAAGAGCAATCTTGCCGCAATCATCGAAACCATGCGGGAAGCGCATATGACCGGCAGGTTTGAAGATGAACTGGCAAGTGATGTGGAGTTTCACAACGCCATTGGCGAGGCCGCCCATAACATCGTTTTGATGCACACGCTCCGCTCCTGTTACCGTCTGCTGAGCGACGACATCTTCTATAACCGCCATCTCATTTTCTCGCTCCCCGGTGCGCATGATACCGTGTTGCAGCAGCACATCGCCATTCAGGAGGCAATCTCCAGAAGCGACGCGGCGGCGGCCCGCGCCGCAGCGGAAGCACACATCGATTTCATTGTCGAAACAACGGCCAAGGCGCATCAGGCGAAAGAATGGGACCGGATCTCACGTTTGAGGCAGATACACCGCAACGCTTAAAAAACGCGCAACCGCGCTGTCAGCAAATTTTTTATTCATTTTTATTTGGAACCTTTCCGATCAAGGGGCATTTTTATCTGGTTGATTGAAAAAATTTACCAAGATGGGACCCATGACGACCACGAGCGAAACTGAACGCTATCCGCGGATAGCTCTCATATCGACGCATGGCTATGTCGCCGCGCACCCGCCTCTGGGAGCTGCCGATACCGGAGGACAGGTTGTTTATGTCCTCGAACTCGCGCGCAAGCTTGGACAACTCGGCTACAAGGTCGACCTTTTCACCCGCCGCTTCGAGGACCAGCCGGAATTTGACGAGGTGGATGATCGTGTTCGCGTTGTACGCATTCCCTGCGGGGGGCGCGATTTCATCCCGAAAGAATATCTGCACCGACATCTGATGGAATGGTGCGAGAACGCACTGCGCTTCATCAAAAAAAATGATCTGACCTACTCGTTCATCAACAGCCATTACTGGGACGCCGGCGTTGCCGGTCAGCGCCTGTCTGAAGCCCTGAAAATCCCGCATCTGCATACGCCGCATTCGATCGGCATCTGGAAAAAACGCCAGATGGAGACGGACTATCCTGAAAAGGCCGACACGTTCGAACTGGAGTTCAATTTCAAGGAGCGCATCCAGCACGAACTCATCATCTATCGTAGCTGCGACATGGTGATTGCGACGACGCCGGTTCAATTGGATGTTCTGATCGAGGATTACGGCCTCAAGCGCAAACATATACATATGATTCCGCCAGGCTACGACGACAACCGCTTCTTCCCGGTGTCGGACGCCTCTCGCCAGATGATCCGTCAGCGTTTCGGCTTTGAAGGTAAAACCGTTCTGGCACTTGGACGCCTTGCCACCAACAAAGGTTACGATCTGCTGATCGACGGCTTTTCGGTTCTGGCGCAACGCGAGCCCGAGGCCCGCCTTCATCTCGCCGTCGGCGGCGAGAATATGGACGAGCAGGAAACGACGATCCTCAATCAGCTTAAGGAGCGCGTGAAATCGCTTGGGCTTGAAGACAGGGTCGCCTTCTCCGGTTACGTATCGGACGAAGACCTGCCGGACATGTACCGCGCAGCGGATTTGTTCGTGCTCTCGAGCCGCTACGAACCGTTCGGCATGACGGCGATCGAAGCCATGGCCAGCGGCACACCAACTGTCGTGACCATCCATGGCGGCCTTTTCCGCGCCATCAGCTATGGTCGTCACGCACTGTTTGCCGATCCTTTCGACAAGGAAGATCTCGGCATTACCATGATGAAGCCATTCAAGCATGAGCGGCTTTATGGCAGGCTTTCCCGTATGGGCGCGCACAAGGCTCGCAGTCTGTTCACCTGGACTGGTATTGCCCAGCAGTTGCTGGCACTGGTCGAAGGCAGGACAATGATGCCCGTGCTGGAAGAATCCGACTGGGCCGAACCATGGAACGACGGCGATTGAGACCGCTGCGCCTTTTTTCCACCGATCTCGACGGAACCGTCGTTGGCAACAATGACGCGACACGGCGTTTCCGCGATTTCTGGTATTCGCTGCCGGACGAAACGCGACCGCTCCTGGTTTTCAACAGCGGCAGGTTGATCGATGATCAACTGGCCTTGATTGAAGACGTGCCGTTGCCCCGCCCCGACTACATCCTTGGCGGGGTGGGCACCATGTTACACACCCGCGACCAAGCGGATCTGGAGACGGCTTATACCAAATCGCTTGGCAGCGGCTTCGATGCGAACGCGATAGAAAGCGTCATGACCCGGATATCCGGCGTGACCATGCAGCCCGACCGGTACCAGCACGGCCTGAAATCGAGCTGGTTTTTACACGATGCAGATGAACAGGCACTTCGTGACGTCGAAACCGCACTGGCACGAGCAGGCGTTGACGCCCGGGTCGTCTATTCCAGCAGTCGCGACCTCGATATCCTGCCGAGAGCAGCAGACAAGGGCGCCGCCATAAGCTGGCTCTGCCATCGGCTCGGCATCGACCTGAGCGAAACGGCTGTCGCCGGCGATACCGGCAATGACCGCGCCATGTTCGAATTGAGCGGTGTGCGAGGCATTGTGGTCGACAATGCCCTTCCGGAACTGCGTGCACTCGCACCGACGATGGACAGCGTCTTTCTCTCCGGAAAAGCCGAAGCTGATGGTGTGATCGACGGACTGCAACACTGGGGTTTGCACAATCGCTAGGCAGCGCTAATTTCAGCGCATGTATAAAGCCCGTCTATATTGACGGTGCCTAAAAGCAATAAGACAATATCGAATCAGGCGTGTATTGCGATCAGGGACACCATTGGACCTGGCCGCAAACACCTTATATTAGTATTTACGCACGTTAATAGAGAGAGGTTCTCAAGGGTTGAACATATTGGATCGATTGGCAACAGAAGTCAGCTTGATGCTCCGCAGACCACCGCGGCAGCAATATGCTGCGCTTTGCTATCGTTTCTCTGACAAGCGCGCCACACCGGACGTTCTCCTGCTGACAAGCCGTGATACCGGACGCTGGGTCATTCCCAAGGGTTGGCCCATGGGTGGAAAAAAAGCGCACGCTGTCGCCGAACAGGAAGCCTTCGAAGAAGCTGGCGTTCGCGGCAAGGCCAAAAAGTCGCCATTCGGGTTCTATGAGTATCGGAAAAAGCTCAATAGCGGCGTGAACGTGCAGTGCCGCGTTCAGGTGCATCTGCTCGAAGTGGCCGAACTTGCAGACGATTTCCGTGAGAAAGGCAGTCGCACCCTGGAGTGGGTCACGCCTGAGGAAGCTGCGTTGCGCGTCAACGAGCCGGAGCTGAAAGCATTGATGCAGACTTTCGGCCAACAGATGACGCAATCGAAATAGCCTCATCACCTGAAAACTGCCAACCTTCACGAAGCTGTCTCTCTGGCCTTTCTTTTCCCAAGGCCCTAAGAGATGGAACAATCCTCCTGTATCTTACCTTCAGCCCGCAAAACTGCCGGACGAAAAGGAATTCTGGCAACCGAGGTCTGAATGGCAACAAAACCGCCATCGAACATGAAACCGACTCTCGACAAGGATCTCGACAAGATCACTCGCGTCGAAGAGGCGACCCTGCACGTGACCCGGCAAATGGCCGGCGTTGGTGCGGGCTTCATGTTTGTTGTCCTGGCGGCGTTTTTCGCCAGCACCTTCGTCACCGGTGATCCCAACGCCTTTATCATCATCGCCGGCGTGATGGTTGGCGCCTATATGGCGATCAACATCGGCGCGAACGACGTGACGAACAATGTCGGTCCTGCCGTTGGCGCCAAGGCGATGCCTCTTGGAATTGCCCTCGTTATCGCCGCCATTTGCGAAATTGCCGGCGCGCTGATCACTGGCGGCAATGTCGTGGAGACAATTTCCAGTGGCATCATCAACATCGACACCATTCCAGACCGGACGGCTTTCTCCTGGGCAATGCTGTCGGCCCTTCTCGCAGCAGGCCTTCTCGTCAACGTCTCGACTTGGACAAAGGCGCCGATCTCCACCACGCACACGGTCGTCGGCGGTGTCGCCGGAGCCGGCGTGGCGGCTTATGGCGTCAGTGCAGTCGATTGGCTTTCATTAAGCCGCATCGCCTTTGCATGGATGTTTGCGCCGTTCATCTCAGCCGCCATTGCCATCGCCATCCTCGCATTCATCAAGGAATTCATCATCTATCGCGAGGAAAAGATTGACGCTGCACGGCGTTGGGTTCCCGTTCTGATCGGCATGATGACAGGCGTTTTTACGGCCTACCTGATATGGGTCGGTCTGCGGCAGATTTTCCATATATCGCTTGGCTCTGCGAGTGGGCTGGGACTAATCGCCGGCGTCGTTGCCTGGCGCATATGCGTTCCCGTCATTCGCAAGCAGTCGGAAGGGCTGGAAAATCGTAACCAGTCGTTGAGGACGCTTTTCCAGTGGCCACTCATTCTGGCCGCTGGGTTGATGTCCTTCGCCCATGGTGCCAACGACATTTCCAACTCCATCGGCCCGGTGGTGGCAATCGTACGCGCTGTGCATGACGAGGCCGTCAGCACCTCGGCGCGAGCGCCGTTGTGGGTGATGCTGATCGGCGCATTCGGGCTTTCGTGCGGTATCCTTCTCTACGGTCCGCGCCTCATCCGCCTCGTTGGCGAGCAGATTACCAAGCTTAATCCCATGCGGGCATTCTGCGTTTCTGTGGCAACGGCCCTGACAGTGCTTGTAGCGTCCCGTTTCGGCCTCCCGGTCAGCACCACGCACACGGCAATTGGTGCTGTTTTCGGCGTCGGGTTTTTCCGCGAATGGTACACGCGCACGTCAAGGCGACGACAGGAAGTCATTCACTCCGCGATCGCCACAGGCGGAAAATTCAACAAATTTCAGGATAATCCGTCAGAGGTGCGTCGCCGTTATCTGGTCAGGCGCTCGCACTTCATGACGATCATTGCGGCCTGGCTGATTACGGTTCCGTCCAGCGCATTGCTTGCAGCCCTGCTGTATTGGATTATGTATACCCTGTTTATTTGAGAGAACCGAAGACCCCTCATGCGCGCAAATTTCCGGATGCAACGCCTGTTTATCGACGTCCCGTTACACGCTGAAGCGGTGTGCGAGGCGAATGCTGAACAGTTCAACTACCTCGCCAATGTGCTGCGAATGAGCGATGGTTCCGAAATCCTGCTGTTCAACGGGCGCGATGGCGAATGGAAGGCCACCGTTTCTTTCCCCAGCCGCAAGAAAATCATTCTGACACCATCTGAGCAAACAAGGCCGCAACCCTCTCCTTCCGATCTGCACTATCTGTTCGCGCCGCTGAAAGTCGGACGGATGGACTACCTCGTGCAGAAAGCGGTGGAAATGGGCGCGGGACAGCTACAGCCCGTCATGACGCAGCATGTTCAGGGCAAAATCCACAACACCGAAAAACTCCGTGCCAACGCCATCGAGGCGGCCGAGCAATGCGGCATCCTCTCCATCGCCGAAGTGGCTGAGCCCGTGAAGCTCAAGGATTTGCTCGATACATGGCGTCAGGATCGGCGGATTATCTATTGCGATGAGGGCGACGCCGGTCAAAACCCTCTTCCCATTCTTCGCGGCATCACCGAGAAGAAGCTTGCACTACTGGTTGGCCCGGAAGGCGGTTTTTCGGAAGAGGAACGAGAGCTTTTGCGCGCCAGGAGTTTCATTACGCCCATTCCGCTTGGGCCCCGAATCCTCAGGGCCGATACGGCCGCAGTCGCCGCTCTTGCCGTTATCCAGGCGGCAATCGGCGACTGGAAGTAACCGACATCGGGGCGCGAATTTTGCGCTTCATCCATCTTTAAAAGAAATTCATTTGCCTCGGCGTAGTATCCGGCCCTATCTGCCAATCATATGCCTCGCCGCAACAGAGACCGCATAACAAGGTAAGCCATGGCACGCGATACGACCGACCAGACACCCCTCTCCTCCGTCAAGGAGCTTACTGACTATCTGGCCGGTGGCTGCAGACCTGAAGCGGACTTCCGCATTGGCACCGAACATGAAAAGTTCGCGTTCTTCCGAAAGGACAATACGCCGGTTCCCTATTTCGGCGATGCCAGCATTTCGGCCCTCTTGAAGGGCATGCAGGAGAAGCTCGGCTGGGAACCGATCATGGACGGTGAAAACATCATCGGCCTTGGCGAACAGCATGGCATGGGCGCGATCTCCATCGAGCCCGGTGGTCAGTTCGAACTTTCGGGCGCACCGCTTGAGAACCTGCATCAGACCTGCAAGGAATCGAACCAGCATCTGGCGACCCTGCGCGAGGTCGCCGAACCCATGGGTATCCGTTTCCTTGGCGTTGGCGGCAGCCCTCTGTGGAGCTTTGAAGACACACCACGCATGCCGAAATCGCGCTACGCGATCATGACGCGCTATATGCCGAAAGTCGGGACCAAGGGTCTCGACATGATGTACCGCACCTGCACCATTCAGGTGAACCTCGACTTCTCCTCGGAAGAGGACATGCGCCAGAAGATGCGGGTTTCGATGAAGCTGCAATCTTTGGCAACCGCACTGTTTGCTTCCTCACCGTTTACAGAAGGCAAACCGAATGGTCTGCTCTCCTGGCGCGGCGATATCTGGCGCGACACCGACAACCAGCGTTCCGGCGTTCTACCCTTCACCTTCAAGCCGGACTTTGGTTTCAAGGATTACGTGGAGTGGGCGCTGGATGTGCCGATGTACTTCATCGTGCGCGACGGCAAATATCACGATTGCACGCATGTGACCTTCCGCCAGTTCATGAACGGCGCATTGAAGGGCGAGGTTGCCGAATGGCAACCAACCATGGGTGACTGGACCAACCATCTGTCGACGCTCTTCCCGGACGTACGTTTGAAGCGTTTCCTGGAGATGCGTGGTGCCGATGGCGGGCCATGGCGCCGCATTTGCGCCCTGCCCGCTTTCTGGGTTGGCCTTCTTTATGATCGCGAGGCTCTTTCGGCAGCAGACGCTCTGACAGCGGACTGGTCTTACGACGATGTTCTCGCACTGCGCGATGCCGTACCGGTCGAAGGTCTGAATGCCGGGATCGCTGGAAAATCGCTCCTCGACGTTGCCCGCGAGGTCGTCGATATTTCTCGCCGCGGCCTGAAAAATCGCAATCGTCTGAACGGTGACGGACAGGACGAAAGCGTTTTCCTGTCATCGCTCGACGAGGTTCTTGCCAAGAAAACCACGCTCGCTGAAGACCTGCTGTCGCTCTACAACGGCCGCTGGAACGGTTCAGTCCTGCCGATTTTCGACGAGTACCAGTATTGATGAGGGCGGCGCGGTGTTAGGCCGCGCCGACTGAAAACAAAAAAGCCCGGTGCGGCCGGGCTGGCCGTACACCGGGCAAAGGCAGGGCTATTGGCAAATCACCCTGCGGGGAAAATCATACTGGGCGGGGGCACAACGTCGTTTGCCGCAACCCAGATCAGTGTGAACATCGGTCAAGCGAAGGCGCGTACGCTCTTCGATCTGACGCCTTAGTCCGGACGACGGATCTCGAACCTCGATAAAGCGCGTAATCTCGCCGCGCGGGTCAGATGTTCGGTCGGGTCCTCGAGCAGGCCGCTATCGAGTGCCCTCATGACATCCGACCGGGCAATTCCGACATCGGCGAGCAGACGATCATCGAGTTCCGTCAATTCATTGGCCGCGATACGATTGCCAATACGCCGCAGAAACGTTTTCACAGACGAGGCCGCACGCACGGCGACGCGAACCCACGTTTCGCTCTGCCTGGTGGTTGCGAGTTCCAGTTCCATTCTCCGTTCTGCCGTGCGCATAACACTTATCCTTTCGTAACGGCACGATGCGGCACCGCCTCCGGCGCACCACGCGCGGAAAGCTGCCTTTGCTGAGAGGCGAAGCTGAATGCTTGCCTCGGGGTTGAGTTGATTTGCTGGCGTCAAAATGTCGCAAGACTATTGATCAGTCCAACGAATGTTTCTAATGTAAGGTATCAATAGCTCTTATGGATCAATATCCATGTCCGCACCCCTCGACATAGATCAGCTTCACACTTTCATCGCCATCGTCGATACCGGAAGTTTCACGAAAGCAGCGGATCGCGTTTTCAAGACGCAATCGGCCGTTTCCATGCAGATGCGACGACTTGAGGAGCGGATCGGCAAACAGCTTTTCGCCAAGGACGGGCGTGGTAACCGCCTGACGGCGGAAGGCGAGAAGCTGATGAATTATGCCCGTCGCATCATCCGTCTGAACAACGAGGCGATTGCAGCCTTCGATGACAATCGACTGGAAGGTACGCTTCGGATCGGCACACCGGACGACTATGCCGATCGTTATATGCCCGAAATCATCGGCCGTTTTGCAAAAACCCATCCGAATGTCGAACTTTACATCGTCTGTGAGCCTTCCGTCAGTCTCGGCGAGAAAATGGCGCGCGGCGAACTGGATATCGCACTGGTCACTCATAATCCCCGCGCCCGCTCTTCCGATGTCGTGCGCACGGAGCCTCTCTGTTGGGTCGCCTCCGCCAACCATCCGCTCAAGGACGACGCACCGGTGCCACTTGCTGTTGGTCGCCGCGATTGTCATTGGAGGCAGCTCGCCTGCTCCGCGCTTGACGCCGATGGCCGCGACTATCAAATCCTCTTCACAAGCTGGTCGTCCACGGTCGTTGCAGCCGCCGTTCTTGCAGGCATGGCGGTTTCCGTCCTGCCGGAATCGGCTCTACGCACCGGCATGAAGGTACTGACCTCCGCAGATGGCTTCCCGCCTTTGCCTCCAGTGCAGATTGGCCTGATGAAGCGCCCCGGTCTGTCGCCGTCGCTCGTCAATGCCATTACCGACCACATCACCGCCTGCCTCGACAATATTTCACCCGCAAGCGTGGCCGACGAAATGGACAGCGACGTCAAGACCTACCCGAAGCTACCCCGTCTGAGGGCGGGGCATATGTTGCCTGGCTGGTAGAACCTCTCACGAATAAAAAAGCCGGAGCACACGCCCCGGCTTTTTTGTTGAGGGCGTCTCGGCTCAGGCGAGATATTTTTTGAAGAATTCCGTCGTCCGGCTCCAGGCAAGATCTGCTGCCGCCTTGTCGTAACGGGCTGAAGAGGTATCATTGTTGAAGGCGTGATTGACGCCGTCATAAATGAATATCTCGAACGTCTTGCCGTTTTCCTCCAGCGCCTTTTTGTAAGCGTCTATTCCGGCGTTGATCCGTTCATCCAGGCCAGCGTAGTGCAGCAGCAACGGCGTCTTGATCGCCGGAACATCGGCTGCCGGTGCCTGCTGACCGTAATAGGCAACGCCGGCATTCAGCCCTTCCGATTTGGTGGCAAAGCGATTGACGAGCCCGCCGCCCCAGCAGAAACCAACCGCGCCAACCTTGCCGTTTGCACCTTGCCGCGCCGCGAGCCATACACGGCTTGCTTCGGCATTGGCCACAGTCGCATCCATGTCGAGGCCGCTGAACATCTGGCGCGCCTTTTCCTCATCGGCGGGCGTTCCGCCCTGTGGCGACAGGAAGTCAACGGCGAGTGCCCGAAAGCCATCCAGGGCAGCTCGACGTGCAACATCGCGGATATGATCGTTCAGACCCCGGTTTTCGTGGATGACAATCACCGATCCCAATGGACCGGATGCTGATTTCGGCGTGACGAGATAACCCTTCATCTCACCGGACGCACCCGGATAGGCCACGTCTTCCGCAACAATACGCTCGTCATCAGCCGCGACAACCGCAGCCTTTGCACTATTGGCCGCAAGAAGCGGCGCAATCGTTGCGGCAGCCGCTCCTGAACCGGCAAGCAAACTCAGCTTTTCCATGAACTTACGGCGATCAAGGCTGAGATGCGTATATTCATCGTAAGCATCGATCATTGCCTGCGTGATTTTCGGCTTATCCATCGCCGTATCCTCCCTCAACTCATGATGAGGGAGGATAACGCAGATCACATCGTCCGCGATGATGTCAAATAGTGGCGGCGGCACACGTTTGCGTGAAGTCCCACCACCCTTGGTCGCAGTGCATCAGGCGGCGAGGTCAACCACGATGCGGCCTTCGATCTTGCCTTCTTCCATTCGGTGGAAGATATCGTTGATGTTATCGAGCTTGTCCCAGGAGAAGTGGGCTGCGACCTTGCCCTCACCCGCAAAGGTCAGTGCTTCCTCCAGATCCTGCCGCGTACCAACGATGGAACCACGCACAGTAATGCGTTTCAGCACCGTGTCGAAAACCGGAATGGAAATGAAGCCCGGCGGCAAGCCGACCAGTGCCATCGTACCCTTGGAACGAAGGAAGCCGTACGCCTGCTCCATGGCCTTGGGAGAGACCGCCGTGACCAAGGCGCCATGTACGCCACCGACGGCCTTCTGTACCTGCTCGACCGCATCCGGCGCGCGCCCATTGACGGTGACATCGGCGCCCAGCTTTTTCGCAAGCTCCAGCTTGTCGTCGAAAATGTCGGCTGCGACAACATTCATGCCCATGGCCTTGGCATATTGCACGGCCATGTGGCCGAGGCCACCGATGCCGGAGATCACAACCCATTCGCCGGGTCTCACCTCGGTTTCCTTCAGGCCCTTGTAGACGGTGACGCCTGCACAAAGAACGGGAGCGGCGGGACCAAATTCGAGATTATCCGGCAGGCGCCCGACGAACTTCGGATCGGCGAGACCATATTCGGCGAAGCTGCCATTTACCGAGTAACCGGCATTTTTCTGGCTCGGGCAAAGGGTCTCCCATCCCGTTCGGCAAGGAATGCAGCAACCGCAGGCCGTATAAAGCCATGGTGTTCCGGCCCGATCACCTTCCTTGATGCCGGTAACGCCAGCGCCGATCTTGGCAACGTAACCAACACCCTCATGACCGGGGATGAAAGGCGGGTTCGGCTTGACCGGCCAATCACCTGTCGCGGCATGAAGGTCCGTGTGGCAAATACCCGTTGCCTTGTAGTTGATGAGAATTTCGCCCGGACCGGGATCAGGAATCGGCACTTCCTCGATCGTCAGCGGTTTTCCAAATGCGCGGACAACAGCCGCCTTCATTGTTCTTGCCATGACATACTCCCTAAATCTCAACTCACGATAGAGAGATTAACGAGGAAAGCACGTCATGGAATTGACCTAGAGCAAATCGAGGCATTTTAGCCGACCGACTGTCTCACTTATGAGGCAACAAGGCGCAGCTGTTTTATTCCAGCGCCAGCCAGACAGCTAGCCAGCCCCAGAGAGCGACCAGAACGGCAAACCCCAGTCCAAAAAGCGGGGCCCGGTAGCGCAGGCTGTTGCTGGTCACATGAACAAAGGAATGGCCATAACGCGTGAGCACAAAAATCCATGCCAGCACGACCGTGACGATATTGTCCGCGTCGGTGATGTAAAGCAGCAGGCAGGCGATGTGAAACAGCACCGGAAGTTCGAACTGATTGGCGATGTTCCGGTTTACCAGGCGGCTTTCGCGCGCTTCTTCGCCGCTGTCCTTGTAACGCATGACAGCGTCGCGATCGACGAAGGTGTATTTCTGACGCCGAACAAGAAGCAGCGCATAGAGCGCGAAAACGAGAAAGACATGGGCAATCATCGGCCAGAACATTGCGGTCGTCGGTGACATGCTTTCTCCTTCAATGACGAAAACGCTCTCCGACCCGGCACGGATCGGAGAGCGCCAAATACTCAGGAACCTTTTTACGGATTCGCTTCGAAAGATCAAACCGAACCGGGATAGTTCGGGCTTTCGCGGGTGATCGTCACGTCGTGCGCGTGGCTTTCGCGCAGGCCAGCGCTGGAAATGCGCACGAAGGTAGCGCGTTCCTGGAATTCCTTGATCGTACCACCACCGACATAACCCATTGCAGCCTTCAGGCCGCCTGCAAGCTGGTGCAGAACGCCGGAGACCGGACCTTTATACGGAACCTGACCTTCGATGCCTTCAGGCACAAGCTTCAGCGTGTCGCGGACTTCCGCCTGGAAGTAACGGTCTGCCGAACCACGCGCCATGGCACCAACGGAACCCATGCCGCGGTAAGCCTTGAAGGAGCGACCCTGATAGAGGAAGACCTCACCGGGGCTCTCATCCGTGCCGGCGAGAAGCGAGCCGATCATCACGGCGGATGCGCCTGCGGCAATTGCCTTGGCAAGGTCGCCGGAGAACTTGATGCCGCCATCGGCAATGACAGGGATATCGGCAGCATTGGCAACTTCAACCGATGCCATAATCGCGGCAAGCTGCGGAACGCCGACACCGGCAACGATACGTGTCGTGCAGATAGAACCCGGGCCGATACCGACCTTCACGCCATCCGCACCCGCATCAATCAGCGCCTTGGTACCGTCAGCCGTCGCGACGTTACCGGCAATGATGCGAACCGAGTTCGACATTTTCTTTACATGGGCAACGGCGTCGAGAACGCGCTGCGAATGGCCATGTGCCGTATCGACCACCAGAAGGTCAACGCCGGCGTCGATCAGACGCTCGGCACGCTCGATGGCGTCAGCACCAACGCTGATTGCGGCAGCGGCACGCAGACGGCCCTGCGCATCTTTCGTGGCATTCGGGTTAAGCTGCGACTTCTCGATGTCCTTGACGGTGATGAGGCCAACGCAGTTGCCCTTCGCATCGACAACAAGCAGCTTTTCAATGCGATGCTTGTGCAGCAGACGCCGCGCTTCCTGCTGGTCAACGCTGCTTTCCTTGACCGTGACCAGATTTTCGCGGGTCATCAATTCGTAGATCTTCTGCTGCGGATCAGACGCAAAACGCACATCGCGGTTGGTGAGGATACCAACGAGACGACCGTTCTTGTGACCGCCGGCGCCACCGTTTTCGACCACCGGGATACCGGAGATACCGTGGGCCTTCATCAGAGCCTGGGCTTCCGCCAGCGTTGCATCCGGTCCGATTGTCACCGGGTTGACGACCATGCCGCTTTCAAACTTCTTGACCTGGCGAACTTCCTCGGCCTGCTCGATTGGCGTCAGGTTGCGGTGGATAACACCAATACCGCCGGCCTGTGCCATCGCAATGGCAAGACGACCTTCGGTCACTGTGTCCATAGCGGACGAAAGGATCGGGAGGTTCAGGTCGATATCACGGGCAATACGGGTGGAAATATTCGTCTGGCCAGGCATGACCTCCGAATGTCCGGGTTGCAGCAACACATCGTCAAATGTGAGAGCGTCCAAACCAGTGGGTGTTTGAATGATGCGTGCCATGGCCAAATTCCTTCAGACTGAAAATGCATGGCCGGTCCGGAACGATTAGTTCACCCCGGCGGTCCTGCAAGGATTGCGTGGAAGTTGGCGAGGGCTGGTAACACGTTCATGACAGGAAGGGAATAGAAAAAACCCGGAAAGCGATTCCGGGTTTTCGCTGTTGCTGCATTGCAGCACGATCAGATGTCAAACTGGTAGGATTTCGGCACGAACCGGTAGCCGGTCTCCTGCTTTTCCGCATAGCCAACTGCCGGGAACGGCATGTGGTAGCCGAGGAAGGGAAGACGATCTGTCGCGATCATGTCGAATACCTTCTTGCGCGACGCAGCCGCCGCCGCCTTGTCCATGTCGAATTTCACTTCCCATTCCGGGCGCTGCAGCGACAGCACGAAATGGTTCGCGGTATCGGCCGTCAGGACCAGTTGCTTGCCATCCGACTCGACCTGGAAAATCAGATGTCCGGGAGAATGGCCGAAAGCAGCTACACTGGTAATGCCAGACACCACAGTTGCGGCGTCACCGATAAAGGTTGCCTTCTCCGCCAACGGCTTGACGTTGGCCAGAACGCCTTTGTGGCCACCCTCAGCAGGCGTGCCAACACGCTTTTCATCTGTCCAGAAATCATATTCCGCCTGCCCGAACACATAGCGTGCCTTTGGAAACGCCGGAGCCCCTTTTTCCATCAGGCCGCCGATGTGATCGCCATGCATGTGGGTGAGCACAACCACCGTCACATCTTCCGGCGTGTAACCGGCCGCAGCCATGCCTTCGATCAGACGGCCGTTACCAGAACCGCGTCCAGCTTCACCAAAGCCGGTATCGAACAGGACGAGTTCAGATCCCGTATTCACCAGAACGGGAGAGAACGAGTTGACGAACTGATCCGTCGGCAGAAAATTCTGTTCCAGCAATGCGCCGACCGTTTCGGCAGATTGATTGGTGCCGAAGGTTTCTCCCGGGTTGGGGGCGGCACGTGCGCCGTCCTTCACGACCAAAATTTCGAACTGGCCGAGCTTGAAGCGATTCGTTTCCGGAGGCATGGCGTGATCGATCTCCATGGAGGTTTGCGGCTGTGCCGTCTGAGCGACTGCCCGCGTCATCAAGAAAGGCGTACCGAGAGCGCCGGCGCCGACCGCTCCCATAAGGCCGCGCCTGCTCATATGCAAAAACTGCGTCATGATCTTTCTCCGATATCGTTGAGGGCCCAAATTCGTGCCCGCGAACAATAAGCCAAGAAAATTACAAGGAAACGGGGTCTCACGCAGGTTTGATGACATGGACTAAAATTAACAAATATCCAGTTGGCAAGCCCGCTTATCAGGCGTAGGAGGAGGCCAGCATCCTTGTCGCAGCGCAACGCCGCAGGCAGCCTATGAACCGCATTATCCCATTGATCCTTGCTGTCGCTCTTTTCATGGAGCAGATGGACTCCACCGTCATCGCAACATCGCTGCCCGCGATTGCCGCCGACCTCAATGTCGGCCCGATCACGCTGAAGCTTGCATTGACCGCCTATATGGTGGCGTTGGCGATCTTCATCCCGATCAGCGGCTGGATGGCGGACAAATATGGCGCCAAGAAAATCTTCCGCATCGCCATCGGTGTTTTCGTCGTCGGATCGATCTGCTGCGCGGTGTCTTCTTCTGTCTTCGAGTTTGTTGTTTCCCGTTTCCTGCAGGGGATGGGCGGTGCAATGATGACGCCGGTCGGTCGTCTCGTTCTCCTGCGAACGACAAAGCGCAGCGAGCTTGTCTCTGCCATGGCGCTTTTGACGATCCCCGGCCTGGTCGGGCCCCTGACCGGCCCACCGATCGGCGGTTTCATCACCACCTATTTCTCCTGGCACTGGATTTTCCTGATCAATGTACCGATCGGCATTATCGGGATCTGGCTGTCGACAATCTTTCTACCGGAAATAGAGACAACCAACCCGCCGCCAATGGACGGCAAAGGCTTCATCCTGTCCGGCGTTGCAGCCTCGGGCGTGGTGTTCGGCGTTTCCGTGGTCAGCCTTCCCGCACTTCCGCCAGCCATCGGCATTGCTTCAACGATCATCGGTTTCATCAGCGGCATTCTCTATCTGCGGCACGCGGCCAACCATCCCGCACCCATTCTGGATTTCCGTATTTTCCAGAATGCGACATTCCGCGCAGCCTCGGTGGGTGGCACGATTTTCCGCATTTCGACGGGTGCCATCCCCTTCCTTATGCCGCTGATGTTGCAGATCGGTTTCGGGCTTAACCCGTTCCAATCCGGCATGATCACCTTTGCCGGGGCGATCGGCGCGATCACCACGAAATTCATTGCCAAGCGTGTATTTGCGACGACCGGCTTCCGGACGACGCTGATCGGCGCGGGTATTGTTGGAGCCTTTACGACGCTCGCCAACAGCTTCTTCACCCCCGAAACGCCCTACCCGCTGATCATGATCTTCCTCGTGACCGCAGGTTTTGCGCGCTCGTTCTTCTTCACAGGTTCGAATGCGCTCAGCTATTCGGACATCGAGGACAGTCAGGCCAGCCAGGCAACTTCGATGGCATCGGTGTTGCAGCAAATCAGCCTTGCCCTGGGTGTCGCCTTCGCCGCATCGATCCTGGAGGTGAGCGCAATGATCTCGGGTTCGCACCTGCAGCTTGCCGATTTCCACATTGCCTTTGCAATCGTCGCTGCCGTTTCACTCTTCGCGATCTTCCCGATCATTCGCATGGATGGCAATGCGGGAGCGGCGGTTTCAGGCCATCGTGGCAAGGTCTCGCAACCGGCAGAGTAATATAAAAAGACTGTATCAGGCGACGCGGTCAAGACACGCCCGGCCCGTGCAAAAAAAGGGATCAGCCGAACCGATCCCTTTTTCTGTCTTTAGTATAGCTTATTCGCCGGCGACGGTTTCATCTTCATCATCCCGGCTCTGCGGCTCCGCTTTGCGGCCTTTAAAGTGCTTGGCCAGCAGGAACATCTCGACGGATTCGGAGCGTGAAGACGCAGGCTTGATATGCAGGACCTGCTTGAAGTTTTTCTTCAGCATGTCGAGCAGCGTCTTTTCCGTGCCGCCCTGGAAGGTCTTGGCGAGGAAATGGCCACCCTCCGCAAGCACCTGGATAGCGAAGTCGGCCGCGACTTCGCACAGGTGCATGGTGCGGATGTGGTCCGTTTTCTGATGGCCGGTCGTCGGCGCCGCCATGTCGGACAGAACCAGATCAGGCGTGCCACCAACGGCTTCCATCAATTTTTCAGGTGCAGACGGGTCCAGGAAGTCTAGCTGCAGGATCTTCACGCCCGGGATAGGATCGAGTTCGAGGAAGTCGATTGCGGCGACGCGGATGTCATCCTCGGTGGAATCCGTTACCTTGGCGGCAATCTGCGACCAGCTTCCAGGTGCTGCACCAAGGTCGATGATGCGGCGTGCATCCTTCAGGATCTGGTGCTTATCATTGATCTCGAGCAGCTTGAAAGCCGCGCGGGCGCGGTAGCCTTCGAGCTTGGCGCGCTGCACATAGGGATCGTTGATATGACGTTCGAGCCAGCGACGAGAAGACGCTTTGAGCTTGGTCTTCTTGACCTTCTGGCCAATCTTTCGTCCGGTACGGTTGTTGCTTGTCGGCGCCTTGCTCATGTCAAACCTTCTGTCCGTTCTTGCCGCGCCGTCTGCATGCGCCGTATACGGTTGCGCCGCCACGCCCCGTCATCTGCCATCATGTCCGTCAGCAGGCCCTCGCGCAAGCCGCGGTCGGCGACACGCATGCGGCGTGCGGGCCAACGGCGGCGAATTGCTTCCAGAATGGCGCAACCGGCCAGAACCAGATCCGCCCTGTCGGGCCCGATGCAGGCGTTGGCAGCACGACCGGCAAAATCCCAGGCCAGCAGCTTGTCCTGCATGGCCGTCACTTCTGCATCTGAAAGCCACAGGCCATCGACCTTGCGGCGGTCATAGCGTGGAAGATCAAGATGCACACCCGCAAGTGTCGTAACGGTGCCGGATGTACCAATCAGATGGAAATCTTCATGGGCGGCCTGCACAACAACCGGTGGGCAATGGAAGGCATCCAGCAGCCCCTCAACTTCGCGCACCATGGCGGCAAAGACATCGGGCGTCACATCGCGACCACCATGACGTTCAGACAGGGTGACAACACCGACAGGCAGAGACGTCCAATGGGTGATGTGATTGGCAAGCCGGTTGGAACGGTTCTCACCGACCCTGATGACAGCGATTTCAGAAGAACCGCCACCGATATCGAACAGTACGACAGAGCGAGCCTCACGGCCAACCAGAGATGCACATCCCGAGACGGCAAGGCGTGCTTCCGTTTCGCGGCTGATGATTTCGAGCCTCAGGCCTGTCTCGCGTGTGACGCGGGCCAGAAACTCCTCGCCATTGGCGGCAGCACGGCAGGCTTCCGTCGCGATCAGTCGCATACGCCTGATCGGACGCCCGGACAGTTTCGCCGCGCAGACTTTCAGCGCTTCCACAGCACGATCCATCGCGTCGTCGGAAAGGCGACCACTCGACACCAGCCCCTCACCCAGGCGGACGATGCGCGAAAATGCATCGACGACCCGGAACTGGCCGGGACGAGTCGGCTGCGCGATCAGAAGGCGGCAGTTATTGGTGCCAAGATCAAGTGCCGCGTACATGTCCGCGCCAGCATCAGCATGGTCATGCGATTTCGACGCATGGCGGCCCGCGCCCTCATGCTTCTTCTGCTGCTCCACAACGGCCGCACCGTGACCACGGCCATTCGGCTTGGCTACATGCTTGGGCGCGTGAGACGGTACAAGAGGGCGACCCTGCGGATCGCGGTGCACCCGCTTGCGATTGCGCGATTTGCGGCTGCCGCCGGGAACACCACTCGGGTTAGGCGCCTGAATTGCGATATCGGGAGACTGCTTTGCCGCCGCGGCAGGAGCACTTGCCTGCTGGGACGTGCCCTTCCCGCGTGAACGCCTGCGACGCTTGCGCTTGCGCGGTTCTTCGTTCGACTCGAGAGCCGATGCATAGTGGGAACCGGCCGGAACATCAGTGACAACATCATGCGACACCACAGCAACGTCGCGGGGCTTACCGTGACGCCTGTTCTTCTTGCCGCGACGGGAACGCTTCGCCTTCCCTTTGTCAACCACCGACGCCCCTTGGTCCGACGGCTTTGGGCCGTTTCCGGGGTCGATCACTGTCTTGTCCATTTCGCCGCGCACAAGCGTTGTCGCTATGCAGCAGGCTTTCATTAGGTTTCGTTGGCGCGACAATACCAGCGCAACTCATTTTAGCCAACTGGTTTTTGCCGGACCGAAACGCACACGAGAGCGCAGCCAAAAAATCGTGCTGATGGACAATACGGAAAACTATGGGAGAAAATTCTCTCCCCTCCTTGGAAGTCCATAATCATGACTGAACTTTCAGGGAGGGGAGAGTGGTACGGTTGAGTGGGGTCGAACCACCGACCTCAGGTGCCACAAACCTGCGCTCTAACCAACTGAGCTACAACCGCACACCAACGCGCCGAAGCGCCGTCGTGGAGGGTCCAATAAAAGGTGTTTTCCCGATTTGCAAGACCCAGTTTAAATTTTGCGGAAAAAGCTTTCGAAAGGCAAGGGATTTTCTGTGGAGCTTTCCTTCCAATTATGGTGACGCACTGAGTTTCCGTCTCCTTCTGCGCACCTGTTCATGTTAACTCTGTTTGGCGATTAATGCGCCAGACGATGGACCGTGCGGCCCTGTGAAGTTATTTAAAATTCTGTTAACGTGGTGCCTGTGCGGGTTCAGATTTCGGCTTCATGAGGAAGCGACGAAACCGCACGAGGTCCGGTAGTGCCAGAATAGGTTTCGACATGCCCGCCGTTCAATATCCCTTTATCGATATCGCAGTGCATGAACGTGTGCGGGAAGGTTTCGGCCGCGGTGAGGCAATGGCGCTGTTTTCCATGGATCTGGAAACCGTTCTATGGGCAAACGGACGCGGAGCAGCACTGTTCGGCACGCCTATGGTCTACGACTTTCTCGAGCAGGGACCAAAACGGCAGGACGTCACATTCCGCCAACTGTCAGCGACTGCGGCCCGACTTTCGGGGATCGGCGAGAGCCTGCCCGTCACCATTCGAATCAATTCGGGTTTCAAGAGCCTGCCCGTCCGAGCGAAGGTAGAAGTCATTGAAGCTGAGCTTGGTCAAAGCGCCATTCTTTTTTCTGCCTTTACCGATCAGACACCCCCCGATATGGCCGAGTGTGCCCGCCGCATGATCGAGGGCTTTGACGACCCTGACATCCATATGGCCGTGCTGGATGACAGATCCGCCATTATCGCGGCATCAACCGGTTTCTCCGCACTCGGCATCACACCAAGCACCGCGAGAACGCTTGTAAGCATGGCCTCCGGCCAGTCGGGACGACTGGTGAAACGCCCAGTGCCGACCGGCAAGGGCTATCTGCCCGCCGCGACCGGGCAGATTACGCAGTCGCCCGAACTGAACCTGCTGTTCGTGGTTGAAACCGCCCTTGGCAGGCTCGACCCTGTCAGCGATTTTGGCGATGACCAGCCACTGGAAACCATCACTCCTCCGTCTCTTGTCGCATCGGTAGAAGACGTCGCCACGCCGACGGTTGAAACGACATCCTTTGCATCGATCCTCGATGCCGTCGCCGACATCGAGGATGTGGATGATGTCGAGGAGTTCGTGGACGTCGACGAGGATACAGTCGTCTCAGATACGGCTCAGGACTTCGAGTTTTCAGCCGATCCGACGGAAAGCGACGACACACCGTCGATCGCCATCTCAAATTCGGAGGATGAGCAGGCCGAATTGATACTGCCGACCGAAGAGGCCGAAGACGAAGTTCGTCACACCGTTGAGCATGTAGAGATTGCCGAAATGGCAACCGAAACGACGGAAGCGCCTATCGAGACGGTTGAGACAAAGATGTCTCCTGTTTCACCACTGGACACCGATGCCGTTGTCGGAGACGAGACTGACGCGGTGAGTTCTTTCGTCTTCAATCCGACATCACGCGCGTCACGTTTCGTCTGGAAAATCGATGCCGAGGGACGCTTCAGCTCCATATCGCATGAGTTTGCCGAAGCTGTTGGTGCTAAAGCGGCTGCAGTCGACGGGATGAACTTCGCTGACGTCGCAGCGCTCTTCAATCTCGACACAGATGGCAAAATCCGTGAGCTTCTCGGTCGCCGCGATACCTGGTCCGGCAAGACGATCTACTGGCCGGTGGAAAATACCTCGCTCGTCGTGCCGATCGATCTTGCGGCCCTGCCTACCTACACCCGCTCACGCGAATTCGATGGTTTCCGTGGGTTCGGCATTGTGCGTCTGGCAGATGCAGTGGAAGACCCGCATGCTATCGGCCTGACTTTCGCAACAAAGACCGAGGCACCGACTGCGCCGTCCACAATTGCCGCCGATGAGGAAAGCCAAACATTGTTGGCGTTGCCCGAGGAAGACGATGTCGGCGAAGCAACCGTCGATGTGATCGAGGAAAACAGCGCAGCGGCGTTTGAAGATGACGCGCCCGCTGACGTGGCGGACGATACGCCGATCGAAGACACAAGCCGCGATTATACGCCGCCGGAGTTTGAAGTCCCGGTCCTGGACATTACACTCACACCTGGGCGCCGCTATTCCGACAAGGTGGTCCAGCTCGAAGAGCGGCGCGCACGGTCTCGGGAGGCGTTGAGCGCCAGCGAACAGG
Source organism: Rhizobium sp. RM (assembly GCF_013390595.1). GTDB lineage: Bacteria > Pseudomonadota > Alphaproteobacteria > Rhizobiales > Rhizobiaceae > Agrobacterium. Next base: position 539,140 of record NZ_JACAWV010000008.1, on the reverse strand, counting down.
CTGCCTTCCGGGAAATCGGCAGAACGCTTGCGCCAACCGACCATTCTGACGAGGAACAGGCCGTTCCTGCGAGGGAGGAAGAGGCGGCAAGTGCGGTGAGCGAACCCGCCGAACCTGAAATCGATACCGGTGTTGCGGCAACAAGCACGGAACAGTCTGAGACATCGGTCGAGGATGCTGTCGAGGCCGAAGAAGAGGATCTGTTTGCCGATTACGTGCGCGGCGAACAGCCTGCCGTCACGACGGCAGCAACGGATGTCGAAGCTTCTGAAGACGAGGCCGCTGTGGCACCTGCAACGGATGTTGCCGCACAGGTGAGCCCATCGCGCACACGTTCGTCTGATTCACTCACTGCGGAAACGCTGGATCAAATGCCCGTTGCACTGCTTGTCCATGCTGGCGAGCGGTTGATCCACGCCAATCCAGATTTCCTGCGCCTTACAGGCTATGATTCCACCAGCGAGCTCGAAGAGGTCGGCGGACTGGACGCGCTGTTGCAGCGACAGGATCTGGAGGGCATGCCCGGCCATGAAGGTGGGATGGTCATCGTGAATGCCGAGAACGACGTGATCCCGGTCAAGGCACGTCTGCAATCGATCCGCTGGGAAGAAACGACAGCGTTGATGCTTTCTCTTATCCCCGCCGCGGAGCCGGCCGCCGCGAGCATTGCAGTGACCGAAAACACAGCGGCAACGGAAGACGAATCTCTCTCCGCCCTGCAGGGCGAGGTCGAAGAGCTTCATTCAATCCTGGAAACGGCAACGGATGGTGTCGTTCTGCTGGGTGACGAGAGTGAAATCCGCTCTTTGAACCGCTCTGCCAGCGCACTTTTCAACTACGACAATGACGAGATTGCCGGAAAGCCGTTCGTGACGCTGTTTGCGCATGAAAGCCAACGCGCCGTGCTCGATTATCTGTCCGGGCTTGCCAACAATGGCGTCGCAAGCGTGCTGAATGACGGGCGTGAGGTGATCGGTCGCGAAGCCTCCGGCGGGTTCCTGCCGCTGTTCATGACCATCGGACGCCTTAAATCCTCGCACGGCTACTGCGCCGTGATCCGCGATATTACCCAGTGGAAGCGGACGGAAGAGGAATTGCGAAACGCAAAACGGGCGGCGGAAACGGCCAACGCCCACAAGACGGATTTTCTGGCGCGTGTCAGCCACGAAATCCGCACACCGCTCAATGCAATTATCGGGTTTTCCGACCTGATGGCAACGGAACGTTTCGGTCCGATCGGCCACCCGCGATATGTCGAATATTCGAACGACATCGGACGCTCCGGGCGTCACGTTCTCGATATCGTCAACGATCTCCTGGATATTTCTAAGATCGAAGCTGGTCAGATGGACGTCGACTTTGTCGCTGTTGCGCTGAATGAAACCGTGGCAGAAGCCGTATCGCTGGTTCAGCCGCAGGCGAACAACCAGCGTGTCATCATCCGAACTGCTCTTTCGCAGTCCGTTCCGCAAATTGTTGCCGATCTGCGCTCGATCAAACAGATCGTGCTCAACATTCTGTCGAATGCCATTCGCTTCACGCCGTCGGGCGGACAGATCGTCGTTTCCACAGCCTACGAGGCAAACGGCAGCGTGACCTTGCGGATCAGGGATACCGGTATCGGCATGACCCGTGCGGAACTGGATCAGGCCATGAAGCCGTTCCGTCAGGTCGCTTCGTCAGGCAAACGCGTTCGCGGCGATGGCACGGGACTCGGCCTTCCCTTAACCAAGGCGATGGTCGACGCCAACCGCGCCAATTTCTCCATCACGTCCACCCCAAACGAAGGAACGCTGGTGGAAATCACATTTCCGTCACAGCGCGTCCTTGCGAACTAGGGCTGAGGCGCGTTAGCTAGCCAGACGATGAGCCACTACGGCTCATCGAAGTTTTGGCAAGACGACAGGCTGGCACATCCATGGCGGTTTCCCTTCCGGCAGCGAAGCGTTTTACGGTGCTGCCCGTCACAACCGTTGTTGTCGCCGCCATTGCATCCATGCCTATCGTGGCGATCTTCTGGTTGGCACTTACCGGCAGTACCGATGGCTGGCATCATCTTCTGGTCAATGTGCTGCCACGTGCCGGATTGCGAACCTTCCTTCTTTTGTCGATGACGGCTCTGGCCACTGCTTTCTTCGGCATTGTCTGCGCCTGGCTTGTTACCACATTCGAATTTCCGTTACGCCGCGTGTTTTCCTTCGCGCTGGTTCTGCCGCTTGCCATTCCTGCCTATCTGGCAGCCTATGCCTTTGGTGAATTTCTGGATTTCACCGGACCGGTGCAAAGCGCTATTCGCGCCCTTTTCGGTTATCACAGCATTCGCGACTACTGGTTTCCTGACGTCCGCTCGCTTGGCGGCGCAGTTCTTGTTCTCAGTTCCGTCCTCTATCCCTATGTCTATCTCTCCGCCCGTGCCGCCTTCTCCATGCAGGGACGTTTTGCCGCCGAAGCCGCGCGAACGCTTGGTGCAAAACCGTTTAACGTCTTCTTGTCGGTGCAGTTGCCAATGGCCCGTCCCGCCATCGCCATTGGCCTGTCGCTGGTTTTGATGGAGACGCTGAACGATATTGGCGCGGTTGAATATCTTGGCGTGCAAACGCTGACCTTCACGATTTACGAAACCTGGCTCAACCGTGGCAACCTAGCAAATGCGACACAGATTGCCGCCGTGATCCTTGTGGTTGTCGGCGCGCTGATCGTCATCGAGCGAAACGCGCGGGAAAAACAGCGTTTCTCCTCGCCAAAAGCCACGAACATGGCGCAGCGGCATGCGCTGAAAAGCCTTAAGGGCTGGCGCCGTTGGGCAGCGCCACTCTTCTGTGTCCTGCCAATACTGAGCGGCTTTTTCATTCCCGTCAGCGTGCTGGGCGGTTACGCGGTCAAACGGCTGGACATGTTTCTTGCACCGCGCCTTCTCAAAGCACTGGGACATAGTTTCCAGGTCTCTGTCTCAGCGGCGCTTGTTACGCTTGTTGCAGCCTTCGTTTTTTCCTATGCCTTGCGTGTCAACCGTTCGCCCACGTCGAAGGTGGCAGCGCGCCTTGGGTCCATGGGATATGGCGTACCTGGAACCGTGCTTGCGATTGGTGTGCTCATCCCGCTGGCCGGGTTCGATAACCAGGTCGATGGCTTTTTGCGATCGCATTTCGGTTTCTCGAGCGGGCTGCTTCTATCCGGCACCGCCTTTGCGATCATCTATGCCCATGCAGTGCGTTTCATGACGATGGCTGAGGGCACGCTGGACGCCGGCTTTCACAAGTTGTCGCCGCATATCGACATGGCGGCGCGAACGCTCGGTCGTAACCGCCTGCAAACGCTGGTCAGCGTACTTTTGCCCAACATGCGCCCAGCAGCACTGACTGCATCGCTGCTGGTGCTGATCGAATCCTTGAAAGAACTGCCCGCGACCATTTTGCTGCGGCCTTTCGGCTTCAATACACTGGCAACCCTCGTTTACGAGGATGCATCGCGCGCAAAGGTACAGGATGCCGCTATTCCGGCCATCATCATCATTATCGCTGGACTGGTGCCGGTCTTGCTAGTTTCGAAGTCGATGGACCACCCCGAGTAGCATTTTTTGAAGTAGGCCAATGACACCAAAAAGAAAGGCGGTCTTTCGACCGCCTGTATAAGATGTGCTTTTACAACGAGAGTGAGGGGAATAGTCTCGCAATTCGAAAATCATGAGCCCCGGTCGCCACAAGAAGGACGACCCTGCGTTGGATTTACTTTCCGCCAACCCGTCTTAACAAGCAGTTAAAACTGCGATCGATCAATTACCGACGAAAAATCCTATTTCGATACCGTACGGCGTCTCGTATTGCGACAATCTCCCGTTCCGAAACAATCAAGCGATGCGGAAAGGTTCGATTGCCAGACGCCTTTTTTCAATTTCTGGCCGCCACGTGTTCGTCCCTCATACGCTGCAGTTCAGTGCGCTTCGAGGCTACCGACGCAGCGATCACTCCAATGGTGACGAGGCCGATAAGGATCGTACAAATCGCGTTGATTTCCGGTGTAACGCCAAGACGGACCTGCGAATAAATCTTGATCGGCAGCGTCGTTGCGCCGGGACCGGTTGCGAAGCTTGCAATCACAAGGTCATCCAGCGAGAGCGTAAAGGCCAGCATCCAGCCGGCGATCACCGCCGGGAAAATCAGTGGCAGGGTGATGCGGAAGAAGGTCTTGACCGGCGGGCAACCCAGATCGAGTGCGGCCTCCTCCAGACTACGGTCGAAGGTCAATAGCCGCGACTGCACCACGATTGCCACGTAACACATGGTAAAGGTCGTGTGAGCGATAACGACCGTCCAGAAACCACGGTCGACACCGACGGCAACAAACAGCAGCAGCAGCGACAGGCCGGTAATTACCTCCGGCATGACCAGCGGCGCATAGATCATTCCTGAAAACAGCACACGCCCCGGAAAGCGCGCAAACCGGGTGAGCGACAAGGCTGCAAGGGTTCCCAGAATCGTACCAATCGTGGCGCTGAGAATACCCACACGAAGTGTCACCCAAGCAGCATCCATCAAGCCCTGGTTCGACCACATCGCCGAATACCATTGCAATGAGAAACCGCCCCAGACGGTGACCAGCTTGGAAGCATTGAACGAGTAGACGACCAGAATGATGATCGGGATGTAGAGGAACGCGAAACCGAGCGTTAGAACGGTAATATCGAATTTGCCGCGCTTCATGGCTTCACCCCACCTTCTTCTGCTGGTTCTGGAAGATGGCTATTGGCACCACAAGCAAAAGCAGCAACAACACGGCAACGGCAGAAGCCAGAGGCCAGTCGCGATTGCCGAAGAACTCGGTCCAGAGCGTCTTGCCAATCATCAGGGTCTGTGCGCCACCCAGAAGATCCGGGATGACGAACTCGCCGGTAATCGGAATGAAGCAGATCATCGACCCGGCAATCACGCCCGGCAATGACAGTGGAAAGGTGATCTTCCAGAAGGCTTTCCAGGGCGGGCAGCCGAGATCTGCCGCAGCTTCCAGCAGGGTGTTGTCCAGCTTTTCAAGTGCCGAATAGAGCGGCAGCACCATGAATGGCAGGTACGAATAAACGATGCCGATGAAGATCGCCGTCTCTGTGCGGAAAATATTGACCTGCTGGTCAGGCCCGAGAAGACCGATCCATTGAAAGAGAACTGTCAGCAGACCTTCCGGCTTCAAGATGCCGATCCATGCGTAAACGCGGATCAGAAACGATGTCCAGAAGGGCAGGATGACGAGCATAACCAAGGTCGGTCGCACACTTGAAGGCGCCCGCGCCATGGCGAGTGCCATCGGATAACCGATCAGCAACAGCAGGAAGGTGGAAATCAGTGCAATCCGCAACGAGGAGAGATAGGCGTCCACGTAGAGCGGATCTTCCGTCAGGAAGATGTAGTTCTCAAAATCCAGTTGGGAGAAAAATTCGCCCAGCTTCGAAAACCCTTCGAAAACGGGCGTGTAGGGCGGCATGGCAATCGCGGTATCGGACAGCGATATCTTCAAAATAATGAAGAAGGGCGCTGCAAAAAAAAGCAGCAACCAGAAATAAGGAACCGCAACGACCAGCCATCGCCAGGGGCTTTGCCGGTTTTCTGGAGTGGTGGTTGCCATGTCAGCCCCTCCTCAACGCGTCAGAACCAGACCGGAATCCGGCGTCCATTTCAACCAGACCATGTCGCCGAAGGTGATCGGGCGATCGACGAGACGAGAGACGTTGGCCTGGGCCGCACGAATGACACGCCCGTCTGCCAGTTTGACAATGAAGATCGAGAAGTCGCCGAGATAGCCGATATCCCAGACTTCGCCATAGGCGGCGTTCACTGAGGTGTCCGCAGGCTGGTCGAGCGAAATACGGACCTTTTCTGGACGAATGGCGAAGGCAACCTTGTTGCCGGGAACGGCCGAGCATTCCTGTTCGACTGTAACCTTTAGCCCGTCGCAATCCAGCGTAACGGCCCCGGGTTTTCCAGCGGCGGAATCATTGGAGGCGACGGTCGCGTCGAAAATATTGATGTCACCGATGAAGTCCGCGACGTAGCGGCTGTTTGGCGCCTCATAGATTTCCGCAGGTGTCGCAACCTGAACGACAATGCCCTTGTCCATGACCGCGATCCGGTCGGACACGGTCATCGCCTCTTCCTGATCGTGCGTGACGATCAGGAAGGTCAGGCCAAGCGTTTGCTGCAAGTCCATCAACTCGAATTGGGTTTCTTCGCGCAACTTCTTGTCGAGCGCGCCAAGCGGTTCATCCAGAAGCAAAACCTTAGGCTGCTTGGCGAGCGAACGCGCCAGTGCCACACGCTGCCGCTGTCCGCCTGAAAGCTGGCTGGGCTTGCGTTTGGCAAACTCGGTCAGTTTGACGAGGCGCAGCATTTCCGCGACGCGGTTGGCAATATCCGCTTTGGGCAGTCCATCCTGCTCCAGACCGAATGCAATGTTCTTTTCAACGCTCATATGCGGAAACAGGGCATAGGACTGGAACATCATGTTGGTCGGGCGCTTGTAGGGCGGCACGCCGGAAATATCTTTTCCCTGCAACAAGATACGACCCGACGTCGGGTCCTCGAAACCGGCCAGCATGCGCATCAGCGTCGTCTTTCCGCAGCCGGAAGGGCCAAGAAGCGAAAAGAACTCGCGTTCATAAATATCGAGGGTCAGATCGTTGACAGCGACAAAGTCACCGAAGCGCTTGGTGACATTTTCAAAACGGATAAACGGAACCGCATCGGGACTGTTCCAAGGACTGAATTTCCGTTTCACCGGTCCCAAAGTTTTCGCCATTCGCCCTACCCTTAAATTCTTTGTCTGAAAAAGGCGGGCAAACTGCCAGCGGATCAATCGTCCGCTGGCTGAGGCATTTGTCGAGGAATGCGCCCGCCGGCCATTCCTCAACCAGCGAGCGGATAGATCAGCTACCGGTTTTTATCTGTGTCCAGACGCGGTTGAGAACGCGCTGTTCCTTCGGTCCGTAAGGCGAGATGGTGAAGAGCTTCTTCATCGTCGCCTCGTCAGGATAGACTGACGGGTTCTTGGACACCGATTCATCCATCAGTGGCTGAGAGGCAAGGTTACCATTGGCATACTGCACATAGTTGGAAGCCTTGGCGATGACTTCCGGCTTCATCAGGTAGTTGATGAAGGCATGTGCTTCATCGACATTCTTTGCGTCCGCCGGGATCGCCAGGTTGTCGAACCACATGTAGGTCCCTTCCTTCGGAATGACGTAGTTCACTTCCACGCCGTTCTTGGCTTCCTCAGCGCGGCTCTTGGCCTGCAGGATATCGCCCGACCAGCCGATGGTGATGCAGCTATCGCCGTTCGCCAGTTCATCGATGTAGGCGGAGGAATTGAAGGTCTTCACGTTGGGGCGGATCTTCATATAGACCTCGCCACCGGCTTCCAGATCAGCCGTTTCCTTGCTGTCCGGGTTCTTGCCAAGATAGTTCATGGCGATCGCAAAGGTTTCATCCGAAGCGTCGAGAATGTTGATGCCGCAGGATTTCAGCTTCTCTGCGTTTTCCGGTTTGAAGAGGATATCCCAGCTATCGACCGGCACATCGCCAAGAGCAGCCTTGACCTTGGCGACGTTGTAGCCGATGCCGGTCGTGCCCCACATGTAGTTGACGGCATACTCGTTGCCGGGGTCATACTTCGCCAGACGCTCAGACACTTCCGGCCACATGTTCTTCAGGTTCGGCAGCTTCGACTTATCAAGCTTCTGGAAAACGCCAGCGGTGATCTGACGGGCCAGGAACGGCGCTGTGGGAACCACGACATCGTAACCGGAGCTTCCGGCCAGCAGCTTGGTTTCAACCAGTTCGTTGCTGTCGAAAACGTCGTAAACGACCTTGATGCCGGTTTCCTTGGTGAAATCGGTCAGAATCGATTCGTCGATGTAATCGGACCAGTTATAAACGTGGACGACCTTCTCCTGAGCCATAGCAGAGCCCGCTGCAACAAGCGCGGAGGTCATGGCCAAGGTCATGCGGAGCGAACGGTAATTCATGATATCTCCTGTTTACGCATCCTCGTTGCGGGAGCGTTATCCCCTTTTTTGAGGAGAGACTAGAAAGGAAAACTGACGGTAGCAAGCGGGAAATGTGCACCACAGCATTTTCAACTGAATGTGTTCGGCACTAAAAAAATCAGCGTAAAAAACTACTGGAAGTCGAAGACGCTGAGCCCCGTCACCATCTCATCCAGCCCGAGGGGCCGTGTCAGAGGCGCTTCGGCGCGCGAAAGACAGCCCTGCCTTTCGCACAGACGACAGGAAGGCCCGATTGGGATGGCCACGGTCCCAGCCCCAACCGCCGCGCCATATACCGTTTCGCCCGCCAGTCCCGCATCACACCCCAGCAGAAGTGCCGTGCGCCTGATGCGTTCGCCAAAGCCCGCCTGCGGCCCTTCCAGCGTCCGCGCAACGGTCAAAAAGGAATCACCATCCGGCATCTGCGCCGTTTCCACGAGGACCTGACCTGGTTGTGCAAAAGCGGCATGAATGTTGAGCCTCGGACAGAGCCCGCCAAAGCGGGCACGAGGGAACCCCTGCGCTCCCGCCATACGGAAGCGGTTACCGGCATTGTCGATTTCCATCAGGAAAAACGGAATGGCGCAAGCCGATGATCGTTGCAACGTAACAAGACGGTTTGCCGCCTGTTCAAAGGACACGTTGAAACGGGAACGCAAGACATCAAGATCGTATTTCGCTCTCTGCACCGCAGCCAGAAACGCGCCGTAAGGCATCATCAAGGCGTGTGCAGCATAGCGTGCCAGCTCGAAGCGGGCGATACGACGCGCCTCTTGGCCTGCCAGGCCAAGCCCTTCTAGTTCGCCATCGATAGCTTCGCGTAGCGCCAGCAGACAGACCTCCATTGCCATTTCCCGAAGCTGATCGGCTTGAGAAAGCCGTTCTGAAATGAACAACCGCATGGAATGGCGATCATAACGCCGACGCAGATTGGGCATCGCATGAACCGGGAGGGTTCGAGCGACGATGCCGTGGTTTTTCTGCAGCCAGCTCCGCAAGCCTGTTGCCAGGTCGTCACCGGCCGCAAGCTCCTTGTGTAAAGCCTCCGCTGCCACATCGATCACATGAAAATAGTATGGCCTGTTTTCAAAAACATGCCGGACCTCATCGATCGGCAAACGGGTTGCCGAAAGCGCAGTCTCATGCCCCTCGCGTGCCAGCAGCTCCGAGAGGTCGGAGAGACGTTTGGCCTGCTCCCTGTAAGCACGGTACAACTTGATAACGCCGCTTGCGGCATTCGGCGCAGCGTCGGCCACCTCCACCAGTTCTTGCGGCGACGGCACCTCCCCCGCCAGAAGCGGGTCAGCAAAGACCTCTCGCAATTGCCCGGCAGATCCCGCGCTTTCACCCTGAAGATCATCCAGGTCGACCCTGTAGACTGAGGCGAGCTTCAGCAGAAGCTGAACCGTCAAAGGCCGCTGGTTACGCTCAATGAGGTTGAGATAGGAAGGCGAGATCGCCAGCGCCTCGGCCATGGCCGTCTGGGTCAGGCCCAGCCCGTTGCGAACGCGACGCACACGCGGTCCCGCGAAAATCTTGTTCTCCGACACGCCCCACCTTTACAAACCTGTTACAACTTCAGGTAACTCGATTTTTTACAATATTTACAAATTTACAGCTCCACCATGTCATACACACTACAGGATAACCTCTTTCAAGTCACTGTTTTTATGTTTATTCTGGCGTCACCAATCCCGAGAATGTAAATGTAGTCACACAGAAAAGCGCTTTAGACGGAGTCAAAAGGCGCCTTTCCAAACAGGCATTCACAGGGAGAGAGAAGTATGACGGATTTTTACAAACTTGTTCCAGGCGCACCACAGGGTCGTTATGACGGCATTGAACGCAGCTACACGACAGCGGATGTGGAGCGACTTCGTGGCTCCGTCAACATCAGGCACTCGCTGGCGGAAATGGGTGCGAACCGCCTGTGGCAACTCATCAATGAGGAAAATTTCGTCAACGCTCTCGGCGCTCTTTCCGGCAATCAGGCCATGCAGATGGTTCGTGCCGGGTTGAAGGCGATCTATCTCTCCGGATGGCAGGTTGCCGCGGACGCCAACACCGCGTCGGCCATGTATCCCGATCAGTCGCTTTACCCGGCCAATGCCGCACCGGAGCTTGCCAAGCGCATCAATCGCACCTTGCAGCGTGCCGATCAGATCGAGACGGCAGAAGGCAAGGGATTGTCGGTCGACACCTGGTTTGCCCCGATCGTTGCAGATGCCGAAGCCGGCTTCGGTGGACCGCTCAATGCGTTCGAGATCATGAAGGCTTTCATTGAAGCGGGTGCCGCCGGCGTTCACTACGAGGACCAGCTTGCATCCGAGAAGAAATGCGGCCATCTGGGTGGCAAGGTTCTGATCCCGACGGCGGCGCATATCCGCAACTTGACGGCCGCACGTCTTGCCGCAGATGTCATGGGCGTGCCGACCCTGGTTATCGCTCGCACGGATGCGGAAGCTGCCAAGCTTTTGACGTCAGATATCGACGAGCGCGACCGCCCGTTCGTGGATTATGACGCCGGCCGCACGGTCGAGGGCTTTTACCAGGTGAAGAACGGCCTTGAGCCCTGCATTGCACGTGCGGTCGCCTATGCGCCCTATTGCGATCTGATCTGGTGCGAGACATCGAAACCGGATCTGGAGCAGGCGCGCAAATTCGCAGAAGGCGTGCACAAGGTCCATCCGGGCAAGAAGCTCGCCTACAACTGCTCGCCGTCGTTCAACTGGAAAAAGAACCTCGACGACGCGACGATTGCCAAGTTCCAGCGTGAACTGGGGGCGATGGGTTACAAGTTCCAGTTCATCACCCTTGCCGGTTTCCACCAGTTGAACTACGGCATGTTCGAGCTGGCGCGCGGCTACAAGGATCGGCAGATGTCGGCCTATTCCGAGCTTCAGGAAGCGGAATTTGCGGCAGAAGCCAACGGCTACACCGCGACGAAACATCAGCGAGAGGTCGGCACCGGTTACTTCGATGCCGTATCGCTTGCGATCTCCGGCGGCACGTCTTCGACCACCGCCATGAAAGAATCGACCGAGCATGACCAGTTCCGCCCGGCTGCGGAATGAATGAAAAAGCCAGCTTAACGGAGGAAAAAATGGCTTCGATTTCGAGAGTTAGAGAACGGGCAGACGAACAATCCTCTGCCATGAACCAGGACCAGCAGGCAGCGATCCGCATGCTGGCAAACGACCTGCACCGGCTCAATCAGTCGGTTATGAAAGCGGTCGAAGCCGGTGTCTCCGTCGAGCTGGTTCGCTCGGCGCGCCACCATGGCGGCGGAGGAAACTGGGGCGATCTGCTGATCCCTGTCATCGTTGCGCAGGGAAGCGCTGCGGCCTGAGAAGGCCCACAACCTCAAGCCGGGCGACTGTTGCGCCCGGCAAACAAATCCGAATGCCCCTTGATCAGACGGGTCATACGGTCCGCCACCGTCCGTATATCGCGACGGTGGCGATCGTCATTGTTCATGACGATCCACTGCGAATGCCGCAGTTCCTCGATCTCCCCACCTTCGCGCATCAACCGCGCATCCGTATCCCCAACGAAACAGGGGAGTATAGCGACCCCGGCGCCAGACAACGCCAGATCCAACAAGGCGGTCGGTCGGTTCACGGTCACGACCAGACGATCAGACCGGTTCGCATGGGGCCATTGCAGGTAAGCCGAGATTGCCTGCTCGCTGGACACCGCAAGCCAGCGGTCGATGACCGAGGTCGCGGCGTTGCGCAGCCGATAAGGCGCATAAGCGACGTCTCCCGTCCTGATCGCCGCGAGATTGCGTTCCTCCGGCGCGAACGCACGGATGCCGATATCGTGCTCCCGGTGCGCCAGCGCTGCCCTCTGCTCGGCGATAAAAAGATCGATGCGAAAATCGTCCCGCTCGGTACAGATCGCAGCGAAGTTCGCCGTCAACAGCCATGCGTTCCATGTTCCGAGAGCGATGCGCACGAGCGACGACCCAGCTGAAGACTTTTGCCAGCCTTCCACGTCTTTGGCGGCGTTCTCCATCGCCTGAAGGCGGTCGAACAATGCCCTGCCCTCCACCGTCAACGTGTATCCCGTCTGGCTTCTTTGAAAGAGTGTCTTGCCGATACGCTCTTCCAGTTCAACCATACGCCGGCCGACGGTCGCGGGGCTGAGACCCGTCAGCGACGCAGCCCCTGTCAGGCCGCCGCTGCGTGACACGTCAAGAAAAAGCTGGTAAGAATCCCAAGTGATGTTTTTCATCAGTGAAAAACATAGCGCAATATCTTGCGCAGATAAAACAAAAAACGGCGTGCATCATGGCCCTCCGAACTCAAGGAGGATTGAGATATGCACGCGTTTTATTCAGCTCTGGCGATCATCGAAAACCAGCAACCGCGCACGCGGCGGGAAGCCATCAGACAGGAAGAAAAATTCTATGCCGACATGGCGGAAGCGTCGCGGCTCTGGCGGTTTTTTAAAGCAATTGCCAAAACAATAAGGTCAAAGGGCCGCAACCTAGAAAAGAAGCACGGCGAAAGCAGTCAGAGCACCGGCTGTAATCATGGTCAGACGCAGAGTTATCTGCGCGGTCTCGCTGGCAACGTGAGCAAGGGCAATAGCGCGGGGACGGCGGTTTGCGGATCTGTTCATACGCGGTTTTCCTGACGAAATACTCAACCGATCCATGCCTTCTTCCGAAGGCTTCCAGCATGACATCATGTGCAAGACGGCAACCATGGGCCGACTTCGCTGGCATTCGGCCAGCATGACTCCATGCCTGTTAACACAATGTTAAAGGGCGCCAATTTCGGGTTAACGTGGCTGACGTCAGGCAGCCTCGCCCGCGGCATGGCCGCAAGCCCATGCCCACTGGAAATTGTAGCCGCCAAGCCAGCCGGTCACATCCACGCACTCGCCGATGAAAAACAGGCCAGGTATGGATTTGGCTGCCATGGTGCGGGAATCGAGATGTGTCGTGTCGACGCCGCCAAGCGTCACCTCGGCGGTTCGATAGCCCTCGGAGCCGGCAGGCTTGATGTGCCACTCCTGCGCCTCCGCCACCAGCTTGGCCAGCGCCTTGTCGGACATATCGGCGAGATTGCCTGTCATCGCAGCCCTGTCGACAACATGCTGAGCGAGCCGTTTAGGCAATATCTCGGAAAGAGCGGTTTGCGCAGACTGGCGTCCGTTTGCTTTTTTCGCGTCCTTCAGGTGCGACAGCATATCGACTTCGGGCTCCAGTTTCAGCCGGATCGTATCGCCCTCGCGCCAGTAGGACGATATTTGCAGGATCGACGGCCCACTGATGCCGCGATGGGTGAACAGCAACGCCTCTACGAACGAGGTCTTTCCATGAAATACTTCGGCGGGAACGGCAACACCGGACAGAGGCGCAAGCTTTTCCAACTGGGCCGGATCGAGCGTCAGCGGAACAAGGCCGGGCCGAGGTTCGATGAGCGGCAAACCAAACTGTTCTGCAATCTGATAGGCAAAGCCGGTGGCGCCCATTTTCGGGATCGATTTCCCACCCGTCGCGACCACAAGACTTTCAGTCTCGATCGTGCCTGCCGAGGTTGTTACGCGAAAGCGATGCCCGTCGTGCGCAACAGCCGATATGTCGGTCTGCAACCGAAGCTTTGCACCCACTGCCTGCATTTCAGCAAGCAGCATACGAATGATGTCCTTCGCGCTATCATCACAAAATAATTGGCCAAGCGTCTTTTCATGCCAGGCGATGCCGTGTTTTTCGACGAGAGCGATAAAATCCCTCGGCGTGTAGCGCGCGAGCGCCGACTTGGCAAAATGCGGGTTGGTCGACAGATAATTTTTAGGGCCGGCGTGAATATTGGTGAAGTTGCAGCGACCGCCGCCAGAGATGCGGATTTTCTCGCCCGGCGCCTTGGCATGATCGAGAACGATCACCGAGCGACCGCGCTGTCCGGCACGGATGGCGCACATCATGCCGGCAGCACCAGCACCCAAAATCAGCACATCACATTTCTCGGCCATCGATCATCCCCGCTTCCATCTCCTTCCTCTTTTCGAACCGTGGGCTCTTGTCAATGGCGCTTTCCCCCTCGCCAATTGCCAAACTCTGGTTATGATGCCGCCAGTCGAAACTGAGACCCGGTGATACATGCCCCCCAAGAAAACCATGCTCCGCCCCAAAAAGCCGGCAACCATGGCAAAGACACCCCCTCTCGACCTTTCCTCCCCCCGTGGTGTTTCTTCCTGGCGCGAAGCCTCCCAATGGTTGAGGGCCCGCGGCATCGAGGACATCGAATGCATCACGCCGGACCTTGCCGGCGTTCCGCGCGGCAAAATGATGCCAACGGCGAAATTTACCGGCGACACGTCGCTTGCGCTGCCCTCGGCACTCTACCGCCATACGATTTCCGGTGAGTATCCCGACGAGACGGCGAATTTCCGTTATGAGCCGCGCGACAGCGACCTGAAGCTGGTGCCCGACCTGTCAACGCTGTCCGTTGTCCCGTGGGAAAGCGATCCGACGGCGCAGGTGATCTGCGATGTGGTCGATGCCGAAGGCGCATCCGTTCCCTATACGCCCCGCAACGTTCTGAAAAACGTCCTTTCTCTTTACAAGGAGAAAGGCTGGAAGCCGGTTGTTGCCCCGGAAATCGAGTTCTACCTCGTCGCCATGAACGATGACCCGGATTATCCGCTGCATCCGCCAAAAGGCCGCTCGGGTCGCTCGATTGTTGGCGGTCAAAGCTATTCGATCGCCGGTATCAACGAATTCGACGAACTGATCGACGATATCTATCACTTCTCCGAAAAACAGGGACTTGAGATCGACACGCTGATCCATGAAGAGGGACCGGCCCAGCTTGAAATCAACCTGCGTCACGGCGATCCGATCGAACTGGCCGACCAGGTGTTCCTGTTCAAGCGCACCATCCGTGAAGCTGCCCTGAAGCACGGTATCTACGCTACCTTCATGGCAAAGCCGATGCAGGGCCAGCCAGGTTCGGCGATGCATATCCATCAGTCGGTCATCGAGATCGACAGTGGCCGGAATATCTTCTCCAACAAGGATGGCAGCGCCTCCAAGGAGTTCTTCTCGTTCGTTGGTGGCATGCAGCGTTACGTACCGAATGCGCTGGTGATGCTGGCGCCTTACGTGAACTCTTACCGACGTCTGACGCCTGACATGGCCTGCCCGGTCAACAATGCCTGGGGTTACGACAACCGCACGACGGCTTTCCGCGTACCGATCTCCGGACCGCAGGCACGGCGCGTGGAAAACCGTCTGCCCAGCTCCGATGCCAATCCCTACCTTGCGCTTGCGGCATCGCTCGGGTGCGGCTGGCTTGGCATCATGAACAATATCGAGCCGACCGAGCCGACCTATGAAACGGCGAATGAAGGTTCCATCGACCTGCCGCGCGGCCTTCTCGAAGCCGTGGCACTTCTCGAGGCCGAACCGCAGTTCGACCGGGTGTTCGGTCATGAATTCGTCGGGCTATATGCCGGACTGAAACGGGGGGAATTCGAAACCTTCATGCAGGTCATCAGCCCGTGGGAGCGGGAATTCCTGCTTCTCAACGTGTGAGGACTTTCACATGGCATGGCAAAGCCCGATCGCACCGGGCATCTCCTGGTATCAGGCGACTGTCGGTGAGCGACCGGAATATCCGTCCATGGACGGCTCCAGGGATACGGAGGTCGCCATTATTGGTGGCGGCTATACCGGCCTTCAAGCTGCCTGCAATCTCGCGGCCAACGGCGTCCCGGTCGTTCTGATCGAAGCAAACCGCTTTGGTGACGGCGCGTCGGGACGTAACGGCGGGCAGTTCGGCAGCGGCCAACGATCCTGGCCGGATGAGCTTGAGGATATCGTCGGTTTCGAACAGTCGAAGCTTCTTTTCGATATTGCCGAAGGCGCCAAACATTACGTTCTCGATTTCGCCCGCGATCATGGCATCGACATCGATTATCTGCCGGGCCAACTCAATGTGGCGCACAAGGCAGCGTACGAAGACGACTATCGCAAAAGTGTCGCGGCGATGAATGAACGCTACGACTATCCGCACATCTCTTTCATGGAGCAGGCGGAAGCGCGCGAACGTGTCGGTTCCAGTCATTATTTCGGCGGCACACGCGACACCGGCACCGGGCATATTCACCCTTTGAAGCTACTGGTCGGACTTGCCAAGGCCGCCAGATCAGCGGGTGCCGATATTTTCGAAATGACGCCGGCCAAATCCATTCGGCAATCGGGCGGCAAGACCATCATCGAGACGCCTTTCGGGACGTTGACAGCAAAGCGCGTTCTGATCGCCACCAATGCCTATATCGGCAACCTGGAGCCGGTTACCGCCGCACACATCATGCCGATCCGTTCCTTCATCGGCGCGACAGCTCCCCTCGACAATCATCCGCATGTCATTCCCGGCCAGGAAGCCGTTGCGGATTCCCGTTTCGTGGTGCGCTATTTCCGCAAGACCAATGACAATCGGCTGCTGTTTGGCGGACGCGAAGCTTACACGGCCGATACACCACGCGATATTTCAGTGCATATCCGCAAGCAGATCGCAGAAATCTATCCGGCGTTGAAAGACGTCGAGATTACCCACTCCTGGGGCGGCTCCGTCGGCATCACCATGCCAAGGCAACCTTTCGTGCGCGAAGTCATGCCTGGCGTGATGTCGATTGGCGGTTACTCGGGACACGGCGTCATGCTCGCAAACTACTGCGGCAAACTCTATGCCGACATGGTTCTGGGACGGCAGGATCTGCTTGCACCGTTCGCACGGCTGAAAGTGCCTCCTTTCCCGGGTGGGGCTTCGCTCAGAGCACCCTTATTATTCATTGCGCTGTCGTGGTTTGCACTTCGAGACAGGTTCTAGGAACCACTTTGCAGAATGCCGGGCGCCGTGCGCGGCATCGGCTAAAAATCAAAATTCAGAATTCGCTTCACTGAGACTGGCATTTTTAAATCGATTAGATTATTGATGCCCCCAACCCTAAAGATCGAGAGAATCGAGATGAGCAGTCAGATCATTCCCGTTGACCCCTTTGATTGTGTCGTGTTCGGCGGCACAGGCGATTTGGCAGAGCGCAAGCTGCTTCCTGCCCTTTATCATCGCCAGATCGAAGGTCAGTTTACCGAGCCGACCCGCATTATTGGTGCGTCCCGCTCAGTAATGAGCCATGAGGAATATCGCAAATTCGCGCAGGATGCGCTGAAGGAGCACCTGAAGGCCGGAGAGTACGACGACGAACAGGTCGCCCGTTTTATCGAGCGGATTTTCTACGTACCGGTCGACGCCAAGGGCGATAATGGCTGGGACACGCTGAAAAAGCTGCTGGACGAAGGCAAGGAACGCGTTCGCGCCTTTTATCTCGCTGTTGCACCCGGCATCTTCGGTGATATCGCCGACAAGATTCGCGAACACAAGCTGATCACCAAATCCACCCGCATCGTGGTTGAAAAGCCGATTGGTCGTGATCTTGCGTCTGCGCAGGAACTGAACGACACCATCGGCCACGTTTTCAAGGAAGAGCAGATCTTCCGTATCGACCACTATCTCGGCAAGGAAACCGTACAGAACCTGATGGCGCTGCGTTTCGCCAACGCGCTCTACGAGCCGCTTTGGAATTCCGCGCATATCGACCATGTGCAGATCACCGTGGCGGAAGCCGTGGGTCTGGAAGGCCGTGCCGGTTACTACGACAAGGCGGGTGCGCTGCGCGACATGGTGCAGAACCACATTCTGCAATTGCTTTGCCTTGTCGCGATGGAGCCGCCGGCATCCATGGATGCGGAAGCTGTTCGTGACGAAAAGCTCAAGGTGCTTCGCTCGCTGAAACCGATCGATGCAAGCAATGTCGAAAAGCAGACGGTTCGCGGCCAGTACCGCGCTGGCGCTTCTGCCGGCGGTCCCGTCCGTGGCTATCTGGAAGAACTCGAAGGCGGCGTTTCCAACACCGAAACCTTTGTCGCCATCAAGGCTGAGATCGCCAATTGGCGCTGGGCTGGCGTTCCCTTCTACATCCGCACGGGAAAACGTCTTGCAACGCGCGTGTCCGAGATTGTTGTCACGTTCAAGCAGATCCCGCACTCGATCTTTGACGACGCAGCCGGAAAGATCGAAGCCAACAAGCTCGTCATCCGCCTGCAGCCGGACGAAGGCGTGAAGCAGTCCCTGCTCATCAAGGACCCAGGTCCGGGCGGCATGCGCCTGCGACAGGTTTCGCTGGACATGAGCTTTGCCGAGGCTTTCAATGTCCGTAGCCCGGATGCTTACGAGCGCCTGCTGATGGACACGATCCGCTCCAACCAGACGCTGTTCATGCGCCGCGACGAAGTGGAAGCTGCATGGGACTGGGTGGACCCGATCCTCAAGAGCTGGGAAGAAACGGGTCAGGGCGTGCAGGGTTACACTGCGGGCACATGGGGTCCGAGCGGTTCGATTGCGCTGATCGAGCGCGATGGTCGCACCTGGCACGATGCCGACTGAGGGTGGATTGACATGACTGAAACCATGCATGTCTTCGATAACACCGCCGATCTGGCATCATCGCTGGCAGCTGATGTTGCCAGCCGTCTGGCAAGCGCGACGGAAGAACGGGGAACGGCGAGCATTGCCGTTTCCGGGGGCTCGACGCCCAAGCTGTTCTTCCAGGCGCTTTCCCGCCATGCGCTTGATTGGCCCAATATCAGCGTCACCCTTGTCGACGAACGTTTCGTTTCTGCCGACAGTGATCGTTCGAACCACAAGCTTGTCGCAGACAACCTGCTTCAGAACGAAGCGAAAGCAGCTTATTTCGTTCCGCTGTTCCAGCCTGCCGCATCGCCTGAAGATGCAGCAACGCTGGCAACGGTAAAGACCGAAGCGATCTGCGATCCCTTCGATGTTGTCATTCTCGGCATGGGAACGGATGGCCACACCGCCTCGTTTTTCCCGGGCGGCGACAATCTCGAGGAAGCGCTCGACCTCGACGAACCGCGTGGCGTTCTGACGATGGCGGCTGAAAATGCCGGAGAAGAACGGCTGACGTTCAATTTCTCCAGCCTTGCCGATGCCCGTTTTCTGGTGCTGCACATCGAAGGTGCGGCCAAGAAGGCGACGCTTGAAAAAGCACAGTCGGGCGAAGACGAAGACGAGATGCCAATCCGCGCCGTGTTGAACCGCGCAGACACGCCCGTCGACATTTACTGGGCACCCTAAGCCTGAGGCTGCGCTCATCGCAGCCCGCCCAGGCGCCCAAAGCGACGTAAGAGAGAAACACGACGACCGGCCTTTCACCTCCCAAGGAGGGGCCGGTTGCCGACCAACGAACAGGATGAACGCCCATGGCCGCCGATTCCCGCATTCAGGCTATCACTGACCGCATTGTCGAACGCTCCAAGCCCTACCGCGAAACCTATCTGGAGCGGCTTCGGTTACAGGTTTCCAAGGGCGTGCATCGCTCGGTGCTTTCCTGCGGCAATCTTGCACACGGCTTTGCGGTCTGTTCCCCCGCCGACAAGGATCTCCTTGCCGGCGACCGGGTTCCCAATCTGGGCATCATCACCGCCTATAACGACATGCTTTCGGCCCATCAGCCCTACGAAACCTTTCCGGCAATCATTCGCGATGCCGCAAAGGAAGCTGGTGGCGTGGCACAGGTGGCCGGCGCCGTTCCGGCCATGTGCGACGGCGTCACCCAGGGACAGCCGGGCATGGAGCTTTCGCTTTTTTCGCGCGACGCAATTGCCATGGCAGCCGGGATCGGCCTCTCCCACAACATGTTCGATGCAGCCGTCTATCTTGGCGTCTGCGACAAGATCGTGCCGGGCCTCGTGATCGCAGCTCTTTCCTTCGGTCATCTTCCATCCGTCTTCATTCCCGCAGGCCCAATGACATCAGGCCTGCCGAATGATGAGAAGTCGCGCATCCGCCAGCTTTATGCAGAAGGCAAGGTCGGCCGCGCCGAGCTTCTCGAAGCAGAATCGAAGTCCTATCATGGCCCAGGCACCTGCACGTTCTACGGTACGGCTAACTCCAACCAGATGCTGATGGAGATCATGGGCTTCCACATGCCCGGATCGTCCTTCGTCAATCCGAATACGCCGCTGCGCGATGCGCTGACCCGCGAGGCGACAAAGCGTGCGCTGGCCATTACTGCGCAGGGCAACGAGTTTACGCCGGCCGGTGAAATGATCGACGAGCGTTCGGTCGTCAATGGCGTCGTCGGACTGCACGCAACCGGCGGCTCGACGAACCACACAATGCACCTCATCGCCATGGCGCGTGCTGCAGGCATCGTTCTGACCTGGCAGGATATTTCCGATCTCTCCGATACGGTTCCGCTGCTTGCCCGCGTCTATCCCAACGGATTGGCCGACGTGAACCATTTCCACGCCGCCGGCGGCATGGGCTTCCTGATCAAGCAACTGTTGAAACATGGCTTCGTCCACGACGATGTTCGCACTGTTTTCGGCCATGGCCTGGAAGCCTATACCGTTGACGCGAAGCTCGGCGAAAATGGCGCGGTGGCGCGTCAGCCGTCACCGGAACAGAGCCACGACCCGAAGGTTCTCGCCAGCATCGAAACGCCATTCCAGTCGACGGGCGGTCTGAAGATGCTGACCGGCAATATTGGCAAATCGGTCATCAAGATTTCCGCCGTCAAACCGGAACGCCATATCATCGAGGCACCGGCAATCGTCTTCCACGACCAGCAGGAACTTCAGGACGCCTTCAAGGAAGGCAAGCTTGAGCGCGATTTTATCGCCGTTGTCCGCTTCCAGGGTCCGAAAGCCAACGGCATGCCTGAACTGCATCGGCTGACACCGCCGCTTGGCGTCCTTCAGGATCGCGGCTTCAAGGTCGCGCTCGTGACCGACGGCCGCATGTCCGGCGCGTCGGGCAAGGTGCCTGCCGCCATCCACGTGACACCGGAAGCATCCGACTGCGGCCCGATCTCGCTAATCCGCGATGGCGATATCATCCGCCTTGATGCTGTATCCGGCACACTGGAGGTGCTGGTTTCTGCCGCCGAACTGGCAAAACGCGAACCGGCTCAAGCTGACCTCTCCGGCAATGAATGGGGTATGGGCCGCGAACTCTTCGCAACCTTCCGCCGCAATGCCGGCCCTGCCGACCAGGGCGCCAGCGTGTTCCACTAAGGGATGATGATGGAAGCCATCGGCTTCCGGCTTTTGCTCAGTCGAACAATCATCTCCGGCTTCCGGCCTTTCATGGCCGGCGCAAAAAATTGTCATGCAACTGTGATGATTGCCCTATAGTCCCCTCCTCAACCAGCCGCAGATGATCAGGCGACTGGACGGAATGGGACAAGACATGACGATTTTTTCCAGCAAGCGCCGCGACGTTCTGAAGCTGATGGCGGGGACAGCCATCCTTCCAATGATGGTCGCCGTCACGTCCGCAGTCGCGCAAGAAACGGCGTTGCGCGCCATCGTGATTGCCGACCTGCACTCCGCCTATGAGCGTATCGGTCAGCTTCTTGCCGCAATCGAAACCCGTATTGCCTCCGACAAGACGCCGCACATCATTCTGCTGAATGGCGACCTGTTTGAAAGCGGCAACGCTGTGGCAATGCGCTCGGCCGGTGAAATCGAATGGGCCTTTCTCTCCGCGCTCGCAAAACTTGCTCCGACTGTCATCAACATCGGCAACCACGAGCCCGACATTGACAACGACCTGGCCCATTTCGTCAGCCGTGCCAGCGAACTCGGCATTACGGTTCTCAGCAACATCGTCGATAAACGTAGCGGCGCTCCCTACGCTCCAGCCCATGCCGACATAAGTGTCGGGGGACAGAAGGTAGTCGTAGCAGGGCTTGCGACCAATGCGCTCAACACCTACCCTAAGGCCACACGAGACACGCTGGATATTCCAGAGCCAACGGCGTGGGCAAGAAATAACCTTCCAGCCATCGTGAAGCAGGATGCGTTCAGCATCATCCTCAGCCACGCCGGCGTCGTTGCCGATCGCGATATCCTGCCAACCTTGCCGGATGGGACATTGCTCGTCGGTGGCCACGACCATTTAAACTTTGTCCATGATGAGAACGCCACGCGCTACGTCCACACCGGTTCGTGGTGCACATCCATGACCGTTGCGACATTCGGTTACCCCGGAAAAGCACCGACGATCGAGGCCATCGCCATCGACGACACGGCTCCGGCTTCACCCGCACTTAAAACACTGATCACACAGACGCTGGAAAAGCATTTGACTGACGAGGAAAAAACGGTCGTTGGCACATCTTCAGCAGCATTGACGGTCGACCAGGCCGGGCGGCATGCAGCCATGGCCATTGCCGCGAAGACAGGCTCGGACATCGGTTTTCTCGGCCATACGTCGTTCGGTGCAGGTCTGCCGAAGGGTGACATTCGTCGCTACGACTTCAATGCCTCGCTGCGTTTCGACGGCAAGTTGATGGTCACAGAGGTCGATGGTAACGTTCTTGCGGAAATTCTCACGCGTTGCAATCAAGATGGCGACATTGCGCTTTCCAAGCGCACCGGCGACTATCTCTACGCGATGCCTGAAGAGCCTGAAACAAAGCAGCGCTACAAGCTCGTCTGCAACGACTGGTCGGCCATGAACCAGAAATCCTATTTCGGCCGCAGCGACCTGACATTCGCCGAGCTTCCCGATGTCAAGCTGAAGCAGATAGTGCTTGAGAGCCTGAGTTAGAGGCGGCACGTCGGCCCGATTACCGTTCCTCAAATGCAAAACGCGCAACCGTGATGGTCGCGCGCCACTTCGTAGTCCGGGGTTGCTCAGAAAGAGCGGATATCGAGCTTGCGGTCCCGGTGTGCTGGATGCGTGCTGAACACGAAGATACGGTCCAGTTCCTTCTGCGCCAACATGCGCAGGAAACGGACGTGGATCGTGTTGTTGGCGTTAACACGCAAGAGCATGCAGCCGATCTTGCTGATACGGGCGTCGGGAATATCAAGGTAAAACTGGTTCGGCAGATTATACTGCGTCAACAGCGCGAGCACTGCTTCCGTCTGAGAAATACGGATCACATCACAACGACGCGCCGCCATGTGCATGACAGCCTTTTCGGTGTATTCGATGCGCGCCGCGTTCATCGTGTCCTCCATGCGGAACCGCCCTTCGCGGTCGTACATGAAGGATTCTTCCTTGCTCAAATAGCTATTTTTGAAACTGCTCGCACCGCTTTGCAACTTCCATACCCCCGTATGCAATTCATGGCTCAGAGAGTAGCGTGCAGTCTTTAACAATTCATATCGGCGCGGCGTATCCCGCACTAAAATAAGAGCCCGAAACAGATCCTGTTCCGGGCCTCTCGTTTTATCCTATTGCTTCGGCTACGTCCGGTAGGTTTTGCCGTCAGCGTCGAAGAGATGCAGCTTTTCCTGGGGGGCAGCGAAGCGTAGCGTTTCCCCTTTCTGCACCGCGACAATGCCTGGCAATTTGACGATGATCGGCTCTTGCCCCTTCGGCGCCTCAAGATAAAGCAGCGTTACCTCACCAAGTGCTTCGACAATCGCGACCTTGCCTTCGAACAGATAGTCGTCACCGGTAACGACGTTCAAATCTTCCGGGCGAACGCCGAAGCTTGCAGCCTTGCCCTGTTCCGACGCAGCGGTTGCAACGTTGATGGCAAGAGACTTGCCGCCTGCCAATTCGATCGTGGTCCGCTCACCGGTGGCCGCGACCTTTGCAGCGAGAATATTCATCGCAGGCGATCCAATGAAACGCGCAACGAAAAGATTGGCGGGATTTTCGTATAGCTCAAGTGGCGCGCCAACCTGCTCGACGCGACCCGCATTGAGGACGACGATACGATCCGCCAGTGTCATCGCTTCCACCTGATCGTGGGTGACGTAGATCATCGTCGTATCCGACATCTGCTCTGACAGCTTGGCAATCTCGATACGTGTGGCAACACGAAGCGCAGCATCGAGGTTCGACAATGGCTCATCGAACAGAAAGACTTTCGGATTGCGGCAGATGGCACGACCGATAGCAACACGCTGACGCTGGCCACCCGAAAGCGCCTTCGGCAGCCGCTCCAGATATTGCGTCAACTGCAGGATTTCGGCAGCAGCGCGAACGCGGCGGTCGATCTCCTGCCTGCTTTCCTTGGCGATCTTCATGCCGAAGGCCATGTTGTCGTAAACAGTCATGTGCGGATAGAGCGCGTAGGACTGGAACACCATTGCAATGCCGCGACGCGACGGCGGAATTTCATTGACGAGCTGGCCGTCAATGAACATTTCACCGCCAGTAATCTCCTCAAGACCGGCGATCATGCGCAACAGCGTGGATTTACCGCAGCCCGACGGGCCAACGAAAACGACGAATTCGCCCTGCTCGATCTTCAGATCGATGCCGTGCAGAACCTTCACCTGTCCGTAGGATTTGCGAATATCCTTGAGAACGAGACTTGTCATACGGCGTTCCTCCCTATCTGCTCAAGCGTAACGGGCGAAGAAAGCGCCCCAGGCCGGCAGTTCAATTTTGTTGCCATTCGCGCTGCTCGCAAAGCCGTGCCCTTCCAGCACCTCCCAGTCCCCATCAGGAAGAGCGGCGGTTGCCGCAGTTGCTGACAGGTTGAAGAGGCAAAGAATGGTCTCATTGCCAAGTTTACGGCTATAGCTCAGCACCTCGCCCTCGACAGGCTGGAATTCGATACCACCCTTGGCGAATGCCGCGTGCTGCTTACGGAAGCTGAGAAAACGTCGATAGTGTTCAAGAACCGACGCATCATTGCCCTGCTGGGCGCTGACGGCACGCTGCTTATGCTCGACGGGAATAGGCAGCCAGGTCTTCTCGGAGGTCGAGAAACCAGCCTGCGCATGACCGGCATCCCACACCATCGGAGTACGGCAACCGTCACGCCCCTTGAATTCCGGCCAGAACTGAATGCCGTAAGGATCCTGCAAATCCTCGAAAGCGATGTCCGCTTCGGTAAGACCAAGCTCTTCGCCTTCATAAATGCAGACAGAGCCGCGCTGCGTCAGCAGCAGAGCAGACAGAACCTTGGCGAAGGCATCCTTGTCCTCGACATGCTCGCCCCAACGGGTGACATGGCGCACCACGTCGTGGTTGGAAAAGGCCCAGCAGGCCCAGCCTTCGGGAGCAGCCTTGGCAAAATCGGCCTGAACGTCTGCGACACGCTGTGGCGTCAGCGCGTCCGGAGCAAGGAATTCGAAGGCGTAGCACATCTGCATCTTGTCATCGCCGGAGGTATATTCACCGACAATCTCAAGGCCGCGCTGGCTGTCGCCAACTTCGCCCACGGCAGCGATATCCTGGAACTCCTCCAGCACGGCGCGGAAGCGTTTCAAGAACTCGATGTTTTCCGGCTGGTTCTTGTCGTAGATATGTTCCTGGAAGTTGTAGGGGTTCACGGCCGGCGCTGTCGAGGCATTGCGGCGTTCCGGCGCCAATGCCGGATTGTCGCGCAGCAGCTTGTCGTGGAAATAGAAGTTGATGGTGTCGAGGCGGAAACCATCGACGCCGCGCTTCAGCCAGAACCGGACGGTGTTCAATAACTCTTCCTGGACCTCCGGATTGTGCAGGTTCAAATCCGGCTGCGACGTCAGAAAGTTGTGCATGTAATACTGCATGCGGGTCGGGTCCCACTGCCAGCCCGGACCACCGAAGATCGACAGCCAGTTGTTTGGCGGTGTGCCGTCCGGCTTGCCGTCGGACCAGACATACCAGTCGGATTTTGGATTGTTGCGGCTGGAGCGGCTTTCGACGAACCAGGGATGCTGGTCGGATGTGTGCGACATCACCAGATCGATCATGACGCGAACGCCGAGGCGATGCGCCTCTGCAATCAGACCGTCAAAATCGGCAAGCGTGCCGAACATCGGATCAACATCGACATAGTTCGATACGTCGTAGCCGAAGTCCTTCATCGGCGAGGTGAAGAATGGCGAGATCCAGATTGCATCGGCACCGAGATTGGCGATGTATTCCAGGCGGTCGGTAATGCCCTTCAGATCGCCGATGCCATCGCCATTCGAGTCCTGATAGGAGCGCGGATAGATCTGATAGATAACAGCGCCGCGCCACCAATCCTTGTTGGGTGTCAGAGCGGAAGTCACCGAAGCGGTCATTGTCGAATCCTGTTTGGTATGGGCGTTCATGGTTGTCAGCCTCCCTTGACGGAGCCTGCAAGCAGGCCGCGCACGAGATAACGTTGAAGAGCGAAGAAGACGAGCAGCGGCACAATGATCGTGACAAAGGCCGAGGCGGTGAGGATTTCCCAGTTACCGCCGCGCGAGCCGAGCAGCGCATTCAGCGCGCCAGTCAGAACCAGCTCATCCTTCTGCGTGCCAAGGAAGACCATGGCGACGAGCAGGTCGTTCCATGTCCACAGGAACTGGAAGATGGCAAAGGAGGCCAGCGCCGGGAATGACAGCGGCAGGATGATCTTGACGAAAATCTCGAAGTCGCTGGCGCCGTCGACACGCGCGCTTTCAATGATCTCTTTTGGCAGACCGGAAATGTAGTTGCGCAACAGATAGATGGCGAGCGGCAAACCGAAAGCGGTGTGCGCCAGCCAGATGCCCGCATAAGTCTTGGAGGGAACTCCGAAAATGTTGCCGATCTCGTTGTAGAGCCTAAGAAGCGGGATCAGGGACATCTGCAACGGCACAACGATCAGACCCACCACCATGGCAATCAGCAGATTGCGTCCGGAGAAGCTCATCCATGACAGCGCATAAGCAGCGAATGCGGCAATGAGGATCGGGATCACGGTCGCCGGTACTGCAACCGTCAGCGAATTGACAAAGGACTGACCGATGCCTTCGGATGTCAGAACGGTGCGATAATTGTCGAGCGTAAAGACCGGCGGTGTGGCGACGGAAATGTAGACGCGTTTGCCGCGCGCACCCTCAAAGCTCGATGTCTTGCTATATTCATAAGTGCCATCGGCATTGATGAGCAGGGTTTCACCATCACCGATATCGGCAGCCTCGCCCGCCTTGAAGGCTCGCGGCTCCTGCACGCGAACACCGAAAGCCGCGACTTTTCCACCAGCGCCATTTTCGAAAACACTACCGGAAATGACGTAGCGGTTGCCATCCTGTTTCTGAACCGAAGCGTCGGCCAGGCGAACGGCAGCCGTCTGTTCAGAGCTGGAAAAAGCCGTCCACCAGCCCGAGACGGTAATCTGATCCTTGTCGCGCAGCGAGCTGACCAGAATGCCGAGTGTGGGCAGGAGCCAGAGCAGGACAACGAAGAGAACGCTGGCGTGAACGATGAGGCGCGGCAGCCCGACGCGACGGATGCGCTTTACGATATCCATGTCAGCGCCCCTCCATCTCGCGGTTGGCCTGGCGAATGTTCCAGACCATGATCGGCGTTACGGCCGCCATGATGATCAGCGCGATCACGGCACTTCGGCCGCTATCGCCACCACCACGGAACATCCAGTCAAACATGAGGTTGGCCAGAACCATGGTGTTCCATTGCCCGTTGGTCATGGTCAGCACGATATCGAACACCTTGAGGACAAGAATGGTGATCGTCGTCCAGACAACCGCAATGGTGCCCCAGATCTGCGGGACCATGATCTTCCAGAAAATCTGCCAGCCGTTGGCGCCATCGATAACAGCCGCTTCGACGGTTTCTTCCGGAATACCGCGCAACGCCGCCGACAGGATGACCATGGCGAAGCCGGTCTGAATCCAGATGAGGATGACCATCAGAAAGAAATTGTTCCAGAACGGCATCGAGATCCACACTTGCGGGTTGCCGCCGAAGAACTCGACGATGGCATTCAACAGGCCAATCTGAACCTGCCCTTCGGCGCGATACTCGTAGATGAACTTCCAGATGACGGAGGCACCGACAAAGGAGATCGCCATTGGCATGAAGACGATCGACTTGGCGATGTTGCCCCACCAGATACGGTCCGTCATCACGGCGATGACCAGCCCGAAGAAGGTGCAGGCAGCCGGAACGACGGCGAGCCAGAGTATGTTGTTGAAAATCGACTGACGGAACCCGGCGTCAGACAGTGCCCAACGATAGTTGGCAAGGCCGACGAATTCATTGCCCGTTCGGTCGTGGAACGACAGGATCAGCGTCGCGACGACAGGGTAGACGAGATAGACGAGAAGAAGAAGAACAGCCGGACCAATGAAAAGCCATGGTCTGACCGCTGCGCGGCGATTGAGGTTGCGGGACGCATGAATGACGTCACCCGATCGCACTGGAAAGATAACCTGCAGCAATTTATCGGACAGCCAGTAATAGGCAGCGCAGGCAAAAACGCCGGCAACCATGACGCCGATCGCCGAAACGAGTTGGGCAGCCATTTTCCCCTCCCTTGATTCCTTATCCGCGTCGCCCTGTTTTTGTCAGCGATCGCCGGAGCCGTTCCGTTGGGAAAAGGCCCGGCAAATTTGCTCTGCCGGGCCAAGTCCAATTGACGTTACTTGAGGCCGTCCCAGGCCTTCTGGATATCGGCCGCAACTTGATCAGCGGATTTACCGCCGACGAAGTCGATCATGCCGGTCCAGAATGCACCAGCACCGATCTTGCCCGGCATCAGATCCGAACCGTCGAAGCCGAAGCTTGTTGCCGTGGTGAGGATTTCACCCTGACGCTTCATCTGCTCGTTGGCATAGGTCTCGACGTTCACACCCTTGTAAGGCGTCAGGAAGCTGGACTGCGCCATCCAGACTTCGTGCGCGATCGGGGTTTTCAAGAACTCGACAAAAGCCTTGGCCGCCGGAGATTCCTTGGTGACCGTGACCAGCGTGCCAGCACCCAGAACAGGCTTGCCGAGATCCGGCTTCGATGCATAGGTCGGCATGTAGAAGAAGTCCGCATCCGTTCCGACCTTCGTGCCTTCCGGGAAGAAGGAAGGAATAAAGGATGCCTGATGATGCAGATAGCACTTCGGCGGAATGTCAAAGAGGCCTTTCGGGCTGTCACGGAAGTCGGTGGAGGCAACGGCAGCCACACCGCCGCTGACATATTTTTCGTTCTTGGCGAACTTGCCGAATTCGTTGATCGCTCCGACAACCGCAGGATCGGTGAACTTCACCTCGTTGGTCGTCCATTTCAGGTAGACATCAAGCGGCTGCGTGCGAAGCATCAGGTCTTCTACCCAGTCGGTCGCCGGCCAACCGGTTGCGCCACCCGAACCAAGACCGATGCACCAGGGCGTGCCACCGTCGGCCACGATCTGGTCGGTCAGCTTGAGCAGGTCTTCCATCGTCTGCGGAACTTCGTAGCCCGCTTCTTCAAAGTTTTCCGGCACGTACCAGACCAGCGACTTCACGTCAGCTTTGAAGGGAAACGCGAAGTAGGCCTTGTTGCCATCCTTGCCCTTGTAGCTGCCGAGATCGACCCAGGACTGTCCGGCGCCGTAGTTCTCCTTGACCCAACTGGCGGTCTCATCGCCGAGCGGAACAAGAAAACCCTTGGCGGCAAGATCTGCCAGCAGGCCAGGTTGCGGCAGAATGGCGATGTTCGGCGGCGAACCCGCCTGCGTGTCGATAACGATCTGCTGCTCGTAGTTTTCCGAGGAGGAGTAACGAACGTTCACACCCGTAGCATCGGCAAAATAGGCCAGAACGGATTGGAACAGAGCTTCGTCTTCACCACGCCACGGACCGAAGATCGTCAGCGTCTGCCCCTTCAGGTCAGCATTCGCCGTTTTGAAATCCTCGTAGCTTTTCCAGTTGAATTTGGCATCCTGACCAGGTGCAAACTTCAGATCAGCAGCGAAGGCTGCTCCCGACAGAAGCGACATCACGGCTACCGTCGTCAAAAAAGTCTTATGCATGTGATTTACCTCCCATCACATCAACCGCTGAACACTTTCAAAAATTAATCAAAGCGCTTTGGCTGCCTATTCATCTCATCGACTGCAAGAGCGAGTCAAGAGACTCTTTGCACGGAAACGTTACAGTAAATCGACCAAGAGGCAATTCGTGAAAATTGGTCCATTGTTTTCCATTGAGATAAATCCACAGCGCTGATAAAAATCTAAGCGCTTTGGAACTTTTGAGGAGGGGCGTTTCGCCTTTGTTGCCAAAGCAATTGCATGGAGGAAAAAGCGACATGAACTTGAAACAACTGTCGCAATTGCTTGGCATTTCACAGACAACGATCAGCCGGGCACTCAACGGATATCCTGAAGTGAGCGCGGAAACGCGCCGCCGCGTCATGGAAGCCGCCGAAAAAACCGGTTATCGGCCAAATGCCGCCGCACAACGACTGGCAACCGGCAAGGTCGGGTCCATCGGACTTGTCATGCCGATCGGCGCGCATCACCGCTCGGACGTCCACTACGGAGAATTTTTGAGCGGACTTGGCGAAGAGGCAGCCCGCAACGGCTTTCACCTCGTCATCATGCCCACCGAACTGGAGCGCGAGCAAGAAGCATTGCGCGGACTGGCCGCCAGCGGCAGCGTCGACGGCATCTACCTCGCCTACATGAAGAAAAACGACCCGCGTGTGGGGATGATGCGGTCGCTATCCATCCCCTTCCTCGTCCATGGTCGTTCCTGGGGCCTGGACGAAAACTATCCGTTTCTCGATGTCGACAACGAAGGTGCCTTCAAGGACGCAACCAATCTGCTGCTGCAGCTTGGTCATCGGCGCATTGGCATTCTGAATGGGCCGGAAGGATACGATTTCACCTTCAGACGCTTTCTCGGTGTCGAGAGCGCCCTTGCCGCTCATGGTCTGCCACTCCGACCAGACCACGTCCGTTACGGCAGCATGACCGATGAGGAAGGTTTTTTGGGCATGGAAGCACTGCTTTCGCAGGCTGAACGCCCGACCGCGGTTCTCTGCGCCAGTACCGCGCTTGCCTTGGGCGCCGTCCGTTCGCTCAATCAGCGCGGCCTAAAGCCCGGAAAGGACGTTTCGTTGATTGCCCACGACGACGTTCTTCCATTGCTGAAGCCCGACAATTTCTCCGTACCACTTACCACCACGCGCTCTTCACTGAGAGCAGCCGGGGTGCGTATCGGCCAACGCCTCATCAACCGCATCAAGTTCAACGAAACGCAGCCGCATCAGGAATTGTGGAAAGCTGAACTCGTTGTGCGGGCCTCAACGGGACCCGCACCGAAAGACTAGCGGCTGGCTCAGAACCTTGGAGCCGTCTTCCCCAGGGCGCGATGCGCAGCGATGACAGTGTTTGCCATCAGCATGGCGATTGTCATCGGACCAACACCGCCCGGTACGGGCGTGATGGCGGCAGCAACTGCACTTGCCTCGTCATAGGCAACATCGCCAACCAGTTTCGATTTCCCCTCACCTTTTTCAGGCGCCGGGATACGGTTGATACCGACATCGATAACCGTTGCACCGGGCTTGACCCAATCGCCCTTGACCATGCCCGGACGGCCAACCGCTGCCACAAGAATATCAGCCGTCTTGCAGATGGCTGCGAGATCCTTGGTACGGGAGTGCGCCATCGTGACCGTGGCATTGGCGTTCAACAGCAGTTGTCCCATCGGCTTGCCGAACAGGTTGGAGCGACCGATCACCACGGCGTTCAGCCCGGAAAGGTCGTCACCGTGAATGCTGCGTGCGAGCAGCATGGCGCCGGCCGGGGTGCAGGAAATCAGACCGGTTTCAAGGTCGCCTGTAGCCAGCTTGCCCGCATTCAGCACACTCAGACCGTCCACATCCTTCTCCGGCAGGATCGACTGAATCACGGCTTCGGAATCGAAATGCTTGGGCAGAGGCAATTGCACCAGAATGCCGTGAACGGCGCTATCGGCGTTCAGTTCGGCCACAAGCGAAAGGAGATCGCCCTGCGACGTTTCTTCCGGCAGCGTATGCTGAATGGAGTTGAAACCGCATTGCTTCGCCATCTTGCTCTTGGAGTTGACATAGGCATGGCTGGCAGGATCGTCGCCCACGATGACAACGGCAAGACCCGGCTTGGCGCCAGTGGCCGCTTCAAGAGCTTCCGCGGAAATGCGCACCGCTTCGGTTACGGAGGCCGCCTTCGCTTTACCGTCAATCACAACTGCCATGCATTCTGCTCCTGCTGGATTAGGTAGCCCCGTATGGTGCGAGGCTTACAGGAATGCAAGAGGAAATGCAGTTTGGGCAACGGCGAGTCAGCCGGTTTTACGGTAGACGTCCCGACGATCAGCATAGTCGGCCAGATGCTCCCGCAGCAATGCCAATTCGCGTCGTAGTGCGAGCAGTTCTTCCGCCTCGGCTTGCTCATGCTCGAACTGACCGGAAAGCGCATCGGCCATCAACGGTGGAAGCTGACCGTCTTCATTTTCGCTGTTGTGAACCGTACGGTTGCCCATCAGGACCTGACGGACGCGCTCGTCGAGCGGCATGTCGTCAGCATCATTTGCGGCTTCGGCATAATAGTCCGCGTAACGATCCGTCTGCGCCTCATCGTCATAGACGTCATCATCGACCGCAGCCTCGAGCGGTGTATCGATATCATCGAAGATCGCCGGTGCCATGGGTTCGAAGTTTTCCGGCTGGACAGGCACCATATCCACGTCGAGTGCGGAAGGCGCATACTGACCGTCATAAAGTGTCAGGCCTTGCTCATCCTCGTCGTCATGCCTGCGATAGCTGAGCAAATAAAGGCCGCCGAGCAAGCCGACCAATGCGCCGCCGCCTGCCATCAAGCCAGCCTGCAGCATGTCGCGTGACAACTCACCAGGGCCTGCTTTTTTCGCGAGGCTCGTTTCAATCAGAGGTGTGGCTGAAACGGCAGCATCCTGTCTCGCTGTCGCTTCCAGATAGGCATTTCTCGCCGTTTCCAGTTCAGCCTGAAGTTTCGAGAATTCTCCCGGAACAACCCCGAGACCATTCAGCCGGTCAAGCAACTTTTTCCGTTCGCCTTCTGCCGCTGTCCGTTCTGCAGCGATTTGGGCACTGTCGCGCTTCAACCCGTCGACAAGCTGACGCAGTGCAGGGGTGACCTGCGCACGGATATCATCGACAGCGTTCTGCGCAGCAATACGGCGCGGATGCTTCGCGCCATAGTCAATCGATACATTGGCCAGGGTCATACCGGCAGCCGCGTAACGTTGCCGAAGGTCTTCCAATCCCGAAAACGCGGAGCTTCCCGGCAAGGGGTTGGCCAGAACATCATTTGCCTTCAGGACAGAGGCGGATGTCAGATCGGCCTCGACGGCCTGCTGCCGCTGACGTGTGCTCAAGCCCACGCTCTCAAGGTCATGAAGTTGCTGTTCGAGTTGCTGGACTTCGGGCAACGCCGTATCGCCGTGGCGCATCTGAAAGCCGCTAACAGCGGCTTCTGCCTTGTCGAATGTAGTACGCGCCCTTTCGGCTTCCCGCATAGCGGGCGTCATGGTCCCTGCCCTGCCGTCGGCCATGACGCGCATCGAAACGTAATCAGCAAGTCGCATCGCCGCATCCGCTGTCGCGGCTGTCGACTTGACCACAAGCGTGCTTTCATCGGCCGTCAATTCCAGCCTGATTGCTTCACCAACTGCAATATTGAGCGCCTCTCGCGGCGAAACCGGCCGCGTGTCGGCGCCGGTCAGAAGGTCATAGAGAAGGCCGAGTTCGCCCTGGTTGCGAACCCCGATCACATCGGTTGGCTTCAGCTTCAGATCGCTTGCAATCCGGTCCAGCCCCGTCGGTGACAGCAGCGTCCTGCGTGCCATCGTCAGGAAACGTCCCGAATCAGGCGCCTCATATCCTGTCTGGGCAATTTCGACACGCGCTTCGGAGACGTAGCCCTGAAAACCTGCGTTGCTTAAAAAGAGAGGCAGGCCAGCGCCGACTGCAGTGGCAGCGACAACGCAACCGACTGCTACAAGGCGTGCAACGCGTTTGCGCCATTCGGCGACAGGCGGTGCTTCCACGTCGCCTGAGATACGGCCTTCTGCCATCAAATCTGAATCGCGCTCAACCATTCGAAGCCGCCTGCCACACTGATCGCAGCCCGAAAGGGCCAGCTCCCAAATCCTTACGAGAGGTTAAAGGATCGTGGCAAACAAATGGTTAACGCGTTTGAATCCGTCTTTTTCAGTGTTTGCCCATGGCAATATGCCAGGGCTCGGCACACAGGCTATAAAGCCACGTCATGTGCAGCTTTCGAAAAATCTCCGGCATGCCCGACATTTCCGATGACAGGATCTTGAACAACGGGCCGACAGCGATGACAACACGCGCCGTGTCACGGCTGACATGTGCGTGCAGCCACTCGTCCTGATCCTCGTTCAGCATGCCCGCCAGAAGCACGTCAACCTTGGTATCGGGCATCGCTTTATGGATCATGACAAAATCGTGCCAGGGAGCATGGTTGCGCAAACGGGCAAGTGTTTCGCTGACCTGAGCAGCGTTGTCACCGACGACACCAATGCGCTTCGGTATCGCCATATAGGTCAACAGCGCCATGACGAAAGACATTTCGTCCATGCCTGCAGGCATGGATTGTCCTTGCTTTCGTAACGCCGCGTTCATGGCCTTACCCTGTGGCAGAAGCAGACAGCTTTCGAGAATTTCGCGGTAGTTTGGCTCGATCTGCGAACGCTTGGCTTTCTCGCGTGTCAGGAAGGAGAGAAACGTATAACCTTCGAGCACGCAGGCTTTGTCGTTGACGAGATCCAGCGCACCGGTCCAGTCGAGATCGCAGACAGGCAGCCCATAAACCTGATGTTGCGATTCGGACGATGCAAAACTTTCAGCGCGTTTCATTTCCCCGCTCCCCAAACCCGGCAAAAATGTTGATCATCCAGATTTTGGGACGATCAACTCTTGTTGCGGTTTATACACGAGGGGGTTGAAGTTAGACTGAAAGCAATCGCTCTAAACTTCTGAGGCAAAGTTACCGGATGTTAACCGAACCAATGCCTGCAGGGCGCATCAGTGGCCCGCCGCAGCAGCAGGTTCGGCCTCGACCTTCTCCCCTTCGACGATCTTGATCGAACGGGGGGAGCCATTGCCGGTCTGAGCGCGGATATCGGCCTTTGAGAGGTAGTCGAGCTGCTCGATGAGAACGTCTTCGACGATCTCCTCACCAAGCTTGCCATTCAGGCCTTCACGGATGTGCTGTTTGAACGCCTCCGGATCGAAGGTCGACACATTGGCGATATTGACCATCGAGGAACCGGCCAGCAACGTGAAGAGTTCGTCGGTGACGAGTTGCGTCGCAGGCAGTTCGATCTTGGCGATCTTCTGCTTGTCTACCCGGAGCGAAATGCGGCTCAAGAAATATCCATTCACGCCACCATCGTTGATGACGGGAATGGTAATGCTCTCACCCTTCACCAGTTGAAGATTGGCCTTTTTCGCTTCCGCTTCATCCACCGGCGCGGGTGCAGTCGCCATCTGAACGGAGAAATACACCGCGCCAAGCGTGACCGCGCAAACCCAAACGCCGGTAAGAAGAAGTTTCAACATCAGACAGCGGCGCCGTAGAGAAATTGTTCCTGCGAATAGGTGCCGTCAGTATCGGCTTCCTGGATCGCGTTCTTCAGCAGATCGGCGACTGCACGTACTGCGTTCAGATGTGCCTCAACGCGGCTGGCATTGGTCGCAAGCTTGCCCTTGATGCCGCGAACCTGCTCCATATGTCCGGCAGCAATATCTTCACGCGGCGTATCGCGGAAAAGCATTGTCAGTTCATAGAGGCAACGACTCTTGTGTGCATTGGAGACCTTGAAATCGAACTTGGGGTCCTTGCCGATATTCTCGTTCTCGTTGTCGATAATCATTTCAAGACGGCCGAGAACGGATTTGATACGGTGGTCGTTCGACATAAGATCCATGCTTGTCTCCTCTTTGTAATTATTCATTTTCAAGCCTTGTCAGTCGTTTCATTAGAAACGCCAAGAACCTGCCGCTCAAACTCGGCCACCATGCGCAGAGCGGCATTGTGGTCCTTGTCGTTTGCGGAAACATCCGTCAGTCCCTTTGACTCAACTTTGCGCAAGGCATCCTTGTAAGCCTGCTCGGCAATGCCGACGCCGCCCTCCTTGGAGATGACGTCCGCAATCTGTTCGGCCATCATGCTTTTCCAGATTTCGCCGGCGTTACCCTTGCCGTAGACATCCTCGGTCTCCTTCGGCAGCATGCTGGAAACGAAGGATTGAAGAACCGAAGCTTCGAACTTGCGATAGGTCTCGGGAACTTCCGTGCGCTTGGCACGAATGTCAGTATCGCCAAGACCGGCCTTGGAGGCGGCCGAATCGAGCACATCGACCGCTGCGCCAAAACCCTTGCCGGCGTCGGCCAGGCTGGTGGCGGCGAAAGCTGCCTTGTTGGCCTTGAGTTTTTCCTGGGCAACCTGAACCTGTTGCGGGTCGGCAGCGCGAACCACATCCATTACCAGATCACTAATTACCGATATCGCCACGTTCTGATCTCCCGTCCTGACGAACAGACTGCGGAACAACCTGCAACCCGTTCGCTCAATCCAGAAACACCGCAAACGACGTTTTCAAAACGGCGCCGGTGCAACACTGAGAGAGACTATGAATTGCCAACCTTGCTGGAGGCTGGTGTCGAAGTAACGCTGATGATTTCCAGAAGATCATAAATTGCATTGTCGTCGGCCTCGCGGTCTTCAAGATCACGCGCACCGAGCATCTTTTCTTCAAGTCTGTCCGCCTTGGTCTTTTCCCGCAGCACCTTGTTTTCCTGCAACTGCTGAGCGCCGGTAAGCTGACGGTCCTTGACGACCAGACGACCATAACGGTCCGAGTAATGCTTGGAAAACATCTGATGGACAGGCTCCATAGACGTCATCGCCTCAAGAACATTATCCATGGCCTGCGTCACTTCGGAGCGGGCACGCGTCGTATCCGCCAATTCGACTTCGGCCATCTTTTCCATGTGGCGTTGTACGGCCGTGAGCCGCTTGAGCTTTTCCGAGCGTTTATCCGAAGCCATCGAGACTTTCCTCTGCTCAAAAACCGATGAAAACCGGGC
This sequence comes from Rhizobium sp. RM, assembly GCF_013390595.1. Taxonomy (GTDB): domain Bacteria; phylum Pseudomonadota; class Alphaproteobacteria; order Rhizobiales; family Rhizobiaceae; genus Agrobacterium. The sequence goes on along the minus strand of NZ_JACAWV010000008.1, from coordinate 502,243 downwards.
CGAAACCGTCCACGAACTGGCGGACGAGTGCTGCGACGGAAAGATAAAGCATGAACAATCCGCCCGCGAGAACGAACGGCGTGGAAATGAAGTAAACGGGGATCTGCGGAGCGAGCTTGTTGATCAGGCCGACCGCAACGTTGAACATCAAACCGTAGATGATGAAGGGGCTGGCGAGCCGTAGCATAATGGTGGTCGAGGCACGCAGGGTATCCGTCAACGTGATCAGCATCTTCTGACTGCTGATCAAAGCCCCGACCGGAGTTGCCGTATAGGAATCAACCAAGGCTCTCAAAACGACGTGGTGGAAATCCAGCATGAAGAGAACCAGCAGGCTACCGAATGTAATGAAGTTCGATATCTGGTTTTCCTGCACATCTTCAATGACATCAGCACCGCCCGGCGCGCTGAAGCCGATCGAAGCGCCAATGATGGCACCGGTGAACTGAAGGCCGAGCGTGTAAAAACGCGCAATCAGGCCGTACATGGCACCAATCAGAATTTCCGTGAAGATCAGGCCGACAATCGTACCCTGGCTTGCGCCTGACACATTTGGGTAAATCGCTCCCCACAAGACCGGCAAAAGCGCCATCGTTACGGCAACGCATACCAGTATGCGTATCTGTCCGGGAATACGCGAACTGGAAAAGCCCGGCATGGTCATGAAGCAGGCGCCGATACGGCAAATTGCAAGGAACAATGCGATAATTGTCCCTTGCGGGTCGGTTATCATGAAATGGCGCCCAGAATCTTGATCTCCAGCCCCTTTGCCAGTTCGACATGCGAAAGAACCGGCAGGGTCGCGAAGAGTCGCTCGATAATCATGCGCACATAGGACCGCGTTTCAGGCGACGTGACAAGAACAAAGGGCAGTCCGCGGTCCATGAATTCACGGATAACTTTGGATGCCTGCTCGGAAAACTCTTCCAGATGACGCGGATCGATATCGAACTCGACGATTTCGCCCTTGGCATCGCGCTTCAGTGCCTGGTGAAACACCATGTCCCATTTGTTGCCGAGACGCAGGACACGCAACACGCCATTGTCGGCCAGATCGCCGCAAAGCTGCTGCGACATGCGAACGCGGACATGCTCGACGATCTGTTCGGTCTTGCGAACATGAGGTGCAAGTTCGGCAACCGCTTCAAGGATGAGGTGGAGATTGCGGATCGAAACACGTTCGGCGAGCAGCAACTTCAACACTGCCTGCAAGCCGGAGTAAGACATGTGCGAGGAGCAGATTTCGTCCGCAAGCTTCTTGTATTCCGGGTCCAGCCTGTCGATGAGGATCTTCACGTCCTTGTAGGACAGAAGCTGCGGCAGGTTGTTGCGGATCACTTCGCTCAAATGTGTCAGAACGACGGATACGTTGTCGATCGGGTGGAAACCTTCGCGCTTCAAATCCTCGGTAAAGGTTTCGAGGATCGAGACTGCGGGCATGCCGAAAGCCGGTTCGCGGATCTCGTCGCCAGGAATGCTTGGCTTCCGCCCTGCTCCCGTTACCACGAGGACATCGCCGACGCGCAGATTGCTGGATGCGATCGTCGTGCCGTGGACACGGATCTGGTAGGCCTTTTCGGGAATCATGATGTCGTCGGACACCTTGATCTCGGGTACGACGAAACCGTACTGCGTCGCGAATTTCTTGCGCATCTTACCGACACGGAAGGCCAGTTCCTGATGCGCACCGAGCAGACGCGTGGACACCTGCTTTCCGAGTGCCAGTTCGATCTCGGAGGTCTTGAGGACTTGCTTGACGGAATCCTTTTCGGCTTCCGAATTTTGCATGACCTTCTTTTCTTCCTGCTCACGAAGCAGCGCATTTTCAGCTTCGGTCTGGCGCGGAATGTACCAGCTCCCGAAGGCCATGATGCCGCCGAGGGTGATGAACGGCAGGAAGGGAAGGCCCGGAATGACCGCGAGCAAGCCCATCAGCATAGCCGAGACCATCAGCGCACGCGGGTAACCGGAGAGCTGGTTGACAACGGCCTGGTCGGTCGACCCTGACGTGCCGCCGCGCGATACCAGAAGGCCGGCAGCAAGAGAAACGATCAGTGCCGGGATCTGCGAGACGATACCGTCACCAACAGACAGCTTGACGAACACGTCAGCCGCTTCGCCGATGGGCATGCCATGGCGGAAGTAACCGATGATGATGCCGCCAAAGACGTTGATCGCGGTGATGATAAGGCCCGCGATCGCATCGCCGCGCACGAATTTAGACGCACCGTCCATCGAACCGAAGAACGAACTCTCCTGTTCAAGTTCGCGGCGGCGGTGTTGCGCTTCCTTTTCATCGATGATGCCGGCGGACAGGTCGGCATCAATCGACATCTGCTTGCCGGGGATCGCATCGAGGGTGAAGCGTGCGCCGACTTCGGCGATACGGGTGGCGCCCTTGGTGATAACGATGAAGTTGACCGTAATCAGGATCATGAAGACGATCAGACCGATGACGAAGTCACCGGACATGACGAGACTGGAGAAGCCGGCGATCACACCGCCGGCGGCATTGTGGCCTTCATGCCCGTGGGTCAGGATGACACGTGTCGTGGCAATGTTCAGCGACAATCGTATCATCGTCGCGATCAGCAGCACCGTCGGAAAGGACGAGAAATCCAGTGGCCGCTGAATCCAGAGGGCTACCATCAGGATAAGAACAGAAAAGGCGATGGAGAACGCCAGTCCGATATCCACCATGACCACCGGTATCGGCAGGAACAGCACGCAGAGGATCGTGATGATACCCAGTGCGAAGCCGATATCCCGGGTGCTCGGGCTTACCTTCGGCAATGATATGACTGGTGGTTGCGCCATAAATCTCGTCCTGTCTCTTCATGAGAAGGGCGACGGAACAGCCGTCGCACGTTTCCTGAGCACAGAACCGGAAAACGATTCACGCTTTTCGGGCCAATGCTTCAGAGCATCACTAGCGGCTGAAGCTTGCGCGAAAATGGCACAAGCGCATTGCCCGGTTTAGAAGCCGGACTGGATGCGCGAAAAGACGAGATTGGAAAACAGCGAAATCTGAGCGCCGACAAAGGGAGCGGCGACCCCGAGAACAACCATGATCGTGACGATCTTCGGCACGAATGTCAGCGTCATTTCCTGGATCTGGGTCAAAGCCTGAATAAAGGCGATGACGACGCCGACGACCATCGCCGCCAAAACAGCGGGACCGGCCGCGACGAGAACCGTCCAGACTGCCGCCTGCATGATATCAAGCGCATCGGCCTCGTTCATCGTCGCATCCTTTGTTCCGAAAAGGCGGCGTCCTGCCGCCTTCACTTATCAGGAATCGGTCGAAGTGTCCGATTCGGTCTCCGTCGTTGTACTACTGCTTGCAGTGTTGGAGAAGGTGACGCCCGCCTGGATCAGAACCTTATCACCGGATTCGGTGATGGCGATAACGCCGTCCGCATAGACTTCGACTTCCTTGACGATGCCCGTCACCTTGTCGTCGGCGCTTTTGACGGTCTTGCCGACGAGATCAGATGCACGCGTCAACGCTTCAGCCTGCAGCATGCTCTTCAGGTGCGTGTTCGTCTTGATCGACTGTTCGACCTGCGAGAAGCTTGCGAGCTGCGACATCTGCGCGCTCGCATCCATCGGCTCGGTCGGGTCCTGATTTTTCATCTGGGCGATCAGAAGCTTCAGGAAGCTGTCGTAGTTCAGCGACGCTGCGCTACTGTCGGAACTGCTTGCCCCGGCGTTGGCCCAGGGGTTCGACGCTGTCGAACTAACTGCATCTACCGCCATGGTGCGATCTCCTTGCGAATCTGTTCAATCGTTGCGGGAGCCATTTCCTGATTGCTGAGGATTTTTTCCTCGATCGGGTAGAGACCGCGGATCGCCTTCAGCGCTTCAAACGCCTTGCCGGTCGCAACCAGCGCGTCGATACGCTTGAGTTCCGCCAAGACCTCTTCATGCTGGAAGCAGTTCAGCAGCATGCTCACGGACTTGCGGAACATGTTGGTAGACTGCTCACGCCCTTCCGGGTTGATGAGGATCATCTGCGCGATGAAGTAAAGCTGACGCAGCGGCGTCGTCGCCTGCTCGGGCTGCAACACGTGGTTTTCAAGCAAGAACGTGACATCGTTCAGGAATTCCAGCGCTACCTTGCGATCAACACGCAGAACTGCGCCGTTGATGAAAATCTTTTCGCCCGATTTCAGCGAAATTCGAAGTGTACTTTTCATTTCAGTCCATCCCTGATGATGGTTGTCACGTCAATTATGCCCTGGAAGTTCTTAGACTGGCGCTTCCGGATCAGTTCGCACTCTTTCAAAATCCAGATTGCGATTGAAATCAGATTGGCTCTGAGTTCGGTTGCCAACTGGTTGTCCGGTTGCTTGAGATCTTCAATGAAGCGAATCCAGACCCGGCGCGTGTAAAACAGCGCCTCGATCGTATGCCGCTGCGAGGTCGAGTCCCTTGCCTCTGCCAGCAGATCGATCGATTTGGTCAACGCCTGCCGCTCGCGATCCTTCGCGTCGGCGACACCATCCTCCATGATTTCGGCGTAGGAAAACTGGTACATTCATGTATCCTTTATCTGCCGCCACCTCTGATCATCAGAGGTAGTTTACCAGACTCATTTGCTGCAGACGCGACGTGAGGCTGTATGCGATTTCGATTTGCTGCTGGAGGAGATCGAGACGGGTTTTCGCCTCGTAGGTGTCGATCCCCTCGAGATCCAGCAAATGGGTCTCGATGATTTTTTTCTGGGCGGCCAGAGCATCATTTGCCTTGGAAACACGGCTTTCGGAGAGGCCGAGCTTGCTCTGCTGCTGGTTGATGCCGCTGATGGCCTTGTTGATGTTCGTGACAGATTGCGTAGCGACCATTTCGCGAATTTCACTGTCAACGTTCTCGTCCAGGAAGGTCATGGACGTGATTGCCGTCATCGCGAAATAACGCATTCCCTCGGAATTGCTGTTGGTCGATGTCTCCACGACCTCATTCTGAGTGATACGGCTGGTCATGTTCGTGTCGCTCGCCTGCGAACCGTACGTCGTCCAGAAATCATAGTCCTGGCCGGCCGTCAGGTCGGTATGCGGCGGGTTGGTAACCGTCGTGGTGCCTGCGAATACACCTTCGATGTGGGTCATGAACTCGCTGACCTGTTCCTTGGACAGGTCTGCAATGTTACCAACTGCCGGCGTCTGCGACGCCATGAACGCATTCAGTTCGACGTTATAGGCAGCCTTCAGTTTCGAATCGTCGGCAAAATAATCGTCGACCGGTTTCACGTCGGTGTTGATGCCAGAGAACAGGAATTCGCCATTCACAGCCGTGTTGGCAAAGCTGGTGAAGTTATTGAACGCGTTCGAAATGGTCTGCACAACCGTCGAAAGTGTCGGAGGTTCGGCGCTAGTGTTCGGCACCAGAACGCTCTGGATTTCCTGAGCGGCCTTGGCCATGCTGTCGAGTGCCGCCTGCGACGCTTCGAGACGCTGGGTTGCGATGGAGTTCACGCTTGCAATTGACGTCAGACGTGCGACATCGCGGTTGAGATCAAGGCTGCGCGCCGTGTTGGCGCCAAGCGCCAAACCGATATCCGCATGCTTGCCCGTTGTCAGCTCGGTGTTGAGGTTGGTCATCTCAAGCTGAGCCTTGAGAATGGTGCTGCGCATGCTGTTCTGCATCGCCAGCGATGAAATGAAGGACGTTTTCATCGTTTACCTCGCCATATCCATCAACGACTGAAGCATCTCGTCGATGGTGCTCACCAGTTTCGTCGCGGCTTTGTAGGATTGCTCGATATCCAGCAGCAGCGAGAGTTCTTCATCCAGGCTGACTGCGGTGTTGTTCGAGTAGGACGTGGAAGAACGCTCATAAAGCGCACTTTTTGCTTCGTATGCCGAAGTCGCCCCAGACCGCTCCTGTTCCAGCCAACCCATTGAATTGGTGCCGTATTTCAGAATGCTGGTATTGGTATCGATACGCGTCGACGCGTCAAAGTTCATCGGTGCATCGAAGGCCGTCACATAGCTGTCGATCAGCTTGGAAAGCCCGGTTCCACCCGTGCCCGAAGTATTGATGACATAATCGGTACCGTTAATACCGCCATCACGCAACAATTCCGGGTTGCCACCTTGCGAAATAATTAACGCGGGGTTGACGGTAATGCTGGCTGCGAGGCCAGGCGATACAGTTCCATCAGCCGGAATGGTCGTTGCCAGTGGAGAACCATAGGTGAAGAGGCCCGGCATGTCGGGAAGACCGCTCGTGGAGTCGGCGGGCTTCTCAGCGAACATGGTGATAAGACCACGCGCTGTTTCATCAAGCTGGCTCTGCATGGTCGGCGCGTAATCGTCGCGGATCTGCAAAAGCCCGGCCAGCGAACCCGCCGCGGTGGTGTTGCTGCCGTCACCGGCCTTGACCGCAACGCCATCGATGAAGATCGAATTGCCTGTCGTGTTCGCGTCGTACGCCGTCTGCGGCGTAAACGTGACCTTGCGCGGGATCGTCTCGAACAGAGTGGTACCCTGCGAGGTGTAAAGAGCAATGTCGTTGTTGTCGCGCGTCACGACGGAAACACCCACGATCGTGGAGATTTCCTTCAGAAGCGCATCACGCTGATCCAGCGCATCGCTTGGATCACGGCCAGACGCCGTTGCACCCTTGACCGCATTGTTGGCAGTCTCGAAGTCGGAGAGAAGGCTGTTGAGCTTGTCGACCTGAAGGACGATTTCCTTGTCGGCGCGCAGGCGAATTGACTGCAGCTCCTGGGAAGCCTTGTTCAGGGAGTTGGCAACATCAATGGCCGACGTTACCGCCGTCGCGGCCAGCGCGGAGTCGCTTGGCTTGGCGGCGTATCCTTCGAGGCTTTCCAGCAACGCACTCATGTAGGTTGCTGGCGAGCTTTCGTAGTCGTTGCCACCGAAAATGCTCTTCATCTCCTCGAGCCCACCGAGAACGGTCGACTGCCCTGAAGCGAGCGATGAGCTGGCGATTGTCTGCCTGAGAAGGCTCTCATTCTGGGCACGGCCATTGGTGACAATATTCGCACCATACATAGTCGTGCCAAGAATGGCGGTTCGCTTGACGTAGTTCGCATTGCCGACATTGGCAATGTTTTTCGAAGTTACTTCCGTCTGCTTACCCGTATTATTGAAAATCGACTGCGCAGTATTCATTGCTGACATGAGCGACATTCATCTGTCCTCTTGGGAATTACTATCTCTTCAGATTGACCAGCACGTCCAGCAACTCGGAACCGGTCTGGAAAACCTTGGAGTTGGCGGAGTAGATTCGCTGCGCCTCAATCATTTCAGTGAGTTCATTCGCGATGTCGACGTTGGAGGTCTCGAGCGTGCTGATCAGCAGGTTGCCGGTGCCCTTGGAGCCCGGATCATTGGCAATCAGAACACCCGACGTGTTGCTTGCGCTATAGGCGTTACCGTTGATCGGCACGAGGTTGTCAGGGCTCGTAACCGTTGCGAGCATGATTCTGCTGCCGGTCGAAACGATGGCGTCGTTGTCATACTTCAGGTCGATGCTGCCGTCTTCATTGAAGACGACTTCCGTGACCGATGCAGCGCCGCTACCGTTCAAGCCGCCGGAGATGATGTCGCTCTTGGAAGCGAGCTGCTTGGCACCGCTGATATCGAGCGAGATGGCAGCGTTTCGGCCAGCAACCGCAGGAATGGTCAGGATGTCATTCGTTCCGGTTACCTTTGCACCCGTCGAAGGATCAAAGGTGATTGGCGTCGCAGGAACCACCTCAGTTCCGGTGCCCGTGTCCGTAACGGACACGGTCCAGGCATTGTCACCGGTTTTTGTGTAGGTGACGTCGTAGACAATTTCCTTGCCCTGATAACCGTAGCCGGTCAGCGAGGTCTTGAAGGTGCCGCCAACGGCCGTCTCGTTGTTCAGGTTGAGCGACAGCGCACCCGATGTCGACGGCGTTGCCTGGATGTCGTCTCCGGGAATTTCGACCACGCTGCCCGGGAAACGGTTGTTCGAAGCTGTCGCCTGCGACGGCGTGAACAGGTAATAACCAGCAGAGTTCTTGAGGAACGTCTTGTAGATACCCGAGCCTGCAGGCTCTTCCACAGTCTCTCTCGTAAACGAGCCAGCGCGCGTCAGGTACTGCGGCGCGTCAGGGTCTCTCGACGCGGTGACGATGAAGAAGCCATCACCATCGATCGCCAGGTCAGTCGGGGAGGACGTGTAGGAGAAACCGCCCTGTTCCGAAATGCTGTAGCGAACGTTGGAGCTAACACCGCCGGAGTTGTAGTTCCCTGCCGAGGATGGGAGTACCATCGACGAGAACGCCGTAGAAGCGCGTTTGTAGCCAACCGTGCTGGAGTTGGCGATGTTGTCACCAACCGTCCCCAAACGGTTTGCCTGCGCATTCATACCGGACACGCCAGTCCGCATAGTGCCGAAAATACTCATTCAAAAACCCTCGTGGTCATCTTTCAGGGAGAAGGTATAGCTTGGGGCTTGCGTGAAGCTGTCTGAAACGCCGCGTTTCAGGAAGACCACGGCGATTAACGAAAATTATTGCCAATCAATGCTGTAGCCAAGGAACCGCTTGGAATCGACCGGATCGTAGCCGAGCTTCTTGCGCAGCTTCTTGCGAAGCTTGCTGATGTGGCTTTCGACGACGTTCTCTTCGACGTCATCATCAAAGATGCCGTAGATCGCATTGAAGATCTGCGCCTTGGAAACGCGACGACCGCGATTGGCAATCAAATATTCCAGAATGCGACGCTCGCGGCGCGGCAACGGGAAGACCTCGCCGCCCACCTCCGGATCGCGACCGTCCGAGAACACCCGGATCGGACCTGCATCCGTGAAGTTCGAAATAACCTGAAGCCGCCGACGGATCGCCGCCGCTCGGGCAAGGATTTCACGTGGGTGCACAGGCTTGCGAACGACGTCGTCAACGCCGCTGTCAAAAAGTGCCAGCGTTGCCTCGAGCGACGGTTGATCGCTGACTGCAATCACCGGCGCCGTCGAGCGATCTCTGATCGCCTTAGGCAAACAAAAGTCCCTGTCGCCCTGACCAATGAGAAACGCCTCGACTGCTGCGAGGTCGCTTTCTGCCGCTGTCGAGACCCATTCCCCGAATTCGACAGGGTCAAACCCCGTCGAGGGAATGCCCTCGCGCCCAAATAGAGAAGTATAGCCGTCTTTAACGAGCTCGCGCTCATCAACCACTACGATCATTCGTCCGCCTCCGAATCAGTGTGGTGTTTTCCGATGCGGCATTCGTACGAATCGAGGGATTCAGCGACAACTGTAGGAAATCATCTGCAGAAATTAATAATTGATTAACCATTTCGTCCCGATTTGATCTACATATAGTAGCCGTTAACCAATATCGGTACAAAATTTTTGTGTAAAAAATTCAAAATTCATTAAAATGCGACTTGCATCGCCATTTTTTTGTCTTTCTGTCGCCACATTGAGGGTTACCGGACCAGGACCCCAAAAAGACAATCAATGGTTGTTATCCGTCGCAGAAATCTTTCGCATTGCGAGTCCATTTTCCGTAACCCGTCGCCACGAGATTGGCGATCACCCGGCAGACATATTTCTTCTGAGCAGGGTCGTTGTTCGGCCCGGCGTGATAACGGGCCACTGCCATGGTCCAGGTTTCATGCCTGTTGTGGAGATTGCGCAGGAACATCGCCGCGTATTCCACATTGCGTTTCGGATCGAACATGTCGCGCGGCGAGGTAAAATTTTCGCCGTGGAAATAGTGATTGATCTGCATGCAGCCGAGATCAATCAGCTTCGCACCGGACCGTTTTGCCGCCTCGAACGTTGTGAGGGCCTCTTCCGTTGAGCCGGCAAAGACCGTTTTCCCCTCTATATTCATAGCGTTAGGGTCGAGGCGGCCCTTTCGACCCGTTTCCGTCAAGCCAACGGAATAGAGAATACCTTCCGGCACCCCGTACTTGTGGGCAGCGGATTGAATTTCTCTTTCGCATACACCTGATGTCGCCGAAGCGTGGGCGTCGTCAGAGATAAACGCCAGTGTCGCCAGCAGCACGGGCAGAACCCGCAGAGCCATCCATACCTTCATTGCGCACCCCCGAAAAATCTCTGTCGCCCTGCTGTCCGCCCCTGGCGCCAGACTCGCCACGGTTGCGACCGTCTGCGGCCTGCTGGCCCTGATGCTGCGTCTGCTGATTTTGCTGATTGTTGGATTGTGTGCCAGTTTGGTCACTCTTGTCGGAAGAAGCGATGCTGATCGAGATGCTATCGACCGTCAGTCCCTGTGCTTTCAGACCATCCAGAATGCTTTTGCTGTCGTCCTGAAGCTTTTTATAGGCCGCCATGCTGTCGACGGTCATGTGAACAGCGAGCTCATCGCCGGACAGACGCAGCGACATCGTGACAGAACCGAGGTCAATCGGCGTCATATGAAGCTTCAACGTGTGCACGACCTGACCGGTGCTGGACTGTGCCGCCGCGTTGGAAAGCGACGATCCAGGCTGCATCGCGCTGACCCATTCCGGATCATTGGCGATAAGACCTGTCAAAGCAGACGCGTTGGTAGAGGGTGCGAGGCCAATGAAACGCCGTGAATCAAGCACGGTCACCGTCTCCGCTGACTTGCCGCTGCTTTCCTTGACGTCGAAATCAACCCGCGCATCACGCTGAACCGTGCTCATGTCCAGAGATCGGGCCGCCCCAGACTTGGAGGAGGCAAAGCGGAAGTCGCCAGTCTCACCACTGTTATCTGTATCGGCCTGCTCATCATTGCCGGCAACCTTGAGCGCAGCCGAAAGATCCTTCAGGGAAGGATCGACCTTTTCCCTGGCGTCTTCACCTTTGCCCGTCTTCTGGGACCTGGCAGTATCCACCTTGCCAGCCAGCGCCTGGGCAATATCGTCGAGAGGGCTTCTTGTTGCGGCTGTATTGGCGTTCGGCATCACGAGGATCTCGGGAACAGCAACATCCGCGTCGGCGCTCTTTGCGTCAGCTTTGGTCGTTTCGGCCTCGGACTTTTCCTTGTCCTTCTTGCCCGTCTTGCCGTTTTCCTGCGACACGCGGTCAGGCTTCGCGGCTTTCTGCAGCTCAACGGCCAGGCGCGTATCCTTGCCCTCGGTTGCCTGCTCGTTTGCAATCACGTCCAGAAAGCTGGCGGGACGTCGGCTTGAAGAATTCGACTTTTCCGCAGCATCATCCGTCTCGCCTTGCGGGCGCTCCGACGCCTTGGCATCCGTCTCGGGCTTCGCGTGTGAGCTATGTGTGGGACGGTCATCCTTCACCGTCGACAGGGCGTCACCGAAGCTACCGCCTTTTCCGTCCTCTTTCGCCGATGAATTGGCGGCCCGCGGATCGGAATACGGTGCGTTCATTATCGCGTTGATATTTGCCTCGATCATGGGGCTCCCTCGCCTTTTTTCAACAGGCTATCGATTTCATCGAGCTTGCTTCGGCCACTCGTCACGAGTTGCCGGACGCCTTCGCTCTGATCATCCGCCTTGTGTTCTCCACTGCGCCATATGCCCTTGGCTGCAGCGTCCGCCGAACCGGCTTCCGGAACTCCCTGCTCGCCCGCCTGTTTGGCAACCACCTCTTCGTCCGCCGCTTTTGCCTGCGGCCGCCCATCGTTTATCGATGGCGGGCGCACCACCTGCTCGGCAATCGCCTTCGCGGCGTCTCGCAACGCCCTGTCACGCTCGGAAAGCTGCGCTTCGGGGATCTGCCCGATTGTCTCAATCGCACTCACCACGTCGGGTGTGCCGATATTCGACAGGCTTTCGTAAAGATTGGCCTGCGCTTCCGGTGAATCAGGCATGACCGGAGACAAGGACTTCGCTGCCAGCGCGCCCATACGCGCGAGCGAATCCTTACCGCTGATGGCCGCAAGCCGCGAAAGACGCAGATACGCTTCCTTCTGACGCTCGGCATCCATCAGCGCGAAGGTTTCCTTTATTTCCGTCTCCGTAATCGAATCCGATCGCTTTACCACCAAGGAGACCAGCAGGTCCGCAAACTGGCTCGCATAGGGCGAATGAAGGAACCGACGCGCGTAACGCTGCGCATAGAGAAAACCTCTCCTCGCATCGCCATCTTCGACGGCAATGGCAAGCGAACGGCGCAACGCCGCCTCCTCGACAATCGTCCCAGGCGCTTCCAGCCGGGCGATATCGTAGAAGCCGAGAGCGGCAACAGGATCTCTCGGGATCGTGACGTTACCGCCGATCAGAGCGAGGTAGGCCCCCAGAGAGGTACCACGATATTCGGGTATCATCGCCGCAATGCTATGCGCCACGAGCGTACCCTTGCCGGACAGGTATTTGCGCAGCACATCGGCAACGCGGCTGTCAAAATTGCCATCCACATCGCGGGCGACAAGCAATTCCAGTGTCGCGGGGTTGCCACCGCTCATGGCGTAGACGAGAGCTGCGTCAACGTTGCGCGAATCTTTGAATATGGCCGCAGGCGCGCTTTTCAGACGCTCATCGATTGTCTGGAGCAGAAAACGCTGCATTTCGGTAGCCGAATGGTCGCCCATTGCGACGGAATCCTGCACGAATTGCAGGGATCGCATCATCGAATATGGCGCGAGATTATCCTGCGACGGTGCCTGCGCCCTTGCAGGCGCAGCACCAAGACCGCAGAGCACGGTCGCCAGAAGAAGCCAGTGTTTCGAGGATCTGGTCACACTCACCCCCGGTCAGCCTCAAGCAGGATCTCGATGCGCCGGTTGGCATCCGCCAAAGGATCGCCCGGCACCTGCAGGCGACGATCAGCAAAGCCGGAGACCTGCTTCACGCGCTCTTCCGTCAAGCCACCGCGAACCAGCATGAAATAGGCGCTGTGGGCACGGTCCATTGAAAGTCGCCAGTTGTCATTGGCTTCGGTCTTGAACTGACGTCCGTCGGTATGACCACGAATGACCACGCTGCCACCACGTTCCTGAAGAAGCTTGCCAATCTTTTCCATGGCAAGCACCATTTCGCGCTTCGGCACGGCAGATCCGACATTGAACATGGGCGTTTCCGCCTGATCGGAGATTGTCAGCAACAAACCACCTTCGGCAGGAGTGACCACCAGTCCTTCAGCAAGCCTGCCGGTGACACCGGAGATCTGCTTCTCGATTTCTTCGCGCAGATCATCCGCCTGCTCCTGCTGTTCGGCTGTTGCCGGAGGCTGAGCGGCCGCGTCTTCCTTGGCAAGTTCGGCCTGCTCGGCCTTGTCAGGCCTTTGCTGGGGCACGGCGACCGCCATTTCGACAGGTTTTTCACCCTCTACCTTCTGTTGCTGCTCGTCATGCGCCGCGGCCACATCCATGCTCGTAGCAACATTCTCTGCAGGCTTCTCGGCAACAGACACTTCGGCCTGCTCAGTTTGCTGCTCAGACTGCTGTTGCTGCTGTTGTTGTTGTTGCTGCTGAGGCGGCTGCTGGTCGGCCCGGGTGATCTTGACCTGCTGCGTCCAGAAGTCCGGATCGAAAGGATCGCGATAAGCCTCGCCGCCACTGGCGCCGGTCGCAGGGCCGGAATCGGCAGCGCCGCCCTCGCCCTTGGCGCTGACATTTGCCTGCTGGCCAACTTCCTGAGCGATTTCAGCAAGAACCGAATATGGATTTTCGAAGAAGTCCGCTTCCGAGTAGTTGGCCTGCTCGCCGGTTTGCGAGGTCAAATCCTCACCGGTCGCTGCAGACGATCCATTCGTGACTTTCTCGGCCTTGGTGTCGGAGCGTTCGTTTTTCTCAACGCCTTCCGCCTTGTCCACCGGCTTTTCCAGCCCCTTCGAGGTTGGTTTTTCATCCGAAAGCTTGATCGGGTTGAAATAGCTCGCAACAGAAGCCTTGGTTTCCTCGTTTGCGGCATTGACCAGCCACATAACAAGGAAGAAGGCCATCATCGCCGTCATGAAGTCGGCATAAGCGATCTTCCAGGCGCCGCCATGCGCGCCGTCATGGTCACCCTTGTGGCGTTTGACGATGATGATCTCGTTCTTGCCGTGGTGGTGATTTTCGCCTTCACTCATTTCATCACCTTGCGAAGGCTGGAGGCCCAGGCGGACATGCGCGTCACGAAGACGCTTTCATCCACCTCGACAGAAAGATCGACATCTGTGGTTTCGGTAAACTTCATCCCGACTTCTTCAAAACCCGGTTGCGCTTTCAGCGTCTCGAACAGAACCTTCGGTCCCTTGACGACAAGCGTGACGGCCTCACCATCCGGCATCGAGGTCCGAACGACGTCCGCCAATGCCGAAACGGCCTTCGAAGACAGCTTGTCGGAAAGGACCGGTGCCAGGATACCGGCTGTCTGTTCGCTCAGATTTGCAGCGATAGCATTGATGCCTTCACGCAGTCGCGAATCGATACGGGCGGCCAATTCCTCGAGATAGGCCGAACGAAGCGTCTCAAGCTCGGCTGCGTGAGCAGCGATAAGTTCATCGCGCTCAGCCTGCATCTTCTCTGTCAGTTCACGGGTCGCGTCCTCGTGACCTTTGGCGTAGGCGTCACGCTTTTCGCTTTCGGGATCAACCGTTTCAGGGCTCCCGAAATCCGACGAGATTTCCGGAAAATCCGGGAAACCGTCCGTATCTGCGGCGTGATCGGCGAAAGGCAGGCTGCTTGGCTGGGTATCGCCAAAGTCCTTCAGATATCGCGAAATCGAAGCACTCATGCCCGACCTCCGGATATCAGGCCGGCGGACGGGCATTCATCTTGTTGTTTGCGATCAAAGCCGTTCAGCGGCATCACCGTCATTCTTGCTACCTTGCCCGTCTCTTCAACGACACTTCCCGCCAGTTCGCACATAGCGGCCTATTCGACATTGCAATGACGTTAGGTGTCCAAACTTGTGCGAGGATGAAGATGAGGCCGTTTCCTTCCTCTGGCTCTCAGTTCAGCCACGCGCTGGCGCCTTTGCCGGCGCGCGAGCCGCTTATTTGAAGAGCTGAAGAATGTTTTCGGCGTTCGCGTTTGCGATCGACAGAGCCTGGATACCGAGCTGCTGCTGCGTCTGAAGCGCCTTCAAGCGGGTCGATTCTTCGTTCATGTCAGCATCAACGAGGCGACCGATACCCTTGTCGATAACGTCCATCAGGCTGGAAACGAAGTTTTCCTGCATGTCGATACGGCTCTGCAGCGAACCAAGGCTGGAGGCCGTGCTGGTCATCGCCTCAAGCTGCTTGTCAACGAAGGACATCATCACATCGATCGCGTCTGCATCGGTGTAGGTGACAGCGCCGCCGGTAAATGCGCTCATTGCTGCGGCAACGACATCGAGCTTGTCGAGAGACATCGTCGAGACGGAGAAGCTCAGCGTCCGATCGGAGGAGAGCGAGGCCGCAGACGTATCGTAAAACCACGCGGTGTTACCCGTATCCGTATAGGCCGGCGACACGGTTGCCGTGCCGCTCGAAGGATCGGTGGTGGTCACCGGAACCCAGACATTTTCAGCCAGACGCAGATAATTGTTCGAGCCATCACTATAAACCGATGGATCGGTATTGGTGTCCGTCGTGCCCAAAGCGCCGATTTGCGCATCCGTCAGCTTTGGAACGACGTATCCAGTCGAGGACGTGACACCGGTATCGGTGGACGTCTGGTGAACCTGATATTCGTCGTTGGCGACGAAAACCGCGTCCTTGTCCAGAATGCCGAACTTTCCACCGCTGAGGTCGAACAGGACGGCGCTGCTATCAAGCACATAGTTGACGGTCGTAACGCCAACGCTGCCAGAACCGGTTCGCGTGAAGGACGCGACAACCTTCTTGGTGATCGGCGTTTCGGAAGGCGGCGTACCGCCATCGCTGATGCTTGCCTGCAGCCAGTTCTCGCCGGAGAACGATGCCGATTCGGAAATGCTTTTCAGCTGCTCCTGGAGCTGCTCGATTTCGTCCTGAATCTTGCCGCGGTCAGCGCCGACGCCATAGGCGGCAACCAGCTTTGCCTTGATCTCCTTGACGACTTCGATGGTGCTTTCAAGCGCGTCGTAGGCGGTATCGACCTTCGCCGCGCCGAGGCCGAGCGCGTCCTGCACTGCAGAAAGCGCTGTGTTGTCGGACCGCATCGTCGTGGAAATCGACCAGTAGGCTGCATTGTCGGCCGCCGTTTCGACGCGATAGCCCGAGGAAACGCGCGCCTGCGTCGTTTCAAGGCTCTTGTCGATCATGCGAAGGGTCTGCAGCGCAGCCATAGCTGCCGCATTGGTCAAAATGCTGGTCATGAGTTCCGCTCAGTTCGTACTGTCAGGGAAAATCCGGCGCCTTGCCGGAAACGACCAGAAGCATCATGCGCATCAGCGATGGCTTGAAACCGCCATCGCGACCTGTCGTTCGTTAACAAATCGTTAATTCGATACGTAACAAACAACTCAGCCGATTTGCAAGCCATTCCTTAATTTTCGTTAGTAGATTCAATCAATGCCGAAGGTTTCAGGCAAGCTAGAGCCTGTGGTGAGGCAGAAATAGCTCCACAAACGAAGACTGCGCCTAACACACGCGGCAGGCGCAGCATTTTTTCACCATACAACCTGAAGAGAATCAGGCCGCCTCGTCCTGACGACTGGAGACAAAACGTGCCTCGCGGAAGCTGCGACGCAGAAACTCCGTATTTTCGTCCGGATTATCCGATGGGTTCTGGAAGGAAATATGATTGATTTCGATTGCCGCATGTTCTGCGGCGAGCGTCAATTGCGCATAGACAGTGGCGCCACGTGGTTTCAATTCCAGATCGATAACAACTTCGGGAACGCCTTCCCATTCTAATTTATATTCCCCACCCGCACCGAAATTGATGGTACCGGGATGGTAATAAAGCTCCGCAGCCGAAGACACGAGGTCGGCGATACTGCCGTAGCACTCGAAACGGAGCAATGAAATCAAATCAGCCGGATCGAGCAGGCGCAATTCCGTCGCTACAGGGTTGATAGCCTCTGCTACGATCATTTCTCGCTGTTCAGAATAAGGGCATTTTTTCATCTAATTATTGAACCCGTAATTTCGGTGATTTCCTGGCGTAAACCCGATGCACGAGTTCAGCCACAGCCTTGTAAAAGACTGGTGGAATCACATTATCGGTCGAGACTTGCGCAAACATGGAGCGCGCAAGCGGAGGATCGACAAAAACGGGGATATCGTTCTTCTCCGCAATCTCACGGATTTTCAATGCGATAAGGTCCTGCCCCTTGGCGACGACGATCGGCGCGTCGCTTTCTTCGCGGACATAACGGAGTGCCACCGCAAAGTGCGTCGGGTTGGCGATCACCAGCGTGGCGCGTGGGACATTGTTGATCATGCGGCGGCGAGCACGATCGCGGGCAATCGAGCGCTGGCGGGATTTGACGACCGGGTCGCCCTGCGACTGTTTGAATTCGTCCTTCACTTCCTGCTTGCTCATCTTCAACTGGCTGAACCAGTGATGGCGCGTCCATAACAGGTCAACCGCCGCCAGAAGTGCCGTCGACAGCAGAATGACGATCATCATTTTTTTAACGACATCGATCAGCTTGACGAAAATGACCTGAGGGTCGGAAAACATCAGATCGATGATGTTGTAGTATTCTCCGCGCAGCGCGAAGAACATGATGATCGAGACAATCAGGATCTTGAAAAGAGACTTCCCGAATTCGACAAAACCCTGGACACTGTAGATGCGTTTGAACCCTCCCGCCGGGGACACGCGAGACCATTGCGGTCGTACCCGTTCCAGCACCGGTGACGGCAGGTTTTGGAAAATGGATGAAGCCAGACCGAAAACCATGAACAGCAACATGGCCGGCAAGAGCAGATTGGCGATTGCCATGCCGAGAAAGAACAGCAGAGACGTGACATCCGGGCTGGCACTCAGGTTCCATTGCTCCGGCTGACCGAAAAGGTCTTTCAAAGTTTCGCCGATGCGCCCGGCACCTTCAGGCAGGAAAAAGACGAGATAGCAGTAAAAGGCGAGCGAGGATGCAAAGATCGGCACTTCCCTGGAAAACGGAAGATTGCCTTTTTCGGCCGCATCACGGATTTTTTTCTCCGTGGGGGCTTCTGTTTTACTGTCCTTGTCCTCGTCCGACACGGCCCGTTCCCCGCGATAAAAAAGGGCCCACCGATACCGGCAGGCCCGTTGTCAGGAAACTAACGATCAGGGTTGCGGATCGCAACGCCCTTCCCGGTACGCGGCCGGGTTATCAACCGGCTTCCGCTCAGGCGGCTGCCGATTGGGTGGCTTCGGCAACGTCCTTGAGCTGGATCTGTCCGGAATTCGCCAGACGGATGGCTTCCTGTGCGACGGCGCGGCGGGCGATGGCCACTTCGCGGGTGTTGATCGATGCCTGCGGAACGGCGAGGTCCGATTCGATCATGCGGCGCTGACGCGGGCTGATGCTGGACAGGACACATTCCTTGATCTCGGCCGTGGCGCCACGCAGCGCCATGGTGAGTACATCGCCGGAAACGTCGTTGAGAAGCATGACACGGCTGCGCTGCGGCATGAACATGAGGTCGTCGAAGAGGAAGATCTTCGGCTTGACCTTGTTGGCAGCTTCCTTGCTGAGCGTTTCGAGAGAGCTGAGCAGGGTATCGACCTGCGGCTTGTCGAGTTCGTTCATGAGGTCTGCGACCTTCGTGGAGCCACCCGCATTCCGCTCTGCCTCGATTTCGTTGATGAGGTTCACCACACGCTTTTCGATGATCTGAGCGGCCGTCGGGCTGACTTCCTTCATGTTGACCGTTCGGTTCATGATGTCGGCACGCTGCTCTTCGGGAATGGTCAGAAGAACCTTCGCCGCGAAGGACGATGGCAGCATGGAGAGGATATAAGCGATGGTCTGCGGATGTTCGCGCAACAGGAACTTGCCGACAAAACCAGGCTCTGCATCCTGAAGCCGATCCCAGATCGACGCTTCGTAAGCCTGGAAGGCCGTGCGACGGCCGAGAAGACTGTCGACCTCTTCCGGCGTAAGCCCTTCTTCGAGAATGCTTTCGATGGCTTTGGCGTTGTCCATGAGACCTGTTCCTTCCGTGAACAGGTCCTCGAACTCGGCAACGATCTGAGCCAGCTCGTCGGGAGGAATGACGCGCAGCGTCTGGGCCGAGGAAATGATCATCTGCAGTTCATGCTGCGTGAAAAATTTCAGCAGCTTGCCTGCGACGCCTTTTCCCATGGCCAGAAGCACAGCGGCCGCCTTGTCGGCCTGAGACAACGGCTTCCCCGCCACAGGGTTACCGAAATCCTCAAAGTCCATCATGGTCTTTCCTCTCCGTCCCCACAGGGATCAGGCTTTTCTTGTACTCAGTACTTCAATCAATTTTACGCCGAAGCGCGTATCGTCATCTTCAAGAACAGTAATCTCGCCGCGCGCAATGCGGCGACCATTGACCATGATCTCGACGGGTTCGCCAATCCTACGGTCGAGCGCGATGGTTGCGCCTTCCTCGAGGCTCATCAGACCCGACACCAGCATACGGCTTGTGCCGAGAACAATCTGGACATCAATCGGAATGTCCATGATGAGATCGAGATTGTCCGACAGACCGCTGCCGAGTGGCGCCTTGACGCCAGCAACATCGGACGTTGCCGAAAAGTCGTCCATTGCGAAGCTGTCGCTTGCAAAGCTCCCGGCGCCACCGCCGAAAGCTGAAAGATCTGTATCCTGCGCTGCATCGCCCACGTCTCCGAAATCACCGAAGTCGCCAAAACCGGAAAGAGAGCCTTCCGCGTCCGTTTTTAGAACGCCGCGCAGATCGCCGATAGCCTGATCGATATCGTTGCCGTCATCAAGTGACGGCAGCGTCGTATCGTCGGTCACAGGTGTTTTCTTCGTAGCCATGCGCTGATTATTCCCTTTGAAACTTGCGTCAGCCTGCCCAAAACCCGCGAAGGGTAGGCCAAGTTTTAACTCATCAAATGTCGTAGGATCTCGTCATCCGTACTGACATTGTTTTTGACACGAACCATGTAGCGCTCACCGGACTTGCCGAACTCGCAATTGTAGAGCTTCGAGCCATTGGCGCTCACCTCAACACCGATATCGTCCTGTTTTGCGGCCTGGAATGGAATGACGTCGCCCACCATCAGTCTCGAGATCGTCTTCAGCGTCAGCGTCTCGAGCGTGATTCGCGCTTCGAGCGTGACCTGCGATCGCTTTACCTGCTCCGAAATCATGTCCATCCACTCTTCCTGCTTCTTCAACGCCTGGGCGGAAGGCTTGGGAGCCACAATGGACGTCTTGAGCAACGGACGCTGCGGAACGATAAGAACGAATTCGGAAGCGACCTTGCCGATGACGATCTTCATGCGGATCGTCATGCCATAAAGGCCGGCGAGCTGCTCATCGAAGGCACTTTTGCCGTTGGAATTGAAAGGCGGATCGATCGTCGCCTCAAAACCACCAGGTGCATTCACGCCGGAACGCAGAACGCCTGCGATGCGACCCATGACCATTGCGGCAAGATCGATTTCGATGTGCGACAGGCTGCGCTCATCAGGCTCGCCGATGGTGTCGGGAGCGGCACCGAGCATGCGTTCCATCAAGGCAATGACAAAACCGTTGCCGAGCGCCATCATGAAGTTGGGGCACCAGTTGCGCAGCGAGCAATCGGCAACCGAGAAATTCTCGCCGACGTTTGCGATCAGATCGGTCATCAGGCCCGATTCGGAGCCGACATATTCGACCTCGATGGCGATTCCGGTTTCGCTATGGAAGATATCCGGAAGAAATTCGCTATAGAGGCGACCGATGTCCGTGCCGATCTTGGCGACCGTCTTGCGGTCGGACAGACCGCCCGTGAGTTTCGCCAGCAGTGCGGAATCGATTGTCGGTGCGTGTTGCTGTGCCGCTTGTGCCATCGTCATGCCGCCTTGTTTTCGCCGCCAGGATTCATCATTTCCTGCTCAACGGCATCGATCGAAGGACGCTCGTAGTTGGAGATCGTCTTGCGGCCGTATTCCAGCGCCACCTGCGGCACGGAGCCGTTCATGTAGGCAATCAACGTCTGCTTGACGATGATGTAGAGACGGTGCTGTTTGGTGCGGACGATCTTGACCTGCGATGCGAGCGGGTTGCAGATCGAGTAGGACAGAATGATGCCGAGCATGGTGCCGACAAGCGCCGCGCCGATCAGGCCGCCAAGCACTTCCGGCGATTCGTTGATCTTGCCCATGGCCTTGATAACACCCAGAACCGCCGCGACGATACCGATGGCCGGGAAGGAATCGCCCATGGTCGTAATCGCATGGTAGGGCTTCAGCTTGTCGTGCAGGATGGTTTCGATTTCCTCGTCCATCAGCGCCTCGATCTCGTGGCTGCGCGCGTTGCCGATGATGATCAGGCGCACATAGTCACAGATGAAAGAGGTCAGTTCCTTGTTCTTCAGAACCGAGGGTGCCGCCTGGAAGATCGAGGATTCGTCCGGGTTGTCGATATGCGCTTCGATCTCGTTTCGCGACTTCGTGCGCAGATCGCGCATCAGCGAATAGAGCACGCCGAGAACGTCGAGATAATTGCGCTCCTTGGGAACCGAGTGCTTGAAAGCCTCTCCCAGCGCCTTACCCGAATCTTTCACGACCTTCATCGGGTTTGCCATGATGAAGCCGCCGAGGCCCGCGCCTCCGATGATCACCAATTCAAACGGCTGAACGAGGACGTCCAGATGACCGCCCATCGCCATATAGCCGCCGATGATGCAGCCGAAGGTGATTACAAGTCCAATTACAATATTCATTGATCGCCCACGCCCGAACAGTGTTCCATGCGACCATCTCTAGAAAATGTGGCTTGCGTGAACCTGTCCGCGGCCCGCGTTCATCACCGTTCCAGCAAACAGTTTCGCGCAAGCAACCGGCGTCACAATGGGTGCAAAGGCAGATTTGTGCCTTGCCATCAACAAGAGAACGGTATTCCCCGTGACGTCGACCTACACCAGCTACCAGTTGATCAGCCAAGACATCGGCAAATCGCTCGACCGCGTGTCCAAGCAACCGGATGTGGCGCGGGAAACCGAATACTATTTGTCAAAGATATCGGACGTGAAATCCATCGACGATTTCATGGCCGACACGCGGCTTTATAATTACGCTCTCAAGGCACACGGCCTGGAAGACATGGCCTATGCCAAGGCCTTCATCCGCAAGGTTCTGACGGAGGGCGTGGACAACAAGGACGCCTTTGCCAACAAGCTGTCAGACAGCCGTTACGCCGACCTGGCGAAATCCCTGAATTTTGCCGCCGACGGTGCAGCGGCAACCTCCACGGACGCGGCGAAATCCGGCGTCATCAGCAAATATAACCGCACGACGCTGGAGCAATCAGCCGGCGACGACAACACCGGCGTGCGGCTCGCGCTTTATTTCGAGCGGATGGCGCCGACGATCACCTCCGGCATGGATTTTCTGGCGGATGACGCGCTGGCGCAGGTTTTCCGCACGGCTTTCAACCTGCCCGACGAGTTCGCCGCGACCGATGTCGACAAACAGGCGGCACTCATCGAAAAAACGATCAATATCAAGGATCTGCAAGACCCCGAGAAGGTAGGAAAGCTCCTCGAGCGCTTCACCATCATGTGGGAAATGGAAAATCCTTCGACAACATACGACCCGCTCGCCGTTTTCGGCTCTTCCAGCGGCTACGGCATCTCGCCGGACCTGCTGCTTTCCATCAATTCCCTGAAACTCGGAGGCAAATGATATGCAATCCGGACTTTACGTCGCCCTTTCCTCGCAGATCGCGCTTGAGCGTCGTCTCACCACCATCTCCGACAACATGGCGAACGTGAACACGGTCGGCTTTCGCGGCTCCGAGGTCAAATTCGACGAGATGATTGCCAAGACCCGCAATGACATGAACGCGAAGATCGCGTTCGTTTCGCAGGGTAACGACTATCTTTCCACGCAACAGGGCGCTTTCGAGCAGACCGGCAACTCTTTCGATTTCGCCATCAAGGGCGACGCATGGTTTTCGCTGGACACGCCGGATGGCCAAGTGCTGACCCGTGACGGCCGCTTCAGCATGCGTCCGGATGGCGCGCTGATTTCTTCAAACGGGTATCCGGTTCTCGATGCGGGCGGTGGCCCTATCCAGTTGAACCCGAATGGCGGCCCTATCACTGTCGGTCTCGATGGCGCAATCCGCCAGAATGACAATATCGCCGCAACGCTCGGCATCTTTCAGGCAGATCTTTCGCAAGGTTTCCTGCGCCATCCAAACAGCGGCGTAAAGCCTGTCGCACAGCCCGTTCCCGTTGCCAACAATCACGAGATCGGTGTCGTTCAGGGCTATGTCGAAGAGTCCAACGTCAACGGCATTTCGCAGATGACGCAGCTCATCCAGGTCAACCGTGCGTTCGAAAGCATCTCTTCGTTGATGCGCGACACGGAATCCACCTTCGCTGAAGGCATCAAGACACTGGGCGGCGCCCGCTGAGGATTTGACGGATGAAAGCGCAGGACTCCCTGCTTTCGGCCAAGGCGATTTCACCCAAACTCGCCCAGCTCGCCAGCCTGGCGGAACACTATGCCAACCCGGATTTTTCGATTGCTCCGGGCGGTCATGTGAGGACCATTGCAGCCGGACACTACACGGTGTCCGGTCTTTCGCGTCATGTCAGGCTTGGCGAGTTCGTCGCGCATCGCAGTGCGACCGGAATCCATCTCGGCGAAGTGGTCCGTGTCGAACCGGATATCTGCTATGTCTGCCCTATCGAGCCGGGCGAGCCTATCGGTATCCACGACACGGTGATCCGCAAGGGGGCTTTTCGCGTTGCCCCCGACGATAGCTGGTGCGGACGCACGATCAATGCGCTTGGCGAACCGATCGATGGCGGCGGCCCCCTGTCCTCCGGGACGGATCGACGCTCGATTTCCAACAATGCCCCTCCGTCCATGACGCGAAAGCGGGTCGAAACACCATTCAAGACAGGTGTTCGGGCAATCGATATCTTTTCGCCACTTTGCCTGGGTCAGCGCCTCGGCATCTTCGCCGGTTCGGGCGTCGGCAAATCGACCCTGCTTTCGATGCTGGCCAAGGCCGATGCCTTCGACAAGGTAGTGATTGCCCTTGTCGGCGAACGCGGACGTGAAGTGCGCGAGTTCATCGAAGACACGATGGGCGACAATATGGTGAAGTCGATCGCCGTCGTCGCAACGAGTGACGAGAGCCCGATGTTGCGCAAGATGGCACCGTTGTCCGCTGTCACCATCGCAGAGCATTTCCGCGATAAGGGTGACAACGTTCTTCTCATCATCGACAGCGTCACACGCTTTGCACACGCGATCCGTGAAGTGGCAGTTGCCTCTGGTGAACCGCCCGTGGCACGTGGTTACCCGGCGTCGGTCTTTACCGAGTTGCCGCGCCTGCTGGAGCGTGCGGGTCCTGGCGCCGAAGGCACCGGCACCATCACCGCAATCGTTTCCATTCTGGTCGACGGCGATAATCACAATGACCCGATCGCCGACTCCACCCGCGGTATTCTCGATGGCCACATCGTACTGGATAGAAGCCTCGCCGAAGAAGGGCGTTATCCGCCCATCAACCCGTTGTCATCCATCTCGCGTCTCGCCAAGAAGGCATGGACACCGGATCAGGAAAAGCTGGTATCCCGCCTGAAGGCGCTGGTGCACCGCTTCGAAGAGACACGCGATCTTCGTCTCATCGGCGGCTATCGGCAGGGAACCGATCCTGATCTCGATATGGCGGTCAAACAGGTTCCCATTATCTACGAAACGCTGAAACAGCTTCCGAGCGATCCGGCAGCCGAGGACGCCTATGCCGATCTGGCAACCGCCTTGCGTGGCGGCATGCAGGCGCAGGCCAACCAGAGAAGGGTCTGACCCGTGAAACGCCAACAGAAAAACACTATCGACAACGGCACGGACCTACCAAAGAAGGTCTTTTTCACCCCCGATCGCATCCTCGCCTGGACCGGTATCGGGCTTGCAGCAGCGGCTGCCTTCTTTCCCTGGTACGTCTTTTTCAATGAAGACAAGTTCGGCATGAAGGTCGCAAGTGGTGACCGCACACGAGACCTGCCGCATACGGGACCACGTGAAGTGTTCAGCGTTTCTCCGATGGCAATGACCAACCGTAACAAGGCAGATATGCCACCGGTAGAGCTGCCTGATATGCTGACCACCGCGACCGTCAGTGAAGACGGCAAGGAGAAACAGAACGATCTTGCTGCAGGACGAGCTGATCAGCCGTTCCCGGGCAAGACCTCGTTCCGGCTGCTGCATGTCGCAAACGGTCGTGCACTGATCGAGGATGGTTCGGGCCTCTACATGGTGCGGATCGGTTCAACACTTCCAGACAACGCTTTGCTGACCAAGATCGAGCAGCGCGACGGCGAATGGCTGATCGAGACATCGGCCGGAAAGACATATTACCCCGAACGCTAAGCCCTTAAATTTTCAAACAAAAGCGCGCCCTGAAACGGCGCGCTTTTTTGTTTGTCACGCTCGCCAATCGGCAGGGAACTGCGTCTTTTCCATCTTCGACCTCTTCCGTAAGTCTGACGCAAGATTGGTCCCGTAGGTTCCGGCCATACGAAATGGAGAAGTCTATGCAACCGATTCAACTGTTCGAACTGGCATCCCGCCAAGCGGAATGGCTGAGCGTGCGGCAGGAAGTCGTGGCGACCAACATTGCCAACGCCAACACCCCCAAATTCCGCGCGAAGGATATCAGCCCGTTTGAGGCTGTCATGCAGTCAACCGATCAGCAGGTTGGCATGGCAAAGACTCATCCTGCCCATTTCGGTGCCAGCAATCTCAGCGAAAACGTCGAGGTCCGCGATACGGAGGCCAACAACGAAATTGGCATTCAGGAATCCGGCAACACGGTCGCTCTGGCATCTGAAATGACCAAGACCGGTGAGATCAAGCGTCAGTACGACCTGAACGCCAATCTCGTCAAATCCTTCCATCGCATGATGTTGATGACGGTAAAGAGGTAAACTGATGGACCCCTTGAGCGCGGCAAGCAAGATCGCCGGCAGCGGACTGGAAGTGCAGTCCACGCGTCTGCGTATCGTTTCGGAAAACATCGCCAACGCCCGGTCGACCGGCGACACACCTGGCGCTGATCCCTATCGCCGCAAGACCGTCACCTTCGGTTCCGAGCTGGATCGCGCCAGCGGCGTCGAACGCGTCACGGTCAAGAAGCTCGGCGAAGACAAGGGTGACTTCACCCACGAATACGATCCCGGCAACCCGGCAGCCGATGGCAACGGCATGGTGAAGATGCCGAACGTCAACATCCTGATCGAAATGGCAGACATGCGCGAAGCAAACCGCAGCTATGACGCCAATCTTCAGGTCATCCGCCAGACGCGTGACCTCGTTGCCTCCACCATCGACCTTCTGAAAGCATCACAATGATTGACGGTATCAAACAGCTCAGCTCCCTCTCCCTGACGCGTGGTGCAAACAGCGTTTCGTCCCTGACGGAAAACGTGCTCGGCAGCCAGCAGACGACACCCGGCCAGCAGACCGGCATGAGCTTCGCCAACGTTCTCGGCAACATGTCCGTCGACGCGATGAACAATCTGAAAAAAGCGGAAGTGGCGTCGTTCGAAGGCATTCAGGGCAAAGCAAACACCCGCGAAGTGGTCGACGCAATGTTGTCCGCCGAGCAGTCGCTGCAGACGGCAATCGCGCTCCGCGACAAGATCGTCACGGCTTACCTCGACATCACAAAGATGCAGATCTAGCACCAGCAGGAAAGTAAAGACATGAGAGCTCTTGCCATCGCTGCGACCGGTATGGACGCCCAGCAGACCAACCTGGAAGTCATCGCCAACAACATCGCGAACATCAACACCACCGGCTACAAGCGCGCACGTGCGGAGTTTACCGACCTTCTTTATCAGACTGAGCGTATGCAGGGCGTGCCGAACCGCGCCAACCAGGCGATCGTTCCGGAAGGCGCCAATATCGGTCTTGGTGTGCAGACATCGGCTGTCCGCAATATTCACACCCAGGGCAACCTGATCGAGACCGGCAACAATCTCGACGTTGCAATCATCGGCCAGGGCTGGTTCCAGATCGAAGCCGCCGACGGCTCGACGCTTTACAGCCGTGCCGGCGCATTCAACAAGAATGCCGACGGCGATCTGGTGACGATTGATGGCTATAACGTCATCCCGAACGTCAACATTCCGACTGACGCCACCGACATCACCATCACCCGCACCGGGCAGGTGACGGCACGTATTGGTAACGCAACGGAGTTCACCGAACTCGGTCAGTTGACGATTGCGAACTTTGCCAACGAGGCTGGCCTGAAGCCGCTCGGCGATAACCTCTTCGCACAGACACCGGCGTCGGGCGATGCCGTGATCGGCGTGCCGGATGATCCGAGCTACGGATACATCAAGCAATCCTATCTCGAAGGCTCCAACGTCGATGCCGTCAAGGAAATCACGGATCTCATCACGGCGCAGCGTGCGTACGAAATGAACTCCAAGGTCATTACCACGGCTGACGAAATGGCATCGATTGTCAGCAAGAACCTGAAGTAACAACGGAAAGGCGGGCGAACATGACGTTTAGCCAGAGAAATAGCAGCTACAGAACGGCACTCGTCCGTTTGTTCCTGACGTCCGCCATTTCATTGACGGCCTTCGCCGCTGCGGCGCAGTCTCCGATGGCGCTGGTTCCGACGCGCACGATCTATCCGGGCGAAACCATTACGCCCGACCAGGTCAAGCCGGTGGAAGTGACCAACCCCAATCTCTCGTCGGGTTACGCCAGCCATGTCAGCGAAGTGGATGGCATGGTTTCGAAACAAACCCTGCTTCCCGGGCGCACCATCCCGATCGCGGCACTGCGTGTTCCATCGCTGGTGACACGAGGAACCAACGTCAAGCTCGTCTTCACGATCGGCAATATGACACTCATGGCATCCGGCACCCCAATGACTGATGGCTCGATGGGCGATGTGGTGCGCGTGCGCAATATCGATTCCGGCGTCATTGTGAATGGCACCGTGATGCAGGACGGCACTATCCAGGTGATGGCGAAATGAGAAGTTTGCGTATTCTGGCCACGGCGTTTCTGGCCGCAGCCCTCCCCTTTCTCTCCGCGCTCCCGGTTCAGGCCGATACGTCGCGGATCAAGGACATTGCCTCGCTGCAGGCCGGTCGCGACAACCAGCTCATCGGTTACGGTCTCGTCGTCGGCCTGCAAGGCACGGGCGACAGTCTGCGCTCATCGCCGTTCACCGAGCAGTCGATGCGCGCCATGCTGCAGAACCTCGGCATTACAACACAGGGCGGCCAGTCGAACGCAAAGAACATCGCGGCCGTGATGGTCACGACGAACCTGCCGCCTTTTGCGAGCCCCGGCAGCCGCGTTGACGTGACCGTCAGTTCGCTCGGCGACGCCTCTTCGTTGCGCGGCGGTACCCTCATCATGACGTCGCTTTCGGGCGCGGACGGTCAGATCTACGCCGTTGCGCAGGGCGCCCTGATCGTCAACGGTTTTTCCGCGCAGGGTGATGCTGCGACACTGACGCAGGGTGTCACGACCTCCGCCCGCGTGCCGAACGGCGCAATCATCGAGCGTGAGCTGCCTTCGAAGTTCAAGGATTCGGTCAATCTCGTCCTGCAACTGAGAAACCCCGATTTCTCGACCGCCGTCCGGGTGGCCGATGTCGTCAACGCATTCGCCCGCGCCCGATATGGCGACGCGATTGCCGAACCGCGCGATTCGCAGGAAATCGGTGTTCAGAAGCCGCGTACCGCCGATCTGACACGCCTGATGGCCGAAATCGAAAATCTGACTGTCGAGACCGACACGCCGGCCAAGGTTGTCATCAATGAGCGCACGGGAACGATCGTGATCGGTGCGGATGTCCGTATTTCCCGCGTAGCGGTCAGCTACGGCACCTTGACCGTGCAGGTTACAGAAACGCCGCAGGTGATCCAGCCGGCACCGTTCTCACGCGGCGAGACAGCCGTTCAGCCGCAGACCGACATCATGGCCATGCAGGAAGGCAGCAATGTCGCCATTGTGGAAGGTCCTGACCTTCGCACACTGGTTGCCGGCCTCAACAGCATTGGCCTCAAGGCAGACGGCATCATCGCCATCCTGCAAGGCATCAAATCTGCCGGTGCCCTTCAAGCGGAGCTCGTGCTGCAATGATGAACGTTCAACGCACCCGCAGTCTTTCCGATAACCTCTGCCGGTTTGCCGCAGTCGCGTCTCTGCTGTTCCTGCTTCCCGCCGCAACGGCGGAAAGCCAGCAGAACGTCGTCTCCGAACTCAGTACGCAGGATGAAATCCAGCGCTTCTGCACCAACATTGCCGACGCGGCCCGCGATCAGCGTTACCTGCTGCAGAAACAGGAACTTGAGAAACTGCAGGCTGATGTCAACGAGCGCATCACCGTTCTTGAAAACCGCAAGGCGGAATACGAAGACTGGCTGGCACGCCGCAATCACTTCCTCAATCAGGCAAAAGCCAATCTGGTCGACGTCTACAAAACGATGAAGGCCGATGCGGCAGCGCCTCAGCTTGAGAAAATGCATGAGGAAATTGCAGCCGCGATCATCATGCAGCTACCACCCCGTCAGTCGGGCCTGATCCTCAGCGAGATGGATGCTGCCAAGGCAGCCCTTGTCGCCGGCATCATGTCGCAAGCTACCGACCCGAACACCTCGAAGGACCCTTCATGACCTCTCGTATTCCGGCCCTCCTTTTGCCGCTCGCGCTGCTTGCCGGCTGCCAGAACAACCAGACCCTGAAGGAAATCGGCAACGCGCCTTCGATGAGCCCGATCGGCAGCGGTCTGCAGTTCAGCCAGACGCCGCAGATGGGCATGTATCCGAAACAGCCGAAACATATGGCAAGCGGTTACTCGTTGTGGAGCGATACCCAGGGCGCGCTCTTCAAGGATCTGCGCGCGCTCAACATCGGCGACATTCTGACGGTGAACATCCAGATCAATGACAAGGCCGATTTCGACAACGAGACCGAGCGCAACCGCACCAACTCCAGTGGCCTGAACTGGAAAGCCAATGCACAGGTTCTGGGTTGGAACCCGCAGGCGGACTCCAGCATCAACTATGGCTCGGACACCGATACGCAGAGCAAGGGCAAGACCAAGCGCTCGGAAAAGCTGACGCTGCTCGTCGCAGCCGTGGTCACCGGCATCCTGGAGAACGGCAACCTGATCATCAGCGGTTCGCAGGAAGTCCGCGTCAACCACGAGATCCGCATTCTGAACGTCGCCGGTATCGTACGTCCGCAGGACGTCAACGCCGACAACATGATCTCCTACGAGCGCATCGCCGAGGCTCGCATCTCTTACGGTGGTCGCGGTCGCCTGACCGAGGTTCAGCAGCCTCCGGTTGGCCAGCAGGTCGTCGACCTGTTCTCGCCGATCTGATGCTGTCTTGATGGAGCGGACCTAAGCCATGGACAATGCACAGGCAGAGGAAAAGAAAAAGTCGTCGCCTCTGGTCATGACCATCGTCGGCCTTGCCATCCTGACCGTTCTCGGCGGCGGTGGTGGCTGGGTGCTGGGCGGAATGATGGCGCCGAAGATCTCCGGCGCTACAGCCGCTGCCCATCAGCAGGCCGCAGCAGGCGGGCATGGCGAGAGCAAGGAAGAAGGCATCCCGAAAATTCCCGCGGAAGCCAACGGCATCGTCCAGCTCGACCCGATCACCACCAACCTCGCCTACCCCTCGACCAACTGGGTGCGGCTGGAAGTGGCTCTCATGTTCAAAGGCCCTGTCGAAGTCGGTCTGGCGGAAGATATCCATCAGGATATCCTCGCCTATGTAAGGACTGTGTCTCTCCAGCAACTCGAAGGGCCACGCGGCTTTCAATATCTTAAGGATGACATTCAGGAACGAGTTGACCTGCGCTCACAGGGGCGCGTATCCAAGGTCATGTTCCGGACCTTTGTCATCGAATGATTCGATTTTTTGTAACCCTCGCCGTCCTTCTCGCCTTGCCGGGTCTTGCCAACGCCCAGCAATTTCCGTCTGATTTGTTCAACACACAGATCGACGGTTCGGTGGCGGCGTGGATTATCCGCACTTTCGGACTTCTGACGGTCCTTTCGGTCGCTCCTGGCATTCTCATCATGGTCACGAGCTTTCCGCGTTTCGTGATCGCGTTCTCGATCCTGCGCTCGGGCATGGGCCTCGCATCAACACCGTCCAACATGATCCTGCTGTCGATGGCGATGTTCATGACCTTCTACGTCATGTCGCCTACCTTCGACAAAGCATGGACGGATGGTGTCCAGCCATTGTTGCAGAACCAGATCAACGAGCAGCAAGCCGTAGAGCGGATCGCTGAGCCGTTCCGTACTTTCATGTCCGCCAATACCCGCGACAAGGATCTCAAACTTTTTGTCGATATCGCCCGTGAGCGTGGACAGGAAGTGATGACGGCGAACGTTATCGATTACCGCGTGCTGGTTCCGGCGTTCATGCTTTCGGAAATTCGTCGCGGTTTTGAAATCGGCTTCCTGATCATTCTGCCGTTTCTCGTCATCGACCTGATCGTCGCGACCATCACCATGGCCATGGGTATGATGATGCTTCCGCCGACCTCGATTTCGCTGCCGTTCAAGATTCTTTTCTTCGTGCTGATTGACGGCTGGAACCTGCTTGTTGGCAGCCTGGTAAGATCGTTCAATTAACGGCCGCTGTGCCGAACTGACACCCATTAACCCTGTTTCTTAACCCCGCAGCCCCAGTGCTGCGGGGTTTTTGCATTTTAACGGCTTGCTTACCAATTTCTCTAGGGGCTGGATAACCATAGTTTTAAATTAAAAACTTACCATTTAAGTAAACTTAACAGTAACCATAAGTATTCTCGAGTATTTCTTAACGACCAAATTAATAATTGCGCAATTTTTCGCTGCGAAATTCCGATCACACGCAGCGGATTTGGTTTCTGGAAACAAGTATTTCTGAACCGATTGGCATGAAGCCGAAACGTTGTGGCCGGTAATACGAGTCCGGAATGTCCCCACTCCAGTATCTCGTTAAAAACAAGGGACACATTTATTATGGCGAGCATTCTCACCAACACCAACGCAATGGCCGCTCTTTCGACCCTGCGCACCATCGCTTCCGACATGTCGACCACCCAGGACCGTATTTCTTCCGGCCTGAAGGTTGGCGCAGCTTCGGACAACGCTGCTTACTGGTCGATCGCGACCACCATGCGTTCTGACAACAAGGCTCTTGGCGCTGTTTCTGACGCGCTGGGCATGGGCGCTGCCAAGGTTGATACCGCATACGCCGGTATGGACGCTGCAATCGACGTCGTCACTGAAATCAAGGCAAAGGTTGTCGCCGCCAAGGAAGAAGGCGTTGACAAGGCCAAGATCCAGGAAGAAGTCACGCAGCTTCTCGACCAGCTCAAGTCCATCGGCACGGGCGCATCGTTCAACGGTGAAAACTGGCTGGTATCCGATGCAGCCGCTACAAAGACGGTTGTTTCCGGCTTCGTTCGCGACAACGATGGTAACGTCAGCGTCAAGACGACGGACTACGCTCTGGATGCAGACTCCCTGCTTTACACGGAAGGTACGCCTGGCACGATCGATGCCAACTCCGGCATCCTGAACGCGACAGGCGCAACCACCACCGTTGGCGCAAAGACCTATACCCAGATTTCTGTTCTCGACCTCGACGTCACGGGCAATGATCTCGACAACGCTCTGTACTCCGTCGAAACAGCTCTGACGAAGATGACCAGCGCTGGCGCAAAGCTCGGTTCGCTGTCTTCGCGCATCGATCTGCAGAGCGACTTCGCTGACAAGCTGTCCGACACCATCGAACAGGGCGTTGGCCGTCTGGTTGACGCTGACATGAACGAAGAGTCCACCAAGCTGAAGGCTCTTCAGACGCAGCAGCAGCTCGCTATCCAGGCTCTGTCGATCGCCAACAGCGACTCGCAGAACATTCTCTCGCTCTTCCGTTAAGAACCGAGCATCTCATAGTCCTTCGGGGCTGGGGGAACCATTTCTTCCAATATGCATTCGGGGGCTGACCAAATGCATATCCGGACAGAAAGCATACAAGTCCGAGAGGCTGAATCGGACTGAATGCACAAGAGAGGCCGCATCCCGAATACGGATGCGGCCTTATCTTTTTTTTAAGCATTTCGAACTACGCGCGCGCACGCGCGAAGGTTGCAGTTTCATTTTGCAAAACAACAGATTTGTCTTCCTGACTTATCAATTCATTAACCAACCTGGCGTTACCTAAGCTCATTGAAACGGCGAGCTAACATTAAAAATCAGCCAGTTAGCAAGCATGACGCTGCGC
Organism: Rhizobium sp. RM; assembly: GCF_013390595.1. Taxonomy (GTDB): domain Bacteria; phylum Pseudomonadota; class Alphaproteobacteria; order Rhizobiales; family Rhizobiaceae; genus Agrobacterium. Next base: position 469,024 of record NZ_JACAWV010000008.1, on the reverse strand, counting down.
GCCGTTCCCGGTGAACCCGGAATGTCCCTTCTTTAATCAGCCATTCAAGGGGCACACTACTATGACGAGCATTATTACCAATATCGCCGCTATGTCCGCTCTCCAGACCCTTCGCACGATCGGTCAGGACATGGAAACCACACAGGGCCGCGTTTCTTCCGGCCTGAAGGTTGGCGAAGCTTCGGACAACGCTGCTTACTGGTCGATCGCGACCACCATGCGTTCCGACAACATGGCTCTCTCCGCCGTCCAGGACGCCCTGGGCCTTGGCGCTTCGAAAGTTGATACCGCATATGCCGGTATGGAATCCGCGATCGAAGTCGTAAAGGAAATCAAGGCAAAGGTTGTCGCGGCCAAAGAAGAGGGCGTCGACAAGTCCAAGATCCAAGAAGAAGTCACGCAGCTTCTCGAGCAGCTCAAGTCCATCGGCACGGGCGCGTCGTTCAGCGGCGAAAACTGGCTGGTATCCGATGCAGCCGGCCCGAAGACAGTTGTGTCCGGCTTCGTTCGTGACAGCGACGGCAACGTCAGCGTTAAATCCACGACCTACGAACTGGATGTTGACTCCCTGCTTTACACGGAAGGCACACCTGGCACGATCGATGCAAACTCTGGCATCCTGAACGCTACCGGTGCAACCACCACCGTTGGTGCCGTAACATACACCCAGATTTCTGTTCTCGACCTCGACGTCACGGGCAATGATCTCGACAACGCGCTTTACTCCGTCGAAACAGCTCTGACGAAGATGACCAGCGCCGCTGCCAAGCTCGGTTCGCTCTCCATGCGTATCGGCCTGCAGGAAGACTTCGCAACGAAGCTCTCCGACGCTATCGACTCCGGCGTTGGCCGCCTCGTCGACGCAGACATGAACGAAGAGTCCACCCGCCTCAAGGCTCTGCAGACGCAGCAGCAGCTCGGCGTTCAGGCTCTGTCGATCGCCAACTCCAACTCCGAGAACGTTCTGTCGCTCTTCCGTTAATCGGACCGACAAAACAAAAAATCGAAGAAGGCCGCGCATCTGCGCGGCCTTTTTTCGTTTAGCCCGCTACATTTTGTTAACTTCGGTAAATTCCATTTAATCTTTGTTAACCATTCCTACCTTAACTGAGGCCATCGAAAGGATCGGTTAACCAAGACGAAAAAGAGGTTAACAGGCATCACGCCGTTACGTCCTTCCCCGCCATCCGGGATGTCCCTTTTCCTCAGCCAAGTAGGGGCAAATTCAATGACCAGCATTCTGACCAATACCGCCGCCATGGCCGCGCTCCAGACCCTTCGCACCATCGATGCGAGCATGGAAGAAACCCAGGGACGTGTCTCGTCCGGCCTTCGCGTCGGCACTGCTGCCGACAACGCCGCTTACTGGTCGATCGCGACCACCATGCGTTCAGACAACATGGCCCTCTCCGCCGTCCAGGACGCACTCGGCCTCGGCGCCGCCAAGATCGACGTTGCCTACTCCGCTATGGAAAGCACAATCGACGTTGTTGAAGAAATCAAGGCCAAGGTCGTAGCCGCGACCGAAGAAGGCGTCGACAAGTCGAAAATCCAGGAAGAAATCGATCAGCTTCAGGAGCAGCTCAAGAACATTGCCGAAGGCGCATCCTTCAGCGGCGAGAACTGGCTGATCGGCGCGGGCGTAAAGACCGTCGTTTCGGGCTTCACCCGCGATGGCGACGGCAATGTCTCGGTCACGCAGACGCAGTACACCCTGAAGGACGCCGAGGACGCGGACGGCCCCGCCAACACACTGTTCGGAACGGATGCCGCCGGTCTCATCGACACCACAACCGGTATTATCGGCAGACCAGGCGACGCATCAACCATTTCCCTGTTCGAACTGGACCTTAACGTCTTCGATGATGCGACGCCGCCAGCCTACAGCATCAATGATGTCCTGACTGACGTTGAAAAAGCTTTCCAGGACCTCAGCAGTGCAGCATCGGCACTCGGTTCGATCGCCATGCGGATCGAACTGCAGGAAAACTTCGTCTCCAAGCTGACCGACTCGATCGACAGCGGTATCGGCCGTCTGGTTGACGCCGACATGAACGAGGAATCGACCCGCCTGAAGGCGCTGCAGACCCAGCAGCAGCTTGCGGTCCAGTCGCTCTCCATCGCCAACACCAATTCCGAGAACATTCTGCAGCTATTCCGCCAGTAAGCGGCGCCCAATGGCTACGGGCGGTTTCGTCCCGCTCTGGCAGCAGCAGACTATCTCGGTTACGGAAACCGCGCTTCCCAGAAGCGCGGTTTTCGCGTTTTGGAGGGATGAACGCCATAAACGAACAGAAAAAGCGACAGATGAATAATCGTAATGGGCGCTGCAAAATGCATCACACCACACGACATCCGCAATTGCGGCAAACTCCACAAGGTATTGAATATTCTGGGGAAATGGTGCTGCTAGAGAGATTTGAACTCTCGGCCTCTCCCTTACCAAGGGAGTGCTCTACCCCTGAGCTATAGCAGCATCCGGTGCCGAAGCGTTTGCTTCAACATCAAGCGTGGCGCCTATTGCCATAGCTTTTTGACGAGTGCAAGTCGCAAAGTGTCATTAAATCATCCAGAGGGACAAAAAACGTCGCCCTCTGTTGAAAACTCCAATTTTCGGCTATTGCTCAGCCCATGAACGACAATCAAATAGAGACCGAACCGCACGATGATGCGGACGCCGCGCATTCTGAAGCAGCAGAAAGCGGAAAGCGGCAGGCTGGCCCGGGCGAAACAGCAAAACAGCGCGAAGCGGAGAGAAAAGCCCGTGCGGCGAAAAAGCTGCGCGAGAACCTGCAGCGGCGCAAGCAGCAGGCCCGAGCGCGGCGCGCTGGCGACGCGGATGAGACCGATGGCCTTCCCGCCGCAAAATCGGACGAATCATCGTCATAGAGAACAGACAAGCAAAATTTGAAACGCCGCGGAATTTCGGCTAAGGACGGCTCAATTTTCCGCAAAGGCACGTAGAGAAAGGCGGGCGCACGCCCGTAGGGACGAATGGATCGCATCAGAATTACGGGTGGCAACAAACTCAACGGCATCATCCCGATCTCCGGCGCCAAAAACGCCGCACTGCCGTTGATGATCGCTTCGCTTCTGACCAGCGATACGCTGACGTTGGAAAACGTGCCGCACCTGGCGGACGTCGAGCAGCTCGTTCGCATTCTCGGCAACCACGGCGTCGATATTTCCGTCAACGGTCGTCGTGAAAGCCAGGGCGAAGCCTATTCCCGCACGATTCACTTTACCTGCCGCACCATTGTCGACACGACCGCACCCTATGAGCTGGTCTCAAAGATGCGCGCCAGCTTCTGGGTAATCGGCCCGCTGCTCGCCCGCGAAGGAAAAGCCCGCGTTTCGCTGCCGGGTGGTTGCGCCATCGGCACCCGTCCTGTCGATCTCTTCATTGACGGTCTTCAGGCACTTGGTGCCAACATGGAAATCGATGGCGGCTACATCAACGCGACGGCGCCCAAGGGCGGCCTGATCGGCGCGACGTACACCTTCCCGAAGGTTTCCGTCGGTGCGACCCACGTCATGCTGATGGCAGCAACGCTCGCCCGAGGAACCACCGTTATCCATAATGCGGCGCGTGAGCCTGAGGTTGTCGATCTTGCCCGCTGCCTCACCGCAATGGGTGCAAAAATCGAAGGTGCCGGCACATCGACGATCACCATCGAAGGCGTAACGTCGCTTTCCGGCGCCCGCCATCGCGTTCTGCCTGACCGCATTGAAACCGGAACCTATGCGATGGCCGTTGCCATGACCGGCGGCGACGTCGTTCTGGAAGGCACGAATGGTTCGTTGCTCGACAACGCGCTCGACACGTTGAAGCTCGCCGGCGCCGAAATCACCGAAACGGAAACCGGTCTGCGTATCGTTCGCAACGGCAACGGCATCCAGCCGGTCGACGTCGTCACCGAACCCTTCCCGGGCTTCCCGACGGACCTTCAGGCGCAGTTCATGGCGCTGATGACCCGCTCTCAGGGTGTATCGCATATTACCGAAACGATTTTCGAAAACCGCTTCATGCACGTGCAGGAACTGGCGCGTCTGGGTGCCAAGATTTCCCTTTCGGGCCAGATGGCACGGATCGAGGGTGTATCGCGCCTGAAGGGCGCACCTGTCATGGCGACCGACCTTCGCGCCTCCGTGTCGCTGGTGATTGCCGGTCTGGCTGCCGAGGGTGAAACGATGGTTTCCCGCGTTTACCACCTCGACCGTGGTTTCGAACGCCTCGAAGAAAAATTGACGCGCTGCGGCGCTTTGGTCGAACGCGTCAGCGATTAATCGCTTCTTTGCCGCTCATCCATTCTCTGCCGTTGCAGAGCGGGCTCAGACTGCCTATTTCCTATACAAGTAAAGGGAATAGCGGCCCGCACCGCAAAAAAGGAAGAAAATGATGAGCGGCCTCAAATTGCTCGCGCTGGACACTGAAGATCTCTCCGTCATCTCGACGCACATGCAAGACAGCGTCTTCAAACTGAAAGACGCATCCTTCGAACCGAAACATGGACAATTCAGCCTCTCTGCCAACCGTTTTGTTTGGGAAGAAGCAGGCAAAAAGGGCACGCCGCCAGAGCGTTGCCGCAGCGTTCTCGTCCTCAAGCGCGTTTCCTCTGTCCGCTCGCACAACGTCAACCGCATGGATAAGGAGCAGGTGCTATCCCTGCTGGCGATCCGTTTCGAGCAGAAGCAGGACGGCCCTGACGGCACGGTGGAACTGACCCTTTCCGGCGGAGGCGCAATCGCCCTCGATGTCGAATGCATCGAGGCGCAGCTCGTCGATGTCAGCGGTGCGTGGGAAACTGCCGCAAAACCACATCATCCGGACGCCTAACCGACGTTACCGCGCTTCGGAACGGTTGCCTTTCCTGCCTGTTTCGATTTATGCCACTTACCAGAGCCGCAAATGTTTTTTGCGGCACATCGTGTGCCCCCGCAAACCGTTGCGGGGAAAGTGAAAGGGTAAAGACGTGGCAATCTGGCTGGAGCGGGCATCGGCGGATTTCGAACAGAAATTTGCGGCCTTCCTGACGACCAAAAGGGAAGTTTCCGAAGACGTCAACGCAACGGTTCGCGAAATCATCGACGACGTTCGCCATCGTGGCGATGCAGCTCTTGCCCATTACTCCCTGAAGTTTGACGGCCTCGACTTTTCCAAGGTTCCGATGCGCGTCACGGCTGCGGAAATCGATGCCGCTGTCGCCGCTGTCGACAAGTCCGTTCTGGATGCCCTCGAGCTGGCGGCAAAACGCATTGAAAAACACCATGCACGGCAAATGCCGAAGGACGATATCTACGAAGACGATATCGGCGTTGGGCTTGGATCACGCTGGACAGCAATCGAGGCCGTTGGTCTTTACGTGCCGGGCGGTACTGCGAGCTATCCAAGTTCGGTACTGATGAACGCCGTTCCGGCCAAGGTGGCAGGTGTGGACCGTATCGTCATGGTGGTGCCGGCCAATGGTGGGGCGATCAACCCAGCCGTTCTGGCGGCTGCCAAAATCGCCGGCGTTGAGGAAATCTACCGTATCGGCGGCGCGCAGGCTGTTGCCGCGCTGGCCTACGGCACCGAAACGATCGCACCGGTTGCCAAGATCGTCGGCCCCGGCAACGCCTATGTGGCGGCGGCCAAACGGCAGGTGTTCGGTACCGTCGGCATTGACATGATCGCCGGCCCCTCCGAAGTTCTGGTGATTGCCGACAAGGATAACGATCCGGACTGGATTGCTGCCGATCTTCTGGCACAGGCGGAGCACGATCGTGGTGCGCAATCCATTCTGATTACCAATGATGCCGAACTCGGCAAGGCTGTCGAAGCCGCCGTGGAACGGCAGCTCAAGCGTCTGTCACGTTCGGAAACGGCGGCGGCGAGCTGGGCCGATTTCGGTGCCATCATCCTGGTTGACGCTCTCGCCGATGCCATCCCGCTTGCCAACCGGATCGCCGCCGAACATCTCGAACTTGCCGTCAACGATCCCAACGTGCTGATGGCAAAAATCCGCAATGCCGGCGCGATTTTTGTTGGTCGCCATACGCCTGAAGTCATCGGGGACTATGTCGGAGGCTCGAACCACGTCCTGCCGACGGCACGTTCCGCCCGCTTCTCCTCCGGTCTTTCGGTGCTGGATTTCGTCAAGCGTACATCGATCCTGCGTCTCGGTCCCGAGCAACTTCGTCAGCTTGCTCCTGCTGCCATCACGCTCGCCCACTCCGAAGGTCTGGATGCCCATGCGCGTTCGGTCGCCATTCGCCTCAATCCGGAAGGATAAAAGATGGCATCAGGCGAGTTCAAGCTCTGCGATGTGGTGCTGGACGAGAGCATTGGCCGTTCCACACCCGACGTCGAGCATGAGCGCGCCGTTGCGATCTTCGATCTGATCGAGGAAAACAGTTTCGAACCCGTGGGGCATGACGGCGGACCTTACCGGCTTTCGCTATCGCTGGTCGATTCCAAACTGGTTTTCTCCATCAGAACGGAAGACGAGACGGATGTGGCGACCCACATCCTGTCGCTCACACCGTTCCGCCGCATCATCAAGGACTACTTCCTGATATGTGAGAGCTACTACGAGGCGATACGCTCTTCCACGCCGAGCCAGATCGAGGCGATCGACATGGGCAGACGTGGTATTCACAATGACGGCTCGCAAACGTTGATGGATCGTCTTTCCGGCAAGATAAAGGTCGACTTCGATACGGCGCGCCGGCTCTTTACCTTGGTCTGCGTGCTCTATTGGCGGGGTTGAGCATGAGCGATCCTGCCGCAGTTCCGAACGAAGCGCGTACGCCGAAATCGGTCCTATTCATGTGCGGCATGAATTCCATCCGCTCCCCCATGGCAGAGGTCATCGCAAAACGGCTGGTCGCTCCCGGCATCTATATCCAGTCCGCCGGCGTGCGTGCAGGTGAGCGCGACCCCTTCGTGGATGCGGTGCTGGAAGAACAGGGACTTTCACTCGGCAAACACAGACCGCGCACATTGGATGAGATCGAGGATGATTTTTTCGATCTGATCATTACATTAACACCCGAAGCACATCACACGGCACTGGAGCTGACCCGGTCTAATTCACTGGATGTGGTGTATTGGCCAACCATGGACCCCACCGTAATTACCGGCACGCGAGAGCAAATTCTCGATGCCTACCGCGAGGTGCGGGATCATCTGACCAGGCTCATTTCCGAGCGGCTGCCCAGACGACCAGCGCCTGCGCCCGACACGCTCCAAAAAGATTGACGAATTAGCGGCGGTCTAGAGGTTCACAAATGTGCGGGGATTGTGTAGTTTCCGCGCAATTTTCCCGGACGTGAGACGTCTGGCACCATCAACAGGAAGAAAACTCTTACATGACAAAAGAAGAAGTCCTCGAATTCCCGGGCATCGTAACCGAATTGCTGCCGAACGCAACGTTCCGCGTCAAGCTTGAAAACGAGCATGAAATCATCGCTCATACGGCTGGCCGTATGCGTAAGAACCGCATTCGCGTTCTCGCTGGCGACAAGGTTCTGGTCGAAATGACGCCTTACGACCTGACCAAGGGCCGTATCACCTACCGCTTCAAGTAATCCGTTTCGGCATCAGCGGCATGACTGACCACAAACAAAAGCTCGTTCTGGCATCCGGCTCGCCGCGGCGTCTCGAATTGCTGCATCAGATCGGCATCGAGCCGGCACGCCTGATGCCGATGGATATTGACGAGACGCCTGCAAAGCTGGAGCATCCGCGCACGCTTTGCCGCCGCCTTTCCCTGCAAAAGGCCGAGGCTGCGCGCGACGTCACCAAGAATGAGCTTGGGTGGAAAGATGCTTACGTGCTGGGTTCCGATACGGTGGTCGCAGTTGGCCGCCGCATCGTCGGCAAGGCGGAATACACCGAAGACGCTTCGGCGGCGTTGCATTTGCTGTCAGGCCGTAGCCACTGGGTCTATACCGGCATCTGCCTGATTACGCCGGGCGGCAAGGTTCGCCAGAAGGTCTCAGAGACGAAGGTTCGCTTCAAGCGGGTGTCCACGCGCGAGATCGACAGTTATATTGCCTCTGGACAGTGGCGCGGCAAGGCGGGTGCCTATGGCATTCAGGGCATTGCAGGCTGCTTCGTGCAGAAACTGACCGGCTCCTACACCAACGTCGTCGGTCTGCCGCTTTACGAAACATCGACCTTGCTGGCTGGCGAGGGGTTCGATGTGACGGCGGGCTGGCTCGAAGGATAGGATCATGGCGGAAACACTAAAAGAGACGTCAAAGGTCACACCACTTCGGAAATCACAGCCTTGCCCGGAGTGCGGCCGCGCCTCGACGCGCGAAGACTATCCCTTCTGCTCGGACCGTTGCCGTTCTCTCGACCTCGCACGATGGCTGAAAGGCTCTTACGCTATTCCGGTCGCAGACGACGAAAGCAGCCCTGACCGTCCAAGTAACGACAAGAACGCAAGCGACTGAAGTATCCTGGCCACCCAGAGCGGTGGCTTTGATACGAATTGATTATTTATTGTTTTTGGGCAGTTGCCCGCATTTTATTTGATTTCCGGCTTCATGCCTTGAAAAATCATGAAGCACAGAGGCCGCCGGGCGTATTTCCCGCCGTGATAGGGTCTTGCGAATGAGCGCAAGTCTACAGGAGAGACGAAGCAAAATAGCGCCGCTGATTGCAGTGTTGGGCGTGTGCCTGGCAATTGCCGCAACAGTGCTTCTGGCCAATGACAAACGACACCTCAAAAGCCTGCTGCACCACTTTGGTGTCGCACCCGTAGTCAAGCCGATCGACAATCCGCCGAAGATGACGCGCATCAGACGCAAGCCTCTGGTCGCCGGTGACGTCAATGTCCCGGCATATCTCTTGAAATTCGAGCAATCTGTCCCGCCGACATTCTTTGTACGGAACTTTGTGCTGCCTGGCGCGGCATTGTGTGAGCGCTTCCTGACCGAAGGGTTCATAAGTCTGCAGGATGGAAACGCCAGCCCTGTTAACGGCGGCAGCTTTGAGTGCATGGCCGACTTCAAGCAGGGCGACGCGAGTGCTGAAAGCGAGCAGGCATCGCTCTTCCTGGATATCCGTGGCAATGCTGCGGGCGAGATTCGTTCCATTCGCATCAAGGCTGTTGCGCCTCAAACGCCAGACGGCGATCTGATACGATCGCGCCTGCGTGACGTCCTTGCCTTGATCGTGGGCGCGACCCACTGGAGTGATTTCTCAAGCTTGCCGGATCTGGCAAGCCGGATGCAGGTCTATCAGGAGCAGCGTTTCGGAATCTCTGCCTCCAGCAAACCTGAGCCAAGTGCTCCGCATCGGCTCAATGTGCTGTTGCTCGAAGTAGAGAAACCACGCGAACTGGAACTTGCACGCGCGTTTTTTGACGACACCAGGTGGCTACGAAGTGCCGCCGCTATCGGAAAACCGGAATTCCGGTTTTCCTCGCCCTTGATCCATCATCGCAACTCGACACGGCCAGATATCAGCCGATAGCCGCCAGCTTGCGCCGAACCGGCTGCATGATCTCGTTACGACGGATTTCGCGCTTTTCTTCCCACTGCAAAGCAGTCCGTACGATCGTCCGCAGATCGTTGTAACGCGGCCGCCAACCCAGTTCCGACTGAATGCGCGTGGAATCCGCTGTCATGGCTGCGACATCGCCTAGACGACGTTCACAGTGAACGACCGGAAAATCCTTGCCCGATTCATGCTGCACAGCCTGCAGAACTTCCAGCACCGAATAACCAACACCGTAACCGCAGTTGAGCGTTTTCGTTTCTCCACCAGCACGCAGGTGCTTCATGGCAAGCAAATGCGCATCAATGAGATCGCTCACATGGATGTAGTCGCGCACGCCAGTACCGTCGATTGTTGGATAATCGGTTCCGTAAACCTCTACACGGTCACGTCGTCCAACAGCGGCTTCGCAGGCAACCTTGATCAGATTTGCCACACCGGTCGGCGACGGCCCTGCCCTGCCCGCGACATCGGCACCCGCGACGTTGAAGTAACGCAGTGCAACGTAGTTGAAGTCATGTGCCTGGACGACGTCGCGCAGCATGATTTCAGAGGCGAGTTTGGACATGCCATACGGATTTTCGGGGCTGAGGATCGCCGTCTCCGGGACCGGCCCTTCCGTTGGCTGCGTTCCATAAACGGCGGCCGTCGAAGAGAAGATGAAGTTACGAATGCCATATTTCACTGCAGCGCTGACCAGCGCTCGCGTGGTTCCGGTGTTATTTTCATAATATTCGAGGGGCCGGCTGATCGAGTCGGGAACGCTCAAAGATCCCGCAAAATGGAATATGGCGTCGATCTGGTTCTCTTCGAAAATCTGGCCAAGCAGGGCGCTATCTGCCGCATCGCCGAGATAGAAGCGCGCCTGTGGCGCAACCGCCCACCGTGACCCAGTCGACAACCGGTCCACGACAACGACTTCCTCCCCGGCGTCGAGCAAAGCCCACACCATGTGACTGCCTATATAACCGGCCCCGCCTGTGACCAGAACACTCATGACACTCTTCCCTGTTGTCTTTTGTTGCAGTCATCAAATCCAATAATTCTTCATCATTGATTACTTGCACAGCGAAACCGCTGGCCCGCGTCCGCCTGTTTGCAGACGTGGCTTACAGTTGGTTATGGCAATAGGGAGAATTTTATTGATTGGCTGAAAAGGCAGTCAGAACCGCAATATCGAGACAAATACCACAAAAGGTTCCAGCCGTCGATGATATAGGCGCAACACATCGCCCTGAAGTTGAAAAAACCTCAGGTCGATGTGATGTTGGGTCGGTCTGCTGCGGAAACCGCGCCTTGGCGCTTATCGACCGAGAATGTAGGAGGCGAGCCGATCGGCCGCGTCTTCTATCTGTGTCGGATTGCGCAGGAAGCATGCACGCAGGAACAGTTCACCGCCTTGACCGAAGGCCGTTCCTGGCGCAAGGCCGACGCCGGTCTTGTCGACAATGTCGAGCGCCGTGTTGCGGCTATCTGTGACACCATCCACCTTCAGGAAGGCGTAGAGGGCGCCATCGGGCTTCAGGGTCTCGACGCGGTTTGTCGCGATCAAGGCATCGCAGAGAATGTCTCGGGACGTCAGGGCCCGCTCGTAATTCTCCCTGATGAAATCGTCACCGTGATCAAGCGCAGCAACAGCGCCCCGTTGCATGAACTGGGCAACGCCGGATGTGGAGTATTGAACGAGGTTTTCAATGACCTGACCGATTTCCGGGGGTGCAACCAGCCAGCCGACCCGCCATCCGGTCATCGACCAGTTCTTGGAGAAGGAGTTCGCAAAAATGATCCGATCATCCGGCTCCATCACATCGAGGAACGACGGCGCACGCCCCCCGGCGTAATGATAGAGCGCATAGATTTCGTCCGCGACGATCCACAGGCCGTGCTTGCGGGCGAGCGTGAGAATGTCACGCAGATTGTCATGTGTCGCGGTCCAGCCGGTCGGGTTGGACGGGGTGTTGATGAACAGTGCCTTGGTCTTAGGCGTAATGGCGCTTTCAAGCTTGCCGATATCGAGATGCCAGCCGCCGTCATGGAAATCGATGCCGACGGCCACCGCCTTGGCACCAGCAACGCCGATCGCGGCGACGATATTTGGCCACGTCGGGGTCAGGTACACCATCTCGTCGCCGGGCGACGTCAGAGCCTGAACGGCGAGCGCGATGGCCTGCATGCCGGAACCGGTGACATAAAAATGCTCTTCCCGAAGCGATACGGCAAAATGGCGGGTGTAATAACGGCTCAAAGCCTGACGCAGTTCGGGGATGCCGCGCTGCCAGGTATAAAACGTCTCGCCATTGTTCAACGCATCGATTGCAGCCTGATTGATAAAAGCCGGGCTTGGCAAATCGCCTTCACCGGCCCACAGCGGCAAAAGATTATCACGCCCGCGGGCGTAGTTCATGACTTCGACAATACCGCTCTCGGGAGCGGCCAGAGCACGCGCGCTCAGGCTGTTCAAAATGGACATTCAAGACACTCCGTTTGGTGTCGTCTTATCGCATCGAACGGCCGATATGCATGATATTCCGTGAGGCGAAGATGGATTTTCTTTATGGATTGCTCCCCGGTCGGCAATCGGTCCGTTTCAACGGACGCATGTTGCCCGACCAGGGATCGTTTAAGCCTTAGCGCGTCTTCAACAGATCGCGGATTTCCGTGAGCAGTTTCACATCTTCCGGTGGAGGAGCAGCTTCTGCCTTCTCCGCGAGTTTCTGACGTTCAACCGAAGCACGGAGTCTGTTTACGCCCTTGACCATCAGGAAAATGATCCAGGCCAGAATGAGGAAGTTGATGACAACCGTCAGAAAATTACCGTAGGCGAAGACGGCGCCCTGATCGCGGGCGGCAGCCAGCGACGTAGCAGTAACGCTTGAACTCAGCGGCAGGAAGTAGTTCGAAAAATCGAAACCACCAAAGATCGCACCAACGATCGGCATGATGAGATCGTTGACGACGGAGTCGACGATCTTACTGAAGGCGGCACCGATAATGACACCGACGGCAAGGTCCATGACATTGCCGCGGGCAATGAACGTTTTAAATTCGTTAAGCATCCAGATTGTCCCTCTCTCCGGCTTCTGAGGCTGAAGCTATGTGACTGTCCCTACGGCGTGAACGATACAGCGTCCGCGCGTTGTATGGAATCCATTAAGATTGTCTTTATTGGATTATTTCAGGCTGACGTTGAACTTTATGCTCAGACCGCGCTCATTCTCAACCGCCTGAAATTCCCCTATGCTGTGATCAAGGAGTTCCTGCATGGGGAGGATGCGTGCTTCCTGGATGGATCATATTCGTTTCGGCATTCGCCTACATTCTGCTGCTGTTTGCAGTGGCAAGTTATGGCGACAGAAACAGCAGAAAAAGAAACGCTCCGAAAAAAGGGCGCCCGTTTGTCTATGCGCTGAGCCTGGCGGTTTACTGCACCTCCTGGACGTATTTCGGCGGCGTCGGGCTTGCCGCTGACAAAGGGCTCGAGTTTCTCGGCATCTACACCGGACCGATCCTTGCTTTCACGCTTGGCATGCCTGTCATTCGCCGGATCGTCGAATTGGCGAAAGCGGAGAAGCTGACATCGGTGGCGGACTTCATTGCCGCCCGCTATGGCAAAAACTCCACCGTCGCGATGATCGTAGCCATCATCGCCCTGGTGGGGGCCATTCCCTATATCGCCTTGCAACTGAAAGCCGTTTCCAGCTCCGTCGCGACCATGGTCGATCCTGGCGACTACGGTATCGGCAGTGGAAACCTGTATTTCCTCGACTTGCCGCTTGTCGTCACGCTTGTCATGGCGGGCTTTGCCGTAATGTTCGGCACCCGTCATACGGACGCGACAGAACATCAGGACGGGCTGATCCTGGCGATTTCGATGGAGTCGCTCGTCAAACTGCTCGCAATGTGTACCGTCGGGTTCTACGTCGTCTTCATCCTGTTCGACGGCCCCGCGCATCTGTGGGAACTCGCTTCCGCCAACGAGCAGGCAATGCACGCCATTTCCTATCAGACGCCCGTCAGTCGCTGGATCGTGCTGACCCTGCTATCGGGTTTTGCAATCATTCTGCTGCCGCGCCAGTTTCATGTCACCGTAGTGGAAAACCGCACACCGCAGGAATTGCGAATGGCGGGCGTTCTGCTGCCGCTTTACCTCATCGCAATCAACATCTTCGTTCTGCCGATTGCCGTCGCCGGAATTCTGAAACTCGGCGGAAGCGGAGATGCGGATCTCTACGTGCTGCAGCTTCCTCTAACCCACGAAATGCCCGTCGTTTCGCTGATAACCTTCATTGGCGGGTTTTCGGCAGCCACGGCAATGGTTATCGTGGCATCGGTTGCCCTTTCCATCATGATCTCCAATGACATCGTGATGCCGATCTTTTTGCGGCAGAAACTTCTGAACCGCTCTCCACACCGGGACGACTTCGCCAAAACCCTTCTGAATATCCGGCGAACGGCAATCTTTGCCGTGCTGCTGCTGGGTTACAGCTATTATAGAGCAGCCGATGCCACGTCCGGCCTTGCCTCCATCGGCCTGCTTGCCTTTGCCGCCATCGCCCAGATGGCACCGGCGCTTTTCGGCGGACTTGTCTGGCGACGCGCCAATGCACGTGGCGCGATTGCGGGGCTGAGCTCCGGCTTTCTGGTCTGGGCTTATCTGCTGTTTCTGCCCAGCCTTGGCGGGCCGGACAATTCCCACATCGCAGCGACCGTGCTTGGTTTTCTGTTCTCCGGCAGCACTGTCTTCAGCGGCCCGCAGGCCGACCCTTTCGTCAATGCCGTACTGTTGAGCCTGCTCGTCAATGGTCTGGCTTTTGTCCTGGGGTCTCTGTCGCGTAATCCGCGACCCATAGAGCGTATTCAGGCGGGCATTTTCGTCAAACGCCACTCTAAATCGCAATTCGCAACGCGTGGCTGGAAAACCCGAGTCAGCGTCGGTGACCTGAAAAGCGCCATTGCCCGTTATCTCGGCGAAGAGCGGATGCTGCGATCGCTGGCGACCTACGAGAAGACTGCGGGCAGAAAGCTGAACGACGAACAGCCGGCGGATATGGCCCTGATCCATTTTTCCGAACAGTTGCTTGGCAGTGCCATCGGCTCGTCTTCGGCCAGGCTGGTGTTGTCGATCATTCTTCAGAAGGCCGAAGACACCAGCGCCGACACAGCATGGCTGCTCGACCAGGCGAGCGAAGCGCTGCAATACAATCAGGACATGTTGCAGACAGCGCTTGCCCAGATGGATCAAGGTATCGCCGTTTTCGACAGTTCGCAGCAGCTCACCATCTGGAACAGGCGCTTCCGGACGTTGCTGGACCTGCCCGAACAATTCGGCCAGGTCGGGCTGCCATTGACCGACATCGTCGTGATGCTGCAACAGCGTGGCGATGTGCCTGCCGGAGAAACAGGTCAGTTGATTGCCCGTTTTCTAACAATGGACATGCCGTTCTCCCTCGTTCTTTCCGGCGGCGAACGCATTATCGAAGTCCGCTCCAACGCGCTTCCTGACAAAGGCATCGTTGCGACGTTCACCGACATTACACAACGCGTGGCAAGTGATCAGGCCTTGAAGCAGGCGAACGAGACGCTGGAGCAGCGCGTGGTGGAAAGAACCGCCGAGCTGACCCGCGTCAACCGGGAGCTTGCTGAAGCGAGAGCATCGGCGGACGAAGCCAATATCGGCAAGACACGGTTCTTCGCTGCGGCTGGACATGACATTCTCCAGCCCCTGAACGCGGCGCGGCTCTATTCCTCTTCATTGGTGGAGCGGCTTGGCGCATCCGGGGAGCGGGACCTCGTTCACAATATCGATTCCGCGCTTGAATCGGTCGAGACGATCCTCGGCGCGGTTCTCGACATTTCCCGGCTGGATACAGGCTCGATGAAGGCACGCATGACATCGGTGCCTCTCAATGACCTCTTGCGCCGGATCGAGACGGACTTTGCACCGATGGCACAGGAGAAGAACCTTGATCTTGTAGTGATGCCAACGTCACTGACGGTGCGCTCCGACCCCAATCTGCTGCGCCGACTGATCCAGAACCTGGTGTCGAATGCCGTCAAGTATACGCTCTCTGGCAAAGTCGTCGTCGGAGCACGGCGCAAAGGCAACGAGGTTATCATTCAGGTGACGGATTCCGGCATCGGGATACCATCTTCGAAATTTCGAACGATTTTCAAGGAATTCGCCCGGCTGGACGAAGGCGCGAAAACAGCCTCCGGTCTTGGCCTTGGTCTCTCAATCGTCGATCGACTGTCGCGTATCCTCCATCATCCGGTGCAATTGATCTCGACACCGGGCAAGGGCACGACATTCCGCATCCACCTGCAGCGCGAAGCAGATCGTGTGATGCCAGTCAAACCCGCTGGCAACGACCTTGCGCGGACAGGTCAGGAGCGGCTGCAAGGCATTCGTGTCCTGTGCATCGACAACGAACCGAAAATACTGGAGGGCATGACGCTACTGTTGAATGGGTGGGGCTGCGAGGTGCTGCCGGCGAGTTCGGTCGCCATGCTCGACGAACCTTTCCTCAGCCACTCGGCAGCGCCTGACATCATCGTTGCAGACTATCACCTCGATGATGGAGACGGGCTTGGCGCCATCCGCATTATCCGGGCGTTCTACGGCAAAACCATCCCTGCTCTTCTGATCACCGCGGATCGCAGTCCGGAAGTGCGCAGCGAGGCTGAACGATACAGCGTTACCGTTCAGCACAAGCCGGTCAAGCCGGCTGCGTTGCGTGCTTATCTCAGTCAGGCATCCGGCCCGCCTCGGGCCGCAGCCGAATGATATCGGCTGCGCAAACCCTCGCAACGCTGTTCGGCATTATGTCCGGAAACGCCGTCAGCCGTTGATTGTCAGGCTGCACGCCCGAAACGATCAGCATGGCTTTCGGCATGCTTTTCCATCTGGAAGCGCTGAACGAGCTCAAGAAGTGCCTCGACCTCATTGGACAGAACCTGGCTGGCGGCACTCGACTCTTCGGCCATTGCCGCGTTCTGCTGGGTCATCTGATCCATCTGGTTGACGGTGCCATTGACCTCATGCAGCGCAGACGATTGATCCTGTGTGGCTGTGGCAATGGTTTCAACATGTTTGCTGACGGTGACGATCTGCTGGCTGATGGCGGACAAGACCTTGCCGGCCTCCTGAACCAGCATCGAGCCGGAGCTGACTTCCTGCGTCGACTGGTTGATGAGCTGCTTGATTTCACGCGCGGCGTCTGCAGAGCGCTGAGCAAGCTCGCGCACTTCCTGCGCCACAACCGCAAAGCCCTTACCCGCCTCGCCGGCACGCGCAGCCTCGATACCGGCGTTCAGTGCAAGCAGATTGGTCTGGAACGCGATGTCGTCAATAACTTCGATGATCTGTTCGATCTTGCGCGACGCATCTTCAATGCGCTCCATCGCCTCAACCGCATTGCTCACCACCGAGCCGGAATCATCGGCACTGCGTTTCGTCAGTCGGACAGCCTCATTGGCCTCACGGGCGCGTTCCGCCGAGGATTTTACCGTCACGGTGATTTCCTCAACAGCAGCAGCCGTTTCTTCCAGCGACGCGGCCTGCGTCTCGGTTCGGCGCGACAGATCGTCGGAGGACTGGCGCATTTCATAACCGCTGTTCTGAATGACCAACGTGCGATCATGGATCTGGCTGAGAACATCGCGCAGATTCAGCAGGGATTCATTGAAATCGACCCGAAGCCGGTCAAGGCGGCCTTCGAACGGTGTCTCGATCGTCCGGGTCAGGTCACCGCGAGAAAGTCGGCCGAGACCAGATGCAATCTCGGTTACTGCAAATTCGATCTGACGCGTGGTTTCCTGACGTTCAGCATCATTCCGGTTGCGCTCAGCGTCGGCAGCAGCGCGTTCCTCGACGCTGCGACCTTCGATGACGAGCTTCTCATGGGCGTTTTCCCGGAAGATACCAAGTGCACGCGCAATGTTGCCGAACTCGTTCTTGTTGCCGGTATAAGGGATCTGCGCTTCAAGATCGCCTTCCGACAGGGCTTTGACGGTTTCGGTCAGCTTGCCGAGAGGCTGCAACGTACGCTTGATGATGAAGTACGCCAGAGCGCCCATCACGATCATCGCAATTGCTCCACAGAGCAGAATGAGATCACGCAGGCCATCCATCTGGGCGTTATAGACGTCCATCGGAACGCCAGCAAAGAGAATACCAACTGTCGTACCGGTTTTGTTGAGAACCGGCATGTAGCCTGTCATATAGCTCTTGCCGAAGAGATTTGCCGCACCGAAATAGGGCTCGCCCTTGGCCACCTTCGCGAAAGCCGGGTGATCGCTGGCAAGCTTGGTGCCAACAGCTCTTTCACCCTTTTCATTTTTCAGGTTCGTGGAAATGCGAACATATTCGCCGCTCTTGGTTTCGAAGATCGTCGCCACGCCGCCATTGGCAGCCACAGTGCGGTCAACAAGATCATGATCGAGAAGAGTACCGATGCTGGCGCGATTGACCGTGGTCAGATCGCCCTCGTTCATCTTGAGGGTCACGCCACCCACTTTCATCTCGTAGAGAATGGCCATGCTGCGAAGCGACCCGCGGGTATCCAGCAGTGCCGTTTCCATGATGTTGTCTTTCAACCGCAGGTACGTCGATACGCCGACCGCGGCGATAGCAACCGCTATCAAGCCTATCGTGAGAGCGACCACCTGACCTGCAACGGACTTAAAGAGCCGGTTGTTCATGAAAACAGTTCCCCAGAGCCAAAACTGAAATAGTTTTAATGGGCAACTGTTAAAATTTGGCGAAGTTGACGAAGCGCAAAAAGCGCGGCCCCTCGGCTGTAGTGGCCGATGGCGGATGTCGACAAACCCTGTCGGCGTCTATCAGTGGATGTAGCCGAGCCGGATGGCCTTTGCGATTGCCTGGATGCGGTTGACGGAATCAAGCTTGATCGTTGCCGATCCCAGATAGGCGTTGACCGTGTGAACAGAAAGGCCAAGCTTCACAGCGATTTCTTCGCTGATACGGCCGTCGCCAGCCAGTTGAAGGCAGGCGATTTCTCGTTCGCTGAGCGCTTCAGAAGGAGCGGCCTTACGCTCATCCAGTGCCAGCATGTCCACCATGATCTCACAGCACTTGATGTGCTGTTCGATGACAATCTCATTGTCGAGGACAAGATTGCTGCCGCAGAAAACGATATACCCATTGCCGATCGTGCCAAGCCGAACGGGCATCGCGAGACCCGCATAGGGCAAGGTGTCGTTTTCGATCCGGCGCAGCAACGCAGGAACATCGGGGAGGTCCGCGAAACCGCCACCGTTCTTGTTTCGCCAGATCACCGGCAAAAGCGACGTTTCAATATGATCGAGAAGAATATCGCCGACAGAGCGAATGAACTGTGTGCTCTGCTCGGCGGCATTCATGCCCCAGTTTTCGAGCTCACATGTCATTTTTTTCTTATTCGGGAAACCGGAGGCCGCAGCCTTCGATACAACGAAGTTGCGAGCACCGAGCACTTTCTGCATGGACACGAGTTTCGGAAAAAGATCCGACCTGCTCGTCACCGCTGGCCCACGGTGAAACGGCCCTGCCTGTCCCATACCCTCACTGCCCTTCATCTGTACCATCGTCCAACCGTTATACGAGATTGTTTCGCACGGCGTAGGCAATCGCCTCCGAGCGGGTTTTCGTCGCGGTTTTCCGCATGACGCTAGTGATGTAATTATTGATCGTATTTCGCGAAATTCCAAGGATCATCGCGATTTCGTCGCTGGTCTTGCCTTCAGCAATCCAGAACAGGCATTCGAGTTCGCGCTCCGTCAGGTCGATATCACGGACCGTCTTGGCTTCGCTGGCAATGCCGAAGCTGACACAATAACCTGTCAGGAGAGCGATTTCACGCAACCGCTCCGGCAAAGGTACCGCATCTTCCGGAAACAGGAGCAACAGCGACAGGCGGATACGGCCGACACAGAACGACAAGGCAGAATATTGCCGGTCAATTCCAGAAGGGATCGACACGTCGTCCGGCAGCAGCAGCAATCGCGGCTTCAGCAGTGAGAGGCATTTTTCCATCTCGCTGGATCGGTTCTGGCTGTTTGCAAGCTCAGTGCCCAATCTGCGAACCAGATCGAAAGGCCAATCCGAGGTGACGATAAACTTCAACCCGGTCTCTTCGAGCAAATCGTCCCGTGCCAGAAGATAATGGGATGCACCTGCATAGGTTACGAGCAGGTCCAGAGCACCTGCAACGTTTCCGGCCGCGGCCGAAGCCGCAACATTTTTGGCAAGCTGATCACGCGGCAACGGCTTCCCCATGCCTTCCATAGGCCTGGTCGACAGCCTGCGGATATCAACATCGACTTTCAATCGCCTACGCCCTCTTGCTCCCAGCGGGAGATTATACATCGGGATGGAATCATTCCATTCAAGAAACACACCACCATAACAGCGCGCCCCCGGAGACCGAATCACTTCATTCTATGGAACCGACGCGGAATTGCTATTCCTTGGTCCCAGCATTTCCACGCATTTCCGAATCTGTCCATTCCAAGAAAACATACTGAAAAGCTGGCATATTCATAATTGTCATTCTCGGACTATTCCCAGCAAAGTGCAACGTTGCTGAATAATTTGTAAACGCCGTCCCAAAACGAAAATCCGTGTCCCCCTACGCAACGTAACACCGATCGGCCCAAAAACGAAAACGGCCGGGGTTACCCGACCGTTTGTCAAAATCATGCAGCTTTTTCCAAGGCCCACTTGCGAAGGATCTTCGCTGCTCTTTCCTCGCTGATTTCCACCATGCGGGACAAGCGGCGTTCCGGTCCTTCGCGAACCCGGCGATTGAAGGTGCCATCGCCGTCGTCGCCTGCCAGAAGATCGTCGGTGCTGTCGAACCCGAAGTCGGCGCCGAACCCTTCCATGAGACCACCCGATCCTGCTTCCAGTGCCGGTGCGAAATCCGGAAGTTCCAGACCAGCGGCATCCTGGCTGAGTTCGCTGACCGAGGAGCCATTGCCTGCCACGGTGCGGACCAGGGGACGGACGCCGAGCCAGATGACCAGGAATGCGACGGCAACGAAGGCAAGCGAGTTGATGATGCCAGCCGAATTGCGGCTGAGAACTTCCATGATGCCCGGTCCTGCCACAGCTTCGTCGAGAAGCTGTGTTTCTAGGAAGTCCATGGCCGTCAGCGTGATGACATCACCGCGATCTGAAGAAATACCGGCGGCAGAGGTAACGATCTTCTGCATTTCCGCCAGATAGGCGTCGATCTTTGCCTGATCGGCAGGCTCGCCAACCATTTTCGCAATACGACCCTTGTTGACGACAACGGCGACCGAAACCTTTTCCAAAGTGTAACCGTTTTTGACAGTCGCGACGGTCTTGGAATTGATCTCGTAGTTGGTCTGCTCTTCCTTCTTGGCCGACTCGTCGGAAGACTGCGGTCCGCCGCCACCGCCCTGAGGCGCGGCCTGGGGAACGTTCTGCTCTACTGTCGCGGCCGTGTCGGGCTGCGTTTCCTGAGACTTCTGGTCTTCCTTGGTGGTGCGAACAGAACGCTCGACGCGCGATTCAGGGTCGTAGACGGTCTCCTGAACCTGACGGCTGTCGGTATTGATCTGTGCCGTCACGCTGGAACGGAAGTTATCCATACCAAGGAAAGGTGCCAGTGCCTTGTCGATGTTGGTTTCGATTTCCTGCTGAACGTTCTGCGCGAGCGTCAACGACCGGTTCATGGCAGCATTGGTGACGTCGTCGCCAGAGGCGAGCAGTTGCCCCGTCGAATCAAGCAGTGTCACGTCATCGGCTTCAAGGCCGGGAACAGCCGAGGCGACGAGGTGACGAATGGAGGCAGCAGCCTTGCGGCCGGCAGACGAGCTGGCGCGGATCATGACAGAGGCCGTGGGCTTCTGTTCGCCACGGCGGAAGTTGCCGACATCCGGCAAGACGATGTGAACACGTGCGGCAGCCACTCCGTCGATCTGCTGAATGGACCGTCCAATTTCACCTTCAAGAGCGCGAACACGGGTGACTTCCTGCATGAAGGACGTCAGGCCAAGCGATCCTACGTTATCGAAGAGTTCGTAACCGGCATTAGCGCTGTCCGGCAGGCCACGTTCAGCCAAAAGGAGACGCGCCTTGCTCGTCGCACCCACCGGCACCTGCAGGCTTGCGCCGTCGGCGCCCACCTGGAAATCAAGGTTGGCTTCAGCAAGAGCAACACTGATCTTGTTCAGATCGCTTTTCTCAAGCCCCACATAAAGGGTCTCGTAGGCAGGGCGGTTCACATAAAGCGCTGCTGCAAGGATGATCGCCATGGACAAAATGCCGACGCCACCCAGCATCAGCAGCCGTGTCTGACCCAGTGCCGCGAAATTCTTCAAGACCTGAGGGAGTTGATTTAACAGATTCATTCTGTTCCGCACCGTCATTCATAGAGTCCGAGACCTTATGGTCCCGTCATCACATTAGGATGCGAAGCTTGCGCGAGCGTTGCCTTACCGCGTGTTATTAGAAAGCTTTAAAACAGGATATTGTGGAAGGCTTCAGAAGAGGTCGAAGTCTCCGGCAGCTTTGTCGAGCGGCTGCGAATGACCATGACGGATGGTTGAACCGAGTGCTTTCTGCATTTCGGCAAGTTTGACGAGGCTGAGCGCGGTGCTGACGTCGACGATCCAGTCTCCGGGAATGGAGCCGGTCACCGTATCGATGAATTCAGCAAGCCCGCGGGTCTTCTGCACGGCAAGATCGATGCCCTGCAGCAGCTTGACGCCCTCTGCAGACAACGCGCCATCCGCCAGATCAAGCAATTGCGGTTCGATGCGCTCGATAAGATAGGCGACATCGTGCAGTTCCGACACGACACGCATCAGGACGTCCGGCAACGCTTCTTCAAACGGAGTGGAAACCAGGTGGTCTGCAATCTGCATTAATAACTCCGCACTAAAAGAACTCAATGTCATTCGCGACCGGCTTGGGCGCAGGAGCCGGACGTGTCTCAAGGGCAACCGTCTTCTGAGCTTCCGCGCCGGTCAGCGGATGTTGTCTTGCCCGTCCGGAAACAGGCCAGAATTCGATTTTCCGCCCATGCTCCCCGCCCGTCGAGGAGCTGATGACGCGGATGCCTTCGTCTTTCAGGAACTGCATGGCAAAGGCAGCGTTCTGCTCTCCGACATTGGAGAAGCTGGCGATCGTTTTCGCCCCACCGAAGACCTTGGCTTCCAGCCGGTCACGGCGCGCACCTTTTTTGAGAAGCCCGTTGATGAGCAGCTCCATGAGATGCACGCCATAGCGCGTCGCATCTCCACCCGTCGTGCCCCCGGTTCCCGGCAGGAGGAAATGGTTCATTCCTCCGACACCGGCAACGGGATCTCTCAAACAGGCAGCCACGCACGAACCGAGCAACGTCGTCAGGACCACATCGGGATCGCTGATGACCTTATACTCACCCTGTATAATATGAACGCGCTTGGCCGCAGTTTCGATCATTTCAGCGATCCAAAAACAGCCTCGATGGCAGCCTTCATTTTTTCAATCGTAAAGGGCTTGGCCAGAACGTTGTTGGCACCAAGCTGGGCTGCCTTCTGAACCAGAGCCCTGTCGCCCTGCGCGGTCAGAATGATGAAGGCGGCTTTCTTGGTGTTCGGGTTGGTACGAACAGCGTGCAGGAAACCCAGACCATCCATCTTCGGCATGTTGAAATCGGAAATGACGAGGTGATGGGGCTGCTGCTCCATGATCTTCATTCCCTGCTCGCCGTCGCCAGCGGCGGTGATCTGCTTGAAGCCGAGCTGTGTCAGGGCATCGCTCAGCAGCAGCCGGCTGGTCACCTGATCATCAACGATCAGAACTTTAATTTTTTCTGCGAGAGACATTATTCAGAACCTTCTTTACGGGCGGTGGTTAGTTTCAGGATTTCTTCGCCGATGGAGCCCAACGGCAATTGTTGTTCGACGGCACCCAGTTCGTGGGCCACTCTGGGCATGCCGTAAACGACACAGGTTTTTTCATTCTGGCCGACCGTTCGCGCGCCAGCGTGGCGCATCTTCAAGAGACCGGCCGCGCCATCGCGCCCCATGCCGGTGAGAATGACGCCGACGGCATTGCGCCCGGCGAGCTCAGCCACGGAATCAAAGAGAACATCCACAGATGGACGGTGGCCGTTGACAGGGTCGCGCTCGACAAGTCTGCAGCAGGGCGCAGAACGATTGGCGATCTGAAGATGGCGCTCGCCACCCGGTGCGAGATAGATCTTGCCTGTCTGCAGACGCGCACCGTCCGTCGCCTCTTCGACGACGGGCGCACAGATGCGGTTGAGCCTTTCAGCAAAACTTCTCGTAAACGTCGGCGGCATGTGCTGCGTGATGACGGTCGGCGGGCAGTTGACGGGGAACTTCTGAAGCACGGTGATCAACGCCTCGACGCCACCCGTGGACGAACCGATCGCCACAACCTTGCGACCTGCCCGATATTCGGCTGCCGCGACCTGTTGCGGTGTCGCGGGCGTTTCAGGTCTCGCCGCACGGAAACCCGACCTTTGCGACCGGGCCGCAGCCTTCACCTTATCAGCCAGATCGCCGAACGGACGCGCATCGCCGGGCGCCGGCTTTCCAACGCAATCAAAGGCGCCGATTTCAAGAGCCGCCAGCGAGGCATCGGCACCGCGATGCGTCAATGACGAGACCATGATGACCGGCATCGGACGCAGGCGCATGATTTTTTCGAGAAACTCGAGACCGTTCATCTCCGGCATCTCGATATCGAGTGTGACAACGTCGGGATTGAGTTGCTTGATCGCGGCGCGCGCTTCCATGGCGTTGCCCGCCTGCCCCACGACCTCGACCTCCGGGTCAGCCTTGAGGACAGCCGAAATCAGTCCACGCATCGTGGGAGAGTCATCAACGACGAGTACCCGTGCTGGCACGCTCATGCGTTTCTCCCCGACTTGTGGCCGATGAGGCGATAGGTGGTGATGCCGGTATTATCGAAGAGGTTCTTCGGATCGCCCGAGACACGTTCGGAGTGACCGATATAAAGATGACCGCCCTCCGGCAGCAATCCTGCAAAACGGGACCAGATGCGGACCTGGGTCGGTTCGTCGAAATAGATCACGACGTTGCGGCAGAAGATGACGTCGAAGTTGCCCTTGAACGGCCATTGCGTCATCAGGTTCAGTTCGTTGAAGGTGATGAGGCGTTTCACCTTATCGTCGATGCGGAACTTCCGGCGTCCGCCCGCATCCACTTCCGTGAACCACTGCTTGCGCATGACGGGTGAAACGGTTTCCAGCGCGTTCTCGTCGTAGATACCGGCGCGGGCCTGCGCCAATATCTTCGGATCAATATCGGTTGCGAGGATCTTGAAGTCGTAATCGGCCGCATTCGGAAACATGGCGAGCACGGTCAACGCAATCGAATAGGGCTCCTGGCCGTCAGAGCAGGCGGCAGACCATATTCTGACGCGCCCCCCCGCCTTAGCCCGTGCCACCAACCCAGGAAGAACGTGGTCACGCAGGTGCTCGAAATGATGGTTTTCCCGGAAGAACCGCGTGAAGTTGGTCGTGAGATGCGACAGCATCTCGCGCCGTGCGGGTGCACCTTCCGGTGACGACACCAATGCACAATATTCACGGAAACCCGACAGTCCGAGATTGCGAATGTGCTTCGACAGTCGCGAATAGACCAGCGACGCCTTGGTGTCGTTCAGGTAAATGCCCGCATCCGCGTAGATCATCGCAGCAATTTCGGACAGATCGCGCCGGGTCAGCGGGTATTCACCGCTGGCGAGAACTTCGTCTGGAGATTGACGCTGATCGCTGAAACTAAGTGCTGCCATTGACTATCCGCTTTCAACCCGTCGCTGCGAGCGACATTTCCTGCTTGAGCGGCTGCCCGCGCGAAGCGCTGACAATCGCGTCGACATCCAGAATGAGTGCTACGCGGCCATCTCCAAGAATGGTGGCAGCCGCAATACCCGGAACGTGGGTGTAGTTTGCTTCCAGCGACTTGATGACAACCTGACGCTGCCCCTGGATCGCATCGACCATCAGGGCGCGCTGACCGCCGCCTTCGGATTCCACCAGAAGGGCTACGCCTTCTACCGGGTTTGCCTGAACCGGGCGGAAATTCAGAATACGTCCGACATCCACCAGCGGGCAGAAGGAGTTGCGGATCGAGATCAGCCGCTGGTTGGAACCAAAGGAGTGAATATTCTTCGCCTCCGGCTGCAAGGTCTCGACGATTGCCGTCAACGGGACCACAAGTGTCTGGCCGGCGACCGTCACCACCATGCCGTCAAGGACGGCGAGTGTCAGTGGCAGGCTCATCGTAAAGGTCGATCCCTGACCGGGACGGGACGAAATGCTGATACGACCGCCGAGTGCCTGAATGGAGCGCTTGACCACGTCCATGCCGACGCCGCGACCAGAAATGTCGGAAATCTTGTCGGCTGTGGAGAAGCCCGGAGCAAAAATCAGGTTATCGATTTCTTCGTCGGTCAGATTGGCATCTGCCGCAATCAGATCATTGTCGATGGCTTTCTGCCGCACGCGTTCGCGGTTGATACCGGCGCCATCGTCCTGAAGTTCGATAAGAATGCGGCCCGAACGGTGTTTGGCCGAAAGCTTGATCGTGCCTTCCGGGTTCTTGCCCGCAGCTTCGCGTTTTTCCGGCGTCTCGACGCCGTGGTCGACGGCGTTGCGGATCATGTGCGTCAGCGGTTCTGCCAGCTTGTCGATCACCGTCTTGTCGACTTCGGTGTTTTCACCTTCCGTGACCAGACGGATCTGCTTACCGATCATGTCGGCCACTTCGCGAACGATACGCGACATGCGTTGGAATACCGGCTTCACCGGCTGAGCGCGGATCGCCATAACGCTGTCCTGAATCTCACGCGTCAACTGCTGGAGCTCTTCCAGCCCCATGTTGACGGCAGAGGTTCCGCTGGCATCGTTTTCGATGACGCTCTGCGAAAGCATGGCCTGATTGATGACCAGCTCGCCCACGAGGTTGATCAGGCGATCGACGCGGTCGAGATCGACGCGGATCGTCTGGCCGGCGCTCGCATTGGCTGCGGCATTGTTGGCCTGAGCGGCTGCGGCAGCCGGAGCTGCGGCTTCGCGCTTTTCGATTGCAGCATTGACGCTTTTCGTGACCTGTGTTGCGGCAACGGCCGTTTCGACAGCAACAACGGCGTCAGACGCCTCTTCGAAAACAGGCTGCACGGCAGGTTCGTCATCTCCACCAAGAATGGAAAGGTCGAACGGAACGGGAATCATTGGAAGTTCTTCGTCTTCCACAGTCTGCGAAGCAATCGGTGTGATTTCCAGATCGCAATCCCACTCGGCAAATTCGAAGACGCTGCGAATGCCTTCTTCGCCCTTGTCGGTCTTGATCGAAACGGTCCAGGAGAAATAGGCAGCTTCAGGGTCGAGCTTGTCGAGGGACGGCAGGTCCGACTGATCGCAATTGATGCTCATCTCGCCGATACGCGACAGATCACGCAGCAGCAACGCTGCCTCGTTACCCTTGGAATACAGTGATGAGCGCGGCTTGAAGCTGACCTGGAAAGCCGGTGTCTCCATCATCGGCTCGTCGTCGGAAAACTCTGTAAAGGAGAACGGGATCGGCTGAAAGCCACTGTCATCCGTCGGTACAGGCGCGGCAAACACAGGGGCTTTTGCAGCAACCGCAGCCGGTGCGGAAGCGTGAACCGCTTCTCCGTTCGCCAGCGCTTCCAGCTCTTTCACCAGTCCGCGTGTGCGGCTTTCATCAACACTGCCGCCATCTCTGGCAGCGTTTGTCAGGTCTGCGAGCACGTCTGCCGACTTGAGCATGACCTTGAGAACATCCTGCGTGGGCTCCAGCTTGTTGGAGCGAACGCAATCAAGCGTCGTTTCAAAGACGTGCGCGAAGGCGACGAGATCGTCTAGGCCAAAAGCGCCTGCTCCGCCCTTGATGGAATGAACGGCTCGGAAAACGGCATTGACGGTTTCCGGGTCCCGGTCACCATCGTTCAATTTAAGAAGCCCCGATTCCAATTCAGCGAGCTGCTCCTCGCATTCCTGGAAAAAGATTTCCTTGATTTCGTTCATATCCATCGTGAAATGTCCCGTATCAGGCGGTTACGCGTTCAATGGCATCGATCAGTTTGGCAGGATCGAACGGCTTGACGATCCAGCCGGTAGCACCTGCCTGACGGGCACGGTTTTTCTTCTCAGCATCGCTTTCGGTCGTCAGAACGAGGATGGGTATCGCGCGATACTTTTCGTTACGACGCACGCCTTCGATGAAACCGAAGCCATCGAGACGCGGCATGTTGATGTCGGTGACAATCACGTCCGGGTTGCTCTGTTCGAGCACTTCAAGACCTTCGACGCCGTCTTCCGCCTGGATCGTTTCGAAACCGGCATTGTTCAACGTCACCAGGAGCATGTTCCGGATGGTTCGGGAATCGTCGACTGTAAGGACTTTTTTCTTCACTGTTGCATCTCCTTGGGGAGCAAATGATCGATGTTGACGCCTATCAATTTCATGGTCTTGTCGAATGCATCGGATACTTTCGCAAAACCGAATGCCTTGCCGTCCTCTTCCCAAGACTTTGCACCGGCCATCAGAACCTGAGCACACAGAGCGCCGACACGTTCCACCTCGGACGCATCCACCGACAACGGTGCTCCTCTCATCGTCATCAGCTTGGCATGCAGCGCCGACGCTTCGTTGAGATCCAGAACCGGTGACAGTTTCAGCGTCGCCTCGGCTGCTTTTCTGGCTGCCATCACATCACTCCTTGGCGTCTGAATTGTTGATAGTCATTTCCGCGAGGCGTCTGCTCGCTTTCACGGGTCGTATAGGAAAAACCCTGATGTTCCGTTTCCATGCGCGCGCTTTCCTCATCCCGGCGCGCAACACGAAACTCTCGGACCGTGCGGCCAAGTTCGAGGATAACTGTGTGAAGGCTGGCGGCCTCTGTGGAGACGTCTGCGATCTCTCCGGCAATCCGTCCGGCTTGCCGTTCCATATCCCCAAGGTCGACGGCAACAGAGCGCAGGCCGGCCGCATGCGCCGAGGTGCGGCGAGAGACCTCTACAACGGCTTCGTTAATGCCCGAGACCTGCTTTACGACGTCCCCGATTGCCTGTTGGGTGCGATCAACCAGCCGCACACCGCCTTCGACCTGAGCCTTCGTTGTGCCGACAAGA
The DNA here is from genome assembly GCF_013390595.1 of Rhizobium sp. RM. Lineage (GTDB taxonomy): Bacteria > Pseudomonadota > Alphaproteobacteria > Rhizobiales > Rhizobiaceae > Agrobacterium. The sequence goes on along the minus strand of NZ_JACAWV010000008.1, from coordinate 440,371 downwards.
CTCTTGATCTCACGTGCGGCATCGGCCGAACGCTGCGCGAGTGCACGGACTTCCTGCGCCACGACCGCAAAGCCACGTCCGCTTTCACCCGCACGTGCAGCTTCAATTCCCGCGTTCAGCGCCAGCAGGTTGGTCTGAAAGGCAATCTCATCGATCGTGCCGATGATCTTTCCGATCTGTTCGGCAGACTGCTCGATATCCGACATGGCGTTAATCGCTTCACCGACCGCCTTGCCGCTTTCCATCGCCGCATCGCGGGCGCGACAAACAGCCGTCTCGACCTTGGATATCAGGGCCGCATTTTCCACGACATCGTCGATCATGCCATCGAGCGTACGCGTGGCACCCGAAAACGCCTCTACCTGCTGCTGCGCCTGTTGCGAGATCGAATTGCCCTTATCGGCAAAAGCGGCGCTCAAACCTCCAGCCTGGCTGATCCGGTGCGTCAGTTGAACCAGGCATGTGCCGATCCTGTCCAACGCGGTGTCGAAAGTAATGGCAATATCCCGGTATGCTTCAGGGACTTCATGACCGATACGTGCCTTCAGATCACCAGCGGCAAAAGCGGTCAAAGCCTTGCCCAGCAGCGCTGCTGCTTCCGACCTGTCATTCTGGCGCTGTTCTGCCAGTTCGCGGCCGTGGCGAACACGCAATTCGTTGAAGCGTAGGGATACGGCAATTTCGGTATCGACCATGACAAGGCGAACGACGTTCTTAACGGCGTCGGCAAGTTCAAGGCTCTTTTTCTTGGCGCCAGGCCAAATCGACCGCGGTGCGTGCTCGGTGACCAGGCCGCCAAGCATATGCTCCAGAACAACCGCATGGCTTGCGATCTGCCACCGTGGGTCCAGTCCCATACGGCTGGCATTGTCTGACAGAACTTTTACACGTTCAGCATAAAGCGCATCGAACCGCGCGTCTGTCAGGACGCTCCAGTGCGACGTCTGCAAATCGTGCAGGCGGTCGAGCTGGCTTTCGCTTTCGAATGATGGCGAACAGTCTGGCATGGACTGGAAACGGTTCATCACATCGCGAAGACCGGCCTTCAGATAAGGCTCCAGCATGCTGCGGTAATTGCGCAGGAAATCCGTCTGCGGCTGTTCGAGGCCGGCAAAACGCAATCGCCCCGCCAGGCTTCCGCCTGGGGCTCTACGCGTTTGATCCGATGGCAAATCCTGCCCCACCGACATCCCCAAAAACATGACAACCGGCGTCCACCGGTCAATGGCCCGGTTCAGAACGCCAGCACCCAGAGGGGATTATTGAACGAACATGCACATCGTTTGCGATGCGGCATCGACGCTTGCCAGACCTTCTTGAACCAAGAAACGAAGCATACCGGATCGGTCCCGGTACGGCAGTGCGGCGTCATGCCTGGAAGGAGATGAGAATCCCATTCCGCCGTGGAAATACCATCAATCTTTATGGTTAATTCCTTGCTTGAAAGTTAAGAAAACTCAGGCGCGGCGTCAAACGGTAAAATTTGCGAAATCTTTTAACTGGTGCGTTCGCTTCGACACCCGAAATAGACTTTCGATGCGCGAAATGCCGCATCGGCACGGTTTTTCCACCCGATGCGCTGGACAAGCGCGCTGGCCTTCCCCTAAAACAAATCAACGAGATATTCGCTGCGCGGTGATGATTTAACGAGAGTTATGCAAAAAGGGAGGTGCGAACTTGCAATGGATGGAAAAATGCCGTTGTTCCGCGCGCCATCCGCAAGTTCTGATCGGCATTGTCGTTGCGAGCCTGCTTATCATGGTCGGCTTTCAGACGCCGTCGAGCATCAAGGCCGTTTCCAAGACAAACCGGCTTGAGCGGTTACAGACAGCCGACCTGTCGCGAAACCCTTTGTCTCCCTACCGCCAGGACTGCACAGACGGCCTGGGCAATGATTGCAAGACCAGCCCTGTAAACAGCCCGATCAGCGTAGAGCCACATTTCGCAAACGATTTTTCGTTTGACGAGGTGGGACCTGCCATCGTCGCTGTTGCAGTCACGCTACACGTCTCTCGAGATTTCTCCGGTGCCGCGCCAAGAGCGCCACCACGCACTATCTGGTAGTTCATCTGGCGGTCCTCACCACCGGTTCCTGTTGGAGCCCTGCGGATTGGAGTCGTCGGAAAATCACCGCCCGCTTCAAACCCTGAAAGAAAACCGCCACCGCATATGACCGTCGCAACTATTTTACCGTTTCTCGTCGCTTTGCCGTTCATCGGCGCCATCGTAACGGCATTCATGCCGCGCGACGGCGCGGCCGCCATTCCTGCCTCTGTCGCAGGCGCCGTCTCACTCTTTGGGCTCGTCAGCAGCCTCTATCTGTATAGCCAGGTCAGCGACGGCGGCGTATTGCGGTATCATGTGGAATGGTTGCCGCAACTCGGGTTGAACTTCACCCTGCGAATGGATGGATTCGCCTGGATTTTTGCAATCCTTATTACCGGCATCGGGCTGCTCGTCGTCCTTTACGCCCGCTATTACATGTCGGCAGAAGACCCCATTCCGCGCTTTTTCGCCTTCCTGCTTGCCTTCATGGGATCGATGCTGGGTGTGGTGGTCTCCGGCAATGTCATTCTGCTGTCGATCTTCTGGGAGATGACGAGTGTTTTCTCTTTCCTGCTGATCGGTTATTGGCACCAGAACGCCGCAGCGCGCGACGGTGCGCGCATGGCGTTGACGGTGACGGGCATTGGCGGCTTCAGCCTGCTTGCCGGTCTGTTGATCCTTGGCCATATGGCCGGAAGTTACGATCTTGACCAGATCATCGCCGCCGGGCCGGATATTCGGGCGCATTCGCTTTACCTCCCAGCGCTCATCCTCATTCTGGGCGGTGCACTGACAAAGAGCGCACAGTTTCCGTTCCACTTCTGGCTGCCCAATGCGATGGCGGCGCCGACACCTGTTTCAGCCTATCTCCATTCCGCGACGATGGTGAAGGCTGGTGTGTTCCTGCTGGTGCGGTTCTGGCCGGTTCTCGCCGGCACACAGGAGTGGTTCTGGCTGGTGGGGGCTGCCGGTATCATCACCCTTCTGCTTGGCGCCTATTTCGCGATGTTCCAGCAGGATCTCAAAGGTCTGCTCGCCTATTCGACCATCAGTCATCTTGGCCTGATTACCACCCTGCTCAGTCTCGGCAGCCCGCTGGCGGCTGTCGCAGCGATTTTCCATATGGTGAACCACGCGACCTTCAAGGCATCGCTGTTCATGGCGGCAGGCATCATCGACCACGAAACCGGGACACGCGATATGCGCCGGTTGAGCGGGCTTTATACCTACATGCCTGCTACCGCCACGCTCGCCATGGCCGCGAGTGCCGCAATGGCCGGGGTACCGCTGTTCAACGGCTTCCTGTCAAAAGAAATGTTCTTTGCCGAAGCGGTCGAAACCCATGCGGATTCGTTGCTGGATCGGGCATTGCCCTATGTTGCGACGCTTTCGGGTGCTTTTGCGGTCGCCTACTCGCTGCGCTTCATCCACACCGTCTTCTTCGGGCCGAAGCCCGTCGACCTGCCCAATCCGCATCCCCACGAACCGCCGCGCTGGATGCGTTTTCCCATCGAGTTTCTCGTCTTCGCCTGCCTTGTGGTCGGCATTGTCCCGAGTTTGTCGATCGGGCCTTTCCTGCATTCGGCGGTGCTGTCGGTTCTTGGACCGCAGACACCAACCTATAGCCTTTCCATCTGGCACGGGTTCAACCTGCCTCTCATCATGAGCATCGTGGCCTTGGCCGGCGGTGTGGCGATCTATGCGGCCCTCGGTGGCTATTTCTCCAGATGCGAGGATGGCCCGCCGATCTTCAGGCACTTGCGGGGACAGCGCATTTTCGAGCGCATCCTCGTCACCGTGTCCTGGAAGTGGGCGCGGTGGCTTGAGAATACGCTTGGCACACGCCGCCTTCAGCCGCAGCTCAGGCTGCTTATCCTGGTGGCATTGCTGGCTGGTTTCTCACCCCTCTTCCTCTCGGAATTCTCGCTGACGCTACCGCGCGTTACCTCCTTCGATCCGATCTTCGCGATCCTGTGGCTTATCGGCATGATCGCCGCGCTCGGAGCGGCCTGGCAGGCGAAATATCACCGCCTTGCTGCCCTCGTCATGCTCGGTGTCTCCGGCCTCGTCACCTGCCTGACCTTTGTGTGGCTGTCCGCACCGGATCTCGCCATTACGCAGTTGCTTGTCGAAATCGTCACGACCGTTCTCATCCTGCTCGGCCTGCGTTGGCTGCCGAAGCGTATGGAAAAGGTCGACAACAACAATGAGCTTCCCGCTCAGCTTCGCCGCGCCCGAGACTTCCTGGTGGCTGCAGCAAGCGGTATCGGCATGTCTGTCATCGCTTATGCGGTGATGACGCTTCCGGTGCCCAACGCCATCGCGACCTATTTCCTTGAGCGTGCCTATTCGGAAGGTGGCGGCACCAATGTCGTCAACGTCATTCTGGTCGATTTCCGCGGCTTCGATACATTCGGTGAAATCGCCGTTCTGGCCATCGTTGCGTTGACGGTCTTTGCGCTTCTGAGACGTTTCCGTCCGGCACACGAAAGTATCGGCTTGCCCGAACAGCAGCAGTTGCAGAACGCCTTCGATTCGGAACGTCCAGAGCGCAGCAAGGGCGATACGGTCCGTGACTATCTCTACGTGCCGTCGATCGTCATGCAGTGGATGTTCCCCGTCATCATCACCTTCTCGATCTTCCTGTTCATGCGTGGCCACGATCAGCCAGGTGGGGGATTTGCCGCCGGCATCACCATGGCGATCGCCTTCCTGCTGCAATATCTGGCGGGTGGTGCACGCTGGGCGGAAGACCGTATCCGCATTCTTCCGCTACGCTGGATGGGCTTTGGACTCTTGATGGCAGCGGCGACGGGGATTGGATCGTGGTACTTCGGTTATCCGTTCCTGACGTCCTATTTCCAGTATACGGAAATACCCTATATCGGCAAAATGCCGACAGCCTCGGCCTTGTTGTTCGATCTCGGCGTATTTTCTCTCGTCGTCGGATCGACTGTTCTTATTCTCATAGCAATCGCCCACCAATCGTTGCGCAACTACCGCGTTCGCACGCCTGAAGCGACACGAGCGGAGGACGCGTAATGGAGCTTATTCTTGCAATCGGCATCGGCATCATGACCGGCTCAGGCGTGTGGCTGGTGCTTCGCCCAAGAACCTATCAGGTCATCGTTGGTCTCTCCCTGCTGTCTTATGCAGTCAACCTTTTCATCTTTGGCGTTGGCGGCATCAAGACCAATGCCCCTCCAGTGCTCAATACCGGTGCCGACATCTCGACCCTGGCAGACCCTGTTCCGCAAGCACTTGTCCTGACGGCGATCGTCATCGGTTTTGCAACGACCGCGCTGTTCCTGGTCGTGCTGCTTGCCGCGCGTGGTTTGACCGGAACGGACCATGTTGACGGGAGGGAAAGCAAGTGAGCTCATTCCCCTTCCACATCGTCATCGCTCCCATTCTGGTGCCATTGATTACCGCAGCGCTTCTGCTGTTCTTCGATGAGCGCCAGCGCGCCATAAAGGCGGGCATCAGCCTGGCTTCGACCTTTATCCTGTTGATTGTTGCGGCGCTGCTGTTCATCGATGTGAACTCAACGGTGAACACCGAAATTGCGGCTGTCATCTCGACCGGTGTCTATCTTCTGGGCAACTGGCCAGCCCCCTTCGGCATCGTGCTCGTTGCCGACCGGCTATCCGGTCTCATGGTACTGCTGACATCGCTGCTGGCCATTCCATCGCTGATTTATGCGCTGGCGAAATGGCACAAGTCGGGTGCGCACTTCCATTCGCTGTTTCATATGATGTTGATGGGCGTCAACGGAGCTTTCCTGACCGGCGACCTTTTCAATCTCTTCGTCTTCTTCGAAGTGATGCTGGCGGCATCTTACGGACTTCTGCTGCACGGTTCCGGACAGCAGCGCGTGAAGGCCGGCCTGCACTACATCGCGATCAATCTTGTTGCAGCGCTGTTCTTCCTGATCGGCGTGAGCCTGATCTACGGTGTAACAGGAACTCTGAACATGGGCGACCTCGCCCATCGTATCGAAGGACTCAATACCGACCAGAGAATGTTGCTTGAAACGGGTGCGGCGATCCTGGGTGTCGCGTTCCTCGTCAAAGCTGGCATGTGGCCACTCAATTTCTGGCTTCCATCCGCCTATGGCGCGGCATCCGCGCCCGTGGGCGGACTGTTTGCGATCATGAGCAAGGTCGGCATCTACGTTATTGCTCGCCTGTCTTTCCTTCTCTTCGGCCAGACGGCTGGAGAATCAGCCGGGTTCGGCCATGACGCCCTCCTTGTCGGTGGTATTGCGACCATCATCTTCGGAACGATCGGCGTGCTCGCCTCGCAGGCACTTGGCCGACTGGCGGGTTTCTCGGTTCTTGTGTCTTCCGGTACACTGCTTGCTGCCATGGGCACCGGAAATCCGATGGTGGCCGCGGGTGCGCTCTATTATCTGGTCAGTTCAACGCTGACGATCAGCGCCTTCTTCATGCTGATCGAACTGGTCGAGCGCGGCCAGGACGCAGGCGCCAACGTTCTTGCCGTGACGATGGAAGCCTACGGCGATCTCGACGAAGAGGAAGAAGAAGAGGAAGTCGGTACAACCATGCCCGGCACCATGGCAGTACTCGGCACATGTTTTGCCGCCTGTGGCATCCTGCTGGCTGGCCTGCCGCCGCTTTCCGGTTTCATCGCCAAGTTTTCGATGCTCTCGGCCATTCTCAACCCATCCGGGTTGGGCGCCAATGACAGCATTTCGACACTGTCGTGGTGGCTCGTCTTCCTGATCGTCTTCTCCGGCTTTGCATCTCTGATTTCCATGACGCGTGCCGGCATCCGTACCTTCTGGGCCTCGATCGAGGGCACTGTGCCGCGCGTTCTTGTGATCGAAATCGCGCCGGTGATGATCCTGCTCTTCCTCACGCTTGCCATGACTGTGCAGGCGGGCTCGATCATGCGCTACATGCAGGAGACGGCACGCATTCTCGATCTGCCCGGCAGTTACATCCAGGGTGTGATCTCTGCCCCGCGTGCCGGTAGCGATCCGGAGGCGCAGCCATGATAAGTCGTATCCTGCCCTACCCACTGCTGACCGTTTCGCTGGTCATCTTCTGGATGACAATCAACAGCTTTTCGCCCGGTCATCTGCTGCTCGGCACGGGGGTTGCCCTGATTGCCTCGCGGTCGATGGCATCATTGCGGCCGGCAAAACCCCGCATTCGCAACTGGCATCTTCTCGTCAAGCTGATCGTGATCGTGCTCTATGACATCATCAGGTCGAATATCTCGGTGATGACGATCATTCTTTTCAAACGGGAAAAGAATCGCAAATCAGGCTTCCTGACAGTGCCACTCGAAATCCGTGATCCGATGGGTCTGGCGGTACTGGCTACAATCCTGACCTCCACGCCGGGAAGCGCATGGCTCGAATTCAATTCCAGCCAGGGAACACTTCTCATTCACGTTCTGGATGACGTTGACGAAACCGCCTGGATCAGCCTCATCAAGACCCGCTATGAAAAACTACTGATGGAGATATTCGAATGAGTTCGATTATCCTTTTCTGGTCCTTTTCACTCGCACAGTTGATGCTTGCCATCGCCATGGCGATCTCGGTCTACCGGATCGCCATCGGACCACGCGCGCAAGATCGCGTACTCGGAGTAGACACGCTTTATGTGAACGCGATGTTGCTCTTGCTGACCTTCGGCCTTCGCACCGGCAACGACATCTATTTCGAAGCATCGCTGCTGATCGCGATCCTCGGCTTCGTCTCGACTGTTGCACTCTCAAAGTTCCTGATGCGTGGCGAGGTGATCGAATGAGCAACGCTGCTGAGTTTCCGCTCTGGGGCGCCCTTCTGGTGGCGTTCTTCGTTCTGCTTGGCGCATCTCTGACATTGATCGGGACGATCGGCCTGGCCAGGCTGAACAGCTTTTACGAAAGGCTGCACGCGCCGACGCTTGGCACGAGCTGGGGCACGGGCGGCATCGTCATGGCCTCGATGATCTATTTTTCGATCTCCGGCGACCGCCTGGTTTTCCATGAAATTTTCATCGGGATTTTCATGACCGTGACAACGCCGGTTTCCCTGATGCTTCTCGGCCGTTCCGCGCTCTATCGTGATCGCTCCGAGCAAAACACCGAAAACCGCGAGCATCTCTGATATCATCAGGTGCTCAGGTTTCCGGCGCAGCGCCATTCCGTTTACCGACGTGGTGGCGCTTCGCCCAGTTTACAGCCTGTTCGAACGACATGGGTTTGGCGAAATAATACCCCTGCAATAACGAGCAGCCAAGCTCGCGAAGCGCTTCCACGTCCTCTTCGCGCTCTACCCCTTCAGCGACGACATCAAAGCCAAAGGCTCTCGATACACCCAGAACCGCGCCTACCAGCGAGCGGTCCTTTTCCGAGCCTGCGACACCAGCAATAAAGGACTTGTCGATCTTGACGCGGTGAACATGAAACTGCTGCAGCAAACCGAGTGACGAATAACCCGATCCGAAATCGTCGATGGCGAGGCTGACACCGGCGGCTTTCAGTCGGGCAAGTTTCTCCTGAACCGCACGCGGATTGACAGCAACCTCCTCGGTCATCTCAAGCTCAAGCATGGATGCAGGCGCACCCTTTTCCTTAAGCTTCCTCATTACCAGTTCATCGATGGCAATCTGTGCCATTTCGCGTGGCGACACATTCATCGCCACCCTAACATCCGTCATGCCCAGTGCCTTGAGGACACGGATCATGTTGATAACTTCACGCAGGACAAACCGGGTCAGGGTCTCGGAAAGTCCCGATGTCGCCGCAGTGCCGACGATCTCCATAGGGTCAATCCAACCATGTTCAGGATGGTTCCACCGCAGAAGTGCTTCCAGCGTATCTAGCTTCCTGCCGCCGTCCCGCATGATCGGCTGGAACCAGATTTCCGGTTCTTCTTTCGCAAGCGCAGTGGCCAGATCCCGCTCGATGTCCCGCCTTATCAATGCCTGTCGGCGCAGTTCCTCATCAAACATGCGGAAGCGGTTTCGCCCCTCCTTCTTCGCCGAATAGAGCGCTGTATCGGCATAGATCAGCATCTCGTCGATATCCTGCGTCCGACCTTGATAAATGCCAATACTCACACCGACGCGGCCAGCATCGAGCTGCGAAAAGGGAATGGAGATGGCAGCGATCAATCGTGTCGCCAGAATTTCCGGCTCTTCTTCAACGCTCCTGTCATCGTGGAGGATCGCAAATTCATCTCCGCCCAATCTGGCGACAAGAATGTCATCCGGGACCGTAGCGCGTAATCGTCTTGCGACTTCGATCAGAACACGGTCTCCCGCCTTGTGTCCGAAGGCGTCATTGACCGATTTGAAGCCGTCCAGATCGAGCAGCATCAAACACGCACGCTCTTTGCCCGGAACGAAAAGCTCAAGCGCTTCCGAAAATCCTCTGCGGTTCAGAAGACCGGTCAGCTGGTCGTGGACAGCCCTCTGCTGCATGAGGCTGGCAAAACTGATCGCATTGGCATTGGCGACTTCCAGCGAACGAGACAGAAGCGTCGCCTCGTGCTTCAGACGACTGTCACTTCTGACAAGCCGCTGGCCGACGATAGCCCCGCGAATTAGCGCGGCGAGATAGAGCAACATCGTCGCGGCAAGCAAGTTCCTCTCCAGCCCGCCCGCCCAGATAAAGCAGCCAACAGCCGACAGGATCGGAGGTGTGATGAAGGAGATCGCGATAGGGGCGAAGGAATAACCGTAGGTCACCGCACCAGCCGTGATACCGCAGCCGAGGATCAAATAAAACAAGCTTTCCGTGGTGGTGTATCCGTCAGACAGAATGGGGATGGAGGCCCAAACGATGCCCGACGCCAGCGCGAAAACAGCATGCATTACCAGGTGTTGATTGACGCTCAGTTGCGGCAGGCGCGCACGACCGGCGTTATCGGTGTTGATCGGATAACGACAAAACCCGAAGCGGAACACATTGACGAGAGAAGAGACAAAAAACCAGCCCAAACCGGTTGTCGTCCGGCCGGAGTTGATTGCAATGACAACGGCAGCGATGCCGAGAACGATGTTGACCGGTATCGAAATCGAAACCGTTTTACGCACGGCATACAACTGATCAAGACGGATTGCGTCTTCCAGATTATGCGATTCGACGTGCGACACGAACACCTCGCGGTTTTGAATGAGTGATTGCTGGCGAAACCCTGTCCCATTGCCAGGCAGACACCCTCTGGACAGTTCAGACATGTTTCAGTTCTGAAGCGGAATAAGAATCAATAAAGTACAGACAAGTTTTCTTGCTTCTTATCCGCACCGGTTGAAATTACAACCGATAGCTTTATGTCACCAGAAAATAAGGAAGATACGCTTAATGCGATAATAATGGTGCCCGGAGGCGGATTTGAACCACCGACACGCGGATTTTCAATCCGCTGCTCTACCAACTGAGCTATCCGGGCACTTTAGGCTCTTGAAGAACCTTCGCTTTCGCGACTTGAAGCAGCTCGCTGCCCCGAAAGTGAGCGGGGTTATAACATCTTGTTCGAACATGGCAAGCACCCCTTCGAACTTTTTTGACAGTTTTTTTATTCAGCCTGTGGATGACCATAATATCCGCCCCGGAGAGCCTGCTCACGGCTGAAAAAAGCTGTCTTTCTTTGGGAAATCGCTTCCGCGAAATCCCCGAACATAAATCAAACCAGCCACTTGCAATGAACAACGCGCCCAAGGCTCTCAGACTTTGTTCATCGCGCGTTTGTGCAGCATCCTGAAAAAGAAACAGGCCCCGAGGGGCCTGTGTGTTTTATCAGCAATCTTATTACGCTGCCTTGGCGGCATCGGCGTAGGGGTCAAACCGGCCGTAGAAGGTCTCGCCTTTCGCCGCCATGTCCTTCAGGAGAGGCGTTGGCTGGAAGCGCGGGCCATAGATGACCGCCAGCTTCTCAGCAAGAACCACGAACGTCTTCACGCCCATTCCGTCGATGTAGGACAAAGCGCCACCGGTATAGGGTGCGAAACCGAAACCGAGGATCGAGCCAACATCGGCTTCACGCGGATCGGTGACGATGCCTTCTTCGACCGTTCTCGCCGCTTCAAGCGCAACCGTGACCAGGAAACGCTGTTTCAGCACGTCCATGTCCACGTCTTCCGGCTTCTTTTGCGGGTAAAGCGTCTTCAGGTCCGGCCAGAGAGATTTCTTCGCAGGCTTCGGCGGATAGTCGTAGAAGCCCTTGGCATTCTTGCGCCCAAAACGCCCTTCGTCTTCCACCAGCTTCCTGACCAGCTCCATATGACGCGGATCGACAGCCTTTTCACCCAGATCGGCAACGGTGGCCTTGAGGATCTTGTAGGAGAGGTCGATGGCCACCTCGTCGTTCAACGCCAGCGGACCGACCGGCATGCCCGCGAACTTCGCGGCGTTCTCGATCATTGCGGCAGGAACGCCTTCGATCAGCATGTCATAGCTTTCGGCCATGTAACGCAGAACGCAGCGATTGACAAAGAAGCCACGCGTATCGTTGACCACGATCGGTGTCTTTTTGATTTTCGAAACGTAGTCCAGCGCGACAGCCAGAGCCTTGTCGCCAGTCTCCTTGCCAAGGATAACCTCCGTAAGCATCATCTTCTCAACGGGCGAGAAGAAGTGGATACCGATAAAATCAAGCGGACGCCTGGAATTCTTTGCAAGACCGGTGATCGGCAGGGTTGACGTATTGGAGGCAAAGATTGCCCCTTCCGGCAGTACTGCTTCCACCTGCTCGATCACCGCCTTTTTCACATCGCGGTCTTCGAACACAGCTTCGATCACCAGGTTTGCGGTTTTCAGCGCGGCGTAATCAGAGGTCGGCGTGATGCGAGCGAGGATGGCAGCACCCTCCTCCTGTGTCATGCGGCCCTTTCCGATGCTGTCCTTGACCAGTCCCTCGCAAGTCACCTTGCCCTTGGCCGCCGCTTCGTCGTCACGGTCAATCAATGTGACATCGAGACCGGCAACGGCTGTGACATAAGCAATCGATGCTCCCATGAAACCCGCGCCAACAACACCAACGTGTTTCAAGTCGCTCTTCGGCTGGCCTGCCGGGCGACGCGCGCCCTTACCAAGCTCCTGCATGGAGATGAACAGCGAGCGGATCATCGCAAAGGCTTCGTTGGAACGAAGAATTTCCGTGAAATAACGTTGCTCGACCTTCAGTGCCGTATCGAACGGCAATTGCAGGCCTTCATAGACGCATTTGAGGATGGCAAGCGCTGCCGGATAATTGCCGGCGCTTTCACGCCGCAGGATGGCTGGGGCTGCCGGCCAAAGCTGCGCTGCTGCCGGTGTCCAGATGCCGCCGCCGGGGGCTTTGAAACCCTTTTCGTCCCACGGAGCAACAGGCTTCAGACCGTCCTTGATCAACTGCTTGGCGGCAACGATCAACTGATCCGGTTCCACGACCTGATGCACGAGGTTCATGGCCTTGGCTCGCTGCGCGGTCAAGGACTGGCCTGTCGTCATCATCTGCAGGGCGGATTGTGCATCTGTCAGACGGGGAACACGCTGGGTGCCACCAGCACCGGGGAAGATGCCAACCTTGACTTCCGGCAGGGCAATCTTGACGCTTTTGGCGTTCGAAGCCACACGGCCATGGCAGGCCAGCGACAGTTCAAATGCGCCGCCCATGCAGGTGCCATTGATGGCAGAAACCCAGGGTTTGCCGTTTGTCTCGATCTTGCGGAACAGTCCGTTCATCTTGCCGACGAGATCAAAAAGCTTCTGCGCTGCCTGATCCGGGTTCTTGGCCTTTTCCTCATGGTAGAAGGAGAACATTGACTTGATCATCGAAAGGTCAGCGCCACCGGAGAAGGTGCTCTTACCGGAGGTGAAGACAACGGCCTTTACGGTAGTGTCCGCGACCGTTGCGTCAACGATTGCATTCAACTCTTCCATGACCTGCGCCGTAAAGACGTTCATGGATTTTTCCGGCATGTCCCAGGTAACAAGGGCAATGCCGTCTGCGTCGGTTTCGACGGTGAAATTGGTATAGCTCATCGGTTTCCTCCCGAAATCAAACGCGCTCAATGACGGTTGCCGTGCCCATGCCTGCACCGATGCAGAGCGTGACCAGCGCCGTGTTGAGATCACGGCGTTCCAGTTCATCCAGCACCGTGCCCAGGATCATCGCACCCGTGGCACCCAGCGGGTGACCCATTGCGATTGCACCACCGTTGACGTTCATCTTGTCGTGGCTGATATCGAAGGCCTGCATGTAGCGCAGCACGACAGCCGCAAAGGCCTCATTAAGTTCGAACAGGTCGATATCCGATAGCGACATGCCGGTCTTCTTCAGCAGCTTTTCCGTCACGTCCACAGGACCTGTTAACATCAAAGCAGGATCGGAGCCGATATTTGCGAACGCCTTGATCCGTGCTCGCGGCTTCAGGCTCATGGATTCACCACCGGCCTTCGAACCGACCAGCACTGCCGCTGCGCCATCGACGATGCCGGAAGAATTACCAGCGTGGTGGACGTAGTTGATCCGCTCGACTTCCGGATGCGCCATGATGCCCACAGCTTCGAAGCCACCCATTTCACCCGGCATCTGGAAGGATGCATTGAGCGAAGCAAGCGCCTGCATATCCGTGCCCGGGCGCATATGCTCATCCCGGTCGAGAATGACGATGCCGTTCTGGTCTTTCACAGGAACGACGGAATTTTTGAAGTAGCCGTTTTCCCAGGCGTGGGCGGCGCGCTTCTGGCTTTCCACCGCATAGGCGTCCACGTCATCACGGTTGAAACCGTATTTGGTGGCGATGAGATCAGCGGAAACGCCCTGCGGCATGAAGAAGGCCGGGAAGTTGACCGACGGGTCCATGTACCAGGCGCCACCAGACATGCCCATGCCAACGCGCGACATGCTTTCGACGCCGCCAGCAATGACGATATCGTCGGAACCGGCCGCAACCTTTCCAGCAGCAAAGTTGATGGCGTCCAGACCCGACGCGCAGAAGCGCGAGATCTGCATGCCGGGTGCCCTGGTCGAATAGCCAGCCTCGAAAGCTGCGGCTTTCGGAATGACGGCGCCGGCATCCATGACTGGATCAACACAGCCCATGATGATGTCATCGACGGTGGTCGTGTCCAGTCCATTACGGTCGCGGATGGCTTCGAGCGTCTTGGCGGCAAGGCGAACGGACGGCACTTCGTGCAGGCTACCATCCTTCTTGCCGCGTCCGCGCGGTGTGCGGACGTGATCGTAAATATAAACCTCGGTCATTTCTCAATCTCCCTGCGGCGCACAGGCGCCAGCTTTATCAGAATGCTTCGGCAGCCAGTTCCATCGTCGTATCGGCACCGGTTTCAATGCGGGCCTTGCGCAGTACCGTTTCCGGCAGGATACGCTCCATGAAGAACTTCGCTGTGACAAGCTTGTTCTTGAGATATTGCTCGTCCGATGCGGCACCGGACGCGAGCGCAGCCTGCGCAGCCTTTGCCATGCGGGCGTGCATATAGCCCAGAACCACAAGGCCAAAGAGGTGCATGTAGTCGGTCGAACCGGCCCCGGCATTGTCCGGCTTGGCCATGGCGTTCTGCATGAACCACATGGTTGCAGCCTGAAGGTCGTTCAAGCCTTTCTTGAGACCCTTGGTGTAAAGCACCAGGTTTTCATCCGCACGGTTCTCCTCGCAGAAATCGCCGATCTCCTTGAAGAGCGCCATGACGGCACGGCCACCGTTGAGACCGAGCTTGCGGCCAACCAGATCGAGCGCCTGAATGCCGTTGGCACCTTCGTAGATCATGGTGATACGCGCATCGCGAACATATTGGCTCATGCCATGTTCTTCGATGTATCCGTGGCCACCAAAGACCTGCTGTGCTGCAACTGCGTGATCGAAGCCCTTGTCGGTCAACACACCCTTCAGGATCGGCGTGACCAGACCGAGCAAATCGTCCGCCGTCTGCCGCTCCTTGTCGTCCGGTGAGCGATGGGCGATATCCGACTGCAACGCCGTCCAAAGAAGGAAAGCGCGACCTGCCTCGTTAAAGGCCCGGATCGTCATCAACGTACGGCGCACATCCGGATGAACGATGATCGGATCGGCCTTCTTGTCCGGGTTTTTCGCACCGGTGAGCGAACGGCCCTGGATGCGGTCGCGGGCATATTCGGCAGCGTTCTGATAGGCGATTTCACCGATCGAAAGCCCTTGCAGGCCAACGCCAAGGCGAGCCTCGTTCATCATCACGAACATGGCCGAAAGGCCCTTGTTCTCCGCGCCGATCAGATACCCGGTCGCGTCATCATAGTTCATGACGCAGGTGGAATTGCCGTGAATACCCATCTTGTGCTCAATCGCACCACAGACAACACCGTTGCGGGTACCAAGCGAACCGTCGCCGTTGACAAGGAACTTCGGCACGATGAACAGCGAAATACCCTTGGTGCCTTCCGGAGCGCCCTCGATGCGGGCGAGAACCAGGTGAACGATATTGTCCGTCATCGGATGCTCGCCAGCCGAGATGAAGATCTTCTGACCGGAAATCTTGTAGGAACCGTCGCCCTGCGGAACGGCTTTCGTCCGCAACAGACCAAGATCGGTGCCACAATGCGGCTCCGTCAGGTTCATCGTGCCGGACCATGTGCCTTCAACCATCTTCGGCAGATAGGTCTTCTTCTGCTCATCGGTGCCATGAACGAGAATGGCAGCAATCGCGCCCTGCGTGAGGCCCGGATACATCATCAGTGAGAGGTTTGCAGACGACATGTATTCGCCGATCGCCGCATGCAGCGTATAGGGAAGCCCCTGACCGCCAAATTCCGCCGGGACGGCAAGACCTGTCCAGCCACCTTCGCAATAGGCGTCATAGGCCTGCTTGAAGCCATCGGGAACGGAAACGGACCCATCGTCTGCACGCTTGCAACCCTGCTGGTCGCCGGAAAGATTGAGAGGGAAAAGCTGTTCCTCTGCAAGCTTGGCAGCCTCGCCGGTAATTGCCTCGATCATGTCAGGCGTCGCATCCTCAAAGCCCGGCAGATTGTTGTATCGCTCCAGGCCGAGCACGTCGTTCAGGATAAAAAGCGTGTCTTTGACAGGGGCCTTGTAAACAGGCATTACCGATGTTCCTCCGCATCGTGAAAGCCGGAGACAATCCGGCGCAATGCACGCACATTATTTGACGTGCGCGTAAACGTCAAATAATTTTGGTTGCTTTATTCGAGCTCGAAAATTCTACCTCAGGTATGCGCTTGGCCGAAGGACACGGCTCTGCCGCAAAAGTTAAAAAATTCTCACCATAGTTAACTACTTCTTTACCACGTTTCGTGAATTGTTCCCCGAAAGGTGACTGCTTCGTGAATCGGTGCATTTACCCCCAAATAGGCGGACTCGGCTTGAAAACTCCTTGATGTCACTGCGATGGCGCGGCCAATGGGTCACCATCACGACATCCAGCAGGATACGCCGGACGGTAAGCGAAGCGAGCGAGAAGATGAACGGATTGCGATCAAAAACTCCACAGCCAAGCGACAGATCGTCTCTTGATGCGCTCAATCGCACCATTGAGGGTCTGGAAGCCCGCATCGAAGGATTGATGAGCCAGAAGTTTCCGCGCGAACAGCGGGCCGGCAGCGCGCCCCTGGAAGCAAGAAACGAAGTACATCCGACACAAGCAGAGCAGCGCCTCCCAGTCGAGCCGCCGCAGCTCGATCCCGTTAACGAAATCCGCCA
Organism: Rhizobium sp. RM; assembly: GCF_013390595.1. GTDB lineage: Bacteria > Pseudomonadota > Alphaproteobacteria > Rhizobiales > Rhizobiaceae > Agrobacterium. The sequence goes on along the minus strand of NZ_JACAWV010000008.1, from coordinate 423,665 downwards.
GCGCCAGCGCTTGCTGGAGGCACGTTTTCAACGCGCGCAAGAGCCCGTTGCACGTCCCGAGCGCACGATCAGCCGACCGCTTGTCCAGGCATCCCAGCGACAGGACGCATCTTCCGATACAGCTCGCCCAGCACCCCGTCAGCGCCCGTTGGCTGAACCGCAGCCGCAGCAGAATGACCGTGCCTTGCAGGATATTGCGCAGGCCCTGGTCAACTTGCGCCATGAACTGAAAAACGACATTTCCGAGGGTGTAGCCCGCGAAATGCACAGCCTTCGTGCTGAAATCCGCAACATTCGCTCCTTTGCGGAAGACCAGCAATTTGCAGGCGATCTGCGTGACGACATTTCGCGACTGGCAAGCAGTATCGACCAACTGGGCGGCCTCGCACCGACGGATGCGCAGGAACTGAGAGGCGAGTTCGAGGAACTGCGCCTGCTGATGGATCAGCTCGCCCGTGAAGACAGCGTTCACCGGATCGAAAGCCGCTGGAACAACGTCGAAGACAGCCTGCGCGGTTTCGATGCTGCATCCCTCCAGGACGAGATCGTGTCGCTTGCCTATCGTCTGGACGACATCAAGACGCAACTCGGCAGCATGAGCAACAATCCTGCCGTCCGCGTTCTCGAAGACAAGCTGATTGCCATTGCCGGTGCAGTCGAACAACTTGGCAAACATATGCGGCCGAATGAGGCGGCGTTTACCGAGCAGTTTTCAGGCCTCGACCAACGGCTCGACGAAATCAGCCGTGCCATTGCCGCCGCTGGCAACCGTTCCAACACACAGGCCATGGACACTGCGCTGGCGCAGCGCCTGGAAACCCGGCTGAGCAGCCTCGCCGAGCAACTTGACGATATCAATCGCCTCGCGGCAAGACCTGACCCGACCTCCGAACTGACGGCTCGCCTCGAAACACTGGCCGGCAAGATCGACGAACTGGGCGGAGCACGCGAAGCCACCGAATTGCATGAGCGACTGGATCAGCTTTCCCTGCTGCTGGAGCATTCGCAGCGCCCGTCACAGCAGGCCGAACTGACGTCTTTCCTGAACGACATTTCCCGCAAGATCGATGCGCTTGACCACGGCGCCGTCAATGACGGACTGGCGGAGCGGCTCGACGGGATCGCCCGCCGGATCGACGACCTCGATTATCGTTACAGCCAGCAGCAGCCGGCAGCGGCTTTTGATGACAGCGCCTTCCTGCGCCTGGAAGAGCGACTTGGCGACATTGCCGCCCGTCTGGACGAAAGCTCCTACGCTGCACCGACCGACAACAATGCGCTGCTCAGCCTTGAAAGCCAGATCGCACATCTGTCTTCTCTGGTCAGCCAGCCCAGCCGCACGGAAGCAATTGGACTTTCGCCGGAACTCGACGCGCGCATGGCAGCGATCGAAGACTACATGTCGTCGAACGACGAATATATCATCGAGGCAGCACGACAGGCGGCCGAGGCCGTGCTGGAAGCCTATACGCGAAACAATCTCGGTTCGAGCACCAGCCTGACCGACGTGACGGCTCTGAACGACCTCGCAAATGACCTGCGCAGTCTGGAAGAACTGAGCCGAAACACTGAGGAGCGGACGCACCGGACGTTCGAGGCGCTGCACGAGACTCTGGTGCAGATCGCCGGGCGCCTGGACAATCTCGACAATCATGATCTGGGTCGTGACAATGGGCGTGATTTCGGCCGCAGGGCTGCGCCCTCGCCCGTCTATGCCGAGGAAAACCCTGTTCGCAGCATTGCGCAGCAGATGATGTCGCCTGTTGCCGAGCCGCAGGCGGCTCGCGACGATGTGAAAATGCCCGCGGCAGTCTTCCCCGAGGAGGGCTATATCGCCGAAGAACAGGCGATCCTCAACGATACGCGAGCATTTGCCGATACCGACGCAGAGACGGCAACGATTGCGCCGCCAGTGGCTGCCAAGCCCGCCAAGAAGGAAAAAACGAGCCTGCTTGCCGGTCTGACGAAGCGCTTCCGCTCCGGCACGGCGAAGGCTCCGACCGCTTCAGAGGAGGCAGTACCTGCTACCTCCGGCCGCACGCAGGTCGAACCGGCACCGTCGCTCGACCCGATCGATGTTCTTCCAGCCGGTCAGGAAAACGAACTGCTGGAGCCGGGTTCCGGCGCACCCGATATCAAGAAGATCCTTGAGCGGGTACGGGCAAATCAGATCGCCGCCAGCGGCAAGCCGGTTGATGCCGATAGCCGTACAGACTTCATTGCCGCCGCCCGCCGCGCCGCCCAGGCTGCCGCCATGGAAACGGCCCCGGAAAAGAATGAGACTGGCAAAAAAGCGGGCAAGTCGGGTGCTTCGGCACTTTCCCGTTATCGTCGTCCGCTCCTGCTTGGTATCGGTGCCATTCTTCTCGCGATGATGGCGATGCCGCTTGTCAAGTCGATGATCGGCGGTGGAGAGGCTCCCGCTCCCGCAGCAATCGAACAGAAGACCGGCGAAGCTCCGGTTTCCGCATTGCCTGATGGCGCCGAACAGAGCGTGACCATTCCATCCGACCTCGTCATCGACCAGAAAGAGGCGACAGCCGCAGACAGCCTTGAAAACGCTGGTCAGCCGGAAAACGTCATCGATGAACGCGTGGTCGGCGGCGCACCGCTGCCGGAAGAGGCCCCTGTTGCCGAGAAGCCAACCGTCGATGCCGCAACCGCCGACACGGTCGCGGAAGCACAACCACAGCAAACCGAAACACCTGTTGTGGCGCCCCCCCAGGCACAGGAGGCGATCGCCGTTCCTGCCGGTATCGAGCCAGCCTCGCTTGCCGATGCCGCCGCGAAAGGTGATGCAACCGCGCTGTTTGAGGTTGCCGTACGCTTCACAGATGGCCGCGGCGTTACCGCAGACCGTGCTGAGGCGGCAAAATGGTACAAACTTTCCGCAGATCGCGGCCTTGCACCCGCGCAATACCGCCTCGCCAACATGTACGAAAAGGCGAACGGTGTTGAGCGTAACCTTGTTGAAGCGAAGCGCTACTACACCATGGCGTCGGAACAGGGGAACGCCGGCGCAATGCATAATCTCGCCGTTCTGCTCGCCTCCGATGCCGCCGGTCAGCCGGATTTCGCCGCTGCGACGCAATGGTTCATCAAGGCTTCGGAACTCGGCGTTCGCGACAGCCAGTTCAACCTGGCCATCCTTTACGCCCGCGGTAGCGGCGTGAAGCAGGACATCGAGGAATCTTACAAGTGGTTCGCGATTGCCGCCAAGGATGGCGATGCTGACGCCGGCCAGAAACGCGATGAAGTGGCAAGGGCTCTGAGCCCTGAGCAGCTTAAAAGTGCTCAGGCAAAGGTTGACGCCTGGAAGGCCACCCCGCTGAATGAAGATGCGAATGGTGTTAATCCGCCCGATGAATGGGCTGGAAAAGAAGGCGTCAAAACAGCATCCGTCGACATGGAAAAGGCAATCCGCAACATTCAGGCCATTTTGAACAACAATGGCTTCAATGCCGGTACGCCCGATGGCAAGCTCGGCAAGAACACGGTTACCGCCATCAAGGACTTCCAGAAGTCAGTCGGGCAGTCACCCGATGGTCGCATCACTAACGAACTGGTGACGGCTTTGCTGGAACGCAACAAGTAAGACGAGCGAACAACAGAAAGCGGCCTTGTAGGCCGCTTTCCCTGTTTTGCGGATGACTGTTTGTCATTGCGCCTTCACACCTCCTCTATCTTTCCAAAATATCAACGTATTTCCCGTTGAATGTTGACACCTCAAGTCCTCGCGGGCATGAGGTGAGAAGGTCGTTACATGCGGCCTTTTCAGACAGAAAATGTAAATCGCGGCGCGGCTGCCCACCCGGACAGACGATGCCGCCCCGGAACCATGCGCCCGAGGTCCGAGCCGTGACTGTCTACCTGCCGATCGCAGAACTGTCGGTGAATATTTTCATCATTCTCGGCATGGGTGCGGCTGTCGGTTTTCTGTCCGGCATGTTCGGTGTGGGCGGTGGATTTCTGATCACCCCGCTGTTGATCTTCTACAACATTCCTCCTGTCGTCGCAGTCGCCACCGGCGCGAACCAGGTCGTTGCCTCATCGGTATCCGGCTCCATCACCCATTTCAGGCGCGGAACGCTGGACGTGAAACTCGGCAGTGTGTTGCTGGTCGGGGGTCTGGCAGGCGCGACGGTCGGTGTCTGGGTATTCTCATTCCTGCGGAGCATCGGACAGCTCGACCTCATCGTATCGCTGCTTTATGTCATCCTGCTTGGCACGGTCGGTAGTTTGATGCTGAAAGAGAGCATTTCGGCGCTTCGCCGCAGCGCCCGCAACGAAAGCGTGGTGCTGCGCAGACCTGGCCAGCACAATTGGGTGCACCGGCTGCCGCTGAAAATGCGGTTCAAGAAATCGAAGATCTACTTGAGCGTCATCCCCGTGATAACGCTCGGCTTTGGTATCGGCGTCCTCACCTCAATCATGGGTGTGGGCGGCGGCTTTATCATGGTCCCGGCAATGATCTATCTCCTGCGTATTCCGACCAATGTTGTCGTCGGAACGTCGCTGTTTCAGATCATTTTCGTCACGGCATATACGACGATCGTGCAGGCTGCGACCAACTATTCGGTCGATGTCGTTCTCGCCTTCATTCTGATGGTTGCCGGCGTTATTGGCGCGCAATATGGCGTACGCGTCGGGCAGAAGCTGCGTGGCGAACAGTTGCGCGCATTGTTGGCATTGCTGGTGCTCGCGGTGGCGCTTCGCCTTGCCGTCTCGCTGGTCGTCCGTCCCGACGATCTGTTTTCCGTTGCCGTGGGAGGGTTGGGCTATTGACTTGCCGTCTCCCTGTTGCAGCGATACTTGGCCTGCTTTTACCCCTGTTTGCCGGCACAGCTCTGGCCCAGACGCCGCCACTTGCAATCCCGATAGCTCCGCAGCAGGGGCCATTGCAGGAAAACATAGAAATCGGCGCATCGACAACGGAAATTCCCATCACATCGGATTTTCGCGGCGCGGATTTCACGCTTTTTGGCGCGTTGAACAACACCGACCAGTTGCTGCTGGCGATCGGTCAATACGATATCATCGTCACGCTTGAGGGGCCGAACGACTACATGACCGTGCGCAAGAAGGATCGCGTTGCGGGCATATGGATCAACACCAGTGCAATTACCTTCACGCCTCTGCCAGAATCCTATTCGATGGCGAGCACGCGCGACATTAATTCCATCGCCTCTGCAGGCACGCTACGGGCGATGGGGCTCGGCGTCGATCACCTGCCGCTCAAAAGCGCCGCCTTTTCCGGCGTGCCTGACAATGTGTTCGATTTCCAGGAGGCTTACCGGCGGCTCAAGCTCACCAGCGGTATCTATCGCAACGACGCGACGGGTGTGCGTCTGGAGCGGACAGGACTTTTCTGGGCAACCCTTCGCCTTCCCGCCAATGTGCCGAATGGTGTACATACCGCCCATGCCTACCTCTTCAAGAGCGGGCGTTTCATTGCCCAACGCGAGTTGAAACTGCGCGTCGTCAAGACAGGCATGGAGCAGGCCATCACCAATGCCGCGCATGAAACACCTTTGGCCTACGGTACATTGTGCGTCCTGCTTGCCGTCATCACCGGCTGGGGTGCCAGCATCATCTTCCGCAAGGACTGATCAGGCTTCGGCCGCAAAGATAGCATTCGCTTCCTTTATCGCTTTGCAGTAAAATTCAAAGCGTTACGGCTGCAGTGACACGTGGTGTCGCGTCGTCGGCTGTAACCGGGATGAAAAGGAGAAATGTCATGTTCAAGCACATTCTCATTCCCACCGACGGTTCGCCGCTGGCGCAGATTGCGGTCGATAATGGCTTTGCCCTTGCAAAGGACGCAGGCGCGAAAGTGACTGTGGTCACGGTCTCCGAACCTTTTCATGTGATCGCCAGCGATGTCGACGACATCGCCGCCATTGCCGAAGAGGAATTCCACCGCTGCGAGGAAGCCGAGCACCTGCTCAAGAACACGCGAGAACGCGCCGTGTCGATGGGGCTGGAATGCGACGCCCTCCTGGCAAGAGCGGGCCGCCCTGACGAAGCAATCATCGAAACAGCAAACAGGAGCGGCTGCGACCTGATCGCCATGGCCTCACATCGTCGCAAAAGTTTTCTGGAAATGCTGCTCGGCAGCGTCACCGCAAGAGTGCTGAAAAACTCGAAGATTCCGGTTCTGGTCTATCGGCAATAGAGCAGCGCTCACCCCAGAAGGTTCGAGAACCTTACGGCGTAAATTCGATCCCGACCAAGGAGATGCGCAACCAGTGCATTCCGATCGAAGAGGCCTGCAATTGCCTTATGTCGCAAATCCAGACCGCCGCTCATGACCCCAAAAGCCGGCATCAGCAGGCGCGCGCCATCAGTCGCAAAACATGGACGGCGAACCGTCTTTTCGCGGCGACGAACCGTTGCCGCAGGATGGAGATGGCCGGCAATTTCCCCAATTGCGTCCGCAGCCCTGGCTTTGGGCTCATGTCGGAAAACGAGGTTTCCGAAAAACATCTCATCCACCGAGGAGCCAGGAAGATCGACTGTGCCATCAGGATCATGGTTGCCGTTGATCCATATCCATTCGCGGCCCGCCGCCATCTCCTTGATGATTTCGCGCAAGGGCAGCGGCAGGAATTCAGAGCCAACGCGGTCGTGAAAATTGTCGCCCAGACTGACGACGATCTTGGGATCGTAACGGGCGACCAGCGAAGCGAGGATTTTCAACGTGGCAATGGTGTCATAAGGCGGCAGCAGTCTTCCCCGCCGAGCAAAAGCCGCGCCCTTTTCGAGATGCAGATCGGACACGACCAATAACGACAGATCGGGCAAAAACAGCCCACCCAGGGGATCGCACCAGGCGGCAACACCGTTGACGTCAATCTCCGAGCCAAGGCACTCGAAGCCGGTTGAGAATCTCTCGCTCAGGGCAAGGCGGCTCAGCACGTTCATTTCCCTCGTCAAGACATCGCGTCGGCGATGAGTTCGTCTGCGGCTTCAGCAAGGACATCGTCCTGCGCCTCGCCTGCTACCGTTTCGCGTCCAATTTCCAGCATTACCGGCACGGCAAGCGGCGAGACATGCTCCAATGCGCAATGGGTGGTGTGGCCCTTGATCCTTCTCAGCATATCCCCAAGTCGGCCAATGTCCAAAAGCCCTGCAGCCGCATCGCGACGGGTCGCTTCCAGCAGGATATGGTCCGGCTCATGGCTGCGAAGAACGTCATAAATAAGGTCGGCCGAGACGGTCACCTGTCGCCCGGTCTTTTCCTTGCCTGGATGGCGGCGCTCAATCAGGCCGGAAATGACCGCACAATTGCGAAAGGTGCGTTTCAGCATGAATGACTCGTCCAACCACGCCTCCAGATCGTCACCCAACATGTCCTCGTCGAGAAGGTCTGCCAGCGAGAGACGACGAGATTTCAGGCGTCTGCCGATATCCTCCATGGCCCAGATGGCCAAGGAATAGTCTGTGGCGACAAAGCCCATGGGTTTGGCGCCCGCTCTTTCCAGCCGCCGCGTCAAAAGCATGCCGAGTGTCTGATGTGCCAGGCGGCCCTCAAACGGATACATGACCATGAAGAAACGCTTCCGGAAGGGAAAGGTCTCCACCAGCAACTCATCCTGTTTGGGAATGATCGACTTCTCTTTCTGGATTGCCAGCCAGTCACGCACCTGATCCGGCAACGCGTGCCAACGCTGCGGATCGGCCAGCATCGAGCGCACCTGATCGGCTAGATAGGTCGAAAGCGGAAACTTCCCGCCGGCGTAAGATGGAATTTTGGGGTCCATCGAGAAAGCTTGGGAAACGAGGCATTCGTTTTCCCTGATCCCTTCAAATCGCAACACTTTTCCGGAAAACAGAAAGGTATCGCCCTGCACGAGCTGTTCGAGGAAATATTCCTCGACCTTGCCAAGCGACATGCCACCGCGGCCCAAGGTTCCCTTGGCGTTGCGCTTGACCATTCGAACGTTCAGTTCAGCGGCTTCGACAATGGTGCCGAGATTCAGTCGATATTGCTGGGCGACCTGTGGGTTTGAGACACGCCAGCGACCGTCCTTCATCTGGCGGATACGGGCATAGCGCTCATAGGTTCGCAACGCATAGCCACCGGTCGCGGTAAAATCCACCACCCGGTCAAAGGTGTGGCGTGAGAGGGTCGCGTAAGGCGAAGCGCTTGTGACTTCCTGGTAAAGCTCATCCGCATCGAACGGTTCGGCGCAGGCCATGCCCAAAACATGTTGCGCCAATACGTCCAGCGCACCTTCGGCGATCGGCGGCGTATCCTGTGCACCGATATAATTCGCATCGAGCGCGGCACGACATTCCATCACCTCGAAACGGTTGGCGGGCACGAGAATGGCCTTTGATGGCTCGTCCATACGGTGATTGGCGCGACCAATGCGTTGCGCCAGGCGACTTGCACCTTTCGGCGCGCCGACATGGACGACCAGATCGACATCACCCCAGTCGATACCGAGATCGAGTGTGGATGTGGCGACCACAGCGCGCAGCTTGTTTTCCGCCATGGCGGCTTCCACCTTCCGCCGCTGCCCGGCATCCAGTGAGCCGTGATGCAGCGCGATCGGCAGATTATCATCATTGATGGTCCAGAGTTCCTGGAAGATCAGCTCCGCCTGCGAGCGGGTGTTGACGAAGATCAGCGTCGTCTGATGCTCTTTCAGCGCCTTATAAAGATCCTGCATGGCATAACGTGCCGAATGACCAGACCACGGGATACGCTCATCCGTCTGCAGAATGGAAATGTCAGGCTTTGCACCGCCCTCAACGGTGATGACACCGGCAGGTTTGGAACCTTCCACCTGCGGTGCGAGGTAACGACGCAAATCCATCGGTTCCGCAACCGTTGCGGAAAGGCCTATCGTTCGCATAGCAGGAGCATGTTTGCGGATGCGGGCCAAAGCCAGCGACAGCAGATGGCCTCGCTTGGAGGTGACCAGTGAATGCAACTCATCCAGCACCACATATTTCAGGTCGCGAAAAAACCGCTCGGCTTCCTTGTTGGCCAAAAGAAGAGAGACCTGTTCTGGAGTCGTCAACAGGATATCCGGTGGCTTTATTCGCTGGCGCTGTCGCTTGCCCTGTGGCGTATCGCCCGTGCGGGTTTCAACGGAAATCGGCAGTCCCATTTCCGAAACAGGCTTCATCAGATTGCGCTCGATATCGACGGCGAGCGCTTTGAGAGGTGAGATGTACAGGGTGTGCACACCGACAAAACCCGAGCCGGGCGGTACCTTGCCGCGCTCCGCCAGGTCTGTCAGCGATGCCATGAAGCCGCCAAGCGTCTTGCCCGCACCGGTTGGCGCGATGAGAAGCATGTTTTCGCCGCCATGCGCGCGGGCGGCAAGCTCGAGCTGATGGGCGCGCGGCTGCCACCCCTTTTGCGCAAACCATTTCTGGAACGGCAGAGGCAAGGCGCCGACTTGAATGCCGGAAATGGACGACTCGGCGAGTTTCATCTCTTCAAGGTAGTGAAAAAGCTGCGAAAAAGAAGGGCATGAAGGCTCGTCTTGACAGCAATCCTAATCATGGATATTTTTAATCCACGATAAAGGAGCTGATACAATGAAACTGGGCGACGGCGTGGAACAGGCCATTCACAGCGTGGGAATGCTGGCGGGGCTTTCCGATGGTGGCGTACTTTCGGCCGCCGCGCTGGCGGAGTTTCATGGTGTTTCCACCAGCTACCTCCTGAAACACCTGCAACTTCTTTCCGGTGCCGGTATTCTCGCCACCGTTCCCGGACCGAAGGGCGGTTATCGACTTGCGAAACCGACCGACAAGATCACATTGCTCGATATCGTTCTGGCGGTAGAGGGACCAGAGCCTGCTTTTCGCTGTGCGGAAATCCGCCAGCGGGGACCAAATCCTTTGCCAAAACGCTATTTTACCAAACCTTGCGGCATCAATGCAGCGATGCTGAAAGCCGAAAAAGCCTATCGGGCAGAACTCGCCAAAACCACCATAGCCGATGTTCTGGGAGATCTCGCCGCCAATGACGACGGCGGCATTGCCGCGCGTGGTTGCGCGTTTCTTGAAATGAACGAGCGCAAGTCCGCACGCTGAACTGACGACATTCCGATACGACACCGGAAAGCCACATGGCTTTTCGGATCGATGACGCATGCCCTGATACCTATCCGAAAAAGGAAAACACCGATGAAAACCCGTTTGAATTACGCCAAAGCATCTCCCGAAGCCTTCAAAGCCGTGATGGCTCTGGAGACCTACGTTCAAAACAGCGGACTGGAGCACCGCTTCATTCACCTCATCAAGCTTCGTGCCTCCATCATCAATGGCTGTGCTTTCTGCGTCGACATGCACGTCAAGGAAAGCCGCAAGGACGGCCTGTCGGAACAGTGGATTAACCTGATGAGTGTCTGGCGGGAATCGACCGTCTATTCCGAGCAGGAGCGGGCCTTGCTCGGCTGGGTCGATGCGGTGACGAAGATTGCCGAGACCGGCGCACCGGATGATGCCTATGAGGCGCTGAAGGCGCATTTCAGCGATGAGGATATCGTCAAGGTGACGGTTGCGATTGGCACGATCAACACCTGGAACCGCATTGCCGTCGGCTTCCGCTCGCAACATCCTGTCGACGCCACCGCCAAGGCAGCGTGATCTCGATCCACCTTGGCCGAGCGACCGTTACATCGCTATGTAGCGGTCGTTGCGGTGATTGATCGCCAATGTCAGGTTCATCACCAATGCGCCGAGAACAGAGCAGATGATGACGAAAGGCGTGGCAATGAAACAGGATGCAACGAGCACCATGCCGTCGAAGGCGAGTTGCACCAATCCGGCGCGCCAGCCGAAACGGTCCTGCAGATAAAGCGCCAGAATGCCGAAACCGCCAAGACTGGTACGGTGGCGAAACAGTGCCAGCATACCCGCTGCGACCGTCAGCCCTCCAAACAGTGCGGCGGCAACGGGATTGATGCTCTCGAATGCAAACAGCCCAGGCATGTAATCCGACAGGACCGCAGTCATGGCGATGGCGCAGAAGGTTTTTACCGTAAAGGCCAGTCCGAGGCGTCGAAACGCGAGATAATAGAAAGGCAGATTGACGAGAAAGAACACCGCGCCGAAGCGCACATCCGTGGCGTAATGGACAAGGAAGGCCAAACCGACCGTACCACCCGTCAAAAGCCCGGCGGATGAAAACAGCGTCACACCCAGCGAGACCAGCATGCTGCCTGCCAATACGCCCTGAATGTCTTCCAGCAGCGAATGCCGATCCGGCGTGGAAGCCCAAAATCTGGTCAGCTTGCGTTCGGCAACTTCGCTCATGGTCGTTTCCCGTTTTTCCCGGCTCATTCTCTGCGCCTCAGCGCCTGAAAATTCAAGCGTTAGCGCACGACGATATAACGGTCGGAGCGATGATTGATGGCGAGGAACATGTTGAGGACGAACGCGCCGACAATCGAATAGAGGACAGTTTCGGGGTCGATGACCGCGAAGGCGGCAACCATGACACAGGCGTCAAAGGCAAGCTGGATAAGGCCCGCTCGGACGCCAAAGCGATCCTGGATGTAAATGGCCAGAATACCGATACCGCCGAGGCTGGCACGGTGGCGATAAAGCGCCAGAAGCCCATATCCCAGCAACAGGCCACCCAGCAACGCCGCCCAGAGCGGATTGATGCTGTCGACCACCATCCAGCGGGATTCCAGTTCGGTCAGCACGGAGACAAGGCCGATGGCGATAAAGGTCTTGAGCGAGAATGCGAGACCAAGACGGCGGAAAGAGAGATAATAAAATGGCAGGTTAACAAGGAAGAACAGAAGGCCAAAGCTGATGCCGAAGGCGTAGTGGATAAGGAACGCAACGCCCGCCGTGCCCCCGGTCAGAAGGCCCACCTTGTTCAGCAGGTAAAAACCGAGCGCAGAAACGATCGCGCCAGTAACAATGCCCTGCACATCTTCCACCGGTGCATGTTTTGCCGGATCGGCACTCCACATGCCATAGACGCTTCTCGTGAATGCCATGTCCGTACCCCCGAAGAGATCTGCCAGAATTGTCGTGAAAATGCTTCGCCGGTTTCCGACGACGTCTCATCGTGGTTCGGCTTTACGAGCATATTTTGCACTGCAAAAGACAGCGTTTCAATACGGATATGTAAGCAGGGCTGACCTATTGGCAAAATGGCAAGAAACGAAAAGATCAGCCTTCTTTCCTGGAAAGAAAAAGAATGCCGGAAAGGGGTTTTCCGGCATCCTTGCGAATGGTGGTTTTGACGATGTCCAGCACATCCATGCCATGCGCAGCGAGCAGACCACGGATGTAGCGTTCGGAATGAGCGTAGCGCAATGACGGCTGCAGCACAAAGCCGTCCTCCTCGCCCGCATCCTCGACCGAGAAGGCGAACAGACCTCCCGGCGCCAGGAGCGCGTCAACCAGGGGCATCACCGTCTCCAGGCTGCCGAGATACATCATGACATCGGCCGCAGCCACCAGATCGGCGCGGCCTTGAGCAAGACGACCGTCAAAAAGACCGGAGGCTGCAACATCCAGTGACAAGTCAGCCTGGGCCAGATGGTGATAGACGCCCTTCTCTTCAGCCTTGGCCAGCATGTTGGTGGAGATATCGAAACCTTCCAACCGTTCTGACCAGTCGCTGATTTCCGCTCCCAGCAGGCCCGTACCGCAGCCTATATCAACGACGCAGCAAAACTTGCCATTTGCCGGACGAGCTTTTTCGATCAGCGCCGCCAATTTTTGCGGCACGCTGTAGCCAAGCTTCTTCACCAATGAGGTTTCAAAACGCTCGGCATAGTCGTCGAACAATCCTTCGACATAGCGGCTTGGTGGCTGCTCAGGGGTTTCGGCAGCCCCCAAGATCGCAAGCTTCAACTCGGCAGCGAAGATACCTTCGGAATCCAGCCCGGCAACTTTCTCGAAAGCGGCAACAGCCTTTTCCTCATCACCTGCCTTCTCGGCATACTCACCGAGACGAAACCAGCCCGCTGCCCATGATGGCGTCAATTCGAGCGCCTGCTCGATCAGTTCGGCAGCCGCCGCATGATCGCCGCTCTCGGCCAACATGCGAGCATAATCTGCCCTGCGGTCAGCGATCACGTCACCGGAAGAAAACTGGTTTGATGCCATTCATGATTTCCTGAGAAGATGTCGGCTCTCATTTATCAAGCCATAAAAAAACTCAAGTCCTATTTCATGGCACCGGCGACTATAGCGCGATATAGTGCACCGAAACTTGCATCGAAGCAGCCTGCTTCATATGTGAGAGGAAACAGGAGACTTGCTGATGGCCGGTGAGGTCAACAAAATGCTGGGTGATACGGTGGCCCGTACGGTTGTGAAACTGCTGGTGGTTTCATTGCTCGTCGGCTTTCTGATGGCGATCTTCGGCTTGACGCCGTGGAACATCATCTATGGTGCGCGCGATTTCGTGGTTGATCTGTGGCGCAGCGGTTTCCACGCGCTTGGCGCAATCGGCGACTACCTGATCCTTGGCGCAACGATCGTCATTCCCGTCTTCATCATCCTGCGCCTCCTGAGCTACCGCCGCTGATATGACCGAAACATCGCTTATTACGTTTTCCCGGCGCGGTTTCGTGCTGGTTTCCGCTGGCTCATTGCTATCTGCCTGCGTTTCCATGCCAACCAACAAGGGCGTCCCTTCGGGCACCAAGGATGAAACCGCTGCGGCGCTGCCGATGGTCAATGAGCTGCGGCGCTCCAAAGGGCTTTCATCTCTCTCCGTCAACAGCGCAGCCAGTACCGCCGCCGCCTATCAGGCGGATCGCATGGTCAAGGCGCAGAAGATGGCGCATCTGATCGGCCTGACCGACAGCTTCCTCATTCGTATGAAAGACGGCAAGGTTCCTCTGCCCGCAGCAGAAAACGTCGCAAGCGGTCAGGATAGCGTTGAACGCGTCGTCAAGGCCTGGATCACCTCTCCCCACCATCTCGAGAACATGCTGGGGTCATATAACGGACTTGGCGTGGCCGTCGCTTACGATGCAGCAAACCGAAACCGCCCCTATTGGGCGATGGTACTCTGCGCCTGAACCGATCAGCCGAGCTTACGGTCGGCCCAACGGTCGACCGTGCTGTCGCGCAGATCGCGGATGTTGTCCACGCGCTCGCGCTCCACGATCTTGGACATTCCCTTGACCACGGCAGACGGCAGCCCCGGACCTTCATAGACCATGCAGGAGTAAAGCTGCACGAGATCGGCGCCCGCCTTTATCTTCTCCATCGCCGTTTCTGCCGATGAGACACCACCGACACCGATGATCGGCAGGTTTGCGCCAACGCGCTTGCGCATCTTGGCAAGAACCGTGGTCGACAGCTCGAAAATCGGCTTTCCTGAAAGCCCGCCGGACTCACTCTTATTCGGACCAGCCCGCAAACCATCGCGGGAGAGCGTGGTGTTCGAGACGATCAGACCATCGAGATCGTGCGCCAGCGCCTCCTCGGCAACGTCATCCAACCCTTCTTCAGTCAGATCCGGAGCGATCTTCAGGAATACCGGGATACGTTTACCGGAACGGGAGGCCTCCGCCTCACGGCTTTCCAGTACGGCTGCCAGCAAGGCGGCGAGGCTTTCACGTGCCTGCAGATCACGCAGTCCCGGCGTGTTAGGCGACGAGATGTTGACGGTAAAGTAGGACGCGACCGAATAGAAGGTCTCGATGCCCTTCACATAGTCGGCAATGCGGTCTTCGCTGTCCTTGTTCGCACCGATATTGACGCCGACGATGCCGCGCAGCGAGGCAGCCTTCATGCGTTCAAGTGCAGCGGCGTGCCCCTCATTGTTAAAACCGAGGCGGTTGATAACACCCTCATCTTCCACGAGCCGGAAAATGCGCGGCTTGGGATTGCCCGCCTGCGCGCGTGGTGTGACAGTACCGATTTCGGTGAAACCGAAGCCGAGCCGTAAGACCGGTCCAGGCACCTCGGCGTTCTTGTCGTAACCAGCCGCCAAGCCGAGCGGGTTGGGGAACACGAGCCCGGCCACCGTCTGCTGCAAGCGCGGATCGTGCGGCACCATGCAGGTTGGCAAAAAGCCGCTCTTCAACGCCGTAATCGATAGTCCATGCGCCTTTTCCGGATCGATCAAGAACACGCCTTTACGGCCGAGAGAGGAAAAAAATCCGTTCATGACAGGTTCTCCGGAAACTGATGGCGACCGTCCTCGCCCAAGACAAGAGGTTTTTCCCAGAGCACGGCGGTCATGGGGAGGGAGGCATAGAGATGCGGAAAGAGATCGCCGCCTCTCGAAGGCTCATAAACCAGCTTTTCGCCGAGAGCCTCTCCACTCACGGCAACAAGTAACAAACCGGCCTGTCCGGCAAAATGCCGCGATGCGGTTTCCATTGCCTGTTTGGCTGTCGAGAAGTGAACGAAACCGTCGGCCAGATCGATCGGCGCGCCTTCAAAAACGCCTTTGACCTTAGCGGCAGCCCAGAGCGTCTCCGGGACGATTTTATAAATGATCGCGGGCTGTTCCTGCATAGGCGTCTCCGACGGGTGTTCTGAGAGCGGGGTTTGCAGCAAAGCCGTGCGATTGTCCACAGTTTCTGCCGGTTTTTTTGCCCTCGGATGGTCTCAGGCTGTTTCTGTGAAAAGCTTTCCCTTGTAATGCGCAATCGATTGGCGCACTTTTGGCAATGGAGGCGCTGGAGTCGTTTTCGACAAGCGGCAGGCAGACGTAAGAAAATAGAAAAGAACCGCATCAACGCCCTTGGGAGGGGGCCACAATGTCGGAACTTGCCATCATCATCGCAGACGATCACCCGCTTTTTCGTGGAGCCCTGAAGCAGGCCGTATCCGGCATTGAGGGCCAGCAGACCATCATAGAGGCCGGGGATTTCGAAGCCGCCCGCAAGGCCGCCGCTGAGCGGAACGATGCGGATCTGATGCTTCTCGATCTTTCCATGCCTGGTGTCAGCGGATTTTCAGGGCTGATGGCGCTACGGGCGGAATTCGCCAGCCTGCCTATCGTCATTGTCTCTGCCACTGATGACGCCACCACGGTGCGCCGCGCAATAGAACTGGGTGCTTCCGGCTTCATCTCCAAATCGTCAGGCATCGACGATATTCGCGACGGCATCCGTGCCGTTCTAGAAGGCGATGTCTGGGTACCGGCCAGCCACAGAGGCGCAAAGGAACAAGATCCTGATGTAGCCGATCTTATTCAGCGGTTGAGGACCCTTACGCCACAACAGAGCCGCGTTCTCGGCATGCTGGCCGAAGGCCTTCTGAACAAGCAGATCGCCTATGAACTGAATGTCTCCGAAGCCACCGTGAAGGCGCATGTGTCGGCAATCCTGCTGAAACTCAAGGTCGATAGCCGCACACAGGCGGTCATCCAGCTTTCCAAGATCAACAGTCCGGCAATGGTGGCCTGAGGAAGAGGATTTTATTCCTTATTTCTTTACTCCAGGCTGAATATAGTCTAGATTACAGCCTCTACTGACAGGAGCTTTTTCCTCCACGGGCTCCACCTGCGGGCTTTTAATCATGCTTTCACACGAAACGATCTGGATCGCGATCGATACGCTTGCAGAACGTCACCAGTTGACGCCTTCGGCGCTGGCCAAGCGCGCAGGCCTCGATCCGACATCGTTCAACAAGTCGAAGCGGTTCGGTCCGGACGGTCGCAAACGCTGGCCCTCCACAGAATCCGTCTCGAAAGTCCTGGAGGCGACCGGCGCGAGTATCGACCAATTTTTTGGCTATGCGTTCGGAAAAACCGGACAGGCGACCCAGCCTGCCGATGCGCACAATGCCATTCCGCTGCTCGGTTTCGCTCAGGCCGGCTCCGGTGGCTTTTTCGATGACGGCGGCTTTCCGGCCGGCCAAGGGTGGGACGTTATCGAATTTCCGTCCTCCCCGGACCGCAAGCAGGGTGTCTATGCGCTAGAGGTGCAGGGCGAAAGCATGATGCCACTTTATCGTGATGGCGACATTCTCATCGTCGAGCCCGGCGCACAGGTACGCCGAGGCGATCGCGTGGTGGTGAAAAGCCGGGATGGTGAGGTCATGGCAAAAGTTCTGGCGCGGCAAAGCCCCAAGAACATCGAGTTGCTCTCCCTCAATCCGGAACATCCCAACCGCAGTTTCGACATGGCAGAGGTGGAATGGATTGCCCGGATTATCTGGGCAAGCCAATAACACCGTTCAGTATAATCCATAAGGAAAATAGCGGCGGTAGATTTCCTCTAGCCGGCCATTGCGTGACAGAGCCGCAAGCGCCTGATCGAAAGCCGGAACGAGAACGTTGTCCGGGTCGACGGCCATGATCGTCAGGCCTTCGCCAAGAAAACGATCAGACATATAAGGTCCACCGAACAACGCGCAGCAGCCTTCGGAGGCAGTGCCCGACACCCAGAACGGCAGACGCAGGCCATCTGCGAAAACGGCATCCACCTTGCCGGTCTTCAGGGCATCATACATGGCGTCATAGCCATCAAAGCCGTTGGCCGCCACTTTCGGAAAAAATGCCTTGAGCATCTGCTCATGGCGCGAACCGGTCAGAACCCCGACCTTCTTGCCGGAGAGAGCATTGATCGTCGTCCCTTCGAGCTTGACCGCCTTGTTGACTGCAAAGCGTGCCGGCAACAGAAGGTAAGGACGTGAGAAGGTGAAGCTCTTTCGTAAGTCCGATGATGACGCAATACCGGAAATGACAGCCTCGCCCTCCCCCATTTCCAGCGCAGCTTCCAGCTCATCAAACGGCAATGCCTGAACCTGGCATTTGCTCTCGACCTTCAATTGCGCGCAGATTTCCCGCACCAGATCGACATGAAAACCTGCGAGCCGCCCTTCCTGATCGGTAAAATTGAAGGGCGGAAAATCGACAGACATCAAGAACCGGATACGCGGCACCGAAGACAGATCGCCGCCGGCAAACCGCTCCTGCGCATCGAAAAGCACCGGCATCTTGCCACCATCCGACAGGCCCTGTGCCGGTGAAACACCCGTGCCGCCAGCCAGAATCGCGAAAATTGCCGCGATGCAAAGTCGTCCAGGGTTTGATCTCATAACCGGCATTCTCATCTCAATTATCCGCTTAGGTCACGGCAGCGCTACCATGATGATAGCGGCAGGATGCAAATTTGTCGGCGACTATACACGAGAATCATGTCCGACGACCCTTTTGGACGAGGAAATTGCGTGATTACCACAGCATCGAATTCCAAAAAAATTGAAGAGTTTATGGCGTCGGTGTATCGGAGCGCAGACTGTTTTGTGGGAACCGGGATGCAACCGTCATTTAGATTGCCGCCATTGGAGGCGCTTGTTGTTTTCGAAGCTGCATCGCGGCTGGGCAGCTTCTCCAGGGCGGGTAATGAGCTTGGTCTGACGCAAAGCGCTGTCAGCCGCCAGATCAGCAAACTCGAAGCGTTTATCGGCTCCAAACTCTTCGAGCGTGTGCCGACAGGTGTGCGACTAACAACCATCGGAGAGAACTACTCGATCGACGTTTCGCGGCTCATCCTCGACATCGCAAGCGTCACGGACGGCGTACGCTCCTGGACCGGCCCCAGCCAGATCACCATCGCCTGTTCGCGCGGGATTGCCGATCAATGGTTCATGCCGCGCCTTCAGACGCTGAAACGCGACATCCCCGGCATCGAACTGCGGTTGCGCGTCACCGATGACGTGGCCCATTTGCGTCTGGACGAATTCGATCTTGCTATCTTCTATCGCAGGGAACGACCAATTGGCGTCTGGCTTTCCGAACTCGGCCAGGAAGAGGTCATTCCCGTGTCAGCGGCAGGCATGGCCAACCTCATGGAGCAGAAAGCGCCGGTTCTGATCTCGATCGAAGATTCCATGCGAGAATGGCAGGACTGGCGCGACTGGTGGCGGTCATCACAATTGTCGCCACCGCAGGACGCAATTCAGTGGAAGCTGGGAGACTACGGTCTCTGTGTTGCGGCGGCGTCGCAAGGGCTTGGCGCAACGCTTGGATGGACATGGCTGATCCGCGATCAGCTTGATAGTGGGGTCCTCGTCCCGGTCCATTCCCATACGATGCGCTCAGAAGGCAAATTTTACCTGATGCGGCCAGCCGATCGCCACCAGCGAAGGATTGTGCGCGAGGTTTCAGACTGGCTCATTGCCAACAATCAGCAAACCGCGCGCTGACAATCGTCAGGCCTGTGCCGGAGGCGCCTTGCGACGGCGATCCAGCATGAAGCGCGCATAACCGATGATGGTGAACAGAAGCCAGGCGACCTGCGAGATCAGGGAGCCAAGATTAAAATTCCATATCAGCGAATAGATCAGCGATACGCCGCCCAGAACGTTAAGAAGCGTGTAGCGCCCGTCATCAATGGTTAGAACGCGTAACTGCAACAGGGCATAGGCAAAGAGATAAAAAAAGGCTCCCGCAAGGCCGACAATGTCCGCAAGCCCCATTTGTGTTCACTCCATAAACGCGCCCGCTCGGCGGGCTTGGGTAAACCGGATCTGGTCCGGCCACGCCCCTTTACTCCGCTTCTCGAACAAGCGGACGCGCTCAGATTTCATGGCCCCATGCACAAAAATCATACCCCTGTATCGCGCTCGAGACCTAGTGCCGAACCGCCGAGTACGATAGGCCAGTCCCCCAGCCGAGCCTCCTCTGGCCCCGATAAAAACAGGGAACCCCCAATATGACATCCTCCCCCTTTTCCTTTTCGCTTGATCGGCGACGTTTCCTTGCTGGCGCGGCCAGCCTGACGGCACTTTCCGCCGGCTTCATCACCACCGCCAATGCGCAAAGCGCGGAAACTCCGAAAAAGGGTGGCGTCCTGAAGCTTGGTATTGGCGGCGGCAGCACGACAGACAATCTGGACCCGCGCATTCTGAAGGATTGGGTTCCCGTCAATCAGGCGTTCATGATCATGAACGGCCTTGTCGAGATCGACGCGAACAATAACGCCGTGCCGGAACTGTTCGAAAGCTGGGAAGCCCAGCCGGGTGCGGTGGAGTGGACCTTCAAGCTGCGCCAAGGTGTTACGTTCCACAATGGCAAGACGCTGACGGTGGAAGACGTCATCTACTCCATCAACCTGCACCGTGGAGACACCACATCTGCAGCACGCTCCGTTGCCTCTGCTCTCAAGGCCATCGAGAAAGTCTCCGATAGCGAGATCAAGATTGTGCTGGAAAGCGGCAACGCCGACCTCCCCTACATTCTTTCCGACTATCACTTCCTTATCGTTCCGGAAGGTTGGACGGATTTCAACAAGCCAGTCGGTACCGGACCCTTCGTGTTCGAAAGCTATGACCCCGGCGTCCGCTCACGCTTTACCCGCAATCCGAACTACTGGAAGGCCAATGCCGCTCACGTTGACGCTGTTGAAGTGATCGTCATCAACGACATTGCCGCACGTACGAATGCCATGATGTCGGGACAGGTTCACGCCATCAACCAGCTCGACTTCAAGACAGTCGATCTGCTGCGCCGCAACCCCAATCTCAACATCGTACAGTCGGCCAGCGGCCAGCACTTCACGTTCCTGATGGATTGCACGCAGGCACCCTATACGGACAACAATATCCGTCTCGCCATCAAGCATGCCATCGATCGCGAACAGCTTTTGAAGACCGCTCTGCGTGGCTACGGCCGCATCGGCAACGACCATCCGATACCAAGCTCCGATCGTTTCCACGCAGCAGATTTGCCGCAGCGTCCCTATGATCCAGAGAAAGCCAAGTTTTATCTGAAGCAGGCTGGTCTCGACACGCTGAAAATCGAAATTTCCTCTTCTGACGCCGCCTTTTCTGGCGCGGTGGATGCCGCAGCGATCTTCAGGACGAGCGCGGCAAAGGGCGGTATCGACGTTTCGATCAAGCGCGAACCCGCCGACGGCTATTGGGACAATGTATGGATGAAGGCACCATTCTGCATGTCGTACTGGGGCGGCCGCCCGACAGCCGACCAGATGCTGACCATCGCCTACCAGTCAACCTCAGCGCAGAACGATACGCACTGGAAGAACGAGACCTTCGACAAGAAACTCACCGAGGCACGTGCGCTGCTCGACGATGCAAAGCGCAAGGAAATCTACGCCGAGCTTCAGGCACTCATCTCCAATGAGGGCGGCGCCATGATCCCGATGTTCGGCGATTACCTCGATGCAACATCCAAAAAACTGAAGGGCGTGACCACGCATCCGATGTTCAACTTCATGGGTGCCCGTCTCGCTGAAAAGGTGTGGTTGGACGCATAATGACTAAGCTTATCCTGAAGCGCGTTGCTTTGGGTATTTTGACGCTTCTGCTGGTGTCGGCGCTTATTTTCGCCGGCACACAGCTTCTTCCCGGTGATGTGGCGTCAGCAATACTCGGACAAAATGCGACGCCTGAATCCCTCGCCGTGTTGCGCGCCGATCTCGGTCTCGACCAGCCCATTCTGCAACGCTATCTCTCCTGGCTTGGCGGTTTCGTAACCGGCGACCTCGGCAACTCACTCGCAAACCGTCAGCCCGTCGCCGATCTTCTCTGGCCACGGTTCTGGAACACGATGGCGTTGGCGCTTTATGCCGCAGCCGTTTCCGTTCCGATCGCCGTTCTCCTCGGTTTGTTCAGCGCCATCTGGCGTGGCAGCCTGTTTGATCGTGCCATCAATATCGCGGCTCTCGGCTTTGTCTCTCTCCCGGAATATTTTCTTGGGCTTCTGCTGATCCTCTTCGTTTCCGTTCACTACAATCTCTTGCCAAGTCTCGCAGACACCTATCCGGGCATGGGCTTTGCGGATTGGCTCAAAGCTACCACGCTTCCGGCCCTTACCCTGGTCCTGGTCACGGTAGCACAAATGCTGCGTATGACCCGCACCGCAGTTCTCGCGGTCATGGATCAGGCCTATGTCGAAACAGCCTATCTCAAGGGATTGCGGACAAAACGTGCGGTTCTTCGCCATGCGCTTCCCAATGCCGCAGCACCGATCGTCAACGTTGTCTCGTTCAACATCGCCTATCTTATTACCGGCGTCGTGCTGGTGGAGGCCATCTTCAACTATAACGGCCTTGGCCGCTTCATGGTCGACGCCGTTTCAAAACGTGACCTTCCACTGGTTCAGGCCGCAGCCCTCGTGTTCGGCGCAGCCTATGTCATTTTGAACATCATCGCCGATGTTTCGGCAATCGCGCTCAATCCGCGCTTGAGGCATCCCCGATGAAAATGCTGCGTTCCATCACCCCGACCGCATGGGTCGGTCTTTTCATCATCTCGCTCAACATCATCCTGTTTGTCGCTGGCCCGCATATTGCGCCATTCGGACAGGAGGAAATTGTTGGATCGCCGTTCGATCCACCGTCCGCCGCCCATTGGTTCGGCCTCGATCAGAACGGTCGCGATATGCTTTCGCGTCTCTTGGCTGGCGCACAAATGTCCATCGGCGTGTCGCTGGCCGCTTCGCTGCTGTCCTTCAGCATCGGCATCACGCTCGGTTTCATCGCCGCGATTTTCGGCGGCTGGCTGGATATGGTCCTTTCGCGCATCGTCGACACGGTAATGTGCATACCGGTGCTGATTTCGGCGCTGGTTGTGCTTCAGGCGCTTGGCTCGTCCATTCCCGTCCTGATCGTGACGATTGCGCTTCTGGACTCCACGCGCGTGTTTCGTCTGGCGCGTATCGTGGCCCAGGGCATCAATGTTCTGGAATATGCCGAGACGGCGCGTCTGCGCGGCGAAGGCCTGTTCTGGCTGGTGTTCAAGGAAATACTCCCCAACGCCCTTCCGCCGCTGATTGCGGAATTCGGCCTGCGCTTCTGCTTCACCTTCCTGTTCGTGGCCGGCCTGTCGTTCCTGGGCCTTGGCATTCAGCCCCCGTTCGCCGACTGGGGCGGCATGGTGAAGGATAACCAGCAAGCCATTCTGTACGGCCTCTATGCTCCGCTTTACCCGGCCGCCGCCATCGCCATTCTCACCATCGGCGTCAATCTTGTCGTGGACTGGCTGCTTGCTGGCCGCAGTGCAATTCAGGGAGCCGACCGATGAGCGAAAACAAGGTTTTGCAAATTCGCGGCCTGAAAGTTGCCGCTCCCAATGGCGCCATCCTGGTTGACGGTGTCGATCTCGACCTCAAACGCGGCGAGGTCAAAGGTCTGATCGGCGAATCCGGCGCCGGAAAATCCACAATCGGCCTTGCCGCAATGGGATATGGCCGCAATGGCTGCCGCATCGTCGGGGGCGAAATCATCGTCAACGGCGTATCCCTGATGACGGTCGACCGTGCCGGTCGCGAAGCGGTACGTGGCGCACGTATTGCCTATGTGGCACAAAGTGCTGCCGCTGCCTTCAACCCAGCCATGAAGATCGGCGAACAGATCATGGAAGGGCCGCTCTATCACGGCATCATGAACAGGCAGGAAGCTCAGGCCTGGATGCTGGAATTGTTGCAGGCGTTGCAGCTTCCCGACTACCAGAACTTTGGCAGCCGTTATCCGCATCAGGTATCGGGTGGTCAATTGCAGCGTGCGATGGTGGCGATGGCGATGTCTTGCCGGCCTGACATTCTCGTGCTGGACGAGCCGACCACGGCGCTTGATGTCACAACGCAGATCGAGGTGCTCGCGCTGCTGCGCAGCCTCATCCAGCGTTATGATACAGCCGCGCTTTACATTACACATGACCTTGCCGTCGTCGCGCAGATTGCCGACAGCATCATGGTTTTGCGTCATGGAAAAAAGGTAGAGGCTGGCTCTGCGGAGCAGGTTCTAGAGCAGCCGCAGGAAGACTATACACGCCGTCTCGTATCCGAACGCGAAGCCAGCATGTCGGGTGAAGGCGTTCATCGCAAGGGTGGAGAAGTTTTGCTTGAGGCGCGCGACGTCACAGCTTACTACGGCCGCAAGAAGGTGCTGGACAACATTCAGTGCGAAATTCGCAAGGGCGAAACACTGGCTGTTGTGGGGGAATCCGGTTCCGGAAAATCCACGCTGGCCCGCGTCATTGCCGGCCTGCCGCCACACTCGTCCGGCGTCATCTCACTCACCGGGCACCGGCTTGCCGATAGTTACACCAAGCGCTCCCGCGAGGAGTTGCGACGCATCCAGCTTGTCTATCAGCTTCCCGATGTGGCACTCAATCCACGTCATACCGTGGGCGAGATCATCGGCCGTCCGATGTCGTTCTATTTCGGAATGAACGACGACGAACGCGCGTCCGAAGTCAATCGATTGCTGGACCTCATTGGCCTGCCACGGGAGTTTGCAGAGCGCCTGCCAAAAGCGCTCTCCGGCGGACAGAAGCAACGCGTCTGTATTGCCCGCGCACTTGCCGCCCGACCCGACCTGATCATATGCGATGAGGTGACATCCGCACTTGATCCTCTGGTGGCGGAGGAAATTCTCAAGCTTTTGCGCTCCTTGCAGAATGAACTCGGTGTTTCCTACCTGTTCATCACCCACGATCTCGGCGTGGTGCGCAGGCTTGCTGACAGGACAATGGTGATGCAGCACGGCCGTATTGTCGAAACCGGTACGACCGAGCAGGTTTTTGCGCCGCCTTACCAACCCTATACCGAACAGCTCATCACCTCGGTTCCGGAACTGCGCCGCGACTGGCTGGATGGCGTGCTGGCAAAGCGCGGTATTTCCGCCTGATCTCCATGGTGGCTCATCGCTGCATGTGAGCCACCTCCTCCTTGTTGTTAATGCCCCGTGCGGTGATACCCGCACCGAATGACCTGACTGGAAGCTCCCAAATGACCGTGCATGTTGAAGAACACATCTGGATTACCATGAGCGATGGCGTGCGCCTTGGTGCGCGCCTGTGGCTGCCAGAAGACGCCGAGCAATCGCCGGTGCCTGCCGTTCTCGAATATATCCCTTACCGCAAGCGTGACGGAACGCGCGGACGTGACGAGCCGATGCATGGTTATTTTGCCAGCCATGGCTACGCCGCCATCCGTGTGGACATGCGCGGCACAGGTGAATCCGATGGCCACATGGCCGATGAATATCTGAAGCAGGAACAGGACGATGCTCTGGAAGTCATCGACTGGATTTCCCGCCAGCCCTGGTGCAGTGGCAATGTCGGCATGATGGGAAAGAGCTGGGGCGGTTTCAACAGCCTGCAGATTGCCGCGCGACGTCCACCGGCCCTGAAGGCCATCATTACCGCCTACTCGACCGACAACCGCTATACCGACGACATCCACTACATGGGTGGCTTGTTGCTGAACGACAATCTGTGGTGGGGAACCATCATGCTTGCCTATCAGAGCCGCCCGCTCGACCCGAAGATCGTTGGCGACGCATGGCGTGACCGCTGGATCGAGAGGCTGGAAAAACTGCCTTTCTTCCCTGCGCTGTGGCTCGAACATCAGCGTTACGACGAGTACTGGAAACACGGCTCGGTCTGCGAGGACTGGAGCGCGATCCAGTGCCCGGTCCTTGCCATTGGCGCCTGGGCAGACAGCTACACCAACCCCGTCTCCAGGCTTCTCGAAAACCTTCAGGTTCCGCGACGCGGCATCATCGGTCCATGGGGCCACATCTATCCGCAGGACGGTGTTCCCGGTCCGGCGATCGGTTTCTTGCAGGAAGCAACACGCTGGTGGGATCATTGGCTGAAGGGCAAGGACACCGGCGTCATGGACGAGCCGATGATGCGCGCTTTCGTAAGCGATACGATCGAGCCGACCGGGACACGAACGACGACACAAGGCCGTTGGGTGGGCGAAACAGCATGGCCTTCACCGCAAATCTCCACCAGGTCACTGTATCTTGGTGCCGGCAAGGAACTCGGCAACGCCGCAGGCAAACCTGCGGTTCTCAACATCCGTTCGCCCCAAAGCCACGGCAAGGCCGGCGGCGAATGGATGGCAACCGGCTGCCCGGGTGAACATCCGACCGATCAACGGCTGGACAATGGTGGTGCACTGGTTTTCGAAACAACGTGCCTCGAAGACGACCTCGACATTCTCGGTGCACCGATTGCACGGCTGCGCATTTCCGCCGATAGCCCCGTTGCGCAGATTTCCCTGCGCCTGAACGATGTCTTGCCGGATGGACGTGTCACGCGCGTCAGCTATCAGGTGTTCAATCTGACGCACCGCGACAGCCACGAAAATCCGGAAGCGCTCGAGCCCGGCAGATTTTATGATGTCGCGATCAAGCTCAATGACTGCGGATATCGCTTTGCGAAGGGTCACAAGTTGCAGCTTGCCATCGCAACTGCTTACTGGCCGATGGTCTGGACATCGCCTTTCGACGCCACACTGAGCGTTTCCGTTGCGGAAAGCGCGCTCGACCTGCCGGTGCGGGCTGCAGGAGACGGTATGCCCGTCCGGTTTGAGGCGCCCGCCCATGGTCCCTCAACACCCATCACGCAGGTTGATCCCGGCTCGGTCCGCCGTTGGACCGAACAGGATCACGAGACGGGTATCAACACC
Source organism: Rhizobium sp. RM (assembly GCF_013390595.1). Classification (GTDB taxonomy): domain Bacteria; phylum Pseudomonadota; class Alphaproteobacteria; order Rhizobiales; family Rhizobiaceae; genus Agrobacterium. Next base: position 397,309 of record NZ_JACAWV010000008.1, on the reverse strand, counting down.
TATGTCACGGAAGGCGTGGGGGGACTGTTCGGCGAGGGCGTGCTGCGGTTCGACGAAATCGATACCGAACTCAGCCACAGCCTGCGCCGGGAACTGACCATCCGCGACAACGACCCACTCTCCGCAAAATACGTTCTGACCCAGACCTATGAAATGGGCCGGGATGGATGGCGCATCAGGATCGAGAGCCGGACCGAAATGCGCTCGGACAAAGACAACTTCTACCTGACGGGGGAACTGTCGGCATTCGAAAATGGCGTTGCCGTTAAAACGAAAGCGTGGGACGAGCGCTTCGCTCGCGACCTGATCTGACGGCCAGGGTGCTCCGAAGCCAGAACGCGAAACTCGGAATGGCATCTGGTTGCCATTCCGGGTGACCGCGGACAAACAAAAGCGCTGAGAAATCAGCGCTTTTTTGCTTGTTGATTTCAGTGAAAAGATGCTGGAGCGGGTGAAGGGAATCGAACCCTCGTATTCAGCTTGGGAAGCTCCGTCTATCGTATGAGTTTCAAAGTCTTGCCTGTAAAACTCGCTTTTTCGCGAAGGAAATCCGACATTGTTTTCAATAGCGCTGTAAAACAATTTCGTATGCTAGATACTTAAGATGCGTAAGCTGGGGTTGAGGTGGCAGTATGGAACATTTGCTAAGATCAGTAGAACAAGCTGTTGATCAGAAAAACTGGTATGCCGCCTTGTTGATCGCTCTCACTCTGCCTGATGTTTCAGCAAAGGTAGACGGTCGCAAAGGAAAGGTTGGTGAGCGCTATGTATCATGGGCGAAAGAATGGATTGAACCAACATATCTGAGAGAAGCGCCGACAAAGCCTCCAGCCATCATGCGCGAGATGTATGAAACGCTTCGAGATCGAACCAATCAAAATGCACCGCGTGACTTCATGAGAAAAATGAAAAGCCTAGCTTCAGGGCCGAGGGTGAAGACCTGCCTTATGACGGCTGGTGACCTCTACGCTTTGCGATGCGCTTACTGTCATGAATACAGTCACGAGTTAGAGAATCACAACGCCAAAGGAATACTGACGAGGTTCCATATTTCTGAGCCACCGAGCAAGGGCAGCATGCATCTGAATATGAAAGATGACGGATGCCTTCAGGTGCAGGTGGATCTGTTTTGCCTAGAGATATCAGAAGGGGTTAGGCAGTGGCTTGCGTCGAGAGGAGGGACGCCTGAAGTGAAGGCAAGCCTTGAGCGAATCTCCGTCATCAAGCCTGCGTTCAATTTCTGAGATTCTTTATAACCATAAGCGCGAGCAGCTCTAAACGCAAAAAGCCGCCCGGCGCAAACCGGACGGCTTTTCCTATTACGCCTTTCGGCGGATCATTTCTTTTTCGAGTTCGTCGATCTGGTCACTCAGGCGATCGACCGCATCGCAGATCTTTTCCGTCCCCCGCTCAAATGACTTTCTCATGTTGACGGCCTCAGCCGTGTGAGCCCTCAATGCATCCGTCGCGTGATTTAATGCTGTCGGGTCGACAATCATCGCCGCGACTTCAGCCTTGGACTGCTTATCATTTCCAGATGATTTTTTCCCTGCCTCCATCCCGTAGTGTCTTACGTAGAAGATGACAGCCAGAGTTGCCCCGAACATCAGCACCGCAGGAAGCGGAAGCTTACTGAGCAGTTCGATTTGTTCCATTCCGAGCTTCCCCTTGGTCATGTGCGGCGCGATGAATGTTGACCAGCTCGCCTATCGCAAAGAGCGGATAAATGGCGAGCCAGGTACTGATGACGCCAGAGGATGCGAAGCCATACGAAATACCTGCCCACATCATGCAGCCGACGAAAGCCGATACTTGCCGGATCTGAGGGGTTACATCCTTTCGTGCGCCGTTGACTGCAAGGCCCACCACACGAAGGCATCCGATAAACGAGAGTGTCCAGCCCAAGGCCGTCTCGGAAGACGGCAGGGCAGCAAAGGCTGAGAATGCCGGCTGATTGAAGGTTTGCGACGGAAGCAGGAGAACGTATCCAAACAGGATCATGTGACCTGAAAGAAACCACTCCATCATGCGCGGCCCAAAGCGATGGCGAATACGCACCCACATGGCCGCACCTTTATAGCCGGGATTTGCGATGCTGGATTTCATAGGCGTTGGACCCTCATCATGGGGCGTTGAACAACATCATTGACTCCGCCCCGAATGAGAACATATTAGGAACATCGGTAAGCGAAAGATCAACGACAACATGGAAACCTATCGATTTCAGACGGGACGATCTGTCGTCACCGTGCGGGCTGAGACCATGCGAGAGGCAGAGATTTTGGCCGCAGAAAAACTCACGGACAGAGCAGCCAAGTTCTTCGTGACGCCGCCCGCTGGTGGATGGAACCTTGAACGCCTACGAGGTGCAGACGCGTGACGGACCAGAAAACCAAATCCGGAGATGGCGTCATCGACCAGCATTGGTGCGAGCATCCCGGCTGCAAGCAGTGGGGCGGCTTTGGCTTCAGCCGAAGCAAGGCTGAAAAATCCACATGGCACTGCTGGGAACACTATCCGCACAAGGAACCGTGACATGTTCGACGATTTAGAGAAGGATATCCGCGTCAGCCTTGCCTTGCCAAGCAGGCCTATGCGCAATGGTTACGCAGGAAGATCTCCGGGCTCTCGCGGAGACACAGCGTTCTCCACGAAGACGATAGCCGAAGACGTGAGCAAGCGAGTTTATCGCAGCTACCATTTCCATGAGGCCGGAAGGCGCGTAGGTGGAGAAGAACTACTAGCGGAGATCCACGGCACCATGAGCGCCGTGCCGATGGAATTGCGCCTCAAATATGCAGACAAGCTTGGCATCAATTCACAGCCAGCCGCTGCAGAGATCGCCGCAAAGATCTTTCAGACGCTGAGCCAGAAATGGGCGATCTCTTATCACCCGGTCTTTGCAAGAGCGCCCGCGATCCCAGACGGAACAAACCACGACTAAGGCGCGACGGCGTCATGCCGCAAGATCTATTGCCGCCTGCGCCACGATCGTTGCCAACCCAGCCCCGACCAGGTCCGATGCCGGCGCCTTCCAATGCAACGCATCAGCAGTTTTTTCTGCAACCCACGGACCAAGGAACAGATCAGAGCGGAAGAGCGCCGCTTTGTTGTCGCTTGCCAAGGTCTTCAATCCAGCCAGCATCTGCGCATCCGTGAAGGTCGAAACGTTCGCAGGATTGATCGGCATTGGCATAGCAAGAATGACCTTCGCCGCTGCGCACTGCGTTATAATGGATTGCAGGTTGGCAAGGTAAGTGGCCAGGCTGTTGCCTGAGCCTCCGACCCGGCGATCGTTGGTTCCCAACATCACGATCACGATATCGAACTGCATGGCGGCCAAACCGGGGAAGGCTCGCCAAGGCTGATCAGCCACCAGCCAATCGGTCGTAGACCAACCGCGCGCGCCCAGATTGATAATGCGGATGTCGTTGATCAATGAATTGTAGGCGATGATCGTGTTCAGGAAAACAGCAGTTGCCCCAGCCCCTCCCTGCTTCTCGATCGTCAGTGCATGCTGACCGACACCCGCCGTGGAGGTGATAAGTGTTTTCTTGAATGCTGGCGTCCCGTTCTGGGCAACGGGAACGACTGCCTCAGTGTCAATTCGGCAGTTCAAAGTCCCGTATGTGTTAACGGGGGTCCATACCTCGAATGTATTGATCGGCGTAGATGGAGCGAACCGACCGACGCCGGATGCCGCAGCAGCTGTTTTTGTGATGAGCAAGCCACCAAGGCCCGTCCCGGCCGCCACGGAAAAAGTGCCCGCCGAATAGCGCGGATCATACAAAGGCAGAGCTGCCGCTCCTGCCTCGTTGTTGTTGTATTCCGACAGACTTTCGGACGACGCCTGGAAGCCCATTTTGCGCAACCAGGCGGCAAGCCGGGTTGGATATGAAAGAGCACGTGCACCATCCATGCTGTATGGACCAGTGCCGCAACCACGACTCCCTTGGCTGTCTGTGATGACACCCACGCGAAGAGCGCGAGATAATGGGAAGGCTTTCACCCCTGGCGGGAACCCGGAATCAGGCACGGAGTTAAACGAGAAGCCGCTCATGTGCGGCTCTCCCTGAAGCCTCGCACCCCTTTTGCAAGCTGTTCCATCGACCGAACATAGACCTTGTCTGTTGACGCCAGACTTGCCGCCAACTCCCGCGAACCGATGTAGGAAAGAGTCACGTAGTTGGCTGTTGTTTTCAGAGGCGCAGCCGCCCCGATGAAGACGCGTGCCGTCGCGCCAAATTCCACCTGCAGACCGAAGCGACTGAAGTTCGCTCCATCGACGGCAAGCTGATACTCGTCAGATCCGGCAACATGAAATGTGTCCGTCATCCTGCTTCTCCTTATTTCCGGCAGGCAGCATCAAGGCTGCATTGGCGATTGTTCGAATAGATGGCCGGACCAGCCGTTTCGTCTTGTGACGCTAAGCGTGCGGCTTCCGCATCTGAAAATGTGACGGCCTGATATCCGGAACCGCTAGTCGCAGGCGCTGTCTGGCAGCCTGCTATCGCGCATGAACACAAGGCAACGATGGCGAGCCGATAGATCCATGAACGCCGCATTGTTCTTCTCCAGTTTGGTAATCCGTTCGAGGGCTTCTTTCGCCGCCTCGACCTGCATCTCTGCGCGCCCCTCGCTGCGGCCTTCGCTCTTGCCGAGATAGAAAGATCCGAGAGCAAGAAGCGCTGCGCCCGCGAGAGCGCCAGCGCCGACTTTCAGCCAATCGGGAATGACGGCCCACATCAGGAAAGCTCCCGCACTTGAGCATTGACCGCCTTGGCGTCGACCTTCTTCCGCCAGAGCAGGAATGCGCCGGCGAGACCGAGTGCAAGCAGTATGATAGCAAGGTTCTGCCAGGGAATACTGCCAACCGCAGCGAGCGAAGACGTGACCGTGCCGCCGGTGAAAGCTGGTACAAGCACCTCTTTCGACTTCCACCAGGGCGCGTCGAGGCTCGGTGGCGTGACTGGCACCGGCTTTTCTTCGGTGACCGGAGCAGCCTTCACAAAGGAAACCCGTGCCTGCGGAGCGAGGCCCACCAAGGTCAAATGGATCGCAGAGCGCGTCTGCGGACCATCCAGTCCGTCGAGTTTGCCCTTGTAGTGACCGGCTTTTCGAGACGCCACCTGGAACGGCAGGATGTCTGTCACGCCATAGCCAAGAACCACAAGCCCCAGACGGGTGTAGTATTCGAGGCGTTCTGCGTAACCGTTCAGACCACCATTGATCTTTCGGGTGATCATCTCAGCATCATTGCGATCTGCATAGACATTCAGGCTTCGTCCGTCCGGATTGCCTTCGTCCCAGTACCAGACTGCAGAAAGGCCTTCCCACGGATCTGTGTTGATCCGGTCCGGATTGTCGACGAAGTTAGGCGGGTTCAAATCCTTGCGCTTGCACCATTCATAGAACTTGCGGATGTTGTATCCGCCGGTAACCTGAATAGGTCCACGCCCACGGTTCTTGTAACCGTCGCCATCTTTCTCCGGCGTGTTGCCGAGATCCGTGCGGGTATCGTAACGCTCCTGCGCTGGCGTCGGACCCCAGATTTCGCGATCATACCGGAAGTTGCCGCTTTCGTGCATGAGCTGCGCGAGGAGCGGTACAGCGCGGTGAGGAAGATCGAGACCGAAATCACGCCCGTACTTCTGCAGCACAATCATCACCGAGTTGAGGTTGCTTTCATTCACGCGCGTTTTCGCAGCCGCGCGTACCTGCGCGGCAGTTACAGCCGTCATGAGGCTTCTCCTGTAAGTGGAACAATTTCAAAGCCGGTTGGTTGGTCTACTGCCTTGGGTTTCTCCAAATACCAGGGCAGTGCGGCCCGCGTATCTGCTACACGCGTACCCACTCAGGAGGTCCGGGGCGGTAGCACGACCGGGCCTCCTAACAAGGAACCAATTCCATCATAATTGATTAAAATAGCGCTGCGTTGGTCTGGCGCGCAGTACTGAGGCCCGTCGTATCCCAACCGCACGCGATGGGCCTCTTTCTACTCGATATCCGTTTTATTGACTCTCAAGCCTAGACGAAGTCTTGTGCGGCATTCCATCTTCGCTATTGAAACGGGGGATGTCGTTTGATCCACGAGGGACTTGATGAGCAACAAGAAACAGGAATGGTCGTCAGAAACTGACGGCAAAACAATCACGCTGACGTCTACGAGCGAGACCGGCGAACAACAATCTATCTCAATCCCGTCTGAAGAGATGGAACGTGCTCTCAAGGCCTTGATGCGCTCTGCAAGTAAAGCCCAAGTCATGAAGTGGGGCGAGAATTCCGCGAAGGAAGAGGTCGCGTCCTTTCCGGCAGCTCAAGCGACAGCGTTTCGCCTCGCCGCCGCTAGAGACAAGCAGTCAGCCATATTGAGGGTAGTATCAACGGCGGGTGCGTTCGATTTCGTTTTCGAACGTGAGGCCGCGCTACATTTCACTGATAGCGCGACCAAGATTGGCGCGATGCTTCGCTCTCCCGACGGGGTAAAGATGAACTGACGACTCAGATGTAGTCCGTTCCACCCGTTCTGCCATCGTCATTGTCAGGGTAAGTCGTATCGACCAATTCGCTCAAGGTCGTTGCCCACTCTACCTGGCTTGGCCCGGTCTTACGGAACACGACCGCAGACCCCTCAAAGCCGGCAGATTTTTCGGCATGCTCTTTCGATGGGCGGTAAACGAAGGGGATTACAAACTGCTCACTGTCCAGCGCGCGCTCGGTGATTTCAAACCCGGTTTTAACGTTGAACAGGGCGTCCCACGACGTGTCTGAGAAGCGCCAGAAGTCCCAAGGCGCGTCGTGCATGCCCAGCGTCTGATGGGTGTGCACGTAACCGATACCGCCAACCTTAAGAACCTTATTCATTTCCGTGACGACACGCCACGGCATGAGCAAGTGCTCAAAAACGGATACTGAATAGACAACATCGAACGTTTCCGGCTCGAAATACTGAGACAGATCGTGAGCGTCACCGACCACATCAACGTTGTCTCCAGCCATGACGTCAAATACCGTCACTTCCGAGTTTGGAAAGGACTTGCTGCGATCGAGCTTGCTTCTTGCCCGGCCTCCGATATCCAAGACTTTGGCACCAGATGTTGCAGACACGGTCTCAACAAACCGTTTGCTCATGTCCACCGTCAAATACCTCTGAGCCCTGTCCTTTGCCAGCTCGCCGAGGTTGACGCGTATCCTCTTCCCCTTCTTGGTGATGAACTCGATTTCCGCAGCTTGCGGAAACGTCGTATCCCCCCTGAATGCATGCAGCCAAAAACCCTTGTTCTCTCCGAGCGTTGCCGAAACGCCTCCATGCGGCTGCCGCACGTCGGAAAGCGACTTAAGATCACCAGCATTGTGCAAGACGACCGATTTCAAGACATCTTCGGGATGATGAAACCACCCCGAGATATAAAGTGCATGATGAAATTTCGAGACCGTGTCTGCCACGAACTCATACCCGTCGATATACATTGCGCCCCCCGGCGTTTGATTTGAAATCGGGCGGCAGTATATCGACGGTGATGCGGCGCGCTAGGGAGCGTTTTGGATATTATTGGGGGTAATGGTGTTTGCACCCACCTTAACAATAGCCTTGGCGCAGTTATTCAGAGAGATGATGTTGTAATCGCTAGCCCCAGCTTCTTCGATGGAGTTTGCAGCCAGGGGCGTTGAGAGGAGGCGATTTCCATCAATGATCGCGCCAGCGACATTACTCAGCTGCAAGTCACGACCGGAGTTGGCCCCGTTCCCATTGAAAATATTGCCGCTGATCACGTGCCGAGAGCCCGTTATTACCGCGCCGTAGTTCCTGCAGCCATTGATAAAGTTACCCTTCACAATTGCGCGGTCGGGGCTGTTCAAAAATACCAATCCATCAGCATTGCCAAGGGTGTTTGATATTTCGTTCCCGATGAGTGTGCAGTTGTCGGCGTTGTCAATCTGCACTGTTCCGTTTGTCGTAGATCCAACTTGCGTCGACACCAGCCAGCAGTAGAACATGTTTTTAAAAACAACACCCACAACGTCGCCATTAAGGTGGCATCCGTGAATGTTGAAACCTTCGTCCCACGCCCCTCCTGCACCGCCCTCGATGTAAAACGCGCCAAGGGTGTTGGAGCCGGTCTTTACGCCCGTTACCTTGCCATCACCAGCATTCAACGTCCTGACGCCGAAGCCATTCCCAAACAGGAACATGTCCGTGAGCAGGAAGTTCGTTGCCTTCTCAAGCCTGATCGCCTCCCCAAAGCCGCTGATGTGCATATTGTTGATATGGATGAGGTGGCAGCGGGCATCCGTGCCACCAGGCACACCCCCTCCTTTTGCGCAGATGCCACGTAAAGCGCCGCCGCTACCAGCCAGCCTGAAATTTGAAAATTCGATACCAGAGGTAAGTGTCGTTCCCGCAGTGTTGTCCTGAATGAATCCATCAATTGCGCCATTGACGGTAACCAAAGAGGTCTCCGCCCCCAGTCCCATGAACTTGATGATCTTACCGGGAGGCACATCGACATCATCAGTCAGACGGAAGTTCTTTCCGGGAGGCAAAAGAATGGTCGCCCTCTGCCCATCTCCAACGGTCGCCATTGCCGCTTCGATCGCTGCACTATCATTGTCGACGCCATTCCCTTTTGCACCAAACCATAAAGGATTAAGCCATCCCTCAGTGTTGACGCGCGCCCAAGCCTTCGTGTTGTCCGAGGTCGAGCGAACCACCATACCATTGGCCGTATCAACCGCACCAACAGTCGAGACATCAGACCAGTTCACCTTTTTAAACTGCCCCTCCCTGCCGGCGGCAAGAAGATAAGCGGCCAGCTTGTTGGAAGGGTCAAGCGCAGCCATCTCCGGAACGGTCGCAGGAAATACGTTGGGCACTGCAGTCAAGGCCGCGTCGCGCGCATCTAGAGCGCCCTGAAGTGCTGCTTCTGCGGCAGCAACGATCGCGGTCGCAACCTGATCAGTGACGATCCTGAAAAACGCACCCGTAACGACGCCCATAACCAACATGCCAGAGACCAATCCACCCACAGCAACATCGTTTGCGCTGTTGGTCTTAATGGTAAGTACTGCGCCGTCATTGAAGCTTACGGTTACCGGAGACGCAGTGTTTGTCTCTGATACAGGCAGCAGGACAAGTGCGGACGCGCTGACAGGAATGCTCGTGGTCGCTTCAATCGCATTCGGGTCGCCGTCGCCAGTGTTAGATGCAAAGATGAAGCTATACGGCAGATCGGCAACGCGCGACCATGAGCCGGAACCAGGCGCTCCAATCTTCCGATATACACCGTTGTTCGCAACAACCGCATCACCGATCACCCATGCGGAGCTATTTGCTACGTGGGTCAAATCCGCATCCAGTGCGGCCTTCGTGACAAAAACGAACCCTCCAGAAGCGGTGAATGCGGAAATGATCGTCTCATACTGCTTTAAAAGAGTACGAATTTCAGGCTTTCGCGGCTGATGCGGTCCAGACGACGGGACACCCTCAGTTTCGAAGTCGCGAAATACCTCGGCAGCTGTTAGCGGCATGCGATGCTCTCCGTTATCAAGTTACGATTATTACGCCAGTCGCTACGGGAGTTGCAGCAGTTCCAGACGCATTGATGGAAACGATGAAGCCATATTTTGTGCCAGCGGTGACGCCTGTCACAACACGGCCATCAGCGATGTTTGCGGGGCCATATTCGGTCGCCACAAGCGAAGCGCCGACAAAGGTGTTACTGGTGTTGAGGTATAGGCGGACACCTGCGTAGTTGGGGCTGTTTGGCGCCGTCCAAGAGAAACTGACTTGCCCACTCCCGCCGGCAGCCGAAGCTCCGATGACTGCAGCTGGCGGTGAAGGATCGGCTGTCGCCGTCCTTATCTCGTAGTCTGTCCAGTCCGAACTGGCGCCATTCGACCACGCCTTCAACCTAAAACGGTATTGAGCGCCGTCTGAGAGATAGTTGGAACGAACTTGTACGTCGCCCGACTTAGAGTTGGTCGACCTCGCAGGCTCCGAGCCTGATACGGTCTCCCACTCCAATTCATAAATCAATGCGTTCGATACAAGGTCCCACGTTGCGAGAGCATAGGCAGCCGTTTGACCGCCGGCCAACGTTTCGTTTTGTATAGTGACGTTGAAGTTCACCGGCAGTGGTACACCACCTCGCGGCAGAGGTTCAACATTCGTGCCGGGCTCACCCTCTTCCGTTGAGGCATTGAAGTCATAAATATTGTCAGGAACGACTATCCCCGAAAACTCGACAGTCATGTTGCGAAGAGACAACTTTGGTGTCGCTGTTATCTCCACCAAGACCTCATTCATTTTTGGCGGCAGATGCACTCGAACGAAGCGTCTGTAGGGCACTTTTTTCGCAGGCTCATAGTGAGCAAGGATTGAAACCTTAGGTGCATTCGCCCTGATGTATGTTATTTTCTGAAGGCGCTGGACGTGATTGTGACTCTGGATTGCCGTGTTATCCAAGGTCTTAGTGCGTTCCGTATCCTCACCAATGTAAGGATTTCCATAGATGGCCGCGTCAGCAGAATTATAGTCGTTGCCTGGGTCTGTATAACGACCACGAACGGCGAGAACCGTTGAGCTATCTCTCGTGTTCCCATCCAGCTGAAAGCTGATAACATCTTCTCTGACAAGCCTGACATCAGGCTCAACGAATTCTCCAGCATGAACACCAATCAGGCCGTCCGGGCGCTCAAAGACAACAAGTTCCGCCGCCTGATCCATCATCCTGCCGACTTGCACAGGATCATTATCTGCCCGAAACCACATGCCACCGTGATAGCGATTTTCGCTTCCACCGGACCGGTTAATGACGATCTGGTCACAAACATTGGCCGCATGAGACCAGTCCGGCAGATACATATCAGCCAAGCTGAGCTTCCCGCCGACTGGATTTGTGAGGTGCCACAATCGCATCAGCGCTATGTTTGTTCGGAAAACGACATCACCAATCCGAGGATCATAAAGCAGAGCACCGTCAATAACAGCTGAAGGCACTGGCATTTGGTTTGGGTAAACCGACAAGTAGCTTTCACTGCCAGCCGTGGCGCAACTCATCCGGATTGTGGCTAATCCGTCCCCTCGATGATCGTTCGACCAGATTGTAGGGAAATTACTCACGATGTCGGGATAAGCCGTCTCTGCATTGAGGCCAAGCCTGGTATTGTAGATGACATAGTAATCCGTCCCACTGGTAACAAAATGCGACGGCGACGTTACTCTTCCCAGGCCATCGAGTGTGGCCTTCTCATCATGAAGATAATGCTGCACGTATCCTTGGATTTGGTGCGCTGCCATGACGATAATGTGGAAGGCATAACCGTTGATTTCCTCCAGAAAAGCGTAGTCGCCCCCCTTTTTTACTCGACCCAAAACATAGGCCAGAGACGGGACGTTCTGCTTTAGGTTGTAGCTTCCGTCCTCCGGTTTCGGTACGCTCGGCTTATCGACGAACAAACCTTGCAAGAGCGCGGCGCCATAGGCCAGCCCTCCGTACGCCAAGGCAAGAGTGCCTAGATACAGAGCGTTTGCAGCAAGCGTCGTTGTTGCGAGCGATGATACAATCAACGCGCCAAGTTCGATCAGACCTGTCATTGTTTTAAATCGCCCAGATTGCCAAGGATTTCGCGCTCATTGGCGCCACTCCATTGATGAAGCGGACCAACCATCGACCTCCATCAAAAATCGCGCCGAACTGGTGATCTATGTTCCGGCTGCTTCCGATTACACCAATACTCCCACACACCGGTGTCTCGATGGTCTTGGCATTGATCTTGGCAGCGCAAGCGCCAACCAGCAGCGCAACGTTTCCGGCTTCACTAATGTGGCGACGGAAACCCTCGTCGCTGTCGTAAGTGCCACGTAAGTGCTCGGCAGGGTCGCTATGCCCCAACCAGATTGCCCAAGAAGCCAGAAACATGCAGCAGTCAACGCGACCTGGCATCCATGGCTTATCTCTATAGGAGTGAAGAAATGCAGCCAGCGTTTGATCCATCACCAGTTCGGCCACCTGATAGTTTTGTCTCGCAATGTATTCACGCGCTCAGCGAACCTGTCCAGCGGAGCTGACGGGTTGAGTACCTTCGCTCGAGCCTTCTGGTCCACATCGGAAAGCACAGAACCATTCGCGAGAGTACGAAGCGTAAAGCGGTTGGTCACTTCGACAGTCACTGTGGACTGAATCCCCGAAGAATTCGCGGTATCCGAGAACAGGAGGTTGTCCACCCTGCCGGTGAACTTCACATCTGGGTTGCCCGCAGGCTGCTCAAATTCATCGCACTCCTGAAGAAGAATTCGAAAGCGAGAACCCTTGATCGCCTCAGACTGATAGTCTTGCCAGATTTGGTTAGACGTTTTCTCATCAATACCCGACAGAACCAACGCCAGAGTGAACGCCTCGGCGTTGATTGCCATCTCGATCTGATTGAGGGCATCTTCCGTGAGAACGCAAGCTCTCCAGATTTCTCCCGCATCATCAACGAACGGTCCACCGGAACCATCCCACAAGCGGATGACCCCGGAGGGAAGGTCCACCTGGCACAATACCCGCAGCGATTGAATTGCCATTACACCAGCCCCAACGCGAGCTTATTCCAGTAGTCGGTCGCCTCAACGAAAGACACCGAACGTCGCTCGAAGGGGACCGGATCGACCCCAGCCCCCATCTGATCGTCAGACGATAGGTGGCAAAGACAAGTTGGCTCATCAAATTCCAGGTCTGCATCGGACGGTATCAGAGAGCGCACCGTCGGCGATATCGAGACGGTGATCACTCCGTCTTCTTCCTGAATAATCCGACCGGTCTCGTAGAGCGCATGCTCATACGAAAAGCGCACACCTGAAAGATCGGATGACCCAGAAATTACACGGAGTCGGATTGTCGTCTGACCAATAGCGGAAACGCCCACCGTCTTGATCGACATCGCCCCCTGAGAATACTCCGTCCCATCTGAAAAGGTTGAGAGATCACTGTGCGGAACAAGCGACCCCTCCTCATAACCTCCCGATGCGTAAGGCGCGACATCCTGTGACCAGACAGGAACGGCAATCAGCCCCGACCGACCACCAAGCGCGCTTCGGATTGCTAGCCAGCTACGACGCTGAGCGACCGAAGAAACGGGCACATCAGCATGCTCCACAGACCAGAATCCGAGATCAGTGCGTACAGCCGGGTCGAGGCCGCCGAGCGATCGGCCACCAGAACGCGAGAACGGCACTATGTTTGCATAACAAGCCAAGGGAGTAAGGACATCCCTTGGCCAAACAATGATATCAGCCATTTCTGTAATCGCCCCCAGCACGGGTTGCCTGGTAATTTGCCATGGCACCAGGTGCCATTCGATTAGCCTGCCCCACAGCGCCAGACTGAATCCCGGGGGCGGCCTGCTGAATGCTCGAGTCCACGTAAGGCTGGATGCTACCATTCTTTGGGTCGACGCCAACGATCACCCGCATAGTGCCGCCACCCCGACCATTGTGGCCCTCCTGCCCCGGCTTGGTAATGGTGACTCGCTCATTTGGGCTTGCCTTGAATGCGACGAGCTGGCTGTCGACGCCACCGGCGCCACCAACCTGAAACGAACCACCATTCTGAAATCCGAGCAGTTTACCGATACCGCCGAAGATGCTTCCAAAAATGCCACCAGTGCTACCTGCGACACCGCCACCAAACAGCGCCTGAAAGGCCTGGTTCATCCACATATCCGCGAGACTTCCGAGAACGTCGGCAATGGCTTCCTTGACGCTTTTCGAGCCATCGATCACACCTTTGAATGCGCTCGACAGACTGCTGGAGAGCTTATCGCCGATGCTTTCCATCTGTGAAAATGCACCAGTGACATTGGAAGCGACGCCGGTCGCCGTATTCACCACCGTTCCGGAGAAGTTGGTTATCCCGTTATTCAGACCCTGCATCACGTTGGTGCCGATGTCGTGCATCACGCGCGAAGGCGAATGAATATCAAAGACGGACTTCACGCCATCCACGACGCTAGACGCAACGCCCTTTACACCCTCAACGACACTGGAAGCAGCGCTGGTGATGCCATTGAGAAGCCCCATCATCAGATCCGTTCCGACCTGTACCATTTGTGCAGGCAGAGCCTGAAAAGCCGCAAGCACCTCGCTCGACACTTGCTGAACTGTGGTAACGATCTCAACCACCTTCGTTTGAATGGAGGCAATCAATCCAGGAAAGATCGTCTCCACGACAGTCGCGAGCGTTTGCCAGAAGTTATGCACCAGCTCCTGCGCGGACCTCCATGCACCAGCAAAATCGCCGGTCAGAAGCTGCGCGATACCGGTCGCAAGCAATCGGGCGTTTTCGAGGAACCCACTGAGACTTGCGCTCATGACGGCCACGGCGGCGTCGACAACCTGACCCACAAGCGGGAAACTCTCCCGGATCCGTTCCCAATTTTCGTAAAGGTAGAGAGCACCCGCCGCGAGCGCTGCAATTGCTGCGACCGCAGCTAGAACCGGAGCGGAGATCCCCGCAAGAACCGTAATGAAAAGCCCGATCGAAGCAACGACAGGTCCGATGATGGTCGCGACACCAGCGACCACAGTTCCCCATTTCAGCAGTTCCGGATTTGTCTGCGCGACCCAACGGATCAACTCGGCCAGTTTCGTGACTATGCTTGTTACCCACTCAAGAAGGCCGCTCGTCGCAATGGCAATCGTGACTGCTCGGATGGCTTCGCCAAGCGCGCGCATGCCATCATTGTACGCCTTCAATCCCTGCGCCTGTTCGTCCGAAATAACCGCAGCACCTTCGCCGAGTTTGCGGAAACCCTCACCCCCTTTCGCAAGCAATGGGATAAGCGCCGTTGCATCCGAAGCCATCGCCTCCAGATAAAAAGTCAGATCCTGCTGCGAAGCGCCGGCTTTGACGAGGCTGTCGTAGTAGAGCTGCAATGCCTGAGGGCCGGACAGGTTCTTGAAGGCGTCGGCCGTGATACCAACCTTTGGCGCGATCTTCTCGAAGAAGTCCGCCATCGGGCCACCACCAGTCGCGACGAAATCACCAACGCGATCATTCACATCCTTATAGATATCGGAAAGCTTGTCGCTCTCGATACCCACGGACTTTGCCGCAAATGCCAGACGCTGAAACTCCTCGAATGCAGTATTCGAAATCTGCGCCGCCTTTTGCAGATCTTGAACGTCCTTCGCCATGGATGTCACGGCAGCAGTGACGGCAATCCCGGCGGCAGTAATCGGAGCGGAGACATACTTCGAAAGCGACGCCCCCCAGTTCTGCATAGCGCGACCAGCTTGATCCATCGCTTTGCGAACACCGGTCAGGCCATTTTTAAATTGTGCAGTGTCGATCCCGAGATTGACGCGCAGCGCGCCGATGACAGCTGAGCCCATGAGACACTACCCCTTTTGCCGAGACCCCACCCACGCGGACCACGCGTTGAATTCTCGTTTTGAATTGTTTTGATCTGGGCTTGCCTTAGTCCGCACGATTTGATGCTGCATGGACTTGAGCGAGGGCAGCCGTTCAGTTCGCGCCAGCGCTTCGATGTGCCATGCCAGCCAAGCATTCTCGTTATGCTGGTGACGAAGCCTCGCTGTCGCTCCATCAAGCACGGCATTGACGACACGGAATGTCAACGTCCAGAAGCGAGACTCATCCTGCCCCGCCTCCACCCAAGACTTCAGCAGTGGGAGAGGGTCTAACCTCTCCCCCTCCGAGGGTTTTTCGAACCCTTCGCCTCCGGAAACGCCAGGGCGAAAGCTTTGCTGATTGCATCCATGCAGTTCTGCATGCCCGCTTTGCTGACGACGTTGCCAGCTTCCTTGACCGTAATCTCTGGATGCTGGTCGAGAAGCCCAGCCCAGACGACATTCCGGACGGCCTTCATGGTGATATCATCGCCATTCAGATCTTCTTCGACGATTTTCTGGACACTTTTGCCGAACACGTCTTCGAGTTCGCACAAGGCATTGATACCAAAGCTGATGCGGTATTCCTCGTCGCCAGCCTGCAGGTGAACCTGGCCGAGATTTGGGTTTGCCATATTGAACCTCAGGCAACGACGGCGGTGGTGGCCGCGCTGGAGACGGTGGTGCTGTAGAGCGTATTCGCGCCCGTCACATCCACGGTGATGACCTCGCCAATATCTGCCGTGACCGGCACGTAAGACGACGTGTTGGCATTGAGGACGGGATCACCACCGACCTTCCATTGATAGGAGAGATCCTCAGCACCTGCCCAGATGCCCCAATCGACAGTGAGCGGTGCGCCGACCTTTGCGACGCCTTCGATCAGCGGAAGATCGATGTTTCGGGGCGCTGTGACGCCAGTCATGATCGGATCGCCGGAAACGCGGAGCGTAAGCGTTGCAGTCTTTCGATCATCGACAGGAATATCTTTTTCGTAGCCCTGCCGGTTTCCGCGAAAGATCACCTGAATACCGTTCTCGAAAGTGACGCGATTGATCAGCTTCTTGCCCTTGATCGACTGGATGAAGCGATCGGTGACAGAGCCTGGAACGTAGTTCATTTCCGCAGACGCTTCACCAGAATCGGTCAAGCCGGGAATGTACTCGCGCGTCTTGTTCGGAGACTGCATGTGAGTTGCTTCGATGCTGTCGTCCGTATCGGATGGTGGCGTCAGGGCGTACACCTCACGAATGTAGGTGAATTCATCCGGCGTCGACACAAGCGCGATTTCAAGCACCGTGCCGTAGCCAATGGAAACTTCAGTATCAGCCATTGCTGCTCTCCTGATGGTAAATGAAGATATCGATCGACACACGGAAAAGCTGGTTCACATCACCTGCATCCGTGTCCGGCAGGTCGCGCGCAGTGTCCAGAAAAATCCCTTTGATGGCGCCGCTCCGGTATCCAGACAGCGCCTTGGAAACGGCACGTGCCGCTGCCTTCGAGGCAAGATATGTCTTGGCCCTGACATCGATCTGGACACGCGTTCGCGTCAGGTTGGATTGACCGGAAAAACTGTAGTTCTGCTGATTGCCGACAACCTGCAGAACGCAGTTCGGTTTGGTCTTTTCCTTTTGAGGAACCGCCACCCAATAGACATTGAGGCCAAAGTGGAGCGCTACCGCCGGATTGCCCAGCAGTATCGCAAGAAGCTTCTCTTCCATGGGTCAGCCTCTCTTGGCGTTCCGCCGTGCAGACTTTTCAATCTCAGTCCAGAGAGAATTCGCAATGCGGTCCAGCGTCGGCACCTGCTCACCGTCCCATGCAGGCCGCATGAAAGGTTGCGCAGCATGCCGGTCGTTTCCGAACTCCTGCTGGACGCCAGCAGGATTGTTGGTGCCGACGAACATTTCCTGAAACGACTGACCACCTTCCTTCTTGTGAAGGGCAGACTGTCGCTTGCTCAGTCTCGTCGACACGTCGACGCTGTCATAGAGATGGAACTCGTCACGAGGAGCGAGCTGTCGGGCTCGTCGCGCCAATGGCTCCGCCGCCTCTTTAAGGACGCGTCGCAGCGTTTGCTTTGCAACGGCCTCAGGCAGTTGACCAAGAGCCCGGTCAAGTTCCTTCAGGCCTGTGATTTTGGTCGTGGAGCTGCGCATCAATCATTCTCCGCCGTCGCCGTGATTTCGCGAAAGCGATTGCGACCGTCCTGCGTTTCCTTAATGCCGACGATGTTCCAACGTTTGCCATCATGAAACATCTGGTCGCTGGCAACGATGGTTCGACTGCGATCGCTGGAGCGGATCGTAAAACGTGCCGACAGAAACCCGCCGACGCCTCCCGCCTGAAACTTCTCCCCGTCCGAGACATCGACGCGCTTGGCGCGATATTTCGTGACAACCTTGTCATAGACAGGCTCATTCATTTCATTGCGCCCGACTTCGGCGCCGAGACGTTCAATAGTGATCGAGCGATCCAGTTCCTGTGCCGTCGTCATAGTGAAAACCTGCGATACTTGCCGACAAGAGCTTCCTCGACCTGAGCCAGCTTGTCTGCACCGGCGCGTGCACTCTCGTCATAGGCAAGCTGCACACGGATCTTGATCGCCGTCTTTATGTCGGCAGGCACAGTGCTTTTCTGATCAATCACAGGCCATCCAGCCGCATAATCAATCTGCAATGCCGCTCGCTCGTAAAGATCTGACGGACGCTCATACGATTTTCGAAAATAGATCGAGGCCTCGCCGGATGCGGAGACATCCAGCGCATATTCGCTGGCCGCAATTGTCGAGATCTGCCCCGCCGCATTACGATAGCGTGCCGCTGAGATACTCGACACAGGTCCCAACGGAAGCCTGAGGCAGCCAGAGAACCCGTCAAATGACTGCCGCCAGGTCTGCTCCGAAAGAACGATCCCGAGTATGCCCGTCCAGCCCTCGTAATGCGTCACCGCCGAGCGGATCTCATCCGAGATCAAATCATCATCTTCGTGCGACAAAATGGTGCCGTCACCGTCACGCTCGACGATCCGAAGTGCGATCTTCATTTCGTTGAGGGTAACTGGCAATCCATCAGCGGGCGTCACAAGGACTGGACGATGCATTTTAGCCTGCCTTGTTGCTCGGAACCTGTTCTGCCTTGTTGGCAACCTTAGGTTCAGCCTTCACCTTCTCGACTTCGGCCTTAACCTTGTCGATCTCCGCAGCGGCGTCGGTGCGCGCCTTGTCAACCATGGCTTCGATCTCCTTCAGATCTTCATCAGCCTTTGCCTTGGCGTCTGCGACCGCCTGTGTGATGCCGAGTGTTTCGTTGTCCGCATCGGCTTTCGCTTTTGCCACCTCGTCTTCGATGGCCTCCAGAGCTTCGTCAGCGGTTTTCCGGGCGTCAGCAAGACGCTGATCTTCCACTTCGATGAGCTTGTCGATTTCCGTTTTCCGACTTTCGACGGCCTGAAGCGCGGTCGAAGATTTCGTGTTCTTCCAACGATCCGGATCATGTTCCGCGAGAACGCCAAGACCGACGAGCTGTTTGGCTTCATCTGCCTTCAGTTCGCGGCTTTCGCCCTTCCGGTAAAACCGGTCGCCCTCATGCTCTCGCAGCACGTCGTATTTCACCGTTTTGCTCATGACTTCACTCCTTCGGTTCACGAAGAGGGCGGATCTCGCCGCCCTCTGTAGTCAGCCGAAAAGACAGGGCCTTGAAGTTACGGACCGGAAGGCGGAGCTACGTCACCGTAGATCAGGCCTTCAGGGCGGTAGACAGCCAGCGCCAGGCGCTCTTCGCCGAGGATGGTCACCTTGTTGCGCACGAAGTCGTCATTCTGGAAGCCGACTTCGATCCGGGACTGCCACTGGTCGAAAATCTGCGCTGCCAGACGGAATGCTCCGGTCAGGAACTTGCCGACCGCGATCGACTGCGTGGCAACAACCGGCAAACCCCACAAGGTGGGACGCAGTGTGCCCTGCGGATTGCCGATGATGTAACGGCCCTCGCCGTCCTTCAGGGTCTCGATCGACGCCCAGTCGATGTCGTTCAGAACATGACCAGTTGCCGGGAATTCCGACAGGGCAGCCTGCAGCATCGCGATACGGAGGACATCGATCGACGTCATCGGTGTGGGGCCGGTATAGCCGGCCGGGATAGCGAAGTCGGTCGCCTGAGGAATCAGGCCGAGAAGGTTTTCACCCGTGCCATCGCCGTTCAGAAGCTGGCCTTCTTCCTTGATCGCCAGACCGTACAGCAAACGACCGTCGATCATCGAGCGGATCTGCGGGAAGTCAGACAGGATCTGCTTCGATGCACGGAACCAGTGTGCGATGACCCTTGTGGAGACGGTCTTGTCAGCAAGCTTGATATCAGAATTCGGCTTCAGAGCGCCTTCCGCAACCGGGGCGGCGTTGTTGGCAAAGCCTGTTTCCTGAAGGTACTCGATGACCGGGCTATCGGTATTGCCCGGCGTGAGGAGATCACGCACCGTCAAGCGACGCTGCGGAAGCTCCAGAACGCCAGGCAGGCGGTTTGCGGTAATTGCCGCACCGGCAGATCCGGCGGCGTCGGTTCGCGCCGTGGTGATGTCAGCTTTCACCGGCATGCTGGCAGACGCCCCGCTGCGTGGTGCGGAAGCAAGAGCCTTCAGGTCTTCGGTTTCGACGAACTGCTGACCGAAAGACTTTTCGCCATCGCGACCGCCGAAATCCGCACGAGCAAGTTTCTGCTCCATCTCGGCGACCTGCTCACTGAGGCCGTTCATCTTGAGCAGCGCCTCGTCAGCCTTTTCCTTCAGGGATTTCGACAACTCCTCGCCAGACTTGGCTTTGCCGATTGCTTCTTCAGCAATCTGCTTGACCTTATCGATGGCATCATCGAACTGCTTTTTCACCTGGTTGGCAAGCTGCTCTGCAGTCTTGCTGTCGGGATGACCGCCACCATCACGCAGGTAGCGGCCCGCAGCGCGTTCATTCGCGGTCATGGCACCGAGAATACTGGACGATGCCAGCATATAGGTTTTCTTTTTCATGGATCTGCCTTTCGTGGCCTTGAAGATTACGCGCTCAGCAATGCTTGCATGAACGCGGTTCCGGGGTCCGCAACGGCAGGATCTCCCTGCCCTTTCAGGTGGACGCGCGCGGCACGCTCCGCCTGTGAATTCGAAAAGCCCAATCCCTTGAGCCACATTTCGAATTCCCGCTCTGTCAGCCGGTCCCCGGCCTTCAGACGATCTGATAATTCATGTGCTGCCTTGGCGGCTTTGACGCTGGCAACGGTTGCATTGTCGTTGGCACCGATCGACACGACAGAAACCTCTCTCAGGTCGATCTTTTCCAAGGTCCAGATGCCGGTTTCAGTGTCGACCGAGTATTCCTTGATCCGGTAGCCGATCGACAATCCGTCGATATCTTTGGCCTTGAGAAGCTCGTAGGCTTCTCTGGCGCGCTGAACGCCCATGTTCAGCTTTCCGCGAAGGAAGAGGCCCTTGTCATCCTCTTTCGCTTCGAACCATTTGCCGATGGGCTCGCGAGAGTCATGCTGCCAGAACATTTTCGGTGTCGTTCCGGCAGCCTTATGGGCTGCAAGGGAGTCGCTGTAGGCACCAGGCGCGATCACATCACCGTAGCTGTCCGGTTCGCCGCCGAACGTTGAGCCGTAGCCCTCGATTTCGCCGCTCTCTTTCATATCCTTGATTGAGAGGCAGGCTGTGCCGAACTTCATCAGCATGTTCATTGCGATTGCTCCCTCTCTTGCGCGATCAGTTGCCGGATGGCCTCCTGATCGATCTCGGAAATCGGTCTGTTCTGCATCTGCATGCGCGGGATGTCGCCGCCGTCGACCGGCGGCAGGTTTTCGAGGTCGCGAACCTCGTTGATGGTCATGGCGCCGATCTGCGTCATCTGCTGGTAGAAGCGGGCACGACCCGCACTGTCGGCACGCAACAATCCTTCAAGATTGAATTCGACCGAAATACCAGCTGCACGATCCGCAGCGGTCAATAGCTGCTTTTCAATCGCCTGCTCGATCCGCTTCAAACGACGACGGAGGGTGAATTTCTGAAAACCCAGCGTCTGCTGCTCGATGCCGGATCCCCAGCTTGTCGTTTTCTCAGTATGACCGACCATGAAAGGCGGGACACCGAAGAATCGGCAAACCTCCTCGACGGAAAAGCTACGCGACTCCAGCATCTGGGCATCTTCAGGTGCGAGCGTCAGCTGCTCCCACTTGGTGCCACCTTCAAGGATCATTGGCTTGCCGGTATCGGCTGCTGTCTGAAACTTGGTAGCCATCTTCTCTTCGGCCAGCTTGCGCTGCTCAGAAGACAACCACTTGTCGAACGTCAGTACGCCCGAGGGCCGCATGCCGTTTTTAAAGGTCGAGCCCGCCGATTTGTCGATGGCGCGCGCCAGGCTGAATGTGTGCCGCCCGAAATGAAGCGTCGACATTCCACCGAGAGGGTTTCCACCGAAGCCACGAATATGCAGCATGGTTTTGTCGGTCTCGATGTAGTGCTTGCCGTCCTGCGACCACCGGTACTCCAAGGTTCCGTTCGGGAGTCGACGCACCCCCATCAAAGCGGGATTAACAGGCGTCAATGAAGCAACGCCACGGCTTCCCCGCTCTATTCTAGCGTAACCATTGCCACGCATTTCAATCGACGCCGCGATGAATTCCCAGAAATCGACCGCTGTCTGATCATAGTTCGGGCTGTCATGCAGAAGTCGATAGAGCGGGTGCTCGGAAAAGACCTCCCTCACACCCTTTGCATCGCGCCGGTAAACCATCAACGGTAGGCTGGCGATGGTGCCCGCCAGGAGATTGACGCATGCCCATGCCGATGAAATCGACAGCACACTTGTGTCATTCACCGGCTCCCCGGCATCGCCCATACCTGACGCATACCAGCCGTCCGTGTTTTCGATCGACAGCATTCGCGCCATCGTCGAAGCCGCCTTGAACGCAAGTCTGCGAATAGGGTTCACTAGCCACCTGCCATCTCTCGGAAATAATCGTCCATGCCCGCGCTCCCCGAGGCTTCAGGGTTGCGGCTCATCAACTCGCCAGCGTTGAACGCTGCGACAAGTGGGTCGATTTTCGAACTTGCTGTTTTCTTGTCGATATAGACGTTGCTGCCACGCAGCTCCGCACTTGCGTTCTGCACACACCAGGACAGCAAAGCCGACCCGCAATGCTTCATTGTTCCATCGGCGAGCTTGCGCTCGATGCCGAAGATGGATGCCGAAAGCTTGTAACCCTGCGATACTGCCTTCACCATTGGGTCAACGATCTCGTAGGTCGCCAGCTCTTCAAGCAAGGCCGTGACGCCGTTTGGATCCAGACCTACCGCCCCAACTTCAGGGAGCATGCCCGAGTTGCGCAGATCCGCAATGATTGCTGCGGCCTCTTCAACGTCCTGTGTCACTCGCTCACAGATAACCAGATCGCCATCACGCTGGAAGTCATTGAGCTTTTCGACGATTTCCGGATGTCGCTTCAAAACGGTTGGTTGCGCCCAAGCCTTGACCCAAAGCAGCCACCGTCTTGTAACCTTATGCCGTCCTATGGTCGCCAATCCCCAGAGATCCAGCAAACCGCCAACGTCACCTCCGACTACAATCACATCGCAATTGGCTTTGAGGTAATCGAGCGTTATTCGCCTGTCGGCAGCAGCCTCCCAATAATCGGCGCCGATCCATCGATCAGAGTGAAGCGCAAGGCCAATTTCCACATTGAGATGCTGACTGGCCCAGCGGCGCTCTTCCTCCTCCCCTTTCCTTTGAGCCTCCAACCATTCTTCCATCAATCGGTCGATGGTGATGGATAACCCAAGGTTCGGCAGTACCATGTGCCAGTATTGCGGATCCTTCCACGGCTTTTCCTTGGAGATCTGCATCTTCTCGGGAAATTCATACAACACCGGAAGGGTTGTGCTGCCTGTGATGGTGCCGTCTCGCACCCCCCGAGCGTATTGCAGTTCAGACTTAAACACCCCCGATGGCGGTTCATCACTTTGCGTCGTAATGATGATCAGGAAAGACTCTTTGTTCGGGATCAAGCCACCGCTGATCTGCCCCAAAACACGAGAAGCGTAAGAGTAAGCCGACATGACATGAAGCTCATCAAGCAGAACGCCGGCTGGTTTGGTGCCGGTAAGCACCTTCATGTCAAAGGTTTTGATACGCAGTTTCGCCTTGTTCAGGCGATCAACAATCATCTTCTTGTGTTCGATCGCGTGAAATCTCTTGTCGAGATACGGATCAGCTTCAATCATCCCTGCCGCTTGCTGGTAGGCAGTATCTGCAACATCCTGCGTTGGACCAATGAGAAGGAACTCGGCACGCGGTCGCTTGTTCATGAGAAGCGCGGTGACCATGACACCTGCGCCACCGGTCGTTTTTGAATTCTTCTTCGGAACTAGACCGAACACCTTGCGCACATGGCGCTCGCCGTTCTCATCAATGGATCCGAAGATCGCTCTCACTATGTCGCGGAACCAGTCTCCAGCTGCGTCGGCCATGTAAGGCTGACCAGGAACGTCCGGAAGCCGGAGATTGTTGAAAATCCCGACCGCTCTGTTTCCCTCCTCCAGATCAATGGGAAGATCTGGAACGATAGATCTTCCATCACGCAGACGATCCGCCCAATCCGGACAAGAGAAGGTCCAATCTGCCTTTATTGCAGAAGCGAAGCCCATGGTGTGCCTTCATGCGCCGTTTGGGCGTCTCTGTCGGCGGCCTCCTTCTTCCCAAGCTTCTCATCCGGCTTCTTTTCCGGGGCTCTCGGGATCGGTACAGCGGGCGCGCCCTGTTTTTCGATGATGTCGAAGATCCGCGATATCGCGACCGAATTACCGGACTTCATTTTTTTGAGCGTGACCTCAAGGGCCATACCCTCGATCTGGTCAGCGCCGTCCTGAAGCTCTCGGGAAAAATTCTTTCTTAAAGTCTTCTCATCGCATCCAAGGTAACCGGCAATCCGCGCCTGTGTCCAACCTGCGGCCCGAAGGAGGCATACAAGCTCCTGATTTTCTTGGTTTTTCGCAAACGATGGCCGTCCGCGCCGATCCTTGATTGGCATGATCGGCTTGCCGAACAGATCGTATTCGACATCCTTGCCGGAAAAATCGTCTGCCACGGTAAAAAAAATCTCCGAATGTGGGGGGCGCGGGTCTAGAGGCGAAGGGCTTTCGAGACTTTTGACCGCCCCCCCCTACCGACCAGCGGCTCGTTCCTGCTTTTGCTTCAATCGGTCGTGACAAGGCTTGCAAAGGCACTGCAGATTGTTCTCATTCCAGAACAATTGCTCATCACCGCGATGCGGCATCTTGTGGTCAGCTACCAATCTCGACGTATTGCCATCAACGCGACCGCAGCCAACCATCTGGCAAGTGAAGAGGTCTCGGATCAGCACTGACATTCGAAGCTTCTGCCATCGGCTTGTCTTGTACCAAGATCGGTATGCAAGACTGTTGTCGCGCTGACGGTTTCTATCCTGCTCATCGCCCGGCATTGGACCAAGACGAGGCGGCAGCTTGCCGATCCGTGATTTGAGAGTGGTAAGTCTGCCCATACCCACAATGCAAAAAGGCGACCTGCTGGTCGCCTCATCGTCATGGTCGCATAGCTGTAGCACTGGCCCTGAATCGGTGTCTCGCTTGGGAGACTGTCAGGACTGGGTGCGGGCGTGAAACGTAATCGCCACTAAGAACCGCATCGACCGTGAGCAGATTTGTACTCACAACTTCTCAAGCATTGCAAGCGGCATATTGAACACTGTTGGCTTTCCAAAGATCACGACGGTGACAACAGCATCGCCATGCCCACCCTCTCCGAATGCGTCCACCGACACTTCATAACCAACGAACGGGCCACTCGTTATCCTGACCTTGTCGCCCTTCCTGATAGCGCCAGCGCTCCGGCTGAAGTCATAAGCACCGCTGTGCGCCAATTCCTTGAACTCATTGATAGTTTCACAACTAACTCGAATGGCTTTGTCGCTGCCCATAACGATGTTTTTCACACCCTCAAAAGACAGGATACCGCGCAAAGCATGGTTATCAGGCAGGCAGTAAACGAACACAATTCCGTTGAAGACAGGCAGGCTAGAGGCTGGCAACCGCCGTCCATGACGCTTTCTTTCCGGCCCCATTCTCATGATGACGCAAGCCTCAATACCGGCCTCGATCATGGCACTTTCAACAGACTTTTCTCGCCCATAGCCCACTCGGGCGATCACCCACGCCGATTCGGTTGAATTATGCGCCCTCACTTTCGATGCCGATTCGCGCTCGTGAGCGATCCGCGCTGTGTCCCTCGCAATGCGCTCAAGCTTCATTATACCCATCAGAGAGACATGCGAGATATCACCAAACTTATGCTGCATCATCGTTCCGTCCCTCGTTCAGTCTTGCATTGAAGTTGTCGATGGCCACAGCGACAGCAGCGTCCAGGTCGCTCACATCAGGTGGCAAACGTGGGAACTGCGCGAACTCCAAGACTTCAGGAGCAGAAGGCCAAGGCCAGCAACGCTCCGCATAGGCGCGCTTCCAAGCCTCCCAGACCTCACCACCCACAGAGACCCTTTCAAAGTCCTTGCTGATCTCAACGATGCGGTTGACGACAGTGAAGCGCTTGCGTTCGATGAGCTGCACAGCCTCTGGCCAGCCTTGCTTCTCGTTCTTGTCCCGCCAGATGAGGTCGCTCTTCTCCGGGTTATTGTCGATGATGTGCTGCTCCAGCGTCGTCAACGACAATGCCCGGACCGGCTGCAGAAGCTTTGAGGTCAGCAGGGCGCGGCCAGCGCGAGAGAACACCGTGAAGACCTCCTTGCTCTCTGCCTGCGGAGATACGACCTTTTGGGCGGAAAGCTTCGTCCAGCGCTGCTCCTTGAGGTATTTTGCTGCGGAGCAGAGATGCTTGCGTCCGATCGACAACGCTGCTGCCTGGTAGGCGTCGGAATGCTCCAGAGCCTGCGCCCTCTCCTCCGGCGTGAGCAATGCCCATTCCCGGCGTGCATCCGGCTCGCTGTCGCTGATGGCGGTTTTCCAACCAACGAAGAACCGCTTGAACGCCGTTTCGATCAATTTCGGATTTTCTTCCTCATTCCTCAAAACACCGCCCGCAGGCGCGTCTCTCTCTTTTCGTTCAGCATCAGGCGTTAAAGGATAGGCGTTAATAGGTGCCGGTCTAGAGTCGGCAGGGGGTGCCGACTCTGGGTAGGCAGGGGGTGCCGATATACCGGCAGGGGGTGCGGAATGATCACCCTCAGAATTAGGATCAAATTCCTTTTGATCGTCCTCGTCCCATGCATCAAACGCAGAGCTATCGACGGCAGAATCGTAGATCACGCGATACCAGTGTGCGCTGTCGCGGCCACTGGAGCTGAGAACCTCACGTCGTTCTAACGCGCCGATTTCGACGAGCCGCGTAATGGAAGCCTGCACCGTCGAACGCGAGCAGCTCAGCGCCTGCGCAAGCTTCACCTGGCTACGCCTACACCACCCGTGGCGCGTGTTCGCGTTCCGGCCAAGCATGCAGAGCACTTGCAGGTCTTTCCCTTTCAGGCGCGGATCTGCGATGATCCAGCCGGGAATGATGGATAGTCTGGGCTCATTCATCTGCCCGTCCCCCTTAATACCGTACCACAGGAATGCCGAGCGCGATGCGTTCCAGACGCCCTCGTGCTGCACCGACTTCCATGCGCAATGATTTGTCCCCGTCTGCGCCGCGCTCGCGCCGCAGATCTGTCAGTTCGATGTCGAGATAGTCGAGGCCCTCGCGGAAATGGGCATTGAGCAGCCGGTTCCGGATGGTCATTTCGCAGGAGAGAAGAACGTCGAGCGGGCACGTCAGCAGCCACGCCGCCCGCTCCTCGCGTGTCCGCGCCGCCTCAAGCCGTTCAATGCGTGGAATGAGCAGGTTCATGCCGCCACCGCCGTGACTGCGAGGTAGCCGCAGTTTGCGGCGACCAGAGCCTTTGCGACAGGTGGGCAAACGCTGTTGCCGACGCAGGAGACCTGCACCTCCTTCGAGAACGGCATCCATACCGGCGCATCGCCCTGCGAACGGTCAAAATAACCGTCGATCTGATAGTCACGCGGGAAGCCCTGAGCATTGAAAAGCTCACGCGGCGACAGCATGCGCATGCCGATGTCGACAACGACGAACACTACGCCGTCGATTTCAATGGTGACGAACTCACGCTCATCCCAGACGCCATGCGCCCGCAGGAAGTCTGCAACCTGCCGCGCCCGCGCGGCCTGTGCTTCCGTGAAGGGCGGAACGTCCACGGTCGCTTCGATGTGCCCGAAGCGATCACGCGTCGTGATCGTGCGGCAGGCGTCGTCCTCACGGGCGCCTTCGCCGGTCCCGTAGTAAGATTGCAGGTACGGCATGATCAGGCGGCTCTTGCCCTGCCCTTCCGGCATGATCGTCGCAGAAGGTTCTGTGACGCTGTGACCGGTTGAGGTTCCGAAATCGCGCGCGATATAGGCGGAGACGAGCTGCTGCTGACTGCCGGTCTGCGTTACGGTCGACAACGCCTCATCCAGCGGACGGCCCGGATTTACGCCGCCGACACGCCGGCTGTCATTATTGGCCTGAGCCATGTAGCCGACCAGAACGGAATTCTGATCTTTCTTGCTGGCGGTGATGGTATGCGACTGCCCATATACGGAACGGCAAGCGCCGCCCTGCTGAGCATAGGTCAGAACCGGCGCCAGCAAGCCGAGAGGTGCTGCGCCACCGGGACGCTTGATGTAGCTGTTTGCCGTGATCGTCGGAAGCTGATCGTCCATGGCAACGCCGGTCGCACCAGTATTGAAACGCTGGACGGACGGAGAAATCAGCGCTTTCTCACCACGATGCGCCCCCGTGATTGTCTTCAGACTGTCGTCGAGATCTTCGATCCTTCCACCATGCGTCAAATTGACGAGGAAAGGCCGCTTTGCCTTCAGGACAAACCGGTCAAACCCACGCGCAACGCGAGCCTGTGAGGCTTCGGCAATTGGCCGCACCGAGCGAACACCGAATTTTTCCCAGATCTCGGCAGAGGTGTCGAAGATCGACGGGCACGGCAGGCTCCAGTCGATCTCATCGGCCATGATTGGCCACGGTAACTTACGACCGGCGATAACGTCAGCGTCATCGGGCGCGCCGTGCGTTTTCTCCGGCCAAACAATCGGCTGGCCGTCGAAACGCATGATGACAAAGAGCCGCTTGCGGATGGTCGTGGCACCGTAATCGCGCCCACGGATCTCGCGGCTCTCCATTTTCGCGCCGAGCTGCCGCAGCTTCTTGCACCATTTCTGGTAAGCCTGACCTTTGCGCTCCGGATCTGGCCGCAATCCCTTGTCGGTCTGGATCAGCGGGCCGTAATCCTTGAACTCCTCGACATTTTCCATGATGACGACATCGACTTTGCCACCGCTCTGCTGGATGCGCTCTATCCAGCCAGGAATGATCCAGCACAGGTCGCGAATGTTGCGCTCAACCGGCTTGCCGCCCTTCGCCTTGCTGAAATGCTTGCAATCGGGGGAGAACCAGGCGAGGCCAATATGCTTGCCGCGCAAGTGATCGAGCGGATCGATCTTGTAGACGTTTTCCGAGAGGTGGATTGTCTCGGGATGATTTGCCTCGTGCAGCGCCAGAGCCGCCGCGTTGTGATTGATGGCGAAGTCAGGCGACCGGCCAAGCGCCTGTTCAATACCGGTAGACGCGCCACCGCCACCAGCGAAGCTATCGACGATGAATGGACCATGTGGACCGAGAGCAGGAACGGCAACAGATTGGCGAAGGTCGAAGAGGTTTCCGGCGTAGGCGTTCATGCTGCACCGCCTTCCGGCGTGCCAGCCTGGTTGCCCCAGAACGACCAGTTTCCGGTCAGCCTGATATCGCCATCGGCAAGACTTTCCTTGCGCTGGAACATTTCGAGTTTCGGCAAAGAAGGATAGAGCCGGTCAATCTGCTCAGCAAACCATACTGGCTTTCGGCTATGTTCAGTTTTCTTCTCGGCATAGAGGCTGGGAGGCTGTGTTCCCATTTCGGGCGCGAGAGAAATCTTGCCTCGCTTCCCGATCAACAGCAGCTCTGCACGGTCACGGACCCAACGGCCCATCCCTATGTCTACCTTGTCCCAAACGATGGCGGTGACGAACTCAAAGCCCCACGCGCGCATGACAGCAATACCGTCATCGATCCGATTCATCGGCACCCAGAAGAACAGCACAGCATCCGGCGTAAACGGCGATCTTTCGCCAGCGCACAGGGCCATGATTTCTTCAAGGGGCATGGAGGGGTACAACAGCCCCTTGTCCTGCCCCGTTACATCCGACCATGCTTCCTGCTGCCAAGGCGCATCGACATAACCAACCGGAAACGCGGCACGCGGCATTTCGCCAACCGACGTGCGCCCCTTTGAGGCAATGGCACTGACGATCTCATTCCGGACAGTCCTGTTGATCTTCATGGTCTCGGTGCGGATCTGCTTGGCTTCATCCTGCACCCGCCGACGCTCACGCAGTGAGCCATCGATCCATACAACCTGCTCTTCGGGCGAGAGACGCTTTAGACGATCAAGTGTAGCGCCGGTATTCAGCGGCGTGCCAGAAAGCATTCGCAAGGCACGTTCGCAGACTTTCTCACCACGCTCGGCGTCTCTCTGTACAGCGCGCTCCGATTGCCCTGTGGCCTCAGCGGTTGCTGCAGTGAACCTCTTGGCATCAGTGGATTTCAGTTCGCCAAGTTGGCGATCTGATCGGCGGTCTCCACCGTTTGCGGTTTCAGGGTGCTTAAGGAGATAAATTTCCTTGCGCCGAAAGACGAACAGTGCCCTATCAGCGGGCGTGAGGTCGCTTCGGATCAGGTTTTCATCGATTTCCCAAAGCTCGCGATCAAGCGCATCACCCTGATAATGAACACACGGGATAGTTTCCCTGCCAAGTCGCCGCATCGCCTCAAGTCGATGCTCTCCAGCAGACAGCTCGACTGTCTCGTCTGCCTCGTTACCGTAAACGGAAACAGGATTACGCAAGCCATGCTCAGGGATGGAAGCCATGAGCGCTGCGACCTTGTCCTCGTCGAGTGTCCGCAACCGCTTGCCAACGACGATTGATGAGATCTTTCGCTCGACATCGAAGCGACGGCTTGGCGTTACGCCTCCTTCTTCAAATGCGGCAGTCGTTGGATAAAATCGTCCCGAGACTTTCGGATCGCGTGCCAAATAGCCTGCCATATGGAGAATACCCGCAGACTTACCATCACTCTGGTTCTCTGCATCGAAACGACCATGTTCGCACGCATGGGCAAGAATCGCCCGCTTTCTCTCACCAACCACCGTCATCGCAAGCCCTCATCCATACCGAGAGCAACGAGGTAGATGTCGAGTATCGAAAGTTCCTCAGCCAGCTTCTGTGGATCTTTCTTGCGGATGCGAAGAATGTTGCGGATAGCTTTGTTGTCAAAGCCCATCGCTTTCGCTTCGGCCATCACCGCCTTTTCGTCATCCTTGATGACTTCCTTCTCTTCGGCCAGGCGCTCCATTCTCTCGACGAAAGACCGAAGGTGCGAGGCAGCGACGGTCTCAGTGCCAAGTTTGTCGCCAGGACGTTCGCCAGCGCGCCGTTTCTCTTCCGGCGCTTGACCGTGGATTGCGTAAGGATCGTATTCGTCCGCCATTAGTGCGCCCTCATCAGTTGATCGAGGTACGCTTCACCGAAGCCGGTTAAACGAAGATCGCACTCAGTTTCGCCGGTGCGGACATAACCGGCCCCACATAGTTCGAGCGCGAGCGCGCGGGGCTTTGCCTCGCCGGAAATACTCATCCTGTGCCCTGCGAAACGAACCTCGCGCAGCAACGCGCGAGCAGCGTCGGAGACAGACGGAAAATCGATAACGCTTTCGTTGGGTTTCAATGTCCTGCCTCCTCAAGAATGCGGCAAACCTCGCTCTCGGCAAGGTCCAGTTCGGTTGCGATTTCGTGGGTGGATTTGCCGCTTTCCCAAAGCTCAAGAACCCGTGCGGTGCGGGCGTCCTTAACGAGCTTTGAGCGGCTGGTTTCGGCCATGAAAAGCGTCATCGGTCAGGCCTTTGCGGCGCGTTGACCATTAGCTCTTTCAGTTCACGGATCAGTTCATGAACTTCTTTGGTGATGCGCTTCGTAACAGCAGCAGTGCCCAGTGTGCCGGTAATCTTGGCTTCCTGCACAACCTTGATGACGTCCGCAAACTCGGACATCAGGTCCATCATGTCGGCCTCATTGATGGGCCGCGCCTCAGGCTGCAGTTCGTCATCGACAACCAGCTTGAAGCCAAGTTTTCGCGCCATCGCGCCAACGATCACCGGACTTTTGGCGCGGCGGTCGGATTCGATGGCTACGTCAATCGGGATAAGCGCTTCCCGGTTCTCATCATTGAAGCTGGCATACTTTGAGAGCGTCGAAACGTTGACGCGTGTCAGCAGCGGAAAATCAGTGACGCCACCGCCCAGCTTGTAGCTTGCCTCGGTCGCGCCCTTCAGGCTGCGGATCTCTTCTTCGGAAATAGTGCGCACGAAAACACCCCTGAAAACGCGTCAAGGAAAGAAAATCGGAAAAGGATTCGGTGAAGCCCGCGCGGGCGCGGCTTATTCGTTGCTCATCAGATCAACCGTAGCCCCGCCATCTGAGCGACGGCGCAACAAGGAACAGAAGCGATGATGACAACGAAAGAAAAAGGCCGCCGGAGCCGGGAGGAGGAGCGTCACGGCGGGTGCGCGGCAACAAGGGGACGACCCAGCGCGCAGCACTTGAAACGTTCCGGACGAAAGAACCCGCGCCAGGCGTGCATTTCTTCCGTCCGGTTTCCCGCTCGTGTTCTGGCCTTTGAACGGCGGGATTGGTTGCAGCGGCAGGATTTGAACCTGCGACATCGTGGGTATGAACCACGCGGGATGACCACTTCCCCACGCTGCGTTGAAAATGTGAGAGGCCAAGCATCAAACGGCCTCCAAATCGTCATTAGTGTTAGGCCGTGGGATATTGTCCGGCCAGCCAGACTCCTTTGGCCAGTTGGTCGAGAACCACTGCATTGCGCGCTCAAAACCAACAGTGCCTATGTCTCCCCCCTCACGGATCTGCTGAAGGCGCTTGCCCCCCGAGAAAACTTGCGTCGAGACGCGCGATTCCGATCTGCCAGTGAAGCGGCAGTAGCAGTCAGCGAGTGTGATCAACTGTTCTCGTAAGGTCATACGCGGAAAATGCGTATTTAATTACGCCTTGTCAACGTATTTTATTACTCTTTGGGTGGCGCTTTGCGCGTCATATAATACGCAACATGAGCAACGTATTGATAAACCGAATTAATCAGAGACTTTCCGAGCTGGGGAAAGCCGTGCAGCGCGTCTCTCTTGAGGCTACGGGCGCCAAAGAGACGTTGAGAAAGATCCTAGACGGAAGCACGAAAAATCCCCGCATAGACACAATCGCTAAGCTTGCAATCGCACTTGAGACAACTCCAGAATGGCTAACAGGCCAATCCGATTCTCAAGTTGCTCGCGCTGTTCCGAACACATCCGAAACAGACATCCCTGTCCCTAGAAGGGATTTTATGCCAAACGACGTTCCGGTCATGGGAACGGCCGCAGGATCTCACTCAAGGGGTGCTTTTCAGTTAATGCCTGGACCGGTTGATTACGTAAGACGACCTCCCGCCCTAATGGGAGCGAAAGGGATTTACTCTCTCTTTGTCGAGGGAACTTCGATGGAACCACAGTATTTCCCAGGGGATCTGATTTACGTCCACCCAAATAAGCCGCCAAGAGCAGGCGATGCGGTCATTATTCAGTGCCGCAACATCGAAGAAGACGGGTTCGAAGGCACGCTTGGCATCTACCTGAAGCGCACAGAAAAATTCGTCATCATCAAGAAGCACAATCCACTCGCAGAGGTGCAAATATCTCGCGAGACAATTGTCAGCGTTCACAAAGTACTCACGACAAACGAATTGTTTGGAGTCTAGCGGGTCACAACGGCAATGAAGCACACCATCGCAGCCTTCCTAACCCTATGCGCTTTCGCGCATCCTGCCTTTGCGCTGGAACAGGAAGCGTGTCAGGAGAAGATTGTCGAAGGGCAGCGCCTCGGTCTTATTAAGACACTCGCAAACGATGGCGGAGCTATCGTCGTGATCGTCGACGAAAACGCGTACTCCAACAGCAGCTATGACGCGAAGGTTGGAATCGCCAAGAATCTGCAGTGCGCGATCGTTGGCCCGAACAAAGTCCTCGTTGACATTCAGTTCAGAAGCCACAAATCAAAGAAACTGCTTGCACAGTGGAACGCTGGCGACCTCTCCGTAAAATAAAACAACCAATCGATTCGGCCTAAAACCCCAACGAAAACATCGCTCCCCAGGGAGGCGATGCGTATTGTCACGCCCGCTATGGCGTATTTTTATACGCACCCCCATTGACGACGTAATTTAATACGTATTATTTTACGCTCCATTCAAGCCGAAAACCTAACGGCTTGGACAATCTGGAAGAAGACCGGACGGCGACCCCTACCCCCACCAGCCTCGCGCCGTCCGGTCCACCCCTCAACGGATGGAGACCGACATGAACGTCAGTGCGATGAACGACAATGAAAAGATCAACGCCATGGCCGCAGCGATGCGCCGGTTTGGCGAAGGCTGCACCCGTGAGCAGCTCAATCTCTATTTTCCGACCGCCGATATCGACCGCCTGCACGAAAAGGCACGCATGAAGGCGAACGACGACGCGCATTTGGAAGCGGCCTGAATCACCCGTTCCGGTTTCCGTCTCTGCGGAGGCGGTTTCCCGAACGGATGGAGGCCAACGTGACCCAGATATCCCCCACTTACCCGCTAACCTGTAAAAACCTCGGCACCTTTCACAAGGCGCAGCCGATGCCACTGTGCCGCACGATTGTCATCAGCGTGACTGCTGTTGCCTTTCTTGCGTTGTTCATGGCCGCGTCGATCTGCGGTTCCCGCGTCGTCGAATACGAGCGCCACCTGGCGAAGGACGCGCGCACATGATCCGTATTCTCTTTGTCCGCTTCCGCATGGATGCCGCCAGTGAGGCAATGCGCTCCGACATCGAGGCGCTTTGCGCAATCGAGATCGTGGTTATCACCCTCGCGCACTTCCGTCCCACGGCACCCGCTGTGCAAGTCGTCGACCTGCGCAATCAGGGAGGGATCTGGCAATGAGCGCGGAGATCAACATCCTGCAGCAGCGCCGCCCGCCCGTACGCCTCGTGTTTTCAAATGCGACCGCAACCAAGTCGGAAGGCGACGCCTACATCGAGCGTCAACTCGCAAAGGCGAACACACAGCTTATCGGCGCACAGGCCGATATCGCCCACGCCTTCGAGGTCGTGACCATAGGCCGAAACCTGCCGGACCACGACGCAACCATGGTTGGCGATACGCTGGAATCCATCCTGCGCGCCGCCTTGCCCATCATCAACATTTCCGGAGCCAGCAACCGCGACCGCGATCTTATGCGCGCCCTGCGTCAGTGGCTCCAGGTCAACGGGAGCATGAACAATGACTAAGGCCGCAATCGTACACGAGGCGCGCACCATTCAGACCTGCGTCGGTATGTTCTTCGCCGTCGCGCTGCTGGCTGGCCTCCTGATCTGGGGTGCGTGACATGAAGCAGAACAACGCACCAGGTCGCGCCAAGCTGCCAAACAACGTCGGGCTTCTGCAGTGCGCCAACACCGGCATGGGGCGCGTCCAGATCGCCGACTACTACGGCGTCAACGTCAAACAGGTGACCGCGCGCTTTACCCGTCTGAGGGTCAAAGTTCCGATGACCGGCAAGACCTACCGTGAGGCACGGTTCAACTTCGGAACGATCGTCATCCGAAAGCACGCAAGCAGCATCACCCTGCCGTGCCCGAAGATCTACGCATTGGCGTTGGAAAATCCCCATGGCTGAAACGACCGCGATCTCTTGGACCGACTACACCTGGTCGCCGTGGACCGGCTGCACACGCATCAGCCCCGCATGCGACGGATGTTATGCCGCGCAGCTCATGGACACGCGCATGCATCGCGCCGAGTGGGGCGCGCCGGGATATGGTGAAGGCACGCGTAGCCTCATGTCGGAAAGCTATTGGAAGAAGCCGCTTGGCTGGAACCGTAAGGCCGCGAAAGCTGACGCGCAGCGACCGCCTTTCGTGTTTCCGTCGCTTTGCGATCCGTTCGACAACTTCGTTCCTGCCGCGTGGCGGGAGCGCTTTTTCCGACTGATAGACGACACCCCGTTCCTGATCTGGTTGTTGCTAACCAAGCGCATTGGCAACGTGGAGAGAATGACCAACCCCGCACATGGCGGCACGGCACTGCCTCGCAACGTCGCCATTGGCGCGACCGTCTGCAATCAGCAGGAATGGCGTCGTGACTGGTCCAAGCTGGAGCTTGCGAAGGTCGCAACACGTCCGATTTTCACATTCGTCAGCTTTGAGCCTTTGCTGGGACCAATCCGTTTTGACCATTGCGTCCTGCCGGATTGGCTCATTACCGGCGGCGAAACCGACCAGGGCGCACACAAGGCCCGCCCTACCCATCCGGAATGGTTTCGGATGATCCGCGACGCCGCAGCCGACGCCGACCGACCGTTTCACCACAAGCAGAACGGCGAATGGGCGACCGGTATTTTTGAAGATCACGGCGACATGACGCTGTTCGAGCCTGACGAGCCGAGCGTGAAAGTTTCACTGCGCCGCAATCCCGATACGCACTGGTTCGACGAGAGCGAATGGCCGAGCGGTTGCGGCGCTGTCCGCGTCGGCAAGCGCAAATCAGGCCGCACCCTCGACGGCGTCGAGCACAACGCATTCCCCGAAATCGAAAGGGCAGCATGATGGGCATGAGAGACAGAGAGCGGCGCGAGCTGGCTTACAAAAAAGGCTTCAAGGCAGGAAAACTCGCAGCCGCGACGCCGTCGATCGACGAAGATTGGATCGCCGGTTTTGCGGAATGGAACCTTCGCACCTTCGGACCGGGAATGCGGACAGCCGGAACGCTCGATCACATTCGCAAGGAATGCCGTGAGATCGAGGCAAATCCGAACGACCCGAAAGAGTGGGTCGACATCATCCTCCTCGGCATCAACGGGCTTGTTCGCCAAGGACATACACCCGCTCAGATTATTGCCGAGATCCACGGCAAGCACGAGGTCAACGAGGCCCGCATCTGGCCCGATTGGCGCACGACCGATCCTGCGAGGGCAATCGAACACGATCGCTCCTCAGAATGCGGCAACGAAGCCCTTTAACCAATCACTGCGAAGGTTCGAGAAGATGGAAACCGTAAATTTCGTTGAAGTCGAAGCCAAGGCTCTTACGTCGGCGCTTAAATTGGCCAACGCGATCATTGAAGTCCGCAACACCATCCCCGTGTTGAACGACGTGCGCCTGACCTACAGCAACAAGGGACTGCTTGTCGAAGCGACCGATCTTGATCTGCACGCCATCATCAATGTTGACGACATAGACGGCGCAGGTAAATGGGCGCTTTGCGTCCCAGCTCGTCACCTCGCCGCGATCGCTGGCGCTGCTGGAACCGGTTGCGTTCGTATCGAGCCAACCAAATCGGATGAGACCAATCCGAA
Organism: Rhizobium sp. RM; assembly: GCF_013390595.1. Classification (GTDB taxonomy): domain Bacteria; phylum Pseudomonadota; class Alphaproteobacteria; order Rhizobiales; family Rhizobiaceae; genus Agrobacterium. The sequence goes on along the minus strand of NZ_JACAWV010000008.1, from coordinate 360,306 downwards.
AACGGGCGCAACGAGCATCAAGCACAGCGCCATCATCACAGCCGGCGTCGCGTCTTACGAGATCCAGACAATCGACGCCGCTGATTTCCCGGTTATTCACGGTGATCGCGCAGGCATCGTCGAGAAATTCACCAACGGCCATTTCGCCCAGGCATTGAAGAAGGTCTCGGGCTGCATTTCGACCGAGGAGACACGATACTACCTCAACGGCGTCAACTGGGCGTCAACCGAAGATGGCAAGCGTATGGCCGCCACCGATGGACATCGCCTTGCGCTGTGCCGTTACGCCAAGAATGAAGACGGCGCACAGTTCTCCTACATCATCCCGCGCAAGACTGTGACGGTCATCTCGCAGTTTCTTGCTAATGCCGACATCGAGATCTTTTCCGTCGCCAAGGGCAACCAGATCGTCGACACGGTTCTCGACTTCAAGGCGCCAGGCATCACACTTCGCAGCAAGCTAATCGACGGAACGTACCCCGACATTGAGCGCGTTCTTCCCAAAAATCTCCAGCATGAAGTCGAGATCCGGACGGAATAAATGCTGTCAGCCATCCGACAGGCGACCGCCATCGGAGGCTGGCGAGGATCTGCTATCCGCCTTCACGGCATTGCAGGCAGACTTAACGTCGAGGTGAAAAACGCCGAGCTTGGAATGGCAAAGGTATCTACCTCGTCAGTCTGGCCAGACGGCCTCGACGAGATCGGCGTCAATTGCCGTTACATGGCCGACATGGTGAAGCGCTGCCAGGGATCGATCACCCTGAAACTCAGCGACAAAGGCCATCCGATTTCGCTCTCCGATCAAGATCCGGAAATGACCCGCCTTGTCATGCCGATGAGGGTTTGAGGTTGACGATGAGTGTCCAGAACTTTTGCCGCACATGCAGGAAAAAGACAGATCACGACAAGCGCGTCTACCCTATCAGGGTGGCGGGTTTACTTTTGGTACTTAAAAGTAAGGGAGTTCATGTAACACACAACTTCGATGGAACTCACGAGACTCTCTCGCTCGTCAGCATCATCGGTCACGAGTTTTATTTTGATGAAACGGTGGCTACCTCCGATGTGTGTCACGACGGCCTGCGCACCAGCAACTTCAACCAGGTACTCAAAGAGCTCTGCTCCGGCATCGCGACCGAGATCGATTTCCAAATCTTCAGCCAAAACAGTCCTCGCTATCAAGCTACTGAACAGTCATTCGCGGCATACTTCAGGCAGAATTACCCCGGACCAGACACGATCTTCTACATACCTGATTGGCATTCACCAAGGCTTTTTGAATCTGAGGTTGCAGCGATCCGAGAGGCCGCCGCGATGGAGGGGATCGGGCACTCCGTAAGTGACTCCCGGAAAGGCGGTGACGAGTGAACTTCGATGAAGCTAAATCCGCCTATCGTGAGGCACGCGATTTATTACCACTCGTGTCAGATGGATGGGAACGGGTTTACAATTCAGCGGAATCCCAAGCGGAAATCTGCCAGCGCGACCACATGACGGGCGAGATCTCGCCGATCGTCATCATCCGCCCCGCATGCCCATATCACGACGGCCAGCTCATCGAGAAATCGCTGACCTACATTCGCGCCATGGTGATGTTGATCGAGGCAGCGGCAACGAAGATCCACCGACTTGAAGCACAGCATCAGCCGGCGCGACAGGAGAAGAAAAAGGACCACGCCGCAGAGTGCGCCATGCTGTGCGGTAAGCAGGACTTCCGCCGCTATCTCATCCAGAACCACGCTCTGGCCGAAGCATCAGACGACGAACGCGTAAAAACCCGCGTCCGGAACATCCTCAACATCAATTCCCGCGCCGATCTCAACACGGATCCGGACGCCACGGCGAGGTGGAAAAAGCTTCGCGGGGATTTCTACGCATGGAAGGACGGAAGATGACAGCCCTTGAAGCCTCAAAGAAGAAACCCCGTCGACCAGCAGTCCGCACCAGCGACGTGAACGCAACGCTGGAAGCGCTCAAAAAGAACGGCCTGATACCCACTGCACTCGACACATTGCCAGACGGCACGTTTCGGTGGCATTTTACCCCTCCTGCTGCAGCAGATGAAGACGAACTAGACCGAGAGCTGGCGGAGTTTGACAAGAAGCATGGTTACAGTTGAACTCAAAGGCATCCACACCGTCAGGGTCAAAGGGAATGTTTACTACTATGCGTGGCGCGGTGGCCCAAGGCTCGACGGGGAGCCGGGAACGACGCGCTTCATGGCTTCCTACAATGAAGCCGTAGCCAATAGATTGGAGCCCGATAGCGGGCGCTTCCGATCAATCATCACGAACTACAAAGCGACCGAGTTTAAAAAGTTGGCCGACAGCACTAAGCGTGTTTGGAGTCCTTGGATCGACAAGATCACGGATCATTTCGGCAATCTGAGCATAACGCAGTTCAACAGATCCGAAAAAATCCGGCCTCGTATCAGGCAGTGGAGAGGCCAGTACAGCGAAACCCCGCGCGCAGCGGACACAGGCTTGCAGGTTCTGTCTCGCATCCTGTCGCACGGCGTCGACCCCATGGGCAAACTCAGCTCCAATCCTGCCGAGGGCATCAAACACCTATATAGTTCTGATCGTTCGGAGATTATCTGGACAGATGCCGACATCAACCAGGTGAAGGCGGGATGCTCATCAGACGAAGCGAGGTGGGTGATCGACCTCGCAGCCCATACCGGCTTGCGAATTGGCGACCTGCTCAAATTGTCATGGTCGCATATAGGGCCGGATGCCATCGTGATCTCGACCGGCAAGAGCAAGCACCGCAGGCAGGCTATCATTCCGCGCTACGACGCACTGAATGAGATCCTGGCCAAGATCCCAAAGAGATCTCCCATCGTTCTAACCAGCACGAAGAAGAAGCCGTGGAAACAAGACGGCTACAACACGGCGTTCTGGCGGGCAAAGGAAAAGGCGGAGATGCTCGACCACGATCTCCACTTTCATGATCTGCGAGGAACAGCTGCAACCAAGTTCTATACGGCAGGACTATCCATTCGCGTGATCGCCGAAATCATGGCTTGGAAAGAAGAAGAGGTTGAGAAGATTATTCGCCGTTACGTTGGCCGTCAGTCCGCCACGAAGGAAATGATCAGACTCCTGAATGCTCAAAAAAATAGTTAGAGATTATTTTCGTCACCCCGCACCTTTTCCAAGCTTTTCGCAATTTCATTGAGATTTCGTCTAATGACCTCAAAATGAGCGATCGCAACATCCAAATCAGACGCGGACATAAAGGTCGTAGTGACCCTATTAATCTCTTCCCAATTATCGCTTTTGGACACAGCCTTCCATGGCGTGCCGTCTTTCACGAGTGCACTGTCTGAAATTCGATAAATCTCGGTGACGAGCATATGCTCTGCCTTGATGACGCGAGTTTTTACCTTTTCTTTGAAAAATGTCTGAGCGGAAGCTAAATCGTCGAAGCCTTTAACGCCCACCGAAATTTCACGACCGATTTCATTTATCTCTTTGAAAAACTCATTGAGCGCCGGCCCGTTGACGCGCTCGAAGCTGGCCGCACGGTTGTTGGCTTTTGTACCCTTCAGCGCTTGTGATGTACGCCTGAAGTTCAGGCAACTGAAACCGAACGTCACCCCCAAGCCGCCGATTGTCAGTTTGTCTTTGAGCTCCAGCTCCCAAAACCCGACCGCTAGAGTCTTAACATATTCTCCAGCGATCACGATCCAAGACCAAAAGGTCTCCAGCCATGACCACAAGTCTGCTTGGGTCAATGAGAGACTGCCGATGAACGATCCATCAGCGCACGTGACAGGCCAGTATCGATTTGAAGAAGCATGTCTTCAGGCCAGCCTCTGAAGAGATAATGCTGGTAAAACCGCTCCTTGTTGCCAAACTTCAGCGCACTCTTCCCAAAGAAGCCTTGCACAAAAGACGGAGCAATGGTGTCCAAGTCCTCAGGCAGGACGAGTTCGACCGGTTCGACATCATCGTCCAATGCATCAAGATTAAAGTGCCCACGGGCGCGCTTGCCGTACTCGAATCCCAAGAGAACAGCAACTTCACCTTTTGTAAGCCTCTGAAGATCAACCTTTGTCATCGTTTGATCCATTCTTTGCATCTTTCAACTTCTCTACCAGATGTGGGTCAAGATTGAACCCAAGCGTAACCAGTGTACCCTGCAGCCTTCCAGGAAGCGAATAAACGTGTCGAACATCGGGCGGTTCCGATTTTACGTTCATTTCGTTAAACCATAGTTCACGCGGTACTACCGAACTCACCTCCGTCATACCCGCAGGAGTAAAACGTTTGGCCCTAGAATAGCGTCCTGAAGCTTGCACGTAGGTGTTGCCGCTTACGATTGCGAGCTTTGGACTGTCCTTAGGATCAGCAAGTAGCGCTAGTCCAGCAAAAAAATCAAGTATGTCTGCGAGGCCGGTTCCACCAAGCGACTTATTTCCTACCACATTGAGCTTTTCTGGAAGCCTTGTCACCCCATCCCTTAGTGCATAAACGGTCCTAAGATTTTCCTCCGTAAGGCCGGGGGCACTCTTATGCAGATCGACATATTCAGTCATTCCCTTGCTAATCCCTGCCGGCGCCTTGGCAAGGCCGTCAGCAATTGTCTGGCCCATACTTAAAAAGCTCAGGTTGAAGCGAAAAATATCTCCATCCTCGCCCTCTCTACGCTCAAGAAATCCACAAATGCTGTAACCACCCTTCTGGTCTGGCGAGGAATGCGCACCGGCGTTATCTAAAATCTCACCAATCAGTCCATGAAAATTCTGCCGTGCCTTCCGCGTAAGGGAAACTCGCGAGGTCTGCCGAAGAGATTGATCAATAAAGCGGACAACCAGCGTAGCTACGATCGCAGACGTCTGCGGTTCTACGCCCTTGGACGTAGGGCGCCCGCTACGGTTTTGACGTCTGAAGGGAAAGGGGAAAATATCAATGTTGCGCTCTGACGCTGTGAGCGGCTTCCATCCCATCACCTTCCTCAGGCCAACAGCCTCAAACATTTGAGCGACCATCGGCTGAATCTGCCCACCGTTGAAGACGGGACAAAGGTGAGGCCAGATTTCTTCAAGAAGTAACATCGCCCCGACGTCTAGGCAATTCTGATCCTTGAAATTCAAGCTGACGTTTATTCCCTCTAGCTCAGCCCTGGCGATCTCCGCGAAGGCTTCCATAGTCGCAATAGGATTATCTAGAAAGGAAAAGTGGGTCAGATCGACGTCAATCACCTTGGTCCTAGACAGGATCGGAACCCATCTCATGAGCCGGTCAGGACAGAGTGAACCGAGGCTGTCGTTTACCCTCGGTTTTGCTATCAAAAGCTCCTTAGGCAGATTTCTCGGCAAAGGTCTCTGGAGAGACTTGAGAACCTTTCTCCTTTTCTGAGCGGCAAATCGAGTCCGGTTGAATTTTGCCGAAACGCCGCTTTTTTTTGCAAACCGATGCGGGCTTCGATATCGCAACTCCAATCGCAGTAACGCGCGCTGAAGGAGCGACGCTTCTTGCTTCGTGTATCCCGCTCTTTCCCACCAGTCCGGCACACTGCACCCCATCTGTATATTTGCAGCATCGCGAAGGACTAGCTGATCAGCTCACCTGTATAGGTTATGTCTCGTCAGTCATTCAACCTGAATGCGCAGATTATGACGAAAGAATAACACCAAGGTGCGCGCGGGTTCACGGTCAGCAAAACAGGCAGCGAATTGCTTCGCACGAAACGCGAACACTGGTTGTAAAACTAGCTGTAAAACTCACGGTTTGTTCTGAGGGCCAAAAACAGCGGAAAGCCCTGAGAAATAAGCTGGAGCGGGTGAAGGGAATCGAACCCTCGTATTCAGCTTGGGAAGCTGCTGCTCTACCATTGAGCTACACCCGCCTGCTGCACAACAATTCCGACAGTTCGTAAAAACTGTCAAGCGGTACTGGATCTATTTAGGCGGCCCGGAAATGCTTGGAGAGCTTCAGGCCCTGTGCCTGATAGTTCGAGCCGAGGCCGGAACCGTAGAGGCCTTCCGGCTTCTCCAGCATATGTTCATAGACAAGGCGTCCAACAATCTGGCCATGTTCAAGAATGAACGGGACTTCATGGCTGCGCACTTCCAGAACGGCGCGGCTACCCGTGCCGCCCGCCTGTGCATGACCAAAGCCCGGATCGAAGAAGCCGGCATAGTGAACGCGGAATTCGCCGACCAGGGGATCGAACGGTGTCATTTCTGCCGCGAAAAGCGGCGGCACATGCACTGCTTCGCGTGACACGAGAATGTAGAATTCATCGGGGTCAAGGATCAGTTCGGCACGGCCACGTGCATAAAGCGGCTCCCAGAAATCCAGAACGTCGTGCTGGGCTTTCTTGTCGACATCGATAACCGCGGTATGGTGTTTGCCGCGATAACCGATCAGGCCATCATCCCCGAAACCTTTGAGGTCGATGGAAAGCGCGATACCGCCACCCGTAACATTCGGGGTTTCACTGGCAACCAGCGTTTCTGCGGCATGAAGGCCGAGCAATTCGCTTTCGTTGAGCAGGGACTGCCCCATGCGGAAGCGGATCTGCGACAGGCGCGAACCGCGGCGCACGACGATCGGGAACGTGCGCGGGCTGATTTCGAGGTAGAGAGGGCCAGTGTAGCCAGCCGGGATCTTGTCGAATTCCTGCGCATTGTCGGTGATGACGCGCGTGAAGATATCGAGACGGCCTGTCGAACTTTTCGGATTGGCCGATGCCGACATGTCGGCAGGCAAAGCGAGGCTCTCCATCAGGGGAACGATATAGACGCAGCCGGTTTCCAGTACCGCCCCCTCACTGAGGTCGACTTCGTGCAATCTCAGGCGATTAAGCTTGTCGAGTACCGGTGTGCCGGGGCCAGGCATGAAGCTGGCGCGAACGCGATAAGCCTTCGAACCCAATCTGAGATCGAGACTGGCAGGCTGCACCTGATCGGCATCCAGAGGCGCTTCGCTTTTCAGCTTACCGCTGGCAAACAATGCCTTGATTGCGCCATCTGCCAGTATGCCTGTCGTTCTCGTCATTTTCATCATCCCTTTTGTGGCGACAAAACCAAAAGGAAAGCATTGACGCAAGCCAGTAACGGCAGTAAGGCAAGCTTATCCCGTGGTGATTTGGCCGGTCGGCTTGCAGCCACGTTAAACAAGTGGCTAAAAAGACCGGGTGCTTGTAACCGGTCTGCTTTTGCGGCCGGTTTTTTTGTTTTGAAGGTGATCACATGAGCAATAAATGGCGCCCGGCAACCCAACTGGTTCACGGCGGTACGCTACGCTCCCCGTACGGTGAGACGTCTGAGGCGATCTATCTGACGCAGGGTTTCGTCTATGAAAACTCCGAGGCTGCGGAAGCACGCTTCAAGGGTGAGACTGACGGCTTCATCTACGCACGTTACGCAAGCCCGACCAACGACATGTTCGAAAAGCGCATGTGCCTGCTGGAAGGTGCCGAAGACGCCCGCGCGCTTGCCTCCGGCATGGCTGCCGTCACCGCAGCAATCATGTGCCAGCTTCGCGCCGGCGATCATATCGTTGCAGCGCGCGCACTGTTTGGTTCGTGCCGCTGGGTGGTGGAAACACTTGCCCCGAAATACGGCATCGAGTGCACCCTGATCGACGGCCGCGATCTGGCCAACTGGGAACAGGCGATCCAGCCGAACACCAAGCTGTTCTTCCTCGAAAGCCCGACCAACCCGACACTTGAGGTGGTCGACATCGCCGGTGTTGCCAAGCTTGCCAACCAGATTGGCGCGAAGGTTGTCGTCGACAACGTATTTGCCACACCGCTTTTCCAGAAGCCGCTGGAACTCGGCGCACATATCGTTGTCTATTCCGCGACGAAGCACATTGACGGCCAGGGCCGCTGCCTCGGCGGCGTCATCCTTTCCGACAAGAAGTGGATCGAAGAGGAACTGCAGGATTACTTCCGCCATACAGGCCCGGCGATGTCGCCGTTTAACGCCTGGACGCTGCTGAAGGGTATCGAAACCCTGCCGCTGCGCGTACGCCAACAGACGGCGAACGCAGGCAAGATCGCCGATTTCCTGGCTGGCAACAGCAAGGTTGCGAAGGTCATCTATCCAGGCCGTGCCGATCACCCGCAAGCTGACATCATTGCAAAGCAGATGACCGGCGGCTCGACGCTGGTGGCGTTTGAACTGAAGGGCGGCAAGGATGCGGCCTTCGCACTGCAGAACGCGCTGGAGGTCGTCAAGATTTCCAACAATCTCGGCGATGCAAAGAGCCTGATCACGCATCCGGGCACAACGACGCACAAGAACCTGACCGACGAGGCGCGCGCTGAACTCGGCATTTCCGGCGGCACGCTGCGTCTTTCTTGCGGCATCGAGGACACCGACGATCTGCTGGAAGACTTCGCGAAAGCTCTCGAAGCGGTCTCCGCTTAAGCTCCTGCCCTGGCCCGGCGACAACGTCAGGCCAGGGTCCACATATTGGGTTTCAGATTTTAACTGCCTGGTTCGGGCAACCGAAATTTACCTTTATCGTTATCCCTAATGGACGAAACCCGAGCGGCTGGAGCCCCAAGACCTCCGCAAGTCGTTCATTTTCTTGACGATAAGCAGCTCCTATAGTGTAGAATGCAGGCACAAGGCATAATATTCGAGGTGGCGCGTATGTACCGTGCTCTGACAAGGGACATCGAGGTGACGGTTGATCCGTATTATCTCGAAGAACAATCCGATCCGGATGACGACCGCTATGTTTGGGGTTACAAAGTCGTGATCTCCAACAACTCAGACCTGTCAGTGACGCTCGTGAACCGATACTGGCACATTACCGATCAGAATGGACAGGTGGATGAGGTCTACGGACCTGGCGTCGTTGGTGAAAAGCCGCATCTGAAACCGGGCGACACCTACGAATATTCATCCGGTTGTCCGCTGGACACACCATCGGGACTGATGTTTGGCCATTATGAAATGGAAGCAGACAGCGGCGAAGTGTTCACTGTAACGATACCTGCGTTTTCGCTGGATTCGCCAGGACTTCTGCGTGTGCTGAACTAAGATTTGAAAAAGGCCGCACCAGAGGACCGGTGCGGCTTCGCTGTTTTTGTCAGGCGTTCTCGAGTTCGCTGACGTCGTACCGATAGGTGGTGGAGCAGAACTCGCAGGTCACGGCAATCGCACCGTCTTCCTGGCTTACCTCAATCTCCTCGGCCGTAAAGCCGCTCAACACGCCCTTGATCTTTTCGCGAGAACAATTGCAGCGATCGACGACCGATTGCGGTTCGTAGATGCGCACGCCGCGCTCATGGAAAAGACGATACAACAGTCGCTCAACCGGCACCTGCGGGTCGGTGAGTTCGTCGGTGTCCACCGTATCCAGCAAGGTCACCGCTTCCGTCCATGCATCGTCTTCGACATGACCATGACCGTTCTCGTCGCCATCACCGCCATGAAGATCACGCGAACGGAGCCGTTCCGGGGCCTGCGGCAGGAACTGGGCAATCACGCCCCCTGCCCGCCATCCGTGGCGTGGCTTGCCGTTGGCATCACGGTCAAAGAACTCCGCCACACCGAGCCGCACCCGTGTGGGAAGCTGTTCCGACTGACGGAAGTAGACACCGGCAATCTCTTCAAGCGACGAACCGTCGAGCGGCACGATACCCTGATAAGGCTGCATGCCCGCGCCCTGATCGATGGTGAAGGCCAGAATGCCCGTTCCCAGCAACTGCTCCGGCGAGGTTGCGCCAGCAGCCGTAGCTTCGGCCAGCCGCTCATCATCAAACCGCGCATAGGCGCGCATGCTCTCAGGCGCAGAGAAATCCGCGACAAGCAGATCGACGGGGCCATCACCCTTCGTCTGAACCGTCAGCTTGCCGGAAAACTTCAGCGAGGTGCCGATCAAAGCCGTCAGGACCGTTGCCTCTGCCAACAAGCGGGCAACCGGCTCGGGGTAATTATGGCGCTCAAGAATAGCATTCAGCAGCGGCCCAACCTGAACGGCGCGACCGCGCACGTCCAGACCTTCGACCTGAAACGGCACGACCTTATCGTCGCCGGCAAAATCGAGATCATCCAGTTCAACTGTTGCGTCTGCCATATCCATACTCCTTGGCGCAGCCAAATGCGCCGCAACCGGACAATGCCCGGCGTTCCGACTTTCGTTTTTTTGCTTGTCGCACACGTTGCCGGAGAGAGAAACCACTGCCAGACAAAATCGTGCAAAACGTGACGATGGCCCGCCAGGTAATTTCCGGCGAGCCCTTTGAAGTCCCTCAGATGGTTATAGGCGCAGCAAAGTTCAAGAACCTGCTGCGATACCGCATGCAAGCGGTGCGGAGAACGTCAGATGACGCCCATGCACCATGCAATGACGGACTTCTGCGCATGCAGGCGGTTTTCGGCTTCATCGAAAACGACCGATTGCGATCCGTCGATGACTGCGTCGGTCACTTCCTCACCACGGTGAGCCGGCAGGCAATGCATGAAGACTGCATCCTTGTCGGCCTTCGCCATCAGGGCTTCATTGACCTGATAGGGCTGGAAGATGTTGTGGCCGCGCGCCTTGTGTTCCTGGTTCATCGAGACCCAGGTATCGGTGACCACGCAATCCGCACCGGCAACGGCCTTGTCGGCATCGTGGCAGAGCATGATGTCACCACCATTGTTGCGGGCCCAGTTCAGGAACTTGTCGTGTGGCTCAGAGCCCATCGGCACGGCCATGTTCATCCGGTAGCCAAAGCGTGCGGAGCCTTCCACGAAGGAATGCAGCACATTGTTGCCGTCGCCTGTCCAGGCAATCGTCTTGCCCTTCACCGGACCACGATGTTCTTCGAACGTCAGGATATCGGCCATGATCTGGCAGGGATGGGTGTCATCTGTGAGGCCGTTGATGACAGGAACGGTTGCGTGTTCAGCAAGTTCGAGCAGGCGGGTGTGATCCGTGGTGCGGATCATGATCGCGTCCACATAACGCGACAACACCTTGGCAGTGTCGCCGATGGTCTCGGCGCGGCCAAGCTGCATCTCTGTACCGGAGAGGAAAAGCGTTTCGCCACCGAGCTGGCGCATGCCTACGTCAAAGGAAACACGGGTTCGGGTAGAGGGCTTTTCGAAAATCATCGCCAGCATTTTGCCGGCAAGCGGCTTTTCTGCCGTACCGTTTTTCGTGGCGATCTTGCGCACCCGCGCATCGTCGAGAATTGTCCGCAAATCCTCTGAGCCGACGGCAGAGAGGTCGAGAAAATGTTTTGGTGAAGCCATGCTACCCTGTCCCAATGCTTGCGGACCTGTCAAAGCAGGTCCGCCTTAACCCTTGTCAGGCGATCTTCGCCTGCTTTGCCGCTGTCAGAGAGGCGGCAGCCGTTTCGATACGCGAAAGACCCTCTCGCGCTTCTTCCGCCGTGGTAACAAGCGGCGGCAGAAGGCGCACCACGTTGTCGCCCGCAGGCACGCCGAGCAGATGCTCTGCTCGCATCGCCTGCAGCAATTCGCCTGATGGTACGCGCGCCTTGATGCCGAGAAGCAAACCTTCGCCACGGATTTCCTCGATCACGTCGGGGAAGCGATCCTTGAGCGAAGCAAGCCCCTGACGGAACACCAGCGCGACATCACGCACGCGTTCAAGGAAGCCGTCTGCAAGAACAACGTCCAGTACAGCATTGCCGACGGCCATGGCGAGCGGATTGCCGCCATAGGTCGTGCCGTGCACGCCTGCGGTCATGCCGGAAGCCGCATCAGCCGTCGCAAGGCAAGCGCCGAGCGGGAAGCCGCCCCCAATACCCTTTGCAACAGCCATGATGTCAGGCGCAACGCCAGTCCACTCGTAGGCAAACAGTTTGCCGGTACGTCCAACACCCGTCTGAACCTCATCAAAGATCAGAAGCATGCCGTGTTCGTTGCACAGATCACGAAGCGTCTGCAGGAGTTCCTTGCTGGGCGCGCGAATGCCGCCCTCGCCCTGGATCGGTTCGATCAGCAAGGCTGCCGTCTCATTGGTGATAACGGCTTTCAAGGCCTCGAGATCACCGAACGGTACCTGATTGAAACCTTCAACCTTGGGGCCGAAACCTTCGAGATATTTCTGCTGCCCGCCTGCAGCGATTGTTGCCAGCGTACGGCCGTGGAACGCACCCTCAAAGGTGACGATGCGGAACTTTTCCGGGTGGCCCTTGGAGTAGTGATAACGGCGTGCAGTCTTGATGGCACATTCCAGCGCTTCGGCACCGGAGTTGGTGAAGAACACCTTGTCAGCAAATGTTGCTTCGGTCAGGCGCTTTGCGAGCTTTTCCTGTCCCGGCACTTCATAAAGGTTGGAAACGTGCCAGACCTTTTCAGCCTGCGTCTTGATAGCCTCGACGAGATGCGGATGGGCATGCCCCAAGGAATTGACAGCAACACCGGCCGCAAAATCGAGATATCGCTCGCCGCTTTCCGTGAACAGCCAGACGCCCTCACCGCGTTCGAAACGCAGCGGCGCTCTTGAAAACGTATCAAACAATGGCGCGTTGGCGTCGGCCATGGCTGCATCACTCCTTGCGCAAATGCGCTTTCATATCGTTGTCAATAGGTGGACAAGGTTATGCCTTGCCTGAAAATCAAAAATGCCGCCTTGCGGCGGCTGGGGCACTATTGTCACTTCAACTGCCGATGTCAACAAAAGTCCTCATTTTCCGGCGTTCCCAAGTCATAGTGGGAACACGTGACCGAACCACAAGGTGTTGCCTTTCGGACTCTCCTGAACAGCAAGTTGGGGAAAACCGGAAAATCGATTCCAGATGATTCCCGCGACTCTTGCCACGGAGTCAGCCTCACACTAGGTTAATCGTCAATTACTAGACTGCATTGCGGCGGAACTAGTCACCAAAAATCCGGCGGAATTGACACTCGGAGTGCGCTCGCGAGATGGAGAAGGATTCTGCCGAAATAGACGCGACGAGCGGAGAAGCGGCATGAACTGGACGGATGAACGAGTCGAAAAACTCAAGAAACTTTGGTCCGAGGGCCTCAGTGCCAGCCAGATAGCGGCACAGTTGGGTGGTGTAAGCCGTAACGCCGTTATCGGCAAGGTTCACCGTCTCAATCTCCCGGGCCGCGCCAAGGCTGGCGGAACCGTAACATCGGCGCGCTCTGCACCGAAGCGTACGGCACCAGCGGCACCTCGTACGGCAACCTACACCGCCCGCGTCAACACCACGCCGGTTCGGACCGTGGCACGCGCCAGCGTTGCGACAGCCCTTCACGAAGAGATGGATATCGAGACAGCTCAGGTGCTCGAATACGTTCCTTCGCGCGATATCGTTACGCCGGCCTCGCGCCGCCTGACGCTGACGGAATTGACCGAGCGCACCTGCAAGTGGCCGGTTGGCGATCCGCTGAAGGACGACTTCCATTTCTGTGGCTGCGAAGCCCTGGAATCTTCGCCCTACTGCAAGTTTCATGCGAAGCTCGCCTACCAGCCTGTCAGCGAACGCCGCAAGGCATAAGTGGAACAACACGGAATAAAAAAACGGGCCTTACGGCCCGTTTTTCGTTTCTGGTATGTGATGTTGGATTATGCCGCTTCCATGGAATAACCGGCGCCACGTACCGTGCGGATGACATCCTGCATGTTCGAAAAATTGAGCGCCTTGCGCAGACGGCCAACGTGGACGTCAACGGTCCGTTCGTCCACATAGATATCGTGACCCCAGACGCCATCCAGCAACTGCGAACGGGAGAAAACACGACCCGGCGATGTCATCAGGAATTCCAGAAGACGGAACTCGGTCGGTCCCAGGCGCACTTCACGCGTCTTGCGATGCACGCGGTGCGTTTCCCGATCCAGTTCGATGTCGCCGCATTTCAGGACTGACGACAAAACCTCTGGGCGGGCGCGACGCAGCATCGCCTTGACGCGTGCCATCAGTTCCGGCGTGGAGAAGGGTTTCACCACATAGTCATCCGCGCCTGTGGCGAGACCGCGAACGCGTTCGCTTTCTTCGCCACGCGCTGTCAGCATGATGATCGGCAAACGTTCGGTTTCCGCCCGCATCCTCAACCGGCGGCACAGTTCGATACCGGAGACGCCAGGCAACATCCAGTCCAGGATCAGGAGGTCGGGAACCCGCTCCTGCAATCTGATCTCGGCCTCATCGCCACGCGGTATCGTGTCGACGTCGTAACCCTCAGCCTCAAGATTGTAACGAAGCAGAACGCTCAGCGCCTCTTCATCTTCAACAACTGCAATCTTCGGTACCATACTGAACTCCGCAGGTCTGCCGGTCTGTTACTCGGTCACGGAACCGAGAGTGTTGGAACTATCGTCCTTCGGACGCTCACCTTCCGGCTGGCTGCCGGTGGTCATGTAGTAGATCGTCTCGGCGATATTGGTCGCATGGTCGCCGATACGTTCGATGTTCTTGGCGCAGAACAGAAGATGCGTGCAGGTCGTGATGTTGCGCGGATCTTCCATCATGTAGGTCAGCAGCTCGCGGAAGAGCGAGGTGTACATCGCGTCGATTTCTTCATCGCGTTCGCGGATGGCCTGCGCCTTCTCAGCCGAACGTGTCGAATAAACATCGAGAACTTCCTTGAGCTGCACGAGGGCAAGCTCGGAGAGATGTTCGAGGCCGCGAGCCAGCTTGCGTGGAACACCGGTTCCTGCAACGGCAATCACGCGCTTGGCGGTGTTTTTGCCGAGATCGCCGACGCGCTCAAGATCCGCCGCAATGCGCAGCGTACCGATGATTTCGCGCAGGTCGGCAGCCATTGGCTGACGCTTGGCGATGGTGACGATGGCCTTGTCGCCGATTTCACGCTCGGCGTGGTCAAGGATCGCGTCGTCGGAAATCACCTTCTGCGCCAATGCCGCATCGGAATTGACAAGGGCGCGAACGGCGTCCGCGCACATCTGCTCCGCCAGGCCGCCCATTTCGGCAATCCGGCGGCTGAGGAATTTCAACTCGTCGTCGTAAACCGACATGATATGCGAATGCGTCGTTGTCTGTGTCATGATCTCGTCCCTGGGCTTTGCCTTCCGTTTTCACCCGCCGATGGCGGGTGGCAGAACGGAGGCGCCAAACTTGTTCGGTTTCTCTGAGGCGCTGGGCGGACAATCAGCCGAAGCGGCCCATGATGTAGTCCTGCGTGCGCTGGTCATCCGGGTTGGTGAACATCTTGTCCGTTTCGTTCTCCTCGACCAGATGGCCAAGATGGAACATAGCGGTGCGCTGCGAGACGCGAGCGGCCTGCTGCATGGAGTGGGTCACGATCACGATCGTGAAGTTGGCACGCAGCTCATGGATCAGTTCCTCGACCTTGGCGGTAGCGATCGGGTCGAGGGCCGAGCAAGGCTCGTCCATGAGGATCACTTCCGGGGACACGGCAACTGCGCGTGCGATGCAAAGGCGCTGCTGCTGACCGCCGGACAGACCCGTACCGGATTCATGCAGACGATCCTTCACCTCATTCCACAGACCGGCCTTCTGCAGGCTGGACTCGATGATCTGGTCCATATCCGCCTTGTTACGGGCGAGGCCATGGATACGCGGACCGTAAGCAATGTTTTCGTAGATCGACTTCGGGAACGGGTTCGGCTTCTGGAACACCATGCCGACACGAGCACGCAGTTCCACCACGTCGATTGCCGGATCGTAGATATCATCCGTATCGAGCGTGATCTTGCCGGTGACCTTACAGCCATCGATCGTATCGTTCATGCGGTTCAGGGTGCGCAGGAAGGTGGATTTTCCGCAACCGGACGGACCAATAAGCGCAGTAACGGTATTTTCGCGGACATTCAGGTTCACGTCGTAAAGCGCACGCTTTTCGCCGTAGAAAACCGAAACGTCCTTGCCAATCATCTTGTACGAAACTTCATTCATTTTCTTGTCCAGCGCCTTTTCAACTGCTGCTTCCGACAACATGTTCATAGCTTTCTAGCTCCCTTTACCAGCGCCGTTCGAAGCGGCGACGCAACAGGATTGCGCCAACATTCATGACGATGAGGAACAGGAGCAGGATGATGATAGCGCCAGATGTTCTTTCGACAAAGGCACGCTCTGCTTCGTTCGCCCACATGTAAATCTGTACCGGCAGTGCCGTCGAAGGATCGAGCGGCGTCGTCGGGTAGTTCGCAACGAAGGCCACCATGCCGATCAAAAGCAGCGGCGCCGTTTCGCCAAGGGCGTGTGCGAGGCCGATGATCGTGCCGGTCAGAATGCCAGGCATGGCAAGCGGCAGCACGTGGTGGAAGATCGTCTGCATCTTCGATGCGCCAAGACCAAGGGCAGCGGCGCGAATGGACGGCGGCACAGCCTTGAGGGCAGCGCGGGTCGCGATAATGATGGTTGGCAGCGTCATCAATGTCAGGACGAGACCGCCGACCAGCGAGGCCGAGCGCGGAAAGCCCATGAAGTTGATGAAGACCGAGAGACCAAGCAGACCATAAACGATCGAAGGAACAGCCGCGAGGTTGTTGATGTTCACCTCGATAAGATCCGTCAGGCGGTTTTTCGGTGCAAACTCCTCGAGATAGATCGAGGCTGCAACGCCAATCGGCAACGACAGCACGAGAACGATCATCATCATGTAGAAAGAGCCGATCAGCGCCACGCCGACACCGGCAGCTTCCGGACGGCTCGACGCGCCGTTGACGAAAATGCCCGTGTTGAAATGCTTGGCAAGCTGGCCGCTCTCAACGAGCTGATTCATCCAGCCAAGCTGCTGGTTCGAAACGCGGCGGTTGTTTTCGTCCACCGTCAGGTCGACCTGACCCTTGAAGGCGCTGTCGACATCGCCAGAGGCGAGCAGCGTCACATTTCGCGTCGTGCCGATGATCGAGGGATCAGCGGTGACAATGTCACGCAACTGGGTGCGGACGCTGTCCGAAATCATGGCGTTGACAGCACGCAGACCCGCGCGGTCCGTCGGAGCCACTCCAAGAACCTTGGCAACCGCATCACGGGCGATCACCGGGTAGTTGGCGGTCATGAGCTTCGTCGGATTGGTCGCACGCTCGTTCTTGGGATCGATGATCTGCTCGGAGAATTCCACCGGCACAGTGATCATCGTCTGCTGGAAAGCCGTGTATCCCTTGCCGACAACCGACCAAAGAAGCAGGAACAGGAAGATCAGACCGAAGGAAATTGCTGCCATTCCATAGGCACGGAAGCGACGTTCTGCGGCATAACGGCGCTTGATGCCGATATCACGCCGGGCCGGTACACTTGTGGCACCGCCGGTTGCGGGAGAAACGATGTCGGTCATTCATACTGCTCCCGGTATTTGCGCACGATGTAGAGCGCATAGATATTGAGGCATAGCGTGATGGCAAAAAGCGTGATGCCGAGCGCGAAGGCGACCAGCGTTTGTGGCGAGGTGAACTCGAGGTCGCCCGTCAACTGGCTGACGATCTTCACGGTGACGGTGGTCATCGGCTCAAGAGGATTGATCTGCAGGCGGGCAGCAACACCGGCGGCGAGAACCACGATCATGGTTTCACCGATGGCGCGAGAGGCCGTCATCAGAAGTGCGCCGACGATACCTGGAAGAGCAGCCGGAAGAATAACCTTCTTGACCGTTTCCGAGCGGGTCGCACCGAGGCCCAGCGAACCATCACGGAGCGAACGCGGCACGGCGGTGATGATATCGTCCGACAGGGACGAGACGTAAGGGATCAGCATGATGCCCATGACGAAACCGGCCGTCAGAACGCTCTGCGCCTGAATGAAGTTCGTGTAGTTGCCGGTGGCAAGGCCGTTGATCTGCGCGGAAATATCGCGCAGGAACGGTCCGACCGTCGTCAGGGCGAAAAAGCCGTAAACGATCGTGGGAATGCCGGCGAGAACCTCAAGCAAGGGCTTTGCGACCGAACGCAGCTTCGGTCCGGCATATTCCGACATGTAGATTGCCGAGAAGAGGCCAACCGGAACGGCGACAAGCATCGCGACGAAGCCGATATAAAGTGTCCCTGCGAGCAGCGGGATCAGACCGAACTGACCGGAACTATCCGTGGCACCAGCTGCTGCAAAACGCGGGTCCCAGACCGTGCCGAAGAAAAATTCGTGCGCCGGGACCATGGTGAAGAACTGGATGGCTTCCGTCAGCATCGAAAGTACGATGCCGATGGTCGTCAGGATGGCGATCGAAGAGGCAACCAGCAAGGAGGCAAGAATGACCTTCTCGACCTGATTGCGCGCTCTGAAACGCGGCGCGATGGACCGAAGCGCATATGCGCCGCCAGCCAATGCTGCTGCCAGCACCACAACGATCATCACCAACCGGCTGGTCGACGTCATGCCATTGAGTGTGTGTGCGGCATCGATCATGTAGCGCTCTGGGTCGCCAGCAATCGCGACACCCTTGGACGCCAGCAACGGACGGGTAGCGGCAGTATCCGCTTCGACCTGCGCCAGTTCCTCAGTGTTCAATCTCTGCAGACCACGTGCAATCGACGTTACCATGCCATAGGTCAGGCTCTGCTGCGCTTCAGGCTGCGCACGCACATCTTCAGGAAATCCGCCGCGCACGGCTGACGTGACCACCAATGGGCTGATCACAAGCCAGACTGCGAGGATGAGCGCTGCGGGCAAAACAGCCCAGACGACAGCGTAAGAACCGTGATAGCCAGCACGGGAATGCATACTGGAGGGACGCCCCCCAGAAAGCGCAACGGCCCGGCGACTGCCAAGCAGATAACTGCCGATGCCGATCAGCGCCAGTACCAGCAAAAGAATGGATGTGTTCATTAGAGTTCCCTCGGCGTGCCTCAAAGGCACGGTGCGATATCGGGCAAATTTAAAGTCATCAAAAAGGAGACTGCTGGATCATCCTTTGAAAGCCTGCCGCCTCCCTCTAGGAAAGCCGGACAGACGTCAAGGTTGATACGTCCTATCCATCTGAAATCATGCACGCAATGATGAATAGGAACTGTCAACCGAGGACAAACGAAGCGAAGGGCGCGGACATGCCGCGCCCTTCAGCCTTATTACATCGTGGAGCCGGCGCCGAACTTCGAGCGGATTTCTTCACGCTCTGCGTCCGGAGCTGCAACCAGGCCATAGTTGGCGAGCGGAGAGTCAGGGCCGATCATCTCGTCCGAAACGAAGAACTCAACATATTCCTTGAGGCCAGGGATAACGCCGAGGTGAGCCTTCTTCACGTAGAAGAACAGCGGGCGCGAAACCGGATACTTGCCGCTGGCAACAGTCTCGGTTGACGGAACAACACCGCTTACGGTCGCAACCTTGAGGCGGTCAGCGTTGTTTTCGTAGAAAGCCAGACCAAATACGCCGAGGCCGGTCTTGTTGGCGTCGATGCGAGCGAGGGTCTCGGTGTAGTCGCCGTCGATATCAACAGCAGCGCCGTCCTTACGAACAGCTACGCACTTGGCGGCAGCCTGCTTGGCGTCGGAAACCAGACCCTTGATAACGTCGGTTGCGCCAGCTTCCTTGCAGCCGTCAGCCATGATCTTCTCTTCGAAGACTTCGCGCGTGCCGTGCTTGGAGCCAGGGATGTAAGCGGCGATCGCTACATCCGGCAGTTCCTTGTTGATTTCAGACCACTTCTTGTAAGGGTTGGCAACGAGCTTGCCGTCCTTCACAACTTCCGCAGCGAGGCCGAGGTAAAGGTCCTTAGGCTCAAGCTTTACGTCCGGGTTGGACTTGTCCATGGCGAAAACGATGCCGTCGTAACCGATCTTGACTTCCTGAACGTCGGTCACGCCAGCTGCCTTGCAGGCAGCCAGTTCGTCAGCCTTGATGGCGCGCGAAGCATTGGCAATATCGATCGTGCCTTCGCCAACGCCCGAGCAGAATGCCTTGAGACCACCGCCCGTACCGCCAGACTCAACAACCGGAGCCTTAAAGTTCGGGAAGGTTTCAGCGAAGGTTTCAGCAACGATCTTTGCGTAGGGCAGAACTGTGGAAGAACCAGCAACCTGGATCTGGTCGCGAGCAGCGGCGGCGCCAGCAAAGGCGACAGAGGCCACCAGGGCTGCTGCGGAAAATTTAACGATATTCATTTGTCTCTCCCATCGTGGGCTTGTTTGTGGACGCAGCCGATAGCGGCATTCGCTCGTAGCTTGCGCTCGGCGACCTCTTCTTAACCACCGTAGCCACATCCTTTTATGTCATTTGCATAAAAGATTTGTGACACGCTATGCTTTTGAATTTTAATGATTTTCTTGAATTAAACTACAATCACGGCGTCTTTTATGTCAGAATCTGACGGTAAAGTCGGTTCCGACGTCCAGCTCGGACTTGATAATGAGGCGGGCGCGGTGGCGGGTAAGGATATGCTTAACGATGGCAAGCCCCAGTCCGGTCCCCTTTTTGGAGCGGCTGTCAGCAACGCTGACACGATAAAAACGCTCGGTCAGTCGCGGGACATGCTCGGCCGGAATGCCCGGCCCCTTGTCGACAACGCTTACCTCGACCGGGCTTCCCGGCTCGGCACGCAACCAGACATCGACAATTTTGCCTTCCTGGCCGTATTTACAAGCGTTTTCAACGAGGTTCTGGAAAACCTGCACCAACTCGTCACGGTCACCATCCACCTCAACCGGATGGTCAGGCAGGTGCAGATTGATGGTCATGTCGAGATCTTTCGCCAGAGGCAAGAGTGCGTCCCTGACATGGCCGATGACGGACACGAGATCGACCTTCTGATCGGGGGCGATGTTGGCGCGCAATTCAAGCCGCGACAACGACATGAGGTCGTCCACCAATCTGGCCATTCTGGTGGACTGATCCAGCATGATCGCAAGGAAGCGTTCCTGGGCCTTGGGATCATTGCGCGCCGGGCCTTGCATGGTTTCGATGAAACCGCGCAGAGAAGCCAGCGGGGTGCGCAACTCATGGCTCGCATTGGCGACAAAATCGCTGCGCATGCGGTCGATGCGACGCAGTTCCGAGACATCGCGGAACGAGAGTATGTAGAATGCAGGCCCAACACCCTTCTGCACATCGGCAACGGCAATCCGTGCGATGAAAACCCGTTCGGACGGCAGCCGCTCGAAATGTTCGATCTGGTTAGGCTGACCGGTCGCCACGGTTTCGCGGATGGCGTCAAGCAGACCAGGTGAGCGGAGTCTTGCCGAAATATGCGCGCCAACAGGCAAAGCACCGAAAGCCCGTTCCGCAGCCCCGTTCTGAAACAGGATAGCCGTGTTCTTGTCCAAAATAAAAATGGGCGTATCGAGAACGGCCAAACCCGCCCTTACACCGGCAATGACATTTTCACCGACCTCTTCCCGCTCTTCGACAACAGGGGCTTCCTCTTCGATGACAAGGTCGCGCTTTTTGCTTTTAGCGACAAGCAGGATGGCAATGACGGCGCCAAGCCACAACGCGGCAGGAAGATATGGCGAATGCAGCTCAAAAAGGGCGACGATGGCAAGCATGGTGACGATAAGGATCGGCATCCAGCTATGGCGCAACTTCCACCACAAATGCCCGCCCCTCTCCTCACCTTCCATAGATGCCATTTTCGCCTGCTTTCCGATTCTCGCTCAATGACGCAATCGAAATCTCATATGCCAGCTTTATGACAGATATTCATCACGACACGTGTTTCACAGCCTATATCCACGAAATTAAGCCGGCAACATATCCCGCTTCCCGCGCTTGAATTCCGTGTGCGAATGTGAACTCATTGCCGGACAAAGCATTCATAGTGCGATGAAGGGAGCGAGCATGGGAACAGAAGTGAAAGATCGGTCGGTCGAACTGACGATTGACGGAAAGACACGCGTCTTCGATATCGACAATCCCGTCCTCCCGGATTGGGTGGAGAGCAAAAAGCTTTCATCTGGCGGCTTCCCCTACGACAAGAAAATGAAGCAGGACGAATACGATGAGACGCTCGAAGCGCTACAGATAGAACTCGTCAAGGTTCAGTTCTGGTTACAGGCGACCGGCAAACGCATTCTCTCCGTTTTTGAAGGACGTGATGCGGCCGGAAAAGGCGGGGCGATCTTCGCCACCCGCTCCTACCTCAATCCGCGCTATGCGCGCGTGGTTGCGCTGCCAAAACCCACGGAAACAGAACGTGGGCAATGGTACTTCCAGCGTTACATCTCGCACTTCCCGACGGCTGGTGAACTCGTTCTCTTCGACAGATCCTGGTACAACCGCGCCGGTGTCGAACCGGTGATGGGCTTTTGCACGCCGGATGAGTACAAGCGGTTCCTGAAGGAAACGCCACGGATGGAAAAGATGCTCGCCCATGAGGGGATCTATCTGTTCAAATTCTGGCTCGACATCGGCCGCGAAACACAGCTCGACCGTTTTCATGATCGCCGGCACAGCCCGCTGAAGTGCTGGAAACTGTCAGACATGGATATTGCCGCGCTGACAAAATGGGATGATTACACGGCCAAACGCGACGAGATGTTGGAAAAGACCCACACGGATGTCGCGCCCTGGACTGTGGTACGGGCCAACGACAAACGGCGGGCCCGCGTCAATCTCATCCGTCATATTCTGAGCGCACTTGATTATGACGGCAAAGATAAAAAAGCGATCGGCGAGATCGACGGCAAAATCCTCGGATCAGGACCGGGCTTTCTGAAATAGCCAAGCTTGCAAAGCGAAAGAGCGCCGTTCGGCGCTTTTCTCTTATTGACCTGGCAGAATACGGACCGAGTAGACGTTGATCGACCGGCCATTGCCGTCGATGTCGCTGTTGATGAAGATACGTCCCGGTGCGTTGGGGGCCAGAGACCGTTCGAAGGTCGCATTCAACAGCATGTCGGCCCGCTCTGCCGTTGCCGTGAAGCGGTGACGCGAACAATCGCCCAACGTTGCGAAATCGCAAACAATGGAGACCTGGGTCTGCCGGTCGGTGGACGATTGCATGGTGATCGATATAGTCGAGGACTTGCCCGCCATATCTCTCAGCACCTCGACTGGAACCTCGACGCTGACACTGCCGTCCTGCGACGTGGATCTGGATGTCACGCGTACCGCCTTGCCTGCAGGCGTGGCGATACTTTCGATACCGGCCCTGCTGCCTGCCTGAATGCCGGCAGCACCGCGCTCTGCGTTGAACAATTCAACCCAGTCATCTGAAAAACCACGACCTGCGGAAAGACTTGGCGCCGGTTCCGTGCCGGTAAAATCTTCCGACTGAACTTCTGCCGGCGGGTTGGGCACACTCGTATCCCGCTGCTCCGGCGACAACAGCAGACCGGAAGAGTAAACCCACCACGCGCCCATGCCGGCAAAGGCAAGGAGCGTCACCATCACGAAAAATTTCGTAAAAAATCCACGCCGTTTCTTGCGCGGTACAGCACCCTCTGGCCGAAAGGCAAGCGAACCGTCACCCGTGCGCTTGTTTTTCACCGGCGATGCTACCGTTCGCGGTTCAGCCCGGAGTGTCTCCACATGTGGAGCAACAGGTGTGGCATCCCGCGTTTCGCCGCGCAGTTCCGGCTCAACCGAAATCTCGTCGTGCTGCTCTTGATCGGCCGGCTTGGCATGCGCTGCATTGTCATGATCATGCGGCTGAGGCTTCAATTGCCGTTCAACAGCATCGAGAAGGCGATTGCGCTCTTCGTTTTCGATCACATGGATAAGCGTTTCCAGGCGCTGGCGCTGCTGGGCTACCACCTGCGGGTCGTCTATGCCCTGCTTGCGCAAACCTGCCTCAAGTGCCTGCCTTGAGGACTGATAAATCCGCGCACGAACTTCGGCGTTCGATCTGTCCGATTTCTCCAGAGCATTTCTGATTGCCGTTTCGAGTCCGCTCACGCCCGATCCTTGTTCTGCTGCCTTGCAAAAATTTGCGGCATTGCGCCATTCTATTCAGGATTCGGTAACGTCTAAGTGCCGCGTCCGCAAGCACCCTTTGGGATAAAGGTCGAAAGGCAATGGGAAAAACCGTTCATTGTGGCGTGGTGACCGCAGATGTTCGGCAATCACCATGCCGTTTGTGTTTTCGCTTTCATTCCCTGATCGGGCACGATAATACTTACGTGCGCGTAAACGTAATTCATGGGAGGAAATATGTTACCGTCCGTACTGAAAGACAATCTGCGTCTTCCGGTCATTGCTTCACCGCTTTTCATCATTTCACATCCGCAACTGACGCTGGCGCAATGCAAGGCGGGTATCATCGGCGCGTTTCCCGCTCTCAATGCCCGGCCGGAAAGCCAGCTCGACGAATGGCTGGCCATGATCACCGAGGAACTGGCTGCCCATAACAAGGCCAATCCGGATCGACCCGCCGCCCCCTTCGCGGTCAATCAGATCGTTCACATGTCGAACCGGCGCCTGGAGCACGATCTCGGTCTGTGTGTGAAATACAAGGTGCCTATCGTGATTTCCTCGCTTGGGGCAGTGCCAGAGGTCAACGCGGCTGTGCATTCTTATGGTGGCATCGTGCTGCATGATGTCATCAATGACCGGCACGCCCGATCCGCCATTCGCAAAGGTGCAGACGGCCTGATTGCGGTTGCGGCTGGTGCTGGCGGGCATGCGGGTACGCTTTCGCCCTTCGCACTTGTGCAGGAAATCCGCACCTGGTTCGATGGACCATTGTTGCTGGCCGGCGCGATCGCCAATGGCGGCTCCATCCTCGCCGCGCAGGCGATG
Organism: Rhizobium sp. RM; assembly: GCF_013390595.1. Lineage (GTDB taxonomy): Bacteria > Pseudomonadota > Alphaproteobacteria > Rhizobiales > Rhizobiaceae > Agrobacterium. Next base: position 335,778 of record NZ_JACAWV010000008.1, on the reverse strand, counting down.
GGGGCAGATATGGCCTATATCGGCTCACCCTTTATCGCCACGCAGGAAGCGCGCGCTTCCGATGCCTACAAACAGGCAATCGTCGAGGCCCACGCCAACGACATCGTTTATTCGAATTACTTCACGGGCGTTCACGGCAACTATCTGAAACCCTCGATCGTTGCGGCGGGCATGGACCCAGACAACCTGCCGGAAGCCGATCCCTCGAAAATGGACTTCGAAACGGCCACTGGGGGCGCCAAGGCCTGGAAGGATATATGGGGCGCGGGACAGGGCATTGGCGCCGTTAAGGCGATCGAACCCGTCTCAGATCTCGTTGACCGACTGGCCGGCGAATACCATGCCGCCCGCCAGCGCCTTTGCGCGATAGCCTGAAAGCTCGTCATTTAAACATCGGAACAGGCAAGGCTTTTGCGGATTTTTCAAAACTCGTGCATTCAAGACTTGAAATCCGTAAGCATTGCCTGTATCAGCCCGCCATGACGCTGATCCGAGACATTTCGGATTGCAAGTCGGGCCGCTTTAGCTCAGTCGGTAGAGCACATCATTCGTAATGATGGGGTCACGTGTTCGAGTCACGTAAGCGGCACCATTTCTTCCTCCCCCAAAATTCCATTGTTTCAAGTTCCGCGTTATTGCTTCGCAGACCTGTGAAACCACATGTGACCTGCATGCGTTGATCGTTAAACGCGCTCACATGAAAGGTTTATCGTGGACGTTATTCGAATTCTTATTGCCATTCTCCTGCCACCCGTTGGCGTCTTTCTCCAGGTGGGGCTTGGCCTGCATTTCTGGATTAACATTCTTCTGACGATCTGCGGCTATGTGCCGGGCATCATCCACGCAATCTGGGTGATCCTGAGAAAATGAGCATTTAACTGCCTCTCTCTTTCTCGCGTTCCGATGCGCGAGAAAGTGATGACTTATGCCTTTCCGGGAACATCCTTTGATCCTGCACGTTACTAGTCAGCATCAAGGGAGATACGCCATGAACCAGATCATTTACATCGTCGGTCTCGTCGTCATCGTGCTGGCAATATTGTCGTTTTTCGGATTTCGCTAGTCATCGTTGTCAATTCGCGCAGTTGCGAATATTCTTAAAAAGAGGAGCCCGCTTGAAGGCGGCGTTCCCTTTTTTGGTTGCTGTGAATGAATTTCGGTGTCGCGTTGCTCTGGGAGGTGCACGATGAAGAACGAAAGATGGACAGAACCCGTTGAAGTCAACCTTGAGGCTTGCGGCAAGAATACGGTTGTTGGTCCGCTGGAAGCACTGGCACTACTGACGGAGCGCTGGCCGAATACACGCGGGCTCAGCTTCGTAAAAGCGCGAAGCGCCTGCAGAGCTGCGCTCGATGGACGCAAGTCTCCAGAGGAAGCCCGCAGATGTTTCACCGATGCGGTGTCTGAAGTTCAAAACAAGACCCATTGATGAGAAGACAACCCATAAAAAACGGCCCATTCGGGCCGTTTTCTTCATGTATCCGACGATCTGCCGTAACCACTACATCCAGTATGGCGAAACGCCGTAGTAGTCGTAGACCTTACGGTCCTTGGCATTCAGGAGCGCTGCATCGTCGAGCTCAGCAAAATGCGGTGCGTTTTCAATCTGCTGTTTGGTCAGATCGATGCGGTAGCCATCAAGCTCTTCATCGTAGTGGAGCTTTTCCCACGGGAGCGGATAGTAGTCATCTCCAATTCCCAGGAAGCCACCGAAGCTGAGGACCGCGTAAGCGACGCGCCCACCATGCTTTTCGAGAATGACGCGCTGAATGGAACCGATATGTTTGCCGTCGGCACCGTAAACGCGGGTGCCTTCCACCTTATCGCTCGCGATAAGGCTCGGCGTATCCTTGACATAGGGGTCCTGTCCGGCGCGGGGTTCGTTATGCAACATGACGTAACTCCTTTCGATTTTTCCTCTCTGGTGTCACGTCTGGTAAACCCATGTGTCCGGAAATCGTTCCGGCTTTTTTTTATCGGCGCCTACTGGCGGCTTCGCTGCCAGGTCGATGGGGAAACGCCAACCATCTTGCGGAATACGCGTGAAAAATGCGCTTGATCCGCGAACCCCGCGACAACCGCAATGTCGGTCAGCGGCATCTCCGCCTTTGCCATCAACTCTTTGACACGATCGATACGTGCCTGCATTTGCCACTGGTGCGGCGGCAGGCCGGTCGATGCCTTGAAGGCGTGGCTGAAATGCGACTGTGACAGGTTGGTCAGTTCCGCCAGTTCCTCAAGACGAATAGAGCGAAGGCAGTTTTCGCGAATATGATCGGTGGCGGCCCTGAGCTGCCAGGCAGCGAGTTTGCTGCGCTTTCTGGCAGGTTCGCGTTTCACCTTGAGAAAATCCGTCAACAGGGCCAGCACCAGGCTTTCGCCGTAGAGATCATGCAACGGATCGGGATTGTCACACTCGGCCGCGATCAGCCGGGCGAGCGTCAGCAAGCGCTCGTCTTCGAACATCAGGTGCGGATCGAGCAGCGCCTCCGGGTCAAACCCTTGGGACAATCGCGTCCCCAGCAATCCGGCATCGAAATGCAGATCGAGATGGCGCACAAAGGAAACGTCCTTCAACTCCGCATAGACATCCACATCGGCAGGAACGAAAGAAATTCTGTTGGCGTGTGACGCCGTATAGCTGTCACGTCGGCAGCGGTTCATCATGAACCGGCTGTCGTCCTTCCCGTTCATATCCAGCAAGAAGACGAAGCGCGGGTCTTTGCCAACATAACGACCGCCTGCGCGGGGTGCGCAGCGAACGTCCCAGAGATCGGCGACAATACCGTTCCACATGCGCGAGCGCGGCCCGCCGACAACGGCAAAGCCCTCGATTTCATTTTCCATGCGAACGCGGAATGCCATCGCGTCTCTATCCCGACAGGCGCGATTACGCGCTATAAACATGAGTTCAATATTCATGTTTATAGCGGCAAAAAAGTTGCGACCGCAACAGCGGCCGCCCAATGCAGCTTACTGCCAGCTCAGGCTTTCGACCTTCTCACGAAACGCGAACCGAAGCAGGTGACTTTCGACGACAGATTTCGCCCGGTCCAGTTTCTCGGCATCGGGTGCGGAAACGAAGATCTTCAATTTTTCAGGCTCTGCATCCAGTTTTGCCGCACCGAAGTCAAACTGGCACTCACCATGCGCCTCGTTATAGGTCACCTCGATCTTATGAGCGAAATGCTTGAACAGTTGCACAAGATATTTGCTGCCACTTTCGGTTTTCAATTCGGCTCTGGCTTCCAGCATGAAGCGTTTCCTTCCCGGGATATTTCAACAAGACTTTTACAGTCATCTTTTATGGGCCCGGGAAGGCAAACTCAAATGAAGAGTTGGTAATCAAAGCGCGGTCGGCTCTAGCTTACCACTTCTTCGACAGCTTGAAGGTGATCGTCCGGCTGTCACCCCAACCGCAAACGGAAGCCCCGCCGCAGCTCTTGACGTATTCTTTGTCAAACAGGTTCGACACGTTAACGGATGCGGTCCAGTCATTCTTTTCGTAACGGATAGCCGCATCGAAAACAGCCGCATCGGGAACACGCAGCGTATTTTCCGCGTCAGCCCAGGACTTGCCCTGATAGCGCACGCCACCACCAATGCTGAGACCCTGCAGCGCATCGTTGGTGAAGGCGTAGTCCAGCCACAGCGACGCCGCATGGTTCGGCACGATCCAGGGCGATTTGCCGATCAGGTTGGGGTTGGCATCCTTGGTAATATCGAGGTCCGTATAAGAATAGGACGCAATCGCCTTCCAGTTCTCATTCAGATTGGCCTTCGCCTCCAGCTCGAAGCCGGTGGATTCCACCTCGCCGAACTGGCCGCTGGTGGTGATACCGCCGGCTGTGTAAGACACGATGGCATTCTGCTTAACCAGCTTGAAGACGGAAGCGGTGATGCTGCCGTCAAAGAAGGTAGGCTCGTATTTCAAACCGGCCTCGAACTGGCGCCCCTCTTCCGGCACTGCAGCGCTGCCGTCGGCCAGCGTGTCGATAAGCGGATTGAAGAATGTCGCTGCCGAGACATAGGGTGTCAGCCCATTGCCGAACTCATAAGCGAGACCAGCACGACCGCTCAGGGCGTCATCGTTGGAACGGCGCGACACGCCGGACGGCAGACGATTGTTGAGTTCCGTGTCGACGTAGTCATATCGACCGTTCAAGGTTACCAGCCAACCATCGCCGAAACGCAACTGGTCCTGCGCATAGATACCGATCTGCTGCTGCGTCACGACATTGTCGGCGTAGGTAAAGTTCGTGCCCTGTGTTGAGCCGTAGATAGGATTGAGCGCACCGATCGGGTTGGACCCGCAGCACTTCTGCACCTGATCGAGCTTATAATATTTGTAGTCGAGGCCGAGAAGCAGCGAATGGCTGATCGCACCGGTGTCAAACTCGCGTTCGGCACGGTTATCGATGCCGAAGCTGTCCACCTTGGAAAGACCGTCATAACCGAAGCGCGTCAGCATGTAGTCGCCGGTGGTTGCATCAAGGATCGGCTGACCGTTCGCATCCGCGTTCGCCCAGCCGCCCGTGTAGGGTCCGGTTTCACGCTTGTAGAGATGTCCATAACGCGCGTTCTGGCTCAGCTTCCAGCCATTGTCGAATTCGTGGCTGATTTCGTAACCGACCATCGACTGATAAACACGTCCGTTGTCGAGATCAGGTTCGCCATAAAATGCTTCGCGGCTCAACTTGCCGAAGGGCGCATCCACAACCGTGCCGACATATGGCAGGAAGCCATTACCAACATGGGTCTGATCGAGCGCCGAGAAATATCCATAGACTGTCGCGCTGGTTTGCGCATCGGGTTCGAAGGTCACCTGCGGCATGATGAAACCGCGCAGATCTTCAGAATAGTTGGTGTAGTTGTCGCCGCCGGAGACTTTGCCGGTCACACGGTATTTCCACACACCCTGCTCATCGACCTTGTCGCCAAGATCGAACCCAAAGAAGGCATTGCCGAAATTGTTGATGCCGATTTCCGTTTCGCGGATCGGTTCGTCCTGCGGACGCTTGCTGACCATCTGCACGATACCGCCAGGGTTCGCGCCGCCATAAAGGACAGAAGCCGGTCCCTTCAGAACCTCGACACGTTCCAGGCCATATGCATCCATCTGGAAGCCGCCGAAACCGTAGCTGAACAGGTTCAGGCCATCCAGGAAGACGCCAGTCTGAGTTGCCTGAAAACCGCGGATATAGAACCAGTCCGTATCGGGATCGGTACCGAACGGCTCGGCCGTGACGCCAGGCGTGTAGCGTAGCACCTCGTCGACCTTGGTGACGACGCCGCGATTGTCCATTTCCTCGCGTCCGACAACCGAGACAGACTGCGGTATGTCCTTCGTGTCCGTATCGGTTTTGGAACCAGTCGCGGTTTTTTTCGCAACATAACCTCTAACCGGGCCCGTGGCGTTTTGCGTTCCCTGCCCCTCAACGGTAATCTGCTGCAGAACAGTTGTGTCCTGCGCATTCGCCGACAGAGGCAGCATGCAAATTGCGATTGCCGAGCCTGTTGCCAGGCGGCTCAAAAACGCCACGTTCAAATTTTTCAAGACATGCCCCAAACATACCGGCGGCAGTCACAATTTCGACAAGCCGCAACACCTCATTAAGATGAGTATTTACATCAGGAATAAGGCGGAACGCTTGTTCATTTCTGGCAGGATTTGAAGCTTCTTGGCCTCTTGCGCCGCAAAACACGATCGCAAGGCGACGCAACCTTACGCTCTGCGCCGGCCCACCCTTGCGAGCAACATGACAGGGAGAATCCCGATACAGACGATTGCCAAGGCCGCAATCGATGCTTCCTCATAGGTGCCGCGTGCAGCTTCCCCGTAAAGATGGGTAGCAAAGGTTTCGAAGTTCAGCGGTCGCAACAGCAGGGTTGCGGGCAATTCCTTGACGCAATCCACAAAGACCAGAAGGCCTGCGGCAGCCAGAGATGCTCTGGATAGCGGCAGATGAATCTGTCGAAAGGTCTGAGTAGCCGAGCGTCCAAGGGTGCGAGATGCATGGTCGAAGGACAGGGGAATGCGGCTCAATCCTGCATCAATACCGCCCGCCGCGATGGTCAGAAAGCGCGCCGTATAGGCGTAAATCAGGGCTGCACCACTGCCGATCATCAGCAGACCGGTGGAAATACCAAAAATCTCTTTCATGCTTGCATCGAGAAAACGGTCGAAGCCGCCCAGTGCAATCAGCACACCAATTGCAATTACCGTTCCCGGCGCTGCGTATCCTACCGTTGAAAACCGAAACGACCAGAGCGAAGCTCGACCAGGAGCAAGCCGCATGGCATAGGCCACGACAAGTCCGAAGAAAACCGTCATCAGAGTTGCGATACCAGCAAAAACGATGGTGTTGAGCGCTTCACTGGCAAAGCGCGCCGAAAGACCATTGAACTGAAAACGCTTCCAGGCCTCAACCACGAGATAGGTGGCGGGTGCAATAAAGCCGATGACGACGGGCAGCATACCGAGGCCAAACGCTGCCAGGGCCTTCAGGCCGTAAAGCCTGACCGATTCCAGTTCTCTGTTTTTCTGCGCTGAGGAAGCATATCGCTGCTTGCGCCGAGCGCACCGCTCCAATGCCACCAGGCCGACAACGATAAACAACATGAACAGCGCAATTTGCGCGGCACCCGGCAGATCGGATTTGGTGATCCAGGTGGTGTAGACGGAGACTGTCAGCGTGCGCACGCCGAGAAACTCCGAAGCGCCAATATCATTCAACGCCTCCATCAGGGCGAGACTGACCCCGACGGCGATGGCCGGTCGCGCCAAGGGAATTGCAACCTTCATGAATGCGGCATGGCGCGAGACGCCAAGCATGCGGGCCGCTTCAAGAAGATTGCCGGCCTGCGTCAGAAACATGGCCCGGACAGGAATGTAGATGTAGGGGAAGAGAACAAAACCGAGAAGAATGATGCAGCCTGCCATGGAGCGTATATCCGGCAGGCGGAATTCCCGTGGGCTGGAGTATCCAAGCAGCCACCTGACAGCACCCTGCACGGGGCCAATCGGGTGGAGAATATCCAGATAGGCATAGGCGACGATGTAGGTCGGCATGGCAAGCGGCAACAGCAACGCCCATTCCAACATTTTTCGCCCTGGAAAGTCATAAGCGGTGACAAGCCAGGCGGAACAGGTTCCGACCACCCCCGCCAACAGGCCGACACCCGCCAAGAGAACGACCGTTTCCGGCAGCGCCGTCATCAGAACGGTCGATCGCAAATGTGCCCAGAGCCCCTCAGAGCCCTGAATGGCCTGCGAAACCAGCGCCAGCACCGGAACCATCGAGGCAATCGCGGCAAGCAACGACAGGCAGAGCCACCAGAACGAGGAGCGAAACCTTGTCCCGGTGCGCGCTACTGGTCGCTGAATGGTGTCTGAGATCATGCGCTTTTCTACAAACAGGCAAAGGCGCCCGCATCAGCGAGCGCCCTCTTTTCATTGTGAATTCGACGTTTAGTTGTCGAAGCCAACCTTGTCGACCAACTCGCTCGCCTGCTTGCGATGGGAGACGATTTCCGTCAGCGGCTTGTTATCGATCTTCAAGGTACCGAAAGACGCAATGATCTCGTTCAGAGCAGCACCCTGCTTGACCGGATATTCATAGTTGGCTTCGGCGTAGATCTTCTGGGCTTCATCCGAAACGAGATACTCCAGTAGCTTGACGGCTTCGGCTTTGTTCGGTGCATTCTTGGCGACGGCTGCGCCGCTGATGTTGACCTGCGTACCGCCGTCCTTAAAGGTCGGCAGAACTACCTTGATCGCATCGCCCCACTTGACCTGTTCCTCACCGCCCTTGCCGGAGCGCATCAGGCCGACATAGTATGAATTGGCGATACCAATATCGCAAATGCCACCAAGAATATCCTTGGCAACGTCGCGATCACCGCCGCCAGCCTTGCGCGCCAGATTGTCCTTTACACCTGCAAGCCACTTTTCGGTCTCTTCAGCACCGTGGTGGGCAATGTAATCTGCAAAAAGCGCGGTGTTGTATGGGTGCTGGCCAGAGCGGATGCAGACCTTGCCCTTCCATTTGGAGTCCGCCAGATCCTCGTAGTTGAACGAGGTCAAGTCGACGTCCTTAGCCGCATAGAGAACGCGTGCGCGCATCGACAAGGCAAACCAGTTGCCTTTTCCATCGCGAAGCTCCGCCGGAATTGCCTTGGTCAGAACCTCGGATTCCACCGGCTGCGTTACGCCCTTTTCAGCCAGGTCGACAAGATTGCCGGCATCAACTGCCATGAGAATATCTGCTGGCGAACTCGCTCCTTCGCTCAACACGCGCTCTGCAAGACCGTCCTTCAAAAACACGGTGTTGACCTTGATACCGCTCGATGCCGTAAAGGAATCGAGAAGCGGCTGGACAAGGCCGGGTTCGCGGGTTGTGTAGATGTTCAATTCGGCCGCAGCGGCTGTACCGGCAGCAAAAGCAGCCGTGCTTGCTAGCAGGGCAATGTTGGAAAGCTTTGTCATGGTATCGTCTACTCCCTCTTAAACGTCACACAAGATGGGCAGCAGACATCATACCTGATGTATCAAATCAAGTTTTATCTGGACGTTCAGGCAGCCGTCACGATCACCAAAAGTTGAAAATAAGCCCAACAGGCGAGACAAAAACTCTCTATTCAACCTGTGGTGAATATCAGCACGCCCGACGGATCGATACCGAAACGGACCGCCGTTGTTTTGGCGGGCGTGCGTCGCATCGTCCTGACGCGAAGATCATGCGCCAGACCGGGCACGGCAATTCCGAGCTGCTCGATTTCGCCAAGGAAGACGCGGCTCGATATCTCACCTGCAATACCGTCCTTGACGTCATGGTCCTCAAGGATCGAAATCGCATTGGGACGGACGTAGGCTATGGCCGCCTGCCCCTCGGAAAAATGGGAGGCATCGCCTATAAGACCGAGTGGCGTTGAAACCTTGCCCTGGCTGACCGTGCCATCGATCTTGTTGAAGGCACAGAAGAAGTCGGCCGCGTAGCGGGTCTCGGGATGGTCGTGCATTTCATAACCCGTACCGACCTGCACGATCCGGCCACGCTGCATCAACACGACGCGGTCGCCGGCAGACAAAGCCTCTTCCGGATCGTGTGTGACCATGATTACGGTTGTTCCCAACTGGCGAAGCAGCCCAAGCGTCTCTTCGCGCACGCTGTCTCGCAAACCGCGATCCAGATTGGAAAAAGGTTCATCCATCAGCAAAAGGCTGGGCTGCGGCGCAAGCGCACGCGCCAGCGCAACACGCTGCTGCTCCCCTCCCGAAAGCGTATGGGGGTAGCGTTTGGCCAGATCCTGAAGGTGGACATGATGGATCATCTCTTCTGCCCGCTGGCGCTTTTGCGCCTTCGGCAGAGATTTAAGGCCAAACATCACGTTCTGTTCGACCGTCAGATGCGGGAAAAGCGCGTAGTCCTGAAACACGAAGCCGATGTTGCGCGTTTCGGGCTCCACAAAAACGGAAGGACCGGCAACCTCGGTAGCATTGAGAAAGACGGCGCCCTGCTCCGGTGTTTCCACGCCCGCAACAATGCGCAGCAGCGTCGATTTTCCACAGCCAGAGCGGCCAACGAGGCAGATGATCTCGCCGCGCTCGACAGTCAGGTCGATATCGGACAGCACGTTCGTGCCGCCGTAGCTTTTTCCAACCGCCTTCAGTTCAAGCGCTGCACTGCCTGCCATTTCCAGTCCTGCCTTCTCGTCACTGATTATGTTGATCGCTCAAATCAGGATTAAAGTCAAAATCTCGCCGCCGCACACGCCTCAGTGAAGGCGCACAACATTCTTGGCAGCAATATTGACGTTTACGTTAGAGTTAAATACGTTTTGTTCACTGATGGACGATGCGTCGCAACACGTCTATCATCGTCACCGGAAAGCAGGAGGAGCGGCCAACCCGGTGGCACCGCATTGATGTCGATGATTGGGATTGATCGCCCGGCATTTGCGGATGAAAACAGTTTGATGCGTCCGAGGCGTTGATTAAGAACGCCGGATGCAACGGAGACTCTGGGAGGAGAAGCATGAGTGAAATGACCCTGGGCCACCAGGAAAATGCCAACGTAGCAAAACGTTGGTTGGCGTCTTACCCGCCGGGTGTCCCTTCAGAGATTCCCGCGCCAAGCCATGCTTCGCTTGTCGACCTTCTCGAGAAAAGCTGCGCGCAGTTTTCCGACAGGAAAGCCTTTTCCAGCATGGGAAAGTCGATCTCCTATCGGGAACTCGACCAGATGACGCGTTCTGTTGCGGCCTGGCTGCAATCGCGTGGACTGGAAAAAGGCGACCGCGTCGCGGTGATGATGCCGAATATCCTGCAAAACCCTGTTGTCGTATACGGCATTCTGCGGGCGGGAATGATCGTGGTCAACGTCAACCCGCTCTACACCCCAAGAGAGCTTGAGCACCAGTTGAAGGATTCCGGTGCCAAGGCACTGTTCGTGCTGGAAAACTTCGCGCATGTCGCACAACAGGCCGTTCCCAGAACCGCCGTGCGACATGTGGTGATTGCGGCCATGGGCGACCTTCTGGGGCTGAAAGGGCATCTCGTCAATCTTGTGGTGCGCAAGGTCAAGAAGCTGGTTCCGGCATATGCCATCCCCGCGTCAGTGACATTCAAAACTGCACTGCATGAAGGAGAAAACCTCAAGCTGAAGCCGGCTGCGCTGGGGCCGCAGGATATCGCCTTCCTGCAGTACACGGGCGGTACGACAGGCATCTCGAAGGGTGCGGTGCTTACCCATGCCAATCTCCTGGCCAACAAGATGCAGATCAGCCTGTGGCTTGATGCAGCCTTCGCAACCAAGAACCGCCCCGAGGTTTTGAACTTCGTCTGCGCATTGCCGCTTTGCCACATTTTCGCGCTGACCGTGAACTCGCTGATGGGTATTGCTCTCGGCGGCCATAATCTCTTGATCGCCAATCCTCGCGATATTCCGGGCTTCGTGAAGGAGCTGTCGCACTACCGGCCGCATATCTTCCCCGGTATCAATACGCTGTTCAACGCCATGATGAACAATGAGGATTTCCGCAAGCTCGATCTCTCGTCGCTGATCCTCGTTCTGGGCGGCGGTATGGCGGTGCAAAGACCGGTTGCCGAGCGCTGGCTGGCGATGATCGGCTGCCCGATCACAGAAGGATACGGTCTTTCGGAAACGTCGCCTGTTGCGACCGTCAACCGGCTGGATGCGGCAGAATTCAGCGGCACGATCGGCCTGCCGATCTCCTCTACGGAAATCGATATTCGTGATGAAGATGGTAACAGCCTTCCGTCGGGCGACATCGGCGAAATATGCATTCGCGGACCGCAGGTGATGGCCGGATATTGGCAGCGACCGGACGAGACGGCCAAGGTCATGACCGCGGACGGCTTTTTCCGTTCCGGCGACATGGGCTTCATGGACGATCGCGGTTACACCAAGATTGTTGACCGGAAGAAGGACATGATTCTCGTATCCGGCTTCAACGTTTACCCGAACGAGGTTGAGGAAGTGGCTGCGGCTCATCCGGGAGTACTGGAATGCGCCGCAATTGGCATTCCCGACGAACACTCTGGAGAAATCGTCAAGCTGTTCGTTGTCAAGAAAGATCCCGCCTTGACCGAAGCGGACCTGAAAGCCTTCTGCGCCAAAAGCCTGACCAACTACAAAAGACCGAAGATCATCGAGTTCCGCACCGAACTTCCCAAATCGAATGTCGGGAAGATTTTGCGGCGCGAATTGCGCAATCTCAACTGATCCGAAAGAGCCGGGAGACCGGCTCTTTTCTTTTGTCAAAGTCGCCTTGATTTGGACGACTGAAAGAGAATAGTTTCCTCATCCTTCCACGGAGCCGAGGAGCATAAAATGCAGGCCATCATCGAAAAACTGAAAGCAACGGCGAGCAGCACTGCCGCAACCGATCTTCGTGCCGCCTTTGCGGCCGACGACAAGCGATTCAGCCGTTTCAGCGCAAAATTCGATGACTTGCTGATGGACTATTCGAAATGCGCCGTGAACGACGACATCATTGCACTGCTTGAGAAGCTGGCAGTCGAAGGCGGCGTTGAAGCCAAGCGCGAAGAAATGTTTACCGGCAAGGCCATCAACTTCACCGAAGACCGTGCCGTTCTTCATACCGCATTGCGCAACCGCTCGAACACGCCAGTGCTGGTCGACGGCAAGGACGTGATGTCTGACGTCAACGGCGTTCTGGCGTCGATGGGCAAGTTTGCCGATGCAATCCGCTCGGGCTTTCTTAAGGGTTCGACCGGCAAGAAAATCACCGACGTCGTCAATATCGGCATCGGCGGCTCCGACCTCGGCCCAGTGATGGCGACGCTGGCACTGGCTCCATTCCACGATGGCCCACGCGCGCATTTCGTTTCCAACATCGACGGTGCGCACATTGCCGATACGCTGAAGCTGATCGACCCGGAAACGTCCCTTTTCATCATCGCTTCGAAGACGTTCACGACGATCGAGACGATGACGAATGCGGCAACGGCCCGCAAGTTTATCGCCGACAAGCTCGGTGAAAGCGCCGTCAAGCATCATTTCGCGGCGGTTTCCACCGCCCTTGAGAAAGTCTCGGCGTTCGGTATCGAAAGCGACCGCGTCTTCGGTTTCTGGGATTGGGTCGGCGGACGTTATTCGATCTGGTCGGCCATCGGTCTGCCACTGATGATTGCCATTGGCCCGGAAAACTTCGGCAAGTTCCTCGATGGCGCGCACGCCATGGACAAGCACTTCCGCGAAGCGCCAGTCCGCGAAAACCTGCCGATGCTGCTTGGCCTTATCGGCTTCTATCATCGCAACGTGCTCGATTATCCGACACGGGCGATCCTGCCTTATGATCAGCGCCTGTCGCGCTTCCCGGCTTACCTGCAGCAACTCGACATGGAATCCAACGGCAAGGGTGTCACCATCGAAGGTACGCCGGTTGAAGGTCAATCTGGCCCTGTCGTCTGGGGTGAACCCGGCACCAATGGCCAGCACGCTTTCTACCAGCTCATCCACCAGGGCACGAGCGTCATTCCGGCTGAATTCATGATCGCGGCAAACGGCTTCGAGCCTGAATTGCGCCACCAGCACCAGCTTCTCATTGCCAATTGCCTTGCACAGTCCGAAGCACTGATGAAGGGCCGCACGCTGGCAGAAGCGAAGGCTCAGCTCACGTCCAAGGGAATGGAAGACAAACTGGCCGACTTCATCGCGCCACACCGCGTCTTTACCGGCAACCGCCCCTCGATCACCTTCGTCTATGACAAGCTGACGCCATTCGCGCTCGGCCGCCTCATCGCTCTCTATGAGCACCGTGTGTTCGTGGAAGGCGTCCTGTTCCGCATCAACTCCTTCGACCAGTGGGGCGTTGAGCTTGGCAAGGAACTGGCAACCGGCCTGCTGCCCGTTGTCGAAGGCAAGGAAAGCGCTGCCGGCCATGACAGCTCGACTCAGGGTCTCGTCGCGACGCTGGCAGGTTTGGCGAAGTAAAAAAACACTGACACGATCATATGCAAAAGCCGGAAGGAAACTTCCGGCTTTTCTCATTCAAGGTCTTGGTTGAATCGATCTGTCGCGGAACAACAACTACGACGCAGCGAGCCGATCGCGGACACGCTGATTCAGAGATTGTGCTATGGATTAGAGCCCGATCTCATGCGCCCATGGCGGATTTGCACCGGCGCGCGAAACCGTTACCGCAGCAGCCTTGGCGCCAAGGGCGAGCGCCTTGCGGATCTGCTCTTCCGTCAGTACGGAGACTTGCGCCTTTGTCAGCAGACCCTGAATTTTCAGCGAAGCGAGAATGCCGGCATCGAATGTATCACCCGCACCAACGGTATCGACGACCTCAACGCGTTCGGATGCGACTTCAACCTTCAGGTTCGATGTATAACCGACCGCACCTTTGGCGCCACGGGTGACAACAACCAGTTTTGCGCCATGAAGCAGCCAATGGCGGGCAAGCGTATCTTCATCACCCTCCAGCCCGAACCAGGCCAGATCCTCGTCGGAGAACTTCACGATGTCGGACATCGCCGCCATGCGGCTGATGCGCTCGAGATGTTTCTGCTTGTCCTTGATAAAGCCGGGGCGAATATTGGGATCAAGCGAGATGACACGCTTTTCATGCTCGCGCACCAACAGCGCCTCATAGGTGCTGCCGCATGGCTCGGGAATGAGGCTGATGGCACCGAAATGCATGGCCTCGCAATCTGCTCCAAGTGCCGGTAAATCATCTTCCGACAACATACGTCCGGCGGTACCTTCGTCATAAAAAGCGTAGGTCGCGTGCCCATCCACCAGCTTGACGAAGGCGATCGTCGACGGGCGGTTGGAGAAGGCGCACAGGCTGAAGTCAACGTTGCTGGCCTTCAGGGTATCCTTCAGAATTTCACCCATCATGTCATCGGCAATGCCCGAGAAAAAAGCCGAGGGCACACCGAGGCGACCGAGCGCAATCGCCGTATTGAAGACCGCACCACCTGCGTAAGGGGCAAAACTCGCCTCTCCCAACGTTGTCTGCCGAGGCAGCATGTCGATAAGGGCTTCACCACAACACAGGATCATCACGGTCCTCCTCAAACCATAAATCAAATGGACTTAAATCGATTTAGACGATGGCTGGCGAAAAGGCCAGCCACACGCCATCCCAAATTACGATTGCGGCAATTCGCTGACGCCACCATGCTTTGCCGACCACGGCAGCGGATTGTCTAGGAAGGCCTCGACTTCGGACAAGGTCTTGTCATCGAACAGTTTTTCCTTGCGCGCCACAGCAAGAACATCGCGCCAGGTGCTGAGGTAGTGCAGCGCCACATTGCCATTGGCAAAGCGCGCCTCGGCTTCCCTGAAGATGCCGTAGTAAAACAGCGCGATGCCGTGGTCGACGATGCCACCGGCTGCACGAATGGCGTCGATGAAGGTGAACATCGAACCGCCGGCTGTCGTCAGATCCTCAATAACGAGAACGCGTGCACCTTCGGGCATATGGCCTTCGATCTGCGCGTTACGGCCGTGGCCCTTCGGTTTCTTGCGGCAGTAGATCATCGGCAGACCGAGGCGCTCGGCAAGGAAGGCGGCAAAAGGAATGCCCGCCGTTTCACCACCGGCCACGCAATCGAATTTCTCGAAGCCCGCATCGGCCACGATCTTCGCCGCCGCGAAGTCCATCACCGCAGAACGGATACGCGGATAGGAAATCAGCTTGCGCATGTCGATGTAGACAGGGCTCTTCATGCCCGATGCGAAGGTGTAGGGGCTTTCCGAATTGAAATGAACCGCCTTTATCTCCCACAGCATCTTTGCGACAAGCTCCGCCACCACGGCGCGATCGGTAAATGTGAACTGGGACATCGGCGTTTTCCTCTTTTCGTCATCAGTGCATATAAAAACTGCCGGAGAATCCGGCAGCAATTGAAGGATTTATTGGACGTCCCAGTGAAGCGGGAACATCGGATCGAAGACCGTTACCAGTCCGGCGCCGGTCTCGATCTTGTCGGGGAAGCTGACCTGCTCCTCCCGTTTGACCAGGGTGATGGTGTCTTCGTTTGGCGACAGGCCGTACCATGCAGGGCCGTTCAGCGAGGTGAAGGCTTCCAGCTTCTCGAGAGCGTTTTCCTGCTCGAAAACGTGAGCAAGGCAGCTCATCGTATTGATCGATGTATAGATACCGGCGCAACCACAGGCGCACTCCTTCAGCGGATCGACATGCGGGGCGGAGTCCGTGCCGAGGAAGAAGCGCGCATCGCCGGAAATGGCGGCGGCGCGCAACGCCAGACGATGTTCCTCACGCTTGGCAACAGGCAGGCAATAATAATGCGGCTTGATACCGCCAACCAGAATGGCGTTACGGTTGATGATCAAGTGGTGCGTGGTGATGGAACCAGCGAGATTTGCCTTGGAGGACTTGATGTAATCTACGCCATCCTTGGTCGTGACATGCTCCATCGTCACTTTCAGTTCCGGCAGGCGCTGACGAAGCGGTTCCAGAACGGTGTCGATAAAGGCTTTCTCGCGGTCAAAGATATCGACTTCCGGCGTCGTGACTTCGCCATGCACGCACAGCGGCAGACCAATTTTCGCCATACGCTCCAGCACCGGCGCGACCTTGTTCAGGTCCCTGACACCGCCATGCGAGTTCGTGGTGGCACCAGCCGGGTAAAGTTTGACGGCATGGATCAGACCGCTTTTCTTGCCTTCCTCGACGTCGTCAGCATTTGTGTCTTCGGTCAGGTAAAGTGTCATCAACGGCTCGAAACGGTCACCAGCCGGAATGGCCTTGACGATCCGCTCACGATAGGCGCGAGCATCCGCCGTCGTTACGACCGGAGGAACAAGGTTCGGCATGATGATGGCGCGCGCAAAATGGCGACTTGTATCGGCAATCACACCTTCCAGAACGGCGCCATCGCGCAAATGCAGATGCCAGTCATCGGGGCGGCGAAGGGTGATCGACTTCATCGTGGGAACCTCTAAAGCATGTCGCGCAAAATATGCTGCGGTTTTGCGATCACGACATGCGTAAAACAAGACCGACAGCTTTCTGGAGTCCGGCCCGCTTAGCATCTTTCATCAAAAGAAAACAGCCGCTGAAACAAATCGGCGGCTGTTGACGGCATTTTTTTCGGAGGCGTCAGATGCCGCCGGCCTGCGGCCCCCAGACATCGGTCATGGCAAACCCATCCGCCAGCGGGTCGAATGGATCGAGACCGACCTGATGTAGCCCGAAGGTGAAACCGCGACCGGCAATGGTCGGGATAACGGCGGGGCGACCCGCTACCTCGGTGACGGCGGAAAGCCCGACGTCGAATTCCGAACCGATGATGGAGCGCGATTTGTATTCATCTCCGACCTTGACCTTGCCGCGCGCATAAAGCGTCGCAAGATTGGCGGAGTTACCCGTGCCGCAGGGAGAACGGTCTGCGCGTCCCGGCCACATCGTCGTGCAGGTGCGGATCGATCCGTCGTGATCGACATCGCGGAACATCACATAAGCAACACCAGAGATCGCCGGAATTTCCGGATGAACGACCTTCACTTCGCGATTGACGATGTCCTTCAGCGTCATGCCGGCCGCAACCAGTTTCGCGGCATTGGCCTTGTCGATCGTCAGGCCGATCTGGCGGACGTCAACCAGCGCGTAGAAGATGCCACCGTAGGAGATGTCCATTGTTACCTTGCCCCATTCGGGCGTGTCGATGCTGACATCAAGTTCGTGCACGAAGGATGGCACCATGGTGAGCTTCACCTTCTCGCAGCGCCCATCACGGCAGGTGGCAGTTGCTTTGACCAGACCGGCCGCTGTTTCCAGCATGACGACGGTTTCCGGCTCCTGCATCTCTACCATGCCGCTTTCCAGCAAGGCCGTGGTGGCGCAGATGGAGTTCGAGCCTGAGCTCGCATGGGCCTGATCCGGCTGAAGGATGACAAACGCAGCGTGCGCATCAGGATGCTTCGGCGGCAACAACAGATTGACCGAGCCCATCGGCGTACCACGAGGCTCCAGAGTGAGAAAGCGACGAAGCGCATGCCCTTTGGGATCAGTGTTCATCCAGTCAAGCTGCTCGGCAACCGTATTACCGGGAATTTTCGGTGCGCCGCCCGTCACGACACGGCCGATTTCGCCTTCGCAATGAACATCGAGAAGCTGGAGGGTGCGTTTCCAACGCATGGGACTTACTCCGGAAGTTTACGTCTGAACCGGACCATATCCACAAAAATACAAACTGTACACAAAGATATCAGCGGTTACGGCATTCGGCCCGGTTGCGATTGGCGGCCGCATTGCAGTTGAGGCCGGAGGCGCGAAGTGCGTCCTCATCCACCACAGCGCCGGCCGTATCGCCCACGGAGCCAACGGTGTTTTCAACCGACCGGCCAAGCCGTTCCACCTGGCGACCGTAATTCTCGCGTGTACGCGGGTCAAAGACGGCGATCGGAGCACTGACCACAACGCTGGCAGCCGTTCCGACCGTTTGTGCAGCGCCGATACTGACAGCGCCCAAGGCTTCGCCCAAACCAACATCCGAATCCGTCACAGTCTGTCCGGCGATCAGGCGATCACCGATCAACCGCACGACCTCCGGGCTTTCGGCGAATTTTCCATGATTCAAGCGATCGCCGGATTGAAGCTTGGTCAAATCCAGAACGGTGATGCCTGCTTTTTCCAGTTCGCTGCGATAGGGCTCAACGGACGGATCGATCTGCCCCAGACGATCAACATTGCCGGAGATGCGACGCGACAGGCTGAGTGCCCGGTCATCCTGCGAGACGAACAGCGTGAACTTGGGCGGCGTCTTGCCAAGACTTGCGAACTGCCGGCTGAAAACATCCACATCAAGGTCAGGCGCAGCCAGAATGACATTGCTGATTTTCGGATCGACGCGGCCATTGCGGATTGCCATCTGGCGCAATGCTTCCACGGCGAGCCAAGTCCCCATGGAATGCGCCATGACGGTGACTTCGCTGATGGATTTGTCTTTCGCCAGACGCGTCAGCATCTCTTCCAGAGCATCCCGCGAATAGTTGGTGCTTTCCTTGTCGTAGTTGTAGTCGAAAATGCTGGCGCGAGACGGCCAGGTGAAGACCACGGGAACGACGTCCGTACCGGAATCATGCACGATCTGTGCAAAGCGATAAACGGATTCCTCGTACCGGTTGTTGAAGCCGTGAACGAAGACAAGAACCCGCCGATCCTTCTGGATATGTCGGCCGATCCAGCTTCTCGTGGCCGCTTCCGACGGGATCGGTTCGACCGCGACTGTCGTGAAATCCTTCAGCGGATCGGGCGGCAGCTTTTTCGGCCACTGCACCTGGCCCACCTTGCGATTGGCATCAGGCGGGATCGACACGGTAACGGCATCAACCTTCAGGCCAGTACCGCGTTCGCCGCCGAAGAGAATGGCCGCATCATCCGATGGCGCGCGTGTCGTCGCGACTAGAAGGTTGACCGGAGTCGTGCCTGCCACAGTCGTTCCTGTTGGCGTCATTACTCCAATGGGCCGCCCGCCGCACCCGGCAAGCAAAGCAACGATGGCGATCATGGCCACGAAGCGAAAGGGCATCAGGTCATTCTCCCACAACCAACAAGCAGCCGGAAAACGGCCAAGCGTTCAGGATTTCTACCCAAGGCTGACCATTTAGGCTAGCAACCGGGGACCGTGCCCGGGTGCATTTCCTGTCCGGTGTGTCCAAAGAGACCCAATCGTCTCAACCTTTGGGCAACATCGTTCCATGCTCACGCAACGCCACATGCCATGAAAATGCTTCCTCAAGGAGATGTGGCGTGTGTCCGCCACGTGCCGCTGCGCGTTCGTAATAATCCATGAGTGCGTCGCGGTAATCCGGGTGCACACAGTTTGCGATAATAACCGGCGCACGCTCGCGTGGAGCCAACCCGCGAAGATCTGCAAGCCCCATCTCTGTCACCAGAATATCAACGTCATGCTCGGTATGATCGACATGGCTGACCATAGGAACGACACTGGAGATCGCACCGCCCTTGGCAATCGATTTTGTCACGAAGATCGACATGTAGGCGTTGCGTGCGAAATCACCCGAACCGCCAATGCCGTTCATCATGTGCGTTCCACCGACATGGGTGGAGTTCACGTTGCCGTAGATGTCGAATTCAAGCGCCGTGTTGATACCGATGATGCCAAGTCGCCGAATGACTTCCGGATGGTTGCTGACCTCCTGCGGGCGCAAAATCAGCCGGTTCTTGTAATCACCCAGTCGCGGCATGACGCGGTCGTTCATTTCGGACGACAGCGTGATCGATGAGCCAGACGCAAAAACCAGCTTTCCGGCATCGAAAAGTTCGAAGGTCGAATCCTGCAGAACCTCGGAATACATCTTGAGATCGTGAAACGGCGTATCGATGAAACCGTGCAACACGGCGTTGGCGATTGTGCCGATACCTGCCTGCAAGGGCTGAAGTTCATAGCCCATACGCCCCTGCTCGACTTCGTTCAGCAGAAAATCGCTCAGGTGGCCGGCAATCGCCTTTGTTTCGGCGTCCGGCGGCAGCACGGTCGAAAAACTGTCCGACTTGTCACTCAGGACGATCGCCGCAATCTTTTCCGGCGGCACCGGAATGAATGGCAGGCCGACGCGGCTATCAGGGGCGACGACCGGAATGGGCATGCGGGTCGGTCGCTTGGCCGGAATGAAAATGTCGTGCAGTCCTTCAAGGACGGCCGGTTGCGAAAGATTGATTTCGACGATTACCTTGTCAGCGAGGATGGCAAAGCTTGCCGAATTGCCGACCGATGTGGTCGGCACGATGCCGCCATCCGAGGTGATCGCCACCGCCTCGACGATAGCGATATCGACACCATGGATCTGCCCCCCACGAAGCTGCTCGACTGTCTCGGAAAGGTGCTGGTCGATGAACATCACCTTGCCCTCGTTGATTGCCTTGCGCAGAGCCGGATCAGACTGGAAGGGCATGCGACGCGCCAGCATGCCCGCCTCGACCATGGTCTTGTCGAGGTCGTTGCCAAGCGAGGCGCCTGTCATCAGGGTGATTTGCATCGGGTGGGTCTTGGCACGCTCAGCAAGCGCCAGCGGTACGGCCTTCGCCTCACCCGCACGGGTAAATCCGCTCATGCCGACAGTCATGCCATCCTTGATAAGGCTTGCGGCCTCATCAGCCGTGACAATCCTTTTCAACAACGACGCGTTGCGGATGCGCTCCTCGAGCATGCTCTTCTCCCTGATATGCGTTCACGATGACGGCTCTCCGACACCGTGATGATTGTCGCGCGGTCTTGCGGCGTGGAAACTGACATAGATCAAGCCATGCACGAAGAATATTGCAAGGCATATTCCCCTGTTGCGACTGGCGCACGAATGCGACAGGTTCAAGGAAGCATTTTGCCTCTGCAGCTTGCCGTGGGAGAGAGCGATTCGGGCAACGAAAAATCGGCACAGAACCGCACCAAGGGAATTTCGTAAATCGGTGTATTAGATTCAGGAGGAGATTTCTCTCAAAGAAACTTCCTGGTCTCAAGCTGCGTGTCAGCGAGCCAAACAAGTCGTTTTCAAGAGAAAGAGAAATGGCGCACCCGAAGAGATTCGAACTCCTGACCCCCAGATTCGTAGTCTGGTGCTCTATCCAGCTGAGCTACGGGTGCGTGCCGTTCCGGTCGTTTCCGGTGGCGTGGCGATCCTCTAAAACGTCCTCATTCCGAATGCAAGCGATTTTGCTGAGAAATTGTCATTTTCCTGTATCAATAATTCCATCTATTTGATTTTAAATGATTTTTCTTTTCCGGGAATTTTTGAAGGGTTCACGACGCTATTTTTGGCACGGCCAAAAGCCCCATTTGAACTGGGCAAAGTCCCGCATTCTCAGGCGCTTTTAGCGGTCTGAACCGAAGCAGGGCGATCCGCAATTTCGATACGGAACTGGGTTCCAGAGCCAGGTTTTTCGACAAGCGCAATCGTGCCGCCGTGGGCAAGGACCAATTCACGGGCAATGACGAGACCAAGTCCCGTACCCCCGGAACGCGCCGACCCCCGGAACGCCGAAAAGAGGTTCTCTCTCGCCTTCTGCGGCATCCCTGGGCCGTTGTCATCGATCACGATGCTGACGACACCCCCGGTCTTGCGTGCAGAGATGGAAAGCCGCGCCGAGGCCGCAAGCGACGGCTCCGACTGCAGGGCCTGAACGGCATTTCGACAGAGATTGTGCACGACGCGGAAAAGCTGCTCCGCATCCGCATCCACCATCAGATCCGTGGGAACATCATCCTCGAACTCAATCCCGCTTTCAGGGTCGATCGCCAGGATGTCTCGAACATCCTGCACCAGCACGCTGAGATTGTTCATTCTGCGCCGTGGTGCGGCCTCCGTCGCCTGACCATAGGCAAGGACCTCCCCCGTATAGGCCACGGCACGGTCGATGGTCCGCAACAGCTTCGGCGCGAAGCTTCGGACAATCGGGTCTTTCGCGTCCACAAGCCGGTCAGACATCAACTGGGCAGAGGACAGGATATTGCGCATGTCGTGATTGATCTTCGAGACGGCGAGCCCCAGATCGGCAAGGTTCTTCTGCTGCCGCAGGGTCTTGTGCAACTGTGTCTGCATGTCTGCGAGATGGCGACCCGCAACCGACAATTCGTCGTTTCCGTCCTCGGGCACGAATATTCCGGCCGGGTTTTCCGGGTCTTCCGAGAAGCGCTGCATACCGAGCGTGAGGCGGCGGATGGGGCGTATCATGATCCGGTTTATGGAGACGAAGATCAGCACCGCCGTTATCAACGACAGCACGATCGAGATCAGGAAAACGTTGCGCGCATAAGCGAGCATCGCCGCCCGCAGCTTGTACTCACCAATCACCAGTTCGATAATGGTGTCACTGTCTCCGACGACATCAAAAACCCGGATTACCCTGTTGCCGCCGAAGAGCAGCGTGGAGAAAGCGTCCCGCACGGCCGTCAACTGCGAGACATCGGAAAGATCGTACTGCTCATCCACACCAGGGGGCGTTTCAGCCGCAGCCAAGAGCCTCGACGTGCCATCCTTGCGCAGAGCGATGAGCTTGGCACCTGTCGCCATCAAGGTGTCGTTCTGAACGCTTTGCGGCAGTTCCGCCTGCAAGCCATCAATCACGGCGCCGGCGGCGGCGGCCGTGTTCAGCCGGTCACGCAGCCAGGACAGGCGCATGTTGGCGACAGATGGCACGAAGATCAGCACTTCGGCAATCATGACAAAGATCACGGTCAACAAGAGCAGGCGACCGGAAAGACCCGCCGTCAGTCCCGTTATACCCGGGCCGGGCTCGCTCTCCTCACCTTTCAAACTGTCTACGCCTTTTGAAAACAACCGGGCCAGTCCTGTATCCGCCGTCGGTTTCTTGGAACGGCTCATTCAAATGCGGATACAATCATAGGAGCAAACGAACATTTTTCCAATGCGTCGGCAAAGCCGTGGGCCAGCAAAAAAGCGCCGCCCGAAAAGGCGGCGCTCCAACGAGATGCAACGGTTGCGCTCTGCTCAGAATTCCTGCCAGTCGCCATCCACCTGTGCAACCGCCTGACCATTCATTGCGCGACCGACACTGCTGACCAGCCTGCGCGCCGGCGAGGGCACCGGTGCTGAGCGCTCCGACACGGCAACCGGGCGTGACTGAGGTTTGAAGCGGAGATGAGCCTGACCGTCTTCGCCACCCAGCTTGAAGCGCGCCACGAGGCTTACCAGATGGCCCGCCTCACTGCTCAGCTTGTGCGTTGCTGCAGACGTCTCTTCAACCATGGCGGCATTGCGCTGTGTGACCTGATCCATCTGGTTGATGGCGGTACTGACTTCCTGCAAGCCCGTGGACTGCTCTCTGGCCGCTGTCGCGATGGAATGGATGTGCTCGTTGATCGCGAGAACACGGGTTTCGATTTCGCTCAGCGCATTGCCGGTCTTTTGAACCAGCGAGACACCACGGCCAACCTCCTCACCGGATTTGGTGATCAGCGCCTTGATATCCTTCGCAGCGGTTGCAGAACGCTGGGCAAGCTCACGCACCTCCTGAGCGACGACGGCAAAGCCCTTGCCGGCTTCACCGGCACGCGCGGCTTCCACACCGGCGTTCAACGCCAGAAGGTTCGTCTGGAAAGCGATCTCGTCGATAACATTGATGATCTGGCTGATCTCCCGTGAAGCCTGCTCGATACGATCCATCGCTGAAACCGCATCGCCGACGACCTTGGAGGATTCCTCGGTCTTTTCCTTTGCCTCGGAAACCATCTGGCTGGCTTCCTGCGCACGGTCGGTGGAATTGCGAACAACAGCGGTGATCTCGTCGAGCGCGGCAGAAGTTTCCTCAAGGGCTGCGGCCTGCTGCTCGGTTCTTTTCGACAGATCGTCTGCGGCAGAGCGAAGTTCGTTGGCGTTGCCGCTGATACCCTCGGTGCTGCTGCGCACCTCACCCATGGTTTCGCGCAGCTTCAGAAGCGTCTGATTGACGTTTGACTGCAGCCCGGCGAAAACGCCGCGGAAATCGCCTTCCATCGAGCGCGTCAGATCGCCCTGGGCAAGGCTTTCGATAACGCGGCTGACTTCGGACACGCCGTTATCGACACCGACGAGTAGAGCATTGATGTTCTGTGCAAAACGGTTGAGGTTTTCGTCACCGTAATCCTTTTCAATCCGACGACGGAAATCGCCCTGAGCAGCGGCGTCAACGACCACCGCCATCCCGGCCTGCAGATCATCGCTTTTCGCCCGCATGGCCGCTTCCTGGGCATTCATGTCACGCATTGCGCGACCGTTCTGCTTGAAAACTTCAACGGCAGCGGCCATCTCGCCGATTTCGTCCTTGCGACCAAGGTAAGGCACGTCAGCGTCCAGGTCGCCATCCGCTACCGCACTCATGACGTCCGAGACCTTGCGTATGGGCTGGCTAAGCTGCCGCGTGCCAATGTAAAGACCGAAAGCCGCACCGATCAGAATACCGATGAACGTTACGATGGCGACGGCCCAGAACATCATGGTCCCGAAGCTCACCATTCCTTTTTCAATGACGCCGAGTTCGGCGATGTCGCTTTTCACGACAGCATCGATTTCCGCCTGATAGGCCTTGCGGTTAGCGCGGTTCGCGTCGTTGTTGCCCTGCTGGTTTGCGGCCTGAGGGCCAACCTCCTTGCTAAGACGCGCAGTCTCCAGACGGAACGCCTTAAATTCCTTGAAACGGCTGACAAGATTGTCAAATGCCGCTTTTTGCTGCGCCGGAACGAGCGGGGTCCAGGCTGCGATGAGATTTTCCATGGCATCGAGGTTCTTGACGATGCCTTCCGCGAAAGGGGCCGCGGTTGCAGCATCGGGCGCCGCATAGATACCGCGCGCTTCCATGACGACGGCGGTCACCAGACGATTGAGGGATTCACCCTTGTAGGCGCGTTCCGCAGCACTTTCGAATTCTGCCGTCCTGACCCGGAATTCACTGACCGCATAGATGGAAAGCCCGCCAATCGTGCAGGCGACCAGGCTCATGAGCCCGACAAGAAGATTGATACGACCACGAATTCTCAAAATCATTCCCCCTCAGCGAAAATGCCAGCCGCTCAGAAAATAGGAAGCTGGCATAACCTTTCTCGCTACAAGATCTATCAATGCAGCGTTAAGAAAGAATTTCGAATTTTATCTTTCCTCCAGTGCCCGAATCTCTTGCCGGGGACGGTTCATAGATGAACGACAGGAATCGCATTTTCCCGAAGAGGTGATCCGCCAAAACCCCTTCGGTGATTGACTTTGCTTGCCCTATGCCCTTATAAGCCGCGCACGCTCGGCCTTTGAAAGCTCGCCCAGGCGGGATCAGCCGTGCAAAAAACGAAACGCTCTTGC
Source organism: Rhizobium sp. RM (assembly GCF_013390595.1). Lineage (GTDB taxonomy): Bacteria > Pseudomonadota > Alphaproteobacteria > Rhizobiales > Rhizobiaceae > Agrobacterium. The sequence continues at coordinate 310,450 of NZ_JACAWV010000008.1, read as the reverse complement.
AAATAGTGCAAATTCAAGAAGGGCCGCACACCGCGGTATTAAATAAATGTCGAAGCGTACCTACCAACCGTCCAAGCTTGTTCGCAAGCGCCGTCACGGCTTCCGCGCCCGCATGGCAACTGCTGGCGGCCGTAAAGTTCTCGCAGCCCGCCGTGCGCGTGGCCGCGCGCGTCTGTCGGCTTAATTGCCGCCCTGTGGCCCGATGAAAGTCGCGGGCACATGACGCAAAGTAAAAAGAGACCCGACCGGTTGAAAAACCGGTCGGATTTCCTTGCCGTTCAGGCGGGAGAAAAAAGGCGCGGCGGTATCTTCCTCATGGAAGTGCTCAATCGCCAATCCCCGGAGACCGACCCACGCGTCGGCTTTACCGTAACGAAAAGGCAGGGAAACGCGGTCGAGCGAAATCGCATGCGCCGCCGCCTGAAAGAGGCCGTGAGGCTTTCTGCCGGATTCGCAATGAAGCCCGGCCATGATTATGTGATTGTCGCCCGCCGGGATGTTCTTGATGTAACCTTCCCGAAACTCCAGTCGCTCCTGATCGAGCGGATTGAAGGAACGGCGAAACCGAAACGGTCCCAGGAGACCCGCTCCAGGAAAGAATGATGGAAAAGAACCGCAATTACTTCATCGCGATAGCCCTTTCGGTTGTCATCGTCCTTGCCTGGCAATTCCTTTACATGAACCCACGCATTGAGCAGCAGCGCCGCGCCGAAGAGGCTCGCCAGGCGCAGCAGCAGACAACGCAGCAAAGTGCACAGCAGACCGGTACGCAGACCTCACCTGCCCAGGGTACTCTGCCTGGTTCCGCCGCTCAGCCGGCTGCAACCGCGACCCGCGAAGAATCTCTTGCCAAGAACCAGCGCATCACGATCGACACCAATGCTGTTTCCGGCTCGATCAACCTGACGGGCGCACGCTTCGACGACATCCGGCTCAAGGAATACCATGAGACCGTAGATGACTCGAGCCCGATCATCACACTCTTCTCCCCATCCGACTCCAGGGACGGTTACTTCGCCGAGCTCGGCTATATCGCCGGTACGGCGATTGGCTCGGTGCCTGGACCGGCGACGGTCTGGACGCTTTCCAGCGGCGACAAGCTGACCGAAACCACGCCTGTTACCCTGACCTACACAAACGACAAGGGCGTTTTGTTCTCGCGCACCATCTCGATCGATGAGCATTACATGATCACGGTCGCCGACAAGGTCGAGAACCCGGGCCAGGAAGCTGTTTCCTTTGCCACCTATGGCCGCGTTACACGCAACAACAAGCCTGCGACGCCGTCGGTGTTCGTTATTCACGAAGGCTTTCTCGGCGTCTCCGGCGCCGACGGCAGCCTGACGGAAGAAAAATACAAGGACGTCGAAGAAGCGCCTGTTACGGTTGCCAAGGCAACTGGCGGCTGGCTCGGCATCACCGACAAGTACTGGGCGGCAGCGATCGTTCCGCCGCAGACGACGCCGTTCGAAGCGCGTTATTCGCATTTCACCGACGGCCAGCCGCGTTACCAGGCTGACTTCAAGGCCGACACTCTGACGATCGAGCCCGGCCAGTCGATCGAAATGAAGAGCCTCGTTTTCGCCGGCGCCAAGGAAGTGCCGCTGGTTGACCGTTACGAGTCGCAGTATGCCATTCCGAAGTTCGACCTCCTGATCGACTGGGGCTGGTTCTACTTCATCACCAAGCCAATGTTCAAAATGATGGACTTCTTCTTCCGTTATTTTGGCAACTTCGGCGTCGCCATCCTGCTCACCACCATTGTCGTGAAGCTTCTGTTCTTCCCGCTGGCAAGCAAGCAGTATGCTTCCATGGCCAACATGAAGCGCGTTCAGCCGAAGATGGAAGAGTTGAAAGCCAAGCATGGCGATGACCGCATGGCCATGCAGCAGGCGATGATGCAGCTCTACAAGGAAGAGAAGATCAACCCGGTTGCCGGCTGCTGGCCGATGCTTCTGCAGATCCCTGTCTTCTTTGCGCTCTACAAGGTCATCTACGTCACCATCGAAATGCGCCATGCGCCGTTCTTTGGCTGGATTCACGACCTCTCCGCGCCCGATCCGACATCGCTCTTCAACCTCTTCGGATTGCTGCCTTACGACGTTCCGCACTTCCTGATGATCGGTGTATGGCCGCTTATCATGGGCATCACCATGTTCGTTCAGATGCGCATGAACCCGACGCCGCCAGATCCGACCCAGGCCATGATCTTCACCTGGATGCCACTGGTCTTTACCTTCATGCTGGCTTCCTTCCCTGCAGGTCTCGTCATCTACTGGGCATGGAACAATACGCTGTCTGTTACGCAGCAGGCTGTCATCATGAAGCGCCACGGTGCCAAGATAGAACTGTTTGACAATCTCAAGGGGTTGTTCAAACGAAAGCCGGTGCAATCGAAATGACGCAGACCGGCGTGGCCAACGAAAAGCCCCTGTTCGGGCGTCCCTGGATTTTCATTCGCGGCGTACCCGCGATGAAATTCCTGCCGCCCGAGGGACCGCCGGAGATTGCCTTTGCAGGCCGCTCCAATGTCGGCAAATCCTCGCTCATCAATGCGCTGGTTGGCCACAAGGGTCTTGCACGGACGTCGAACACACCGGGCCGCACACAGGAACTGAACTATTTCGTCCCTGAAGGCTATTCCGGCGAAGCTGGCGACCTGCCGCCCATGGCGCTGGTCGACATGCCCGGCTATGGTTATGCCCAGGCGCCGAAGGATCAGGTCGACGCCTGGACGAAGCTGGTCTTCGACTATCTGCGCGGCCGCGCGACCCTGAAGCGCGTCTATGTGCTGATCGATTCCCGCCATGGCGTCAAAAAGAACGACGAAGAGGTCCTCAGCCTGCTCGACAAGGCAGCGGTATCCTACCAGATCGTGCTGACCAAGACCGACAAGATCAAGGAAGCCGGTGTTCCGCGTCTCATCAACGAAACGCTGGAAAAAATTCGCAAGCGCCCCGCCGCCTACCCGGAAGTGCTGGCGACTTCATCGGAAAAATCTTCTGGTCTCGATGCGTTGCGCGCCGAGATCGTGAGAACGGTCACTCTCTAAGAAACGCCACGCATCAGGCGATTGAGAAAAGCAGGACGGCGGTCCACAGCATCGCCGTCAGCGCCAACAGGCGCCAGAACCGGACCGAGTTCCAGACCTCGGTCAAAATGGCAGCGAGCATCGCACGCTTGCCGCTTGGCATCCCTCTGGACACAAGCTTTTGCCGAACCGGTTCATCCTTCAACAGAACGGCAATCGCGGCTTTTTCCCGATATTCGGTTTCTGCCAGATTTTCCTGCCAGCGTTTGACCATCGCCGCGAATTGACGGTCGCTTCCGACACGTCTTTCGAGTTCCGCCATATCGTCCGGAGGCAAGACGCCCAACACGTATTCGCCAGCGAGAACTTCGTCTCGCAGGCCACTCCGCTTGTCTCGATCCGGGACCGTCATATGTTTTCGAACTCCTCGGTCGTTCAGGCCGCCGCAGCGTCGCGACGGGCAGCGTTATCATGTCGCCCCGCTGAATAACCCCTCCCCTTCCACGGACAAGGCTGGTCCGATTGGCGTTATATGTCAATCATATTACGCGTCGAACCGCAGGCTCGGTCAGAATTTTACGCTCCATCGCCACAATAACGCCCGGCCGTTATTTCATCCGTCAAAAACTTGCTTTAGAGCGTTGAGAGGTTCCAGGTCGTGGTGACGATCTGAAGGCCGCAATCACAGACCGGGGTTTTTTCATGACTGCTTCCGAAAGCGAAACACAGGCGCGGCTGCTTGCACAGGCTTTGCCCTTCATGCAGCGATACGAGAACAAGACCATCGTCGTAAAATATGGCGGCCACGCCATGGGCGACGCCACGCTCGGAAAAGCTTTTGCGGAAGATATTGCCTTGCTGAAGCAGTCTGGCGTGAACCCGATCGTCGTTCACGGCGGCGGCCCGCAGATCGGCGCAATGCTGAACAAGATGGGTATCGAATCGAAATTTGAAGGTGGCTTGCGCATCACCGACGCCAAGACCGTCGAGATCGTCGAGATGGTTCTTGCCGGTTCCATCAACAAGGAGATCGTTGCCCTCATCAACCAGACCGGTGAGTGGGCAATCGGCCTCTGCGGTAAGGACGGCAACATGGTATTCGCCGAAAAGGCGAAAAAGACGGTGATCGATCCAGATTCGAACATCGAACGCGTTCTCGATCTCGGTTTCGTTGGTGAAGTCGTCGAAGTCGACCGCACCCTGCTCGACCTTCTGGCAAAATCAGAAATGATCCCTGTCATCGCACCGGTTGCTCCGGGCCGTGACGGCGCGACCTACAACATCAACGCCGACACCTTTGCGGGCGCCATTGCCGGGGCATTGAATGCAACACGTCTGCTGTTCCTCACCGACGTGCCCGGCGTTCTCGACAAGAACAAGGAACTCATCAAGGAACTGACGGTGTCGCAGGCCCGTGCGCTCATCAAGGATGGCACGATTTCCGGTGGCATGATCCCCAAGGTCGAAACCTGCATCGACGCCATCAAGGCGGGCGTCCAGGGTGTAGTCATTCTGAACGGCAAGGCCTCGCACTCCGTTCTGCTGGAAATCTTCACCGAAGGCGGCGCAGGGACGCTCATCGTTCCCTGATAGGGAACGTTCGTTTATTGTTGAGTGCGATGAGATCAGCGCGCGCTTCTACCAGAATAGCAAACCAAGGATGCCTGTGACGATCAACAGGCATCCTCCTGCCTCCATGACATTGATGCGTTCGCGAAACAGGAACCATGACGCCATGAAGGTGAAGACCAGTTCAATCTGGCCCAGCGCACGAACGTAGGCCACCTGTTGCAATGTCATGGCCGTGAACCAGCAGGCCGATCCCAGAACGCCTGCGATCCCGACAAGCGACGATGAGCGCCATGTGACAAGAACCTGCACTATTTCGCCTTTGTCTTTCCACAGCATCCAGATCAGCATGAACGCTGTCTGGAACGTGGTCACGCAGGCAAGCGTAACCGCCGCGGAGATGATGGGACCGGCTCCCTCCAGAGACAGCGACGCACTTCGATAGGCTACGGCTGAAATGCCAAAAACGCCTCCAGAGGCGATGCCAAGAAGAGCCGTGCGACTGGTCATCGCGACGGCAATGTTGCGCCAGGACAGAGGCATGCGCGCCATGGAAATAATCATCACCCCGATGACGCCAACCAAGATAGCGATAACAGATCCCGTCGTCAGCTTCTCACCCAACAGAATGAATCCGAAAAGCGCCGCCTGCACCGGCTCCGTTTTGGAATAGGCCGTGCCGACAGCAAAATTGCGCAGCGAAAAAAGATGCACAAGCATCATGGTCGCAAAGATCTGCGCCAATCCGCCGATCACAGCCCATACGAAAAAACCGATGCTGAAGGTTGGGAACATCTCTCCCAAGCCGAAGCGCAAAAAGACCACATAGAGAATTGCCAGCGGAAAGCCGTAACCAAAGCGGACGAAACTGGCCCCGCGCGTTCCGAGCGACGATTGCAAGTGCTTCTGCAGGGCAGAGCGAAGGTTCTGCATGAAAGCTGCAGCGATGGTGATGGGTATCCAGAGTTCCATGCACAATGCGCTAGCATGCGAGGCAAGGGCACCCAAGGTCGGGAAAGCGGAAATCTGGCCTGCTTTTTTGATTTTCTTTCGGCCCAAGCCGTTGCATAAAACAACGATGGACAAGAAGCCGAAAAACCTGCCCGATCTCGCCGATTTCTCCCATGTCACAGAATGGGTCTTCGATCTCGACAACACGCTCTACCCGCATCACATCAATCTGTTTTCACAGATCGATCGCAACATGACCGCTTATGTCGCCGAGTTGCTGCAACTCGACACTGACGAAGCACGTGCCTTGCAGAAGCGGTATTACCACGAGCACGGAACGACACTGCAGGGCCTGATGATCCACTACGGCATCAGCCCGGATGAGTTTCTGGAGCGTGCGCATGCCATCGACTATTCGGCACTACAGCCTCATCCGGAACTCGGCGATGCCATCAAGGCATTGCCCGGTCGCAAGTTCATCCTGACAAATGGCAGCGTCAAGCATGCTCAGGCTGCAGCAGGAGCACTCGGAATCCTCGATAATTTCGAGGATATTTTCGATATCGTCGCGGCGGGATATCTGCCGAAACCCGCGAGCGCTACCTATGAAAAGTTCGCAGCACTCGCAAAGCTCGACACGAAACGCGCGGCCATGTTCGAGGACCTGCCTCGCAATCTCGCCGCCCCGAAAACGCTTGGTATGAAAACGGTTCTGCTTGTCCCGTCGAACCTTGAAGGCGTCATCATGGAGCGTTGGGAAATTCCGGCGGAGACCGATGAACACATCGACTACATTACCGACGATCTAACCGGATTTCTGACCGGTCTGACGGCGGACAAACCGGCGCCAGTAAAATAGAGCCGCGTTAAAACATTACGACTTCTTCATCCACCTTACGGATGTTTAAGTGGCAGGCGGGCCAGCCCGCCACTACCTTCTCTTCAGGGACACACCAAAGGAAGACAAGGTTATGACGACATCAAAACGCAACATCACCCTCTCTGCTCTCGGCGCAGCCCTCATTCTCGGTACCGCCGTCACGACGAGTTTTGCCGCTCCACCCGCTCCGGGCAAAGGCCCCGGTGACCGCATGCCGATCCGCCAGGAAGCGGCCTTCGTTCATCTGCTGAAGGTTGCCGATACCAACAAGGACGGAAAGATCTCCAAGGAAGAGTTCGCCGCCCGCCAGGATGGTCTGTTCGCCGAACTCGACAAGGACAAGGACGGCACCGTCACGCCCAAGGAAATGCGCGAATACCGTCAGGCGAAAATGGAAGCATTCCGCGCCGCGCACCCGCGCCCCGAGCGCGAAAACGCCAAGGCGGACGACAAGCGTCCTGAACGCCATGCGGAACGCGAACAGGGTGGTCGTTTCGGTCATCACGGTTGGGGCAAACACGGCGGCAAGGGCGCAGGCTTTGCGCTGATCCGCATGGCCGACACCGACGAAAATGGTCAGCTCAGCAAAACCGAATTCACCGGCGCGGGCGAGAAGATGTTTGAACGTCTCGACCGGAACAAGGACGGCGTCATCTCGATCGACGACATGCCGGACCGCCCGTTCCTCTAAGCCACAGACGACAAAGCCCGCTCACAAGGCGGGCTTTTCAATTTCCAACGTACCGCCAGAAATCTGAACGTAATCGGTGGTAAAGCGTCTGGCGCTTTAATGCAGGCTGACGGTGGTCAGCTCGTCTTCAGCCGCCTTGAAGAAGGTGCTGGAACGATTGTCGGTCAAAAGGATCGGCGTACCATCCGCGCCAAACAACGCCCAGAGATCGAGCTGCGGATCAAGATCCGGCGCCTCCGGGAAACAGCGGCTGACGTCTTCAGCCCGAATTTTGCGGATATATCCCACTTCTCCTTCGCCGATATGGGCGAGCTGAGACTGGGTAAGGCGCGCATGCGCTTCTTTCAAAAGCATATTTCAGCCTCCTTCTTCACACCGTACGAAAGTCCGAATCCGGCGTTCACGTTCTACTTTGAGACGGAAATATTAATTTTCTTCACTACGTTGGAGATTTCCGGGCGAACGAGATCGATGAAGAGAAGGCCGTTGCGCAAGCTCGCGTCTTTCACCTGCATACCGTCAGCCAGTACGAAAACGCGCTGGAACTGCCGTGCGGCGATACCGCGATAGAGAAAATCGCGCTTGTCCTTTTCCTGATCCTGTTGTCGACCACGAATGATAAGCTGGTTGTCTGCCGTGCTCACATCGAGATCATCTTCCGAAAAACCAGCAACGGCTATGGTGATGCGCAGGCGTTCCGGTGTCACCTCATTGCCCTGCAGGCGTTCGACATTATAGGGGGGATAGCCGTCGTTGGCTTTTGCCATGCGCTCAAGCGTTTTTTCCATGGCATCGAAACCCAGCAAAAGCGGGTGAGTGAATGGCGTCATGCGGCTCATTTCGATCTGTCCTTGCAACCAAGCGACGTTTTCGGCCCCGAAACCGGCAACCTTGCCGATTGAATTGATCGGCTAAAGCAATATGGGAATGCGAACAGCAAAGCGCAAGACAGCGCGCGCACCCCAAGCATTGAGACTTGACAAGTGCGCGTCTGCCGCTCGACAAAAGCGCCTTACCTCCAAAGGCGGAAAAAATGGTAGAACGCAGAAAAATCATCATAGACACAGACCCTGGTCAGGACGATGCCGCAGCAATCATGCTTGCCTTCGCCAGTCCAGACGAAATGGAAATTCTCGGGCTCTGTGCGGTTGCGGGCAATGTTCCGCTGAAGTTGACCAGTCGCAATATTCGCATCATCTGCGAGTTGTGCAACCGAACCGACATCCCCGTCTACGAAGGCGCGGAAAAGCCGCTGGTGCGCAAGCCGATCACTGCCGAACACGTTCACGGCAATACGGGACTTGATGGTCCGGTTCTCGATGAGCCGACGATGGCTGCACAAACGCAGCACGCCGTCGACTTCATGATCGAGACGCTGCTGCGCGAACCGGCCGGAACCGTGACGCTTTGCACACTGGGCGCTTTGACCAACGTCGCGCTGGCGCTACAGAAGGCACCGGAAATTGCCGGGCGCGTCAAGGAACTGGTGATGATGGGAGGCGGCTTCTTTGAAGGTGGCAACATCACTCCGGCCGCTGAATTCAACATCTACGTCGACCCGCAGGCCGCTGACATCGTCTTCCGCTCAGGCATTCCGATCGTCATGATGCCGCTCGACGTGACACACAAGCTTCTGACGACGAAAGAGCGTGTTGCCCGCATTCGCGATATCGGCAGCAAGCCGGCAATTGCCATGGCGGAGATGCTGGAATTCTTCGAGCGTTTCGACGTCGAAAAATATGGTTCTGACGGCGGCCCGTTGCACGACCCAAGCGTCATTGCCTACCTTCTGAAACCTGAATTGTTCCAGGGGCGTGACTGCAATGTGGAGATCGAGGTCAACTCCGAGCTCACCATGGGCATGACGGTTGTTGACTGGTGGCGGGTGACCGAACGTGAGCCCAATGCTCTGGTAATCCGCAACGTCGATTCCGATGGATTCTTCGAGTTGTTGACCGAGCGTTTCGCGCGCCTCTAACCAGCTCTGGTAAAAAACAAAAAGGCCGCCGAGAATCTCGGCGGCCTTTTCTAAATGAAAAGACGGTTCAGAATTCCGTCCAGTCGTCCTGAGCAAGCGCATTTGCACCATGTGTCTGTGGACGGGCACGAGGCGTAGCGCGGGTTTGCGCCGCGACAGGCACCGCAGGCGTCCGCATGACGGCCGCAACATTTCGCAGCTGCTGGCCGGATCGGCTGCCGGAGACTTCAAAACCTGCAACCAGGGCTTTCAGGCTCTCCGCCTCGCCATTCAGCGTGACGCTCGCTGCCGTGGTCTCTTCCACCATGGCCGCGTTCTGCTGAGTGACCTGATCCATCTGGTTGACGGCTGCGTTGATCTCCTTGAGACCAACGGCCTGTTCGCTCGCAGAGGCGGAAATCTGCCGGATCAGATGATTGATCTGCATGACCTGATCGGCAATCTTCTTCATCGTCTCGCCAGCGCGGCCAACGAGTTCCACGCCTTCACCGACCTGCGTCGACGAGGTATTGATGAGCGCCTTGATTTCCTTGGCGGCCGTCGCGGAACGTTGAGCCAGTTCACGCACTTCCTGCGCAACAACGGCGAAGCCCTTGCCTGCTTCCCCGGCACGCGCGGCTTCCACGCCCGCATTCAGAGCCAGAAGGTTGGTCTGGAATGCGATCTCATCGATGACACCGATGATGCGGGAAATTTCCTGCGAAGACTGCGCGATGCCTTCCATGGAATTGACCGCCTGCTGTACGACGGCACCGGATTTGCCGGCATCGTCACAGGCATGGCTGACCGCACCTGCGGCCTGCGCGGCGTTTTCGGCGCTGGAATTGACCTGAGCCGTCAACTCGTTGAGGGCAGCGGCGGTCTCTTCAAGGCTTGCAGCCTGCTGTTCTGTGCGATGCGACAGATCGCTTGCGGCGCGGGTGATCTCGCCTGTGCCATTTCCGATACTGACGACCGTTGCGTTGACCGTCGCAACCGTTTCCTCAAGGCTCGCGAGCGCGGAATTGAAGTCACTGCGCAGCTTCTCGTATTCGCCGGGAAACTCTTCCTTGATGCGATAGGTAAGATTGCCGTTGGAAAGCGCATTGAGGCCGGAACCCAGGACCGCAACGATGTGCTGCTGCATCCGATTGTTCTCATTGCGCTCCATCTCGGACCGTTGGCGCTCGGATTCCGCATTCCCACGCTGTGTCGCCGCCTCTGCCTCGACTTCACGGATTCCGGCAAGTTTGGCCCGGAACCCTTCCAGTGCAGACGCGACGGCGCCCGTCTCGTCGGTACGTTCCTGACCTGAAACCGGAACGTCGTAACGACCCTCGCTCAGCGTTTTAACATCGGAGACCAGAGCGGCAAGTGGATTGCGGACGAAGTGACGGACAGCAAAGTAGAGCGCCATGATGACGGCAGCGAGGATAACGAGCGCGCCGACAATCATCATGTAAGTCTGCTCGTGCACCGGGGCATTGAGAGCCTGATGGGGAACATCCACCAGAACGACCCAGGTAGCATTGAGCCCCGGCACCGCAAACGGATAGACGAGGCGGTTGTAGGGTGTATCGGTATTTAGGCCCAGATTTTCAATCAGCCCCTGCTTGCCGGAAGTGATGGCAGCCTGAACGGTGCTTGCCCCTTCGCCGTCATAGGCCTTCATGTTCAGCTCCGGTGTCGGTGGCACGAGCCACTGTCCACCTTGAGAAACGAGGGTCACACGACCGGTTTCAAACGGACGCAATGCGCCAAGCTTCTGTGAGAGGGACGAGAGCGAAATATCAACACCCGCAACGCCGATCATCTTGCCACCGGAGATGACCGGATAGGCAAGCGAGGTCATGGTTGTGGGGACATCCGTACCTTCGGCCAGATAAGGCTGCGTAATCGCGCCTTTTCCAGTCTTGGCGACGAGCGAATACCACTCCGCCGTATAGTCGTTCTTGAATGTAGAGAACTGGATTTCCCCCTTCTGTGTCTTCGACCAGTAGGGAGCAAAGGCGCCATTTTCGTTGGTGCCGAGTTCAGGTCTGTTGGCAATCTCGGTCGTCTGGCCGTCAAACAGGCCAATCTGCTCGCAGAACCAGCTTCCGAATGCGAAAGCGTTCTGCTCGACATTCGCCTTGAGCACATTGACGATACCCGGACGATCCATCGACTTGGCTTCGTGAGCTCTACCGATTACGCCCGCCATGGAGCGGGCAGCACTTCCCAATTCGCCGACGTCGGCCGCGATGACGCTTGCAATCGCCCGCGCCTCGGTATTGGCCTGATCCATCGTCAGGGAGTGGACGCGATCACTGGTTTGGGAAATGAGGAAGGAATTGGATGCGACCAGAACAGCGGTTATCGCACAGCCAGTCACAAGGATCAGCTTGGTCGCAAGCGACCTCACTTTGAAATTGAGCATTTTGGCCTCGATCAAATCGCCAGCCTTGAGACGCCGGCGTCAACGGATTGCTTCTCTCCGTCATGGAGGCCCGTCCAAATGGACAGTGCGCTGCAACGCGACGGGGCAACTCTAGTCGGTGTTTGCTAATGAACCGCTAAAAATTGCCATGCCGCGTTAACACGCTGTCAATGCTCGTAGTGCTCCGCAACAATCTTCCAAGCGTCATCCGCCGTCTCTGCGAAGTGCAGAAGCTCCATGTCCTCAGGGGAAATGGTGCCGAAATCAGCGAGGAACTCGAAGTTGATGAGCGTACGCCAGAACTTCTCACCGAACAGGATCAGCGGGATCGGCGCCATGCGCTTGGTCTGGATGAGAGTGATCGTCTCGAAGAGTTCGTCGAGCGTACCAAAGCCGCCTGGGAAGATGACCACAGCCTTTGCCCGCATGAGGAAGTGCATCTTGCGGATGGCGAAATAGTGGAAGTTGAAGCTGAGGTCCGGCGATACATAGGCGTTTGGCGCCTGCTCATGTGGAAGAACGATGTTGAGGCCGATGGAGGGGCCACCGACATCCGCAGCGCCACGATTGCCGGCTTCCATCACGCCGGGCCCACCACCCGTCACGACGACATATTCGCGGTGGCCGGACTTCTCGCCGTAACTGGTGCAGATCTGGGCGAACTTTCGTGCCTCGTCGTAATAGACGGACGCCTCTTCCAGGTTGCGCTTCTGAGTCTCGTTGCGTGCCGCCCAGGCATCATTTCCCGGTGCTGGAATGCGTGCGCCGCCGAACATGACCACCGTGGAGGTGATGCCGCGTTCAGTCAGGGCCATCTCTGTTTTCAGAAGTTCAAGCTGAAGCCTTACCGGGCGTAATTCTTCGCGGCAGAGAAAATCCATGTCCGCGTAGGCCAGACGATACGACGGCGAATCCGACTGTGGTGTCTTGGGCGTCACCTCGGCCTGCTGCTTGTCCGCGTCACTGCGCTTCAGGGGGTCCCATGCCCCATCTTTACGCCGCAACTTGCCGTTTTTCAGTCTTGCCATTTCCGTGCCTTTCGTCTCACGCGCCAAATCACGTTGACGCCCTTAAAACACTCCCTTAGAGCAAATGACCATAGCCTTCCAGCGGCGCGGGCCTTATCCGCGACCAACGACCACAAGCGACCTTAAGGAATTCCTATGAGCCTTGCCGATCTCACCTCACTCGAAACCATCATCGAAAGCGCATTCGACAACCGCGACAGTGTGAACGTATCGACCAAAGGCGAAATCCGCGATGCAGTTGAGACGTCACTCCTGCTTCTCGACGGCGGCAAGGCACGCGTTGCCGAAAAGCAGGCCGATGGAAACTGGAAGGTCAACCAGTGGCTGAAGAAGGCCGTTCTGCTTTCCTTCCGTCTGAACGACATGGAAATCGTTACCGGTGGCCCGGGCGAATCGACCTGGTGGGACAAGGTACCCTCGAAGTTCGAGAACTGGGGCGAAAACCAGTTTCGCGCCGCAGGTTTCCGCGCCGTACCGAACGCCGTCGTGCGCCGTTCCGCCTATGTTGCCAAGAACGTTGTACTGATGCCATCCTTCGTCAACCTCGGCGCCTATGTCGATGAGGGCACGATGGTCGACACATGGGCGACAGTTGGCTCCTGTGCACAGATCGGCAAGAACGTTCACCTTTCGGGCGGCGTCGGCATCGGCGGCGTTCTAGAGCCGCTTCAGGCTGGTCCGACCATCATCGAAGACAATTGCTTCATCGGCGCCCGTTCGGAAGTTGTCGAGGGCTGCATCGTCCGTGAAGGCGCTGTGCTCGGCATGGGCGTGTTCATCGGCAAGTCGACGAAGATCGTCGACCGTGCGACCGGTGAAATCACCTATGGCGAAGTGCCGCCCTACTCCGTCGTCGTCGCTGGCACCATGCCGGGCAAGCCTTTCCCGAACGGCGAGCCGGGCCCGAGCCTGTATTGCGCCGTCATCGTCAAGCGCGTCGATGAAAAGACCCGCTCCAAGACCGGCATCAACGAACTGCTGCGCGACTGACACGAAGTAGAACCGACATGAACGCCACCGATCCCGTTGCCAATCTCGCCGCCCTCATCCGTTGCCCTTCGGTAACGCCCGCAGAGGGCGGTGCGCTCTCACTGCTCGACACGCTGCTTTCGCCACTCGGCTTCAAGGTGGATCGTGTCATGGCGACGGAAGCCGGGACGCCGGACGTTGAAAACCTCTATGCCCGGCTCGGTACCGACGGTCCGCATCTGATGTTTGCAGGCCACACGGACGTTGTCCCCGTTGGCGACGAAGCGGCATGGAGCCACCCTCCCTTTGCCGCCGAGATTGCCGACGGTGAAATGTTCGGGCGCGGTGCTGTGGACATGAAAGGTGGCATAGCCTGCTTTGTGGCGGCGATTGCACGCCATATCGAAAAACACGGGGCTCCAAAGGGCTCCGTGTCCTTCCTGATTACCGGAGACGAAGAAGGCCCTTCGGTCAATGGCACGTCGAAGCTTCTCGAATGGGCCGCAGCCAAAGGCGAAAGCTGGGATGCCTGCGTGGTTGGCGAACCAACCAATCCCGACCAGCTTGGCGACATGATCAAGATCGGCCGGCGTGGTTCGCTTTCGGGCCGTATCACCGTTCATGGTGTGCAGGGCCATGCCGCTTACCCGCATCTAGCCGACAACCCCATTCGCGGGCTGCTGCAACTGACGCAGGCCCTGATGTACCCGCCCTTCGATCACGGGACGGACAACTTCCAGCCCTCCAATCTGGAGGTAACAACCGTCGACACCGGGAATGCCGCCACGAATGTCATTCCAGCAAAGGCGACGGCAGCATTCAACATCCGTTTCAACGATACCTGGACTGCCGAAACCCTACGGGCGGAAATCCTCCGTCGCCTTGATGCTGCAGCAGCCGAGGGGCAGTTACGGCCTGACCGTTCGCCGGTGAAATACGACATCGTCTGGGCGGATCGTCCCAGCCATGTGTTCCTGACCCGCAACAACGCGCTGATTTCGTCACTCTCTGGCGCCGTGGCGGAGGTCACCGGCAACGAACCGAAGCTGTCGACGACAGGTGGCACCTCTGACGCGCGTTTCATCAAGGATTATTGCCCAGTGGTCGAGTTTGGCCTGGTTGGGCAGACCATGCATATGGTCGACGAACGTGTTGCCGTTGCCGATCTGGAAACGCTGACGCGGATCTACGAAACCTTCATCGAACGCTGGTTCGCCCATGCCGACGGCAAGTGAGATAAGCCTTTATATTCGAGGATTGTGGCTGCTGCTGCTCGGCAACCACGAAGGTGCGCGCTATCTCGACCTGACGGATCGCGGCATGGCCCGTTCTTTCTATTCCGCTCTCTGGTGCCTGCCGGCCATGCTGATTTCCTGGCTATGGCTGCGGGCAGCTTTTCTCGCCGGGTACCCGCCCGGCACGGGAACAGGCGCGCTGTTCTTCGTTCGACTGGCTCTGGTGGAGGCGATCTGCTGGATCGTGCCACTGCTTCTGATCGGAGCGTTGCTGTTGATCTTCGGAGCCCGGGAGAAGTTTCCGCCGCTGGTGGTGACAGTCAACTGGCTGTCTGTTCCGTTTTCCTACGCCTACGCGGCGTTGATCCTGATTGCGTTCTTCATCCCAGCGCTACAGGGCGTTATTGCGGTTCTGTGGCTGGCGCTTCTCTTGTCGCTGGTTTTTGCATTTTCGCGGATCGTGAAGTTCTTTATCCGCGACCAACCCCTACTGGTCTCAGCCATCGTCATGACGTTGCTTGTGCCAGGAATGCTGTTGTCCGAAGCATTGCAACGCTTTCTCGGCGTTTATCCGAGCTGAGATCATTCGCCGTCGTCGATTGCTTCAGCTTCAGATCGGCGGCGCGGCGGAATCACATCGGGATAGTCCACCTGCATGAAGTAAAGTCCGTCAGGAGGAGCCACGGGTCCGCAAGCCTTGCGGTCACGCGCCTCTAGGGCTGAACGGACGTCTTCCGGCGTCATCGTCCCCTCGCCGGCCAGTTTCAGCGTGCCTGCAAACGACCTGATCTGATTGTGCAGGAAACTCTGCGCCGTCGCGCGTATTTCGATGAGATCGCCATTGCGCGTGACATCCAGACGATCAAGCGTTCTGACCGGACTGTTCGCCTGACAATGTGCTGAGCGGAAAGTGGTAAAATCGTGCCTGCCGACGAGCATCTGCGCCGCCGCATGCATACGTTCGTGATCGAGGTCTTTCGGTACCCACCAAGCGCGCTTGTGTTCCAGCGCAAGCCGGGCTTTCCGCGAAATGATGCGATAGAGATAGTGCCGACGAAGGGCGGAAAAACGGGCGTCGAAATCCTCGGTCACTTCCATCACATCGAGAACCGACACCGCCTCGTTTGCCATGGAAAGATGCGCGTTCAGGGCATTGCGAAGCTTGTAGGGCTGCCATTCACGCGACAGATCAGCATGGATGACCTGCCCCATGGCGTGGACGCCGGAATCCGTACGACCTGCACCACGCACAGACACTTTTTCGCCGGTCAACGACAGGATTGCCCCTTCCAGGGCTCCCTGCGCCGATTGGCCATTGTCCTGCCGCTGCCAGCCGACATAGGGCGTGCCGTCATATTCGACGGTCATCCGGAAACGTGGCATCAGTTAAGCCTCGTCCCGGCAGAAACCGGGGTTCCACGCAGGAAGTCAGACGCCGACATCGGCTTTCCGCCAGCCTTCTGCAGGCGCACCAACCGGACCGCGCCACTGCCACAGGCGACGGTCAGGGCGTCATCCAATGCCGAGCCGGCTTCTCCCATGCCTGATGCTTGTTCGCTGGCGAGAACCTTGACGCGCTCCGCCTTGCCGCCGATCTGCATTTCAAACCACGCGCCAGGAAACGGTGAGAGGCCGCGTATGTGGTTATGAACATCTTCCGATGGCCGCGAGAAGTCGATGCGGGTTTCCCCCTTGTCGATCTTCGATGCGTAGAGAACACCGTCTTCCGCCTGCGGCGTCAGCGGCAGTTCGTTGGCTTCCAGCTTTTCCATAGCCTGCGCCATAAGACGCGCACCCGCCAGCATCAAACTGTCGTGCAATTCACCTGCGGTCGTGTTTTCACCGATCGCTACTTTTGCCGTCAGGGCAACCGGGCCAGTATCGAGCCCCTTTTCCATTTGCATGACCATCATGCCGGTTTCGGCATCGCCCGCCATGATTGCGCGCTGGATGGGGGCAGCACCGCGCCAACGCGGCAGGAGCGAGGCGTGACCATTGTAACAGCCCAACCGGGTACCGCTCAGGATCGCCTCTGGCAGCAGCAGCCCATAGGCAACCACCACCGCGACATCAGCCTGAAAATCGCGGAACTGCTGACGGTCCTCTTCTGCCTTGAAGTTCAAGGGCGTCAGGACGGGCAATCCAAGCAGTTCAGCGACCTGGTGCACCGGCGATTTCTGAAGATCAAGGCCACGGCGACCGCCGGGGCGCGGCGGTTGCGTGTAGACGGCAACGACCTCATGACCGGCATCCACCAGCGACCGCAAAGTCGGCACGGAAAATTCCGGCGTTCCCATGAAGATGATACGTAGAGCCATGATCGCCCCCTGCCCGCAATCGTTGCTGCGATGTCCGGCGAAAAGCCGGAATCACACCTTGGCGCGAGCCAGTTTCGTGAATTTCTTGATAACCATGTCGCGTTTCAGGCGCGAAATATGATCGATGAAGAGGACGCCGTTCAGGTGATCGATCTCGTGCTGCAGGCAAGTCGCCAGAAGGCCATCGGCCTCGACCGTCTGCTGCTTGCCATCGCGATCGACATATTGAACCGTCAAGGCAGCGGGGCGCTCAACCTCGGCGTAGTAATCCGGGATAGAGAGGCAACCCTCTTCGTAGGTCGAGATGTCGTCGGAAACCTTGAGGATCTCAGGGTTGATGAAAACGATCGGCTTTTTTTCTTCGTCTTCACGCGAAACGTCGATTACCAGCATGCGCCGCGCCACGCCGACCTGAATGGCAGCGAGGCCAATGCCCGGCGCATCATACATGGTTTCCAGCATGTCGTCGGCAAGGCGCAACACGTCGCTGTCCACCTGTTCGATGGGCTTCGACTGCTGGCGCAACACGGGATCTGGCAAAATGATAAGTGGTTTGATGCTCATGGCTTCCCATAACGTATCTCGTGCGCAGAGGAAATAAAAAACACGCCATTTCATTACCATCCGCGACGACCGGCAGACTCATTTTCGCCGCAGGAATGTTCTTGTTTTGATCTTACGAATCACAAGAAACCTGCTAGATTTGGTTATGAACCTCGATCTTTCCGTTCTACTCGCCCCAGCGTTGCGTGCCGGTTCCGTCGATATCAGCTTCGGCGCCCTGCTTGTCGCGCTGGTGCTGGGGCTGGCAATGTTCTGGCTGCTGTCTTCCGGCCGTCGAAAAGGAACGTCGCAGAATGACGAGATTTCTCACCTCCTGAAAACGCAGGCGGAGCTGCACGGCCGCATCGCAGCCATGGGCGAAACACTGGGTGCGCGACAGAATGAAATGAGCCAGACGCTAAACCAGCGGCTGGACGGCATGTCGCAACGGCTTGGTGACACTCTGACCGAGCAAACCAAGTCTACCCATGAAAATCTGAGCCGCCTGCAGGAACGACTGGCCGTAATCGATGCCGCGCAGGGCAATATCCAGGATCTCGCGAAGGACGTGATCGGACTTCAGGCGATCCTTTCCAACAAACAGACTCGCGGCGCTTTCGGACAGGCACGCATGGAGGCCTTGATTGCCGACGCGCTTCCGGATGGGTCCTACCAGTTACAACCGACGCTATCGAACGGTTACCGGCCGGACTGCACCATCAAGATGCCGAATAACGCGCCACCTCTGGTGATCGACGCGAAGTTTCCACTTGAAGCATGGAACGCTATCAAGGCCGATGAATCTCCCGATGCCAAGCGTCTGGCCACCCAGCAGTTTCGCCGCGATATGGAGGTACATATCCGCGATGTGGCCGAGAAATATCTCATTCGGGGAGAAACCCAGGATACGGCGTTTATTTTCGTGCCCTCGGAATCGATCTTTGCGGATATCCACCAGCATTTCGAATATCTGGTGCAGCGTGCCCATCGCTCACGCGTCGTGATCGTGTCGCCGTCCCTGCTGATGTTGTCGGTGCAGGTCATTCAGTCCGTGCTGAAGGATCAGCGCATGCGCGAGCAAGCACATCTCATTCAAGGTGAAGTCGCACTTTTGATGGATGACGTGCGGCGTCTGGATGACCGTACGCGCAAGCTGCAGGCGCATTTCGGGCTGGCCCAAAAAGACATCGACATGATGCTGATATCCTCGGACAAGGTTCTGGCGCGCGGCCAGAAAATTGAAGGGTTGGATTTCTCTCCGAAGGAGAAGGAAATATCGCGGCCCGAAACCGAGCCGCGTCGTTTCGTTGAAAACAGAGCGGGGATGACCAAGCTCAGGGTAGTTGACGACGAGTGACCGTCTCGGGCAAAGTCGCCGCCTTGCTTGATTTTCACACGGACATGCCCCGATGATCACTGTTTTCGGCTCCATCAACATGGACCTCGTCGCCACTGCAAAACGCCTGCCAAAACCGGGTGAAACCGTAACCGGCGAGAGCTTCTCGACAGCCGCAGGCGGCAAGGGTGCCAATCAGGCACTGGCAGCGCGAAGGGCGGGTGCCAGCGTGAAGATGGCGGGCGCGACCGGCGACGATACCTTCTCGGCACCTGCATTAGCCTTGCTACATGATGCCGGTACTGACTTGTCGCTGGTCAAGACAGTTGCGCCCCCCACCGGCACAGCTGTGATCCTGATCGGCGAAGGCGGAGAGAACATGATTTCGGTCATTCCCGCCGCCAATGGCGAAGTTTCGGAAGCCGATGCTGCCAGAGCTGTTTCCGAGATGTCCGCAGGCGATATTCTGATGTTGCAGTTTGAAATCCCCGCCCCCGCGATCGAGGCTGCACTTAAGGCCGCCAAGGCAAAACGCATCACCACCGTTATCAACACCGCTCCTTTGACACAGGATGCGCCGCGGATCGCGCGTTTGGCCGATATCCTGATTGCCAATGAAACGGAGTTCGAGTTGTTGATCGGGAAAAATGGTCTTTCCACCAGCGAACGCGAAGACGAGTTAAAGGCCTTGCATGCCGAGACCGGCCAGACGTTGATCGTTACTCTCGGTGCGGACGGCGTGATCGCCATGCGTAACGGTAAGGTTTTCAGGGCCGCCGGCCTGAAGATCGAGCCGGTCGACACGGTCGGTGCAGGCGACACGTTCTGCGGATATCTTGCCGCCAGCCTCGATCAGGGGCTCGACTTCGAGAAAGCTCTCAAGCGTGCCGCCGTGGCAGGCTCACTCGCTTGCACGCGTGCAGGTGCGCAGCCGTCCATCCCCAATGCTCGGGACGTAGACGCCCAAGTCTGATGATTGGCAATCAGGTCCGGATGAATGTGAGATAGGCCGAGCTTCGGCCTTCTCTTTTCGCCTTGTTCTCGTAACGCGTGCCCGGCCAGTTGGTGTAAGGCGTGCGCCAGTCATCGGCACTTTTCGCAGTCCACTCAAAACCGCCGTGCCGGGCGCAATGCTGAAGCGTCCAGTTTATGTAGGTGTCGATATCCGACGCGAAGCAGAATTTGCCGCCCGGCTTCAAGACACGGTGGAAGCGGGCCAGATTGACGTCGGACACAAAGCGGCGTTTCCAGTGCTTTTTCTTCGGCCAGGGATCGGGATAGAGCAGATCGATGTGATCGATGGAGGCCTCCGGCAACCAGTCGAGCAATTGTGTCGCGTCATCATCGTACAAACGGATATTCATCAGTTCGCGTTCGCGAACACTGCCCAACAGCTTGGCCATGGAGTTGACGAAGGGTTCGACGCCAATAAAACCGGTTTCCGGGTTTTCGACAGCCCGGTGAACCAGATGTTCACCGCCACCGAAACCGATCTCGAGGCGGATCGACTTCACGTCTGCAGGGAAAAGCGCGGCCAGATTTTGCGGCGACTGGCTTCCCAGATCGATCTTCAGCAATGGCAGCAGGTTTTCGATCGTGTCGACCTGCTGGGTCCGCAATGGCTTGCCTTTGCGTCTGCCAAAAAACGCTTCCGTTGCACGCGAGCGCCGCTCTTCCGTCATGTCATACTCTCAAGAACAAATAGATTTAACCCGCACGACGCCTGTTAGTGGCGCTGTGCGGGTTACAAAACTGCTGACGGTATCTCTCAAACGCCGCCCAATGACAAGGCTTATGCTGCCAAAGCTTCCTTGAGCGGCTTCACGAGGTCAAGCTTCTCCCAGGAGAAGGAACCGTCGCGGCCAGCCTTGCGGCCGAAGTGACCATAGGAAGATGTCTTGGCGTAGATCGGCTTGTTCAGATCGAGATGACGACGAATGCCCGATGGCGACAAGTCCATGACCTTGCGAATTGCCGCTTCGATCTGATCTTCGTTGACCTTGCCGGTGCCATGCAGATCAACATAGATCGACAGCGGCTGGGCGATACCGATCGCGTAGGAAATCTGGATCGTGCAACGGTCAGCAAGACCGGCAGCAACGACGTTCTTGGCGAGATAACGCGCTGCGTAAGCTGCCGAACGGTCAACCTTCGTCGTATCCTTGCCAGAGAATGCACCGCCGCCGTGCGGAGCTGCGCCACCGTAGGTATCGACGATGATCTTGCGACCGGTCAGACCTGCGTCGCCATCAGGGCCGCCAATGACGAATTTGCCGGTCGGGTTGATGTACCACTGGCAATCGTCAGCGATCTTCAGGTCGCCAAGGGCTTCACGGATATAGGGTTCGACGACAGCACGAACCTTCTTGGAGTCCCAGCTTGCATCAAGGTGCTGCGTCGACAGCACGATGGACACTGCCTCTGCAGCCTTGCCGTCAACGTAACGAACCGTGACCTGGCTCTTGGCGTCTGGGCCGAGTTTTGCAGCATCGCCCTCACCCGTTTTACGCGCTGTTGCGAGAAGCTGCAGGATACGATGCGAGTAGTAGATCGGCGCCGGCATCAGATCCGGCGTTTCGCGGCAGGCGTAACCGAACATGATGCCCTGGTCGCCAGCGCCCTCGTCACCCTGCTTGTCAGATGCGTTATCAACGCCCTGCGCGATATCCGCCGACTGCGGGTGCAACAGCACATCGATCTTTGCCGTCTTCCAGTGGAAGCCGTCCTGCTCATAGCCGATATCACGGATGGCCTTGCGGGCCGCAGATTTGAACTTCGAAGGATTGATGACAGGATGACCGGATGCGTCCTTGAGGACGTTGCCTTCCTTGTCCTTTTTCAACAGGGTGTCCGGCACGCGCACTTCACCGGCGATAACGACGCGATTGGTCGTCGCGAGCGTTTCACACGCGATGCGCACGGTCCAGGGATCGACGCCGGTCTTGGCCGCTTCGCGATAAATCAGATCGACGATTTCATCGGAAATACGGTCACAAACCTTGTCCGGATGACCTTCGGCCACGGACTCGCTGGTGAACAGATAATTGGCACGCATGCGGGATTCCCCTCAAAGAACGGTCTTGGTGTGTGTTAGTCATTTCAGCCCAAAAACACAAGGACACAACCACATAAATATATCTTTATGTGAGAATTCCTTTCTAAATTTCCAAAAAAAACGGCCCTTGCGGGCCGTCGAGAGCGTGCTGCCGGATCATCAGCGCACGCGAGGATTTCAGGAGCCGTTTACTCGGCGTCGCCTTCGGCAGCCAAAGCCTTGACGAGGTCAACGATACGACGGCGAACCTTCGGATCGGCAATTTTCACGAAAGCGCGGTTCAGTTGCAGGCCTTCTGCCGAAGACAGGAAATCCACCACGTAGTTCGAGCTGGAAGCTTCGGCCATGCCCGAAGCGCCACCAACCTGCTCACCCGGGGCATCTTCGAAGAAAAAGGAAACCGGAACATTCAGGATTGCCGAAATGTTCTGCAAGCGGCTTGCGCCGACACGGTTTGTGCCTTTTTCATACTTCTGAATTTGCTGGAAGGTGATCCCGAGACTCTCGCCCAGCTTCTCCTGGCTCATGCCGAGCATGGTCCTGCGGAGGCGAATTCGGCTTCCGACATGAATGTCGATGGGGTTAGGCTTCTTTTTATTTTCGGTCATCATGCGGTCCTGACACTCGGAAAGGGTTGATATTTCGGTTCATTATTCACCCACGAAAATGAACCGATATTACGGCTGGCACAGAAACTTGTTTTACGACTGACCTATTCACTATGCAATTCTAGGGGTTTTTGGTCAATTCGTGCGCCGCATGAAACTCAGGCACGATACTACCGCTGCACTCATCATGATTGAAAAAATCAACCAGAAATACGTCCGATGTATGTCGTAGGTAAATGCGCTGTCAGCAGCGCCACTCAGAGTAGCGTCAACAATTCCAATTTGACCATAGTCAAGTCCGTCAATTATTCGCCCATAGGGGTCAATCACCGCCGAAATGCCTGTATTGGCACCGCGAATCACTGGCAATCCGGTTTCGACCGCCCTTACTCTGGCTTGCAGAAAGTGCTGATAAGGGCCGGGCGTGTCCCCAAACCAACCATCATTCGTGACGTTTAAAATGGCCGTCGATCCTGCCGGAGAGGGCGTCATTTCGCCTGGAAATATAATCTCGTAGCAGATCAAAGGGTAGAAGGTTTTGCCGGAAGGCAGCGTCAGGAGGCTGCGCGATGCAGCCGCCGAAAACCCACCGGGCAAGCTGACGACATTGTCGAAGCCAAATCTGCGCAGCACGTCTTCGAAGGGCACATATTCACCAAATGGCGTGAGGTGAACCTTGTCGGTTGCGCCAATGATCTGGCCCTGGCTGTCGATCGCATACACAGAATTGTAGTAGCGCGGCGGACGACCGACTCCCGCATCCTCCATCCTGACCGCACCAGTGAACAGCACCTGGCCATCTTCCAGCGTTTTAGCAATCTCGGCCAGCGCATCCGGATTTTGCGTCAAGATAAACGGTACCGAAGTCTCCGGCCACACCACGATATCCGGACGTTTTTTCCCTTCCGCCGGAGGCAATCCCGTCAGACGCAGGTGCTCATTGAAGATATCGGCACGATCGGCATTCAGCATCTTGCGCGACTGATCGATAGACGGCTGAACAATCCTGACGGTCAGGGCGTCCGATGGTGTTTCCAACGGCAATCGGAGGCGATAGAGGCCGTAGCCAAAATGACCAGCGAGAAGCAGTCCGGCCAGAACCAGACCCGGCCACATCCCTTTTTTCGTGCCGATAAGAGCCGGGGCCGAAAAAATGAAGACGGCAAGAACGGTCACACCGAGCACACCCACAAGGTTTGCCGACTGCATCATGACCGGGACCGGCATCATGCCGTAGCCGATGGCATTCCATGGAAAGCCGGTCGCGACAAAACTGCGCAGCCATTCCGAAACCCCGAAAGCTGCAGCAAGCGCTGCAATCCGGCCGAGACCGTCGGACCAGAGGAGGTTCGCAAGCGCAACCGCGAAGCCGTAAAACAGCGCCAGGACAGCCGGCAGGCCCAGGATGGCAAGCGGCAACGCCCAGGCGAACTCGTCCGCCTCGAGCAACAAGGCATTGCCGAGCCACCAGAGACCGGCGACAAAATATCCGAAACCAAAACACCAGCCGATGCCGAAGCTCGACCAAAGGCGACCGAAGACACCGCTCCCCGGCTTGCCCGTGCAGCCATCCACCAACCAGACGAGCAGGGTGAAAGAAACGAAAAGCGAAGCAAAGAAACCGAATGGCGGCAGAGCCAGCGCTCCCAATGCCCCTGCTGCGATCGCTATGATGGCGCGGCTCAATCTGCCGCCCAGCATCACCTTGCCTGCGAGACGCTCCATACGATCTCCGTTCACGTTCAGCCGGAAGGATCACACCTCATCACCGCATGGTGCGTCGTGTTTCCCGTTATTCTTCGACGTAATGGAAAAAAGATTCGTCGTCCACACCATGCATGCAAGCAGGCCGTGCAGATGACGGGTACAAGAAAAACCCGGCAGGTGACCTGCCGGGATCTGTCATTCTGCGTTATATCAATGTGTGATCTGGCGCGTCTCGGGTGCCGGCAAAGCCATCACCTCATCGGGCTCAGCATCATCTGGAGCCCGGTCATCCTGCCCTTCGGACCCATGATCGCGTACGATCCGAACGCCTTTTATGCGACGGCTATCCGCGTCGAGAATCTGGAACTCAAACCCAGGAATCGCTCTGACAGTTTCGCCTTTCGCCGGGATGCGGCCAAGCGCGAAAAAGATCAGACCGCCAAGCGTGTCGATTTCTTCCACGTGCTCGCGAACATCGAACTCCGGGCCAATGGCCTCGCTCAGTTCCGTGAGTTCGGCGCGCGCATCGGCCACCAGAACATCTGCGGAGAGGCGCGAGAACATGGCCTCGTCCTTGTCGTGTTCGTCATCGATATCACCGACGACCATTTCGACGATGTCTTCATGGCTGACGAGCCCGTCAGTGCCGCCATATTCATCAATGACGAGAGCGAGCTGCGTTCGCTGCGCCTGCATCGTCTTCAGCAGATCCGACGCCAGCATCGAAGGCGGCGCGAAAAGGATCTTGCGGACCAAGCCGGCATTGGCGACGGAGATTTCGAGATCAACACGCGCCAGATCGAAGTTCGGCCGTGGCGTACGGGCCGCGTTCGTTTCGGTATCAAGAGCGATTCTCGTTCCGATACGCCGCTTGTTGCGGGCCTGCTTTGCAACATAGGACAGAAGATCGCGGATGTGGATCATGCCCTTGGGATTGTCGAGGTTCTCGTCGTAGACAGGCATACGGGAACGGCCGGTCTCTTCGAACAGGATCAGCGCTTCGCCGATCGTCATGTTCTGGTCGATGCCATCAATATCCACGCGCGGGATCATGATGTCTTCAACGCGAACCTCGCGGAAACGCAGGATGTTGTTGAGCATTGCCCGCTCTTCGGGCGAAAAGGCAGCACCGATTTCGGTGTCTGACATCAGCGCGTCGGTGATATCCTCGCGCAGACGCTCTCCTTGCGACGGCTTCAGCAACCGTGCGATGCGCGACCAGATTGTCGATCTCGGTTTCGCGCTGAAATCGTAACGTAACTGACTACTGCCCTCCTCCGAGGAGGACTGCTCGCCGTTCTCTCTGCCCTCATTGGCAGGTCGTGCAGAATGTTCGTTCATGGCTCCAGACTATAATTAAAGCGGTTCCTGTCCCGCGTACGGATCAGATAGGCCAAGCACCGCCAGAATGCGAGTCTCAAGCGACTCCATTTCTTCCGCTTCTTCCTCGTCCATGTGATCATATCCGAAGAGATGGAGAAATCCATGGACCAGAAGATGAGTCAGATGATCCTCGAAACTCTTCTCAAGTTCAAGGGCTTCCCGCTCAACCGTTTCGCGAGCGATCACAATATCGCCCAGCATCGGCCCCGGCATGCCGCCGGGTTCGAGCGGAAACGCTGGAAAAGACAACACATTTGTCGCCTTGTCCTTGTCACGCCACTCGGCGTTTATTTCACGAATCTGCTCGTCATCGGTGAAAACCAGTGACAATTCTATCGGCATTTTCGGGAAGGGTTGCTTTTCCTCCCGGCGTAGAAAATCGACCGCCGTGTCCAAAACCTTTTGCGCAAATGCAAAAAGCTCTTCTTCCGAGGCCCAGCCCTGGGCCTCGATGCTGATCTGAATAT
The DNA here is from genome assembly GCF_013390595.1 of Rhizobium sp. RM. GTDB lineage: Bacteria > Pseudomonadota > Alphaproteobacteria > Rhizobiales > Rhizobiaceae > Agrobacterium. Next base: position 284,303 of record NZ_JACAWV010000008.1, on the reverse strand, counting down.
CCAGTGCTGTCATTCTATTGCGTCAATCGCCCTTCACGAGACTTTCGTCCGGCACGGCCGTATGTGCCTCATAGGCACGCACGATGCGCGCCACCATCGGATGACGTACCACATCGACATCCTTGAAGCGAACAACCGACACGCCTTCCACATCCCCGAGGATCTGGAGCGCTTCGACAAGACCGGACTTCACGCCACGCGGAAGGTCGACCTGGCTTGGGTCACCGGTCACGATCATACGACCGTTTTCGCCAAGACGTGTCAGGAACATCTTCATCTGCATGGTCGTGGTGTTCTGGGCTTCGTCCAGAATGACCGCAGCGTTGCCAAGTGTTCTGCCACGCATGAATGCCAGCGGCGCGATTTCGATCACACCTGCCTGAATGGCACGCTCAACCTTATCACCCGGCATCATGTCATAGAGCGCGTCATAAAGTGGCCGCAGGTAGGGATCGACCTTTTCCTTCATGTCGCCCGGCAGGAAGCCAAGACGTTCACCCGCTTCAACGGCAGGGCGCGAAAGAATGATGCGATCGACGGCACCGCGTTCCAGCAATTGCGCGGCATGCGCCACCGCCAGATAGGTCTTGCCCGTGCCGGCAGGGCCGACACCGAAGACCAGCTCGGACCGTTCCAGCGCACGCATGTAGACATCCTGCGTGGGAGTACGGGCAGCAATGGTCTTCTTGCGCGTGGAAATCTGCGCCATCGAGATCTTCGCCTTGCGCTCCATCGTCGGCAAGGTCAGTTGGTCGTCGGCAGCCATGGCCATGCGGATCGCGCCCTCAACATCGGAAAGTTCAACCGTCCCGCCTTTCAAAAGGCGCTCGTAGAGAAAATCCAGCGCGCGTCGGGCCTGATTGGTGGATACCACGTCACCCGTGATTGCAACGGAGTTGCCACGCGGGCGGGCGTCGATATTGAGACGCTGCTCCAACAGCTTCAGGTTCTGATCGAACTGACCGAATAGCTCTCCAGCGATTCTGTTATTCTCGAACGTTAGGACGAAGTGATTGGCGTCGGTCGCGGCTGAGCGTGGCTGGCGCGATGAAGGTGATACCAATTCGTGTGCGTTCAAGCGGTCAGGCTCCTGTCCCAGTCAGCTACTGATCCTCACTCTAACTCTCTGCCACCTCGGCAAACAAGCTGTTTGGACCCGTTGCGGTGATTCGTACATTAACAATGTCACCGATTTTCAAAGTCTTTGCATCAAGATTCACAGATTGCAGCCACGGCGAACGACCTATCAACTGTCCAGGCATGCGACCGGGCTTTTCCAGCAACACATCCATGGTCTTTCCGACCAGAGATTGCGCAAATTCCTGCTGCTGTTTCAGCAACAGCGCCTGCAATCTTTCAAGCCGTTCCGCTTTCACCTCTTCCTCAACCTGATCCGTCAGATCAGCGCCGGGCGTGCCCGGGCGGGTCGAGTATTTGAAGGAGAACGCCTGTGCGTATTTCACTTCCTCGACGATGGCCATCGTGTCTTCGAAATCGCGATCACTTTCGCCAGGGAAACCAACAATAAAGTCTCCCGACATGGCAATATCAGGGCGGGCCGCGCGAATTCTTTCGATAAGCCGGATATATTCCGCGCCGGTATGGCGACGGTTCATCGCTTTCAGAATACGATCAGAGCCTGCCTGTACCGGCAAGTGCAGATACGGCATTAGGATACGCAGATCGCTATGCGCGCCGATCAAGCGATCGTCCATGTCGCGCGGATGGCTGGTGGTATAACGCAGTCTTGCAAGGCCCGGAATTTCCGCAAGCCGATACAGCAGTTCGGCAAGCCCCCATTTTTCGCCCTTCGGCCCCTCGCCCTGCCAGGCATTGACGTTCTGACCAAGCAACGTGATCTCGCGTACACCGGCATCGACCAGCTTCATCGCCTCATCAACGATCTGGCGAACGGGGCGCGACACTTCCGATCCACGCGTATAGGGCACGACGCAGAACGTACAGAACTTGTCACAGCCTTCCTGCACCGTCAGGAACGCAGTCACGCCGCGGGAACGAAGTTTTGCCTTTTCCGCGACGGGAAGATGCTCGAACTTGTCTTCGACCGCGTACTCGGTCTCGATGACACGCTCACCTTCGCGAACACGTTTCAGGGCATCCGGCAGGCGGTGATAGGTCTGCGGGCCGATAACGACATCGACAGCAGGCGCGCGACGCAGGATTTCCTCGCCTTCGGCCTGAGCAACGCATCCGGCAACGCCAATCATGAACTCGCGGCCCTGCTCTTCGCGCGACTTTTTCATATCGCGCAGACGGCCAAGCGCGGAGTAGACCTTTTCAGCCGCCTTCTCGCGGATATGACAGGTGTTGAGCAGAACCAGATCAGCCTCGCCCATGTCTTCCGTCTGGACGTAACCGTCCTTCGCCAACGCATCGCTCATGCGGACGGAATCATAAACGTTCATCTGACAGCCGTAGGTCTTGATGAAGACTTTACGGCTGTTCGAACCCTCACGGGCAGTGATCTCGGCGGCGTCTAGGCCTAGCGTTTCCTGGGTCATGGCGGCTATCTAGTGTTTTTCAACGCCAGATTAAACAGAAAAATACCGGGGGCGCCACGCATCGGCGTGAAAATCGATCTCGGTTTTGTGAAAGTGCGACACACGCATCTGGAGACGCATCGGTTTATCGCGCCACTATTTCCGCCATCCGCCTCTGAGGCTGAATGCCAGCATCGAGCGAATAGCCGCAGCGATATCGGCAGCGAGCCGCTTGCGATTATCAGTATTGTGGAAAGGGACACTGTCTCCGAATGTCACCTCGACATCGATGGAGCCCGCCTTGATGACACCGAGCAGGTGCGGCACCAAGGTTATGCTTCCCGGCCAAGCGGCGATGATACGATGATAACGCCCCATCGCCATGCCCTGAACCCGCGTATAGGCAATCGACACCGGCTGCACATAGACCAGCTTGCCCGGCACCTGTTCCGCAGCGGTGGAGGCCGCACCGAAAAGCGACGACTTGATCGTCAGCAGGCGGTTTCCGTCTGATGTCGTCCCTTCGGGGAACAGAACGACAATCTCGCCATCCGCCATCCGGCTGGCGATCTCGCCAACCTGGTCACCGGTGCTGCGTTTCTGTTCACGCTGAACAAAGATGCTTTTCTGCAGACGAGCCAGCCAGCCGAATACCGGCCAGTCGCGCACCTCTGTCTTGGCGATGAACACCACATCGGCAATGCTGCCAAGAACGAGAATGTCTTTCCAGGACGCGTGATTGACGGCAAGCATCAGCGGTTTGGCGCGTTCGATCTCTCCATGAACGTGGACGCGGATACCGAGAACACGACACGCGATGCGATGCCAGATACGCGGGACACGCCGGCGAAGACGCCAGTCGAATGCAAGCCCGAGCAATTGAAGTGGCAGCAACACGAGCGTGACGATCAGAAGAACGACCGCAATATAGGTTGCCCGGAGCCACATCACGATTGCACCGCCCGCTTTACCACCGGGGTCTCAGCGTTCGTCGGGCTTCAGAGGAACGCCGTAAAGTTCCAGCCGATGGTCGACGAGCTTGAAGCCATGCTCACGCGCGATCTTTTCCTGGAGTGCCTCGATTTCCGGAGAATGGAATTCGATCACGACGCCATGCTTCAGATCGATCAGATGATCGTGATGTTCCTCCGGCACAGTCTCATAGCGCGAACGGCCGTCACGGAAGTCATGCCGTTCGATGATACCGGCATCTTCGAAAAGCTTTACGGTTCTGTAGACCGTGGAAATGGAAATGCGGGGATCAACGGCGAAAGACCGACGATAGAGTTCTTCCACATCGGGATGGTCGTCGGATTCCTGTAAGACACGGGCGATGACTCGGCGCTGGTCCGTCATCCGCATGCCGCGCTCGGCACAAAGTTCTTCCAGCGTTTTCGAAAGGTCTATCACGTCTTCTGGCCTTCAGATTCTTCCGTTGGAATGGCGCTGCATGCGCCGAACATATTACAGAATTCGGAACTAGCGAAAGTCTCGACGCATGACAAGCGCCGTCGACTTCGATCCATCCCGGGCGGTATAATAAGCCTTGCGTTCCGCGACAGTCTTGAAGCCTAGCTTCCTGTAAAGCCCTACAGCCGATGTATTGGCGTTGTCCACCTCAAGGAACATCGTCTCGGCGCCACGCATCATTGCTTCGCGGGTCGCGGACTGCATCAGACGCCAACCAAGACCGGCTCGTGCAAATTTTTCACCCACGGCGATGGTCAGGATTTCTGCCTCACCCGCCACTTCTCGGGCAAGAACAAAACCGCCGAGCGGTTTGCTGAAAAAAGCGTTGGTCTGGCGTGCCACCGCACCGAAAACCGATGACTGCGTCAGGAGGCTTGAGAACTCGCCGTCATTCCAGGCGCGCGGAAAGCGCAGGGCGTGCATATCCGCCACCGCCGCGCAGTCCTCGTGCTGCATCGGCACGATTTCGAAATAGGGTTTCCAGCTCAGGTAATCGTCAAACATTGCAGGGAATCATCAGTCATCGCTTACGGACGCCACCTATCAGGCAACCGAGAGGCGTTCCAGCGCAAAACCCGTTTGCGGTCGGGCATCCGGACCGCGCAAGTACAGAGGCGCGGGTTTCGGCATCCCCTCCGGCTTGCGTGCCGCAGCGCGTGCAACTGTCGCGATCGGGAAGCGATCCGGTCCGGAACCCGTTTCCTCGCCTGCAAACAACGGTGCAGCAGAGCCGATCACCACGCCGTCAAAGCCCGTGAGCGTCGCCTTCGCGTCTTCCAGAGGCAACAACGCGGCATCGCTTGACGGCAGGCCATCTGCGCCAAAAATCTGGAGATAGGCCTCGCTTCGTTTCGCATCCAAGCCCACGGCAACGCGCTGGCCAGGATGCCTCAGCAGGTGGTCGACGGCCAAAGTTTCGAGCGTGGTCACGCCCACCGCTTCCTTGTGAAGCGACAGCGCAAATCCACGTGCTGCCGCCACCCCGACGCGTATACCGGTAAAAGAGCCGGGACCAATCGTGACGGCAATCCGCTCGACATCGCGCAATGTCATCGACGCCTGCGTCAACGCAGCGTCGATGATGCCCATCAGCAGTTCCGCATGACCCTTGCCGATGTTTTCGGTCACTTCGCCGAGAACGCGATCCGCCGCACTGTCATAAATGCAGGCAGAGCAATCAACGCCAGAGGTGTCGAGCGCCAGAACAATCATGCTTCAACCAGACAATCAGACAGCTTCGACTTCGCGCACTTCCGGCACGAAATGACGCAGCAGGTTCTGAACGCCGTGCTTCAACGTGGCGGTAGAGGACGGGCAACCGGAGCAAGCCCCCTTCATGTTCAGGAAAACCGTTCCATCGCGGAAGCCACGGAAGGTGATGTCGCCACCATCCTGCGCAACGGCCGGACGAACGCGGGTCTCCAGCAGTTCCTTGATCGTGGCGACGATGGTTTCATCGCCGGCTTCAAAGAACTCATCCTCCTCGTCGGAAAGTTCAGCTGCAACCGCAGAGCCCATGATCGGGCGACCGGACATGAAATGCTCCATGATGGAGCCGAGAATCGCAGGCTTCAGATGCTGCCACTCAGCATCGTCCTTCGTGACGGTGATGAAGTCGAAACCGAAATAAACGCCGGTAACACCGGGAATAGCGAACAGGCGTTCAGCCAAGGGTGATGCCTGTGCCTGCGCAGGGTTGAGGAACTCAGCCGTGCCGCTTTCCAAAACGACCTTGCCAGGAAGGAACTTGAGCGTTGCCGGATTTGGCGTGGCTTCCGTCTGAATGAACATTTCGCATCTCCTTCGAGGTCGCCGTTCACGCCCCGCAATTTAGAATTCTTCCAAAAAATACGCCCGGCGAAGTCTGACTTCAAGCCCTGACATGATAATTACATTCAAGAAATCACCAATAGCCGATCGAAGTCCGCAAGCCGAGGGCATGTTATCGCCCATCAGAAAACGTCCCTCTCAGCAAAGCGCGTCGATTTCCTCGTCCGTCAACGTGTCGGGAAGAACGGTGACAGGCACGGGGAAAGCCGCGCCACGTCCAGCGATCGAAGACACCAGCGGCCCCGGCCCTTCTTTTGTCGATCCCGCCGCCAGAACCAGGATAGCGATATCTCGATCTTCTTCGACCAGGCCATGAATGTTTTCGGTTGCGCTGCCCTCGCGGATCACCGATTCCGGTTCGATCCCGATTGTATCGCGAACCTTCTGGGCGATTTTCGCGAGCGTGGCTTCCGCTTCTTCGCGCGCTTCCGCACGCATGATCTGCTCGACACCCAGCCATTGCTGGAAATCGCCTTCCGGTATCACGTACAAAAGGACCAGCCCGCCGTTGGAGTTCTTGGCGCGACGACCGGCGTAGTGCACGGCCCTTTCGCATTCCGGTGTCCCATCGATGACTGCAAGAAACTTGCGCCGATGCCCTTCCAGACGCGACAGCCGTTTTGAAACCATTCTGCACTCCCTGTTTCCGCCATGAAACGAAAAGCCGCCCGACGGTTCGGGCGGAGATTATATCAAATCACGGCGGGCGCAAACCGCCCGGCAACGAATGCCGGACGGCAATTCGTTACCGCAGGAAGCCGATGATATCGCGCACTTCGTTCATCGTCTTTTCGGCGATGGCGCCAGCACGTTCGCCACCCTGCTTGAGGATGGCATCGATGTGGCTCGGATCGTCGAGCAGACGGCGCATCTCGTTGTTGACAGGTGCCAGAACGTTCACGGCGAGCTCGATCAAGGCAGGCTTGAAAGCCGAGAACTGCTGGCCGCCGAAGTCCTGCAACACGTCCGCCTTGGTCTTGTCGGAGAGCGCGGCATAGATGCCGACAAGGTTTTCCGCCTCGGGACGACCCTTCAAGCCCTCAACTTCGCTCGGCAGCGCATCCGGGTCGGTCTTTGCCTTTTTGATCTTTTTCGAGATGGCATCCACATCGTCCATCAGGTTGATGCGAGACAGGTCGGACGGGTCCGACTTAGACATCTTCTTGGTGCCGTCCTTCAATGACATCACGCGCGGCGCCGGACCACCGATCAGCGGCTCCACCATTGGGAAATACGCGTGTACAGGCTCATCGCCGACAGTGATGTCGACGCCGAGACCGGCCTTGCGGATGTGATCGCTGAAATCGATGTTGAACTTCTGGGCGATATCACGGGCAAGCTCGAGATGCTGCTTCTGGTCGTCACCAACTGGCACATGGGTGGCGCGATAGACGAGAATGTCGGCGGCCATCAGGCTCGGATAGGCAAGCAGACCCAGCGAGACCTGTTCGGCATTCTTGCCGGACTTGTCCTTGAACTGGGTCATGCGCTCCATCCAGCCGATGCGCGCTACACAGTTGAACACCCAGGCCAGTTCCGCATGCTGCGGGACGGCGGACTGATTGAAAACGATATGCTTCACCGGATCGATACCGGAGGCGATGAAGGCTGCGGCGATGGAGCGCGTCTGCGCCTTCAGGTCGGAATGGACGAGCTGCGCGGTGATCGCGTGCATGTCCACGACGCAGTAGATACAGTCGTTATCCTCCTGCAATGCCACGAACTTGCGGATCGCACCGAGATAATTGCCGAGATGCAGATTGCCGGTCGGCTGGACGCCCGAGAAAACCAGCGGCTTGAATGCGTTCATTGTCGTCCTCGAAAAGGCTTGTGGAGGGCCCCGCCCCGTGATTGGAATTGCAAGGCGGGCTTATGCACCCGCAAGCACTGGCAATCAAGGGCTTTCAGGGGATATCAACCACGCGGTTCAAGAAGATCCCAGCGGTTTCCATAGAGATCTTCAAACACGGCGACAGAGCCATAGACTTCGTGGCGCGGCTCTTCCAGAAAGCGCACACCGCGCGCCAGCAAAGCCGCATGGTCGCGGGCGAAATCATCGGTATGAAGAAAGAAGCCGACGCGCCCTCCCGTCTGGCCACCAATGACCTGCCGTTGCGCCTCGCCATCCGCTTCAGCCAACAGAAGGCCGCAGCCTTCCTGTCCCTTCGGCTTGACCACCAGCCAACGCTTGCCATCACCAAGCGGTTGGTCCGCCTGACACTCAAAGCCGAGAACGCCACAATAAAACGCTTTGGCACGATCGTACTCGTCCACCAGAAGGGTGACGATGGCGACGCGGCGATTTTCGGCAAAGAACATCAGTTGCTCTCCGTCTGTGTGGTCTTTTTCCCGCGTTTCTTGATCGCCCTTTTAACCGTGCCGATATCCGCTCCGCCGGAAAGGAAAGCCAGACCGAAATAGACCAGCATTGCAGCAAACACGAGTGCCATGATGGTTCCAGCCCGCACCAGGATGGATGATGCAGAAGACAGTTCGAAGGTCAGATACGCCAGAGCGTAGTGAATGAGAACAGCCATGACGGCAGCCGAGAACAGCAGTCGTGGAATGCGGGTCAGCAGCGGAATATCGATCTGCCAATGGCCGCGCCACATCAAGGTTGCAAACAGCAATGCAGCGTTTATCCAGCCGGCCGTAATTTCGGCGATCGCAATGCCTGGTCCGCCCAGACGCGGAAACAGAGTAAGCGCCATAGAGACATTCACAACAACGGAGATCGCCGCAAAGATCATCGGCGTACGCGTATCCTCACGGGCAAAGAAACCCGGAATGAAAGCCTTTATCAGCACGAACGCCGGAAGACCGAGGCCGTAGATACCGAGAATTTGCGACACCGTTACAGTCGCCGATGGCGCAAAATTTCCACGTTCATACAAAAAGCGCACGATGGGCTCAGCCATGACGAGAAGTGCGGCTGCAGCCGGCAGCGTCAGGAACAGGACGAACTCGACAGAGCGGTTCTGCAGACTGCCAGCTTCCACCATATGCCCGCCCCGCAGAGCGCGCGCCAGCTCTGGCAAAAGCACCGTGGCAACGGCAATGCCGACGACGCCAAGTGGCAATTGATAGATGCGATCGGCATAGGCCAGAGAGGAAATTACACCTTCACCACCGGAGGCGATGTTGGTGTTGATGAGCAGATTGATCTGCGTGATGCCGCCGGTGATCGCAGCCGGAAGAGCAAGGACAAGCAGCCGCTGGACGTTCTTCGTCATCCTGGGACGGCGAAACCCGATCTTCATACCCGCATTGCGCACCGCACCCCAGACTATGGCAAGCTGCACGAGACCGGCTGCCATGACTCCCCAGGACAACGCATACCCCACCTGCAATGGGTCGTAGTTCTTCCACCAGGCCAGAGCCAGAACGCCGATCAGAATGATATTCAGAAAAACCGGAGCGATCGCAGCGGCAAAATATCGGTGCAGCGAATTCAACATGCCGCCCATCATTGCCGCCAGCGACATGCAGGCGAGATAGGGGAACATGATCGTCGCGAGATGAATGGTATTTTCGAACTTTACCGGATCATCGACGAAGCCCGGAGCAATCACCGTCCGAACAATGAACGGCATCGACAATTCCATCAGAATCGTCAGCGCAAGAAGTACGGTGAACAGAACACCGAAAACCTCTTCGGAAAAGCGCCTCGCGCCTTCCATCCCGTTCGCCTCGATTTCCTTGGCGAAAAGCGGCACGAATGCCGAATTGAAGGCCCCTTCGGCAAACAGCCGCCTGAAGGTGTTGGGAAAGCGGAACGCGGCATTGAACGCATCCGCAACCGGACCCGTGCCGACAGCGGCTGCCATCAGCATTTCACGCATGAAGCCGAAAACACGGCTGCCAAGCGTTGCCATTCCCACCGTGGCGAACTTGCCAATGAGGCTCATGACATCAGGCCTTTGCCGTCGTTGCAGCCGGCAATGCGGCCACGTCGGGGTGCGCGATGATGCCGTTCGGCATACGGTCTCGCAACTCGTCTTCCTGCTCGCTCATGACAGCTTTCAGCCGAACGGAAATATTCGCCTGACGATTGTCGTTGGTCACCTTCTGACCGAACAGGTCTGTGACATAGAAGGTGTCGATGACCTTTTCACCGAAAGTGGTGATGCGGGCAGAGTGGATATCAAGCGAAAGATCAGCCAGCACCGCCGTCATGTCGGCGAGCAGACCCGGACGGTCAAGGCATTCCACCTCGATGACGGTGAACTTGTTGGAAAGGCCGTTGGAGATGATGACCGATGGCGGAATCGTAAAGGCGCTTTTCTTGCGCCGGCTCTTGGTTCTGGTCGCGATCATTTCCGGCAGGCGCTGCTTGCCAGATAGCACCTCCTCAATGAGCTTGCCGACATTGTTGCCACGGCGCATCTCGTCCTCGTCGATCGGGAACTCCCGGTTGATGAGGATCGTGTCCAAGGCCCTGCCGTCAGATGTCGTGAAGATCTGCGCGTCGGCAATGTTGGCGCCAGCAGCGGCACAGGCGCCGGTTATAATTGACAGAAGACGCGGATGGTCCGGTGCCAAGACGGTGATTTCGGTAATGGCGTGGAACGAATGGGTCCTGACCATGGTCGACAGCGCTTTTTCCTGCTTGTCGGCTTCTCGAATGAAGCGGGTGTGCCTGACCTGATCCTCCAGCGCCACTGTCAGCAGATAAGGTTCGTAGTGAAGCTTGGTATACTTCCGCCGAGCCTTCTGCCCCCAGTCATCGAGCGCGTCGTCAAGAGCCTGACGTGCAATCTTGGCCCGCTCCTTGCGGGAGACTTCCGAGAAACCGCCTGAAAGCAGCAGTTCCGTCTCGTAATAGAGCGAACGGAGCAACTGCCCTTTCCAGCCATTCCATACGCCGGGTCCAACGGCGCGAATGTCGCAGACCGTCAGGATGAGCAGCATTTTCAGCCGCTCCATCGACTGAACCTTGTCAGCGAAATCGGTGATGGTCTTGCGGTCGTGCAGATCGCGGGTTTGTGCGACCATGGACATCAACAGGTGTTGTTCGATCAGCCAAACCACCGTTTCCGTCTGCTTTCCGGTCAACCGGAAGCGTTGGCAAAGCTTGCGGGCAACACGTGCGCCAGCGATCGAGTGATCTTCCTGCCGCCCCTTTGCGACGTCGTGGAGCAAGACCGCAACGTAGAGCGCTTCGCGATCCTCAATGCTCGGCATGAGCTGATTGGCGAGCGGATGAGCATCAACAGCAACACCCTTGTCGACTTCAGAGAGAATGCCGACGGAGCGGATCAGATGCTCGTCGACGGTATAGTGATGATACATGTTGAACTGCATCATCGCGACGATCTTGCCGAATTCGGGAATGAATCTGCCGAGAACTCCGGCTTCATTCATCCGCCGCAGCGTCAGGGCCGGATCACGACGTGAGGTAAGGATCGACAGAAACAGCCTGTTGGCCTCGTCGTTTTCACGCAGATCGTTGTTGATCAGTGACAGCGATCGGGTGACGACGCGCAAGGCATCGGGGTGCAGTTCGAGATTGTTGATGTCGGCGATATGAAACAGCCGGATCAGGTTCACCGGATCGTTCTTGAAGACCTCGGGCTTGGCCAGCGCAATCCGCCCTCTATCTTCCACAAACTCGACGGAACCCGGAATCTTGCGCAGACGGCGTGCGAAGCGGCTTAGAACACCAGTCAGGCCCGGAACGTCCTTCGCCTGCTTGTCTTCCAGGGCAGCGCAGACGATGCGCGTCAGATCACCCACATCCTTGGCGACAAGGAAATAGTGCTTCATGAAACGCTCGACAGCCGAGAGGCCAGGACGCGGCTGGTAACCCAGCGCATCGGCAATCTCTCGCTGGATGTCGAACGACAGACGCTCTTCCGCCTTGCCGGTGATGAAATGCATCTGGCAACGCACAGCCCAGAGGAAGTCGTCGGCCTTGTCGAAAAGCTTCAGTTCACGCTTCGACAGAACACCGAGCTTGACGAGATCGGCAGCATCACGGACGTGGTAATAATATTTGGCAATCCAGAACAGGGTATGCAGGTCGCGCAGGCCGCCCTTGCCTTCCTTGACATTGGGCTCGACCAGATACCGCGTATCGCCTGCCTTGCGGTGGCGCTGATCGCGCTCGGCAAGTTTCGCGGCGATAAATTCCGGTCCGGTTCCCGTCACGACTTCTGACTCGAAACGTTTTTCAAGATCGTCCGTCAAAGCCTTCTTGCCGCAGATCGCGCGAACTTCCAAGATCGCCGTCCGGATCGTCATGTCGGACTTGGAAAGACGAATGCTTTCATCGACGGTGCGGGTCGCATGACCAACCTTGAAGCCGAGATCCCACAGAAGATAGAGAACAAACTCCACCGCCTTGTGCATGTCGGGCGTGTTTTTAGCCGGCATCAGGAACAGGAGGTCGATGTCCGATCCCGGTGCCAACGTGCCGCGACCGTAACCGCCGACAGCAGTCACTGCAATCTGCGGTGCGTCCTGCGGATAGACATATTGGCATGTGAGATCGTAGAGCACTTCGATAAGACGATCCTGGAGCCAGGAGATCCGTCTCGCGCAATCGATACCGCTGCCATCGGCATTCAACAGATCCCGGGCCTTTTGACGGCCTTCTGTGCTGGCCTTGCGAAAGATCGGCAGCAATTCGGACCGGACGTCAGAAATGCGCTTGCCTTCCCCCTTAAAGACCAAGTCGCATTCCTGCTTGAGTGCCGGAACATCGAGGATTGCAGAAAAATCGAGGTCGCTGATGGCCATCTATGCCGGTATCCATGTCTTGCGGGCAGCCCACCCTTCGGTCGGCACTGTCCTATATCGAGTTTCGAAGGCAATGGACAGGCAATCTACGCATCAAGCCTTGCCAAGTTCTTTCTTCAGCGCATAGAGCGCGTCCAGTGCCTCTCGCGGCGTCATTTCGTCCGGGTTCATCGCCTTCAGGCTGTCCTCAATTTTGGATGGCCCACTCTTGCGGCTATCGTCGCGACGGACGGCAACCTGAAACAGGGGCAGATCGTCAATGAGTTGGCTTGCCGGGTTCTTGCGATCGGCATCCTCCAGCTTCGTCAACACCTCGCGGGCACGCTCCACAACCGAGGCAGGCAGTCCAGCAAGCTTGGCCACCTGAATGCCGTAAGAACGATCGGCAGCGCCCGGCCCGACCTCATGCAGGAAAATGACATCACCCTCCCACTCCTTGACCCGCATCGTGGCATTGGAAAGGCGGCCGAGTTTTTCGGAAAGGACTGTCAGTTCATGGAAGTGGGTGGCAAAAAGTCCGCGGCAGCGATTGGCTTCGTGCAGATGTTCCACCGCTGCCCAGGCAATCGACAAGCCATCGAAGGTTGCCGTACCACGGCCAATCTCATCCAGAATGACGAGAGATCGATCCGTCGCCTGATTGAGAATGGCGGCCGTCTCCACCATCTCAACCATGAAGGTCGAGCGTCCGCGCGCCAGATCGTCCGAAGCGCCAACGCGGGAGAACAAGCGGTCCACGACACCGATATGGGCGGCTTCCGCCGGGACGAAGGCACCGATCTGCGCCAGAATGGCAATCAGCGCGTTCTGACGCAGGAACGTCGATTTACCGCCCATGTTCGGGCCGGTGAGCAACCAGATCGCACCGTTCTTGCCACCATTGACGGCAGAGAGGTCGCAGTCATTGGCGATGAACGGGCCAGCTGACTGGCGCCGCAACGCCTGTTCGACAACGGGATGGCGCCCGCCCTTGATGGAAAAGGTCATGGATGCGTCGACGATCGGCCGGCAATAGGCCTGTTCGGCGGCAAGATGGGCCAGGCTCCCGGCAACATCGATCACCGCCAGCGCCAAAGCACCCGCCTTGATCGGCTCGGCCTGCTGCACGACGGCTTTCACCATCTGCTCGAACGCATCCAGCTCCATTGTCAGCGCCTGCGCAGCAGCGTTGGCAATACGGCTTTCGAGGTCGGCAAGCTCCGTCGTCGTAAAGCGCATGGCGCCCGCCATCGTCTGGCGGTGAATGAAACGGGCTTTCGCCTCGTCCGTCGAGGTCATGACATCGGCGTTGCCAGCCGTGACTTCGATGAAATAGCCCAGAACATTGTTGTGCTTGATCTTCAGCGACTTGATGCCGGTTTCGTCAGCGTATTTTAGCTGCAATCCGGCAACGACACGCCGTGACTGGTCACGCAGCGCACGCACCTCATCGAGATCGGGATTGGAGCCCTCCCGCACGAAGCCGCCATCGCGTTTGAGAAGAGGCATGTCGTCTGCGAGTGTCGCTGCAAGCATGGCCTCCAGATCGCTAGGCAGCGCCTTGAGATCGGCAAGCGCAGCCGCCAGCTCATCCGGCAGGAGCCCCTGGTCGAGAATTGACGCAACGTAGGCGGCGGCCGAAAGCCCTTGACGGATTGCACCGAGGTCACGGGGACCACCACGCTCCAGCGCAAGACGCGACAGCGCACGCGGCATGTCCGCGACCTGCTTCAGGGCATCCCGCAGTTTTTCGCACAAGGACACATCATCAATGAGATAGGCAACCGCATCGAGGCGCGTATTGATCCTCTCCGGATCAGTCAGAGGCGACATCAAACGTTCGGCCAGAAGACGGGCACCGCCGCCGGTCACCGTTCGATTGATGGCGTGCAGCAACGAGCCATCGCGGTCACCGGACAGGGTTTTCACCAGCTCCAGATTGGCGCGGGTTGCCGGATCGATGAAAAGCGTGCTGGCGGAACTTTCGCGTTCAGGGCTGCCAAGCGCCGGGCGTTCGGCAATCTGGGTTTTCTCGACATAGGCAACGGCGGCTGCGGCAGCGGCCATTTCCACACGCGAAAATGTTCCAAAGCCGTCGAGCGTGGAAACATTGAAATAGCGCGCAATACGCCCTTCGGCGGTGGCGCTATCGAAAAGAATGGCGGGTTGCGGCACCGCGACCCGACCGAGCACGTCGAATACCGGCTTCAGTTCCTCGTCATGGAACAGACTATCGGCAACAATGAGTTCGCGCGGATCAATCCGCCAGATATCAGCCAGAAGCCGGGTCAGCGTTGTTTCCGCCAGGCGGAATACGCCAGTGGAAATGTCGATCCACGCCAAGGCGAACTGCGCTTCGGCACTGCCACGAATACGGGCAAGTGCCATGAGGTAGTTGGATTCCGTTGGTGACAGCAACTTTTCTTCGGTCAGCGTGCCGGGCGTGACCAGCCGCACCACGTCACGACGGACAACGGATTTCGATCCACGTTTCTTGGCTTCAGCGGGGTCTTCCACCTGCTCGCAGACGGCAACGCGATAACCGCGCAGGATCAGCTTTTGCAGGTAATCATCCGCAGCATGAACCGGCACACCGCACATGGGGATGTCCTGCCCCATATGCTGACCGCGCTTCGTCAGCGTGATGCCGAGGGCACGGGATGCTTCCACCGCGTCTTCAAAGAACAATTCGTAAAAATCGCCCATGCGGTAAAACAGCAGCGAACCGGGATTGTTCGACTTGATCTCGATAAATTGCTCCATCATCGGAGTGGCCGAAGCGCGGCTCTCCTCTGAAATCAGCGAGGCAGTGGAATGAACGTCCGTCAATGGCCTGATCGTATCGGTTTCGTGTTACGGGAAAGGAGCGCAGAGACTAGCGACCCCATCACGCAAGGACAACACGCACAAACAGCCTGCCCACAGGAAGCTTGAGGATTTCGCCACTCAGCCGTTAAAGCGCTGCGCTTCACCGCCGCCATAATAGGTGATGTACCGGCCGGCAATCGATGACACCGGCAGGACGACCAGCACATCCGTGGTATTGAAGGCGTGATCCACAACCGCACCCGAACCGAACATCGCACCGAGGCGCATGTACCCCTTGATGAGGGGTGGCATGGAATTCAGCGCCTTGCGAGCGTTGACAGCCTCGGCCGGCATCAGATCCATTTCACGATAAAGCTCAGGGAGAGCTTCTGCAGCCCACTCACCTTTCGCAATACAATTGTGATGCAGGAAGGAAAGAGCAAGCGCATGGCTTTCAGGCTGAACACCGGGGAACGAAGCGCAGCCGATCATCGCGTCCATACGGTGCTTGACGGCATAGGCCCAGTTTCCCTGCCACAGCAGTTCAACCGTGCGCTTGGTACGATACTCCGGCAGGACGCAGGAACGACCGAGTTCCATGAAACGCTTTCCCGGATGACGCGCGATCAGGCCGGCGATATCAAACTCGCTGGCCGAATAAAATCCATTGTTTGCGACCGCAGTATCCTGCCGCAGCAGGCGATACGTACCAACAATCTGATCTTCTGTGTCGCCCTCGATTGCATTGTCGAGAACAAGCAGGTGGTCGCACACACTATCCCAGGCATCGATATCGCGTTTGCGTCGCATGGCATCGGCGGGAAGCCGGGCTTTCATCTCTTCAACGAAGACACGAAAACGGACGGACTGGGCAGCATCGATTTCACGGTCGGTTCGGGCAAGCCTCGTCTCCAGCGTGCCAATCCGGCCGAGAACACCCTCATTGTTTGGCTTCAAACCCGAGATGGGTTTGACGGCACCATCGTTTTCACAAACGTCGTGATTCAGGATTTCCGCAACCATGGGGAATCGCTCCACCGCCAAAGGATTTCATTGTCATAAATCACCAATTGACGACAGAACAGTGACAATATGCCACCGTAATAAATTACCGTTCGCGACCGTGGCGACGATGCAATCGTCGATTCGACCTAGGACAGAAACAGGCGTTTTCCTTCGAGCAGGCGACGGATTTCCTCGATCAGCCGTTTCGGATCGACCGGCTTTGTCAGCACCGCTCCAGCCCCTGCCTCCAGCAGCCGGTCAGCGGTGCTACGGTCTGTCTCTCCGGTAAGGACGATCACCGGAATTTGCCTTTCGCCCTTGCGGGACTGGAAAAGCGCCGGCAACACTTCCAGACCGTCACCACCAGGCATGTTAAGGTCAGAGATGACGACATCCGGCAAGGTTTCCGCTCCCGGTGCGATCGCCAACCTCAAGGCGTCGAAATCCGAAACAAGTCGGGGCGAAAAGCCGCTTTTGCGAAGCACTGCTTCAATGATGCGCGCATTGACGGCATCGTCTTCGGCGACGAGGACATCGATACCGAATGAACCACTTGTCATGCGTGGCGACAGGCCGAGATCGGGATGATTGTCGTTGATGGCATCGCGCCGCTCAATTCCGCGCAGGCGCCCACACAGCACATCAATCAGCGACTTTTCGCGCAGCGGCCGAATGAGCCAGGCGTCGAAATCGCCATGCATTTGCGACGGACGCTCCTCGGGACTGACCAGCAAGGTGCGCCGAACCGTTTTTTCGTTGAGCACGGCCGCGTTTCGCAAGACTTCCTTGAAATCATCCGCGATCCGCTGGTCGACGATGACGTCAGTGATATCGACGAGAGAGTTAGCGGGGCTATCAAGCAATGCCGTGAGATCGTCGAGCCCGTGAATATGTGTGCACCTGCCACCAAATGCCGAGATCGCACTCGCCATCGTGCCGGATGCGACGCCAGACGGCGCGAGAAGCAGGACATTGGTGTGATCGAGGCAGCGCCTGCGATCAGTGGTTCGTTTGCCTGTCCCGACCGAGCCCGGACGAAATGACAGGGTAAAGACGCTACCCTTGCCCTTACGGCTAGACACCGCCAGTTTGCCGCCAAATTCACGCATGATGCGAGCAGAAATCGCCAATCCGAGACCTGTTCCGGCGCTGCGTTGTGTCAGAGGTCCGGCCTGCTCGAACTCGCGGAAAATACGTGCCTGCTCCGCTCTGGTCATGCCAGGGCCGCTATCCTCAACGGCGATGCGCAAATCCCCATCCGCGAAATCAGCGCGCACGACAACGCCACCCTCTTTCGTGAATTTTACCGCGTTTCCAATCAGGTTGAACAGAATCTGGCGCAATCGCGCCGGATCGAAATCGAGATAATCCGGCACATCGACGGAGATCGAAGACGCTATCTCTATGCCTTTTTCATGGGCGCGATGCGCCAGCATTTCCACGACACTCTCGATCAACTGCCGCAGATTTTCAGCTCGTGGATTGAGCGTGAAGCGGCCCGCCTCCATCGTCGAATAATCAAGCAAATCTTCGACAAGCTGAACAAGGGACTGGCCCGACTGTCTCATGCCATCAAGGTAGTTGCGCTGCTCCTGGTTCAGCCTCGTCTGCGAAAGAAGGTGATTCATGCCCAGAATGCCCGACAAGGGAAGACGGATTTCGTGGCTGACAGTGGCAAGCAGCCTCGCCTTGTCGGCATCGGCCTTTTCCGCTCGGGCGCGCGCATCTTCGCGTGTCGCGACTGCGAACCTTTCCTCGGTCACATCTCGTGCAATGCTGCTGATTAGAAGTCGGCTGCTGCCAATATCCCGCGTGACGGCATCCTGCCATACGAAAATACGCTGCCCGAAAGGCGTCGCGATTTCAACGTCGTAGGCATGCGCCCGGTCCCCAGGCCGAAATGCAATGCCGATTTCTTCACATGTCCGCCCTTCTGGAGCAACGCAGCCGGTCATGTCGCGGAAAATCGCATTGGCCTCAACAATGCGGCGATCCATGTCGCGGATCACGACAATATCGCCCATCACCTCATGAATGTCTGCAACGATGGAGCGGTTCTCCATACGTCGTGCGGAGATGCCCTCCTCTTCATGTATGGATATTGCATCCAATGCCTTCGAAGCGAAGAAACGATGATTTACAAAAAATGCGACCGCAGCAACTGCCGCTAAAAGAGCGATCAGAACTGTCGCAGCAAACGGTAGGGCCAGCGCGAACAACAATGCCAGCGCGACAGCCGCCAGGAAGACGACAGATGTCGGAAAATCGGATAGGCGGGCGAGCTGCGAAGAGTGCTTCTGGCGACCCAAATGCGGTGAAACGTCTTCAGCCACCGGCGATTGCTTTTTTGAAGCAACCGCAGCATCAAAATCGTCCGCAATCTTTTCCCGGCGTTTCGCAAGTTCGCTCATACAAAACCGCTAGCACAGCAACGGTTTTGATATCTTTCGACGAAACTCTAAAATTTTACTTTTTGGCCGCTCTCGCGTGCAAAAACTCGTCCAGAATAACGCAGCCCGCACCGATCGTTATGAAACTGTCAGCAAGATTGAAAACGGCAAAAGACCAGGTTTGCGTGTGGAACAAGATATAATCGATCACGTGCCCATACAGAAAACGGTCGAAAATGTTTCCTGCCGCGCCCGCGATGATCAGAGCAAAACCAAGATGTGCGAAGGTTCGGTTCGGCTCCGTCTTGCGCCACATCCAGATGACGAAACAGACGATGACGAGGCGCATGCCAACGATGAACCAGCCCTCCATATCCGCCAGCATCGAGAAGGCAACACCGAGATTGTAGGTGCGGTATAGTGCCAGAAATGGCATCACCGGCACCATCTCCTGCAATGGCAGATAGGCTTCTACCAGCAGCTTGACGACTTGATCGAGTACCAGCGCGGCGACGATCAATGCGACAGCGGGAACGGTTTTCGAAAAGACGGCTGTATTCTGCATCATTTCACCGGCGCAAGCTCTAGGAGATGGCGACGTGCCTCAAAAAGCATGACAGCACTCGCTATGGCCAAATTCAGGCTATCGGCGCGCCCCTGCTGGGGAATACGCGCAAGCTGATCCGCCTTGCTGGCGAGTTCCGGCGGCAGCCCGGATTGTTCGTTGCCCATCAACAGCACGACCGGCTTTTTTGCGTAATCGATGGTCCGATAGTCGACCGAACCGGCAAGATGGGTCGCAACGACACTGACGTCAGCCGTTTTTTTCCAGGCCAGAAATTCCTCGACGCTGGCTCGTGCGACCGGGATTGCAAAAACAGACCCCATGGTGGCTCGGACCGTCTCCAGTGAAAACGGATCGGTGCAATCGCCAACCAGAATGACGCCGGATGCACCTGCGGCATCTGCGGTACGAATGATGGTGCCAAGATTACCAGGATCGCGCACCCGGTCGAGCGCAATGTAGGTTTCACCCTTAAGCGGGCGAATGTCCCTGAGAGGCTTCCATTTCTGCTCGAAAATACCAACAACCATCTGCGGATTGTCGCGTCGGGTGATGGACGAGATAACCTTTTCGCTGACTTCCAGCACGAGGCCACCGGAAGCCACGGTCTTTGCCGCAACCTGCTCCACCAGCGGCTTGCCCTTGGCAGCCTTGGCATAAACCAGCGTTTTGATCGTCCAGCCCAGTTCGACGGCGTCAATGACCAGTTTCAGCCCCTCCGCCATGAAGGTGCCGGTCTCTTCACGCCCCTTCTTCTGGGTAAGAGCCTTGATGTCCTTGACGATCGGGTTGGCAAGGCTGGTTACTTCCTTGACCTGCCCAACGCGGCGCGCGCCGCTTTCGCGCATATCGTTTGTCATTTCGGCACCCAGCGGCTGAAAAGTGAAGTGGAAAGAGCCCGGCCATGCGTCTTGCCATCAAGACCGGCCTCGCGAATGACAAGCTCGCCTGAGGCCACCACGCCACCGGCACCGCGCATCGTTTCGCGCATCAATTCATGCATGGAATAGAAGCTGGCCCGAATGGAGTAAGCGGTCAGCACAAGCCCGACTGCCTTTGGCGACAGAATGTCCCGACACACGTCCAGCATCAGCGGCAAGTGGTCGAAAAGCTCCCAGACCTCGCCATGCGTGCCACGGCCGAACTTCGGCGGGTCGGTCAGAATAATGTCGTAGGTATTGCCGCGTCGTTCCTCGCGCAGAATGAACTTCATGGCATCTTCACAGATCCAGCGGATCGGCGCCTCTTCCAGTCGCGCCAGGGCCTGATTTTCCTTTGCCCAGCCAATTGCTTTCTTGGAGGCATCGACATGGGTGACTTCCGCACCTGCAGCCGCCGCGACCAGCGATGCAACGCCAGTGTATCCAAACAGATTGAGCACCTTCAGCGGCCGATCAGCGGTCTCGATCGTGTTTTTCAGCCATTCCCAGTGCACGATCTGCTCCGGGAAGACACCGACATGACGAAACGCCGTGAAACGGCCAAGGAAATCAACACCGAGAAGCGACAATGGCCAGGTTTCACCAAGTGCTGCCTTGGGAAAACGCCAGCGGCCCATCCCGTCTTCATCGGTATCGCCGGTGAACACCGCGTCGACATTCTGCCAGACGCGCTCTGGCAGCGTCGGCCGCCAGAGGGCCTGCGCTTCCGGGCGAACGATCCGGTAATCGCCATATTGTTCGAGCTTCAGCCCGTTACCGCTGTCAATCAGATGGAAATCGCCTGCACCGCTCGATTCCAGAATGATCGGAACCTGTTCCGTCGGCAGATCGCCGATCCGGGTCTTCAGCGCGCGGGTCGGGACCTGCTCTACGGGAAGGGGCGCAGCAACTTTTTCTTTGGCAGCAGCTTTTGGCGCGCTCCTTACGGCGTCGGGCTCACGCTTTTTCGGCGCGGTTTCCGGGCGTCTTGGCGACTTTGCAGAATAAGCCTGTTTTTTTTCGCTCCCGGCACGAACCTTGCTGCCCGGCCGGCTGTCTTTTTTCTTCAATGGAAATCTTTCCGCTTCTGCCCAACTCGTTATCAGGCAGCAAATACCACTCCATGCGGCGCTCGCATAGAGACCGCACGAATGTCTGCGATATCACTTTGCCGGGAGTTGCGAAACCTGCGCGGCTGCGGCGGCCTTCTGGCGGTTTGCCTCATCATGCCAACGCACCGCCTCTCTTGCTTCGGCACGGGCGCGCTTACGATGTTTCCCTTGGGAAAACCAGGTCGCCGCCGAGCCCAGCAAAACGCCGAAAATGACCGCGAGGAACAGGAACACGAAAAACGGCGCAGTAAAAGAAAGAACGCTGTCTTCAGGTCTGAACGGATTGAGCGCAAGCGTAGCCGACTGTCTATTGGCGACGCACAGAATAATCAGCACAATTGCCAGCGGCACCAGGATGATGAGGTTGATGAGTTTTTTCGACATCCGCAATACTCCATCTTGGCGGGCGGGCCTGGGTCCGACCTTGAAGGCCGAGAGGATCAATCGTCCTCTTCATCACCCATGCCGGGGTTGAGGCGCTCACGCAATTCCTTTCCGGTCTTGAAAAACGGCACCCACTTTTCTTCGACAAAAACCGATTCACCCGTACGTGGGTTCCGGCCTGAGCGAGAAGGTCGGTTCTTCACGGAAAATGCGCCGAAACCGCGAAGCTCGACACGATTTCCTGCAGCCAGCGCATCCGTGATTTCATCCAGCACCGCGTTGACGATATTTTCGACGTCGCGGTGATAAAGGTGCGGGTTACGCGCAGCAACGATCTGCACCAGTTCAGACTTTATCACGGTTGCCCCCTGAAAAAATTGGGTTTTTAATTTTGCTCAACCTGCCAAACCGAAACGAGACCGTCAAGAAACAACTTGTCCGCGCCGATCTGACCAGCCCCTGCAAGCGGTAGAAAATCCTCATATCCGAGTATTCTTGCGATCCCGGCAATGCTGAAGAGCGAAAGTGGCGATTTCGATGACGGCGCGCGCCATTCGACGATCGGCAAATCCTTTGCCACATCGCGTGTCTGGAAATAGTCGCGGATTTCCTTTTCACCACCCAGAGCATCCACCAGCTTGTTGGCCAGCGCCTGCCTGCCCGTGTAGATCGATCCATCCGCCAGTGCCAGAACGGTCTCTTTCGGAAGCTTGCGACGATCCGCCACAAGGTTGACAAACCAGTCGTAGCTGTCCGTCACCATGGCCCTTATCATGGTCTTCGCCTCTTCGGGCGCGTCATGGAACGGCGACGGTTCGGCTTTCAGCGGAGATGACTTGATTTCCTGCAGTGAGACGCCGAGCTTTTCCATCAACGGCCCGAGCTGCGGATACTGAAAGATCACGCCGATCGAGCCGGTGATCGAGGTTTCGCCCGCAACGATCGTGTCGCCAGCCGCGGCAATCATGTATCCTGCCGAAGCAGCCAGAGTGCGGATATCGGAAACCACCGGCTTCTTTTCAGCCACAGCACGAAGTGCCTTGAAGATGCGTTCACCGCCATAGGTCGTGCCGCCCGGAGACGAGATCGAAACGATCAGCCCCTTCACATTGTCACTTTTCTCGATTTTGGCGAGGCGCTCAAGAAGCTCGGTATTGTCCTGGATAAGTCCGGAAATTTCGACACGGGCGATATGCGGGCGCTCGCTTTGTTGCGGCGCTGTCCAGAAAACCCGGTAAAGTCCAAAGAGGCCTGCAATCAACAGCAAAACGGCAGCAACCCGCCAGAATGTAAGCTTTCGGCGCAACTGCCTGCGATCCGCTATCGCCATCTGATCCATGAAAACCTCTGCCTCGGCGGTCCTGAGCAAGCGATGCCGCATGCAACGCGCAATGTGGTGGTTCTAGCGTGAAGCTGCAAGGAAGCAATGCGTAAACCGAATAATCATAAAATTAGCGCATCTCTTGCACCTTTCCAGACAAAAACCATATTGGCAGGGCAAGGCACACGTGCCAAACACATCAGGATGAACAAAAAACTTCCTCTGCGGACCATGAATGGCGCGCACGAAGTGACCGGACCCACTCACATGCTTGAAAGACTTCGCGAACCAGCGCCCGCATTTTCATTGCCGAACGGTCAGGCCGCGGCCTACGAACGTGCGCTCAAACATTCCGTGCTGGTCAAGCGTCTGAAGATCATTCTACCGGTCAGCGCGATTGTGGTTTCGCTCGCATTCATTGGCGTCTCGCTTGTCAGAACCTGGGTCCCGGACGAAGTTTCGCTCGAAAGCGCTCGCATTGAAGACGGCAAGATCGTGATGGAGAAACCTGCTGTTGC
Organism: Rhizobium sp. RM; assembly: GCF_013390595.1. Lineage (GTDB taxonomy): Bacteria > Pseudomonadota > Alphaproteobacteria > Rhizobiales > Rhizobiaceae > Agrobacterium. The sequence continues at coordinate 260,759 of NZ_JACAWV010000008.1, read as the reverse complement.
AGGCCGCAACGAGCAGGGCATCGACTACTCCATGAATGCCGATCGCGCGCTTCAGGACATCGCAAACCCCAATCTCATGACGCTTGAAAAGGTTCTTGCCGCAGTGCCGGTCAATGACAGCATTGCACAGGTTATCGCACAGGAAGGCATTTTCGACCGTTCGACAAACTCGCTGAAGATGACTGCACCTTTTGACATCAATCTCAGCAATGGCATACAAGCAAAGTTCCAGTCTGCGGATGTCGATCTGAAGGCCGGAAAAATGAGCAGCGAAGAGCCCGTTTCCATTAAGACAAAGGACGGCTCCATTGTTGCGCAATCGATTCATATCGCCGATAATGGCAAAACAATCACTTTTTCGGGGCAGGTACGCGCACGTATCGCTGCATCCAATATCAAGAATGAAGGCAAGTGAGAGCCCGGTCCAGATGATGCACATTTCCCGTCCCGTTTTTCTCGGCAAGTCGGCCTATCTTGCGATCGCCGCTGTCTGTTTCGCCTCCACCGCGCTGGCGCAGAACACGACCAGCAACATGCAGGGCGTCAAACTTTCCGGTGACCAGCCGATCGCCATCGAAAGCGACCAGCTCGAGATCCGGGATCAGGAGCGCAAGGCCTATTTCACCGGCAATGTGAAAGTGGTTCAGGGAACGACCACCCTTCAGTCCGGCAAGATGACCGTGAACTACAAGGGTGAAGGTTCGTCGCTGACGAGCGGTGACGCGAATATCGAAAAGATCTTCGTCGACAACAACGTCTTCCTGACATCCGGAACCCAGAAAGCAACCGCCGATCACGGCGAGTTCGACATGGCGGCACAGACATTCATCCTGACCGGCAAACAGGTCGTTCTGTCTGAAGGCACCAATGTCTTCACCGGCTGCAAGCTGACGGTGCTGATGAACACGGGACAGGCCAAGCTTGAAAGCTGTGGTGGCCCGGTTCGAATCATGCTCGACCCCAAGTCGCAAAAGAAACAGTAGTCTTTCCTCGTGAAGATACCATCGTTCTCAAATATGTTCGGCGGCACGCCGGGCCGCTCCGATGAAGCGGCGTCTGGTGCTGACAAGGCACGCTACGAAGGCACGCTGATCGCGCACGGCCTCACGAAAACCTATAATACGCGACGCGTCGTCAATGGTGTTTCGCTGGTTGTACGCCGCGGCGAAGCCGTGGGCTTGCTGGGCCCGAACGGCGCCGGCAAGACGACCTGCTTTTATATGATTACCGGTCTCGTACCTGTTGATACGGGCAAGATCGCCATTAACGGCAACGACGTTACCTCCATGCCGATGTATCGTCGTTCCCGCCTCGGTGTAGGGTACCTGCCGCAGGAAGCGTCGATTTTCCGCGGACTGACGGTCGAAGACAACATCAAGGCCGTTCTTGAGGTGCATGAACCGGACGCCAAGAAACGCAACCACAAGCTCGATGAGTTGCTGGAAGAGTTTCACATCGCGCAGTTGCGCAAGTCTCCGGCCGTTGCCCTTTCGGGCGGTGAGCGCCGTCGTCTTGAAATTGCCCGCGCGCTTGCGACCGACCCAACCTTCATGCTGCTCGATGAGCCTTTCGCCGGCGTTGATCCAATCTCCGTCAGCGATATTCAGAATCTTGTCAGGCACTTGACTGCCCGTGGGATCGGCGTTCTGATTACAGACCATAACGTGAGAGAAACGCTTGGCCTGATCGACCGTGCCTACATTATTCATGCGGGCGAAGTGCTGACTCATGGCCGTGCGGATGACATCGTCAATAATCCCGATGTACGCCGCCTCTATCTCGGCAATAATTTTAGCCTTTGACGGCTGGACGCGAAAGATTCTTCACCTCGCCCCCACTCTGACGCTTGACCAAATGAGATAAAAAAGCAATTTTTGGGCCAAGTTTCATTGTCTCCGTGAATTTTCTGGAAAATGAGGCTGTGAAGAAGCTGTAAGGGGAGTTTCGCGTCCGCCATGGCATTGTCTGCCAGCCTTTTGCTGCGTCAAAACCAGTCCCTCGTAATGACACCTCAATTGATGCAGTCGATCCAGCTGCTTCAAATGACGCATTTCGAGCTGACGCAGTTTATCGCGCAAGAGGTCGAGCGAAACCCGCTGCTGGAAATTGCAGCAAACGATAGCGATTTAGGCACGACTGCGCCTGAAAATGCAGCAAACTTCAACGATGGAGATGACGATCTTTCCAGCGCGCCAACGCCTTCAGTCACATCCGATTCGGACGACTGGTACGGGGATCGCGCCGCCAATCTCGGTGAACAGCTCGATACCAGCTTCGAGAACGTCTTCCCTGACGACGCGGAACCGCGAAAGGCCGATGCGCCGGAGCTTCTGAGCCAGTGGCGCTCAATGCCGGGCCAGGAAGCTGGCGAAAGCTACGATCTTGACGATTTTGTCGCTGCCAAACCAAGCCTGCATGACCATCTGAACCAGCAAGTACCCTTCGCCATTACCTCTGCCGAAGATCGCCTGATTGCGGACGCACTGATCGGCCAACTCGACGAGACCGGTTATATTGCCGTCGATGCGGTGCAGGAGACAGCGGAGCGGCTGGGAACGACGACGGCTGCAGCGGAAAACGTCCTGAAAGCACTTCAGGGATTTGACCCACCTGGTGTTTTTGCGCGCTCACTCAGCGAATGCCTGGCCATACAGCTTGCCCAGAAAGACCGGCTCGATCCGGCCATGCGGGCTTTCATCGACAACCTGGAACTCCTGGCAAAACGCGACTTTGCGACGTTAAAAAAACTTTGCGGCGTGGATGAAGAAGACCTCCTCGATATGCTCTCGGAGATCAGAACGCTCAACCCGCGGCCAGGTGCCGGTTTCGAGTCGACTGTTTCCGAAACGATCGTGCCCGACATCATCGTGCGCCCGTCGTCCGAAGGTGGTTGGCTGGTGGAGATCAATCCCGATACCCTGCCAAGGGTGCTGATCAACCAGACCTATTTTGCCGAAATCTCGAAACACAAGACACGCGAAGGCGAGGATCAGGATTTCCTGTCGGAGTGCATGCAGACCGCGCACTGGCTGACGCGAAGCCTCGATCAACGCGCCAAGACAATCATGAAAGTCGCCACGGAAATCGTGCGCCAGCAGGATGCGTTCCTGGTCAATGGGGTTGGCCATCTGCGGCCGTTGAACCTCAAGACCGTTGCCGATGCGATCAAGATGCACGAATCCACCGTCAGCCGCGTCACGTCCAAGAAGTACATGCTGACACCACGCGGGGTTTTCGAGCTGAAATATTTCTTCAGCGTGTCGATCAGCTCCGTCGAGGGTGGCGACAGCCATTCCGCAGAAGCGGTCCGCCATCGTATCAAGACGATGATCGCTCAGGAGGCGGCGGATGCCGTTCTATCCGACGATGATATTGTCGATAATCTGAAAAGCAGCGGCATCGACCTCGCACGCCGCACGGTTGCAAAATACCGTGAAGCGATGAACATCCCCTCCTCCGTTCAAAGACGTCGCGAGAAAAAGGCGATGGCAAAATTATCGACCTATTGAGGCCCCCAGAGATCACGTTTTCTAGGGTTTTCTGGCATCCCATTGACTCTTACCGATGCAACGGCTAGAAGCCCGCCGCACACGGTAGCAAGGTTGTTTGTAACGGATTCATCTCCACCGTCCAGAGGCGTAAATTTGGAATGGAGGCCCAAAGAGGTCTTCGAAACGCTTGGATGCGCGCGCAGCTTGACGTAAGCTGGTACTCGCAAATCACTACAAAAAGGAAAAATTCCATGAGTGTGCGTGTATCTGGTAAACATATGGAGATCGGCGAATCTTTCCGTCAGCGGATCGAGGACAACATAGGTCTGGCGGTTACCAAATACTTCGATGGGGGGTATTCAGGACAAGTGACCGTTGAAAAATCCGGGCCGCGTTTTGCTGCAGATTGCAAAATTCACCTCGATACGGGTGTTGTTTTGCACGCAGCAGGTCAGGCCAATGATCCTCAGGCAAGCTTCGATGCTGCTGCGGAACGGATTGAAAAACGCCTGCGTCGCTACAAGCGGAAGCTGAAGGACCACCACAACGGTTCTGCTTCCAACGGAGGCACACAGGAAATTGCTTATACCGTGATGGATGCAATCTCGGACGCGGACGACGAAGTTCCGGAAGATTACGCACCCACCATCGTAGCCGAGAGCTCGAAACAGATTAAGACCATGTCCGTCGCCAGCGCCGTTATGGCCCTCGACATGACGGACGAGCCGGTTCTGGTGTTTCGCAGCCCCGGTAAGGAATATCTCAACATCGTCTACCGGCGGAACGACGGCAATATAGGCTGGATCGACGCAGCGACGATCAAGAGCTGAACAGTCTGACAAGACGTGGGAGGCATCCCCGCAACAGCGAATTTGCCTCCCTACCGTCTCGATGGCATGAAGGAAAAATAGAATGGCGTTGGCAGATTTGCTGCAACAAGATGCGATTATTCCCGCCCTCAAGGTGAATTCCAAAAAACAACTGCTCCAGGAACTGGCAGCGAAAGCGGCCAGAATTACTGGAATGTCGGAACGGGAAGTTTTTGACGTCATCCTCCAGCGCGAGCGGCTCGGCTCGACCGGTGTGGGGCATGGCATCGCTATTCCGCATGGCAAACTCAGCAGCATCAACGCGATCACCGGCGTCTTTGCGCGCCTTGAGACGCCTGTCGATTTCGAAGCGCTGGATGATCAGCCTGTCGATCTGGTGTTTCTTCTTCTTGCCCCCGAAGGAGCAGGCGCCGACCATCTGAAGGCGCTGTCGCGCATTGCGCGTGCGCTGCGTGACCCGGAACTTGTGGCCAAGCTGCGTGCGACAGATTCCGACACCGCGATCTATGCATTTCTCAATCAGGAGCAGGCAACCGCCGCATGACGGCGCGAGCCTTTGTGAGAGCGGCTAACGTTCGGGAAGACATTCACACAAAAAAAACGCGCCCCGAGGCGCGTTTTTTTTGTTTTTCCCGAGACTTGTTATCTCAGGCATCTTTTTCATTGAGCGAGCCTGTGCCCGGCTCAGCCGTCACAACAGCTTCCAGCTTCGGGCCACCTTTTGCAACGCCAACCATGGCGGGGCGCAATACACGATCACCGATGGTATAGCCCGCCTGAACGACCTGAAGCACCGTGTTGTTGGGAACAGTCGTGTTCGGGATTTCGAACATTGCCTGATGGAAATTCGGATCGAACTTCTCACCCTCAGCATCGATCCTCTTGACGCCGTGGCGCTCAAGCGCAGACAACATCGAGCGTTCAGTCATATCAACGCCTTCGATCAGGCCGCTGATACCGGCTTCGGCATCGGTCTTGAGATGGTCGGGAATAGCTTCCAGCGCACGGCGCAGATTGTCTGATACAGCCAGCATATCGCGCGCAAAACCTGCCACGGAATAAAGCTTCGCATCCTTGACTTCGCGTTCTGTGCGACGGCGAAGATTGTCCATTTCTGCGGCAAGACGCAGGAATTTATCACGCAGATCACTATTTTCGGCCTTCAAAACCTCGATCGGATCGGGTTCTGCTGCCTTTGCGGTGATGTCTTCGAGAGCTTCTTCACCCGCCAGCGCACTGTCGATTACTTCTTCGGCGACGTCCGCGTCAGGTCCGGGCTTTTTTGTATCGTCGGTCATGACGTTCTCCAGATTGGAAGATTAACTTTGTTGGTTGCGCCCGATATCGAGCTTTGGTCGGCAAAAATCAAGGCTTGCGGCAAAAAGCCTGCCGCAATTGTCTGGTCATTAGACCAATTCCTATCGTGTTTTCCTGGAAAGGCGGGCCATAATCTGTGCCGTGTAGTCCACCATGGGAACGATGCGAGCGTAATTGAGCCGCGTCGGGCCGATAACGCCAACCGCGCCAACGACCCGGTTTTCCTCGTCGCGATAAGGCGCGACAATCAGCGACGAGCCGGAAAGCGAAAAGAGCTTGTTTTCCGAGCCAATGAAAATACGCACACCCGAACCGCTCTCGGCCAGATTGAGAATCTCGATGAGGTTTTCCTTGCGCTCGAGATCATCGAACAGCATGCGGACACGATCGATATCCTCTTCGCCCGCAAGGCCCTCCAGCAGGTTGGAGCGGCCACGAACAATGAGACGGCCAAGCTTGCCATCCTCATTGTCACCAGCCCATATCGCCAGTCCCCGTTCGACCAGATCCTGCGCGAGCTGGCCGAGCTCTGTCTGGAGCTCCGCCTTGTGGATCTGAAACTGGCTCCTCAGTTCCTGCAATGTCTGCCCGCCAAGATGGGCGTTGATGAAGTTTGCGGCTTCCGTGAGCTGCGAGGATGAAATTCCCGCCGGTAACTCGATGATCCGGTTTTCGACCTGGTTGTGATCACCGACGAGCACGGCAAGCGCTTTCGTCGGCTCAAGCCGGATGAACTCGACATGCTTCAATATGACGTCGTTTTTGGCGGTTAACACCAAGCCGGCCCCACGCGACATGCCTGAGAGCATGCGGCTTGCTTCGGTCAGCAATCCGTCGAGCGGCTGCTCCTGGCCCGACATGGGGCCGATCTGACGGTCGATACTGGCACGCTGATCTTCCGGCAGATCGCCGACCTGCATGAAGGCGTCAACGAAAAACCGCAGACCCGTCTGTGTCGGCAGGCGCCCGGCACTGATATGCGGCGAATAGATCAGGCCCAGTTCTTCCAGGTCGCTCATGACATTGCGAACTGAGGCAGGCGAAAGCGACATCGGCAACAATCGGGACAAACTGCGCGAGCCCAAGGGCTCACCTGTCTCCAGATATCCTTCGACAATTCGCCGGAAGATCTCCCGCGAGCGTTCGTCCAGCAACGATGCCTGATCTCTTGAAAGCGGCGCCGAAAAACCCATTTTGCCCGTTCTTTTTCATCGTCATTATTCTGCATCAATATAATGCGTCGTGCGGCCACGGCAAAACGGAAATTGGCGTAACACAAGGCGCTTCTTGATCGCCTCGCCGAAGGCATTGATGTGGGCGATCCATCGGTATGAAGGACCCTGTCCGAATGCAATCGCAACGATGCAGGCCATTCGCATACATATAATCCCCTCAGAACCCACAGAACTGTTTCCATTTCACCGGGAAACGCTCTAGAAGGCTGAAACGAACAAGGAGAGTGACGAGATGCGGCCTTCAGGCAGAAAAACCGACCAGATGCGCAAGGTTTCCTTCGAGCGTAATTTCTCGAAACATGCGGAAGGTTCCTGTCTTGTCAAATTCGGTGACACGCATGTGCTTGTCACGGCGAGCCTTGAAGAAAAGACGCCGCCGTGGCTGCGCAACAGCGGCAAAGGTTGGGTCACAGCAGAATACGGCATGCTGCCACGCTCCACGCACGAGCGCATGAAGCGAGAAGCTGCATCTGGCAAGCAGGGTGGCCGCACCCAGGAAATCCAGCGCCTCATCGGTCGCTCGCTCCGCGCTGTCGTTGACCTGCAGGCACTTGGCGAGCGCCAGATCAGCATCGATTGCGACGTGATCCAGGCAGATGGCGGGACGCGCACAGCCTCGATCACCGGCGCATGGATTGCCCTGCACGATTGCCTGAAGTGGATGGAAACTCGCAACATGATCAAGGTCGACAAGGTGCTCAAGGACCATGTTGCTGCGATTTCCTGCGGCATCTTTGCCAACCAGCCCGTCATCGATCTCGACTATCTGGAAGACTCCTCTGCCGAAACCGATGCCAATTTCGTCATCACCGGTGCAGGCGGCATCGTCGAAATCCAGGGTACGGCGGAAGGCACGCCTTTTTCCGAAGAAGAGTTCCTGACGCTGCTTGGTCTTGCCAAGACAGGATGCGCTGAACTGGTTGCCCTGCAGAAGCAGGCAATTGCCTGAGCCGATAGGATACGCCATGCGCAAGCTCGATACCCGCACGATCGTCGTCGCCAGCCACAACAAGGGCAAGATTGCCGAAATCGCCGACCTCATCGGACCGTTCGGCTTTTCGGCAAAATCGGCGGCGGAACTCAATTTCGCCGAGCCGGACGAGACCGGCACGACGTTTGAGGAAAATGCTGCCATCAAGGCGCTTGCCTCAGCGAAAGCGTCTGGTCTGCCGGCCCTCTCCGACGATTCCGGTCTGGTGATCGATGCTCTTGATGGTGCACCTGGCGTCTATACGGCCAACTGGGCGGAAACCGCTGACGGCACGCGCGATTTCCAGATGGCCATGCAGAAGGTCGAGGATGCACTTGCCGAGCGCAAGGCTGCAACTCCTGCCGAGCGAGGCTGCCGTTTCGTCAGTGTGCTTTGCCTTGCCTGGCCGGATGGTCATCTGGAGTATTTCCGTGGAGAGGTTGAAGGCTCTGTTGCCTGGCCGCCACGCGGAACGAGCGGGTTCGGTTACGACCCGATTTTCCAGCCGCAAGGCTATGAGGCGACATTCGGCGAAATGACCGCCGAGGAAAAACACGGCTGGAAACCGGGCGATGATTTTGCCCTTTCGCACCGTGCGCGTGCATTCAAGAAATTCGTAGAAACGTGCCTGGAGGCTTGAACCCGATGAACGGGGAGCATCAGATTTCTGCCCCCGGCACATCGCTTCTGCCGGATACGGGTGATCCGGGGTTTGGTATATATCTGCACTGGCCGTTCTGTGCGGCCAAGTGTCCCTATTGTGATTTCAACAGTCATGTCCGCCACAAACCCGTGGATCAGGAGCGATTTACTGCAGCTTTCCTGAAAGAAATGGAGCGCATGCGGGCCATTAGTGGTCCTCGCGTCGTCACCAGCATCTTCATGGGCGGCGGCACACCATCGCTGATGGACCCACGGACGGTTGGCGCTGTCCTCGATGGCGTCTCGCGCTTCTGGCATGTACCAGATGGCATCGAGATTACCATGGAGGCCAACCCGTCCAGCGTCGAGGCTGAGCGTTTTCGCGGCTATCGGGCGGCGGGTGTCAACCGGGTGTCACTCGGCGTGCAGGCCCTCAATGATCGTGACCTGAAATTTTTGGGCAGATTGCATGATGTTGCCGATGCCTTGAAAGCGATCCGGCTGGCACGCGAGATCTTTCCACGCATGTCTTTCGATCTGATCTATGCCCGCCCCAAACAGACAGTGGAGGAATGGGACGCGGAACTGAAAGAAGCGGTCTCCTACGCCGTGGATCATCTGTCGCTCTACCAGTTGACGATCGAGGAAGGCACCCCCTTCTACGGTCTGCACAAAGCAGGCAAACTCATTGTGCCGGACGGTGAACATTCGGCTATTCTTTATGAGGCAACGCAAGAAATCACCGAGCGTTACGGCATGCCCGCCTATGAAGTGTCGAACCACGCGCGTCCCGGCGCGGAAAGCCGACACAATCTCACTTACTGGCGGTATGGAGATTATGCCGGCATCGGACCTGGCGCCCATGGGCGTTTGACAAAGGGCTCGTCCAAGCTTGCGACGGCGACCCAGCGACATCCGGAAACCTGGCTCGAAGCCGTGGAACGCGACGGGCACGGCATGGTTGATCAGGAGCTTCTGGGCGTTGACGAACAGTCGGACGAACTGTTGCTGATGGGTCTTCGGCTTCGGGAAGGCGTTGATCTTGCCAGGTGGAGCGAACTTTCAGGTCGTGAACTCGATCCGGAAAAGGAAGACTTCCTGCTGCAACACGGTTTTGTCGAACGCCTCGGCAATTCTCGCTTGCGCTGCACGCCTGCCGGCATGCTCATTCTGGACGCCGTCGTCGCTGATCTGGCCTGCTGACTGAACTTCAAGCCTCTGACAGACAAATAAAAAAGCGGCCCGAAGGCCGCTTTTTTTATGCGTTGTTCTCGTTGATCAAACGTTTCAGCAGTTCGACCTCGTGACCGAGCTTGGTGTCGCCCGAAATCAGTTCCTCGATCTTGCGAACCGCATGCAGAACGGTCGTGTGGTCACGTCCACCGAAACGACGGCCGATCTCCGGGAAGGAGCGAGGTGTCAGCATCTTCGACAGATACATGGCAACCTGACGCGGCTTGACGATAACGCGTGTACGACGGTTGGACACAAGTTCCTGACGCGACACGTTATAATGCTTGGCAACGATACGCTGAATGTCTTCGATGCGGACACGCTTGGCTTCGCCCGTACCGACGAGATGCGACAGCAGTTCATCAACGCGATCCACAGACAGGTTCGGTTCGAACGAGCGGCGGAACATCAACTGGTTGAAGGCACCCTCAAGCTCGCGTCCGCTTGCCGTGACGCTTTTGGCAACATGCGTCAGAATATCTTCCGAAATATCAAAGGACGGATCATCCTGACGGGCCGAGCCGACGCGACGGTTCAGCATTTCATAACGCATGTCGTAATCAGGGCCTTCGATTTCGATGGCCATGCCACCCTGAAGACGCGAACGGACGCGTGGATCAAGCGATTCCAGCTCCCAGGGGGCGCGATCGGCAGCGACAACGACCTGCTTGGCGCTGTCCAGCAGCATGTTCAGCAAATGGCAGAACTCATGCTGGATCATCTTGCCCTGAAGGAACTGCATGTCATCGATGACGAGCAGGTCGATATTGCGCAAGGTGTCCTTGAGCGTCAGTGCATCATTGTCACGGATCGCCGTTGCAAAACGCCACATGAAGTACTCAGCCGTCAGATAGACGACGCGCGGATTGCGCGGGCTGTCGATGGCTGCATTGGCGATAGCCTGCAACAGGTGCGTCTTGCCGAGGCCAACGCCTGCATGAATGAACAGCGGGTTGAAGCGCACAGCGCCAGCACCAGCTTCCGCAATGGTTTTGGCCGCCGCCAAAGCAACACGGTTCGACGAGCCCTCAACGAAGGTATCGAAGGTGAAACGTGTATCAAGCGGAGAGCCGAACAATGGACCAGAGCTACCCTGCCGCACTGTAGGCTGCGCCGTGGCAGACTGAAGCGACGGCGTTATAGCCGGCTGCTGCGGAATGGATGGCTTGTTCCGCTGGATCGCACCGACTTCCTGTACGGGCTGCATGCGCTCTTCCGCCTGCGCAGGACGAACCGGACGGGTTGCCGAACGGACGAGGATCTCGACCTTCAGAACATCCGCATCCTCGCTCTGCACTAGGCTGGTGATGAGATCCATGTAACGGTTGTTGATCCACGACTTCAAAAAGGTCGTTGGAACAGTAAAGCGAACAACGCTTTTGGAAACAGAATGGAGTTTAAGTCTTGCAAACCAGCTGGCGTAAACTTCGGGACCGACCTGTGCCTTGAGCCGCGCGCTAAAACGTTCAAACAGCGCATCGTGCTTCATTGTCGATTTGTCCCCTGCCGCGTCAGAGCAAGCTGCATCGGATGCCTTTGGTGCACGGTCCCCGTCCGTCACCGCACCCATCGCCAAATTCAATTGCATATTGCCGCCTTTCAAATTGCCAATCATAGCCTGACGATCAAATTCACCGTCAGGGATCCCCCTCGTGTTATTCTTGCTTTCGACATTCCCCTCGCAAGAATTGTCCAAAGCGCTACTCGTTCGCGAGCCGGTTATCCCATTTCCCTCTTCATCATGGAGAGGCCTGCGATACGCTAACAACACTCCTTTCGTTGCAACCTGAACATGTATTTCTTCAGACAAAGACTACCCGTTCGCTCCGAGACCGGAACGGCGCAAATAGCTCCATGAACTGAAAAAACGAACCCCGAAAGATCCGCCCGCAACAAGGGTGAATATCGCCGATATGATCATCGAGATAATCTGTGGACTGAGATCCGCGCCCCTTGTTGAAATGCATTTAGGCAGGATCGATGGCAGAGATCAATGGCGTTTTTTCTGCAAAAACGAACAACAGCCATTGACTCAGGAAAGCCGTTTTGCATCACGGGAACGGCCCGAAGCAGAATCTCTTATGAATCAATGAGATTCAAATTTCTCGTTTTCCGCGAGACGATTTTGGCAAAAAAATAAAAATTATCTTGACTCGAAACTTGCCCCGACTTCCGTAAAGAAAGCCTCGATGTTTCAAGGCGACCTCCAGCAAGTATTTGATTTATAATCGCTTTTTGTGTCGCCTCCTTGACATGCTATTGTCACGCTACATCAGGAAAGATTAACGTACGGTTAGAATCACAAAAAGCCCGGCCAAAGGCCAGGCTTTTTTAATAGCGAATTGTGATTAGCCGGATTAGGCCGAAAGTGCCTTAACACGCTGCGCCAGGCGAGACACCTTGCGGGAAGCAGTGTTGCCGTGCAGAACGCCCTTGGTAGCAGCGCGCTGGATTTCCGGCTGAGCAGCCTTCAGAGCTTCGGTGGCTACTGCCAGGTCGCCCGATGCGATGGCTTCTTCAACCTTGCGGATGAAGCCGCGAACGCGCGAACGGCGAGCCTTGTTGACTGCGGTACGGCGAGCGATCTTGCGGGTCGCCTTTTTCGCCGAAGTTGTATTGGCCATGTATGCCTCTCTTCGAATTCGAACCAAATTCCGCAACCACAGGATCGGGTCGTTCTACGACCTCACGTAACCCAAGAATGCGGGAGTAATTTCGGACAAGCCGGATGGCTTTCCGTAACCGTGGGCGGGCATATACCGTTAAAGCGGACGCCCGTCAACGCGCAATTTCACTGAAAACGCCGTTATTCCGAATCCTTAGCGCGTTTCCTTATTCCATTACAGAGACTCTAACGGTTCCTGAATGCGGGTTTGCGCTTTTCGATGAAAGCAGCCATTCCCTCCTTCTGGTCATCTGTTGCAAACAGCGACTGAAACAGGCGGCGTTCAAATCTCAGTCCCTCCGAAAGCGACACTTCGAACGAGCGATTGACGCTCTCCTTGGCCATGACAACGGAAGCACGCGACAGGGAAGCAATACGCGTTGCCGCCTCTATTGCGTCCTCGACGATGCTAGCTGCCGGCACGATGCGCGATACCAGTCCGGCGCGCTCAGCCTCTGCGGCATCCATCATGCGACCCGTCAGCACCATATCCATCGCCTTTGCCTTGCCGACAGCTCTGGTGAGCCTCTGAGAGCCGCCCATGCCCGGAATGACACCTAGGGTAATCTCAGGCTGGCCGAACGTCGCCGTATCCGAGGCAATAATGAAATCGCACATCATTGCCAGTTCGCATCCGCCGCCGAGAGCAAAGCCCGAAACTGCGGCAATGACCGGCTTGCGGGTTGCCGCAACCTCATCCCAACCACCAAGAAAATCGCCGACATAAACATCCACGAAATCGAGAGACTGCATTTCCTTGATATCAGCGCCGGCAGCAAATGCCTTTTCGGAACCGGTTATCACGATGGCGCCAATGGAATCATCTGCGGAGAAAGAGGCAAGTATATGCCGCAGTTCCTTCAGCAGAGCCGAGTTGAGCGCATTCAGCGCCTTCGGTCGGTTGAGCGTTATGACGCCAACCTCGTCGCGTTTCTCCACCAATATCGTTTCATAGTCCACAGCGGCCTCCCTTCTCCATATACGTGTTGCCGAGCTACTTCTGGCAGGCGGCACAATAAAACGTCGAACGTCCTGCCTGTACGACCCGTTCAACGGTACCCTTGCAACCGGGTGTGCGGCAAGGCTCGCCCTCCTGATCGTAGACGGAGAAGGAATGCTGGAAATATCCAAGTGTACCGTCGGTCTGAATATGATCCCGTAGCGAAGAGCCCCCGGCCGCAATCGCATCGGCAATCACATCGCGGATCTTTTCGGTTAGCGCAACAAGCTGGGCTTTGGGTTTTCCTGTCGCCGTCACCAGCGTTCCCGATGCACGAAGCGGTGAGAGATGCGCGCGCCAGAGAGCCTCGCAGACATAAATGTTGCCGAGGCCCGCTATGACCTTCTGATCCAGCAAGGTCGTCTTTAATGGCTGGCTTTTGCCGGCAAATCTCGAGGCCAGATAATCCGCGCTCAAGGCATTGCCTGTCGGTTCGGGTCCGAGCCCGGCGAAAGCGGGATAAAGATCTATTTTGTTGCGCTCGACCAGATGCATGAAACCAAACCGGCGCGGGTCATTATAGATGACGCAAACGCGACCCTGATTGCCCTCCAGATAAAAGATGACGTGATCGTGCTTTCCATCCTTGGAGCGAGCATGGTGGAACTCCCCCGGCGTCTGTGCGCTTTCCGGGTCGTCCACTTCCACGCGAAACGAGCCCGACATGCCGAGGTGGCAAATGACGGTCAGCCCGTCCTCAAGCTCGATCAGCAGATATTTCGCCCTTCGACCAAGCGAGACGATCCGCTTTCCTTCGATCAACGAAACAAAGTCTCCCGGAAAAGGAAACCGCAGGTCCGGACGACCGAGATACACCTTTCGGATCGTTGATCCTTCCATGGCGGGCGTGAGGCCACGTCTGACGGTTTCGACTTCAGGCAATTCTGGCATCTGGCTTATCCGGGTGTTTATCGTTAGGACCAAGTGGTCTATAGAGTGCGTGCGAAATGTCGCGGTCAATTGATGCCCGCAACAGATAGCGCTGCCATGGCGTTTCCGCTATGGTCCGCAACGCAATAAATACGGAGACCGACGATGACCGACGCCCGCACGACCGCCGATGGCGGTATGGAAACTTCCTATGGCTTCCACAAGGTGGACGAAGGCAAGAAGCAGGGACTGGTCAACGAGGTTTTCCATAAGGTTGCCAAGCGCTATGACATCATGAACGACGTGATGTCGGCGGGCATGCACCGGTTGTGGAAGGACGCGATGGTCGCCGCACTGGCACCCCGCAAAGAGGCATCCTACAAGATTCTGGATGTGGCCGGCGGCACAGGCGACATCGCGTTTCGTATCGTCGAGGCATCCAATCGTCTCGCTCACGCCACCGTGCTCGATATCAACGGTTCAATGCTGGCAGTTGGCGAAGAACGTGCCGCCAAGAGAAAGCTTTCCGACAACCTGACCTTCGTCGAGGCCAATGCCGAAGAGTTGCCCTTCGAGGCAAACAGCTTCGACGCCTATACGGTCGCTTTCGGCATCCGCAACGTACCGCGCATCGACGTGGCGCTCAAGGAAGCACATCGCGTGCTGAAACGTGGTGGACGCCTTCTGGTGCTGGAATTCTCCGAAGTCGAAATGCCGCTTCTCGACCGCGTTTACGATGCCTGGTCGTTCAACGCCATTCCGCAGTTCGGCAAGATGATTACCGGCGATGCCGAGCCCTACCAGTATCTGGTGGAATCGATCCGCAAGTTTCCCAATCAGGATGATTTTGCGACGATGATCCGTACTGCCGGCTTCTCTCGCGTCAACTATACCAATTATACCGGCGGCATTGCCGCCCTGCATTCCGGCTGGAAGCTCTGATCGACATGGCTGGTAAGGGCAGGAAGAAAGCATCCGCATGAGCACTCTTGGCGCATATTTCCGTCTCGCAAGAGTCGGCTGGGTTCTCGTGCGCGAAGGCGTGGTGCTGGCCTTGCCTGCCGATGACATGCCGCCGTCAGCGCATCTCGTCAAAGCACTGCTGAAGCCGTTTGCGCGCAGCAAGGCAAAACGTGCCGTTCGCAGCGATCGACTGGCGACGGCTGTGGAACGGTTGGGGCCGTCCTACGTCAAGATGGGACAGTTTCTGGCGACCCGGCCGGATGTGGTCGGGGCGCAGTTTGCCGATGATCTGGCGAGCCTGCAGGACCGGATGGCGTTTTTCCCCGTGGCGGCGGCAAAGGCCAATATCGAAGGCTCCCTGGGACGTCCGGTCTCCGAGCTTTACCGTGACTTCGGCGATCCGATTGCGGCCGCTTCCATAGCGCAAGTGCATCCCGCCACCATCGATACACCCAAAGGACCACGCAAGGTCGCAGTGAAGGTCATCCGCCCCGGCGTCCGCCAGCGCTTCCAGAACGATCTGGAAGCCATGTACCTGATCGCCGATCTGCAGCAGCGCTTCGTCAAATCCGCCCGGCGCCTTCGCCCAGTTGAGGTGACGCGCACGCTGGAGCAGACGACCAAGATCGAGATGGACCTCCGGCTTGAGGCTGCGGCCCTTTCCGAACTCGCCGAGAATACAAAAGACGATCCAGGCTTCCGTGTCCCGGAAGTCGATTGGGAACGCACCGGCCGCGACGTCGTAACGATGGAATGGATCGACGGCGTGAAGATGTCCGATATCGAGGGGCTCAAAGCCGCCGGCCACGACCTCAACGCGCTCGCCGACACGCTGATCCAGTCTTTTCTGCGGCACACGCTGCGCGATGGTTTCTTCCACGCCGACATGCACCCCGGCAATCTTTTCGTCGACCCGCAGGGCATGATCGTTGCCGTGGACATGGGTATCGCCGGACGTCTGGGGAAAAAGGAACGCCGTTTCCTGGCCGAAATTCTCTACGGCTTCATTACCCGCGACTACATGCGTGTGGCGGAAGTCCACTTCGAGGCCGGTTATGTGCCGGGCCATCACGATATTGCCAGCTTCGCACAGGCTATCCGCGCCATTGGCGAGCCGATCCATGGTCAGCCCGCAGAAACCATTTCCATGGGCAAGCTGCTGACGCTGTTGTTCGAAGTCACTGAGCTGTTCGACATGGAAACACGGCCCGAACTGGTCATGCTGCAGAAGACCATGGTGGTGGTGGAAGGCGTTTCGCGCATTCTCAACCCGCGCTTCAACATGTGGAAGGCGGCGGACCCGGTTGTTGCAAGCTGGATTCGCGACAATCTCGGTCCCAAGCGTATCGTCACCGATCTGAAGGACGGCCTGAAAGCCGCCGTCAAACTCGCCGAGGCGGCACCGGAAATTGCCGCCAAAACCGAAAAATTCCATGCCGATCTGATGGCAATGAGCGAAAACGGCCTGCGTTTCGATGCGCAGACGGCAGAGGCTATCGGCAAGGCGGAAGCCCGCCACACCAAGTGGGGCCGGATCGCGCTTTGGGTGATTGCTGCGACGCTTGTCTACATCGCCGTCCAGGTCAGCTAAAAACGATACCCAGCTCCGTCCGGAGCTTTTTGCTCAGGCCCGAGGCAACCAGTTCATAGGACCTGCGGACATAATGTTCCAGCTCTTCCGGTTCGAGTGGCGCGTGATCGGAGATCGAAATCCACTTACGCTTGGCAAAATAGGGTGCCTGGCCGATGCCTTCCAATGAGGTGAGAATTTCAAAGCTCTCCTCAGAGCACTTCACCACAAGCCGCCAGTTGTCCCGCTCGCCCAGCACCGCAAAGACCTTCTCGCCCACCTTGGCAACGTGCGAATCCCACTGATCGACAAAACTGACACCCGGCCACACCTTCAAGGTGGTATCGAAGGTCTTGCACTTGAACAGGCTCATGCGAGTTTCTCCGCAATCAGCGCAGCAAGGCGCTTCGCGACATCGGCTTTATCAAGATCCGGCCAAGCATCGACGCCCGCTTTCGAGATGATTTTCACGCTGTTGCGGTCGCCGCCCATGATGCCGGTCTCAGCCGAGACATCGTTGGCGACGATGAAATCAGCACCCTTCCGCTCCAGCTTGGCCCGACCGTTCGTTTCGACATTCTGTGTTTCGGCTGCAAAACCGACGACGATCTTCGGGCGGCTTTCGTGGTGACCCACCGTTTTCAGAATATCCGGATTTTCCGTGAGCTGGAGAGCGGGGGGCTGATCGCCCGGCTGTTTCTTGATCTTCTGATCGGTTGCACTTGCCACACGCCAGTCAGCGACGGCAGCAACCATGACGGCGATATCAACGGGAAGACGGGAAACGACAGCGTCACGCATTTCTTCGGCGCGTTCGACGCGAACGGTCGTCACGCCCACCGGATCAGCAATCGAAACAGGACCGGAAATCAGCGTCACCTCTGCGCCAAGCTCGGCCAGTGCCGCAGCAATCGCATGTCCCTGTTTTCCCGAAGAACGATTGGCGATATAGCGCACCGGATCGATCGGCTCGTGTGTCGGACCTGATGTCACGATCGCGGTCTTGCCGCTGAGTGGCCCTGGGCTGCCGCCAAGACACGTTTCAACTGCCTCAACGATCTGCAAGGGCTCAGCCATGCGGCCAAGGCCCGCTTCTCCTTTTTCGGCCATTTCACCTGCCATCGGTCCGATAAAGTGGATGCCATCGCCCTTCAACACCTTGATGTTGCGCTGTGTTGCCTTGGCAGACCACATTTTCGGGTTCATGGCAGGCGCGACCAGAACCGTGCGATCCGTCGCAAGCAGGACCGCCGAGGCGAGATCATCCGCGAGCCCATGCGCCATTTTGGCCATGATATCAGCGGTAGCTGGGGCGACCAGAACGAGATCGCACTCGCGCGCCAATCGGATGTGACCGACGTCCTGCTCATCCTGCCTTGAGAAAAGCTCGGTAAACACATGGGTTGCAGACAGCACACCCACGGCAAGCGGGGTGACGAATTCCTGCGCGCCCTTCGTCATGATCGGGGTGACTTTCGCACCACGCTCTTTCAGACGACGGATAAGGTCGAGGCTCTTATAGGCCGCGATACCGCCGGAAATGATGAGAAGGATGTGTTTGCCTGAAAGTGCCATGATGCCGGACCAGTTTCCCGTTTGACGGGGAAACTATAGCGCATACCCACAACTGTGAAGCAGTTTTCAGTAAAGAGGCCCAACACCGCGAATTTGCAACAGCAGGTATAATCCCGCTGCTGCAAGTCCTTGGCACTTAAGGCGCAATTCTGTTGAATCACGCCGCCTTGGCGACGTGATATTCCTTGATGGCGACCATCTTGATCGCGGGGTAGCGTTCCGCTTCATACCGCAGCGAGAAAGCGTCCTGTGCCAGAAACACCGGATCGCCATCCAGATCGCGGGCGATATCCCCACGCTTGACGTTCAAGAACTTCTCGAATTCCGCAGGCTGGTCGGAGGAAACCCAGCGGCAAACGGAGAAGCGGGACATTTCGAAGGAAACCGGCAGGCCGTATTCGCCCATCAGCCGCTCCTTCAACACGTCGAGCTGCAGCGCGCCGACAACACCGACGATCGCCGGAGAACCATCTTCCGGCGAGAAGAGCTGAACGACGCCCTCTTCCGCCATCTGCTGCAGTGCTTCCTTCAGCTTCTTGGCCTTCATGGCATCTTCAAGTCGTACGCGACGCAGAATTTCCGGCGAGAAATTCGGGACACCCTGGAACACCAGGCTTTCGCCTTCCGTCAGTGTATCACCGATACGCAACGTGCCGTGGTTCGGAATACCGACCACATCGCCTGCATAAGCGGTGTCGGCCAGCTGGCGCTGCGAGGCAAAGAAGAACTGCGGCGCAGTCAGACCCAACTGCTTGCCGGTACGGGCAAGCCGCGCCTTCATGCCACGCTCCAGCTTGCCGGAGCAGATGCGGGCGAAGGCGATGCGGTCACGGTGGTTCGGGTCCATGTTCGCCTGGATCTTGAAGACGAACGCCGTCATCTTTTCTTCGGCGGCATGAACCGTTCTGATATCAGCAATCTGATCGCGTGGCGGCGGAGCGAATTCACCCAGTGCATTGATGAGATCGCGCACGCCGAAGTTACGCAAGGCCGATCCGAAGAAGACCGGCGTCATGTGGCCTTCCAGAAACGCCTGACGATCGAAGGGGCGGCAGGCTTCAAGCGCCAGTTCCGTCTCTTCGATAAAGGCATGGCGTTCGTTTTCCGGAAGCCTATCTGCGACAGCCTGCGGACCGTTGACCGGCAAACCATCCACCTGCGTGTCGACGCCACGGAAGGTGTTCTGGGCAAGGTTATAGGCTCCACAGAATGTCTTGGCGCGACCGACCGGCCAGGTCACCGGAGCCGTGTCCAGCGCCAGCTTCTCTTCAACCTCATCGAGAATCTCGAAGGGATCGCGGCTCTCGCGGTCCATCTTGTTGATGAAGGTTATGATCGGGATGTCGCGCATGCGGCAGACTTCGAACAACTTCAGCGTTCTCGGCTCGATGCCTTTCGCGGCATCGATCACCATGATGGCCGCATCCACCGCCGTCAGCGTGCGATAGGTATCATCCGCGAAGTCTTCGTGACCAGGCGTATCCAGGATGTTGAAGACCCTGTCGTTGTATTCGAAGGTCATGACCGAGGTAACGACGGAGATGCCGCGCTCTCGCTCGATCTTCATCCAGTCAGAACGGGTCTGAATGCGATCCTTCTTCGCTTTCACTTCACCAGCAAGCTGAATTGCTCCGCCGAACAGCAGCAGCTTTTCGGTCAGCGTCGTCTTACCGGCGTCCGGGTGCGCGATAATAGCAAAGGTGCGGCGGCGGGAGACCGCCTCGGCAAGTGTTTCGGCCATTTCATAAATCCTGTGGAATTGCGGGCTATCTAGCGTTTCAGGCCCCATTTTGCAATTGACCTTGGCCTCATGAGCGAAAACTAATGCCGCATGACCCAGCAAAATGACAATCGCCCTGCTCTAAAACTCATCCGCCTCGACAATGGAACGGGCCTCGAACTGCCCTCCTACGAAACGGCCGGAGCAGCCGGCATGGACCTTCGTGCCGCTGTAGCCGCCGACACGCCCCTGGTGTTGAAGCCAGGTAGCCGTGCACTTGTGCCAACCGGCTTCATCTTTGAGGTCCCCTTTGGATATGAGGCGCAAATCCGTCCGCGCTCCGGGCTTGCCATCAAGAACGGCATTACCTGTCTGAATTCGCCTGGCACGGTGGACAGCGATTATCGCGGTGAGGTGAAGGTCATCCTCGCCAATCTCGGCGACGCCGATTTTGTTATCGAACGCGGCATGCGCATTGCCCAGATGGTGATTGCACCGGTAACTCAGGTCGTTGTGAGAGAGGTCACAGAGACATCCTCGACCGAGCGCGGTGGCGGCGGTTTTGGTTCGACCGGCGTCTGATCACACAAGATGCCGTGGTGGCCACGTTGTGAATGCCTGAGGTTTCGGTTAACGCTCGCACAGTAACCGAGGACACCTTCATGACTGTGACCACCATTCTCGCTTATGCGACCGCACTCTTCATTGCCGCCGCCATTCCTGGCCCCGGCATGACGGCCATCGTGGCGCGAGCTCTGGGCTCCGGTTTTCGGGAAACCTTCTTCATGGGGCTCGGCCTGGTGCTTGGCGATATGGTCTACCTCACGGCCGTTATCCTTGGCCTTGCCTTTGTCGCACAGACCTTTCAGGAAGCTTTCATGGTGCTGAAGTTTGCAGGTGCAGCCTACCTGCTCTACATCGCCTGGAAGCTATGGACGGCGGGACTTCTGCCGCAGGACCTGCAAGCCAGGAAAAGCACGAGCATTGGCATGTCCTTTCTCTCCGGGCTTTTCATCACGCTCGGAAACCCCAAGACGATGCTGTTCTATGTGGCACTCGTGCCAACATTGATCGATATCCGTATGATTGGCGCAGCCGAATACGTCACGCTTCTGGGCGTAACCTTTCTTGTGCTGATGGCGGTTCTGTTGCCGTATATTCTGTTGGCCTCGAAAGCTCGCGCGCTCCTCAAGCGGCCCAGCGCTCTGACCATCCTCAACCGCGCCGCTGCGGGCATTCTGGCCGGAACAGCCGCGATGATCGCGATCAGGTCTGCCTGAGGTTTTTCTTCCGAAAAATTCGCTTCCTGAAGTATTTTTCGCTCCGAAAATCGACACATACGCACATCCATTCTCTGGCTTCCTCCTTTCATTCGCCCTATCCTGCGCGAAATTTATGCCGGTCAAAAGCACAGGAGGACACTCATGTCGGAAACCAGAAAACCAGGGCGCGGACGCGTCTATTCCTCCATCACCGAGACCATTGGCGACACGCCGATCGTGCGGCTAGACAAGCTGGCAAAGGAAAAGGGTGTTAAGGCCAACCTGTTGGCGAAGCTCGAATTTTTCAACCCTATCGCATCCGTCAAGGATCGTATCGGCGTCGCCATGATCGAGGCGCTTGAGGCGCAGGGCAAGATCACGCCCGGCAAGACCACACTGGTCGAGCCAACGTCGGGCAATACCGGTATCGCACTCGCTTTTGCCGCTGCTGCGAAGGGCTACAAGCTTATTCTCACCATGCCGGAAACCATGTCGGTCGAGCGCCGCAAGATGCTGGCTCTGCTTGGCGCGGAACTGGTCCTAACCGAAGGCCCGAAGGGCATGAAGGGCGCGATTGCCAAGGCGCAGGAGCTTGCCGAAACGCTGCCTGACGCGATCATTCCGCAACAGTTTGAGAATCCGGCCAACCCGGAAATTCACCGCAAGACCACGGCAGAAGAAATCTGGAACGACACCAATGGCGAGGTGGATGTTCTGGTCTCGGGTATCGGCACCGGCGGCACGATTACCGGCACCGGTCAGGTTCTGAAATCCCGCAAGCCCGATGTAAAGGTTATCGCGGTTGAACCGGCTGACAGCCCGGTGCTTTCAGGCGGTAACCCTGGCCCACACAAAATTCAGGGAATTGGCGCCGGATTCGCGCCAGCCATTCTCGACACCAAGGTCTACGACGAGATCGTTACCGTGACCAATGACGAAGCGTTTGCAACGGCCCGTCTCGTGGCGAGCCTCGAAGGCGTTCCGGTTGGCATTTCTTCTGGCGCAGCACTCGCAGCCGCCATCAAGGTTGGCTCGCGCGAGGAAAATGCCGGCAAGAACATTGTCGTCATCATTCCATCCTTCGCGGAACGGTATCTTTCGACGGCCCTGTTCGAGGGGCTTGGTCTCTAACTATCATCGAGATGTAACGCCCCGTTCCGCAAGCGC
Source organism: Rhizobium sp. RM (assembly GCF_013390595.1). Taxonomy (GTDB): domain Bacteria; phylum Pseudomonadota; class Alphaproteobacteria; order Rhizobiales; family Rhizobiaceae; genus Agrobacterium. The sequence continues at coordinate 238,249 of NZ_JACAWV010000008.1, read as the reverse complement.
GAGACGGGGCGTCGTATTCCTTCAGAAGACGGCTGACGGGTGCGGTACTGTTGTCAGGCAATTACCAGAGACAAGCAGCCCGTGTTATCAGGCTGCCGCAGTCAGTCTCTGACCAGCAATACGATAGGACACAGCTTCCGCGACATGGATGCGGCCAACTGTGGCCTTGCCATCGAGATCGGCGAGTGTGCGGGCAACTTTGAGAATGCGGTGATAACCACGCGCAGAAAATTTCAGCCGCTCTGCCGCATCGCGTAACAATTGCAAACCGGGAGCATCGGGCTCTGCGAATTTTTCGATCAACGCAGTCGAGCAGCGTGCATTGGTGCGAATTCCGGCTGCACCTGCCAATGCGTAGCGTTCCTGTTGTGCCGTGCGTGCACGGGCAACGCGGGCTGCGACATCGGCGCTCGATTCAGACGCCGCCGGGCGGATGAGGTCGGCAGCCGAAACGGCCGGTACATCGATGCGAATGTCGATACGATCCATCAAAGGGCCTGATATCCGCGCCTGATAATCTGCGACGCAACGAGGCCCTCTGGCACAGGTAAAGCCCGGCTCTCCCGCCATACCGCATTTGCACGGGTTCATCGCCGCCACGAGCTGGATATTTGCAGGATAGCTGACGCGGTGATTGGCACGGGCAATAATGCACTCGCCTGTCTCGAGTGGCTGGCGTAATGCATCCAGCGCCTGCGGCGTAAACTCCGGGAATTCGTCGAGGAAGAGTATGCCATGATGAGCAAGCGACGCCTCCCCCGGTTTCGCCTTCAGTCCACCGCCGACAAGTGCAGCCATGGTGGCGGAATGATGCGGGGTGCGGAACGGCCGGCGATCCGATAGTTTCCCGCCCGACAGTTGCCCGGCAATCGAATGCACCATCGACACTTCAAGAAGCTCGGCCGCCTCGAGCGGCGGCAGGATGGAGGGAAGACGTGCGGCCAGCATGGATTTTCCTGATCCAGGAGGCCCGACCATCAGGAGATTGTGCCCACCTGCGGCAGCCACCTCCAGCGCACGTTTGGCGCTTTCCTGCCCTTTGATATCGGCAAGATCAGGGAGATTGGCCGGGTTGCTGCGGATGGCCGGCCGCGGTCTGGAGAGATGCTGCGTACCGCGAAAATGATTGGCAAGCGCTATCAGGCTGCGCGGCGCCAGAATGTCGATATCTGCCCCGGCCCAGGCCGCTTCCGGACCGCTTTCGGCCGGACATATGAGCCCCTTGCCTTGAACATTGGCAGCGATAGCTGCGGGCAAAGCACCGGCAACCGCACCGATGGTGCCGTCGAGGTTCAGTTCGCCCAACACCAGATAGCCATTCAGCGCGTCCGAAGGAATTGCTCCCAGTGCCGCCATCAGGCCAAGGGCGATGGGGAGATCGAAATGCGACCCCTCCTTGGGCAGATCGGCAGGTGCGAGGTTTATCGTGACTTTCTTGGCAGGGAGCGCAAGTCCGGAGGCATGCAACGCCGCCTGTACCCGCTCCCGGCTTTCGGCAACGGCCTTATCTGGCAGACCGACGATATTGATGCCAACCCTGCCCGGCGCCACCATCACCTGCACTTCAACAGGCACGCCCTCGATACCCTGAAAAGCAACCGTACCAACTCTTGCAACCATGGTCCGCCCCCGCAAACCAGCTACATCAACGAGGCCTTATGCCCCGTCCAGCAGCCAACCGCGGGCAGCCTGCCACAGCGCACACAATAAAACAAGAACATTAAGAGAACAAATACCGCAGCCGACGTTCAGGCCGGATGCGGAGTTTTGCGTGACACAGGTTGCATCAGCACGCCGAACGACGGCCTGTTCAGAGATCCTGCGCTTCGCGCTTTTTCTCGATCGCGTCCCAGAGGAGGCTTGCGACGTCTGCCCCGCCGAACTTTCTGACTTCCCGGATACCGGTTGGCGAGGTCACGTTGATTTCGGTCATGTAGTCGCCAATGACATCGATACCGACAAAAAGGAAACCGCGCTCGCGAAGTGCCGGACCAATCCGCGCGCAAATTTCTTTTTCACGCGTCGTCAGCTCGGTCGGCTCGGGACGGCCACCGGCATGCATGTTGGAGCGGGCATCATTTTCCGCAGGCACGCGGTTGATAGCCCCCACCGGCTCACCATCTACCAGCAGGATACGCTTGTCGCCCTTTCTTACGTCCGGCAGATATTGCTGGGCGATATAGGGCTCGCGGAACATCTGACCGAACATTTCCAGAAGCGACGAGAAATTGCGATCATCACGCGCCGAATGGAAGACGCCTGCACCGCCATTGCCATAAAGCGGCTTGAGAATGATATCGCCCATCTCCTGGCGGAAGCGGGCAATCTCTGCACCATCCTTGGTAATCAGCGTTGCAGGCATAAGATCGGCAAATTCGGTCACGAAGATCTTTTCGGGCGAATTGCGCACCCAGGCAGGATCGTTCACCACCAGCGTCTTCGGGTGAATACGCTCCAGAAGATGCGTCGAGGTGATGTATGCCATGTCGAAGGGAGGGTCCTGTCGCAGATGGATGACATCCATCGTCGACAGATCAACACGCTCCGGTTCGGAAAGCGAAAAATGATCGCCGTTGATATCCCGCAGTTCCATCTGCTCGACCGTGGCGTAAATCTTGCCGTCGCGCATGGAGAGACGATCCGGCGTATAATGGAACAGGCGGTATCCACGCGCCTGGGCCTCAAGGCTCATCGCGAAAGTGGAGTCACCGGCAATGTTGATGCCGGACACATGATCCATCTGGATCGCGACGTTCTTGATCTTCGCCATGCAAAAGTCCCTCTTAGAAAGCCCGAAAGATGTAGGGCAGCAGGCCTTCAAAGGCAACTGCTGCACGACGGTCGTTCTGTGAGTTTTATTGAACTTTCACACGGGCGCTGGTCATGCCGCCAGAGAATAAGAACGACGGGAGAAAAGCTTGTTCTTGACGCGGTATGCGAACGCCAGTGCGGTGGGGAACGGGCGGCGCATGAAGGCAACCTTGCGGACATAATTGTCGACCCGCCATGTGGCCCATGTTCCGGCGCGGAAGTATGCGACGTCGCCAACACGCAGAATGCTGACCGTGCCGTCTTCAGCCGTTACATGTACCTCACCTTCAAGGATGTAGACGGTTTCGTCCCAACCGAAGAACCAACGGAACTCACCCGCCGTGCAATCCCACATGGCCGTGCTGGAGGCGCGGTCACCGCTTCTGGAGTGGTCGGCTGCGCGCGCCTGCGGATTACCGGCGATGATCCATTCCGGATTAATGGGCGCAGACTGCAGCCGCAAATCCGTGCAGGATGCACTGACGACTGCGTCATCTTTTCCCTGCCGCAAATAGGCTGGCAGCAGTGGTACCGTGCGGATCGCCATCGTTGCGGCAGCGGCAAACATCATTTTGAAGGACATATCAGAAAACCCCCGTAAAATATTGGAGGTGTTCTATCAGCGGGACCGTAACGAACCGGTTTGAGCAATCGGCGCAATTTTAATGATTGCGCCGATTTTTACTTGTTATCAGGCCATCTGCAATTGGGCGTGCGAGGACGGCGCCTGCTCGCTCATGCGGTTCAGACGTTTACCGGTTTCGGACGAGAAGAAATGCAGCTTCTCTGGTGCAATCGACAGCGGCAGCGTGGCGGGAACGTCGATATCCGGCGGGAAAACGACCGTCAGTGTCTGGTCCCCAATCGTGCCGTGGACGAGACGCTGGGAGCCCAGTTCCTCAATGTAGTCGACCCGCAGGGAAAAGCCCTGTTCGCCGTCTGCAGCCAAGCGGAAGTCCTCGGCGCGAATGCCGACTGTCACCGGACCCGAGGCAGGCGAAAAGCCATTGAGCGAAAGCAGTGACGGACCGATTGCCAGGCAATCGCCATGCAGTTCCCCCTTCAACAGGTTCATGGCAGGCGAACCGATGAAACTCGCGACAAACGTCGACGCAGGCGTGTGATAAACCTCGAGCGGTGAGCCGATCTGCTCGATGCGGCCAGCATTCAGAACGACCAGGCGGTCCGCAAGCGTCATGGCCTCAAGCTGATCGTGGGTTACATAAATTGACGTGGTGCCGAGACGCTTCTGCAGGCGCTTGATCTCACCGCGCATGGAAACGCGCAGCTTGGCATCAAGGTTGGAAAGCGGCTCATCGAACAGGAACGCTGCGGGCTTGCGTACGATGGCGCGACCCATGGCGACGCGCTGACGCTGGCCACCCGACAGAGCGCGCGGTTTGCGCTCAAGATAAGGTTCAAGCTGCAGCATGCGGGCAGCCTCGGCAACGCGAGCATCGATTTCCGCCTTGGGTGTCTTGCGGTTTTTCAGGCCGTATTCGAGATTTTCGCGTACGGACATGTGCGGATAGAGCGCATAGTTCTGAAAGACCATGGCGATGTCGCGATCGGCCGGGTCGACAGTGTTAACCGCGCGATCGCCAATCCTCACCGTGCCTTCGGAAATGTCCTCAAGGCCGGCGACCATGCGCAGCAGCGTGGATTTCCCGCAACCGGACGGGCCGACAAGCACGATGAACTCACCGTCGGCAATGTCGATGTCGACATGATGGACGGCACGCACGCCGCCTGCGTAGTCCTTGCAGACCTGACTGATTTCAATGGAAGCCATTTCTGATTCCTTTACTTGTCGCTTTCGGTGAGGCCCTTGATGAACCAGCGCTGGAAGATGACGACGATCAGCACCGGCGGCAGCATGGCCAGAACGGCGAGCGCGAAAGCTTCGTTATAATCGGGGATTTGCGAACCGACCCAGACCTGCAGGATCGACTTGATGCCACGCATCAGGGTGAAGAAGCTCTCATCCGTCGTCATCAGCATGGGCCAGAGATACTGGTTCCATCCGTAAACGAACATGATGATGAAGATTGCCGCCATCATCGTCCGCGACAGGGGTACAAGCACATCGATGAAGAACTTCACCGGGCCGGCGCCGTCGATGCGGGCAGCCTCGAGAAGCTCTTCCGGAACCGATTTGAAGAACTGACGGAAGTAGAACGTGCCGGTCGCCGATGCCAGAAGCGGTACGATGAGGCCGGTGTAAGAGTTCAGAAGTCCGAGTTTGCTCATTACCTCGTAGGACGGCATGATGCGCACTTCGAGCGGCAGCAGCAGCGTCGTGAAGATGATCCAGAAGGCAAGCGTTGCAAACCGGAAGCGGAAATAGACGATGGCGTAAGCGGCGGTCATGGACAGAACGATCTTGCCGACAGCAAAACCGATGCCGAGGATCAGCGAATTCATCACCATGCTGAGACCGGTGATCTGGCCGGTGAAGCCGCCCTTCTGGGTCAGCACCTTTTCATAGGTGCCGACCATGTTGTCTCCGGGAACGATCATCAGGCCGTTTCGGTGAATTTCTGCGGCCTCATGGGTCGATGTCATGAACGCGACAATCACCGGAACGATCAGAAAGAGCGCGCCAAGAATGAGGATCAGGTGGTCGAGGGGTTTTGTCTTGTGCATTGGTCTATGTCCCCGCGATCACGTGTAGTGGATGCGCTTCTCGAGGAAGCGGAACTGGATGATGGTGAGCACGAAAACGACCAGCATCAGAATGACCGACTGGGCAGATGAACTGCCGATGTCGTTGCCGCGGAAGCCGTCCATGAAGACCTTGTAGACAAGCGTGATCGGGTTGTTGGCCGGCTTGTCCTTCACCATCACGTCGATCACGCCAAAGGTGTCGAAAAGCGCGTAGGTGATGTTGATGATCAGCAGGAAGAAGGCTGTCGGCGCAAGGAGCGGCAGGGTGACCGTCCAGAAACGACGAAGACCGGATCGGCAGTCGATCGTGGCTGCTTCGCGCACGGAAACCGGAACGCCCTGAAGGCCAGACAGGAAGAATATGAAATTGTAGGGTATCTGCTTCCAGACAGCGACGACGATCATGGCGAAAGCGGTGTCGTAATAATTCAGACCGACGCGCATGTCCCAACCGAACCAGGACGCCAGTTTCACAAAGGGACCGATATGCTGGTCGAAGAACATCATGCCGATCAGGCCGGCGACCGGTGGAGCGATCGCATAAACAGAGATCAGCAAGGTCTTGTAGGTCGAGCTGCCGCGGATGACTGCATCGGCCTTGACCGCGAGCAGCAGCCCCAGCGCAAGCGAAAAGAAGGTAACGAGCACGGTGAAGACAACCGTGAACTTGGCGATACCAAGATATTCAGGGCTGAACATCACGTCCCAATAGTTGCTCATGCCAACGAAGGTCGAGCCGAAACCAAAGGGGTCTTCGATGTAGAACGAAGACTGCACCGCCTGAACGGACGGCCAGTAGAAGAAGATGAAGATCACCGCGAGTTGCGGCGCCAGGAAAAGATAAGGAACGTAGGACGACGAGAACTGGACACGCTTGGCGCCAGCCTGCTCGACCGGTGCTTTCTTGGCGCCCGCTGACAAACCGGGGATAAACCGGCTCAAACGAGGTTGTGAAGGAGTATAGGCCACGCGCGGTCCCCTATCGAGAATGGGACCCCCTTCGTGTGAAGGAGGCCCCTGTTGGTTTCACAGTCCGTAAGGGCTTATCAGCCAGCGGTCTTTGCGAAGCGCGCGAGAAGTTCGTTGCCTTCCTTCTCGATGGTTTCGAAGCCCTGTTTCACAGTGGTTTCACCAGCGAAAATGCGGTTGTATTCGCGCTCCATGATCGAGCGGATCTGCGGGTAGAAGCCAAGGCGGTAACCCTTGGACCATTCGCCGCCGGGCAGCATCAGCTGCTTGATACCAACTTCGGCAACAGGCTCCTTCTCATAGTAGCCTTCCTTCTTGGCCAGCTCGTAGGCGGCTTCGGTGATGGCGACGTAACCGGTTGCCTGGTGGTAGAACTTCTGGATCTCAGGAGAGGTCAGGAACTGGAAGAAGTCGGCAACGCACTTGTTTTCCGCATCAGACTTGCCAGACATTGCGAACAGAGCTGCACCACCGATGAAGGTGTTGGTGCCGGCACCCTTGATCGAGCTCCAGTAAGGCAGGAAATCAGCCGAGAACGGCATGGTTGCGGTCTTCTTCAGACCACCGAACGAACCGGACGAACCGATCCACATGGCAACCTTGCCTTCTTCAAACGGCTTCTGGTTGTCGTTCCAGCCTGCGCCGTAATAACCGAAGTAACCTTCATCCTTCCAGGTCTTCAGCTTTTCGAACATCATGACGAGGTTCGGGTCGGTCAGCTTCATCTCGGTGCCGGCAACGCTGTCGTAACCGTTGTTGTTCGTGGCGAACTGCAGGTTCTGGCGCGAGAAGAAGTTTTCAGTGAACTGCCATGTGAGCTGCGAAGCGGTAAGCGCGGTGTAGCCGGCTTCCTTCAGCTTCGGCGCGATGGTTTCAAACTCTTCCCAGGTCTTCGGAACCGAAACGCCGGCCTTCTTGAAGGCTTCCTGGTTGATGTACATGATCGGCGCGGACGAGTTAAACGGCATCCCGACGAACTTGCCATCAGCAGCAGCGTAGAAATAACGAACGCCGTTGATGAAGGCGTCACGTTCAAACTTGTAACCAGCCTTGTTGATCAGGTCTTCCGCCGGAATGACGGCGCCCTTGGCGTTGATGATGGTGGCAGCGCCAGCATCAAAGACCTGAAGGATGTTCGGCTGTTCGCCAGAACGGAAAGCAGCGATGCCGCTTGCCAGCGCTTCTTCGTAAGAGCCCTTGGAAACCGGCGTCAGCGCGCACTCTTTCTGGGCTTCATTGAATTTCTGCGAAACTTCGTTGATGACTTCGCCGTTACGACCGCCCATGCCGTGCCACCAGGTAATGTTGGTAGCAGCCATGGAAGACGTTGCGGATACACTGACGGCCATCACAGCCATGGAAAATTTCTTGATCATCTTTTCGATCCTCTACCGCCCGTGGTTGGGTGAGGATGCGAATAGGCTTGTTCCGTGACGGGACTTTTACAGTTTTATTGCAGATTTGTTACACACCACCATGACGTGATGCGTTCGTTCGGCAAAAGCACGAAATGCGGCTGCTCAGGCAATTTTGTGCTGAACCGCACGCGCTGGATTACCAACTACGGTTGTAGCTGGCGCGACGTTCCTGGTGACCACGGAACCGGCACCTACGATGGCACCATCACCAATGGTAACGCCGGCTAAGATGATGGCGCCGCCGCCGATCCAGACATCCTTGCCAATGGTCACCGGCTTGGCGATCTCGATGCCTTTCGATCGCAAAACCGTATCCTTGTGGTGTTCGGCACAATAGATCTGCACGCCCGGCCCAAGCATGGAACCGTCGCCAATCTGTACGGGTGCAGAATCGAGAATGGCGCAGCCGGCGTTCAGATAGACGTTGTCGCCAAGGGTAATATTGAAACCATAGCTGCAATGAAAAGGCGCTTCGATGAACGCACTTGTGGAAGCTGAAGAAAAAAGCGAGTGCAGCAACGGCGCCATTGAGGCGCGCTCATCCGGTGGCATCGTATTGTGCTGATGAACAGCGCGGCGAGCCATTTTCCGCAAAGCGTCGAGCTCATCGTCCAGACAAGAATACCATTCGCCAGCAGCCATTTTTTCCCGTTCACCGGACATGGTGTTTCCTCTTAAAACGCATCGACAAAGTGTCTCGGCAGGCGACGCGGCATGACGGCAACGATATCGAACCGCACGGAAAGCTCGCTGAAATCCTTGCGACGGGACAGCCAGATATCGGCAGCGGCACGAATGCGCTGCTGTGAATGCCAACCGACCGCGTCGACGGCGCCACTGACCGAGCGCCTCGCCTTGACCTCAATGATGGCAACGACATTTTTCTTGCGCGCAACGAGATCGATTTCTCCGAGACGCGTTCGGTAACGAATGGCGAGAATGCGGTAACCCTTGAGCATGAGATAAAGAGCCGCCCAGTATTCGGCGGTGTGGCCACGCCGTTCAGCGCGCCGTCTTTTCCTCTCAAGCGGCTCACTTGCCATCAGCATCCTTCATATCAAGAAGCCGCTGGTAAAGCTCCTTGCGCGGAAGGCCCGTAAGCTTTGCCGCGTCGCCGGCTGCCTTGGCGGCGGGCATGGTGGAAACCAGATCCTTGAGCAGCTTTTCGACATCCTCGATATCTGGAATTTCGTCGTAGGAAGGAGGCTCGATAAGCAGCACGATTTCGCCCTTCACAGCGCGACCATCATCATAATAGTCGGCCAGCTCACCCAATGTGCCGCGCCGGAATTCTTCGAAGGTTTTGGTCAGTTCGCGACACACGACCGCGCGGCGATCCCGACCCAGCACCTCCGAGGCAACCTTCACCGTTGCGGCGATGCGATGCGGCGATTCAAAGAAGATCAGCGTCGCAGGGATCTTTGCCAGTTCCGAAAAACGGTCCCGCTTGCCACGATCCTTGACGGGCAGAAAACCCGCAAACAGAAAGGCATCACTTGGCATGCCCGACCCGACGAGGGCGGCCAGCGGTGCCGATGCACCCGGAATTGGAACGACGCGATGCCCTGCTTCAAGGGCCAGTTGACCAAGACGATATCCGGGGTCGGATACCAGCGGCGTTCCTGCATCGGAAACGAGCGCCACCGATTTTCCAGCTTCAAGCGCTGCAATCAGCTTTGGCCCGGCTTCCTGCGCATTGTGCTCGTGATAGGCGATGGGACGCGTACGAATGCCGTAACGCTCCAGCAAAACGCGGGTAACGCGGGTATCCTCGCAGGCCAGAACATCGGCCGACGCCAGGGTTTCCAACGCACGCAAGGTAATATCGCCAAGATTTCCGATCGGCGTGGCAACCAGATAAAGCGCGGGTTCAATTGGTCGTGCCGGAACAGTTGCCGTCCCTATCCTGAAACTCTTCGCAGCATTGTTGCTACCGCTGTGGGATACGTCTTCAGTCACACGCCATTCCAATCCTTGGTATTTTCAACCCTTTATGGGGAATAGAAAACCGGCGAACAAGGCCCAAGAGCCACCCTAACCTGTGGATCGAGCTGTATAGCACCAAAATGAAACGTTGCGGGCTCACTCGCCTCTTGCATTTTCGACAATAACTCTGCCATTTTGCCCGTCCACATCATCCGGCTTCCCGGCCGGACATGACTCTTTTTGCCGATCCGGCGGCGGCCGGGTCGCAACGGTTGAAAGCGGTAGCGTCCATGCGTATTACTCTTGAGCGGTCCAACCTTCTGAAATCGCTGAACCACGTCCACCGGGTCGTCGAGCGTCGCAATACGATTCCGATCCTCTCCAACGTGCTTTTGCGCGCTTCCGGCGCCAATCTCGACATGAAGGCGACGGACCTCGATCTGGAAATCACTGAAGCAACCCCTGCGATGGTAGAGCAGGCTGGCGCGACGACCGTTCCGGCACATCTGCTTTACGAAATCGTCCGCAAACTGCCGGATGGTTCCGAAGTGCTTCTGGCCACCAATCCGGATGGTTCGACCATGACTGTCGCTTCCGGTCGCTCGAAATTCTCGCTGCAATGCCTGCCGGAAGGCGACTTCCCCGATCTGACTGCCGGCACCTTCAGCCACACCTTCAAGCTGAAAGCGACCGATCTGAAGATGCTGATCGATCGCACCCAGTTTGCGATTTCCACCGAGGAAACGCGCTATTATCTGAATGGCATTTTCTTCCACACCATCGAAAGCAAAGGCGACCTGAAGCTGCGCGCCGTGGCGACGGACGGCCACCGTCTGGCGCGTGCCGACGTGGATGCTCCCTCCGGTTCGGAAGGCATGCCCGGCATCATCATTCCGCGCAAGACCGTTGGCGAATTGCAGAAGCTGGTCGACAATCCGGAAATCGAAGTCACGGTTGAAGTCTCCGACGCCAAGATCCGCCTTACCATCGGCTCGATCGTCATGACGTCGAAGCTGATCGACGGAACATTCCCTGACTATCAGCGCGTCATCCCGACGAACAACGACAAGGAAATGCGCGTCGATTGCCAGACCTTCGCTCAGGCTGTTGACCGTGTATCGACCATCTCGTCCGAACGCGGCCGCGCTGTAAAACTGGCACTGACGGACGGTCAGTTGACGCTGACGGTGAACAACCCTGATTCGGGCAGCGCAACGGAAGAAGTCGCTGTCGGATATGAGCATGATTCGATGGAAATCGGCTTCAACGCCAAATATCTGCTCGACATCACGTCACAGCTCTCCGGTGAAGACGCGATCTTCCTTCTGGCGGATGCGGGCTCACCGACGCTCGTTCGCGACACTGCCGGTGACGATGCGCTCTATGTTTTGATGCCGATGCGCGTCTAAAACGACCAATTATCCTCAAAATCGATCGCAAGCGCCGAAGACCACGTCTCCGGCGCTTTTTTGTTTCGATTCGCGACTACACATCAGCGTGATCGAATTTTCCCAATTACGACATTTTGCCTTGTTTTTGCGGCAAATGGGGTCAACATTGCTGTGACCGTTTTTTGACAATGACCAAATCTGAGGGGACTATGGCTCTAAACCTGAAACAGCGCTTCGAAAGAAAATTTGAGGAAGAGATCCGGTTTTTCAAGGGGATGGTCAACCAGCCAAAGAAGGTCGGCGCTATTGTTCCAACCTCCTCGATCACCGCAAAGAAAATGGCGAGTGTCATCAACCCGCATTCAGGTTTGCCGGTTCTCGAACTCGGGCCTGGCACGGGCGTCATCACCAAAGCCATTCTGGCGCGCGGCATCAAGCCTGAAAACCTCACTGCAATTGAATATTCCAGCGACTTCTATCTGCAGCTTCTGAAGAGCTATCCTGGTGTGAACTTCGTCAACGGCGACGCCTTCGACCTCAACACAACGCTCGGCGCAGACAAAAGCCAGATGTTCGACTGCGTGATCTCAGCCGTGCCGATGCTGAACTTTCCGATGGCGGCGCGCATCAAGCTTCTCGACGAACTCCTGAACCGTATTCCCCACGGTCGCCCGGTCGTACAGATTTCCTATGGTCCGGTTTCCCCCATCGTGGCGCAACCCCACCTTTACCACATCCGCCATTTCGATTTTATCGTCCGCAATATTCCGCCTGCGCAATTGTGGACCTACACGCGCGCCTGACATATCGTCGGGCGCATGTTTGCGCTCTACATCACTCACCCTCAGGTCAAGATTGATCCCGACGTCCCCGTTCCCGAATGGGGACTGTCCGATCTCGGCGCAGAACGCGCCCTCAAGGCCAGCCGCCTGCCCTGGGCGCGACGACTGGGTTGTATCGTTTCAAGCGAGGAGACCAAGGCGATCGAAACGGCCCGCATCCTCGCAGAGGCGAGCGGCGCACCTGTCCGGACAGTTGCGGGCATGCACGAGAACGATCGTTCGGCCACTGGCTTCCTGCCGCCGCCGGCGTTCGAAAAGGCCGCAGACTGGTTTTTCGCGCATCCGACCGAAAGTTTCCACGGATGGGAGCGTGCGGTGGATGCGCAAAACCGCATCGTTGCCGCTGTCGACGCCATTCTTGCAGATCATCCACCGGCGATGCCGATTGCCTTTGTCGGCCACGGCGGTGTGGGAACGCTGCTGAAATGCCACCTCGCACAGCAGCCGATCCGGCGCAGCCACGATCAGCCGGCTGGCGGGGGCAATCTTTTCGGTTTTTCCCTTGCGGACAGGCGCATCACATGCGACTGGACGGCAATGGAAACATGGCAGGGATAAGATAATGACCGCACGCGAACGCTTGATCGTCGGGCTCGACGTTCCGACTGTAAAAGAGGCCGAAAACATCGTTTCGAAGATCGGCGACGAAGTCCTCTTCTACAAGATCGGTTATCAGCTCGTGTTTGCCGGCGGACTGGAATTTGCGCGCGATCTCGCTCAGAGCGGCAAGAAGATTTTTCTCGACATGAAGCTTCTCGACATCGACAACACCGTCGCATCGGGTGTGGAAAACATTGCCAAGATGGGCATGTCGATGCTGACCCTGCACGCTTACCCGAAAGCGATGCGCGCCGCCGTCAAGGCTGCGGAAGGCTCCGGCCTGTGCCTGCTTGGCGTCACGGTTCTGACCTCGATGGATGATGCGGACCTCACAGACGCCGGTTATGCATCGGATGCTCGTTCGCTCGTCCTTCGCCGTGCCCAGCAGGCGCGCGAAGCCGGAATGGGCGGCATCGTCTGTTCGGCCGAAGAATCCGGCGCTGTCCGTGAAATTCTCGGCCCTGATCTTGCAGTAGTTACACCCGGTATCCGTCCCGTCGGGGCTGACGCAGGCGATCAGAAGCGCGTGGTGACCCCTTATGATGCCATCAAGGCGGGCTCCAGCCATCTCGTCGTTGGCCGCCCGATCGTCAAAGCGGACGATCCGAAGGCAGCGGCCCGCGCCATTCTGGACGAAATGCTGCGCGCAAGCTTTCCGGCAAACAACTAAATCATAAGAGGGAGGAGACAAACATGGCCAAGGGATACTGGATCGCGCGCGTGGATGTCCGCGACGCTGAGCGGTACAAGGATTATGTATCGACGGCAAAGCCGGCATTCGAGCGCTTCGGAGCGAATTTCCTTGCTCGTGGTGGCTTTTCGACGGAACTGGAAGGCAAATCTCGCGCACGCAACGTCGTTATCGAGTTTCCTTCCGTGCAACACGCGGTCGATTGCTACAATTCGCCGGAATACCAGGCGGCTGCCAAAATCCGTCAGGAAATTGCCGACGCCGAATTTGTCGTTGTCGAAGGTATTTGACGACAATCAAACCACTTGCCCAAAACAGCACAATTGCCTGCGACAACATGTCTTCACGAGCGCGCAGCTTTGAGCTAAGAGACAAAAAACGCTTTATCTACAGCCTCTGAGGAGCCTTCCCCATGACCTTGGCCAACCTTCCACCTCTCGTCACCGTTTTTGGCGGTTCGGGTTTCGTCGGGCGGCATGTCGTGCGAATGCTGGCGAAGCGTGGCTACCGCATCCGTGTCGCGGTCCGCAGACCGGATCTCGCGGGCTTCCTGCAGCCACTCGGCAATGTCGGTCAGATTTCTTTCGCACAGGCAAACCTGCGTTACCGTGACTCGGTTGTCAAAGCGATTGCGGACGCTGATCACGTCGTCAACTGCGTTGGCATTCTGGCCGAGAGTGGCCGCAACACCTTTGACGCCGTACAGGAATTCGGTGCCAAGACGATTGCCGAAGCCGCACGCGACGCCGGAGCAACCTTGACGCATATCTCTGCCATCGGTGCAGATGCCAGCTCCACGACGGGTTATGGTCGCACCAAGGGCCGCGCTGAGGCTGCTATCCTGTCCGTCCTGCCCAGTGCCGTGATCCTGCGTCCATCGATCGTGTTCGGACCTGAAGACGACTTCTTCAACAAATTTGCCAAGATGGCCCGTTCGTTGCCATTCCTGCCGCTGATCGGCGGTGGCAAAACGAAATTCCAGCCTGTCTACGTCGAAGACGTCGCGGAAGCTGTCGCCCGCAGTGTCGACGGCAAGCTGAAGCCCGGCGCGACCTACGAACTCGGTGGCCAGGACGTCATGACATTCCGCGACTGTCTTGAGGCCGTTCTTTCGGCGACGTATCGTGAGCGTCCGTTCGTGAACCTGCCCTTTGGCGTTGCCTCGCTGATCGGCAAGGTCGCCTCGCTTATCCCGCTCATCGCACCGCCCTTGACCGCAGACCAAGTCACGATGCTGAAAAAGGACAATGTGGTCTCCGCAGACGCCGACAAGAATGGCCTGACGCTGGAAGGCATCGGCATTACGCCCGTTCGCGTCGCTTCGGTTCTGCCATCCTACATGGTTCAGTACCGGCAGCACGGCCAGTTCTCCAATGCCGGCAAAGCCGCCTGAAGCATCGCTTCAGGCGCAACCATTCCCTCTCTGGCGCGTTTGACCCTCCAATTGGAAGGGATGAATTGTCGTGTTCAAAAAACCGCCTACCGAATGCAAAAAAAGCGATGAAAGCCGCCTGCGGCAAGGCAAGCGTGGCACAAGCGCAACTGTGGAAAATACTTCGCATTAACCCGGTATTCAGCAACCTGGTTTATTGATATTGGCCACAATCAAAGCATATTCCCGAACCCTCAACTTCACTGAACGCGGTGTGCTCCGCGCGAACAAATGTCTGAAAGGCAACAATAAAATGGGCAGATCTATCGCACTCTTTTTTGCGTGTGCGGCTTTGGTGGTTCTGGCGGGTTCTTTCATGGCGCCGGGTACGGTTGCAGCAGGTAAGAGCGGTTGTTCACCGGCATACGGCGTTGACCCTTGCGCAACGGCGTCGATCAAAACCAACTGATCGAATTCATGACGATTTAAAAAAAGCGCCGCCGGATATTCCGGGGCGCTTTTTTGATGGACGGATGGTAGGGTTGATGTTCAGCCGAACACCAGCAACGCAATAAGCCCGAGCGTGCCGATGGCAATCCGCCACCAGGCAAAGGGTGCGAAACCGCGGCGCGAGACAAAATCCAGCAGCGAACGCACGACAAACAGGCCCGATACGAAGGCCGCGATAAAACCGACGGCAATCAACGCGCCGTCATCAAACGTCAGTGCGTCCCTGTTCTTGTAAAGATCGAGCACAAAGGCGCCGAGCATCGTCGGCATGGCCAGGAAGAACGAAAACTCTGCGGCCGAACGTTTATCTGTTCCCATCAACAGCGAGCCGACAATGGTGGCGCCGGAACGCGACGTTCCCGGAATCATTGCAAGGCACTGGAAAAGTCCAATCTTGAAGGCAAGCGAGGGCGGATAGTCCATGACATCTGTATATTTCGGTTTGATGGGCATGCGATCGACAGCAAGAAGGATGATCCCGCCGAGGATCAGCACAATGCAGATAAGCATCGGAGTTTCAAACAGCACCGACTTGATGAAATCATGCGCGATGGCGCCGATAACGGCTGCAGGCAGGAAAGCGAGCAGCACGGCCAACACGAACCGACGCGCCTTCTGACTTGTCGGCAACGATAGAGCGATCGACACAAGCTTTTGAAAATACACCAGAAGAATGGCGAGGATCGCACCGAGCTGGATCAGCACTGCAAAGGTATTGCCGGGTGACTTGAAGCCGAGAAAGTGACCGGCGAGCAGGACATGCGCCGTTGAGGAAACGGGAATGAACTCCGTCAGACCTTCGATTATCCCCAGTAGAAGCGCACTGATGATCGATTGGTCGCCCATGAGATCTCCTTGATTTTCAGGAAGAGATGAGGATTGAAAGAAATTGCGTTAAACTTGTTTTAAAGTGCCCGCGCTTTTATAGCGTCTTGATGAAGCGAAACTGAAAATGTCTTCGGCGAACGCCGGACATGAACCCCAATCACAAATTCGAGTACCAATGCCAACTCTCTATCATTCTCCGATGTCGACCGCATCCCGGTTTGTTCGGCTGATCCTTGCGGAATACGGTTTCCAGACCGATCTCGTGGAGGAGCAACCTTGGGAGAGACGTCGGGAGTTCCTGGCGCTCAATCCTGCCGGCACCCTGCCCGTCTATGTTGACGACAACATGCGTTCGCTCAGCGGCCCCTATGTGCTGGCCGAGTTTCTTGACGAAACGCATGGCGTGTTGAAGCGCGACAGGCGTCTTCTGGCGGAAGACCCGTTCCAGCGCGCCGAAATCCGTCGCCTGACAGAGTGGTTTTTGCAGAAGATGGAAAACGACGTAACCAGGCCATTGGTGCGCGAGCGCGTCTACAAGCTGCAGATGACGGCCGCTCAAGGCGGTGGTCCTCCGGATTCCAAACTGCTGCGCACCGCCCGCAACAATATCCGCCAGCATATCAAATATCTGGAATGGCTGGCCGGCTCCCGGACCTGGCTTGCTGGTGATCGGCTGAGCTACGCGGACCTTGCAGCCGCATCGGCGGTGTCGGTTCTCGACTATCTAGGTGAGATCAACTGGCTCGAAGCACCGATCGCGAAAGAATGGTATCAGCGGGTAAAATCCCGTCCTTCTTTCCGTCAGTTCCTGAGCGAACGCATTCCCCGGCTTGCTCCGTCCTCTCACTACGCCGACCTGGATTTCTGAGAGACAATCCTTTTCAGGCTCGATTGCTGCCGGTTAGCCACTATCTATAATCAGGGCACTACGGCCAGCAGGAGACACGATCATCGACGTTGCGAGCGAGAAGCAGCGGTTACGCGCACGCAAGCTGACGGACTTCGTCCGTCAGGAAGCGCTTTCGCTTGGCTTCGATTTGTGCCGCATAACCACCCCGGACAGCATACCGCTTGCTCCAGACCGGCTGCGCGCATTTCTCGAAAGCGGCTACCACGGCACCATGGCGTGGATGGAGGAAACAGAGGCACGTCGCGCGACACCGAAGACGTTGTGGGGCGATGTCCGCTCCATCGTGATGTTCGGACTGAACTATGGTCCCGATGAAGATCCACGCCCCATTTTGCAAAAAACCGATAAAGCCGCCATTTCGGTTTATGCCCGCAACCGCGATTACCATGATGTGATCAAAGGGCGGCTAAAGGAAATTGCCACCCGCTTTGCCGCGCGCGCCGGTGAAGACGTCAAAGTCTTCGTGGACACAGCGCCCGTGATGGAAAAACCGTTGGCGGCGGCAGCCGGTCTTGGCTGGCAAGGAAAGCATACCAACCTCGTCAGCCGTACACATGGCTCCTGGCTCTTTCTGGGTAGCATGTTCACCACCGCAGAACTCTGTCCGGATGAACCGGAAAAGGACCATTGCGGTTCATGCCGGGCCTGTCTGGACGCCTGCCCGACCAACGCGTTTCCCGCCCCCTATCAACTCGACGCGCGGCGGTGCATCTCCTACCTCACGATCGAACACAAAGGTCCGATCCCGCACGAATTTCGTCCGATGATCGGCAACCGCATCTACGGGTGCGACGACTGTCTTGCGGCCTGTCCCTGGAACAAGTTCGCAGCCAGCGCCTCGGAAATGAAACTTCAGGCGCGCGACGACCTGAAAGAACCCTCCATCGCGTTTCTCCTGACGCTGGACGATCCGACCTTCCGAAGCTTTTTCAGTGGATCGCCCGTCAAACGCATCGGGCGGAACCGCTTCGTGCGCAATGTCCTGATTGCTGCCGGAAACTCCGGCGACAGGCAATTTATGCCTCAATGCAGACAGCTTGCGGAAGACCCGTCACCGGACGTTCGCGGCATGGCAATCTGGGCACTGTCGCAGCTTATGGACAGGGCCGAATTCCATGCTTACGCTGCAACACGCGCGTCGGAGACAGATCCGGACGTAATGAATGAATGGCAGCAGGCAGAGGCGTGAACCATGCAAGTCATGATTTTCGGTGCAGGATATTCAGGCAAAGCGATTGCAGCCTCTCTGGAGCCGGACTCAGAACGCATCTACGGTACAACGCGCAGTCCCGAGAAATTCGCGAGCCTTTCGACGGCTGGAATGTGGCCACATCTTTTCGACGGTGAAACGCTCGGTGATGAACTGCTGAAGGCGATGCGCACGACCACCCATCTTTTTCAGTCAATCGCGCCAAAGAACGACGACGATCCGTTGTTGCGGCTGACCGAGGGGGATCTAAGGCGGTTTTTCCCGGAACTGAGATGGGTTGCGTATCTTTCAACTGTCGGCGTCTACGGCGACCACGACGGCGCCTGGGTCGATGAGGACAGCCCATGCCGACCTGTTTCAAGCCGGTCGGTGGAGAGACTGGCCGCAGAAAATGCCTGGTCGACCGCAGCTCTCAAAGCCAACGTACCTCTTGCCGTGCTGCGATTGTCCGGCATCTATGGGCCCAGCCGCAACGCTTTCGTCAATTTCGAAAAGGGTATTGCCCGGCGGCTGGTAAAAACCGGCCAGGTGTTCAACCGTATCCGTGTCGAGGACATCGGATCTGCCGGTGCTTTTTTGTTACGACGTAACGAGGATGGCATCTTCAACATCACCGATGACGAGCCGTCGCCGCCGCAGGATGTGGTGACCTATGCCGCCTCCCTGATGGGGAAAGAGCCACCGCCCGAACAAGCCTTCGAGACCGCTGAACTGACGCCGATGGCGCGTTCCTTCTACGGTGAGAACAAGCGCGTTTCGAATGGAAAACTTAGTGCGCTTGGCTTCGATTTCGAGTTTCCCAACTACCGGATGTCGCTCGAGCAACTCTGGCAAGACGGCGTTTGGCGGGGCTGAAATCGCGACCTTGAAAGCGATGAAAAATCCTTCCAAAGCCATTTTTCAGGATAGATTTCGTCGCATTTCTGCCTATTATGATTTTATTAACTAGACGCGATTCGCTAAAATCGTAGCTATTAGAAAAATATTTCACTCACATTTCGTGAACTCGATTCACAAATTCGAGAGCAGCAACGCTATTCCGCTTTGGCTTTGATTCCGCGTTACTTTTTCCAGTTTTGCGCAAAACTTCATCCGCATGGGTTCTCCAAATGCAATCACGAATGTTACATGTTGTAACAGTTCGTGATTGGAATTCAGCTTTTTTTCGCCATTTTTCCCTCGCCCTACAATCACGCATTCAAACGCGTTCAAGCCGCTCAATGGCTTTCAAGCAAGGGCAAATTCAATCGGCGCGGGGCCGAGTATCAGGGAAGCACAGTTTGTTGAACATCCGCCGTATAACTTTCACCGCTGCAACTATTGCCGTCTGTTCCATCATCGCGCCTCTTCAGGCGTCTGCGGCAAACGGTTGCGGGGGCGCATCGTGGTATGCGTTGAGCTCCAAGACTGCTTCGGGCGAGCGTATGAACGCTGCTCATCTTACCGCGGCACATCGTTCGCTGCGGTTCGGCACCAAGGTCAAGGTCACCAATGCCCGTAACGGTAAAGCCGTTGTCGTCCGCATCAATGATCGCGGACCGTTCATCAAGGGTCGTGTTCTCGACCTGTCCAAGGCAGCCGCCAATCATATCGGCATGATTAGCTCCGGTACGGCCAAAGTTTGCTACGAGATCGTTTCCGCCAAATGAGCCTTGCCCTCGCCGCCATTCGCGTCTACCAACCGGGCAACCAGCAAAAAGAGGTAGACAATGCGTTTAGGCGGACGTTTGGCCGGAGCCATCGAGGTATTGGCGGATATCGAGGGACGTAGACGCCCCGTGGCCGATGCCCTGAAGGATTGGGGCCTCGCGCATCGTTTTGCCGGGTCAGGTGACAGGGCCGCCATTGGCAACATCGTCTACGATGCCCTGCGCATGAAACTCTCCCACGCATGGCTGATGGAAGACGACAGCGCCAATGCGCTCGGTTATGCGGTCATGCTGCGACAATGGGGCAAATCACTCGAACAGCTTGCAGCGGAATTCGATGGCGACAAGTTCGCACCCGCCGCCCTGTCCGACGACGCCGTCAAGGCTTTCACCACGCGCGCACTTACCGATGCCCCGTTGCATATTCAGGGTGACATTCCTGAATGGGTGCAGGTTTCTTTCGAGGCCGCTTTCGGGGAAAGATGGCTGGAGGAAGCAAAGGCGCTCAACGAACGCCCGACGCTCGACCTGCGCGCCAACACCTTGAAGGCAACACGCGAGAAGGTTTTGAAGGCGCTGGAGGAAAGCGGCGCCGAAGCAACACGGATCGCCCGCCAGGGTGTACGCATCGCTGCAGGCGAGGGCCCTTCCCGACTGCCAAATGTCACTGCGGAACTTTCCTTTCAAAAAGGCTGGTTCGAGGTTCAGGACGAAGGCTCTCAGATCGTGGCCGATCTGGCTGGCGCTCAAGAAGGCGAGCAGGTTCTTGATTATTGTGCAGGCGGTGGCGGCAAGACGCTGGCCATGGCCGCCAGCATGAACAACAAGGGACAGGTGCATGCCTTCGATGCCGACCGCAAACGTCTGGCACCGATCATCGAACGTCTGAAGCGCGCCGGCACGCGCAATGTGCAGGTGCACGACCGTGCATCCGGCCTTGCTCCGTTCACTGAAAAGTTCGATCGTGTTCTGGTCGATGCGCCCTGCACCGGCACCGGAACTTGGCGCAGACGGCCCGACACGAAATGGCGGTTGACGCAGCGCAATCTCGAAGAACGCGTCGGCCAGCAGGCGGAAGCTCTGGATCAGGCAAAGGTGTTCGTACGGCCCGGTGGCGAGTTGCTTTATGTTACCTGTTCGGTCCTGCCAGAAGAAAACGAGCGGCAGGTCCGCCGCTTCTGCGATGAGAACCCGGAATTTTCCATGGGCTCTGCTGTTGCGCGCTGGACCAGTGTTTTCGGTGCTCAGGCGAGAAAGCCACATTCCGCCGACAACGAGACCGTGACGTTGACGCCTGCAACCACAGATACTGACGGGTTTTTCTTTAGCGTGATGAAACGCAAACAATAAAACGGTCTTTGCACGCACAGATTTTACTGGGCAAAACTTGCAGAAGATTGTTTCCAAAGGTTCTAAACTAGAATGTTTGACACAAGTTTGTGATTGGTTCAGAACTCGCTTCCCGTAGCGTGATGCAATGTCACGTCTGCTGAAGGAGAGGGATCATGATCCGCAAAACCATACTTGGCGCATCCGCTGCGCTTCTGGCAGCATCCGCAGCGTTCACTGCGCTTCCAGCACGAGCGGCAACCGATGCCGCCGCCGTCGTGAAACATTACGCCGATGTCGCGCACGCGAAATACGAAGATTCACTCATCACGGCCAAGGCATTGGACAAGGCAATCGATGCCCTGATCGCCAGCCCGAGCGATGAAACTCTGAAGGCGGCACGTACGGCATGGATCAAGGCACGCGTGCCTTACCAGCAATCCGAGGTTTATCGCTTCGGCAACCCGATCGTTGACGAATGGGAAGGCAAGGTCAACGCCTGGCCGCTGGATGAAGGTCTCATCGACTACGTCGACGGCTCCTACGGCACCGAAAGCGATGAAAACGAACTTTACGTCGCAAACATCATCGCCAACAAGACGATCAAGATCGGCGGCGAAGAGGTTGACGCGACCAAGATCACGCCGGAACTGATTGAAAGCCTGAGCGAAGCGGGCGATGTGGAAGCCAACGTGACGACCGGTTACCACGCCATCGAATTCCTGCTGTGGGGCCAGGATCTGAATGGCACCGGACCGGGTGCGGGCAACCGCCCCTATACCGATTACGACAAGGCCAAATGCACCAATGGCAATTGCGATCGCCGTGCCGAATACCTGAAATCCGCCTCTACGCTGCTGGTCAAGGATCTGCAGGACATGGTGGACGCGTGGGCGCCTGAGGGTGAGGCCACCAAGACGATCGAAGCTGATCCCAAGGCTGGCCTGACTGCCATTCTGACGGGTATGGGGTCGCTGTCTTACGGTGAACTCGCGGGCGAGCGCATGAAACTCGGCCTTCTGCTACACGATCCGGAAGAAGAGCACGATTGCTTCTCCGACAACACATACAACTCGCATCTTTACGATGCTGTCGGGATCGCGTCGGCCTATACGGGCGAATACACCCGCGCTGATGGTACCAAGATGACCGGCGCCTCGCTTTCCGAACTGGTTGGCGCGAAGGACAAGGCGCTGAACGACGAAATGACGTCGAAGCTCAACAAGACACTCGACGCCATGCATGCCATGGAAAAGCGCGCCCAGACCGTTGAAGCCTACGATCAGATGATCGGCGAAGGCAACAAGGAGGGCAACGCTGTTGTCCAGGCCGCCATCGACGGCCTTCTCGACCAGACGAAAACCATCGAGCGGGTGATCGCCGCACTTGATCTCGGCAAGATCGAACTCGAAGGCTCCGACAGCCTCGACAATCCGAATACCGTCTTCAAGTAAGATATGAGGGGTCGTGGTCTTCCACGGCCCCTTTTGCCTTCTGATGTTTTTTGTGCTGCCGCCGATCCGCAAGCCACTTATTTTTGCCGGGGTCGCATGCCTTGCGGCATCGGTGACGCTTGCCTCGCCTCTGCGCGACGATTTAACGGAAAAAGATCGGCAGCGCGTTCTGGCTGTCACAGAGCCAGCCGCAGATTTTTCAAAACCCGAAGCCTTCGAAGCCATGCCAGCCGGGGCTGCGACGAGTAAGTCCAAACCCGGAACCGGTGCCTTTTCTCACCCTTCCGCCAACATGTCCTCCGAGAAGGTACAGGATTTCAGGCTCGGGAACGCGCTCTTCCAGAAGCTCTGGGTCTCCTCCCCCTCGTCGACACAAGCGTCTGATGGCCTGGGACCGCTTTTCAATGCACGCTCCTGCCAGACGTGTCACGTCAAGGACGGCAGAGGTCGCCCCCCGCTTGCTGGTGAGGATGCCGTATCGATGTTCCTGCGGCTGGCACGTCCGGCCCGCAATGAGGCAGAACGACAGGCCATCGCCAGCCACGAGATCCTGAATTTTCCCGATGCGATCTATGGCGCACAGCTACAAAACCTTGCCATTCCAGGTCTGAAAGCCGAAGGCAAGCTGGTCGTCAGCTATACGGAGCAGCCCGTCCTTCTCGGCGACGGCGAGACCGTTACGCTGCGCAAGCCTCTCTATAGCGTAGCAGAGCCTCAATATGGTCCTCTCGGAGAAGACACGACACTGTCGGCGCGTATTGCCATGCCGACGCTTGGTCTCGGACTGATCGAAGCAATTTCTGAGGCGGATATCATCGCCCTTGCCGATCCGAACGACGCCAACGGCGACGGCATTTCTGGCAAGGCAGCGTGGGTACGGGATCACCGAAGCGGCGAGGTCAAACTTGGTCGTTTCGGCTGGAAGGCGCAAAATGCCAGTGTCCGCGACCAGAGTTCGAGTGCTTTTTCACACGACATCGGCATCTCCACGCCGGATGCCGAGAACGCCTATGGCGATTGCACCGAGGCACAGACAGACTGTCTCGCCATGCCGACCGGCGTGCAGCCACGGCTCGGCTCTTCAGAAGCCCCCGATCCGGTGCTTGATCTTGTGACTTTTTATACCGAAAATCTTGCCGTGCCGCAGCGCCGCAATGTTGGCGAACCGACCGTATTGCGTGGAAAGGAAATGTTTTACGCAGCCGGCTGCACTGCCTGTCACAGGCCGAAATTCGTCACCCGGCGGGATGCCAGGAATGATCTTCATTCCTTCCAGCTCATCTGGCCCTACTCCGACTTTCTGTTGCATGACATGGGCGAGGGCCTCGCCGATGGTCAGCAGGTCGGCGACGCAAGCGGCAGGGAGTGGCGAACCCAGCCACTTTGGGGTATCGGCCTGACGCAGGCTGTCAACGGAAACGGCTTTTACCTCCACGACGGGCGCGCGCGCAGCCTGATGGAAGCGATCTTATGGCACGGCGGCGAGGCCGAAAAAGCCCGCAATGCCTTTGCCACCTTGCCAAAATCCGACCGGCAGGCTTTGCTGGCCTTTCTGGAGTCCCTTTAATGAACACCAAAATGCGAAAACTGCCCGGCCTTCTTTCCCTGTTGATGGTGCTGATCGCCCTGCCCGCCAAGGCGCAGGACGTGGAATTGATGCCACCGCCGCCGCTCAACCCCGCCCAGGTTCGAGGCGTGCTGGAAAAGGCCGTGAACGGCTTCATCCGCCCCGGTTATGAGCGCTTCCAGGCCTCGGCCGAAACGTTGCAAAGCAAAATGATGGCTTTCTGCGCGGCACCTTCGCCTGAGACTGAGGCAGCAGCAAAAGACGCTTTTGTGGATACGGTGCAGAAATGGTCCACCATCGAGATCGTGCGTGTTGGTCCGGTCATCGAGCAAAACCGTTTTGAGCGGGTGCTCTACTATCCAGATAAAAAGGGACTTGGGCTGAAACAGGTGCAAGGCTACCTCGCCAGCAAGGACGAAAGCGTTACGACCGCAAATGGCCTGAAGGGTAAAAGCGTTGCAGCACAGGGACTGGGAGCACTGGAATTCGTACTTTACGGTACCGATGCCGACGAACTCCATGGGAAAGCGGGCGATTTTCGTTGCCGCTACGGGACAGCGATTGCCGGCAACATCGCCAATGTCGCCAAGGAACTCACCGGCCTTTGGAAGGCGCCCGATGGCGCCGCTCAACACTGGACGCAACCCGGACCTGATAATCCCGTGTTCCGTGACGAACGAGAGGCTTTGGTCGCCCTGCTCGGCATTCTCGTGCACGGTTCCGAGGCCATTCGAGACCAGCGAATTGAAACTTTTTATAAGGGGCCGGACAAGGCGGACTTCCCACGGACGGCAATTTACCGCCGTTCAGGCCTGACCTGGAAAAGCATCTCCACCAATATCGCCGCCGTTCAGGGTCTGCTTCATACGGCGAACATGACCGATCTCCTGCCGCCAGACCAACGTTCTATCGTCAGTTCCATCGATTTCCTCGCCAAGTCGATGATCCGCGTTGCCGGCGGCATTGAGCCCGATGTTGAGAAGGCACTCGACAACAAGGAGCAGCGCGCCAAGGTGGATTACCTGCTGTTGAACGGCAAGGATCTGATCTATCGCCTCAACGACCAGTATGGTGGTGCAATCGGTCTGAGTTCCGGCTTCTCCTTTGCAGACGGGGACTGATGATGCCAGGCGGTGTTCGCACGCTGATCGACCGGCGAAGCTTCATGAAAGCAGCGGGTCTGCCGTTTCTGGCAACCCTTGCTCCCCGTTCGCTTTTCGCCCTGGAGCGAACCGATGCAGTCTTCGCCTCGGCCTTTCGTGGTGCCGATGGTGGCTATGGTATTGCAACCGTCAGCGAAGCAGGACAGATCATCGACCGGGTCACGTTACCGGCACGAGCGCATGGAATGGCGGTCAGCCGGGTATCGGGCACCGTGGTGGCTTTTGCCCGGCGGCCGGGCACTTTCTTCATGGCTCTTGATCCGGTCGGTGGCCGAGAACCCACTGTGGTGCACACCCCGGAGAACCGTCATTTCTACGGCCATGGACAATTCTCGCCTGACGGTACGATCCTCTATGCCAGCGAAAACGACTTCGATGGCAATCGCGGCGTCATCGGGCTTTACGACGCTCGTGACAGCTTCCGTCGTATTGGCGAATATGACGCACACGGTATCGGCACCCACGACATGACGGTGAGCGACGATGGTACGATGATCGTCATCGCGAACGGCGGCATCGAAACCCATCCCGACTTTGGCCGCACCAAGCTCAATGTCGATCGTATGGAACCATCGCTGGTGTTGCTGGATGCTGCCACCGGACACCTCGTTCAAAAACACACCATGCCGCAAAAGCTGCAACAGCTTTCCACCCGCCATGTCGATCTGGGTGGCGACGGGCGCATCTGGTTTGCCTGCCAATATGAGGGACCGCGCAACGACCTGCCACCTCTGGTCGGGTATTTTTCGAAAGGCGAAGACGTCACCTTCATGGATCTCCCCGAAGAGACGACGTTGCGTCTGGCGAACTATGTCGGTGCGATTGCCGTCAACAGGAAAGCCGGCATTGTCGGGCTGACCTCTCCCAATGGCAATTCGGCTGTAGAACTCGATGCAAAAACCGGTCAGGTCATTTCCGAAACGACAGTTCGGGACGCTGCAGGCGTGGCACCTTCAGCAAAGAGCGTTGCCGTATCGTCTTATGACGGGCTTTTCGAAACAACCCGCAGCAATGTTGCATGGGACCAGCATATCGTACGTATGTCCCGCTAAAATGCTGAAAAACAACGGGAACAAAAGATCACTCAGGACATTGTAGGCGTCATGAAGAACCTGTCCATCTATATTGTTTTCGTTGTTGTCGTCGTGGCCATCGGTGCGCTGATCGGCATCAACAACATCCCCGGCGATTGGTATCAGTCGCTGCAAAAACCGCCCTTCAATCCACCCAACTGGATTTTCGGACCTGTCTGGACAACACTTTACGTTCTGATTGGCATTGCCGGTGCACGAATGTGGATCTTGCGACCGACGGGCACCCGCATGCGGCTTTGGTTCACGCAAATGGCGCTGAACTTTCTCTGGTCGCCGATCTTCTTTGGCATGCAGAGCCCGATTGAAGCGCTTGTCATTATCGTGCCGATGCTGATCTGCATCATCGCCTTCATCGTCCTCAACTACAGCCGTGACCGCATTTCAATGTGGCTTTTCGTCCCCTATGCCGTTTGGGTTTCTTTCGCGACCTTGCTGAATTTGAGCATCACCCTGTTAAACTAAATCCGGGAACTCCCCTTGCCTTGTCCGTCACCACGCGCCATGTCTTTCTAAGGACAGGATAGAGCGGACAGGCGGGGCATGGAGATCACCGATCCGGGCGATTTTCGTCAGAGGATAGAAAAAAGCTTTGCACGGCAGGGCGTTGTGCAAGCCATCGATGCATCGATTGCTCGTATCGAGCATCGCCTGGTGGAAATCGAACTTCCCTTTCACGAAAAACTGACGCAGCAGCACGGTATATTGCACGCGGGCGTGATTGCTGCCGGCCTCGATACGGCCTGCACCTACGCCGCCTATACGATCATTGAACCTGAAGCCTCATTGCTGACCATCGAGTTCAAGGTCAACCTGATGTCGCCTGGACGTGGCGAGCGCTTTCTGTTTCGCGGCGAAATCATCAAACCGGGAAGCAATCTCATTGTCGCGGATGGACGCGCCTATGCAATTTCCGATGGCCCGGCCAAATTGATCGCCTCGATGACCGGAACCATGATGGTCATGAAGGGCCGCGAGGATATCACCGGATGAGCTACGCGCTTCAGCATGTCGCAGGCAAATCCATTCTTTTCGTCATGGCTGCACCTGCCGAATATGGCCCGCACCTGCAGGCCCGCATGTCGCCGCTGATGATCGGTGTGGGGCCTGTCGAGGCTGCGATTTCTGTTACAGCCGTTCTGACTGGACTTGATGCCGCCGACCATCTGCCGGACCTCGTTGTATCCCTCGGGTCGGCCGGATCGAGGACGCTTGAGCAAACATCAGTCTATCAGGTTGCTTCGGTTTCGTGGCGCGACATGGACGCATCCGCTTTCGGTTTTGAAAAAGGAAGAACGCCTTTTCTCGATCTGCCGGCGGAGGTTGCCCTTCCCCTGCTCATACCCGGCATACCCGAGGCACGGCTCTCGACCGGTGGGAACGTCGTTTCAGGCGCAGCCTACGATCTCATCGATGCGGACATGGTGGAGATGGAAACCTATGCTGTGCTACGCGCCTGTCAGCGCTTCGGGGTTCCGTTGATCGGCCTGCGTGGCATTTCCGATGGCAAGGCAGATGTGAACCACATCGACGACTGGACAGAGTATCTGCATATCATCGATGAAAAACTGGCGGAGGGCATCGACAAGCTCAGCCTCGCGATCAAAGACGGTGCGATCGCGCTCTGACGCCTTGCGCAACCGCATATTTTCTGGCTTTTCAGGGCAACTGACGGGTTGCCTAAAGCCCCGGTTTTCTTTAAAGGCTCGCCATGACCCAGATAGCCCATCCCGACAGCATTCTCATCATCGATTTCGGCAGCCAGGTGACGCAGCTTATTGCGCGCCGTGTACGTGAAGCCGGCGTCTATTGTGAAATTCACCCGTTCCAGAACGCAGCGGAAGCTTTTGAGAAGTTGCAGCCGAAAGGCGTGATCTTCTCCGGCGGCCCGGCATCGGTAACGGCTGAAGGCAGCCCCCGCGCACCGCAGGCGGTATTTGATGCCGGCATTCCGATCCTCGGCATTTGCTACGGCCAGCAGACACTCTGCACCCAGCTTGGCGGTGTCGTAGAAGGTGGTCACGCCGCAGAATTCGGTCGCGCCGACATCGACATCAAGAAGGCAAGCCCGCTGTTCGAAGGTTTCTGGGACGTGGGTGGCAGCTATCCGGTATGGATGAGCCATGGCGACCGCGTTACGCAGCTTCCGGAAGGCTTCGAAGTCGCCGCGACCTCCGAAAATGCGCCTTTTGCTATCGCCGTCAACGAAGAGCGTCGCTATTACACCACCATGTTCCATCCGGAAGTGGTGCATACGCCTGACGGGGCAAAGCTTCTTTCCAACTTCGTGCACAAGATCGTCGGCCTGAAGTCCGATTGGACCATGTCCGCCTATCGCGCCGAAATGATCCGCAAGATCCGTGAACAGGTTGGCACTGAGCGTGTGATCTGCGGCCTCTCCGGCGGCGTGGATTCCTCGGTTGCAGCCGTCCTCATCCATGAGGCGATCGGTGACCAGTTGACCTGCATCTATGTCGACCACGGCTTGATGCGTATGGCCGAAAGCGAACAGGTCGTTGGCATGTTCCGCGATCACTATAACATTCCGCTGGTGCACGTAGACGCCTCCGACCTCTTCCTCACGGAACTGGCGGGCGTTTCCGACCCAGAAGTAAAGCGCAAGACCATCGGCCGCCTGTTCATCGAAGTCTTTGAGGCGGAAGCTGCAAAGATCGCTGCTGACGGCAAGGGGGCTCCGAGCTTCCTGGCACAGGGCACGCTTTACCCTGACGTTATCGAAAGCGTTTCCTTCTCCGGCGGTCCATCGGTGACGATCAAGAGCCACCACAATGTCGGCGGCTTGCCGGAACGCATGAACATGAAGCTGGTGGAGCCGCTTCGCGAGCTGTTCAAGGATGAGGTTCGTGCACTTGGCCGAGAACTCGGCCTGCCGGACAGCTTCATCGGTCGCCATCCCTTCCCTGGTCCGGGTCTGGCGATCCGCTGCCCCGGCGTCGTGACGCGCGAAAAGCTCGACATCCTGCGCAAGGCAGATGCCATCTACCTCGATGAAATCCGCAAGGCCGGTCTCTACGACACCATCTGGCAGGCTTTCGCCGTGCTGCTGCCGGTACAGACCGTGGGTGTCATGGGCGACTACCGTACCTATGATTTCGTCTGCGCCCTGCGCGCTGTCACGTCGGTGGACGGGATGACGGCAGATTTCTACCCTTACGACATGAACTTCCTTGGTCGCGCGGCAACCCGCATCATCAACGAAGTGAAGGGCATCAACCGCGTCGTCTACGACGTCACCTCGAAGCCGCCAGGCACCATCGAGTGGGAATAAGCAGAAGGCGGAGTTTACTCCGCCTTTGTTCTCTTTTTGTTCTTTAAATTTCTGTCGCTAGATGATATTATGACGACCTTGGCATGAAGCCACGGAGCATCGTCATGGTTTACCTATCGAGCGATGAAACGGTTTCCGACCAGCTTTGTTTCAACTGGACGCAGTCAGCCCCGCAAGCGCGATTTAATGTGCGCTTCCTGAGCAAGCTGTTGTTTTTGTTAAAGCCGCCGCAGCCGTTGAGCGAACAGATTTTTGCGGACGCCTGCCGCCATGCAGAGGGCCGTACACGCCGGAAAGCTTACCCTGCCGACCTGCTGCACATCACGCTCTTTTGCGTCGGATGTTTTGGGACAATTCCCGAAAGTCTGATCAGCAAAATCCGCAAGGCGATGGACGGGATCAGCGGTCGGCCCTTTCCCGTGACCCTGGACAGATGTGCTGTCTTCGGCAACCGCAGCAGCCATGTCCTGAAAAGCAGTCAAGACATCCCCGAAATTGAAGGCCTTGCGAGACTTCTTGAGCGGCAGCTACGGCGACGCAACCTGCCATTTGTGCCATTCCAGCCGATCGTTCCGCACATCACGACGATTTACGGATGCGGGAAGATCGACACGATGTCGATTGAGCAACCCTATCATTGGACAGCGGACGATTTTGTGCTGGTTTATAGCCACAACGGGCTGACGCGACACGACGAGTTGGAACGATGGTCGCTATCCGCGAAAGCGAACGATTACGAACGACCTACACGACAACTCATCTTTCAAGACTCTGACATACAGAGCCACTCGGCGTCGGATGTATGAAAAACTGACTACGAGCCGCCCGGAGGGATTTTGGCACGGAGCAATCAACGTGCTCTTTTAACAGCTCTCACAGAGTGCGCCTATGTTAAAGGCGCACAATCCAGGGCGAGGTAGTCTAACCCCGCCGTTGCGGGTATTAGAGCTGAACCTTGTCGAAAGCCTTGGAATCGATACCGAGGGTTTCCAAGTCTGCGCCAGCAGGCTTGCGATGAGCGCGAACGGCAGCCGAGACAGCCATTGCTGCGCCGAATACGGCGAAGGTTTCACCAAAAAACTTACGCGATGTCTTTGCAACTGAACGCATTTTTCTCTCCATCTTTGATGCCCAGATAATGGGTATAAACGCAGCTGCTTACAATGCAGGATCAAGCAGCAGAGCTATGCATAAATATGCATCCTCAAAGATAATGTGCCTGCTGAAGCTGCAAAAACGAGCAGCATTGCATTGCGCGTCCAGTTTGTTATGCCACTCGGACACGGAACTCAAACAGGCAGGCATTCCATGACCGTCACCATCTTTGGCATCAAGAATTGCGACACGATGAAGAAAGCCCGGACATGGCTTGAAGCGAACGGCACCGAGTACGCCTTCCACGACTACAAGGCGTCGGGTATCGACAAGGTGCACCTTGAAAGCTGGTGTGATGCAGCAGGATGGGAAACAGTTCTCAATCGGGCTGGCACGACGTTCAAGAAGCTTGATGATGCCGACAAGGCCGACCTGACGCGCGAGAAGGCGATCTCGCTGATGCTCGCACAACCATCGATGATCAAGCGTCCGGTGCTTGAGGCGAAGGGCAAGATCACCGTCGGCTTCAAGCCGGAGACCTATGCAGCCCTGTTCGGCTGAGTGGCTGCATCATGTCCAAGAGCACACGCGCCACCCAGATGCTCGTGAAAGTCGGTGTCTCATTCACCACGGTCACTTATGAATATGACCCGAATGCCGATCGTATCGGTCTTCAGGCTGCCGAGGCTATCGGCGAGCCACCTCACCTCGTCCTGAAGACCCTGATGGCCGAGGTCGATGGCAAGCCGGTCTGCGTTGTCGTGCCTTCCGACCGCGAGGTCAGCATGAAGAAGCTGGCCGCAGCCTTCGGCGGCAAGTCCGCCAACATGATGAAACCCGCTGATGCCGAACGCGCAACGGGATATCATGTGGGAGGCATCAGTCCTTTCGGCCAGAAGAAACTCGTGCCGACCGCCATCGAAGCGCAGGCCATGGGCCACGGCTATGTCTACATGAATGGTGGGCAACGCGGCCTGCAGATCAGGCTCTCGCCTCAGGACGCAATGAAGGCACTCAAAGCCAAAGCCGCGCCGCTCGTCAGCGATTGACGATCCTGTCGGGCCACACGCCTTGAAAGCATTTGGCTTTCACGACGGA
Organism: Rhizobium sp. RM; assembly: GCF_013390595.1. Classification (GTDB taxonomy): domain Bacteria; phylum Pseudomonadota; class Alphaproteobacteria; order Rhizobiales; family Rhizobiaceae; genus Agrobacterium. The sequence continues at coordinate 206,369 of NZ_JACAWV010000008.1, read as the reverse complement.
TGGGCTATGGTTCGGCACTCTTCATGCAAATATACGAAGGCTGATCATGACCGTTTCCCCCATCGATCCCGTCAAACTCGAAAAACTCGCAGAAGTCGCCATCAAGGTTGGCCTGCAATTGCAAAAAGATCAGGATCTGGTGATTACCGCGCCAATGGCGGCACTGCCGCTGGTGCGCCTTTTGACGAAACACGCCTATATGGCTGGCAGCGGTCTCGTCACCACCTTCTATTCCGACGAGGAAACCACACTTGCACGCTATCGCCATGCAAGCGACGCGAATTTCGACAGGGCCTCAAGCTGGCTTTACGAGGGCATGGCCAAAGCTTACGCCAATGGCGCTGCGCGTCTGGCGATTGCCGGTGACAACCCGATGCTGCTGGCCAACGAAGATCCGGCCAAGGTCGCACGTGCCAACAAGGCCAACTCCACCGCCTATAAACCGGCGCTCGAGAAGATTTCCAACTTCGACATCAACTGGAACATCATCTCCTATCCGAACCCATCCTGGGCAAAACAGGTCTTCCCTGACCTGCCGGAAGATGAGGCCGTGAAGAAACTGGCCGACGCCATCTTCGCCGCGTCGCGTGTCGATCTTGCCGATCCGGTTGCCGCCTGGGCCGAACACAACGCCAATCTCGCAAAGCGTTCAAAATGGCTCAACGGAGAACGGTTCGCCTCGCTGCATTTCACCGGCCCCGGCACCGATGTAACGATCGGTCTTGCAGATGGACATGAATGGCACGGTGGCGCCTCCACTGCGAAAAACGGCGTAACCTGCAACCCGAACATTCCGACCGAGGAAGTCTTCACCACGCCGCACGCGTTGCGTGTCGATGGATATGTTTCCAGCACCAAGCCCCTGTCACATCAGGGTACGCTGATTGATGACATTCAGGTGAAGTTCGAAGGTGGACGCATTGTCGAAGCCAAGGCTTCCAAGGGCGAAGCGGTGCTGAACAAGGTTCTCGATACCGATGAAGGCGCACGACGGCTCGGTGAGGTGGCGCTCGTTCCGCATTCTTCGCCGATCTCCGCCAGCGGTATTCTCTTCTATAACACGCTGTTTGACGAAAACGCCTCCTGCCATATTGCACTCGGTCAATGCTATTCGAAGTGCTTCCTTGATGGCGCATCACTCACACCCGAGCAGATCACGGCACAGGGTGGCAACTCCAGTCTCATCCACATCGACTGGATGATCGGCTCCAACAAGGTCGACATCGACGGCATCAAGCCTGACGGATCGAAAGTGGCTGTCATGCGTAAGGGCGAGTGGGCGTAACCACCGCTACGATTTTGGGCGGCATCTGGCTTTTCTGACTGAGCCAGACGCTGACCAGCACCATGACGAAACCGACAATTTGCGTTGGCGCAAGGCTCTGACCAAGCGCCAACCATCCGAGCAGCGTCGCAACCACCGGGCTTAAAAAACCGAGAGAGGCAGCGGCGGAAGGCTCGATGCGGGAAAGCCCGCGAAACCACAGAAGATATGTCAGCGCGGCACCAACAAGGCCAAGATAGGCCATGCCAGAGATGTTGGCGACAGTCAGCGACGGTAAAGCGGGCTCGACCAACAATGCCACCGGAACAAGCAAAATGCCGCCTGCGGTCAACTGCCATGCCGTGAAGGTGAGGCTGGAGACCGGTGGCTTCCACTTGCGCGTCAACACGGTTCCGAATGCCATGGACGCAGCGCCAGCCAGTCCGGCGAGAATACCGATACCGTCCAACGCAGCGCCCGGCGTCAGCACAAGAAGACCCACACCAGCCATGCCGATCAAGCCAGCCACGACTGCGAGCTTTCGGACCGCTGTATCGAGAAAGACCCGCGACAGCACAATGACGATCAGTGGCTGCACCGCGCCGACAGTGGCTGCCACACCACCCGGCAGTCGATAGGCCGAAACGAACAACATTGCCCAGAAAAATGAGAAATTCAGCGCGCCAAGCAGAAGGCTGCGTGCCCACCATTTTCCGTGAGGCAAAGTTCTCACCAGCAACAGTAAGAGCAGGCCAGCGGGAAGCGCTCGCAACATGGCGACATGTAGGGGATATCCCTGCGGCAGAAACTCCGTCGTGACGAAGTAGGTGCTGCCCCAGACAGCCGGGGCGAGAGCCGTCAGCAGGATATCGGCGGTGGATGTGGAATTAATCTTCATTTCAAGAATCTCTACCTCAAGATAAATTCATTATCGCTGCTTTTATCTTGACGTCAAGATATCAGTTGATATGCCTGTTGGATGAGCAAAGACACAGCCGATCACGTCGACCAGATTCTGGCGCAATGGCGCAAGGAAAGACCCGACCTCGACGTTGGACCTATGGGTGTTCTCGGACGGCTACGCCGCCTCAGCATTCACCTCGGCCGCGAAGTGGAGGCCGTGCTGTTGAAACACGGACTGTCCTCTTCCGCCTTCGATGTGCTTGCGACCTTGCGCCGCGCGGGCGCGCCTTACCAATTGTCACCCGGCGATCTGCTGGCGATGACTATGGTCAGCTCTGGCACCATGACCAATCGTATCGACCAGCTCGAAAAGGCTGGCCTTGTGGAACGCGTTCACAACCCGCAAGACCGCCGCAGCGTGCTGATATCGCTTACCGACAAAGGCTTTTCCGTCGTTGAGGACGCCGTGAATGCCCATGTCGACAACCAGCACAGACTGCTCGCCCCGCTCGATGAAAAGGAGCAGGCAGCCCTTGATACGCTGTTGAAACGTTTCCTGCGCGAGTTCGAATAACGGCTCCATAGCTAAGGTTTCTGGTCATTACACGAATTGCCGTATTGGTGGCTTGTGTTTGCACGAGAAATCCGATACGCAATTTTCCATAAACCTGTCGTACAGGTTGGAGGAAAAATGTATAACGCAGTTCCGCACGACACAGGCTTGGTCAGCAGCGCCATTGGCGCAATCACACGCCATATTCGCGAAAATGAGCTTGCGCCTGGCGCAAAGTTGCCAAGTGAGCTTTCGCTGTCGCAGCAGCTAGGCGTTTCGCGCACGGTTGTTCGTGAGGCATTTCGTTCGTTGTCGGCCATGCGGCTGATCGACGTCAGCCCTGGTAAAAGGGCGACGGTTGCAACGCTCGATCACGGCGCCATGTCACTGATGTTCGAACACGGTATTCATACCGAGCAGATCAACATCCAGCAGATCTATGACGTCCGTCGGACAATCGAAGTCAGAACCGTCACGCTCGCGGCGCTGCGAAGAACCGATGAAGAAGCGTTGATCATTCTCGGCCACGCCAATGCGATGAAGAGTGACTTCGGCCACAATGACAGGGTGATGGAACATGACCTTGCCTTTCACCTTGCAATTGCGCGCGCCTCCAAGAACCCTGTCTTTGAATTGATCCTAGGCGCCTTCCAGAATGTCACGCGTCAGACCTGGCCGATCGGCTGGAAAAGCCGGACATCGGATGACCAGCGTCGCGCGGCGGGTGAGCTTCACATCGCTATCGGTCAGGCTATTGCCGCAGGCGACCCTCAGACAGCCGCGACGCTGATGGCACGGCACTTCGACGAAAGCGTGCACGCCCTTCTGGCGGCAGGCATCGCATAACACTCCGGGAGAGACACATGAAAATCACCAAACTAGAGACCGTCCGCGTGGCGGAACGGGCCAACTTGCTCTGGGTTCTGGTTCATACGGATGAAGGTATCACCGGCCTCGGTGAAACCTTCTACGGCGCAGAGACCGTGGAAACCTATGTGCATGAATACATCGCGCCACGCGTTATCGGCCGCGATCCGCTGCAGATCGATCTTCTGGCACAGGATCTCGTCGGTTATCTCGGTTTCCGTTCTTCCGGTGCGGAAGTGCGTGGTAATTCCGCCTTCGACATCGCGCTTTGGGACATTTTCGGCAAAGCCACCAATCAGCCTATCGCACAGCTTCTCGGCGGTTTCAGCCGCAAGGAAATCCGTACCTACAACACCTGCGCTGGCACGGAGTACATCAAGAAGGCGACCGGTCAACAGACGGCCAATTACGGCCTGTCCGGCGGCAAGGACTATGATGATCTGAACGGCTTCCTGCACCGCGCTGACGAACTTGCCCATTCACTGCTCGAAGATGGCATCACTGCCATGAAGATCTGGCCGTTCGATGCAGCCGCGGAAAAGACCCGCGGCCAGTACATCTCGATGCCGGACCTGAAAAGCGCGCTCGAGCCTTTCGAAAAAATCCGCAAGGCTGTCGGCGACAAGATGGATATCATGGTGGAGTTCCACTCCATGTGGCAGCTTCTGCCGGCCATGCAGATCGCCAAGGCACTGGAACCTTATCAGACCTTCTGGCACGAAGATCCGATCAAGATGGACAGCCTGTCCAGTCTGACGCGATATGCGGCCGTTTCACCGGCGCCGATCTCCGCCTCCGAGACACTCGGCTCACGCTGGGCGTTCCGCGACCTCCTGGAAACCGGCGCCGCTGGCGTCGTCATGCTGGATATCAGCTGGTGCGGTGGACTTTCGGAAGCCCGCAAGATCGCCTCGATGGCGGAAGCCTGGCATCTGCCGGTTGCTCCGCACGACTGCACCGGACCGGTAGTATTGTGCGCCTCTACCCACCTCTCGCTCAATGCGCCGAACGCGCTTGTGCAGGAAAGCGTACGCGCCTTCTACAAGACCTGGTATCGCGATCTCGTCACCGCATTGCCGGAAGTGAAGAATGGCATGATCACCGTACCGCCGGGCGCGGGTCTTGGTATGGAACTGCATCCCGACATCGAAAAATCATTCACTGTCAGCCGCCGCTTCTCGGACGCAAACTCGATCTGATCAGAACAGGCTGCCCTGATTACCTGATCCTGGAGAAGCCGGTTTCACCGGCTTCTTTTTTGGAGCAACCGCTCCTTCCGCAGATGGGGTGACCTCTCCGGTCGTGATTGCCGCGATACGGCCATCGGCAAACTCCATCGAGACCACGGCACCGGATGCTATCGCTTCGGCACGAGTCAGCGGCCGATTTTCTTCGTCGCGAATGACGGCATAACCACGCTTCAACACGTTCTTGTAAGAAAGCGACTGCAGGATGCGGTCATGCGCCGCTAGACCCGAGCGGTTCTGCGCCATGCGATGCAGCACAGCCGTGTCAGCGCGACGGGTTGCCGTTACGATGCGCTCCTTCTGGCGTTCCAGTTGCCCAAGCAGGCGGGCGGGCAGCGATCGCAGGGAGGAATCCGAGGCAGACACGCGAGCTTGCCCCTGCAGCAGACGGCGCTCCACCAGACCTTCAGCACGCTGCATGCGCTCGGAAATGCGCTGGCGGTGCTGCTTGAGACCGTTGAGTAAAATTTCTGGCCTGAGACCGGAAGCCGGTCGTTCGAAGGCACGACGCTTGTTGAGCGTGGTCATTTCCAGACCTCGTCCAAGGCCGCTCGCTGCCTCATCGAAACGACGACGAGGCAAGGCAAGCAACTGATCGAGTGATGGCAATGCACGCACCAAAGCACGCACACCCTGACGCCGATTTTCCATCTGCCTCGACACGGAGCCTGACAGACGGGCGGCGAGACCGGAAAGCTGCGCATCCAGTTCCGCACGGACCGGCACAGCCATTTCGGCAGCGCCCGTTGGCGTTGGTGCGCGCACATCGGCTGCGTAATCGATCAGGGTCGTATCGGTTTCGTGGCCGACAGCCGAAATCAGCGGAATCTCGCTCTCCGCCGCTGCCCTGACAACGATTTCATCATTGAAGCTCCAGAGGTCCTCAAGGCTGCCGCCGCCGCGTGCAACGATCAGCACATCTGGACGCGGAATGTCACCACCACGCTCCAATGCGTTGAAACCGCGAATGGCGTTCGCCACCTCTTCACCAGACCCTTCACCCTGCACCTTGACTGGCCAGACAATGACGTGAACCGGAAAGCGATCTGAAATACGGTGAAGAATATCGCGGATGACGGCGCCGGTCGGCGAGGTGACAACCCCAATCACATGCGGCATGAAAGGAAGGGGGCGCTTGCGTGTAGCGTCGAACAGCCCTTCTGCAGCAAGACGGCGGCGGCGCTCTTCCAGCAACGCCATCAGCGCGCCCGCACCCGCCGGCTCGAGGCTCTCAATGACAATCTGGTATTTCGAAGATCCGGGGAAGGTTGTGACCTTGCCGGTGGCAATCACCTCCATGCCCTCTTCGGGACGGAACTTCAGCCGCGAAAAAGTGCCCTTCCAGATCACCGCGTCAATGCGGGATCGGTCGTCTTTCAATGAAAAATAGGCATGGCCGGAAGAATGCGGGCCGCGATAACCCGAAATCTCGCCGCGCACCCGAACCTGGTCGAAAGCCGTTTCCACCGTACGCTTGATGGAACCCGAAAGTTCCGAAACCGAGAACTCGGTGAGATTGCTCAAGGGGGCGCTGCCGAAGAAATCACTCATGCCCGTTTGTAACCAAAGCCGACCGATTCGGAAATGCCGCGATTCCCCCTGCATTTTAACAGCGATGAAACCATATTCTCAACCAGAGCGTTCCAAAATGGAGGATGGAGGAGAAAACAAGGGTTCTTTAGGGAATGAGGGCTACGTCTCTCATCGAGCCCGACAACCAAAGAGGAGGTGGCCCAATGATCTTTCTTACCGCCACAATCCTGGGCGTAACCGCCGTCGCGTTGCGCTCCGTATTCAGCATCGTTTTCATCTGCCTGATGCTTGTCGGCACCTATCTGGTTGCGATGGCGACCTCGGCTGCCGCTGTACCGGTGATGTCGCTTCTGACGGCTCTGGCTGGCTACAACTTCGGTGTCATCAGCGTTATCATCAGTCTTCTGGTCCTGCAGCGTCCGCGTATTTCCGAGCCAACGCTGTAATGGCACCGAAGAGCGCGCGTCCGTGAGACCATCGCGTTTCGCGCTGGCTGAATGCAGTGGCCTGAGCGTCGATCTTCTCATCACTGCACTGCTGTTTCTTGGCTCGACTTTCGATCCGATGATCGCGCGCCTGCCCGGCGCCATCACCGGCATGGTCACCACCATGCTCCTCAATCGATCGAACAAGCCGTCAGCGACGGTCAGCCGCTTTCTGAAAAACACGCTCACACTGTTGTCCCGACTTATGGGCATCGGCCTCTTTGTGCTTCTCCAGGCACGAAATCCGCTGCTGCAGCCGCTCATAACGCTGGCGTTTTCCGCGATGTCCGGCTTAGCACTCGCCCTGATCGGTTATTCGCGTGTGTGCAAAAGACACACGGCCGGTGCAGATTAAACCCGCTCCCAGCCGTCCTTTTCGCCGGCACGGTAGATGGCATCAATGAAGAGCTGATTTTTCTTTGAGCTTTCCAGGCTGACAACCTCACCCTCGCCCCTCACTGCACGGGCGAATGCCTCGGCTTCGAGTTTGTATTGACGGCTATCCTGAAAACGGAAGATTTGTGACTGGCTGTGCGCCTGATTTGTCAATTCGATCTCCTCGGCGCCCCAGCGGTTGGCGTTAAAGGGAGACTTGACCTCAATGTAGCCATCCGTGCCGTGAAACACCATGACCTGACGGGCAGCGAGTTGCGTCGCGAGGTAGAAGCTGAGCTCGAAATCACCGAAATCTGCGCGAACGCTGGAATAGATATCCGTACCAAATTCCTTGTCCCGCTCGACGCTCGCCTGCACCCGCTGCGGTTCGGCGCCCGTTGCAAACCGGGTGACAATTGTCGGGTAGACGCCGATATCAGGCAAGGCGCCACCGCCAAGTTCCGGAATATTGCGCATGTTGCCCGGGTCTCGGTTGAAGTAGCTGAATGCTCCCTGCACGTGTTTCAGCGTGCCAATCGCGCCTTCCGCCAACAAATCCTTCACCTTCTGCCAAACCGGCGCGTAGGTCACCATAAAGGCTTCGGAGATAACCACGCCGTTGCGATCGCGCGCAGCGATCAGGCTGTCGATTTCCCGCGCGTTAAGAGCGATTGGCTTTTCGCACAAAACATGTTTGCCGGCCTCTGCGGCCTTGATTGTCCATTCGACATGCTGAGATGTCGGTAACGGGATATAGACGGCGTCGATAACATCTGATGCGAGCATCTCTTCATAGGAACCGAAAGCATGTGGCGCCGAAAAGCGATCGGCAACGCTGCGGGCTTTGCCGAGATCGCGGCTGGCGATGGCCGTCACAACGCAATCTCGCGCGTCCTGTATTGCCGGAATAACGTGATCCTGAGCGATCTTCGCCGTCGAGATTATTCCGAAACGCAGCATTGGTACCTCCTGTGGAAAGCTCTGCAGCCGACCTTATCACCCCCCGCCATGCTGACAAGGCGGCACAAAACAAACACCCTCGCAAAATGTCCGAATTTGTCCCTTCTTCGGCGCCCCCAATGCTTTCGCACGTGTTTTCAATGGAACATTCTGCTATGGATAGAAACCATGGAGACCACAAAATGTCCCTTCTGAATACGGCACTGCTCGTGATCGATGTACAAGAGTCCTTTCGGCACGCGCCCTATTTCGATGACAGCGAAATTTCAGCCTTCCTCGGCAAACAGCAGGCGTTGATCGACGGCGCACAGGCTGCGGGTATTCCTGTCGTGCAGATATTTCACGTCGACGGCGACAAGGCGTTTTCGCAAGAGAGCGGTTATGTCCGCACCTTCGAGGGCCTGCGCCTTACCCCTTCGGTCACCTTTCACAAGAATCGCCATTCGGCATTTGCCGGGACTGGCCTCGATATCTGGTTGACGAAGAACGGCATCAACAAGCTCATCGTCTCCGGCATCCGTACCGAACAATGCTGCGAAACCACGACCCGGCACGCTTCCGACCTTGGCTACAGCGTCGATTATGTGACGGAAGCCACATTGACTTTCCCGATGACACATTCATCCGGCGCAACGTTCAGCGCAGAGGATATCCGCACCCGTACCGAACTGGTTCTGGCCGGACGTTTCGCCCGTATTACCACCGTCGAGGGAGCACTCGAAACCACACGCAAGGCTGCATGATGGATCACGGCGGCACGCATATCATTCCGTTCTACACCGTTGTGCCGCCGCACGCTCTTTTGCTGGATATTGCCGGACCGCTGGAAGTCATTCGCTACGCCAATGAGGCACAGAGCGATATCCGTTTCGATTGCCACTACATCGCCGCCCATTCGGTGCAGTCCTCATCCATCGGCCTTGGCATTTGCGGGCTGGAGGCTTTGCCGGAAAGTCTTCCCGACAATGCCTTTGTGCTGATCTCTGGCGCCCGATCACGGTTCGACGGAGAACCCGATGCCGAACGGGAAAGGCGAACTCTTTCGAACTGGCTACGCCGTACAACGCGGGCGGACACGACAGTCATTTCGATCTGCTCAGGCGCTCTTCTTGCTGGCGAAGCAGGGTTGTTCGATGGTCTTAGCTGCACGACCCACGCAGACTGTATTGAGGAACTGCGCCGGATTGCGCCGCTGTCTCAGGTCGTTGAAAACCGCTTGTTCGTCCAGAGTGGAAAACGCTTCTCCAGTGCCGGCATTTCAACCGGCATCGATCTTCTGCTGCATATCGTTTCGCAGATGACATCACCCTCTGTGGCTACGCGCATTGCCAAGACCATGGTGATTTACCTGAGACGCAGCGGTAATGATCCACAAATTTCCCCGTGGCTTACCGGCCGCAACCATATCCATCCCGCCATTCACAGGGTTCAGGACAGGGTCATGGCGGAGCCTGCAAACAACTGGACGCTCGAGGAACTGGCCGATGTCGCCGCACTCAGCGAACGCCATCTATCCCGTCTGTTTCGCGACCACGCCGGCATGGGCGTGATCGATTACGTCAACCTCATGCGGATCAATCTTGCCCGCGAAATTCTCAGTCATACGCGTCTCGGCATGGAAGCCATTGCCGAGAAAGCAGGGTTTTCCTCGGCGCGGCATTTCAGGCGGGTCTGGCAGCAGCACAATACCCATTCACCCAGCCATTTTCGCCACCTGAACGGTTAGGTTCGTTCCCCATCATTCGCACCGTGATGGAAACCATCAGCCGAATTGAATGGTTATCCCTGACTGCAGTTGCTAACTTCGCCCCGATTTTCAAAGCAATAGGGAGTTTCTCCGTGGAAAAACGCGCACTTGGCCGCACAGGTCTTTCCGTCGCCCCGATCGTATTTGGTGGCAATGTCTTCGGTTGGACGGCGGATGAAAAAACATCCTTCCAGCTTCTCGATGCTTTTTTCGACGCCGGTTTCAACGCCATCGACACGGCAGACGTGTACTCTGCATGGGTTCCAGGCCATCAGGGCGGTGAGTCCGAGGCGATCATCGGCAAATGGTTGAAACAGAGTTCTGTGAAGCGTGAAGACGCAGTGATCGTCACCAAGGTCGGCTTCGACAACAACGAACGCAAGACCGGCCTCAGCGCCGCGTGGATCGCGCAGGCCGTGGACGATTCACTACGCCGCCTTCAGACCGATTACATCGATCTCTATCTCGCCCATAAACCAGACGCGGACGTGCCGCTGGAGGAGACGCTCGGTGCCTTCGCCAAGCTGAAAGAACAAGGCAAGATCCGCTCCATCGGTTGCTCAAACTACGATGCCGCGCAGCTTCAGCAGTCGCTCGACGTCGCAGCCAAAACCGATCTGCCGCGTTACGATGTTCTTCAGCCAGAGTACAACCTCTACAACCGTGCCGCCTTCGAAGGCCCGCTGGCCGATCTCTGCGTCAGGGAAGACATCGGCGTCATCAACTATTACAGCCTTGCGGCGGGCTTCCTCACCGGCAAATATCGCAACAAGGCCGATACGGAAGGTGTTGCGCGCAGTTATCGCGTCGGTGAATACGTCAATGCTCGCGGCCTTGCGGTTCTCGGCGCCATGGACACCATTGCCGTGGAAACAGGTGCAAAGCTTGCAGACATCGCCCTGGCGTGGCTGCTGCGCAAACCGGCTGTGACGGCGCCGATTGCCAGTGCGACCAGCCTTTCCCAGCTTGAAAGCTTCAAGCGTGCCGTCAATCTCGACCTCACCGACGAGATGATGGCGTTGCTCGACAAGGCTGGTGCGTGAAATGGCACTGACAATTCGTGATGCCCGCAGTCAGGATCATGCAGACTGGCTGCGGCTGTGGGCTGATTATCTGGCCTTCTACAGGGTCAATCTCGCCGAGGATGTGACGACTCATACCTGGGAGCGGATCATCGATCCCGCCTCGCGGGTTTCCATGCGCCTTGCGGTGCTGGATGATAAACCCGTCGGTTTTGCCATTCATCATTTCCACGACTCGACCTGGGTCAAGACGCCGGACTGTTATCTGGAGGATCTGTTTATTGACGAAACGATCCGCGGAAAGGGTATCGGGCGCGCGCTGATGGACGATCTGATTGCCATCTGCAAGGAAAAAGGCTGGTCTCGACTCTATTGGCACACCAATGAAGACAACGCCCAAGCCCGCAAGCTTTACGACAGCTACGTTAAGAGCGACGGGCACATCCGCTATCGCGTCAAGTTTTGATCTAGGCCTTGTAGCGGAAAAAATCCACAAAAGCCCTCAGCGCCGGACGCATCTGCCGGCGCGAGGGGTAATAAATGTAGAAGCCATCAAAGGGTGCACACCAGTCGCCCAACACACGGACAAGTCTGCCCGCCTTGATATCCTCTTCGATGCGCTGTTCAAAAACGAAGGCAAGGCCTGCCCCGTCAATGGCGGCGCGGCGGATGAGGCTCTGATCTGACAGGATCAGTGGTCCTTGCACATCCACAACCAACGACCGCCCGTCCTTTTCCAATTCCCAGCGATAGATCCGACCACTGGAAAAGCGGCGGCGGATACAGCGGTGCTGCATCAAATCACGGGGATGAAGTGGCACGGAATGATTGTCGAAATAGCCGGGTGACGCGACAATCGCACCGCGCCACGGACCGCTGGCGCGCACGGCAATCATATCCGCCTCCAGATTTTCACCCAGCCGCAGGCCCGCATCAAACCCTTTGGCAACGATGTCTTCAAACCGGTCGTCGGTGGAGATTTCCAGCGCGATGTCAGGATAAAGACCGAGAAATTCGCTGATGCGCGGCATCAGCAGATCTTCCGCCGCAAGGCGTGGTAGTGTGACGCGTAACGGCCCAGCGGGGCGGCCGCCATGCTCGGCAAGCGTATCGATGACCGCATCGATATCGGCCAAGGCGGGGGCCAGCGTCTCCAGCAAACGCCTCCCCTCCTCTGTGGGCGAAACGCTGCGTGTGGTGCGGTGCAGAAGGCGTAAACCTAGGCTTTCTTCCAGCGTCGAGACTGCATGGCTGACAGCGGATGGTGCGATGCCAAGTTCAGCAGCGGCCTTGCGGAAGCTGCGACCTTCGGCGACGGCAGCCAATACGGCCAGTTGCGATAGCTGAATGCGGTTCATTGTTCTATTATTTAGAACAACCTGCCCGGATTTGCATCGATTATTTTTAGCGCTGCGGGACGCTAATTTGACGTCACGCCCTCACGACAGGGCGGCTCCTTTGTGGAAGGACGAACAGATGAAAAAAAGAACTCTTGGAAACAACCTCTCGGTTTCGGCACTTGGCCTCGGCTGCATGGGCATGACCCATGCCTACAGCCCGGCTGGCGATGAGAGCAGCGCCATTGCCACGCTGCACCGTGCGATCGAACTCGGGGTTACCTTTTTCGACACCGCCGAAGTTTACGGCCCCTATAACAACGAGATCCTTGTCGGCAAGGGCTTGAAGCCCTACCGCGATCAGGTTGTCATCGCCACCAAGTTCGGCTTCAGGATCGATGCCACCAAACCTGCAGGGCAGATGATGGTGGGTACCGACAGTCGCCCTGAGAACGTGCGCGCTGTTGCGGAAGCATCGCTCAAGCGCCTTGGCGTTGATGTCATCGACCTGTTCTACCAGCATCGCGTCGATCCGAACGTCCCGATCGAGGATACGGTGGGCGCCATGGCAGAACTCGTTCGTGAGGGGAAGGTCAAACATCTCGGCCTTTCGGAAGCAAGCGCCGAAACGCTTCGCAAAGCACACTCAGTTCACCCGATCGCCGCGATCCAGAGCGAATACTCGTTGTGGACCCGCGATGTGGAGGAAAACGGCGTGCTGGATACCTGCCGCGAACTGGGCATCGGTTTTGTGCCATTCAGCCCTTTGGGTCGGGGCGTCCTGACAGGCGCACTGAAGAAACTCGACGGGCTGTCGGATAACGATTTCCGTCGCTCCCTGCCGCGCTTCCAGGCGGAGAATTTCGATGCAAATCTGGCGCTCGTTTCGCTGCTGGAAGAAATGGCTGCCGAAAAAGGTGTGACGGCCGGTCAACTGGCACTCGCCTGGGTCATGGCGCAGGGCGATTTCATCGTGCCGATCCCCGGCACCACGAAGATCGCCAATCTGGAAACCAACGTCGCTGCCGCAGACGTCACGCTGACGAAGGACGAAAGCCGCAAACTCGGTGAGCTTCTCGCGCCATCCAAGGTGGCCGGTGGACGATATCCGGAACAACTTTCCAAGATGACAAGCCGATAAATCATCGGGCCAAGTCACTTGGCTCCAATAAAAAAGCCGCGGACATTGCGTCCGCGGCTTTCTTTCATTGATTGACTTCGGCTCAGGCGCGCAACACGCCGCCCGTCGTCTTCTCGACGTTGCCGACGATCTTTGCGGTCAAGGCTTCGAAATCCTCATCCGTCAAGGTCTTGTCGACCGGCTGGATCTGAACCTCGATGGCGATCGACTTCTTGTTTTCACCAAGGGATGCGCCCTCGAAAACGTCGAAGACATTCACGCCGGTCACCAGCTTGCGGTCTGCGCTGGTTGCCGCCTTGATGATGGCACCAGCCTCAACCGACTTGTCGACCACGAAAGCGAAATCGCGCTTCACCGCCTGGAAAGGCGAAAGATCAAGCGCAGGCTTGGTACGCGTCGGCTTCTTCTTCGGCTCGGCCATCGCATCGAGATAAATTTCGAAACCGGCATAAACGCCTGAAACATCCAGTTCGCCAAGCGTCTTCGGGTGGAATTCACCGAAGTAACCGAGAATGACCTTCGGGCCCATCTTGATCGTGCCTGAACGGCCCGGATGATACCAACCCGGTGCACCGGCTTCGATCTGGACATTGGCCATTGGCAGGCCGCAGGCTTCAATCACGGCCAAAGCATCAGCCTTGGCATCATAGACGTCGACCGGCTTGCCGCCACCTTTGGCAGCGTTGGACCACATACGGCCCGCACCAGCCAGCGATGCCGTGCCGCGGCGAACGCCGCCAGCTACACGACGCTGAGTTTCGGGCGTATCGCCCTCATAGGTGCCGGAGACCTCAAAGATCGCCACATCACCATAACCCTTGTCGGCATTGCGCTGAGCAGCCGTCAACAGGCCTGGCAGCAGCGAAGGCCGCATGTCGGACATATCGGCGGCAATCGGGTTGGCGAGCTTCAATGCGGGCAAACCGCCACCGAACAGCTTTGCCTGTGCCTCAGGAATGAAGGACCAGGTCACGGCCTCCAGCATGCCACGGCTTGCCAGTGCGCGCCGCGCAGTGCGGGTGCGGATCTGCAGCGTGGTCAGGATACGGCCATTGACGGCCCCGAAGCTTTCCAGCGGCTCGGGCTTGATGTTGTCCACGCCATGAATGCGCATGACCTCTTCAACGAGGTCAGCCTTGCCGTCCACGTCCGGACGCCATGACGGAACCGAAACCTTGACGCGCTCGCCAGAACCTTCGACGGCAAAGCCGAGGCCTTTGAGAATGGTCTGGCTTTCTTCGGTCGAAACTTCCAGACCGGTCAAGCGCTTGACTTCGGAAAGCGGGAAGTCAACCACCTTGGGCTGGTAGCCCTTGTAACCGACAACCTTGGCTTCGCCGGCAACGCCACCGCAAAGTTCCAGCACCAGTTGCGTCGTGCGCTCCAGACCCGGGACCATATATTCCGGATCAACGCCACGCTCGAAACGGTAACGTGCATCGGTGATGATACCGAGCGAGCGGCCTGTTTTGGCAATGTTGATCGGGTCCCAAAGCGCGGATTCGATCAGTACGTCAACGGTGTTCTCATCGCAGCCGGAGTGTTCACCACCCATGACGCCACCGATGGATTCCAGACCGTTATCGTCAGCGATGACCACATTGGCAGGGCCGAGCTTGTATTCACGCTGGTCGAGCGCGAGGATGGTTTCACCCTCTTTCGCACGGCGCACGACGAGGTCGCCCTTGACCTTGGCGGCGTCGAAGACGTGCATCGGACGGCCCTGATCGAAGGTCATATAGTTGGTGATGTCCACCAGAGCATTGATCGGACGGAGACCAATGGCGGAAAGGCGTGCCTGCATCCACTTCGGGCTCGGGCCATTCTTGACGCCACGCACGATACGCAGCGAAAAGCCTGGGCAGAGCGCCGCATCGTCCAGTTCCAGCTTCACGTCGACCGGCGTGTTGCCTTCGACCTTGAACGACGGCGCGGACGTGGTCTTGAGTGTACCGAGTCCAGATGCCGCCAGATCGCGGGCAATACCGAAGATCGAGGTGCAGTCCGGGCGGTTCGGCGTCAGGTTGATCTCGATGACCGGATCGTCGAGACCGGCATAAGACGCGAATGACGTGCCGACAGGCGCATCTTCCGGCAGGTCGATGATGCCGTTGTGATCCTCGGAAATGTTGAGCTCTTTTTCCGAGCACATCATGCCGTGGCTTTCGACACCACGGATCTTGCCAACCGACAACGTGACATCGATGCCCGGAACATAGGTGCCCGGACGTGCCAACGCACCGACGAGACCGGCGCGCGCGTTTGGCGCACCGCAGACGATCTGCACCGGCTTGCCGTCACCCGCATCAACGGAAAGAACCTTGAGACGGTCGGCTTCAGGATGTTTTTCAGCCGTCAGAACCTTGGCGATCACGAACGGCTTGTAAGCCGCCTTGTCGTCGACATCCTCGACCTCAAGACCGATGGCGGTCAGGCGCTCGCAGAGCTGTTCCAGAGAGGCATCGGTTTCAAGATGCTCTTTCAGCCAGGAGAGTGTGAATTTCATGTATCTTGCTCCTCGACTTGACCGATTAAACGCTCAGACCGCCGAACAGCGTCGGCATATCGAGCGGGCGGAAGCCGTAGTGGTTCATCCAGCGAACATCGGCGTTGAAGAAATCGCGCAGGTCCGGCATGCCGTATTTCAGCATGGCGATGCGGTCGAGACCCATGCCCCAGGCAAAACCCTGGTACTCGTCCGGGTCCAAACCACCGGCGCGCAGAACATTTGGATGCACCATGCCGCAGCCAAGGATTTCCATCCAGTCGTTGCCTTCACCGAACTTGACGATAGGACCGGAGCGATCACACTGGATATCAACTTCGAAGGACGGTTCCGTGAAGGGGAAGAAGGACGGGCGGAAACGCATGACGACGCTGTCCACCTCAAAGAAGGTCTTGCAGAACTCTTCGAGAATCCAGCGAAGGTTGCCGACATGCGCCTTCTTGTCGATCACGAGGCCCTCAACCTGATGGAACATCGGCGAGTGGGTCGCGTCCGAATCCTGGCGATAGGTCTTGCCTGGAATGACGATGCGGATCGGCGGCTTCTGGCTTTCCATGGTGCGCACCTGAACCGGCGAGGTGTGTGTGCGCAGCACCTTGCGCTCACCCTTTCCATCCGGCTGGAAGAAGAAGGTGTCGTGCATTTCGCGGGCCGGATGTCCCTCAGGGAAGTTCAGTGCCGTGAAGTTGTAATAGTCCGTCTCGATATCCGGGCCTTCGGCAATGGAGAAACCCATATCGGCGAAAATGGCGGTGATTTCATCGACGATCTGGCTGATCGGATGAATGCGACCGCGTTCTGCAGGCGACTGGCGAACAGGAAGACTGACATCGACCGTTTCAGCCTCGAGACGCGCGGCAATGGCGGCATCCTTCAGGGCGCTCTTGCGTTCGCCGATCAGGTCGGTGATTTCGTTCTTGAGCTGGTTGATGGCAGCGCCGCGTGTCTGGCGCTCTTCCGGGGTCATCGAGCCAAGCGTCTTGAGAAGCTCCGAAACCGAGCCCTTCTTGCCCAGTGCGGATACGCGCACGGCCTCGATAGCCGCCTCATCTGCAGCAACGGCGATCTCCGACATCAATTGCGATTTCAAGGTATCAAGTTCAGTCATTTTTTCCTGCCTCGCCGAGAGCTTTCCCGGCGGCTTCGGGTTTCACAGCATTCATCAGATAGTCGGTCGCCATGATAAAGCGTCGCAGATCACTACCCATCCGTACGCGCCCAATCAACCGGGCAAGGGGTAAAAATCGCCCGAGAATGTCGACCAGACGGCGTAATTCCTCAACGGTGGCGGCGGGCGCGTTTCTGTACCAGCCGGCAAAGGCCGCATCACAGGTTGCCGAAGAATTGCAGGCGCGTGTAGCGACCTGCAAAAAGAGCAGCCAGACATCACGCGCCTGCGCCGTCTGAAGCGGCATGACATCCTGTGGACGCTCTTCGAAATCCATGAAACCGACACGGTCGTTTTCAAGGAAGAAGTCTCGAACATGGGGTCGACCGTGGCAGAGGTCGGCGGCATGCAGTTCCCCGAGTGCCGTGGCGGATTTGACCAGCAACGCGTCATGGTCCTGCGGAGCCCTGCCCTTCAGTCCATCCATCCGTTCAGCCAGCGTCTGGCCTACGTCACCAAGCACAACGGCGGTCTTGGAGGAATAAATGATCGGGGGGACCGGAAAACCCTTGGCCCTGAACACCTGCATCGTTTCGATCTCGCGGCGCATCAAACCCGCACCATCCAGAGGGGGCGACGGACGCATGAAGGTGTAAGGCAGCAGCTTGGCAAGAAAGCTCTGAAGCTTGATCCACGCGGACAGTTTTTCCGTGCCGTGGCGCTTGATCCAGACCGTGAGGCTGGGCAGTTGCAGCTTTTGAATACGCCCCTTGCTCTGCAAGAGGGCCTGCATCAGGGCCGCAATATCTGCGTCCCCCAGATGAACATGAAAACCTTCGGCCTTTTCCGTCTCGCTTGCGGCACCCAACATGTCTTCTGCCCCGCCCAACCCAAAAATAGAAAACCCGCGCCGGTGTACCGGCGCGGGTTTCAAATGAACAACAGATTGTCCGCGCCGTAATTACTTTACAGCGGATTCAAACTCGTTGGTCGTACCAGCATCCTTGAGGTACTCAAGAGCCTTCTTCGCTGCTTCAACGAGCGCGCCGAATGCTGCCGGCTCATGGATAGCCATGTCGGACAGAACCTTGCGGTCAACTTCGATGCCAGCCTTGTTCAGACCGTCGATGAAGCGGCCGTAGGTCAGGCCGAATTCGCGAACAGCAGCGTTGATACGCTGGATCCACAGAGCGCGGAAGTTGCGCTTGTTGACCTTACGGTCGCGATAAGCGTACTGCTTGGAACGATCCACAGCAGCCTTTGCTGCGCGGATGGTGTTCTTGCGGCGGCCGTAGAAGCCCTTGGCTGCCTTGAGTGTCTTGGTGTGCTTGGCGCGGGAAGTTACGCCACGTTTTACGCGTGCCATGTCATGATCTCCTTAAAGTGTCCAAAAATGCGGAAAAGTCTTAGAGACCGTTCGGCAGGTAGTTCTTGACGACCTTTTTGCCGTCAGCTTCGGCGAGAACCATGGTTCCACGCGCGTCGCGAATGAACTTGTTGGTACGCTTGATCATGCCGTGGCGCTTGCCGGCAGCAGCTGCAACAACCTTGCCGGTTGCAGTGATCTTGAACCGCTTCTTGGCAGCGGACTTCGTCTTCATCTTGGGCATTTTGCTACTCCATTTTTTGTATGAACCAGGCAGACGAGGCCAGGTTTCAAGCATTAAGAACGGCCTCGGCATGCCCTGCCGGACCGTTCGGAACGCGCGCTTATAACCGCAGTTATGGAAAAGCGCAACGGGGAATAAAAACTTCCCCGCAAGGATGCCGTATTACTTCGGCGCAAGCACCATCATCATCTGACGGCCTTCCAGCTTCGGCTCGGCTTCCACCTTGGCGATGACCTGGGTATCTTCCTTGACCTGCAGGAGAAGCTTCATGCCGAGTTCCTGGTGAGCCATTTCGCGGCCACGGAACTTCAGCGTTACCTTCACCTTGTCGCCGTCTTCAAAGAAACGACTCATCGCCTTCATCTTCACCTCATAGTCATGGGTGTCGATGTTGGGGCGCATCTTGATTTCCTTGACCTCAACGATCTTCTGTTTCTTGCGCGCTTCAGCGGCCTTTTTCTGGGTCGCGTACTTCAGTTTACCGAGATCGAGGATCTTGCACACCGGCGGTTCAGCGTTCGGCGAAATCTCAACGAGATCGAGACCGGCCTCCTCCGCCAGTTTCAATGCCTGATCCGTCGGCATCGCGCCGAGGTTCTGGCCCTCTTCATCAATAAGCTGAACTCTGGGAACCCGAATTT
This sequence comes from Rhizobium sp. RM, assembly GCF_013390595.1. GTDB lineage: Bacteria > Pseudomonadota > Alphaproteobacteria > Rhizobiales > Rhizobiaceae > Agrobacterium. The sequence goes on along the minus strand of NZ_JACAWV010000008.1, from coordinate 187,070 downwards.
CCCGGTTGGAGCGCGGGCCCTCCTTGACGGGGGCATCGGCTTTGAAAGGTCTGCGAATGGTCGTATTCTCCTGATCTGTTTCTGGATCACGTCAGCAAAAAACAGCTTGTTCAGTTGCAAGCGGCGGAAATGTCGTTATTGCCGCGGCGAAGTCAATAGCATATCTGCCCGAAAAGATCACCTGTTGTCACGGTTTTTGCAAATCTGCCGCCGTTGTTGCACCAAAATCAGGAGAATTACATTTCCATGGCCGAACACACTGCCGAATTCGTCACTATTGGTACCGGCGACGATGCTCGTGATATCGCGTTTATCTATAGTCCCGCGACATCGAACCCGCAAGCACCGACACTTGTCTGGCTCGGCGGCTATCGTTCCGACATGTCGGGAACCAAGGCGGTCGAACTGGATCGCTTTGCGGCAGAAAACGGCATTGCCTGCCTTCGCCTGGATTATTCCGGCCACGGTGCATCCGGCGGCGACTTCAATAAGGGCACAATTTCCCGCTGGCTTGGAGAAGCGCTCGACGTCGTTCGTCATGTCGCACCCGAGCGTGTTGTGGTGATCGGTTCGTCGATGGGCGGCTGGATTGCACTTCGCATGGTCGAGGAACTGCGCAAAGCTGGCGGCTCTCCCACTGTTGCAGGCATGGTTCTGATTGCACCTGCGCCCGATTTCACCGCCGAGTTGATCGAACCCGGCCTTTCGGATGCGGAAAAGGCCTCGCTTGAGGAGAAGGGCTATTTCGAGGAACATTCCGAATATAGCCCCGAGCCGAATATCTTCACTCGCGCACTGATTGAAGACGGTCGAGACAATCGGGTGCTCAAGGGTATCATCACCACGGGCTGCGCGGTGCACATTCTGCAAGGCATGCAGGACCCCGACGTCCCCTATCAGCATGCCCTGAAATTGCTTGAACACCTGCCGGCTGACGACGTTGTCCTGACATTGATCCGCGATGGCGACCATAGACTGTCACGTCCACAGGATATCGACAGGATGCTGGCCGCCGTCAAAAGCCTTGTATGATAGGCATTTCAGCAACGATCTTAACCATAATTCACGAGTCCCGTTGTTGAATGATTGCTAATGATTGACTCCCGCCCCTGAAGCCTCTTAACTTTTCGTTAAGAATTTAGGGACGGGTTTCATGATGAACGCACGACTGGCGCGTGCGCTGCTGTTTGCAGTTGCCGCCGGGTTTATGACTGCTGCCTCCGCATCTGCGGAGAACAAGGGAAGCCCTTCCATGGTGACGGGTGGCATTACTTCCCAGCCAATCGGCCATTACGAATTCTGTCAGAAATACGCCGACGAATGCAATATTCGCAGCAAGGTCACACCGCCGCCGCGCGTGACGGAATATGGCTGGGGCGTTGTTCGTGAAATCAACACCTCCGTTAACGCCACAATCGTGGCCATGACCGACCAGGAAATCTACGGCAAGGACGAAGTCTGGGAATACCCCACCACAGCAGGCGATTGCGAAGATTTCGTGCTTTTGAAACGCAAAAAGCTGATCGAAAAAGGGTTTGCCGTTTCGGACCTGTTGATCACCGTCGTCCGCAAGCCGGACGGAGAAGGTCACGCCGTTCTTACCCTTCGCACGACGGATGGAGACTTCATTCTCGACAACCTTTCGGATGATGTGAAGCTCTGGACGGATACCAACTATACCTATCTGAAGCGTCAGGCGTCGTTCAACACGGGCCGCTGGATCTCCATCGAGGACGGTCGCGACGTTCTGGTCGGCGCGCTGCGCTGATCACCACAACCACTGATGAAAAAGCCCGCAGCATTGCGGGCTTTTTTGTTTGTTGCTGTACGGTTTGCCAATCAACCGTTGCCGATGATGATGCCTGCGGCCAGCACAAGCGAGCCGCCCAGCACGACCTGGAAGACGGCACGCAGGAACGGCGTTTCCATGAAACGGTTCTGGATGAAGGCAATCGCCCACAATTCAACGAAAACGACGATGGCCGCGATGGCTGTCGCCGTCCAGAAATGCGGAATGAGGTAAGGCAAGGCATGGCCGAGGCCACCGACCGCCGTCATGATGCCGGATGCCAGTCCGCGCTTGAACGGAGAACCACGGCCCGACAGCTTGCCATCATCATGCGCAGCTTCTGTGAAGCCCATGGAAATGCCGGCACCCACAGAGGCTGACAGGCCGATCAGAAACGTCTGCCAGGTATCCTGCGTCGCAAAGGCTGCCGCAAAGATCGGAGCGAGCGTGGAGACGGAACCATCCATCAATCCGGCCAGGCCAGGCTGAACATAGGTCAGCAGGAACTGACGTTTGGCGGTCTGTTCTTCTTCCGAACGCTCATCATCGCCAAGATGCCGGTCTTCGAGCATACGCGCTATGTCTTCATGACCACGCTCCGCTTCCGCCAGATCGCCGAGCAACTTGCGCGTTCCAGCATCAGTCGTGCGCTTCAAAGCCTCGTCGTAAAAGCGGATTGCCTGCGCCTCCATCAATTCGGCCTGAGCACGGACCTTCTCAAGAGACAGGTTCTTCACCAGCCAATCCGGTGCTCTTTCGTAAAAACCCCGGACATGCTCACGCCGGATCAGCGGGATCGTTTCTCCAAACCGCTCACGGTGCATATCGATCAGAACATTGCGATGCCGCTGTTCGACATCGGCCATATCGTCGAACACTTTGGCCGACTGCGGATATTGTCCGCGCAGATGGTCGGCATACGACCGATAAATTCGGGAATCGTCCTCCTCGGAGGATATCGCAAGCGCCAGGATTTCCTGTTCGCTCAATGATGAGAACGGGCGTTTGGAAAGTGAAAACAGACTGCGAAACATGAGAATGGCCTTTTTAGAATAATTCTAAATACAACTCTCTATACACCAGATCAAGAATTTTTAGAATAATTCTAATATGGCGAAAGGTCGCATTGTGAATGGCTCAAATCCACCCTAAATTCCACTGAAAGGAGAAAGCGATGCAGGAACGGTTCGACGCGAAAGCGGCACACAATGCGGAGATCCAGCACCGGGCAGAAGAGGCCATGGCTAAAATCGGCGTCGATGCCCAGTTTATCGACCTTCTGGTGGAAACCTTTTACGCGCGCGTTTTGCAGCATCCTACACTCGGTCCGGTTTTCAACACCCGCCTCGACGGACGCTGGCCGGAGCACATGGGAAAGATGAAACGCTTCTGGTCCGCGGTTGCCTTCAAGAACGGCGGTTATGGCGGCAAGCCGGTTCAGGCCCATGTTGGCGTGGAAAACATGACGGCAGAGCTATTCCCGCAATGGCTCGATCTGTTCTCCGCAACTCTGACCGATATCGCCCCCAGTCGCGAGGCCCATGCGTGGTTTATGGAAACCGCTCAACGGATTGCCAGAAGTCTCACGCTTTCGCTGTTTTATAATCCGGCGCTGGACGATCCCGCCCTGAAAAAAGCACGTTCCTGACGATAATAGACGCCTGGCGATAGTATCGTCGCAACAATCTTCACGCGTGAAGCAAGCCGGGCGCAATTTTCAGAAATATCCTCTTGATGGCATCAAGGATAAATGATTAGTAGCCCTTGGGAGGCGTACCGTGCGGTTCGCCTGTAATTGACAGACGTACAAGGCTTATCGACATGGATCGCAGATCATTTATCCGCAAGGCAGGCGCAGTTGGCGCTGGTGTCACCGCAACTGCTCTCGCCGCTCCGGCTATTGCGCAGGAAAACCCCAAGATCACCTGGCGCATGACGTCCTCTTTCACCAAGGGGCTCGACATTCTTTTCGGCGCTGGCCAGACCGTCGCTGACCACGTCAAGGAAGCTTCCGGTGGCAACTTCGTCATTCAGCACTTTGCCGGCGGTGAAATCGTACCCGCGCTTCAGGCAGCCGATGCCGTAACGGCCGGAACCGTCGAAATGGCGCACACCTGCGCCTACTATTACGTCGGCAAGGACCCGACCTTTGCTCTCGGAACGTCCGTTCCTTTCGGTCTGAACGCGCGCCAGACCAACGCCTGGTTCAACCAGGCAGGTGGCAACGAACTGCTCAACGAGTTCCTCGCTCAGCACAACATCTACTCCATTCTGCTCGGCAACACCGGAGCGCAGATGGGTGGCTGGTTCCGCAAGGAAATCAATACTATCGACGACCTCAAGGGCCTGAAGATGCGTATCGCCGGCCTGACCGGCCAGGTCATGCAGAAGGTCGGTGTCACCCCGCAGCAGATCGCCGGCGGTGACGTTTATGCGGCGCTCGAAAAAGGCACGATCGATGCCACCGAATTCGTCGGCCCCTATGACGATCAGAAGCTCGGCTTCTACAAGGTGGCGAAGTATTACTACTACCCGGCATGGTGGGAAGGTGGCCCGGCTGTCCACGCCTTCGTGAACCTGCAGAAGTTCAACGAACTGCCGGAAAACTACAAGCGTATCCTCAAGGACGCCTGCGCAGCGGGCAGCGCTTCCATGCTGGAGCGCTATGACGCGCACAACCCGAAGGCATTGAAGGAACTGGTCGCGCAGGGCGCCATCCTGCGTCCGTTCAGCCAGGAAATCCTCGACGTTTGCCACAAGGCTGCACAGGAAACCTACGCCGAAATCTCTGCCAAGAACGAAAGCTTCAAGAAAATCTATGAAAGCCAGCAGGCTTTCAAGAAGGACGCTTACCTCTGGGCGCAGATCGCTGAATACACTTACGACACCTACATGATGATCCAGCAGCGCAACGGCACGCTGTAATCACGCATCTTCTGCCTGATCAAACGGTCATCCGGCTGGCTCCGGATGACCGTTTTTGTTGGGCGATACGAGTTTCCACAGTTCGCGCTCGCGCCAGGCAACCGGGCTCATGCCGGTTATCCGGCGAAATTCGCGGTTGAAGTTGGATTTCGTCTGAAACCCCGAAGACAACATGATCGCCGTGACCGATTGATCGGTTTCTTCGAGCTGACGGCAGGCTTCCCGGATACGAAGCTGATTGACATATTGCGATACGTTGATGCCAAGGGAACGGTTGATGGCGCCGGAAATCTGTCTGGCAGACAGGCCCAACCGGCGGGACAGTCGCGACAGGTTGAGATTTTCATCGCGATAAAATTTTTGCCCCTGCATGAGATTGTCGAGCTTCTCGAGAACCTCCCTGTCCTCTTCTGATGGAGTGGAATGGATCGGCGCTTCGAGCGTCGGCTCAGAGGCAAGCTGAGGCGCTTTGCTTTGTCCTGCGACAAGGGCCATCAGACCGATCAGCAACAAACCGAGAAGATTGGCATTGCTGACCAGCGCGGCCGCATTTTCCCCACGCGTCCATTCGAAATCAAGGAAGACCAGAAGATCGAAGGTCGCGGACAGGCACAGGGCGACGGCCGCAATCACCAGAGCCCTATGCGCCGAAGTGGCACTTGCAAACTGTGCCTCATCCAATCCATCCGGACCCTGTCGCGCCAGAAGCAGCAAGGCCACCGCGTAACCAACAAAGATCACAATCAGCGCGAAGTCGATCATGACAGGAAAAACGAAAAGCAGCGCGATCACGACCAAAGGCGACAACAGGAGGCCGCCCCACAGGATGTTCCGACTGGTGCCGCTCAGACCGATCAGCCCGTGAAAAGCAGAATAGGTCAAAGGTGGCAGGCAGGCCGCCAGAACCGGCAGAATGTAACGAACCTGCTCAACGCCGTATCCCCAACGCAATCCGACCAGAACTGACTGCAGAGCACAAAACGCAATCAAGGCGAGGAACGCCCTGTTGGCTTTCAGTTCGCTCCTGCTTCGCAGGAAGGAAATGAAAATCAGGACAAGAAGGAGCGCAACAACGAAGGGTAAAGGAATGAAAAGCACAGCAACATCCGCAAACGACCATAACATCCTTCTTGAACCAGATCGCGTTTGAGGACGACCTTGAACACGATCGAGGACGCATTTATCCGCGCAAAAGAGAAAACGGGAGCATTACTTTGTCAAACAGAGAGGCTCTCATGACACCGAAAAACATTCTTGCGGCCGTTTTCGCCGGTTCTCTTTTTTGCGGTCCGGCTTTTGCCGCCGATGCGGTTGGGCTGAAAACCATATCCGTGCCGTCGAAAGCGCGGGCAACGGATCTGGCAGTCACCGTCTGGTACCCAACGACAGGCAAGAACGGCACGCAGACGATGTCCGGCGACAATCGCATTTTTGAAGGCGCATCGGTTCTGGAAGGTGCCGAAATCAAAATAGGACAGTTCCCTCTGGTATTGATCTCTCACGGCTCCGGCTCGCGTGCGGAGGGCATGGCATGGATTGCAGCCAGACTTGCAAGCGAAGGCTTCATCGTGGCGGGCACGAACCATCCCGGCACCACCAGCGGCGATTCCACCCCGGCCGAAACCCCAAGAATCTGGGAACGGACTGATGATCTTTCGACACTCGTAACAGCACTGACATCCAGCAAGGATTGGACCGGTACCATCGATGCCGACAAGGTCGGCGTCCTCGGCTTTTCGCTCGGCGGCAGCGCAGCAATGGAAATCGCCGGCGCGCGCGCCGATCTCCAATCCTACATCAACTATTGCGACACCTTTGCCACCTCCATGGATTGCCAATGGTTTGCGGGCGGGCGTGGCTACAAGAATGAAGAGCAGATCGATGTCCCTAAGCTCGATCTCGGCAGCATCGATAAAACCCGTTTCGAACAGCAGAACCGCGACCCTCGCATTCGTTCGGCCGTGCTTGTCGATCCTGGTCTGGCACTGGCGTTCCAACCGGAAAGCCTTGAAAAGATCGACATTCCGCTGACCTTCATCAATCTCGGCAGCAAGGGGAAGATTCCACCTGCCGTGCTTGCCGATGAGCTCGCAGCCAGGGTGCCCGGCTCCGTCTATGAACAGGTCGACGAGGCCGATCATTTCAGCTTCCTGCCCGTGTGCAAGCCGGGCGCGGCAGCGTTCCTGAAATCTGTCGGTGAACGCGACCCTATCTGCGAACCGGCCGGCTCGCGTGATCGCAAGGATCTTCACGCAGAGCTGGAAACAATGATCGTGGCAGCATTCAACCGGACACTGAAGCCGGGTCAGTGATTGAACCGATCCGCTTGTAAAAAAGGGTTGTGCCGCAGTAGCTGCCGTCTGGAAACAGCGCGTAATCGGGAATAACCCCAACGCGCTCCCAGCCGAAGCGAGGATAAATCGCTTCGGCATCGCTGCCGGTGGCGGTATCGAGAACAAGAAGGCTGCGACCAAGATCGGCTGCCTCTTTTTCCACGGCCTCCATGAGCTGGCGCGACAGGCCAAGCCCACGCGCAGAGCGATGTACGAGCAATTTCATCAGATCGCCGCGATGGGGCTGGTTCGGCTTCGATGCGAGCCCGATCTGGACCGTTCCAACCACCTTGCCTTCGACTTCCGCCACCACATGAATCGTGTCGCCATTGGCGACGGCATCCGCCACAGAACGCCAGAAGGGTTCCGCATCCACCGGTGCAAATGGCAGCATGAAGCCGACGGATGCCCCGCCATTCACACAGTCCGAAAGAACTTCACACAGATCGGGCAACGCGGCGATCGTTTCCCGCGCGTTCAAAACACGAATGCTGACCATAAAAACTCCCAAAAAATCAGCGGGATTTGCGATCCAGCACCACTGCATAACGTGCGGCGATGCTGGATGAATTATGAAATATGTGTCCCTCGCCAACAGGCATGAAAAGGCAGTCACCGGGCTCCAGGCGGTGGGTCTCTCCGCCCGTCGTCATCTCCAACGTGCCCTCGAACACCCAGACATATTGCGTCATGCCGCGGCTTGCCGCGTGCGGCGGAAAGCTGACACGCGCACCGGCCGGAAACTCGACCTCGACAATGTCGACGTCCGAGCCGACGCGCGGCGGCGAAATCGCGCGGCGGACATACCCCGTTTCAGGGTCTTTCCAGAGCGGCTGTTCACACCGTCGCACCAGAGGGGACACCACGTCTTCGTCTTCAGCGAAAAAGCCGGAAAGGGACAGTCCAAGCGCCGAACAGATGCGGGCAAGGAGTGAGGCGGTCGGGCTCGCCTCACCGCGTTCTATACGCGAAATCATCGCGCGGCTGACGCCGGATGCAGAAGCAAGCTGGTCCAGCGTCAGGCTGTTCCGCGAGCGCAGCAATTTGATGCGCTCACCGATAGACCGTTCAAGGATGTCGTCTTCGTTTTCCATTATGTGAGAATTGCACTCTCACATAATGGAGTCAACATCCATCATAATAGAAAATGGCTCAGGCCCCGACCTGAGCAATCCAGTCATTCAGGTTGTAGTAGTTGGTGACACGGGCCACTTTTCCATCCTTCAGTTCGAAGAAGGCTCCGGCTGGCAGGACGTATTTTTGGCCGTTGGCTTCCGGCAAGCCTTCATCCGTTACAAGGTATTCGCCGTTCACAACGAATTCGGCCGACGCGCGCTTGCCGTCCTCTGCAGCCATGATGACCATGTCTGTGAGGGTTTCCTTGTAGCAACGGTTCATGTGATCCATGAAGGAGGCAAAGGCTGCCTTGCCCGCCTGTCGCTCACCCTGATTGATATCATGCACGACATCGTCAGTGAGCAGCGCCAGAAACGCCTCCATGTCCTGACGGTTGAAGGCATCGTAGTAGGCGCGAATGGTCTCACTAGCGGTCATCATCTTCTCCGTTCAATGCTTGCGCAGGTTTTCCATGACGGTATAACCACCGGAAACGAAAGTGAAAATGCCCATGACCGTCGAAATCAAGTCTCTTTCCGGCATTGATGCCGTTCCCTATTTTGATGACCTTGCGCATCTGCGCATTACAGTGTTCCGCGCCTTCCCCTATCTTTACGACGGGACGCTGGAACACGAACGCGAATATCTGGCGACCTACGCGCAGGCCGACGGTGCCGTTTTCGTGCTGGCACTGGACGGCGACAAGGTGGTGGGCATGTCCACAGGCATGCCCATGGCTGTCGAAACCGAAGAGGTCAAGGCTCCCTTCATTGCCGCCGGATACGATCCCGAGCGCATTTTCTATTTTGGCGAAAGCGTGCTTCTGGACACGTATCGTGGCCAGGGTGCCGGCGTGCGTTTCTTCGAAGAGCGGGAAGGCCACGCAAAACGGCTTGGTGGTATCGAATGGTGCACGTTCTGTGCTGTCGAGCGCCCGGACAACCATCCACGCCGGCCTGCAGATTATGTGCCGCTCAACGCTTTCTGGGAAAAGCGCGGTTATCGCCATCACCCCGAACTGCACACCACATTTACCTGGCAGGACCTGGACGAGACGAGCAAAAGTTCAAAACCGCTGTCCTTCTGGATGAAGAGAATTGCTCCATGACCAGACTTGCCGCCAGCCAGTATGCCATTGAACTGATTGAGACATGGGACGCCTATGCCGCGCATCTTTCGGCAATTGTGCGGGAGGCCAAGGACAAGGGAGCTGAACTTCTGCTTCTGCCGGAATATTCCGCGATGACGCTGACCGGACAGTTGCCGCCTGAGGCACGCTCGGATCTGCACCGCTCCATCGAGGAGATACAGCCGCTGATCCCTTCATGGGTCGAGCTTTGCGAGGAACTGGCCCGGCAACATCAGATTCTCTTTCAACCGGGCAGCGCTCCGATCAAGGACAACGATGGAAAATTCCGCAACCGCGCCTGGCTGTTCGGACCAGATGGCCTGATCGGATATCAGGACAAGCAGATCATGACGCGCTTCGAGCGCGAGCAATGGAACATCCATGCTGGTACCGATGGGCTCAAGGCTTTTGACACGGCGCTCGGTAAGCTTGGCATCCTGATCTGCTACGACAACGAGTTCCCGATGCTAGGCCGCAAGCTGGCCGAACTCGGTGTGGAACTTGTGCTGGCGCCGAGTTGCACCGATACGCTGGCGGGGGCTTACCGGGTGCGTATTGGCGCTCAAGCGCGGGCGCTGGAAAACCAGTATGCCGTACTCTCCTCCCCTACAGCAGGAGAAGCACCCTGGTCGCCGGCCGTCGATGAAAATCGCGGTCGTGCGGCGCTTTATGTGCCCTCGGATTACGGTATGCCGCCGTCAGGCATCGTGGCGGAAAGCGAGAGCGATACGGTGATGGAAAGTTCATTGCTCGTGGTCGATATCGACCTTGCCACAGTGGCAAAACTCCGAACCGAGGGGCAGGTCGCCACCCGCCGCGACTGGCCAGAGCAATTCCAGGGATGAAAAGCCCATTTTAAAAGGCTTTTAACCAAATTCCCGCTTTGCGGCATCACAAGCCCCTGCTATAGCGCGGAACATGAGCACAAATTCGACCCGCACGCCCCTGGACCATATCCGCAACTTCTCGATCGTTGCCCACATCGATCACGGCAAATCGACGCTGGCCGACCGGTTGATCCAGTCGACGGGCGGCCTTGCCGAACGTGATATGTCGGAACAGGTTCTCGACTCGATGGATATCGAGCGCGAGCGCGGCATTACCATCAAGGCCCAGACCGTGCGCCTGCACTACAAGGCGAACGACGGCGAAACCTATGTGCTGAACCTCATTGACACCCCCGGTCACGTCGACTTCGCCTATGAAGTCTCGCGCTCGCTGTCGGCCTGTGAAGGTTCGCTGCTCGTCGTCGACGCCAGCCAGGGTGTGGAAGCGCAGACCCTGGCCAACGTATATCAGGCCATCGACAACAATCATGAGCTGGTGACAGTCCTCAACAAGATCGACCTGCCTGCGGCCGAACCGGACCGCATCAAGGAGCAGATCGAGGAAGTCATCGGCATCGACGCCTCCGATGCGGTGCTCATCTCCGCCAAGACCGGTCTTGGCATTCCCGATGTCCTGGAAGCCATCGTCCAGAAATTGCCTGCGCCGAAAAGCGCGGAAGGCGAAAAAGGCCCGCTCAAGGCGCTGCTGGTAGATAGCTGGTACGACACCTATCTCGGCGTTATGGTTCTGGTGCGCGTCATCGACGGCGTACTGGCCAAGGGCCAGCAGATTCGCATGATGGGTACGGGCGCAAAATACAGCGTCGAGCGCGTTGGCGTGCTGACACCGAAGATGGTGAATGTCGATTCACTCGGCCCTGGCGAGATTGGCTTCATCACCGCATCGATCAAGGAGGTCGCCGATACGCGCGTTGGTGACACCATCACCGACGACCGTCGCCCGACGGAAAAGGCTCTGCCAGGCTTCAAGCCCGCACAGCCGGTTGTTTTCTGCGGCCTGTTCCCGGTTGACGCTGCGGATTTCGAAGATCTGCGTTCGGCCGTGGGCAAGCTGCGTCTCAACGATGCGTCGTTCTCGTTCGAAATGGAAAGCTCGGCAGCCCTCGGCTTCGGTTTCCGCTGCGGTTTCCTGGGGCTTCTGCATCTGGAAATCATTCAGGAACGTCTCGAGCGCGAGTTCAACCTCGATCTCGTCGCAACAGCACCGTCGGTCGTCTACCAGATGAGCCTGACGGACGGCAGCGAGAAGGAACTTCACAACCCGGCGGATATGCCGGATGTAGTGAAGATCGATGAAATCCGCGAGCCGTGGATCAAGGCGACCATCCTGACACCAGATGACTATCTCGGTGGCATTCTGAAGCTGTGTCAGGACCGTCGTGGCATTCAGACGGAGCTGACCTATGTCGGCACCCGTGCGATGCTGACCTATGAACTGCCGCTCAACGAAGTGGTGTTCGACTTCTACGACCGCCTGAAATCCATCTCGAAGGGTTATGCCTCCTTCGATTACAACATCATGGATTACCGTCCGGGCGATCTCGTCAAGATGTCGATCCTCGTCAACGGCGATCCGGTCGATGCCCTTTCCATGCTCGTTCACCGCTCGGCTGCCGACCGTCGCGGACGCGGCATGTGCGAGAAGCTGAAAGAGCTGATCCCGCCGCACATGTTCCAGATCCCGATCCAGGCCGCCATCGGCGGTAAGGTAATTGCGCGTGAAACCGTTCGCGCGCTGCGCAAGGACGTGACGGCCAAGTGCTACGGCGGCGACGCCACCCGCAAGCGCAAACTTCTGGACAAGCAGAAGGAAGGCAAGAAGCGCATGCGCCAGTTCGGCAAGGTCGAAATTCCGCAGGAAGCCTTTATCGCCGCACTGAAGATGAACGACGAATAAGAGCGGAAGCTCTCATCGGAACGTCATTCGGGGAGGCTTGTAGCCTCCCCTTATCGTTTCCGCTGGGTTCGGTCTCACGCGTGCAACTTTGCACCCTTCGTAATCTTGTCGACGATCTTTTTATCCGCACGTACCGCTAAGCCAACCACCTTGGCGGTATCCGGAGAGAACTCCGAAAATACTTGCCGATTGGCTGCGTCGTGGCCGGTGGAAAACATTTCCTCGATATAGAGCGAGGTCGTGACCTCACGCTCAAGCGAACGGCCGTGGATTTTTCGCAGCGTTTCCTGATCCGCTGCGGTGACCACGACAGGCTGTACGGACAAGGGATTATAGACGTTGCCCGCGCCATCGCGATATGGTTCACCGATGACCTCGGGCGTCTGGGCGACAATTCCAGACATCAGAAATGCGGTAACATTCAGTTTTTGCCACGCGGCAAGGTCATCTCGAAGGACAATGGCGATCTTGGTGTCAAACATGCGAATTCAATCCGGTTGCGGTTATCAAAGAGAACCGATCCTAGAACCGCAAGACGATGCCGATCTTGAACGTTCGTGCAGTTTCGAGGGCATTGTTCGTGCGCCGACCAGCGAAGGGATCGAGCGCATCGATGCCCGGTTCCATGGCAACGCATACTCTCCGCATCGTCACGACACCTACGCGCTGGGTGTGACGATTTCCGGTATTCAAACCTTTTCCTATCGTGGGGCGTCGCGCTTCAGTGCACCCGGCAACATCATTGTCCTGCATCCGGACGAGATTCATGATGGCGCTGCCGGCACAGAGGAAGGTCTGCACTACCGGATGCTGTATCTGCCGCCGGAATGGATGATCGCGGCTTGTGACGACTATCGCGCCCTTCCCTTTGCAAGAAGCCCGGTCATCGAGGATGAGGATTTCCGTCACTGCCTTGTCGACGCACTGGGCAATCTCGATCTCGAACCGACTGACCTGCAGCTTAGCGATTGGCAGTCTCGCCTCGCAGACCACCTCTGGAAACACGCTGACGCAAAGGTCAAAAGAAGCAAACGGGTTGATCATGCAGCGATGTTGCGCTGCCGCGATTATCTCTTCGAAAACAGCCATCGTATCGTCAGTTCCGAAGACCTTGAGACAATCAGCGGTCTGGATCGCTTCACGCTGTCGCGCCAGTTCCGGGCGCTGTTTTCGACAAGCCCGCACCGCTATCTCATCATGCGGCGACTGGAGAAGAGCAAAACGATCATGGCGACGGGGGCTGGCCTGGCGGAAACGGCATTTTCATGCGGTTTCGCAGACCAGGCCCATTTCACCCGTCACTTCAAAAGCGCTTTTGGCATCACGCCGGGTCGCTGGCTGAGCCTTACCTCACACTGAACCGTCGTCACACATTCGGGAACATCAGGGAACGGTGGGTGGATGCACCGGCCATTGCGCCATCGCCAACGGAAAGCGCAACAGAACTCGCCGCGCGGGCAATGTCTCCGCAGGCAAAGATGCCCGGCGCTGTGGTCTGCTTCATGGCATCCGTTGCAATCGATGCGCCCATGGGTCCATCCTCAAGGGCACAACCGAGTTTGGCGATCCAACGCGCGCTAATACGCATGATCGGCTGTGTGAAAAGCCCGTCCATGACGATGCGCCGGCCGTCTGCAAGCAGGATATCCGCAGCACCTGCAATTTCGGCAATCCTGGTTTCGTCCAGCGCGGTTCCCCTGCTGGCAAGATGAGCCCGCTGGTCCATGTCGGGCGTGAAAACACCATTGGTAAACAGCGTCGTCTCCCCCCAGTCCGGCAACATCAACGCGTGGTGCATGGCAAGCGAAGACGCCGCAATCACACCGATCCGACCCCTGTCGAGTTCATAACCATGGCAGTAAGGGCAATGAAAAATTGTCTGGCCCCAACGTTCCTTCAAGCCCGGAATTTCTGGCAGCTCATCCGTAACACCCATTGAGAGGATGAGACGGGATGCAGTCTCGCGGCGTTCGCCATCAATCTCCACCCTGAAGTCATCGAACGAACCGTCTGCATCCGTCACCCGACCGCTTGCCCATTGTATTGTCGGGTATGTCTCGATCTGACGCCTTGCTTCGGCAATGATCTCTCCTGGCGTCTTGCCATCCTGCCCGAGAAATCCGTGCGAGTGGCTAGCAAAGCGATTTCGCCTTTCGCCCGCATCCACCACGAGAATGTTTCGTCGGGCGCGGCCAAGCTGCAAGGCGGCCGACAACCCGGCATAGCTGCCGCCAATGATGATGGCATCGAATTTCATGGGTAACACCTGTTGTTTGTTGATCTTCAACGAGCAGGAAGACAAGTCCCGCTTTCGTAACTTATATTGTTACTTGAAATTCCGTGTCAACAATCATGCAACTTATATTGTTACGTCACCAATCGGTTGGTAGGGTCCAACAAAACAACGGATGCGACCATGAGACACGACACGCGCCTTTCACGGGTGCTGCATATTCTGATCCATATGGAGAAACATGAGCGACCTGCGACATCGGAGGCGATTGCCACAATGTTGCAGACCAACCCTGTCGTCATACGCAGAACGATGGCGGGATTGCGCGATGAGGGTTACGTCACATCTGAAAAAGGCCACGGTGGAGGTTGGGTTCTCGCCCGCCCGCTGGCCGAAATCACGTTGCTCGATATCTACCGCGCACTTGGAAAACCGGAGCTTTTTTCAATTGGCCTTGCTGGCGACAATCCCAACTGCGTTATCGAGCAGGCTGTCAATGAGGCGCTATCAGACGCCATGAGCGAAGCCCAATCAATCCTCTTGACGCGTTTCGAACGCATTACGCTTGCTGAACTGGCAAAACAATCGATCAGCCATTGGGCGATGCTGTCACACAATCCTGCAGCCATGGATACGTTATAAAAAACAACCGCCCGCCCATAGGGCGAGCGGCTGCTCTCATGACGTCCCGCCTGTTAAGGCTGGGTCTGTGTGCCACCCGTGCCTGGCGTCGTCGGCGCAGCATTGTTTGCCGGCGGCGTGGCAGGCGTTGTCGGGGTCATCGGAGCCGGCGCAGGTGCCTGATCGCTGACGGCTGGCGGTGTTGTCGAAGATGTGGTCGATGGGTCAGTCGTCGGGCCGCTCATCTGCGACCAGGCGAAAATACCCACAAGCACAACAACGATAACAGCCAACCACGGCGTCCAAGACGAACGGGCGCGTGGTTCATTGGTAATATTCACTTCCGGGCGAAGATCACGCTCCGGACGTGGGTTGCCGGGATCAAAAGTCATGGCATTTCCTCCTCTTCACTCTGAGAAGGAAACGGCGTTCACAAGATTTTGTTCCATTTCGTTTCCCTGCACTCGCAAGAGGTAGAAAAATCGGCAGTCCGTTAACCCTGTAATGCCTGCTGAAGCACCGGCATGGTCTTCGGATCGGACATCTGCGCCACGTTGAAACGCATAAAACCGGCAGCGTTTTCAGACGAGCTGAAGACATTGCCGGGTGCCAGCACCACCTGTTGAGTCAAAGCCCGTTTTGCCAGCTCTGCAGCATCGATGCCGTCCGGCAGCCGACACCACAAGAACATTCCCGCATTTGGTTCGATCCAGGGCGTGCAGCCCAATGCTTTGAGACTGGTTGTCACTTCGGCCATCGTTACGGCGAGACGTTGCCGAAGCGCTTCCACATGCTTGCGATAACTACCATCCTTCAAAAGCGAGAGAACCAGCGCCTCGGAAAAATGCCCGCCGCCAAACGACGTGGCGATCTTGAGATCGATCAATGGCTCCACCCATACTTCTGGAGCGGCGATAAACCCGCATCGAACCGAGGCAGACAGTGTTTTCGAGAAACTGCCGATCTGGACAACACGGTTCAGCCCATCAAACGCAGCAAGGCGAGGTGACGGCTGTGTTTCAAAATCCGCGAAAATATCGTCTTCGATAATCGTCAACCCGGCTCTCTCTGCCAACAGGAGAACCCGGTGCGCCGTAACCGGTGAAAGCGAGGCGCCGGTTGGATTATGAACTGCAGAATTGGTTATGTAGAGGCGTGGCTGATGTTCCAGCAGGGCCTGTTCGAACAACACGAGATCCGGTCCCGAAGGGGTGTAGGGGACCGAAACGGTTTTAACACGGTGCGCTTTCAGCAAAGCATGAAAATTGAAATAGCAAGGGTCATCAACAATGACCGTATCACCGGGCTGAAGCAAAAAGCGGCAGAGAAGATCGATCGCCTGTGTTCCGGACTCCGTCAGAATGATATGGTGCGCACCGGCCTGAACGCCATGATTTTCAAGCCTGCGCGACAGAAGCTGGCGCAAGGGCGCCAGCCCCATAGGGCTGGCATAGTCCGTCAACATTGCGGCATCGGCGCGCGCAATTCCCCTGGCGGCTCGCCTCAACGCGGCCTGCGGTAACCAGGACGGTGGCAGCCAGCCGCAACCGGGCTTGGCAAAACCGGGAGTATCATCAAGCGCCTGCCTGGAGACCCAAAGAGGGTCGACGGCCCTGTCCGGACGCGGCTCAATCGCGGCAAGAGAAAGGGGTGCGAGCGCACCTGCCACATAAAATCCGGAGCCAGGTCGCGAGCGAAGGGTGCCATCGGCAACCAGACGATCATATGCCTCGATAACGGTGGAGGTTGAAACCTGCATGGATTTTGCCAGAGCCCTGACGGACGGCAGTTTGGCGCCGGGTACAAGATTTCTCGCCGCAATGCGCTGCCGGATATTGGCCATGACCGCATCGATCAGCGTACCTGAATTAGCCGCTTTGCCTGCATTCTGTTCCATCTGTATTGCCCCAATAACCATAACAGTTTCATCAAACTGTATACGACCGTCACTGTATCTTCCGCTCATTCCAGAGCAAGGAAAAACGACGGACAGGAGACGACAGATGAACAGAGTAACGAGCGGTTGGCTAAGCGGTTTTATCGGTGTGGTTATTTTCAGCGGCTCACTGCCGGCGACCCGATTGGCCATCATGGATTTCGATCCGGTGTTTCTGACGGTCGTCCGCGCCAGCATTGCCGGCATTCTGGCGCTCATGCTTCTTTTATTGTTTCGGGAAAAGCGCCCGTCGCGCAGCAATATGCTCTCGCTTGCAGTCGTGTCCCTTGGCGTCGTGGTTGGATTTCCGCTGCTTACGGCTCTTGCATTGCGTCACGTCACGGCGGCGCATTCCATCGTATTCGTCGGACTTCTACCGCTGGCAACGGCTATCTTTGCGGTTCTGCGCGGCGGCGAACGCCCGCGCCCGGCATTCTGGCTGTTTTCCTGCGTGGGGAGCGCGCTGGTGGCAGGATTTTCGCTGTCGAACTCCCTGGCAATCGGGTCCGATTCATCGCTCTATGGCGACCTGCTGATGCTGGCGGCAATTCTTGTCTGCGGGCTTGGTTACGCGGAGGGTGCCGCCCTCTCCCGCACGCTTGGCGGCTGGCAGGTCATTTCCTGGGCGCTGGTGCTGTCGCTACCCGTCATGGCCACCCTGTCGATCCTGACCATGCCTCAGTCGCTCACCGGCATCGGAGCGCAAGCCTGGGGCGGGCTGGCTTATGTCTCGCTCTTCAGCATGCTGATCGGCTTCATATTCTGGTATCGCGGGCTGGCGCTTGGCGGCATTGCCGCCGTGGGACAGTTGCAACTGCTGCAGCCCTTTTTCGGCCTGATCCTGGCCGCAACGCTGCTCGGGGAAAGCGTGAGCAGTGCCATGATTGCCGTTACGCTTGCCGTCGTGTGCTGCGTTGCTGGTGCCAGAAAATTTTCCCGTTGAGCGGCGGGTCGGTCCTCAGCCTGCGCTGCGAACCCAGCGATGCCACGCCTCCTCGCTGCCGTTGAAGACGTTGAGGTCGATCTTGCCTTCAACGCCGTGCGACAGACCGGAACCGGAATATTGCCAGAACAGCCACTTGCGATCCGGATAGACCTTGGATGGGTGCTGGGCAACCGCGCGCAGCCAGAAGGGATAATTCAGGAATTCACCGGAGAGGTGATCCTTATAGAAATCCGGGGCCGTATAGATGATCGGGCGCTGGCCGTAATGGCGCTCGAGCATGTCCATGAAGACCTGCATCTTTTCCAGCACCTTGGCGCGCGGCAGACGCATCTTGCAGGCAGATTCACCATTATATTCGACGTCGATGACCGGCGGCAGCGCATCAGGATCACGTGGCACATTGCGAATGAACCATTCGGCCTGATGGCTTGCTGGACGGCACCAGTAGAAGAAGTGATAGGCGCCACGGCGAACACCGGCAGCTTTCGCACGCGCCCAGTTCGTCCTGAACATTGGATCGAGGTGATCGCCGCCATCCGTTGCCTTGATGAAGGCGAAGTTCGCGCCACGCGTTCTCAAACGCTCCCAGTCAATCTCACCCTGCCAGCGCGACACATCAACGCCATGAACCTGATAATGACGCGGCTGCACCTTGCCGAAGTTGATCGGCTTGGCATCACTGAAGCCAGAGCGGAAAATGCGCGATCGGATCTGTGCGCCGGCTCCTGCCGCCGGGGCGACGGCCATGGCCATCTGCACCGGACGCTCGGCCGGGCGCATCATTTCGGCGTGCGGCGCGACTGGAAGACGAATTTCAGGGGCGGCCTGCGGCAATGTTGCCTGCGGGGTTATCGCCGAGAATGCCTTGGGCGCATCCGGCACCGGCCCTCCCCAGGCCAGAACTTCCTGGCGCGGTTGCGCTCTGATCGGGTCCGAGCCGACATTGGCCTGCGGCACCGGCGATGACGGCGTAACCGAACTTGTTGTTTCTTTCGAAGGAAGCCCCGCCATCAGGCTTTCCGGTCCGGAACTGGACGTGCAGCCGCCAAGCACAAGGCAGCCGAAGAAAAGTACTGACACAGCCGATGGACGCATAGGAACCCGTACGCAAAACAATCAGGACACGCTTTCACGCCCCCCGGAGACCTCGAAAATACAATTGCTAACGGAAGATTATCAAAAAAGACTGAATCTTATCTTTACGCGGCGCCGGCCAAAGCCCCCCTTAATTCTGGTAGTGGCCGCGCCTATCCCTCGCCAGCGGAACGGTTTGGCCCTGCATTCGCCTTGACAGACCGGGGACGAAGGATAAACCGCCAAACCATGCTGGAGAGTATTGAAACAGTCTAACGGGCAACCGCCCGACGTTTTTATTTCCGGGCGCGATATCCGAAACCTCTCCGCCGTTCGATATGCGTCTGGACAGGGAGGCACAATTGAAGGCAATCGCAACCTTTTCAAATTTCGTTGGCAAGACATTTGCCATATGGGTCATTTTGTTCGCCGCACTCGGTTACGTGTTCCCGGACACGTTTAAGCAGATCGCGCCGTGGATCGTGACGCTTCTTGCCATCATCATGTTCGGCATGGGACTGACGATATCGGTCGACGATTTCCGCGAGGTGGTGAAGCGGCCATTTGATGTCGGCATCGGCGTTCTGTCGCAGTTCCTCATCATGCCGCTGCTGGCTGTCGCGCTGACGAAGATCATTCCGATGTCTCCGGAAGTTGCTGCCGGTGTCATTCTGGTCGGCTGCTGCCCGGGCGGTACGTCGTCCAACGTCATGACCTACCTCAGCAAGGGCGATGTCGCACTTTCCGTCGCCTGCACCAGCGTGACGACGCTGGCCGCACCGGTCGTTACGCCGTTCCTTGTCTGGCTTTTCGCCAGCCAGTATCTGCCTGTTGATGCCGCAGCAATGTTCGTCAGCATCGTCAAGGTCGTGCTTGTACCGCTAGCGCTGGGTTTCGCCCTGCAAAAGCTTGCGCCCGGCATTGTCCGCAACGCCGTACCCGCTCTTCCGCTGGTCAGCGTTATCGGTATCGTCCTGATCGTTGCTGCCGTCGTTGGCGCGAGCAAAGGTGCTATTGCTCAGTCGGGACTGCTGATCTTCGTTATTGTGGTGCTGCATAATGGCCTGGGTTACATGCTCGGCTTCTTCGCAGCCAAGGCATTTGGCCTGTCGCTTGCAAAACGCAAGGCTATCGCCATTGAAGTAGGCATGCAGAACAGCGGCCTCGGCGCTGCATTGGCAAACACCTATTTCTCCCCTGTCGCGGCTGTACCAAGCGCCATTTTCAGCGTCTGGCACAACATTTCCGGTGCCTTGCTTGCGAACTTCTTCTCGGGACGAACAGAAGAGGTTTCCGTCGGCTCCCCCAAAAACGCCAACTAACTTCGGAAAAACAAAAAACCGCACGATCCTGTCGTGCGGTTTTTTAATAGCCAGCGGCCTGGTTCAGACAAGCTGAACCCAGGCACGAGCAATCGCAAGCCCGGCCGCATCGGCGGCCTGGCCGCTCTCCTTGCGATGATCTTGATAGTCGCCCAGCCAGCCCGGCGACATTTTTTCGATCGAGCCGGAAAATCCGGTGCACCATTCGTCCACCACACCCGTTGCCGCCTCGAAATGGAACTGTGTGCCATAGGCAGCCCGACCGATGCGAAACGCCTGGTTCTTCGTGGCAGGGTTGCTCGCCAGAAGAACTGCGCCTTCCGGCAGGGTGTAGGTGTCACGGTGCCATTGAAAAATCGGGAAGGACGTATCCACAGCGGCCATCAGCGGATCGGAGCGCCCCTCGTCCGTCAAGGCAATCTCTTCCCAACCGAACTCAAGCGTGCCGTTGAGGATGTTTGTCCCGCTGTAAGCACGCGCCAATAGCTGGCTTCCCAGGCACACGCCTATAACGGCCTTGTCGGCGTCTCCAAAGGTTTTCATCAACTGCGCCAGATCGGCGAGGTAAGGATGGCTTTCATCGTCGAGAGCGCTTTGTTCGCCACCGAGGACAACAAGCGCATCGTGGCTGCTGGCATCGACAGGAAGCTGCTCTCCGGCGTAGGCGCGGATGATATCCAACTCCGCATCTGCCTCGCTCAGGGCTACGCCAATTTGACCGTGCGGCGTTCCCGCCATGTTTTCGATGATCGCAACGCGCATAGTGTCTCTTCAAGAAAATAAAAAAGCTGGCTTCGATCGGGATTGCCCGTCGAAGCCAGCCTCATCATAACAAAGCTGCATTTTCAAGAGCTGGTCTACGCCATCTCCATCAATCTGAAAGCTTCTAGAATTCCTTGCGCATTTTTGCGTCAAGCGAATGCCGGTTTCCGCCACGTACGGCAAAGAAAAGGAAGATGGCGGCCCAGAGGATCGACTTCTCCGCACCACCCAGCCCCTCGGCCTTAACGATGCCGTGGAAGTAGACCGTCACCAGCAACACAATCATCGCGGCAAAGGATGCCGGACGCGTGAACAATCCGATTGCCACAAGAATGCCGCCGAAGAATTCCGTTGCGGCCAAGAGCGGTGACCAGAACACGCCGGGGTAGAATCCGAGGCTTTCCACCATGCCGACAGCACCGAAGGGGTTCATGATCTTGCCGAAGCCATGGGTGACGAGCAAAACCCCGGCTGCAACGCGCAGGATCGTTTCCACGACATCGTGGGTGGAATTATAAAGCGGCGCTACTGCGGGAACGAACAGACGTTCCTTGCTGCTGTCGAACTGGGCCATGTCATCTCCGTGTTTAAGCCTTCGATATCTCCCTGTTTGCAAAAAAGATGTTTCGGGAGAAAGATCACGGCAGTAAAAACATGAGTGTAACAGTTAATATTTTCGTGATTCCACGTGAGGGAGTTTGACATGAGTGAAATCAAGCCGCGCATCGCAATTGCCTATTGTACCCAATGCAACTGGCTTTTGCGCGCGGGATGGATGGCCCAGGAAATTCTTCAGACATTTTCCGCCGAGGTGGGGGAAGTGAGCCTCATTCCGTCGACCGGGGGGCGATTCGAAATCACCGTTGATGGAAACTTGATCTGGGAACGTAAGCGCGACGGCGGTTTTCCGGGCCCAAAAGAGCTGAAACAGCGAATCCGGGATGTCATCGATCCGGAAAGAGACCTCGGTCATGTGGACCGAAGCAGGCACGAGGGACTCGACACCTGATCCGGGAATCATCTTTCAACAACCAAAAGAAAGTTTTTTCCCTTTAAAATCAATGATCGTCATAAAAGTTCAAAAAGTCTGTTGACACCGAGCGGCTGCCCTCGTACATCGCTCTCCGTCGCCCAGATGGCGGAATTGGTAGACGCGCCAGCTTCAGGTGCTGGTACTCGCAAGGGTGTGGAGGTTCGAGTCCTCTTCTGGGCACCATTCCATTTTTGATCTTAGCCAGATCAACTACTTAGCTTTCCAAAGCAGCCGAAAAAACCTGAAGGACACCTCACACGAGGTGGCCTCGGTCTTTGGTCAAAGCGTGCCTTACAGGGCTCGCCTCAACCTCCAGAAAACTACGAAACAGAGAACGGACCTAACGGCCCGAGCTGCCGCACGGCGCGCCGATAGAAAGAACCATGCGATGATGGGAGTTATGAGTGCCGCTCAGGGCTGAGCCGCATCAGCGCCTGCATTTTCCGTGTGCTGTTCACAGTTCGGCGTGCAGGACAAAACCGTCCGCTCCGTCTGACGGAAAACGCGCACTGTATTTCCCTCATCGATGGATACGAGAATGCGCTCGTCCACGATAGGGTTGCCGTCCGCATCAAGCAGAACAAGATTGGTCGTGCCAAAGCTTCGGCCAGTCAGAACGATCGTGGTTGCGTCAGCCACTGTTGCGTCGGCAACCTTGGAATTGCCGACAATGACCTTGCTGACCGGACGATCAAGCCGCAAGACGCGCGCATGGTTCATGGAAACACGCAGCATGTCATCCTGGCCAAAAACCGAGTGCGCCGATCCAGAGAGAACCACGGACAAGCCGAGAACGATTTTCGTCAATTTGCGGGATGACATGCGTTTGAGCCCTTGTTCACGACACGCATTGATATCGTCCCAAAATGATCACCTTTAGTGAATGAAGCGTTAAGTTGCGGAAAAGTGCCGAATTTTCAGTAACCATCAGCACCCTTGCCTTACGTTCGACTACAACCTTTTGGTTCAAAAAAGCACATCTAGACTAGCGGAATAACCGCTGCCCCATTGTTAGTGACAGCAGGACGACGACGAAATATAGGCATTCTTCGACAAAGATAAAATGTCGCATAATACTTTGATTTTTCATTTACCACACGAAGCGCAAGCGGGCATTTACTTATTGTTAATCTCTTTTTTTAAGCGGTTGGAAATGGCTCCTCTGTAGGTTGAGCTCAACCGAACAACGGAAAACAGTTGTCGGCGTGCTGATTAAACCCAAAGAGTAGGAGTTCTCCATGTCCAACATTTTCGCTCGTTTCCTCAAAGACGAATCCGGCGCAACGGCAATCGAATACGGCCTGATCGCAGCTCTGATTTCTGTTGCTATCATTGGCGGCGCAAGCACGCTCGGCACCAAGCTGAACACCGTCTTCAGCAACCTCGGCTCGAGAATGGCTGCCAACACGCCGTCGGCTACGAACTAAGGCCTAAGCGGCTAATTTCGAAATCAAAATACGTCGCCTCAATCAGGGGCGGCGTATTGCGTTAGTCGCTTAGCAGCGCACTCAAGTCAGAGTATAAAACATGGTTATTGCCGCTGTCTTCGTGATCCTGCCGCTCTGCCTTGCCTTTGCTGCTCTGACGGATCTCATAAGCATGACTATCCCTAACAGGATACCGCTTATCCTGCTTGCCTCATTCATCGCGACCGCGCCTTTTACAGGCATGGATTGGCAAACTTTTGCCATGAGCTTCGTTGCGGCCGCTGCGGTTTTCGTCTTCTGCTTCGCTCTTTTTGCCGCGAACGTCATGGGCGGCGGCGATGCCAAGCTGCTAACTGCAGCCTCTGTGTGGTTTGGCTTCAACATATCTCTTGTTGAGTTCCTACTCGGCGTGACCTTTGTCGGCGGCATTCTGACACTCGCCATCATCGTTTTACGGTCACGTTCTCAGGAAATCATCGCGGTTGGGCTGCCAATTCCCGACTCACTACTGGTTGCGAAGAAAATTCCCTACGGCATAGGCATTGCGATCGCCGGGCTTCTGACATACGGGGAAGCACCACTGGTCAAAGCAGCTATCGCCAGCCTGACCTAGAGTAAATTAAGTAAATATGACACGCGCCATGCGGTTAAACTGTCGTTAACCACAAATCTAAGCGCGAAATTAACCATAATTATACGAATCGCAGGCCATCCTGAGGGGAGAAGAATCTGTTCCCCTCAAGGATCGAGCATGAAACCGTCGCGCATCATCATCCTGTCTGTCGCCCTTGTGGCTGCCGGTCTGGCCGGAGTTCTGGCCATGCAGCTTTCAGGCACGCAACAGGTGATCGAGAAAGCCGAGACGATCATTCAGAAGGAGCCAACGGTCAACGTTCTGGTCTCCTCCGTCAGTCTGCCTGTCGGTAGCCGCCTGAACGACAGCTCAGTTCGCTGGATGCCGTGGCCACAAGGAAATGTCGTCGAAAGCTTCATCACCGAAGCACAAAGACCGAACGCCATTACCGAGCTTTCCGGCGCCGTCGTCAGGCTGCCGCTTTTCGAAGGTGAGCCTCTGCGGCCGGAGAAGGTCGTCGATTCCAGCGCACGCATCATGTCTTCGCTCCTGCCTGCCGGCAAACGCGCTGTCGCGACAGAGATATCGGTGTCCACGGGTGCAGGCGGTTTCGTGCTACCGAACGACCGCGTGGACGTCATCATGGTGCGCAAAAGCGAAACGGGCACATTTCTGACAGAGAACGTTCTCAACAATGTCCGCGTCCTGGCAATCGACCAGCAAATCAAGGAAGGCGAAGACGGCACATCCGCCGTTGTTGGCGCCACCGCAACGCTGGAACTCACACCCGAGCAGGCAAAAATCATGACGGTCGCGCAGCAGATGGCGGAGCGCCTGACCCTGGCATTGCGCTCGGTTGCGGACGCGCAGGAAAACGACACGCTTTCCGCCGGCTACCTACTCAATGGCGGTTCCGGACAGCCTGAAATTCAGGTCATCAAATCCGGCTCGATCGTCAAGGGTGGCCAGGGAGCATCACAATGACCGGGGGACATATGGCGAAGCGCTTCAAAAACCATCTGCGCTCATCGATGACGGCGAGCCTGGCATTCTGCCTGGGTTTTTCCGGCATTCCTGGCAATTACGCCCCAACCGTGCTTCGCATGAGTGAAGCATCGGCGCAGAACGCCAGCATCGTACGCATCACGGAAAGCGGAACCGGTATCCGCAAACGTCTGCAACTCGGCCTGAACAAGGCGCTGGTCATCGATCTGCCGGAAGATGCACATGATATCCTCGTCGCGGACCCCAGCCTTGCTGATGCCGTAACGCGGACATCAAGACGTATCTATCTGTTTGGCAAAACAGTGGGTCAGACCAACATTTTCATTTTTGGCGCCAATGGCCAGGAGATTGTCAGCCTCGATCTCGAAGTCGAACGCGATATTGCCGGCCTTGAAGCCAATATCCGTCGTTTCATCCCCGAATCCGACATCAAAGTGGAAATCGTTTCCGACAATATCGTGTTATCTGGCACGGTGCGCACTCCTCAGGATTCGGCCCGTGCGGTTCAGCTTGCCGAAGCCTTCCTGAAGGGCGGCGAGGCCACCACGCGCAACATCACGCTGACCGGTGGTAATAACGGTGGCGATGCCGCAATTTTCGCCGAAAACCGCCAGACCTCGCAGATCGTCAACATGCTGACGATTGAAGGTGAGGATCAGGTAACCTTGAAGGTGACTGTCGCCGAGGTGAGCCGCCAGGTTCTGAAACAGCTTGGTTTCAACGGCTCCATAGGCGTTGGTGGAAATCAGGCGAGTGGTGGCGTCTCCTTCTCCAACCCCGCGAATCTTGGCAACGCCATTGCGCTTGGCTCGACCGGAAACGTTATGGGTGCCATCGGCGAAGTCACGCTCGGAAGCTATTTCAACGCCATGGAGCAGGCGGGCGTGATGCGGACCCTGGCCGAACCGAGCCTCACGGCAATTTCCGGTGAGCAAGCAAAATTCTATGTCGGTGGTGAATTCCGACTGGCGGGAACGCAGGAAGTCGACATCGATGAGGATACCGGCCGTCCGACCGTCACAAGAACCACAGATACCGTGGATTACGGCATCGAGCTGAACTTCCGTCCGGTCGTTCTGTCACCCGGCCGCATCAGTCTGAAAATCGAGACGAACGTGTCTGAGCCGACCTATGAAGGCAATGTAACGACCGGCAACGGCTCAAGCCTCGCCATTCCCGGCAACACGTATATGTCGATCCGGAAACGTGAAGCCTCGACCAGCGTCGAGCTTCCGTCGGGTGGCTCCATCGTAATTGCGGGTCTGGTGCAGGACAACATACGCCAGGCGATGTCAGGGTTGCCTGGCATTTCCAAGGTTCCGGTGTTCGGCACGCTGTTCCGAAGCAAGGACTTCGTTCGCAACGAAACCGAACTGGTCATCATCGCGACGCCATATCTCGTGCGTCCCGTCGCGCGCAATCAGATCGCCCGCCCAGACGACAACTTCAATCCGGAAAACGACGCAGCCATGTATTTCATGAACCGCGTCAACAAGGTCTACGGCCGCAAGGACAAGGTCCAGGCTGCCCCTTACCAGGGATCAGTGGGGTTCATCTACAAATGACGACGCGCACGGCCACTTTCCGTTCAGCTAACCCGCTCACGACAGGACATGTCATGCAGGAAGCCACCTCTTTTACCTTCAAAAGTCCCCTGACAAAGTCCGGACTGCTCATTGCCATGGCCTTTGCCGCCGGACTGCTGCAGGGCTGCGCGCGTGATCCGTTGACGACCAATGCTATCCCCGACGACTACAGGACACGTCACCCGATCACGCTGTCGGAAGCGGAGCATTCACTCGATATCCCTGTCTCCGCTGGCGACAGCCGATTGACGACCTCAATGGCAGACAATGTTCGCGGCTTCGCCCAGAGCTACGCTTCGACATCAACCGGCATCGTCAACATCCAGGCGCCGTCGGGATCGCCGAATTCCGCGGCAGCTTCAAGGATGGTCCGGCAGATTCGCGCGACACTCTCTGGCGCCGGTGTGCCGTCGGGCAAGATCATGGAAACGCGCTACAGTGCAGGTGCGACTGGCGATGCCGCGCCAATCAGGCTCAGCTATGTCGCGGTCACCGCCATGACCGGTCAGTGCGGTCAGTGGCCAGAGGACCTGTCCGATAATACCTCCGCCAACAAGAACTGGTACAATTTCGGCTGCGCCTCCCAGAACAATCTGGCTGCTCAGGTAGCAAACCCCATGGATCTGGTCAGCCCACGCGGCATGAGCGCGATTGATGCGGAACGGCGTGCGGTGGTCATCGATGGATATCGCAGCGGCAAAAATACAGCGACTGCGGACTGATGCACTCTGGACACCTATCAGGGCGGATAAAACGATGAGTACGGTAGAATACGACATCCATACGCAAAATGGCGGCGACATCGATGCCGAGCCGTCAATCCGCGCATCGGATATGGATCGCCTGCGACCGCTTCCCCGCATTTCCGTTCATGCATTCTGCGTCAGCGAAAACATGCAACGAGTCATGGACGCCCTGTCGAACGACAGGCGCATGAGCAAGGTGACTTTACGTGTCACCAACGGCGATATCGGTGCAGCGGCAACAATGTTCTCGTCCTCGCCCACGCCGAACCTCATCGTTCTGGAGACTGCAAGCAATCCTTCCACGCTGCTGGACGATCTGGCTCCACTTGCGGAAGTCTGCGACCCGACAACGCGCGTCATCATCGTTGGCCGCCACAACGACATCACGCTTTATCGCGATCTGATCCGTAACGGCATATCGGAATATCTCGTCGCTCCGGTCGGCATGAGTGACCTCCTGGCCTCGATCTCGGCGATTTTTGTCGATCCTGAAGCTGAACCTCTTGGCCGTAACATCGCTTTCATTGGCGCAAAGGGTGGGGTCGGTTCTTCGACGATCGCACACAATTGCGCCTTTGGTATTTCCAGCCTGTTCTCGACGGAGACCATCCTGGCGGATATGGACCTCGCTTACGGCACAGCCAATATCGATTTTGATCAGGACCCGGCGCAAGGCATGGCGGAAGCGGTGTTTTCTCCAGAACGTCTGGATGAGGTGTTTCTCGACCGACTTCTGACCAAGTGTTCCGATCACCTGTCGCTTCTCGCCGCGCCTTCACTGCTCGACAGAACCTATGATCTCGACCGGCTGGCATTCCAGCCAGTGATGGAGGTACTGCAGAGAAGCGCGCCGGTCGCCGTTCTGGACCTGCCTCACCATTGGTATGACTGGAATCGCGCCGTGCTTTCGGAAGCCGACGAGGTCGTCATCACCGCCGTTCCCGATCTTGCCAACCTGCGGAACACCAAAAACCTGTTCGATGCGTTGAAAAAGCTTCGCCCAAACGACAAGCCGCCTCACCTCATCCTCAATCAGGTTGGCATGCCGAAACGCCCGGAGATCGCCCCGGCTGACTTTCTCGACCCGTTGGAAATCGATCCGATCGCCATCATCCCCTTCGATGTGCAGCTTTTCGGTAATGCCGCCAACAGTGGGCGCATGATCCGGGAAATCGATGAGAAATCAGCGATTGCCGAAACCTTTTCACAGATCTCACACGTCGTGACCGGCCGCACCATGATCCGCAAAAACAAGCGGGGCGGCCTCGACAAGCTGATGAATCTTATCAAGCGCCAGTAGCGCTTGCCTTTGAGCCTGAACGGAAAACACCGATGTTCGGAAAACGCGGCAACGACAGCCCAGCCAAAAGTGTAAAAGCGGATTTTCCCGCCGTAGCAACCGTGCAGGCACCGGTGGCTCCCGAACCTCGTCCAGAACCGACCGCCACCGTGGAGCCGGGGCATGCACCTGTGGCAAAACAGGCCTATTCGCCTGCCCCGCCGCAGCCGAAAAAACGCGCTCGCACCGAAGATTACTACAACACCAAAAGCCAGGTCTTTTCTGCCCTGATCGACACGATCGATCTATCGCAACTCGCCAAGCTTGATGCCGAAAGCGCGCGCGAGGAAATCCGCGATATCGTCAACGACATCATCACGATCAAGAACTTCGCAATGTCGATTTCCGAGCAGGAAGAACTGCTCGAGGACATCTGCAACGACGTCCTTGGATACGGCCCGCTGGAACCGCTTCTTGCGCGCGATGACATTGCCGACATCATGGTCAATGGCTCGGGCCAGACCTTCATCGAAGTTGGTGGCAAGACCATCGAGTCCGACATCCGCTTTCGCGACAATGCGCAGTTGCTATCGATCTGCCAGCGCATTGTTAGCCAGGTTGGACGCCGCGTCGATGAGTCCAGCCCAATCTGCGACGCCCGTTTGCCAGATGGATCGCGTGTCAACGTCATCGCACCGCCGCTCGCCATCGATGGCCCTGCGCTGACGATCCGAAAATTCAAGAAAGACAAGCTCACACTGGAGCAGCTGGTGCGGTTCGGGGCGATTACGCCCGAAGGCGCAACCCTGCTCAAGATCATTGGCCGCGTTCGCTGCAACGTGGTCATCTCAGGTGGAACGGGCTCGGGCAAAACCACGCTTCTCAACTGCCTGACCAGCTTCATCGACAAGGATGAGCGTGTCATCACCTGCGAAGACACGGCGGAACTCCAGCTACAGCAGCCGCATGTCGTCAGGCTGGAAACGCGTCCCCCGAATATTGAAGGCGAAGGCGAGATCACCATGCGCGATCTGGTCAAAAACTGCCTTCGTATGCGCCCGGAACGCATCGTCGTCGGTGAAGTACGCGGACCGGAGGTTTTCGATCTGTTGCAGGCGATGAACACCGGTCACGATGGCTCGATGGGCACGATCCACGCCAACACACCACGCGAGTGCCTCAGCCGTATCGAATCGATGATCGCCATGGGTGGTTTCACGCTTCCGGCAAAGACCGTTCGTGAAATTATTGCCGGCTCGATCGACGTCGTTATTCAGGCTGCTCGCTTGCGCGACGGTTCACGCCGCATCACCCAGATCACCGAGGTCATCGGCATGGAAGGCGATGTGATCGTCACTCAGGATTTGATGCGGTACGAAATCGAAGGCGAAGATGCGCAAGGAAAGCTGATCGGCAAACACGTATCGACCGGCATCAGCAAACCTCACTTCTGGGACCGCGCCCGCTATTACGGTGAAGAAAAGCGGCTGGCGGCAGCTCTCGACGACATGGAAAAGAACTCCTAAGGAAGGCTTCCGCGATGGACCTCACAATCGTATTGCTTGTGACGCTTGCCGCCATCTCGGCCGGAGGGCTGGCCTATGCCCTTCTGTTCCCGCAAATTGAAGTCGAGAAAAAAACCACGAGCCGTGTCAAACGGGTCAAGTCAGCCGAAACCGATCACACGAAGATCAAGGCTGCGCGCGACCGCGTTCAAGATCTGAGCAAACGTCGCAAGTCGATGCAGGACAGCCTGCGCGAACTGGAAAAGAAGCAGGACGAAAAAGCCAAGAAAGCCCAAAATATCAGCCTGCGCGAAAGGCTGGTTCAGGCTGGCCTTCAAATCTCGGTTCGCCGGTTCTACGTCATCAGCATAGGGGGCGCCATCGCCGCCAGCTTTGTCGCACTGCTTTACGGCCTGCCGCTCATCATGGTTCCGCTTGTCGGAATCGTTCTCGCATTGGGGCTGCCTCGCTGGATTCTCGGATTTCTGAAAAAACGCCGGCAAACGAAGTTCCTTGAGGAATTTCCGAATGCTCTGGACGTGATGTGCCGGTCGATCAAATCCGGTTTGCCGTTGAACGATGCCGTGCGATTGATCGCATCGGATGGGCAGGAGCCAGTCAAAACCGAATTCCGGCGCGTTGTCGATGCCCAACAGGTCGGCATCGGCATTCCGCAGGCCATCGAACGCATGATGCTGACCATGCCGCTTTTCGAGGTGAACTTCTTCAGCACCGTGATCAACATTCAGGCCCAGGCCGGTGGCAACCTCTCTGAAGCTCTGGCCAATCTTTCGAAAGTGCTGCGAGAGCGCCGCAAGATGCGCGCCAAGGTGCAGGCACTGTCCATGGAAGCGAAAGCCTCTGCGGTCATTATCGGCGCCCTGCCGTTCATCGTCATGATGCTGGTCCACTTCACGTCGCCAGACTATCTCGCTGTCCTCTTCACTGACACCCGCGGCCACATCATTCTCGGCGCTTCGGGGCTGTGGATGTCGATCGGCATCATCATCATGCGCAACATGATCAATTTCGATATCTGAGGTAGCGCGATGACCGGAAGCCTTATGTCCAGCCTCACCGACCCGCAAACGCTGATCGCGATCCTCGTGACCGTTGCTGTCTTCGCGACCTTCTATACGCTCATCATGCCCTTCCTCGAAAGGAAGGACCTCAACAAGCGGATGAAGGCCGTGTCTTCGGAGCGTGATCTCATCCGCAGCCGTGAACGCGAGCGGATGGCGACATCCGGCAGAGAGAGCAAGGCTTCATTGCGAAGCGCCAACAACAAATCAGCGCATCGCATTGTGGAGCGCTTCAATCTTCGCGAAGCTCTTGCCGACAAGAACACCATGACCAAGCTGCGCGCAGCCGGTCTGCGTTCGCAGAATGCGTTCAACATGTTTCTTGCTGCACGCTTCATCCTTCCCTTCATTTTTCTGGCACTTGCGTTCACCTGGGTCTTCGTGCTCGGAAATCTTGCCGAGCAGTCCTTTATCGTGCGGCTGATGGCTGTTCTTCTGTTCGGCTATATCGGTTTTTATGCCCCAAACATCTACATCTCCAACCGCGTCACCAAACGTCAGCTCTCCATCAAGCGCGCATGGCCAGACGCACTGGACCTCATGCTGATCTGCATCGAATCCGGTGTATCGATGGAGGCTGCGATGCGTCGCGTCGCGGAGGAAATGGGCGAGCAATCGCCTGAATTGGCGGAAGAGATGATGCTGACAACGGCAGAACTCTCGTTTCTTCAGGACAGACGCGTCGCGCTGGAAAACTTTGGCATGCGCACACAGCTTGACGCGGTCAAGAGTGTTGTCCAGGCACTTATTCAGGCGGAGCGATACGGCACACCGCTGGCGCAGGCATTGCGCGTTCTGGCGCAGGAAGGCCGTGACGAGCGCATGAATGAGGCGGAGAAGAAGGCCGCCGCACTACCGCCAAAGCTGACGGTTCCGATGATCATATTTTTCCTGCCAGTTCTCGTTGCCGTCATTCTCGGCCCGGCAGGCATCCGCGTCGCCGATACATTCTGATCGGGTCGTCGCACCCATCCGTGAACGACAGAGCGCCCCCGTCGACGGAGGGCGCACAGCATTTCACAGGCTTTAACGTCGCAAGCTGGTTCAGCCAGTTGGCTTGCCGTCCTTCTTGGCAAGTTGTTGCCAGGAATTCTGCTGCGAGAGCATGGCACGGAGATAGCTCAGGTTAGCCTGTGCCTGCTGCGCCGAAAGTTCCTGAACCGCAATGCGTTCGGCATCGGCAAAACGCCCCTGCAAACCAACGACGAGGGCAAGGTTCTGACGAACGCGACTGTCGGCGCCCGGCTGGCTGATCGCCGACTGCAGGTAGGTTTCTGCCGTGCGAGGATCGCTCGACAGGACGTAGGACATGCCAAGGTTCGAAAGAACGCTCGGATCGTTCGGTTTCAGATCCAGTGCCTGACGATATTTTGTGCGCGCTTCATTTGACCGCCCAAGCTGATCCAGAACGGCGCCCTCGGCGGAGTAGAGCCGCCAGTCAGGACGATCAGGCGTCTGTGCCCGCTGAATGGTGGAGAGCGCCTGCTCGAGCTGTCCTGCGGACGCCTGAGCCTTGCCAAAGGCAGCGAGCACGTCACGGTCGGCCGGATGAGCAATAGCAATCTGTTGCATGACTGCCAAAGCCTGCGTGTTCTTGCCGGTCATCATCAGCAGGTTGGCATAGTTCATGCCGATGGCTTTGTCCTTGGGACTGCGCTCGTAGGCTTTGCCGGCGCTGCTTTCGGCCTGACGAAGCTGATCCATGTTCATCTGGTCGTAGGAGCGTGTGGCCGTCGGGATCGAGCCGGTGGACATGCGATCCGGCTTGTTCGTGCTTGCGCACCCTGAAACAGCCAGAACCAGCGCCGCCATATAGACGCCGCTCAGCAACCTCTTCCGGTTTTGAGAACCTGAAGAAAAAGCAACCATGACATTGCCCCCGCACATGAGTTATATCGATCTTGCGCCCGACACACGACAGACTCACATGACGCAACCTTCGCTAAAGCAATAATCTGTTAACCCTAACAGAGTGTTAATTGCCCCGATTCACGACGTTGGAGAGCCGTCAATCCGACAAGATGGAAAAGGCCGTTCCAACACCTTGAAACTGCGCATCGTTCCGTCGAAAACAGTTTTCGATTTTTGAGCCGATGCAACAACGAAAGCAGACCATGGCGCCCTATCAATTCATCGAACGCACCACCCCGTTCAGCTCCCAGTCCGGCAACACCCTGCCCGTTTTTGCCGTCACGCCCGCCCATATCGAACAGGGTGCGATCGACCCGGTTGCCCTCGACTGGGCAAAAAAAGCCGGATTCAAGGCCGAAGCTGGAGCCGTGCTGCTGATCCCCTCCGCCGATGGTTCTCTGGGTGGTGTTCTGCTCGGCCTTGGCAGCAACCCTTCCGAGATCCCTTTCATCACGGGGAAGCTGGCGCGTGAGTTACCCGAAGGCGACTGGCATATAGAGACAGCCCCATTGACGGCCAACCGGCTGGCGCTGGGCTTCGGCCTCGGCAGCTACCGTTTCGACAAATACAAAACGGTCAAATCCAACGGCGCGAAACTGCTCGTACCGCAGGATGCGGAAGACGGTGAAATCGGGCGTGTTCTCGCTGGCGTCTTCCTCGCCCGTGACCTCATCAACGTGCCGGCCAATGATATGGGGCCGGATCAACTCGAGATTGCATTCCGTGCGCTTGCCGCGCATTACAAAGCCAAGGTCAAGACCGTTTCCGGCGAAGATCTGCTGAAACAGAACTTCCCTCTCGTCCATGCGGTTGGCCGTGCGAGCGAAAGTGCACCGCGCCTGCTGGAAATGAACTGGGGCAAGAAGGGCAATCCTCGCCTGACGCTCGTCGGCAAGGGCGTATGCTTCGATACCGGCGGTCTCGATATCAAGTCCGCCGCCTCCATGGCACTCATGAAAAAGGATATGGGCGGAGCAGCCAATGTGCTGGGCCTTGCCCTGATGATCATGGATGCCAATCTGCCTGTAGACCTGCGCGTGATCGTCCCAGCGGTTGAAAACTCGATTGCATCGAATGCATTCCGTCCCGGCGACATTTACAAAAGCCGCAAGGGTCTGACAGTCCAGATCGACAATACGGATGCGGAAGGTCGCCTGATTCTGGCGGACGCCCTGGCCTATGCCGATGAAGACGCTCCCGACCTGATGATCGACATGGCGACACTAACGGGTGCTGCCCGTGTCGCGCTCGGTCCTGATCTGCCACCCTTCTTCACCGATGATGAAGACCTCGCGCACAACATCTCCGAAGCCAGCATCGACACCGATGATCCGTTGTGGCGCATGCCGCTCTACATGGGCTACGACAAGGATATTCGCTCGCGCGCAGCCGATATCACCAACGCGCCATCGGGTGGTATGGCAGGATCGATCACCGCTGCCCTGTTCCTGAAGCGCTTCGTCACGAACACCAAAAAGTGGGCTCATTTCGATATTTACGGCTGGTCGCCGAGCGAACGGCACCATTCGTCAATCGGCGGAGAGGCCCAGGGCATCCGCGCCCTGTTCCACTACATCTCGCATCACTTCGCGAAGTAACTCACGCATGAGACAAGAAAGCGGAGGATGGCTTTGCCTTCCTCCGCTTTTCTTTCTGTTTGATCCAGTCGCGATGTCCTAGACCAAAACCTTCTGTTCCTTGAGATCTTCCTGGCCGAAGAACTTCAGGTAACGCTGAACCTCGGCGGGGTCGCCGGTTGCCTTTTGCGGATTGTCGGAGAGTTTTACTGCTGGTCGGCCATTGGCATCGCTCACCTTGCAGACGATCGAGATCGGCTTCAGGCTGGCAATGGTCTTCGGCGCGCAGCCGGCGAAGTCGTTGGTCAGGTTGGTGCCCCAACCGAAACTCATCCTGACACGACCTTCAAAATGCCTGTAGGTATCGATGATCGCATCGACATCGAGACCATCGGAGAAGATAAGCATCTTCTTGCGGGGATCGCGCCCCATCTTTTTCCACCACTCGATGATCTTTTCACCACCTTCAATCGGTGGTGCGCTGTCAGGGCGGAAACCCGTCCAATCGGCCACCCATTCGGGCGCGCTACGCAGGAAGGCAGCGGTGCCAAAAGCATCGGGCAGGACAATCAGAAGGTTGCCACCATAAAGCCGGTTCCAGTCCTTCAAAACCTGATAGGGTGCCGTTGCCAGCTCCTCGTCGGTTCTGGCCAGGGCTGCCACCACCATAGGCAATTCATGTGCGTTGGTGCCCACAGCTTCCAGGTCGGAGTCCATGGCCAGCAGGACGTTGCTCGTGCCTGTGAAAGCAGGACCGATGCCTTCCTTGAGTGCTTCCACGCACCAGCGCTGCCACATGAAGCTGTGGCGACGGCGCGTGCCGAAATCGGAAATACGCAGGCCCGGCAACTCGCGCAGACGCTCGACCTTTTCCCACATCTTCGCTTTCGCGCGCGCATAAAGCACATCCAGCGTGAAGTAGCCGAGGGAGCGCATGGCACTGCGCGAACGCAACTCGTTTATGATCGCAAGCGCCGGGATTTCCCAGAGCGTGGTGTCCATCCAGCGGCCATGGAAATTCAGTTCGTACTGACCATTACGCTTGAAAAGTTCGTATTCCGGTAGCTGGTAACTGGAAAGCCAGGACAGGAACTCGGGCTCGAATATCTGCGAGCGCCCGTAAAACGTGTTACCGGCGAGCCAGATGTTTTCCTTTTTCGACAGGCGCAGCGTGCGCGCATGATCGAGCTGCTCGCGCAGTTCCATTTCATCGATCTCGTCGGCCAGACGAACCGTCTTGGTGCGATTGATCACGGAGAATGTCGCGTCGACTTCCGGATAGAGCTTCCAGATCATCTGCAGCATCAGAAGCTTGTAGAAATCCGTATCGATCAGGCTACGGATAATCGGATCGAGCTTCCATGTGTGATTGTAAACGCGGGTCGCTATATCGGTCTTCGTCATGGCTCGCATTCCCCCATCGGCACGGCCGATGTCACTGCGCATTCCGGCAGTATCAACCTGTCACACCAAAGACTTATCTGAAAAGACGACGACAAGTCCAGACCGGGCGGGATGGAAAGGTGGCCGGGAAACGACCTCAGAAGGTCGGATCAGGCGGATTTATGCCGGGATACCAGTCCTGGGAGGTGGGATTGCGGCCGCCAAAGGTGGAAATGCCGTTTTCATCTGTGCAGCGATACCCCTGGACGGCAAGTCCCCTGCTGCCGAAGACGTCGCGATGGGCACCGCGCGGGTAAGAGGTCCAACCCATTTCCGAGTGACACCGATATCGAACCTTCGGCTGCAACGTCTTCGGGTCTTTGACGCCAGGCAAATTTACATAAGCATCGGGTGCCGGCTGGAAACCGTTCTGGAAAACGGTCTGCGCCTGCGCAGTGGCGGACACGAGTGTCGCGACCGCCATTACCATCAGCCGTGTTTTGATCTTTGCCTTCATAAACGCCATTCCAGTCTCGTCACACTAAAGGATGTAAGTCGTCCGGGGCATTCGCACAAAGGTGTCCGCAGGCACAATTTCGTGAAAGTCGCGATCAGGCTCCAAGACGACGAAATGCCGTCGGCTTTTCATACAACCAGCCAATACGCTCGATCGCGGCGTCGAGGTTTTCCCGAGCAACATTCATCGTGTGGCCGTTGGCATGCAAAAGCGTTTCCTCGTTTTCCATGAGGCCAACATGCCCCTTCCAGAAAACAAAATCCCCGCGCCGTAGTTCATCGCGTTCGATTTCCACACCAAGCGATTTGACCTGCATGTCGGTGTCGCGCAAAACCCGGCGGCCGGTCATGGCCAGGGAAAGCTGGACAAGTCCGGAACAATCGATGCCGAAGCCCGAGCGCCCACCCCAGAGATAGGGCGTTTCGATGAAGCGCAATGCGACCGCAACATAGTCGTCTTCCTGAACCGCGTCGATTTGCTGGCAATGGGCGGCGATAATCCCTTCACCCTTTTCCGTCATCAGGTAACGGGTGCCACGCGTTTCCGCCTCGCCGACAATCCGAACCAGGCTTCCCATGGACAGGGCAGCGACTGGAAATTTGCGCAGTTCTGCCGAAGGATAAAGGAAGGTCCGCGGCGCCGTCACTCTGTGGGTTGCGGCAACCACGCTGTCGATCGCCGTTTCGGGGAGGTATCCGGTGTAACCGTCCGCATCCGCCTGGACCCAGGCCCAACCGTTCGCCCTGTCGAAAACCCTGACCGTTTCACCGAACAACAGTTCCGTGTCGATGCCGCTTGCAAGATCTGGCGATGGTCTGAGCGCAGCGACAGGGATGCTGACCTGGGCCGGCGTGCCGTTTACAAAGCGGGTCGCTTCAACAGCACCTTTCAGCTTTTCATCAGCCAGATCGGCGCGGAACACATTCAGGCGGCGGTCGAGTATCATCGTTTCACGTCCAGGGTTTCAAATCTCTCGCGCCTGATCAATAACCAGATCGCCGAACTTTTCCAGATAGAGTGCACCGGCAACGGTTCGTTTTATGATAACGTTGCGTCTGTCCTGATCGTCCCGCTCACGATCCACCAATCCCAAGGTCCCGAGACTGTCCAGCGCACGGGTGATCACGGGTTTTGTAACCCCGAGTATTGCGGCAAGACCGCGTACGGTATGGGGCGGCGGAACGAGATAAATTTGCAGAAGGATGGCGGTTTGCCGCAGGGTGAGATCAGGCGCCTCAGCCTTCACCTGCAATAGGGATACGCGGTGCCAGAGGCCCAAAGCCGCGCTTGGCGATAGTTCAACGGGCACGTCGATAACCCTTCCAGTCGTCCTTCAACACGTTTTCAAACAACGGCAAGGAAAACTCAAGCAGTGATGCGACGAAACACAAACGCCGCGTTACCGGCAAT
This sequence comes from Rhizobium sp. RM, assembly GCF_013390595.1. Classification (GTDB taxonomy): domain Bacteria; phylum Pseudomonadota; class Alphaproteobacteria; order Rhizobiales; family Rhizobiaceae; genus Agrobacterium. The sequence goes on along the minus strand of NZ_JACAWV010000008.1, from coordinate 149,104 downwards.
CCCTTTTGGATCGATGGCAACGCGGCGTGCATGGACCCGTTTTCGGGCTTTTTAACGTCCCCTCTGGACTTGCGACAATAGAAGCAGGAAACGTGCCAGTTTTTCTGCATCGCACAAGTATAAAGGGAGTCAATGACTTGCAGCCCTTGAGGTTTCGAAGACTGATAGTTTTCGCCAAATCTTCATTGCCGCAAAAACAGGCTTAGGCGAAAAATTAGGCAACTAGCCTTCCGCCCTTTAGGCGGAAGGCTTTTGTCGACGAGTCTTAGATTTCCGCACCGCGTGCAGCCTCTACTGCGTCAGCACTCTGCTGACGATTGTAGCGGATCGACGACCAAAGCGAGATCCCGATCAAGGCAGCACCGCCGAGACCCGTGATGACTTCCGGAATATGGAACATCGTCTGGACATACATGATGACCGAGAGGATAAGGATCGCATAAAACGCGCCGTGCTCGAGATAACGGTATTCCGCCAGCGTTCCTTTTTCGACAAGCATGATCGTCATCGAACGAACATACATTGCACCGATACCAAGGCCGATCGCAATGATGAACAGGTTCTGCGTCAAAGCGAAAGCGCCGATCACGCCGTCGAAGGAGAAGCTCGCGTCCAGCACTTCAAGGTAAAGGAACGCGCCGAAGCCGCCCTTTGCCGCACCTTCCAACATCTCCTGGCTACGGTCGAGAATACCGCCGACCACTTCAACGAGCAGGAAGGTCAAGAGACCCCAGATCGCGGAATGGAAGAAGGTATTGGCTGCAACGGGACCAAGTGCCGGATCTTCGCTCGCACCGATAATGCGGGAAAAGACCAGCATGACGATCAGAACGAAGGCAATTTCGATACCCTTGACGGAGGAATAGGTCGCAGCCTTCTCCTCGATCCAGCGCACCCAGTGCACGTCCTTTTCATGGTCGAAAAAGAAGTTCAGGCCAACCATCATCAAGAACGTGCCACCGAAAGCCGCAATCGGCAGGTGGGCATCATGCATGATTTCCGCATAGCGTTCCGGCTGCGTGGCAGCCATGACCAGTGCGGTCCAGGGGCCGACATTCGCCGCGATGACGACGATCAACAGCGGGAAAACGATACGCATGCCGAAAACGGCGATCAGAATGCCCCAGGTCAGGAAGCGATGCTGCCACTCGGGCGTCATGTCCTTGAGCTTGTTGGCATTGACAATAGCGTTGTCGAAGGACAGCGAGATTTCCAGCACGGCGAGAACCGCGCAGATGAAGAAGATCGTGGCTGTTCCACCGATCGTCCCGGTCATCTCCCAACCGAGATACCCGCCAAGGATCAGACCGACGACGGTGACGATAAATGCCCACTTGAAGTAGGACAGCGTGGTTTTCTGGGCGGCGCTCATGTGCGGTCACCTCCGGAAAGGGAAACGATAGCGGAACGACGCGGAGCGTCGTGCCGCACGCAGAAAGCACGCGCGCGAAGCACATTCAGGTTATTCATAATTTTTAATCCGCCGGCCAATTTTGCAGGCGGTACCGACATCACGAGAGCGCCGTAAAACTCTCGCCAGAGGGGCCCGGCACCTTTGTTTCCTCTGTCCTTTCGCGACGTCTCGTCGCAGGACCTCTTTCTACTCTTCGAAGATCACGCTTTCGTCAAGCCCCTGTGATGTTCCCAGCGTAAAGTTCCAACCGGGGACACCACAACGGGCATAGACAATCTATTCCGCCGCGATACGATCTTCGGCCTGACGGCGGCGCTTGAGCGTATTTTCGCGAAAGAAAATATAGAGTCCAGACAAAACGATCAATCCGGCACCGGCAACGATGCTTGCCTGCGGCACATCACCGAAGAACATCCAGCCGAAGATGACCGCCCACAGCAACAGGGTATATTGCAGCGGCGCGACCGTGGCCGCATCGGCGAGCTTCAAGGCGCGGTTGACGAGCACGTGGGCAGTCATGGCCACAACGCCCAGCATGCAAAGTAGGGAAAGATCGAAAGCAGACTGAATGGGCGCCCATCCAGACGGAGCGGCGGCAACGGCCACCACTGCGGCAACGGCTGCGCCGACGATCTGCCAGAATGCCAGAACTGTATCGGGCGTGTTGCGAAGCTGGCGGCCTGATAACATCATGAATGCGAATGCCGCACTGCCCAGAATTGAAAAAAGCGCCGCCGAGGTCAGGCTTGCTGAACTTGGTTTCAACGCAATCACGACACCGACAAAACCGATAGCAATCGCCGTCCAGCGGCGCCAGCCGACCTTTTCGCCCAACAGAAACGGCGACAGAGCCGCGACATAGATCGGCGCTGCGAGCCAATAAGTCATGACGTCGGCAAGTGGCAAAGCCTTGACGGCAAAATAGAAACAGAAAAGCTCAGCGGTTGAAAAGAAGACACGAGCAGCCTGAAGAGAGGGGCGCTCGACTTTTACCACACTGGCGAGGCCGCCCCGCCAAAGGATCGGAACCAGGATGACGAGTGCCGCAGCGCTTCTGATGAGCACCACTTGCCCCAGACTATAGGTCGCGACCAACCACTTCCCCATCGCATCATTCAACGCGAAAAGCAGCATTCCAAGCAGCATGACGGCCACGCCGAGACCAGTCGGCGAGAGCTTTCGAAGTATATTCGGCATTTCAGTTCCTGATGTCTCCCAATGGCTGCATTGGTCGTTCAGGCGACGGCCACTTGTCAAGTCCGGCGCGAGCGCGCTCCGGCAATAATCATACAATTAGGCGCGCCGAATCTGTTCCGTGCAGATTTCAGGCGAAAATCCGTCGTTCTGCAGCAACCAACTCCTGGAGAAAATCAACCACTGTCCGTACCCGAACAAGCTGGCGCGCAGATTCGTGATACGCGGTCCAATAGGCACGACTAATGCCGATCTCAGGCAATATCCGTATCAACTCTGGATATTGCCCGGCGATATAGTTGTGCAGGATGCCGATCCCCGCTCCCGAACGTACAGCCTCTGTCTGGCCGATAGCGCTGGAGATTTCGAACGTCGCATCCCAGTCCCGCATGATTTCGCCGGTATAGTTCAACGACGGCGAAAAAATCAGATCTTCCACGTAGCCGATGCGGCGATGCTGCTTGAGGGCTTCGACATCTTGAGGAGTACCGTATTCTTCGAGATAGGCCTTCGAGGCATAAAGCCCGAGCGAATAATCGGTCAGTTTCGACTGCACCAATCTGCCCTGATCCGGCCGTTCAATCGTGATGGCAATGTCTGCTTCTCGCTGTGAAAGGGAAAAGGAGCGCGGCACCGGCACAAGCTGGATCTTGAGATCAGGATAACGCGCTGTCAGCCGACCGAGCCTTGGCGCAAGAAAAGAAACGCCCAGACCATCCGGCGCACCAATGCGCACGGTTCCCGCCACGGCGGTATCAACGCGGCCAAGGCTTGCTTGCGCATTGAGCATTTCGGTTTCCATGCGCTCCGCAGAGCCAAGAAAACGCTGCCCCTCCTCCGTCAACTCGCAGCCGTTCGTCCGTCGAATAAAAAGCCGGGTTTTCAGCGCCTCTTCCAGTGAGGTCAATCGCCGGGACAACGTTGCATGGTTGAGCCCCAGCCGTTTCGATGCGGCAAGGATCTGTCCTGTCCGGGCAACGGCAAGAAATATACGGACATCATCCCAGTTCATGGCTTGCTTCGCATGATGACTGGGTCAACCTCGACCAGGGTCAGAGAGGTGACCATGCCTGCTACCGCATCCTTGTATTTCAGGAAATGCGGCGTCCTTAGGTGGGCCTCGTATGCTGCCTGGCTCGCATAGACCTCAAGGATACGGATTTTTCCTAGACTGCCTTTGAGGGCGACAGCGTTCAATGCCAGCACGCCATCCTCCCGGCTGACTGAAGCCTCGATTTCTTCGGCAAGCAAGCTGCGATAGGCGTCGATATGCAATGGATCGATTTCGATCTCGGCCATCCGCACCACTGGTTCATCCTGCATCGGTCCTGACCCTCCTGACCGCCATGACCGACGTTCGGTCAACATCGCCGTGCTTTAATTTACGCACAACGGTTTCTTATCTGAGCTCATTGATTTGTACAAATTGAAGTGCAATGGTTCCGCCACCACAAAATTCCGGAGGAAATCCCCATGAAGGAAATCGGTCATTTCATCGACGGCAAGCACGTGCCCGGCACCAGCGGCCGCACGTCGAACGTTTACAACCCGGCAACCGGCGAAGTGCAGGCGACTGTCGCTCTTGCCAGCGATGCCGAACTGCGTGCCGCGGTCGAAAGCGCCAAGAAGGCGCAGCCGAAGTGGGCCGCGACCAATCCGCAGCGCCGTGCCCGCGTGTTCTTCAAGTTCGTCGAACTCCTGAACCAGAACATGGACGAACTGGCCGTTCTTCTGTCGAGCGAACACGGCAAGACGGTGGAAGATTCCAAGGGCGACATTGTTCGCGGCCTTGAGGTTTGCGAATTCGTCTGCGGCATTCCGCATCTGCAAAAGGGGGAATTCACCGAGGGTGCTGGTCCGGCAATCGACATGTATTCGATCCGCCAGCCCGTCGGCATCGGTGCCGGCATCACGCCATTCAACTTCCCCGGCATGATCCCGATGTGGATGTTCGCGCCTGCTATCGCCTGCGGAAATGCCTTCATCCTCAAGCCATCTGAACGCGATCCATCGCTGCCGATCCGTCTTGCCGAACTGATGATTGAAGCAGGTCTTCCGGCTGGCATCCTCAATGTCGTCAACGGCGACAAGGGTGCCGTCGATGCGATCCTGACGGACCCGGATATCGGCGCCGTCTCCTTTGTCGGTTCGACGCCGATTGCCCGTTACGTCTACGGCACGGCTGCGATGAACGGCAAGCGCGCCCAGTGCTTCGGCGGCGCCAAGAACCACATGATCATCATGCCGGACGCAGATCTTGATCAGGCCGTCAACGCGCTGATGGGCGCTGGTTACGGCTCCGCGGGCGAGCGTTGCATGGCCGTTTCCGTCGCCGTTCCTGTCGGAGAGGAAACTGCAAATCGCCTCGTCGAGAAGCTTATCCCGCAGATCGAGGCGTTGAAGATCGGTCCCTATACCGACGACAAGGCCGACATGGGTCCGCTGGTAACCAAAGAAGCTCAGACCCGCGTCAGGGGTCTTATCGACAGTGGTGTGGAACAGGGTGCAAAACTTCTGGTCGATGGTCGCGACTTCAAGCTGCAGGGTTATGAAGACGGTTACTTCGTCGGTGGCTGCCTCTTCGACCACGTCACACCAGACATGGACATCTACAAGACGGAAATCTTCGGGCCGGTTCTCTCCGTCGTTCGCGCCAAGAACTACGAAGATGCACTCGAACTGCCGATGAAGCACGAATATGGCAACGGTGTCGCCATCTTCACCCGTGACGGCGATGCGGCCCGCGACTTCGCAAGCCGTGTCAATATCGGCATGATCGGCATCAACGTGCCGATCCCGGTTCCGCTGGCATATCACTCCTTCGGCGGCTGGAAGGCGTCGAGCTTCGGTGACCTCAACCAGCATGGTACCGATTCGATCAAGTTCTGGACAAAGACCAAGACGATCACCTCGCGTTGGCCTTCCGGCATCAAGTCGGGTGCAGAATTTGTCATGCCGACGATGAAATAAAGCACGGCTGCAATTGTTATCTACGCTGAAGCCCTGCCTCACGGCGGGGCTTTTTGCTGCAAACAGGACAAAAAAACTCACATTTTCCGAAAAATAATTCCACTTAAAGCTGTTTTGATATAGCTGTCGCGTTCGAGGTGTGGGGACACCGAGAGACGGGAACACTTTGATTATTTGATTTGATGTGCCTGGAGAGGGGCATGTGAAGAGGGACTCACATGAGCGATATTGCCGTAGCAACGGATACGCGCGCCTATGAGCGCGGCGTCTTCAAGGGAAGTGCCGGAGAGTATTTCGGAATCTGGATCGTCAACATTCTGCTGACGATCATAACCATTGGCATCTACTCGGCCTGGGCAAAGGTCCGTCGCAAACGCTATTTCAATGGAAGCACTGAACTGGCCGGACGTGCCTTCGGTTACCACGCAACGGGCGGGCAGATCTTCAAAGGGCGGCTGATCGCTTTTGCGTTCATCATCGTCATGCAAATCTTTGCAACGCTTCTGCCGGTTCTCGCCTTCATCCCGGCCATTCTTTTCGTGGCCTTCTTGCCATGGCTTGTCATGCGCAGCATTCGTTTCAACGCGCGTGTAACAAGTTATCGCAACGTACGTTTCGATTTTGCCGGCAAGACAGGCGGCGCGTTCGTCTCCGTCGTACTCGGCGGCTTCGTGGCCTTTATCTCTTTTGGCATTCTGGCACCCCTGGCGAGCCGTTGGGTCAATCGCTACGTTTTCGGCAACCTTCGCTACGGCGACAGGCCGTTCAGTGCCGACCCGAAAATTGGCGCGCTCTACCGCGTCTGGATCATTCCGGCCATCATGGTTGTTGTCGGCGGGACAGTGTTCAGCTTCCTGGGCTTCGCAATCTTTGCAGCCAACAGCGCGCTCGCCGATGACGAGACTACAGCCATCACCATGGCGCTTGGCTCTCTGTACATCGGCCTGTTCGGCGCTTTCCTGGTCTACGGCCTTGCTGGCATCGTCTATCGGGCCGGCGTACGCAACGTCGTGATCTCGTCTATGCTTCTCGATGGAAAACACCGACTCCTCAGCGATGTAAACCGTGGCCGTTATCTCTGGATCGTTGTCTCCAACCTCGTTCTCAGCGTCATCACCCTTGGTCTGATGCGTCCCTGGGCTGCGGTTCGCGAAGCACGTTACAGTGTCGAGCACACGGGAATCCATTTTGACGGCGACATGGGCGAGGTTCTATCTTCGATCGAAGCGACGGGCGCTGCCGTCAGCGCCGAATATATGGATATGGAAGGCTTCGAGTTTGGTTTCTGATACCGGAGAAACCGTTTCGGGCGAGTGGCATGCCGCTCGCTCGAATGTTTCGAGTGCTGCCAGGCTGAAGCTTGGCGGTACTATTCTTCTCGTGCTCGACGGCAAAGATGGCCATACAAGGACACAGGCGGAGATTGGTTCGGTGGAGATCAGCCACCGGATTGGAGCAATCCCGCGCGAGTTGCATTTCCCGGATGGATCGCTGTTCGAAACCTCCGACAACGACGGGATAGACCGTCTGCTGCAGGGCTACATCACAAAGCGTTCCGGGCTGGTAAACTGGCTGGAGCAATTCCGCCTGCGGCTGGTGGGGATCACTCTGTGCGCAGTGCTCCTCGCTTATGGAACCTACAAGCTTGCACTGCCGGCCATGGTGGAAGTGGCAGTTGCCGTCACCCCGCCCATTGTCCCACAGATCATGTCTTCCAGTACACTGGAAGCGCTAGACAGGACGGTCTTTTCCGAAAGCGCACTGCCGGTGGAAAAGCAGGACAGGATAAGGGCAGAATTCGCACGGATCGCAACGCATGCGGAAGGTTCGCCTGAAACCTACAAGCTGAATTTCAGAGATGGCGGCTATATCGGTCCGAACGCATTCGCGCTGCCGGACGGCACGATCGTTCTCACCGACGAACTGGTCGAACTGGCAGGCGACGACACGCAAATGATCACCGGCGTCCTCGCCCACGAAATAGGCCATGTGGAATATGAACATAGCCTTCGTCAGCTTTATCGGGCCGCCGGTGTTGCAGGTCTCGTGATGCTGGTCGCCGGCGACGTCGGATCTGCAATGGAGGATATTCTGACGCAGGGCGGTGGTCTTCTGGCACTTTCCCATTCACGCGATGCAGAACATCAGGCCGACCGACGTTCAGTAGAGCTGATGCGTGCAGCAGGACTGGACGCCACCGCCATCGAACGCTTCTTCGCGATCCTTGAGGAAAAACTGGGCGACAAGGATGGCACCACCATCATTTCCACCCATCCTGGGACGCCGGAAAGGCGAAAGGCCATCCTCGACTACAACGCCTCGCTGGACAGCAAACCGGCCGGCCAGTGAATCACTCCGCGAGCGCCTCCTCAACGACGGGAAGCTTGCAAAATCATCAGTTCGCCGGCCCTTCGTTGAAGCCCACCTCATCCACCAGTTCGGAAGCCTCCTTGCGGTGCGCGGCAATGTCCGTCAACGACAGCTTGTCGGGATTGATTGGCCCGAAACCCTTCACGACATCGGAAGGCTCGGCACCGGGCAGAACAGGATACTCGAAGACTTGCTGCGCGTAGATTTCCTGGGCTTCACGCGAGGCCAGAAACTCCATCAACTTCAATGCATTGTCTTTGTTGGGCGCGTATTTCGTCATCGACATTCCGGAAATGTTGACATGCGTGCCGCGATCACCAGCATTGGGGAACATGACGCGCACTGAACCTGCCCATTCCTTTTCTTCCGGTTCCCGGTCATTGGTCAGCATCAGCCCGACGTAATAGGTGTTGCCCAGTGCAATATCGCACTCACCAGCAAAGATCGACTTGGCCTGGGTGCGATCCGTTCCGTCCGGTTTGCGGGCCAGATTGTTCTTCAGGCCCGTGAGCCAGTTTCGCGTGTACTCGACACCATGATGGGCAATCATCGAGGCAAACAAGGCGATATTGTAGGAGTGCTGGCCGTCGCGGATACAGATTTTGCCTTTCCACTTCGGGTCTGCAAGCTCTTCATAGGTAATGTCTTTTTGCGCAACACGCTCTTTCGAAGCATAGACGACACGACCACGTGTCGTCAGCCCGAACCACTCTCCCTGCGGATCGCGCAGGTTCGCCGGGATATCCTTTTCAATGACCGGATCATTCAACACCGGTTGCGTCACGCCACCCTCTTTGGCCTCGACCAACCGGGCAATATCAACGGTCAAAAGCACGTCCGCCGGCGAGTTGACTCCTTCAGCCTGTATCCGTTCAACAAGCCCCTTATCGAGAAAAAGGACATTCGTCTCTATGCCCGTTTCCTTCGTGAACGCGTCGAGGAGTGGCTGAATCAATTCTGGCTGGCGATAGGAGTAAACATTGACCTCCCCTTCGGCAAAAGCTGTCGTCGCCATCGATAACGCAGCAAGACTCACAAAAACGGCACCGGGAAAACGGGATTTCATGCTTGCCATTGAGTTCGTCTCCATTAAAGTCCGATTCTTGAGTTTTCTGTTCATGAATCTGTGGACCCGTCAACAATTCAGTTCGCGAAATCCCGAACAGATGAGATTTTTTCAGTTTCTGGAATTGTTCTAAACTGAAAAAGAGACTATATAACTCCACATTGAGAGTTAGGAGACCAGCATGCGCTTGACCAAACAGACCAACTATGCCGTTCGCATGTTGATGTATTGCGCCGCAAACGAAGGCCATCTGAGCCGCATTCCGGAAATCGCCAGAGCCTATGGCGTGTCGGAGCTGTTCCTTTTCAAAATTCTTCAGCCGCTGAACAAGGCCGGGCTGGTTGAGACCGTCCGTGGCCGCAATGGTGGCGTGAGACTGGGCAAGCCTGCCGACAAGATCAGCCTATTTGACGTTGTCAAAGTGACAGAAGACAGCTTCGCCATGGCGGAATGCTTCGAGGATGGCGCCGTCGAGTGTCCACTTGTTGATAGCTGCGGCCTGAACTCGGCGCTGCGCAAGGCACTCAACGCCTTCTTCGACGTCCTGACCGAATATTCCATCGACGATCTCGTCAAGGCCCGTCCGCAGATCAACTTCCTGCTCGGCCTCGACACGGAAATGCCGCGCACGGCTTCCCTTCCCGCAGCGTAATTCGTCAAGTTCAAGACACGATCTTATTTGGAACCCGCAACGCCACGTTGCGGGTTTCTTTATGTGATCGCCTGTCCAGGTCCATTATTTTTCCCGCGACGTGTTGACGTCGCAAGCCGAAACGGCGCATGTGGGATTGAGCTTCCCAAGCAATTTCCATTCGCGTTGCAATGATAATCAAGCCGGAATTCCATACATTTTTGCTGACGGCCATCATCGGCAGCATTGGAGCATTTCTTGCCAGCCTGCTCGGCATACCGGCACCGTTTCTGTCAGGGCCAGCAGTTGCCGTGACCCTGTCGGGGCTTTCGGGTTTGAAGCTCGGCATCCCCTCCTATATCCGCAACGCCTGTTTTGTCGTTGTTGGCATCTCGATGGGAACCAGCGTTACGCCTTCCGTGATTGACGCGGCAAAGACCTGGCCCATCAGCTTTGTGGTGGTGCTCGTCGCCGTCGTCATCATGCTCTATGTCGCCTACTGGATTTTGCATTACGGCTTCGGCTATGACCGGACCACGGCAATGCTTGGCGCCTCCCCAGGTCATCTCAGTTACATCATCAGTCTCAGCGCCGACACCAAGAGCGATCTCGCTACCGTCAGCATCGTACAGAGCGTGCGGGTATTGGCGCTGACGTTGTCGGTGCCGCTGATCGTCGAATATTTCAACCTCGTCAGCACCGAACCGCCAATCATCAACCCACCGATGGGCCTTGTGACATTGGGGTTGACGATTATCGCCTCTCTGGCGATGGGTCTGCTCTTCCTGCGCTTGCGGTTTCCAGCGGCCTTGCTTCTTGGCGGTGTTGCCGTTTCCGTCAGTTCGCACATCACCGGCTTTACAGAAGGTGGTGTTCCAAACTGGTTGAGCCTTCCGGTCTACGTTCTCATCGGTTGTCTTATCGGAACGCGGTTTTCCAATGTGTCACTCATGGATGTGCGCAAAGGGTTCATCGCAGGCCTTGTCGTCACGATCGCCGTGATGTTCATCGCTTGCGTCATCGCCTGGATGATTTCCAACATAACAGGCGTACCGCTGAATGCAGTGATGATTGCCTATTCCCCTGGTGGTCTCGAAACCATGGCGGCAATGGCGGTGATGATGCATGCAGACACTGCCTATGTCGGCTCTCATCACGTCTTGCGGCTGCTCTTCCTTTCGGTTTTGATGCCGCTGGTGATGGGCAAGGATGCCCGCAAAAAAGGCGATCTTTGACGGGCTCGCGGACGCGCATTCTCCGACGTCTGGATCGCAAAAAATCCGAAGCATTTCTGCAACCATTTTTCCCCTCGGCCGTTCTTGACCGTTGAGCCGGCGACATCGGCGGCTTTTGCGCGTCTGCAGATCGATCACCGGAGGAATTTTTCATGAGCTGCTTGAGGACCCTGACAGGCGCAGCAGTCGCCTTCGCCCTTTATGCTTCCATTGCCCAGGCCCAGGTCGTCGTTTCCTCCAAGATCGATACTGAAGGCGGTGTGTTGGGCAATATCATTCTGGCCGTTTTGAACCAGAACAACATAGAAACGACGGATCGTATTCAACTTGGCGCGACGCCCGTCGTTCGCAAGGCGATCACCGCTGGCGAGATCGATATCTACCCGGAGTACACCGGCAACGCTGCCTTCTTTTTTGAGAAGGCCGATGATCCGCTTTGGAAGGACGCAGCCAAAGCCTATCAGGAAGCCAAGACGCTTGATCTCGAGGCAAACAAGATCGTCTGGCTGACGCCATCGCCCGCCAACAACACCTGGGCAATTGCTATCCGCAAGGACGTTGCCGACAAGAACAACCTCAAAACACTGTCGGATTTCGGCAAGTATGTTGCAGATGGCGGCGAGGTGGTTTTGGCCGCCTCTTCGGAATTCGTCAACTCGGCTGCAGCGCTACCAGCCTTCCAGACCACCTATGGCTTCACCATGAAACCGGCGCAGCTCATCACACTTTCGGGTGGTGATACGGCGGCCACGATCGCGGCGGCTGCAAACCAGACCAACAACGCCAACGCCGCGATGGTGTATGGTACAGACGGCGGCATCGCACCATCCGGTCTTGTTGTGCTGGAAGACGACAAGCATGTTCAGCCCGTCTATCAACCCGCCCCCATCATTCGTGAAGAGGTTCTGAAGAAGAACCCGAATATCGAGGCACTGCTGAAGCCTGTGTTCGAAAAACTGGATCTGGCAACATTGCAGGAATTGAATGGACGCGTGCAGGTGGGCGGTGAGCAGGCGAAAGCTGTGGCAATCGATTTTCTCACGAAAAACGGCTTCGTGAAATAAAATCACGTGAGTGACTGCAGAGGGAGGTAGCCTTTGACCAGACGGCCTGACAAAGTCGGCGTGCTGATCTCGTGCCTCCTTTTCTATGCAGTCCTCTTCTCACCCTTCATGACGTTTCGTGCAAACCGCATTGTTGCCGGCGAAACGAAGACGATTTTCGAATCTCTTCCAACATGGGTGGCGGCAACGTTTCTCATCTTCACCCTGTTTGCCGGCGTCATTGCCTTCTTTCGCTGCCCTATAGTTTTGAGACTGGCAGTGTCTCTCATCGGCCTCGTCGCCGTTGCTATCGTCGCGGGTCTAGCGGCGACAACCCTCACACCCGATAACAATAGCTACGCTCGCGTTTCACCAGCCAGCGGCTTCTGGCTTCTTTTGACGGCTTTCCTGCTCCTCGCCACCGACGCGGTCGCGCGCCTGCAACCGAAACCACTGTTGCGGGTCGTTATGCTCGGAGGTGCACTCGCCGTTCTTACAAGCGTGCTAGCGAGCGGTCTTTGGGATGATCTTTCCATTCTCAAGGAATATGCCAACCGTGCCGACATATTCTGGAGTGAGGCGATCAGACATGTGGAGCTTGCCTTGGGATCACTGTTTGCTGCCACCCTCATCGGAATTCCCATCGGCATCCTCTGTGCCAAAGTCGATCGGCTGCGACCGGCCGTGCTGAACGGGCTCAACATTGTCCAGACCATTCCTTCCATTGCTCTCTTCGGTATTCTTATCGCACCGCTCGGTTGGGTCGCCGCCAACGTTCCAGGTGCTTCAGCGATGGGGATTCGCGGTATCGGCATGGCGCCTGCCTTCGTGGCCTTGTTTCTCTATTCGCTCTTGCCGGTGGTCTCCAACACCGTTGTTGGCCTCGCGGGCGTGTCGCAGGCTGTGCAGGAGGCCGCGCGCGGGCTTGGCATGACGACCCTGCAGCGACTGCTCCGCATCGAATTTCCCCTCGCCTTCCCCGTGATCCTGACAGGCATCCGCATCGTGCTGGTTCAAAACATTGGGCTCGCAACAATCGCTGCCCTGATCGGCGGCGGCGGCTTTGGCGTTTTCGTCTTTCAGGGAATCGGCCAGACTGCGATGGATCTGGTGCTGCTCGGGACAATTCCCACAGTCCTGCTTGGGCTGACAACGGCCATCGTGCTCGATGCGCTCATCGACAGCAATCTCTTCAGTGCAAGCAGAAAGCGTGAAGCATGATCGAGATCGAAAACATCACCAAACGATATGGCGGTGCTGCCGTGGTCGACGATGTATCGTTGGTCGTTGCTCCACGTACCGTGACAGTCATCGTCGGCACGTCGGGGTCTGGCAAAACCACGCTGCTGCGAATGATCAACAGACTGGTGGAGCCAAGTTCCGGGACTATCCGCATTGATGGAAACGATGTTGCCGGCATACCGGGTTTCAAGCTTCGCCGGCAGATCGGATATGCCATCCAGGGACACGGTCTGTTTCCACACCGCACGGTCGCTCAGAACATCGCAACCGTCCCTGAATTGATCGGATGGGATAAAAAGCGGATCGATGCCAAAATCGAAGAGCTTATGCAGCTTTTCCAGCTCGAGCCCTCGCTCTATGCCACCCGATTTCCACATGAACTGTCAGGTGGGCAGCAGCAGCGTGTCGGTGTCGCCCGCGCACTTGCCGCTGAACCGAACATTCTACTGATGGATGAACCTTTCGGTGCGCTCGATCCGGTCATCCGTGCCAAGGCGCAGATGGATCTTCTTGAGATTCAGAAAAAACTCGGCGTGACGATTGTACTTGTCACGCATGACATGGACGAAGCATTCCGGCTGGCCCAGCAGATCGTCGTGATGGACAAGGGCCATATCGTGCAGAGAGGGTCACCCGCCGAACTGGTTCTCGAGCCCGCAACGGATTTCGTTCGGACGATGATCGGCGAAAACGAGCGATCCCTGAAGCTGCTTTCCGTCCTGCCTGTTTCCGATATCATCGAGCCAGGCCATGCAGAAGGGCACCCCTTGAGCGCTCACGCCAATCAACGCGACGCACTTTCCGCCATGTTGTGGGCGGGACTGGATGCCCTGCCGGTGCTTGACGATGATGGTAGAGCGCTCGGTCGCGTGCGCCGTGACGTTCTCCTCCAGCGCGCCACTGGAGCTCCATGAACAGGGTCGGCGAATTTATCATCAATGGACTACTTGTCGTGATGCTTGTCGTCTTCCTGGCATCACCGCAGCTTTTCGCACCTCTGTTTCAGCCACTCGTCCAGCCCAATGCGCCACCGATCTATGTGCAGGCCAGCCTCTTGTCGTTGACCTTCTCGCATCTGGAGATCGTCGCTATGGCTACCGCGCTCGCAACGTTGATCGCTGTGACACTCGCCATCATCGTTACACGGCCGTTTGGTGCAGCATTTCTGCCGCTCTCGCGCAGCATCGTCAATGTTGGCCAGACCTTTCCGCCTGTCGCCGTCCTGGCGCTTGCCGTACCGATGATCGGCTTCGGCGAGAAGCCGACCCTCATCGCGCTTTTCCTATATGCCCTACTTCCGGTTTTCGAAAATACGTTGACCGGGCTGACCGTACTCCCGCCAGCAGTCATGGATGCCGCCAAAGGCAGCGGCATGACGGGCTGGCAACGGCTCGTCAAAGTGGAGTTGCCGCTCGCGCTTCCGGCCATCCTTGCGGGGATCAGACTTTCGGCCGTCATCAGCCTATCAACCGCAACCATCGGCTCGACCGTTGCTGCACGGACACTTGGCGAAGTCATCATTGCCGGGCTACAATCCAACAATCTGGCCTTCATCCTTCAGGGCGGATTGATCGTCGCGGCGCTGGCAATCCTGATCCATGCCGGCTTCTCCGCACTGGAGAAAACCGCATCTAGAAAAGCTCGATATCAGTGAGATCAGCCTCTCCGATTTTCCTGATCCCGCAGTGCGTTTGCTTGTCCTGATCCAACAGAACCGTTTCCCTCGAACGAGAAATGCTCTAAGGGCTTGGCCATCGAAAACAGGAAATTCGAGGTTCGGGTGACACAGGCAATCGTTGTGATGGGAGTGAGCGGCTGCGGCAAGTCCACAGTCGGAGAGGCACTGGCCGAAAAACTGGGCATCGCTTTCATAGAAGGTGACAAGCTGCATCCGAAATCGAACGTCGACAAGATGTCTGCCGGCACACCTCTGACCGATGAAGATCGCTGGCCCTGGCTCGATCTCATCGGTGTGGAACTGCGCAAAGGTTATGAAGGCGCCGGTATCGTCGTCTCTTGCTCGGCGCTGAAAAAGATCTATCGCGACCGGCTTCGGGAAGCCTGCGACGGCAAGCTCGCTTTCGTCTATCTCGACGGCAGCCTCGAGTTGCTAAGCCGCCGCATGGGCGAGCGCAAGGGA
Source organism: Rhizobium sp. RM (assembly GCF_013390595.1). Classification (GTDB taxonomy): domain Bacteria; phylum Pseudomonadota; class Alphaproteobacteria; order Rhizobiales; family Rhizobiaceae; genus Agrobacterium. Next base: position 133,799 of record NZ_JACAWV010000008.1, on the reverse strand, counting down.
CATTTCATGCCGCTTTCACTGCTGCAGACCCAGCTTGCAACCCTGGAAGTTCCGACAGGCGAGCCCGGGGTGGTCACAGTCAGCATTGATGCAACACCGGACGAGATCGTGGAAAACGCCTTTTCCGGCCTGAAGGACATTCGTTTCTAAAGCCCAAGCTTGTCTCTGAGACCGTACCACCAGGCCCCGAGCACAGTGAGCGGTACGCGGAATGTCTTTCCGCCAGGAAACGGATAATTCGGCAAGGAACTCCACACATCAAAACGTTCGGCGTGGCCTGCAACGGCCTCGCCGAGGATTTTACCGAGCAAATGCGTGGTCGTGACGCCGTGACCACTGTCGCCGTGCGAGAAATAGACGCTGTCGGAAAGCTTGCCCATATGCGGGATGCGCGTCAGCGTCAGCGCGAAATTGCCGCTCCAGGCAAAATCGATTTTCGTCTTCGCCAGTTGCGGGAAGGTCTTCAGCATGTTGGGCCTGATAACACCGGTCAGGTCAGCCGGATCGCTTCCACCATAACCGATGCCGCCGCCATAGAGCAGACGATTATCGGACGTGCGGCGATAATAATCGAGAATGTAGTTGGCATCTTCGACGCAATAATTTGCCGGCAAAAGGCTTTCAATCAACTGCGGATCGAGCGGCTCGGTTGCCATGACCTGGCTTGAGACGGGCATCATACGATCCCCGATCTCCGGCAGAAGCGTGCCAAGATAGGCATTGCCGCACACAAGCACGTATTTCACCTTGACGCTGCCAGTCGCGGTGCGAACAACGGGGCTCTCACCCTCTTCGACTGAAATAACCCGCGAATTTTCGAAGATCCGTGCGCCGAGGCTTTCGGCAGCGGCAGCCTCTCCCTGCACCAGATTGAGCGGATGAATGTGACCGCCAAAGCGATCAATCATTCCGCCCGCATAACGGTCCGTCTCCACGTATTTGCCGACATCAGCCTTGGACACCATTTCCAGGCCACCGTGTCCGTGTTTTTCCCAATGCGCCTTATGGGCTTCCATCTCGCGGACCTGCTTGGGCGTGAAGGCCGCGAAGAAACCTCCATCGACAAGATCGCAATCAATCGCATATTTCTTGACGCGCTCACGGATGATGGCGCCACCTTCAAGCGACATCGCTCCGAGCTTCACAGCCTTTTCGCGACCGTAGCGTCCGGCGATGGTTTCAAGATCACGGCTATAGCCGTTGACGATCTGACCACCATTGCGACCCGAGGCGCCGAAACCGACCCGCACGCCTTCCAGCACAACCACGGAATACCCGCGCTCACTGAGTTCCAGCGCCGCGGAGATACCAGTGAAACCACCGCCAATGATGCAGACATCGGCATCCAGATACCCTTCCAATGAAGGACGCACGGATTTCACGTTGGCTGAGGCCGCATACCAGGACAACGTATGACCGGGATTGGGAATTGGGGTGACCTCTGCCATCTCTCACACCGTCCTGATATAGGCGTCATATTCGACGTCGGTTACACGCAAGGAAAACTCGGATAGCTCCTGCTGCTTGCAGGCGGAGAAGAGCGTGCGGTACTTCTGGCCAAGCGTCGCATAAGCAAAACTCGAACGCGTAAAACGCTGCAGCGCATAATCCCAGTTTGTCGGCAGGGGCTCATGATTGATGGCATGGCTGTCACCGGAAATCGCGCCACCCGGCTGACGTTTCTCCTTCATGCCAGCCAGTGCCGCACTGAGGATCATTGCCAGAACGAGATAGGGATTGGTGTCCGCGCCCGCGACGCGGTGCTCGATGCGTGTTGCCGCCCGACTGGCTGTAATGACGCGCACCGCAGCCGAGCGGTTGTCGAAACCCCAGGATGCGTAGGTCGGGGCGTGTTCACTGGGCGTCAGTCGACGGTAGGAGTTTGCATGGGGCGCAAAGATCGCCATGCTTTCCCCCATGTTCTCCAGAAGACCGCCAACAGAGTGCATCAACGCGTCCGACGGTCCGTTTTCACCGCCATATATGTTGTTGCCGCTCTTATCGAGAACCGAGAAGTGAACGTGCATGCCGTTTCCGGCCTGCATGCCATAGGGCTTGGCCATGAAGGTCGCATCGAGATCATGCTTGCGCGCCACCCCCTTGACGATGCGCTTCAGAAAGACTGCGAAGTCTGCCGCCTGCAACGCATCCGGCACATGGTTGAGATTGATCTCATACTGGCCAGGACCATTTTCCCGCAGCGTCGTGTCCGCAAGAACGCCCTGTGCCCGGCATGCGGTGGCAATATCGTGGAAGACGTCTTCGAAATCCTGCAATTCGGAAATCGACAGCACCTGCGTCTGACCCGTATGCCAACGGCCTTCGCGACTGTTCGGTGGACGAACAGGATCGAGTGCAGACCGGACCGGATCGATGAGGTAAAATTCCAGTTCGGTTGCAACGACCGGTGTGAGGCCGGCTTTGCGGTATCCCTCTAGGACCTGCGACAACACATGACGAGGATCGCCATAAAAGCCTGATCCATCCGGGTTTCTCATCGCGAGAAGAACCTGCGCCGTTGGTCGCCCAAGCCAGCTTACACGTGAAAGAGTACCGGGAACAGGAAAGCAGAAGCCGTCCGGATCGCCTGTTCCCTCCGCCAAACCTGCCGCATGCACATCGCGACCCCAGATATCCAGGGCATAAACGGAGCGGGGTATTGCCATACCTTTTTCAAGAACGTCGATGGCGCGTTCACGCGGTATCCATTTGCCGCGCGGCACACCGTTCGCATCTATGACGAACGCTTCAAGTATTTCGATATCGGGATTGTCAGCGAAAAATTTCTTTGCGTTTTCAATATCATCCATCATGCACCAGCAGGCTGTTTTCCATTTCGGTTCGCGCCATATGATGCGCTAAAGAAAATCGTCCTGCTGCTGATAGATGAGAAATCTCGCCGTCATGATGACGTTCGCCCCTTTTTGACGCGACGACCACGCGCCTTTTCCCCTTTATGAAAGGCATGGTACGTGGCCGAACGCCGAAAGGCCAGAGAATTCCTGACAGAGTGCTCTCAGGGATTGAACCTGCCCGGGCGATAGGCATCGATGGGAATGACCGGTGTCTCGCCAAGAATGGTTTCAGCCAGAACCCGACCGGTGATCGGCCCAAGCGTCAATCCGTGATGGGCGTGACCAAAGGCAAACCAGAGCGTGTTGTGCCGTGGCGCCCTGCCGATGATCGGCATCATATCCGGTGTGCAGGGTCGTGAGCCCATCCATGGCTCCGCATCCAGCCGTCCGCCAAGCGGAAAGGCGGTACGGGCAATCCGTTCCGCTCTCTCGATCTGAACCGGTGATTTCGGTGCATCACGTTCAGCAAACTCGGCACCCGTCGTCAGGCGGATACCCTTTCGCATGGGCGCCAGAAAGTAACCCCGTTCGGCGTCGATCAACCAGTTGTTGAGTCTCGTTCCCGGCTGCGGCGCATAGTGCATGTGATATCCACGCTTGACGCCAAGTGAAAACCGGTACCCAAGCCGTTCCGTCACCGTATCCGCCCATGGACCTAGAGCAACAACAGCATGTTCAGCCTCAATCGCCCCGGTATCGGTGCGTACCGTCCAGCCTTTAGCGGTCTGGCTCAACGTCGATGCATCGCCGCGCATGACCGTCCCGCCCAGACTCTCAAACAGTCTGACATAGGCAAGCGTCAACGCATGCGGATCGCGAACCGACCACGGATCGTTCCACTTCAGTCCGCCGACGAAATCGCGACGGAGATCCGGCTCGGCCTCTGCCAGTTCCGCCGCGCTCAGTGTCGTGTAGGAAATCCCATAGTCCCGGGCCAAGCGCTCGGCGCTGCCGTAATCCGCATCGCGCTTTTGAGCTGTGCGGTAAGCTTCCATCCAGCCGTTCTTGACGATCAGGTCGTCAGCATTCGCTTCCTCAATCAGGATTTTGTGTTCAGACACCGAATGTTCGATGAGGGGCGCATAAGCGCGCGAGATCGCGGCATGACGAGCAGGAGTGGAATGAAACCAGTAGCGTCCAAGGAAGGGGGCAATCTTCGGCAAGGCGCGCAGGTGATAATGGGCATCGATACGGTTGTTCAACGAATACTTCAGAAGAAGTCCGACGTCCTGCGGAAAACCATAGGGTTCAACCCCTTCGCGCTGAATGAGGCCCGCATTGCCAAACGATGTTTCTTCACCCGGCCCTCTCCGGTCGAGCAACACAACCGATTTGCCTCTACGCGACAGTTGCAAAGCCACCGAAACCCCAATAATTCCGGCTCCCAGAACAACCACATCCACTGCCATTCCAACCACCCATTCACACCGCACAGCCCAGTGGGCACATCTGCAAGATGGGTCGGCAACCTCAGCAAAGCAATGGGAAAATTATCGCAGTGAACGTCTATGGTTTGGGCGCACCAACGCGCGTCCAAACGTTTCAGTTCCGTAGCCCTGTGTTGCTATTGGCCGATCGCCCGGGTTTCCATCGCCTCGATGTTGAACGCCGCTGCCAGCAAAGCCTTGGTATAGTCTTCCTGCGGCGAGGCGAAAATGTCGGCGGCGGGACCGCTCTCCACCACCTTGCCATGCCGCATGACGATCAAATCGTTGGCAAGCGCCTTCACGACTTTAAGGTCATGGCTGATGAAGAGATAAGCGAGATCGTGACGGGCCTGCAGGTCGCGAAGAAGATCGACCACCTGAGCCTGCACACTCATGTCGAGCGCCGAGGTCGGTTCATCCAGCATCACAAAGCGCGGCTTCAGGACCATGGCACGGGCAATGGCGATACGCTGGCGCTGGCCACCGGAAAATTCATGCGGGTAACGCCAACGCGTGGCGGGATCGAGCCCCACTTCTTCCAGCGCCTTTGCGACAAGCATGTCCCGCTCATCGGCTGAAAGCGATCGCTCATGAACTTTCAGCCCTTCCTCAATGATCTCACCGACCGACATGCGAGGGCTGAGCGAACCGTAGGGGTCCTGAAACACGACCTGAAGCCGGTTTCTCAGCGGCTTCATCATCTTGTAGGAATAGCTGTCGATCGACTGCCCGATGAAGCTGATGCGCCCTTCCGAAGCGATCAGCCGCGATAGGGCGAGGCCAAGCGTCGTCTTGCCCGAACCGGACTCACCGACAACGCCGACGGTCTGCCCCGCACGAAGCGTAATGTCTATCCCGTCAACAGCCTTCACGTGATCCACCACGCGGCGCATCAAACCCGCCTTGATCGGGAACCAGACCTTGATATCGTCGCCCTGCATAACGACGGGTTTTCTGTCGTCAGCCGGCGGCGGCTCGCCTTTGGGCTCTGCAGCCAGAAGGTGGCGCGTATAATCGTGCTGCGGACGGGTAAAGACCTGCTCGACCGTGCCTGTTTCCACGATCTTGCCCTTGGTCATCACGCAGACCCGATCCGCGAATTTCCGGACAATGCCAAGATCGTGGGTGATGAACAGCATGGACATGCCGTGCTGCGTCTTGAGATCACTCAACAGCTCAAGGATCTGTGCCTGAACCGTGACATCGAGCGCCGTCGTCGGCTCATCTGCGATCAACAGCTTCGGTCTGTTGGCAAGCGCCATGGCAATCATGACGCGCTGGCGCTGGCCGCCTGAAAGCTCGTGCGGATAGGCTTTAAGACGTTTTTCCGGTTCGCGAATACCGACCTGGAGCAGAAGCTCCAGAGTGCGCTTCCTGGCTTCAGCGCCGGTAATCGCCTGGTGCAGTTCGAGAATTTCGCCGATCTGCTGCTCGATGGTGTGAAGCGGATTGAGCGATGTCATCGGCTCCTGAAAGATCATCGTGATGTCGTTGCCGCGAACGCGGCGCAACATCTTTTCCGGCAGGCTCAACATGTCCTTGCCATCGAAGAGGATCTTGCCAGACGGGTGGCTTGCGGCCGGATAAGGCAACAGTTTCAGGACAGAATTTGCCGTCACCGATTTTCCGGAGCCGGATTCACCGACGAGCGCCACGACCTCGCCCGGCATGATGTCGAAGGATACATGGTCGACGGCGAGGCTCGTTGCACCACCCTGGTGAAAGGCGACCGACAGATCTTGAACCGAAAGAAGAGGTTGTTTCATGGTTTCCGTCATGGCGATCACCGGAACGTCTTGCGCGGATCGAAGGCGTCGCGCACGGCCTCGCCAACGAAGATCAGCAGCGACAGCATGATCGACATCGTGAAGAAAGCGGTCAGACCGAGCCAGGGCGCCTGAAGGTTATTCTTGCCCTGCGCGATCATCTCACCAAGAGAAGGCGAGCCAGGCGGCATGCCGAAACCAAGGAAATCGAGCGAGGTCAGCGTTGTGATCGAACCGGACAGGATGAAGGGCAGGAAGGTCAGCGTCGCGACCATGGCGTTGGGCAGCAGGTGCCGGAACATGATTGTCCAGTTGCCGACACCGAGCGCACGGGCGGCACGAACATATTCGAAATTGCGGGCGCGCAGAAACTCGGCACGCACAATGCCGACGAACCCAACCCATGAGAACAGCAGCATGATGCCAAGGAGAACGAAGAAACCGGGTGGCAAAATCGCCGCGATTATCAGCAGGATGTAGAGAACCGGCATGGACGACCAGATTTCGATGAAGCGCTGCATCAACAGGTCGGTCCAGCCGCCGAAATAGCCCTGCACGGCGCCTGCCGTCACGCCGACGATCGCCGAGGCAATGGTCAAAGCCAGACCGAACAGCACCGAAATACGGAAACCGTAGATCATCCGCGCCGTGACGTCGCGAGCCTGGTTGTCAGTGCCGAGCCAGTTGAGATTTCCGACCGTGCAGTTGGGGTCGGCGTCCCCTTGCGGATAAGCCGAGCAACGCTGCTGTCTGTCCATCAACCAGAAGGGCGGCGTCGGCGCCGAATGCGGAATATTCGAATTGACCGTCTGGTAGGAATAACGGATCGGCGGCCAGATCATCCACCCATTGGCGTTGATTTCATCCTGAATAAAGGACGACTTGTAGTCGGTCTGCGCCAGGAAACCGCCGAATTTTTCCTCTGGATAATCAACGAGCACAGGCATCAGAAGCTCGCCCTTGTAGGAGGCGAGGACCGGCTTGTCGTTTGCGATAAATTCCGCAGACAAACTGAGGAAAAACAGAATGAGGAACAGCCAGAATGACCAGTAGCCACGGCGGTTGGCCTTGAAATTCTGCCAACGTCGTTTGCTGGTCGGCGAAAACCATGGGCGCTTCGGTGGCACGACAACATCTGCCGTGGTGGGGGCTGCGATTGTCATCACACGTCTCTCCGCTCAAAGTCGATGCGCGGATCGATCCAGGTATAGATGAGGTCGGAGATGAGACCGACCACAAGTCCCATCAGGGAGAAGATGTAGAGCGTGCCGAAAACAATCGGATAGTCGCGGTTGACGACCGAGAGGTAGCCGAGGCGACCAAGACCATCCAGCGAGAAGATGTTCTCGATGAGCAGCGAACCCGTAAAAAACGCGGAAATAAACGCGCCTGGAAAACCGGCGATGACGATCAGCATGGCGTTGCGGAACACGTGACCGTAAAGCACTTTGCGCTCAGAGAGCCCCTTGGCGCGGGCTGTCACCACATATTGCTTCTTGATCTCGTCGATGAAGGAGTTCTTCGTCAAAAGCGTCGTCGTTGCGAAAGCCGAAAGCGACAGCGCGATCAACGGCAAGGTCAGATGCCAGAAGTAGTCGATGATCTTCTGCCACCAGTTCAATTGGTCAAAGTTATCCGACACCAGGCCACGTAGCGGGAACCAGTCGAAGAATGATCCGCCGGCAAAAAGAACGATCAGGAGAATACCAAACAGGAAGCTCGGCACGGCATAACCGATGATGATGACACCGGAGGTCCAGACGTCAAAAGTCGATCCATCAGAAACGGCCTTCTTGATGCCGAGCGGGATCGAAATCATGTAGGAGATGATCAGAATCCAGAAACCGAGCGACATTGAGACTGGCAGCTTGTCGATGATGAGATCGATCACCGAAGAGTTGCGGAAGAAGCTGTCGCCAAAATCGAAGCGGATGTAGTTCCACATCATGTCGAAGAAACGTGTGAGTGGCGGTGTGTCGAAACCGAACTGCTTTTCCAGTTTGGCGATCAAGTCCGGATCAAGGCCCTGCGCACCACGATATTTCGAGCCGCTTTCGTCGAAACCGCCTGACTGGCCGATAAGATCGCCGCCGCCGGAAAGACGATCGGACGCACTGTCGCCCTGTCCCGTCAATTGCGCGACAACCTGTTCGACCGGGCCGCCCGGCGCGAATTGGATGACAAGAAACGAAATGCCCATAATGCCGATCATGGTCGGGATCATGAGAGCCAGACGTCTGAGAATATATGCTCCCATCAGTCCCTGCCTCGGGCCAATGCGCCAGCGGTTTTCGCTTCTGTCAAACCGGGTCCTTTCCTGAAGGCGCTCATCGCGCCCTGAACGATTCGTATCAGTCTATGTGAATCAAGCCTTCGAAGCGAAAGCAAGGCTTCTGGCGTTGCAGAGGAAAAACGAAGGCCGGTTCACAGTTCCAGCCTCGTGTTTTCGCTTCGGTCATCGCGAAGGTGGCTCACACCTTTCGCAGCCGATTCATTATCATTTTCCAGCTTCGGCCGACCACCAGACGGTCGGCATGCCCAGTGAATATTCGGGCAGGTTTTCAGGATGCGCCAATCGTCCCCAATACGCGATGCGCGAGGATTTGGAGCTGTAACTCGGCACAACGATGTGATGCGCCAACAGAACACGATCCAATGCGTGGACGGCGGCGACCAGATCGTCACGGTCCTTGGAGAAGATGACTTTCTTGATGAGGGCATCAATGCCCGGATCGCTGATGCCGCTGTAATTTTGCGAACCTTCGCGTTTGGCAGCATCCGAACCCCAATATTCCGCCTGCTCATTGCCGGGGTTCATCGATTCTCCCCAGGCATTGTACATCACGTCAAAATCGCGCGAGCGCCACCGATTGGTGAACTGCGACTGCTCGACGCTTCGAACCGTCGCATCGATGCCGATCTTCTTGAGATTTTGCGAAAACGACAGCGCCACCGGCTCGATCGTCGGCCCTCCCAGCATGATTTCGAAGCTCAAGGGCTGGCCGGTCTTGGTGTTGACCATCCTGTTGCCCTTCAGCTCGTAACCCGCCTCCTTCAGCATGGCGACGGCTTTTCGAAGGTTGTCGCGCAGTTTTGCCGGATCGCCATTGACCGGATTGCTATAGGGCTCCGTGAAAACACGCGGCGGAACGAGGTCTTTGACCTCATTCAGTATTTCCAGTTCACGCCCTTGCGGCAGGCCGGAGGATGCAAGCTCCGTGCGGAAGAAGTAGCTGTCGACACGGTCATAAGAGCCATAAAAGATCGTGCGCTTCAGCTCCTCGAAATCGAAGGCATAGTTGAGCGCCTCGCGAACACGCGGGTCGGCAAACTTGTCGCGGCGGGTGTTGAAGATGAAGCCGACCATAACGCCGACCTTTCGCATCTCGTTTTCAAGCTCCTCGCGCTTGATGCGACCGTCGTTGACCGCAGGAAAGTTATAGGCCGTTGCCCATCGCCGGGCTGAGTTCTCCCACCAGTAATCGGTATTGCCGGAGCGAAAGGCCTCAAACATCACGTCGCGGTCGGCAAAATAGCTGTAGACGATCGAGCCGAAATTGTTCTGCCCGACGTTCACGTTGACGTCCTTGCCCCAATAATCGTCGCGACGCTCGTAACGGATCGTGGAGCCGGGTGTCACTGCAGCCACGCGATACGGTCCAGACCCCATCGGCACTTCAAGTGTCGTCTTGGTGATGTCGCGAGGTTTTCCGTCCGTGCCATTGGCCGCCCACCAATGTTTGGGAACGATCAGAAGCTGACCGACGATCTGCGGCAGTTCGCGGTTGTTCGGCTCATCGAACTTGAACGTGACCTCGCGCTCCGCCGTTTTCTCGGCGCTGACGACGTGGCGATAATAAAACTCCATTTGCGGATTGGATTTTTTGGCCTGTTCGAAACTGAAAACGACATCCTCAGGGGTCACGGGCTTGCCGTCAGACCACGTCGCTTCGGCGCGCAGGCGAAATGTCACCGAACTGAAATCGTCAGGATATTTCAAAGACTCGGCGAGCAGGCCGTACATGGAGGAAATTTCGTCCAATGCCGACGTCATCAACGTCTCGTAGACAAGGCCCAACCCCTCGCCCACCTCACCGCGCGCCAGAAGCGGATTGAGCGTATCGAAGCTGCCTTCTGCCGAAAGCTGCAGCGTTCCACCCTTTGGAGCATTTGGATTGACGTAATCGAAGTGCGAAAAATCACCAGTATGTTTCAGGTCACCAACCGTCGAAATCCCCTTTCGCCAGCCCTGCTCGTCCTGCGCGGAGGCGAAAGCCGGCATTAACAACGCAGATGCGGTCAGCGCGATAACAAAGCGGGATTTCAGTTGTGCCAATACCATACGGGAAAGCCCCTGTTTTTCGTGTCTATTGTGCAGAGCATAAAACAAACAATGTCAAAAAACAGGTGCCGTGGCTCACAAGCTCTTTATCGAAGCAATATCTCAGGTTGCCGGCAAACATGGTTTCAACAAAATCCCGATCCAGTTTAATCTTGGGACAAGAGAATCATTCGGGCGGAGCAGGCGGCGACCATATGACGGCGGGATCATTGCGGGTTTTTAGAGGGGCTTTGTTGGCCATTTCGGTGCTTTCCGGCCTACAGGTGGCAACGGCATCCGCAGAGGACCGTCCTGCCAAAGAAGTTTTTGGCCACCTCGCCCTTCCGTCTGCCACCGTTTCGCAACCCATCGGGTCTTATGCAAAAGGCTGCCAGTCCGGCGCGATCGCCATGCCAACGGACGGCCCTGGCTGGCAGGCCATGCGGCTTTCCCGCAATCGCCGCTGGGGACAGCCGCAACTGATCTCCTTCCTTGAGCAGTTTTCGCAGGACGCACAAAAGATTGGCTGGCCGGGCCTCCTGCTTGGCGACATCTCCCAGCCACGTGGCGGGCCTATGCTTTCCGGACACGCATCCCATCAGATTGGCCTCGATGTCGATGTGTGGTGGAGGCCAATGCCCGACCATCGCATGAGCGCGCAGGAGCGCGAAACCGTGCCGTTCATTTCCATGCTCGACAAAAGCAGATTCCTGACGGTCGATGACCGTAAATGGTCGCCGCTTAATGCTCGTCTGGTGATGATGGCGGCCAGCTATCCGCAAGTGGAGCGGGTGTTCGTCAACCCTGCCATCAAGCAGAAACTTTGTCAGACATGGACCGGCGATCGCACGTTCCTCGGCAAAATCCGCCCGATCTACGGCCACGACGAACATTTCCATGTCCGGCTTGAATGCCCGCCCGGCGCCGCAAACTGCAAACCGCAGGCGCCCGTCGGCAAGGGAGATGGCTGCGACAAGTCGCTCGCATGGTGGTTCACCAAGGAGCCCTGGGCACCGCCGAAAAAGGACCCCAATGCCAAGCCGGTAAAACCGCGCCAGGTTATGGTGTCAGATCTGCCGGCCGCATGTGCAGCCGTTGCTTCAGCGCCCGCCCGCAACGCAGACGCCATGTCTGCCCAGGCCTACGCACCAGCGCAGGCCTCCAGTCAGCCAAGTGTGGAATCTGTCATTCAGGCGGCGCCGCCCGTTTCACCTCCTGCGGATATTCCTCTTCCGCTCCAGCGTCCGACATTGAACTGAAACAGAAATGCGGCATTGAAAAGCGCCGCTTTTCAAATGGCGGCAAGCTGCTATAGAAGGCTTCAAATCGATTTAATTATTCATTGGAGAGATGCTGCCCATGGCTGAAGAACGCTGTATCGCGCTCATCGCCCACGACGAGAAGAAGGATGATATGGCGGATTTCGCCCGCCGGCATCAGAAAGCGCTCTCCAAGTTCAGGATCGTAGCAACGGGCACGACAGGCGGCCGGGTTCAGGAGGCGTGTCCGGATCTGAACGTCATCCGTCTGAAAAGCGGACCGCTCGGCGGTGATCAGCAGATCGGTGCAATGATCGCGACGGGAGAGGTGGACATGCTGATCTTTTTCACCGATCCATTGACCCCCATGCCACACGATGTGGATGTGAAAGCACTGACCCGCCTCGCTACGGTCTACGACATTCCCATGGCGCTTAATCGTGCCACAGCGGAAAAGCTGATCGACTTCAACCTCGCCGACTGATGCTCGCACCAAAAGTGGAACAGGTAATGCCCAAGACGTCCGATACCGAATATCTTTCTTTTCCTATCCTTATTGGCGACATCGGCGGCACCAATGCCCGCTTTTCGATCCTGATCGATTCCTTTGCCGAACCCGTGCATTTCACGACGGTCAAAACAGCCGAGTTTCCGACCATCGACGACGCCATACAGCAGGCTGTTCTCGACAAGACGTCCATCCAGCCGGTTTCGACCATTCTCGCTATCGCGGGCCCGATCGAAGGCGATGAAATTCCGCTGACCAATTGCCACTGGGTCGTCAAACCCAAGGATATGCTTGCCAATCTCGGCCTGAAGGATGTGATCGTCATCAACGATTTCGAAGCGCAGGCGCTGGCCATTGCCGCTCTCGATGACGACAACCGCGAGCTGATCGGCCCTCAGGGCAAGGACGCGCTGGCGTCCCGCGTCGTGCTGGGACCTGGTACCGGTCTTGGCGTCGCAGGCCTCGTTTACGCGCGGCACATGTGGTTTCCTGTTCCGGGCGAAGGCGGTCATATCGACATCGGCCCGAGAACGGAGCGCGATTACGCCGTTTTTCCGCATATCGAAACCATCGAAGGACGCGTCGCGGGAGAGCAGATCCTGTGTGGACGAGGACTGGTCAACCTGTACCGCGCCGTTTGCGCTGCTGACGGCATCGAGCCGATATTTTCCGATCCTGCCGATATCACCTCCGAGGGTCTTGCGAACAGCAATGCCCAGGCGCAGGAAACACTGTCATTGTTCAGCACCTATCTCGGACGTGTCGCAGGTGACATCGCGCTGATATTCATGGCGAAGGGCGGAGTTTATCTGGCCGGCGGCATCTCGCAAAAGATCATTCCAGCGCTCAAGAGCCCGGAATTCAGAGCCGCATTTGAAGACAAGGCGCCGCACAAGGCCCTGATGCGCAGCATTCCGACCTATGTCGTGACGCATCCGCAGGCAGCCCTTTCCGGCCTTGCAAACTACGCCAGAACACCATCGGATTTCGGCCTCTCGCTTGATGGGCGCCGCTGGAAAGCCTGATAGCTTGCGAAGCGGGCGGATGATCTTTACCTTCCGCCGCCAAACAAGGCAGATATGGGCAGGCTGCGGTCTGTCGAAAGCAGGATGAGTGAGAGCATGAGTGGCAACGATATGAAACTGGTGGTGGTTGGCGCAGCCGGCCGCATGGGACAGGCCCTTATCCGCCTCATCCATGAGACGCCAGGTGTACAGCTACATGCCGCCGTCAGCCGTGAGGGATCTGCCTTTGTCGGTCGCGATGCCGGCGAAGTCGCTGGCCTTGGGCCGATCGGTGTCGCAATCACCAGCGATCCACTCGAAGCATTTCTGCATGCGGAAGGCGTAATTGACTTCACCTCCCCTGCAACCAGCGTGACCTATGCAGGCCTTGCCGCGCAAGCACGCATCGTCCACGTTATCGGCACCACCGGCTGCTCCCTGGAAGACGAGGAAAAGTTCAAGGCCGCATCGCGCCATGCGCGGATCGTCAAATCCGGCAACATGAGCCTTGGCGTCAATCTGCTCAGCGTTCTGACGGCACAGGCGGCACGCGCACTGGACGCGCGGAACTGGGATATCGAAATTCTGGAAATGCATCACAAGCACAAGGTCGATGCTCCTTCCGGCACCGCTTTGCTGCTAGGCGAAGCGGCAGCGTCAGGGCGCAGGATCGATCTGGCAACATCATCCGTACGCGTACGTGACGGACATACGGGCGCACGGGAGGCTGGAACCATCGGTTTTGCGACGTTGCGCGGTGGCTCGGTGATCGGTGAACATTCGGTGATCTTCGCCGGCGAAGGTGAACGCGTCGAGCTCTCCCACTACGCAGGCGACAGAGGCATTTTTGCGCGCGGTGCGATTGCCGCTGCTGTCTGGGGTCGCGACAAGAAGCCGGGGCTTTACTCCATGCTGGACGTCCTTGGTCTGGCCTTGCCGGAATAGGCAAAGCCTGTTTCAGTTGTCGATGGTGAACTCAACGCTGTCAGCCGAAAAACGGCTGATAGCGTATTGCACTGGCGTACCATCCATATCCGTGTTCAACGCTTGCGTTACAAGAACGATCGCGCCCGGCGACAACTCCAGATCAGACAAGTCACCGGTGTCGGCGTGGGTTGCGGATATAACCGTTGTTGCGCGGATGTAGTCAGACAATCCAAGTTTCGCAAAGGCACTGGTGATCGAACCACTGGCGCGATAAGCCTCTTCAATTCCTGAAAACCGGCTGGCCGGAAACCATGTTGTTGATCTCGAAACCGGCCGATGATCAGCCTTTCTCAAAATTTCCATGCGGATGAGAAAGTCTCCGACATTCAGCTTCAGGCGGGATGCGAGGTCCTCGTTTGCCTGCTCTGTCGAGTGTGACAAAAGCAGCGCCTCCATGTCCTTGACCTGATCGCTGATTCCGGCGGTAAAGCGCGTGCGTTTTGAAATCGGAAAGCTCAGCCGGCCTTTGCGGATAATCATCGTTCCACGTCCTTGCAGCGGTTCGACGATGCCTTCACTGGCAAGAGCCGCAATAGCGCTGCGGACGGTGTGGCGATTGACACCGAATTTCTCTGAGAGCGACATTTCCGGCGGCAACATGCCTGTCGCGTCATGAGTACCAGCCGAAATCTCCTGCCGTATCCTGTCAGCGATCTGACGCCATAGCGCCACGCCATTCTTTCTTTTCATCGCCCCCACAGACCCCCTGTCACACGCTTGTCATTCTTCGACGGTAACTGTACCTTACATTGTATAGTTGTCTATATCAATAGACATTTGAGGTCAATGATGAACCAGCAGGATACAAACCCTCCTCATGCAGAGCGCAAGCGCGTGGCAGCACTGCTTTCCCGCGCCACACTGCAAGAACTCCAGAGCGCATGGACCCGACAGGAGACAGACCCGCAAGCGCAGAGCGTACGCGGTCCCGAAACGGGGCTCGTTATGGTCAAGGGCCGCATCGGTGGTGGCGGGGCGCCATTCAACCTTGGTGAGACCACCGTGACACGCGCCACGGTGAAACTTGCATCCGGCTCCATCGGTCACGCCCATCTTTTGGGAACGAGCCGCAAGAGAGCCTGGTATGCGGCAATCTTCGACGCTCTTTGGCAGGAAGCCCCAAACCGCCGCTTCGTGGAGGATGAGATACTGACGCCCGTTGAAAAAAGACTGACGGACGAAAAAGACAAGCAGATCAAGGAAACGACTGCCACACGGGTCGACTTCTTTACCATGGTTCGAGGAGAAGACTGATGGCTATAAAGGCCGAGGCACTCACGGGCGGCTTCACCAATGTCGTTCTCGATTCGCAACAAATCTTCAAAAAACTGATGGACGGCATGTCGCGACCGGGCACGGTTCAGACAATCGATCCTCTGGCCAATCCACCGGCACCGCTTGCGCCTTCAACGGGTGCCGTGCTGCTGGCCCTTTGCGATCACGACACTCCCATCTGGCTCAGCAACGCGATCCGAAAGACCGTCGTGCCAAGCTGGATTGGTTTCCATACCGGCGCGCCGACGACGGAAGAAAAACAGGATGCGCGTTTTGCAATCGTGGAAGCTGGCAGCAGCCTGCCTGCTCTAGGAGCTTTTGCTCAGGGAAGTCAGGAATATCCTGACCGCTCAACGACCATCATCATCGAATTGCCGGATATCGATAACGGCCTAGAACTGGCGCTGTCCGGCCCGGGCATCCGTGACAAAAACCTGATCCGTCCCTCCGGCCTGCCAGAGATGTTCATCACGCTTTGGGCCGAGAACAACGGCATTTTCCCGCGTGGTGTCGATATCATCCTGACTTCGGCCGATCACTTCATCTGCCTGCCTCGCACAACGCGCATCGAACCCGTGGAGATGTAAGATGTATGTTGCCGTCAAAGGCGGGGAAGCCGCCATTGCAAATGCCCACCGACTGCTCGCCGACAAACGGCGCGGTGACCGCAACCTGCCTGCCATGACAGTCGATCAGATTGTCTCGCAGCTTGCGCTGGCCGTCGACCGCGTCATGGCTGAGGCATCGCTTTACGATCCCGAACTCGCCGGCCTTGCCGTCAAGCAGGCACGTGGCGACATGATCGAAGCGATTTTCCTGTTACGCGCCTATCGCACGACGTTACCGCGTTTCGGCTATTCCGTTCCGATCGACACTGCCGATATGGCGGTTCAACGGCGGGTTTCGGCAACTTACAAGGATCTGCCCGGCGGCCAATTGCTGGGACCGACATTCGACTATACCCATCGCCTGCTCGATCCATCCCTGCTGGAAGACGAGACGGTGGAACCCGCCAATGTGCGAGAAGGCAACGCGGAGCATGTGATGCGCGTTTCCGATATTCTTGCAGGCGAGGGATTGATCGAAACCGATGGCGATATGCCCGAAGACCATATCCCGGGCGACCTGACACGCGAGCCGATGGAATTTCCAATGCCGCGTGACCTGAGACTACAATCCCTGGCACGGGGCGATGAAGGCTTTCTGCTCGCTCTCGCCTATTCGACCCAGCGCGGTTACGGGCGCAACCATCCCTTTGTCGGAGAAATCCGCATCGGCTCCGTCGAAATTGAGCTTGAAGTTCCAGAGCTCGGATTTGCCGTTTCAATCGGCGACATTCAGGTGACTGAATGCCAGATGGTCAACCAGTTCAAAGGCTCGGCCAAGGCACCCCCCCAGTTCACACGCGGTTACGGCCTGGTTTTCGGGCAAAGCGAACGCAAGGCAATGGCGATGTCACTTGTGGACCGCGCCCTGAGAGCAAGCGAATTCGGGGAGGACGTTGTCGCGCCCGCGCAAGACGAAGAGTTCGTGATTTCCCATGCCGACAACGTCCAAGCGACGGGCTTCGTGGAACACCTGAAACTGCCACACTACGTGGATTTCCAGGCTGAACTTGTTCTCGTCAGGAAAATGCGCGCCGATTTCGACGCGATGAACGCCTCAGAGGCAGAATGGATGAACGATGCAGCCGAATAAATCAGCGGCTGCGTTCTTCGCCGAACCAATAGGCGCAAAAGATACTCGATGCTGCGAATACAGCAAAGAAGACTGCGGCAAGAATTCCCATCTCCATGAGCTTTGTACTCCTTTTTTCGCAAGGTTAACGCGCAATGCTTAAAGAAGTTTCATTCGACGACGACTTGGCGACCTACAACTTCGCTTATCTGGACGAACAGACGAAGCGCATGATCCGCCGGGCGATCCTCAAAGCCATCGCCATTCCCGGCTATCAAGTACCTTTCGCATCACGGGAAATGCCCATGCCCTACGGCTGGGGAACAGGAGGTGTTCAGGTCACCGCCTCGATCATCGGCCCTGACGATGTTCTGAAGGTCATCGACCAGGGCGCGGACGACACCACGAATGCGGTATCGATCCGAGCCTTCTTCCAGAAGGTCGCAAATGTCGCGGTCACCACCCGCACCGGTGATGCAAGCATTATCCAGACACGCCACCGTATCCCTGAGGAGACACTGCGCGAGGGGCAGGTTCTGGTGTATCAGGTGCCGATCCCCGAGCCCCTGCGTTTTCTCGAGCCGCGCGAGACCGAAACGCGGGTCATGCACGCATTGGAGGAATATGGCCTGATGCATGTCAGGCTCTACGAGGATATTGCCCATAACGGGCGTATCTCCAAGACTTACGCCTATCCGGTAAAAGTGGCGGGTCGCTACGTCATGGACCCTTCGCCGACCCCGAAGTTCGACAACCCGAAAATGCACATGTCGGAAGCGCTGCAGTTGTTTGGAGCCGGACGTGAAAAGCGCATTTACGCCGTTCCGCCCTACACAGAGGTCGTCAGCCTCGACTTCGAGGATCACCCCTTCGAGATCCAGAGCTTTGAAAAGCCCTGCGCGCTTTGCGGCGCCGAAAATGTTTATCTGGACGAGGTGGTTCTCGACGACAAGGGCGGGCGAATGTTCGTCTGCTCAGACACCGACCATTGCGAAGACCGGCGCTGCCACGGCCACAAGGGCCTGATGCTGGCAGACGTGAAAGAGGCAGCCGAATGAGTGACGCACCCCTTCTCAAAGTTCAGGACGTTTCGAAATATTACGGCGACCGTGCCGGTTGCCGCAACGTCTCCTTTGAACTGTACGCCGGCGAGGTTCTCGCTATCGTCGGCGAATCCGGGTCCGGAAAGACCACCCTGCTCAACTGTATCTCCACACGGTTGATGCCGACAGCCGGCAGTGTCGAATACCGTCTGCGCGATGGCTCGGTACGTGATCTCTACCGGATGAGTGAGGCTGAGCGTCGACTGCTGATGCGCACCGACTGGGGCTTTGTGCACCAGAACCCGGCTGACGGGTTACGCATGACGGTCTCGGCCGGCGCCAATGTCGGCGAACGGCTGATGGCTGTCGGCAACCGGCACTACGGCAACATTCGCAATTCCGCCAGCGACTGGCTGGAGCGGGTCGAGATCGGTACCGACCGTATCGACGACCAGCCGCGAGCCTTTTCCGGTGGCATGCGGCAACGTCTGCAGATCGCCCGCAATCTCGTCACGTCCCCTCGCCTTGTTTTCATGGACGAACCAACGGGTGGTCTCGATGTGTCCGTTCAGGCCCGCCTGCTTGACCTCGTCCGTAATCTCGTCACCGATCTCGGCCTCGCAGTCGTTGTCGTGACACACGACCTCGCCGTAGCAAGGCTTCTTTCTCACCGGATGATGGTGATGAAGGGCGGCAACGTCATCGAGCATGGCCTGACCGACCGGGTTCTGGACGATCCGCGCGAGCCCTATACCCAGCTTCTCGTTTCCTCGATCCTTCAGGTCTAAGCGCCGCGCAAAAGCGAAAGATATCAACATGCCAACGCCTCTCGTCGTTTCCGAAGTCTTCAAGAGCTTCACCATGCATCTGCGCGACGGCCTTGAACTGCCGGTGGTGCGTGACGTCAATTTCTCCGTGTGCAGTGGAGAGTGCGTCGTTCTGGGTGGTCCGTCCGGCATCGGCAAAAGCTCGATCCTCAAGATGCTATACGGCAACTACGCCATCGACGGCGGTCAGATCCTGATCCGCCACGAAGGTCAGGTGGTCGACCTTGGCAGTGCCGCACCACGAACGATCCTCGACATCCGTCATCGGACCATCGGTTACGTCAGCCAGTTCCTTCGTACCGTGCCGCGTGTTTCGGCCGTCGATGTCGTGGCCGAACCGCTTCTTGCCCGCAAGGTCGACGCTACGGAAGCACGCGAGCGGGCCGGTGAACTCCTGGCCAAGCTCAATCTACCGCGCGAATTGTGGACGCTGCCACCGGCAACCTTCTCCGGCGGTGAACAACAGCGCGTCAATATCGCCCGTGGTTTCATCACCGATCACGCAATTTTGTTGTTGGACGAACCGACGGCTTCTCTTGATGGCGCCAACCGCCAGGTCGTCGTGAACATGATCCTCGACAAGAAAAGCAAGGGCACCGCCCTGCTCGGCATTTTTCACGATGAGGAAGTGCGTGAGGCCGTCGCCGACCGCATTATCGACGTCTCACAATTCTCCCCTCGAAAGGCTGCAGCATGAGTGTCAAGGTTGGCCTCGAACCCGCTATCCATGAAACAGCCCGCGTTACCAATTCGACCATTGGCCGCTACACCGAAATTTCGGAACGGTGCCGGCTCGAAGAGGTGGAGATGGGTGACTATTCCTACATCATGCAGGACGGTTCGGTGTGGTGCGCGACAATCGGCAAGTTCGTCAATATCGCAGCGTCAGTGCGCATCAACGCCACCAATCACCCGGTAGAACGGGCAACATTGCACCATTTTACCTATCGCGCCGCCAATTACTGGGATGACGCGGAAAACGAGCACGACTTCTTCGATGCCAGGCGCGCGCGACGGGTGTGGATCGGACACGATGTATGGATCGGCCACGGCGTCACAATCCTGCCAGGCGTCACGGTTGGAAACGGTGCAGTCATCGGAGCCGGTGCTGTGGTATCGAAAGATGTTGCCCCCTATACGATCGTTGGCGGCGTGCCGGCAAAGTTGATCCGCGAACGTTTCACGGCCGAACTCGGTACCCGCATGGACCGTCTGGCGTGGTGGGACTGGGACCATGCCACCCTCCGGTCGGCACTCGATGATTTCCGCGCACTGGGTGCCGAAGCATTCGTTTCGAAGTATAGCGGCCAGGTATCTCGGCCTTCCGTGTAATATTTTCTTCATTAAACTGACATTCGGACTTCACGGAGCGCTGTTAGGTCGATCCCCGTCAAAAAAAGATTGGACGGGGAAATGAGCTTTCACCTGAAGCAAGTCACGCGCCGTTTCGGCAACCACACTGCCGTCGATGCCGTGAATATCGATATCCCGCAGGGCCAGATGGTCGGCGTGATCGGACGTTCAGGCGCTGGCAAATCAACCCTTCTGCGCATGATCAATCGGCTCGTCGATCCTTCCGCAGGCTCGATCCATTTCAACGACCTGGAAGTGTCCGCGCTGAAAGGTGCTGCCCTGCGCAACTGGCAGCGCGATTGCGCCATGATCTTCCAGCAGTTCAATCTGGTACCGCGTCTCGACGTTCTCACCAATGTGATGCTCGGTCGTCTAAACCATCGTTCGACGGCACTCAGCCTCTTGAACATCTTCACGCACGACGAGCGCCTGATGGCGATCGCGGCCCTCGAGCGCCTCGGGATCGAGCACGTCGCCATGCAGGCCGCCGGCACCCTTTCCGGTGGTCAGCAGCAGCGTGTGGCAATCGCCCGCGCCCTTATGCAGTCGCCGAAAATGGTTCTCGCCGACGAGCCGATCGCGTCTCTTGATCCCTTGAATGCCAAGATCGTGATGGACGCGCTGCGCGACATCAACGAGCGCGAAGGCATTACCGTCATCACCAACCTGCACACATTGGATACGGCGCGCAATTACTGCGAACGCATCATCGGCATGTCGGGTGGCCGCGTCGTTTTCGACGGCACACCGTCAGAGCTGACAGCCACTGCGGTCAAGGCGATCTACGGCACGGACTCGCAAGGTGCCGGCATCGATGAAACCATGACGTCGACAAGCATCAACATTCCCGGCGCGCAGCTTCCAGCCCGCGCGTCGCAGCAATCTGCCGGTCCTGAACCGCTGGCTATGGCCGGGCTTTAAGACCGCTGAGGATCGTTTGCGCCCGCGTAAAGGGGCCACTTTCACAATAAACAAACCCCGGTTCGCCGGACATGAGGAGAAAACCATGTTGAAGAAAGCCCTTCTTTCGGCGGTCGCAGTTTGCGTTCTGGCCGGCTCCGCAATGGCTCAGGACGTCAAGGTTCTGCGCATCGGTCTCGACGGTTCCGAAAACGAAGCCGACCAGATCCGCAACACGAAGTGCGTTGCCGATGGCCTGAAGGCAGCAACCGGCGTTTCCGAAGTACAGATCTTCCCGTCGCCGGACTACAACGGCGTTATCCAGGGTCTGCTCGGCGGCACGATCGACATTGCTTCCATGGGCGCGTCGTCCTATGCCAAGATCGCTCTGACCGACCCCAACGCCGTTGACCCTATCCTGACCACGGCTGGCTCTGACGGTGCCACCGGCTATTACACGATCATGGTTGCCCGCAAGGACAGCGGCATCAAGACGCTTGCCGATGCCAAGGGTAAGAAGCTCGGCTTCGCCGATCCCGACTCGACCTCGGGCTACCTCGTTCCTAACGTCGCGCTGCCGAAGGAAATCGGTGGATCGATCAAGGAATACTTCTCCGAAACCGGTTTCGGTGGCGGCCACGAGAACCTCGTTCTCGCCGTCCTCGACAAGAAGTTCGATGTCGGCACCACCTTCGGTTCGGGCGTTGGCAAGTGGGAAGAGGGCTATTCTGCCGGCAACCTTCACCAGATGGTCGCCAAGGGCAACCTCGACATCGACGATATCGTTGAAGTCTGGAAGTCGCCGCTGATCCCGAACGGCCCGCTGATGGTTACCAACAAGCTGGGCGATGCCATGAAGCAGAAGGTTGAAGACTTCTTCATGGAACTTCCAAAGAAGGATCTCGCCTGCTTCCAGGGCTTCAGCCAGGGTCAGAACACCGGCTATGTAAAGGTCGATCCGTCCTTCTACCAGACGATCATCGACGCTCGTAAGTCCGTTATCGGCGGCTGATTATCACGACACCATTTCGGAAGCGGCGGTGCCAAAAAGCACTGCCGCTTTTGCCAAGAAGGAAAGCGGTATGGCGACGACCCTGCAACATGGCGACCTGCAAAACGGGGGATTGAGCGCATCGTCCGCCACCGTGATGCGACATTATCAGCGGCAACTTGCCACCCGACGCATCTATACCATCATCTCTCTGGTGGTGTTTCTGATCATTCTCGGCGCATCCCTGAACTTTGCCAATGACGCCAATTCGGGCAAGTTTTTCGAACGCCTGCCTTACTTTTTCGATTTCCTGAAGACCTTCGTGCCGGACAGTCCGCTTGAAGTCTTTCGCGCCATGTTCGACCTGCCATCTCCTTATGCAGATGGATCGCTGAAATACGATTATACGGCGGATCGCGTCTATATCAGCGGCAGCTTCTACATTCCGCATTTCATCTACCAACTTATCATCACGCTCAATATTGCGCTCGTTTCAACCATCATCGGCACGGCTTTCGCTTTCGTGCTCTGCTTTTTTGCCTCCACCAATCTCGTCGGCGCGGGCCTGGTGCGCTGGGTGGTTCGACGGACAATGGAAATCCTTCGTGCCTTCCCCGAAATCGTCATCGCGGGGCTGCTTACCGCCATCCTTTCGATCGGCCCTATTGCCGCAATCATTGCCATTTCCGTTCACACGATCGGCGCGCTCGGCAAGCTGTTCTTCGAGGTGGTCGAGAACGCCGACATGAAACCGGATGAGGGATTGCGCGCGGCTGGCGCCAACTGGCTGGAGCGCGTTCGTTTCGCGATTGTGCCACAGGTGCTGCCGAACTTCGTTTCCTATGCGCTGCTGCGCGCCGAAATCAACGTGCGTGCTTCCACCATCATCGGCGCTGTCGGTGGCGGCGGTATCGGCGAGGTCTTTCGTCTTGCCATCGGCCGCGATCATGCCGCCAAGACCTATGCCATCATCCTTCTTCTGCTTGTGACGATCATTGCCGTGGACCAGTTTTCCGCCTGGCTTCGCCGCAGACTGATCGGACATCAATCCTTTGAATTCGGACGGGGAGCTGCCTGATGTCGTCCAGTTTCGTTCTCAACGCTGGCGAACGCGAGCGACTGACCTCTGCCCATCCGGAAGTTTTCAAACGCAGCTTCATGCAACGCTACGGTCTTCTGACCGGTATAACAGTCGTCTTCGCCTATCTCGTCGCCTGCTTTTTCTTTTTCAATGTCGGCCCCACCTTCATGCAGGGTCGCTGGGACCGCGCTTCTACCTATATCCAGGACTGGTATTCGTGGCGGGCGCAGCCGCGCCTGCGTTTCGACGATGGCAAGGTGGTACCGCAATGGTCGAGCCGTGGGCAGTACCCCGCCGATGCAAACATTAGCTGGCTGCAGCCGATGGCCAACGGTGGCTATAGAGTGAGCTATGGTGGAGAAGACAACCGCCTCGATATCACGCCAACACAGGTCGATGTCTTCATCGATGGCAAAAGCTATCCGGTGTCCATCAATGACGATACGGCCCAGGTACCTTCGGATGCTCCCGCCGCAATCCAGCAGGACGGCAGCAAGGTCATCGTCCACTACGGCTTTGCCGGTCAGGCAGAAATCCGCACAAGCCAGGTTTATGTCCAGCGCCGGTTCCTCGGCTGGGCCAACTTCTGGTTCGACACACGCTCGGAGTTCTGGGGTAAGGGCTATGGCGAACTGGCTGCTCTGGCTCTCTGGGGCGAGAGACTTGATCCGGCGCGCTCTAACATCGGCCATATGGTCGATGATTTTCTTGAAAACGGCGTCTGGCAGCATGCGGATATTCTGTCGAAACTGATGCAGACATTGGTCATGGCCTTTGTCGGCACTCTGTTCGGTACGGTCGTTGCCCTGCCGCTGGCTTTCATCGCCGCGCGCAACATCACCGCCAACAAAGCGGCGAACTGGGGCATGAAGCGGCTGTTCGATTTCCTACGTTCGATCGACATGCTGATCTGGGCGTTGTTCTTTACACGCAGCTTTGGCCCTGGACCAATCCCCGGGATCGCGGCGATCTTCTTCACCGACACCGGTGCGCTCGGAAAGGTCTATGCGGAAGCGCTGGAAAACGTCGACGACAAACAGCGCGAAGGCGTCAAATCCGTTGGCGCATCGCCGCTCGCCGTCAATCGCTTTGGCGTGTTGCCACAGGTTCTGCCGGTGTTCATTTCCCAGTCGCTGTATTTCTGGGAGAGCAACACGCGCTCAGCAACGATTATCGGTGCGGTTGGCGCGGGTGGTATCGGTCTGAAACTTCTTGAGGCCATGGGGACCAACGCGGACTGGGACAAGGTTGCTTACATGGTCTTGCTCATCCTGACGGTGGTTTTCGTGTTCGATAATATCTCGAATGCACTGCGGTCCAGACTGATCGGAAAACAGCACCACTGACGGCGATTTTTATCGCCTTCATCATCATTCTGTCATGGAAACAATTTACCCCGCATTCCTGACCTTGCGGGGAGCGGGCGAGTCACGCCAAATAGCTTTTCGCTCCCGGTTTCCATGACATTGAAGAGTGCTGAACGTGCGTTACGCCATCTATTTTTCCCCGGCTAAAGATCATCCGTTGACTGAAGCGGCGTCGCGCTGGCTGGGACGCGATGCCTTCTCCGGGACGTTGCATGACGACCATAGCACCTTTGCCGACGTAACCGCGGAACCGCGACGCTATGGCTTCCACGCCACCTTGAAAGCTCCGTTCGAGCTGTCGGAAAAATACAGCGAGGCTGACCTCCTCTCTGCATTTGACGACTTTGCCGCAAGCCAGTCGGCCTTCGACATCCCGCGTGTGGTGGTCGACGCGCTCGGACCTTTTTTCGCGCTTGTTCCCGACCGCACCTACCAACCGCTGCAGGACTTTGCCGCCGAGATCGTCGATCATTTCGACAGGTTCCGTGCTCCACTTTCCGAAAGCGATATCGCACGCCGTCGGCCACAGAGTCTGACGGAAAGCCAGCGGCAAAATCTTTCTTTGTGGGGTTATCCCTATGTCATGGACGATTTCCGTTTTCACATGACGCTGACTGGTCGTGTCGATGACAGCGAGGCGACGGGCCTGCGCGATATCCTCACCAGCGAGTTCTCCGAATTTACAGACCGTCCGCTCAGCGTTTCCGGCATTGCCCTGTTCGCCGAAGAAACCCGCGGCGCTCCTTTTGCCGTCCATCGCTGGTTGCCGCTCGGCCATCAGCCAAAGAAAGATGCCACGCCATGACCGAACACGTTCTTTCCAACGCCCGAATCGTCCTGGAGGACGATGTTGTCTCGGGTTCCGTTCTCATCCGCGACGGGAAGATTGCGGATATCAGCGAGGGGCCATCGGCCCACGGTGAAGATTTTGGCGGTGACTTTCTGATCCCGGGACTGGTCGAGTTGCACACGGACCATCTGGAACAACATTATTCGCCGCGCCCTGGCGTAACCTGGGACAAGATCGCCGCCATTCAGGCGCATGATGCACAGGTCGCATCGTCCGGTATCACCACGGTTTTCGACTGCCTGCGGCTTGGCTCTGATGAAGACGGTGGTTTTAAAAAGGGCGAAATGCGCGAAATGGCCGATGCCATTGCAGCGGCGTCCGACCAGAACCGTCTGCGCGCCGATCACCTTCTGCACCTGCGCTGTGAAGTCGCCTCTTCCGACGTCCTTGACCATTTCGAGGATTTCGAGACAGACCCGCGCGTGCGATTGATCTCGCTGATGGATCATTCTCCAGGACAGCGCCAGTTCCAGTCGATGGAACAGTACAGCTTCTATTATCAAAAGAAGCGCGGACTGAGCGATGATGCGTTCGCCGAATTCGTCAAGCGACGTGTTGCTGCCTCTGCCGCCTATTCTGCCAAGCATCGCGACTATCTGGCAGCAAACTGTGCGGAACGTGGCATAACCGTTGCCAGCCACGACGATGCGACTGAAGCACATGTCGGCGAAGCGATCGGGCACGGCGTAAAGCTTGCAGAATTTCCCACCAGCGTCGAAGCCGCACGCGCATCCCACAGCGCCGGCATGAGCGTCTTGATGGGCGCGCCGAATATCGTTCGCGGCAAGTCCCATTCCGGTAACATCGCTGCCCGCGATCTCGCGGAGCTTGGCGTTCTGGACGTTCTGTCGTCCGACTACGTGCCGTTCAGCCTGCTCTATGCGCCATTCCTGCTTGCCGATCAGGTGGAAGGCATCACCTTGCCGCAAGCCTTGGCGATGGTGACGGCGACGCCAGCTCGGACGGTTGGTCTCGATGATCGCGGCCGCATCAAGACCGGCCTGCGGGCAGACCTCGTCAGAGTTCATCGCGAACACGGCGTTCCGGTCGTTCGTTCCGTTTGGCGCCAAGGCAGACGTGTCGCATGATGGAGGCAGATCGTAGCGCGCGCACTCAGCATTCTGCATCCGGCGTCATGATCGTGGTTGTCGGTCCAAGCGGTGCCGGCAAAGACACGCTGATGGATTATGCCGCAAGACACCTTGCGGACAAGGCATGCTTCCATTTCACAAGACGCGTGATCACACGCAGCGGAGACGCAGGGGGCGAAAGCCACGACTCCGTTTCCACCGAGGAATTCGATCAGCGCCAGCAACAAGGCGCTTTTGCCGTCTACTGGCAGGCGCATGGATTGAAGTACGGGATACCGGCAAGTGTTTACGATCATCTCGATGCGGGGAACGTGGTGATCGCCAATGGCTCCCGGTCCGCTTTGCCGCAATTCCAGACGGTTTTTCCCAAGCTCAAGGTGGTCAATGTCGTTGCAAGGCCGGATGTTCTGGCGAAACGGCTTGAGTTGCGTGGACGCGAAACCAAGGAGGATATCCTCAAGCGGCTGGAACGCAGCACACTCAGTGTGCTTGGCGATTTCGACGTCACGACAGTGGACAATAGCGGCTCAATCGACGAGGCCGGTCAAACCATCATCACCGTCCTGAAGCAAAGCTATTCGACTTGTATGCGTGAAACTTTGCGCAGCACATCGCTCGACAAATAATTGTTCCCGGCTTAGCATCTGACGACAAATACTCAACATTATGCGCCAGACGACCGATGCCGGGAAAACATCTCAACGACGACATAACGGTCGTGGCCGGTCTCGCTGCCGGTGTGAGCGGTTATGCGCGATCGCGCGGTATTGATATCGTCCCCATCTGCGGGGCTCTGGGCATCGATTCCAACCAGTTCGGTAGTCTGACCGAACGCATAAGTCTCGACAAGCTTTGCCGTCTTCTGGAAACCTGTGCGGTGATTTCCGCTGACGACGCCTTTGGCCTGCAATGTGCGTCTGTGTTTCCGGCCGGGGCTTCAGGGGCTTTTGGGTATGGCCTGATGAGTGCTCCAGACGTGCGGTCGTTTCTGCAATTTCTTCAAGATCACGTTTATTACGCAACCAATACAAGCCATTTCACGATGACGATGGATGAGCACCACACGTCGTTGTCATGGACGTTTGCCCCGGTTATTGCCAGACGTGACCAATATGTGGATCTGGCGTTAGGTATTCTTTTTGAGCGGCTACGCGATATTCTGGCTGAGCGGACCAACCAGATCGAAATTGGCCTGGAACGGCCAAAACCGCAGAATATCCAACTGTTTAAAGATCGGCTGACGCGGCGGATAGGCTTTTCACAAGCGATCAACACGCTGCGTGTGCCGGCCGCATTGCTCGATATTGCCAATCCTCATGCCGATACGCGGCTGTTCGAGTTGATGAGCTTGCAGTGCCGAATGCTGCGGCCGGAAACATCGGTGGAAGCCACCCAGTTTATCGATCAGGTGAAACGCTACCTGCAAATGCGGCTTACCGACGCGGAACTGTCGCTGACGGAGATTGCGCCCTATTTCAATCTGTCAGAACGCAGCTTTCAGCGCAGGCTGACGGAACTTGGAACCAACCTCAACGAGATCAAGGATACGATCCGTAAAGATGCCGGCTACAGACTTCTCATTGAGAGCGATCTGCCGGTTTCCGATATTGGCTACAGGCTGGGATACTCTACCCCAGGCGCCTTTTCGCGCTCTGTTTCAAGATGGTTCGGCGCAACACCGACCGAGATCCGTAAGAGATATACATATCATTACGCCGAATAAGGCGGTATTTTCGCAATTATATTTCCGATCAAAGAAGAAAACATCACCAAAAAATCCCGGAAAAACTCGAATTGCCCCAAAATGTAACAACAAAACCATGACGTGTGGCATCTAAAGTTATTTCCTTCATTTTCGATATCGCTTAATAGCGGCCATCTTCCGGACCCGGCAACGGCGCCGCCTCCGGGGTTTTGACGGTGCAAACCGTTATTTTATGACCCAGGCCCAGATGCAGACGAACCGACGGGAGCAGTTTCAGGCTTCTGACGACGGAGTGTTTTCTGTTGTTCGCGGGCGCAAAAGACAATGCCCGGTTCCCTTCAAAGAGCCGGTTCCCAAAAAAGAAAAGAACGAACATGTCTTCGCAAGTGCAGCATGGATACGATCATCCGTCCGAGATCGTCCTTTCCGATATGGAGCGAGAATATCTTGGGTTGATCGCTCAGGGACAGCATCCCTCCCGAATCGCGGCCACTACAGGACATGACGAAAAAGACATCAGGGGTGTTTTGGACGGCGCACGCGCAAAGCTTGGCGCCGCCAACCTTCTCAATGCCGTCAGTACCGCGCTGCTGCGCGGCCTGATTGACCGCGATATCTGACGTTCGCGCAATTCGTCCCCTTTGCGTGAACGTGAAAACTGCTTGATGACTTGATGCGTCATGATCCTGTCGCCCAGAGCCACGGAAAAAGCACGGAACTGGCACTGACGCTCTCAGACAGTTTGTTTTGAGCATCAGGCACAGGGATCTGCGCTCAACTTTTCGGTGTTGAGCTCTGGAACGAACGGATGGCGGACCAGAAAATGGCCAGGAAATGATTTCCTGTCTGCGTCGAGGCGCGAGCGGTTTAACCCGGCGGATCTTTTTGATCCGCCGGGCTTTCTTTTTTCAAAGTGCCTGTATTTCCGCAAGGATATCGCTGTCGATCGAAATGCCGCTTTCCAGCGAATTGCGGCGTATACCCTGGCTTCTTCGTCCAGGCAGCCGGACATTCTCCTGGCTTTCAATTTCTCCGACAATCGTGGCCAACCTGTCAGTGAAAAGAGCCGTGCCGGTAGAGGATGGGTCGATTGCGATGATGGTGTGGCCAAGCGATGGGGGATTGCCCTTGTCGTCGAACAGCGAGGACGCCTCAAAAGCGAAGTTACCGCCTGTCAGGGCGGCGGCCATGATTTCGACCATCAAGGCAAGCGCGGCGCCTTTCGCCTCTCCGGCTGGCGCCATGGTTCCGGCCATTGCCTCTTCGGCATCGGTGGTTGGACGACCGTCGCGATCGAAGGCCCAGTCGCCGGGAATGGTCTCGCCCTTTTGACGGGCCGCCATGATCTTTCCACGCGCAACCTTGGACAAGGCGAGATCGATCACCAGCGGATCGGCATCCTTGACGGGCGTCGCAAAAGCGATCGGGTTCGTCCCGTAAAGAGGTTTCGTCCCACCCCACGGGGCCATGGAAGCCGGTGCATTGGCAAACATCAGGGCAACCAGGCCCATTTCGGCAAAACGCTCCACCGTCAGCGCCATGACCCCCGCATGATGCGAGCGACCGATGACCGCCAGCGCGATGCCCTGTTGTCGTGCGATTTCCGGCAATTCGCCAACGGTCAGATCAATCGCCGGATAGGCGTAACCATAACCGGCGTCGACAGCGAGAACGCCCGGTCTTGTCCGCTCGAAGGAAGGACGCACCTTGCCATCGACTTTGCCGGACCGGGCCTGTTTTACATAGGCAGGAATGCGACGAAACCCGTGACCGCCCTGTCCAGCGGCCTCGGAGGCAACGAGTGCGCGCGCGACCGAGCGTGCATTTTCAGGCAAAACGCCGTTGCGCTCGAAGATGGAGGATACAAAATCCTCCGCCTCTGCAATGGATAGTTTCATGTGTGGGATGCCTTGTTTCTGGGAGACGACAAGACCTACACCATCAAGACAATGAGCGAAATCCATTTCGACGCCGGAGACAGGCGGGGACGTCGATATTGTCGATACAAAAAAGGCCGGGAGAGCCCGGCCATTTTGCTTATCGAATGCTGATCGGCACCGTGACTGTCTTACCCGCATCCGGCGGAGGCGCCGGCACTGGCGAAGCGTTCTGAACCCATGCAGCAATCTGTTGGTCGATCGAGGAGTCACCGGTCGACTGTATGACGCTCACACCACTGATGGAGCCTGCATCATTCACACGAAAACGGACAAGCGCTGTCATCGATCCGCCTCTCAGCGAACGCGGCTTACGACGTTCAATGTGCGAACGGACCCGCGCACCCCATTTTGCAGGAGAGACGTTGGAAGACGAGAACAGTCCGCCGGTATTACGAGATGCGGCCGTTCTGTCCGACTGTTGCGCTTCGGCTTTCGCGGTTTCCCGCAGTTGCGATGCCTGCTGCGGCTTCGGACGCTCGCGCTCGACCTTTTTCTTCTCTACCGGCTCTTTCTTTTCGACCTTCTTTTCCACCGGCGGCGGCGGAGGCCGCATGACGGGCAGAGGCACCTCGACATTCTCGAGTGCCGCCATCATTTCTTCCTGCACCGGATCGATCTCTTCGACAGGTTCCGGAATCTCCTCAGGCTCGGCCACTTCTTCTTCGACCGGTTCAGGCGGTGTCACCGGCTCTGGCGGCGGGGTTTCAGCAACCGGCTCAGGTGGCGGCGGTGGGGGCTCTTCAGGAGTAACCTCTTCCACCGGCTGACTGTTGTCGGTTTTCACCTCTTCAGCGTCTTCCGTGTCCTGTGCCTGGGTGGTTTCTTCGGTATTCACCGCTTCAGGAATGGCGGCCATTTCGATCATGATTGCAGCGGGCGGAGAACCGTCCGACTCCGGCTCAACGGGCTCCAACATCAAGTAATATGCGAAACCGGCGTGGACGCCGAACATAACCAGCGCCGCGACGGTCCACAGCGCCAATTCCCCGATACGGGAATGCTTGGACTGCGGGTAACCGTTTTCGGTCATGGTGCTGTTCCCTGCGTGGTGGGCGCCGGTGGTTGAGCTGCGGCGGGAGCTTGCGAAGCGGCAGCGGCACCCTCCAAACCAACTAGCGCGATCTTGAGGTATCCGGCGTCGCGAAGAAGGTTCATGATTTCCATGAAATGCCCGTAATCCACCGCCTTGTCGGCCCGCAGGAAGATACGCGTGTCTTTCTTGCCACCAGTCTGCTGGTCTATGGCAGCCGCCAGGGCTTCACGCGCCACAGGATCGTTACCCAGATTGAGAGACAGATCGTCCTTGACGGTGAGATAAAGCGGTTCATCCGGGCGTTCGGCCGGCTTGGCGGTCGATGCAGGCAGATCAACATTTACATCCACGGTCGCCAAAGGTGCGGCAACCATGAAGATGATGAGCAGAACCAGCATGACGTCGATGAACGGCGTAACGTTGATCTCATGGTTTTCGGAGAGGTCGTCTCCGCTGTTTTCGCGAATGCCGCCAGCCATGACCGATCACCGTCCGACCAGAGATACAGCGGGCTTGCTGCTGCTGCCCGGCGGGATGCGACGGAAATCGAGATCGCGGCTGACAAGACGTTCTACGCCTGCTGCAGCATCCGCCAGCAAATGGCGATAGCCGGTGATCGAGCGGGCGAAGACGTTGTAGATAACAACAGCGGGAATAGCCGCAACCAGACCGATGGCGGTTGCGAGCAGCGCTTCAGCAATACCGGGAGCGACAACGGCAAGGTTGGTCGTCTGCGTTTCGGAAATGCTGATGAACGAATTCATGATGCCCCAGACTGTACCGAACAGACCGACAAACGGAGCGGTGGAGCCAATCGTTGCCAGAACGCCCGTTCCACGCGCCATACGGCGACCGGCATGGGTTTCGATGCGTGACAGCGCAGACGAGACGCGCTCTTTGATGCCGCCACCATCGGTATGATCAACAACGGCGTCCGAGAGGTGCATCTCGTGGCTGGCCATGCGTAGCATGAGCGCAGCAGGACCGCCTCGTTTCTCGACGGCTTCCGTTGCCTCGACCAGCGACTTGGCTTTACGGATCACCTTGAGCGTCTTGCCGGCGCGAACACGTGCGCCAGCAAGCTCGATCGACTTGGCGACCCAAACGGTCCACGTCACAAGCGAGGCGAAGGCAAGTCCGATCATCACACCCTTAACGACCCAATCGGCGGCCATGAACATGCCCCAGGGCGACAGGTTGTGCGGAATGTCTGCACGCTGTGCCGGGTCGGCAATAGGCTCCAGTACCGTCGAGTTCTCAGTGGCGGCTGCAGGTGCCGTTGTCTCGCCTTGCGGCTGCGGAGCGACAGTTTCATTGGTCGGCGCGGGAACGGGAGGCGCCGGCTCACCTGGCGCAGCAGCCGGAGGCTGCGTCGCCTCAACGGGTGGCTGCGTCTGCTGTGCTACCGGTGCTGGCGTTTGCGCCGGCGCAGGAGTTACGGGTGTAGCGGTTGGTGCCTGGTTGGCCGCAGGCGTCTGCGTGGCTGGGTTCGTCTGCTGCGGGGCAGTTTCTGTCGACGTTCCGGGCACAGCCTGCGCAAAAACCGAACCAGCGTGAAGGCCGGTCAGCAACGCGATCACTGCAACTTTTGCGATGCGCCGCTCTCTGGTTGCCGTTTTGGTGAGCGCGGAGGAAGTGGAGGTCTGAACTGACATGAATTTTATCCCGGATTTCCGTCGATGAACCCATCCGAAAATTTGGCCAGTTTTTCAAAACCGGGTCATAACGGATGACGTCGTGCATGCACGATGTTCCGATAATAAACATGAGTTCTTTTGACAACTATTATATTGCCAAAAGCGCAACCGTAAACTGATCTTTACAAAAAAGTGACCACTATTGCTCTTTCAAGTCTTCTGGGACGGAGAAAATTGGGCAACTAGTGTATGCCGCTCGCCAGGATATGTGACTTGAACATGGGTTATGTATTCCGACCCATGCCATGTACGACGCTGAATGACAAGACAGGCAGCCCCGGCTGGAATATCAAGTGCGGCGGCGCTGCGCCGGTCAATAGCGACAGCGCTTATCCGATGTTCAGCCGCGCTCCATGGCACCATTTTCAAAAGCCAGCTTCCAGGCCCGATCTCGGAAAAATCAGCAAACTCCGTTTCCGGAACCGCGCCGATATTGATGACGCGCTCTTCCAGACAAAACGGAACGCCACCGGCAAAATGCGTACAGGTCAATTCGACGACAGGCGCACCGACAGGTAACTCCATCGCCAGCCTGTCCTTCTCATCAGCAGTGCGAAGCAGGCGTTTATCCAGCCTGTAACCGTAAGTCAGACCGAGCGCATGTACTTCACGCTCTATATCGTGGATTTCAAGCACGGCAGACTGCACCTGCGGCTGCTTGACGAATGTCCCGAGACGACGACGACGCTCGATAAGCCCACGCTGTACGAGTTCACCCAATGCCTTGTTCACCGTCATGCGTGAACAATCATATTGGCGCGTGATCTCGTGTTCGAACGGAATGCGATGACCGGGTGGCCATTCGCCGGTCACAATCCGGCGCTCGACATCATTGCGTATCCGCTCGTGCAACGACTTTTCCTGAAGACCGGCCTTTGCGCTCACCATTCCCATGGTCTTTCCTCCAAGCCCGATACGTCAGCTATCCATGCGCTGCCGCAGCAATGGCTTCACCGCGAATTTCCTCGGTAAGCACGGCGCGCAACTGAGAAAACTCAGGGCTTGCCTTGATGGTGTAATGGCGTGGATGAGGCAGGTTGACCGGCGTGATGGACTTGATACGACCGGGACGCGCCGACATCGTGACGACGCGCGACGCCATGAAGACGGCCTCCTCGATGTCGTGGGTCACGAAGATGACGGTTTTCTGCTCGCGCTCCCAAATGCCGAGCAGAAGCTCCTGCATCAAACCTCGTGTCTGGTTGTCGAGAGCACCGAATGGCTCGTCAAGAAGCAGGATCTTCGGGCCGTTCGCCAGCGCACGGGCAATGGCGGTGCGCTGCTGCATACCGCCCGAAAGCTGTTTAGGCCAATGGTTCTCAAACCCGCGCAAACCGACCTTGGCGATGTAGCTATCGACGATCTCCCATTTTTCCTTTTCGGCGACGCCGCGCTCCCTCAAGCCGAAAGCAACGTTCTCACGCACCGTCAACCAAGGAAAAAGGGTGTAGGACTGGAAGACCATGCCGCGATCGGCGCCTGGGCCTTTCACTTCCTGACCAGACAACAGAACCTTGCCCGTCGTGGGTCGATCCAGCCCGGCGATGATGCGCAGCAGGGTCGACTTGCCGCACCCTGACGGGCCAAGGATCGTGACAAAGTCGTTGCGGGGGATGTCCAGATCCGTCGGCTGCAGCGCAAGGGTGGGCTGACCGCCACGGACGCCGGGAAATGTGCGGCTGACGCCTTTGACGACGAGTTCACTCATCAGGCGAGCCTCCATGCAAAAAGCTTCCGGTTCAAGAACTTGAAAGCGAAATCCGAAATCAGCCCGATGATGCCAATGACGATGATGCCAAAGATAATCTGGCCCGTCGCCATCAACGCCTGGCTGTTGATAATCATGTAACCGATACCGGAGGACGCACCGATCAGTTCCGCGACAATCACGTAGGTCCAGGCCCAGCCCAGCACGAGGCGGAGAATTTCTGCAATATCGGGCGCATTTGCCGGAATGAGAACACGGCGCACCACGCCTCTGTCTCTGGCACCAAGCGTATAGGCGGCCTCGACCAGATCGCGCCTTGTCCCTGCAACGGCCACGGACACCATCAGCACGATCTGGAATACGGCACCGATAAAAATCACCAGCAGTTTCTGCATCTCGCCAATCCCTGCCCACAGGATCAGAAGCGGGACGAAAGCAGAGGCAGGCAGATAGCGCGCAAAAGAAACAAACGGTTCAAGCAGGGCTTCAACCGGCTTGTAGGCTCCCATGGCGATGCCAAGCGGCACAGCCACAAGCGAGGCCATGACAAATCCACCGACGACACGCCAAACTGTCATACCGATATCGGCCGCGAACCCCTGATCCGTCAGCAGGTATATGCCATCCTTCAGCATAGTGATCGGATCGGCAAGGAAGGTGGGGGACACAAAACCACCCAAGGTCGCGATGCCCCAGGCGAGGAAAAACAGCACGAAGAACAGGATGCCGAGGCTTATCCTCGCTCCGTTTCCGATCGGTTGAAGAGGGTGCATATTGGCGCCTAGCTAAAAACGGGCGCGGTGCTTTTCGCCACCGCGCCCTTGATGCTGATGCTTTACTTGATGAAAGACGTATCCGCGAGGGTCGAGATATCCGGCTTCGACTTGATCACGCCGATCTCCAGCAGGAGGTCTGCCGCTTTCTCCGAGAAGGTCTTGAACTCGCCTTCGAAGAATTTCTGGTTGGCGGCCTTGTCCTGCCATTCCAGGAACTTCGCCGAACCGGCGAAGGCCTCGCCGGACTGCTTTACGTCCGCCCCCATCGTCTCATAGGACTTCTGCGGGTCGGCCTTGATGAGTTCAAGGGCCTCGAAATAGCTCTTGGCCAGCGCCTTGGCTGCTTCGGGGTTTTCCTTCAGGAAAGCCGGTGTGCATCCGAACGTATCCATCACCGCCGGATAATCGAGCGTCGTAGCAATGATCTTTCCCTGATCCGGTGCAGCGCGAACAGTGGAGAGATACGGCTCATATGTCATGGCGGCATCATTCTGACCGGCGACAAACGCCTGTGCTGCCGGACCCGGCTCAAGATTGACGACCTTGACGTCTTTCAGCGTCAGACCATTTTCCTTGAGTATCCAGGCGAGGAAGAAATAGGGAGATGTGCCAGGTGCGGATGCGGCGACAGTTTTGCCCTTGAGATCAGCGATCTTGGACACGTCGCTACGAACCACCATGCCATCGGCACCGTGCGACTTGTCCATCTGGAAGATCTGCGTGGACTTCACACCATTGGCATTCCAGGCAACCCACGTCTCAACGGTTGTTGCGGCACACTGGATATCGCCGGATGCCAATGCGAGGTGACGGCTGGCTTGCGGTATTTTCTTGATATCGACCTTGAGCCCATTCTTCTCAAAGATGCCCGCTGCCTTGGCAAGTGTCAGCGGCGCGAAACCCGTCCAGCCCGACATACCGATTGAGACAGACGTTTCCGCATGCGCGGCAGTGGACGAAAGCAGCACTACGGCTGCGGCAAACACCCGATTTTTCCTCATTATGAAGTCCCCTGTTGCTTTATTTTTGAGCGATATTTTTAAACGCCTTATTTGAGGCATGGTAGGGGTGGTTTTCTCACTTGTCTAGACAAAATAAATCACACCGAGCGTTGAGATATTGTTGCCGTATCGGCACCAGACGCCCTACAAATAAGCGCCTTCATCATTTTTCTTTGCTCATTCCGCTGACCGGGCCCAACAACCCTCTTTATCGATGTCGAGCTTTTCCATGACCAGACAGAGACGCCGCAACATCATCAGAACCAGACGTACCGGAACGGGTATTGCGCTGGTCGCCGCCATATCGTTTATCGCCGGAATGACCGACGCCGTCGGGCTTCGTATTTCCGGTGACTTCGTGTCGTTCATGACGGGCAACACAACACGGGCGGCTGTCTCAGCCGGTACCGGCGCCTATGGCCACGCTGCGAAACTGCTCCTTGCGGTTATCGCCTTCATCGCCGGCAATGCGGGCGGCATCATCATTGCGCACAGCTTCGCCCGCCGCCTGTTTGCGGTCTTGTTCGCGGTCGGCTCTCTGATCGCGATCGCCGCCTTGCTTGGCGGAGAGGACACAGCAGCCATACAGTTTTACCTGATCGTTTTTGCCATGGGCATGGTCAACGCCGCTGTCGAACACATTGAGGGCCTGCCAATCGGCCTCACCTATGTGACGGGTGCCCTTTCTCGCTTTGGCCGAGGCATTGGCCGCTTCATACTTGGCGACCGCAGCTTTGACTGGAATATCCAGATCGTGCCGTGGCTCGGTATGGTGATTGGGGCTCTCTGCGGTGCGATCCTGGGCGGCGCTCTGCAATCTGCCGCATTATGGGTTGTCACTGCGGCGATCTACGCCACGGCCGCCGCAACCCTCTTTCTTCCTCGATCACTTCGGGACCGCTACAATCAACGGGTAACGATCAAGCGCATGCCGTCTTGAGAATAGGATGTTACTTCCGTGAGATGGTAACGAACTTCGTTCCCCGTACCCGGACGGTCATGAGGCAGGGCTCCTTGTCGGTACGCTCGCAATAACGCGGATGCATTTTGAGAGCGAAGACCATGTTGCCGAAGCGCTTGACGAATTCGTAGTCATAGATCCGCGCTGTTGCGATCATCAGATATCCGCCCTCCTTCACCTGAACATAGAAGTTGTAGGGGCAACCATCCTCATCACAACTCTTGCCCTGCTCTCCGTCACAACCCAGCACACCGTGATTGACGACAGCATCCATCAAGCCATCATTGTTGATGTCGAGTCTTGTAACGAACCCCTCCCCGTATGTCGCTGCCTTGCAGGTCTGGTTGAAGTGGTCTTTCTCGTAAATTTCGGGATCGCTGACGAGTTGCTGCTGCGCCGACAATGTGACCGGAAAAATGACTAGAACCAGTGCGTGAAGGGCTGCGACAATGGTTTTCCGCACGGCATTTTCCTTTGCATTCGTTTCGGCTATGGATGTTGCAATCATCCGGTCGGCGACCTTAAAGAGCTGTGCTTGCGCGACACTGACGCGATGACGCTTTGTTTTTCGGGGGAACCAATTCATGACACTTCTCGGTTTTCTCGATTATGCCGGGGTTGCGGTCTTTGCGGCCACGGGTGCGCTTGCGGCGTCCCGCAAACAGCTCGACCTGATCGGCTTTCTGTTCTTTGCCGCAGCGACGGGTATCGGTGGCGGAACGGTTCGCGACCTCGTACTGGGGCGAGCGCCGGTTTTCTGGGTGGTCAACCCGACGTACATCCTGGTGTGCGTATCGATCGCAGTGCTGGTCTTTTTCACCGCGCATCTGCTTGAGTCACGCTATAAGCT
Source organism: Rhizobium sp. RM (assembly GCF_013390595.1). Classification (GTDB taxonomy): domain Bacteria; phylum Pseudomonadota; class Alphaproteobacteria; order Rhizobiales; family Rhizobiaceae; genus Agrobacterium. The sequence goes on along the minus strand of NZ_JACAWV010000008.1, from coordinate 95,546 downwards.
GCTGCTCTGGCTCGATGCGGTAGGCTTGTCCGCCTATAGCGTCATGGGTGCGGCGAAGGGGTTGGCAGCAACGGGATCGGCAACCGTCGCGATCGTCACCGGCGTTTTGACGGCAACATTCGGTGGCGTTCTTCGCGATATTCTGGCGGGGGAGCCATCGGCCCTGCTGCGTCCCGAGGTCTATGTCAGCTGCGCCCTTGCGGGATCGTCAATTTTCACAGCAGCCTATTTTTTCGGCGCCCCACTCTACCTCGCATCCGGCCTCGGCCTGTTGGCGGCCTTCGGCATTCGTTCAGGCGCACTGATTTTCGGATGGACCTTCCCACCTTACAAAACCCGGCCCGGAAGACGGCCGGAAGATATTCTTTAGTAAAGCCCCATCCCAAACAAAAAAGGCGCCCGAAGGCGCCGTATTGCTTGTCTTGCTTAGCCTCGTTTGCGGCGCAGGCGGATAATCACGTCCACATGCGCGATTTCCATACCATCGGGCGCTTCGGGAAGATTGTCGATCTGAATGTTGTTGATGGGAATATCGAGAACCTCGTTTTCCCCTTCAACAAAAAAGTGGTGGTGATCGGACACGTTGGTATCGAAATAGGTTCGCGCGCCTTCTACCGCCAGAACCCGGATGAGACCGGCTTCGGTGAACTGGTGCAGCGTGTTGTAGACCGTAGCCAATGACACGGGAACGCCGGCACAGACCGCCTCATCGTGCAATTCCTCGACGGTCAGGTGGCGATCACCCTTCGCGAAGAGAAGATCGCCCAAAGCCACGCGTTGCCGCGTCGGGCGCAACCCACAGCGCCGCAGCCTCGTTCCGATGTCCAATGTCGCGTCAAATGCCATGCAATCCCATTCCAAACGTGGGGTTAAAACCCGGACAATTACACTAGCATATATCTTTTGCGCCCGTTGCTTTCAATAGTTTCAAAGCTTCGTAAGCGCGGCAAATGGCGGCAAACAGGGCATATTTGCAAATTTCCTCTGGTTCCGCCCTTACGCTTCCTGTATGCGGGCGCCATGTAAAGGCGGTCTTTAGCGACAAGTCATCAGGAACCAGAGTGGGTCGTTGCCCTTGCAGCGCTTCAATTTGAACCTAACTTGCTCTACAGAAGTCGATCAACACCAGTATACGGGGAAACGGAAACACCATGGCAACGAGGCAATCGAGCTACAACTACGAGGAAATCCTGGCGTGCGGTCGCGGCGAACTGTTCGGCCCCGGCAATGCACAGCTTCCTCTGCCTCCCATGCTGATGGTTCACCGCATTACCGAAATTTCCGAAACCGGCGGCGCATTCGACAAAGGCTACATCCGTGCTGAATACGATGTGCGCGAAGACGATTGGTATTTCCCCTGCCATTTCCAGGGAAACCCGATCATGCCCGGCTGCCTTGGCCTTGACGGCATGTGGCAGCTAACCGGCTTCTTCCTCGGCTGGTTGGGTGAAGAAGGCCGCGGCATGGCGCTTTCCACCGGTGAGGTGAAGTTCAAAGGCATGGTGCGCCCGCACACCAAGCTTCTGCAATACGGCATCGACTTCAAGCGCGTCATGCGCGGACGCCTTGTCCTCGGCACCGCTGATGGCTGGCTGAAGGCCGATGGCGAAACCATTTATCAGGCGACGGACCTTCGTGTAGGTTTGTCGAAGGAAAAGACCGCCTGAGACTGACAACGCCTGCCCCGGCAAGTCCGGCCAGCGTTCCCCGTCCAGCCGAAATCTTAAGAAAAGGTCCCTTTCATGAGACGAGTTGTTGTCACCGGCCTCGGTATTGTTTCCTCTATCGGCGGTGATGCCGCTGAAGTCACCGCATCGCTGCGCGACGCCAAATCCGGCATCTCCTTCTCCCCTGATTTTGCCGAGCACGGCTTCAAGTGCCAGGTGTGGGGCAAGCCGTCTCTCGATCCGACCGATCTGGTTGATCGCCGCGCAATGCGCTTCCTCTCCCAGGGTGGAGCGTGGAACCACGTTGCAATGAAGCAGGCAATCGCCGATTCCGGTCTGGAAGAAAGCGACATCAGCGGCAACGAGCGCACCGGTATCATCATGGGATCGGGCGGCCCGTCCACCCGTACGATCGTTGAAGCCGCCGACATTACACTGAAGAACACCAGCCCGAAGCGCATCGGCCCGTTCGCCGTTCCGAAAGCCATGTCTTCTACGGCTTCGGCAACGCTTGCGACCTGGTTCAAGATCCACGGTGTCAACTATTCGATCTCGTCGGCCTGCTCGACCTCGGCGCACTGCATCGGCAACGCTGCCGAAATGATCCAGTGGGGCAAGCAGGACATCATGTTTGCCGGCGGCCACGAAGATCTCGACTGGTCCATGTCGAACCTGTTCGACGCCATGGGCGCCATGTCCTCGAAGTACAATGACACGCCGGCGACCGCCTCGCGTGCCTATGACGCCAACCGTGACGGTTTCGTTATCGCCGGTGGCGCTGGTGTTCTCGTTCTGGAAGAGCTGGAGCATGCCAAGGCGCGTGGCGCCAAGATCTATGCTGAAATCGTTGGCTACGGCGCAACGTCTGACGGCTACGACATGGTTGCTCCGTCAGGCGAAGGCGCAATCCGCTGCATGCGCCAGGCGCTCTCCACCGTGAAGGGCGATGTCGACTACATCAATACGCACGGCACCTCCACGCCGGTCGGCGATAGCAAGGAAATCGGTGCTATCCGCGAAGTCTTCGGTGACAAGATCCCGCACATCCAGTCCACCAAGTCGCTGACGGGTCACTCGCTCGGCGCAGCGGGCGTGCAGGAATCCATCTATGGTCTCCTGATGATGCAGGAACGCTTCATCGGCGAGAGCGCGCACATTTCCGAACTCGACGCAGAATTCGACGGCGTTCCAATCGTTCGCAGCCGCATCGACAACGCCAAGATCGACACGATCCTTTCCAACTCCTTCGGCTTCGGCGGAACCAACGCTACGCTCGTATTCCAGCGTTATAACGGATAATTGCCCATGAATGGCATCATGCAGGGAAAACGCGGCCTCATCATGGGCGTCGCAAACAACCATTCTATTGCCTGGGGCATTTCCAAGGCTCTCGCCGCCCAAGGCGCAGAACTGGCCTTCACCTATCAGGGGGAGGCTCTCGGAAAGCGCGTCAAGCCACTCGCTGCCGAACTGGGTTCTGATTTCATCGTTCCTTGCGATGTCGAAGATATCGCTTCCGTCGACGCGCTTTTTGCGGCGATCCGCGAAAAATGGGGTTCGCTCGATTTTGTCGTTCATGCCATCGGCTTTTCCGACAAGAACGAGCTGAAGGGCCTCTACGCCGATACCACGCGCGAGAACTTCAGCCGCACGATGGTCATTTCCTGTTTCTCGTTTACGGAAATTGCCAAGCGCGCCGCTGAACTGATGACCAATGGCGGCTCGATGCTGACGCTGACCTATAACGGTTCGCAGCGTGTCATCCCGAACTACAACGTCATGGGGGTTGCCAAGGCAGCGCTTGAAGCATCCGTTCGTTATCTCGCAGCCGACTTCGGTCCACGCGACATTCGCGTCAACGCAATCTCTGCAGGTCCGGTTCGTACACTGGCAGGCGCCGGCATTTCCGACGCACGCGCCATCTATTCGTGGAACCAGAAAAATGCTCCGCTACGGCGGACGGCCGATATCGACGATATTGGCGGATCGGCGCTTTATCTGCTCTCTGGCCTGTCACGCGGTGTAACCGGCGAGTGCCACTATGTCGATTGCGGCTTCAACATCACGTCTACACCGACGCTCGAAGTTTTGTCGAAGGCTGACGCTGAATAACGGCACATTCTTCAAATCTAATATAGCAAAGCCCGGTCATGCGCCGGGCTTTATGCTTTTCATAACCATAGTAACAACGATGAACCCCGGTTAAACTGCAACTTTTCGAGGTAAGACAATTTAAACATCGGCTGGTTATGGTCTGTAATGAATTTGAGTAGCGCGGGTGTTTGCCGCATTTCATGAAGATCGACATCGCCCCATGCGACTGGCCCCTCTCACAGCATTGCTGAGAAAACTCCGTGTCTCGCGCGATGGAGCCGCGGCGATCGAGTTTGCGATCCTTGCGATCCCCTATTTTCTCGTTGTCTTCGCGATCATCGAAACCTTCATTGCATTGATGGCCGAACAGGTCATCGTCAATGCGACAGACACTATGGCAAGGCGCCTGCGCACCGGTCAGATCAGCAGTACCATTACCAAAGAGGATTTCCGCCAGAGTTTCTGCAAGGAAATTTCGATCATGATGACCTGTTCCGCAGACGAGATCAAACAGGAGCAGAAACTCTATATCGATCTGCGGTCATTCGCGACATTCAAGGATATTCCGACCACCATTGCGCTCAAAGCCAATGGTCAATATTACGATCTCGACAAAAGCCAATTCGGCTTCAAGCCAGGCGGCCCGGAAACAATCAACATGCTGCGGGTCTATTATCGCTGGCGTGTCGTGGCCGATATCATCCGCCCCTATCTGACAAAGGTCCGGCCCGCCGACGGCTCGATGCCATCACATTTCCTGATCGTGGCGACGGACGCCTACATGAATGAAAAATACATCACGAGTGGCAGCCCATGATCCGTCGCAAGGTGTCTCTCCCCACGTTGAGCAAATTTCGGCTTCCGGCGGTCTTCGCCCGATTTGCGCGAGACCGACGCGGAGTTGGCGCGGTCGAGTTCGCGATCATTTTCCCGATCCTCGTTGCCCTTTACCTTACATCCTTCGAGCTGACACTTGGCTATAGCGCGTACAAACGCGCGAGCCATGCCACTGCGACAATCAATGATCTGGTTTCAAAGAAGAGCTCCGTCGACAAAGCCTATCTTCAAACAACGAAGGACGTCACGGCGGCAATCTTCGCGCCCTACAGCACCAGCGGACTGAAGCTCAAGATCAGCGGCATCAAGATCGACGATAAAAGCCAGGCCAAAATCGCCTGGTCCTGGGATCAGGACAACCTGGCCCCCTATGCAAAGGGATCAAGCGTCACAGTACCGAAAGGGCTTGTGGCAGCGAACACCTTCCTGGTTCACGTCGAGTTTTCGCTGCCACACAATCTGCTGATGTTCATGTCGAGCCTGTCCTCGAGCGTCCAGGCATTTACCATCAAGCGCGAATATTTCTTCAAACAACGCGATCAGGAAATCACCTGCTCGGACTGCTGAGGCAGGCACCTGCCTCGGCCCCGCCTCAGTAGACGTCTCGCAGATATCGTTTTTCCCGTTTCAGGCGATTGACATAGTCACCCGCGGCTTCCGCCGAGATCCCTGCCTCGCTGGCAACGATCGCATGCAGGGCATCGTCGACGTCACGCGCCATGCGCGTTGCATCGCCGCAGACATAAAAATGCCCACCCTCTTCCAGCCATTGATAGAGCGCCTTGCCATTTTCCTTCATGCGGGTCTGGACGTAGATCTTTTCCGCCTGGTCGCGGGAAAATGCGAGATCAAGGCGTGTCAGCACGCCCGCCCTGCTCATGTCACCGAGTTCGTCTTCATAGATGAAATCCGCCTGGCGGTGCTGGTCGCCGAAGAACAGCCAGTTGCGGCCCTTCGCGCCGCGTGCCTGGCGCTCCTGAAGGAAAGCACGGAAAGGCGCAATTCCGGTGCCGGGACCAATCATGATCATCGGCGCATCGTCGTTTTGTGGAACGCGAAATGCCTTGTTCTGCGACACGAAAATACCGGCGTTCTGGTCGGCTGCCACACGATCCGCCAGATAGGTTGAGCAGACACCACCGCGATCACGCCCCTCGGCGCGATAGCGCACGCTTGCGACGGTCAGATGAACGCTGTTTCCAGCCATCAAGGGGCTCGACGATATGGAATAGGCTCGGTGCTGCAGTGGCTTCAGAAGCTTTATAAACTCCTCCACTTCGAAAAGCTGCTTGTCGCCAAGCGAGATCAGATCAAGAATATCCTTGCTCCAGAGAAACGCCGCAAGTTGCTCGCGATCACCATTCAGAAGGATATGACTCAGTTCCTCGTGGCCTGAACGTTTCGCAACCTCCGTGACGAAATCACGGGAAGGCGTCGAGATTTCGAGCGTCTTGAGAAGAAGGTCTCCAACCGGCTGGTCAAATCCAGCAACAACGGTATCGGCTGTGGCGCCAAGCTTTTCTACCAAAGCTTCGACCAGCTTCGGATTGTTGACGGGCACCACACCCAGCGCATCACCCGCCTCGTACTGAAGTCCGCTCTCACCCAGATCAAATTCGTAGTGGCGAATTTCCTTGGACGAAGACGTGCCGGAGAGATTGCGGTTGACACTCAGACGTGCCGAATAGGGGTTCTTGCGATTCCAGCCCTGTTTTGCCTTCTCAGGCGCGTCCGCTGCTGGTTCCACGGCAACGGAGACTGCACCACCTTCAATGGCAACGGCCAGTGGCAGAGTTTCGCCGATCCAGCTTGCAGCCGCATCCTCGAAATCGATATCGCAATCAAGGCGGGTCTGCATGCGCTTGCCGCCCAATTGTTCCAGCCGTGTGTCGATGAGCTTGCCCGCCTGGCAGAAGCCATCGTATCCAGTATCGCCGAGGGCCAGAACCGCGAAGTTCATGCCTTCCAGACGCGGTGCAGCCTCGGCCGACAGCGCATCCCAGAAAAGTTGCGCATTGTCCGGCATCTCGCCTTCACCATAGGTAGAGGTTACGACGATGACCCGCTTCATGGTCGCGAGGGTCTCCATCGTCACATCGTCGAGACCGGCGACCACAGGCTGTATGCCCTGTTTCCGCGCCGCTGCAGCAATATCCATCGCCAGGGCTTCGGCATTGCCGGTTTGTGTTCCGAACAGCACGTTCAGAACAGCTTGAGCAGCCTTTGGTGCAGCGGCGGAAACCGCGGCGTCCCCACTCAACGCAGTGCGCGAATGCAGACCGGCCAGAAAGCCGGCAAGCCATGCGCGCTGATCGCCATTGAACGGGGCATCTTCGGGGATATAGGGTATTTTCATCACGCTGCCCTGTTCTGGCTGGATGCAATTGCAAGGTCGGGAATGGCACGGGCGGCGAAGAGTTCTTCGTAGCCTGGCAGGCGCCCGATCTTTTCGATGTTTTTCCTGTTCTGCTGAATGATCCAGCCGTAGGTGCCGGGGCTATCCACGGACCAGATATTCCGGCGTGCCAAGGCCTGCTTGTAATCGTCCAGTCGCTTGGCAGCGATCATCACGGCAAGCTGCTCATCGGTGTGATCCGAAAGAGCGTCTCGGGCATACTTCAACAACCGCTGCATCAGCGCGTAGTCTTCGGTAAGGATCAGATTGCGTACGGCCTTCGCAATAGCAGGATCAGACGGGCCGCTGGCCATCGGTACACGCTGCATGGCAATGGCCTGCGCCATGCTCAATACCGTGTAGTTGTTGAGAAGCGCAAACATGTCTTCCGTGTCGGTTTCGCCATAACCCGGAACAGTCCCGTTCAGGACTGCCTTGCGATCACGGTAGGCCAGCTTGAACTTGCGTACCTGATGAGCAGCAAGCGCCGTCGCCAGCTCTTCCAGCAATTCCTTGCGTGGCTTTGCTTTCAGGATTTCGTCGCTGTCCTGATAAAGAAGAAGCGCACGAGGCATGCCATAGACGAAATTGTGCTTTTCGCTTTCCCAGTTTTCCAGCAACCATGCTGCCTTGGCAGAACCGGTTTCCGCCACATGCCAGGTCAAAAGGCTGTGGACAGCCTGATGATGGATGGCAGCCTGTTCGTCATCACCGGTGATCGATCCCAGCAAAATGGAATCGTGGCTGACCTTCTTTGGAAGATCACCATAGGGGTCGTACTGATAGACGAAACCACCGCTCATGCCGTTGCCGAAACCCTTGCCGAAACTTCCAAGGTTCAGCACCGCGCCATTGGTCATGTATTCGCAGGCGAAATCGCCCACGCCCTCAACAACAGCCGTTGCGCCCGAGTTACGAACAGCAAAACGGTCACCCGCCTGCCCTTCGACAAAGGTGCGGCCGCCGGTCGCGCCGAAAAGCGCAAAATTGCCGACCAGCACGTTGCCGCCTGCCTCTTCAGACCCGCCGCCCGGTGAGCGCACCACAATGGTTCCGCCGCAAGCGCTCTTGCCCACGCCGTCATTGCAGGTGCCGGTGTGCACCATCACCATGCCGTCATTGCAGAATGCGCCGAACGACTGACCGGCAGACCCCGATGTGTCGATCCGAACCGAACCGGCCTCAAGGAAGCGACGACCGCGCTCGTCCTGGCGGACAGAAGGCAAACCAGCGACCTGCTCTTCCGTCAGTTCATGGTTGAGCAGCCGTTCGATATCGATGGCAAGCTGGCCACCGACGCTCTTGTTGCAGTTGTTGAGGAAACGGTTGCCACCAAGCTCGATGGTTTCGCGCTTGCTGTCGATCAGCGCAGAGCGCACCAGTTCGACAAACGCGTCATCGAGCGCAAAGTCCTTTTCCATGTAGACCGGCTCGTCGATCATCACCTCATCGACCACAGTCAGCATGGCGCGCAGATCGAGCTGCCCGACGCTGGCGGGGTGATCGAGAAGGTGCAAGAGATCCGAACGGCCACGGGCTTCCCGCAGCGACGGCAGGCCAAGTGCCGAGAGAATCTCGCGTGTTTCATGGGCAATGTTCATCAGATATTGCGCCAGAGCTCGCGGGTCGCCGTTAAAAGCTTCCTGGTTTGTGGTCAGTCCTGCCGGGCACTTGATGTTGCAGTTCTTGGCCATGACGCATTTCAGCATCATCAGCGCTGTGGTGCCGAACTCGAAGCTGTCACCACCGAGTAGTGCCGACTTCACCACGTCGCTTGCCGTCTGATGCGCGCCGGAACAACGCAGCAGGACCTTGGCGCGCAGGCCGTTGGCGCAAAGTGCCTGATGGACTTCGGCAATGCCGATTTCCGCAGCGCGGCCCGTATATTTGAGGCTGGTCACGGCCGCAGCGCCCGTACCACCGGTGTTACCGGCGACGTTGATGACATCAGCGCCAGCCTTCGCCACACCCACCGCAATCGTGCCGATACCTTCCGAGGATACTAGCTTGACGATGACGCGAACACGCGCCGCCTTGGCATCATGAATGAGTTGAGCCAGGTCCTCGATCGAATAGGTGTCGTGGTGCGGCGGTGGCGACACCAGCTCGACCCCCGGCGTGCCGCCACGTGCAGCAGCGATCTCCACAGTCACCTTGGGCGATGGCAACTGGCCGCCCTCACCCGGCTTGGCACCCTGGCCAATCTTGATTTCGATTTCTTCCAGCATCGGATCGGCAAGATAGCCGGCCCAGACACCAAAGCGGCCAGAGGCAAACTGCTTGATGCGCGAGGCACGAATGGTGCCATAGCGGGAGATGTGCTCGCCGCCCTCACCGGAATTTGACATGCCGCCGACCATATTGGTGCCGTGCGCCACTGCCTCGTGTGCGGCAGCGACCAGCGCACCATGACTCATGGCGCCGGAAGCGAGTGTCGCCGTGATCTCGCTTGCCTTCTGGACGGAACCAAGCGGAATGCTGTCCGGCGCAGTGCGGATGAGCGACAGGTAGGCGAGCGCCTCACCCTTTGCCTGTACGGCAAGGGCACCGCTTTCCAGCCAATGACCGGAAATGTCCTGGCCGAAACGGTCAACCAGCGACTGTCCGAGAGCGGCAAGCCGCGCCAGATTATGACCCTGCGTACCGGTCAGTTGCAGACGGAACGTATCGTCATTGATACGATCGGACAGCAGGCCCCGGACCATGAAGCTATTATTGCCATGTCGCGAGAACCGCCCCATTTCACGACGAAACTCTTCGGCCGAACCTGCGAAGGTCACATCGGCCGGCAACTCCAGAACGTCGCGCAAGGCGGCGGGGCGGCGTGCTCTTTCTTCCATCATCATGCGGGCGAAGGCACGGTATCCAGGCGTGACTTCGAATTTGTCGATCGCCTCAGGGGTCAGCCGGTCGAAGCTGTTGTGGTAATAGGCAGCGTCGTTCAGGCCAAAGGCATCTTCCAGCCGGTTGAGTGGCAGAAGACGCAGCATGTCTTCATTGTCGGTTCCGTTGTCAAAACCGATCTTTTCTTCCGTCATGTCAACGAAACCACGAACGGCAGTGGTGCCGTATGAGTGACCCGCACCTTCGGCACGCTCCTTGAAGAGACCGAGCAGCGGGATATCGTTTTCACTCTTCACCGTCAGCGCCTTTTTGTGCCAGTCGGCAACGGCCTGTGCGATAACAGCGAAATTGACACCGCCAACAGGCGTCTTCACGTTGGGGAAATAGCGCTTCAGCACCGGGTCTTCGGTATCAAGGAAGTTTGGCTCGAAGAATTCGCCACCGATGTAACTTTCCGCCGTGCAAAGTCCGACCTTGCCCATTGTTTTCATCAGAGACTTTTCCGCCGCCTTGGCGAAACGCTTGAACGCCTTGTCGGCCTCCCCGCCAAACTTTTCTTCGGCGCGGAACTGCACGCCGAGCGGATAGACGGCGGAAGCACCGAAGCCGAGGGCTGCAGCGATGTGATGCGATGACGAAAACTGACCGCTCTCGACAATCAGCGAGACGCGTAGGCGCAACCCTTCCTCGATCATTTTCTGATTGATGGCCGAAACGACCATGATCATTGGCAGGGCCGCACGGTCTGCCGCTACATGACGGTCGGTCACGACAGCGATACCACCTTCTGCTGCAGCAAAACCTGCAATCTCGTTGCAAAGGCCATCAATCGCCTGCTTCAGCGCGGCTTCATTCGCCCGCGCTTCGGTGAAGACCGGCGTATAAAGCATCTCGAAACGCCGAACCGGCGTTTCTTCCTGTTCACGAATACGCAGCATATCGAGATGCGTCAGGATCGGAGAACGGACGACGATCTGGCGTGCTGTCTTTGCACCGCTGTTCGGCTTGGCGCCCAGCGCGACGCGCAGCGTCATGCCATCCGCCTCACGGATGCTGTCGAGCGGTGGATTGGTCACCTGCGCAAAGCGTTGAGAGAAATACTTGGCGACCCCGCCCTCCTGGTCGGACAGGGCGTTGATGGCGTTGCCGTAGCCCATCGCCGAAATCTTTTCAGCGCCGGAAGCCAGCATCGGGTCCATCAGGAACTTGAAGCTTTCCTGATTGTGGGAATAGGCGACGTAACGCTGGTGGCGCTCCAGATCACCATTATAACGCAGCGGCGAACCCTGCTTTTCTGCGGGAACTTCCGGCAATTCCTCGAGCATGACACGCGCCTGCCGCAGCAAGGACGTGTAATCCCGACGAGAGGCCAGCATCTCGAGCGCTTCCACCGTCGACCAGGCACGACCCTCGGCATGATCATAATAGAGCATGCCGCCCGCCTCGATACGGCCACGACGGATGACGCTTTCCGCAGGGAACGCGATCTGACCTGCTTCGGACATCACACAGAGGTAATCCTCCGTCTCCACCGTCCGGAGCGGCCGCAAACCAAGCCGGTCAAGGCGGGCGCCGATGATGGTGCCATCACCAAAGATCAGCGCTGCCGGACCATCGTTCTTTTCTTCATAAAGCGAGAAATACTCCAGCATCGCTTTGACTGCAGATGACAGGGTCTCGTCGTTCTCCCAGGCTGGTGGCATCATCGAGACAACAGCCGTCACGAGATCGAGGCCATCTTCCATGACGCGGGCCTGCAAGGTCTGGTCAAGACGGCAGCTATCAGACTGGCCTTTCGGCCGGATGATGCTGGCATTGCGCGCCAGAGCGACTGCCGCTTCCGAAAGCCGGTTCTTCTTGTCGGTGTTCAGTTCACCGTTATGCGCCATAAACCGGAAAGGCTGAGCCATGGAAGGGTGCGGGTCGGTGTTGGTGGAGAAGCGCGTATGGAAATACATCGTGTGCACTTCGTGGCGCGGGTCCACCAGGTCACAGAAATAGGGCATGACCTCATTGGAGTTGAGGCGCCCCTTGAAAACCTGCGTGCGAGCGCTCAGCGACAGTGGGTAAAAACCTGCCAGCTCCGGCACCGTGTAGGCAACCGCTTCGATCGCCAGCAACGCCTTGTGGATGCGCCAATCGAACTCGCCGAGGCTTTTACAGTCTGCCGGCGCCGAAAACACCCATTGGCGGATAGGCAATTGATAACGCACTGCGGCGGGGCGTATCGCCGAATTGTCGACGGGAACATCGCGGACCAGCAACACGGAAAAGCCCTGTTCGGCCAATGCGTCACCGATGATGCCGATGGCACGCTCATGAAATGCCGGGTTTTGCGGCAGGAAGAAGTTGCCGACACCAAAGCGACCTGCAGCAAGCGTCTGATTGTCCGTCAGCGTCCGAAAGAAGGAAAGAGACAGATCCACCGAGATGCCGGCGCCGTCCCCCACACCTTCCGCCGACATGCCGCCGCGATGCGGCACCGCACAGAGCGCTTCATGACCACGCTTGAGGACGTCATGCGTTTGAACTGCGTCCTTGCGCGTAATGAAACCAACGCCACAGCTGCTTTTTTCAAAAGCTGCATCGTAAAGGCCGGTGCTCTGCTCAGTCGTTGTCACGGACGTCTCCTCTCGTTGCGCATTCCTCTGCGTCGTCGCCCTTTTCCCCCCAAAAGTGCTGCTGACACAGCCATCCACTCTGCGGGCGGAGCCGCAGGCGACCTGGCTGCTCCTCTTGGTTTTCTGCTTAGCGGCGTTTGATAATGCGAACGGTCACAATGCGAGCGCCAATCAGCGCGGCGGCCGATGCCGCTTTGTCGCAAATAATCGTTTTCGTCGTTCGCATCGCCATTCCTGATGACTATTTAACGGCGTCAAGGCGCCAAATTACGTCAGTATTGCTTACATAATATTTCATGATGCATGTAGTCAAGATTAAAATGACCCTGGCGCAATAAAAAAACAAATACGCCGCGAAATCCGACAGGATTCCACGGCGCTTGCGCTGAAGATATTTTTAAATTGCCCTGGCTACTCCGATGGCATGTCCAGGGTGCGGCTGAAAAGCAGCGCCACGAGGGTACAGATCGCGCCTGACAGCAGGTAAAGCCCCACTGCAAAGAGACCGAATTTGGACGAAAATCCCAGAGCGACGAGTGGCGCGAAGCCGGCGCCGATGAGCCAGGAAATATCGGAGGTCAGAGATGCGCCCGTATAGCGGTATTCACGGCTGAACCGGGATGCCAGAGCCCCGCCCGCCTGGCCGAAAGAAAGACCGAGAAGCGAGAAACCGATCAGTACGAAGAGGTACCGGCCGATATCACCTGCGCCAAGCAATACCGGCGCGATGAAACTGAAGATACCGATCAGCACCGCCGCGATACCCAAAAGCTTGCGGCGACCGATGCGATCCGCGAGGACACCCGAAAGCACAATCATGCCGCCACCGATAATGGCGCTGACGAATTGCACAAACAGGAAGTCCGACAGTCGCTGATTTGTGTTGAGCGTCACCCAGCTAATCGGGAAAACCGTGACCAGGTGGAACAGCGCGAAGCTTGCCAGCGGCACGAAAGCACCGGTGAAAACGACGCGTGACTGGTTGCGCAACATTTCGAACATCGGCTTCGGTTCAAGTTCATGCTGCTCGAGCATGGCCTGGAATTCAGGTGTAACAATCATGCGAAGACGCGCAAACAGCGCCAATACATTGAGTGCAAGCGCCACAAAGAACGGGAAACGCCAGCCCCACGCCAGGAATTCCGGGGTGGAAAGCTGCGTCACGAAGATGATGAAGAATGCGCTGGCGAGGCCGAAGCCCATGGCCGCACCAATCTGCGGCATCATTGCGTACCATCCGCGCTGCTTGGCCGGCGCATTCATTGCCAGCAACGATACCAGCCCGTCCCACGCACCGCCAAGACCGAGACCCTGACCGAAACGGAAGACTGCCAGCAAGACGGGCGCGATAATGCCCGCTTCCGCGAAAGAGGGAAGGAAGCTGATCGCCATGGTGGAACCACAGAGCGTGAACAGCGCGGCTGTCAACTTGACGGCACGGCCAAACTTTCGATCGATCTGCAGGAAAACGAGGGAGCCGATCGGCCTTGCGATAAAGGCCAGTGAAAAGACCGCGAAGGAATAGAGGGTTGCCGTCAGCGGGTCCGCAAAAGAGAAAAACACGTACGGAAAGACGAGTGCAGATGCGAGAGCATAAACGAAGAAGTCGAAAAACTCGGTCATCCGCGCCAGAATGACTGCGATTGTGATGCGATCCGGATCAACGGCAACAGGCGCGGTCTGTCCGTGTGATCCATTCGGCCCATTATAGGATGAGGCCGTATCGATATAACTCATGATATTCCCTCCTGCGTATCGCGAACTATGTCGGTAACGCCAACGGCTCCTCTTCCGTTCACGTTACATGCGACGGATTGTCACACAGGGGTTGAAGGCCGTCAAACAGAATCCCCCAAGAGGGCTTGCCCCAATAGGGCTCTATGCGATAATCCCCCCGACATCCGCGTCCGAAAGGGTTCCATGCTTTTCTTGCTGCGCCGCGAAAAATCGCTGCGCCGCGACAAAATTACGCATTTATTAAATGACGTTTGGCAACTAACCCCGACACACAATGAAATAATCGAGTTTAAGAACGTGCGCACGATCAAGAAATTCTCCACGGCCCTTGGGGGCCTGTCGTCGCTGCTGCTGCTCAGCGGCTGTAACCTCGTCGTGATGAACCCTTCGGGGGATGTCGCCCGCCAGCAGGCCGACCTCATCATCACGTCCACCGTTCTGATGTTGCTGATCATCGTTCCGGTTCTGGCACTGACGCTGTTTTTCGCGTGGAAATACCGCGAGTCAGCCAAGTCCACGGATTACGATCCTGAGTGGCATCATTCGACACGTCTGGAAATGATCATCTGGTCTGCCCCTGTCGCCATCATTCTGATGCTCGGCACCGTGACCTGGATCGCGACCCACCGTCTCGACCCTTATCGCCCGATCGACCGCATCGACGAAAACCGTCAGGTCACGGCAGAGGTCAAGCCGATCACCGTTGAAGTGGTGGCAATGGACTGGAAGTGGCTGTTCTTCTATCCGGAACTCGGCATCGGCAGCGTCAACGAGTTCGCAGCCCCGGTTGATGTTCCGATCAACTTCAAGATCACCGGCACAACGGCGATGAACTCGTTCTTCGTTCCGGCTCTGGCTGGCCAGATCTACGCCATGGGCGGCATGCAGACCAAGCTGCACGCAGTGATCAACAAGGAAGGCGTTTATGACGGCTTTTCTGCCAACTTCTCCGGCCCGGGCTTCTCGCACATGCGCTTCAAGTTCCATGGTCTGAGCCAGCAAGGCTTCGACCAGTGGGTCGCCAAGATCAAGGATGGCGGCAAGCCATTCGGCCGCATGGAGTATCTGGACTTCGCCAAGCCTTCCGAGCGCGAGCCTGTGCAGTACTTCGCCAATGTCGATCCGGAACTTTACGACGCGATCCTCAACCGCTGCGTCGAACCGAACAAGCTCTGCATGCGCGACATGATGCACATCGACGCCAATGGCGGCGGTGGCAAGGAAGGCATCGATATCGCCAAGGCACTGAATTCCGTGGTCTGCACCCCGCTGTCGCCTTACGGCGTGGCGAGTGGCCCACAATCCACTCCGGCTGTCATCTCGGGTCAGACTTTCGAACCCGCTGCACTGCCGGAAACGAAACAAGTCGCTGGCTGACGAAACGTCCCGGCTTTCTGCGGCGCGGCTTGTCCGCGCCGAATTTACGTTTTTGAATCCAAGAGGCTAAAATGGTCGTCAACTCCGATCAAACGTCGTTCCTATTCGGGCGACTAACCTGGGAGTCCATCCCGCTTCACGAGCCCATCCTGATCGTCACATTTGCGGCAGTGGTGCTGGGCGGTCTTGCCGTCGTTGGCGCCCTTACCTACTTCCGCCTGTGGGGCTATCTCTGGAAGGAATGGTTCACGAGCATCGATCACAAGAAGATCGGTATCATGTACATCATTCTGGCTCTGATCATGCTGCTGCGCGGCTTTGCCGACGCGCTCATGATGCGTCTCCAGCAGGCAATTGCCTCTGGCGGATCGGAAGGCTATCTGCCGCCTCACCACTACGACCAGATTTTCACCGCTCACGGCGTGATCATGATCTTCTTCATGGCAATGCCGATGATCACGGGTCTGATGAACTACGTCATTCCGCTCCAGATCGGTGCACGTGACGTTTCCTTCCCGTTCCTCAACAACTTCTCGTTCTGGATGACGACGGCCGGCGCGGTGATCACCATGATCTCGCTGTTCATCGGTGAATACGCCCAGACCGGCTGGCTGGCCTACCCGCCGCTTTCCGGCATTCAGGGAAGTCCGAGTGTTGGCATGGACTATTACATCTGGGGTCTGCAGATCGCCGGTGTGGGTACGACGCTATCGGGTATCAACCTGATCGTGACGATCATCAAGATGCGCGCTCCCGGCATGACCATGATGCGCCTGCCGATCTTCGTCTGGACGTCGCTGTGTTCGAACATCCTGATCGTGGCATCGTTCCCGATCCTGACCGGCACACTCGCCCTGCTCACGCTTGACCGTTACGTTGGTACGAACTTCTTCACCAACGATCTCGGCGGCAACCCGATGATGTACGTCAACCTCATCTGGATCTGGGGTCACCCGGAAGTTTACATCCTGGTTCTGCCTGCTTTCGGTATCTTCTCGGAAATCGTATCGACCTTCTCGCAGAAGCGTCTGTTCGGTTATGCCTCGATGGTTTACGCGACGGTGGTCATCACCATTCTCGCCTACGTCGTCTGGCTGCACCACTTCTTCACGATGGGTTCGGGTGCAAGCGTCAACGCCTTCTTCGGCATCACGACGATGATCATCTCGATCCCGACCGGTGCGAAGATCTTCAACTGGCTGTTCACGATGTACAAGGGCCGCATCAAGTTCGATGTCCCCATGCTGTGGGCCGTCGGCTTCATGATCACCTTCGTCATCGGCGGTATGACTGGCGTTCTGCTGGCTGTTCCTCCGGCTGACTTCGTGCTGCACAACTCGCTGTTCCTCATCGCCCACTTCCACAACACCATCATCGGCGGCGTGGTCTTCGGCGTGCTGGCCGGCATCGTCTACTGGTTCCCCAAGGCCTTCGGTTATCGCCTTGACCCGTTCTGGGGCAAGCTGTCCTTCTGGTTCTGGTTCGTCGGTTTCTACTTCGCCTTCATGCCGCTTTACGTACTCGGCCTGATGGGTGTTACCCGCCGCCTCAGCCAGTTCGAAGACACGTCGCTGCAGATTTGGTTCGTAATCGCTGCCTTCGGCGCGGGCCTCATCGCACTCGGTATTGCCAGCTTCGTCATCCAGCTTATCGTCAGCTTCCTGAAGCGCGAGCAGCTACGCGACGTCACCGGCGATCCCTACGACGGCCGTACGCTGGAATGGTCGACCTCTTCTCCGCCGCCTGCCTACAACTTCGCCTTCACGCCGGTCGTGCATGACGTCGATGCCTGGGCAGACATGAAGAAGCGCGGTGCAGAGCGTCCGCTGGAAGGCTTCATCCCCATCCACATGCCGAAGAACACCGGTGCGGGCGTCATCATCAGCGCCATCAACGTCGCGCTTGGCTTCGCTCTGGTCTGGCACATCTGGTGGCTGGCTGCATTGAGCCTGCTTGCTATCATCGCGGTCTCGATCGCCCACACCTTCAACTACAATCGCGACTATTACATTCCGGCATCGGATGTAACGGAAGTCGAAGCAGAACGTACGAAGCTGCTTGCAAATCAGGCGTAACAGAATGTCTCAAGCACCTGCCCAAAGCGCCAATGGCGCGGAAAAGCCGGTCTTCTACCTGAAGGAAGACCACCATCCGGAAAACGGCACTTCGCTGGGTTTCTGGCTGTACCTGATGAGCGACTGCCTTATCTTTGCAACGCTCTTCGCAACCTATGCCGTGGTCGGTCGCAGTTATGCGGCCGGTCCGTCCGGTGCGGATCTCTTTGATCTCAAGCTGGTCGCAATCAACACCGGCTTCCTGCTGTTCTCCTCCATCACCTATGGCTTCGCCATGCTGGAGGCCCAGAAGAAGAACATCAACACGACGCTGATCTGGCTTGCGATCACCGGTGTGTTCGGCCTGGCATTCCTTGGTCTCGAACTCTACGAATTCCACCACCTGATCCATGAAGGTGCTGGTCCGCAGCGTTCTGCCTTCCTGTCGGCGTTCTTCGCGCTGGTCGGCACGCACGGTCTGCACGTTACCTTCGGCGTGATCTGGCTCGTGACGTTGATGGTGCAGGTCAAGAAGTTCGGCCTGCATGAAGCAAACATGCGCCGCCTGACGTGCCTTTCGATGTTCTGGCACTTCCTCGACGTCATCTGGATCGGCGTCTTTTCCTTCGTCTATCTGGTTGGAGTTCTGTGATGGGTTCGAACACACACACGCACGACCACGGTCATTCGCATGATCACGGTCACGATCATCACCACGCCAGTGGAGAAGATCATGGCTCCTTCAAGAGCTACATGATCGGCTTCATCCTCTCGGTCATCCTGACGGCTATCCCGTTCTGGCTGGTCATGGGCGATGTCATTGAAAACCGCACAACGACCGTGCTCATCATCATGGTCCTCGGTGTCATCCAGGTTTTCGTGCACATGATCTACTTCCTGCACATGAACACAAAGTCGCAGGGCGGCTGGATCTTCATGTCGCTGCTGTTCACGCTGGTCGTTGTCATGATCACGCTCGTGGGCTCGCTCTGGGTCATGTACAACATGAACAAGAACATGATGCCGACGATGACCATGGAACAGATGCGTAACCTGCCCTGACGGGCCTGGATAGCGTACCATTCGCAGCCCGCATTGCTTGCGGGCTGCCTCTCCGGAAGACCCATAACCCCATGAATCGGAGAGCGGATTCATGGGGTTATGTGTTGAGCAGGATATAGCTCCAATGAACAGCCTGACAAACCCGACCCCTTCCCGACGGATTCGTCCTGCGGCAATTGTCGTGATTTTCCTGACCGTCATTCTCACAGGCTGCCTGCTGGCGCTCGGCACGTGGCAGGTGAAGCGCCTGTCCTGGAAGCTCGATCTCATCGCACGCGTTGAGGAGCGGGCTCATGCCACGCCGGTTGACGCACCCGCCGAGAACGATTGGGCCGCCCTTGCCGATCCAGCCCAATATGAATATCGCCGTGTCCGCCTCACCGGCACCTATCTCCATCAGGAAGAGGTGCAGGTCTATACGGTGTCGGATCTGGGTCCCGGATACTGGGTTCTGACCCCCTTGCAGCGCGATGACGGATCGCTTGTCATCGTCAACCGCGGCTTTGTTCCCTCGGATAAACGCGATCCATCCACGCGCGCCGAAGGTGAGATCACGGGTCCTGTCGACGTGGTGGGACTGATGCGTGCACCCGAAACCGGGGGCCTTTTCCTCAGAACCAACGATCCTGCTAATAATCGCTGGTATTCGCGCAACGTTGCCGAAATCACCTCAACCAAGGGTCTAGCGCATGCCGCCCCCTTCTACGTCGATGCGGATGCAACAGCCAATCCCGGTGGTCTGCCAATCGGTGGCAAGACCATGCTGACCTTCCCCAACAGCCATCTCTCCTACGCAATCACCTGGTACATACTGGCTGCGATGGTGGTCGTTGCAGGCTGGTATGTGACCCGCAATCTCAATGCGCCGAAACAGCCCTCACAGAACGACTGACGGACGCCGACCAATAAAGCGTTTCACAGTTCACCTTCCAGTGCTCTATATAAGTCGTTTTGGGTCGCGGCAGATCGTGCCGCGCTTTTTGTGGTGACACATGGCACGTGCGTTTCTTCTGGTTCTTGATTCCTTCGGTGTGGGCGGCGCACCGGATGCGGACCATTATGGCGATCTTGGTTCCAACACTTTGGGCCACATTGCAGAGTTCTGCGCGGCGGGCGCTGCAGATCGCCCGGGCTTGCGCGCTGGCCCCCTGAAATTGCCGAACATGACATCGCTCGGTCTCCTCAACATTGCGGAACTGGCAAGTGGCGACATGCCCGCAGGCATGGAGTTGCCGGAACGTATATACGGCCTGCATGGTTGCGCCAGCGAGGTTTCTAAGGGCAAGGATACGCCGTCAGGTCATTGGGAGATTGCCGGTACACCCGTCCGGTTCGAGTGGGGCTACTTTCCGACGGAGGGTGACGCCTTTTCCGCCGAACTCGTTGCAGCGATCTGCGAAGAAGGCAATGTTCCGGGCATTCTTGGCAATTGCCATGCGTCAGGAACGGAGATCATCGCCCGTTTCGGCGAGGAGCATATCCGTACGGGCAAACCCATCTGCTACACCTCCTCCGACTCGGTGTTTCAGATTGCAGCTCACGAAACCCATTTCGGGCTGGAGCGGCTTCTTGCATTCTGCCAGATCGTTCGCAAACTCGTCGACCCGCTGAATATTGGCCGCGTCATTGCCCGTCCTTTCGTTGGTGAGACGGTCGCGACGTTCGAGCGCACCGGAAACCGCCGGGACTTTTCCGTTCTTCCACCGGAGCCGACCCTTCTGGACAGACTGGTCGAAGCAGGACGCAAGGTTCACGCCATCGGCAAGATCGGCGACATCTACGCACATCAGGGCATATCTCGCGTCATCAAGGCCAATGGCAATGCGGCGCTGATGGATGCGACCCTGCAGGCGATAGACGAGGCCGAAGACGGAGATCTGGTCTTCACCAATTTCGTCGATTTCGACATGATCTACGGCCATCGACGCGATGTGGCAGGTTATGCCGCAGCGCTCGAAGCCTTCGATGCACGCATTCCCGAAATTCATCGCAAGATGAAGCCGGGAGACATTGCCTTTCTTACCGCCGACCATGGCTGCGACCCGACATGGCGCGGTACGGATCACACCCGAGAACGCGTGCCGATCATGGCATTCGGACCAGGCATACGGTCTCGTGATCTCGGTATTCGACCCTCTTACGCCGATATTGGTGAAAGCATTGCCCGCCACCTTGGAATAGATGTCGGCGCACACGGCAGGAGCTTCATTTGACATCCCATTTGCTGAAAGCGGAAATCCATTGCCATCTCGAAGGTGCGGCACCGCCTGACCTTGTTGCGGTGCAGGCGCAAAAATACGGTATCGACAGCAGCAGCTTTCTGCGTGACGGAAAATATGTCTGGACCGATTTCGCCGAGTTCATTCGCTGCTACGATGCCGTCGCGCAGGTCTTCAAGACAGATGAGGACTATGCGGTCCTGACGGAGGCCTATCTCACCGAGCTTGCCGCTGCCAATACCATCTACAGCGAACTGATCATCTCGCCCGATCATGGCGATCGTATTGGCCTTGGCGCCGATGCCTACCTCCAGGGCATCGCGGAAGGCATTCGCGTTGCCAAGGAAAAGACCGGCATCGAAGCACGCATCATCGTCACCGGTGAACGACATTTCGGTCCCGACCGCGTTATTGCCGCAGCTGAATATGCCGCCAGAACGGCACATCCCCTCGTCACCGGCTTCAACATGGCCGGCGAAGAACGCATGGGCCGTGTCGCCGATTATGCACGCGCCTTCGATATCGCCCGTGACGCTGGCCTTGGGTTGACGATCCATGCAGGCGAAGTCTGCGGACCGTTCAGCGTGAGCGATGCTCTCGATCTCGTCAAACCCGCACGCATCGGCCATGGTGTTCGCGCCATTGAAGACGCATCTCTGGTGTCGAGACTTGCCGATAGCGGCACCGTTCTGGAAGTTTGCCCCGGTTCCAACATCGCGCTCAATGTCTATCCGGATTTTGACCAGCATCCGCTCAAGCGGTTGCGCGACGCCGGCGTGCGGGTCTGCATCAATTCCGACGATCCGCCGTTCTTCTTCACATCGCTTGTGCGGGAATACGAACTCGCCTCGACGACGTTCGGGTTCAGCGATGCAGAGATCAACGACATGACCAGAACGGCGCTTCAATGCGCCTTTGTCGACGAACCGACACGGGAACGGCTGCTGGCAAAACTGGATTCGGTTTAAGGAAAAGCAATCGGGACAAAAACACCCTGAAACACTTGCGAAAGCGACGCTTTCGGTGAATGACAAAAGTATCAAAGAAACGAGGGAAGGCCAGTTTTCATGGACGGCGTTACAGTAATCGATCATCCGCTGGTGCGGCACAAACTCACCA
Organism: Rhizobium sp. RM; assembly: GCF_013390595.1. Classification (GTDB taxonomy): domain Bacteria; phylum Pseudomonadota; class Alphaproteobacteria; order Rhizobiales; family Rhizobiaceae; genus Agrobacterium. The sequence continues at coordinate 73,520 of NZ_JACAWV010000008.1, read as the reverse complement.
TCATGCGCAAGAAGGAAACGTCCACGGCCGGTTTCCGCCGTCTGCTGCGCGAAATCTCAACGCTGCTCTGCTACGAAGTCACGCGCGATCTGGAAATGACGACGGAGACCATCGATACGCCGCTGGAAACCATTGAAGCACCCGTGCTCGAGGGCAAGAAGCTGGTTTTCGCATCGATCCTGCGCGCCGGAAACGGTCTTCTGGAAGGCATGCTGGAGCTGGTTCCTTCTGCCCGCGTTTCCCATATTGGGGTCTATCGCGACCATGAAACGCTGGAAGCTGTCGAATATTACTTCAAGGCACCAGAGAGCCTCGACGCGCGCCTGATCATCGTTGTCGACCCCATGCTGGCAACGGGCAACTCGTCGATTGCCGCAGTCGAGAAACTGAAAGAACGCGGCGCAAAGAACATTCGTTTCCTGTGTCTGCTTGCTGCACCCGAAGGCATCAAGAACTTTCGCGAAGCGCATCCCGATGTGCCGATCTTTACTGCGTCCATCGACAGCCACCTGAACGAGCAGGGCTACATCGTTCCGGGTCTTGGTGACGCGGGCGACCGGATGTACGGAACGAAGTAATTCCGTCCACCGAACCTTAACCATCAACGCCATTTGCCGGATGACATCTGGCAAATGGCGTTCTTGATTCAGGATTTTTCGGTGTTTTGCGGTTTATGCTCATTTTGGTTCAATCCATTTCGGGAGCATATCCTTGCTGGCGCGTACGATTTTCCTTCTTGTCAGCCTCTCGGTCAGTGCAACGCAGATCCCTGCACTCATAGAAAAATTTCACACGCGCCCTGCTCCCGAAGCTGAAAAAGCGGCGCCGGTGAAAGCCCAGCCGGTATCGCTTGGCACTGTCACCCTCAAAGCGGATGCAAACGGCCACTTCAATGCCGCTTTCCGTCTCAATGGCAAACCGTTCGATGGTCTTGTCGATACCGGTGCATCAACGGTCGCGATCAATGAATCAACTGCGCGGCGCCTCGGTTTCGGTGTAAACAGTCTCGATTTCAAATATCCGATCTCGACAGCCAACGGCAAAACCAAAGCCGCTTACATCAGGCTGGACCGGGTGGAAATCGGCGCGATCCGTGTTCAAAACGTCGATGCAATTGTGCTGAAGGACAATGCACTCGGCAAAACGCTGATTGGCATGAGCTTTCTGAGGCAACTCTCGTCGTTCAAGGTTGCCGGAGACGAACTGCGGCTCGTCAGGTGATCCGCTCGCATATGACCGGAGCGATATCGGCCGTGACGGTATCGACCGTATAGCTTTCCAGCACTCTGTCGACTGCGCGTGCAGCGGCGTCCTGTGATGCGGCATGGACGAAGGCGATGGGTTCACCCTTCTCCACCCTGGTCCCCAACGGCAAAATTCCGGATAGGCCCACGGAAGGATCAACGGTGTCCGACGGTTTGCGCCGCCCGCCACCAAGTTCCACAACGATCATGCCCACGTCGCGCGTCCCACAGGACGTCAACCAACCGCTTTGGCCGGCAGGAACGGGCACGACGACAGGCGCTGCGGGCAGGTATTGCGCCGGTCGTTGCACGAAGTCGACAGGACCACCGAGCGCTGTGACCATGCGCGCAAAAGCCTCCACCGCCTGGCCGGAAGCCAAAGCCTCGGCAGCCTTCGCTCTGCCATCCTCAAGCGTCCCGACTACCCCGCTCTGCACCAGCATTTCCGCGGCGAAACACATGACAACGTCCTCAAGACGGGTTCCCGCCTTCCGTCCATGAAGAAAGTCCAGGCAATTGAGGATTTCGACCGCATTTCCGGCAGCATCGCCAAGTGGCTGGTTCATGTCGGTGATCAAAGCAGCGGTCGGCAGACCCGCACCATTCGCGACGTCGACCAGCGAACGCGCCAGGCTGCGTGCCTCCTCCATATCCTGCATGAAAGCGCCATTGCCAACCTTGACGTCAAGAACAAGTGTTTCCAGACCGGCGGCGAGCTTTTTCGACAGAATGGACGCGGTGATCAACGGAATGGAATCGACTGTAGCGGTCACATCACGAATGGCGTAAAGGCGCTTGTCGGCCGGAGCAAGATCACCGGTCTGACCAATGATCGCGCAGCCTGCGTCACGCACGGCCTTTCGAAAGAGCATCTCATCCGGCATGACGTTGTAGCCGGGAATGGCCTCAAGCTTATCGAGCGTGCCACCCGTGTGCCCAAGTCCCCTGCCGGAGATCATCGGAACCGCCAACCCACAGGCGGCCACAATCGGGGCCAGCATCAATGAGACATTGTCACCGACGCCGCCGGTCGAATGTTTATCCGCAATGGGCTTGCCAACCTCATTCCAGGAGAGAACATCGCCACTGTCACGCATGGCAAGCGTCAATGCGACTGTTTCGTCGCGGCTCATGCCACGAAAGAAAACTGCCATGGCAAAAGCTGCGGCCTGGCCTTCGGAAATCTGCCCCGATGACAGGGCCTCGACGAATCCGGAAATCTCCTCCGGATCGAGGTGCAACCCGTCACGCTTGCGGCGGATGATTTCCTGGGGGATCAAGGGGTCAATATCCGCTGGCGGCCTTGGCGGGTTCACCACCGGCCAGCACGTTCAGCACATCGTCCAGCAGGCTTGAGGCACCAAAACGAAAGGTCGAAGGCATGGCCCAGTTCGGCGCCATGATGGTTTCCGCCAGCCTGAGATACAGCGTTGCATCCGCCACCGTGCCAATACCGCCGGCAGGCTTGAAACCAACCTTCTGTTTGCTGTCTCGAATTGCCTGCAGCATGATATCGGCTGCTTCCAGCGTTGCATTGACCGACACTTTGCCGGTCGATGTCTTGATGAAATCAGCACCTTCCGCGATGGCAATTTCCGAGGCACGGCGGATCAGCGCCTTGTCCTTCAACTCCCCGGTTTCAAGAATGACCTTGAGCTGGACCGGTGCGACACACGCCTTGCGCACAGCCGCAATCATCGTTGACACAGCGGCTTCATCGCCGGCTATGAACTTCTTGTAGGGAATGACGAGGTCGATCTCATCGGCTCCATCGCGAATGGCCATCTCGGTTTCGGCCACGACGGTGGCGATCTCGAGATCGCCAGACGGGAAATTGATGACAGTGGCGATCTTGATCGCGTGATCTTTTCCAAAAGCTGCCCTGGCCTGCGCCACAAAACGTGGCCAGATGCAGATCGCGGCCGTATTCCCATACTCGCTGTGCGCTCTCTGGCACAAAGTGGCAATCTGCTCCGGCGTGCAATCTTCTTTCAGGTTGGTCAGGTCCAGCAAGGACAGAGTGAGGGCAGCCGCTTCTCGCGGACGCTGGAGTTCCATGATCATGCTCCTCCTGCAATCATTTCCTTCAGGATGGCGGCAAGTCGTTTGCCGCCCACCGGAGCCATGTCCTTGGTTTCCTCATGGCTCAGTTCGGCACCGGTCATGCCGGCACCGTAATTGGTAATAACGGATGCGGCAGCAACGCGCATCCCGAAAAAGCGTGCGAGGATGACTTCCGGCACCGTCGACATGCCAACCGCATCCGCTCCCAACAGACGCGCCATGCGAATTTCTGCCGGCGTCTCGAAGCTCGGCCCCGAAAACCACATGTAGACACCGCCGAACAACGGCACGGTCGAGCGAATGGCAGCGTTGCGCATCGCCAGAACCAGATCGGCGTCATAGGCCGTCGTCATGCCGACAAAGCGACGATCGCTTTCTTCTCCAATCAGCGGGTTCATGCCGGAATAGTTGATGTGGTCGGTGATCTGCATGACAGACCCCGGCGGCATATCTTCTCGAACCGAGCCGGCGGAGTTGGTCAGGATCAGCGATTGTACGCCCAACCCGGCAAGCGTTTCGATCACTATCCGCATCGCGGCCGGATCGCCCTTTTCATAATAGTGCACGCGACCGGACAGCATGATGACCGGTTCGCCGCCAAGATAACCTGCCACCAGTTCACCCGCATGACCCGAAACACCGCTTGCCGGAAATCCCGGCAATTCGACATAAGGAACACGGATAGCCTCTTCGACCTCTTCCACAAGCGAGCCGAGACCGGAGCCGAGCACGATGGCGATACGCGGCATGAGGCCGTTCAGTCGGTCCACCAGGATGTCGATCAGCGTGTCCGTCATCCGAGCAACTCGGTCTTGAAGGACAACGGCAAAAGCTCATCCATGGTCACGACCTTCTGCACGCCTGTTTCATCGCAGAGGTAAACCTTGGTTTCGGAAGTCGCGAATTCGGCGATCTTCTGGCGGCAGCCACCGCAAGGTGGGCAAAGAGCCAGCTTTTCCGCGATCACGGCGATTTCCTTGATCTGTTTTGCACCGCCCATCACCATAGCGCCAATGGCCGTCGGTTCAGCGCACCACCCTTGCGGGAAGGAAAGGTTCTCGATGTTGGCGCCCTTGTAGATCTTGCCGTCTTCGGCGCGGATCGCCGCACCGACCGGAAACTTCGAATAGGGTGCATGGGCGAGCGCCATCGCGTCTCTTGCCGCTTCGAACAATTCCCGAGACATGGATCAACGCTCCTTCGAGTAGGCGACGCCACCAGCCTTCGGAGGCTTGGCAACACCGATGAAACCCGCCAACAGGATGCAGGTCAGAATATAGGGCATGGCCTGGAAGATCTGCACAGGCACTTCGCCGATGCCCGGTACGGATTTGCCCTGCATGAAATTCGCGAAGGCATCGAGGAAACCAAACAGCAGGCAGGCAAACATGACTGGAACCGGCTTCCATTTCGCGAAAATCAGCGCTGCAAGCGCGATATATCCCTTGCCCGCAGACATGTTGGCGATGAAGGAAGCCGATTGCGCCACGGCAAGATAGGCGCCGGAAAAGCCGCACAGAAAACCTGCAACAATGACGGCACGGAACCGCATCCACGGAACGGAAATGCCAGCGGTATCGACCGCGCCAGGGTTCTCACCGACGGCGCGCAGACGCAAGCCAAAGCGTGTGCGGTAAAGCACCCACCAGGACAGAGGCACCGCGAGAAATGCCAGATAGGTCAGGATGTTGTTGCCGGAAATGACATTGGCATAAAGCGGTCCAATAAAAGGCACCTCGCGCATGGCGTCGGCACCGGGCAGGATGATTGGCGTGAAACGTCCCTCTGAGGTCAGTTGCGGTGTACGACCACCCTGACTGAACCAGGCCTGACCAAGAACCACCGTCAGACCGGCTGCGATGAAGTTGAGCGCAACACCGGAGACGATCTGATTGCCACGATTGGTGATGACGGCAAAACCGTGAATGAGCGAGAAAAGGATCGACACGGTGATGCCGGCCAGCAAACCCGCCCAGGGGTTCGCGGTAAGATAGGCGACGCATGCGGAAGCAAAAGCTGCCGCAAGCATCTTGCCCTCAAGGCCGATATCGAAAACACCCGCCCTTTCCGAAAACAGGCCGGCAAGCGCGGTAAAGAGCAAAGGAATGGTCAGGCGGACGGTCGATCCGAGAATGCTGACCAGAATATCGAAGAAGTCCATCTCGGATTACCCCTTTACCAGACGCTGATAGACGCGAACGATCGCAGGCCGGTACATATATTCCAGAGCCCCGGCAAACAGGATCACCAGACCCTGGATGACCACGATCATCTCACGGGTAATGTTGGGCATTTCAAACGAAAGATCGGCTCCGCCCTGATAGAGAATCCCAAACAGCAATGCGGAAAACACGATGCCAAGCGGATGGCTTCGTCCCATGAGGGACACGGCGATACCCACGAAGCCCGCGCCGCCGACGAATTCGACCTGCAAGCGCGCGGAAGCGCCCATGACAGGGTTCAGCGCCATCATGCCCGCCAGACCGCCCGACAGGAGCATGGCGATGATGACTGTGCGCGCATAGGGAATACCGGCGTAAACCGCTGCAGAGCGGCTAATGCCGAGGGTACGCATTTCATAACCGAGTTTGGTGCGCCAGATCAGTACCCAGACCACGAAACACATGACAAGCGCGATGATGAACGACACGTTGAAGGGTGCCGGCCCCAGTTTCAGACCGAAAAGCGCCATCAGCCAGTCCATTTTCGGCAACTGACCGCCGGGCAGGAAGGTACGTGTTTCCGGCGCCATCTTGCCAGGAACGATCAGCACGTTGACGAGCAGGTACACCATCAGCGCCGCAGCAATGAAGTTGAACATGATCGTGGTGATCACGACGTGGCTGCCGCGTTTTGCCTGCAGCCAGGCCGGAATGAACGCCCAGGCGGCGCCGAAGACAGCCGCACCGATAACGGCGAAGGGCATGGTCACGTACCAGGGCACATAACGGTCAAGTGTCAGGGCAACCAGCGCAGCACCAAGGCCGCCGACATAAGCCTGCCCTTCCGCACCGATATTGAACAGGCCGGAATGGAACGCCACGGCAACCGAAAGGCCGGTAAAAATGAAACTTGTCGTATAAAACAGGGTGAACCCGATGGCATCGCCACGGCCGAGAGCGCCTTCAATCAAAAGACGCAGTGCCGCAAACGGATTTTCACCGATCGACCAGACGACGAGGCCGGAGATGACAAACGCCGTCACGACGTTCAGCAGCGGCAAAAGACCGTAGGTGATCCAATTTGGTAGGGGGACGGAAGCAGTGCTCATTCATGCCTCATGCAGCGATACCGGCCATCATGAGGCCCAGCGCCTGTTCTTCGGCTTCCGCCGTTTTTTCTCCGACGATACGACCGGCAAACATCACCAGAATCCTGTCAGAAAGCGACCGGATCTCATCGAGCTCCACTGAAACGAGCAGGATTGCCTTTCCGGCATCCCGCATTTCAACGATGCGGCGATGGATGAATTCGATCGCACCGATATCGACCCCGCGCGTCGGCTGGCCGATAATCAGCATTTTCGGATCACGCTCGATTTCGCGGGCGACAACGATCTTCTGCTGATTGCCGCCAGAAAAATTGGCGGTCTTCAGACGCGGATTAGGTGGACGGATATCGTATTTTTCGATCTTTTCGACGGCATCCTTGCGGATCGCCTCGGGATTGAGGAATGGGCCTTTGCCGTAGAGTTCATCGCGGTGATAACCGAGAATCGAGTTCTCGTACTCCTCAAACCGCAGCACCAGGCCCATGTGGTGTCGATCTTCGGGAATGTGGGCAAGGCCGAGCTTGCGCATCAAGGCGGGATCGACACGATCCACCTTCTGCCCTTCCACGAAAATTTCGCCGGAATGGGGTTTGCGAATGCCTGCAATGGCCTCGAGCAGTTCGGATTGCCCGTTGCCCGCAACGCCGGCAATGCCAACGATTTCTCCACCACGGATGTCAAACGACACGTCATCCACCATGGTGACACCACGGCTGTCCTTGACGGTGAGGTTGCGAACCGACAACAGCACGTCGCCAGGCTTCGCTTCGCCTTTTTCCACTCGCAACAGGACGCGGCGACCGACCATCAGTTCGGCCAGTTCCTCAACCGTGGTTTCCGAGGTCTTGCGCGTCGCAACCATCTCGCCGCGGCGCATGACCGAAACGGAATCGGTAATAGCCATGATCTCGCGCAGTTTGTGGGTGATCAGGATGACGGTCTTTCCCTGATCCCGGAGCACACCAAGAATCTTGAAAAGGTGGTCTGCTTCGGCAGGTGTCAAAACACCTGTCGGCTCATCCAGAATCAGGATTTCAGCACCGCGGTACATCGCTTTCAATATTTCGACGCGCTGCTGCAGACCGACCGGCAGTTCTTCGATCACAGCGTCGGGATCGACCTCGAGACCGTAGTCGTCCTCGAGACGCTTCAGCTCCTTTCGGGACGCAGCCGTGCCTTTGGCGAGCAAGGCTCCGCCCTCTGCGCCCAGCATGACGTTCTCAAGCACCGTGAAATTCTCGACCAGCATGAAATGCTGATGCACCATGCCGATACCCGCGCTGATCGCAGCCTGGCTGTCACGAATGGCTACAGGCGCGCCGTTGACGCGGATTTCCCCTGAGTCCGCATGATAAAATCCGTAGAGAATCGACATCAATGTCGATTTCCCGGCACCGTTTTCCCCGATGATGCCGTGGATCGTACCCTTGGCGACCGTCAAATTGATATTCTTGTTTGCGTGAACGGCACCGAATTTCTTATCGATGCCCACGAGTTCGATTGCTGGGTCCATACTTAAACCGACACGTCTCCGAAGACTGGATATGAAAAGGGCGCAAGGTGACAAGCACCGTGCGCCCCAACAGATATCACGTCATTTCGGGCAAGAGTTATCCGACATATAATCGTGAACCTTGATCGTGCCGGCAATGATGTCAGCCTTGGCCTTGTCGACCGCAGTGACCATCTCCGGGGTGATCAGAGACTTGTTGTTGTCGTCCAGCGCATAGGCAACGCCGTCTTCCTTGATGCCAAGAGCAATGACGCCAGGCGTGAACTTGTCTTCCTTGGCGTCCTTGTAGGCATTGTAGACAGCCAGATCGACGCGCTTGACCATGGAGGTCAGGACGGAACCCGGATGCAGGTGGTTCTGGTTGGAATCGACACCGATCGAGAATTTCTTGTTGTCGGCAGCGGTCTGCAGCACGCCAAGGCCCGTTGCGCCGGCCGCCGCGTAAATCACGTCAGCGCCCTGGTCGATCTGGTTCTTGGTCAGTTCACCGCCGCGAACCGGGTCGTTCCAGGCAGCACCCGTCGTACCGGTCATGTTCTGGAAGACCTCGATCTTGTCGTTGGCCGCCTTGGCGCCCTGTACGTAACCGCAGGCGAACTTGCGGATCAACGGAATGTCCATGCCGCCAACGAAGCCGACCTTACCGGTCTTGGAGGCCATGCCAGCCAAAAGGCCGACGAGGTAGGAGCCTTCGTGCTCCTTGTAGACGACCGAACGCACGTTCGGCAGGTCAACGACGGAGTCGACGATTACAAACTTGGTGTCCGGAAACTCGGCTGCAACTTTTTCCATTGCCGACGTCCAGGCGAAGGATACGGCGATGACCGGGTTAAAGCCCTTGCTGGCGAAGTTGCGGATAGCCTGTTCGCCCTGGGTGTCGCTGGTGGGTTCGAAATCGCGGAACTCGATGCCTGTTTCCGCCTTGAACTTTTCAGCGCCAACCGCAGCAGCTTCGTTGAAGGACTTGTCGAACTTGCCACCCGTGCCATAGACCAGAGCCGGCTTGATATCCGCAGCGAGTGCGGAGGCCGACATTGCCGCCATGGCGAAAAGGGTCAGAAGCGATTTTTTCATTTTGCAGCCCTGTTGTTGCAATTGATATTATAGGGTCCTCCCGCATACCCGTTAACCGGGAATGTCTGCGGAACCGCCAACCGTGTCTCCGGTTGTGCTTGGCACGCATCCTTGCATGGCTCAACGAAAAATTCACTCGGTTTTTTTGACCCGGTGGAAAAACTTTAAACTGGCGTTTTTTTGATCTTTCCACCGGAGCAGATTGCGAAAAATCTAATCAATATTACAGGTTACGCCTGTTCCCCGCAGTCCGCAGTAGCCACCTGGATTCTTGGCGAGATACTGCTGGTGATAGTCTTCCGCGTAGTAAAACGTATCAAGCTCCTCGATTTCGGTGGTGATCGTGCGACCATGCCCAGCTTTATCCAGAGATTGCTGGAAGGTATCACGCACCTTCTGCGCCTGCTGAAGCTGACCTTCCGTCGTTGCGTAGATGACGGACCGATAGGTGGTGCCGATATCGTTGCCCTGACGCATACCCTGTGTCGGATCATGCTCTTCGAAAAAGATCTTCAGCAGCGCGGAAAGTGAAATCTGGGCGGGATCATAGACGACTTTGACGACCTCAGCGTGTCCGGTCTGACCCGTCGTGGTTTCCTGATAGGTGGGGTTACGCGTGAAGCCACCCGCATAACCGACCGCCGTCACCCACACGCCAGGCGTTTTCCAGAACAGACGCTCCGCGCCCCAGAAACACCCCATACCGAGATAGATGATTTCCAGACCATCTGGATATGGCCCTTTCAACGGCCTGCCGTTCACGAAATGATTTTCCGGCACGACAAGCGCTTCGTCACGGCCCGGCAGAGCGGATTGCGCCGTGGGCATCGTCGTTTTCTTTTCAAAGGTGTCAAACAGGAACATTGTCGTCCTCCTTTTCAGCCCTAACGAGCCGATCTCAGGGTTTCATAATGTCTGCGGACGTTTTCGATCAAATCGCCTGGAATCGCGACAGTCTGTGCTTTTTGTAACCCAGCATCCAGCAAAGAAGAGACAAAGCCAGAAGCATGGCAAAAGCAGGCAACATCACGAGTGCGTTTTCGATCCAGCGCCACGCCTCGGGATGAATATAGTGTGCCACTCCCGTTTCCACCATGGCGCGGGACGCAGGAAACGCGTAGCCCCAAAGCGAAAGGATGCCGGTGACGTTGATTGAGGACGTGGAAACAGAACGGATCGAATCAAACACACCCTGAACGATCGCTGCAGCGAGGAAAAGAAAGCTCAAAAATCGCAAAAAAGCTTTCATTGGGAACACCTTTGCTCGGCCATTTCGGTTCGACCGCCACATAATGAAACACAGAATGTAGCGATAAAGGCGTAAAAACCGCTTTGCAATCAAGTCGAAACGCAGGAAATTGCCGACAATTCAAAAAACTGTCAGATTCAGGTTGATCCCTGCGAATTCATCGGTATATATCGCGCCGTTCCAGTGATTTGCATTCACCCAAACATGCAGATTTCCAAAAGGACAGGTGGCCGAGTGGTTTAAGGCGCACGCCTGGAACGCGTGTGTGCGTGAAAGCGTACCGTGGGTTCGAATCCCACCCTGTCCGCCATTTCTCTAAAAACCAACATCCCTAATTGTGCGATTGCTTCGGCTTCTGGGAGCTACTCCACATCTGTATTATGGTGCGCCGGGTCTGCCGTGAACCGCTTTTGAAAAGGCCTGCAATCTCAGGGTTGCGCAAGAGTTCACGAAAAGACTTCCGCCGGAACAAAATCATGCATTATTTGCTACGTTCCATTCTCTCTTGCGCCTTGCAGCAGTAAAAATCGCTCCTTATATACGCCGCAGAACTGCAGCGAATGTTGCAAATCCAAGTCAAGGAATCGTCAGTGGAATGCCTTCCGGGGTTCCGACGGTTCGCTTCAAGGAGAGAAGAGCATGGCAAAAGTAATCGGTATCGACCTTGGCACGACCAACTCCTGCGTCGCAGTGATGGACGGCAAGGACACGAAAGTAATTGAAAACGCGGAAGGCGCACGTACGACGCCGTCCATGGTGGCATTTTCCGACGACGGCGAACGCCTTGTCGGCCAGCCGGCCAAGCGCCAGGCGGTCACCAACCCCACCAACACCCTGTTTGCAGTGAAGCGCCTCATCGGCCGCCGCTACGATGACCCGACCGTCGAGAAGGACAAGGGTCTTGTCCCCTTCGAGATCGTCAAGGGTGACAATGGTGACGCATGGGTAAAGTCTCAGGACAAGCCTTATTCCCCGTCGCAGGTTTCTGCGATGATCCTTCAGAAGATGAAGGAAACGGCTGAAGCCTACCTCGGCGAAAAGGTCGAAAAGGCGGTCATCACCGTTCCGGCATACTTCAACGACGCGCAGCGTCAGGCGACCAAGGATGCTGGCCGCATCGCTGGTCTTGAAGTTCTGCGTATCATCAACGAGCCGACTGCAGCCGCGCTCGCTTACGGCCTCGACAAGAAGGACGGCAAGACCATTGCGGTTTACGACCTTGGCGGCGGCACCTTCGATATCTCGATCCTCGAAATCGGCGACGGCGTTTTTGAAGTGAAGTCCACCAACGGCGACACTTTCCTCGGCGGTGAAGACTTCGACATGCGCCTGGTCGAGTACCTCGCAGCCGAGTTCAAGAAGGACAACGGCATCGACCTGAAGAACGACAAGCTCGCTCTGCAGCGTCTCAAGGAAGCTGCTGAAAAGGCAAAGATCGAACTGTCGTCTTCGCAGCAGACCGAAATCAACCTGCCGTTCATCACGGCTGATGCTTCCGGTCCGAAGCACCTTACGCTGAAACTGACGCGCGCCAAGTTCGAAAGCCTGGTCGATGACCTGGTTCAGCGCACTGTTGCACCGTGCAAGGCAGCCCTCAAGGATGCTGGTGTATCCGCTTCCGAGATCGATGAAGTCGTTCTCGTCGGTGGTATGAGCCGTATGCCGAAGGTTCAAGAAGTCGTGAAGCAGCTGTTCGGCAAAGAGCCGCACAAGGGCGTTAACCCGGACGAAGTTGTTGCCATGGGTGCAGCCATCCAGGCCGGCGTTCTGCAGGGCGACGTCAAGGACGTTCTTCTGCTCGACGTAACCCCGCTGTCTCTCGGCATCGAAACGCTGGGCGGTGTCTTCACCCGTCTGATCGATCGCAACACGACGATCCCGACGAAAAAGAGCCAGACCTTCTCGACCGCCGAAGACAACCAGTCGGCTGTAACCATCCGCGTTTCGCAGGGCGAGCGCGAAATGGCGCAGGACAACAAGCTGCTCGGTCAGTTCGACCTCGTCGGCCTGCCCCCGGCACCGCGTGGCGTTCCGCAGATCGAAGTCACCTTCGATATCGACGCCAACGGTATTGTTCAGGTTTCGGCCAAGGACAAGGGCACGGGCAAGGAACAGCAGATCCGTATCCAGGCTTCCGGTGGTCTGTCTGACGCAGATATCGAAAAGATGGTCAAGGACGCGGAAGCCAATGCTGAAGCCGACAAGAAGCGTCGTGCCGGCGTGGAAGCCAAGAACCAGGCGGAAAGCCTCATTCACTCCACCGAGAAGTCGGTGAAGGAATATGGCGACAAGGTTTCCGAGACCGACCGCAAGGCGATCGAAGATGCCATCGAAAGCCTGAAGACGGCTGTAGAAGCATCTGAGCCGGATGCCGACGACATCCAGGCCAAGACGCAGACCCTCATGGAAGTCTCCATGAAGCTCGGTCAGGCCATCTACGAAGCCCAGCAGGCTGAAGCAGGCGATGCTTCTGCTGAAGGCGGCAAGGATGATGTCGTTGATGCCGACTACGAAGAAATCAAGGACGACAAGAAGTCCGCTTAATTGCGCGACTTCCGGTCTCCTACCGATGCATGAAAGAAATCCGGCTGCCAAAGGGCAGCCGGAAATCCATTTTCGGGGCTTGTTACCTTAATGGCGAAAGCAGACTTTTACGAAACACTTGGCGTCAGCAAGACCGCGGACGAAAAAGAGCTGAAAAGCGCCTTCCGCAAGCTCGCTATGAAATACCATCCGGACAAGAACCCGGACGACGCCGATTCCGAACGGAAATTCAAGGAAATCAACGAGGCCTATGAGACGTTGAAGGACCCGCAGAAGCGGGCGGCCTACGACCGTTTCGGCCACGCTGCTTTCGAAAACGGCGGTATGGGCGGTGGCGGCGGCTTCGGCGGCGGCGGCATGGGTGCTGGCGGCTTCTCCGACATCTTCGAAGATATCTTCGGCGAGATGATGGGCGGCGGCCGTGCACGTCGGTCCTCCGGCGGACGCGAACGTGGCGCCGATCTGCGCTACAATATGGAAATCTCGCTGGAAGAAGCCTTCACCGGCAAGACCGCTCAGATTCGGGTGCCGACTTCGATCACCTGCGATGTCTGTTCCGGCTCCGGGGCAAAGCCCGGCACGCAACCAAAGACCTGCGGCACCTGCCAGGGCTCCGGTCGTGTCCGCGCAGCACAGGGTTTCTTCTCCGTCGAACGCACCTGCCCGACCTGCCATGGTCGTGGGCAGACGATTTCCGATCCTTGCACGAAGTGCCATGGTCAGGGACGCGTAACGGAAGAACGCTCTCTCTCCGTCAACATTCCGTCGGGCATTGAAGACGGCACGCGCATTCGCCTGCAGGGCGAAGGTGAAGCCGGGATGCGTGGTGGCCCAGCGGGAGATCTCTACATCTTCCTGTCTGTGCGTCCGCATGAATTCTTCCAGCGCGATGGCGCCGATCTTTACTGTGTCGTGCCGATCTCCATGACGACGGCGGCACTGGGCGGCACTTTCGATGTGACGACGCTTGATGGAAGCAAGTCCCGAGTGACGGTTCCGGAAGGCACACAGGCCGGCAAACAGTTCAGGTTGAAGGGTAAGGGTATGCCAGTGCTGCGTTCGGCGCAGACGGGCGATCTCTATATCCAGATCCAGATCGAAACACCGCAGAAGCTCAGCAAGCGCCAGCGCGAATTGCTGCAGGAGTTCGAGCAACTCTCCTCCAAAGAGAACAACCCGGAATCCGCCGGTTTCTTCGCTCGTATGAAGGAGTTTTTCGACGGCTGACCGTCGAGAGAACAAACATAAAAAGCCGCCATCTTTCGGGATGGCGGTTTTTTTTATGTCCAGGTGCGTTCTGGATCAGCCGGAAAATCCGCCCTCGTCCAGAAAGTCCTGCTCCTGTGGCGTCGTTTCGCGCAGCATGATGTCGTTGCGATGGGGAAAACGCCCGAAACGCTTGACGATATCCCGGTGCTGTTCGGCGTGATGCAGATAAAGGCCACCCAGCGGTTGGTTCAATCGGCAAGCACGCTCCTGATCTTGCAGATTCTCGGAATGCGAGAAAGGCAGATAAAAGAAAACCCTGATGTCTTCGCCCACAGCCAGATCGTGGCCACGTTGTATTGCTTCATCGGCATAAACACGCGCCAGCGGGTCTGTCGCATACATATGCGCCGTAGCGCGAAAACAGTTGCGCGGGAACTGATCGAGAAGAAGCATGAGAGCGAGGCTGCTATCCGCTGTCTCCAACCAGTCATCCAGTTCACGCCGTGCAGCAGCAAAGTGCGCGTCACGAAAGCGATCGTGAAAATGGTTGTCGAAAGACGCATCCTTGTCGAACCATTTGTCCGGCCCCGCATCTTTCCAGAACGCGACAATCTCTCCTGCCACCGCTGCGTTTTTAAAACTGCGCATCATCTCTCCCACTCAGTAATGCGGTGGCCGGGTGATGGCGGGCGCCTCCAGCGACTGTTCCTCAAGGCTCAAAAACCTCTCTGTCAGCCGGTCCAGCTTGGCGCGGGTCTGTTCGACAACCTTCCACTGCTCAGCAAGCTGATCGGACAATTCCTCAATGGTCTTCGTCTGGTGTGCGATCGTTTCCTCAAGCGCGAGGATGCGATTTTCGGTGTTTGACGTCATGTCGACCTCTCTTTCCTCCCCTTCCTTGGCATTGCGATCATCAAAGTCAATCATAACCTCGAATGGCTGAACTGGATTTGACAGCGAGAAAATAAAAAAGCCGATGAGGTTACCCTCATCGGCTTTCATTTCAGTCGCTATGGCTCAGCTTTCCTCCTGGAAGACTTCCTCGCGCTTCTTCTTGACGCTTGGCAGGAACACCACGACCAACACAACGAACGCAATGAACAGCAAGGTTGCACTGATCGGACGGGTGACAAAAGTGGAGGGATCACCACGTGACAGGATCATGGCGCGACGCAGGTTCTCTTCCAGAAGCGGGCCCAGGACAAATCCCAACAACAATGGCGCAGGTTCGCAGCGCAGTTTTACCAGCACGTATCCGATGAAGCCGAAGAAGGCGACAGCATATAGATCGTATACGTTGGAATTGACGCTGTAGACCCCGATGGCGCAGAACGCCATGATGATCGGGAAAAGCACGTAATAGGGCACCGTCAGAAGTTTCACCCAGAGACCGATCAACGGCAGGTTCAGGATGACGAGCATCAGATTGCCGATCCACATCGAGGCGATGATGCCCCAGAACAGCGCAGGCTGCTCCGTTGCGACATTCGGACCGGGCACGATGCCCTGAATGATCATGGCGCCAATCATCAGCGCCATAACCGGATTGGCAGGAATACCAAGCGTCAGGAGTGGAATGAACGACGTCTGAGCGCCGGCATTGTTGGCGGATTCAGGACCTGCGACACCAGCAACGGCACCGTGACCGAACTCCTCCGGTGTCTTCGAGACACGCTTCTCAACCGTGTAGGATGCGAAGGCTGCCAGAATTGCACCACCGCCGGGCAAGATGCCAAGAGCGGAACCGATCGCCGTGCCACGCAGCACAGGACCGATGATCTTTTTGAAGTCTTCCTTTGTCGGCAGCAAACCACTGACCTTGGCCATCAGAACCGAACGCGAATGTTCGTTCTCAAGGTTGCGAAGGATTTCGGCGATACCGAAGACCCCCACTGCCACGGCAACAAAATTAAGGCCATCGGCATATTCGCGAATGCCAAGGGTGAATCGCGGCGCACCACTGTAGATATCCGTGCCGACCAGACCGAGCAGCAGGCCAAGAACGACCATAGCCAGTGCCTTGACGATGGAGCCATGAGCAAGGGCAATCGATGAGACCAGACCGACGACCATCAGCGAAAAATACTCCGCTGCGCCAAATTCCAGGGCGATTGCCGTCAACGGTGGCGCGAAGATCGCTACAAGGAACGTGGACACCGTGCCGGCGAAAAATGAACCGATCGCGGCAATCGCCAGCGCCGCTCCAGCCTTGCCCTTGCGTGCCATCTGGTAGCCATCGATAGCAGTGACCGCAGACGATGATTCACCCGGCATGTTGATGAGGATTGCCGTGGTTGATCCACCATATTGCGCGCCATAATAGATGCCCGCCAACATGATGAGCGACGAAACGGGCTCAAGCTGGAAAGTAATGGGGAGCAGCATGGCGATGGTCGCTGTTGCGCCAATGCCGGGCAAAACGCCGATCAAGGTGCCCAGCAATACGCCAATCAAGCAGAAGAACAGGTTCTCGATGGACGAGGCTGTGCTGAAACCAAGGAGGAGGTTGTTGAACAGTTCCATGCGCAGACCTCAGAATTTGAGCCAGGGGCCAAAGCGCTGGAACGGCAGGCCAAGACCATAGTTGAAAACCGCAACCGAAAAGATGGTGATCCCGATTGAAAGAAGGATAGCCATCAACGGGCTCATCTTATGTGAGGCAAATGACGCGATGAGCGCGCTGAAAAACAGCGCCGGAACGAAACCCAGCCCCCGGACCGTGAAGCCAAAAAATACGGGTGCAGGAAGAATGAAGAAAATGCCACGCCAGGCGATGGCGCCAATGGCCTCACCTTTGACACGCGTGGATCGCAGGAAGATGACGCCCCCCAGAACGACCAGGACAAGTGCCAGCAGCAGCGGGAAATAGCCTGGCCCCATACGGAAGGCCGTACCGATATCGAGTTCATAGGACTGCCAGGCGAAGGCAATGCCGAGGCCAATGAAGATGGCACCGCACAGCGCTTCGGCAGGATCGACGATAAATGATTTCATAAGATGTACCCCTCCGCAGCAAGGCGTCTTAAGCCGCCCGCATTCTCGAAACGTGGAGAGACCGGCGGCGGATGCCGCCGGTCACGATCCGTTGCGATCAATCGGCGTATTGGCCAGCGGTTTCGATCACCGGCTTCCAGCGGGCGATTTCGCTTTCAAGCTTCGCCTTGAGGGCTGCCGGTGTCGCATCGCTTTCCGGCGAAGGTGTCGTGCCAAGTTCGGCAAAGCGGGCGGCAACGTTGGGGTCTTTCAATGCGACCTGAAGCGACTTGGAGAGCTTCTCGTTGATTTCGGCCGGGGTGCCTTTCGGCGTGTAGACGCCGTGCCAGATACCGACTTCGAAATTGGGCAGACCTGCTTCGACTGCGGTCGGCACATCCGGCAGCACGTCCAGACGCTTTGCGGTGGTCACGGCGTAAGCCTTCACCGTTCCGCCCTGGATCTGCTTGGTGGTGTTGGTGGTCTGGTCGCACATGATATCGACCTGGCCGCCAAGAAGATCCGTCATCGCCGGGCCAGTTCCCTTGTAAGGGACCGTTACGAGCGGCGTCTCGATGGCACTCATGAACAGCATGCCGCACAGATGCGATGCCGCACCGATACCGGCATTGGCAACCGTCACCTTGTCCTTGTTGGCCTTGGCGTATTCGATCAGGCCCTTGAGATCTTTTGTCTCGAGCGTCTTGCGCGACAGGATGGTCATCGGCACTTCGGTTACCAGCCCGACATATTCGAACGCGTTCAAGGTATCGTAGGCGAGCTTGCGGTAAAGCGTGGCGCTCGTTGCCATGCCGATGTGATGTAGCAGAACCGTGTAACCGTCTGGATCGGCTGCTGCGACACGTCCGGCGCCAAGTGTGCCGCCAGCGCCACCGACGTTTTCAATGATGATCTGCTGGCCGAGATCTTTCGACATGGATTCAGCCACGAGACGGGCAACTGTGTCGGTCGGACCACCGGCTGCGAACGGCACGATCATGGTGATGTTGCGCTCGGGGTAGGTCTGGGCCGATGCGGCAAGCGCAAAAAGGGAAACGGCAGCGGCGGCCGCAAAGCCGGTGACTGTCTTCAGTATTTTCATCGATTCCTCCCGGATGAAAATGTTCGCCACTTCAGCCGCGCATGCTCCTCCATGGCGACCGGGGTGATTCATTTGCGGCCCGGGATGGCCATTCATCAACGACGGCGTTGTCGCGTCACACGCTTTTGTTGCGCGGTCGGGCAATAATGGGTGGATATCGACCCATTAGCGCGTATGCATGGGTGGAAATCCACCCATCACACCTCCGTCATGTGGCGGTGCAGCTCGTATTTCTGCATCTTTTCATAGAGCGTTTTGCGCGAAATCCCGAGATTCTCGTAGACCGATTTGAGATTGCCACGGTGTGCGGCGATCGCCCGGGCGATCAGGCTTTTTTCGTAAGCGGCAACCTTGGCGGCGAGCCCGCCCCTTTCCTCATCCGAATAGGAGATGACGGCATCGGTCGCATCACTTTCCAGACCCAAAACGAAGCGGTCTGCAGCATTCCTCAATTCACGCACGTTCCCAGGCCACTCCCGCAGGGAAATCGTAGAGAGCAGATCCTGCGGAACATCCATGTCTTCTCGTCCATACCGTGCCGCAGCCTCGCGCACGAGGTGCAGAAACAGGAGTGGAATATCGGCGCTGCGCTGCGACAGTGATGGAACGAGCATCGTTGCGACATTGAGACGATACAGCAGATCTGGCCGGAAGCGGCCGGCAGCAACCTCCTGTTCCAGGTCGACCTTGCTGGTGGCGATAAAGCGCACATCCAGTTCAACCGTTTCATTCGACCCCAAACGGGTAATCACCCGCTCCTGCAGCACACGCAGGAAGCGCCCCTGCAGCTCGAAGGGCATCGAGCCGATTTCATCGAGAAGGATTGTGCCGCCGCGTGCATGTTCAAACTTGCCGTAACGGGGGCGAAGCGCACCTGGAAAGGCGCCCGCTTCATGGCCAAACAGCTCGCTCTCGATCAGGGTTTGCGGCAAGGCGGCGCAATTGATTGCTACGAAAGGCCGATTGCTTCTGGCGCTGACGTCATGCAGCGCCCGAGCCACCACTTCTTTACCGGCACCCGTATCGCCGACGATCAGCGTATCGGCATCCGTCGAGCCGATGGCACGAATGCGATAGCGCAGATCGACCATAACTTGCGTTCTGCCCGGCAAGCGGGTTTCAAGATCGTCACGTTTTCCAGCAACGGCCTTGAGACGGCGGTTTTCGAGCACCAGTGCGCGCCGATCTTCGGCCCGCTTGATGACACCCGCAAGGTACTGTGGCGTGAAAGGTTTCTCGATGAAGTCATAGGCACCGTTACGCATGGCGTTGACGGCAAGCTGCACATCGCCATGGCCGGTCATCAGAATCACTGGAATTTCCGGATCGAGTTCGCGAACCTTCTGCAACAGGGTCATGCCGTCCATACCGGGCATACGAATGTCGCTCACGACAACGCCGTCAAAGCTGTAGCCAATCAGCTCCAGCGCGTGTTCGGCACTGGCGAGCATGGTGACATGGAAGCCGGACAGTTCCAGCGCTTGCGCAGTTGAAAAGCGCAACTCTTCTTCATCATCGATCAGAAGCACCCTGGGATCACTCATTCCGCAGCAACCTCCACAGCAGAAACGGCAGCAGGCAACGTGATTTCAAATTCCGCTCCACCGCCATCATGGTTGCGGACACGAAGCTGGCCGCCAAAATCCTTGATGATGTTATACGATATGGAAAGTCCAAGCCCCAAACCGCGCCCCACGCCCTTCGTCGTAAAGAAAGGGTCGAAGATACGCTCCGAGATCGCCGGCGGAACACCCGGTCCATGGTCACGGATGAAGATCGATACCGTTGAACCGTTCAGCCGGGCTTGCAACGCGATCTTGCGATCCTTTCTTCCCTCGACCGCATCTGCGGCATTGGAGATGATATTGACGAGAACCTGCTGCAAGCGCACCGGACCTGCCTTTACCGCAAGCGGGATGTCGCCGAGATCTATGTCCAGCACGGCATCCGCAGCCTTCAAACGCGCACCAACGATTTCAAGCGTATCGCGAAGAACAGCATCCAGGGCGACAGCTGTGGTTTTTTCGTTGGGTTTGCGCGCAAAGTTACGCAGATGCCGACTGATCGATGCCATGCGATCAATCAGTCCCGAAATACGTTTGAGGTTTTCAGTCACCTCGCCCACCCTGCCCCGTTCAACGAGAAGTGCCGCGCTTTCAGCGTAGTTCTTCGCGGCCGCAAGCGGCTGATTGATCTCATGCGACAGGGCGGCTGACATCTGGCCAAGGGCGGCAAGCTTGCCAGCCTGAACGAGATCATTCTGCATCTTTCGGAGCTGCTTCTCGGTCTGACGACGCTCGGCAACCTCATGTTCAATCTCGCGATTGACGCGGGCAAGATCTGCGGTGCGCTCCTCAACCCGGCGCTCAAGCTCGGCCTGGGCTTCTGCCTGATGAACAAGGCGCTCTCGTAGACGCCGACGTCTCTGCAACATGGCCGCAAGCAGCGCTACCGCAAGGCAAAGGCAGAGAATGACGGCAATCATCGTTGTCTGAACCTGCGTGCGCAAAGAGCCCGTATCGATCAACACATTTACGGTCC
This sequence comes from Rhizobium sp. RM, assembly GCF_013390595.1. Taxonomy (GTDB): domain Bacteria; phylum Pseudomonadota; class Alphaproteobacteria; order Rhizobiales; family Rhizobiaceae; genus Agrobacterium. The sequence continues at coordinate 52,736 of NZ_JACAWV010000008.1, read as the reverse complement.
AGCCTGCGTCCGCCATCGCCTGCGACAAAACCAGGTATTCTCTCTCGCCATCATTTTGACGAATGGCCAAAAGCTGGTGTTCGCCAAAGCTGCCGGTCCGCAACGGCAACTCTCTCAACTCGGCATCGGCGTAGCGACGCGACGTTGTGGTGCGCGCCAAACGTTCCGGCGTGAGGGGCATCAAGCTGGAATAGAGCCATTGCGGCGTGCCGGTCATGAAGATGATGCCTTCAGGATCGGACACGAGAATACGATTTTCGCCATCACCGAAGGATGCTTCGATACCCTCGATATCCACCTTGAAGACGATGACGCCTTTGATGTCCTCATCGAACAGAATGGGAGCCGAAAAATAATATCCGCGCTTGTTGGAGGTTGTGCCGAGCGCGAAGAAGCGGGACTGCAAACCCTTGGCCGCATCCTGAAAATAGGGGCGGTAGCTGAAGTTCTGTCCCACAAAGCTCGCCGGGCCATCATAATTGCTGGCGGCAATCGTCTCGCCGTCGAGCGTCATGATGTAGATGTCGGAGGATTCCAGCAGGGTGTTGATGGACTTGAGGTAGACATTCGCACGCTGACGCAACGCCTGATCCTGAGGATGGGCGACGAGTTCTTCGATATCATCGTGATCGGCAATGAGCGCCGGCAAGGGCTCGTAGCGACTGAGAAGCCCACCGAGGGCGGACACAGCAAGTCTGAGGGTGGTGCGGCCCTGATCGGCCACTTCGCCGAAGTAACGTTCAGCAATCATGTCGCTGCCTTTGGTGACGGCGCCATAACCGAAACCAAGACAAACAAGCACCACCAGTATCCAGCGGTATCTCAACGGCTGCCACCCTCCCAATTCGGACTTTACGCCCGACCTCCAAAACGGATTTTAGGAGGTGTGCGGGACTTTTCCAAGGGAGTGGCCTGCGCCAAAAACAAAAACCGGCCACAAGGGCCGGTTTTCAAAGAATTGCAGAAGCTGAAAAGCTTATGCGCTTTCCTTCGGCGTCAGAACCTGACGGCCACGGTACATACCGGTCTTCAGATCGATATGGTGCGGGCGACGCAGTTCGCCGGAATTCTTGTCCTCAACGTAGGTCGCAGCCGTGAGGCCATCAGCCGAACGGCGCATACCGCGCTTGGACGGGCTTGTTTTTCTTTTTGGTACTGCCATTTTTGTTACTCCACTTTAGCGGCGAAACAACGGAACCGGCCAGAACCAAAGGCCGAATGTCGGGTGTCTCGATATCGGAAATTTGGCGCGCTTATACATGCCAAAACGGGGTTTGACCAGCCCTAACGCACATTTTTTCAGATTCAGCAGAATCCGAAGCGCGGCCAAAGAAGTGCACCGCAAATCACGTGTCATGCTTTATCGAAGACGATGAGCTCTTTGAAGTGGTTCATATCCCGAAATTCACAGAAAGCAGGTGGTCGCAGCTCGATCACAGGAACACTATCGCGCAGTTTTTCGACTTCCTCATCCATCATCGCCTGCCAGCGGGGCAGACAGACGGGATCGAACCAGCGCACGACGTAGGCGAGCGTGAGATGGAATTCGTATTTGTCGTGATCCGGATGGCGATATCCAAAGGCTTTGGCAAACGTATTTCGCCAAAGCGCCACGACCCGGTCATCCTCTGCAGTTTTTCCCTTCAACACAAGGCCGGTCGGTCGCAAACCGGTGATCTGCATTGCAAAGTGGGGAAGCGCCGAAAACACGGAAAGGCGCTCGAGATAATACTCCGTCATGGCGTCGATCGAGGCCGTCAGCGGCATTTCTTTTGGCCAGTAGGGCCACATGCGCCTGTACTCGATGATCCCCTGGAACACCGTCATATGAAAGCTGGAGACGGGTGTGAAAGCCAGATTACCGGCTTCCGGCATATCCAGGAAACGTTGCCGGGTCGCGACTACGGCGCTTTGTGACGCCGAACCCTGCACAAGATGGCAAACGATGGTGTTGCCGGGTTCCGGCAAAAACTCGCCTTCAGCGTTGAACCGGGTGCCCGTATGCCGGGGCGGAGCGTCATGGCGGGCAGTCGAAAGACGTTCGAGTTCCCTGGAAACGAATCGCGCGTGCATGAAGCCCCCCAATATGGGAATCTCCGTAACTTCGCCGTACGACAGTTCGATGACAGTGAAAACGCGGTTTGTGGGGAGTTAGAACTTGGCGCGTCACTCGCGCCAAGTGAGCCGGTCTCCCCTTCAGACCTTAGTGTGCCTCGTCCCAGTTGCTGGCGGCGCGCGCATCCACCTTGAGCGGAACCTTCATGGAGATCGCCGGCATGGCGGCATTTTCCATCGTATGGGTAACCGCCTTCAATGTCGCCTCGACGGCCTGATCTTCGACCTCGAATATCAGTTCGTCGTGCACCTGAAGCAACATCCGCGCCTGCTCGGCAAGACCAGCCTCGACCAGCGCACCATCCATGCGGACCATCGCTCGACGAATAATGTCGGCCGCAGATCCCTGAATAGGCGCGTTGATCGCGGCGCGTTCGTTGAACGCCTTCACCGATGGGTTGGAGGAACGAATCTCGGGGTAATAGGCACGGCGTCCAAAAATCGTTTCAACATAACCGTTGTCACGCGCGAAAGCCTTGGTCTGCTCCATGTAATCGCGAATGCCGGGAAACCGCTCGAAATACTTCTTGATGTATTCTCCAGCTTCGGAGCGAGCAATGCTGAGCTGGTTTGCCAGCCCGAATGCGGAGATACCGTAGATGATGCCAAAGTTGATGGCCTTGGCGCGGCGCCGCACTTCAGACGGCATATCCTCTACCGGCACACCAAACATTTCCGACGCCGTCATCGCATGGATATCGATGCCGTTTTCAAAGGCGCTGCGGAGCTGGGGAATATCCGCAACGTGCGCCAGGACACGCAGTTCGATCTGGCTATAGTCGGCCGACAGCAGCTTGTGCCCAGGCGTGGAGATGAACGCCGTACGGATCTTGCGCCCTTCCGCGGTGCGGACAGGAATGTTCTGCAGGTTCGGCTCGGACGAGGAGAGGCGTCCGGTGGTGGTGGAAGCGAGCGCGTAGGATGTATGCACACGCTTGGTGTCTTGATGGATGTATCCGGGCAGCGCATCCGTGTAGGTCGACTTCAGCTTGGTCAGCTGACGCCAGTCCACGATCTTGCGCGGCAATTCCACGCCCTCTGCGGCGAGATCTTCCAGAACCTGTGCCGATGTCGACCACTGCCCAGTCTTGGTCTTGGAGCCGCCGGGCAATCCCATCTTCCCGAAAAGGATGTCGCCGAGCTGTTTGGGGGAGCCCACGTTGAAACGCTCACCTGCCAGCTCGTAGATTTCCTCTTCAAAGGCGGCGGCCTTCTGGGCTAGCTCTCCTGACAGGCGCGACAAAATCTGCCGATCAACGGTGATGCCACGCTCTTCCATATGGGCAAGAACCGGCACAAGAGGGCGCTCCAGTCGCTCATAAACCTTGGTCAAACCTTCGGCAACGAGACGCGGTTTCAGGACCATCCAGAGCCGCAGCGTAACATCGGCATCTTCCGCCGCATAGGCGGTGGCCTTGCCGATGTCGACGAAATCGAAGGTCACGCCGGACTTGCCGGAACCCGCGACATCCTTGTAGGCGATGGGTGTATGTCCAAGCCAGCGCTCAGAGAGCGAATCCATACCATGCGTCGCCTTCCCGGCTTCGAGCACGTAGGAGATCAGCATCGTATCATCGAAGCTCTGCATGACGACGCCATGACGCTTCATCAGCAGGTAATCGTATTTCAGGTTCTGCGCGATCTTCAGAACCGACGGATCTTCCAGCAATGATTTGAGGCGATCCATCGCCTCGGCGGCGGGGATTTGACCCTCGACAAGCTTGATGCCGTCGCTGAAAAGATCGCCACCTGAACCAGTCTTGTGCGTCAGCGGAACGTAGGCGGCGCGAATATCCGCACCGGATGCGTCTTTTCCATTATCTGCAATAGCAAGAGAAAAGCCGACCAGTTCCGCCTGCATGGGGTCAAGCGACGTCGTTTCGGTGTCGAAAGCGACGAGGCCCGTCTCACGTGCAGCAGCGATCCAGCGATCAAGCTCACGAATGTCGCGGATGGTGGTGTACGCTTCCTTATTGATCTTGGCGGTGGCAAAAACAGTTCTGCGCGCTTCGGCAAGCTCGGCAGGTGCGCTGCCTTCGGCCGCCACTTTTTTCGCCGGTATCGAAGGCGATGACGGTTGCGCCTCAACTTCCACCCCGGTCTCTGCCGGAGCGGGGTTATCGAGGTCAGGACCGTGCGCTTCCTCGCCCCGCTGCACGGCGACATCGGCAGCGTCCACGGAGGAAGCATCGGTGTCGGTCGCTTCGGCAACGCGACGCGTCAAGGTGGTGAATTCCATTGCCTTCAGGAAGGCGATCAGCTTGGGGCCATTCTGAGGCTCGAGTACAAGCTGTTCCAGGGACTGATCGAGTGGCACATCGGTTCTAAGCGCCACCAACTGCCTGGAAATACGGGCGAGGTCGGCATTGGCGATAATGTTTTCCCGACGCTTTTGTTGCTTGATTTCTCCAGCCCGCGACAAAAGCGTGTCCAGGTCTCCATATTCCTCGAGAAGCTGAGCTGCCGTTTTCGGGCCAATGCCGGGGATGCCTGGCACGTTGTCGGTGGAATCGCCCGTCATCGCCTGCAGGTCGATCATCTTCTCGGGCGGTACGCCCCATTTCTCAACGACATCCGGAATGCCGATCTGCTTGTCCTTCATCGCGTCGTACATATGCACGTTCGCGGTCACGAGCTGCATCAGATCCTTGTCGGATGAAATGATGGTGACGTCGGCGCCGATGGCCTCGGCCTGGCGGGCATAGGTGGCAATGATGTCGTCAGCCTCAAAGCCCTCGGTCTCAATGCAGGGAAGATTGAAGGCACGTGTGGCTTCACGGATCAGACCAAACTGCGGCACAAGATCTTCAGGTGGCGCGGAGCGGTTCGCCTTGTACTGATCGTAAAGTTCGTTGCGGAATGTCTTCGACGAGTAGTCGAAAATGACCGCGAAGTGTGTCGGGGTGACGCCAACATCCGTGTTTCGCGCATCCTTCAGGAGCTTCCACAACATGTTGCAGAAACCGGAGACGGCATTGACTGGCAACCCGTCCGACTTGCGGTTCAAGGGCGGGATGGCATGGAACGCCCGGAAGATGAATCCGGAGCCGTCAACGAGGAAGAGATGATCGCCTTTTTTCATGGGTAGCATGGATAGCGCGGGGTCGTTTTGGCGTCCACAGAAACTTCTTAAAACGCACTGCTAAGCACGTAACGCGAGAATGTTGAACCCGGCCAAAAATTCACCCTAACGTTACCGATTTGTAATCCGAATTCCCTTGAAAAGCCGCATTTGCAGACACATTTCTTAGAGGACGGCGCCTGATCACGCCGTAGTCTGATTGCAGGCTCGTCCCCCGCCGCGTCAGACCGGACAAAGGCCTTTCCCCCTCTCCGGGCCTTTGTCCTCCAATATGACCGCCATGGCCGACCCCTCCCGGCCATGGCGGTTTTATTTTGGGCATCAGGGACGTGCCACAGCAACATTCCGTGCTATATATATCATGCTATCGAATCCTCGCGACCCCTGTCGCAATTGCTCGCATGGATGCATGAATGGAATTTTCCCGAGACGAATCGGTGATCTACCTCGCCGCCAAAATGGCGCGCGAATTCACCATGGCGCTGCAAAAACGGGCCTCCGCGCTCGGCTTTTCCCCTGGGCAGTTTCCAATCCTCGTAGAGCTTTGGCATGAAGAAGGCCTCACCCAACGTCAATTGCTGGACAGGATCGACATCGAACAGGCGACGCTCGCCAATACGCTGTCGCGTATGGAACGTGACGGCCTGATTGTGCGCAAACCGCACCCAACCGACCGCCGGGCACAAATCATCGAACTGACACCACGCGGAAAGGAACTCGAAGCAAATGCTATTGCCGCATCCAGGGGAACGGAAGATGCACTATTGAAGGACTTCCGGCAGTTCGAGCGGCAGCTTCTGGTGGAATATATGCGTCGGGCGATCGATTGCGCCAAAACTGCCCGTTAGGAGCTTCGGCAAATTGGTCGCCTGCCTCACCGTTTTTCCACGCTGATCTGATTTTCAGAAAACCGCGTTACACTTTTCAATCCAATGTTCTATCGTGCCGCAGGCCGAAGCCCTGGCGATTCACGAGGGCTTTCCTTCTCGTTTCCTGCGAATGGTGATGCCGTTGTCTCGCATCGTCGCCGGAACCATGACAGACATGACAGGATCAGCGATGACAGACGTTTCTCCAATTCTTTCCACTGTTGATGACAACCTCCCTTCCAGCCTGGAGCGGCTCTTTGAGCTTGTTCGCATTCCGTCGATCTCGACTGACCCGGCTTACAAGCAGGAATGCCGCAAGGCAGCGGAGTGGCTGACCAAAACGCTTTCTGCACTCGGTTTTGAGGCATCCGTCCGCGACACGGCCGGTCACCCTATGGTCGTCGCGCATCACGATGCAGCAACGAAAGATGCGCCGCACGTGCTCTTTTATGGTCACTACGATGTGCAGCCTGTCGATCCGCTCAATCTTTGGGAAAATGATCCGTTCGATCCCGCCATCAAGGATATCGGCGAAGGGCGTCAAGTCATCACGGGCCGTGGAACGGCCGATGACAAGGGTCAGCTTATGACCTTCGTGGAAGCCTGCCGCGCCTATAAAGAGGTCAATGGTGGCCTACCGGTCAGGGTGACCATCCTGTTCGAAGGTGAGGAAGAATCCGGTTCTCCGTCGCTGAAACCCTTCCTGGAAGCCAATGCTGCTGAACTGAAGGCGGAATATGCCCTGGTGTGTGACACCGGCATGTGGGACCGCGACACCCCGGCAATTGCGGCAGCGCTTCGTGGTCTGGTTGGCGAGGAAGTCGTGATCACGGCAGCGGATCGCGATCTGCATTCAGGTCTTTTCGGTGGCGCTGCGGCAAACCCGATCCACATCCTCACCGACATTCTCTCGGGCCTGCACGACGAGACCGGGCGTGTGACGCTTGAAGGCTTTTACAATGGCGTCGAAGAGACGCCGGCGAACATCAAGGCTTCCTGGGAAACGCTTGGTCGTACGGCGGAAGATTTTCTCGGCGAGGTTGGGCTTTCGGTCCCTTCCGGTGAAAAGGGGCGTTCCGTGCTGGAACAGACCTGGGCGCGGCCGACAGCGGAAGTCAACGGCATCATCGGCGGTTACACCGGCGACGGCTTCAAGACCGTGATCGCCGCGAAAGCATCAGCCAAGATTTCCTTCCGTCTTGTCGGGCATCAGGACCCCGCCGCCATCCGTGAGAGCTTCCGCGCTTATGTGCGCTCGAAAATCCCAGCCGATTGCTCCGTTGAATTCCATGAGCATGGCGCGTCGCCTGCTATCCAGCTGTCCTATGATTCACCGGTCCTGACCAAGGCGAAGAACGCGCTTTCTGACGAATGGCCGAAGCCCGCCGTGGTTATCGGCATGGGAGGCTCCATCCCGATCGTAGGCGATTTCCAGAAGATGCTCGGTATGGATTCCCTGCTGGTCGGCTTTGGTCTGACGGATGATCGCATTCACTCTCCGAACGAGAAGTACGACCTGCAGTCCTATCACAAGGGCATTCGCTCCTGGGTTCGAATTCTGGATGCTCTCGCAGCGAAATAAGCTTGTTGGAAACTGGTCGCGATCACGCGGCCAGTTTCCGGACATCCACCGCAAGGCTGCTAAGTGCTAATGCCAGAAAAACAAAAAGGCCGGGCAAGCCCGACCTTTCCACCCGTTTCTACGTCAGTGCCAGTACATCCGTGGTCAAAGCGTTTGAAACGTCTGATGCTTCAGAGCGCGCCGACTATCGGTCGGCTGCATCTTCAAGGTCAGGATCGACTGCTTCGGTTAATCTTTGGTTAACACGACAACAGCGTCACTTTTCAGCGACCGCCTGACAGTTCTGAAGCACTGTTGAACCGTATATCGTATCGGAACATGGCTTTTACAAGGCCGAACGCTCTGAAAAGAATTCTCCAAAAGAAAAAGGCCGGACGTGACGTCCGGCCTTCTTATTTCCAGGCGCGACCATGAAGGTCACAACGCCTTATTAGGCAGCTACGAGGTTGCCTGCAGACATCTTGCCCGAGCGGCGGTCCTGCATCAGTTCGTAGGTCAGCTTCTGACCGTCGTTGAGAGCGGTCAAACCAGCGCGCTCAACTGCAGAGATGTGAACGAATACGTCCTGCGAACCATCATCAGGCTGAATGAAGCCGTAGCCCTTGGTTGCGTTGAACCACTTTACCGTACCAGTCGCCATAACGATTTCCTTCCGTTGGCAAATTGCATTTGCACTGCAAGCAGTGCGGGTCTTGTGTCGAATTTGAAGGAAAGAAAGATCGTCGTGTGCGCCGCGAAGCGCCGAAGCTCTGGTCGTCAAACAAATTTCGATGTCGGAACACCTAGGTGGAGAGACCCAAAAAGTCAAGTTTCTTTGAAAATGACGTGATCTACAGTCAATCCATTAGTGTCATCTGGAAAATTTCGGAAGCCAGAAATGCAAAAACCCGGCGCGGGAGGAGGTGCGCCGGGTCCTTGAAACTGACTGACAATTGGGAGGAGGAGTATTGTCAATCCAATCGGGCGACGCTGGGAGGAGGAGTGCGTCGCTTCGATGATTGAAAGATACAACATTCGAGCCCAAAAAACAGACATTCTATCGCAGCGCAGCATTGCGTTTTTTGCATGGCTTTCTGCAGGCGTCTTGCGGCTTACATGCTTCCAGCCTAATAAATAGCCATGACCATTGAATCCGTCCGCGCCTTTTTCGCGGAAAAATCTCCTGACGTCACCGTCATCGAAACGGAAGCCAGTTCAGCCACCGTTGCGCTCGCGGCTGAAGCGCATGGTGTCGATCCCGATCAGATCGCCAAAACCATCTGCCTGAAGGCAGGAGATACCATTCTTCTCGTCGTGGCTGCCGGCACCAAACGGCTCGACAATCGCAAGTTTCGAGACCGGTTTGGCGCAAAGCCCCGGATGCTTGATGCGGAAGATGTCGTATCAGTCACAAGCCATCCCGTTGGTGGCGTCTGCCCTTTCGGTCTGCCGGAACCCATTCCGGTGTTTTGCGATGTCTCGCTGAGAAGCTACAACGAAGTGGTTCCTGCCGCCGGCGCGACCAATGCAGCCGTCAAAATTTCTCCGCACGCCATTGCCGAACTGACAGAAGCAGAATGGATCGACGTCTGCCAATGACGTCGAAGTGATCCTTTCTTCACCTAACCTCGCCTTAAATTGCCGCATTTACGCTCTTCATCCCGGATTAAGGATAATGCGCGCATAAATACTGCAATCGGCGGACATGCGTGCGATCGCGCAATCAGAATGGAGCGATATCGGCTGGATGGCAGGTAAAGGCAAATCACGCGAGCGGGTAGAACCTTCCTTCGGGGATTTTCACGATTCCGGCGATGACCTGCGCCTTGACGCCAGTGACCGCATCAGCGGCGGGCGAAAGCAGGCAGCGAAAGCTGCGAAAGACGACGACCTTCCTCCGCCGAAATCGCCAAAAGGCCAGACGCGCCAAAAGCGTCAGAAACAAAAACGCATGGAGACACGCGGCATCACCGGCATGTTCCGCTCACTTGTTTACTGGTGCATCGTGCTGGGCATATGGGGCGGGATCGGTGTTGCGGGACTTGTTCTTTATTATGGCGCCCGCATGCCCAGTGCTGCAAGCTGGTCCATCCCTGAGCGTCCGCCGAATGTGAAGATCGTTTCTGTCAACGGGACGGTTCTTGCCAATCGCGGGACGACCGGTGGCGAGGCTTTGGCACTTGAGGATATGTCGCCCTACATTCCGCAAGCGGTCATGGCGATCGAAGACAGGCGTTTTTACTCGCATTTTGGGGTTGATCCGCTCGGCCTCGGCCGCGCCATCGTCACCAACGTATTGACGGGACGCACCGTCCAGGGCGGTTCGACCCTTACCCAGCAGCTTGCCAAGAACCTGTTCCTGTCTCCCGACCGGACATTGGAACGCAAGGTGCAGGAAGTGCTTCTGGCGTTCTGGCTGGAGCACAAATACACCAAGGACCAGATTCTCGCGATGTATCTCAATCGCGTCTATTTCGGTTCCAATGCCTATGGTGTCGAAGCGGCCTCCAGACGGTATTTCAACAAGTCGGCGCGTGACGTCAATCTGGGTGAAGCAGCCCTGCTGGCCGGCCTCCTCAAGGCACCTTCGCGCCTCTCCCCTGCCCGTGACCCGCAGGCTGCTGAAGAACGCGCCCAGGTCGTGCTTCAATCCATGCGCGATGTCGGATTCATCACCGACAGCGAGATCAAGACGGCGATGTCGCAGCCCCCAACCAAAGCGAAACGCTTCTGGTCCGGTGCAGAACATTATGCTGCCGACATGGTTCTCGACGAAGTCCGCATGCTGATCGGCGACGTGAAGCAGGACATCGTTGTCGATGCCACCATCGATCCAGACCTGGAACGCGACGCCGAAAAGTCCCTGACGCACATTCTTCAGGGGGATGGTAAAAAGCAGGCTGCGTCCCAGGCAGCTCTGGTTTCCATCGATGGAACCGGAGCCATCCGCGCAGTGGTTGGCGGGGCCGATTACGCCGAAAGCCAGTTTAACCGTGCTGCGAAGGCGAAACGGCAACCTGGCTCAGCCTTCAAACCCTTCGTTTATGTAGCGGCGCTCGAATCAGGGCTGACACCCTACTCCATCCGCAACGACGCGCCGGTCAAGATCGGCAACTGGACACCGGAAAACTACGAAAAGAAATACCGCGGTGAAGTGACACTGGCGACAGCGCTTGCCAATTCGCTGAACACTATCGCCGCCCAACTGGTGATGGAAGTCGGCCCCGATCGTGTGACGCAGGTTGCGCACCGGATGGGTATCGAATCCGATTTGCAGAGCAATGCATCGATTGCGCTCGGAACATCCGAAGTATCACTTCTGGAGCTGACTGCGTCTTACGCACCGTTCATGAACGGCGGCTACAAAGCCACCCCGCATATCGTCAAACGTATTACCGATGCCGACGGCAAGTTGCTTTACGAAAACAAATACGACAATCCGCCGCGCGTGCTGAGCGAAGACATTGCCGCGACGATGAACGGCATGCTGAGCCGCGTTATCACCGAGGGAACGGGAAAAGCTGCGCGGCTGCAGGGATGGCAGGCCGCCGGCAAGTCGGGAACGACCCAGTCTTTTCGTGATGCGCTGTTCGTCGGCTATACCAGCAATCTGACAACCGGTGTCTGGTTCGGCAACGATGATGGCACCTCCATGAAAAAGGTGACCGGTGGCGGGCTGCCCGCAAGAGCCTGGAAAGACTTCATGACGGCTGCACATTCCGGCCTGTCTCCATCACCACTTTTCGGCCTCGGCACAACCGGCGTTCCCCCACTTGGCGAGATGCAGCAGCCACCGTCGGAAAATGCGCCATCATCGATTGGCGACATCATTTCCAACGCGCTTGGCGGAGGCTCGTCGAATACCGACGCCTATCCAGCCGCCCCGGTTGCGCTTGACCGACCTCAGACAGACGCGCCCATGCCGCCATCCAATATTCCGGGGCAACGAATGGAGCCGAACTATGCCAATGGTGGTCCCGTTCCGCCTGCCGATATTGGTGGTCAGGAGCCAGCAAGAAACGGCGCGAAACAGACCACACTCCTCGACATTCTGATGGGCAATTGAGCGCCCACAGGATCGATAGACAGCCGGCTGACAGTTTCTCTGTGTATCAATCGCTGAAAAGTCCGCCCCTTCCTTAACGGCAAGAAGTCTCCAGCATAGTTCCGATTGCTCTGAAGCAGGTTGGCGCCGACGTTAACCGTAGATCGGCATTTGCGCATTTGCGGAGATATTTCGGGATGACTTTTTACAGTAAATGAATTATTAATGCCGCCATATAAATCAGTTTTTTCATTTCAAAAATTTCTTTTTAGGACTTTGTTATGCTGGGTATCAAAGGGTCTCCACGCGCCGCGTTCCAGAGCGCGGCTTCACAATCGGCAATCGCTTTTGAAGAGCCGGACGTAGAACTTTCTCAAGACCAATCAACATTTTCCGCATTGGCACGCGGTCAATTCGCAACCAAACGCGCGATCGATATTGCCGGCGCATCGATTGCATTGATGGCACTTGCGCCGGTGCTTTTAACGGTCGCCGCTCTGGTCAAGATCGATAGCAAAGGACCCGTCCTGTTTTCCCAGATTCGCTGGGGCATGAACGGTCGTCGGATACGCGTCTACAAATTCCGTTCGATGAGGACGGACTTGTGCGACGCGAGTGGCGTGGCACAGACGGTAAAAGACGACCCCCGCGTGACCCGCGTCGGCGCTATTCTCCGACGGTCGAATATCGATGAACTGCCGCAACTGCTGAATGTTCTGAAGGGTGACATGTCGCTCGTCGGACCTCGTTGCCATGCAATCGGCATGCTTGCGGCCGGCCGTCTCTATGAGGATCTCGTTCCCCATTACCATCTGCGTCACAGGATGCGCCCCGGCATAACCGGGCTTGCCCAGATGCGGGGACTGCGGGGACCGACCGATCGCAGTGACAAGGCGCGGGCACGCATTGTCTCCGATCTTTATTACATCGACAATTTTTCCGTCTGGCTGGATATCAAGATCATGATCGGCACAGTCATATCCGAGCTGCGCGGCGGCAAGGGTTTCTAAGTCCAGGCTATTTCATGCGCAAACAACAAAAAAGCCCGGATCGCTCCGGGCTTTTTTGATTGGAATACCATACGCTCAATTGGTTGGCGCAGGGGCCGCCGCCGGATCGGGCAGCGGTGCAGGATTTGCAGAAAGCGTCCGCAGGTAAGCGATCAGATCCGCACGTTCCGTTTCCTTCTTCACACCAGCAAAGCCCATGGCCGTGCCAGCAACGAACTTTTTCGGGCCTTCGAGGAAGTGGCTCAGATGGTCGTAGTCCCAATGAACCGAACCACCCTTCGAGAAATCCTTCATGGCTGCGGAGTAACTGAAACCTTCATGAGAGGCGATCGGCCTGTTGACGATATCGAAGAGATTGGGGCCGACCTTGTTTGCTCCACCACTCTCTCCGGTATGACAGGCCGTACACTTCTTGAAGACCGTCTCACCCTTGGCCGCGTCCGCATTGGCAAGCAACTGGGCGATCGGCGTTGCCGCAGCGGCCGCTCCTGCCTCGCCGCCTGATTCACCGCCGCTCGTTTCTGCGACGATGGCAAAACCTTCCTTCTCCGGCACCGGTGCATGGAAGATGCCCTCGGATGCGATCGACACCGACATGAGGACGAAAACGGTGCCTAATAACGCACCAACGCCCATGTTTACGTATGAATTCATCTATATGCGCTCCCTCGCATCCACTCGATATAAGCCGGGTATCTTGAAATTGCTTGAAAGCTATGGCTTTTGCACAGCCTGCGCAACTTGAATAATGCTCCCCACACCGTGACGTTTTGACACTTTTCGGGCGGGATTTGAAGGTGTCGGATGAAGAATAGAGATTTCGAAAAGGCAGTGGTGCTCATACCTGCCCGTATGGCCTCCACACGTCTGCCTGGTAAACCTCTGGCCGATATCGGCGGCAAGCCGATGATCGTGCAGGTTGCCTTGCGTGCACGCGAAGCCGGTGCAGAGAAAATCGTGGTTGCGGTTGACGACAACGACGTGTTCGCCGCCGTTCAAAACGCCGGCTTTGAAGTGATGATGACACGGGATGACCACCAGTCTGGATCGGATCGTATTTTCGAAGCGCTCCAGAAGGCCGATCCCTATGGCAAGGCCGAATACGTCATCAACATTCAGGGCGATTTGCCAACCATCGAGGCGGAAACCATTCACGCCTCGCTGCGGCCGATGGAAAACCCGTCGGTGGATATCGCCACGCTGACGGTGGAAATCACCGACGAGGAAGAAAAAATCAATCCCAACGTGGTCAAGGTCGTGGGCAGCCCGCTGTCCGAAACCCGGCTGCGCGCATTGTATTTTACCCGTGCGACCGCACCCTATGGTGAAGGACCGCTTTATCATCATATAGGGCTCTACACTTATCGCCGGGCGGCGCTCGAAAAATTCGTGAGCCTTTCCCCTTCGCCACTGGAGAAGCGCGAAAAGCTGGAGCAGCTTCGCGCTCTGGAAGCGGGCATGCGGATCGACGCCGAGATCGTGCGCTCGGTACCACTGGGTGTCGACACGCCAGCGGATCTTGAAAAAGCCCGCCATATCCTTGCAGGCAGAACCCACTGAGGGGACATTCTATGACAACGAGCACAAAACGCATTGCCTTCCAGGGCGACTACGGCGCCAATTCGGACATGGCGTGCCGCGACATGTTTCCGGATATGGACCCGCTTCCCTGCGCGACCTTCGAAGACGCATTCAACGCCATCGAAAATGGCGATGCGGATCTGGGAATGATCCCGATCGAAAACACGCTGGCTGGCCGGGTAGCCGACATCCATCATCTTCTGCCGGAATCCCGCCTCCATATCATCGGCGAATATTTCATGCCGATCCGCTTCCAGCTCATGGTTTTGCCGGGTGTGCAGAGAAGTGAAATCCGTACCGTCCACAGCCATATCCATGCGCTCGGTCAATGCCGCAAGATCATTCGTTCAAACGGATGGAAAGCCATTGTCGCCGGCGATACGGCAGGCGCCGCCAAGCTCGTCTCGGAGCAGGGCGATCGCAGCATGGCAGCACTTGCACCGCGTCTCGCCGCAGATCTCTACGGTCTCGATATCGTTGCAGAAAATGTCGAGGATTCGGAAAACAACGTCACACGTTTCGTTATTCTGTCCCGCGACGAAAAATGGGTCAAACGTACGTCACCGGATGAAGTTATTGTCACGACGTTTGTTTTCAACGTTCGCAACATTCCGGCCGCGCTTTACAAGGCCATGGGCGGGTTTGCCACCAACGGCATCAACATGACGAAGCTCGAGAGCTACCAGATTGGCGGCAAGTTCGTGGCGACGCAGTTCTATGCCGATATCGAGGGCCATCCGGATGATGAAGCCGTTCGTCGCGCGCTGGACGAATTGCGCTTCTTCTCAGAGAAGGTCCGCATCCTCGGCGTCTATAAGGGCCACGCAATGCGTGACAAGCTGAACCAGAGCTAAGAAAATTACGGACGCTGCGCGCCTAGTCGACACGCAGCGTCCAAGACCACGTCAAAGGGTTATTTGGACCATTCCACCCAGTCGCGCATCAGACGGTGCGCAATGGCACCGCCGTGCGGGCCAGATATGCCCTCACCCGGCGTTGCTTCCAGCATTGCTGCAACCTCTTGCCGGGTGAACCAGCGGCAGTCTTCCAGTTCGATTTCATCGCGAGAGATTTCGAACGACAGCGCCTCGGCATAGCAACCGATCATCAGCGAATGCGGCATCGGCCATGGTTGTGAGGCGTGGTAGCGCACACGACCGATTGCGACGCCGGATTCCTCGTGCGTTTCACGACGAACAGCCGATTCGATTGTTTCACCCGGCTCCACAAATCCGGCAAGGCACGAATACATGCCTGGCGAAAAATGCGCGCCACGTCCCAGCAGGCAAAGGTCGCGCTCCACATCAATCGTCAACATGATAACGACGGGATCGGTCCGCGGAAAAATCATGTTGTTGCAGGCTGGGCAGACGCGCTTGTAGCCGCCAATACGCAGCTCCATTTCCGTGCCGCAACGACCGCAAAAGCGGTTTTGGGCGTTCCAGTGTGTCAGGCTGACGGCCTGAGCAACCTCGCCCAGCAATTCCTCGTCGAGCAGGTGGTCACGGTAGAGCGTGCGCGCATCGGCAAGTTTGTGATGGCTGGCCAGCCGATCTTCCGTGACACCAACCGGAACAGCAATTCTCGGCTCACCGGTCTCGCGGTACCCCAGCAAAACTGCGTTATCGAAGTCCGGCTGCAACTCGGCCAGTTCGTACGCGGAAAACAGCGGATCGATCACCTGCTCGTCGTGCTTCAGCACAAGACGACCACCAGCGAGGGCGAGAATATGCGTGCCGTCGATCTTCAGAGCATCGGCAACACAGTTTTCGGTTCTCTTTTCAGCGAAACGATCAAGCGCGTTTTGGGAAAATGCAGTCAGTGCGCTTGCTTCGGGATGGGGGGCAGTGGTTTCAAAAATCGTCATTGAGATCATTAGAGAGCGCCGGAGATTTTTTGCATGAAAGATTTCTTTTCCTCTGCGGGGTACGGCACCGCGGTGCCATGCCCCCATATGGGCCCTGGCCAGCAGGTGTCACCTTCATTACGGGCAATGATATGGACGTGCAGTTGGCGAACGATATTTCCCAACGCGCCGACATTGATCTTGGTGGCCTCGGTAACATCCTTCAAAGCATTGGCAACCAGATTGGTTTCGAAGGTCAGCATCGCCTGATCGAGCGGCGTCAGTTCAAACAGCTCGCTCACATCGTTTCGTTGCGGCACCAGCACCAGCCAGGGCCAGCGGCTGTCGTTCTGCAAGCGCAGTTCGCACAGGCCTAGCCGGGTCACAAGCTCGCTGTCCCGCGCCAATCTTTCGTCCAGGCGGAATGTCTCCAAGGCGTCCTCCATGTTTGTTTTCACTGTGATAGCAGTTTTTTGAATGCTTGGCTTGCATTTGCTTTCGATATTGCCGATATGTGGCGCCGGGAGGTTGGTGGTGGACGAGCCACTCGCCAACCGGGTCAGGTCCGGAAGGAAGCAGCCCTAACGAGCCCGGCACGGGTCGCCGTGCCAGCCTCCCACCTTTTTATTTGCAAAATGATGTGCTCAGCTTTCGCCGGGCCAGTTCCGCGCCCCAAGACAAACTGGCAAAACAAACTGGCGAGGCAATGAGCGACACCGTATCCACCACCCCAAGCACTTCCCAAAACGGAGCTGGATACCGGGTACTGGCGCGCAAATACCGCCCGAAAGATTTTTCCGACCTCATGGTCGGCCAGGAGCCGATGGTCCGGACGCTGACAAACGCGTTCGAAACCGGCCGCATTGCCCAGGCCTATATGCTGACCGGTGTTCGCGGTGTGGGGAAGACAACAACAGCACGCATTCTCGCCCGTGCCTTGAACTACAAGACGCCCGAGATCGACAAACCGACCATTGATCTGCGCATTCCCGGTGAACATTGCCAGGCGATCATGGAAGGCCGCCATGTCGATGTCATCGAAATGGACGCCGCCTCTCACACCGGTATCGACGATATCCGCGAGATCATCGAACAGGTTCGGTACCGCCCTGTTTCGGCGCGTTACAAGGTCTACATCATCGACGAAGTGCACATGCTTTCGACGCAGGCATTCAACGGTCTTCTGAAGACCCTCGAAGAGCCGCCGGAACATGTGAAGTTCATTTTCGCGACCACGGAAATTCGCAAGGTTCCAATCACCGTTCTGTCGCGTTGCCAGCGTTTCGACCTGCGCCGAATCAGCGCTGCCGATCTGGTCGGATTGTTTACCGCAATCGCCGGCAAAGAAGGCTTCGAAGCCGATCCGCAAGCCTTGGCAATGATTGCTCGCGCTGCGGAAGGCTCCGCGCGTGACGGTCTGTCGCTGCTCGATCAGGCGATCGCCCACGGCGGCGGACGTGTCGAAACGGAAGCCGTGCGCGGCATGCTTGGCCTTGCCGACCGGGCACGTATCGTTGATCTGTTCGAGCACGTCGTCAAAGGCGATGTCTCGGCCGCCCTTTCAGAATTTAACGGTCAATACGAAGCGGGTGCAAACCCGGTCGTAGTGTTGAACGACCTCGCAGATTTCACCCATCTTGTCACGCGCATGAAATATGTGCCGGATGCCGCTGACGATCCCTCGCTTTCGGAAGTCGAGCGCGTGCGTGGCGCGGAATTTTCCGAAAGCATCGCCGTTTCGGCGCTGTCGCGCATCTGGCAGATGCTGCTCAAGGGTATTCCCGAAACCGAAAATGCCTCGCGCCCGGCGGGTGCCGCAGAAATGGTGCTGATCCGTCTTGCCCATGCCGCGAACCTGCCCGCACCTGAAGATGCCGCGCGCCGTCTGCTGGAACTTTCCAACGGCGAAGGCAGCATTTCGAATGGTGGCGGAAACGGCGGCGGTGCCCGCGCCTATGCCTCAACGCAGGCCGTTGCATCCGCCCATGCCGCACCGCAGCGGCAACCATCCGCGCAGCCGACCGCCATGCTGCGTGCTGTGCCGGACAGTCGCCCGCAGGAGATGCAGATCGCTGTCGCGAAGACCGAAGACCGGCCAGAGCCGAAGGTTGCGGTCAATTCCCTTCAGGATATTGCCGATCTCTGCGGAAAGAACCGCGATCCGGTTATGAAGGCAAAGGTGCGCGGTTTCGTACGCCTGGTGCGACTGGAACCCGGCCGTCTCGACATGCGGCTTGGAGAAGGTGCGCCGGGGTCTCTCCCCGGCGAACTCGGCGTGAAGCTAAAGGAATGGACCGGCATCCACTGGATCGTCAGCCTGAGCAAAGAACAGGGTCAGCCAACGCTGGTTGAAGCCGAGGTCAACGCCCGCGATGCGCGTCTTGTGGATGCGCGACAAGACCCTGACGTGGCCGCGATCCTGCAACAGTTTCCGGGTGCAAAGATCACCGACGTGCGTATTCGCGCCCTTCAGCAGGACGATGCGGAAGAAATCGCGCCGCCATCTGTCGCCGAGTCCAGCGAAGGCGACATTCTGCCCGGCGACGACATCGAGTTTTAAAAGACAACAAGAACAGGAGTTTTGCACATGCGCGACATCATGGGCATGATGGGCAAAGTCAAGGAAATGCAGGCCAAGATGGAAAAGGTGCAGGAAGAAATTGCCGCCCTTGAAATCGAAGGCAAGTCCGGTGGCGGTCTCGTCACCGTCATCCTCAACGGTAAGGGCGAGATGCGCGGCCTGAAGGTTGACCCTTCGCTCTTCAAGGAAGACGAAGTTGAAATCCTCGAAGACCTGATCGTCGCCGCCCATAAGGACGCCAAGGAAAAAGGCGAGGCGCAGGCGCAGGAAAAGATGGCGGGCCTGACCGCCGGGCTTCCGCTGCCGCCAGGCATGAAGTTTCCTTTCTAAGCGAGACTTACACCTCAAGCATTGCGCGAAAGCGTTCAGCAAGCGGCGTGCCGAGATAATCGGCGCGCTCTTTTTCTGTCAGCCGCATCGGACGAAAACGCTGAAGAATGACGGGAATGGGCAGTTTCGTTCCGCGATAAGCCTCGAAGGCAAGGTCTTCTCCCGCCTGCAAGAAACCGCCTTTCAGCACACGACAATAAAAGCCCGGATGTCCGGCTTCGCGAAAACGGGGTGCAAAATCCGGATCACCGAGACGGGTCGACAGAGTGGCGCAAGGAATACGGGCCGCCGTCACCTCCAGAGCCACCTCCGTCGCGTAAAGCCGGTCCCCGACATGCAGGGTCGCGCTGTCGAGACCATCCACCACAAGATTCTCACCGAACAGGCCGGGTTCCACCACGTAACCGAGGCTTTGCGACCAGAAATCGAGATCAGCAGAGCCCATCGCGTAGATCGCCTGATCGGGTCCGCCGTGATGTTTGCGGTTACAGACGGCATCTCCAACGATGCCCTCGGCATCGATCATGACAGGCCCTTGCACGACGTGTTTGAAAATGCCCGTCTTTGTGGTTTTTCCGGGCAAGGTTTGCGCATCGGCGCGGCAGATTGCCTGTATTTTCATGCGAAACCTCCTGCACACGTGATTCCCGGTTCTCGATTTATGCGCTAGAAAGCGCCTATGGCAAAACGAGTCACCGGCCCCGAAATCGAAAAACTCATTCAGCTTCTCGCAAAAGTGCCGGGGCTAGGTCCCCGCTCGGCGCGGCGAGCTGCCCTGCACCTCATCAAGAAGAAGGAACAGCTTCTCGGGCCTCTCGGTCACGCCATGGGCGAGGCCTATGACAAGGTAAAGATCTGCTCCTGCTGCGGCAATGTCGATACTATCGATCCCTGCACCGTTTGTTCGGATGTTCAGCGCGACCAATCGATCATAATCGTGGTCGAAGACGTATCCGATCTGTGGGCCTTGGAGCGTGCAAGTGCCATGAACACCGCCTATCACGTGCTGGGTGGTACGTTGTCGCCGCTCGACGGCGTGGGACCGGAAGATCTGAACATCAAGGGGCTGATCGACCGTGTCAGCGCAGGCGGCATCCGCGAGCTTATCATCGCCGTTAACGCCACTGTCGAAGGCCAGGCGACTGCCCATTACATCACCGACCGGCTCGCCGATCTCGGCGTCAAGATCACCCGGCTTGCACATGGCGTGCCCGTAGGTGGCGAACTCGATTATCTGGACGAAGGCACATTGACCGCGGCGCTTCGAGCGCGCACCACAATCTGAGCCTTTCTTCTTTCCAAAGGAGACCGAATGCGAATCCGATTTTCTGTCGCAGCATTGGCCACCACGCTTTCCGTTCTCACGGTCGCAAGTGCTCATGCACAGGCTGTTCCGACAGGTGCTGCCGCAGCACGTTACAATCAAGATTTCAATGCCTGGCTGAAAAAGGAAATCTGGCCGGAGGCGCGCAAGGCGGGTGTGTCGCAGCAAACGCTCGAAGCCGCGCTCAGTGGCCTCTCCATCAACTGGAAGCTGCCCGATCTCGTCATTCCCGGGCAGAAACCGCCGAGGGAGCAAAGCCAGAGTCAGGCCGAATTTTCCTCGCCGGGCGCCTATTTTTCAGAGAAACGACTGCAGGGCCTTGCAGCGACAGGCCGCTCTCTCGCCGCCACCCACGCCACCACACTCCGCCGTATCGAAGCGAAATACGGCGTGCCAGGTAACATCATCGTGGCGATCTGGGGACGCGAATCGGGGTTCGGACGCGCCAAGCTGCCTCATCAGGTGGTCGATGTGCTGGCTACCAAAGCCTATATGTCAACGCGTAAGGACATGTTCCGCGTCGAATTGATCGATGCCTTGAAGATCGTACAGAGTGGCGACATCGCGTCCTCGCGATTGATGGGCTCGTGGGCAGGCGCACTTGGCCAACCGCAATTCATGCCATCGAGCTATCTGAAATATGCGGTTGATTTCGACGGTGATGGTCGCCGCGATATCTGGAATTCCGTTCCCGACGCCCTCGCCTCCATAGCCAACTATCTTTCGCAAAAAGGCTGGCAGACAAACCGGGATTGGGGCTTTGAGGTTTCCATACCGGGCAATGTTTCCTGTGCGCAGGAAGGTCCCGACCTCACGCGCCCTGTCGCAGACTGGGCGAAAATGGGCATTGGCAGGATTTCTGGAAAGGCTTTTCCGTCCAACGATCTTTCAGCTGATGGAATGATGCTGGTGCCGGCAGGGCGTCATGGGCCAGAATTTGTGGTGACGCCGAATTTCTACGTGATCAAGGAATATAACAATTCCGATCTCTACGCCCTGTTCATCGGCAATCTTGCCGATCGCATCGCCTATGGTGCCGGTCCTTTCCAGGGAGAATGGGGCAATGTCGGCTCCATGCTGCGTTCGGACGTGCTTGCCATGCAGAAAGCCCTTGCTGCGAAAGGCTACGACGTCGGCAAGGTGGATGGGCTGGCAGGTTTCAAGACACGTCGCTCACTTGGCGACTGGCAGGCAAAAAATGGCATTCAGCCGACCTGCTTTCCCGATGCTTCTCTCAAAGCAAAATTGAAATGACGTCAATCCTGGAGGATGGCAAGCGCGCAGTCCTCCATTAATGCTCGTCGGTATGCGGCTTATGAAAAATGTCGTCGGTCGGTGGAATGGTCTGCCGCTCGATCATGCGGTGAACACGCGGACGAGTCGTGCCACGGTGTAGAGCCAGCAATCGATCCCAGGTTTCGGCATCCGCCTGTGTACGGCGGTGATTGTGGCGGACATATTCCACCCATGTCGGCACATGGTAGCTTTCCGTCCAGATATCCGGGTTTTCCAGATCCCGCATCAGGTTCCAGTTGCGCGCGCCATCACGGATACGGATACGCCGCCGCTCCGCCATGACGGGCAAAAACTCGCCGAGATCCGCATCATCGATCTCATAGTCGATCAGGATTGCGATTGGCCCGCTGCGCGGTTTGATATCGAGCCTTAGCGGAGGTTCGACAAACCGATTAAGCGGATCGAGATTGAGTGACGCAAAAGCCGGCATGGCAAGCTTGAAGCCGACGACCACGCCGAGCAGCATCAGGGCGCACGAACAGAGAAGCGAATAGCTGATGCCCGCCTGTTCGGCGAGGGTACCCCATAACCAGCTACCGACTGCAATACCACCGAAGGTCAGCGTCTGATAAAGCGACAAGGCGCGGCCCACTACCCAGCGTGGCGTGGAAAGCTGGACGATGGTGTTGAACAGGGACAAAGCAAGAACCCAGCAGGCTCCTGCGACTGTCAGAACCAGGGCCGTCACAAACGCGCTGGTACTGATTGCAGTAACCCCGGCACTGAAGGCAAACCCCAGGAATGCGACGCGCACGATCCATTCACTTGATAACACTTCACGCAGACGCGCGCTTATCAAGGCACCACCAATCGCCCCTACTCCGAAGGCGCCAAGCATGACGCCGTACGTCAACGGACCTCCCTGCACGAGATCACGCGCGACAATCGGCATGAGGGCCAGGATAGCACTGGCGGAAAGGCCGAATAAAAAACCACGCACCAGCACCTTACTGATATTTGGCGACATGGCGACATAACGCATGCCGGCGGAAATCGCCGACAAAAGCTGTTCTCGCGGCAAAGGTGACGGATTTTTCGGCGGCTGCCAGCGAAACAGAGCGTAAATCAACGCAAAATAACTCATCGCGTTGACGAAAAACGCCGCCGCTGCACCAGCGGCAGCAACGATGACACCACCAATTGCCGGGCCGACACTGCGGGTAATGTTGAATCCGACGCTGTTCAATGTCACGGCAGCTGGCAGATCTTCGCGCGGCACCATTTCACCGACCGACGCCTGCCAGGAGGGGTTGTTGAGAGCCGTTCCGCAGCCAATCAGGAAGGTAAAGAACAGCAGCAGCCAGGGGGTCAGCCAGCCGGACCAGGCAAAAACTGTCAGCAGTATCGAGGCCGCAAGCATCAGAAGCTGTGCGGAAATCATGATACGGCGACGATCGAAACTATCCGCCAGGGCACCGGAAACCAGCGAAAACAGCATGATCGGCAACGAGGTCGATGCCTGCACCAGAGCGATCATGTTTTCGGACGTCGACAGCGAGGTCATCATCCACGCCGCACCAACGGCCTGGATCAACCCACCAAAATTCGAAGCAAGACTTGCTATCCAGATTCGTCTGTAGGTCAAATGCCTTAGAGGCGCGAGTGGCGATTTACGGTCGGGCACGATCGGTCCACATGAAGCAATTGCACTTTATCGATTGCCGACTATAGACGGCGCCGGAAATCATGCCAGCCCTTCGCGGATCAGGATGGCAAAAATGTGCCCTCGCTCCGCATACTGGCCGGGCTATCGGGAAAACCTTGCAATTGCACCCTGAAGCGTCTATATGCAGGTTCAAATTCTTGATCGCTTGATGAAGAGTGGGGTCGCAAGGCCCCGCTCTTTTTCGTTAGGCGAACCCAAAAGCGGGACGCAGTGTCCCGGACCGAAATTCAAGACCGGAAGGCCAGATGGCAGACACCGAATACGAACCAAGACTGATAACCGAAACGGGCGTCGACCAGCGCATTGCCGAGATCGTCGAGCCTGTTCTGACCGGTATGGGCTATGTTTTGGTGCGGGTCAGGCTCCTCAACCAGAACGGCATGACCCTGCAGATCATGGCCGAACGGCAGGACGGCACGATGACCGTTGAGGACTGTGAAGCCATCTCGATGGCGATTTCACCGGTTCTTGATGTGGAAGATCCGGTCGATAAAGCGTATCATCTCGAAGTGTCCTCGCCCGGTATCGACCGGCCGATGGTCCGCAAATCCGATTTCACCCGTTGGCAAGGCCATCTGGTGAAAGCCGAAACGTCGATCCTCGTCGAGAACCGCAAGCGGTTTCGCGGCAAGATCATTGAGGTCGACGCCGATGGCTTCAAACTGGAGCGCGACCAGATCGCCTATGGCGATGCGCTGACAGTCGTTATTCCGTTCAGCGCGCTTTCCGATGCGAAGCTCGTTCTGACGGACGATCTTATTCGTGATGCGTTGCGGGCAGACAAAGCGGCCAAGGCCGCCGCCGCAAATCAGAACGACCAAGACGAAACAGACGAAGACTAATTCCAACGTAAAGCCCGAAAAACGGGCGACCAACGCAACTTGCGACTTACGGAGACAGAAAAATGGCAGTGAGTGCTAACCGGCTTGAGCTTCTGCAGATCGCCGATGCTGTGGCGCGCGAAAAGGTCATCGACCGAGAAATCGTGCTTGCCGCAATGGCCGACGCTATCCAGAAAGCCGCCCGCTCGCGCTATGGCTCGGAAACCAACATTCGCGCCGACATCAACTCCAAGACCGGCGAAATTCGCCTGCAGCGTCTTCTGGAAGTTGTCGAGAAGGCCGAAGACTATTCCACGCAGATCCCGTTGGAACTGGCCCGCGACCGCAACCCGGATGCAAAGCTCGGCGACTTCATTGCCGATCCGCTTCCGCCGATGGATTTTGGCCGTATTGCCGCACAGTCTGCAAAGCAGGTCATCGTTCAGAAGGTTCGCGAAGCGGAACGGGATCGTCAGTATGACGAATTCAAGGACCGCATCGGCGAAATCGTCAACGGTACCGTCAAGCGCGTCGAATACGGTAACGTCATCGTCGATCTCGGCCGTGGTGAAGGCATTATCCGCCGTGACGAGATGATCCCGCGCGAAAACATGCGTTATGGCGATCGCGTCCGTGCCTATGTTTACGACGTTCGTCGCGAACAGCGCGGCCCGCAGATTTTCCTTTCGCGTACCCATCCGCAGTTCATGGTGAAGCTCTTCACCATGGAAGTTCCGGAAATCTACGACGGTATCATCCAGATCAAGTCGGTTGCCCGAGACCCGGGTTCGCGCGCCAAGATCGCCGTGATCTCGAACGATTCCTCGATCGATCCGGTTGGCGCCTGCGTCGGTATGCGCGGTTCGCGCGTTCAGGCCGTTGTTGGCGAGCTGCAGGGCGAAAAGATCGACATCATTCCGTGGAGCCAGGAACCGGCATCCTTCATCGTCAACGCCCTTCAGCCGGCTGAAGTCGCCAAGGTCGTTCTCGACGAAGAAGCCGAACGCATCGAAGTGGTTGTTCCCGACGAGCAGCTTTCGCTCGCCATCGGTCGTCGTGGTCAGAACGTTCGTCTGGCATCGCAGCTCACCGGCTGGGATATCGACATCATGACCGAGCAGGAAGAGTCCGAGCGTCGTCAGAAGGAATTCAACGAGCGCACCGGTCTGTTCATGGAAGCTCTCGACGTTGACGAAATGGTCGGTCAGGTACTTGCTTCCGAAGGCTTCGCACAGGTCGAAGAACTGGCCTATGTTGACCTCGATGAAATTGCCTCGATCGACGGCTTCGATGAAGACACCGCCAACGAAATCCAGACCCGCGCCCGCGAATATCTCGAGCGCCTGGAAGCTGAAATGGATGCCAAGCGCAAGGAACTCGGCGTTTTGGACGAACTGCGCCAGATCGACGGCCTGACATCGCAGATGATGGTTGCGCTGGGCGAAGACGGCATCAAGTCCATTGAGGATTTCGCAGGTTGCGCTGCGGACGATCTGGTCGGCTGGAGCGAACGCAAGGACGGCGAGACCAAGAAATTCGAAGGCATCTTCTCCAAGCTCGACGTATCGCGCGTCGAAGCCGAAAACATGGTGCTTCAGGCTCGCCTTCTGGCTGGCTGGATTACCGAAGAAGAACTTGCCGCTGAACAGCAGGCTGCCGAAGAGGCCAATGCTGCCGAGGAGGCGGATACCGCCGAACAGGAATGACATCGCAAGCGCATGAGCCGGATGAGCTGCCCGAGACAGATGACGGGCAGCCGGAAGGCAACGTCAACGGACGTATGTGCATTGTGACACGGCAAAGCGGATCACCCGACGAGTTGATCCGCTTCGTCGCAGGCCCGGACGGAAGTGTGGTTCCGGACCTGAAACGCCAATTGCCGGGGCGCGGCTGCTGGGTGAAAGCCGAGCGCGCCCTGATCGAAAAAGCCATCGCGAAAAAGCTTTTCGCACGGGCTCTTAAACGCGACGTCAAGGCCGGTCCTGAACTTCTGGTTCTGATCGACAGGCTGATGGCGCAGCAGGTTGCAGGAATGATGACCATGGCTCGCAAGGCTGGCCAGTTCATCAGCGGCGCGATGAAAGTCGATGCCGCCGTTCGTTCCGGAAACGCCATTGCGGTGTTCCACGCGACAGATGCGGCAGCCGATGGCGTTAGAAAACTGGACCAGGCCCGCAAGGCCTGGACGCTCGGCAGTGATGCCGGGAAAGAAATTCCGTCCTTCCGGCTCTTTAGTGGCGCCGAAATGGACGAGTTGATGGGCCAGAATGCTTTTATCCATGCCTGCGCGCTTGCGGGACAGGCGGGTGAGGGTGTAGTGAAGCGCGCAACGATGCTTGAGCAGTACCGCCACGGCGGTCAGCCCGAAGCGGAACGCGCCGCTGCCCGGACAGAACAATGACGCGGTTACCGAATATGAACGGTCGCCGCGTTCCGATGCAGCAATTGAACGACGAGACCTGATGGACGTCATCCGGCTCTCGTCCGAAGGAACGGGAACGGAATGACCGACAACAACGACGACAAGACACTCAACGCACCAGCCAAGAAGACTCTTACCCTGAAACCGGGCGGGATGAATCAGGGTACGGTTCGTCAGGATATGGGTCGAGGTCGCACCAACGCGGTTGTCGTGGAAACACGTAAACGCCGCCCCATGCGTCCCGAAGACGAGAAGCAGGGCACGCACGCCCCGGTTCAGGCGCCCAAGCCAGCAGCTCCCGTGGCCGCAGCCGCACCGCGCCCGCAGGCTCCCCAGCCACGCGTTCATCAGCCATCTGGTCAGCAGCAGCGTCCGGGTTCTTCCCAGTCGCAGCAGCGCCCCGGCTCCTCCGCTCCTCAGCAGCGTCAGCCTGAACGGCCGCGCGGCAATGTCCTGCACGACCTTTCCGCAGGCGAGATGGAAGCGCGTCGCCGCGCTTTGATGGAAGCCCAGGCTCGCGACGTTCAGGAAGCCAAGCAGCGTGCAGAAGACGAAGCCCGCCGCAAGGTAGAAGAAGAACGCCGCATTGCAGCCGAGAAGGAAGAGGCAGCACGTCGCGCCGCCGAGGAAGCTGCTGCTGCGAAGGCAGCGGCAAGCCAGCCGGTTGCTCAAAATCAGCCTGCTGCTGCCGAAGAAAAGCCCGCTCAGGCCGCAACGCCTGCACCGCGTGCTGATGCCCGCCCGCAGCCTTCGGCACGCCCGGCCGCAACTCCCGCACGTCCGGCTCCTGCCGGTGACGCCGCAGCACAGCGCGGACGCCGCACTTCGGATGAGGATGATGATCGCGGTGCACGCCGCACCACCGGCATGCCGGTTCGTGGCAAGGTTGTCGCTCCGGCGCCTGCCAAGCCTGCTGCCCGTCTCAAGACGGAAGAAGAGCGCCGTCGCGGCAAGCTGACCGTAACCGCCGCCAATCTGGAAGAAGACGGCACACCGCGTGGCCGCTCGATGGCCTCCATGCGCCGTCGTCAGGAGAAATTCCGTCGCAGCCAGATGCAGGAAACCCGCGAAAAGGTCATGCGCGAAGTCATCCTGCCTGAGACCATCACCATTCAGGAACTGTCGCAGCGTATGGCCGAACGTGCCGTCGACGTCATCAAGTTCCTGATGAAGGAAGGTCAGATGATGAAGCCCGGCGACGTGATCGACGCCGATCTGGCTGAACTGATCGCAGTCGAGTTCGGCCACACGGTCAAGCGCGTTTCCGAATCCGACGTTGAAGAAGGTCTCTTCAACAAGGTTGACGATGAAGGCGAGATGGTTTCCCGTCCGCCGGTCGTAACGATCATGGGTCACGTCGACCACGGCAAGACATCGCTGCTCGACGCCATCCGTCAGGCAAATGTGGTTGCTGGCGAAGCCGGTGGCATTACCCAGCATATCGGTGCTTATCAGGTCGAGAAGAACGGTCAGAAGATCACCTTCATCGACACCCCCGGCCACGCCGCCTTTACGGCGATGCGTGCTCGTGGTGCGCAGGCGACGGATATCGCCATCCTGGTGGTTGCCGCTGACGATAGCGTGATGCCGCAGACGATTGAATCGATCAATCACGCCAAGGCAGCCAACGTGCCGATCATCGTGGCGATCAACAAGATCGACAAGCACGAGGCAAACCCTGAAAAGGTTCGCCAGCAGCTTCTGCAGCACGAAGTGTTCGTGGAATCCATGGGCGGTGAAGTGCTTGACGTGGAAGTCTCCGCCAAGAAGCAGCTTGGTCTCGACAAACTGCTTGAAGCTATCCTGCTGCAGGCCGAAATTCTCGACCTCAAGGCAGATCCGAACCGTACTGCAGAAGGTACCGTCATCGAAGCGGAACTCGACCGCGGCCGTGGTGCCGTGGCCACCGTTCTCGTGCAGAAGGGTACCCTGAAGCCTGGCCAGATCATCGTGGCTGGCGACCAGTGGGGCCGCGTTCGCGCACTCGTCAACGACAAGGGCGAACACGTCAAGGAAGCCGGTCCGGCCATGCCTGTCGAAGTTCTCGGTCTTTCCGGTACGCCCTCTGCAGGTGACCGTTTTGCGGTTGTCGAAAACGAAAGCCGTGCTCGCGAGATTTCCGAGTACCGTCAGCGTCTGGCACGCGACAAGGCTGTTGCCCGCCAGACCGGTCAGCGCGGTTCGCTGGAACAGATGATGAGCCAGCTGCAGACTTCGGGAATGAAGGAATTCCCGCTGGTCATCAAGGCAGACGTGCAGGGTTCGGTCGAAGCCATCATCGCTTCGCTCGACAAGCTCGGCACCGACGAAGTCCGCGCTCGTATCGTTCACTCGGGCGCTGGCGCCATCACGGAATCGGATATCTCGCTTGCCGAGGCATCCAACGCCGCGATCATCGGCTTCAACGTTCGCGCCAACGCACAGGCACGCACGGCTTCCGAACGCGCCGGCATCGAGATCCGCTACTACAACATCATCTACGATCTGGTGGATGACGTGAAGGCAGCGATGTCCGGCCTGCTGTCGCCGGAGCGTCGCGAGACCTTCCTCGGCAACGCGGAAATCCTGGAAGTGTTCAACATCACCAAGGTCGGCAAGGTCGCGGGTTGCCGCGTTACCGAAGGCAAGGTGGAACGTGGTGCAGGCGTTCGTCTCATTCGCGACAACGTCGTCATTCACGAAGGCAAGCTCAAGACGCTCAAGCGCTTCAAGGACGAAGTGGCAGAAGTGCCGGTCGGTCAGGAATGCGGTATGGCGTTCGAGAACTACGAAGATATCCGCGCAGGCGATATCATCGAGTGCTTCCGCGTCGAGCACATCACCAGAACGCTCTAAGCGTCCGGTTGAAACGTACATGAAAATCGCAATTGGGCGCCGGCAAGCCGGCGCTCGATTCTTTATAGCGCCCTCAATCACTCGAAGCGTGCACAGGTCGCCGTAACACCAGAGCGCCGCTGGTCGTTTCAGACGCAGTCAGGACGCTCTAACACTTTGAAACTGCGCATCGTTCGCATCGAAAATCGATTTCGATTTTCGGACCTATGCGCTAGATTTGCACACACCCTCCTCGACAGAAAAGATTGAGGGGCGATGTGCAGGGGCAAAAGAAATGGCAAAAGCAACATCATCGGCTCCTTCGCAGCGTATGCTGCGCGTCGGCGAACAGGTTCGCGCGGCCGTGACGCAAATCCTGCAACGCGGCGAAGTTCGCGACGATCTTATTGAAAAGACCGTCATTTCGATCTCGGAAGTGCGCATGTCGCCCGATTTGAAGATCGCGACGGCTTACGTAACGCCACTCGGCGTTGCCGATCACACCGGCACCATCGATGCACTCAATCGTCATGCCAAGTTCATCCGCGGCCGCCTTGGTCCACAGCTTCGGCAGATGAAATACATGCCGGAACTGCGTTTCCGCGACGATACGAGTTTCGATAATTATCAGAAGATCGATGCACTTCTGCGCTCGCCAGAAGTCAGCCGCGATCTCGGCACGTCTGCAGACAAAGACGAAGAATAGAACTGAAGCATGTCCAAACCACGTAAACAGCAGTCCCGTAAACCAAAGGGCCGCCCGGTTTCCGGCTGGCTTATTCTCGACAAGCCGCTTGATTTCGGTTCGACCGAAGCCGTCTCCAAGATCAAGTGGCTGTTCAATGCCCAAAAGGCCGGCCACGCCGGTACGCTCGACCCGTTGGCGTCAGGCATGCTGCCGATCGCCCTTGGCGACGCCACCAAGACTGTCCCTTACGTCATGGACGGCCGCAAGATATACGAATTCACCGTTACCTGGGGTGAAGAGCGTACAACGGATGACCTTGAGGGCGAAGCCGTTGAAACGTCCGATATACGCCCGAACGAACAGGCAATCCGCGATATTCTGCCGAACTACACCGGCACCATCATGCAGACGCCGCCGCAGTTCTCGGCCATCAAGATTGCCGGCGAGCGTGCCTATGATCTCGCGCGCGAGGGCGAGACCGTGGAAATTCCTGCCCGCGAAGTCCAGATTCATCGCCTGACGCTGCTCGCCTGCCCGGATGCCGATACCGCCCATTTCGAAGTCGAATGTGGCAAGGGCACCTATGTTCGGGCACTGGCGCGCGACATGGGCCGCGATCTCGGCTGTTTCGGCCATATTTCCGAGCTGCGTCGCACCATGGTTGCGCCATTCGGCGAAGACATGATGGTTCCGCTTGAGAAGCTTGTTGAGCTGGAAGCACTCGAGGATCGCGATGCACGTCTCGAAGCCCTTGATGCCTATCTCATCGATACGGCCGAAGCGCTTTCCTCCCTGCCCCGCCTGATCATCAACGACGATCAGGCCCACCGGTTGAAAATGGGCAATCCCATTCTGCTGCGTGGCCGTGATGCACCAGCCGATCATCCGGAAGCCTATGCCACCGCGCATGGCAAGCTGGTCGCCATTGGCGAGATCGCCCAGGGCGAGTTCCGCCCGAAACGTGTTTTTGGCTGAGACGCCCGCAAAGGGGCGGCTGTCAATCGCCTCTTTCAATTATACCCATAATGGTTTATAGGCAGCGCCAGCTTGGGCGCTTGCCCGCGCTACTGAATGGCCAGAGCTGGACGACATCCCGGCTTTAGGCGTCCCGTTTTTCCTTAAAATAGAAAGGATCGTCCGATGTCGATTACTGCAGAGCGCAAAGCCGCCCTCATCAAGGAATACGCAACGAAGGAAGGCGACACCGGTTCGCCGGAAGTTCAGGTTGCCATCCTGACCGAGCGGATCAACAACCTGACGGAACACTTCAAGGGCCACAAGAAGGACAACCACTCCCGTCGTGGCCTTCTGACGCTGGTTTCGAGCCGCCGTTCGCTTCTCGACTATCTGAAGAAGAAGGACGACGCCCGCTACACCAAGCTGATTGGCGCCCTCGGCATTCGCCGCTAAAACTCTTCCGGCGGGTTTTCGTTACGATACCCGCCGGTTTTTCTATCCGGATCATTCCGGATTTCTTGTTTTCCGGGACTTCGCTGAAAAAGCGTCCCGAACCTAAGGTGGCCCGGATGGGCCGGTGCCGCCTTGTAACCGACGACCTGTCATGGGGCAGGATTGCCGGACGCTTTGGCCAGAGATGGCATGCCGCGCTGTTATGGCCACCGGCAAAAAGCCTCCCGCTGTCTTGCCCGTGATTGTGTCTCAGAGCTGCCCGGTTTCGGCATCTTGCCGAAGGGGCAACCAAGATTAAGGACAAGATATGTTCAATCAACACTCCGTGGAAATTGAATGGGCAGGCCGCCCGCTGAAGCTGGAGACCGGCAAGATCGCCCGTCAGGCTGACGGCGCGGTCATCGCAACCTACGGCGAGACGATGGTTCTCGCGACCGTGGTTTCCGCCAAGGCTCCGAAGCCTGGCCAGGACTTCTTTCCGCTGACCGTCAACTATCAGGAAAAGACCTACGCAGCCGGCAAGATCCCTGGCGGCTACTTCAAGCGCGAAGGCCGTCCGAGCGAAAACGAAACTCTGGTTTCTCGCCTGATCGACCGTCCGATCCGCCCGCTTTTCCCTGAAGGCTACAAGAACGACACGCAGGTCGTTGTTACCGTTATCCAGCACGATCTGGAAAACGATCCCGATATCCTGTCGATGGTTGCCACCTCGGCAGCACTGACGCTCTCCGGCATCCCATTCATGGGCCCGATCGGCGGCGCACGCGTCGGCTACATCAACGGCGAATATGTTCTGAACCCGCACCTCGACGAGATGGACGAATCCACCCTCGATCTGGTTGTTGCCGGTACGTCCGACGCCGTTCTGATGGTTGAATCAGAAGCCAAGGAACTGAACGAAGACATCATGCTCGGCGCCGTCATGTTCGGTCACCGTGGTTTCCAGCCGGTCATCGACGCGATCATCAAGCTCGCTGAAGTTGCCGCCAAGGAACCGCGCGAATTCGAACCGGAAGACTTCTCCGCTCTCGAAAACGAGATGCTCGGTCTGGCCGAAGCTGAACTGCGCGACGCTTACAAGATCACCGAAAAGGCTGCCCGTTACGCCGCTGTCGACGCCGTCAAGGCGAAGGTCAAGGCTCACTTCCTTCCGGAAGAAGGCGAAGCCAAGTACACGGCGGAAGAAATCGGCGCCGTCTTCAAGCATCTTCAGGCCAAGATCGTTCGCTGGAACATCCTCGACACCAAGAGCCGTATCGATGGCCGCGACCTGTCGACCGTTCGTCCGATCGTTTCGGAAGTCGGCCTTCTGCCACGTACCCACGGTTCTGCGCTTTTCACCCGTGGTGAAACCCAGGCCGTCGTCGTTGCCACGCTCGGCACCGGTGAAGACGAACAGTACATCGACAGCCTGACTGGCATGTACAAGGAACGCTTCCTGCTGCACTACAACTTCCCGCCCTACTCGGTCGGTGAAACTGGTCGCATGGGCTCCCCGGGCCGTCGCGAAATCGGCCACGGCAAGCTCGCATGGCGCGCTATCCGCCCGATGCTGCCGACTGCGGAACAGTTCCCCTACACGCTGCGCGTCGTATCGGAAATCACCGAGTCCAACGGCTCGTCCTCGATGGCAACGGTTTGCGGCACCTCGCTCGCACTGATGGACGCAGGCGTTCCGCTTGCCAAGCCGGTTGCAGGTATCGCCATGGGTCTGATCCTCGAAGGTGAACGCTTCGCCGTTCTCTCCGATATCCTTGGTGATGAAGATCACCTCGGCGACATGGACTTCAAGGTTGCCGGTACCGCCGATGGTATCACCTCGCTCCAGATGGACATCAAGATCGCCGGTATCACCGAAGAGATCATGAAGATCGCACTTGAGCAGGCTCAGGGCGGCCGCAAGCACATTCTCGGCGAAATGGCCAACGCCATCACCGAGAGCCGCAGCCAGCTCGGTGAATTCGCACCGCGCATCGAAGTGATGAACATTCCGGTCGACAAGATCCGCGAAGTCATCGGTTCGGGCGGCAAGGTCATCCGCGAAATCGTTGAAAAGACCGGCGCCAAGATCAACATTGAAGACGACGGCACCGTCAAGATCGCCTCGTCTTCGGGCAAGGAAATCGAAGCGGCCCGCAAGTGGATTCACTCCATCGTTGCTGAGCCGGAAGTCGGCCAGATCTACGAAGGCACGGTCGTCAAGACCGCTGACTTCGGCGCTTTCGTCAACTTCTTCGGCGCCCGTGACGGCCTCGTGCACATCTCGCAGCTCGCTTCCGAGCGCGTTGCAAAGACCTCCGACGTCGTCAAGGAAGGCGACAAGGTTTGGGTCAAGCTGATGGGCTTTGACGAGCGCGGCAAGGTTCGCCTCTCCATGAAGGTTGTCGATCAGGCAACCGGCAAGGAAATCGTTGTCGAGAAGAAGAAGGAAGAAGGCGAAGCTGCTGCCGAGTAAGGCTGCGCCGCCTGTCCCACATCGAGGCGCGGGAATTTCCCGCGCCTTTTTTCTATTTACCGCTTGAGGAACTCCGATGAGCCGCGACGCCGTCAAAACCCTGTTTCATCCTTTTGCCGCCGACATGCTTGAAATGCCGAAATCCGGCGAACGCGTGCTGTTTCTCGGTGCGGAAGCCGGTACGGCCCGGCCAGCCGGTTTCGATGCCGACATCGTTGCGGTTCAGAACCTGCGCCCGCTTTACCGGACCCTGCAGGCGCACAGCGCCGAGGTAACGCCGGATATTCCCGAGGGCACCTATGATGCAGCACTCATCCTGTGCGGCAAGCACCGCGGCGAAAACGAAAACCGGGTGGCCGAGGCGCTGAACCGGGTCAAGACTGGAGGCATCATCGTTGCTGCCGGCTCCAAGGAAGACGGTATCGTCACGCTTCGCAAAACGTTGGCAAAGCTTGGTGTTGAGGCAGAATCGACACCGAAGTACCACGGTGTTGCGCTGTGGTTCAAAAGACCGGACGATGTTTCAGCTCTGGTTGGCAAACTGAAGCATGGCGCGGTCACCGTCGAGGGCCGCTTCACGGCGATGCCTGGCATGTTCTCGCACGACCGTGTCGATGATGGTTCGGAACTTCTCGTCTCGCGCCTGCCAACGGACTTTGACGGCAATGCCGCAGATTTTGGCGCCGGTTGGGGTTACCTGTCGATCATGCTGGCCGAGAAATCGCCACGCACGGCGCGCATCGATCTCTTCGAAGCAGACTGGAATGCCCTCGAATTCGCCAAGAACAATCTCCTGGAAAACAATCCGCGTCTCACCGCCCGTTTCTTCTGGCAGGATCTCGCCGCCGAGCCGCCGAAGGAAAAATACGACCTCATCATCATGAACCCGCCGTTCCACGCAGCCGGTCAGGCAGCCGAACCAGCACTTGGCCAGGCCTTTATCAAGGCGGCAGCGGCTGCGTTGCGCAGTGGCGGCAAGCTTCTGATGGTCGCCAACCGCGGGATGCCCTACGAGCCGATTCTGGCTGCAGAATTCCGCAACAGCCAGGAAGTGTGCCGCAACGCCCGCTTCAAGATCTTGAGCGCGCAGAAATAATCAGCGCAGCCTAAAACCAGAGCACGTCCGTCTCGTTAAGATTGGACGTGCTCTGTTTTGCTTTCCATTTTTACAGAAATTCCTTAGCTCAGCAGCCAGGCCCAAAGCGACACGGACAGAACGCCCGTCGCGGTCGATATGCTGATCGTGGAGGCCGCGACGCTGTGGCCTATGCCGAAACGGTTGGCGATCAGCCAGGCATTCACGCCCGTCGGCACCGAAGAGGTCAGAACAAGTGCCGCGGTCCATTCATGACTGAGGCCAAGTGCGCGCCCCATTAGCCAGACGCAGGCGGGCAACAACAACAGCTTGAACACTGTCATCGTGAATGCGATCCGCAGATTGCCACGGACAGTGTATTTCGTCAGTGCCATGCCAAGCGAAATCAGTGCTGCCGGGCCCGCCATTGAGGCGACCTGATCGATAACCGTCTTCATGACGGACGGTATGGGCAGCCCCGAGACATTTGTTGCAAGGCCGATGCAAAGGCCGATCACCAGCGGGTTGGTGACAAGATTGCGTCCAACCTGCCTGAAGACAGCGCCCATGCTCCGCTTTTCACCACCAACGGCCTTATGCGTGGCATTTTCCATCAGAATGGTGCCTGCGATCATCATCACGGGCAGATGAATGGCAAGCAGGATCGACAAAGCGACCAAGCCTTCATCGCCAACCGAGCGACCAACTAAAGGCAGGCCGATAAAGATGTTGTTGGCAAAAGCCGAAGAAATGCCGGCAATGACTGCAATGCGTACATCCTGCTTGAAGACGTAGCGGGTCACGATGTGGCCGAGTGTCCATGTAATGGCGACACCGGCAAAATAGGTGATCCAAAGGCGAAATGGCGACGCCCCGTGGAAATTGGCCTCCGCCAGCGTCCGGAAGATCAGGGTCGGAACCGCAATCTTGAACACGAAGTCGCTTAAAATCTCGCCGGCATCCGCTCTGAACAGTCCTGCTTTGACAGTCAACCAGCCAATCAGGATCAGAATGAAAATAGGGGCAACGTTTGCGGCAACAGCGGACATGAGGAGGGAGACTTTCGCGGCCTTGGGAAGATATCCCGCTTACCCCATCTTCACGATGCGGACAATGCTTACATGTCCGTCGGACGGAATCTTGCGGCCCGGGCCAACATTCGACATCGTGTCGCGAAAGCACCAAAAGAAAAAGCGGGGTCACCCCCGCCTTTTTTCGGACCGTTATGTTCCACCAGTACATCCGTGGTGAAAACAACGGTTGAGCTGGAAGACCTCATGTCTTCCTTTCGGAACACATATGCGCCCTTTGCTCTGACACCGATATAGCGCGCCCATGTTACAGCCAAATGACGCCCGATTGGACAATATCACGGCGCATATTCCTCCCCGCTCCCGCTTTGGGCTTTTCTTGCCGCGAGAAATGTTTAAGACCAAATTCCGGACACCAGCACGGACCCGTGCGAACCGGAAAAGGGCCTATGACGAAATTCGACGTACTGACGGTCGGCAATGCTATCGTCGACATCATTTCCCGCTGCGATGATCGCTTTCTCAACGACAATGGCATTACCAAGGGCGCGATGAACCTGATCGATGCCGAGCGGGCCGAATTGCTTTACTCCCTGATGGGCCCGGCCCTTGAGGCCTCTGGCGGCAGCGCCGGCAATACGGCGGCCGGCATTGCGAATTTCGGCGGCAAAGCTGCCTATTTCGGCAAGGTCGCCAATGACCAGCTCGGTGAAATCTTCCAGCATGATATTCGTGCGCAGGGCGTCTATTTCGAAACCAAACCGGAAGGCACCTTCCCGCCAACGGCGCGCTCGATGATCTTTGTCACCGAAGACGGTGAGCGTTCCATGAACACCTATCTTGGCGCCTGTGTGGACCTCGGCCCTGAAGACGTTGAAGCCAACGTCGTCGCCGACTCCAAGGTGACCTACTTCGAGGGTTACCTCTGGGACCCGCCGCGCGCCAAGGACGCCATTCGCGACTGCGCCCGTATCGCCCATGAAAACGGCCGCGAAGTTTCCATGACGCTCTCGGACAGTTTCTGTGTTGGACGCTATCGCGACGAGTTTCTCGATCTGATGCGATCCGGCACGGTGGATATCGTATTCGCCAACAAGCAGGAAGCTCTGTCGCTTTATGAAACCGACGACTTCGAGCTGGCACTTTCGAAGATCGCTGCCGACTGCAAGATTGCTGCGGTGACGATGAGTGAAGATGGCGCCGTCATCCTGCGTGGCAACGAACGGGTAAAAGTCGATGCCTTCCCCGTTCACGATGTTGTCGACACGACCGGAGCAGGAGACCTCTTTGCGGCAGGCTTCCTGTTCGGCTACACGCAGGACCGCTCGCTTGAGGATTGCGGCAAACTCGGCTGCCTCGCCGCCGCCGCCGTCATTCAGCAGGTCGGACCGCGGCCGATGTCGTCATTGAAAGCTCTGGGCAGCAAACACGGGCTTATTTGAAGGCTTCGCCCGGATAGGCACCCCAGATTTCGCCCTGCGATAACCAACCATTTGCCTGGCCGGCTTCGGCCCGGCACCAGTCGCCG
This sequence comes from Rhizobium sp. RM, assembly GCF_013390595.1. Lineage (GTDB taxonomy): Bacteria > Pseudomonadota > Alphaproteobacteria > Rhizobiales > Rhizobiaceae > Agrobacterium. Next base: position 15,186 of record NZ_JACAWV010000008.1, on the reverse strand, counting down.
TTGCATTCCTTGATGATGACCTGAACGCCAGGCTCGAGCTTTGCAACAACGGCTGCGCCCGATTGCGGATCGCGGCGCATGTTGACATATACGTCCTTGCCCTTGCCCCGCATCCACGGGGCTGCAACGGCTGTCCGCTCGCCGGAAAGTAGTGCCTGGTTGACCCAGCCTTCCGTGCCGTCAGCATCGCGGATACGACGCCAGTTTTCATACTCCTGAATGATCTCCACCGGCATGCCGGACTTCATGTACATCCAGGAGACGGCGTAGTCGGTGCTGGGGCCGATTCGCATGTTGACGCGCTTCGACTTCAAGCTGACGAAACGCGGCAGCGGCAGACCGCTTGCGCCCTTCGCAGCACTTTGAGCGCTGACCTGTGCTGGCGTTGCCGCGAGAAAAGCCAGCGATAATGCAATGCAGACCATAGAAGTTACGCGACGCATGCCCATTTCCGCTTCCTTGCCTTCCGTAAACCACAGGATATCCAGGACACGCGTTTCCAGCGCCTCGCGCCCGCACGAGTTTTGTTTGTCTTCGCCGGTGGGTCTGGTAGAAACGCCCTGAGTGAGAGAAATTATCGCTCTTTCTGGTTAATGACTTCTGAACAAGGCAGCGGCTAACGATGACTCACAAGAAGAGACCAACCGTCTATCTCACCCGCAAACTGCCGGATGTGGTCGAAACCAGAATGCGAGAGCTTTTCGACGCCGAACTGAACATCGATGACACGCTGCGTAGCGAACAGGAACTCGTCGCCGCCATGCAACGGGTGGACGTTCTGGTGCCAACGGTTACCGATCGTATTACCGCTGCAATGATCGAACAGGCCGGGCCACAATTGAAGCTGATTGCCAGCTTTTCCAATGGTATTGACCACGTGGACGTGGATGCGGCAGCGCGCAAGGGCATCACCGTCACGAATACGCCCAATGTGCTCACCGAAGACACGGCCGACATCACCATGGCGCTGGTGCTGGCTGTGCCGCGCCGCATGATCGAAGGCACGCGCGTTCTCGCCAACGGCGCTGACGAGTGGATGGGCTGGTCGCCGACCTGGATGCTTGGACGACGCATTTCCGGCAAACGGATCGGCATTGTCGGCATGGGGCGGATCGGCACAGCGGTTGCCCGACGCGCAAAAGCCTTCGGGCTCTCCATCCACTACCACAATCGCAAACGCGTCAATCCTGCCACTGAAGCGGAACTCGAAGCCACCTATTGGGACAGTCTTGACCAGATGCTTGCCCGCGTCGATATCGTTTCCATCAATTGCCCTGCAACGCCGGCGACCTACCACCTGATCTCGGCACGGCGGTTGGCGCTGATGCAGCCGACGAGCTACATCGTCAACACAGCCCGTGGTGACATCATCGATGAAGCCGCGATGATCCAATGCCTGCGAGACGGCAAGATCGCCGGCGCCGGCCTGGACGTCTATTCGAATGAGCCTGCCGTCAATCCCAAGCTCATCAAGCTCGCCAAGGAGGGCAAGGTGGTGCTGTTACCGCATATGGGCTCGGCAACCATCGAAGGCCGCATTGACATGGGGGAGAAGGTCATCATCAACATTCGCACCCTGTTCGATGGTCACCGTCCACCGAACCGCGTTCTGCCGGGCCGCAACTGATCGCATCAGTCGAGTCGCTTGGTCATTTCAATCGAGGTCATCCGATCAAAGCCGGGATGGGCATTTTCGGCTGTTTTGACGAAGCCCCAGGATGAGAACCGGGCGTGATTGCCGACAAGCTCAATGCGCGTCTCCAGACGCAATGCCGGGAGCGCCAATTCGCGCGCCAAGGTCTCCGCCCTCGACATCAGCCGGTAACCGACACCCTTGCCCTGTGATTTCGGCGATACAGCCAGTTTGCCGACATAAAGACTGCCAAGCGGTTCAGGCTTGCAAAAGATGCAGCCCAGGATTTCGCCATTTTCCAATGCTGCAAACGCGATTTCGTTTTTGACTTTTTCGGCAAGGTTTTCGAGTGTCAGACGATGGGCGGAGGATGGCGGATCGATAACTCCATCCATATAGGCAAAGGAAGCCATGATGAGCGCCAGCAATTCGGGCTCACGTCCAAATTCCTGATCGATCCCAACAATCTCGATCATGCCGTAGTCCCTTCGCGTCGACGCTTGTAACGGACAGTTTCAAAACGGGCGGCAAGTGCATCATATAGCAACAGACGACCGATCAGCGGTTCACCAGCGCCCGTTATCACCTTCACCGCCTCCATAGCCATGATCGTCCCGATAACACCGGTCAGGGCACCAACGATGCCTGTTTCAGCGCAATTCGGAATGAGGCCTTGCGGTGGTGGAGCCGGGAAGAGGTCTCGGTACCCTGGCAGTAAACGCCCATCGGGCCCGGTCTCGTAGGGTTTCAGTACCGTGACCGATCCGTCAAAACGGCCAACGGCCCCTGTCACCAATGGTCGCCTCGCGCTTTCGGCAGCGTCGGCAGCGGCATACCGCGTATCGAAATTGTCTGAGCCATCAATGATGAGATCAAAACCCTTGAGGTGTGTGTCTGCCCAGACAGCGGAGAAACGGTCCTCATAGGCAAGGATGCGGACATGCGGATTAAGCCGGGCAATGGTATTGCGTGCACTCTCCGTTTTCAGTTCGCCAATCGTGCCGCTGTCATGGATCACCTGCCGCTGGAGGTTGGACAACGAAACGACGTCGTCATCGATCAGGCCGAGCGTTCCAACACCTGCGGCAGCAAGATAAAGCAGAACGGGCGCGCCGAGCCCCCCTGCTCCGATAACCAGTGCGCGGGCCGCCTTCAGGCGCTGCTGCCCAACGCCACCGATTTCCGGCAAGAGGATATGGCGCTTGTAGCGTTCGATTTCCTCGGGACTCAAAGGCTCCATCTCGCGCTCCTATCCTCAGCCAGTAATGCTGCCATGCGAAACGTTGAAGAATTGCGCCCGCTCACCGAGTGCCGAAAACATGCCGGTATCCGTACCCGTCATGAAACTCTGACCGCCAAGAGCGTGGATGAGGTCGAACAGAGCCGCACGCCGACCCTCGTCCAGATGAGCAGCAATTTCATCCAGCAACAGCACCGGCGCGTAACCGGTCATGTTTGCCGTCAACTGTGCGTGCGCCAATACCAGTCCGACAAGCAAAGCTTTCTGTTCTCCCGTCGAACAACGTTCGGCTTCCATGTCCTTTTCCGCGTGACGCACGAAAAGGTCGACCCGGTGTGGCCCATCAAGCGTGCGGCCTGCGGCAGCGTCGCGATAGCGACCGTCACGCAACATCGACGCATACTCATCTTCCAGATCGACCGCCGGTCGGTTAAACGCGTTGTCCATGAAACCGGACAGCGCCAACGCGGCAGATGGAAACGCGGCGTCGCCCTTGCGGGTGTCGATCAGGTTCTTCAAAAGCCCCAGCATCTCGTGACGCGCAATCGCCATGGACATGCCAAGCTCGGCCATCTGCTTTTCAATGCCGTCCAGCCACACAGGATCGAAGCGCCCTTCGGACAGCAAGCGATTGCGGCCACGCATGGCTTTGTCGAAATCGCTCGCACGACGGCCGTGTGCCGGATCAAGCGACAGAACGAGGCGATCGAGAAAGCGACGACGATCCGAAGATGATCCCGTAAAGAGGCCGTCCATGGCCGGTGTCAGCCAAAGGACACGCAGATGATCCGTCAACTCATCGACCGATCGTACAGCCGTACCGTTGAGCCTCAAACGCCGAGAAACGACGTCACCATCCCCTTCGACACCGGTACCAATCGCGACCTCGCCATCCATTCCCTCGACGTCAGCGAAGATCGAAAAGCCAGATAGCTCCGCGCCAACTCGTGTAACATCCGACAAGACTGCACGACGCAGTCCGCGACCGGGCGAGAGAAACGATACTGCTTCCAGCAGGTTGGTCTTGCCTGAACCGTTGTCGCCCGTCAGCACCACGTGACGCTCGTCGAGGCTAAGAGATGCCGCCGCATAATTGCGGAAGTCAGTCAGTTTCAGTCGTGTCAGAGAGACCTTGTTCGTCATGGTTACGGCCTAAAACGAACCTCGCGCGATAGCAAGATCGGAGGGCACTTCTCGTTGGCTGAAGGGTGACGAAACAAAAGGAAATTATTCTGCTCTGGCAACTTTTCGGGCGGATGTTTATTTATGGCCAGTTCAATCTTACCGGTTACCTTTTTCATGCGCCTTGTTGTCTCGCTTATTCTCGCTCTCAGCCTCCTTTCCTCCTGCGCGGGACGACCGGGAGCGGATGTCCTGCAGGCGATCGATACGAAAGCAAACGGTGCGAAAACCCTCACCGCTTATGTGGCAAGCACACGCGATCAAAATGAAGCGGGTAAAGGCTTCGGTACAGGTCGCGCGACGGCACCGAACTATGCCCGGTTCGATATTTCCATTCCGCCCAGCCACAAAAAGGGAAAAATCGAGTGGGCAAGGGGCAAGCCAAATCCCAAAACGGATTTCGTGGTGACCCGCGCCAACATGCTCAAGGAGCAGGAATTCAATACTGATCTGGGACAGATCGCCAAGTCAGGTAAACAGATCGGTCTTTTCGTGCACGGCTACAATTACAGCTATCAGGAAGCCTTGTTCCGTGCAGCGCAAATGGCTGCCGATGCGGATATCAATGGCGTACCGCTGGTATTTTCCTGGCCATCGCAGGCAAATGTTACAGGCTATGTCGCCGACAAGGAATCGGCGACCTATTCCCGCGATGCGCTGGCAGGACTTATGACGGACCTCGCCCGCCAGTCACCCAAAGGCAAGATCGTCGTGTTCGGTCACAGCATGGGCGGTTGGCTGGTGATGGAAGCCTTGCGTCAGTTGCGTTTTCAAGGACGGAACGATGTCATTGCCAAACTGCAGGTCGTTCTGGCGGCTCCGGATATCGACGCTGACGTGTTTCGCAAACAGGTCCAGGTGGTCGGACGCCTCAATCCAGCCCTGACAGTATTGGTTTCCAAGGACGACCGAGCACTCAAGGCATCCTCCATACTCGGTGCCGACGTAACGCGTATCGGCGCCCTGGATGTCGAAGATCCGCAGGTTCAGGAAGCTGCGCTGAAAGAGGGCGTGCAGTTTGTCGATATTTCCAATCTGGAAGCATCTGATCCGCTTAATCATGACCGCTACGCGGCTCTGGCCGCCCTAATCCCACAACTGGAGGCCAACAGGCAGCAAAATGGCTCCGAAATCGGACGGGCGGGCGCCTTCGTTTTCGATGCCATTGGTGCGACAATCTCGAGCCCGTTCCATTTGGCAAGCAAGGTCGTGAACCCGCAATGATGCGGGTTCGTCCTGCCCCAACTCGGTATTGAGTCGGGTAACCGGATCGCGGTTTCGCAAATCCGCAGCACAAATTCGGCGGAATTTTTTCAGAAATTCCAGTCTTCGTCCTCTGTCGCGACCGCTTTTCCGATAACGTAAGACGATCCGGAACCGGAGAAGAAGTCATGGTTTTCATCGGCGTTGGGTGAAAGCGCCGACAGGATCGCCGGATTGACCTTGCACGCCTCGGCAGGAAACAGGGCTTCGTAACCCAGATTCATCAAGGCCTTATTGGCATTGTAGTGAAGGAACTTCTTCACATCTTCCGATAGCCCGACGCCATCATAAAGGTCTTCCGTGTACTTTGCTTCGTTGTCGTAGAGTTCCAGCAGCAGGTCGAAAGCAAAATCCTTGATCTCCTGCCGCTCAGCCTCACTCAGCCTTTCCACCGCGCGCTGGAATTTGTAACCTATGTAATAGCCATGAACAGCCTCATCGCGAATGATGAGACGGATGAGATCGGCTGTGTTGGTGAGTTTGGCACGGCTTGACCAGAACATTGGCAGGTAGAAACCGGAGTAGAACAGGAAGCTCTCAAGAAAGACGCTCGCGACCTTCTTTTTCAACGGGTTGCCGCTGTCGTACTCCCGCATGATAAGCGCCGACTTGCGCTGCAGGAACTCGTTTTCCTCAGACCAGCGGTAAGCATCGTCAACGTCGGGTGTCAGGCAAAGCGTCGAAAAAATCGAGGAATAGGAGCGGGCATGGACCGCCTCCATGAATGAAATGTTGGAAAGCACCGCTTCCTCGTGTTGCGTGACCGCATCCTCCATCAACCGAACGGCGCCAACACCGTTCTGAATGGTATCGAGCAAAGTGAGACCGGTGAAGACACGGATGGTCAGCTTCTGCTCTTCAGGTCGCAACGTTCCCCATGAGGGAATGTCGTTGGACAGCGGCACCTTTTCTGGCAGCCAGAAATTTGACGTCAGACGGTTCCAGACCTCAAGGTCCTTGTCGTCTTCAATACGGTTCCAGTTGATGGCACGCAGGCGGGAGGCAGCCTTTGCGTTGGTCTTGATTTGGATATTCATGTTCGTCACCGGAAATCACAGGGTGCAGGAGACGCAACCCTGCACTTCCGTGCCGGTCAGCGCCATTTGGCGAAGGCGGATGTAGTAGATTGTCTTGATGCCCTTTTTCCAGGCATAGATCTGCGCCCGGTTAATGTCGCGGGTGGTCGCTGTATCGCGGAAAAACAGGGTCAGCGACAACCCCTGATCGACATGCTGCGTTGCTGCCGCATAGGTGTCGATGATCTTTTCAGGCCCGATCTCATAGGCATCCTGATAATAGTCGAGATTGTCATCTGAGAGATAGGCAGCCGGGTAATAAACACGGCCAATCTTGCCCTCTTTGCGAATCTCGATCTTTGAGACGATCGGGTGAATGGAAGAGGTCGAGTGGTTGATGTAGGAAATCGAGCCGGTAGGCGGTACCGCCTGAAGGTTCTGGTTATAAAGGCCCGAACTCATCACGGCCTGCTTCAGCGCCAGCCAATCTTCCTGCGTCGGGATAGCGATACCAGCCTTTTCGAACAGACCTGCCACTTTTTCGGTCGCCGGCTTCCATTCTGTTTCCGTGTATTTGTCGAAATAGTCGCCGGACGCATATTTTGAGTTTTCAAAACCCTTGAAGCTCTGGCCGCGCTCCACTGCCAACCGGTTCGAAGCACGAATGGCGTGATACGTGACCGTGTAGAAGTACATGTTGGTGAAATCTATGCCCTCTTCCGAACCGTAATAAATCCGTTCGCGGGCAAGATAGCCATGAAGATTCATCTGTCCGAGGCCGATCGCATGGCTGTCGGCATTGCCCTTCGCGATAGAAGGGACGGATGTGATGTTGCTCATGTCAGAGACGGCGGTCAACGCCCGGATCGATGTCTCTATGGTCTTGCCGAAATCACCCGAATCCATCGCAGCGGCAATGTTCAACGAACCGAGATTGCACGAAATATCCTTGCCCAGATGATCATACGTCAAATCGGCATTGTAAGTGCTCGCGTCACTGACCTGCAAAATCTCCGAGCAGAGGTTGCTCATGGTGATGCGCCCGGCAATCGGATTCGCCTTGTTCACCGTGTCTTCGAACATGATGTAGGGGTAGCCGCTTTCGAACTGGATTTCGGCAATCACCTGGAAGAAGTCGCGCGCCTTGATTTTCTTTTTCTTGATGCGACTGTCAGCCACCATCTCACGGTATTTTTCCGTGACCGAGATTTCGGTAAACGGCACACCGTAAACACGCTCGATGTCATAAGGCGAAAAGAGGTACATATCCTCGTTGTTCTTGGCGAGTTCAAACGTGATGTCAGGTATGACCACGCCGAGTGAGAGGGTCTTGATACGGATCTTCTCGTCGGCGTTTTCGCGTTTTGTGTCGAGGAACCGCATGATATCGGGGTGGTGGGCGTTCAGATAGACGGCCCCCGCTCCCTGCCGCGCGCCAAGCTGGTTCGCATAAGAGAATGAATCCTCCAGAAGCTTCATGACGGGAATAACGCCTGAAGACTGGTTCTCGATCTGCTTGATCGGGGCGCCTGCCTCGCGAAGGTTGGTAAGTGACAAAGCCACGCCGCCGCCGCGTTTCGACAATTGCAGCGCTGAATTGATGCCGCGCGCGATGGACTCCATATTGTCCTCGATGCGCAACAGGAAGCAGGAGACAAGTTCGCCACGCTGTTTTTTGCCGGCATTCAGGAAAGTTGGGGTCGCAGGCTGGAAGCGGCCCGAAATGATCTCATCGACCATATCGCGAGCCAGCGACTCGTTGCCACGGGCCAGCGCCAGCGCAACCATGCAAATGCGGTCCTCATAACGCTCGAGGTAACGTTTGCCGTCGAACGTCTTCAGTGTGTAGGAGGTGTAATATTTGAAGGCGCCAAGGAAGGTCGGGAAACGGAACTTCCTGGCATAGGCGTGGTCGAAAAGATCGCGGACGAAGTTGAACGAATACTGATCGAGCACCTCCTGCTCGTAATAGCCTTCCGTCACGAGATAATCGAGCTTCTCCCTGAGGTTATGGAAGAAGACGGTGTTCTGATTGACGTGCTGCAAAAAATACTGTTTCGCAGCCTGCCGATCCTTGTCGAGCTGGATCTTGCCGTTCTCGTCGTAGAGATTGAGCATGGCATTCAGCGCGTGATAATCAAGCGCTGTATCCAGCGGTTTCGCGGTAACGGAAACTGGCTGTTTTGCGCTCTTGTCCCGAAGGACGTCAGAAGTCAGCGTGTCCAAAATCGTTCCAATCCATGAGTGACGTTGGCGACATCCTCCTCGGTCCCGAGAAGCTCGAAGCGGTAGAGAAAGGGAACCGCGCATTTGCGCGAGACGATCTCTCCAGCCGAGGCGAATGCCGCGCCAAAATTCGTGTTTCCCGCAGCAATGACGCCGCGAATGAGGTTTCGATTGGCTGGCTCGTTCAGAAACCGGATTACGGGTTTCGGAACAGCCCCTTTGGTCCCGCCTCCCCCATAGGTGGGGGTGACGAGGACATAGGGTTCCGACACGAGCAGGGTTTCGTCAGCGGTGCCGATAGGTAGCCTGAGCGCCTGGCCACCCAGTTTCTGAACGAAGCGATGGGTGTTTTCGGATCGGCTGGAATAATAGACGATCAGTCCCATCGCCCGCTCTCAGGAAATTGCGCTGATCATATCGGGGCGAAAACCGGCCCAATGGCGCTCGCCAGCAATGACGACCGGAACCTGCATGTAACCCAGCCCCCTGACGTGATCGAGGGCATCCGCATCCTCCGAAATATCGATGATTTCGTAGCTGACTCCGATGCGATCAAGCGCGCGATAGGTTGCTGTGCACTGAACGCAGGCGGGTTTGCTGTAAACGGTGACGGTCATGGTGTCCTCTTTCAAAGCTGCTCATACGCGCAGCCGAACGGTCCCGACGGCTCATTACCATCAGGCGGGTGGGTTCATTGATGAATTGGAGCGGCTATGCCGCGACGAACCAAAACCTACGCCGACGAGCGCAGGAAACTGTAAAAATACGATGGCATGACTTCACCCCGAAGTTGATCTCTGCGGGATACAGGAAAACGGCGTGCGCAAGTCATTTGCGCCAACACCCTCCTTCCGGACACCCCGCCCGTGGACGTACACGCTCAAGGCAGGTCTCCTGGCTTGCGGGTCTAAACATCGGCTCCAACCTTCCCAGAGCGTAAACCCCAGTGGCACAATATGGAACGACGCTCACCGCTTACAGTTGCGGGGGCAGCCTCGGGATTGTTTCGCCATCATGGCGTCTCGCACCGAATTCCCGTCTTAGCTCCCAATCCTTGCGAATCGAGAGAACCTTGAACACCACATATAGTATATCATGAATCTTTTCCGTCAACGGATAGACGTGTAAATCCCCGCCATGGTGGATCAAAAAGATTCACCCTATGGTTAGCAAATTCTTATGAAGGCTATATTTCAGGCTCTTCCACCCTTATGGGAGTACAGTCACTCCCAGATATCGATGTGGATATCTGCAGGGCGTGAAGATCCGATCACCCGTCTTCCATTCGGAAGATCGTTTTCAAACAGCTTGGCTGCGATCTGGCTTTCGTTCAAACCGTAACCGATCCATCTGTTACGAAGGCGCTCTTCTAGCACCGCCACGGACGGACCGACAAAAACGCTCATATCAAAACTGTCCGTCAGCCGTGTCCATGGCTCCTCATTGAGAAGCAGGTAATTACCTTCCGCCAGAATGAAACGAGTTTCCGGTGAGATGGCGCGCGCGGACGCGATGGCTATTTCCCTAGAGCGATCGAAAACGGGGACGAGAACTTCCTCGTCGTTTTTGCGAACGGCGGAAACGATATCCAGGAAACCACGGACATCAAAGGTTTCCGGCGCACCTTTTCTTGCAAGGAGGCTGCGCTCTTCCAGGATACCATTGTCCATATGGAAGCCGTCCATCGGCAACACCGCAGCCATCTCGCCTTTCGCGATCAGAGCGCTGCACAAGGCCTCAGCCAATGTCGATTTGCCGGCCCCAGGGGGACCGGCAATAGCAACGATAAATCGGGGTTTGTTTCCGGCCCGTTGAAGGACCTCTTCAACGATCGTTTCAAGTTTCAATGTCATGCAGCCAGGGTTTCCCGCGGCGGCTCTTTGGCGCCCGTCATGAAGGCGACGGCATCAGACATCGAATACTCCTTCGGATTGATGACGCACAGGCGTCGGCCGAGGCGATGAATATGAATGCGATCAGCCACCTCGAAAACATGCGGCATATTATGTGAAATGAGCACGATCGGAAGCCCTCTGGAACGGACATCGAGTATCAGTTCCAGCACTCTGCGACTTTCCTTGACGCCGAGGGCGGCCGTCGGCTCATCGAGAATGACAACCTTCGAACCAAAAGCGGCTGCGCGCGCCACCGCAACCCCCTGCCGCTGACCACCAGACAGCGTTTCAACTGCCTGATTGATATTCTGGATCGTCATCAGACCAAGTTCGGACAGCTTGTCACGCGCGAATTTTTCCATGGCCGGGCGATCCAGCGCGCGAAACAAGCTTCCACGAATGCCTGACTTACGGATCTCGCGCCCGAGGAACATATTGTCGGCTATGGAAAGGGCGGGGGACAATGCAAGGTTTTGATAGACCGTTTCGATGCCAGCCTTGCGCGCCTCGATGGGCGAGCGGAACTGCACGGTCTGACCTTCAAGCTGGATTTCCCCCTCATCCGGCGTGATGGCACCGGAAATAGCCTTGATCAGCGATGACTTTCCCGCACCGTTATCGCCGATGACCGCGAGGATTTCACCCGGATAGAGATCAAAATCAGCCTGATCCAGGGCGGTGACGCGACCATAACGCTTAACGAGGCTGCGTGCCGTGAGTATCGGTTCTTTTGTCATCAGCCTGCTACCTTTCTGATCCACTGGTCGATTGCGACAGCCAGGATGATGAGGACGCCGATCAACAGATAGGTCCATTGTGGATCGGTGCCAATGAGACGCAAGCCGAGCGAGAAGACACCGACAATCAAGGCGCCGAAGAGCATTCCAAGTATGGATCCACGACCACCAAACAGGGAGAGGCCACCGATCACCACCGCTGTGATGGATTCAATATTCGCAAACTGGCCAGCAGTCGGAGAAACGGAGCCGATGCGGCCAATCAGCGCCCAACCGGCGAAAGCACAGATGAGGCCTGAGAGAGTGTAAACTGTTGTCAGCATGCGCTTCACGTTGACACCGGCAAGCTCGGCAGCATCCGGATCATCGCCAACGGCGTAGAGATGGCGCCCCCAAGCGGTGTGGTTGAGCACGTACCAGAGGAGTGCGACCAGCAGGACCATCGCAATAACACCATAGGTGAACACTGCATTGCCGAAGCGAACGTTCTGACCGAAGAACTGCAGAATGGGCGCCTGTTGCGCGATATCCTGTGCCCGGATCGTTTCGTTGGCGGAGTAAAGGAAATTGCTGGCAAGAACGATCTGCCACATGCCGAGAGTGACGATAAAGGGTGGCAGGCGCATTCTCGAGACGAGAAGACCATTGATGAAGCCGCAGAGCGCACCGACAGCAAATCCGCACAGGATGGCGAGTTCCGCTGGCAGACCGTAGCGGAACGCGAATTGTCCCATGACGACGGAAGACAAGACCATGATAGCACCGACCGAGAGATCGATACCGGCGGTCAGGATCACCAGAGATTGCGCAGCGCCGACGATACCGACGATGGCGACCTGCTGAAGAATGAGGGTCAGCGAGAAGGCAGAGAAGAACTTTCCGCCGAGGATTGCTCCGAAGATAATCAACGAGATCACCAGCACGATCAGCGGCACGGCCGCCGGACTGGAATGCAGAAAGTGCTGAAGCTTCTCCAGAGGAGTTTTGTCGTGCGTATCGAAAGCCGCAACTTGCGTCGAGCTTCCTGAAAGCACCTTTTCGAATTCATTGTGCGGCTGAGCACGCGCCGGCTGATCGCTCATGAATGTTCCTCCCGATCACGCTCGTCTGTTTTGTGTCCCGCTCGCCCGAACATGATGCGGCGGGTTCATGACTGAACAAGGGGGCGAGAGGCCCCCTCGCAGATTTCAGTATCCGGGTATCAACCCCAGCACTTGCTCAGGCCGTCCTTCGTGTCGATCGAATCAAGACCTTTGACGGGCTTGTCGGTCACCAGCGTCACGCCGGTATCGAAGAAATTCTTGCCTTCGGTAGGCTTTGGCTTTTCACCCGTGTCAGCGAACTTCTTCACGGCTTCAACGCCAAGGGCTGCCATCATCAACGGATATTGCTGTGACGTGGCTCCGATCACACCTTCGGCGACGTTCTTGACGCCCGGGCAACCGCCATCAACCGAAACGATCAACACATCCTTTTCACGACCGACTGCCTTCAAAGCTTCATAAGCGCCGGCGGCCGCAGGTTCATTGATCGTGTGGACAACGTTCAGGGTCGGATCTTTCTGCAGCATGTTTTCCATTGCTGCTCGTCCACCCTCTTCATTGCCGTTGGTAACGTCATGGCCAACGATACGCGGATCGTCTTCATCACCAATCTTGTTGATGTCCTTCACGTCGATGCCAAAGCCCTTCATGAAGCCCTGGTTACGCAAGACGTCCACTGTGGGCTGAGAGGGGGTGAGATTCAAGAAAGCGATCTTCGCATCCTTTGCCTTGTCACCGAGCGTACCGGCGGCCCATTTGCCGATCAATTCGCCAGCCAGAAGGTTGTCGGTTGCAAAGGTCGAATCGGCAGCATCAATTGGTTCAAGAGGTGTATCGAGGGCGATTACCAGCAGGCCGGCATCGCGCGCCTTCTGGACAGCCGGAACAATACCCTTGGTATCGGAAGCGGTGATCAAAATACCCTTGGCGCCGTCCGCGATGCAGGTTTCGATTGCGGCGACCTGGCTTTCGGAATCACCATCGATCTTGCCGGCATAGGACTTCAGGGTCACGCCAAGCTCTTTGGCCTTGGCCGTCGCACCTTCTTTCATCTTAACGAAGAAGGGGTTGGTATCCGTTTTGGTGATGAGGCACACCGACGTGTCGGCGGCAGATGCGACCGAGGCAAAAGAAACGCCAAGCGCAAGCGCGCCCAAAAGAGCGGAAACAGTGGTCTTCATTTAATCCTCCCAAATGAACAAGTGGGCGCCTTTGCGGCAGCCCGACGATCCCGTCTCCTCCGAGACTGACAATCGCTGAAACAAATGGAACCATCAAAGGCAAACTCTGTCAATAAATAAATCCGATTGAATTATTAATTCGGTGTGGCATTCTAAATCCGTGCAAGCAGGAAAGTCGCAATACTCAAAAACATCGCGATGTATGGCTTGCCAGGAGGCCGGCAGGTGTTGTGTATCGTAAACTCTGCTGGCGGGAGGAAGTGTGAATGAGACAGTCTGTTGACCCGGCGTTGTCAACTCCGGGCAGCGTTACGGATTCGAGCGGAGGGGCCAATCAGATAGGCGTTCGTGCCTATAATGAGCGGCTCGTGATGTCGCTCGTCCGCAGGCATGGAAGCCTTTCTAAAGCCGAGATTTCAAGGCTTTGCGGGCTTTCCGCGCAGACCGTCTCGGTCATCATGCGGTCTCTCGAAAAAGACGGACTTCTCGTGCGCGGCGAAAGGCTTCGCGGAAAAGTGGGGCAGCCGTCCACCCCCATGCGACTCAATCCTGATGCAGTGTTTTCCTTCGGTGTCAAAATCGGCCGCCGCAGTGTTGATCTGGTGCTGATGGACTTTGTTGGTCGCATCAAGCTCAAGCTCCACAGAACCTATCCTTACCCGATGCCTGAATGGATCATGCCTTTCGTGATCGAAGGCATCGCCGAAATCGAATCAAAACTGACCGACGCAGAGCGCGAGAAAATCGCCGGTGTGGGCATTGCGGCTCCTTTTGAGCTCTGGAATTGGGCGCAGGAAGTGGGCGCGCCTCAAATAGAAATGGAACGTTGGCGCAGCGTCGATATTCGTGCTGATATCGCTGAAAGCATAAGCTACCCGGTGTTCCTCCAGAATGATGCGACAAGTGCCTGTGGCGCGGAACTGGTTTTTGGAGCAGGTCAGAATTGCCCCGATTTCCTCTATATCTTCATAGGCTCGTTTATCGGTGGCGGGGTCGTCCTCAATTCCGCACTGTTTTCCGGGCGGACCGGGACTGCCGGTGCAATCGGCCCGTTGCCGGTACAGGGACAGGACGGCAAACCAGTTCAACTTCTGAAAATCGCCTCGATCTTCGTTCTGGAAAACATGTTGCGAGAAGAGGGCATCGATCCGCGACCGCTGTGGTTTTCGCCGGATGAATGGATCGATTTTGGTGAACCGCTCGAGCAATGGATCAGGAATACGGCCGCTGCATTGGCGCAAGCCGTGATTGCCGCCGCATCTATCATCGACTTCTCTTCCGTCATCATCGATGGCGGTTTTCCGGACTGGGTGCGCAAGCGGATCGTGGTTGCAACGCAGCTTGCGCTTGGTCTGCACGATCTTCAGGGTGTTATGATCCCTGAGATCATCGAGGGTGAAGTTGGGAGCCAGGCTCGCGCGGTTGGTGGTGCGAGTTTGCCGTTATTTTCGCGATATTTGATAGACCAGAATGTCTTGTTCAAGGACCCCGGCGGATGATTTGGTCTTCGGTGGTCTTTTGAGGGCAATTTGTTCTGTAGCTTTGTATGGTGGAAAGATATTGGTTGCGGGGGCAGGATTTGAACCTGCGGCCTTCAGGTTATGAGCCTGACGAGCTACCGGGCTGCTCCACCCCGCGGCACCATGACTTTGCCTTTGGCGAAGTCTCATTCAGCAGATTTGTCTGCTGAGAAGTTGATATTATAACAAAAAAGGCCGCGATGTGCGGCCTCTGTTATGGGCTTGAGGCCCTTATGTGATGAGAAGATTT
>NZ_JACAWV010000007.1 GCF_013390595.1 Rhizobium sp. RM | reverse complement strand
TCAGGTGGCAAACCGGGTGATCTTCATGGATCAGGGCCAGATCGTCGAACAGAACTCCCCGCAGGAGTTCTTCGACAATCCGCAGCACGAGCGCACCAAGCTCTTCCTCAGCCAGATTCTGCACTAGAGATTGCCTGGAGGAAGACGATCTCAGACCGAGCTCTGTTCGGGTGTAGTCATGTCGCCCGAAAAGACAACGTGCCTTGAACGTGCCGCCTTTCGCGCATAAATAGAAGTCCACGCAGCACCAACAGGACGGTTTCATATGGATTTCAACCCGATCGCAAAGTCACATCGCCTTGCCATACGGGAAAACCATATCCATGCCGTACTTTATCACCCTTTCGAATGTTTCCTGGTCGACGCCTGACGGTCGCCAGCTCTTCTCCGGGCTCAATCTCACGCTTGGTCCTGAACGCGCTGGCCTGATTGGCCGCAACGGCGTCGGGAAGACGACACTCCTGAACCTGATGGCCGGAGATATATCTCCGTCTTCCGGATCGATTTCTGTTTCCGGTACTGTTCACGTGCTTCGCCAAAGCGCTCAGGTTTCAGCAGATAGTACGGTTGCGGATCTGTTCGGTGCGGGTGATGCTCTCGCGGTTCTCGGCCGTGCTCAACTGGGCGAGGCGACGGTAGATGAGCTGGCCGATATTGACTGGATGCTGGAGGCGAATATCGCCAGCGCCCTGTCGGACGTTGGCCTTGATGCGCCGTACACGACGCCGCTTGCGCATCTTTCCGGTGGACAGCGCACACGCGCAGCACTTGCCGCGCAAATCCACGCCGCGCCTGATTTTCTCATCCTCGATGAGCCGACCAACAATCTCGACCGGGAAGGCCGGTTGGCCGTCATCGACTTTCTGGCAAAGTGGCGTGGTGGCGCAATCATCGTCAGCCATGATCGTGAACTTCTGGAGACAGTGGATTCCATCGTCGAAATGACGTCATTGGGTGTCAGTCGTTATGGCGGAAACTGGAGCCATTACAGGGAGCGCAAAGCGCTGGAAATCGCCTCGGTGCAGCATGACCTCGCTGATGCGCAAAAGCGTCTGGCGGATACTGCGCGCAAGGCGCAGGACACGGTCGAACGCAAAGCGCGTCGCGACAGCGCCGGCAAGAAGAAAGCGGCGCGGGGTGATATGCCGAAGATCGTCGCAGGTGGATTGAAGATGCGAGCCGAACAGACGGGTGGTGCCAACGCTCTGCTCGCCAATCGGCTGGAGACTGAGGCGTTGGATGACGTGAAGACGGCGCGCGAGCGTATCGAGATCTTGCAACCGCTTTCGGTCACCTTGCCATCCTGCCATCTGCCCGCGGCAAAGACCGTGCTGCGTATGGAGGGCCTGATGGCGGGGTATGAACCGGACCGGCCCATATTGCGCGATCTCTCCTTCCACATCACGGGACCGGAACGGGTTGCTGTTACTGGCGCCAATGGATCGGGCAAGACGACCCTTCTCTCGGTGATCACGGGCGTCCTGCCGGTAGCGTCTGGAACGCTGCAGATCGAGGTGCGCTCGGCCTTTCTCGATCAGCAGGTCAGCCTGCTCGATCCGGCCTCGTCGATCCGTGACAATTTTCTGCGCCTGAACCCGAAGGCGGGGGAAAATGCCTGCCGGGCGTCGCTCGCACGTTTCCTTTTCCGGGCGGATGCAGCGCTGCAGAAGGTCGAAACTTTGTCAGGCGGGCAGATGTTGCGGGCAGGGCTGGCCTGTGTGCTTGGTGGGATTGAACCGCCACAGTTGCTTATACTGGATGAGCCGACAAATCACCTCGATATCGAGTCCATTGCGGCCGTGGAGGCCGGACTGAGAGCCTATGACGGCGCAATATTGGTCGTCAGCCATGACGAAACCTTCCTCGACAATATCGGCATCGATCGACGACTGAAACTTGGCTCCTAGACGCGGCAGTTACTGCGCTATCCGGTAGCCCAGCTTCTCGGAAAGTGCGTTGGCCGTATCGCGTAATTCCTCTCCCAGACGGGCGATCTTTTCGTCGCTTGCTTCGCTTCGTATCAGGCTTAGTGCGATACCCGCCGACGCGGCCCCTGAGTAGTCGCGTATGGCGGCACCAATGCAGAGCATTCCCTCGCGGATCTGGCCGTCGTCGATGGAGTAGCCACGGCTGCGCGTCGATGCCAGTTCGTGCTCCAGTTTTGATAGCGAGCTCACGCTTCTTGGTGTCAGGGGAGGTGGAAAGCTTTCGAACAAGGATTTCAGCTCATCGGTGCTGAGGTCGGAGAGCAGCATCTTGCCGGTCGCTGTAAACGGCGCCGGCAAACGCATGCCGATACGAAACGTATGCCCGAGCGGCTGGGCCGAGTTCCGACAGCCGATATAGACGACTTCGCCGCCTTCGCGAACGGTCAGCGTGACCGTGTACGGGTCGAGATCGTGCCGTTCGGCAAGCTGTTCGTGAAATGTCGAAACGATATCGAGTTGCGACAGAAACCCGTTTGCCCATCGCAGCGGATGGGGACCGGCACGCAAGGTTCCGTCCGCCGATTTGGCAAGAAGATCAAGCTCCACCATGACTGCCAAGAGGCCATGCGCCGTGCTTTTGGGCAGTTCCATAAGGCGGGTCAGTTCTGCGGCTGTCAGGTGCTGGGGGGAGCCGGCAACCATGTCCAGAATACGCACTGCACGTCTGAGGGCCGGCACAGTGTCTGATATTTGCGACGATTGTTGATCTGCGGTCATGCAACCTCCTTGACACATCAGCGTGCTTCGGCCCATAGTTCATTGTATTGATTCAAGTTCAATTAGTTGAACTTTACTGTGGGAGAGACAGATGATCAAGCTTAAAAACGCTGCTCTGTTGCGTGATGCGTGTTTTGTGGACGGCCGCTGGTTGAAAGCTACCGATGGCAAAACGATTGCCGTTGAAAATCCCGCCAATCTGGAAATCATCGGGCATGTCCCTTCGCTTTCGGCAGCAGAGACCCAAGCCGCAGTCGAGGCTGCCGGAAAGGCATTTTCCGAGTGGAGCCGGCGCGCTGCCAAGGATCGCGCAGCAATCTTGCGCCGCTGGTTTGATCTGATGGTGGCAAACGCTGACGATCTCGGTGCGTTGATGACCGCAGAGCAGGGGAAGCCGCTTGCGGAGGCAAAGGGCGAGGCGCTTTATGCCGCATCCTTCGTGGAATGGTTCGCGGAGGAAGCCAAGCGCGTTTATGGCGACACTATTCCAGCGCCGACCACCGACAAGCGCATTACCATTCTGAAGCAACCGATCGGAGTTTGCGCCGCGATCACGCCGTGGAATTTTCCGGCTGCGATGATTACGCGCAAGGCTGCCCCGGCTCTGGCCGCCGGCTGCACGATGATCGTCAAACCGGCCGAGCAGACGCCGCTGACCGCACTGGCTCTGGGTGTTCTGGCGGAAGAGGCAGGCATTCCATCCGGTGTCTTTCAGGTGGTCACGGGTGCAGCACGCGATATCGGCAAGGTCTTCACCGAAAGCGATACGGTGCGCAAGATCTCCTTTACCGGATCGACTGAAGTCGGCCGTCTGCTGATGGCGCAATCGGCCCCGACGATCAAGAAGCTTTCACTGGAACTTGGCGGCAACGCGCCCTTCATCGTTTTCGATGACGCCGATCTGGATGCTGCTGTCGAGGGCGCGATCGTATCGAAGTACCGCAATGCCGGACAGACCTGTGTGTGCTCCAACCGGATCTATGTCCAGGCCGGTGTGTACGATGCCTTTGCGGAAAAGCTGGCCAAAAGAGTCGAGAGCCTCTCCGTTGGTGAAGGCACCGAACCCGGTATTTTGATCGGGCCCCTGATCGATCAGGACGCTGTGGCGAAGGTCGAGGATCATGTTGCTGACGCTCTTGGAAAAGGGGCGAAGGTCGTTACCGGCGGAAAGCGCCATGCGCTTGGCGGGACATTCTACGAACCCACGGTGCTGACAGGTGCAACGCAGGCAATGAAGGTTGCCCGTGAGGAAACCTTTGGACCGGTCGCCCCGCTTTTCCGGTTTGAAACGGAAGAAGAAGCCGTTGCCATGGCGAACGACACCGAGTTTGGTCTGGCGGCCTATTTCTACACCGAGAATGTCCGCCGGACATGGCGTGTCGCAGAAGCGCTCGAATACGGCATGGTGGGCCACAATACCGGCCTCATCTCCAATGAAGTCGCACCGTTCGGTGGCGTAAAGCAGTCCGGGCTGGGCCGCGAAGGCTCGCACTACGGCATCGATGAATATCTTGAAATCAAATACCTGTGCTCGGCCATCGGCTGAGATCACGCTGGGAGGATCAAATGACCATCAACCCTTTCGAATTCCGCACCGTTCCCTCTATGCAGGTTGCCTGGGGGGGTGCCCAGCGCCTCGGAGAGATTCTTTCCGGCAGGTTCCAGGCGCGCAAGGCACTTCTTATTACCGATGCGGGCCTCATCAAGGCAGGCCTCATTAAGCCGATTGCCGACGCTCTAACCGCTAGCGGTTTCAGCGTCACGATCTTCGACAAGGTAGTGGCCGATCCGCCAGAGCATATCGTTGCCGATTGCGTCGAATCCGCCAAGCAGATCGGGGTCGATATCGTCATCGGTCTTGGTGGGGGCTCCTCGCTCGATATCGCCAAGCTGGTAGCGGTTCTTCTGGTGTCCGACCAGACGCTTGCAGACATGTACGGCATCGGCAACGTCAAGGGGTCGCGTCTGCCGCTGGTGTTGGTGCCGACCACGGCTGGAACCGGTTCGGAAGTGACCAACATCTCGATCATCACCACAGGTGAAACCACCAAGATGGGTGTCGTTTCTCCGCAGCTTTATGCCGATTTCGTTCTTCTCGATGCGGAACTGACGGTCGGTCTACCGCAGGTTCATACCGCGGCTACCGGTATCGACGCCATGGTGCACGCGATTGAGGCTTACACCAGCAAACACAAGAAGAACCCGCTATCAGATGCTTTGGCGCGTGAGGCGTTACGCCTGCTTGGCGCAAACCTGATCTCCGCCTGCAAGGATGGGACCGATCGCAAGGCCCGTGAAGGCATGCTGTTGGGGGCAACATTGGCAGGCCAGGCTTTCGCAAATTCGCCGGTGGCTGCCGTTCACGCGCTCGCTTATCCGCTGGGTGGCCACTATCACGTGCCGCATGGCCTTTCCAACGCTCTGATGCTGGGACCAGTGCTGCGTTTCAACGCCAAGGCTGCGGCGTCGCTTTATGCCGAGCTTGCCGATGTGCTCGGCGTGCCGGGCGAGGGTGATACGGCGACCCGTTCGGACGCCTTTGTCCAGCATATGGAAAAGCTGATGGATGAAAGCGGTGCGCCGCGGCGCCTTCGTGATGTCGGCGTGACGGACAACACCCTGGCAATGCTTGCTTCCGACGCCATGAAGCAGAGCCGCCTGCTGGTCAACAATCCGGTCGAAGTCCGCGAAGAGGATGCGCTCGCGCTCTATCGCGAAGCTTTCTGATCCATTTCTTACACCAAAATCTTCAGTCCCAAGGGAGGAAAACGAGTGACCGATATCAGACTTTACATGCTTCAGTCAGGTACCCTGAAATGCAAGGTACACAACATCAAGATGAACCAGGGCAATGGTGCGGACTATGAGATTCCCGTCCCATTTTTCCTGATTACCCATCCCGATGGGCACACCGTCATCGACGGTGGCAACGCGATCGAAGTCGCGACCGACCCGCGCGGTCACTGGGGCGGTATCTGCGATGTCTATTGGCCGGTTCTGGATAAGAACATGGGCTGCGTTGACCAGATCAAGGCGCTCGGTTTCGATCCGGCCGATGTGAAATATGTCGTGCAGTCCCACCTGCATCTCGACCATACCGGCGCGATCGGTCGCTTCCCCAATGCGACCCACATCGTGCAGCGCTCCGAATATGAATATGCCTTCACACCGGACTGGTTTGCCGGCGGCGGTTACATCCGCAAGGACTTCGACAAGCCGGGCCTGAAGTGGCAGTTCCTCAACGGTACGCAGGACGACTATTACGACGTCTATGGCGACGGCACGCTGACCACAATCTTCACGCCCGGTCACGCACCAGGTCATCAGTCATTCCTGGTTCGTCTGCCCGACAGCAAACCGCTGCTTCTGACGATCGATGCTGCCTACACGCTGGATCATTGGGAAGAAAAGGCCCTGCCGGGCTTTCTTGCCTCCACCGTTGATACGGTCCGCTCTGTTCAAAAACTCCGCAACTACGCCGAAAAGCATGATGCGACCGTTGTCACGGGCCACGATCCGGACGCATGGGCGAACTTCAAAAAGGCTCCGGAATTTTACGCTTAAGATAAATCCGGCCCAGTCATAGATCTGATGCGGCGAGGTTGTGTGCAACCTCGCCGTTTTGCCTGCAAAGGCAGCATCGATCGTGAATTCAGAGGTCTTGCTGCGCGCCGGTCGTGCGCAGGCGAGATGGTTGGACACCGAAACGTCTGAGAAAAAGCTGCGAGAAATGGCTGGGGTTGCCGTAGCCGACAGCAAGTGCCGCCTGGGTGATTGACATCGCACCTGTTTCAATCATGCGACGCGCTTCCAGCAGACGCTGTTCCTGCAGAAACGCGTAAACGGAAAAACCGTAAAGTACCTTGAAACCGGCTTTCAGCCGCTTTTGCGTCAGCCCCACTTCACGGGCGAGGTCCTCGAGCGACCAGGGATGCGAAAGATCAGCGATCATCAAATCCCGGACACGTTGGAGCGCCCGACGATCACGTGGCGGCGTCTTTATCGCAACCTGCGCATGGCGCATGGCACTGATCGAGGCGTTGATGATATCGAGTGCGCGTGCCTCGAAGGCAAGGTCGTCATTTTCCACCATGGCGCTATCGAAAAGCGCGCGGGCAACAGACAGCAGTTGCGGCGGAACCGGCAGGACACCAACCCATGTCCCGTTACCGGATGCGACATGCAAAGCATGCTGCTCATCGAGCGAGGATAGGACATCTGCCGCGCCAAGCTTCTGCCAAAGGGCGGTATCAATGCGAATGTCCATACCCTTGAAACGCGTTCCGACCGGAACGTCGTAGAACCCGACGGCGCCTTCCGGGGCTGCCATGATGTAGATGCGACCGGGCCGGTACGGCAGGCTTGAGAGACGTTCGCCATCGGCATCCAGAAGCCAGCCCTGACCTGCGGCCTCGAACAGGAAATCAATGGCCACGCAGGGTTCTGTTGCAAAACGGCCGACGAAGTCAGCACCGATCACCATATCGAACACGGAAATCGTCAAGCCGGGACGGACGCCGAGAATCTTGTAGGCGCCATCCGTCGAGGTGGTCGCAAAACTCGTTTCCGTAGGGTTCGGCCCTAAAACAACGACATCGTCCTGATCTGACTGGACCAAAGCCCTCTGCTCTACGCGCAAGTTCATGATCGGCCCCCACTTTTGCTGCCGATCAAAAAAGTGACCGGATCGCGACAGTCTTGAACCTGATTACAATAGTCAAGTTTACGCCGTCAATCTATGGAGGTCGGGAACTTCATTGCGAGGGGCAATGTCCATGACTTTCCTTCAAACCAGCGCCCGATCCAGCGCCTGGCTCGTTCTCGGCCTGCTGGCAGGTCTTTATGCCGCCCAGTCGGTCACCGGCAGCATGGTGCAGTCAGCGTTGCCTGTGGTGCTGCGTGACGCAGGCATGCCGCTTGACCAGATCGGATTTCTCGCCGTTCTCTTTCTTCCGTGGGCGCTCAAGTTTCTGTGGGCACCGCTTGTCGATCGCTTTTTCAGTGAGCGTGCGTGGATATTGTTTAGCCAGGCAGGCATCATCGTCTGCTTCCTCATCGCCACGGCGTTTCCACCCCAAACGCATCTGATGCCGCTTGCGGCGGTCTTGCTGGTCATGGCGACACTTGCAGCCACACAGGACATCGCAACGGATTCGCTTGCCGTCCGAGCCACCACCGAGGAGACGCGCGGGGCGGCGAGCGGCGCCTCGACAGCCGGTGCCTATATCGGCTTCCTGCTCGGTGGCGGTTTGTGGCTGATCGTCTACAGCCATGCCGGCTGGGCCGTTTCGATGGCCGCCATGGCAGTTTTTGTGGCTCTGCTAAGCATTCCGGTGCTGTTGGCCAGACGGCTCGCGGCACCACGGCAAAGGCCGGTGGATAAAGCCCGACGCATGCTGCTGCGCGGGACCTTTGCCAATCGCAGGCTGATGACCGGTCTGATCTTTCTTGCCGTCTATCAGGTCGGATTGCGCATGGGTTCGGCGATGACTGGCCCCTATCTCGTGGATAAGGGCCTATCGCTGGAAATGATTGGTACGCTGCGCGGAGCCGGCGGAGCCATTGCAGGTTTTGTCGCATCGACGCTTGCCGCACTCGTCGTCCAGGTAATCGGCATTCGCCGGGCGATCCTTGTGGCCGCGAGCCTTAATGCCCTGCTTCTTTTCGCGCTCGCCTCACTCGAATTCTGGAGCGCCGTATCGCAGAGCGTTGCCGCCGGTCTCATGGTGGCGCAGGTGGCTGCTGTCGCGATGTCCTTCGTCGCGCTTTATGCGGCGATGATGAATTGGTGCGACGCGGAGCGGACCGCAACTGATTTTGCCGTTTTGCAAAGCCTCGATGCGATCATCGCCATTGCCGCATCGTCGATCGCCGGCCTGCTCGGCAAATCGCTTGGCTATGGGACGCTGTTCGGGGCATCGGCTCTGTTCATTCTGACTGCGATCCTGATCGCCCCTTGGGTTTTGCCGGTCTCCGCCCGCAAGTCTTCTCACTTTCCATCCGCAGAAAAGGTATCGCACTCATGATGCGTCATCGCCTCCTTGGCGTCTCCGCCCTCGCCATCATCGCCAGCACGCAGCCCAATGGGGCCGTGGCACAAGAGGTTTCCAGTGATACGGTGCTGGCCCCAATCGTGATCACAGCCACCAAGCGCAGCGAGGATTACTTCCTGCTGCCATCGACGGTCGATTTTGCCAGCGCCGATGAACTGTCCGTCCGCAACATCGACAGCGTTGCCGATCTCGACAGGGTGTTCCCGGACGTGAACATCCGCACACGGTCCAGCCGCGCCTATTCCAACTTCACAATCCGTGGGCAGGCCTCGCTCGATTTCTATAATCCAAGCACGCAGGTCTATGTCGATGGCCTGCCGCAGGACAGCTTCAACCTTTCGCGCAGTCTGCCTGGCAATCTCGAAAGCGTCGAACTGCTCTATGGTCCGCAAGGTACGCTGTACGGTCGCGGCGCCATCGGCGGCGTCATCAACATCACCACGCGAAAGCCGGACAATGACATGCGGTTCGGTTTTGATGGCGATATCAATTCGGAGGGCGCCGGTGGTACCTTCTATGGCAACCTGCCGCTTGTTGACGGCGTCCTGTTCAGCGATATCACTTTGACCGGCCTCCACCACAAGGACCAGTATACCGCCATGCTGACGGGAGAAGAGGTCGGAGGAAGCAACGATCTCAACGGTCAAGTGCGGTTGCGTTACGCGCCGGAGGGCAGCCCGCTCGACGTTATGGTGTCAGCAGGTCATGGTCGTGTCACCTCCACCGAAGAGTATTTCGTCATGGAATCGATGCTGGAAGACAGGATCGCCTTGCCGGTTCCATCGAAATATACGCTCGATACCTGGAATTTCGGCATCAACGCCAGCTACGATCTTGGCACTGCAACCGTCACGGCGCTGACCGGCTACCAGAACAGCGATTTTGATCGCACCGTGTTCGGCACCTACACGCCGGAGAAGCAATGGACATTGAGCCAGGAGCTTCGCATCGCCTCCAATCCCGATGAGGGCAATGCTGTCGATTATGTCGCCGGTCTCTATTACCAACACCTCGATTTTACCCGCGCCATTCCGAGCTACGGCCAGATCGCTCAGCAGAAGATCGATTCCTACGCCGTGTTCGCAGATGTGACATGGCATGCCACTGATCGTCTCGACATTACGCCCGGCCTACGCTTTGACCATGAACGGGTTGCCGCAAAGGCGACCGGTACCTTGTCACTCAACGACAGCGACAATTTCAGCGCTATCTCGCCAAAGCTGGGTGCGAGCTACGGGCTGACCGATGAGTGGCGGCTCTACGGCCTGTTCAGCACCGGCTTCAAGGCAGGGGGCTTCACACGCACGCTGACGACCGCGAATATCGCCTATACCTATGATCCCCAGAACACCTATAATGGTGAGATCGGCCTTAAGTATCGCAACGACGAAGGCACTCTCGAAGGCCAGCTTTCGGCCTATTACAACGTCACGAAGGACTATCAGATGTTCGTCGGCGTGCAGCCGCTGCAATATCTGCAGAACGTGGGTGAAGTCACGGCCAAGGGTGTCGATCTCAAACTGCGCGCCAAACCCACCGATGAACTCGGTATCACGCTCGGCGCTGCCTACAACAACTCCAAGTTCACGGACTACAGCAATCCCGTTACGCCGGGCACCGACCTGACGGGCAACCGCGTGCCTTATGCGCCGGAATTCACCGCCAATGTCATGCTGGATTACCGGTTCGACCTCGACAATGATGCCGGAGCGCTCATTCCCTACGTGGCGCTCAGCTATGTCAGCAAGACCTATTTCGACGAGACCAACACGATTGGCCAGAAAGGCTATGGCCTTGTCGATCTTGGCATCAAGTGGGAGCTGGACAAGAACATCGCAGCCGAAGCCTTTGTCACCAATGTGTTCGACAAGACCTATACGACCTACGGCTTCAACGTCGCCCCCTACGGCAACGTTTACCAGCTTGGCGACGGGCGGACGTTCGGTGGTCGCCTCAGCATGACATTTTGAGGGCAACGGATGCGTATTCTCATTGCCGGCGGCGGCCCCGCCGGCCTGACCTTCGCTGCCTGCCTCAGGCAGCATGGCATCGATTGCACCATTGTTGAAAAAGCAGCAAAAGGCCGCGCTGCGGGTTATTCGATCGGACTGCACGTCAACGGCTGGAACGTCGCCGAACGCCTGGGGCTTGTCGAGCACTTCAAAGAGAAAGCCATGCCGCTTGGTCCGGCATTGCACCGCGATACCGCCGGAAAGACGCTGTTCTCCTACGATTATCGGACACTTGCACAAGCATCGGGTGGCCGTATGCTGGCAATCATGCGGCAGTCCTTCCAGGACATCGTTACCCGCCACATCGAAGCGAATGTGGATATCCGCTACGAGACGACGATCAGTGCTCTCACCGATGACAGCGCTGGTGTCGATGTCACGTTTTCCAGTGGCGACAGGGAACGCTTTGATCTGGTGGTGGCCGCCGATGGTTATCGTAGCGCCCTGCGTGCCCTGGTCTTCGGGCCGCACGAAGACTTTCTGCGCCCTCTCGGATATCGTGCCAGCGCATGGCGCATGCCTGTCGGCCAGCCGCTAGGGGCGAGTTTTGTCGGCATGATGGATGTCGATCATCAGGGCGGGCTTTACGATATCGGTGACGGTCATGCGGCCACGTTGTTTTGCTGGCGCGACGACAGGACAGACCGGCTGGACGCGGACGCACGCCAGAAGGTGCTGAGAGAGCACTTTGGCCATTGGCCAGAGCCGGTCTGCTCAGCCCTGGAGGCCTCGATCGATTGGGACAATGCATTTTTCGACACGGTCTCGCAGATCGACGTGCCAAAATGGTCGAAGGGGCGCGTCGTTCTCCTGGGGGATGCCGCCTGGTGCCTGACATTTCTTGCCGGGCAGGGCACATCGACAGCCATGGCTGGCGCCTATATTCTGGCAGCGGAACTGGCGCGCAAACCGCACGAAGCAGCCTTCGACGCTTATGAGGCACGGTTACGCCCACTGGTCACGAAAATGCAGGCGGTCTCCCGAAAGATCGGAGGCCACTATATCCCGCAGAGCAATTTCGGCATGCGGCTTCAGGCGTGGATCTTGCCGATCATGTTGTCGCGGCCGTTCGTTCGATTGGCCTCGCGACAGTTTTCCGCACCAGCCCTCGATCTCGACCGGGCCTGAGCATTAAAGCCGAGATGCTGCCCCGTGTGGCCAGCATCTCGCGATCCTGCCCTCGTCAAGCCTTGAACTTTTCTTCCAAAAGATCGAGCAGATTGAACGCCGTCAGGATATTGCCGAACAGGAAGTCGGCCGATGGCAGCTCGATCTTCTCGCCGCGCAGGCTTGCAAACGTCGGCAGGTCTTTCAGCTTCTCGCTCATCGCACCAGCACCCTTGGCACCTTCGTCTTCCAGAAGCAGGATCATGTCTGCTTCCAGAAGATCGAGTCGCTCCAGGCTGATATTGATGAAGGCATCGTCACCACCCACTTCCTGCTGCGGTGGTGCCTTGAAGCCAACATCCTTCAGAACGGCCCATGTGAACGACGTGTCCTGCAGCATGTAACGAACGAGATTGGTACGCACGCGCGCAACGGTTGCCGTGCCGGCCTTGTCACCAATGATGTCGCGGACCTGCCTGGCGCGGGCATCGTAACGGGCAAGCAATTCCTTGGCCTCGGCCTGACGCCCGGTTACCTCAGCGATGGTCTCAAGTGTGTGGCGCCATTTCTTCTGGTCGACGTCGATCAGTACGGTCGGTGCGATCTGGCTGTAGCGTTCATACATGCCTTGTTGATCCGGCAGATCGTCGTTGCTCATCAAGATGAGGTCGGGCTCCATGTTGAGCACCGCCTCGTAATTCGGCTCCCCGGACGAACCGATATAGCCGATGTCGGCTGGCAGGCGTTCCGCGACACCCTTTGCGAAACCACCCGTGAAATTAGGGCGGGATGCACCGACCGGCTTGATGCCGAGCGCGACCGTCGGCTGCAGCACGTCGTCGCCATCGGTCACGACGATGCGCTTGGCAACCTTGGGGATTTCGACGGAGCCGATGACGTCGGTGACGGTGATTGTCTCCTGGGCGAGAACGGGGCTGGCGGCGAGTAGAAGCGATGCGGCGATCATCTCGCGGCGTGTCAGATTAAGCGACAAGGGCAATTATCCTTTCGTCATTCCGTTGAAATCGAGGCGGTGGAATTGTCGTGCAGACCGCGCGGCACGACCAAGGGTGTGCCGAAGATGGGATCGGCAATGATGAGGCTGTCGAGGCCGAAAACGTCACGAACAAGCGCTTCGGTAACGATGTCGGCGGGCCGTCCCTCGGCAACCGCGTGGCCGCCGCGCATGGCAATCATGTGCGTGGCGTGTCGGCATGCCTGGTTGAGATCGTGCAGGACCGCAGCGATCGTGTAACCCTTCTCACGGTTGAGCTTTTCCAGAAGCAGCATCAATTCCATCTGATGGGCGATATCGAGAAAGGTTGTCGGTTCATCAAGCAGAAGAAGCGGGGTTTCCTGGGCAAGAACCATGGCGATCCAGGCACGCTGACGCTGACCGCCTGACAGTTCGCTGACGCGACGTCCGGCAAGGTCGTTCATGCCGGTGGCGTCGATGGCGTCGGCAACCGCCTGCTCGTCGGCTCTGCTCCATTGGCGCAGAAAGTTCTGATGCGGATAACGGCCGCAGGCGACCAGCTCCGTTACGGTGATGCCATCAGGGGCAATCGAGCTTTGCGGCATGAGACCGACACGGCGGGCAAATTCCTTGGCCGGAATGGCGGAAATTGCGCGTCCATCCAGAAGAACCGAGCCGCGACCGGGGGCAAGCAGGCGTGAAAGAGCCTGCAAAAGCGTAGACTTGCCGCAGGCATTGGGGCCGACAATTGCGGTAAAGGAACCGGAGGGTACGCTGACCGAGAGGTCCTGCGCGATGATCGACTTGCCATAGGCGAGTTCAACGGATTGTGCTTCGAGGCGGGGAGCGGGTTGCTGGCTCACGTGCGGCGTGCCTCCTTGATGATCAACCAAAGGAAATAGATGCCGCCGATGCAGAGCGTTACCACGCCGACCGGCAACTGGATCGGCGCGAAGCTATGCTGTGCGGCATAATCGGCGGCAGAGAGAAGGACAGCTCCGGTGGCCATCGATGCGGCCAAAGAGGTGCCGGCCGTGCGGGTGATTGCGTGGGCAATCGGCGGGGCAGCCAAGGCCACAAAGGGGATAGGGCCTGCGATTGCTGTGACCAAAGCCGTGGCAACAATGGCAAGTGCCATCAGCGACAGTCGCACCGCCTCGACTCGGATACCGAGAGCGCGTGCACGCGCATCGCCCATCTCCATCATTTTGAGCGGGCGCGACAGAACAAGGGCCGCAATGATGACCGGCAGGGCGATCCATAGCGACGGCAGCAATTGCTGGCTATTGACGCGGGCAAGTGAACCCATGCCCCAGGTGTTGGCGGCCATGGCTGTTGAGAGAGTGGACTTCAGCAAAATCCAGTGATTGGCCGAGGTGAGCATGGCACTGACGCCGATGCCGATAACGATCAACTGAAAGCCCTGGATACCTTTGTGCCAGGTCAGGAGATAGACAACGAGTGCGGTCAGCAAGCCGCCGGCAATCGCGCTGCCGGCCAGGACCAGCCAGCCGCCACCGGCAAAGGTGATCGCCAGAATGGCGCCTGTATAGGCGCCCGCATCGAAGCCGACGACGTCAGGGCTGCCTAGCGGATTGCGGGTGATAGACTGGAAGACCGCACCACCGAGACCGAGCAGTGCTCCGAACAACGCTGCAGCGGCTGCACGGGGCATGCGCCATTCGAGAACAACGAGCCGGGTACGGCGCTGGCCATTACCGGTCAGCACATCGATGACATCTATGACAGGAATATGGACCTGCCCGCTGACGAGCGCTGCTATGAGAACGGCGACGCCAAGCCCGATGAGAATTGCGCAGGCCAGCAGAAGTCGCTTGTCGATGCTGATGCCAATGCGCTCGCCAAAGGCTCGGATTGTAAGCCGGCGGCGCGTGAAGGAAGGATGCAGGCTCATAGCGCGGTCACCTTGCGTGCACGCACGAGCCAGATCAGAACCGGCGCACCGATGAAGGCAGTGACGATGCCCACCTGGATCTCCGCAGGGCGCATACTGAGGCGGCCGATAATGTCGGCAGTAAGAAGAACGATCGGCGCGAGCACCAGCGTGTAGGCAAAAATCCAGCGTTGATCACTGCCAACGAGACTGCGGGCGACGTAGGGCACCATCAGACCCAGAAAACCGAGTGGGCCGGCGGCTGCAGTGGCAGCACCCGTCAGAAGCATGACCGAAATGACGGTCATGATCCGGGCACGGCCAAGGCCAGCGCCAAGCGAGCGTGCCTGATCGTCACCCAGCGCCACAACATTGAGAACCGGGGCCGAGATCAGGGCGAGAACGATGCCGATGGCGACGAAGGGTGCGGTATAAATGAGATTGTCGTAGCCGGTGATAGCAAGCGATCCGACTTCCCAATTCAGCATGTGATCGAAGGTGTTGGGGTCGAGGAAGATCAGCGTCGATGTGAGGCCACGAAGAACCGCTCCGATGGCAACGCCCGCCAGTGTCAGACGCAATGGTGTTGCACCGGCACGGCCGCCCATCGCTGCCGCGTAAACGGCAACCGCAGCAAGTCCTGTGCCGGCAAAGGCGAACCAGATCAATGATAGCGGATGAGAAATGCCGAGGAGGCCGATGGCGGCGACCATGGCAAAGGCAGCTCCCGCATTGATGCCAAGGATACCAGGATCAGCGAGGGGGTTCCGCGTCAATGCCTGCATCAGTGCACCCGAAAGAGCAAAGGCGATGCCGGCCATCAGTCCCAGAAGCGTGCGAGGCAGGCGCAAAGACCAGATGGTTTCGCTGTCGATCGTGGTTTCACCGGAGAAGAGTGCCGATAAAACGTCACCAACGGCAATGGTGCGGGCACCAATGGCAAGGCTGAGACAAAAGACCACGACAAGGAGAATGGCGGCGGTAAAAAGGCCAAGTCGTTTCCCGCTTTTGCCGGAGGTCGCGACGCGATCCCGCGCATATGCGGTTTGTTCGATAGGGCTGGCACTCATGAAAACGATCGCTCGTCCTTCGTGCGATCGCCTCCCGTCGATCTATTGATGACAAATATAATCATCTTTTGCCCGGCAGAGATCGGCAAGTCAATTCAACATGATAAAAATCAGCTCCTCATGCGTGTTTAAGATGACCGGACCGTCCATGAGTCATGTTTGAATGGAGGCCCCCCGGAAAACGGGGAGGGCACTCCGATGTTCGAGATCAGATTTCCTTGATCAATTGTTCCGCGATGCGAACGCTGAGTGCGGCACCCGTCAGGGTCGGGTTCATGCAGGACGCCGATGGCATGACGCTGGTGCCGGCAATGAACATGTTCGGGTGATCGTGCGTGCGGCAGTCGCGGTCGACAACAGAGTCTTTCGGGTCGTTGCCCATGCGGGTGGTGCCCATCACGTGCTGGCGGTTTTGCCATTTGACATCGGTAGACAGCACTTCGGCTTCCAGCAAATCCGCGATCTTGTGCAGATCCTGGAGGCCGCGGTCGCGACCAGCGTTCCAGTAATCGGTCACGCTGTAATAGAGAACGGGGACCGGGATACCGAGCGCATCGAACTTGGTTTTCGAAGGTGTGACGCGGTTTTCCGGCAACGGCAGCGGTTCGAAGTCGATTGCCCAGTTCAGCGAACGAGCCGAATATTTGCGGATTTCTTCGTCCAGCTTCGATCCAAGAATGCCCTTCTTGATAAAGCCTTCGGTCATCTGCGCCGTCGGAACCGTGTTGCGCACCTTGATCTTGTAGCTTGGATAATCCTTGCGGAACTCGCCGTCACGCTGGTTGAGGTAGACGAGAAGTTCGGTCGGACCCTGGCCCGGCCACATGTCATCCTTAGTCAGCATGTTCATGCTGATACCGGTGTGGTCCATGAGGTTGCGGCCGACCTGATCCGAAGAATTCGCGATGCCGTTCGGGTATTTTTCGGATGTCGAGATCAGCAGAAGCTTGGCGGATTCGATGCCGTAAGCGGCAAGCACGAAATACTTCGCCGTGAGGCGATGTTCGGAGCCATCGGGTTTCTTGTACCAGACCGCAGTGATCTTGCCGTCGTCACCAGCTTCGATTTTATAGACGGGCGAGTTGTCGAGAAGCTTGGCGCCATGACGTTCGGCCTCGTCGATATGCATCGATCCGTCGTATTTGGCGCCGATCGGACAGACCGGGTTGCAATTGTTGTTTCCCGCACAGACCGGGCGATTGCCATAGGGACGCGAAGCACGTCCATGCGGCTCTAGAACCGGGTTGAAGCCACCGACAAGAAGCTTCTGCGACAACCTGTCGAACATATAGGTGCTGTTCAACTGCTTCATCGGGAACGGCATCGACCGTGGCGGCATCGGACCGCCGCCCTGACCGCTTTCGTCCTGGCCGTCGGTTCCTGTCACGCCCAGTTCAAGCTCGGCCTTGTTGTAGTAGTCCTCGAGATCGTCGTAGCCGATCGGCCAGTCACGGCCGCGGCCGTAAAGCGTCTGAATCTTGAAGTCGTTAGGGATCATGCGCCACAGCGCCGAGCCGAAGTGCCAGGTCGTTCCGCCGACGACCCTGAGATAGGAGGTGTTATATTTCACCGGGCCCTCATACTGCAGATAATCGCCATAGGTGGATGGCGCCCAGGGCATGCTCGGAAATGGCGAGCCGGCGCCCTGCAGCTTGGCGTTTGCCAGCGACAGTTTTACCGGAGCGTTGCGGTAGGTTTCGACGATCTCGCGGCGGTCGACACGGGGCCCGGCCTCCAGCACGATGACCTTCTTGCCGGCCTTCGCCAGATTTGCGGCGACGATGCCGCCCATGACGCCTGAGCCGATAACGATCAGGTCCGCATCGTAGGATGTGTTTGCCATATCTCTATTCCTGTCAGATCTTGCTGCCGGGCTTCGGTCCCCAGGCGTTCGGGCCGGGACCGTAGGACGGAACGGTAAGGAGGCCCTTGGTCGGGCGATACATCAGCGATTCCGCGTAGGTGATCAGCTCGGCATCTTCCGGCTCGCCGACGACGCCGAGATACCAGGCCGAAACAATCTTGGTGGCTGTTTTGGTGAGGGCCGGATCCATGCCGGTCAGCGCCAGAAAGCCGTCCATATTGGCAACGCCGGACTGCTTGATGAGCTGTGTCAGGGCAGCAAGGCTGGCGTCGAGCTCGGTATCGCGCTTTTTCAGAGCTGTCAGGAACCGTGCGCCGAGAAGCGGATCGAGCGTGTAACCGGTCAGGAACTCCGACAGTTGCGTGAATGAGGCCACGGCGTCGTCCGCTGTCGCAGCAGACAGAGGCACGCTGAGGCTGGCAGCGAGCGCCAGTCCGCCGAGGGCTGCGGTTCCTCGCAGCAAACTGCGGCGGGAGAGGGTTTGGCCGAACATGGCGGGGGAGGATGGATCAAAGGGCATCAGGATCTCCGATGGAGCATGACATGCGAAAAGGTGAAGAGGTGGCCGTGCGCTGGAGGCTCAGCCAAGCACCGGACGCGGGCGACGACGTAGGACCAGCCAGGCGATCAGCGCGACGACGATCGCTGCAATCGCAATGCCGACAGGCAGTGCAAAAGGCGCCAGCTTGACGATGAGAGGCTTTTCACCGCCGTCACGAATACGTGCGACGTCTTCCGGCGTCACCTTGACCGCCGGATTGCCGTAGTTGGCCAGCACGTAGTTGCTGACATCGGCAATGTCCTTGTCGGAGAGGCGATCCGTATAGGACGCGTCCGCACCGAAGGCAGGCATGAATGCAACAGTTTCACCCACCGTGCGATGGAGACCAAACAGGATCGTGGCAACGAGATTGTCGGGGCGGTCACCGCCGGTCGCCGTGTTGTGGAACAGGGACGGATAATGGTCGTTACCCTGGCCTTCGGCCTGATGACAGGCAGCACAGCTACCGCTGAAGACATGGTAGCCGTTTTCATCCGGAGCCTGACCCGGCAGACCGCGAAGCGAGGCTTCGACTGCGGTGGATGGCGCGCCGAAGGCGTCGCGAGCGGTGCCGGTCGTTGACGTCACGCCCGGAACGTCGCGCAAATAGGTGACGATGGCTTTGATGTCTTGGTCGGGAAGGTGCTGAAGGCTGTTTTCAATGGCTTCCGCCATTGGCCCGGCAGCCTGAGCCTTGCCCGCGACGAGACCGGTTTTGAGATACTGCGTCAGTTCTGCATCAGACCAGCCGCCAATACCCGATACCGTCGATGCGGTAATGTCCGGTGCGTACCATGGCCCGATGGAGCCACCGGAGAGCGCCTTGCTGGCGTCTTCCGCCATGAACATGTTGCGCGGCGTGTGACAGGTGCTGCAATGCTCCAGCGCCTCGGCGAGGTAAGCGCCACGGTTCCATTCCGCCGACTTGGCAGGGTTGGGCTGGAAGCGATCCTTGTTCAGGAAAAGCAGATTCCAGCCGGCCATCGACGCGCGGATGGAGAAAGGAAACGGCAGTTCCGTTTTCTGAGGCCTGTGGTCATCCGCTTTGACGCCCTGCATGAAGTAGGCGTAGAGCGCCTTCATGTCCTCATCGGTGATCTTTGCATAGGCCGTGTAGGGCATGGCCGGATAGAGATGGCTGCCGTCCTTTGCAATGCCATCGCGCACCGCACGCGCGAATTCCTCTTCGCTGTAATTGCCGATACCGGCTTCCTTGGAAGGCGTAATGTTCGTCGAGAAAATTTTCCCGAGCGGAGTGTCGATGCCATATCCGCCTGCGAAGGGTGTGCCGCCGTGCGGCGCGGTATGACAGGCAGCACAGTCGGCCGCAGTGGCAAGATAACGCCCCCGAGCAATGAGATCGGCAGCGTCATCTGCGAAGGTGGGACAGCTTGTTGCGACCAGTGCGCCAAGACAGAGCGCGAAAGAACCCAAGGGACCACGCGCGGTTTTGAGGATGGGAGGAAGCCTAAACATGAGCGGCGCTTTCATAAATAATGAATGCAAAATTGCAGATCCAGAACGCCTCCCACGCACTGGCCTGATACGTATCGCCGCAGCCCACACAGCCAAACCTGAAAAATCCTGCTGCATCCAAGGTGATCTTGAATAAAAATGACGCGTTTTGTCATTTATTACGAAAGGATTGAGGCGTGTCGATGTGTCGCGGGCGCAACTTGATGTTCCTCATAGCGTCGCCACGGATGACTTGGGTAGTCAGTTTGTTGTACAAACAGATTTCATCAAAAGTGAAAGGTTTCTCCGCTGAACTTCGACTTTACCGACCTCAAGATTTTCCTGTCTGCAGTCGAAGGCGGAAGCCTCACGGCGGCAGCGGCAAAGAACAACATCGTTGTTGCGGCGGTGAGCGCACGGCTGAGAAAGCTCGAGGAAAATTTCGGCCTTCTGCTGTTTGAGCGCACCGGTCGCGGCATCAAGCCGACTCTTGCAGGAGACCTGTTGTGCCGACATGCGCGCAAGCTGCTGGATGACGCAAGGAAGCTGGAAGTCGAACTCGATGCGTTTTCGCAAGGGCGCGGCGGCACAATTCGCTTCCTTTCGAATACGAACATGCTTTCCGAGCATATGCCGCAGCTTATCGGGACATTTCTGCGTGATCATCCCGATGTGTTCGTTTCGGTGAAAGACAGGCCAAGCCTGGAAGTGGTCAATCTTCTGCGGGCAGGTGAAGCCGATATGGGCATCGTGGCATCCTCGGCCGACATGACGGGTCTGGAAAAGTGGCGGTTTGTTCCTGATCGGCTCGTTGTGATCGTTCCGCGTGACTTTCCTCTGGATGGGCCGCTTGCCTATTCAAGCATTCTCGATCATCCACTCGTCGCGCTCGACGAAAAAGTGGCGTTGTCGCAATTCCTGCGACGTCTGGCGAATGAGCTCGGCAGGCGTCCTACCATTCGCATGCGCGTGGAAAATTTTGAGGCACTGTGCCGTGTTGTTGAGTGCGGTACGGGCGTTGGTATTGTCCCTGAAACGGCGGCTCTGCGCTATCGCGGCAGCATGGATTTTCGAACCTTGCCGATTGGCGAAGCGTGGTCCGAGCGGGAGATCTATCTTTGCGTCCGAAATCGCGATCAGCTGCCGCCCTATGGAAAAGCGTTGCTGACGCACCTGCTAGACTATGTTGAGGCCGTTCGGGGGACGGGTTCAGCCGCCACCGTGGGTGATTGATTGACGCCAGGCGACATGAGCCGAGAAGGCGCTTGCTTCAGAAATTGACCGACAGGTTGGCGTGTGCCGCGTTTGATTGGAAGCCGCGTGCAAACTCGCCGGAATAGGTGAGCGTGAGGCGTGCTGATCTGGACAGTCGCGCAGCAATGCCAGTCCTGACCAGGAGCGTATCGCGCGGCATGGTAACACCTTCAAGGATGAAGGGTGAGCCACCTTCAAAGGCAGAAAGCGAGACGGGTGTCGTGTCGCCAGCCGCGTGGCGCCAGCCGATCATGCCGGATGCAACGACAGGCAAGCCGCCGAACTCCAGGTTGGACGACATGCGCAGACCCAATGTCGATACGGCGAGACTATCGGAACCGCCAGCGACCGACAACGCCGCAGCGCCGCCTCTTTCCTTGAAGTCATCAGTCTCGAGATTGACGTAGGCCAGATTGGCAAAGGGCTGGAGATCGATGCCATCCATCTTCAGCGTCCAGGAAATGTCTCCAAAGACCTGAGCTGCGGTACTGGCGTAGTCGGCAGAAAGCTGATCGGTGAATGTGCCGAACGCGATGTCCCTGCGGGTTGTGATGTCGTTTCGGCTGTAGAGGGCACCGCCGATAAGGTTCAGCGGGCCAAAGTCGCCCACGGCATAAAGGCCGGCATGGTAGGAATCGGCAGCCGCTTGCGGATTTGTGGACAGGTCGCTGCTGCCCAGAA
This sequence comes from Rhizobium sp. RM, assembly GCF_013390595.1. Lineage (GTDB taxonomy): Bacteria > Pseudomonadota > Alphaproteobacteria > Rhizobiales > Rhizobiaceae > Agrobacterium. The sequence continues at coordinate 927,906 of NZ_JACAWV010000007.1, read as the reverse complement.
CGCCGCCAAGGTGCCATTGGTCAAGAAGCGCGATGTCGGCGCCAATCAGTGTTCCGGTCACGGTGTTGTCTATGCCGCGTGCATTGCCACGACTGTCGATATGGTTTTGCGCCACTACGCCCGATGCCCAGAGCGAAACATCGCCGTTTTTCGTCGACCGCCGTGCCGAAAACTGCGAAGTTTCAGCAATGACTGCCTCGCGCAGAAACTGGCTCTGCCACAGGAATGTGCTTTTCAGTGACGGATGGATTTCACCGTTGAGCTGCGTGAATGCACTGGCGGCAGTCTCGACATTCAGCGGCAGGACAGCCGAGAAGAGCGTATTTGCAGCTCCCAGTTCTTCCACCGTATTTGCGGTGGCACGGTCGTTTGCCGTCAGTGCAACATCGGCAAAGCGCACATCGTTGCGGTCAAGGCGGAGGTCGACAGCCGTGCTGCTGTAGGACAGCGACGGAGAAAGGAAAGCAAAGTCACTGTCAATGGTTGAGAATGTACCGCTGATGCTGCTGGCCGTCAGGATTGTGTAATCGGTCGAAAGCCCATAGCTGCCGCTTTCCGCACGCAGCATTAGAGTGCCGCCGCCGATGGTGACCGCACCCGATGCATTGACCTGGTCGGAGGCACCTGCCGAGTTGATGTCGACCGCGTAAATCGATCCCGCCTGGAATGTCAGGTCGCCATTCACAGCCAGTGTCCGAATGCCGGGGCCGGGGGAGAGCACGCCGCCGGCATTGACGACAAGTCCTCCAGACACCCCGCTACCGGAGAGGAGGCCACCGTCGAAGATATCGATGGTGCCTGTTACCGTTCCGTCGTTGACAAGTTCGCCGCCTGTAACCGTCGCGGTGCCGCTGATGGTGCCTGTATTGTAGAAGGAGCCGCTGCTGTTAACGAGGGACGCGATCGTGCCTGCATTCGCACTGGTGCCTGAATTGGATACCGCGCCTGCCGTGGCCCCACTGTTGTTGGTGAATGTGCCCTGTGCGCCGACATCGACATCCGCAAGGGCTGCATTGTTGACGACACTGCCGCCGTCGACTGTTGTGGTTCCCGAAACGGTGCCTCCGCTATTGTTGGTGAATAGCCCGCCATCGTTCTGGAGAGAGGCGATCGTACCCGCGTTGGTCGTGGTGCCCGAATTGGTAACGGCGCCGGCAGATGCGCCACTGTTGTTGACGAAGGTAGCGACTGCGGCAACATCCACATCGGTCACGACGAAATTGTTGGTGACGGTGCCGCCGGAAACCGTGGTGGTTCCGGTGATCGTCCCGCCGGAATTGTTGGTGAAGCTTCCTGCTGTATTGGTGAGTGACGCAATCGTGCCCGCATTCGAACTGTTGCCGGCATTGGTAACCGCACCGGCGACGGCGCCTGTTGTGTTGGTGAACGTTCCGCTCGAACCGATATTGACGTCGTTCAGGGTTGCGTTGTTCGTGACACTGCCCCCGGAGACATTCGTCCCGCCTGTCACGATTCCCCCGAAGTTGTTGGTAAAACTTCCCGCGTCGTTTTGAAGTGAGGCAATGGTACCCGCATTGGAGACGGTACCGGCGTTCTGGACGTTTCCGGCTGTTGCGCCACTGTTGTTGACGAACGTTGCGACGGCTGCAACGTCCACATCGGTCACGACGAAATTGTTGGTGACCGTTCCGCCTGAAACGGTCGTTTTCCCCGTTACTGTGCCGCCGTTATTGTTGGTGAAGTTGCCCGACGTGTTCGTGAGCATACCAATCGTACCGGCATTGGACGATGTTCCGGCATTGACGAGCGTGCTGACCGTCCCATCGCTGTTGTTGACGAACGTGGCGACGGCCGCGACATCGGCATCGGTGATGACGAAGTTGTTGACCACCGTCCCGTCGGCAATCGTTGCTGTGCCGGTAATCGTGCCGCCGGTATTGTTTGTGAAGGTTCCCGCCGTGTTGTTCAATGAACCGATGGTGCCGGCATTGGATGCCGTGCCGGCGTTTGTCAATGTGGCTGCCGAAGCTCCACTGTTGTTATCAAATGTTCCGCCCGACAACACGGAGACATCGCCCACCGTTCCGTTGTTGGAAAGCGCCGTGCCGGTTCCGACGGTCGCGCTGCCGAGTGCGCCATTCACCGTCACATTGCCGGTGTTCAGCATCAGATTGCCGTTGAGGGTGCCGTCGACAGCAAGCCCGCCGCCATCGAGGTTGACGTCTGAATTCAGGACGCCGCCTGCATTGATGCCAACCGTGCCCGATGTGATCGTCGTTCCGTTACTTACAGTCAACGCGCCGGTGTTGGAGATCGTAACGTTTCCGCCATCGACGCCAAGCTGATCGATCGTGACATCATTTGTGACCTGCGGCGAACCGCTGTTCACCGTGGCTGTATCAGTCTCTCCAGGAAGGCCGGGAGCCCAGTTCGTTCCCTCGCTGAACTCATTGTTGGTGCTGCCTGTCCACACGGACTGGGCAAACGACGGTGTGCTGAACGTGAGTGAAGCAAGTGCGCTGAATAAGGTCAGGCGTCGGGAAAACACCGGAAGCAGTTGCTGTGTCATTGCGCGACCGATGCAAAAAGGGATGCCGAATCGGATCGGCGGCTGATTAACGAATCGCGCTCAATCATGGTTAACGGAAGCTTGAGTGTCAACGATCGCGTGCCCGATCGCGTCGGGCAATCGTGCAGGTTGCTAACGGCGTTCGCATTGCGAAAGATACGCTTTCAGTCTTCAGAAAATCTCGCCAATATAATTTGAATTGCAAATCAAATTATATTGTGGTTTACTCTGACCATGACCTCCAAACATTCTTCTCCACGCGCGCGTTTCGGCGTCCGCTTCTCTTTGCTCGCCCGCCGCTGGCGCCGGGCTCTTGACGAACGCCTGGCTGAATCGGGCCTTTCCGATGCGACCTGGGCACCGCTCGTTCATCTTCAGGAAACCGGTGGCGGTATTACGCAGAAAGAGCTTGCGGCCCTCGTGGGTATCGATGGCTCGAGCCTCGTGCGCCTGCTGGATATTCTGTGTCGCCAGGGCCTGGTTGAACGCCGGGTTGACGAGAACGATAGCCGAGCGCGGCTGATCTATCTGACAGAGAGCGGCGAAGAGCGTGTTGCTGCCATCCGACGCGAACTTGTGAAGGGTGAGGAGGAGATGCTGGCCAACATTTCCGATGACGATCTCGCGATCATGCTTCAGCACTTCGACCGTATCGATGAGAGGTTATCGGCGATCCAGGCGCGGCGTCGCGAGGAGAAATCCAGATGAGCAATCAGACGTCTTCCGAGATTGCTCTGTCTGCAGTGACACGTCCTCGCCGTATCGATGCCGCCCGTCACCTGCTGCATCCCAGGCAGTTTCGTGAAAGCATGACGGTATCGGGTCAGCCGTTCCTCCGCAATTCCGCACTCGCCGGATTGCAGGCGGCATTGACGGTGCTGATTGCCCTTCCGCTTGTCCATCTTTCGTCCTGGTCTCATCTGATCGGTTTTGCCTCATTGGGTGCGCTGGTCGCCCTTTTTGGCCGTTTCGCTGAACGGGGCAAGCGTGGCGGGATCGTGCTGCAATGCGCATTCTGGCAAACGGTTGGCGTTCTCGTGATGTCGCTTGCGGCATGGCTCGGAGCGCCTTCCATCATGCTGCTCCTGCTTCTTGCGCTGCTCTCGGGCACGTTCTTTTTTGTCGTCACGACAGGGCGATTTGGGCCTCCGGGGGCTCTTATCTTCGTTTTTGCCGCAGGTGCCTCGATGGGGCACGTCACGTCGGCGAGCGAGATTATCGAGCGTGGCCTTGCCACGGCGATCGTTGCCCTTCTTGCCTGGCTGATCTGCAGCCTGACGGAAGTGTTCCGACACAAGGCAAACGGCGATCTTCCCTTCCCCGTAGAGCCGCTTCGACCTTGGAGCCATCGCGTCGTCGCTGCACTGCGCATCGCGCTCGGCTCGGCGATTGCGGGTCTCTCAGCCCATGTTCTCGGCGCGGCGCACCCCGCCTGGGCCGTGCTTGGCGCCATGGCTGTCATGCAGGGCTCACATCTTCATATCAGCATGAACCGTGCCTTGCAGAGAACGCTGGGGACCGTTGCCGGTGCGATCCTGGTCTGGTTGATCTTGCAGCAGGAACCGTCCGTCTGGCTCATCATCGTCATCTTGGCCGGTTTGCAGTTCGTGACGGAGGTGATTATCGGTTCTAATTACGGCCTCGGCCAGATTCTCGTCACGCCAATGGCGCTGCTGATGAGCTATCTTGCCGCTCCCTATGCCGCTAGCCACACCATGGTGCCCGAGCGCGTTCTCGACACATTGCTCGGCGCAGCAATCGGGATTGTTCTCGCGGTTCTCTGCTCGAGTCTGGATGATCGACGACACCTCGCAAACCGTCATCTCTAAGCGCTTTTCCAGGTGGAAAGGACGAGCTTCCCCGCTTGCAAAGCATAGGCGTATATGTATCAATATATGTCTATGTATATAAGAAAAAGATGGGGAATGACGGGTGCTGGAGCTCGATAAAACTGACCGGCGGATTCTGATGATCCTGCAGTCCGAAGGCCGGATCACCAATAGTGAGCTGGCGCAAAGGCTCGGTATTCCGCAGACATCCATGAGTGACCGGTTTCGGCGCCTCCAGCGTGATGGTTTTATCACCGGCTTTGGTTGCCGCCTCAATCCGGGCCTTATCGGTTACGATCTGCTGGTCTTCATCGAGGTTCTGCTGGACAAAACAACGCCGGATGTTTTCGAGAAGTTTGCGCTTGCCGTAAGGCGGGCGCCGGAAGTGCTGGAATGCCATATGGTTGCCGGCGGTTTTGACTACCTGGTGAAAACCCGGTTGACGAACATGAATGCTTACAGGCGTTTCCTCGGTGAGATTGTGCTTAGTTGGCCAGGTGTTTGCGAAACCCGCACCTATGCGGTGATGGAAGAGATCAAGAACGACGGAGCCCTGCCGCTTTTCCTTTAAGCGGACTGTCGCAAGGCGCGTTAAGCCGCCTTGCGACACCCGGTTCTCGATGTCTAGGCCGTCTCGATCTCGGCGCCGAGATAGAGTTTGCGCATGGCGGGGTCTTCCAGCAAGTCGGATGCATTGGCCGTCAGCGCGACATGTCCCAGTGACAGCACATAAGCGCGGTCTGCAATGCCAAGCGCCTCAAAGGCGTTCTGCTCGACCATCAGGATGCACATGTCCTCGCTGTCGCGGATCGAGGCGATGGCGTCGAAGACGTCATGCATCATCAGGGGTGACAGACCCGCAGAGGGCTCATCGAGAAGCAGAATTTTCGGCCCTGAGATCAAAGCTCGTGCCAGGGAGAGAATTTGCCTTTCACCGCCGGAAAGAGCCGAGGCCTTCCGGTTCTTCTTCGTCGCGAGTGCCGGATATTGCCGCATCAGCCCGTCGAAACGCTTTTCTCTCTCTTGCTTTTCAAGCAGACGAGCCCCCAGCATGATGTTTTCAACGACCGTCAAGGTGCCGAACACGTTGTCCGTCTGCGGTACATAACCGACCTTGTGATAACGCACCTTTTCATGGATCGGAATGTTGCTGACCTCCTGACCCTCGAAGGTGATACTGCCGGCGCGAGGGCGGACGTAGCCGGCAATGGTCTTCAGAAGGGTCGACTTGCCACAGCCGTTTGGGCCCAGAATGGTCACGATCTCCTGACGATTTGCTGTCAGCGAGATACCAGTGAGAATGTCGGCGCCATCGCCATAACCGGCGCGAATGTCCTTGGCTTCGATCATAGCGTCGTCTTTCCCTTTTCAACGGCTTTGCCGAGATAGGCCTCGACCACACGTGGATTATCTTCAAGTTCTCTCGGGGTGCAGTCAGCGATGATTTCGCCGCGATCGAGAACAACGCAGCGCGAACAAAGGTCACGAATGAACAGCATATCGTGTTCCACCACCAGAATGGCGACGCCGGCATCCCGGTAGCGCTTGAGGATCGTCACCATATCCGCCCTCAGATTGGGGTGGACACCCGCGGTCGGTTCGTCAAGGCATAGAAGGCGTGGTTTGCTGCGCAACGCGGTTGCCACGGACAGGAGTTTCTTCTGTCCGCCAGACAGCGCGCTGGCCGGAAGATCGGCCACGTGCGTCAGCCGGAATGCCTCCAGCAGCGTTTCCAACTCATCGTCGAAGCTGAAACGGCTGAAGATGGAGCGAAGGCCCACCTTGCGACTTGCGCCGGTCTGCAGCACTTCGCGCACCGTCATCTTGTGCGGCATTGCAGGAAGCTGGAACGTTCGCACCAGACCCTGCATCGTCACGCGTTGCGGTGACGCATTGGCGATCTCTGCATTGGCGAGGCGGATGCTGCCGCTGTCGGTCGGTAAAAAGCCGGAGATAACGTTGAGTGCCGTGCTTTTGCCAGAACCGTTGGGCCCGAGCAAACCGACAATCTCTCCCTCTGCGACATTGAAATTGACGGCTTCCAGGACACGGTGAGCACCGAATGCCTTTGAAACGTCTACGAGTTCCAGAAGTTTAACGGCCATGATTTCCTCCCACTCTTTCAGGGAAAAGTCCTTTCGGACGCCAGAGGAGAAAGGCAAGCAGGCCACCGCCGACGATGACAAGCCGGGCGGCTGCAACGAAGTCGGTCGGCAGATCCAGCGCGTCCTTGACGAATGGGACGTAGGCCATGGCAAATTGCATGACGATGGCGCCGGCGACCACACCCCAGTTGTTGCCGATTCCGCCAATGATCACCATCGACCAGATCAGGAAGGTTTCAGGCGAGAACAATTGATCCGGGCCGACGAACGTCAGGTAGTGCGCATAAAGAAACCCGGAAAATGCGGCGATGGCAGCGCTGATGAGCATGACCACACGGCGGATTGCATCGAGGTCATACCCAAGCGAGCGGGCGAGTTGTGGCTCTTCACGCATCAGCTTCATGGCCAGGCCGAATGAACTTTTGACGATCCTCTGGCAGATGAACCAGACAAGCGCCAGAACGATGACATAAAGCGCCAGTCGAGCCGTTCCATCAGAGGGTTTGAACTCGGCGAACAGGAGCGGCAAGCCGGATACTCCCTGTGCGCCACCTGTCAGTGCCTGCTCGTTGGTGATCGAGATGCGCAGGATTTCGGCGATCGACAGCGTGGCGATGCCCCAATAGTCGCTTGAAAGCTTTCGCCCGAGACGAGCGTAAAAGAGGGCAAGAAGGGCCGCAAAAAGAAGACCGGCAGGCAGGCCGACGAGCGGATGCCAACCCATGCCTTTTGCAAGGGCCGCCCCATATGTGCCGCAACCGAAAAGCGCGATAAGACCAAAATTGACGAGCCCCGTAAAACCCGCCTGCAAGTTGAGGCTGAGTGCCAATATCCCGTAAAGGCAGGCGATCGAAGCGACATGGATAAAGAAATCAAACACGGTTCACCTCGCTGGTAAACAGCCCGCGCGGGCGAAACAGCAGGAAGACGACGAGGATGGCAAAGGACGCCACAGGCGCGTAGCTTGCCGGAAGGAAGTAGAAATCCTCACCGACGAAGGGGCCGATGTTGGTATTGGTGATGGCGGTTTCGGCGGCGGCGATGACGATTGCACCCACGATCGCACCAAGCGCGTTGCCGAGCCCACCGAGAATGGCGGCGGCAAAGACCGGAAGCATCATGTTGGTGCCGAGATCGATGCTGACACTGCCGCGCATGGCAAGGGTGATGCCGCCAAGGGCTGCAAGAATTCCGGAGAGAAAAACGACGATGTTGGTGACGCGGCGCGTGTCGATCCCTGTGGCGGCGGCGAGAACGCCATTTGTCGCCGTAGCGCGCATTTCCCGACCGAGACCAGTCCTGAAAAGAATAAGCGCGAAAAGGCCAAGTGCGACCGCCGTTACCACCAGCGTGGTGATCTGGTGATCGGTGATGCGAGCGCCGAGAATGCGCATTGCCGGCGAAACCTGCAATTTGAAGCGGTAGGCCGTTGGGCCATAAGTCAGCAGAAAGACTGCCGAGAGGATCATGCTGAGTGCCAGAGAGCCGATCAGCGCGATGGCGGAATCAGACTTCAGCAAGCGTTCGAAGATCAGAATATTGAAGATGACGGCGAGAAGCCCGACGAAGAGCGCCGAGGCAAGACCAGCCAGAAACAGCGGCAGGCCAACGGCATGCAGTGACATCGCCACGAAAGCGCCCACCACGGCATATTGCACAAGTGCGACATTGGGGAATTTGATCAGGGAGTAAACGGCACTCAAGGCAACGGCGATGAGAGCCAGATCGACGGACCTGATCAGGAGGTCGAAAAGGAATTGAAACATAGCCACGTCCGTCTGGGCAACTCCGGACGAGGCTGCAGTCGTCAGTCCGGAATTGTGTGAAAGGGAAGGCGACTGGTCGTTACTCCTGCCTTAGGGCAAGTCTGTCGGCTTGGATGAAAATGCCCGTCGCAATCGCAACGGGCATTGCTGACATCAGTCGTATGCGACGAGTTTTTCGCCATCGACCTTGAACTTGAGGTAGGGCTGATGCGTCCGCTGGCCGTCCGCATCCAGCTTGATCTCACCGGTTGCGCCCTTGACGCCTTCCTTGCCCAGATCCTCGATCGCCTTGAGAACGGCAGCTTTATCGGTGCCTCCGGCTTTGTTAAGCGCGGCCGCCGCGAACAGAACGGCATCATGCGCGTAACCACCATAGGCGGAGAGGAAGCCTTCACCGTAGGTCTTTTCGTATTCGGTTTTGTAGGTGTCACCGCCATCGCCGATGTAGCCGACGTCCATGCCGATGAGCCCTGCCTTGAAGTCGGCCGGTGTATCCTTGTTCATCATGGTGATGAGGATCGAATACCAGGGTTTGCCTTCCTGAAGACCAAGTTCGAAGGCTTCCTGCATGATGAGCGCGCCTTCGGTGCCATATGCGGTGAAGACATAGGCGTCGGGGGCGGCGGCTTCCACCTGCTGCAATTCGCGGCGATAGGTGGACTGGCCGATGGTATACATGACCGTGGTGGAGATTTCACCGCCCTTCGCCGTGAAATGCTTCTTGAACTCTTCGGCAACACCCTGACCGAAGGCGTTGTTCATTGCCAGGACCGCAACCTTTTTCCAGCCGTGATTGATGACATCCTGTGCGGCGAACTCGGTAGAGACGTTGTCGAGGCCGACGACGCTGTAGGAAGTTGCGCCGATGCCACGAACCAGGCCGCTGGTGGAGGCCGGATTGATATGAGGCATGCCTTCCTGGACGAGGTACTGACCAAGTGGAATGGTATTGCCGGACGAATACTCGCCGATGACGATCGGCACCTTGTCCACGGAGACAAGTTTCTTGGCGGCGTCGATGGCGGTCTGCGGTTTGCCGCCGGAATCTTCGACGATGACCTTCAATTGTTTGCCGAGTACACCGCCATTGGCGTTGATCTGCTTAACGGCAAGCTCGATACCGCGGCTCTGGTCCTTGCCGGTGGTGGCGCTGGCGCCTGAGAGCGGAATGACTGCACCGATTGTGACATCTTCAGCCTTTGCGGGAGCCATGTTCGACAGTGCTGCGAGCAAGGTTGCGACAGTTGCGCTGATTGCGATCTTTTTCATTTTTACCCCTCTTTCCGTTCTTTAACGGGACAGGAAAACTCTAGGGGCAGCGGCGCCGTAGCTATAGAAGATATATCGGGCGATATACGTAGAGATCACGGGAGAATTTGTATTCTTCCGCTGAATCCTCGGCTTTGGTCAGCTCTGATCGTCACGAGAGCGAAGCAGCGCGGCGAGCTCGCAACCGCATTCTATTTTTCCAGATCATATCGCTTTTTAATGCGCCATCGATCAGCGCCGAGGCTGACCAGCACCCAAGATTTTTGTGCAATCGCACTGCCCTTCGATGTTGTGTGGCCACTGATCGCCAGAATGATCTGATCGGTGCTGATGCTGGTGATACGGGCCTCAGCCACGATACCGTCGCTGAATTGCACGTGGGTTGGCCCCGCCATCACTTCTCCATCCGTCGAAGCCAGGCAGCCTGGATATGCGTGGCTGTCCATCATGGTGATCATCGTTTCATTCCTCAGAAATCAGGTTCAAAAGTCAAGTTGACGTCATATGCATCTTCGTATACGAAACAATATATGAAGATCGGGCCGGCCGCAATCTTCAGCCTATCGCAACAATAACGGGTGCGGTTTTGCCCTCCCATGGAAGAGGTTTCATGTACTACTTCGCTTATTGCACTTGGCTGCACGACATCGAGATCGCCCGGTTCATGCCGGAAGCGAAAGCGGTGACGAAGGGATTCGCAGCCAATCACGCCCTCCGTTTTCACGCTGCTGGTGACCGGACGGATCGGGGCTGGTGCCATTTTCTCAACACGGCTGACGCCTGGGGTGAAAAGGCGTTCGGCGTCGTCTTCGAGCATGACGAGACGCATTTCGAAGAAGACTACGACGATTTCGAACGCTGCTGCGTCACGGTTTATGGCGATGACGGCAAGCAATATGATTGCTGGACCTATCGTCTGATTACCCCCGGCATCGCTATGCGTCCGCCGAATTTCTATTTCGAGCACATTCCGGCCGGATTGAAGCAGTGGGGCTTCTCGGAGGACTACATCGCCAAGGTACAATCGGTTTTCGACAAGGCTGCCGAGTGCCCACGCGCTGATCGTCCCAACCCTTCGAAGATACCGGGTCGCGGGGCGGAGACCCGATAACAAAGCTATCCGGCGGTGGCTTCTATGTGGTCGTCACCGCCGCTATAGAGTGAAAGAAAAGCAAAACATCAATCAAAGATGAAACTGGGGTAACGACATGAAAATTGGGAAGAGTGGTGCCGCCGTCATGGCGGGCTTTGCGGCTGTCTTGTTCAGTTGTGCGGCTTTCGCAGGGGAGGGGTCGAAGCTCGTGCCGCAGGCGATACGCACTGCGGGCAAGATCACCGTGGGATCGCAGCAGACATTTCCGCCGATTGAATTCCGTGAGCCGGGAGCAACCGAAGTGACGGGCGCCAGTGCCGATCTGCTTCGCGAAATTGCCAAACGACTCGACCTCAAGCTGGAATATGTGCAGGCAGAATATGCCGCCCTTATCCCCGGTATTGAGGCCAAGCGCTTCAACATGGCCTCGGGCGGAATCAGCGATACCGAAGAGCGTGAACAGAAGCTCGACTTCGTCAACTACATGCTTTCGGGTGGCTCCGCGATGGTGCGCACGGAAGATATCAGCCAATACAACACTATTGCCGATTTCTGCGGAAAATCTGTCGCCACCTTGCTCGGTAGCCGGGTTATTATGGCCAAGGTCGAGGAAGCGTCTGCTGCCTGCAAGGCCAAGGGCGCAGCCGAAATCCGCGCAGAACAGCTTCCCTCCGCGCCGGATGCCAGAATGCAGCTCGACCTGAAACGTGTTGATGCCTATCTCGGCGACTTCCCGGCACTGGTCTACATGGGTGGTCAGTTCCCCGGAAAATACGCCATTGTCGGCGGCAACTACATGCTCACGCCGTACATCACGTCGTGGGGGTTCGGGAAGGACAATAGCGGTCTGCGTGACGCGGTGAAGGTTACCCTGACAGAAATGCTGGCTGACGGTACCTACAAGTCGATCATGGACAAGTGGGGTGTCGGCGGCGCGCTGCTTTCGGAAATCACCGTCAATCTCCCCGCCAGCAAGCGCTAACGAAGTCGGACAGGGCAATGGCCGTTACAGATCATCTTCACTCTTCCGAACTTCCGATCGTACATCGACGCCGTTGGGGCGCATGGATTTTCGGAGCCATTGCCCTGCTCATCGTTGTGACGATTGTCCAGGCTGCTTTTCAGTCACGCATCATCAATGTCGGGGTCTTCGCCAATTACATCTTCAGTCCGCTGATCGTCATGGGAGCAGTCAACGCGCTGATCCTCGGAACGCTCGCGCTGTTCATCGCAAGTGTCATTGGCTTCGTGGCGGCATTGATGCGGGTCAGCGGCAATCCCATCCTTGTGGCGATTTCCGCGACCTATGTGTATCTGTTTCGCGGCACGCCGATGCTGATCCAGCTCATCTTCTGGTTCAACGCTGTGCCGATCATGTTCCCCTCGATCACCATCAGCCTGCCGTTTATGGCCGAACCTCTGGTGAGCGCGCCGACAACAACCATCGTCACGCCATTCCTTGCGGCGCTGGCGGGTCTCAGTCTGGCGGAAGGCGCTTATATGAGCGAGATTATCCGTGCCGGCATTCTTGCCGTGGACAAGGGGCAGAGAGCGGCTGCAACCGCGCTTGGCATGACCCAGCGCCAGGTGCTGGTTCAGGTGGTCATTCCGCAAGCGGGACGGATCATTATTCCGGCTGCAGGCAATCAATACATCATGCTGCTGAAGTCGTCATCACTCGCCTCCGCAATCGGGTACCTCGAATTGCTGCGTGTTGCGACCGACATCTATTCTTCCAATTTCCATGTCGTGGAACTGCTTGCCGTTGCGGCATTCTGGTACCTGGTGATGACCGCTTTCGCCACCGCCATTCAGACGATTCTCGAAAAGGTATTCCCCCAAAGATGAGCGACCTGAACATTCAGAAACACGCCGTCTCCGTGGTTGGCGTTTCCAAGAAATGGGGCATGGTCTCCGCATTTTCCGATGTCAGTTTCGATGTCCCGCAGGGCGAAGTTGTCGCGTTGCTCGGCCCGTCCGGTGCCGGAAAATCGACGCTGCTGCGTTGCGTGAACCATCTGGAGACGATTTCCGCAGGCCGGATCTACGTCCATGGCGAACTGATTGGCTACCGCATCGGGGATCGTGCGCTGCATGAACTCTCCGATGCCGAGATAAGCCGTCAACGTCAGAAAATCGGTATGGTGTTCCAGCATTTCAACCTGTTCAAACACATGACGGCGCTGCAGAATGTCATGTGTGGTCCGGTGCAGGTGCTGCGTCGTCCGAAGGCTGAATCCATGAAACTTGCTCTGGAATTGCTCGACAAGGTCGGGCTCAAGGCAAAGCAGGATGCCTATCCCTCCGAACTTTCCGGTGGCCAACAACAACGTGTGGCAATTGCACGCGCATTGGCCATGCAGCCCCGTGTCCTCTTGCTGGATGAACCGACCTCCGCACTCGACCCCGAACTTGCACAGGAGGTGGTCGAGACGATCCGCAAGCTTGCCGAGGAAGGGCAGACCATGATGATCGCCACGCACGATATGGGTATCGCCCGCGATGTCGCTGACCGGGTGATCTTCATGGAAGGGGGCCGTCTCGCAGAAGATGCCCGCTCGAAGCAATTCTTTACTGCGCCGAAAAGCGATCGCGCCCGGCAATTCCTCGCCCGCCTGTTGCCAGCGTAACTACGCCATTTACCAGATTCGAAACAGACAACGCGCGCCTTCCCCCGCGCGGGGGAAGGCCTTTGCGTCTTGCTCACAAGGAACGTGTCATGTCCCAAATCTTCCAGCATCTTCACCACGTCTGCATCGTCGTTCGCGATCTTGCGAAAACGGTCGCCTACTATGAAAGTCTGGGGGTCGGGCCGTGGTTCGATTACCCGAAAAAGGGCACCTATCTCGAATTTGAAGTGCCCAACAAGGCGGCCTCGGACGCGATGCGATACAAGTGCTGTGATCTTGAAAACGTCCAGATTCAGCTCTGCGATCCAGGTAACCTGGACTCTCCGCAGAAACGCTTCCTCGATGAACGTGGTGAGGGTGTCTATCATCTCGGTTTCGAGGTGGCGGATCGCGATGCGGCGGAAGCACAGGGGCGGGCGCTCAACCTCGGTGTGATCGCTCGCGGCAAAAGGATGGACGGCTCCGGCTTCTGCTATTTCGACACCCGGGACAATGCCGGCATCGTCCTTGAAATCCGCAAGTCCTGAGCCCGCGTGATGTCAAGGATTTTCTCTCGTACAGGTGCGGGCGTCGATCTGGGTGCCGCCTTGCGTGGGCAAGAGAGTGTTCTGCTCTGCCTTGCCGCGATGGTTCTGTTTGCTGCGTCTGACGTCATCGCCAAACATCTGTCAGCGACCTACCATCCATTCCAGATTGCCTGGTTTCGTTATCTGGCCGCATCTACCCTGCTGGTCGTCGTTTGCCTGCGATGTGGCAGGCCGGCGCGGAGTGTGGCGGCTGCCGACCAGATCATTCGCGGCATTGGAATGGCGGGGGCGACGATCCTTTTGATTGCGGCGCTGAGCCTGCAACCGCTTGCCGAGGCGACAGCGCTGGTCTTCATCTCGCCATGCATTGTAACCCTTCTGTGCGTGCTGATCCTCAAGGAGACTGTGCCTCGCCTGCGGTGGGTTGGGGTCTTCGGTGGGTTGATCGGCGTCCTGGTGATCCTGCGTCCGGGGTTTGCCGACTACAATCCTGCAGCGTTGTTTTCGATCGCGTCCGCAGCCTGCTGGGCTACGGCTCTTGTGATGACGCGCCGGGCTGTCCTAGCTGATAGTCTCGTGACGACACTCGCTTATTCGTCGCTCACGGGATTTGTGCTTTTGAGCGCAACGATGCCCTTTTTCTTTCGGCAGTTGACGGGAATTGATGTGGTCCTGTCTGTTGCAACAGCCGTGTTGTGGCTCGCGGCACATGTTGCCATTGCCTGTGCTTACCGGCGACCCGAGGCGCAGGTCTCCCGCCTTGCACCGATCTCATACACACACCTCATCTGGGCGACCGGCTTTGGGTACCTGGTTTTCGGCACGATCCCAGATGGCATTACGATTGTGGGGGCGGTTTTGATTGTTTCGTCCGGACTGCTGGCCCGCAAATGATGACTTACAGCGGTGAGACACCGCAGATTGAAGGAGTGATGCCATGAAAAATGTTCTGCTGATCGGGGCCGGCAATATGGGATTTGCCATGTTGCGAAGCTGGATCGGGATGGCAGGTCACCGGTTCGCGGTCGTGGAAGTTAACGACGCTCTGCGAAAGCGTGCGCAAGAGGTTGGGGCGAATAGTTATGCTGACCTTTCCGATCTACCCCCCGACTACCACGCCGATATCCTGGTGATTGCAACCAAGCCACAAGGGGTTGCAGGTGCAATTGCCGCAGGTCGTGACCACCTGACATCGGGTGGTCTGGTCATTTCTATCGCGGCTGGCGTGACCATCGACGGCATGCGCCACGAGGCCGGGGAGAATGCAGTCATCATCCGCGCCATGCCGAACACGCCGGCTGCTATCGGGGAGGGCATGATTGTCTGCTGTTCCAGTGGCAACGCGTGTGCGGCGGATCGACAGCATACGGAAACCCTGCTTGCTGCTATCGGTCGCGTCGTCTTCGTTGAGGACGAGGGGATGATGGATGCTGTGACGGCCGTTTCAGGTTCAGGTCCTGCTTATCTGTTCTCCTTCCTTGAGGCCTTCAGTGCAGCCGGTGTTTCTGTCGGGCTGTCGCCTGATCTCGCTATGCAGCTCGCCAAACAGACCCTCTATGGCGCGGCCAAGATGGCGTTGGACCCATTGGCCGATCCTTCTGCCCTGCGCAAAGAAGTCACGAGCCCGAACGGCACGACAGCCGCCGCTCTTTCGGTGCTTCAGGATGCAGATAAGGGACTCGCACCGCTCATGCGGTACGCCGTCGAGGCTGCCCGGTCGCGTTCTGAGGAACTGGGGAGGCTGACGTGACAGCTTGCCGGTATCACACACAGCCGGGTTTCGGATTCTTGGGTGTGGGAAGACCTTGCTTATACACGAGAGAATATACCAAAATCGATAGTTTGGCGGTAAGGCTTACTGAAGGGCCGGAAAAGGAAAAAGAGTAATGGCATCAAGAAAAGCCGCGGCAGGTGAATTCCTCGCATCCGACGTCAGAAACCGCTTGCGCAGCATGATCCTCGGTGCCGAGCTCAAGCCCGGGCAAAGACTGGTGGAAGACGATCTGTGCGAACGCCTGAATGTCGGGCGCACGCCCGTGCGGGAAGCGCTTTTGTTGCTACAGGGCGAAGGCTTTCTAAGCCGGCAGCGAGGCTGGGTTGTCGAAACGATCGATCGAAGCCAGGTGCACGCAATTTTCGAAAGTCGCGCTGCAATCGAGGCGGCGACCGCCAGACTTGCGGCGCGGCATGCCGAACAGGCTGAACTCGACACGCTTGCAAATCTCATTGAAGCGATGGAGCCAGCTGAAACCTTGACCCGTGCAGACCTGAACAGTCTGAACACGCAGTTCCACAAGCTAATCGTCACGGCATCGAAAAATATCCTGCTCGCGCAGTTCCATGAGCGAACACAGTTCCACTACTGGATGCTGCGTGTGCCGATCCTGTTCTCGGAATCGGAAGTGAAAGAAACCAACATTCAGCATCGCAAAATCTTTGATGCACTGGTCAACCGCAACGAAGATGATGCTGAACGCGCAGCCCGCCATCACGTCGAATCGACAATGGCGATCGTGGAGCCGGCCATCGACCTCTGACAACACCTCCAGTCACGGCCAAGAGTTCTGTCTTCGCCCCAGCCGTCCGTTTTTTAAACGGCTGGGGCGCATGGTTTTGGGTGGGACTTACTGGCCAGACTGGCGGGCTGCGGCCTCAATCACGTCGGCAACTTTTTCGGGCTGCGATGCGAAAACGGCGTGGCTAGCGGCAATCTCGGTGATCTGGCTGCCGGCACGTTTGGCCATGTCACGCTCGAGGTCAGGGTTGATCGAGCGGTCCTGCGTGGCAACGATCGACCAGCTCTTCTTTGCTTTCCAGGCGGGATCGCCGACCTTGGCAGAGAAGGTCTGCTTTGCGGCGAAGACCTGCGATCTGGCCATGAAGGCGGTTTCGTCCTTCGGCAGATCGGCGGCGAAATCATTGGCGAAGGCGGCGGGGTCCAGATAGAGATACTGACCGTCGGGGGTCTCGCGAATATTCATGCCGGAGGAGGGTTTGGATGTCGCCAGCGACAGGAGGCTTTCGCCCTTATCGGGCTGGAAGGCGGCGACATAGACAAGGCCCGCCACCTTTTCATTGTTCCCGGCTTCGGTGATGACGATACCGCCGTAGCTATGGCCGACGAGCAATGTCGGGCCATCCTGCATTGAAAGAACGCGGCTGGTCGCGGCAACATCGTCGGCAAGCGACGTGATCGGTTGCTGGACGACCGTGACGTTGAACCCGCGCTTTTCGAGGATTTCGGTTGCCTTTTTCCAGCCGGAACCATCGGCCAGTGCACCGTGCACGACCACGATGTTTTTCACCTCTGCCGCATGGGCGGCGAAGGCAGCGAAGCTGGCTGCAAGTGCAATTGCAAAAGTTGAAATAAGACGCTGCATGGTCAGTCTCCTTCTTGGATTTTTCAGGGGGTGATGGGAAATTAGCCGAATGTGAAAGCGTAGGCTTCGACGCCGGGATCGAGGAAACGGATCTCGAAGTTCCGCGCATCCACCTCACCGGATTGGCGTACGAGCTGGTAAAGTCGGGTCGACGTTACGGTGCCGTTGCCATCGGCATCGATGTCTGCGCCGTGATTTGTGCCTGGGGCCTTGCCATCGATCGTGACCTGGAACCTGACCGGCTTGCCTGCCTTGCCCGGGCCAAGAACGAGATGCAGGTCGCGGGCGCTGAAGCGGGAGGTGATCTCTCCACCCGCACGGTCGAGCACAGCCTGTTCAGGGTTGATCGTCCACGTTCCGGCAAGACCCCATTCGTTGAGATCGAGGTCCCTGCTCGTATAGTCGCTGGCAACACCGGCACGCAGGGGTTCTTTCGATGCAAACCCGGTGGCGCGTTCGTAACCGAGGTAGGTTTCACCTGAACGGATGTTCTTCAGATCAGGACTGGCTTCGGCACCTTTGGCCTGCGGGTCGACGGGCGCACTTGCCGCCATCTCGCTGCCAGCCTCATGCAAGAGGTCTTGAATAGCCTGCTCGGTCTGGCGGTAATTGCCTTCACCAAAGTGGTGGTAGCGGATCTGACCCTTGGCATCGATCAGATAGTGAGCCGGCCAATAATTGTTCTCGAAGGCGCGCCAGATCTTGTAATCGTTGTCGACTGCGACCGGATAGCCGATCTTGAAATCGCTGATGGCCTGTTTGACGTTGTCGATCTTTTTCTCGAAGGCGAATTCCGGTGAATGCACACCGATCACAACCAGACCCTGATCCTTGTATTTTTCTGCCCAGGCACGAACGAATGGGACAGTGCGAATGCAGTTGATGCAGGAGTAGGTCCAGAAATCGACGAGAACGACCTTGCCGCGAAGCTGCTCCGCAGTCAGCGGCGGTGAGTTCAGCCACTCGACGGCACCATCGAGCGAAGGTGCGCGCCCCTCGATGGGAAGATCGGCACGGAAGGGCGGGTTGGCCCCATTGAGCGGCACAGTGCCGTTGCTGGCGACCTCACGAGCGACAGCGGTGTCCGGATTTCTATGCAGACGGTCCAGGATGGCCTGTTCAAACGATGATGTACTGGCATAGGAAAGGCGAGACAGAAGACCGGTATCGAGGCCAAGCGCAATGACGGCGACGCCTGCAAGAACGGCAGCTCCGAGGATTTGTCGAATGCGTTCGCTGATGCCAAGCGACCGCTTCATTGCAGCAAAAACGCGACCGCCGACGAGAAGAGCAATGGCGAGCGATGTGGCGGCGCCAGAGGCATAGGCCGCCAGCAACAGCGTGGTCTCGATGTTCGCGCCTTGCAGTGCGGCCCCCGTCAATACGAGGCCAAGGATCGGCCCGGCGCAGGGGGCCCAGAGCAGACCTGTCGCCACGCCTAGGATCAGTGATCCGGTGACAGACGATGCCGAGCCAGGTTTGCCGTGAGCATTCACCAGCCGGTTGCCCAGATCGACAACCGGTTGGGTGATCGCAGCGGCGATTTTCGGTGACAGGAGGCTCAGGCCGAAGACAGCCAGCAATGCGATTGCAGCAAGGCGCCCATATTCGTTGGCATGGATCGCCCAACTGCCGCCGACTGCGGCAAGCGTTGCAACAAGTGCAAAGGTTACCGCCATACCGGCAAGCATGGGCAGCGTGCTGCGCAGGAAGGGTTGTCCTGCACGGGCGAACACGAAGGGAAGAATGGGTAATATACAAGGGCTGAGTATCGTCAGCGCTCCACCCAGATAGGCAATGATAAGAAGTGTCATGTGTCCGTCTCCTCGAAAGCGGGAGCTGGTACAACGTGAGACCGTGGAACCAGCGATGACGCCAGTTTGGTCGATACGACGTATCCCGGATGTGTCCGTTCACCACGCAAAATGTATCGAAGTGTAGAAACGGCCGGGATTGCGGGAGACGGGATAGTTCGTGTCTTCCGTCACGAGCGCGGCGTCTGCTGAATTGTATCAGAGTGTATCTGCTGGCCGAAAAGTTACACCCGCATGCAATTATCGACGCTGAGCGACATACCTCAGATACATGCTGCCGGCTTTCTTCCGATCGTCATTATGGAGATTGGAGAAAAGATCATGATCAACGAAATCAATGTTCAGCGCCGCCGTTTTTTTGGCATTGCCGCCATGACGGTTGCCGCTGTCGAACTTGGCGCTACGACTTTGGCCAACGCAAAGTCCGCCACCGCAACATTGCCTGCCGCCGGTCAAGCTGCAGCCAAGGGCAGTGGCCATACCTCGTTTGATGCGCTGAAGCAGATTGATGCCGGCGTGCTCAATGTTGGTTACGCCGAGGCGGGTCCCGCAGACGGTCCGGCGGTGCTGCTGCTGCACGGCTGGCCGTATGACATCTACAGCTATGTCGATGTCGCTCCGATCCTCGCTTCTGCCGGGTATCGTGTGATCGTGCCCTATCTGCGTGGCTACGGCACAACGCTCTTCCTTTCCAAGGACACCCCCCGTAACGGCCAGCAGGCAGCCCTTGCTGCGGACATGATTGCGCTTCTGGATGCGCTCGGTATCGAGAAGGCGATTGTTGCCGGCTACGACTGGGGTGCCCGCACCGCCGACATCATGGCTGCGCTCTGGCCGGAACGCTGCAACGCACTGGTATCCGTCAGCGGTTATCTGATCGGCAGCCAGGAGATCAACAAGAAGCCGCTTTCTCCCAAGGCGGAACTGTCCTGGTGGTATCAGTTCTATTTTGCCACCGAGCGCGGACGTGCCGGTTACGCCGCCAACACCCGCGACTTCGTGCGGCTGATCTGGCAGACCGCCTCGCCGACATGGAATTTTGATGACGCGACGTTTGATCGATCAAGCCCGGCTTTCGACAATCCGGATCATGTCGACATCACCATCCATAACTACCGCTGGCGGCTTGGGCTGGTCGAGGGTGAGGCCAAGTACGACGCCTATGAGCAGAAGCTTGCAAAACTGCCTGTCATCACCGTTCCGACCATCACCATGGAAGGCGATGCCAACGGTGCCCCGCATCCTGACCCGTCTGCCTATGCCGCCAGATTCTCTGGAAAATATGAACATCGCAACGTCACCGGCGGCATCGGTCACAACCTGCCGCAGGAAGCACCTGAGGCATTTGCCCAGGCAGTCCTCGACGTTGCGAAGTTTTAGGCTTGCCCGCGTCGGCAAACCGATATCTTTTCTTTCTCAACTCAACTAGGCATTCGGTATCGGGCTGTTTGCTAGCGTCAAGGCGTTGAAGACATTCATGGAACACATAGACCATATCCTCGTCGTCGATGACGACCGTGAAATCCGCGAGCTGGTTTCGAGCTATCTGAAGAAGAACGGATTGCGCGCAACAGTGGCGGCGGATGGCCGGCAGATGCGGACATTTCTCGAGCAGAATGCGGTCGACCTGATCGTGCTCGATGTCATGATGCCGGGTGATGACGGATTGGTTCTGTGCCGTGAGCTTCGGGCTGGCAAACACAAGGCGACGCCGGTCCTGATGCTGACTGCCCGTGATGACGAGATGGATCGTATCATCGGCCTCGAAATGGGGGCCGATGACTATCTGTCCAAACCCTTTGCGGCGCGTGAGCTTCTTGCACGTATCAAGGCCATTCTTCGCCGCACACGGATGTTGCCGCCCAATCTGCAGATCAGTGAGGCGGGAAACCTGCTGACTTTTGGCGACTGGCGTCTTGATACGGTCGGACGCCACCTGCTCGACAGGGAGGGAACGGAAATCGCACTGAGCGGTGCGGAATATCGTCTGTTGCGCGTTTTTATCGACCATCCTCAACGTGTGCTGAACCGGGATCAGTTGCTGAATCTCACGCAGGGTCGGGACGCAGAATTGTTTGACCGCTCGATCGACCTTCTTGTGAGCCGCCTGCGTCAGCGTCTGGGTGACGATGCTCGTGAACCGACCTACATCAAGACCGTTAGGGCCGAAGGCTATGTCTTCTCTGTGCCGGTCGAGATATCGGAACCAAGGGTATGATCGGCGGGGCTGGAAACGACGGAACAACCCCCGTCACAGCCAGACGCGGCTGGTGGCCCAGTACCCTGCGTTCGCGGCTTTTCATCATTCTCTTCATCGGGTTGGCGATAGCCTACAGCCTGTCCTTCAGCATACTTTTCATCGAACGTTACATGTCGGCCAAGGCTGTGATGCTGGGCACGCTCGAGAGCGATCTTGCGACATCGATTGCCGTTATCGACCGGCTGCCGCCAACCGAGCGGCCGCTGTGGCTTGACCGGCTCAGCCGCGGCAACTACCGCCTTCTGCTGGGGCCTGGTCTTCCGGGCGTTCCTGACATGTCTGGAAGGGGCGCGGAGATTGCCGAGCGGATCGAAGAGGCCGCAGGCCACAGATTTCCCCTGAGAGTCGAGGCTATTCCGGAAGACGGCAAGCGGCTGCAGGGGCATGTCACACTGTCGGATGGTTCTGAACTGACCATCGATGTTACGCCGCGCGGTGTCATGCCGATTGCGAGCTGGCTGCCCTATGTTTTTGCTGTGCAGATGGCGCTATTGCTCCTTTGTACCTGGTTTGCGGTGCGCCAGGCGATCCGCCCTCTCGGAGATCTGGCCGCCGCTGCCGATGCGGTCGATCCGAGCAAGAAGGGCGAGCCGATGCGCGAGACGGGGCCCGCCGAAGTGGCGCGGGCAGGGCGCGCCTTCAACGCCATGCGCGACCGTATCGCCCATCATTTGGAAGAGCGGGTGCAAATTCTGGCAGCGATCTCGCACGATCTGCAGACGCCGATCACGCGCATGCGCCTGCGGGCCGATATGGCGGATGACACGCCTGAAAAGGAAAAGCTGGTCAGCGACTTGCGCGAGATCGAACGGCTCGTGCAGGACGGGATTGCTTACGCACGAAGCGCGCATGGGAATGCGGAAAAGGCGTCCCGGATCGATCTTTCTTCCTTCATTGAAAGCATCGCTTACGATTATCAGGATACGGGCAAGTCGGTCCGTGTGATCGATCTGGTTCAGGGTACAGTTGCAACCAAGCCGCATGCGCTTCGACGCATTCTCACCAACTTCATCGACAATGCGATCAAGTTCTCCGGTGCGGCTGAAATCGGCATTGAACGGAGAGACGGTGGCGAGGTCGTCATCACCGTGCTGGACCGTGGGCCAGGCATCCCTCAGGACATGCTCGAAGCGGCCATGCAGCCGTTCTTCAGACTGGAGCAATCGCGAAATCGCGAAACGGGTGGTGCAGGTCTCGGTCTTGCCATAGCCCAGCAGCTTGCGGGTGCACTGGGCGGTTCGGTCCGGCTCTACAATCGCGACGGCGGCGGTCTGGCCGCGGAACTCACGCTGCGCTGAACATCCTTTTTGTAAGATTGCCGCCGCTTGGCGGCAGTTTCTTACAGTCTGTTACACTTCAGTTGTTTCCTGAAACATGCGCGATACGCCGATCCGTCAGAACACCCTCGTCAGTTACAAAGGAGTGTTCCATGACCAAGATCGAAAAGGTTCTCTACACCGGCAAGACCCACACCACCGGTGGGCGCGATGGCTTTGCCCGCAGCGACGATGCGCAGCTTGAGGTCAAGTTGTCGCCTCCGGGGTCCACTCAGCCGGGTACCAATCCTGAGCAGTTGTTCGCGGCCGGCTGGTCGGCTTGCTTCATTGGCGCAATGGGGCTTGCTGCCGGCAAGCGCAAGCTGCGTTTGCCTGAAGGGACAGCGGTGGATGCCGAAGTCGATCTCGGGACAACTGAGGGCGCCTATTTCCTGCAGGCGCGCTTGAATGTCAGCCTGCCGGGTTTGGAGCCGGAACTTGCCCGCACGCTCGTCGAGGAAGCCCATCAGAATTGCCCCTATTCCAAGGCGACACGCGGCAACATCAACGTTGAACTCAATCTGGTCTGAACAGGAGGCTTCCATGCGGATGCCAGTCATCCTCGTCTTGATCGCGTCGATATTTGCAGTCCCGTGCATCTACGACACCGCCTCGGCAGAACCGTCTCCATTCGCCGGCCTCTATAGCCTGGCAATGGCCTACTGACCCCGAGCGAAAGATGGCTCTTGCTTCGCCGCAAGAGCCATTTCTTTTTGCTGTTCACGCCAGAATGGCTTTGGCTTCCAGGTAAGCCTCAAGTCCGAACACCCCGTACTCCCGACCTATGCCCGACTGCTTGAACCCGCCGAATGGTGCCGTCGGATCGTGCGGTGCACCGTTTATCACCACGCGACCGCTATCGAGCCGTTCGGCCAATGACTGTATGTGCGCCATGTCTGTGCCGTGAAGATAAGATTGCAGTCCATAGGGGGTATCGTTGGCGATGGCGATCGCCTCTTCCTCGTCGTGATAGGCGATGACCGAGAGAACAGGCCCGAAGATTTCCTCGCGCGCAATACGCATCTCATTGTTGACGTTGAAGAAGATCGTCGGTTGTGTGAACCAGCCTTTGTTCAGACCCTGCGGCCGGCCAAGGCCGCCGGTCAGTAACGCGGCACCTTCCTGAAGTCCGACATCGATATAGGACTGTACCCGGTCGTATTGTTTCTGGCTGACCATTGGTCCGACCATCACCTGCGGGTCGGCAGGATCTCCCGCCTTGAACTGCGCAGCGCTCATCTTCAGCCGCATCAGAATGTCTTCCATACGTTGTGCGGGGGCAAGGATTCGGGTGCCGGCTACGCAGGCCTGTCCGCTGTTCATGAAGCCCATGCGCAAAACGGTCGGGATGACCGTGTCGAGATCGGCATCATCCAGAATGATGTTCGGGCCTTTGCCGCCGAGTTCCAGGGTGACGCGCTTGAGGCTTTCCGCACCAGCACGCAGGATTTCCTTTCCGACCCTGGTCGAGCCCGTGAACGTCACTTTGGCAACATCCGGATGGCGCGAGAATTCGGCGCCGACTACATCGCCAAGGCCGTTGACGACGTTGAATACACCCTTCGGCAACCCGGCTTCGTGAAGACATTCAAGCAGTGCCTGTGTCTGGATGGCGCTCATCTCGCTGGGTTTGATGACGATGGTCGTGCCGGCGGCAATCGATGTGGCGAGCTTTGAGGCAATGAAACCGATGTTGCTGTTCCAGGGCGTGATTGCTGCAACGACACCGATTGGCTGCATCCGAACCCTCGTCTGGCCAGACTGGCGATCGAAATCGTAGCTTTGAAGCGCCTTCGCCATATCGAGAAAGGTCGTTGCCGCATGCGGAATGGCAAAGCGGGTAAACGTTTGCGGCGCGCCGTATTCGGTCGCCATGGCCTCAGTCAGCTCCGGAATTCGCGCCGAGACAACCGAACTCAGCGTCTTCAGCATCTCGATACGCTCTACCTTTGTCGTTCTTGAAAAGGCAGGGAACGCACGCTTGGCAGCGGCGATTGCCGCCTGCGCGTCCTCGATATCGCCGAGGCGAACAGTGCCGATTTTCTCTTCAGTCGAGGGGTTATGAAGGTCGGCGGTTTGCGTGCCGTGGGGCGTGACGAACTGGCCGTCTATGTAGACTTTGTCGATGTGGCGCATGTCTGTCTCCTTTGAGGTGATGCGTCATATCTGGCATTTTGATGCTGTCCTGATAAGCTATCCAAAGATGCGCGGTCTGATAAGGAAACGTGGACAATGATGCGAGGATCTCTGGCCGAACTGGAAGCCGTTGTGGCGGTGGCGGCCCAAGGTGGTTTCCGATCTGCAGCGCGAGAACTTGGCATTTCGTCCTCGGCCCTCAGCCAGCAGATCGCGACACTGGAAGCAAGGATGGGTGTGCGGCTTTTCAATCGTTCGACGCGCAGTGTCGTGCTTTCAGCCGCTGGCGAGCAGTTCGTCGCGGAGATCGTGCCGGCGCTGGCGGCCATCCGCAACGCTGTCGAGCATGTCGATGAGCATCGGGCTGAGCCGACAGGCACCTTGCGGATCAACAGTTCCATAGGAGCGATCCGTATGGTTCTGGCGCCAGTGGTGCTGGAGTACATGCGTCTTCATCCGCAGATGGCGGTAGAGATCGTCACGGAAGGGGCGCTGGTCGACATCAACGCCCAGGGTTTCGATGCCGGCATTCGTATTCGTGAGGCGGTGCCGCCGGATATGATTGTCGTCCCGATCAGCGGCAGTGTGCGGCCGGCAATTGTTGGCTCGCGCGAGTATTTTCGGCATTTCGGCAAGCCCAAAATGCCAACTGATCTGCAGAGCCATCACTGTATTCGTGCGCGCATGGCCAGCGGTGCAATCTATGGCTGGGAGTTTGAGCGCCGGGGAGAGAGCTTCACCATGGATGTGCCTGGAAAATTGACGCTCGATGAAAGTGACCTGATGCTGCGCGCGGCGAGAGAAGGGGCCGGGCTTGCCTATCTCAACGAATGGCAGGTTGCCGACGATGTCGCCAGTGGTCGCCTTGAACAGGTTCTGGCGGAATGGACGCCGCCTTATCCAGGCCTCTGCCTGTATTATCCCGGGCGTCGCAATATACCGGCGAAACTGCGCAGCTTTATCGATCTTATAAAGGCAGTGCGCTGGGACTAGCGGAAGAGCAGCCTCATTCAAACCTTGAATATTGCGATAAAGACGAATTGCTTCTAGCACCGGTTGCGAGCGATTCTTCATGTCGCCGTTTCGGCGATTGCAAACCTCCAAATGACACGTTAACGAAACAAGACTTTTTAACTCAACTATTCTTGCCGGATACCTTGTGACCGCTTCCGAAAGCATTCTCTGATCATGGACAGCGATATTGCGCGCCTTGATGCGGCTTTTCCGGCTATGCGCTCATCCCTTTTTCAGGCCGTTCTGCGGATTGTACGCGACCCTGCCATTGCCGAAGAGTTGACGCAGGAGGCCTATGTGCGTGCCCGCCGGGCGGTGGAAACGGCAAAGCCGCAGCGCATGGAAGCCTTTCTTTGGCAGACCGCGCGCAATCTCGCTTTCGATTATATCCGTTGGAAAAAAGTTCGGGCTGGCACCGAGACACTCGATGCGGTCGAAAGCCAGGGGAGTGAGGTGGCCGACACCGCGCCTTCGGCAGAAGAGCAGGCAATCCAGAAAGACAACCTGCGCATTGTCGGCGAAGCCTTGCAAAAATTGCCGCCACGCGCTCAGAAGGTCTGGGTACTCAGCCGTGTCGAAGGATGGCCCTATCCCCGTATCGCCGCACATCTCGGCGTTTCGCCAAATACGGTTTTCAACGATATCAAGATGGTGATGGCATTGCTTTACGACTTGCGCACCAAAATGGATGCCCCATGAGATTTCATCAGCTTTTTGTCGAGAAAAATTTTTCTGAGCAATGTCTGCGAAGTTTTTTTGTGAGATATGCCCTGCTCGAACGTCACTGTTCATATGGTCGCGCGAAAACGGGAAAAGCGGACGGTTTTGATGCGTGAAGGCACAGGAGAGCAGAGCGGATCGGAAACTTTCCTGCATCCCGATCC
The DNA here is from genome assembly GCF_013390595.1 of Rhizobium sp. RM. Lineage (GTDB taxonomy): Bacteria > Pseudomonadota > Alphaproteobacteria > Rhizobiales > Rhizobiaceae > Agrobacterium. Next base: position 901,353 of record NZ_JACAWV010000007.1, on the reverse strand, counting down.
GGCAGTCGATGCGGCGCTGGACTGGCTGGTGCGGCTGGAAGCGGCTGGCCATGTGGATAAGACCACACGCAGCGAATTTGATGTCTGGCTCGCCGCCGCGCCCTCCCATCAGCAGGCCTGGAATGAGATCCATGGCTTGTGGGCTTCGCCTGAAACGCTGGTCGCCGCACAGGAACTGGATGTTCACCTCAGCCAGCAGCCCGTTTCACTCGACGAAATGAGAGGGAAGAAGCGCCGCCGGTGGTCGTTCCGATCCTTTGCCATGGCTGCTGCTGCGTCGCTCGTCCTCGTCGCTGGCGCGTCTCATGTGATATCGAACTATCTGCCGCGGATGCTGGCGGACTACACCACGTCTACGGGTGAGCGCCGCGAAATTGCTTTGCCGGATGGCTCGCGGATGATCCTCAATACACACAGCGCCGTGGCTCTTGATTTTACCGAGGGGCAGCGCGGTGTGTGGCTTCTGCAGGGCGAGGCCTGGTTCGATGTTGTGCACGATGCCGAGCACCCCTTCCATGTTGCTGCAGCCTATAGCGAAGTGCGTGTCAAAGGCACGGCATTCAGTGTGCGCACCGAAGACGACACCGATACAGTCTCTTTGCAACGTGGTGCGGTTGATGCCGTGCATGAGCGCAAGAACATCCCCGTTGCGCATCTGGCGCCAGGCGAGATGGTCATTGCGTCGGAAAAATCCCTTTCTTCAGTCGCTCCGTTCAACTCCGATGAAAATTTCGGTTGGCTGAACGGGCGTGTCGTCATCGAAGCGCAGCCGCTCTCCAAGGCACTCGAAGAAGTCGGCCGGTATTACGATGGTCGTATCTTCGTTCTTAATCGCGCACTTCTCGACGTTGCCGTCAGCGGCGACTACAGGATCGATTCCGCCGAGGCCGCAATCGACAGTCTAACCACCGCTGCCGGTGGAAAAATCACTGTTGTTCCGGGCGGTTACATAATCATTCGATAAAAACTCAACTTTTTTTGTGAGATTTGTTCGCGTCGAACGTCGAACGCTACTGAGGGCCTGTTGCAGTGCAGCAGGCCATCGCCGAGCCGAGGGGGCTCAGCGGGATAGATCAGTGGCTCGTCTTCCATGATGGAGGATGAGAGGCGTTCAGGAGATGGAAATGGCATTGTATGCGGGGCAGGTCGCCGGCGGTCATCGTGGCGCTAGCGGAAAAAAACCGGTCGTAAAGTTTGCGGTCTGGTTGGCATCCTCAGCATTGATGCTGGTTCTGGCTTCACCCTCCCAGGCACAGACGACGGTGCCGGCTGAAGCAACGGCGCAGAGCGTTTCATTCTCCATTCCGGCGCAGCCGCTTGCCGACGCTATCAAGGCATTCATTCGCACGACCGGCTGGCAGGTTGGTTACCCAGCAGCACTCGTCGGCAATCTGCAGTCCAGGCCGGTTTCAGGACGCCTCGCGCCGCAAGCCGCTCTGCAAGCAATGCTGGCCGGGACCGGTATTGCCGTTCGCATCACCGGCCCGCAGACGGTGACGCTGGTGGATGCAAAAGCCGCTTCCGCCGCCGAAGGTGGCGACACCACCGTTCTCGATACGATCTCGGTTGCTGGCGGTAACAGAGGCGTCTCTCTTGGCACCAGCAGCCTTTCCGATACCGGCACAACGACAATTTCCGGAGGCCAGATCGTTGCCCGCTCGGCGGGAAACGACGCCAACGACATTTTGCGCAATCTGCCGAACGTGCAGTACCAGAACGATATCGATGACGACGCAGGCGTTTCCGATCAGGACTTGATCAATCTGAGACCACGCGAAGTCTCGATCTCCGGTGCGCGCGTTTACGAGAACAACTTCATTCTCGAGGGCATGCCGATCAATACGGTGACTGGGACGGCAGACAGTGATGATGACACTGATGTTGAAGACAGTTTGACGCCTGCTGACGTCAACCGCGTTTATGGTCTTCACTCGCAGTCCATTTACGTGCCGACCGATTTTCTGGAAAGCACCACTGTGATCGATAGCAATGCGTCGGCGCGTTACGGTAATTTTCAGGGCGGTGTTGTTTCTTACAAAATGCAGGAGGCCGCAAAGGATCGATGGAAAGGAAATGCCAGTACCGATTTTTCCACAAGTCGCTGGACCGGTTATCACGTGGGCACGGAAAATGGTCTTAATCCCAACGGTGTTGTAGAACCTGAATATTTAAAGCGAAGGTCCTCGGTCTCTCTGTCGGGGCCAGTTACCGACAATATCTCGATCCTCGGACAATATAGTACCCAGAGCGCGGTTACATCAAAAGACAAGGATTATCGCTACACCGAAAAACGTCGCGTTACAGAGGAGTCGAAAAACGATTTCTATCGGGGCCAGGTCAAGGCGGACACTGATTTCGGCGATTTTACTCTGGAAGGCGTTTATACCCATTACGATCAGATCTGGGAGAATGCGCGTTGGCGCAATATGCAGATCAATCAAGCTGCACGTGGCCTGAATAGCAAACTTGAGCACAATTACGAGTTTGCTGATTTCTCACTCGGGGGCGTAACGCTTTCAAACGTCAAGCTGGATTCGAAGCTGACCTATGGTCAATCCAGCACAATCAATGACGTGAATGGCAACGTCGCCAGAGCTTTCACGCAGTCGGCAGTCAAGAGCAGAGCCGTCTATTGGAATGCCACTTCGCTTTCTGATTGGTGCCGCACCGATCCGACGCAGACGATTGCCACGCTTTGCTATGATGGTGCCAATGGTGACAGAGAGCTTGGGCAGGAGCAAATAAGCTGGTCGCAGGACGTGACCGGTGACATATGGCAGGGCTCGTTCCGGCTCGGGGCGGAATATACCTACACTGATGCCTACCGGCGCAGACCGGAGGATGTAACTTACTATACATCCTATACGACGATAGCCGGTATCACGAGCTTCAGCGAATACACGTGCAACACGGCTGACGAGTGCAATTCGGAAATGTTCGCGAAGAGCAAATCGATCTACAAGGCCTTTGATATTCACGCTCATCTCAATCAATTCGACACCTACGCGGAGTTGGAGCAGACTTGGGATTGGTTCAACGTCCGAGCCGGAGTGCGGGCGACCTATGATGACTACATGCAGAACCTGAATGTTGCGCCGCGTGTGGTTACTAACATCACACCATGGGAAGACTTTACCATTTCACTTGGCGCTAACCGTTATCACAGCGCCCAGAGTTTGGCTTTCGCAATTCGCGATGGAGTACCCAGACCAGAGAACTTTAGTCGTACAGCTACTAGTACAGGTGTTGTAAGCGATTTCGCAGCTGGTCGTTCCACAGGTTACCTCCTCAATAGCGCATCCGATCTCAAAACCCCCTACACGGACGAATTGTCACTAGGAATATCTGGAATCGAACCATTGTTTGACGGCCAGTGGCGCTTGCGTTTCTTGGATCGTCGCTCGAAAGATCAATACGCTTCGGAGAAGACTGGCAGTAACTACGTGCTGACGAATGACGCCCACGGCGCCTATCAATCAGTCACTGCTGAATATTCGAAGGAACTTGACGTGACGGCTGTGAGTGGCCTTGATCAACTGCTCTTAAATGCCTCGGTCACTTGGTCTCGTCGGGAAGTCTCCAATACCAGTTACTATGAAGACTCCCTAGAGGATGAGTACATCTACTATCATGGCCAGTCATATACCAAATCCGGATTCAACGTTGTAACCGGAAATATGGACATCCCTCTGCGATTTCAGGCAGGGTTATCCAGCAGCTGGTTCGATGACACTTTGAAACTTGATGTGAACGCCAACTACAATGTTGGATATACCGGAGCAAAGTATACCGACGAAAATATTGTCATCGACGGAAGAAGCCATGAAATTTATGAGGATTTCGACTTTGATCCACTCCTGACCGTGGATTTGTCCGCCAGCTACCAGATTTATAAAAAGGGTGAGGCTGGCCTGACCCTAAATGTCCGTGTCGACAATGTTTTCGACGAGACCGGTAACGCGACTGCATCTGCGACCCGGCCCTGGCTGGTCGGCAGAACCGTCTGGGTTGGCGCCAAGGCGACGTTTTGATGATGGTTATGCTTTCGCGATTTGTCGCTGCTATCGTTATGCTCGTGGCTCCGCTGGCCCATGCTGGCGAGGTGGAGTGGGACCCGCGCCTTACCCGTGGAACGCTCGATAACGGTCTTGCCTATGTCCTCTATGATAGTGGCAAGGCGACAGACCCGTTCAATATCCGGCTGATTGTTCACGCCGGATCGGTGGATGAAGAAGAGCCTAGCGGTATCGCCCACATTCTGGAACACATGGTGTTCCAGTCGAACAAGACCCATTCTGAAGGCATCCATCGTTACATCCAGCAGATCGGTTGGCGACAGGGTTTGCAGATCAATGCCGTGACGCGTGAAAGCGAAACGCAATATATGATCCGCACGCGCCCCAATGACGCTCTCGATCTTTCAGGCGCATTGAAGCTCGCTTCCGATACGGTCTTCGGCGCGCAGTTGCGACAGGAAGACTGGGCGAAGGAACGGTTCGTGATCCTTGAGGAGCTGCGGCAGGGCAACAAAACGGCCGATCGTATCAGTCGCCAGAAAAAGGCGGCCTTGCGCGTCGGTTCCCGTTATGTCGACCGCTCGACAATCGGTACGCGTGAAACCATCGAAAATGCCTCGATCGAGGATATCCGTGCTTTTTACGATCGCTTTTACACGGCCTCGAATATGACCCTCGTCGTCTCGGGCCGTATCGACAAGGCCAGTGCGGAAGCTGCGATCAAGGCGGCATTCGGTTCCGCTCCCAAGCGTGCAAGACCGGACCGGTCCTATCTCGACCTGCCGTTAAAGGGGGGGCTCAGTACCGGGCTTGTGCAGGACCCGGCAGGCACGTCATCCCAGACGACCTATGCGTTTCGCCTGGCCATGCCTGATCGGACGAGTGAAGCGGGACAGCTTGCCTATCTTCAGAAGTATTTTCTCACGCGTCTGATCCGAGATGCCATCCAGGCGCAGGCACCGCACTTTGAAAACTCGGTCGACAGGCTTGGTTTCGTGGCCCAGGAAACCACGGAACACCGGCTGATCCTTGCCTTCAACGCGTCTGGCATCAATCACGCTGCTGCTCTGCCTGTTCTGCTTGAGGCTATCGAGCGTGTCAGGCGTGAGGGAATTGCCAAGCCAGCCTTCGACCGGCTGATGGCCTCTGCGCGGCGCATCAATGACACCAATGTCAAAGCTGCCGAAGGCCGCACCTTTGCCGAATGGGAAGATCGTATTGCTTCTGCGGTACTGACAGGCTCGGTGGTCGACGATCCCGCCAAAAGAGCAGAGCGCACCCGTGTTCTTCTCGACCGCATAAACCTTGAAGACCTTGAGGCCCGTATGCGGGAGATGTTGTCGTCTCCGGATCAGGTGCTTTTTTATCAGGCTCCGGGCGGCGTCAGTGTTTCCGTGCCGTCCGTTGCCGACGTGATGGCGATCCGTGACCGCCTTGCGGCTTTGCCGAAGCTGCCAGATCTGCCGCCACTGTCCGATCCGAAACAGGTTGCCGAGACCCCTATCCCTTCGTGGTCGGCCGATGCAACCGTTCCACAAACGGGCTCGGTGGCAGAAGTACGCAACCTCGAAAACCCAGACATCCGGGAGTGGACACTTTCGAATGGCGATCGGGTCGTCTGGCTGGTACGTGATACACCGGATGGCAAGATTTACCTTTCCGGTCAGTCGTCACCGGGTTTTCGCAACGTAGAGTTCGGTAGCACCCTGTCGCAGGTGGCGGTGCAACTGTGGGCGCAGAGCGGTTTTCGCTTCTGGACGCAGGAGGAATTCGATCGCTGGACAGAAGCGCAGCCCGGCGGCAGCCGCTGGAGTTATGCTCTGAAGGCCAATGTGCTTGATGCGGCAGTTGTCGCTACACCGGAACGTCTTCCCGCTCTTCTCGAACGTTATGCGCAGGACATTGCGTTCGGGACCGTCCGTCCGGAAGCCGTCGCGGAGTTTCATCGTCTCAGTGCCGCAAGTGCTGATCAGGGCGATGACTATGCGCAACTTCTTTATGGCCTCGGGCAACCCGAGCGTACGCCTGCGTCACTGACCGTTGGGGAGCTGCAGGCTGCCGCTTCAAAACTCTTGGCCCAGCCTGTCACATGGTTTGCCGTCGGGACTGCTCCCGATGACAATATTCGCGACGGCTTTGCCAAAACCATTGGCGCCGTGTCCCGCCAGGCAGTTCTCAAAACGGCACCTGCTTTGCAGCGCGAGGGACTTTACGCGGCGACCGTGGAGGATGGCGACGGCGACCGTGCCCGCGTGCAATTGTCGTTCTTCACGCCCATGAACTGGACGCCGGAAACAAGTTTCCTCATTTCTGCGCTTAATCCCGTCGCTCAACAGGCGCTGAAAAACGAACTGCGCTACAAGCTGGGTGGCATCTATACCCTGCAGTTCGAGCTTGAACTGGATGCGGGAAGCAATCGGGCTATCGGTACGCTGTCATTTTACTGCGCGCCTGAGAGGGCGCAGGAGCTTACAGATGCTGCCATCGGGGTACTGGATCGCATGCCAGAGATCGTTCGGGGCGTCGACATTGATCGTATCCGTGCCGACATCAACTTTGCCGAAGGCAGCCGGCTAGATGATCCCAATACATGGCTGCGACGGCTGGCGTTGAGTTATCGCCGGTACGATAACGCCGGTTATCTCACGCGCATGAAAGATCTGCCTGGGCGTTTGACGCAGCAGGTTTTTGAAGCCGAAGCGGCTTCCGTTTTCAAGACAGATAATCTCGCGGTGCTGACGCGCTTGCCGGTTGAGAGAGCGGAGCCTTAAATCCGGCGGCGTTAAATTGCCGCAAGCGGTTGCGTGACCCGAAAAAAAGCCGGGTCACGTCAGAATTAATGCGTCTGCCGTGCCCTTGACCTGGTGACGACGTAGCCGGCAATAATCATTGCCGCGACAAGACCGAGGAGCGCTGCAGGCAACATGAACGGCTGCGCTTTTGCCAGAAGCGGGACGGGGCCACCGGCACGTGCGGTTGCAACATCCGCTGGCGAGACATGTGCATCCGGGTTGCCGAATTTGGTCAGAACATAGTTCGAGACGTCGGCAATGTCCTGATCGCTCAACGGGTCGACGTAGGACTGCTTGCCAAACCCTGGCATCAACACCTCATGATGGCCCGTTGTCCGTTCGACCCCATAAAGAATTGTGGCAACAAGATTGGCGGGCTCGATCGATCCGGTTGCAGTGTTGTGAAACAACGAGGGATAAGCCTGGTTTTCGCTGCCTGCTCCATTCGGCTGATGGCAGCTTGCGCAATATCCACTGTACATCTGCTCGCCGTTGCGCAGGCTGTCGTGTTCGTTTTGGGCATAGAGACCGCGGATCTTGTCCTCGTCGCTGCCCGTCCCTGAAAACGCATGAGCAGGCTGTGTTTCGCGCGGATCACGGATGGGGGGAACCGTCTTGAGATAGGCAGCCAAAGCTTTGAGATCGCTGTCGGGAAGGTGTTGCAAGCTGTTTTGAACCGCTTCCGCCATGCCACCGGCTGCCTGGTTCTTGCCTTCTGCGTGGCCGGTGCGGAAATATGCGACGAGTTCGTCGTTGCTCCAGCCACCGATCCCGCTGACCGGGTCTGAGGTTATGTTAGGCGCATACCACGGCCCGACGAAACCACCTGCCAGGAACGCGCCACCATTCTCGCCCATCAACGGTCCGCGTGGAGTGTGGCAGGAACTGCAATGGCCAAGCGCGCCGGCGAGATAGGCGCCACGATTGAGCTCGTCTGATCTGGCTGGATCGGCGCTGAATGGCGTCTTCGTGGCATAAAGCAGGTTCCAGAATGCCATCGAAAAACGCAGGTTAAAGGGAAATGGCAGCGCAGTGTAATCTTTCGGCTTGCCGTCGACGGGCGCCACACCCTGCATGAAGTAGGTGTAGAGGGCGTGGATGTCCTTGTCGGTCATTTCCGCATAGGCATCGTAAGGCATGGCCGGATAGAGATGCTGACCATCTTTACGGATGCCCTTGCGGACAGCCTGTTCGAAGTCTTTTTCCGTATAGGTTCCGATACCCGCCGTCTTCGAAGGCGTAATGTTGGTGGAGAAGATCGTTCCAAGTGGCGAAACGATGCCGTACCCCCCGGCAAAGGGTGCGCCTTTGCCTGGCACCGTGTGGCAAGCCATGCAGTCGGCGCCTATAGCAACCATCTTGCCCTGCTCGATAAGAGCTTTCATGTCGGCCGACGGTTCCTGCGCCTGTGCGGGAGCAGAAAACGCCAGCCCAATACCGAGCAGTGAGGAAACGAGCATTGTGCGTTTGGTGACGTCACGCATGGTCATGCCCCCATCCGGCGGGAAATGTCGTCGGCTGCCTTCAAGCCAAGCGCGGCCATGGTCAGTGTGCTGTTCACCACGCTGGCGGACGGCATCGCGGAACCGCCAGCGATCCACAGGTTACCGTGATCGTGTGAAAGACAGTTGCCATCCACAACCGAATCCTTGGGGTTTGCCCCCATGATACAGCCGCCCATGATGTGGTTGTTGGCGTTGAGCGACGTGGTGATGTGCAGGTCGGTGGCGTTGAAGAGCCTGGCGATCTGTTCGAGTTGCGTGACGGCGGCGTCATAGCCTTTACGCACATAACCGCCGACATCGTAGTAGACATCGGGGCAGGGTATGCCGTGAGGGTCCATGCGCGTCTTGCTCAGAGTGACGCGATTATGCGCTTCTGGAAGAGGCTCGAGGCTGATCGAAAGATCGACGCCGTGGATTGAGCGCTTTCTGATCTCGGCGTCGAGCTCATCGCCGACCAATCCCTGTTTCAGGGCGGCGGTTGCCGCAGATGTGACCTGGGTGATGTTGTTCAGGATCATCTTGTTCGCGGAGTATTCCGACCGGAATTCACCATCACGCGGGCCGACGAGACAGCTACTCTGCGCAGGTCCACGGCCGATCCACAAGGGTTCATCAGCCTGGAAGAAACAGTGGAAGCCCGAGTGATCCATCATGTTGCGACCGACCTGATCGGAAGAGTTGGCGATGCCTGCGGGATTGCGGTCGTTGGCTGCCGCCAGGAGAAGACGTGGGGACTCCAGCGAGTTGCAGGCAATGACGAAGGCTTGCCCGGTGGCCTTGTGGGAGACATGCTTGTTATCGTACCAGTGGATCGCGGTGATACGATTGTTCTCGTCCGTATCGATTTTGTAGACGACGGATTCGGCCAGCACGACAGCACCCTTGGCTTCAGCCGAAACAACCGAGTGGATGCCGTTATACATCGCGCCGATGGGACAGATGGGCTGGCAATTGTTGTTTCCGCAGCAGGTTGGCCGACCGTTCCAGGGTCTTGTGCTGCGTCCCTGTGGGATAGGAACCGAGCGGAAGCCGTGCGGATTGACTACTTCGGCAAACCGCTTATCGCCATAACTCCAGGGCACCATGTCCATCGGATAGGGACGGCTGCGCTCGGCGGGAGATTGCAATGCTGGATCGTTTGGTCCCGCGACCCCCATCGTGTCTTCCGCCCGACAGTAATAGGGCTCGAGTTCGTCGTAGGAAATCGGCCAGTCGCGTCCCACGCCGTAGGCTGAATACATTTTCAGATCGACAGGCAGATGCCGCCACGACGATGCCGCCCAGTGCCAGGTCGTGCCGCCGACGGTTTTCAGGTAACCCTGTTTGAACCCCTTGCCATCGGGGCCGGACAATTCCACGAAATTGTTTTCCGGCCAGTAGAGCGGGGCTGGCGCCCACTTGGACTGGGGATAGAGACCCTGGAAATCAGAGCCGGTGCGGTTCTTGAACGGCATGTTGCGCCAGTTCTCCACCGCTTGAGCCCGCTGGATACGCAATCCCGCGTCGAGAACCAGAACCGATTTGCCCTCACCAGCCAATTGATCGGCCATCATTGCGCCGACAACGCCGGAACCGACAATGACCACGTCAGCCGTGGCATCGCCATTGGAAAACACTGGTGATTTCATGTCAGAGAACTTTCGGATTGTTGATAGGCATGCGGGCGATCTGTGGCGGCAGACCTGTCCACCACATCGGGCCCTTGTTGCAGTAGGTTGGAACGATCAGACCATCCGCGACGGGGCGGTACATCAGCGCCTCTCTGTAAGCGACGACGACCGGCCCTTTCGATGTTTCGATCGTGCCTGTGTACCAGGCGGTCAGGATCGTGCTGAGGAGATCGCCTTGACCGGTCCCGGTCGCCGCCTCCTTCAACTGCAGCGCCGTCACATGGCGGTCGGACAAGATGCCCAGTGCCGCGATGGCGGAAGGCAGATCGGGATGATCAATCAGCAGAGCATCGTAGATGCGCGCAGACGTGATGGAAGACAGGTCGGGCTTGCCGGTAATCGTTTTGGAGACCGCATAGAAGTTTGCAAAAACGCTGGCTTTGGCATCGTCAGCAAAGCTCTGCCGATCAGTGGTCATGGCCAGAACAAGCGCGGCAGTCGCGGTCATCAGCGCGCGCCGTGTGATGACAGGCGGGTCACCAATTCCCTGCGTTGATGGTGTTGGGTCGGACAAAATTTCCATATCAAGTTCCATAGGGACGTGCGGGTTCGATCCGCCACGTCATGGGCAGTGAAATTAAAAACAGGACTTTGATTTCGGCTCGTGGTGCGTTGACAACGATCGCCAGGGTCGAAATGACGCACTGTTTTTGCTATTTAGATCGATCTAAGTCAATTCAGAAATTTTGCAGTGCAGCATTTTTGAATCCGGGCGGCTATCCCGAACTGCTCCAAACCTGTCTGGACGGTTCGGCTTGTGGTCGTGTAAGGATCGGTTCTGCACTGACCTTAAAGTTGTCCAAGACACGCTGGATCGCATGAAAGACCATGGCTCGAACCGTCAGGTGACCTTGATTGATGTGGCGAGGGAGGCCGGGGTCTCGCGCGCAACGGCCTCGCTGGTTATTCGGCAGAGCCCGCTTGTCTCAAAGTCCACGCGTGAGAGCGTCGAAGCGGCCATCGAAAAACTGGGTTATGTCCGCAATCTGACAGCAGCGCGCCTACGCTCCGTACAGAGCAGGCTTATCGGCCTCATTGTGCCAAATCTTTCGAACCCGTTCTTCGCAGAATTTCTGGCGGGCGTTGAAGCGGTCCTCGACCAGCATCATCTCGCCGTGCTGATGGCAAACAGCCAGGATGATTGCGGCCGGCAGACAGACTTGATGCGGCGGATGCGTGAACATGGCGTGGACGGTGTGATCATCTGCCCGGCGGCCGAAACGCCAAATGATTGGGACGAAGGTCGTAGTTTCGGATCAATGCCGGCCGTCCAGACGTTGCGACACGTCACTCGAAATCTCGATTATGTCGGAGTGGATTATCAGCAAGGTGTACGGCTCGCCGTCGATCATCTTGTGAAACTCGGACACCGCGCGATCAATCTGGCGGTTCAGGGGCCCGAGCATTCGGCGTATCGTGAACGTGTCGCATCCTACAAAAGCACGATGTCTTCGTACGGGCTCGATGATGAGGCAATTTTCCGTATCCCCGGGTCGATTGCGGAGATTCCCGGATGCGCCGGTGAGCTGATGAAGTGTTATCCGGCATCCACCGCAACGCTTTGTTTCAATGACATCACCGCGTTTGGCCTGTCCGCCGGATTTTACGATCTTGGGGTCGCGCTCGGCCGTGACCATTCGCTGATCGGCTTCGATGACGTGCTGAATGGTGAGGCCCGGCGTCCGAAACTGACATCGGTTGCAACCCACCCCGAGCTTATCGGCAGGGCGGCGGCAAGCCGTATGATTGCAAGACTAAAAGAACCTTCGCTGCCGGCAAACAGCCAGATTCTTCCTGCCGATCTGGTCGTTCGGCAAACCTGCGGACCAGCGCCTGCCACGCCAAGCCTCTAAGATGTGCTTCGGTTCTTGGGACCAAACCAATTCTTGAGCCGCCTTACGCGACCCAGTGGCCAATCACAGCTGTCACCTTTCGCCGGGCTTTACAAAGCAAATGAAACCGCAGGCCATGTGATGCCGTACGAGCCCGAGGGCACAAGCGTATCAACGAAACGCCAGAAATTTGCGTTCGCTCTTCCTGAAAACCATGGTGATAAACAGCACGACGACCATGTAAAGCGCAGCAGCCGTGAGAAAGCCTTCGTAGACCACGTAATAGGTCGAATTCAGTTTGCGTCCGGCCCCAAGAATGTCGACGATGGTGATCGTCGAAGCAACCACGCTTGCGTGCAAGAGGAAAATCACCTCATTGGAATAGGCTGGCAATGACAGGCGAAATGCCTGTGGGAGAGCGATCAGCCGGATCACCTGAGCGCGCGTCATACCGTAGGCAGCGGCCGCTTCCAGTTCGCCTTTGTCCAGACTGACGAGTGCGCCTCGGTAGATCTCTGCAACATAGGCTGCACTGTTGAGCGTGAAGCCGACGATGGCGCAGGTATAGGCGTTGCCGAGCAACAGCCAAAGTGCTGACTCACGAACGCCCTGAAACTGGGCAAGGCCGTAATAGAGAATGTAGAGCTGCACCAGAAGCGGCGTTCCACGAAACACGTATGAATAGGTTGCCGCGGCTTTCCCGAGGAAGGGAACGTTATAGGCTTGCACGAGAGCGAGCGGGATCGCCAGAATTGCGCCAAGGGCGAGCGCAATCCCAACCATCGACACGGTGACCCACAAACCATGGGCGAAAAGCGGCCAGTTCTCGAAGATCAGCGCGAAGTCCATGCAGCACCTATTGAAGCTTGTAGCGGTTTCGAAGCTGCCGCAGGGCAAGATCGGAAAGGAATGTCAGACCGAGATAGACGGCAAAGGCCAGGAGAAGGAACAGGAATGGCTGGTGGGACGAGCGCCCGGCCTGATTGGCGTTATACATCACATCCTGTAGGCCGATGATCGACACCAGCGCCGTTGTCTTGAGAAGCACCAGCCAGTTGTTGGTGAAACTCGGCAGAGCCAAGGGCACGAATTGCGGCCAGACAATCAGGCGCAGCCACGTCAGCGGTCGCATACCGCAGGCAAGTGCTGCTTCAATTTCGCCCTTGTCCAGTGCGGCGTAGCTGCCTCGAAACGTTTCCGTCATGTAGGCGCCGAAAATGAAGCCGATGGTCGCTGTGCCAGCAACGAAAGGGCTGATCTCGATGTAATCCCACAAGCCGGTCATTTCGCCGATTGAATTGACGAGGGTCTGACCACCGAAATAAACGATCAGCATTAAAACGAGGTCGGGAATACCGCGGACAAGTGTCGTGTAACCATTGCCGAGAATGTTCGGCAGGCGATGTCGCGACAACTTGGCCCAAGCGCCGAGCAGGCCGAAGAAAACCGCCAGAACCAGCGAAGCAAGCGACAACGTGATTGTCAGGCCGATACCTGAAAGCACCATCGGACCATATGCGAACAGGGTATCCACGCGACTTCATCCCCTTGGCTGAAGGCGCCGCCTTTTCACAGGCGGCGCCACTGCGGATTATTTACCGTAGACGTCGAACGGGAAATACTTGGCGTTAATCTTCGCGTAGGTGCCATTCTCGCGGATCGTCTTGATCGCGCCGGTGATGGTGTCGCGCAGCTTGCTGTCCTTCTTGCGAAGCGCAATCCCCGTGCCTTCGCCGAAATACTTGTCTTCGGTGTATTCCGGACCAAAGAAGGCAAAGTCCTTGCCCTGCGGCGTTGCAAGGAAGCTATCCTGTACCACCACCATGTTCGCCATGCCGGCATCGATACGGCCGGCGGCCAGATCAAGCCAGACTTCAACCTGTGTCGGGTAGGTTTTGACGGTGACACCAGGCATGGTCTTTTCCAGGAATACCTGGGTTACCGTGCCGCTCTGTACGCCAACGGTTTTACCATCGAGCGTTTCAGGCGTCAGGCCGGCCTTTGCCGGAGCAACGAAGCGGTAGGGGATCTTGTAGTATTTGCCGGTGAAGTCGACGGCGCGCTTGCGCTCTTCGGTGATCGACATCGACGCGAGGATCGCGTCATATTTGCCGGACTGCAAAGCGGGGATAAGACCGTCCCAGTCCTGCTCGGTCCAGGTGCACTTTGCTTTCAGGACTTCGCAGATCGCGTTACCGATATCGTAATCGAAGCCAGCCAGTTCACCCGCCTCGGTCTTGTACATGAAAGGCTTGTAGCCCGCCTCGGTTCCCCAGCGGATGGTCAGATCTTCGGCGCTTGCGCCACCTGCAAGCAGGGCGGCAACGGCCGAAGCGGCCAGAACTTTAAATACCTTGTGCATAGTCGTTCCTCTCTGTGTTGTTTTTACATTCTGGCAATGAACTCGGCCCAGCGGGCCGATACGTCCGCAGGGTTGCGGAACATTTCGTTGGGTGGCGCGACGGCTTCGGCCACCCCTTGATTCATGAACATGACACGGGTGCTCACATCACGGGCAAATGCCATCTCGTGTGTAACAACCAGCATCGTACGGCCTTCCTCGGCCAGATCGCGCATCACTTTCAGCACGTCTCCGACCATCTCCGGGTCAAGTGCCGATGTCGGTTCGTCAAAAAGCAGGATTTCCGGGTCCATGGCCAGCGCACGGGCGATGGCGACACGTTGTTTCTGCCCGCCTGACAACTGCGATGGATAGAAGTTCAGGCGCGCGGACATGCCGACGCGATCGAGAAAATGTTTTGCTTTGGTCTCGGCTTCGGTCTTGGAAGCGCCCTTCACATGGATCTGGGCGATGGTGACATTTTCGAGTACCGTCAAATGGCGCCAAAGATTGAAGCTCTGAAAGACCATGGCGAGGCGGGTCCGCAGATCCGTCAGTTCCTTGGTGTCGCTTGGCTCAAGCTGCCCCTCGCGGTTGCGTCGCAGGGCGATTTCACGGTCGTTGACCATGATCTGGCCTTCGGTGGGATGTTCCAGAAAATTGATGCAACGGAGAAACGTGCTTTTTCCAGACCCCGATGAACCGAGGATGGAAATGATATCGCCCTTGTGTGCAGCCAGCGAGATGCCCCGAAGAACCTCAAGATCGCCAAAGGATTTGCGAATGTTGAGAACCTCAAGGGGAGGGACTTGCTTCAATGTCGTCATCTCCTTCGTCTCCGCCGGTCTGCTATGAGAAACAAAATTTTGCCTCATGATAAATCGCTGTTATCGAATTGTTCGGTGCGTTTGCGTGCAACAGAACGTTTCTTTGCCTGTGCCGTGGCAGTGTTCGTCAGCCGTTCGAGGAAGGCGTTCGTCACCACCGAACCGCGCCGGCTGCGACTGACCGCCACACAGATCGGCGCCGAGTACTCGAAGATATCAGGCCTGATGCTGACAAGCTCCTCGCTAGCAGCATGTTTGGGCAGAAAACCGAGATAAGCGCCTGCCTGGATCAGTGCCGCTACGGCCTCGGTCTGGAAAACCGTCGGGCCGCGCCGAAACTGCTGCTTGATCTTTAGAAGCTTTTCTCCCTCGAGATAACCGCGAAATACCAACTCGTGCCGTGTGATCTTCTCGACCGACAGATCCGGGTCTTTGTCCAAAGCTTCCAATAACGGGTGGGATACCCCCGCGTAAAGGGCAACTTTCTCGTCATAAAGATCAAAATAAACCAGTTCATCGAGATGCCGGTAGGCCGGGAAGATACCAAGGTGAAAACTGCCGTCGAGAATGCCGCGTTCGATCGTTCCGGGAGATTCCACCGTCAGATTGATTTCGACCCGTGGCGCAAGCGTGCGGAATTCGCGAATGGCCGGCAACACGGGGCTGCGGATATCCGAAAAACTATAGTCCATGATCGCCAGATTGATCCGGCCCGAAAAGTCGTCGTTGATCGCGGCCATGTCGGCCATGAACTGCTCGGTGGTCGATAAAAACGCACGGATCAGCGCCAGCGCCTGTTCGCCGTGCTGGGTCAATACGAAACCGCTACGCCCGCGATAACAGAGCATGTATCCGAGCCGCGTTTCCAGATGGGAAATCTGTCGTGAGATTGTCGATCGTCCGACACCAAGCTGTCCCTGCGCGGCAGAGAAACCACCGCAATCAGCAACCGTGCAGAAGACGCGGAAGAGGTGCATATCAGTGTCGCTGACACGCCCAAGCAATTTCCGGCGTTTGTTAAGTTTCGGCTGCATGAACCACCTCATTCCTTCGTTCGACGTGGATGCAACAAATGTGCCTGAAATCTTTGTCGGTGGGGATAGCGAATACGACATCCGGCGAACATAGGCTCACAAACCAGAAAGAACCGTCAGGACATAGAGTGTACGCGCTCATCGATGATACCGGTGGAGTTGTTTGTTGCATAATAATGCAAAAAAACTTCCAAGCTTGCATATTTTTGCATCAGCTATTTCCTGCTAGATTTGCATCCACTTAGAGAAAAAGCGTGATCGGTTGTCGGGGATTAGAGAGATGAAACAGGCAGGAGATCAGATGGGACAGGCCATCCTTTCGGATGAGGTCATGGAGCGTCTGAAGGCAATTGTCGGTCCTTCTGGCTGGAGCACCGATCCCGACGTGCTGGAGGCTCACTCGGTTGACTGGTTGCGGCTTTATCGTGGTGTGACGCCACTCGTTTTGAAACCTGCCAGCACGCAAGAGGTGTCAGCCATCGTCTCGGTTTGTGCGGAGAGCGGCATCGGCATCGTGCCGCAAGGCGGCAACACCTCGCTGGTCGGCGGCTCTGTTCCGTTCGGCACCGGCAACGAGATCGTTCTCAACCTGTCGCGAATGAACAAGATACGCTCCGTCGATCGGCTGAATGACACGATCACAGTCGAAGCGGGCTGCATACTCGCCACGGTTCAGGCCGCGGCAGAAAAGGTCGACCGACTGTTTCCATTGCGGCTGGCAGCCGAAGGCAGTTGCCAGATCGGCGGCAACATTGCCTCCAATGCGGGCGGAACGAATGTGCTGCGATATGGCAATACGCGCGATCTCGTGCTTGGCCTTGAGGTCGTTTTGCCGGACGGTCGCATCTGGAACGGCCTGCGCGGGCTACGCAAGGATAATACTGGTTACGATCTGAAACAGCTTTTCATCGGCAGCGAGGGAACGCTCGGCATCATTACTGCGGCGGTCTTGAAACTGTTTCCACGCCCCGCTTCCATCGAGACGGCAATCTGTGCTGTTCTCTCGGTCGAAGCGGCCCTTGAACTGCTTGTGCGTTACAAGGAAAGAACCGGCAATCAGGTCACGGCTTTCGAACTGATGCCGCGAACCGGCGTTGAACTCGTGTTGAAACATTTTCCTGCAACACGCTTTCCGCTTGCCGAAATCCACGACTGGCAGGTTCTGATCGAGCTGTCATCCGGCGATAGCGGTTATGCTTTGCGCGAAACGATGGAGGATACGCTGCAGCAAGCGTTTGAGGCCGATCTTGTAACAGATGCTGTGCTCGCGGCCTCGGTGGAACAAAGCCGGGCGTTCTGGGCGATCCGCGAAGGCCTGGCGGAAGCCGACGTGCTCGAAGGGGCGTCGATCCATTGTGACATCGCAGTCCCACTATCGGCGATCCCCACCTTCCTGCAGGAGTCGATCGTGGTTGCCGAACAGGCGTGTGAAGGCGTTCGCGTGGTCGCCTTCGGACATATGGGAGATGGCAACATCCACTTCGGCATCGTCCAGCCGCAAGGCACTGATGGTGATGCCTTCCACGCCCGTGAAGAAGAAATTACCGGGCTCATCCACGATATCGTCCATCGTTTCGACGGCACGATTTCCGCGGAGCATGGGCTTGGCCGCGTCAAACGCGACGCAATCCTTCACTATCGCGATGCGGTCGATCACGATCTGATGCTGATGACAAAGCAATCCCTCGACCCGAAAAACATCATGAACCCAGGCAAATTCATCGGTGCGCCTGCGGCCTAGTCGCGAAACCTAAGGTTCTGACCGACCAACAAAAGCTCCGGTCGGTAATCCACGCTGGCGATCAGATGTTTTCCAGTTCGACGACGCGGGCGGCATAGGCTTTTTCAAGCTCACCGATCGTCATCTCCTGCCAGTCTTCCGGCAGTTCGCCACCAAAGAGCTCCTCCATCTCGATGGCCAGTGCCACGAAGGCGAGAGAGTCCACGGCCAGATCGGTGAAGCGCTTGTCCGGCGTGATTTCACTCTTCGGCAGCAACGTCTTGTAGAGGTCGGTAACCGACTCCCAGGATGGCTGGTTGAGACCGAGTATGTCCTTGATGCCGCCGAAGATGCGCTGCACCAATGTGCTTGGCTCTTCTTTTTCAGGGGCGTTGGCCTCCTCCAGAATGCGGCGAAAGTCATATTTGCCGCTGGAAAAGACCGGCAGCTTTTCATAGGTCCTTGCCTTGAAGATATGCGCCGGCAGGCTGAAACGCTCAGTCAGAGCACCGATATCCACTGCTGCAGCGATTTGTGAAGGTCCCTCGACGGCGATGATGATGTGGCGATCGTCGCCAGCGACGGCGCAAACACCCTGGTAAATCCGTTTGAGAAAACTCTGTACCTCATCCAGATTGACGCGAACGCCGAACGGCTTCACGAAACGCGAGGCGCGTCCGACGATAAAGAACAGTCCATGATCGCGGATGACGGCGAGATCACCGGTCTTGAGGCGAGGCGGTGTCTCATCGCTTACGAGTTCCGAAGGATTGGTTGCGTAGCCGAGCATGACGTTTGGACCTTCGTAGGCCAGCTCGCCCTCCTGGTCCGTATGGCTGATTTCGTTACCCTCTTCGTCGATCAGATAAAGCCTGCCGCCTGGAATGGCCTTGCCGATCGATGCCGGAAATTCCTGCGCCAGTTTCGGTGGCAGGTAGGAAATGCGCGGTGCCGCCTCGGTCTGTCCGTACATGACGTAAAAGCGTCGGCCGTTTGCTGCAAAAAGCGATGCAAACTCCTGGACGATCCCCGACTCCAGCTTGCCGCCCGCTTGCGTCGCGTAGCGTAGCGACGAGTGTTTTTCGATGTGGAAACCGCTGTGGCGAAGTGTTTCAAACGTGTAGGGCACACCTGCGAAACTGGTTGCCTGAAAGGCGTCGAACTCATGCCAGAAGGCATCTTCCATGATTGCATGCTGGGTAAGCACCAGCGTGCCGCCGCAGGCAACGTGCGAGTTTATGATGGAAAGACCGTAGGAGTAGAACGGCTTGAGATGCTGGAACGCGCGCTCGCTTGAAGACAGCTCCAGATATTCGACAATGGAACGGGCATTGGAGTCGATGTTTTTTGCCGACAGCTTGACGAATTTCGGCGAACCGGTCGATCCGGATGTCGAAAGCAGCAGAGCCAGATCGGGATGCAGGTGTTTTACGCCTGTGTTCAACACGGTGATTTTGCGGTTGCCGTCAATGACCGCATTCGGCTGGTAAAGATCGACCAGTTCCTGGCTTTTGGGCGAAGACAGATTTTCAAGGAGATAGACAACATGCCCGCCCTGCAGGGAGGCGAGATAGTCGACGGTCGATCCGACATCGTTATGTGCTTCGATAAAAATCAGCTTTCTTTCAATGCCGAGTTCCGTTTTGCGCGCCTCAACGCGTTCCTGCAGATCCAGGTAGCTGATGGTTTCCCCGGTCTCTGCGACAATGATGGCCGGTGCGGTTCCGAAGCGGCCTAGATCAGTGAAAAATAGCTGTCGTGCCTCAGACATAGAAATATAAACCCTTAAAATAATTCGTAAAATCAGCCGCCGATCAGATGTCGGCTCTTGTCACGCAACATGAATTTCAAAACGATGTAGGCAGAGAGGCTCATGACGATAATCATGAGGAACGTCGCGACGATGACGACGATTTCCAGACCTGGATTTTCGATCGCTTCAACAAAGCCCAGTCTGCGGAGTGTCATGCGCTCCATGCCTGAAAAATATCCGTGAATGAAAAAGATGAAGAAGCTCAGGCGGGCGAACATGTCTATCCAGACATTTCTTTTGTCGAGATAGTGCGCACAAAACGCCGTCATGATGATGACGAGCGGGAGATAGAGGACCATGGTGATCGTCGAATCCGGCCTGAAGGTTTCGGTGTAAACGACGAAGTAGCTAATGGCATAGAGCGCAAGGTAACCGAGAAGCAGCAACAGGCTGGCAGGCTTCAGCCGCATGATCGAGCCGATATGCACATGGGCTGCAATGCCAAGGAGATAAGGCGGCAGATAAAAAACGAAAGATTGAAACGGGTTGTTGTTGTTGTCAGGGCGCCCGATCATGATGGCGGCGACAAGCGTTGCCAGCAACAAAGGAATGAGCAGGTTTGATCTTGCAACGGCTTTGAAAGCGGGTGCTGCAATGAAGTACAAAATGACCATGGGGATGAACCACAACGGGCCAAGGGCTGCGCCTGTCACCGTCATGAATACATATCGTTCGAACGGATTGAGGTCGTTTACAAACCAGTCCATGTCGATCCAGGCGTGGCTCGTTTTCAACGCCAGTGCATACATCAGCACCGCTGGGCAGGTGATGATGAGATAGGGCAAGACCACCGAAAGAAACTTGTTCTTGAGGTAGGGCAGATAATCAAAACCATCCAGCGTCGATGAAAACAGGTAGCCGGAGATGAACATGAAAATGACAGTTCCGCTGCCGAATACATAGTCGAGGAATGATCCGATATCTCCGGGTTGCGGGACCGCGGATATTGCATGCGTAAAAACGATGAGCAGGATGGCAATGCCCCTGAGATTATTTATAAATTGCATGCATGTCCTTAAAAATATTAGAAAAATAGATATTTGAAAGAAATGAAATTTGAAGAATTAGTCAGATTAAAGCCATCAATACCTATCACGATTATGACTGCGCCTGCAAATATTCATTGTGACGGAGATCTGTTTCAGGGCAGCATGTCTGTCGGTTGATGACCCCTCACCAGGGATTTTTTGATGTTTTTTCAAAGAAGAGATTTTCTTGCCCTTTCGCTTGCGGGCTTCGCGACGCGGGCTCACGGTCAAGCGCCGCTGACACGCAAAGCTGGGCTTGTTCTGTTCACCGGTAATTCGCATTCGATCGGTTGGGCAGAGCGGCAGCCGCAAGATGTCTTTTCCTCGCGTGTTATGCAGTTCACGCAAAACGGCAAGCTTCTACAGATCGATGGCGGCATATTGGATGCGGGCGACAGAAACGCATTGTTCGGGAAGGAATCCGTCGGGCCTTCCCTCAACTTTCTCAACGGCTTGGCTGCTGCGCGTACCGACCTTGATGTTATCGTCGGCGTGGCTGTTGGAAAAGGCGGTAGCGGCTTTCTCATGGACGAATGGAAGCCGGCTGGTGCCGGTCGTGGCAATCTTCTGGCGGTGGCGATAAGGCGCTGGAATTCGGCACAGGCGGCATTGCGTTCTGCCGGTTACGCCGTCGAGCCGATTGCCGCCATTCACATGTCGGCGCGTCCGGACGTCAATGTATCGGATCTTGCGCAGGTCACGGATCGGGCAACCCGTTACGCGACGGATATAGACGACTATGTCGACCTTCTGCGCAGTCGATTGAAAGGTGTTCCCGACGATTTTCCGGTCATTGTGTCCTGCGCGATGACGCTGCAACAGGTGATGAAGCAGAATGAGGCGGCACTGACCTTTCTGTCATCGGCAAATGGTGTCGCATGGCGCAAGAAATATTGCTGGTTCGTGGACACGATAAACGACTGGGGGGAGGGCGAGGCAAAAAACCTGCCGATCAAGCCTTTCGATGGCACCCACGCCAACCGTGATGGGGTTCTGACCGAAGGACGTCTTCTTCTGTCTGCGCTGCAACAGGCGCGTGTCAACACAGATGTGAGGGTGCCATTCTCGCGTTTGCCGGACCAAAACAAGCTTTCCAATCTCTATGATTTTCGCACCGGCTCATTGCTTGATATGGCCGGAAACGTAAATCTGAAGCAGGCTGGCCTTGCCCCCGATGTCATCGGTTTTACCAAACATTTCGGGACCTATGCATTCCGACGTTTTGTTGCAGGCGGCAGCGGTTTTTTTTGCCCTGTCTCGCTGCAGAAGCCATTCTCCATTGTCATCAGGTTGGCACAGCTTGAGCCGGGTCGCTCGCAGGTCTTGTTGGAAGGGGAGGGCCAAAGTGCGGGTCCGCTTCTTGTCATCGAAGGTGGGAATCTGGTCGCGCGGGGTCATCAAAAACCCGTGAGGAAAAACATTGCATCGAAAGGGGAAGGACCGTTTACAGTCGCCCTTAGCTTTGACGGATCAAAGGTTTCACTGTTTCTGGACGGCGTCAGTGCAGGTTCGACGCCCGCACGATTCGACGGCATGACATCCTTGAAAATCTTCCCCGGCAGTGCAACGGGAGAAAGCGATTTTCTAGGTGCGGCACAATATGTGGCGATTTTTGCGGATGTCATATCGCCGTCGCTGGTTGCGGCGATAAGCACGGCTGATTTTACGCCGAGGACGGGCTGAAACTTAAACAGATTTTTATACTGCGATTTTGATAAGGGATTTTATGCGCATCGCCTTTTTTTACGTTGTCGCAACGCTTTTGACTCTGGCGCTGGCAACCCTCTATTCCAGATTTTTCGATGGCGCCGATTTCCTGTCCTTATTCTACAGCCTGCAACTGCATTTCTCCGTTGCATGTGCTCTCGTCGCGCTGGTGCTCGTCGCCATAAAAACACGCAGTCTTTACGCCTGGTTCATGCTGTTTGCCTCCTGTGTTCTGATTGGTCACTCCTTCGCATTGATGCGCGCTTCGACAATGCCGCCAGTAACGGAAGAGCAGGCTGCAAACGGCATCCTTCTCCGCGTTCTTTCGTTCAACATCCTCTTCGGGAATCCAAAAGGTCAGGAGATTGCCGATATTGTTCGCAATTCCGGAGCAGATGTTGTGGCTGTCATGGAGGCGCATCCGCTTCGTCCTCATCTCGAGGCGTTGAAGACGATCTATCCTTATCGCCTCGGCTGCGCTTCACCGCAGAGCGTTTGCGATCTCATGCTGCTTTCCAAATACCCGTTGATGGATGGTAACTTTGGCAATCTCAGCGCTTTGTGGAAGAACCGGCTTGTGACGGCGGCCGTGTCCGTCAACGGCAAGCGTGTAAACCTTGTCGCAGCGCATCTCAGTAAGCCCTATTACGACGAATTTCATCGCAGGGAAGCCATGAGGTTGGCCAGGCTGATTGCAAATCTGCAGGGCCCCGTCGTACTGACAGGCGATTTCAATGCCTCGTCTATGGCACCGGACATGCAGACCCTGCTGCGCACGTCGGGTCTCCACAAGGTGTTGTGGGAAGCGGCAACCTGGCCGGTGAGAGCGGGGGCATATGGTATCGCCATAGATCACGTCTATGTTCGTGCGCCGATGCGGTTCAGGGCCCTGCAACAGGTCGGTCCTGCCGGTTCGAACCACTATGGTGTACTTGCCGATCTCGTCTTGACGGAGGGTTGAAGACGAGATTTTCGCTTTCCACGCAACAGCACGTACCGGTCGAGCCAGGGCGTCACGACGATGGAAATGAGTGCGCAGCCAATGGCGATCGACAGCCCGAGCGCGAAGACGAGCGCTTGTTTTTCCAGCGTGGTCATGCCTCCGAGGAAGCCCCTCAAACTCTTCACGGCGTAGATATGAATACAGAAAATCAACAGCGAGTGGGTTGAAAGCAGGTTGGCCAGTCGGGTCTGCGGCACCAAAAGGCATAGGCCAGAGACGGAAATCGTGCCGAAAATGGCGGCGATCAGATATGTGACCGCGTTGTTGCCGAAAGACATGATGTTGATGTTCGTGCGTCCATTGATGTAGGCGACGAGAACGAGGCCAACGCTCGAAATGACAATCGAGACCGGCAGCATCCATGGTATAAAGCTGAGGTCGCCCACTCTGCCAGTCAGGCTCCTTTTGAAAGCCTGGCCGAGAGCGATAAAGATCAGGCCGACACCGGCCGCATCCAATGCCCAGAGCAAACGCGGGCCTTCATATTGTGTCGTGAAAATATAGGCGCCAATGATTGCTCCTGCTTGAAGCAGCAATGGTAGTCTGGCGACGCTATAAAGCAGTAGAAGGGACGAAACCAGGAACGGCAGATACCACAATGGGCCGTTGTCGTGCAGGAAGCGGTTCGTGGCGGTTTGAGTGCCATAGAGAGATTGCCCAATCGCCGAAACAATCAGATCAAGACGCTCAGGAGAGTGGATTTTAACCAGCCACCAGAACGCAATCGATATCGCGCTCATGAAGAGATAGAGCCGTGCGTAAGGAAAAATATATTTTTGTAGAAAGTCGACGAGAGAGGTTTTTCCGAGATCTGCCGAAAGCATGAACCCTGTGAGGAACAGAAACGCAGGCAGATGGAAAGCGTATATGATTGTTTTTAATGGGCCAGCCAGCGCGCCAAAATGGCCGATGACCACCAGAACGATCAATGCCGCCTTGGCATTATCGACCCATACGAGACGCTTTGTCGATGGGTCAGGCGTGAGGAGAAGCTGTCGCAATTGCATTGTTCATTCCCTTGAACAAGCTGGTCATGAAAATAAATCGAAATAAAATATAAAATATGATGCAAAACGCGGAATGCTGCGGTGCGATAGAACCTAGCATGTCTTGGTGGAGCGTCAACGGTTGCCACTGACGCTCCGTAATGATTTTTCGTCAGAGATCAGCTTCTCAAGCCAGGGGCTTCATGGCCGCTGCGTTCAACATATTCCGTATAGCCTCCACCGTACTGATGGATACCGTCAGGCGTCAGTTCCAGTACGCGATTGGAAAGGGCAGCGAGGAAATGTCGGTCGTGCGAGACGAACAGCATCGTGCCCTCGTATTCCGACAGCGCCTTGATCAGCATTTCCTTGGTGTCGAGATCAAGGTGGTTTGTTGGTTCGTCGAGGACCAGGAAATTGGGTGGGTCGAACAGCATGGCCGCCATGACGAGTCGTGCTTTTTCACCACCCGATAGCACCCGGCAGCGTTTCTCCACGTCATCGCCGGAAAAGCCGAAACAACCGGCAAGAGCACGCAACGGTGCCTGACCGGCTTTCGGGAAGCGTTCTTCCAGCCATTCGAGAATGGTGGCGTCGCCTTCCAGAACGTCCATGGCGTGCTGTGCGAAATAACCAAGCTTTACGCTGGCGCCGAGTGTCACGACACCCGTATCCGGTGCTGCCGTGCCGGTGACAAGTTTGAGCAATGTGGATTTGCCGGCTCCGTTGACACCCATGATGCACCAGCGCTCCTTGCGCCGGACCATGAAGTCCAGTCCGTCGTAGATGGTTCGGCTGCCGTAAGCCTTGTTGACCTTTTTCAATGCCACGACATCTTCACCCGAACGCGGTGCGGGGGCGAATTCGAACGCCACGGTCTGGCGTCGCTTCGGTGGTTCGACACGGTCAATTTTCTCGAGTTTCTTGACACGACTCTGCACCTGAGCCGCATGCGACGCCCGGGCCTTGAAACGCTCGATGAACTTGATTTCCTTGGCAAGCATTGCCTGCTGACGCTCGAACTGGGCCTGTTGCTGCTTTTCGTTCTGAGCGCGCTGTTGTTCGTAGAAGCCGTAGTCACCCGAATAGCTCGTCAGCGAGCCAGCGTCGATTTCGATGATCTTGTTGACGATGCGGTTCATGAACTCCCGGTCATGGGAGGTCATCAGCAAAGCGCCGTCGTAGTTGCGCAGGAAATTTTCCAGCCAGATCAGGCTTTCGAGATCCAGATGGTTGGATGGTTCGTCAAGCAGCATGACGTCGGGGCGCATCAGAAGAATGCGTGCCAGGGCGACACGCATCTTCCAGCCACCAGAGAGCTTGGCGACGTCGCCGTCCATCATTTCCTGGCTGAAGCTCAATCCGTCCAGAACTTCGCGGGCACGGCCCTCAAGGGCGTAACCGTCGAGTTCCTCGTAGCGGGCCTGCACTTCGCCGTAACGCTCGATGATCGCGTCCATTTCATCCATCCGGTCTGGATCGGACATGGCCGCTTCCAGTTCCCGCAACTCGGCGGCAACCTCGCTGATGGGGCCAGCACCCTCCATCACCTCGGCCACCGCAGAGCGGCCAGACATCTCACCGACGTCCTGATTGAAGTAACCGACGGTCATGCCCTTTTCGACAACCACCTGGCCTTCATCCGGCTGTTCTTCGCCCGTGATCATTCGGAACAGGGTGGTTTTGCCGGCACCATTCGGTCCGACGAGGCCGGTCTTTTCACCCTTGTTGAGAGCGGCGGACGCCTCGATATAGAGGATGCGGTGGCTATTCGACTTGCTGATGTTTTCGATACGGATCATGACTTGGCCTATAAACTTTGCGCAACCCTATGCCACGGGCCGCCCCGGCTGTCACCCGACCAAACAGGGAGAAGGCAAAGAAAAACCACGGAAACGAACGGGTTTCCGTGGTTGCTGTGTGCCTTTGCCGGCTGATCAGTTTGTCAGCGTTGCGATATTTCCGGCTGCCTTACGAGCGATCTCGCCGAATGCCGTCACGATCCCGTCCATGTCTTCGGGGGCGTAATAATTGTCTGCGCTGGATGCGCAATATTGCAGGAGTGACTTGCCCTTGTCAGGTGCCATGAAGGCGACGGTGAAGATCTTGATCCCGTCTTTCTTTGCGGTGTCGCACGTGTTGCGAACTGACTGGTCGATGCTGTAGTTCCAGCTTGCGCTGCTTCCCGTCATCTCTCCGTCCGTCATAAGAACGATGTAGCGCTCGAAGGACTCATTACCCTTGTCTTGATGCTGTTTTGCCTCTGCGGTATTGGACTTTTTCAGTGCATCATAGGCGGTTGTGAGTGCCTTTGTCGCGTCGGTACCGCCTGTTGGATACTGAGGGATCTTGCCGACATAGGTGTTGACGCTGCTTGTTCCCCACGACATTGACTGGGCCGCAAATGGGCTGGCTTCGTAGGCGATCGCACCTGTCCTTACGAGTTCGGAACCGTTGGCCGTGTATGTGGGGTCGGCCTTGTTAAGGACGCTCACCAGGAACGACACGGCCGTTTTCAAGGATTCCATTTTGTTGACGTAGCAGGGGCTGGACGTGGCCTTTGCTTCTGACTGGCCCCAGTTGCTCGCGGTATAGTTTGCGCATGACTTTTTGGCGGTATTGATCGTATCGGTCTTGAACGACATCGAGCCGGAACGGTCGAGAACCAGATACATGGAGATCGGTGCGCCTTTATTCACACTCGCCTGCGCTGTCCCTGTGGCGGAAACATTCAGCGTGCTGGCACCCAGAAAACCGAGAAGCGGATTGAGCTTTATCTGACGGGTGATGGTGGTGGTTACGGTATAGGTTTTTCCGCGAGTTCCGTCAGTTGTGGAAACGGTCGCAACCGTGTTTTTATCGAGCTCTTTTTTCTCCGCGTCTGTGAGATCATTTTCCATTTGGCCTACGATAAAATCTTTGGCCAATTTCTTGATGTCTTCATCGGCCATATCACCCTCGCGCAGGCGCGCTTGTGTCACGGCGGCCAGCGCTCCGGCATCGGCGGTATTCTGAATATCTGCCTTCACCTGCATGACGTTCGCGAGTTCCATGCCTGCGCCTGCAACACCAAGAAGCACAGGCAGCAAGATTGCCGTCATGATGCCGAAGTTGCCTGCCGTATCGGCAAGAAAACGGCGCTTCAGGGATGTCACTGACGGCAGGGGCATGGCGCGCTCACAAGTTGAGTGGTCTATTGAGCGCAGCTAACTCCCAAGCGATGTAGAAACCGCTAATCGGAAACATACAATTTTACAGAGTGATCAAATCGGGTCAGTTTTCGAAGTATTCGGCAGGAATTCTCTCTGTATTACACCAGTAAATCCAGCCGTCTCAATTCTGAACCGGGATCACGTCGACGGCCTGTTTTGCCTGCTGGTTTCCGTAACCTTTGAGTACGCCAATAACAGGAGCAACGTCGGAATAGTCGCGCCCGTAACCAACGACGATATGGTCGCTTCCGGCGACAATGTCATTGGTCGGGTCAAGCTCGATGTAACCTGTCGCATCTCCACACCAGATGCGGACCCAGGCATGCATGGCGTCCGCACCCTCCAGCCGTTCCTTGCCCGGCGGCGGTATGGTGCGCAGAAATCCACTGACGTAACCTGCCGGTATGCCAAGGCTGCGAAGCGCCAGGATCATGATATGGGAAAAATCCTGACACACACCGCGCTTGAGCTTGAAGGCTTCTGACGGTGTGGTGTCGACAGTTGTTGCCTCACCATCGTAGGTGAAGTCCTTGTGAATGCGCTTGCACATGGCAAAGGCGATTTCCCGGATCGTCATGCCGGGTTTGACCAATTCCTTGGCGTAGGCAGTAATTGCGGCGTCGACCCCGATCCGGGGGCTTGTGCCAATGAAGTGGTGCGGGGACTGGAAGTCCACTGACCAGACATTGGCAAGTTCGTGCGGCAGCCGCGATAGTTGTGGGGATAAATCCGCTGTCATTGCAGGCGACTCGACCATAACGCGAGCCTGCATGCGGATATCCAGCTTTTCATGCGGGGCTCTGACATGCACGGATGTTGCCGGTTGGCGGAAAAAATCCTCAAAAACCGTCCGTTCGTCCGGTGTCGGCGAAATCGTGATCGATCCTGCGACCAGCCGCTGCCGGCCCGGGATAGAAAGCGGCAGCACGCGAATGACATGGCGTCCGCCGTGCGCCATCGCGTCGTAGGAGTAGCCCATGTGCAAGGAAAGATCGTAGAGCATCGGCTTATCCGAGATAGGTGCGCGCCAGAACATCGGAGAGATGCTCCAGATCTTTTTCGAGTTGACGATAGATCGCGGTGTTCATGCCCTCCGGCGTCATGACGGCGAGGCCGGAATGAAGCCGCATCGCCTCGCGATAGAACGGTGACATCTGGCCATTAACGAAGGCATTCGGCAACTGTTCGACCTCGGTGCGGATCTCATTCAACTGAAAGAGGATCGAACGCGGATTGAGCGGATCGAGCGCCAGAAGATCGGTTACCGTCAAACCTGCAGTGCTGACATTGTAGCGGCGGCGATGGGTCATGACGCTGTCGCCGATTTCGAGCAGCATGTCGTAGGCGCCATCCGGGGCATCGGGGCCGGTCATGTGACCGAGAAGCCGCGTCATGTGCAGTCCACGTTCAAGATATCGACCGATCGACAGGAAGCGCCATCCGGTAAACCGGTACATGTTTTCATGCACAAGACCTGCAAAGCCGGCGAGCTTGCGCAACAGAATGGTCATTGCATGTGTGGCGTCGTCACCAGGCGCGACCTTGGCATGGAAGCGGCGAGCCGTCTTGGCAAGATCGTTCAGTGCGAGCCAGCCATCAGGTGAAAACCGGTCGCGGATATTGCTGGCTGAATAAAGCGCGCTGTTGATGTTGTTCAGGAGGCTTGCGGGAACGGCGTCGCTCATCTCGATATCGAGCGTTTCGAGGTACCGGACGACATGCGCAAGAAGTGGCTGTTTTGGATCGGCGGACTCTGCATATCGCCCGTGCCATGCGCGGAGGATACGCAGTGCTCCTTCAGAGCGTTCGATGTACCGGCCAAGCCAGAAAAGGTTGTCTGCCGCCCTGCTTGGCAGGCTGCCAGGCATGTTGCGCGTGAAACTTTCCTCCGCCGGAAGAAGCGTGGTTCGCTCAACAGGCTTTTCGCTGACGATCCAGACGTCTGCGGCGCTGCCCCCTGATTGCATGGCTATGGCCGAGACATCGTGGCTGCTGCCGATCCGCGCAAAACCGCCCGGCATGATCTGCCAGCCGTCTTGCGTGCGGGCGGCAAAAACGCGAAGGCTCATCGGCCGCGGCACAAGCTGGTTATCGACGTAGGCCGGAGTGGTCGAAAGCGTTACCACCTCCTGACCGACGAGCCTGTGACCATCGGCGGCGAGCCAGTCGCTGATCGATTCCTTCGCGGTTTCGCGCAAAGACGAGCCCAGCACGGATTGCCCGTTATCATCAAAGAACGGCAGCCGGGAATAGGCAGGGCCAATCACCATGCGTTCGATGTTGCCTGCAACGTGCTGGCGTTCCGACGCCTGTCCGCACCACCACGTGGCGATCGAAGGCAGCTTCAGGTCTTCGCCCAGAAGATGGCGGCAAACCCCTGGCATGAAGGCGAGGAGTGCACGTGTTTCCAGAATGCCGGTGCCCAGCGCATTAACGATAGTCAGCGCTTCATTTCGAAGGGCCTGAACCATTCCCGGCGTGCCGATATGCGATTGCTGGTTCAGTTCAAGTGGGTCTGCATAAGATGCATCGAGACGACGCCACAACACACCAACGGGTTTCAACCCGGCAACGGTCCTGACCATCACCCTCCCGTTGACGACGGTAAGATCTTCGCCTTCCAAGAGCATGAAGCCTAGATAACGGGCAATATAGGCGTGTTCGAAATAGGTTTCGTTCGCCGGGCCGGGTGTCAGAACCGCGATCCGGTCATCGGGATGCTGCCGATGCGATTGTAAAGTATCGCGAAATGCACCGAAGAAGGATGCGAGACGATGAACGTGGGTTTCCGCGTAGATATCGGAGAACGCACGCGTCGTCGCCACACGATTCTCCAGCGCAAATCCAGCGCCGGAAGGCGCCTGTGTGCGATCAGCCAGCACCCACCAGTTTCCATCGGGGCCGCGGCCAATCTCGAAGGAGCAGAAATGCAGATAATGGCCGCTTGCCGGTTTGATGCCGACCATCGGTCGCAGATATTCCGGATTGGATGCGACCAGCGCCGGTGGAATGTGACCTTCCTTGACCAGCCGGTTGGCGCCATAAAAATCTGCGACGATTTCTTCGAGGAGATTGGCGCGCTGCGTCAGTCCCTCGGACAGGGTTGCCCATTCCTTCTCGTCGATCAGGACCGGAATGTGTGAGATCGGCCAGTTTCGCTCGCTGCTGCCTTTGCCGTAATCGCGGTAAAATACACCTGCGTCACGCAGATATCGGTCGGTACGGGCAAAACGCTCGTGCAGTTCCCGTTCCGACATGCGTGAAATGGCGTCCAGTAGATGCCGCCAGACCGGTCTGACGTTGCCGTCCGTTCCCAGCATTTCATCGGCAATGCCGGGCAGGGCGGCATAGTCGAACCCGCGTGGCCGCGAGTCCGTTTCCGTCTTGCTTTCCGTTGCCGTTGCCGGGGCTTTGGCCACTTTATACTCCGTAAGGGCGGCGCAGATCGAGTGTCAGCGGAAACTCCGGAGACGCGGTTTCCGGCATCAGGGGATACTGGCCGGCCGTGTGTCCCCAAGGTTCGAAGCGGGCGAGACGCCGCGCTTCGGCTTCGTTACCGTTGACGGGAAATGTCTCATAGTTGCGCCCGCCCGGATGAGCAACATGATAGATACATCCACCGATCGATCGTCTTGACCATGTATCATAAATGTCAAAGGTCAAGGGTGAATTCACGGGGAGGACAGGATGCAAACCGGACGCAGGCTGCCATGCCTTGAACCTGACGCCGGCCACCGCAACGCCTGAGTTTTCCGTTTGCGTCAATGGAACGGCGCGACCGTTGCAGGCAACGGTGTAACGGGAAGGATTGGAGGTCTCCAGACGAACCTGCAAACGCTCAACGGAGGAATCGACATATCGGACCGTTCCGCCGATTGCGCCCTGCTCACCCATGACGTGCCAGGGTTCCAGGGCCTGTCGCAACTCCAGCTTTGCTCCTTCGTATTCCACCTCGCCGAAGAACGGAAAACGGAACTCCTGCTGGGCAACGAACCATTCCGGTTTCAGATCGAAGCCATTGGTCCGCAGATCTGTCAGAACGTCGAGAAAGTCTGCCCAGATGTAATGTGGCAGCATGAAGCGATCGGCGAGCGACGTGCCCCAGCGCACGAATTTGCCGCTGGCCGGGTTTTTCCAGAAGCGCGCGATCAGTGAACGGACCAACAATTGTTGTGCCAGAGACATGCGCGCATTCGGCGGCATTTCAAAACCACGGAATTCCACCAGGCCAAGACGCCCGGTCGGTCCATCCGGCGAGAACATCTTGTCGATGCAGATTTCGGCGCGATGCGTGTTGCCGGTGACATCAACGAGAAGATTGCGGAATAGGCGGTCGACCAGCCACGGCAGAGGCGGAATGCCTTCTCCGGGTGACGGAACCTGAGCCAGGGCGATTTCCAGCTCGTACAGGCTGTCGTGACGGGCCTCGTCAATGCGCGGCGCCTGACTTGTCGGACCGATGAACAGGCCCGAGAACAGATAGGAAAGAGACGGGTGGCGCTGCCAATGCAGGACAAGACTCTTCAAGAGATCGGGACGGCGCAGGAACGGGCTGTCATTCGGATTGGCACCGCCAACAACGACGTGGTTGCCGCCGCCGGTTCCGGTGTGACGACCATCGATCATGAATTTGTCAGCACCAAGCCGGGATTGTCGTGCCTCATCGTAAATTGTCGTGGTGATATCGACGCAGTCTTTCCAGCTCGAGGCCGGATGAATGTTGACCTCGATAACGCCCGGATCGGGGGCAACCCGAATGACATTCAGTCGCTCGTCATGCGGTGGAGCGTAACCTTCGATATGGACCTGAAGTCCAAGGCTTGCGGCCGCGCGTTCTGTCGAGGCGATCAGGTCCAGATATTCCTCGAGTGTGACTGTTGGAGGCATGAACACGCAAAGTCGTCCGTCCTTGGGTTCGACGGAGATGGCAGTACGGATATGTCCTGCAATTTCGGCTTCCTGAGAGCGTTGGGTTGGCTGGCTGCTTGTCTCAAACGGCTGAAAATGCGCGGCCTGTTGTGCATGTCCCTTTTCGCCTCGGAAATCCGGCAGCGGCTGGCGTTCCACACTCGGATCGAGCGGGTTTATATAGGGATATTGCGAGGGTGTGATCCACGGCAGGGAATTGAGTGGCAAGCGGTAACCGACCGGGCTGTCTCCCGGCACAAGGAAAATACGTCCGCGCCGCGTGCGCCATTTTTCGCTGACCCAGCGGTGTCCGTTGGCGCGGCTGTTCCATACCTGCACCGGCAAGATATACCCCGTCGGTTGTGTCAAACCGCGGTCGAATACCTTGGCCAGACGGCTTCGCTCTTCAGGGTCCTTCAGCTTGGAATTGGCGGGATCGACATTTTCGGGAAGGTTGGCTTCCTTTAAAATCCATTCGCCAGGGTCTTCAAAGGCGGGCATTACCATATCAGGCTCGATGTTGAGTTCCGTGGCAATCGCGCTGAGCAATCGGTTGGCGTCTTTCTCTGTTACGTCGGTCTGCACACCCTCCTGCGCTATCAGGGAGGGGTTTTGCCAAACAGGCAATCCGTCCTTTCTCCAGTAAAGCGAGAATGTCCAACGTGGCAGGCTTTCGCCTGGATACCATTTCCCTTGCCCGTAATGCAGAAAGCCGCCCGGCGCGAAACGCTCGCGCAGGCGGCGAATGAGGGTGTCAGCCTTATCGCGCTTGGTTGGTCCGACAGCGCCTGTGTTCCATTCTTCTGATTCGAAATCATCGATCGAAACGAAGGTGGGCTCACCGCCCATGGTCAGACGGACATCATGCGCCGTCAGAACCCGGTCGACATCTTCGCCGAGCGCGTTGAGTTCGTCCCAGCTCTCGTCGGAAAAAGGCTTGGTGATGCGAGGTGTTTCGGCGATACGCCGCACCTGCATATCGAAGGCGAATTCGGTGTTGGCCTGGCCAAAATAACCGCCCGAAATGGGAGCAGCGTTGCGGTAATGGGGTGTCGCCGCAAGAGGGATATGGCTTTCGCCGGTCAGCAGCCCCGAAGTCGGGTCAAGCCCAACCCAACCGGCGCCCGGCAGGTAGACTTCCGCCCACGCGTGCAGGTCCGTGAAGTCCACCTCGGTTCCAGAGGGGCCGTCCAGGGCTTTGAGGTCAGGCGTCAACTGGATGAGATAGCCGGAGACGAAACGGGCTGCAAAACCGAGGTGCCTTAGAATCTGTACAAGCAACCAGCTTGTGTCACGGCACGATCCCTTGCCGGATGCCAGTGTTTCTTCCGGTTCCTGAACACCGGGTTCCATACGGATGACGTAACCGATTTCCTGCTGGAGGCGGGCGTTGAGACCCACAACCATATCCACTGTTGGCTGGTCGGGCGACCGGTCGATGGTTTTCAGAAGGGCGGTCAGCAGCGGTCCCGTCGGTTCGGGTTTCGTATAGATGGATAGATCGTCCTGCAGCGTCTCTGGATAGTCAAATGGCCATTTGGTTGCCGTTTCTTCCACAAAGAAGTCGAACGGGTTGTAAACGGTCATATCGGCGACAAGATCAACCTCGATCTTCAGTTCCGTGACCGGGTCGGGAAACACGAAGCGGGCGAGATAGTTGCCGTAAGGGTCCTGTTGAAGATTGACGAAGTGGTTGGAAGGAGAAACCCGAAGCGAATGGCTGATGACGCGGGTTCTGGAGTGAGAGGCAGGTTTCAGTCTTATGATTTGGGGGCCGAGCCGGACCGGATTGTCGTATTTGTAATGCGTCAGATGATAAATGCTTGCTTTGATCGCCATCGTCTACCTTGCCCGGTTTTTCCGGCTTATGCGGTTTGTCCGCCCCTCTGAAATTACAGGGATTTTGTGCAATGCAGGAAAAGAAAGCAAGGACGTTTTGACGGGCAATCCCGAGTTGTTGCTGACGGATGCGAGTGGCCGGACGCAAGGAAGTGCTTTGGCTTTTTGAGGTTTTTGTCGCAGATGTGGACAAGGTTGAACGGCGTGTTATTGCTTGGCCTCGCAAGGTCGGGATTGTGACCTGCCTCCTTTGCAACTGTGAAGTTTCGGAATCGATCGAATGGTATCCAAGGTAACCGACGCCCAGCGCAAGGACATGGCAAGCATGTCCGGCTTCGACCTCGATTTCCCTGCACAGTTGCGGATCATGGGAAATGCTTTCTGGACATCGCCGGTGCGCAACCGGCTCATTCTTCTCGCCTTCGCCCTGCTGTCGATCATTTTGCTGACGGCCTACGGGCAAATCCGTCTCAATGAGTGGAATGCGCCGTTTTACAATGCTCTGGAAAGACGTGACCTCTCCGCTTTCATCCATCAACTGGAAGTCTTCGCGGTCATCGCTGGCTGCCTTCTTTTGTTAAACGTCGTCCAGACCTGGCTCAATCAGATGACCGCGCTGAAAATGCGCGAGGGGCTTGCCAAGGACATGGTGGATCAATGGTTGAAGCCGGGACGGGCGGCGCGGCTGGCGGGTTTCGGTGCCATTGCCATCAATCCGGATCAGCGACTACATGACGATGTTCGCAATCTCGCCGAAAGCAGCACGGCACTTTCCATCGGTCTGGTAAACGCCACGATCCTTCTCGTCAGCTTTATTGGCGTGCTCTGGACACTGTCGGCCGGTTTCGCGATCAACATTAACGGTAATCTTGTCGCTATTCCAGGATACATGGTTTGGGCGGCGATCCTTTATGCCGGGTCGGCCTCGTTGCTGAGCAATCTTGTCGGTCATCGTCTGGTTGGCCTCAATGCGGAGCGTTATTCGAAAGAGGCAGAACTGCGCTTTTCGTTGATGCGCGCCAGCGAAAACCTGACGGCTATTGCGCTGGCGCGTGGCGAGAAAAACGAACGCCGACGGATCGGTATTGATATCGACGCAGTGCTGGGCGTTATTCGCGGGCTGGCGATGGCGCTGACGCACCTCACATGGGTGTCATCAGGTTATGGCTGGCTTGCCATCGTCGCACCAATCCTGATTGCTGCGCCGGTTTATTTCTCCGGAAATCTGACGTTCGGTGGTTTGATGATGGCGGTGGGGGCCTTCAATCAGGTCAATACTGCGCTGCGATGGTACATCGACAATTTCGGCCCCATCGCAAGCTGGAAAGCGACCCTGCAGCGCGTCTCCATATTCCGCAATGCTCTGATCCAGATGGATAAGGTCGAACAGCACGGCCTGACAATCGACCTTGCACGCGGCACGCCAAACGAAGGCATACGTCTGCAATCCGTAGAAATTTGCCGTGATGCAGGTGGCGACAGCCTGGAGCGCGGGTTCCGGATGCGTGAACCCGATGTGGAAATCGGCTCCGGGCAACGTTTGATGATCAACGGTGAGCAGGGTGTGAATCGGCGTTTGCTGTTTGCGGCTATGGCGGGTCTGTGGCCGTGGGGGCAGGGCAGAATTGAAATGCCGGAGCAATCGGACACGCTTTTCATCGCCCAGCACGGTTATCTGCCGGCCGGCTCGCTACGGGAGATTCTTGCGTATCCACGTGCGCCGCAGCGGTTTACGGATGAAGACTACGTGGCTGCCCTGACAGCCTGCGGATTGTCGGGTCTTGTGCCACGTCTCGACGAAAGCATCCGGTGGGACAAGAGGCTTGATTCGGATGAACAGGCCAGTGTCCGCGTTGCCAACGCGCTTTTACTCAAACCCTCGTTCCTTGTTGTCGACGATCTGCTTGAAGGGCTTGAGAAATCGACACAGGACACACTTGCCCGTGTTCTGAACGAAATGGCGGGGACCGCGATCATCTATATCGGCCGGTCGGAGATATTTCTGGCCGTACTTTCGCCGGCAATCGCGCATCTCGATCTGATTGCACCATCGGAAGCAGGAGCAGATCCGTCAGTACAGTCCGATTGATCGGAAGCCATGACTTGTGGCGTCAAAGCCTCAAATGCCAGCCTTCCGAATTGAGTGGCTCTACGGTTGCAAATGCAACAGGGCTTTTGGGCTCAATCTGTGTGCGCAGAGCAAATGTCCCTGTCGCGAGGGTAAAAAGCAGCGCGCCAGCAATCGTCAGGACGATCCGGTCATAACGCTGCTGCGTCGTTTGGTTCCCAGTCCAGTCATAGGCCATGCGTATGCCCCCGTGCCTTTTCATGGAATCCTGACGGATCATGGTTAACCCAAGCTTACCATGACCTTGGTATTCCTTGCTGTTTCGGAAGGGCTGCTACGAAAAAACGGCTATTGGCTCATCCTCTCGGGTCCTTTAATGGCTTTGCCGGGAGGTTAGCCGGAAGGATTTTTCAGATGGATCAGCAGCCACCCGCCGATATGGAGCTCACGCTTCGCACTCTTGCAATGCCCGCAGACGCCAATCCCGCAGGCGATATTTTTGGCGGCTGGGTCATGTCCCAGATGGACCTTGCGGCATTTGTCCGCGCTAATGATGTTGCGGGCGGACGCACAGTTACGGTTGCCGTCAATGAAATTGTCTTCAAGAAGCCCGTAAAGATCGGCGATACCCTGTGCGTTTACACGCGCATCGAGAAGGTCGGCCGAACCTCCATCACACTCAAGATCGAGGCGTGGACCCGCCGGCACTATCAGGACTCCCGCGAGAAGGTGACGGAAGCCGTGTTCATCATGGTTGCTGTCGACGACAATGGCGATCCTCGCCCGGTAAAGAGCGTGGCCTGAACCTCAAAGGGGTGAATGTTGCCTGTCGGCGTTATCCAATTTGTTTATCAATTTTTGCCATTAAGGAATTGGATAAGACGGGGATCAGGCTGTGACTATTCCAGGCGTTGTTATTGTTGGGGGCGCTCACGGGACTTTGGCCCTCGCGCGAAGCCTGGGTGCCCTGAATGTTCGCGTCACTTACGTCACGCATGATTCTCCCCTGGCCGGCTGGTCGCGTTTCGTGCACGAAACCATCCGTTGGTCAGGTGCGGAAGACGCTGGTGCGCTTCAATTCCTGTCAGATTTGGCGGAGCGGCCGCATATGCGCGGCTCTCTTCTCGTTCCTGCCGGCGACGGTGAGGTCAAGTTCGTTGCGGAAAACCGCGAGATTTTGTCTTCCCTTTATACGATCGTTCTGCCTGACTGGACGGCGCTGCAGTGGTTGTGCGAAAAACCGCTGCTTTACAAGCGTGCCACGGACCTTGGAGTGGCAATTCCGAAAACCTACGAATCGGCTTCGATAGCACATCTGGAGAAAGCAGATGTCGTTTTCCCTGTGGTCCTGAAACCGAATATGGGCGGTGGCGGTACGCCAATTGCCAAGGCCAAGGTCATCAGAGCCGAGACCCCTGCAGAGTTGATGCAAGCCTATGCGGATGCAAGCGCGCAGATCGGTGCGGAGAACGTGGTGGTGCAGGAGCTAATACCTGGTGGCGGGGAAAGCCAGTTTTCCTACGCAGCTCTCTGGAAAGACGGTGAACCGGTTGCCGAATTCACGGCGCGCCGCACCCGCCAATATCCTGTCGATTTTGGGTATACGAGCACCTATGTCGAAGTGGTGGACGAACCGCGTGCCGTGGAAGCCGCAAGAAAGATTCTAAGCTCGGTTGGACATAGCGGGCTAGTGGAAGCTGAGTTCAAACTTGATCGCCGCACAGACACGCTGAAGCTTCTTGACGTAAACCCGCGTCCCTGGTCGTGGTTTGCCTTGTGCTCTGCTGCGGGCGTCGATCTCGGAAGCATGTTGTGGCACCTTGCCAATGGCGATAACCGCAAACACGTATCCAGCGCCCGGCAGGGCGTCGCGTGGTCCTATTTCATCCGTGATGTTGTCGCTGCCCTCACACTGAAGCGACGCGGCCAGTCCGGTGTCGCAGCCGTGTTTCCATCTCTTGGTAAAGTCCGTTGCTGGGCGGCATTTGCGACCCAGGATCCTCTTCCCGGTCTGATCGACTTGCCGCTGACTGCGTGGCGGGTGATGAAAAAGAGGGTTTTGCCCTCCATACGGTCAGAGCATCGGTAACCTGCATGTTGTTATCAAAGACAATGAAGCGGTCGTTGAAGTACCTTGCCATTCGCGCGGGACTTGAAGTGTCGGCGCTACCCGGCGTGCGATCCCTTCAGCCCTCTCTTGGCGGAAGAGGCGTGATCTTCACATTGCATCATGTTCGTCCGCCAGAAAAAACCCCCGGCTTTGCCCCCAATGCTCACTTGTCCATCACTCCGGAATTTCTGGACGTTGCCATTGAGGCCGCACTCGAATGCGGCCTCTTGCCGGCGCACCTGCATGATCTGCCACAGCTGACCATGGAGCCGCATGACGGTCGAAAATTCTTCGCCTTCACGTTGGACGATGGCTACCGCAACAACGCCGAATATGCCGCACCGGTGTTCCGCAAATTTGCTGTTCCCTACACGATTTTCATCACGCCGGGCTTTGTCGAGCGTACCCGCAGCATATGGTGGGAGACGGCCGAGGCGCTGGCGAAGAACAACACGTCTTTCCGGTTTGATTTTGGTCAAGGCGAAGAAACTGTTTCGGTCTCCACTCCCGCACAGAAGATTGCAGCCTTCATCCGTTTTGAGCAGTTCGTCTCATCCACGGATGAAGATGAGGCTGTTGCCCGCATTGATCTTGCTGCGCGCCACCACGGTATCGACCCAATGGCAATCGTCGACCGGCTCGTGATGAACAAGGGGGAATTGGCGGCGCTTTCCTCTGATCCGCTCGCCCATCTAGGTGCGCATACCATGACACATGTCAACATGCGTCGGGTCAGCAACGAACGCCTACACCAGGAAATCAGCCAGTCGACATCGCGGATTGAAGGTTATGTCGGTCAACGTCCCCGGTCGTTTTCCTATCCCTACGGATGGGCGACCGCTGCAGCCGACCGCGAGATGAAGGCCACCCTGGCCGCCGGGTTCCCGGCAGCCGTCACCACGCGACCGGGTGTCTTGACACCTCAATCCCTGCGCCAGCCCACGGCGTTGCCGCGTGTTTCACTGAATGGCCACTTTCAGAAAAAGCGCTATGTGAAAGCGCTGATTTCCGGTTTGCCGTTTCGGTTGATTTAGACCCAACGCGCGCCACGTTTGCCAGAGTAGTTTTCCAAGCGGGCAAAAAACGTAACTTGGGAGAGCGTTTGCTCTCCTTGATCTTGAACGTTCGCGTGCGTGCACATCGAGACAATTGACCTCTAGATCCGCATTTTCCCAGATCAAAATCAACTATTAATGGTTGTGTTCTGCAGAGATATCGCGTTTTCCGTTAACTGCGCATTAACGCTCTAAATGGTTGTATCCCATCGTGATTTTCTGCTCATGATGAGTTTATCCCACCAAGGCTGAG
Source organism: Rhizobium sp. RM (assembly GCF_013390595.1). GTDB lineage: Bacteria > Pseudomonadota > Alphaproteobacteria > Rhizobiales > Rhizobiaceae > Agrobacterium. The sequence goes on along the minus strand of NZ_JACAWV010000007.1, from coordinate 861,634 downwards.
TACCATGACCTCCATTCTAACGAATGGGGCTGCAATATCTGCGCTCCAAACTCTGCGTGCAATTTCCGCTGATTTAGGTGAAGCCCAACGGGTGGTTTCGTCAGGCTTGCGCGTGGATGTTGCCGCGGATAACGCTGCATACTGGTCAATCTCTACAACGATGCGTGCGGACCGGATGGCAGTGTCCGCCGTCGCTGACGCGCTTGGCTTGGGTGCAGCAAAGACTGACACCGCATATTCTGGAATGAGCGCCGTCATCGATGTACTGGCGCAGTTCAAAGCTAAGCTCGTTGCTGCCAAGGAGGATGGTGTCGACAAAGCTAAAGTCCAGACGGAACTGGAACAGCTCAAAGCACAGGTGCAGGGCATCTCGACGTCGTCAAGCTTCAATGGCCAGAACTGGCTAAACACGAATATTGAACAGATTTATGATATCGAGACGAACAGGGCATCGGTTATTTCTTCGTTCGTCAGGTCGTCAAGCGGTGTGTCGACAGGCACGATGGACGTTCACCTCGACAAGATCAGCCTCTTCAATTCCACCGGCGGCGGCTTGTTGCAAGCTGACCCGCGTGACGTGAAAACGCTTGGTGGGATGAGGTCTCTCGGCAGTTCTTCCACCTGGAGTGGTTCACCGACCGTCTATCATACCGAAACATCGACCGAATGGATGCATCCGCGCGGTGACAGCGGGGATAATGCGTCTTTCAATATGTCGTTCCCGGATGGAGCACCACTGGACTTTAATACGCCTGGCGCGGAGATCAAATTCGATCTCATCCTGGATAAGGAATACGATCCATCGGCACTTACCGGCGTTTATGGCGAACTCTACGATTTGCCTGGACCTTACGATCCCGGATATTCGGCGGCGAGTTTGACCATCACAAAAGCGACGGTGGATGCCTACAATGCCAGCTGGGGGGGCATTGTTTCGACAAATGAGCAATTCGCAGACTTGTTGAACTCTTTGCTTTCTCCGCACGGTGCATCTGTCTCTGGTCGGTTCACAAAGGAGGATCCGCCTGGGTCCAACAAATTCGTGCGCGATCCTGTTACGATGCTTATTTCAACACGCCAGATTCACGGCAACGGCAACTATGTTGAGATCGCCAATCTCAGCAGTGTTGGTGTCAGCACAGGTGGTCTTTTGAACCGATACGACTACGGAGATCGGGGATCCGGCATTGCACTGCGGTTCGAGCAGTTTACGCTTCACATAGACGGCGATAATGCTGACGGGGTTGAGGTTGATTTCCGCTTTTCGGTCAATGGTGCGTCTGCCACAACGCATAACTTCAATCGCACCTACATTAACGACCTGCTTGGCAAAGATACAGGTACCGTAGAAACAGCAGAGGAAATGGTCACTCTGCTTAAGTCTCTAATCGACCCTGAATGGCCGAATACGATCATCGAAGTGTCCGCTTCCGACCCGAACTACATCATCGTGAAATCTGACCCATCAGTCGACAGAAAATGGGGACCTGGCACGAGTATCGGATTCTCAAATATCGTTGTCAGTATCGAGCCTATCCCGGCAATGAACTTTCTCAACATCGACATCGAGCAAAACCCCGGCGCGGTCGATCTATATATCGACTACATCGAGGTTGCCTCTCAGCGTGTGGTCGCCGGGGCTTCAATCCTAGGATCGCTCTCGATGCGTATTGATATGCAGACAGAGTTCACGGCCAAGTTGATGGCAGCCATAGACAGGGGCGTCGGTCGACTCGTCGATGCAGACATGAATGAAGCGTCGACGAGGCTCAAGGCCTTGCAAACACAAGAGCAACTTGCGATCCAGTCGCTCTCTATCGCAAATGCCAGCACAGAGAACGTGATACAACTCTTCCGTTGAACGTAACTGCCCGCTTTGCTTTTCGCGCTCTCTCGAGGCGGCTCTCCGCAGGGTCAAGGGTCTCACTCAACATCGAAGGGCAAAGACCACAACCGGCGCCGTTTGGTGCCTTCACAAGACTAAAAATCAAAGGATTAGGTGAATTTCAGTGATTGGCTGGGGAACCTGGATTCGAACCAAGATCGACGGAGTCAGAGTCCGCTGTTCTACCATTGAACTATTCCCCAAAAGCCCGAGACGCGAAGCGCGTTTGCGTTTGGTGGGTCGTCATATAGATGATTTATTTCAGGGCGCAAGTCGAAAAATGAGTTTTGGGACAATCTTTTGCCTAGAGCCTTGCTCGGGTGGAGCGCGGGGTTGAAAGCAGCAGGCTGGTTTCGCTTCCTGTGATCCCTGGAACGAGGCGAATACGTCGCAGGACTGCATCCAGATCGCTCAGGGTGGCGGCGTGGAGTTCAACGATCAGGTCCCAGCGCCCGTTGGTCGTATGGATCTCGGATATTTCAGGGAAGCCGCCTAACGTCCGAATCACGCGGTCGGTGACATGTCCTTCGATTTCCACCATCATGATGCCGCGCACAGCCGCTTCCACCGCATCGGCCCGCAAGATCACGGTGTAACCTATGATCGTCCCTTCGGCCTCCATCTTCTCGATCCGTGACCTGACAGTCGCACGGGATGCGCCGGCTTCAATCGCCAGATCGGAAATACTGCGCCTGCCATTGTGTCTGAGAAGAGTGACGAGCTTTTCGTCCAACGTGTCCATGATGCTCATTTTGATAAGTTTATTTTCCAAAGTGATATGCGCATTGAATATGTTTGCCAATATTATCTATTCAATCTGCCAGCGGTTTTATGGTTCACTCGTAACAGTCGTCACTGGGAACAATGCCACATGGATATCAAGCTTATCGGCGCACCGTTGCAAATCGGGGCGGGACAACTGGGATGCGAAATGGGACCGAGCGCGTTCCGCATTGCCGGTCTTGTCCGTGCTCTGGAGGATCTTGGGCATCAGGTCGCCGATGTGGGCAACATCGCACCAGCGCCCATGAAGACGTTTGACCATCCCAATCCTGCGGTCCACCATCTGAGCGAAACTGTTGCCTGGACGGAAGCGTTGATGGAGGCAGCCTATCGCGAGAGCACAGATGCCATGCCGATATTTCTCGGTGGTGACCATGCGATTTCTGCCGGTACGGTCGCGGGTATGGCGCGTCGCGTTGCCGAGAGCGGACGGCCTTTCTTTGTTCTCTGGCTGGATGCGCATACCGATTATCATACGCTTGAGACGACACGCAGTGGCAATCTGCATGGCACGCCTGTTGCCTATTTCAGCGGTCGAGATGGCTTTGATGGCTATTTCCCGCCTCTACCGAACAAGGTTCTGGAAGAAAACATTTGCATGATCGGGATTCGAAGCGTCGATCCGGCTGAAAACGCCGCACTTGAGCAGAGCCGCATTACGATCAATGACATGCGCGCCATCGATGAGCATGGCGTTGCCGTGCTGCTGCGCAAATTTCTGGCGCGGGTTCGCGATGCGAACGGCGTGCTGCATGTCAGCCTCGATGTCGATTTTCTCGATCCCGCGATTGCGCCAGCCGTCGGCACCACCGTGCCGGGTGGAGCGACGTTCCGCGAGGCACACCTCGTCATGGAAATGCTGCATGACAGCGGATTGGTGGGGAGTCTCGATCTCGTGGAACTGAACCCGTTTCTGGATGAGCGCGGCCGGACGGCAACCCTCATGGTGGATCTCGCCGCGAGCCTTCTGGGCAAGCGCGTCATGGATCGACCCACACGCGCCGGCTGACAGGAGGACTTGAGATGACCGCAATACCAAACCTGAACATCGTGCCCTTCGTCAGTGTCGACCACATGATGAAGCTCGTGCTGCGTGTCGGCATCGATACGTTTCTGCGTGAACTCGCCGATGTGGTCGAGGAAGATTTCATCCGCTGGGAGAGCTTTGATAAAACGCCGCGTATCGCGTCTCATTCCAAGGAAGGTGTGATCGAGTTGATGCCGACGAGTGACGGAACGCTCTATGGCTTCAAATATGTCAATGGTCACCCGAAAAACATGCGGGAAGGCCGGCAGACCGTGACTGCTTTTGGCGTGCTTTCCGATGTCGGTAATGGTTATCCGCTGCTGCTGACGGAAATGACCCTGTTGACTGCATTGCGAACGGCGGCGACCTCGGCGGTTGCGGCAAAGCATCTTGCTCGCAAGAATGCCCGTTCCATGGCCATCATCGGCAATGGTGCGCAAAGCGAGTTCCAGGCGCGGGCCTTCAAGGCGATTCTGGGCATCGATCAGTTGCGCCTTTTCGACATAGACCGCACGGCGAGTGAAAAATGCGCCCGTAATCTTCAGGGACAAGGCTTTTCGATCAAGATTTGCGAGAGCGCCGAGGATGCGGTCGAAGGCGCCGATATCATCACGACGGTCACCGCAGACAAACAATATGCGACGATCCTGACCGATAACATGGTTGGGCCTGGTGTTCATATCAACGCAGTTGGTGGAGATTGCCCCGGTAAAACGGAACTGCACAAGGATATTCTGTTGCGATCCGATATTTTCGTCGAGTATCCGCCGCAGACCCGTATCGAGGGTGAAATTCAGCAGCTACCACAGGATTACCCGGTTATCGAACTTTGGCAGGTGATTGCCGGGTTGAAGGACGGCCGAGGCTCCGAAGGGCAGATCACGCTTTTCGACAGCGTCGGTTTCGCGACTGAGGATTTTTCAGCACTGCGTTACGTGCGCTCAAAACTGCCGTCCACCGGCCTCTACGCCGAACTGGACCTGCTGGCAGACCCTGATGAGCCACGGGATCTGTTTGGCATGCTGTTGCGCTGTGAAGCCGCGATGGCTTGAAAGTCCCTGGGGAGAGCGAAGGGCGCGGCGGTTTAGGCGCCGCGTCGTTTTTTACGGGCGAGTACATGCTCGCGCCATATGGTGAACAGGCCGGCAGCGATAACGATTGCGGCGCCGATGACCATGTTGGCGCTCAAGACCTCGCCAAACATCGTGACGCCGAGAATCGAGACCAGCACGAGCTGATAGTAAGAGAACGGTTGGACGGAGGCCGCGTCTGCCAGCTCGAACGCCTTGATCAGACAATAATGTCCACTCATGCCGGTTATGCAGAGCGCCAGCATCCATCCCCAGTCATAGGGCGCCAGTTCGACCCAGTAAAATGGGCCAACGAAGGTCAACGCGGCAGCACCGGCGACACCGGTGTAGAAGAAACTCGTCATTGATGTGTCGCTTTTGCTGCCGAGGCGCGTCAGAACGCCATAGAGAGCCAGCATGAAAGCGGCCATGAAAGTGATCAGGAGGGTGCTGTCAAAACCGCTCTCATCGGGCTTCAAGATGATGAGAACGCCGATAAAACCGACAAAAATCGCACACCAGCGCCGCCAGCCGACCTGCTCACCAAGCAAAGGCACGGAGAGGGCTGCAACGATCAACGGTGCGGAAGCTACAATGGCATGAGTGTGTGCCAGCCCGATAAGCGCGAAGGAAAAGATCGAAAACACAATCTGCACTGCCAGCAGAACACCACGGCTGATCTGGAGCCAAGGCCGGTTTGCCATGGCAGCGCCGCGGATGCCGCCCGGTGATCTTGCCGCCATCAACAACACGAAAACGGCAAAGGCCCAGTATCGCAACATCGCAACAAACACGGGCGGATAGGCGCTACCGAGATGTTTGGAGATGCCGTCCTGTGCCGCAAAAATGGTGAAGGCGGTAAGCGCGTAAAGATAACCGGTTTTTTGTGACGGCATTAAATAACTCGTTGTCCGGCTTCGCCGCTTATAAATGTGACATGCAGTGGGGGCAGCAATATTCAGGATTGATGTTTTCCCTGAAATCGCTTGTCAGACAACATTATTTTGTGAATGGCAGCCATGCAAGCGTGTCACCCGCCATTTGCGGGCAACACGCCATGTTCTTGCAATTTTATCTTTCGCTGTCGGAGACTGGCTGACCGGCCAGGCTAACACAATGATCAGTTCAGAACCTGAAGCAGCGTTGCACCTGCCTGCAGATAGTCTCCTTCTTTGGCTAGAAGGCGGACCTTGCCTGCCTGGGGCGCCGTGATCTGCGTCTCCATCTTCATGGCTTCCATCACAGCCAGAAGATCGCCTTCGGCAACCGTGGCGCCATCCTCGACCTTGAAGGATTGAAGAGTTCCGGAAACGGGTGCGACGACGCCGTCGTCGTTTTTCTGGCCATTCGTTTCGGCTGCGGCGGTGTCGATACGTCCGGCCGTGCCGAGAGCTGACAGCAAGATGTTCGGCAAACCAACGGAAATGCGCTTGCCGTCAATCTCCAGCCAAGTGCGGGTCATGGACGGATCAACTGCCGGTTCGGGACGCTCCATCGCGTCTGGCATGGCGGCAAAGTCCGTCTCGATCCAGCGCGTGTGCACCTTGAAGCCGTCAGAACCAATAAAGTCTTCGGTGTCGATGGCTGCGCGGTGGAACGGCAGCACAGTCGCCACGCCCTCTATGCGGAATTCCTTCAGCGCGCGCCGGGCGCGACGCAGAACCTCATCGCGGTTGGCACCAGTTACGATCAGCTTTGCCATCAGCGAGTCGAACACGCCTGGAATGGAGGAGCCGCTGACGACCCCGCTGTCCATACGAATGCCGGGGCCGGATGGTGGATCGAAGAGAGTGATTTCGCCTGGGGTCGGAAGGAAGCCACGGCCAGGATCTTCGGCGTTGATGCGGAATTCCATGGAGTGGCCACGTGGTTCGGGCGTTTCCAGCACGCGTAAGGTCTCGCCTTCGGCGATGCGGAACTGCTCGATAACCAGATCGATGCCTGTGGTCTCTTCGGTGACAGGGTGCTCCACCTGAAGTCTGGTATTGACCTCAAGGAAGGAAATCGTGCCATCGACGCCAAGCAGGAACTCGACAGTGCCGGCACCCGAATAGCCTGCAGCGGCACAGATCGATTTAGCGGCCTCATGGATCTTCTGGCGCTGCTCTTTAGACAAGAACGGTGCTGGCGCCTCCTCGATCAGTTTCTGGTTGCGGCGTTGCAGCGAGCAATCGCGCGTTCCAAGAACCAGCACATTGCCGTGCTTGTCGGCAATGACCTGTGCTTCAATGTGGCGAGGCCGGTCGAGAAAACGTTCAAGGAAACATTCGCCGCGGCCGAAAGCGGCCGTTGCCTCGCGGACGGCAGATTCATAGAGATCGGCGATTTCTTCCATCTTCCAGGCAACCTTGAGGCCGCGACCGCCGCCGCCATGTGCTGCCTTGATGGCGACTGGAAGGCCGTATTCTTCGGCAAAGGCGATGACTTCTGCCGAGGAGGAGACCGGACCGTCGCTGCCTGCAACCAACGGCGCACCGACACTGGTGGCAATGCGGCGTGCTTCCACCTTGTCGCCCAGTGCTTCGATGACCTTGGGGTCCGGGCCGATCCAGGTCAGGCCCGCATCCAGCACTGCCTGCGCGAATTCGGCACGCTCGGAAAGAAAACCATAACCGGGGTGTACCGCATCGGCGCCAGCGCGTTTTGCAATGGCGATCAGCTTGGAAATGTCGAGATAAGTTTCCGCAGGGCGTACACCTTCCAGCGCATAAGCCTCATCTGCAAGGCGCACGAAGAGTGCGTCCAGATCCGGGTCGGCGTAGACGGCGACCGACTGGATGCCGTAGTCGCGGCATGCGCGGATAATGCGCACCGCGATCTCGCCGCGATTGGCAATCAGGACTTTCTTCATCGCTGTTCTCCTCGGAATTCTGTGTTCTCGTTCGCCGAAATTTCGGCGAAGGGGCCAATGGGCCGGAATTTGATTTTTGCGTTGACCGGGATCTGGCCGGCAAGGTCAAGGTGATATTCGGCGACCGCACCGATAACCGGATAACCGCCGGTCAATGGATGGTCGGCGAGGAACAGGACCGGCTGGCCGCTATGCGGTATCTGAATGGCGCCTGTTGCCGTGCCTTCGCTTGGCAATTCCGCACTATCTTTCCGCTCAACCGGGATTTCGCCGGAAAGGCGGATGCCGACACGGTTCGACTGTGGCGTTACCTGCCATAGCTGGCCTGTCAGTGTGTCGAGACCTTTCTGTGTGAACCAGTCGGTGCGCGGTCCCAGGACCACATCGAGTGTCACCACATCGCCGGGCTGAGGGGGGGTGAAAGCCGGGATTTCGTCGATCGAAAGACTGGAGAGGCCGGACGTCTCTACATTGAGGAAGAGAATTGAACCGGCCGTGACGGGCTGCGGACCGACAACGGCCAGCGTATCGGTGGCAAAGCTGCCAAGGACCGGATCAACCTTGAAACCGCCGCGCACGGCAAGATAGCAGCGCATGCCTTTGGGCGGCTGGCCGAAGCTCACGAGATCGCCGGGATCTACCGATACAGGGGCGTAGGGTTCGGCAGAGATTGTGTGCCCGGCTGCAGTCTTGATGGTGATCGGGCAAAGCGCTCCGGCAGTGGCGATGACGGTCCGGCTTGAGCTTTTGAATGAAAAACCGCCGAGCGTCAGTTCGAGGCAGGGTGTATTGGCGGGATTGCCGACAATACGGTTCGCGGCGTTGAAAGCGCTCTGGTCGAGTGCGCCGGACGCCGAAACGCCCTGTCCGGTCTGGCCAAAGCGGCCGAGATCCTGAAAGAGCGCCGGCATCGGTGCGGCGAGCACTTCAAAGTGCGGTGCTGTTCTGTCTGTTTCCGTCTCATTTTTACGCGGCGCTGGCACACCAACGGATACCGTCTTGCCTGCCTTGTTCAGATCGAAGAAGCGGACGCGATAACCGGGCTGGAAAAGTGCGCCGGGATCACGGTCGATATCCCACATCTTCGACGGCGTTGTGCCAATGATCTGCCAGCCACCCGGGCTGTTTTGCGGATATACGCCACTGAAGGCGCCGGCGAGCGCGACGGAACCTGCGGGAATACGGGTGCGTGGGCTTTGGCGACGCGGGACGTGAAGTGCGGGATCGCCGCCTACGAGATAACCGAAACCGGGGGCAAAACCACAAAAAGCGACAGTGAACTCGCTTTCAGTGTGCCGGCGGATCACTTCTTCCACGCTCAGACCCGTTAGTTCGGCAACATCGCCAAGATCTTCACCGTCGTAATGGACGGGGATCTCGACGAGATTTTCGGAAGGAGCAATCTTGGCCGAGAGGTCGCGGGTCGCGATCAGGGCCGCCAGTGTCTCGGCGCTGATTTTATTCGGGCGGAAACGGATCATCAGCGTCCGCGCTGCCGGAACCGTTTCGTCGATACCTTCGATCGGGTCGGCCTGGAGAGAGGCGAACAAGGCAAGCGTCTGGTCAAGGTCGGCCAGTTCGACAAGCAGGGTGGTGAGGCTGACAGGAAGAAAACGCATGCTGTCCTCACGCATGATAGGCAGAATCGGGGATGTCGGTGATGAACATATGGCCCGGTGCATGAGTGATGGCGAAGGGAACGCCGGACGCCATAACGGCCGCCTGCGGGGTGACGCCGCACGCCCAGAAGACGGGAACTTCGCCGGGTTCGATACGCACCGCATCGCCGAATTCCGGTTTGGAGAGATCGGCAATACCGATTTCTTCCGGCGCGCCAATATGAACGGGCGCACCATGAACGGCGGGAAAACGACCGGATATGGTCGCAGCATCGGCGACACGGGATGCCGGGATCGGCCGCATGGAGACGACCATATTGCCTTTAAGGCGTCCGGCGGGACGGCAAGGCTGATTGGTCAGATACATCGGTACGTTGGTCTTGTCGGTCATGTGGCGGATTTCGATGCCGGCCTCGACCATGGGTGTCTCGAAGGTAAAGCTGCAGCCGATCAGAAAGGCGACGAGATCGTCGCGTTCGGCCCAGGCTGCAGTGGCATCTGCTGTTTCTTCGACGAGTTTCCCGTCACGCCAGATGCGATAAAGCGGCAGATCGGTTCGGAGATCCGCACCCGGCGCAAGCAGGGTGGTCGGCGAGCCAGGGTCGGAGACATCGAGCACCGGGCATGGCTTCGGATTACGCTGCGCGTAAAGAAGGAAATCGAATGCCCAGTCACGCGGCAAGACAATCATGTTTGCCTGCGTGAAACCGGGGGCAACGCCAGATGTCGGCTGAACGAGGCCGCCGCGATAGGTAGCACGCGCGTCCCGTGCAGATTGCGCATTCGTGTGTTTGAGGAAGGAGGTGGGAATGGTCATGTGCTGCTCCTCAGACGCCTGAAACGAACGAGCGGATTTCAACGCCCTCCGCTTCGAAGCGGCGGCGGATTTCCTGCGCGATCGCAACCGCGCCTGGGCTGTCGCCATGAACGCAGATAGACTGTGCTTCGATCTTGATGATGCTGCCATCGATGGCTTCGAGGGTACCCTCACGGGCAAGCTGCAACATACGGTCAGCGATCTTTGTGGTGTCGTGCAGAACGGCGCCTGCTTCGCGGCGCGAGACCAGCTGGCCCTGCGGTGTGTAGGCGCGGTCGGCAAAGGCTTCCGCGACGACGGCCAGTCCAGCCTTGCGGGCAAGATCCAGAATAGGCGCGCCCGCGAGGCCCATCAATACGAGCGACGGATCGACTGCCTTGATGCCATCAATGACAGCCTGGCCCTGTTTCGCATCATTGGCGATGCGATTGTAGAGTGCGCCGTGGGGTTTGACATATCGAACGGCGGTGCCGGCGGCGGCGGCAACGCCTTTGAGCGCGCCGATCTGATAGATGACATCGGCAATCAGTTCTTCAGAGGTGGTGTCGAGATCGCGGCGGCCGAAGCCGACGCGATCCGGGTAAGAGACATGAGCGCCGACCACGACGCCTTTCTCGGCAGCAGCCTTGACGGTGCGGTAAATACCGGCCGGATCGCCGGCATGAAAACCGCAGGCGATGTTGGCGCTGGAAACGACGGCGAGCATTGCTGCGTCATCCCCCATTTTCCATGCGCCGTAGCTTTCTCCGAGGTCGCTGTTGAGGTCGATGGCGGCCATGTCGTTTCTCCCTTTTGTCGTATTACAGGCCAAGCAGGCCGAAGATCGTGCCGGCGGACTTATAGCCCATGTACCATGTCAGGGCGCAGGTCAGAACGCCGAGGATCAGCAAGATGCGCGGGTAGCGATAGCCGCCCATCAGGTCTTCGCGTTTCCAGGCGGCGAACAGGAAGATGCTGAGGCCAATTGGAAGGATGAGGCCGTTGAGGCCGCCAACGAAGACCAGCATAGCTGCGGGAGGCGTCGTGATGAGCAGGTAGCAGACAAGCGAGATGGCGATGAAAACAACGGTCGCCAGGTTGCGGGCGCGCTCGGTGATGTCCTGCTTGAAAATGGTGATGAAGGACACCGACGTGTAGGCCGCACCGATGACGCTTGTTATGGCTGCGGCCCAGAAGATGACGCCGAACAGTCTGTAACCGAGATCGCCAGCGGCGTGCTGGAAGGCCTGTGCCGCCGGGTTTGCAGCCTGGCTGGAGGTGTCGATGACAATACCGCTGGCAACGACGCCGAGGATGGCAAGGAACAGCACATAACGCATGACGCCGGTGACGGCGATGCCCGTCAAAGCGGCGCGATTGACGGCCGGCAGGTTTTCAATGCCGACCATGCCGCGATCCAGCAGACGATGTGCGCCGGAATAGGTGATGTAGCCGCCGACCGTGCCGCCGACAATGGTCGTGATGGTTGCGAAGTTGATGGTGTCAGGCAGGAACGTCTGCCGGAAGGCATCACCGACTGGAGGCTGAGAAACAAAAGCGACATAGAGGGTGAGCGCGATCATCAGGATGCCTGCGAATATGATGAAGCGATCGACCGCCATTCCAGCGCGCTTGGAGACAAAAATGGCAATGGAGAACAGGGCGCTGATCGCGCCGCCGATCTTTGGATCAAGGCCGAAGATGGCGTTGAGGCCAAGACCGGTGCCGCCGATGTTGCCGATGTTGAAGAAAAGGCCGCCAACGATGACGAGAATTGCAAGCAGATAACCGGAGCCGGGAATTGCAGCATTGGCAATATCGGAAGCACGCATGCGCGTCAGCGTCACGATCCGCCAGATATTCAATTGTACGACAAAATCGATCAGGATGGATGCAAGAATACCGAATGCAAAAGCGGCACCCAATTGCGTGGTGAATGTCGCGGTCTGCGTGATGAAGCCAGGGCCGATGGCCGATGTTGCCATCAGGAAGATGGCTGCCATCAAGGATGAACGCCGGGATCGTATGGTGTCGACGCTCTGTGCGAGCTTCGTTTGCTGCATGGATTTTCTCCCATCCTGTGCTGCGATCCGCCCCTCGCGGATGCTTTATGGAGGACAATCTTGTCGCGTTCTGCAGAATTGTCAATATTGTTCAACAATCATATCATATTGTTCTTTTAATATGCTTATTTGTTGGACGTTGTGCTGAGTGTTTCATCACAATTTTGCGTGCTTTGCCCGGTGTTTGTGCTAATGGCAATCGTAACCGTGTCCGCAACCGCCGCCACGGTCTCCCGCACTGCCTTGTTATCTGGAAAGGAGCGTCATGACGGAAACTGTGGAAGGTCTGCCGCTTGCCGATCGACTGGCCAAGGATATTCGCATTCTGCTGATCTCCGGTGAACTGAAGCCTGGCCAGCGTCTTTCCGAGGCAGCCTTCAGTGAGCGTTTTGACGTGTCACGCAATTCTTTGCGCGAAGCCTTTCGTCTGCTGACGAAGGACGGCCTTTTGCGTCATGAGGCCAACCGTGGCGTTTTTGTCGCCGTTCCTTCGATGGCATCGGTCATTGACATCTACCGCGTGCGCCGCATGATCGAATCCGGTGCGCTGCGCCAGGCATGGCATAAACACCATGCGGTGAAGATCATGCGCAAGGCGGTCGAGGAAGCCAAGGTCAAGCGCGACCAGGCCGATTGGCACGGAGTTGGCAGCGCCAATATGAAATTCCATGCCGCCGTCGTGGATCTTCTCGATAGTGGACGGTTGAGCGATTTTTACGAGCGGATCGCCGCGGAACTACGCCTTTGTTTCGGGCTTTTGAAAGACCCCGAGATGCTTCACTCCCCTTTTGTGGACATGAACAACAAGATCCTTTCCCTCGTGGAAGAGGGGCGGACGGGTGAGGCTGGTGATGAAATGGACATCTACCTCAATCTTTCCGAGCGTACGGTCCTGAAGGCATTGGAACGTGCCGTGGAATACGCGTCCTGACGATTTCCTGAAACGGCGCTGTCCGTTTGCCGGATTTTGCGTTCGACGTGATTGCCAAGTTTGCTGCGGTGCGTCATCTATTCGATTATGACGCTTCGCGACCTTACCATTCTTGTCATAGATGAAAATGCGATCCGCGCCTCCATTATCGAGGAGGGCCTTCGCGAAGCCGGGCATCACCGTGTCACCGTCATTCACGAGGTGCATGGCGTGGCGCGAACCATCGAGACGCTGCAGCCGGATGTGATCGTTATTGATCTCGAAAATCCCAATCGCGATATGATGGAGCACCTTTTTCAACTGACCCGCACGGTCGGGCGGCCGATCGCGATGTTTGTCGACCGGTCGGATACGGCGTCCATTGAAGCTGCGGTCGAAGCAGGCGTGTCGGCTTATATCGTCGATGGTCTGAAAAAGGAGCGGGTGAAGCCCATCCTTGATATGGCGGTTAGCCGCTTCAACGCGTTCAGCCGTCTGCAGCGAGAACTGGCCGATGCCAAATCGGCACTGGAGGACCGCAAGCTCATCGAACGTGCCAAGGGCATTCTGATGAAGATGCGTGGTCTTTCCGAGGAGGAGGCGTTTGCGCTGCTGCGCCAGACGGCAATGAATGAAAAGAAAAAAATCTCCGAGATTGCGCAAAGCGTGGTCACGGCTGCGGGTCTGCTGATGTAACGGCCGGACCGGCGACAATGTGGAGTGAACGGTATGACTGGGCATGGAACGGAACCCGGCACGAGCGGCGATATAGCAAACGTCGCCTCTCCGGCGATCATCGGTGACGACCGGCAGAGAACCTTGCGCGCCGGGTTCATTCCGCTTGTCGACGCTTCCGTTCTGATCGCTGCAGCTGAATTCGGTTTTGCAGAGCGCGAAGGGCTTGTTCTCGATCTCGTCAAGGATGTTTCCTGGGCCAATGTGCGCGATCGCCTGGCGTTCCGCCAGTTCGACATTGCCCATATGCTCTCGCCAATGCCTGTCGCTTCGATGCTCGAGCTCGGTTCGAACCCGTCACCAACTGTTACGCCCTTTTCATTGGGCAAAGGCGGCAATGCCATTACGCTATCGACGCGCCTGTTTGCACGGATGAAGGCGTTGACTGGAATTTCTGAAACGGCAGGAGCGCTCGACAATGCGCTTGCCTTGAAACGCGTTCTCGATGACATGCGGGCGCGGGGTGAGCCTCAGCCGACGCTTGGCATGACCTATCCATTTTCGTCGCATAACTACGAGTTTCGTTATTGGCTTGCTGCTGGAGGCATCCATCCCGATCACGATGTGAAGCTTGTGGTCGTCCCGCCGCCCTTGACCTCGGACGCCTTGGCTGCAGGCGCGATCGATGGATTTTGTGTCGGCGCACCATGGAATATCGTTGCTGCCGAACGCGGTGTTGGCCGCATCGTCGCTGCCAAGCAGGATCTGTGGCCGTCGGCGCCGGAAAAAGTCATCGGTATGCGGCCTGAATGGGCGGATAGTCAGCAGGAAACGGTGTCCCGCCTTCTGCTTGCTCTCGATGCGGCCGCTAAATGGTGCGACAAACCGGAAAACCATGACGATCTCAGCAGAGCTTTGGCGGATAAACGGTATATCGATGCACCTGAGAACATCATTCGTCGCGTCCTTGCTGGAGAGTTCAGTATAGACAGCCTGGGCAATCAGCGGGTGATTGACAAGTATTTCGTGTTTCACGAAGGTCACGCAAATTATCCCCGCCAGAGCCAGGCGCTCTGGATTTATAGCCAGATGATCCGGTGGGGGCAGGCCAGTTTTTCTGAAGCTGGCGTAAAGGCGGCGACATCCGCATATCGGCCGGACATTTATCACCTGGCGCTCGGCGATGATGCCGCGCCTGCAGGCGCTGATATCAGGATTGAGGGTGCAGAAGAAGGAGACCGTTTTCTCGACGGTTTCGTTTTCGATCCTGCCCAGATCGAGCGCTATGTGGACGGTTTCGCCGTTCGCAGCGCGGGAACATCAGGGGCTGGCAGCGAGGCCTGATTACCGTCACACGCTGCGATCTGCGCAAAATTGAAGCGCCCTTTTCCATGGGGAGCACAAATTGCAGGCGGTTATTTCTGCGATTAAAAAACAGGCGTTGTTTCGATTTCGATAAATAGCCCATAATTGTCAATTACTTATGTCAATGTGAAAAAACTGGCACGCCCTTTGCTTCTCTAAAATCGCACCGGTCAACGGCGACCGGGGTAAAAGAAGCGCACGATAAGCGTTTTCCAAAGACATCGACGTCGCAAGGTCTTGCTGCCCGGAGCATCGTTCCGCAGGCGCAAGGACCGAGCGGCGTTTTTTTATTTTCAGGCTTTTTTCGCAAACGACAATGTCACGTCCCAAGCGTGGCCAGACAAGGGGAACATGCGATGAAAACAATACTCTCGGGCTCCATCAGCCGCCGCCGCACCATCCTGAAGACGACAGCCACTGCGGCACTCGTGACTGCGGCACGTGCGGCATTTCCCTCGGGCGCCTTCGCGGCCACCTCAACGCCGGAAGTCACGGGCGCAAAGCTTGGCTTCATCGCTCTGACCGATGCCGCGGCACTGATCGTTGCTTCGGAAAAAGGGTTGTTCGCCAAGCACGGCATGCCGGATGTTGAAGTTCTGAAACAGGCATCCTGGGGGGCAACGCGTGATAACATGGTTCTCGGTGGTGCCGCCAACGGCATTGACGGTGCACATATCCTCACGCCGATGCCGTACCTCATGCATACCGGCAAGGTAACGCAAAACAACGTGCCGGTGCCGATGACGATCCTGGCGCGGCTGAACCTCGACAGTCAGGGAATCTCTGTTGCGAAAGAATATGCAGAGACGGGTGTGCAGCTCGACGCCTCGAAGCTGCAGGCTGCTTTTGAGAAAAAGAAGGCCGAGGGCAAGGAAATCAAGGCCGCCATGACGTTCCCCGGCGGTACTCACGACTTGTGGATTCGCTACTGGCTGGCCGCTGGCGGCATCAATCCAGACAAGGACGTTTCCACGATCGTCGTTCCTCCACCGCAGATGGTCGCCAACATGAAGGTTGGCAACATGGACGTTTTCTGTGTGGGCGAACCCTGGAACGAACAACTCGTCAATCAGGGCATCGGCTTTACAGCCTGTACCACCGGCGAGCTTTGGAAAGGACATCCCGAAAAAGCTTTGGGTATGCGCGCAGACTGGGTCGAGAAGAACCCGAATGCCACCAAGGCGTTGCTCATGGCCGTTCTGGAAGCCCAGCAATGGTGCGACAGCATGGACAACAAGGAGGAGATGTCGACTATCCTTGGCAAGCGCCAATGGTTCAATGTTCCGCCTAAAGACGTGCTTGGTCGCTTGAAAGGCAACATCAATTACGGCAACGGTCGTAGTCTCGAAAACACCGGCCTGCAGATGAAGTTCTGGCAGGACCATGCCTCTTATCCGTTCAAGAGCCATGATAGCTGGTTCATTGCCGAAAACGTTCGCTGGGGAAAATTCGCGCCCGACACGGACATCAAGGCTCTGGTCGCTCAGGTCAACCGCGAGGATCTGTGGATGGAGGCCGCCAAGGAACTTGGCGTGTCTGATCTTCCGCAGTCCGCGTCACGCGGCAAGGAAACCTTCTTCGACGGCAAGGTTTTCGATCCAGACAACCCGTCCGCCTATCTCGACAGTCTTTCCATCAAGGCAGCCTCCTGAGGAGGAGTCGTGGCCTCGCCCCTCACTCGCCGATGGCAAGGTGAGGGGCGAGGTCCCAGTCACAACTGAAATCCAGAGGAATTGCCATGTCCGCATTGGCCCGTAAATTCAAGGAAGAGCCGCAGCAATCGACTGCGCAGAAAGCAAATGTCGTGACTTTGTCGGCGAAGCCGGCGCAAAGGATTCATCTGCAAAAATGGGGCGCTGCAGCAACGCGAAACGTTGTGCCGCCGCTTGTCGTACTCGCTCTGTTGCTTGGCATCTGGCAGTTGCTCTGTTCCGCCCCCGGCGCGTCTTTGCCACCTCCCAGCCAGGTTTTCGAGGAAAGCTACGACCTGATCGTATCGCCGTTCTTCAATTTTGGTTCGCAGGATATCGGTCTCGGCTGGCGTGTGCTCGTATCACTTCAGCGTGTTGCTTATGGGTTCGGGCTTGCGGCCGTCGTCGGCGTCGTTGTCGGTGCGGTCATCGGCCAATCGATCTGGGCCATGCGTGGTCTCGATCCGATTTTTCAGGTGCTGCGCACGGTGCCGCCCTTGGCCTGGTTGCCGCTTTCGCTGGCTGCGTTTCAAGACAGCAATCCGTCTGCGATCTTCGTTATCTTCATCACGTCGATCTGGCCGGTGATCATCAATACCGCCGTTGGTGTTCGCAATATTCCGCAGGACTACCGCAACGTTGCGCAGGTTCTGCGTCTCAACCAGCTGGAATTTTTCTACAAGATCATGCTGCCTTCGGCGGCACCCTACATCTTCACCGGCCTGCGGATCGGCGTCGGCCTTTCCTGGCTCGCCATCGTTGCAGCTGAAATGCTGACGGGCGGTGTCGGTATCGGTTTCTTTATCTGGGACGCGTGGAATTCGTCGCGCCTGCCCGACATCATCGTGGCTCTCGCCTACATCGGTGTTGTCGGCTTCCTGCTCGACAAGCTGGTTGCCGCGCTTGGCAAGATCATCACTCGCGGCGCGTCGGCACATTGATGAGCCAGCATTCCAGGGAAACGGGAGTCCGGTTTCCACATGGAATTGCCTCACAGGAGATTTCAAATGAACGCTTATCTCAAACTCGATCATATCGACAAATATTTTGACAAGGGCGGCTCCCGTGCCGATGTGCTGAAGGGCATCAACCTCACCATCGACAAGGGCGAGTTCGTCTCTGTCATCGGCCATTCGGGCTGCGGCAAGTCCACGATGTTGAACCTCATTGCAGGGCTGACCAAGGTGTCAGCAGGCGCAGTGCTGCTGGAAAATCGCGAGGTCAATGAACCGGGGCCGGAGCGCGCCGTCGTGTTCCAGAACCACAGCCTTCTGCCCTGGCTTTCGGTTTACGAGAACGTCAATCTGGCGGTCGAAAAGGTTTTCAGCAGAAGCAAGACGAAAGCCGAGCGTCACGATTGGGTCATGCGCAACCTCGACCTCGTGCAGATGGCGCATGCCAAGGACAAGAGACCGTCTGAAATCTCCGGCGGCATGAAGCAGCGTGTTGGTATTGCGCGTGCGCTTGCAATGGAGCCGAAAATCCTGCTGCTCGACGAGCCGTTTGGTGCACTCGATGCGTTGACACGCGCGCATCTTCAGGACGCGGTCATGGAAATCCACGCCCGTCTCGGCAACACGATGGTGATGATTACTCACGATGTTGACGAGGCCGTGCTGCTTTCCGACCGTATCGTCATGATGACCAATGGACCTGCTGCCCACATCGGTGAGGTGCTGGAGGTACCGCTGGCCCGGCCGCGAAACCGCATCGAGCTTGCATCCGACAAGACCTATCTCAAATGCCGCGAAGCCGTGTTGAAGTTCCTCTACGAACGTCACCGCTTCGTCGAAGCCGCGGAGTAAACCAATGGCGCAAAAACTCGTCATCATCGGTAATGGCATGGCACCGGGGCGCATGCTGGAAAACCTGTTCGAAACGGCTCCCGGCCTCTACGACGTCACGATCTTCAATGCAGAACCTCGCGTCAATTACGACCGGATCATGCTCTCGCCGGTCCTTTCAGGCGAGAAATCCTATGATGATATCGTCATTCATAACGACGACTGGTACGCCGCCAACCAAGTCACCCTGCACAAGGGGGCAAAGATAACGGAAATCGATCGTGACCGGAAAACCGTCACAAGTGCAAACGGAATAACCGTTGCCTACGACAAGCTGGTGATTGCCACCGGTTCCTTGCCTTTCATCATTCCGGTGCCTGGGCATCAACTGGCGGGCGTGTTGCCATATCGTGATCTCGATGATGTTACGAAAATGCTGGAGATCGCCAAGGGTAAGGGACGCGCCATCGTCATCGGAGCCGGTCTTCTCGGTCTCGAAGCAGCATATGGCCTGAAACGCCAAGGCATGGATGTCACCGTTATCCATCTGATGCCTACCATCATGGAGCGCCAGCTTGACCCGGCAGCCGCCTATCTTCTGGAAAAGGCGCTGAACGAACGGGGCATCGACATTATCACCAAGGCCAACACCAAGCGCATCCTTGGTGAAGACAAGGTTGAGGGTATCGAACTGGAAGACGGCCGTATCATTGAAGGCGATATGGTCGTCATGGCAGTTGGTATCCGTCCCGCGTCCGGCCTTGCCAAGGATGCCGGTATTGCTGTCAATCGCGGAATTGTCGTGGATGATGGCATGATGACGTCAGACGCCTCGATTTATGCGCTCGGCGAATGCGCCGAACACAGAGGCATCTGCTACGGCCTTGTCGCGCCCCTCTATGAAAGCGCCAAGGTCCTTGCCGATCGTCTGACCGGCGGTCATTCCGAATATCATGGCTCCGTTACCAATACGAAACTCAAGGTCACCGGCGTCAATCTGTTCTCCGCCGGCGATTTTGCCGAAGGCGACGATCGTGAGGAGATCGTGCTGCGCGATGCTACTGCGGGTGTCTATAAGCGCCTGATCCTTAAGGAAAACCGCATTATCGGTGCGGTTCTCTACGGTGAAACGGCGGATGGTTCGTGGTTCTTCGACCTCATGAAGAAGGCCACCGACGTTTCCGCCATGCGCGAAACCCTGATCTTCGGCCAGGCCTATCAGGGAGGGTCCCCTCTGGACCCTATGGCGGCCGTTGCAGCCTTGCCGGATGATGCGGAAATCTGCGGCTGCAACGGCGTTTGCAAGGGCAAGATCACCTCGACCATTACGGCGAAGGGATTGACCTCGCTCGATGATGTTCGCGCCCATACCAAGGCATCGGCGTCCTGCGGCAACTGCACGGGCCTCGTCGAACAATTGATGACGCTGACGCTTGGCGACAGCTACAATCCGGCCGCAGTGCAGCCGATGTGTAAATGCACCGATCTTGGCCATGACGATGTGCGTCGTCTCATCAAGGCAAAGGGCCTGAAGACCATTCCTGCTGTCATGCAGGAACTGGAATGGAAAACCTCGTGCGGTTGCGCAAAATGCCGCCCGGCGCTCAACTACTATCTCGTCTGCGATTGGCCCGACGAATATGCCGACGACTACCAGTCGCGCTTCATCAATGAGCGTGTCCATGCCAATATTCAAAAGGATGGCACCTACTCAGTTGTTCCGCGTATGTGGGGCGGCGTCACCAATGCCAACGAGCTTCGTGCCATCGCCGATGTCGTCGACAAGTTCGACATTCCTTTGGTGAAGGTGACAGGTGGCCAGCGCATCGACCTTCTCGGCATCGAAAAGGAAGACTTGCCGGCTGTGTGGGCCGATCTCGGCAAGGCCGGTTTCATCTCCGGCCAGGCCTATGCCAAGGGACTTCGCACGGTCAAAACCTGTGTGGGTCAGCAATGGTGCCGCTTCGGCACGCAGGATTCGACCGGCCTTGGCATCCGCATCGAAAAGTTCATGTGGGGTTCGTGGACACCGGCCAAGCTGAAGCTTGCGGTTTCCGGCTGTCCGCGCAACTGCGCCGAGGCCACCTGCAAGGATATCGGCGTGGTCTGTGTGGATTCAGGTTTTGAAATTCACTTTGCCGGTGCCGCTGGTTTGGACATCAAGGGCACGGAAGTTCTCGGACTGGTTCCGACCGAGGACGCCGCACTCGAGCATATCGTCGCGCTGACCCAGATGTACCGCGAACAGGCGCGTTATCTGGAGCGGATCTACAAATGGGCCAAACGCATCGGTTACGACGAGATCCGCCGCCAGATCATGGACGATGCCGACAAGCGGCAGGCG
This sequence comes from Rhizobium sp. RM, assembly GCF_013390595.1. GTDB lineage: Bacteria > Pseudomonadota > Alphaproteobacteria > Rhizobiales > Rhizobiaceae > Agrobacterium. The sequence goes on along the minus strand of NZ_JACAWV010000007.1, from coordinate 840,771 downwards.
TACTACCAACGCTTCGTCTTCAGTCAGAAATTCGCACAGGTCGATCCATGGTCCGAGCGCGTGTCGGGTCACGACAAGCACGAGTTCAAGCCGATGGCCACGCTCGGTTTCAATCAGGCAGCGGAGTGAAACAGATGGACAGAAACTGGATCGATATCGGCCACATCTCAGACATTCCGCTTCGCGGCGCACGATGTGTGAAAACCCCCATGGGCAAGATCGCCGTATTCCGCACGGCAGACGATCAGGTCTTCGCCATTGAAGACCATTGCCCGCACAAGGGCGGGCCACTGTCTCAGGGGATCGTGCACGGCGCTTCTGTAACCTGCCCGCTGCACAACTGGGTCATTTCGCTGGAAACCGGAAAGGCGCTGGGGGCTGATGAGGGCGAGGTGAAAACGGTTCCGGTCCGCAATCTCGACGGCCAACTTTCGATCGCGATCGAGGCTTTGATGATGGCGGCGGAGTGAACATGGCAAAAGACGTCAAGACCACCTGTCCCTATTGTGGTGTCGGTTGCGGCGTTGTCGCGACCGTTTCGGACGGCGGTGCTGTTTCAGTCAAGGGAGATCCTGAGCATCCGGCCAATCTCGGCCGGCTCTGCTCCAAGGGCTCCGCTCTTGCTGAGACCCTCGATCTGGAAGGGCGACTGCTCTATCCCTCGGTGGCCGGTCGTAGAACAGGATGGAATGAAGCGCTTGACCTCGTTGCTTCCCGCTTTTCGCAAATCATCTCGGAACATGGACCTGAGGCGGTTGCTTTTTACGTCTCCGGTCAGTTGCTGACGGAGGATTATTACCTCGCCAACAAGCTGATGAAGGGTTTCATCGGTTCCGCGAACATCGACACCAATTCGCGGCTCTGCATGTCGTCATCGGTCGCCGGACACCGCCGTGCCTTCGGGGCGGATACGGTTCCCGGCACCTATGAAGATCTGGAGCTGGCAGATCTGGTCATCCTCACCGGCTCCAATCTGGCATGGTGTCATCCTGTTCTGTACCAGAGGCTTGCAGCCGCAAAAGCCGCGCGACCGGACATGAAGGTCGTGGTGATTGATCCGCGTCGGACGATGACGGTGGATATTGCCGATATGCACCTTGCTGTTCGCCCCGATGGCGATGTGGCGCTTTTTGCCGGTCTGTTGGCATATCTCGCGGCCGGTTCTTCGGTTGATGACGTTTATGTCGGTCGCCATACGGCGGGCTTTGCCACCGCGGTCGACACCGCAAACGCATACGAGCTCGGTGAGATCGCGGAAGCGACCGGGTTGATGCTACCCGAACTCCTCCATTTCTATGAACTGTTCGAGGCAACCGAAAAGGTCATTACGTGCTACAGCCAGGGCGTCAACCAATCGGCCTCTGGCACCGACAAGGTCAACGCCATCATCAACTGCCACTTGGCGACGGGTCGGATCGGCCGACCCGGCATGGGACCGTTCTCACTGACCGGTCAGCCGAATGCCATGGGTGGCCGTGAGGTCGGCGGGCTCGCCAATATGCTCGCTGCGCACATGGCCATCGAAAATCCGCAGGATCGCGATCGTGTACAGCGCTTCTGGAGCTCTCCCGTCATTGCAGAAAAGCCTGGGTTGAAGGCAGTCGATCTGTTTCAGGCCGTGCGGGACGGACGTGTGAAAGCGCTCTGGATCATGGCTACCAATCCGGTCGTCTCCATGCCGGATGCCTCCTTTGTCGAGGCGGCGATCGCCCAATGTCCGTTCGTCGTCGTTTCTGAGATCATGGAGACGACGGACACGGCGCGCCATGCCCATGTGCTGTTGCCTTCTCTCGGCTGGGGCGAAAAGGATGGCACGGTCACAAACTCCGAACGGCGTATTTCCCGCCAGCGTGCCTTTCTCGAACCTGCCGGGGAGGCGAGAGCCGACTGGTGGCAACTGGCCGAAGTCGGCCGCCGTATGGGCTATGAGCAGGCCTTTTCGTTCTCGCATCCAGCGGCGGTTTTCAGTGAGCACGCCGCACTTTCGGCGTTTGAAAACGACGGCCAACGCGATTTCGATATCGGGTCGTGCGACGGCATCGATCCGGTTTCCTACGACCGGATGCTTCCCTTCCAATGGCCAAAAGCAAAGGGATCGGATGCCGTCGAAAAACGGTTTTTTGCGGAGGGCCGGTTTTTTCACGCCGACGGCAAGGCGCGCTTTATTCCGACGGTCCTGCCGGAGCGGCGAACTGCTTGCGCAGATTATCCTCTGACTTTGAACACTGGCCGTATCAGAGACCAGTGGCACACGATGACACGTACCGGCAAAAGCGCACGGTTGACGGCGCATATTGCCGAACCCTTCGTCGAGATGCATCCCCGCGACGCGCAATCACTCGGCATTGCAAGTGCCGACCTGGTCATGTTGCAAAGCCCGCAAGGTACGGTGCTGTTGCGTGCGTTGGTCAGCGATCGCCAGGCGCGTGGCTCTGTCTTCGCACCCATGCACTGGAACGATCAGTTCGCCTCTCTGGCACGTATCGATACGCTCGTTCCAGCGGTCACCGATCCGCACTCCGGTCAGCCCGCTTCGAAAAACGTGGCGGTGAAGGCTTCTCGTTTCGAGCCTGCCGCTTACGGCTTTGCGATTTCCCGCGCCCATCCAAAGACATTGGATTGTCGTTATTGGGCCGTCGCAAAAGCGGATGGCGGGCATCGCATGGAGCTCGCTTTTGAAGGTCTGCCGGAAGACTGGACCGCCTGGGCGCGCTCAGCTTTTGGTATCGACTCCAGAATTGAACCCCTCGGTTATAACGACCGTCAGACCGGCGATATCAGGCTCGCGTTTTTTGATGGGGAGACGCTGCTCGCAGCGCTTTTCATCGCAAAGAGCCCGGTCGCCGTTGCCCGTAATTGGGCAATCTCGCAGCTCACCACGCGCCATGAAGACCTGCGTATGCGTTTCGCCCTGATTGCCGGACGTCCAGGCGCTGGCAGGCCTGACCCGGGTGCCACCGTCTGCTCCTGCTTTAGCGTTGGCGTCAATCAGATTACCGCCGCCATCCGGGACGGCTGCCACACGGTCGAGGCCATCGGCAAGACGTTGAGCGCAGGAACAAATTGCGGCTCATGCCGCGCCGAGATCAGGGGGATCATCGATGGATGCCTTAAAACTGCAGCGGAATGAGCCGGCTCGCATGGAAAAACTCGCCAAGCTTCCAGTATTTTGGGGGTTGGAAGGCAAGCGCGCTGTCCTGGCGGGTGGCTCGGATGGGGCGGCATGGAAGGCGGAGCTTCTTAGCGCCTGCGGTGCAGAGGTTCATGTTCATTGCGAGCAGTCCGAGTTGTCTGAGACCTTCGCAGCGTTGATCGCCGCAACACCGACCATGACGTTGCACGCTCACCATTGGGATGAAAGTATATTCGACGGTGCTGAACTGGCACTGGCTGATTGCGAAACGGACGCGGAGGCCAAATCTTTCTACGTTGCGGCGCGCAAGGCAGGTGTACCGGTCAACGTTATCGACAAGCCACAGTTCTGTCAGTTCCAGTTCGGCTCTATCGTCAACCGTTCCCCGGTGGTGGTGTCGATCTCGACAGATGGCGCCGCACCTATTTTGGCACAGGCGATCCGCCGACGTATCGAAACTCTGTTACCCGGAACGCTCAAGGAATGGGGTAGACTTGCTCATACGATCCGCGATCGCGTCAATTTGCGATTTGCGCCGGGTGGCGCGCGGCGGACTTTCTGGGAGAAATTTGTCGACCTGGCTTTTACCGAAAAGCCAGATCCGGCCGTCGAAGGGCGGCTGCTGAATGAGATCGAAAGCAAGACGCGTGCTATCAGACCATCCTGTGGGCATGTGACCCTGGTGGGCGCCGGACCGGGAGATGCCGAACTTCTCACCTTGAAAGCGGTGCGCGCTCTGCAGGCTGCCGACGTCATTCTTTTTGATGATCTTGTGTCCGACGATGTTCTGGAACTGGCACGCCGGGAGGCGAAGCGCATGCTGGTGGGCAAGCGTGGCGGCCGCGAAAGCTGCAAGCAGGAAGACATCAACGCAACGATGATCCGGCTTGCAAAGACGGGAAAACGGGTGGTGCGACTGAAATCCGGCGACCCGATGATCTTCGGACGTGCGGGCGAAGAGATCGCCGCGCTACAGGCCGAGAACATACCGGTCGAGATTGTACCCGGCATTACGGCGGCCAGCGCCATGGCTTCACGTCTCGGCGTGTCTCTGACGCACCGCGATCACGCGCAGTCTGTCCGCTTCGTGACTGGACATTCGAGACAGGGCAAGTTGCCCGATAGTCTGGACTGGAAGTCGCTTTCCGATCCTTCTGTCACGACTGTTTTTTACATGGGTGGCCGCACGGCTGGAGATATCCAGAGTGCACTTTTGCTGCACGGCATGCCAGCGTCGACGCCAGTTGCCATTATGACATCGGTCAGCCGCGTCAATGAAAAGCGTTGGAAAGGAACTTTGGCTCAGCTGGCCACGGCCGTTGAAACGCTGGGTGTGAACGAGCCCATTCTGATAGGCGTTGGTGATGCGTTCGGTGCGACAATCGCTGCTTCCGAAGGCCCTCGGCAGACACCTGAGTCAGAATACGTCTCCGCCGTAGCGGAAGATGACCTCGTCTACGCGCCATCCGTATCAACGATGAGCCGGTAGCCGACACCGGGTTCCGTCTGCACAATTTTCGGCTGGGTCGGGTCGCGTTCTATCTTTTGCCGTAACTGACCAATGAAAACGCGCAGATAGTGCAAGTCTTCGCCATGGGCTGGTCCCCATACGGAGGTCAGCAGGATGCGATGGGTGACCACGCGCCCGGCATGGTGCGCAAGGAGAACCAGAAGGTCGTATTCTTTCGGTGTCAGGCGTATCGGATTGCCGTCGCGAGAAACGATCCGCTGCACCACATCGATCTTCAGCCCGTCTGCGTGGACGACGGTGAGCGCCGCACTTGTATTGCCGCGATGACGCATCGCCGTGCGGATGCGTGCGGTCAATTCGCCGATCCCGAAAGGCTTTTCGATGTAATCGTCGGCACCAAGATCGAGTGCGGCGATCTTTTCTGTTTCGCGATCACGGGCCGACAGGATGATGATCGGAATGCTCGACCAGCCACGCAGGCTGGCAATGACATCCTTGCCATCCATATCGGGCAATCCAAGATCGAGAATGACGATCTGCGGTGCAGCAGTCGCAACAGCCTTCAGGGCATCGGTGCCATTTTCGGCTTCGATCACCTCGTACCCAGCCGCAGCAAGGGCTGGACGCAGAAAGCGCCTGATCTGAGGCTCGTCATCGACAACAAGAATCCGTCCTAACGTCATGATGTTCCCTTGTCCGCCTGCTTTTCCTCGATCGGGAAACGCATGACGATACGTGTGCCCCGCTTGCGAACGGCCGGGCTTTCAGCATGGATACGCCCACCCATCGCTTCGATGAAGCCACGCGCGATGGAGAGACCAAGGCCCGTGCCAGGTGCGCGACCATCCGATTTGGAACGTCGATAGAACTTTTCAAAGATACGGTCCAGATCGGCCGTCGGAATCCCTTTGCCAAGGTCCGTAACAGAAATTATCAGCTCCCTGCCGTCCTTGCGCGCGTAAATGTTGACGGGTTCTCCGCCTCCATATTTGGCGGCATTGTCCAGCAGATTGAAAAGGACCTGCTCGAGCAGAACACTGTCACCGCGCAGCAACGGTAGATCCGTTGCAATGCCGGTTTCAAATGCCTGTGCAGGGAAATATTTGCGCGCCCGTTCAGTTGCCAGACGCACGACATCGCTCACATCCACCCATTCGCGTTTGGCCTTGAGGGTGCCTGCGGTTATTCTGGTCATGTCGAGAAGATTGGCGACGAAGCGCGTCAGCCTCGCGCCTTCTTCTTCAATGGACTGGAGAAGATCGTCGCGGCTTTCCGGCGGCATTCGATCACCCAGTTCGCGTAGGCTCGTGACGGCACCGGTGATTGTTGCCAGGGGTGTGCGCAGGTCATGCGAAATGGAAGACAACAGAGCCTCCCGGTAGCGTTCGTTTTCCAGCCTTGCAGCCTGCTCGGCACTTTCTGAGGAGAGGCGGGCGCGGTCAATGGCTGTCGCGGTCTGGTCGATGATGGCGGACAACATCCTTTCAGCATTGGAGTCGAGCGGTTCGTCACCGACTTCGTAACCGCAGACACCGACCACACCATGCGGACTTGTCAGCGGCCTGAACTGGAATCTGCAATTGGGCAAGGTGCCGGTGCCTGAGCCTGCCGGTTCCTTGCGCTCGTTGGCCCATCGCGCAGCGGCAATTTCCGTGACGCCGAGTTCGGTGTCCGGTGGCCACGCGGCGGCGGTGTCCAGTGTGTCGTTCTGTGGCAGCAGTAGCACGACGTTGCGGCGGATGCCCGCCTGCAATTGCGTCACGGACGCCCAGAGCACTTCGTCCACATCGGCAGTTCCGGAAAGTTTGCGGGCAAAGTCGTAGAGTGCCTGCATGGCCGTCGCACGCGAACGCGCCATGTTGGCCTGTTCGCGGATACGCGAAGCGAGACTGCCGGCCAAAATCGCTGCGGCGATGAAAACGAAAAGGGCAAACACCTCGTGCGGTGCGGCGATGGTAAAGTTGTAGCGCGGCGTGATGAAGAAGAAATTGTAGCCGAGGGCCGACAACAGGGCGGCAAATATGGCCGCAGTGAAGCCGGCATAGGTCGCAGCGCAAAGAACGGCGAGCAGGAAGAGCAGCGAGACATTCGGCAGATAAACGAGACGATCCATGATCGTGCCGACTGCAATTGCCGGCAGGACAGACAGTGCAGCGATGCCGAATGGTCTGGCAAGCGAGGAAATCCGCAGCCGGACCCGTTTCGGCGGCGTTTTCGCAACCGCTTTTTCATCTGCCGTCACGAGATGAAGGCCAATGCCGCTTGCTTCGCGTGTCAGGGCATCGGCCAGGCGTGTGCGGAAGGGAAGGCGCAGCCAGCCGCGCTTTTGCGATCCGATGACGATCTGCGTCGCATGTTCACGCCGTGCGAGTTTGAGAATTTCCGTGACGAAATCGTTGCCTGTGATGCGCTTTGTCTCGGCGCCAAGCTTTTCGGCCAGACGAAAGGTTTCGTCGATCCGGCGCAAACCCTCCTCGTCCATGGTTTCGCGGTCGTCGCGTGAAATGCTGACGACTACCCATGGTGCGTTAAGGCCGGAGGCGAGACGGCTTGCGACACGCACCACCTTTTCGGACAGGGCATCTGGCCCGATACACACGAGAAGACGCTCGCCGGTCGCCCAGGGACCTTCAATGGCGTTCTGGCGCAGATAGTCGATCATCTGGTCGTCGACGCGGTCGGCGGTGCGCCGCAGGGCCAGTTCACGGAGCGCGGTGAGATTTCCAAGACGGAAAAAGCGGTCGGCGGCACGCCGCGCGCTCGCAGGCAAGTAGACCTTACCTTCCTGTAGCCGGGTAATGAGTTCGGCTGGCGGCAGGTCCACCAGCAATACATCATCAGCGCGTTTCAATACCGTGTCGGGAACGCGCTCTCGCACGTTGACACCGGTGATCTGCGCGACGAGATCAGACAGGCTTTCCAGATGCTGGATATTAAGCGCCGTCCAGACGTCGATTCCGGCGGCAATCAGCTCCTCTATGTCCTGGTAGCGTTTCGGATGACGAAAGCCCTCCGGGTTGGAGTGAGCCAGTTCATCGACGATGATGATGCTTGGCCGACGTGCCAGCGCGGCGTCGAGATCGAACTCTTCAAGCGATTTGCCGCGGTAGGAAACGGCGATACGTGGCAAGATTTCCAGACCGTCCAGCAGGGCAGATGTCTCGTTTCGCTCATGCGTTTCCACCAGGCCGGCAACGATATCCGTGCCCTCACGCTTCAGGCGCTGGGCACGGTTCAGCATCGCATAGGTCTTGCCGACGCCGGGTGCGGCTCCCAGAAAAATCGTGAGCTTGCCCCGGCGGTCTTTCTCCGCCAGGGCAAGCAACGCATCCGGATCGGGGCGATTTGTGTCGTCTCGTTCGTTCGATGGCATCCGTATCAGCTCTTGAGCGCATCCAGCGCGAGATTGAGCTCTAGCACATTCACACGTGGTTCGCCGACAATTCCAAAAGTCCGGTTTTCCGTATGATCTTGAACCATCGTGCGAAGGGTTTCGGGCATGATGTTCCGTGCCGTTGCAACACGAATGATCTGGGCGTCGGCAAACTCAGGTGAGATGTGCGGGTCAAGGCCGGAACCGGATGTGGTGACGGCATCGGCGGGTATGGTTTCCATACCAGCGGTCTTGAGGCGTTCGACATCGGCGGCGACGCGATCACGCAGCTTGACCGAGGTCGTTCCGAGGTTGGAGCCGGATGAAGCGGATGCATTGTAGGCATCCGGCCCGGTTGCGGAAGGGCGCGGCCAGAAGTAACGGTCGGATGAAAAGTTCTGACCGATCAAGGCGGAGCCAACGAGCGTGTCGCCGCGGTAGATCAACGTGCCGTTGGCCTGCCCAGGCAGAAGTGCCTGTGCAATACCCGTTACGGCAAGCGGAAAGCCAAGGCCGGTCAGAGCTGTCAGGATGACAATAAGAACGAATGCGGGGCGAAGTTGGTTCAGCATGATTACACCAGATGCAGCGCCGAAACGGCGATATCGATGATCTTGATTCCGGCAAATGGCAGGACGAGGCCGCCAAGTCCGTAGATGAAGAGATTGCGGCGCAGGAGAGACGCGGCGCCGGCAGGGCGATAGGCCACGCCTTTGAGTGCCAGCGGGATCAGCGCGATGATGATCAACGCGTTGAAGATGACCGCAGACAGGATTGCCGATTGCGGCGAGGCAAGCCCCATGATGTTCAGGGCGCTGAGGGCCGGGTAGGTCGCAACGAACAGGGCCGGAATGATCGCGAAATACTTGGCGACGTCATTGGCGATCGAGAAGGTCGTCAGCGAGCCACGTGTCATCAGCAATTGCTTGCCGATTTCAACGATCTCGATCAGCTTTGTCGGGCTGGAATCGAGGTCCACCATGTTGGCGGCTTCGCGAGCTGCCTGGGTTCCTGTCTGCATCGCAACGCCAACATCGGCCTGCGCCAGTGCGGGTGCGTCGTTGGTGCCATCACCGCACATGGCGATCAGTCGGCCGCCTTGCTGCTCACGACGGATGTAAGCGAGCTTGTCTTCCGGCGTTGCCTCGGCGAGGTAGTCATCGACACCGGCTTCGGATGCGATAGCGGCTGCCGTGACCGGGTTGTCGCCGGTGACCATCACGGTTCGAATGCCCATGGCACGCAGTGCTGCGAAGCGTTCCTTGATGCCTGGCTTTACGACGTCCTTGAGATGAATGACACCGATCAGACGGTTTCCATCAGCGACGCCAAGCGGCGTGCCGCCAGTCCGTGCGATCTTTTCGACAGCCTGGCTGAATTCGGCAGGCACGTTCTTGTCCGAGACGCCTGCGAATTTCAGGATGGCATCGATCGCACCCTTGCGCAGTCGATGCGAGCCCATGTCGATACCGGAAAGGCGTGTCTGCGCGGTAAAGGGAATTGTCGCATCGACCGTCACTTTCGGTGCGGCCAGGCCAAACTCACCCGTTGCGAGGGCGGCGATGGAGCGGCCTTCCGGCGTTTCATCCGAGAGGCTGGCAAGCAAGGCGGCTTCGGCGACCTGTTGCTGGGTGACGCCAGGGGCAGGAATGAAGTCTGCTGCCATGCGGTTGCCGAAGGTGATCGTGCCGGTCTTGTCGAGCAGCAGCGTGTCGACGTCGCCAGCAGCTTCGACGGCGCGACCGGACGTGGCGATCACGTTGAAACGGACCAGTCGATCCATCCCGGCAATACCGATGGCAGACAGAAGTCCGCCGATGGTTGTCGGGATAAGGGTGACGAGGAGAGCCGCTAGGACTGTCACCGAGAGTACGGTACCGGAGTAACCGGCAAGACCCCAGATGGTTACGACGACGATCAGGAAGATCAGCGTCAGACCCGACAGCAGGATCGACAATGCGATCTCGTTCGGGGTCTTCTGGCGCTCCGCGCCTTCAATCAACGCAATCATGCGATCCACGAAGCTTGCGCCGGGCGGGGTGGTGATACGGATGGTGAGCTGGTCGGAGAGAACCTGCGTACCGCCAGTTACAGCCGACCGATCGCCGCCGGATTCGCGGATCACAGGAGCGGATTCACCGGTAATGGCGCTTTCGTTGACGGAAGCGACACCCTCGATGACCTCGCCGTCACCGGGGATAAGTTCACCGGCATCGACGACAACGAGATCGCCGACCTTGAGCATGGTGGCTGCAATGGTCTCTTCCTTGCCGTTTGCGGCGACGCGTCGGGCAGTCAGATCGGAACGGGTCCGTTTCAGGCTGTCAGCCTGGGCGCGGCCACGACCTTCCGCCACCGCCTCAGCAAAGGTGGCGAAAAGAACCGTGAACCAAAGCCATGCGGCGATCTGGCCCGAGAAGCCGGCATTGCCGGTGTTCGCCACAAGATCCCGAAGGAAGAAGACGGTTACCATGGCGGCTACGGCTTCGGTGACGAAGATGACGGGGTTGCGCACGAGTTGGCGCGGATCGAGTTTCACGAACGCATTTTTTGTGGCCGGCACCAAAATGGCCGGATCGAAAAGGCCCGGTTTTGCGGGTTTGTGAGACATGTTGACTGTCCTTTAGAACGTCTGGCCGGCCAGCATCGCGAAATGTTCGACAATGGGGCCGAGTGCGAGCGCCGGGAAGAATTGCAGCCCGCCGAGGATAAGAATGATGCCGATGAGAAGGCCGACGAAAAGTGGGCCATCGGTCGGGAACGTGCCGCTGGAGGCGGGAACGCGGACCTTTGCTGCAAGAGAGCCGGCGATGGCCATGACCGGGACGGCATAGGCAAAGCGGCCGAGCAGCATGGCGATGCCAAGCGTCGTGTTATACCAGGGCGTGTTGCCGCTCAGACCACCGAAAGCCGAGCCGTTGTTGCCGGTTGCGGAGGTGAAGGCGTAGAGGATTTCCGACAGGCCGTGCGGACCAGCGGTGCCGATACTGGCGACAGCCGACGGCAGGACAGCGGAAACTGCAGTAAAGCCAAGGATTGCAACCGGCAGAATGAGGACTGCCAGCATGGCATATTTCATTTCCCGGCTTTCGATCTTTTTGCCAAGAAACTCCGGTGTACGGCCGACCATGAGGCCTGCAACGAAAACCGAAAGCAGCGCAAAGACCAGCATGCCGTAAAGACCGGAGCCGACACCGCCCGGCAGGATTTCACCCAGCTGGATCAGGAACATCGGCACCAGACCGCCAAGACCGGTGAAGGAGCCGTGCATGCCGTTGACACCACCATCCGAAAGACCGGTCGTAACAGCGGCATAGAGCGCCGTCATGGCTTGGCCAAAGCGGATTTCCTTGCCTTCCATGTTCCCCTGCGCCGCATCGACGCCAAGAGCGGTGAGAATGGAGTTGCCGGAGGATTCCGCCCAGTAGACGACGGCCACGCCTGCGACGAGCAGGATCGCCATGGCAGACAACAGCACCCAACCCTGCTTGCGGTTACCGACCATCTGGCCGAAGGTGTAGACCAATGCTGCCGAAATCGACAACATCGCGAAAATGTTCAGGTAGTTGGCGAATGCCGTTGGATTTTCAAAAGGATGGGCTGCGTTGACGTTGAAGAAACCACCGCCGTTGGTGCCGAGCTGTTTGATGGCTTCCTGGCTTGCGACCGGCCCAAGCGAAATGACCTGCTGAGCGCCTTCCAGCGTGGTTGCGGTGACGCTTGCATCGAGGGTCTGCGGCAGGCCCATGGCAACGAAAGCGATGCCAACGATGAAGGCGAGAGGCAAAAGGATGTAGAGCGTGGCACGGGTCATATCGACCCAGAAATTGCCAAGCGTTGCCGACTGAGAGCGTGCGAAAGCGCGCGTCAGGGCAATTGCCATTGCCATGCCAACAGCCGCAGACAGAAAGTTCTGAACGGTCAGGCCTGCCATCTGGCTGAAATGGCTCATCGTCGTTTCGCCCGCATAATTCTGCCAGTTCGTATTGGTCACGAAGCTGACGGCGGTGTTGAAGGCGAGATCAGAGGGGACGTTGGCAAAGCCCTGCGGATTGAGCGGCAAAAACGCTTGAAGGCGCAGAATGGCGTAAAGCACGACAAAACCTGCGATCGAAAAGGCAAGCATTGAAAGTGTATAGCCCAGCCAGTTCTGCTCCTTCTTCGGGCTTACGCCAGCGAGCAGATAAAGGCCGCGTTCAACGGGCGTGAAAAGAGGAGAAAGAAATGTTCTGTCACCGGAAAATACTTTCGCCATGTAAAGGCCAAGCGGTTTGACGATAACGAGCACGGCAAGAAAAAGGAGGCTGATCTGTAGCCACCCGATAATAGTCATGGGGGTTCTCCCGAAGGGTCAGAAGCGTTCGGGACGCAACAGCGTCACGACGAGATAAATGGCGAGTGCCGCAGCGACGGCGAGGCCGATCAAGGGTTCGATCATGGGTTGCCTCACAGCCGGTTGAGCGCGCGGGCATAAAGCGCGAACAGGATGAGTATTCCCACGCCTGCCAGAGTGAAGATGAAGTCGGACATTTCCGTTTCTCCTGTGAATTCAGGAGCGAAATCTAGGCCTGATCTGCGTCAAGGTTCGATTGGGAATCCATATGGGCGACATAAGGAAAACATAAGGATTGCTCATACCTTCGGATGATGTGTCGAGGCCAAAGGTGTTGCACATCCCCGTTCTGGGGCGTCAGCCAGCAAAAAAATCGCTGGTATGCCAGAACCTTGACCACAATTTATGCGTGCTCGTAAAATTAACGTCGTGAAGTGCTGGAATGTTGGAATAAACTTGCTTGAAGAAAGCCAGGTGACGTCCAAGATTGGGGCTGAAGCAGGCTGTTGCCAACAGCATGTTAAATCAAAGAGGAGAGAGACCAGTGAGCCTGCGTATTAACGATGTAGCGCCGGATTTTACGGCTGAAACCACCCAGGGGACCATCCATTTCCATGACTGGATCGGTGGCGGTTGGGCAGTTCTGTTTTCCCATCCGAAGAACTTCACCCCCGTCTGCACCACAGAGCTTGGTGCGGTGGCCGGGCTTGAAGGCGAGTTCAAAAAACGCGGTGTCAAAATTATCGGAATTTCGGTCGATCCGGTCGATAGCCATGCAAAGTGGAAGCTCGACATCAAGACCGCAACGGGTTTCGACGTCGAGTATCCACTGATCGGCGACCGTGATCTCAACGTTGCGAAGCTCTATGACATGCTGCCTGCCGGTGCGGGCGAGTCTTCGGAGGGGCGCACGCCTGCCGATAATGCGACCGTTCGGTCCGTCTACGTCATCGGCCCGGACAAGAAGATCAAGTTGATCCTCACTTACCCGATGACCACGGGCCGCAACTTTCACGAAATCCTGCGTGCCATCGATTCCATCCAGCTTACGGCCAAGCACCAGGTTGCAACCCCGGCAAACTGGCAACAGGGGGAGGATGTCATCATCACCGCCGCAGTGTCGAACGAAGATGCGACGACCCGTTTCGGTTCGTTCGATACCGTTCTTCCCTACCTGCGCAAGACGAAACAGCCGACGGCCTGACACCTTTCGTCCCGGCGGACAGGTTACCCTTGGAAAGTGTTACCGCATTCGCAAGAGTGCGGTCATTACGGTTACGCTTCAGACGAAGCTGCCGGGTGCGATGCTTTTGCTGGACACGAGGTCGGATAGCGCCTGAACCAGCTTGCCATCAGCGCCTTTGCTTGGTTGCAGCACGAACTCCACGTCCTCGAGTGGTGGCAACACCCCTGCGGGGATTTCTCTCAAACCTGCGGGCGCCATGCTGCGCGGTTGGACGAGAACGCCCATGCCTGCTCTTGCCGCCGCCGTCAAACCACTCAAACTTCCGCAGGTGCAGACGATACGCCACACCACGCCAGCACCGTCCAGTGCTTCCTGCGCGGCTTTTCGGGTGATGCTGGGGGGTGGAAAGGCAATCAGTGGCAGGGCGTCGGGCCGGCTCACCACCCGCTCAGGGTCGCGTGCCAGCCAGACCAGCGGTTCGCGATAGAGAAAATGCCCGAGCCTGTCGCCGACCCGGCGTTTGGCAAGAACAACATCGAGTTCGCCATTATCCTGCATCTGGTAGAGCACGCCACTCAGTGAAACCGTCAGTTCGAGATCCACCAGCGGATAAAGACGGATGAATTCCTCGAGGATAACTGTCAGCCGGCTTGCCACGAAATCTTCGGATACACCAAGACGGAATCGCCCCCGAAGACGGCTTTCACCAAATAACGATGCCACCTTGCTGTCGATATCCAGCATGCTGTGCGCATAACCGAGCAGGGCCTCGCCTTCGCCGGTCAGCTTCACGTGATGGGTGTTACGGGCAATCAGCGTGCGTCCGAGCGTAGCCTCAAGCCTTTGAATATGCTGGCTGACGGTGGATTGTCCGATGCCTAGCCGTTCTGCCGCGAGGGTAAAGCTGCCGGTGCGCTCGAGCATGACAAAACTTGCAAGATGTTGGAGGTTCAGCATTTATTGCAAATCACGATAACTGTTAATCTTTGCATCTGATTTCATGATGAGCGATACTTCTGGCCACTTCAAGTAGAATACGCTGAGAAAGAATTCCGATGAGCCGCTTTCTTCCCGATCGCTTTACCATGATGCTGGTTGCGACCGTTCTTCTCGCCTCCATACTGCCTGTCAGCGGTCAGGCCGCCGATTACTTCGGCGTGGCCACGAAACTTGCGATAGCACTGCTGTTTTTCCTGCATGGCGCACGTCTTTCGCGAGATGTCGTTATCGCCGGCCTCCTACACTGGCGCTTGCATCTTGCCATTCTTCTGGTGACCTTCGGCCTGTTCCCGCTGCTTGGCTTGGCAATCGGCTTTATTCCAGGCGACATCCTGCCTGCGCCGCTCTATATGGGCATCCTGTTTCTTTGCGTTCTGCCCTCCACCGTTCAATCGTCGATCGCCTTCACGTCGATGGCAGGCGGAAATGTTCCGGCGGCGATCTGCTCGGCTTCGGCCTCGAACATTTTCGGCATGTTTCTCACACCGCTTCTCGTTGGACTGCTGTTTACCGTTGGCGGCCATGGCGGTGGTTTTTCGTTTGACGCATTCTTGCAGATTTTCTTGCAATTGCTGCTGCCGTTTATTGTCGGTCAGGTCTTGCAGCCCTGGATTGGCGACTGGATCAGGGCACGCAAGAAACTGCTCGCGCCTGTTGATCGCGGTTCCATCCTCATGGTTGTTTACCTTGCTTTCTCGGACGCCGTGATCGAAGGCATCTGGCACACATTCTCGCTGCGTGACATCGGCGTCGTGATCGGCATCGATATCGTCCTGCTCGTTATTGTCCTTTGCGTCACCATGTTTGGCAGCCGTCTGCTGGGTTTCAACAAGGCTGACGAAATCACCATCACCTTCTGCGGCTCGAAAAAGAGCCTTGCCAGCGGTGTGCCGATGGCAGGCGCTATTTTTGCCGGTCAAAGCATCGGCGCAATTGTTCTGCCGATCATGCTGTTCCACCAGATCCAGTTGATGGTGTGCGCGGTCCTTGCCCAGCGTTATGCCCGCAAGGCGCATGAGAAGGCCGCGGCTGTCACCGCGGAACCTGCTGTGGCTCCATCACGGTAAGAATTTCCGGATCGGCAAACAAAAACGGCCTCCCCAAGGAGGCCGTTCGTTTAGGTACTGATCGTCAGGATTAGTTGACCTGAGCCGGCGTAACCTGCGCTTCGATCGTCTTCGCTGCTTCGGCGATGTCAGAGGAAATCGCGATGCGGCGCGGTTTCATCGCTTCGGGAATGTTGCGGACCAGATCGATATGAAGCAGGCCGTTCTTGAGAGAGGCGGACTGGACTTCAACGTGATCGGCAAGCTGGAAGCGGCGCTCGAAGGCGCGTGTGGCGATGCCGCGATAGAGGAATTCCCCTTCAGCAGCCTTGTCTTCCTGGGACTTCTCCGCCTTGACCGTCAAGGCATTGGCGCGGGATTCGATGCTGAGTTCGGTTTCATCGAAGCCTGCAACTGCCATCGTGATACGGTAGGTGTTCTCACCCGTCCGTTCGATATTGTAGGGCGGATAGGACTGGGCGGCTTCGGGCTGCCCGATACCATCGAGCATCGAAAACAGGCGGTCGAAACCGACGGTGGAACGATAGAGGGGAGAAAAATCAACGTGACGCATGGTGTCCTCCTTGTGAGCGACTGTTTGCGGTTAAGCCGGACATCCCTTTCTGGCGACGGCCGGTCTATGGCACGGCCCCGTTCTGGCGACCGTGACAAAGAGGTGGGTATCGCTTCGCGTCTCGTCAAGGCCACGGTGTTGGCCGGTTGCGTTGTTACCGGCGCGCGCCTTCAATCGACATGTTGAACTGCACAACATTGGAGTAGATCGGTGTGCCGACATCCTTCGCGTATCTGGAGCGGAACACGCCACCCGTCACCTGGAACGCGATGCGAGCGCCGTCCCAGCGGGTCAGTTTGACGTTGAATGTCTCCGTGCGTTTATGACCTTTGGCCGTCAGTTCTCCTGTGACGGTCGCGGTGTCGGACGCTGTTTGAGCAATGCCGGTAGAGCGGAAGGAAATGGTCGCGTAGCTGCCGGTGTCAAAGACGGCAGTTGATTTAAGGAAGGTATCGATACGTTGTTGGCCGGTTTCGACACTGTCCGGTATCAAGGTGAACGTCACCGTTGAGCGGCTTATATCGCCCGCCTGGAGATTGAAGGTACCCGAAAATTTCCCGAATGTGCCCCTTATGCCGGCGCCCCCACCAACCTGTTCGACTGTGAAACCGATCCGTGAGGATGGCTGGATCGCGTAGCGCCCTGCCGCTTCGTCGAAACTCGGTAGCGCTGCCGCAATCGCCTGTCCGCAGAGGCAAATGAGAACGGCGGCCGTATATGTCAATCGGAAACACAAGTTGGTTTTCATGGGCGTTTCTCCAGGGGGCGCTGTCCGTTTTTGCCAAGCATCCGAAGCAATACGGAATCCCGTTTCCAGAGATGGTGGTAGAGCGCTGCTCCGATGTGCAGCACGACGAGACAAAGAACCGTATAGGCAAGGGTCGCGTGGACGTTTGACCAGACTTCTTCGGCACGGTCGGAGCGCGTGAGTGGAAGATCGGGAATGACGTAGAGGTTGAACAAAAACGTCGGAATATTGAGAGGGGAAACAGACGCGATGGCCCACCCTGCGAGCGGCACGGCCAGTGTCAGCACGAGCAGGCATCGATGAACAACGCTCGAGGCAATGCGCTCGATAGGGCTCAACTCTGCTATTGGCGTGACAGGCATCGCGAAGCACCAATGCACGCCACGAGTGATGGCCAGCGCCAGAACCAAGATGCCGAATGATTTGTGCCACTGGAAAAGCGAAAATTGCAGGCCTGGATCGATATCCGGCTGCGTCATGATGTAACCAAGTGAAAGCAGACCACAGATCAACACGGCGATGAGCCAATGCAGAATGATCGCAGAACGTCCGTAGCTGTTTCTGAATGCTTTCTTCATGCGACAACCTCCCGCCGCACAGCAATTGACGATCCGCCTTTTCGTCACCGCCCGCAAGTCATTTTCCCGTTAAAAGACAGGGGCATTCCAGAGCGGCCATCACGGAAGCTGAATTTCCAATGAATGTGCGGTTACAGAAGTGTTCAGTTTGAGGTGTCTAGAACTGGGCCTATCGGAGCGATGCTTCGAAGACAGAAGCAATAACGTCCCTTCTTCTTCTGTCTTTCTGGCCGGAACCGCGACTGCTTTAACCGTCGGTTCCGGCAATTTTTTCTTTGACGTGTCCGTTTCCCCGACCTATCCGATATAGGCACGACAGCCGGAAAAGATTGATGACCGAAGCCCTATTGCGCGCCAGCGAAAACAACCCGGTTCCTGAGAACAACACCGTTGGTTATTTCACCGGCTATGGTGGCAAAAAGCTTCGATATGCGATTTTTCGCGCCAGTCGCCAGCTTGCCCGTGGAACGATCGTGCTGCTGCATGGCCGAAACGAATGTATCGAAAAATACTTCGAAACGATTGCCGACCTGACCGCCATGGGCTTTTGGGTCGCGACGTTCGATCTGCGCGGCCAGGGTGGTTCGGAACGGTTGCTTAAAAAGACCGATGCGGGGCATGTTCGCCGATTTTCCGACTATCAGCGCGACATCAACCTTTTTCTGGAGCAGATTGTCTTGCCGGACACCCGGCTGCCGTTTTTCATGGTGGCGCATTCGACCGGCGCGCTCTCGGCGCTCGCGTCGGCTCCCAAACTTTCAAACCGCATTGAACGGCTGGTTCTGACCTCACCCTTTGTGGCTTTAGGCGAGCAGCAATCGGTTCCGCCCTCGATCATTCGGCTTGTGGCCACGGCTCTCAGTTTTGTAGGGCTCGGTGCAGTTCAATTGGGAAAAGACCAGCGAGAGCGCGACTTTGACGGCAATCCGCTGACGTCCGATGCGACGCGTTTTGCCCGCAATCTTGCGCTCCACAGGCAGAATGCGGATCTTTTCGTCGGTGCGCCGACGGCACGCTGGCTCTACGAAGCACTGAAAACCATGGATCGTGTCATGCGCCAGGATCACCTGACCAAGGTGACCATTCCAACGCTCGTGCTGGCGCCGATGCTCGACACAATCACGCCCTATAAGGCGCAGGAAGAGCTTTCACGCAATTTTCGAGCGGCACAACTTCTTCCCGTTACTGGTGCCCGTCATGAACTGCTGCATGAGCGGGATGTCTACCGCAAGCAGGCGCTTGCGGCGATCGATGCGTTTCTCGCGCCGGAGTGAATTTTAGCCTACAGCCTGGAAAGGACAGCGAGAGCTTCTTCGTGGACGGTCTTTGAACCGGACGCGATGATGCGCCCGCCATTTTCCGGTCTGCCGCCATCCCAGGTGGTCATGATGCCACCTGCCTGTTCGATGACGGGAATGAGTGCGCCGACATCGTAGGGTTTCAAGCCTGATTCGATCACCAGATCGACGTGCCCAGCGGCAAGCAGGCAATAGGCGTAGCAATCCACGCCATAACGGAACAGGCGAACCTTATCCTGAACGGCTGCGTAAACCGGCGCTTCCTCTGCCGTGAAGATGTGCGGTGACGTGGTGAAAAGCACGGCATCCGACAGTGAGGCGCACTCGCGTGTCTTGATCTTTCGCTCACCGTCCGGCCCGAAGTACCATGCGTCCTTTCCGTCTGCGAAATAACGCTCCCGGGTGAAAGGCTGGTCCATCATCCCCATCGTCGCGCGACCAGCGGATTGGAACCCGATCAGCGTACCCCAGACCGGAACGCCGGAAATGAACGCTCGGGTTCCATCGATCGGATCGATAACCCAGATATGGTCGCGATCCAGTCCGACATTACCGTGTTCCTCACCCAGAATGCCATGCTGCGGATAGGTGTTCTCGATCAACGCCCGGATTGCTGTTTCCGCAGCCTGATCGCCCTCGGTGACCGGATCATAACCGCCATCTTGCTTGTTGGTGACGGCAATGCCGGTGCGAAAGCGAGGCAGCGTCTCAGCGCTGGCAACATCGGCAAGTTTGAAGAAGAAATCCCGGTCGGGCAGCATGAGAACCTCATTCCCTGAACAATCTGGGCAAATCAATAGACTGGAACGGTGCTGGTCGTCCACTCATGTCTAGGGAGGAACCATTTCCATATTTTCAGCAAAAGCACAAAATATGTGCAATAATAAAATTGATTGACAAATGAGCACTTATTGACTAGGTTTATCTCACAGTCCTTGACTGTAAATACCCTCCTTGGGTGTTTCCTCCCTAGACTTGACCGCGCGCAGGCGCGGTTTTTTTTGCGCAGGTCTTGGATGCGCATTTCTTATTCGCCTGGATGGAAAGATTTATTCAGCCGCGAGCGACGTCTCGATGACGTATTCGGAGACAAAGGCGCCAAGCTGTCTCATAAAGATTTCCAGCGATGCCTGAATGGCATGGAAATCGGCATTCTTGACGAGGGTTTTCTCGTCGACATAGAGCGCGCGGTTCACTTCTATCTGCAAGGCATGCAGGGAGCGGATGGGGCGCCCATAATGCTCCGTAATAAAACCGCCGGCGTAGGGTTTATTGCAAACGGCAATGAAGCCCAGTTCTTCAAGAAAGTGCAGTGCAGCCCGTGAGACCTCCTGGGACGCACTGGTGCCGTAGCGGTCGCCGATGATAATGTCGGGCCGGATGTTCGAGCCTGCAACACGAATATTGCCCGGCATCGAGTGGCAGTCGATCAGAACCGCCATGCCAAACTGCGCGTGTGTGCGTGACACAAGCCTTCGCAGGCAGGCATGATAGGGTTTGTATATTGTCTCCACACGCGTTAGCGCCTCTTCGACCGGCAGACGATGCGCGTAGATATCCATGTTCTCGGCAACAATGCGTGGCACCGTGCCCAGTCCGCCGGCAACACGCATGGAGCCGATATTGGCGTAGGGTGGCAGCGTGCCGTCAAACATGCGCGGATCGAGTTCATAGGGCTCACGGTTGACGTCGAGATAGGCGCGCGGAAAATTTGCTTTCAGGATGGGCGCGCCGATCTCCGGAGCCGCTCCAAAGAGTTCATCGACGAAATGATCCTCGGAACGGCGAATTTCATGCGGGCCCAGCCGCGATGATTCGAGAAAGGAAACCGGGTAACAGCGACCGCTGTGGGGGGAGTTATAGACGAATGGCAGGGTTTGGACGGCAGGTTCCGTTACTTCGAACAGCTCGTATTCACCGGTTATCCAGTCCATTCAGCCCATTTACCATGTCGTAAAACTATCAGAATGCTTATGTTGCCAGTTACTGGCAGGCAAGTCCATACTATCGCCCAAACAGCGCTATACCGATTCCCGCGTTCACAGGATATTTACCCTGAAAACCTTACAATCGGACTAGGTTATTCCAAACATCGAGCAGTTACGGTCACTTAAATGAATCAGAAAATCCTTCTTGCTGAAGACGACAATGATATGCGGCGCTTTCTCGTCAAGGCGCTGGAAAAGGCTGGCTACCAGGTCTCTTCCTTCGACAACGGTGCCAGCGCTTATGACCGTCTCCGCGAAGAGCCTTTTTCGCTGCTTCTGACCGACATCGTCATGCCAGAGATGGACGGTATCGAACTGGCGCGCCGCGCCACCGAACTCGACCCAGACCTGAAAGTCATGTTCATCACCGGCTTTGCGGCGGTCGCTTTGAATGCCGATTCGAAGGCTCCGAAGGACGCGAAGGTTCTTTCCAAGCCATTTCACCTTCGCGACCTCGTTGATGAGGTCAACAAACTCCTTGTGGCATAAGGGTTCTCAAAAAACCTTCACAAAACCGAAAAAAAGCAGTTGACGTGCGATCGGGTTTTGTGGTCTATCCGCCGCAACGGAGGGCGTGTAGCTCAGCGGGAGAGCACTACGTTGACATCGTAGGGGTCACAGGTTCAATCCCTGTCACGCCCACCATCCTAATTCGTTGATTGAAGAGGGCTTCTGAGAAATCAGGAGCCCTTTTCCTCTTTTAGCCTTCAGGCTCATCTCGTCGTTATTCTTTAAAAATTCCGCGCCAGACCGAAGCGGTTTTTGTCCGGTTTCCGGCCTGTGGCGACAGCGTCAATTGCCCCGTTTCCAAGACATGAATAATTCGGCAGCAATCGATGCGAATTGCGATTGATTGGGTGCCTGAAGTAACAATTCATTCAGTGATTTGGTGAAATCTACGCCGTGCAGGTTCCAATGTTTCATCGGAGGAGCCGGTAGAACGAGTGGACACCATCCTCGAGCGAGCTTTGGCCGCTTTCACCGGATGCCCGCTTGTCGCCCTATGAGGAGGGGCACAGCTACCCGCGATGTTTCATTCTATATTTCGTTTCTCAGGCGTCCTGGAAGGGAGCCGGGGAAGCGCTTGCCTTGAGGCTATTCATGTCGTTCCTGAAAAATACCAAGATAAAAACGAAGGTCGTTTTTGTCATATCGCTGATGAGTCTGATGTCGCTTTCCGGGATCAGCTATGTGAGCTGGCAATACAAGAGCACAGACAGCGTCTACAGCGATTTCATTGCCAATGAGGCGCTCGCTGCCGTACTGAATGCCCGGACCAGCGGAAACCTCAACGCATTGGGCATGCAGACGCTTCGCGCCACGCTCAATGATCCAAAGAGCAGCGATTTTGAAGCCGCGGTCAAAACCTTCAGGGCCGACCGCAAGCAGCTCGAAGAGCGCCAGAACAAGATCATGGAACTGGTTCCGGCCCGCACGGATGCAGCCCGCGAGATCCTGAAGGGCGTCGTTGAAGTGGAAGACCTTGGCAACAAGGCAATCGCGTTGGCTCAGGCCGGCAAACAAGCCGAAGCCCAGCAAATGGCGCTCGCCGTGCTTCAGAAGATGACCGAAGTTTCCCCGAAGATCAGCGCCGGCAACGAGCAGCTCATTCAGGTCATGAATGAGGGGCGACAGCGTCTGACAGCCAGCACCAGCACGACGATCTGGACGGGCCTTGCTGGCATCGCAATCGTCTCCCTGATGTTGATCGCGCTTGGTCTTCTGATTTCTTCCCGGGGCATCACCGCGCCGATTGCGCGCCTGCGTGAACGCATGGGATCGCTGGCGGCTGGGGATACGGTGTCGGAAATTGACGGCATGGACCGCAAGGATGAAGTCGGTCAGATGGCCGCCGCCGTTCAGGCCTTCCGGGAAAGTGCAATCGAGCGCATTCGCCTTGAAAAAGAGACGGAAGCCAATCGCTCGTTGTCGGAAAAGGATCGCATCGAGCGTGAGAAACAGAAGGCGAAGGAAACCGTCGATGTGCAGTTTGCAGTCGATAATCTCGCCACGGCACTTTCGAAGATTGCCCAGGGTGACGTGACCTACCGTATCGTGCAGCCATTTGTGGCCAGCCTCGACGGTATCCGTGGCGATTTCAACAGGGCTGCGGAGCAACTGCAGTCGACGCTGAACCAGGTGGCGCAGAATGCCCGTGGCATCGATGCTGGTGCGAACGAGATCAGATCGGCGGCCGATGATCTTGCCAAGCGCACGGAACAGCAGGCTGCTGCTGTCGAGCAGACTGCCGCGGCACTCGAGGAAATCACGACGACCGTGAAGGACGCGAGCAAACGCGCCCAGGACGCCGGGCACCTCGTTGGCCGTGCAAAGGTGGGTGCAGAACAGTCGGGTGAGGTCGTTCAGCGGGCTGTGTCTGCAATGGAGCAGATTGCATCCTCCGCCAATGAGATTTCCAACATTATCGGCGTGATCGACGAGATCGCCTTCCAGACCAACCTGCTGGCGCTGAATGCGGGCGTCGAGGCGGCCCGTGCCGGCGAAGCGGGCAAGGGTTTTGCGGTTGTCGCGCAGGAGGTTCGTGAACTGGCGCAGCGTTCGGCAGGTGCGGCCAAGGAGATCAAGAATCTCATCACCACGTCCAACGGTCAGGTTCAGCAGGGCGTCCAGCTGGTTGGCGAGACCGGCAAGGCGCTGGAGCAGATCGTGACCGAGGTGAAGGAAATCAACCGGCACGTCGCAGCGATTGCGGAATCGGCACAGGAGCAATCGTCCGGCCTGCAGCAGATCAACACCGCTGTGAACCAGATGGATCAGGATACGCAGAAGAACGCTGCCATGGTCGAAGAAAGCACGGCGGCAAGCCACGGCCTTGCCCGCGAGGCGTCCTCGCTTAACCGGATACTGTCCCAGTTCAAGCTGTCAGAAGGCGGTTACAGTGAAGCGTCAGCAACGCTCCGCACAGCCTCGCCGGCTGACAGGCCTGCAGTGTCACCCGCGCGCGCACTGGGTGGAAAGATCAGGGCTGCATTCGCTGGCAATGCTGCGCTCAACACGTCTGCGGATAGCTGGGAAGAGTTCTGATACGGACCGGCGAAAAACGTCTGCCTAGAGGCTAGGATCGGGGTCGGAAAGTTTGAACGCTTTCCGGCCCCTGTCTTTTCGCTAAACCCGGGACTTCAAGGTCATGGAAACGCAGAGCGTGTGCCTTCAACGTGAATTTCACGCGTTGCGACCCGATCATTGCCGAGACCCAGCATGCCCCCGCTCAGATTGGCGACAGGGCAGCTATGGTTTGGCAGGATGAGGATGGGGGTGCCATTGGCTGGCCGCTTTTCGCTGTAGGAGAGAAACGCATGTTCCTCTGATAGCTTCAGCACGCTTAGTGGTTCGTCGGCACCGGCGATCCATGCCTCGCCAAAGCTGCTTGTGGCCGACGTTCCATGAGCGCCGAGATCAGACGACAGCGTTTTAGATCCGACATTGGCGATGGCGTAACGGTCATTGCCGGAAACGATGCGGGCAGCGATGCCAAGGGCAACATCCGTACGCTTTGCGATGCCGAGACGGACTGCCGTCAGATCGAGGAAAGCATAGTTTCCCGGTCGGACCTCATCCACGCCCTCAAATCCTGCATTGGACAGGAGAGTGGGTGTGCTGCCAATGGAGATGCGGTGAACCGCGACGCCGTTCTTTTCCAGGCGGAGGCGAAACTCTGACAAAAGAGAGAGTTCTTCGGTTGCCACCACTCTGATCGCATCAGGATCGGGGGCGCCGTAAGCATGGCCTGCGTGAGAGAGCAGCCCGACTAGACTCAGGTGTGGATCACGATCGATAGTCGCTGCAAGCTGCAGACCCGCATCTCCTTTCGGATCGACGCCACAGCGATGCAGGCCAACATCGACCTTGAGAAAGACCTGAACGGACATGCCGAGCTTGCGACCGGCGGAGGACAGGGCGCTGACACCCGCATCGCTTTCAGCGATGAAACGCAACCGCTGCGGTTCACCCGCCAATTTCAAAAGAGCAATGATCGTTTCTTCTGATATCAGCGGGTAGGCAATGGTGACCGGATCGTGTCCGGCTTGAAGCAGCATCTTGGCTTCATGCGCGCGCGCCACCGTAAAGCCCTTGGCACCGTGATCAGACTGCATTCCGGCAATGGCCAGGCTCTTGTGTGTTTTCACATGCGGATGCAGTTCCGCCTGTCCGGCAACCAAGTTCGCCATCGCCCTGAGATTGCGGTCAAGCGTCGGGAGATCGATGACCACGCGTGGTTCAACAAGCGCGTCGAAACCAGAAAAGCGGTTTTCGAGCTCAGGTGTAACGGTGGTGATGGCGGTCATGCTTGCACTTTCAAAAGAAAACGGGGAGGGGAAAGTCCGGCTTAGAAGACAACCGGGTGGGTCGCTCCGGTCTGGACGTTGACCAGACCCTGCGGGGCATGGTCGCTCGGTGCAACCAGAACCCAGCGCCAGGGCGCGCAGGTCAGAGTGGCAAACGCCAGCCGTTCAGGGAATCCCGGGAACCAGCGCGGCATGAAGGTCGGTTCGTACATCCATTCTATCTTTTCGCCGGCTGCATAAAGCGCCTGCATTTCCGCGTGCAACGCTTCTGCCGAGCGGCAGCTCATCAGGCCAGCCACCTCGTAACGAACGCGGGCAACGACCTCACCCGCGTGGACCAGCGCCCAGCCGCCGTCATTGTCTGCGACCGCATTGACGGCTTTTGCCATCGCGTCGTCGGACGAGCCGACGCACCAGATATTATGTTTGTCATGCGCCATGGAGCAGGCAAGTGCTGTGTCTGGCGTTGCCGGACCACAGCCGAGCCAGAACATTTTCGACACGCCAGCCTTGCCGGAAAAGCGGTCAATGACGGAGAATTTGGTGATGTTGCGGCTCTCGTCTCGCTGCACCAGGCCATCTTTCACCGGCAAATCGTAAGTGAGGAAGTCGTCTGTCCAGTGGAAGGGGCGCAGGACTGCGGCGGTCATGGTTTCTCGGCCAGGCGCAGCCTTGATGGCGAAATCGTCTGCCGTCAGATGCCGACCGATGTTGACGGTCTTCCGGGCCCATTCCGGCCAGTCGATCTGGGGCACTTCCGGCAGGAAGGTCTTACCTTCAGAGACCTGCCGTCCGTCCGCCCAGACCTTGGCGATTTCGAATGTCTCCACATCGGAAAGCAGCACGATGTCGGCATACCGGCCAGGAGCGATCGAGCCGACCCAGGGTGTAAGCCGCATGTGGCGGGCCGGGTTGATTGTCACGCACTGAATGGCGATTTCCGGCGCAAGGCCAGCTTGAATTGCAAGTCGAACATTATGGTCTGTCGCACCAAGTTTCAGCGTGTCGGAGGCAGAACGGTCGTCCGTCGTCAGCGCGATCTGCGACCAGTCGGAAAGGCCGCGCTCCAGAAGGCCCTTGATGACCTCCGGCAGACTGTGCGGACGTAGCTCCATGAAGAGGCCATGTGTGAGCTTGTCCCAGAATTCCTCGACGGTCCACGCCTCGTGATCGGAGGACAGTCCGGCGGCGGCGAAAGCATTGATTGTCGGCAGGTCGCGGATGCCCGCAGCATGTCCCTCAACCACGGCGCGCTTTTCGAAAGTTGCGCGGATCATGCCCCACAAACGGTCGTAAGAAGGGTTTTCCGGGTTCCAGACGGCTGGCCAGTCCATCACCTCATCAAGCCCTGCCGTCATCAGGCTGTCCTGAAGGAAAGCCTTCTGTTCATCGTAGCCGAAGTAACCGCCGCCGTGTTCATAGGCAGTGGGCGGTACTGCAGAGCCGGGCAGAGGGAAAATCTTGAGTGGTGAGCCAGCCTCACGTGCCTTTAACCAGAACTCCAGCGTTTTCGCACCGTTGACGTTGGAGAATTCATGGCTTGCCTCACAGGTCCAGGTGTTGCCACGCGGCAGAACCAGCGCGGCCTCCCATTCCGGTGTCAGATGCGAGCTTTCGATGTGCTTGTGGACTTCTCCAAGGCCCGGAACGGCAGATAGACTGGGTTCGTGCACGCGGATTGAGACTTCACCCGGATAGCTGCCTGCCTTGCCGACATAGGCAATGCGACGATCCTTGATGATGATTTCCTGGTCGTCCGACCATGTACGGGTTGCGACATCAAGCAGCCGCCCGACCCGCAGGGCCACATCAGCCTTCTCCTTGCCCAGGGCAACAAGCGTCAACCGCTGGCGGATCTTGATCTCGCTGGCGGCATCAATGGAAATATCCTGGATCGTCATATCGTTGGTCATGCTGTGTCCTCGCCGGAATGTGCCGCGCTTGCGGGACGTTCCAGGCAGATTGAGAGAATGCGGGCGATCTTGTCGCTGTTGGAAGAGAAGCCGTGCTCACTGGCGCCGTCGAAATAGACGCTATCGCCGGTCTTGAGCACGACGGGCGTGTACGGCTCCATGAAGAAGGTCACTTCGCCATCCAGTACGTAGACGAATTCTTCGGCTCGATGGGCGCTGCGAACGGTCTTGGCGTTGCCGGTACGCTTGGGAATGTCGATGACCATGGGCTGCATGGATTTTGCCGCCAGGCCAGAGGCGAGCGCTTCATAGGCGCCCATCTTGTTGACATAGGTCGTGCCTTCACCGGCGCGCGTGATAACCCGGGCTGCTGAGGCAAATTTCTGGGTCGAGCTGCCGATCAGGTCAGCAAAGTCGATGCCAAGTCCATCCGCCAGGCGCACCAGAACGCTGTAGGCCGGTGTCGACTGGTTGTTTTCGATTTTTGACAATGCAGATATGGAAACGCCCGTGCGACGTGAAACCTCGGCAAGCGTCCAACGGTTTTCGAAGCGCAGCCGCGACAGGATTGCACCAACGGGCATACCGACGGGTTTTTCCGCGCTTCGCCCATCAATTGCTACCGGCCTGTTCGGCGTTGCATCATGTTCCGCCATATAATGCCTCTCCATCCCGCCGATAGTTCTCAAACCTCGACAATTGGTCCCTTGCGCTCCACGATCAGACCGTATTGCGATGGCTCGCGGTGTCGAGCGAAATCGAAAATCGTGCGCTTGTACAGGACGCCCATGTCGAGGTCGCACCTGGCGCTGATGATCTCATCACCAGTTGTGGATGCCATCGCGACGATCTGGCCGGATGGTGCGACGATCATCGACAAGCCGATCATGTTCGTGCCTTCTTCACAGCCGGCCTTGGCAGCAGCGGCGACCCAGGTGGCGTTCTGATAGGCGCCTGCCTGCAATGACAGCTGGTGATGGAAGCCGGTCAACTGGTCGAAATCGAAGACGCCGGTGTGATTGTCAGGTGTGTTGTAGCCAACAAACACCATCTCTGCTCCCTGCAAGGCCATGACGCGATAGGTTTCCGGCCAGCGT
This sequence comes from Rhizobium sp. RM, assembly GCF_013390595.1. Taxonomy (GTDB): domain Bacteria; phylum Pseudomonadota; class Alphaproteobacteria; order Rhizobiales; family Rhizobiaceae; genus Agrobacterium. Next base: position 812,727 of record NZ_JACAWV010000007.1, on the reverse strand, counting down.
CGATCGTTGCAGATGCACATGCCGACGATGCCGTCCATCGTGCGCCAGACCGGAAAGCCCAGGTTGCCGGGCTCGAAATAGCGCTTTTCCAGATGCTGGGCATCACGGCCGGGCACCGGCTCAGCGTGGCCGGGGAGGTGAACCTTGCGATATTTGCCGACAATCTCGCCATTTGGACCGACGATGATCGAAGTGTTGAAATGCCGCGTACGGCCATCTTCTTCGGCCAGTTCGGCATAACCGATGTAGAAGCCGATGCCGAGTTCTCTGGCCGCGTCGAAGAGTGGCTGTGTCTCCGACCCCGGCATCTCCCGTTCGAAATAGCTGTCGATCTCGGCCTGATCGTTTAAAACCCAGCGCGGGAAAAAGGTGGTGAATGCAAGTTCGGGGAAAACCACAAATTCTGCACCGCGCGATTTTGCCTCGCGCAGCAGTTCGATCTGCCGCTTCACGATCTGCGGACGGCTATCGGTACGGGCAATCGGGCCCATCTGTGCGCAGGCAATGTTGATGAAGCGGGCCATCGTCACGTGTCCTTTTTGCTGGAAATGGCTTCGAACGGCAGGATCGCACTGTGCAGCGGATTGATGGTCAGGCCCACGGCCGTGCCGGCCTCGAATGGGGTCTCTATCGATCCCAAAGCCACCAGCGTGCCCGCCGAGCTTTCGCAGTGATACTGATAACTGCGGCCCAGAAAGGTTCGCAGGCCGATGTTTGTCGTGATGCCTTCGCCGGCGATGTCGGGTGTAAGGCCCTCGGGACGTGTAGCGATCAGGCCCTGATCAGGAATTTCACCGAAGTCGGCACTAGAGAGGATAACGCGGCTTCCGCCCTCGAATTCAACGCTCACCTTGCCATTTGCCAGACGGTCGACGACACGGAAGGGCAGGATATTCTCGAACCCGACGAAACGGGCGACGAAGGCGTTCGCCGGTCGGCGATAAAGAACCTCCGGGGTATCGAGCTGGACAACACGTCCAGCATCCATGATGGCAACCTTGTCAGAGATTGAAAACGCCTCTTCCTGATCATGGGTCACGTAGACGGCTGTACGCTGACCGGCCATCTGCAGGCGGCGGATCTGCACCCGCATATCGACACGCAGTTTTGCATCGAGGTTGGAAAGCGGCTCATCGAACATCATCAGTGGTGGATCGATGACAAGCGCGCGTGCCAGTGCGACACGTTGCTTCTGGCCGCCGGAAAGCGCAGATGGCAGGCGATTGGCCAGGTGCGCCATGCCGACGATTTCAAGCATCTCAATCGAACGCTTCTGGCGCTCTGCCGCAGCAATGCCGCGTTGTTTCAGTCCGAAACTGACATTGTCGATGACGGTTAGATGCGGCAGCAGTGCGTAGTTCTGGAACACAAGGCCGATGTCGCGCCGGTGCGGCGGCAAACTGGTCAGCTCCTTGTCACCAAGCCTGATCGAGCCAGTAGAAGGCTTGATAAAACCTGCGATCAGTCGAAGCGTTGTCGTCTTGCCGCAGCCGGATGCGCCAAGCAGCGAAATCAATTCGCCGCTTTTGACGGTCAGGCTCAGATCATCGAGAATGCGGGTGGAGCCATAATGGGCGGAGACGCCGGTGAGCGAAAGGGTAGGACTGGTCATCGGTCTATCTCATGACTTTCGACAGGCCGAGCGTGCGTTCGACGATCACGATAACGATCGCCGTCAGAAGCATCAGGAGCACTGAAACAGCTGCAACTGATGGATCGAAATGCTGCTCGACATAGGTAAACAGGTTGATTGGGAGCGTGCTGACGCCGGGTCCGGTCAGGAAGAGCGATACGGACACGTCGTTCATGGAGGAAATGAAGGCGAGGATGAAGGCTGCGACGATGCCCGAGCGGATGTTGGGCAAGACCACCGTGAAGAAAGTTTTGAGTGGCGAGCAACCAAGCGAGATCGCGGCTTCCTCTGCGCTGAAATCGAAGCTTGAAAGGCTCGCTCCGATGACGCGCACTGCATAAGGGATGGCAATGATCGTGTGGCCGATCAAGAGCGCGGTCATGACGGGAAGCTCCAGCGTCACGATCACGGTTTTCAGAAGCGAAAAACCGAACACGATTTCGGGTACCAGCACGGGAAGGAAGAAAATCGAACCGAACCAGCCGGGAATGACGGAGCGATGGCGAACCAACGCATAGGCCACTGGAATGCCGACCAGCATGGCAATGCCGGTGCCAAGCGTTGCGACGATCAGGCTGGTCTTGAAGCTCTCCATGAAGCTCTCGTTCTGCAGAACGAAGGCGTACCAGCGAAGCGACAGGCCTTGTGGCGGGAAGGAGAGAAACGTTCCGGGTGTCAGCGATGCGCCGAAGATGATGAACAGCGGCGCCAGCAGAAAAATGAACACCAGGACGGCCATCAAGCGGGTGAAAAGGGAGGTGGTGTCAGTCATCGCCCGATTATCCTGCAGAGGGGTTGAGACGTCGTGCGGCGAACTGGCCGACAAGGACGACAGCAAAAGTGATCGCGACCATCACGACGGCGATAACGCCAGCGGCGTCCCAGTCGAAGCTGATCATCGCCTTTTCGTTGAGCAGTGTCGGAAGGATGGTCTCCGCTTCACCGCCGAGCAGACGACCCGTCGCAAATGCCGCAAGGCTTCCGGTGAAGACCAGAACGCCGCCGACCAGAAGGCCAGGCGCGATCAGCGGTAGCGTAACTTGTCGAAAGACAGCTCGCGGCGATGCGCCAAGCGACGTAGCAGCATCGATGATGCTGCGGTCGATCGCCTCTATTACGCCAATCAGGGAAAGGACGGCAAGCGGGGTGAACAGGTAAACAAGGCCGAGGATCAATGACACCTCGGTAAAAAGCAGCGGCATCGGCTCGTTGATAATTCCAAGTGACAGCAGTGTGGAATTCAGCAGGCCGTTGCGGCCGAGCACGATCATCCAGGCGAAGCTGCGCACGATCGCGCCTGTCAGCAGCGGGAATACCGCGCAGACAAGCAGGATTTGCCGCCAGAGGCCGCTGGCGCGTGCAATGACGCTTGCGGCAAAATAGCCGAGAAAGAGAGACAGCACCGACGTGACAAGCGCGACGCGGACGGAGCGCACGATGACGGTGATGTTGTAGTCGTAGCTGAAGAACTGGCGGTAGAGAGCGAGACGATCGCCCTCCGGGCCAATTGTTCCAGTAAATGTATCTGCAACTGGCAATACGAGAAGGCCGAGGACGATAAGCGTCCCCGGCAACACCAGAAGGTAAGGTAAAGCCTGACCGGGCCGGATGTTCATTGGTCGATATCCACCGTTTCGGCTTATTTCGCGAAAATATCGTTCCAGCGGCGTTCCCAATCAGGCTTCTGTGCCAGAATGGCCTTGAAGTCAGGTTTGCGCAGCTTTGCGATTGCGTCGGCGCCGTAAGCCATGTCGCCGACCTTGTCAGGGCTGATCACGACGTTCTTGTTAACAGGGCTATCGCCAACGGCCACGAACTTTTCCTGAACGTCCTTGGAGAGTTTGTAGTTGATGAACTGATAGGCAAGTTCAGGATTGTTGGCCTTTTTACCGATGTTCAGCGTGTTGAAGATGGCATAATCGCCTTCAGACAACGGCGCCCACTTGGCATTTGGAACAGCTTTGTGAATAGCCGGCGCAGCAAAGTCCTGAACCGCAGCGATCACCACTTCCCCGGTGGAGAAAAGGTTCACCAGTTCTGAGCCGGTGTTGTAGGTCTTGCGGACGTTTTCCTTGAGTTCGCCCAGGCTCTTGAAGGCACCTTCCGGGTCCTTGAAGGCATCCACGCCTGCGCGTTCACCGGCGATGACTGCTGTCAGCGGGCCCGTTGTGGTGTTGAAACCGGGGATGGCGACAAGTCCCTTGAACTCCGGACGCCACAGGTCTTTCCAGGAGGTGATCGGCTCCTTTACCTTGGAAGCATCGTACATGATGCCGTAGTGACCGGCGACGTAGGCCGGACCATACTCTTCGCCCTGGGGAGCTTTTGCGATGTCATAGACTTCGTCAAGATTTGGCAGCTTCGACCGGTCGACCTTGGCGAAGACGCCCGCGTCGATGCCCTGCTGGGTGAAGGCATCGGTGATGAACATCACGTCTACGCCGCCACGGACGCGCATCTTGTTGAGGCGGTCTGCATTGTTGCCGGTATCGATGACGACCTTGCAGCCGCAGATAGCCTCGAAAGGCTTGTAGAGAAATTCGTTCGATTGCTCGGGCGTGTAGCCCCATTCCGAAACGACCAGGGTCTTTTCCTGGGCGAGCGCCGCCGGCGCACTTGCCGCAAGAGCGGCAGCCAGGGAAATCAGGGTGGATGCAAGGCGCATGTGACGGGCTCCGTTGGGATTTGAATAATAGGGAGGCATATCGTATGTTTGCCTACGCTATAGGCATTGCATTTTCGGATGCAACAAAAATTTTCTAGTTAGAGAAAATGCAAACAATTAAATCCGCTTCATGACGGGTCGTTTCGTTCCCGCTGATTGGATGCGCACCAAGTGCAATGGAGAAAATCAGACTGGTTCGTTTGGTGTGGCGTAGCGCGTACGCGCCTTGACGATTTCCCGATGGTTGTCGTCGGCCCAGCCAACCAGCAACTTCATAGGCTGCAGAAAGGACCGGCCAAGATCGGTCAACGTATATTCAACGCGTGGTGGGACTTCGGGATAGACCTTGCGTGCGATGAAGCCGTCCTGCTCAAGCCGGCGCAATGTCCTTGAGAGCATCTGTTTGGAGATGTCGCCGATATCGCGCATGAGCTCGTTGAAGCGCCGGACGCCATTTTCCAGCGCCTCCAGCACCAGCAGGCTCCACTGGTCACCAATACGATCCAGCACATCTCTTATAGGGCAGGGCTGATCGAAAACGAGGGGCTCGTCCCGGTTCGATGGGGTCGTCAATTTCATTCCTTCCTCTCCGCCAAAGGTCATCGTCGTGTGACCAGATCAACGAAAGATGACTTCTTGCGCAGGCCATTTATCTGTCATAGCAAACTTATAGGTCTATATTTTAGACCGTATTAACAGTTACGCCAAGGAGCTGTCGTCATGACAAAAGTCGCACTGATCGGAGCATCCGGTAATGCCGGATCGCGTATTCTCAAGGAACTCTCGGACCGCGGCCACCAGGTCACCGCCATTGGCCGAAACCCTGAAAAGATTGCAACATTGGCCAACGTGACGGCTGTTAAAGGTGACGTGTACGATGGGCAAGGATTGGCTGCTCTGTTGAAGGGGCATGACGTCGTGATCTCGTCAGTTCACTTCACCGCGAGCGATGCGGCCACCCTGATCGCGGCGGTGCGTGCATCGGGCGTGACGCGTTATCTCGTCGTTGGCGGTGCTGGTAGCCTGGAGGTGGCGCCGGGTGCGCGTCTGGTCGACCAACCCGATTTTCCGGCCCTGTACAAGGCGGAAGCATCGAAGGGGGCCGAATTCCTCGACTTGCTGAAGACGGTTGAAGACCTCGACTGGACGTTCCTTTCGCCTTCGGCGATGTTTGTTCCTGGTGAACGCACCGGAAAGTTCCGCCTCGGCAAGGATACCCTGCTTGCCAACGATCAGGGCTCCAGCATTTCCTTCGAGGACTACGCCATCGCGCTCGTAGACGAAATTGAGAAGCCAGCGCATGTGCGCCAGCGTTTCACGGTCGGATACTAAGTCGTTCTCAAAAACAATGTAAGGGAGACACCATGGTCGGATCTCTGAAGCTGCTTGTGCGCGCCACTGTCATTCTGGTTGCCGCAACAATGCCCGTTCTCGCTCAAACGGCCTCTCGCGATCTTGTGCAGGAAGAAGCAAACCGCAAACTTGTGATCGAATTTTACGATCGTTTCTTCAATAGGCATGAAACTGAAGAAGCGGCCAGGGTGGTGGCCGACGACTACAGGCAGCACAATCCGGAGGTACCGGATGGCAAGGCGCCTTTCCTGTCGTTTTTCACTGGTTTCTTCAAGGACAACCCCAATTCCAAAGCGCGCATTGTTCGTAGCTCTACGGATGGAGATCTGGTCTGGCTACACATCCACTCCACCAATGGTGAGAAAGATAATGGCCAGGCTGTTGTCGACATCTTCCGGGTCGCGGATGGCAAAATTGTCGAACATTGGGACGTGATCCAGAACGTGCCTGAAACGTCAGCAAACCAGAACACGATGTTCTGACAAACAAAACAGGCCTCTAATGAAAAAAGGCCGGGCGTTGTCGCCCGGCCTTTTTTGCCTTTCGCCGTTTCAAGCGATCGAAACAGCTGTTTTCGTTTGGGCGGATTTAAGGGCCGCATCCGCCAGCTTGAGGGCAATGAGCCCGTCGGTAATGGATGGCGATGGCGCCTTATTGTTCTGGATGCAATCGATGAACGCCGTGATTTCCGCAGCATAAGCGGCGGTATAACGCGTCATGAAAAAATCATGCAGAGGCGGGCGTGTATAGCCGTCCGCATTGGCGATCTCGATGGAAACCGGACGCTGGTTCTCGGCAGCCGCCGAGCCAAGAGAACCGTGTACTTCAATGCGCTGGTCGTAACCATATGTGGCCCGGCGTGAGTTCGAAATGATGGCCTGTTTTCCGCTCTTGGTGGTGAGAATGACACTGGCACTGTCGAAATCGCCAAGCGCACCGATCTCGGGATTTACGAGAACGGAACCGCTTGCGAAGACGTCGCTTACCTCTTCGCCGAGCAGGAAACGCGCCATATCGAAATCGTGGATGGTCATGTCACGGAAAATGCCGCCGGACACCTTGATATAGTCTCCAGGCGGCGGGCCGGGATCACGGCTGGTGATCGTCACCATTTCCACCTTGCCGATGCGGCCATCTTCGATCGCCTTGTGAACGGCCTGAAAATGAGGGTCGAAACGGCGATTGAAGCCAAGCATGACCTTCGCGCCGGTTTCCTGAACCACCTTTGCGCAGGCTTCCGCACGTGCAACGTCGAGGTCGACGGGTTTTTCACAGAAGATCGCTTTGCCGGCGCGCGAAAAGCGCTCGATCAGGTCGGAATGCGTATTGGTCGGCGTGCAGATGATGACGGCGTCGATGTCCTTGTTCGCCAAGACGTCGCCAATTGTGCTGACGGCACATCCTGTTTCCTCTGCGATTGCCTTCGCTGCGTTTTCCATTGCATCGACCACGGCGACCAGCTTCGCGCGACTATCCGTCGCGATTGCCTTGGCGTGAACCTTGCCGATGCGACCAGCGCCAAGCAGTGCCAGTTTCGTAACCATCATTCCTCCCGTTGCTCATAACTGCCCTCCACTCCCTGAAAGGCAGAATGTAGAACTCTCTATGTGAAAATATGGAATATATGTTCTATTTTGCTAGATCGACAGGTGCATCATGTCAAGCGAATTAAACGAGCAGATGCGTCCCTTTCGGGCGCTGGTTTGACGTGTCCGGTCACAATGCACCTGACGTTTGTTTAAGATGAAAAAGCGCGCCGCAGTCATCGATGATGGCGTAGCCGCATGACAAATGTGTTTTTATATAAGTCGCTTATGCGTGGCTTTGCGCGGGGAGAGCGTAGACTTCCACAGGGGTTTCAAGTCCACGAAGCAACCAGGGTCCGAGGTTTTCCAGCTTGTCGCTACATCCTGCAGCGTTGACGAATTCCTTGGAAAAGAGAACCGGTCGCCCAGTGTCTTTCGTCAGGGTTTCAAGGCGAGATGCTATGTTCACCGCTGGGCCGATGACGGTGAAATCCAGACGGGTTTTCGAACCGATGTTGCCATACATGACATCGCCGATATGAACGCCGATGCCGTACCCTAGATGTTCGTGGCCTTTCTGCCTGTTGACTTCATTGAGCGCGGCAAGCCCTTCCTGCGCCTTGCCAATCGCCTTGAGAAGATTGTGGCAGGCGTCGGGATTGCTGAGTGGGAAAACCGCCAGCAATCCGTCGCCCATAAACTTCAGGATCTCCCCACCAAATTCCTCGATCGGATCGCACATGGCGTCGAAATAGCCGTTGAGCAGTTCGATCACATCGTCTCTTGGCCAAAGGTCGGAAATATGTGTGAAATTGCGCAGATCGCAGATCAGGATCGCCGCGCCGACCGTGGCGCCGCTTCCGCGTGTCGTTGCGCCATCCAGAATCTTCGCCCCAGCATGTGGTCCGACATAGGTTTCCAGCAATGTCCGCGCCATGCGATTTTTGACCCTGATCTCGCTGACGAGCGCGAGCGCGGGTATAAGATTTTTCAACGTTGCGATTTCAGCATCAGAAAATCCGCCAGGGCGATCGCTGGCGAAACTCGCCACATGCCGTTTTTCGAACGTGTGTTCTATTGGCCAGGCACAATAATCTGTCATTCCCTCGGCGAGAAGATCGTCATAGATCGCATATCCGGCCCCGTTCGTTGCGCCGCTTTGCAGCCGCTGGCGAACCTCCTGAGCACCACGATGGATCTCGCTGATTGGACTGTTGATATATTCCGGAGAACTTTCCGATCCGTACCCGAATGTATCGATGTCGGCGGTTTCGATGCCCGGCTTCCAAAGTATGCGCGCACCAAGCCATTGCGGGTGGCGAACCTGGAAGGCAAGGACGGCACGTGCGATGGAAACGCCTTCGGAACGCAACCGCTCGCACATTTCCACGAATATTTCGTCGATGAAACGCTGACCCTTGGTATCGGTCACGAGCCAGTCGAGGATGCCGGTTTTTTCCGTCGGCCAAAGATTGAGCGTCGACGCCGAAATGAGATCCTCGGTGTTATCGCGAAGTGTCATGAGCGGATTCCCGAAATGTGGCCGGCTCTCGGTCGTGCAGGCAGCGCCCGGCGGATGCCGGTGACCACGCTCATGTGGTGCTGAAAAGCGAAATTTTAAGAGAAGCTTCGGAAATAGTTTCGCCATTTCTGAAGGCGAACATTCAAACGCCGCCGGAATGCTCCATCAAGAACATTCCGTGGGCGGCGGTCAAGTCGGAGCGCAGAAGATCAGATGACAGCTTCGACGGGGATGTTCAAAGCAGCCGCAACGCGCTTGATGCGTAGCGGATCGCTGTCAGTGCCCTCTTCCAGGGCTCGGATTTCGGTGGTCGTAAGGCCACAGGTTATTGCCAGTTGGTCGACCGTGTAGCCGGCGTGGTTTCTGGCTGCCAGTATCTTTCTGGCAAATGGTGCGCTGGTTTCCTGATCGGAATCTGGCTGTGAAATGGAAATGGTCATGACTTGCATCTCCCTCGTGATGGACACTAGATGTCGCCGGTCTGAAAATATTGCCGGTGTTGAATGCGACTGCGTTGCCGGAGAATAAATTGGGCTGCAACGCTGCGAGGAAGATAGACATTTCGACCCGCTCCGCAATAGTTAAATTTTGTTAAGAATCGTGATCGGAAAATTCTGAAATTGTTTCAGTTGCTTATCCAGTGAGCATAGCTGCTGTCACGCCGAGAAAGCCAGTATCAGTCAGCCTCAAAGCATTCCCCAGGCACGAAATCGCCCGCGCCCCGTGACTTCGCGAAGTTCAAGCTGGTTGGCTAGTCCCACAGCGCCTTGCGGTGTTGTTCCAAGTTCCTTGACGATGACGGAGGCCGAGACGACGGGCCGGGCGACAACAAGGTCGATCAGTGCCGGCAATCGCGAGCTGGAACGCCGGCCGACCAGTTTCCGCAGCATTCTTTCACGGGCGTGCAGGAGCCTGTCATGCTCTTTCAGTCCGCCAACAGCGGCTTCGTAAAAACTGTCGAGAAGCGCTACGGTGCGCTCTGTCTGGTCGGCGGCATGTCTGCGGTCGCGTGCAACAGCGCGCAGGCCTGGGCTGAGCGCTGGCAGATTGTCAGGAGAAACCCCCGAATCGCGTAGAAAAGCCGCTGTCAGCAGCCTGCCAAGCCAGGGGCTTCGTTGCAGAACTTCAAGCTTGTTCCACGCGTCCAGCATGATCGCGGCGCGCAGGATCGGCGGGAGTGTCTGGCTTGCGTCATGAACCTGCCGCCACTCCTCAAGCCTTTCTTCTTCGTCCCAGTCTGCATCACGGATCAGAGCGTGGCTGTCGTTCGCGGGCAGGCTTGGCGGAAGATCACGCCCTCCGGTGACGGCCTGCAATGTTGCCGTGCTGCGTGCCAGAAGGGCATCCAGCTCGGAAAAAGCATCTTGCAGTGGCGCATCTTCGACAGACGTTTCATCGACATCCGGTGTAGCGGGAGAGAAACTTTGGAGGCCTGTACTTTCATCAGTATCCGATATCTTGCCACGCAGGCGGGACAAGCCGCTCGCCGAGAAGGCCCATCCTCTGACATTTGCGAAGATCGTGCGTCGGGTTCGCAAAATCCTGTAGGCGGAAATCATCTCGTGCGTGGGCGCACGTACGTCCATTCGCGCCTCATGCAAAACGAGGTCTTCCATGTGCACGAGTTCGCCATCGACCCACATGGATGAGATCGCATCGCCGAAATCCTGTCGCTCAATGAAGCCCAATCGCAGCGGTGAGCGTAAAATTCGTTCGTCCAGCCGCGCCAACGCCTCGCCCGCCCGTGATGCCGGCACGAGGAGCTTCTCGAGTTGCAAATGTGCGATATTGTAAAGCATTGATATTTTTTATTTTACCCCGCAGCCACTGGCAACGGCGGGATTGGTGTTTTTGCCGTCTCGACGGCGGCATATGAAAACGCAGATGCGACCGGGTGAAAGCAAGGATTATGCCGCATTGCAGCATAAGCTTGCGCATTGCAGCATCAGAGGTATATACCGTCCGCAGGGAGCGACAAATTATCACACCTTCCTTGCTCGCTCCAATCTCCAGATCAGACTGAATCGGAGTCTAGCGTGAATATTATGACAAATGAGCCGGCGGCTGCGCCGGATCAGAAAACCCGGCTGAAATCCATCATCGGTGGATCGGCGGGTAACCTCGTTGAATGGTATGACTGGTATGTCTACTCAGCCTTTACCCTCTATTTTGCGCCGATCTTTTTCCCGTCTGGGAACCAGACCGCCGAACTCCTGAGTGCCGCCGCGGTTTTCGCTGTCGGGTTTCTGATGCGCCCAATCGGTGCGTGGTTCATGGGCACCTATGCCGACCGCAAGGGTCGCAAGGCAGGCCTGACCCTTTCCGTGACGCTGATGTGTCTTGGGTCGCTCCTGATTGCCATCACCCCTGGCCATGAAACGATTGGTATAGCTGCACCGGCAATTCTGGTTTTTGCCCGTTTGCTGCAAGGGATCAGCGTCGGCGGCGAATATGGCGCCAGCGCGACCTATCTCAGCGAAATGGCCGGTAAGAGCCGCCGTGGCTTCTTCTCCAGCTTCCAGTATGTCACCCTGATATCCGGTCAGCTTCTGGCACTTGCCGTTTTGCTCATCCTGCAGCGCCTGTTGACGCCCGAACAGCTCAGCGCATGGGGCTGGCGCATTCCGTTCTTCATCGGCGGTGTTCTGGCGATTGCGGTGTTTTACATTCGCCGTGGACTGGTCGAAACGCAGTCGTTCAAGAACGTCAAGGAAAATGACGACAGCAAGCCGAAGTCCAGCGGCTGGGCGCTTTTCCGGCACTACCCGAAGGAGGCCTTCATGGTTATGGCCCTGACATCGGGCGGTACCCTGGCCTTCTACGCCTACACCACCTACCTGCAGAAATTCCTCGTCAATACCTCGGGCTTCAGCAAGGAGAGCGCGACCGAAATTACCACGGCGGCCCTTTTTGTCTTCATGCTGTGCCAGCCGATTGCCGGTGCGCTGTCTGACAAAATTGGTCGCAAGCCGTTGATGGTCGGCTTCGGTATCCTAGGAACGTTGTTCACCTATCTCATCTTCAGCACCCTTGCGACCACGACCAGCCCGTTCACGGCTTTCGCATTGGTGCTTGCAGGGCTGTTGATCGTGACGGGCTACACGTCCATCAACGCGGTAGTGAAGGCGGAAATGTTCCCGGCACATATCCGTGCTCTTGGGGTTGCGCTGCCTTACGCGCTTGCCAATACCATCTTCGGTGGAACGGCTGAGTTCGTCGCCCTCAAGTTCAAGCAGATCGGCCATGAGGGCTGGTTCTTCTGGTACGTGACGATCATGATTGCCCTGTCGCTCATCGTCTATGTGAAGATGCGCGATACACGCGATCACAGCCACATCCACGAAGACTGAACTGGCGAATACGCCCATAAATATCCAAGCCCCGTCGACCTCGGCGGGGCTTTTTTCGTCAGGCCGCTTTTACGGGAAAGACAACGCGCGCTTCAAACCCGTCTTTTCGTCCAGGTGCCGGCGATGACAGAAACAGCTTTCCGCCGCTTTCTTCGACCAGCTTTTTCACGATGGCAAGGCCGAGGCCCGAGCCTTCGGCACCCGTCTGGCCTCTGGTGAAGCGCGTTGTCAGTTTGGGCAACAGTGCTTCGTCGATCACCGGTGCGGAATTGACGACGGTAATCGTTCCGTCGGGCTTCGTCTGGACCGTCACCGGACTTCCCGCCGTGCTGTGGATCAGTGCGTTTTCGAGCAGATTTCTGACGACAATCCCCAATGCGTCGGCACCGATCCGACATTCGAGACCCGTGTCGCAATCGTTGATGAACCTGATACGGCGTGCACCAAGTGCCGATCTGCTGATATCGTCAACAACCAGTTCCACGACCGGCATGATATCGCTGCTGGTGTCAGTGACGCCGATCTTCGCCTCCGCACGGGACATCTGCAGCAGTTTTTCCGCCAGATGACCGAGATGGCTCAGCGACTTTTCGATATTCTCCACACGGGGAGACAGTTCAGCAGGAATATCTGCACGCAGTCGCTGCGTTTGCGCCAGGGCGCCGGCAATCGGCGTGCGCAATTCGTGAGCGCTGTTTGCCGTAAACTCTCGCTCAGCCTCGATGGCTGCGCGCAGCCGCTCCAGCAGCAGGTTGACCGAGCGAGCGATAGGATGAAGTTCTGCGGGAAAAGGTTCGGTTTCAAGCGGCGCAAGGTTGCCGCCATCCTTCTTGCCGATCTCGTCGCGCAGGGTGCGTATCGGATAGAGTGTTCGTCTGACGACAACGATCACGGCGATGATACTTGCGGGAATAAGAATGAGGACGGGCAAGAGCAGTGCGGTTCCTGCCTCCTGTATGGCTTCTCGGCGATTGGCGAAAGCGTCTGCAACCTGCAGGACATAGTTTCCGTCCGGGGTTGCTACTGAATAGATACGTTGAGTCGAGGTTTCGGAAAAACCGGGATCGAGCGAAACCTCGAAAGGCTCGGTCGAGCTGTCATGCGAATGCAGGACGACCTGTCCTTCGCGGTCCCGGACTTGATAGGTCAGATATTCCGATCCCTCCGAGGAGCGAAGTTTTTGCAGGGCGGGTGCCGTGTTGTTCTGTCTGAGGTCGTCGACCAGAAGAGGCAGCAGCCTCTCTGCCGTTTCCTGCACACCGGAATCGAAGATTTCCGCGAATTCATCCTGCATCACCATGATCCCGAGGCCACTTGCGAGAAGCCACGACGCCGCAACGACGCTTGTGACGGCGACGACGATTTTTCGGGTCATGCTGACCGGTTTGGACATGCTTGCCTACTTGATGGTGTAACCCACGCCGCGAACGGTCTCGACGCGGTCATGGCCGATTTTTTTGCGCAGACGGCTGATATAGACCTCGACCGTATTGCTTTCGATTTCTGCACCAAACGCGTAAAGCGCGTCGTGCAATTGCGTTTTCGAAATGACCGCGCCCGGGCGCTCGACAAGTTTTTCAAGAACGGCCCATTCTCTGGCACTCAGCGTCTGCGCCGTTCCGTCAACCACGATGTTCCGCCCGACCTGATCGATTTCGATGCCTGGCAACCGAATGACTGGCGCCGAACGCCCTTCGTAACGCCGCGAAACCGCCAGCATGCGGGCCGAAAGCTCGTAGAGATCGAACGGTTTGACGAGGTAATCGTCGGCACCCGCATTCAAGCCTGCAATGCGGTCGGAGACCTGGTCATGGGCAGTCAGAATGATAACGGGTGTGGCGTCGTTACGATTGCGCAAGGCCTTCAACAGGGTGATGCCGTCGCCATCAGGCAATCTCATGTCGAGCAGAACGAGCCCATAGGCCATGGTCAATGTTGCCGCCATGGCGTCGTTCAACGTCTTGAACCAGTCGACTGCGTGTCCCGCTGCCGCAACATGGTCCCGCAACGCCTCTCCCAAGACGTGATCGTCTTCAACAAGCAGAACTCGCAAGACAGCTCCCTTTATAGCGCTGTCCTGCGTATCGCTTTCGCAGGACAAGCGTCAAGTTCTGTCTGATCAACTGCTCTGACGTGTCGTGCATCCGCTGAAAATATCGAGTGACGGATCGTAGACGGAGGTGGAGATGTTCATCATGCCCAGGATGCTGTGGAAGTAGTCGTCATGGGAACGGCCACCCTTTGCTGCATCCTTGGCAAGGCAGGCTCTGTCCAGACCCATTGACCTGGCGAAGTCATCATCGAACCAGACGAGGAACGGAACGTGGGTCTGCTGATCCGGTGCCAGCAGATAGGGCGCGCCGTGCAGGTAGACACCGTTCTCACCAAGCGATTCACCGTGATCCGAAGCATAGATCATGCCGGTCGCCAGCTTGTCGGATCGTGCTTTCAGCTTGTCGATCACTGTCGACAGAAAATGATCGGTGTAGAGAAGGGTATTGTCGTAGGAATTGACGATCTCGCTATCGGTGCAATTGCCAAGCTCTGCGGTACGGCAATCCGGTGTGAACTTCCGGAATTCGTCGGTGTAGCGCAGGTGATAGGTTGGTCCGTGGCTACCCATCTGGTGAAGGACGATGACGCTGTCCTTTCGAATGTTGTTGAGCCAACTGTCCAGTTTGTCAAAGAAGATGTCGTCGCGGCATTCTCCGCCTGTGCAGAAGCGGGTATCATTGGTCGATGGCAAGTCGAAATAGGCGATACGGTCGGCGACATTTTTACTGCCTGTATTGTTGTCCAGCCAGTTTGCATCCACACCCGCATGGACGAGAACATCCATGACGTTTTCGTTGGCGAGCGCCTTGCTATGGCTATAGCTCGAACGGGGGAATTTCGAGAACATGCAGGGGATGGAAATGGCGGTCGCGGTGCCACAGCTCGTCGTGTTCGGAAAATAGACCACGTCGCGCTTTTCCAGTTCGGGATTGGTGTCGCGCTCATATCCGTTGAGCGAGAAGTTGGCCGCGCGCGCCGTCTCTCCTGCGACGATAACGGTGACACGCGGTTTATGGACGCCGCCCAGCGCAGGAAGAATTTTCGCATCCTGGCCGATTGGGCTCACCGTGATCTCAGCCTCTTTGCCGGCCTGGGTGAAATAATGGATTGTCGACAGGATCGGAGACAGCGGATTGACGCTCTTTACGATATCCTTGTGCTGACGGATGGCAGTGGTGAAGGTCTTGGAATTGGCGAAGCTGATGATGCCGACGAGAAGGAGGCAGAGCAAAATGCTGACCGTGTTCCAGAGCAATTTGTCGAGGATCGGTCGATGCCTGACCCTGACAGCCATGATGACGATGGACGGCACAAGTCCGTAGATCGCAAGATGCAGGATAAAGCCAGGCGTCATCAGGTTGCCGGCCTCGGCTGGCGTTGTTTCCATAGCGTTGCGGATCATGTCGCTGTCAATGACGATACCATAACGATCCATGAACCAGGACGCAGCGGCCGCTGCGATCACCAGAAAGATCAGAAACGGCTTGATGAGATATTTGGCGGAAAAAATCGTTATCAGAGCGCAGAGAAGAGCCGCCATGGCAATATAAAGCGCCGCGATGGCAACCGGATAGGCCGACAGATAGGTGTGTATTTTCGACCAGAATGTCTGGTTCGTGCAAAACAGCAAATACACGCCCGTTAGCAAGCTAAGCGGCACGCTGCCGATTTCGGGACGATACGATTCAGTTCCTGTTGCTTTCGCCGTAAATAGAGCCACTGTCAGGTCCACCAGATTTCACATGAACCGACGACAGCGAAGAGCGTAAAAAAACACGTGCAAGTGCAGCACCGCATCGGCCTTGTATGGCGGATGCGGGATTTAGCTGACATGAACCTGAAAGCCTTGTCATGGAGGCGTCATATCCTGGCGGTGCGCCTGACGGGTTGGTTCAAAAGATGCCGTCTGACATCATTGCCTGTTGTGCAGGATGAAGGCCCGAACGGCGGGAGAGGCTTCGGTTTTGCGATAGGCAATTGCCAGATCAGACGTTGTTGTGCTGGATGAAAGTGGCACGTAGTGAACACCCGGCAACCTCAGGCAATCGAGCGAACGCGGTACGAGTGCAATTCCAAGGCCGATAGAGACCATGCAGGCGATGGTGGTGTAATCGCGCCCTTCAGGGCTGATGGACGGCTGGAAGCCTGCCTCGTTGCAGGCTTCGATGGTGTTGTAATGGAAGCCAACATCGGGAGGCTGACGGGGTGTGATGAAGGTTTCCTGTGACAGGTTCTTCAGATCGACCTGGCGAGCGAACGCGAAAGGATGGGTTTGCGGCAGTGCCGCCATCAGAGGCTCACGCAGAATGACGTTGGTCGCTACACCCTCCGGTATCGGCGCCGGCGGACGTATGAAGGCGATATCGAGATTACCGTCGGCAATCTTGGATAGCTGCAGCCGCATTTCCATCTCGATGAGTTGCAGTTCCACATCGGGATGAGATGCGCGAAAGCTGGCGATAGACTGAATGAGCAGGCCAGAGTAAGCGGCGGAAGCAACATAACCGATGGTAATGCGGCCCGTTTCCCCGCGATCGACTCGTTTGAGGGCTGCCAGTGTGGCATCGGCATCTGCCAGAATCTTTTTCGCATCTTCGTAGAGAAGCTGGCCCGGGGCCGTCAGTTGCACGGATCGGCGTGTCCGGTCCAGCAATGGCATTCCGACGATATCCTCGAGGTTCATGATCTGCTGGCTTAACCCCGGCTGTGCGATGCCAAGCTTTATGGCAGCACGCTCGAAGTTGCGCTCGTCCACCAGTGCGGTGAAATACCGTAAGTGCCGGAGTTCGAAGGTCTCGGCCCGAGGTCTTTGCCGTTTGGTCATGGTTGTGCGGTTTTCAGATTAGAATAATTTCAAGCTATTATCGAAACCATCTATCATAATCAACAGTGATGAAAAAACCGGTTTTGGCTTATTGGATCATAATCGACCACTTGCTTAATAAGATGACTGAATTAGTCCAGAAAAGCGCCCGTTTTTTGGGTGCGCAGGTGAAAAGGGTCTCGGGGTGAAGGCGAAGTCGAAATACAGTTCTGTCCTGGCGGGCAATTGCGCTCTGATCGCTCTCTGCGCAGCTCTGCCTGCCGTCGCTCAGGACACCGGTTCGACGACTCTCCAGACGATTACCGTCGATGGTAATGGCAAAACGCAGGACCCCAAAGCGCCAGTCAAGGGATATGTGGCAAAGACCAGCGCAAGCGCGACGAAGACGGGCCGCTCCTTGATCGAGACGCCACAGTCCATCTCTGTCATCACCAGAGACCAGATGGACAATCAAAGTGTCCGCAATCTCAGCGAAGCATTGAATTACGTTCCAGGTGTTGTCTCTCAGCCCTCCGGTTCCGACCCGCGGTTCGATGCGCCTCGAATTCGGGGTTTTGCAGGAAACCAGTTGCAATTCCTCAACGGCCTTCGTCTCATGCGTACTGCAGGTGCACCTGCTTACGAGGTGTATGGTCTGGAGCGTGTCGAGGTCATTCGTGGGCCTGCATCGGTTCTTTATGGACAGGGTAACCCCGGCGGTCTCATCAATCTCATCAGCAAACGCCCCACCTTCGAGCGCTTTGGAGAAGTCGGCGCGCAAGTCGGTACTTACGACTATTACCAGTCGATGTTCGACATTGGTGGCCCGATCGCTGACAGCGACACTTTTGCCTATCGGCTAACCGGCGTGGCGCGCAACGCGCACACGCAAACCGACAACCTGCAGAACGACCGCTATTTCATCGCGCCCGCAGTCACCTGGCAACCCGACGAAGATACGAAACTGACGGTCCTTGGCGCCTATCAGCACGATAACCCAAGCTCGCCATCCGGTCTGCCTCCCGCGCTGACCTATCTGCGCCCCGGTAATATGCTTGACCGTAGTTTCTATGTCGGTGATCCGTCGTTCGATACGTCCAGCCGCAAATTCACGAATATCGGCTATGAGTTCGAACACCGCTTCGACGACACCTTTACGTTCAGACAGAATGCCCGTTATTCCAATTTCGATTGGTCCTATCGGGCACTTGGGATGTCTTCGACCAATAGCGGAATGATCGGCAACCTCATTCGTCGCAATGCAACGTTCCAGGACGAGTTGCTGAACACCTTTAACATCGACAACAGCCTGCAGGTCGATTTTTCGACCGGGCCGGTCGATCACACAGTACTGGCCGGGGTCGATTATCGCTACTTCGACAACAATGTGAAAACCGAATTTTGGGCGGCAACGTCGCTCAACCCCGATAATCCAGTTTATGGCGGTCCGATCAGCCTGACGTCACGCACGCTTTATGCCGACGTGAAAACCGATATTTCCCAGGTCGGCCTCTATGTGCAGGACGAGATGGCATTTGAGAATTGGCGCGTTACCGCTGGTCTCAGGCAGGACTGGGCAAGCACCAGCGGTACCACATTCAATGGCACCACGTATCGATCGCTCGACAAGGATGACCACAAGCTGACCGGGCGTGCCGGCGTGAGCTATCTCTTCGACAATGGCATTGCGCCTTATGTCAGCTATGCCACGTCGTTCGAACCCGTGCCGCAACCCGCCGTTGGTGAGGCACCCAAGCCGACGACCGGCGAACAATGGGAAGCTGGCATCAAGTACCAGCCTGAAGGCTGGGACGGTTTCTTCTCCGTCGCGGCTTATGACCTGAAACAGAAAAACGTAACGACGACCGTCGGCGGCGTGACACAGCAGATGGACCAGGCGCGTGTAAAAGGCATCGAACTTGAAGGCGTGGCAACACTTGCTGATGGCCTCGATCTCAGGGCAGCCTACACCTACATGGACACGGAGGTTTCAGGCCGCGTCAACAACGGCAAGGAACTCGATAATGCGCCGCGCCATGCCGCGAGCCTCTGGCTCGATTATACGTTCCCGGAAGACACCGCTCTTGAGGGGTTCGGCATCGGCGGTGGCGTGCGTTATATCGGTCAGCGTTACGGTGACGCCGCCAATGCCTTCGATATGAAGGCACTCGCACTGCTCGATATCGGGGTTCACTACGAGAAAAACGGTTATCGTGCCTCGCTTGTCGTGCAAAACTTGACTGATAAAGAATATATTTCTAGTTGCTCCACTTTCGGATGCTATTACGGTGACGGAAGAACCGTCATGGGCAAGCTGACCTATCGTTGGTAAGGCTGCCGCAACACGCGAAGCAACTAGGGGTATGACAGTCAGGTATCGATACATGTCCTCGTTGTGGGGGCGGCGGGAATTTCTCGGATTGCTCGCTGCTTCGGCTTTCGTACGGCCGCTTCAAGCCCAAACAGCGCTGCGTATCGCGGCGATCGACTGGGCCATGCTGGAAACCGTCGTAGCCCTCGGCGTCACGCCTGTGGCGGCGACAGAACTGATCCAGTTCAGAAAAGATGCCGTCGAGCCGCCTGTTCCGGCTGAAGTGACTGACCTCGGCCTGCGTGGCGCGCCGAATTTCGAGCTTTTGCACCTTTCCAGGCCCGACCTCATTCTGATCTCGCCTTTCTACACTCGCTATACCGGGCGGCTGGAAGCGATCGCCCCCGTGTTCTCGCTGCCGTTCTATGTGAAGGGCGAGCCGCCTTTCGCAAACGCGCTATCGGCCGTCTCTGCGCTTGGTGAGAAACTCGGAAAAATCAACGAGGCCCAAAAGGTTCTGGATGAGACGGCACGTTCCCTTGAGACTATGCGGGAACGCCTTGCCGCATTCGCTGCGCGCCCGACCTACATTATCAACATCGGTGACGCACGACATTTCCGGGCTTTCGGCGCAGACAGCATGTTCGGTGACATTCTCGACAGGCTGGGCCTTCCCAACGCATGGAAAGACCGCTCGCAATTCACCTTTGCCGCTCCGGTGCCGCTTGAGAACCTCGCAGAAACACCTGAGGCGCGCATTGTCATCGTTTCCGATATTCCTGTTGAAGCGCGTCAGAGCCTCCGCAACAGCGTCATCTGGCAGTCGCTGACGCCAGTTCGAGAAAACCGGGTGACGATGCTCGAAAATATCAATCCCTATGGCGGTATCACAGCCGGCATGCGTTTTGCGCGCCTTCTGACAGAAGCACTGACGACGCAGCAGGGGGCATTGTGACGGCGCGCTCCATCCAGCTTTTCTGCGGTCTCGCTGTTGCGCTGGCATGTGCGCTTTCCCTGCACGCCATGGTCTTGCGTTTGCCCTTCGGTCTTTGGCCATCCTTGCCGTTCGATCCGTCGTCGATGTCGCTCGATCAGATCATTGTTGTGTTCAGCCTGATGCCGCGCGTCGTTGTGTCGATCCTTGCCGGAGCCATGCTTGGCCTTTCCGGTGCACTGTTTCAACTATTGCTCCGCAATCCGATTGCAGATCCCTCCACGCTCGGTATCTCCGCCGGAGCGCAACTCGCCATCGTTATCGCAACCCTGTTTTTTCCCGAAGCCTTGGACGGAAACCGCTCGCTGGTGGCATTGCTCGGGGC
Organism: Rhizobium sp. RM; assembly: GCF_013390595.1. GTDB lineage: Bacteria > Pseudomonadota > Alphaproteobacteria > Rhizobiales > Rhizobiaceae > Agrobacterium. Next base: position 792,190 of record NZ_JACAWV010000007.1, on the reverse strand, counting down.
TGCTTCGGCAGCGTCAGTCGTCTTTCTGCTTGGTTGGCGCCGTTCCTTCGAGCCGGTCACCATGGTGATCGCCGGGCTGCTGGTTGGCATAACCGCCGCGTCGGTTTCGGCCGCTTTGACACTGGCGCAAGGCGAATATCTGATGTCGCTTGTCGTCTGGAATGGCGGCGCACTCAGCCAGCAGGACTGGTCGGCGGCAATTGCGCTGTCGTGGCAGCTTCTTGCAGGGCTTGCCGTGACATTCCTGCTGATGCGGCCGTTGACCCTTCTCGGGCTCGGCGATTCCGGTGCACAATCCCTCGGCGTGTCGCTTTTCTCCGTGCGTCTGGCGGTTGGGGCGCTGGCGGTCGTTCTGGCGGCATTCGTTTCTTCCGCTGTCGGTCTTGTCAGCTTTATCGGGCTTGCGGCGCCGGCCATCACGCGGGCGCTCGGTATACGGCGTTCGTCGGCGGTCTTGCTGGTTTCGCCTCTTGTCGGCGGATTGCTCCTGTGGCTTTGCGATGGGGTTGTACAATTTGTTGCGACGTCCACATCCGAGGTATTCCCGACTGGCGCCGTGACGGCGTTGATTGGTGGCCCGCTGCTATTATGGTTGCTCCCGAAAATCCGCGCCACCGAGGTTCATCGCGGCGGCAATGACGAGCCGACGAAGAGGCGCGGACCTGCCGCATTGCTGCCAGTGCTCGCAGTGCTGGCCGTTCTTGTCTTTGCGGCGCTTGTCGTCACCAAAGGGCCTGAAGGCTGGGCACTTCTGGCGTCGTCCGATCTGCAAGATCTGTTGCCGTTCCGTTGGCCGAGACTGCTGGCTGCTTTTTCCGCAGGCGGCCTTCTGGCCATGGCCGGGGCTCTCTTGCAAAGGCTGACGGGTAACCCGATGGCAAGCCCTGAAGTTCTGGGCGTCAGCGGCGGTGCTGGCCTTGGCTTTGCTGCAGCCATCACGCTGTTTCCAGCAGGTGGCATTTTCGAATTGTTTGTAGGCGCAGGTGTCGGTTCTGCCGCCGTCATGATCCTGGTCATGTTCTTTGCTGCGCGCCGATATCTGACACCCGAGAAAATCCTGCTCGCCGGCATTGCCATCAGTTCCTTGTGCTCGGCGGTGTTATCGGCACTGCTGTCCATCGGCGATCAGCGTGCCTGGCAGATTCTGTCATGGCTCAGTGGCTCTGGATCGACGGCGACACCTGCCTCGTCGATCTTCCTGTTCGTTCTGTCCGCCGTTTTGCTCACTGCTGCGTTCTCGGTGACGAGATGGCTGGCAATCCTGCCGCTGGGCCAAGCCGTGCCGCAATCTCTGGGGTTGCCGCTTATTGGTGCGCGCGCCGGTGTCGTTGCCGTCGCGGGCATTGCGACAGCAGCTGCTTCACTGCTTGTCGGCCCTTTGAGTTTCGTCGGCTTGATGGCGCCACACATCGCCCTTCGTGCCGGTTTCGTCACCCCACGACATCACATGCTTGCATCGTTCCTGTTTGGCGCGACCTTGATGGTGTTATCCGACCTGGGGGCGAGGACGATTACGTTTCCCTACGAGCTGCCGCTCGGCCTCTTCGCAACGCTGGCAGGGGCACCCTACCTGATCTGGCTGGCAGGTCGGCGACAATGATTTTCACGTTCACATCCGGAGATAAGACCCATGGCTCAGGCTGCACTTGCCATACAGTATGATGAGACGCCGCTTTTTTCGTTGGATGCGGTTTCGATGGAGGTGCCGGGTTGGGTGCTTTTGCATCCCCTGACAACGCAATTCGACAGTGGCAAGACGATTGGCCTCATTGGTCACAACGGCTCTGGTAAATCCACGCTGCTGAAGCTTCTCGCCCGGATGCATGAGCCCTCATCGGGTAAAATTGCCTTCGAGGGCAAGGCGCTCGGCGATTGGGGCAACCGCGAGTTCGCGCGGAAACTTGCCTATCTGCCGCAATACACGCCTGCGGCGTCAGGTATGCTGGCCAAGGAGTTGGTGGCACTCGGCCGTTACCCGTGGCACGGCGCGCTAGGACAATTCACAAAGGCAGATCAGGAGAAGGTCGACGAGGCGATAGAACTCACCGACACGGTTGCCTTCCGCGACAGGCTGGTCGACACTCTTTCCGGCGGTGAACGTCAGCGGGTATGGCTGGCGATGCTGGTTGCGCAAAATGCTGAAAGCCTTCTCTTGGATGAGCCGATTTCGGCGCTCGATATGGCCCACCAGATTGAGGTGCTGTCTCTTGTTCAGCGTCTGTCACGGGAGAAAGGTCTTGGCGTTGTCGTGGTTCTGCATGACGTGAACATGGCCGCTCGTTTTTGCGATGAAATCGTCGCTCTGCACTCGGGCAGATTGATCGCTCGTGGCACACCGCAAGAGATCATGAACCCCGAGACATTGGAGAAAATCTACGGGGTGAAGATGGATGTGATGACCCATCCCGCCACCGGTTTTCCCGTCGCCCTTCCGCTCTGATTTGCAACTGGGCATGGCAATCCGGGGATAGACACCCCTGCATCGATGTCTGCCCTAACACTGCCTTAATGGCCCCCTACCGCCTTAAAGACATTGTTAACTGTTTGGGTCTCCTTGTCCCCAATTCGGTTGTTTTGGATCGATTTTGAGGAACAAACGTTAACAGTGCGGAATTCAGTATCCGGAGTGGGCAAGAAGGGCTGCTGCGGGTAGGAATAAAACAAGGAGAAAACCAGATGAAAAAAGCTGTTGCCGTAACCTTTGCCGCATTGACGATGGGTCTTGGCGGTGCCGCATCTGCGCTGGCTGCGGACCTTGCGAGATACGAGCAAGCTCCTCAGGAGCAGGACGATCGCAATGGTGTCAAGATCGGTTACCTGAGCTGCGATATCGGTGGCGGTGTGGGTTACGTGATCGGTTCCGCAAAGGAACTGGACTGCACGTTCCAGTCCACCATGGGCGCGCGCCGTACCGATCACTACACCGGCGCTATCCGCAAGATGGGTGTTGACCTAGGCTTTACCACACAGGGTCGTCTGGTCTGGGCGGTTTTTGCTCCGACAGCAGGCTATCACCGCGGTTCGCTCGGTGGCCTCTATCAGGGTGCAACGGCTGAAGCGACTGTCGGTCTTGGCGTCGGCGCTAACGTCCTCGTTGGCGGTACCTCCGGTTCCATCCAGCTTCAGACTGTCAGCGTGACGGGCCAGGTCGGCCTGAACCTTGCCGCGACCGGTACGTCGGTAACGCTGACGGCCATCAACTAATTTGCGCGGGCGCTCGAAGCAAGGCTTCGGGCATTCTGTCGCAGCATGCACAACGCCCTTTTCATTGCGAGATGAAGAGGGCGTTTGTATTATGAGGATATGAAATTTACTGCCTCATCTGTCGTCTCTGCGTCAATCGCCTTTCTTCTGAGCGCGGCTGTGCCTGCTTTTTCAGAAGGTGATGTCAGCAAAGGGGAGCGCGTATTCAGCCGCTGTTCCACCTGTCACAGTGTCGACGCTCCCCGCACCCGAATGGGGCCACATTTGATGGGTGTGGTCGGTAGGCCAATGGCATCTGTTGCCGATTATAATAACTACTCGCAGGCGATGAAGGATGCGGGTAACGCGGGACGGGTCTGGTCAGAGGAGGAATTGGCCAAATTCATTGCCAGCCCCAAAAAAGCTGTGCCAGGGACGTCAATGCGCTTCTTCGGGCTATGGAGCGAAACGGAAATCGCCGACCTGATCGCTTTTTTAAAAGCGCATCCTTTGCCAGCGCAATAGTCCGACGTCAAAGCGGCGCGTCGTAGAGAATATCTTCCGCTTCTTCAGGCGTCATTGCGAAAACCCGGGCACCGATCTCAAAAGAAAAACCGTTGCGCGCAAAAGCTGACAGTTCCTTGTTCTTTCGTTTTTCATCCAGTTCAATACGACGGTAGGGACCGAATGCCCGTTTGCGGGCAAAAACCACTGCCGCGACAAGGTCATTGGTTTCGTCGAGAGCAGCTTCCGCAGTCTGCCGGTCGACGCCTTTGATCGTTAGTTTCTGTGCAAGGCCGCGTTTGGATTTGCCACTGCGCAGACCACTGCGAACCGTGATCTCAGCGAAGGCGGTATCGTCAAGAGCCTTGATTTCGTAAGCGAATTTGACGGCAAAATCGCCGAGAGCCTTCGTCTGCTGGACACTGATATCTTCGAACTTTTCCTTTGCCTTGCGGGTAATCGCGTCGCGCAATTGCCGCTCAGTCATCATCCGTCGTTCCAGGCGATAAATCGCGGAATTGCGCGCCCACGACAGCATGCGGCTTGTCGGCTCCAAGTTTTCTGGTTCTGGCGTGTCATCGGTGTCGGCAATCAAGGCGGGGCCGGAATCGTTTGGTTCACTTCATCTGACGATATACGGGAAGGGCGATCGTATGTCAGCGCTTGATACGCGAAAGAGATACGGGCCGCTATTGGCAAGCGGCCCGTTCTCATGAAGGAAAGTTGGTTAGCTGGACTTGGCGATCCGCAGGATCTGCGAATTACCGCCGCCGCGCTGCTCGGTCACGGCATAAACAGCACCATCGGGGCCGACCTTCACATCGCGAATGCGTGCATCCAGTGGCAGCCTGTTCTCGGTCGCAACCTTATCGCCGTCGATTTTCAGGATCACCAGTCCTTGGCTTACCAGTCCGCCGACAAGGAACGCACCCTTCCATTCCGGAATTTGCTCTGCGTCGTAATAGACCATTCCAGATGGGCCGATAACAGGGTCCCAATAATAGGCAGGCTGTTCCATGCCGTCCTTGGAGGTCGCACCCTCGCCGACGGCGCGTCCGCTATATTCGACACCGTAAGTGATGACGGGCCAACCGTAGTTCAGCCCCGCTTTGGGCATGTTGAGTTCATCGCCACCCTTGGGGCCGTGTTCAACGGTCCAAAGCCTGCCCTGTCCGTCCAGCGCGGCCGCCTGCAGATTGCGGTGGCCATAACTCCAGATTTCCGGGAGGGCGTTCTTCTGGCTGGCGAACGGATTGCCCTCGAATGCCTTGCCCTCGGTATCGATCCGGAAGACTTTTCCGAGGCCGCTCGACAGGTCCTGCGCCTGAACGCGCGGTGTTGCATCGGAGCGTTCGCCGACTGTCACATAGAGCGCATTGTCTGGCCCAAAGACGAGCCTGGAGCCAAAATGCTTGTCGCCGTCATAGGTTGGCATCTGGCGGAAGATGACATTGACGTTTTCGAGTTTTGCTGTTCCGCCGTCCTCACTCAGCTTTGCGGATGCGACAGAGGTTCCGTTGCCGCCGTCACGGGGCTCAGAGAAAGAAAAGAAGATCGTGCGCGAGGTTTCAAAGTCGGGTGCAAGCGCAATGTCCAGAAGGCCACCCTGTCCGTCGGACGCAACGTCCGGCACGCCGTCAATCGCGGAGCCGGCCTTGCCATCGGCGACAATATGCATCGCGCCCTCCTTGGCGGCGACTATCATGCGGCCATCTGGTAGAAATTCCATCGACCACAGATGCGGTAAGCCGTCTGCGACAACGGATGTTTCGACGTCTGGCTGTGCGGTCGCCTGAGGTGCTCGAGTTTGACCTTCAAAAGCCGGTTTTTGATCTGGTGCGTTAGCCCGTCCTGTCTCAACGGGCGAAGCAGATTGCGCATAGGCGGCGCTCGAGAGCGACGCTCCCACCACTGCCCAGAGCATTGTCGAGGTCAAAAATCGTTTGTTGCGGAACATGGATCTCCCTTCCGTCATTACCGTCAGCAAAGAACCATATGGGAGGCATTTCGTTTCAATCGATGCATTCAAGAAAACTTGATGGCATCGTGTTCGCAAAAGGAGGGGTTTGACGCGCAATGCGCTACTTCTCATCCATTCGAAATTGCAGGGAACTGCAATGGGTTCACGTGCGTTTCTGCTCTGATACGATGGAGGGAACTATGCAGGTCATCGATAACAAAAACCTAGACGGTAGCGGGATAAAACCGATCCTCAACGTTGCCGAATTCTGCCGACGTTACCGTCTCGACAAGACGGAAGAAACGCGCCTTCGCAAGCTGTTCGGCGATTTCGCCACGCGCCATGAGCTTCTCATGAATGCCCAGCGTAAACCGGTTTCGCGTTGATCAGTCTTCTATGTCGGCCGTTTTTCCGAAGATCATAAACACATCGTACCGGGTGTTTTTACCAAGTATCTGATGCGAGGGTTTTCGTATGCCCGGCATCGGATCGGCCCGCAGCGGCCATTTCAGTACGACCCTCTTTGTAGCGTTGGCCAGAGCCACTTCCATCAACTGCACCTGGTCTGGATCAGCGCCGACGAGTTCGCGAAGCACGCGCATCTCTTTCTTGACCAGTGCCGTATTGTGTCTGGGTGGGTGCATTGGATCGACAATCACCACCTCAGGTGAAAGCTCTTTCAATAATTCCCTGGAATCACCATGCAGTAGCGTCATGCGGGCCGCAGTTTCGGCGTAGGCGCCGCCAGCTTCAAGTGCACGTCTTATGCCATCCTCAAGATGGGCGTGCATCCCCGCAGAGCGCTCGATGAGCGTGACATCGGCGCCTAGTGAAGCGAGCAGGAATGCATCGCGCCCAAGGCCGGCTGTCGCATCGACAATCCTCGGCGTACGCCCTTTGGTGAAACCTGCAGCTTTTGCCAGTGCCTGTCCGCGCCCTTCACCAGAGCGGAACCTGTGACCGACCGCGCCACCGACAAAATCCACCACGAAGCTTTCGTCTTCTTCTTTCATTCGTCGCTCTCAGAAGGGGCAGGGCACAACATAGCGAACGTCTCGGCCATCCGGGTGCCGGAAGGCCACCTCCTCGGCATGCAACATCAGTCGGGAAGCGCCCGCCAAGGCTTCGCCATCGGCATAAAACTCGTCGCCAAGGATGGGATGGCCGATCGCCTTCATGTGAACGCGCAATTGATGAGTACGGCCTGTCAGAGGGTGAAGCCGAAGCCGTGTGGCAGGCAGAGGCAGCCGTTCCAGCACATGCCATTGGCTTTGCGCGGTTTTACCGTGCTCGTAGTCGACCCGGTGACGAGGCTTGTTGTCGGGATCGATCGCAAGCGGCAGATCCACTTCGCCGTTCTCGCCCTGAACGTCTCCCCAGACCACAGCGATATAGGATTTCTGCGTTTGCCGATTTTCAAATTGTGAGGCGATCGCAGCATGGGCCTTTCGGTTGAGCGACAAAAGCACGATGCCGGATGTGTCCTTATCCAGCCGATTTATCATCAAGGCCTTTGGAAATTTCTTTTGCACCCGCGTCAGCAAGCTGTCGGACAGGACAGGATCGCGCCCCGGCACCGACAGAAGTCCGCTTGGCTTGTCCAGCACAAGAAGATCGTCATCGCGGTGAACGATCGTCAGGTAGGGTTCAAGCGGTGGATTATAGATCGGGTTCGAAAGCTTGGACGACATTTTCGTTCTTTATCACGAAACCACCACTCGGCCAGAGTGGTCAGACCGGAATATGCAAATTGACCCGCCCGCTTGTTAGGTCGCTTAACAATCGTCCAAGCTTTTCAGCCTCTTCGGTTGGCACGGACAGCCGCATATCAGCACCGGTGGCAGTGAAATCCTCGGCGTCGACTTTGAGATTACGGATTGCTGAAAGCCTCGATTTAACCAGAGCCAGATCGGAAAACGGGCAACTGAGGGTCGCGGTGAGATAGGCTATCACCGGCGATTTTTCACCGAGCCTCAAACACGCGGCTGCTGTTCCGCCATAGGCCCGGATCAGGCCGCCACTGCCAAGGAGAATGCCCCCGAACCAGCGCACGACAAGCACCGCGACATTGTCGAGTTCCTGTCCATCAATGGCCTGGAGGATCGGTTTACCCGCCGTTCCGGAGGGTTCGCCATCATCGCTAAATCTGTAGATCTGTCCTGTTCGCCAGGCCCAGCAATTGTGGTTCGCAGCAAAATCGGAATTCTCAGCCAGAAAGGTCTTTGCATCCTCCTCGCCGGTGATCGGCGCGGCAAACGCAATGAAACGGCTTTTTTTGATATCCTGCGAAAAGGTGACGGGCTGGTCGAGTGTGAACATGCCCATGCAATATCGCATATATTCCGGCGCGCAAATCGGTATAAGGCAGCGATGATGGATGGTGACGGAGATAAGCACGTGACTGGCGTAAGGCAGATCGCAATCGTCGGCGGTGGACCGGCAGGTCTGATGGCAGCCGAGATGCTGTCGGCTGCGGGCCATGCTGTCACGGTCTTTGAAGCGATGCCGACGGTCGCAAGAAAATTGCTGATGGCGGGGAAATCCGGCCTTAACCTCACCCATTCCGAGGACTACGAAAACTTCGTTCACCGATTTGGTACGGCCGAACCGCGTCTGCGTACCGCACTCGATGCTTTTACGCCTGCCATGTTGCGTGACTGGGCGGTGGGTTTGGGGCAGGAAACCTTTACAGGAACATCGGGCCGTGTATTCCCAACGGTGATGAAGGCGTCTCCACTGTTGCGAGCGTGGTTGTCACGGTTGGAAATGCAGGGCGTTGTCATCAAGACGCGCCACCGTTGGACAGGATTTACGGGCGACAGTCTTCGGTTCGAAACACCGGCTGGACCGATGACCGCCACGTTCGATGCCGTTTTGCTGGCGCTCGGTGGCGCCAGTTGGCCGCGCCTTGGCTCGGATGCCGCCTGGGCTCCGTGGCTCGCCGAAAAGGGTGTTGTCGTCTCTCCCTTCCGCCCTGCCAACTGCGGTTTCGACGTCGACTGGAGCGAGACATTTCGCGAGCGTTTCGCCGGTGACGCTTTAAAATCGGTTGTCGCCATTTCCAGTACTGGTGCGTTTCCGGGCGAGTTCGTCGTCACCAGACATGGTGTTGAGGGCAGTCTCGTTTATGCACATTCGGCCGCACTTCGCGATCAATTGGACGAGACCGGAAAAGCTTCCCTCATCGTCGATCTGGCGCCCGGCCGAACGGTGGAGCGACTTGGACGCGATCTGTCCAAGCTTGGTCGCAAGGAAAGCTTTTCCAACCGGTTACGCAAGGGAGCCGGGCTTTCAGGGGTAAAGGCTGCGCTGCTACGAGAGCTCTTTCCTGACATTTCCTCTCTACCGGCAGATCTGGTGGCCGTGCGGATCAAGCATGCCGAGATCCCACTGGCGCGGACAAGGCCGATTGACGAGGCTATTTCTTCCGCCGGCGGGGTCGCGTGGCAGGGCGTCAGAGACGATTACATGCTGGAGAAGCTCCCCGGCGTCTTCGTCGCCGGGGAAATGCTTGACTGGGAAGCACCGACTGGTGGCTACTTGTTGACCGCCTGCTTTGCGACCGGAAAAGCCGCCGCCAACGGCATTGCGACATGGTGCAGGCAGGGTCTCTCAGACCGCGCGGATCAGTAACCGCGCGCCATATCCACTGTCTCAGGCAAGACACCTGTGGTCCGCCACTTGCCGATATTGGCAGCAACGATCCTTGCCGAACTTTCGCGGCTGGTGGGGGCGGAAATATGCGGTAAAACGGTCACTTTCGGGTTTCGCCAGAGCGCAGACGACTGCGGCAATGGTTCCTGATCGAAGACATCGAGCACAGCATGCGACAACTTGCCGGAATCGAGTGCTGCGGTGAGATCATCGGTTACGATGACAGGGCCACGCCCGAAATTGATGATCTCTGCACCGTCCTTCATCACGCCGATGCGGTCGGCGTTAATAAGGCCACGTGTATCGTCTGTAAGCGGTACCAGGCAGACAAGAATGTCGCTTTTTGCAAGCAGGCTGTTCAATCCGGTTTCGCCGGTCAACGTTTCCACATTGGCGATTGATTTTGGTGATCGGCTCCATCCTGCGACATTGAAGCCGGCGTCCAGAAGTCGTTTGGCGGCAACAGCACCGAGAGCACCAAGTCCCAGCAAACCGACGGTGACATCTTGCGGATGGCGGTAATCCAGGTCCTTCCAGATGGCATTCTGCTGATTGTTGCGATAGGCGGGCATATCGCGCTGCAGATAATAGGTCCATGCGAGCACTGCTTCCGCCATCACGCGTGACAGTTCAGGATCTTTCAGCCGAACGATCGGTGGTGCCTTTTGCCCGAGTTCGAGGACCAGCCGCTCAACGCCTGCCCACAGACTGTGAATCCATTTAAGCCCCGGTAAAGCTGCGATATCGGCTGGGTCAGGATTTGCGACGATTGCCAGTTCCACCGCCTGTTTCTGTTCTTCACTCAGTTCGGAAAAGGAAAGAATGGTTTCCTCCGGCATGGCCGCGCGAAGGGCGGTTTTCCAGATGGTTTCGGATTCCGAATCCGATCGGGAAACAAAGGCAATGGGTGTCGGCATGAGAAATTCTGTCCTGCTCATTGATGCGATTTGATCGGGCACCATCAATGCGCAATTCGCGCGCCAAATCCACACGCAAAAATGAAATCCGACAAAGAAACGGCCCGGTCAGGTGCCGGGCCGTTCTGGTCTTTATGCTGGTTCCTTGGCGGGCTGTTTGGCGTCGCCGTAATAGGCCGCAAATTTCTCGTGATAGTGCTCCGAACCGCCCGGTCCTGCGTAGCGCTGCAACTCGGTCATGTCGGTCTTGTTCAACACGATACCGAGCGTCTTGTTGGCGATTTGCGGTTCGTTGGCCATGACGTTCTGTACCATCTGGATCGGCGTCTTGCCCCATTCGGTCACGAACACGAAACCATCCACCTGCGATGCGAAAGCCTTTGCATCGATCACTGGAACGACCGGTGCCAGGTCGACGATGATGTAGTCACACGCTTCGCGTGCGGCATCGATGAACTTGCGCATGCCAGATGACGACAGAAGTTCACTGGAATGGGCGAACTGGTTGCTGGTCGAAACAGGAAGAATGCCCATTTTCGTACGGCTATCGACCTTGACCGCCTGCGTCCAGGGAACCTCGTCGAGGACCACTTCCACAAGACCTGCAGATTGACGCGTGGTGAGCATGCGGCTGAGACCCGGGTTGCGGATGTCGGCGTCCACCACCAGTGTGCGTTTGCCAGTTGATGCGATCAGCCCCGCGAGGTTGAGCGCAACGACAGATTTACCTTCGTTCGGCAGGCAGGAAATCACGCCAATGACCCGGCATTGGCGCTCCTGAATGACAACGTCCGCCGTCAGCTTCACATTGCGAAGCGTTTCGGCAAAGCTCGAGCGCGGGCTATCGACGGCAAGACGGAGCATCTTCTGGAACGAGACCTGCCCGTTGGCGTCGATGGTTGCATTTTCACCACCGGGGGTCGCGGCGCTGTTTCCTGGCTTGGCAGCCTCGACACCACGCTCACCGATGAATGGCAGGTAGCCCAGGAAACGCATACGCAGATTGTCGCGCACATCGTTGCCAGTGTGGAAGAAGCGGTCGCGGAACTCGAGCAGTGCTGCGACACCGCCACCCAGCATCAAGCCAAGAATGACCGAAAGCGCCATCGTCATGGTTTTCTTCGGGCTGGAAGGCGAGGTCGGAAGTCCGGCTTCTGAGATGACGCGGGCCTTGGCAATCGGGAACGACTGCTTTTGCGCGGCTTCTTCGAAGCGTCCGAGATAGGACTGGTAAAGCGTGCGCAACGCCGTGGCACGCTGATCCAGTTCACGCAGTTGGACCATCGTCATGTTGGTCTGCGAGTTACGTCCTGCGACGCGATCGATGTTTTCGCGAAGCGACTCCACGCGGGAGTTGGCCACGTCATATTCATTCTTGAAGCTGCCGGTAAGCTGCTGCAGTTCCTGGAAGATCTGACGCGCAACTTCTTTCTTCTCACCGTCAAGCGCTACCGCCTGCGGGTGATCGGCGCCGAACTGCTCGACGATCCCCTTCTGACGGTCGGAGATGGTGATGTAACGCTTGCGAAGATCCTGAATGACGGTGTTGTCAGTGTCACGGGCCGAAACGACCGCGTTGTCCACGGCGGCATCTGGGCCGCGGTCGATGATCGACTTATATTGGTTGTAGCGTGCGGAAGCGGTAGCGGCATCGGCCTGTGCGGCAATAAGCTGGCCGTTGAGATCGGCAAGCTGGCCTTCCGAAATCAGTTCGCCGCGCGAGGAGATGATGTTGTTGTCCGCCTTGAATTTTTCGACGGCGAGCTCGGCAGCCTGGGCACGCTGATTGAGGTCGCTGAGGCGTTCCTGCAACCAGACAGAGGCGCGCTCACTGGCGTCGAAGTTGGCGTTGAGCTGCTCCGTCAGATAGGCCTGTGCATAGGTCTTGGCGATCTGTGCGGCAAGCTGGCGGTCGATGGACCGCGTCGAGATTGCGATCACGGAACTGCGTCCAACGCGTTCGACGGTCAGCGATTGCTGGAGAACGGCGGCGGCCTTTTCACGGCGTCCAGCACGGAGTGCGGCTTCGGAGACTGGCGGCTCGCCTGGCGTAAGCAGATTTACAATGCCACGCACGGACGATTTCACCAGTTCGGCCGGCGACATCGGCGGATTGACGATGGTGTCGTTCTCATCGAACTTCGCCTTGTCGACGACGGTCAGCGCCATTTCCTTGGATTTCAAAATTTCCACGGCGCTGGCAATACGGTTGTCGACGATCTGGGCTGCCGGGACCGGTGATTCCTCTTCCGCATAACGAGACAGGCTTTCATCCAGGAGGACCTGCGTCATCGCGGTATAAACAGGGGTTGCAAGCACCAGATAAAGGCCAGCCAACACCATGCTGGCGACCACACAGGCGGCAATCACGTTGGCGCGACGCATCACGGCCGCCCAGAGGCGATCGAGGTCAATGAAGGTGTCGGCATCCTTGCCCTGATCGGCAAAATTGATGTTGGATTTAAAGGTCTTGTGGTGCATGGACCTACCTTGTGAACTAAAAAATGGCGCGGGAAGCCAAGCCTTGCTCGCCTTCCCGCCTCCCGTTGTCTCGGCGCGGTCAGGGATCAGAAATCCCACCGCGCGTGGTGATGTCAGGCCGCCTGAACGCGGCTTTCATGGTTGGCGACCAATTCCTTGATCGAAGCCAGAACCTGTTCTTCCATATCCGCACGGAGCAGCGAAAATGCGACGTTGGCGGCAATAAAGCCCTGCTTGCTGCCGCAGTCGAAGGTACGACCAGTATATTTCTGAGCGTGGAACGCCTGCTTTTCAGCCAGTCGTTTCATGCCGTCGGTCAACTGGATCTCGTTGCCTGCACCGCGCTCCTGCCTCGCGAGAATGTCGAAAATCTCCGGCTGCAGAATGTAGCGGCCATTGAGATAGTAATTCGACGGTGCCTTGGACGGTTCCGGCTTTTCGATCATTTCGGTGACGGAAAAGCCGTGGCTGACCTTCGCGCCCACGCCAACAATGCCGTAGGAGGAGGTTTCCGCCGGAAGGCATTCCTCGACGCCGAGGATGTTGCCGCCGACTTCGTCATAAAGCTCCATCAGGCCGGCTATGCAGCCGCGTGCGCCGTAAGAAACCATGTCAGGCAGAAGAAGGGCAAAAGGTTCGTTGCCAACCAGTTCGCGGGCACACCAGACGGCGTGGCCGAGACCGAGCGGCACCTGCTGGCGGGTATAGCTGACCGTGCCTGCTACCGGCAGCATCTTCTCAAGCTGGAGCACCTGCACCGTCTTGCCGGAGCGGGTCAGCGTGTTGATCAGTTCCGGTGCGCTGTCGAAATAGTCTTCGATCGCGGTCTTGTTGCGGCTCGTGACAAAGATGATGTGCTCGATACCTGCCTGCATGGCCTCGTCAACGGCATACTGCACGACGGGCCGATCGACGATCGTCAGCATTTCCTTCGGCATTGCCTTCGTTGCGGGCAAAAAGCGCGTGCCGTTTCCGGCAACGGGAATAACGGCTTTTCTGACAGTTTTCTTCATGTCCATCGCGTTCTCCTTCATCAAGGTTTTGATCTGTCCCCAGTCCCTTGCAAACTTTATGAAATCTGTCTTTTCACCCCTGTGTTTGCTGCGGGCGAAAAAAGTGCCTCCCGCAAGCGTCGTAACCGTACGGCGACCGGCATTCTCAAATGACCGATGACCGCAGGATCTTTGATGGTCGTTTTCAGGACGCCAAGAATAGACCGGCGCTTGATGTCCTCGACCAATGTCAGAAAGTTGAAGGCAAGGCTCAGGCTGCGACTTCTGGCCTTTTGCGCATCCATGGCGGCGGGCAGCAATGTGTAGTGGCTGAGAAAATCTCGGTCGGCCTTCATCATCGCTTCGACGTGACTGATTTCCAGCACGCGCGAAATCGAGCCCTCGCGGATGTTGTAGATATAACCAGGCTTCGGCTCGATAACGCAGAGGCCGCCGGCGGCCAGTGCCGAAGCAAGCAGGATGTAGTCTTCGCCAATGCGAATTTCCTCACGGAAACGCAGTGCGTTGTCGTTGAGAAAATTCCGGCGGAACATCGGTTTCATGTAGCCGAAATTGAAGGTCGTCCGGAAAAGAACGTTTGATCCGATAAACTGCTCAAGCGTCAGAACCGGCATGTTTTCGAGCATGTCTTCCGGAAACATCGTATCCATCGGGCGGTCGTCCAGATAGACGACGTCGAGATTGTCGACGGCGATAGCGGCATTGGCAGTTTCTGCCCGAGATACCATGCAGGCGGTGCGCTCCGGGCGGATGACATCATCGGCATCGAGCACTGCAATCCAGCGCCCTGTCGCAGCCTCGATGCCTGCGTTACGGGCGGCGCCGGGACCACCGTTTCGTTCAAGTGCAATGAGCTTTACGCGCGGATCGTTGCCACCGATTTCAGCGACGATGGATCGCGTTTCGTCGCTGGAACAATCGTCCACAACGAGGATCTCCAGGTCGACATGCTTTTGCTCAAGCGCGCTCTGAATGGCCGCGGTAATGGTGTCGGCGGCATTGTAAGCGGCAATGACGAAGCTGACGTCCGGCTGCGAAATCTGGTTGTCCATCAGATCGCCTCCACCGTTCCGTATTGGCGGATTTCGCGTACGCCGAACGCGCCGCTGGCTGAGCCCAGATGTAATGCGCCGCGCAACGCATAACGATTGCGACGAACCGCATCGAAGCTGCTGAGTGCAGCAAATGTCGCACAATAAAGCACCTTGGAGCCAGCCGTCAGCATCTGCATGACACGCCGGATGCCCGGTTTCTTTTCCGCAAGCACGCGGCCATGGGTCTGTCCCGAGCGGAAGCGGCGTTTGGCGAGCCACATGAAGCTGGCCCGGCTTTCCGGAACGGGTTCTGACAGCATGGCATTTTCAGCGAAGGCGATCTGCCCGCCTGCTGCATGCATGTAGGAGAAGAAATGCGTGTCCTCGCCACCGCTCTGGCCAAGCGCGAGGGCAAATCGTCGGCCCTTTACCGGCGGTGCTTCCATTTTCAGAAGTGTGTTGCAGGTGTAGCCAGTGATGATGTCGCCATTGACCCAGACGGGCACAGTGGAGTGAAAATCGCCGCGTTTCATCCAGCCAGGAGCATTGTCGCGATAGACGGCGGTAACCGGCCCGAGAACCGCTTCGGCGCCCGTTTCACGCGCTTTTTGCAGAAGAGCTGAAAGCCAATGAGGCGGTGCTGTTTCATCGTCATCGATAAATGCCAGGTAGTCGGCCTTGCATTCGGAAAGGCAAGCATTGCGGGCAATCGAAATGTTCGACTTGGGGCAATGCACGTAAGTGATTTCGAAAGGCGCTGTCTTGCGCAGCCGTTCGACACTGGCTTGCGCACTCGGTTCCGCGTCATTGTCCGCGACGATCAGGCGAATTTTCACATCCTGAGGAACGTCCAGTTCGAACAATGACAGAAGTGTGGCGACCAGTGCGGGGCGTCTATACGTGCAGATGCCGATGTCAACGGTGGTCACAGAATTCGGTTGGATGACGGTTGTGTCGTTCATCAGGCAGCCTTTTTTCCCCGGAATTTCAGGAGTTCCAGCCAGAAGCCGGTGGACCAGGCGAAGTGCATCACCATGGCTGAGAAGGCCGCGAGTGGGCCGTATGGGTTTTTCTGACCGATAGCCATCCACAAGCCATAACCGAGACATGCGGCAATCCAGAGGCCAAGTGGAATAAGAGCGACCCAATGATAGAGGGACAGCAGGGCAAAGACGAAAACCGGCAGCACGGCCAGCGGGATCATCTGGCGGATTTTCGGAATGGAGCGGTGCTTCAGCAGGTTCTTTGCGCGGCCACGGCCATAAGCCAGATATTGTTTGAAGAGCGGCAGGACACTGGAGCGTGGATAATAGGTCATGCGTGTCTTGTCGGTCATCCAGATGCGGAAGCCTGACTTGCGCAGACGGAAATCCAGTTCCGCGTCCTCATTGTGGCTGAATGTTTCATCGTAACCGCCCACGGCATCGAAAGCGGCGATCCGCATCAGCGCGTGGTGACCATGGTCGATCCAGTGACCTTTGGCACCTTCCCGGTGTTTGGAGCCGCCATTACCGAGCTTGGAGTTCTGCGCCATGGCCGTGGCCTTCTGGAAAAGCCCATGGCCCACGGTGTCCATCGCAACCACAACGGAATCGGCGCCGGTGCGCTCCGCGTCCTCGATGAGACGCAGGCAATAATCGTCAGGATAATCGCCATGTGCATCGATACGGATGAGGTAGTCGTAATCCTGGCCGAACGTCGAAACGGCAAGGTTGATACCCGCACTCTGGATACGCTTGGGATTGGGAAGCAGCGTCACGCGCTCATCGTTTGTGACAAAAGCATCCACGATGTCGCGGGTCCCATCCGTGCTGCCACCATCGGCCACCACGACCCGGAAATTTTTTCCGTCCATCATGCCAGTAAACTTATGCAGCAGCGCCTCGATCGTCTTTGCCTCGTTGAGGCAAGGAATAACGATCAATGTCCGGATCTTGGAATTTACGCGACTTTCCATGACTTGCCCCCACGCATTACACAGTTGAAAAGGCCGCTTCACTGGCATGGCCCGAAGCGGATTTGGTCAGGTTGGAAAGTTTGTGGACCAGGAGACGGCAATCGTCTCGGTCCGTCAGCCACTGTTTTTCGTCCTGCGCAGCAAGTGTCTCGAACGCGGCAGAGTAGGTTTCCGGCGTCATCGTACTGAAAAGCGCGGCAAGGTTTGCAGCTGTCGCGTCCGGCAGGGTGAAGCCGATATTGCGTTTCTGGATGAAACGGGCGGTTTCTGTGCCTGTTACGGCAATGGGAAGCGCGCCATGAAGGCAGCCCTCATAAAGCCGGTTGGGCAACAGCCAGCTCGAGTTCTGGCCCTCTTCGAAGAAATCGATAGCCCAGGTGAACTGCACTTCATTGTAGATCGAAGCCAGTTGCTCGGGGTTTTTGTAAGGACCGTGGAAGTGAAGGTGCGGTGCGTTCTTTACAAAACCATCAAAATCCGAAAATTCGGAATAGGCGGGTCGGCCACGCAGAATGACCTCGACCTTTCCATCCATTTCCCTGGCGAATGCGGCAAGTATTTCCAGCGATTTGCGGCAGCGCAGTGCACCGAACCAGCCGATTTTCCATGGTTGGCCGGCTTCAGGAAGACGAGGGTGGGGTTTTTCCTGTGTGACGGTATCGAGCGCCAGAACCTTGTTTTCCTGCAGCAGAACGGGCAAATCGAGGCCGGAAATCGGCTTGAAATAATGCTCTACAAAAGCCGGAGAACTGGTCATCAGAAGTTTTGCGTCGCGTGCGAAATAATGCTGTGCGGCGTTGAGGGCCTTGCCCACCTTGCCTTGGTTTAAAAGCAGGCGGTGAATGTCGAGGCATTCGTAAACAAGCGGTATGTCGCCTCCGTAGAGCGCGAGCGCGCGTTTTGCCAGTGCCAGCATTTCCAGATTGCGTGCGATGACGATGTCAGGGCGTGCAATCCCTTGCAGTTTCCCGCCGAGCGAAAGGCTGGCGAGCACCACTGCCTTCACACGCTGCGGAAATTTTCCGTCCGCAGTCTCGCCGAGCGCGATTGGGCGAACCCCTTCGATATCCGCGAGCTGGTTTTCTCCGCGGCGGAAACCAGCCAGCGTAACCTGCGCGCCGCCTGCAATCAGTGTCAGAACCCGCCGTCGAATGGCGGGATCGGACAGATCGTGGGCGAGATAAAGAACATGGGTCATAAAATCGTCCTGGCTGGGATCTCGACCTGAAAGACGTCGAGGCTCATGCTTGGGCATCAAAAGTCGCTGGCGCTCAGTTCAGCGCGCAAGCGATCGACTCGGAGAATTGGCATTTGTCGCCGAGCGCGGTGAAGGCGACGCGGTCAACCGTCATTTGTGTGGCGCCAGAGTAGGAAAAGGCGCCCATCCAGTCCTTGAGCGTATCGGTGCCCCAAAGGCTGAAGAAAATCTTCTGCGCATTTTGCGGAATTTTTGTCGGGTCGGTCACTTCATGCACGAGCGTGCCGTTGACGTAATAACGCAGGCGCTCCGGCTCCCAGACGAAAGCGAAGTCATTGAAGCCGGCATCCGCGCCACCGGCCACGGGAACGAGCTTTTCATTGCCGCCCTTACCGGAAATATACTGGTTGAGCTGCACCTTCGCCGAGTTCTTGCCCAGCACTTCGAAGTCGATTTCGTCGTGCGGCTTTTTATCGGTCGGGCCGATATAGGTGAAGAATGCCGAGTTGAGACCGGAGCCGGTCGCAGCCTTCACACGCGCCTCATAGGTTCCATAGCGGTATCGTCCCTTGGTCTGGATTTCGCCGCAGGAATACTCGCGGTCGCCGGCTTTTCCCTGCTGAAAACCGAGCTGAAGTTGGCCATTTTCCACGCGGGCAAGCTTTTTCGACCAGGTGCAGTTCTGGTGCGCACCATTTGACCAGCCGTCCGAGACGTACCAGAAGCTACGGTCCATCGCGTCGAAGTTCTCGACGAAGGAGGCACCATTGCCTTCCTGAGCCTGGCCTGGTGTTGCAAGTGGCATGGCAAGCAGCAATGCGGAAAGAAGAAGGTGCGGTCGAACGCGCGTCGCAAATTGTGTCATCGGTTCACCTCTGGCGTTGCGAGTAAAGTGTTTCTGACCGGGTGGGCATTGGTGGAGACGCCGGCTTTGTCGCGGAATCGCCAGTGATCTTGCGCTTGCCGCTGCGGCTCCCGGTCAAAAGGGCGTAGAGAGCCGGCAGGTGTTTGCGGACCTGCGTGTTGCTGACGACGAGGATGACAAAAGCCACCAGTGTCGCGCCGACATAGAAGGCAGGATAGAAATCAGGTCCTGCCTTGTTCCAGACCATCCACATCAGAACGAGAAGCGGATAGTGGGCGCAGAAAATCCAGAAGCTCAGGCTTCCCGTCTGCGCAAGACGCTGCCCAAGCCTGCTGCGGATCAACAGGGCGGAGGATGCCCAGAAGCCGATGGCGCCGAAAACGGCCAGCAGGTTGCGTGACAGGCTCAGCCAGAAGGTAAATTCCGGACCGGTGAAATATAGGCCGGTCGCAAGGGCAGCAGAAGCAACGAGTGTCAGAAGCATGATCGGCAAAGCAAAAGGATCAAGCGCTTTGACATCAACCCGATGCAGGGCGAGCGCGATACCGAGCGAGAAACTGAACAGGATCGATTTTTTCTGGACGATGAAGATCGTCACGTCCGGAACGGCGGTGATGAGCAGCAACACGGCAAGTGTCGGTAGCGCGAAACGCCGCATCAGGAATGCCAGGATCGGGGACAACAGAATGCAGGCGAAAAGATCGCGTAAAAAATAGAGCGGTACATTTATTGGCAGCGTTTCGATGGCCATGCCGTGACTGACGATTTCGCGCGGAGTGGCGTTCCAGATATCCGGAAAATAGCCGACGCTGAGGTCAAAATGCTGGAGCAGCATGATCGCCAGAAACAGCGCTCCGTTCCACAGCAGAAACGGCAGCAGCACCGTTTTCGACTTGGAACGTATCGTAGCAGGATAGTCGAATTCACTCATTCCGCGACGGAACAGCAAATAGCCGGAGATCGCGCTCAGGCACGGCACACCGATCCGAAACAGGGCGTCGCCGAGAAAAACGCGAAGCCAGTCGAAGAAGCCATAGAGACCCAGAAACGGGCTCGTGTAGGGATCGTGCGGCACATGGACAAACACGATTCCGGATATCAGCAATATACGCATCAGGTTGATACGGGAGGATAGGTTCTGATCGACCGTCACATCAGTCACCCCTATTTATGCGGCGTCCACCCACGCCGCGTTGCAACCAGAGCGAACCTAAGTCCGCCTGGCAAAGTCTGTTTTCGACTTGAGGGTAAAATGTGGCGACGCAGGAAAAAGACAAGCTAAGATTTTGTGGGTAATTGTCTGTCTTTTTCCGATTTTTATAGGAAAAATGATATTAAGTATCTGAATTAAAACGTTTTGTTTTTATTTTTATTACAGGTCGAAAATTGCTGTCGCGCAATGAATTATCATCCGTCATAATGTTGCAATGCAAAAAACACACCTGTTTCGTCACGCTTCTGTGAAGGCGTGCGCCGCGAACAGGGGGTGTTCGCGGCGAAAATGGGGCGCAGGCAAGATGCTGTTTTTAACTCTGGGTTGCGGGTTCTCGCGTACGTCGCGCTTTGACCATGCCGAGAATTTTTTGCAGCAAGGCTCGTTCTGTCAGGATAACGAGGACACCGTAGATCAGCCCGCCTGCGGCCGCGCCGACGAGAACCTGCAGGGTCGCGCCCTGAATGCGATCACCCATAAACTCAAGCAGATAACGCACACAAATCGCCATCACCAGCGCCGAGATCATCGGCCTGCTGCTGACATAAAGGCCGCTGAAAAACGGGGTGTCGCTGGCCTTGAAGACCGCCCAGGAATAGGCGACGAGGGTGACGGCGTTGACAATGCAAAGCCAGACCATGGCGTCGATCAGGGTGCCGTAAAGTGCTGCGATCCAGACCGCCGCAGTGGTGACAATGGCGCGAATCGTCGCCGACCAGAACAGGACACGTCCGTACCCGGCGCCTTTCAGATAGGGAATGAAAGTGCTGCAGGGCGTCAGGATTGCCTTCGAAAGGGCCAGCAGTCCAAGGACGGGCCAGGCATAAGCCCAGTTCGGGCCGAAGATCACCAGCATGGCGGGTTCGGCGACAGCCCAAAGACCGAACATCATGGGGGCGAGCAGCACGGTCAGCACCTGCGTGCTGAACATCAGCGCATCGCGCCGCCGCTGCGGGTCGTCCATCATTCGACTGAAAGCCGGAAAAAGCACGCCCATGACGGCAGACAACACGACCTGGTTGGGTATGCTGGCAAACCGGTTGGAAGCAGAATATGCGCCCGCGTCGGCAAGCCCGAGATGTCTGGCAATGATGACCATCGGCGACTGAAAGGTGACGAAATTGGCGATTTCGGAGCCCATCAGACCAGAGCTGAAACCAAGAAGCGGCACCAGTCGACGTGGTTTCATGACAAAGCGTGGGCAATAATGCGACACGGCGTAAAGGCCGATCAGTCGTATCAGGGCAGCGGCAAAAAGCTGGATGATCAGCGCCCAGACGCCAAAACCCATGAAAGCGAGAGCCACGGCAACCACCGCAGCAATGCTTTCCGAAAGCATGCTCCAGACGGCGTCCTTGCTGAAATTCATGCGCCGGGCAAGAAGCGAATAAGCGACATCGCCCGCCAATTGCAGCGGAATGAGAAAGGCCATGATGCGCAGCAGATAAGCACTTTCCACGGCGCCGAGCAGTCCGCCGAAGAACTCTGCCCAGGTGTATAGGATGGCAGCCATGGTGCAGGAAATGGCGAGATTGGCCCAGAAGACGGTATGGATCGTGTCCATATCCTCTTCTTTTTCGACGATCAGAGCGGAGGTCAGCCCCGCTCCGGCTATCATGGTCAGAAATTGTACGACGGTTAAGCCGACAGCAACAACGCCGAATTCTTCGGGCGACAGCAATCGCGCCAGAATGGGAACCGTGACAAATTTAAGCCCGAATGTCCCTGTTTTTGACAGGACGCTCCATCCGACATTCGTGGTGATAGATTTTATATTTGGAGCTGGGGGCATACGTGCATCCTGTTTCTGGAGGCCGGCGAGGGAGGAAAGCCGGTTGGGAGTTGCCGATACCATCGGGTCCGCTGAACAATCGGACCCGAAACTTCTTGATCAACGCAAGGGGCGAAACAATGGCAAGATTTACAGTCGTTATTCCCTATTATCAAAAGCAGCATGGAGTCCTGGGTCGCGCCCTGGCATCGGTGTTTGCGCAGACCTATCAGGACTTCGATCTTGTCATCGTCGATGACGAGTCGCCATACCCGATAGAAAACGAACTCGCTGATCTCACGACAGCCGAGCAGGACCGGATCACCGTCATCAAGCAGGCGAATGCCGGCCCTGGCGGTGCACGCAACACTGGCCTGGATAATGTTCCGGCGGCAAGTGCCTATGTTGCATTTCTTGATTCCGACGACATCTGGATACCAGATCATCTGAAGAATGCAGCCCACGCGCTCGATACATATGAGGGCGAATGCTATTGGGCTTCCATGCAGGCAAGTGACGAATTTTATTACCATTTCGCCATTTCCGAGCTGGAGAAAAATGAAGGTGCGGCGCGTCTTTCGGAGCGGCCATTGCTGATCGAGCTACCCGATCTTGCGAGTGTCATGCTGCGGAACTGGAGCTTCCTGCATCTTTCCTGCATGGTCATCGGTCGGCGGCTTTTCGAAAACATCCGTTTCGATCCGGCGCTCAGGCTGGCGGCTGAAGACGTGCTGTTTTTCTGCGATTGCATCCTGGCATCGCAACGCACACTGTTGTGTGACGATGCTGGCGCAATGCGTGGTATGGGCGTCAATATCTTCCACAGCATCGACAACACCTCACCGGAATTTCTGCGGCAGCAGTTCAATACATGGGTTGCGCTCGACACGCTGGAGGGTCGTTTTTCCCGACGCCCTGATGACGTTGCCTCGATCGCTTCCTATAAAAACACGGCACGCAAACAGGCGCTCTGGAGCCAGGCAGGCAAACTGAAACAGCGCAAAGTTCCCGAATTCGGGTTGCTTCTGAAGTGGGCGATCCGCGATCCGGCAATTCTTCGGGCCGCGTTTCAGCTTGGAGCGGGCAAAATTGTCGGTTCTCGCTGAGTGAATTTTCGCCCGTAAGAATTTATATGTTTTTTATCGAGGAGTAACCTCATGAAACCTTACCACTGGGAATCGCATCACGGCAATTTCGGTGACGATCTCAATCTCTGGCTCTGGGATTTCCTGCTTCCCGGCCTGCGCGACGTTCATGACGACGTTCTGCTTGTCGGTGTCGGCACCGTGTTAAACGATGTCCTGCTACCGACCAGACAGCGCAAGCTCGTTATTGGCAGCGGATATGGGTATGGCGCGGTGCCAGATGTCAGTACGGGGCTGTGGGACATTCGTTGCGTGCGCGGCGAAAAAACCGCTGCAAAGCTCGGTCTCGCTCCTGAAATGGGCATTGTCGATCCGGCTGTCATGGTCACCGAGATGCCTGACTTCAAAGGTCTGCCCAAGGTGTACAAGAAAACCTTCGTTCCGCATTGGGAATCGGCGGAGTTCGGCATGTGGGAAACGGTATGCGAACCTGCTGGCCTGACCTATCTCGATCCACGTGGCGAGGCGAAGTCGGTCATCCGCGCCATCGCACAGTCTGAATTCATCGTGGCCGAATCGATGCATGGCGCGATCCTTGCCGATGCCTTCCGTGTGCCGTGGGTCGCCGTCACGACATCGACTTCGATCAACAGCTTCAAATGGAGCGATTGGGCAGGCACCGTCGATGTCAAATACGAGCCGCGTTATGTGCCGGTGTCGACACGTGCCGAGGCAGCCAAAAAGGGGTCACGTTTCTGGGGCATGAATTTCCCACCGCCAGCGCCGGTTGCCGTCGTTG
This sequence comes from Rhizobium sp. RM, assembly GCF_013390595.1. Classification (GTDB taxonomy): domain Bacteria; phylum Pseudomonadota; class Alphaproteobacteria; order Rhizobiales; family Rhizobiaceae; genus Agrobacterium. Next base: position 768,556 of record NZ_JACAWV010000007.1, on the reverse strand, counting down.
AGCACGATGTTGCGGTTAGGGATGAGGGTGATGTGCTGGTGCGCGAGCAGCCGGCGCAGAAACCGCTCCGCAAGCTAGCCAAGCAGGTGCTTGCCGCACCCTCGACGCTGGCGCTCTGGCAGGCCAGCCGGGCGGAACCTCGTCTTAGTCCCGATGGCAGGCTGGAGGAACGCAAGGAGCGTTTTGCAGCGGTGCTCGAAACGATCAAGCGCGATTATCTTTAAATTCGTCTGTAGGAATCAAAGAAAAAGCCGGTGGGGTAACCACCGGCTTTATCGCGTCAGGATATGGGGGTTCCGGTCAGCAGGTATCGAATGTCGCTGACCTGTTGCGGGGATCGGCGGAACCGCGCCGTCTTGTCCTTCCAGATGCCGCTTGTGATGGCGGGGACGGCAGGCAAACGGCTGAGCGCATGGCCAAGCGCTCCACCCATGCCCTTCTGCTTTTTCGTGTCTAGGAAATGGCGCAGCTCAAACTTGCTGCGAATATGCCTCTCATGCTCGCGCAGAACAGCTTTTTCTGCGGCAGAAAGATTGGCGGCGGCAAGGATAGCCCTGTCGGCCTCGTATAGCAGACGCAAATCCTCCGTGCGATGTCGGCCACTCAGAGAGTTGCCGCGTACGATTGCGCCATAACCGCAGTGACGGATCACCTTGTAACGGGCGCCGGCGGCAAGGGCTCTGACATAGAGCTCATAATCTTCGCCGAGACGCATGCCTTCATCGTAACGCAACGCATTCCTGTCGAGAAACGACCTGCGTATGACCGGTTTCAGGAAGCCGGTTTCGCCGCGTTCGACACCGGGCCTGGATATGTTGCCTTCAACGAACTCCTTCAGCGACAAAAAATGCGACTGCGGCTCGAAGCTTTCTGGAACCATCGAGGATGCACCGGCGACTGTCTGCTGAATGAAGGCGATGTTGTCAGCAACCATGTCCCAGTCATCTTCGGCCAGCATGGCGGCAAACCGGCCTTTGAAGAAGAAATCGTCGGCATCGAGAATGCTGATAAGCGGTGCAGAGGAAATGGAGATCGCATGGTTGCGCGCAGCCGACGGGCCACGATTGGTGTCGAATCGCGAAACCTTCAGGCGGCCGGTGCCATCGTCCGTGGCATGGGCCACATCACTGGTTTTATCGGAAGATCCATCGTCTATCACCACAACCTCAGCCACTTCCGACTCGGCAAGAGCTGAGCGGATAGCAATGGCAATCGTGTCGGCCGCGTTCTTCGCAGCGATAATGACGCAAATGGACTGGGAACCGTTGGCCATTTCATACCCTTCTGCTTCTGCGTTGTGGTGAGGACTTGGCCAGCAGAAAGTGTCAGGGGTATGGATGCAACCGATAAAAAATTAGGGGTGAGTTTAGAGAGGGGGCTGAATGGTTCAGAGCGGAGCTACATGTCCGTCAATTTGGCGCCAGAATGTGGAACACCCTTGATGCTGTCTGAAGACGCGTTTTCAGCACTTCGTTCTCTCTGAAAAGGAGAGGAGTCTCGGAGCTGCTTTTTTTCACGCGCGACAAGAACAAGAATACCGACGAAGTAGCCGACTTGAAGAACAACGGCAGCAATCAGGGTTTGAATAAACGCCGTATAAAACGAGCCATGAATGAAGTAGGTCGCAACCGCAAAGACGAGCAAGGCACCGATCATGCTGACGAAAACACGCGGTGCATACATGGTGCTCTCCTCCCGAGAACGATTGCTCCGTTTTTGGCTGCGAGATTTCATGGCTTTTCTTGACTGAAATATACGATGAGACAGGTGCTGTTTCAACACACTTATACTTCTTCTATCTTCGGGGGCATGAAATTTTGGTAATGTGAATTGGTAAATTCAAACGTAACGGTCGGCGATGTGCTTTGTCCGGCCGTTAATTTCGCGCCGAGGCCGGAACCTCAAAATGTAAAAATCCGGTCGAAAATGAAACGTTTAGGCGAAGCTGCACCTGCAGAAGCCACGCATTTCAACCTTTCGCGGCTGCCTCCAGACTTCGTTAACCATATCGCCTTTAAAAAGTCGGGATTGATTCCTCGAAGAGTAGGTGCCCGCGTGACGACGAATTCGGAAATAATCGCCTTCCCGGCCAAAAATCGCATTGCTGATGTAAAACGCTGTGCTGTTATGCTCGATCGTCTGCACGGGGCGGAAGCCAATGATTTCTGGCGAAACGAGTGCCGGGAACTCGCCGCGCACCTGACCCGGATCGGCTATGAGGATGCCGCGATGCGTCAGGAAATCATGGAATTCCAGGAGGCCGTTCAGGCTGAGCTTTGGGCCAATGTACTGGCACCGGAAGCGCGTCGCGACAGCAACTGAGGTCCAATCCGCGCCTCGAGCCCATCGGCGGATATTCGACAGTATTCAAACAAAAAAGCCCGGAATATCGTTCCGGGCTTTTTTGTTGGTTTTCGTAGATATCAGGACGCGCCGCGCGTACGCGCAATGCCGTCGAGAGCCGGTTTGTACTTCGGGTCAAGACGTGCGGCATGGGAATAAGACTTGGCAGCCTTGGCAGTCTCGCCGCGGCGTTCGTAGACCAGTGCCTGGTTAGCCCAGGATTCGGCTATCTTGTCGTCCAGAGAAATGGCGTGGTTGAAATCGGCGAAAGCATTTTCGTCGTCATTGAGTGCAACGTAGGAAAGGCCACGGCCGTTGTAAGGCTCCGGCGACGTCGACGACAACGAGATGGCCTTGGAAAAGTCCTCGATTGCCTGCGCGTGCTGATTGCGAAGCTGATAGATCAAGCCGCGGTTGTGCCAGGCGCGTCCGTCGGTCGTTTCCAGTTCGATTGCACGCGAGAAATCGTTGAAAGCCTCGTTTACACGTCCCGACTGGCGATAGAGATTACCGCGTCCGATCAGGGCAACGTCATAGCTTGGATTGATCTGCAGCGCCGAATTGTAATCCTGCAGGGCCTGCTGCTGCTGTCCCGAGTTACGATAGACAAGGGCGCGGTTCGCATATGCCTGATAGAAGCGCGGGTTGAGCTGGAGGGCCTTGTTGAAGTCCTCGATCGCGCGGCGCGAATCGCCGGAGCGGCCGTAAGCCGAGCCACGAACGTTGTAGCCTTCCGGATCTTGCGGATTGGCGTTGATGACCGATGTCAGCGAGGCGATGTTTTCCTGCGAACCCTGGGCGCGGTCGATCCGGAATACGTCTTCCGTCTGCTTGGACGTGGCGCAGCCTGCAAGGGTTGCAAGCATGGCGCATAGAATGACTGGGGAACGGAACCGTTTGTTGTTCTTTATCGACACCCGGTGCGTGGAGACATCGGAGTTTTTCACAACACAAGCATCAACAGCGGTCATTCGATATGGGTTCCCTCGCACGCCGGTCTCTTTGGACGTCCCCGGCTTCAAACAGAAAAAGCGGCGGCGACAATATCGCCTCCGCCCAACAAGCACTCAAAAACGTCTAAAAGACGGCCTATCAGCGGCCAGCAACCAGACCTTCGCGCTGTGCACGCTTGCGTGCCAGCTTGCGAACGCGGCGAACCGCTTCAGCCTTTTCACGAACGCGCTTTTCTGAAGGCTTTTCAAAGTGATCACGCATCTTCATTTCACGGAAAACGCCTTCGCGCTGCAACTTTTTCTTCAGAACGCGGAGCGCCTGATCAACGTTATTATCGCGGACTAGTACCTGCACGTGAAACACATTCCTTTGGTTTTGGCTATGTTGCTGTGGGAATCTGGGACATTCGCACGCAAACAAGAAAAGTTTGGTTTGGCCACGAAGGCCGTACGATTGAGCGGGCGTATAACAGATAGTTCACCTTAAGTCCAGCTATAAGTCCAAAAGCGCCAGAAAACGCGGCTTTTTGGCACTTCAGCGAGGCATGTCAAAACAAAAGCATGGTCGCGTCGCAAAATGAATATTGCCTGCGATTTCGATTTGTCATGTGTATGATATCGCCGGGCCGGTGTGTCCGACCTTCGATCGTTTTGTCTGGGAGCAGTCTGCGAATGCGCAAATATTCCGTTTTTGCCGTGGCCCGTGAGGCCCTGCGCGGCCACAAGGGCTGGGACGCGCAATGGGCGTCGCCGGAACCTCGCAAGGAATATGATGTCATCATCATCGGTGGTGGCGGTCACGGTCTTGGTGCCGCCTACTACCTTGCCAAGGAGCATGGCATCACCAATGTCGCCGTGCTTGAAAAAGGCTGGCTTGGTGGCGGCAACAGTGGACGCAACACCACCATCATCCGCTCCAATTATCTTTATGAAGAGAGCATGGACATCTACGAGCATTCCCTGAAACTTTGGGAAGGCCTGAGCCAGGATCTCAATTACAATGTGATGTATTCGGCGCGCGGCGTGATGATGCTGTCGCACAATATTCACGACCAGCAGTCGTTCAAACGCCATATCAATGCCAACCGGCTCTATGGAATAGACAATGAATGGCTGACACCGGAGCAGGCCAAGGCATATTGCCCGCCACTCGATATTTCCGGCAATGCCCGATATCCAATCAATGGTGCAGCATTGCAGAGGCGCGGCGGAACAGCACGTCATGATGCCGTCAACTGGGGTTATGCCCGTGCGGCCTCCGATCGCGGCGTCCACATCATTCAAAACTGTGAGGTGACTGCGATCCGCCGTGGGCCGGATGGCGCCGTAACGGGTGTTGATACCAATCGCGGCTTCATCGGTGCAAAGAAGATCGGGGTATCGGCTGCAGGTCACTCTTCTGTCGTTATGGCGATGGCGGACGTGCGGGTGCCGTTGCACTCCAATCCGCTGCAGGCGCTGGTTTCTGAGCCTTTGAAGCCGATTTTCCCCTGTGTCGTCATGTCAAATACGGTGCATGCCTATATCTCGCAGTCGGACAAGGGCGAACTGGTCATCGGCGCTGGCACCGACCAGTACAACTCCTATTCCCAGACAGGCGGCTTGCAGATCATCACGCACACGCTCGATGCCATCTGCGAGTTGTTCCCCATCTTCCGGCGCGTGAAAATGATGCGTCAATGGGGCGGTATCACCGACAACACACCTGATCGCTCGGCGATCCAGAGCGTGACGCCGGTGCCCAATCTTTTCGTCAATTGCGGCTGGGGGACGGGTGGCTTCAAGGCAACACCTGGCTCAGCACACCTGTTTGCGCATCTTATCGCACGTGGCGAGCCACACCGGCTCGCGGCCGGGTTGACGCTCGACCGTTTCCGGACCGGCCGCCTTATCGACGAGGCAGCGGCTGCTGCCGTGGCGCATTGAAGCAAAGGGGAAAACAAGATGCTTCTTATTCGTTGCCCCTATTGCGGGGAAGACCGCTCCGAGCTGGAGTTCCGGTGGGCGGGTGAAGCCCATATCGCCCGACCTGAAAACATCGCCGATATTTCCGACGAGGCTTTCGCGGAATTTTTCTTCATGCGTGACAATGACAAGGGCCTGGTTTTCGAGCGCTGGCGCCACATTCATGGCTGCGGTCGCTTCTTCAATGCTGCGCGAGACACGGTCAGCGACAGATTTTACATGACGTACAAGGCAGGCGAACCGAAACCGGACCGGGAAACGGTTTTGAATGCGCAAAAGGGAAGTCACGAATGAGCGGCGCTTATCGTATCAAGGGAGCAGGTCGTCTCACGCCGGCCAGAACTGCGCGCTTCACCTTCGACGGGAAGATCTATCAGGCGTTGGAAGGCGACACGGTTGCGTCTGCGCTGCTGGCGAATGGTGTGCACCTGATTGGCCGTTCGTTCAAATATCACCGTCCGCGCGGCTTTTTGTCTGCAGGTCCGGAAGAGCCGAATGCACTGATCGATGTTTCCCGCGACAGCCTGCGCAAACAGCCCAATGTGCGTGCGACCGTGCAGGAAGTTTTCGATGGCGCCATCATCGCGTCGCAGAACCGCTTCCCATCTTTGTCGTTTGATGTCGGGGCGATCAATGATTTCTTTTCACCGATGTTTGCAGCGGGCTTCTATTACAAGACCTTCATGTGGCCGAAGGCTGCCTGGCACAAGATTTACGAACCTCTGATCCGTCGTGCTGCCGGTCTTGGCAATGCGCCGACAGAGCCGGATGCGGATCACTATTCATCCCGTTATGCTCATTGCGACGTGCTGGTTGCCGGTGGCGGTGTCGCGGGCCTGACAGCGGCGCTTGCTGCTGCAAAGACGGGTGCGAGCGTCATCCTCGCGGATGAAAATGCGGAAGTTGGCGGGGCGCTGCGTTTCGATACGGGAACGGTAATTGATGGTTTGCCTGGCTTTGACTGGGCGCAGAAGGTTTTTGGCGAACTCCAGTCCATGCCGAATGTGCGTGTTCTGACCCGCACCACCGCGTTCGGTTATTACAACCACAATTTTCTGGCTCTGGCGGAACGTGTCACAGATCATCTGGCCGTTCCCGCGAGGCACCAGCCGCGCGAGCGGTTGTGGCAAGTCCGCGCCAAGAAGGTCATACTGGCCGCAGGCGCGATCGAACGCCACATGGTGTTCGCCAATAATGACCGCCCTGGTATCATGCTGGCGTCGGCGGCACGCACCTACCTCAATCACTACGGTGTGGCGATCGGCGAGAACGTTGGCGTTTATACCGCGCATGATTCCGCTTATGAGACGGCATTCGATCTGAAAAAGGCGGGAGTGAAGATTGCCGCTATCGTTGACTGCCGTGAGGCCCCCGATCCGAAGCTTCTGGAAGAAGCGAGGGCATTGGGCATCGAGGTGCTGGCGGGACACAGCGTCTATGATACGGCCGGGCGCTTGCGCGTGTCGTCCATGACGGTTGGTCGCAACGGCGGATCGAACAAACGCAAGATTGCAATTGATGCGCTTGCGGTTTCTGCCGGGTGGACGCCTTCTGTCCATCTCTTCTCACAATCGCGCGGAAAACTGAAATTCGATGTTGAGAACCAGCGGTTCCTGCCGGATATCCATGCTCCACAATCCGTTTCGATTGGTGCCTGTGCCGGGACCGACGAGCTGGACGAGTTGATTGCCGAAGCCTCTGCCGCAGGCGGCAGTGCTGCAGAATTTTCCGGCCAGAATGCACGAAGCTGGACGGGCGGCATGATCGGTGCTGCGGAGGGCGCTGGTGAAGATACGGGCGTCAAGGCATTCATCGATTTCCAACATGACGTTTGCGCCAAGGATATCCGTCTTGCGGTGCGCGAAGGCATGCACTCCATCGAGCACATCAAGCGGTTCACCACAAACGGCATGGCGTCCGATCAGGGCAAGCTTTCCAACATGCACGGCCTTGCCATCGCCTCCGAAGCGCTGGGCAAAGACTTGCCAAAGGTTGGCCTCACCACGTTTCGTCAGCCATACACGCCGGTAACCTTTGGTACTCTCATCAATCATTCACGTGGCGCGCTGTTCGATCCGACCCGCAAGACACCGATGCATGATGAGGAGGCTGCGGCGGGTGCCGTCTTTGAGGACGTTGGCAACTGGAAGCGCGCATGGTTTTTCCCTCGTGCGGGCGAAGACCTCCATGAGGCGATCAATCGCGAGTGCAAGACAGTGCGCGAGACTGTTGGCGTCTTTGATGCTTCAACACTGGGCAAGATCGAGGTGGTTGGGCCTGATGCGGCAAAGTTTCTCAATCTCATCTATACCAACGCCTGGGACACGCTGAAGCCAGGCCGGTGCCGTTATGGCATCATGACCCGTGAGGATGGCTTCGTTTATGATGATGGTGTTGTCGGGCGTCTGGCCGAAGACCGCTTCCATGTGACAACGACAACAGGTGGGGCACCGCGTGTGTTGCAACACATGGAAGACTATCTGCAGACGGAATTCCCGGAACTGAATGTGTGGCTGACGTCTGCGACCGAACAGTGGGCGGTGATTGCCGTGCAGGGCCCGAAAGCCCGCGATGTTATAGCGCCCTTCGTTGAGGGGATCGATCTATCGCCCGAGGCCTTCCCACATATGGCGGTGGCAGAAGGCAAATTCTGTGGCGTACCAACGCGGCTTTTCAGGGTTTCCTTCACTGGCGAACTCGGGTTCGAAATCAACGTGCCTGCCGATTATGGTGCGGCAGTGTGGCAAACGATCCGGGAACGTGCGGAAGCGATGGGTGGTTGCCTCTACGGTACTGAAACCATGCATATCCTGCGTGCCGAGAAGGGCTACATCATTGTCGGTCAGGATACGGATGGCACGGTTACACCTGACGATGCCGGTCTCGGATGGGCGGTTTCCAAGAAGAAGACTGATTTCGTCGGTATACGCGGCCTGAAACGCCCCGACCTTATGCGTCCCGGACGCAAGCAACTGGTTGGCCTTCTGACAAAGGATCCGCAGATTGTGCCGGAGGAAGGCGGACAGATCGTTGCTGACCCGAACCAGCCCAGGCCGATGACTATGCTCGGACATGTGACCTCCGCCTACTGGTCGGAAAACCTCGGCCGCTCAATTGCCTTTGCGCTTGTGGCAGACGGACGGGCGCGTGTAGGCGAGACCCTCTACATTCCGTTGGTCGATAAAACGATTGCCGCAGAAGTCACCGATATGGTGTTCTTCGACAAGGAAGGAGCCCGCCTCAATGGCTGAGACGCATCACGCAAAACGCAAGCTCGTGCTTGAGGATTTTCACGGTGGTTCGCCCGTCGTTTCGCTGAAGCCGGCTGCTCCCGCATCCCGCATATCGCTTCGGGCGAAGAGTGAAGCGGTTGCGGCACTGTCGGAGGCGTTGGGACTTGCGTTACCGGAAACGTCCAAGACGTCTTCCACTTCGGGCCTGCGTTCGGCACTCTGGCTTGGGCCAGATGAGTGGCTGGTGATCGATCAGGCTGAAAGCGATCTGACAGCGGTGTTGTCTGGGGTTTCCGGCCTGTTTTCGACGACGGACATTTCTCACCGCAATGTTGCGATTATCGTGTCGGGTCCAGGCGCCGAGGCGGCGCTCAACGCCGGTTGCCCGCAGGATCTGTCATTGAACGTCTTCCCAGTCGGCGCCTGTTCACGCACCATTTTTGGCAAGGCTGAAATCGTCTTGCTGCGTGTTGCGGACGATACGTTTCGGCTTGAGTGCTGGCGTTCCTTTGCAGAATATGTTGGCGGTCTGTTGCAGGAAGCGGCAGGGGACGTGGTGGTTTAATGCCGCCGCGTCAGGCACCCCAACCACGCCAGTCGATCCACCGCCCATGAAAATCGGCGCGACCGATTTCACGCTTTTCGCCTGAAGGCCAGAGTTGCAGTGTCAAGGAGGCGCCGCCGCGTCTGGTGTCGGCCTCCATCTGCAAACGGGCCAGCGGCGCATCATCTGTTGCGCGTTCGCCGGCTGCTGCAAACATGTCTTCGCCGATCTGCTTTCGCTTTTCCGGCAGATATTGCCAGGCGATTGAATGAAAAACCACGTGAGCTGCGTCATGAAACGATTTGGAAAGTCGTTGCTCGAGCCAATCCAAAGCGTCGGCTTTTTCGATCCCTCCACTGGTTTTAACGGCGATCCGCAAGGCACTTGCGGTGCGTTCAAGCCGATCGGGCTGGTCGGCCCAGATATAGGACATCAGTTGCAACCGGTCTTCATCGGAAGAGGGATCAAGCGGACTGATGTCACAGCCCGCACGTTCGAGAATAGTGATCGGGGCAATGCGTGGCGATGGACCTCGCCATTCCGGAATCAGAACAACCTCCGAGTTTTCACCCCATTCAAGCCCGCCGAGACGGTAACGGTAGCGGTCGAACTGCAGGTTCAGTCCCGCACTGGCACCGACCTCGGAAAGTACCAACGATTTGGCAGTCAATCGCGCAATCTCGAAAAAGCCCGGAAGCAACGCAGCTGACCTGCGCACTTCGTTCGTTTGTGGTGGAGATTTCAGGCGATCGAGAATAAAGGGGGCGTGAAACCGTAGAGCGCTTTCACATGTATCCCAGAGGGCATCCTCGTCATCCATCGCGATGGCGGTGAGAGGTTCGATCTTCGGTTTCGATGAACTCGATAGTGTCTATCCCGAGCGTGTTCAGAACTGTGCGGATCAGTTCCACATAACAGCCGGTAACGTCCCCATTGTCAGACAGGTAGTTGAACGGAGGCTCTATCAGATAGGCAAATCGCATAGCGACCTCCGTTGGTTCCGTGTTCCATCTCGCCTGCGTCAGGCGTCGTCCGGCCGGTCTTTTGGATCAAACTGAGTGATCGTCGTCCATCGCGCAGTCAGTGCCGGTTTCTTCTCGTTTTCGATTTCCACAGTAACGTCATAAGTGGTCATCAGCATGGCAGCGCCGCGAAAGCGGGCTTCAGCAAGGGTGAAACGGCCGCGGATGCGTGCCCCGCTTTTGACTGGCGAGACAAAACTGATCTTGTCGAAGCCGTAATTAATGCCCATCGTCTGCTCGCGGATGCGCGGCAACGCATCATAATTCATCGCTGAAAGCAGCGAGAGCGTGAGAAACCCGTGCGCAATCGTGCCACCGAAGGGGCTCTCTGCTTTTGCCCGTTCCGGGTCCGTATGGATGAACTGCTCATCGAGTGTCGCTTTTCCGAAGGCATCGATCATCCTCTGATCGACCGTGATCCAGTCGGAAACACCAATTTCGGTGCCGACAAAATTCTTCATCTCCGCAAGCGCTATGTCCTTGGCCATGTTTCCTCTTTTACGCCGGTTTGTTGTCACGGTTATAGAGGTTGGCGGGGTTGCCGATCAACTACGCAGATAAAACACAACCGAACGAGCGGGCAGGAAGGCAGGATTGCCAAAATCCGTGCCGATGGCGCGCCAACCATCACCTTGCAACGTGAACGGCACGATCTCCCGGCTGCGATTGATCAGCACGGCGAGTTCGCACTCCGCGTCTGTTTCGCGATCGATCGAGGAGAGCACCATGGCAAAGGCTGGGCCCTGCGGATTTTCCCAATCCGCAACGGACATTGTCTCCCCAGTTGCGGCCAACCACGAAACATCGCCATAGCCGCTAAAGAAATCCGTGTCGGCGAATACGGAAAACCGTTTGCGAAGAGCTGAAATAAACGCCGTGTGATCAATCAGCTCAGGGTTAAGCGACGCCCAATCGACCCAGGTGATATTGTTGTCCTGACAATAGGCATTGTTGTTGCCGTGCTGACTGCGTCCACCCTCATCACCGGCGGTGAGCATGATTGCGCCACGGCTGACAAAGAGTGTGGAGAGGAGAGCCTTTACATCTCGGATGCGCGCATCACGAACCTGCGGATCGTTGCTTAGTCCTTCGAAACCATTGTTCCAGGAATAGTTTTCGTTATGGCCATCGCGATTGCCTTCGCCGTTGGCCTCATTGTGCTTGTTTTCGTGGCTGACGAGATCGAACAGCGTGAAACCATCGTGGGCTGCAAGGAAATTGACGCTGCGGGTTTTTGTCCGGTTATGGCGGGAAAAAATGTGGGAAGAGCCAGACAGTGCATCGGCTACTGCGCCGGTCGTGGAAAGATCGCCGCGCCAATAACGGCGCATATCGTCACGCGCCCTGTCGTTCCATTCCAGAAAACTCTCCGGGAAGTTGCCAAGCTGATAGCCACCGGGCCCGATGTCCCAAGGTTCGGCAATCAGCAGCCGGTCGTGAAGCGCCGCGTCCGAATGCATGGCGGCGAGCGTTGCGCTTGCCATATCAAAGCCCTTGGCCGTTCTCCCAAGAACTGGCGCCAGGTCAAACCGGAAACCATCTATGCCGGCATTCAGGACGAAATGCCTCAACGTGTCCACGATGAGTTGACGGATGGAGGGATCGTCGCAGGCGACCGTGTTACCTGTGCCGGTATCGTTCACCAGTGTACCAGGATCGTCAGGCAGATGGCGAAAGGCCGTGAGATTGTCTAGGCCGCGCAACGAGAGTGTCGCGCCAAGGCGGTCACTCTCGCCGGTATGATTGAAGACAAGATCGAGGATAACGCCGATCCCTTCGCCATGCAGTACAGCGACCGTATCGTGCAACTCCTGCACACCGCCGGGGCAGAGGCGAGGGTCGATTGCCATGAACCCCACAGGGTTATAACCCCAGGCGTTTGCAAGGCCGAGTGGGGGCAGATGCCGCTCGTCAATCCAGGCGGTGATCGGCATCAGCTCGATGGCGTCGACACCAATCCTCTTCAAATGGGCAATGATGGCTGGGTGGGCGAGGGCCGCAATCGTGCCGCGTTTTGCCTTGGGCACATCTGGATGGAGCGCTGTAAAGGCTTTGACGGACAGCTCGTAGATCAGTCCGCCCGGTGAAAAATGCACCGCTTTGCGTTTCACCGGTTCATGGAGGGCAAGAATTGCCTTGGGCATCACCGACGCCGTGTCTTGTCCAAACGCATAAAGGGCGGGGTCATGACGGAAAGGGCGATCGATCTCCGTCGCGGACGGATCGAGCAGCAGTTTCGACGAATCGAACCACAAACCGTGGTCGGGTGCGTAAACGCCGTGAGCACGGTAGCCGTAACGCAAACCCGGTTGGGAATCGGCCACAAAAAGCTGGTGTAGATCGTTTTCGCCCCGCCTCATCGGCAGCCGGCCCGTCTCCGTGTTGCCGGTCTCATCGAACAGACAAAGTTCGATCTGTGAGGCATGTCGGGAATAGACCCTGAATTCAGCTCCGTCTTCCGTCAGATGAACGCCTTGATGGAAAACGGCCGATTTCTGCATGGTCATATTCTCCGGGCGATGGATGTCTCCTCCCCCCGAAAGGAGGGAGGAAATTGAGGACGCTCAGGTCGTCTTCAGGTAATCACGCTTGGGGCGTCGCGACCGGTATGCGCCTTGATGCCAGCAATCGTATCGGCGACGGTAATCAGGTCAGCCAGTGCCTCCTGCGTTTCGATGCCATGGCGTGCCGCGTCCGGTTCGTAACGTTCGACATATAGACGCAAGGTTGCACCCGCCGTGCCCGTGCCGGAGAGGCGCAACACGATGCGAGAGCCACCTTCGAACAGGATGCGGATGCCCTGGTTCTTGCTGACCGACTGATCGACTGGATCATGATAGGCGAAGTCGTCGGCCGCCTTGACCTTCAGATTTCCGTAGCTGGTGCCCGGAAGCGTTGCGAGTTTTTCGCGCAGCGTCGCAACCAGCGTGTTGGCCGCGTCGGAATCGACTTCTTCATAGTCGTGGCGGGAATAGTAGTTTCGGCCGTACTCTGCCCAATGCTTCGTGACGATGTCCTTCACGCTTTCTTTGCGTGCGGCAACGATATTCAGCCAGAAAAGCACTGCCCAGAGACCATCCTTTTCGCGAACATGGTTTGAGCCGGTTCCGAAGCTTTCTTCACCGCAAACCGTCACTTTACCCGCATCGAGAAGGTTGCCGAAGAACTTCCAGCCGGTCGGGGTCTCGTACATGCCCAATCCAAGCTTCTCGGCAACCCGGTCGGCTGCAGCGCTGGTCGGCATTGAACGCGCGATGCCGGAAATGCCCCCTGCATAACCGGGCGCGAGTCTGGCATTGGCCGCGATGATGGCAAGTGAGTCTGATGGCGTGACGAACATGCCTTTGCCGACGACCATGTTACGGTCGCCGTCACCATCGGAAGCCGCGCCGAAGTCAGGGCCCTGTGGGCTCATGACGTCGTCGTAAAGTTCCTTGGCATGCACGAGGTTGGGGTCTGGATGATGGCCGCCGAAATCCGGCAGCGGGATTTCATTACGGACGGAACCTTTCGGTGCACCGAGGCGCTTCTCGATGATCTCGACGGCATAAGGACCGGTAACCGCGCTCATGGAATCGACGACCACCTTGAAACCGCCTGCGATAAGCTGGCGGATGGCGGCGAAGTCAAACAATTCTTCCATCAGGAGCGCGTAGTCGGCGACCGAATCCATCACCTCGACGGTCATGCCCTCGACCTCGAAGCTGCCGATCTTGTCGAGGTCGACATCCGCAGCATCTGAAATCTTGTAGCTGTCGATGACTTTCGAACGGGCAAAGATCGCATCGGTGATCTTTTCTGGCGCCGGGCCACCGTTGCCAATGTTGTACTTGATGCCGAAATCTTCGTTTGGTCCGCCCGGATTGTGGCTGGCGGAAAGCACGATACCACCGAAGGCCTTGTATTTACGAATGATGTTGGAGGCCGCAGGCGTCGAGAGAATGCCGCCCTGACCAACCAGAACCTTGCCGAAGCCGGCGGCGGCGGCCATCTTGATCGCCTTCTGGATCACTTCGCGGTTATAGTAGCGACCGTCGCCGCCGATCACCAGCGCCTGGCCTTCAAAGCCTTCGAGTGAATCGAAAATCGACTGGATAAAGTTTTCCGCGTAATTTTCCTGAGCGAAGACCGGCACCTTCTTGCGCAGGCCGGATGTCCCCGGCTTCTGGTCCTGATAGGGTGTCGTCTGGACGGTTGTTAGCATGTTTCAATGGCCTTTCGAGATAAGCTGGTTGTAAAGCGCGGCATAAAGGCCGGCGCTTTTTTCCCAGGAAACATCGGATTTCATTCCCTGCTTCTGCATCTGCATCCACAGTTTCGGATCGTGGTAATAACGGACGGTTCGGCGGATCGCCTGCCTCAGACCATCCAGGGTGATGGGAGAGAATTGCACGCCCGTCGCCGCCTTCTGGGCAACAGCCGCATGGTTGGCATCGATGACTGTGTCGGCGAGTCCACCGGTTCGTGCCACGACCGGAATGCAGCCGTAACGAAGGGCGTAAAGCTGGGTCAGTCCGCATGGCTCGAAGCGTGAGGGAATGATGATCGCATCGCAGCCGGCCTGCATCAGATGGGACAAGGGCTCGTTATAGCCGATCGCAACTCCAACGCGGCCACGATGGCGCGACGCCGCAGCAAGGAGCGCGCCTTCGAGGGCGACATCGCCGGCACCAAGCACGACGAGGCGTCCGCCAAGCGACACGATGTCGTCAACAGCTTCCGCCATCAGGTCCAGACCCTTTTGCCAGGTCAGGCGCGAGATGATGCAGAAGAGAGGGCTGTCATCGTGATCGATCCGGAAATGTTCAGCCACCGCCTGCTTGTTGAGCTGACGGTTTTTAAGGTTGGCGGCGGAGTAATTATCGTGGATCAGATGGTCCGTTGCCGGATTCCAGACGTCTGCATCGATGCCGTTGACTATGCCGTGTAGTGCGTGGGAGCGACTGGCGATAACGCCTTCCAGCCCCATCCCAAATTGCGGCGTCAGTATTTCTTCCGCATAGGACGGGCTTACGGTGCTGAGGGCGGTGGCGGCCTGCAAACCGCCTTTCAGGAAGCTGACGTCATTATAATATTCGATGCCGTCGACGCCGAAGGCATGCACAGGCAGACCGAGCTGGCTGAAGATGTTGGCGCCGAACTGACCTTGAAATGCGATGTTGTGGATTGTCAGCAGGCTCGGAATTTCAGGCGTTTCGGCGTAGCGCATATAGACCGGCGCCATCGCGGCTTGCCAGTCGTGAGCGTGCAGAAGGTCAGGACGCCAGCCGGGAATCTCTCCGGCGCCAATCCGGGCGGCCGCAAGCGACAATGCAGCAAAGCGTTTCCAGTTGTCCGGGTAGTCTTTGCCGGTCTGGTCGAGATAGGGGCCGCCGGAGCGTTCATAATAGGCCGGGGCATCGAGGATCAGCAGGTCGAGGCCTTCGTGATGAACTTCCAGCACATCGGCCTTTTCACCCAGAAGATCGGTGAATTCATAACATTTGACCGGATCTTTAACCGTGCTTTTGACGGCCGGATATCCGGGTATCAGCGTTCGGGTTTTAATGCCGAAGGCGTCCAGAGCAATGGGAAGCGCGCCGGCAACATCGGCGAGCCCCCCGGTTTTGATCAGGGGATAAATTTCGGATGAAACCGAAAGAATATTCATGGGTGCTACAAATCCAGCTTGTCGATCATCGATTGGGTAATAAGGCAAATGCCGTTTTCGGTGCGGCGGAAACGTTTCGCATCGAGTTCGGGGTCTTCTCCAACAATCAATCCTTCCGGAATGACCACGCCATGGTCGATGACAACATTCTTAAGCTGGGCATGTCGCCCGATTTTCACACTCGGCAGTACTACGGCATTCTCAAGGCGGGAGTATGAATTGGCGCGAACACCTGTGAATAACAGGCTGCGCTGAAGCGCTGCGCCAGAGATGATGCAGTCGCCCGATACGACGGAAGATACCGCCGAGCCACGACGATCTTCATCGTCATGCACGAACTTGGCCGGCGGCGTAATTTCCGCATAGGTCCAGATCGGCCAGGATTTGTCGTAGATATCGAGATCCGGCACCACGTCTGTCAGGTCGACATTGGCCTGCCAATAGGCATCGATGGTACCGACGTCGCGCCAGTAGGGGCCATGCTCGAAATCGGAGCGAACGCAGGAGGAGGCGAAACGGTGCGCGACGGCTTTGCCGTGGGCAACGATGTAGGGAATGATATCCTTGCCAAAATCGCGGCTCGATGTTGGATCGGCAGCATCGCGGCGAAGCGCGTCCATCAGAAACTTCGTGTGGAAGACATAGATACCCATCGAGGCCAGCGCGAAGTTTTCATTGCCTGGAATGCCCGGTGGATCAGCAGGTTTTTCGATGAAATTGATGATCTCGTCTTTTTCGTTCACGTGCATGACGCCGAAGCCTGAGGCTTCCTTGCGTGGTACCTCGAGGCAGCCGATCGTCACGTCCGCACCCGAATCGACATGCTGCTGTAGCATGTATTCGTAGTCCATCTTGTAGATGTGGTCGCCGGCCAGGATGACCATATATTCGGGGCCATAGGGCTCGATGATATCGATGTTCTGATAGACCGCATCGGCCGTGCCTTCATACCATTGCGTTTCGGAAACGCGTTGGGAGGCGGGCAGAATATCAAAGCTTTCGTTTCGTTCGGGACGGAAGAAGTCCCAGCCGCGCTGCAAATGGCGGATCAGCGAATGTGCCTTGTATTGCGTGGCAACACCGATACGACGGATACCGGAGTTGAGCGCGTTCGACAGCGCGAAGTCGATGATGCGGGCCTTGCCACCGAAGTAGACCGCTGGTTTTGCCCGCCGGTCCGTCAGTTCTTTCAGGCGGCTTCCTCTTCCGCCTGCGAGGACATAGGCCATTGCATCACGCGCCAAGGGCTGAACTCTCTTTTCTGACATGTCTTGTCCTCCCGTTTGTTGTTCCCGTCAGTTTTCCGGCTCGAGCATGATGGTTGCCAGCGGTGGCAGGACGATCATCGCTCCGATTTGCCCGCCGGCATCCACAGCCTGGACGCGTCCGCCATTTCCTTTGCCGCTGCCGCCGTAGATTTCGGCATCGGTGTTGAGAATTTCCCGCCAACGTCCGGCAGAAGGTAGCGGCACATAATAGCTTTCCCGATAAACCGGCGTCAGATTGCTGATCACCGCCACGGGCTTCTCGCCTGGTGCCTTACGCAACCATGCGAAGACGGAGTTGTCGTGGTCCTCGACGACCAGCCACTGGAACCCGTCCGGTTCGCAGTCGCGCGCATGTAACGCAGGTTTGGAGCGATAGGTGAAATTC
This sequence comes from Rhizobium sp. RM, assembly GCF_013390595.1. Lineage (GTDB taxonomy): Bacteria > Pseudomonadota > Alphaproteobacteria > Rhizobiales > Rhizobiaceae > Agrobacterium. The sequence continues at coordinate 751,193 of NZ_JACAWV010000007.1, read as the reverse complement.
AGGTCTCGCACGAGGCGGCGCATGCCCTCGTGCATCGGGTATTGGCGTAGGTTCCAGTCAAGCGAACCCTTCTCGCTCCACTCGCTCCACTGTGCAAATTCCTGTCCCATGAACAGCAGCTTCTTGCCGGGGTAACCCCACATGAACGCATAATACGATCTGAGGTTCGCAAATTTTTGCCAGTCGTCGCCGGACATCTTGGCAATCAGCGAGCCCTTGCCATGCACGACCTCGTCATGGCTGAGCGGTAGCACGAAATTTTCACTGAAGGCGTAAAGCAGTCCGAAGGTCAGTTCCTGATGGTGGAATTTGCGGTGCACCGGTTCACGCGAGAAATAGCTCAGCGTGTCGTGCATGAAGCCCATGTTCCACTTGAAGCCGAAGCCCAAGCCACCTTCATGAACGGGTTGCGAGACTTTGGGCCAGGACGTGGATTCTTCCGCAATCGTCATGACACCGGGATGGGTGCCGTACACCAGCGAGTTCATTTTCTGCAGGAAGCGGACGGACTCCAGATTTTCACGGCCGCCATATTCGTTCGGTATCCACTCGCCTTCCTTGCGGGAGTAATCAAGGTAGAGCATCGATGCCACGGCGTCGACGCGCAGTCCGTCGAGATGGAATTTCTCAGCCCAGTAAAGCGCGTTGTTGATGAGGTAAGACATGACCTCAAGGCGGCCGAAATTGTAGATCGCGGTGTTCCAATCCGGATGGAAGCCCTGACGTGGATCGGCGTGTTCATAAAGCGCGGTTCCGTCGAACCAGCGCAGGCCATGTTCGTCTGTGGGGAAATGCGCCGGCACCCAGTCGAGAATGACACCAATGCCAACCTTGTGAGCACCGTTGACGAACCTTGCAAACCCTTCCGGATCCCCAAATCGGGCAGAAGGCGCGTAAAGGCCTGTTGTCTGGTAGCCCCACGAAGGATCGAATGGATGTTCGGAAATCGGCAGAAACTCAATGTGGGTAAAGCCCATATCAGTGCAGTAGGGGATCAGTCTTGCTGCAAGTTCGTCCCAGCTCAGGAAGGTACCGTCATCGCGTCGTTGCCATGAGCCGGCATGCACCTCGTAAATACTGATCGGCTGGCGTCGCTGGTCGACGGTTGCCCAATGTTCGCGGTGCGCGTGGTCTTCCCATTGCTGAGTAAGTTCAAGGGCTGTCACCGAGGCGTTTTTGGGACGAAGCTCTGCTTTTCGGGCAAAGGGATCAGCCTTCAGCGGCAACAGCTCGCCATTGGCGCCGACGATCTCGAATTTGTAGGCGCAGCCTGCATACACGTCAGGTGCAAAAATTTCCCAGATGCCGGTGTCTTTGCGAAAACGCATGACGTGCCGGCGGCCATCCCAATTGTTGAAATCGCCGACGACGGACACGCGCCGGGCATTGGGCGCCCAGACCGCAAAGTGAAAACCTTCAACTCCTTCGAGTTTCAGCGGATGTGCACCCATCTTGTCGAAGAGGCGTAGATGCGATCCTTCGCGAACGAAATAGTCGTCCATCGGGCCAAGAACGGGGCCAAAGCTGTACGGATCCGTTACAGCCCATTCCGCATCATCGCGACAGGCACGGTAGCGGATCGGCTGGCGCGACGGCAAGTCGACCAAGCCCTCAAAAAATCCATCGGTATCGATGCGCTTCAGCTCTCCGGCGATATTACCGTCCAGCCGCATCACCGTCACTTCTTCGGCGCCTGGAATAAAACAGCGCGCGACGAAATTTCCCGGCGTTCCGTGAACGCCGAGAATTGCAAAGGGATTGGAGTGCAAACCGCTCTTGATTGCCTCTATTTCAGCCTGTGTTACCTCACCAGTTTTTTTCTCGTCGGCCGAATTGAGCGGTTTTTTCATCAGGCTCTCCAGATTTCTGACGCATATTGCCGGATTGTCCGGTCGGATGAGAACCAGCCCATGCGTGCGGTATTGCGGATGGTTTTGGAATACCAGGCTGTGGGGTCGCCCCAGATCGTGTCGACCTCGCGTTGTGCCCGCGCATAGTCGTCGAAGTCGGCGGTGACCATGAACCAGTCGCTGTTATAGAGACCGTCCATCAGTCCGGAGAAACGTGAGCGGTCATCGGGCGAGAAAACACCGGAAGCGATCGATGAAAGCGCCTGAGACAGTTCCGCCGAGCCCTCGATGATGGCGCGTGGATTGTGACCGTCAGCACGTGTTTTCGCGACTTCTTCGGCGGTCATGCCGAAAATGACGATATTATCGGCACCAACATGATCGCGCATTTCCACGTTCGCCCCGTCAAGCGTGCCGATGGTGAGGGCGCCGTTCAGAGCGAATTTCATGTTGCCTGTACCGGATGCTTCCATGCCGGCAGTGGAAATCTGTTCCGAGAGGTCGGCGGCGGGAACCATGATTTCTGCCAGCGAGACGTTGTAGTTCGGAATGAACACGACTTTCAGCAGCCCGCGCACGGCCGGATCATTGTTGATGACCCGAGCGATATCATTGGCGAGTTTGATGATGAGCTTGGCGTTGTGGTAACTTGGTGCGGCCTTGCCGGCGAAGAACTTCACACGCGGCACCCAGTCAAGCTCCGGATGAGAGCGGATCTGGTCGTAAAGCGCCACCGTTTCCACGAGATTGAGAAGCTGCCGCTTGTATTCGTGAATACGCTTGATCTGGATGTCGAAAATTGCCGATGGATCGACACGGATGCCCATGCGCTGTGCAACCGTGTTTGCCAGTCGAACCTTGTTCAAACGCTTCACTTCGGCAAACTTGTCGCGGAAGCTCGAATCTTCCGCGAACCTGTCCAGCGCCGTCAGCTTTTCCGCGTCGTCGAGGAATTCGTCGCCGATTGCCTCGCGGATGAGCCCCGTCAGGCCGGGGTTACATTGCATCAACCAGCGGCGGGGCGTGATGCCGTTCGTCTTGTTGTTGATGCGGTCGGGATAAAGGTTATGGAGGTCTGCGAAGACCGTTTCCTTCATCAGATCGGTGTGCAGTGCCGAAACGCCGTTGATCGAGTGGGAGCCGATGAAGGCGAGGTTGCCCATGCGGACCCGCCGCTCGCCAGTCTCATCGATAAGAGAGATGGCGCGGATCTGCTGATCGACCATCTTCTTTTCCTTGCGGGCAAAGACCAGCGTATTGGCGTTGATCGCATAAATGATCTGCATGTGGCGTGGCAAAAGACGCTCGAGCAGTGGGACCGGCCAGCTTTCCAGCGCTTCGGGAAGCAGTGTGTGGTTAGTGTAGGAGAAGGTGCCCTGCGTGATTTTCCAGGCCTCCTCGAACTCCAGGCCATGTACGTCGCAGAGCAAACGCATCATTTCGGCAATGGAGATGGCCGGATGAGTGTCGTTGAGCTGAATGGACACCTTGTCAGGCAGCGATGTGAAGTCCGGATATTGCTGTAAATGGCGACGCAGGATGTCCTGCAGGGATGCGGACGAGAAGAAGAACTCTTGTCTCAGACGTAGTTCCTGACCGGCTGGCGTGGCGTCTGCGGGATAGAGAACACGCGTCAGGCTCTCGGCTTTGTTGCTTTCGCGCAGTGCGCCGATGTGGTCGCCTGCATTGAATGCAGCGAGCAGGATCGGGTCAATAGGTTGAGCCGACCAGAGACGCAGCGTGTTGACGCGGGTGCCGCGCCAACCGACAACAGGTGTGTCCACTGCCATGGCAATGACGCGCTCTGCAGGCTTCCACACGAAGCGCTGCGGTTCTTCGTATCCGCCAATGGTTTCGACTGAGCCACCAAAGCCAATTTCGTAGGAGCTTTCGCGGCGTTCGAATTCCCAGGGGTTACCGTGAGCAAGCCAGGTTTCCGGCAGCTCAACCTGCCAGCCATCGGCCATCTGCTGGCGGAAAAGCCCGTGCACATAGCGGATGCCATACCCATAGGCGGGAATATCGACCGTTGCCATTGATTCCATGAAACAGGCGGCCAAACGTCCGAGACCACCATTGCCGAGGGCAGCATCCGGCTCCAAACCTGCGATGACATCAAGATCAACGCCAAGGGACGACAAGGCGTCCTTGATTTCATGCATCAGGCCGAGATTGGAGATTGCGTCGCGCATCAGACGACCGATCAGAAACTCCAGCGACAGGTAATAAACGCGCTTGGAATTGTCCTGGTAGGCCTTGCGGGTGGATTCCATCCACTTGTCGATGATGCGGTCGCGAACGACGAGGATTGTGGCCGTCAGCCAGTCGTGAGGCTTGGCAACCTTGACGTCCTTGCCGATACGATAGGTCAATCGCTCGATGATTTCGTTGGCCATGATCTCCGGGTTGGAGCTGCGCGGCGCGGGACGAGGGAGGTCGTTGGTGGCGAGTTTGTTGATCATTGGTCGGTCAGCACCTTGGTGGGAGGAGAGGGTCTGATTGTGTCGATCCGGCTTACCTGTAACGGTGCCAGTTTATGCATCGATATGGAGGTGTGGCAACAGCGTTTTTTTTGGAAAGATGAAGAGCTTAATATTGGAAAAGAAAGCTTTTTCTCGTAGGCTCGCGAGATTATGCCCGGCCGGTGCATCGGACAATTTCGGCAAACGGAAAGTTCCGCCACTGTGGCGCGTCTGTCCGGAAAATCATTGGTGAAGTGAAAAAACGGCGGACGTAACGCTTTGCGGATGCCTGTTGTGCCGGAACTTTATCGTCCCCAGAGCTGTCCGGCATTCCATCATGCCGGTTCGAAGTTTTCAGCAGTCATTCCGCAGGCGCTGATCCTGACGACGGTATTGGGTGGTACGACACACCAGGGTGCGGCATCGAAAGAAAAAGGCTCGGAACTGATGGCGATACCGTCTTCAAGCGCGCGCCAATAGAGCGATGGCGGCGTCGCGTCGCTCGACCAGCGGAATGCGTGCAGGCAGTCCCCATCCATGAGCACCGCGCTGAAGCGCAATGCGGAGGTTACGCCGCCGGCAATCATCTTTTCCCGACAGAGTTTAAGTGCTCTGGCGATTGCCGATACCGGATCTTCTTGCAGGTTGTGGCCGGCCGCAATCAGGAAGATTGCTTCGCTGTCGCCGGTACCGCGTCTGGCAGAATAGATGTGATCGGGAATGAGAGAATCGACATCCCGCCTTATCCGCTCATAACCGCCGATCTGGCCGTTATGCATGAAAAGATGGCGGCCAAGGGAGAAGGGATGGCAATTGGCACGGGACACTTCGCCTGACGTCGCTGAACGGACGTGCGCCATGAACATTCCGGAGCGGATCTGATGGCAGAGGGCTGCAAGATTGGCGTCAGACCAGGCAGGCCGCGTATCACGAAAGACGCCGGGCGCGCCGCGTTCTCCATACCAGCCGATGCCACAGCCGTCGCCGTTGACGACGGTCTTGGCTTCTCGCGCCGCCATTGATTGGCTGACAAGCGAGGCCTCTGGCTCGATCAGAAGGCTGTCGAGCCAGACAGGTTTGCCCGAATAGGCGAAAAGGCGGCACATTTACGCGGCTTTGTGAAGTGTGCCGCCTTCCAGTGCGAACCTGACGGCCGCCTTTGCGTGAATTTCCGTCGAGTCGTAGCCCGGCAACGACAATGAGTTCGGATCGATCAGAAGTGAAATTTCAGTGCAGCCCAGGATGATCGAGTCGACACCCAATCCACGCGCCTTCTCAATGATGTCGAGATATGTCTGACGTGACGTTGCTTTGACCTCTCCACAGCATAGTTCGCTGAAGATGATGTCATGAACAGCAACCCTGTCTTCCAACTCCGGCACGAAGACCTCGATGCCATTTTGGCGCATACGGTCGGTGTAGAAACCATGTTCCATCGTGTAGCGTGTTGCGAGAAGCAGCGGCTTGCTGCGGCCGTCAGCTTTCAGAGCTGCAGCGGTCTCGTCGATGATGTCGATCAGCGTGACGCCTGACATCTTTGCCACGGTGTCTGCGACAAGATGCATGGTGTTGGTGCAGATCAGTACACAGTCCGCACCTGCATTGGCCAGGCGGGCGCCGGCCGCACCGAGGAGCGCGCCAGCCTCATCCCAGCGATCTGCCTTTTGCAGCGCAACCACCTGGGAGAAATCAAGCGAATGCATGACGAGATCAGCAGATACCAGGCCGCCGCAGCTTTCGCGCACTGCCTCATTGATGAGCCGGTAATAGGTTGCCGTCGATTCCCAGCTCATGCCGCCGATCAGGCCGATCCGTTTCATTATGTCTTCCCTCGGTATAATTCTCGATTGGCGCCCATGATGCCATTCATCTTGTGGGAGTTTGATGCGTTGTTCGCCGCGTAATTCCTGGTTCACGCATTCTATTTGCTCATTGAATTTAAAATGTGCAATTCATTTGCGACATGAAGAAATCTGACGCATCATCGAAACATGATTGATGACCGTGACCGTCGCATTCTTGCGATTCTCCAGCAAAATGCCGAAACGCCGCTCGCCGATATCGCCGAGCAGGTTTCCCTGTCACCATCCGCCTGTTCGCGACGACTGACCCGGCTGCGGAGTGAGGGTTACATTACCGGCACAATGGCGCTGCTAGACAGAAAAAAGGTCAATCTGCCGACGACGGTTTTCCTGCTTGTGAGAACAGGACTGCACGGCGAAGAGTGGCTCGAACGCTTTCATTCGGCGGTCAGCACAATTCCCGAAATCGTCGAGGTCCACAGGCTTACCGGCAATTTCGATTATATTCTCAAGCTGGTTCTGCCGAACGTCGAATATTACGACACGGTCTACAAGCAGATCATCCGGCGTGTCGAACTCTACGACATGTCGGCCTACATCTCGATGGAAACGGTCAAGCTGTCGACAGCTTTACCGACGACGCACATTTGAGAGCAACGCTTTTTCAGGGTTGTGGCGCCTCCAGTAGGGCCTCCTGGAACTCCTATTGTGGAAATTGCCGTTTCGCGCCGCTGAAGAATTCCATCAGGGCGGCCTGATCTTCTCCACCCAGTCCGGCCGCCGTCAACATGCGGTGGACTTCCGCGCAGACCGCGGTCAGCGGCATGGCCGTGTTGGTTCGGCGTGCCAGATCCTGCGCGCCGTTCAGCTCTTTGACCATGTTGTCGATGCGACCGGTGCGGCGGTAATCCTTCTCGACGAAGCGCGGCATGTATTCCTGCAGGATGGCGCTGTCAGCGCGACCACCTTTCAGCGCCTGCGGGATTTTTGCGGCGTCGACGCCGGCGTCGAGGGCGAGTTGTGTAGCTTCAGCTACCGCAAGGAAGTTCAGTCCGCACAAAACCTGGTTGATAAGCTTTGTGGTCTGCCCCGCGCCGCTAGGACCCATATGGGTAAAATTGCTCGCCACGTGGCGCAGAACACGGTGGGCATCAGCGACATCGGTCTCGCTGCCGCCAGCCATCAAGGTAAGCTGGCCGATAAGGGCTTTGGGAGCGCCGCCGGAGAGCGGGCTGTCAACCCAGCGAAGGCCCTTTGCGGCAGAGTCGGCCGCCAGTTCCTTGGTCGCCTCCGGATCGATGGACGACATATCGATGATGAGTGCTCCGGGCTTTGCTCCAGCCGCAACCCCGTTTTCGCCGAAGACAGCGATGCGGATGATTTTGGGGGAGTTGAGGCTGAGAATGACGACATCGGATGCCGACGCCGCATCGGCCGCTGTTGATGCTGCATGGGCGCCGCGTCCCGTCAGCGCCGCGACCTTTTCTTTGTCGAGATCGAAGACCGTCAGATGATTTCCCGTTTCTAGCAGTCGGGTCCCGATGGCGCCTCCCATGGCGCCCGCGCCGATCAAGGCAATTCTGCTGGTTTCGGTCGTCATTGTCATGGGCCTCCTCCCAAAAGCATCATGATGGAAACGTCTCCGCCGAAAGCTGGATCAGCTGGCGCGGCGGAGACGAGGGGTTTTAGAGCGAAACGCTGATGCCGCCGTCCACGTAGAGAATATGTCCGTTGACAAATGTGGATGCGTCCGACGAGAGGAAAATGCAGGCGCCGACAAGCTCGTCTACCTTGCCCCACCGTCCGGCGGGCGTGCGCTTTTCGAGCCAGCCGGTAAATGCCGGGTCTGCCACGAGTGCAGCGTTAAGTGGCGTGTCGAAATAACCCGGCGCGATGGCATTGCACTGCAGGCCATACTTCGCCCAGTCGGTTGCCATGCCCTTCGTCAGGTTTCCAACGGCGCCTTTCGTGGCGGTGTATGGGGCGATGCCCGGGCGAGCAAGGGCAGTCTGGACGCTGGCGATGTTGATGATCTTGCCGCGTCCACGGCCAATCATGTGGCGGGCAGCCGCCTGTCCAGCGTGAAAAACCGAGGCGATGTTGGTCTGCAGAAGGCGCTCGAAGGCGTCGGCAGGAAAGTCTTCAAGCGGTGTGCGGTGTTGCATCCCGGCATTGTTGACGAGAATATCGATTGCGCCGACTTCGGCCTCGAAGCGATCGATCGCTTCACGAACCGCCGCGTGGTCAGTGGCGTCGAATGCAAGAGTTTTAGCGCCCTTGATGCTTTCAGCCGCAGCTTTGAGTTTTGTTTCGTCTCGGCCGTTCAGGACAACTTCGGCGCCTGCTTCCGCCAGACCTTTCGCCAGCGCAAGGCCAATGCCCTGTGAAGAGCCCGTGATCAGGGCACAACGGCCGGAAAGGTCAAACAACTTAAGGCTCACAATTTCCTCCACGGATTTCCTGGTGTGTTATCGGTAACATTCGCTTGTCCGTTACAACTTTGTCAAGGTCAGAACCCTGAAATTCAGTCATGCCGTTCGCGCAAATCCCGCCTCAAAGGCATTTCCTGAATAAGCCCAATACATCTGGCGTGCAAAGTCATTGAGGGAAAAAATTCTTCTGTTGGCATCGCAGCAGCATGGGTAGACCGTATGATATCGGTATCATGAGAATTCGGGCCGACTTGTATCGTGATTATCGGCAAGGCCCTGTCATTCAAAGCCTTCAGCGGCCTGCCGTTTGTCTGTGTGACGCTTTTTGACGCAGTTCAAAAAGGAGATTTGATGCCATTTGTTTTTTGTTATATCGAAGTTTCAGAAATTACTGAAAATTAGGAAACAAAGCGTGTCCGCAAATCTCTCGCCTCTCGTCCAGTCATTTGTGCTGCATTTCGGCGAAATGGGCAGTCGATGGGGAATCAATCGCACCGTCGGGCAGGTCTATGCTCTTCTTTATCTATCGCCGGAGCCGCTCTGCGCAGACGATATCGTCGAGGCGTTGGCGATCTCTCGTTCGAATGTGTCGATGAGCCTGAAAGAGCTTCAGGCCTGGAACCTTGCAATCCTCAAGCATCTGCCCGGAGATAGGCGCGACTTTTTCACGACTCCGGAAGATGTCTGGCACATCCTTCGTATACTTGCGGAAGAGCGCAAGAAACGCGAAATTGATCCGACGCTTAGCGTATTGCGCGAAATTCTCATGACGACGCCTGAAGGCGAGAGCGAGCGCCACGCCCAAAAGCGTATCGAGGACATGAAAGTGCTGATCGAGCAACTGACTGGCTGGTACGACGACGTCAAAAAGCTCGAAACCGAAAGACTGGCATCGCTTTTGGCATTAGGCGCGAAGGTCACCAAGCTACTGGATACCAAGGATAAAATTGTTTCGCTTGCCAAACCGCGCGGCAAAAAGAGGTAACGGGATCAATGACCGCTTCCACATCCGCATCGCCTTCCTCTGCTGTCGCTGATCCCGGTCAATTTGCTCGAGAAGCGACGAACAATGCTCATGACACGGCGGGACGACGGGTTTCGGAAGCCGGGATCGCGAACGTTGGGCAGGAAAAGAAACGTGCCCCATCGCAAGGCAGGTCCGTCGCATTTTTGCATGCCGTCGCCGCCCTTATCTGGTTGCCGCAGGCAGGATTGCTGGCTCTTTCCGTCGGTATGATCGCTGATGCGGCACCGATGATATCGATCGTGCCCGCCGCCTCTGCGGTTCTCGTCCTCGGGGTTCTCAAAGCATGGCTGGAGAAAGCGGCATCACGCCGATCGTTTCGGGCTGCCCGTCGCGTACTTTCTCAAGAGAGAGCGGAAGCGCTTGCTATTGTGGCCACAGCGTCTCCCCTCGATTCATCCCGTACGACGTCCGGGGAGGCGGCAAGTGTCATTGCAGAGAGTGCGGAGGCACTCGTGCCCTACTTGTCCCGGTTTCTACCGGCGAGAATGAAGGCGACGGTCGTTCCCATTGTTTTCTTCGTCGCTATCTTCCCATTCTCCTGGGTTGCCGCACTGGTGCTGCTTTTCGCCATGCCGACGATACCTCTGTTCATGGCGTTGATCGGCTGGCAGGCCAAAGCGGCAAGCGAAAAGCAACTGGCCGAGACCGGCAACATGAACGCCTTCTTGCTGGATCGCTTGCGCGGACTGCAAACGATCCGGTCCCTGGAGGCCGTCGATCTAACTGCCCGTAGACTTAGGGGGGATGCCGAAAACCTCAAGAAGCGGACGATGGCAGTTTTGCGGATTGCTTTCCTGTCATCCGCAGTCCTTGAGCTGTTTGCGGCTCTTGGGGTTGCAATGACCGCTGTTTATGTCGGCTTCCATCTGCTCGGTTTTCTGGAATTCGGGGCCTGGGGGCAGCGGTTGACGCTGGCAGAAGGCCTTTTCATTTTGCTTCTGGCACCCGCCTTTTTTGAACCGATGCGCGAACTGTCTGCCGTGTGGCACGATCGCGCTGCGGGCGAGGCGGCAATGGATGCACTGCGCAAGTTCAGGAACAATGCGGTCTCAGTTGTTGGAAACGGTCAGCACGCTACGGAACGTTCCATTGCGAGCGCACCGACCCTGGAGATCAAAGGGCTGTCTTTCGCTTATCCGGGCGGGCCTTACGTCATTTGCGATTTTGACCTGTCCGTTCGGGAAGGTGAATCCGTTGCGCTCCTTGGCCCTTCTGGCTGCGGAAAATCCACCATTCTCTCTTTGATCGCTGGCTTTGCTGCCGCCGATACGGGCTTGATCGAGATCGGTGGCACGCCACTGAATGCCGATACGGCTGACGCATTGCGCCAGACGGTTGGATGGATCAGCCAGAAGCCTTTTTTTACGGCTGGCTCGCTGAAAGCCAATGTTCGCTTTGGTCGTCCTGACATCACCGGCACGGGCGTTGACCGTGCGTTGCAGGAAACCGGGCTCGACGCATTGGTATCTGCGCGCCAACACTGTCCCGTCGGTGATGGCGGTCATGGAATCTCCGGCGGTGAGGCTGTGAGGCTGGCCATAGCGAGGGCGGTTGCCGACCCCGCAACACAGCTATTGCTGATCGATGAGCCGACGGCGCATCTCGATCGCGAAACTGCGGAACGGATTGCTGACAGCCTCTGTCGGCTCGCCAAAGACAGGACCCTGATCGTGGCGACGCATGACCCGGTTCTTGCGGGGCGTATGGACAGGGTTGTGGATCTGGCTGCCCTCAGCCAAGGGGAGGAGCGTTCATGATATCGCGTCTTGCCGTATTGAAGCCCATCACCCAGCTTTTTTGGTCGTCACGTCGGACAATGTTGTGCGCAGGTGCTGCGCTCGCCGCGACAACGGTTATGGCTGGTATTGGACTTCTGGGCGTCTCAGGCTGGTTCATCACGGCCACGGCAATTGCCGGTCTCGCACCAGCGACAGCCTATGCATTCGATGTTTTTGCGCCATCAGCAGCAATCCGGCTGCTTGCGCTGTCTCGGACCGCCGCACGATATGGCGAGCGTCTGACAACGCATGAAGCAACGCTTTCTGTTCTCGCAGCACTCCGGGAAAAGCTGTTTCGCGGCTGGGCCTCGCCCATGGCTGCAAAGGCGCTCGAGGCCAGGCCGGTTCGCCTGCTGAACCGTTTGACGGCCGATATCGATGCGCTGGATTCGCTTTGTTTGCGCGTTCTCGTGCCGGGAGGCGTTGCAATTCTGGTAGCGATTGCGACGGGGCTAGGGCTTAGCATTCTGCATCCGCTCGCCGGGCTCGGTGCAGCTATCTTCCTGCTGGTCGCGGGCCTTGGAATCTCCGTCAAAGCTTCCTTGAATGCGGAAAAATTCGCTCGCCGCCGTGCGAGTGGTCTTGAGTCTTTGCGGGCGCGCACCGCTGATATGGTCAGCGGTCAGGCGGAGTTCCTGACGACGGGTCGCCTGTCGGCACAGGTGGCGGCTGCGTGTGACGCGGACGATTATCTGAGAAGGTGCGACGACCAATTAAATCGGATTGAAGTTGCAACGGGCTTTTCGTTTGGGATCAGCTCAGCCGTTCTGCTGGCGACTACACTGCTGGGAATGGCCTGGCTGGCCGAACATGGTGTGATCGATGCGCCCGCGGCAGCCTTGGGATTGCTCGTCTGTTTTGCCGCGTTGGAGCCTTTTACTGCTTTGCGAAGGGGAGCAATGGAACTTGGGAGAACATTGTTCTCCGCCCGACGGATTGCCCCCCGCCTTTCTGCCGCTGATACGGTGTTTTCGCCCTCCGTGCCTGCTACGGGCATGGCCGTCGAATTTGCAGGTGTGAAACTGACGCGTGCTGGCAATTCCCGCCCGGTACTTGATGATGTCGATTTAAACATCAAGGCCGGTGAAACGGTCGCAATCATAGGGGCGAGCGGTGCTGGAAAGACAAGCCTGCTCAATCTGATTGCCGGCGAACTGACACCGGATACCGGATACGTCAACGCTTTCTCTTCGTCGCTTCTCACACAACGAAACGAACTGTTTCGCGATAGCCTTGGTGACAATCTCCGGCTTGCCAAACCCGATGCGACCGATCGCGAACTCTGGGACGTCCTCGATGCTGCGGGTCTTGGTACCCTGGTAAGGCGTTTACCCGAGGGGCTTGAAACTCGTCTGGGCGAGGGCGGGCAGGGCCTGTCCGGTGGGCAATCCCGCAGATTGGCGCTTGCGCGGTTTCTGTTGAGAGACAGGCCCCTCTGGCTTCTGGATGAGGTGACTGAAGGCCTTGACGGCAAAACAGCGCGCGATGTGCTCGCAAGGCTGTTTCAACACGCGACGGGAAAAACTGTCGTGATGGTGACGCACAATCGGCGTGAGGCTGAATTCGCCGATCGCATTGTGGTTCTGAAAGAGGGGCATCCGTTTGATGAATGTCAAAGCGGTACCCCAGGCTACGGCGTAGTGTTGCAAACATTGCGTCCGGACTGATCGATTTTTTCAGGGTCGGTGCTGTTTTTGAAACAGGAGACTGACCTTTTTTGAAGAAAAAGGTGGGGTAAACACATGGAACTCGACATCGTGGCGCTATCGCGCCTCCAATTCGCAGTTACTGCCTTATATCATTTTTTGTTCGTCCCTCTGACACTTGGTCTGTCGGTGGTTATCGCCATCATGGAAACGGTCTATGTCATGACTGGCCGGACGATCTGGCGACAGATGACGAAATTTTGGGGAACACTGTTCGGCATCAACTTCGTGCTCGGTGTATCCACCGGCATCGTCATGGAATTCCAGTTCGGTATGAACTGGAGTTATTACAGCCACTATGTTGGTGACATCTTCGGGGCGCCGCTCGCCATCGAAGGCATGATGGCGTTCTTTCTGGAAGCCACCTTCGTTGGTCTCTTCTTTTTCGGCTGGGATAAACTGTCGAAGGTTGGTCACCTGATCGCAACCTGGTGCGTTGCGCTCGGTTCGAATTTCTCTGCACTTTGGATCTTGATTGCCAATGGCTGGATGCAAAATCCTGTCGGTTCGGCTTTCAATCCTCAGACCATGCGCATGGAAGTGACGGATTTTTTCGAAGTTCTGTTCAACCCGGTCGCTCAGGCGAAATTCGTCCATACAGTTTCGGCTGGCTATGTAACGGCCGCAATCTTTGTCCTTGGTGTTTCAGCCTGGTATGTGCTGAAGGGACGCCATGTCGATCTTGCCAAACGCTCGATGACGGTTGCAGCCTCGTTCGGACTTGCTTCGGCTCTCTCCGTCGTCGTGCTGGGCGATGAGAGCGGTTATCTCTCGACCGAACATCAGAAGATGAAACTCGCCTCTATCGAAGCGATGTGGGAAACAGAACCGGCACCGGCTGCCTTCACCGCGATTGGTTTTCCCGATCAGGAAGCACGCGAAACCCATTTCGCCGTTCATATTCCCTGGGTCATGGGCCTGATCGGCACACGCTCGCTCGACACCGAAATTCCCGGTATCAACGATCTCGTCAAGCAGGCTGAAAACCGTATCCGTGATGGCATCAAGGCCTATGATGCACTGATGCAGATTCGTGCCGCCGGCAAGGGCACGCAGTTGCCTGAAGAGGTGCGCGGCACCTTTGCGGAACTCGGGCACGAACTTGGATATGCATTGCTGCTCAAGCGCTACGTCGACGATCCTAGACAGGCGACAGACGAGCAGATCGCCAAGGCCGCGACAGATACCATTCCGCACGTCCCGACCTTGTTCTGGTCGTTCCGCATCATGGTCGGGCTCGGCATCTTCTTCATCCTGTTGACGGCAACATTCTTCTACCTGTCAGCCCGCCGCCGGTTGGATCACTATCCTATCCTGCTCAAGGTTGCCGTATTTGCCATTCCGCTGCCGTGGATCGCTGCGGAAATGGGCTGGATCGTCGCAGAGTTCGGCCGTCAGCCGTGGATCATCGAAGGTGTGCTGCCGACCGCCGCTGCGGTCTCTAGCCTCAGTGCTTCGACGGTTCTGATTACGCTCCTGTGTTTCATCGCCATCTACACGGTTCTTTTCATCATCGAGATGGGGTTGATGCTCAAGGCGATCCGCAAGGGGCCTGATCCGGACAAGGAACCGGAGGCGCCGCTCGTTCCCGAAAAACTTGTCGCTGCGGAGTAAACATCATGATCCTGCACGAACTTATCGACTACGAAATTCTCCGCCTTATCTGGTGGTTGCTGCTCGGCGTCCTGCTGATAGGATTTGCGGTCACCGGTGGTTTTGATCTCGGTGCTGGTGCGTTGCTGCCTTTTGTCGCTAAAACCGACATCGAGCGGCGTGTCGTCATCAATTCCATCGGCCCAACCTGGGAAGGCAACCAGGTGTGGCTGATCCTTGGCGGTGGTGCCATCTTTGCGGCCTGGCCACCCCTTTACGCGGTGTCCTTCTCGGGTTTCTATCTGGCGATGTTCGCCACCCTGTTTGCGCTCATCTTGCGGCCGGTGGGGTTCAAATATCGCTCCAAGCGCGAGAGTGTAGTGTGGCGCACCAGCTGGGACTGGGCCTTGTTTGTCGGGGGCTTTGTACCTGCCCTGATCTTTGGCGTTGCGGTTGGCAACGTACTTCAAGGTGTGCCGTTCCACTTCGATGACGATCTTAGAATCTTCTATGACGGCACGACACTGTTCGAACTTTTGAACCCCTATGCCATTCTCTGCGGTCTTGTGTCCGTTGCCATGCTGCTGATGCATGGTGCGGCATGGCTGATGCTGAAGACGGACGGTGTCATCGCCGAACGTGCCAGGGCTTTCGGGACAGTTGCGGCTCTTGCCACGACCGTTGTCTTTGCGCTTGGCGGCATTTTCTTATGGCTCGGGGTTGATGGTTACCGCTTCACGTCCGAGATTGCCACCGGTGGTCCGTCCAATCCGCTTGGCAAAACGGTTGAAGTGGCAAGTGGTATCTGGTTCGAGAACTACACCACATATCCGTGGATGATGATTGCGCCAGCACTTGGCCTTGGTCTGCCGCTGATCGCTTTTGTTTTCATTCGTATGCGCAAGGCAGTGATGGCACTTCTCGCCAGTTCTCTCGCAATCTTCGGCATCATCTCGACTGTCGGGCTTTCGATGTTTCCCTTCATCCTCCCGTCCTCGGTCGATCCGAAGTCGAGCCTGACTGTCTGGGATGCTTCATCCAGTCATCTGACGCTGTTCATCATGCTGGTTGTTGCGGTGATCTTCGTGCCGATGATCGTTGCTTACACGACCTGGGTCTACCGCGTGCTGTGGGGAAAAGTGGATGAAAAGGCGATCCGTGATGAAAGCGGACACGCGTACTGAGATCAAATAAGGAGATCGAACATGTGGTATTTCGCCTGGCTGCTCGGCCTGCCTCTCGCCGCCATCTTCGCCGTCATGAACGCCATGTGGTATGAATTGATGGAAGAAAATGCCAGGAAGGCAGAGGTTCAATCTAACGAGTAAATCTGTTCTCTCGAGACAGTATAAATGGCGGCTTCCGATGTGGAGCCGCCTTTTTTCGTTAGTGCATCTCGTCGACGGTTTCGTCGAATGCATCTCGGATGGCGTCAGCATCGGCGCCACTTGCCAGAAGAGCGGCCAGGAGAATACGTGCCTGGCCCGGCCGCAATTTACGTGAATGGATGGCTCCTGCTTTTGCCAGGTCGTGCCCACCGCCCCCGCCACCATAACTGGGCGAAAGTGCGCCGTCGGGCACACGACTGGAAATGATGACCGGCAGACCCTTGGACGTGCATTCTTGAGCCGCCTCGACAATCACCCGATTGGCGTTGCCCGATCCAAGGGCCTGCAGCACGATGCCGTGTGCACCTGCCTCTACACTTGCCTTGATCTGTGTGGCGTCGCAGCCGGGATAGATGGCGATCATGTCCACCCGGACCGGATCAACCCGACCAGATAATTCGAGTTTTGCTTTCGTCGTTTCGCCACGGGCATTTCGAAATGCGTCGGCCTTGTCGCTGCTGAATTTGTATGCGCCCCATGCCGATACAGTT
Organism: Rhizobium sp. RM; assembly: GCF_013390595.1. Taxonomy (GTDB): domain Bacteria; phylum Pseudomonadota; class Alphaproteobacteria; order Rhizobiales; family Rhizobiaceae; genus Agrobacterium. The sequence continues at coordinate 734,664 of NZ_JACAWV010000007.1, read as the reverse complement.
CTGCCACCAAAGGCGATCTGAACACCACGCGCAGCATTGACGGCGTCTGACGCGAGCGAAATTGCATGGTGAAGATTAGTTGGACCATCAGAACAGGGATGGTCGGCAGCAAATTGTGCGCCGGTGAAAATCACGGGCTTTTCGATGGCGTTTTGCAAGTGAACGAGAAGCGCGCTCTCTTCCATCGTGTCGGTGCCATGCATCACCACGACACCACGCACCTCGCCATCAGCGATTTGCCGTTTCACGGCGTCGCTGATCGATTGCATGTCGGCGAAGGTAAGGCTGGAGGAATCTTTCGACATCAGATTGACCGTGCGAAGACGCGCATCGACCTCGGGAAGAACGGAAAGAAGGTCATCACCTGTCAACGCGGGCTTAAATGCTCCGTCCTCGCCACGTTTGCTTGCAATGGTGCCGCCGGTTGCGATCACCGTGACGAGTGGTGTTGATTGCGCCTCTTTCACTAAAAACCTCATCCTGTTGAACTGTGGCGCTTATAGCATGTTCACAAGATGGCTCCACTCTTTGTGGTTGAGCGCGTTTCAGTGGATGGAGATGCTGCGCTTGTCGGCTTCCTCTTTGATGATGTCTTCAACGACCGCACGTTTCAGATGCGGATTTCCCAAAAGATAATCATCCGCAATCTCGAATATCGATTTCGGGTTCTCGGTCTTGTGAAGGGTGTCGAGGTCTCTGCCTATCTGTTCGCGCAGGCTGTCGTAGTCGTCCATTTCTTTTCTCCTTGCGGGACATGGCCGGGCCGACTGGTCAGTTGAAAAGGCCAGGGGTGTTACCCCTGGCCTCCGGCATGTCAATCAAGCAACTCGGCGGGCAGCTTGCCGCCATTTTCCGAAAGCTTTTTAATGACCGCTTTGTGAAGCCACATATTCATCGCGGCGGAATCCGATGTGTCGCCGGGATAATGGAGTTCGGCGGCCAGTTCTTTGCGGGCGCTGAGGCTGCTGTCGAGGTCGAGCGCCTTGAGAAGGTCGACGATGGAATGTTTCCAGTCGAGTTTCTGACCGTTTTTCTTGACGGCAGCGTCCAGGATGGCAGCAACATCGACGTTTCCGGCCGGGGCGGGTGCAGCACTTGTTGCGGTTGGCTGCGCAGGTGCCGGTGCCGCAGGCGCAGGGCTGCCCGATGGTGCAGGCGAAGGCGCTGCCGTTTCAGTGGCGGCCTCGGCCTTTCCGAAGATGGCGTTTTTGATTTTGTCAAAGAAGCTCATTTCATTCTCCCTTTAGCGGCGAATCGCTCGCCCTACGGCGATCAGTATGCACGCGCCTATGAAACCTGCGATAAGGTATCCGAGCCATCCCCCGAGGGAAACGCCCACAAGTCCAAGCAGAAAATTCGCGACAATCGCACCGATGATGCCGAGAATAATATTCATGAAAACACCCATGTTGCTTTTCATGAATTGTTCGGCAAGCCACCCTGCAATGCCGCCGATGATAATGGCCGCAATCCAGCCAACCTGTGCATCTTCCATAACACGCCTTTCCTCTCTGATAGCGATCCGCTGATAAAGACAGGTTTTTGCACGCATTCGTCCCCCGCCTAGAAGCACGGACCTCATGGCAAGGCGATAACGGATATGTGAGACGTTTGTTCCGGTATCCGCTCTCAACAGGTGTGGGAAAAATCCAGGCCGATATCGAGCACCGGTGCGCTGTGCGTCAGCCATCCAACGGAAATCAGGTCAACACCGGTTTTCGCGATGGTGGCAGCCGTTTGCGGATTGATACGGCCCGAGGCTTCTGTGATGGCTTTGCCAGCGACGATATCAACGGCTTCACGCAACATCTCAGGGCTCATGTTGTCGAGCAAAACAGCGTCGATGCCTTCTTGCATCGCTTGCCTCAGTTGGTCGAGCGTATCGACTTCCACTTCTATTTTGACGAGGTGGCCGACACTGGTCTTTGCGCGGCGAATTGCTTCGGCCGTGCTGCCTGCAACAGCGATATGATTGTCCTTGATGAGGACTGCATCGTGAAGTGCAAAGCGATGGTTCATGCCGCCACCTGCACGGACGGCATATTTTTCCAGGGCGCGAAGGCCGGGTGTTGTCTTGCGGGTGCACGCCACTGAGGCTCTTGTTCCAGCGATGGCTGCTACGATACCGGCCGTAACCGAGGCTATGCCTGAGAGGTGGCCAAGAAAGTTGAGCGCGGTCCGCTCGCCGGTCAAAAGGCCACGCGATGGGCCTTCTATTGTCGCGATGATGTCGCCGGGATTGACCGCTGAGCCGTCATTCACCTGCCTTTTCATCACAATGGCTGGATCGACGAGCTGGAATGCAAGCTCCGCGGCATCCAGGCCCGCGATGACACCCCTGTCGCGCGCAGCCATGACGACTGTTGAACGATGGTCTGCAGGGATCACGGAATCAGAGGTTATATCGCCTGCAAGCCCCAGATCTTCCATTAGGGCAATGCGAACCGGTGCTTCAATCACAAGACGTGGCAAGGGGGAGAGGGGCATGTCAGGCACTCCGGGCGATGGTGCTGGAAGAAATAGCTCGGGCAAACGACAGAATCTCGTCGAGGCAAAGACTGCGTCTTTCCGCAATTCCCTTCAGTGGAAAATCATCGCGAAAATGCGCGCCGCGCGATTCCTGGCGCAAGGCGGCAAATACGGCAATCGACAGGCCGACGATTGCCGGGTCGGAGGCTGGGCCGTTCTGCTCGGTCAGTTGCAGAAGGCCGGCGATCGCCGTATTCAGGCCGGCTGCATTTCTGGTGATGCCTAGATGCCGGGAGACAAGCGGGCGAACAACACGTGGATCGGCTTCCGCAAGGGAACCGATTGCGCTTACACCGGCAGACAGAGGCGCTGAAAAAGAGCATCCATCTTGTGCGGCGCGCATGCCCATGACGGCTGCCTCGAGCAGCGAGTTACTCGCAAGCCGGTTTGCACCATGCAATCCCGTGCAGGCTGCTTCGCCCGCCACCCAGAGGCCGGGGAAGGAGCTGCGGCCATTCCGATCCGTCGCGACGCCGCCCATGTGGTAGTGCACCGCAGGCCGCACCGGGATCAGGTCGCGGGATGGATCAATGCCCGTCTCTTTGCAAAGCCGGTCAATCGAGGGGAAGCGTGTTGAAAATCGCGATCCAAGCGCCTTGCGTGCATCGAGGAAAACCCGACCGCCGCGGACAATCTCCCGTTCGATGGCGCGTGCGACGATGTCGCGTGCAGCCAGCTCCTGACCGGGAATATTCGCCATGAAACGTTCGTTTTTTTCATTCAGGAGCGTGGCGCCTTCACCGCGTACGGCTTCGCTGACGAGAGCCAGGGGGCGCCGCGCCGAGGCTAGCGCGGTGGGATGGAATTGGACAAATTCCATATCGGCGAGCATGGCACCGGCCCGTGCCGCGAGCATGATGCCCTGCCCGAAATTTGCCGTTGGATTGGTCGTTGCATCGTAAAGCCCGCCAATCCCTCCGGTTGCCAGGATGACCTTGCCGGTCAAAAGGGTGAAAGTGCCTTTTTCACCTGCGCAATGGAGGCCGGCCACGATGCCATCGTCTGCAATTAGCCGGCGCACATTTACGCCAGTTATGACTTCGATGGAGGGCGTCTGCAGTACGGCTGCGGTGAGTGCTTTAATAATGGCTGCGCCTGAGCCATCTCCCTCGGCATGGATGATCCGCCTGCGGCAATGGGCGGCCTCCAGTCCGAACAGCAATTCGCCTTGGGCGTCGCGATCAAAATTCACGCCATTTTTTTCCAGCGCCGCAACGATCGATGGGGCGGCTGCGAGAATATCCGCAGCCATTTCTGAAGCAGACAGGCCATCGCCTGCCGCCAACGTGTCGGCCAGATGAAACGCGACGTCGTCGTCCGGAGCCAGACTGGCAGCGATCCCACCCTGTGCCCAGGCGCTGGATGTTTCACGACCCAGTGCGCTTCGTGTCAGAAGGACAACGGGTTCAGGCGAGACTGTCAGCGCGGCCATCAGTCCGGCAATACCGCTACCAACGATAACGGTTTTTCCGGTGTGCTGCCTTAGACGTTCCGGCGTCATACTGCCAACATCCTCTCAACCGCGCGGCGGGCAGCGACAGCAACCTTGGCATCCACCGTCACTTCATGCCTGTTTTGCTCGAGTGCGCTTCGGATGTTGGCAAGCGTGATGCGCTTCATGTGTGGGCAAAGATTGCACGGGCGGATGAATTCCACGTCTGGATGATGGACGGCCACGTTGTCGCTCATCGAGCATTCGGTCAAAAGCACGACGCGGGCAGGTCGTGCCTGGCCCACATAGTCCGACATGACGGCGGTCGAGCCAGAAAAATCGGCAGCGTCGACGACATCTGGCGGACATTCCGGATGCGCCAGCACCGTGACGCCCGGATAGCTCTCGCGCAGCTCGCGTATATCTTCGGCGGTGAACAGTTCGTGGACTTCGCAGTGGCCGCGCCAGGCAATGAGCTCCACCTTGGTCGCGCGAGCGACATTCTGTGCGAGATATTCGTCCGGCAACATCAGTACGCGTGGGACGCCAAGCGATTCAACCACCTGGCGGGCGTTGCCGGATGTGCAGCAAATGTCTGAGGCGGCCTTAACCGCTGCTGATGTGTTGACATAAGTCACGACCGGAACGCCGGGATAGGCCTTGCGTAAAAGAGCAATGTCTTCGGGCGTGATGGAATCCGCCAGGGAGCAGCCTGCGGCCATGTCGGGGATAAGCACTGTTTTGCTGGGGTTCAGCAGCTTGGCCGTTTCGGCCATGAAATGCACGCCGGCCAGAACGATGACATCGGCCTCCACTTCCATTGCCTTGCGCGCAAGCGCGAGACTGTCTCCGACGATGTCGGCAACGCCGTGAAAGATCTCCGGCGTCTGATAATTGTGGGCGAGAATAACGGCGTTGCGCTTGCGCTTCAGCTCCAGAATCGCCTCGACGTCATCTTGAAATCCCATCCATTCGGCTTTGGGAATGACGCGGCTGACGCGGTCATAAAGGGCTGCGGCGGAAATTCGTTCGTTCATAGCGCTCTCCCAATTATACTCATATTGAGTATATGTCGGTGAAAGAGATATTCTCAATTAGAGCATATGTCAATTGCGTGAGAGAGGCAGCTTTGTTCCTGAGAGCGCGCGTTCATCAAGGATGGTCTGTCGGAAGCGGAAAAGCTTCGCGGGACGTCCACCCGTTTCGCTGGTCACCTCGCCGGTTTCCTCGACCAATTGCTGTTGTTCGATCAGGCGACGGAAATTTTGCTTGTGCAAAGTCAGTCCTGCGAGCGCCTCGATGGTCCGTTGCAGTTGCAGGAGTGTAAAAGCATCGGGCATCAGTTCGAAAACAACCGGGCGGTATTTGATCTTGGCACGCAGGCGTGCGATCCCGGTTGCAAGAATGCGGCGATGATCGGCAAACATCGGCTTGCCGAAATTGATATGTGGCTCCGTCTGCGCTTCGGTTACGAGCCCCGCCTCGTAGAGAAGTTCATAGCGCTGCAGCGTGAGATCCTCGTTCCAGCCGCCGCCGTCCATTCCGAAGGTGAAATCGGCACGCAAATGGCGCTGGCTTTGGCGTTGAGGGTCGGAATCTGCCCAGGCGCGTAGCTTTTCAACGAGTTGATCCAGCACCGCCGGGCGGCCACGCCGGTGATCTTCCCAAGGGAAATAATCGTACCACCCCCACCACGACGGTCGTTTGCTGTCGCTTGTTTCCTGTTCCCGGACCAGTCCAAGATAACCGATGGAGATTGTCCTTCCGCCGAGAATGTCATTGTTCCGGTCTCGGTCGGCAAAGGTGTAGAGTTGTTCCAGATAGCCAACCGGATAATGGGTCTGTTCATGGATCCATTCGCGAAGCCCGCTTTGCAATGTCCTGTGGCCGAACTCGAATGGCCCGGAAGGCAGAGCCTCTCCCGTCCTGACGGTCATCACTCGCGGTTCTTCTGCAGTAACAGCGGTGACGACGGCAATGAGTTCGGCGTGGGCGAGCCCGATTGTCACGGTTATTCCTTATCGCATCTGATTGATTTACTCACCTTTTGGCACAGGAACGTTGCCGCGCCAACTGCGGCTGCTTGTTGCGCGAAGGCAAAAGTACGGCAACTTTTGTATGCGGCCTTTTAATGTAATCATTGCAATTGCTGTTATGCTTTGTCCGTTAACCTGTTGTCCTTGATCATCACGGAGAGATTGTGCGGCAATTTGCAGTTCTGCTTTTCCAGATTGCGATCGTTATCGGCTTGGGAATTGCAGGCATTCGCACCGCATCGTACTTGAATGGCGAGGTTTCCGAGCCGGCGGCACGTCTTGCCACTCATACGGAGATGGTATGGACGACGGCACCAGTGCGCGTGAATGTCGAAACACAGAATTTCGAGCGTATTCCCACCCCGCCCGATCCCTTTCCCTTGAAAATGCATGCCGACCAAAGTTTTCGCGTCACCTCCAACAACGGGTTCGTCTTCAAGGAACAGGAGTATCGGCTTGATGGCGTCGAGACCGTGGAGCGCAACAAAGTCTGTCTCGATCTTGAAGGACGACGGTTTGCCTGCGGGCTGAACGCGTTTAAGAAGCTGGAAAATCGTATCCGGGGAAAATATCTGGAGTGTCGCGTGGTCGGGCAGGTCGAGCAGGTGTCGCTGGTCGAATGCCAGATCAATGGCCAGGACGTGCGGGCAATCCTCTGACGTACAACGCGCCAAAAAAAAGCCCACCAAATGGCGGGCTTCTTCGTTGATATCGGGATCAGACGCCGCTCTGGCCGTCGGAGCCGATATAGGCAATGCGCACCATGTTGGTTGCGCCTGGCGTGCCGAGCGGAACGCCCGCCGAAATGATGATGCGGTCGCCGGGCTTGCCGAAACCTTCGGAAACAACAATGCGACATGCGCGGTTGACCATGTCATCCAGGTCGTTCGCATCGCCGGTGACGACGCAATGCAGACCCCATACGACCGATAGACGGCGCGCGGTCTGAATGATCGGCGACAGCGCAATGATCGGAACCTGAGGACGTTCACGCGAAGCGCGTAGACCCGTCGTGCCCGACGATGTGTAGGTCACGATCGCAGCGAGCTTCAGCGTTTCGGCGATCTGGCGTGCGGCCAGCGAAATCGCGTCCGCACCCGTGGCTTCCGGCTGGGCGCGCTGTGCGTAGATGATGTTCGAATAATGCGGGTCCTGTTCCACGGTGCTGGCAATGGATGCCATGGTGGAAACGGCCTCGACCGGATAATCGCCAGATGCGGATTCGGCAGAGAGCATGATCGCATCTGCGCCTTCGAAAACGGCGGTTGCAACGTCGGAGACTTCGGCGCGGGTCGGAACCGGTGCGGAGATCATCGATTCCAGCATCTGCGTTGCAACGACCACCGGCTTGCCGGCGCGGCGGCAGGCGCGGGTCAGCTGCTTCTGGATGCCGGGAACGGCTTCGAGCGGCATTTCCACGCCGAGGTCACCGCGGGCGACCATCAAGGCGTCTGAAAGTTCGATGATTTCCTCGATGCGTTCGATAGCCTGCGGCTTTTCGATCTTGGACATCAGGCCAACGCGACCGCGAGCGATCTTGCGAACTTCTGCCAGATCTTCCGGACGCTGAACGAAGGAAAGTGCGACCCAGTCGACTTCGTTGGTGGCGAGAACAGCGTCAAGGTCAACGCGGTCCTTATCTGTCAGAACGCCGACGCCGAGCAGCGTATCGGGAAGACTGATGCCTTTACGATCGGAAATCTTTGTGCCGGAAACAACGGTGGTCACGATGCTCTTGCCATCGCTCTTTTCGGCGCGCAGGTGCAGCTTTCCGTCATCGATCAGAAGGCGATGGCCAGGCTTCACGGCCTCGAGAATTTCCGGATGTGGCAGGAAAACGCGGGTGTTGTCGCCGGGCGTGTCGTTGTTGTCGAGCGTGAAGGTCTGGCCTGGAACGAGATCGACCTTGCCTTCAGCGAATTTTCCGACGCGCAGCTTGGGACCCTGCAGGTCGGCAAGAATGCCGATAGGACGGCCGTTGCGGCTCTCGACCGAGCGGATACGCTGAATGAGCGTCCGCATCACGTCGTGGCTGGCATGGCTCATGTTGATGCGAAAGAGATCGGCGCCGGCAAGATGCAGCTTCTCGATCATCGCCTCTTCGGAGGAGGCGGGACCAAGGGTAGCAAGAATTTTGACTTTGCGATTACGCTTCATCAGTTTTGACTTTCCTGTGTGCCTGGCGTGTCGGAAAGCTGGACCATCCAGCTACCCTGTCTGCCCGTGTCGTATTCCTTGAAACCCATTCTCTGGAAGCTGCGCGCGTAGCAATCGTCCACACCGCTGATCTTGAACTCGTTTTCCGCCACGCACATGTTGACGTCACCGGTCCATCGGCCGCCACGGGCGGCATCTTCGGCATAGAGATAATAATAGCGGGACTGCAATTCGCCCTCTATCAGCGTTGCGCAGGTGGAGGCAGGAACCTGCCACCAGCCTTCGCTGACCCAACCCTCCTGCGCCCGGTAGCCGATAGCGACACCGACGAGGTTTTGCGTGCTGTTGCAAACGCGAAAATCCGCAAGAGCAGGCTGCGCAATGAAGAGCGGGGTTGCAAACAATGCGGCTGCGGAAAAAAGACGAGCAAGATTCCGATACTTGCGGGGAAGAGCGAAGAATGACTGAGTCACGGCTTCCATCCGGATTCCATGGTTATAATGAACACACTTCTTGGCGCGGTCGCCCAAGAAAGTCAACGCGAGTTTAATCGATTATATTGGTTGTCGGATCGTGAGTGCGGTAGGGTAGATAGCGGTTCTTCCGCCTAAACTTGCGCGCGGCCTCAAGCCATGCCATCAAGTTCCTCTCCTCAATCCTGTCCCAGAAAACATCGATGAACGACTTCATACCCTATGAAATCATAGAAGGCCAATATGACAAAGGCATGGTTCTTCTGGCAGACCATGCAATGAACCTTCTTCCGCCACAGTACGGTAAACTTGGCCTACCGCAAGCCGCTTTTGAGCGACATATCGCATTTGACATCGGGATAGAAGGGTTGACGCGTTCACTTGCCGCCCGGCTCGGCGTTCCTGCGGTAATGGGCCGGTTTTCGCGACTGCTGATCGATCCGAATCGCGGAGAGGATGATCCGACGCTCATCATGAAGATTTCCGATGGTGCCATCGTGCCCGGCAATCATCCGATCTCAGATGAAGAGTGGCAGCAACGGATAGAGACCTATCATCGCCCCTATCACAATGCCGTTGGTCAGGTGCTTGGCAAAGTCGAAACCGTCACCGGGAAGGCGCCGCTGGTGCTGTCGCTGCATTCCTATACACCGTTCTGGAAGGAGACGCCGCGTCCCTGGCACGCGGCGGTTTTGTGGGATAGCGACCATCGCGCTGTTCACCCGCTTCTCGCTGGTCTTCGCGCCGCCAATGATATCCTTGTCGGTGACAACGAGCCCTATGACGGTGCGCTGAAGGGCGACACCATGTATCGCCACTGCATGATCAAGGGCATTCCCCACGCGCTTCTCGAAGTTCGGCAGGATCTGATCGGCAACGAGGCGGGCATAACCACTTGGGCGGAGCGGCTTGCTCCCATTTTTGCCGTAATGAACGACGATCCCGCTCTGCACGAATATCAGGTGTTTGCGTCGCGGACCGGGCCATATTGACGGATTTCGGAGTTTGCCATGACCATAGATAAAGACTTGCAACAAATGGAATTCGAGGCGGCGGCTTTCCGTCGCCTCGTGCAGCATCTTCGCGATCGTCACGATGTTCAAAACATCGATTTGATGAACCTCGCAGGCTTCTGCCGCAACTGCCTGTCCAACTGGTACCGGGAGGCAGCCGAGGATGCGGGGGTTGAAATGAGCAAGGATCAATCCCGCGAGATCGTCTACGGCATGCCCTACGACGATTGGAAGAACCGCTATCAAGGTGAGGCAAGTGCTGCTCAAAAGGCTGCATTTGAGGAAAACAAGCCAAAGGAATAACGCTGTATCGCAGGAAACGACTTGACGTAACGCCTGTCAGTGGGCAGTTCACAGGCCGGAATTTCTGCCGCACGATTGATGGCAACAGGCGAAGGTTTCGCCGACTGAACGAACAAGGCTCATGAAAGAGCCGCCACTACAAAGGAAAGAATGATGGACGAAACAGCGACCACCGAAACCGTAGCCGCCGCCGAACTGCGCCAGTTCATCGAGCGCGTCGAGCGTCTCGAAGAAGAAAAGGCCGCTATCCAGGGTGACATCAAGGATGTGATGGGCGAAGCCAAGGGACGCGGTTACGATACCAAGGCGATCCGCACCATCATTCGCCTGCGCAAGAAAGACGCCAACGAGCGTATCGAGGAAGAAACCATCCTGCAGACCTACATGGCTGCGCTCGGAATGGAATGATCTCCGCTTTTGCAGATCCATAAAAAGAAATCGCCGCTTATGCGGCGATTTTTGTTTTTAGCTGCGTGTTCCCGCCAGCTTCTCCGAGAGATCGCTGGCTTCCTTGCGGGCTTCCTTGTCTGCCGGATAGACCGCGAGATATTGCTCCCACGCCTTAAGGGCCAGTTCATCGCGGCCGGACGCTTCGAGAATGTTCGCGAGGCTTGCCAGCGCAGGAAAGTGCCTCGGTTCTTTTTCCAGCGTCAGATTGATGTCGGCCATGGCCTTGCGGGTATCGCCGTCGGCAAAGTGTACCATGGCGCGGCGGTAAGGCGCCTGCGCAAAGTCGGGGTCGAGCAGGATGATCTGGTCGAGGAAGTCGTATGCGGCGGCATTTCGCTTTTCGTCAGACGCTTCCGAAGCCCATTGCATCAGCAGATTGATCGTGGCGCTGCCGGAATCATTCCATTCGGCGACAATCTGGTTGGCGAGATTGCGTGCCTTCACCGCGTCGCGTTCTTTTTTGAGCGACTCAAACAGCGTATCGACGGTCTGGACAGGGGCCGGGGCGATCTCTTCTATCGCCGGGGGCGTGGGCTGAGACGCCTGTTGCGCTGCTGCGTGGCCGATCGACAGCGCGCCGATCAGCATAAGGCTCTGGGCAAAAACAACAGACGTGCAAAAACGATTTGGGCGCATTCGGATAGATTAATCCGCGCGCGCCCAATATCAAATGCAAACTTTGTATCTATCAACAATGTGATCCGCGTAGAAAACGCAAACCGCAGAGCGATCAATCAGCCCTGACGAGCCTTGAAGCGCGGGTTCTGCTTGTTGATGATGTATACGCGGCCCTTACGGCGAACCAGGCGGTTATCGCGATGACGGGCCTTAAGCGCTTTAAGCGAATTCTTGATCTTCATTTTACTGGTCCGCAGTTTTGCACGGCTTCCACCGCGCTTAATCAAAACAATCAAAAGCGCGCAACGGGGCGCGCTCTTTTCGGTTGGCAGGCAGATACCAGTGCGGCCCCTGCCTGTCAACTCGTCACAGTGGTTTTCCCTGAAAAGACTCAGGATTTCCCGCATTCTTGAGTTGCGTGACATGGCCCATCTTGCGGCCTGGCCGTGCCTCTGTCTTGCCGTAAAGGTGCACAAGGCAGTCTTTTTCAGAAAGCCAGCGGGGGACGTCGTTGACGTCGTCGCCAATCAGATTGGTCATCACGCAGTCGGAGTGACGGCCAGTGCTGCCAGGCGCGAGGCCCGCGACGGCGCGAATATGCTGCTCGAACTGGGAAATGACGCAGGCTGCTTCCGTCCAGTGACCGGTATTGTGGACACGTGGAGCCATTTCATTCGCCACCAGTGAGCCATCCGGCAGGACAAAGAACTCGATGCCGATGACGCCAACATAGTCGAGAGCGGCAAGAAGCTTTTCAGCCGACTGCACAGCGGTCATCTTCGCCGCGTCGGAAAGATTGGCCGGGATTGTGGACGTGTGCAGGATTCCGTTCAGGTGAACGTTTTCTGCAGGGTCGTAACAGGTCACGGTTCCATCCTTGAACCGCGCCGCGATGATCGAGACCTCCCGCTCGAAAGCGACGAAGCTTTCGAGAATCAGCGGTACGCCGCCCAATGCATCGAAGGCGCCGGTCAGATCTTCGCCGCCCTTGAAAAGGCGCTGGCCCTTTCCGTCATAACCCATGCGTCGGGTCTTAAGAACGCCTTTGCCACCAAATTCGGCCAAAGCGGATTCGAGTTCGGTCTGGCTGTCAACAGCGCGAAAACCCGCAGTCGGAATGCCGCAATCGTTGAGAAAGCGTTTTTCGGTCAGGCGGTCCTGAGATGCGCTGAGAGCCTTTGCCGGTGGATAAACCGGTACGGAGGCGGCGAGCCTCTCGGCTGCGGAGACCGGCACGTTCTCAAACTCATAGGTTACGACGTCGCAAAGGCTGCCAAGTTTGGCGAGTGCCTTTTCGTCATCGTAAGCCGCCACGATCTGATCGTTGCAGACCTGTGCGGCGGGACAATCCGCCTGCGGCTCGAGAACGATGGTCCGGAAATTGAGGCGTGCTGCCGCCATCGCCAGCATTCGGCCGAGCTGGCCTCCGCCGATGATGCCGATGGTAAGGTTGTTCATGTTTCCGGTCACTGCGGATTGTCCATGGGGTATTCGGCAACGGCGGCTGACTGGCGCGCACGCCAGGCATCGAGCCGGTCAGCGAGATCCTCGTCGCCAAGGGCCAGAACAGCCGCTGCGAGCAGGGCGGCATTGATGGCGCCTGCCTTGCCGATGGCGAGTGTTCCGACCGGGATGCCGGCTGGCATCTGCACGATCGAATAAAGGCTGTCCTGTCCCGACATGGTCTTGGACTGGACCGGGACACCAAACACTGGAAGTGGTGTCATGGCTGCGGTCATGCCGGGAAGATGGGCAGCTCCGCCTGCACCTGCGATGATGACCTTGAAGCCTTCATCCTTTGCGCCGGTTGCGAAGTCGTAAAGACGATCTGGCGTTCGGTGTGCCGAAATGATACGCGCTTCGTATTCCACGTCGAGGGCATCCAGCGTATCGGCGGCGTTCTTCATGGTTTCCCAGTCGGACTGGCTTCCCATGATGATGGCGACGGGCGGTGTTTCTGCTGTCACTTGGCTTGCTCCGGCTCAGGCAATGATATCGGGTATGACCTGGTCTTCGAGTTGGGACATCTTGTCCTTGACGGCCAGTTTTTTCTTCTTCATGCGCTGTATCCGCAATGCATCGCAGCTGGTCTGGATCATTGCGTTGATCGCTGCATCATAGTCCTCATGCTCCTGGCGCAACCGCGCCAGCGCGAGCCTGATGTCCGCCTGGTCCTGATCGGGCATCCTGTCATCCCCATTTATGCCAGCCGGATCGCCTCCGGCGCTTATGTGATCTGTTCTGGAGCCTCTATCACCAAATCGCGATAACGGGAAGTTTCCCATGCGACCAAATTGCCCAGATATTGTCATGATTTCGCCTTCGACAAGATTGTTAATCCATGTCACAGTGCTGTCGTAAACCTGAAACTCCAGTGATGGAGAGCTGGAGGTAGGTTCAAAAAGGAAGGACGTGCCGCATGACCATTCAGGCTCATATTGCATCGCTCGAAAAGAAACACGGCGCTCTGGAGGAAGAGCTCGAAAGTATTCTTGCTTCCCCGTCTTCGGATGACACGGAGATCGCCGATATCAAACGTCGAAAACTGCGCCTGAAGGACGAATTGCAGAGGCTCAAGGCCTCAACAAGGCATTGATTGACAGACTGCCGCCGCCTTCAGTGATGTAAGGACGGGCGGTTAGACAATTCAGGCTCTGGCTGCATCAAGGTGCGGTCGGAGCTTTTTAATTTTCTCCATATCAAATTTTTGCCGTGTCAGATCGGTAATCCATCCCAGAGCAGCTTCAAGGCCGCGAGCAGCGCCATCGTGTACATCAGCGGGTAAAAAACCGCAGGTTTCAGATATTTGACGATTTTTGCCCCTGCTATTGTGGCGAGCATTGCGACCGGAAGCAGCAGAGCTGACGTTTTCATGTTGCTCGAGTCGAGCGCCCCCAGAGCGAAATATGGGATGAGTTTGATCGCGTTCATGATCGCGAAAAAGCGAACGCTCATGCCCGTGTAGGTTTTTGGGTCCAGCTTCAGCGGCAACACATAGATCTGGAAGGGAGGTCCTCCCGCATGGGCAACAAAACTGGCGTAGCCCGACAGGGTCGACCACAGCGTTGCCGGTCCGCGTCGCTGCGGTTTTGCAGGAATCTCCTGGCCTTTTCTGCTGAGAAAACTCTCATAGAAATAACGCAGCACGAAGAGGATCGTCACGGTTGCAACGATGAGACGCATGGCGTCAGCCGAAATCATGCTGGAGGTTGCCCAGCCGATTGCGATACCGGCAATGGCGCCCGGCAGCATGATGAGCAATGTTTCGCGATGATTATGATGGCGCCACGCCCAGAGAGCCACGATATCCATCACGATCAGGATCGGCAGAAAGATTGCCGCCGCCTGCACGGGCGGCACAGCAAGTGCCATAATGGGAACGCCCATAAGGGCAAGCGCACCGCCCAGTCCGCCCTTTGAAAGGCCTACAAGGATGACGGCGGGAATGGCGGCCATAAAAAAATGAAAATCTGTCAGCATGGATGGACGGTTGATCCTTTCGCCGGTCCGGTTTATCGGATTTGTCATATCAAAACGAGTGCAGATTGCGCCGAAAGCGTCTTCTGCCTGAAATGGACGAACCCATGACCACAACCGAAGACCGTTGCCGCCTTGTCCTTATCGTTCCGCAAGCGGACGACATGCAGAATCAGGCCAAGGCCGTTGAAGAGGCGCTGCGTGGCGGCGATGTGGCCTCGGTCATCATTCCGCAATATGGTCTGGATGACGGTGCCTTTCAGAAAGTGGCTGAGTTGATCGTGCCGCTGGTGCAAAAGTCCGGTGCGGCAGCACTGATTGCGGGTGACAGCCGCGTGGCGGGTCGCGCCAAGGCTGATGGTTTGCATGTTACCACTGGGGGCGAGGCGCTGGCCGAGGCGGTCGAGAAATTTACCCCCAAGCTTATTGTTGGCGGTGGCAATGCCGATGACCGCCACAAGGCGCTGGAACAGGGCGAAGCCAATCCAGACTACATCTTCTTTGGCAAGCTGGAAGGTGACATCAAACCAGAGGCGCACCCGAAAAACCTGGCGCTCGGGGAATGGTGGGCATCGATGATTGAAATTCCGGCCATTGTGATGGGCGGTTCGGATATCGCATCCGTTGTGCCTGTTGCCGAGACCGGCGTCGAATTTGTTGCCCTGCGCAGTGCCGTGTTTGACCATGCTGCAGGACCTGCCCAGGCGGTTTCTGAAATCAACGCGCTGCTTGACGAAAAAGCGCCACGGTTTGACGGTTGATACGAGCGATGTTTACACGCGCTGCTCATCTTTGCCTTTCCGTTTCGCTTCTGGCGCTTTCCTTGAGTGCAGCGGCTTTCCCGGCTTTTGCGCAGTCCGGTCCGGCGACGGAGAAAAATCCTCTCGCTCGTCAGTTGGAAGATGAGGCGCAGCCGACCCGCCAGGGGCGTGTGCTGTCGGAAGAGCAGAAAGATTTGCAGCCGTCGCAGGGTGTCAACGTCTATCAGCGGATGGGTGCCGAACTTCCTGCCCTGCCGCCGGAGAAGGAATTTACCGGCAAGGTCGATGAGGCTTACGGGCATTACCAGCGTGGTGAATATGTTCAGGCCCTCGACAAGGCGCTCACACGCGCCCAGAACGGAGATGCGACCGCACAGACGCTGGTTGCGGAAATGATGTCGCGTGGTCTGGGGATTGCGCGCGACGAAAAGACCGCCGCGTTCTGGTATCAACAGGCAGCCGAGGGCAGCGATCCCGTTGCCATGTTCAAGTTCGCCCTCATTCTGATGGAGGGTAAATTCGTCACGCGCGACAAGGCCAAGGCGGACGATTTCATGCGTCGTGCTGCCGAGGCGGGGAATGCATCTGCCCAGTTCAACTGGGGCCAGATACTCGTTTCGGAAAACCCTGGCGCCAAGGGGTTGATGCTGGCATTGCCCTTTTACGAAAAGTCCGCCGAACAGGGCATTGCCGATGCGCAGTATGCCGTCTCGCAGATCTATTGGTCGGTCAAGGATGTTCCTGCTGAGAAGAAGGCGAAGGCGCGCGACTGGCTGATGCGTGCTGCGAAGGCAGGTTACGACACAGCGCAGGTCGATCTGGGAATCTGGCTGGTAAATGGTTCTGGTGGTGAGCGGAACCTGGATGAGGGTTTTCGCTGGCTCTACGGCGCGGCGCAACGTGGCAACGTCGTTGCACAGAACAAGGTGGCGCATCTCTACATTCAGGCGCTCGGTACTCGACCTGACCCCGTTGAAGCTGCCAAGTGGTACGTGCTGTCGCGGCGGGCAGGCCTGAAAGACCCTTCGCTGGAGGATTTTTATCTCGGGATCACTGACGAACAGCAGAAAAAGGCAATCGAGGCCGCAAACCGCTTTCGGCCGATGTAACGGCAAGGAGAAGCGCCCTGTCGGCGCGCCTTGAGGCTTTTAGCCTTGAATTTCGGCGCGTTTTGTGGTCTTGAACCGCAAACTCTCAATTCAAGAATAATAATAGCCTTTCCTGCCCGGCCAGTTTTCGGGTGGTCCGGCAGCTTTCCAGGAAACGAACTCGATGGCCCGTTCAGCCCTTCTCAATGTCATGGTTCAGGCCGCCCTCAAGGCGGGAAAGTCATTGGCGCGTGACTTCGGTGAAGTGCAGAACCTGCAGGTCTCGGTCAAAGGTCCAAGCGATTTCGTGTCGCAGGCCGACCTCAAGGCGGAAAAGATTGTCCGCGACGAGCTGATGAAGGCTCGTCCGACCTATGACTTCCTTGGTGAAGAAGGCGGCGAAGAAAAGGGCACCGACGGCGCACATCGCTGGATCGTCGATCCGCTTGATGGCACCACGAACTTTCTGCACGGCATTCCGCACTTTGCTGTATCCATCGCTCTCGAGCGTAACGGTGAAATTGTCGCTGGCGTTATCTTCAATCCGGCCACCGATGAGCTTTACACCGCTGAGCGTGGCGGCGGCGCGTTCCTGAACGACCGTCGTATTCGCGTTGCCGCACGTAAAGCACTGACCGACTGCGTTATCGGTTGTGGTGTTCCGCATCTTGGCCGTGGCAATCACGGCAAGTTTCTTGTCGAACTTCGTCACGTTATGGGCGAAGCCGCGGGCATTCGCCGCATGGGCGCTGCGTCGCTTGATCTTGCTTATGTCGCGGCTGGCCGCCTCGACGGTTTCTGGGAAGCTGAACTGTCGCCGTGGGATATGGCCGCTGGTCTCGTCCTGATTCGCGAAGCTGGCGGCTTTGCTAGCGACGCAAAGGGCGGCTCGGCGATCTTCGACACGGGAAGCGTGGCAGCCGGCAACGAATATATCCACAAGGCACTGGTCGAAGTTGCCAACCGTCCGATTCCCGGTCGGTAATAACGTTTTCCTGAAAATCCTGAGGTTTTCGGAAGGATTTGCAGCGCTCGGCGATCATTCGCCGGGCGCTTTTCTTTTGTCTGGCGGCGTTTCAATCCAAGGACGTGAAAAGCCTGTGATTTTACACCGGGTTTTCACTTCAATTCGTCGCAATTTTCAAATAGCTTCCGCTGAACAAGTGACCAAAGGGAACGCAAACGTCATGGCGGATTCGGAGTTGCTCGATCTTGGTGTCGAGAAACCGGTGACCACTCGGCAGTACAGCCACAAGCTGTCCAGCCCCACACCATTCCTCTGGACGATGGTCCTTTTTCTGGTCCTCGTTGGTTTCCTGGCCTCTATCCTCTATCGGCAGGCCCATACCGCTTTCATGACGAACCCGGGGCTGAACGGCTTCATTCTTGGTGTTCTGGTCATCGGCATCATTCTTGTCTTCACGCAGACTATGAGCCTGCGTTCGGAAGTGCGCTGGTTCAACGCCTTCAGGGCTGCAGGCAGTGTCGAGAAAGCTGGTCGTGCTCCGAAGCTTCTGGCACCGATGAGCACGTTGATTGGCAAGCGCGGTGATGTGCGTCTCTCGACTGTCACACAACGCACAATCCTTGATTCGATTGCCACCCGCCTTGATGAATCCCGCGATACGTCGCGTTATCTTGTCGGGCTTCTGGTTTTCCTCGGTCTTCTCGGGACGTTCTGGGGCCTGATCGGCACCATCGGTGCAATCAGCGACGTCATTCAGTCGCTCGACCCGAGTGCTGGCGACAGCACCGATATCCTCGGCTCGCTGAAGGCCGGGTTGACGGCACCACTTTCCGGTATGGGCACGGCGTTCTCGTCGTCGCTGCTTGGTCTTTCTGGTTCGCTCATTCTCGGTTTCCTTGATCTGCAGGCAGGCAGAGCCCAGAACCGCTTCTATACCCAGCTGGAAAACTGGCTATCTTCCGTTACCGATACGGGAGCGGATGTTGTCAGGGACGGAAAGGCCGAGACGGGTACGGCCGTCAGCACCGAACGTTCACTCGCCGCCATGACCAGCCTTGCAGAAGGCATCCAGGGCCTTGTGAAGAACATGCGCAGTGAACAGCAGATGTTGCGTGACTGGATTGAAGCGCAACAGGAAGAATCGAAGTCGCTTCGCCGTACGCTCGATCGGCTGTCGGCGCGTGTCGATGAGGACGCAAAGTCTTCTTCCGGGCGTATACGCCACGATAACGGGAGCGAGTAGCCATGGCGCTCGCGCGCAATCGCCGTCGCGACAGAGGGGTCGATTATTGGCCGGGCTTCGTCGATGCGCTCTCGACGCTGTTGATGGCCATCATGTTCCTGCTGACGGTTTTCGTGCTGGCACAGTTTGTTCTGTCGCGGGAAATCACCGGCAAGGACGAAGTCCTGACCCGCCTTAACAGTCAGATTGCCGAGTTGACCGAACTCTTGGCTATGGAGAAAGGCAGCAAGCAGGATATCGAGGATACCCTGGCGAACCTGCAATCGACGTTGGCCGCATCCGAGAACGAGCGGTCTAGGCTGCAGTCGCTTCTTGACGCCGGCAGCGGAAACAACGCCGCAGCAAATTCACGTATCGGCAGCCTTACAAGTGAGTTGGATGATCAGAAGCAGGCAAATACCCGCGCTTCTGCACAGATTGAGTTGCTGAACCAGCAGATTGCGGCGCTTCGTGCTCAGATCGCTTCGGTCGAATCGGCTTTGCAGGCATCCGAGGCAAAGGATGCGTCTTCTCAGGTCAGGATCGCCGATCTTGGGCGAAGGCTGAATGTGGCGCTGGCGCAGCGCGTGCAGGAGTTGAACCGCTACCGTTCGGACTTCTTCGGCCGGTTGCGCGAAATTCTCTCTGACCGCGAAAATATCCGTATCGTGGGTGACCGTTTCGTATTCCAATCTGAAGTTCTGTTCCCCTCTGGCGGCAATGAACTGAACCCGGAAGGGCAGGTGGAAATGGAAAAGCTGGCTGTAGCCCTTCTTGATCTCGCCAAGGAAATACCTGCTGAGATTAACTGGGTCCTGCGTGTCGACGGGCACACGGACAATGTTCAGCTCTCCGGTTCCGGTCGTTATCGTGACAACTGGGAGCTATCATCGGCGCGTGCGACCTCTGTCGTCAAGTTCCTGATCTCGAAGGGTGTCCCGGCAAATCGTCTGGTCGCCGCAGGTTTTGGTGAATATCAGCCGATTGCCGAGGGTGATAGCCAGGAGGCGCGTCAGCAGAACCGACGTATCGAACTCAAGCTGACCGAACGGTGAGTGACACACACCGTGTGATTGTCTTTGCGCTGATATAAATTTACGTTCTCGTAAAAGTAAATCCGTCACATCTGGGAGGAGACTGATGGAGCGGTTCGACGTGATCGTCATCGGGGCGGGGCTGGCCGGACTGGTGGCTGCGACAGAAGCCTCTGAACGTGGGCTTAGCGTATGCGTTTTAGATCAGGAGGGGGAGCAGAACCTTGGTGGGCAGGCATTCTGGTCACTTGGAGGTCTGTTCTTTGTTAATAGCCCAGAGCAGCGCCTCATGCGGGTGCACGACAGCATCGATCTGGCGCGACAGGACTGGTTCGGTTCTGCCTGTTTCGACCGTGCCGAAGATCATTGGCCGCAGCGATGGGCCGAAGCCTATCTCGATTTTGCTGGCGGAGAGAAACGTGCCTGGCTGCATGGCCTGGGTATGCGGTGGTTTCCGGTTGTTGGTTGGGCGGAGCGGGGAGGCGCTTTCGCGCATGGTCACGGAAATTCCGTTCCACGTTTTCACGTTACCTGGGGAACAGGCCCGGGCGTGCTGGCCCCCTTCATTAAGAAGGCGCAGGCGCTCGTCGAAAGTGGCCGGCTTACGTTTCGCTTTCGCCATCAGGTCGACGCGCTGGAAAAGAGCGGAGGCACCGTCACGGGCGTCTCCGGGACCGTGCTTGTGCAAGATCCTGTCCTGCGCGGTCAGACAAGCAGCAGAGAGCCGATAGGCAGCTTCACGATGGCCGCCTCGGCTTTAATCGTTACCGCTGGTGGGATTGGTGGCAACCACGACCTGGTGCAGCGCAATTGGCCGACTGATCGTCTCGGACAACCACCGGCGCAAATGGTCTGTGGTGTACCAGCGCATGTGGATGGCAGAATGATTGCCATCACCGAGGCGGCTGGCGGTGATGTCATCAACCGAGACAGAATGTGGCATTATACCGAAGGCGTGAAAAACCATGACCCGATCTGGCCCAATCATGGCATCCGCATTTTGCCAGGGCCATCGTCCTTCTGGTGTGACGCAGATGGCAATCGGCTGCCCGCACCCGCCATGCCGGGTTTCGATACGCTTGGGACGCTAAAGATCCTGAGGCAAAGAAACAGCGACTATAGCTGGTTCATTTTGACCAAGGCGATCATCAAGAAGGAATTTGCTCTTTCAGGATCGGAGCAGAACCCGGATCTGACGGATAAAAACATCCAGCTTCTCCTCAAGAGGCTTGGTAAGGAGCCACCGGCGCCGGTCAAGGCATTCATAGAACGCGGTGAGGATTTTGCCGTCTCTGACACACTGGAAGATCTCGTGGCGGCCATGAACAGGATCAGCGGCGAAAACAGGCTTGATCCGGCTTATATCCGCCAGCAAATCGAGGCCCGTGACAGGGAGATCGAAAACAGCTTCGGCAAGGACGCCCAGATAACGGCGATCAACGGAGCAAGGCGCTACCTCGGCGACAAACTCATGCGAACCGCCCGACCTCACCGGTTGCTTGATCGCGGGAAGGGGCCGCTGATTGCCGTGCGTCTGCATATCCTGACCCGTAAGACACTGGGCGGCCTGCATACCGATCTGCAAGCGCGCATTTTGGATCGGGCAGGCGAGCCGGTTGCGGGGCTTTATGCCGCCGGCGAAGTCTCCGGTTTCGGTGGTGGCGGCATGCACGGTTACAACGCGCTGGAGGGCACATTTCTCGGCGGTTGCCTGTTTTCCGGCCGTGTTGCCGGACGCAACGTTTTGTCGTGACACTTACGCGTGGGCGCGCAATTCATCCGGCCCGGTCTGGAATTGCAACTGTGCAAGACGCGCATAAAGGCCGTTTTGGCGGATCAGGCTCTGGTGTGTGCCTTCCTCGACAATGCGCCCTTCATCCATGACAAGGATGCGATCGGCCTTGAGCACGGTAGCGAGGCGGTGTGCGATGACGATGGTGGTGCGGGGTTTCATTAGCTCATCAAGCGCCTTCTGCACCAGCATTTCGCTTTCGGCGTCAAGCGCGGAGGTGGCCTCGTCAAGCAAAAGGATTGGCGCATTGCGAAGAATGGCGCGGGCAATGGCTATCCGCTGTCGCTGGCCACCGGAAAGCGTCACGCCACGCTCGCCAACCTGCGTGTCATATCCGCTTTCCAGCCTCTCAATGAAACCGTCGGCCTGTGCCGCTGTGGCCGCAGCGCGAACCTGATCACGCGTCGCTTCGGGACGACCAAACGCGATGTTGTCATGGATCGAGGATGCAAAAATTGCCACGTCCTGCGGCACGCTGGACATACGCGAGCGCACATCGGCAATGCGGGCACTTTTGATGTCGGTACCGTCGATGGTGATGCGACCTTGTTGTGGATCGTAAAATCGCATCAGAAGAGAAAAGACCGTGCTTTTACCAGCGCCGGATGGCCCGACGATCGCCACCGTTTCACCGGCTGCAACCTTGAACGACAGGCCGGAGATGATCGGCCTTTCGGTTGCCAGCGGATAAACAAAGCCGACGTCGTGAAATTCGGCCTCCCCGCGTGGTGGTAGCGGCATCGAAACAGGTGCTGCGGGTTCGGCGACGGCGGAGCGCTCGTTCAAGATTTCAGACAGTCTTTCGGCCGCGCCACCTGCTTGCGCCAGTTCGCCCCAGACTTCCGAAAGTTGACCCAGGCCGCTGGCGGCAATAACCGAATAAAGAACGAACTGGCCGAGCGTACCTGCTGACATGCTGCCGCTCAGAACGTTCTGGGCGCCGTACCAGAGAATGCCGACGACGCTTCCAAAGACGAGGGCGATGGCGACGGCTGTCAGGATTGCACGCGCACCGATGGCTGCCCTGGCGCCTTGATAGGCCGCTTCGACGGATTGACCATAACGGGCGTTCGCAAGAGGTTCGGCATTGAACGATTGCACCGTTCGGGTGGCTCCGATGGTCTCGGAGGCGTAGGCTGCGGATTGGGCCAATGTATCCTGTGTTGTACGCGAGCGAGCGCGCACCGATCGCCCAAATGCAATCAGGGGGAACACGATGAAGGGGATGGCCAGCAGCGCCAAGCCTGAAAGTCCGGGACTGGTATAGATCATCATGACGACGGCACCGAAACACATGATGATGTTACGCAGCGCCACGGAGGCAGAGGAGCCAAAGGCGGAGCGAATCTGCACCGTGTCGGCAGTAAGGCGCGAGGTCAGTTCACCGGATCGGTTGGCATCGAAAAATTGCTGGGACAGCGATGTCAGGTGCGCGAACACGTCATGGCGAAGGTCGGCAACAACCCGTTCACCGATGCTCATGACATAATAATAGCGCATGGCACTGGCGAGGGCCAAAACAACGGCAATCGCAAGAAGCATGGCGAAGTAGCTGTTGATCATGCCGCTGTCTGAAACCTGAAAGCCATGATCGATGATGCGGCGGACGGCGAGCGGCAAAGCAAGGGTGGTGGCCGATGAGAGAACAAGCGCGAAAAGGGCGATTGCCATCAGGCCGCGGTAGCGCTTGAGATAAGGGAAGAGACCGAGAAGCGGCTTCAGGCTTTTACGGTTTGCCGCTTTCTGCTCCTGTACGTCTGCCACTTCTTGTCTTCTCCTTTGTCAGCGCTTGCCAGTCGGCCCTGGCAGGGAATTCGGATTATGCAATCCGTTCTTGCCAAAAGGGGCTATCTCCGTTCACAAGGAAACAGCAGGCTCTTGTTATCTCGGCGACCTTCATGTATAGGCTCCGCATCAAATTGGGAAGCCATAGCCCATCTGGACTATGGCTTCATTTATTGAATTGGCTCAGTTGACGCAATTGCGGCAAATGGACCGCACGTCACTTAACCAGGAAGATTGTCATGAAGGCTGATATCCATCCCGATTATCACACGATCAAGGTGGTCATGACCGATGGCACCGAATACGAAACCCGCTCGACCTGGGGTTCGGAAGGCGCAGTCATGAACCTCGAAATCGACCCCAAGTCCCATCCGGCATGGACGGGCGGCAACCAGCAGCTTATGGACCGCGGTGGTCGCGTTTCCAAGTTCAACAAGCGTTTCGGTGGCCTCGGCCTCTGATCCCTTGTGGACGGATTATTTAAAAAAGCCCGGCTCTGCCGGGCTTTTTTATTTGCCTGTTTGTGTTCACAGGCGTGTTGCGCAACAAAAAAAGCAGGCTTGAAAGCCTGCTTTTTAAATCGTCTATATTTTTTGTTTTTTCTTAGTTGATTGTGAATGCCGTGCGCAGAAGGTTGAGCTGAGCCTGGACGCTGTTTTCATTGTCCGGCACCTTGGCAGCTTCTGCGGGGCGATAGATTTCGCGGTCGAGCAGGGCAACGCGATTCTGAAGCCGAAGCGAGCGTTCGATCAGATCACGGAAGGATTCCGGCAGGTCGTTCCAGCCGGGAGCGTTGCGATCAACGTTAAAGCTGTCGAGGCGAACCTTGTTCTTTTCGCTGATAACCTGATCCTTGGTCATCTCGCCGTTGTTGACGGCGCGCTGCAGAAGCAACCAGGATGCCATCTGCATCAGGCGGGTGGTGAGGCGCATCGATTCTGCTGCGTAAAGCACCGACGCCATACGCGGGAGAACCTTCGAGGCAACGCGGCCAGCACCATCGAGATAGCTTGCCGTTTCCTCAACCAGTGTCATCCCTTCGTTATAGAGGGTCTTGAACTGGTTGGAAGCAGCAGCGCGCCCTGCAAAGCTAATGGTATTCAACACCTGTTCGGACATGTTCTTTAATCCCTGCTCACGCACCACACTGTCAGGCAACGACGATCCGGATATTTTGTTCCGGTCTTTAGTGTTTTCAGGATGATATCATTACCTGAAATGCGCAAGGCAATTATTAAAGAAGGGTTAATACCCACAGTTTTGCGAAAATGCCATCGACCAAAAAAAGAGCCGCAAAAGCGGCTCTCAAGGTAAAACAGGGAGAAAAATCAGACCAAATCGCCAACTGGAGAAGATGCCTGAAGTCCAGAAGAACTGGACATGTATAGTAATCTCTCAGAAAGCTTAATTTTGTGTTAATGGTAAACGAAAGACTGCCTCAGAATTTTAATTCCTTCCGGCGCGACAGCGCTAGCGACGAAGTCTTTCCTTCATTCTGCTTCTAAGCTTCCACGGTTGCCAGACGTCAGGCAGGCTTAAGTCCGGAAGAGATTCTCTGCCGCTTGCCTGCCTGCGGATTTCCTTTTCCGCTCCTCGTCGAGTCGGTTGATCTCTGCTTGAAGCAACCCGATCCGAGTCGTCAGTTCGTCGACCGAGAGAAGACTGAGGTCGCTGCCGATCTCGTGCGCCTGTGGTTTTTTCGGCCTGTCATCGTCAAAGAGGCTCATATGCCCGCTCCTTTTTCAACATAGTCGCCGTCCTCTGGATATTGCGGCGCGCGCGGGTCGAGCGCAATACTTTCCGGCGTGACAAGCGGCGCTGGAGTGGTCGGGATACTCTTGAAGTTATCCTTCTCCTCCGTCGACAGGGCGGCACGACGGTAGCTTCTCATGATCGCGTAGGCCGTTATGAGTGTGTGGGCGAGGGCGGTTACCAGGAACAGAGCGTAGGGGCCGTAATGGGTCATGACGGCGCCACCCAATGTTGGGCCGATGATCGTGCCAATGCCGTAAAGCAACAGCAGGCCGCCTGATACCTTAACGAAATCCTGGGAGGCCGCGAAGTCGTTGGCATGTGCTACGGCAATCGGATAGAGCGCGTTCGCGGCGGCGCCATAGACCGCAATCATTGGAATGAGCAGATAAACGTTATGGGGCTGGACTGCCGCGACAGCAAGACCGGCCAACGCTCCGAGACCGGCAAGCCCAGCCAGCACGTAACGACGGTCGATGCGGTCTGAGAGACGACCGGCCGGGAACTGTGCCATGGCGCCGACGAAAATCGTGACAGAGACCATGATAGCAATCATGGTTGGATCAAGCCCCGCCCGCGCTCCGAACACCGCACCCAGCGTACCATACGCGCCGTTGGCTATGCCGATCATCAGGATGCCGACAAATGAGACGGGCGAGTTGCGATACAATGCCGGTAAATCCAGCCTGACCTTTTGTAGAGGCTGGGGGGTTGCTGCTTTCGACAACGTGGCCGGCAGAATGGCGACGCAGTAGATGATGCCGCAGATCATGAAGAGCGACGTGTCGCTGATATTGCCCATTGGGACGATCATCTGGCCCGCCACGACACCGAGCAGCGTGATCGCGATGTAGAGCGAGAAGATCATGCCACGTGTCTCATTGGTGGCACGCTCGTTCAGCCAGCTCTCGATAATCATCGATGTCCCGGCCGTGCAGAAGCCCGTCAGAGCACGCAGCCCAATCCACCATTCGTCGTCAACGACAAGGCCAGTCATCAGTACAGTGAGGCAAACAACGGCCACGAAGGAGCCGAAAGCTCGTACATGTCCCGCCCGGCGCACGATGGCGGGTGCGACAAAGCAGCCAATGACAAAACCCGCCGCCCAGGAGGTTCCGAGAAAGCCAAGGACTTCGTTCGAGTATCCTTCCGCCGAACCACGCACAGGTAGGACCAGACCTTGCAGGCCGTTGCCCAGAAAAAGAAACAGAGTGCTGGATAAAAGAGCGAATACGGGTAGAAGGTTTCTGCTCATAGAGACACTCTCATGCGTTCGGTCGTACAGGTCGGGCGTTCACACGGATGCTACCCCAATGGGTTGCACTCTTCTGGTGAACGGTAAAAATGTCCAGCCTGTGACGATCCGGAAATAAAGAAAAGGCTGAACAAATGGCAAAGGCGATCGGCCTTTTTCTACTCTTGGCGATGATCGTGCAGATTATCAGGCCAATTGGCCTGCCAGGACTGCGAAAACGCGGCGATTTCTGGAAGATTGCCATCGTCGCCTTTGTGATCTGGACAGCAACGCTTCTTTTGCGTCCTTGATCAGATTGGCGTGTGCCAATAAAAAAAGCCGCCCCGAAGGGCGGCCTTGATCTTTTTCTGGATCAGAATGTCTCAGGCGGCTTTTTCGAGTTCCTGTTTCCAGGTGCCCTTGGCTGCCAGTGTGTTCATCATCGCACGGTGCGTGAAGGCGCGCTGGCCTGCTGCAACGTTTTCCTGCTTGCCGCCCCAAACCTTGAGTGCGGTGTCCTGAAGCGCACGACCGTAGGAATAGGTCAGTCCCCACGGCAGGTCGTAAGCGGAGTTCATGGCGGACAGGTGGGCTGTCGCTTCTTCGGAGGACTGGCCACCCGAGAGGAACGCGATACCGGGAACGGCCGAAGGCACGGTTGCCTTGAGAACCTTGACCGTCTTCTCAGCCACTTCTTCGACAGATGCCTTGCGAGCGTTTTTGCCGTCGATGATCATGTTCGGCTTTAGGATCATGCCTTCCAGGTTGACACGGGCGTCAAACAGATCGGCGAATACCGTCTGCAGAACCCACTGGGTAACTTCCGCGCAGCGATCGATGTCGTGGGTTCCCGGCTCGCCGTCCATGAGAACTTCAGGTTCGACGATAGGAACGATATCAGCCTGCTGGCAGAGTGCGGCATAGCGAGCGAGAGACTGGGAATTGGCCTTGATGGAGCCCCAGCTCGGACGCTGCTCGCCGATGGTGATAACACCGCGCCACTTGGCAAAACGGGCACCTGCTTCATGGTACTTGCGCAGGCGCTCGTAGAGGCCGTCCAGGCCCTCGGTGATGAATTCATGCGGGTGGAAAGCCATCGGCTTGGCGCCAATATCCACCTTGATGCCAGGAAGGCTGCCTGCAGCCTTGATGATGTCGACGAAAGGCGTACCGTCTGCAGCTTTCTGGTAGAGGGTTTCCTCATAGAGGATGACGCCGGAAATACACTTCTTCATGGCGTCGTCGGAGCGGAACAGCATCTCGCGATAGTCGCGGCGGCTGGTCTCGGTGGATTCCAGATTGATGCTGTCGAAACGCTTTTTGATCGTTCCTGTGGACTCGTCTGCAGCGAGGAGACCCTTGCCGTCAGCGACCATTTTGAGTGCGATGTCTTCGAGACGTTCGGTCATTTGCTATACTCCCAAGGCACAATACAATTCCGGATAACAGAAGTTCCAATGCAGGGAAATGGCATGCTAACTCATTGAAACGATTGAAATCATTTCAATCGTTTGAAACTTTTCCTCCCATTTTTACCTGCCAAAAAACAAGCCGGACAAGCAGTGCTTGTCCGGCTCTTTCGTCAGGCAAGTTGTAGAAGTTTACTTGTCGCCAGAAAGGATGGCAACGCCCGGCAATTCCTTGCCTTCCATCCATTCGAGGAAGGCGCCACCGGCCGTCGAGACATAGGTAAAGTCGTCGGCAACGCCGGCATGGTTGAGGGCTGCGACAGTGTCGCCACCGCCTGCGACCGACACGAGTTTTCCAGCCTTGGTGCATTCAGCAGCGTGCTTGGCCGCAGCGACCGTTGCCGCGTCGAACGGCTCGATTTCGAACGCACCGAGGGGGCCGTTCCACACCAGCGTCTCGGCACGGGAAATCCATGCCTTGATGCTTTCGACGGATTTTGCGCCGACATCCAGCACCATGGTATCGGCAGGGATGGCATTGATTTCGACGGTTTCGTTAGCAGCGCCAGCCTTGAACTCGCGGGCAATCACGCCGTCTTCCGGCAGAACAATTGCACAGCCCGAGGTGGCGGCCTCGATCATGATCTGCTTGGCAGTGTCGGCCAGGTCGTGCTCGCAGAGGGACTTGCCGACATTCGTGCCACGCGCAGCAAGGAAGGTGTTGGCCATGCCGCCGCCGATGACGAGTGCATCGACTTTCTTGACGAGGTTCATCAGGAGATCGATCTTGGACGAAACCTTCGCGCCACCGACGATTGCCACGACCGGGCGGGCAGGTGCGCCCAGACCCTTTTCAAGGGCTTCCAGCTCTGCCTGCATGGTGCGGCCAGCATAAGCGGGAAGGTGGCGTGCCAGGCCTTCCGTAGAGGCGTGCGCGCGATGGGCGGCGGAGAAAGCGTCGTTCACGTATATATCGCCATTGGCTGCCAGTGCCTCGACGAAGGCCGGGTCGTTCTTTTCTTCACCCTTGTGAAAACGGGTGTTTTCAAGAAGCAGGATGTCGCCATCATTCAGCTTGGCGACGGCTTCAGCAGCAGGCGCGCCGATGCAGTCGGACGCGAAGGACACCGCGTGATCGAGGACTTCTTCGACGGCTGGAACGATCAGCGACAGCGACATGTCCGCGACAGGTTCTCCCTTCGGGCGGCCAAAATGCGCCAGCAGGATGACCTTTGCGCCTTTTTCAGAAAGCTCGAGGATGGTCGGAGCAACACGCTCGATACGGGTCTTATCCGTGACTTTCCCATCCGCGACCGGTACGTTGAGATCAAC
This sequence comes from Rhizobium sp. RM, assembly GCF_013390595.1. Taxonomy (GTDB): domain Bacteria; phylum Pseudomonadota; class Alphaproteobacteria; order Rhizobiales; family Rhizobiaceae; genus Agrobacterium. Next base: position 705,800 of record NZ_JACAWV010000007.1, on the reverse strand, counting down.
GCGCACGAGAACGCGTTTTCCGGCAATGTCTTTAAGATCGTTGAGGGTTTTGAAGGCGGGCATATGTCGATCCTGATTTTGTTAAGACGGGTAAGGTTGGCAGGAACATACAATGCCTGAAAGCCGACGCAAGCCGCTTATGCTTCATTTTCTCGCACATCGGTTGAAGCTGTGGAGGAGGGCTGAGCACTTTTCTGGGCCTGCGGATTGCGAGCGTTCCGACGGTGCTCCACGTGGGCGCGGACACGGCGGACGATTTCACCGAAGCTGATGAAGATAGGCAGGCTGGTCGCCGGTTCAACGGGTTCGAGCGAGACGCCGACGCCCGTTATCGCCTCATGTTCGTCCAGCGCGCGAACGATCAGGACGATTGAGCCAAGGCGTACACGATCGGCATAGTCGGCCTTTCCACTGAGGCGGGATTCGATCAATTCGGCGATAGTCATCGACTGTTCGGCGGCGGATAGAAGGCTCGGACCATAGGCGATTTCCAGTTCCTTGGCAGGGCGAGATGGCTGGATCGAGAAAGTGCCGAAAAACTCCGCATCGTCTGCCGCAACTGGCAGCGCGCTGGCAAACAGTCGGTCGATCAGACGCGAATATCCGGGTGCAATAAAGAGATAAACGAGATCGTCTTCGCGCAGGCGTCCGGCATATTGGTATCGCATGGATTTGCCGTCCCGCACGACCAGAGAGGGCATCGCCCAGCGCGGAATGCGCTCGCCCTGTAAAATCGCGCTGCCGCTGGCGACGCGGTAGGAAATAAGTTCGTGATTGGCCGTGCCGGGAAGGTCGACCTCCAGCTTGTCGACGTCCCCCATGCGAGGCGGCACGATCAGCCCGAGCCGAGTGGCAACCGGCTTGATCGTCCATCCCTGTAACAGAAGCGATACCAGGACGATGATGAAAGCCGCGTTGAAATAGATTTGCGCGTCATCAAGCCCCCCGAGAATGGGCATGATGGCAAGCAGGATAGAGACTGCGCCGCGCAAGCCAACCCAGGCAACGAACGACGTCTCCTGCTGTGTGTAGTTGAAGGGCATGAGGCTGAGCCAGACGGCAAGGGGGCGTGCCACAAAGATCAGAAAGAGCGCCAGCAACACGGCCGGAACGGCGATCGCAGGAAACTGCGATGGTGTCGCCAGTAGACCAAGCATAAGGAACATGATGATCTGCGAGAGCCAGGTCAGACCCTCATGGAAACGGCGAATGGTTTCCTTGGCAAAGATTCTCCGGTTGCCGGCGACGATACCTGCCACATAGACGGCGAGAAAGCCGCTGCCGCCGATGGTGCCGGTAAAGGAAAAGACGAGCAGTGCCAGTGCCAGCACAAAGATCGGCGCCAGGCCGCGGTCAGCAGCAAAACGGTTGACTACGGAAACGATCATCAACCCGCCCAACAGGCCGAAGATCAGCCCAAGGCCCATCTGTTCGAGGAAAAGAATAACGAAGCTTCGGTCGAACCCGGCAAGCCCCTGACCCTTGCTGATCACCTCGACAAGCGCGATGGTCAAGAAGATCGCCATGGGATCGTTGGTGCCGGACTCGACTTCGAGCGTCGAACGCACCTGATCGCGGATATGTATGCCGCCGATGCGGAGCAGGAAGAAGACGGCTGCCGCATCCGTCGAGGCAACGATCGCGCCAAGCAGCAGGCCCTCAAGCCAGGATAGTCCGAGCAGAAGGGCGGCCGCACCGGCAAAAAACACGGAGGTAAGGATCACGCCGACGGTGGCAAGCGTGATGGCGGGGGCCGCTGATATCCGGAAGGATTGTATCGATGTGCCGAACCCGGAATCGAACAGAATGACTGCCAGAACCAATGAACCCAGCATGTATGCGAGCGGGTTGTTGGTAAACTCGATACCAAGGCCGTCAACACCGGCGGCAAGGCCGATCATCAGGAACAGCAATAGCAATGGTGCGCCGAAGCGGAATGCGATCAGGCTGGAAAACGCCGCAACCAGAACCAGGATCGTTGCCACCAGGAGCAAAAAGTAAAATGATTCCACGTCCATCGCCTCGCTTGAAACGGCTCCGGAGCTGGCAATGCATACGCTGCACGTTTGCAGTCAATGCGCCACGGTTGCAGACCTTCAGCGCTTTTGCGGGGTGGCGTTGAATGGCAAGGCAAGGCGGGGTGTATCGAACGATACGGCAGGAGGCAGTGCATTGCGCACGACCGAATCTCTGCTTTAATTTTTCAGGGTCAAAGTGGACCGCAACAAGGCAGGAAATAGGAAAGTTGGCGGCATTAGGATTAAAAAAGAACCCGACCAGATTGCTCTGGTCGGGTTCCCTGATGACAGATCCGTTGCGGGATCAGATGGTCTTGGCGAAAGCCACAGCCGTGTCGGACATACGGTTGGAGAAGCCCCACTCGTTGTCGTACCAGGACAAGACGCGAACAAACGTGCCTTCCATGACCTTGGTCTGGTCGTTTGCGAAAATCGAAGAATGGCTGTCGTGGTTGAAGTCGCGGGAAACCAACGGCTCGTCGGTGTAGCCGAGAATGCCCTTCAGCTTGCCATCGGCAGCAGACTTGATCGCAGCGTTGATTTCCTCGACCGACGTGTTGCGCTTGGCGAGGAACTTGAAGTCAACAACCGAAACGTTCGGGGTCGGAACACGGATGGAGGTGCCATCCAGCTTGCCCTTCAGGTGCGGCAGAACGAGACCGACGGCCTTGGCGGCACCGGTCGAAGTCGGGATCATCGAGAGTGCTGCGGCACGCGCGCGATACAGATCCTTATGCATGGTGTCGAGCGTAGGCTGGTCACCTGTGTAGGAATGGATCGTGGTCATGAAGCCATGATCGATGCCAACCGCGTCGTCGAGAACCTTGACGACCGGCACGAGGCAGTTCGTCGTGCACGAAGCGTTGGAGATGACGAGGTGATCCTTCGTCAACTGGTCGTGGTTGACGCCGAAAACGACCGTCAGGTCCGCTCCGTCTGCCGGTGCAGAAACGATGACGCGCTTGGCGCCAGCGGTGAGGTGGGCCGCTGCCTTGTCACGCGCGGTGAAGATGCCGGTGCACTCGAGCGCGATATCAACGCCGAGTTCCTTGTGCGGCAGGGTGGCGGGATCGCGCACCGCCGTCACCTTGATCGGCTTGCCGCCGCCAACGATGATGGTGTCGCCTTCGACCTTTACGTCTGCCGGGAACTTGCCGTGGATCGAGTCGTAGCGCAGCAGGTGTGCGTTGGTTTCAACCGGGCCGAGGTCGTTGATGGCAACAACTTCGATATCGGTGCGGCCAGATTCGACGATGGCACGAAGGACGTTGCGGCCGATACGGCCAAAGCCGTTAATGGCAACTTTTACAGTCATTTACAGTCTCCCGATGAAGAATTGTACGTGTCTTGCAGTATTGTGAGGGCTTGGGGCCCTCACGAAAGCTTTTCTTCAACTGCTGCGACAACGGCTTCTGCCGTGATGCCGAAGTGCTTGAAGAGATCCTTCGCCGGGGCGGAGGCGCCGAAAGAGTGCATGCCGACGAAAGCGCCGTCAGAACCGATGAAGTAGTCCCAGCCCTGGCGGACAGCAGCTTCAACAGCGATATTGACCGATGCCTTGCCAATGATGGCGTTGCGGTAGGTTTCGGGCTGTTCCTTGAACAGTTCGAAGCACGGAACGGATACCACGCGGGCGGAAACGCCCTTGTCCTTCAGTGTTGCCGCTGCCTTAAGGGCAACTTCCACTTCAGAACCGGAAGCAAAGATCGAAACCTTTGCGTCGCTTGCCGAGACCAGTTCATAGGCGCCGTAAGCCGACAGGTTCTTCTCTTCATATTCCTTGCGCGACGGCGTCAGGTTCTGACGTGTCAGGGCAAGCGCAGACGGGCGATGCTTCTGCTCGAGAGCAATCTGCCAGCATTCGGCCGTTTCGGTTTCGTCGGCCGGACGGAAGACCAGAAGGTTCGGGATGGCGCGCAGCGCGGCAATCTGCTCGACTGGCTGGTGGGTCGGACCGTCTTCGCCGACGCCGATGGAATCGTGTGTCAGGACGTGAACGACGCGAATTCCCATCAGGGCAGCAAGGCGGATCGACGGACGGCAATAGTCCGAGAAGATCAGGAAGCCGCCGGCGTAAGGGATGAGGCCGCCGTGCAGGGCGATGCCGTTCATCGCTGCCGCCATGCCATGCTCACGGATACCGTAGTGCAGGTAACGGCCGGAGAAATCCGTCGGAGTGATGGACTTCATCTGGCTGGTCTTGGTGTTGTTCGACGGTGTCAGGTCGGCAGAGCCGCCAACTGTTTCCGGCAGGATGCCGTTGACGATTTCGAGGGTATCCTCGGACGCCTTACGGGTTGCAACCGTCGGGTTGTTCTCGATGATCTTCTTCTTGAAGGCATCGATGCTGCTGTCGAAGTTGCCTGGCAGGTCGCCAGCGAAACGGCGCTTGAACTCGGCCTTCTTGCCGGCTTCAGACGCTTCAAGGCGGGCTTCCCAGTCCTGACGTGTCTTGGTCGAGCGGAGACCGGCCAGACGCCATGCGTCAAGCACATCTTCCGGAACGACAAACGCTTCGGCTTCCCAGTTCAGGTGCTTGCGGGTGGCAGCGATTTCTTCTGCGCCCAGCGGGTTGCCGTGAACCTTGTGGGTGCCCTGTTTGTTCGGGGCGCCGAAACCGATAACGGTCTTGCAGGCGATGAAGGTCGGGCGGTCCGACTTCTGGGCAGCTTCGATTGCTGCGGCAATCGCGTCCGGATCATGACCGTCAACTTCGATCGTGTTCCAGTGTACGGCCTTGAAGCGCGCAATCTGGTCGGTCGAGTCAGACAGGCCAACTTCACCGTCGATGGTAATGTTGTTGTTGTCCCAGAAGAGAACGAGCTTGTTCAGCTTCAGGTGACCGGCAAGAGCGATCGCCTCGTGGCTGATACCTTCCATGAGGCAGCCGTCGCCGCACAGAACATAGGTAAAGTGGCTCTGAAGATCGGAGCCGAACTCTTCTTCGAGCTTGCGTTCGGCAATCGCCATGCCAACGGCGTTGGCAATGCCCTGGCCGAGCGGACCCGTGGTCGTTTCAATGCCAGTTGCGTGGCCGTACTCGGGGTGGCCGGCGGTCTTCGAGCCGAACTGACGGAAGCGCTTGATCTCATCGATCGTCATGTCCTCGTAGCCGGTCAAATAAAGCAGCGAGTAGAGGAGCATCGAGCCGTGGCCCGCTGACAGTACGAAGCGGTCGCGGTCTGCCCACAGCGGGCTCTTCGGATCGAACTTCAGGTAGCGGGTGAAGAGAACGGTGGCGACATCTGCTGCGCCCATCGGCAGACCGGGGTGGCCGGAATTGGCCTTCTCCACTGCGTCCATGGCAAGAAAGCGGATCGCATTGGCCATCCGGTTGTGTTTGTCGCGAGAAATCATGGCTTTTCCGTCTGTTTCCGGGTGAAAGGAGATAGTTAGATGCAACTATCCAAAAAGCGGGTTGATCCATAGCAGGTGAAGCAGGCAAGTCAATAAATCCACGGCCATTTGCAGTTCGGTGATCGATAAAAATCGTTTTGAAAAACAGCCTGGCTCGCGTCTGTTCGATGCGCAGCACTGTTGTGCAGCTTTATTCATCCACAGAGCAAAGTGTCCCAATGCACTGGTTTGATTGACGGGATGGTAAATCGGGTAATAACCTCGTGAGCATGAAACAAAGAGCCCAAGGCCGAATGATTCGGCCAGTTGCGTGCGAGTTGGAAAAAAACGATGTCGGCTGAGAAGACCGTACAATCTGCACTGACGGAGCTGAGTGCTGCCATTACAAATCTCGAAAACGCCATCGATATGCGTATCGAGCGGGAGCGGGAGGCAGGTGACATCGATAATGAAGTAAAGCGGGTTCACATCGACCGGGCGCGGCTTGCCAACGAACTGGACCAGGCCGAGTTTCGTGCCAATCGCCTTGAAGAAGTCAATCGCGAGGTTTCTCGCCGCCTAGTGACGGCAATGGAGACTATCCGCGCCGTGCTGGATCGATAGGGGAGCGACCAATGGCTCAGGTTACTGTGATGATCGATGGCAAAGCCTATCGTATGGCATGCGAAGCGGGACAGGAGCAGCACCTGACCGATCTTGCCACGCGTTTCGATCAGTATGTCGGACATCTTAAAAGCCAGTTTGGAGAGATTGGCGATCTTCGGTTGACCGTCATGTCGGGCATTATGGTGATGGATGAGCTTTCGGAGTTGAGCCGCAAGCTGGAGAAGCTCGAGAGCCAGGTCGCATCGCTGACCCAGAACCGTGATGGCATGGCGGAGCAAAAGGCGAAATCCGACGAGATGGTTGCCATTGCCATCAGTGATCTTGCCACGCGTCTCAACGGAGTGACGGAAAAGCTGCTGGCGCGGCCGAAACCTGCCGCTACCCACTGATTATCTTTTGGCCGCCCGTACAAGCGGCTGCATTGGCCGACAAGGCGTCGTTCCGATGCAGCGTTTCACAACGTAAAAATCCGCTGCTCACCCTCTGGCGGAACCTTTCGATCCGTCCTATATCTGGGGAGCGTTCTGCGCTTCCCGACAGGAACCACAATCCCTGGGGCCATACTCGATCCAAAGGGAGCTGTCCCTGACCAGTCCCGTGGGGCTGGACACACGGTGCCCACCTACTTTTGTAGGCACCCAGGATCGTAAATCTCCATCGGTCGCGTGGATCGCACTTCAGTTTTCTGTGAAGTATCCTCTTTATATCGTCGACAGTCTCTTTCATCGCTGCCTGGCTGAGATTTTTAATCCGCAATCATTGCATTGGCGGAACAATTCCCTATTATCCGGATTGGTATGTCTGTTCTGCCTTTTAAAAAAGGCGCTGCGGTCAAAACCGCGACGTGCCGTTCAACAGCCCAAAGAGCTAAACTTGTTTACTGAAATCTTGATCGTGGTCCTGCTCACCGTCGTGAACGGTGTGCTTGCCATGTCTGAGCTTGCCGTGGTTTCTTCGAGACCGGCAAGGCTCAAGGTGCTTGCCGCACAAGGCAGCAAGGGCGCAATGCTCGCCCTTAATCTTTCTGAAAATCCGGGACGTTTTTTGTCCACCGTGCAGATCGGCATTACGCTGGTCGGCATTCTCTCGGGTGCATTTTCCGGCGCCACGCTCGGCACGCGTTTTACCGCGTGGCTCATCGAGCAGGGCGTACCAGACCGCGCCGCTGACGCGCTTGGTGTCGGCTCGGTTGTTGTTGCCATTACCTATCTTTCGCTGATCGTCGGCGAACTTGTCCCGAAGCAGATTGCGCTTCGCGATCCGGAGAAGGTTGCAGCCCGCGTTGCTCCGTCGATGATGTTGCTGTCCAAGATCGGTGCGCCGCTGGTGTGGCTGCTCGACAAGTCCGGCAAAACCGTTCTTGCGCTGCTTGGACACAGCGGCGAATCCAATGCGTCTGTTACGGATGATGAAATTCGCACCGTTCTTGCTGAAGCGCACAGTGCCGGCGTCATCGAAACCGAGGAATCGGCCATGATTACCGGCGTCATGCGTCTCGCTGACCGGAACGCCCGTGGTCTGATGACGCCGCGTCGTGATGTGGAAGTCGTCGACATTGAAGACAGCGCCGAGGAAATTCGCGAACAGCTTCGTGGCACGCAGCGTTCGCGTCTTCCTGTCCGTAACGGTGCGTCTGACGAAATCCTCGGTGTTCTTTTTGCCAAGGATGCATTTGATGCACTCGCCTCGGGTAACGAGCTGAACATCCGCGAACTGTTGCGTGAAGTACCGGTCGTGTCGGACCTCACCAGCGCTGTGGATGTCATCCAGTCGCTGCGCCGTTCGACCGTTCATATGGTTCTCGTGTACGACGAATATGGCCATTTCGAAGGTATCATCAGCTCAGGCGATATTCTCGAAGCCATTACTGGCGCATTCCAGGAAGACAATGACGAGGAGCCGGCAATCGTCGAACGTGACGATGGCTCGTTCTTGGTTGCTGGCTGGATGCCGGCGGACGAGTTCGCAGATCGTATGGGCTTCCAGATCGACGAGGATGCAGAATTCGAAACCGTCGCTGGCCTGGTGCTGGACGAATTCCGTCGCCTGCCGGAACTCGGCGAACACGTTACCCGCAACGGCTGGCGTTTTGAAGTGATCGACCTGGACGGGCATCGCATCGACAAGGTGCTCGTGAGCCGGGCTGCTTGATGCAGCCTGGTGTCGGGGAGAAGGCACGGTTGCGCGGCGAAAGGCTCGCCGCGCGGGATGCGCTCACAATAGACGAACGGCATGTAAAAAGCCTGGCCATGTGTGTCTGTGGGGCTGCCAGGATCAACTTTGAGCCAGGCACGGTTGTTTCCGGATTTATGCCGATCCGCTCGGAAGCCGATATTCGACCATTGTTGGAATCGCTGCGCCGCAAGGGTGCACGTCTGGCGCTGCCTGTTGTTCTCGACCGTGAGACGATTGTTTTCAGGGCTTTCGAAGAAGGCATACCTCTGACAAATACAGGGTTCGGCACGACCGGACCCGGCCAGGATGCTGCGATCCTCGATCCAGACATTCTCCTGGTGCCTCTCTCGGCGTTCGATAGACAGGGGCATCGTATCGGTTACGGTGCCGGTCATTATGACCGTGCGATTGCCCGCCTGCACAAGCAGGGGCGCAAGCCAACGCTTATCGGGGTGGCGTTTGATTGCCAGGAAGTGCCGTCCGTTCCGGCAGAGTCACATGATGTCCCGCTCAACGCCATCCTGACTGAGAGCGGTTTGCGGCGGATTTATGCAGCTCCAGACCAGCGATAATGGGCAAAAGACGCTTTAGCCCTTTTTAAACGACGAATTTCCCATTAGACGGAACGAAATTTGACAAACTGGCGCCAGCGGGGCAGGTGAATGAGGCTTCTTTTTCTCGGGGATATGGTCGGCAAGACCGGACGGACGGCGGTTTGGGAAAAACTGCCAGGATTGATCTCCGACCTGAAACTGGATTTCGTTGTCGTCAACGGCGAGAATGCTGCCGGTGGTTTCGGGATTACGGAAGACATCTACCTTGAGACGATCAACGCAGGTGCCGATGTCGTGACGACCGGCAACCACGTCTGGGATCAGAAAGAAGCCGTATCGTTTTGCGAGCGACACGACCAGTTTCTGCGGCCTGCCAACTATCCCAAGGGAACGCCAGGAAAGGGCTCCGGCCTGTTTTATGCGCGCAATGGCGCGCGTGTTCTCGTGGCCAACATCATGGGCCGTGTGTTCATGCACCCAGAACTCGATGATCCTTTCAGCTCTGCCGAAACCATTCTGGCCGCCTGTCCGCTGAAAGAGCAGGCCGACGCGATCATTTTCGACTTCCACGCGGAAGCGACCAGCGAAAAGCAATGTTTCGGTCATTTCGTTGATGGACGTGCAAGCTTCGTGGTCGGAACGCATACCCATGTGCCGACAGCCGATGCGCAGATTTTAAACGGTGGAACCGCCTATATGTCGGATGCTGGCATGTGTGGCGATTATGACTCTTCGCTTGGTATGGACAAGGAAGAGCCGATCAACCGCTTCATCTCCAAGATGCCGAAGGGCCGGTTTGAGGCAGCGAGCGGGCCAGCGACGATCTGCGGGGTTGGCGTAGAGATCTCTGACAGAACCGGGCTCGCCGAAAAAATCGCGCCCTTGCGCATTGGACCACGGCTCTCTGAAAGCATTCCGGCCTTCTGGGCTTGAGCAACGCTGCGCCGTCAGTGACCCGTCGATAATGACGACATTGTGAGCGTGGCGCCGGTTCTGCGAACTGGACGCTTGCCCAAGCTTGTCGCATCCTCTGCCATCGCAAGTTCAGGGGAGTGGCGTCATGCTGCGCGTGCTATTGCTTGCAATGTCCGGACTGGTTGCATTTGCTGGAGCGGCGCTCTCGCAAACAGCCGCCCGCCCACCTGTCAGTCAATGCCAGGCGATTGCTCAAAAAATTCCTGATGTGACATTTGTCAGCTTCAGCCCAGCCGATCTTCAGCTTGCGCAGGCAACAGTCAAGGAAGAGGTGAAGATCAGTTTTATCGGGCACTCGACCTACCTGATCGAGAGCCCTGATGGTGTGACGATCGCTACCGATTATAACGGCGTCTATCGCCCCCCTGTTACGCCCAACGTCGTGACGATGAACAGGGCGCATTCGACCCATTTCACCCTTAATCCTGATCCCGCCATCCAGCACGTTCTGCACGGTTGGAGCGATACGCCGGGCGGAAAGGCCGATCACAAGGTTCTCGTCGGAGACGTCTACATCAGGAATGTTGCAACCGACATCCGCAACCGCTGGGGTGACTACGAGAGTTTTCAGGAAAATGGCAATTCCATTTTCATTTTCGAAGTCGCCGGACTTTGCATCGGCCATCTCGGCCATTTGCACCACGAGCTGACAGACACCCACTATGCGGAGATTGGCAGGCTGGATATCCTGATGGTTCCCGTCGATGGTGGATTGACGATGGGCGCCGACAGCATGAGCCGGGTCGTGAAGCGGCTTCGTTCTGCATTGATCTTGCCAATGCACCGCACCGGCCCGCCACTGGAGCAGTTTCTGACGATGTTTGGGGAGAGCTTCAAAATTGCCTACGCGAATGAACCCATCATCCGTGTGTCGATGCGCAATCTTCCCCGCCAGCCGCAGATACTGGTGCCACAAGGCATGTAGCGTACAACTGGCGAAGAAGACGGGGGAGCTTAATCAATCAGGCGAAGGCGAGATGCTGGCGGACCCCAACATCAGGCACCTTATCGTCGGACATGTTTGCCTTGGCAATTTCCCAGCCGAATTTCAGCGTGCTGTCCGTAGAAGCCCATATATCGGCGTCGTCAACATGCAGGGCAAGCATTGTCAGCTCAGGATCTGACTTGCCGTGTTCGTACCAGGCGGCTGTCACCGAGTTCCAGTATTCATCGACTTTTGTCTTGTCGTCGCGAATCTCGAGCACTCCAGAAAGGCAGGCGTGATAATCGTGATCCTTGCCGACGAGGCAGAAGTGCGCGCGAGAACCTGGTTTGATCGACTGGGCGAGGTCCGTATCCTTCTTCGAGAAAAACCAGATCGTATTGGTTTTAGGATCTGCGTGCGGTGCCATTGGCTGCATATGGCTATGCAGGCCTTCAAGCCCCAGCATGCCGGCATGGACCGAATTGATTTCGTCCCAAAGCTGACGGGCAGGGGCTTCGCGCGCTTCTGTCAGGCTGACCATGGTTATCTCCTTCCGGTTTGTTGTCTGTCGGAGAGGGGACAAGCCGTCCTCTCACCGCGCTCCTGACCAAAACGGCGTGCGGATCAATCGGTTCCTTATCTTCTTCAGGTCTGAAAACGCATCCGGGCTTGAACGATGGGCGTATCGCACTTATAAGGCCCGCAATCCCAAATTACGACAATCAGGTTTTCCATGGCTGGTCATTCACAGTTCAAAAACATCATGCACCGCAAGGGTAAGCAGGATTCGATCCGTTCGAAGATGTTTTCCAAGCTTGCACGCGAAATCACCGTTGCAGCCAAGTCCGGCCTGCCTGACCCGACCATGAACGCTGCTTTGCGTCTGGCTGTTCAGAACGCCAAGGCGCAGTCGATGCCAAAAGACAACATCGACCGCGCCATCAAGAAGGCGTCGGGCGCCGATGCTGAGAACTACGATGCAGTTCGTTACGAAGGTTATGGCCCGGGCGGCACGGCGGTTATCGTCGAAGCGCTGACCGACAACCGCAATCGCACGGCATCCAACGTCCGCTCGATCTTCAGCAAGGCTGGCGGAGCGCTTGGTGAAACCGGTTCGGTATCCTTCTCCTTCGATCGCGTTGGCGAAATTACCTACAAGGCTGAAGTTGGCGACTCCGACAAGGTCATGGAAGCGGCTATCGAGGCCGGTGCTGATGATGTGGAATCCTCCGAGGACGGCCACACGATCATCTGCGGTTTTGAAGATCTGAACGAAGTTGCCAAGGCGCTCGAAGGCGTGCTCGGCGAAGCTGACAGCGTCAAGGCAATCTGGAAGCCACAGAACACGGTTCCGGTTGACGAGGAAAAGGCGCAGTCGCTGATGAAGCTGATCGACAACCTCGAAGACGATGACGACGTTCAGAACGTCTATTCGAACTTCGAAGTATCCGAAGAAATCCTGGCGAAGCTCTCGGCCTGATTTTTTCAAATGTCTGAATTACAAAGCCCCGGCAGCGTCTGCTCCGGGGCTTTTTTCTTGCGTATCCTATGCCGCCTTACGGATCGATGTTCGAACGTCCGCAAATATCTCCACGGAACGAAGCCGCTTTTCAATATCATGGATCGGCATGGAGACGATCAGTTCATCGGCCTGCGTCTCGGCAAGGAAGCCGTCGAGATGGCGACCAATTGTGTCGGGTGATCCAACGGTGGCGAAGCGCAGAGTGTGTTCCACCGAAAAACGCTCCATCTCGTTCCAGTAGTCATCCATGCTCTCCACCGGTCTGGGGAACTGGGTGCGAACGTTGCGACGCAGGTTCACGAACTGCTGCTGTGATGATGTAAAGAGATGCTGCGCTTCCTCGTCAGTATCTGCGCCCACACCCATCACGCCGACCATGACGTACGGTTTGTCCAAGACCTCGGACGGTTGGAACCGCTCGCGATAGATATGCAGCGCTTCCATCAGCATGTCTGGTGCGAAGTGCGACGCGAAGGAATAAGGAAGGCCAAGAGCGGCCGCCAGATGCGCACTATAGGTACTTGAGCCCAACAGCCAGATCGGCACATTCGAATTCATGCCAGGAACGGCAAGGATCGTCTGATCTGGCTCCGGCGGACCGAAATAACGCTGGAGCTCCATGATGTCGTGAGGAAAGTTTTCTGCACCGGCATCGAGATTGCGACGAAGCGCGCGGGCTGTGCGCATGTCGGTACCGGGCGCGCGTCCGAGGCCAAGGTCGACACGTCCGGGCAGCAGCGCTGCCAGGGTGCCGAACTGTTCGGCAATCACCAGTGGCGAGTGGTTTGGCAGCATGATGCCACCGGACCCAACCCGGATATGTTTTGTTGCCGCCCCGACATGGGCGATGACAAGCGATGTGGCTGCACTTGCGATACCCGGCATGCCGTGATGTTCAGCAAGCCAGATGCGGTTGTAGCCATGCTCTTCCGCCTTGATTGCCATGCGGCGGGAGTTTTCAAGCGCTTCACCGACGGTCTCGCCTTCGCCGATCGGGGAGAGGTCGAGAATGGAAAAAGGGATCATCCGTCGCTCCTAGAGAAAGTCCTGTTTCCGACCCGATGTAAGTCGCTGGTGCGCCTTTACCATAGGCGTCGCGTAGAATTGATGAAGCGTTCAAAAAAATTGGGGCTCGCGGAGAGCCCCAATCACAGATGTCAGCTTGCCTGGCGGTAGCGAACCTGTTCGGCGAAAGCAGAGTGGCCGCTGTCATCGGCGAGGACGAACTGTCCGAGCCTGCCGTCCATTTCTGTGGCCTCCGAAGCGAGATTGTGGATCGCCGCCGTTGTTTCCTCCACCATAGCCGCATTCTGCTGTGTCATTGCGTCGAGACCGCTCACGGTGCTGTTGATCTCCGCCAGCGTGTGCGCCTCCTCGCGGGTCGATTCCATAATCTCCTCGATGCGATTGCTGATCGTCTGAACGTGCTGGCCGATGCCAGTCAGTGATGCGCCGGCCTTTTCGACAAGCGTGACCCCGGTAGACACCTCATCGGTGGAGCGTTTCAGCAGGCTGGTGATTTCTTTCGCTGCAGCCGCCGAGCGTTGTGCCAGTTCACGCACTTCCTGAGCCACGACGGCGAACCCCTTGCCGGCTTCGCCCGCGCGAGCCGCCTCCACGCCCGCATTGAGAGCTAGCAGATTGGTCTGGAATGCGATCTCATCAATCACGCCGATGATCTGGTTGATCTGCCGCGAGGAGGTCTGAATGGCTTCCATCGCGGCGATTGTCTGGTCCATGACGTTGCCGGAGGCTGCGGCTTCCTTGCTGGCATCGCGGGCGATCCGGGTCGCCTGTTCAGCCCGCTCGATCTGGTCGCGGACGGCTTCGGTGATAGCCTTGATGGCACTTGCAGTTTCCGTAATTGATGCAGCCTGACGCTCTGTGCGTTCGGCGAGTTGGTCGGCACCAACGCGCATCTCTTCGGAGCCACTTCGAACGGCGGCGGAATTGCCTCCGATGGCCTGCATGGTTTCGCTGAGCCGTGCCATGGCGGTGTTGAAGTTGTGGCGCAGACCTTCAAGCTCATGGGGGAAACGGCTCTCGATCCGGTAGGCGAGATTGCCGTGCGCAAGACGATCGAGTCCCTCATCCAGGGAATGCACGACCATCTGCAGCGTGCTGGCTTCGGCCTCGCGTTCGGCAAGATGAGTGCGCCGCGCCGTTTCAGCTTCCTCGCGGGTGCGCGATGATGTTGCTTCAAGCTCTCGCTGCCTGATGAGTGTCTCACGGAAGCTGCCGAGTGCGCGTGCCATTTGGCCGATCTCGTCTTTCCTGTCCTGATTACCGATCTCGGCATCAAGATTGCCGGCAGCAACATCACCTGTCAGACCTGCAAGCTTCTGAAGCGGTGCAAACAGTCGACGCGCAAAGAACGCGGTTGCCGCGCACATGGCGGCCAGCACACAGAGCCCGATTATGGCAAGCGTACCAGCAATCGAGACAGAGCCTGCGTTCAATTCACTTTGAAGCATGCTTTCGACGGCAAGATATTTTTCTCCGCCAAACGAGAATGGCCGGGCATAGGCGTTAGCGTCGCCGTCTGCGCGCGTTATCTTTGCTTCTGTCATTCCCGATGAAGTGAGAGCAGAGGTATAAAACCCGTAAGGACCGGCATCCAGAGCAGTCAGCGTGTTGCCGTCTACGCCGATGACCTTGCCATCCGCCGCGATGATCGCGGGTTGTTCGGAACTGTCTTTGGCGATGCCTTTGGCAAGGATCTGTGCAAACACCTCTTCCTTGACCTTGAAGAGAACGAGGCCCTTGAACGAGCCGAACTTGACCACGGGTATGCCGAAATAGATGCCTGCTTCTTTTGTGGCTGCGTCGATCCGCAGTCCGGAGAAACTGGTCTGCGCTACATCGTTCACAGCTTTTTTGGCGTTTTCAGCGCCACGCGAAAAGGCTGCCCCCAATCCGCTATCTGCCCATGCACCGCTGGTGACAGTTTCACCGAATGCGGAACCCTTGAGATAGGAGTAATAGACCGTGCCGTTAGGGTCGACAAAGAGAACATCGCTGAAGGGCGTTCCCTGCAGGTATCCGGCGATATCTGTCTGGGTCTTTTCGTGGGTGGAATAATAAAAGCCGCTTGGGTTTTCCGGCTTGATAAGTTTTTCACGCTGACCGAAGGGGTTTTCCTTGACAAAAACACGTTGCAGTTCGGCTTTCGCATCGCCTGAGTTTTTCTGAACCGTACCCCAGCCGCTGCGCATCGACACGACGGCCATTTGCAACGATTCAATCTTGGCGATGGAATCCGCCTGTGTTTCAAGCTGTTCCAGACGCTCCTGCAACATGTCTCCACGGAAGACGAGAATGCTCTCCATGGATTTCGAAGCTTGTTCCTGAAGAACGCTGCTGCTGCTCTGGTAGCCGAGGAGGGTCAGTGCGGCGGTGGACGTTGCCATCAAAGCCAGGAAAATGATCAGAACTTTGGTCGATATGGAATGAAAACGGTTCAGCATGGCTGCTGTAGCCCCCAATGCCAGTTCGGCAGCCCCGCTCTCCTTAATGGCGGCACCGGCTGATCGATTGGCGAATTGTTTTGCTACGGCGCATCATGTCCGCAGCTCCCCTTTTGTCATTATTGCCGGAAACAATGCGGTACGGGATTTAAACAGAGGTAAATGCTGCACTGCAAATTTAACGGATGTTGTCGTTTTGTTCACTTATCGCTGGCAGGTTTGCTGCCGGAAAGATAGGGTGGCTTATGCAGAACACGATTCGAATCATCGGGATCGATCCCGGTTTGCGGCGTACCGGCTGGGGCATCATTGAAAGCCTCGGCAATAGCCTGCGCTTTGTTGCCTCCGGTACGGTTACATCCGATGGTGACATGGATCTGGCCTCACGCCTTTGCCAGTTGCATGACGGACTGGCCGAGATCGTGCACAGTTACCAGCCTGATGAGGCGGCCGTGGAGCAGACCTTCGTGAACAAGGATGCTGTCGCCACGTTGAAGCTGGGTCAGGCGCGCGGTATTGCCATGCTGGTTCCGGCGCGGGCTGGATTGCAGGTTTCCGAATATGCGCCGAATGCGGTCAAGAAAGCAGTGATCGGGGTTGGTCACGGTGAAAAGCAGCAGATTCACATGATGCTGAAAATCCTGATGCCGAAAGCCGAGTTCAAGGGAAACGACGCCGCGGATGCGTTGGCGATTGCCATTTGCCATGCACACAATCGTGGTGGTGACAGAATGCGCCGCCTTCTGGCGGCGGGCTAAATTTTAGTGGTTTTATTTCGGCGGGCGGCGTCATGATTGGAAAACTCAAAGGGACTATCGATGAAATCGGCGCGGATTACGTCCTCGTGGATGTGCATGGCGTCTGTTACGTTGCGCATTGTTCGGCGCGAACGCTGTCGAAAATCGGATCGGCGGGTGAGGCCGTTGTACTCTTCATCGAGACCTATGTACGTGAAGATCAATTGAAGCTTTTCGGCTTTCTTTCTGCTCTGGAGCGCGAGTGGTTCAATCTTTTGCAGAGCGTACAGGGCGTGGGTTCGAAAGTGGCGCTTGCTGTCCTGTCCACCCTGTCTCCTTCTGAACTGGCGAATGCCATTGCGCTTCAGGACAAGGTCGTTGTTTCGCGTGCGCCGGGCGTTGGTCCAAAGGTCGCAGTTCGCATTGTGACGGAGCTTCGCAACAAGGCACCTGCCTTTGCCGGAGAGGCGTCTGCGTCTATCGGTCTGAAGCAGGAACTCGGAGAAGGGGCCGCCCCCGCTCCAGTGGCAGATGCTGTTTCCGCTCTTACTAATCTAGGCTATTCCCGAGATCAGGCAGCAAATGCGGTTGCTGCCGCGCTCAAGAACGGAGGTGAGGGCGGCGATAGCGCCAAGCTTATCCGTCTCGGGTTGAAGGAGCTTTCGCGATAACGCGATGCCCGTGTTATAGGGAGTGGAACATGTCACTCCATGAATGTGCGATTAAGACGGAATACCCTTGATGAGCGATGCGGCAAGATTGATCTCAGCGGATAAACGTGGCGAGGATATCGACACAACCATGCGTCCGCAGTCGCTGGACGACTTTACCGGTCAGGCGGAAGCGCGCGCCAATCTCAAAATCTTTATCGAAGCCGCCAAGAACCGCGGCGAAGCGCTAGACCATGTCCTTTTCGTCGGCCCTCCAGGCCTGGGCAAAACGACCCTTGCGCAGATCATGGCCAAAGAACTCGGCGTTAATTTCAAGTCTACGTCCGGGCCAGTCATTGCCAAGGCGGGTGACCTTGCAGCACTTCTGACCAATCTCGAAGAACGCGATGTGCTGTTCATCGACGAAATCCACCGCCTCAACCCCGCCGTTGAGGAAATTCTCTATCCGGCAATGGAGGATTTCCAACTCGATCTTATCATCGGGGAGGGTCCGGCCGCACGCTCGGTCAAAATCGATCTGTCGAAGTTCACGCTCGTTGCGGCAACGACGCGTCTCGGGCTGCTGACAACGCCGCTGCGCGACCGCTTCGGTATTCCGGTCCGGCTTTCATTTTACACCGTCGATGAGCTGGAATCGATCGTTCGTCGTGGTGCGCGCATGGTGGGCCTCAACATGACGGACGAGGGTGCGCGTGAAGTGGCCAGACGTGCACGCGGCACGCCGCGAATTGCAGGGCGGCTGTTGCGCCGCGTGCGCGACTTCGCTGAAGTGGCGCGGGCGGAAGCAGTTACGAAGGAAATTGCTGACGAGGCTCTGACGCGCCTTCTCGTGGACAATATGGGTCTCGACCAGCTCGACATGCGCTACCTGACGATGATCGCCGTAAACTTTGGTGGCGGGCCGGTGGGTATCGAGACCATCGCTGCGGGTCTTTCCGAACCGCGCGATGCAATCGAGGACATTATCGAGCCCTACATGATCCAGCAGGGGTTTATCCAGAGGACCCCGCGCGGCCGCATATTAACGGGAACCGCATGGAAACATCTGGGTATGCAACCGCCAAAGGACCTTGAGGCAGCGCAATTCAGGCTGACGCTGGACGAGGATTAAACCTTCGACCTCCAGGTTTCATGCCGCGATTTGACGATTGGCTGGTCTCAGAACGAAGGGAGGGGAACATGCCGGACTATGATGCGGCGCGTGTTTTTCGCAAGCTGGCGCGGAACAATCGCCTTGCCAATTTTCGGCTGCATAACGCCTGTTTATTGTTGCCGCAGGACGAATTCGTCGCGCCCCGAACGAGCTTCTTTCCAACCATTCGCGCGACATTGAACCATATCCATATCATTGATGTCTTTTATATCGATGCACTGAAAGGCAGTACCCTCGGGCCTGCGGCATGGGCAAACGAGGAGCCCTACCTGACGATGGAAGCGTTGCGGCAGGCCCAGGCGAAACTCGATGACGACCTGATTTTTTTTGTCGAGGAGCTTGATGAAGCCAGTCTTGCCGCAACGATCAACGTTCACCGCGGCAAGCGCATTCAGCAGGATCGCTGCGACGACATTCTCAGCCATCTCTTCCAGCACCAGACGCACCACCGCGGACAGGTGCACGCCATGTTGTCAGGCACGAGTGTGAAACCACCGCAACTCGATGAATTCATTGTTGGCGATGACGCAATGGCAAGAAAAACCGAGATGGATGCGTTAGAATGGCGCGAAGATGATTTGATGTCTCCAGCCCACAGGCCGCTCAATGACGCATGACACCCGCATCCGCATAAAATTCAAACCGAAGCGTATTTTCCAGATGCGTATCGCGGGCCTCGCCTTTCGTGATGGACATGTGCTTGTTCACCGGGCGACGCACGAGAAATTCTGGACTTTTCCCGGTGGGCGCGCGGAAATGGGAGAGCGCTCCGAGGAAACGCTCGAGCGGGAGATGATGGAGGAACTCGGCACCGAAGCGAAAGTCGGACGGCTTCTCTGGGTGGTCGAAAACTTCTTCCATTACGAAGGCAAGGACTGGCACGAGCTTGGCTTTTACTACCTCATGGATCTGCCGGAGAGCTTTGCGTTTCATCCCTCGGCCATCATCCACCGCGTACAGGATGGTGATAACGAACTGGAGTTTCGTTGGGTCAAGGCGACGCGCCAGGCATTGACGGAGCTCGATATTCCGCCCTATTTCATCGCCGACGAAATAGAGCATCTGCCGCAGACAACAAGACACCTCGTCTGGTACGACGGCGATCTGGACGATAAATGACTTCTGCCCTCGAACGCCACATGATCCGGCTGGACCGCAAGCCGCAGCTTTTCAGCATGCGTGTGGCGGCGCTGATCTTCCAAGACGGGCATATCCTCGTTCAGCGTGCTGTCGGCGACGTCTACTGGGCTTTGCCGGGAGGGCGTGCGGAGATCGGTGAAAGCTCCGAAGAAACCATCGTTCGGGAAATCCACGAGGAGCTGGGCCGGGATTGCTGCGTCGAACGGCTGCTGTGGTCCGCCGAGAATTTTTTCTCTTACGGAGAATACGCTGCGCACGAGTTGGCGTTCTACTATCTGGTTTCCCTGTCGGAGCCGATGCCTTTCCACGAAAGCGATATTATTCATCGTGTGATGGATGGCATCGAGATCGAATTCCGTTGGTTGCCAGCCAACTCGTCCGCGCTCACGAAAAACGATCTCAAGCCTGCGTTCGTCGCGCAGCGTATTGAAGCCTTGCCGAGCCGGAGCGAGCATCTGATCGTTCGCGAAGGATGCTCTGGCGCGGCAGGAATTCCCAAGGAGACCTCATGACCTTTACCGTCCCGCTTTCGGGCGAACTTATCGAGCACGGCCATCGACTGATGCAGCGCGTTTATTACGAGGACACGGATTTTTCCGGTCTCGTCTACCACGCCCGTTATCTGCATTTTTTGGAGCGTGGCCGTACCGACTATCTGCGGTGTCTCGGATGTGAGCAAAGCGCGCTGCTGACAGCGGATGAAGAGGGCCTTGTTTTCGTCGTCCACCGTATGGAAATCGACTTCAAAAGCCCGGCACGTATGGACAATGTGTTGACGATCGCCACTGTCACCGAGAAGGCAGGTGGCGCAAAAATGGTGCTCAATCAGGAAATTCGTCGTGGTGAGACGTTGCTTGTCAGCGCCAAGGTCATCATCGCAGTCATCAATGCGAATGGCAGGCCAAGACGTCTTCCGGAAACGGTTGCGGAAAAATTCCTCAAGTAAGACAGGCGCGGCCGCAGTAAATCCCGCAATGGTGTCCGTATAGTAACACTCCCTTAACCATAATGGTGTCTTACTTTAGCATCTGGTATTTGTGCGGTGCACGCCTTCCTTTCACCAAATTTATTGGCAAGGAAGGCATATTGGCAAGTACCGGGGCATGGCTAAAGGGTTGGGCGGCGTTGACCGCATAACTTCGAGCGCCGATGCGCGTTTGAATCGCCCGGTCCCGTGCCGGGCGTTTGGATTCGGGGATTGGATATTTATGGAACAGGCAGGTTTGGCAGCGGCGACGCACGACGTAAGTCTCTGGGCTCTGTTTATGCAGGCGGGCTTTATCGTAAAGCTCGTCATGATCGGACTTCTGGCCGCCTCGGTCTGGACGTGGGCGATCGTCATCGACAAGTATGTGAGCTTCAACAAGGCACGGCGCCAGTTCGATCAGTTCGAACAGGTCTTCTGGTCTGGTCAGTCGCTTGAAGAACTCTATCGTACGCTGGCAGAGCGGCAGAATGGCGGCTTGGCTGCGATTTTCGTGTCGGCGATGCGGGAATGGAAAAAGTCCTTCGAGCGCGGCGCACGTTCTCCGATCGGTTTGCAGATGCGTATCGACCGGGCAATGGATGTGACCATGGCTCGTGAAGGCGAGCAATACGAAGCCCGTCTTGGTTCTTTGGCAACGATCGGTTCAGCCGGTCCGTTCATCGGCCTTTTCGGTACGGTCGTTGGTATCATGACCTCGTTCCAGGCTATCGCCGGTTCGAAGTCCACCAACCTCGCCGTTGTGGCGCCTGGCATTGCTGAAGCACTTCTGGCAACGGCTATCGGCCTGGTTGCCGCTATTCCTGCGGTTATCGCCTACAACAAGTTCACCGCCGATGCGCACAAGCTTTCCGCACGCATGGAAGGTTTCGCCGACGAATTCTCTGCGATCCTGTCTCGCCAGATCGATGAAAAGCTTCAGACGCGCCAGGCTGCGCAGTAAGCGAACCGCGCATTAATTTGCCGCAAGGCAAAATGGAGTAAACGTTATGGGTATGTCAGCAGGTGGCAACGGCGGCGGTTCCGGTGGACGCCGTGGACGCGGCGGCCGTCGCAGAGGCGGAGCGATCAGCGAAATCAACGTGACGCCGCTGGTCGACGTCATGCTGGTGCTGCTTATCATCTTCATGGTGGCTGCACCGATGATGACGGTGGGCGTTCCGATCGATCTGCCGCAGACCTCTGCGAATGCGCTGAATTCGGACACGCAGCCGATCACGATTTCCGTCAACGCCAACGGCCAGATCCATCTTCAGGAAACTGAAATCCAGGCTGAGGAAGTGGCTGCCAAGCTGCAGGCCATTGCGACGACAGGTTATAACGAACGCATCTTCGTTCGCGCCGATTCCGTTGCCGCTTACGGTATGGTCGCGGACGTAATGGCTCGTATTCAGGCCGCAGGCTTCAAGAATATCGGCCTCGTGACCCAGCAGAAACAGGATAATTGACGTAAGAGCGATGAAGGGCAGCATCACCACATCCGCGATTGTGCATGCGTCGCTTCTGGCTTTCGCCCTTGTATCCTTGGGCTCGCCGGAGCCTCTTGACGTTTCGCAGGCCGAGGCCCTGCCAGTGGAACTGGTCCCTGTCGAGGAATTGAGCCAGATTCAGCAGGGTGACAAGAACGCACCCAAGGCGGAGAAATCTGCGCCTGTTCCGACAACCCGCCCGGATATCGTCGAGAACGCGCAGAACGCTGGCAACAACACCACAGATATTCAGGCGCCGCCGACCCCGACGGAAAAGCCGAACAACAATGAGAGCGCTGCTGCGCCACCAAAGTCCGAGAATCCGCTGCCTGTTGTCGATACCAAGCCGAACGAGGTGAAGGATATCGTCAAGGAGGAGACCTCCGCGCCGAAACCGCAGGAAATGGCTGCTTTGCCCCAGACCAAGCCGGAAGTTGCGCCGCAGCCAAAACCCACGCCGACGCCTCCGCAGGAAACCAAGGCGGAAGAGCCGCCACCGCAAAACCAGGAGCCGGCCGAAATTCCCGTGCCGCAGAACGTGCCGCGTCCGAATTCTCGTCCAGAGCCGCCGAAGCCGGAAGAGCCGAAACAGGCCGAGACGAAGCCTGCAGAACAGAAACCGGCTGAAAAGCCTGCCGAGAAAAAGCCGGATCAGGCCAAGTCGACGGAGAAGCCGTCTGACAAGAAACCTGCCGACAAAAAGCAGGAGACAGCCAAGTCTGCCGCGTCTCAGGCAAGCGAGTTCAATGCCGACGAGATTTCAGCGCTCCTGAACAAACAGGCGCCGTCCGGCGGCGGTGCGAAACGCTCGACCGAAACAGCCTCCCTTGGTGGCAAGAAGACGCTTGGAACGGGTCTGAGTGCCAGCGAAATCGATAACGTCAAGGGCCAGATCCAGAACAATTGGTCCATGGTCTCCGGTCTCACCGGAGTTGCCGAGGTGCGTGTGGTGATCAGGATCGAGCTTGACCAATCCGGCAATATTGTTGGTCAACCCGAGGTCAGCGCTTCCGGTGGTCCGGAAGGTACGCGCCGGGCGGTTGAAAGCAGTGCGCGCCGCGCGATCCTTCGCTCCGCGCCTCTCAAGAACATGCCGATCGAGAAATATGAGGGCGAAAGGGGCTGGAACACGATGGTTCTGAACTTCGATCCGTCCGAATTTGCATTGTGAGCCGACAGGTTTTGGAAGTGATGACGACAGAAATCCCAAAACTCCTGTCCAATTTTCGTAAGAAGCTGAAAGGCTTGTCTAAATGACCAAGTGTTCTGTCCTCCGCGCCCTCATGGTTGCCACGGGCATGTTGTTCTCGCTGGTTGCTGTCGCTCCGGCGAATGCCGAGGTTCAAATCAACATCAACAAGGGCAATGTTCAGCCGTTGCCAATCGCCATTACCGACTTCATGTCGGGTGACGGCATCGGTGCGCAGGTTTCTGCTGTCATCGCGGCTGATTTGCAGCGCTCCGGTCTTTTCGCACCGGTCAATAAGAGCGCGTTCATCGAAAAGATCAGCAATCCGGATCAGCAGCCGCGTTTCGAGGACTGGAAGGTCATCAACGCGCAGGCTCTGGTCACTGGTCGCGTGACACGTGAAAGCGATGGCCGCCTGCGCGCCGAGTTCCGTTTGTGGGACACGTTTGCCGGTCAACAGATGACAGGTCAGCAGTTCTTCACCCAGCCGGAAAACTGGCGCCGTGTGGCTCATATCATCGCGGACGCGATCTACGAGCGTATCACTGGTGAAAAAGGCTACTTCGATACCCGTGTTGTTTTCGTTTCCGAAAGCGGCCCGAAGACAGCCCGTAAGCGTCAGCTTTCCATCATGGACCAGGACGGTTTCAACATCCGTAACCTGACCAACTCGAATGACATCGTTCTGACGCCGCGCTTCTCGCCGAACCGTCAGGAAGTCACCTACATGTCTTTCGAAGGCCAACAGCCCCGTGTTTATCTCCTGCAGCTCGAGACCGGGCAGCGCGAAGTTGTCGGTAACTTCCCCGGCATGACGTTCTCGCCGCGCTTCTCTCCGGATGGGCAGAAGGTTATCATGAGCCTTCAGCAGGACGGCAACGCCAACATCTACACGATGGATCTCCGTTCGCGGACAACGACGCGTCTGACGAACACGTCCGCGATCGATACCGCACCGTCCTATTCGCCGGACGGTCAACGCGTCGCCTTTGAAAGCGATCGCGGTGGCCGCCAGCAGATTTACGTCATGAATGCGGACGGCTCCGGTCAGCAGCGCATCTCCTTTGGTGATGGCTCTTATTCGACACCGGTCTGGTCTCCTCGTGGCGACCTGATCGCCTTCACGAAGCAGTCAGGTGGCAAGTTCTCGATCGGCGTGATGAAGACCGACGGTTCCGGCGAGCGTATCCTGACCAGCGGTTTCCACAATGAGGGCCCGACATGGGCACCCAACGGCCGTGTTTTGATGTTCTTCCGTCAGAACGCCGGCGCAGGTGGACCGCAGCTCTATTCGATCGATCTGACCGGTTACAACGAGCAGCTTATCAAGACCCCGACCTTCGCTTCAGACCCGGCATGGTCGCCGCTTCTGGACTGATTTGATTGCCATGGCGGCGCTGGATGATCCATCGCCGCCATATTTTTACGCATGCCCTTCAGGGGGATGCCTCTTTCTTGCCGCAAAGTGTTGTGAGGGAGCAAGAAAGTGGGACATTTCCTTTCTGTTAACCATAAGTGTTTGCCGGCGATTAACCTCAATCGGTTAGCCTCTGGCAACGTTACTGAAATTCTAAGGAGAGACCGGCGATGAGCCGTACACACACTTCGGCACTCAGCCCCATGCAGAAACTGGCCCGTAACCCGGCTGTCATCGCCATGACGCTTGCGCTTGCTCTTGCGGGCTGCGCAAACAAGAAGAACATGCCGAACAGCGCCGGTGAACTCGGCCTCGGTGGCGCGGGCTCCGCAACGCCTGGCTCCCAGCAGGACTTCACCGTCAATGTCGGCGACCGCATCTTCTTCGACACCGACTCGACCTCGATCCGCGCCGATGCGCAGCAGACGCTGCAGCGTCAGGCTCAGTGGCTTGCTCGTTATCCGAACTACTCGATCACCATCGAAGGTCATGCCGACGAGCGCGGTACGCGTGAATACAACCTTGCACTCGGTGCGCGCCGTGCGGCTTCCACCAAGGAATTCCTTGCATCGCAGGGTGTTCCGGCAAACCGCATGAAGACCATCTCCTATGGCAAGGAACGTCCGGTCGCTGTTTGCGACGACATTTCTTGCTGGTCGCAGAACCGCCGTGCTGTGACGGTTCTCGGTGGCGCAGGCATGTAATTGCCTAACGCATTCGTGATCTTGAATGGAAGGCGGTCTTAGGGCCGCCTTTCGTTTTTTTCATAGTTTGGCCGAAGTTAAGTTGCTTTTTCGGGTGATATGGAAAAAATCCGGCTTTGCGCCATTCCGGTGCAAATCAGTTAAGGCAGGACGAAAGAGATGAAGAAACTTGTCGTGGCGGGAATGCTGGGGCTTGCAGCCTGCACCGGCTTGAGCGGCGTTGCCGTTTCGGGTCCGCTGTTCGGTGCGGGGGGTAGCTTCGGCACGATCAACTCTCAACAGCCCCCGGTCGTCCGGGTTCAGGCGAATGAGGCCTATAAGGTTCAGCAGCTTGAAGAACAGATCAGACAGCTCAACGGCCGTATCGAGGAAATGAGCTTCCAGCTTCTGCAGATGCAGGAAACCATCCGCAAGGCGCAGGAAGATAATGAATTCCGTTTCCAGGAACTGGAAAGCGGTAAGAGTGCCGCTCCCGCTGCGCCCAAGAAAAAGGCGGAAGCGGACCTTGCAAGTCCTCCGAACGATGACGTTGCAGCAATCATTGAAACGCCACCCGAGGGTGGCGCTTCTGTTTCACCGTCTCAGCCGAGCAATGCTCCAGGTGAGACCACGCTTGGCTCCATTCAGCTCGATTCCGGCGGCATGCCTGTTGGCGGAACGCTTAATCAGGGTGCCAACAATTCCTCCGGCAATTTGCCTGGTGTCACGACGGGCGGAGCTTCGCGCAAGACCGATCCTGTGAACACGGCGGCGCTGACGAGCGAGAATGATATCTATCAGGCCGCGTATAGCCACGTACTTGGTGGTGATTACAAGCTGGCGGAACAGGGTTTCGAGCAGTATTTGAAAGGCTACCCAAAGGGTGCCAAGGCCGCCGATGCCAGCTTCTGGCTGGGTGAAGCTCAGTATTCTCAAGGTAAGTTCAACGAGTCGGCCAAGACTTTTCTGAACGGCCACCAGACATATGGCAAATCGCCGAAGGCGCCGGAAATGTTGATGAAGCTTGGCATGTCGCTCGCCGCGCTGGATAACACCGAGACTGCCTGTGCGACGCTGCGCGAAGTGCCGAAGCGTTACCCGAGCGCATCCAAGACCGTGTTGAACAAAGTCGCCAGCGAACAGAAGCGTCTTAGCTGCTGATTTCTCTCTGCCGTTGAGCTAGCGGTATGCCCATGTCGGTTGCACCCCGCATTTCAGACGAAACCACACTAGACCCGCTTGAGGCGGCAAGGTTTTTTCTCAAAAACCTCCGCGAGCCCGCGCATATCCTCGTTGCAATTTCCGGGGGCAGCGATTCCACCGGCCTGTTACTGGCATTGCGCGCGGTTTTGTCGTGTGAACAAAACCCCGGCACACGTCTGTCGGCGGTGACGATTGATCATGCGCTGCGGCCCGAATCTGCCGACGAAGCAAAAAAAGTCGCGGCTCTCTGTGCTGAACTTGGTGTTCCGCATTTTATCCGCCGTTGGGACGATCCTAAACCTTCGACCGGTTTGTCTGAAGCATCGCGTCTTGCTCGTTATCGTCTGATTGCTGATGTCGCCGATACTATCGGTGCTGATGCGGTCGTCACAGGACATACACTGGGCGATCAGCGGGAAACGATTGCCATGCGCGTGGCCCGTAGCGATCGACATGACAATATCGGTCTTGCCGGGATGGCCGATGCGGTCCTTTTTGATCGGCGTCTGTGGATATTGCGGCCATTTCTGGCCTGTGAGCGCCAGTCCATTCGCAACTTTGTTCTCGCGCAAGGCAAAGACTGGGTGGATGACCCAAGCAATGAGAGCGTTAAATATGAGCGCGTGCGCGTGCGGCAATCGCTCGGACCGACATCTCTGGCGGATTATAACAAAAGATCTGCAGCGAGAACGGCGCTTTCTCTAGCTGCAGCGGAGTTTTTGCGTGCCAACGTTCAGGTTCTTCATTCCGTTCTTGCGAAGATAAATATCTCCACGGGTTCAGAGGAATGCCCGGAATTCCGGCACGCGTTAGCGGCGCTGATATCGACCTTGGGCGGGCGTGCCTATTTTCCTGCTGCCAGTGGCATGGATCGGGCGATCGAGCCTATCGTTGAGGGCAGGCCTGGCCGTCTGACTCTCGGTCGCGTGCTTATCGACAGGAGGCCGGATGGGCTCTATCTCTATCGTGAACGGCGCAATCTCCCGGAAATCTGTTTGGAGGCCGGGAAAAGCGCGATCTGGGACGACCGCTTTTTTGTCGACAATCGATCGCCCAATGAGGTTCTTATAACGTCTTCTTTTCCGAATGCTGCCAGCCCGCCGTTTTGTCTCGATATCCCGCCAGGTGTCGTGCGGCAGGCGATATGGTGCATGCCGACGGCTGTCACCGCATCGAGTGACGAAGCTTTTGACGCTCGGGCTCTCAAAATCGTTCCACGACTTGCGCCGTTCGATCTTTTTCTGCCACGGTTCGACCTTGAGTTGGCAAATGCGATTGCTGTTTTGCTCGGTCGTTCAGCCTATCCACAGCCACCGGTTTAATTCAGGCCGCTTTTTCGTGAATTGCATTGGAATACTTTTTACACCAAAACGCATCTGATAATGCCCTTCGCCTTGGCAACGGCAAATGTCGACCTTATGTTAGGGGCACGTAAGAGCGGACAGCAGACATGTCCGTGTGAGTTCGGGGAGTTCGATGAACCCAAATTTCAGAAATTTCGCCTTGTGGGCAGTTATTGCCCTGTTGCTGATCGCATTGTTCAGCATGTTCCAGACGTCGCCAACGCAAACGGGTTCGCGTGAAATTCCGTACTCGCAGTTTCTTCGCGATGTGGATTCCGGGCGAGTTCGCGACGTTACTGTGACCGGCAACCGGGTTCTTGGAACCTACACCGAAAACGGTACGGCATTTCAAACCTATTCCCCCGTTATTGACGATTCCTTGATGGAGCGCTTGCAGAGCAAGAACGTCACCATCGTCGCACGGCCGGAAAGTGACGGTTCCTCCGGGTTCTTGAGCTACCTTGGTACATTGCTGCCAATGTTCCTCATCCTCGGCGTCTGGCTGTTCTTCATGCGGCAGATGCAGGGTGGTTCGCGCGGTGCGATGGGCTTCGGTAAATCCAAAGCCAAGCTTCTGACAGAAGCGCACGGTCGTATCACGTTTGACGATGTCGCCGGTGTCGATGAGGCCAAGCAGGATCTGGAAGAAATCGTTGAATTTCTGCGTGATCCGCAGAAATTCCAGCGTCTTGGTGGCAAGATCCCGCGCGGTGTGCTTTTGGTTGGCCCCCCGGGAACTGGTAAAACGCTTTTGGCACGCTCGGTTGCGGGTGAGGCAAATGTGCCGTTCTTCACCATTTCGGGTTCCGACTTCGTTGAAATGTTTGTTGGTGTCGGCGCGAGCCGCGTTCGCGACATGTTCGAGCAGGCCAAGAAGAACGCACCTTGCATCATCTTCATTGACGAAATCGATGCCGTAGGTCGCCACCGTGGCGCCGGTCTTGGCGGCGGCAACGATGAGCGCGAGCAGACGCTCAACCAGTTGCTCGTCGAGATGGATGGCTTTGAAGCAAATGAAGGTATCATCCTGATTGCTGCGACCAACCGCCCCGACGTTCTTGATCCGGCGCTCCTGCGTCCAGGCCGTTTCGACCGTCAGGTTGTCGTTCCGAACCCGGATATCGTAGGGCGCGAGCGTATTCTGAAGGTGCATGTCCGCAACGTGCCGCTCGCACCGAATGTCGACCTCAAGGTTCTGGCACGCGGTACGCCTGGTTTCTCGGGTGCTGACCTGATGAACCTCGTCAACGAAGCTGCTCTCATGGCCGCCCGTCGCAATAAACGCGTCGTGACCATGCAGGAATTTGAAGACGCCAAGGATAAGATCATGATGGGTGCGGAGCGCCGCACGACCGCCATGACCGAAGCCGAAAAGAAGCTCACCGCCTACCACGAAGCGGGTCACGCCATCACCGCACTCAACGTGCCTGTGGCAGATCCCCTGCATAAGGCAACGATCATTCCTCGTGGCCGTGCACTCGGCATGGTCATGCAGCTTCCGGAAGGTGATCGCTATTCCATGAGCTACAAGTGGATGGTCTCTCGCCTCGTGATCATGATGGGTGGTCGCGTTGCGGAAGAACTGACCTTCGGCAAGGAAAACATCACCTCCGGCGCATCCTCGGATATCGAACAGGCTACCAAGCTTGCTCGTGCCATGGTGACGCAGTGGGGCTTTTCCGACGAGCTCGGACAGGTTGCTTATGGTGAAAACCAGCAGGAAGTCTTCCTCGGCCACTCCGTTTCGCAGTCCAAGAATGTCTCCGAAGCGACAGCTCAAAAGATCGACAACGAAGTTCGTCGTTTGATTGATGAGGCATACACCGAAGCACGGCGTATCCTCACGGACAAACATGATGAGTTTGTCACTTTGGCTGAAGGTTTGCTGGAGTATGAAACCCTTTCTGGGGAAGAAATCAAAGCGCTGATCAAGGGTGAAAAGCCTGCCCGCGATCTCGGTGATGATTCTCCCGGCAGCCGCGGATCCGCAGTGCCTAAGGCTGGTGCCAAGAAGGACGGTCCAAACGAAGCCAAGGGCGATGGCGAGGCCGAAGGTGGTCTGGAGCCTCAGCCGCACTAATGGCTTAAAATCAGACGTCTTTTTGAAAACGAGGCCACCCGAAACCGGGTGGCCTTTTCAGTTTGGTAACAAGATATAAGCCATTTTTGTGCTAATTTACGTGCTGTTTGCCGTAGTTTGTGGCATCTACCCGAAAAACGCATCCGGCTTTTTTACATGCCGCCGGAATGCATGAAGGATTTGGAGTTCAAATGGCACGCCGTTATTTCGGAACCGATGGTATTCGCGGACAATCGAACGTTTTTCCCATGACGCCGGATCTGGCGATGCGGGTTGGTATTGCCGTCGGCACCATTTTTCGTCGTGGGCATCACCGTCATCGCGTCGTGATCGGCAAGGATACCCGTCTTTCCGGTTATATGCTGGAAAACGCACTGGTGGCAGGTTTCACGGCTGCGGGTCTTGATGTCTTCCTGCTCGGGCCGATCCCCACGCCTGCGGTTGCCATGCTGACGCGCTCGTTGCGTGCCGATATCGGTGTGATGATCTCGGCATCCCACAATCCCTTCGCGGATAACGGCATCAAGCTATTCGGACCGGATGGCTACAAGCTGTCTGATGAACTTGAGCTTGAGATCGAGGATCTGCTCGACAAGGATATCTATGCACAGCTTGCCAAGCCGAGTGAGATCGGCCGCGCCAAGCGCGTTGATGGCGACATTTATCGCTACATCGAGTTTGTGAAGCGCACCCTGCCGCGCGATGTGACGCTGAACGGTTTGCGGATTGCCATCGATTGCGCCAATGGCGCTGCCTACAAGGTCGCTCCTGCGGCGCTGTGGGAGCTTGGTGCGGAAGTCGTGACCATCGGCAACGAGCCTAACGGCGTCAACATCAATCTGGAATGCGGCTCTACCCATCCTGAAGCTCTTCAGAAGAAGGTCCATGAAGTTCGGGCCGATATCGGCATCGCGCTCGATGGCGATGCGGACCGTGTCATCATCGTTGATGAGCGCGGCGAGATTGTCGATGGGGATCAGTTGATGGCAACGATTGCTGACAGCTGGGCCGCCGACAATCTGTTGCGCGGCGGTGGTATCGTGGCGACAGTCATGTCGAACCTGGGACTGGAGCGCTTCCTTGACGGCAAGGGCCTGACGCTTGCCCGTACGAAGGTTGGCGACCGCTATGTCGTTGAGCACATGCGCAATCATGATTTCAACGTTGGCGGCGAACAGTCTGGCCATATCGTACTGTCTGATTACGGTACGACGGGGGACGGCCTTGTCGCAGCACTTCAGGTGCTGGCGCGCGTCAAGCGTTCTGGCCGTACGGTCAGCGAGGTTTGCCGCAAGTTTGACCCCGTACCGCAATTGTTGAAGAACGTCCGTATCTCCGGTGGCAAACCACTGGAAAATCCGGTTGTTCAGCAGGCAATCGCAGATGCGGAAAATGCTCTTGCGAAGAATGGCCGCCTGGTCATTCGCCCATCTGGTACAGAACCGCTGATCCGCGTCATGGCGGAAGGCGATGATAGTGCCCAGGTCGAGCAGATCGTCAACGATCTCGTTGGCGTCATTTCGAGCGCACGCACAGCCGCCTGAGGCGCCCTGTTCAAACGGTCACGAAAGCGGGCGTTCTCGCCGGCTTTTTGTTTGCGCATTTGCTAATAAATATGGTGAATGATCGTGGTTAATCGTGACTTAACCAATTTGCGTCACTGTTCATGACTGAAAAGTTCACTGGCATCTGCTGCCCATGCGCACATGCCGTTTCTGGAGTGGAAGTCATGAAAAACGCCCTGGCCGGATTTCTGGCCGTCCTGATGACCGGCACGAGCGCCATCGCTGCCGATCTTTATCAAGCGGAGCCAGCCCCGGCTTACATCGAGGCGCCAGAAGTGCAGGTGTCGCAGGCCAGCGGCTGGTATCTGCGCGGTGATGTTGGCTATTCTTTCAACAAGCTCCGTGGTGCGCATTATTATCAGGGTGGCCCCTCGGGAGACTTGACTGACTTTACTACGGCGAAGATGGATGACAGCTATATTATCGGCGCTGGTGTTGGTTATCAGTTCAACAATTACTTCCGTACGGATCTGACTTTCGACTACATGGGGAAATCTGATTTCCGTGGTTCGACCACTGGCGGCTGCGGCTCGGTTCCAGGTCCATGTGTTTCGGCGGACCTGAGCTCTCTCAAAGCCTACACATTGATGGCCAACGCCTATGTGGATCTCGGCACGTACGGTCGCGTCACGCCTTATGTCGGTGGTGGTATCGGTGGCTCGTACGTCAAGTGGGATAAACTGCGCAACACTTCGTGCAGCACCGATGGTTTAGGGTGCGATCCGACGACCGAACATGGTGGTCGCGGCAAGTGGCGTTTTGCTTATGCTCTGATGGCGGGTGCTTCCATCGATATCACCTGCAATCTCAAGGCCGATGTGGGCTACCGGTTCCGCCACATCAACAAGGGCGACATGTTCGCCTATGAGAACAATGGCGGCCCAGGTCGCGACAAGGGCTTGTATTCACACGAAGTTCGGGTCGGCGGTCGCTATGTCTTCAATGGCTGCGATACGGCTCAGTACATTCCGCCGGCCGATATTCCCTTGCAGCCGGCCGTCTACAAGTAATCGTCACGCTTGACTGTTAAACATCGAAACCGTCCACATCCATCAGGATGCGGGCGGTTTTTCTTTGGTCGTATGCTGCGTGTCATGTGGCGCATATGGGCCAAGATTCTTCTGTGCAGCGACATATTCCGCTTGACTGGAACAGGTGAGAAGCATAGCAACAGCGTCAGGACACTCTACCCTAACGTAGAGCGCCTATCTGGAAGGATAGTCAAATGACAGATATCGTGAAGCCGGACCTCCGTCCGGGCAATACGCATTTTTCCTCTGGTCCCTGCTCGAAGCGCCCCGGTTGGTCGCTTGAAGCTCTCGCTGATGCGCCGCTCGGTCGCTCGCATCGCGCCAAAGTTGGCAAAGCCAAGCTGAAGCAGGCCATCGATCTCACCCGCGAAGTTCTGAACGTTCCTGCTGATTACCGCATCGGTATCGTTCCCGCATCTGACACCGGTGCCGTTGAAATGGCTCTGTGGTCTCTGCTCGGCGAACGCGGCGTTGACATGCTTGCATGGGAAAGCTTCGGCGCTGGCTGGGTTACCGATGTCGTCAAGCAACTCAAGCTCAAAGACGTCCGCAAGTTCGAGGCTGATTACGGTCTGCTGCCGAACCTCGGCGAAGTCGATTTCGATCGCGATGTCGTCTTCACCTGGAACGGCACGACGTCTGGCGTTCGCGTTCCTAACGCTGATTTCATTCCGGCTGACCGTAAGGGTCTGACGATTTGCGATGCGACGTCTGCCGCATTCGCCCAGGAGATGGATTTCTCCAAACTCGACGTTGTCACCTTCTCCTGGCAGAAAGTTCTGGGCGGTGAGGGCGGTCATGGCGTCATCATTCTGTCGCCACGCGCTGTTGAGCGTCTTCTGAGCTATGCACCTGCATGGCCGCTTCCGAAGATTTTCCGCATGGTCTCCGGCGGCAAGCTGATTGAAGGCATCTTCACCGGCGAAACCATCAATACCCCTTCGATGCTCTGCGTTGAAGATTATATCGATGCCTTGTTGTGGGCGAAGAATCTCGGTGGTCTCAAGGCGCTCGTTGGGCGTGCTGATGCCAATGCCAAGGTTATCTACGACTTCGTTGCTGCAAACGACTGGATTGCAAATCTGGCTGTTGTCGACGAAACCCGTTCCAACACGTCGGTATGCCTGAAGATCGTCGACAAGGATGTCGTTACTCTTGATGCCGATGCGCAAGCTGCTTTCGCCAAGGGTGTTGTTGCCCTTCTCGAAAAAGAAAATGTAGCGCTGGATATCGGCGCTTACCGTGATGCGCCGTCCGGTCTTCGTATCTGGGCTGGTGCTACGATCGAAACCGCCGATATGGAAGCTGTCATGCCTTGGCTGGCATGGGCGTTTGCAACGCAGAAGGCAACGCTTTCCAAGGCTGCTGCCTGATTTGAATACCGGCCCTGCTGATGCAGGGCCGCGCATTTCCCATTCGCACATCTCAATCGTTTCATCCAAGGAGCCCATGCCATGGCACCTCGCGTACTCGTATCCGATGAACTGTCGGAAACCGCCGTCCAGATTTTCCGTGATCGCGGCGTCGAAGTCGATTTCCAGCCGAAGCTCGGCAAGGACAAGGACAAGCTTGCCGAAATCATCGGTAACTACGATGGCCTGGCCATCCGTTCTGCCACAAAGGCAACCGAAAAGCTGATCGAAGCTGCGACCAACCTCAAGGTTATCGGCCGCGCTGGTATCGGCGTCGACAATGTTGACATTCCGGCCGCATCGCGCCGCGGTATCATCGTCATGAACACCCCTTTCGGTAACTCCATCACGACGGCAGAACACGCCATTGCGTTGATGTTTGCTGTTGCCCGCCAGCTCCCTGCTGCGGATGCTTCCACGCAGGGTGGCAAGTGGGAAAAGTCGAAGTTCATGGGTGTTGAAATCACCGGCAAGACGCTCGGCGTCATCGGTGCCGGCAACATCGGTTCCATCGTCTGCTCGCGTGCCCTTGGTCTGAAGATGCATGTTCTCGCCTACGATCCCTTCCTCTCGCCGGAGCGCGCGCAGGAAATGGGCGTTACCAAGGTTGAGCTGGACGAACTTCTGGCGCAGGCAGATTTCATTACGCTGCACGTGCCGATGACGGACAAGACACGCGGCATTCTCGGCGCCGAAAACCTTGCAAAGACCAAGAAGGGCGTTCGTATCATCAACTGCGCACGCGGTGGTCTGGTCGATGAAGCAGCTCTGGCCGACGCCATCAAGTCTGGGCAGGTTGCTGGTGCTGGCTTCGACGTCTTCGAAGTTGAGCCTGCAACGGAAAGCCCGCTCTTCGGTCTGCCGAACGTCGTCTGCACCCCGCACCTTGGCGCTTCCACCACGGAAGCTCAGGAAAATGTTGCCCTTCAGGTTGCCGAGCAGATGTCGGACTACCTCGTCAAGGGTGCCGTCTCCAACGCCATCAACATGCCGTCGATCACGGCTGAAGAAGCACCTCGTCTGAAGCCGTTCATCCGGCTGGCTGATGTTCTCGGTTCTTTCGTCGGTCAGGTACAGGAGAGCGCGACCAAGGAAATCGAGATTGTTTATGATGGTGCAACCGCCAACATGAACACCAAGGCTTTGACGAGCGCGCTTCTGGCGGGCCTCATCCGTAGCCAGGTTTCCGACGTGAACATGGTTTCCGCGCCGATCATGATCAAGGAAAAGGGCATCATCCTTTCCGAAGTCAAGCGCGACAAGACCGGCGTTTACGACGGCTACATCAAGCTGACGGTCAAGACCGAAAACCAAGTCCGCTCTGTTGCCGGCACGGTCTTCTCGGACGGCAAGCCGCGTTTCATCCAGATCAAGAACATCAACATGGATGCCGATGTTGGATCGCACATGATCTACATCACCAACACTGACGTTCCCGGCATGATCGGCTTCATCGGTACCACGCTTGGTGAGGCCGGTGTCAACATCGCCAACTTCCAGCTCGGTCGCGAGAAGGAAGCCGGTGACGCGATCGCCTTGCTCTACGTCGATGGTCTGGTCTCTGAAGAGGTCCTCGACAAGCTGCGTGCCAACCCGGCGATTCGTCAGGCAAAGCCGCTGAGCTTCAACGTCGACTGATCCCGTTATCGTTCCTCCCAAGGGGACAATAAGGCCCGGTGCAGGGGAAACCCTGTGCCGGGTTTTTCCGTTTTGACGGTGCGTCTGACTGGCTGATTATCCCTATGGTTGCATATCACGAAAAATTTTATCGGCTCCGACTAAAAATGATGATCCTGAGTTGCTATATCGCTTTTCATGACATGCCGCTCATGGGAGGGCGGCCAACAGGAGAAGACGATGTTTGCTGCCTTTCGGCGCTTTAAGGGTTTGTTTGCGGTCGCCGCGTTGGGGATTGCGGTTTCTTTCGTAGCGGTCGATATGGCCGAGGCGCGGCGTGCCAGCGGTGGTCTCGGCAGCCGTGGAACACGCACTTATTCCGCGCCGCCATCCACAAGCACGGCTCCGGGACAGGCAGCGCCTATCAACCGCAGCATGACGCCAAACACGCAGTCCGGTCAGCCGGGTGCGACGACGCCTAACCGCAATGCGACGGCACAGGCGCCGCAGCAGAACCGCGGTATGTTCGGCGGTATGATGGGTGGCCTCATGGGCGGTCTGTTGATGGGTGGCCTGTTCGGTATGCTGATGGGCGGTGGCTTCGGTGGTATGGCCGGTTTCTTCGGTATGCTGTTGCAGGTGCTGCTGATTGGTGGCCTGGTCATGCTGGCCATGCGTTTCTTCGCATCGCGTCGTCAGGGTCAGCCAGCCTTTGGTGGTGCAGGCAATAACTCGGCACGCACTGACTATTCTGCCAATAATCATGCTCAGCAGGGCGGCTCTTCGTTCAAGATTCCGCAGATCGGCTCCAAGACGGGCTCTTTCGGTGGCGCCGCTGCGGCTGCCGCTCCGGCGGCCGCCAAGCCTGTCCCGCACGAAAATGCCATGTCGGAAGGTGATGAAATTGGCGTTACGCAGGGTGATCTCGAGACCTTCCAGAAAATGCTGGAAGACGTTCAGGCCGCCTATGCTGCTGAGGATTACGGCACGCTGCGCAAGCTGACGACGCCTGAAGCCATGTCTTATCTTGCCGAGGAACTGAGCGACAACGCCACCAGCGGCGTGAAGAATGATGTGAGAGACATTACGCTGCTACAAGGCGATGTTGCCGAGGCCTGGCATGAAGAAGGCCAGGATTTCGCCACCGTTGCCATGCGCTATTCCGCAATCGACGTGATGCGTGACCGCTCTACGGGCAAGGTCATCGAGGGCGATGAACAGAACCCTTCCGAATCGGTGGAAATGTGGACCTTCGTTCGCCGCGCCGGCAATGATAACTGGCAGGTTGCCGCTATCCAGGCTGCCGCTTGAGGAAATTGCGACGTTTGGAATTGACGCCGACCGTCGCCGACCAGTGAAGTTGAAAAAAGCCCGGACGCCGAAAGGTGTCCGGGCTTTTTTCTTTCTGCAATCACTGTTCACAAAATTTTGCAGAAAAATGTCATGGCTCCGATCGGTGTTGGAGGCGATGGACTGGCGCGACCCTTTCGCCTGCTATGCAGGGGATTACGCCGATATGCGCCTGGGCATATGGCGCGGAGGCCTTCCTCCTTCTCACGGAAATGCCATCTTTCATTCATCCAGCATTCAGTCCCGGGGTCATAACCAGAGGGTGCACACGCCAACGTGAGCTGCTTCCCGCTTTAAACCGCTTTCAAGAGGGAACCACAGCCAGAAATCAGCGTTGACGATCCAGCCCCGGTTCTCGGGGAGAAGGAGTGGCCGGGCGCTGCACGGCCCGCGAGTATGGAGAGCTATCGACATGAAACGCTTTGACCTGATCGACGGGATGCGCGGTTATTTTCTCGTCTTCATGCTGATAAACCACCTTGTCTTTGCGGGTGGCTTTTGGCTTGTTGAAATCAATCACAGACAGTTTGCGTTTGTCGAAGACGCTCAGGGCTTCGTTTTCCTCTCTGG
The DNA here is from genome assembly GCF_013390595.1 of Rhizobium sp. RM. Lineage (GTDB taxonomy): Bacteria > Pseudomonadota > Alphaproteobacteria > Rhizobiales > Rhizobiaceae > Agrobacterium. Next base: position 668,586 of record NZ_JACAWV010000007.1, on the reverse strand, counting down.
CCTGCTGATCGGTATGGTCTACGCCAGAAAGATGATGAAGTACGGTTATGACGCCGGAAAGCAGGCGATCTGGAACCGGGCGATGGAACTCTATCGCTACGCGATGGGTCTCGTGATCGCCGTTCTGTTCTTCCGAATGGTTATCCCGCACGCACCTTACATCTGGTACAACTGGCTTGGCATGACCTCGTTCGACGATCCGCTGCGTCTTGCTGCGATTGCGACATTCCTGTTCCAGCCGACATTCATGGACATTCTGCCGCAATATATCGTCTACATGATTTTTGCGCCTGTCCTCGTGAAGCTTTGCCTGGATGGCAAGTGGGCCTACGTTATTGCCGGTTCGTTGCTGGTCTGGATGGCAGGACAGCTTGGCCTTCAGCAGATCGTTACCGCCCCTCTCAATGAGCTTGTTAAGGGTGCGGACGAGCAGGGCATTCGCGTCAGCTTCAATATGCTGGGCTGGCAGCTTGTGTTCTATTCGGCGCTGGTGCTTGGTGCGATGACTGCACAGGGCCGCATCCAGTGGAAGAAGATCTTCTCGCCCGAGAACTCCTGGATTCCGAAGGCGGCTCTGGTGATCTGCCTGTTCTTCATGCCGCTTCGTATCGCAACGGCCTGGAATCTGATGCCGGAATTCATGCTCGGAAAGTTCTCCTCCATGGAAATCCGTGCGGACTTCGGCCCGGTCTATCTCATCAACTTCCTTGCTGTCGGCGTTGGCCTGACATGGTTGATTATTGCCGGCCCGCATCATCACCGTCCGCTGGTGCGCTCGATTGCCAATGGCGTCATCTGGGTGCTGTCGCTCAAGTTCCTGCAGCTTCTGGGCCGTCATTCGCTTCAGGTCTATGTCTGGCATGTCGCTATCGTCTACGGCATTTACTATGTCGATGGCCGCACGGCAGAGCTTGGTCAGATCGAAAAGACGATGATCGCCCTTACGGGTATTGCGCTTCTGGCGTTGCCTGCGCTCTGGCGCGAGCGTGACAAGTGGATCGGCGACGGTCAGAAGACTGCTGGTGCCTGATAGCCCTTTATCGTGATCTTCCTTTAGCGCAGGGCGGCTTTGCCGCCCTGTACTTGCGTGTGAAAGCAATTCTTTCTATATGCAGCGCTGAAAATCCGGCGAAATGGGGATGGATGATATCCTCGAAAAACCATATCGTACCGGATGAAACGACAGGCGGCGGGGCCTTGACCCCCGGTATGACTGACGATTGGAAAAAACTTGAACACGCTCGATTTTGACAAGAAGCCGGAAGACACCCGGATTGTCGTCGCCATGTCTGGCGGCGTGGATTCATCCGTTGTTGCCGGTATCCTCAAGCGTGAGGGCTATGATGTCCTCGGGATCACGCTTCAGCTCTATGACCATGGTGCAGCCGTACATCGTGCTGGCTCCTGTTGTGCAGGGCAGGACATCGATGATGCGCGCCGCGTTTGCGAAACGCTGGGTATTCCCCATTATGTGCTGGATTACGAAGCACGCTTCCGCGAAACGGTTATCAATCCCTTCGCTGAAGCCTATGCGATGGGCGAAACGCCGATCCCCTGCGTTGCCTGCAATCAGACTGTAAAGTTTGCAGATCTGCTGGCCACTGCCAAGGAACTTGGAGCCGATGCACTGGCAACCGGCCATTACATCCGTTCGCGCCGTAACCCTGTTCCGGGTCATCCAGATCGTCGCGCGCTTTACCGGCCAATCGATAGCGATCGCGACCAGAGCTGGTTTCTGTTTGCGACCACGCAGGAGCAGATCGATTATCTGCGCTTCCCGCTCGGTGGTCTTTCCAAGGCTGAAACACGCGAGCTTGCCGAAGATATGGGGCTGGTGGTCGCCAAGAAGGCCGATAGCCAGGACATCTGTTTTGTGCCGCAAGGCAAATACACTGATATCATCAACAAGCTGAAGCCGAATGCGGCGCTGGTAGGCGATATCGTTCATCTCGACGGTCGCGTACTCGGCCGCCACGACGGCATCGTGCATTATACGATCGGTCAGCGCCGCGGTATCGGCGTCGCAACCGGTGAGCCGCTCTATGTCGTTCATCTCGATGCACGCGGGCGACGGGTGATCGTGGGGCCACGTGAGGCGCTGGAAACGCACCGGGTTTATCTGCGTGATGTCAACTGGCTGGGTGATGGCGCGCTGGAAAGCGATGCGCAGTCTGGCTTCTCCTGCTTCGCCAAGGTTCGCTCCACACGGCCACCGACAGAAGCCGTGCTGCATGCGGATGAGAAGGGTGTCTACGTCGATCTGATGACCGGCGAAGCCGGTGTCGCGCCCGGACAGGCTTGCGTGCTTTATTCTGCGCCAGGACCGGACGCACGCGTCTTTGGCGGCGGTTTCATTGAGCGCTCTGAACGGTCAGCCGATGCAGAAGCCTCTCTTAAGGCGCTCCTCGAAAATCAGGTTGCAGCCTGAAACCGTTCGCTTTTTTGCTCCTGTGCAGAAAGCGAACTTTTTGCGCATCTTGCGCTTGACACTTTGGGGAGCGGCGCCTTATAAGCCGCTCATCCTGACGGAACGGCGGTCACAAGACAGTCATTTCCCTCTGTGGCGGGGTAGCTCAGGTGGTTAGAGCAGCGGAATCATAATCCGCGTGTCGGGGGTTCAAGTCCCTCTCCCGCTACCACTTCTCATTTATTTCAAATCGACGATTAGCATTACCTGCCGCTGGTGTCCCGCGTGCAGTTTTCTACTGCCCAAAAAAGGGAAACCCGCCTTCCGCAATGTTGCAGCCGACGGGTCTCAACCTCTGCCCCTCCCACAAGGGCGGGCGCACGTAAACACACTAAAGCAATTATGGCAAGATCATGGCGACCATGTTGTCGCTGATGATGGTCCTAAATTCCATGTAAGCGGCGGGTGGCAAAGCGTAACCAGCTCCGTGTGTCGTTCGTACGGGGCGCGGTAGGAGACGATATTGTTGCTGCAGGTCTCGCGCTGCGTGACATAAGACGAGCGGTAGTATGTCTTCTGCGATGGCGCGCGATCTTGGCCGTATTGGATCATGTCGGCGGCAGAAGACATTGTCGGTATTGATATGGCGAGGAATGCGGCTGCCAGAAATATGGATTTGCTGTTTGCGAACATTGCGACCCCCAGGGTGGTGAAACAACCACATTAAACGGCATTGGGCCATGTTTGTTCCAGCTATGCGAGGGTATAGGCGGTATTCTCTTGGGGAAGAGGTGGCTGGGTTTGTGCAAATGTGAAACGGCTGTTAGCGGGACCCGATACTGCCGCCCCAAACTCCAGATCGGTACGTGCAAGACTTTAAGGTGCTTTGCTGTAAGCTTTACAGCGGTCAACGGAAGGAGAATGAAAGATTCCCAGTCGCTAAGGCGACCAAAATTCTCAATGTCATCAACGATCTAGGAGAATTTGGAGCGGGCGAAGGGATTTGAACCCTCGACCCCAACCTTGGCAAGGTTGTGCTCTACCCCTGAGCTACACCCGCTCATAAGCCAACGGTTCGGGGTAGTAAGCTGAACCGTGGGTCACCAGTGTTGCGGCGACGGGCGCTATATCGCTCAATCGATTTTGGAATGCAACAGGGAAATGACAAAAATACGAACAAAACCCGCGAAAATTCGACAAGTAGCGGAAATGGCTGGATTTTTTCATCGCGGCAGGATTTCCGCCCGTTGCCAGCGGTAGCCAGCGTGCTTATTCAGAAAGACAATGGTCCGAGAATCGAGAGCGACAGGTGCGGGATATGACGGAAATTTCTCCCAAGACGGCGGATGAACTCTTCAAGCTTCTGGACAAGCTTGGCATCTCACACAGCACGAAACAGCATGAGCCGGTTTTTACCGTCGCTGAATCCCAGTCGCTGCGTGATCTCATCCCCGGTGGTCATACCAAGAACCTGTTCGTAAAGGACAAGAAGGACAAGTATTTTGTTCTGACGGTGGAAGAAAATGCCTCCGTCGACCTCAAGAGCGTTCACAAAGTGATCGGTGCGGCAAGCCGCGTTTCCTTTGGCAGGCCGGAAAAGATGCTGGAGTATCTTGGCGTCGTTCCTGGATCGGTCACCGTTTTTGGCGCGATCAATGACGTCAACAACGACGTGACTTTTGTGCTCGACAGCGCTCTTATGGAGAACGAACTGATCAACGGTCACCCGCTGTCCAACAATGCGACGACGACGGTTGGCAAGCAGGACCTTATTCGCTTTCTGGAGGCGACCGGCCATGCGCCGCTTGTCTTGAAAGTGAGCGAGTGAGATACGATCTTTGCGTTAATAGAGACGAAAACGACAGGTACCATTGGAGACCGGCATGAGCGGCACGAACAACCCTTACGGCAGTTCCTACGGCGGGCAGATGTCTGCAACCGCGCAATTCGGCGGGGAGCTTAATGGCGCTGCCTCCGGCCACATCAAGGATACGACGACCGCCGCTTTCTCCAAGGATGTTCTTGAGGAATCGCGCAATCAGCCGGTGCTGGTGGATTTCTGGGCGCCGTGGTGCGGCCCATGCAAACAGCTGACGCCGGTTCTGGAAAAGGTCATCAACGAAGCCAATGGTCGCGTGAAGCTGGTAAAGCTGAATATCGACGATCATCCCTCAATTCCCGGCCAGCTTGGCATCCAGTCAATCCCGGCCATCGTCGCCTTTGCTGATGGTCGCCCGGTTGATGGTTTCATGGGCGCTGTTCCCGAAAGCCAGATCCGTCAGTTTATCGACAAGATTGCTGGTCCCGATGCAGGTGATCCGAAAGCCCAGATCGAAGCTGTGCTGGCCGAAGCAAAACAGCTTGTGGCGGATGGCGATCACGAAGGCGCAGCACAGCTGTTCGGTGCGGTCATGCAGGCTGACCCGGACAATGCAGCCGCGATTGCAGGTATCGCCGAGTGCATGATCGCCGTTGGAGAATACGAAAGGGCTGGCGAGCTTGTGTCTTCGCTGCCGCCAGAATTGTCTGAAGATGCGGGCATCCAGCTCGTTGCCAAGAAGATCGCTCAATATGAGGAAGCCCGTAAACTCGGCGATGCGACGGCCCTCGAGCGCGATCTGGCAACAAATCCGGATCATCACGAATCCCGAATGAAACTTGCCAAGGTTCTGAACGTTCAAGGCAAGCGTGATGAAGCAGCCGACCATCTGCTCTACATCATGCGCAAGGACCGCGAATTCGATGAAGACGGCGCGCGTCGGCAACTGCTGGAGTTTTTCGAGGCCTGGGGCTTCAAAGACCCTGCGACGGTGGCCGGACGCAGGAAGCTTTCGGCGATCCTGTTTTCGTAATGTGGAGATGACCGGTCGATACCATCGGGATCGACCGGTACTCCGGAAAATAGAGGGTTCATTCCCATGCATATCGGAAATGCGAGATATGTGAAGAGCGACGATCTGCCGGAAACAGTCCCGGTTTTCCCCCTGCCGGGAGCGCTTCTCCTGCCGGAAGGGCATCTTCCGCTGAATATCTTCGAACCTCGATATCTGGCGATGATCGACCGGGCACTGGCGAGTGATCGCCTCATTGGCATGGTTCAGCCCGCACTTCACGCAATCGATACAGGCACCGAGGGTGGAGCGCTGAGTTCCGTGGGTTGTCTTGGTCGTATCACTTCATTTTCCGAAACCGGCGACGGCCGTTATCTGATTTCGCTTACGGGTGTTTGCCGTTTCCGTCTGCTCAAGGAAGTGGATGCGGCGGGAAAGCCATACCGCAGCTTTGTGCATGCACCATTCATTGCCGATCTTTCCGGTGACTACGACGAAGATGCTGTGGATCGTAACAACCTGTTGCGCGTTTTCCGCGCCTTTCTTGATGCCAATCAGCTTGAAGCAGACTGGGAAAGCGTGGAGCGCGCGGGCAATCGCGTGCTCGTCAACTCCCTTTCGATGATGTCACCTTTCGGCCCCGCAGAAAAACAGGCGCTTCTGGAAGCTCCTGATTTGAAGACACGGGCTGAGACACTCATTGCAATTACAGAGATTCTTCTCGCTCAAGGTGGCGGCGAGAACGGCAATATTTTGCAATAGGGCAGGAGCGGGCTGATGGACGACAGGATGAGCAATGTCGACCCGAAGCTGCTGGAGCTTCTGGTTTGTCCTTTGACCAAAGGCGGCTTGTCCTATGACCGTTCCCGCAACGAACTTGTCTCGGAAAGTGCCAGACTGGCCTATCCCATTCGCGATGGTGTGCCGATCATGCTGATTTCGGAAGCCCGCAAAATAGAAGACTGATTTTCCGTTTACCCCGTTCGGCGCAGTCATGCCGCAAATTGGCGATGACGCGTTGACAACTGTGCGTGGATTTGGCCAGAGTCCGGCCAGCATCTGTACGGGGGAGAAAACTGATGTCGCTGCGTGCTATCGTTCGGGCTTCTGTCGTTGTTCTGGCAACGGTTTCCACCATTCTTCCAGGCTTGGCGGCAGAGCCATCGCGAAAGATCGTCACAACCAAGAATGGCGATTATTTCGGTTTCGATTTGCGCACCGAGCAGAATGTCTCGCTGGAGCAATGCGGTGAGATTTGCGTGGGCGATGCGGCCTGCAAGGCATTTACCTACAATCCGAAGGTGAAATGGTGCTTCCTGAAATCGGATTTCAATCAGCTTAACGCATTTCCGGGCGCTGTGGCGGGCAAGGTGGTAGAAACCGTTGCTGAACCGGATATTGGCGCACCGCAGCGTCTGTCGTTCATTTCAGAAAGCCTCCAGCAGGAAGCGCGCAAGCTGAAAGCGGGTCTGGAAGCAAGCGACGAGCAGGGGCTCGAAGGCCTTCTGGAAACGGCGAGGCAGCAGGCGGCCGCCGGCACCATTCCGGAGGCGGTCGAAACCTATAAATCGGCGCTTGCGCTCGCCCCCGATGATGGAGCGCTCTGGGCTGAGCTTGCCGGCGCTGCCGCGCAGGTGACAGATAATTATTCGATTGCCGGTCAGGCTGCCTCGGCCGCGCTCAATGCTTACCAATTGAGCCGCACCGTCAGCGCCAGAACAGAAGCGCTCAATCGTCTGGCGCAGGCTTTCGAGAGAACGCAAAGTTACCGGGCCGCCCTGAACGCCTACAAGGCAAGCCTTGCGCTCGTCGATACGGCTGAAACAGAAGCTGCTTATGCCGATCTGCGCAGCCGGCAGGGCTTCCGCATCATCGGCAACACGGTGGATACGGACAGTGTCAGCCCACGCGCCTGCGCGCAGTTTTCCGAACCGCTCGTCAAGAACGGTGTTGATTACTCCTCCTTCGTGACACTGGACGGCGCCGCCCCCAAGGCAATCGACGCGAAAAACAGCGAGATTTGTGTCGAGGGTCTGACACATGGCCAACGCTACAAAATCGCGTTTCGCGCTGGTCTGCCGTCATCGGTCGATGAGCCGCTCGAAAAGCAGGTTGATCTGGATGTTTATGTCAGAGATCGTGCTGCGAGCGTACGTTTTACCGGAGAGAATTTCGTGCTGCCCGGCTCGGCCCGGCGCGGCATCCCGATCGTTTCCGTCAATGCAGACACGGCGGACTTGAAACTTTACCGCATTGGCGATCGCAACATCACGGCGCTTCTGGCGAACTCTCAGTTCCTGACGCAGATGGATGGCTATAATGCCGGTCGTATCGAAAATGAAATCGGTGAACTGGTCTGGCAAGGTGCAATCGAAATTCAGCCAGACCTCAACAAGGACGTCATTACCAGCTTTCCGGTGGATGAGGCGCTTCCCGAGCGTAAGGCCGGAATCTACGTGCTGACGGCGACGCCGCCCGGCACACAGCCTGAAGATTGGGATTCGCGCGCCACCCAATGGTTCCTGGTTTCCGACACCGGCATCACGACCTATGCCGGAACGGACGGTCTTAACGTTTTCGTCCGCTCACTTGGTACCGCAAAACCATTGGCAGATGTCGACCTGCAATTGTTGGCGAAGAACAACGAAGTTCTTGGAACTGCAAAAACCGATGGCGATGGTAGAGCTACCTTTTCGGCCGGACTGATGCGCGGTTCGGCGGCTCAAGCACCGGCAATTCTGACCGCGCGCAATGGCGACAAGGATTATGTCTTCCTGGATATGACACGGGCCGGCTTTGATCTTTCCGACAGAGGTGTCACCGGTCGGGCTGCTCCCGGTGCGATCGACGTGTTTTCCTGGACGGAACGCGGCATCTACCGGGCAGGAGAAACGGTGCATTCCGCTGCACTGGCGCGGGACGTGGATGGCAAGGCAATCGAGAACCTGCCGCTCACCTTCATCTTCTCTCGCCCTGATGGCGTGGAAGACCGGCGCTTCGTCAGCGACGGAAAGACACTTGGCGGTTATGCGGTGGATCTGCCTCTGCAGGAAAATGCCATGCGCGGCACCTGGACGTTGCGCATTCACACCGATCCGAAAACGGCTGCAATCAGTGAAAAGAGTTTCCTCGTCGACGATTTCGTGCCGGATCGTACGGAGTTCGATCTTTCAAGCAAGGTGAAGGAGATCGTTCCGGCACAAGATGCCGCAATCGATGTGGATGGCCGTTATCTTTACGGAGCGCCGGCGGCCGGCCTGACGCTTGAAGGCGAAGTCGGCATCAAACCAACACGGAGCAATTCCGCGTTCGAAGGGTACGTCTTTGGTCTTGCTGACGAAGAAACCGAAGAAGAAAACCGGACAACTCTCGCGGATCTGCCGGCTCTGGACGAGGAGGGTAAGGCAAGTTTCAACGTCAATCTGACGGACCTGCCGTCGACCACGCAAATGCTGTCCGCCAACATCACGGTGCGCATGCAGGAAGCAGGTGGGCGCGCTGTGGAACGCTCGTTGTCGCTGCCGATCAAGGGTGAGGGCGCGATGATCGGCATCAAGCCGCAGTTTTCCGGTGATCTGGCACAGAATTCCATTGGTCGCTTCCATGTCATTGGGGTCTCCGCAGACGGCGTAAAGCAGGCCATGAGTGGGCTCAACTGGAAGCTCATCAAGGTTGAGCGAAACTACCAGTGGTATCGTCAGGGCAACTCCTGGCGGTATGAGCCGGTGGAGTTTACCAAACAGATGGAAACCGGAAACCTTTCCCTCTCGGCTGACGGGGGTGAAATTTCCGTGCCGGTGACCTGGGGCCGCTACAGGCTAGAAGTTGAGGGCACTGGTGCCGCCGCGCCAGTCTCCAGCGTTGAATTTGATGCCGGTTTCTATGTTGAGGCAAGCTCTACGGAAACGCCGGACGCTCTTGAAATTGCGCTCGACAAGGCAAGCTATAAGATTGGCGACACCGCCAAGCTCAGGGTGTCTCCCCGTTTTGCGGGCGAGGTCATGATAACGGCAGGTTCCGAGAAGCTGATCGCCGTACAGAATGTCGAGATCGGTGAAGGTGGCGGTGAGATCGAACTTCCGGTTACCGAGGCGTGGGGTGCAGGCGCCTATGTGACGGCGACGTTGTTCCGTCCAGGAGATGCGCAGGAAAGCCGTATGCCGATGCGTGCCATCGGTATCAAATGGCTTGGCGTTGATCCCGCCGAACGCAAGCTGAATGTGTCGCTTGGTGCTGCCAAACAAACGCTGCCGCGCCAGCCGCTTGAAATACCTGTGACGGTAACGGGGGCTGGTATCGGCGAACAGGCCTACATCACCGTAGCTGCAGTTGATGTCGGTATTTTGAATCTTACGCGTTACGAGCCACCAAAGCCGGATGACTGGTACTTTGGCCAGCGGCGTCTCGGTTTGGAAATACGCGATCTCTATGGGCGTCTGATCGACGGTTCACTCGGCGCAACAGGCCGGCTTCGCACAGGTGGTGACGGCGGGCAGGTGGCGTTGCAGGGTAGCCCACCCACTGAAAAGCTGGTCGCCTTTTTTGCAGGTCCCGTCGCACTCGATGCGGATGGCAAGGCAACTATCAGCTTCGATATACCCCAGTTCAACGGAACAGCTCGCATAATGGCGGTTGCCTGGACGAAGGACGGGGTGGGCCATGCGGTCTCCGATGCGGTGATCCGTGATCCTGTGGTGGTCACTGCCAGCGCGCCGAAGTTTCTTGCCCCGGGTGATCAGTCGCAATTAAGGCTCGATATCGCTAACACCGATGGCGGGGCTGGCGACTACCGGCTCGATGTTACCAGCAATACGGCGCTCACCGTTGATCAAGGCGAGGTTTCGCAGGTGCTGTCACTCGATAAGGGCGGTAAGACCTCGCTGACCGTTCCGCTGACGGGTGAATTGCCGGGGAACGGCGCGATCACCATCAAGGTCTCGAACAACAGCGGTGTCGCATTGGAGCAGGCGTTGACCATTCCGGTGCGTCCAGCGGTTCTGCCTGTCACGACGCGCCGTGAAATACGGATTGCCCCCAATAGCAGCTTGACGATCAACGGTGACCTGTTGGCTGACAGCATGCTGCTTGGTGCGTCCGTTGCGGTCAATGTGACGCGTTCACCCGCTTTCGATATTCCGGCTCTGGTGATGATGCTGGACAAATATCCCTATGGCTGCGCCGAACAGACCACCAGCCGTGCCCTGCCGCTGCTTTATCTCTCCGAGTTGACGAAAGACAGTGGGATTGCCGAAGATCCGGAGATGCGCAAGCGCGTCCAGGAGGCGATCTACCGCGTTCTGTCGTTCCAGTCGAGTTCCGGCAGCTTCGGCCTTTGGTCACCCGGATACGGCGACCTGTGGCTTGACTCTTATGTCAGCGATTTCCTGACGCGTGCCCGCGAACAAGGTTATGACGTTCCGGAACAGGCCATGGTCCAGGCGCTCAGCAATCTGCAGAATGGCCTTTCCTATGACAGCAATGTCAAGGATCGCGGCAACGAGATTGCCTATTCGCTCTACGTGCTGGCACGTAACCGCAAGGCTGCTATCAACGATCTCAGATATTATGCCGATACGGCGCTTGCAGATTTCCCGACGCCGCTCTCAAAAGCCCAGATCGCGGCAGCACTGTCGCTCTATGGCGATGCGGCCCGGTCCAAGAGCATCTTTGGTGCATCGCTGGATATGGCGAGCCGTGTCACCAATGTCAGCTTTGCCCGTGCTGACTATGGCTCACCGTTGCGTGACGGTGCAGCGTCGTTGGCGCTGGCTGCGGAAAGCCGCCCCGTTCCCGCTGTCGTGCCGCAACTTGCCGGTGCCGTATCGAAAGAATGGGAAAAGAAACCCTATACCAGCACGCAGGAACAGGCCTGGATGCTGCTTGCCGCTCGTGCCGTGAAGGGTGAGGACAAGGACATCCGCATTGATGTGAATGGGGATTTGCAGACGGGCGGTTTCGGTAAACGCATGAGCGGCGATGAGCTTCTCGGCACACCACTGAAAATCTCCAACGCTTCGCCTGATCCTGTAACGGCGGTCGTGACCACGGTGGCGCCGCCTGCTCAGCCTCTGGCTGCTGGGGGCGACGGTTTCACGATCAACCGCACCTATTATTCGATGGACGGCGAAGAGGTGAACCCGAGCGAGGTCGTGCAGAACGAACGTTATGTCGTGGTTTTGAATGTCGCGCCGCAAAACGATTGGCAGTCCCGTCTCCTTGTGACTGACCTGTTGCCATCGGGCTTCGAGATCGACAACCCGAGCCTCGTCAATTCGGCAGCGCTTTCGAATTTCGACTGGCTGCCCGAAACCGAGGCTGCCCATACGGAGTTCCGCTACGATCGCTTCGTGGCGGCCTTCGACCGAACCGCTGGCGACAGTTCGGAGATCACACTGGCCTATGTCGTGCGCGCCGTAACTCCGGGCACCTACGATCACCCTGCCGCGACGGTAGAGGACATGTATCGCCCGCAATTTGCCGCTCGCACGGCAACAGGTCGCATGGAGGTGCGTTCGGCGACACCATGAGGCGCGCAAGGGCTGTTATTGTCAGTATTTCCTCGGCCGCGCTGCTTCTCGGCGGCGCGGTCTTTGGCATAGATACGCTTGACAAGGCCTATCCGCCTCCGCTGGATGCTGCTGCGCAACGCTCCTTCGAAGTCCTGGACCGGGACGGGCGGTTGTTGCGAGCCTTTGCAACGACGGAAGGACGATGGCGGCTCAAGACGACGGCGAGGGAGGTCGATCCGCAGTTTCTCCGAATGCTGGTGGCTTATGAGGATCAGCGCTTTTACGAGCATCATGGTATCGATCCCTGGGCGCTGCTGCGCGCGGCGTCCCAACTTGTTACCAACGGGCGTATCGTCTCCGGTGCGTCGACACTGTCGATGCAGGTCGCGCGGCTGATTGAACCCCGCGCCGACAGATCGTTCTCGGCGAAGTTCCGACAGGTTTTGCGCGCCCTGCAGATCGAAAGACGCTTGAGCAAAGCGGACATTCTCGACCTCTACCTCAACATTGCGCCCTATGGCGGTAATCTGGAAGGTGTGCGTGCGGCAAGCCTTGCCTGGTTTGGAAAGGAGCCAAAGCGGCTGGATAGCGCCGAGGCGGCATTGTTGGTGGCGCTGCCGCAATTGCCGGAAAAACGCAGACCGGACCGCTTTCCGGCTGCTGCCAAGGAGGCGAGAGAGCGGGTCTTGCAGCGCGTTGCTGTTGCAAACGTCGTCGGCGAGGGAGAGGCGGACCGTGCCGCGCTGTCCTCGGTGCCGTCCAGAAGGCAGGAGTTGCCGGCCTATGCCCCCCACATGGCCGCCTTCGCCAAGGCGAAGTTCGCCGGGAAGGGCGAGGCGCATTCCACGTTATCGCTTCCCATCCAGCGGGAATTTGAAACCATTGCGCGCCACGCTGCGGAAAAACTTGGGAGCCATGTGTCAGTCGCCATCGTCATGGCCGATAGCCTTAGTGGCGAGATCATTGCAGAGGTCGGTTCATCGGATTACCTCGACACCGCGCGACGTGGTTTTGTGGAGATGAGCCGCGCGGTGCGCTCTCCCGGTTCGACCCTCAAACCCTTCATCTACGGGCTTGCCTTCGAAAATGGGCTGGTTGCGCAGGAGACCATCATCGAGGATCGCCCCTCGGATTTCTCCGGCTACCGTCCGCGAAACTTCGATATGCAATACCAGGGCGATGTCAGCATTCGGCAGGCGCTGCAACTCTCACTCAACGTTCCTGCTGTGAAGCTGCTGGATGCAACCAGCCCCTCGGCGCTGATGGTGCGGTTCCGTCGCGCCGACGTGAAGCTTGTACTGCCGCCCAATGAGGCGCCGGGCCTCGCCATTGCTCTGGGCGGAGCGGGGATTTCGCTAGTCGATCTCACCCAGCTTTATGCTGCGCTTGCCAATCGTGGAAATCCGGTCCGGCTGGGTGACGCCATTCGTGGCATGCCAGAGATTATGGAAAGTGATCCGCTGTTCTCAAGCACGGCACTCTGGAACGTTTCGGATATTCTCTCAGGCGTTTTGCCCCCGCTTGGCATGAAACAGCGTGGCATCGCCTACAAGACGGGGACGAGCTACGGTTACAGAGATGCTTGGTCGGTTGGTTATGACGGTCGCCACGCCATCGGCGTGTGGATCGGGCGTGCAGATAACGGTGCCGTCCCCGGCATTGCCGGTTACGCCACGGCAGCGCCGATCCTCTTTGACGCATTTGAAAAGTCGGGGTTGCCGGTGACACCTATGCCTGCGGCTCCGGCAGGTGTTGCGCGTATCGCACACGGTGAACTTCCCGCCAATCAACGCCGCTTTGCGGTTACGGCAAGTGGCCTGCTATCGGCTTCTCGACGCGAAACGGCTCCTCGCATCGTCTATCCGCCAGAAGGCGCGCGGGTGGAGCTCTCAGGTCAGTCGGGCATTTCACCGCTGGTTCTGAAACTACAGGGTGGACGGGCGCCGTTCCGCTGGCTTGCCAATGGCAGGCCTCTGCCGGATGCGTCGCATCGCCGTAGCAGTGAATGGCAGCCCGAAGGCCAGGGTTTTTCAACACTGACGGTGATTGACGCCGATGGCCGTGCATCAAGCGTGCGTATCTTTGTCGAATAGCGGCATTTATGCCTAGTAGTCGACGAGCAGCTGCGGCTGATCGTCAAGTCCGAAACTGGGTTTCACTCCCAGCAGGCCCGCCGTACGGGTTATGATTTCTTTTGTCATCGGTGCGGCCGTGGATGCCGCCGTTCGGCCACCATTTACACCAGTCTTGGGCGCATCGATAATCGTCAGCACGACATATTTCGGTTTCTCCATTGGAAACCCCGCTACGAAGGCGTTGAAGTTGATGTCCTTGGCATAACGCCCGTTGATAACCTTATCGGCCGTACCGGTTTTTCCGCCGACGTGAAATCCTTCTACCTGCGCTGCGCGGCCGGACCCTTTCACGCCATTCCAATTATAGAGGAAACGCATATCGGCACTGGTTTTCTCTTTGATGACAGCGCGCGATATGAGGGCTGCATCGTCTCTGGAGCGTGGCAGGAATGTCGGATTGATGAGGTTGCCGCCGTTGATGAGGGCAGCCGCCGCGACTGCGGTTTGTAGCGGCGTTGTCGCAACACCATGGCCGAAGGAAATCGTAACTGAATTGATCTTTTTCCACGTGCGCGGCTGGGTTGGGGTCGCCACGCCCGGCATTTCGGTTTCCATTCTGGAGAGAAGTCCTAGCCGGGTTAAGAACTCCTGATGCCCTTCAATTCCGACTTTGTCGGCAACGGCTGCGGTTCCGATGTTGGATGAATACTGAAAGACCTCTGGGATCGAGAGTGGCCTGTTCCTCCCCTTGAAATCCCGAATCGTGAAGCCGCCCATGCGGATGGGGCGAGTGGCGTCAACGACAGAGTTCAGGGTGATATGTCCGGCATCGAGCCCCATGGCCAGCGTAAAGCTCTTGAAGGTCGAGCCCATCTCGAAGGTCGCGTTGCTCATCCGGTTGAACCAGCCCTTTTCGTACTCTTTGTCGACGCTTCCGTCGCCAAGGGTTCGTGAAGGCTCGTTCGGATCGTAGTCTGGAACCGATGCCATGGCGATGACCTCGCCCGTCTCGGCGTCAAGGATGACAGCGCCGGCCGCTTCCGCCTCATATTCCTTCATCGATCGGGCCACCACTTCACGCAGGATATGCTGGGCGCGGATGTCGATCGAAAGCTGGACGGGTTCCAGGCGGGTGTCATTCGTAAGGCCAGCGGCTCGAAGGTCGGCATAGCCTTGCTGGTCAATATATCGTTCCATTCCTGCAAGGCCGAGATTGTCGATATTGACGTGGCCGACAATATGCGATGCGGTTGTTCCGCCGGGATAGAAGCGGCGTTTTTCAGGTCGAAAGCCGATACCTGGAATGCCAAGGGAAAGAATATCGGACTGCTGCCGTGGTGTAAGTTGCCGCCGAAGCCACTGAAAACCGGTTCCGGATTGAAGTTTCCGGTGCGTATCGCGCCAATCCAGATTGGGAAGGACGGTTGCAAGTTTCTCGACAACTTCATCCGCGTCGACAATTCTGCGGGGCTCGGCATAGAGCGATACAGTGTTGATATCGGTTGCCAGGAGTTCGCCGTTTCGATCCAGAATATCCGGACGAGAGGCGACAGAGTTGGCGTTGAAATTGATGGAGCCCATGATCGCGGGCTCGGTCATACCGTATTGGACAAGCCGCGCGCCAACAACGATGTACATGACGGCAAAGCCGGCGATCATGATCGCCAGTCTCTGCCTGGCGTTTCGTTTGCGGCGCTCTGCCGTTCCCACGAAGGTCCTTGTTCGCAGGTTGCTTTTGCCCTGCATACGGAAATGAGCGCTGCTGCAAAGCTTTACGATAAAAGCAAGCATTCCGAACCAAGCCCACGCATTGCGAGTGAATCATATCCCAGACGCCATTCATGCCGTCGAAATGAAATCTGCAATTGTATGGGAATAAAGCCAACACGACGGACGACAGAAGACTGCAGGTCCTTCAATTGGCATTAATATACATTTAAAACTCTATGGACCGGCTTAACGTTTTGTTGGTCCAGACTATCATCAGCCCGTCAAACGGGGAGAGGTGATGACACGTCGAAACAGCGCGGACATCGCCTCACTGATGCCCTCGGTCGGGCTGACTTCAAAAAACAGGCCTGGCGAAGCACAGTCCTGCATTCGTGTGCTGATTTCGCTTTGAAAAGGCTTGATCCAGGAATTGTACCAGGAGTTCGTCGGCAGGGGCAGATACGTGGTGTAAAGCACGGCAATCCGGAAGCCCTTTTCCTTCAGTTTGGTACAGAGTTTTATATCGATCGGCTCCTGACAACGGCCGCCCGTAGTCTTCTTTGTGCAGGTCGATGGCTTGTAGCTGTCGCCGACGCCGTCAGAAACGAAGAACACAACCTTGTCAGGGCTCGCTGAACTTGAGCCGTTTCCAGGTTTGCCAATCTTGTCGGAAATTTGGGTCAGAGCGCGGTCGAAGTCGGTCTGCTGGTCGTTATTGTATCCCTGGTATGGGATGGACATCAGATCAATCTCGCCTGCCTTCTTCTTTGCCGAGGTCAGGTCTGAGGTCAGCGGAACGACTTCGAGCAATTTCGTATCCTCTGCCTTTTCACCGAAGGTGTAGACGGACATGCGGTACTGATTGCTGTTCTTCCGCGTTGACATTGCGGTATCCATCAGGCTGGCGGTCGCTTTTGCCACGACATTGATGCGCGTTGTGACGCCAAGCGATTTTGCCTTGTAGTAATAGCTGTTTTTATCGGCCACGCCGTCTTTGACAATGTGGCAAGCGAATGCGCATTTGTCGCTGGTATTGGCAACGAGTTTTGAGACATCGGCGGGTGTCGCCCCGACACCCATGGAAGGTGTGTTGTCGAGAAGAAGATAAAAGTCACTGAACGTCTCGGTCTCATATCTGGCCGAGGCATAGCCGCCGACTGTCAAAATGTCTTTGCCGAGAACTTTCGAGAGTGTCGTATTGATCGTCGCCTTGAAGCTCAGCGTCGATTCGACGACGTTGCCTTTTTTTGTCACGGAAATATCGACGGCATTTATCCTGTACGCCATCGACTGAGCGGCATTGGCATCGAAGAACGCGCGCGCTTCCGTCTCTCCCACACTGATTGCACCATCGGACTGCATGCTTTTTGCCGCCTGGACGCTCGCCGATAGGTCGGCTACAGCCGCGAGCACCGCCGAATCGGCTGCTCGCTGGATTTCCTCCTTCACAGACATTGCGTCCGCAACGTCGAGAGCAACGCCGGCCGCCCCAAAAAGCGGCACGATCAATAATGCAGAAAGAATTCCGAAGTTGCCGGATTTGTCGCGCCAGAAATTTCGCACACGTGCCCCCAAATCTTTACCCGGCTTGGAAATTACGGGTGAAGATTTGATTTTTTGTTTTCTGGCATAATTAATTTTGGATAAAACCAGTCAGGCGCGACAGAACTCAAAAGTCGCCGTCGTCTGCGCCATCCCGAGGTGCCTCGCCTAACGGCCAAGTGGATAGCGATCGATCCTTTCCTGAAGCGCGACAACGACGGCGTCCAGAAATTCTCGGCGCCTTGGGCTGATCGTCGAGGCCAGCGTTAGCTTCAGTCGGTCGCGGATATTGTTCATGAAACCGACGTGGTCGAAACTGTCAGCGGCAACATTGACCGCGACCTCATCCATGTAATGCGACAGGTGTGAGTCCAATGCGAGGTTGGCGTCCATCTGGTATCTGCCGGCCATCTGCTCTGCAAGCGTACCCATCTGTACGTAGGGGCCACATTGGTTGCTCATCTAATCTCCTTCATTCGCATTGGAATCGTAAAACAGGTCTGCAGGGAACAGTCACACGCAGGTGAATGTTGGGCCGCCTGGAGGATAATCCAATGCCAATATGCGTGTTTTCACGGGTTTGTGAATGGGGCTCCCAACGGGTGAGATCAGGTAGACTTGTTGGTAATTTCTTGGTTTTACATCGTATTTTGCAGGAAAATGGCGTCCACGAGAGGATTCGAACCTCCGACCCCAGGATTCATACCACTTCGACTTTCGCCGCCGTCCCGTCGTTCATAGACGGTGTCGTTCGTGGTCTGGACTGTCCCTTCACCATGGGCCGAGGCCTTTAGGTGCTGCCCATCCAGTCTCTACACCTTCAACGGATTTCTCCGAAGCTTGGCTCGGGATTGGCATGTTGCAAGTGCAACGAAGCGTTCCCCGACTTTGAGCAGATCGATTGCGTCGTTTCCAAACGCAACCCCCAATTTCACTTAGGAATCCTGTGCTCTATCCTGCTGAGCTACGTGGACACTTGAATGCTCTTTAACCCGGCTCCATCGGCGGATCAACCGCGTTCTTTGCCGCGGTTGATCTGTTCCTCGCCTTTCTTCAGGCGGCTTCATCCGCAAGACGCTGTTCGGCGAGTTTCACCCAGTAGGAAACTCCGTAGGCGATGGCTTCGTCGTTGAAGTCGTAGCTTGGATTGTGAAGGCCAGCCGAATCGCCATTGCCGATAAAGATGAAGGCGCCCGGACGTTCTTTCAGCATGAAGGAAAAGTCCTCGCCTGCCATCGACGGGTCGACTTCGGGATCGACGTTCTTTTCCCCGGCCACGTCGCGGGCGACACGGATCGCGTGTTCGGTTTCGGCGGCGTGGTTGAACGTTACAGGGCAATATCGCTCGTATACGACCTCTGCTTGCGCGCCATTGGCAAGCGCGATGCCTTCTGCCATCTGCTTGATCCGGTCCTGCGCCAGGTCACGCACGGTTTCATCCAGGCTTCGGACGGTGCCGGCAATCAGCGCTTCGTTCGGAATGATATTGTGGCTGGAACCGGCCTGAAAACGGGTGACGGAGACAACGACCGAGCGGATCGGATCGGCATTGCGCGATGCGATCATCTGCAGGTTGCCAACGATCTGCGCACCGATGGTGATCGGATCGATCGTGCGGTGCGGCTGGGCGGCATGACCGCCTTTACCCTTCACCGTGATCGAGAATTTGTCGGGTGCGGCCATGATGCCGCCCTTGCGGATGGCAAAAGTGCCGAGCGGAATCCCCGGCATGTTGTGCATGCCATAAACCTCGTTGATGCCGAAGCGCTCCATCAAGCCGTCTTCCACCATGGCAAGCGCACCCGCGCCACCTTCTTCGGCGGGTTGGAAAATCACAGCGATAGAGCCTGAAAAATTACGCGTTTCGGCGAGATATTTCGAGGCGCCGAGCAGCATGGCTGTGTGACCGTCGTGGCCGCAGGCGTGCATGGCTCCATCGGTCTTGGAAGCCCATGGCTTGCCGGTCTCTTCGACGATTGGAAGCGCGTCCATATCCGCTCTGAAGCCGATGGTACGTTTTCCGGGTGCCTTGCCGTGAATGATGCCGACGACGCCGGTGCGGCCAAGGCCGGTCACGATTTCGTCAACGCCAAAGGCCTTCAGCTTTTCGGCAACGAAGTTCGCGGTGTTTTCGACGTCATAGAGGATTTCGGGATTTTCATGCAGATAGTGCCGCCATTGGCTAACTTCGGGTTGAAGTTCGGCGGCTCTGTTCAAAATCGGCATTCGTTCATTCCTGTTTTATCGGTACGGCTCGTCGCTAAACGTCTTCCTCCACGGTGGATAGTGCGCCGCATAATTGACGTAATCAATGTACTTTGCCATTGCTAGGACATATATGGTGAATATTGCCAGTTCCCGACCGACCATGGGAATTCGAGGACACGCCTTGCCACAGAACAGCAGAATGCCAAACGCCGCCTGGCGGCTTTCAAAGATCGTCGCCGTCCTGACGGCCGGACTTGTTGCCACAGCGCCAATGGCGAACGCCAATCCGAAGATCGTGGTTGACGTCAAGACCGGCAAGGTCATCTCCCATCAGGAGGCGTTTCGCAAATGGTATCCGGCATCGCTGACGAAGCTGATGACCGCATATATCGCGTTCTCGGCCATGAAGTCGGGTCGGATCAGTCCTCAGACGGAAGTTGTCTTCAGCAAGAAGGCAGCCGATCAGCCCGCGTCGAAAATGTATTTCAAGCCTGGCCAGAAGCTCACGCTCGACAGCGCGCTGAAGCTGCTGCTGATCAAATCTGCGAATGATGTCGCCGTTGCGATTGCTGAAACGATCGGTGGCACGAACGACAATTTCGTGGCGCAGATGAATGCGCAGGCGGCGCGCCTCGGCATGAGTTCGACCCATTATGTCAATGCCAACGGTCTGCCCGGCAAGGGGCAATATACGACGGCACGCGACCTTGCGCTTCTGGCGCTTATCATTAAGCGCGAATTCCCTGAATATGCCGGCTACTTCTCGCTTGAAGGCGTCACAACCGGCAAGAAGAACTATGCCAACTACAACATGCTCGTCGGCCGTTTCGAAGGTGCCGACGGCATGAAGACCGGCTTCATCTGTGCCTCCGGCTTCAATCAGGTTTCTTCGGCGACCCGCAATGGCCGTTCGGTGATTACCGTGGTGCTGGGTGCCGATAGTCTCGGTGGACGTACCGATCAATCCGCAGATCTGTTGCAGTTGGGATTGACCTCGCCATCCGGTCAGGGCGTTTCGCTGGCGTCGCTTTCTCCCTATGGCGATACCGATATCGTGAATGATGTGAGCGCCGAAATCTGCAATCCCAAGGCCGCCAAAATCCGCAGTGAAAGCCGCGATGAGGCTGGACGTATGAAGATCCATTCTCCTTATGTCAGGGAAATGACGCGTCCGCCGGAATATTCCTTCGCAGGCCTTATTCCTGGCAGCGAAACCGTTGCAGTCAACGCAACGAAGGGCGAGGTGGCCAATGTTCCGATCCCGATACCGCGTCCGACATTCTGATTTTCCGTCGCTGTCGGTGAGGGCGTGACACGATCTGAGGATTTCCCGTTCGCATCGCGGCCGTGTTATGATATTACGATGTCGCTCGTTGCTTCCCGCGACGGGCGATATTTTGTTTCCCACGCGGTTCCAGCCATACGATGAGTGTTCTCGTTATTGGAACAGCCCCAAAATTGACAGGCACGACATGTCTCGCGATCGCATCCCGGTTTCCATCATCACTGGATTTCTCGGTGCTGGAAAATCGACGCTGCTCAACCGTCTGCTGAAAGATCCCGCAATGAGCGATGCGGCGATCATCATCAATGAGTTCGGCGACGTCAGCATCGACCACATGCTGGTAGAAAGCTCTGGCGATGGCATCATTGAGCTTGCCGAAGGTTGTCTTTGCTGCACAGTACGTGGTGAGTTGGTGGACACACTGGCGGAATTGATGGACGGCATGCAGACCGGCAGGTTGAAACGCGTCAACCGCGTGGTGATCGAAACCACCGGACTCGCCGATCCTGCACCTGTCATGCAGTCTGTCATGGGCAATCCGGTCATTGCCCACGGCTTCTCGCTGAACGGCGTCGTTACCGTCGTGGACGCCGTCAACGGGTTGTCGACGCTCGACAATCATGTCGAAGCGGTAAAGCAGGTCGCGGTTGCCGATCGGCTTGTGCTGACGAAGCGGACGCTTGCCGATGATGCAAGCCTTTCCAGGCTGATGACACGCCTTCAATCTCTTAACCCGCGTGCTGTGATCGAGGACGGCGACCGAAACGAATGGAGCGCTGCGGAGCTGCTCGACAACGGTCTCTACAACACTGAAGGCAAAACAGCAGACGTTAGCCGCTGGCTGGGTGAGGAAGATGCCCACGCACATCATCATGACCATCATCACGGGCATGGCGATCACGACCATCACCATCACCATCACCATCACCATCACCATCACCATGACGTCAATCGTCACGACGATCAGATTCGTTCTTTCTCAATCGTGCACGACACGCCCATTGACCCGATGGCGATCGACATGTTTGTCGATCTTCTGCGTTCGGCGCATGGCGAAAAGCTGTTGCGTATGAAGGCAATCGTCAAGGTCTCTGATAATCCGCAGCGGCCTCTGGTGCTGCACGGCGTGCAGAACATTTTCCATGCGCCGGAACGCCTTGCCGCATGGCCTGATCCGAAAGATCAGCGCACGCGCATGGTTCTGATTACCAGGGATTTGCCAGAGGCATTTGTGCAGGATCTCTTCGCCGCCTTTACAGGGGCGCCGCGCATTGATCGCCCAGACCGACAGGCCATAATCGACAATCCCCTGGCGATTTCCGGTCTACGATTTTAACCGGCAGCAAGGTCGGCGTCAGCCTTTAACGATCCTGAACCGATGCCCCGTGTCAGTCGCGACAGTTTCCAGCAATGTGTGACCATCTTCGTTACACATGTGCGGAATATCGATGACTGCCAGTGGGTCTGTCGTCTCGACAGTGAGCGTATCTCCAGCTTGGAGGGCTGTGAGTTTCTTGCGGCTCCTCAAAACCGGAAGGGGGCATTTAAGCCCCCTCAAGTCGAACAGGATCTCGGTCGTCCGGCTCATTCCTTGGCCCAGAACTTCCAGAATGGCTTCTTTTCCGGAGCTTCAGGCTGAGGTGCTGCGGAATAGGCCAAGGGGTTCATGGCTGGAACGGGAACGCTCTGTGCTGCTCCGCCTGGAGCGCCAGACGACGGTGCTGCTGCAGACGCGACCATCGTCGGTGCAGCCGGTGCCGGGTTAGATTGCGGCGCTGCTGGTTGTGCTGCTGCCGGGCGGGGCCCACGCAATGAAGAGGCGGTCGCCGTCGTTGCTGGCGACGTCGTGGTCACTTGCTGCGCTTTCTTTTCCATTAGCGCTGCGTACTCGGTTTCCTTCATCAGCTTGCCAGCCTTCAGGGCGGAACCGGTCGGGGCGTAAGCCGGCTCGCGACCTTTGCGCTTTTCAGCGACGAGTGCTTTGCGTTCGGCTTCGCTCGGGTCGTACCAGGCCATGCCATCGAACTTCTTCATCGCCTTGTCATAGGCGAGGTCGTAGGTCTTTTCGTAGCTCGACAGTGCACTGGCCAATGCCGGTGGGGTGCTCATTGCAGGGCACTGCGCGGAGGCGTTCACGGCACCGCCTTCCACCTGCTGGTTGAAGACATATTTCTTTTCGCAAACATTCACCTCAGGTGGACGTTTGGTGACTTCGAAATTGTCGTAGCCGACCTTCAGCATTTTCCAGAACTCTAGGTGCTCGCTCTGGCGATGGCGAGCCATGTTTTCCGCCGTCATACGGAAGGGGAAGGCCTGCAACTGTACCGTTTTCTGGCCGCCCTTGAAGGCGTCTCTGGCAAAGCCGTAGATTTCAAGAATCTGCGCGTCCGTCATCGAATAGCAGCCGGAAGACGAGCAGGCGCCGTGAATCATCAGGTTCGTGCCGTTGCGGCCATTGGCCTGATCGTAGCGGTTCGGGAACCCGGTATTGATGGCGAGGTAATATTTCGAATTAGGATTGAGATGCGCAGGCGTAAGGTTGTAGAAACCCTCGGGCGCCTGGCGGTCGCCTTCCTTGACCTTGGGGCCAAGTTTTCCGGACCAGGCACAGATCTGATATTCGGCAATCTTGTCGAAACGATTGTCTCGCTTGGCCTTCCAGATTTCCAGAACGCCTTCTTCCTTGAAGATACGGATCGCAATCGGCGACGTCCGCTCCATGTTCTTCTTGTCCATCTCAGCCAGAATGGATGGCGCGAGTGGATAGTCGACCTTGTTCTTGACGTGAGATACGTCGCGCTCGACGGTTTCCAACGTGTCGTTGCAGCCGGTAAGAACGAGCGCCGTGCAGGCAAGCAGTGCAAAATGTGTCAAACGCATGAGTCGATCCGAAAGACGATGTCGCGGCGCAGTTCTACACCTGCGCGTCTGCAATTTAAATACGATATTAACCGTTTACATCTTCTTAACTGAATCGGAATCCGCCCCTGAGCTACCGACCCATCACTTTGATGTGACGTGACTGTGGCCGAGTTGGGGCGGACCGTCTGGAAAATAAGGCGCAGAGATCTGGGGGCTGCGACTTAGAGGCTTCTGCCGATATCCAGGAATTTCTGGCGGCGTTCGGCGCGCAACTGCGTACCGGACTGCTGCGAGAGGTCTTCCAGCGCCTTGCCGATAACGTCACCGGTCGCCTTGATCACCTTTGATGGATCGCGATGGGCGCCGCCCATCGGCTCTGGAATGATGCCGTCGATAACGCCAAGCGACTTCAGATCGTCGGATGTGATCTTCATGTTGGTCGCGGCTTCCTTGGCACGGGTCGAATCGCGCCAGAGAATGGAGGCGGCACCTTCCGGGGAAATAACCGAGTAGATCGCGTGCTCGAGCATATAGACGCGATTGCCGGTCGCAATTGCGATTGCGCCACCCGAGCCACCTTCACCGATGACGACAGAGACGATCGGAACCTTGACGTTCAGGCACATTTCCGTCGAGCGGGCGATGGCTTCCGCCTGGCCGCGCTCTTCTGCGCCAACGCCTGGATAAGCGCCAGCGGTGTCGATCAGGGTGACGACCGGCAGCGAGAAACGATCAGCCAGTTCCAGCACGCGGATCGCCTTGCGATATCCTTCCGGACGTGGGCTGCCGAAGTTGTGCTTGAGACGCGACTTGGTGTCGTTACCCTTTTCCTGGCCAATAATGGCAACGGGTTGGCCGTTAAAGCGGGCAAGGCCAGCCTGGATGGCGGCGTCTTCAGAAAATTTACGGTCGCCGGCGAGCGGCGTGAAATCGGTGAACAGCGCATTGGCATAGTCGATGAAGTGCGGACGCTGCGGATGGCGCGCGACCTGCGTTTTCTGCCAGGCATTCAGTTTCGAATAGATGTCCTGCATCGCGTCGTTGACGCGCGTTTCAAGACGGCCGATCTCCTCCGAGGTGTCTATGCTCTCGTCTTCGGCGGCAAGCTTCTTCAGCTCGATGATCTTGCCCTCAAGGTCGGAGATAGGTTTTTCGAAGTCGAGGTAGTTGTGCATGAGATCCGTTTCCGATCGTTTTGCGCAAGGTTTGACCGGGTTATCCGGCGGTTCCGGTCGCTCTAATCAAGGTTTTTAGCCTGTTTGGCAAGAGGGTGATGCGTTTGTACCAGCTCTTGCAGGCGTTCTTCCAGCACATGTGTATAGATTTGTGTCGTTGAAATGTCTGAATGGCCGAGCAGTTCCTGCACGGCACGAAGGTCTGCGCCATTTTGCAGCAGATGACTGGCAAAGGCATGACGCATGACGTGGGGTGATATTGCAGAAGGGCTCAGTCCGGCACGGATTGCGATATCTTTCAGGTCTCGGGCAAAAACCTGTCGCGTCAGGTGACCTTCCTTCCCGTTCGAGGGAAAAAGCCATGGACTGTCTTCGGCGGCCTTGGCTTTTTCGGGAGAAAGCACCTTGCGGGCGTCGTCATATGCGGTCATTGCCGTGATGGCCGTGCGCGACAATAACACCATACGGTCCTTGTTGCCTTTGCCACGGATCATCAGGAAACGGCCTTCGTGGCGCAACACCTTGGACGGTAGCGAAACAAGTTCGCTGACACGCATGCCGGTGGCGTAGAGAAGTTCCAGCAACAGATGCATTCTGATCCGGCCAAGCTGACCGGGGCCTTGGCCTTGCGCTTCGTCCGCTGCCAGCGCCAACAATCGCGTCACATCCGCTACGCTCATTGTCTTGGGCAGGGCGCGGCCTTTCTTGGGCGCGTCGAGAATGCCGGTTGGATCGTCGCCGCGTAATCCTTCAGCATAGAGAAAGCGGTAGAATTGGCGCATCGATGAAAGGCGCCGTGCCTGCGAGGTCGATGCAAAGCCCTGCGCGGAAAGATGCGCCAGATAGGCGGAAAGATCGTTGCCCTCCGCCTCTGTCAGAGATTGGCCTTGTCCGGCCAGAAATTCGCGGAGATCCGAGAGGTCGTGCTCGTACGAGGAGAGCGTGTTTGTGGCTGCGCCGCGCTCGGCGCTCATCATTTCCAGAAAACTCTCAAGCCGGGCGCCATCCCGACCGCTCATCCCACGCACATTGGTCATGGTGCGCGCCTTGCGGGTTCAGTCGTGGATGGGTTTAGCCGCTCTGAAGGAATGCGCACGGTGACCTCACGTTCGCGCGGCTGTACGAACATTACGAGGAGCACCATGCTGCCATAGATCAGCCCTGCAATGGTCGCCAGTACGATCGTGAAGCGGAAGAGGGTCGGCATAGTGGCTCCATTCGGCGGTATTGTGCACGGCATGGCCGTGGGTATCCAAGTGATTCAACGCAATTCAGTCAGCAATTTGGCTTGACGCTTCGTAAACATTTGCAGATATCCATGCCAAACGGGCTTTCAAATTTATGAATGAAACGAATTTAACAGTCCCATCCACACTTGGGGAACAGGCGCGGGCGAAGCTCGGACGGCGCAATATTGTCTTTGTCGGGCTTATGGGAGCGGGAAAATCCGCCATCGGCCGGTTGGTGGCACAGCAACTCAAGCTTTCCTTCATCGATACGGATGTCGAAATCGAGCGCGTGTCGCGGATGACGATTTCGGAGCTTTTTGCTACCTACGGAGAAGATGAGTTCCGGGCTCTCGAGACCCGCGTCATCAAACGGTTGATGCGCGGCGGGCCAAAGGTCATTTCGACAGGCGGCGGAGCTTTCATCAACGAGAATACCCGCCGTCATATCAAGCGGGGCAGTGTTTCGTTGTGGCTGAAGGCGGATATCGAAGTTTTGTGGGAGCGCGTGAACAAGCGTGACCATCGACCGCTTCTCAAAACCGAAAACCCGAAAGCGACACTCGCGGCTTTGATGGAGAAGCGTTATCCGATTTATGCGGAAGCCGACATGACCATCGAATCGCGGGACGTGCGCAAGGAAATCATTGTGAATGAAGTGCTGGCCGCGATTGCCGGCATTGAAAAGAAAGATGAGATGCCATGACGTCCGCCGAAAACCAGAGTGAAGAACGTCTCGTCCATGTGCCGCTCGGTGAACGCGCCTACGACATTCTGATCGGGCCGGGGCTGATCGGCAGGGCAGGTGGGGAGATTTCTGCCCGTTTAAAGGGAAAGCGCGCCGCAATCATCACCGATGAGCATGTGGCACCGCTTTATCTCGAAAATCTGATGGATGGGCTTCAGACGGATGGTATCGAGGCCGTCTCTCTGACGTTGCCCGCCGGCGAGAAGACGAAGAGTTTCGAGCATCTCATGACGGTTTGCGACGCTGTTCTGGCAGCGCGTGTTGAACGCAACGATGCGGTGATCGCACTCGGCGGCGGCGTCATCGGTGATCTCGCCGGATTTGCGGCTGGCATCGTGCGCCGCGGTGTGCGGTTTGTTCAGATCCCGACCTCGCTTCTGGCACAGGTCGATTCGTCGGTCGGCGGGAAGACGGGCATCAACACGCGGCATGGCAAAAACCTTGTTGGTGTCTTCCATCAGCCTGATCTGGTTCTGGCAGATACGGCCGTTCTCGATACGCTGAGCCCGCGTGAATTTCGCGCCGGTTATGCTGAGGTCGTGAAGTACGGCCTGATCGACAAGCCTGAATTTTTCTTCTGGCTGGAGAAAAACTGGGACGAGATCAAAAGCGGCGGTCCAGCCCGGATTCAGGCGATTGCGACGAGCTGCCAGGCAAAGGCCGATGTCGTTGTTGCCGACGAGAAGGAAAACGGTGTTCGTGCGCTGCTCAATCTCGGTCATACTTTCGGCCATGCGCTGGAGGCCGCGACAGATTACGACAGTAAACGACTTGTGCATGGTGAAGGTGTTGCGATCGGCATGGTGCTGGCCCACCAGTTCTCGTCACGCCTCAACCTTGCAAGCCCGGATGATGCGGCGCGCGTGGAAGCGCATCTGAAGGCTGTCGGCCTGCCGACGACGATGAAGGATATTCCAGGCAAATTGCCGCCTGTTGAAACATTGATGGCGGCGATCGCCCAGGACAAGAAGGTAAAGGGTGGCAAGCTCACCTTCATCCTGACCCACGGCATCGGCCAATCTTTCGTGGCCGATGATGTTGCGGCGTCCGAGGTACAGTCTTTCCTGTCGGAAAAGCATCCCGACTGAGCTTAGAAACGGGTGGGTTCGCCCGGCGCTGCGGCCTCTATCGCAAGCGCATGCAGGCCGGCATCGAGCTCCGGCTTCAAAAGTGCGTTGATCGCCCTGTGGCGGTCGACGCGTGACTTGCCGAGAAAGCCTTCCGCCACTATCTGTACACGCATATGCGTCTCGCCCGTGCCGGTAATATCCGGCTGGTGGCCGGCATGCATATGGCTTTCATCGATCACCCGAAGCCGCTCCGGCGAAAAGCTCTCTTTGAGCTTGGTTTCTATGCGTTCGCGCAGGGACATGCTGGCTGCTCCAATCCTGTTGGCTTTCTAAAAAGGGGCTACCTAGAAGCCAGCAACATTCCAATTTGTCAATTCTTGTTGTGCGTGCTTTCGCGCACCATAATCAGGACATCATGAAACTGGATTCGAAATATTTTGACCGCATCCGCACGCGTCGGAAAAGGGAAAAGGAGCCTGAGGTTCAGGCGCCAACCTGCCAGTGGGATGGATGCGACAAGCCGGGCGTTCACCGGGCACCTGTCGGCCGCAATGCCGAGGGGCAATTCTTCCTGTTCTGTTTCGAGCATGTGAAGGACTATAACAAGGGCTACAACTACTTCTCCGGCCTGTCCGATGGCGAGATTGCCCGATACCAGAAAGAAGCTGTGACCGGTCACCGCCCGACATGGACGGTTGGCGTCAACAAGACAGCGCGCGACAGTCCGCTGCATTCTACCCTACGGTCCGGCGCAGCAGGTGCCAACGCCCGTATCCGCGATCCTTTCGGCTTCACCAATGGTTTTGCGCAAGGGGGAAGGGCGGGTAGCCAACGTATTCAGCAAGCCCGCAAGCTCAAGACGCTGGAAGCCAAAGCCTTCGATACGCTCGATCTTTCTGCAGGTGCAACACAGGAAGAGATAAAAAGGCGCTACAAGGAGCTTGTCAAAAAGCACCATCCAGATGCTAATGGTGGCGATCGTGGTTCGGAAGAACGTTTTCGGGCTGTTGTTCAAGCATATCAATTGTTAAAGCAGTCAGGTTTCTGCTAAGCCTTTTTCGTGTTTACCGCCTGATTATGATGTGGCCGGGTGGCTGCCGCCCGCCTTGGAGACGTGATGAGCAAAATCGACCTTGATATTTCTAACCTGCCCGACACAACCGTGTCCGTGCGGGAGGTTTTCGGCATTGATACGGATCTGCGGGTTCCTGCCTATTCGCAGGGCGACGCCTATGTTCCCGACCTCGATCCAGACTATCTTTTCGACCGCGATACAACGCTTGCTATTCTTGCAGGTTTTGCTCACAACCGACGTGTCATGGTCTCCGGCTTCCACGGAACCGGTAAATCTACCCATATCGAACAGGTCGCAGCGCGCCTCAACTGGCCTTGCGTTCGCGTCAACCTCGACAGCCATGTCAGCCGTATCGATCTCGTCGGCAAGGACGCCATCGTCCTGAAAGACGGCAAGCAGGTCACCGAATTCAAGGACGGCATTCTGCCATGGGCGTACCAGCACAATGTCGCGCTGGTCTTCGACGAATACGATGCCGGCCGCCCGGACGTAATGTTCGTTATTCAGCGCGTACTGGAATCTTCCGGTCGTCTGACGCTGCTTGACCAGAGCCGAGTTATCCGTCCTCATCCAGCCTTCCGCCTGTTTGCGACCGCAAACACCGTCGGCCTCGGCGATACCACCGGCCTCTACCACGGCACGCAGCAGATCAACCAGGCGCAGATGGACCGTTGGTCCATCGTGACGACGCTCAACTACCTGCCGCATGAGCAGGAAGTGAACATCATCGCTGCCAAGGTGAAGAGCTTCAACAACCCGAAGGGGCGTGAAACCGTTTCCAAAATGGTGCGGGTGGCTGACCTGACCCGTTCGGCCTTCATCAACGGCGACCTTTCGACCGTCATGAGCCCTCGTACGGTCATCACCTGGGCAGAAAACGCGGAAATCTTCGGCGATATCGCCTTCGCATTCCGCGTGACCTTCCTCAACAAGTGCGACGAACTCGAGCGCACGCTGGTTGCGGAACAGTATCAGCGCGCATTCGGCGTTGAACTGAAGGAAAGCGCTGCGAACATCGTTTTGAGCGCCTGATTTTTCCGGTTTTCCGGGAAACATCACCGATGACGTGAAGGCGCCGAAGGGCCGCGCATCTCCGATGGGCGGCTCTGGGGCGTCGAGAATCGACAGGAAAGACAATGGCAGGGCGCGGCGACAATTCCAGAGCGAAACCGGGTACGGCGATCGATACGGAGCCGCTACGCCAGGCGATTGCCGGCTGCGTACGATCCGTTGCAGGCGATTCCGAGGTCGAGGTTGTATTTGCAAACGAGCGACCCGGTCTTGCTGGCGAGCGTATGCGTTTGCCGGAAATTTCCAAGAAGCCGACCGCGCAGGAAATCGCCATCACGCGTGGACTGGGCGATTCCATGGCGCTACGCCTTGCCTGCCATGACAGCGATGTGCATGCGACCATGTCTCCGCAGGGAACCGATGCCCGGCTGATCTTCGATGCAGTGGAGCAGGCGCGCGTTGAATCAATCGGTGCTTTGCGCATGCCCGGCATGGCTTCCAACATTCGCGCCATGAACACCGAGAAATATGCCAAGGCGAATTTTTCGGACATCAGCACACAGAACGATGCGCCAATTGCCGAGGCGGTGGCGATGCTCGTGCGCGAAAAGCTGACCGGCGAAAAGCCGCCTGCAAGCGCCGGCAAGGTTCTCGACCTTTGGCGGGAGTTCATTGAGGACAAGGCGGCCGGCGATCTCGACGATCTGTCAAATGTCATCAGCGACCAGAAAGCGTTCTCGAAGCTTGTTCGCAAGATGCTGACGTCCATGCAGATGGCAGAGGATTTCGGCGACGACGACAACGAGCCGGAAAGCCAGGAGGCCGATTCAGACGAGGATCAACCGCGGACCAACGAGACCGAAGAAGAACAGGTCGAGGAGGAAGCCGGTTCCGATGCGACGCCCGCCGATGAGAACGAAGCCTCGCAAGAGGAAATGGAAGAAGGCGAGATGGACGGCGCCGAGATGTCGGACGAGGAAATGTCCGACGATCTCGACGAGGATTCCGAGACACCAGGCGAAACACGCCGACCCAACAGCCCGTTTGACGATTTCAACGAGAAGGTCGACTACCGCATCTTCACGCAGGAGTTTGACGAGGAAATTCATGCCGAGGAACTTTGCGATGAGGCGGAACTCGACCGTCTGCGCGCCTTCCTCGACAAGCAGCTTGCCCATCTTCAGGGCGCTGTCGGACGTCTCGCGAACCGTCTCCAGCGCCGCTTGATGGCGCAGCAGAATCGCTCTTGGGATTTCGATCTGGAAGAGGGCTATCTCGATCCGGCGCGTCTTGTGCGTCTCATCATCGACCCAATGCAGCCGCTGTCCTTCAAGAAGGAGCGCGACACCAAGTTCCGCGATACGG
The DNA here is from genome assembly GCF_013390595.1 of Rhizobium sp. RM. Classification (GTDB taxonomy): domain Bacteria; phylum Pseudomonadota; class Alphaproteobacteria; order Rhizobiales; family Rhizobiaceae; genus Agrobacterium. The sequence goes on along the minus strand of NZ_JACAWV010000007.1, from coordinate 637,487 downwards.
TCGTATCGCTGGTCATCGACAATTCTGGTTCGATGCGTGGCCGCCCGATCACCGTTGCCGCGACGTGCGCCGACATTCTGGCGCGTACACTGGAGCGCTCGGGCGTCAAGGTGGAGATTCTTGGCTTCACCACCAAGGCATGGAAGGGTGGCCAATCGCGCGAGCAGTGGCTGGCCAACAGCAAGCCTGCTTCGCCGGGACGCCTCAACGATTTGCGCCACATCATCTACAAGTCCGCAGATGCGCCATGGCGCCGCGCTCGTCGCAATCTTGGCCTGATGATGCGCGAGGGCCTGCTGAAAGAAAACATCGATGGTGAAGCGCTGATGTGGGCGCACAACCGCCTGATTGGCCGTCCTGAGCAGCGCAAGATCATGATGATGATTTCGGACGGTGCGCCAGTCGACGACTCCACGCTCTCGGTCAATCCGGGCAACTACCTTGAACGGCACCTGCGGGCTGTGATCGAGCAAATCGAGACACGGTCGCCTGTCGAACTGCTGGCTATTGGTATCGGCCATGACGTGACCCGTTATTATCGTCGCGCTGTTACCATCGTGGATGCCGATGAACTGGCCGGTGCGATGACCGAACAGCTCGCCGCGCTGTTTGAGGACACCAATTCGTCCGCCGCGCCGCGCCGGGTTCGCCGTGCAGGATAAGCGGGGCGGGGGTTTCTCGGCTCGCAATTGTCTGGCAGCGGTGGTTTTTTTCACTGCGACGTCATTGGTTCCGGCACCCATCGGTGCATCGACTATCGATGTGCCGGTCGCATCGCGCTTGCTTGCCAATTTCGAAGTCGGGACCAGTGCCAGCCGGTTTGGCAAGCTGGAGTTCGTCGGCGGACTGGTGATGAGCTCTCCCGAAAAGCTTTTCGGTGCTATATCAAGCATTCGTTTTCGCCCGGACGGTGAAAATTTCGTGGCAGTGCTGGATACCGGGCACTGGTTGACCGGCAAGATCACGCGCGGTGATAGTGGTGCGCTCTCCGGCGTTTCCGACGTTCGCATAGCACCAATACTGGACATAAGCGGGCGCGAACCTACCCGGAAAATGGATGTCGACGCGGAGGGTCTGGCGCTTCGTGGTGACAAGGTTTTCGTCAGCTATGAGCAGCGACATCGGATTGATATCTTCCCAGATCCAGGTTTTGAGAGCTCCAAACCCATAGGGCGGTTGCCGCATCTCATTCCCAACAACGAACTGCGCTCGAATGGTGGCATGGAAGCTCTGGCGGTTTCGCCGGTCGATTCTCTGCTGAAGGGCGCGATGGTGGTTGTTGCCGAGAAGAGTATAGACGCCGATGGAAACCTGCTTGCGGCCGTCCTGGAAGGCCCTCTGAAGGGTTCCTTTGCTGTCGCCCATCATCCGTCCTTCGACGTGACCGACGGCGCCTTCCTGCCCAATGGTGACCTTTTACTTCTGGAGCGGCGGTTCAATTTTGCCGAAGGCGTCGGTATGCGCATCCGCCGTATCCGAGCAGAGGATATCAAGCCAGGAGCTGTCGTCGATGGAGAGATACTGCTCGAAGCTGGCATGGTTTACCAGATCGACAATATGGAAGGCATGGACGTGGTAAAAGGGCCTGATGGCTCGACACGTCTCATCATCGTCTCCGACGACAATCATTCCTTCCTCCAGCGCAATCTGATGCTGGAGTTCAAACTGGTTGAATGAAAAAAAGCCCGCTTTCGCGGGCTTTTATCAAATCCAAAATCAGAGTGCTTTTGCCGGTGGCATTGGCTTCAATGTGTTCATCAGCGCGCCATAGGGCAGCAGCATCACGAGACCAACAAGAACCTTCACAGAAAGATCGCCAAGCGCCCAGGAGATCCAGCGTGGTGCTTCCTGTGCGAAAATGCCGAGGATGGGAGCGCTCTCGATCGCGAAGGCATCATTCGGGCCAACGAAGGAGAAACTCGCCGCAAAGGCGATGGAGAAGAACAATGCGGTGTCCAGCACCGAACCGAGCATCGAACCAGCCAGCGGTGCATGCCACCAGCGCTGACGGCGCAGGCGATTGAAGACAGAGATATCGAGCAGCTGGCCGATCAGATAGGCCGTGCCTGAGGCGACAGCGATACGCGGAATCGAGGTCCAGAAGGAAAGCGTCACACCGACGACGAAGCCGGCAAGTACCACGCGTCGTGCAATCGACGGGCCGAACTGCCTGTTCGTCAGATCGGTCACAAGAAAAGCGATTGGATAGGTGAAGGCACCCCAGGTCAGCAGGTCTCCGAGGTTGACCCCGAAGAGCGATCCGGACAACGGGTACTGTACTAGAATATTGGATGCGACGACGACAAGCGTCATCAGAAGTACGTAAACAACCGTGTAGCGTAGGTAAGGCATTTTTTTATCCTGGGTGATGCCACCAGTTCGGGCTGCGGACTGAAAAAAGAAGAACGGTGTTCTGTTCGTCCGATGCCAAAACAAAAAGCGTGTTACTGAAACACACAAAAGGCCTGAGTGGCAAAAGCCATTCAAGCCTTCTGAATGTCGTTAAGAGTGAAGCCGCTTATTAAGCAGCTTCAGCCGTCTTCTTTGCGATCTGGCGACGCAGCAGACGAGCGCGCATCGACAGTTCGTTTTCGTCGGACTTCAGAAGGAAGGCATCGAGGCCGCCACGGTGTTCGACCGAGCGGAGAGCCGCTGCGGAAACACGCAGGCGGAAACGCTGGCTAAGAACATCGGAGATCAACGTGACTTGGCAGAGGTTCGGAAGGAACCGGCGCTTGGTCTTGTTGTTGGCGTGGCTGACGTTGTTGCCCGTCTGGACGCCCTTGCCGGTCAATTCGCATACACGGGACATGGGTACACCTATTTCGTTTCGTCTGTTTCACCACTCGGTCGCCACCGGCAAAACCCGGGTGGCAATCCAACTGGCCATGATTGGAAAGTTGCGGTTCTATAGTCAGGCACGCTTTAACAGTCAAGTCGCTCGCGAGCAAATGAACGGAAATTACGGCGTTTTCAACCGGCATCCGCTTTTTTCTTGCCACAACTCGGCGTATATCATCGCCCGACAAGGCCTTTTAAGGGGCCGCTTTTAGGGTGATATCCGATGTTTGCCAGAGGACAAAGGTTTTTCTTGGCTGCCGCGATGGCTTTTGCGGGTGTAGGCCCGTCTTTCGCTGCTGAAGCACGCCATACGAGTGAATACAGCATCAATCTGGGTATCCTGCCCATAGCGCGAGCCAGTTTTTCGACTCGCATGGACGGCCCCAATTATTCGATTTCCGGCTCATTCAGTGCTGCCGGGCTGGCAAGCGTCCTCAAGGACATTTCCGGCAAGACGACTGTCTCGGGTGCCAAACGTGGAAACCGGCTGCAGGCTAACGCCTATTCGCTGGTCTACAAGGATGGCAAGCGCGTCCGAACCTATGATGTTGTCTATCGCAACGGCAATGTGACCTCGACGACCGTCAAGCCGGAGCCAAAAGCCAGGCCAGACAACTGGGTTGAGGTGAAGGATCGCGACCTGCGATCTGTACTCGACCCTATCTCGGGTCTCATCATCCCCGCGGGTGGAAGAATTTGCCCGACTCGCCTGCCGATCTATGACGGTGAGTCGCGCCTGGATCTGGTCCTGAGTTCGAGTGGCACCAAGCCCTTCAAGACGCAGGGCTTCAGCGGCGATGCCGTCGTCTGCAAGGCGCGCTACGTGCCGCGTTCGGGATACCGGCAGGGGCGGAAGGACATCGAGTATCTGAAATCGATCTCGATGGAGATCTGGTTTGCCAAATCCGACGCAATGGATGTGTACGCACCGGTCTATGCGGTCATCCCGACTCGCGTTGGCCAGGTCTACATCACTGCGACGAAATACGGCGGCTGACGGGTCTAGAGCGCATCGCCCGGCGTCCAGCCGGGCTCTGCCATAACGAAACTCGAAAAAGCAAAGCCTGGCGATACGGTGCAGCCGACGAGAGTGAAATCTCCAAGGCTTTCGGCGGATTGCCAGCAATTCGCCGGAACGATCACCTGCGGTCGCTCTCCCGCCAATATTGCCGGGCCAAGCGTGAAAGTCTGGACTTCCCTGCCGTCTTGCGAGAGGTGCAGGGAAATCGGTGCACCGGCGTAATAATGCCAGACTTCCGCAGCATCAGTCACGCGGTGCCAGTGCGACCGTTGCCCTTTCTCAAGAAGATAATAGATCGCTGTCGAATGGCCGCGCTCTCCACCCGCCTTGTCGCGGAAGGTCTGGTGGTAGAACCCTCCCTCGGGGTGCGGTTCCAGTCCAAGCTCGCGGATAATGGCTTCGGCCGAAAGCTCTGCCTCGCTCATTGGAAATTATCCTTGCGGGTACGAATCTCTGCGAAGACCTCTGCGTCCGTTGCATCCGCAAGGCCAAGATGCGCACGGATCTTTCCGTCTGCTACCCGCATGTAGGGGTTGGTCTGTTTTTCCAGGCCAATGGTGGTCGGGATGGTGAATTCGTTTTCCCTGCGCAGGACGTCAACGTGCGCAGCGCGCGTCTGCAGTTCCACGTTGTCCGGATCAATTGTCAGCGCGAACCGGGCGTTCGACAGAGTGTATTCGTGGCCGAAATAAACCCTGGTGTCGTCAGGCAGGGCCATGAGCTTCTGGAAGGAGTGCCACATATCGGTAGCCGGACGTTCGAACAGGCGGCCGCAGCCCATGGCAAACAGCGTGTCTGCAGCAAACAGTAGCCCGTCGTCAGGCAGGTGATAACAGATATGACCCGCGGTATGACCGGGCGTGGCAATGACCTGAACGCGGCGGCCTGCAAATTCGAACTCGTCGCCGTCCGCCTGCGAACGATCGAGGCCGGGAATCGCCACAGCTTCATCGTAGGGGCCATGGATTTCGCAATGGTAGCGCTCCTTCAGCGCCAGATTGGCTTCGACATGGTCCTGGTGATGATGCGTGGTGAAGATGTGGGTCAGTTTCCAGCCGTGTCCTTCGAGCGCCCGGAGGATAGGGCCTTCTTCCGGGGCATCGATGGCGGCAGTTGCGCCGGTCTCGGGATCGTGCAGCAGAACCCCAAAATTGTCGCTGCGGCAAAGAAAGACGTCTATTTCCAAAGGTTTCATCGTGTCCTCTCCATTTGCCGGGGCCAACCCGGCGCAATCGTCCGCCTGACGTTCAATGTAAGGATAGCCGCCTTGAAGTCCAACCGTCTGATGCTACATTCTCGCGCATGAATACCGATATTGTCGATCTGCGCGAATTCTATCACTCTCCGCTTGGCCGGTCGGCGGAGCAGGCGATCACCATGGCGCTATCGACGCTCTGGCCACCCTTGCCGGATGAGCGACTGGTCGGGCTCGGCTACGCGGTGCCATTTCTCGACCGTTTTCGCCATGACACGGAGCGCACCTTTGCCTTCATGCCCGCAGGGCAAGGGGCGGTGAATTGGCCAGCCGGAGAGCTTTCTTCAACGGCGCTGATTTTCGACGAGGAGCTTCCTTTGCCCGATTCGTCGATCGATCGCGTGCTGATGGTTCATTCGCTTGAGTTTGCCGAAAACCCGCGCGAAAGCCTCAAGGAGCTCTGGCGCGTGCTGGCGCCTGGTGGGCGTCTGGTTATCGTTGTGCCGAACCGGCGCGGTGTGTGGGCGCGGATGGAGCACACGCCTTTCGGTTCCGGTCGCCCTTATTCACGTAGCCAGTTGACCGCGCTCCTGCGTGAAACCAATTTTACGCCGGGTGCGACAGCGGAGGCGTTGTTCTTTCCGCCAACGACAAGCCGACCTGTTCTGAAATTCAGGCGTTATCTAGAGCACACGGGGCGCAGGCTCTGGCCGCTGTTTTCCGGTGTCATCATAGTCGAAGCCCAGAAGCGGCTTTATCAGGGGCTGCCTGTTACACAGCGGGCATCACGTCGGGTTTTTGTGCCCGTTCTCGCGCCGCAAGGGGTTCCGACCACGAGATCCGGTCTCGATAAGCGAAACCGGCGCTGACCCTCGACAAAACGACCATTCCGGTCTAATGCCTGCGGCATTGTTTTTGCCGGATTTCCCGGCGTTATTCCGAAGGTCGATCAAATGAGTGCAGAGCTTAGCCAACCTGTTCCGCGTCCAGGTATTCTGGATATCGCCGCGTATGTTCCGGGCAAGGAGCATGTCGACGGCGTCGCAAAGGTTTACAAGCTCTCCTCCAACGAAACACCGCTTGGTCCAAGCCCGAAGGCCATAGAGGCATTCGGCACTGCCGCCAGCCATCTGGAAATTTATCCCGACGGCCAGGCCATTGCGCTGCGCCAGGCGATTGCCGACGTTCATGGCCTTAACATTGCGAACATCCTGTGCGGCAATGGTTCGGACGAGTTGCTTGGCCTGCTTTGCCATGTCTATCTCGGCGCGGGTGACGAGGCGATCATCACAGAGCACGGTTTTCTCGTCTACAAGATACAGATCATGGGCGCCGGTGCGACACCCGTCACCGTGAAGGAGAAGGATTGCACCGTTGATGTGGATGCGATTCTCGCCGCTGTGACTGCGAAAACGAAGATGGTGTTCATTGCCAATCCCGGCAATCCGACGGGCACCTATGTTCCAGTTGCGGAAATCCGCCGTCTGCAGTCTTCGTTGCCGAAGAACGTTCTTCTGGTGTTGGATGCGGCCTACGCGGAATACGTGCGCAAGAACGATTACGAGGCTGGTCTTGAACTTGTGTCGGGTAACCGCAACGTCGTAATGACCCGGACCTTCTCCAAGGTATATGGCCTTGCAGCACTGCGCGTCGGCTGGATGTATGGCTCGGCCGATATCATCGATGCGCTGAATCGCGTTCGTGGCCCCTTCAACATGAGCGCACCTGCCATTGCTGCCGGTGCCGCAGCGATCCGCGATCAGGCTTTCGTTGAAAAGGCTGTGTCCCACAACGCTGTCTGGCAGGAAAAGCTTACGACGACGTTTGCCGGCCTCGGTCTGACCGTCACGCCATCGGTGACGAATTTCATCCTCATCCACTTCCCGGAACAGGATGGTAAACGTGCATCTGACGCCGATGAGTTCCTCAGCCGCCGTGGTTACATCCTGCGTGCAGTCCGGGGTTACGGCTTTCCGAATGCGCTGCGCATGACAATCGGCTCGGAAGAGGCCAACCTCGGCGTTATCGCCGCCCTGACCGAGTTCATGGGACGGTCGTGATGGGCGAGGTGTTGTTTGAACGCATTGCGCTGATCGGCATTGGCCTCATCGGCTCGTCGATCGCGCGCGATGTCAAGGAGCTTGGGCTCGCACGGCATGTGGTCATTTCGACCCGCAGCGACGACACGTTAAAGCGGGCGGAAGAACTCGACCTCGGTACCGAATACACCGTGTCGGCGGCGAAGGCCGTGGAAGACGCTGATCTCATCATCGTTTCCGTCCCGGTCGGTGCGTCGGAGAGCGTCGCAAAACAGATCGCTCCGCATCTCAAACCCGGCGCCATTGTGACTGATGTTGGTTCAACCAAGGCATCGGTCATCGCACAGATGGCGCCGCATATGCCCGACAATGTCCACTTCATTCCGGGTCACCCGCTGGCGGGTACGGAAAAGTCAGGCCCCGATGCCGGCTTCGCGGGTCTTTTCCGTGAGCGCTGGTGCATTTTCACGCCTCTGCCTGGTACAGACGAGCATGCACTGGAGAAGCTGAAGGGCTTCTGGCAGGCGCTGGGTTCTCGTGTGGACGAAATGGATGCGGAGCACCACGACAAGGTGCTGGCGATCGTTTCGCACCTGCCACACATCATCGCGTACAACATTGTCGGTACGGCAGATGATCTGGAGACAGTAACGGAATCGGAAGTCATCAAGTATTCCGCATCAGGTTTTCGTGACTTCACCCGTCTGGCAGCTTCCGATCCAACCATGTGGCGCGACGTATGCCTGCATAACAAGGATGCCATCCTGGAAATGCTGGCGCGGTTTTCCGAAGATCTTGCCTATTTGCAGCGAGCGATCCGTTGGGGTGAGGGCGACAAGCTGTTCGAACTCTTCACGCGCACCCGCACCATCCGCCGCTCGATCATTCAGGCAGGTCAGGATGTAGATGCGCCGGACTTCGGCCGTCACGCGCTCGATCAGAAAAAATAAGATCGTGTTGTCACTTTAGAAAAATGGCCGGGTTGACCGGCCATTTTCATTTCCATCAGATTGGCGGAATTTTCCCGAGCGGAATGAAGCCGCTGATCGTGGCACGGCCGCGATCCACCACAACATCAACGGACGCCCTGTCTCCGCCACCTGCCAGCGCACCGAGCAGTTTGCGGGCGGTGTCGATGGTTGACTGCAGTTGCGGAAACGCCTGCTTGGCATTGTCCGACCATGCGCCAAGCTTTTCGATTTCCACCTTGAATTGGCCGGAGAGATAACCTTCATTGTCGAAGGAGAAGGGACCGCTGATGCGCATGGTTCGGCCTTCACCGATATCTGCCAACACGCGACGCAATTCACCGCTCGCGCCGTAGAGCCCTGTCTCGTCGCTACCGTCGATCATGCCCGCCTTGCCGGCAAGCGTTACATCGGCGATTGCTGACAGACGTGGCAGAATTTGGGGCCAATCCTTGATGACCGTCGCTGCGTCGGTGACGGTAATGGCGCCATCCAGATCGGCGCCATTCTGGCGCAGATGCATCTCGGTTTTTGCAGCATCGAAATCGATTGTCTGACCGGTCACCGAGGACACGGCATTGGCCTTGAGGCCTTCGATCACCAGCGATGTGCGGTCGATACCCTTCAGTTTGGTTGTCAGGCTCGACTGCAGGTTCTGCCATTCGGCGGAAACCGTCAGACCATGGCCGGTGCGAATCTCTGCGGGCGAATCGAGTTCCCAGACAATATGGCCAGGATCATAGACCTGGGCCGCCGAGCGAAGCTGGCCAAACGATGCTGAAACGCCGTTCTCCTTGTCGTCCACGTTGACCTTGGAGCAGAAGAGCCCGATCCGGAAGGGATAACCGCGGAAAGCAATGTCGCCGCATTCGCCACTGACGCTGGCGGCTTCTGTGGGCGCGATCGCGTTCAGGACGGTCTCTTTCAGCTTGTTCGCGGCGTAAAACCACCCAGCCGTATAGAGCCCGATCGCCACTACGATCGCGAGACCAAGCCAAAGGATTTTTCTGGCTGTGCCGGATTGGCTTGACGCTGCCATATTGATCTCCGATGAATCGACTTCAGATAATTTCGATTTGGCGTGGGATATGGACGATTTTTGGGTCTTTGGCTACGGTTCGTTGATGTGGAACCCGGGCTTTGCTTTTGAGGAGAGGCAGCAGGCGCGTCTGCACGGTTACCGTCGCTCTTTGTGCATATGGTCGAGCGTTTATCGCGGTACGGAGGAAAAGCCCGGTCTTGTGCTTGGGCTGGAGCGCGGCGGCTCCTGTCTCGGAGTGGCTTTCCGGGTCAAAGGTGCCGAGTACGAGCCTGTCATGGCCTACCTGCGTGAGCGGGAACTTGTCACAAATGTCTACAAGGAGCGGGTGGTCAGTATTGCCATGGTCGACGGGCGGCGCAGTAGCGCCGTAACCTATGTGGCAGACCCCGCGCATGACCAATATGTCGGTGGGCTCGCCGCGCCCGATGCGGCGGCGATCGTCGCCACTGCCGCCGGCCGTTCCGGCCCCAATACCGATTATGTTTTCAACACCATCCAGCATTTGCAGGATATGGGTATTCGCGACACCACGCTGGAAAACATCGCTGCCCGGGTTAGCGGATTGGCTGTTCAACCGGCTTAGGCGTTTCTGCGCCCTGAAGCTCAGCGATGCGCTGGACTGCAGTGGGTGGCAATGGCAGGTTCGGGTTGTTTCGCGCCGTCTCCAGAAGCAGTTCGTCGCTTGCTCTCTCCGTGACCTCTATCAGGTGCTTGAAGAACACATCCGGATCAAGGCCAGGCTGGATGGGCGGCAGGATCTTTACCTTGAAATGGCCGGGGTAACGCATGGTCGAACGGCGCGGCCAGAAAAGGCCCGGATGCATGGCAACCGGGATGACTGGAACGTTGAGATCGCGATAGAGGCGGGCAATGCCGTAGCGATATTCAGGTGGTGCGCCCGGCGGTCGGCGGGTGCCTTCCGGGTAAATGATCAACTCACGTCCTGCGGCCATCTCTTCCTTGGCGCGCTCCATGACTTTCATCATGACCTTGCCGCGTGCAGCGCGGTTCACCGGGATCATGCGCTGCTTCATCGCGTACCAGCCAAATAGCGGTATCCAGAGCAGTTCACGCTTGAGGATATAGACCGGATCAGGAAGGTTGGGCAGAAGCGCGTAGGTGTCCCAGAAGGACTGATGTTTTGGCGCGAAGATACAGCCGGTTTCCGGAATGTGATCCAGCCCTTCGATTTCGAAGGTCGTGCCCACGATGGTCTTCATCAGCCAGTGGTTGGAGCGTGCCCAGTTCTTGGGGATTTCAAAAGCAATCTTGCGCGGCAACAGAAAATAGATCGGCGTCAGCACGATCATGCGCACGATAAGATTGAGATAGAACAGCGTATTGAAAAGAAACGAGCGCAGCTTGAGCATCAACAGACTTCCCTGGGCGCAACCGCTCCAGGAAATGTCTGGCCTGGATACTGGGTGCCTATGTGCGAACGCCTACACGAAAAAGAGGCCTTGCAGCAAGGCGTTTGTCCCATCTGTCAGGGGGTGACGCTGCCTGTGTGGATAGGGGCATGATCGCCAGCGAGCTTGCGCAGCCCATCGCCCTTGCCGATGCCCGTCAGATCCCGACCTGCAGCGGCGACGAATTTCATATATTCATAGAGCATGGTTCTCACCACGTCGGGCTCCACGAACCAGTTGGTGCGGGCAAGATCAGAGCTGATGACCGGGTAGGAGATGAATTCCGTTTGCGGGCTTGCACTACGCAACTCATGCAGGCTGCGGTGCATATGGTAGTTGTTGGTGACGACAACGACCGAGGCGTATCCGTGGTCGCGTATCCAGCTTGACGCCTCGTTGGCGTTGCCGATTGTGTCGATCGCCTTGTAACCCATATCCACGCAGCAAGTGAAAAGATCGGGAGACCCTTGCGTCATCCTGCGGATTTGCGCACGTGTCGTTGCCGGATTGACCCCGGAGATCAGCAACCGCTTGCCAACGCCGTCACGCAGCAGGCCGACGGCCTGTTCGATACGCTGGTAGCCCCCGGTCAGCACGATGATTGCATCCGCTTTGGCGGACGCTGGCGGGCGCATGGACGCCACGGAATCGGCAAACCAGAGAAAACCGCCGAAAAGCGCGCCAAAGGCAATCACGCACAGCAATATGATGACCCGGACAAAACGACGCAAAGGTCCACGCCGCGACAGCAGGTTGTTTCCTGCCCGATGCATGGTCGATGGGTCCTGGTCTGTCCGACTCACAAACATTCCTCATGAATACTCGCCGATTAAGGCAAGGAACAGGCATTTCTAGCCTTGGACGTATAAACGGCTTTGGGCGATATTCGTTCGTCCGAAGCGCTTTTCAGGAGGTCAGTCCGTCGCTTTTCGACGGGTCGGAACGCACCCGGTCGATATCGTCTATGGTGCGAATGACGGTGATGCGCGCGGTGAGAGTCGTCAGCAGCGCAATGACCATCATGGTGGCGGCAATGCCGAGGTATCCCCCCAGGCCAACCGAGAACGATCCGAAAAGGGCGCTCGCCTGGTCGCTCTGTGGCGTTGCGACCGTGCTGGACTGCCAAAAGCCTGCGGCCAGAAAGACGAGTGCTGCAAGTGCACTGCCTGCGGCCGATCCCTTCAGGCTGATCTTGAGGAAGTGCTTCTGGAATTCTCGCGCCACGAAGCTGCTCTCGGCGCCAACGAAATGGAGCACCTCGACGATATGCCTGTTGCCGGAGAGTGCACCGCGCGTGGCGAACACCACGGTCAGAACCATGGCGGTGAACACCAGTATCAACACGCCGAGGCCAATGCCGACGGTCGTGCGCGCCATCGAGACCAGTCGGTCGACCCAGGTTCGGTGATCGTCCAGAAAGGCCTGAGGGATTTCCGTTTTCAGCATGTCGCGCATGGCCTGGAAATCGGGCGGGTTGTTCTCATCGATTGTGATGACGACGAGACGTGGAACTGGAAGCTCCGACAGGTTCAGACCCGAACCAAGCCAGGGTTCCAGAAGACGCGATGTCGCGGCGTCATCGAGGATTGTTCCTTCGCGTGTGCCAACGAAGGTCAGCGCCAGATTGCGAGCCTTATTCAGCGCCGCATTCATATCCAGGCCGTCCTCCGGCTTGATCTGAATGGTGATCTCACGGGAAATCTGGCTCTGCCACGTCGCAGCCGTGGCCCGCACCATGGACACTGCACCAAGCGTAAGACAGGCAAGAAAAGCCATGATGGCGATGACGACCATCAATGCGTTGCCCTGGATGTTGGAGGGCGGCAGAATCGGCGCCATGGGGCGAATCCGCATCGGCGGTCGCTTCGGCGCGCCGGCTTCGGGTTTCAGCGGGGTGGGGTTCATCTCATTCATAGATGTCAAGCCGCCCTTCTGTAAGGATCATCCGGCGTGCGTTGATCTGGTCCATCAGGCCGAAATCATGGGTGGCGATGACAACTGCCGTCCCCAGCCGGTTGAGCTCAAGGAACAGGTTGAGCAGGCGTTTGGCCATCGGTGGGTCGACGTTGCCTGTCGGTTCGTCCGCAAGCAGAATCTCCGGCTGGTCCATCAGGGCACGTGCGATCGCGGCACGCTGTTTCTCACCGCCGGACAGGATGGCGGGCAGCACATTGATGCGTTCACCGAGACCCACCCATTTCAGAAGTTCGATAACGTCATTGCGATAGGCGCTTTCTTCCTTGCCTCGCACCCGCAATGGCAATGCCACGTTCTCGTAGGTCGTCAGATGGTCGAGGAGACGGAAATCCTGAAAGACGATGCCGACGCGGCGGCGAAGCATTGGCAATTCGTTGCGGGGGATGCGTGAAACATCGCGATTGAACATGCGGATGTTGCCGCGTGTCGGCTGGAGCGAAAGAAGAAGCAGGCGCAGAAGCGTGGTTTTGCCAGCACCGGACGGACCGGTCAGAAACTGGAACGACCCCTTGGGAATGTCGAACGTCATGTCTCTCAGGATCTCGGGACCCATTCCATAGCGTAACCCGACATTTTCGAAATGGATCAACGGACTTCCAGTCTCTTTGTTTCGTGATCTTTCGCCAGCATTGAATCACCCCTCCGGCTGCAGCCGTTTAACCGTATCGGCGAGCCCGGGCGAAGCATTTTTGCGAAGCATTAACCATTTAAATTTAAAACTTGGCAGGATTCGTTTCAATGCCCGTTTTTCAGGGCGGAAAACCTGACCAGGGGATTCCATGGGTATGTTCCGTTCATCGCGCCGCCAAGCGGCATTCGACTTCGACCTCCTGATGCCTGAAACGCCGGCACGGTCTGCATCGCGCCAGACCAGAGCCAAGCCTGAGGTGGTAGATGCGGAATTTGTCACCATCAAGGACACGCGCGGCCGTACGCATGGAAACGACAATCGTGGTACAAAGGCTCGTCAGGACGTGGCTGGGCAGGTAACGGCTGCCGCTGTCATATTTGCCTTTGTCGGCTGGATTGATCGGAAATTGTCGCGTCTGTCTGTAGATGCCTACTCGGCGCTCGTGGCAACCCTCGCGATCCTCGTCTTCATCGGTGCCGGTGGCCTTTCCATGATTGCGCCAGAGCAGTCCGCCGTTGCCGCACCCGTCAGCCCTCTAGCGATATCTCATGTCTCCGTGACACCGCAGGATGCCGGCGGCATGGAAATCCTGCTGATCAATGGTATCGTTGAAAACAACGGTCGGAACCTCGAAGCTGTGCCAGCGATCCGCGCTGATCTCTTCTCCGCCAAGGGGCAGCTCGTCGCCAGTATGGTCATTTCGCCCCCTGTTGAGGCGATCCAAGCGGCTAATAGTCATGGTTTTTCAGCAAAATTGCGCCATCCCGGTGGAAAAACGCCGCAGATCAAGCTTTCCTTCGTCGGGGCGGGTGCGTCCGACCGCTGACTGTGCTAACGGGTCTTGTCTTTTGACTGAACGGTAAAAGAGCAAGACGCAGCACAGGAGAAAGAATGCCCGTCGTCCGTGGAAAAAATATCGAGCCGCTTTACACCGCCGAGCAGATTGCCGAGCGCAATCGGGATATGGCGCAGCGCATCGCAAACGGCCCGACCAAGGACTTGCTGGTCATTGCTGTCCTGAAAGGCTCGTTCATCTTTGCAGCCGACCTTATCCGTTCTTTGCATGACAGCGGTCTTGCGCCGGAAGTCGAGTTCATCACGCTTTCGAGCTATGGCGCCGGTACGGTTTCCCAAGGCGTCAGGATCGTTAAGGATATCGACAGCGACGTGAAGGATCGTGATGTTCTGCTGATCGACGATATTCTCGAATCCGGCCGCACGCTGCGTTTCGCCAAGGAACTGCTTTACGAGCGTGGCGCACGCAATGTCACCATCGCCGTCCTGCTCGATAAGAAGGTCAAGCGCAAGGAAGACCTGGAGGCCGATTATGTCGGCTTCGAATGTCCTGATTACTTCGTTGTCGGATACGGTATGGACGTGGCCTATGCCTTCCGGGAATTGCCGTTTGTCGGCGTCGTAACGGGCGATGCCTGACGGGCTCACGCCTGTCCTGTTGCGACACAGTTCGGAGACGCCTCGTTAACCATCCGCAGAGCGGAGGCCGAGGTGTTTACCTCTTGAAAAGATGAGCCTGCGATGTTGCTCCCGGCTGGAAATGACGCCCAGGAGCAATGGTTGATGGCAAAGATTCTGATTACCGAAGACGAGGATGCGCTGCGCTCGTTTGTTGCGCGCGCTCTACGTCTCGACGGTCACGAGACGTATGAAGCTGCCGATGGCGAGCAGGGGCTGGAAAAGCTCCAGGAAACGAATTTCGATCTTCTTCTTTCCGACATCCGTATGCCTGTCATGGACGGCATCGAACTGGCACACCGCGCTGCCGAACGCTTTCCAGGCATGCGTATCCTGCTGATGACGGGTTATGCCGAGCAGCGTGAACGCGCCGACGATCTGGCCGAGAAGATCGTTGACGTGGTTTCCAAACCTTTCGCATTGCCGGATATCCGCAAGGCGGTTGCCAGAGCGCTGGCTGCCTGAACGGTCAGGTTCAAATATTCGCAAAGGGCGGCCGTCGGGCCGCCTTTTTTGTTGGGAGCGATTTCCGATCGGCGAAGTCGCGCATACGGTCTTTTCTGCGCCGTGGTGAAACGACGATAACAACCTCAAACTGGCTGAGCCGGAAGGCTACATTTACTACTGGATATCCAGCAGACGCTCCAGATAGCGGCGCTCGATTTCGCCGGGCGGGTTGTTGCCCAGCTTTTCGCGAATGGCTTCAAGAATTTCGCGGGCACGCTGAACGTCGATTTCATCAGGTACCTTTACCTGATCGCCAAAATCAGGACCGTTGGTGGAGCGCGGGCGGCCAAGTGGATCGCGGCCATTCTGGCCACCTTGACCGGCCATGCCTTCCTGTCCCTGGCCGGGTTGCTGACCCTGCTGACGCATGGCCTGCATGATCTGTCCCATCATGTCCTGCGCGCCTTGACGCAGGGCGTTGAGCGCGTTTCCCTGTCCTTCGACAGCCTGTTCACCCTGGCTTTGCCCCAGGGCTTCACCGGCGCCCTGCATCTCCTGCTCTGCCTTGCCGAAATTCTCACCGGGCTCCATACCGAGGTCTCGCAATCCCTGCTGCAGTTCGCCAAGCTGTTTGCCAAGTGCATCCTGCTGCTGTCGAAGATTTTTCAATGCCTCGCGCAGCTGTTCTGCTGTCATCTGGTCGCTGGGCTGCTGACCACCCTGTTGCCCCTGCTGTCCTTGCTGGCCCTGTTGTGGCTGCTGGCCATTCTCGCCCATCTGCTGGTCGTCGCCTTCGCCGTTCTGCTGGGGGTCGCCCCGCTGCATGCGGTCGCGCAGCGCCTGGTCCAGCTTGAACGTCTCATCCATCAGCTTTTGCTGCTGCTGCATGATGTCTCCGAGCTTGTCGATCTGCTGGCGCATCTTGCTGGTTTGCTGCTGGCCCTGTTGGCCGGGGCGCTGTGGCCTGCCAGCCTGAAGGTTGTTCATCATGCGCTGCAACTGCGACAGCATTTCCTGCGCGGCATCGCGATTGCCCGAGCGCGCCAGGTTTTCGATCTGGTTCATCATATTTTCCAGATCGCGCTGACGAATCGTGTTCTGCGCCTGCTGATTCATGTTGGACTGCGGTGCATTTTGCATGCGCTGAGCAAGCTCACTCATGAACTCTTGCATTGCCTCGCGCAGTTCCTGCATCAACTTGGCGATTTCCTCGTCCGGGGCGTTGCGCTGTAGCGCTTCGGAAAGCGCATTCTGCGCATCGCGCAGGCGCCTTTCAGCTTGCGAGAGGTCGCCGTCTTCGATGCCTAGAGCAATTTCCCAGAGATAATCGGCCGTGTCTTTCAGCATCTCCTCGTTATAGGCAAGCCGCATGCGGGTCTGCGCCGACTGCAGCAACAGATAGTGTGTCGTATTAGGGATCGTTTCTTCCGGGCGAAGGCCAACGGCCTCGTTAAAGGCGATTGCTTTCGGCATCTGGCGTGTGTCGAGCGAAAAGATCTGGCGTTGCTCAACAATGGATGCCGCCAAGGGTTCGGAGAAATTGCGCCCAGGCAGGATCATCTCATGCGCCGGGCTGCGGCCCGTTTGTCCCGCGCCATCGGTCGCAACGAGTGTGATGCGCACACGCTTGCCGGCCATCGGGTGTTCGGTCAGGTTACGGCTTGTCAGCCCTTTTAGGTCGCGATTATTCTGCCTCGGCAGGTCGAGCTTGAACTCTGGCGGTGGATAAAGTGGGGTTGCCCCTTCAGCCACGCCAATCGGTTCTATGAGGGCGTGAGCTTCTTTGAGACCATAATCATCCTTCGCCGTAAAACCCACTTCGAGCGCGCCATTAACGGCACGGCGCGGCATATTGTCGAAGGCAATGGTTGGCGGCTGGTCGGGGATAACGTTGAAGACCCATTGCTCGCCATTGGCCGTAATCATGCCGCTTTCAGCGATGTCCATCGTGAAGGTGCGGGGCGCCAGTGGTTGACCCGGATTACGCACTGCCTGCGGCTGGTTTTCGGTGCCATTGGCCGAGCCCTGTGAGGTTTCGGGTGCGATTTTTTGCAACGCGCCTGCCGTGTCCGGTTCGAACGTGACTTCCTCACCGCCGTCGCCGCCCGTCATGCGGATCGTCAGCCTGGAGGATTGCGGCACGGCAATGGACTCCCGATTGCCCGCATCGCGACCGGTCAGAAAGATTGGTGCACGGCTGGTATAAGATGGTGGCGTTACCCAGGCATCAAGGCGAATATCGGGGTCGATCGGCCCAGCGGCAGGCTGGCTGCGGAATGCGTCGGCGACGCTTCCCGCGCCATTTGAAAAGGAAAATCCGAAAGCAGCGGCAAGCAGCAATGCCGGAACCGCGCGCAAGGCCATGCGGTCATGGCGGGCAATATCTGGCTTGGGCAAACCAGCATCGAGCGCTGCGATGCGCTCCGCCATGCGAAGCTGGTGTTCCTTCCACAGCGCTCGCGCCAGTGGCGTATTGAAGGCAGGTTCGTCATCCTGCACACCAACTGGCTGGTGAGCCAGGCCATTGCGCTCTTCCAGAAGACGGGAGGCTTCGGTGTCTGTTGGCCATCGCAGCCGAATGATCGGCAAGAGCGTTGCCAGAAAGGCGAAGACAAGTACGAAGACGACGCCGAGACGCAGGATGTCTGGCATGTGCCGGAAAATGCCGAACCAGGCGAGCGCGAGAAAAGCAGCAGCAAGGGTAAGCGGCCAAAGGCTTCTGGGCGCTAAGCGCTCCGCGAACATCACCAGTTTGGCGAAAAACCGTTTTGTTGTGACCCGGCGCGCAAGATCGGGCCGGTTTTCGAAGGCGCCAGTGAGGCGCTTCCTGCCTTTGTTGTCTTGCCCGGCTGTGGTCATCAATCCGTTCTCCCGGTTCTGGCCACGTCACACGCCATTCCCGGAACGGCGAAATTGTTGCTACCCGAAAGCAAAGATAACATTCTTTATGGCGAAGACGAGGGCAAGCGGACGCTCGCCCCCATTTTTTAGGCAGTTTCGCTCAATTGTGATCGCAAGCCGAGGTCAGTCCAGCCAATCGGGCACGGAGTCGAGTGCGATCAGCTCGTCATAGGTACCGCGGGGGCGGATGACATGGAACTTGTCACCCTTCACCAGCACTTCCGGGATCAGCAGACGGGAATTGTAGGTTCCTGCCTGAACTGCGCCATAAGCGCCGGCCGAGCTGACAGCGATGAGATCGCCAGGCTGCGGTGCCGCCATCTCGCGGTCGAGCGCAAGATAGTCACCGGTTTCGCACACGGGCCCGACAATGTCAGCCTTGATCCGTGCTGTGTCGGCTGCCGGCTGCACCACAGGGCGGATGCCGTGATAAGCCTCGTAGAGTGTAGGGCGTATGAGATCGTTCATCGCGCCATCAACGATCACGAAGGTCTTTTCTCCGCCATCCTTCACATAGATCACTTCGGTTACCAGGATGCCGGCATTGCCGACGATTAGGCGTCCTGGCTCAGTCACGATCTTGCAATTGAGGCTTTTCAGTTCGTTCTTGACGATATTGGCATAAGCGTCCGGCAGCGGCGGAGGGTTGTTGTCCTCACGATAGGGAATGCCGAGACCGCCACCGATATCGACATGGCTGATCGTGTGGCCATCGCTACGCAATGTCTCAACCAGTTCGCGCAAAAGCCGGAAAGCATCCTCAAAGGGCTGAAGTTCGGTGATCTGGCTGCCGATATGCATATCGATGCCGGTGACATCGATGCCGGGCAGAGTTGCGGCGTGAGCGTAGACGGCTCGGGCCCGCTCGTAGGAAATGCCGAACTTGTTTTCCTTTTTGCCGGTAGAAATCTTGGCGTGGGTGCGTGCGTCGACGTCCGGATTGATGCGGAAGGAAACATGCGCTTTCTGACCGGCTTTGATAGCACGCAGATTCAGCACTTCGAGTTCCGGTTCGGACTCGATGTTGAAGCAGTAAATGCCTGCGGAAAGCGCATAGTCCATTTCGGCGACCGTCTTGCCGACGCCGGAGAACATGATGCGGTTTGCTGGAACGCCAGCCGCCAGTGCGCGCCGTAGTTCACCGCCGGACACCACGTCAATGCCGGCTCCAAGCTTCGCCAGCGTCTTCAGAACGGCCTGGTTGGAGTTGGCCTTCATGGCATAACAGACCATGGCGTCGACATCGGCGAAAGCCCCGGAAAACACCTTGTAGTGGCGTTCGAGCGTCGCTGTCGAATAGACGTAGAATGGTGTGCCGACCGCCTTGGCGATTTCCGGCACGGGCACGTTTTCGGCGTGCAACACGCCGTCGATGTAACCAAAATGATTCACGGTTATCTGTCCGTCAGAGAAGCTTGTCGAGAATGAATGGCCGTTCGGTCGCTGCCGGTTTGGTCTCCGTTCCGTCAGCGGCGCGCTTGTTACGCATTTCCACCGGCGTGCTCGGCGGATCGATTTCGCCTTTTCGGCCGCAAGCGGAAAGGGCGAGGCTGACGGCCAGCGTCATGCCAATGGGAACGATGAGATTACGCGCGTTTTTTGAAAGCATGGCCCGGTCCAAAGAAATATGTGCGTCTCTGATAACGAAAAACAGGGCGCTTGTGCACCCTGTTTCTTTTGATGGCAGCGTAACGTGAATTTATCAGTTGCGGCCGCGCCAGAAGGTGATCTGTTTCTTCACTTCCGAAGGTGCCGTGCCGCCGAAGCTGGTGCGGCTTGCGACAGAGGCCTCAACGGACAGAACGTCAAAGACGCCTTTGTTGATGGCCGGGTTGATAGCCTGCAGGTCTTCCAGCGACAGATCAGCCAAATCACAGCCCTTCTGTTCCGCCAGTGCGACGGCATGACCAGTGACATGATGGGCATCGCGGAAGGGCAAGCCCGCTTCACGAACCAGCCAGTCGGCGAGGTCAGTTGCCGTGGAGTAACCGGAACCGGCTGCGGCGCGCATGCGATCCTTGCGGACTTCCAGATCACGGATCATGCCGGTCATGGCGGCAATCGCCAGTTCCAGGCTCTCTGCGGCGTCGAAAACCTGTTCCTTGTCTTCCTGCATGTCCTTGGAATAGGCCAGTGGCAAGCCTTTCATGACGGTCAGGAGCGCGATCAGTGACCCGTTGATACGACCAGTCTTGGCACGCACCAGTTCTGCCGCATCCGGGTTTTTCTTCTGTGGCATGATGGATGAGCCGGTGGAGAACGCGTCCGACAGGCGGATGAAACCGAACTGCGGTGTGGACCAGATGACAATCTCTTCGGCAAGACGCGACAGATGCGTGGCGCAGATCGAAGCGATCGACAGGAATTCGAGCGCGAAGTCACGATCGGATACGGTGTCGATGGAGTTGCGGGTTGGTTCCCGGAAGCCGAGCGCCTTCGCCGTCATGTGGCGATCGATCGGATAGCCGGTGCCAGCCAGAGCCGCAGCGCCGATCGGGCTCTCATCCAGATGTTCGATCGCATGGCGGACACGGGCGCGGTCGCGACCGAACATTTCCACGTAAGCCATGCAATGGTGGCCGAACGTGACGGGCTGCGCGGTCTGCAGGTGCGTGAAGCCCGGCATCACCGTGTCGGCATGTTCTTCGGCACGATCGAGGAAGGCCGCGATCAGCGCGGTCAGCATGCCCTCGGTCTTCTGAAGCTCTTCCTTTACCCAAAGGCGGAAATCGAGTGCGACCTGGTCGTTACGCGAACGCGCCGTGTGCAGGCGTCCGGCGGCCGTACCGATCAGCGTCGCCAACCGCGCCTCAATGTTCATGTGGATGTCTTCGAGCTTGCGGGAGAACTCGAAGGTACCGGCTTCGATCTCTGACAGAATTGTGTTCAGTCCGTCGACGATCTTGTCTTTATCTTCACGCGAAATAATGCCTTTTTCCGCCAGCATGGTGGCGTGCGCTATAGAGCCGCGGATGTCCTGGGCGTAAAGCTTCTTGTCGAAGCCGATGGAGGCATTTATCTCTTCCATGATGGCTGACGGGCCGGAGGCGAAGCGTCCGCCCCACATCTGGTTGGAGGATTTCGTGTCGTTACCATCAGCCATATCGTGCGTGCCCTGGAGTATTTGATGACAGACAAAAAGCCGCTGAGGCTTCCTTCCGCCAGATTGGTTGCAATTGCTGCCGTTGCCGGTGTTTTGAGTGGCGCAGGCGTGGTCGCGTTCAGGCATATTGGGTCTGAGAGCGAGGTTCAAGTGGCAGCGGTGGCAGACGCCGGTTTATGTGAAGGTGCCTCAACCCGGATAGCCTCGTTGAAACCCTTCCTGAAAGGGCAGGTTGCGGCGATGTCGGCAACCGACAAGCCTCGCGTTATTCCCTTGTCGTTCAAGGGCCCCGAAGCCAAGGACATGACACTTGCCGATCTCGGCGGCAAAACAGTGCTCCTCAACCTCTGGGCGACGTGGTGCGTCCCATGCCGTGAGGAGATGCCGGCGCTCAATGCGCTTGAGAAAGAAAAGGGTGGCCCGGATTTCGAGGTCGTCGCCGTCAATATCGACACGGGCAGCGATGACAAGCCGAACGCTTTCATGAGCGAATACAACATCGATGCGCTCAAGCTTTATCGCGACAGCTCGATGGGCGTGTTCAATGTACTGAAGAAGGAAGGGCTGGCTTTCGGTTTGCCAGCGACGCTTATACTCGACGGAAACGGCTGCCTGCTTGCTGCGATGAATGGCCCTGCCGCTTGGGACAGCGAGGATGCCAAGGCGCTGGTATCTGCCGCAAAATAATCGCCAACATGGACCCTAGTGCCAAGGCAGTGGGGCGGCGCCCCACTGTTGATATTGCCATAACGGGTTAGCGGGTCGGAACCGGTGTTTCGCCGCGATAATCGTAGAAACCGCGGCCGGATTTGCGGCCGAGCCATCCAGCTTCGACATACTTCACCAGCAGTGGGCAGGGGCGGTATTTGCTATCGGCCAGACCGTCATGCAGCACCTGCATGATAGACAGACAGGTATCGAGACCGATGAAGTCGGCAAGCTGCAACGGACCCATCGGGTGGTTTGCACCAAGTTTCATGGCGGTATCAATGGCTTCAACGGAGCCGACACCTTCATAAAGCGTATAAATCGCTTCGTTGATCATCGGCAGCAGAATGCGGTTGACGATGAAGGCAGGGAAGTCTTCTGCAACGGTGATCGCCTTGTCGAGCGAGCGCACATAATCTTTTGCGACGTTGAAGGTTTTCTCGTCCGTCGCGATACCGCGTACCAGTTCGACAAGCTTCATGACCGGAACCGGGTTCATGAAGTGGATACCCATAAACTGTTCCGGGCGATCTGTTGCGGATGCAAGACGTGTAATCGAAAGCGAAGATGTGTTGGTGGCAAGCAGGGCTTCCGGCTTGAGGACGGGGCAGACCTTCGCGTAGATCTTGCGCTTGATTTCCTCATTCTCGGTGGCAGCCTCGATCACCAGATCCATTGCCGCTAGGTCGTTGATGTCGTCCGATCCCGAGATCAGCGAAAGTGCGTCCTTGCGGGCATCATCACTGATCTTGTTGTGGGAGACCTGGCGCGCTAGATTGCCGTTGATTGTGGCAAGACCCGCTTCGATCCGGTCCTTGGCGAGGTCGTAGATATGGACCTTGTAGCCGGCGATGGCAGAAACATGTGCTATGCCGCAACCCATCTGACCGGCTCCAATGACACCGATATTCTTAAATGGGGCGGACATTGGCGTTTCTCCTCGCAAGAATTTGTCTGTTGTTATCGTGGCGATGTTACGCATATCGCCGGAAAAGCGAAAGCGGCGCGTTTCAAAAACGCGCCGCTTTGCGGATGGTAATTATCAGAGAGCTTTCTCGAGTTCCGGCAGGGCGTCGAACAGGTCTGCAACGAGGCCGTAGTCAGCAACCTGGAAAATCGGCGCTTCTTCATCCTTGTTGATGGCAACGATGACCTTGCTGTCCTTCATGCCGGCCAGATGCTGGATTGCACCGGAGATACCTGCGGCGATGTAAAGCTGCGGCGCAACCACCTTGCCGGTCTGGCCGACCTGCCAGTCGTTCGGCGCGTAGCCGGCATCGACTGCAGCGCGTGATGCGCCAACCGCCGCACCCAGCTTGTCAGCAACCGGAAGAATGACTTCCTTGAACTTTTCCGCCGAACCCAGTGCGCGACCGCCGGAGATGATGATCTTGGCAGAAGTCAGTTCCGGACGATCGGAAGAGGCAAGTGCATCCGATATAAACGACGAAACGCCAGGGTTGGCAGCCGTTGCAACGGTTTCGACGGCAGCCGAGCCGCCGTCTGCGGCAGCGGCGAATGCTGTCGGGCGGACCGTGATCACCTTCTTGGCGTCGGTTGCCTGAACGGTCTGGATGGCGTTGCCGGCATAGATCGGACGCTTGAAGGTGTCAGCCGACACGACTTCGATGATTTCCGAAACCTGTGCAACATCGAGAAGGGCTGCAACACGCGGCAGAACGTTCTTGGCGGATGCGGTGGCCGGAGCGACGATGACGTCATAGGCCGGAGCAATGGACAGGATCAGCGCGGCGAGCGGCTCTGCGAGCTGGTTGGCATAGGACGCGTCGTCAGCCAGCAGGACCTTGGAGACGCCGGAAAGCTTGGCTGCCGCATCGGCAACGGCCTTGGCACCGGAACCGGCAACCAGAACGGTGACGTCGCCGCCAATCTGCGTTGCAGCCGTCAGGGTCTTTGCCGTCTGGTCGGAAAGGGTGGTGTTGTCGTGTTCTGCCAGAAGAAGAATGGCCATAATGTAATCTCCCTTTTCCGAAACCTTAGAGGACGCCGTCGGCCTTGAGCTTCGATACAAGCTCAGCAACCGAACCAACCTTGACGCCAGCCTTGCGGCCAGCCGGCTCTTCTGTCTTCAGAACCTTGAGGCGCGGCGAAACGTCGACGCCGAAATCGGCCGGAGCCTTCTTGTCGAGCGGCTTTTTCTTGGCCTTCATGATGTTCGGCAGCGATGCGTAACGCGGCTCATTGAGGCGAAGGTCCGTGGTGACAACAGCGGGAAGCGTCAGCTCGACCGTCTGCAGACCGCCATCGACTTCACGGGTCACGGCAACCTTGCCATCGGACGGCGCAACCTTGGAGGCGAAGGTGCCCTGGCCCCAGCCGAGCAGGGCTGCCAGCATCTGGCCGGTCTGGTTGCTGTCGTCGTCGATTGCCTGCTTGCCGAGGATCACCAGGCCTGGCGCTTCGGCTTCGGCAACGCCCTTCAAAAGCTTGGCAACGGCTAGAGGCTCGACCGTTTCGTCGGTTTCGATCAGGATGGCGCGGTCAGCACCCATGGCGAGCGCCGTGCGCAGCGTTTCTTCCGCCTTGGCAGGGCCGATCGAAACAACCACAACCTCTTCCGCCTTGCCGGCTTCCTTCAGGCGCAGAGCCTCCTCGACCGAGATTTCGTCGAACGGGTTCATCGACATCTTGACGTTCGCAAGTTCTACACCGGAACCGTCCGCCTTGACGCGGATCTTAACGTTGTAGTCGACTACGCGCTTAACAGGTACGAGGATTTTCATTGCGTCCTTCCTTAAACTCCTGTCCGCAAGACATCAGCCCTGCAGGACCTCCAAAAACAGGTTGGCGTCATGGATAAGCATTTTTCCCGCAAATACAACGGAACAATGATCATTATCACATGCGTATCAGGCATATCTTACGTTGACGTTCACGTAAATACTTTATCCGTTCGGCTTGTTTTCAATGTGTTCCGTCATACTGGCCTTTCGACCATGGCGACTCTGTCGTTTGCGACGTATTTTTGAATTGTGCCGCCCTCGGTGGAACAATGGTGCGATCAAACAGTGGAACGCCGCGTCTTCGTAAAAAAACCACCAGAATTGCGCCAGCAATTATGCCGCCTACATGGGCGCCCCACGACACGTTTTCTTCCAGTCCGAGGACCAGCATCAGGAATTGCTGACCGATCCAGAGTGCCAGCGGAACGAACGCGGGCAGGGGCAGGGGAATGCGCATGAACACCAGCACCCAAACGCGTACTTTGGGGTGCAGAAGGAAATAGGCAGCGACAATGCCCGAGACTGCACCGGATGCGCCGATCAGCGGTCCCTGAGACATCGGTGATACCATGCCGTGAAACAGCGCGCCGGCGATGGCGCAGGCAAGGTAGAAAATCAGAAAACGAAGATGGCCGAGCGCATCTTCGACATTGTCGCCGAACACCCAGAGAAACAACATGTTGCCAGCAAGGTGCCAGAAATCCAGATGCACAAATGCATAGGTAACTGCCGTCAGGTCATCAGGCACGATTTGCAGGGCAGGTTCCAGGTAAGCGTAGTCAAAGACAACGGCCGGGATGAAGCCAAGGCCGAGGGTTGCGGCATTTGCCTCCGTTTCGCTTGCCAATACGCCGGTGAACAGCCAGACGAGGACATTGACGATAATCAAGCCAATCGTCACGTATTGCAGGCGGATGTGCTTGAGCGCATTCGCATCGTGCAGCGGTATGAACATCGAAGGCCCTTCGTATTTGCACCCGTTCGATTTTATCTGTTCTGGCCGGGGACCCAGAGGATATCGGCTTTGCCGGTATCGTTTGCATAGCGCGCGGCGACGAACAGGAAATCCGAGAGACGGTTGGCATATTTGATGGCTGCCGCGCTAACAGTTTCGTTTTCGCTAACGGACAGTTCAACCATCAGCCTTTCTGCTCTGCGGCAGATGGTGCGTGCCAGATGCAGATGTGCGGCTGCCGCACTGCCGCCCGGCAATACGAAGGAGGTCAACGGTTCAAGCTTGTCATTGAGCTGGTCGATCTCGTTTTCCAGGCGTGTCACCTGGCTTTCGACGATGCGTAACGGCTCCCAGGCGGGGGGCTCACTTGTTTCCGGCGTGGCAAGATCGGCGCCCAGGTCGAAAAGGTCGTTCTGAATGCGAAACAGCATCGCATCGACATCCGCCATGTCCTTCGTATAGAGGCGTGCGACACCAATGGAGGAGTTCGTTTCGTCGACCGTACCATAGGCTTCAACGCGCAAGTCATGCTTGAGACGGCGCGGTCCCGATACCAGTGCCGTTGTGCCCTTGTCACCGGTACGGGTATAGATCTTGTTGAGTTTCACCATGTCAACGGCCACCACCTGTCAGCCAAAGCGTCAGCATGATGAGGACGATGGCAACAGCCTGAAGCAGAAGACGAAGCTGCATCAGCTTGTTTGAGCGGTTGGCATCCTGACCTTTCAGCATGTTGAAGAGCCCCTTTATCAGCACGATGACAACGAGGCCCATGACAATCAGGGCGAGAACGGTGGTGAAACCGGACATACGGGGTGTTCCTCCTCAATCGAACCTGCGCAGCAGACGGTAGAACAATCCGGCAGGCAAAAGCCGTTTCAGCAGCAGACCCTGCTTGGCTGGAACGGTGACGGGATAATGGGGTTTGGGATTGGCGGCGGTCAAGGCGTGTTTCAACACATGGTAGACGGCGTCCGGGCCGAGCTTGTGGCGATTGACTGGTCCCGATCCGTCCATCCGCGCAAGCTGGCGTTTGTATTCCGCCGCGTGAGCGGAATTTTCGAGATCGATATTATCCTTGATGTGAGCAAGCGCCGTTGCCGTAAATTTCGAGGCAATTGGTCCCGGCTCGATCAGGCTGACATGAATGCCGCTGCCTTGAAGCTCCATACGCAACGTGACCCCGAGGCCTTCGATGGCGAATTTGGAGGCGGTATATGCCCCGCGGTATCGGTACGGAACCAACCCCAGGATGGACGAGCAATGCACGATGCGGCCCTGGCCTCGCTTGCGCATGAAGGGAATAACCTGGCGGGTCAGGTCGTGCCAGCCAAAGACGTTGGTCTCAAACTGCCGCCTTAACGCTTCAACCGGCAAATCCTCCACGGCGCCCGGCTGGCCATAGGCGCCGTTGTTGAAAAGCGCGTCAATGCGCCCTCCGGTTCTTTCCGCAACTGTCTTGACCAAAGCTGCGATCGTCTCCGGCTTGGTATAGTCCATGATGAGGGTTTCAATGCCCTGATTTTCCAGCGCGGCCATGTCGACGATGTGGCGGACTGTTGCGAAAACCCGCCAACCATCGCGATGCAATGCACCAGCACAATAAGCACCGATACCTGAGGAGCATCCGGTGATGATGATGACGGGCTTTTCGGACATCGGATGCTCCGGATTTCGAATGAAACTTGCCCTCGATGTTCGGGCACGGCTATTTGCTTTGAGTGAAAGCCTGTGCATTTCGGGAACCGAATGATGGGCTTGTGCGCTGTACAAAACGAAGCTGATTTCCCATATTCGGGAAAGAGTTACAATTGAATTGCGGATGAGTGGAGGTGACATGGTTGCCGCAGTACGCCTGGCAGGCAAGGTTGCCTTCGACGCCTATTCCCATTTTACCGAGGATGACGGCTGGGCCATGGCGAGCCACATGGCACTGTCCATTCTGCTGGCACTGTTCCCTTTCCTGATTTTCGGCACGGCACTTGCCGGCTTTCTCGGTGCCGACCAGTTTTCGGAAACGGCAGTGCATCTGATCTTTGATATATGGCCGGAGACGATCGCTGCGCCGCTCGCTGCGCAGGTCCAACAGGTCTTGACCATACCGCGTGGTGGCCTGTTGACTGTGTCTGTTCTGGCAGCGGCCTACTTTGCATCGAACGGCGTCGAGGCGCTGCGAATTTCGTTGAACCGCGCCTACCGGGTTTCGGAGACGCGTTGGTGGTATGTGACGCGTCTGCTCAGTCTGTTTTACGTTCTGATTGCTGTTATCGTGTTTGCCGGTATCAGCATTGTCCTGGTTGCGGTTCCGGTGGCTACATCACTTGCCGAACAGCGCTTTCCGTGGCTGACGGATATTCTCAACACTGTCTCGAGCCTCGGCTTATACGGCACGGTTTTCATGCTGATCGTGGGACTTATCGCGGCGCATCTGTGGCTTCCTGCGGGCAAACGTCGCATCTGGGACGTCTGGCCGGGCATTCTCCTGACGGTGCTGTTCTGGGCAATAGGCGCGGCGATCTTCGCCTATTATCTTTCCACCTTCGCCAATTACGCTGCCACCTATGCGGGCCTTGCCTCGGTCATGGTCGTTCTGGTGTTCCTCTATATGGTGGGGGTTATCTTCATGCTGGGGGCAGAGGTGAATGCGGCACTGATGAAGTATAAGGTTCGTCAGATCATTCGCCGCAACATCAACGGATCAAGCCGCAATTCCCACACGGATGGCGATGATCGCTTGACGGCTGCGCCAACGCGCGAGAGCCTCGCAGCTCAACAGGAAGAATGATCTCGGGTCATTTCCGCAGGCTCTTCCAGACTCGGTAGAAAACAATGACCACTGCTCCGACAGCAATGCCGAGCAAAGCCTGGAAGAGTGCTGAAACGAGCCAGTTTACTGCTCCATGACCTGCGGGAATGGCATTTGCGGCGACTTCTGCGGCATGTTCGATAAAGTGCTCCGGTTGGTGCAGTCCGAACGCTGCCAGGCCGTGAATGATAATGCTGCCGCCGACCCACAACATTGCGGCGGTTCCTATGGCCGCAAGCCAGGTCAGGAAGACGGGGACCCCTTTCACGAGGCCTCGACCGAACGATTTCATGAAGCCGGGGCCGTTTTCAGCCAAGTGTAGCCCAATATCGTCGGCTTTGACGATGAATGCGACGACGCCGTAAACTGCAACGGTTATCAATATGCCGACGGCTGCCAGAACGGCCGCCTGCGTATAAAGATCGGATGTGGAGACGCCTGCCAAGGTCAGGGCCATGATTTCGGCCGAGAGGATGAAGTCGGTGCGGATGGCACCGTTTACCTTTTGCGTTTCCAGTTCTGCGGCATCAATGGTTGCAGCTGCGGCTTCGTCAACGGAGTGGTCGTGGCCGCCAAAATATTCATGCAGTTTTTCTGCGCCCTCGAAGCAAAGATAGGCGCCGCCAACCATCAGGAGCGGTGTGATGAGCGCAGGTGCAAAATATCCCAGCAACAAGCAGATCGGCAGCAGAAATATGAGTTTGTTACGAAGCGAGCCGAGCGTGATCCGCCAGATAATCGGCAGCTCCCTTTTGGGCGAAAGTCCGATGACATAAGCAGGTGTAACGGCTGTGTCGTCGATGACGACGCCCGCAGCCTTTGCGCTTGCCTTTGCCGTTTGTGCAGCAACGTCATCAAGAGAAGCGGCGGCAAGCTTTGCAATAGCAGCTATGTCATCGAGCAGCGCAATCAAACCTGTAGCCAATTTTGTCTCCTTTGAGTCCCCTGAAACAGCGCGTGAACTTAGCGTGCTCACCTTTGGTAATCCAACTGGTTTCTTCTGCCGTGCGTGAAGAAATGCCGCTGGCACTTCTGTCGTGACGCACCCGATTTCGGGAATGTTCGCAATATAGTGAAAACGGATGAGGCTTCGGTGTCGCCATCAGAACAGCCTGCGGCGTTTATCCATGCCAGTCTGTTGTCCGGTGTGAGGTTTAAAGCAACGTGCGACATCGCAATGGCTGCTTGTTTCGGCAAATGCTTGTTGCGCAGCTTAGATTTTCATCAACTTGTTATATTGCGCAATTGCGCGCCATTTATCGAAATTCTCTATTAACATAATGATAATCAACATGAAATTATAGTTTCATACAAACTGGCATGAAATCTGCATCCTCTTTTTCGACTGGGCAGGGGCCCAGGGGCAAACAAAAAGAGGGAACAGCATGATGCAGATATCCGGGAAGACGCCTCCTATGCTCAAAGGTCTTCGGATGGCAGCGCTGGCGGGCGCCGCCATGGTCTCGCTGATGGCCGGACATGTGTCTGAAGCCCTGGCGGCCGGGACGCTTCGTATCGGCATGACCGCCTCCGACATACCGCTCACCACCGGCCAGACCGACCAGGGTGGCGAAGGCCAGCGCTTCATGGGGTACACGCTCTATAACGCCTTGATCGAATGGGACCTTTCGAGCGCAGACAAGCCGTCTGCCTTGATACCGGCGCTTGCGACCTCGTGGGACGTCGATCAGTCTGACAAGACCAAGTGGACGTTCAAACTGCGTGATGGCGTCAAATTTCATGACGGCAGCACATTCGATGCCGCAGCAGTTGTCTGGAACCTCGACAAGCTGTTGGTGACTGACGCGCCGCAGTTCGACAAGCGTCAGTCGGCACAGGGCAAGTCCCGTATTCCAGCGGTTGCCTCCTACAAGGTCATCGATCCGCTGACGGTTGAAATCGTCACCAAGACCCCGGATGCGACGCTTCCCTACCAGTTGAGTTGGGTTCTCATGTCATCGCCTGCAAACTGGGAAGCTCAGGGCAAGAACTGGGATGCCGTTGCCCAGAAGCCTTCCGGGACAGGTCCATGGAAAATGGAAAGCGGCTTTACGCCGCGTGAACGGGCTGAGTTGACCCCCAACAAGGAATATTGGGACAAGGCGCGTGTTCCGAAGCTCGACAAGCTTGTCCTTGTACCCCTTCCCGAGCCAAACACCCGCGTGGCTGCTCTGCGCTCTGGTCAGGTGGATTGGATCGAGGCGCCTGCGCCGGATTCGGTCAAGTCGCTGAAAGATGCCGGTTTCAGCATTGTCACCAATTCCTATCCACATAACTGGACGTGGCATCTCTCGCGCGTTGAGGGGTCGCCGTGGAACGATATCCGCGTTCGCAAGGCTGCCAACCTTGCCGTTGACCGCGAAGGCCTCAATGAACTGCTCGGCGGTCTTTCCGTCCCGGCCCAGGGGTATTTGCCACCTGGCCATCAGTGGTTCGGCAAGCCGACGTTCAAGCTCGAATACAATGTCGAGGAAGCCAAGAAACTGATGGCCGAAGCTGGCTACGGGCCGGACAAACCCATCACCACGAAGGTTGTTATCTCTTCCTCAGGTTCTGGCCAGATGCTGCCGCTCGCCATGAACGAATACATCCAGCAGACGCTATCGGAAATCGGCATCAACGTCGAATATGAGGTTGCCGACTGGAATACTGTGATCAACATCTGGCGCGCCGGTGCCAAAGACCCGAGCGCAAAGGGCGCCACGGCTGTCAACTACAGCTACTTCATCCAAGACCCTTTCACGGCATTGATCCGTCAGTCGCAGTGCAATCTGGCGCCACCAAATGGCACCAACTGGGGTTATTACTGTGACCAGGACATGGACGCCCTGTTCAACGAGGTACGCACCACCTTCGATGCGGCTGAGCAGGACAAGGTGCTCCAGAAGATCCACGAGAAATATGTCGATGACGCGCTTTTCTTGATGGTGACGCATGACGTCAACCCGCGCGCCATGTCCACCAAGGTCAAGGGCTTCGTTCAGGCACAGAACTGGTTCCAGGACTTTTCGACGATCTCTATCGATCCCTGATTTTTGCGCAGCGACAGGGCGAGTCATGAACCCGCCCTGTCATTTCCGATGCCCGATCTGACCCTCATGAGGACATCATGCTGCTCTACGCGCTGAAACGACTGTTGCATGTCATTCCCGTCACGATCGGCGTGAGCATTGTCTGCTTCATGCTGATCCATATTGCCCCCGGCGATCCGCTTGCCGCGATCTTGCCTTCGGATGCCTCAGCGGAAATGCAGGCACAGATGCGTGCGTTTTACGGTCTCGACCGCCCCTTGCCGGTGCAATATGCACTTTGGGTATGGCATGCGGTGCAGGGCGATCTCGGGACGTCGATTGCAACAGGCCGTCCTGTTCTCGCCGATATCATCGATGCGTCGATTAATTCGATCATTCTTGCCGTGTCCGCGGCAGTGATCGGCTTCGTTGGCGGGGCAACACTCGGGTTTCTTGCCGGTGTCTTTCGCGGTGGATGGGTTGATCGCCTGTCGTCGGGCATATCGATGCTTGGCGTCAGCGTGCCGCATTACTGGCTTGGCATGGTGCTGGTTATCACCTTTTCCGTTACGCTTGGCTGGTTGCCGGCAATGGGGGGCGGTCCGGGTGGGTCATCCGGTCGAAGCTTCAGTTGGGAATATCTCCAGTACCTCGTCCTGCCGGCAGTCACCATGTCGGTCATTCCGATGGGGATCATCGCCCGGACGATCCGTTCTCTGGTGGCAGATATTCTTGCCCAGGATTTCACCCAGGCGCTCGCGGCCAAGGGACTGATGCGAGGTCATATTCTGCGCCATGTGGTGCGCAACGCCGCGCCAACAGCGCTGTCCGTCATGGGGCTGCAACTGGGGTATCTTCTTGGTGGGTCAATCCTGATCGAGACGGTATTTTCCTGGCCCGGCACCGGTTTTCTTCTGAATGGTGCAATCTTCACCCGTGATTTGCCGATCCTGCAAGGCACCATCCTGGTGCTTGCGATGTTTTTCGTTGTCCTCAACCTTCTGGTCGACGTGTTGCAGAGCGCCATCGATCCCCGTATCCAGAGGAGCTGACCATGGTCGCCATCACCACAGCATCCGAAATTCCCGTCGAGAAAATTGCCAAGTCCCCCGGTTTCTGGAGCGGCGTTTTTAGACGTCTCTGTCGCGATCCGGTCGCGATGGCGGCGCTGGCACTTCTCGTTCTCCTGGTGCTGATCGCTATCTTCGCACCGTATCTTGCGCCGTACGACCCGGCGAAGGGCAGTGTGATCCGTCGTCTGAAACCGATTGGAATCGCGGGATACATTCTTGGAACCGACGAACTCGGCCGCGATATGCTGTCGCGTTTGATCCATGGTGCACGGTTGTCGCTGATCATGGGTGTGGTGCCGGTGCCGATCGCATTTGTGATCGGCTCGGCAATCGGCATCATTGCTGGCTACGCCGGTGGCCTGACCAACACACTCATCATGCGCACGGTCGATGTGTTCTATGCCTTTCCATCAGTGCTTCTTGCCGTTGCCCTGTCGGGAGCACTCGGGTCCGGCCTCACAAACGCGCTGGTCTCTTTGACCGTTGTGTTCATTCCGCAGATCGCGCGCGTCGCAGAAAGCGTGACAACGCAGGTACGCAAGCTGGATTACGTCGATGCGGCGCGCGCGTCGGGTGCTCCAGCCTTCACCATCATTCGCGTGCACATCCTTGGAAACGTCCTAGGCCCGATTTTTGTCTTCGCCACGAGCCTGATTTCGGTGTCGATGATCCTCGCGTCCGGCCTGTCATTCCTGGGGCTGGGTGTGCGCCCGCCTGACGCAGAATGGGGGCTTATGCTCAATACGTTGCGCACGGCGATTTATACCAATCCCTTCGTCGCGGCTCTTCCCGGCGTGATGATTTTCATCACTTCGATCTGCTTCAACCTTTTCTCAGACGGGCTGCGAACAGCCATGGACGTGAAGTCATGATCAGCATCGTAGGAAAACCGGCTTTCGAACTGCCTGTGGGTGAACGGGGCGGCCCTGCCCAACCGTTGATCTCCGCTCGCGGGCTCCTCAAACACTTCCCGGTCAAGGGCAGTGGCTTTCTCAAACCAAAAAAAGTGGTGCGCGCGGTAGATGGGGTCGATTTCGATATCCTGAAAGGAGAGACACTCGGCGTTGTCGGTGAGAGCGGTTGCGGAAAGTCGACGACGGCACGCCTTCTCATGCAACTGATCGAGCCGGACGCAGGCGAAATTCTCTTCGACGGTGAAACGGTCGGGGGTGCCTTGCCGCTTTCTGCCTATCGCCGTCAGGTGCAGATGGTTTTTCAGGATAGTTACGCCTCCCTCAATCCAAGGCTGACGATCGAGGAATCCATTGCCTTTGCTCCACAGGTTCACGGAACGCCGGCTGCAAAGGCAATCGCGACGGCTCATGACCTGCTTCACCGGGTTGGTCTCGAGCCGTCACGGTTTGCAGGGCGCTATCCGCATGAGCTTTCCGGCGGTCAGCGCCAACGCGTCAATATCGCCCGCGCTCTTGCGCTGGAGCCCCGGCTTGTCATTCTGGATGAGGCGGTCTCTGCCCTCGACAAATCGGTGGAGGCGCAGGTGCTCAACTTGCTTCTCGATCTTAAACGCGACTTCGGTCTCACCTATCTGTTCATCTCGCATGACCTCAACGTTGTCCGCTTCATGTGCGATCGGGTCATGGTCATGTATCTCGGGAAGGTGGCGGAAGTCGGCAGTCGCGACGCGATTTACGGAAATACGACACATCCCTATTCGGCGGCACTTTTGGCCTCGATGCCGAAGATGGACCCGGCCGAGCGAACCGAAGCGCCGCCGTTGACGGGCGATCCGCCGAACCCGATCGATCCACCGTCCGGTTGCCGTTTCCACACCCGGTGCAGTCTTGCGGAGGATGTCTGCCAGCGGACTTTGCCACCGTTGACCGATGTTTCCGGTGATCAGGCTGCAGCCTGTCTCATGGCGGTCCCTGGCTCCGGTCATAGCCGCGCGCCTGTAATGATGGAGGCATGACCCATGCAGAATGATGCGATGATCGATATCAAAAATCTTTCGGTGACATTTCGGCGTGGCGGAAAGGCGGTGAAGGCCGTCAACGGCGTCAGCCTGTCCGTAAAACCAGGAGAAGTGGTCGCATTGCTCGGTGAATCCGGTTCGGGCAAGAGCGTGACGATGCGCTCGTTGTTGCGGCTTCATCCCAAGGGAACCTTGATCGAAGGTGGCATGACAGTCGATGGACGTGATGTCTTGGGGCTCTCCAACCGTGCGCTTGCCGATTTGCGAGGGGCTGTGGTCTCGATGGTTTTTCAGGAGCCTCGTCTTGCACTTGATCCCGTCTACACGGTGGGTCGGCAGATAGAGGAGACCATCATGCGGCATGAAAAGGTGTCCCGCAGTGCGGCTGCAGAAAGGGCGCTCGCGCTGTTCCAGAAGGTCCGTATCCCCTCGCCAGAGCGGCGTCTTGCCAATTATCCTCACGAAATGTCAGGAGGTATGCTTCAGCGTGCCATGATCGCGATGGCGCTTGCGTGCAATCCGAAAGTTCTGTTGGCCGACGAGCCGACGACAGCACTGGACGCGACAGTGCAGATCCAGATCCTGCTGCTTATTCGTGAGCTCCAACGCGAATATGGCCTGTCCGTCATCTTCGTGACCCACGATATTGGCGTGGCGGCTGAAGTGGCAGATCGTATTGCTGTCATGTATGCGGGCCGTATCGTGGAGGAGGGGGTGGTTGGCGATATCATCCGTAACCCGCGCCATCCCTATACAAAAGGCCTGCTTGGCGCGCGTGTCGAACTCGCCGATGGACGTGATCGACTGATCACCATTCCTGGGGCACCACCCGATCTGGCCGCCATGTCGCCGGGGTGTGCTTTCGCACCGCGCTGTACACAGGTCACGGATCTCTGCCGCACGCAGGTTCCGCCACTGGCGCCACTTTCCGGCGGGGCGGGTGTCGCATGTCTTTTCCCGAATTGATAAAACTAGATAGGGCGGGTGACCCCTCGTGGTCTCGCAGGAATGATGAAACGCATAGGACTGATCAACCCGAATACGTCACATGTCACCACGACGATGATGACCAACATCGCCCGTAGCTATCTGCCGGCGAGCCTTGAAATCGAGGGGATGACGGCAGGACGTGGCGTGCCGATGATCCTCAACGATGCCCAATTGGCTGCCGCCGCCGATGGCGTCGTGGAGATGGGGCTTGAATTGGCAGCCCGTAGCGACGGCTTTATCGTCTGCGCGTTCGGCGATCCAGGGTTGGAGCGTCTTGCGGCCGTAACCGGTCTGCCGTCGGTCGGGATCTGCCAGGCCAGCATGATGGAGGCTTCAGCCGGTGGGCGACGGTTCGGGATCGCCACCGTGACGCCCGACCTTGTCGAGAGTTTTGCCGCCAAGGCGCAGACATTCGGCTTTGCGTCGCTCTTTACCGGCACCCGATTGACGAAGGGAGATCCGCAGCGGCTCGCATCAGATCCTCAGGCTTTACACGCGGCGCTTGAAATCGCGGCTCGGGAATGTTTCGAAAAGGACGGTGCCGATGTGGTTATCATCGGTGGCGGGCCGCTCGGCCAGGCGGCCGATGATCTGCAACGCGCTCTCTCTGCACCCATTATCGCACCGATCCGTTCGGCGGTGGAACGGCTTGTTAAGGCGTTGGAAATGGAAAGCCACGCATCGACCTTGCAACTGTGACGGATATCCGGCGTTGTCGACCTTGCACCCCGCTGCTTTTTCTGTTGCAAGCCGTGTGACGGCGGCTGAAGCTTGCCGTGTTGAGAATTTGCCGGAGTATCCCGTGCCAAAGGAAAGATCGTTTCTGTTTCGCGTCAGGCAAGCTCTGCCGGAGCTTCATCCCGCCGAAAAGCGGATTGGAGAGTTCGTCTGCGATTTTCCTGGTGAACTCGCCAGCTACTCGGCGCAGGAGCTTGCGGCCCTTGCACATGTTTCCAAGGCAACGGTGACCCGTTTCATCAAGCGGCTTGGATATGAGAACTACGAAGAGGCAAGGCGCCACGCCCGAGCGGAAAAGCAGACGGGCTCCCGGCTCTTTCTGGCGAGCGCTGCCGATGTCGGGGCAGAGCAATCGATAAAGGCGCACGTCGCACAGGCTGTAGCCAATCTCGAAGCCACGTTTCTTGCTGTTACGGAAAGCCAGATCGACGCTGCCGTCAACGCAATGCTGCATGCACGCAAGGTGTGGGTCGTCGGTTTCCGGAGCAGCCACCCCTTTGCAGCCTATCTCCAATGGCAACTCACACAGGTTATCGAAAGCATTGCCGTTATTCCCGGCGCCGGACAAACCATGGGCGAGCATCTGGTCAGCATCGCTGAAAATGATGTCGTGGTTTTCTTCGGCCTGCGCCGCAGAACCACTCAGTCACATGCGATCATTGAACAGGTTCGGCGATCAAAAGCACAGCTTCTGTATATCACCGACGAAGGCGCTCCGTTCGAAACCAATGCTGCCTGGCATTTCCAGTGCCAGACATTGGCACCGGGACCTTTATTCAATCACACGGCGGTGATGGCGCTCTGCCATCTCCTCATCACGCGCTGCCTCGAAAGGGCGGGCACAGAGGGGCGGACCCGCCTTCGCAGCATAGAGGCACTGAACGAAACGCTGGACGAGCTGTAGAGCGAACATTGCACGCGATCTTCTTTCGCGTGCAGCGGTATCGATTTTTCTCTTTTGACTACGACGCTTGGAATCCGGCCTTGATCAGGCGGTGGCTCCATCAAGCCGCTTACCGACGAGCGACAGCCAGTAGCGGATGCCATGAGCGATTGCGTCGTCGTTGAAGTCGTAGGCAGGATTGTGCAGATCGGCGCTGTCGCCATTGCCAAGCCATATGAATGCGCCCGGCCGCTTTTCCAGCATGTAGGAAAAATCTTCAGAGCCCATAGTTGCCGGCCAATTGGTATCGACTTTGTCGGCACCCGCGACGGCGCTTGCTGCCGCTGCGGCAATTTTCGTTTTTTCGGGATCGTTGACCGTTACCGGATAACCCGGCCGCCAGTCGATAACTGCTTCCGAACCAAAAGATTTTGCAGTGCTCTCGACAACGTCGCGGAAACGCTCCTCCACCATTTTTCGGGTTTCCGGATTCATGGTCCTGATGGTGCCGCCGATTCTGATCGACGCGGGGATGACGTTGAGTGCTCCCGCATTGCCACCTTCCATGAAGGTGATCGAGACAACGACGGGATCGAAAGGATTGGTAAAGCGTGATGCGATTGCCTGCAACGCAACGATCATCTGTGCGCCAGCCAAAACCGGATCATGTGACAGGTGCGGATAAGCCGCGTGTCCACCCTTGCCGTTGATCGTGATGACAAAACGATCGCCCCCGGCCATCATCGGGCCGCTTCGGATGGCAAATGAACCGACATCGAGACCCGGCTCATTATGCATGCCGTAGACTTCCTCGATGCCGAAGCGTTCCAGAATGCCTTCTTCGATCATGACCCTTGCTCCAGCGCCGCCTTCTTCAGCAGGCTGGAAGATCAGCACGGCCTTGCCGGCGAAGTCGCGGCTTTCTGCCAGTTGCTTGGCCGTGGCCAGCAGCATGGCCGTGTGGCCGTCATGGCCGCAGGCGTGCATCATGTTTTCGACTTTGGATGCGTATGGCAGGTTCGTCTGTTCCGACATGGGCAGGGCGTCCATGTCCGAGCGCAGTGCGATCGTGCGGCCTGGTCCCCTGTTACCATTGATAACAGCTACCACGCCTGTCTTGGCGATGCCGCTCACCACCTCGTCGCAACCGAATTCCTTCAGCTTTTCAGTGACCAGTGCTGCTGTCTTCGGCAGATCGAAAAGCAGTTCCGGATGCTGGTGGATGGTCCGACGCCAGGTCTTGGCTTCATCGGCAAGTGCGGCGAGTGACAGGGCGTCGATGGTCATGCTTGCTCCAGGGTTTTATGCGGACACAGCTTTGCGGAAGGGAGAGCGATCCGGATCAGGGTCTGGCATCGCGTCGATCAGCAGGCGTGTATAGTCGTTCTTCGGTCTGTCGAAGATATCCTCAACCGGGCCGCTTTCAACCAGCTTTCCACGATAGATGACAGCAACGTCATCACAGATGTATCTGATGACGCCGAGATCGTGACTTATGAAGAAGTATGTGAGGCCGAGTTCGTCCTGCAACCTGTGCAGAAGGTTCAAAACATCAGCCTGGACCGAGACGTCGAGTGCCGAGGTCGGTTCGTCAAGAATCAGGAATTCCGGTTTGACGGCAAGTGCGCGGGCAATACCGATACGCTGGCGCTGGCCGCCCGAAAATTCATGCGGATATCGGAAAAGATGTTCCTCGCGCAGTCCCACCTGCAGCAACAGTTCCAGTACGCGTTCGGTTTGCTGGCGCGATGACATAGGGACGATGTCACGATGGATAACCAGCGGCTCGGCGACGATGTCATGGACCGTCATACGTGGGTCCAGCGAGGCGTAGGGGTCCTGGAAGACAATCTGTAGCCGGGCCCGCAGGCGCCGCATCTCGGTTGGATTGAGTTTGCTGATGTCTGCACCGTCATAGAGGATATTGCCGGATGTCAGCGTTTCGAGCCGCAGGATGCAACGCGTCAAAGTCGTCTTGCCGGAGCCGGACTCGCCAACGAGCCCGAAGCTCTTGCCTTTCTCTACCCGCAGATTGATATCATCGAGGGCGCGAAAACCCTCTGTGCGCCCGAACAGGCCCTTGCGCTGGCCGGGGAAAATTTTTGAGACGTTTTTGATCTCAAGCATTATTGAACCTCCGGCATGACGCCGCCAAGGCCGCGAAGTTCACCGCGTTTGGTCTGGGCTGTTGGGATCGCGTTGAGGAGGGCCTTTGTATAGGCATGGGCTGGTTTTTTCAAAACGTCCATCACGGTGCCGCGTTCGAGAATGCGACCGCGATACATCACGGCGACATGCGAACAGACTTGCGCCACCACACCGAGATTGTGGGTAATCATCAGCACGCCGATGTTCCATTCGGCTACCAGGTCGTGGATAAGCTTCAGGATCTGGGCTTGTACCGACACGTCGAGCGCGGTGGTTGGCTCGTCGGCAATCAGTAGGTCCGGCTTTCCGATCATGGCCATGGCGATCAGGACGCGCTGACGCATGCCGCCGGAAAACTGATGGGGGTAATCATGGATGCGTTCGGCTGCCTTGGGAATGCCGACCTTGTCCAGCATTTCCACGGCCACACGTCTCGCGGCCTTCTTGCGATCGCCTGACGAGGCGCCGGGCTCGAGACCGAGGACCGTCGGGTCGGCGTGGCCGGCATGAATGGCGACATCGACCAATTGCGTTCCTATGCGAAAGACGGGATTAAGGTTTGTCGTCGGATCCTGAAATATCATGCCGATCTTGCGCCCGCGCAACGAACGCATTTCTTTCTCGTTGGCCTTGAGCATGTCGCGGCCTTCAAATTCGATTGATCCGGCGAGATAGCGGCCGGTCGCGGGCGGAATGAGACGCGAAACGGAAAGGCCCGTCAGCGATTTGCCGGAGCCGGTTTCCCCGACCATCCCCCATATTTCTCCGCGCTCGACCTTGAGATCGATGCCATGCAGGATTTGTGTTTCACCTTCGAAGCTGCGCATCGCCAGATTAAGGTTTTTGATATCGAGCAAAGTCATGTCGTCACCTTACCGTCGCGCCTTGGGGTCCATGACGTCGCGTAGACCGTCGCCAAGCAGGTTGAAGGCAAGCACCGCCAGGAAAATGGCGCAGCCAGGAAAAACGGCCGTCCACCAGTAGTCCGGCATGTCCGCGCGGGCGACGGAGAGGAGCGTGCCCCATTCCGGTGTCGGCGCCCTGACGCCGATGCCGACGAAACCGAGCGAGGCAACAGTCAGCACCGCGAAGCCCATGTCGAGTGAGGCTTTCACAATGATCGGTGACATGATGTTGGGCAGGATATGGCGGCCGAGAATGCGCGGCCATCCCGCACCCAGTGCCTTTGCTGCTGTGATGAACTGCTCTTCCTTCTTGCCGATAACTTCGCCTCGGACGAGACGCGCATAGGCCGGCCACCACGTGATTGCGATGGCAATGATCATATTGGTCACCCCGGTGCCCAGCGCTGCAGCAACGGCCATGGCCAGGATGAGGCTCGGGATAGTCAGCAAGAGGTCGGTGAAACGCATCAGGATTTCATCGATCCAACCACCGAAATACCCGGCGACTGCACCGATGACGCCACCCACGACGATAGCGATGACGACCACCGCAAGGCCGGAGAAGAGAGAAACCTGGGAGCCTACAAGGACGAGCGAGAACACATCCTGTCCGAGTGCGTTGGTGCCGAACCAGTGTTCTGCACCTGGCGCCATGAAACGCGCGGAGGTGTTAGTCCCTCCCGCCACATGTTCAGGATGGGGAACGATGAAAGGTGCAAACAGCGCAATGAAAATCAGGGCCACGACGATGGCGAGGCCAATGACGGAAAGCCAGCTTTGCCGAAAGCGATAAAATGCTCTGGACCAGTTTTCCAGCCGTGCTGAGTGGTCGCGCTTGGGAAGGGTTGAGGACGTTATGGTCATGTGTAGCGGACCCTCGGATTGAATACGCCGTAGAGCAGGTCGACGATGAGCATCGAGACGAGATAGATCATGGCGATCACCAGAGTTACGCCAATTACCGGCATGAAGTCCTGAGACAGGATCGCCTGTGTTGCGTAAAGGCCAAGCCCTGGCCAGTCGAAGACGGTCTCGACAAGGACGGTGCCACCGAGCAGCCAGGAGACGTAAAGGCCAATCACCGTCAACGTCGACGTCATCGCGTTCTTCAGCACGTATTTGAACAGGATTTTGCGGTTGGAAATGCCGAGCGCCCGTTCTGTCATCACGAAATCCTGCTGCAGCACCTCGATCGTTGAGGCACGCATCATGCGCATAATGGTCGCAAGCGGGGAAAGCGACATCGCAAAGGCGGGTAGGGCGAGGTGATGAAGAGCAATTGACAGCGAGTACCAGTCGCCGGCCAGAATGGAATCGATGGTATAAAAACCGGTTGGTCCTTCAGGTGGAATTTCAATCAGCGGAAAGCGACCGGAAAGCGGCAGAATGTCCAGCCAGGAGACAAACATTAACTGCAGAAGAAGGCCGAGGAAGAAGCGCGGCATGGCAATGCCGCCCAGAGCGACCGTACGGGTCAGGTAGTCGACGACGCCATTGCGATAGACTGCGGCTGCAAGGCCGAGCGGAATGCCGAGTACGATGGCAATCAGCATGGCGCTTGCAACGAGTTCCAACGTCGCCGGCAGAAACGTCATGATATCTTCAAAGACCGGACGACGAGTGAAGATGGATACGCCCCAGTCACCGTGAACCAGGCCTGTCGCGTAGTCCCAGTATTGCAGTAGCAGAGACTTATCCAGTCCGAACTCCTGACGAACGCTTTCGATCACGTCAGGCGTGGCGTTGGGGCCAGCCGCAAGAGCAACAGGGTCGCCAGGCAACAGACGGGCGATAGCGAAAACGATCACAGTCAACCCGATCAGCATCGGGATCAGCAAAACAAGACGTCTCAGGGTATAAAGGATCATGGGCGCTTCCGGTGGTCAGAAGAGGGACGCCGCAACAGGCGCCCCTTTAAATCATCAGTCGAGCGACAGTGGCAGAAGCTCAATGGCGTTGGCGGCAACCGGCGTGAAGACGAAGTTTTTCACATTGGCGCCGAAGCCGAGCTTGCGCTTTTCCAGGACGCCAAAGATGTCGGGGGCGTCTTCAACGACAAGCTGCTGGAACTGCCTGTAGAGATCGGCGCGCTTGGTCTCATCGGTCTCGACGCGGGCTGCTTCGATCAGCTTGTCGACCTGCTCGTTCTTGTAGACGGGGTTTTGCCACTGGCCGTTGCGCGAGGAGTGATAGGCGGCAAAGGCAACGTTATCAGGATCGGCATAGTTGGCCGTCTGGAACAGGCACATGAAGCTCGGCATGGTATCGGGCGACTGGGCGGCTGCAACCGTGTCCGGCCAGGTAGCCGGGCGAATGTCCAGTTCGATGTTCAGCGCCTTCAGTGCTTCCAGCAAAAGCAGTGACCAGCGGCGCTGGTTTTCGTAGCCGGTTGCATGCATAACGGAGAGCTTGAAACCACCGTCCTTATATTCCGATTTGGCGAGGTATTCCTTCGCCTTGTCCATGTCGTGACGATAGACCTCAAGATTTACGTCGTGGCCGAAAATGCCTGTCGGAAGTGGGCCGACCATCAGTTCGGCGGGGCCTGCGGCATCCAGCATGCTCTGGTAGTTGAAGGCGAAGGAGATTGCCTTGCGCAGGTTCTTGTCTGCGAGCGGCCCTTTGGCCGTGTTCATCTTGATCGAGAACGTGCGATATTCCGGCTCGATAACGCTGACTACGGCTGGGTTGTCTTTCAGGGCGTCCATGTCTTCAGAGTAAAGCTCCAGCGCGATATGGGCTTCCCTGCGCTGCAGCATCATGCGTTCGGTGGAGGCTTCGCGGACGATCTTCCAGATCGCGCCTTCGAGATTGCCACCACCCTTGTGCCAGTCGTCCTTGACACGAACGAATTCGTAGAGATTACCTGGAGCAACACGGCCCATCTTGAACGGACCCGAGCCTGCGGTGTTCTGCATCAGGTAGGCCTGACCGTCATCGTTACCGATATTGGCATCGACGATTGCCGGATTGACGACGAACATCCACGGCAGAACCTGGAGGAACGGGGCAAATGGGGCCTTCAGATCGAAGGCAACGGTGTTGGCATCGACTGCCTTGACACTGTCCGCATCGACGATACCTGCGATCATCCATGACGGGCCGCGCTTCAGCTTGACGATGCGCTTGAAGGAATAGACGACAGCTTCGGCGGTCACGGGCGTGCCATCCTGGAATCTGGCATCGGGATCGAGCTTGAATTCGTAGCGCTTCTGATCGTCCGAAACCGTCCAACTCGTGGCGAGACCCGGCTCGATTTTCGGTGGGGTGCCGACGACGCGCACAAGGGCATCGTAGGTGTTGCGGAAAAGCATGGCAGGCGCATAGCCGGTGGCGACATGCGGATCGAAGTTCGGAATGTCGACACTGCTCGCCATGATCAGGATTTTGCGGCCGGCGGCGAAGCTATCAAGCGGCATTGAGGCGAGTGCTGCAGCTGAGACGGCAGTGCTCAGGAAGTTGCGTCGGGTCATTTTCATGCGAATGATCTCCTGGATTTTTTTTAAAGTGCCGGCCATCTCCCCTTAAGATGACCGGTTGGTTCGTTTTCAGACTGCAGTGCCGGGTTTCTTGCGTTCTCCCTGACGAGCGGTGCGGCCGTAAATACGATCGGCCGTATCTGCGCTGACATAGCCCTGCTTGACGTCGTCATCGAGCTTGTCGAGGTCGCGGTTCATCGGGTCGCCGTAACCGGAGCCTCCCGCAAGCGTCAGTTCGACCACTGTATTCGTATCGATCAGATCGACGATTGCACCGGTGCCGCAGTCCTGCAGCAATTCGCCGCTGGATTTCGCGAGGATCTTGCCGGTTGCAGTCTTGCCCGGCTTGCCGCCAAACAGCCCTTCGACCGGCAGGTCGACACCCTCGGGTGAAACGATTGCTTTGATCGGATGACCCTCGCTGTTGCGACGCGAGATGCGAACCCGCACACCAAGTCCGCCACGGTTCTCACCCGCGCCGCCGCTGTCCGTCATCAGGCTCTTTTCCCAGATGACGATGGGTGAACGTGTCTCGAACATTTCAAGCGATGAGGTCGCTGCGGATGTCGGCCACAGAAGTGAAGACTTGCCGTCCTTGGTCTGTGATGCTCCCTGGCCGCCGCCAAGTAGCAATAGTTCGTAGAAGAGAGCGCCCGTCTCCATCGACTTGCCATAGAAGCTCATCAGGCTAGGCAGGCCAGAGAAGGACTGCGCCGTATCAGGTGCGGCGTCAGACAGGGCCCGGAACACGTTCGGAGCGAGATACCAGCCCGTGCGTGTTCTCAGCGACACCGGGGCGGGCTTTTCGCAGTTCAGGATCGATCCCTTCGGCGCCTTTACCGTGAATGGACGATAGCAGCCGGCATTGCCACGGATGCCTGGCGTCAACATGCACTTGATCGGATAGGTCGCATGCGCGGTCGTGTAGGACAGGGTGCAATTAATACCGCCCTTGACCGTCTGTGGCGGTGCTCCCTCGAAATCGAGTTCGATTTCGTCGCCCTTTACCGTAACCTTGATCGGGAAGGTCATCGTCGAGCCCATCGGATTGTTGGAAATCTCCGAATGGTAGACGCCGTCCTTCAATTTGCTGACCGCGTCGCGCATCGCCTTTTCCGAAAGTGACTGAACGACGTGCGACAGTGCCTTGAGGTCATGCATGCCGTATTCCTCCATGAAGGAACGCATGCGAGCTGAGCCGGTCTCATTGGCGGAGATGAAGGAGCGCACGTCGCCAAGAACCTGATCGCTGTCGCGAATATTGTCCGCCATCAAACGGAACAGGTCTTCGTTTTCTTCGCCCTCACGGACCAGTTTCATGGCCGGGATCTGGATGCCTTCTTCATAAAGCTCGGTCACGTTAAGGCCATCGCGGCTGCCGCCGATATCGCCTACATGGCCGACAGTTCCCATCAACGCCACAACGCGACCGCGATGGAAGACTGGCGTAACGATGGCGAGATCAAAGAG
Source organism: Rhizobium sp. RM (assembly GCF_013390595.1). Taxonomy (GTDB): domain Bacteria; phylum Pseudomonadota; class Alphaproteobacteria; order Rhizobiales; family Rhizobiaceae; genus Agrobacterium. Next base: position 592,597 of record NZ_JACAWV010000007.1, on the reverse strand, counting down.
ATGACCCGCGCAAAGCCATGGGTCGTTGGTGATGTAGACATCACCCGGTTTCATAGTATCTACAGGATAACGTTCGATGATCGCCTTCACGGCCATCGGCAGAGTGAGATTGAAGACCGGCATGACGCGTGCCGAATGCGCCAGCGTTTCGCCATGTGGGTCGAGAATGGCGCATCCGAAATCCTGGCTTTCGGAGATGATCAGCGAGAAAGCCGTGCGGCAAACCGTCGACCACATTTCTTCGGCGACGTTGACGAGACGGCTCCACATCACCTCCAGCGCGATTGGATCGGACTGGATGCGCTTGCTCGCTTCTTCGAGTGACATCGTCTCGTCGACGATGGTTGCACCCTTGGCGGTTTCCGCGATCCGAATTCGCAGATTGCCGGTCTCGTCCACCGTCACCTTGTCGCCCGGAGGAATGATGGTGGTGGATTCACGCTCTTCGATGATGGCCGGACCCTCGACCAGAATGCCAGGGCGCATGGAGTAGCGATCATAGATGCCTGCGTCGACAAAACCGTTTCCAAAATAGGTCTTGCGTGTGCCCTTCTTGGCGTCGGTACTGCTACCGTCAATACCGGCCTGACGGACGGTCAGATGCGGCACCGCGCCACTTGCGCGAATGCGGAAGGAGAGGATTTCGAGTTTTGCCTCCGATGGCACACGCGTGTAGCGAGCGCTGTAGACACCTTCAAAAGCCTTGCGGATTTCGGCGTAGGCGCCGGCGTCCAGTGTGCCTGCTGGAAGCGGTACGTTGATTTCGTGCAACTGACCGACGAGGCGCATGTCTGCTGAACGCTCAACCAGAATGTCTGTGTTCGCAACCCCGGCGCTGCGCAATTGTACGCGCCCGTCTTCCGAAATTTCATCGAGGATGTCGTTGAGTTTGTCCGCTTCGAGATTCTCCGACAGTCCGATCGGATGCGAACGGACGATGTCGAATGAAAGTGGCGCTGTGAGGAAGCCAAAGGCGGAAGCGGCACCACTTGCCGGTGGGATGATGACTTCGGAAACGCCGAGAATGCGCGCCACCTTGGCCGCAAAGGCCGGCCCGGCACCACCAAAGCCGATCATCGAATAGCCACGTGGGTCCTTGCCTTTTTCGACAAGGTGGATGCGGGCGGCGCTCGCCATGCTCTCGCCGACGACCTGGTGGATACCCCATGCAGCTTCGACGGCGGAGATGTTGAGAGGCTTCGCGATCGTCCCGAGTGCCTTTTCCGCGGCAACAAGATCGAGCGTCATGCGACCACCGAGAAAGAAGGACGGATCGTAATATCCGAGCGCCACGGAAGCATCTGTTACAGTCGGTTTCAGGCCGCCGCGACCGTAGCAGGCCGGGCCGGGCTCGGAGCTTGCGGAATGAGGGCCAACCTGCAGCAATCCGACGCCATCGATCGATGCAATCGAGCCACCGCCCGCGCCGATCTCGATCATGTCGACGACAGGCGATTTGATCGGCAGTCCGGAACCATTCTTAAAACGATGCTCGCGACCGGCTTCCAGATATGAGGCGATATCGATCTTGCCATCTTCGATCAGGCAGGCTTTTGCAGTCGTGCCACCCATGTCGAAGGCTATGACGTTGTCATGGCCGGCATTCTTGCCGAACCAGGCCGTTGCCAGCGCGCCGCCCGCCGGGCCGGATTCCAGTAGGCGGATCGGGAAGGCGCGGGCAGTTTCGAGTGAGACCAGGCCTCCTGCGGAATGCATAAGGCGGAAGTCGCCTGCAAAACCCATCGTTGCCAACTCGCCTTCAAAGCGACGAAGATAACGATCCATGAGCGGCTGCACATAGGCGTTGGCGCAGGTGGTGACGAAACGCTGATATTCGGAGATTTCGGCCACGACTTCGCAGGAGATCGAGATCGAAAGTTCCGGCAGCGCCTTGGCGATGATGTCACGGGCGCGGCGCTCATGGGCAGGATTACGATAGGAATGCATGAAGCAGATGGCGATTGCTTCAACGCCATCCTTTTTCAAGGTCTCGGCAGCGCGAAGGATGGCGACTTCGTCGAGCTCAAGGATCACATTGCCATCGGCGTCGATACGTTCGGACACTTCCAGACGGCGTGAACGCTCGACCAGAGGTGTTGGGAAGGCCAGCGTCAGGTCGTAGATATCGTAACGCTGTTCGGTTCCAATCTCGAGAATATCGCGGAAACCTTCGGTCGTGATCAGGCCGACAGCGGCGCCCTTGCGTTCAATGACGGCATTGGTGACCAACGTTGTACCGTGGACGATCTCGGAAAGATCTGAGATGCCGATGCCGGCAGCTTTGACCAGTTCGCCGAGACCGCCGAGGGCGCCTTGGGAAGGATCGCGGGGTGTGGTGAGGCACTTGTGCAGACGGATCGCGGTCGCGCTCTCGTCGAAAAGGATGAAGTCGGTGAAGGTTCCGCCGATATCCACGCCCGCACGCAGGCGCTTACCGGTCGTCTGGCCAGTAGCTTGCATATGTCAATCCTAGATCACGCGAGTAAGCCGGCCCATTGAGGGCAAGCCTTTTGTTCCCGAGCTGAGACCTTGGGCAAAATTCGCCTCTGCAAGCGCATGCCTCAAAATTCAGCTTCTCTTGTTGTTGGGGAATTTGTAGGCGGTGAATTTTAGGGAGTCTAGTGCTTGTTTCAAAATTGACACCGAATTCCAATAATGAAACAAATAGGTGTCCTGATTCGACGAGAGGTAGGTCTATGGGTGTTCTTGACGATACGATTGCAATCTTTGAGTGCTTCTCTTTCGAGGAGCCAGCGATCGGCCAAGCTGATCTTGCACGTCGCCTCGATCGTCCAAAGGCGACCGTGCACCGCGCTCTAAAGAGCCTCGTGGCGTCGGGTTTGCTGGAATATGATCATTCGACGCGGCTCTACTCGCCCGGAATGCGCCTGTTTGAACTTGGCCAGATCTTCCGCTCTCGCCACCATTTTCTGGATATGATCTACAAGCGGGTGAAGCAGATTTGCGATATTGGCGGGCACACCGGCTATATTACCGTATTCGATGGTGCCGACCTCATGGTGCTTCGCGTCGTGCGCGGCTCAAACCCTTTGGCGATTGCCTCGACACCCGGCTACAAGTCGTCTGCTTATGCGACCTCAAACGGTCGCGCCATGTTGGCGCTTCTGGATGATGCCGGCCTGAAAAACCGAGTGCCGGAACCGCTCCCATTCGTCTCACCGAATTCCCCGCGGGACCATGCGGAGTTGCTGGAGCGGATTGGTAAAATACGAGCGACCGGCAGATCCTATGCATCCAACGAGATTGTCGAGGGCGTGTCATCGCAGGGGGTTGCGATGCGCGACCCGGATACGATGGAGATATTCGGAGTGGCGATTTCTTACCCGGCAAGCCTCGGCAATCCGGAATTGAAGGAGAAGATCGCGGTTCTCCTGGACCAGATGCGGACAGATCTCAGCATCAGGTCGGATTGACTAGAGGGCATTCTGAACTGGCATCGGGTCCCTGATATCGTCGAGGGGGCCTTTGAGTGCGGTTCTTGGCGGAATCAATTGAGGCTCGACAATGGTGACGACCGGGTGTGCCGGTGCAGCTTCCAGTAACTCAAATCCTCGTTCGAGCATCTCGGAGATGTTCGGCTTGGCCATATAGACCGGGAAGGGGAGGAAGGAGGCGAAGGGATCGTAGTCGAAACAGCCGACGACGATATCGCTGAATGTCTCGCCATCATGTCGGCCGAGGAAGCGAAGCAGTCCCTCGAAGTTGATCGACGAATTTATGAAGAGACAGCGGGGCAAGCGGCCCTCGCGCGCGAAGAACCGCTCGAAAGCAAGTTCGGTCATGCGTGGCGAATATCCTGTGATCTCGATGTCGCCGCCGCTTTCCATTCCAAAGAAGGCAGTTTTTGCTTCATGGAAACCAGCAATACGGTCTCGGCTAGCATGGTCGTCGTGGCCGCCGAACAGCACGACATCGGCCGGGTCGAGGGCGCCGTTCTGTGCCGCATGGCGCAGGATCGCCGACGTCAATACTTCCGCTCCATTACGGTTGTCGGAAATGACCGATGATGCAAATTTGCCGGGTAGATCGATATTTACATGCGGAAGGCCGGCACGGGCGCAGACCTGGTGAACGCCATCCGGATCTGTGACACCAGCGATGAACAGCGCATCAATCGAGTAGGCGATCAACGTTTCGACAGTGCGTCGCTCTTCTTCAGGGTCGCGTCGGCCCGAAACGACCATCGGAGACAGACCGCGCAAGCGCGCCTGGGCCTCGAATGTTTGCGCCATCGAGGAGAAAAACCGGTTGTCATAGACCGGGACGAGCAGGCCAATCAGGCCGGACTTTGAACTTCTCAGTCCACGTGCCTGGAGGTTGGCAGTGTAGCGATGCGCCTTGGCGAGTGACAAAATCTTGTCCGCTGTTTCCTTGGAAATCCGACGTTTGCGCCATGAGCCATTCAAAACAGCGCTCACCGTGGATGCCGACGCGCCGGACAAAACTGACAGGTCGTAAATGGTGGCTTTTTTGGCGCTGTGGTCCGTCATCATGCTCTCCCGAATGATTCCGATTGTTAGAATATTCGTCCACTTGACGAAAGGTATCTTCGTGTTATGGTTATTGCACCATCGATTGTGCACAAAAGCAATATCGATTGTGCAGATGGTTGCTATGGGAGTGGCGAGGAGCGTCTCGAATGGGCGGGACGGGAAATTTGCGCGTGGCACCACCGAGTCGCTGCGGGCAGATCAGCTTGCCGGAGTGTTTTTGGAGGAGGAACATCCATGAAGAAAATAATCGCGGCCACTGTGGGCCTGTCGCTTGCGCTGCTCGCATCCGCGGCATTCGCCGATGGACCGAAGGTCGGCGTTGTCGTCAAGATCGGCGGCATTCCCTGGTTCAATGCCATGGAGGCCGGCATTAAGGAGCAGAGCGCCAAGCTTGGTGTTGATGGTTTCATGGTCGGGCCGACGAGCGCCGACCCCGCGCTTCAGGTGCGCGCCATCGAAGACCTGATCGCTCAGAAAGTTGATTTCATCGGTGTCGTGCCGAATGATGCCAAGGTGCTGGAACCGGTATTGAAAAAGGCGCAGGATGCCGGCATCAAGGTTATAACGCATGAATCGCCGAAGCAGGTCGGCGCGACATGGGATTTCGAACTAGCCTCCGCCAAGGGTTTTGGTGAAGCGCACGGCAAGTTGCTGGCCGAAAAGATGGGCGGCAAAGGCTCCTATGCAGTGTTCGTCGGTTCGCTGACCGTGCCACTTCACAACGCCTGGGCCGATGGCGCGATCGCTTACATCAAGGCGAATTATCCTGACATGAAACTTATCGGCGACCGTTATGGCGTGGCCGAAGACGTCGACAAAAGCCGTTCGACTGCACTCGACCTGATGGCCGCTAATGCAGATCTCAAGGGCTTCCTTGCTTTCGGATCACAAGGTCCGATCGGTGCGGGTCGTGCAGTTGAAGAGCGCCGCAAGGACGGCAAGGTCTTCGTCATTGGCCCGTTCTCGCCAGGGCAAGGCGCAAAACTCATCAAATCAGGCGCGCTGACCGGCGGCTTCATGTGGAACCCGAAGCAGGCTGGCGAAGTATTCATCACGCTTGCGGACCGTATTGCCAAGGGTCAGGACCCCAAGGCGGGTGACGACATTCCCGGCCTCGGCAAGATCACACCGGACGGCAACACGATTGTGGTCGATCAACTGCTGAAGATCGACAAGGAAAGCATCGACAAGCTGGTTTCGATGGGCCTCTGATCCTCCCCAAGGCCTGGGGTCGCGCCGAGCAGGCTCGGTGCGACCCACCCTTAATCCATCATTCACAGCATCCGCCTCAGAGGCGGCTGAGCGAAGAGATTTGCCATGATGAGCGCTGAACCGCTCCTGTCCCTCAAAAACATCAAGATTACATTCGGCGGCGTCCGTGCGCTGAAAGGCGTGTCGTTCGAGGTCAATCCCGGGGAAGTGCATTGCCTTGCCGGCGAAAATGGTTGCGGCAAGAGCACCCTGATCAAGATCATCACCGGTGTCTATAAGCCCGAGGAAGGGGCAGAGTTTTTCTTTGACGGACAGCCTATCACGGCCATGACCCCGAGCCTGGCGCAGTCGCTCGGAATCCAGGTGATCTGGCAGGATTTGGCGCTTTTCGGTGAAATGACCGTGGCCGAGAATATCGGGTTTCAATACGCGGTTAGCGGCAAATACGGTCTCGTCGACAAGCGCGCCATGGAGGCGGCGGCCGAAAAGGCCCTTGCTCGTCTCGGTGTCTCGCTCGATCTTCATCTGCCACTCAAGGAGTTGCCAATTGCCCAGCGCCAGATCGTCGCCATTGCCCGCGCATTGGTGGGTGAAGCGCGGCTGGTCTTCATGGACGAACCCACGGCATCTCTGACACAGTCGGAAACCGATTATCTGATCGAAATTGTCCGCAACCTCTCCGCTTCCGGTGTGGCTGTCGTTTTTGTCTCGCATCGTCTAGCTGAAGTGCTGGAAATCTCCGACCGCATGACGGTATTGCGCGATGGCGCTCTGGTCGGTGTGTTTCCGGTCGAAGGTATGACCCAGTCGCGTGTGACAGAACTGATGACCGGTCGCAATTTCGACAGCGCTGTCATTGCAGCCGACCATGATGACCAACCGGTTGTGCTGTCCGTCCGCAATCTTTCCCGTGCCAACGAGTTCGAAGACATCTCCTTTGATCTGCGCCGTGGGGAAACGCTCGGCGTGACAGGGCTTCTTGGTGCCGGTCGGACCGAATTGGCGCTCACTCTGTTCGGGATGCGCCAGCCGCATGCCGGTGAGATTGTGCTTGAGGGTGATAAGGTTCGTTTTGGCTCGAACCGGGACGCCATCCGCGCCGGTGTCGCCTATCTCTCGGAAGATCGCCTTTCGCTCGGACTCAACCAGCCGCAGTCGATTGCTGACAATCTTGTCATGGCCTCGCTCGATCGAATTCTGTCAGGTGGTCTCATCTCGCCGGCAAAAAAGGAAAATGTTGTCGATCACTGGATTTCAGCGCTCGGGGTGAAGATCGGGAAACCCGAAGACCCGATCCGCACGCTTTCCGGCGGCAACCAGCAGCGTGTCGCGATCGCCAAATGGCTGGCGATCGGACCGAAGATCCTCATTCTCGATGCCCCAACGGTCGGTGTCGATGTCGGAGCCCGGGCTGGGATCTTCGACATTGTGCGCAAGCTTGCTGCCGAAGGGCTGTCGATCATCCTGATCTCCGACGAGCCGCCGGAAGTCTATTTCAACGCTGATCGCATCATCCACATGGTCGAAGGCCGGATCAAGGCGACCTATGACCCGCGACAGATGTCGTTGACCGATCTGGAAGGAGCTGTCTATGCGTAGGTTGATGCTAGGCCATACGACCGAATTCACGCTTCTGGCGGTGATGATTGTCTTATGCACCGCGTTGTCTTTTGCGACTGACCGGTTTTTCACCATCTCCAATGCCTTTGATGTTTTGAACGTCTCGGCCGTCAATATTATTTTCGCGGTTGGCCTGCTTGTTGTGCTGATCTCCGGCGGTATCGACATATCCTTCGCCGTTGCAGCCTCGGTGGTGCAATATGTTACGGTGCTGGCACTTGGTGCGCTTGGCGGCGGTAACTGGGCCGAAGGTTTCATTATTGCAGGTGCGGTTGGTATCGGCCTTGGCATGATCAACGCGGCGCTTGTCTACCGCTTTCAGATCATCTCGATCGTCGCGACCATCTCCACTTTCAACATATTCTTCGGGCTGTTGATGTTCTTCACCAAGGGGGTGTCGATCTACGATCTGCCGGAATGGCTGACCACGCGTGTCGTCTTCTACGAACGGGAGATGGCGGATGGTTCCTGGCTGGAACTGACTTTGCCGGTCGTCGTGATGATTGTCTGCTGCGTCGCGACCTGGTTCATGATTTCCCGCACGACAATCGGCCGCCAGCTCTATGCATTTGGCGACAATCCCGAAGGTGCGCGTCGGTTCGGCATCAATATCGGCGCCATGCACTTCATTTCTTTCGGATGGCTTGGTCTCATGGCCGGGATCGGTGGGCTTATGCAGGCTCATTACGCTGAAGAAGTTGTCCCCAACGCGCTTTATGGTCGTGAACTCGACGTTCTCGCCGCAACTGTGCTTGGTGGCGCGCGCCTTGGTGGTGGCAAAGGGTCGGTCATCGGCTGTGTCCTCGGCGTGCTGATGGTCTCTGTCACGCAAAATGGCCTCAACCTGATGGGTGTCTCGCCTTTCGCCTTCAAGATGATTGTCGGCGCAATCATTCTCATTGCCATCACGCTCTCCTCTGCGCGGATCGACAAGCTTCTGCCGTTCTTCGCAAAGGGGCATGCTCAGAAGAGGAGTGCACGTTGATGACGTCGCTTATCCGCAGGCTCAACACTCTCTTCGGCGCGGACATGGCCGGCCCGGTCATCGCCTTCTTCGCTGTAATGGTGATCTTCGGTTTCGGTGCCGATAACTTCCTGTCGCTTGGTACTTTCGGCTCCGTGGCATTCCAGCTTCCCGAACTCGGGCTGCTGACACTGGCGATGCTCCTGCCGCTTTTGACGGGTGGCATCAACCTGTCTGTGACCTTCACCGCCAATCTTTCGGGCCTTGCCGCCGCTGGCGTACTGCAGGCCTATGGTGGCGTTGAGGCACCGGCCAGTGCCTTCGCACTTGCCGTGGCGGCGGCGCTTTTGACCGGTGGCGCTGCTGGCCTGATGACCGGCGCAGCAATCGCCTATACCCGTGCCCATCCGATCCTTGTGACGTTGTCGATGATGATATTCCTGCGTGGTCTAGGAGAGTTCCTGACACGTGGTGGCGACGTCTCCGGTTTCCCGAGCTACATGGCGCCGATTGGGCACGGATCGATCTTTGGACTGCCGATCCCGCTTCTGATCTTCATTGCGTGCGTCGGGCTCTGGCAAGTTCTGCTGACCCGTACCAAGCTTGGCTTCGGTTTGCTCATGATCGGCTCTAACATCGAAGCTGGCCAGTATTCGGGGCTCAATACCCGCCGTATCATCATCTTGGTCTACACGCTGTCGGGCATCATGTGCGCGGTGGCTGGCGTTATCATGCTCGCGCGCTTCAATTCCGTTCGTATCGGCCACGGTGAATCCTATCTGCTCATTACAGTGCTCGCGGCATTTCTCGGCGGGATCAATCCGTTCGGTGGATTTGGACGCGTGCTGCCCGTTTTCGTCGCTCTTGTGGTCCTGCAACTGCTGTCTTCGGGGCTCAATTTGATGGGCGCCAATCAGCATCTCGCGACAGCGCTCTGGGGTGTTTTGATGATCGTCGTGATGGCAGCCCGCAGTGTGGCTTCCAGCTATTTCTTATCCCGCAGAAAGAAGGTCTGACGTGCAAGGTTTCGGTATTCACGCAATGATGTGGTCCACCGTGTGGGACCATGCCGGTGCCGAGCGCGCCATTGCCGGTGCTGCCCGTTACGGTCAGGACTACATTGAGATCCCGCTGATCGACATTCCAGCAGTCGATGCACCCCATAGTCGTGCGTTGCTCGAGAAACATTCCCTTCGTGCAGCCTGCTCCCTTGTCCTGCCTGAAACTGCCTGGGCTTCCGCTCGTCCCGATGCGGCGATCGAACACCTAAAGGCCGCACTCGACAAAGCGGCCGAGATAGGCGCTGAGGCCCTGACAGGCGTGACCTACGGTGGCACCAATGAGCGAACGGGTTTTCCACCCACGCAGGGTGAATACGACAATCTCACGCGCGCACTTGGTGCTGCCGCAAGGCACGCCAAATCGCTTGGGCTTCAGTTTGGCGTCGAGGCAGTCAATCGTTACGAAAATCATCTCGTAAATTCCGCAGAACAGGCGGTGGCTTTGGTTGAGCGGATCGGGCTCGACAACGTCTTTGTCCATCTCGACACTTTCCACATGAATATGGAGGAGAAGGGCATTGCCAACGGCATTATCGCCGCCCGCAATCACCTGAAATACATGCACATGTCCGAAAGCGACCGAGGCACACCGGGTTTGGGCAATATTGCGTGGGACGAAATCTTCGCAGCGCTTGCGGCGATCGGTTTTAAAGGCCTGCTCACTTTGGAAAGTTTTGTCACCATGCAGGCCGAAATGGCCGGTGCGATCTCGACCTGGCGTCCTGTGGCCCGTGACGCGAATGAGGTCCTGGACAAGGGCGTGGCCTTCCTCCGCGATAAGGCGGACCAGTACCGCATTTTCTGAATAGGCCATTCGCCTTGGCAAGCTGCCTGTTTTTTCTTTAACGACCGTGGCGAGGACCACTTTGAAGACGATAGAAGACAATGCGCGTGAGATTGCCACGCACACCCTGGCACACGTCGCCGAGAAAAAAGGGCGACGGGTTATGATCGCGATTGCGGGTGCGCCGGGATCGGGCAAATCCACAATTGCCGAGCATGTTGTAGAGCAGTTGAACCGCGAGGACGGTATCTCGGCAGCGCTATTTCCAATGGACGGATACCATTATGACGATGCGGTGCTCGAAGATATGGGTCGCCGTGCGTTCAAAGGTGCGATCGATACCTTCGATGCACACGGACTGCGCCATATGCTTGGGCGCCTCAAGGCCAACGAAGACGACGTGATCGCTGTGCCGGTCTTCGACCGTTCGATCGAGATTTCTCGTGCAGGCGGAAGATTGATACCGCAATCCGTCGATATCATTGTTTGCGAAGGCAACTACCTGCTTTCGCACCAGACGCCGTGGAATCTTTTGAAGCCAATCTTCGATCTGACGGTCTTCGTTGACGTTGATGAGAGTGATCTGCGGCGACGCCTCCAAGACCGTTGGCGCGGCTTCGGACTGGATGATGCCGAAATCACCAGAAAGGTTGAGGAAAACGACCTGCCCAATGGCATGTCGATCATCTCAACGAGCGCCGAACCGGACTTGCGCGTGAAAAACCCGGGCAGCGGCCAGAACGAGTTCTGAGGTCGATACGATTTCCCCGCACCGATCAAAGAGGTGCTGCGGTCGTGAAACTGACACCGATAGCTGAAAATTGAGAGAGGCTCTTATGAAACACGGAATCTATTACTCCTACTGGGAACATGAGTGGAGCGCCAAGTTCGGTCCGTATGTCGAGAAGGTTGCCAAACTTGGCTTCGATGTTATCGAGGTCGCAGCCCATCATATCAACGAATATAGCGATGCAGAACTTGCCGAGATCAGGCAGAGCGCGAAGGATAACGGTATCATTCTGACCGCGGGCATCGGTCCGTCCAAGACGAAGAACCTATCCTCGCCGGATCTGGCGGTTCGCCAGGCCGGCAAGTTGTTCTTCGAACAGACACTGACGAATGTTGCCAAGCTCGATATCAAGACAATCGGTGGCGCTCTGCATTCCTATTGGCCGGTGGATTATTCGAAGCCGGTTGACAAGGAAGGCGATCGTGCCCGAGGCGTTGAAGGCATCCATGGTATCGCGGACTTTGCCGGTAATCTCGGTATCAATCTTTGCATCGAGGTTCTCAACCGCTTCGAAAACCACGTTCTCAACACTGCTGCCGAAGGTGTCGCTTTCGTGAAGGACGTCGGCAAATCGAACGTCAAAGTTATGCTCGACACATTCCACATGAACATCGAAGAAGATAGTTTCGGTGAGGCCATCCGCACCGCCGGGCCATTGCTTGGGCATTTCCACACTGGAGAAAGCAATCGTCGCGTACCGGGCAAAGGCCGCATACCGTGGCATGAAATTGGCCTCGCACTTCGCGATATCAACTATACCGGTGCCGTCGTGATGGAACCCTTCGTCAAAACCGGTGGCACCATCGGCTCCGACATCAAGGTTTGGCGCGATCTGACCGACGGCGCCAATGAAGCAAAAATGGACGAAGATGCTCGCAATTCCCTGGCCTTCTCACGTTTCGTGCTGGGGGGCTGATACAAGGTGCAGCCAATGGGACGGTTTGGCGGCGGTGTTCGCCCCATGCTGATCCACTGTGCTTAGAATGAAAGAGGCCGCAAATGCGGCCCCTTTCTGAATGGAATTGTCGAAAGTGAATGATGGCACGCGTTCAAAGCGTGCCCATACCACCGTCCATCATCAACTCCGCGCCGACGGTAAAGCTTGCTTCATCGGAGGCCAGAAACACCACGGCTTTGGCGACTTCTGATGGGGTGCCAAAACGGCCGGCAGGAACTTGCGCCAAAACGCCTGCGGCCATTGCCTTTGTGCCTTCTTCAGAAAGGCCGAGCTTGCCGTAAAGCGGGGTGGTGATGGGGCCTGGGCTGACGGCATTGATGCGGATGCCGCGTCCGATCAGCTCCCCTGACAATGTCCGCGCCATGGACAGAAGTGCGGCTTTGCTGGCGCCATAGACGCTCGATGTTGGCATGCCGACATGCGCGTTGACCGAAGTGTTGAGCACAATTGAAGCCGGATTGCTCAAAAGCGGCAAGAGCGCCTGGATGAGGAAGAACGGCCCCTTTACGTTGATGTCGAAGGTGCGTTCAAACCCCGCTTCGTCCCAGTTTTCGATGGGTCGCAGATCGGCGACACCGGCATTGACGAAGACAATGTCGAGCTTGCCGAATGCTTTCTCGATTTCGGAGGCGACGGTTTTTTGTGCAGCAACGTCGCTGGCATCGGCACGGATGATCAGCACGTCGTCACCAAGTTCGCTACGTGCAGCTTCCATAGTTTTCGGGTTCGTACCGGTAATGGCGACACGGGCGCCTTCGGCGATGAACTGTTTAGCGGTTTCGAGGCCGATGCCGCTGGTGCCGCCGGTGATCAGGGCAGTCTTGTTTGCGAGACGGTTCATGGTGGTGGTCCTTTTCAAATCAATGAGTTGGTCGGTTGCGCAAGACCGGTCGGCGCATCTGTTGTCTTCGTCAGGCCGTTTGCTTGAGGTGAATATGGCTTTTTTTCTTCGTTCGGATTAGTCTGCAAAAGGCGGTTCTATTTTCCGGATTTTCCGAACGATGATGAAGCTTGAAGGCATTGCCGTTTTTGTTGCGATCAGCGAAGCGGGTTCGATCAGCGAGGCAGCGAGACGCCTGCGACAATCGAAATCCGTTGTCAGCGAACGGCTGGCAGAACTGGAGCGAGCCCTGGGTGCCAAACTCGTGCATCGGACGACGCGCCGGCTGACCTTAACGGAGGACGGTGCTGCCTTCCTCAACCGCGCCCGGCGAATTGTCGCAGATGTTGAAAGTGCCGCAGCAGATATGGCAGAGCGGCGCGGCGCCATGGTCGGACCGCTGCGTATTTCTGCGCCCGTGACCTTTGGGCGAATGCACCTCGGGCCAGCGCTTTATCCGTTTCTTGCAGCTCATCCGCAGATCGAGTTGACGCTGGATCTCGACGACCGCAGGGTGGACGCGAGTTCTGGCGGGTTCGATGCCGTTATCCGTCACGGCCCCATTCTCGATTCACGATTGATGGCGTGGAAACTTGCTCCAAGCAGTCGCGTGCTTTGTGCCTCGCCCACATATATCGCCGAACATGGAGCGCCGGGTTCGATTGATGAGCTGTCAGGTCACAAAGGTATTTTCTACACCAATCGCGGCGTTGCCGACTGGCGCTTTCCACGAGGTTCTGCTGGAGGTGTCGATGCCGACGCCATCGTTGTGCATGGGCGATTGGGATTAGGACTGAACAACGGAGACATGATCCGAGATGCCGCAATAGCGGGGTTGGGTATCGCCTTGCTGCCGATGTTCATTGCCGGTCCGGCGATGAAGTCCGGCGCGCTTCTTCCCATCGATGTCGGTATGCGGCCCGAGGGCGAGTTTATCTATATGGCGCACCCTGAGGGACGCAACCCTTCGGCCAAACTGCGTGCTATGGCAGATCATTTGAGCGCGACGTTCGGAAATCCACCCTATTGGGACCATCCGACAGTGTGAAGCTTGTGAATAAAGCGAGATTTTCTTGCCATGGTTTCCGCTTTTCCAAGGCGAAAAATAAGCGAAATTTGTTTTCTCAGACCATGGGGCTTCCTCGTTCGGTCAGCGCGAAGGCTTCGGCCTTATAAACGAGGGGATTGGGCTTGGAATGGCGGGTCCATTTCTCACTTTGACAGCCCGAGTTTTCCACAGGCGATGGCCTTGATCGTTAAAAATTTAACAAATTATTTAATATTCCGCTCATTCACGGGTCTTTACCTTTCGCCCGGCTGGGGATCGTCCGAAAGGTTACAGATGTTTGCAAAGATCCGATCATCACTGACACTCAAACTGTTTTTCGCATCCTTCGTTAGTACCCACCTTCCGCTCGTAGCAGCACTTATCTATTACATTAAAAATCAACACCTTGAACCGATGACGACGATTGCTCTTCTGCTTGCGGCAACTGTCGCCGGAACCGCACTTTGCCTTGGTTCGCTTTGGTTGTCCCTGCATCCTCTGAGGCAGTTGCGAGCCGCGATTTTGCAGTTCCGCAAGTCACGGACTGCGTGCGACATGCGTTCGGAGCGCAGAGACGAGATCGGGCTGATCACGAATGCCTTTTCCAACCTCACCACGGATCTGGCGAGAACGCTCGAAACCCTCGAGCGCCAGGCAACGTTTGATGTTTTGACGGGGCTGCGCAACAGACGTTGGCTCATCGACAACGCTCCGGCCCCGCTGTCGCGCGCCAAGCGTGAAGACACAAACCTCGCCGTAATCGCGATGGATATCGACCATTTCAAATCGATCAATGACCAATATGGACATGATGTGGGCGACAAGGCGCTGACCGCTGTTGGTGCGGTAATTCTTGCCGGTGTACGCCCCTATGACCTGGCAGCTCGCATTGGTGGAGAGGAGTTTGCCATTCTTCTGCCAGGCTGTGACCAGGCTGCGGCAAGTGAAATTGCCAATCGCATGAGAATGCAGTTGGCCCGCACGTCCATCTTGCCGGATGGTGGCGCTGTCACCGCAAGCTTCGGTGTTTACCAGGCGTCGCCGGAAACAGAGACCCTGGCCACCATGCTGAAACAGGCTGATACAAACCTCTATACGGCCAAGCGTGCCGGACGAAACCGTGTGATCGGGTCTCGCGCCAATGCTCTTGATCACAGTTTCTCACCGCGAGACGAAAAACGCAGATCGACAAGAGACGCTTGAGCCTGGATTGATAAGGGTGGTTCCATTCGACGGCGACAATGATCTGGCCGTCGAACTCTGTTTTCAGTCAAAGGAACTGCTTATCCGGGGGGGCGACAGAGGTGGTTTGCGACCAGCCTCGGAAGCGTAAGGCCGTGTAAGAATTTGAGACCTTTCGAAGCCTCGATAATCCCTCAATGCCATTATTGAAAAGACGCATGCTGCAGCCGAGGCGGAGCTTCTTGTGGTCTACGAGGGGGCGACGCTTGCGCAAATCGCCAAGTTGGCGCTTGCCGAAAATGGAAAGGGTTCGGCAAACGTTTTGTTGGAAAGCGGGCGAGAAGCTGGGAGCCTCTCGATCAACGAAAAAGGCCGCTAGCTTTTAGGGCGCCAGACCAGACCGCATAACCGGCAGCGTTCATGTGGACCAGATCGGGAAGGTAGTATCGAAACATCGGTAAACCATTTTCACCGATAAGCCCCTCACTCGGGTCCAGCCATTTGGTTTTGTCTGCGCCATCGCACCAGTCGCGAACGAGGTGGTTGAACTGCTCGAATTCGTCGCGGTAGATCCAGCGTGCGGGGCTGTGTTTGATCAACAGAACATAGACTTCCGCCTCAGGCATTTTCTCTGAAATTTGCGCGCGCAAGTCCTGCAAGTGTTTGAAGGTCGTGCGGGCTGTCAGGCCATCGCTTGCGATATCGTTTTCACCGAAATAGAGCGCGATCCGGCGTGAATTGAGCGGTGTCAAAAGCTGATCGAGATAATGAATGCCCGAGAGGCAGGTGCCGCCACCGAAGCCAAGATTGACGACGTCAAATGACCCAAGATCTTCCGCAATGGAATTCCAGATCCGGAAGGAGGACGATCCATAGAACGCGATTGGGTCAGCCGGCAGGCCAATACGCTCCAGTCGCGCCAGCACGGTGATGATATCGTTTTCGTGACGGCTCGTGCCGATATTATTGGGAAAATCGTACATCTCGATCCTCAAGCTTGCTGGCAGTTGTTGAACAGGCGAACACATCGCTGTCTGGATGCCATGTTCGCCTGCCAGGCTTACGATAGCGTTTCGTTCAGGATCGTGAGGGCGCCGCGGGTCAGTGCGTCGTCAGCCCCCATGAATACGTTGAGACCGAACAGGTTCGCGGCGATCAGATAAAGATCGTTGAGACCATCATTGCCCACGATGACGGCAGGCTGCCCTTCGGAAAACCATCCTGCTTCACGGGCCTGCAAGAATTCCTGCCCGATCACCAGCCCATGGACGTAGGAGCGCAACTGGTCTGCTGAAAGTTTTCCGGCGAGCCCGCCAGTTCTCGCGGAGAAGAGGAGCGATAGCATGCTGCCAGACTTTTTCGCTTCTTCAAGGCCCCAGCGATACGCTTCCGGATCATTGACAGGGGGGTGTGTTGCACCGCGTGCAATAAAGGAATGGTTCAGCAGCAAGGCAAAGATCTCACCGGTCACGAATGTCTGGAAACCGTCGATCCTGCCAGCCTTGATGCGCGCCCATTTGCTGTGGGTTCCAGGCAGAATAACGGTTGCGTCCTCTGACAGGCCGTAGCCGACGACCTGGGTTTCCTCGCCGCGCATCACGTCCGGAAACGGCTGTCGAGCAGGGTCGGTCAAACCCGGCAGGAACACCAGTTCGGAACCATTCGGCAATGATCGTCTCACGGTGCCGGCAGCAAGCTCTGCCGGTCCAGCGGGGCTGGGAACATAGGCGACTTCAACCCAGCCGTTGCGGCTGGTGATCATGCCCAGTGCTGCGACCGGTAGAGCGCCGTGTGCGGTAAACCAGCCATCAAGCGCCGTCATGAGTGCGGCTTCGTGTTCCCCCTTGGCGAGCGTCGAAATACCTTGCGCCGTTTCCAGACTGTCCAGCTCTTCGCCGCTGTTGGCGACCAGTGCCGCCCTCAAGGATGTGGTCCCCCAGTCGACAATGATCGATGTCGCTTGCTGGTCCATTGCGTAAGCCTCCTCCGCTTCATGTGCTCTGGGGGCTTGTCATAAGGCTCTATCCTATGTAGTGTCAATTAGTGAATTCAAGGTATCAATATATGATACTATTTTGGGAGGTGAGGAAATGGTGGGAGGCCTGAAGGGCATTTTGCCTGTTTTGCCGACGCCCTTTTTGGCGAACGGCGAGGTTGATGAAGCGGGAATGCAGCGGCTGGTCCAGTTTGCGCTCAAGCAGAACGTGGACGGCGTGGTCTTTCCTGGCTTTGCCAGCGAGGTCGAAAGCCTGACTGCAGACGAGAGGGCAACGCTGCTGAAGATCGTTGTCGCAACCGCTGCAGGCCGAGTCCCTGTCGTAGCAGGGGCAAGTGCCGCTGATTGGCGCGAAGTTGTCCAGCATGGACGGGTTGCTGCGGACCTCGGTGTTCGCCACCTCATGGTCCAGCCGCCGAAATCGGTCGGCACCGATGCGCCGGCATTGATCGAATTCCTTGGCAAGATCGTCGCGGAACTGCCTGAGGTCGAGATCATTCTGCAGAATGCTCCAGCACCTCGCGGGTCTGATCTGTCGCCGCAAGCCATTATCGAAATCGTCCGCGCACTTCCGCGCGTCGCTTATGTGAAAGAAGAAACTCTGCCGGCAGGTCCGGCAATCAGTCACATCATTGCGCATGCTCCCGCAACGCTGAAAGGCGTGATCGGTGGTGGTGGCGCGCGTTACATTCTCGACGAATATGCGCGTGGAGCAACGGCTGCCATGCCAGCACTCGAAATCGTTGAGGAGCATGTTGCCATCGACCGGGCATTAAACGCCGGCAAACACGATGAGGCGCGTAAAATCTACGTGCGGACCTTGCCTCTTTTGGTGTTGCAGGCTGTCTATCGCATGCGCCTGACCAAGCATGTGCTGGCACGCCGCGGTGTGATCGATGGTGTTGGTGTACGCGCCCCGACGCCCGAGCTTGATGCCGCTGCCATTGCCGATATTGATGCCAATCTCGTCGAGCTTGGTTTGTTGTCTGCGGAGGCCGCATGAACAGCCCCATTTCGACCATTGAGGTTTTCACGCTGACCCAAGCGCGTAAGGTGCCCTATCTTGGTGCACTTAGGCCGGGTGAGGTCGTCAATCCGAATGGTTATGTCGTGCGCAAGGGAAACCGCACCGTCTATCCGACGTTTGATCGCAGCGTACTCGTCCGTATGACGACAAAGTCAGGAACCGTGGGGTGGGGCGAGACATATGGCATTGTTGCACCCGGTGCTGTTGCAGCCCTGATCAATGATCTGCTCGCCGGTTTCGTGGTTGGGCGCGATGCCTCGGACCCCTCGGCGATCTACGATGATCTCTACGACATGATGCGGGTGCGCGGTTACACCGGCGGTTTTTATGTCGATGCGCTGGCAGCCCTCGATATCGCGCTATGGGACATTGCTGGACAGGAAGCTGGCAAATCGGTGCGTGACATGCTCGGTGGCGGCGTCGACGTGTTTCCAGGCTATGTTTCGGGCCTGCCCGAAAAAACGCTCGAGGCGCGCGGAGAGCTGGCAAAATACTGGCAGGACCTTGGTTTCAACGCTTTCAAGTTTGCAACGCCGGTCGCCGACGATGGTCCGGCGGCAGAGATGGAAAACCTGCGGAGAGTGCTTGGACCGGATGCAAGGATTGCCGCCGACATGCACTGGAACCAGACGCCGGAACGGGCGCTGGAACTGATCGCGGAGATGGCGCCGTTTGATCCCTGGTTTGCAGAGGCGCCTGTATGGACGGAAGACATTGCCGGATTGGAAAAAGTCTCCAAGGGAACGGACATCCCGATTGCTGTGGGCGAAGAGTGGCGGACCCATTGGGATATGCGAGCCCGCATTGAGCGATGCCGCATTTCCATCGTGCAGCCGGAGATGGGCCACAAGGGTATCACCAACTTCATCCGTATCGGCGCTCTTGCGGCCGAACACGGTATTGACGTGATACCGCACGCCACCGTCGGTGCCGGCATATTTCTGGCAGCCAGCCTGCAGGCATCGTCAACATTGCCGACCCTGAAAGGGCATGAATTCCAGCATTCGATCTTCGAACCAAACCGTGCCCTGCTCGAAGGGGACATGGATTGCCGCGAAGGCCGCTACCATTTGCCGTCCGGGCCAGGGCTCGGCGTGAGACCGTCGTCGACAGCGATCGGTCTGCTTGAACGTATCTAATTTGGTTCTTTGGAGGAGGAAGCCATGAACAAGACAATGAGGAAGCTGGTGCTCTGCGCCACAACGGCCAGCCTGATGACGGTGGGCGGCATCGCCCCGGCGATGGCCGATACGGTTTTGAAATTCATCTCCTGGCAGACGGATGATGCGGGCACCGGCGAGTGGTGGCATTCGGCGATCGCGGCCTTCGAAAAGCAGCATCCGGGCGTGAAGATCGAATTCACCAAGGCGGAACGCAGTTCGTATGCTGACACGATGACAACGCTGTTTGCGGCCAACCAACCGCCTCAGATCGTCCATCTCGCCTCGTTCGAATTCCAGATGTTCGCCGACAGCGGCTGGCTGGAGCCGCTCGACCCGTGGCTCAAGAAAGACGGTATCGACATGACCGGCTGGGCAGGGCAGCAGAAATGCGAATGGAATGGCGAGACCGTCTGCATCATGACGAACTATTTTGGCTTCGTCATGGCCTACAACAAGAAGCTTCTCGATACCGTCGGCGTTGCGGTTCCCAAAACCTACGACGAGTTCCTCGCCGCGGCAAAGGCGACCACCAAGGATCTGAACGGCGACGGCATCATCGACCAGTTCGGCACTGGTCACGAAACAAAGGGCGGGCCGGGCCAGTATCTCACCGAGATGTTGAACTACATCATCGATGCGGGAGCCTATTGGACCGACAAGGATGGTAACATCACCATCGATACGCCACAGATGGTCGAGGGGCTGACACGCTGGAAAACCGTCATGAAAAGCGGTGTTAGCCCGGTCGATATGAGCGCAAGCGATGTGCGCAAACTGTTTGCCGATGGCAAGATGGCGATGCGTCTCGATGGTCCATGGCTTTATGGCACCACGGAAAAAGGTGCAGCCAAGAGTGACATTGTTTACGCGGCTCCACCGCTCACCCCGCCGCTTGGCGGTTCGTCCAACGTCCTGGCGATGCCAGCCGACATTCCTGACGACCAGAAAGAGCTCGTGTGGGATTTCATCAAGCTGACGATGACGCCGGAGTTCCAGCGCAGCTACGCGACGATGGGTGGCAACACACCGCCCAGTCCCAAGGCTGATGTTTCCGGTGTCGAAAAAACCATTCCGCATTTCCCGGTTCTGATCGAGACGATGAAGAAAGCCTCCGAGGCCGGCATCGATCGGATTCCGACCGGGCTTGAGCTCTTCTACAACGAGTTCAGCAAGATGGTGATGGAAGAAAGCCAGCGGATGATCATTCAGGATCTTGATCCGGCCGACGTCGCCAAAACCATGCAGTCCAAGGCCGAGTCTATCAAAGGCTGACCCGAGCAAGGGAATGGCCCGCGTCAGCGGGCCATTGGCATCATAAGAATCCGGCAGGAGGACCATCCATGACCGACACCGTCCAGGCGGGGCGTCGCAAGTTTTTCGATCTTGCGCGCCCGAGCCGGCAACATCTACTCGGCTATATCCTGATCGCTCCGGCGGTTCTGATGGTTGCCGCCATCATCGTCTGGCCGCTGATCCTGGCGATCGACCTGTCGTTTCAGCAGGTCAAGATTCCCCGGTTGGGAGGGGCGAGCCGGCCGTTTTCTCTGGTTAACTACACCTGGCTTTTCACCTCTCAGGAGTTCTGGCTTGCCTGCTGGGTCACCCTCAAGCTGGTAGCCGTCGTGACCTTCGGCAGTGTTGCTGTTGGCTTGAGCACGGCACTCCTGGCCAACAATCGTTTCAAAGGTCGCACCGCGGCGCGTCTCGGTATGGCGCTGCCTTGGGCGGTGCCTGAAATCATCGCTGTCGTTATCTTCGCCTGGATGTTCGATACGTCATTCGGTCTGTTCGGCTGGCTGGCAATCCAGCTCGGTTTCACTGACCAGATGATTCCCTGGGTCAGCAGTTCGACGGCGGCTTTCTGGGCTGTTGCAATTACCATGGTGTGGAAGGGCTTCCCCTTCGTGTCGATCATGTGTCTTGCAGGTCTGCAGTCAATTCCGGCCGATTATTACGCGGCTGCCAAGGTCGATGGCGCCAGTGTCTGGCAGCGGTTTCGATGGATCACCATGCCGTTGCTGATGCCGGTGCTCGGCGTCACGCTTGTCCTCACCCTGCTTTGGGTTTTCCGGGACTTTTCCATCATCAAGGTGCTGACGGGCGGCGGCCCACTGCGTTCGACGCAGACACTGTCGATCATGACCTACGATCAGGCTTTCCAGTATCACAACTTCGGCCGCGCAGCCGCAGTGGGCGTGCTGACGCTGGTGATCTGCATCATTGCCAGCCTGCTGATGCTCGGCCGGCGTTCCAAGTCCATTTATTGAGGAGGCTTTGATGAAGCGCACATTCGCACAGAGCCTCGCTCTTTATGTCACCGTGATCTTCACTTTGGTGATGATCCTGTTTCCCGTCTACTGGTTGCTGGTCACAGCGCTTTCCACGACGGATGAGCTTTACCGTCTGCCACCGACTTTCTGGCCGGACGACGCGCAGTGGGACATCTTTGCCCGGGTGTGGGCGGCCAAGCCGATTCTTCTCTGGCTGTGGAACTCCATGCTTGCCGCTGTTGGTTCGGTCGCACTTTCGATGCTGGTTTCGGTCAGTGCCGGCTACGCCTTGTCACGTTACTCCATGCGCGGCGGTGCCACGATGGGGCTTTTCGTTCTGACGGCAAAGATGCTGCCTGCGACACTTCTGGTCATCCCGCTGTTTTCGATCTTCTCCAGCTTCGGATTGATCGGTAGCCTGTGGACGCTGGTACTGGCCCATTCCACCATGATCATTCCTTTCGCCACTTGGATGCTGAAGGGATACTTTGACACGATCCCGAAGGAGCTTGAACAGGCGGCAATGGTGGACGGGTGCTCTCCGATCGGAGCCATGATCCGTGTTGTCCTGCCGATTGCAACGCCCGGCCTCGCCGCCACCGCACTCTACGCCTTCGTGTTAAGCTGGGCTGACTACGCCTATGCGCGAACCTTTCTGGTCAATTCGCCCGATAACTGGACGGCGAACCTCGGCATCACCACCATGCAGGGCGAATACGTTACCTACTGGAACGACATCTCCGCTGCATCGGTGTTCATCGCCCTTCCGATCATCGCAATCTACCTATTCCTTGAACGTTATTTGGTCGGCGGCCTGACCGCTGGCGCGGAGAAGTAAGCATGGCCAATATTTCCATTCGCAATGTCAGCAAATCCTATGGTGCGCTCAACGTGCTCCAGCCGTTTTCTCTGGAGATCGAGAACGGCGAGTTCGTTGTCCTTGTTGGTCCCTCCGGTTGCGGCAAATCGACGATGCTGAAAATCCTGGCAGGTCTGGAACCTGCCAGTGAAGGCCAGATTTTTATCGGTGACCGCGAGGTGACGGATCTCGCACCGGGAGACCGGGACATCGCCATGGTCTTCCAGAACTACGCGCTTTATCCGCACCTGACGGTCCGCCAGAACATCGGCTTCGGGCTGAAAATGCGCGGCACTGATCGGGGGGAGATCGATCGGCGGGTGGATGAAGCGGCGCGCATTCTCGAGGTCACCCCTTATCTCGACCGCAAGCCGAAGGACCTGTCGGGCGGTCAGCGTCAGCGCGTGGCACTCGGACGTGCGATTGTTCGCCAGCCGCAAGCCTTTTTGATGGACGAGCCGCTATCGAACCTTGATGCCAAGCTGCGTGTCCACATGCGCGCCGAAATCGGTGCTCTGCACAAGCGCATCGGTGTGACCACCGTTTATGTCACGCATGATCAGGTTGAGGCCATGACAATGGCAGATCGCGTTGTCATCATGCAGGGCGGCGTTATCCAGCAGATTGCTGCACCCGACGAGCTGTTCAATAACCCCGCGAACCTGTTCGTTGCCGGTTTCATCGGTTCTCCCGGCATGAATTTTCTCAACGCAGATTTGCGCGATGGCAAGTTGACTGCATTCGGGCAACAGATTTCCCTGCCACGCGCGACGGATCGGCAGGGACCCGTTGTTGTCGGGTTGCGTCCCGAACATCTTGTTCTCGGGGAGGCTCCGGTGACGTTTGGGGTGCGTCCGACATTGATTGAAAGCCTTGGTTCGGAAAAATACGTTTATTTCGATGCTGAAGGCGCCAGGATTGCGCAAGGTGAAGAGGACAAATCGAAGGGGCTGATTGCACGCGTTTCACATACTGGCAGCCTTCCTAAAGACGAGGAGATCCGGCTCGGTTTCGATCCAGCCCAGCTTTATCTCTTCGATGCAACTACGGGTGAACGGCTATGATCCTTGTAACTGGATCAGCAGGGCGCGTTGGGCGCGCTGTTGTGGCAGCCTTGCGCGCTCAGGCTCGGTCGGTTCGTGGCTTTGATCTGCGACCCTCTGATACAGGCGGCGAAGAGGTCGTCGGTTCGCTGGAAGATGCCGGTGCGCTAACAAAGGCCATGGCGGGCGTAACGGATGTCCTGCATCTCGGCGCCTTCATGTCCTGGGTACCAGCAGACCGCGACCGTATGTTTTCGGTCAATGTCGATGGCACACGCCGCCTGCTGGATGCTGCCTCGGCAGCCGGGGTCAAGCGGTTTGTGTTTGCATCCTCGGGTGAGGTCTACCCGGAAAACCGGCCGGAATATTTGCCCGTTACCGAGGAACATCCACTCAATCCAAGTTCGCCTTATGGACTGACCAAGCTGCTCGGCGAAGAACTCGTCCGCTTTCACCAAAGAACCGGATCGATGGAAACGGTGATCTTGCGCTTCTCGCATACGCAGGATGCAGCGGAATTGCTGGATGAGAACAGTTTCTTCTCCGGTCCGCGCTTTTTCCTCGCTCCCCGAATTCGCCAGCAGCAGACCTTTGGTAATCTTGCGGCTGTCGAGGCCATGCGAACGAAAGACATTGGTGCACCTGCCCATGTGCTTGCACGCAATGAAAACGGTCGGCCATTCCAGATGCATATCACCGATACCCGTGACATGGTGGCGGGCATTCTTCTGGCTCTCGATCACCCTAACGCGGCGGGCGGCATTTTCAATCTCGGGGCCGACAACCCTGTGGATTTTTCGGAATTGTTGCCCCGCATGGCGGCATTGACTGGCTTACCCATCGTGACAGTCGATTTTCCCGACGCTGGCGTCTATTACCACACATCGAACGAGCGGATCAGAAACACCCTGGGGTTTGAAGCGGAATGGACGATGGACCGGATGCTGGACGAGGCGGCGGCCGCAAGGCAAAAACGCCTGGCGATGGAGCAGACGCGATGAAACCCGAGACACCCGGCGGCACTGCGGCGCTGGCCAAGGGGTTGACGCTTCTCGATATGGTGGCGGACGCTCCGGAGCCGCCCCGTTTTGCGGAGCTTCTGCGTGCCTCCGGTCTGCCGAAGCCGACCTTCGCCCGTATACTTCGAACATTGATTGCCTATGGTCTCGTGCGGCAGGACGAGGCGCGCGGCACGTATGTTCTTGGACAGCGATTCCTTGAGATGTCGCACAAGGTCTGGGAAAGTTTTGATCTGGTGTCTGCGGCAACGCCTGAGCTCGAGCGGCTGGCCGCAGAGCTCGGCGAAACCGTGGCTTTGTGTCGGCTTGACGGCGTCATGGCCCTTTATCTGGCGGAACGCTCGCCAAATGGACTGTCCGTACGCGTCGAGGTTGGCCGTCGTGTTCCATTGCACTGCACGGCACCCGGCAAGGCGCTACTCGCCTTTCAGGACCCTGCAGTCGGCCGTTCCCTGGTAGACCGCCTGACACTTGACCTCCAGACAGCCCAGACAATTACGACCATCGAAGCGTTGCAGGCCGATCTGACGCTGACCCGGGCGCGTGGCTATTCGATTTCTTATGAGGAGCATCTGCCTGGCGTGAATTCGGTCGCTGCACCCGTGATGGGACGCGACAACACGCCAATAGGTGTTCTCGTGGCGCTCGGGCCGTCCTCCCGTCTGGAGGCGTCCAATATTCACCCGGCTGGACGGGAATTGATCGCTGCCGCAAGGCGCATCACCGGTGCTGCGGGTGCTGTTGCCATCAGTTCTCGCCCGCGTCCGCGCTCTGCTGTCAGCCGCCCAACCGCCGATTTGAGCTGCATCTTGCCATGGGGCGCGCAACTGGGTGAAAGCCCTGTCTGGCATGAGGCGGAAAATGCCCTTTATTGGGTGGATATCCTGCACCCGGCCGTCCATCGTTTCGATCCATCGACCGGCCGCAACGAGACGTGCGAAACCGGTAAACTGGTCAGCGCCGTGATCCCCGTGACGGGTGAACGCCTGCTTGTCGCTTCTCAGGATGGATTGGAGTGGCTCGATTTTGCCTCGGGCCGACTGGCACCGTTCGTCAGTCCGGAGGCTTCCATTGCCGATAACCGCCTGAATGACGCCAAATGTGGTCCGGATGGTGCGATCTGGGTTGGCTCCATGCGTATTGACGCATCCAAGCCGACCGGTGCGCTCTATCGCATCAATGCCACAGGTGAATTCGAACGTAAGGAGGGGGGCATTATCGTCTCCAACGGTCTCGGCTGGAGCCCGGATGGTCGCACCTTCTATTTCGTCGATACCGTTCCGGGTCTGATCCACGCCTATGATTGCGATCCACAGACCGGCGCGCTTTCTTCGCATCGTGAATTTGCCCGAATTTCCGTTGCCGATGGACGACCCGACGGTCTCGCTGTCGACGCAGAAGGTGGCGTATGGTGCGCAATCTGGGACGGCTGGTGCGTGCGTCGTTATCTGCCGAACGGCAAGCTGGATCAGGTCATAGAGTTGCCGGTGCCGCGACCGACCAGTGTTGCGTTTGGTGGTCCGGATCTCTCTACACTGTTCATCACCAGCGCCCGGACGCGCCTGCCGGCGTCAACGCTTGCGGATGCGCCACTTTCCGGCGGTCTGTTTTCCTGTCGTCCCGGTGTGTCCGGAGCACGTATTTCACTGTTTGAAGGATAAGCGATGCGCCTCGAAACTGTTTTCGGCCTCAAGGGCCGTACGGCGCTGGTTACCGGTTCCAGCCGCGGTATTGGTGCTGCAATCGCCGAGGGACTGGCTGGGGCAGGCGCCCATGTCATCCTGCATGGCATGAAAACCGGCGGTGCGGCGACGGTCCGGCAGCGTATCATCGACAATGGCGGTACTGCGGACGAACTGGTGAGTGACCTGTCGGAGCCGGGAGCCGGCCGCAATCTGATTGAAAGTGCAGAGGCGATCGCGCCTGTCGATATTCTCGTCATCAACGCGAGCGCCCAGATCAATGCAGTGCTTGAGGATCTCACACTGGAAGATCTCTCATGTCAGCTTGCCGTCAATCTGGGTTCCACTGTGGACATGTTGCAATCTGCCCTGCCACGCATGGCGGCGCGAAAGTGGGGCAGGGTGGTGTCGATCGGCTCCATCAACCAGCTTCGGCCTAAGGGCATTGTCACCGCCTATGCCGCGACCAAGGCCGCCCAGCATAACATCATCCAGAGCCAGGCCCGTGACTACGCCAAGGACAATGTTCTCCTCAACACGCTTGCGCCCGGCTTGGTCGATACTGACCGCAATGCCGGTCGGCGTGATGCCGATCCGGAAGCTTGGGCAGACTATGTGCGAACGCTCAATTGGATGGGGCGTGCAGGCCAGCCGGACGAGATGGTCGGAGCCGCCATCTTTCTCTCGTCGCAAGCCTGCAGTTTCATGACCGGTGAAAGCATCTTTCTGAGCGGTGGGTACTGAGTACGTCAGAGATTGCCTCTTCGAGGCATGAACCGCCCGTGCGGCCAGTCCGATCAGGTGTCGGTGCGAACCCAGACGCTCACGCTACCCCCCTTGACCGGGAAAGCTGCTTTGCCGTCGTCACCCACTGTTATCTCGTCATCGCAATGTCCCAGGAAATCACGGAAAGTCTTTCCGGCAAAGTCTGCTCCGAGGTCGGCCGATTTTTCACCTGCCTCACCATTGGAAAGAACAACGACGCAGCCCGGCTGCTCGGCCGTGCCGTGGCGGATGAAGCCAATACAGGTTGGATCATCGAGTAAATCGGTCTGGGCGCCATGTGCAAAGCGGCTGCGTGCCTCGATCAGTTTCGGCAAACTATCGATCACTGGCATCTCGATGTCGTGCTCGTTGCCGTCATCTCCGAAATCCCGATAGGATGCGCCGTAAAGGTCGGGGTAAAAGACACACGGCACACCCTGCTCGCGCAGCAAAATCAGTGCGTAGGCGAGAGGTTTGAACCAGGGCTCGACAGACGCCTCCAGTGATTGCAACGGTTGAGTATCATGATTGTCCACCAGTGTGACGGCATGGCCGGGCATTGAGTCAACGAGTGAACCATCAAAGATCGTGCGCATGTCAAAGTCTGCCCCCTGCTTTGAGGCGTCGTGGAAATTGAAGTGAAGGGCCACGTCGAAGAGCATCAACTGCTTGTCGACCAGTTCCAGATAGGAACCGAGTGCTGCCATATCGGGGTGCCAGTATTCGGCGACGACGAAGAGTTCAGGGTCGACGTTCTCCCGCATGTGTCCGACCCAGTCGCGAAAGAACCAGGCGGGGATGTGCTTTGCGGCATCGAGACGAAATCCGCCCACGGGAACCTGTTCACTCAGCCACCGGCCCCAATATTTGAGTTCCTCGTAAACGGCGTTGTTACGAAACTCGACATCGGCACCCATCAGATAGTCGAAGTTGCCGAGTTCTTCGTCCACTTCCTCGTTCCATTGCCCGTCGCCATACTCATTGACAAGCTTGAAAACGCCGCTCTTGTCAGGCTGTTCGATGACATCCACACCACTGAAACATTGCTTGTCCCAGATGAATTTCGAGTGTTGCCCCTTCCGTCCGGGAAACGTGAAACGCGTATAGGCAAGCGCCTTGAATTCTTCATCGTCGATCTCAGTCCGGTCTTCGGCATTGACGCGTCGAACCTTGACGCTTTCCTTTTCGTCAGCGCCCATCTTGTGATTGAAAACGACATCGTGGAGGACGCGAAGGCCGCTCGTCTGAAGCGAACGGCAGGCTTTTTCAAAGGATGACCGATCGCCGTATTTTGTTGCGACGGCGCCCTTTTGATCGAATTCACCGAGATCGAAGAGATCGTAGGTATCATAACCGACAGAGGAGACGCCGCTGGCACCCTTGTAGGCGGGCGGCAACCAGACATCGGTTATTCCAAGGTTCGCCAGATCATCCGCTCGCTCTGCAACCTCCTTCCAAAGTTTTCCGTCTGCCGGCGTGTACCAATGGAAGAATTGCAGAAGAGTGCGTGGCGACATCGGCTACCCCTGTTGATGATGGCGCCTATTAACGGTCGCAGGCGCAATTGGTTTCGTGCCGGCGTCGTGTACCCTTGAGATAGTTTGCGCAATACGGCGGCCATGTGTCTGTCCGGTTTCGCGGTGGCGTCGGAACGAACACGCAGACGTGTTCGTTTATCAACGCCAACAACAAGGGAACACGGTTATGGAAACACTCGCAGAATTATTCGAACACACCCTCAAGGACGTTTATTACGCCGAAAACGCTATCGTTAAAGCGCTACCCAAGGTTTCGAAAGCAGTTAAGAACGCGGAATTCAGGAAAGCGATTGACCACCATCTTGACGAGACCAAAGGCCAGATCAAGACACTCGACAAGGTCTTCAAGACAATTGGCGTGAAACCCGAAGCCGTCAAATGCGATGCCACCGATGGCTTGATAAAAGAAACCGAAGGTCTGATCGATGAAGGAAAAGGCGTTGCGCTTGACGCAGGTCTCCTGGCTGCCTGTCAGGCGGTCGAGCATTACGAGATCGCGCGCTATGGCTCACTTCGGGAGTGGGCAAAAGTCCTTGGTAACGAAGAGGCGCACGTCTTCTTGAGCGAAATTCTCGATCAGGAAAAGGCTGCCAACAGCAAGATGACCAATCTCGCCGTAACTGCGATCAACAAGTGAGTTGCAGATTGATCCTGGAGTCCGGGGTGCCACCGCATGCGCCCCGGTATCTCATTTTGCAATCGGTGGATCGAAGGGCCGTTTGCGTATTTTATGCGCAGCACGCGTTTACATCTTTGCAAGAATGACTAGGCTGGTGACATCATTTTGAGCAGATCGGTCGATCTTTCGCACACAAGTGGCTGGAGAGAGTTATGAGTTCAGCTACGCCGAAACTGGACAGTTGCGGCGCCGAGCCCATCCACATACCCGGTGCGATCCAACAGCATGGTGCACTCCTGGTGCTTTCTGCACGCAGTCTCAGCATTGTGCAGGCAAGCGATAACCTGACGGATTATGTGGATGATCGAGCAACCGTCGGCAGCACAGCCAAAGCTACGGTTTTTCCCTTCATCGATGCCTTATCCGATTGGTATTCGAGTGACGAGAGCAATTTTCGATATGTCTGGGCCGACAAAAACCTTGATGTTGCAGCCCATCGATCTGCCGGTTTCATCGTTGTTGAGTTTGAAAAAACGAGGCAGAGCGAACCGGCTGAAACCTTGATGGCTGAGCTGACAAGGTTCGCTCAATATCTGAATGGCGTACCGGCGTTGAACGATGCATTGTCACGTGCAGCCGAGTTGGTGTCTGCAATAAGCGGATATGATCGCACTCTGATTTATGAGTTTGGAGGGGACTGGAGCGGTCACGTTGTGGCCGAAGCGGGAAATGGCGCTCTACCGTCTTATTTCGGGCTGCGTTTTCCGGCCGGCGATATCCCGCCACAAGCCAGGCAGCTTTACACGATCAATCGCCTTCGCATGATCCCGGATGTCGACTACGCGCCTGTCCCGATCAGCCCGGCCATCAATTCTGAAACAGGAACTGTCCTCGATATGAGCTTTGCGCAATTGCGCAGCGTATCGCCCATCCATCTGGAATATATGCGCAATATGGGCACGGCAGCATCGATGTCCGTTTCCATTATCATCAACGGTCGATTGTGGGGACTGATCGCCTGCCACAATGCAGCATCTCACTATGTCTCTCTGGCGGTTCGTGAAGCATGCGATTTCGTAGCTCAGCTTCTGTCAATGCGGATCGCAATGGAGCGCAGTGCCAAGGAGGCCTCGCGGCGGGTAGAGCTCAGTATTGTCCAAGGCCGTCTTTTAAGTCGGATGGCGGCAGCACAGAGATGGGCGGATGGGCTCCTTCCAGATGACGGCAACAATGATGACCTGTTGAAACAGGTGGGAGCCGAGGGAGCGGCATTGATCGTTGGTGATGAGTGTCATCTTGTCGGCCAAACCCCTTTGAGACAGGATGTCGAGGCGCTTGCCGAATGGCTTGGGGAGCAGGACATTACCGATGTGTTCGCAACGGAAAGCCTCGTCGGAGTTTATGCGAATGCTGAAGCCTATTCTTCTGTTGCGAGTGGAGCAATTGCCACCCGTCTCTCAGAACTACACGATAGTTGGCTGATCTGGTTTCGTCCGGAAGTCATCAAAACTGTTCAATGGGGGGGTAATCCCCATAAGACCGTGCAGGAGAGTGGCCGCATCCATCCCCGGAAATCCTTTGAAATCTGGAAGGAACAGGTTCGCAATACCGCCCTCCCGTGGTCTGAAGCCGAAATCGCAGCCGCGCGGGACCTCCGCAGCGCGATCATTGGTATCGTTTTGCGTAAAGCCGAAGAAATGGCTGATCTGACGAGAGAATTGCAGCGAACCAACAAAGAGCTCGAAGCTTTTTCCTATTCTGTTTCACACGATTTACGGGCGCCTTTCCGGCACATCGTTGGTTTTGCGCAGTTGTTACGTGAGCGCAGCAACGCCTTGGACGAGAAGTCTCTGCATTATTTGCAGATGATTTCCGAGGCAGCCCTCAGTGCGGGGCGACTGGTGGATGACCTGCTGAACTTTTCGCAGCTTGGACGCACTCAGATCAGTATGA
Source organism: Rhizobium sp. RM (assembly GCF_013390595.1). GTDB lineage: Bacteria > Pseudomonadota > Alphaproteobacteria > Rhizobiales > Rhizobiaceae > Agrobacterium. The sequence goes on along the minus strand of NZ_JACAWV010000007.1, from coordinate 561,650 downwards.
AGCCGGTCGACATGCAGAAGCTGGTAAGCGAGGTGCGCCGCACGATTGCGCCAAGCGTGGCCGACCGTGATATCGAGTGGCAGATCGGTGAATTGCCGGTCACGCTTGGCGATCCGACACTTCTACGGCAGGTCTGGTACAATCTCATCGACAACGCCATCAAATATTCACGTCGCGAGCCAGTTTCGGTTGTCCGCGTTTCGGCGGTTGAAACCGAAAGCACTGTGACCTATTCGGTAACAGACAATGGCGTCGGCTTCGATATGGCCTATTCCGGAAAGCTCTTCGGTGTCTTTCAGAGGCTCCAGCGCGTTGAGGATTTTGAGGGCACCGGCATCGGGCTTGCGCTGGTGCGGCGGATCGTGGAACGTCATCGCGGCTCGGTCGACGCGGAGGGAACTCTCGGGGAAGGAGCGACGTTCTCCTTCACATTGCCGATCACGAAAATTGAAGAGGAAGACATTGCCTGAACTCAGACCTATTTTGCTTGTCGAGGATAATCCGCGCGATCTCGAACTGACGCTGACCGCGCTTGAAAAGTGCCAATTGGCAAACGAGGTTGTGGTCGCCCGTGACGGGGCAGAAGCGCTTGATTATCTCAATCTCACAGGTGCCCATCACAATCGGCCTGCAGGTGACCCTGCTGTCGTGCTTCTCGATCTAAAATTACCGAAAGTGGACGGTCTTGAAGTTCTGCAGTCGGTCAAGGGCAGCGATCAGCTACGGCACATTCCTGTCGTGATGTTGACTTCTTCTCGCGAAGAGCAGGATCTCGTGAAAAGCTACGAGTTGGGCGTCAATGCGTTTGTCGTCAAACCGGTTGAGTTCAATCAATTCTTCAAGGCTATTCAGGATCTTGGTGTCTTCTGGGCTCTCTTGAACGAACCGCCGCCGGGTGCTCGCCGTAATGATGGATGAACGGATGTTGCCGAACGGCGCTTGTGAGCTTCTTATGCTTGAAGACAGTTCCGTCGATGCAGAACTGATTGAAGAGCAGCTTTCACGCATTTCTCCGCGGCCTGTGATTACCCGCGCCGTGGGAAAAGTGTCTTTCATCGAGGCGCTGGAAACAAGGCGCTTCGATATTATCCTGGCCGATTTTTCCCTGCCGGATTTCGATGGGATGGCAGCACTCGATATTGCGTCGCAAATGATGCCTGACGTGCCGTTTATTTTTGTATCGGGCGTTTTGGGGGAAGATGCTGCGATCGAGGCGTTCCGCAGAGGTGCCACGGATTACGTTCTCAAACAGAGACTGGTCCGACTGTCATCTGCCGTCGAACGTGCCCTGGCGGAAGCCCGCGAGCGGCAGGAGAGGAAACGGGCCGAGTTGCACAAGGAGCTGCTCGTTCGCGAGCTTAGCCACCGCGTCAAAAATACCATGGCGATGGTGATTTCCATTATCCGTAGGACTGCAAAGGGCAGCACCTCAATTGAGGACTACCAAGCAAGGCTAGTCTCTAGGGTCAGTGCACTTGCGGGAAGCCATGCGCTGCTGTTTCAAAGCAATTGGGGGGAGACGGATCTCGGCGACGTGGTGCGGCGGGCGATTGAACCTCATAATACCTTTGCCAGCAGGGTTCATCTGGATGGTCCCGATGGGGTCTATGTTCCCCCAAAATCGGCTTTGTCACTCGGCATGATCCTGCATGAACTCGTAACAAACGCTCAGAAATACGGCTCGCTCTCCGGCGCCCAAGGAAAGGTCGATGTGACCTGGGAAAAAGTCGGCAAGGCCGACGACGCACGCGTTGCGCTTCGGTGGTGCGAGAGCGGCGGACCGCCCGTCAGTGCGCCGCAAGATGCTGGTTTCGGGACCACGTTGATAACACAGGGCGCCGAATACGAGCTCCATGCGGAAAGCGAAATCCGCTATGAAAACACCGGTCTAAAGTACCGTGTCGTTTTTCCGTTGAACTGATGGGCGCTTAAAGCGCCCATTGTTCAGATGCGCATAGAGGTTTTCGGGTTTAGCTTGCCAAAGCAAACTCGCGTGCCAGAACACCGGAAAGATTTGTGAAGTCGCATGGCTTGGATACAATTGTCAGGCCACCCAGCTGGGAGCGTACGCCGGGAATTTCTGCGTAACCGCTGCAGACAACAAAGGGAATGTTTGCGGCTTTCAATTCGTCGATCACCGGAAACGACATTTCACCTCGCAGATTGAGGTCAATGACGGCGCCGTCCAGATCCATTTTGTTGATTTGCTCGATTGCAGCCGCGATGTGCGACACAGGACCGACGACGGTCACACCCAGATCCGAGAGAAAATCCTCCATGTCCATCGCCAGAAGGGCATCGTCCTCCAGAACAAGGATTTGTTTTCCTTGAAAGTCATACGTCATAAGTCACCACGTCGCGTATCAATAAAATCATTTTGAAGCTGGCAATGCATCCTCTTTACCAACTGTGCTGAACGCACGTTGGACCAACTGGTTCCAACCTAAAGCAGAAAGAAATCATTCGCTTCGGCGCACGCCATACTCTAGTTTGCGCACTCATTAGCTGCCTACCGGGAATATTGTTACTGTGATTAGTTTTTCGCCGTTTGCTCAGCGAAGCCTGCTGATGCTGGCTGTGGGTGTCGCAATCTTGACTGGCATGGTGGCCATGTCCTTATGGCTGGTTCAGGTCAATAACCAGTATTCCCAGGACACTGCCGAGCTAAGGCGCGTGCGTGCGGCAATTCTCGACACTCTGACCGCGATGCAGGACATCGAAACCGGGCAGAGAGGATATTTGCTGACAAACAACGTCGATTATCTCGGACCTTATGAAGAAGCGTTGAGCCGTTTGCCGCAGCGCCAGTCGCGCTTGCTGGATCTTTTGAAAGACCGCACAGAGTACCAACAGGATCTTTCGAACCTCGACGCTGCCATCAAGAACAAGCTTGCGGAAACACGCGAAACCATCGATCTGCAAAAAACCGGCCGTATGACGGAAGCCGTTGATGTCGTCCGTAACAATGACGGCAAGCGTTTCATGAACGAGATCAGAACGATACTGTCGGAGCTACAAACAAATACGGATGACCGACTGCGTGTCATCGTCGGCGATCAACTCAGCGCAGCCAATACGCTTCGTTGGGTTACAGTGGGTGGAGCTCTTGCGATCCTGGCTGTTGTTGGCGGCTCGATCTTTCTTGTGCTGACTTACATCCGCGCGCTGAACAGGTCGCGCGAGGACGTTGATGAACTCAATCGTCATCTGGAGGAGCGTGTCGAGGAGAGGACACGCGATCTTCGGCGTGCAAACCAGGAAATCCAGCGTTTCGCCTATATTGTTACCCACGATTTGCGTGCTCCGCTCGTCAACATCATGGGCTTCCTCTCTGAGTTCGACACGTCGCTGAAACCGGTGAGCGCATATGTTCTTGCCGACGGTAAACCGCCGACTGCCGAGGTCGTCCGTGAAGCCAGGCTCGCGATTGAAGAGGAACTGCCCGAAGCCATTGGCTTCATCCGGTCTTCAACGCGCAAGATGGATCAGTTGATCAACGCTATCTTGAAGATCTCCCGCGATGGACAGAGAAAACTGCAACCGGAAAAGGTCGACATAGAGACGTTGCTCACCTCCTTGTCGGAGACGGTACGTCACCAGATCACGGCCAATGACGGTGAGATCAGTGTTGAGACGCCAAAGCTCACGGTCTTCACAGATCGGATTTCGCTCGATCAGATACTCGGCAACCTTTTGGACAATGCCGTCAAATATCAGGCGCCGGAACGCCCTCTAAGACTGGTCACGCGCGCCTATCCCGCAGGTCGTGGTGCGATTTGCATTGAGGTGAGCGACAACGGTCGTGGCATTGGCGAGCAGGATCTGGAACGGGTCTTTGAGCTTTTCCGGCGTGCCGGCAGCCAGGATCAGCCTGGTGAAGGGATCGGGCTTGCACATGTTCGCTCGCTAATCAGAAATTTAGGAGGTGACATTAGGGTGGCTTCTGAGCTCGGCAAGGGGAGTACATTTACCCTGCTGCTGCCGAGCGACCTCAGAAGAGTCACGAAAGAAGGCGAACAATGAAGGCTACCGGTCAAGAAGTCACGATTGTGATGATCGAAGACGACGAAGGACATGCGCGTCTGATCGAAAAGAACGTGCGTCGTGCAGGCGTCAATAACGAGATCGTGCCGTTTACGCTCGGCGCAAAGGCACTCGATTACATCCTGGGCGAAAATCGGGATGGCCTTGTCAGCAAAGACCGCTATCTGCTCGTGCTGCTCGACCTCAATCTCCCTGATATGTCCGGCATTCGCATTCTGGAGCAGATCAAGAGCAACGAACACACGCGCCGACTGCCGGTCGTCGTGCTGACCACAACGGACGACGAAACCGAGATTCAGAAGTGTTACGACCTCGGTGCGAATGTATATATCACGAAGCCCGTTGATTATGAGGGCTTTGCCAGTGCAATTAAGAATCTTGGGCTGTTTTTCTCCGTGATTCAGATACCGTGAAGGCATGACAATTTTGCGCGTTTTGTATGTAGATGACGACCCAGCTCTTGTGCGGCTTTCGAGCCGTGTTCTGGGACGTCATGGGATGGACGTCATACATGCCGCTTCCGTGGCTTCGGGGCTCGAATTCTTTGAACGCGAGCCGTTCGATGTCGTTGTTCTCGATCACTATTTCCAGACGACGACCGGTATGGAGTTTCTCGCCGCAATCCGCTCGCACTCGGCGCGCGCACCCGTTCTATATGTCACGGGATCGAATGAGGCGCAGATTGCCATCGATGCCCTCAAGGCCGGTGCCGCCGACTATGTTATCAAAAATGTCGGCGACGATTTTTTCCCGCTTCTGGTCACTGCAATCAATCAGGCGCTGGAAAACCATCGTCTGCGACAGACGAAAGATGAAGCGGATCGCCTGCTCGTGAAGGCAAAAGAGCATGCGGAAATGATGGTCAAGGAGATGAACCATCGCGTCGCAAACAGTCTCTCGCTGGTGTCGGCTATGATCCGCCTCCAGATCAACACGCTCAAGTCTCAGGAAGCTGAGACTGCGTTGTTGGAAACGCAGAGCAGAATAGCGGCGATCGCCGGTGTGCACCGCAGCCTTTACAGCACCGCAAATATCGGCCTCGTTTCCCTGAATGCTTATTTGACGTCGATCATCAGCGATCTTTTCCAGGCCGTACCGGGCTCTTCCGCGGTTACGGTCGAAACGTCGCTCTGTGACGTCAGTCTCAAGGCGGACCATGCCGTCGCACTCGGCGTCATCATCACCGAGTTGCTGACGAATGCGCTGAAATACGCCTATCCCGACCAGGCGGGAACGGTTCGCGTCCAGCTTTCCGAGGATAACCGGCAGTTCGTTCTTGTCGTCGAGGACGACGGAATCGGTTCAAAACCCGGCGCGTCGCCACGTGGCACGGGTCTTGGAACAAAGCTGATCATGGCCATGGCGCAAAATATCAATGCGCGGGTCGAGCAGACACATACGCACCCTGAACTCGGCAAGGGGACACGCTACACGATGACGTGGAGCGACGAGCAGTAAGTCTCACATCGACTTGTAAATACTCTACGCGTTAAAGAATCGTCGGAGCTTTCCCAGTTCTTACCGGGGGCACGTCCGCAGTTGATCCGCTCCGGATGGGTGTCTCTATAGGCATCACCGCAGGGATTTTGCGCGGTGCTCCAGGGTATTTGCGCGACTGAATGAGGGTTTTCCGTCAGCGCGGACGTGTTTCATCAAGTTGGCTGGCGAAGGTAAGTGTTCATTCACATACTTAAATGAAACGTCCATCAAGAGTTGATTAAGCAGAATTCTGGACTAGTATGACGGGAGTTTTTTGAAGGCAATGCAGCATACGCAGTAGGTTCCACTCTCATTTGAGCGCAGGAATTTCATGAGTTATTTGCAAGGTATCTTTCAGCAATCCCCTGAAATCGCTTTATTTTTGGCTTTGGCCGGCGGTTACTGGATCGGGAAATTCCAGTTCGGAAAATTCTCCCTTGGCGGTGTCGCCGGTTCCCTCCTCGTTGCAGTTGCAATCAGTCAGATCGGCATCACGATCGACAATGGCATCAAGGCTGTGCTGTTTGCACTCTTCATCTATGCCGTTGGTTTTGAAAGCGGCCCGCAGTTCTTCCGTTCGCTCGGACGGAAATCCATTCGCGAGATCATCATGGCGGCGGTCATGGCTGTCAGCGGGCTTGTCACGGTCGTGGTGCTGGCCAAGATGTTTTCTCTCGACAAAGGCTTGGCTGCGGGCATTGCGTCCGGCAGCCTCACCCAGTCGGCCATCATCGGCACGGCAAGTTCGGCGATAGGAAAGCTGGGTTTGCCGGCGGACCAGACACAAGCCCTGCAAGCCAACGTCGCCGTCGGTTATGCCGTGACCTACATTTTCGGCTCGTTTGGCGCGATCCTGGTATGCGTCAATATTCTTCCCTGGTTTATGCGCCGCGGAATCCGCGACGATGCCGTGAAAGCGCAGGCCGAAATGCTGGCTGGTGCGCAGGTCTACGGCCCCGGAGAGAGCGCCGCTTTGCCCGAACTCGTCGGTCGATTGTTCGAGGTGCAGGCGGCTGCCGGGCGTACGGTTGCGGATATTGAGGCGCAGGCTTCTGCAGGTCCTGTCGCCATCGAAAAAATCAAACGCAACGGCAAGATTCTTGGTTTCAATCCGGAATTTGCCCTGGAGCGAGGTGACATCTTGCTCGTCGTCGGACGCCGCTCCGGGGTTATCGGTCTTGACGAGGCGATTGGTCCCGAACTGGAAACTTCCGACGGTATGGAAATGGTGGTCGCGACGCGCGACGTTGTGGTCACCGCTTCTGAATTTGCCGGACAGACCGTTTCGCAAATTGTTGAGGCAACGCGCGACTTGCGGCACGGCGTCTTCGTCCTTTCGCTGAAACGTGGCGGCAACGCTGTGACACTTGGCGCCGACACGCGCATTGAATCTGGCGACGTCGTCACTGTTTACGGTTTGCAGGAAGACCTCCAGCGTATTGCCAAACGTGTCGGCCCGGTTCTTGTGCCAAGCGACAAGACCGATTTCGTTTTCCACGGTTTCGGCATTGTCGTGGGCTTGCTGGTCGGCCTTCTGGTTCTGCGCATCGGTTCCATTCCCTTGACGCTTGGCAGTGGTGGCGGTGCGCTTCTCGCAGGCCTCGCTTTTGGGTGGTATCGCAGCCGCAACATGACGCTTGGTAATATGCCAACAGGGGCATCGACGCTTTTGCGCGATCTCGGTCTGGCCGGGTTTGTTGCGGTGGTCGGATTGCAGTCTGGGCAACAGGCCGTCCATACGATCATGGACAGTGGTCTCTCAATCTTCCTCGTCGGTGTCGCCGTCACCATCATTCCGATGTTGATCACCATGGCAGTCGGCCGATACCTGTTGCACTACGACAATGTTGCAATCTTTGCCGGAGCGCTTTCCGGCTCGCGCAGCGCCAATCCTGCTTTCGGTGAGGTGCTTGATAAGGCCGGCAACTCCGTTCCAACAACGCCTTTTGCCATCACTTACGCTCTTGCAAACGTGTTCCTCACCCTGTTGGGGCCGCTCGTCGTCGCCCTCGTCTGACCCAAAGCCATAGCTTTCGAAGGATACATCATGACTGATTATAGCCAGTACGCGAAGTTGAGCCCGTTTGAGCTGAAGGATGAACTGATCAAGCTGGCGTCCGGTCGGAAAAACGGAACAATGCTGAATGCCGGGCGTGGGAACCCGAATTTTATGGCGACGCTGCCCCGTCGCGCCTTCTTTCGGCTTGGCCTGTTTGCCGCCGCAGAGTCGGAACTTTCCTTTTCCTACATGCAGGAGGGCATTGGCGGTTTGCCCCAGATCGAAGGGATAGAGGCGCGCTTCGAGCGGTTCACCAGTGATCATCGCGATCAGGAGGGCGTCGCCTTTTTGCGCCGAGCCCTTTCCTATGTCCGAGATCAGTTGGGTCTTTCCGCCTCCCAGTTTCTGCATGAAATGGTCGAAGGCATCCTCGGGTGCAACTATCCTGTTCCGCCGCGAATGCTCAGGGTCAGCGAGGAGATCGTTCGGCAATATCTCGTCAAGGAGATGATCGGTGGCTTCATGCCTGCCGGTGATGTCGATGTCTTTGCAGTGGAAGGCGGCACGGCCGCCATGACCTATATCTTCAACACGATGAAACAGAATGGTCTGGTGGCACGCGGCGACAAGGTCGCGATAGGTCTGCCTGTCTTCACGCCTTACATCGAGATCCCCCAGCTCGATGAGTATGGTTTGACGCAAGTGGCGATCAACGCGGACCCGGCATCCGGTTGGCAGTACCCGGACTCCGAGCTGGAAAAATTGAAAGATCCTGCGATCAAGGTGTTCTTCTGCATCAATCCAAGCAATCCGCCTTCCGTAAAACTCGATGATCGGAGCTTGAAGAAGATCGCGGATATCGTCGCCAACGACCGCCCCGACCTCATAATCCTCACTGATGATGTTTACGGCACTTTTGCCGACGAGTTTCAGTCGCTGTTCGCCCGGTGCCCCAACAACACCATCCTTGTCTATTCCTTCTCAAAGTACTTTGGAGCAACAGGCTGGCGTCTCGGTACGATCGCGACCCACCGGGATAACGTCCTGGATCGCAAGATTGCAGACCTGCCGGAAAAGGCAAAGGAGGCACTGGATCGTCGTTACAGCTCGATTGTGACGGATGTCAGCACGCTCAAATTTATCGATCGGCTTGTCGCCGACAGCCGCACCGTTGCCCTTAACCACACGGCCGGCTTGTCGACCCCGCAGCAGGTGCAGATGGTGCTGTTTTCCCTGTTCGCTTTGATGGACGAGCACGACATGTACAAGGCGTCGCTCAAGAAGATCATTCGCCGCCGCGAAGCTGCGCTTTATCGTGAGTTGGGCATCGAGCTCGTGAAGGACCCGAACGAGGTCGATTATTATACCCTGCTTGATCTGGAGGAGATTTCGCAAAAACTCTACGGCGCGGAATTTGCCGCCTGGGTTAAAAGCGCCTTCACCGCCAACGAGCTATTGTTCCGCATCGCTGACGAAACGGGTATCGTGCTTTTGCCCGGCCGCGGTTTTGGTGCACAGCACCCATCAGGTCGTGCCTCTCTCGCCAACCTCAATGAATATGAATACGCCGCCATCGGTCGAGCGTTACGCGGTTTGGCTGACGAATATTATCGGCAGTTTAGCAACGGGAATTGACGATCGACAACGATTTTCCCGTTCAGGTCTGTCACTTTAGTCCAACGAAGCGGGTGTAGAAAATGATGTCGGCTGAGATCGGTCGGCATGTTCATTCCTATACATCGCTCAAGCCGCCAGGAGGTTGCATGGAAGCCAAGGACATCATGTCGACGGATATTGCGACAATTTCGGTCGACGGCAGTATCCGTCACGCGATCGATATCATGGCAACCAAGAAAATATCCGGCTTGCCGGTGGTCACCGGGGAGGGCGAGGTTGTCGGAATGCTAACAGAAGGCGATCTGATGCGGCGAGCCGAATTGGGCGGTGGTCGCGGAACCGACCCTTCTTTACCTGTCGATTTTCAGCTCTATGTTCAAGGAAATAGCTGGCGTGTTCGCGACCTGATGTCCGACAGCCTGATCACTGTAAATGAAGAGACCCCTCTGGCGAGGGTTGCCGAAATCATGGCGACGATGGGCGTAAAACGCCTGCCCGTGATGAACGAACGCCGTATGGTTGGAATTGTCAGCCGCTCCGACGTCCTCAAATCAATGCTGCATGCACCGTTGGACAAGATTGCCCCTGGTGATGACGCGATCGCGATAGCGGCGGCGGCTCGTCTTTCAGCCGATCTTGGTATTCCCAGGCAGCAGGTTGCAGTTTCGGTATCATCGGGAATCGTCACTGCAACCGGGACTGTGAAAAGCGACGTCGAGCGACGGGCGATCCGCGTCGTCGTCGAAAGCCTCGGTGGCGTGGAGGGATATCACGACCAGCTCTCTTTGGAAGGTGAAGCAAAATCGGCGTAGCCCGATTTAGGGTCGACGGAAAATAGTGCTGTAAGGGAGTGATGGATGAACATGCAGGAGAAGACGATATCCGCTGCTTCCTCCATCAAATGGCATTCTGTAACCCCGGCTGCCGCACTATCAGGCCTTGAGTCGACCGATGAGGGGCTGGCAAACGAGGACGTCGCCAAGCGGCGCAATGCCGTTGGTCGCAACGAATTGCGGTCGGCTCCGCCAACATCCGCCATCACCCGCTCTCTAAGGCAACTCAACAACACCCTGATCTGCTTCCTGATTGCCGCAGCCATTGCTGCGGCCTTCCTGAGCCAGGTGGTCGACGCGATCGTGATAATTGCCGTTGTTGTCGTGAATTCCATCGTCGGATTTTTTGCGCTGGTCATTCTGCAACTGGCGATGACGTATCTGCCCGCTCTGCAAGCTGGCCTTGGCACAGAGGCCCTTTCTTTCAGCAATCTCATTGTGGTGGTGCTGGTCGGCGTCGTCATGATGACCGTTCTAGAGTTCGAGAAGGCAATCATGCGGAGGCTTGGGCTGCTGCGTCAGGAGATTTGATCGGATTTGTCCACGCCAAGGCATTGGCTGCCGTGTTTAAACTGGAGATGTATCGGAATGCTGGATCATAACGAACTGTCGCTCATCGACCGTTATTGGAGCGCTGCAAATTATCTTTCCGTCGGCCAGATCTATCTGATGGACAACCCGTTGCTGCGCGAACCGCTCAAACCGGAGCACATCAAGCCGCGCCTTCTCGGCCATTGGGGTACAACACCCGGTCTGAATTTCATCTATGTCCATCTCAATCGTATCATTCGTGAGAGAAATTCCGACGTCATCTATGTCTGCGGCCCCGGCCACGGTGGCCCAGGAATGGTTGCCAATACCTATCTCGAGGGCACCTATTCGGAGGTCTATCCTGATATAAGCGAGGATCAGGCGGGTCTCGCCAAGCTCTTCAAGCAGTTTTCCTTTCCGGGCGGAATTCCAAGCCACGTCGCACCAGAAACCCCGGGCTCCATTCACGAAGGTGGTGAACTTGGTTATGCGTTGGTGCACGCTTACGGTGCAGCACTTGATAATCCCGATCTCGTTGTCGCCTGCGTTGTGGGTGATGGCGAGGCCGAAACCGGCCCACTCGCGGCAAGCTGGTTGTCTAGCAAGTTCATCAACCCGGTCCGTGATGGCACCGTTCTGCCAATTCTCCATCTGAATGGATACAAGATTGCCAACCCGACCGTGCTTGGGCGTATGGATGATGGGGACGTGCGGTCGCTTTTCCTCGGTTACGGTTACGAGCCGATTTTCGTCGAAGGGTCTGACCCCGCTCTTATGCATCAGGCGATGGCGGCCGCATTTGACCGTTGCTTCGACATGATCGCCGAGATCAAACAGGCGGCCGCTGCCGGAACCTTGGTCGGCAGCCCGCGTTGGCCGATGATCATTCTGCGCAGTCCAAAAGGATGGACAGGGCCTGCTGAAGTCGACGGTAAAAAGGTTGAAGGTTTCTGGCGGGCACATCAGGTTCCGGTGTCGAACTGCCGGTCCGACGACGCTCATCGTGAAATTCTGCTCGACTGGCTGAAGCGCTATCGCCCTGATGATCTGTTCGACGAAAGCGGAAGGCTGAAGCCGGAACTGCGCGCCATCGCGCCCACTGGGCAGAAGCGTATGAGTGCCAACCCGCACGCAAACGGCGGTATTCTGCGGAAGGAACTCGTGCTTCCCGCCATCGCCGATCATGCTGTTGCCGTTGATGTGGGTGAGCGGGGCGCCCTGATGGTGCAGACGACCGAGATTCTCGGCCGTTATCTTCGCGATGTCCTAGCGCTCAACGACAAGGATGCGAACTTCCGGATATTTGGTCCGGATGAAACGGAATCGAACAGACTGGGTGCCGTATTCGATAACACCGATCGTGTATGGATGGAAAAGATCGAACCCTACGACGTTCATCTGGCTCGTGATGGCCGGGTTATGGAGGTTCTCAGCGAGCATCTATGCCAGGGTTGGCTGGAAGGTTACCTGCTTACCGGGCGTCATGGCTTCTTCTCCTGCTATGAAGCTTTCATCCACATTGTCGATTCCATGTTCAACCAGCATGCCAAATGGTTGAAGGTGACCCGCGAGCTGGAATGGCGAAAACCGATCTCGTCACTCAACTACCTGTTGACCTCCCACGTCTGGCGCCAGGATCACAATGGGTTCAGCCACCAGGACCCCGGGTTTGTCGACCTTGTCGCCAACAAGAAAGCGGATATCGTCCGCATTTATCTGCCCCCGGATGCCAACACGCTCCTTTGGGTCGGGCACCATATTCTCGGAACCTATGACCGGATCAATGTTGTCGTCGCCGGGAAACAGCCCGAACCACAATGGCTGACGATGAACGAGGCTGTCGCGCATTGCGAAGCAGGCATGGGGACGTGGGATTGGGCGGGCACCCATACGGACATGCAGCCAGACGTCGTTATGGCCTGCGCTGGAGACGTTCCAACCATGGAGACAATGGCGGCGGTTATGTTGCTACGTGAGGCGATCCCTGATTTGCGCGTCCGCGTGGTCAATGTCGTCGATCTCATGTGCCTGCAATCCAAGGAGCATCACCCGCATGGATTTTCTGATGCGGATTTCGATGCATTGTTCACAACGGATCGGCCGGTGATCTTTGCGTATCACGGCTACCCATATCTCATTCACAGGCTCACCTATAAACGGACGAACCACCGCAACATCCATGTCCGTGGCTTCATCGAGGAAGGGACAACAACGACACCGTTCGACATGACTGTGCTGAACCAGCTCGACCGTTTCCATCTCGCTCTCGAGGCAATTGCAAGGGTGCCAGGCCTGAAGGATACGGCTGCCCCGACGGTCGCGGTACTGGAAGCCAAAATCGCCCAGCACCATGCCTATGTCAGGGAGTATGGCGAGGACATGCCGGAGATCGTCAGCTGGAAATGGCAGTCACAATAGACCGAAGCATCAGGCGAGAAGAGTTGCGAGGTGCCGTCGTTCGGTCGGCAATCCCTCGTGTGGCTTTTCTCTCATTCGCCCGTGATCGGTTGCCGCGGCAAGTGTCGAGTGGCGCATCATTGCCTGGCTGAAAGACGTAAAAAGGGGTTATCGGATGATCGATATTCTGCTCGTTTTGAACACCGGTTCCTCCAGCCTGAAATTTGAGGTTTTCGGCTATGAAAATCTCGACAAACTGGCAAAAGGCAAGGTTGCCGGCATCGGAACGGATGCGAGGCTGACAGCAACAATCGAAACGACGGGCACGCATATCGATCGTTCTCTTGATGCCCATGACCATGTTGCCGCGATGGGCGCTTTGATGGATTTGATCGACCGTTTCGACGATGGTTGGCATATGGTCGCAGCAGTGCACCGTATCGTGCATGGTGGTCCAGACCTTGTCGATCCGGTCATCGTGACACCGCAGGTCAGAAAGCAGCTGGAAGCGCTGGTGCCCTTGGCGCCTCTTCATCAGCCCTACAATTTGGCGGGCATCGATGCGTCCGACCGCCTGGCAGATGCACCAGATATTGCGTGTTTCGACACCGCGTTTCACACCGGCCAGAACGCACTCTTCCGAACATTTGCAGTGGAGGGGGATCTGCGGAGCAAAGGTATTCGCCGATATGGTTTCCATGGCATTTCCTATGACTGGATCTCCCGGGTGCTGGCGAAGGAGCATCCGGACCTCGCAAGCGGGAAGGTTGTTGTCGGGCATCTTGGTAATGGAGCAAGTCTTTGCGCGCTCTCGAACGGTAGGAGCATCGACACGACGATGGGGATGACGGCTCTCGATGGCTTGCCGATGGGCAGCCGCCCGGGCGCCATTGATGCCGGAGCGGTGACCTATATGCTGCGCGCACTTGGAATGCCGGTCGAGAAGGTCGAGGAGGCACTTTACGAACGCTCCGGTTTAAAGGGACTGTCGGGCGTCAGCAGCGACGTGAAAACGCTGATGGAAAGCGATGATCCGCAAGCGCAGTTCACACTCGACTATCTCGCACTCAAGGTCGCGCAATACACGGCGATGATGGCCGTTTCGATGGGCGGCATCGATGCGCTGGTCTTTACAGGTGGGGTCGGGGAAAATGCCACTTCTGTTCGCGATGCAGTTCTGGCCCGGCTTGCTTTTCTGCAGCCTTTCAAAACGCTCATCATCCCCGCAAACGAGGAAAGAATGATGGCGATTTATGCCAAGGAGCTGTTGGAGAAACGCCAGTCTTAATCGCTAACCCCTGTATCCTCCCCCTAGGTCTCACAGGCGGATTTTAGGTCGCCTGACCAGACGTCTCAGCATGTTGCGCTTTTTGTGGGACCGAAGAAGATCGATATCGCTGACCAGTTTGGCGCCTCCCTCGCGGCGCTCAAGGGTGATCTTTCGGCTGTGAAAAGCCTCGAGTTCGGCTCTGTGGGCGACACTGAGGATGGTGGAATCGGGCAGCTCGTCGATCAGACGCTCCATGATCTTGTCCTGGCTCTTGTCATCGAGTGCCGAGGTTGCTTCGTCGAGTACGACGATATCGGGTCTGTGAAGCAGGAGACGTGCAAACGCCAGCCTCTGTTTCTCTCCGCCTGACAGCGTCTGGTCCCATGGGGCATCTTCTTCGATCTTCTCCGACAGGTGGCCAAGTCCGACCTTTTCGAGCGCTGTCTTGACCTCGTCGGGCGACCAGTCGTCCGACGCACCCGGGTAGGTGACGGCGCGCCCCAACGTACCGAGCGGAATGTAGGGCCGTTGCGGCAACATGAAAAGGCGCTTGTCTGGATGCAGGTCGACACTACCGCCGCCCCACGGCCAGAGGCCTGCGATTGTCCGCACGAGCGTGCTCTTGCCTGATCCGGATTCGCCGGAAACCAGCACGCGCTCGCCTTGTTTAATCTCTACCTCCGTTTCCGTCAGCACAGCAGTGCCATCGTTCAGCGAGACCGAAAGATCGTTCAGGCTGAGGATTGCGTCGCCCTCAATCTTGCCGTGCTTGACGCGGCCGACCGCATCACTTTTCTCAGTCTGCTCAAGGCCGTCGAGTGAAACCATGAGAGATGCGACGCGTCGTGCGCAGGCATTCCAGTCGGCGAGCCGCGGGTAATTGTCGACCAGCCACCCAAATGCGCCCTGAACGATCGCGAAGGCAGATGCGGCCTGCATTACCTGGCCCAGCGACATGCTGCCATCCAGAAATTTCGGCGCACAAAGCAGGACGGGAACGACAGGGGCAAAGAGGCTCGATACCTGTGACACCAGCGTCGTGCGCATATATTGCCGCGCCAAACGAGCCCATTGGTGCAAAGCTGCTGAAAACGTCTTGTTGAGGTCGTTGCGTTCTTCTTCCTCTCCCCCGAGCAAGGCAATGCTCTCGCCGTTTTCTCGTACACGCGTCAGCGTGTAGCGAAACTCCGCCTCAGCCTGGTTCTTGAGCTCCGAAATACGGACAAAATTTCGCCCGATGACAA
This sequence comes from Rhizobium sp. RM, assembly GCF_013390595.1. Classification (GTDB taxonomy): domain Bacteria; phylum Pseudomonadota; class Alphaproteobacteria; order Rhizobiales; family Rhizobiaceae; genus Agrobacterium. Next base: position 546,236 of record NZ_JACAWV010000007.1, on the reverse strand, counting down.
CCATCGATGTGGACGTGATCGTTGCGTACAGCAGGGCGGTGATAACAAGGAAACCGGGGACGGTGAAACTCGTTCCTGCAATGGTGAATGTCAGAGATCCGCCAATTGTCCAGAGAACGACGATGAATGTGGAGGCCGACAGAAAGGCGGAGGTAACACCGGCAACAAAGTCGACCGGTGCTTCCGTTGCGATGCGCAAATCCTCAGAGATGCGTGCCTCCGGATTTTTGTGGTCGCCACCGATCAGGTTCAATTGGTAATAGCGACCGTTGGCAAGCCAGCGGGCGATGATGTCCGTCGTCAGCCATTTGCGCCAGCGACGTTGTATGATCATGCGGAAAAAAACCTGGATCACCACAAGCGACATGCTGCCGATCACCAATGGAATAAAGATCGCGCTGAGGAAATAAACCGTGCCGGCGTCGCGTTGTTCTATCGCGTCGAAAAGATTGCGGTTCCAGACGTTGATACCGTATTGGAAAACGACATTGGTGCAGAGGAGTGCAACCAAGCCAATCGAGCAGGGCCAGGCGAGCTTTGGGCCACGGCGGCTCCAGAAGCCACGGGCACTACGCCAGAAGCGCGACAACAGGTATTTTCTACGCGCCCGCTCAGCTTCTTCGGGCGTCAACTCTCGTTCTGTAACTGCATCGTTCGGCGTCTGTGCGGCCTCGGTGTTCATTCTTTCGGTCAGCCTTTGGTATGAGCCTTGATGTCTGCCTGATCAGATCGTGACCTTTCGATTGTTCTCAACATCGGCCTTGCTCAGCCTCGCCCTGCAAAACGATGCAACTGGTCATGCGATGCCCTTGCCACCTGTTACACCGTAGACTTCGCCGTTGATGAAGCTCGCGTCCTGCGAAGCAAGCAGAACATAAATCGGTGCCAGTTCGACAGGCTGACCGGGACGGCCAAAGTCGCTGTTTTCACCGAAGTGTTGAACCTTCTCATCCGGCTGTCCACCGCTGGGCTGGAGGACAGTCCAGAACGGACCTGGAGCGACGACGTTGGCACGCACGCCCTTTTCGATGAGCTGCTTCGACAGCGCCTTGGTGTAAGCGACAATGCCAGCTTTGGTCGTTGCATAATCCAACAGGATCGGGGAGGGCTCGTAGGCCTGGATGGAAGCAGTGGTAATCACGGAAGAGCCGGGCTTTAAGTAGGGCGTCGCCGCCTGCGCAATCCAGTGAAGCGCGTAAAGATTGGTCTTCATCGTCTGGTCGAAATCATCGGTCGACAGCGCACTGATATCGTCACGATACTGCTGCCTTGCTGCGTTGATAACGAGGATATCGAGGCCATCCAAATCGCTAACGGCCTTTTCGACCATCTCGCGACACCATGTTTCCTGCTTGATATCGCCTGGAAGAGCCACGCCAATTCGGCCTTCTGCCTCGATGAGTTCGATTACCCTTTCGGCGTCAGTCTCTTCTTCTTCAAGATAGGAGATGGCAACGTCCGCACCCTCGCGTGCAAAAGCAATGGCAACGGCACGGCCAATACCGGAATCGCCGCCGGTAATCAGTGCCTTTCGCCCTGTCAGTTTTCCCGACCCTTTGTAACTTGCTTCACCGTGATCAGGTAACGGCACCATGTTTTGTGCAAGTCCCGGCATCGTTTGAGGCTGGGACTGAAATGGCGGCGAGGGGTAAAGTTTGCGCGGGTCCTGGAGTGTCTGCCGGTCGGTCATCGTTGTTCTCCATAACAATTTGAATGGGAGCCGCGACCGAAACGTAGCTCACGGCGCGCAGGGATGTTCGGTTTGATATTTAACGTTCGCTTCGGCGCGTCGTTCCATGAACGGTTGTTTGCCGTGAATTTTAGCAGGGTGAAATCCTGACGGACCATATTGGCTATTTGGGACTGAGGGGCTTCCGCCAGTCCGCCAGACATTGGAAATCTGAATACGCATCGTAACAAATTTGGCGTTCGCGCGTTTGTACCGTGACAGGGGCAACCTCAGCACGGGAGAGAGATGAATGACGGGCGCCGAATACCGGGAGAAATCTCGAAACGTGATATCTTCCGCCAACGGGAATTCTCTCAAGACGCTGATTTCGCCACCCCCCACACCCTTCGCTTTATGGAGCACCGAGCGTGGACTGTCGCCAATCGTCGCGACAGCGATCCATGAAGGACACAATATCCGTGATGATATTCTCAGCTTCTACGCGATCGACCACGATGAGCGTCTTCGTGAAGAAGACCCGTACACGGAATACACGATGCGCGACGTGCCAAACCGTATCGTATTCCATCGGTCCCGTTTCGAAGTGGATATCAATCGCAGCCGCGATGGTGCAGTCTATCTAACGCCGGAGCAGGCATGGGGTCTGAATGTGTGGACGGACGCCCTCACACAGGATCAGATCGATACGTCCTTGCAAGTGCACGATGCCTATTATGAGATGTTGTTCAACTTTCTCCGTGGCATCGAACGCCAGTTCGGTCACTTTGTCGTACTGGATATCCATAGCTACAATCACCGTAGAGACGGTCCAGACGCCGCACCGACACTGCAGTCGAAGGCGCCCGATATAAACATCGGAACCTTTTCCATGGATAGGGCGCGCTGGGCGCCAGTCGTCGATGCCCTCATCGACCACTTCCGATCCTTCGAAATCAACGGCAGGCCTGTTGATGTGCAGGAAAACGTGGCGTTCCAGGGAAAAGGCGAACAGACGCGATTTGTCCACGAACATTTTCCCCTGACCGGCTGTGCGATCGCCGTTGAGTTCAAGAAGTTCTTCATGGACGAATGGACCGGTGAACCGGACAGAAGCGTGCTCTCACAGCTTCGCAACATCGTTGCAACGGCTGTTCCCGTGCTCGAGAAATCACTGGCGGGCCCCTCATGAAGCAGGTTTCATTAGAGAAACAGCGCGATGATGACTGGCTGGAGGATATTGTTTCATGTCTTGCCGCCGGCAAGTCTATTCGTCGGGACCTGCCTGGAGGTGGTCGTCTGCATATTGACCGCCCGCTACCATTCCTTTGCGTGCATATTGCCGAAGACGATGCAGAGCCGGTTGCCCGAGACATCGCCCGTGCCAACGCGTCTTACTTGATCGCGCCGCATGCCGCGCCCGCGATGGTGGTTATCGAGGCAATCGCTGTCGTTCTTCGCAAACGCTTCGGGGCCTTCGTTCTCTTCGATATCGGAGAGCTGACGCAGGACAGATTCCTGACCGAAGATGCACCCTTTCTGCCGCCGTTTGAAATTGCCTTGTGGGCAAGCGCTGACATGGTGGACGCTGCGGAAATTTTCACCACTGTCGTCAGCGATAGCGAAGCGAAGTTTCGGACGCCACGCGTGAAGAGAGCTGAAACCCCACCCTTAAGAGAGGACAAGGTGTTGGGGCGTGATCTGCATTGTTCGACGCTGGCTGTCCGGTTTGCCCCAGTCTACCGACAGCCGGGCAGCAATGAAATTTATCCCGAATTGCGTGAACAACTCGTCTCGCTGCTGTTTGATGCGGGCTTGCGGGCGATCTCGCGTTTCATTGAAAGCCAGAAGGTTCTGACGCCCAAAACCCATAGGGCATTGGGTCGCAAGACATTCGTTGACACAGTGACGCGCGTTGATCGCAGCATAGATGAAGTGGCGTCGACGTTTGATTTTCTGTTGGCTGTTACACCTATCAATGCCGAAGCGGCGTTTAACGCGTTCAAGTCCGATGGGCGGCGTCCGAAATTCCTTTATCGCCCATTGGCGTTTCAGGTCGAAGCGACCAAACGGAAGCTGTTTTCGATTTCCTTCGATCACCTCGAAGACCCGGTTCTCTACCAACTATACAGAGAGAAACAGCACGAACTCGATATTCAGCTTTCGCTGTTATCTTCTCGCGAGAAGCCGCAATTTATTGAATTCGGACGTGCGCTTTACGGTCCCGTCGAGCCATCGCTGCTGGAAGAGGCAAAAACAATTCTCGCGCATTCGAGTGATCCCGCGTCTGGCAACGACGACGATGACGGGTCGGAAGACAGAATTGCCGACTGTTTTCATGTCGAGCGACGCGCCAGAACGATGATCGCCGCATACCATCGTCAATTGACAGAGTTCGAAGTCGCGGTTGAACTGCGAGACGACTTGCCATCCGGCTTGATGGTATCAGGTCACCGCCTGCTGATCGCGCGTTCGACACTGATGGATAAACGCCGTGTCGAGCCTCTGCTGGCACATGAGATCGGCGTCCATCTTCTTACCTATTTCAACGGTTCGGTGCAGGGCCTGCGGCTGTTTCGCTCCGGGCTTGCTGGTTATGAAGGCATGCAGGAGGGGCTGGCGGTCTTTGCCGAGTACCTGGCCGGCGGCATGACGACGGCGCGTCTCAGACTGATCGCGGGTCGGGTCGTCGGGTGTGCCGCGATGCTTGAAGGCGCAACATTTTCCGAGACATATTCCCTTTTGGTTGACGACCATGATTTCACGCCGCGTGCGGCATTCAACCTGGTTCTTCGCCTTTATCGTGGCGGCGGCCTTGCCAAGGACGCGATATATCTCCGGGGGCTGCTTGCGTTGCTCCGGCACCTTCGATCCGGAGGGGCGCTTGAACCATTCTGGATGGGCAAGATCGCGGCCTCGCATTTTGAGGTGATGCAGGAACTCGCGGATCGAGGGCTGCTGCGGATGCCAGCGGTCCGACCGCTTTACCTGGAGACGGACGAAGGGCGAGGCCGCTTGGCACATGCCAAACAAGGCTTGCGCCCGTTAGAAATGATTCAAAGGCAGGAGACGTGAATGCGGATTGCTTTTTTTGTGAACTCTATCGCGGACGAGACGGAATTTTACACGACCACGGCGCTTGCATTGGCTGCAATAGCGCGCGGCCACGACGTCTGTTATCTGACGCCGGGCGATTTCGTGCTGCGGCCTGACGATAGCCTTATGGTGCGTGCGACCGTTGCCAAGGGCGGAAAATCGAAAAAGGCTGATGCGTTCGTTTCGGCCCTGCAGCATAAGGAGGCCGAGATACAGACGATCCCGGTCGAAGATATCGATGTTCTCTTCCTGCGCAACGATCCATCCCTTGATGCTGACGAGCGGCCTTGGGCGGCACAAGCCGGCATTATTTTCGGCCGTCTTGCGGCGGAGCGGGGTGTGCTGACGGTGAATGATCCGGATGGTCTGGCTAGCGCTCAAAACAAGCTTTATTTTCAGGGCTTTCCGGAGGCCGTTCGTCCGACGACGCTCATCTCGAAAAGCATCGAAGAAATCCGCGCCTTTATCGACAAGCAGAAGCAGGGCGCTATTTTGAAGCCACTCCAGGGGTCGGGCGGCAAGAATGTATTCAAGATCAATTCGAGCAAGGAAGCCAATCTCAACCAGATTTTTGAGGCCGTAAGCGGTGAAGGTTACCTGATCGCTCAGGGGTATCTTCCCGATGCGACGGCGGGTGATATCCGCCTTTTCCTGATGAATGGTCGCCCGCTTCAACGGGATGGTGCTTATGCTGCCTTCCGCCGGGTTCCCGCCAAGGGAGAGGTGCGTTCGAATATGCACGTAGCGGGCACAGCGGCCGCCGTGGAGATCACGCCCAAGATACTTGCAGTTGCCGAGATGGTGCGGCCAAAGCTCATTCAGGACGGCATGTTTCTGGTCGGCCTAGATATCGTTGGCGATAAAATTCTTGAGATCAATGTTTTTACTCCCGGTGGCCTGCCGAACATTGCGGAACTGCACGGTGTCGATCTGTCAGTCGATGTGATCACCTCTCTCGAGCAAAAGGTCGAGATGCGGAAAAACTATGGAGGACAGATCTCCAACCGGGCTTTGGCGACACTTTAGGCTGCAGAAACCTCCGGCAAGACGCGGAACTGAACGCGATTGGTGGAGTTACGTTATTGTCGCCAACACGAGGAGAATTGAAAATGGATCATACCAATCATGTCCGTCTCACCGCACGCGAACTGACACCTTCTGTGTTACAGGGTGCCACCGTTTACGGTGCTGACGATCACAAGGTCGGTAAGGTTGACCACGTTCACGGTGCCGGCACTGCGAGTACCGCAATCATCGACGTGGGCGGTTTTTTAGGGATAGGTGCCAAGCCTGTAGCGGTCCCATTGGCGGATCTCGATTTCATGCGCGATGAGTCAGGAGATGTACACGCTCTGACAACGTGGACCAAGGATCAGCTCAAGCAGATGCCCGAGCATCGGCACTGATGGTTTCAAGAGCCCGACCTCAGGTCGGGCTCTTTTCTTAAGCGTGGTACGGAGGGGACATGTCCAGATCGCAACTGACGAAAGAGCGCGACCTGAGAGAATTTCGTCCCGTCTGGCTGGATAGCCCACGCATCTCGGTTCGAACGAGAAACACGGCATCCCTTCAAAAATACGATGTCATCATAGTTGGAGCCGGCATCAGTGGGGCGTTGGTTGCGCACGCTGTTGCGCAATCGGGCAAGTCAGTGCTGATCATCGACAAGGGTGATCCTGTCCGAGGTAGCAGCATCGCTTCGACCGCAATGATACAACACGAGATAGACGTGCCGCTCCACCAATTACAAAAGATGATCGGAAAAGCCGACGCCAGACGGGTATGGCAAAGATCGGCCCAGGCGGTTTTGCGCCTGGAGGAGATTGTCAAATCGCTGGATATTTCCTGCAGTATGCGCCGAAAGAAAGCTCTTTATCTGGCAGGCAATGATTATGGCTCGCGTGCCCTCAAGATGGAGGCAGAAGCCCGAGCAGAGGCGGGTATCGACGCGAAATATCTTGATGCCCGAGAGTTGCGCGAATGCTTCGACGTCGATCGGACAGGTGCAATTTTGAGCAATATCTCTGCGTCCGCCAATCCGGGGCAACTCACTGCCGGTTTGCTGCGGCACCTTGCCAGACGCAAGGTAGAAATCGTCTCTGGCGTCGAAGTCACCGATATGAAGGACTTTTCAGACGGGGTTGTTCTGGCAACCGGCAGCGGCAAACTTCTCATCGCCAACCACGCCGTCTTTTGTACGGGTTACGAGTTTCTCAAAGTGCTTGAGAGCAAGCGGCACGAAATCATTTCAACATGGGCACTGGCAAGTGACGTTGGGGTTCGTATCCCCGACTGGCTACACGACCACATCGTATGGGAGGCGTCCGACCCATATCTCTATTTACGAACGGATCAACCCGGTCGGCTGATCGCCGGCGGTGAGGACGAGCATGATCCTCTGGCATTTCAGGATGGAAAACGCCTTCAGGCAAAGACAGATTCCATTCGTATCAAACTCGCCGAGCTCCTTAATGTTGATATCGGGCAGCCGGCTTATCGTTGGGCAGCGGCCTTTGGATCGACGACAACGGGCCTTCCGCTGATCGGTAACGTGCCGGGGCACGCAAATGTTTATTCCGTCATGGGATTTGGCGGAAACGGGATCACCTTTAGCCAGATTGCTGCCGACATAGTTGCGGCAGCGATCAATGGGGTTAAGGACCCTGATAGCCACCTCTTCGATATCGCCTGAGAAGGTTTTCTCCCTCTATAGGTTTGTCGAACCTCGATAAAACTAGTGGCTTTCCAGCCAGCGCATGACGCGAATTTCGTCGGTCTCCAGCCACCGGTTCAGTCGCTGGCTTCGGCTCGGCCGGATTTTCATGAGAGATTGGAGATCGCCGTCGGGGAAAGCGTCGATGATTTTCGGATGAATATAAGAATTTCGGCATACGGCGCGGGTGTTCACGAGGCGGCTCGCGACGTCATCAATGACGGCGTTGATGATGCGGGCGCATTCCGCATGACTTTGGCCGGGCTCGAGTTGTGCGAGTTGAACGGCCGCCATCTTGGAGGCGCCCCAGGTACGAAACTGTCGGGAACTGAAGTTGCTGCCGCATGCAGACCGGATATAGTCGTTGACGTCCTGAGACCTGACCTGATGTCGTTGTCCATCTTCGTCGAGGTATTGGAAAAGCTGCTGGCCCGGAAGCTCCTGGAGCGCCCTGATCGCATGTGTAATTCGCCTGTCATGGTGGCTGAGGCGCCATTCCTTGCCCGATTTTCCCTTGAAGTTGAAATGGACTGTAGATCCTTCAATCTTCACATGACGATTTCTCAATGTCGTCAGACCGAACGACCCGTTTTCCTTCGCATATGTCGCGTTGCCAACCCGGATGAAAAGCTTGTCGAGCAGCCAGACGACCGTGGCCAGAGCCTTGTCGAGACCGGGCTTGCGCAGTCGCAGATCGGTATCCACCTTCTCGCGAATGTCCGGTAATGACGCTGCAAATTCCACCAGTTGGGAGAACTTGGCGTTGCCGCGTTCCTCCGACCAATCTGGATGATATCGATATTGTTTGCGTCCCCTCGCGTCGCGTCCGGTTGCCTGAAGATGGGATCTGGGATCAGACGATATAATCACGTCCACATAAGCAGGTGGGATAGCGAGGCTTGTAACTCTCTCAAGTATGGCCTTGTCCGTTATCCTGTGACCGTCTTCATCATAATAGAGAAAACCGTTTTTACCCTGTTTGCGTGTTATGCCGTTCTCAAGACTGGAAACATACACGAGACTGGCAAAGGCTCCGTCTTCGCTGGCGGCGCGGTCTCCCGAGGATTTGATCTTGTTGATATGGGTGACGATATGATCCATTTGCCGCAGAACTCAGGATCGTGATTTTTGTTCCAGAAGAGCCGGTAAGCCCGCCCGGAACGGCGGGCTTTTGATTGAAGATTTTTAGCCAGAAACCTCAATGAAAATGCTGGTTCCGGTACCAGTGATCAATATCTTTTTTTGCTTGATCCTTTGCGTAACCGTAACGTTCTTGGATTTTGCCTTCGAGTTGCTCGCGTTTGCCGTTGATGACGTCAAGGTCGTCATCGGTGAGCTTTCCCCACTGTTCCTTGACCTTGCCCTTCATCTGCTTCCAGTTTCCTTCAACCCGATTCCAGTCCATGGTGAGCTCCTCCAGATCTTATTGGTATGAGCGTTATTAACGAGGCAGGCGCCACGCGTGTTCCGCGAGGTAGCAGAGTTGTGAAGGTGTTTGGGTCATTCGTCAGATCTGAGGCGCTCGTTCTTTTGTGACTTGAAGGTCGTCATAACCCGCAACGTTGCGAAGGTGGCGATGGAGAGAATGATGGCCGTCTCGTAAGAACCAAGACCAACGGCAACGCCGATCGCGCCGGTGACCCATATGCTGGCCGCTGTAGCGGTGCCCCGGGTTCCAAGTTTGCCCACGAGTATTGCTCCGCCCCCAATGAAGCCCACGCCATTGATCAGGCCCTCTACGACACGTGCGGTCGCCTCTGCGTTACCGGCAGTGACGCTTTCAGTCGCCTGTATGAAGCCGCATGAAGCGATTGCGACGAGGGGAAAGGTTCGCAGGCCGGCGCTGCGTTCGTGCTTCTCGCGGTCCCAGCCGATCGGAAGAGCGAGAACATAGGCAATCAGCATCGCGACAAAATGTGAAACGATATCGAACTCAAAACCCATCGACGCAAGCCAGTCGGTCACGTTTTCCTCCAAACGTTCACAATCAGAACCGAACGCTGGCAACCTGTTCAGAAAATCTCAGTCTCCCGTCAAATCGGGCTATCAGGTTTCCGGGAGGCGTGGCGCACGGCTTGCGTCTCAACTCGACCTTGATCAATTGGTTCCGATGTGCCCGAAGCGTGTGACAATTCCTCGTCATCAAAGTACTGTTGCCGCCGCACTCTCCCTTTTTGCCAGCGTTGGTGCGGCCGACGCTGCCACCACGGTGAAATTCTGACACGGCTTCAACAAGTCCAGTGGTCAAGCGCTGGACAAGATCATCGCCAATTTCGAGGCTGCGAATCCCGGCATCGATATTGAAGACGCTTTCTCCGATTGATTGGTGGGCAATCGAATGATTTCCGGAAACTTATCTGATCAGTGTTCGGATCATCTCACGCCAAATGGCGCGTGACCAAAAGGAGTTACTCTGCTTACGATACCTCTAGGTTCTGCACAAAGTCAGCGGCCTGATGGGCATGAACGCGCGTAGAGCGGATCAGTTCGTCGAAATGGTACTGCATTTTGCGGATTGATTCAGCGTTGTTTAGGACCAGATACATGCCACCCACGAATATCGCGGCTCGTTGCGATCCGAAAACCGTGTAAGGCACGGAAAACCGTTCCTTTTCGTTGAACAGGAATAGTCGGAACGAGGGGTAGAGTTCACGGATCAGGGCAGCCATATACTGAAGTTGCTCGGCACGAATGTCGCGATTTAATCCGCGCCACATGCCTTGCCCCTTTGCGAAGGCTTCCAGTGTTTCACGCGGCATACAAACTTCCATGTCAGTGCCGGGTTGGCGGTTGTAATCCAGACGGAACGCCGTCTCACTGGCCTGCGCTATGACACTCTGATGTGCGCCTTTCGCCTCAAAGGCAATGATCTTCGGTGTTCTGAGCAAATCCGGAAGACGGGCAGGAACGTAGCGAATTTTAGATCCCGCCGCCTCGGCATGCCAGTTCATCAGCAACGTGTCAGTATAGTCGTCGCCGCCTTCCTCGATCTCGAAGCTTGGACGCAGTTCTCCCATCAAGCCTTGGTCGTGTGAGAGGCCGAGCAGCCAGTCCAGCGACACGGAATGGCGCTCGGCGATGTTCAAGAGTGTCTCGACGCGCGGCAAGCGTGCCGAATCCCCCGAGAGCAGCTGCGACAGGGCGGAGCGGTCGATGCCGACCTTCGAAGCGAATGCGGAATGGCTCTCTCCGGCGCGATCAACCAGGCTCGCCAGACGCGTGCGGAACAGGATGGCGAGTGCGCGCTTGTCCATACTTCACCTCATTGTTTACAATTATCACCATATTCTATAATTTGTGACCAATATCAACGAATGGTCACCATAAACTCATTGTGCGGCGCGCGCGCCGATGAAAGCCTGTGTTTGCAATGGCATAGGGGAATCACATGAGCGACACGTCCATCCAGAAGTCAGTAGAGAATACGAACAGGCGCCGATCGCGCGCGCCGCGCATCGAGTGGCCGACGATTGCCCTGCTTGTCGTCTGTTACGGTCTGTGGGGCGCAGCAGGTTATGCGCTTTACCCGTTGTATCCGATCCTTTCGTTGGTGCTGATGGGGATTGCGGTTGCCCTGCATTCCTCTCTTCAGCATGAAGTCCTGCATGGCCATCCCACGCGTAACTCACGTCTCAATGAAGCATTGGTGTTTACGCCGTTGGGCATTTTTTATCCCTATCGCAGCTACAAGCGCACACATCTGCAGCACCATGCCGACGAGCGTCTGACGGACCCCTTCGACGATCCCGAGAGCTATTATCGGGCGATGGGCGACTGGGAAAAAATGCCGTCACTCCTGAAAACTCTGCTTGCCTGGAACAACACGCTTATTGGCCGCATGGTGATCGGCCCTCCGCTGATGGTAATCGGTTTCACGCTGTCCGAATGGCGGAAGATCGGCAAGGGTGATCGCCGGGTCATCTACGCCTGGACCCTGCACGTAGCTGGACTGGTCCCAACGCTCTTCGTCATTCAGTCGGTGTTCGGCATTCCGATCTGGCTTTATATCGGCGTTGCCGGCTATCTCGGCGTATCCATCATCGCCATTCGTTCCTATTGCGAACACCAATGGGCAGAACAGCCGGACGGACGAACGATTATCGTCGAGAACTCGATTCTGGCGCCACTTTTTCTCTACAATAATTTGCATTTCGTGCACCACAAGCTGCCGAGCGCGGCGTGGTACACGTTGCCATCCCTCTACAGGGCAAAGCGCGCCGAGTGGCAAAGGATGAACAACGGATACGTCTTCGCCAACTATTTCGACGTTTTCCGCGCTTTCGCTTTCAAAGTAAAAGAGCCTGTCGCTCATCCTGTGCTCAGACGCGGTGAGACGGCTTTCTCGCCGCAGACCGCCACGCATGTTTCCATTGACACCCCCGGCTATTCGGCCGCCGACGTCCCATTGAGGCAGGATACAGCAGTATGACGTGGATTGCGGCGCTGCCGATGTATGACTGGGTGGAATTGCGCCCCGATACCGATGCCTTGTGGGCCAGAATACGCAAGAGATTTCTCGATCACGGCATCGACGCACCGGAAAATCTCGTTCGGCGCAACGGTGATATGCCACCTGTTCCCGGTGGCATTCGTGCTGAGGATGGATCTGTTATCGCGCCAGATCCTGCAAAGCTGGATCCCGAAGCCTTTGACCTGGCAGTGCTGTGGCGTCACCCGGACCTGCTGATTTCCGGCACTTGCTGGGGGCCGATGGAGCTTGGCTTGAAAGATCACGTGCAGGTCATCGGCCAGAGTGATTACGACGGCATAGCCGGCGGTGCAGGGGAATTATATTCCAGTGCGATAATCGCCCGTGCCGGTGAGGGTGGTGAGGATGTTGGACCGTCAGAAGCAGGCGAGGCGAGATTGCCGCTTGAATTTTTCTCGACGAAAAGACTGGCCTTCAACGAACACCGCTCCATGTCGGGGTATCTCAGCCTCAAGCGCGATCTGGAGGTCGCGGGCGACAGCCTTGCGATGTTTGCTGAACTGGTCGAAACCGGCGCCCATCGAGCCTCAGTGATCGCCGTTGCACGCGGTGATGCCGACGTGGCCGCCATCGACTGTAAATCCTGGATGCTGGCGCAAAAGCACGAGCCTGCAGCGGCAGAACTGCATGTCATCGGCTGGACGGCGCGACGCAAGGGACTGCCCTTCATTCGCTCAAAGGCGATTGATATTCCGTTTCTCATGTAAGGGACCGGTAAGCGGCTGCGTGCTGGGCATTAATTGGGGAGCGCGCTCCGGGCCAGGAGCGCGCGGACCGTTTCCATATCGGCCGAAAGTGGTCGATCATCCTCGTAAGGTGCGACATGCATGCGCAGCAGGCTATGGAGCGCGTTTGTTCCTGCTGCTCGTTGGGCGCCGCCCCCGAGAAAATCATGAGCCTGTACGGCTGCCATCCATTCGATCGCAAGGATGTACTCGGCGTTATCGAGAACCGCGAGCAACTTGTTGGCGGCTGCCGTTGGATGCGCCAGGAAATCCTCCTGCAGACCCGATGTGAGCCCGCCATCGGTAGAAGCGGGTGCCGCAAGCCGGCGGTTGTCATTGGCGAGAGCGGCGGCTGTGTATTGTGCGATCATAAAACCGGAATGGCTTCCTGCATCGCGGGCGAGAAAGGGCGGCAATCCATTAACCAGCGGATTGACGAGCCTGTCGATCCGCCGTTCACTCATCGCCGCGATCTGCGTAATCGCAATCGCAAGCCCGTCTGCCGCCTGACCAAGCGCTGGGGCGACAGCGTGTGCCTCGGACCATACGAGAGGATCCTCAGTTGTGCCGGAAATTGCGGGATTGTCTGTCGTCGAGGCCAGTTCGCGGTCAACGATGGCAGAGCAGTTCTCGAAAACGTCGCGTGCCGCACCATGCGCATGCGGAATGGCGCGCAAGCTCAACGCGTCCTGTGTCCGCTTGCCCCGTGCGGCTGCGATCAGGCCGCTGCCGAAAAGACGTCTTCTCAGAGTAGCCCCGACGGTCGCGATGCCCGGCGATTTGTGCAAGGCCAACACCGCCTCGTCGAAAGCTGCCATCTGGCCGCCAACCGCCTCCAGCGTCAACGCGGATATTGCGTCCGCCCATTCAAGCAGATGCGCGGCACGCGCCAGGGCAACGCTCGAAAGACCCGTTGCACATGACGTTCCATTCACAAGGCTCAAGCCTTCCTTGGCGCCAAGAACCAGCGGCTGGAGGCCAATCTGTTTCAGAGCGTCTCGTCCAGAGACTTGCTTGCCACCAATCCGGGCAGAGCCTTCCCCAATCAGCACGAGAGCTACATGCGCATTGTGCGTCAGGTATCCGGCCGATCCACGCGACGGGACATCTGGAATGCAGTCGCGCGCTAGAAACGTCGCCAGATGGGTGACGATGTCTTTTCGTACACCGGAGTGGCCATGCGCGAAGTTGGCGATTTGAGCTGCGATGATCGCGCGGACTTCACGGCGATCAAGAAGCGGGCCAATACCGCAGGCGTGGCTAAGAACGATGCTGCGCGAAAGCCGGCCCTGCGCGGTGCGATCGACCACGGTATCCGACAATGCGCCGACGCCAGTGTTGATGCCATAGGCTCGAATGCCGCTTTTGACGATGCTGTCGACGATACGATGAGCCGTCTCGATCCTTTGATAGGCAGCATCAGACAGGCTGAGATTACCTCCCTGGCTGACCTGTGCCACGCCCCGCCAGTCCAGGCCTTCATCCAGCAACACGGTCATGGGATTTTCCTGGCAGACGAGAGCAATACGGCGCAAGGTGACATCGAATTTTCCGTTTAAAGATACGCGGGCGGTAACCAGACCGAGCGGACATCAGGTGCTGTAAAGACGATAGCGGCTTCCAGGATAGAGCAAACGTACCGAAGAGATGACACCGTCCTGAGACCACGTCCGGCGTCGAACCAGCAGGCAGGGCTCGGTCTTTGAGATCGCAAGGAGCTTGCATTCCCAGGCTTGGGCGGTTACGGCCTCGATATGCTGTTCAGCCCTGACGATTGGTGCAACGGCGGTGAGATAGCCGTTTGGCGTGGTCGTACCGAAATCCTGGCTCAGGTAATCGGGTACGATCTGATGGTTGACGAAGCGATCCTCAATCTGCATCGGAACACTGTCTTCGGCGTGGACGATGATCGAATGAGCAACCGTGCTTCCGATGTCCACGGCGAGCGCTTCCGACAGCTCCAGATTGCAGTCCTCTGTGCGAAGCAGGATAACTTGGGCGGTGTGCACGCCACCATTTAGGGTAATCTCGTCGGCAATATTGGGGACGCTCTGAAACTGTGACGTCCGCTTCTTGCTGGCGACGAACGAACCTTTGCCCTGCACACGCACGACGAAGCCTTCATCGGCAAGCTCACGCAAGGCGCGGTTTGCCGTCATGCGGCTGACGCCCAGCATATCGACCAGCTCGTTCTCCGAGGGGACGCGCTGACCGACTGGCCACTCACCGGTTTCGACGCGGCTGCGCACATAGTCCTTGAGCTTGACGTAGAGTGGCGGGGCAGGAGCCTTCTCGTCTTGGCTGATTTCGACCTTGTCTGGTGCCGTCTGCATCGGGTTCCAACGAGAGTTAGTGCGTCAGGCCGAAGGCCCGGCATCTGACGATGGTGAATTTGCGGATACCGCGGATGCCGTACCCGCAAATAACGGTCAGTTCAACTTGTGTTTGGTCAGCCATTCCTCGGCCACGACATCGAAGCTGTCATGATTGGCCAGACGGCCGTTCATGACGATGAGGTCTGCAGTCGTCAACGCGGCGGAGACAGCATCGAGCGTTGTCGTCACGACGTCGCTAACCTTTGGGGTCGCAATAACCGGAACGATGTTCTGGGCAGGAAAGAGGTTCTTCGTATCCTCCAGAACGATGAGGTCGTTGGCGGCGATCGCGGGATCGGTCGAGAACAGGTTTGCAACCTGAACCTGATCATTGACGAGTGCCGACAGCGTCAGTGGTCCGCCGACATCCAGCGACTTGAATGAGCTGAACTCCAGGCCGTAAAGGTCCTTGAGGCCAATGATACCCTCTTTTCTGGTCTTCCATTCTGGTGGGCCACCGAGAACCAGTTGCGAAGCGACCGGAGAAAGATCGGCAATTGTCTTCAGTTTGTATTTCTCGGCCGTTGCGCGTGTGACCGCAACGCTGTCGGAATCCTGCGCCGCAGAGGGTGTCAACATCGAAACGCCCTTCGGCAGAACGGCCTTGAGCGCTGCCGCCACATCTGCCGGCGAATGGGCGGTTGCATTCTTGTCGAGGTAACTCAGTGTTGCGCCTGCATATTCGGGCAGCAGGTCAATCGAACCATCGAGCAGAGCCGGTATGTAGACCTCGCGGCTGCCGATACTCAGTTTTGTTTCAGCCTTGATGCCCTTTGCTGCAAGCGCCTTGGCGTAAATCGTCGCCAATAGCTGGCTTTCCGGGAAGTCGGCGGAGCCGACGATAATGGTTGTGTTGTCCGTCCTGGCGGCCGGAGCAGCCCCGAGCGGATCGGTCTGGCCAAGCGCCGTGGTAGCTGAAAGAGCCATGAGCGCAAACGCGCCGACGGCTTTGATGATGCTGAATGCCATGCAAGCTACTCCTCTGGATTATATAGTCGTCAGGGTGAAAATGAATTTTGTTTGATGCACGCCGCCCTTAATGGCGGCGCGTTAGTCCGGGTGACACCGTAAGCCTCGATATGATGCCGATTGCGAGGTCAACCGCCAGAGCGAGACCTCCGACGAGGACCGCACCTGCGGCCATCTGGTAATAATCGTTTTGGGCACGACCATCGATGATCAGGCGGCCGAGCCCCCCCAGAGACACGTAGGCGGCGATCGTTGCGGTTGATATGATCTGCAGTGTCGCGCTGCGCAGCCCCGAAAAGATCAGCGGCAGTGCACAGGGCAGCTCGACATCGAATAGAATGTCGAGTGGACGTTTGCCCATGCCTCGCGCTGCATCCACCGCCGCAGGATCGACGGCCGCAATCCCGGCATAGGTTCCGCTCATGATAGGCGGCACGGCCAGGAGCACGAGAACGATAATGCTCGGGACGATGAAGGCCATATCTGACGCAAAAACGGGACCGAAAAGGATGACCAGAAGAACGATGAGACCGAGGCTCGGAAGCGCCCGCAACGCATTGGCAAGGCCAGCGATGAAGACGATGCCCCGCCTTGTGTGGCCAACGTAGAGCCCGACAGGCATGCCGATCAGACATGCGAAAAAAAGTGCAATGGCGCTATAGGCCAGGTGTTGCACGATGAGCGCAAAAACACCGTCAGTGCCAGTCCAGTGTGCCGGGTTTGAGAACCATTCGATCATCGCTCAGCGCCTCCCGCCTGCCAGGGTGTCAGGCGACGTGCAATGAACAGGACGATCCCGTCCAGCAGTGCTGCCAGCGTGATACATAGTAGAATGCCCGCGATGATCGGTGTCAGGAAGCGCAACTGCAGCCCCTGAGTGAAAAGCAGGCCGAGTTGCGGCGTGCCGACGAGAGCGGCCACGGAAACAATGCTGACATTTGATACCACCGCGACGCGCAGTCCTGCTGCGATGACCGGGACGGCCAGGGGCAGTTCGACGACGAGCAGCCGGGTGAGGCGACGATAACCCATGGCATTCGCCGCCTGAACGACGTCGGGAGACACGGAATCGAGACCGTCACTGACCGTGCGAACCAGAAGCGCCAGTGCGTAAATTGTCAATGCGACGACGACGTTCAGCGGATCAAGGATTCGCGTGCCAAGGACAAGCGGTAGAAGCACGAACAGGGCCAGCGACGGGATGGTGTAGAGGAGGCCGGCCGCGCCAAGCATGGTGGAGCGGAAAAAGCCGGCACGTTGCGCGATCCAGCCCAGCGGCAGCGCGAGGACAAGCCCGATCAGGACAGGGACGACGGAAAGCCCCAGATGCCAGACGAAGAGTTCTGCGATCCGTCCGGATTCGCGGTACAGCCAGTCGAACCTCATGGTTGCACCGCCAGGCGGCCATTGCGTGACGCCTCGATCGCGGCAACGACATTCGGCAACGTCACCGTGCCGACCAGTTCGCCCACCGGGCTGACAATCACGCCACGGCCGGACGGCGAGCTGAGCGCAGCGTCCAGTACATGCCGCAGACTGCTGCCTTCAGCGGCAAGCGTTCCGCTGAGGTTGATATCGCCTTCGCGCAGGGGATTTTTGATGCTTTGGACATCTGCCCAGCCAATCGGCCTGTTTTCAGCATCGGCCACAAGAACCCACCGATCCGTGGCAATCTCCCGCAGGGCTTCCGGGCTGGTGCCGAGAACTGCCGTCGGTTCCTTTCCAAGGGCGACGCCGTTGTCGAACTCCGAAAAGCCGAGAATGCGGTAGCCACGGTCGCGGCCAATAAAGTCTGCAACGAAGTCGTCGGCTGGCCGTGCCAGCAGCTCCTGTGGCGTTGCAATCTGTGCAAGCGTGCCGCCGGTTCGGAGAACGGCGACCTGATCGCCGAGCTTGAGCGCTTCATCGATATCGTGCGTGACCATGATGATCGTCTTGCCGATCTCGCGCTGCAGGCGCAGGAACTCATCCTGCAACTGGTTACGCACGACCGGATCGACCGCGCTGAACGGCTCATCCATCAGCATGAATTTCGGATCGGATGCAAGTGCGCGGGCAACACCTACACGCTGTTGCTGGCCGCCCGAAAGCTGCCATGGATAGCGATCCGCAAATGCTGCGGAAAGACCGACACGATCGAGCAGGTCATGGGCGGTGCGAAGAGCCTGTTGCTTGGGCGTCCCGTTCAGGCGGGCCGTTGTGGCAATGTTTTGAACGACCGTTCTGTGGGGAAAAAGACCGGCGTTCTGGATGACGTAGCCGATCCTGCGGCGCAGCAGGGCGACATCCATCGAGTCCGTGCGCTCACCATCAAGGAGAATAGACCCAGATGTGGGGGCTATCAGCCTGTTGATCATCCGCAGCGACGTCGTCTTGCCGCAGCCGGAGGGGCCAACGAACACAGTCAGTTTTCCGGTTGGGGCCGTGAGCGACAGTTTGTCGACTGCGATGGTATCGCCGCGGTAGTGCTTACTGACTTGGTCGAAGGTTATCATAAGCATAATCCTTTTTGGCCAGGTGCGGTCGTGTCGACATGCGACGCCGTAGCGCTTCTAGTTGTCTATACAAGCATGAAGATTGACGTTGCGCAAGCCGCCTTGCCTAAAGAATTTGCGCGACACAACTGTGATAAAAAATTATGCGAAAACGATCGCTTTTCGACATGTATTTTGTTGAGAAATCGGATATTTAGGTTCGGAATTCTACGCCTCGTTTGACTGCGATCAGGAGGCATGCTGTCTGAAGCGACTGGGGCGAGTTGATCGTCCGGCCGGTTCAAATTCCTCATGGGTTCGCTTGTGAGGCCATGGCGGTTCCCCGATTCAGTCTCGCCTGATGATTGCTGTGGCTTCGGCAACTTGAGTTTGGGTAGAGGTCTCGCGCAGCGCTGCTTTCCACGCTTTAAGCTATGCAAAGACACCGCGCCGACGGGCAGCCAATTTTATTGATTCCTGACTTGTGCTCTTGATCTCAGCACTGTCGTGCTGGCGCTTTAACGCGCAGGTGGAAACTCAAGCTTTTGGACATCATAACCGAGTTCGCTCGCCTTGCGGATCATCCGTTTAAGCTGTGCATTGGTGGGAACCGTCCTGGAGTAAATCCACAGATCCGACATTGATGGGGTGGCGCTGATGAACCAAGTTTTGTCCGGCGACTTGTAGAGGACCCAGTAGTTGAAGGTAATCAGAAGCGGATAACGAACTCGCATTTTTGCGTTAGTCGTACCAAAGTCCTCAATTTTCCCGGATCCACGGACTGTCTTTAACCTGCCTGCCGGCGTGTCAACGTAGCAGCCATCCTCCACAATGACGTCATCGGGTTTAACGCCTCTACGGTAGGTCGAATATCCGGCGACGCACCCATCTGTCAGGAACATCGGCGTTCGTCCAATCTCCAGCCAGGTTCCCCGATAATGATCAGGCCCGACCTTGACAACCTTGGGCGTCGCGCCGGCATCCGTCGTGAAACTGGAAACAAGACCAAGTGCGATCAAGAGAAATGTTGGAACGCAAGAACGTGGTCCCATCGCGATTTCCTCCAACTGAATAAATTCGTTTAACGACGAAGTTCCGGATTGGGTTCAATGGAAAAGTAGCATTCGCGATGACGTGAACCGCGAGAGTCACCAAGTGCCAATCGAGGAACGTGCAGGAAAAGCCATTTAGTTGACAGTATTAGACGGCGATTTGTGTCTGCGCACGCGGCATTTCTGGCTACGTGATGACTTGCAATTGACGATCCTCGCCGTGGCGTGACCGGATCGCAAAACGCCAGCTTCTCAACTCAGCTCTGATCGTTTGGTTCCGGTTTGCCCGCGTGTGTGACAATTCCTCGTCATCAAAGCTTCACAGACGTTTCAACAAACTGTCGCTTGCAATTGCTAAATCTCCGTAATTGCAATTTCGTTTGCAGAGGAGATGCAGATGTCACGGAAATTTAAAAGCACGGTTGCTGCCGCACTCGCCCTTTTTGTCAGCGTTGGTGCGGCCGACGCTGCCACCACGGTGAAATTCTGGCACAGCTTCAACAAGTCCAGCGGTCAGGCGCTGGACAAGATCATCGCCAATTTCGAGGCTGCCAATCCCGGCATCGATGTCGAAGCCGAGTTCGTCGGCAACTACAACGACATCATTGCCAAGCTACAGGCCGCCATTCCCGCCCGCCGCGCGCCGGATGCCGTCATTCTCGAAGTGACCCGCTATGGTCTGTTCGCCAACAACAATATCCTCACAGATCTGACGCCCTATTTTGACGCAGATCCGCTGAAGGCCGATCTCTACGACTACGCGCAGGAAGTTGGTGTCATCAACGGCAAGAACTACATCGTGCCGTTCAACTCATCCACGCCGGTCCTTTATTTCAATAAGGATATCTTCCAGCGGGCAGGTCTTTCTGCCGATACGCCTTTGAAGACTTTTGACGAAATCCTTTCAGCCGCGAAAACGATTAGCGACAAGCTTGGCGCGGACGGTGTGTCTGGTATTGCGGCTCCCGGGCAATTTGCTCGCTGGGGTCTGGTCATGGCGAACGACAGCGAACTGGTTGACCCCAAGACAGGTGAAATCCTGCTCGACAAACCAAACACCATCGAAGCCTATCAATGGATGGCCTCTCTGGTTCACGAGAACAAGGTCGCCTCGCCAGATGGCGTGACGGAAGAAGACAATGGTCGCGATGCCTTCCTGGCCAAAAAGGTCGGTATCATGTTCAACTCGACCGGCAATTACGGCGAAGCCAAGAAGGCGATTGGCGACAACCTTGTCGTGCGTCCGATGCCTTGCAACAAAACCTGCTCGGTTCCGATCGGTGGCGCCGGCATCGGCATCATGGCGACCTCTCCCAAAGAGGTTCAGGACGCCGCTTACAAGTTCGTCAGCTATGCGGCGTCTCCGGAAGCGAATGCAGTCTGGTTCGCGGCGACCGGATATCTGCCAATCAACAAGAAAAGCGCAGATTTGCCTATCGCCAAAGAAGCTCTGACCACCCAGCCCGGTATCGATGTGGCAATCGAGTCCCTGCCAAATGCCCATGGTCGTGCGCGCACGACTGTCGTCACCTGGATGCGTACCACCGAATACAAGATGTGGCAGGCGATGGCGCTCGGTCAGCGTGAGGTCGAGGAGACGATGAAGGATTTCGCCGAGCAGACGCGCGCAGAAGAAAAGCGCGTCGGTAACTGATCTCACGCAAGGCTACCGGCGGGCGGGTTTATCCCCGTGCCGCCGGTACGATTATGGTCATGCTTCGCAAACTCACTCCCTACTTGTTCGTGGCACCGTTGATGATTTCCATCGCGGTTTTCACCTATATCCCGATCCTGACGAGCCTCAATCTCAGTGTTCGCGAGTGGAACTTCCTGTCGCCGGATATGCCTTTTGTCGGTCTGCGCAACTATGAGCAATTGCTGTCCTCACGTGAGGTCTGGAATTCGCTCTGGGTCACGACGGTCTTTGCTGTCCTGTCCGTGCCGCTGCGGCTTGGTCTGGCGCTGCTCATTGCCGGCTATCTTGTCAGGGAAACAGTGCATTCGCGTCTTCTGCGAGGCGCGCTCTTCCTGCCGTCCGTCACATCGACAGTATCGATTGCAGTGGTGTTTTCCTGGGTATTCTCCACCGATTACGGCATGGTGAACGCGATCCTCGGCACACTTGGTCTCGGTAAGGTGCAATGGCTGCAAGACCCCTATCTGGCGCTCTGGGTGCTGATCTTCGTCAACACCTGGAAACAGCTCGGCTATGACATCGTGATCTATATTGCCGGATTGCAGGCTATCCCGCGGGAGCTGTACGATGCCGCTGCTGTAGATGGCGGTCGCCGCATGCACGTTTTCCGGCGCGTTACACTGCCACTCGTTATGCCAACAACCTACTTCCTTCTGGTCATTTCGGTCATTGAGGCATTTCAGGTTTTCACCATCGTCAATGTGATGACGCGCGGTGGTCCGGCAGGTGCAACGGATATGTTGGTCAACCGGCTCTACGAGATCGGTTTCGTCCTTTTCGATATAGGACGCGGCTCAGCGCTGGCAGTTCTGTTGTTCATCCTGCTCGTCGCGCTTGCCATTCTCAAATCTCGTATCATCGGCAGGAAGGTGCATTATGAAGCCTGAAAACCCGCTTCTCGTCGGTCTCGCGCTGGCTGCGGGTATCCTGTTCCTGTCGCCGGTCCTTTACTCTATCTGGATTTCGTTCCAGACGGCGGATGCTTATTATGCCGGTGAAGTCGGCTTTACACTGGATAATTACGCCCGGGCGGTCGGGCAGTACAATTTCGCGCGCTATCTGCTGAACAGCCTCATCGTCTCTGGTCTCGTAACGCTGCTCGGCATCACCTTTGCGACGATGGCCGCATATGCCTTTGCACGCTACACGTTCCCGGGTGGCAATCTCCTGTTCGGCGCGACAGTCGCAACGCTGATGATCCCGAGCCACATCAGTCTCATCCCGAACTATCTATCGTTGGCGAAGGTTGGATTGCTGGATACTTATGCTGGTCTCATTCTGCCCGCCATTTCCAATGGTTTCGCGGCCTTCTTTCTGCGCCAGTACATTCGCGGAATTCCGAAGGCACTGGATGAAGCCGCCTATATGGATGGCGCAAAACCGCTGAAAGTGCTGTGGCGTATCATCGTGCCATTGTCGCGGCCCGCCATAGCGTCCATGGCGCTTTATATCTTCATGACCGAGTGGAACAGCTACATCTGGCCGCTGGTGGCCGTCGGCAATCAGGATCTCTACACGCTGCAGGTTGGTTTGGCGCGTCTCTATCGTATCAATCCCGGCGAAGGGTTGGTTGACTGGCCGCTTGTGATGGCCGCATCGACGATCACCATTCTGCCTGTTCTTCTCGGCTTTCTTCTGGTGGAGCGACATCTCGTGCGCGGTATCACCATGGGCGCCGTCAAATGAATCAAGGACATTTAAACATGACACGTATCGCATCCCATCGTGGTGGCACGCTTGAGTTTGGCGACAGTACGCCACACGGTTTTACGGCCACCTCGAAAATGGCTCTCGAGGAGGTCGAGTTCGACGTCCACCCGACAAAGGATGGCGCAATCGTCGTTCACCATGACGCCACTCTTGACGCCACGACAGATATGAGTGGCGCGATTGCGGAGATGGAACTTGCCGACATCAAGACCGCTACGATCCGCTACGGCGCTAGCAGCCATCCGATGACGCTGGAAGAACTTTGTGCGCTTTACCTCGATAGCCATGTTTCCTTTCGGTGCGAGATCAAGCCCGGCGCCGATGGCACGCCCTATGGCGAATTCGTGCCGCGCGTCGTGTCGGTTCTGCAGGAGCACGGTATGTTGGAGCGCACCGTTTTTTCGTCATTCCTCGTTCATTCCATGGATGAGATTACGGCCGCCACAGATCGCCCGAGGCTATGGCTGGTCAGCCCATCAGTTCTTCGGCAGCTTGGCCCGGAAACGGTGATCGAGGTAGCCAAAGCGCACAATATTCCCGAGATTGGCGTTCACATCGATACGGCCGATGCCGACCTCAAAGCGCTGTTTGCCTCCGCTGGCATTGAATTCGGTTGCTGGGCGGCACACACGCGGGAGCAAATTGGGCGCGCCCTGGACCTCGGCGTCAAAGTCTTCACCACGGACCGCCCAACATTGGCGATTGCGATCCGCGAAAGCCGTTGCGGGGGGATCGCCGCATGAGCGGAATTTCTCTGAAGGACATCCGTAAATCCTATCCGAACGGACCACAGGTGTTGCATGGCGTGTCGTTCGATATAGAGCCGGGTGAATTTGTTGTGATTGTTGGCCCGTCCGGGTGTGGCAAGTCCACGCTGTTGCGGCTGATTGCCGGACTTGATCGCTGCGAAGAGGGCAGGATTGAAATCGACGGGCGCCTGGCCAATGATCTCGCTCCACAGGATCGCGATATCGCCATGATTTTCCAGAACTACGCGCTCTACCCCCATATGACGGTTCGGGAAAATATTGCCTTCGGGCTTGAGTTGCGTGGCATGAAAAAGGCCGAGCGCAACGAGCAGGCAGAGAGCGTAGCAAAAATGCTGCAACTCACGCCTTACCTCGACCGCAAACCGGCGGCTCTGTCCGGTGGTCAACGCCAGCGCGTCGCCATGGGCCGGGCCATGGCACGCAACGCCTCAATTTTCCTGATGGACGAGCCGCTTTCCAATCTCGACAATGCGTTGCGAATAACGATGCGCACGGAAATCAAGGAACTGCATCGGCAACTCGGTGCAACGATGATTTATGTTACCCATGACCAGACAGAAGCGATGTCGCTGGCGGACCGCGTCGCCGTCATGAAGGACGGATATCTCCAGCAGTTCGATCGCCCGGAGGTCATCTACGACAAGCCCTGCAATCGGTTCGTTGCAAGTTTTCTCGGCATGCCGCCGATCAATTTCCTCGATACGAATGCGCTCCCGGGTTGGCAGGGACCCAAAGGTTTGACGGTGGGTTTTCGTCCCGATGTGCTGACCGTTCACAGTGACAATCCGGGTGGTACGGCTTTGCCTGCACTGCTGGCAATGTCTGAAATGACGGGGTCGGAGATGCTGTTGCACTGCGAGACGCCGGCCGGGCGCGTGACTGTAGCAGTGCATCGACGTGATCTTCCAGCCAGCACCGATAGCTTCTGGATATCGTGCGATCTTGACCGCGCACTGTTTTTCGATAGCGAGAGCGGAAACCGTGTGGACGTTGTCCATGATGGGCGAGAGATCGCCGCGCACTGAGATTGAGGACGATATGGACAGGCAAGATGCGCCGCTTGCGTTAAGCGATCTGATCAGCCGCAATTCGGCGCGGCTGACAGATGCGGATACACGTCTTCTGGATGTCTTGATCCAGGATCCAATCCGCGCGGCTATGGAAAACGGTAAGGACGTCTCGTTTCGCGCGGGGGTGCACCCGGCATCTGCTGTCAGGCTCGCAAGGCGGTTGGGCTTCAAAGGCTATCCCGAATTTCGTACCTTTTTGCAGTCCAGTCTGACGGAGGGTGGCAATGATTTTGAAAGTCCTGCGGCGCGTATGGCTGCACGACTTGTCAAAGCGGAAGACAACGGTCTGTTGGCCTCCGTGCTTGACAGCGAAATCGCTGCCCTCCAACAGGCAAAAAACAGCGTTTCCGACGCCGACATCAGGGCTTTTTCAGAAAGCTTGCGCGACAGCAGGAAGATATTCATCTTCGGACGCGGCCATTTTTCTGCACTGTCTGCGCTGATTGCCCTGCGCCTCAACCGCTCTGGCTACGAGGCGGTGGATCTTGCCAGCCAGATGCACCAGCTTCCCGAAGCGCTGTCAACGCTTGCGCCTGATGATGTCGTCTGGCTCCTTTCCTTCCGCAAGGCGCCGCCATTGCTCCAGGAGGTCCGAGACATTGCAGCAAGTCGCGGCGTAAAGACCCTGGCTGTTACTGACGTGGGTGGCACGCGCATTGACCCGGCGCCCGATCATCAGATCCTTGTTTCGCGAGGCGAGCCTGGTGAGTCGCAGTCGCTCGTTGTTCCCATGACGATCGCCAACGCCGTAATTCTTGATCTTGCTGCCATCGACAATGGCCGATCCATCAAGGCGCTCTCAGAATTTCGCTCCTTCCGGGCATCCTCGCGTCTTTCGACCCGCGTCTAGAGACGCGGATGGGAGCCATCAACGTTGGGGCAGTTCGACCCAGTTTGACAGTGCCTGGCTCAGCACGGAGACATCTTCTCCATGAAGATCCGCTGCGGCGAACAGATTGTCGGTAAACATACCGGGGCCCAGGTCTGTTCGTCGGTCACTGACATGATCGAGGATCGTGCCGGTGTGCAGATCAATGCGCATGGTGTCTGAGATGACCCCATCAGACGAATTGCCATGGATGCGCAAGTCGATGGATTGCAACCCGGCTGGCGGGCGTCCGATGACGAGCCCCTGACGTGTCAGCTTCAGCCAGTCGGGCAATGGCTTTCCGTCTGCCATAGTCACGCCGAACGTTGCATTTTCGACGTTCCCGGCCGACGACGGCATGATGTAGAGATAGTCTTTGTAGACCATCGTATCGACCTGGAACCAGGTGCTCTCGGCGCCTTCTCCCGAAAGATGTATGTTGGAGCCACCCTTGAAGAAGCCGGTGGCAATTTTATCAATGATCCGGTCGCTTGTCTGCCAGTCGCCGATCTGGCGAGCGACATGGATCACGGCCCCTTCTTCCGGCAATGAACCGATACCATTGAGTGAGCGGATGGAATTGACCACGTTGACGATCGGACCTTGCGCAGTGAGGTCTGCGATCCCGTTCAGATCTTTCATGATAGAGGCAGTTAGCGGCGAACCTGCCAAGATTGTTTCCGAGCCTTGCGATGATGGTTGCCACGGGTCGGTTGGTTCTGCGGAAATCGGCGCCGGCGGGTCGATCTCAAGCGGAGGCCTCGGTTCTTCCGGCTGTTCGACTGGAATGACGCTGACCGTCACGGTATAGGCGACAATGTTTCTGCCGTCGCTGATTGTGAAGGTAAAGCTGTCGACGCCATTGTAACCGTCCGCGGGTCTGTAGCTGTAAGTACCGTCAGCATTGATGATGACTGTGCCGTATTGTGGTCCTGACCCAAGACCATAGACGATGGGCTGTCCTTCCGGATCGGTGGCTGGCGGCAGAATGCCCGTTATCGTGCCCCCCTCGTTCACCGAGATGGAGGTGTCAGATGAAACGGGTGGTTCATTTGGCGTATTGACGAGGATAGTGACAGTGTATGTCGCTTCCAGAACTCCGTCACTGACACTGTAGGTGAAACGGTCTGTGCCATTGAAATCCGCGTTCGGCACGTAGATGTAGGTGCCGTCGGAATTGACTGTAACGACGCCATTGGACGCCTGGTTGCCGAGGCTGTAGAAGACCTCGTCGCCATCCGGATCGGTGGCCGCCGGCAATTGACCGTTATACGGTGTATTTTCGTCGATAGACACCAGATCGTCACGCCCAACCGGGGCATCGTTCACCGGGCTTACCGTGACAGTTACAGTGTAGGTGTTGGTCGCATCACCGTCAGATACGATGTAGGTGAACGTATCTGTGCCGTTGAAATTCTCATTCGGCGTGTAGGTGTAGCTGCCATCCGCATTGATGATCACAGTACCATGCGAGGGGAGGCTTGTGCCGATCTCGTAGACAACGGTCTGGCCTTCGGGGTCGATTGCCCGAGGCAACATTCCGCTCGCAGGAACGTCTTCTGTAACCGCAATGCTTGTATTGGAGCCCACAGGAGCGTCATTGACTGCGGCAACATTCACCGTGATCGTGTAGACAGACGACGCCGTGCCATCGCTGACACTATAGGTGAAGCTATCCGTGCCGCTGAAATTCGCATTGGGTATATAGGTATATGTCCCATCTGGGTTGACGACGACCGAACCGTTGATGGCATTGCGGCCAAGCGAGTAGGTGATGTCCTGCCCTTCTTCGTCGGTTGCTTCAGGCAGCATTCCCGAAAGCGGTTCGTCTTCGTTTGTCCCGACGGTCGCATCGGAGGCAAGCGGCGGCTGGTTGGCGGGGCCTACGGTCACTGTGACCGTGTAGATCGTTTCCGTCGAACCATCACTCACCGTGTAGGTGAAGGTATCTGTCCCGCTGAAACCTGACGGCGGCGTGTAACTGTAGCTGCCGTCGAGACCGATGATAACGGTGGCACCAGGCGTTACGGTGTCGACTTCGTAAAATACGGAGGATCCTTCCGGGTCGATCGCCGGAGGCAGGTTGCCACTGGCCGTTCCACCATTCTCTACCGAGATCTGAAGGTCGGAGCCCAGTGGCGCATCGTTTACCGCAGTCACTGTTATCGAAATCGTATAGGTGCTTGTCGCAACGCCGTCGCTGACGGTGTAGGTGAAGCTGTCGGCGCCGTTGTAATTCGCGGCCGGTTGATAGCTGTAGGTGCCATCCGGATTGATGGTCAGTGACCCATGCGACGGGGGGCTTCCGACTGTGTAGACGACAGCTACGCCTTCCGGATCAACCGCTCTTGGCAGTTGCCCGTTGAAGATCGTATCTTCCGCTACCGTAAGAGTTCCATCGGAGCTAACCGGGGGATCATTCACTGGCGAAACGTCGACTGTAATCGTGGCGGTCGTCGTTCCACCGTGCCCGTCACTGACCGTAACGACAAAGACGTCCGTGCCGTAGAAGTTCGTGCCGGGTGTATAGAGATACTGTCCGCTTGCATCAATCGTGACACGGCCGTTGGCTGGCTGGGCCGAAACAGTGTAGGTCAACGCATCGCCGTCGACATCCGAGGCCATGATGGCGCCAGCGACAGGCGTATCTTCCGGCGTTGATATCCGCTGATCTGTCGCAACCGGTGCGTCATTGACCGGGTCGATGATGAGTGTCGAGGAACTGATCGCCGTCAGCGCTCCACCTGCACCGCTGTTGCCGCCGTCATTTGTCGTCATGGTCAGGGTGACCAAAGCGCTGCTGTTTTCAACAGGACGATAGATTGGCGCGGTTGTTCCTGACAGCCATGCGTTGATGTTGCCGACGGTGCCGGTCAGCGTCAGAGAGCCCGATCCATTGCCCGTGACGGTCACGCCGTTACCGGAAGCGGCGATCAGGGATCCAGCATTCACGTCGAGTGTGACCGTGATTGAGGCATCACCGGCATCAACATCTATTATCGCAATCCCTGTCAAAGGCAGATCGGTATCTTCAGATCCGTTGAAGCTACCGGGCAGGGTGTTGACCGGCGCATCGTTGATGGGTTGTACGGTTCCTGAGACGGTTGCGTTGCGGCTGATGATGCCGTCAGAGACGGTATAGGTGAATGAGAGTGGGCCGTTGAAGTCTGGCGCGCCAGTGAATGTGAGGGTCCCGTCGGCATTGAGTGTGATGGTGCCGCCCGTGACATTGATTGAACTTCCAGCGGCGATGGCCTGATCGTTGATGGCGGTTATGGTGAGTGTATCGCCATCCGGGTCAGTGTCGTTTGCCAGCACATCGAGGTTGATGGATCCGTCCTCGTCGATGACGAATGTGTCGTTTGTTGCGACGGGCGGATCGTTGATGGCGCCGATGATGATGGTGACGGTTGCGGTATCGAAGCCGCCGTTACCATCGGCGACCTGGTATGTGAAGCTGTCTGAACCGTTGAAGAAGGCATTTGGCTGATAGGTGAATGTGCCGTCGGGGTTGAGGGTGAGGGTGCCGTTTGCCGGGGCGTTGACCAGGGATACGGTGAGGGGATCGTCGTCGGCATCGACGCCGTTGCCATTGTTGGCGAGGACATTGCCGTTGAGGGTCTGGCCTTCATTGATGGCGAATGCATCGTTCTGTGCCTGTGGCACGGGGTTTGTGACGGTCCATGTGAAGCTGCGCTCGACCGATCCGCCATTGCCGTCGACTGCGGTCATGGTGACGGTGAAGGCGTTGGTGCCGGTTGGTCCGGATGCGGATGGATCGATTGTTCCGGTGATCTGGCCTGTTGCTGGATCGTATGAGAGGCCTGTCGGCAGACCGGTGATGGAGTAGGAGAGTGTATCGCCATCGACATCGGTAAACAGGTTGCCGAGGTTGATGTTGATGGCTGCTCCATCGAGATTGGCGCGAGGCGGCAGGGTTGGTGCGACGGGTGCGTCGTTGAGGCCTGTGACTGTGACGGTCAGCGTTGCGGTTGCGGTTGCGCCATTGCCGTCGGAGATGGTGTAGGTGATGGCGGTGGTGCGGCTTTCTCCGATCTGGAGGTCCTGGAAGGCCGAGCCGGGATCGAAGCTGTAGGAGCCATCGGCGCGGATGACGAAGCTGCCGCCATTGCTGCCTGCAAGTGTTGCGCCGACACCATTTGCGCCATTGCCGACGCGGATGACGGTGAGGGTATCGCCATCGACATCGCTGTCGCTGCCAATGATGACATTGCCTTCGATGGGTGTGTTCTCATCGGTCTGTGCGACATCATCGACGGCGATGGGCAGATCGTTGACGGGATTGATCTGGCCTGCGACCGTTGCGGTGGAGGTGGTTGTGCCATCAAAGACGGTGTAGGTGAAGGAGAGCGGCCCGTTGAAGTTTGCCGCGCCTGTGAAGGTGAGTGTGCCATTGGCATTGAGGGTGACGGAGCCGCCGGTGACCGCCACGGAGGTGCCAACGGAGATGGCCTGTCCGTCGATTGCTGTGATGGTCAGTGGGTCGCCATCGGCATCACTGTCATTGGCGAGCACATCGAGAACCGTATTGCCGTCCTCGTTGAGGGTGAAGCTGTCATTGCCAAGAGCCGGTGCATCGTTGATGGGTTGTACGGTTCCTGAGACGGTTGCGTTGCGGCTGATGATGCCGTCAGAGACGGTATAGGTGAATGAGAGTGGGCCGTTGAAGTCTGGCGCGCCAGTGAATGTGAGGGTCCCGTCGGCATTGAGTGTGATGGTGCCGCCCGTGACATTGATTGAACTTCCAGCGGCGATGGCCTGATCGTTGATGGCGGTTATGGTGAGTGTATCGCCATCCGGGTCAGTGTCGTTTGCCAGCACATCGAGGTTGATGGATCCGTCCTCGTCGATGACGAATGTGTCGTTTGTTGCGACGGGCGGATCGTTGATGGCGCCGATGATGATGGTGACGGTTGCGGTATCGAAGCCGCCGTTACCATCGGCGACCTGGTATGTGAAGCTGTCTGAACCGTTGAAGAAGGCATTTGGCTGATAGGTGAATGTGCCGTCGGGGTTGAGGGTGAGGGTGCCGTTTGCCGGGGCGTTGACCAGGGATACGGTGAGGGGATCGTCGTCGGCATCGACGCCGTTGCCATTGTTGGCGAGGACATTGCCGTTGAGGGTCTGGCCTTCATTGATGGCGAATGCATCGTTCTGTGCCTGTGGCACGGGGTTTGTGACGGTCCATGTGAAGCTGCGCTCGACCGATCCGCCATTGCCGTCGACTGCGGTCATGGTGACGGTGAAGGCGTTGGTGCCGGTTGGTCCGGATGCGGATGGATCGATTGTTCCGGTGATCTGGCCTGTTGCTGGATCGTATGAGAGGCCTGTCGGCAGACCGGTGATGGAGTAGGAGAGTGTATCGCCATCGACATCGGTAAACAGGTTGCCGAGGTTGATGTTGATGGCTGCTCCATCGAGATTGGCGCGAGGCGGCAGGGTTGGTGCGACGGGTGCGTCGTTGAGGCCTGTGACTGTGACGGTCAGCGTTGCGGTTGCGGTTGCGCCATTGCCGTCGGAGATGGTGTAGGTGATGGCGGTGGTGCGGCTTTCTCCGATCTGGAGGTCCTGGAAGGCCGAGCCGGGATCGAAGCTGTAGGAGCCATCGGCGCGGATGACGAAGCTGCCGCCATTGCTGCCTGCAAGTGTTGCGCCGACACCATTTGCGCCATTGCCGACGCGGATGACGGTGAGGGTATCGCCATCGACATCGCTGTCGCTGCCAATGATGACATTGCCTTCGATGGGTGTGTTCTCATCGGTCTGTGCGACATCATCGACGGCGACGGGCAGATCGTTGACGGGATTGATCTGGCCTGCGACCGTTGCGGTGGAGGTGGTTGTGCCATCAAAGACGGTGTAGGTGAAGGAGAGCGGCCCGTTGAAGTTTGCCGCGCCTGTGAAGGTGAGTGTGCCATTGGCATTGAGGGTGACGGAGCCGCCGGTGACCGCCACGGAGGTGCCAACGGAGATGGCCTGTCCGTCGATTGCTGTGATGGTCAGTGGGTCGCCATCGGCATCACTGTCATTGGCCAGCACATCGAGAACCGTATTGCCGTCCTCGTTGAGGGTGAAGCTGTCATTGCCAAGAGCCGGTGCATCGTTGACCGCGCCAACATTGACGATAACGGTATATTCCACCGTGGCTGTTCCGTCGCTCACCGTGTAGGTGAAACTGTCATCGCCTTCGAAGTCGGGATCGGGCGTGTAGGTGTAGGTGCCATCGGTGTTGACGACGACACGGCCATTGGACGGCTGGCTTGCAGCCGCATAAGTCAGCGGCTCGCCTTCCGCATCGGTGGCGGCAGGCAATATCCCGCTATAGGGCGTATCTTCGGTCACATTGATCGTGTCATCGCTGCCAACCGGGGCGTCATTGGTGCCCGTGACCGTGACGGTGAAGGTTGCCGTCGACGTGCCGCCCTGACCGTCCGTGATCGTATACGTGATGCTGGTCGCGCGGGTTTCCCCGGCGGAAAGATTGTCAAAGTCGGTCCCTGGATTGAACGTATAGCTTCCATCTTCGGCAATGATGAAGCTGCCACCAGCGGTTCCCGTTACGCTTGTTCCGACGCCGGTCGCGTTGCCGTTCACGGCAGCAACAGTGATAACATCGCCGTCCGGATCACTATCCGCGCCCGAGCCATTATCAACAAAGACAGAGCCTGTCGCAGGGATGTTTTCTGCAGTTGTGATTGCGTCGTTCTGAGCGAGCGGGGCTGGGTTGGAAACGCTAATCGTGAAGCTACGTGTGATAGAGCCGCCCGGCTGACCGTCATTGATGGTAACGGTGATCTGATAGATGCCGCCATTCACTTGTGAGGCATCATTTTCGAGCGTGCCGGAAATAATGCCGTCAGCACTCATTACCAGCCCGGCGGGCAAACCAGTCTGGCTGAAGGTCAGCGTATCGTTGTCCGGGTCCGTGAAGAACTGCGAGATGTCGAGGGTTACATCGTCGGCATCGTCGAATGCCTGATTGGGGATTTCTCCCGTCGGGGGATCTTCGACATTGGCAACATTGACGGTCACAGTGAACGTGGTGGTCGTGCGACCATCATTCACGGTGTAGGTGAATGAGTCAGGACCCGAGAAATTTGCGGCCGGAACATAGCTATAGCTGCCATCTGCGCCAATTGTCACTGTGCCGTTTGTGGGCTGGCCGAGTACGGCGTAGGTCAGTGCGTCGCCATCGACATCGGTCACAGGCAGGAAGCCTGTCGATGTTTGATCCTCTGTGGCGTTCAGGGTGAAACTGCCACCCACCGGAGCGTCGTTTTCGCCCGTTACGGTGATCGTCAGCGTTGCTGTCGCAGTTCCATTGTCGCCATCGGAAATCGTGTAAATCACGCTTGTGGTGCGCGTTTCACCGACCTGAAGGTCGTCAAACTCGGTGCCGGGGTTGAAGGAGTAGGTGCCATCCGCGTTGATGATGAAGGTGCCGCCATCCGAACCGGCAATGGTGTCGCCGGGATCGCCGGACCCCACCGCAATAACGGTTAGCGTTGCGCCCTCAGCATCCGTGTCGTTCCCAAGGACAGTTGGGCCGTTGATAATCGGTGTGTTTTCGCCCGTGGTGGCCGTGTCATCAACGGCGACTGGAGGGTTGTTGACCGCTCCAACGCTGACCGTGACGACGGCCGCATTTGTGGCGTTTCCACTATCGGTCACGGAAATGGTGAGTGTGCGATCACCTGCGGTCAGATTGTCGTTGCGGTTTTCATATTGCAGGGCGCGCAACAAGGCACTCGCTGCTTCGTTTGGCATGGGAACGGCGGCACCTGCGGCGTTCTCGAAATGCACTGATGTGGCGCCATCGTATTGGTAGACGAATGTCGTACCTCCGAATGCAATGGTGCCACTCGATGCGGTGCCGAAAATGATGTCGGCAGTGCCGTTCAGATGAATAATTTCACTACCGGAATTGATAAAGCCGGCAAGGCTTATATCGAGTGAGACGATGCTCCCCTCTACGTCGGAAACAAAGGCATCCGGCGTAACAATTCTGACTGGTCCGTCACCTTCGGTGAAGGTTACGGAATTATCGGTTCCGCTGGTGGTGCCGTTCAGATCGATCACAGGCACATCGTTGACGGCATTGATATTGAGCGTCACCGACGCGTCGGAAAATCCGCCGTTGCCGTCACTGATGCGGTAGGTAAAGGCGACTGTGCCGTTGAAATCCGCGGTCGGCGTGAAGGTAAGATTGCCCAGGGCATCGTTCAGCGTCACACTGCCACCCGCGACGGCTATTGTTTCACCAACGCCAATAGGCTGGCCGTCGATCTGGGTGATCGACAGCGGGTCGCCATCCGGGTCTGTGTCGGCGCCAGCGCTACCGCTGACAGTGCCAGCTCCGGTTAGCGGATTGAAGCTGACGGTCGTGTCTTCCGTCAGGTCGACGACGTCGTTTCCCGCATTGGGTGCAGGGTTGGTGACAGTAAGAGTAAAGCTGCTGGAGGCCGAGGCAATGCCGTCACTCGCCCTTACAATGATTGTGTAGGGGCTGTCTTTCGACGCATCTGGATCGAGGGTACCGGAAATGATGCCGGTCGCCGGATCGAAAGTCAGTTCTGGCGGAAGCCCTTCGACTGTAATGGTCAGCGTCTGACCATCGACATCACTGAAATAGGGGCGGACATCAAGACTGAAGGCGGAGCTATCCACCTGTGCGCGGTCTGGGATAGGTGACGCCACGGGTGCATCGTTGACCGGGTTGACTGTTACCGTCACCGTCGCCGTGTCGCTACCGCCATTCCTGTCACCAATCGTATAGGTGAAGGATTCCGTGCCGTTGAAATTGGGGTTTGGCGTAAAGCGCAGAACTTCGCGTCCGTTCCCGTTGAGAACAAGTTGCACAGAGCCATTGCTGGTCATGACCGCAGGACCGCCAACCGTAAGATTCACGCCTTCAACGAGAATGACCGTATCGGTGTCGCCATCGGGGTCCTCATCATTGGCAAGGATGTCTATGTCGACAGGTGTGTCCTCATCCGTGGTAACCTGGTCATTCTCGGCATTCGGGGCCACATTCTTGATCGTATAGATGAAGTCCTGGAAGGTGCTTCCGCCATCCGGGTCGGTGGCCGTGATCCTGACTGCAAAATCGCGAAGACCCGTGGGTCCGGATGCGTCGGCGTCGATGACGCCGGATATAATGCCCGTAAGCGGGTCCAGCGTAAGTCCAGGCGGCAGTCCAGTTGCCGTATATGTCAGCGTTTCTCCCTCGGGGTCGACAAAATTACCCGAAATGTCAAAACTGATCGTCTCCCCGTCATTGCGCGAAATATCCGCGATCGGGGACGAAATTGGTGGATCGTTCACTGCATCGACGGAAACGGTGATGATACCTGTGCTGTAGCCGCCTTGACCGTCCGTTACGCGATAAACAATGGTGTCGGTGCCGTTGTAGTTGTCGTTCGGCGTGTAAGTGATGGTGCCGTCCGCATTGACGGTCACCGTGCCGTTTCCTGCCACAGGCGGAAAATCGGGGTCAAGGAAAAGCGTGTCGCCATCGGGGTCGATATCGATGCCATTGTCGCCGCTGGTTGTGCCCTCACCGGTGATCGGGTTGAAGGTAACTGGCTGATCTTCGCCGGTTTCAACTGTGTCATTTACGGCAATCGGTGCTGGATTGGTCACGGTGAACGTGAAGGTTTCCGCTACCGTGCCGCCGCGGCCATCGTTGGCCGTCACTGTCACAACATAGACGCCATCGTTGTTTGGACCGCCCTGGCTGGCGTTGTTGGCGATGATGCCCGTAATCGTCCCGTCTGCCGCCATTTCAAGGCCTTGCGGCAATCCGGTCTGGCTGAAAGTCAGCGCGTCATTGGCATCGATGTCCTGGAAAAATGCGTCAAGATGCAACGGATGGTCGGTGAGCGATTGGCCGTCCGCGCGGGTGTAATTTGGGATCTCGTCTGCAGTCGGGTCATCGTTGACGCCGGTGACGGTGACGGTAATCGTCGCGGTGTCGACATTCGTACCGTCGGTGACACGATAGGTTATGGTTGTCGTGCGGGGCGTATCACCTGCGGACATGTCGTCAAAGTCCGTGCCAGGATCAAACGTGTAGGTGCCATTGGCATTGATGATGAAGGTGCCGCCATTCGAGCCGGCAACCGCCACGCCGACATTGGCTCCTGATCCCTCCACCTGATCGACGGTGAGTGGATCTCCATCCGGGTCCTGGTCATTGGTAAGCACATTGCCGCCACCTGCCGTGTTTTCATCGACGGTTAGTGTGTCGTGGAAGGCCTTGGGTGGAAGGTTGGTAACAATCCATGTGACAATCCGTGTCGTCGTTCCGCCGTTGCCATCGGAAGCCGTGATTTCAACCGTATATGGATCTGTATTGGATGCGTCTGCGGCCAATGTGCCGGTGATCCGGCCGGCAGCGTCGATGGAGAGGCCTGGCGGAAGGCCGGTTGCGGTGAATGTCAGCGTGTCTCCGTCGATGTCGCTGAAATACGGGCTGACATTATAATCGACAGCTTGGCTGTCGCTATCGTATTGGTCGGGGATCGGGTTGGAGGTCGGATTGTCGTTGACGGGTGTAACAGTCACACGCACCGTTGCGGTGGAAACCCCTCCATTGTTGTCAGTGATGGTGTAGGAAATCGTGTCGACGCCATTGAAATTAAGGGCCGGCACATAGGTCAAGGTGCCATTGGCATTGATGGTCACACTCCCGTTGCCTGCGCTGGCGGATACGATCGTCAACGGGTCGCCGTCGGGGTCTGTGTCGTTGGCGAGTGGCGCGATGACAGTCGGAGTGTCCTCGGCAATGGTAATGATGTCGTTGTTTGCCGTTGGCGCGGGATTGGTTACGGTCAGTTCGAAAGTCTGTGACGGGGTGGACGAGGTACCGTCGCTGGCAACAATCGAAATGACATAGACGCCATCACCATTCGGACCGCCCTGGCTGGCGCTCTTGTCGATATTGCCAAAGATAAGCCCGGTGGCGGCATCATATTGCAGTCCAGCGGGAAGGCCCGTGATGGTGAAGGTCAGATTGTCGCCATCTGGATCTGTAAAGAAGTCTGCCACATCATAGGTGAAAGACTGGCCGTCGGCGCGAACCCGGTCTGGGATCGGCTGGGTCGGCACGGGGTCATCGTTGACCGGCAATACCGTGACTGTCACCGTTGCCGTTGAAACGCCTCCGTTCCCGTCGGAGATGGAATAGCTGAAGCTTTCCTGTCCGTTATAGTCCGCATTCGGCGTGAAGCGCAGGAACTGGGTTCCGTCCGGGTTTTCGATCAATCGGACCGATCCGTTGGTGGTTACGACCGGGGCGCCATTCGGCTGCAGAACGACGTTGTTGACGCGGATGACCTCGGCGGCATCGCCATCGGGATCGCTGTCATTGGCGAGAATGTCGATATCGACAGGCGTGTCTTCGTCTGTTGTGACTGCATCATCGTTGGCGATCGGTGGAACATTGAGGACGGTGTAGTTGAAATCGACAAAGGTCGTTCCACCGTTCGGGTCGGTTGCGATGACGCGAATACGATAGTTCTTCTCGCCCGTGGGACCTGAGGCATCCGGGGCGATCTGGCCGCTGATTGTCGACCCGGAAAGCACGAGCCCGGGCGGAAGGGGGAAGTCCGCATCGATTGTATAGGTGAGGGCGCCGCCTTCCGGATCAGAGAAAAAGGCAGAGAGATCAAGGCTGTCGGTATCGCCGTCGTTGCGGGTGCGATCGGCAATCGGACTACCGGCGGGATCATCGTTGACGGGGGTGATTGTCACGGTGACAGTTGCCGTTGCGGTGCCGCCATTCCCGTCGGAGATCGTGTAGGTGATCGTGTCGGTGCCATTGTAGTCGGCGGCCGGCAGATAGGATATCTCGCCGTCCGCGAGAATAGTCACCGTTCCATGGGCGGCCGTTGCCGAGACAACGGAGAGCGGATCGCCGTCTGGGTCACTGTCATTGGCAAGCACATTGATCGTGACTGCGGTATCTTCCGCGGTCGTTACGGTATCGTTGACGGCGACGGGCGCCGGATTCGACACGGTCAACGCGAATGTCTGCTGGGCCGTACCACCATTGCCATCCGATACTGTGATCGTCACCGTGTAGACGCCGTTGGTTCCACCCTGGCTGGCATTTCGATCGATGGTGCCGGTGATGACGCCTGCGGCACTGAGGCTGAGGCCGTTCGGAAGGCCTGTCTGCGTGTAGGTCAGCGTATCGCCATCGGCATCGGAGAAGAAGCTCGAGACGTCAAAATTGACGACGGCGCCGTCATTGGCGGAACGGTCAGGTATCGTTGAGCCGACTGGGTTATCATTGACGTCGCTGATAGTGACAGTGACCGTATACTCATTGCGGGCACCACCTGGATCAGTAACAACGAAGCTGAAGCTGTCTGTGCCGTCAAAATCGGAGTTTGGCGTGTAGGTGTAGGTGCCGTCCGCGTTGATGACAACGGTGCCGTTGGCGGGGGTCGTCATCCCTGCGGAGAATGTAATTGTGTCGCCATCGACATCTGTTGCAACGAGTGTGCCGGTAAATGGCGTATCTTCGGGCGTGGAGATGCTGATGTCGGACGACGTTGGAGCGTCGTTGACTGGTGTCACCGTACCGGTCACAGTTGCGTTTGCCGAGGCCGTTCCGTCCGACAGGGTGTAGGTGAAGCTGATTGGACCATTATAGTTGGCGTTCGGCGTGAAGCTCAGACGACCATCAGCATCAAGCCTTACAGCCCCCCCGTTGATGGTGATTGATTGGCCTGCCGTGATCGCCGTTCCATTGATGGCCGTCACCGTCAGTGCGTCACCATCAGCGTCGGTATCGTTACTGCGGACATCGAAGGTGATCGTGGTATCTTCAGGCGTCGTGAACGTATCGTTGACGGCGACCGGAACGTCGTTGACAGGGCTTACCGTGCCGTTCACCGTGGCGGTCGCCGTGCCGCCGTTGCCGTCAGAGACGGTGTAGGTAAAGCTTGGGCTGCCATTGTAATTGGCAGCGGGGGTGAAGGTCAGCGTTCCGTTGGCATTCAATGTCACGGTGCCGCCGGTGACGGAAACCGTTGCTCCTGTGACGATCCCGGTTCCGTTGATCTGGGTGATGGTCAGCGTATCGCCATCGACGTCACTGTCATTTCCCCGAACATCCAGCGTGATCGGCGTGTCTTCAAGAGTGGTGAAGCTGTCGTTTACGGCTACGGGGGCATCGTTGACTGCCGTCACAGTTCCATTGACGGTTGCCGTTGCGCTGCCGCCGCTGCCATCAGAGATCGTGTAGGTAAAGCTTGTGCTGCCGTTATAGTTGGCGGCCGGGCTGAACGTGAGCGTACCGTTGGCGTTCAGAGTGACTGTGCCGCCTGTAACGGAAACCGTCGCGCCGGTGACAATCGCGGTTCCGTCGATCTGGGTGATGGTCAGCGCGTCCCCATCCGGATCGCTGTCATTGGCGAGAACGGAAATCGTTGTTGCCGTGTCCTCCGCAGTAATGAAGGTGTCTCCAGTCGCGATCGGGGCGTCCTGTTCCGGCGTGACGGTGCCGCTGACGGTCGCCGTTGCAGTGCCGCCTTTACCGTCTGAGATCGTGTAGGTGAAGCTCGGGTTGCCATTGTAATTGGCACCGGGTGCAAAGGTGAGGGTGCCGTCGGCGTTAAGTGTCACCGTGCCGCCTGTGACCGCGACCGAGCCACCAGACGAAATCGCCAGACCATTGATCTGGGTCACTGTCAGCGTGTCACCATCAACATCGAAGTCGTTGCCTCGAACGTCAAACGTAATCGCATTGTCTTCTGGTGTGGTGAAGGTGTCGTCGATGGCGACGGGTGGGTCCTGAACTGCGTTGACCGTGCCGTTGACAGTAGCAGTTGTTGCCCCACCCTGGCCGTCGGCGACGGTATAGGTGAAGTTCAGGGTGCCGTTATAGTTTGCGTTCGGTGTAAAGGTCAGCGAGCCGTTCGCATTCAGCGAGACAAGGCCACCCGTCACGGTAACCGGATTGCCAATCGAGATTTCGGTGCCGTTTATGGCTGTAACGGTCAGCGTGCCGCCATCGACATCCGTGTCATTGGCGAGCACGTTAAAGGTGACGGCGGTGTCCTCATTCGTGGTGAAGCTGTCATTCACCGCGATCGGCGCATCGTTTTGGCCGGTGACTGTGACGGTCACGGTAGCCGTGGATGCTCCGCCCTGGCCGTCGGATATCGTGTAGGTCACTGCCGTCGTGCGCGTTTGACCTGCCGCCAGATTGTCGAAACTTGTACCGGGATTGAAGGCATAGGTGCCATCGGCATTGATGGTGAAAGTGCCACCGTTCGAACCGGCTACTGCAGAGCCGACGCCGGCACTGCTGCCGCCGACGGCGGAGACGGAAATCGGGTCACCGTCCGGATCGCTGTCATTGGTAAGCACAGAACCGTTGATCGCGGCGTTTTCCGTTGTCGAGAAATCGTCGTTGCCCGCGACCGGAGCCGGATTGGCGACCGCCCAGGTGAAGCTGCGACTTGCCTGCGCGCCTGCGAGATCTGTGGCTGTCACTGTGACAGAATAGGGACCAGAGACACTGGCGCTGCGGTCGATTGTGCCTGTGATGATACCGGCTGCGCTGATCGACAGACCAGGTGGGAGACCGGTTGCGGTGAAGGTCAGGCTGTCGCCCGCGTCCGGGTCGCTGAAGTTGCCAGCTACATTGAGCGAGACGTTTTGCGCGTCGCTTGAACTCTGGTTGGCGATCGGGGTCGAAATCGGGGCATCGTTGACACCTGTTACGGTGATCGTGAAGGTCGCTGTTGCCGTGCCACCGTTGCCATCAG
Organism: Rhizobium sp. RM; assembly: GCF_013390595.1. Taxonomy (GTDB): domain Bacteria; phylum Pseudomonadota; class Alphaproteobacteria; order Rhizobiales; family Rhizobiaceae; genus Agrobacterium. The sequence goes on along the minus strand of NZ_JACAWV010000007.1, from coordinate 505,759 downwards.
CAACCTGATAGGTCACGGACGTCGTGCGTGTCTGGCCCGCAGCGAGATCGGCGAACGCATTGCCGGGATTAAAGATGGCAGCGCCATTGGCGCTGATTGTGAATGCACCGCCGTTTGAGCCCGCGACGGCCACGCCGACATTGCCGGCGACGCCATTGACCTGTGAGACGGTCAGCGTATCGCCGTCGACGTCGCTGTCATTGGTGATGACGTTCGTGGAGACATTGCTGTTGGCTGTGGTCTGGGCGCTGTCGTTTACGGCGATCGGTGCGTCGTTGACCGCGTTAACGGTGACCGTAACGGTGTATTCGACCGTCGCCGTGCCGTCGTTCACGCGGTATCTGAATGTATCCGTGCCATTGAAATTGGCTGTAGGCGTATAGGTGTATGTGCCATTGGCGTTGATGGTAACAACGCCGTGGGACGGTCCCAGTGAGCCAGCCGAATAGGTGAGTGTGTCGCCGTCTACATCGGTTGCGACAGGCAAGGTGCCGGAGAAAACGGTATCTTCGTTGATGGTGATTGCGGCATTGGAGCCAACCGGCGCGTCGTTGACCGGGGTGATCGAAATCGTCGCCGTATCGGTGTCCGAAAGAGCGCCGCCGCTGCCGGTATTGCCGTTGTCGTTGGTGACCATGGTCAAGGTCACAGCGCCGTTTGCGTTGGCAAGCGGCGTGTAGATCGGACTTGCGGCTCCTGCAAGAAACGCATTGATATTGGCGGCCGTACCGGTGAGCGTGATGGTGCCTGTGCCGGAACCGGTAACTGTAACGCTGCCGCCATTTGTTGCCGAAAGCGTGCCTGATCCGACCGTAAGCGTAACGGTCATATTGCCGTTTCCGGCGTCGACGTCCGAAATTGCGAGGCCCGTCAGGGCCAGCGCGGTATCCTCGTTGGTGACAAAGCTACCCGGTAGAGTGTTGATGGGTGCGTCGTTGACCGCGGTTACGTTGAAGGTAATTGTGTTCGGGCTGAGGTCAGTATCAACGCCTCCGTTTGCCGTGCCGCCATTGTCACGGACCTGGAATGTGAAGGAGGCGAGTGCGGTCCCATTTGCGTTGGCTGAAGGCGTAAAGGTGAGGCTGCCAATATTGGCCGCACTGATAACCTGACCGGCCGTAACAGGAACACCGCTGATCGAGAGGGTGCCGTTGGTCGGTAGCGTGTTGATGATGATCGCCGAAAGGGTATTGGCGGGAGAATCGTTTGGATCGGTGAAGCCGAAATCTGCAGCCGTAAATGTGTAGCTGCCGTCTTCCGTAAGAGTGATCGTCTTGTCAGCACCCGCCGGTGCGTCGTTAACAGGGGTGATCGATATCGTTGCGGTGTCGACATCCGTCAGCGCAGGCCCGCCAGTGTTGCCATTGTCATTGGTCGTCATAGATAGGGTAACATTGGCGACGGAGTTCGCGGCCGGTGTGAAGGTGGGACGCGAAGTTCCCGACAGGTAGGCATTGATGGCAGAGATCGTCCCGGAGAGAACAATCTGGCCGGAGCCGCTGTTGCTTACGGTCACGCCGCCGGAGGTCGATGCCGTTAGAACGCCGCTATCGACGGAAAGTGTGACCGAGACTGTGCCGGTACCAGCATCCGCATCTGCAATCGACAGTCCAGTCAGGCCAAGGCCTGTGTCCTCGAGCGTTGTATAGCTGGTCGGCAGGGTGTTGACTGGTGGTGTATTGATGGATGCAACCGCGACGGTGACTGTCGCCGTTTCAGTGACGCCACCTGACGTGACCGTATAGGTGAAGGTTGTCACGCCGTTGTAATCGAGCGTCGGGGTGAAAACGAGTTGTCCACCGGCGGTCAACTGCACGGTGCCGTTATTGACGGCGACCGTGCCGCCAACGGCAATCGCGGTGCCGTTGATCGCAGTGATTGCGCGGCCCGGATTATCAAAAGTATCGTTGGCGAGAACCGGGATGGTGACTGCGACATCCTCATCGGTCGAGACGGAATCGTTGGCAATGTCGGTAACCGCAGTGATCGTCACACCGATTGTGTCTGTGTCGGTGAGGGCTCCGTCGGAGGTGGAAAGCGTGATCTGGGCCGGGCCATTGTAGTCGCGGGTCGGCACATAGGTCGCTCCGGCCAATGCTGCGTTAATCGCAGCTGTCGTTCCAGAGAATGTCATCGTGGTATCGGATGTGCCGTCACCTGCCGTGAACGTGAGGCCGGTGATACTGGACAACGAGAATGCGCCATTGGTCACCGTAACGGTTACCGTCAGTGTTCCATTGTCGATATCCGCCACCGTAATCGCATTACCTGCGGCCGCGGAGAAGGTGATAGTCCCGTCTTCAGAAATCGTTTGTGTGCCCGGAACGGTGTTCACGGGCGCGTCGTTGACTGCTGTCACATTGACCGTGACGGTCGCGGTTTCAGTCACGCCGCCTGATGTTACCGTGTAGGTGAAGTTCGTTTGCCCGTTGTAGTTTGCAGCGGGTGTAAAGGTGATTGTTCCGTCGGCATTCAGACGCGCGGTGCCATTCGCCACCGTGACCGTTCCATTGACGGCGACTGCGGTGCCGTTGATCGCGGTGATGGTGTGTGCCGAATTTTCGAATGTATCGTTGGCGTTGACATTGATTGTAACGGCAGTGTCTTCATTGGTTGTCACGGTGTCATTGGCGATGTCGGAAACCGCCGTGACCGTGATTGCAATGCCGTCTGTATCGGAGAGCGATCCATCGGACGTGACGAGCGTCAGTTGGGCCGAGCCATTGTAATCGGCAGTCGGCGTATAGGAGAGCCCGGCGAGTGCTGCGTTGATCTGCGCTGCAGTGCCAGCGATCGTTACTGTAGCCGTGCCATTATTGCTGATCGTTGCACCGCCGCCTGTGGTCACCGAAAGCGACCCATTCGTGACGCTTACGGTAGTTGTCAACGTGCCGCCATCGATATCGGTGACGCTGACGCCACCAATAGAAAGCTGTGAATCTTCTGCGGTTGTTTGTGCACCCGGCACGGTATTGACCGGTGCATCGTTGACCGGGGTGACATTCACCGTGACGGTTGCCGTTTCAGTGACGCCGCCTGAGGTGACAGTGTAGGTGAACGTGGTTTGGCCATTGTAGTCGGCCGACGGCGTGAACGTGAGTGTGCCGTTTGCATTGAGGCGCACCGTGCCATTTGCCACGGTGACCACGCCATTGGCCACGATTGAACTGCCGTTGATGGCGGTAATCTGATGGGCGGAATTCTCGAAGCTGTCGTTGGCGTTGACGTCTATCGTTGTCGCCGTGTCCTCATTGGTGGTGGCCGTGTCGCTGGCAATGTCAGCGACTGCGTTGACGGTGATCGTGCGGCTATCGGTGTCAGTCAGCGAACCGTCGCTGCTCGTCATGGTGAGCGTCACGGCGCCATTGAAGTCGGCGACCGGCGTATAAACCGGTTGTGTCGCACTCGCTGCAAGATAGGCATTGATGTTGGCGAGCGTGCCGCTCAGCGTGATCGTGCCCGTACCGGACCCCGAAATGATGACGCCGCCAGCGCTGGTGGCCGCGATGCTACCGGAGTTGACACTGAGCGAGACAGTCATTGTCGCAGTGCCGGCATCTGGATCGGCGACGGAGAGGCCGCTCAAGGTGAGCGTTGTATCCTCTGCGGTCGTGTAGCTGGCGGGAAGCGTATTGACGGGCGCATCGTTGACGGGGGTCACTGAGACAGTTGTCACTGCCGTATTCGACACAGCCGAGCCATCGTTGACCAAAATGCTGATCGTACGGGCGGTTGAACCTGGATCGTCTGACGTTGATGTGTAGCGGATCTGCTGCAGCGCCGTCTGATAATCGGCCTTGGTGGCGGACCCGGACAGAGTGAGCGTGTAGGTGCCTGCGTCGTAACTGAAGCTTATACCGGTCGGCAGTGTACCCGCGACCGACAGCGTGTCACCCGCAACCGGGTTGGTGATGACGATCGTCGCCGAAGACATGTTGGCATTGTCGACGTCGGTGATCAGGACGTCTGTATCGACGATCGCGACACCGGTGCCATTCTCGGTATAGCTGGTTGTGAAACCTGTGCCTGCACCAGACGCGTCGAGATCGAGGATCGGGGCGTCGTTGACAGGGGTAACGGTGATCGTTGCCGTATCGACATCGGTCAGCGTGCCTCCGGAACCCGTATTGCCGCCATCACTCGTGGTCATTGTCAGCGTCACGCTGCCGTTGAAATCCGCGACCGGCGTGAATGTTGGGCGAGAGGCCCCGGCGAGGAACGTGTTGATATTGGCAAGGGTGCCGGTGATCGTGATCGTACCTGTTCCTGAACCCGATACCGTCACGCCGTTTGCGGCGCTCGCGGTCAGGGTCCCGGAGTTGACCCCCAGGGTTACCGTCATCGTACCGGTTGCCGCATCGACATCGCTGATCTGCATTCCGGTCAAACCAACCGATGTATCTTCGGCCGTGGAGTAACCCGCCGGTAACGCGTTGACCGGTGCATCGTTCACGGCATTGATGGTGATCGGTCTGGTGTCGACATCGGTCAATGTCCCGCCGGAGCCCGTGTTGCCGCCATCGCTGGTGGTCATGGTCAGCGTCACACTGCCATTGGCATTGGCGACCGGAACATAAACCGGGGCTGAAGCGGATGCGAGGTAGGCGTTGATGTTGGCAAGCGTGCCGGTGAGGGTGATCGTGCTGCCCGAACCGGAAATCGTGACGCCTCCACCGGACGTTGCCGTCAGTGTACCTGCGGTGACGGACAGTTGAACCGTCATCGTACCTGTTCCGGCATCGACGTCGGCAATCGACAAGCCGGTCAACGCAACGTTTGTGTCTTCATTGGTTGCCCAGCCGGAAGCCGGAAGGGTGTTAACCGGCGCGTCGTTGACGGCGGTAACGTTGACGGTGACGGTTGCGGTTTCAGTGACGCCGCCAGATGTAACGGTGTACGTGAAACTTGTCTGACCGTTGAAATTGGCGGTTGGGGTGTAGGTGATCGTGCCGTCGGCATTGAAGGTGACAACGCCTTGTCCGGACGGCGGTTGGGTAACGGAGGTCAGCGTACGGTTGGCGTTTTCGAAGTTGTCAGCGGAAGCGCCATTGGTACCCGTGATGACATTGAAGCTGAGTGCCGTATCTTCATTCGTGGTAACCGTGTCCGGGACGATATCGGCGACGGGATTTATGGTGATCGCAACTGTGTCCGAATCGGAGAGCGATCCGTCCGAGGTCACCATCGTCAGGGTGTCAGAACCGTTATAGTCGGGGTTGCCCTGGTAGCGTACGGAGGCAAGTACGCTGTTTACCTGCGCCTGCGTGCCGGAGATTGTTACGGTGCCTGTACCCGCACCGGTTACCGTACCCGCTATCGTTGACGGCGATAGGGTGCCGTTTGCAACAGTCAGAGTGACCGTTACGTTCGTCGTGTCTACATCGGTGACGGAAAGGCCGGTAATTGCCGTCAGCACGTCTTCCTGTACGGTCACAGGACCGGGCACAGTGTTGACGGGTGCATCATTGACCGCAATCACATTGACGGTTGCAACTGCCGTGTTGGAATTCGCGGCACCGTCATTGGTAACGACATTGATCGTGCGGGCGATTGTCGAAGGGTTTTCCGACGTCGAGGAGTATCTGATCGCCTGCAGTGCGGTCTGATAGTCGGCCTTCGTCGCCGATCCGGTCAGCGTGAGGGTAAATGTAGCGGCATTGTAGCTGGCGGAGATGCCGGGAACGCTGGTGCTCAAGGCCAAGACGTCGCCCGCCTGGCCGTTAGAGATCACAACCGTAAGCGAACTCATATTGGCATTATCGACATCGGCAATGAGCGCGGCAGTCCCGGTGATCGCCACACCAGTTCCGTTTTCCGTATAGCTGGTCGAATACCCTGTGCCAGCGCTTCCGGTGTCGAGATCGAGAATTGGAGGATCATTGACGGCCGCGATGCTGATTGTACGGGTGTCGACATCAGTCAAGGTGCCACCGGTGCCGGTATTGCCTCCGTCACTGGTGGTCATAGTCAAGGTGACCGACCCGTTTGCGTCTGCAACCGGTACATAGATTGGTGCGGAAGCTGACGCGAGGTAGGCGTTGATGTTGGCGAGCGTGCCCGTCAGCGTCAGGGTTGCCGTTCCCGATCCTGTGACCGTGACACTGCCGCCGGATGTCGCGGTGATCGTGCCTGAGGAGACACCGAGCGTCACCGTCATGGTGCCGCCGGCGGCATCGAGATCGGCGACCGAGAGACCTGTCAGGGAGACGCTTGTATCTTCGCTGGTCGCCCAGCCCGATGCCGGGAGCGTGTTAACAGGCGCGTCGTTGACCGCTGTAACCGCAACCGTCGTTACGGCAGTGTTGGAGGCAAGCGCGCCATCGTTGACGGTTACGCTGATCGTGCGACCCGTAACGGTGTTGCCAATTGTCGGATTGTCGGATGTCGAGGAATAAAGGATCTGCGCCAGTGCAGTCTGGTAGGCGGCCTTGGTGGCTGAGCCGGTCAAGGTGAGCGTGTAGGTAGTCGAATTGTAGCTTGCGGTGATACCGGCTGGCAGTGTGCCTGTTGCGGCAAGAACGTCGCCCGCCTGGCCATTGGTGATTACGATTGTGGCGGACGCAATATTGGCGTTGTCGACATCAACGACAGAATTGCTGCTGGCTGCGATCGCGACGCCAGTGCCATTTTCCGTGTAACCGACGGAATAACCGGAACCGGCAGATGAGCCGTCGAGATCGAGCACCGGCGCATCGTTGACCGGATTGATGGTGATGTTGCGAGTATCGATATCGGTGAGCGCGCCACCAGTTCCCGTGTTGCCATTGTCGCTGGTGGTCATCGTCAGGACGACAGCGCCGTTGGCGTCAGCGACCGGGACGTAGATCGGGGCGGCCGCCGAAGCGAGGTAGGCATTGATATTGGCGATCGTGCCGGTCAGGGTAATCGTGCTCGTGCCGGAACCTGCAATGGTCACGCTGCCGCCGGATGTCGCTGTGATCGCGCCAGTTGCGACATTCAGCGTGACGGTCATGGTGCCGCTGCCGGCGTCGATATCCGCAATCGACAGGCCCGAAAGGGCAACACTGGTGTCTTCGTTGGTCGCCCAGCCGCTCGCGGGCAGCGTATTGACTGGTGCGTCATTGACGGCCACGACGTTGATTGTCGAGGTTGCAACCGCGGATGTGAGGCCGCCATCGTTGACGGTGACATTGATGACACGCGGCGTCGTACCGGGACTGTCGCCACTGTTCGAGAAGGTTATGGCGCGGATTGCGGCTGCGTAGTTTGCCTTTGTCGCAGATCCACTGAGAGTAACGGTGATCTGGCCAGAAACAGAGGTGTCGACCGTTCCGGTAATTCCGGTCGGGAGGGTGCCAAGATTAAGGACATCTCCGGCCTGTGCATTGGTCAGCACGATAGTTGCGGAGCGCATATTCGTGCTGTCACGGTCGCGGACGTCGGCGAGGCTACCGGCTGTTGTCGATGCTATCGAAACCCCGGCGCCATTCTCGGTATAGGTTGTTGTGTAGTTAACGCCGGCAACGCTATCGACATTCCTGAGTGCGCTGACATTGTCGATGAATATGTCGTCCGTACTGGGCGTCAGCAAGCCGCCCGCCGCCGAGTAGGTGAAGACAAGATCGCCGGTTGCAGCCACGGTGGAAGGCAGATTGAGCGTAACGGCAGTTCGGGTCCACGCCGTGGTGCCTGCCGTTGAAGCGGCCACCGTGGTTGGAGAGCCGCTTGCGCCATTGAAATAGGTGATGGTCGCCGTGTTCGGCGTTCCGTTCAACGTGCCGGTGGTGATACGTGCGTAGAGAACGCCGCCTATCGTGATGTCGAGCGTCGCCGGTGTGTTGTTGTCATTGGAGACACCAAGCAGAAGGTTATTGCTCCAGCCCAAATCGAAGGTCAATTGGGCTGCACCGGAAGGCGCAAGTCCATCGTTCCAGCCGGTTACGTTTGCCTGCGTAAGGGTGCCGCTACCGCCATTGACGGTCCATGCGAAACCGTCATTGGCAATCGCTCCGCCACTGCCGCCAACCGTCCAGCCTGTCGAACCGGGTGTTCCGCCATTGGTGATGATCTGTGTCGGGGTCGTGCCGGAGTTCAGGTCGACCACGGGCGCGATGGCGTTGTAGCCGAAATCCGCGGCAAGACTGCTTGCGCCGATCAGTGTCAATGTCGCGGACTGTGTAGTCGCCGTTGTTGCGGTTGCACCGCCAAGAACGCCATTCGTATCGGTGACGCGAACAACATACTGGCCTGGCAAGACACCGGTGAACAGGTATTTTCCGTCAGCGCCGGTCGTGTCCGTTGCAAGAACACGTTCACCCGTATCGGCGACACCGTTGCCGTTCACGTCATCGATCAGTTGCACCGTAACATTGGCGATCCCGACGTCACCGCTATCGAAGGTTCCATTGGTATTGTTGTCGTCGTAAATCTGGTCACCAATCGACCCTGTCGGAGGCACCCATCGGGCGCCATCGGAAACGGTACCGATTGCTGTCGTGCCGTTGGTGGTGATCGCGATCGCCGAGCCGATCGCAGCGCCGGTCGTGACGTTGATCTGCTGGATCGACGAGCCCACGAGGTAGGTATTTCCATTGATGTCGCCACCACCCTGCACCAGCGTCGTGCCGGTGGGGTTGGTGAATGAGCTGACGATTGCACCGGTCGAGAGGTTGTAGCGCGTGATGGTGGAAGCGGCGCCATTGAGGCTGAGCAGATAGTTGTTCGTCGTATCAATTGCGAAATCGCCCCAGTCATTCGTACCAGTGACTGCTGCTCCAAACGTGGAGGCTGAGGCGATGGTGCGGCCGTTGCCGCTGAAGGTGATGCGCCATATTTGGTCATCGCCGCTGGCGTTGATGTTTTCAATGCCGAGATAAAGTGAGCCGTTGTAAAAGGTCGCGGCACCGCTGCCGACACCTCTATCACCCACCGTGACACTCAAACCCGTGCCGTTATTGGTCAGGTCACTGTCGATCAGAATGTGCGTGTTGTTGATGAAGTCATACGCAAACAGCGCACGGTTGGCATTCGCGGCATTGCTGTCGGTGTAATAGATAAGCCCGTTTGTCTGGTCGACGGCGAGCGAGTTCAGCGTATCGCTCAAGCTGACCCCACCTATGGTGGCGGGGGCCGTCGTGATGGCGGTTGCCTTGCCGGTGACGACATCGACGCTGTAAAGCGTTCGTCCTGAGACAACGAGAAGGGCACCGTTGCCGACGCTGGCCTGAACGTTCAGCAATTCGGCATATTCGCGCTGGGCATCCATGGTGGGAAGGACGCTGGCAGCGATCTCGCCGGTGCGATATTCAAGATCCCAATCGCCGCCGAGATCGGCGCTGCCCGTGGCGTCGGTCGAAGCCGCAATATCGGCGCCGGTCATGTACCCCATCATGCGGGCTGCATTCTGGCCGAGCTCACCACGAGCGAAGTCGCAGCCATAGATCAGGATATCGGCGTCATCGCTCAGATAGGATTTGAGGCTTTGCAGCTCGTCGGCATAGTCGCCGGCCATCGATTCAATCGTCAGTTCGGCAGAGCCGAGATAAAGCCGGCCTTCATCCCCATGCGAGATGATGTGGACTGTCTCCACATCCTTCATGTTGGAAAGCGCTTCAGCCAGTTGCTCGACACCGTCGCGACCCTGTTCCAGGACCACGACCTCAAAGTCGCCCTCAATTCCCTGGAGCAGCGTTTCGTAGTCCGGGACGGAACTGTCGACAATCACCACCTGCTTTGACGATATCTCATCAGATGGAACGTCGTCAGGGGTCGAATCCGTTGCGGCCGTCAATGCTGCGGCGAGAGCGTGTTGGTCCCCATCACTGGTATCGTCCGTTTGATGATGGTCGCCATTCTCGCCGACCTGTGACGCGTGTTCGTCCTGAGTTTGGTCGACGGTTGCAGCGCCAGCGGCATCGAATGCGATGCGCTGCTCGAGCTCCATCAGCATCGAACTAAGTCTGTCCTGTTTGCCTTTTTTCGACTCAGTCTTTTTTTTCTTACCTGCCGTGGACGACTGATGCCGACGAGGAAAATGCTCGTTCATTCACATGTCTCCCGCTTCCAGACCCCAGACAGACCGCGCGGATGGGTGCCCGAGAAGACTCAGGCAACGGCTGTCGGATTAACGAGTTCCAAACTTGACGGTGCGTTCGTTAACAAAAAACTAATTTCGGCCGGCAAGCTTTAGCAAGTGAGAATGTATACATAAATCCCTGTGGGGTCGACGTCTTCCTGACTTTTGTCAAGAAAATCTGCATCCTCAACGGGAGGGCAATTTTTGCCTGCAAGTATGAAGACCGACGATTTAAGGTCCTGTTAACCATATCCGTCAATCATTTAACGGCCCTTAGGTTTCCGACACAACGTTTCTTCTGGTTGAAACGTTGGAGCCGTGCGTTCCCTGGTATTGCTTCTCGCAAGGGTTTCGTAGTGATGACATACGAGGTGACGCAGTGAAGTTCCCATTTATCTGGACTGTGCCTGTTGTCCTGCTTGCTGCCGGCTGTACGGTGCGGACAGAACCCCTTACGCCCGAGGCAAACGCTGTTTTCGGGCATGAGAAGCTTGTTAGGGCAACGGCAAATCAGGAACCCATTACCGGTTCGATCGATCTTTATGATGCGATGGCGAGGGCGTTGAAATACAACCTCGACACCAAGGTAGAGATCATGCAGGCCGCGCTGAAAACGCGCGAGGCTGATCTTGTCAGCTACAGTGCGCTGCCTAAAGTGGTGGCGGGTGCAGGTTATGCAGGACGTGACCAAGCGGATCCGTCGACACCCTCAACGCGTGACGACAGTATCAGAACAGCAGATCTGACATTCTCATGGAATATCCTTGATTTCGGATTGTCTTATGTTCGAGCCAAGCAGGCCGCTGATCAGGCTCTGATACAGGAGGAGATGAAACGACGTATCGTCAACAAGGTCATCGAAGATGTGCGCACCGCCTACTGGCGGGCGGTCAGCTATCAACGTCTGGTTGGTCGAATGCGGGCGCTTGAAGGCCGCGTGGCGAGGGCGTTGCGCGACACCCGTGGCCTGTCATCAAGTGGCGAGAGTTCACCGCTGGTGGCGCTGACCTATGAGCGCGAGCTGATCGAAGTGAAACGCGAAGTCGAGATGCTGGAGGGCGAACTGAAGGTTGCCAAGAGCCAGCTTGCAGCGCTGATGAACGTGACGCCCGGAACGGAATTCACACTGACGGTGCCAAAACGCGCTTCGACGCGTCTGGCGGTGCCGGACAATATGCCGGAAATGTTCCGTATCGCGGTGGAGAACCGTCCGGAGATGCGTGAAGTTGCCTACCGCACGAGGATCAACGAGAAGGAAGTTAATGCGGCCCTTCTGGAAATCCTGCCAGGCTTCAACGTCTATGCTGGAGCCAACTACGATTCCAACGAATTCATCGCCACGAATGACTGGCTGTCATGGGGCGCCAAGGTCAGCTTCAATGCAATGAAGCTTGCCAGCATGCCGGCGGTCAACAAGAAGATCGAGGCGGAGAAAGAGGTTCTGGACGCGCGCGCATTGTCGGTTGCTATGGCGATCATGACGCAGGTTCACATCAGCCGCACGCGCTATGCCCACCTCAACAAATCTTATGGCACGGCGGCAGCGCTCTCCAACGTCTCTCACCGCATCCTCAAGCAGGTACGCGAGGAAACCAATGCTCAGAAGACCAGCGAGCAGATCCTCATCCGTGAGGAGATGAACGCGCTTCTTGCCGATGCCAAGCTCGATATGGCCTATGCCGATCTGCAGAATGCCTATGCCAACATCTACGCCTCTCTTGGCGTAGACCCGTTCCCGGCCGGGCTGTCTACAAGTTCGAGCATAGACCAGATGGCGCTGCAACTCAGGACAATGTGGACCGATACCGGTGGTCCCGCAAAGATAGAGGTGGCCACCGCCAAATAGCGGGCACCGCTGACGGCGTGAGGGAGGTACGACGTGCAGACATGGAATGTATTGGGTCTTGTTCTTGCAATCGCGACTGTAACGCCAGGTGGTCATCCTGCTTATGCGCAGGATGACGGCACGGCGTCGCGAGGTATCGTCAAAGCCGTCAATCAGGCAATGATTGGCACGGATCTCAGCCTTCCGATCGTTTCTCTGCCGTTTCGCGAGGGCCAGGATTTCTCCAAAGGTGATGTTCTGGCCGCCTTCGATTGCCGCGACCTCGAAGCGCAGGTGAAATCGGCGGAAGCCGTGCTTCGTGCTGAAACAATCACGCATGAAAACAATATGCGTCTCGCGCGTTCAAAGGCCGTCGGCTCCTACGAGGTCGATTTGTCCAAGGCAAAGACCGACCAGGCGGCGGCGGAACTGGAAGCCTTTCGAAGCAAGATGGCACGCTGTGTCATCAGGGCTCCCTACGATGGTCGCGTGGCTTTCATGCGCGCAAATGAGCACGAAATACCGGAGCCAAATCAACCGCTTATGCAGGTCGTTAGCACTGGAGATCTCGAGATTGAAACGCTTCTGCCCTCTCCCTGGCTACGATGGCTGAAACCTGGAGCGCCGTTCACCATCGCGATCGATGAGACCGGCGAACAGAAAAAGGCGGAAGTTGCCCGGATCGCTGCAACGGTTGACCCTGTCAGTCAGACGGTCAAGGTAACGGGGCGGTTTTCCGGCGATACAAAAGGAATTTTGCCGGGAATGAGTGGGGCGACAAAATTCAACCCCGTGCCCGGGGAGTAACGGATGGAACGAGAGATCAAGGCGACGGCTGCTTCATCCCAACGCATCACGACAGATGCGGGACAGGCCGCGTCCAGGGCATACGAACTGCTTTTGCGTATTGAAGCGGAAGCACGGCACGTGGAAACTGTTGGCGAGTTGGCGTTTCTGATCGCCAACGAAACAATCCACATTGCCAAGTGCCGCCAGGTTTTTGTTCTGGCCGGATCTGAAAAGAACCTTGCGGTCAAGGCAGCGACGTCAGTGAGCGGCATTGATCGCAACTCGCCTCGTATCCGCTGGATCGAGGCCATCGTGAGCAATCTTCGCAACGACAGAGGTCTCAAGGACGTTTGTGATTTTGCGCTTCCGGCGTTCTGCCCGTTGAATGATGAGGAGCATAAAACCTATCCCAGCCGTTTCATGGCCTGGTTGCCGTTTCAGCTTCGCGACGGCACGGTGTTCGGCGGCATGCTGATCGCCCGCGAAGTCCCCTGGAACGAGCCGGGGCTGACCATTCCACGACGGCTGGCAGCAACCTATTCGCACGCCTGGGCCGCGCTTTCCGGCAAACGTCGCCTGAAACGTCGGGTCAGGATGAAACCGTTACTCGGTGCGGCGCTGATTGCTGCCATCGCTCTCGGTTTCTACCCCGTTCCGCTCACCGTTTTAGCGCCGGTTGAAGTGGCGCCTATTTCCCCTCGCATCATTGCGGCGCCAATGGATGGTGTGATTGAGAGCATCATCGTCAATCCCAATCAGATGGTTCGGCAAGGTGAACCGCTTCTGAAAATGTCTGACGTCATGCTGCGCAACGAACTCGCTGTGGCAGAGCAGGACGTGCGTGTCGCCGAGGCGAAGCTGATGCAGGTCACACAAGGCGCGGTTTCCGATCCGAAACTGCGGGCAGATCTTGCCATAACCCGAAGCGAGCTAACGGTCGCCGCCGCAAAACGAAACTATGCCGGCGATATGCTGCAGCGTTCGGACGTGCGAGCACCATCGGATGGGATTGCAATCTACACCGACCGGCGCGACTGGATCGGGCGTCCGGTCACAACGGGCGAACGCATCATGGAAGTGGCGGACCCGACGCGCATGCAACTACGGATTGATGTGCCGGTTGCCGACGCGATTGCGGTTTCGAAAGGAGCGAAGGTCCGTGCCTTTCTCGATTCAGATCCGCTGAAACCGGCCAATGCTACAGTTGAGGCCGTCTCTTTTGAGGCTCGCATGGTGGAAGGTGACGTGCTGGCCTATCGCATCTATGCCGCCCTGGATGGTGACAAACCCGGTATGCGGCTTGGTATTCGTGGAACTGCGCAGATCAGTGGCGATAAGGTGGCGCTGGCCTACTACCTGTTCCGGAAACCAATCTCCGTTATTCGCCAACGGTTTGGCTTATGATTACCGCTCAGCCCACCGATGCGCCGCTGCCGATCCTGCGTGAGGATCTACAGATCGTCAGGGTGGGGGCAAGTTACTCCGGGGCACCCGCCTGGGTGATCTTCGATCCAATCCGGAACCGCTTTTTCCGGATCACGTACGAGATGTTCGAGGTGCTGCGGTTCTGGAATATGAGCCGTACAGTCGGAACTCTGCTCAAGACCGTGAATGCCCGCTTTATCGAGCGGATGTCGGAAGACGATATCGGAACGATCGTGCGTATGCTGGAGCACAATCTGCTCCTGGTCCAGCCGACCCGGGGCGGATGGAGGGCTTTGCACCAGAAGGCGCAGCCACGACATTCGATATTCATGCGGCTCATTCACAACTATCTGTTTTTCAAGATACCGCTGGTCAGGCCTGAGTGGTTTATCCGCGCGACATGGCCGTATATCGGGTTCCTCTTCAGTCGTGGATTCTGGTGTGTGTCTGCTTTCGCGGGATTGATTGGTCTTTATCTCGTATCTCGTCAATGGGATGCTTTCGTCGGCACGTTCCCCTTCGTGTTTTCGCTTGAAGGTGCCGTAATCTCCATCCTTTCGGTGATCTTCATCAAATGCCTGCATGAACTGGGGCATGCCTATGTGGCACATCGTTTCGGTTGCCGCATTCCGACCATGGGCGTTGCATTCATGGTGATGGTGCCACTGCTTTACACGGATGTCAGTGATGCGTGGAAACTGAAGTCACGGTGGCAGAGGTTGAGAATCGATTCCGCCGGTATGCTGGTAGAATTGACGGTGGCAGCCTACGCACTGCTTGGGTGGGTGTTTGTACCGGATGGGCCTTTGCGCAGCGCACTTTTCGTGTTGGCAGCGACGGGTGTCGTTTTGAGCCTGCTGGTCAATCTCAACCCGTTCATGCGCTTCGATGGCTATTACATTCTGGCGGATTTGCTTGGCGTGGAGAACCTGCAGCCGCGGAGCTTCCGGCATATGCGGTGGCGCCTGCGGGACTTCCTGTTCAAACCTGGCCACCCGGCACCTGAAGTCTTTCCGCCCGCGCTTGATGTCACGCTAACCCTTTATGCGATTGCGACGGCGATCTACCGGCTGGCCCTTTATCTCGGCATTGCGGTTCTGGTCTATCACTTCACCATCAAGCTTGTCGGCATTTTGCTTTTCGTCGTCGAGATCGGTTTCTTCATCATTCGCCCCGTTTTCATGGAAATGAAGGAGTGGTGGGCCATGCGCAGTGACATTCTTCGTAGCCGTCGAACTTATGTGACTGTTGCAATCCTCGGATTATTGGTGGCGCTGGCCTTTTTACCGCTTTCCACCCGTGTGACCGCACCTTCCGTCATCTATCCGCAGGAGTTCCTGCGGCTCTATCCTCAGGAGCCGGGACGGATTGAAAGGCTTGATATTTCAGTAGGGCAGGTGGTGAAAGCGGGGGATGTCCTGTTTGTCATCGATGCGCCGCAGATCAGTGAAGAGTTGAAGATTGCCGAGGTCGAAATTGAGCTTGCGCGTTCCCGTTTGGCGCGAGTCGCTGCCAACGCTGACGATCTTGCGCAGCGCAGCGTTATTGAGAGCGAACTTGGCAGCTCGCTGGCCCGAAAGCGCGGACTTGAAGAACGCCGAACGGCTCTCGTCGTCAGGGCACCGTTCGACGGGACGATTACAGACGTCAATCCGGAAATTTTGCCCGGACAATGGGTTGGCCGTGCGGAGCAGATCGCCTTTCTCTCCTCCGGCCAAGGCTCAGTGGCTCGCGGATATGTCGCCGGAAACGACAGTGCGCGACTGTCGCCCAATGCGGCTGGCTGGTTTGTGCCGGATGACATATCTCAGCCGAGACTGCCCGTAACACTGGCGGCCATTGCTGAAGCCGGGGCAAGGGAAATCGAGGTTCCGCAACTCTCTTCACAACATCACGGCGCTATCGCTGTCCACGTTGCGTCAGAAGGCAAGAGACAACGCCTGGTGCCAGTCTCGGCGCAATATGCCGTTGTTGCCACAATTGATGGTGACATCTTTGTACCGCCACGCTCCGTTCAGGGCGTCATGCTGCTTCATGGCGAAGGTGTCAGTTTTGCAGAACGCATGTGGCGGCGTGTCCTCATGGTCCTTTTCCGCGAAGCAGGCTTCTGATCGTCTTTCTATCCTGAAAGGTGTTTCATCACGCCAACGCGTCTTTCGGGAAATTTGCGGCCAAAGCATCGATGAATTTGCGCACAGCGGGTGGAAGGCCACGTCGGGTCGTAAAGACGAGGTGAACAAGTCCCGTCATCCCGCGCCATGCCGGCAACACCCGAACGAGCTTGCCCTCATCGAGGGCCTGTCGGCATGTGTGGTCAGGTAGCAGCGCTACACCCAGCCCCGCTATCGCCGCTGCCCTGACCGCATTGAAGTCCGTGCAGCCGATACGTGGTTCGTGGCGAAGTGTATCTGTACGGCCGTCGTCAGTCTCCAGAAACCAGTTAACTTCGGCCTGATCATCTGTCGTCGAGAGTGTCGGCTGACCTGCAAGCTGCTTTATATCGCCAATTCGGCTCGCCATCTGCGGACTTGCGACAAGAATGCGGATCGAGTTTCCGAGCGATCGCATCGTCAGGGATGCGTCGCTGTCGAGCGAGGTACGGACACGCAGTGCCACATCGATCCGTTCTTCGATCAAATCGACAGGGCGGTCGATGGCGACCAGTTGCAGTCGTACTTTTGGGTACTGCACCAGAAACTGGTTCACAAGATCGGAAATAGGCTCGACCAAGCCGGTCGGACAACTCATGCGGATCAGGCCATGCGGCTCTGATTTCGCTTCTGCAGCCAATATTTCCGCACGTTCTGCCTCCGCCAGCATCGCTTTGCATCGCGCATAAACGGACTGCCCGACATCGGTTACGCGAAAACGACGACTGGATCGTTCAATTAGGCGGACCCCGAGACGCGCTTCCAACCCCGCGACCCGCCGGCTCAATTTCGACTTTGGTTCGTTGAGCGCTCTGCCTGCAGCCGCGAAGCCGCCGTGGTTCACCACTTCGGCGAAATAAACGAGGTCGTTCAGATCAGTCCGCATTATCGTTCTCCATATGGAACGCTGGGTCGTAAAAATGCCGTCTATTTGCGCCATCGTTCTGCTGTCATGTTCTCTCCAACGGCAACGGGGCCGTCAAGAAGGAACAAGACAATGAGTAAGAAATTCGAAAACAAGGTCGTGGTCGTGACAGGCGGCACGAGCGGTATCGGTCTCTCAACCGCAAAAGCCTTCGTAGAGGAGGGGGCATCAGTTTTTATCACGGGTCGTCGCAAGGATGCGCTTGATGCCGCTGTAAAGGCAATTGGCGGTCGCGTGATCGGTGTGCAGGCTGATATGAGCAAGTTGGCAGATATCGATCGGCTTTATGATGCAATCCAGCAGAAGCACTCGCACATCGATGTTGTGTTCGCCAACGCCGGCGGTGGCGAGATGGCAGCGCTTGGTGCAATCACCGAAGAGCATTACCAGAAGACATTCGATACCAACGTCAAGGGGACGTTGTTCACGGTTCAAAAGGCGCTACCGCTGTTGCGGGATGGTGCCTCGATCATTCTGACGTCTTCCACGACGAGCATCTCCGGCACACCGGCCTTCAGCGTCTATTCTGCAACAAAGGCTGCCGTCCGTAATTTCGCCCGCAACTGGATACTCGATCTGAAGGATCGCCACATTCGCGTCAACGCCGTCAGCCCGGGAGTGACGGATACGGCTGGTCTCAACGAACTGTTCGGTAACGGTGAAAGCGCCGAGAGCACCAAGAATTACCTTGCAAGCCTCATTCCTGCAGGTCGGGTCGGCCAACCGGACGAAATCGCTAAGGCAGTCCTCTTCCTGGCATCGGATGATGCGTCCTTCGTCAACGGTGTGGAGCTGTTTGTCGACGGTGGCCAAGTCCAGATTTGACGCTCTGTCTCCAAGGAGAACCACAATGGCAGACATCGCTAAACTGCTGGAACGGAATCTTCAGGAGCTTTTTGGGGAGGGCGATGACGCCCTCAGCCAGAAAGTCGCCGAAGAAATTCTTCACGAGGATGCGGTCTTTATCGAGCCGCATGGGATTTATCACGGTCGCAATGAGATCGTTCGGATCGCCGGTGTCATTCGCGCCGCGCATCCGACATTCCGATATCAGACACTATCCGCCGCAGAGGTTCTGCATGAACAGGCGGGTCGGGTGAGATGGGTTGCGGGAGAACCGGGTGAAAAGCCCTCTTATGCCGGCACGGATTTCATCGTCGCTCGTAACGGAAGAATCGCCGCGATTTATCTCTTCTTCGACGGCCCTCATGATCCAACCGGCGCACCAATCCCGGGCTGATGCCGTCAGACAGCAGGAATGACGTCGGCGTGTTGGCGTGATAGAGCATCTCCTACGATGCGACAGGAAATGCTAGGCGTGCCAACACAGTTCGATATGTTTTCAGATGACCAGACACCGGTGCGGGGAAAGCCTGCCGCAGAGGGCAGGGTGAAAAAAACAACCGCCGCCGCAGTCATGGACGAGGGTGATATGGTTGCGCACCTGGCCGCAACCGGCCGGTACCGCATCTTGAAGAAACTCGAACCCCGGCAGACTGCTGCCAATGCCCGTTCCGAGTTTCCTCTGAAGGGCGTGATCCTGGACACGGAGACGACCGGCCTCAGCCACCGTAAAAACGAGATTATCGAGATCGGGCTGATCGCTTTCACTTTCGACGAACACGGTGCAGTCGGCGATGTCACGGGCATTTACGGCGGCTTGCAGCAGCCGAGCACTTCCATTCCCGCCGAAATCACGAAATTGACTGGTATCACCGATGAAATGGTTGCGGGCGAAGTTATAGACTTGCAGGCGGTGCAGTCATTGATTGATCCCGCAGATTTGATCATTGCTCACAATGCCGGTTTCGACCGTCCGTTCTGCGAGGCGTTCTCGCCGATCTTCGCCAACAAGGCCTGGGCTTGCTCGAATGCAGAGATCGATTGGTCGGCAAGGGGTTTCGAAGGCACCAAGCTTGGCTATCTGATTGGGCAGGCTGGTTTCTTCCACGATGGTCACCGCGCCGTGGATGACTGCTTTGCTTTGCTGGAAGTGTTAGACCGGAAAGTCGATGCGGTGAGTTTGACGCCTTTTGGTGAGCTTTATCGGGCGAGCCAGCGCTCCCGAGTTCGGATTTTTGCGGAAAACAGTCCCTTCGAGATGAAGGACCATCTGAAGGCGCGTGGTTATCGCTGGTCCGATGGCAGCGAAGGCCGCCCCAAATCCTGGTGGATCGAAGTCGACGAGACGGATCTGGAACCTGAGCTTCATTACCTTCGGACCGAAATATACCGATATTCGGAAGCTGACCCGTTAACGAAGCGGTTGACTGCCTTCGACCGTTTCAGGGCGTGATTGCCTTAAATCATGCACGGTTTTCTGGAGCTTTGCATTTTGCGCATGGCTGCGCTGCGGTCTGACCCCTAACGGGATTTCCGGGATGCTGTATATATCAACTCAACGAAGCGATGTACCTCCTCCCACAGAGCTTCGGGTTTCAGGCGACCCACTCCTCCTCCCAGGGAAGCCTGAGGGAACAGCGACACTCCTCCTCCCAGTCGCTGTTCGGTTTTTTTCGAAAGCCTGCCGCACCTCCTCCCGCGGCAGGCTTTTTCGTTTATGGCTACAGATTGAAATCAAATTGCGGTTGATACTGGGTATCGTGCTGGTCTGTTTCCGTTGAGAGTGATGATAGTGTTACCCCGAGCAAGCGTATAGAGTGTCTGAACGGATGGACGCTGGTCAACAGCGCAGACGCAGCCTCGAATATATCCACGGTATTGGCGAAGGGAAGGGCGCCGGTCCGGCTGCGGGTGGCTTGGGTAAAGTCGGAATATTTGATCTTCACCGTCACGGTTTTTCCGCTGATCTCTCTCTCTACGCAGTAATTCCATACCTTGTCGACAAGCGGCCGCAACTCAGCAATTGCGAGTTCGAGATCGTCGATGTCTTTTACGAATGTGTCTTCGGCGCCAACGGATTTGCGAACCCGATCCGGTTGAACCTGGCGGTCATCGATGCCACGGGCAATGCCGTAAAAATAGGCGCCTGACTTTCCGAAGTGCTCAGTCAGAAACACCAGCGACTTTGCCTTGAGATCGGAACCGGTCTCAATGCCAAGCCGGTGCATTTTCTCGGCTGTCGCCGGTCCCACGCCGTGAAATTTCTTCACCGCGAGCTGCTCGACGAATGCGGGGCCATATTTTGGCGTGATCACCGCCTGTCCATTCGGCTTGTTGAGATCAGATGCCATCTTGGCCAGGAACTTGTTGTAGGAAATGCCTGCCGATGCATTGAGCCCGGTAACGGATTTGATCTTTGCGCGGATTTCCAATGCGATCTCACTTGCGATCGGCATTGCCTTCAAGTTCTCGGTGACGTCAAGGTAGGCTTCATCGAGAGACAAGGGCTCAATCAGAGGCGTGTATTCTGCAAAAATCGCGCGAATTTGCTGTGAGACAGCGCGATATACCTCAAATCGCGGTTTCACGAATATGAGTTCAGGGCATTTGCGCGCTGCGGTGACAGAGGGCATGGCGGAACGCACGCCAAATTCCCGGGCTTCATAACTTGCTGCTGCAACGACGCCGCGTGCGGCAGCACCTCCGACCGCGACCGGTTTGCCCCGCAATTCAGGATTATCCCGTTGTTCCACGGAGGCGTAAAACGCATCCATGTCGACATGGATGATCTTTCGGATCTCGGTAACGTCATTCATTGCGGTCTTGGCAGCTTAGCCGTCTCAGGCGGCATGATGTGGAAACAAAGAGGGAACATACTCTCGGTTACCGGAGATCGCAACGCTTAACCGCGAAATCGAATGCCCAATATGTCAGGGCAGGTTTATTGAGTGGATTTAAAAAGCTGAAGCAGATGCGGAACATGTTTCCGCATCTGCAGGTGCAACACCAGTGTCACGAGATCAGGATGTCTTGACGAATTCGCCGCCCTTGATGATGAACGGCATGTGGCGGCCCTGACCGGTCAGCAGAGAGAGGTCTTCCAGCGGGTTGCCATCGACCACGATCAAATCGGCGAACGCGCCAGCGGCAACGGTCCCGAGCTTGCCCTCATAACCAAGCGCCTTTGCCGCATCGAGCGTGGCTGAGCGGATGACGTCCGCAGCCGGCAGATGTTCGCCTCTGAGGACAAACTCTTCGGACTGATGTTCGTGCATCTCGCCCAACAGGTCGGTGCCGTAGATCATCGTCACGCCCGCTTCATGCAGAACCTTGAGTGCGTTGAAGCCGGCGCTGCGAACATCTTCAATCTTGGCAACCGACACAGGTGGCAGACCGAGTGAAGCGCCATCCTTGGCCAGGCGATCATAGACAATGTTGGTGGGAACCACGAACGCACCACGTTCTTTTGCCAGTTTCGCTGTCTCAGGCGTGATCAGGTTGCCGTGCTCGATCGATTTTACGCCGCATTCGATAGCGCGGCGGATGGCAGCGTCCGTATAAAGATGCGCGGCAACATAGGTTTGAGCGTTTTCTGCCTCCTCGACGGCAGCGAGCAATTCTTCGCGAGAAAAGCCGAGGTTGGCGATCGGGTCAGTTGGCGATGATACGCCGCCATTTGCCATCAACTTGATGAACTGTGCGCCAGCCTTGATTTCTTCGCGGGAGGCGCGACGAACTTCGTCAACACCGTCGCAGATGCGGCCCAGCGCACCGAGTTGATCGGGGTAATGCTCAACGGATCTACGGTTGAAGCGGCCGCGATAATCGGTGTGACCACCCGTCTGAGACAGCGCCTTGCCACAGATAATCAATCGCGGGCCAATAATCGTTCCTTCGTCCAGGGCCTCAACAAGGCCGTGGTCAGCACCACCGAGATCGCGGACCGTGGTAAAACCGCGCATCAACATCGCTCTCATGATGTTGGCGGAACGTAGTGCCACCAGTGAATTCGGCAGATCCGCATTGGCGCCGAGATCGAGCTTGGTGGCAATGACGTGCACATGTCCGTCGATCAGGCCGGGCATCACGATCTTGCCGGCGAGATCGATGATCGTATCGGCATGTTCGCTCACGCCGCTGCGGACCTCAACGATCAGCTCGTCTCGGATCAGGATGTCGACCAAATCCGTTGGCTTATCCTGCGATCCGTCGACCACGCGTGCATTTTTCAAGAGAACTGTTGTCATTGGTATAAGCTTTCAATCGAATGTCTGGGAATGCGGGATAGGCGCCAGCGGCTAGGATTGGCGTGCGGCCTGAAGAAAATAGGGGACAAGCCACGGGGCGAGAGCCTCGACGCGGGCAACGTGGGTTTCGTCATAACTTCCGGCGCGGTGTGTCAGGTTGATCGTACCGATGCACGTTCCATCAAAGATGACCGGAACGTTGATCTGCGTGCCGCCACCAAGGCTGGCGATCAGTTCGTGATCGAAAAACGCCCATTTCAGGCCATCCATGTCCTTGGCCAGAAAGCTTTTCTGTTCACCGATCACATGTCGGCCCCAAGGTGTGTCCGTCATCGGTTTGCGACCGGAAACGGGATAATGCTCGGTGTCGGAAGAGTAGATGCGCACAACCTCGCCGCCATCGACAGCAAGCAGGGTGAACAGGATATGGCCGACCTCGCGCTGCAGCAACGAATCGAGAGCCTGGAAGAAGGGGTCCGGCTGATTTGCCTTTTTCATCGCCTCGTAGAGGTGCATGTCAGTTTGCATCACAGATATCCTTTTGTAATCTTGGGAGCGGCCAACGCCGCCCCCTTAATCGAGATCAGGAAACGTCCTGCTCAGTTCGAACTCGCGGCAAACTCTTCCGCTTCGATTTCTTCTAACGACCGGTTCTTCGTCGGAATGCCGAGCACGAGAACCGACAATGCGCCAACAAAGAGGATTACCGTCGTCATTCCGAACACGCCGGCGAATCCGCCGATCGGGTAGACAGCGCCGACCAGGATCGGGGCGGCGATGCCGCCAATGCGGCCGATTGCAGATGCCGTACCGACGCCGGTTGCACGGATGCGGGTCGGGAACACTTCCGGCGTATAGGCATATTCGCCAGCGGCCACGCCGTTGATGAAGAACGAGAGCGTCATGGCAAGCGCGATGACCTGCGTGTCGCCGGTGGCAAAGGCCAAGGAAAGAGCCGAGATCGCGGCGAGCGCCATGTAAAGGACGATCGTGTATGGGCGACCGATCTTTTCGCAGAGCCATGCGGCGGTAAAGTAGCCGGGGATCTGCGCGGCATAGATCAGGATCGAGAACGAGAAACTTTTGGTCATCGTCATGCCACGCTCAACGAGCAGGCTCGGAATCCATGTCATGAATGCATAGATGCTGAACGTAACCGATACCCAGAGCAGCCAGGTCATGATGGTAATGCGCAGGAAACGCGGCGACAGCAACGCCTTGAAGTTTGCCATCAATGATGTGTTGGGGGTGGAGGCGACCTGCGGAGTGGAGGTGACCGGCGGCAGGGACACGCCACGTGCAGCATAATCCTTTTCGATCGCTGTGACGATTTCATGTGCTTCTTCGTGACGGCCCTGGCTTTCCAGCCAACGCGGCGATTCTGTCAGACCACGGCGCCACCACAAAACGATCACGACCGGCATGGCCGTAACGATAAGGGCATAACGCCATCCGTCATCCGAGGCCGGTACCAGGAGATAACCCAGCACTGCGGAGATCACGAAACCGAACGAGAAGAATGCTGCAAGTGATGCGGTAAACCGGCCGCGATACTTGGCGCCAACGAATTCCGAGAGGAACGGCGCAATGATTGCAGCTTCGGCGCCCATGCCGATGCCACCGATGACACGGAGCGCAAAGAACTGGTGCCAATCGTTGACGGCAGCGCCTGCAAGGCTTGCAAGGCAAAAGAGGACTAGCGCCCAGAGCATGACGTTCTTGCGGCCGTAACGATCACCGATCGCCCCGGCAATCAGCGCGCCGATCAGAAAGCCGACGTAAGTACTGCTTGCCAGATAGCCGACCTGAAGGCTGGTCAACTGCCACTGCGCACGCAGGGCCGGAAGCAGGAAGGCAATAATGCCCGCGTCCCAGGCTTCAAACATGTAGCCCAGGCCGCCCATCATCAGCAGCTTATATTGGAAGCGTCCGACTGGCAGCCTCTCAAGTCTTGCAGCAGTATTATACATTTTTGGTCCCCGATATATGGTATGACCGCGTCCCGCACATGTGGCGGATCGCAGGCGCGCTGTTTTGTCGCGCAACATTTTTTGCACGGGATGATTTGATAATGCAATACGCAAAAAACGCTGCAGACACTTTTGCAGAGTCCCTGGAGGACTGGTTGCGCAACCTTGACGAGAGATATTCTCTCACTCCGGCAGCCCATGAAGTGGTGCAAGCCGTCATCAATGATCCTCGTCATGCCTCGTTTGCATCTGCTGCTGACCTTGCGCAGAAAGCCGAAGTCAATGTCGCCACCATCACTCGAACAGCGCAGAGCCTTGGTTTTTCGGGGTGGCCGGACTTGCGTCAGGAAATCCGAACCCGGTTCATGAGCAAGCTGTCGGCACCCGAAGTCAGCGTTGTTCATCAACAAGAAAGCGGAGCCGACCGGCCATTTGACGCGGCACTCAACCGACAGATTGAACAGTTGACCGCGTTGCGCAGACGCACGGACAGGCAATCTGTCCGGGACGTTGCAAAAGTTATTGCAGGCGGAAAGCGTCGCATCGTGCTTGGCTCAGGCAGTTTTGCATCAATCGCCAATATTCTCGCGCACCACGCGACTCTGTGCGGTTATCGTATGGAACTTGCGACAGACGGCGTAATGATCGCAAATGCGTTGGGCGACGTCAAAGAGGGCGACGTCGTCATCATTGTGACCTTCTGGAGGCTCTACAATTCTGCCATCCGGGCGGCTCGCCAGGCGAAGGCGAGGGGAGCAACCACCTGCATCATCACCGATGCAGCCGTCGATGCGCTGACTGAAAACGGCGACTATGTTCTCCTGGCGCCGGCGGAAAGTACATCCTTCTACACAACGATCATTCCCGGCATCAGCCTGGTTGAAGCAATCTCGGCGGAACTGGGAGCGCTCGATCCTGATATGAGCGCGCGCTCCATCGCAAGTTTCGAAGAGCAGTGGCAGGATCAGGATCTGCTGTTCACGAAAACGGCTCCGATGGCAGGAAAACCGTTTGATACGCTTTGAGAGCTGTCAGGATTTCAGGTCGCCTCATTCCGCATCAGGAGATTGCCTTGCGTCACCACGCCGGTTGCATTGAGGTGTTCGTCAAAAAGGCTGAGGTTTGCCGAATATCCTGAGGCAATACGGCCGAACCTCTCCTCGAGGCCAAGCGCTCGCGCCGGATTGACCGTCGCCATCTGCAAGGCTGTCACCGCATCAACACCTGTGAGCCTGATCAAGGTCTGGAGCGATGTATCCATGGCAATATGGGCACCCGCCAGGGTGCCGTCTGCGCTTGTGAGACGACCATCAGCGAGGGAGATACGTCGACCATCCAGATCGAATCCGGACGATGTGCCTGACAAAGTCATCATCGCATCCGTCACCAGGCAAAGCCGGTCAGCGGCGGAACGCACGGACATTGTCAGGGCTTGCTCGCCGACGTGGAAGCCGTCCGCTATGATGCCGGCGAACAGCCGATTGCCACCCAGGACCTCTGATACGATGCCGGACACGCGACTGGCTGGCGCAGGCATTGCATTCCAGAGATGAGTAGCGCCGCTGATTTTTGTCAGATCGGCCTGCGTTGCTTCCGAATGCCCCGCAAAAAGGATAATGCCGCTCGCAGCGAGACGCTCGAGATGACTTGCGTTTTGGCACTCCGGCGCAAGTGTCAAAAGAATAACACCCGGAAAATCTCGGGCCTGCTGCTCCAGGGCGAAGACATCCTCTTCCTCAAGCGGCCGTATCGCCGAGGGGTCGTGAATGCCCGGTCTTGCTGGCGAAAGAAAAGGCCCTTCAAGATGGATGCCGATCAGGCCGGGAACGTCTGAGGAAATCGCCTTTCTCACAGCGTCGATCGCATTGAGATAGGACTGGCCATGCGCGGTGATGAATGTAGGAAGAATGGAAGCGGTTCCGCCCTGACGAGCGCCCCAGGCAATTGTTGCCAATGCTTCCGGCGATGGCGAGAAATTGAACTGTGTATCCGCTGCGCCGTTTATCTGGATGTCGATCATGCCGGGACTTGCAACAGCGACCCTGACGGCGTTGCCTGTCAAGCGGTCCTCGTCTGAGGTTGCTTTGACCGATTTGATTTGGCTATCACGAACAACAATCGTCTGATTGCCAAGAAATGACGGCGAAACACCGTCATAAAGGCGGTCGCAGAGGATGAGCATGTCAGTCAAAGCGTGTAGCCTCCCCGTTGGGATGCACGTGATGATAATAATCTGTCAGGCGCAGTTTTGAAGACGCCGCGACATCCAGAATGACTGTTGTGTGAGGATGTAGCTGAAGGGCCGATGCGGGGCAGATCGCTGAAAGTGGACCCTCGACCATATCCGCGACAGCTTGCGCTTTTTCAACGCCAGTGGCGAGCAAAAGGCATTTCTGCGCATCGAGAATGGTACCGATTCCCATCGTGATCGCGTAACGGGGCGTCTCTTCGTCTGCTGAAAAATACTGCCTGTTTGCGTTTCTGGTGTTTTCAGTCAGTGTTTTAACGCGCGTGCGCGAACCCAACGACGATGTGGGTTCGTTGAAGCCGATATGCCCGTTCTGACCGATGCCCAGGAGTTGCAGGGTAATGCCACCGACTGCGCTGATGCGTTCCTCGTATTCCTTGGCTTCGGTGTTTACGCACTCCGGTTTACCGTGCGGCAGATGAGTGCGAGTTTCATCAATGTCGATTTGGTTGAAAAGCGCCTCGCTCATATAGCTATGGTAGGAGCAGGCGTGTTCAGGTGCTATCCCGACATATTCATCGAGGTTGAATGTCGTGACCTCGGCAAAGGACAGGCGTCCGTCGCGATGGAGGTCAACGAGACGCTGGTAGAGCGGGAGCATGGTGCCACCGGTTGCAAGCCCGAGTACGGCTTCTGGGTGCGCGGCAACATGTGCCGAAATCACGTCGGCTGCGCGGTTTATCGCCGCATCGCGGTTCGGACAAATGAGAACTTTCACTCTTTTTCTCCTTGGGTCAAAAGGACGCCGAGAAGCGCACTGTCATGGCCAAGTGCGGCTGGCACGACAGCGACGCGGAATAGCTCCGGCTCCGTTTCCAGATTTGACAGGACACGTTGCAAATATCCCGGAGCAAGCCCGACACTTCCGCCGAGTGCAACGCGATCAAGTCCGAAAATCGCGTTCAGGTCGGCACAAAGCCTTGCGATGGCTCCCGCAGAGCGATCAATGGCTGCACGCGCGAGAGGAGTGTCGGCTTCAAATGCGGCCTTCGCATCCGCCGTTTCGGCAGCACGTGCAATGGCGCGGCCTGACGCGGTCGACTCCACCGTTCCCGTACGGCCCGAGCCGCAAACGTCCCTTCCAAGCGGGCTCGACACAAAGCCAAGATGCCCAGCCAATCCATTCGTGCTTTGAACCGGACGACCATTGAGAACGATACCGCCGCCGACGCCGGTGGATACGGTGAGATAGGCAAAATGATCGACACCCTTGCCGGCTCCCAGTTTTGCCTCCGCCAAGGCCGCCGCCGCGGCATCATTCATGACGCTGACATTGTTTCCGAACCTGTGACGCAAGCTTTCAAGCAGGTTTTCGCCGCCAATCTGCGACAGTGTTCGAGCATTGACAGCCTGCCAACGTCCCGCAGCATCGACACGTCCAGCGACTGCAACGCCAAGCTTGTCTCCAGTTTGGAAACCCAGTTTGCCTAGCAGTTCAGCCATCATATCGATCTGTTGGCTGATGGTTGCATCACCATTCGTCGGTGCCTGCAAACGTGCGTCGACCCGGCCGGCGATGACACGTGCAACGGCGGTTTTGGTGCCGCCGAGGTCAATAGCGTATCCTTCGATCATGGCGTTACCCGCACAGCATCCGCGAACCAACCCGTGACGACCTCAAGCCTTGTCAGAGCGCTTCCGACCGTTACCGCATCGGCTCCGGCCTGCATTGCGAGAGCGGCAAGACCGGGAGAGTTGATACGGCCCTCGGCCATGACGAAACCGGATCCAAGGGTCTTGAAGGCGCCGATCAGGTCGAGATCGGGGCCTTCGTTGAGGTTTTGGGTTTCAGCCGTGTAGCCTGACAATGTGGTCCCGAGGATGGAAGCGCCTGCGGCAAGAGCTCTCTGTCCATCTTCGAGCGTAGCGCAATCTGCCATGGCGAGGCGTCCCGCTGAAAGGATCGCCGCGAGAACCTGTTCGCGGCTGTCGGTACGCTGTCGCGGCGTGGCGTCATAGGCAATGATATCGGCTCCCGCTTCGACAAGTGCGAGCGCGTCGGCTTTCGTCACGGTGATGCGTACAGGGCTGTCGGGCAGGTCAGTTTTGACAATGGCGATGACAGGTACATCGACAACCGGACGCACGGCACGGAGATTGTCGACACCCTCGATCCGCAATGCGACGGCACCTCCGGCAACTGCAGCCCTGGCCATGGCCGCGACGATTTCCGGCCGGTCCATTGGGCCATCATCAACCGGCTGGCAGGATGCTACCAGTCCACCACGCATTCGTTCCAAGATGTTCATGTTCATTTCGAGGTACCTGTCGATCTCAAGTCAGCGGACGGGCGCGAACCGTGTCGCGCCCGTATGGTCTTGCTGCTTATTTCAGCAGGCCGACGTCTTTCAGAATTGTGTTGATACGGGCAAGAACAGGCGCGTCGAGTGGCTTGATCGGCGCGGTCATTGTTGGCGTTGAAAGCAGCCCGATAGCCGCCATCGCTGCCTTGAATGCGCCTACGCCTGCTGCGTCACCGGAGCGTCCTGTCGGGCAAAAGACGATTTCAAACAGCCGGTTGAGGTATTCCTGTTCGGCGATTGCAGCCTTGACGTCACCGGACTTGGCCGCGTTCCACAGGCGGACATAGGCGGCAGCGTCAACATTGGCGAGACCCGGAACGGCACCGTCAGCGCCAACCAGTGCCATTGCATCAACGACGACCTCATGACCGGTGAATAGTGCAAGCGGGTGTCCTGCGGCTTCGTTCATGGCAATCAGGCGACGGAAACCGACGTCGTCGCCGGAGGAATCCTTCACGCCGACCAGAACGCCTTCGGTGCCGAGATCGACCAGAAGCTTCTGGGAAAGCTTGCGGTGGACGCGCACAGGAATGTCGTAGGCGAAAAGAGGGGCGTCGATGGCTGAACGGATGGCTCTAAAATGATCCGCGATCTCGCCCTCGTCACTGATGGCATAGATTGGCGCCGTCGCGACGATTGCATCAGCACCGGCATCCAGCAATTTGCGCGCGCTTTCGGCCACACGCGCGGCGGTCAGATCTATGGCGCCAGCGATCACTGGAACGCGACCGGCCGTCGTACGGCAGACGGCTTCGACGATAGCGATGCGATCGGCATCCGTCAGATAGGCAACCTGACCGGTCGAACCGAGCGGGAAAAGGCCGTTCACGCCAGCGGCGATCAGATGCTCGACCAATTTCTCCAGATCGGCATAGTTCACGCTGCCGTCGGCATTCAGAGGGGTGACAATCGGAGGAATGATTCCGTGGAAGGATGTATGGGTCATGGTGATCCAGATTTTGTGTGGTTAAAGAGGAGTGGGAGCACTGAGGGGCGCATGCAGCAGGCTGGGTGCGGCCTCCAGAAGCGTTTTCGTGTAGGCTTGGCTTGGAGTGTCCAGGACCTGATTGCTGGGACCGAATTCCACGATCTTGCCATTGCGCATCACGGCGATTTCATCCGAGATGTGGCGCACTGTTTGAATGTCGTGCGATATGAAAACCATACCCAGTCCGAGCTCTCGCTTCAGATCCTGTAGAAGGTTCAGGATCTGCGCACGTACCGAGACGTCGAGAGCCGAGGTTGGTTCGTCGGCAACAATGATCTGCGGCTCAAGCGAAAGTGCCCTGGCGATGGCGACACGCTGGCGTTGTCCGCCCGAAAGCTGAGCGGGGATGGCATCCAGCACCGACTGCGGCAGGCCAACCAGCGATACAAGCTCCGATACTCGGGAGCGACGGCTCGCTGCATTGCCGATACCATGGACCTCAAGTGGGTCTGTCAGCGCGTCGCGCACCAGCATTCGTGCGTTGAGGGCGGTCGCTGGGTCCTGAAACACGACAGAAACAAGACGTCCCATACGTCGACGAGTGGCGGCATCGAAGCGACGGACCGGTTGGCCGTCAAATAAAACCTCACCCGAACTCGGCTGTTGAAGGCCGATCAGCACTTTGGACGCGGTCGATTTGCCAGAACCGGATTCGCCGACGATGCCGAGGGTCCGCCCCTTGTATACGGCGAAAGACACATGATCGACCGCACGAACAAAAACGGGCTTGGAGAATGTTGTGGCCCGGACTCCGAAGTCGACACAGACATCGCGCAATTCGATGACCGGTTTTACCGCACCTTGTGAGAGGGATTGGATACTCATGCGACGTCCTCCTTCGGTGCGATCGGGTCATCATCTGGATGGGCGGCATAAAAGTGTCCGGTCTGGCCAACCTGTTTCATGACAGTGATCACACCGGCGTTGCGCAACGGATTTGACGAACGCGGAGCAAACCGGTTACCGGGCGGAAATTCACTGGGAGAAGGGACAGTGCCGCGTATCTGGTGAAGTCTCTCAGCACCGGCTTCGATGCTCAACACAGCGCCCAGCAGACCACGGGTATATTCATGAACCGGCTGCGCGAGCACGTCGCGGCTTGGGCCTTGCTCAACCATCTGGCCGGCATACATTACTGCGATACGGTGGGAAATCTCCGCGACCAGAGCCAGATCGTGCGACACGAACACCATGGCAAAGCCCAACTCTCGGCGTAGCTTGTCGAGAAGCTCGATAACCTGCTTCTGCACGGTTACGTCGAGTGCGGTCGTCGGCTCGTCGGCAATGACCAGTTTTGGATCTCGGGTCAGTGCCATGGCGATCAACACGCGCTGCCGTTGGCCGCCGGAAAGTTCGTGCGGGTAGGAATTCAGCGTGCGTTCCGGATCGAGGCCGACGAGTTCGAGCAGGTCTTTGGCACTGCGGGTGCCGCCTCGCACCGTGAGCTGCTTCATCTGAGAGCGGATCAGCATCGCTGGATTGAGCGACGACAGCGCATCCTGGTAGATCATTGCAATACCTTTGCCACGCAGGGCATTGCGTTCACGCTCCGTCATTGTCAGGAGATTGCGACCTTCAAAGAGGATTTCGCCTCGGATGCGTGCCTTGGGGTCCAGCAAGCCCATGATGGCGAGCGACGTGATGGACTTGCCGCAGCCCGATTCACCGACGAGAGCGAGCGTTTCGCCAGGCCGCACGGAGAAGGAAACGTTGTCCACCACATCGACATTGCCATGCCGTGGGAAGGCGATGCTGAGATTTTTCACCTCGAGCAATGGCTGTTGTTCGCCTTCAAAATGCGGGCGATCGCTACGGGCGCGTTCGACTGTGCGTAAAGCGTCAAGACGTTGCTGTAGAGAGGCAGGCTCGTTGAACGAGGATGAAGAATGGGTGCGGTCGGGTTGCTGTGCCTGAAAGTTGTCTGTGGCAGCAGCAACTGTTGCTGCATTCACTTTCGAGCGGGCGCGCGGTGCCGCCATGGCATCGGTCATGCCTTCTGCCAGAATATTGAGGGCCAGAACAGTCACGGTAATAAGTGCGCCGGCGAAGAAGGTCGGCCACCAGGCTCCCGACATCACGAGTTGGCGGCCTGCCGCCATCACGTTGCCCCAGGAGGGCTCCGGATCTGGGACACCGGCCTGGATGAAGGAGAGCGAAGCTTCGAACACGATTGCGTCGGCGACAAGTACGGTCGCAAAGACCAGGATAGGGGCCAGACAATTGCGGGCGACGTGCTTGATGAGAATACGTGGCGTCGATGCGCCCATGACCCGCACTGCGGCCACATAGTCCTCACCGTATTGGCCGATAATATTGGCGCGGATGACGCGCGTTAGCTGCGGGGTGTAGAGGAATGCGATCGTCAGGATCAGAACCGGAAGAGATTGCCCAAAGACGGTGACGAAAACGACGGCCAATGCAATTCCGGGGAACGACATGATCATGTCCAGGACGCGCATCAGCGCCTCCTTTACCCACCAGCTTGCGGTGGCCGCGATTGCGCCGAGAACAGATGCCACTAGCAGCGCGACCACTGTCGCTCCGATGCCGATGATCAGAGAATAGCTTGCGCCATAAAGCAGTCGGGAGAATACGTCTCGGCCCTGCCGGTCGGTGCCAAACCAGTAGGTTGCGTCTGGGGCGGAAGGGCCACGTGTCAGTCCGGTTGCCAGCGGATCGTGTGTGGCGACCAGGGGGGCCAGAGCCGCCATCAGAAAGATGAACAGCAGGATGGCCAAAGCGATTTTTGAGGCAGCCGGGAGCTGGCGCAGGCCCGACAGGCGCGAGCCGGGTGTCGAAAGCCTTTCTGTGAGTTGAATTCTAAGCACTTCAAACCGTCCTGATACGCGGGTTGACCAACACATAAAGCAGGTCGACAGCGACATTGATCACCACAAAGGCGAGCGCTACGGTTAACGTTACGCCTTGCACGAGATTGGGTTCGTTATTGGTCACGCCATTCATGATGAGCATGCCCATGCCATTGATGTTGAATATGATTTCGATGACGACGGCACCTCCTAGAAGGTAGCCGATGCGCAGGCCAAGCACGGTAATCGGTGTGATCAGGGCGTTGCGCAGGACATTGCGTGCCACCACGACGCGCCGCGGTATCCCGGCGCCAAGAGCAGTGCGAACATAGTCACGGTCGAGTTCTTCGACCATCGATGTGCGCACGACACGCGAGAGTTGGCCGATGACCGGCATGGCCAAGGCAAAGGCTGGCAAAAACATGCGTAATAACCAGCCACCAAAATTGTCCGTCATAGCTGGTAGCTTTCCGGCGACCGGGAAGATCGAGAACAATCCAACCTTGTGGCCGAGCACCTGGATCAGGAGGATCGCCAACCAGAAAGATGGGGTAGACAGCGACGCGATCGACAGCAGGCGAATGGCCTGATCGGGCCAGCGATCGCGATAGACCGCCGCAACGATGCCGAGCATCAGTGCGAAGCCGACGGCGATGATGAGGCCAAGAAACGTCAATTGCAGCGTGACGGGGAAAGCACGGGCGATCTCGTCGATGACAGGCAGTTGGCGGGCCGAATATGTCCCCAGATCGAGTTTCGCCAGTCCGGTCAGAAAGGTCACGTAGCGGGTGGGCAGAGGATCATCAAGACCATGGGCGGCACGATACTCAAGCCGCGCTTCCAGGGAGGCGCCTTCACCTAATGCGGTGATGGCTGGGTCCACCTTCGAAA
Source organism: Rhizobium sp. RM (assembly GCF_013390595.1). Lineage (GTDB taxonomy): Bacteria > Pseudomonadota > Alphaproteobacteria > Rhizobiales > Rhizobiaceae > Agrobacterium. The sequence goes on along the minus strand of NZ_JACAWV010000007.1, from coordinate 472,309 downwards.
ACGACATGATGAAAAACACGAGAAATGTGATCCCGAGGATCATGATCGGCAATTGCACGAGACGGCGACCGATAAGGCTCAGCACTTTTGACATGCCAAACTAGCTCCTTCGCAAAAGACAATAGAGATCACCGCAGCAACACTGCCGATGCCGGGCCAAGCGCCCGCCCTATGTCGAAGAGTTGGCAATTCAGGCGCCGGGTTTTCCAGCGCCTGAACGTGCCGGATTATTGCTTGACGCCAACGCCAAGGAAGGAAAGGCCGGTCGTCGGCACCGGTGCAAAGCCTTCCAATTGCTCGGCGTCCCATGCGGTTGGCAACTGGCGATGGAAGAGTGGGTAAAGCGGGACCTCTTCAGAAAGAAGGTCGAACGCCTTGTTCCATTTTTCTTGCTGATCGGTCCCGGTCAGCCGCTGTGCTTCATTCAGGAGACCAGTCAGTTCGCCGTACTTGGCGCTTGCGGACCACTGGAAGCGCTTGGTCGGCCAGATATTGTCGCCATACCACCATTGCATTAGAATATCAGGATCGTTGCCAAAGACCGAGGGGTCGCCAGGCGCGATCATGACCTGCATCTTGCCGGCATCGACTTTGGTGTACTGGCCACCGGACTGGCCGATATCGAGCGTGGTGTTGAACCCGACCGCGTCAAGCGACTCCTTGATGATCGGCGCCACGTCCTTGACCCAGCCATGGTCCGTGCTCATCAGTGTGATGTCTAGTTTCGGCGTGCCGGCTTCAGCCAGCAAAGACTTGGCCTTATCAGGATCATAGGTGTAGACGGTCGAAGCCTGGTGGTAGTTCGGATGCGTTTTCGGCAGGAACGATGTTGCTGCAGTCGCATTGTCAAGCATACCCGTGCCGATGATCTTGTCCATGTTGAGCGCATAGAAGAATGCCTGGCGGACACGTACATCGTCGAAGGGTTTGGCGGCCGTGTTGAACATGGCAAACAGCAGTCCGAAAGACTGGGTCTTTTCGAGCGTTGCCGCTGCGGCCACTGCATCGGCGTCGACATAGGGCACATCTTCCATGGCTATAACGGTGCCGGAGGTCAGGGCGTTAACGCGTGCGGTCGGATCAGCGATCAGGTTCCAGACCATCTCCTTGGCAAGAGCCGGGCGAGGGCCGGTATAGGCATCATTGCGGGTGAACACGATCTGCGCTTCAGGGACGGCTGAGACCAGCTTGTAAGGGCCGGACCCGATGGGCAGCTTGCCAAACCCGTCCGCGTCCGCTTCCACAGCAGCCTTCGGTACGATCTTCACCGAACCCAGCCGCTCGTTGAACAGCGAGAACGGGAATTTGGTCGTGATCTTCACCGTATCCGCAGAGACGACTTCGACCTTGTCGATGAAGGATACGAAAGAGCGGAACAGCGATTTCGACGCGGGGTCCAGAACACGTGTGAACGAAAAAACCACGTCATCTGCCGTGACAGGGGCGCCGTTATGGAAAACAGCGTCTTTGCGCAGCTTGATGGTGTAGGTCAATCCATCCTGGCTGGTTGGCATTTCAGCAGCCAGAGCCGCGTAGGGTTTGCGTGTTACAGGATCAAGATCGACCAGACCTTCAAAGACATGCCAGTTTGCTGCCTGTGTGACGGCACCCGACGCATTCAAGGGATCGAACGTTCCAGACAAACCGTAAGCAATTGCAACCTGGATCGTTGCATCCGGATTTGTCGTGGCCGATTGCGCCAGCGCACCCGTGCTGCCAATCAAGTAGGTTGAGGCAAGTGCTCCTGCCACAAGGCAAAGGGCGCGGCGTGAAATTGCAAACGTTGTCATTGGTTCCCCTTTTTTTTGGTATTGAAGTCCGGATGTCATTTTCCAGTCGGCGGCGTCTTGTTGTGTCGGATGACGCGTTCGATACCGTCGTAGTGTTTATCGAGCTGCTCCTTGGCCGCCTTGATGTCGCCAGCCTCTATGGCGTCGACGATTGCCGCGTGCTCGCGCCAAGTTTGCATTGGGTCGGCGTTGCTCAGGTTCACGAAGTCGGATGCCTTGTAGAAAGCGAGCCAGAAGACTTCGAGCAGCCGCAACAGGATTTCATTTTCCTGGCAGCGAAATAACAGTTGGTGGAAGAGCCTATCCTCATCGGGGAAGCTTTCGCCCTTTTCTGCCCGCTCACGCATCCTGTCGAGCGCATCGCGCAGTTCCTGGATGTCACGGGGTGTGATGCTGGCTAAAGTCTTCTCGATCAGTCCGACCTCAAGGGTTCTGCGAATGATGATGACTTCTTCAATCTGCTGCAGGGCGCTACCGAGGCCGTAGGCAAGATTGTCGAGCAATGGCTCGAATGAAAACGCCTTCACGAAGACGCCAATACCCCGGCGCGATTCAAGCACGCCGACAGATTCAAGCGCCTTGATGCCTTCTCGGACGGAGTTGCGGCTGACTCCCAGTTGTTGTGCAAGTTCGCCTTCAGGAGGCAGTGGAGAGCCGGCTTTCAGATTGTTGTCGTCGATATAGCTCCGAAGGCTCTCCTGCACCGATACGTGCAACAGCGGCGCTTTCTGCAGGGGCTTTATCGTTTTCAGGCTCATCGTCTGTCTCCAGGGTTGGTTGGCTTCGGCTGAAACCTACCCGTTGCTCGTTAATTATCCACTTGTAGGATATCTGTCAACAGGATATTGGGTCTCTATTGTCGGCGGAGCGAAACCTCTATCCCAAGGGGCTTCCTCGAGTGCGGTTGGGATCTGAGTGATTTCCACCGTGGCAAATCGATATTTGAAGCAAAGCAGCAGCAAGAGGACGCGATGAGAGCAGTGTTACCGGATACGAAATCCGCGCCGGAAGAAACCCCACAACTGACCGCGTCGCACACTTCAGGGAAATGGCCGGATCTACCCGTGGCGGTCAAAGGTGGAATTGGTGTTCAGTTTGACGACGTCGCCTATGTCGGTCTTGGTTCAGCAGGTCGAGATCTCTATTCACTTGATCTGAAAAATCCTGAAGCAGGGTGGAAAGGGCGAGCCCCCTTTCCCGGTGCGCCGACAAACGGTGCGGCTGCTGCGGCAAGTGGCGGCAGGATTTTCGTATTCAGCGGCAATGGAAAGGAGACGCCGGGCGCCAAGTCCGCAATCATCTTCGACTGCGTTCATATCTACGACCCTGCAGACGATAGCTGGAGCAGAGTGGAAACGCGCACACCGGTCGGTCTATCTGGTGCAAAAGCGCTATCACTGTCTGACGGCCGCATTGCCATTGTCGGCGGATACAACAAGCAGCTTTTCGACCGATATCTCGCTGACCTCTCGGTTCTGGACAAGGACACGAACCCGCTGGAATTTGATCGACTTGTACGCAGCTACATGAGCATGGCGCCGGACGAGTATCGCTGGAACGGTGACGTGCTTTCCTATGATCCCAGGACGAATTGCTGGGGTTTGCTTGGGCAAAATCCGTTTCCGCCGAACTGCGACAGCGCAGCGGTGACGATCGGGCAGGATGATTTTATCCTCGTCAGCGGCGAGGTGAAACCGGGTTTGCGAACGGCAGCGGTCAAGAGCGTGTGTTTCAAAGAAAACCTGTGCGACTGGCGACAACTGACAGATCTGCCGAAGCCAGCCTCGGACGAGGTGCAGGAGGGATTGGGCGGCGCTTTTGCCGGTTATGTCGGAAAGCAGATTCTGGTTGCCGGTGGCGTCAACTTCAAGGGCGCTCGCGTAAACGCCGATGCCGGCAACTGGTATGCGCATGAAGGCCTCACCAAAAGCTGGCGTGACGAAATCTACGCATTTGACGGCAAGGACTGGCGTGAAGTTGGAAAACTCCCGCATGGCCTCGCTTACGGCATTTCTTTTTCCGTGCCCGACGGAATGCTGATCGTCGGCGGTGAGGATTGTACAGGCAATGCGCGCGCAGAAGTCTTTGTTGTCAACGTCTGAAACGGGTCTTGGCAGACGATAACAATCAATCTGAACGACAGATATCAACAGCAAATTGGACGGAACGATGAAGCTGGCCTTCTTTGGGGTGGGACATTGGCATGCAGCGATGCATGCGGAATCTGCGCGGGCATCCGGTGCGGAGATTTTGACGGCATGGGATGCGGACGTTGCGAAAGCGGAGAGATTTGCGGATACCTACGGTGCAAAGGTCGTCAGCAGCATTGAAGAGGCGCTGCAACAGGAACCCGATCTGGCTGTCGTCATGGGCAAGCCTTTCGAAATGGCAGATCTTGCCCGGCAAATGATTGCCATCAAAATGCCGATCCTGATTGAAAAACCTGTTGGCGTTTCGGGACAGGTTTTGAAACCGATTGTCGATCTGGCGGAGGAGACTGGCGCTTTTGTCGCTGTCGCGCTGGCGCACAGCTACAGCCCGCTTCTTGAAGAGTTCCGAAAGCTGAAGGAAGACGGGCGACTTGGACCGGTTTCCCATTCCCATTTCCGCCTGATCAACGGTCCTCCTCAGCGATATGTCGACGACGGTTGTGCATGGGTACTGGACGAGGCGATCAGTGGCGGCGGGGCATTGCGAAATCTCGGTGTCCACGGTGTCAACGCGTTCATCGATGTGGTGGGCAATCAGAAAATCGACGTCGTGAGTGCGTCTTTCGGACCCAAAATGCACGGGACAGCGGTCGAAGACTATGCCGTGGTGATCCTGCGTGCCGAAGATGGCAGCATCGGCATGGTCGAAGCCGGATACACCTTTGCGTCAATGAGCAGGGGGATTTTCGAATGGCGTGTTTCAACGCGCAATGCGAGCCTTTGTGATCGCGGTGATGTGCTGGAGATCGTCACGCTGGATGACGGTTGCGTCCGCGAAGTTCAAGCAACGCCGGTTGCCAGACGTTACGACGCCATGATGGCGAAAACGATCGAGCGGTTACGCGATGGCGGCGAGCCGGCTGTAACGCTCGCGCGCCACTGGCGCGCGATGGACATTATCGACAGATGCTACGCGTCTGCAGGCAGGGAAAAGTAAGATGCTGCAGGTTGGAATTATCGGTGCCGGTCACTTCGGCGCAGAACATGCGCGTGCCTTGAAACACCTGTCCGGTGTCCGGCTGGTCGCGTCTTGCCGTAATGACCCTGAAGGACTTGCTGCATTTACGGCAGAGTTCGGCGGCAAGGCCTATCTCGACTGGCGCGATCTGCTGGCCGATCCGGATGTCGATGCTGTTGTCATTTCGTTGCCGCATCATCTTCATGCCGAGGTCGCGATTGCGGCAGCAGATGCGGGCAAGCATCTCATGGTGGAAAAGCCGTTGGCCCCGAATGTGGTCGATTGTGTCAGGATCATCGAGGCGGCCGACAGGGCCGGGGTTATTTTGATGCCCGGTCACACGATGCGCTTCACCTTGCCGTTCCTGACTGCGAAACGCGCAATGGAAGAAAATGGCCTGGGTGCAATGCGATTTGGCCACAGCCGCATGATCAAGTTCTGGATGGAGGAAAACCGCCGGCAATGGCATCTTTCACCGGAAATGGGTGGTGGCATGCTGTTTACTGCGGGAATTCATGCGCTCGACAGATTGTTGGCTTTCGCACCAACCCCCGCCACTCATGTCAACGCGATCTCGACCACCGCCTTTCACCAGCAAGCGGCTGATGACGCGGCGCTCCTGCTGCTCAATTTCGGCGGAGCGGCTGCCGGACAGTTGACGAGCATCGGCTTCAGCAATGGCGCCTTCATTTCCGGGGACGAACTGATCTGTGAAAACGGCGTGATTGTCGTCGACTTCTTCAAGGGGGTTTCGCTTGGACAAGGCAATAAATGGCGCATGCTGGAAAACGCTCTGGAAGAAAATGGCGGCGCCAGAGCTCTGGTTCGTCAATGGGAAGATTTTTTGGGCGCTGTGAAAGATAGAAAGATGCTGTCAGTTACCGGACAGGATGGCCTGCATGTTGTTGCCTGCATAGAGGCCGCGTTCGTCGCGTCGAGAGAACGAAGGGAAGTCGCGATTTAGTTCAGGCTTTCTGTCGGCGCCGTGTCGATACGTGAGAAGGGTCGGTCCTTTGCCAGGACCGGCCCTTCTTATTCTAATGGGCAGGCGTGCTGTCAGACAGCGCCGCGGGTCTCGACGTAGAGTGCATAGACCGAGTGGCTGCTCGCCATGTAAAGACGGTTCTTCTTTGCACCGCCAAAGACGAGGTTCGGGCAACGTTCCGGCAGCTTGATGAAGCCGATCGCCTTGCCTTCAGGGTTGAAGACCTTGACGCCATCAAGGTCTTCCGGCTTTGCACCGGGCGCACCATTGGTTCCCCAGCCGCACCAGATGTTGCCGTCGATATCGACCTTGATGCCATCAAGGCCGCCATTGTCATCAGCCGTAACCAGAGCTGTCTTGTTTGACAGTTCCACGCCATCCTTGCCGACGTCATAAGACCAGATGATGCGATGCGGAGCTGCACGGCCTTCGACGATGTAGAGCTTCTTTTCATCCGGCGAAAACGCTAGGCCGTTGGGGCCTTTCAACTGATCGGTGACGAGATCCAGTTTGCCTTCCGGCGAAATGCGATAAACGGAATGTGGTAGCTCAGGCGTCGCCTTTTCGCCTTCCCATTCACCACCGATGCCAAAGGGGGGATCGGTGAACCAAAGCGAACCGTCCGATTTGCAAATGATGTCATTCGGTGAATTCAGCTTCTTGCCGTTGAAGTTGTCGGCCAGCACCGTGATGGAACCATCGTATTCCGTGCGCGTCACGCGACGGGTCAGATGCTCGCAGGACACGAGGCGACCTTGCTTGTCGCGGGTATGACCATTGGTGTAGTTGGCGTTATCGCGGAACACGCTCCAGGTCTCGTTGGCCTCATCATATTTCATGATGCGGTTGTTGGGGATGTCGCTGACGAGCAGATAGCGACCATCGCCGAACCAGACCGGTCCTTCTAGCCAGCGTGCGCCTGTTGCAACTTGCTCCAGGGTGCTGGAGCTGATGCGGTATTTTGCAAAGCTCGGATCAAGAATCTGGACTGCAGGGTCCGGGTAACGTGCGTTCGGTTGGAACGGCATCGCCTGTGCAGAGGCAAGCTTTGTTGTAACGCCTGTTGCCACGGCAGCAGCAGATAGCGCGAAAATATTGCGGCGTGTAAAATCCACGGAAAAGTGCCCTTCAAGATGATTTTGATGTCATATCAATCTGCCCGCATAGGGGGAGCCTAGAGCATGGCCCGGGGCGGAATTAACGGCAGTCTATTGTGCGCTGCAACATGACGTGTGTGCTGACCTCTCTCCATAGTTAAGCAGTTCGGAACGCCGCATTACAAGATTTTGTAAGAGGTTGATATTTTTCGAAAAGGCCATGTTGCATCGCAATAAAAGTAAGATTTTCTTATCACAATTCTCCTAGCGTCCGAGCCAGGACATATCGATCGATCCCGGTCCCTCGCGCGCATGATGTGCGCCGCCTGCTGCGGCGGTTCCTGCATTCCTTTCCCGCCTGACGTGTTGCAAAGCGTGCCGTCTCTTCAGCGCCGCTCTGAGGTTTTCCGATGCTGCAAAATTTAAAGATCAAGACCAAGTTTCTGATGACAATCGCCATTCTCGGCGTGATTTCGCTTGCTGGGCTGCTGTATGTTACGCACAGTTTCAGTGCTGCAAATCAGGCATATGGCAACTTCCTGCAAAATGAGAGCAATGCTGCGACCTTCGGTCCGCGTGGTGCCGCAGGCATGTGGACAGCGACGACGTGGCTTAGCCGTGCGTTGGCGCAGGACCCGGCATCACCCGCATTCAAGGATCTTTCCGCCCGTTTCACCAAGGAAATTGCCGGAGCCCGCGACCGGCTCGCGCAAATCCCCGGTATCGTTCCAAGCCGCAAGGCGGCAATCGATGAATTGATCGCCGGTGCCGATGGTCTGAAGGCGATTGGGGAAAACCTTCTTGCGGCGCACACGGCAGGCGATGAAGTCAAGGTTGCGGATCTCTCCAGCAAGCTTGACCAAGCCATTGTCGATCTCTCCCCGAAATTTGGCGCCAACAACGGCGCAATGGCAGAAATCCTCAATAGCGGTGCAAAGCGGCTTTCTGACGAGGTTTCCACGACGATCCTCTATGCGATCGTTGGCATGCTCCTCGGCATTGGTCTTGCGGTCGTTCTGGCAATGGCGATTGCCCACAAGGGTATTACGGCGCCGATGGCGCGCCTGCGTGAACGCATGGTGTCTCTTGCCGCCGGCGAAACGGATGCCGAGGTGGTCGGCCTTGATCGCAAGGATGAAATCGGTCAGATGGCCGAAGCTGTCGCGATCTTCCGCACCAACGCCCTTGAGCGCAGCCGCCTCGAGCGCGAAGCCGAAGACAACCGCAGCCTTTCCGAGCGCGAGCGCATCGAGCGCGAACAGCAGCGTGCCCGTGAAGCATCGGAAGTCAAATTCGCTGTCGAAAGCCTTGCGGAAGGCCTGAGCAATCTCTCTGACGGCAATGTCGTCTACCGTATCGAGAAGCCGTTTACCGCCGTTCTCGATGGCGTCCGCAACGACTTCAACGCGTCGGCCAGCAAACTTCAGCGGGCGCTGGAGCAGGTTGCCGAAAATGCGCGCAGCATCGAGGCCGGTTCGTCCGAAATCCGATCCGCTGCCGATGATCTTGCCAAGCGGACTGAACAGCAGGCCGCGTCTGTCGAAGAGACTGCCGCTGCACTCGAAGAAATCACAACGACGGTCAAGGATGCAGCTCGCCGCGCCCATGAGGCAGGCGTGCTCGTCACCCGCACCCGCGCCGGTGCCGAGAAATCCGGCGAGGTCGTCCAGAATGCCGTCAAGGCAATGGAGCAGATCGAGAAGTCGTCGGGTGAGATCAGCAACATCATCGGTGTCATCGACGATATCGCCTTCCAGACCAACCTTCTTGCTCTGAATGCCGGCGTTGAAGCCGCTCGCGCCGGTGATGCTGGAAAAGGCTTTGCCGTGGTTGCTCAGGAGGTTCGGGAGCTTGCCCAGCGTTCCGCCAATGCTGCCAAGGAAATCAAGGCACTGATCAACAATTCGAACCAGCAGGTCCAGAGTGGCGTGGAACTGGTCGGGGCAACCGGTGTGGCGCTGGAAAGCATTGTTGCCGAGGTGCAGGAGATCAACCGTCACGTGAACGCAATCGTTGAATCGGCTCAGGAACAGTCGTCCGGCCTGCAGCAGATCAACACGGCCGTCAATGCTATGGATCAGGACACGCAGAAGAACGCTGCCATGGTGGAGGAATCCACGGCAGCAAGCCACGGCCTCGCACGCGATGCCGCTGCGCTGAATGCTCTGCTGTCGCAGTTCAAGCTCTCGACCCGTTCTCAATATGCGGTACGTCCGGCAGGTCAGCAGGATGCACCGGCAGCCTCTCCAGCCCGTAGTCTCGCGCGCAAGGTTGCATCTGCCTTCTCGGGCAACGCCGCGCTCGACACGTCAAACGATTGGCAGGAATTCTAAGCGGATCAATCGGGCGAATAAGCTCCAGCAGATCAAAAAGTGCACGCCGCGACCAGCAGGTCGCGGCGTTTTCGATTGCGAAACTGAAGCCTATGGATGCCGGCCGGGATCAATCTGAGATGCGATGATGTCACGTATTTCCGGTAGCAAGGGATTGCGATTGTCTGGGCTCCAGATGGCATGAAGCTCTGCCGTGCATTCCTCTCGCATGTCCATCGCGCGAAAGACAATATTGTCGAAACAGGCGTTCTGAGTGCCCGCGGGGACCACCGCCAGGCCGATCCCAGCGCTGACGAGTGAGAGAATGGCCTGTGAGTGGGTCATGCTTTGAACGATACGGGGTGTGATACCATTTTCCGTCATCACCTTGTTCAGCTTCTCATGCAGATATCGCGCTGCCGGCGAAAACATGATGAAAGCTTCGCCACTCAGGGATGTCAGTGAAGGCCGCCGTTTGCTTGCAAGCGGATGTGCGCGTGGGATGGCCAGCATCATGGGCTCTCGCTCGACACACAGGCTCTGGAGATGATGGCTGCCGCTGAGTGGGCGTGAAAGCCCAAGATCAACCTCACCAGAATTGATGGATTGAAGCTGTTCGGCCGTTTCCATTTGCACCAGTTCAAGATCGATATGGGGGGCTGCGGCGCGGGCCTGAGCAATGAAGCGCGGGAGAAAGCTGTAAGTGGTGGCGCCCACAAAAGCGATTTTTACCGTACCGACGTTGCCGCGCGCGATCCTTCTTGTTGCCGTTATCGCCGAGTTGCCGAGCTCGAGAAGTTTCTGTGCCTCAATCAGAAATGCCATGCCGGCAGGCGTCAGGACCACGCGTCTGCTGCTTCTTTCAAAAAGAGTGACGTCAAGTTGCTGCTCAAGCAACTTGATTTGCCGGCTGAGTGGCGGCTGGGTGATGTTCAAGCGTTTTGCCGCACGGCTGAAATTCAGTTCCGTTGCAACGACGACAAATGAGCGAACCTGTGTCAAATCCAGCATCTATTCAAATCCGGTATAGATATCCAACAATAAACAACTTGGACTTAAATTGATCGCGGCGCTATCAGTCAAGGAAAGAGATCCCCGAGTGGGGAGCGAAGCGAGGTGATGACATGGATACGCAGTCGGCAAAGACAAACCATCTGCAGCAAAGCGTCGGCAGCGACAGTATTGCCTGGATCAGGCTGTCATCGATCTTCCTGCCTTTGAAAACACCGATCAGTGATGCCAAGGTTCTGACCGGCAGGCAAAAACCTCTGACCGAGGTGGCTTTTCTCTTTGCGGAGATTGAAACGAAGCAGGGGCATAGCGGGATCGGTTTCAGCTATTCCAAACGTGCCGGCGGGCCTGGACAATATGAACATGCAAAGGAAATCGCCAACGTTCTGATTGGTGAAGATCCTAACGATATTGGCAAGCTCTGGAACAAGCTATGTTGGGCGGGCGCTTCGGTTGGGCGTAGCGGCCTGGCCGTGCAGGCGATTGCGGCATTCGACGTGGCACTGTGGGATTTGAAGGCGAAGCGTGCCGGTCTGCCATTGGCAAAATTGCTGGGCGCGCATCGCGACTCCGTTCGATGCTACAACACCTCCGGCGGTTTTCTATCGTCGCCGATCGAGGAAGTGCTGGAGAATGTCGAGCACTCCATTGCCGCCGGCATCGGCGGCATAAAGATCAAGGTTGGTCAGCCGGATATGAGCGTTGACCTGAAGCGCGTCGCGGCGGTTCATGAGCGCATTGGCGGGCGGGCAGCGATGATGGTCGATGCCAACCAGCAATGGGATCGTCCCAGCGCCATGCGTTTCGGACGGCTCATGGAGCCTTATAACCTCACATGGATCGAGGAGCCGCTCGATGCCTATGACGTCGAAGGTCATGCGGCACTAGCAGCGCAGCTCGATACGCCGATTGCCACCGGCGAAATGCTGGCGAGTGTGCTGGAGCACATCTCGCTGATCCAGAACAATGCCGTGGACTTCATTCAGCCGGACGCACCGCGCGTCGGCGGTATTACGCAGTTCCTCAAGATATGTGCATTGGCGGAGGCTAAAAAACTGCAGCTCGCCCCCCATTTTGCGATGGAGATTCATCTCCATCTGGCAGCGGCTTACGAGCTCGAGCCGTGGGTGGAGCACTTTGACTGGCTCGATCCGCTGTTCAATGAGCGGCTGGAGATCCAAGGGGGGCGAATGCTGGTCCCAAATCGTCCAGGTCTGGGCATTACTTTGTCGGAGCAGGCTGCACATTGGACACGGGCGACGGCCGAATTTGGCGTCCGGCCGTAAAGTCGTTCCTGTCAGGCCGTTCCACGCGCAACGATGTGGAAGTCGATGTTGATCATCGCTTCCACGGTCTCGTCCCCGTCAATCTTGCGCAGGATGGATCTTGCGGCTTTCGTGCCAATATCGCGGCGATCGATCCGTACAGTCGTGAGCGGTGGATGGGTGTAAGGCGCAAAGTCGAAATCGCCGAAACCGATGATAGCCAAGTCATCCGGCATTCGGCAGCCGCGTGCATGAGCTTCAGCCAGCGCACCGTGGGCCACGACGTCGGAGGAGCAGAACACGCCGAGTGAGCCTTCACCACGATCAAGAAGCTGCGCCATTGCGATGCGCCCGTCCCGGAACGTGGAGGGCGAGTTCATCTCCAGAGCCGGCAACTCGACTTCTGCAATCCCCTTCAGACGATTAACAAAACCATCTCGGCGTTGCACGGCGCGTGGATCGTTCGCGCCAACCTGTGCATAGCGATCGTAGCCCCTGATCAAAAGATGTTCGGCGACCAGCGCCCCAACGGCGGAATGCGAGAAACCAACGGCTGTGTCGAGCGGTGAGGGTGTGGAATCCCATATCTCGACGATTGGCAGCCCCGCACCGGTCAACATGGCACGGGTTTCTTTCATGTGGGTGATGCCTGTCAGGATGATGCCGTCCGGGCGCCGCGCGAGAATTGCACGTGTCAGTTCCAGTTCGCGGCCTGGATCGTAACCGGAGAGCCCGAGCAAAAGCTGGTAACCGGCAGATACCAGCTCGGCATTGAGGCCTTCGATGGTCTCGGCAAAGATGGTGCTTGCGACAGAAGGAACAACGGCCGCGATCAGGCGCGTTCTTCTGGAGGCGAGGCCGCCAGCCAGCAGATTGGGCACATAGCCTGTTTTGGCGATCACGCGTTCAATTGCTTCCAACGTGCGAGGTTTGACCAAGGCAGGGGTGTTGATGGCGCGAGATACTGTGACCGGAGAGACGCCCGCCAGCTTGGCGATATCGGCAAGCGTCACCGGGCCGGTTGCCGAGGCATATTTGTTCCTGTCGTGTTCGGACATTGTCATCACTCCTGTCAGAAATGATTTACGCTTTCATTTTTGTATCAATCAAGAGGCGGTCGGAAAAAATCGTCGCGGGTAGTTCAACATATTGAATCTGTTGTATTTAAAAAATGGGTTGAATGCTTGCAGGCGCGTTTTTTGACGATACAATGAAAGCGCTTCCATTTCTTCGTTAGGAGGGTTTCGGAGAATGGATCGTTATCACTGGCAGGAGGCCAGAAAAGTGGAGGAAATAACATGAACCTCAAGCGTTTCATGACGCTCGCTGCGGCGACGGCCGCACTATGTACCGTCGCTCTGCAGGCAAGCCATGCTGACGAATACCCGACCAAGACGGTAACGGTGATCGTTCCTTTCGCCGCAGGTGGCAACACAGACACGTTCGGTCGCCTCGTTGCGGAGGAGCTGGACAAGAGGCTGGGGCAGCGCTTCATCGTTGAAAACAAACCGGGCGCAGGTGGCAATATCGGTCTCGGTGACCTCGCGCGCTCCAAGCCGGATGGTTACACGATTGGTATGGGAACGGTCAGTTCCAACGCCATCAACCAGACGCTCTACAAGACGCTGCCTTACGACAAGGAAAAAGGCTTTGCGCCTATCTCCCTGATTGCCAGCCTGCCAAACGTTCTTGTGGTCAACCCGGACAAGATCAAAGCCAATTCGGTAGAAGAGCTGGTTGCATTTCTGAAGACGGAGCCAGGCAAACACACCTACGCGTCTTCAGGGGTCGGTACATCCATTCATCTTGCCGGCGAGCTTCTTGCGACCAAGGCCGACATCAAGATTACCCACGTGCCCTATAAGGGCAGCAGCCAGGCTATACTCGATGTCGTTGGCGGGCATGTCGATATGATGTTCGACAATATCCCGACAGCGGCGCAGCAGGTGAAGGCAGGAAAGGTCAAGGCGCTTGCCGTGACAAGCCTCGAAAAAGCAGACCTTCTGCCGGACGTGCCAACGATGGCAAGTGTCATCCCCGGCTTCGAGGCGACCTCGTGGCATGGACTGTTTGCACCTCCAGGCACGCCCCCTGAAATCGTCGAAAAGCTTAGCAAGGAAGTGCAGGCCATCATTGCCGATCCCGCGATGAAATCGAAACTGGAAGCGATGGGTGTAACGCCGGTCGGCAATAGCTCCGCTGAGTTCCAGGCGTTCATCGACAAGGAAACGGCCAAGTGGGCCGAGGTCATCAAAGCCGCCAACGTGCCGCTGCAGTGAGACCATCTGCCGGCCGGATTTTCCGGCCGGCACATCTTTCACACGCGAGTATCATGCCATGCTTAAAATAAGGAACGGCCGCGACTTTCTCGGCGGCGTTACGATGATCTGTGTCGGCCTACTGTTCATCTGGTTCGGCAGAGAACTGCAAGTCGGCAATTCCTTCCAGATGGGACCGGGTTATTTCCCGATCATGCTGAGCCTGCTTTTGATCGTGATCGGCAGTCTGATCGTCTGTCAGTCGATGATAGTCGATGCGGGAGACGATGAACCGGAAGCGTGGAACTGGAAAGCCTATTTCTGCGTGATCCTGGCACCTGTCGGATTTGGTCTGGTACTCTCCGGGCTTGGTCTGGCGCCCACCATGTTTCTCCTGATTGCAGGCGTCGCCACCGCTAGCCGTTATGCAAAATGGCGTCACTCCATCCTGCTCGGTCTGTTCATGGCTGCTGCCTCGGTCATTCTGTTTACCAAGCTCCTGTCGCTCCCTGTCAGTGCATTCGGACCTTGGGTGCCCTTCGTCGGCGACTTCTTCTAACGCTCGCCTGCCAGCCGCGAAACCGGATTGGACTATTTATGGATATCTTCTCTAACCTCTGGCTCGGTGCATCGACTGCCTTCATGCCGATGAACCTGCTTTATGGCTTTATTGGCTGTCTGCTGGGTACCGCAATCGGCGTGTTGCCAGGACTTGGTCCGACAGCGACCATTGCCATGCTTCTGCCAATCACATTCGGTCTTCCACCGGAATCCGCTCTCATCATGCTGGCCGGTATCTTTTATGGCGCGCAATATGGTGGGTCGACGACAGCGATCCTGATCAATCTTCCAGGCGAAAGCTCGTCCGTCGTGACGGCAATCGACGGCTATCAAATGGCCCGCAACGGTCGTGCAGGCGCCGCACTCGCGACAGCAGCCCTTGGTTCCTTTTTTGCGGGCACGGTGGCGACCGTTCTCCTTGCTGTCGCGGCACCACCGCTCGCAGCCGTCGCGCTCAATTTCGGGCCTGCGGAATATTTCTCGCTCATGGTGCTCGGCCTAGTGGCTTCGGTCGCACTTGCGAGCGGTTCCCTGCTCAAAGCGTTCGCGATGATCGTCTTCGGTCTGGTCCTTGGCACAGTCGGAACTGACGTGGAAAGCGGTGCACCCCGCTACGTCTTCAACATTCCCGAACTCTATGACGGGTTGAATTTCGTTGCCGTCAGCATGGGCATCTTCGGGATCTGCGAGATCCTGCGCAATCTTGAGAACGAGCAGGAACGTTCGGTTGGCGTCAAGCGTGTGACGGGTTTGATGCTCACCAGGGAAGATTTCCGCCGCATCAAGGGGCCTGTCCTACGCGGTACTGCACTCGGCTCGTTCCTTGGCATATTGCCTGGCGGCGGTGCGATGCTGGCCTCCTTCGCATCCTATGCAATGGAAAAGCGTCTGTCTCCCAATAGTTCCGAATTTGGCAAGGGTTCGATCGAAGGTGTTGCCGCACCTGAATCGGCAAATAATGCCGGTGCTCAGACGTCCTTCATTCCCATGCTGACGCTCGGCATTCCCGGCAACCCGGTTATGGCGCTGATGGTCGGTGCAATGATTATCCAAGGCATCACCCCCGGTCCGAATGTCATCTCGGACGAACCGGATCTGTTCTGGGGCATGATCGTGTCGATGTGGTCGGGTAATCTCATGCTCGTCATCCTGAACCTGCCATTGATCGGGCTTTGGGTGCGTATGCTGACCGTTCCCTATCACCTGCTCTTTCCGGCGATTATCGGCTTTTGCTGCATCGGCGCCTACAGCATCAACAACAGCGTTTTCGATGTGTTCGTCATGGCGGCTTTCAGCGTTATCGGATTTGCACTGAGCAAGTTGCGATTTGAGCCCGCACCGCTGCTCCTCGGTTTCATCCTTGGCCCGATGCTGGAGGAAAACCTGCGGCGCGCCATGCTGATCAGTCAGGGTGATCCGTCGATCTTCGTGCGCAGTCCGCTCAGCCTGTCGCTGTTGATCTTTGCCGTCATCGTACTGGTTCTCGTGCTTTCGCCGAGCATCAGCCGCAAACGCGAAGAAGCTTTCACGGAATAGTGGATCGTCGCGATCCAGAAAAGTGCCGTTCGGCACAGGAGTTTGGAATGGCAGTTAAAAAAAACTACGAGGAATTGCGCTCAGCACGCTGGATGCTGCCGGACGATCAGCGTTCTTTCGGCCACAGATCGCGAACCATGCAGATGGGCTACGCGCCGGAAGACTGGGAAGGACGGCCGATCATTGCCATCATCAATACCTGGTCGGATGCGCAGCCCTGCCACATGCATTTTCGCGAGCGGGTGGAATGGGTGAAGCGAGGCGTGCTGCAGGCTGGTGGCTTTCCGATGGAGCTGCCTGCGCTTTCCCTTTCTGAGAATTTCGTCAAACCAACGACCATGCTTTATCGCAATATGCTGGCGATGGAGACTGAGGAACTGCTGCGTTCGCATCCCGTCGACGGTGCCGTTCTGATGGGTGGTTGTGACAAGACGACGCCCGGGCTTGTCATGGGGGCAGTCTCCATGGGTTTGCCCTTCGTCTATCTGCCAGCCGGCCCCATGTTGCGCGGCAATTATGCAGGCAAGGCGCTTGGCTCGGGGACCGACGGCTTCAAATATTGGGACGAACGACGGGCTGGCACCATTTCCAAGGAGGAGTGGCAAGGCATCGAGGGTGGAATTGCCCGCAGTTACGGCCATTGCATGACAATGGGAACAGCCTCGACCATGACGGCGATTGCGGAGGCCATGGGATTGACGCTTCCGGGTGCCTCCTCCATTCCTGCCGCCGATGCCAACCACCAGCGCATGTCGGCGACTTGTGGGCGGCGGATTGTGGAGATGGTTTGGGAGGACCTGACACCGGAAAAAATCATCACCCCGGCGGCCGTCACCAATGCTGTGACGGTGGCGATGGCCACCGGTTGCTCGACCAACGCTATCATCCACCTTATCGCCATGGCGCGCAGGGCCGGTGTGCCGCTGGAACTTGACGATCTCGATCGTATCGGCCGCACCACCCCGGTTATTGCCAATATTCGTCCATCCGGTACGACCTATCTGATGGAGGATTTTTTCTATGCAGGCGGGTTGCGCGCTCTGATGAAACAGCTCGGAGACAAGCTGGACCCGACCGCGATCAGCGTCACTGGCAAGCCGTTGGTTGAAGGCCTGGAGGACGTAAAAATCTGGAACGAGGACGTTATCCGTCCGCTCTCCAACCCCGTTTATCACGAGGGTTCACTTGCCGTGCTGAAGGGCAATCTTTGCCCTGATGGCGCCGTCATAAAGCCTGCGGCCTGTGATGTGAAATTCCACCGGCATAAAGGCCCCGCTTTGGTGGCAAACAGTTACTCTGAACTGAAAACGATCATCGACGATCCGGATTATCCGCTGACGCCGGATACCGTTCTCGTGTTGCGCAATGCTGGCCCTCAGGGCGGTCCCGGCATGCCGGAATGGGGGATGATCCCGATGCCAAAGGCCCTGCTGAAACTCGGTCTGCGCGACATGGTACGCATCTCTGACGCCCGCATGTCGGGGACGAGTTTCGGTGCCTGCGTGCTGCATGTTTCGCCCGAAGCTTTCGTTGGCGGTCCCCTGGCGCTCTTGAAAACCGGCGATTTGGTGGAGCTCGATATTCCTGCGCGCAGCCTCAACATGCTCGTTTCGGACGATGAGCTTGAAGCGCGGCGCGCTGCGTGGGTGGCGCCCGAGCCTCGTTATGAACGGGGCTATGGCTTCATGTTCACCAAGCACATCGAGCAAGCCGACAAAGGCTGTGATTTCGATTTTCTGAAGACTGAGTTCGGCGCCAAGGTGCCGGAGCCGGCGATCAACTGACAGAATCTATTGCCCTATCAAGGAGGAACGATGAAATCCGAAACCCGTGACAAGCTGATGGGTGTATCCGTCGCCACGCTCTGCTCGGCGCTCTACAAGCGCGGACTGAAAAACCAGACGATCCAGGACGTTCGGCCGGTGCGGCCGAAGGGCCGCAACATGGTCGGCCCCGCCTTCACCTTGCGCTATATGCCGGCGCGGGAGGATCGCAATCCGATGACGGTGTTCCGTGATCCGAAACACCCGCAACGCCATGCGATCGAAACCTGCCCGGAAGGCCATGTGCTGGTCATGGATAGCCGCAAGGATGCCCGTGCGGCTTCAGCCGGCGATATTCTCATTACCCGCCTGATGGTGCGCGGTGGGGCAGGGGTGGTCACCGATGGTGGTTTTCGTGATGCCATGACGATCGGCGAACTGGATATACCCGCGTATCATCACCGGCCATCCAGCCCGACCAATCTGACGCTGCATGAAGCGATCGATATCAACGTGCCGATCGGCTGCGGCGATGTTGCGGTGTTTCCGGGCGATATCATGGTGGGCGACGACGACAGCGTGATCGTCATTCCGGCGGAAATCGCCGACGAGATTGCCGATGAAGCGGTCGAAATGACAGCCTATGAGGATTTCGTCGTCGAAAGGGTCAAGGAAGGGCACACCATCATCGGGCTCTATCCGGCGACGGAGGAGAACAATCTCTCGCTCTTTGCCAAATGGCGGGAAGCAAATGGGCGGTGAGCAGTCCGCACAATGTAATTCTTGATGCGATGATGCCCGCTGCTTCGTCACCTGCGGGCATCTTTCGTCAGAGCTCTTCGAGCTTTTTAACGAACAGATTCCGAAGCAAGACCTAAGGATAGGATCGCGACCCATCCGTATAATAGAAGCGACGCCTGCTCGGTGGCACCTTTCACACCAGAGCAGTCGACGGGTTTGCTCGTAACGACGTTCACCAGAACACTGAGAAGATGGATCGTTTGTCCTGGCTTTTCGGTGCCGAAATCAGATTGAAAGGAAAAGACCATGAAAGTTCTCACCGACAAGCTGCTGTCTAAATCGGCTTATTCGCACGATATCGATGTTCCTCTCGATCAGATTGATATCGCCGACTGGCTGTTCAATCTTCCGGAAGCCGAATACCTGCGTTGCTGCGAGCCCGACCACATTGCGTGTGGCGCAACATTCACGGACGATGGACGCAAGATGTCCATCAATGTCGAGAAAATTGGCACGGGCCTGGTGATCCAGCACTATGTCGCAGACGAGGCAACGCCGTCCTATTGCCGCATGAACTCGATTTCCGATGTTTTCACGCCAACGGGTGAGCGCACACAGGTCAATGTTATCTGGGAACTCATTGCCGAAGCAATCGATGGAAATCGCACTCGTTATACCAATCAGGTGACCTGCCATCCGACCGATGCCTTCATGGCCTTCATCGAACAGCACGGTCAGTCCTTTGAACAGGCAGCAGCAGCCCGTCAGGCAGCCGGTGGCGACCACAACCATCGTGAAACGCCAAAGTTTGCCGAAAGCATTGCGCGCAAAGCGCGCGCGAGGGCTGCACTCAAAATCGCCGCAGAATAAGCGGTCTTCCGCGATCAAGTGGCCAGGGCAGCAGTGTTCTGCCTTGGCACTTGCTGGTTGGCTTATCTGAGAAGTGCTGCTTTCGGCCGAACGAAAGTCTTCTTGCCGGCCTTCCAGCCCGCGAGTGCAGGTGCAGAACAGCGGATAACGTCGCAGGGATCTGTTGCGTCGAGGACGACGATGTCCGCTGAGGTGCCGACTGCCAGATCATAACGCGCACCAAGAATTTCCGCTGCCTGCGAGGTTACCATATCGAAAGCAAGCTCGATGTCGGCGTCACGGGAAAGCTGCATCACATTGGCATAGAGATTGGCCATGCGCGCCAGCGAGGCGTCGCCGAACGGCGTGAATGGATTGAGAACATTGTTGGTCGCGATTGCTGTCCGGACACCAAGTGCGGACAAGGCATGCCCAGGCGCAATTCCTCGCGGGACATTGCGGGTAAATTGCCGGCCCATGAGGAAGAGATCGGTCGCGGGCAAGACTGTCAGTGCAATACCGGCTGCCGCGATCCTTGTGCCGATCATCGCGAGCGTTTCGGTGTCGAGTGCCGAAAGATTGGTGACGTGGCCGATCGTCACTCTGCCTGAATAGCCATTGGCCTCTGTCGCTTCGATCACCGAGGGCAGATGCGTTTTTTCCGGGTCGAGGCTGAAGTCGAGGTGGAAATCAACGTCCACGTCATGTTTTCGCGCCAGTGCAAAGATGCGCCTTACATGTTCTTCCGGATCGACATCGGTATAGGGGCAGCCACCGATCATATCTGCGCCATCAGCCAAAGCAGCATCGAGCATTGCCTCGGTTTCGGGCTCCTGCGTCAGTCCTTCCTGTACGAAGGCGCAAATCTGAATGTCGATGGCGAAGGCGTATTCGTCGCGGACCCGCTTTATTGCTTCAAAAGATCGCATTCCGGCGCGAGGATCGATTTCAACGAAGGTTCGCATGCGATTTGTGCCGTGCGTGATTGCTTTGGCAACAAGTGCCGACGCTCTTTCGTAAACGTCTGCCTCAGAAAAATCGGCCTTGGCTCTAGCCGTCTCCCGCACTGCCTCCTCCAGCGTCCCCGCGCAGATGGTGCAGCGTCCAAGAATGCAGGCTTTGTCGAGATGGATATGGCTGTCGACAAAGCCGGGAAAAGCGAAGGCACCGTCAAAATCCTCTTCCTGCACCGCTTCGCAACGGATTGCGGTTCCAATCTCAACGATCTTGCCGTCTCTGATCGCGATGTCCGACAGTCCCGGCTGTCGCGCGGTTCTGATGTTGCGAAGGATGAGATCGACTTGCATCTGAGCCCTTATACGCCGATAGCGCAGCCATCGCTGCGGGGATCATGTGCGCCGTCCATCCAACCATCATCGTTCAGCCTGATAACACCGGCTTGGCCAGAAAGTGGGCTCAGGGCTGGAATGGCAATCACTTCATGGCCACGTTCAGAAAGCGTTGTCAGCACATCCTGCCCCGCCGCCTCTTCGATTTTGAGATTGTCGCGGGTGTCTGAGAATGTTCTGCCCAACAGAAAACGTGGAGCAGAAAGCGCCGCAAGTGGATCGAGGCCGTGGTCGATCAGCCTGCTGAGAAGTACGGCTAGCGTCTGTGGCTGGCCGTCGGCCCCCTGTGTCCCGTACAGAAGATGAGGAAGCCCATTCTTCAGGCCAAGCCCGGGATTGAGTGTGTAGAACGGTCGCTTGCCGGGTGCCAGGACATTGGGGCTTGCCGGGTCCGTACTGAACGCGGCCCCGCGATTTTGCCAGAGAATACCGCTATCTGGCAGGAGAACGCCACTTCCCCAGTCGAAATAGGTGCTTTGCAGCACGCTTGCCGAGCGGCCCTCGGAATCGACCGCTGCGAGATAGACGGTGTCGCCAGTCTTGAAACCATGTGGCCAGGGCATTGCCGACAAGGGATCAATCGCCGCAGCTTTGTTGGCCAGATTGGGAGGGCTCAGCCAATCGGCGCATTGTTGGGCGACAAAGTTTGGATCGGCGATCATGCCCCGATCAAGAAAAGCCTGCTTCACCGCCTCGACGCATAGGTGAAAAAAGTCTGCAGACGTTGGATCTAGATCGCCCATGCGGAAATTGGACAGGATTCCCATGATCGCCAGGGTCGCTGTGCCCTGCGAAGGCGGTGGCGGTGCCAGCAGTTCAAGTCCCCGATATGTGATGGAAACCGGATCTTCGATCGCCGCGGCCGTTTTTTGCAAATCGCCTCGTCGAATTGGGCTTCCCGCCGCCTCCAGTTCCTTGGCAATTCGATCCCCAAGCGCTCCGTCGTAAAACTCGCGGTGTCCGTGAATGGCAATCTGTTCCAGAACTGTCGCAAGCTCCGGCTGGCGCTGCAACCCCTCAGTGACGAACGAAGTCGCGACACTGGTCCAATTCTCGATCTCGCCGCTGCGATAGGCATGCCAATGCTGTTGAGAGCGGCTGACCGGGAAACCCGACGCTGCCAGTTCTATCGCGTCATCAAGAAGAGAGGTGAGGGTTTCGGTGCCTTGCCAATTCTCGCGAGAATAGCTGAGCGCAAGCCCCCAGCTATCGACGACGGCTGCCGTCGTTAGCGCCGAAAGCGGACCGCGTGTTGGAATGACGTCGAATTCGGGCAATTGGGCTGCTGCCTGACCGATGCCCATGATCGCCTTGCGCCGGCCTGCCGGGTCAGCCACGATCCAGATGGCGTCGCCGCCAAGTCCGCAGAAATGCGGATAGAGAACCGTCAGCGCAGCGCCTGCCGCAATCACGGCCTCAATTGCTGTACCGCCACGGCGCAAAACCTTTGCGCCAGCTTCACTTGCAAGGTGGTGCGGGCTGGTAACAATGCCACGCCTGGAGCGAGCGCCCTTTTCCTTCGTTTGGTGCATGCTATTCGGTAGCCGTCATGTAGTGGCTGAGGATTTCTGCGATATCAGGGCCGTCGTCCTTGTCGTCAGCCTTCGCGCGGTCTTCAACGGCGTGCAGGTGATGATCCATGATACGAATTGCCGTTTCGGCATCCTGATTTTTCAAGGCCTCAATCAGTTGTATATGTTCATCAATGCCGCATTCCGCCGAATGTGGGCGTCCAAAACGGGCGAGGATCAACGATGAACGCGAAACGACCTGGCTGATGAAGTCGATCAGCAGTTTAGAGCCGGTCAGTTCGCCAAGCAGAATATGAAATTCGCCTGCAAGCCGAATGGAGCGTGGTGAGGACGCCTGCAAGGCGCGTTCTTCCTCACGGACATGGCTGATCAGCGCATCAATGCCGTCTCTCGGCATGCGTTTGCACAGCCGTTCGATGACCTCGCGTTCGAGGCAACGGCGTAATGCGAAGACTTCTTCTGCCTCCTCCAGCGTTGGCATGGCGACGGCAGCACCCCGGTTTTGCTTGATCTCAACAAGACCATCAGATGCAAGTCGCAA
This sequence comes from Rhizobium sp. RM, assembly GCF_013390595.1. Taxonomy (GTDB): domain Bacteria; phylum Pseudomonadota; class Alphaproteobacteria; order Rhizobiales; family Rhizobiaceae; genus Agrobacterium. The sequence goes on along the minus strand of NZ_JACAWV010000007.1, from coordinate 449,551 downwards.
AAGCGCGTTGCGTGCACTCGTTCGGCTGACACCGAATGTATCGCCGATCGAGTCTTCCGGAAGCTTTGTACCCGGTTTCAACGCCTGCTCAAGAATGGCACGTCGAAGTGACGCGTAGATCGCATCGCTTCTGCTCATGTTCGTGGACATCGCTGTCACTCTCTTTTGAATGCACTTTTGCAAGTCTATTGCACAAAAATTGTACGACATCCAATAAAATAAATTGCATGCAATTCTATATTGATTTTGTATTCTTGTTGATCTAGCCTTTTGAACAATCCGCATAGAATGGCGCAAAAAGCCACCCGCTGGGTTCATTTCGTTGGATGACCGTCCAACATTTTTGCCTTGTCACAAATATTGCATGCAATCGTAGGGGAACAAATAATGCAATTATCGAAAATTCTGGCGACAGGTGCAGCCCTGCTTGCTTTCACGGCGCCGGTGATGGCTGGGACGCTCAAATGGGGGGCGTCACGCGATATCAGCTCGCTTGATCCGTATTCTTACGGTGACAGCTTCGCCCTGGGTGTTCTGAACCATGCCTATGAGGGGCTGGTGCGCTACAATCGCGATCTCAAACTCGAGCCAGCGCTTGCAACGTCCTGGGAAATCGTTTCCCCGACGACATGGCGTTTCAAGCTCCGCGAAGGCGTCAAGTTCCACAATGGTGCTGACTTTACGGCCGAAGACGTACAGGCGTCGCTTCTGCGGGCGTCCAACCCCAAGTCGCCATTGCGTGGCAATATTCCGGCTTACAAAGGTTCGCGTGTCATCGATGATCATACGATCGAGATTGACGTCTCTGCCAACTATCCGCTTCTGCCGAATGACCTGACGACGATCTACATCTTCGATGCAGGCTGGTTGAAGGATAACAACGCCGAAGCGCCAACGGATGTCGGTTCGGGAACGGAAGGTTACGCCACCTATAATGAAAATGGTACAGGGCCATTCAAGGTCGAGAGCCGGCAGCCAGATGCCAAGACGGTTTTCGTCAAGTTTGATGGCTGGTGGGACAAGCCTCAGCACAATATCGACCGCATTGAGCTGACGCCGATTGCCTCACCTGCGACGCGGGTTGCTGCTCTTCTTGCTGGCGACATCGACTTTACCGATCAGGCGCCAGTTCAGGATTTGCCAAGGCTCGCAGCGTCTCCCGAAGTCAAGATCCTGGAAGGCACTGATCTGCGTACCGTGATGATTGGTTTCAGTCAGCGCGACCAGCTGCTGTCGGGTGCGGCAAATCCGATGAAGGATCTCCGGGTCCGTCAGGCCATGCAGCTCGCGATCGACCTCGATCTTATCCAGAAGCGGGTGATGCGTGGGAAGTCCCGAAATGCAGGCGCATTGGTCGCGCCGCAAATTCCCGGCTATGACGCAGCACTCGATACGCCTGTCAAGGCTGACCCCGAAAAGGCGAAGGCGCTGTTGAAGGAAGCCGGCGCGGAAGGTTTCGAATTCGAATTCAACTGTGCTGACAGCCTCGTCAATGAAGAACAGATCTGCCAGGCTGTCGCCTCCATGTGGTCGCGCGTTGGCCTGAAACCGAAGCTGGATCAGGGAACGCGTGCGGTCCAGACACCGAAGCGCTCTGCCGGCAAGGTCGATGTTTACACGTTGGGTTGGGCAACATTGCCGATGCTCGACACCTACAGCCTCACATCGCAGGTTCTGCATACGAAAGAAGGCTCTTTCGGCATCTTCAACTGGGGCGGATGGTCCGACAAGGAATTTGACAAGGTGACGGAAGCCTCTGCCGTTGAAATGGATCAGACCAAGCGCCTGGCAATGGAGGCGGAGTCACTGAAGATCGCCAAGGATCATGCTCTCATGATCCCGTTGCATCAGCAGCCGCTTGCATGGGCGACAAGCGCGAAGGTCAAGGATTTCCCCTTGTTCTCCGACAATCTGCCCCGTTTGTGGCTTGTGCAGATGTAAGTCGCTGCGTCGTCCCCATCGCCTGAACAAGTCAGGCGATGGGGCATTCCTCCTCATTTTTCATTCGGGGACGCTGCGCGCATGATCGCCTTTCTCGTCAAACGTATCGGCAACGCAATTCTCGTGATGCTGACCGTTGCATTCTTTGCCTTCCTCATCTTCCGTTTCCTTGGCGACCCCGTCGAGTTGATGGTCAACGAAAGTGCCACCCAGGTCGAACGCGACGAGTTGCGCGCGCGGCTCGGGTTGAACGAGAGTTTTCTCGTTCAGTATGCCCGCTTTGTCGGCAATGCAGCGCAAGGGGAGTTCGGACTTTCCTGGCGCAACCAGCAGAACGTTATCACGCTGATTGCGGAAAGGTTTCCAGCGACCTTCGAACTGGTCATCATCGCAACCATTCTGTCGCTGGTTATCGGTATACCGCTTGGCGTCTTCACGGCCATTGGGCGCGGACGCTGGTGGGCTGAAAGCCTGCAGTTCTCGTCTATTGTCGGTGTGTCGCTGCCAAGTTTCTTTGTTGGCATCATTCTCATCCTGGTTTTCTCCGTCAGCCTCGGTTGGTTGCCGGGTTATGGGCGAGGAGAGGTGGTGAGGCTTGGCTGGTGGTCTACGGGGCTTTTGACCGCGTCCGGCCGTTCCGCCCTTGTGTTGCCCGCGCTGTCACTGTCGCTCTTCCAGATCACGCTCGTCATGCGACTTGTCCGTGCCGAAATGCTTGAGACACTGCGTGCCGACTTTATCAAATTTGCCCGTGCCCGGGGCGTCAGACGGCGGGCGTTGTGGTTCCGTCATGCACTGAAAAACTGTCTTATGCCGGTTGTGACGCTGACCGCCATGCAGATCGGCAACCTGATTGCCTTTGCGCTGGTGACGGAAACCGTCTTCCAGTGGCCGGGAATGGGCATGTTGTTCATGCAGGCCGTGACATTCGTCGATATCCCCGTCATGGCCGCGTATCTCTGCATCGTATCTTTCATTTTCGTGACGCTGAACACGGTTGTTGATATCGCTTATGCGGTGATCGATCCGCGTCTGCGCGCCGTGTGACCGGAGTTCCCATGAGCTTGACCGACACAGCCCCAAAAGTGGCAACCAGCCAAAGCAAACCGCTCTTCTCGCGTCTGCGCAGTTCCGATCTGTGGTGGAGCTTTTGGCATCATCCATCGGCCGTTGTGGCTGCCATTCTCCTCATTCTTCTGATCTGTTCCGCCTTCTTTGCGCCGTGGATCACTGTGCAGAACCCCTATGATCTTGCCTCGCTCGATCTGCTCAATGCGGAAATCCCGCCGATCTGGAGCGCAGATGGGCAATGGCCTTTCCTTCTCGGCACGGATACGCAAGGTCGCGACCTTCTGTCTGCCATCCTTTACGGATCTCGCGCGTCGATCGTCATTGGTGCGGCATCGGTGGCGGTTTCTCTCATCGTCGGAGCGGCCTTCGGTCTGGTGGCCGGGTATTTCGGCAAATGGGTCGATGGCCTTCTTATGCGCGCCGGCGACGTGCTGTTATCGATGCCAACAATGCTGATCGCCATTCTCGTCTCTGCTTTGGCAAGGCAGGCGTTGCCTGCGTCCTTGCGTGAGATCGGGGCTTCGGCGGTTATCGTTCTTGCCATATCACTGTCGGCGTGGGTGCAATATGCCCGTACTGTGCGTGCTCTCACCATGGTTGAGCGCAACAAGGAATATGTGCAGGCCGCACGGCTGATACGTGTGTCCACCTGGCGTATTCTCTTCAAGCACATCCTGCCAAACACCACCACGCCGCTTCTGGTGACCGCGACCTTGAATTTCGGTCTCGGTATCCTGATCGAGGCGACGCTTTCCTTCCTCGGTGTCGGCATGCCGCCCGAGCAACCTTCGCTTGGCACGTTGATCCGCATTGGCAACCAGTATCTCTTTTCCGGCCAGTGGTGGATCGTGCTTTTCCCTGGTCTGCAGCTCTGCCTGCTGGTCGTTTCCATCAACGTCCTGGGCGACTGGCTTCGTGACGCCCTTAATCCCAAACTGCGCTGAGGCATATCCATGAGTGATCTTCTCATCCAAAACACCAGACCGATGGGCGGCGCTGCCGCCGACATTCTCATCAGGAATGGTCGAATCATCGCGATCGAATCCGGTTTGGTCGCAGATAACGTTACAGTCGAGAATGCCGGTGGCCGCGTCGCCATTCCCGGCCTCGTGGATGCTCACACCCATCTCGACAAGTCGCTGCTGGGGTATCCCTGGTACAAAAACGAGGTCGGCCCGCGTCTGATCGACAAAATCGACAATGAACGCGCAGTGAAAAAGGAATATGGCCTTGATGCGCATATCCAGTCCATGCGGCAATCGCTGCAATCGGTCGGCTATGGCACCACGCTCATTCGCACCCATGTCGATATCGACACCGATCAGGGGCTGGTTGCGCTGGAAGGTGTGATGGAAACACGCCGCCAACTGGCCGGTGTGGTTGAAATCGAAATCGTTGCCTTCCCGCAGTCAGGACTGATGCGTCGGCCCGGTACGATAGAGCTTCTCGACAAGGCAATGGCCATGGGCGCCGATCTCGTCGGCGGGCTAGACCCGTGTGGAATGGATCGTGATCCGAAGGCCCATCTCGATGTGATCTTCGGGCTTGCGGAAAAATACGGCAAGGGCATCGACATCCATCTGCACGAAGGCGGTGAACTCGGTGCGTTTTCGATGGAAATGACCTTCGAGCGTATCAGGGCACTTGGCATGCAGGGCAAGGTGGCCGTCAGCCATGCCTTCTGCCTTGGTCACTCTGACTGGAACATGACGCAGGGATTGATCGATACCTGTGCGGAGTTGGATGTTCCAATCCTCACGACGGCTCCGCCCTCGCGTGAAGTACCGTCACTGAAGCGTCTGCGTGCGGCTGGGGTTCGTTTCGGCGCCGGCGTTGACGGGTTCCGCGATACCTGGGGCCCCTATGGGAACGGCGACATGCTTGAACGCTCCATGTTGCTCGGAATGAAGAACAATCTGCGCCGCGATGACGAATTGGCAATGGCACTTGACGTCTGCACCACTGGCGGTGCGATGGCGATGGATCGCGCAGATCATTCACTTACGATCGGTGGCCGGGGCGATGTCGTAATTGTTGAAGGGGAAACGGTCGGTGAGGCGATTGTAACCCATCAGCCCCGTAAGCTCGTCGTGGCTGCTGGCAACGTGGTCGCACGGGACGGCAAAAGCCTGAAAGTGCGCCCATGAGCAATCTTCAAAGCTGGTCCAGGCTTCCACTTGGCGCACGACCTCCCGGTCGTTGGGCTCTCAAAGCGCGTTTTGTCATCGCGGATCTGCCGCAAGGCCGCCGCCTGATCGAAAACGGCGAGGTCGTTATCGAGGACGATCGGATCATCTGGGTCGGCAGTCAGTTCGATGGTGAACTCTCCGCCCGTTATGACATGGGCGATATGCTGGTCGGCCCCGGTTTCGTCGATCTCGATGCGTTGTCCGATCTCGATACGACCGTGCTGGGCATGGACAACCAGCCGAGCTGGAAAAAGGGCCGGGTTTGGCCAGCCGATTATGCCGCTCAGGCTTACGAAATGTACTCGGCGGAGGAACTCGCGTTTCAAAAGCGTTATGCCTTTGCGCAACTACTTTTGAACGGCATTACCTCGGCTTTGCCAATTGCCTCCCTCTTTTATCGTGCCTGGGGCGAAACCGTTGCGGAGTTTGAGGCCGCCGCGATTGCGGCGGAAGAGCTGGGGCTGCGCGTCTGGCTCGGTCCTGCTTATCGAAGTGGTGGGGTGATCCTTGATGAAGCAGGTGAGATGCAGCCCGTTTTCGACGAGGAGCGGGGGCTTGCCGAGCTCGCTGAGGCCGCATCATTCGCCGGGAGAATCCATGGTGCGGCCGGCGGGCTGATTTCCGGGATGTTTGCGCCGGACCGCGTTGAGACCTGCACGGAGGCGCTGCTGCGACAGACCTTCCTGCATGCCAATGACATGGATCTGCCGGTTCGCCTGCATATGGCGCAGGGTGAAATGGAACTGCAGACCGTGCGCCGCCTGCATGGCGAGACGGCTCCGGAATGGCTTGATGGGCTAGGCCTTCTTTCTCCAAGATTGATCGCGCCACACGCGACGGTCGCGACTGATGATGATCTCGCCCGCTATGCTTCCAACGGCGTGACGATAGCGCATTGTCCGCTGGTATCGGCCCGACATGGCTCATCGCTGAAATCCTTTTCCCGGGTGAAGGCTTTGGGCATCAATATCGGCATGGGGACCGATACGGCGCCGCCCGACATGGTGTTGAACATGGCGATCGGGCTGATGGCAAATCGCATCACTGAGAGCCGTGGAAACGCCGCGTCTGCTGCGGAATTCTACGATGCCGCGACAATTGCGGGTGCAAAAGCCCTAGGACGCAACGATCTTGGACGCCTTGCACCCGGAACGAAGGCCGACATCGCTGTTTTTGATATGGCAGACCGGATGGTCGCGCCGCGCATAGATCCGGTCCAGACGCTGGTTTATGGCGCAACAGGTCGCGTGACCCGTGCAACGATCGTGGATGGTCGTCTGTCGATGCGAGACGGACAGGTTGCGGGCATCGATCTCGCGGCCGCGCGTGGCCAGGCTCAGGTGCAATTTGACGCGCTTGTTGAACGTTACCCGGAAAGAACCTTTGAGCATCCGCCCGTCTCGGACATCTTCCCCCCGAGTTATCCGCTGCATGGTTCGAAGAGTGAGGTCACCAGATGACTATAATCGAGCATTCCGCCGCCTCCGATATTCTTGCGCTTGATGTCAGGGGGCTTTCGGTCGAATTCCCAACCCGAAGCGGCAATCTCCAGGCCTTGACAGATGTCTCCCTCACCATCCGCCGCGGAGAAATCCTGGGTGTTGTCGGCGAATCCGGAGCCGGGAAATCCATGACGGGAATGGCCGTACTTGGCCTTCTGGAGCCGCCTGGACGGATCTGTGCAGGAGAGATACGAATTGCCGGGCAACGCACCGACAATCTCAGCGATCTGGAGATGGAGGAAGTTCGCGGCCGCATGGTTGGTGCCGTGTTTCAGGACCCGCTTACCTCCCTCAACCCGTTGTTTTCTGTGGGGCAACAGCTGGTCGAGACGATCCGCCTGCATTCGGATCGTAACCGAAGTGAAGCCCGTAGCCACGCTGTCGATCTGCTCAAACAGGTGGGCATCCCCGGTGCGGAAGAGCGCATCGACCATTTTCCGCATCAGTTTTCCGGCGGCATGCGTCAGCGTGTGGTGATTGCACTGGCGCTCGCTGGCAATCCAAAGCTGATCATAGCCGATGAGCCGACCACTGCGCTTGATGTCTCCATCCAGGCGCAGATTACCTCGCTCTTGCGCCGGCTTTGCCGTGACCATGGCACCGGTGTGATGCTCGTAACGCACGACATGGGTGTCATCGCCGAAACGGCAGATCGCGTTGCGGTCATGTATGCCGGACGGGTGATTGAGATCGGTCCGGTGGATGAAGTCCTGAGCCGTCCCAAGCATCCTTATACCCGTGGCCTGATGGGATCGATCCCGGCACTTGGAGCGCGCGTCGAACGCCTTGCCCAGATCGACGGGGCGATGCCTCGATTGAATGCCATTCCAACCGGCTGCGCTTTCAATCCACGCTGCCTTGAGGCGGGATCGCGTTGTCGACAGGTGCGACCGGCAATGGTCACGGAGGGGCAGGGCGGTGTTGCCTGTCTGGTTCACGATGGAGGTGTGCAATGAGAAGCGCAAGCAATGCATTGGAAGTCGATCAGCTCACGCGTGTTTTCGACGTTTCCGCACCTTGGCTCAATCGCGTCCTCGACCGGAAGCCTAAACGTTACCTTAGGGCCGTACAGGACGTCACGTTCGTCGTAGAAAAGGGAAAATGTCTGGCGCTTGTCGGCGAGTCCGGCTGCGGAAAATCGACCGTTGCCCGGCTTGTGACCGGCCTTTATCCGCCAAGTGAAGGCGCGATCCTTTTTGCGCCAGCGGAGAAGGGCCGCAGCCGCGGCAGGCCGATGGAAGCCCAGATGATCTTCCAGGACCCACATGCGAGCCTTAATCCGCGCTGGCGTGTGGGAGACATTATCGCCGAGCCAATCCGTGAATTCGGCCTAAGGGAAGGCGTCGATGCTATCTCGGCGCGGGTTGCCGAACTTCTGCGCACGGTTGGTCTGTCTCCGGACGATGCAAACCGTTACCCACATGAGTTCTCGGGTGGTCAGAGACAGCGCATTTCGATTGCCAGGGCGCTTGCCAGTGAACCGGAGTTCCTCGTCTGCGATGAGCCAACCTCTGCGCTCGACGTTTCCGTTCAGGCGCAGATCCTCAATCTGATGCGGCGCCTGCAGGATGAATTCGGTCTTACCTACCTGTTTATCAGCCACAATCTGGCGGTCGTGCGGCACATGGCAGACCGTATCGCGGTGATGTATCTTGGAAGGATTGTCGAGGAAGCAGAAACGGAAGCACTTTTCGCCAATCCGCAGCATCCCTACACGAAGCTGCTACTGCAGACCATTCCCGATGTCACCGCACCCAACCGCGACCGCGAACTGATGGGTGGGGAGCCGCCAAGCCCACTCAATCCGCCCAAGGGTTGTGCATTTCATCCACGCTGTCCAATGGCCACTGACCTGTGCAGCCAAACGGCGCCGGAGGTTCGAGCAAGGGACGGCGGCGGAAACGTGGCCTGTCACTTCGCCTCGGCAATCTGACCGCTGCTCGAATGATAATAATCATAGGAAACACTCGATCATGACAACAACGATTTTCACCAACGCAAGACTCGCGAACAGAGAACTGCACGATATCCATGTCGACAATGGCCGGATCGTCGCAGTTCAACCGGCGCAGCCACAAACGAATGGCCAAGCTGTTGTCGACATCGCTGGTGATCTCCTGGTTCCAGGTTTTGTTGAAGGGCACATTCACCTCGACACGAGCTTTTATGGTGGAAGATGGGTCCCGCATCGCCCCTGCACCAACGGGTTTGACGTGCATGAGCGGGTCGCCTTTCAGGCTGAAAACATGGCAAAGGCTGAACCGATGGCAACACGGGCCATCAATCAGCTCGAATTGTGCATTTCTCACGGCACGCTTCAGATGCGCAGCCACGTGATGGTCGACGGTTCAGTCGGTCTGAAATCGCTTGAGACAATCCTTGCTGTCAAAGAGCAATACAGGGATCTGATCGATATCCAGTTGGTGGCCTTTCCCCAGAGCGGCATCCTGAAAAGCCCTGGAACGCCGGAGCTTCTCGACGAAGCAATCGGCATGGGTGCGGATCTGATTGGCGGTCTTGACCCTGCCAGTTTCGACAGAGATGTCACAGCTCACCTTGATGTTGTCTTCGCCATCGCTGAAAAGCGTGGCGTTGATGCCGACATTCACCTCCACGAAGGTGGAAGCATGGGCGCTTTTACGATCGAGGAGATTTGTGCTCGCACTGAAGCACTCGGTATGCAGGGGCATGTGGCAATCAGCCATGCCTATGGTCTGGGGGATCTGCCTCCCGACGCAGCGCGAAAAATTGCCGCTAAGATCGCCAAAAGCGGTATTTCCATCATGACAAATGCACCTGGTCACCACAGCTTCCCGCCAGTGGCGCTGCTGCGTAGCGAGGGTGTCAACGTCTTTAGCGGCAGTGACAATATTCGCGATTCCTGGTGGCCTTACGGCGACGGCGATATGCTGCGTCGGGCAGAAATCATCGGTTATCGCTCCGGTTTCTTTACGGATGCGGATTTGGAGGCCGCATTTGACATCGTCACGACTGCAGGGGCCAAGGCTTTGAGGCTCGAAGGCTATGGTATCGAAGCCGGCGCAAAGGCCGATTTCGTGGCGATCAAAGCAGAGCATGTGCCCGAAGCGGTTGTCGGTTTCCCCGGAAATCGTCGCGTGTTCAAAGAGGGACGTCTCGTCGCGGACGGTGGGAAGGTCCACAAACAGTAAGCTACTCAATCTTCCAGACTGCTCAACAGGGCAGTCTGGCAATGGTTCAGGCGCGGAATTAGCCTGTTACAGGCTTATTCGTCATGAATTCAGCCACTTGCGCCTTCGATCAAGGTCATTGGCCAGACCTTGTGCTGCGTGGACGGGTAAATCCCTTGATAGGCCGGCATGACGGACAAAAGATTTTCAGCAAGGCTAATTCCGAGATCATGCAGGGAAAGGCCGAATCCCGTCAGAGCGGGCGACAGGAACTGGGTATGCGGACTGTGACGTCCGACGATGGCGATATCTTTGCCTGGTCGCACTCCCGATTCTTCCAGACCTTTGTATAGCCCCGTCACGAGGGTTTCATTGACCAGCGTGATGGCAGATGGCCGCTGAGCGCAGGCGGCAATTTCCTGCGCGACGGCATAGCCTCCAGCCTCGTTGGGTTTAGCTCGAAAGATGTGGTCATCACTCAGCCGCAAGCCATGACGTGCCAGGACAGCACGGCATCGCTCGACAAAAATGTATCCGAGGTTCAGGTCGCCATGCGGCCAAACGATTCCTATGTCCGTATGCCCCGCGCGGATAAGGCGCTCCATCGCAGTTTCCGCCATTCCCTCGAAATCGAGATCGATCCAGGGTTGCCCGACATCGGTGAGGCTTCGTCCAAGGGCAATGAAAGGGATCTTGTGACGATCAAGCAGCTCAAAACGGGCATCGTTGCGACGCGTTGCAGACAGAATGATTGCGTCGGCAAAGCCACGCGCGACAGTGCGTTGCAAATAGGCGTCCGGATCTTCTGACGACGAGCAGAGAAGCGCGACAAGATCAAGGTTATGGCGGGCAAGGACCGTCTGGACGCCATCGAAGACGCTCATGAAGAACGTATCGCCCTGACCCGTGATCTCCGGCCCGGTCTGCATCATGAAACCGATCACCCCGGTCGAGCCTTTGCGAAGCGATCGGCCTGACTGATTTGCGACATATCCCAGCTTTTCCGCCGCCTCCAGCACACGCTGACGCGTCTGTGGATTGACATCCGCCTTGCCGTTCAAGGCGCGTGAAACCGTCCCTATCGATATGTCCAAATGTTCGGCCAGTTGGCGAATGCCCTTCATGCTCTCATCCATCGTCATCATCGGTTCTGGAAACAGTATTGACAAAATGTCGGACATGTCCATAGTTACCGTAAACGTTTACGGAGATCGCTGGAGGGCGAAGACCGGGCGTCACATGGGAGGATAATCTTGACATACAACGTCGTATTGTGTGGCTGCGGAGCCATGGCAAAAGGCTGGCTTCGTGCGGTTCAATCCACTCCGGATCTGAAGGCCACACTCAAAGTGGTCGGTCTCGTGGATCTCAATCCGGATACCGCCAAGGCACTCGCCAGCGAGTTTGATCTGGGACATGCCGTGATCGGAACGGACCTGCGTGCGGTGCTGGAGGAGACGAAGGCCGACATCGTTTTTGATGTGGTCATTCCCGTTGCGCGACACGCGGTCGTCAAGACAGCACTTGGCCATGGTTGCCATGTGCTGAGCGAAAAACCCATGTCCAACTCGATGGAGGAAGCTGCCGATCTGATCCGCGCTGCCCGTGAGGCTGGAAAGGTTCATTCCGTCGTCCAGAACCGCCGTTTCATTTCGGGTGTGCGCCGTATGCGCCGCTTCGTCGAAAGTGGTGCGATCGGGGATGTAACCGCTATTCACTGCGATTTCTTCATCGGCCCGCATTTCGGTGGCTTCCGTGAACAGATGGACAATGTTCTGCTTCTCGACATGGCCATCCATACCTTCGACGCCGCCCGTTATGTCTCTGGAAAGACACCACTTTCAGTCTATTGCCTGGAAACCAATCCGCGTGGCTCATGGTATGCGCACGGCGCATCGGCCAATGCCGTGTTCCGGCTTTCGGATGATGTCGTTTTCACCTATCGCGGCTCCTGGTGCGCCGAAGGTGAGCGCACAAGTTGGGAGAGTGCTTGGCGCATTGTCGGTACCAAGGGAATGTTGACCTGGGACGGAGAAGACACCTTCAAGGCTTCCGTTGCCGGTTCCGAAGGTGGTTTGTTGCGCGGGTTTACGTCGGTCGAGGTGCCGCCGCCGCTGCGTGAGGAAGAAACCCATGGCCACGCCAGTGTTATTTCGGATTTCCTGACGGCGATCCGCACTGGCCAAACGCCTGAGACAGCCGGGCAGGACAACATCAAGAGCCTCGCCATGGTGTTTGGCGCCATTGAAAGCGCCCGGTCGGGCCGGTCCGTCGATCTTGCAGCATAGGAAGACAGAGTGATGAGTGAAAAGAACAGCAATTCTATTCGCGTCGGTACCATGGTCAGTGCGACCAAGGGGCAGGCCGCACAGCGCATATCGCAAATTGCCGACATGGGGTTTGAGAGTTTCGAGCCGTTTTTCTGGCAGACAACAAATGGTCAGGACATTGCCGAACTGGGCAAGCGTTGCGTTGAGGCGATCGGCGACAGGGATATCACGATCTCGACGATCGGCATGTTCGGCAATCCGCTTGAACAGACAGATATAGATCTGCAGACCCTGCAGGGCTGGAAGGATTGCATCGACAATGCCCATCACTTCGGCGCGACCTGCGTTGCAGGTTTCACTGGCCGCATTCGTAACAAACCACTGCCGGAAAGCTTACCGCGCTACCGTGAAATCTGGAGCGAACTTGCCAAGCGTGCGGCCGATAAGGGAATCAAGATCGCTTTTGAAAATTGCGCCATGGATGGCAATTGGGCGACCGGTGACTGGAACATTGCTCATAATCCGGATGCCTGGGAACTGATTTTCAACGAGACGCCCGACGACAACATCGGTCTCGAGTGGGAACCCTGCCATCAGATGGTTTACCTGATCGATCCGCTGCCGCAGATCCGCAAATGGGCGCACAAGATTTTCCACGTTCACGGCAAGGACGCGACAATCCGCTGGGACGTCATTCGCGAGCACGGCGTTTTCGGAAAACATCCGTTTGTTTTCATGCGTACGCCCGGCTTCGGCGACAGCAATTGGACCGACATTATTTCCGAACTGCGCCTCGCCGGCTGGTCCGGTTCCATCGATATCGAAGGCTGGCATGACCCGGTTTACCGCGATGCACTGGAAATGACCGGTCAGGTTCATGCGCTTAATCATCTGAAGCAGGCGCGCGGCGGCAACTTCGTTGTCGACCCGACCTGATATCTGCAGACCATAGCAGCAATATGCCGATTGCCGGGGGAGGCTGGCAATCGGCGAGGTGACGTGAAGATAACCCTGAAGGAGGAGAAACAATGGGTATCAGAAAGCATTCAATCGCCTTTGCACTGGCCATGACATGTGCCTCACTTGTCGGTTTCCAGGTGAAAGCGGAAGACGTGACGTTGACGTTGTGGTCGCTCGACCGAGACATCCAGCCGGCGCCGAACCTGATCAAGGAGTTCAACGCCCAGAACAACGGCATTAAGATCGAATATCGTCAGATCCAGTTCGATGATGTGGTCAGTGAGGCAATGCGTGCCTATTCGACCGGCAAAGCGCCGGATATCATCGCCATCGATAATCCCAACCATGCGATGTTCGCTTCGCGCGGCGCGTTCCTCGACTTGACCGATAAGATCAAAGGATCGTCTGTCATCAAGCCGGAGAATTATTTCCCCGGACCTTTGAAGTCAGCGACATGGGATGACAAATATTACGGCGTCCCGAAGGCAACCAATACGATTGCACTTTACTACAACAAGGACCTGTTCAAGGCTGCAGGGCTCGATCCTGAAAAAGCGCCGCAGACATGGGACGAGCTTGTCGACGCTGCGCGAAAGCTGAATGATCCCTCGAAGAATGTCTACGGCATCACATTCTCTGCAAAGGCCAACGAGGAGGGAACGTTCCAGTTTCTGCCATGGGCGCAAATGGGTGGCGCGACTTACAAGGCAATCAACAGCGAAGGTGCTGTCCGCGCTTTGACGATCTGGAAGCAGATCCTCGATGAGAAGCTGACGTCACCCGATACGCTGACGCGCAGTCAGTGGGATTCGACGGCAACCTTCAATGCCGGCAACGCCGCCATGGCCATTTCCGGTCCTTGGGAAATCGACCGAATGCTGAGCGATGCGAAGTTCCAGTGGGGAACTGCCCTGCTTCCGGTTCCGCAGGAAGGCGCACAACGCTCGTCTGCGATGGGTGATTACAACTGGGCGATCTTCTCGAAGACCAAGCATCCTGACGAAGCCTTCAAGGCACTGGAGTTCTTCGCATCGAAGGATGCGACAATGTACAAGGACTTCGGCCAGCTTCCGGCACGTGCCGATCTCCCCGTGCCCCCGACAGGCAATGCCCTGAAAGATGCGGCCCTCGCGACCTTTATCGAGCAGCTCAAATACGCCCAGCCGCGCGGTCCGTCTCCGGAGTGGCCGAAGATTTCCAAGGCCATTCAGGATGCCATTCAGGCAGCGCTGACCGGTCAGATGGAGCCCAAGGCTGCACTTGATCAGGCCGCCGAGAAGATCAAGTCGATCGAAGGCTGATCTGGTTGATGGCACGCGCTTATCTGCGCGAGCCAGCAATATCGTTTCCTCCCGGCCGGAACTGCCCGGCACTACGGTGCCGGGTGGTTTCGAACGACGAAAAGAGGTTTTGATGAGACGACTACTCTCCAGTATCAGCGACGGCCGCGGCTTCGACATGATGCTTGTCGGGGTGCCCTTCGCCTTCCTGTTCGCGCTGGCTGGACTGCCCTTGATCTATAATATCCTGATGAGCTTTCAGGAGGTTGATATGTTCAGCCTCGGCAGCTTCATCCGGCCATTTGTCGGTTTTGACAACTATATTGCGCTCTTCCAGCAACCTGAAACGCTGCCGATCCTCACCAATACGCTGATCTTCGTGGTTGGGTCGATTGCGGGGCAGTTCGTCATCGGTTTCGGTCTCGCACTGTTCTTCTGGACGAGCTTTCCCGGCTCCAGCTGGTTGCGTGGACTGTTTCTCGTATCCTGGGTGATGCCTGGCCTCGTTGTCGGGGCTATCTGGAACTGGATATTGTCCGGTGACTTTGGCGTCCTGAATTTCTTCCTGCGTGAAAGCGGCTTGATCGACGGCAATATCTTCTGGCGTTCTGATCCCAACTTCTCGCTTTGGGCTGTCGTTATCGCCAACATCTGGCTTGGAACATCCTTCAATATGATCTTGCTGTCAGTCGGTCTTTCCGCCATTCCCGGCGACCTCTATGAGGCAGCCGAAATGGATGGCGCCAATGCATGGCAGAGATTCTGGACAATAACATTGCCCATGATGCGTTCGACCATTGGCGCGATCATCTCGCTCGGCTTGATCTTCACCCTTCAGCAATTCGATCTGTTCGCCGCAATCACAGACGGTGGACCGAACAATTCTTCCAACGTTGCGCAATATTGGGCCTGGGATCTGTCTTTCCGCCAGTATGACTTCGGCAGGGGGGCGACGATTTCGGTCATCATGACAGTGTTCGTGATGTTTGCTGCTGCGGTTTATGTGCGCTCGACACGACATGAGGTGCGCGGATGAGTGAAATTTCCCGTAACCGTCTGATGCTGGCGATCGCCCTTGTCATGGCGGCGATCTACCTGTTCCCCCTCTACTGGATGTACATCACGGCCATCAAGAGCGGCTCCGAGATGTTTGCCAATCCTCCCAGCTTCTGGCCCTCTTCGGCACAGTGGGGAACATTCGGCTATGTCTGGGAAAGTCGCAACATGGGGCGTTACCTGTGGAATTCCACTGTTATCGCCTTTGGCTCGGTCGCGCTGATCACCCTTCTTGGGACTGGCTGTGCCTATGTGCTGGCGCGCTATCGGAACGTCTGGATCGATGCCGGCCTTTTTCTGATCCTCATGTTGCAGGTTTTGCCAGCCTCACTGATGGTGACACCAATCTTCGTTGGTTTTACGCAGGTTGGGCTGCTCGATTATCCGCGTCTTGCCGTCATCCTGGCGATTGCCGCGAAAAGCATGCCGTTCTTTGTGGTTCTTGTCAGGGCGACATTCATGGCCGTGCCAATGGAGCTGGAGGAAGCAGCGCTGGTTGACGGCAACTCTCGCATCGGCGCGTTTTTCAATATCGTCCTGCCGCTTGCCCGCAACGGCATTCTGGTCAGTGCGATCCTCATCTTCATGCAGGCCTTTGGTGAGTTCGTCTATTCCAAGTCGATGATCCAGGACGTCAGCCTGCAGCCTGCAAGTGTCGGTCTCAACTCTTTCATGGGACCGAACACCAGCGAATGGAACAACATCATGGCCTACGCCACAATGTATGTGACGCCTATCCTTGCGATCTTTGTGCTCTTGCAGCGGCGCATCGTCTCCGGCCTTACATCGGGAGCTCTTAAATGACCCATCAAATTGAACTTACTGGCGTCAACAAATATTACGGAGCTTATCACGCCCTCAGGGATATCGACCTGTCGATCAAGAAAGGCGCCTTTGTTGCGCTTGTCGGGCCATCGGGATGTGGAAAGTCAACGCTTCTGCGTTCTCTGGCCGGGCTTGAAACCATCTCAAGCGGCGATCTGGTCATCGCCGGTGAGCGGATGAACGGTGTCCCGCCGCGAAAACGCGACCTTGCGATGGTTTTTCAGTCTTACGCGCTCTACCCTCATATGACGGTGGAGCAGAACCTGACCTACAGCCTGAAGATCAAGGGTGTCAAAAAGGCGGAAGCCAAGAAGGCGGCGGAGGAGGTGGCTGCAATCACTGGCCTCACAAACCTTCTTCATCGCTATCCACGAGAACTTTCGGGCGGTCAGCGTCAGCGTGTAGCAATGAGCCGGGCGATCATTCGCCATCCAAAGGCTTTCCTTTTCGATGAGCCGCTTTCCAATCTGGATGCCGCCTTGCGTGTTCACATGCGAAAGGAAATCAGGGCTCTTCACGACAGACTCGGCGCGACATCCGTCTACGTTACGCATGATCAGGTTGAGGCGATGACGATGGCCGACCACGTGGTTGTCATGCGCAGTGGTATCATCGAACAGCAAGGCCGACCGCTTGATCTTTACGACCGGCCGGCCAATCGCTTCGTTGCGGGCTTTATTGGTTCTCCAGCCATGAATTTTATTCAGGGTCGCTCTTCGTCGGACGGAAAATCCCTGATCCTCGATCTAGCCGGCCCCCAGGTCATAGAAGTTGGTCAGCCCTTGCCGCCGGATCAGGAATTGCTTGTCGGCATCCGGCCGGAGCATCTTGTCGTGGTTGCGGCGGATAAACCTGGATTTGATGTTCCCGTTGGCGCAATCGAGTCGACGGGTGCGATGACATATGTAACGACGGCAACAACGCCGGAGATTGTCGTGGTCATGAATGGGAGATCACCACTGGGTTCCGACAAGACTGTTCGGCTCACCTTCGAGCAACAGAACATCCACCTCTTCGACGCAAAAACAGAACAGCGAATTGACGTCGGCTAAACGCACTGTGCGATTTCTCGTGAAATGCAAAATGGCCGACGCGGAGGATATCCGTGTCGGCCATTGGTTATGAGCGTTCAGAGTTGTTCGCGAAAGGGGTGTCGTCACGCCTCGGTCTCGTGGGCGCAAACGTTCGTGCCTGCGCTAGGCTCGCTGATTTGCAGTGACGTAACCGCGGCTGCCATCCATCAGGACCCGAGTGTAGGGATGGGTGACCGTCCCCTCAAGCAACTGACGTTTGGTTGCGACCTCAACAAAGCCGCCATCCTGCATGACTGCGACCCGGTCGCAAAGATGGGCAACGACGGCAAGGTCGTGGCTGACGAGGATGTAGGTCAGAGCTTCGCGCTCGCGCAGATCCTTGAGCAGATTGAGGATTTCTGCCTGAATGGAGACGTCGAGTGCCGAGGTCGGCTCATCGAGGAGCAGGATTCGGGGCTCTAGGATCAAGGCACGGGCGATGGCTACGCGCTGGCGCTGACCACCGGAAAGCTGGTGCGGATATCGGTAACGGAAATTCAGAGGAAGGCCTACATCACGAAGCGCCTTTTCAATTCGCTGCTGCCGCTGATCTTTGCCATGAATTTCGAGTGGTTCGAGCAACGTCCGACCGATGGTATGGCGCGGATGGATCGATCCGAAGGGGTCCTGAAACACCATCTGCTGTTTGGCGAGCTGGTCACGCGAGCGCTGTTGGCCGATCGCTTCGCCGTCGATTTCAATGCGTCCGGTCCATTGTTTGTTTCGGCCGGCAAGAGCACCAAGAATGGTTGACTTACCGCAGCCGCTTTCGCCGACAAGCCCAAAGGCCTCCCCCTTGGCAACGGAAAACGACACGTCGTTGACAACGCGGACTTGCTGGTGGCCCTTGCCGTAGGATACGGCCAAATGTTCGATGTTGATCATGGACATCAGTTGTTCTCCAGCCACGCCGGATCACGACGCAGCACTTCCAGTCGGTCGTGGGGATGATCAAGGCTCGGCAATGCATTGAGCAGTCCGCGTGTATAGGGGTGCTGAGCATTGTGCAGATCTTTTGCTGCAATGGTTTCGACGATACGCCCAGCATACATGATGAGGACCCGATCACAGAAACTGCGAACGAGATTGAGATCATGAGAGATGAAGATCAGGCCGATATTTCGCTCGATAACCAGTTCGTCGAGGATCGAGAGAACCTGCTGACGCACCGTGACGTCGAGCGCGGATGTGGGTTCGTCGGCAATAATCAGTGACGGGGAGGCGATCAACATCATCGAGATCATGATGCGTTGGCCCATGCCACCGGAAACCTCGTGCGGGTAGAGATTATAGACCCGCTGCGGATCTCGGATACGAACACGTTCCAGCATGGCCAGAGTGCGTTCGCGGGCTTCCTTGCGGGACTTGCGTTCGTGGAGGATGACGGTTTCGGAAATCTGGTCGCCAATGGTCATGACCGGATTGAGCGAATATTTCGGGTCCTGCAGGATCATAGAGATACGCTTGCCGCGAATGGCCAGCATCTCTTTTTCCGTCGTCTTCAGAAGATCGACATCCTCGAACATCATGTGATCTGCAAGCACGCGCGCCTTGGGAGGCTGAAGACCCATAATGGCGCGGCCGGTGGTGCTTTTGCCCGAACCGGACTCGCCGATAATGCCGACTTTTTCTCGCCCGACGTCGAATGAGACGTTGCGGACGGCAGTTACCGAGCCGGACAGGGTTGGGAACTCCACCGACATATTCTTCACGGACAGGATAAGATCAGAAGCGTTAGCCATTTCGGGGATCCAGAATGTCGCGCAGGCCATCGCCCAACAGGTTGAAAGCAAGGCTGACGGTCAAGATTGCGAGGCCCGGGATCGTCGTCAGCCACCAGGCATCGAGAAGATACTGACGGCCGGATGCGGCCATCGCTCCCCATTCGGCCATGGGTGGCTGTGCGCCGAGCCCGAGAAAGCCCAGACCTGCCGCTGTCAGAATGATGCTCGACATATTGAGCGTCAGGCGAACGATAATCGACGGAGCGCAGAGCGGAACGATATGGCGAAACAGAATGCGCCACATGCCCGCTCCCTGCAGTTCTGCCGCGACAACGAAGTCAGCATTGCGGAACGTCAAGGTTTCGGCGCGCGCGAGACGCGCAATCGGTGGCCAGACGGTCAGGGCGATAGCAATAACTGCGTTCTCAATTCCCGGACCAAGACTGGCGGAGAAGGCTAGCGCCAAGACGAGACTGGGGAAGGAAAGGAAAATGTCGGTCACTCGCATCAGGACGACATCGACCCAACCACCGAGATAGCCGGCCGTGGCGCCAATTATGAAGCCGATCGGTGCAACGACGACGGTGACGAGGATACTGATGTAGAGTGTCGTGCGTGAGCCATAGACCAAGCGCGAGAACACATCGCGACCGAACTCATCCGTTCCGAACCAGTGCTGGGCGGATATCGGTTTCAACGCAAGTGCGAGGTCCTGTGCATAGGGATCATGCGTGGCGATAAGCGGTGCGAAGGCGGCCACGATCACGAGGCCGAGTACGACAAGAAAACCGCAGAATGCTAAAGGGTTAGCCAGAAGGTTCAGCCAGGCGACATAGACGCCGTGCAGTCTGGCCTGACGTGTTGAGGTGAAATCCTCATTTATGAGCCAGTTGTGGAGGGTGGCAAGGGAGCCAGATTTTGTCATGGCGTTCACCGTGTTCTCGGATCGATGAAGCGATAAACAATGTCCGAAAGGAGATTGATCGCGATGGAAATGATGCCGATCAGCAGCACACTGCCGAGTACGGCATTCATGTCGGCAAAAAACAGCGCGGAAGTCAGATATTGACCGAGACCCGGCCAGGCGAAAACCGTTTCGATCAACACCGTGCCATCAAGTAGGCCGCAATAGGCAAGCGCCACAACTGTCAGCAATTGGACACGAATATTGCGAAAGGCGTGACGCCAGACGACCGAACGCTGACTGAGACCCTTTGCGCGCGCCGTAAGGACATATTCCTGGCGCAGCTGTTCAAGCATGAAGCTGCGGCTCATGCGGCTGAGATAGGCCATGGCCGCATAGCCAAGGATCAGGGCAGGGGCGATGACGTGATGAAGCGCGCTCCAGAACACCTGCCATTCACCGGCGAGAATGGAGTCCAGCAGGATCGATCCGGTCGGCCCCTCGACCAGCCCCTCATTGTAGATGTCGATGCGGCCGCCTCCCGGGATGAGGCCGAATTTCGCATAAAATACAAGGATGACGATGGTTCCGAGCCAGAAAATTGGTGTCGAATAGCCGAGCAGACCGACGAAACGACCAAGATGGTCGACCCACGTTCCCTTGCGAACTGCGGAAATGACCCCGAGTGGGACACCGAAACCTGCGCCAATCAAGGTTGCCAGTGTCGCAAGCTCGATGGTCGCCGGAAAGACGCGGGCCAGATCGCTGGCAACCGGGTTTTTGGTGATGTGAGACTGTCCGAATTCCAGATGTACGACGTCGTTCAGATAGGCGCCGAACTGGACGTAGAGTGGCCGGTCCAGGCCCATTTCCTTGTAGACACGTTCGTATGTGGCCTGATCGGCCTGATCGCCAATGGCAGCGATAACAGGGTCCGCAGGAACAAGGCGGCCAATCGCGAAGGTGATAACCAGAAGGCCGAGCAGGGTTGTCAGGATGACGGCGATGGAAGTCGCAATCTTTCGCAACCCGGACAGCAATTTGCTGCTGCCCGGGTTGCTAACGGTAGTCGCTTGGGAGGAGGTCAAGTTACTTGTCCTTGGCTTGCGGCGATCATTCGCCCTTGG
The DNA here is from genome assembly GCF_013390595.1 of Rhizobium sp. RM. Classification (GTDB taxonomy): domain Bacteria; phylum Pseudomonadota; class Alphaproteobacteria; order Rhizobiales; family Rhizobiaceae; genus Agrobacterium. Next base: position 428,480 of record NZ_JACAWV010000007.1, on the reverse strand, counting down.
TCACGGTGTCCCAGCGGGTCAGCCAGGTGGAGTGACCGACATAACCTTTGACTTCTTTTCGAACGGCCTTGGCGTCGGTTCGCTGGAACGAGGTGATCAGGGCGGGAGAAGCTGCGAGATATGCCTTGTTGATTAGCGTGTAGAGATCAGCGCGCTTTGCCTTGTCTGTTTCGTGGGCCGCGGCCGTCACCATGTCCTGGATCTCTTTCGGAACATCCCATGCTGAACGCCAGGCCAGCAGACCGGTCAACTTGGCCTCATCAGCATTGTTCTTGTTGGTCGCATAGGATGCGAGCACTGCATGCGGGTCAGGAAGACGTTCACCAGAGCGGGCCGAGAAGATTTCAAAAGCGCGATCCCGGAACTTGCCGATGTGGTCGCCACCTTGCAGATCAAGCTTGACGCCGGCCTTTGCCGCATTGGCCTGCAGCGACTGGGCGACCTCGAATTCAGGCGTCACCGGTGTTGCATAATAGACCTTTGAGAAACCGTCCGGATAACCGGCCTCGGCCAGCAACTGTTTGGCCTTGTCGATATCCAGCTTGTACGGATTTTCGCTGAGTGCGCCAGGCAGACCTGCAGGAATGATGCTCTGCTGTTTGATGCCGTAGTACTTCATGACGGTGCTGCTCAGGCCGTCATAGTCGATCAGATAGCGGAAGGCTTCGCGAACTTTGGGATTGGAAAGAATTTCGTCCTTCTGGTTGAGGGCCAGATAATAGAAGCCGAAGCCGGGTGTTTTCTGGATTTCGACCTTTCCACCCGCTTCCAGTGCGGCAAGATCTGTGGAAGACAGTCGCGTCGCGATGTCCATATCTCCGGCGTCAACCTGCAGACGTTGCGCCGAGGATTCCGGCAGATGGCGCAGGATTACACGGCGCATGGCTGGCGCTCCCTGCCAATAGTCGGCAAAGGCTTCGGCAATCAGCATTTCGTTGGAGCGCCATGTTCTCAGCGAATATGGGCCCGAACCCGCATCGGCAGTCTGCAGGTACTCGCGACCCATGTCGCCATTCTTTTCCTTGCCGGCGAGGAACGTGCTGTCGAGGATGGAGGTCGAGAAGCTTGCCAGCGACAGAAGGATAAGGTCGGAATTCCAGACTTCTGGTGTTTCGATCACCACGGTGTGGTCGTCACTTGCGCGGATAAGCTGATCAACGTTGTCAGCCGAAAAGCCCCATTGGCGCAGATCGGTGGACGGGGCAAGGCCGAGCTTTACCAGACGACGCAGAGACCACTCGACATCCTTGGCCGTCAGCGCGTTGCCTGAATGAAATTTGACGCCCGAGCGGATTTTGAATGTGAACGTTTTACCGTCTTCGGAGACAGACCAGCTTTCGGCAAGTCCTGGTTGCGGTTCAGTAATCTTGTCCGCCGGCAGAACGATCAGCCGCTCATAGAGGTTGGCAACGACTTCTGCAGCCTCAAGCTGGTTTAACTCCTGCGGATCAAGGCCACGCATCGAGGACATGTTGGTCGCGATGACGAGCTGGTCGCGCGGCGTTGCGGCAGCGGCTGCGAGTGGAGCGCCGGCTGCGATAGCAGCAGCGCTGGCGAGCATGATGAAGTGACGTCTGAGCATTTTCATTCCTCCCTTGAGGCTCCTCAACCTCGAATGCCAATTTTCATATCGACATCGATCTGAAATCTGGTATATCAGATCTCACAAGTCGATTTGAACGTCAACAGGATTTTGCAGCAATGGCTCATCAACCAAGTCTGTCCGGTGGGGTGGGAACCATCGAAAGGCTCGATCCCCAGCTCCAGCTGACCATGCGCGACCATGTGCATCGCATCCTGCGTGGCGCGATCATTGCCGGTCGTTTTGCGCCTGATGAAAAAGTCAATGAACGCCAGCTCGCCGAGCAGTTCGGAGTGAGTACGACACCGATCAAGGAAGCCCTGCGTCAACTGGAGGCGGAGGGGCTTGTCGAGGCGTTGCCGCGTCGGGGGGTGATCATCCGCTTCAACATGAGCTGGGCCGAGGAGATGATCCTTGCGCGTGCGGCTCTTGAATCCATGATCGGTCATCTGGCAGCCAAGCGTATTTCGGCTGAGGCCGCGGGCGCGTTGAAGGCCACTGTCATGTTGATGGATGCTGCCACGACGTCGGGTAATGCGGACGAATTGATCCTGCTCAACGAAACCTTTCATGATCAGATCCACAAGGCGTCACGCTGTCAGTATCTCGCGCGCCTGATCGAGCGGCAGCAGTTTTATGATGCCAGCATCCGTCGCATCATCCATTCAGATCCCGCCGAACGCGAAAAGGCGTTGCGGGAACATGCCGCTATCGCTGCCGCCATCGTTGAGGGCGATGTCGATGGCGCCGAAAAGCAGATGCGTGACCACGTTGTCCGCTCCGGCGAAACATATCTTTCAATCGTTTTCGGAAACAAAGAGGGTAAATAAGTGAGTGAAAAGCTCGAGATCGTCAGAAAAGCACTCGGTGGCATTTCGGGTGTTCCCGTCACCCCGTATCGCGCTGACGGCGCGGTGGATGTCGAAAAGCTCGATGCGCTGATCAAGGGTCTTGCTGCGGCGAGAGTCCATAATCTCATGGCGGCGGGCAATACCGGAGAATTCTTCACCCTGACATTGGATGAAATCAGGCTTGTGCACGCGACGACCATCAAGGCTGCGGCGGGCAAGTCTCTCGTCAGTGCGGCGGTGGGGCGCTCGCTGGCTGATGCGAAGTCGCTTGCAAATGATGCGATTGCCGCTGGCGCGGACGCGATCATGGGCCACCATCCTATGGACCCATTTGCAGGGCCTTCCTATCAGGCGCGCTATTTCCTTGAACTTGCCGATTTCTGCACGGTCCCGGTCATTGCCTACGTGCGTAGCGACGGTTTCTCGGTCGCCGATTTCCGGTCCCTTGCACTTCACCCCAATATCGCCGGCATCAAGTTTGCATCGCCGAACCTCATGCTGCTTGCTGAGGTTATCCGCTCCACAAAGGACGCACCGGCAATCTGGGTTTGCGGTTTGGCCGAAGGTTGGGCGCCTGCCTTCTATGCCCTTGGAGCTCGGGGTTTCACCTCAGGCCTCGTCAACGTCTTCCCGGAGCGGTCGCACGCCATTCTCCGTGCGCTTGATAACGGTGATTATGCCGGCGCACGCAACCTGATCGATGGCATTGCAGAATTCGAATCTCTCCGAACGAAGTACAACAACGGAGCCAACGTCACCGTCGTCAAGGAAGCGCTTGGCATGCTCGGCAACAATGTCGGTCCGGTGCGTGTCCCTGGTGTCACGGCCTTGAACGAAGGTGAGCGCACGATCCTGCGTGGCGTTGTTGATCGCATCAGCGCCGAAACGCGTGCTGCGTGACGGAGTTCTGACCATGCGTATTACCGGTATCAAGACGTACATGCAGCGCGTGGATGACCGTCCACGTCTCTTGCTCAAGATCGAAACCAGCGAAGGCATCAGTGGTTGGGGCGAATGCTACAATCACGGACCAGACTGGGCCCTGCCGCCGCTGCTCGACTATCTTTTCCACCAGATCGAGGGTGAAGATCCGCGCCGGGTCGAGTTCATCGTTCTCAAGTTGAATCAGCAATGCCGGTTCCCTCCGGGTGCGCTTGGCCTTGCGGCCATTTCCGCGATTGACCACGCTCTGTGGGATATCGCCGGTAAGGCCGCTGGTCTGCCGGTCTACATGCTTCTCGGTGGAAATGTCCGCGATCGTGTGCGTGTCTACTGCGGTGTCTACACAGCGCCTGACGCCGAACACGCCCGTGATCAGACGCTTCAGCTCCACGAAGAATATGGTTATACGGCGTTCAAGCTAAGCCCCTATCGACGCGACCTGCACGCCAGCCGCTGGGGCGAACTCGTCAAGGAAACCGGTGACTGGTTCGGGCGTATTCGCGAGCTGACGCCCTCGAACTTTGAGTTTGCGTTCGATGCGCATGCAAAGATCTTCGAACCCTATCAGGCCGTGCAGCTTGCTGCGGCGATCGCGTCTTACGACCCGTACTTCTACGAAGAGCCGATCCGGCCGGAACATATTCCGGCTTGGGCTGAACTCAAATCGAAGGTGACGGTGCCGCTTGCCACTGGAGAATCCCTCTACAATCGCTTTGAGTTCCTGTCGCTCCTGTCGGCCCGGGGGGCGGATATTATCCAGCCGGACATCTGCGTGGTGGGCGGCGTGAGTGAGATGCGTCGCATCGCCGCGATTGCCGAAGCGCACTATGTGACCGTCGCACCTCACAATCCGATGGGGCCGCTAGCGACGGCAGTCAACGTGCATTTTTGTGCCGCACAGCCGAATTTTAAGGTGCTCGAATTCAAGCCGCACGTTCATGCGCCTTGGGCGCTCGACCCATACATGCCGGTAGATGGCCACATGGAACTGCGGCCGGACCGGCCAGGCTGGGGTATCGAAATTGACGAGAAGGTTCTCGAAAAGGACGATTACATCCATTGGGAACGCAAGGTTACCCGCAAACCGGATGGTGCTACAGCTTACCCCTGAGCCCCATTACTGGCACTACAAAACTCCAGTCGACACATGTTGGCTGGAGTTTCTTGTCGTGTCGCCCTGGTTCTGTCTGGATGACCTCAGGAGGCCAATCGGCTTGGCGTTTGATCTTCCGTTGGATCGAGCAAGGTTTTGAGTGTGGTCGCCAAGGTTTGAGCCTGGGCTCGTAATTCTGTCAGAGAGCTGGATTCCCAGGCCACACCCCGCAAGGGATGTCCGATCGCGAAAAGATCTCCATGTTTGATACCATCAAGGCCAACCACGAGACCATCTGGAGTGGCATCGATGCCGAAGCCGGTGTCGTGTCGGCGGACAAGGCCGTTTTGCTGAAGGTGTTTCACGAGAGGTGTCGTTATACGACCCCAGTCGTGTTCCTGATGTCCCCGTGCATCAACTATGCCATCGACCACGATCACTTCAGGCTGCGTTTTTCTGCGTGGTTGCAAAATCACTTGAAGCCGCCCGTCGAGAGGGTTGGCTGAAAGCAGCCGGGCGGCCCGGGCCGCAAATCTTCCAGCACTTCTTGCTGCGTCAACTGCAGCGTAAGACGGCGGCGCGGCGCGATGCGCGGTGACATCCCACAATGCGCGCAGATGGCGCACGAAACGCAGCCGTTCTGTGGTCGTCGCTTTCAGCCACATGGGCAATATGAATGGCCGAAGACTGAAGGGAATAACCTGCCAGTCTCGACCCTCTGCCATGAGCCTGCGCCTTGCTTTGATCGCCAGCGTCAGAAGCGATCGTGTGGTTTGCGGCAGAGCGTCGGGATCGACAATATCCATCGCCTCACCTGCTGGCCGGACCGGTTCGATGAGGTGGCCACGCCGTGAAATGACATGGTATCGCCCGCGAAAACCACGGGCTTCAAAACTGGCCACCGTATCGACCATGCTGAGGCTTGCGCCGACGATCAGAATGTCCTGCGCTTTGCTCAGGCGATCGAGATTTTTCGACTGCCAGGGTGTGGTCAGTCGCCAGTCATTGGAGAGCGCACCAAGAACGGAATCGGAGCGAAGTGGAAAAACGCCGGTTGCCAGGACGGCGATATCTGCATCGAGTGTTCGACCGTCTGCAAATTGCGCCTTCAAGCCGCCGGAGGCGAGGCGATCCAACTTGATGACGTCGGATTGCCAATGCTCGACCTCGATTCCCGAGGCGGCTTTTTCGATTGACTGTCGCAGTTCCTCTTCAACATAACACCCGAACTTGCCACGTGGAATGAACAACGTTTCCGCCTCACCATCGGCAAGTGCCGTGCCGTCATCGCGTGCGCTGTTTGCAACCCAGCGTGCCAGATGTCCGAGATCCCGCGGATGGATCGAGAAGTTCCCGGCAGGACCGTTCATCAGTTGGGCGGTTTCTTCGGTGCTATAGGCTTGACCCCGGCCGATTGACGATCTCGGTTCGGCTATGACCACTCGCAGCGGTCTTTGCCATTGTTCGAGCAAACGGATTGTCAGCGCCGCACCCGAGTACCCACCGCCGATGATCAGAATCACCGGTGGCTGGCTACGTGTGGTGTCGCCGCCGAACAATGGATAATTTGCCAGGGACCGATGGATTTCTGCTGTCATGCGGATTCACGCAGCAGGGGCAGGAGTTGATTGCCCTGTCTGGAAATTTCTCGAAGATACGGGGTATCCGACAACACAAAATGCGTGATGCCCAGATCGCGATAGCGCTTCAAAGACCGCGCAACGTCGGTCGGGGAACCAACCAGCCACGTTGTGCCGGCCCCACCACCGCCGAATTTTCCAGGTGCTGTATAGAGGTTTTCGTCGAGCACATCGCCCTTGCTCTGCAGGTCGAAAAGACGTTGCTGGCCAACTGCCTGGGGGCGACGATCATCCACCCAGTCATTCTTGCCGACCCTCGCCATCTCGGCGACCTTCGCTTCCGCTTCGGTCCAGGCCTGCTCCGTTGTATCGCGCACGAAGGTTGTAATCCGCAGTCCGAATTCAAGTGGTGGCAGATTGCGATCCTGCGTTTTGCTCAGCTCTTTCAGCCGGTCGATCCGGGCCGCAATACCTTCAAGTGGTTCACCCCAGAAAAGCTGGATATCCGCCTCGCTGGCCGACACGCGTTCTGCTGCGGCCGATGCGCCGCCGAAATAAAGTTTCGGAGTCAACCGTCCCGGTTTCTGGGTCACCCGGGGGGTGACGGTGGAATTGTCGACCCAGTAATGCTCCCCCTTGAACGAGACGTTTTCCTCCGTCCAGAGCCGCCGGACGAGCCGCATGAATTCCTGCGTCCTGCCATAACGTTCAGCCTGATCACCCTCCTGGTCGCCATAGGCAGAGATGCTGTCTTGACCCGATACGATGTTGATCCGCACCCGACCATTGGTGAGGTGATCGAGCGTGGCGATGGATGAGGCGAGATTGGCCGGTCGCCAATAACCTGGACGAATGGCGATCAACGGCTCGAAGGTGCTCGTTCGTGCCGCCAGTGCAGCCGCCACGGTAAAGGTGTCTGGCCTGCCCCAACCCGCGCCAAGCAAGGCACCTTTCCAGCCATGATCTTCAAGTGCCTTTGCATGGCTGGTCAGAGTTTCGAGACTGTTGTGGTCGTGTTTCACAGGCTCACCGCGATGCCCGGCAACGACCTGATTGGGAATATACCAGAGAAATTCCGACTGTTGTGTCATCTGCTAAATCAATCTGCTGAATGAAGGGAAACTGGCGGGCAAATTCCGCCCGCTCAAATGACGTGGGCTGCCTGAAGTGCTGTCAGAACGTCGCTTTTGAGTTCGGCCAGCCGGGCTGCGCGCCGGTCGCGCGGGCGGGCGACGTCAACGGCCAGATCATGCTGGATGCCACCGTCACGCGCACCCATCATGTAGATCCGGTCGCCGAGATAGAGCGCCTCGTCGATGTCATGCGTCACCAGCAGGAAGGAAATGCCCCGCTGTTCCACAAGCTTCAGCACGAGGTCCTGCAGTTTCATGCGGGTGAAGGCGTCGACGGCGCTGAAAGGTTCGTCGAGAAGCAGGATACGCGGTTCGGTATAGAGTGCCCGGGCGATCGCAACGCGCTGCGCCATGCCGCCGGACAGTGCCTTTGGCAAGGTTTCACTATGGCCGGTCAAACCGACATCATCGATCAAGCGAGCGACACGGGCGCGATCGTAACGCGATCCGTCTGCATAACCAATGTTTTGTGCCACGGTGAGCCACGGCATCAGTCGCGGCTCCTGAAACACGAAGGCAACAGGAGGTCCTGAAGTGCTATCGCCAGCCTGACCAGTCCTGACTGAAACATGACCGGAAAAGCGTTTGTCGAGACCGGCAGCAATGCGCAGAAGGGTGCTTTTTCCGCAGCCACTCGGACCCAGCAGCACCGCAGCCTCGCCGTTGTCGAGGCTCAATTTTATGTCGTGCAGCACGACGGTCTTGCCGAATGCTTTTTCCCGGACATCGATATCGAGAAGGCTCATGCCGGGCGCCCTCCGATCGACGTTGAATAGCTGTCGCGCCAGGAAAGGCAGCGATCCTCGATCAGCTTGAAGAGGCTGTCAGAAATCTTGCCAAGCACGGCCAGACAGATGATGGCGATCAATACGAGATCCGGGCGCGAAAGCTCACGCCCATCCGAGAGCATGTAACCGATGCCTTCGGAGGCGGCGAGCAGTTCCGCCGCCACGACACTCAGCCAGGCAAGCGACAGACCGTAACGCAGACCGGTGAAGAGATGTGGAAGCGATGCGGGAATGAGAATGCGCCAAACGAGAACCGGCAGAGGCTGCCGATACATTTCCCCGACCTCCACGAGCTTGCGGTCGACATTGCGGATGCCGGAGAACAGGCTGAGATAAACAGGAAAGAAAGCGCTTTTGGCGATCAGGACGATCTTCGAGGTTTCGCCGATACCGAACCAGATCATCAGCAGCGGCACCCAGGCGAGGCTAGGGACGGCGCGCAGAGCCTGGAAGCTGGGCTCGAGATACCGTTCCGCCGAATACCACAGTCCCACCACCGATCCCACGACGATTGCGAGAAGTGAGCCTACGGTAAAACCGATCAAAACACGCAAGGCGCTGGCGGCAATGTTGGTCCAAAGCGGCCCCTCCGCGAGATACAGGAAGGTCGTATAGAGATCTGACGGGGGTGGCAGCACATAGGGGCTTACCCAACCCATTCTTACAAAGAGCTCGAGCAGAACGAGCGCGCCAACGGGCACGATCGCTCCACGCAAATCGAGTGACAGCAGCTTTTTGCCAAAGCGGGAAATAGGACCCGACGATTGCGCTTTTGTCGCTTCGTTTCTTACCTCGCCCCTGAATTCCTGGGTCGAGAATGTCATGCTCCGAGAACTTTCTTGGCCGGTGCCGGATCAAGAAGCTGTCCAAGGACGTCATCGACATTGGTGCCTGGGCGAAGAACCTCGGAACCGAGCAATGGTGTCGCTGTTTTGATGGAGGCCAGCAGCTCATCACCGGGGACCGGATCAGACCAGTCGCGGCGGTCTACCGTCAGTTTTGTGACCTGTGGATCACTGCCGGTCTGCTGTGTGACGAAGGAAATGAATTCCTCCTTGTTCTCGCGTATCCATTTCTGCGTCTCGACCCAAACGCCAAGTACGCGTTCGACAGCTTTCGGATATTTACCGAGGAATTCTTCCGAGACGCTGAAGACGCTGCCTTCACGCCAGCTTTTATCGCTGAAGATTGCCCGATCGCCGGCAATTTCAGCCTGCGCCGTCTGTGGATCAATACCAACCCAGGCATCGACCTGTCCCTGCTGGAGTGCCGCAAAGCCTTCAGGATGCTGCAGGTTGACGACCTTGAGATCGTTGATCGTCAGGTTGGATTTTGCCAATGCGCGAACCAGTGTGAAATAGGGTGCTGTTCCCTTTGTTACCGCGATTGTCTTGCCCTTGAGATCGGCAACCGACTGCAACGGAGAATCCGGCTTCACCTGTATGATCGAAGAGCCGCCCCAGCTTGCGACATAAATGACCTTCAGCGGCACGCCGTTGGCGCGTGACAGAAAGGCGGAAAGGGCGGCGGACCCGGCAAAATCGGTCGAGCCGACTTTCAGGAACTCCAGCGAGTTATTGCTGCCACGCGATTGGACCCATGTGATCTTGGTGCCGACGTCCTTGAAAGCCTCTTCCAGCCAACCCTTGTTCTTGATGAGAAGCGTGTGGGACGAATAAAAGCCCCAATCCAGCCGCAGTTCGGCGGGGAAGTCCTGAGACGATTGTGCCGAAGCAAAACTGACGCCGAAGGGCGATGCGAGAGCGGCACCAGCGCCGATTTTAAGGGCGGTGCGACGAGAGAGTTTGAGAGCCATGTACCCATCCAATATACTAAATCTATAGATTAATAGTTATCGCGCATGGGCGCTGAAGGTCGTGGCAAGCTTTGCTATAAACCAAGAGGTTTGAGGAAAATCCATCCTGTGAATCTGCTTTGCGCTTTAAGCAAAAACCACAGGTGAAAATACCTCGTGTTGCCAATGGCGAGAAAGTCGACTCGGAATGGCGCTGCGTTTTTGCAAGGAGACGGAGGTGCGCGGGCGATAACGACGCATATTTGGCTTTGGTTTTCTCAAGCGTACGGCAGCTATGCGCATGGATATGCCGCGCGCCAGTTCCCCGCAAGGCAATCCATCGCTTCCACCAGTTCATCTGAACCCGCGCCACTTGGCCGACGTACCAGCGTTACAACTGTCTCTGGCCCACACCGAGCGGCGTCTCGCCGCACCAAGCGAGTTGATCAGAAATATGACCAGCAAACTCAACTATTGAATTGTTTCCCATTGGGCGTTAACGAAGCACACCATCGGACGTGAAGTACAGTCTGTTTCAAATTTCTCTTCGTTTGTAGCGGAACCCAGCTATGCACAATGAGGTCGCTGAGTGAGAGCGAGCTTCACAGACATATTTCTGAGCAACCGAAGCGCGTTGCTCTGGTCCGTCTTACGGATCGTTGGCGATCACCAAGCTGCTGAGGACGTTACTCAGGAAGCATTTGTTCGGGTCAGCAAGGCTGTTGAAGGCGGTACGGTCGAGCATGTTGAAGCATTTCTGTTTCAGACCGCTCGCAACCTTGCTCTCAATCACCGGCGCAGCCGACAGACGCGCGCAGAAGTCGAACGAGACGGTCTCCCTGCCAGCGATGTCGAGAACATTGCGTCGTCCACTCCGTCCCAAGAAGCTGAACTTTTGCACCGCGAGCGCCTTCGGCTTCTGGAAGAAGCGATCACCAGGTTACCAGAACGAGCGCAGCAAGTTTGGATCCTGAGCAAGGTCGAAAAATGGCCCTATCCGAAAATTGCGGCGCATCTCGGTGTGTCTCCAAACACCGTGTTCAACGACCTCAAAATGGCACATGCCCATTGCATGCAAGCATTGGCCAGGATCGACCGGGGATGATCGACTGATGTTGGACAAAAATAGATTTGTGAGATTTCAAGGTGCGGAGTGTCTCATGTATAAGGCCGCTGTTTTCGCCGAACCCCCGATGGGACTGAACTGAGTGGGACACGATCTGAATAATTCCGAAGGCGAAGAGGGCTACGTTCATCCGGACCCCTTGATGGATGCCGCCCTGAGCTGGTTTTTCCTGCTGCAAGGCGAGCCAGATAGCCATGAACTTAGATCCAGATTTGAAGAATGGCGTGACGCGAATCCCGCTCATTGTCGGGCATTTGACAAAGTGGCCGCAGGCTGGGCACTGCCTGAAACCGATGAGGTTGCGCACAGGATCGCTGCTGCGAGAGGGTTCGGCAACGCAGCACAAGCGGCGAACGTCGTTGAGTTCCGTCAACCAAAACGGAGATGGATACGTTGGGTTGGCGCTGCGGCTGCAGCTATCGTCGTCGCGATTGGTGTTCAGCAATATCCGGGCCTTCGAGTTCAGTGGGAAGCGGATTACGTGACGATTGCGGGTGGGCGGGAGGAGGTGTTGCTTCCGGATGGCTCGAAGGTCACTCTGAATACAGACACTGCTATTGCGCTAGAGTTCGAAGGAAACCGGCGGGGCGTCCGGCTACTTCGGGGCGAGGCATATTTCGATGTCGTCCACGACGTGTCACGCCCCTTCGAGGTTACGGCGGCATTCTCGGAAGTCGAGGTCAAAGGAACGGCGTTTTCGGTCCGACGCGATGACAATCAGGATTCCGTCGCATTGGAGCGCGGGCATGTCGAGGTCAGAAATCTGGCGGACCCGGGTAAAAGAGCTGACCTCCAGCCGGGGCAGGCGGTGGTTGCAAGTGCGACGGGGATATCGCCAGTACACGCCACGGATGTTTCAGTGACTTTTGCGTGGCTGAAGGGGCAAATCACCTTCGAGGACCAACCGTTCGGGGCGGTGATCCACGAACTTGCTCGTTATTACGGACACACTATCATTCGCACAGACGATGACCTTGATGCGGTGAAAGTGAACGGACGCTATCGACTTGATAACCCGGAACGCGCGATTCGCTCTCTTGCGGCCACTGTTGGCGCAACCGTGACCCGTCTTCCGGGCGGCGTTTTAATCCTTCGATAAAAAATCAACTTTTTTTGTGAGATTTGGTTCGCCCGCGTGTCCTCATTACAGGGCCAGGTTCGAACCTCGAATTTCCGGTCCTTGAGCTTATTGATGAGGGACTTTCGGAATGACGGGGCAAATGTTGGCGCGCGGCAATATTACGAGAACGGAAGGAGTGTCAGATCGCTGGCAATCCCGGCATATTTTCTACGCTTTGATCGCGTCGACCGTGCTGGCAACAGCGTGGACTGCAGTTCCCACATCTGTGCGGGCACAGCAGCAGGCTGACAAGACTGTGAGCTTCAATATTCCAGCGCAGCCGCTGGCTGCTGCGCTATCGGCGTTCATGCGTGCCAGCGATTGGGATGTCAGCTTTACGTCTGAGGCAGTGGCAGGAAAAAGTTCCGTTGCGGTGACTGGTCAGATGTCCGCCGATCAGGCACTCAGAACCTTGTTGTCCGGAACAGGCATCGCCGTGCGGATGTCAGGAGCGCGAACGGCCGCGCTCGTCGTTGGATCGGCAGGCGCTGGCAGTGGCAGCTCAGCGGATACAACGGCTTTGGCACCTATTGTCGTCGATGCCCAGGGCGCCACAACCGAAGGCACAGGTTTGTACACGACAAAGCAAACCGGGACGGCGACAGGTTTGCCGCTTTCTCTGCGAGAAACCCCACAATCTGTCACTGTTGTTACCCGGCAGAAAATGGAGGATCAGAATCTCACCACCATTGCGGAAGTTCTCAATCAGACGCCGGGTATTACGGTGCATCAGATGGATTCCGAGCGTACGAACGTTTACGCCCGCGGGTTTTCAAATCCCACTTGGCTGATTGATGGCGTCCCGACCTGGTACCGTATTCAATATGGTTCGGGACCGAGCGTTTCCGACATGGTGCTTTATGACCGGGTTGAGGTGTTGCGTGGCGCAACCGGTTTGATGGCCGGTGCGGGCGACCCTTCGACAACAATCAACCTCGTTAGAAAACTGCCAACGGATACTTTCAAGGGATATGTCTCGGGAAGTGCAGGGTCTTGGGACACCTACCGTTCCGAATTTGACGTAAGCGGCCCTTTGAATGCGGAGGGCACTGTGCGAGGCCGGTTTGTAACCAGTCTACAGGATGGAGACTCCTACCTCGACCGCTACGAGCTGCGTGAGGGCACATTTTACGGTGTGTTGGAGGCAGACATCGCCGAGGACACGACGCTGACGCTCGGCAGCGATTACCAGCGCAGGAAGTCGTACAACACGCAGTTCGGCGGGTTCCCGCTATTCCATGTTGACGGATCGCTTGTCGATTACGACAGGTCGTTCAATCCAGGTGGTGGCAACCTTCCTTATTACCAGGATTTCCGTACGCATTTTGCCCGCCTCGATCATGAATTCGACAACGGCTGGAAACTCCATTCGGAATATTCCTACTACCGCGCGAAACGCTGGGGAGCGTTGGCATCCGCGTCGTGGGGAGTGATTGCTGATGATGGAACCGGCGGCCAAATGCTGGGCGGATTTCCTGAAACAACTACGACGCAGCATGCGATCAACGCCTATGTTGAAGGACCGGTCGAGTTTTTTGGGAGGGAGCATGACCTGCGTTTCGGTGTGACAAGTGCCATCGGCCAGGATGAGCATAAGGCGCTCGGCGAGGACTTCGATTACATGCCTCTCCCCGGAAGCATTTTCGACTGGAACGGAGACTTCGACATCGCGTCCTATCAGGGGGACATTTCGTTCCGTTCTCTCACCAAGATCAACCAGACGGGGATTTACGGTAGCGGCCGGTTCAGCCTGACGGACGACCTATCTCTGATAGCCGGCAGCCGTGTGGTTTTTTATGACTACAAATTCGACTCCGAGAGTTTCAGTTCCGGTGCAAAATCCAGCCAGCGTTCAAAGCGAAATGGCGAATGGATACCTTACGCCGGCCTCGTCTACGATCTGGACGATCATTGGTCTGTGTACGGAAGCTATACGAGCATTTTCAAACAGCAGGCCTACAGGGACAAGAACAACGCCATTATTGATCCGACAACTGGTTCCAACTTCGAAGCGGGGATAAAGGGTGCATTCTATGACGACCGTTTGAATGTGTCTCTGGCAGGATTCTACATAAAACAGGATGATCTGGCGACGAGGGACCGCAGCGTCACCGCCAGATTGCCGGATGGGACATTTGCATACAAGTCAATCGACGGAGCGATTACGCGCGGTGTGGAATTGGAAGTATCCGGAGAGGTTTTGCCCGGTTGGCAGCTTGGTGGTGGCTTCACGCATAGCCGAACGGAAGATGCTGAAGGTCAGAGAATTTCGACTGTCATCCCCGAGAACATGATCCGCATCGCGACTTCCTACACGATACCAGACACTGGCCTTACAGTCGGCGGCAATGTTTCCTGGCAGAGCAAGATATTCAATTCCTGGACATGGCCAGCCACTGGAACTGCAGTTCAGGATTCCTATGCTGTAGTCGGCCTGATGGCCAGGTACGACTTCGAGAACGGTGTGACCGCCAGCCTCAACGTCAATAACGTGTTCGATGAAAAATATTACAGCAGCTTCGATGAGACATATGCGACCGGCAATTTTGGTGCACCTCGCAATGTCACGTTCACACTGAAAAAAACCTTCTGACAATCTTGCCAGCCTGTGCAAGCCGCCTTCCTGAAGGGGAGGCGGCTGCTATTTTGTTTTCATCCATAGGAGTGTCGATGCGCAAGATCATCGGTTTCGTTCTGGCATTATCCGCTTTCGCCTTGTCGGGGGGCGCGGCAAAATCGGACGGACAATTTCCAGTAACCATCAAACATGCGCTTGGTTCGACGGCCGTTCCGGCGGAGCCACAACGCATCGTCACACTTGGCTGGAGCAGCGAGGACGCGGTAATTGCTTTGGGCAAAACGCCCATTGCGATGACAAAATACGGATTTTTTGCGAGTGGAATGTTCCCGTGGGACGAGGAAAGACTGACAGGATCCAGACCTCATCTGTTTTCGGGGGAGACCGACTATGAGGCCATCGCCGCTCTTCGACCAGACCTGATCGTTGCCGTGCGCTCAGGTGTCGACACCGTGGCATGGCAGCGGCTGTCAGCAATCGCTCCGACCGTCGCCTATCGTTCCGGACCTTGGCGTGCGGATTGGAAAGAGCAAACGGAGCTCATTGGCCTTGCTTTAGGGAAACCTCAGGAGGCCGAAGAGCTTGTTTCAGATACCGACGCGTTTCTGAAATCACTCGGCGCCGATCATCCGGAACTACGCGGCAAGACATTTACCTTTGCCACCTATTTCAAAGGTTCAAGCAATTTCGTCGTCTATCTGCCGTCTGACCCACGCGTCAGCGCTCTGGAGACAATCGGTCTTGCCGTTTCGCCCGGTGTTGCAGAACTGGCGAGGGAGAACCCATCGAAGATTTCCGTCAGTGTCGGACTGGAAGAGATCGACCGGGTCGACGCTGACCTCCTCATCATGTGGTTTGGTGACGGTGCACGGCAGACTGTCGAGGCTGAACCTCTTTTCCAGACGATCGGAGCGGTGAAACGCGGCGGATACATCGCTCTCGACGATCCAGTTTCCGTCTGGTCGACCTCTGCGTTGAGCGTTCTTTCCATTCCCTATGGATTTCCAAAATTTGTTCCGCGTCTAGCGGAAGCGGCCCGCAATGTGGAGCAGAAAAAATGATGCATGCTGTATCCGGTCACCACGATCACCACGATAGCCATGACCATCCCCCTTATGTCAGGGATTACTTTCTCGGCGAGGCGATCAAGGTTGAACGGATTTCACCCTCAATGATCCGGGTTGTTCTCAAGGTCGAAGGTGGAGATCGCCTTGCAAGTTCTGGCCATCCCGACGAATGGGTTCGGCTTGCTTTGCAGCCAGATGCAGACACACCAGTCACCCTTCCCGTGCTCATGGAAAACGGAAAGTGGGGGAGGCCTGATGGTTCACAGGACTGCCCGAACCGTCCTTATACGATCCGCCGCTGGGATGCCGGGCGCTGCGAGATGACGATTGACCTCGTGGTCCATGAGGGCGGTGTCGCAGCCACCTGGGCAATCAAAGCCAAGGTTGGCGACGTGGTCGGCATCTGCAATCCCGAGGGCCGCTTCTGGATGCCGAAGGGCAGTGAATGGCTGTTGATGCTGACGGACATTACCGGGCTTCCCGCCGTCGGCCGCGTGCTGGAAGAGCTGCCGGCCGGGTTGCGGACAATCGTGCATGTCGAAGTGCCATCCGAGGCCGACCGCCAGCAGATCGAAACCGCCGCTGAGGTTTCCTTCCATTGGCACGCCTGCCACGGACCGAAGCCGGAGCGAACCGGTTACACCGAGCTTTCCCGCATAGCCGGCGAGATCAGGGAACTGCCGCAAGGTCCGGGCTATATCTATATTGCCGGTGAGGCCAAGGCCGTCTCCGATTGCCGCAAACATTTCCGCGATGCGCTCGGTTTCGACAAGAACCGCATCGATGCGATCGGTTACTGGATCGAAGGGCAGGCGCGGGTGTGAGGGATGCCGTCGCGTCCAGGGATCAGGGGACGTCGAGGGCAGGCGGTCTTGCCACGGCAAGAGCGATCCGCAGGAGTACGCTGTTCATCGGTCTTGCCGTGCTGGCTGCGGTCTGTGTTGCCAGCCTGCTGGTTGGCGCACGCCCGATCCCGGTTGCGACAGCGATCGATGCGCTGTGGTCCTATGATAGTGGTCTGGCGGAACACATCATCATCCATGACTATCGTCTGCCGCGCACACTGCTTGGCCTGCTGTGCGGTGCCGCCTTCGGTGTCTCGGGTGCGCTGATCCAGGCCGCCACCCGCAACCCGCTTGCTGATCCCGGCATCCTCGGCGTCAATGCCGGTGCCGCCTTCTTCGTGACGATTGCGGTGGGGGTATTGGGATGGCAGTCGATCGACGCCTATATCTTTGCCGCCTTTGCCGGTGCAATTGTCGTGACGCTGCTGGTCTATGGGCTGGGGGCAACCGGCCGTGATGGTGCAACACCGGTGCGGCTGGTGCTGTCGGGTGTTGCCATTGCCGCGGTGCTCGGCGGTATCGGCTCATCGATCACGCTGTTGAACCCACAGGCCTTCGATGCATTGCGGATGTGGTCGATCGGCTCGATCGCCGGGCGTGACATCGGCGTGGTCAACGCCGTCGCTCCGTTTATTCTGAGCGGACTTGTGATTGGACTTCTGGCAGCAAGGCCGCTCAATGCCGTGGCGCTCGGCGATGATCTGGCTCGCACGCTGGGTGCCGATATCATCAGGGCCCGCATTCTGGTGGTGATCGCCGTCACACTGCTGGCCGGGGCCGCCACGGCTGCGGCTGGGCCGATTGCCTTTGTCGGACTGATGGTGCCGCATGTGGTGCGCTGGCTCTGCGGACCCGATCAGCGCTGGATCATCGGACTGACGATGATCGGTGCGCCCATCCTGCTCCTTTGCGCCGACATTGCCGGCCGTCTTGTGCTCTACCCCGGTGAACTGGAGGCAGGCATTGTCACCGCCTTTGTCGGGGCGCCGGTGCTGATTGCGCTCGCCCGCCGCAGCAAGGCAAGCGGTCTATGACAGGGGTTCCCGCAAAGCCTGCCGATGGAAACCGCAGCGGTGACCGTCACGATCAAGATCACGATCACGATCAGGCTCACGGTTATCGGCCGGTGATCCGTCTGCTCGGCGAACGCCTTTCGCTCCGCATCGATCCCCGTCTGGCGACCGTCTCCGTTGTTCTGGTGATGCTCACCCTGACGATCGCTCTGATCTCGCTGGTCAGCGGAACCTATGAGATCGGCGTCCTCGATGCGCTGCAGGCATTGCTTGGCCATGGTGATCCCACCAACGCCACCACCGATGCCGATCCGGAGATGATCCGGATGATCGTGGTCGAATGGCGGTTGCCACGGGTGGCGATGGCCATCCTGCTTGGGGCCGCACTCGGCATGAGCGGGGCGATCTTCCAGTCGCTGACCCGCAATCCGCTCGGCTCGCCCGATATCATCGGTTTTGCAGCCGGTTCCTATAGTGGCGCACTGGTGGTGATCCTGCTGTTGTCAGGCGGTTATTATGCCATTGCAGCCGGTGCCCTGGTCGGCGGCATTGTCACGGCATCGGCAGTCTATCTGCTCGCCTGGCGTCGTGGCGTTCAGGGCTTTCGGCTGATCATTGTCGGGATCGGTGTTGCCGCCATGCTCTCAGCCTTCAATGCCTGGATGATCCGTGAGGCGGATCTGCAGGTGGCGATGTCTGCTGCGGTCTGGGGGGCAGGGTCTCTCAACGGTCTTGGTATCGAGCAATTGCTTCCGGCCACCGTCGTCCTTGTCGTGATCATCCCGATGGTCAGCCTGCTCTCTCGTGCCCTCAGGCAGATGGAGATGGGTGATGACATGGCGCGTGCCTCGGGGATCAATGTCAACCGGACCCGGTTGTTGATGATGGTGCTGGGGGTGGCGTTGACGGCAACCGTCACGGCTGCGGCCGGACCGATCTCCTTCATCGCGCTTGCCGCACCGCAGATCGCCCGCCGGGTGACACGCTCGGCCGGGACGGCACTTGCGCCATCGGCGCTGATGGGAGCACTGCTTCTGCTTTCGGCCGACTGGGCCGCCCAGCACGCCTTCGGGGTTCAACTGCCGGTCGGTGTCATGACCGTCAGTATCGGCGGCATCTATTTCCTCTGGCTGCTCGTCCGCGAGGGGCGCAGGTGAGGGCCGACCGAAGGAAATGCTTCCGACACAACGCATTCAGGGTCAGAGAGAAAAGACCACATGCATTTGAAGCGTGAGACAGTGGTGGCGATTTTTATCCTGGTCGCCTGTGCACGGTCGAATGGCGGTCGCGTTAAAACAGCTGAAGCAGCAGAGGCTGCAAACACCTCGAAAGAGTTTGCCGCGCATGTTGCTTTGAAACTCGTTACGGCGGGTTTTCTGGAAACGAAGCGTGGCCGCAACGGCGGACTGGAGCTTTCCAGACCGGCGGGAAACATACTGCTCGGGGATATTTTATCACGTTTTCAGTTACAGACTGCAGCGTCGAGGCAACTCGATGAAGACAGCTTTCTTCAGGACGGCGTGCTGGATTTCCACAAGATCATCGCAGGCGCCGATCGCGCTGCTTGGACCTATCTCGATCGGTTCTCGATTGCCGATCTTGCGGGGCTTGACTGAATTTGAAGCTGCTGCCGCGATGCTTGAGGTCAGCGACGTTGGACTGATCAGTCCGGATCGCGAAGGCCCATCCGCACACGGTTGACGACTGTCCAGATCAACAGGACGCATGCCATGGGCTGCAGATGCCACGTCCAGTCGGGCAGCGTATCGAACATTGCCACGAGAGCACCAAGGGCGCCAAAAAGGGCGGCGCGGTCACTCTTGCCCATCGGCCCTTCGTAATTGCGGCCTTTGCCATGTGCAATGCCAAGGACGCCGGCAAATTCCGTCAGGGTCGCCAGGAAGATAATGATGGCGATCCATGGCAGTGAAAACGGGGCAACCAAGGCGAAGGGTATGTAGAGTGCAGCATCCGAGACCACATCGGTGATTTCGTTCAGATAACCGCCAAGTGCAGATTGCTGGCCATGCTCGCGCGCGAGCATTCCATCGACGGCGTTGAACGCCATGCGCAAAAACATCCAGAGTGGTACAAGTGCAAATAGCCCCGGTTCGGGCTGGACGATCAGCAAGGCTCCAATCGCGATCGAAATGAATGCCGCAGCCAGCGTTACCTGATTGGCGGTCACTCCCATTGCGGCCAGTCGTCCAACCATCGGGCGCAAGAGGGCCTGGAAAGACGATTTCAGTTTGTAGATCGACATGTCAGTTCGAATCCGGTTGATTGCTTTCACAAATGCAGACGCAAGTTGAGGAAATCAACTGCAAAGGTGGGAACTCGTCTGTATAGAGTACAATGCAAGTCAATGGGAGTGACAATGGCATGATCGAATCCGTGTTTGCGAGCCATGACGGTGTGGAACTTTTCTACCGCACCTGGCCGGCCCGATCCGGCACAGCGAAGGGTGCGATCGTGCTTCTGCATCGTGGTCACGAGCACGGCGGCAGGGTCGCGCATATCGCGGAAGAGCTTGGCCTCGATGATTTTGCCTTCTACGCCTGGGATGCACGCGGAAACGGTCGTTCTCCCGGCGAACGCGGCTACTCCCCGTCATTTGCACATTCCGTGCGCGATCTCGATTGCTTCGTCCGCCATATTCGCGAGACCGGTGGTTTCGCCATGGACCAGGTTGCAGTGGTGGCCCAGAGTGTCGGTGCCGTGCTTGCCGCAACCTGGGTGCATGATTACGCTCCGGGAATCCGCGCTTTGGTGCTGGCCTCTCCGGCTTTTGACGTCAAGCTTTATGTGCCCTTCGCCAAGGAGGGCATTGCCCTCTGGCAAAAGCTTAAAGGCACGTTTTTCGTCAATTCTTACGTCAAGGCGCGTTTCCTGACACATGATCCCGAGCGCATTGCGTCGTTCGAGAGTGATCCGCTCATCACCCGGCCCATTGCGTCCAACGTCCTCTTGGAACTCTATGAGGCCGCCGACAGGGTTGTCGCAGATGCCCGGGCGATCACCGTGCCGACACAGTTGCTGATTTCCGGCAGCGATTTCGTCGTGCGACATCAGCCTCAACATCGTTTCTTCGAAAACCTCGGAAGTACGATCAAGGAACGCCACGTGCTGCCTGGTTTTTATCACGATACGCTGGGCGAGCGGGATCGGGCAAAGGCATTGGACAAAGTCCGTGCATTCATCACAGCACGTTTCGACGAGTCTCCAGTTGTCGCCGATCTCAGGCAGGCGCATGTTGCCGGTTATAGCCGCGACGAAGCCGACCGCTTGGCAACGCCGTTGTCGATCACCTCGCCACGTGGGTTCTATTGGGCTCTGACGCGGGCCTCTATCCGGTTTGGCGGTCTCTTTTCCAACGGCATCCGGACGGGCGTGCGAACGGGCTTCGATTCCGGCTCGACGCTTGATTATGTTTATGAAGACGAGGCCCGCGGCCTTGGTCCTGGCGGTCGGATGATCGACCGCCAGTTTCTCGATGCGATCGGCTGGCGCGGTATTCGACAGCGAAAAATACATCTGGAGGAACTCATCGGCGTGGCATTTGGCCGTCTCCGCGCTGCAGGCAAGCCGTTGCGTGTTCTCGACATTGCCGCCGGTCATGGGCGCTATATTCTTGATGCCGTGGCAAAATCGGATGTGAGGCCGGAGAACATCCGATTGCAGGATTATTCGCCTATCAATGTCGACAGAGGTAACGCACTGATCGCTGAGCGCGGCCTGAAGGATATCGCGACGTTTCAACGCGCCGATGCTTTCGATACAGCCGGATTGGCGTCGGTCGAGCCAAGGCCGACGCTCGCCGTCGTCTCCGGGCTCTATGAGCTTTTTCCCGATAACGCCATGATCGAGGCGTCCCTTCGCGGGCTTTCCCAGGGATTGGAGCCAGGCTCACTGCTAATCTACACGGGACAGCCCTGGCATCCGCAGCTCGAGATGATCGCCCGGGCGCTGACTTCTCACCGTGGAGGAGAAGCCTGGATCATGCGTCGGCGCACTCAGCAGGAAATGGACCAGCTTGTCGCCGCTGCGGGTTTCCGTAAGATCGAACAGCGCATCGACAAGTGGGGCATCTTCACCGTGTCGCTGGCCGAACGCATCTGAGGGAAACATGGGGGAGGGAATGACATCCGTTCCGGCGGGCACGCGAGGCGCTGTCGTGCGAGCGGCCGTGCTCTGGCTCCTGTTTCTCGCACCTTTCTTCTATCTCACCTATGGCGTGGCAAACTGGCTGGCATCGCTGAGAGAGCATGTTCCTAACCTTGCTTTCGCCTGGGAAAAGAACGTTCCATTCTTCGCCTGGACGATCGTTCCCTATTGGTCGATCAACGCCTTTTATGCGCTGTCTCTCTTTGTCAACGAGACGCCGGACGATGTCACCCGCCTGGCGCGCCGTTATCTGACGGCGCAGATCATCGCCATCGCTTGCTTCCTCGCATTTCCCCTGCAGGCCATTTTCGTTCGACCGGAAACTCATGGTCTTCCGGGTTTCATGTTCGATGTCCTTGGTGGTTTCGACAAGCCGTTCAACCAGGCGCCGTCGCTGCACATCGCCCTGCTGGTGATCATCTGGGATCATTGGCGCAGGCGGCTGACGGGCGTTTGGCGGGCGACCTGGCATGTCTGGAGCCTGCTGATCGGGGTATCGGTGCTTACCACCTGGCAACATCACATTATCGACATTCCCACCGGTGCGCTGCTTGGCCTGTTTGCGCTTTGGCTTTTCCCTGTCGCTAACGCGTCGCCGCTTTCGGGCTTTACCTTCATAAACGACCAGAAGGCTTGGAGGCTGGCGCTCGCCTATGGTGTTGTCGCCGGGGTTTTCCTGCTGTTTGCTGTCATCTCTGTGACGAGCAACGGTGCAGGGCTTTTGTGGCTCTGGCCAAGCCTGGCTTTTCTGCTCGTTGCGATCGGTTACGCTGGTGCAGGGCCGCAGATATTCCAGAAGCAACAGGACGGGACTGCGAGCCTCGCAAGCCTTTGGTTGCTCTGGCCCTATCGATTTGGTGCATGGGTAAACCGCTGGTGGTGGACACGGAGCCTTCCGGCCGCGGTCGACATCGGTGGTGGCGTTTTTCTCGGACGTGTTCCGAACCGGGGTGAACTCGCCCCCTATGCCGCAGTGGTCGACATGACTGCGGAATTTCTGGCGCCTGGCGAAGAGCGCATCGATTGGCGCGCGATCCCGTCGCTCGACCTGATGCCACTTACTGGAGCAAGTATTCGCGAGGGAGCGCTCGCGATCGATGACGGTCGTGTGCGTGGGCGGGTTCTTATTTGCTGCGCACTCGGCTTTCAGCGGAGTGCCGCTGTCGCCGCTTGCTGGCTTGTGCGTTCCGGGCGTGCGGCCGATGCGGCTGCGGCGGCAGCACAGCTCAAGGCGCTTGGCCGACCGGTTCACATGAAGTCGACGATCTTTGCGGCGATTGATGAGGCGGCGCGATGAAGGATTGGACAACAGAAGCGGCAGGAGTGGCCCGGAACCTGCGGCGAAACGGCATCGGCGGGGGGCTTCTTGCGCTTTTCCTTCTGGCTGTCGCCCCAGTAACAGCCGGCGCATACGGGTTTACGGCCGCACTGGGATGGTGGTTGCTGCTTGCATTCTGCCTTGTTCCTCTCTCGCTCGCTGCTCACCTCCTGTTTGACGCATTGTTGTTTCGAATGGCTGCATCATACGACAGTGAAGAGGCTGGTCTGATGGCGATTGACGATGTGCTGGCGCGCATGGGACTCCGACCAAGACCAACAGTTCCGGCGCCCCTATATCAACGTGTGTCCGGATGCCGTCGGCTTGTTATCCTGCAATGGTCGGCCCTTTCCATTGGCATCCTGCTCTACGCAGTTCTTCTGCTTGATGCGGTGGATGGAGGACGACCTTGATGGGCCACGCCTCTTTGCTTCAGATCGTTTCCGGTTCCGTACTCGCTGTCCTTGCTCGGGGGGTGACGGGTGTGCGGCCTATTTGGGCCGGATCGCCACCGAATGGACGCCAGCGGATCTACTACGCTAATCACGCAAGCCACGGCGATTTCATTCTTGTCTCGACGTGCCTGATCCCGGCTGAGCGCAGCCGGACGGCGGCCGTCGCCGGGGCGGATTATTGGGGATCTGGGCGTGTCCGCCAATTCATTTCCCGCAGGCTGCTGCAAACGGTTCTTGTCGAGCGCAATTGGGTAGAGCGTACGGCCGATCCGATGCAGGTCATGCTTGACGCGCTCGATTCCGGTCAATCGCTGATCTTCTTCCCCGAAGGCACCCGCAACATGACGGAGGAACCGTTGCTCCGGTTTCGTTCCGGCCTCTATAACCTCGCTGCGGCCCGACCGGATGTTGAACTTGTTCCCTGCTGGATCGAGAATATGTCCCGCGTTTTACCCAAGGGCTCTTTATTGCCGATACCACTCCTGTGCCGGGTGGTTTTTGGTGTGCCTGTGACGCTTCAAGAGGGCGAGGACCGCAAGGATTTTCTTGACCGCGCGCGGCAGTCGCTTCTTGCGCTTGCACCCCGAAAGGATGGAAACAGCCGATGACCGAAGACACTACGCGCCTCTTTTTCGGGCTTGTCGGTATCTTGTTGACGGCGAGTGTCATTGCCGGTGTGCTCTCATGGCGAAGCCCCAAACCCTTGCCGTCGACACTGGTCAATCTCAATGCACGCATCAAGGCATGGTGGATCATGGTGGCGGGCATCAGCTTCGCCTTCCTGATGGGTACAGGCGGTGTTTTGCTTCTTTTTGCCTTCGTTTCCTTCGCCGCCTTGCGGGAATATGTAACGCTGACCAATACCCGCCATGCCGATCGCTGGACACTGCTCGGCATGTTCCTGATCATCATTCCGGTTCAATATTATCTGATCTGGATCGACTGGTATGGGCTCTATTCGATCTTCATTCCGGTTTACTGTTTCCTTGCCATGCCTGCGCTCACGGCTATGCGCGGCGATACCTCCCGGTTTCTCGAGCGTGTCAGCGAGCAGCAATGGGGCATCATGCTTGCGGTCTACTGCATCAGCCATGTGCCGGCCCTGGTGACCCTGCCCATTCCCGGCAATGAGGGACGCGGCCTGCTGTTGATCGCCTTCCTGATTGCGACGGTGCAGGGTAGCGACGTACTGCAATATATCTTCGGTAAGCTTTTTGGCCGCCACAAAGTCGCTCCAGGTGTCTCGCCGTCCAAGACTTGGGAAGGTCTGATCGGTGGTATCGCCAGTGCGTCGCTGATGGGCGCGGGCCTCTATTGGTTGACACCTTTTTCGCCCCTCGAAGCCGGCGTTTTGGCCGCTCTCTCTTGCGTCATGGGCTTTTTCGGAGGGCTCGTCGCCTCTGCCATCAAACGTGACCGGGGTGTCAAGGACTGGGGCCACATGATTGAAGGCCATGGCGGCATGCTGGACAGGGCGGACAGCCTGGTTTTTGCCGCGCCCGTATTTTTCCATATCGTCCGTTACGCGTGGACATAGTTGTCTGCAACGCTTGTCCGTAGACCATCAACACAAGTGAATTAAAGGAACGATCATGAAACGTCGATTGCTCGCTGTTGCCGTGGCTCTTTTCCCGTTTGCTGCCAAGGCCAACTGCCTGCCGCCGTGGCAGACATTGTTTGCCTGCGACATAGCGGGATCGAGTGCGCGTGCGGAGTTCTGCGAAATCGCCGATCCTCAAAGCCATAAGAGCCTCAAAAGCCATTATTATACTTACGTGGTCGGAACGAAAACGGCCGAGCTCTATTTTGAAGCGGATGGCTACTATTTTTCGACGAAAGACACTGTATCAGGTCATCCGACCGACCTCGCAATGGGCGTCGGCTTGGCAACCAAGAACTACGTTTATTCGTTCTTCGTGACAGAAGATAAGAAGCGTGACGGAAAGATCCGTGAAGCCGAAATCCGCGTCTACAAGTCTCTGGATGCCTTCAGCAATGACACGAAGAATAACGAGCAGCTTCGCCTCCAATGCAAAACCAGCTCCATCGTTGCAAATCAGGACAACATTCGTCCCTGAAATGCGAAAGTCGAAGGCATTCACAGCTTGCGGCTGGTAATCAGCGTTTGTCTTCGAAACGGCGCGGGGTGGCGTGACCGGTTACCTGATCCCAGTGTTGGTCCGCTCGCCGTTCGAAAGTTGCGGCATCGCGTGCATCGCTTTGGTAGAAGGCGCCGCGCGGCACGTCCGTGGCATAGTCCTGATCACTCCAGCCGCGCATATCGTCGTGCGGGAAGGCGTATCCGACATGGCCGAGTGCGGCAGCACCCTTATAGTGCGCGTCTCGCAGATGCATAGGCACTGCTGACGGTGCTTCATTGGCCACATGGGCGAGTGCCAGCGAAATACCTCGGCAAGCCGAATTCGATTTCGGTGCACGCGCCACGTGGAGTGCGGCATGCGCCAACACGATCTGTGCTTCGGGATAGCCGATTTTCTCGACGGCATGGAGAGCTGCAACAGCGGTTTGAAGGGCCGTATTGTCGGCGAGGCCCACATCTTCCGAGGCATGGATCATGATACGGCGCGCGATGTAACGTGGGTCTTCTCCGCCATGAACCAGTCGTGCCAGCCAGTAAAGTGTTGCATCCGGATCGGAGCCACGCATGGACTTCACGAAGGCCGAGACGACATCGTAGTGCGCATCACCTGAACGGTCGTGGTTGACAGGCGCTGCCGCGTAAGCATCGTCGACCATCGTTTCCGTGATAAGAACCGGTTTACCCGAAGGATGGCCAACGACAAGTCCTTCCAGGACGGTGAGAGCGCGTCGCGCATCACCTCCAGAGCGCCCGGCGATCCGCCGAAGGAGTGCCGGTGCGAGCTGCACCGTGATGCCCTGACCTTCGAGATGATCAAGGCCACGGCGCAAGACTTCCTCCATCTCCTCGATCGCCAAGGGCTCCAGCTTCAGGATGGTGGAACGGGAGATGAGAGCGGGCGTCAGCGTATGATAGGGGTTGCCGGTTGTCGCTCCGATGAAATCAGCGACCCCTTCCTCGCACAGCGCCAGGAGATGATCCTGCTGCGTCGCGCTGAAGCGATGCACCTCGTCGGCAAACAGCAATGTCGGGCGCATCCGAGCCTCGTCCGCTATTTTGCGGATGTCGGCAACGTTGTTGTGTGCCGCATGCAATGGCCTGAAATTCTTTCCGAGCATGTTGCCGATGGCGCGGGCAATGGAGGTCTTTCCGAGGCCGGGCGGCCCGTAGAGAATGATGCTGCCAAGCCGGCCTGCCGCAATGCGGCGACGAAGCATCGTCCCTTCACCGAGAACCTTTTCCTGACCTATGACATCGTCAAGCGTCGCAGGGCGCAATTCAGCGGCGAGCGGCATGGAACCGGGACGGGGTGCTGCATCGAAAAGATCGGTCATGCTGGCCTCGCATAAAGGTTTTCCGTCCGGCCGCTATATCGGTGCTGCCGGTGAACGGGATAATCCTCGTCTATCGGCTCGTAGAAGCAGGGTCAAACGACAGAACATGCCAGGTGGGCAAAACTCTGCCCAATGTCAGCCTGTGTTCAAATTGACCTCCTGTCGATGACCGTTATGGCCTCTATGAAAAAGGCCCCGGAAAAATCCGGGGCCTTCTCGAGGTTCTGTTAGTTCTTTTCAGGAAGTGCGTAACCAATCACGTAGTCGCCACGCTCCGGAGAGTTGCGACCTCCTCCGGCGGAAATGACGACATATTGCTTGCCATCACGCGCCACGTAGCTAATCGGCGTTCCCTGACTGCCGACAGGAAGGCGTGCCTTCCAGGCCTCCGCACCCGTCGCGCTGTCGATCGCGCGGAGGTAGAAATCCTGCGTCGCGGCAAAGAACACCAGACCACCCTTTGTCGCCAATGACCCACCGATCGTCGGCATGCCGATTGGTATCGGTGCATGCATCTTGATACCGAGGGGGCCAGTGTCCTGAACTGTACCCATTGGTATCTGCCAGGCAATCTTCTGGGTTTTCATGTCCACGGCAGTCATCGTTCCAAAAGGTGGCTTTTGGCAAGGAATACCGAGCGGCGACATGAAGCGGTTCTTGGCAGTGATTGCGTAAGGCGTGCCGACGAGTGGCTGGGCGCTCGACGCCGTGATTTGCGCGTTTTCATCGCCGTTGCTGGCCTTCGCATCTCCGTCATAGGGGACGAGCTGCACTTCGAGACCGAGGCGCATATCGTTGAAGAAGGCATAGTTGCTGGTCGGATCGTAGGACACACCACCCCAGTTGAGGCCGCCGAGCGAGCCCGGCAAGTTCAACGATGCATCAGTGCCAGGTGGTGTGAACAGGCCCGTGTAGCGCATCGACTTGAACTTGACGCGGCATACGAGCTGATCGAAAGGCGTCGCACCCCACATATCCGATTCCGTCAGAGTATCCGCGCCGATCTGCGGCATGCCGACGGAAATCGGCTGTGTCGGAGAGTAGGTCTCGCCTGGCATATCACCGGCTGGCACCGCACGTTCCTCGACCTTTGTCAGAGGCTTGCCCGTGAGGCGATCCAGAACGAAGATTTGCCCTGCCTTTGTCCCAAACACCATAGCCGGACGGCCATCGAACTCGATGAGGGTCGGCTGCATCGGGACGTCGAAGTCCCAGAGGTCGTCGTGCACCGTCTGGTAACGCCACTTTTCCAGACCTGTTGTTGCATCTACCGCCAACATGGTCGCGCCATATTGGCGATCAAGTGGGCGACGCTTTACACCCCAGAGGTCGATGGCTGCGGAGCCAACCGGCATGAATACCGTGTTCGACAACGCATCCCACGACATCGGCGCCCAGACGTTCGGCGTAGATCGCGTCCAGATCTGTCCTTCAGGCAATTGCTTCATTCCCGGATCGCCCGGATCGAAGGCCCAGCGCAATGCGCCTGTCATCACGTCGAAGCCGCGCACGACGCCACCTGGCATATCAATCGAAACGTTGTCACCGACGCGGCCACCCACAACGATTGTCGTGCCGGCAAGTGTTGGTGCTGACGTTGGATAGTAATCGCCGGTCGCAGCGCCGGGACCCATGCCGACGTTCAGGTCAACAATGCCGTTGGCTCCAAAATCGGCGCAGGCAAGTCCGGTGTCTGCATCGATCGCGACAAGCTGCCCCTTGGTCGAGTTCATCAGCACCCGGCGTGTGCAAACACCGTTTGCGGGCACGTATGCCTTGATGATGGGACTGGACCCTGCTGCTGTTGGTTCGGCAACGGGCTTCGATGCGTCAAAGTAAGCGAGACCGCGGCAACGCTGCCAGTCATCGTTCGTTACGCCGGACTTGAATTCCCACTTCTTCTCGCCTGTTACGGGGTCGAGAGAGACAACATTGTTATGGGGTGTGCAGACGTAAAGAGAGTCATTGACCATCAGTGGCGTGGTTTGGTCTTCCGCGCCGCCGCCATCGCTGACAGGAAGATCGCCAGTCTTGGCCGTCCAAGCGACCGTCAGGTTGCCCACTGTCTCACGATTGATCTGGTCAGCCGGAGCAAAACGGTCGTGATTGTCATTTCCACCGTAGCTCGTCCAATCCGCCGGGCGGGAGACATCCGCCAGCTCAGGCGACGGTTCGTTTCGGATGACACCATGCGGCTGGAACATTCCCCAGACACCAACAGCGCAACCAAGAGCGATGACGATCGCCGTCGATACGTAGCCGACACTCGAAGCGGCTTTCCCTCTCGCCTTGTTCAGCAGAGGCAGGCTCAGCAGCACCACGATCGCACCGATGGAAAGCGCGAAGTTGCGAGAAACAAGCGGCCAGAACTCTAGTCCGGCATCAAAAACGGACCAGGGAAGGGTGGCGAGCCAAACCAGGAGGAAGAGCGTGGCGCCGAATGGTCGCGCTATTATGATCGCAAGACCCGAAATAACCAGCGCCGCACCGGCGATGACAAAATACCAGCTTCCACCAAGCAGTGCGAGCTTGCCGCCGAGTGTGACAAAAAACAGTCCTGCTGCACTGATCACCAGCCCCAGCAAAACCAGATAAAGTCGTCCGATCATGTTGAGCGGCCGAGGGTTCGAGTTGTTCATGAATGAATCCTTATTTCAGTCGCGCTGGGTGGGAGGAAACCCTGCGCCGACTTGTCGCAGGACTTACGGCGCTCGTATCTATAAGACAAATCGAAATTTCGAAGATATCGATAAGGAAAACCAAACAATGAGTTTGCCGCCTATCCGGCATCTTGAAGCGTTCATGGCAGTCGCCCAAGCGCGCTCGTTCAGGGTCGCATCGGAACGGATGGGGTTGTCGCAACCTGCGCTCAGTCAGAATATTGCGCTGCTGGAAAACTCGCTTGGCGTTACCTTGTTCACGCGCAGCACCCGAAGTGTTCGCCTGACTGCCGATGGTGCCGGACTGCAGGAGCGTCTTGCGCCGCTCCTCCCGGCGTTGCGTGATGCCATTGAGCTCACACGCCGTCGTGCGGATTCCAACAAAACGCTTCAAGTCGGCATTCTTGCCTCTGCTGCGGTCAAGTACCTTCCTGAAGCGCTCGTGCGATTTAGAGCGAACCATCCCGATGTTGTCGTCTCGGTGCGGGATGGAAGCGCTGATCAGTTGTTCGATATGGTGCATCAAGGCAAACTCGATCTCGCCGTCGCAAGCTTTCTTCCGCACGACGACAAGGACGTCCATTTCAACAAAATCATCGCTGATCCGTTCAGGGCAGTTTTTCGCCGCGACCATCCACTCGCGGGGAAGGGAGCTGTCTGCTGGTCAGAGCTTCTCGACTACGATTTCATTGGAGCCAACGCCGGCAGCGGCACCCGATATGCAGTCGATGAAGCGATGAAGAGCCGGAATATCGCGGTGCGGACGGTCATGGAGTTCGGTCACTACTCTGCGGTTGCCGGCATGGTTGAGGCTGAGATGGGTGTCAGTGCGCTTCCCCGCATGAACTGCCCGCCACCAGGTGATCCTCTTTTGTGCTCGGTCGAGCTGATAGACCCACCGGTTTTCCGTGACCTTGGAATTCTGACGAATAGCCGGGACGGAGGCATCACGCACTATGCGAGATTATTCCATGATGAGGTGGTTCATGCGGCGAGTGTACTGACCGCCGGTCTGGAAAAATTGTGATCGAGAGCCAAAGATCACGGTCGTCCAACGACGCCGAAGTGGCACTCTGCAGCCACTCGCGGCTTAAAGCCAGCCTGTCTTGCGGAAACGATAATAGAGGGTTGCGCAAAGGGTGATGATGACGCCGATGACGGCTGGATACCCATATTCGCTCTTGAGTTCCGGCATATGCTCGAAGTTCATGCCGTAGATCCCGGCGATCGCCGTCGGCACGGCGAGGATTGCTGCCCAGGCTGCGAGCTGTCTCGTTATCGCTCCCTGGCGCTGCTGCTCCAGAAGGTTTGAGGCCTCGAAAACGGATGTCATGATGTCACGCAGGCCGCCAACGAGGTTTTCGACGCGGCGAACATGGTCATAGACATCCTTGAAGAACGGTCTGGCATTGTCGTCGACACAGGGTAGTTCCAGATGTGACAGCTTGCCCACCACTTCGGCCATAGGGCCAAGGATGCGCTGGAACTTGATCACCTGTCTGCGCATGCGAAAAATTCGCCTGATCTGCTCAGGTTGCAGGAAGGAGACAAGGACGTGCCTTTCCATGTCTAGCACCTTGTCCTCCAGCGTCTCGACCATCGGAAGATAGCCGTCGACAATGAAGTCGAGGATGCCGTGCAGCACATAGTCGGGTCCATGGACCAAAAGCTTCGGCGACTGCTCAAGCTGATGGCGCAGTTCCTTGTGCGATCGCGCCGAACCGTGTCTGACTGAGATCAGATGGTTCCTGCCGACAAACATGCAGGTCTCTCCATAAGCGATCTTGTCACCTTCCAGATGGGCAGTCTTGGCAACAACGAACAGTTGCTCTCCATAGACATCGACTTTAGGCACCTGTTTGCCATTGATCGCATCTTCAACCGCCAGCGAATGCAGGCCGAACATCGTCTGCAGACTGGCCATTTCCTCACTGGTTGGATCGGTCAGTCCTATCCACACGAATTCTCCTTCTGTTGCGGCAAAGGGTTCGTTGGCAAGTGGGACTTCCTCGGCACGTTTGCCGTTTCGGTAGAGATAGGAGGCAACGATGGTCATAAAAATCCGATCCGATCAGGCACGACAAGAGCAGAGAGACTAAGACACGGCGTCCCTTGTTCCAAGCTTGTCTCTGAATGTACGATGGCAGTAGGGCTACGGTATGAATACCTTGAGCGCTTTCTCGATGATCGCAAACTGGACCGGGGTTTGGGTCTTGAGTTCGCCGTCCAGATTTACCGGGCGCGGTTTGCTTGTCTTTATCGTCAGAGCTTTGGTCGAAAAGGCGCGAACATCATCCCAATCCCCGTGCGTTCCGCGCCGGATTGCCGGTAACAATCCAAGCAGACGCCACCAATGATCGACTTCTAAACTGTAGAAATCGAGCATTCCGTCCGTTGCCGTGGCATCCGCATGAACGGCCATCCCGCCACCGTAGAAGCGACCATTTCCTACAGAAACCTGTAGGGTCCTGAGCTTCTCTGTTTTCCCGTCGTGGTCGAGATGGGCAGTAAAAAGCCGTGAATTTGCAAGCAGTCGCGCTGCGACGAGGCCATATCCCAGTTTACCCCATCGCTTTTTCGCCTGTTGGGTCAGCGAGGCGGCGAGATCGGCGCTGAAACCGATGCTGGCGACGTTGAAGAACGCGTGCCCATTGGCGGTGCCAAGGTCAACCGCGGTCGTCTGACCTGCTGCAATAACGGCTGCTGCCATTCGAAGATCCTGCGGGATGCCCATGGTTCGAGCAAAATCGTTGGCCGTACCAAGTGGCAATACGCCCAAGGGAAGTCCTGCCTCCAGCAATCCGGGAGCAGCATTGTTCAGGCTGCCATCGCCACCGCCAACGATGACGAGGTCTACAGTGTCGCGATGGCGGACGATGAGGTCTGACGCTGATGACAAATCTTGCGAGGGCTCAACGATGCTGATACCCGCCTCTACAAGGTGATGTCGTGCCTGGGCAAGCCCCTCCCGTCCACGTCTGGAATGGGGATTGACGAGTAGAAGCGCTTTTTTGGTCAGCCTTGCGTCGGCGATGGTCTCTGGGGTCATGCAACATCATATGTGCAGTGCAACACCAGAGTGCAATGAGGCTCTTTTGTCTCAAGCAGTCTTTATCAAAGCCAACCTGGTCGCCTTCGAAGGCACTAGATCGCCACCTGTTCGCCCAACTCAATAACGCGGTTTGGTGGAAGGTTGAAGTAGGCGGATGGATCAATCCCGATACCGGCCAGCGCAATATAGAGGTCTTCCTGCCACCACGGCAGACCCGTATTCGGTGTCGCGATGAGATTGCGGCGGCCGAGATAGAATGAGGTCTGCATGATCTCGAACTTGAAACCTTTTTTCTTGCAAAGCGGCAGTGCCTTGACGACGTTCGGGTCGTCCATGAAGCCGAAATTCATGTCGAGGCGCATGAAATGCTTTGAAATTCGGGTGATTTCTACGCGCTCTGAGTTTGAGATGTAAGGCTTGTCATGCGTCCAGATCGTCAGGATCACATTCTGTTCATGAAGGACGTGGTTGTGCTTGAGGTTGTGGAGAAGGACACCCGGCGCTTTGTCCGGGACACTTGTCAGGAACACGGCTGTGCCCGGTACCAAGACAGGAGCATTGCGCGAACCACGATTGATGGAGCCTTCAAGCGACGTGATAAAGGTGTCGAGCGGGATGTCGTTTCGTGCAATCTTTTCCCTGAGATAACGAGACCCTTTTGTCCAGGTCCACATGACAAGGATGATGACACCTGCCAGAGCCAGGGGCACCCAGCCGCCATCGTGAACCTTGAGGAGGTTTGCGGCAAGGAATACCGCTTCGATCGCGAAGAGGGGCGCAAGCAGGATTGCTGCAGTGAAGGCAGATCTGCCTCTGACGGAACGAAGAAACTGGAAAGCCATCAGTGTTGTGACGACCATCGCTCCCGTTACCGAGATGCCGTAGGCGGTCGCAAGCGATTCAGAATCCCCGAACGAGAAGATCAGGACCAGCACGCCAATGAATAGAACCATGTTAACTGCCGGCACGTAGATCTGCCCAGTGTTCGTCTCGGATGTGAAGCGGATCATGAGCTTCGGCAGGAAACCAAGGTGAACGGCCTGGCGAGCAAGGGAGAATGCGCCCGTTATAACGGCCTGACTTGCGATCACAGTCGCCATCGTCGCCAGGATCACCATCGGAAGCAGCGCCCACTCTGGGTAGAGCAGGTAGAACGGATTCTCGATTGCCGCAGGGGTGCTGAGGACAAGCGCGCCCTGACCGAGATAGTTAAGGGCAAGAGCTGGAAACACAAGGATGAACCAGGCTGCGCTGATGGGTTTGCGCCCGAAATGACCTAGATCGGCATAAAGAGCCTCCGCGCCCGTCACAGTCAGAAACACTGCTCCAAGAACGATGAGCCCGGCCCAGCCCGCGTGCGTAATGAACCAAAGCGCATTGATCGGATTGAGCGCTTCGAGGATTGTCCAGTCGTCGCCGATATGGATAAGGCCGCCCCAGGCCATTGCCAGAAACCAAACGACGGTAATCGGACCGAAGAACTTTGCAACCGCCCCGGTGCCTTTCGACTGAACCGCAAACAGTCCAACCATTATGAGTGCTGACAACGGTAGAACATAGTCAGAGAAAGCCGGTGTAACCAGCTTCATTCCCTCCAAAGCCGACATCACGGAAAGGGCGGGAGTGATCATCGCGTCACCGATGAAGAGAGCAGATCCGACCAGGCCAGCGAAGAACAGCACGGGCATGTAGCTTCCTGTCTTCTTCATCAGAAGCGCGAGAAGCGATAGAGTGCCACCTTCTCCGTCATTATCTGCACGCAACAAGAATAGCACGTACTTGAATGTGACGATGATTGTCAGCGTCCAGATCATCAGGGAGATCAGGCCGACAACGTGCTCATGCTGAACACCGTTTGCCGTAAAAGGGCGCAGCGATTCCCTGAACGCGTAAAGTGGGCTTGTGCCGATATCTCCGTAGACGACACCAATGGAGCCGAGGAGTAAAACGAGAAACTTTCTGGTCTCAGAACGAGTGCCGGAGACTTGGGAGTTCGAGGACGTCATATGGTCTCCGGGCGTTCGGTCATTGCGGCTCTTTATGGTGCATCGTGAAACTTCACGCAATTCCCCTGTTCCAAGATCCGGACCGAGGTCGCGAAAATCGCACCATTTGATGCCTGTCACATTTCATCTTTTAGCGACGTGCCTTGTTCGGCGAACGCATGGACCTCACGCTGGGGCTTAAACGCGGCTTGGACGCTTTCCGCTTTTTTCACCTGATCAGGCGCGTGGGCAGTTTGCTATGAAGGACACGACTGTTTTGGAGCTGATTTTCCTGCACGGCTTTCCCAGACAACAAGGAAAAGGCTTGAGCTGACAATCAGAAGCGCGCCGGCAAATACACTGGTCGAGGGGATTTCGGACCAGATTGCATAGCCATAAACGAAAGCCCAGATCAGGCCCGTATATTCGGTAGGTGCGAGTGCCGAGGCAGGAGCATGCCGAAAGCCCTCGTAAAGGAGATATTGGCCGACCGTTGCGATCAGGCCCAATCCGATCATCAGGGCCCATCCCATCACGTCAGGCGTTTTCCACAGCCATGGCAAGGACAAGGCACAGGCGATCGCAAACAGCAAACTTGTGGTCCACATCTGTGTCAGCGTGGTTTCGGTTCTGCTCACCAGGCGGATAAGAATTGTGCTCCATGCCCAGCAGAAACCGGCAACCACACACAGCGCAGCCGGAATCAAGCTCGGTGAATGGGTTGGATTGGCCGCAATCAGAACCCCTGCAAATCCACCGAGGCACGCGATCCATCTGCCCGCGCCAACCTTTTCTTTCAAAACCAGAATTGAGAGAAAAACCACGATGATCGGTGCAGAGAAATAAAGCGTTGTCAGTTCGGCAAGCCCGAGATGCCGTGCGGAATTATAGAAGAGAAGCCATGCCGTCAGCATCAGCATGGCGCGCACGACCACCGTGCCACGGTACTGGCTCTTCATGATCGATGGGTGCCGATAATATTGTGCGAGAAAGCCCGCAATCAGGGCGATGGCGAGGCTGCGCATAAACAGGATTTGCGGAACCTCGTAGTCGGCCACCAACCACTTAACGATGGCATCCTGCGCTGCAAAACATGCATATCCACCAGAGGCAAGGGCGATGCCGACAAGTGGGTTGGTATTCGTTGTGTTCGACATCGTCTCAACGTCTTTATAAAGATCTATCTGAGGCGTGTCTTAGCCGGTGGCTCGGCAGCAAGCCAGTGTCTCGATTGCCATTTTTTACAAGTCCTGACGAGACCTGAAACCGCGACGGAGGACCGGCTGATGCCGGCCCCCTCGGACGCGTCAAACGTCAAAAATAACGGACCTCCTCGGCCTCGATGCTGAGTGGATCTTTGCCGCGTTTCGTCAGCCAGGAATAGACTGGTGGCACACGATCAGCGATCGATTCCACGTGGATGTCGATCAGGCAGGGGCCGTTCTTATAGGCGAATGCTTCGGAGAGTGCAGTGTCAAGCTCAGTTGAGTTCGTCGCCGTCCACGCCTTGACGTCGAAAGCCTCTGCGATTGCCTGCCCGCGTGGTGGCATGAAGTCGACACCGAAGCACTGGTTATGGCCCTTCAGCCGATGCAGTCCCTTGATCCACCCGAACGTGCCGTTGTTGAACAGCAACAGGATGGCAGGCACCTGCAACCGAACCAGTGTTTCCAGTTCGCCGACAGTCATCCCGAACGAGCCGTCGCCAAACATACCGATCGGGCGGCGTTCCTTGTCGGCGAACCATGCGCCGACGGTTGCCGGTAAAGCCGAACCGAGGCCGCCGAATGCGCGGGGAATTGCGATCCGCGTCCGAGCGTCGGTGAGTTTCAGGAAACGGGTCATATGTGGCGTAGGTGTTCCCGCGTCCGAATAGATATGGGCGGGCTTCCCATAGGCCTCTAACGCTTCATTGAAGCAGCGTACTGCGCGCTCTGGTCTGAGCGGTGAAGCTTCAGAGCTTAATAGGCTTTCGGCGTTGTCCCAGAAATTTGCACGAAGATCATTCAGTTCATCAACCCATTCCTGGGTCCGACCATGATCGGCATCGGCAGGAGCCATTGCGATCAGGCGCTCAAGTACGAGGCGCGCATCGCCTTGGACGGAGACGACGTTCTCGTAGTTGTTGGCCATGATTTCCGGATCGATATCGATCTGGGCGACGCGCTTGTTCAGGGTGATCTTGGGGAAGGTCCAGCCGATGGTAACGACAGAGCCCATTTTCGAACCAACGAAGAGAACGAAGTCGGCGTGCTCCAGCGCCCAATTGGCATGAGGATGAAATCCGTTGTCGCCGATAACGCCGACTGCCAGGCGATGATCGTCCGGCATTGTGCCCTGTCCAGTCATGGTCGTGCAGACGGGAATGTTGAGGCATTCTGCCAGTGCGGTCACTTCGGGACCCGCGCAGGATCGGTTCACGCCGCCGCCTGAGACAATCAGCGGTCGACGGTTAGTTGTCAGCAACGACATCAGCGTGTCCAACTTGTCGGGTGATGGCAGGGTAGGGTAGGCGGGGAACTGCTTGCATTCGGTTTCAACATGGAGCGAGATCCTGGCGGGATCGACGTTCGCCAGCAGCATGTCCTCAGGGATTTGCAGGTGGACTGCGCCGGGTTTACCCGAACAGGCAACGCGAAATGCTCGGCGAATGATCTCTGGCAGCTTTTCCGCCGACTTCACCTGAACCGACATCTTCGTGATCGGATCGAAAAGGCGCGCGCAATCGAGTTCTGTCAGAACGCCGCGTCCTTCACCCGGAAGAGGAATATCGATGGTCAGCAAAATGACCGGGACGGACGACGAATTGGATTCAGCCACGGGCGGCAGCGAATACATGGCGCCGGCACCCGATGGGCATTCGAAAACGCCGGGTTTTCTGGTGAACCGACCGTAAGCGTCGGCCATGTAGCCGGCAGACCGCTCATCGCGGGCCATCACGTGACGAATTTTGCCTTCTCGCTCCTGCAGAGCCTCATAAAGAGGGACGTTGGTGTCACCTGGCACACCGAAGATGACTTCGACGCCATAACCGATCAGCATGTCCACTAGAATATCCGCGCCGCGCACGACGATCTCCTTCTGTTTGTGAAAGCAGGGTTGGACAACGTTCATCGCAAGATGTGATCCGCGATGACGCTCATGCATTCTTTCCGGCAAACCTGAACCGACGCGGCGAATAGCAACCTATCTCGTCGCCCTGGGGTTTACCGGCGAGCTGTTCAGCGACGATGCGGCCGGTAATCGGGCCAGTTGCAAAGCCGACATGTCCGTGGCCAAAGGCGTAGAAAACATCCGGGGAGCGCGAGGAGCGACCGATGATGGGCAGGCCATCGGGAGTAGACGGGCGGTGGCCCATCCACTTGTCTACCGAGATGTCACGCATCGTGGCCAATGCGGGGTAGGTCTTGCGCGCGTGATTGAGCAGGATCTCGACGCGTCGCCAGTTTGGCGGCGTGTCGACTGACGCCAGTTCAACCTGGCCGGAAAGGCGCAGGCCCTTCAGCGTGGGCGTATTGGCCATCTTGCCATCGCTTGGCATGACCGGATGTTGCGGTCCGCCATCGGCAAGAGAAATCACGCCGTGATACCCTCTTTCGCTCTCAAGAGGCACCTTGTCACCGGCCTGTCTTGCAAGGGTCTTGGACCAGGCGCCGGCGGCAACCACGGCCTGATCACATTCGATCATCCCATCGGTCGTCTCTACGCCGCGCAGCCGATCTCCGTCAAACTTCAGTGCGTTTGCCCTGGCCCTGACGATGTGTAGGCCGCGTTTGACCGCAGTTTCGGCGATACGGGTGATGTAGGTTTGGGGATCGACGCAATGGGCGCCATTTTCTGCCACAACGCCGAACGTATAGTGCCCGTCGAGGCCTGGTTCCCGTTTCAGAAGCGCCTCTTTGTCGAGTTCTTTCCATTGAAGTCCCGTCATCCTGCGCAAATGCCACGCCAGAGCTTCCTTCTCGAAAGCCTGCCGGTCCGGATAGGCATAAAGGAGCCCCTCGCGACGGACGAGGTCTGCAACACCGACTTCGGAACTCAAGGCTTCGTGGCGATCCGGACTGTCCTTGAGCAGCCGGTTCAGGGCTCGTGCCGTCGCCTCTACCCGCGATATGGAAGCCCCTGCCCAGAGAAAGCGTAAAAGCCAGGGTGAGAGCCTCAAAATATGGCGCCACCGGATGACCAAGGGGCCATCAGGGTTCATCAGATATCCGGGAACCTGCTTCCAGAGCCCGGGCATGGACATCGGAACAACTGAGGCAGGGCTGATCCAGCAGCCATGGCCGTAACTCGCAGACTGTCGGCCACCGGGCTCGCCACTTTCCACCAGGGTAACCTGATGCCCTGCGCGAAGCAGCTCGAGAGCGCTACAGACACCGACGATACCGCCTCCGATCACGACCGTGTGCTTCGCTGCAGCCTTGGGCATGTGAATTTCCTGATAATGAGTCAACAGTTCACCCTCCCGCCGCAGATAGCCCGCGGTCGGCACTTCATCTCTTTGTCTTTCGACCTGTGGCGTTAGCGCTCTGCGATGACTTTCGCGTTGGAGCGCAGCGATTGCTCCGAAACCCGAATGCCCAGCCCCGGACCATCCGGTACGATGACTTCGCCGTTTCGGTTTTCGATTTTGACCTCCAGAACATCTTCGGTCAGCACGTGGTGCGGCATGTAGAATTCGCATCCGAGCGAAATGCCGGGTGTTGCGGCAATGAACTGGGTGCCAGCCGCAAGGGCCACACCACCTTCCCACAACGTGCCGCCATAGCCGGGAAGGCGGGCCGTATCGGCCAATGCCATCAAGGCCTGTGCCTCAAGAAGCCCACCGGTTTTCATCAATTTGACCGAAATGGCGTCTGCTGCTCCAAGTCGGATGATTTCCATCAGGTCGCGCGTATCGAAGCAGCTTTCATCGGCCAGGATCGGCGTATCCAGATCGGCCGCGAAAGATGCCATCGCCGCAAGGCAATCCCTTGGAACGGGTTGTTCAATGAAGGTCGGTCGAAACTGATCGACATCGCGCAACGTCTTGATGGCACCAAAAGGCAGGAGTGCCTGATTGTAGTCAAGGCGAAGGTCGATGGTGTCGCCAAACGCGTTGCGCATGGCTTCAAGATGCGCAAGATCGTCATGATGCGATTTCACACCGGTTTTCACCTTGAAGATGCGGTTGCCCTGGGGAACCATTTCTTCCATGCGCCGCATGTCCGCGCCGAAATCGGGATCGGCGATCGAGAAGGAGAGGGGGATGGTATCGCGGACCCGGCCGCCAAGCAGATCGGCAATCGAAAGGCCTGACGATTTGCCGAGGATGTCGAGCATTGCCGTTTCGATCGCGAGCTTCGCCTCGCCATGGCCCACCAGCACTTTTTTCATCTTGATCGTCAGTTCGCGGACGCGATTGACCGGAGCACCGATCACCAACGGGCGAAGATAGATGTCGATCGCCGCAAACGCGGCTTCGGCTGTACCGGTAAACACCTCCCAGGGCGCAGCCTCACCCCAGCCAACCGTGCCGGACGAGGATGTCAGTTCGACCAGCACGCGCTTTACCGTGCCCTTGACGTTTCCCACTCCCTGCAGCCGAGCCATCTTGATCGGGCTTTCGATCAGGAACACGCGGAGTCTATCGATCGTTTCCATCTTGTCTTACCTGCAATCTTGGTCCGTTTACCTCGCGGCCGAACCTTTGTGAAAATGACTGAGAAATGTCTTGGTCGCGTCCATCTGCGGTGCGTCAATGACCTGTTGGGCGGTGCCTTCCTCGACGACATAACCATCGCGCATGAAGACGATGCGATCTGCGACATCGCGGGCGAAGGCTATCTCGTGGGTCACGATCACCATCGTCATTCCATCTGCTGCGAGCTTTTGCATTGTCTGAAGCACCTCACCCACCAGTTCAGGGTCGAGCGCGGAGGTGGCCTCGTCGAAGAGCATGACTTCGGGTTGCATCGCCAAAGCGCGAGCAATGGCCACGCGCTGCTTTTGGCCGCCGGACAGGGTTTGCGGCGCCTGCTTGGCGCGATCAGCAAGCCCAACCTTTTCGAGTTGGAACATGGCAAGGTCCGTCGCTTCCTTCCGTCCCATGTGTTTCACATGGATCGGTGCTTCGATGACGTTTTCCAGCACCGTCATATGCGGGAACAGGTTGAAATTCTGGAAGACCATCCCCGTTCTGGAGCGAAAGGACGCCAGTGCCTTGATGTTCGGCTGCTTGACCGCTTTGCCAAATTCGAACGTCGTATCGCCGACACGAATGCGCCCGTCGTCGGGGGTAACGAGAAGGTTCATGCAGCGCAGAAGCGTAGACTTTCCCGACCCGGATGGACCGATCAGTGCCAGCACACCGCCCTGGTCAACCTTCACACTGATGTCCTTCAGGACCGCGAGAGGACCGAACGACTTTCGCAGGTTCGAGATTTCGATCATTGGCGTTGTCATCGTGCCTCTCCCAGCTTGCGTTCGCGGTTGCGGACAAACAGTGTCAGCGGGAAAAGGATGATGAAGTAGGCTACTGCGATCGTCGTATAGGTCTCAAGTGGACGGAAGCTGTCGTGGGCTGCCATCTGTCCCTGGTAGACGAGATCGGGCACCGCGAGAACGGAGACCAGTGATGTATTCTTGAATTGCAGGATCGACTGGTTCATCAGCGATGGCAGCATGCGCCGCAAGGCTTGCGGCAGGACGATCCGGCGCATGGCGAGTGCCGGTGTCATGCCAAGAGCTGCGGCCGCTTCCGACTGCCCTTCATCGATCGATACGATCCCGCCGCGAATGATCTCTGCGTAAAATGCTCCGCCGTAAAAGGAGAGTGCCAGGAGGGAAGCCGTAACCGGTGTCATCTCGATCCCGGCGATGATCGGTAGTGCGTAGTAACACCAGATCAACTGGACAAGGATCGGCGTGCAGCGAAAGATCTCGATCACGGCAAGAGATACGCCGCGCAAAACTGAAAATCGCGAAAGCAGACAGATGGCTTCGATGAGCCCGACGGTCAGCCCGCCGATAATGATTGCGATGGTAAACCCGACTGTCACGCCGAGGCCCTGGAGAAGTAACCATCGGTACTCCCAAAGGGTCCAGAAATCCCATTCGTACATGGTTCAAGTGTCCGGATATCAGAAGTCAGCTGGGGCAGCGGAGGATGGCTCCGCTGCGTTCGGATATTAGATCTCGAAACCGGCCGGGAAATCGGATTCCTTTACGCCAACAAGCGCCATGTTGCGAATGATTGCATCTTTGACGAAGCCGCTTGCGCGGTTGTCTTCGATCCACTTCGTCACGTGTGTACGCCAGGTCTGGTCTTCCTCCCGACGGAAACCGGCATTGGACGTGGTCGAATCCAGAGGTGTCGGTAGAAGCAGTTCGCCGATAGACGGGTTCTTGGCGCGAAGGGACATGGCGAGAACCAGAACAAGGCACTGTGCATCGGCTCGCCTTGCTTGAAGAGCCGCGGTGGCGTCGCTTGCGGTTTTCAGCCGGGCGACCTCGGCTTTCGGGGCGTGGCGTGTGACCGCAGAATCGTGCGACGAGCCGGCATCGACCGCAATGCGCATTTCAGGTTTGTTGAAGTCGTTCCAAGTTTGGCCTTCTACACCTTTGCGAACGATCAACGTGAACGCGTTCTTGAATACGGGGCCGGAAAAATCGATAACTTTCTGGCGCTCCGGTGTCGGGTTGAGGCCGAAGAAGACGTCGATCTTGTCGGCTTGCAGATCAAGCACCGAGTTGCCCCAGGTGGTCTCAGTAATGGAGAGTTTTACGCCCAGATCTTCCGCAAGCTTCGTGCAGATATCGATGTAGAAACCGCGCCAGCTACCGTCAGAAAGGCTCTTTTGATAATAAGGAGCCCCGTCCGCGACAGCGCCGATGCGAAGCACGCCTGACGCTTTAACCCGCTCCAGAGAATCTGCGGCCAGGACCGGGGTGACAAAGGCGCCAATACCTGCGGCGGCAACGCCCATTCCAACCAACTTACTGAAATCTCTTCTTTTCATCATGTTCCCCTTTGTTTTGGGCATCGAATTCTGGTCGATGCCTCCTACCTGCAAAGTCTCTTTGC
This sequence comes from Rhizobium sp. RM, assembly GCF_013390595.1. GTDB lineage: Bacteria > Pseudomonadota > Alphaproteobacteria > Rhizobiales > Rhizobiaceae > Agrobacterium. The sequence continues at coordinate 385,833 of NZ_JACAWV010000007.1, read as the reverse complement.
ATTCGCACCGCGGCATCAACGACGTTCTCGCGACTGGCATCAACCGGCCGGGGTGTTGTTTGGGAGCGGATACTCGCCTGATAATTCTTGAACCAAGGGGAGGCAAAATAAAAACGTTGAAAAATCTCCTTTGCATGAATTAAATTCATGATGAAAATCGGGGGAATGCGATGAGACGTTACCTTCCTTCTTTGGCATCCCTGCATGCCTTCGAAGCTGCCGCACGGTACATGAATTTCACCAAGGCAGCCGATGATCTTGGCCTGACACAAAGTGGGATCAGCAAGCAGATACAGAACCTTGAGGAGTTTCTCGGTGTCACTCTTTTTCATCGTTCCGGCCCTCGGCTTGTGCTGACGGAACTTGGCGCCAATTACTATAGGGACGTTGCACTGACGCTCGACAGGTTGCAGGAAATTTCAATCGATGCCGTGCGAGGACGCACAGTAGACAGCTCACTCATGATCGGCACGCACCCGACCTTTGCCGCACGCTGGTTACCGGAACGGCTATCATCGTTCATCGAGGCTCATTGCGACATCCCGTTGGAGATCACGACAACAACCCCCGCTATGGATTTCGAGACCACTCGGTTGGACGTGACCGTTCTTCGTGGGGCTGGCACGTGGCTTCATGCCCGAGCGATCGAACTGTTTCCGGAAACCTTGGCGGTCGTTGCGTCGCCACGCCTCATTCCGTTCGGGCAGAAGCTGCAACCGCTGGAATTTTCGAACTATCCGATGCTGCAAAACGCCGGCCGGCCGAGCCTGTGGCTGAATTGGCTGAGGCTCGCCGGACTGTCCTATAGCGGCAGAATTCAAGGCACGCGATTTTCAAATCACGAGATGATTATCAACGCGGCCCTTAACGGTATCGGCATCGCAGTCGTACCAACATTCTATGTCGAGCGCGAACTGGAAAGCAAAGCGCTGCATATGCCTTTCGGAGAACCGATCCGGTCGGATGACTCCTATTTCGTGGTTTACCCCGAACGAAAGGCCCACAACGCCAACATCATCCTCTTTCGGGATTGGCTTCTTCGCCAAACGAAGAAGCCGGCACACAAATAGCGTTTTTGTAACGCGGGCAAGGGCCGGTTGATGCTTGAATTTAAGCTCGGACCAATGATTGTCTGCGCCGCGGCAGCAAAAGACCTCACTGCAAATTGTTCGCTACGTCTAAAATCCCGACAAAGATTTTCTCTCTTTCGGCAGGCAATCGGAAATTGCGCCCTTCATTGTCTATAAAATAAGTAGACTAATAAGTGCATGATCGAAACTGCCAGCGAGGCGACGATGTATGCATTGAGTCTGCTCGATAAGAGCCCGATCTCTTCAGAGGAAAATGCCGTCACGGCACTTTCCAATACGGTCAAGCTCGCAAGACGAGCGGAAGAGCTGGGTTATCGGCGGTTCTGGGTTGCAGAACATCATGGAAGCTCCGCCCTTGCGAGTTCGGCGCCTGAAGTGCTGATCGCCTGGATTTTGTCGAACACGTCTCGTATTCGCGTCGGTTCGGGCGGCATCATGCTGCAGCACTACAGTCCCTTCAAAGTCGCAGAAGTGTTCAACGTGCTCTCGTCGCTGGCGCCAGGTCGTGTTGATCTCGGTGTAGGCAAGGCGCCAGGCGGATTGCCGCAATCGACGGCGGCCTTGCAAACGTATCATTCTTCCAAACCGGATTTTAATCAGCAGCTTGCTGATCTGCAGACATTTCTGGCCCATTCGCTGGATGCTGACAGATCAGTCGGGCGTGCTTTTCCCGGTCCGCAGCCTCTGGTGGCTGCCGAGCGGTTTTTGCTCGGTGCAAGCCCGGACAGTGCCCGGCTTGCCGCAGCGCAGGGATGGGATTTCGTTTTTGCGGGTCATCTGAATGGCGATCCTGAAAATCTAAGGCTTAGTCTCGAAGACTATCGTGGCAGGAGTGGCGGCAAGGCGCCCATTTTGGCGCTCTCCGCCTATGCGTCCGAAAACGCTGCTGATGCGGCTGCGCTCGTTGGCGAACTGAAGGTGTTCAAGGTTTTTCTTGAAAACGGCCAATCGGCCAGCTTGGGCAGCTACGAACAGGCCGAAGAATTTGCAAGACAGGCCGGCTCAAGGGATTTCCGCATCGAGGAGCGCAAGCCGAGCGTACTACATGGCACGCCGGATAGCATTCACGCGGAGCTGTCGCGACTTTCAGCGCTCTACCAGATCGAGGAATTCATTCTCGAGCCGCCGCCCGTCGGTGCCAACCGGCGGCTTGCATCCATAGAGCTTCTGGCTCGCCACCCCCTATCCGCGGCAGCGTAACGTCTTGAGGAGATATCCTATGGCAAATAAGATCAAGTTCGGCATCATGTTGCAGGGCGCCGGTGGTCACATGAACGCCTGGAGGCATCCAAGCAGTCCGGTTGACGCCAGCGTCAATCTCGACTTCTTCAAGACCATAGCTCTGAAGGCGGAAGCCGCCGGTATCGCCTTCGCCTTCGTGGCAGACGGGCTCTATATCAACGAGAAATCGATCCCGCATTTCCTCAACCGTTTCGAGCCTCTGACGATCCTTTCAGCTCTTGCAACGGTGACGAACAGAATAGGGCTCGCAGGCACCGTCTCCACCTCGTACAGCGACCCCTTTACGATCGCCCGGCAGTTCGCATCACTGGATCTCATCAGCGGTGGACGTGGTGGCTGGAATGCGGTCACGACGCCACTTGAGGGGACGGCCAAAAACTACAGCCGAAACCATCCGGAACACGCGCTCCGATACGAGATTGCCGACGAGTATCTTGAGGTCGTCAAAGGGCTCTGGGACAGTTGGGATGATGACGCATTCACGCGCAACCGTGACAGCGGGCAGTTCTTCGATCGTGAAAAATTGCACACGCTCGGTCACAAAGGGCGCTTCTTTCAGGTTGAAGGCCCGCTCAATATCCAGCGCTCAGCACAGGGGCAGCCGGTCATCTTTCAGGCTGGGTCGTCAGATGCGGGCGTAGGGCTTGCCGGCAAACATGCCGATGCCGTCTTCACCAATGGCGTTTCGCTCGAGGACAACCAGACCTTTTCACGACGGGTCAAGCAGGCTGCAGTCGCCCAGGGACGGTCCGCCGACCACGTCAAGATTTTTCCCGGCATTGGGCCGATTGTGGGCCGGACACAGGCAGAGGCCGAAGAAAAATACAACGTGATCCGCAATCTGATTTCGATAGATGAAGCGCTCGCTTATCTCGGTCGCTTCTTCGATCATCATGACTTCAGTGCCTATGATCTCGATGCGCCTTTTCCTGAGCTTGGCGACATCGGCAAAAACAGCTTTCGCTCCACCACCGACCGCATCAAGCGTGTTGCGAAAGAACAGGGACAGACCTTGCGGGAAGCGGCGCTTGGTGCAGCGACACCGCGCGAAGGTTTTGTCGGCACACCTGACGCGGTGGCCACAAAGCTCATCGAGTGGTTCGATAGCGGCGCGGCTGATGGCTTCATCCTCGGCTTTCCTGTTATTGCCGAGGGCTTTGATGATTTTGCCCGCCATGTTTTGCCGATCCTTGAGGAACGCGGTTATTTCGACCCGGAGCTGAGGGGAGTAACCCTGCGGGAAAACCTCGATCTTCCCTACCGCCAAAGCGCTTATGCAGGCGTCGACGACGAGGCGGAGAAGGCCCACGCATAACGATCTGAACAGGTGAAACACCCGGCCGAGATCGGCTGAAGCCAACCTTCGGGAAGTAAAATCATGAACATCCATATTGACGGCGCGCGTCATCGCGACTACGCCGAACGGACGATCCATGCCTTCATCAGCGAGTTGGTGACGATCCGTCGGGACCTCCATCAGTATCCGGAGCTTTCCTTTCACGAGGGGAGGACCGCAGGCATCATCGCCAAATATCTTCTCTCCTACGGTTACGAGGTGACGGAGGGTGTCGGCGGCTATGGCGTCGTCGCCACCCTCAGGCGGGGGAATGGCGATAAACGGATCGGCATCCGTGCTGACATCGATGCATTGCCAATCGAGGAAGCCACAGACCTTGCCTATTCCAGCCGCAATCCGCGCGTCATGCATGCCTGCGGTCACGATGGACATACTGCTATTTTGCTCGGTGCGGCACGCTACCTCGCCGAACACGGGCGCTTTTCCGGCACGTTGACGCTAATTTTCCAGCCTGCCGAAGAAGTGGGTGCAGGCGCGAAGAAGATGATCGAGGACCGCCTGTTTGAGCGTTTTCCGGTCGATGCGATCTTCGGTCTGCATAACTGGCCGGGGGTCAAGGCAGGACAGTTCGGCTTCGTTGAGGGCCCAGCCATGGCCTCGGTCGATCAGGCTTTGATCCGTATCATTGGCCAAGGTGGACATGGTGCATCACCACACGAAACGGTCGATCCCGTCCTAGCCGCCGCATCCTTCATCACTGCGTTGCAGAGCATCGTTGCCCGCAATGTCGATCCACTGGAAATGGCGGTGCTGACGGTGGGCTCCATTCACGGGGGCTCTGCCTCGAATGTCATTCCTGACAGTGTCGAACTGAAGCTCACTGCGCGAGCCTATTCTCCGGCCGTCCGCGACAGGCTGGAACAGCGAGTGCCGGCACTCGCCCGTGCCCAGGCGGAAAGCTTCGGCGCGGAGGCGGATTTGCAATATCGTCGCGGTTTCCCACCGGTGATCAACCACATCGAGCAGACCCGTTTAGCCCGTGGCGTGGCAGAGGCCGTTTTTCCCGCTGAACAGGTTGCTGGCGATTTCCGGCCCCGCACGGCGAGTGAGGATTTCGCCTACATGCTTCAACAGCGACCGGGCTCCTACCTCTTTGTCGGCAATGGCGAAAGTGCCCCGCTACACAGCCCACTTTACGACTTCAACGACGACATTATCGCACCGGGCGCACTTTATTGGGCCCGTCTTGCCGAGACCTTCCTTTCATGACCGAACGAACCCGAGGAGTAAGCCACGTGAGTGATCGCTTTTATTACACGACACCCCTCGATCCACTGGCGCGGCCACTGATCGAGGAACTGACGTTCGAATACGATTCCCGATACGGCAGTTTTTATGATGCCGAAGGCGCGACGAAGGAGATGAACCGTTTCGCGCCGGAAGTCTTTGCGCCGCCGCACGGCAACTTCGTGCTGCTCTTGCGCAACGGAAAGGCAATTGCCGGTGGCGCCTTCATGCGACACGAAGATCACGGAACGTCCGAAGTCAAACGCGTCTGGACACATTCAGGCTATCGCCGCCAGGGGTTGGCAAAACGCGTTCTCGCCGAACTTGAAGAACAGGCTCTGCGACAGGGGTATTCGCGCATTTATCTGACCACTGGATTTCGTCAGCCAGAGGCGGTCGGCCTTTATCTGACCAATGGTTACACGGCGCTTTTCGACACCAGTGCGGATCCTGAAACCATCCGCAAGCTGCCTTTCGAAAAGTATCTCTCGGCAAGCCATTTCGTTACGAGCACGGCGAGCCAAATATCTCCCCGGCATGACATTTGAGGAGATCATAATGACGATCTCGACGGATTTTCACGAGGTGCAGGCAACGGGCCAGTCGGCAGCGGTAAAGCGGAGCGACTACTCCCATTACCGGATCGTTCCGGCGCGCTATCCCGCCCGTACAGTCGGAACGATTTTCGCTCTCCTGGTCATTGCTGCTACCTTGCACTCTGTCCTGGGCAATCCGCGCTGGGGCTGGGATGTGTTCGCTGAATGGTTTTTTGCCGAACCGGTTCTGGTGGGCCTTGGCCGCACGCTTTTACTGACTGCACTCGGTGCCCTTTTCGGCTTCATTCTCGGAACGGGCCTTGCCCTTGCCCGGGTTTCACGCTCGCCGCTTCTGGTCGGCGTATCCTGGACCTATATCTGGATATTCCGATCTATCCCATTGATCGTACTGCTCCTGATCCTCAACAATCTCGGTTATCTGTATGAAACGATTACCGTTGGTGTGCCCTATACCGGTGTAAACTTTTTCAGTTGGAACACGACGCAACTGATCACTCCCTTTGCAGCGGCTGTGCTTGGCTTGACACTTAATCAAGCCGCCTTTGCATCGGAAATCATTCGTGGCGGGATCCTTTCCGTCGACCAGGGGCAATTGGAAGCGGCCTCTGCGCTCGGTTTGCCGCGTCACCGGCAGGCATCGCGGATCGTCTTGCCGCAGGCTATGCGTTCGATTCTGCCGACGGCCTTCAACGACATCATTGGTCTGGCCAAGGGTACGTCACAGGTCTACATCCTGGCATTGCCGGAGTTGTTCTACACAATCCAGATCATCTATCGCCGAAATCTGGAGGTCATCCCTCTGCTGATGGTGGCAACCGTCTGGTATCTCGTCATTCTCACGGTCCTGTCCATCGTTCAGTATTACATCGAGCGGCACTATGCGCGGGGTGCGCTGCGCAACCCTCCACCTTCGATTTTCGCTGCTCTCTATCGAACGATCGTGCCAGCCAGAACAGCGGCATCCGTCACAAACGATGAGCCAGTGATCAGGACACCCGCCAAGACGGCCGTCTCGGGTCCCAAGTCCAGCCCGCTTCATGCACGTGGCGGCGAGGTGACGATCCACGGCGTTTCCAAAAGTTTTGGTCAGCTCAAGGTTCTGGATGACGTGTCGCTGCGTATTCCAGTTGGCAGCGTAACGACCATTCTTGGTCAGTCAGGGTCGGGTAAATCCACCTTGCTGCGCACCATCAATCACCTCGAACGTGTCGATGACGGCTTCATCGCAATCGATGGTGAATTGATTGGCTACAGGCAGGACGGCGAGACGCTCTACGAACTCAAGGAGAAGGACATTCTGAAGCGACGTGTCGAGGTCGGCATGGTGTTCCAGAATTTCAACCTTTTCCCGCATTTGACCGCCCTGGAAAATCTCGTCGAGGCACCGATCACCGTACGTGGAATTTCGCGTGAGCAGGCAGAAGCAGAAGCACGGGATCTGCTCGCTCGCGTTGGACTGGCGGAGAAGGCACATGCCTATCCCCGCCAGCTTTCCGGTGGCCAGCAGCAACGTGTGGCCATCGCCCGCGCACTCGCCCTCAAGCCCAAGGTTTTGTTGTTCGATGAGCCAACGTCGGCACTCGATCCGGAACTGGTCGGCGAAGTGCTCGACGTCATTAAGGAACTCGCCCGTTCCGGCGCGACGCTGGTGATCGTCACCCATGAAATCGGCTTTGCCCGTGAAGTCTCCGATCAGGTGGTCTTCATGGAACAAGGCCGCATCCTTGAAACCGGTACGCCGGACAAGGTCTTCAGCCGGCCGGACCATCCGCGCACGGCTGCCTTCCTCGCCAAAGTCCTCTAACAATAAGGAAACACCCAGAATGTCTTACACACAAAAACTTCTTGGCATTGCCACGGGCGGCTTCCTGTCGCTTGCAGCGCTGGCGTCCCTCTCGTCGTCTGCCCAGGCGCAAGCGCCTGATCTTTCTCCTGAACAGAAGGATCGTGTCCGCGCGGAAAAGGTGGAGGCAGCTGCCAAGCTCGTCCCTGACAATTTCAAGCTCGTCACACCGGGCAAACTGACGGTCGCATCCATTCCCGGACGACTGCCCTTTGCAGTCTATGCAAGTGACAACAAAACGCCCGTCGGAAGTGAACCGGATATCGCCCAGCTTGTTGCTGACAGTCTGGGGCTGGAGCTGGAACTGGTGCCGATTGCCTGGGCCGATTGGCCGCTTGGTGTCACATCAGGTCGTTTCGACGCTGCGATCCACAATATTACCGTGACCGAGGAGAGAAAGCAGAAATTCGATTTCTCGACGTACCGCACCGACCTTATCGGCTTTTATGTGCCGCTTAACAGCAAGGTGCAAAGCATCTCCAAACCTGAAGACGTTGCAGGCCTGAAGGTCATCGTTTCTTCCGGCACCAATCAGGAGCAGATCCTGCTGCGCTGGATCGAAGCCAACAAGGCCAAAGGACTGCCGGCAAGCGACGTTCAATATTATGACGACGAGGCTGTTCTCGATGTTGCCTTGCAGTCCGGACGAGCCGACGCTTATCTCGGTCCGAATGCGACCTCTGCCTATAAGGCTGCACAGGAAAATAAGACCAGGCAGGTCGGGACTTTCTCCGGTGGATGGCCGGAAACGGCTGAAATCGCCGTCGCAACAAAAAAGGACTCCGGGATTGCCGAGGCGATTACCACCGCGCTGAACGCGCAGATCGAAAATGGCAATTACGCCAAGGCGCTGGCCCGCTGGAACCTCTCGGCAGAGGCCATCAAGCAGTCGCGGACGAACCCACAGGGATTGCCGAAGAGCTGATGAATTCTGCCGCTGTCAAAGCACAGGGCGAAAGGAGCGTGGGCTGTTCGCCGGCCCGTGCTCCAAATATTCTCAACCGGATTTAACAGAATGACGATCATCAGAAAAATCGGCCGTGCAATTGGTGCCGGTCTCCTAATGCTACCGCTATTGACGGTCAGTGCTCCTGCCGCAGACGACATCTTCGATCTTTCTCCTGAACAAAACGGGCGGGTGCGGGCAGAAAAGGACGAGGCTGCAATTGCCGCGATCGCAAGTGAGTTCAAGTTTGTGACACCCGGCAAGTTTACCGTCGCCATATCGCCAGGCGGCCCGCCGCTCGCCACCTATGCAACTGACGCCAAGACCGTGGTCGGTGCCGACCCGGATTACGCTTTGGCCGTTGCCGACAGTCTCGGCCTTCAGCTCGAGCTCGTTCCTGTCGCGTGGGCTGACTGGCCACTTGGCCTCGCATCGGGAAAATATGACGCGGTGATATCAAATGTAGGTGTGACCGAACTGCGCAAGGAAAAATTCGACTTCTCGACCTACAGGCAAGGCCTCCACGGCTTTTTCGTGAAGGCCGACAGCCCGATCAAGGAGATCAAGGAGCCGAAGGATGCCGCGGGGCTTCGGATTACGGTCGGCGCCAGCACCAATCAGGAGCGTATCCTGCTGAAGTGGAGCGACCAGAATGTCGCTGCGGGGCTGAAGCCTATCGAGTTGCAGTACCATGATGACGAAGCGGCGCGTGTGGTCGCGCTGCAAGCGGGTCGCGTCGACGTTATCGTCCAGCCGCACGCACAGCTGGTCTACATCGCAGCGCGCGACAAGAGCATCAAGCGTGTTGGTACGCTTTCCGCCGGCTGGCCGGAACGGTCGGACGTGGCGATTGCAACCCGCAAGGGGGCAGGTTTGGCAGGCGCACTGACGCTTTCAACCAACGATCTCATCGCGAGCGGCGCCTATGCCAAGATTCTCGATCGTTGGCAGCTTTCGGAGGAGGCCTTACCGGAATCACGCACCAATCCGCCGGGCTTGCCCAAAAGCTGAGACCCGTCCTTTACCGATAACGGCTGAAAGATCCGAGACATGGCATCACGCGCAATTGCAATCCGGCGCATTGGTTTTTTGACACCGGGAAATTATCCGGACCACGATCCGGCGTCGGGTCTGGAGGCGACACTCAAGCTGTTTGAGGCGGGTGAAGCGCTCGGCTACGACAGTGCATGGGTGCGTCAACGTCATCTCGAACATGGAATTTCGTCTGCCGCTGTGTTTCTGGCTGCTGCCAGCCAGCGCACCAGACGGATCGAACTCGGCTCTGCCGTCATTCAGATGGGCTACGAGAGCCCTTTTCGCCTGGCGGAAGATCTCTCCATGGCCGACAGCCTGTCTGGCGGTCGGTTGAATGTTGGTGTTAGTGCTGGACCTCCCCTACATGCAGAACTCGTTGCCCCGCTGGTCTTCGATGGGGATTGGCGGAGTTTTGATTTTTCCTATGGGCGTGTCGAGCGCCTGCTCGCCAATCTTTCCGGCGAATTCATCGGAGACGGCGAGACCTATGTGGTTTCGCCCGGTAATCGCCAGCGGGCGAGGCTGCAACCTTACGCGAGGGGTTTACGGGACAGGGTTTGGTATGGTGGCGGTTCTCTCAAGTCCTGCGAGTGGGCAGGAACGGCAGGACTAAACCTCTTGATCGGCAGCCTGACATCGGGTGATGTGTCCGACGATCTTTTTGAGGCGCAGACGATGCAACTGCAGGCATATCGTCTTGCGCTTCCGGCAGGCCGGTTTCCTCGCGTTGCGGTCGGCCGCGTCATCTTGCCGACCGATAGCGCCGATACCGCCACACGTCGAAAATACCAATCTTACGCGGCTGGTCGTCATGAGCGCACGCTTTCGCCGCAGGGGCCGCGCCGGACGTTGTTTGGACGCGACCTTGTCGGCAGCGCGAGTGAAATAATTGAGCAGCTCCTTGCCGATCCTGTGCTCGCCGAGGCGAATGAACTTCGCCTCGAATTGCCCTACGAGTTTGCAATCGAGGAGTATCTGCAGATTATCAGTGATTTTGCGGAGAAAATCGCGCCGGATCTCGGATGGACACTCTCCACCGCTGACCAGCGAGCCCAACACAGTTCCAAGGCGCATACGTCTTTTGGATAGGCTTTGCGCTTAGAATTTCAGGATAGTGGCCTTAGTGAGAGCGTTCCAGAACGCTTCTGGAATGGTCTCGTTGAAGGCTTCAACGGTGCGGTCGACATTGACCGGCTGGGTTGTCGACCAAAGTACGGAAAGAACAGAAGGATAGCGACGACCGAACTGCAGAAGAGCCGCATTTTCCGAAATGTTGAAGTCTTCACACACGGCCTGCAACGCCTGGCGAAAACCGGTATTCGTTTCTGCAAAATACTGGCCACTGGAAAAGGGCGAGGCAGCAATGATCCCAATGCCACGGCTCTCACAGGCGTTGATGACAGGCTGAGCGAGGCTGTGATCGAGAAGAGAAAAACCGCCCGCAAACAACAGGACATCGATATCGAAACGCTCAATGAAGGCCATGGCGATTGCCGGTGTGTTTGCGCCGACCCCGACCATGCGGACATGTCCCGCTTCGCGGAGGTCGAGCAGGGCAGGCATGCCCGTTTCAAGCGCAGCCTCCAACCCTCCCGGGCAAATCGACAGGCCGTGCATGTAGGCAATATCGACAAGAGGTAAACCCAGTCTGTGAAGCGAGGTCTCGAACGACCGCCAGATAGCGTCATGGCTGTAATCGCAAACCGGCTGGAAGTTCGCATGATAAGGGTAGTGGCGGGTCACCGCTGTGCCACGACCAAAAGGATCGAGATCGACACCGACCTTGCTTGATAGAAGATAGTCGGAGCGGTCTTTCCAGGCCAATCCGGCGCCGAGCCGGCGCTCACAAAGTCCGCTCCCATAATAGGGAGCGGTATCGAAGTATCTGATGCCTGCCTGCCAGGCTTTCTCGACGATGTTCTGCGATGTTTGGTCGCCGTCTCTGCCTGGAAGACGGCTCCAACTGCTTGAACCAAGAGAAAGCTCGGAGAACCATGCGTCGTGGCGTGGGTGTTTGCGTCTTGATAGTGAGTTCATTGCATGTCCAGGCAGTAAGGTGATCAGGGGCTGGCGGCACCTGCTCGAAGCACACCAGCAGATTGACCGTCACACGACAAATTCGATGATGGTTCCGCTGGCGTCACCTGGCGCAACAACAATGTTGCCGCCTTCTGTGACCGAATACGCGACGTCATTATCGGCCAGAACGTTTTTGACGCGTTCGATGTCCGAGACGGAGATGCGCAGCGCGAGCAGACGGTTGGTGTCGTTTTCCTGGGGTGCAACGGATGGGTAAAGCGCTAGCGCGGTGTCTGCGTTGACGAAAAGCAAGGGGGCGGATTTTTCCCCTGTTTTGACACTGAATCCACCCTCTGCCGCAGATACGCTTCCATTGGCGTAGAACCGGGCATAGGTTTCCGCGGTCGCCTGCGGATCTTCGTGAATGCCGACGATCCCCGCAATGGAGATGGCACCATTGTCGTGCTGCTGCAATTCCTTGCGCCAGACAAGATGAGGCGTTTCATGCTGGCAAAGGAAAAAGTGTCCGAGCGGCACGCCATCAGGCTCGAAGCTCAGGGTTCTGAAACTGGCAAGCCCTTCACCACCGCCGGGTAGGGGCAGGGGGCGGGAGAAGGCACTGACATCTCCCGTTGCCAAGCCCAGTTCGGCCAATGCCTGCTTGGCGGCATCGGCGCTCTCAGTGCGATTGGCGATCGCCTTCAGACCTTCCCCGTCTTGCGCCAGCATTTGCCGTTGCGGAAGATTTTGATCCGTCTCCCTGACAATGCCGAGAAGCTCGAAATAGTCATCCGCAAATATGATCGTATGATTTGCCGTTCCCTTCTGCGGACTGTGGAGCCCGCGTGGAGACAGTGTAAAACCGAGTTTTCGATAAACCTCGGAACTTGCGTTCAGATCATCGACCAGCAGATAGGCATGGTCTACGCCGAGTACGGGATGGGGCATGGTCTTGGTTCTCAGGCTTGTGGTGCGGGTGTTGGTTCGCCGATCGACAGCATCAGGCGGTTTGCCCAGTTGAAGAACGCAGCGCCATGCACCACGTCGGAGATTTCCTCGTCCGACAATCCCGCTTGCCGCAGGCGGTTGACATGGTCTTCAGCGAAAGACGGAGGCGTGGATGTCAGTGCGACGGAGGCCGCTATGATGGCATTCCAACGCTCTCCGAGATCAGCAGTGATGCCCTCGTCGAGAAGTTTCTGGATATCTGCTTCACGCTTCGAAAAGTGAGCGGCAAAACGGGCATGGACAGATGCGCAGAAGATGCAGCCATTGGAACGCGACGCGGCGGTGGCGGCCAACTCGCGCTCGGCGCGAGGAAGACCGTCCTTCGTGTTGTAGAAAATGTCGTTGTCAGTCTTCGTCCGGGCTTCCAGAATATCCGGATCACGCACAAGAAGGGCAAAGTAGGGCGATTTGGCACGAGCGCGATCGACCAGCGCTTCGTAGTCGCGGTCTGTCAGTTCAGTTTCCTTGAGCGGCGGCAGCCATGGTGTCCAGCCAATATTGTCACGTGTAAAGGCGACAGGTGGTGTTTCGACGATCGGCTCGATGATGCTGTTGGTCATGATGATCTCCGTTAGGCGGCCAGAACCTTGAGGCCCGCGACGACGCGGATCTGGAAAGCGAGAAAAGAAACAAGCTGCGACAGGGTGACGACACCGGTAGCACTCCAGCCGGCAGACAGGAGTTTTTGCAGATGCGCCGGCTCTGCATCGCGAGGATGAAGGACGAGCAGATGTGCATGTTCGAGAGCTGCCGCCAGCCGGGGGGTGAGTGCCTTGCGTTCAACATCCGACAGATGCAGTGTTGGTCCTGTGACATCCTCCTGGCTCAACGGTCCGGACGGATAATGGCCGTAAGGACCGCTTGCCTTGATGGTGTCTGCGGCCGCCTTCACCAAAGGCAACAATGTTGCACCCGTCTCTGTCTGGGAGAGTTTTCCGGCGTAGAATTCGGCAATCTTCCACTCACCATGCAAGGCGGCGACAAACGTCGCTATGGCGAAGCGTTCGGTCAGCGATACCTCGCTTTCATCTTTCGGTGAAAAGAGCGCAAGCCAGCTTCTTTGTGCATTCTCTTTGGTGATAGGTCGCCGGTTGCGCAGGGTATCGCCGTGCGAACCTGGTTTAATGCCCAGGAGATGATCGATGATGTCTATGGTTTCGGTCATGGGGTGTCTCTTTCCGTCTATTGAGCAGCGATCAGATGAGGTGGTGAGGAACGGGTCCAGCCGAGGGCCGGCGCGACTTCGGCCGCAATCAATTCGATGGAGCGAAGAATATCCGCGTGTGGAGGGTCAACCGAATGCACCTGGAAGGTAATGTCGGTCACACGTGCCAGGGCACTGTCTGCCTTCAGCGACGCGATCACGTCATCAGGGGTACCAACGTGCGTATCCAGCGCCCTTGTAAGATCTTCGATTGTGCTGCCGGGAATCTTGTGGCCGGCCGCGGCAAAACGATCGGCCACACGTCGAAGGCCGATCTCCGCAAGGTCGAGGGCGCGCCGGCGGTCATCGGCAACAAAGAGGCTGCGGGAGCCAAGAATTCGGGGAGCACCGCTTTGCGGCAAGGACGACAAATAGGCGTCTATGATGGGGTTTTGGATGTCATCAAGCTTTGCATCGGGAAAGCCGACCGGCCGAGGCTGCGTCCGCGACAGCATCAATCCATGTCCGCTGCGACCAGCGAGCTGCGCTCCAGATGTGGAGAAGGTTGCAAGCCAGACACGGTTCAAAAGATCAGGGACAACAGGATAGAGATGATTTTCGCCCTTGAGAGGTTTTCCCTGCCAGGCGTCATAGAGGGTTGCGAGCTTTTCCGCGTAAACTTCACCCTTCTTGTCCGGATCAATTCCAAAGGCTTCGAAGGATTCCCGCGTTCCGCCTGTCCCGAACCCGACCTCAAGCCGCCCGTTGGATAGGAGATCCAGAACCGCCGTGTCTTCTGCGACCCGGAGAGCATTCTCCATTGGCAGGGTAATCACGCCCGTTCCAAGCCGGATCGACGAGGTTTTAGCCGCGACATGGGCAAGAAAGACGGTGGGAGAGGGAAGGCCGCCTTCATCGGCATGGAAGTGGTGCTGTGCGATCCATGCACTGTCAAAACCGTGTGTTTCGGCGTGGATGATCTGCTCCGTCGCCAACCGGTAACGTTCGCCAGCGGGTACGTCATCGAGAAGGCGCGTGAAAAATCCCAGGCGTTTGCTGGTGGGTATCTGATTGGTCATGAGTGCAATCCTGCTGCGGCTGTTTGCCGGCTTGCGGCAGTCAAATGAAGCGCCTTTCCGGGGATCGCTTCGATAAGTTCGCGCGTGTAGGCGCTGGACGGATTGGAGAACACATTTTCCACTGGCCCGTAGTCCACCTGTTTGCCGTTATGAAGAACGGAGACCGTGTCGGCGATCTGCCGTACAACGGCGAGATCGTGGGACACGAAAACATAGGTCAGGCCCAGATCTCTTTGCAGTTCAGCCAGGAGATTCAGAATTTGTGCCTGAACCGTTACATCCAGCGCGGAGACGGCCTCATCGAGAATGACCACTTCTGGTTCCAGGATCAGAGCGCGAGCAATTGCCACACGCTGACGTTGCCCGCCGGAGAGGGCGTGGGGAAATCTTGATAGAACATCCGCGGGAAGTCCGACCTTCTCGATGATCGCTCGGACACGGATGTCTCGCTCATCGCGCGGTATCTTATCGAAATTCAGTAGCGGCTCCTCGACAATCGCCCGAATGGTCTGACGCGGATCCAGTGACGCCCAGGGATTTTGATAGACGAGCTGGACCTTGCGTCTTAGTTGCCGCAGCGCTTCGGATCGAAGGCTCGCAATATCGATGCCGGCGATCTGCACATCGCCGCCGCTTGGCTTCTGAAAGCCGGCGATCGTTCGGATCGTCGTTGTTTTGCCCGAGCCGGATTCGCCGACAATGGCATGTGTCGTGCCGCGTGCGACGCTGAAAGAAACGCCGTCAACGGCGCGGAAATTTCTGTTTCCCGTCAGACCGAAAGTCTGGATGAGGTCCGTGACTGTAACGATTGCCGGCTGTTGCGACGGCATCGGGGACCGGGCTGGCACAGATGAGAGTGCGGGTGCGTCCGACAGAAGCTTGCGTGTATATGCACTGCGTGGTGCTGACAGAACCTCCTTTGTCACACCCTGCTCCTGAATTCGCCCGCCCTGTAGAACGACAATCCTGTCGGAGCGATCTGCAGCGACGCCGAGATCATGTGTCACCAGCAACAGAGCCGTTCCATACTCGCGACGAAGATCGTCGATGAGATCAAGAATGCGCTTTTGGACCGTGACATCCAGTGCTGACGTCGGTTCATCGGCGATAATGAGTGCGGGTCTGAGCGCGACGGCGATGGCGATCAGCACGCGCTGTTTCATGCCGCCGGACAACTCGTGCGGATATTGCCTTGCTCGCAATGCGGGATCAGAAAGACCGACCTGGGTCAGCAATTCGATGACGCGTTTGTCTGCTTCCCGCCGCGAGATCCGTCCATGAATACTGAGCATCTCGCGGACCTGCTCGCCGATGGTCAATACCGGGTTGAGTGAGTTGCCCGGGTCCTGAGGTACAAGGCTCACCACCGTGCCCCGGATGTTTCTCAGCCGTTTTGCACTCCAATGGGATATCTCTTCTCCATTGATGCGGATGGATCCGGCTTCGACGCGACCGTTATCGGCAAGCAAACCGATGACAGCCTGTGCGGTTGATGTCTTGCCGGAGCCACTTTCCCCGACCAGGGCAACGACTTCGCCAGGATGGACACTGAAAGAGACACCATGGACCACAGTCGTACGATCGGAGGGACCGGCATAAGATATCTGGAGATCCCGGACATCGAGGATGGGTGCCGCTGCTGTCGCAACGACGGTTTCAGGCACAGGAATGCTCATGGCGCCTTCTTTCCGATAGATTGGCTGATACGATTGGCGGAAAGAACGACCGCGACGACGATGAGGCCGGGCGCTGCAGTCAACCACCAGGCGGTCGCCAGGTAATTGCGCCCTTCCGCTATCAACAGGCCCCATTCGGGTGTGGGAGGTGGAGCACCGTAGCCAAGGAAACCGAGTGTCGAAATTTGCAGGATTGCCCAACCGAATTGAACGGCCGTGTAGGCGACGACTGACGTGAGGGAATTCGGCAGGATATGTCGCCAAAGGACCTTGCCAAACGTGCCGCCGCTACCGAATGCCGCCTCCACATATTCCGCGCCGCGGACCCTGATGACTTCCGAGCGCATCAGGCGCGCAAAGCCGGCGATGGCTGTGGCACCGACGGCGATTGCCGCGTTCATGGTTCCGAAGCCGAGCAGAATGATGATGCTGAGTGACAGCAACAGCGTCGGGATCGACAGCAAGACGTCGACAAATCGCATCAGTATTTCGTCAAACAGTCCGCGAACCGATCCGGCAAGAAGGCCGAGCACTGTCCCTGCAACAAGACCGACACCCACGGCTGCTATCGCACCGGAGAGCGAGTTGACGGCACCGTAGACGATGCGGGCAAAAAGGTCGCGGCCGAGTGAATCCGTCCCAAGGAGATGCACGGCCGACGGCGCTTTCAACTGCCCGCCGGGAACCCCGAGCAACGGATCGTAAGAGGTGAACAAGCCCGGCGCGACGGTCCAGAGAAGAACGAGACCGATTACAAACCATGCAAGCGCCAGGCTGATGGGGAAACGTACCAACCTGCTGGTCAGGCTTTTTTGTCCGCGACCGGTTTGATTTGCCGCTGCCTTCGGGAGGATATCGTAGTTATCGGCAGTGGTCATTTGCTGTTTCCGTTCGTGGTTCTCAGGCGCGGGTCGAGAAGTGGGTAGGCAAGATCCACAGCGAGGTTGATGGCGACGAAGGCGGCTGCCGAAATCACGACGACAGCCTGAAGAACGGAGAGGTCCTGATTGCTGACAGCTTTTTCCGTTAGTCCGCCGATGCCGTTCAGCCCGAAGACTGTTTCTGTAACAACTGCGCCGGCAAGCAACTCGCCGAACAGAACCCCGGCAATTGTGAGGGTCGGTAGCAGCGCATTTCGGGCAACGTGCTTCCAGAGCAGACGGCTTTCGCTCGCGCCCTTGGCGCGGGCCACCGACACGAATGGACGCGTGCGAATTTCGTCGATGTTGCGGATGAGGATCTGCGCGAGTGGAGCCGCGATTGGTACAGCAAGAGTGGCGACCGGCAAAGCCAGGCTTTCCCAGGGGCCAGGGTTGATGACAGAGACCAGCTTCAGCCTGAAGGAAAAGATCTGGATGAGCATGATAGCCAGCCAGAACACCGGTATCGAAATGAACAGCGCCGGTACCGACTGGATCGCATTTCGCAGCCAGGCGAAGGGCGCCATTGACGAAAGGAATGCGATCAGCACAGCCAAAAGAACCGCGGCGGCGAATCCAAGGCCGGCCAGTTTCAATGTCGGCGGAAGATTGGTTGCAAGTTGTGCTGAGACGGATACTCCTGCCTGGAGAGAGTACCCGAAATCACCCCTCAGGAAGTTGGTGAGCGTACTGAAATACTGCACGAACACACTGGAATCGACCGCGTAGGATTGTCTGATCTCGCGGATCTGATCGGCGCTGAGCCCAAATTCTGGGTTCAGAAATTTGATCAGAACGGCGTCGCCCGGCATCGCCTGCAGCAGAACGAAAGACAGCGTGAATGCGGCCCAGAGTACGAGCAGCGCCTGGCCGACCCTTCCGACGACATATCTTGTCATATTGCGTCTCCGGAAAACGGGGCGGCGTGAGCGCCGCCCCTGAAAGGCTTACTTGTCGAGCCAGGTGCTGTAGAAAGAAGGCCGACCCACGGCTTCGAACGCGACGCCCTTGACATAGGGAGCGCCGGCGAATGCCTGTGGTTCCTCAAAAAGCGGCACCGCGTAAGCCTGTTCCAGCACATATGCCTGAGCATCTTTGACGGCGTTCAGACGTTTCTCGCGATTGGGTTCAGAGGCAATGTCATCGAGAATGGCATTCAGCTTGTCGTCTGAGAAGGATTTTACCTTGTCGCTGGTCCCGCCCTTTTGCAGCAGCAGATTTCGGTTGGTCGGGTAATACTGGCTTTTGACGACATCCGGATCGGCGCGACCTACCATGGCCACAGCAACAGGTGTTTTCGCCGGATCGAGTTCATCGACCGTCTTGCTGCCGGCATCGCCCGCGAGCACGTTGAATTTGACGCCGATTTTTGCCCACTGCTGTGCGATCAATTGCAGCGTCGCCCGGCTCTGAGGCTGCGGCAAAGACTCGTATCCTGTCAGGACGAGCTGCTGGCCATCCTTGGCACGAATGCCGTCCGGTCCGAGCTTGTAGCCTGCCTCATCCAGGAGGGCTTTCGCCTTTTCTGGATCGTACTGAAGCTTGTCGGTCTGCGGTACATAACCGATGGCACTCGACGCGAGGATCGAGGTAGCCTTTGGATAATTCTTTGAAAAGATCGTGGAGATGATCTCGTCGCGATTGACAGCGAGAGACAGACCCTGGCGGACACGGAGGTCGGCAACAAGCGGGTTGTCGGCGCGGAAGACAATGGAGTTGTTCACGCCGCGCGTGCCGGGGGCGTAGATATTGAAGCCTTGGGTTTCCACCTGAGGCTCATCATAGGCCTGGATCTGGCGAATATAATCGGCCTGTCCGGCGAGAAGCGCGCCAATACGAACGCTGTCTTCTCCGGTGATGATGTACTTGATACCATCGAGATAGGCGCGGCCCTGATGATCAAGCTTCGCAGGTCCCCAGTTGTAGTCCTCGCGCGCTTTGAGATCGAGCGACTTGCCAAGCGTCTCAGCCGAAACAACGAAAGGGCCTGAGCCGATGATCTTGGTTGCGTCGCCAAGCTGTTCAAAGGGAAGCTCAAGTGTCTTGAGCGACACGATGCCGGAGCCAATGACGGATGTACCCTGAAGGAAGCCAGGTGAGGGCTTCTTGAAATGGAACTTCACTGTCAGTGGATCGATGACTTCGCTGCGATCATAGTTGTTGACGACTTCGGAGACAGGCTGTTTGAGCGCCTTGTTGCCCAGTCCGAAGGTGTCGAAGTTCTTGGCGACCGCCGCAGCGTCAAGTGGGGTGCCATCAGAAAAGGTAATTCCCGGGCGTAGTTTGAATGTGTATTCCGTTGCATTATCATTGACTTGCCAGGTTTCGGCCAGCCATGGTTCAATCTCCAGCGTTTTGGGATTCTGGTAGGTCAGCTTATCGGTGATCTGGTTGAGAATACCGCCATTCGGATAAAAACCGCCGGCTGGCGGGTAGAGATTGGTGTGTGCCTGTTGCTCAAGATAGACAAGTGTTCCGCCTTTGACAGGTTGATCAGCCGCGCTGCTTTGCGATGTCAGGGCGGAGGCAGCCAGGAGGCCAAGGCTTAGGGCAATAATTTTTCGATAAGGCGTCATCGGCAAAATCCGTCGTTAATGGTTTGCCGATCCTATGAGGAAAACTGATAAATCTATCGATTTTATATTCTATTTTCCTGTCAAGCTACGGAATGTTCTTTTGTTGATTTTTCGCAATGAGGAACTGCTTTTCGCGGGCGCGAAAACCCAGTCAGGGGTGCGGGCAGTTATCTAGGTTGTCATCGTTACGCTGTGCATCAGTCAGGTCGGCAGACGACATTCTCATCACCATCATACCGTGGATCAGTCGAGACCTATGAGACGGCGAATATCTGCAGCGGTAGCGCCTGCTGTTTTGAGTGCGGCAAGACCAGTGCTGCCTTCACTTTTCGAAAGCTTGCGTCCGTCAGATCCCAGGATCAACCGATGGTGATGATAGAGTGGGGCGGGCAGATCAAGCAATTGCTGCAACAGCCGGTGGATGGCGGTCGCAAAAAATAGGTCCATGCCTCTTACAACATGGGTAATGCCTTGCAGTGCATCGTCCAGCACAACGGAGAGGTGATAGCTCGACGGCGCATCGGAGCGAGACAGAATGATGTCGCCCCAGACCGCGGGATCAACGGCAATTTCTCCCGTTTCACCATCACCGCTTTCTCGCCAGAAGAGCGAAGCGCCCGCTGTTGCTATTGCCTTTTGCATATCCAACCGCCAGGCAATCTGTCTTCCCGATGAGAGCAGTGCGGCGCGATCGGTCGTTGATCGCTCCCTGTCGATCGATGGATAGTGTGGCGCACCATCAGGATCGCGGGGCCAGATTTTGCCATCCGCTTCATGAGCCCTGACGAGCGTCTTCGTTTCGCCGCGACTTAAAAACGCCGGGTAAGCCAAGCCTGCGTTTATCAGGTTCTCAAGTGCACGGCGATATTCGTCGAAGTGCTCGGATTGGCGGCGAACCGGCTGCTCCCAGTCAAGTCCAAGCCAATGGAGATCGTCGTAGATCGCTTCTTCGAAATCCGGTGTGCAGCGCGTCCGGTCGATATCCTCTATACGCAGCAGAAACCGTCCCCCGGCTTCCAGAGCCATATCGTGGTTCAGGAACGCGGAGAAGGCATGTCCCAGATGCAAGGGACCGTTTGGGCTCGGTGCAAAACGATAAACAGGCTTTTGACGGGCGGGCGAAGGCATGGTTTCTTCTGCCATGTTTTGTAGCGCTTCGCCATCCGGCTTGAAATAAGCGCAGTCATGGTAGGCGTAAATGAAGATTATCAGGGGTATCGACGAGATCAGCGAAGGTCTTGATCATCTTGTGCGTCTCGATCCACATCTCCAGCCAGTCGTCGAAAAAGCCGGGTCGCTGGAACTGCGTCTTGCTGAACCAGGTTTTTCGGGTCTGGCCCATATCGTCGTGTCACAAATGGTGTCCCGTGCCAGTGCCAACGCAATATGGGGCCGGATTGTCGCGGGAACGGGTAAAGTCACTGCGGAGAACTACCTTGCTGTCTCGTCAGAGCTGCGTGCCGGTTTTGGCCTTTCAGGCGCCAAGGCGCGCACGTTGGAACGTTTGGCCGAGGCTGTCATAACCGGTGAGATCGATCTAAAGGCTGTCAGTCGGATAGAGGCGCCTGACGCACTTGCACAACTGACAGCTTTACGCGGCATCGGTCCCTGGACGGCTGAAGTTTATCTGATGTTTTGCGGCGGACACCCCGATATTTTTCCGGTGGGGGATGTGGCTCTAAGAGCGGCGGTTGGACACGCGCTGGTGCTGGAGAACCGGCCGGAGGCAAAATGGCTGATGCAGCGTGCCGAGGTTTGGACGCCATGGCGATCAGTTGCGGCCCGTCTGTTCTGGGCATATTACGCCAGTGTCATGCGGCGCGATGCGATACCATTGCCTTGATCGTCAGTAGTCCACGATCTGATAGGGCAATGGGCCACGAGAACGGTGGTCGACATGCAGTTTGCGCTTCAATGGCGGCACGGCACGCTGCACGCAATCGACACGCTCGCAGACGCGACAGGACACACCAATGGGTTTGAACGAGGAGGCGTTGGCGAGATCCAGTGTGTCAGCGTAGACGAAATTGTCCGCATGGGAAATTTCACAGCCCAGTGCGATGGCATAACGTGGTCTGTCGGCATCGAAACCGGCGCTTGCCTTCTCGATCTGTGTGGCGATGGACAGATAGCGCACCCCATCCGGTGTTTCGGCAAGCTGGCGAACGATGCGGTCAGAGCTCTCAAATGCCTGATGGATGTTCCATAGCGGACAGGCCGCACCAAAACGGGCAAACTGCAACTTTGTCGCACTGTGTCGCTTGGTGATGTTGCCGGCCCGGTCGATCTTGGCAAAAAAGATCGGGACGCCCTTCATGCCTGGCCGCTGCAGCGTGCTGAGCCGATGAGCAACCTGCTCCAGACTGGCGCCAAAACGCGCCGACAGCAGCTCCAGGTCGTGACGTAGCTCTTGGGCCGCCCGGTGGAAGTGGCGGTAGGGCAGAACAAGCGCCGCGGCGAAGTAGTTATGAAGTCCGATGCGACAGATTTCTTTCGCTTCCGTTGTCCGCAAACCAGCATTCGACAAGACACTCTCGATTGCGTGACCGGCATCAAGCTGGGCGATCTGCAACGCCACCTGAAAGCTGCGCGTCGGTAGAGGCGCATAAGCGTTAATTGTCAGCGTCTTTCGTTCTGGATCGAAGCGCCGGATCAGGGTGCCGGCTGCATCCGCTCTTTCAATGCGGATGGCATGGTTTTCACGCAGATGGGCAGAAAGGATGCCGTAGGTCTCACCGCCATCGATTTCCAGCTGGTTTGCCAGGTTCTCGGCAAGTGTGTCGATTTCATCGACATAGTTGTCAACGAAATGAAAGAAGTCTCTGACCTCCTCGTATGGCGTGGTTTCCACCTGAGAGGCACCTCGTCCCAGGCTTTCATCCAGACGAAGCAGTTGCTCGCTGTTCTGGCGATAGGCCTGATGGGCACGCAACAATGCGTGCGCGAAACCTGGGGCGTTTTGGGCGATTAGCTTCAATTCCTGCAAGCCTGGCTCGTAGTTCAGGAAAAGAGGGTCTTTCAGGGCTTCTCGGACGGCCGATACGAGGCGGTCACTCTCGCCCGCCGAAAGTTCGGCCATGTCGAGCTGAAATTTTTCCACCAGGGTAACGAGGACAGCCGCCGAAACCGGGCGCTGGTTGTTTTCGATCTGGTTTAGGTAGCTTGCCGAAATGCCGAGCCTCTCTGCAAACTGTGCCTGCGTTGTGCGGGCGTTCTCGCGCAGGCTGCGCACTTTGCGGCCAATGAAGAGTTTTTCTGTCGCCATGTTTGCAACTTTGCAAATTTCAATATTGCAAATATTTATTGCACACATACGCACACGATCAAGCCTTCTTCGCAGCTTCATTCTCGGCTATTGATACCCTTGCAAATTGCGTGGAGGAAACATGTCAGGCATCATCGACCAACTGGAAGCCCGCCGAGCCGAAGCACGGATGGGAGGCGGCCAGAAACGCATTGATGCGCAACATGCCAAGGGCAAACTTACTGCCCGTGAGCGTGTCGAGGTGCTTCTTGATGAGGGGTCCTTCGAAGAATACGACATGTACGTCACGCACCGTGCGGTGGATTTTGGCATGGCGGACCAGAAGATCGCTGGTGATGGCGTTGTGACCGGCTGGGGGACTATCAACGGGCGGCAGGTTTACGTCTTTTCACAGGACTTCACCGTGCTCGGCGGCTCTCTTTCCGAAACGCATGCGCAGAAGATATGCAAGATCATGGATATGGCGGTTCGAAACGGCGCGCCTGTCATAGGTCTCAACGACAGCGGCGGCGCGCGTATCCAGGAAGGTGTCGCTTCCCTCGGCGGTTATGCCGATGTGTTCAAGCGCAATGTCGTGGCCTCCGGCGTCGTGCCGCAGATTTCGGTAATCATGGGGCCGTGCGCGGGCGGAGCGGTCTATTCTCCCGCCATGACTGACTTCATTTTCATGGTCCGTGATACGTCCTACATGTTCGTGACGGGACCGGACGTAGTAAAGACTGTGACCAATGAGATTGTTACGGCTGAAGAGCTTGGCGGTGCATCGACCCACACAAAGAAATCTTCGGTTGCTGATGGTGCTTATGAAAATGATATCGAGGCGCTGGAAGCTGTGCGCGCTCTTTTCGATTTCCTGCCGCTGAACAATCGCGACAAGCCGCCGATCCGTCCGTTTTACGACGATCCGGCCCGGCTTGAAGCGCGTCTCGATACACTGATCCCGGATAGTTCCAACAAGCCCTACGACATGAAGGAGCTGATCCACGCGCTGGCCGATGAGGGCGATTTCTTCGAGCTTCAGGAAGCTTTCGCCAAGAACATCATCACCGGTTTCATCCGTCTCGAAGGCCAGACGGCTGGTGTTGTCGCCAACCAGCCGATGGTGCTTGCCGGTTGCCTGGACATTGACAGTTCCCGCAAGGCAGCACGCTTTGTCCGTTTTTGCGATGCCTTCAACATTCCGCTCCTGACATTGGTCGATGTGCCTGGCTTCCTGCCGGGAACGGCGCAGGAATATGGCGGCGTGATCAAACACGGCGCCAAGCTGCTCTTTGCTTATTCGGAAGCGACCGTACCAATGGTCACGCTGATTACCCGCAAGGCTTACGGTGGTGCCTATGATGTCATGGCGTCGAAACATATTGGTGCTGATGTGAACTACGCCTGGCCGACAGCAGAAATCGCGGTTATGGGCGCAAAGGGGGCTGCTGAAATCCTCTACCGGTCAGAGCTTGCCGATCCAGAAAAGATTGCTGCCCGCACCAAAGAATATGAAGAGCGCTTTGCAAATCCCTTTGTTGCGGCAGAACGTGGCTTCATTGACGAAGTCATCATGCCACATTCATCGCGTCGTCGCATTGCGCGTGCCTTCGCTGCCTTGCGCAACAAGCAGGTCGAAACCCGGTGGAAGAAACATGACACGATACCGCTATGAAGAAGGCGACCTTTAAAAACGCTTCGGCAACCTTACTATAGTGATGTTGAGGCGTCCGGTTTGATCCGGCGCGGTCTTTCAGAAGCACAAGGACAGATTTCATGGCCGAGAATTCCCCCGCAGATAATTTCCCCGCCGGTTACGTGGTGCCGAAGGTCTGGACCTGGGACAAGGGCAATGGTGGTGCGTTTGCCAGTATCAACCGGCCGATCGCCGGTCCGACGCAGGAGAAGGAATTGCCTGTCGGCAAGCACCCCTTGCAGCTTTATTCGCTGGCAACACCGAACGGCCAGAAGGTCGGGATCATGCTGGAGGAATTGTTGGCTGCCGGTCACAAGGGTGCCGAATACGATGCATGGCTTATCAGGATCGGCGACGGCGATCAGTTTGGCTCCGGTTTTGTCAGCGTCAATCCGAATTCAAAGATTCCTGCATTGATGGATCACTCCACGCCGGAACCAACACGGGTGTTCGAGAGTGGCTCCATTCTGGTCTACCTCGCAGAAAAATTCGATGCGTTTCTGCCTAAGGAACACAAAGCCCGTACAGAAGCTTTGAACTGGCTGTTCTGGCAAATGGGCTCTGCACCATTCCTCGGTGGCGGTTTTGGTCACTTTTATGCCTATGCGCCGATCAAGATTAAATACGCCATCGACCGTTACGCGATGGAAGTGAAACGCCAGCTCGACGTGCTCGATCGGCATCTGGCTGAAAACCGCTATCTGGCAGGAAGCGATTATTCTATCGCCGACATGGCTGTCTGGCCCTGGTATGGCAAGATTGCACTCGGTCAGGCCTATGGCGATGCAGGTGCATTCCTTGAAGCGGACGGCTACAAGAACGTCATGCGCTGGACGCTGGAGATTGGCGAACGCCCTGCTGTAAAGCGCGGGTCCATGGTCAACAAGACCTCGGGCGATCCGTCAGAGCAACTGCATGAACGCCACGATGCCTCTGACTTCGATACGAAGACGCAGGACAAGATCGGCAAGGCATGATCAAAGCGCCTCTCGCAAACGTGCGATGGGTTAGGCGAGAACGGCGCGCAACGAAATAAAGCTGAAAGCATGTCGCGAATCTGAAAGACCGCGACATGCTCTAGAAGACGAAAAAGGGAAAGACCATGGCGAACCTGCCTGAAATGACCAAGCATAGGGGATTTCCGTCCGGCATGCCGAGCACGGGCGTCCAGTTCACGATACGTCGCGCCAATCCAAAAGGGGTGACGCCTATCAAGATGATTCCGAGAAGGGCACGCAACGATACCAAGGAACACCGCATCGACGCTGCCTTCCTGCACTCGCTCTGGCATCATTTCGGCGCCGAACCATTCGAGCGCGGTAATCTCGATGCCGCCCGCCTCAACCTTCTATTTGGCCGTGAGGTCGTGGCCGCAGATAAGAACTTCGATCCGCTTTCATACCAGGCAATGCTGAGGATCGACGAACGTGTTGCGCGGCAGAATTTCCCGGAGTCTTTCGAGAACTTTTTCGAGATTTGATGTAGTTGCCCGCCAGCAAGGACCACGGTTCGATGTCGACAAACACCAGCAAGTTCCTGAGTTATGTTCTGCGCCACGCACCGCAAAGCATTGGCTTGACGCTGGATGGGCAAGGCTGGGCCGAAGTCGACGATCTGCTCGCAAAAGCGAATGAGGCGGGAACATCAATTGATGAGACAACCCTCCGCACGATCGTTGCCGAAAGCGACAAGAAGCGTTTCACTCTTTCGGACGATGGTCGTCGTATCCGTGCTGCCCAAGGTCATTCGGTCGTGGTCGACCTTGGTCAACCGCCGGTCGCGCCCCCATCGACGCTTTTTCACGGGACGGCGACGCGGTTTTTCGATGTGATCATGCTTCAAGGATTGCGGGCGGGTAGCCGTCAGCATGTTCACCTTTCTGCCGATCGGGCAACAGCTTATGCGGTCGGTCAGCGGCACGGCAAGCCGGCAATTCTGATCGTCAATTCTGGCCGCATGCATGCCGATGGCTACAGTTTTTATCAGGCTGACAATGGTGTCTGGCTCACCGATGCGGTTCCTGTCGCGTATCTCGCATTGACTGAAAATGACGTCGCGGGAGGCGACGGCAAATGATCAAAAAAATTCTCATTGCCAATAGAGGCGAAATCGCCTGTCGGGTTATCAAAACGGCGAAGAAACTGGGGATCGCCACAGTTGCGATTTATTCCGATGCCGATGCCAATGCGCTGCATGTGAAAATGGCGGATGAGGCGGTCCATATCGGACCGGCGCCCTCTTCTCAGTCATATATCGTCATTGAGAAAATTCTCGATGCGATCAACAAAACCGGCGCGGATGCCGTGCATCCAGGCTACGGGTTCTTGTCGGAAAATGCGGCATTCGCCGAGGCTCTGGAAAAGGCGGGTGTGACCTTTATCGGTCCACCGGTCGGTGCCATCAAGGCAATGGGTGACAAGATCACCTCCAAGAAGCTGGCGGCTGAAGCGGGTGTTTCGACCGTACCCGGCCATATGGATTTGATCGCGGATGCCGATGAGGCGGTGAGAATTGCTACCGAGATCGGTTATCCGGTCATGATCAAGGCATCCGCTGGTGGTGGCGGCAAGGGCATGCGCATCGCCTGGAATGATACAGAGGCACGTGAGGGGTTCCAGTCTTCGAAAAACGAGGCGAAGGCCTCCTTTGGCGACGACCGTATCTTCATTGAAAAGTTCGTGACCGAACCGCGCCATATCGAAATTCAGGTCTTGGGGGATAAGCACGGGACAGTGCTCTATCTCGGCGAGCGCGAGTGCTCCATCCAGCGTCGAAATCAGAAAGTCATCGAAGAGGCACCATCTCCGTTTCTGGATGAGACGACACGCCGCGCGATGGGTGAGCAGGCTGTGGCGCTGGCGAAAGCTGTGGGCTATCACTCTGCCGGGACTGTCGAATTCATCGTCGATGGCAAGGCGAACAAGTTCTATTTTCTTGAAATGAACACCCGTCTCCAGGTGGAGCATCCCGTTACCGAGCTTGTGACGGGCATCGATCTGGTCGAACAGATGATCCGTGTCGCATCCGGAGAAAAACTGACCTTCCGTCAGGAAGAGGTGACATTAAACGGCTGGGCGGTCGAAAGCCGTCTTTATGCGGAAGATCCCTATCGTAATTTCCTGCCATCGATCGGCAGGCTGACCCGGTACCGTCCACCGCAGGAAGGATCTCGGGACAACGGTACTGTTGTCCGCAACGACACCGGTGTTTTCGAGGGCGGCGAAATCTCGATGTATTATGATCCGATGATAGCAAAGCTCTGCACGTGGGCGCCGGATCGTTTAACTGCCATTGATGCAATGGCGGATGCATTGGATCGGTTTGAGGTCGAAGGCATCGGTCATAACCTGCCGTTTCTTTCTGCAGTCATGCAGCACGAGCGTTTCCGCGACGGCCGTCTGACGACCGGCTTCATCGCCGAGGAGTTTCCGGATGGTTTCACCGGGGTTGATCCTGACGAAGCGACGACGCGAAAATTGTCGGCGGTAGCCGCTGTGATCCATCAGCGTCTTCAGGCCCGAGCAGTCGAGATTTCCGGGACCATTGGCAACCACCGCCGTATCGTTGGCAATGACTGGATCGTGTCGTCTGGTGTATCGTCAAACCACCGGGTCGGAGTTGAGGCAAACGCCGATGGAGGCATTGCCCGCTTCGAGGACAATGAGGCGCTGACGGTCTCTACCAGTTGGTTGCCGGGGCTGACACTCGGCCTGTTTAAAGTCGCTGGTGAGGTTTTTGCCATTAAGGTTGATCTTACTGTTTCAGCCATTCGGCTTCGGCTGCAGGGTGTCGATGGGCTTTTCCGGGTCCGTAGCCCTCGCGTCGCAGAACTCGCGCAACTGATGCCGGAAAAGCTGCCGCCGGATACATCGAAATTGCTTTTGTGCCCCATGCCCGGGGTCATCACAGGCATCTCGGTTCAGGAGGGAGAAGATGTCGAAGCCGGTCAGGCACTCGCGACTGTCGAGGCGATGAAGATGGAGAATATCCTTCGTGCTGAAAAGCGCGGACGCGTTTCAAAAGTTGCTGCCAAACCGGGTGACAGTCTCGCTGTGGACGAAATCATCCTGGAATTCGAATAGCTGGGAACGGATTTAGGGCACGGGCGGTTGTCCCGGCGTCAACAGGGTAACGGCTGCACTTGTGGCAGGCCGTGAAAAACGCAGAGACGGCAGAAGGGATGAGGTGCATGTCCGACGAGAAGAAGCGCAACGACTGGCAGCTTCTTGCCGAGAAGGAACTGAAACGTTCGCCCGATGACATTGTCTGGCATACGCCGGAGGGCATCGATATCAAGCCGGTTTATACGGCCAGTGACATTGCTGACGTAGCTCATCTCGATAGTCTACCCGGGTTTTCTCCTTTTGTGCGCGGTCCTCGTGCTACCATGTATGCCGGTCGTCCCTGGACAATTCGCCAATATGCCGGTTTTTCGACGGCAGAGGCGTCCAACGCCTTTTACCGCAAGGCATTGGCTGCCGGACAGCAAGGCGTTTCGGTGGCTTTCGACCTTGCAACACATCGCGGTTACGATAGCGACCATCCGCGTGTTGAGGGCGACGTCGGCAAGGCCGGAGTGGCGATCGACAGTGTCGAGGATATGAAGATCCTATTTGACGGCATTCCGCTCGAGAAGGTTTCAGTGTCGATGACCATGAATGGCGCCGTCATTCCGGTTCTGGCGAATTTCATAGTTGCGGGAGAGGAGCAGGGTGTTTCGCGTGCCGAGCTTTCGGGCACCATTCAGAACGACATTCTCAAGGAGTTCATGGTCCGCAACACGTACATCTATCCGCCCGAGCCGTCGATGCGTATCATTGCCGATATCATCGAATACACGGCGAAGGAGATGCCGAAGTTCAACTCGATTTCCATTTCCGGCTACCACATGCAGGAAGCTGGAGCGACGCTGGTCCAGGAACTTGCTTTCACGCTGGCAGATGGCCGTGAATATGTCCGTGCCGCACTCGCCAAGGGCTTGAATGTCGATGATTTCGCCGGCCGCCTATCATTCTTTTTCGCCATCGGCATGAATTTCTTCATGGAGGCGGCGAAGTTGCGTGCCGCACGTCTGCTCTGGTCGCGCATCATGGAAGAGTTCAACCCCCAAAAGCCATCTTCGCTCATGCTCCGCACCCATTGCCAGACATCAGGCGTATCGCTTCAGGAGCAGGATCCTTATAACAATATCGTGCGTACTGCTTTCGAGGCGATGTCCGCGGTTCTCGGTGGTACGCAGTCGTTGCATACGAATTCCTTTGACGAGGCGATTGCCCTGCCGACGGAGTTTTCGGCACGTATTGCCCGCAACACCCAGCTTATCCTTCAGCACGAGACCGGTGTGACCAAGGTTGTCGATCCCCTGGCTGGTTCCTACTATGTCGAGAGCCTGACGACAGAACTGGCAGAAAAGGCCTGGACATTGATCGATGAGGTCGAAGCCCTTGGTGGGATGACCAAGGCTGTGGCCGAAGGCTTGCCCAAGCGACTGATCGAGGAAGCTGCGACCCGCCGTCAGGCAGCCGTAGACAAGGGCGAGGAGGTCATTGTCGGGGTCAACCGTTACAGACTTGAAACGGAAGACGAAATCGAGGTTCTCGATATCGACAACGCGGCTGTGCGGGCGGCGCAAGTTCGCCGGATTGCGGATACGAGGCGGCGTCGAAACGCCAAGGAAGCAGAATCTGCCTTGGCAGTTTTGTCCGAGGTGGCGCGCAGCGGAACGGGCAATATTCTCGAGGCTGCCGTGGTGGCTGCCCGGGCCCGCGCGACGGTCGGCGAGATATCTGATGCACTTCGCTCGGCCTACGGGGACCATGCGGCAGTTCCAGAAGTGGTCAGCGATATCTACGGTGAAGCCTATAAGAACGAGCCGGAGCTTGCTACGCTCGCTGCCCGCCTTTCGGGCGTGGCGGAAAAGGTTGGCACCAAACCGCGCATCTTGGTCGCCAAGCTTGGACAGGACGGACATGATCGCGGTGCGAAGGTCATCGCTTCGGCCTTCGGTGATATCGGTTTCGATGTGATTGCCGGGCCGCTGTTCCAAACCCCGGACGAAGCCGCTGACCTCGCCGTGAAGAACAGAGTGCATGTCGTCGGCATGTCGTCACTGGCGGCGGGGCACAAGACGCTTGCTCCGCAGCTTGTCGAAGCCCTTAAAGCCAAGGGCGCACAGGATATCATCGTGGTGGCCGGTGGGGTCATTCCGCGTCAGGACTACCAGTTCCTGCTCGACCACGGCGTTTCGGCCATTTTCGGACCGGGCACCAATGTCATGGATGCGGCCAACAAGGTGCTCGACCTTCTGGAAGGCATCCGCCGCAACGCGTGAGGAAACAGGAATGTTTGGAAAACTGAACCACATCGCCATCGCGGTGCCGGATCTCGATGCCTCCGTGGCGCATTACAGGGCACTCGGGGCTGCCGTGTCGGAACCGCAATCGCTACCGGAACATGGCGTGACCGTCGTGTTCATTCAGGCCGACAATACCAAAATCGAGTTGTTGTATCCGTTGGGAGAAGGCTCTCCTATCGCTGCGTTTCTCGGCAGGAATCCAATGGGCGGTATGCACCATATCTGTTTCGAGGTGCCTGATATTTTGGTCGCCCGCGACGGTCTTGTTGCGAAGGGCATTCGTATTCTCGGAGATGGAGAACCCAAAACAGGTGCACATGGCAATCCGGTTCTCTTTCTACATCCCAAGGACATGTCGGGAGTGCTTTACGAACTGGAAGAAGTCAAATCCCCGCCGACACATGTCTGAAACACAACTGCCGTAGGGCTGCGTCGACTTAAGACATGCGCGTGAAATCGAATGTTCGTTTCCTTTCTTTTGACATTCGTTTAATTTTCGTTTTTATGGTTGCTGTCTTTCAACGGGCCGAGGAAATCGGCCCGGTAACGACGTGGAGGCAGCATGTCTGGCAAAAAAATATACGACATTTTCGTGATTGGCGGCGGTGTGAACGGCTGCGGGATTGCGCGCGATGCGGCAGGCCGTGGTTATTCTGTTGCGCTTGCGGAAAAGGGTGATTTTGCCTCTGGCACGTCGTCTGCTGCAACTAAGCTGATCCATGGCGGTCTGCGTTATCTCGAACATTACGAATTCCGGCTGGTGCGCGAGGCGCTGATGGAGCGCGAGGTGCTGTGGGCGATGGCGCCGCACATCATCTGGCCAATGCGCTTCGTGCTGCCGTTCCAGAAAGGCGGCGTGCGCCCGGCCTGGCTGATCCGGCTCGGCCTGTTTCTCTATGACCACCTGGGTGGCCGCAAGCTGTTGCCGGCGACGAAGACACTCGACCTTCGCCGTGATGTGGCCGGCAAGCCGCTGAAGCCGGTGTTTGCCACGGCATTCGAATATTCCGACGGCTGGGTCGATGATGCCCGTTTCGTGGTGCTGAATGCCCGCGATGCGCAACAGCGCGGTGCGACGATCCTGAACCGCACCCGCGTGGTGTCGGCACGGCGCGAGGCTGGCCTATGGCGGATCGAGACCTTTGACGAAAAGAGCGGGCAGGCGGGTGTCTATACCGCCCGCATGCTGGTCAATGCCTCCGGTCCCTGGGTCGATACGGTGCTGTCAGGCGTGTTCGGCCGCAACAATGTCCACAATGTCCGGCTGGTGCAGGGCAGCCATATCATTGTGAAGAAGAAGTTTGCCGATCCGCGTGCCTACTTCTTCCAGAACCCGGATGGGCGTATCATCTTCGCCATCCCCTATGAGCGGGATTTTACGCTGATCGGCACGACCGACCGCGACTATACCGGCGATCCGGCCAATGTGCGTATCAGCGCCGAAGAGACGAGCTATCTGTGCAATGCGGCAAGCGAGTATTTCTCCGAGCCGGTCAAGACTGAAGATATCGTCTGGACCTATTCGGGGGTTCGCCCGCTGTTCGATGACGGTGCATCGAAGGCTCAGGAAGCAACGCGCGATTACGTCCTGAAGGTGGAAGGCGCCGATGGCGAGGCACCGCTTCTCAACGTGTTCGGCGGCAAGCTGACAACCTATCGTCGA
This sequence comes from Rhizobium sp. RM, assembly GCF_013390595.1. Classification (GTDB taxonomy): domain Bacteria; phylum Pseudomonadota; class Alphaproteobacteria; order Rhizobiales; family Rhizobiaceae; genus Agrobacterium. Next base: position 353,155 of record NZ_JACAWV010000007.1, on the reverse strand, counting down.
CTGGCCGAGCATGCGCTGGAAAAGATCGGTTCAGCCATCGGGGCAAAGGGCAACGCCTGGACAGCGTCTTCCCATCTGCCGGGTGGTGACTTCGGGGTGAATGGTTATGAGGAACAGGTGAAGGCGCTTTTGGCGCGCTACCCGTTCCTTGAGCGTGTGCATGGTGAGCGACTGGTGCGCAATTACGGTACGGATGCTGGTGAACTGCTTGGCGCTGCATCGGGCGTTGCCGATCTCGGTCGCCACTTCGGTGGAACGCTCTACGAGATCGAGGTGCGCTGGCTGGTCGAACGCGAATGGGCCGTCACCGCAGACGACATCCTCTGGAGACGCACAAAACAGGGCTTGAGGTTGAACGAGGAACAGATCGCCGAGCTCAACGACTTCTTGCGGGTGCCTGAACCGGCCTGACCGCTCGTGCAGCAAATCGTTCAATCGGTGTTGGCGTTTCTGCCGTGTTTCAGCACGCTGTCCTGTGTCAGGACATAGTCGTCTGCAGCCGACAGGGCGAGGTCCAGGTGGCCTTCGAAAACCAATTCGGATTCATCGGGTCTAATCCGGAGTTTCGGCATTCCGCCAAAACGGACGGCCTGGGACTGGGCGAGGCCGTCGGTGATCCCGCTTTCCAGAAGGTCGAAATATCGTGTGCCCGGTCCTGTCAGGTAAACCGGCATGTGGCCGTGCAAGCTGAAGAGCCGTGACAATCCGTTGCCAAGCGACAGTCCGGCTGTACGAAAGGCAAGGCGTGGCATGCGTGCGCCGGCACGTGCGGCGACAGCAATCTTGTCGACTTCTGCGACTGGCACGAACTTCGCCGGTTCGGCATGGGCTGGCGCTTCAAAGGCTGAACGGAGGATCGCGTAAAAACCGCTATAGGCCTCGATACAGCCTCTCGTGCCGCAACGGCACAAGGCTCCATCAGCGAGATGGAGCATGTGCCCGAAGTTTGGGGCGCTGAGGTCGATGGCGTCACCGTTTCGTCGCGCAATCCCAAGTCCGATGCTGTGGCCCAGCGACAAGGCGACAAGCGCCTCTGCGCCCGCGGCCAGTTCATCGCGCATGTTTTCCCTGATTGCCACCGCTTTTGCTGCAAGCAGGGTTTCATTGTTGAGGGTGACCCGAACATGCCCGTTCTCGCCCAGAATTTCCTGAAAGTTGATTTTCTCGTTACCCAGTACCGGTGACCAGACAAGCGTGGCGGAGGTCGTGTCGACCAATCCTTTGCTGCTGATGGAGATCTGGAGAATGTCTGCTCTAGATATGTGTGAACGTAGTGCGAGCCTTTCTATGCCGGCGACGATGGAGTTGGCGAACGTACCTTCTGCAGTCACGTTCCGTTGTTCTGCGAACCTGTCGACCAGTTTGCCCGAGTAATCCACAAGCGAATACTGCACGCTGTCGGACGAGATGATGATAATTGCGACGTAGCAAAACGCTCCGTTTGGACCAAAGAGAATTCGGGGACGTCCGCGTCCTGCAGCGTTTTGTTGTTCCTTGCGCTGTATCAGTCCCGTCCGTTCAAGATCTGCGGTTATGGCAGAGACCGTCGCCGATGCCAGTCCGGTGAAAGATGACAGATCCGTGTGTGACAGGCTGCCTTGGCGACGAAGGGCCGACAGCACCGAAAGGCTGTTTTTCTGGCGCACCAGTTCGGTACTTGCAATGACGGACATGTGCCGTGCTGCTCCCTGAAGGGTCTGTTCTTGTTGTGCCTGCGGGCAGGCTAATGGCCGAAGCCACAAGCCAAATCAAGACATCAAAGGACTGCCCGCAGCCGTTGTTGACAGCCTGGGGAATCTCTGACATTAATTTTCTCGACTGTCGAGAAAATTGTGAAATCACAGTGGCCGGCAGCATTTTTCGGGCGGTTTTCCTGCATGGAGGTGCAGGCTTCGCCCTTACCGGGAGGACATCATGAATTCATTTGCCAAGCTTTTGGCGGGCACCGCTGTGCTCGTTTCTCTGCATACAGCCGCTATTGCTGCCGACCTCGTCGTGGGCGTTTCCTGGTCCAACTTTCAGGAAGAGCGCTGGAAGACCGATGAGGCAGCGATCAAGTCCGCACTGGAAAAAGCCGGAGCGAAATATATTTCTGCGGACGCTCAGTCATCAGCTGCCAAGCAGCTGACGGACGTTGAATCGCTGATCTCGCAGGGCGCCAATGCGCTTATCATTCTTGCGCAGGACAGCGACGCAATCGGCCCGGCGGTAGAAAAGGCCGTTGCTGAGGGTATTCCGGTCGTTGGTTATGACCGCCTGATCGAAAACCAGAGCGCGTTCTATATTACCTTCGATAACAAGGAAGTTGGACGTTTGCAGGCTGCTGAAGTCTTCAAGGTCAAACCTGAAGGCAACTACGTCTTCATTAAGGGTTCGTCTGCCGATCCGAACGCCGACTTCCTGTTTGCCGGGCAGCAGGAGGTCCTGAAAGCCGCTGTTGACAGCGGCAAGATCAAGAATGTCGGCGAAGCCTATACGGATGGCTGGAAGCCAGAAAACGCCCAGAAAAACATGGAGCAGTTCCTGACCAAGAACAACAACAAGGTCGATGCTGTTGTTGCTTCGAATGATGGAACGGCTGGCGGTGCAATCGCTGCTCTGGCGGCACAGGGTCTTGCCGGTTCCGTTCCTGTTTCGGGTCAGGATGCTGACTTTGCAGCCCTTAATCGAGTTGCGCTCGGCACGCAGACGGTTTCCGTCTGGAAGGACAGCCGTGAACTGGGCAAGGAAGCAGCGGGCATCGCGCTGGAACTTGCCGGTGGCAAGAAGATGACAGAAATCAAAGGTGTGACGACTTTTGAAGGTGGTCCGAAGAAGGTCGCGATGCAGTCGGTATTCCTCAAGCCGGTTGCCATCACCAAGGACAACCTCGGTGTTGTGATCGACGCTGGCTGGATCAAGAAAGAAACAGCTTGCCAGGGTGTGAAGGCCGGAACCGTCAAGGCCTGCAACTGATACATCAAGTGTCCGAGCTTGGGCGCTGCGCTGCAGATAGTGGCGCGGCGCCTTTCAGACGTGAGGAGGACCGGCAGTCCATGGCCGACATTACCCAAACCAATTCAACCACGCCGTCCAAGAGCGACAAATCTGGTTCAATTGCGCGCTTCATCAGTGCGACCGAACTGGACACTCGTCTTCTTGGCATGGTTGGTGCGCTTCTTCTGATCTGGATAGGATTTCATATCCTTTCCGGCGGCCTGTTTCTGACGCCGCGAAACCTGTGGAACCTGTCGGTACAGACCGCCTCCGTTGCAGTTATGGCAACGGGGATGGTGCTTGTAATAGTAACCCGCAATATTGATCTATCGGTCGGGTCCATCCTTGGCTTTTCCGGCATGATCATGGGTGTGACCCAAGCGGAGATTTTGCCGCAGATCCTCGGTTTCGAACACGGCGCGACATGGATCATCACGCTTTTGGTCGGCATTCTCGTCGGTGGTGGCATAGGCATGCTGCAAGGCTCCATCATTGCCTTCCTCAATGTGCCGTCCTTTATTGTCACGCTTGGTGGCCTACTGGTTTGGCGTGGTGGTACGTGGTTCATCACCAGCGGTCGTACGGTTGCTCCAATGGACTCGACCTTTCGGCTTATGGGTGGCGGCACCAGCGGGTCGATTGGCGCTACGTGGAGCTGGATCGCTGCCATCGTCGCCTGTCTCGCCATTGTTGCCGCGATCCTGAACTCAAGGCACCAGCGTCGCCGTTTTGGCTTTCCATTGCGTCCCGTCTGGGCGGAGTATTTTCTGGCAGCACTCGGCTGCTTCATCGTTATTGGCTTCGTTGCGATCGTCAACAGCTATCCGTGGCCGGTCAACATCGCCCGCAACTACGCGGATGCGAATGGCATCGCTTGGCCGGATGGTGGCTTGTTCATCTCTCATGGCATAGCCATCCCGGTGCTGATGGCGCTCGCTGTCGGTGCCGTGATGACATTTATTGCCACTCGGCTGCGCTTTGGCCGTTATGTCTTTGCCATTGGCGGAAATCCGGAGGCGGCGGAATTGGCGGGCATCAAAACCCGCTGGGTGACGGTGAAGATATTCACGTTGATGGGCGTGCTCTGCGCCATCGCAGCCGCAATATCGACAGCTCGACTTAACGCCGCAACCAACGCGCAAGGCGAGCTGGATGAACTCTACACCATCGCCGCCGCAGTGATCGGCGGGACGTCGCTTGCTGGCGGTGTCGGAACGATAGCGGGCGCGATGCTCGGTGCGCTGGTCATGCAGTCGTTGCAGTCCGGAATGGTGCTTGTGGGGATCGACACGCCTTTCCAACGCATCGTCGTTGGCGTGGTGCTCGTCGTGGCCGTGTGGCTCGACACCATCTACCGCGCTCGCGCAAAGTAAGAACCGAGGAGACACCGATATGGTTGAACAAATCACTCCCCTCGTGGAAATGCGTAACATTTCCATTTCCTTCGGCGGTATTCATGCGGTGGAAAACGCCTCCGTCGATCTTTTCCCCGGAGAGGTCGTGGCCCTGCTGGGACACAATGGCGCGGGAAAATCGACGCTAATCAAGATTCTTTCCGGCGCCTACAGGCGGGACAACGGAGAAATTCTCATCAACGGCGAGGATGCGGATATCCGCAATCCCCGCGACGCCAAGAAATACGGGATCGAGACGATCTATCAGACCCTGGCCGTCGCCGACAACGTCGACGCCGCAGCAAATCTTTATCTCGGACGTGAGTTGAAGACGAAGTGGGGTACGTTGGATGACGTTGCCATGGAAGCCTCGGCGCGTGAGGTCATGGGGCGGTTGAACCCGAATTTCAGACGCTTCAAGGAGCCGGTGAAGGCGCTTTCAGGTGGTCAGCGGCAGTCCGTCGCGATTGCACGGGCCATTCTGTTTGATGCCCGCATCCTCATTATGGATGAACCAACTGCAGCGCTTGGTCCCCAGGAGACGGCGCAGGTCGGTGATCTAGTAAAGGAATTGAAACGGCAGGGGATTGGCATCTTTCTCATCAGTCACGATATCCATGACGTGTTCGATCTCGCCGATCGGGTATTCGTGATGAAAAACGGAAAGGTTGTTGGTCACGCCCGCACACAGGATGTGACGAAGGACGAGGTCCTTGGCATGATCATCCTCGGCAAGGTGCCGGCCGGTGCGGTACCAGGTCCGGGTGCCGTCGCGGTGTGAAACATGATGACATTTTCCTGATATTGAAAAACGCCCGGTCTATCCGGGCGTTTTGCTTAATGGATCAGGCGATCGCCGTGATGGTTTGGGCGTTTTGTGCAAGACGAATTTTAGCAGGAATGCCGATTGCCGTTGCACCTTCGGGCAGGTCGATCAAAAGCACCGAATTTGCGCCCACCGATGAGCCTTTGCCGAGCGTTACCCCCCCTAGCACGACACAACCCGCACCGAGGAAGACATTCTCCCCAATAACCGGATCGCTCGCATCAGCCTTGCCACGTTTGCCGATCGTCACATTCTGCAGCACCGTGACATTGGCGTGGAGAGTGGCCGCGCCAATAACGATGCCGTACGGATGGGGTATGTAGAGCCCGCCTGCGGTCCGTGTGTCTATGGCTATTTCCGAGCTGAATATCAGACAGGTAAGCCACCACCATATGCGGCGCAAAGGCTTGCCGACGACTGGAACTTTTTCCAGTATTTCCTGAACGCGGCGTGCGAAAACGAACTGAAAACCGGCTGTTATGAAAAACAACCGGATAATGAGCTTGAGGTTGACCGGATCGCCGTCGGCGCGGGCGAAGCTGTGTATGTCCGCTTTTATTTTCTGAAAAACTGTTTCTTGAATCATGAGTTTAAAAATCTGTGGTGAATGTGAAATGCGTTGCTGCGAAAATATAGCCTGCGGAGCTAGGTCTTCCTAATTGAAATAGCCCATGTTATGAGCAATATCATGGTTGATTGTGCGGCGCACAACAAGCCAAATTACTTTATTTTTATTCTAATATTTTTTGCTTCCTGTTCTGGTTTCCGGTCAAGCGGACAAGAACGAAGAAAAGGATTTAAGGCTTTGCGGCTGTTCGGTTTGCGGCTCTTTGTTTTCAGCCTACTTCAATTTCTGCACCTAAGAGCAATGTCTCTTGGTCACGGACTTTTCTCATGAGATTACTCGGGGCGGCGAAAAGCCTTTCGAACCTTGGCCTGCGTGGCTTCACGCTGGTTTTCCGATTTGTCCTTTCGTTCTACATCGTCAAATATCTAGGCCTTGAGGCGACAGGCATTTATGGGCTAGCTGTCGGTCTGATCAGCTTCATGCCGGCTTTTGTGGGCTGGGGGCTCAATTATTTCGTTGCTCGCGATGTGGTTTCTCAGACACCGGCGTTTGCCGGTGCTCGCGTGAAGAGCCGCCTTATGGTGACCACGATTTCACTCGCAGTCGTTACCATGATCGGCCTCGGTATCTTGGCAGCGACCGGTGTCGAGCTTAAACGCATCTATCTGCTCATCCTCATGTTGCTGTGGCTGGAAACCTACGCGCTGGATGTTCACATCCCATTGATAGCGCAGGAAATGTCGATCCAGGCGAACATACTGGTTTTCTTTCGCTCCGCTCTGTGGGCGCCCGTCGTCATTGCGGCAGGAGTGCTACTTCCAGAGTTTCGCTCGATAGAGTGGGTCTTTCTCGGCTGGATTTTATCTTACATTCCAACCTTGTTCGCCTTGGCGTACTTCATTCGAAAGTGGCCTATGAAGGATATAGCGCGTGCTCCGATCCACCATGAATGGTTGCGGTCGCGCCTGAAAACCTCCTGGATGATCTATGTTAGCGATCTTTGCCTCGTTGGCCTGATGTATGCGGATCGCTACATCGTAAACTTCGTTCTCGGCCTGACATTGACAGGTGTTTACACCTTCTTCTGGACTCTCACGAATTCACTGCAGACGCTGGTCAGTACGGCGGTGGTACAGGTGGCGCTGCCGATCCTTTTCAGGGCCTATAGCGAAGGGACGCCAGCGGACTGGCGCAAGGCAATGTACCAGCAGTTCACCAAGACTGCTGTCATGTCGGTTATCCTCGGGATTGGCGTTTTTGTTGCATGCGAGGTGCTGATCCGCTTCATGGATATGGAGCAGATCGCCGAACATCGTTTCCTGTTCGTGCTGATGTTGCTGGCGGCCATCGTCAGGTCCTGTTCGGATATGCTCAGTACCGGGCTGACCAGTATCAAGAAAGACCGGCATTATGCGCTCATCAACATGGTGAGCGTCGTTGTGATGATCTTTGTTGCCTATGCCATGATGCGTATCTTTGGACTGAATGGAGCTGGCATCGCTGCACTTCTCACAGCCACAGCCACAGCCATCGTGAAGGCGGCTTACCTTGTGAAGTTCAGCGATGAAACCTTGGGTGCAAAAACAGTCTCAACAGCCTGATCTACAGATCTTTTTCACATCGAAACCAATACATAAAATTCAATCTATCTATTTAAATGCATCGAAATTCGCCTCCTGTACGGTCTTCGCATAAGGCAAAGAACTGGTCGATCAGGAGTGGCAGGCGATGGGAAAAATTGGGCATTTTGCGACGGTTGCAGCGATGGCGGTCAGCACTGCTCTAGTCGGACTTGGTCAGGCGCAAGCGTTTACGCCGGGTGGTATTGCCCGTAGTGGGTCGGCCGCACAAAGTCGTCCAGGCCTCTTCATGGTCGCCCGCCGCGAGACACTACCGCCATTTGCTTTCGCCAAATTCTGTGTAGCAGAAAGCGATCAGTGCCGCACACACGGAACGGAAACCACGGTTGATTTGATCAAGGAAAAACGTGCGCTGCTTCAGCGTATCAATTCTGAAATCAACACGAAGATCGCTTACTCCGACGATAACGGTGCCGCTGACGACTGGAAGATCAACGTCACGCAGGGCGACTGTGAAGACTATGCACTAACGAAGCGCGAACAGCTACTGAAAGCCGGCTGGCCTTCAGGTGCACTGCGGATCGCCACCGCGCGGTTGAATAACGGCGTCGGTCACGCGGTTCTCATCGTCAGCACGACAAAGGGTGATCTTGTTCTCGACAATCGCACCAATGTCGTCAAACCGTGGTTTGCCGCACAGCTTCGCTGGGTGAAGATCCAGTCGCCAGAAGACCCGAACAAGTGGCTTTCGCTATAAGGCCTTGAAAGGAGCGGGCGCTCGCCGCCCGTGTCCAAATCTCAACACGTGCCAGATTTGCTTCGGATGAAAACTGGCTCAAGCTGCCTTTGTCTGAAGCTTTTGCTTGTGCTTGTGGCTTGATGAAATGAATGGCTTTTCGACGAAGCGGTACGTCAACGTGGCTGCGACAATCGTCATTCCGATGCCGATGACGAGGAGCGGATAACCGGTCATGCCCAAGTAGACGAGAGTGCTGAGCAGCACCGGATGCACGAGATAGACCGAATAGCTGATGGTGCCGAGCCGTGCCAGCCAGCTATTGCAGACCAGACTGGATTTCTGGAAAACGTAGAAGAAAAAGAAGGTTATGGCACCGATGCCCCAAGAGGCGAGTGCTACGCTGAATGGCAGCATTTCCGCCAGGCGCCGGGAGGGGCGAAGACCAAAACCGACGTAGAGGATCGTCGCAGACACCGCCACGAAGACGAGGTTGATCCACCAGAATTGCTGTCGGCTGAATGTACCTTTGGTATATTCCAGTATGAAAAGCCCCCAGCAGCAGGCCAGCATCATGCCGAGACGTCCGAGCGGAACACGCACCGGAAACGAGACGGCAATGACAGTCACGACGATCGACAGTGCAAGCGCGACGCAAAGCAGCAACCTGGGGCGAATTCCTCCGGCAGCGCGCCACCATAAAAACAGACCGATATACCACATGAACTCGATGACGAGCGTCCATGAACCGCCGACATAATCCTCGAGGCCGATCCATGAGTTGAGAAAAAAGAGTTGGCCGAAAAACATTTCGAGCGGTCTCTCGACGGGAATGCCTTCGATAAAGGTCCGCGTCAGAAACGTTGCGGCAAAGATGAAAAGATAGAGGGGGTAGATTCTGGCGACGCGCTTGACCCAGAAGTCCGAGGTGGATTTTGAACGCTCCAGGCTGAACGGAATGACGAAGCCGCTGACAAGAAAGAAGGCAAACACGCCAGCCTGCCCGAAATTGGCAAACCAGTTATACGGCCCTTCGCCTTTGACGGAAATAAAACCCGCATATTCAAAGGCATGCTGTAGCAGGACGTAGAGTGCGGCCACACCGCGAACGCAATCTATATACACAAATCTGGATTGAGATTTGGGCGTCTCTGCAATCATCTGGAATATTCCTTTTCCCGTTGCCGGAAATTTCAATCGTCAAAAATAAGGGAGGTTTTCCCTTGCATGAAAAATGTGCCGGTCAGGCTGCGTTTGCGCCAACAGGTTCGAGCCTGTCTGAAAACGTTCGAAGTCGTTTGGGTGTCCTGCCTTTTGCTTCCTGCTTCATCCGGAGAGCAAAGATGTCGCTGAAAATATAACCAACCATAAGCGTGGCGAAGGACGGACCGTAACATTGGACCGTTACGGCGTAGATGTTGAAAATGGTCATCATTTTCAGCTTGGAAATATCGGTCGTGTAGTACGTGCTGCGATACATCGAGTAAAAAAAGAACAATATCGGGAAGCCCATCATCAGGAATGTCGCCAGATAGAAATTGTCCAGCGGTATGAACAGGTCTCTCGAGGAGGTGTAGTACATCGGATAGGTAAAACAGCCGAGACCACATCCCGTAAACATTGAGAAGGGAGCCTTGTCTGCCATGATAAGGAAGGGCTCCTGCCAGGTATTGTTGATCCGGTCTTCAAGGCTCATCAGCTTGCCACTGACAGCGCCAAGATCCATGCCGCCCACCAGCAGCATCAGCAATGGCGGCACGAGAAGGCAAAGGAAGGAGAGGCGCGCTGAGAGTCTCAGGAGAGCTACGCTCATCGCCTTGTTGCGAATACAATAATCGAGCAGGTAAAGTCCCACCGCTACAACCATCACGCCAAGTGCCGTCTTGCTCGTCGTCGTATTGATGGCCCAGAACGCAAAGGGAAGGCAGAAAAGATTGATTTTAAACGAGTGGTGCCTGGAGAGCATGGTGAAGAGGAAAACGATGAAATAACTCGCCATCGTGTTGTCGCCAGCGAAGCCGCCGTAGCGGATGATTCCGCCCGGTACCCACCATAGGCGTGTCGCCTCGCGGGTAACGCCGAAGACTTCATATTGCTGCCCCAGCCAGGGATAATCGACATGGGGATTGAGCAGAACGCCAACGATTGTCGCCACGAAGATGAACCGCAGCATTTTCATCACCCAGGGTTTTTGCTCGAGCGAGATGCCGCCAAGTGCCAGCCCGATGAACATGGGTACAAACATTTTGATGGACGAGAAAAAGCCGACAATTGTGTCGTTGGTCGTGAGCAAACTGATTGCCAGCGAGAATACAAAGCAGAAAACGACCCAGATTCCATAAGGGTTTCTGCGAACCCAAATCTGCTGAAACGCAAAGATCAAAAACGCCGCGAACGCCGTTCCATCGATCAGGAACCAGGCGAAGCCGATGTGAAGCATCCCGAAATAATACCGCATCGCGCCGGACAGTGCGTCACGCATCGCGTACAGCATGAAGGCGACCGTGAGGAACATAAGGGTGAAATGCTCGACACCACGCCGCGTGAGAAACTTGTTCAAAAGAACGTCCTTAAAAAATATTATTCCCGCGGTTTTACGGGGTCTTCGGTCTGCAGCGCCGCGCCGGCTCTAACATCCCGCAGTGCAATCGATTTTCGCAATCAACAACTTCAAATTCAAATTTGGGCATTGTGTCTCGTAGAAACGCCAATGCAAAATATTCTCAAAATTATTCGTGGGTGATCTCGTTTCGTCAAGACCCAGCCTTCGCAACTGCGGAATTTTTGATTGTTTGCAGTAAATTTCCCAAGGTATATTGCGGTAGATTTACAGCGCTCAAAGGCAATGTTGCGTAATCGTAATGTTGAAATCATACGGATTAACCAGACACGCAATTGGCGGGTTGCCGCATCGCAAAGCAGTCAGTAAGTTTAGGTGGCGTTGATGACGGGCCTCCGGATTTACCGGTGGTCTGGACGTTGTGCCTTTTGACTTCGAATTTTCAGTATATTTTTTGAAATAAGAATACCGGTTTCAGTTTCGATTTTTGGCGCTCTCGCGCAGCATGTATTTGATAAGGAATAATTATGCGCATTCTGACGATTTCTGCGCTATTTCCGCCGAATATTGTCGGTGGGGCAGAAATGAGCGCGTGGAATTTCGCGCGTTGGCTGGTTCAGCAGGGTCATGAGGTTGGCGTTTTGACGTCTGCCAACAGCGAAGCGGACGTCCTTCATGGTGATATGGTGGATGGGCTTCGTACCTGGCGCCTTACCACACCGCACATCTACCCGGTTAAGGCAGCGCAGCAGGTTGGCGGCTGGCGCAAACCTGTCTGGCATTTGCAGGACCATTTCGATCCGCGCAATGAGATCCTCGTGAACCGTGTGCTGGACGAGTTTCAGCCTGACCACGTGAACATTCATATGGCGCAGGGCATGGGTCACAACATTCTCAAATGTTTCGAAGGACGAGACATGTCCGTCGTGATGTTCCTGCACGATCTCAATCTCGCTTGTATCAAGACCACTATGTACAAAAATGGCGACAATTGTACGGGCCACTGCAAACCCTGCGCCGTCTCGGCGAAGGTGAAGTATGGCTACATGAAAAACGTCGTGAAGCTTGGGCTCTGCTCACCTTCTCGGGCCAACCTTGAGACGGTGGCGAACTTCTTCCCTGTCCGCAACTTCAAAAATACCGACATTCTCGACGCGAATACGTATCCGCAGCCAACTGTCGAACGGGTAGAGGCTGACTATTTGCGCATCCTGTTCGCGGGGCGGATTCACTCGACAAAGGGCATAGATCTTCTGCTTGAAGTGCTTTCGGAACTTGCTGACGATCACCAGTTTTCCATCACGATCGCGGGCCGCGGCACAGATGAGGACGCCCTGCGTGCACGTTACGGGAACGAGCGATGGTGCCATTTCGCGGGCTTTATTCCACAGACGGAATTGAGCAATCTGATCGAAAACAGCGACGTTCTCTGTGTGCCGTCGATCTGGGCGGAAAACTCGCCTGGTGTCGCGATCCATGCTCTTAGCCAGGGGCTCCCTGTTCTTGCCAGCAACCGTGGTGGGATTCCCGAACTCGTTGATGACGGCAGGAGCGGAGCCTTGTTGCCGCCGGGCGATCACGCTGCTTGGAAGGCGATGCTGAAAAAGTTGCTGGAAGATCGCGTGCTGTTGAATGGCTGGCGTGCCTACGCCACAGAGCACAAAGCGCGTTTCAACCAGGACACGATCGGACAAGAGATATTGTCGTTCATTCACGATCTGCGTGAGGGGCGACCGCTATGACGCGTCGCATCTATATCAACGGACGCTTCCTCACTGGCGCTGTGACAGGGGTTCAGCGTTACGCGCGCGAGATTGTCACAGCGTTGGATCGTCAGCTTGCAGCAAGTCCGGACCTGAGAGACAATTTTGAGTTCGTTCTGCTCGTGCCGGGTCGTTGCGATGACACCCTGCCGCTTATGCATATCAGGCAGAAGAAGGCTGGCGCCTTCGGCGGACATGGCTGGGAGCAATTCTACCTGCCATGGCTTGCTCGGGACGGCTATCTTCTCAATCTTGCAAACAGCGCGCCGCTGTTTAAGTTACATCAGTTGCTGATTATCCATGATGCGGTGATCTACCGCTTCCCTCAGTACTTTTCCAAAGCCTATCGCTCCCTGCACATGTTGATCGACGGCGTGTGTTCACGGATTGCCAGAATAGGCACGGTTTCCGATTTTTCTGCGCGGGAGATCGCACAGGTTTTGAAGGTGCCGGAGCGGGCCATTCCCGTTTTCGCGAACGGCCATGATCACATTCTGCGCATCGATGCTGATAGTAGTATCATTGAAAAACTCGGCCTTGCCGACGCACCCTACTTCTTCATTCTCGGATCAAAGGCGCCCCACAAGAATATCGATTTTGCCATCGATGCATTTTTGAAGGCCGCGCCCAAGAATTTCAAACTTGTTGTTTCGGGTGGGGCGAATTCAAAGGTGTTCGCGGACAGCAAGCTCATTGAAGCATCGAACATCATCTATACCGGGCGTGTCTCGGACGAGGCGATCGTTGCGCTTTATCGGCATGCCTATGCGCTCTTGTTTCCAAGCCTCTATGAAGGCTTTGGTATTCCGCCCATTGAGGCGCTGGCATGCGGTACGCCCGTGCTTGTCAGCGATATCGATGTGCTCAAGGAAGTCTGTGGTGCGGCTGCGATCTACTTTAGTCCGACAAACCCGGAAGGACTTGAGCGCGCCATTCGCGACGTCACCACCGATCGGTCAATTCTTGTTTCGGCGTTTGAACACTCTCGCAGCACACTGCAGCAGTTTACGTGGGAAAAGAGTGCCGAGAAACTTTTGAAGTATCTGCAAACCGTCTAGGCGAATTGGCATTTTAGGGAGCGGGCAGGGGATGGAAACCGTCTGATTGCTCCAGTCAGGTTAAAACGTGCGCATTGCCCTTTGTTCAGCACTTTACCCCACACCAAAGGAACCTTGGGTTTTCGGTGGTGCGGAAATGTTTCTGCGGCAATTCGCCGAGGGACTGGCAGCGACGGGTGACGATGTCATCGTTATCCGGATTGCATTGGACGGAACGGCAAGACAGGAAATTGCCAACGGCGTTACCGTGCATTTTCTACCAATCCGAAACCTGTTCCCGCCATTCGAGGCAAACAAGAACCCTCTGGCACGGATGGCGTGGCATTTGATCGATGATCGCGGACAAGCCTCCAGCCTCGTTCGGGATGTTCTCAAGGAGGTCAAGCCGGATGTGTTTCATTCCCACACGCTGAACGGGCACAACGCCGACGTCTGGAACGTCGCACGCGCACTGGGCATACCAATCGTGCATACTCTGCACGACTATTATCTGACCTGTCCCAAGTGTACGCGATTCAAGGCGGTTGAACCCTGCGAGCATGCTTGTGGGGCGTGTTCACTTCTCACTCAAAAAAGGCGGCAGCGAACGCGTCTGATAGATGCGGTTACGAGCGTCAGTCGGCGGACGCTTGATGTCCATCGCAGCGAAGGGCTTTTTGACGGCACAAGCTCCCACGTCATTCACCACGTCGCCAACCCCGCGATAAGATTGGAGCAGCCGGTGCCGTATGATGGTGTTCTAAAGGTCGGTTACATCGGTCGTTTTGCCGAGGAAAAAGGCGTGCAACGGCTGATCCAGGCTGTCGCAGAAGTGCCTTCAGAACAGCTTGAGTTGAAACTGGCTGGCTCTGTCACGGCTGAAGACGAGGCTCGTCTGCGCCAACTCGCACCGGGGGCGAACCTCCAGTTTTTGGGTTTTGTCGATCCCGTGGAGTTTTATCATGACGTCCATGTCTGCGTGGCACCATCGATCTGGGAGGAACCGGCTGGTCTGGTCATTCTCGATGCACTTGCGGCGGGGCGCCCTGTGATCGGCAGCAGCAGGGGCGGCATTTCTGAGGGGGTAGAAGATGGCGTCACGGGCTGGATTGTGGAGCCGACTGTGGAGGCAATCCGTGAGATGCTAAACCGGCTACTTCTGAAGCCAGATCTTGTGCGTGATGCCAGTGCTGCGCTTGCTTTGCGTTCTGCCACGCGCCGGTCGTTTGCGGATTTGCTGCGTGATTATAGGAGTGTTTACAATAGGGTAGCGAACCTGGTCTGAAGTCGTTTCGCCCTCACGAAAAGCGTTATAACGACAAAGTTTTCCGCGCTGGGTGGTGGGAAAGGCGGAATTGGGTTACAGGTTAGAGATTAGATCCGGGCGAAAGCCGTCCGAGAAAAGTGTATTTCGACGTTATTTTTAAAATTTCATATTGCGTACGGAGCTTATCGAATGAAGCGGCTCAATAGTTTTTTGTCTTTGCTTCTGTGCCAATTTGTTCTTGCGGCCTGCGACAGTGCTGCAAGCAAAGACATTACCGTACCGGTCGACACGAAGATGCTAGTCGAACGGCCCTCGCCGTTGATAACGGGCGTCGGAACGCATTTCGGTATTGGTGGCAATCACAACTACGTGCCTCATAGAGGGGTAGTCCTTATCAACGAGTTGGGAGTCGATTCCTATCGTGACGATGTCCCCTGGATTGATTTCGACCCGGATGGCGACGGTCGATGGAATGGCCAGCCTGCCAGACTATTCGCCTTCATGAAAATGGCATCGCAAAAGCCGCTATTGGTGGCGGGTTATCCCAACCAGAATATTGAAGGGGCCAATCCACCCATCAATGCGGAGGGGCGCAGGCATTTCGAGACCTTCATCGGCGAGGTTGTAAAAGCCACGGCGAAATTCGATCCGATTTACGAAATATGGAACGAATGGAACATGAATGCGGTTCGGCTTGAGAAACGCGTTCGTGGTGCCGGAACGCCTGACGATCCGCGCGCTGCGACCTATTATGCGCAGCTTGCGAAGTCCGCTTTGCCTGTGGCGCGTGCGGCGGCACCGTCTGCCACTGTGCTTTATGGCGCTGTCGGAGATGACATCGGCTGGGCCTGGGCCAAGGCTATGGTTCAAGAGGTCAGTGCCGGGCCGGACGTCAGCCTGTCAGTGCATCTTTATAACCAGTGTGAAGCTGAGTTGCGCAAACGCACTGCGACTGAAATGGTCGACAGACTTGAAAAATTGCAGGCAGAAATCTCTCCGGGTGCGCCGCCGCGACCTGTCTATGTAACAGAATTCGGATGGCCGACTGCCAAACACCATTGTGGTATCGAGCCGCAAATCGCTGCAGCAAACATGGCGCAATTTTTTCTCTGGTCGGCCGGGACGCCGTGGCTTAAAGGCGCATGGGTTTACCAGCTCAAGAATTCGGGAAAGAAGGAGGACGATCTCGAGGATAATTTTGGGCTCTACGACTACGACTACAAACCGAAACCTGAGGCATGCGCGGTGCGTGAAGCTGTAAAGCTTATCAAAAGCTCCAAGCGATATGCCCTGCAACGTCCGCATCCCGATCTGTTTACACTGCAACTGGAAACACCCGTCGGCATGCGCCTCGTAGCGTGGACGACGGCGAACACAGGAACTGCGCAACTGATTGCGGACGCAACCAGCAGGCCGACAGCAAAGCTTCTATGTAACGGACCTTTGGCATTTACAGGTGACGCCATCCAGATTGGTCCGGAACCTGTGATACTCGATTTTCCGCAAAGCGGTCCGACCGAATTGAAATTCAATGTATCCGGATAAGCACATTTCCGGTGCAAACGGGTGTAAAATAACTTTCTGCATGGAAACAACGGTTTTACCGTGATATTGTAGAGAGATATGTTGTCGATGGTTTTTGCTTTGTTTTTATTGGAGCGTTAAGTTTAATCTCCGTAATAATTCGATTTTTAAGTGCGTTTATCGGAAATATATTTTTTGGGCAGGCCTTGTGCTGATGTGCCTTAGACCAAGAATGAGCTGTCTATTTTATAATTATACAACTTCGACCCAAAACTTAATTTATTAAATTTAGAGCTTACTGCCATAATGAAGATATTACACGTGTGCGAAAGCATAATTGGCGGGACAGGCTCTTATCTTGCCGAGCTGATACCTCATCAGGTGCGGGAGTATGGAGCCGAGAACATTGTTCTTCTTATTCCCGAATCTCAGATGTCGTTTCTCGATCCGTCGGTTGTTGCTGCACGGCCAAGTATTATCACGTTTCATCGCCCACGCAGGCTCTGGGGTACGCTTTTTCTGCTGCGTCAGTACGTTAAGGCGTTGATGTCGATCAAACCTGATGTGGTCCATGCCCACTCATCGATTGCAGGTCTGATCGTCCGGACGTTGCGATGTTCCAGACGCGCGAAAATCGCGTTTTGCCCGCATGGCTGGTCGGTGGATATGAAGAGCGCCCATCGCATACGTGCGATCGCAGAAATCACTGAGCGCCTGCTGGCCAGGCTGCCGGATGAGATCATCGTGATTTCTCAATACGAATATAAGCGGGCACTTGAACTTGGCGTAAGGCCCGAGAGGCTGCGTTATATTGCCAATGGCATCAGCAAGGATGTGCCGAGTGTTCAAGCGGCAGAGTGGAAGGACAACCGCAGCAAGGTGCTTTTTGCGGGGCGGTTTGACTACCAGAAGGGGTTAGACGTTCTGCTCAAGGCTGTGGATGGACTGGAAGACCGTATCAGTGTACGCCTCGTCGGTGAGGTGGCTGTTGATGGTAACCTCAAAGTGGAAGAATTTCCGCCGTCCATCACCAAACTCGGCTGGCTGGATCGAGATGGTGTGGCGGCACAGATGAAGAGCAGCGACATCATCGTCATTCCCTCCCGCTGGGAAGGTTTTGGTCTGGTTGCCGTGGAAGCCATGCGTCTTTCCAAGCCGGTCGTTGCATCGGCTGTGGGTGGCCTGAAGGAAATCCTCGGCAATGGCGGATTTGGTTATCTCGTCCCCCCGGAAGACGACCGCGCCCTGCATGATTTCCTTGCAAATCTGGATGCTGAAGATCTTCGCAACATGGGTGAGCGCGGCAACACGCGCTTTCTTGCCGAATACACATCTGACCGTATGGTGCGGGCAATCGACGCAGTCTATACAGAAATGGTCGGGTCGAAATATCGCGCCGCGACAGTGCAATCGGCAGAGGAATTCTCTCGATAGCATCACTGTGTTCATGGGCTGCCACGTACAGGCGGTTCCGTGCTGGATGAAGACGCGATAGGGCAGAGTATCACCGCTTAATGTTGAAGGTACTGACGAGACTATTTATCCGCCGCAGCATCAAGGTATCGGAAAAGCCGTTGCGCAGAAGGATTGACTTGGGTGACGTGGCTGCGCCGTTCCCGCTTTATGCGATCGGTGATGTGCATGGCCGCCTTGACCTGTTGCTGGACGCCGAACGTAAGATCATGCTCGATCTTGAAAAGAACAACGCGCAAGGCGTTATTGTCATGCTCGGCGACTATATCGATCGCGGGCCGGATTCGGCAGGTGTGGTTCAGCATCTTTTGGAGCGTCCACCTGAAAATATCAGACGTGTCTGCATCTGCGGCAACCACGAAGACGCATTTCTGGACTTTATGCGAAATCCTCGCAGCAATCTCTGGTGGCTGGATTTTGGTGGCCGTCAGACACTTCTTTCCTATGGTGTCGATGCAGACTATTTTCTCGGTGGGCGTGGAAGGCCTGAGGAAGAATTCAGGCGTGCCATGTTCGCAGCCGTTCCCCAGGAGCATGTCCAGTTTATGAGCAATCTGCCTGTATCTCTCAGATCAGGAAAACATCTCTTCGTTCACGCTGGCGTCAGGCCGGGCATACCGCTTGAAGGGCAGACTGACCAGGATCTGATGTGGATTCGCGAACCGTTTCTGGTGGAGGGGTCACGCTTGCCGCTCACTGTCATTCATGGCCATACACCTGTGGAGGCGCCACAGGTTGGTCCGGGCCGGATCGGTATCGATACAGGTGCTGTCACGACCGGCCGGCTCACAGTGTTAAAAGTAAAAGGTGAACGCCCAACACTTCTTGTCTGACGTGTTATGCTTTCGCATTGGCACATCGCACCTGCTTTTTTGCATGGAAAGAAGGTTAGTTGAGAAATATGTGCCGATTATTGCGCCAATGAAGAGGGCTGTGCATTTCGCACGCTGCCGAGTTGGCAGCCGATCAAAATTCGTTTATATATGATTAACAGTTGAATCTGGCGGCGATAATTCCAAGATTCTCGAATTGTCGATTTTATGTTTCTTTTTTTGTTGATTTTTGGATTTTTTTTCTAGGCTGGGGAGCGGTCTTTCGGACGACATGCCAATCGAAAAAGCGGGTTCGTCCTGCTCGGGTTGAAGCGCTGTGGAGAGCGTGGCATATGATTTCCGGGTAAAGCCTGAGAGGTATATTTCTTGTTTAGGTATTTTGATAATAAATTTATTATTGCTACTATTCTTGGTTTTGGTGTTGGTTCTTGGGGGATGGCGCAAGCGCAGACCGTCGAGCCACAGCCGACCGAAACTGCACCTGTCGCACAAGACGTGCAAGCCTCTTCGCCACTGGCTCGCGCCGAAGGGGAAGCTGCCGGAGATTTTCTCAAACGCGTCATGGACGTCAGTCCGTTGGAAATTTCGCGAGCAACTGAGGGTCTTTTGAAGGCGACGCCCGGAGATCTTGGGGCGCTGGTGACGATTGCCATTGCCGAGGGCACGCCGCGTACGCTGGCGGCGGAACTGATGAAGGGGCTGACCCTGGCCGCCGATGCGGAGCCAGTTGTCATTGCTCAGCAGGCGTCTGCCTTTGCATTGGCAGAACCAGGCAATGTCGCATCGATCATTTCTGTTGCCCGCGAGACGAACTCTATTCCGCTATCGGAAGTATTTGGTGAAGGGCTTGCGCTGGCGGCAAACACGCTTCGCGCGGCTGGGGGAGATATTACGCTTGCTGCAGCCATCCAGACGCAGGCGACGTCGCGTGACGCGCCGCTCGCTCTTTCTGAAGCCTTTCTCGACAACACATTGCTGACGGCTGCCGGCGCTGCGGGAGCCGCTGGTGCTGGCGCTGGTGGCGGCGGAGACATTACGGGTAGCGCGACTAGCCCGTTCAGTGGTGGTGGAGAAAACAATACATCGGAACCGGTCACACAGACTGCTGGCGTGGGGGCGCCGACAAGTCGTACGAGAACGATCACATCAACGGCGACGACCGGTACAACGGCTGAGACCAGCCCTGTTCTGCAATAATGTGGACCCGGCTTTACGCCGGTTCCCCGACCTTACCTCGGCAAGTCATTGTCAGAAGTAATATTCAAATTTGTTTTTATGTAATGCCTTTATTGAGAAAAAGACTTCGGAGGAGTGTGATGCTCCGGTTGTCGGCTTTTGAAAAAAAGCTTGGAGCCGGATCGCCAGTTTGAACCGAACTTTTGTTACGAGGTGAGAATTGCAATTGCTCCACAGACCCGACCTGACAAATGTAAGCACCCATCAACCTGATGAGCCAATGCAGTTCGAACTCAGCGATTTTGACGCTGTTTTCGCTGTGATAAAGAGACAGTGGCGCGTTGTCGCTGTCTCTGTTTTTGCCGCTATTTTACTTGGTGCCGGTTATCTCGCGACGGCGGTACCCTTGTATACGGCGTCAGCGAAAGTTCTGATCGACCGGACAAATGGACAGGTGGTTGAGCAACTTTCGACTGTTGGCGCTGTTGCGGACGAGGAAGCATCCGTTCTCAGCCAGGTGGAAGTGCTGAAGTCTGACACGATCGCCCTCGCTGTTGTCGACAAGTTGAACCTCACGGAAAATCCACAATTCAATTCCGGTAGCGGTTCGATCATTGGTACAGCGGTTGGCGCAATTCGCTCCGTTCTCAACATCGGCGGCTGGTTTGCAGCTGAAAGTGAGACGGATGCGAAAGACGAGGCTGATCGGAAGCGTCAGCGTGCGGCAGATGCTTTGCTCCGCAATCTCGATGTCTCGCGTGTTGGAAGGACTTATGTCCTTGAAGTTGAATATACGTCGGTATCGGCGCAGCTTTCTGCGGATGTCGCCAACACGATCGCATCGGAGTATTTGCTCGATAAGTTGAATTCGAAATACGAAGCAACACGGCGCGCCAGCGACTGGCTGAGCGATCGTATTGCCGAACTGCGCCAGAAAGCACTCGAAACAGACCTTGCCGTTCAGAAGTTCCGTGCCACCAACGGCCTTGTCCAGGCTGGTAATGGTCTTGTCTCCGACCAGCAGCTTTCCGAACTGAACAGTGCACTCATCGCAGCGCAATCGGATACGGCGAAAGCGCGGGCTCGTTTGCAGCGGATTGAAACGATCCTGTCTTCGGACGAAGTGGATGCCGTTGTTACCGATATTCTTGACAGCACGGTCGCCAACGATCTGCGAAAGAAATATCTGGAGTCTTCGAAGACCGAGGCGGAAATCTCCGCTCGTCTTGGAAGGCAGCATGTTCAAGCCGTTCGCCTGCGTAATGAAATGCAGGAATACAAACGCCTGATGTTCGAAGAAGTCAGCCGCGTTGCGCAGAGCTACAAGAGCGATCTCGAAGTCGATGCCGCGCGCGAACAGCAGTTGCGGGAAAGTGTAGAGCAGGCCAGTAATGTTTCCTCGACGGCCAGCGAAACGCAGGTTCAGTTGCGTGAACTGCAACGCGAATCCGAAACCTACAAGAACCTTTACCAGACATTCCTGCAACGCTATCAGGAAGCGGTTCAGCAACAGTCCTTCCCTGTCACTGAAGCGCGCGTAATTTCCAATGCGACGCCGCCGAACCGGGCAAGTTCGCCCGTCAAGCCTCTGATCCTGGCATTCTTTACACTCTTGGGTGGTGTCGTTGGTATGGGCGTCGGCGCCGGCCGCGAATTCAGGGACCGCTTCTTCCGTACGGGAGATCAGGTGCGCGAGGTGCTTGGGCAGGAATTCCTTGGCAACGTGAACGAAATTGACGGTAAACCAGTTTCGAACGCTGCTGACGGCTACGACAAGAGCCGCGCTGTTCTGAAGACCTCAAGCGTCTCCGACTACGTTATCGAGTATCCGCTTTCTTCAATGGCAGAGACGCTAAGAAGCGCAAGGCTCGCCATTGATCTCAACCTGCCGTCGAAGCAGTGCCGCGTCATCGGTGTTGTTTCGACGTTACCGGGCGAGGGAAAGTCGACCATCTCGGCCAACCTTGCCGAACTTCTTGCCAATCAGGGCGCAAAGACCGTTCTGATTGACGCCGATATTCGCAATCCCGGCTCAACGAGAGCCATGGGCCGCCACGCCAAGGCCGGGCTTCTTGAAGTGTTGCTGGATGGTGTCGATTATCGCGATGCGCTTCTGTTCAATCAGAAGACTGGGCTGGCGTTCCTGCCAACCGTTGTAAAGCAGCGCGTAACGCATTCCTCCGAATTGCTGATGTCGGGGGCTATGCGCAAGCTGCTTAGCGATCTCGGTGCCGAATTTGATTATGTGATCGTGGACCTCCCACCGCTCGGGCCGGTCATCGACGCTCGCGCGATCGGTACGCGTATGGATGGCTTCATTTTTGTCGTGGAGTGGGGCCAGACAGCGCGCCGTGCGGTTCGCAACGTACTGGTACATGAACCGGTGATCCGCGACAAATGCCTTGGCGTTATTCTCAACCGTGTCGATCTCGAGAAGCTCAAGCTCTATCGGGCCTATGGTTCGGGCGATTATTATAACTCTCGGTACACTGGATATTATCACGACGAAAAATGAGAATGGGGATTGCTTCTGTCGTCAAGCCAGAGGCAATCCTCGCCGGAATGTTTGATGTCCGTGGACGATTGCAAGCACCAGACGCTTCCCGTCGATTTCGTGATACGCACCAAGCGTCGATAAGCGCTTCAGCGGTTGGCAAGGATGGTTGAGGTGTTCCTTTTTTTTTTAGGGCATCAACTTGATAAGCATCAATAATTTTTAGAATGAATTTTCAAGGGTTATCGCATTGAGGGGAAGTCAGCCCAGTCACTGGCGCAGTTTCGTGACACGCCACTTGTCGGCGGGTCTCGTGCTGATTGTGACCTGCTGCGTTTTCGCAATCTCTGCAAAAGCTTTTATCGAGACTGCAAAGTTCTCCTCTCTTTCCAGGCTCGCGACTGCGGCGGGACGGAGTGGCTCCATTTCCGACAGGGCGCTGGACCGGGCTGTTGAGAAATTGCCTGCTATCGTCAATGAAAACGTCTGCCGCTCGACCATTCTAAAAGCCGGGATGCGGCTGCTGTTGCAGGATGTTGATCGCAAGAGCGAGGTTCAGGCGCCGCAGGAGTGGAAAGCGACGCTTGCCTTTGCCGAACACTATCTCCGCCACGGCATTGCCTGTCTGCCTCAGGATGGGGAGTTCTGGTTGCGCCTGGCGATGATACGTTCGCTTCAGGTGCCGTTTGCAGAGGAGGTCGCAGCGCTGACAAACATGTCGCAATTGCTGGCACCCGCCGATCCAGATGTGCTCGAGGCCCGCGTTGCATTCTGGAAACAGTTGTCCGAACCCGCTTTGAGCATGACAGCAACGGCACGTCAGGCTGATTTCGCGCTGCTGTGCTCTCGGGCCGGTACGGGGGTTCGCGGAAAGGTTGGCGATGTCTGCACCACGGGAAACTGATCTATTCCCAGACGTTGTGACTGGGCGTCATCGAAAAACATCAGCGGCTGGCATTACCGGGCGGATGGCGCAGCCGGTTCTCAGCTTCCTTTTGAGGCCACGTGATGCCGCGCACGCACTGCTCGTTGTCGCGTTCTGGTTTGCTCTGTTCTTTGGCCTCTCAGACTATGGTGCAGTTAGTGAGGAAATGAGGGCGACACTGGCACCGGCGATTTTTGCGCATCTGTGCGTCTCGCTGCTGCTGTTCGGCGTGCCGCCGCATGCCCGCAACATTGTTACGATTGCCTGCCTGTTGCTGCTCACAGTCATGTTGCTGGTATATCTTCAGACGATGCCGGGTATGTTTTCTGCTCATCCGGCCTGGAAGTCGGCTGGATTGTTCACATCTCATCCACCCGACCTGATTGCGTCCATAACGCCTGCGGACGACCGTTTCGCGCTGCTTTCGGTGGCGCTGCCGTTTGGTTTTTTCATCAGTGCCCTTGTGTTGTTCGATACGGACGATCGGGCTCGGGCGGCGCTGAGAGTCTTCGCGGTTGGTGGTGCAATCATCAGCTTTCTCGCGCTTGTCCAGTTCCTGGCCTTCCCGTCGCGGCTTCTGCTGAGTGAAAAGTTGTATTACCGCGATAGCCTCACAGGTGTTTTCGTCAATCGCAATACGGCGGCGACTTTTTTCTCCGTGACGCTGTTGGTCGCCTTGTCGCATTTCTGGCGCGCGGCCGCGCAGACAGATCTGCCGCGGGTGTGGGCAATGGCCAACAGCAACATCAAACTCTATGCGGAGGACCGACGCAGATTGCTGCGTGCTGTTATGTGGGGCGGCTCTTGCCTCGTCGTCTTTCTGGCGTTTGTCCTCACACAATCGCGGGGTGGGGTGGCGGCTGGTCTCACCGGTCTCGTTTTCCTGTCTGCTATGATGGTGCTGAAACCTGATTATCTGGCCAAGCACAGTGTTCCCGGAGCGGTAAGAGCCTCGCGTCGTCGGCGTCTCGTCGTACTGATCGGTATCGTTGTCGTCGTGTTGCTGATGGCACTGGTGTTTTCAGGGCAACTTCTGTTGCGTGCATCAGCCCTCGGCTTCGATGATGCTCGCTTTTGCTTCATGCCAGGTATTTTGACGGTATTGAGTGACAATTTACCCTGGGGTACCGGATTGGCGAGTTTCGCGCAGGCCTATGCTCCCTATCATAATCCTGCATGCGGCATCGATACGTTGCTGGTGCGGGCGCACAACGTTTATCTGGAAGGCATGATCGCCTTTGGCTGGTTCTTTGTTCCGTTGGCTGTTGTCTTTGTCACAACATTGATGCTGGTTTTTGCGCGGGGAATGCGCAAGCGCAAGCGTTACCGATTTGCCGGTAATCTCGGTTTTGCCCTCCTTCTCGTTCTGGCGCTCCATTCACTGGTTGACTTCTCGATCCAGATCCCTGGGTTTGCCATCAGCTTTGCTACTGTGGTCGCACCACTTGTGACGATTTGCGTCAGGCCGAGTGGACAAGAAGGAAAACGCAGACGCCGGTCTTCAAACGGTGTAAGCGGTGAACAGGAGATGCATAGTCTGCCGGTTGAGGTGGTGTCGGCTGGCGCATCCGGTATGGACCGATAACGGGTATTGTATGTCGGTCATCGCCCCGCTCATTTTTCATGAGGATTATTAGACCGGGTCAATTGCAGAAGCTGTTGCCGTTGCCGTCGACAAAGCAGCTGTTCTGGGTTGCCCCGCGATTGCCCCTCTGCTGCGTCGGACGTTCAGTCCGGGTTCCCAGTCTGTTACCCCCCATGTGCCCGCTCGGTGGTTGACCAGATCCACGATAGATCTCGAAATTCTGGTTGCCGTAGGTGCCGTGCGCACCACCGCGTCCATCCGGGGTGACTTCAAGATTCTTGTACTGCTGGCCATGAGCGCCGCTGCCGACAGCAAGAGCGATTGCCGTTGCGACGAGAGCAAGTCTAAGAGGTGAGCGCCTGTTCATTGTCTTCGCCTTCCTGCGGAGGTCAGAGTTATTCTACAGTAGAGATGTCCGGTTCGAAATAAATTTCGCGTGCAAAGGCGAAAAGTTCGAGTGCAAGGGAACAGAAATTGGCGCGGAACAAGATAAAACCGATCAGTAAAAAAGAATACGTTGTCTCAGGTCTGAAACGCCATCGAAAAAACAAGGATTTGAGGCTTCATCAGTGCAATGCGCAGGCAATGCCTCGTTTCGGCAGGGCGATATTCAAAGTCGCTTCAGGTTCGATTTTCCAGGCGAAATCGGCGCATAAAACAGAGCCGTCAATCAGCTTCATTTATAGGCTTCACAATCCTGTAACAACGGCCCTAATATATGAATTGCAGATGCCGAATCGGTCAGGAGACGCCCTTGACGATTGCAGTTTCACCACAGGCCCTGCCGGCGCTCGTTTTGAACGCAGACTATAGGCCACTGAGTTATTACCCCTTGTCGTTATGGTCCTGGCAGGACGCGATCAAGGCTGTATTCCTAGACCGTGTGAACATTATTGCCGAGTACGATCACGCGGTCTCGTCCCCCAGCTTTTCTATGCGGCTGCCGAGTGTCGTCAGCCTCAAGACCTATGTGCAACCAACCCGCAACCCTGCATTTACGCGCTTCAACGTTTTCCTGCGTGACAAGTTCGAGTGCCAGTATTGCGGTTCTCGGGATGATCTCACGTTCGATCACGTCATTCCGCGCGCTCATGGCGGCGAAACAACCTGGCACAACGTCGTGGCGGCGTGCTCACCATGCAATCTCAGGAAAGGGAGCAAGCTTCCCAAGCAGGCGGGCATGTTCCCCTATCAGAGGCCTTTCCAGCCGACGGTTCAGGATTTGCACAATAATGGGCGGTCGTTTCCGCCGAATTATTTGCACGAGAGCTGGATGGACTATCTTTACTGGGACACGGAGCTGCAACCCTGATCTGTAAGGGTCGCAGCTTCGTTTCTGATCAGGCGCTTTTCCGGCTTGCACCAAAAAACGCAACGGCCGAAAGAGCGAGGCTCGCAATGACGTTCCAGCCTGCGAAAGACAAGCCGAGCACGCGAAGCGCTGCGTCGTTGCAGGACGGTGCCTTAATCGCGTTGAGATTGCCAAGCAGATCGCCTGCATTTGTGGTGATTGAGGGTGCGCCGGTGGCACAGGTGATCGGCCCTGGCCAGAAACCCCACTCAACGCCGGCGTGATAGGCACCCATTCCGGCACCAATCAGCATCGCGATTCCGATGAGAAGAAGAAGTAGACGCGTGATTCCCGCAGGAAGCCTGAAGATGCTGGCCGCGACTGCAAGAATACCGATCGGGATAGCGTAATAATAAGGGTCTCGCTGCAACAGGCAGAGCGCACAGGGCGTATAGCCTCCGATATGCTGAAACCCCAGTGCGGAACCAACGGTAAAAATCATTCCTACTGTTACTGCCAGCGCGGTAAGGGTGCGGCTGTTGTCTGCGGACGTTGCATTGGCCATGTAATTTTCCTCAAACTTCGCGAAGAAGCGATACCCAGAACGGGATCAAAGAAGGCGGGCGCGATGGCGGAATTAAGTCGCACATCGAAGAGTGCGTTCCCGTGGAATCTGGAAGCGCTTTAGCCCTCTAATCCAGTCTTCTTTCGCTTGCAAACAAAAGCCTGTCCGTCATCTCGCAGGATGCGAGCAAAGTTTCGTGAGGTCGATGCGGCAAGAGCATTTAAATGGTCGGATTTCTTCGCTTTGGTGGGGAAGCCGCTACGAAAAGATTCAATAAAATCAAACTGATTTTTTGAAAATGGTACCCCAAGCCGGGATCGAACCAGCACTCCTTTCGGAACCGCATTTTGAGTGCGGCGCGTCTACCAATTCCGCCATTGGGGCAACGGTGGTAATGCAACGGCGTCTATCATGGTTCTGCGGGAACGTGCAACCCCAAACCTGTCTAATCTCGCCAATTCTGTCTCTTTCCTGAGCGGCTGGATTTCCCAGTGCGAGACACCTTCCAAAGCGCGTTAATCCTGCATTAGCAATCATTGATAAATTGGAATATGCGCAATTGCTAATTGAAGTATTATGGCGATGTGGATTGTCCATGGGGGGACACGGGATAGCAAAGAACGCCCAAGGAGGAAAATATGCGCTCGCTTTCTCGCAATTTGTTGTTGTCTGCATGCCTGGTGTTTCCAATTAGCGCCAATGCGCTGGATATTGGCATCGGCGGTGAAAATGGGATCAATGCCAGCGTTGGTAGCAACGACAGTGGTGGTCTTGGTGTTGGCGCTTCCGTTGGTGGTAGCGGTGGTGTGAATGCCAGCGCGGACGTTGGCGGGAATGGAAGTGGCGGGCTCGGGGCAGATGTAAATGCTTCGGTGGGCGGCAGCAGCGGCGTCAATGCCGACGTCAACGCGTCTGTGGGCGGGTCCGATGGTATCAATGCCGGTGTTAATGCGTCTGTCGGCGGATCAAGCGGTCTCAATGCTAGTGTCGGTACCAGTGTCGGCGGATCAAGCGGACTCGGTTTGGGGGTCGGCGTTGGTCTCGGAACGAGCTCGACGGGAACGCCGGGAAGTCCAGGCAGCCCGACAACACCTGGAGGAGCGGCCAATCCGGGTGGGGTACCTCCGGCTGTGATTCGCCAGGCCGTTCGTGCCTATAACGATATGTCGCGCACTGAGCAGATCAAGCTTGCACGCCGTTGTGTTGATATCCTTGGCGGTGGGTACGATGCGGCGTTGACGCAACTTTGCAAGATGATCCGGACAGCGTCCCGCTAACGTCATGAAAGCCCCAGGACGCGATGGAGGGCGCTCGAATGCGCCCTCTTTCGTTCTAGCTTCAACTGCCCTTACGGCCGAATGACATAATTTTCTGGCGAAGGCTTCGGGCGAGATTGCGTGTGCTGCGGTACATATCTACGTGCGTTGAAACCTGGCGCACGTCGCGGTCGCTGTTTTGCGCCAGGCCGACAATCAGCGTGCCCATTTCCTGCCGTTCCTGCCAGAAGCGGCTCATGATTGGGTGATCGGGCACTGCACAACTATCACTGCGCAAAATGTTGGCGTCGTCCAGGTGCCAGTCTGTCAGCTTCTGGATCAGCAACTTGCCAGGTGAGTATTTCGAATAAGACTCATCGAAAGCAGTTTTCCAAGTGTAAGCCTCACCTGCGGTCATGAAAACGACGATCGAGGCAATGGCACTTCCGTTCAGATCAATCGTATGGATGCGAACCGCGTCTGCTTCCGCGAGATTGGTGATGGCTTCGCGCGCGAATGCGGCGCGGTAACGGTCATTCACCAACGCACTGCGCTTGCGACCTTTCCAGCCGCTTGCCTCCAGCGCCAGAAACTCCTCCATACGGTATCGTATGTCTTTTGCTTGCCGGCTTACGGTGTAGGACACGGCCCCCAGTTTTTCGAGTTGGCGCCACTGCCGGCGCATCTCCCGCAAATGGTGTGGTGCAAGTGCTTGCTGGAGGTAGGTTTCTCCATCTTGCAGGCTCTCCAACGTCGGGCGTTGATATGTGCCGGTTGTCGTCAGGGGCAGGTTGCGGCTAAGGGCAATGGCTTTGACCAGTCGCGCGAACGGACCGTCCAGTCTGATATCGGGCAGAACCAGAACGTTCGGAAGCTTCATTTCCTTATCAGCAAGCGCATCGAAAAGATTATCGAGGGTCTCGGCGGCGCCTTCGGTGTCGACGAGCGGTGTCCCCAAAGGACCGAACGGATTTGCCCAGATGCGAATGATCGAAGGCCCGATGGCAAAACCCGGCTTTTCGACGGTAAACGGCATCAGAAGCCGCATCCGGCTCCTCGCCCCATTCTCATCGCGAATAAGGGCAAAGCGGACCGACTTGTCCTCAAGGCGCGGCATGGCTGGCGCGAGCAATCGTCCGGTAAAGAAGACATTTGCTTCCATGACGCGGTTCGACAGGAAATCGAGTTCTTCCTGCATCTCGTATCCGAGCTGACCAGGGTAGATACAGAACTCGCGTCCTTCACGCCCGACACGCTTACTGCTGTCGGCAACAGGACGATCCTTCGCCGACGAGGCGACGAGCGCCGCAATCCGCGGGTCCTGAAGGTCCGGATTCTTGGGGTCGCTGGACATGGCCACCGTTAAACCGCCTTCCCCGTGTCAGTATTCGCCCGAAGATCGTTGAAGGCAAAAAGCACGATCCCGAGTGTGCGGCGAATAGCGACATGCAATAGCACAGCTTCAATCAGCATTGCCATTGCAGCGGCACCCGCAGCCCCAGCCAAACCATAGACCGGAATGAGCAACATGTTGAGTGCAATGTTGCAGCTAAAGATAAGAATATAAAGAAAAACACACAACTTCTGTTTGCCGGCCATATTGAGCAGGGTTTCGCCCGGTCCAATAGCAGCCTTTGCCAGGAAACCCGCAAACAGAAAGAACATCAGTTCGTAACCCTGGGTAAAGGCTGCGCCGAATAGCGACAGCAGAAACGGACCTGCGGCAAGGACCACCAGCCCCATGAAAAGAGAGGGCCAGAACGCCCAGCGGGCCGCTTGGCTTGCGAAGCTCGCAAGTCCGCGCCGGTCATCAGATGCGATGAGAGCAGCCAGACGGGGTGCGGCGGCAGCCTGAACCGAGAAAAACACGAATTGCATCAGCACGATGGTTTTTGCAGCCGCGAAATAGATGCCGACCTGGTCAGGAGGCAGGTAGAGGCCGACGATGACAACGTCGGAGTTCGTCATCAGGAACCCGATTCCATCGATCAGGAACATCGGGAAGGCGAAGCGCAGCCAGTGGCGAAAGTGAACGACGCGGGATGTGCTGTGGAAGTGGCGGTTGAGCCGGCGGTTCATGAAAATGAAGTGGAGAAGGGTGGCGACGTAGGTTGCTGCCAGTGCGGTCAGCATCGCTGTGGTCGCGGTTTTGTCTGCCCCAAGAGCGATAGCCGTAACCATGAAGACAAGAATGAGCACGGGGCGAATTATGTAGGTGGGGCTGAGTGCCGATATGGCCCAGCCATTTGCGCGTGCCGTTCCGTTCAGCACGTCGCCCAGTGCTACCATCGGTAATGTGAAGAGGGCCAGGAAAATTGGAATGACATAGTAACTGGCAATCCGTTCGCCGAAGAAAAACAGGAATGCCAAGCCGAAAACAGCGACTGTGCTGGCTGAAAGCATGGCGAAGACCCGGGCAGTCGAGGTGAGGCCCATGATCTTGTCATTGGCATCTTCCAGTTTGTAACCCGGCAAAAACCTGATGACGGTCGCGTGAAAGCCAAGACAGGACAGATTGCCGAAAAGGATGACGAGGACCCAGACAAAAGCAAAGATCCCGTATTCGAACTCGCCCATCAGGCGCGCAAGAATGATCTGGGAAAAGAATGCAATGCCGGCACTGACGATGCGAACCGCAAATGCGACCAATGCCATCCGCTGTGCGCGTGCGACGTCATCGCGACCGGAGACGATTGCGGAAAGCTTCTCCAGCACGGGAGCAAGTTTTGTCCGCAGGCCCACGGGCAAGGCTTTTTCCACCGTGTTCAGGATAGCCATGATCCGCACGCCATCATTTCCAGTTGAATGGTGGTTCAACTGTAACAGACCCAACCTTAACGAAGGGTTTGGGAGACGTTGTGCGCCGATGGATGTGTCGGCACCTGTGTCCTGCGGACCCCGTTGAAGAGGAAGAGGGCGAGATCATTCTGGCGCAACGCCCGATGCAAAAGATAGGCAAGCCCAATTGTTGCGACCACGATGACACTGAATTCGACAATGGGGGGCAGGCTAACAGCGATAAAGGCCGTGCCAAACGCATAAATCAAAGGATGATGCACGAGATAGATCGTGAAGGACGCATCCGCCAGTCTTTTGAGGATAATGTTAGGCCGAACGAAAAAACGGCAGCAAAAATCCAGGAGAAGCCGCGCAGCCGCAATCGCGGCGACCGCGGAGGCCAGAACCTGCCAAACCGAGTTGCCGTAGGGGTGTTGCAGCCGTAGCATCACCGCGGCCGAGATGGCAACGACTGCGAGACATACTGTGCCTGGTCCAGTTTGACGAAATCTATGAAACAGCGCCTTGTCACGGTTGAGGAGCGCACCAATGAGGAAAAACGGTAGATAGCGAGCGTAGGGATCTGATGCACGATCGTAAAAGCTCAGAATATCGTTTTCCCTGCCTCGCGCCATGAGAGCGGTTGCGTAAACGGCGAGCTCCCACAAAATCGCAAGCATGCAGATGGCAGAGAGAAAAAAAAACGGATGTCGGCTTTTCAGCCGTTCGCAGGTTTGCTTGATTTGAAGACCCGGTCGCTGTTGCCCAAGAAACAAAATAGCAGCGAGAAGCACTGAATAGAAAAGCAGGGCTGGCAGGAACCACAGATGCATGATCCAGCGCGAACTCAGCGCTAAAGTTTGCGGCAGCCTGCCGATCACCTGCTCGAAACTCGCCTGTCCCTTCACGATCTCGGAAATGTCCAGCAGAAAAAGTTGTAGCGGTCCAAGAACAACGATGGCTGCAACGAACGGAATACCAAGACGTAAAAATCGGGATTGCAACCACGCACCGCCTCCCTTTTTCCCAATCGCCATGGCTGAGAAATATCCGGCGACCAAAAAGAAGGTCGGCATGCGGAACGTGGTCAATACGATACCGAGAATGGTAAGGACCGGACTGGTTTGGAAATCCTTGAGGCTCCAGCTGATCGCATCGCTATAGAGCAGAGATGCATGGTAGGGCACACCGAGCAACATAAGGCCCGCCCGCAAAGGATCCCAATAGTGTTCGTGCTGTGCGCTGCCCGCTTGCATTGCCACCCCGCGCCGCAACGCGATTTATTCTGACCGGAGACATCTTCGCGCGACTATTGGTGGAAAACACTAATAAACAATTCACGCGCCGGATGCGGCGGGTGGCAGCTTTCGCCCCGGGACAAGGCCGAGGACCAGCACGCAGCCAGCGGTAATCACCACCGCTCCAAGAAGCTGCAGGGCCGTCAGAGGTTCGTTCAACACAAAGGCGCCGACAAGGACGGCAACGATCGTCACCACGAACTCCACGCTGATGGCTTTCGTGGCCCCGATGTTTGATACCAGACGGAAGTAGGTGATGTAGGTCAAGCTACTCATCATCACGGCCAGAAGGACGAGATAACCGTAATCTGCGAGGCTGGGAGTAACGGGAACCGGCACGGCAAACAGCAACGGCAAGGTCATCAAGCCGCCTGCCAGAAAGGCACCGATGGTAATCTCCCAGGAACCGGTGCCCTTGAGGTGCCGGCTTGCATAGTTACTGCCGTAAGCCGCACAGAAACAGGCGGCGATACAGGCAGCGCATCCAAGAACAAACGAGATGGTGACGGGAACTGCGGGAAAGCCGACGAGCAGGATTATGCCACCGAAACCGAGTATCAATCCAACCAGTCCCTGTCCGGTCATGCGTTCCAGTCCCCAGAGCTGCGAAATCAGCATGGAGAAGAGAGGAATTGTGGCGACGAGGATGGCTGCCATGGCCGTGCCGATCAGCGGAGTGGCATAGGATAGGCCGATGAGTTGGCCTGCCACAGTGGTCGCACCCACGATCGCAAAGGCCTTCCACCCTGCAGAAAACTGCAGCTTTCGTCCCGTGAGGCGCGCAATCAGCACGAGGCTAAGGCTTGCGATGAGGCAACGCAAGGTAACGGCCCCGATCCACCCGAAAACCGAGACAACGTGCAGCAAAAGCAGAAAGGACAAACCCCAGGCGAGCGCCAGAAAAATGTATGCAGCAAGGTCACCAGGCTTCATGGCGGATCGTCCGAAAGTCGTTTTGAGAGGAATTCAGGCGGGAGCGATCACCGCCGGGGCGCATTCAAAGCAAATCGCCCGCGACCAAAGTCGCGGGCGATGGAAACGCCACAGGTTTTTAGGCCTGCTCGTAGACACCGTGGCAATGCTTGTACTTCTTGCCGGAACCACAAGGGCAAAGTTCGTTGCGTCCAATCCGCCCCCACGTCGCCGGATTGTTCGGGTCACGGTCTTCTGCCGATACAAAAGCAGGAGACTCCTGAGCCAACTCGTCTTCTCCGGTGACAGGATCGAGATGGTGTGCCGTCATTTCCGGAAGTTCAGGCTGCTGCGGCTCTTGCTGAACCAGTTCAACGCGCATGAGCTGTGCAGTCACGGCTTCACGCAGGTTTGTCAGTAGCGACTGGAACAGTTCAAATGCTTCGGCCTTATACTCCTGCAACGGATCACGCTGGGCATAACCACGGAAACCGACGACAGAGCGCAGATGGTCAAGGTTCACGATATGCTCGCGCCACAGGTGATCGATCGTCTGGAGAACGACGGAGCGCTCTACGTAGGTCATGATATCCGGACCAAACCGCTCTGCGCGTTCGGCTGCAAACTTGTCCGCCGCTTCCGTTATACGATGCAGAATATCGTCTTCGGCGAT
Organism: Rhizobium sp. RM; assembly: GCF_013390595.1. Taxonomy (GTDB): domain Bacteria; phylum Pseudomonadota; class Alphaproteobacteria; order Rhizobiales; family Rhizobiaceae; genus Agrobacterium. Next base: position 319,665 of record NZ_JACAWV010000007.1, on the reverse strand, counting down.
GCCTTCTTCCTTGGCCCACTCGTCCACCGGCAGATCAAGGTTCAGGAACTGTGCGACGCCAGCCTTGAGGCCTGCAATGTCCCACTGTTCAGCGTAAGCATTTTCGGGAACATGCTTCGTAACAAGTGCTTCGATAACTTCATGGCGCATATCGGCGACGGTTTCGCCGATATTGTCGGCCTCCATCAACTCCAGGCGCTGCTCGAAGATTACCTTGCGCTGATCGTTCAGAACGTCGTCATACTTCAGCAGGTTCTTACGGGTTTCGAAGTTGCGTGCTTCGACCTTCTTCTGCGCGCGTTCCAGAGCCTTGTTGATCCAAGGATGGACGATCGCTTCGCCTTCCTTCAGACCAAGCTTCTGCAGCATCGAATCCATGCGATCCGAGCCGAAGATGCGCATCAGATCGTCCTGAAGTGAAAGATAGAACTTCGAACGGCCGGGGTCGCCCTGACGGCCGGAGCGGCCACGGAGCTGGTTGTCGATGCGACGGCTTTCGTGACGCTCGGTCGCGATGACGTAAAGACCGCCAGCAGCGAGCGCCTTTTCCTTCAAAATCTTGATCTCGGCGCGGATAGCCTGTTCCTTGGCATCACGCTCAGCGCCGTCTTCCAGACCTTCCAGCTCGCGCTCAAGGCGCATGTCGGTGTTGCCGCCGAGCTGAATATCAGTACCACGGCCAGCCATGTTGGTCGCGATCGTGACAGCGCCGGGAACGCCAGCCTGCGATACGATGTAAGCTTCCTGCTCGTGATAGCGAGCATTCAGAACCTGGAAATTCTCAAAGCCGGACTGGCGCAGCAGATTCGCCAGCAATTCGGATTTTTCGATTGAGGTCGTGCCGACGAGAACCGGCTGGTTGCGCTCATGCGCAGCGATGATCTCGGTGATGATCGCCTTGTATTTTTCTTCGCCTGTCCGATAGACCTCATCATCCTCGTCGATACGCTGGATGGGCAGGTTGGTCGGAACTTCGATGACATCAAGGCCGTAGATGTTGCCGAATTCTTCAGCTTCCGTTGCCGCAGTACCGGTCATGCCGGCAAGCTTTTCATACATGCGGAAGTAATTCTGGAACGTGACCGAGGAAAGCGTCTGGTTTTCCGGCTGGATCTGAACCTTTTCCTTGGCTTCCAGCGCCTGGTGCTGGCCTTCGGAATAACGGCGACCCGGCATCATGCGGCCAGTGAATTCGTCGATGATGACGATCTCGTCATTGCGGACGATATAGTCCTTGTCGCGCGTAAAGAGCTTGTGAGCCTTCAGCGCGTTATTGATGTGATGAACAATCGCGACGTTTTCGATGTCGTAGAGCGATTCGCCCTTCAAAAGGCCGGCCTGTCGGAGCAGGTTTTCCAGCTTTTCGGTGCCATCCTCGGAGAAGTTGGCCGAACGCTGCTTTTCATCGATCTCATAGTCTTCCGGCGTCAGCAGCGGAATGAACGCGTCGATGGTGTTGTAGAGGTCGGAACGATCATCCAGGGGACCAGAGATGATGAGCGGTGTGCGCGCCTCATCAACAAGAATGGAGTCAACTTCGTCGACGATCGCGTAGTTATGGCCGCGCTGCACCATCTGGGCGCGATCATATTTCATGTTGTCGCGCAAATAGTCGAAACCGAGTTCGTTGTTTGTCGCGTAGGTGATGTCGCAAGCGTAGGCTTCACGGCGCTGGTCGTCGTCGAGGCCATGGACGATAACGCCCGTCGTGAGGCCAAGGAAACCGTAGAGGCGACCCATGATGCCAGCGTCTCGCTTGGCCAGGTAGTCGTTGACCGTTACGACGTGAACGCCCTTGCCGGACAAGGCGTTGAGGTAGACTGCGAGCGTTGCAACGAGGGTCTTGCCTTCGCCGGTCTTCATCTCGGCGATGGCGCCCTGATGCAGGATCATACCACCCGTCAACTGAACGTCGAAGGGACGCATGCCAAGCACACGGCGCGAGGCTTCGCGGGTGACTGCAAAGGCCGGGATCAGAAGATCGTCAAGAGACTTGCCGTCGGCGAGCTGCTGGCGGAATTCCACAGTCTTTGCCGCGAGAGCTTCGTCAGAGAGAGCCTTCGTGGCTTCCTCCAGCGCACTGATAGCGGCGATCTTGCTTCTGTAGGAGCGGACGCGGCGATCGTTTGCCGAACCGAACAACTTGCGGGCGATACCGCCGAGACTGACCATCTTACTGGCCCTTTCTGAAATTCCGTTTTCCCGGGCTGTTCCGACTTTGCTGCTGGATATCACCAACAAATGACGGACTTCGCCCTGAAACGTATCTGGACGCGAGGTTGCGTGACAGATAAGAGGGGGGGCAAATGATGTCAACGGTTCTGCCCGTTACAGAATGGCCACAATCAGGTGTTTGGAAGTTTTTTCAGAGCCGGAAACCATGTCTGGAGCCGGCGTTGTCTCCGAAAGGTTCAATATGTTGCGCTATAATAAAATTGCGGCTGCGGTGATTGTGGCTACCCTCGGCCTTCAGCTTCCGGTTTTTGCACAGGAAGATGCAGTTGTTGCCAAGGTCGGCGATCTGGAAATTCACCAGTCCGAACTCGATCTCGCCATGAGCAATCTTGATCCTCAACTCGCGCAGCTTCCCGACGAACAGAAGAAGGTCGCCGCCCTTTCCGGCGCGATCGACGTCAAGCTTCTGGTAAAGAATGCCTCTGCCGAAGGTCTGGAAAAGACCGACGATTTCAAGAAGCGTATGGCCTTTATTCAGGACCGCGAGCTGCACAACGCCTACTTCCGTAAGCACGTGGTTGACGCCGTTACCAATGAAGAGGTGAAGGCCCGCTATGACAAGGAAGTCGCTTCTCTCCCACAGGAAGAGGAAGCGCATGCCCGTCACATCCTCGTAGCGACGGAAGACGAAGCCAAGGAAGTTATCAAGCAGCTTGATTCGGGCAAGGATTTCGCCGAAATCGCCAAGGAGAAGTCGACCGATTCCAACAAGGATGAGGGCGGTGATCTCGGCTGGTTCGGAAAAGGCCGCATGGTGCCGGAATTCGAAGAGGCCGCTTTTGGTCTTGAAAAGGGCGCCTACACCAAGACGCCGGTCAAGACCCAGTTTGGCTTCCACGTGATCAAGCTCGAAGACAAGCGCATCGCGCCTCCTCCGGCTTTCGAGCAGGTCGAGCCGCAGGTTCGTCAGCTTGTCATGCGTGACAAATATGTTGCCCTGATCGAAAAGGCGAAAGCCGACCAGAAGGTCGAGATCATGGATGAAGCGCTGAAGAAGGGCTATGACGAAGCCAGCAAAGAACAGCAGCAGCCGCAGCAGTAATTTCCGATTTTTGAGGGCGGCCATTGGCCGCCCTGTTTCCATATCCGACAGTTGTTCCCAGAAAAACTTCAGGCGTCCTAATGTCCGTTGCCGTTTCTCCGCTCGCTCCCAAATCCTATCCAGACATGCCGGCCCTGCGTGGCGTCCGCATGGCGACGGCTGCCGCCGGTATCAAGTACAAGAACCGTACCGACGTGCTTCTCATGGTCTTCGACAAGCCGGCTGCAGTGGCAGGCGTGTTCACGAAATCCAAGTGCCCGTCTGCGCCGGTGGATTTTTGCCGTGCAAATCTTGCTGGCGGTGTTGCCCGTGCGGTCGTTGTCAATTCCGGCAATGCCAACGCCTTTACCGGGCTCAAAGGCAAGGCGGCGACCGAACTCACTGCCAAATCTGCTGCCTCGGCAGTTGATTGCTCTGAGCGTGAAGTTTTTCTGGCATCAACCGGCGTGATCGGTGAGCCATTGGATGCGACGAAATTCGCCGGTGTTCTCGGTGATATGAAGGCTTCTGCCGCTGCCGATTTCTGGCAGGAAGCGGCCAAGGCCATCATGACCACGGATACCTACCCGAAGGTCGCGACCCGCACCGCAGAAATCGGTGGTGTAAAAGTCACGATCAACGGTATCGCAAAAGGCGCCGGCATGATCGCGCCTGATATGGCGACGATGCTGTCTTTCGTCGTCACGGATGCGGATATCGATGCGGCTGCGTTGCAGTCTCTTCTGTCAGCGGGAGTTGGACCAACATTCAACTCGGTAACGGTCGATAGCGACACGTCGACATCCGACACCCTGATGCTGTTTGCAACAGGTGCTGCAGCCGAGGATGGCCAACTCAAGGTCGTAAGTGCCGATGACGAGCGTCTTGGTTCGTTCCGGGCGGCGTTGAATGATCTTCTCAAGGAACTTGCGCTTCAGGTCGTTCGCGACGGCGAAGGTGCACGCAAGATGGTAGAGGTGACGGTTACTGGCGCCGAAAACGATGTCGCAGCCAAAAGGATTGCGCTGTCCATTGCCAACTCGCCGCTGGTCAAGACGGCGGTCGCAGGCGAAGATGCCAACTGGGGCCGCGTTGTGATGGCTGTCGGCAAATCAGGCGAAATGGCAGATCGTGACCGTTTGGCAATCTGGTTCGGCCATGTTCGCGTTGCGGTGAACGGGGAGCGCGACCCGGATTATTCTGAAGCTGAAGCAAGCGCGGTGATGAAGCTGGAAGATATTCCGGTGAAGGTGGATATCGGTCTTGGTAACGGCACAGCGACGGTCTGGACCTGTGATCTGACCAAGGAATATGTCGAAATCAACGGCGATTATCGGAGCTGACCGTTGGAGCCGAACAGAATGCATGACAGTGCCGTCAACTTGCCGCTCGTTCGCCGTCTGGAAGCTGTCAGTTTCCGGGCATGGCCCGCTTCGTCAGTGATTTATGACGGTAGCTGGCAGATCCGCCTGACGGGATCTCATCCCTCCAAGCGAATTAACAGTGTTGTACCGCTCGATCCATCCGACTACGGCAATTGCGCCATCAGGCTGGAAAGGGCACGCAAGCGTTTCGAGGATTTCGGGCGCCCGCTGGTGGTGCGTGAAACGACGCTGATGCCACCGCAACTGGCGGACTTTCTGATCGAGGACGGCTGGAACGTCTTCGAGGAGGTCAAGGTGATGACCGCTGACATCTCCGCTCTGGAGTTGCCGGAAACTCTCGTAAGCCTGCCAAGTCACGATATCGGTCGTTTCGTCGAAGCAAGCCTGAAGGTTAGTTGCGGTGATCCTGCCCTTCGTCCGGCGGTTGCCGAAATCGTCAGTTCAATCAAGCCGACGCTTGGGTTGTTCATCAATGAAGAGGTCGAGGGCAGTCCCCTTGCGACCGCAATCTGCGTACAGGACAACGATCTCGCAGGCATTCTTTCGCTCGACGTTGCCAGCGGCCATCGGCGCAGCGGTCTTGGCACGCAAATGCTCGCATCGGCCTTGCGGTGGGCCCGTATCAGTGGTGCGAGAACGGCTTGGCTACAGGTCGTTTCCACCAACGCTCCGGCGATCGCGCTTTATGAAAAATTTGGCTTCACGCAGGCCTATACTTACCGCTATTGGCAAAAGGCAGGCGATAAGTGAGCGGGGCGGAGAGAAAAATCCTTCTTGTTGCTGCGTGCGCGCTTCTGGATCAGGACGGGCGTATTCTCTTGGCTCAAAGGCCGGAAGGTAAGTCACTTGCAGGTCTCTGGGAGTTTCCCGGTGGCAAGGTGGAGCAAGGCGAGACACCCGAAGAAACTCTTGTGCGCGAGCTGGAAGAGGAACTTGGTGTCAGCACGAAGGTCGCCTGTCTGGCACCGCTGACTTTCGCCAGCCACACCTATGAGACTTTTCACCTCTTGATGCCCCTTTATGTCTGCCGCCGTTATGAGGGCATTCCGCATGGTCGTGAAGGCCAGGCGATCAAATGGGTGAAGCCACAGGCTTTGCGCGATTATCCAATGCCGCCAGCCGATGAGCCTCTCATACCATTTCTTCAGGACTTGCTGTAACCGCCGAATTCGACATGGTCGTTAACGTAACAGCTTCGTGAAACGCCGGTTTTCCACAGGTTTGCCGTGCCAAAATGGGGCCTGCGTTAACAGATCATTCAGCACCATCTGGCAATTTCGTTCTGAATAAGCGGAAAATTGCACAGCATGAGGTTTGGCGATGAATGAGGATTTCTGGAAGACGGTTGAAGACCGTCATTCGTATTCCAATAAATCCCGCCGCACCGGCGTGCTCAATGTCGCTCTGCTGTTCGGAACTGCTGCCATTGCGCTTTCTCTGATCCTGACGCCCATGCTTGCGGGTAAATCCTCGACACGGGTCGCACAGTATCCCGACAATATCGACATGATATCCACTGGATCTATCCGTAAGAACAATGTCGATACGGGCAAGACGTATTCCATCCGTCGCAGTATCACCCAGCCAATGCCTGAAATGCCTTGCGTCGTCACAGGTTACAACAACGAGCGCGGCTGCTGATTTCTGCCAGTTCGGTAACGAAATCCAAACGCAATGCCCCTAAGAATGACCGCGTTTGTAATAAGGCATATTACGTTTCGCGGGGGCGAGCCGGATGTTGGACGGTGAAAATCGACTGGCGGGATGTTTCCGCCGTTTCTTCAAAAATGAAAACGGTGCCACAATGGTCGAATATGGGCTGATCACGGCCCTGATTTCGGTTGGGATCATCGCTGGCATGCGCAGTATTGGCACCCAGATCGATGGCGTTTTTCAGATTATCATCGACACGTTCGCGGCCTATGTCAGCTGATTGATCGTTGCCTTCAGGACAGCTTGACCTCAGTGGTTTTCAGTGCGTCGGCAAGCCGAACCTTGGCAGAGCCCGGTTTCAGCGGTTTTTGCTGGCTCTCATGCGGTGCCCAGCCAGAGACATAGATAATCGAAAATGTTGCTCTGATGCGGCCATCGGGATCTGAATAACGTTCCGCATAAAGCTCCGCTGCACGCATGAAAAACGCGCGGTTAAGCGGTTTGCGACTGCGGTCCTTGAGTGGGTTTGCCATGCCCATGGCGCGCAGATCTCGCATCAGCGGAAAAATCGAATCGTAGCGAACCGTGTAGGATTCAGCATCGGTCACCGGGAGTGCAAAACCAGCGCGCTGCAACAGCGCGCCAACGTCACGCACATCAGCAAAAGGAATGACCCGTGGACTTGCGCCGCCAGTCAGTTCGGCCTCGGCGGCCAAGAGAACGTCTCGCAGCTCGTGAAGCGTACCGCTGCCCGGTATCGCAGCAAGAAAAAGACCATCCGGTTTCAGCGCCCTGCGGATCTGGATCAATGTGCCTGGAGTATCATTGGTCAGGTGCAAGGCCAGTGGTGATACGATGAGATTGGCGGACGCTTCCGTCAGCGGCAGGTGTTCCATCGAGGCAACCTGCGGCAACTGTCCATCAAGTTCGAAACGAGTATCCGTCTCGATGCGCTGAATGCTGTCGATTTTGCCGGTTTCCGTCAGCCGTCTGGCAGTCACCCCGGTCGCGCCATGGAGTTCAATCGCGGTTTCGAACCGACGTTCGACGATGGCCAGGCGGTCAGCCAGTTCTTCCGCTGCCATATCGAGAAGAAACAAAGCCTTGTCGTCGCGCCTGTTCCACGCTCTCCGGCGGTTGGCCTCGATCAGCGCTTCGTCAAAAAGAATATCCATCGTCAGCCTGCTTCGGCTCTTTCGCCGTTTTATTCGGCAAGCCGTCTTTCATATCGCTCTCGCAAAGGCACCCGTTCGAAGCTAAAGTCAACCTCATGGGTGCTGGTGTAGGGCTGTTTTCCATGTTCGGGACTGTTAAGGCGATGGGGCGGTTTGCTCTTCGATCGGTCTTTCACATCGTCTATCCACCGACCTGTGCCGCCTGCGGCCGGATGACAGGTGCAGATGGCGCGCTTTGCCCCGAATGCTGGCGGGATGTGGGCTTCATAGAGCGCCCCTATTGCGAAGTTCTTGGAATTCCATTGTCCCTCGATCATGGAGACGGTGTCGTCAGCGGTGAGGCCATCGCCAATCCGCCGGCTTTTGACCGGTTGCGGGCGGTTGCGATCCACGATGGTGTCGCCCGCAAACTGGTCCACCGTCTCAAATATCAAGATCGGACCGACCTTGCTCCTTTCATGGCGTCATGGATGCTGCGGGCAAGTGAGGGGAGGGTGGGGGCCTGCGATTACGTCATTCCGGTCCCGTTGCATCGCCGACGTTTCACGCAGCGGCGTTTCAATCAGTCGGCGGAGTTGGCAAGACATCTTGTAAGGCTTGCCGATAAGCAGTTGCTTGCCGGAACGCTTCTGCGCGTCAAACCGACAGAGCGGCAGGTTGGCCTTTCAGCGCGTGCACGGCAGGACAATGTGCGTGGTGCCTTTGCGATCGCGCCCGGTCATGAAACGGATGTCGTCGGAAAGCGCATTGTTCTCGTTGATGACGTTTATACAACCGGCGCGACGGTGGCCGCTGCGGCCCGTGTTTTGAAGAAGGCCGGTGCCGCCGATGTGACCGTTTTGATCTTTGCAATGGCTGTTTCCGGCCCTATATGAATCACCAGTGAAAATGAAAACCGTGTGCTGTCGCACATCGGTTTGTGAGGCTGGAAAACATGGCATCGGTTACGATCTATACGCGAGATTTTTGCGGCTATTGCGCGCGCGCCAAGGCGCTGCTTGAAAGCAAGGGCGTCGACTACGCAGAATACAACGCCACCACCACGCCGGAATATCGACAGGAAATGATTGAGAAATCTGGCGGCACGACATTCCCGCAGATTTTCATAAACGGCCAGCATGTCGGTGGCTGCGACGATCTGCATGCACTGGATCGGGCCGGTAAACTTGACCCGATGTTGGCAAACTGATCCGGACTGGAGGACGCGATGACATTCAAGGTTGCCGCTATCCAAATGCGTTCCGGTGTCGACCCGGTCAAAAACGCAGCCGACATGGAGCGCCTGATCCGTGATGCGGCCTCCCAGGGGGCGGTCTATGTGCAGACACCTGAAATGACGGGTGCTCTTCAGAAAAACCGACAGGAACTTCGAGCCGTTCTTAAAGACGAAGACGGTGATGTCATCGTTACGACAGCGGCTCGTTTGTCGCGGGAACTCGGCATCTACGTGCATGTTGGTTCGACGGCGATCGCCCGCTCCGATGGCAAAATTGCCAATCGCGGCTTCCTCTTTGCACCGGATGGCGCGCGGGTCTGTGCCTACGACAAGATTCACATGTTCGATGTCGATCTCGACAATGGCGAGAGCTGGCGCGAAAGTGCCGCCTACGAACCAGGTGGTGAAGCGCGCGTTGCCGACCTGCCGCTTGCCAAGTTCGGCTTCGCGATATGTTACGATGTTCGCTTCCCGCAACTTTTCCGCTCCGAGGCAATGGCCGGCGCCGAAGTGCTGACCGTTCCTGCAGCCTTTACCCGGCAGACCGGCGAGGCGCATTGGGAAATCCTGCTTCGCGCCCGCGCGATTGAAAACGGTGCATTCGTGATTGCTGCCGCGCAGGGCGGCGTGCATGAGGATGGGCGCGAGACGTTTGGTCATTCGATCATTATCGATCCCTGGGGCAAGGTACTGGCCGTGGCGGGCGGTGCGGGCGAGGAGATCATCTTCGCCGAGATCGATCCTTCTCTCGTTGCGTCCGCACGCGGCAAGATACCCAATCTGAAAAATGCCCGGGAATTCAGGCTGGAAACCGTTGGCTATGAGCGCCCGAGCGGAGGAGAGGCGGCGTGATACGCTATGCGCTGGCCTGTGATAAAGGCCATGAATTTGAAGGGTGGTTTGCCGGAAGCGAGGATTTCGACAATCAGTTGCAGCGCGGATTTCTCTCCTGTCCTGTCTGCAACTCGCTCAACATCTCGAAGCTTTTGATGGCCCCGTCGGTGTCGACTGCCCGCAAGAAGGACGAGCGGCAGTCATTGGCGATGGATACGGCACGCAAGGAGGCCATCGCCAAAATCAAGGAAGCCGTTGCCAACATCCGGGCCAACTCGGAGGACGTCGGCGATAAATTTCCTGAAGAGGCGCGCAAGATACATTACGGCGAAGCCGATGAGCGTGGGATCGTCGGGCATGCTTCCATTCAGGAAGCCAAGGCACTTATCGATGAGGGCATCGAGATCGCACCGCTACCGATCCTGCCCGACGACGTGAACTGATCGCAGGGTTGCTGCTGGCAATCTATAATTTCGGGATACAGGTTGCACCATACGATGATCCCGCGGTCGCCGGTTTTGCCCGCTGAGAGCCGCTGAATTTCGAGGCTGCTGAGCGCGCCGAAGGCTTTGTGTCCAGATCTGGTTATGACGGTGAGCCTGGTCCTGAAAGCTGGGGCAGGCAGATTTTTCCGCGCTTCCTTCAAGAAAACGGGGCCGTCAGCGGGGTGTCGTCACTTTCGATATGGCGCGATCCGGAATCGTTGATGGCCTATTCCTATTCGGGCGTTCACGCGGAAGCGCTGAAGCATGGTCGCAGCTGGAATGTGCCGCAGCGATGGCCGTCGCTGGTCCTGTGGTGGGTCGACGAAGGACACCATCCGACTTGGGAAGAGGCAGTACGGCGGTTTGAGCATCTGCATGACCAAGGCTCGTCACCTCATGCTTTCACCTTCAAACAGCCATTCGCCCCCGATGGTTCAGCCCTTGAAATAGACCGAGCCAAAGCAAAGGAAATTTCTGCAAGAAATGCACTTGGTCAAAAGGATCTGTTATCGGTCATAAAGTCGATCCCGGTCTGACGCGATCTCAGCCAGGCCGCTTCGCCAGCATCATGTAGTTCACGTCCATATCAGGCGACAGGTTCCACTTGTCCTGGAGAACGTTGTAGAACACGCCTGTGCGATGGATGATGTCCATGCCGCTCGCGACCATTGGCCTTTCCAGTTCCTCAGGGCGGACCAGCTTTTCATATTGATGGGTTCCGCGTGGCAACCATCGCAACACATTCTCGGCCGCAAAAATTGCAAGCGCGCGCGCTTTCAGGGTGCGGTTGATGGTCGCTGCGAACATCAATCCACCGGGGCGCACCATCTTGGCGCAGGTCGTTACGAAGAGGTCGACGTTGGCCACGTGCTCGACGACTTCCATGTTCAGGACCACGTCGAAGGTTTCACCTGCCTCCTGCAATTGCTCGGCAGTCACCGCACGATAATCAACAGCAACGCCACTTTCCTGCGCGTGTGTGGAAGCAATCCCAATGTTTTTTTCGGAAGGGTCTGCGCCAACCACGTCGGCACCCATACGTGCTACCGGCTCGGAAAGAAGTCCGCCGCCGCAACCAATGTCCAATATACGGAGGCCTTCCAGCGGCCGATGGGCCTTGGGATCTCGGCCAAAATTCTCGCAGATGCTGTTGCGGATATATTCGAGCCGCACAGGGTTAAACTTGTGCAATGGTCGAAACTTGCCTGTCGGGCTCCACCATTCGGCCGCCATTGCCGAAAAGCGGTCTACTTCGCTCTGGTCGACGGTTGTTTGTACGGGTTCGCTCATGGGGCATGCTCCATCTTTTGTCTGACTGAAGTCGGATGAATGCCCTTTGAAGTCAAGGCCGGTCCCTCCGACGAGCAGTAAAAAACTGGGCGGTATGTCGTCGCAGGGAACTGAACGGGTCGGCATTTTGTTTCATGCTGTGTTCATGGTCGACCGGGTATTTTCGCTTTCGACAGTACCTGAATACGGCCGCTGTCCACCGGGCACGGTGAGGCTGAAGATGGCAAGGCGTGGCCTTGCCGGAGGAGAAGAACGTGAAGAAAAAACTTATGGGCGCAATCGCGATGCTGGCGATGCTTGCTGCTCCGGCGCTCGCCGAGGCTGCGACGCGCGGCTTCGCGACGGCCAATGTGAATATGCGCTCGGGTCCGAGCACGGCCTATCCGGCTGTTGTCGTCATTCCGGTCGGCGCACCGCTGGTGGTCAATGGCTGCCTTTCCGATGCCCCGTGGTGTGACGTTTCGTTCGCGCGCGGTCGCGGCTGGGTTGCAGGTCGGTACATTGAGACGACCTACAGACAGAACCGGGTGTATGTCGAGCCGCGTTATTATCGCGACCTTGGCGTTCCGATCGTAACGTTTGAAGTGGGACGTTACTGGGACCGTTATTATCGCGACCGGGACTTCTACCGCGAGCGCGACCGCTGGCGTCGTCCACCGCCCTCCGGCGGCTACTGGAATGCGCCGCCACCGCGCGGAGACTGGGATCGCCCACGTCCGCGTGATGAATGGCGCGATGGTCGCCGTGACGAGTGGCGTGATCCCCGTCAGGGTGGTGGCCCAAACGATGGTCGTTGGGAGCAACGCTACGGTGACTGGAACCAGGATCAGCGTCCACGTCGTGACGATGACCGACGCGACGAATGGCGTCGCAGCGAGCAACGTCGCGATGAACAGCGTAACGATGATCGTGGCCAGGCTGAACAACAGCAACGCAACCGCAGCACCATGGAGTGGGATCTCAACAGAGACAAACCACCAAGGCCGCGGCTTTGCCCCGACGGTCAAAACTGCAACTGATCGATAGACAAGGCCCGACGCTTACCCCGTCGGGTTTTCTTCATGAATTGCGCCGGAAGGTCGGCAGACAGCTTATTCTGCCGCAATCGCTTTTTTGGCGCGTGTTTTGGATTTCGCAGCTGCTGTTGCAGCCACCTCTACCTTGGGAGCTGCTTTTTTGCGGGCAGCGGGTTTTGTCGCCTCGGACGTCTTCAGGAGCGCGTATTCGCTTTTGGCTTGCTCCCAATGTTCCGCGTCACGGCCATGCGGCTGACCTTCTTTTTCCCAAAGGGTGTAGGCGCGTTTGCTGATCCACTCGTGTTCCGAAACCTGCATGCTCGTCTCCCGTTGCTGTTAACAGCGCCTTGACAAGGCGGCACTCGCTTGGTCCGGCATACGCTCGACTGGACTCAATGCCGGCATTTCCGAAATCCATTACATGCCATGATTTCCAACGCGTCAAGCAAACATGCTGCGTTGCGAAATAGGTTTTCGAGCCTTTTTTGACAGATGCGAGGAAAATGCGGGAACCCATGCCGTGCCCGAAGATCAACGTTGCGTGATCGTTCCCGCGCCGCCAAGATGCAAACAACAAAATTGGCAGGGAGGCACCGATGAATTCTGCAATACAGGCAGCGGAAAATATCCTCGTCGAAACAAGAGGCAAAGCTGGCCATATCCGCCTCAATCGTCCCAGAGCGATTAACAGTCTGACGCTTCCAATGGTTCTCGATTTTTCTAAGGCCCTTTCAAGGTTTGAGCAGGCGCAGGAAACGGTCTGCGTCATTGTCGCAGGAGAGGGAGAGCGCGGGCTTTGCGCGGGCGGTGATGTCCGAATTATCCATGATCTCGGAAAGGCCAACGATCCCGATCTGTTGCGGTTCTGGCGCGAGGAGTTCCCGCTGAACTATCGCATTGCACATTTCTCGAAGCCTTACGTGGCGTTGATGGATGGTATCGTGATGGGTGGTGGGGTCGGGATTTCAGCACATGGCAGTCATCGGATCGTCACAGAACGAACACGGCTGGCGATGCCGGAAACAGGGATCGGCTATTTTCCCGATGTCGGAGCGACCTGGCTATTGCCGAAAGCGCCGGGCGAATGCGGTACCTGGCTCGGTTTGACGGGTAACACGGTACTGGCTGCTGACGCGATCTACGCCGGGTTGGCAGATTGGTTCGTCCCTTCCAGTCAATTGCTGGATCTGGTTCAGGAATTGACCGGGGTTGCCTATCAGGACGATGTTGAGGACGTAATCCTGAAATATGCCGGAGACGCTGGCGAGAGTGTCCTCGAAGCCAATAGCGGCAAAATCGATGCGGCATTCCGTTACAATACTGTCGAGGAGATTATCGAGGCGCTGAGAAAGAACGACGACACCTTCTCGCACGAAACACTCGAGACATTACAGAAGCGGTCACCGACGAGCCTCAAGCTGACATTGCGACTGTTGCGAATGGGGCGTGAGAGCTCCAGCCTGATGGAATGCCTTGAGCGTGAATTTTCAGCGGGCGCTGAGGTTTTGCGTCAGCATGATTTTTACGAGGGGGTTCGCGCGGCAATTGTGGACAAGGACCGCAATCCGCACTGGTCGCCAGCGACGCTTGCAGACGTGACAGAAGACCACATTCGCACGTACCTGGATAAGCAGGGTGTACGGCTCTTTCCTGACCACCGTCTTTGATGCTGCGCCGCAAAAGAAATTCCGTTTAAACTTTCAGAAGGAAGTAACGTTTCGACAGGCTGTTGTTTCAGGATGGAATTTCTCGTTGTTTGCAACGGAAAGAACGACTGTTTCTCGCGGCGCTGTCCGTCACCCGGTATTTTGTCGACCATTCGACTTTCGGGGGTATTCATGAAACGTCTTCTTATCATCGGCACTGCTATCGCTGCTCTTATCTCGGGTGTTGCGCACGCACAGTCGCCGACAACCATTCTCAACGCGTCCTACGACATCGCGCGCGAGATTTTTGCCGCTGAAAACGAGGCTTTCATCAAGCTGCATCCTGGTGTCACAATTGACCAGTCGCATGCAGGAACATCCAAGCAGGCGCGCGCCATCGTTGAGGGATTGGCAGCCGATGTTGTGACGTTCAATCAGGTCACCGACATTGATTTCCTGGTAAAACAGGGTTTTGTCTCGGCTGACTGGCAAAAAGATTTTCCGAACGACGCGTCTCCTTTTTATTCCTTCCCGTCCTTCCTCGTCCGTGCCGGAAATCCAAAGAACATCAAGGATTGGGACGATCTCGTCCGCGATGACGTGAAGATTGTTTTCCCGAATCCCAAGACATCCGGCAATGCGCGTTACACCTATCTGGCCGCGACTGCGTTCGCGAAGGAGAAGTTCAACGGTGACGAGAAGAAGGTCGAGGAGTTCGTCAAGAAGATCTTCGACAACGTTCCAGTGTTCGACACTGGCGGTCGCGCAGCGACCACCACATTCGTGGAGCGTGAAATCGGTGACGTTCTGATTACCTTTGAAGCGGAAACCCGCGGCATCGCCAAGCAGTACGGCAAAGAAAAGGTCGAAGGCGTGGTACCTTCTGTCAGCCTTTTGGCTGAGTTCCCGGTGGCTGTGGTGGACAAGGTGGTCGACAAGCGCGGCTCGCGCGAACTGGCCAAGAGCTATCTGGATTTCCTCTATACCGAGGAAGGTCAGCGGGTCGCAGCCGAGTTCGGTCACCGTGTCCATGACGAGAAGGTCGTCGGCGAGTTCAAGGATCAGTTTCCGGCGATCCGTCTCGTCAATGTCAACGATGTGTTCGGTGGCTGGGAAAAGATCCAGAAAGAGCATTTTGCCTCTGGCGCCACGCTTGATACGCTGTACGGCAGCCGTTAATCGATAATTCAACGAACGAAACACCAGGCCCGACGGGAAACCGCCGGGTCGCTTTTTCATGAGTGGGGGCAAGGGTTGAAGCGCAATGTTCTGCCGGGACTGAAACTGTCCCTTGGCATCACCCTGACTTATGTCGCGATCATCGTCTTCTTGCCTTTGGCCGCATTGGTGTTCAAGGCGGCAAGTCTCGGCCCCACCGAGTACTGGTCCATCATCTCATCGCCACGTGCTGTCGCAAGCTATCGTGTCACCGTGCTTTGCGCGCTCGCCGCGACGTTGTTCAACGTCATTTTCGGATTGGCACTTGCGTGGGTTCTGACCCGCTACCGCTTCCCCGGCTGGCGTATTGTCGATGCAATCGTCGACTTGCCCTTTGCCCTGCCAACTGCTGTGGCTGGTATCGCGTTGACCGCACTGTTCGCTACGAACGGTTGGTTCGGCTCCATACTTGCACATGCCGGCATCAAGGTTGCCTATACACCGCTTGGCATTATGGTCGCGATGGCCTTCACCAGCTTGCCTTTCATCGTTCGCACAGTACAGCCTGTGCTCGAGGATCTCGATCCCGCGCTTGAAGAAGCGGCCCAGTCACTTGGCGGTTCGGACTTCGAAATCTTTCGCAAGGTGATCTTGCCGCTGTTGACGCCAGCTTTGCTGGCGGGACTATCATTGTCGTTCGCACGCTCCCTTGGCGAATTCGGCGCAATCATTTTCATTGCAGGCAACCAGCCTATGTCGACGGAAATCACCGCATTGCTGATCTTCATCAGGTTGGAAGAGTATGATTATCAGGCCGCCGCAGCCGTGGCGTCCGTGCTGCTGATCACGGCATTCCTCATGTTGGCTTTGACCAACTTTCTACAGGCGCGGGCGTTGCGCTACACGGTAAGGGGTTGATCATGGGCGCACACTCGAGCCATCCCAGGCCGCCGCGTGTCGGCGATAGCGCGCTTGTTCGCCGCAGTCTGATCGGTTTCGTGCTGGTCGTTGGGGCATTACTCGTTGTCGCCCCGCTTATCATCATCGGAGTTGAAGCGTTTTCACAAGGTTGGAAAGCCTATTCCGCGACGGTCGCCCATCCCGATACCCGCCACGCTATCATGTTGACGGTGGTAACGGCGCTCCTTGCTGTCCCGATCAACACGCTTTTTGGGGTTGCCGCGGCCTGGTCAATTACCAAGTTCGATTTTCCCGGTAAACGCTTCCTGCTTGTGGTCATCGAAATTCCCTTTTCGATTTCGCCGATCGTGGCCGGTGTTGCCTATCTTTTCGTCTACGGTCTTCAGGGACTGTTTGGTCCCTATCTTGATGCGCATGACGTCAAAATCCTGTTTGCATTGCCCGGCATCGTGATTGCCTCGATGTTCGTCACAGCACCATTTGTCGCGCGTGAACTAATCCCGTTGATGCAGGCACAGGGACGCGATCTTGAGGAGGCGGCAACGTCGCTTGGTGCATCAGGCTGGCGAACGTTCTTTTCGGTCACACTCCCCAATATCAAATGGGCCCTGCTTTATGGCGTGGTGCTTTGTAATGCCCGTGTGATGGGTGAATTCGGTGCTGTTTCTGTCGTCTCCGGCAATATTCGCGGCCAGACGAACACGTTGCCGCTGCATATCGAACTGCTTTACCACGACTACCAGACAGCTGGTGCTTTCGCTTCGGCTTCCATTCTCGCACTTCTTGCAGTCGTCACGATCATTGCCAAAGTGGCGTTGGAGCGACGCGGTGCTGGGCGCGGACGCAAGAAGACGAATGGCACAGCCACTGTTACGGAGACCTGATCCATGAAAATTCGCCTCGAAAACGTGGTGAAGACCTTCGATACATTTCGCGCCGTGCGTGACGTTTCGCTCGACATCGAAAGCGGTGAGCTTCTGGCGTTGCTTGGTCCTTCCGGTTCCGGCAAGACGACCATCTTGCGTATGGTCGCGGGCCTTGAATTTACTGATGGTGGGCGGATTTTCTTCGGGGATCAGGACGCAACCGACATTCCGGTGCGTGATCGCGGTGTTGGTTTCGTCTTTCAGCACTATGCGCTGTTTCCACACATGACATTGAACGAAAACATAGCCTTCGGCATGAAGGTATCTAAGGTGAAGCGCGACAAGGCGGCAATCGCGGCCCGCGTTGAAGAGCTTTTACGTCTGGTGAAGCTTGATGGTCTAGGGGATCGGTTCCCCGCACAGATTTCCGGTGGCCAGCGGCAACGCGTTGCTTTGGCCCGTGCGCTTTCCGTCGATCCGAAGGTCCTGCTTCTGGATGAACCTTTTGGTGCTCTCGATGCCAACGTGCGTCGGGATCTGCGGCGCTGGCTGCGAGAAATTCACGATGCGCTCGGTATCACGACGATTTTCGTTACCCATGACCAGGAAGAGGCGCTCGATCTCGCCGATCGCGTTGTCATTCTCAATCAAGGCGAAATAGTCCAGCAAGGTACGCCAAAAGACGTCTGCCGCCAGCCAAACAGTGCTTTTGTGATGAAGTTTCTGGGTGATGCCAACAAAGTTTCCGGCGAAGCTCGCGGTGGCAAGATTTACGTCGGTAAAAGCGAACTACCGTTTGCTTACGGTCAGGCGGATGGGGCGGTCGAGATTTATGCCCGTCCAGGTGATCTTGAATGGGACGATCTACATGATGGCATTCCAGCGCGTGTCACCCGTGTTCTTGATAGAGCGGGCGAGCGCCGTGTGATTGCCAATACGGACAACGGGGATCAACTGGAATTCGATGTGCCGCCGGAAAGTAATGTGGAGGCAGGGGAACGCGGTTCGATCATCATCCGTCGTGCTAAGATTTTCCCGTCAAAGCAGGACTAGCTTTCCAGATCGAAGAACGTTTCCGCTACGGTCTGTCCGTTGACGATGAGATCAATCCTGTGACGTCCGTGATAGTGCTTACGGGTGGTGAAATCACGTATCGCGCGTTTTATCGTGAGCGAGATACGCTCTTCCGGCTGCACGTTCATCTCTTTCCACTTGAAAACCTTGGCAGACGTTTCACCGTTTTTCTTGACGTAGTGGACGGCGTAGTCGACCACCAGTTTTTGCTGGCATTTGGCCAAGGAAACGAATGACGCCGTAATATCTACGGTGTTTCCAAGAGTGATTGTTTGCGGCGATACTGCGAACTCTTGTACTGCCATCTCGGCTGCCTCATCCGCGCCGAGATAGGCAAGAGCGGTGACGTCGCCCTTTTTGATCAGTGTACGTAGCGCCTGCCGCGTGATCCAGTTGGTATGTTTGTGATCTCTCGGCCAATCTTGCAACAATTTGAATACGAAGCCGGGATTGTCCTTCGTGATATCGTTCAGGTGGTTGGCAACCGATTTTCTGACATAGAGCGCGCCATCACTTTTCAGATTGCTGAGGATAGCGGTGACCGGCGAAGGATCTTCCACAAGGGCTTTGAGCTGGAACGACCAGGGGAGCCGCGGACGACAACCCTCGCTCGCCAACCTGCGGACGTGTTCATTTTCATCACGAGACCAGGTTTCCATGAAAGCGAGTGTCCGCGGCATGTCCTCCTTCAGAAAATGCCGGATCGCAAATTCAGAAGAGCCAAAACGGGTGAAATAACGCAGCGCCTGCATCGATAGCTCGAAATGGGCGCGCCCGTAGAGCGCCACGTATTCCGGCAACGAAATGGACGCAAAACCATGTCCGATGCGTGGCGCGAGGTCCGTAAGGATTTCAATGTTGCGTGCGTAGTCGCCGGGAAGCGTGGCGTGAAGGCTGGTCGCGACCTGCCGCATGCGCTGCATGATCCCGAGGCTGTCGAGATCGTTGGTCGCTAGCGCCATGAATGCAGAGACATCGAAAGGGGCGTGAACAGCTTTCGTCTGGACTGCGATATGCTGAAGGCGCTCGCGATTGAATATTTCCTTCAGCGCTGGTGCTGCCGTTTCGGTTGTCTCGCTCATTGTCGACCCACTTCGTTCCTCGTTTGTTCTTTTATGTGATCAGACAATGTTAGGCAAGCATAAGGTTTGAACGAAAAAAAGACCCGGCAAAAGCTAGCCGGGCCTTGAATTACTGCGTTGGCTGATCAGCTCATCTGGCTGACAAAGCGGGTTTCCAGATATGCCTGGACAGCTTCAGATCCGCCCTCGGTGCCGTAACCGGAATCCTTAATGCCGCCAAATGGCACTTCCGGCAGAGCCAGACCATTGTGGTTGATCGTGAGCATCCCTGCTTCGACTTGATGGCTCAGGGCATGTGCCGTTTTTACCGAGCCGGTGAAGGCATAGGAAGCAAGGCCGAAGGGCAGGCGATTGGCCTCGGAGACCGCATCGTCAAGCTTTGAGAAGCGGTTGATGATGGCAACCGGCCCGAAGGGCTCGTCGTTCATGATCTTGGCGGTCGTCGGTACGTTGGAGAGGACCGTCGGCTCAAAGAAATTACCCTTGTTGCCAATGCGACGGCCACCGGTCTTCAACTCGCCACCGCACGAAACGGCATCGTTGATCAGCTCTTCGAGTGCCGGAATGCGACGCTCGTTGGCGAGCGGACCCATGACAACACCGTCTTCAAGTCCGTTGCCAACCTTGATGGCCTTGGTTGCTTCTACGAAACCTTCGACGAAGCGGTCGGCAACACCCTCCTGCACAAGGAAGCGGGTGGGCGCGACACAAACCTGGCCGGCATTGCGGAACTTTGCCAGTGAGGTCACTTCAATGGCCTTTTCGATATCGGCATCATCGAAGATCATCACAGGTGCGTGGCCACCAAGTTCCATCGTGGCGCGTTTCATGTGCCTGCCGGCAAGTGCAGCAAGATGCTTGCCGATCGGAGTCGAGCCGGTAAACGAGATCTTGCGGATGACCGGGTGCGGGATGAGGTATTCGGAGATTTCGGACGGAACACCATAGACGAGCCCGATAACGCCGGCAGGTACACCTGCATCAACGAAGGCGCGGATCAGTTCTGCAGGAGAGGCGGGTGTCTCTTCCGGTGCCTTGACGATAATTGAACAGCCTGTTGCAAGCGCGGCAGATAGCTTGCGAACGATCTGGTTGATCGGGAAGTTCCATGGCGTAAAGGCCGCGACGGGGCCAACCGGGACCTTGATGGCGAGCTGCGATACACCGGTCGCGCGTGCCGGAATGACCTGACCATAGGTACGGCGGGCTTCTTCAGCGAACCAGTCGATCGTGTCGGCCGCGCCGAGAATTTCTCCCGCGGATTGTGCCAATGGTTTCCCCTGCTCGCGGGTCATCACATAGGCAATCTTGTCCTTACGCTCACGCAGCAGATCGGCAGCCTTGCGCATGATTTTGGAACGCTCGAACGGAGAGGTGTCTCGCCAGATTTTAAAACCCTTGTCGGCTGCGGCGAGGGCGAGGTCGAGGTCTGCTTTTTCGGCATGCGCGATTGCACCAATGATCTCGTCGGTTGCGGGATCGGAAACAGCAATCGTCTTGCCGGAAACGGCGTCTTTCCATTCGCCATCAATAAGGAGTTTGATGTCGGGATAGCTGTGCATGATGTCCACTTTCGTTTTGGGAGGTGTAGACAGGGCCGGGGAGGAGGCCGGCTCTCGAATGATAGCGTCCTTGACGTAGGATAGATGGTGCCGACAATCAACGGTTTGACGAAAACTAATATCGGGCGCTGCGAGTGCCGTGGTGGTCGCCGTGTGTGTCGGAATGCATTCAACTGCCTTCGAGAAAAGATCCACCAAAAATTGAAAAATAATCAGTAATCCAACTAATTTGTAAGAGATTGTTTATGCTTCGAAATCATACGGGGAGCGCGGTGGTTGCATGCTTTCATGATTAATCGCTCCGGTTTGGAGCGTTTTTCGACCGGCTTGGCCCGAAGACGATGTCCCGCGTCCCAATGATTGGGTCACAACGTGCTCTGTCCATTTGACACAGGCGAACTTCGGCACGGGGAGGGCGTCTGGCTGGTTTGGAATTGATAATGACACTTTTGGAAAAGACCGGAATCCGGACGAAGATAGTTGGGATCATTTTGTTGATGTGCGTCGCTGGTCTTGGCGCCGTTGCCCATATTTCCACGCAGTTCAATGCGTCTGACGAGGTCTATTTCGACTTCATCAGCAAGGATAACAGGGCGACAGTGGAACTGGCGCGTGCCAACCGCAATCTGGCCGGTCTAGCCTACACCGCCTATCAGATATCGACCTATGATCAGCAACACGAACGTTACCAGGTGATTTTCAAGGACTATGCGCCCACCAAAGCATTTGTCCTGAACCAGATTGCTGCTGCGGCCGATCTCTTTCCTCAGTATGCCGTAAAGCTTGAGGATTTCCTGGCTCGAACGCGTGTCGTGGTTTCCCTGACGGATGAGGCAGTCGAACTTGCATCGCGTGGCGAAGCTGCGCAGGCCAAAATAACGCTGCAAAGGGCCGACGCACTCATTATGCCCTTGAGTGACGATCTCGTCGGATTCCTGCTGGAGAGAATGGCTGACGTCGAGAAGCAGAGCAATCTGCTGACGACTAATAACGGCACGCTGATCGCGACGACGCTGATCATCGTCGGCGTCGCTTTTTTAGCTGTTATCGCTGCGGCGCTTTTCGTCACATCTCATGGAATAACAACACCGATCATGCGTCTTCGTGAACGTATGCTGTCGCTTGCCGCCGGTGATGCCGCGTCCGAAATCGACGGTATGGGCCGAAAGGATGAAGTCGGCGAAATGGCGAAGGCCGTTCAGGTGTTTCGCGAAAATGCCATCGAGCGGATGCGTCTTGAGCAGGAGACCGAGGCCAGCCGTAGCCTGTCGGAAAAAGAACGTATGGAACGCGAAAGGCAAAAGGCCGAGGACGCAGCAGCTGTGCAGTTTGCCGTCGACAATCTCGCATCCGGCCTCTCGAAACTATCCAATGGCGATCTTGCTCACCGCATCACACAGCCGTTCACACAGAGCCTCGACGCGGTACGTGCCGATTTCAACCAGTCTGCCGAAAAGTTGCAAACGGCCATGGTGCAAGTGTCGAAAAACGCGCGGGGTATCGATGCCGGAGCCAACGAGATCAAGTCCGCGGCAGATGATCTTGCCAAGCGCACTGAGCAGCAAGCCGCCGCTGTGGAGGAAACTGCTGCGGCACTTGAGCAGATTACCACCACGGTGAGAGACGCTTCCCGGCGTGCGCAGGAAGCCGGTTCTCTGGTCGCGAAAACACGCCATGAAGCCGAGAATTCGGGTAACGTCGTTCGCCGCGCGGTTCTTGCCATGGAGAAGATCGAGAAGTCCTCGAGTGAGATCAGCAGTATCATTGGCGTCATCGATGATATCGCCTTCCAGACCAATTTGCTGGCGTTGAATGCGGGTGTCGAGGCAGCGCGTGCCGGCGAAGCGGGCAAAGGCTTTGCTGTCGTCGCACAGGAGGTGCGTGAGCTGGCGCAGCGCTCTGCAAATGCCGCAAGGGAAATCAAGACGTTGATAACCACATCGAACGAGCAGGTTCAGCAAGGCGTGGGACTGGTCGGCGATACCGGCAAGGCTCTGGAAAAGATCGTTGCCGAGGTGCAGGAGATCAACCGGCATGTGGCAGCGATCGTTGAATCTGCACAAGAGCAGTCGTCCGGGCTCCAGCAGATCAATGCTGCCGTCAACCAAATGGATCAGGACACGCAGAAAAATGCGGCTATGGTCGAGGAGTCCACCGCTGCGAGCCATGGCCTTGCGCGGGAAGCTTCGTCGTTAAACCAATTGCTCGGTCAATTCAGGCTGGGAACTGAAACGCAATCGCCTGTGATCCTTGCTGGTGCGAACGACCGCCCCGTCGTATCACCGGCGCGCGCACTTGGCCGCAAGATCTCAGCCGCTTTCTCCGGGAATGCCGCGCTCGACACAAGCAAGGATGAATGGCAAGAATTCTGACGTTCTTTTTTAGGTGAAGCCATGAATTTGGTCCGGGCGCGCGTCGCGCCCGGACTTTTACGTGGTATCAGAAAAACGCCTGAATGCCAGTCTGTGCCCGGCCAAGGATCAAGGCGTGGACATCATGCGTACCCTCGTAGGTATTGACCGTCTCAAGGTTTTGGGCGTGACGCATGACGTGATATTCGATCTGGATTCCGTTGCCACCATGCATGTCTCGCGCCTGGCGGGCTATATCCAGCGCCTTGCCGCAATTGTTGCGTTTGACGATCGAAATCATTTCGGGCGCCATACGATGATCGTCCATCAAACGGCCCACCCGCAAAGATGCCTGAAGGCCAAGCGCGATTTCGGTCTGCATGTCAGCTAGCTTCTTCTGATAAAGCTGCATGCCCGCCAGCGGCTTGCCAAACTGCTTGCGGTCAAGACCGTATTGCAGGGCACGGAACCAGCAATCTTCGGCGGCCCCCATCACGCCCCAGGAAATGCCATAGCGGGCGCGGTTTAGGCAGCCAAACGGTCCCTTCAAGCCCGAAACATTGGGCAGGAGCGCGTCTTCACCAACCTCGACGCCGTCCATGACAATTTCACCGGTGATAGAAGCGCGTAACGAAAGCTTGCCACTGATCTTTGGAGCAGAAAGACCCTTCATGCCTTTTTCGAGCACGAAGCCTCGAATTTCGTTGTTATGCGCTTCAGATTTTGCCCAGACCACGAAAACATCGGCAATCGGTGCGTTGGAAATCCACATTTTCGATCCGCGCAAGCGGTAGCCGCCGGCAATTTTTTCAGCGCGTGTTTTCATGCCGCCGGGATCAGACCCTGCATCGGGCTCGGTCAGACCGAAACATCCGATGAGTTCGCCGGAAACAAGGCCGGGCAGAAATTTCTTTTTCTGCTCGTCCGAACCGTAAGCAAAGATTGGATGAATGACGAGCGAGGATTGCACGCTCATCATGGAGCGATAGCCGCTGTCGATGCGCTCCACCTCTCGGGCGACAAGTCCATAAGCCACGTAGCTGGCGTCGGCCGCACCGTATTCTTCCGGCAATGTCACGCCAAGCAGACCGGTGCGACCCATCAGGCGGAACAGTTCCGGTTCTGATGTTTCTGAAAGATAAGCGTCCTGGACGCGCGGCAGCAGTTCGGATTTTCCGAAGGCGGCCGCGGTGTCGCGGATCATCCTCTCGTCGTCCGTCAGTTGGTCTTCCAGCAGAAATGGGTCCTGCCAATTGAATGCTGCACGTTCGCTCACTTTTATGCCTCCGCAAATTCTGGCCGGATTATTGGTGCTTCGCATGTCGTGTACAAGCCATGTTTACTCATTTTCGCATTACCTGTAGTAATGACTGATGACCCCGCTCAGCCGAAAGCTTTTGCCGTCAACCAGCGCGCTCGCCGCATTCGATTCTGTCGCAAGGCTGGGCAGTTTTTCCCTTGCTGCCGATGAGCTCGCACTGACGCAAGGAGCAATAAGCCGGCAGGTTATGTCGCTGGAAGAGCTGCTCGGCGTTCGTCTCTTCGAACGGGGTGCACGCGGTGTTCGATTGACGTCAGAGGGTCAGACTTATGCCAAATCCGTCGCCGCCGCGCTTGGTGAAATACGTTCTGCCTCTTTGCAGGTCATGACGAAAACGCATGGCAATACCCTCAATCTCGCGATGTTGCCGACGTTCGGCACGCGCTGGCTGCTGCCCCGCATTCCTGATTTCGTTGCCAGTCATCCTGAAATCACCATCAATTTTGCCACACGCATCGGTCAGTTTGATTTCGATCGTGAGCAGATCGACATGGCCATCCACATAGGTCAGGCGGACTGGCCGGGGGCTGAAAGTACTTTTCTGATGCAGGAAATGGTGGCGCCTGTCTGCAGTCCCGAGTTTCTCAATTCTCATCCTGTTGCAACCGGGAGGGATGTCGCAAGTCTGCCCTTGTTGCATATGGCGTCGCGTCCGGGTGCTTGGGATCACTGGTTCCAGAGTCTGGGATTGGCAATATCCTTGCCGCAGGGTATGCGTTTCGAGCAATTTTCCAGTGTCGCTCAGGCCTGTATCGCAGGGCTCGGCGTCGCACTCATGCCTCTTTTTCTGATCGAGAACGAACTGAAGTCGCGGCAATTGGTGAAGGCCTTCGATCATCCTGCCAAAAGCCCAAGTTCCTATTATGCCGTAGCGCCGTTATCTCGCGTCAATCACGGCCCTGTGGTGCTTTTTCGTGACTGGCTGGTGCGTCAGGCGGAAGCTTATCGCATCTCCAGCGATCCCTCGCTTCACAAATAATCGCACTGTTTTCGGCATTTAGACTTTGTTCCCCGGTTTTTGCCCCGCACGGACTCGACAGTGCACCGCCGGTGGACTATCGTGATTAAACGTTTAATCATCGAAATTCCGGATCGTCATGGCTTCTCCACGGCCTGCCACTAACCTGAGCGCAATTGCTGCGACACTCGGCGTGTCGGTAGCAACCGTGTCCAATGCGTTGTCCGGCAAGGGGCGTGTGTCGGCTGAATTGGTCGACAAAATCCGTAAGACGGCCAGTGATCTCGGTTACATTCCGAGCCTTGCGGGCAGGGCTCTCAGGACCGGTCGCAGCGGTGTCCTGGGTCTCGTCTTGCCAGATATCGCCAATCCACTCTTCCCGCAGATTGCACAAGCGATTGAAAAGGCCGCCGTCGCCGCCGGCTACGGCGTGCTGATCGCCGACTCGCGGGGCGAAATTTCCATGCAGACAGATGCGATCAACCGGCTGATCGAGCGCGGTGTGGATGGCATGGTCATCGTTCCGCGCCGAGGAACTCGCATTGCTGGTGTCGACTGTCCGGTCGCAGTGATCGACAGTCCGTCGACACCTGGCAATACGGTTGCGGCTGATCACTGGGATGGCGGCCAACAGCTCGGACGATATCTTGCCGGCCTCGGGCACCGCAAGATCGTACTGATCGGTAAGAACCGGGATTCCAACGTTCAGAACGACAGGCTTGGCGGCATTCGCGATGGCTTCGGAAGAGCCGGCGACATCGAGACGCTCTGGATTGACAGGATCGAAGCAAAGGATGGCGCGGGGTGTCGTCTCGGGCTTGCCGCCAAGGTGCAGGATGGTTTTACAGCCTTTGCCGCCGTTTCCGATCTGCATGCACTGCGTGCCCTGACCGAATTGCAGCGCGAAGGCGTCGAGGTGCCGGAGCAGGCAAGTGTTACCGGTTTTGACGATCTTATCTTTTCCGCGGTGGTGACACCGCCACTCACCACGATGCGCATGAACATGGTCCGTATTGCTGATCTCGCCATAGATGCATTGCTGCGCGTCATCGACGGTGAAGAGGGGGATACTGTTTCGGTCGCTGCCGATATTTCCAAAGTGCCGATGGAGCTGATGGTACGCGGCTCGACCGGCAAAACATCGCATAACGTCACTGAAGCCAAAAAAACGACAGCAGGAGAACTCACACCATGAAGAAGATCATTCTTGCATCGGGCACTGCCCTGATGCTGACGATGGGCGCTGCACAGGCGCAGGAAAAGACCCTGACGATCTCGGTCTACGCCTTCGCGCAGGACGAATTCAAGGAGCTGGTTTATACGCCGTTTGAAGCTAAGTGCGGCTGCAAGCTCGTGGTCGAAACTGGTAACAGCGTCGAGCGTCTCGCCAAAATGGAGGCCAACAAGGCGAACCCGGTTGTCGATCTTGCTATCGTCTCCATGGCAGATGCACTTTCTGCTGCACGCAAGGACCTGATCCAGAAGATCGACGCCACGAAGGTGCCGAGCATCGCAAACCTCTACGACATCGCCAAGGACCCGAACGGTGATGGCATGAGCGTCGGTGTGAACTTCTATGCGACCTCGATCGTCTACCGCACGGACAAGATGAAGATCGAATCCTGGGGTGATCTATTGAAGGAAGGCGTCGTCGATCACGTTGCGTTCCCGAATGTTACCACCAACCAGGGACCGCCGGCGCTCTATATGCTTGGCAAGGCGATTGGCAAGGATACGCCCGATCTCGCCGGTGCAATCGAAGCCGTTGGCGAAAAGAAGGACGATATCGTTACGTTCTACGTCAAGTCTTCGCAGCTTGTGCAGCTTATGCAGCAGGAGGAGATCTGGGCAGCGCCGATCGGTCGCTTCTCCTGGGCGCCGTTTACCAAGCTTGATCTGCCGCTTGCCTGGGCGACGCCCAAGGAAGGCCAGACAGGCGGGATGAACGTGCTCGTCGTGCCTAAGGGTACAAAGAACGAAGACCTCGCACTGCAATTCATGGATTTCTGGCTTTCCACCGATGTTCAGAAGGCTTTGGCCGAAAAGCTGGTCGACAGCCCGACCAACAAGGAAGTCAAGGTTTCTGACGAGATAGCGAACAACATTACCTATGGTGACGAGACGGCAAAGAGCCTGCAGCTCATTCCGTCGGATGTAACGCTCGACAACCGCGACAAGTGGCTGTCGGAGTGGAACGCCAAGGTCGGTCAGTAAGTAGGTTCTCGTGTTACGGAACGGGCAGGTCTTCGCGTTCGCGACGGCCCCCGTTCCGGGAAAAGCGGTTTGGTCGTCCCCTGGCCGCTTTTCCACCGTTTCAAAACGGAAGCTGACAATTCAGCTTCAACGACATCGGTCGGCGACACTGCGGCCGTTCAGGGAATAAGTGAATGTTTCAGAATCGGGCCGAAGCGCTGGCGCTTGCATTGCCCGCTGCTGTTTTCGCGGCGGCGGTCTTTCTTGTGCCGGTGTTCATGCTGTTGTCGGAAGGGTTCCGTACCGCTGACGGGTGGACGCTGTCCGCCTATGCCGATTTCTTTTCCGAGCCGCTCAATCAGACCGTTTTCCTGCGCACGCTGAAACTCGGGGCAATTGTCACTGTGGTATCGGCGGTCATCGGTTATGCGGCAGCTTTTGCCATCGTCAACCTTTCGGCCGGCTCAAAGGGACATGTCGTCAACCTCGTCGTGTTGCCTCTGATGATTTCGCCAGTGGCGCGTACCTATGCCTGGATCGTTATCCTGGGCCGCACCGGTATCGTCAATCAGGCGCTTCAGGCTGTGGGTTTGAGCGATGGACCGATACGCATTCTTTTTTCTGAAACGGCGGTTTTTATCGGCCTTCTCCAGCTTTTCCTGCCGCTGATGATTATTTCGCTGATCAGTGCGCTTGAGAACATGCCGAAGGATACGATCGCGGCGGCACGCGTGCTCGGCGCAAACTGGTTTCAGGTTTTCTGGAAAGTCATCTTGCCGCTGACGCGGGAAGGGCTTGTTGTCGGCGGTACGCTGGTGTTCACCGGCTCGCTGACGGCTTACATCACCCCCGCAATTCTGGGTGGCTCCAAGGTCCTGATGCTGGAGACGTTGCTTTATCAGCAGGTCACGGTCTCGAACAATTTTGTTGCCGCCAGCGTCATTGCCTTCATCCTGATCGTCATGAGCTTTGCCGCCAACATCCTTCTGAAGCGCATTGCTACCGCAAGGAACAAGAAATGACCCGGCAGCTCTTCATTCCCCTCACACTTCTCCTGGTGGTCGGCTTTTTGATCGGGCCATTTCTCATTATCGTGGCGGCATCGTTTTCGGCGGGCGATACTCTTGCCTTTCCACCGCAGGGTTTTTCTCTGAAGTGGATCGCAAAGGTTTTCACGGTCGAGAGCTTCCGTGAAAGTTTCGCTATGTCGATGTTCCTTGCTATCGGAGGAACATTCACGGCGCTTCTTCTCGGGATTCCCGCGTCCTACGCGATGTCGCGTTACAAGCTTCCACTTTCCGAAACGGTACGCACCATCGTCTCCGCGCCAATCATCGTACCGGGTATCATCGTTGGTCTGGCGCTCCTGCGTTATTTCGTCGTGCCATTTGGCATCGGCATCACGCTGGCTCTGTTCCTTGCGCACACTGCGCTGATCCTGCCCTATGCGGTGCGTGTGGTTTCCGCCAGCCTTAACAACCTGCGTTCTGATATCGAGGAGGCAGCGGTTTTGCTCGGTTCTTCTCGTCTCGGTGCATTTTTCCGGGTCGTATTGCCAAATATTCGCGGCGGTATCCTCTCAGCCTTCATTCTCGGTTTCGTGACGAGTTTCAATCAGGTGCCGGTGTCGCTGTTCCTTTCCGGTCCCGGCGTTCGCACGCTGCCCATCGATATGCTGGGCTATATGGAAATCGTCTTTGATCCGTCCGTCGCAGCACTCTCCTCGCTGCTCGCCTTCCTTTCCATCGGCATCGTTTTCCTGGCCGAACGTTTTCTGGGGTTCTCCCGTTATGTCTGACGCAAATTACCTTTCGCTCCAAAAAATGTCGCTTGCATACGGCAACAACATTGCCGTCAAGGATCTCGACCTCGATATCCGCAAGGGTGAACTTCTGGCGCTGCTTGGTCCCTCCGGATGCGGCAAGACCACGACGATGCGTGCCATCGCCGGGCTTATGCCGGTGGCGGATGGGCGCATCGGTCTTGATGGTGTCGATATCACCCGCGTTGCTGCCAACAAGCGCGCTGTCGGGCTGGTTTTCCAGTCCTACGCACTCTTCCCGCATCTGACGGTCTACGAAAATGTTGCTTTCGGGCTGAAGCTCAAGGGCATCAACGGCAAGGCACTGGATGACAAGGTCTTGTCGGGCATCAAGTCTGTTGGCCTTTCGAGTTTCGTGTCACGCAAGCCAGCCGAACTTTCTGGCGGTCAGCAGCAGCGCGTGGCTCTGGCGCGTTCCATGGTGATGGAACCGAAGGTGCTTTTGCTTGATGAACCGCTCTCCAACCTCGATGCACGGTTGCGTCTCGAGATGCGTACGGAGTTGCAGCGCGTTCAAAAGGAAACCGGCGTGACGATGATTTTTGTCACCCATGATCAAATTGAAGCTTTGGCGCTGGCTGACCGCATTGTTGTCATGAAAGGCGGCAAGATAGAGCAGATCGGCACGCCGGAGGAGATCTACAACGCACCGGTCTCTTCCTTCGTGGCAGATTTCGTCGGCTTCGAGAATATTTTCGCGCTGGAAAACGGCGCACTGAAAACCGCAAACGGTACAACACCGCTTCCCGGACCAGTCCTTTCAGCATCCGGACTGGCCTGGCGGCCGCGCATGGTCACCCTCGGCTCAGGTCCTTTCGAGGGAACCGTGCGCGGCACATCCTTTGCTGGAAACACGCGTGAATATCTGCTTGATACGCCGCTTGGCCCGATCAAGGCAGAAACGGATGCGGCCCTCTCTACGCACGCCATTGGTGATCGCCTTGCCTTCGATCTGCCGGTGGATAAGGCCGCGACCCTCAAGGTGTTCAACTGACCATGGGTGTATGGATCGATACTGATATGGGCTTCGACGATATCGCTGCCATCATGGTAGTCGATGCGTCAGGCATCATGATCGATGGTGTCTCGCTCGTGTTTGGTAACGCGACACTGGCGGAGGTCTGCCACAACGCAGCAGGAGCCGTCGCTGCCTTCGGCTGGACGTTCCCGATCCATCAAGGCCGTGCGCAGCCGGTGTTCGGTACGCTCGAAACTGCTCAATCCATTCTGGGCGATAGCGGTATTCCAACGGTTGGCCTTTCATTGCCCCAGACGGTAGAGGGGCTAGGTGAAAGCAGCAGCTTTCTTGCACTGTGCGACTGGCTTTGCGATGGAGCCGGCGAAAAGCGCGTTCTCGCGTTGGGACCCCTCACCAATATCGCGGCGTTGTGCGTTGCGCGCCCGGACCTTGCGTCAAAAATTTCCGATCTGACCTGGATGGGGGGCGGCGTCACGTCTGGCAATCATACGGCATCAGCGGAATTCAACGCCTTTGCAGATCCTGAAGCCCTGGCAATCGTTCTCTCGCACGGCCTGCCGCTTCGAATGGTCGATCTCGATGCCTGCCGCAAGGTGACAGCTTCACCTGCGGATGTGCTGCCGATTCGTAATGCCGGCGGAAAGAATGCGGCGCTCATAGCCGATCTTCTCGAAGGGTTTATCGGTATCGCCACCAGTCGGGGTAGGGCTGCCATGGCACTTTACGACCCGGTCGCTGCTGTAGCGTTCTGCTCTGATCTTGTCGGTTGGCGCCATGCGCGTATCGATGTGGAGACTGCCGGTGCACTCACACGGGGGCGGACGGTCGTGGAAAGCAGGACTGGCAAGACAGGGGCGTTCAACGCCCATTTTGCCGAAACTGTTGAAGCGGATGCGGTCAAGGAGACAATCCTTGAGGCCCTTCGTAGAGAGGCTGCCCGATGAACTCAGCAACGTTTGCGCCACAACCTGCCGATTTGAATGACGAAGATTTGCGCACACGAGCCGTGGCAGCCGCAAGAGGGGAAGCGTCTTTCGATATCCTCATCACCGGCGGGACGTTGGTGGACGTGGTGACCGGCGAGTTGCGCGCCGCCGATATCGGCATTGTCGGTTCATTGATTGCAAGCGTGCATGCGCAGGCGACCCGAAGTGATGCGCCCCGCATTATCGATGCCAAAGGTGCTTTTGTTTCTCCCGGGCTGATCGATACGCACATGCATATCGAAAGTTCGATGATCACGCCTGCCGCTTACGCCGCAGCCGTTGTCTCACGTGGTGTCACGACGATTGTCTGGGATCCACATGAGTTCGGAAACGTCCACGGTGTCGAGGGCGTTCGCTGGGCTGCAAAATCGATTGAAAACCTGCCCTTACGTGCGGTTCTTCTTGCTCCATCTTCAGTCCCGTCGGCACCCGGCCTGGAACGCGCAGGCGCCGATTTCGACGCTCCGGTGCTTGCAGACATGCTGGATTGGCCTCAGATCGGTGGCGTTGCCGAAATCATGAACATGCGTGGTGTCATCGAGCGCGATCCGCACATGAGTGCTATCGTGCAGGCGGGTCTATCATCGGGCAAGTTGCTATGCGGTCACGCCAGAGGTCTGAAGGGCGCCGAGTTGAATGCATTCATGACGGCGGGTGTCTCCTCCGATCATGAACTGGTTTCTGCCGACGATCTGATGGAAAAGCTGCGTGCGGGACTGACCATCGAATTGCGCGGATCGCACGACCATCTGCTGCCGGAATTCGTGGCTGCGCTGAACGCGCTAGGCCATCTTCCCCAAACGGTTACGCTCTGCACAGATGACGTATTCCCTGATGACCTCGTGAACGGAGGTGGCCTTGATGACGTGGTACGACGCCTTGTCCGTTATGGATTGAAGCCGGAATGGGCACTGCGTGCAGCGACACTGAATGCGGCGCAACGTCTCGGACGTCCAGATCTAGGGCTCGTTGCTGCCGGTCGTCGCGCTGATATCGCCGTGTTTGAGGATCTGAGCAGTTTTGCTGCCCGGCACGTTCTTGCTGATGGCAAACCTGTTGCGGAAAACGGAGCAATGCTGGCTTCAATTCCTGCCTGCGATGCGACCGTACTCCAAGGTTCCATGAAGCTTCCATTGCGAAAACCGGATGACTTCAGGGTGGCGTCGAATGGGCGCCGTGTGCGGCTCGCAACCATCGATCGTCCACGCTTTACCCAGTGGGGTGAAACAGAGGCCGATGTCGAGGACGGTTTTGTTTTCCCGCCGGAGGGCTCGACGATGATTTCCGTGACGCATCGTCACGGCAAAGCGGACGCTCTCACGAGAACCGGTTTTCTGACCGGTTGGGGCCGTTGGGACGGTGCTTTTGCAACCACGGTTGCACATGATAGCCATAACCTGACAGTCTTCGGTGGGAATGTGGATGACATGGCGCTCGCTGCAAATGCGGTGATCGAGGCTGGTGGCGGCATGGCGGCTGCATCAAACGGCAAGATCACGGCCTTGCTCCCCTTGCCGCTTTCTGGCCTGGTGTCGGAAGCTTCGGTTGAAGAGGTGGCGGAAGCCTTCCAGCATCTGCGTGCTGCTGTCGGTGAGATAGTAGAGTGGCAACCGCCTTACCTCGTTTTCAAAGCGTGTTTTGGGGCAACGCTTGCCTGCAATGTCGGTCCTCACCAGACAGATAGGGGGATCGCCGACGTTCTGACCGGGACCGTGCTTGAAAGCCCGGTGATCTCTCTCATTGACTAAAATGGTTTGAGCTTCGGCAGGCGAAAGCCGCACGAGAGGCCGCTACCGCCTGTTTTCCCCGACGGGATGCTCTTAGATGTGTAAAGCGTGCTTGACATTTCCTGTGGCTGCGGTTGTAAAGGATGCTTTACAGGAGGCAGGTATGAATAAGCATCGTTTCGTCGTTGAGTTCAGCATCAGCATGATCGGATATATGGTCATCCTGATTGCTTCCGTGTTGGTGCTCAACGCAGAGATGGTTGAGGGGAATTGGAAAACGATCGTCGCCCTAACCCCCATGGTTCCTGGGTTTGCTGTGGCATTTTCCGTCATGCGCCAAGTGAGAATATCTGACGAGCTCCAGCGCCGGATTCAGCTTGAAGCGCTATCCCTTGCTTTTGGTGGAACGGCATTGGTGACATTCAGTTACGGTTTTCTCGAAACTGTTGGGTATCCAAAACTCTCGATGTTTTTTGTTTGGCCGATCATGGCGGTCTTCTGGATCGTCGGTGGTCTCATAAGTGGCCGTCGTTTCCGATGAAAAACAGGCTGAAAGCCCTTCGTATCGAAAAAGGATGGTCGCAGGGCGAGCTGGCGTCTCGCCTTGACGTGTCACGCCAGACCGTAAACGCCATTGAAAACGAGCGCTATGACCCCAGCCTGCCGCTTGCGTTCGCAATCGCTCGATTGTTCAATCGTGCGATTGAAGAGATTTTCGAAGAGTGATGAGGATTAGCACTCTGTAGCAGAGCCTAACTCGGTTGCCGCGTTTTACAGGCTGCAGAGCGCGCGGCTATAATGAAGTTCTTCACGACGGGAGAAGTCGTTCCTCTGCGATAGGCGAGGGATATGGACAGCCGGGGAGGTGGACCGCTGGCAGGGAGCAGGACGATGTTTTGCATTTTCACCTGAGCGACGATTCCGGCACCAGCGAAACACCAAGTTCGGCGGCGACCAACGTCAGTATCGAGGCGATATGCGGCGCTGCCGGACCAAGCCGCGGTGTAAACCCTGCATCTTCGCACGCCTTCAGCGAGGCGTCGTGGAGGCTGGTTCCAATGCTGCGTGGCGTAAGAATGAATGGATCGTCGCGCAGTTCGAGGAGGTCGATGGCAGTGCCTCGCCGTGCAAGAATGTGTGACGCGGGCAGGGCGATCAGGAGGGGCTCGTCAGTCAAGACTTCTTCGTTCAACGTGTCCGGCTCAGATTGCGACGGGCGCAATAGGGCAACGTCCAACCTGTCTTCAAGCAAGGCTGGTGTCAGCACAAGGGCGTTGGCTTCCATCACTTGAAGTTCGACATCGGGATATTTGTTCTTGTACGCGCGAATGCACGCGGGGACGAGCGGATTGAGAGCCGCCGTTCCCGTCACACCAATCCTCATGACGCCACTCTCGCCGGCGGCTGCCCTGCGCGCAAGGCGAACGCCGTTGCTGACCTGATCGGGTACATTGGCAATAGCTGTACGAAAGGCTGTTCCCGCCGGTGTCAGTTCCACGCCGTGTGCGAGACGCCGGAACAACCGGGTGCCCATTTCCTCTTCCAGCACTTTTATCTGCTGGCTAAGAGGTGGTTGCGCTATGCCGAGATGTTCCGCTGCCCGAGTGAAGCTTCCTTCGCTGGCAATGGCAAGAAAATAGCGGATGTGCCGGAGCTCCATGATATTAGATCCAGATATAATGAAAGGCTGTTCCATATATTAGAGTGAAGATGCTGGGCGCGCTATAGATAAATCCGAAAAGGATAAATCGATGCGTCAGCTCAGTAATCAGGATTTTACACCACCCATTATCAAGACGGCGAACCCCCCGGGTGTTCTCTGGATCGAGCACGGCAGCAGCCGTTTCCGTCGAGCTAGCTGGGCGCTTTTTCTTGCCGGTTTTGCCAGCTTTTCACTGATTTATTGCGTTCAGCCGTTGTTGCCGGAATTCCCGGAAGAGTTTGGGATCAATCCTGCAACTGCTTCGCTTGCGCTTTCGTTGACAACCGGAACACTTGCCTTCGCCATCCTTCTCAGTGGGGCTTTCTCGCAGCTCTTTACACGTCGCCGTCTTATGTTCGTTTCCATGATGTTGGCTGCGGTCTGCAATATTATCGCAGCAAGTACAAACGGCTGGGAATGGCTGTTGGCAGCCAGGGCGTTGGAAGGCTTCGTGCTTGGAGGCGTTCCTGCCGTTGCAATGGCTTATCTTGCTGAAGAAATCGAGCCCGCCAGTCTTGGCAAGGCAATGGGCCTCTACGTCGGTGGAACAGCGTTTGGCGCCATGGCCGGGCGTGTCGGCATGGGGCTGGTATCTGCGTTTACCTCATGGCAGATTGCGATGTACGCACTTGGAGCCATCTGTGTTGTCGCGGCGATCGGCTTCCTTATGCTGCTTCCTCCCTCGCGCAACTTCCGGCCGCAGCGCATGCCACTGAACATGCACCTGCGTATATGGGCTGAGCATCTGAAAAATCCCGATCTCCGGCGGTTTTATTTCATCGGTGCAATGCTCACCAGTGTCTTCACCACGGTCTTCAACTATTGTGCCTTTCGTCTGGTCGCTCCACCCTATGAACTCGGCCGGACCGCTGTCAGCATGATTTTTCTGACCTTTGCTCTCGGGATTGTCGCGTCTTCCTACGGCGGGACACTGGTCGACCGCTTTAGCCGACGGGTCATGCTGATCGTCGCCTTCTCATCCATCCTGGCGGGTATTTTTCTGACTTTTTCGTCGAGCATTATCCTGATCGTGATGGGGATTGCGGCGATCACAGTCGGATTTTTTATCGGTCATTCAGCGGCCAGCAGCGGTGTCGGTGCCAACGCAGGCACCGCCAAAAGCCACGCTTCGGCCTTGTACCTGTTGTTTTATTATTGTGGCGCGAGCATCACGGGCTGGATCGGCGGCTGGTTCTGGATACACGCAGGATGGCCGGGCATTATGGCCATCACTTCAGCCTGCGCCCTGGCTGGCATTGTTGCCAGCCTACCTCGTCCCGCTGGCGGGCCGCGGCCGGTCATTTGATCGGCCGAGGACAATGTTCATTCAGCTGACAATTCCTGTTCAACCAGCGTTGACCAGAACGCGACGCCGGAAACAATTGATCCGTCGTTGAAGTCATAAGACGTATTGTGGTGCAGAGCGCCGTCGACCGCAGGGCCGTTGCCCAACCAGACGTAGCAGCCCGGTGCCTCACCTGCAAAAAAGGCGAAATCGTCACCCGCTGTCGAGGGCGGGAACGCGGTGCGCGCCTTGTTGCCAAAGACCGATTTTGCAGCTCGCAGCGCACGCCTGGTGGCGTCTGCATCGTTGATCACCGGTGGGATGCGGCGAATGAATTCATATTTGGCTTCAATGCCGAACATGGCTGCCGTACCCTTGGCCAGCCTGCCGATCTCTTCTTCAAGCTGGTTACGGACATCAGCCGCATAAGCTCGAGCGGTGCCGCCAATCTCAACGATGTCCGGGATGACGTTGAGAGCCTTGGGATCGCCCGCCTGAACTGAGCAGGCGCTGACCACAGCGGGTTGCAAGGGATCAACAACGCGACCGACAATATTTTGCAGTGAGGCGAGGAATGTGCCGGCAGCCGTTATCGGATCACGGCCAAGATGCGGTTTTGCTCCATGCGTTCCAATGCCCTTGAATGTTACCCGCCAGCTATCGGAAGAGGCAAGCTGCGGGCCTTCGACCACGGCAATCTCGTCAGTTGCAAGTCCTGGCATATTGTGCAGCCCATAGACGGCGTCGCAGGGGAAAATCTCGAAAAGACCGTCTTCGACCATTTTTTTTGCGCCGCCACGGCCTTCTTCCGCAGGTTGGAAGATGAAATGCACAGTGCCGGAAAAATCACGTGTCTTGGCAAGGTAACGGGCTGCGCCGATCAACATGGCCGTGTGCCCATCATGGCCACAGGCGTGCATTTTGCCTGGAAACCGAGACTTGTAGGCGCGGTCCGAAACTTCTGGCATGGCCAGAGCATCCATATCGGCGCGAAGGCCAATCGAACGTGTGCCATTCCCCACCTGCAAGGTGCCTACCACACCGGTGCCGCCCAGGCCGCGATGAACTTTCAGGCCGGCCCGTTCAAGCAGGTCTGCGACGATGGCACTCGTTCGTTCTTCCTCGAAGCCGAGTTCAGGATGAGCGTGCAGGTCGTGACGCAACTCCGTCAGAAATGGCAAATCTTCGCCGATCCGGTCCAGCAGTCTCATGGCAGGTTATCCTTGAATATGAGGAAAAGCCGCGCCATAGGTGGGCTCTTCCGAACGCATGTTGCCTGGCTCTTTCTAGCGTATACCGCATCTGAAATGAACCCGCGTACCTCTCTTCGGTTGTCGAAATGCATGACACGCGGTGTCACTCCTGTTCGATCACAGGCGAACGGTTCCGCAGCAAAGGGAAGAACGATGCAATCCGAGATTTTGCCGCACGAATTCTGGCAGGAAATCCTCAAGCCCGCCCCATTGGAGCCTACGGGGCCGCATTCGGCGTTTTTCCCTGCGACGCTGGATGACGGGCGACAGATCAGGTTGCCGATTCGTCCGCTTGCGGACGGAGAACATGCTTTGGCGTCTTTGATCGTCAATCAAGCCTCCTTCGAGGTGCTGGAGACGCTGGCTGCGGACCTTGCCAAAAAACTCGAGCCGTTTCGACCCGATGTGGTGGTGGGATTGCCGACGCTGGGGTTGACGCTCGCGGCGGCTGTCGCCCGCCATCTCGGTCATAAACGATACGTGCCGCTCGGGACGTCCCGCAAATTCTGGTATCTGGAAGAGCTGTCGGTACCAATGTCATCCATCACCACCAAGCAGGAAAAGCGGCTTTACATTGACCCGCGTATGATGCCGCTTATTGAAAATCGCCGCGTCGCGCTGGTCGATGACGTTATTTCCAGCGGCACCTCGATTGTCGCCGGTCTTTCCCTGCTTTCCGCTTCCAAAATCGAACCTGTCGTCGTGGGGGCTGCGATGCTTCAATCGGACCGCTGGCGGGAAAGGCTTGCCGTTGCAGGTCAGCAGTGGCCCGATCGCGTTCAGGGCGTTTTTGCAACGCCGCTGCTGCGAAAAGTGGACGGCGGCTGGCAGGTTTGACGATCCGCAAAATCGATGTTGTTACGGAGTGGTGATAATTTCACCACTGCTTGATTTCGTCCTTGCGAAGCTTCGAAATATCGTCCTAAGATTGCCGCTGACAGAAAACAGGCGGCCGTGGCGTTTGCTCCGGTTGCCACCCGCTCGGTGTCATTCCGGCGTCTGCCGCCCCCTCCTTTTTGCGACTGATATTTGGAATCTCCTGACATGCATGCAGTTTTCGACGGTCATAATGATGTGCTGCTTCGTTTGTGGCGCAACAGCAAGGCCGGAGCGGACCCGGTTGTAGAATTCCGGGATGGAACACGCGAAGGCCACATCGATGCGCCTCGCGCAAAAGCTGGTGGACTGGCTGGTGGCATTTGCGCCATCTACATTCCCTCAGGAGACCTTATTCTCCAGGAACCGGACGAAAACGGCCATTATGTCACGCCGCTTGCCGCGCCGCTCAC
The DNA here is from genome assembly GCF_013390595.1 of Rhizobium sp. RM. GTDB lineage: Bacteria > Pseudomonadota > Alphaproteobacteria > Rhizobiales > Rhizobiaceae > Agrobacterium. The sequence continues at coordinate 281,180 of NZ_JACAWV010000007.1, read as the reverse complement.
ACGGCAGCCGTCGCTCGACATCGCCATTGAAAAGGCAGCGATTGCTCTCCGGCTGGATCAGGCCGGCGCCTGGAAGCTCTGCCGTCAAACGGCAGACATTCGCAAGGCGATGGCCGACAACGTTTTTGCGGCCGTGCTTCACATGGAAGGCTGCGAGGCGATCGGCCCGGATCTTGATGCGCTGGAACTTTTTTATGCCGCCGGTCTCCGGTCGCTTGGTCCAGTCTGGAGCCGCCACAATGTTTTCGGCCACGGCGTTCCCTTCGCCTTCCCCATGTCGCCAGATAGCGCTCCCGGTCTTACCGACGCCGGCTTTGCTCTGGTCAAGGCTTGCAATCGACTGGGTATCCTCATCGATCTTGCCCACATCACCGAAAAAGGCTTCTGGGATGTGGCAAAGACAACGGACCAGCCTCTGATCGCCAGCCATTCCAATGCACATGCGCTCACATCCGTTGCGCGCAATCTTACCGATCGACAGATGGACGCAGTCAAGGAGAGCAAAGGCCTTGTCGGCCTGAACTATGCAGTGACGATGTTGCGCTCCGATGCGCGCGATAATGCCAACACACCGTTGTCCGATATGGTACGCCACATCGACTACATGGTGGAACGGATGGGCATCGATTGCGTAGCGCTCGGTTCCGACTTCGACGGCGCGACTGTGCCGGTCGGAATTGCGGACGCCAGTGGTAATCACAATCTGGTTGCGGCGTTGAAATCTGCGGGCTACGGTGACGATGACCTAGCAAAAATCTGCCGGGAAAACTGGCTGCGCGTTCTATCCCAGGCATGGCACGAGCCTGCCTGAAATCGAGTGAAATCAATAACAAAAGGGGAGATCCTATGATCAAATCGCTCAACAAACCCATGCGTGTTCTCGCTACCGGCGCGGCACTGTCACTTCTGATGCTGTCGGCTCCGCAAGTCTTCGCGGCAACGCCTGCGGACACCCTTGTCGAAGGCTTTGCCATCGATGATATCATCTCGCTCGATCCGGGTGAGGCGTTTGAGCTGTCGGCAGCCGAAGTGACCGGCAACACCTACAGCAAGCTGGTCTCCATCGATCTCAACGATACGTCCAAGGTTGTCGGTGACCTGGCTGAAAGCTGGACTACGTCCGAGGATGGTCTGACCTACACGTTCAAGCTGAAGTCGGGCCTGAAATTCGCGTCGGGCAACCCGATCACCGCTGAAGACGTTGCATTTTCATTTGAACGCGCCGTCAAGCTCGACAAGTCGCCGGCATTCCTCCTGACGCAGTTCGGCCTCACCGGCGACAACGTCGCCGAAAAGGCCAAGGCATCCGATGAACAGACGTTCGTGCTTACCGTCGACAAGCCTTACGCGCCTAGCTTCGTTCTGAACGTACTGACTGCAACTGTCGCCTCTGTTGTCGACAAAAAGCTCATTACCGAAAAATCAAAGCCTGTAACGCCAAGCGCCGATTACAAATATGACACCGATTTCGGCAACGAGTTCCTGAAAACCGGTTATGCCGGTTCCGGTCCGTACAAGGTCCTTGGCTGGAAAGCCAACGAGGCCGTGATCATGGAAGCCAACCCGAACTACTACGGTGAGGCGCCGAAGTTGAAGCGTGTCGTTTATCGCCACATGAAGGAAAGCTCTGGTCAGCGTCTCGCCCTTGAAAACGGCGATATCGACGTCGCTCGTAACCTTGAGCCGGGTGATATGGAGGCTGTTTCCAAGAAGGAAGGTCTTGCCGTTACCTCTGCACCAAAGGGTACCGTTTATTACTTCAGCCTCAACCAGAAGAATGAGAACCTGAAGAAGCCGGAAGTGATCGAAGCGTTCAAATATCTCGTGGACTACGATGCGATTGGCGCCACGCTTATCAAGGGCATCGGCGAAGTCCATCAAACCTTCCTGCCGAAGGGCCAGCTCGGCGCTCTCAATGAGAACCCCTACAAGCTCGACGTTGCAAAGGCCAAGGAACTGCTTGACAAAGCCGGTCTGAAAGACGGTTTCACGGTCACCATGGATGTGCGCAACACGCAGCCGGTCACGGGTATCGCAGAAAGCGTGCAGCAGACGCTTGCACAGGCCGGTATCAAGCTTGAGATCATTCCTGGCGACGGCAAGCAGACCCTGACGAAGTACCGTGCCCGTACCCACGATATCTATATCGGCCAGTGGGGCTCGGACTATTTCGATCCGAACTCGAACGCGGAAACATTCACGATCAATTACGACAACTCCGACGAAGGCAAGAACAAGACGCTTGCCTGGCGCAACGCCTGGGATGTTCCGGATCTGACCAAGGAAACGCAGGCTGCACTTCTGGAAAAAGATAGTGCGAAGCGTGCCGCGATCTACGAGAACCTTCAGAAAAAGGTTCTGGAAAGTGGTCCGTTCGTGATCATCTTCCAACAGACCGAAGTGGCCGGTTATTCCGCGAAGCTTAAGGGTCTCAAGCTCGGACCGAGCTTCGACACGAACTTCGTTTACACGATCTCCAAGGAATAGTCCGGTTTGACCGGCCCCTTGGGTATCGTTGAATGAGTACCGTTGAAGCGAACACCAAGGCGAGGCGGCGCGGCAAAAGCCGCGCCAACGCCCGCCTGAAAGCTGTCCTTGGCTTTTCCCTCACCGTCATCACCACTTTTTTGGGGTTGCTGGCGGTGACATTTTTCATTGGCCGCGTCGTCCCGATCGATCCGGCGCTGGCAATTGTCGGCGATCGTGCGCCTGCCCACGTCGTGGAACGGGTGCGGGAGCAGCTCGGCCTTAACCTGCCGCTCTGGCAGCAGTTTTTCATCTATCTCAAACAAGCGCTCTCGGGTGATTTTGGTACATCTGTGTTGACCACCAATCCGGTCATGCAGGATATCAAGCGCGTTTTCCCTGCGACCATTGAGCTTGCGACACTCGGCACGATTATCGGCTCGGTGTTCGGTATCCCGCTTGGCGTCCTTGCGGCCGTCAAACGCGGCAGTCTCGCCGACCAGATCGTTCGTGTCATTGGCCTTATCGGCTATTCCGTACCGATCTTCTGGCTTGGCCTTCTCGCGTTGCTGGTTTTTTACGCACGTTTGCAGTGGGTCGCCTATCCCGGACGGATGGATATCGTCTACGAATTCACCTTCACGCCCGTCACGGGCTTCTTTCTGATCGATGCCATCTGGCAACGGCAATGGGACGTTTTGTGGGATCTCTTCCGCCACATCATTCTGCCCGCCTGTCTGCTCGGTTACTTTTCGCTTGCTTATATCAGCCGCATGACCCGGTCCTTCATGCTGAATGAACTGAGCCAGGAGTATATCGTGGCGGCACGGGCCAAAGGTCTGTCGGAAACACGCATCATCTGGTTCCACGCGCTGCGCAATGCTGCCGTGCCATTGGTGACCGTCATTGCGCTGTCCTACGCCGGCCTTCTTGAAGGTTCGGTCCTTACCGAAACCATTTTTGCCTGGCCGGGGCTTGGTCTTTACATCACCAATTCCTTGCAGAACGCGGACATGAATGCCGTACTCGGTGGCACGATCGTAATCGGCGCCATTTTCGTCGGCATCAATCTTTTCTCCGACCTGCTTTACAGGACACTTGATCCGAGGACGCGAAGCCGATGACGACTTCGATCGAAACGTTAAAACCCTACAGCCGTGCATGGCTGCTTTCTGACCGGCCGGTGTCTCGCAAGCAGGCAAGGCTTGGCCGTGCATACGTCATCTGGCGGCGGTTTTCGGAAAACAGGCTGGCGCTTCTTGGCCTGGGCATCATCCTCGCACTGCTGTTTGTTGCTTTGTTTGCAGATGTGCTGGCGCCCCACAACCCGGTGCAGGGTGATCTCCGTAACGCCCGGCTTCTCCCACCCGGCACAGAAGGTTACTGGCTTGGAACGGATGATCAGGGACGCGATATTCTTTCACGTCTTATTCATGGCTCGCGATTGACGCTCTTTGTCGTTCTTCTTGTTGCAGTTATTGCCGCTCCAGTCGGCCTGATCGTCGGCACCGTCTCCGGTTATGCCGGGGGGTGGGTCGACGCGCTGCTGATGCGCATCACCGATATCTTCCTTGCATTTCCGAAACTGGTTCTGGCGCTGGCGTTGGTTGCGGCCCTCGGACCCGGCATCGAAAACGCGGTTTTGGCGATTGCGCTTACCTCCTGGCCGCCTTACGCCCGTATTGCCCGAGCCGAAACGATGACGTTCCGTAATTCGGATTTCATCGCGGCAGTGAAACTGATGGGGGCATCGCCATTGCGCATCGTCCTGAAACACGTCATGCCGCTTTGCCTGTCTTCATTGATCGTGCGTGTCACTCTCGACATGGCAGGCATTATCCTGACGGCAGCGGGACTAGGATTCCTTGGTTTAGGTGCTCAGCCGCCGCTTCCTGAATGGGGTGCGATGATTGCTTCGGGTCGCCGTTTCATTCTCGATCAATGGTGGGTGGCAGCCATGCCGGGGGCCGCGATCTTGATCGTCAGCCTCGGTTTCAACCTTTTGGGTGACGGTTTGCGCGATGCACTCGATCCAAAGGAGGCGGGCCAATGAGTACACCGCTTCTGACCGTCGATAATCTGCGTGTCAGCTTCCCCACTCGAACCGGGCTTGTGGAAGCGGTTCGCGGTGTTTCCTTCACACTCGGGCGAGAACGCCTTGGTATTGTTGGGGAATCTGGATCTGGGAAATCGCAGACCGGCCGTGCGATTATGGGTCTGACACCGAAAAGCGCGCGCATCGAAGCCGACGCCTTGCGCTTTGGTGATATTGATCTGTTGCGTGTCTCGGCTAAGGACCGGCGCATCATGCGCGGCAAGCGCATCGCGATGATCCTTCAAGATCCGAAATACTCGCTGAACCCGGTGATGACAATCGGTCGGCAGATTGTCGAGACGCTTCGTACCCATGAGAGGATCGGTGCTTCGGATGCCCGTAAGCGCACACTCGATATGCTGGAAGCCGTGCAGATTCGCGATCCCGAACGCGTGTTTGATCTTTATCCGCACGAAGTCTCCGGCGGCATGGGGCAACGTGTTATGATTGCCATGATGCTGGTATGCGGGCCCGAATTGCTGATAGCCGACGAGCCGACGTCGGCGCTCGATGTCACGGTCCAGCTTGAAGTGCTCGACATTCTCGACAAGCTGGTTCGCGATCGCGGTATGGGGCTTGTTTTTGTCAGCCACGACTTGCGACTGGTTTCCTCGTTCTGCGACCGCGTGCTGGTCATGTATGCGGGGAAGGTCGTTGAGGAATTGTCGTCTGCCAATCTGAAGGACGCGAAGCATCCGTATACGCAGGGTTTGTTGAACTGCCTGCCACAGATAGGTGGTCATCGTCATCCGCTGCCCGTTCTGGATCGCAAGCCGGAGTGGCGCGCATGACAACTGTTCTTTCTGTTCGTGACATGGTCGTCGATTTCGACGGCTATCTGGCGCTCGATCACGTCAGCCTTGATGTTGCGCAAGGTGAATCCTTCGGTATCGTTGGTGAATCCGGTTCTGGGAAATCAACGCTTTTGCGAGCAGTCGCCGGTCTCAACCACTTCGAAAGCGGTACCTTGATGGTCGAGGGGCGCTCTTACTCCGGCAAACGCCGTGACAAGAGTTTCTACCGCGATGTGCAGATGGTGTTCCAGGACCCTTACGGGTCGCTGCATCCCCGCCAGACGGTTGATGCCCTGTTGCTCGAGCCGCTACTTATCCATGGTCTCGAAAACCGTGAACAGCGGATTTCGCGGGCGTTGGATGAGGTGGGCTTGGGGTCTGGTTTCCGCTTTCGCTATTCACACCAGCTTTCAGGAGGACAGCGCCAGCGTATTGCCATCGCGCGTGCGTTGATTGTCGAACCAAAGGTGCTCTTGCTGGACGAACCGACATCGGCGCTGGACGCATCCATTCAGGCGGAAATCCTCAATCTTTTGGAACAGGCCCGGAAAGACCGTAACCTCACCTTCGTCATGGTGAGCCACGACCTCGGTGTTATCAGCCATATGTGCGACCGTCTTGCCGTCATGAAAAGCGGTCAAGTCGTGGAAATGCTGGCAGCAGAAGCTCTTGAAAGCCGCGATTTCACCGCAGACTATACCCGCCAACTGCTGGTCGCCAGCGAGGGCTTCAAGCGCGATTGACGGGACGCTACGGTCTCACCAATGAAATTCCCTGCCGTTCCGGCTGAGCGCTGAAGCGGTGGGGCCAGTCGGATCGAGGCAAGGTATCAAACCATGCAATTGCGCGCGTTGATGTATTTCGATGAGCTTGTTCGCACCAACTCCATGCGTGCGGCAGCCGAAAATCTTAACGTGGCGCCGACAGCCGTCAGCCGGCAAATCGAAAATCTTGAGTATTATTTTGGCTCCCCTCTCGTGGAGCGCTCCAGTCGCGGCGTGAAGTTGACCGCAGCGGGTGAATTGCTGGCCGCACGGGCAGGCAAGACCCTCCGCGAACTCGATCACGTTCATCAGCTCATTGATGATCTCAAGGGACTTCAGCGAGGACGCGTCACGATCTATGCAAACGGCGCGACGGTGGCCAACCTGTTGGCGCCAGTTCTGGCGCAATTCTCGCTAAAGTACCCGAAGCTTCGCTTTGAGGTCCACATCACCAGCGCGCGTCAGGCAATGGATGCTCTCGGCTCGGCAGAAGCCGATCTTGTTGTCGGGCTATTCGCACCCAAAGTTTCAGGCGTGAAAGTTCGCTCACGTACCCGTATCAGTTACGATGTGATCTTGCCGGTGGGACATCCGCTGGCGGATAAGCTGGAGATTTCTCTGAAGGAACTTGCTGAACTTCCGCTTGCACTGCCGGACAAGAGCTTCGCTGCCCGCCAGGCATTCGAAGCACTGTTTTTTGATGCCGGCGTAGAACTTGATCCAGTCTTCATCACCAGTTCATTGGAGATGCTGAAGGAACTTGTCCTTGGCAACGCCGCTGCCACGCTTCTGCCGGCTTTGTCGGTCGCCCGTGAGATCCGCAGCGGTCAGATGATTGCGGTTCCGCTCGCTGGCAAGAAGGGCATTCATACCCATATCGAACTCTGTGTGGCGCCCGACCGGCAACTGTCTTTTGCGGCCTCAAAACTTGCAGATTTTATAGAACGCTTCATGCGCGACGCGACAGCCGCTTAGCCGGTTCCGATCAAAAGCGAATATCCGTGAAACTAATTCTCTCGTTCCCTCGTCTGTTGCTCCGCCCCTTTTGATCGGGCGCCGGGCCTTGTAAGGCGCAGTCCGCGCCTGGGCTTCAGGCAGGAGGAGAATTTATCATGTCAAGTCTCGCAATCCGTCTCGCCGTCTGTGCAGCCGTCATCGTGATGGCTGGTACAAGTACGTTCGCCGCAAATTCCAAGGTTGGAGGCGCGGCGATGTTTGAAGACAAAAACATTGTCGAAAACGCTAGCCAATCGAAAGATCACACAACTCTGGTCGCTGCGGTGAAAGCTGCCGGCCTTGTCGACACCTTGGCCGGGAAAGGGCCGTTCACTGTGTTCGCTCCGACCAATGAGGCGTTCGCAGCACTGCCAAAAGGCACGGTCGACACACTTCTCAAACCGGAAAACAAGGCGCAACTCACCAAGGTCTTGACCTGCCACGTTGTCGCTGCCGATGCCATGTCTGCTGCCATCGAGAAAATGATCATGGATGACAATGGGACACATGACGTCAAGACGGTCGGTGGCTGTGTACTGAAGGCGAAAAGCAGCATGGGCAAGATCACGTTGACGGACGAGAATGGCAATGTTGCCAATGTGACGATCGCTGACGTCAAACAATCAAATGGCGTGATCCATGTCATCGACAAGGTTCTTTTGCCGAAGATGTAACCGAAATTATTTTGCCGGGAAGCCGCTCTGCTGAGCGGCTTCTTCATGGCAACGGATGATGGAAGGCGGACTTTGCCCGCCATTTGTGGGGTGAATCACATTGCCGGCAAGATCGTGATGTCGCGGATATCCGTTTCAAGTCCGCTCACCGCACCCACCTCAGTTGCTGCGCCACTTTCGAGATTGACGGTGTAAAGCGTTTTGTTCGCGATCAGGTAGGCGGTGTTCTTGCCGCCGTCCAGTCCTTGGACGTCGAAGGCGTAGGTCGCGGGCATATCCTTGATCCCAAGTTTGCCAATTGCTTTCAGCGTACCGTCATTCGGTTTCGTCTGCTGGATCAGTGCACCGATCTTGGCATCGATGTTGTACATCGCGGTCTTTTCCGGCTTGCCGATGGAGTTTGTGTAGGCCGCGGCGACGATTACGGGTGTCTCGCCCTTATGCATGTCGCCGTCTTCGTAGGCAAGCGAACCATCGACCGTCACGGCACCTGTGTCGGGGTGAACCCGGTGGTTTGTTGTGCCGGTCATCAAGCGCAGGCGGTCTGCCATCGGATTGAAATCGACGACGACAGGTGCCTCTGCCACCGTCAGCATCTTGTCCATTTTGGCAACTTCCGTCGCAGCACCGCTGCTAAGGTCGATGGTGACGATCCTGTGGTCGGGGGTGACGCCGACGACAGTCTTGTTTCCTGGCCGGAAATCGATACCAACCAGCTTATCAACACCAGTTACATCCATCGTCTTGCTGACGGCAGGCTTTTCCGTGTCGAACATGACAAGTGTCTTGTCTCCGGTCAGGCCAAGAACAGGGGCTGCTGACGCAGCAGCTGCGGAAAGTGTAAGTGCGGCAGTGGAGGCGATCAACGCGAAACGAAAGGTGTTCATATCTATCTCCCTTGGTTGGTTCATGAGAAGCTGTCCGGCGTGCGCCATTTTGGTGCTTCCAGTCTTAAGACACAGGAGAGGGGGGACTTGGATGCAGCGTTTAAAATTTTTTCTCGTGCATCCGAATGGCATCTCGAAACGTATAGGTTACAAATGGTTTAGGTCGTGGAGGCAGGGGAGATTGTGCGATACATGCTGGTAGGATCGGCGCCGGAGGAACTTGAAGTCGCGCTCTTGGCCTGTGCTAGGGGAGAGCGCGCGGGCTTGAAGCTGATCTATGATCGGGAGGCGGGACGCCTGGTTGCGGTCGCCGAGCGTATCGTGCGCCGCCGTGATCTGGCCGAGGAGATCGTTCAAGAGGCGTTTATCCGGATATGGACGCACGCGCATCAGTTCACACCGGAGCGCGGCTCGGCGCGAGGCTGGATCTACGCCATTGTTCGCAATCGGGCGCTCAATGTCCTGCGTGACGGCAAGCGTGAATTTACAGAAGAAGACATCGAGGCACTGCAGGATGCCGAGCAGGAGCATGAGGTCATGGCGGCATGGCAAAGGCTTGATCGGCAGTCGAGGTTACGTGAGTGTCTATCCTCTCTTGAAGACATAAAACGGCGCGGCATCCTGATGGCCTACATCGGTGGTTATACCCATGGCGAAATTGCAGGTCGGCTGAAAATCCCCCTCGGCACGGCAAAATCCTGGATCAGGCGTGGCCTTTTGATGCTTCGGGAGTGCATGGCATGAAGATCGACCGAATGGACATGCCTGTTCTGGCTGATGAATACGTGCTTGGTTTGCTGGATCGCGCCGAGGCGATCGAAATCGAGGCAGCTATGGAAACGGATGCCGAACTAATGGCGGCAGTGGCGGCAAGTCGCGACCGGTTTCTTCCGCTTGACACAACGGCGGAGCCCGTTGCCATTGGCGACGGACTGTGGACGAAGATCGCGGGTTCACTGCCGCCTCAGGTCACATCCTCCAAGTCAGCCGTAACACCTCCCGCCAATCAAAACAGCAAGAGCCGTTGGCGCGCCGCTGCCATTTCCGCTATGGCCGCTTGCGTGTTTCTTTCCGTAGGGCTGGCGCTCAGCCTGATGCGAACGGTCGAGCCGCTGGTCATTGCGGTTCTCGTGAATGAGGCAGGTGAGGTGCAGGCTGTTGTTGAGGATTTTGGAAACGAGAATGCCAGCGTCAGGCTTCTGGCGGATTTCACGGTTCCCGATGACAAGATGATCCAGGTCTGGACGCTGCCGTCGCGTGACATGGGCCCGGTGTCACTTGGCCTGATCGAGAATGCACGCTCCGTCAGCCTTACCGGGCCTGCTTTGCCGAGGCCACAAAACGGGCAACTCTACGAGCTGACCCTCGAAAATGCGGGAGGGTCACCAACTGGCCGTCCGACAGGCCCCATCCTTGCGAAAGGCTTTGCAAAAATGCCGCGTTGACCTCGCGGCGCGGGGTTTGTTTTCCATGATTTATCGTGTAGCGATTTCGGCAACGCACCGCACACAAAATTGACGATTGTGTGTGCGCATGCAACATGACACTGTTTTTGCAACGGGCGGTTTGGAAAGGGCAAAAATGCCTCGGCCGCTAGACAGGGGACATTGATGCTACGCGACTATTTCTCGCATTCGATGAATGTGACGCGGCGTGCCGCGCTGATGCTGGCGCTCGGAACGGCACTCGCCTTACCTTTTTCAACTGATAATGCGGAGGCTGCGCCGAAGAACACCCTCGTTCTGGGCATGGCCGTCGAACCTGCAGGTCTCGACCCCAGTATTGCAGCGCCTGTCGCCATCGGTCAGGTCACCTGGCAGAACGTGTTCGAGGGCCTCGTCACGATCGACAACAAGGGCAAGGTTAAGCCACAACTCGCTGAGAGCTGGGAGATTTCTCCCGATGGCAAGACATATACGTTCAAGTTGCGTCAGGGCGTGACCTTCCACGACGGGGAAGCATTCGATTCATCCGTCGCCAAATTCTCGCTTGATCGTGCTCGTGGCGATGCTTCCGTCAATCCGCAAAAGCGGTTCTTTGCGTCGATCGACAGCATTGAGACGCCCGACGCGGCAACGCTTGTGTTGAAACTCAAACAGCCTGCAGGCAGCCTCATTTATTGGCTCGGCTGGCCAGCCTCCGTCATGGTTGCGCCGAAGAGCGCTGACAACAACAAGACAACGCCTGTCGGCACCGGCCCGTTCAAATTCGCAAGCTGGGCCAAAGGTGACAAGATCGAGTTGGAAAAAAATCCCGCCTATTGGGATAAGGCAGTCTCGGTGAAGCTTGAAAAGGCCACCTTCCGTTTCGTAACCGACCCGCAGGCACAGGCCGCAGCCTTGAAGTCGGGTGACATCGACGCTTTTCCGGAGTTCGGTGCGCCCGAACTGATGTCGTCCTTCGATGGCGATGCGCGCCTCGGCACCTTCGTCGGCAATACCGAACTGAAGGTGGTTGCAGGCATGAATAGCACCCGCAAACCCTTTGACGACAAACGTGTCCGTCAGGCTCTGATGATGGCGGTCGATCGTAGCACGGTCATTGAAGGTGCCTGGTCAGGCTTTGGCACAGCCATCGGCAGCCATTACACACCCAACGATCGCGGTTATATCGATACCACGGGTGTTCACCCTTACGACGTGGACAAGGCCAGGGCTCTGTTGGCCGAAGCTGGTTATCCGGACGGTTTTAGTTTCACGATCAAAGCTCCGCAGATGGCCTATGCTCAGCGCACCTCTCAGATCTTGCAGGCCATGCTTGCCGAGATTGGTGTTACGATGAACATCGAAACCACCGAGTTTCCGGCGAAATGGGTGGCGGATGTTCTGAAGGGCGCCGACTACGACATGACGATCGTTGCGCATGCCGAGCCGATGGACATCGATATCTATTCGCGTGATCCCTACTATTTCAACTACAAGAACCCGGCCTTCAACGAGCTTGTCAAGAATGTCGAGCTGACTTCTGACGCAAGCGAGCAGGAAAGGCTCTACGGTGAAGCGCAGAAAATTCTCGCTGAAGATGTGCCCGCTCTTTATCTGTTCGTCATGCCCAAGCTTGGCGTATGGGACAAGAAGATCAAAGGGTTGTGGGAGAACGAGCCGATCCCGTCCAACGTCTTGACCGACGTTCATTGGGAAGAGTGAGCATCTACAGACGCGGGCTGGATCTGTCGTCCCGCCGGTGAACACGTTTCGCCAACAGAGCCTTGTCAGCCCAATAAACCGGGCTGACCGGGTTTCGGCTCAAGGCCGGAAAAATTGATATCGGCGGGCGGACAGCCCGTAGTAAATGGAAATGCTTGAGAGGACACACAGCCGATGATTGCCGTCATTCTGCGGCGCCTTGCCAGCCTCATCATTACGCTGTTTGCGGTGTCGCTCATCATCTACGTCGTCATGGGGTTACTTCCGGGTGATCCGGCTGCCATTATGCTTGGCACCTCCGCCAGCCCAGATACGCTGGCAGCGCTTCAGAAACAGATGGGTCTCGATCAACCACTTGCCTTGCGGTACCTTCATTGGCTCGTTGCCGTCTTCCGTGGTGATCTTGGCCAGTCCTATACATATGGCGTCCCGGTTGCCGGCCTGATCCTTGAACGGCTTGCCGTAACATTGCCGCTTGCCTTGATGGCTGTCTGCCTGTCCATTCTCATCGCTATCCCGCTTGGTGTGGCTGCGGCACGCAACCGCAACGGTGTCGTCGATTTCGGTGCCGGTCTTTTCTCGCATGTCGGAATTGCAGTTCCGGGATTTTGGGTCGGCCTGCTCCTGATCCTTGTGTTTTCGACAATGCTGGGCTGGATGCCTTCAGGCGGATTTCCGGGCTGGCAGGCAGGTTTCGGCGTGGCATTCACGGCGCTGGTGTTGCCTGCTGTCGCCCTGGCGCTTTCGCAGGCCGGCGTCCTGACACGCGTTTGCCGTTCTGCGGTTCTGGAAGTGATGAATGAGGACTTTGTGCGTACGGCGCGTGCCAAGGGACTGAGTGAGCGAGTGGCACTTTGGCGCCACGCGGTACCAAACGCGATGATCCCGGTCGTTACCATGATTGGCCTGCAATTCACGTTTCTGATTGCCGGTGCAGTCCTGGTGGAAAATGTCTTCAATCTGCCAGGACTGGGGCGGCTTGCCTATCAGGCACTTACCCAGCGCGACATCGTCGTCATGCAGGCGGTTGTGCTGTTCTTCTCCGGCCTTGTCATCGTCATGAACTTCGTTGTTGATATCGCCTATCTGTTCATCGATCCGCGGCTGCGGGCAGGTGCACTATGATGAAAATGATCAGCAGGCGCCCCGCCTTCGTTCTTGGTGTGACCGTTACCGCGCTCCTGGTGGCAATTGCGCTTCTCTCCCTTGTCTGGACACCGGTTTCGCCGACCAAGATGCAGATCGTCCAGAAACTCAAGTCTCCTGTTTCCTACGGTGGTCTCGGTACAGACCATTTTGGTCGTGACGTTCTTTCCATGCTCATGGTTGGCGCATGGAATTCACTGTCGACTGCTGTTGCCGCTGTCGCCATTGGAGCATTTATCGGTACATTGTTGGGCGTAACAGTCGCGGCCGTTCGTGGCGTCACAGAAACAGTGGTCATGCGGATCTGCGATATCATCTTCGCGCTGCCGCCGATCCTGTCTGCGATGATGCTCGGCGCTTTTATCGGGACCGGCCGTTTCACCGCCATCATTGCAATCGCGACTTTCATGGTGCCCGTCTTTGCCCGCCTCACGCTCGGTGCAGCCTTGCAGATATGGGCGCGTGAATATGTCACTGCAGCAACCAGCATCGGCCAAAACAGGGCAAAGATATCGCTTTTCCATATCGTGCCCAACATCTCCAACCAGATCATTGTTCAGGTGACGATACAGCTCGGTCTTGCCATTCTTACCGAGGCAGGGCTGTCCTTCCTCGGGCTCGGCATGCCGCCACCGGCGGCGACATGGGGACGCATGCTCGCTGATGCACAGACCTATCTCGGTGTCGCTCCGTGGCTTGCCGTCATGCCGGGTCTTGCGATTGCCCTTGCCGTTTTCGGCTTCAATCTTCTCGGTGACGGTCTTCGCGACCTTCTTGACCCGCGCGATACAAGTTGAGGGCGGCGCAGCCACGCGCATTTCACTCCATATCCCCGTATGATTTTGACGAGACGAAGCACATGACCGATCTCCATCAACTCAACACGCTCGAAATTCTGGCGCTCTACGCCGAGAAAAAGCTGTCACCGTCGGAATATTGGCAATCGGTAGAAGCACGGATAGCGGCGTTCGAGCCAGTGGTGAATGCGCTTTATGCCTATGATCCGGAGGATGCTCAAAAACAGGCTGCAGCATCCACCGACCGTTGGCAAAAGGGCGAAACAGTCGGGCCACTTGACGGAATTCCGGTATCACTCAAAGAGTTGATCGCCACCAAGGGCCAGCCGATACCGCTCGGTACCAAGGCCGTGGAACTGGTGCCTGCGGCCGAGGACGCTCCGGTCGCTGCGCGTTGCCGCGAGGATGGAGCCATCATTTACGCAAAGACGACATGCCCCGACTACGGCATGCTGTCATCTGGCCTGTCCAGCTTCCACAAGTTAAGCCGAAATCCGTGGGACCCAAGCCAAAACCCGGGTGGTTCAAGCGCAGGCGCAGCCTCTGCCGGCGCAGCCAGCTACGGCACGCTGCATATCGGCACGGACATCGGAGGGTCGGTGCGCCTGCCTGCGGGGTGGACCGGTCTGTTCGGCTTCAAGCCAAGCCAGGGCCGCATTCCAGTTGACCCCTATTATACCGGTCGCTGTGCCGGTCCTATGACGCGTAGCGTTGTGGACAGTGCTTACGCCATGGCGACACTTTCTCGCCCGGACTGGCGTGATGGTACATCATTGCCGCCCAATGATATCAACTGGATGGACCTTGATGTTGATGTAAAGGGTCTCAAGATCGGACTGATGCTGGATGCCGGTTGTGGATTGGCCGTCGATGTCGAAGTGCGCGAGGCAGTCCTGGCTGCTGCAAAACTGTTCGAGGCGGCGGGTGCGATCGTCGTTCCGGTTGAGCCGGTTCTGACACGGGATATGCTGGATGGGCTTGACGACTTCTGGCGCGCAAAGTTCTGGGGCGATATTGTCACCCTGAGCGATGAGCGGCGCGCTTCAATATTGCCCTATATCCACGAATGGGCTGTCAAGGGAGCGGATGTTTCCGGTGCACGAGCCGTCTTTGGTTTCAACCAGACGATGGAGATGCGCAAAAGCTGCGGACGGTTGATGCAGACGGTCGATGCCGTGATTTCGCCGACAAATCCTATTGTGTCCTATCCTGCCGACTGGGCATCACCCACCAATGATCCGCAACGGCCTTTCGAGCATATCGCCTTCACTGTGCCGTGGAACATGTCAGAGCAACCTGCTTCCTCGATCAATTGCGGATTTTCGACGTCGGGCATGCCTATCGGTTTGCAGATTGTTGGCCCTCGCTACGCTGACCTCCTGGTGCTGAAGCTTTCCAAGGTGTTTGAAGATTGGACCGGTGGTGTGACGAATTGGCCGGAGCCGCCACAGGCGCGCTGATTTGTCATTATTCTGCGTGTAGTAACGTCATAATACCCGCCTCGATGTTCCTCCTGTTAGCTTGCTCCAGGCATTCTTACGGGAGGAACATTCATGCCGAAAAAGATACTGATGATCGTTGGCGATTTCGCCGAAGATTACGAAACGATGGTTCCCTTTCAGACCCTTCTGGCTGTAGGTCATACCGTTCACGCCGCTTGCCCCGGAAAAAAGGTGGGCCAGTCCATCGCCACCGCCATCCATGATTTCGAAGGTGACCAGACCTACACGGAAAAGCGTGGCCATAATTTTGCGCTCAACGCGACTTTCTCTGAGATCAAGGTGGCTGATTACGACGCGCTTGTTATTCCAGGGGGGCGTGCGCCGGAGTATCTGCGCCTCAATGCGGATGTTCTCTCTGCGGTTAAACATTTCTTCGAAACGGATAAGCCGGTTGCCGCTGTTTGTCATGGCGCGCAATTGCTGGCGGCCGCGAACGTTCTGAAAGGGCGCACATGTTCAGCCTATCCGGCCTGTCGCCCCGAGGTTGAGCTTGCCGGCGGTACATATGCTGATATCGCCATCGATGCGGCTGTCACCGATGGCAAGCTGGTAACGGCACCTGCCTGGCCGGCTCATCCGGCGTGGCTCCGCCAGTTCATGACCGTTCTCGGTCAATAGACACGCGTCGGAACAGGGCTTTTACCGGCGCTGTTTCCCGTTTATCGTTCAGACTATGGTGAGGGAGGAAACCATGTGCAAGCTGTTCATCAAGGCAGATCCAGTGCTTTGGGAAAGCCACACCCGTTCGCTGCGGATTGATGGAATGGTCACAAGCGTCAGGCTTGAGAATTTCTTCTGGACGACACTGGATGAAATCGCCCGCAGGGACGGCATGAACAGTGTTCAGCTCATTGCCAAGCTTTACAATGAATCGATTGATGCGGGGCATGACCTCGGAAACTTTACCTCGTTCCTGCGGGTCTGTTGCGGTCGCTATCTTGCCCTGCAGCTATCCGGTGATATTCCGGCTCGCACCGATGTCGCGATCGCGGGACTGGACGCCGACAGCATTCTTGATTCCGAAAAGATCAATTACCACTGAGCGGCGGAGACGATGCGGCGCCGACAAGCGCCGCATCTGTTGCTCAGTTTTTCAGCGCGCGAGGGTCCAAGGCGTCTCGCACTGCATCACCGATATAGTTGACGCTCAGCACTGTGAGTGAGATCGCAAGTCCTGGCCACAGGACACGGGACGGGGTGAGCTGGAGGAAGTTTGCTCCATCAAACAACAGTCGTCCCCATGTCGGAAAGTCGGATGGGAAGCCAAGACCGAGAAAGGACAAAGCCGATTCCGTGATGATTGCCGAAGCGATGCCAAGTGTTGCCGACACCATGATGGAGCTCAGGACGTTTGGCAGGATATGGCGCAGGATGATGCGGTACTCGCGCATGCCGCTCGACTTTGCTGCCAGAATGAACTCCTGGTTCTTGATTGTCAGCACATCGCCGCGAACGATACGTGCCGTGTGCATCCAGCTCGTTATTCCGATGACGAAAACGATCAGGATGAATATCCCGCTTTCCGGGCCGAATGCCGCCCGCAGCGTGTCGCGAAACAGCATGATGATGACCAGCAGCAGAGGCAAAAGCGGCAGCGCCAGAAACAGATCGGTGAGGCGCATGAGTGGGCCGTCCAATCTGCGGAAGTAACCCGACAGCACGCCCACCAGTGTACCCAGTACAAGTGCCAGCAGCATGGCGGTGATGCCAACCGCAAGCGAGATACGCCCACCAGCCAGGACTTGTGCGAGCATGTCCTTGCCAAGGTTGTCTGTCCCGAACGGGTGAGCCAGCGAGGGCCACTGGTTGCGGTCCTTCACATTGAGCGCATTGGGCGCGACCGTGTGAATATAAGGACCCACATAGACGGCAAGCAGAATGAACACAAAGACAATCAGTCCAACGACGCCGCCCTTGTGAGCCCTGAACTGTTTCCAGATATCGGCCAACGCTGATTGTGTTGGAGTGGCGGCAACGGCTGGCGCTGCAACGGTGGCGTCAGTCATAGCGTATCCTCGGGTCAAGAATGCCGTAAAGAACGTCAGCGATCAGATTGAAAAGCACGATCAGCACGGCAAATATGAAGGTCAATGTCTGCACGAGCGGGATATCTGCACCCTGCACTGCGGTGATCAGCAGTTGACCAAGGCCGTTCACGCGGAAGATCTGCTCGGTGATGATTGCCCCCGAGAAGATTGTCGGAACGCCGAGTGCGATGACGGTAACAACCGGAATGAGACTGTTTCGCAAGACGTGTACCAACAGAACGGCCTTTTCCTTTACACCCTTTGCTCTGGCTGTGCGGACATAGTCCTGATGCAGGTTGTCAAGCATGGAGGCTCGTACAAAGCGGCTGATCTGTGAGACGTTGTAGAGCGTCAGCACCATCACTGGCAGGAACATCTGCTTTACCTGCGCAACGAAGCTTGCCCAGTCCGTGACCCTAAGGTTCGTATCGTAAACGGATGGGAACCACTGCAGATTGGAACTGAAGATGACGACAAGCAGGACACCTGTGAAAAAGGTCGGAACCGAATAACCGACCATTGAAACGAAGGTGCCGATCTGATCGAAAATCGAGTATTGCTTGTAGGCGGAGATCACGCCGATCGGGATCGCCAGCAATGCCCCGAACAGGTAGGCAAGTCCAACAACCCACAAGGTCTGCGGCATGCGCTGGATGACGAGGTCAACAACGGGGCTTCGGGTTGCCCAGGATAAGACGCGAGTGCGGTTGCCGTCACCGATTTGCCAGCCTGTGAGCTGTTCGAAGAGGTTGAGCGGTTCGTTGATGAAGAATTGTTGCAGCCACAAGAGGTAGCGGATCAGGAAGGGCTGATCGAGACCAAGGGAAGCCCGGATCTGTTCGCGAACTTCTGGTGGGATCGTAAGCGGCAGATCGCCGGTCGGATCGTTGGGCGCCAGATCCAGCAGTGCGAAAATCACAAAGCTGATAACGAGAAGCGTCGGCACGGCAAAAAGAAGCCGTCGGAGCGTAAAAGTAAACATCGGAAAGTCTCCAGACCTTCAAGGAAATGCAAAGCGCCGGCACCCCATTGGGAAAGCCGGCGCGTGTTGCATCTTACTTCTTGCGGGACCAGTCAGCGACGTTCCAGAGTTCGGAATCCCAGGCGTTCATGCGAACCCCTTCGAGTGTCAGCGAATGAGATGAGACGCTGCCTCGGTGGATCAGAGGAATGTGCGCACCTTCTTCCGTCAGCATGTCATTGGCCTGCTTGGAAAGTTCAGCGCGCTTTGCCAGATCGGCGGTTTTGGAGAGTTCGCCGACGAGTTTGTCATAGGCCGGGTTGCAGTAACGTGGAATATTCTGTCCCTGCCAGCCGGTTTCAGGAGCAGGGATCTTGTCGCAAAGCCACTCTGCCAGATATTTTTCCGCATCCGTGCCGTCGAAGTTGTTCGTGTACATTTCGACGTCGGCGTAGAATTTCTGGAAGGTGTCCGGGCTCGCAGGGTCGCCACCGAAGAAGACGGACGCCGAGACGTTGCGCAGTTCAGCGCCAACGCCAATTTGCGACCACATATCCTTGACCAGTTCCTGTGTTGCCTGGCGGACGGAGTTTGTCGATGTCTGGTAGAGGAAAGACAGCTTGACGCCATTCTTGGCGCGGATGCCGTCGGAGCCTTTTACCCAGCCAGCATCATCAAGCAGCTTGTTTGCACCTTCGACATCCTGCTTGAGGCACCAGCTGTCGTTTTTGGTCGAGGCAATGGCTTCTGGAGCAGGAACAATGTTGCAGGTCGGTTTGCCGCCTTCTCCGTAACCGGCTTCGTCGATGATTTCACGATCGATGGCCAGAGAAAGCGCGCGACGAACAGCAGGATCGGAAAGAGCCGGGTGCGGGCCGGCCTGCTTGGTGGAGCGTTTGTCACCAAGCGACGGATCGGCATTGTACCAGTTGAGATTGATACGTTCTACCTGAGTGCCGAACGCAGTTTCCAGCTTGCCTTTACCGGCCGCCACCATGGTTGCGAGGATTTCCGGCTCGACCTGCATGTTCCACGCATAGTCGTATTCGCCTGTCTCCAGAACAGCGCGGGCTGCAGATGCAGCATCACCGCCACCCTTCAAAGTCGCGGTCGCAAAGGCCGGTTTGCTGGGATCGCGATAGTTGGGATTGGCAACGTAGCTGATAACGTCGTTTGGCTTGAAGTCCTTTACAACGAACGGGCCCGTGCCGATCGGACCAAAGTTGGCTGACGTGCAACCCGGTGCCGCAGCGCCAACGCAGTTTTCGAATTGTTTTTTCTGGATGACGGGTGACTGTGCGCCGACAAATGCCGAATAGGGGTAAGGCTTCGGTTCGGTGAAAGTGATTTTTACAGTGTGGGGATCTACCGCTTCGACACTTTTGACGCCTTCGTATTGCGCAGCCTGAGCGCAGCCGCCATCTGGTGCGGTGCAATATTTCCAGGTGAAGATCACGTCTTCGGCCGTGAACGGCGTGCCGTCGGACCACTTCACGTCCTGCTTCAGCTTCCAGGTCATGCTGAGCAGATCTTTGGCGACGCCGCCATTGTCGATTGTCGGGATCTCGCTCACAAGCATCGGAACGAGCTCACCTTTTTCGTCGTAACGGGCAAGCGGCTCGATGACCATAGACGAGCTGTAGACCTCTTTCGTGCCACCCGAAAGATAAGGATTAAGCGTCGATACGGCCTGCCAGAACAGGATCTTCAGTTCGCCGTCGCTGCCTCGCTCGGCATGGGCGGCAGAGCCTGCCAGGGCCAGTGCCGCGACAGTGCTGGCAAATAGAACGCTGCGCTTTTTCATTGTATTTTCCCCTTTTTGGATTTTATCCGTTTGAATGTCTATGACGCCTTTCCTCAAGCGTCTTATGCAAAGCCTATTTATTTAAGTATTTGACTTTGCTCGGAAATACTCCTCGCATTCCCCATGATGCTATTGTTGGATTTTTTGAAATGCAACCCCCAAAGTTTCGGCGGTGAACAAAATTTGTGCCGTGAGGTTGAGGGCCTAATTTTCGCGCATGCAGCAAAATTCACACTTGCAAAACTGAAAAATCCCATCGCAATATGCCGACCAACAAACCGGCGGGGAACAAAAAAAGGAAAAGCGGGAATGCCGATATTGAACCGAGTGGCCGAAATGCAGGAAGAAGTTGCCGGCTGGAGGCGCCATCTGCATCAGACTCCGGAACTACTCTACGACGTTTTCGAAACGTCGAAATTCGTGGCCGAAAAACTGCAATCCTTCGGTTGCGATATTGTGGAAACAGGCATCGGCAAGACGGGCGTTGTCGGCATCATCAAGGGGCGTCATGGCGATGGCCCGACGATCGGATTCCGTTCCGACATGGACGCGCTGCCGATCCTGGAAACCAGCGGCAAACCATGGTCTTCGAAGACCCCTGGGAAGGCCCATTCCTGTGGTCATGACGGCCATACTGCAATGCTGCTGGGGGCAGCCCAATACCTTGCCGAAACCCGCAATTTCAAAGGTTCGGTCGCCGTGATTTTCCAGCCGGCGGAAGAGGGTGGGGCTGGCGCGCTTGCTATGCTGAACGACGGCATGATGGAAAAGTTTGGCATTTCGCAGGTCTACGGAATGCACAATGAGCCGGGCATTCCAGTCGGCAACTTTGCCATCCGCAAAGGCTCGACGATGGCGGCAGCCGACAGTTTTGAAATCACCATCACGGGCAGGGGCAGTCATGCCGCCGCGCCGCACCTTTCGATCGATCCGGTACTGACGTCTGCACACGTCATCATCGCACTGCAATCAATCGTTTCGCGGGAGACGGACCCATTGAAGTCGCTCGTGGTGACGGTCGCGACGACGCATGGCGGAACGGCGTCGAACGTCATTCCGGGCGCTGTGACGTTGACGGGAACGGTGCGAACTCTTTTGCCGGAAACACGTGATTTTGCCGAAAAACGCTTGAAAGAAGTGGCGACGGCCACCGCGATGGCACACGGCGCCACAGCCGAAGTGAGATATGACCGCGGTTACCCCGTCACCTTCAATCACGCCGACGAAACCGAGTTCGCGACCGGCGTAGCCATTGGGGTGGCAGGTAAGACAGCCGTCAACACCAACCCCAACCCTCATATGGGCGCAGAGGATTTTTCCTACATGCTTGAGGCACGTCCAGGCGCGTTCATATTCATCGGCAACGGTGACACCGCCGGTCTGCACAATGCCGCTTATGATTTCAACGACGATGCGCTGCCTTACGGCATCAGCTACTGGGTTTCGATGGCCGAAACCGCACTTGCTGCGTGAGACAACTGGCGGCCCCTGTGGCCGCCTTCTGCTTTTCAGGAGAACAGCATGCTTTTGGCGGCAACGTCCATGGAACAGACTGGCGGTTCAGTGAGCCCGGTCCTCTCCGTACAGAACATGACCACGTCCTTTCGCGTCGATGGCGCCTGGAAACCTGTGGTCCGTAACATGAGCTTCGAAATCGCACCGCGTGAAACGGTCGCGATCGTTGGCGAGAGCGGTTCAGGAAAAAGCGTCACCTCACTTTCGATCATGCGCCTTCTCGACAAGAAATCGAGCAGGATTGAGGGTAGGGTCATGCTCGGTGGTCGCGATCTCCTGGCATTGCCCGAAGAGGAAATGCGCAGGGTCCGTGGCAAGGACATCTCGATGATTTTCCAGGAGCCGATGACCAGCCTCAACCCGATCTTCCCGATCGGCAAGCAGATTGCCGAGGCATTGACCGTGCATCAGGATATTTCGTCGGCGGCAGCAAAGGCCGAGGTGATCCGTCTTCTTGAGAAGGTGCGTATCCCGAACGCCAAGAATCGTTTCGATGAGTATCCACACCAGTTTTCGGGTGGCATGCGCCAGCGCGTGATGATCGCCATGGCGCTTGCCTCGAAACCGAAGCTCCTGATCGCTGACGAGCCGACGACCGCTCTGGATGTCACGATCCAGGGGCAGATCCTCGACCTTATCAAGACACTGCAGGAAGAAGAGGGCATGTCCGTTCTTTTCATCACGCACGACATGGGTGTTGTGGCAGAGGTTTCGGATCGTACGATCGTCATGTTCCGTGGCGATGTTGTGGAAACCGGTACGACCGACGACATTTTTCATCGCGGCAAGCATCCCTATACCCGCGCGCTTCTGTCGGCCGTGCCAAAGCTCGGTTCCATGAAGGAGCGCGAACTGCCTTCGCGTTTCCCGATCATCGATATCAAGACCGGTGAAAGCCAGCCTGTTATTGAGGTCAAGGACACCGTGTCGACGTCGAGAACGCCAATTCTGGCGGTCAAGGATTTGACCACACGCTTCGACATTCGCTCCGGACTGCTAGGGCGCAAATCTGGCGCGGTGCACGCGGTTGAAAAAGTCTCGTTTGATCTCGCTGAAGGTGAAACGCTATCATTGGTGGGAGAATCCGGTTGTGGAAAGTCCACAACGGGTCGCTCCATCACGCGCCTGATCGAGCCCACATCCGGCAATGTCATGCTGGATGGCTACGAGGTTATGAAGCTCGACAAGACGACGCTGCGCACCATGCGGCGCAGTGTGCAGATGATTTTCCAGGACCCGTTCGCCAGTCTCGATCCGCGCATGAGTGTCGGTGCGGCGATCATGGAGCCGTTCGTGGAACATCGTCTCGGTTCAAAGAGCGAAGCACGAGATAAAGCTGCCGACCTCATGGGAAAAGTTGGGCTGAGTGCGGATATGATGAAGCGTTTCCCGCACGAATTTTCGGGCGGACAGCGCCAGCGCGTGGCTATCGCTCGTTCGCTGATGCTCGATCCGAAGGTTATCGTCGCAGACGAGGCGGTCTCTGCGCTCGACGTCTCCATCAAGGCGCAGGTCTGCAATCTTCTCCTGGATCTGCAGCAGAACCTGAACCTCGCTTTCCTTTTCATCTCGCATGACATGGCGGTCGTTGAGCGGGTAAGTCACCGTGTCGCGGTGATGTATCTCGGTGAAATCGTCGAAATCGGTCCACGTGCGGCGGTCTTTGACAACCCGCAGCATCCCTATACGCGCAAGCTGATGTCGGCAGTTCCGGTACCCGATCCTGCACGACGGCAGATGAAACGCAACATGGCAACGGATGAGATCAAGAGCCCGATCCGACCAGTCGACTACGTTCCGCCTCAACGGAACTATCGCGAAGTCTCGCCTGGCCACCTGGTGCAGGAAGCAGCGTAACGCCGCAACGTGCTTTCGACGTTTGGAAACTGTCCTAGACCGTAAGGCGGGGACGGTTACCGGTGTTGACCACGCAATGGGTGTCTCCATCAATCGACGCGCATCAACATCTGCTTTAGCAGGAATATCCGTCTGAACGCTCTTCGGCGCTCTCCGGCTTTTGTGCTGTCCGCGGCAGCCGTTTTAGAGTGTGTCGACTGGCTTGATCAAGCCGGACCGATTTCGTTTAAATGATTGAGTTAACCTGCTTGAATCAATCGAATCTTTCGGAATGACCGGAATGCGCAAAAGCGATGATGACAAAAGCAGATGCGCCGACGCGATGGTCGCATCGGCGGGCTTCTTCGCTGTTGAAATGAGAGATTAAGGAGACAGCTCTTCGAGGGCTCGGCCCTTAGTTTCGACGGCGAACAGCATTGTAATTAGGGCTCCAATAACGAGAATTGCCGCAAATGTGGCGAAGACATACTGAATGCCGAGTGACGACATGATGAAACCGACGACGATCGGACCAGTAGAGGAACCAAGGCGCAACCAGGCGCTACCAGTGCCTGTTCCAAGCGCACGAAGGCGGGTCGGATAAATCTCTGCGGAATAAAGGTAGAGCGAGAAGGTGACCGTCTGGACGATGGCGTAAGCAAGTCCACCGAGGACAAGGACCTGTTCAGCTGAGGTTGCGCCAAGCCAGGCGAGAACAAGCAGCGGGATCGGGGCAAGAAGAAGGGCGCCCGTATACCAACGCTTGCGGCCGACCTTGTCGATCAAGAGCGCGCAGATGACGGCGGCGACCACGCCCCCGACCGATGTCAGGAAGCCATAGAAGATGCTTGTCTGGAGCGGGAGGTTGAAAACCTGACGATAGAGTGTCGGGAGCCAGGTGATGGTGCCATTCGCAACAGTGTATGCGGTAAACCACATTGCCCAGATCGAGAGCGTCCGCTTCAGGTAGATGCCCTGAAACAATTCCTTCCAGTCGGACTGCCGTTTGACGGAGGTCGCGACAACCTTTGGCTCAGGAAGTTCCTTGCCGGCGGCGCGGGCGCTTGCTTCCATCTTGGAAACGATAGCGTCCGCCTCGCCGTAACGGCCATTTGCTGCCAACCAGCGAGGCGATTCCTTCAGGAACCAGCGCAGCGGTATCATCAGCATCGCTGGAATAAGGCCAACGACAAACATCGCTTTCCATCCATAGGTCGGCACCATGAAGTACCCGATCAGGCCAGCGCCGACGAGGCCAAGCAGGAACATGACTTCATAGAGCAGGAAGAAGCGACCACGACCCTTGGAGCCAATCAATTCGTTGATGTAGGCGCTGGCGACCGGAACTTCGCCGCCCGTGCCAATGCCTTGCACGAACCGGAAAGCCATCATCATTCCCGCCCCGGCCGCAAAGAGGCAGGCAACGTCCATGCTTACAAAAAGCAGGATGGTGAACAGAAGAACTTTGAGACGTCCAATCTTCTCAGCAAGCCACCCGAACAGGATCGCACCGATCAATTGACCGAGATATCCCATGGACAAGATCATACCTGTCTGGGAAGGCGTAAGGCTCCATTCCTTGACGAGAACGGGCATGGCATAGGCAATGGCGATGACGGTGTAACCGTCAAAAAAGGTAGCAGCGCCAACGATGTTGCGGGCCCAGAAGACCTCGCGGGTGATAGGCAGGCGCTCTAGGC
This sequence comes from Rhizobium sp. RM, assembly GCF_013390595.1. Lineage (GTDB taxonomy): Bacteria > Pseudomonadota > Alphaproteobacteria > Rhizobiales > Rhizobiaceae > Agrobacterium. The sequence continues at coordinate 256,070 of NZ_JACAWV010000007.1, read as the reverse complement.
GGGCGCTGATATCGGCTTGTGGATCGGCAACACGCGCCGTCTCAGCCAGTGAAGGCTGGATCATATTCATTAGCTCCTCCATTACGTCGCTGGCGCGTCACTCACTCCCGGCCCGCAGCGTATTCAATTGCTGTTATTGTCGTGATTAAGGGCTTTCTGTTCCTGCGAAATCTCAACATGCCCATGGGCAGACAGTCCCCATCCAATTTGAGATGGGGACCGCAACCACCTTACTCTGCAGCGATGAGCTGCTGGTCGACGCGACCGATGCCTGCAGCGTCGAATGCCGCGAAGATTTCCTTTTCGGCCTTTTCGCCGAGGTTCTTCAGCGGCTCGCGAATGGTGGCATGGTCGAGTACGCCGCGATGGACAAGGCCGAGCTTGAGCGCCACGGTGCCTTCCATGTGCGAACCACGATGATATACGGCGCGCGTGACGGGCAGAAGCTGTTCGAAGATCTTTCGGGCTTCTGGATAGTTTTGTGCCTTGCCGGCTTCGATCAGCTTTACAAGAAGTTCCGGCGCGATGTTACCGTAGCCGACGAGAAGGCCGTCGACGTCGAACATGGTCGGCAGCAGCCACTCGTCATGGCAAGACAGGATCTGAAGTTTCGGATTGGCCTTCTTCAGTTCCGGGATTTCAACATACCAACGCTTCATGTTGCGGACGCCGTTCTTGGTGGCGACGACGCCTTCCTGAGCTGCGATTTCGAGCTGGGTATCGAGATCGTAGCTTGCCTTGGTCGCATCGGGGTACTGGAAGAGGATTTCCTGCAGGCCGGATTCTTCCCAGATCGCCTTGTAGCGGCTCTGCGGAGCACCCTTCTGGTAGCCGAACCGCAGCCAGCCATGGTTAGGATAAACGAGAGCACCGGTCGCACCAGCCGCTTTGCATTTCTTGGCTTCGGCCGCAGCAACGATAGTGCCTTCGCCGGTGATGCCGGCGATGATCGGGATCTCGCCATTCACGGCTTCGACGTAGACTTCGATGAGCTTTAGGCGCTCTTCTTCGGTCAGGAACGTGCCTTCGCCAGCATGGCCGAGGATGACGAGGCTTTTGACGCCGGCGATCGATTTCAGCCATTTGGCGAGACGGGCGTTGGCCGCGTAGTCGACGTTACCGTCGCGGTCGAACACGGTAACGGGGGCGGGGCTGAGGCCGCGCATATCCATAGCAGTCATAGGTTTCTCCTCCTTGCGTCGCCAAAGAATTCCGATCAGCGACGGGAACGATATTGGGAACGTTCCCAATATCGATTTGATTGCTTCTACTGTCAAGTGGTAAGAGTAAAAATCGGAAACTGAGATAGTGAAGGGCGATTCGATGAAAGACGACAAGACACTCACGTCTACCGCGTCGCGTGTCACGATCCTCGATGTAGCGAGAGAGGCGGGTGTATCGAAATCCAGCGTTTCCCGGTTCCTCGATGAGCGTATGCCAAAATCAGATAGTGAAACCGCAAGACGCGTTCGTCGGGTGGCTGCGGAGTTGGGATATGTCCGGGATGTCTCTGCTTCATCCTTACGGCGTGGCAAGACAGGTATGGTTGGCGTTATCGTGCCGCGCCTGACAGATACCGTAATGGCGATGCTTTACGAGTCACTGGCTCACGCCGCCGCACGAACCGGTCAGTTCACCATTGTGGCGACCACTGGAGAGGAGCCTGGTGCTGACCGCCGCGCTGCCGAGGCCCTACTGCGTCGAGGTGTTGATGGATTGATCTTGTCCACTGCCCGCGCGGGTGATGTGCTGACTGATGAGCTTGCCGAGCGTGGCGTGCCGTTCGTTCTTGCCCTTCGTACTGACGGCAAATGCCGATCGTCCGTCGGTGACGACTGTTTGGGCGGCTATCTCGCGACCCGTCACCTCATTGACCTCGGTCATAAACGGATTGGCTTGATTGCCGGCCCGTCTTATGCGTCAAGCGCAACAGGACGTGTCGAAGGTTATTATAAGGCAATGTCTGAAGCCGACTTAGAGGTGCAAGAGGGTTGGGTTCAGGAGTCCACCTTTGGGATTGAGTCCGGAGGCGACGCGGCAAGACATCTGATGGCACACAGAGAGCCTCCTACAGCCGTATTTGCAGTCAATGACAATACAGCAATTGGAGCGCTATCGGCTTTGACCCGCCTCGGCCTTTCCGTCCCGAACGATGTGTCGCTCGTTGGCTACAATGACATCCCGATAGTCAGCCATCTTCCTACGCCGCTGACGTCAGTCAGGGTACCGTTTGACCAAATTGCAACGTCGGCGATTGAATTGCTTTCGGCTGAAACGTTACTACAACGCGAGCGAATCCGTGTAGCCACACCGTCCCTGATACCAAGGCGATCGACAAGTGCTTTTAGCTGATGCGGATACTGTTTTCCCTGGCCGTTCACGAGAACTAAAATCCCTTTATCGCCTTCTCCGCAAAGCTTAAAATGGTGCTAGGCTGATAAAGCAGAAGCTCCAAATCAATGCTGGCTGCGCTTAGCGTGCGGTTTCTACCTCCATGATTCCAGGCAATAAGGCATTCTCCTGATTTACCCGAATCGTGCACAACTTCTTGAGCCAAGCGGGCCCGCCGCTGGACAGTAAGAATGCACCGGATCCGCGCTACTGGAAAATCCGCTCTTAGAGCCGCTCATCGTGGCGCTTCTAGCTCAAGCTATTTCGCCGATCCTTGCCGAAATCTGCCCGAACGACCGGAAAACCGAGCGTTTCCGCTCATCTTGGGCGACCGACAAGCGCGTTTCGAGCCCCCTTCATGTGTTTGACACGTGATGGCAAATAATGTCAGCACATGTTTAGGCAATACGGACAAGGACGGCGAGATGGCCAAACGAAGCGAAGCAGCACATGGGCGGCTTGACGATGCGGCACGCGCCGGCTGGCTTTACTATGTCGCAGGCCGTACGCAGGACGAAATCGCTGCTGCGATGGGGATTTCGCGCCAGTCAGCGCAGCGCCTCGTCTCGCTTGCTGTTGCCGAACGGCTTATCAAAGTGCGGCTTGATCATCCCATCGCTGCCTGTCTCGAAAAGTCTGAGAGGCTAAAGGAGCGGTTTAACCTGAAACATGCGGAGGTTGTGCCGAGCGATCCTGCGGGCGTCTCTTCGACAGTGGGTATTGCTGAGGCGGGGGCGGCTGAAATCGAACGTTGGCTTAAAAGTGCTGAGCCGATCGTGCTGGCCGTAGGAACCGGACGTACGCTGAAGGCGGCCGTGGACCAGTTGCCGCCGATGGAGTGCCCGCAACATCGGATTGTTTCCTTGACCGGCAATATAGGGCGGGATGGATCTGCGGCCTACTACAACGTCATCTTCTCGATGGCTGATGCGATCAAGGCACGACACTTTCCGATGCCGTTACCGGTCCTATGCTCGTCTGCCGAGGAGCGCGAGTTGCTCCATGATCAATCCATCGTGCGCTCTACACTGGCGTTGGGTGCTACGGCATCCGTGACCTTTGTCGGGGTCGGCGAACTCGGTGAAAATGCGCCTCTCTGCCTTGACGGTTTCCTTGGGGTCGACGAGATGAAGGCCCTGATGGAAAACGGCGCGGTCGGGGAGATCTGCGGCTGGTTTTACGATGCTGATGGCAAGGTGCTGGATCACCCCGTCAATGAGCGGGTTGCCTCTGTTCCGATCCCCTCGCGAGACACTTGCACCGTTATCGGTCTAGCTCAGGGGCAGCGCAAGCAATCCTCGATTCTCGCTGCTTTGCGGGGAGGTTTGCTGAACGGCATCATCACGGATGAAGCGACAAGTGAATATTTGCTCACGCATTGAGCAAAAAATAATTCAATAAAATCAATGTTCTGTTTTTTTGATGTGCGCCGCAGCACAGGATGTTGCTTGACTTTTATCGCCTCCAGATGAGTAAATGCTCCAGAGCAAAGCGAATGCTCAATATTTCTTCTGGGAGGAAGATATGACGTTGAAGACCATTTTGCTGGGCGCCTGCTCGGCTCTCGCCTTTTCCACCCTTGCTTCTGCTGAAACGCTGACGATCGCCACCGTAAACAATGGCGACATGATCCGCATGCAGGGGCTTACCTCCGACTTCACGGCCAAGAACCCTGACATTCAGGTCGAATGGGTCACGCTCGAAGAAAACGTTCTGCGTGAACGTGTGACAACGGATATCGCCACCAATGGCGGTCAATACGACATCATGACCATCGGCAACTACGAAGTGCCGATCTGGGCCAAGCAGGGATGGTTGCTGCCGCTCGAGAAACTTGGTGACAAGTACGACGTGGACGATCTCCTGCCTGCAATTCGGGGCGGTCTGTCCAATGAGGGTAAACTCTACGCCGCTCCATTCTACGGTGAATCCGCGATGATCATGTATCGCAAGGATCTGTTTGAAAAAGCCGGTCTGAAGATGCCTGAAAACCCGACCTGGGAATTCATCGGTGATGCGGCGCGCAAGGTTACCGACCGCTCTGCCGACATCAACGGTATTTGCCTGCGCGGCAAGGCCGGTTGGGGCGAGAACATGGCCTTCATCACGGCACTGACGAACTCGTTTGGCGGCCGATGGTTTGATGAAAACTGGAAGCCCCAGTTCGATCAGCCCGAATGGAAAAATGCTCTGCAGTTCTACGTCGATCTGATGAAGGATGCCGGCCCTTCCGGTGCGTCGTCGAACGGCTTCAACGAAAATCTGACGCTGTTCCAACAGGGCAAATGCGGCATGTGGATCGATGCGACCGTCGCAGCATCCTTCGTGTCTAACCCGAAAGACTCCACTGTGGCCGACAAGGTTGGCTATGCGATCTTCCCAACGCAGGGCGAGTTGAAGAACCATGGCAATTGGCTGTGGTCTTGGAACCTTGCGATCCCGAAGAGCTCGCAGAAGTCTGACGCGGCCGAGAAGTTCATTGCCTGGGCAACCAGCAAGGAATACACGGACCTCGTCGCTTCCAAGGAAGGTTGGGCAAACGTGCCTCCAGGTACGCGCACCTCGCTTTACAAAAACGCCGAGTATGAAAAGGCGGCTCCATTCGCCAAACCGACGCTTGCCGCCATGGACGCTGCCGATATCACCAAGCCGACCGTCAAGCCGGTTCCCTATACCGGTGGTCAGTTCGTAGCGATCCCTGAGTTCCAGGCGCTCGGCACGACGGTTGGTCAGCTCTTCTCGGCTGTTGTCGCCGGTCAGTCGAGCGTTGACGATGCACTGGCAGGTGCTCAGTCCACCGCAACGCGTGAGATGACCCGCGCTGGATACATCAAGTAATCTTCCCGAAGATCGCTGTCCGGCAGGCTTGCCGGGCAGCGATATACCTCAGGGTTACAATTATGCCGGGCCGAGATAGTGGGCCCGGCTGTCATCCGATCCAATCAAGAACAAAAAACGGCCAGCGTGCTGCTTCGGCGACAACTGGCATAACCGGAATGTGGGAGGTTGCCATGGCGACGCGGAACACAAGTGGTTTGGCGCGGCTGATGCTTGCACCGTCTGTATTGCTGCTGCTGGTTTGGATGATCGTGCCTCTGGCGATGACGCTGTGGTTTTCGTTCCAGAACTACAATCTTCTGAACCCGGCCAATGTGAGTTTTGCTGGGCTCTTCAATTATCAGTTCTTCTACACCGATCCGGCCTTCTTCCAGTCCATCTGGAACACGCTCCTGATCGTCGGGGGTGTCCTGCTCATAACGGTTGTTGGCGGTACCGCTATCGCGTTGCTGCTTGATCAGCAGATTTTTGGACAAGGTATCGTCCGTATCCTCGTCATTTCGCCATTTTTCGTGATGCCGCCGGTCGCCGCACTGGTCTGGAAGAACATGATCATGCATCCCGGCTACGGGGTACTTGCTGATCTAGCCCGCTTCTTTGGCCTGCAACCGGTCGACTGGTTCGCGCAATTTCCGCTTCTGTCCATCATCATCATCGTTGCGTGGCAATGGTTGCCGTTTGCGACGCTGATCCTGCTTACGGCCCTGCAATCGCTTGATGCCGAGCAGAAGGAGGCGGCGGAAATGGATGGCGCGAATTTCGTCAACCGCTTCATCTATCTGACGTTGCCGCATCTTTCCCGAGCCATCACGGTCGTTATTCTGATCCAGACGATCTTCTTGCTCGGTGTCTATGCAGAAATCCTCGTTACCACCAACGGTGGTCCGGGTTACGCCTCCACCAACCTCGCCTTCCTCATCTACCGCACCGCGCTGCTCGGTTACGACGTCGGTGGCGCATCGGCCGGCGGCATCATTGCTGTCATCCTCGCCAACATCGTCGCCATCTTCCTGATGCGCGCCGTCGGCAAGAACCTCGATCGCTAAGGGGATAAAGATCATGGCACGCAAAACATCCACCCGCTCCAAGATCGGCTTTTCTCTTGCCGCATGGGCAGTTGCCCTCATCCTGTTCTTTCCGATCCTTTACGCCTTCCTCACATCCATCAAGACGGAGCCTGAAGCGATCGCCGGGTTTAGCCTCATTCCTTCTGGAACATTGGAAAATTACATCACGGTGCAGACGCAGCGCGATTACTTCAAGCCGTTCATGAATTCCGTGGTCCTGTCGCTCGGTTCAACGATCATTGCACTTATGGTCGCCATCCCGGCTGCATGGGCAATGGCCTTTTCTCCGACGAAGCGCACCAAGGACATCTTGATGTGGATGCTCTCCACCAAGATGATGCCGGCGGTTGCCGTTCTGGTGCCGATCTACCTGATTTTCCGCAATGCCGGCCTTCTCGATACCCGCATTGGCCTGACGATCATGCTGACCTTCATCAATTTGCCCATCGTCATATGGATGCTCTACACCTATTTTCGCGAAATCCCGGGGGAAATCCTTGAAGCGGCACGTATGGACGGAGCCTCGTTGTGGAACGAGATCATTCATGTCCTCACTCCGATGGCAGTTCCAGGCATAGCCTCGACACTTCTCCTGAACGTCATCCTTGCGTGGAACGAATCCTTCTGGACCATCCGGTTGACGACGACGAATGCAGCACCGTTGACGGCATTCATCGCCTCCTTCTCCAGTCCGCAGGGGCTTTTCTGGGCAAAGCTTTCGGCAGCCTCGATGATGGCGATCGCACCGATCCTTGTCATCGGCTGGTTTTCACAAAAACAACTTGTGCGCGGCCTGACCTTTGGCGCGGTGAAATAACAAGGAACGATAAAAATGGGCAGTATTTCGCTAAAAAAAGTCTCCAAGGTCTTCGGTGAAGCCAAGGTCATCCCCTCTATTGATCTTGATATCAACGATGGCGAATTTGTCGTGTTTGTCGGTCCTTCCGGTTGCGGAAAGTCCACGCTCCTGCGTCTCATCGCGGGTTTAGAGGATGTCTCGGGGGGGCAGATTGTCATTGATGGCAAGGATGTAACCGAAAAGGCTCCTGCCGAACGTGGCCTTGCTATGGTGTTTCAGTCTTACGCGCTCTATCCGCATATGAGCGTCAGAAACAACATCGCCTTTCCGCTGAAAATGGCCAAACTCGACAAGGCCGTGATCGACAAGAAGGTCGAAGATGCTGCACGTGTTCTCAATCTGACCGATTATCTTGAGCGTCGTCCCTCGCAGTTGTCCGGTGGTCAACGCCAGCGTGTTGCCATCGGTCGCGCCATCGTCCGCGAACCGTCTGCCTTCCTGTTCGATGAACCGCTCTCCAACCTGGATGCGGCGCTGCGAGGCACAATGCGGCTCGAAATCTCCGAGCTGCACAACACCCTTAAGACGACGATGATTTACGTCACGCACGATCAGGTCGAAGCCATGACAATGGCTGACAAGATCGTCGTGCTGAACCGCGGCAATATCGAACAGGTCGGGTCTCCGATGGAGCTTTACCGCAGCCCCGCAAACCTCTTCGTCGCCGGCTTCATCGGTTCGCCGCGCATGAACCTCATCACGGGTGACTACGCGCGTGCCAAAGGTGCGGCAACTGTCGGTGTCCGTCCCGAGCATCTTTCGCTTTCCAAGGAAAATGGAGTATGGCGGGGTACTGTTACCGTTGCCGAACATCTCGGCTCCGACACTTTCCTGCACCTCGACGTAGATGGCATCGGTCCGGTCACAGCGCGCGCCGATGGCGAATTTGCCTGCAAGCATGGTGACACGGTTTTCATTTCGCCAGACGAGACCAAGATCCATCGCTTCAATGAAAAAGGCGTCGCATTATGAGTGGACGTCTGAACGGCAAGTCGGCCCTCATCACAGGGTCGGCCCGCGGCATCGGTCGCGCATTTGCCGAAGCCTATGTGCGGGAAGGCGCGACGGTTGCAATTGCCGACATCAATTTCGAGCGCGCTGCAAAAACAGCCAATGAGATCGGCGAGAATGCCTATGCGGTAGAGCTCGACGTCACGAAGCAGCATTCGATCGATACTGCAATCCGGACTGTGGAAAGCCGACAAGGTGGCATCGACATTCTCGTGAACAACGCTGCACTGTTTGATCTGGCACCTATCGTTGAGATATCGCGCGACAGCTACGATCGACTGTTCTCCATCAACGTTTCAGGCACGCTCTTCATGATGCAGTCAGCGGCGAAGTCGATGATTGAGCGCGGCAACGGCGGCAAGATCATCAACATGGCCAGCCAGGCTGGTCGCCGCGGTGAAGCCCTCGTCGCCGTTTATTGTGCCACCAAAGCCGCCGTCATCAGTCTGACGCAGTCAGCCGGACTGGATCTCATCAAACACGGCATCAATGTCAACGCGATCGCACCCGGCGTGGTGGATGGCGAGCATTGGGACGGTGTCGATGCCCTCTTCGCAAAATACGAAAACCGCCCGCGCGGCGAAAAGAAGAAGCTTGTTGGTGAGGCGGTACCGTTTGGCCGCATGGGCCGCGCTGAAGATCTGACCGGCATGGCGATTTTCCTCGCCTCTACAGAAGCCGAATACATCGTCGCCCAGACTTACAACGTGGATGGCGGCAACTGGATGAGCTGATTGCAGAATGCACAAGCATTCTCCTGTTGGCACGAACAACGTTTCCCTTTTGAGGATCGTCACATGACATGCAAACTCTCACTTGCAACACTCGATGAAGCCAAAAAAACGGCATCGGTTCCGGCCTATTCCCGTTCTGATCTCAGTGCCGGGATCGTGCACTTTGGTGTCGGCAATTTTCATCGTGCCCATCAGGCGGTCTATCTTGATGACCTCTTCAACATGGGGGCCGACCAGGATTTTGCGATCGTTGGAGCCGGTGTTTTGCCTTCCGATGAGTTGATGCGTGAGAAGCTTGCTGCCCAGGATTTCCTGACCACTGTTGTGGAGCAGGACAACAATCGCACCGGCGCCCGCGTCACGGGGCCAATGATCGACATCCTGCCGGTGGGGGTTGCGCAGACCACGATCGAGGCGCTGTCCGATCCAAAGATCCGGATCGTTTCGATGACCATCACCGAAGGCGGTTATTTCATTGATGCATCTGGGGACTTCAATCCCTCCCATCCCGCAATTGTCGGAGATGCAAACAGCCCGTCGTCACCGAAGACGGTGTTCGGATTGATCGTCGCGGGATTGAAAGCCCGCCGCGACAAGGGCATCCAGCCATTTACGATCATGTCCTGCGACAACATTCCTCATAACGGCAAGGTTACGAAAAACGCTGTTGTCGGGCTTGCGGCGCTCTCCGATCCTGCCTTTGCCACCTGGATTGGCGAGAATGTCTCGTTCCCGAACTCCATGGTTGACCGCATAACGCCTGCAACAGGTGAGCGTGAGCGCAACATAGCCCGCGACGAATTCGGTATCGAGGACAATTGGCCGGTCTTTTGCGAAGAGTTCAAGCAATGGGTGATGGAGGACAAGTTTCCTTCAGGTCGACCGGCGCTTGAAAAGGCAGGGGTCCAGTTCGTGTCCGATGTCGCACCCTACGAGCATATGAAAATCCGCATCCTCAACGGCGGTCACGCGGCGATCGCTTATCCCGCTGCTCTTCTCGATGTCCATTTCGTACACGAAGCGATGGAGCACCCGCTCATCCGTTCGTTTCTCGCCAAGCTTGAAAAAGACGAAATCATCCCGATCATTCCGCCTGTGCCAGACACCGACCTGAACGAATATTTCGATCTGATCGAACGTCGCTTCCTCAATCCGAAGATCGGGGACACTATTCCGCGTCTTGCGCAGGATGGCTCCAACCGCCAACCGAAATTCATCCTGCCATCCACGGCTGACCGTCTGGCCTCGGGCCAGGACATCGTCGGGCTGTCTCTCGTTTCCGCGCTCTGGTGCCGATACTTCTACGGAACGTCCGACAGCGGCAAACAGATTGTGTTCAATGACGCCAGCGCCGAACGGCTTCAGGCAGCAGCCATCAAAGCGAAGGACGATCCGATGGCGTTTCTCGCCTTGCGTGACATCTTCGGTGAGGTTGCCGAATCGGAGCTTTTCCGTAAACGCTTCGCCCACGCGTTGGCGACGCTGTGGAAAGATGGCACCGCCAAGACGCTGCAACTTTATCTGGACGGCAAGCTGGCCGAGACGTGATGCAAATGTGCGACGGGAACGAACCTCTGCTGATTTTCGATTGCGACGGCGTTCTCGTCGATAGCGAGCCTGTTTCCATCGCAGTCCTGCTCGACATGCTTTTCCATCTCGGCGTGGAGATGGGAGAGGAGGAGGCCTATAACCGGTTCCTCGGACGAAGCGTATCGAGCATGACGGCGACTTTGTTTGATGATTACGGCATCGAAACGGACATCGATTTTCTCGATCACATGCGCGCAACACTGTTCGAACGGTTTCGGACTGAGTTACAGCCGATCTCCGGCATTGCCGAGACGTTGGACAGATTGTCTGCGCCGCGCTGTGTTGCCTCGTCCAGTCAGCCGGAGCGTATCCGCTATTCCCTTGGTCTGACGGGAATTCTCGACCGGTTTGAACCGCATATTTTTAGCGCCACCATGGTGAAGAACGGCAAGCCAGCCCCTGATCTTTTTTTACATGCCGCGCGTGAGATGGGTGCCAACCCAGGTCACTGCATCGTCATCGAGGACAGCCCGGCAGGTATCGCCGCGGCAAAAGCGGCAGGAATGACCGTCTTTGCTTTCACGGGCGGTTCGCATGCACGTTTTCCCGCCTTTCGGGAAAAAATTGCTGGGCTCGGCGCAGATGCAGTGTTTGACGCGATGCCGGATTTGGTCCAACTTGTCGACGGTTGTTTGGGGCGGGTTGGCTCTGGCAAGCAGGTGGAACGTGGTGCGCTCTGACGCGAACAATACCATCTCCTGGTCTACGGTCGTCGCGCGAGGGATGGAAACCGAAACCTGATGCGTCATAATCTCGTCGCTGTCGATGTCGGTACGGGCAGCGCACGTGCCGGCATTTTTGATCCGGCCGGTAGGCTGCTTGCGCGTGCGACACATCCAATCGTCATGATCCGACCGCTGGAAAACCATGCCGAGCATGACTCCACGGACATATGGGATGCGGTCTGTAAAGCGGTTCGTGCAGCTCTCGTCGACGCTGCGGTTTCGGCTGAAAGCGTTGCTGCAATCGGCTTCGACGCGACCTGTTCATTGGTGGTACGCGGGCGTGATGGCCAGCCAGTATCCGTGTCGACAACAGGTGAAGATCGGTTCGACACAATTGTATGGCTTGATCATCGGGCCATAGGAGAGGCGGACTTTCTCACCGATAGCAGGCACCGGGTTCTGGATTTTGCCGGAAAGAGCATGTCTCCGGAAATGCAGATGCCGAAACTGATGTGGCTGAAAAAGCATATGCCAGAGAGTTGGTCACGGATGGGCTATGCTTTTGATCTGGCTGACTTCCTGACCTGGAAGGCGACTGGATCGGCCCAGCGTTCCAATTGTACGTTGACAGCGAAATGGAATTTTCTGGCGCAGGAGAAAACTGGCTGGCAGGCAGATTATCTTGCTATGGCTGGGTTATCCGATCTCGTTGAACGGGCAGGCCTGCCTGAACTCACGGTTCAGCCGGGTGGCAGCATGGGCACCCTGACGCCGGATGCTGCCGCCGAACTTGGTCTTGACTGCCAGTGCCACGTCGCGGCAGGCATGATAGATGCCTATGCCGGTGCGCTTGGCGCGCTCGGCGGTTCTCTTCAATCGGATGTTGGCAGACACGTGGCGCTGATTGCCGGCACCTCAAGCTGCCTTGTCGCTTTGTCCGAAGAGCAGATGCCTGGACAGAGCCTGTGGGGCCCTTATTGGCAAGCGGTATTGCCCGATCACTGGCTGGTCGAGGGCGGCCAGTCTGCTACAGGCGCGCTTCTCGATCATATCGTCCGGATGCATGCTGCAGGTGGCGAACCAAATTCGCAATTGCACGGTCGGATCGTCAGCCGTGTCATGGAGTTGCGTGCCCGAGAAGGCGATAGTTTCGCCGATCGGCTGCATGTCTTGCCCGATTTCCACGGCAACCGGTCCCCCTTGGCCGATCCTCATGCGGTGGGTGTCATTAGTGGCCTAACGCTCGATACCTCCTTCGACAATCTGTGTCGGCTTTACTGGCGAACGGCGGTCGCGATAGCTCTCGGAGCACGCCACGTTCTCGATACGATGGAAGGTTTCGGCTACGTGATCGAGACACTTCATGTGACCGGTGGACATGTGAAAAATCCGCTCCTGATTGAGCTTTATGCTGACGTTACCGGGAAGCGCATCGTTGTTCCCAAAACTGCCGACGCCGTCCTGCTCGGAACGGCAATGACGGCGGCATCGGCCGGCCATGTCTACGATGGCCTGGCAGCAGCGGGCGCTGCGATGTATCCGGGCGGAGACGAGGTTCCAGTGAGCGCGTCCGCAGCGAAGGGCTACGACAGGGATTACCGTCGTTTTCTTGCCATGCATCGTCACAGGCAGGAACTGGAAAGCCTTTGAGCCACGTCAGGCGCTGAGCGCGCGCTTCAGGCTCGTCAGGTTTTTCAGCCGGGCCTTGCACACCTCGTCGGCGTTTGCCGCCAATGTGCACAGTGCAAACTCCATCAATGAAACGAGTTGAAGCAGACCTTGTCCGCCACTTGGAACAAGCGGCATGGCGAGACAGATGTCGGCGCTTTCCGGACCCCACTCATAGAAGCGGGTCGTAATCAGCAGCGTTCGATATCCGCTTTTGCGTGCGGTGGTTGAAAGCCGCTGCAATGTTGCCAAGTTACCGCCGCCATCCATCATGATGAGCAGGGTGCTGCGTGGGTCGGAATCCCAAAGTGACACGTAGGCAGAACTGTCGCTGCTGAGGTAATGAACGTTTTTGCGATATTCCAGCATGCGTCCATGAAAATATCGGCCGGCGCCTGACCCTTCTGACGAGGGAGCAAGAAAGACCTGAGGCGCGGCTGCAATCTCGTTCATGGCAAGTCGCCAGACCGGTTGCGATGTCATGTCGAAAGCGGTCTGAACGGCCTGTATTTGTTGCAGTAACAATTGAGAAAATGGGTTCGTATGGCTTTGTTCATTTTCCTTTGTCGGGACACGCTCAGCGCCAGCCGTTTCCTCCGCTTGCCTGAGATCGGCGCGGATGTCGCTGAACTGGCGATATCCGAGCGATCGCAGAAAGCGACCGACTGTCATGGGGCTCAAGCCTAGTTTGGCGGCGAGCGTTGCGGCCGTTTCAAAGGGTAATTCGTCCAGGTGCTCAATCAGATATTTGGCGATCTTGCGTTCGGACGGTGTCCCGCCTTTCATGGCACGTGTCAAATTGAGTAGCAGCTTTTCCACCAACGCCTCATTCATTCGTGTTTAATGGACGATGTTATGTTTGTAAGGCTGCCGGCTGGAAAAGCCGGACAGGACGCTATTTCATGGTGACGAGCTAGCTGTTTCGGTCATGTCCTCCCGTGGACCGAAATATAATTTATTATGGGTTGTTTATTATATTTTAGCGGGGGCTTTTATTCAAGCAAAATTCCATCCTCGATTTTATTTCGAAGGCTTGCCGTTCGGTGTTCTCCTTGTTGAAGACGACGGGCTTTCCTATCTGTTGTTTTGGATGAAATGGGGCTTGTGACGCCCAGATCGGGAGCAATTAATGATACTGGATGCTGCGAGGCGGGCTTTTGGCAATCTTTTCGCTGCCGAAACGCGATCCGTCTTTTGGAAGGTGCTTGGGATCACCCTTCTGGTGCTGGTTGCCCTCTGGTTTACCATCCGATCCGTCTTTATCTATTTCGCTCTACCCTGGGTGGATACGCTGATTCCCGGTATCCCCGATTGGGCCGGATGGCTTACCTTTGTTTTCGCCATTCTGGCGGGTATTGGGCTGGCCCTTGCGCTCGCGCTTTTGATATCGCCGGTAACGGCCATTATCGCGGGACTGTTTCTCGACGATGTTGCTGAGGTTGTCGAAAAGAGAGATTATCCGGATGATCGGCCAGGCCATGCGTTGCCGCTGGGCGAAGCGATGTTGTCGTCGGTCAAGTTCTTCGGAGTCATTATTGCCGGTAACATCGTTGCATTATTCCTCCTGCTGGTCCCGGGCGTCAATCTCATCGCGTTCTTCCTGGTGAACGGTTATCTTCTCGGACGGGAATTTTTCGAATTCGCAGCCATGCGTTTTCACCCACCGGCAGAAGCAAGGGCTCTGCGCGCCAAACATCGGACGACCGTCCTCATGGCCGGGATGGTGATTGCCGGATTTCTGGCGGTGCCGTTCCTTAACCTGCTGACGCCGCTTTTCGCCGCCTCAATGATGGTTCATCTTCATAAAGCTGTGACGTCCCCAACAAGACGAACGGGATCTATTTTTGCAAGGTAGCCGGGGCCTTTGACGTCTCGTCGCGAGACGCGGCCTTCCTTTTGTTGTGTCGCCTCATTCGCCACTGGATGCGCCGAAAAGCTGGGCCGGCAGCTCAACGAGTGGAGCAGGGATGTCGAAGGTCTTTTCCGGTGACTTGCAAATATCGGCGATCACGCATCTTTCGCATTCCGGCTTGCGTGCTTTGCAGCAATATCGTCCGTGCAGGATCAGCCAGTGATGGGCGTGGAACAGGTAGGGTTCTGGAATGATCCTTACCAGCCGGTCCTCAACTTCGTCCGGGGTTTTCCCCGGCGCAAGACAGAGCCGGTTGGCAATACGAAAAACGTGGGTGTCCACAGCCAGCGTAGGAATGCCGAAGGCCATGGACATCACGACATTGGCGGTCTTGCGACCAACGCCGGGCAGCGTCACCAATTCATCGCGGCTTTTGGGTACAGAACCACCATAGTTGTCGATCAGCATCCGAGACAGAGCAATGACGTTCTTGGCCTTGTTGCGGTAAAGCCCGATGGTTTTGATATGGTCGATAAGCCGCTCTTCGCCAAGTTCAAGCATTTTCTCTGGCGTGTCGGCAATCTTGAACAAGGCGCGTGTTGCACGGTTGACCCCAACATCGGTTGCTTGCGCCGACAGAGCCACTGCGACCAGCAACGTGAATGGATTGGTATGTTCCAACTCACCTTTCGGCTCCGGCCGCTGGATTGAAAAGCGGCGGAAGATTTCGGTCAGCTCTTCTTTTGAGTAGAGCGTTTTCACGCGCCGAGAATTGCGGCCTGCAGCCGCATTTGACTTTTTAGGCGTTTGGGTGCTGGATCGTTTTCTGGCAACTGTCATGGGTCATCTATATCCAGAGGCCCTTGAGGAAACAACGTGGATACGCCTGAAGACAAGCCGATTTTCGCTGCTGAACTTGTCCCGTACCGATCACTCGGACGCAAGGGGTTCCGGATGTTGCTTGCAGTGTCTGGCCTTGTTTGTTTCGTCTACGGTATTTTCTTTCTCACGACAGGTGCCTGGCCGGTTGGACTGTTTTTCGGCGTGGATTTTCTCCTGCTCTATTGGGCTTTCCGCGCCAATTATCGGGCTGCCGACGCACGTGAGGAAGTCAGTGTCTCACGCTCCAGCCTGTCCATTCGGAAGTTCTCACCTGCCGGTCGCATGATTGAGCATCGCTTCAATCCATTCTGGGCGCGTTTTCGTGTGCGGCGACATGAAGAGATCGGCATTCTTTCCATGCATGTCACGGGCGAAGGCAAAGCAACCGATATAGGCTCATTTCTCAACCCCGATGATCGTGAGAGTTTCGCCAAGGCCTTCGGCAATGCGCTGGCAAAAGCGCGTCGCTAGATTTGATGGTCGAGCCACGGTTTTCGTAGAGGCGGATACGACGGTCGGTTTTCCACAGCCGTGGTGTCTTGTGAGGCTGTTCGGCAAGAAACGGGTGGAGAGACGGGCAATTGCGTGGTTTTCTTGTCGGCCAAGGAGACAAGCGATGAACGCCAATATCACGTTGAAAGAAGATATCACACCAGTCGGGTCGGATTACGAAACCGTACGTCAGGTGATTGAAATCCTGACGCTGGATTATCGCGATCAGCCGTCACTGGACCATATCGCCGCAAAACTTGGTCAATCGCCAACGCAATTACAGAAAACGTTCACGCGTTGGGCTGGTCTTTCCCCAAAAGCATTCCTGCAAGCTGTAACGCTTGACCACGCCAAACGACTGTTGAGAGAAGAAGATTTACCGCTTCTCGAAACCTCGATTGAAGTCGGCATGTCGGGCCCTGGGCGCCTGCACGATCTGTTCGTCACCCATGAGGCCATGTCGCCGGGAGAGTGGAAGGCTAAAGGTAACGGATTGACGATCCGTTTCGGATTCCATGCGTCGCCATTTGGTCTTGCCCTCGTGATGATTACCGAGCGTGGGCTTGCGGGCTGTGCCTTCGCCGATCCCGGCGAAGAACGTGCCTGTTTTGAAGATATGGCGCGTCGCTGGCCAAATGCGGAGTACGTCGAGGATCGCGAGGCGACAACGCCTTACGCCGTCCGTATCTTCGAGCCAGCATTGTGGAATGCCGACCGCCCACTGCGTGTTGTGCTGCTTGGGACCGATTTTCAGGTTCGTGTATGGGAAAGCTTACTTAAGATACCCATGGGTCGCGCCGTTACTTACTCGGATATCGCTTGCGATATCGGTCAGCCGACAGCCTCTCGCGCTGTTGGGGCCGCGGTTGGTGCCAACCCTGTTTCCTTCGTGGTGCCGTGCCATCGCGCCGTTGGCAAAAGCGGCGCACTTACCGGCTACCATTGGGGGCTGACGCGTAAACGCGCAATGCTTGGCTGGGAAACGGGCAAGGTGTAATCAAACGCTGCCGTTTCGACGTGCCAGTCTCTACGCGGGGGTGGGGGTGGACTGTGCGAGCTGAAGAAGGGCTGTTGCAGCTGCCTCATCCGTAATCAACGTGTTGCATCCGATGCGTTTTATCGTTGCGCGAATGGCGATGGCTCGGTGTGCGCCACCTGACGCAAGCACGATGTGTTTTGCCTTGCGCAGGGTGTCGAGATCGATCGCCATGGCGCGTTCATTGATCGGGTGGTCGACAGAGCGACCTTCTGCGTCGATAAAATTGAACATGGTGTCGCAGACGCAGCCAGCGTCGATCAGTTCCTGCAACGTCTCCCTCGAGATGAAACCTTCGGAAAGCGAGGTCGAATGGGGCCCGATGTCACCGCAGGAGACGATCGCGAGGTCAAGGGTTTCGGCAAGATCGTAGAGCGTCGCAAGGCCGCATTTTTCGATCAGTGCCCGTTTGGTCGCGACGGAATCGACCAGAAGCGGTGCCAGGAACATGTAACATTCGGCTCCGAGAGCACTTGCCAGCCGCCAAGTATAGTCCAGCGGGTTTGTCTGGTGCACGGCAACGATGCCGCCAAGGAGTGAGACCACTTTGCAATTTTCACGACGTGGTGGGCGAAAGCTCGAAAGCGAGGCCGTCATCGTTCGGCCCCAGCCGACGCCGATCGTGGCATCGTTCGGCACGACTTCAGAGAGAAACTGTCCGAGCGCAAGTCCTACGGATTTTGCGGTGCCGTCTGCCGTCGCCTTGCCGGAGGAGGGGACGATGACCGCCTCATCGAGACCATATGCCGCCTCCAGGCTACTCGCGAGTTCTACGAAGTCTTCAATGCCTTCATTGATCCAGATCTGAACCTCAGATCGCTTCATAGCCTCGTCAAGCAACCGGATAACCGTGGAACGGCTGATACCGAGCCTTTCCGCGACATCTTTTTGCGTCATTCCCTGATTATAATAGAGCCACGCCGCACGAAGGCGTAGGGAGGCGGCTTCCGAATAGGCTGTATGGGTTTCTCTTCTCAGTTTCGCCACGGTTTCCGCCATTGTCTGCACTGGGTCTGGGATAGGGGGCGAGTATCGCAGGCGTGAAACTTATGTCAATTGCGATGCGCAAATGTCTTGACTTCCAGCCCCGCAGCTTGCGATAGTCGAGACCGGTAAGAACCGTGGTTTCGGCCTTGGGCGCACATAAGTGCGAGAACGAAAAGACGGCTGAATCAGTCTTAGAAAGATCATGAAGGATCACTCGGTATGACGTCTAAACTCGAACAACTCCGCGCCATCACCACCGTCGTTGCCGATACCGGCGACATTGAAGCTGTTGCCCGTCTGAAGCCGGTCGACTGCACCACAAACCCGACCATCGTTTTGAAGGCTTTGGGTACACCGGTCTTTGCGGACGCGGTGAAAGAAGCCGTTGCATGGGGTCGCAAGCAGGGCGGACAATCCGGCGCTGTTGTTGGCGCCGTTGCTGACCGTCTCGCCATCTCTGTTGGGGCCGCTCTTGCCGGGCTAGTGCCTGGACGCGTTTCGACGGAAGTCGACGCTGACCTGTCATTCGATACCGAAGCCTCCATTGCCAAGGCGCGTCAGATCATTGCGGCCTACAAGGAGCGCGGCATCGAGCGCGAACGTATCCTCATCAAGCTTGCTTCCACGTGGGAAGGGATCAAGGCTGCTGAAGTCCTTCAGTCCGAAGGCATCGACTGCAACCTGACGCTTCTCTTCTCCCAGGCCCAGGCGATCGCCTGCGCTGAAGCCAAGGCATTCCTGATCTCCCCGTTCGTCGGCCGTATCCTCGACTGGTACAAGAAGTCGACCGGTGAAAATTACACGGCCGAAACCGATCCGGGTGTTGTTTCTGTTCGCAGTATCTACAACTACTACAAGGCCAACGACATCAAGACTGTCGTCATGGGTGCCTCTTTCCGTAACGTCGGCGAAATTGAAGCGCTTGCCGGTTGCGATCGTCTGACGATCAGCCCGGCCCTGCTCGAAGAGCTGGATAAGGATACCGGCACGCTTGAGCGCAAGCTCTCGCCTGAAAACATCAAGCCGGAGCCCTTTAAGTCTCTCGACGAGAAGGCATTCCGCTGGGCGCTGAACGAAGATGCAATGGCCACTGAAAAGCTTTCGGAAGGTATCCGTCTGTTCGCCAAGGATCTCGTGACGCTGCGCGAGATGGTCCGCAAGGAACTGGCTCTGGCTGCTGCTTGATCAAAAAAAGGGAACGCTTTGCCTGGTTAAAGCGTTTCTCTCTTATAAATCTCCAGTCATTGAAGGCGCTGCCGGACCCCTGCCGGTTGCGCCTTCTTTTTTTGTGTGGCCGTCAGGCGCCTTGTTCGCCCGCGACCACCTCGGAAATCCGCCTTGCCGTGTCTCTTATCAGCGCTTCGCAATCTTCTC
The DNA here is from genome assembly GCF_013390595.1 of Rhizobium sp. RM. Classification (GTDB taxonomy): domain Bacteria; phylum Pseudomonadota; class Alphaproteobacteria; order Rhizobiales; family Rhizobiaceae; genus Agrobacterium. The sequence continues at coordinate 236,624 of NZ_JACAWV010000007.1, read as the reverse complement.
TGGAGGGAGCAGGGCCGCCGAGCGTGGTGATATAAGGGCACGTCACGACCGCAAGAGCGGTCCCGTCGAGTGTCAGGACGGGAGCAGAAATATTCCGCACCCCCGCGGTCTGCAAGCTATCCATGGATTCATAACCGCTATCCCGTACCCTGAGGAGCCGTTCCTTAAGGCCTTCAGGCATGGCCTCGCTTCCGCCTCGCAATTGCTCGGCGATCATGATGTCTCGCTGGCCTTGCGTCTGGAATGCGAGCAGAACGAGTCCCGATCCCGTATGAAAGAGGCTCATTTGTGCGCCGACGCGTATCGACATGGCCCAATAGGTAGACGATTCCTGTTGAGCGATCACCACAACGCTGCCGCGGTCGTAGACGGCGAGGTGGCAGGCCTGGCCCGCTTTCTGGGAAAAGTCGCGCATGAGGGGAGCGGCGAATGAAACCAGTCGCCGGACGGGTGCGTGGAAATGTGCCAGCCCGAACAGTTTCAGCGTCAGAGAAAAGCGGTCACCCTCCTGACGCTGAACGTATCCGCGTCGCACCAGGCGGTCCAGCATACGGTAGAATTCGTTAGGGCTTTTGCCGATCGCCTTGGCGATTTCGATCTGCGTCAATCCACCATCGGTACGCGCCAGCAGCTCGAGAATGTCGAGCCCCTTGTCGAGCGCGGGTGCGCGATACCTTTCGCTGTCCTCTTCGGTCATCTGGCCTCGGTCGTGTCTCGGTGAATGGTTCATGACAACAGCAAACATATCCGACGATCCCGGCGGGTCGCGCTTGTTTGCTTGACGGCATATGAATACCCCGTTTACATATGAATTGTCGATCCATATTTGAGATCAAGCGGATTTGCGGCCAGTGACCATACGCGCTGGCCAAAGTGGAGGTTTTCATGGTGCAGGATTTTAGCGGCCGGACAGTGGTCATTACCGCGGCTGGTCAGGGCATCGGTCGCGCAGCGGCCGAACGTTTTGTTTCACTCGGCGGTCGCGTCATTGCGACAGATATAAACGAGCAGGCCCTCTCGACGCTGAAAGGCGCAGAAACTCGCGTCCTGAACGTGTTGGACGGTGATGCGGTCAAGGCTTTTGCTGCTGAGGTCGGCACGGCGGATGTCCTGTTTAACTGCGCCGGGTTCGTCCACGCAGGAACCATCCTCGACTGCGAGGAAAAGGACTGGGATTTCTCCTTCGATCTTAACGCCAAGGCCATGTACCGCACGTGCCGTGCGTTCCTTCCTGGTATGCTGGCAAAGGGTAAGGGTGCGATCGTGAATATGTCGTCAGTTGCGTCCAGCGTTAAAGGCGTTCCCAACCGTTTTGCCTATACCGCGTCGAAGGCTGCCGTCATTGGGCTTACGAAGGCGATCGCTGCGGACTATGTCACCAAGGGCGTCAGATGCAATGCGATCTGCCCCGGCACTGTCGACAGCCCGTCGCTGCATGATCGTCTGCGCGCCACGGGTAACTATGAACAGGCTCTTGCCGACTTCATCGCGCGCCAGCCGATGGGACGGATTGCGACTGCAGAAGAGATCGCTGCACTTGTCACCTATCTTGCGTCGGACGAGGCTGGTTTCACGACAGGCCAAGCCCATGTCATTGACGGGGGTTGGACCGGCTGACGACAAGTTATACGGGAGAGAGGAGAAGCGACCGGCCGATGCCGGTCGCTTTTTTTAATTGCCGTGTCCGGTTAAACCACGGCGCTGCCAGCCATCAGGGCAAGCACCAGGAACACCAGGAAGATCACCACAGCGATAAAGAACAGGATGCGTGCAACGCCCGCAGCCGCAGCGGAGATGCCGGTAAAACCGAAAACGCCCGCGACGAGAGAAATAATAAAGAAAATAAGGGCCCATTTCAGCATGGCGTCTCACCTTTCGCTCAGGTTTGCCGGGCCTGCAACTTTGCCGAAGGCCCGTGGAATTGACGCGCAAAAGGCGAAAATGTTCCGCGACTTACGAAAAAAGGTTCGTTTAGTTCATCTGTCGATTTTCCACATCTGTCTGTCGAGCCTTGATCGTCGTGCGAATGAAGGTCGCAACGAAAAACAGGCTCATGAAAAGGACGATTGTCGGTGCAGGCGCGCTGTCAATCAGGAAGCTCAGCCATATTCCTGCAAGCGATGCGACAACCGCGACCGAAATGGCCACCAGCAGCATGGAAGCAAATCGTCTGGTGAGCAGAAAAGCGATTGCTCCCGGTGCAACGAGCATGGCGACCGACAGGATAATACCGACGGCTTTCAGTGCACCCACCACAGTCAGCGAAAGTACCATCAGCAGACCGTAATGCAGCAGACGGACGGGTAGGCCAATCGCTCTTGCATGTTGCGCATCGAAGGCGTTAACCAGCAGGTCCTTGCGCAGAACCCCCAGAAACAAGGTGGCGAGCAGCGCAATCACACCCGTTTCGATCATGTCTGCGACGGATATTCCGAGCATGTCACCAAAAAGAATATGATCGAGATGGACGTCGCTCTGTACCTTCACGTAGAGCACCAGGCCGAGACCAAACATGCCGGAAAAAACAATCCCGAGCACGGTATCTTCCTTGATGCGACTGTTTTCCTTGATGAAGCCGGTGCCGAGAGCGCAAATCATGCCGGCGATGAAAGCGCCGATGGAAAGCGGAATGCCAACAATGTAGGCGATAACCACGCCGGGAAGGACGGCGTGCGAGACCGCGTCTCCCATCAATGACCAACCCTTCAGAACGAGAAGGCAGGACAGCATCGCCATGGGTATTGCGATCATCAGGGTGATGATGAACGCGTATTGCATAAAGGGTAGCTGGAACGGAAGAATCGCCAGCTCGAGATATTCGCTCATTGCACGTCCTCCAGCGCTTCCCTGGCTCTGGCCCTTGCTGCGAGGAGCCCATGCTTGGGAGCGAAGACAAAGGCGGTGAGGAATATCGCGGTTTGAAGCACGACGATGACGCCGCCGGTTGCGCCATTCAGGAAGTAGCTGAGATAGGCACCGGTGAAACTTGTTGCCGCCCCGATGATGAGGCTCATCAGGATCAACCGTTCGAAGCGATCGGTCAGGAGGTAGGCGGTGGCGCCAGGGGTGACAACCATTGCAACCACCAGAAACGCACCGACAGTCTGTAATGCGGCAACGGTAGAGGCTGCAAGAAGCGTGAAGAATATGACCTTGAGGACTTCGGGTCGCAGCCCAATGGTGCGGGCATGGTTTTCATCGAAGAATACAACCATGAAATCCCGCCATTTGAGTGCGAGAACCAAAAGACTGATGCCGCCGATCAATGCGAGCTGAAGTGTATCCTCGGCCGTGATTGCCAGAATGTTGCCGAGAACAATGGTCTGAATGTTGATGGAGGTTGGCGAGAGCGAGACCATGAACAGGCCAAGGCCGAAAAACGATGTAAAAATCAACCCGATGATCGCATCTTCTTTCAGACGCGTCTTCTGGTTTAAAAACAGCATGGCGCCAGCCGCCAGTCCACCTGACAAAAATGCGCCAAGAGAAAAGGGAAGGCCGAGCATATAAGCGCCTGCTACACCCGGGACGATGGCGTGTGAGAGCGCGTCGCCAATCAACGACCAGCCTTTCAGCATGAGATAGGCGGACAGAAAACCACATACCCCGCCCACAAGCGCGCTGACCCAGATGGCGTTCAGCATGTAGCCATATGTAAATGGCTCAAGAAGAGTGTCGATCATCACTCTTCTCCATTGTACTGTCACTTGGTGTTCTGTCTCCTGGGTTGCGATCTGACGTCTTCTCGCCGTTACTCCCATTCTTGCCATAGATCACGAAAGGCCGTTCATCATCGGTAATGACTTTCAGACGACGCGGATCGGCATCGTCGTGCAGATCCTTGCCCCCAAGTATGAAATGCCGCAGACTTCCGCCAAAGGCTTTCTGAAGGTTCTCCTCGGTAAAGGTATCTGCCGTCTTGCCAGATGCCAGCACCGTACCCTTCACAAATACGGCGCGATCACAGAACTCAGGAACACTGCCCAGATTATGGGTGGAAACCAGCATGATCCGCCCTTCATCGCGCAATGCCTTCAAGAGGGCGATGATCTGTTCTTCTGTTGTAACGTCGACACCGGTAAACGGCTCATCGAGAAGAATGACCTGGCCTTCCTGCGCGAGCGCTCGGGCCAGAAAGACCCGCTTCTTCTGGCCGCCGGAAAGCTCACCGATTTGACGCTTGCGGTAGTCCAGCATGTTGACGCGTGTCAGCGCCTCTTCAACCATCTGGTGGTCGCGCCGGGATGGGATACGCAAGAAGTTCATGTGGCCATAGCGGCCCATCATCACCACGTCTTCCACCAGCACCGGAAAGCTCCAGTCGACTTCCTCTGCCTGCGGTACATAGGCAACGAGATTTTTTCGGAGCGCGTCGCGAACTGGCTGGTCAAAAATCGATACCTCGCCGGCTGCCAGGGGTACGAAACCCATGATCGCCTTGAAGATCGTCGACTTGCCCGCACCATTAACGCCGACCAGCGCGGTGATCGTGCCGCGTGGAATGGAAAAGCTGGCATTCCTTAACGCGGTATGGCCGTTACGATAGGTTACCGTCGCATTTTGAACGGAAAGGCCGCCGTCATTACGCTTGTTGCCCATCCTCATGACGACAGGCCTTTGGCAATGGTGTCGCTCGTTACCCGCAGAAGATCGAGATAGGTCGGAACGGGGCCGTCGGTCTCGCTCAACGAGTCGACGTAAAGCACGCCCCCGTAGGTGGCACCGGTTTCTTTGGCCACTTGTTTGGCTGGATCGGCGGACACCGTGCTCTCGCTGAAGATGACATGAATGGCGTGTTCGCGCATCGCGTCGATAACGCCGCGAACCTGTTGTGGCGTGCCTTGGCTATCGGCATTGACCGGCCAGAGATAAAGTTCCTTCAGGCCGAAATCGCGAGCGAGGTACGAAAAAGCGCCCTCGCTTGTAACCAGCCAGCGCTTGTCTTCAGGCAGAGAAGAAAGCTCTTCACGGATTGGCTCGATGGTCGCTCTGATTTTGTCGGAGTAGGTTTTTGCGTTGGTTGCGTAAACCTGAGCATTGGCAGGGTCGATCTCGGTCAGGCCCTTTCGGATATTTTCAACGTAGATCAATGCGTTATCCGGCGACATCCAGGCGTGCGGATTCGGCTTCCCCTCATAAGCGCCGCCACTGATCGACATCGGCTCGATGCCATCCGTAACTGTGACGCTCGGAACGCCGGAAAGGTTGGCGAGGAACTTTTCGAACCACAATTCCAGATTTAGCCCGTTGCGCAACACGAGGTCGGCTTTGCGGGCTTTCAGGATATCCCGTGGTGTCGGCTGATAGTTGTGAATCTCAGCACCGGGTTTGGTGATGCTTTCGACATCGGCTGCGTCGCCTGCAACATTGCGTGCCATGTCGGCAATGATCGTGAAGGTGGTAACCACCGTTGGTTTTTCGGCGGCAAGAGCTGCGCCGGGCAGAGAAAGTGCGAGAGCGAAAACAGCATGCCTGATAATTTGAAACGTCACGTCATTCACCGATCACTTGTTGCGATTAATTCGCAACACCATCTGGCATAAAAACAGCCTTGTCAATGCTATTGCAAATCATTCGCAATTTATGAATGTCCGGAAACGACGCATTTTTGCCCCGACGCGGCCCTGGCAATTAAACTTTTTTCAAGGAGAAGAGGTCAGTATCGGATGGCTGACGCACGATTCGCAGTCGGCATTTTGCGTCCCGCGTGTGTTCCTCCTTCGTCGAGCCACCGTCCGGGACGAGGGCGATTGACGGGGTAATGAATGTCGGGATGTCGCGTGTGAAGGCTGTATTCAAACGAGTGCGGTTTTCGCGCAAACTCGTTTTGATTGGAGGCGGTATCCTGCTCCTTGCGGGCGCGACCGGTTCTGCTGCCGTGTTGATCGGCAGCGAACGGTTGTTTGGTCCGTCCTATGCTTCCGTCAACGGGTTGACCTGCGACGTTGTTCAGACTGTCAACATCAAGAAAAACGGCTCACTTTGGGTTCGAAAATTCGTGCGCACGCAAGGTGGCGACGGAACGGAGCGCGTGAAGACGGCGCTGCGCGTCGCAAAGGCCGTCTACGACAAACAGAAACCTGACCTTGTCCAGGTGTCCGTTCTCGACAGGGATGGGCCACAACTGCGCTCTGAGATGCGCGGTCGTGCAATCGCAGCGCAAGTCGTTTTTGTGTCCGACCAGACGAAGCTTCCCGAAGGTACTGAGAGCCAGCGGTATTCTGCCTATTATTATGATGGTCCGGCAAACGGGAGCGGCCAGTTTTATGGTTTGCGTATTGATCTGCCCCTTGAAGATGCCGAAGCGATGGCAGCGAGCCTGACAGATGCCGCTGATTGCAATTCGCCGGTCGAGGCGCAGGACGCCGGCCATGGTACGAAAAAGCCCGCCGGCCACGGCGAAGCGAAGGACAGCGGTGGTCACGGAGAAGCACCAGCAGAGGCGGGCCATGACGAACCGAAATCTGAAGGTCACGGGGAAACTCCTGCACCACAGGCGCACGGTGGAACCGACAGCGATGAGCTTTTGACCTCGACGCCCGTTGCAGAGAGCGAGAGCATGTTCAGTCTCGCTTACATCAAGACGCTGATTTTCGGAAAAGGCGCCACAACGGCCCAAGCAGCGGAAGAAAAATCCGCTGATCATGATGCTCCGGCCGCGGAACCATCACACAACGCGCCGGAAAAGGCCGGCCACTAACGGCAGCCATTGTCTCGACGACGTCAACATCCCAAAGCATATCGCGCGTCGCCCGGAGCCAATAAAAAAGCCTCTCCGGAGAGAGGCTTAGTTTTCTGTCAAATTATCGACCGCTGAACGGCGAGGTTCTCAGTCCGCCTTGTTGCGGCGAGCCGGGAACAGGATCACATCGCGGATCGACGGAGCGTTGGTCAGCAGCATGATAAGACGGTCGACACCGATGCCGAGACCGCCGGCAGGCGGCATACCCTGGTCGATTGCGTCAAGAAACTCGTCATCGAGCTGCTTGTCTTTCTCGCCACGTGCATGAGCTTGCTCGAGTTGCTCGACCATACGTCGACGCTGTTCTTCCGGATCGTTAAGTTCCGAGAACGCATTGCCGACTTCCCAGGCATTGCAATAGCTTTCGAAGCGCTCAACGAGGCGTGGTTCGCCCGGCACTTCCTTGGCAAAGGGCGAAATGTCCTTCGGGAAATGGGTGACATGGCTCGGCTGGATCAGCGTGCCCTCAACCTTTTCTTCGAAGATGAAGGCAAGGCATTCGCCCCAGGTCCAATCCTTCTCGACGGCGAAACCGGCAGCCTTGGCGGCGGCACGGGCTTCCTCATCCGTTTTTATGGCGAGGAAATCGATGCCAGTCGCTTCCTTGACGGCATCCGGCATCGGAACGCGCTTGAACGGTCCCTTGAAGGAGATGGTCTGGCCCTGGAATTCCACTTCCGTCGTCCCGTGGATCGCAATGGCCAGGGTTTCGAACAGACGCTCCACAAGGCCCATGATGTCCTCGTAGTCCGCGTAGGCCCAGTAGCACTCCATCATCGTGAATTCAGGATTGTGACGGGTCGAAACGCCTTCGTTGCGGAAGTTGCGATTGATTTCGAACACCTTGTCCGAAAGGCCGGAAACCAGTGTGCGCTTCAGGAACAGTTCCGGCGCAATGCGCAGGTACATGTCCATCTTCAGCGTGTTGTGGAAGGTTTTGAACGGATCGGCCGTCGCGCCGCCGTAGACGGTCTGCAGCATCGGTGTTTCGACCTCGAGGAAGCCTTCGGCTTCCATGAAACGTCGGATGCCGGACACGATCTTCGAACGCTGCTGGAAGCGAAGCTTGGATTCCTCGTTGGAGAGAATGTCGAGGTGACGCTTGCGGTAGCGCAGCTCAATATCGGAGACGCCATGCCACTTCTCCGGCATGGGCAGCAGCGACTTGGTGAGCATGGTGATTTCTTCGGCGTTGATTGTCAGTTCACCGCGCTTGGTGCGGCGCACCTTGCCGGTCACGCCGATGATGTCACCAATGTCGATCATTGGTAGCAGCACACGTGCAGATTCCGGGGTCGTATCTTTGTGCGAGAAAATCTGCACCTTGCCCGAGGCATCATGGATATCCATGAACATTCCGGAGTTACGCGAGGAATAAACGCGACCAGCCACGGTGACGGTATCACCGGTTTCGACGTCTGCTTCAATATCTGCGTATTTCTCCGCCAGTTCCGCATTGGTCAGCGTCCGGTGGAAGTGCGCCGGGTAGACGTCGCCGATCTGCTCACGCAGCAGTGCAAGTTTCTGGCGACGGACCTCGGTGGCGTCAGAGGAAAGGGCTGTCGTTTCTGTCGTCTTGTCGTTCATTATCTTGTCTTTCCGAAACTCAGGCTGCACCGACCATGGAGGCCACGACGGCAATCGCGATCTTGAGACGCTGGCGGACGACAGAGCGGCCAAGCAGCGCCATGGAATCGAACAATGGCAATGATCGCGACGAACCGGACATGGCCACGAACAGTGGCGGCGTCACGACGCGCAGCTTCTTGCCCGTACGTTCGGCGATATCGCGCAGTTCGGCCTCGATCGCTTCAACATTCCAGTCAGGCATCTTTTCGAGATCAGCGGCGACAGTCGTCAGGATCTCGTGGATTTCTTCGGGCTTGCTCTTGAGACCTGCGAAGGACTGAGGCGTGAGACCGACATCACTGGAAAGCAGGAAACCTGCAAGGTTCGGCAACTCGCCCAGTCTCGAGATGCGGCTCTGGGAAAGCTTCAAACCTTCGGTCAAACGCTGATTTTCCATCGCCCATTCCAGAGAACGGGAAATGAATTCCTCCGGCGTGAGCTTTTCGCGCAGCCAGCGGCCATTCAGCCAGTCGAGCTTCTGGATGTCGAAAATTGCACCCGCTTTGGAGAGCGCGTCCGGATCAAACTTCTGCGCCAGTTCGTCCATGGTCAGAAGTTCTTCGCCCTCGGCGATCTGGATGAAGAACAGACCAAGGAAGTTCATCAATGCTTCCGGCAGGTAACCGAGAGCCGAATAATATGAAATCGATGTCGGATTCTTGCGCTTGGAAAGCTTGGACTTGTCCGCATTGCGCATCAGGGAAAGATGCATGAACACCGGCTCCTGCCAACCGAAATAACGGTAAAGCAGGATGTGCTTCGGCACGGAGGCCAGCCATTCTTCGCCACGGGCAACATGGGTGATCTTCATCAGATGGTCGTCGATGACGTTGGCCATGTGATAGGTTGGCATGCCGTCGGCTTTGATCAGCACTTGCATGTCGACGGCATCCCAAGGGATCGATACGTCGCCGTATACGCCATCTGTGAAGTCGCAGGAGCCTTCGGTCGGGATCTTCATGCGCACGACGGAGCTTTCGCCCGCATCGAGGCGCTTTGTCACTTCTTCGGCACTATAGCTGAGGCAGAGACCGTCATATTTTGGCGGCTTGCCGGCGGCCCGCTGTCCTTCGCGCATCTGTTCGAGGCGCTCCGGTGTGCAGAAGCAACGGAAGGCATGACCCTTGTCCAGCAAATCCTGTGCGTAGGGCCAGTACATGTCCTTGCGCTCAGACTGGCGGTAAGGACCGTATGGACCGCCGACATCGGGACCTTCAGACCATTTCAGCCCGGTCCATTTCAGTGCTTCAAGCACTTTCTCTTCATACTCGCGCGTAGAGCGCGTTGCATCGGTGTCTTCGATGCGCAGAATGAACTCGCCGCCGTGTTTCTGGGCGAAGAGATAGTTGAAGAGGGCGATGTAGGCGGTGCCGACATGCGGCTCGCCTGTGGGAGAAGGGGCAATGCGGACGCGAACGCCGGAAGTGGTCATGAAATTCACTCGTCGTGACGTGACTGTGATAAGGGCGGTTTTGCCCAGTTATCAGCAAGATTTACGTTGAATGCGGCAGGAACGGCTGCAAACGGGCGCAATGAAGCGCATTTTGCAGTTTCCCATTCGGCTTGGGCTTAGGCCATATTATGCTGCAGGCGTCAAGGAAATAAGGATATTTCCCGCGGTCAGGAAACGGGCCAAACGTAGAGTAGCATGGGAATGCTAACGATAACGATCATGATCGACAAAGGAAGCCCAAGGCGCGGATAGTCGCTAAAGCGGTATCCGCCGGGGCCCATGACCAGCGTATTGCACTGGTGGCCAATCGGGGTCAGGAAATCACATCCTGCGCCGATTGCCACCGCCATCAGGAAGGCCTCGGGGCGAAATCCGAGCGTCGTAGCGAAGCCTGCGGCAATCGGGGCCATGACAAGGACGGTCGCTGCATTGTTGAGGAACGGCGTGACGGCCATTGCCGTCAGGAGGATCATGCCGAGTGCCACGAATGGAGGCATACCCTGCGCAGCATGACCCAGCCATTCGGCAATGAGATCACTTGCGCCGCTGGTGCGCAATGAATCACTGACGGGAATAAGAGCTGCCAACATGACGAGAATTGGCCCGTCTATCGATTTGTAGACGTCGCTCAGCGGGATCGCTCCAACGACGATCATCAGGAATGCTGCCGCAAAAAAAGCGACCGCAACGGGTAGCAATCCGCTGCCGGCCGCAAGCATCGCTGCCGCGAGCACTATCACGGGGATCAACGCACGGCGTTGTGTGCCAAGCAGGATTTCCCGTTGTGCTAGAGGCAGGAGAGAAAATTCCTGCAGAACTTGCGGCAGATTCTTGCGACTGCCCTGAAGAAGGATGACGTCTCCGGCCTGAAGTGTCAGTTCGCTCAGTCGCTGGCTAACACGCTGCCCGCGACGTGAAACAGCAATCAGGTTGACGCCACGCGTGTAGGAAAGCGCAAGTTCGCGCGCAGATATGCCGCTCATCAGAGATTCATTGCTGATGACTGCTTCCATGGAAATGAGGTCGGCGGTTTTCTGGCCGTTTTCGGTCAGCGGCTTACCGGAAAGCTGAAGCTTCGCCTGGGAAACAATGCGGTCCAGTCCTTCCGGGCTACCTTCAAGCAGAACAGTGTCGCCGGCTTTCAACTTGACGTCAGGGAAAGGGGAAATTCGTCTTGAACCACGCAGAATGGTACTCGCTATGACGTCGCCGTCGCCCTTTTTGAGAAGTTCCCGCAGCGCTGAATCAGAATACGCGCTGTCGGCGGGCAAGGTCGCTTCTGCCGTGTAGGCAGACTGGTCTAGTATGTCTTCCACCGATGTCTGCTGGCGCGCTCGCACCGGTAGAAGGCGGTATCCGAACGTGAGGAAGATGATGCCAATGACCGTCAGCCCCGCTCCGACTGGCGTAAAGTCGAACATCGAGAAGCTCTGGCCGGTCATCTCTTCGCGCAATCGTGACACAACAATGTTGGGAGACGTGCCGATCTGCGTCATCAATCCACCCAGTAGCGCGGCGAAGGCCATTGGCATCAGGTAGTAGGAAACGGGACTTCCAGACTTGCGGGCAAATTGGAAGGCAACCGGCATCATGATGGCAAGCGCACCGATGTTCTTGATGAAGGCCGACATCACCGCGACAAGGATCATCAGAAATGCTAGCTGCAGGCCTTTTGAGTGCATTTCCGGAAAATACTTTTTGATCGTCATGTCGACGATACCGGAGCGTGCCACCGCCGAACTGACGATCAATGCGCTCGCAACGATAATGACAATGTCATCGGAAAAACCGGAGAACGCCTTTTCGAAGGGCACGACCCCCAGTGCCACGGCCACAAGAAGCGCGCTGCAGGCGACGACGTCATATCTCACCTTGTCCCAGATAAAAGCCAGCATCATGGCGGCGATCACGGCAAAGGCGAGGATCTGGTCTGTTGTCATGCTGTCTGTCGGCTTTCAGATGGGCGAGTGCGGTTTGGTCACTCTTGTCGGTGGGGCAGCCTGAGAACGCAAGGCGACTTGTCGGAGTTCCGCGAAAAAAGTGTCCCATGGAATGAAAAAGGCCCGCCGGGCGGCGGGCCTTACAAGGAGGAGGGAATGAAAATTCGCTCCAGGATCAGTGCGTATCGGTTGCGTCGGCTTTTTTTCTGCGCCGCGCATTGCGCGCGAGCATGTTCAGGAGCTCGACCAGTGCCGAGAACGCCATTGCCGCGTAGACGTATCCCTTTGGAACATGGAAGCCCATGCCCTCGGCGATCAGCGTCATGCCGATCATCATGAGGAAGGCCAAGGCCAGCATGACAATCGTCGGGTTGCGCTCAATGAAGTTGGCGAGCGGCGTTGCAGCAATGAGCATGACAACGACGGCCACGACCACGGCGATAATCATGATCGGCAGGTGAGGGGTCATCCCAACGGCGGTGATGATACTGTCGACCGAGAAAACCAGGTCGAGTAGCAGGATCTGGCCGATAGCCGAGCCGAAATTCATCGTTACCGCTCCACCCACCATGTCTTCCTTATGATCTTCAGGATCGACATTGTGGTGAATTTCCTTCGTCGCCTTCCACATCAGGAAAAGGCCGCCGCCGATAAGGATCATATCCTTCCAGGAGAACGCATGACCGAAGACTTCGAAGACGGGGGTCGTGAGCTGTACGATCCATGCGACAGTCCCAAGCAGTCCAAGGCGCATAACAAGCGCAAGCCCGATGCCGATGCGGCGGGCTTTTTCACGTTGTTCGGGTGGAAGCTTGTTGGTGAGGATCGAGATGAAGATCAGGTTGTCGATGCCGAGCACGACTTCCATGACAATCAGTGTGACGAGCGCCACCCAGGCGGCGGGGTCGGACAAAAGAGGGAGGACGGACTCCATCAGGGAAACTTTCCTTTCAGCAACGAGGCCAGCCGAACCATTCGGTTACGGAGATTTATAGCGTAATACGCGAGAAACAAGGCAGGAACGGCCTTGGTCTTCAAGATTTCATCGAAATTTCGCGTAAGCCGCGTATCGCATTCGCGCCGTTGCTGAATGAGGTCAGGCCCGATCAGTTCCATAAGCGGCCATAAAGACCTTGATAGCGCTGTCGATGACCCGATTCAGCTCTTCGTCAGGGACAGGCCCTTCCAGCTCACCGAACAGTCGCATCTTGAAAAAGGTGCCGGTGGAGAGCTCTATGAATTGCCTTGCCGCAAGCTCCAGGTCATCGATCCTGAGGTGGCCAAGGGCAACGTGATGTTCGATGAAGTCCTGAAGCACGGTGCGGACATTGTTGGGTGCCGCGATGAAGAAGCGCTGCGCCAGCTTCGGCATACGGTCAACGACGCCAAGCACCGAGCGCATGGCTGGTATCATGTCAGAGCATATCATCTTGTTGGCGAAGGCGAGGCCGAACTGTTTCAGCCCGTCGCGAACTTCCTCGGTGCCAGCCAGAATGTTGCGCATCGAAGCTGCGAATTCCTGCCGATGCTGGTCGACCAGAGCGACGAAGAGGTCTTCTTTATTGGAGAAGTAAACGTAGATCGTCCCCTTGGAAACCCCTGCTTCCCGGGTGATATCGTTCATGCTGGCGGCATCGAAGCCCTTCAGTTTGAATACCCGCCAAGCGCCCGCCAGTATCTGCTCGCGCTTTGCCGGGTCTTCTCCTGCTGCGAAGCGCCCAACGGAATTTCCGGGACAGCCAGCGTCGGTATCTATCTCCATCGTCTCTTTTTCACCTGCCATCGTCTTTGAAACTGGAACCAAAAAAATTAACCGAACGTCGAACCAAGCGGTTCGATAGGACTTGATATGTGTTAAAGAAGCGATTATGTCAATCGAACCGAACGGTTCAGTTCGAAATTCTTTCTTCAATCTATCACGGTACAAGCAAATGTCGGCCCAGAAGAATAGCGCTGTTCGCGCGGTCAACGATACGCAAGAGGCGGATGCCGTCGCCAAGGCCGAAGCAGCCCCGGCAAAATCCGCGGAAGCGCCTGCATCCCAGTCTCCAGCTCCCAAGCAGAAAAAGCGGTCCAAGGTATTGCCTGTTATCGCGCTCGCGGTCCTCGCTGGAGCTGGCTGGTACGGTTACGACTGGTGGACGGATGGCCGTTTCATGGTCTCGACCGATGATGCCTATATTCGTGGTGACATTGCTGTCATCGCGCCGAAGGTTTCTGGTTATGTTGCCAAGGTCAACGTTGTCGCCAACCAGGAGGTCAAGGCGGGTGATCCGCTCGTAACCCTGGACGATGGCGACTATCGTATTGCTCTTGACCAAGCCGAAGCGCAGATCCGCACAGAGGAACTGTCTCTGAACCGCATTGATGCGCAGATCGTTGGTGCTCAATCATCGTTGCAGCAGTCGATTGCCCAGAAGGGTTCTCTGGATGCCGCATTGCGCGGTGCAGAGATCAACCAGAAGCGCGCCAGCGAGTTGCAGGCCAAGGACGTTGGCACTGTCGCATCTGCTGACAATGCACAGGTTGCACTCGACCAGGCTAAGGCCAACGCTGTTGCCGGTGACGCAGCTATCACCTCGGCCAGAGCAAATGTCGAATTGCTTCGCGCCCAGCGCACTGAAGCCGAAAGCACGATCCGCTCTTTGCAGCTTTCGCGTGACAAGGCAGCGCGTGACCTGTCGTTCACGGTACTGAAGGCACCATATGATGGCGTTATCGGCAATCTGGCGGTCCAGACTGGCGACCTCGTGTCTGTTGGTAAACGCCTGGCGTCCCTCGTGCCGATGAACGAACTCTACATCGATGCGAACTTCAAGGAAACGCAGCTCGCGCGCGTTGCACCCGGTTCAAAGGTTCGTGTCCACGTCGATGCATTTGACGATGCGACGATCGAAGGAACCGTGCAGTCGATCTCGCCGGCGTCTGGGTCGATCTTCTCGATGTTGCCGCCTGAAAACGCCACGGGCAACTTTACCAAGGTCATTCAGCGCGTGCCGGTTCGGATCGTCTTTTCGAAAGAGGATCTCGCCAAGCATAATCTGCGTGCCGGCCTGAGCGTGGTTGTTGATGTCGACACACGCACAGCACCCGAACACTCCCAGACTGCTGAAGCGAAGTAACCGAGAAGCAAGGACAAGGCCATGGCGGCTACGGTTGTTGGAACAGGTGGGGCGACGGTCCCCGCCGACCCGCCTATGGACAAGCGCAGGCTGATCGCTTTTTTTGCGATGGTCTTCGGCATGTTCATGTCGATCCTCGACATTCAGATCGTTTCCGCCTCGCTTGCGGAAATTCAGGCCGGCCTCGGTGCAGGATCTGATGAGATTGCATGGGTTCAGACCTCGTACCTGATCGCGGAAGTCATCATGATTCCGCTTTCTGGAACCTTGGCGCGCATTCTTTCGACGCGCGTTCTGTTTGCCACCTGCGCAGCCGGTTTTACGATCTCCAGTGCGCTTTGTGCGACTGCGACAAACATTGACCAGATGATCGTCTATCGCGCGATCCAGGGGTTCATTGGCGGCGGCATGATTCCGTCAGTTTTTGCTGCGGCGTTCACGATCTTTCCGCCGTCCAAGCGCTCCGTCGTGTCGCCGATCATCGGCCTTGTTGCCACTCTAGCGCCCACCATTGGTCCGACCGTCGGCGGCTATTTGTCCAATGCTTTTTCGTGGCATTGGCTGTTCCTCGTCAACATCATCCCTGGCATTATCGTTACGATCCTGACGTGGAGCTTCATCGACTTCGACAAGCCCGAAAGTTCGCTCTGGAAGAAGTTCGACTGGTGGGGCCTCTTGTCCATGGCTGTCTTTCTCGGTTCGCTGGAATACGTCCTTGAAGAAGGCAACAACAAAGACTGGTTCAATGACGAGCACATCGTCCTCGGCACCATTGCGATGGTTGTTGGCGCTGTCGTGTTCTTCTGGCGCGCCTTCAAGGTGGAGTTTCCCGTTGTCGACATCCGAGCCTTTTCCGATCGGAATTTCTCGATCGGGTCGTTGTTCTCCTTCGTCATGGGTATCGGTCTTTATGGATTGACCTA
Source organism: Rhizobium sp. RM (assembly GCF_013390595.1). Lineage (GTDB taxonomy): Bacteria > Pseudomonadota > Alphaproteobacteria > Rhizobiales > Rhizobiaceae > Agrobacterium. The sequence continues at coordinate 220,815 of NZ_JACAWV010000007.1, read as the reverse complement.
TCTCTATCCGCTCTATCTTGGGCGTGTGCGTGGCTATGACGCATTGATGATTGGCGAGACGATGTTCGTCTCTGGTCTTGCGATGTTCTTCACCGCGCCGATTGCCGGCAAGGTCTCGACCAAGCTCGACCCGAGAGTGATGATGGCGATCGGTTTTATCAGCTTCAGTGCCGGCACATGGATCATGACACATGTCACGACCGACTGGGATTTTTATGAGCTGCTGATCCCGCAGATCCTGCGTGGTTTCGGTCTGATGATGTGCATGGTGCCGATCAACAACATCGCGCTTGGAACCCTGCCGCCCGCGCGAATCAAGAACGCGTCTGGTCTCTTCAACCTCACTCGAAACCTTGGTGGCGCTGTCGGTCTTGCGGTCATTAACACGCTTCTTTCCCAGCGCACGGACGATCATTACGTCCGGCTTTCGGAACATGTGACCTATGCCAATCCGGAAGCGCTGGAATGGTTGAACAGCGTCGGTGCAAACTATGATTCCTACGGCTTGGACGGTGCCTCCGTCGCAATCAAGAAGTTGGTCGGTATGGTATCCCAGCAGGCCTGGATATTGGCTTTCTCCGATATCTTCCTGCTGCTGACCGGCCTCTTCATCAGCCTGATCCTGCTGACCGTCCTGATCCAGAAACCTAAGGCTGCGCCACCACCCGATGCAGCACACTGAATAAACAAGAAGAAGCCCCTCCCAATCCACCGCAGAGCTGGGCCGTCGCAAATGACGGCCCATTTTTATTTGCGGGGTTTGAGGTACGTACATCATTTTTCGATTTACTGTGATGACAAAGGCAGATATGCAGAGCTCCTGGAGGAGCCATGAAGCCAACTGTTCACGACATTGCTGCAAAGGCGGGCGTCAGTTTGGCCACCGTTGATCGTGTGCTGAACGTTCGTAAAGGTGTTCATGCAGCGACCCGCGCCAAGGTCGAAGCAGCGATTTCCGACCTTGGTTACGTACGCGATATGGCGGCTGCAAATCTGGCCAAGGGACGCAGCTATTCGCTGGTCTTCGTTGTTCCCGGCAACGACAACTCGTTCATGGCAACGCTTCGCGCCGAGGTTCGCGCTGCCGCATCCCGGTCGCACATCGAGCGCACCGCGATTCGTGTCATCGAGGTGCCACCGTTCGATGCGGCCGCGTTGACGCAGGCACTCGACGTGGCGCGGCAGGAAAGGCCGTCAGGCGTCGCTTTCGTCGCTATTGACTCGCACGATGTTGCCGAGGCGACGGAACGTCTGTCCGAAAGCGGTATCGCGACTGTTACACTGGTGTCGGACATTTCTGGAGCGCACCGCGATCATTACGCCGGCGTCGACAACGTCGCGGCCGGACGCACTGCTGCCAGTCTGCTCGGACGTTTTTTGTCTGGCAGGGGCGGGGAGGTTGCTGTCGTCGCCGGTTCGATGCTCGTGCGTGACCATCGTGAACGCCTGCAGGGATTTCGCGAGGTCATCGAGGCTGAATTTCCGGAGATACGTCTGTTGCCCGTTTTGGAGGGGCGCGACAATCCGGAAACCGTCGCAACTCTGGTCGGTGAAGCGCTTCAGAATACGTCGCTTTCTGGCATTTACAGTCTCGGAGCGGGTAACCGCGGACTTATCCGTGCTCTCAAAGCGAATGCCGGAGACCGTTCAGTGTCCGTCATCGCTCACGAGCTGACGGAAAACACGGCCAATGCGCTGAGGGAAGGCGTTATCGACGCGGTCCTCAATCAGGATGCCGGACATGAGGTGCGTAGCGCTATTCGTGTGTTGAAAGCGCGCGCCGATGGTCAGCAGGTGATTGCAGCGCAGGAGCGCATCCGCATAGACATCTTTCTTAGGGACAATCTGCCCTGAATTTTTAAGCCGCCGTGCGGCGGAAAATGGAGAAATACATGTATCTCGGTCTCGACCTTGGAACCTCTGGCGTCAAAGCCCTGCTGATTGACGGCGATCAGAAGATCATCGGTTCTGCGAATGGATCGCTTGATGTTTCGCGCCCACACCACGGCTGGTCGGAGCAAGACCCTGCTGCCTGGATCAAGGCGTCCGAAACAGCCGTCGCCGGGCTCAAGGCCAAGTTTCCGAAAGAGCTCGCAGCCGTCAAAGGCATCGGCCTTTCAGGACAGATGCACGGTGCGACGCTGGTCGATGACGCGGGCAAGGTTCTGCGTCCATGCATTCTCTGGAACGACACTCGTTCCTTTGCAGAGGCTGCCAAGCTTGACGCTGACCCGCGCTTTCGGAAAATCACCGGCAACATCGTGTTTCCGGGTTTTACCGCTCCAAAGCTTGTTTGGGTTGCGAACAACGAACCTGAAATCTTCGCTAAAGTCGCCAAGGTTCTGTTGCCTAAGGATTATTTGAGGCTGTGGCTGACGGGCGAATACATTTCGGAAATGTCAGATTCCGCTGGCACCTCCTGGCTCGATACCGGCGCACGCAAATGGTCGCCGGAGCTGTTGGCTGCGACTGGTCTCGATGAAAAGCAGATGCCTTCGCTGGTCGAGGGGACCGATGAGGCGGGTGTCCTGCGTGCTGACCTCGCCGCTGAATGGGGTATTTCGGGCAAAGTCGTGGTCGCCGGCGGGGCCGGTGACAATGCGGCTTCTGCCTGCGGCATGGGAACCGTTGAAGAAGGCCATGCTTTTGTGTCGCTCGGAACGTCCGGCGTTCTCTTCGCTGCAAACGCCTCTTATCTTCCGAAGCCTGAAAGCGCCGTGCATGCCTTCTGCCACGCGTTGCCGAACACATGGCACCAGATGGGCGTCATTCTCTCCGCGACTGACGCCCTCAACTGGTATTCGCGCCTGACCGGTCAGTCCGCCGCTGCACTGACGGCCGAACTGGGTGATGAGCTTCTGGCCCCGTCTGGCGTTACGTTTGCCCCCTATCTTTCGGGTGAGCGCACGCCGCACAATGATGCTGCAATCCGTGGTTCCTTCATCGGTCTTGCGCACGAAAGCGACCGCAAGGCGCTGACGCAAGCGGTCCTCGAGGGCGTCACCTTTGCAATCCGCGACAACCTCGAAGCGTTGAAATCGGCAGGTACGTCGATTTCTCGCGTGACCGCCATTGGCGGCGGGTCCCGCTCGGCCTACTGGCTTGCGTCTATTGCCACATCGCTCGGCGTGCCGGTTGATATTCCGGCCGAAGGTGACTTCGGTGCCGCCTTTGGCGCCGCGCGTCTCGGCCTGATTGCTGCAACAGGTGCCAATCCCGTTTCTGTCTGCACCCAGCCAAAGACCGACAGCACGATTGAGCCTGTAGCGGCACTCGCGGGTGCTTATGAGGAGGCCTACGCGCGTTACCGTGCGCTCTATCCTGCCATCAAATCGCTCTGAGTTGCGGACCTCCTGCTTGAGGGCAGGTCTCCAACTGTGCGGCCGGGGTGAACCCAATATCTCACCCCTTTTTACCCCATTCGGGCCTTTTGCCCGTCCCTCCCCATCCGGGGAGGGCGAATAAACCCAAGGAGGATCATTCGTGAGTACAGGTTTTTTCGGCGATATCAGCAAGATCAAATACGAGGGCCCGGACAGCACCAATCCGTTGGCTTTCCGTCACTACAATCCCGATGAGATTGTTGGTGGCAAGCGCATGGAGGACCATCTGCGCTTTGCCGTCGCCTATTGGCATTCGTTTGCCTGGGAGGGTAGCGATCCTTTCGGCGGACGTACCTTCGACCGGCCTTGGTTCGGGGACGATATGGCGAAGGCAAAGCTGAAAGCCGATGTGGCTTTCGAAATGTTCAGCCTGCTCGGCGCGCCCTATTATTGCTTCCACGACGCCGATGCGCGTCCGGAAGGAAAGAACTTTGCCGAGAGCACGAAGAACCTCAACGAAATCGTTGATTATCTTCAGAAAAAGCAGGAAGAAACCGGAGTTAAGCTCCTGTGGGGTACAGCAAACCTGTTTTCCAACCGGCGCTTTATGTCGGGTGCCTCGACCAACCCTGACCCGGATGTGTTTGCCTATTCGGCTGCGACCATCAAGACCTGCATGGATGCGACCATGAAGCTTGGTGGTGAAAACTACGTTCTCTGGGGCGGACGTGAAGGTTATGAGACGCTTCTCAATACCGACCTGAAACGTGAGTTCGACCAGATGGCGCGCATGCTGCACATGGTCGTCGAGTACAAATACAAGATTGGTTTTAAGGGTACGATCCTCGTGGAGCCGAAGCCACAGGAGCCGACCAAGCACCAGTACGATTACGACGTCGCCACCGTCTATGGCTTCCTGAAGAAGTATGGCCTTGAAAACGAGGTCAAGATGAACATCGAACAGGGCCATGCGATCCTTGCCGGCCACACATTCGAGCATGAGTTGGCACTGGCCTCGGCACTCGGCATTTTCGGTTCCATCGACATGAACCGTAACGACTACCAGTCCGGCTGGGACACCGACCAGTTCCCGAACAATGTGCCGGAAATGGCGCTTGCCTACTATCAGGTTCTGCAGGCAGGTGGCTTCACAACGGGTGGCACAAACTTCGATTCCAAGTTGCGCCGCCAATCTCTTGATCCAGCGGATCTGTTGATCGGCCATATCGGTGGCATGGATTGCTGCGCACGGGGCCTGAAGGCTGCGGCAAAGATGGTGGAAGATGGCGCCCTGTCGAAACCGCTTTCCGAGCGTTACGCCAAGTGGGATCAGCCGGAAGCACAAAAGATGCTGCGCGGCGAATACAAGCTTGAAGATATTGCTGCCAAGGTCGAACGCGAAAACATCAATCCTGAACCGAAGTCCGGTCGTCAGGAGTATCTCGAAAACGTCGTCAATCGTTACGTTTGATCTGCTAGTCCTATCGGACGATTTGAGAGGCGGGAGGATTTCCCGCCTCTTTTTCGTTTCGCCGCCAAGCACTGCCAACCCGTTGCTCGATGACACCTGCAAGCGCTTTGGGTATTTGATGAGGCAAATTTCTGAAACGTTGCAGAATTGCGTTGCTGTTGGCTGTACCTGCTTCCCAACATCGTCTAAACCACCATCAACCTTCCTTTAGGCATGACAGAGAGGGCTTGTCCTATGACCGATCCCAAGGTGCTTGCAGAACGCTTCCCCGGTGACTTCCTGTTTGGTGTCGCGACCGCATCCTTCCAGATTGAAGGCGCCACGAAGGTCGACGGTCGAAAGCCGTCAATCTGGGATGCTTTCTGCAACATGCCGGGCCGCGTCTATAACCGCGATAACGGAGACGTCGCCTGCGACCACTACAACCGGCTTGACGATGACCTTGATCTTATCAAGGCGATGGGTGTTGAAGCCTACAGGTTTTCGATTGCGTGGCCACGGATCATTCCAGATGGCTTTGGCCCGATCAATGAAAAAGGCCTGGATTTTTACGACCGGTTGGTCGACGGCTGCAAGGCGCGCGGTATCAAGACCTACGCAACGCTCTACCACTGGGATTTGCCGTTGACGTTGATGGGTGACGGTGGCTGGACGGCGCGCTCAACGGCCCATGCGTTTCACCGTTATGCCAAAACAGTGATGGCTCGCTTGGGCGATCGTCTGGATGCGGTTGCCACCTTCAATGAACCCTGGTGCGCGGTATGGCTCAGTCACCTTTATGGCATTCACGCACCGGGCGAGCGCAACATGCAAGCAGCACTCGCCGCCATGCACCATATCAATCTGGCTCATGGTCTTGGTGTCGAGGCTTCACGCCATGTCGCGCCTAAGGTTCCTGTCGGTCTGGTGCTGAACGCCCATTCCGTTATCCCCGCGTCGGACAGTCAGGCCGACCACAACGCTGCCGAGCGTGCTTTCCAGTTCCATAATGGTGCATTCTTCGATCCTGTCTTCAAGGGCGAATACCCCAAGGAAATGATGGAGGCACTTGGAGATCGCATGCCGATCGTCGAGGCGGACGACCTCTCGATCATCTCGCAGAAACTGGACTGGTGGGGTCTCAATTATTATACCCCCATGCGAGTTGCGGACGATGCGTCTGGTGATGCCGAGTTTCCTGCAACCAAAGCAGCTCCCTTTATCAGCGATGTCAAAACGGACATTGGCTGGGAGGTCTATTCGCCAGCACTTGCCTCGCTGGTGGAAGAACTTTACGCGCGGTATGAATTGCCCGATTGCTACATCACCGAAAACGGCGCGTGTTACAATATGGGCGTTGAAGACGGGGAGGTGAATGACCAGCCACGTCTCGACTATTATGCAGATCACTTGTCTGTGGTGTCCGATCTTATCAAGGGCGGTTACCCCATGCGTGGCTATTTTGCCTGGAGTCTGATGGATAATTTCGAATGGGCCGAAGGATATCGAATGCGGTTCGGCCTTGTTCACGTCGATTACGATACGCAGGTCCGGACACTGAAGAAAAGCGGCAAATGGTACAGTGCTCTCGCGTCTGAATTTCCCAAAGGCAACCATCGGAAATTGTAAGCGGACAAAATTATCAGCTTCACTGACTTTTTTTGACGGTAACCTTGTGGTGCCTGCTTGTGCAGGCGCGTCTTTGTCCTATCTCAGTCCGGCCACGACCAAACGTGGCGCCTTCGTACCGCCGGGCGAGGGTTGATCCTCCCAAGGGAATATACGGACATGCTTATCGAAAAACTCAACTGGCGTTACGCCACCAAGAAGATGGACCCCTCCAAGGCCGTTTCGGAAGACAAGGTGGAGCGTATCATTGAGGCAGCACGCCTTGCGCCAACCTCAAGCGGCCTTCAGCCCTTCGAAGTCATCGTCGTCACGGACCCGGACGTGCGCGCAAAAATTCAGGCGATTGCCTGGAACCAGGCGCAGGTCACGGACGGATCGCATCTTCTCGTTTTCGCAGCCTGGGACAATTATACGACCGACCGTATCAACCATATGTTCGATCTGGTCAATGAAGAGCGCGGTTTCAGGAACGAGGGATGGGAAGCCTATCGCCAGAAACTGCTGGCTGCCTATCCGGAACGCGACGCGGAAGTGAATTTTGAACATGCCGCCCGCCAGGCTTACATTGCCTTCGGCATGGCCGTTGCTCAGGCGGCTTTCGAAGGGGTCGATTCAACCCCGATGGAAGGTTTTGATCCTGCCGAACTCGACAAGATTCTCGGCCTTCGCGAGAAGGGACTGCGTTCCGTGACGATTTTGCCGCTTGGTTATCGTCAGCCGGACGGAGACTGGCTCGTTGATCTCAAGAAGGTTCGTCGTCCGCTCGATCAATTCGTCAGCCGCGTGTAACCAAGGCAACGCTTCCAGAAAATACGGGCACTAAAGCTCCCTCGGAAACGTTGAAGGTGCCTCCAACTCTTCCAAGGACACCTCGTTCGCACGGCCTTGGAGCTTTGCGGTAGATTTTTTCGTCCATGTGGAATAAACGAAAAATCATCCCTGTAAAAAGATGACGCATGCGGGCAAACATGCGTCATCCAAGTGCCGCTCTGCGGTATCGACAAGTGAAAGCCTGACGCAATGACCCGGAAAATCCTCTGTAATCGAATGTGCGCCGAAGTCGCATGAAGAACGCGGTACCGTCCGCGACAGGATTTTTTGAGACCCGACCCGTCAAGAGTTTTCACACCGAGAGTTTTCAATGAGTTTTGCAGTTCACGCGGCCATTCCCGCGCCCCCGGAGCAGGCGGTGTCGGACCAGATGGTCGTTTTCGAAGGTGTAACAAAGACCTTTGGCGCCACTGGCGGAAAAACCGGATTTGCCGCGCTTGCGGGAATTGACTACGTCGTTCCGAAAGGCTCGATCACCGGCATTATCGGCCGTTCGGGTGCTGGCAAGTCCACGCTGATCCGCTTGGCCAATGGGCTCGAAAAGCCATCTACCGGACGTGTGGTTGTAGACGGTGTTGATGTATCCGCACTGGATGAAGCTGGCCTGCGCACGCTTCGCCGATCTGTAGGTATGATTTTTCAACACTTTAACCTGCTTTCTTCGCGCACCGCTTTCGACAATGTGGCGCTGCCATTGGAAATCGCCGGTGTTGGCAAAAAGGAAATTGAGGCCAAGGTTACGCCGCTGCTCGAACTCGTCGGTCTGTCCGATAAGGCAAAGCGCTACCCTGCGGAATTGTCCGGCGGTCAGAAGCAGCGTGTCGGTATCGCGCGTGCGCTTGCCACATCGCCGAAACTGTTGCTCTCCGACGAGGCTACCTCCGCTCTCGACCCGGAAACAACTCAATCCATCCTGGAGCTGCTGAAGCGCATCAATGCCGAACTTGGCCTGACTGTTCTTCTTATTACCCATGAGATGGAAGTGGTTAAGACCATTGCCTCTCAAGTCGCTGTTATCGACAAGGGTTTGATTGTCGAGCAGGGTCGCACTTTCGATATCTTCACCGCACCGAAGCACGAGACGACGCGTAGCCTGTTGTCGTCTTCGGTTGGCGTGAAACTGCCGCACTGGGTCACGTCAGGACTGAAGCCGCAACCGGCGGCTGGAGACCGGGTGCTGGTGCGTCTGGTGTTTTTTGGGGAAACGGCGTTTCAGCCGCTGACCGCCCGTCTCGTCAGCGAAATCGGCCCCGACGTCAATATTCTCGCTGGAACGATAGAGGAGATTTCCGGAGAACCCTTCGGGTCGCTCGTTGTGTCTTATCCAGCCTCACCTGAAGTGGCTGCACGCGCCAGCGCCTTTTATGCAGAAACCGGACTTCACACGGAGGTGCTCGGTTATGTCGCCTGAAATGCTTTTCAACCTTCTGTCCAAGGGGCTCCTGCAGACGCTGCACATGGTTGCCGTCGCAGGCATCGTCGGCTCGATCCTCGGTGTTCCGCTCGGTGTCTTCCTTGCCACCAGTGGCAAGGGCGAACTTTTTGCTGCGCCGATGTCAAACCGCATTCTCGGCCTGATCGTCAACGCGGCCCGTTCCACCCCCTTCATCATTCTCGTGGTTGCGATTATTCCATTCACCCGGCTCGTGGCCGGTACGTCAATAGGTACCAATGCGGCAATCGTGCCGTTGACGGTTGCAACCGTGCCATTCATCGCGCGTCTTGTCGAAGCGGCCATTCGCGAAGTTGACAAGGGGCTTATTGAAGCTGCCCGTGCCATGGGTGCGACCCCATTGCAGATTGTCACGAAGGTTTTGCTTGCCGAGGCAAAGCCCGGCATCACCCTGGCGCTGACCCTGACGCTTGTTAGCCTGATCGGTTATTCCGCCATGGTCGGTGCGGTCGGTGGCGGTGGGCTCGGCGACCTCGGCATTCGCTATGGCTATCAGCGTTTTATGCCGGACGTGATGCTGGTGGTCGTTCTGGTCCTGATCGTGCTCGTGCAGCTTGTCCAGAGCGCCGGCGACGCACTTGCCCGCAGCTTCGATAAACGCAACCGGAAATCCTGATTTCATTCATTAACTTATAACGACAAAACCCAAGGAGACACCCAATGAAAAAACTCATTATCGCGGCTTCGCTCGCAGCCTTGTTTTCGGCGGGCTCCGCGCTTGCTGAAACCATCAAGATCGGTGTGACACCGGCTGAACACGCCCAGATCATGGAGCAGGTGAAGACGATCGCTGCAAAGAAGGGTCTGGATCTCGATATCATCGAGTTCTCCGACTACGTGGTTCCAAACCAGGCCTTGGCCGATGGAGAGCTTCAGGCGAACTCTTTCCAGCACCAGCCTTATCTCGACAACCAGATCGCTGATCGCAAGTTCGATCTCATCAGCGTCGGTACCACGATCACCACACCAATGGGCGTGTATTCGAAGAAGGTGAAAAGCCTTGATGAACTCAAGGACGGTGCAACGATCGGTATTCCGAACGACCCAACCAATGGCGGTCGTGCACTTCTGGTTCTGGCCTCCAAGGGCGTGCTCAAGGTCAACCCAGACGTCGGTCTGAAGGTGACCCCTGCCGACATCACCGAGAACCCGAAGAACATCCAGATCATCGAATTGGACGCCGCACAGCTTCCCCGTTCGCTGGATGATACGGATGCCTCGGTGATCAACACGAACTATGCCACGGCAGCAGGCCTCAACCCGAAGAAGGACTCGATCGCGATCGAGAGCGAAAAGTCGCCTTATGCGAACATCATCGCAATCAACGCCAAGGACAAGGATGCGCCATGGGTAAAGACCCTGGTTGAATCTTACCAGAGCCCGGAAGTGAAGGCTTTCATCCTTGAAAAGTACAACGGTACGGTCATTCCGTCCTGGTAATAACTGATCCGGTATTCGCCGGACGACACCTGCGAAGAACGAAAACCTCCCTCGCGATGCGGGGGAGGTTTTTCTTTGCGCTGATCGGGACGGGTATGCGCTGAAACTACCGTTTTGTACCTGTGTTTTTTTAGGTCGCCTTCGTCGCGCGGTTTAACCGGTTTTGAATGTTTCCTTCGCAAGATGATGCTTTCGAAGGGGAAATTATGCGGATTGTACCGCGGGGGATAGTCAGACACTTGCGCATTGGCCGACGGGCAGCCGTTGGAGCCGTGTTGTTTGCGTTCGCCCTGGTTCTTTTCGTCGTGACCGCCCTTGTGTTGTCTGCTGTCGGCCAGATCAAGGATCAGGCGAATGCGCTGGATAATCTGCGCCTGAAAGAGACGACATCAGGCGCATTGATGACGCTTCGCAATCAACTTGACGCAACATTGACAGATTATGCCGTGCGCAATGACGCCGCCGAGTTTGTCTATGCCCCTGACAGGTTCGATTGGTTGGCAAGCAATTACGGCAAGGCGAGTGGTCCGGGGAAACTGTTCGATACGGCCATCGTGCTCGATCAGGATGGCCGTGTGCGTATGGCCTATCACGATGGCATGCCGATTTCCTGGCCGGAAGAAAGTTATCTGCCGGGAGGCTGGGGAAAGATGCTCGCCCAGGTGCAGGAAATGCGTCCCGGTCACTGGTCTCAGATGTCCGGGTTCGTCAAGACCGACCATGGTATCGCGGCTGCCGGCGTTGCGCTGATCCGGAACAAATCCGGTGAGTTGCCCTCAGCCGAAAATGAGCGACGGTATCTTCTTCTTGCCCGCCATTTTACAAAGCCGCTGGTCGACAGGCTGGCTCGGACCTACGTCGTCGATGGCCTGCAGCTTGAGCCGACCAATGTCGAAGGCGCCAACGCTGTCGATATCGTCAATCCGAAAGGCGAAGTCGTGGCCAAGATGGGCTGGCGTTCACGATTGCCGGGTGATGTCAGTTTCCACGGTGCGCGACCTATAATCTTCACCGCACTTGGCGTCGTAGGCACCTTTTTTATTGTTCTGCTCATCGTTGGTTCGGCGACACTTGACCGTCTGAAGGCCGATGAGGCGGCGGCGCGCGATGAGGCACTCCGTGATCGACTGAGCGGGTTGACGAACCGAAACGGCCTGTTTCTCAAACTCGCCCGCATGGTCCGCTCTGCTCGTCATCACAGGACGGATGTGCTGCTTCTTTATCTCGATCTCGATGGCTTCAAGGAAATCAACGATTCCTATGGTCATGCTGCCGGTGATCGTCTTATCAAGGGCGTCGCAGCAGCCTTTGAGGTTCTCGTCCCGGAGCACGCCGTCCTGGCGCGATTGGGCGGGGACGAATTTGCCATTGCAATTCAGGGCGGCGACGTGCGCGAGGACGGGCGCAAGCTCTGCCGTTCCATACTCGAGCTTTTTACCGAGCCGTTCAGCATCGGCGAGCGAGTAGCGAGCATTGGCTGCAGCATTGGCATTTCAATTTCGACCGCCGGTGAGATCGACGGCGAGGAACTTGTGCGTCGCGCCGATATGGCCATGTATCAGGCAAAAGAGGGCGGACGCGGTCGCTATGTGGCCTATGACGAGAAAATGGACGCGCTGCGGGAAGAAAAGCTGCAGCTCGAAGCCGATCTCAGACGAGCGATTGGTAACGGGGAAATTTCTCTGGTCTACCAACCTGTCGTTAACGCCGCGACCCGGACGATCACGAGTGTCGAGGCGTTGGCACGTTGGAACCGTCCAGGCGTCGGGCCTGTCGCACCCGATATCTTTATCGCAGCCGCCGAGACAAGTGGTCTGATCGACAGGCTTGGTCTTTTTGTTTTGCAACGTGCCTGCGAGGCTGCGCAGCAGTGGCCATCGATAAGGCTGTCGGTCAATATATCGCCTGTGCAGTTCCGGAATCCGGCCTTCGCAGGGTATGTCGCTGACATATTGAAGCACACCGGCACGACGCCCGATCGGTTGCGGCTGGAATTGACGGAAGGCTATTTCATCCAGCATCCAGAACGGGCGAACGTGGCGATCGACAAGCTGAAACAGCTTGGTATCAGTATCGCACTCGACGATTTCGGAGCTGGATTTGCCAGCGTCGGCTATCTTCGTCGTTTCGGCTTCAATCGTATGAAGATAGATCGTTCGCTTGTCATGGCGTTGGAGCAGGGTGGCCGGTCACTCGACATGTTGCAGGCAACCGTTGCATTGGCACGCTCCCTCGACATTCCCGTTACGGCTGAAGGCGTTGAAACAGAAGAACAGGCCGCTATCCTGCATCTGTGCGGTTGTGACGAACTGCAAGGCTATCTGTTTTCGCGGCCCGTTAGCGGTGAAAGAATCCGCGAACTGCTCGATGCACAGGATGCACCGGTGGCCGACATACGCCTGAAGGCCTAATTGCTTAAACGCGTATGATCGGGCTTGCAGACACGATCTGTCTCATCCGTGACGACGGCCTGCCTTACATGAGGCCGGAACGATGCTGACGTTCCAGTCTTTCTCAGCGGCCCAGGTGCTTTTCGCCACGCTTCTTTGCGAGATCAATCTGTTGCTGGCGGTCGCGGAACCGCTGGCGGTCATCGTCCGTCCTGTCATCATAACAACTCGGGCAGGATACACCTTCCTCGAACAGTGGTGACTGGCGCACTTCAGGGGTGATCGGATTACGGCACGCATGGCAGAGCTTGTGATCGCCTTCTGCAAGGCCGTGCACGACCGAGACGCGCTCGTCGAAGACGAAGCAGGCGCCTTCCCACAAGCTTTCCTCCTCGGGCACTTCTTCCAAGTACTTAAGAATGCCGCCCTTGAGGTGGTACACCTCTTCGAAGCCTTGCTCTTTCATGAAGGCGGTTGCCTTCTCGCAACGAATGCCGCCTGTACAGTACATGGCGATCTTTGGCTTGTTGTGCAGGCCGGGGTTGTTCTTTACCCAGTCTGGAAACTCACGAAACGTTTTTGTCTGTGGGTCGACAGCGCCTTTGAAAACGCCGATGGCTGTTTCATAGTCGTTGCGCGTGTCGATCAAGATTGTATCTGGGTCGGAGATAAGGGCGTTCCAGTCCTGCGGAGCGACATACGTGCCAACAATTTGGTTGGGATCGATGTCCGGCACGCCCATCGTGACGATCTCTTTTTTGAGCTTCACCTTCATGCGCACGAAGGGCATCTTGGATGCACGGCTTTCCTTGTGTTCAAGCGCGCGAAACTCCGGCTGGGCGCGCAGGAACGACAAGATGGCATGGATGCCTGCATCGGGCCCGGCGATCGTGCCGTTGATACCTTCCGCAGCCAGAAGCAACGTTCCTTTCACGCCGTTTTCCTGGCAAAGCCGGAAAAGCGGATCGCGCACGCTTTCGAACCGCGGGAAGCGGGCAAAATGATAAAGCGCAGCCACGAGAAAATCGCCAATGGCTCCCGGTGCGGCTTCCGGGCGAGAAGGAACAATGGTGTTGGTCATGGGCGCTGAAATACAGCGATGACGCCCGCAAAGCAATCCAAATCCACCTTTTAGACGGCATTTGGCGGATTTTGAAATTCGTCAAATTTCCTGGACTGCAGGCGTTGCCCACCTACTTTCCCGCACGACGCCACAACACCGCGGCAATGCTGCTTTCTGTACGCGCGGATTCCGAAAAGACCTCGCCCGCAAGCGCAAGGCTGTTTTTGCGCAACACCTGTTGCTGGCGAATGATCGCCTCAAGGAGAAAAGCCTGCCGGTCGCCGTTACCAAAAAGCTCACCTTCGCGGTCGGCAAGCGCTGCCAGCACGGAAAGATCGTGCTCGCGCCCCAGCAAATCCACCAGACGCTTGGCATCTGCACGTTTGGTGCGCATCGCCGACGGCCAGAGGCGACGCAGAAGGCCCAGATGCATCCAGTAGATTTGCCCCGCCTTACGTAGATCGTGAAAATGCTCGACGTCGGCGTGCGCATGGCAATCGCTCAGTGCCTCTAGCGCTTTTCTGCGTTGTTTTGCCCAGCTTTTGCGGATCAGTCTGGCCGCATCTTTCGCATCCTCCGGCAAGCTGAGCGCATCCAGTTGCGCGCGGCCCTTTCGGCATTGCGCAATGGCGGTCTTGATCGTGCTGTCGAGGTCGACTTCATGCTCTATTGCATGGTCGCGTCGCTCCTCAAGCGTGACTATTACGGATTGTAAAGCGACGCTTTGCGCCTCTGAACGCGCAAATTCTTCAAGGTAACCGGCGGTCTCGACCAGAGCGGTGGCGTCGCGCGCAAAGGCGAGTGATTGGGCGATTTGCCGAAACCTGGCGTTTTCCTCACGTCGAAAGCCGGCGTTGGCGGGCTGAATGAGTCGATAGAGCGCGCGGATGCGTTTGAACCGTTTGCGTGCGTCATGGACCGCCTCATGTGAACCGTCCGGCTGGTTTTCCAGGATCTCAATTGCCTCGTCGATCAGCTCCAGCCCGGCGCGGCGTATTTCATCGTCGAAGGGCTTTCTTGGATCAATCCTGAAGGGCATTCAGCAACTCTTTTCGCAGGTTCTGGGTTGCGAGTGACTGGTTCGAAAAACGGTGATCGCCCGTTACTTCCTGACCAAGCCATTCTGGCAGCGCAGGTTGAGCATTCTCATCATCCATTTCCACCTCGGCCACGACAAGGCCAGCATAGTGCCCCTGGAAGACATCGATTTCCCAGGTGAAGCCCGCATGTTCAACCGTGTGACGGGTCTTCTCTATGACGATCCCCAACGCACTTGCCATCAACTCATCTGCGTCCGTCAGCGGGATGGCATATTCGTATTCGTCACGCACCAATGCGCTGGCACCGATCTTGATTGTCAAAGTGGCTTTTCGATCATCCACGATTCTGACGCGGACAGAGCGATCGTCCATGGATGCAACATAGGCCTGTCTAAACGATCTGCTTGACGTGACTTTATCGCGCCACTCTTCATGTGCGACAAGAAACTTGCGTTCTATCTCTTTTGCCATCTACTTCTTTTGCCAAGCAATTTCTGAACAACCGACAACTGAGCTTATTACAAGCATATGTCATGAAAAAGCGAATTGTTTGAAGTATCTAGGGCTTGACGGTAACCTCAATAAGGTTGGCCGATGACTTAACTCCTCAGGCCGAGGAGAACTGAATTACACATCTTGCGCCTCGACATGGTCGCGAAGGCAGGCTAATTCCAACGTCGGTATTTCAATCGTTTCAAACGTGCAAGGGAGGCTCACACTTGGCCCAGGACTCCGAAAAACTGCTCTCCATTCTCAAGCTTCAGCCGGTCGTGCCGGTGTTGATCGTGGATGATGCGGCATCTGCCGTGCCCTTGGCGCGGGCTCTGGTCGCAGGTGGTCTCAAGGCAATCGAGATTACGCTTCGCACACCTGCCGCTCTCGACGCCATTCGTGCGGTCGCAGCGGAAGTCGAGGGAGCGAATGTCGGTGCAGGCACGATCCTCAACGCCAAGGACTATGAAGCCGCTGCAGAAGCTGGTTCGACCTTCATCGTCAGCCCAGGCCTGAACAAGAGCGTTCTAGAAGCGGCTCGCGCTTCCAAGGTACCTTTGCTTCCCGGTGCCGCTACGGCAAGCGAAGTCATGGCGTTGCGCGATGAAGGATACAAGGTTCTGAAGTTTTTCCCGGCCGAACAGGCTGGTGGTGCTCCGTACCTCAAGGCTCTGGCATCGCCGCTTGCCGGGACAGTCTTTTGCCCGACAGGCAGTGTTTCTCTCAAGAATGCCAACGATTATCTATCGTTGCCGAATGTCGTTTGCGTCGGCGGCTCATGGGTTGCCCCCCGCGAACTGGTAGCAACAGGTGACTGGGCAGGGATTACCAAGCTCGCGGCCGAAGCTGCAGCATTGCGCGGTTGATACCGCCCCAGCTACGTCATCGGACACACCTGTTCACGAAGGCGTGAGCGGTTCAGGTTTGTATTCGCAGCATAGTTTCCTATCTCCTGTGGGATTGAACCCTCACAGGAGATTTTGATGTTCGACGCCAAGAAACTTCTTGAACAATTCCTCGGCTCGCAAGTGCCGGGCCTTTCGGGAAGTGTCCGCGACAGGGCTGGACAGGCCGCCGAAATCGCAAAAAACAACCCTATGAAGGCCGGCGCACTTGCTGCGGCAATTCTCGGGACGAAAACGGGCCGCAAGCTCGCTGGCAATGCCGCGACTGTTGGCGGTATCGCTGCCATCGCCGGGCTTGGTTATCTTGCGTACAAGAACTACAAGTCAGGCCAGGCGCCGGAGGCGGCACCAAAGCCGCAACCCGAACTCATTGCTCCACCGGCTGATTCTGCCTTTCATCCGCAGTCACCCGCACTCTCAAACGATTTCGCCCTGAAGCTTATCCAGGCCATGATTGCGGCAGCGAAGGCAGATGGTCATATCGACGCGGAAGAGCGAGCCCGTATCATGGAGCGCGTTCAGGTGTCGGGACTGGATACGGAGGCGGAGCAATTCATCGAAAAAGAACTGGCCGATCCGCTTGACGTCGACGCTCTGGTGGCGTCTGCCCGCACGGAAGAGCAGAAGGTGGAGCTTTACACCGCCTCGCGCCTTGCGATTGAGGCAGACACGCGCGCGGAGCGCGGCTATCTCGATCTTCTCGCCGGGCGCCTTGGGCTCCCCGATGCGCTGGTCGATCATATCGAGGCAACGGTTACTGCTGCCAAGGTGTGACATCCTTCAGACGTCGTCTGAAAGCCGGCTACGTCGTATCGGAAGATTGTTCACGGCGCGTTCGCGCCGTGTAGTCATCCTTTTGACATCCATCGACGGCTCGCCTAATTCTTTTCCATCGAATATGGGGAAGAGAATGCGCGATCTTACGGAATTCAAGGGATGCCCAGCACCTGTAGCGGTGACGCTCAAGGGGCGGTACGTTACAGCCGAGCCGTTTGATCGCGACAAGCATTTAACCAAGCTCTGGGATGCGCTTGGCGGTGAGGGGACCAATGATCTCCTGAAATATTTCCCCCAGGACCGCTTCTCCGGCGCCGATGCTTTTGGCGACTGGCTCATCGGAGCAGGCTCGAAGTTTAACTGGGTGACACTTGTGTTCGTTGAAAACACGACGGGTGATGTCGTCGGCATGGCAAGCTACATGCGACCCGACCCTGCCAACGGCGTTGTCGAGGTTGGGTCGGTGGCCCACGGCGCCAAGATGAAACGTTCGCCACTTTCGACAGAAGCTCATTATCTGATGGCAAAGCACGTATTCGACGATCTTGGTTATCGCCGCTACGAATGGAAATGCCATAATGACAACGAACCTTCGAAAATTACGGCGAAGCGTTACGGCTTCACATTTGAGGGTGTGTTTCGCCAGCACATGATTTCAAAAGGACAAAACCGCGATACCGCTTGGTTTTCCATAATCGACAGTGAATGGCCGCGGATCGGCAGGGCCTTCGAAACCTGGCTCGCGCCGGACAATTTTGATGCAGGTGGTGCCCAGCACCGAAAGCTGGAAGACATCCGGGCGGAGCTCTCCAATGTCTGAGCAGCGCGGACTTAAGGACAAGGGACGTTCGCCAGCCATTGCCGCTGCGTTAATTATGCTGGGGTTCGGCCTGATTTTTTTCGTCATGCCAAAGATCATGCTGTGGCTTGGGGACTATTCACCGTGGCTTGCTGCTGCCTTCGGTACCGTGGCAGTGCTGTGCTTTTTCCTGCTTTTTTGGCTACGAGCACGATACCAGCGCAGACGTGACGGCCTCTGAGCGTCGCGGTGACGCCCGGTCCTTATCGAGTCCCTGTATAGATCAGGCCTGAAGCGAGGCTCCGAGCAGGGCAAGCCCCATCAGCAGAACGAATAGCGCCCCGGCAATCTCAATGGCATGGCCAATCCCCGCAGCCTTTCGGCTGCCTGGGCCTGCGAAGCGAATTGCGAGCCCCTTGGCTGAAACCGCTAAGGCCGCAAGCGCCGAGACCGTGATGGCGGTGCCAAGCGACATCGCCAGTACGGAGAGCGTTCCACCAAGCAGCAGTCCGTTTAAAACCGCAAAACTCATGACAATGATTGCGCCGGAGCAGGGGCGAAGGCCGACCGCGATGATCGCAGACCATGCTTCGTGCAGACTGAATTTTTTCGCTCCGAGCAGGGATGGATCAGGTGCATGCGATTGACCGCAGGAAACGCAGAGATCGCCATTGCCGCTATGCTCATGGTCGGCAAAAACCGGCTTACCCTGAAAGCGCAAACCCGTGCCCATTCCCGTCCTGGGTGCTGTCACGGTGCTGTTGGAGATGGAGATGTCTTGAGCTGTGGCGAGAACTTGAACGCTTTGAGAACGTGGCCGGAATGACCAGAGCTTACGGGCCAGAAGCCAGCCGCCAAACAAGGCCACCATCGCGAAACTTGCGACTTCCATAGTCTGGGTAGCCTTGGTCATGGTGATGGAGGTGCCGCGCAGCAGTTGCCATGCCGCTCCGACCAATCCAATGGCAACCGCACCCTGAAGAAACGATGAGAGGAAGGAGATGATGATGCCACGCTTGAGCTGCGTTTCGTTGGCGATCATGTAGGAAGAGATCACCGCCTTGCCGTGGCCGGGTCCCGCCGCATGGAAAATGCCGTAAGCAAAGGAAAGGCCGATCAGCGAGGCCAAAGCCCAGTTGTCCTCACGCATTGCCTTCAGTGCACCTGTCAGGGAGCGATAAAACATCTGCTGATGCACGTTGATCCATTGCAACAGTGGACCAAATGGACCGCCAATCGAAAAAGACGGTTCCGCAGAGCCGATCCCGAGTGGGGATTGGGCATGGGCGGCAACAACAAGAAGCGGCAACGTGACAGCAGCAAAAAAGCCGGTCTTTCTGCTCAGCATGACAGCTCCAGCCGCGTCGCGAAAAGCTTCGTCATGTCCGTTCCGGTCGGATCGTTGAAGAAGGCATCTGTCAGCGTGTTCTGGTTCTGGGAAATGACCTCGTCGGGATCCGGGCGCACGACTGAGTGTTTGCATGCCGCAAGATCCTTGCCCTCCGTAGCCAGGTCATCGTCCTTGGCAAAGTCAATTGCGGTGTACATGGTTGGGTCCCAAGCCCCGAAGCTAAGTTTGCCCTTGGCATGGAGTGGCGTCTTTGGCTTGACCGAGAAAAACATCAGGATTTGCTGATCCTGGTAATCGACGTGGATTGCGTCCGGCTTCTGGAAGTCGACGGGTTTCCCGTTGGCGGTGATATAGGTGTAATAGGAATACTCCGCGAGCGATTCCAGGACCGTACTACCGATCTCAGCCAGTTCATCCTTGTCGAGTTTGAGATCGCTGTTCTTGTCGTAATCCATGACGACGCTGGCTGAGAACATCTCGTCGAAGCGCCAGATGTTGCGCACCTCCTGAATGGTACCATCCTTGCCTTCGACGATTTCCATACGTGCATCGGCAAAGATGTGTGGATGTGCATGTGCAACTACGGGAATACAGGCCAGGCAGGCCACGAGCGGCAAAATTTTTCTGTTCATTCTTCCCTCAGTCCCGCCTTCGAATCTCGATCCGGACTTTAGCAAAAAATGGGACCGAATTTCGACCTGCCTTCGCTCTCAACCGTTCTTGCGGAACCAGTTAGATAGAAAATCGACGAAACTGCGGACCTTGGCGGGCAGGTAGCGGCGATGTGGATAGACGGCGTAGATACCGCGATCCTTGGAAATGTAGTCATCGAACAGGGTCACCAGTTCGCCAGACTGTATGTAAGGCCGGGCGATGAAATCCGGCACCATGGCAATTCCGAGCCCGGCGCGGGCAGCGCGCAAGGTCGCCTGCGGACTGTTGACTTCGATTGGACCGCTGATGGCGACCGAGTTTGATCCGCCGTCAGGTTCAAAGTAACGCACGGAATTATGAAAACGGGTATTGGTGTCGATGA
Organism: Rhizobium sp. RM; assembly: GCF_013390595.1. Taxonomy (GTDB): domain Bacteria; phylum Pseudomonadota; class Alphaproteobacteria; order Rhizobiales; family Rhizobiaceae; genus Agrobacterium. The sequence continues at coordinate 200,836 of NZ_JACAWV010000007.1, read as the reverse complement.
TGAAGGGCACGCGAGCAAAGTCCTGGGGTCCGTTGAGGGGGCCATGCTGCGCTACGAAATCCGTGGTAGCGACCGCATAGACCCGAAAATCGGAGAGCTTGCGGGCAATAAGGCCTGAGTCTTCCAGACGGGTGATTCTGACGGCGAGGTCAAAACCTTCCTCAATCAGGTCGACGAACCGGTCTTCGGCGACGATCTCAAGCGAAAGCTCCGGATTTTCCTTGGCAAAATCGATCAGGCTCTGGCCAACATCCGCATCGATAAAGGTGCGTGGAACCGAAATCCTGAGTTTGCCTTTGAGGTCGGCGTTCTTTTCGCGCACGAGATCGGCGAGATTATCGATCTCCTTTAGAATGTCGGAGGCAGTGCGATAATAGGTATGTCCCGCTTCAGTCAGCGAAAACTGGCGCGTCGTACGATTGAGAAGGAGCGCACCGAGGTCGTCTTCCAGTTCTCGGACGTATTTTGAGAGAAGCGCTTTCGAGCGGCCGGTCTTGCGCGCCGCTGATGAAAAGCCCTCGGCCTCCACGACATCGATAAACGCTCGGATGCGGGTCAGTGTGTCCATGGAAACCTCCGTTTGTTCGGCATAATTGAACGATGAGGTTGCGATGTTCAATAAGAAAATAAATGATGAAAAAATCCGCGTCTGCTGAAAAAAATCTCTTGATTATGACCGCGAATATTCTTATCTCCCGGCTTGCCCAAAGTCGCACGTGCCCATGTGTGTCCGCCGAGTCCTCGATGTGGTGAGGAGTTCGGTAAGGTACCTGGAACTAACCCCTCCAGTCGCTATTCCGGCCAACCGGGAAATGCGAGGACATATGAAGCAACGACGGTGCGGGCCTTTCTGGTTCTCTGCCGGCTTTCCATCAGCCGGGGTACTGAAGAGGCACACCATCATTGCCGGAAGTGCGGTCGGGTCAATCCCTCCAATCAATGGCAGACAAAGCCGAATGATGCTCTGGCAGGGCGTCGTTCACATTCGCGCCTTGAGCGTATGTTATCGAATCTGCGCCTCCACCGGCTGATTCGCATACATATCTCGAGCGTTCTTTGTCCTCCGGAATTTCCGGAGCCGGATTTAACAGGGAATAGACCGATGACGACTGCACGCATTCTCGACTTCATCAAGACCCGACGTCCCGAAGGCCCATGCCTCGTGGTTGATCTCGACGTCGTGCGCGACAACTACAACGCATTCCGGCACTCCCTGCCGAACAGTGCAATCTATTATGCCGTCAAGGCAAACCCGGCTCCCGAAATCCTCAAGCTGCTTGCTTCGCTTGGCTCCAACTTCGATTGCGCCTCCGTGGCCGAAATCCAGATGGCGCTTGACGCGGGTGCGACGTCAGACCGCATCTCCTTCGGCAATACCATCAAGAAGGAGCGCGATGTCGCTCGTGCGCATGCACTCGGCATTGATCTCTTCGCTGTGGACAGCCACGAAGAAGTTGAAAAGGTTGCTCGTGCAGCTCCGGGCGCACGCGTGTTCTGCCGCGTTCTGACGGATGGTGAAGGTGCCGAATGGCCGCTGTCGCGCAAGTTCGGCTGCGTGCCTCAGATGGCCGTTGATGTACTGGTTTATGCTCACCAGCTTGGGCTTGAATCCTATGGCGTTTCCTTCCACGTCGGTTCGCAGATGATGAACCTCGACGCGTGGGATGCTGCACTGGCCGACGCAAAGCGCGTATTCGCGTCGCTTTCCAAGCAGGGTATTCACCTGCAAATGGTCAACATGGGGGGCGGTTTCCCGACCAAGTACCTTCGCGACGTTCCGGCGGCGGAGGAATACGGTCAGGCAATCGACACCGCGTTGCGCAAGCACTTCGGCAACCAGATCCCGAAGACGATCATCGAGCCGGGCCGCGGCATGGTGGGTAATGCGGGTGTGATCAAGGCGGAAGTTGTTCTCGTGTCGCGTAAATCCGACAATGACAACCATCGCTGGGTGTTCCTGGACATCGGTAAGTTCGGCGGTCTGGCTGAAACCATGGACGAAGCTATTCGCTACCCGATCCGCACCGAGCGCGATCAGGACGCGATGGAGCCTTGCGTTCTTGCCGGTCCGACCTGCGACAGCGCCGACGTGCTCTATGAAAAGAACATGTATCCGCTGCCGGTGTCTCTGAGCATCGGTGACGAGGTTCTGATCGAAGGTACGGGCGCGTATACGACCACCTACTCGGCGGTCGCATTCAACGGCTTCGAGCCGCTGAAAGCCTACGTCATCTAACCCGGGCGCCGCCTGCTGAAGGGCGGCGTTTCGACCAAGCTTCCGTTCCGGCCTTGCCGATTGTGCTGTTGCGCAAATCCCTGCTTGCTGCGCCTCTTCCAGCCGAGGAAAGCGCGTTGGCGGGCCGGAACGGCTCCACCTTTTGTTCCAGGGCCGCGTGTGGGCGGTTTTGTCTTGGGAGGGCCGGGCATGGCCGCTCTTTTGAATTCTGTACGCGCATTTTTCACACCGCAGACGTTCCACGTCGAAGCGGAGAATCCGGGCGATGTTGTTGCTCGCGAAAACCTGCTTGATCGCGCAATGGGTGCCGGTCGGCGTCGCAAGTCGTCCGAAAAGCTTCGCGCAGGTCGTGTACCGGCCGAAGGGCTCGCCCTTGTGGCCCGCGATCAGGACGGTCACGTCATCGGAACCGTCCGTCTCTGGAATGTCGAGGCCGGCATTTCTCGTGAAGGCCGTCCGGTCGATGCGCTCCTTCTTGGTCCGCTCGCTGTCGATTCTGCCTATGAGGGCAAGGGAATAGGTTCTGCGCTGATGCGCGCAGCAGTCGCCGAGGCCGCGAGACGTGGTCATGGCGCAATTCTGCTGGTCGGCGACGCCCCTTATTATGAGCGTTTCGGTTTCTTTGCCGAGAAGACGCAGCACCTTATCATGCCAGGTCCATTCGAGCGTCATCGTTTTCTGGCGCTGGAACTGAAGGCCGGTTGGCTGGACGGTGCGGCGGGTATGCTGGTTGCAAGCGGTCGCAAGCTTTCTGCCTGAAAGCCGTCTGGTTGGCGACACCCTATATTTTGCTATGATCCTCCGGTCTGGCCGGAGGATTTTTTGTTTCTCCACCACGGTTTGTCAGTTCGGCTGAAATCCGGATTTTGTTCGGTACGGTTCCCCGTGTGGCCGTCAGATCAGCTTCGGCATAAGGGTACCGATGCAGAAACGAGGCTTTCTTTCGGGCGCCTCTTGTTTTTGACGATTTGCAGGTATATACCCGTAATATGCCAAGCGATACCTGTCACTGCATATTGTTGCGCAAAGCCTCCCGTCGCATCTCGTCCTATTATGACGAGGCGCTGGCGCCTCTGGGGGTCAACATCGGTCAGTTCAGCCTGTTACGAAACATAAACCGTTTGGCACCGGTTTCATTGACGGACCTTGCCGCGCGTGTCGAACTGGATCGATCTACCGTCGGACGCAATGCGAAAGTTCTGGAGCGTATGGGACTGGTGGCGATTGGGCATGGTGAGGATCAGCGTGAAGCAATGCTGACGATCACCGAGAAAGGGCATGCCGTTCTCACGGATGGTGGGCCGCTTTGGGATGGCGTGCAGGACGATATTGAAGCCCGGCTCGGACCGGAAAAGACACGGCAATTGCAAGAGCTGCTCGCGGCACTCTAATTTTTTAATTCAACGTGGGTATATGCCCGCAAATCCGCCTCAAAGGCGACAGGGAAAGGGACGAAGACCATGCTCTCGACGCGCCTTGCAGGCTGGATGGCCGCAAGAAATCTTCATTACGGATGGCTGGTCGCTGCGACCACGTTCCTGACAATGCTCGCTACCGCCGGAGCAATGGGGTCGGCCGGTGTCATGATCCAGCCGCTCCATCAGGAGTTTGGTTGGGACATTGCCGATATCTCTTCCGCGATGGCTGTGAGACTGGTGCTTTTCGGACTACTTGGGCCTTTCGCGGCTGCGTTCATGAACCACTTTGGCATCCGACAGGTCGTCATGACGGCGCTTGCGCTGATTATGGGCGGGATTGTCCTGTCCTTGCTCATGGCTGAAGTCTGGCAGCTTCTTCTGCTTTGGGGCATTGTGATTGGCGTTGGTACCGGGATGACGGCGTTGGTGCTGGGGGCAACCGTTGCAAGTCGCTGGTTTTCCAAGCGCCGGGGTCTCGTTATTGGCCTCATGACGGCGAGCAATGCGACCGGGCAGCTTGTATTTCTGCCAATACTCGCGGCGCTGACGGAAGCTTATGGATGGCGAACAGCTTTGACGCTGACAGTGGCGGTTATTGCCGTGGCAATGCTTCTCGTGCTTCTGTTGATGAGCGATCACCCTGCCGATGTCGGACTTCCGGCCTATGGTGAGACGACGGTGACGCAACCACCCAAGCAGGACCATAAGCTGCTTGAAACATTGATCTCACCCATTCTGACATTGAAGAGCGTTTCCGGGAATCCGGTCTTCTGGGTCCTCTTCGGCACCTTCTTTGTCTGCGGGCTCTCGACCAATGGTCTGATCCAGACCCACTGGATTTCAATCTGCGGCGACTTCGGGATGGCCGCAGTAACAGCGGCAAGCACGCTGGCAGTGATTGGCATCTTCGATTTCATCGGCACCGTATTTGCCGGTTGGCTATCCGACCGTTTCGACAATCGATACCTCCTCTTCTGGTTTTACGGTCTGCGCGGCCTCTCGCTGATCTATCTCTCATTTTCGGGTTTCAGCTTCGTGGAGCTGTCGGTCTTTGCCGTCTTCTATGGTCTCGACTGGGTGGCGACTGTTCCGCCGACCGTGAAGCTCGCCGCCGAAAATTTCGGACGCGAAAAGGCCGGCCTGGTTTTCGGTTGGGTATTTACCGGTCATCAGCTTGGCGCAGCAACGGCCGCTTTCGGTGCCGGCTTCTTCCGCAGCGATTTCGGCACATACATGCCGGCGCTCCAGATTGCCGGGTTGATGTGCATCATCGCAGCAATTTCTGTCTTGCTTCTCAGGAAGCCCGGTCAGGCGACGCTTAGACCGCAGACGGCCTAATCGATCCACAATTCTGGGCCCGCTGCGGGCGGGCCCTTGTTGTGGCGCCGAGAGACGAAATGTCAGAAGTCTTGCCACTCTTCGGTGCTGAGTGCGAGTGCAGAAGAATGTCGTGAAAACCGGGATTGTTGAGCACCCAATCGGGCCTTGGGGGCCGAGCGCACTTTAGGTGGCGCGGATGGATGTACAATGGGTTTGGAGCCGGAGTTGGCCACGCCAAGCTTGAACTGCTGCAGAAGTCTGAACAGGGCGGAGGCTTCAGCGGCCAGGCTGTGACCCGCTGCAGTTTGCTCTTCGACCATTGCAGCATTTTTCTGCGTGTTCTGGTCCACCGTGTTCACGGCTGTATTGATCTCGACGAGTGCGGTGGATTGTTCGCGGGATGCTTCGACGATAGCGCGCACATCGTTGTCTATATCGTTGACCTGGTCGGTGATGAGGTCTAGCGCAGCGCCCGTTCTGGTAACGAGCGATACGCCATTTTCCACATGCTGACCGGATGTCTGAATAAGGGCCTTGATTTCCTTTGCTGCTTTGGCGGACCGCTGCGCCAGTTCGCGGACTTCTTGAGCCACCACAGCAAAGCCCTTGCCAGCCTCACCTGCACGGGCCGCCTCCACTCCAGCGTTCAGAGCGAGAAGGTTGGTCTGGAAGGCGATTTCATCGATGACGCCGATGATGTTGGTGATTTCACGCGAAGAGGATTCGATTTGTGACATGGCGGCGATGGCGTCGCGAACGATGTTACCGGAGCTTTCTGCGTCGTCTCGCGTGCGCGTAACGAGGTTACCTGCGCGTTCGGCACGAATGCTTGCCGATTTGACTGTTGTGGTGATTTCCTCGAGGGCAGCCGCCGTTTGCTCAATCGATGCCGCCTGCTGTTCAGTGCGCTTTGCAAGATCGTCCGCGGCAAGCTGAACTTCGCTGGAACTGGCTGCAATGGCCTGCGCATTTGATGCGACTGTTTGCATCGCTCCCCGCAGCTTGGCACTTGCACTGTTGAAGTCGCTGCGCAACTGCTCAAGCGAGGGAATGAAGGGCTTTTCAATCCTGCCGGAGAGATCGCCATCCGCCAGACGAGTGAGGCATCCAGCCAGAGCCTCCACGTTTTCGACGCGTCCAGTGACATCAGTCGCGAACTTAACGACCTTGAAGACCGTGCCGTTCATGTCAAATATGGGATTGTAAGATGCCTGAATATGGACCTGGCGGCCGCCTTTGCCGATGCGCATGAATTCGTCTGCCACAAACTCTCCAGCTGCCAGACGTTTCCAAAAGCTGTTGTAGGCATCAGATGCCACGTAGCTCTCATCACAGAACATCGAATGATGCCGTCCCTGAATCTCTGCGAGCGTGTATCCGAGTGCGGACAGGAAGTTTTCGTTGGCGACCAGTATTTCGCCTGTTGGCGAGAATTCAATGATTGCCTGCGCGCGCGAAAGCGCAAGCAGCTTTCCGGCATCCTCAGCCGTCTTGAGTTTCTGTGCGGTGATATCGGTTGCGATTTTCACAATCTTGACCGGTTTGCCGCGGCGAAAAACCGGATTGTAAGATGCCTCGATCCAGACCTCTCTGCCACCTTTCCCGATGCGCTTGTATTGACCCTGGTCGAACTTGCCGGCGGCCAGTTTATGCCAGAAAGAACTGTAATCGGCGGATTTTCCATAGGCGGGTTCAAGGAACATGCTGTGGTGGCGACCGACGATCTCGGAAAGCTGATATCCGAGTGCTCGACAGAAATTCTCGTTTGCTGTCATGATTTTGCCGGACAGATCGAACTCGATCGTGGCCTGCGATGCCGAGAGAGATTCCAGTATCGCTATTGCATTCGCGCCTCGATCTAGCATACTCATCGCTTTCTCCTCCGAAGATAAAGTATCTTTGAAGGTAAGCTGAAATATTTATCAAATTGTTTATGCTTAATTCCAAGTTTATGTGTCGTTTGTGCGTTCTTTTGTTGCCTGCTGGCGCCTTGGGCGGTCATTAAGCTAATAATATTAGAATATTATAATTCAATTTATATTATAAAAGCATTGGCCAATTTGGCTGTCTCTACTGTGGTCCGTGTTGCATAATTGCTACGTCTTTCAATGGTGCACGCCCCATGCGTGCGTTGTCGCCTTCGGTTTGATCCATCTCAAATATCCAGCGCTCATCCTGATCATAGTGGAGGCAACGGCTGCCGGGTCGAGATTCGTTGCCGGCAGTTCGGTCCGGGCTATCGCTCGGTGACGGATCAAGGAGATAAGAGATGTTTTATAATAATCGAAAAGCTGCCGCTCTATTGGCCGGTGTTGCCACCGTGCTTGTTTCCAGCACTGTAATGGCTGCAGACCTCGCCATACCGGGCGTCGCGCCGACGGCGGAGGAAGCTATCGAGTCAGCAAAGAGCCCCTGGATGTTGCGTGTGCGCGGACTGGGCGTCATTACCCATGACAGCGGCAGCGTCGATGGTGTTCCAGGGGCTGGGCTGTCCTATTCTGATACGGTCATTCCGGAGCTTGATGTAAGCTATTTCTTCACCGACAATATTGCAGCCGAACTCATTCTTGGGACCACCTACGCCAAAATAAACGGGGAGGGAGTGCTAGCAGGTACACCCGTCGGAAAGACGTGGCTCCTGCCGCCAACGGTCACACTACAATATCATTTCACCAATTTCGGCGCGTTCAAACCTTACGTCGGTGCCGGCATCAATTACTCACTGTTCTATAACCAGTCCGAACAGCCCGGGTTCAGCAACCTCGATGTCAAAAACAAGTTCGCACCAGCTTTACAGGTCGGTTTCGACTACATGCTCGATGAGCATTGGGGCGTGAACTTCGATGTGAAGAAGCTGTTCCTCAAGACAGATTGGACGGCGGAGCTGAACGGCACACCCGTCAGCGGCAAGGCAAAACTGGACCCGTGGCTGATTGGCGCGGGTATTACCTACCGCTTCTGACGGATAAAGCGTCTTTGACGCCGATCATGTCATGTTGTATACGGACGGCCACGGGTGAGAGCCCCGGCCGTCCGCAGGCGCCCTCGCCATGGTGAAGCTCTTCATTCAATATCGGTCATCCCATGTTTTGCATGTCACCGGTGGCAACGCGGGCCCCCTTCGAAAATCTGGCATGCAGTTGATGGAGAACCGTAATGAACGTTTCCAAACCACTTCCTGCGCTTGAGGGCCTGAAAGAACAAGCAAAGAGGCTGCGCGCGGCGCTTGAAGGGCAGGGTCAGACAATTTCCCACTCGAAGGCGCTGGAACTGATTGCCGCTCAATATGGCTTTCGCGACTGGAACACCCTTCACGCGACAGCCGGCAATCGCCCTGCCTTCAATCCCTACATTTTGGGATCGCGCGTGGAAGGACACTATCTAGGCAGGCCGTTCGTGGCGTCGGTACTGGGGGTGCAGTCGCTCGGTGGCGATCCCGAACGTTATCGACTAACGTTACATTTCGACGATCCGGTCGATGTGGTGAGTTTCGAAAGCTTCTCTGCTTATCGCCAGCGCGTGCATTGTAATGTCGATGCCTCCGGTAGAACCCTTGAAAAAACTTCCAATGGCCGTCCACAGCTTGAACTGGCCTGGTAACAGGCGTTCGTACTCTTATGCTCGGCTTTTGAGCCGAGCATATGTTCCTAGGCTTGCTCTTGTGGTTAGGATGAAGGCAGAGTTCACGCTTCAGAAAGTACCAGTAAAGCGAGAGGTCACGGCAGAGCCTCTATAGGAAAGTTCTTCATCTTCCTCGCCGTGCAGCAAACGGTCGAATTCAAACTCCAGCTTGCTGCTTTTTCCGGTTTCGAGCGACAGAGTCGCCACAAGGCGCCGTTCGTTGACGTCGTAATCGTAATAGATCCAGTCTTTGTGGACCTGGCGCAAGGCAAGATCGAAGCCGACTTTTTCCGTGAGCTTGCTTTTCATCACGAACTGCCAGCGACGATGGAATTCGCCAATCGGATCGTCCGGGTCGAACAAAGCATAATCTTGCGAAAAGCCAACGCCAAAAGCCAGGCGGTCATTTGCTTTCCATTCCGCTTCTGCACGCAGATATGGGCGCGTATGTTTGATCGCGTCGCTGATCTCATCTCCTTCAATTGTCGTCAGTCCGCCTTCTGCAAGGATCGCAAGACGATCTGCAAGTTTATAGCCATAGGCTAGTGAGCCACGCAGAGTGCTGGCCTCGAACCGTTCATATTTTTCCTGCTGACCTTGCGGCACGATGATACGATCGTAGGCAACGGTCACGCCTCCTTCGCCAACTGCCAGCGGGCGGATATGTTCCGCCTTCAAGGACAGAAGCGCTTCGTTCGCCTCCAGGCGAGTGGGCATGAAATAGGCCGGTCTGAAACGCGCAGTGCCTTTCATCAGGCTGGTGATCCCGGCTGTCAGCGAATTTTTTCCGCCAAAAGCCAGTAATCCGACGCTCGACGTGGCTTCCAGCTTGTGATCCAGTTGTCGATAGCCGATATCCTGCTCTGGCAGATGCAGAAAGATGTCGCCCGCATCACTGCGCGTGCCGCGAAGCTCCAGGGCCCATTCCAGTTTTTCCGTCAACCGCTTGGTAAGGCCCAACGTTACAGTGCTGTTGTGTTCATTGGCAAAGCTGTAGCGGGGGACACGGACCTCTTCATGATCAAGCGAATATTTTAGTTCTGCGCCTTCTAGGTCGATCTTACCATTCATGCCCAAGCCCGCCCGCAGAGAAATTGCCTTCAGGCCGTTGGTGTCGCCAAAATAGTTCGTATCGTAGGTGGCGCCGCTCGCATAGGTAAACTCCGGGCCTTCACCGTGCGCAGCAGATGCGACGGCAAGGCCGAGAGCAAATGTTACATATCCCCCCAGTCGCATCTGTATCTCCAGTCGCTAATTGAGAAATATCTTATATTTAGATGGTTAATAAAGTGCTCGACGTTGCATTGGTCTTGTATTGCGCCCGCAAAGCGTCATTGGGGGTAAGGAAATAGTCTTATGTTCTGTGGAGCTGAGTAAAAAACTATTAAAATTGCAAGTATTAGTGTTAATCGTTTATTGTAATATTAGGCTTTGCTTGAATTAGTGCTCTCTAAATATACAGTCAAATCACGCCAGACGGCGTTGATCAAACTCAAGAGGAGAGAGAAATGATTGTTAAGTTTGCTTGTGTTGCTGCCGCTCTTACTGTCGCTTCCGTTGGCCAGGCCCAGGCCGGCGGCCTTCTGGGTGTTCTGTCCGGAAACAGCAACAAGAACAGTGCGCTCATCGTTGTGTCGCCGAGCATCGATCTCGGTGTGAACGGTATCCTGTCCAACAACGGGATTTTGAACGGCAACAAGACCGGCATCCTCAATGGTGTCCTGAACGGCAACAAGACCTCCGTCGATGTCATTGACAACAAGGACAACGGCCGGAAGAAGAACCGCCACTAAGAAGCGGTAAAACAACGAAAACTGAGGGAAGGCTGACGCCCCCTTGAGGGTGGTGACAAATTCCGGGTCGCTCCATAGGCCGCAGGAATGAACCCGCGCCCGTTCCCCCCCGTATTCTGCCGAGGGGCCAGCACGATCATGTCCCTGATCGCAATAACATTTTGGCCTGCGCAACTGCGCGGTTGCTGGATGCCGGATCAACCATGGGCCTGACCCGCGGACCGGTGTAACGAAGGGCAGGGCCTGTCCTGTCATCACTCTCAAGGGGGCTTCGGCCCCCTTTCTTTCTTTGGGGGAGGCCTGCTCTTGCTGATTGTCGAACGATGCCCGCAGGCTTGAATAATACATGATTATGATGTGAAGGTGCGTCATCACGCTGCAACCTTCAGTCGATTCCCATGAATGAGAGAAAGGTTATGCCTGACGGCTTTGATCGTCAGGCCTACATGATTGCGTTGCTGGTCTTTGTTGCTGGCGGCACAAACGCGACTATCGTTCCTCTCATCGGTTTCTACATTATTCAGGTGCTCGGGCATCCTCCCGCGACAGTTGGTCTCTACAGCGTTGTGGCAATGATCGCGTCGATCGCCGCCAGCCGTTTTTACGGTGAGCGGGTGGATGCCGGTATCAGAATACGCCCCCTTCTACTGGTCTCCATTACCGGCGCGATGCTTGCGGCTGTTGCTGCGATCTTCGGGCATCTTTTGCTTCTTGTCGCTGTCACGGCGCCTTCTATGGGACTTGCCAATGCCGCGACGACGCTCGTGTTTAGCTATGGTCGCTATCACGGCCGGCTCAAAGCTCTTGATGCAGGCGCTTACAACGCCTTCTTGCGGATGATGGTGTCGCTGGCCTGGATGCTGTTTCCGGCCATCGCTTATCTGATCGTCGACGTTGCAGGTGCGAAAGCCGTGTTCATCAATGCCATCGTCATGGCGACGATCTGGGGCGGACTGGCGCTGGCGTTCATTCCACACGATCAGACCTGTCCAATGGACCGGCAAAACGATGCCGATGACGGCGGTGGCCGAAACATGCCGTTGCTTCTGGCTGCGGCGGCGAACTTGTGCATGTCCTTTGCCCATTCTCTTTGCGCTTCTGCCTTGCCAATCTTCCTGGTGCGCGAGGTCGGGCTTCCGGACTACGCGCCTGGCCTATCTCTCAGTGTGAAGTGCGCGATGGAGGTTCTGCTTATTCTGCTGGCGCCAAGGATCATGCGCTTGGTAAGCGTTCGCGTCATACTCGCTGGTGCCGGTGTCGTGGCAATCGTTGCATTTAACGTCATTGCCTCAGTACAGACATTGCCGGCAATGATATTTGGCGCGGCCATGGAGGGTGCCTATTACGGTCTTTTCGCCGGTACGTCTTTGACGTTCATTCAGGGATTTGCGCGTGGTCGGATGGCGCGGGCAACGGCGCTCTATATGAACTCGATTTTTTTGGCCAGCCTTTTCGCAGTGCCCCTGATGGGGATCATTGCACAATATGCAAGCTTCGGCGTCGCAATCCGACTTGCTTCTGTGGGCGCTGCTTCGGCTCTGCTCATGCTTTTCCTGACCAGACGTCAGACGAGCACCTAGCACCTCGCTTGATAAAAACGTCTCAGGCGGAAAAGATATTTTTTCCAAAAGGTTGTGGAAACGTTTTGATGTGCGGCCGGGCTTTTTTAGCTCGGCAGTTTACGCCGAAATATCGATGACACCGCAGTCACCAGCCTCAGAGGCGAAGGAAAGAAGCTTGCCTGTGGCACTCCAGTCCATCGAGGTGATCGCCCCCTTGCCTGGGCGACGAAGCAGGGCTTCCTTGCCGTCAGCAACACGTACGCCAAGGATCATGCCATCGATAAACCCGATGGCGAGCACTTCTTCCGCCGGGTGAAAGGCGACCGTGGTGACCATGATGTTGGCGCGCGTGCCGAGTTCCAGCGGCGCCTTGCCCATCGGACCGTCTTTGCCGGAAAAGGGCCAGACGATTGCGGCTGGCGCACCTGATGAGGCAAGCCACTTACCCTTTGGCGACCAGGACACCGATTTGACCTTTGAAGGGTAACCGGTCATGCGCATGTGGCGAGCTTCCATGCCGCCCTTGGTGGCTTCCATCTTCCAGCCATGCAGGGCATTTTCCTGCATGGTGGTGACGAGAAATTTTCCATCCGGAGAGAAAGTCACGCCGGTATGCGCACCCTTCCACTCGAGATCAACGGGATCTCCTGCCGTTGCCACCCAGTGTAGTGTCACGCCATTATACCGAGCAACAGCAATGCGCATCCCCTTGGGGGCGAAGGCTATGGCTTCGACAGTGCGCTCTTCCTTGAATTCTTTGACCGTACCATCCGACAGACGTACGAAACTCGACTTTCCGACACCATATGCGACCGCTTTCTGGGGGCCGCCAGCGATCACGCTGATCCACTTGCGCGGAACATTTGCCAATTCACTGAGGGAACCGTCGTGGCCGATACGCAGAACGCGTCCATCTTCACCGCCTGAAAGCAGGGTGGCACTGTAGGGATCGCGAATGCATGTCAGAAGACCCTGATGTGCCTCCGTAACCTTTTCGCCGCCATCCAACCGGTGGATGGTCCCTGCAGCGGTGGCGAAGAGAGGAATGTCGCCGAGAAAATGGGTCGAGACCACATGGCCTTCGATATCAAGCGGGGCAACAGTCGGCATCGATGATCGGTCTTTCATGTGTTAAGTGGAGGCCTCCGCGGCCCCGGGATTGCTGGCACAGTTCTATGTCGGTTAGCGCTTGCAGTCGACCCGTTTAATGTCTTCGATCATTTCTGTGTTGAGTTTGGACCCAATGAAATCAAATAAATGACTGAAAACATTTTTGGAGAAAAGCAGGCGTTGACGATGCCGCCCCAGGCACAAGCGAGGGGCAGCAAAGGTAGAATTAGGCCGTCACTTCGCAGGCGCGGAAGCTCTTTTCCAGCTTTTCGCGATCGAGATTGCGTCCAATAAAGACAAGCCGCGTCTCACGCTTTTCGCCTTCCTTCCATGGGCGCTGATGGTCACCTTCGATGATCATATGAACACCCTGCACGACGTAGCGTTCGGCATCACCCTTGAAAGCAATAATGCCCTTCAGGCGCAGGATGTTCGGACCATCGGTTTGGGTCACTTTTTGAATCCAGGGGAAAAAGCGTTCTGGATTCATCTCGCCGCCTCGCAGCGAGATGGACTGCACCGTGACGTCATGGATTGGCGAGACCGCACCATGGTGATGATGGTGGTGATCATGCCCATGATCGTGACCGTGGTCATGATGGTGATGATCATGGTCGTGATCGTGATGATGGTCGCAGTCCGGACCGCAGACATGATCGTCATGGCCATGTTCGAGGAAATGCGGGTCGTTTTCGAGCGCACGTTCCAGATTAAAGGCGCCCTGGTTCAGAACGCGGGCAAGATCAACGCCGGAGCGCGTGGTCTTGTAAATGCGGGCTGACGGATTGATGGCGCGCACGATATCCTCGATGCGAGCAATCTCTTCTGGCGTTACGAGGTCGGTCTTGTTGATGACAACCACATCGGCAAAGGCAATCTGATCCTCTGCTTCGCGACTATCCTTCAGACGCAGTGGCAAGTGCTTTGCGTCCACCAGCGCGACAACAGCGTCCAGTTCTGTCTTGGCCCGCACATCGTCATCCATGAAGAAGGTCTGCGCAACGGGAACCGGATCGGCAAGCCCGGTTGTTTCCACGATGATGCCGTCAAAACGGCCGGGACGGCGCATCAGGCCCTCTACAACACGGATCAAGTCGCCACGGACCGTGCAGCAGACGCAACCGTTGTTCATTTCATAAATTTCTTCATCGGACTCAACGATCAGGTCGTTGTCGATGCCGATCTCGCCGAACTCATTGACGATAACAGCATATTTCTTTCCGTGGTTTTCGGAGAGGATGCGGTTGAGAAGTGTCGTCTTGCCTGCGCCGAGATATCCCGTCAGCACTGTAACTGGAATGGGCTTGGCTGTTGCTGTTTCGGTCATGGAAACCTCGCGTCAAAACAGGCCCGGCGCTGCCGGGCGGAAAGTGTTGCCGTCCATATAGGCGCGTCATCGGAGCAGTTCAAAGAGATTCTGATGAAGTTTTTCAAATCCTGTTATGAAATAACGTTATATCAAAAGCGCGGACGTCTTCGAGGAGCGCAGTAAGTCCTCCGACAGCATGGGAAATCAGGCTTTCCCCTTTTTGTGCGGTGGCTGCTGCGGCGTTTCCCGCGACGCCGTCGTCGTTCAGGTCCCGCATCATCCAGCCAAACGCGTGCGGCCCGTAGGCGCGAAGATGCTTGAAATCTCTCGAAAAGTCCGCCTGGCGAGATGCGAAGGCGCGGGCCTTCGACATGTCCACTTTGTCGGGGTGGAGCGCCAGCATTACGGAGGTTTCGATGTCGCCGCCATGAATGTCGAACGGCTTGTCTTCAGGTGTGATGGTATCCGGCGGCACACCGAAGCGCGTCCAGCTTGTTGCCACGGCCAACATGCCGAAACGCACGCGAGCTTCTGTTGCCACGATGGTCATGAGCGGCGAGTTACCACCATGGGCATTCAGCATGACGAACTTGCGAACACCGTTGTCGTATTCCGATTTGACAATCGTGAGCCAGCGCTCGACTGCCTCGTCATAACGCAGTGTTTTTGTACCCGGAACGTCCATGTGTTCCACGGAATAGCCCACCGGTTCCGCCGGCAGAAACGAGGCCGGGAAATTTAGGGGCAAGTTTGCTTTCAGGCGCGCAACAATACCTTCGGCAATCAGGGTGTCTGTTTCAAACGGCAGATGCGGACCGTGCTGCTCGTGCGCGCCGAGTGGAAGAACTGATATCGCTGATGTTGCGGGAAGAGGCCGGTCTGTTACGTTTTCGTCGTGATATTGCGTGTATGAGTTTGGCATCTGGCGATCCGCGCGTGCATTCGTTAAGGATTTCCAGCAACATATATCGGTTCCGCCATTCGACAAAAGGCATCTCCGGCATGAGCAAGGACAAAAGCGGCCAGAAAGACAAGAGCGCCAAGAAGGACAAGGGCAGCAAAAAGTCTCGTGATGGCAAAAAGAAAGACGAACACTTCAATCCGGAAGAACTCGCGCAATCCATTACGCAAGCGGCGCGCTCCATGCGCACGGCATTGAGCCATAGCCTTTCCGAAAGCGGTCTCTATGCGGGACAGGACGGCGTGATTCTCGCGCTTGCTCAGGAAGGGAGCCTAACTCCGGGACAGATTGCGCAGAAGCTTGGTGTGAAGGCTCCGACCATGACACGCACGATTGGCCGCATGGAGGCGCAGGGCTTTGTCGAGCGCAGTGGCGACGACGGTGACGGCCGCGTAACTTTGGTGAAGCTGACGGAAAACGGTCTTAAAAGCGTCGAGCATATCAACGCGTCCATTGCGTTGTGTGGTGCAAAGGCAGTCGAGGGGCTTTCTGGCAAGGAAATTAAAGCCATCGTCAAGCTCATGCGGACCATCGATGCCAATCTCCAGACCGCTGACGAAGCAAAGTCTCGCGATTGAAATTTTAAATTACAATTATTTGCTGGCGGCTTTTTTCTTAAACAGGTTGCGGCTTTTGTTTAAATTGTTTAATCACGATTTAAATCGGTAACATCCGTAGCCGACGTCTGATGGGAGGGATGCCGTGGCCCAAAAGGTCAAACTGTCGACGATTGCCGAAAGTCTTGGTCTTTCGACTGCAACCATTTCTCTTGCGCTCCGCGACAGTCCGCTGGTCGCCTCCGATACGCGGGAAAAGATCAAGGAACAGGCGAGGGCGCTCGGATATATCTATAACCGGCGCGCCGCCAGCCTCCGGACATCGCGGTCCGGTATCGTTGGTGTCGTCTTCCATGATGTGATGAACCCGTTCTATGGCGAAATCCTGAAAGCCATCGAAAGCGAACTGGATCGCAGCCGCCAGACCTTCATTCTTTCCAATCATTACGACTCGGTCGAAAAGCAGCGGACATTCATTGAGACGCTGCTACAGCTTGGCTCTGACGGCATCATCATGTCGCCTGCTATTGGCACGCCAATCGAGGATATGACGCTGGCCGAGGAGAACGGCATGCCGGCCATCCTCGTCGCTCGTTCTATGGAAGGCGTAGACATGCCGACCTACCGCGGTGACGACAGCTACGGTATCTCGTTGGCCACCAACCACCTGATCAGCCTTGGCCATCGCGTTATAGCCATGGTCGGTGGTACCGATCAGACCTCCACCGGTCGCGATCGTTATCAGGGTTATGTCAATGCGTTGCGCAAGGCAGGCATAGAGGTCGATCCGAACCTTCGTATTCCGGGTCCGCGCTCCAAGCAGGGCGGGTTTGAGGCGGCGCTCAACTTTCTGTCGCTGCCGCAGAAGCCGACGGCTGCCGTTTGCTGGAACGATCTGGTCGCGATTGGTCTCATGAACGGTATTTCCCGTGCCGGACTTGTGCCCGGTGTCGACGTATCGGTTACGGGGTACGACGACCTTGAGGAGGCGGCCATTGCGACGCCGGCATTGACCACCGTTTCCAACGGTCAGGCCGAAGTGGGGCGCCTTGCAGCGCGTGCATTGCTCGACAGGCTGGCAGGCAGCCACGAGCCCGATGGTGTCCATCTCATCAAGCCTGAGATGCGCATTCGTCAGTCCACAGGGCCGGTTCGCCCGCGCATGTGAAACCACATCTCGGCTATCTGTCTTTCTCGTTGATGCCAAATGGCGTGAAAAACGCTGTTTAACCCATTGGATTTTCGTATGGACCTTTTCATTGCCGCCAAGCTTTGAAAAGATCACTGACGATATCGTTGGAATCAGGAGGAATATCAGGACATGTCAGAAAAGAAGGCCGTCGTTCTCGTTCCGGGCAAGATCAATCCGCGCGTTCTTGAGCGCCTGAACGGCAATGTCGAGATTATTGCCGTGCCTGCGGGGGCTGATCCGGTGTTGCCGGAGGGTGCGGCCGACCGCGTGAACGCAGTTGCGGTTTCGGGTGTGGTCAATGCAAAATGGATCGATGCTCTGCCGAAGCTTGAGATTATCGCCAATTTCGGGGTCGGTTACGATGGCGTTGACGCCAAACACGCGGCCAAGCGAGGCATTGTCGTAACCAACACGCCCGATGTGTTGAACGATGAGGTAGCGGATACGACGATTGCGTTGCTGATCAATACTGTGCGTCGTCTCTATCAGGCTGAAACCTGGCTGCGCGATGGAAAGTGGGTTGGTGAGGGGCCATTTGCGCTGTCACCCTTCTCGCTGAGAGGTCGCAAGGTTGGCTTGTTTGGCATGGGGCGCATCGGTCAGGAAATCGCCAAGCGCCTTGAGCCCTTCAAGGTGGAGATCGGGTATCACACACGCAGCAAACGTGATGGCCTTTCCTACACCTATTATGGTTCGCTGAAGGAAATGGCCGAAACGGTCGATATTCTGATCTGCATCGTGCCGGGCACGCCTGAAACCCATAAGGCAATCAATGCCGATATTCTGAAGGCTCTCGGCCCACAGGGTGTCTTCGTGAACGTTGGACGCGGCTCCAGCGTCGATGAGGATGCGCTATTGAAGGCGTTGCAGGACGGGACGCTTGGTGCTGCAGGTCTGGATGTGTTTTACGCAGAGCCAAAGGTGCCGGACGCATTCCTGTCGCTGCCGAATGTTTCACTTCTGCCACATGTTGCTTCGGCGTCGATCCCAACGCGCAACGCAATGGCCGATCTTGTGGTCGACAACATTCTCGGCTGGTTCAAGGATGGCAAAGTGCTGACGCCGGTGCCGGAAACGCCTGTCAAAGCCTGAGGTTTGTGCCAGAAGCCTTGCACCCCGGCATGGAGTCGGGGTGCGTTGCAATCATGTGAGCTTGAGCAGACCGGATGCTCTCACTTTACGCGCGTGCCGTGAGACTGACGCTGGTTTGGCTTGCCAGTCGACTGAAATCAGGCCTTGCTGGCTTGGTACGCGCGTACCGCCGTGCCAAATGCCTCGAACAGCGCACGAGACGGGGCGTCCGTTTCAGCCCAATATTCCGGATGCCACTGCACGCCAACAGCAAAGCCTCGCGCATCGATCACGGAAACGGCCTCGATAGTACCGTCCTCTGCCGTTGCTTCCACCTGGAGGCGCGGCGCGGTCTCAGCGATTGCCTGGCGATGCAGTGAGTTGATCTGGATTTCACCCGACATGCCGAGATGCTGCGCAATGCAGGAGCCCTCACGAACATGAACCGGCTGACGGATGGCGAAAGAGACATCGCGGTCTTCGTGCTCGGGTTTGCGGTGATCCCAGACGCCAGGCTGTTCCTGGATCTCTGAGGCAAGCGTGCCACCGAGTGCGACGTTCAATTCCTGTATTCCGCGACAGATGGCAAGCATTGGTATGCCGCGTTCGATAGCGCGCTGAATAAGCGGCAGACTGGTAGCATCGCGGGCCGGGTCGAACGGGCCATCACCCTCCGTTGCATCCTTGCCGTAAAGCGACGGATGAACGTTGGTGGCCGAGCCGGAAACCAGCAATCCATCGACGCGATCGAGAATGGCGTCGACATCGTTGCCGTCCTCGAAGGCCGGAATGATGAAAGACATGACGCCTGCCACCTTGAGTGCGGCAGAGACGTACTGGTTCTGCGCCGCATGCCAGTCGGCTCCGGTGAAGTGTCGGATATCGGCAGGAACAGCGATAATGGGTTTCGACATGATGGCTCCGGGAGGGAAATATTCTTGTCTTGTGCGACTGGCGAAGAGCCAAGTCAAGCTGCCCGACAGCCTACACGGTTAAGGTCTATTGGCCTAAAGTATAAGGGTTGTGGCCAATATTTTCGTTGCACATAAATTGTGACGTTGTCTGCCGGATATTTCTTCAAAAAGCGCGGTTTTTCTACGATTTATTCCCCGCGACACCGCTTGTCAGCCATGCGGCAGCGTGTACCATCAACCTAATGCCGAAGCAGCGAGGGGATTTAAACTGCCGGCAGGGTTCGTATCTGGGAGGATATAGATGGATCGCCGTTCCTTTATTAAAAAAGGTGCGCTTGCAGGAGCCGCGACGGCTTTGGCCGCGCCCGCAATTGCACAGCAGAATACCAAGATTACCTGGCGTTTGACGTCGTCGTTTCCAAAGTCGCTCGACACGATCTATGGCGGCGCAGAAGACATTGCGAAACATGTTGCTGCGGCGACGGACGGCAATTTCACGATCCAGACCTTTGCGGCAGGTGAGATTGTCCCCGGTTTGCAGGCTGCAGATGCGGTGTCATCCGGCACGGTGGAAATGTGCCATACCTGCTCATACTATTACGTCGGCAAGGACCCGACTTTTGCGATCGGTACGGCAATTCCCTTTGGTCTGAATGCCCGCCTGACGAACTCCTGGTTCTACGAAGGCAACGGCAACAAGCTCCTCAACGAGTTTTACGCCAAGCACAATCTCTACGGTATGATTTCCGGCAACACCGGCGCACAGATGGGTGGCTGGTTCCGAAAGGAAATCAATACGGTCGATGACTTCAAGGGCGTCAAGATGCGCATTGCTGGCCTGGCCGGCAAGGTGGTGGAAAAGCTCGGCGTCGTGCCACAGCAAATCGCTGGCGGTGATATCTATCCGGCGCTGGAAAAGGGCACGATCGACGCCGCCGAATGGGTTGGTCCCTATGACGACCATAAGCTCGGCTTCTACAAGGTCGCGAAGTATTACTATTATCCTGCCTTCTGGGAAGGCGGGCCGGTCATTCATTCCTTCGTCAATCTCGACAAGTGGAACAACCTGCCGAAGAACTACCAGACCGTGCTGCAGGATGCATGCGCTTACGCCAACACGAATATGATGGCGAAATACGACGCCAAGAACCCGATTGCGGTCAAGCAACTCGTGGGCGAGGGTGCGGTTCTAAGACCATTCAGCCAGGAAATCCTTGAGGCATGCTACAAGGCTGCGCAGGAGGTTTATGCCAACATCTCGTCCTCCAATGCGGACTTCAAGAAAATCTACGAGGATCAGGTGGCCTTCAAGCGAGAAGGTTATCTCTGGATGCAGCTATCGGAATATACGTTCGATACGTTCATGATGATCCAGCAGCGTAACGGCAAGCTTTAAGTCTTCGGTAACGGCGGACCGAGCAAGAGCCCCGGAGATCAAGGTCTTCGGGGTTTTTGTTGTCGGCATTTTGCCGATGGTTGCGTGCTTTTGGGCTTTAATGAAAACGGCGGGGAATCCCCGCCGTTTTTGCCTGTTCCATGCATCGCTTGCCCAATGCTTACGGCCCGATCTTTGGCGGTTCGCCAAGATTGGGAGCGCCTGGTAAGCCAAAATTAGGCATGGTGTTGCCGCCTTGATTACCGAAAGCCGGCACCTCGATCTTGACGTTGTTGAGATCGATTTCAGGTCCCTTGTCCAGCCAGTAGGTAACGGACTCGGGCCAGAAGATAACAATCGCAACGAGGATCAACTGCATGCCAAGCCACGGAATGGCGCCCATATAGATGTCCGACGTCTTGACTGTGCGCGGCGCGATGGAGCGCAGGTAGAAAAGTGCAAACCCGAAGGGTGGATGCATGAAGCTGGTCTGCATGTTGATGCAGATCAGCACACCGAACCAGATCAGGTCGATGCCAAGCGACTGCGCGATCGGCGCCAGCATCGGGATTACGATGAAGGCGATCTCGAAGAAGTCGAGGAAGAACGCGAGGAAGAAAATGAAGATGTTGACGAATATGAGGAAACCGATCGGACCCCCGGGAATGCCCGAGAGCATGTGTTCGATCCACAATGAGCCGTCCATGCCCTGAAATACCAGGCTGAAGCAGGTGGCGCCCACCAGAATGAACACCACCATCGAGGTGATGTGCATGGTGGAGTGCATGCCTTGCTTGACCAGATCCCAGCTCAGACGCCGATGGGCGGCAGCAAGCGCCATCGCGCCAACGACGCCAAGCGCGCCTGCTTCGGTCGGTGTCGCCAGGCCAAGGAAGATCGTGCCGAGTACGAGGAAGATAAGCACGATCGAGGGGATCATGCCGCCTAGGACTTTAAGAACCAGGGCACGATTCAACTCTCCACGGGCTTCCGGCGGAAGTGCGGGAACATCCTTCGGTCTGAAGATGGACAGAGCGAGGATGAAGAGCATGAATATGGCGACCTGCAGGATCGAAGGGCCAATGGCGCCGAGATACATGTCGCCAACCGATTTGCCGAGCTGATCTGCAAGGACGATCAGAACCAGAGATGGCGGGATGACCTGCGTGATCGTACCAGACGCGGCGATGACCCCGGTGGCCAGTCGCGGATTGTAGCCGTATTTCAGCATGATCGGCAGTGAAATTACGCCCATGGTAATGACTGAGGCCGCAACTGTACCGGTGATCGCACCTAGAATAGCGCCAACGATAATGACGGCGTAGGCGAGGCCGCCGGGAATGGCGCCGAAAAGCTTTCCGGTTCCTTCAAGCAGATCTTCCGCCAATCCGCATCGTTCCAGTATCGCGCCCATGAAGGTAAAAAATGGAATGGCAAGCAGCAGGTCGTTCGACATGATGCCGAAGATGCGCAGTGGCAGTGCCTGGAGAAACGCCGGTGAGAAGTGTTCGGTGAAAATGCCAATGATACCGAAGACCAGGCCTACCGTGGCAAGTGAGAAAGCCACCGGAAATCCATAGAGCATGAAAATGATCATGCCGAGGAACATCAGTGGCGGAAGAATGCCGTATTCGAACATGTGAAATATCCTAGAGTTCTGTCCGCGGGATCACTGAAGAGGTTTTTCGTACTTCGTGTCGAGCGCATAAAGCCCTTTGAGGGCGCCAACGCGCTTGATGAGTTCCGAAATTCCTTGGAAAACCAGCAGCGCAAAACCTGCAAAGATAATGAGCTTGACCGGCCAGCGAATAAGACCGCCCGCGTTGGAGGATACTTCGTTCTGATGCCACGAAAGGGTGAACATCGGCCAGCAAAGCCATGCAAGGTAGAAGCAGGCAGGGAGCAGGAACATTACGATGCCGATGATGTCGACCCAGAGACGGGTACGCGGCGCAATCGCGCCGTAGATGATATCAACCCGTACATGCTCGTTCATTCGCAGCGTGTAGGAAGCACCGATCAGAACAATAAAGGCAAACATGTACCACTGGATTTCAAGCCAGCCGTTCGAGCTGTAGTTGAAGGCGTAGCGGACCATCGCATTGCCGGCGCTGACGAGGCAGCAGATCAGTACCAGGTAACCGGCAAGCTTACCCAGGGATTCGCTCACCATGTCGATGAGCACGCTTATTTTTAAAAGAGATTTCATGACTTTCCCCTCTTCCCTTACCAGGCCCTTTTCGGGCTTCTGATGGGTACAATTCCGGTTGCCGCAGATGCGGGCATGCCCCCTCAAAAAAGCTCCCGGAATTCCTCTCCACAAAATCCCGTGTATGTGTAGCCTTTCGGAAAAGCAACCGAAACCGCGGCGGAATTGGACGAAAGAATACCCTTTCCATCTGTTTGCGAAAGATTGTTGCCTTGCTGCACGGTTTGTTTTTGTCGCAGGCAGATCGAGCCCATTGCTGACGACACACGCATTGCGTTTTTGCGGGCCTTCATGTTACCTCTGGTGCCGGAGAATTCGGCTGATCGGGGATCGCCGGGAGGGAGCGTCGTTATCCGTTGGAGAAGGCGTTATCGAGGGAAATGGTAGAGGGAAAGAAGCACATGAGCGAACACCATACGGGTCCTGTCGAAGTTGGCGCGCCAATGGATTACGCGCAGCACGAAAAGACCTATTCCGGTTTTCTCGCGCTGACGAAGTACGGCACGATGCTTTTGTGTGTCCTGATGCTTGCCATGGTGGCGGGTTTCTTCACCACCGCAGGTTTCCTCGGTGGTCTGGTGGTCTTTCTCGTGCTTTCTGTCGCGGGCTTCTTTCTGCTGCGTTGATAGCCAGTCGCGACCGTGACGTGCGCGCCTCTTAGTAGACGGCGCGATGTCTTCCATGCGCAGGTCTGGAGGCTGTTTCATGCGATTGGTTGTGTTTCTCGTGGCCTTGCTCGCAATTTTGGCCCAAGCCGTACATGCCCGTGATTTCTCTGAGGGGGAGCGTTCAGCTCTGAAAGACCGGGTCTCCCGTTTTGAGGCCGCGCTGAAGGGGAATGACTTCGACACGGTCGGCGAGACGATACCGCCGAAAATCCTGGAATCCATCGCGTCGGGTGCAGGTGTAACCGTTCCGACGCTTCGTGGTGCCCTGAAAACGCAAATGCAGATGACGCTCGCATCTGTCAAACTCGTTGAGTTTGACATGGACACCGGGACTGCTCGTTTTGAGCAGACAACGGACGGAACGCCTTATGCATTGATCCCGACAAGAACACTGATGGAAACGGACGGGCAGAAAATCGAGGCGAAGTCACACACACTCGCCCTGATCGACGACGGCAACTGGTATCTGTTGCGCGTCACCGATCAACAGCAGGTGGCAATTTTACGCAAGGTTTATCCAGCTTTTGCAAGTGTCCAATTTCCCGAAGGGTCCGTAGAGCCCGTGAAGTAAATCGGCCCACGCGAATGACGCGTGGACCCCGATATCCTCTCCGGGGTTACGTCTTCACGAGAAGCGACCTGCGCGGAAGGGATCGATGGAAATCGACGGTTCCTCGCCGTTGGCAATCTGCGTGACAAGGCGGGCGGTTGCCGCCGATTGCGTCAGCCCCAGATGGCCATGACCGAACGCATAGATGACTGAGGGCGCATTCCGTGCCGGACCGATGACGGGCAGACAGTCCGGCAAAGACGGGCGGAAGCCCATCCATTGTTTGCCACCTTCCGTTTTCAGACCCGGCAGGAACCGGCCTGCCTTTTTCAGCATCGCTTCCGAACGTTTGAAATTTGGCCTCAACTCGAGGCCGCCAAGTTCCACAGCACCGCCGACGCGAATGCCGGAGGAGAGCGGGGTCACGACAAACCCGTGATCGTTGAAATAGAGCTGGCGGGTAAGGTTGAACGATCCTGCAGGCAGAGTGGTATTGTAACCGCGCTCGGTTTCGAGCGGTACGACATTGCCAAGTGTCGCAGCCAGCGGGCGCGACCACGCGCCACCCGCGATGACAACCTTGTCGGCGTCGATCTTGTCGCCGTTATCGAGTGTTACGATGGTGCTTTCCCCGACCGCATCAATGCGTTTTGCCTCGCCCTTGCGCAGCGTGGCGCCACGGCTGACGACAAGATCGTATATTGCCCGAGTAAAATCTCGGGGATCGGAGACCTGAAGGCCATCCGGCGAGAACATCGCATGCCGGAATTGGGGAGCAATACCCGGTTGCAGCGTCTCGATTTCGTCTCGACCGACCCGCTGAAAGTCAAAGCCGGCCTTGTGCTTCTCGTCCCAATCCTTGCTGGCAGCATTAAAGCTTGTCTCGCTGTCATAGAGATCGAGTGTTCCGGTCTTTGCAATGAAGGCGGCAAGCTCGGGCATGGCTGCAACATGCGCCATTTCAGCCGCGGCAAGCAGATTGATGTCGCGCAGCGTTCTCAGACCATGGCGAAATGCTGGCTCGGAACTGGCACGCCAGAATCGCCACAACCACGGAGCAATCCGGTGAGCGTAGGCAGGCGGCACGCTTAAAGGACCGAGCGGATCAATCAGCCATCGCGGTGCCTTTTTCATGATTCCGGGGGCAGGGATGGGAATGATTTCCGGGAATGCGAGAATACCCGCATTGCCTGCACTCGCGCCGCCAGCGATCTCACCACGCTCGAGGAAGACGATCTGCCGTCCGGCGTTTTGCAAATAAAGCGCCGACATCGAACCAACGATGCCGGTGCCGACCACCAGCACGTCGCATTTGAGGGTTTTGGCCATCGATGCTCCTGCAAGACAAAATCTTTCAAGAGCGCCATAACAACGAATGCTGCCCTATTGGAAGGTGACATCTTGTTGCAAAGGCAGAAATATCAGCACTGTGGCAAATAAGCGAAGGTATGTACCTCGAGATGTAAAGCTTATGTTTAATAGCTATTTAACGGTGTCTCAATAGTGTTTCGCCAAGGCACGACCACGCGTTCGAATGCCTCTTCTGGTTGGGGACCCAAAGATTATGACACGCTTTTCCAAATTCGGTCTGGACGCTTCGTCGGTACTCGAAGCCCTTAGCCGGTCGCAGGCGATCATCGAGTTCGATCTCAGTGGAAACATTCTGACGGCGAACGAAAATTTCTGCAAAGCGGTGGGATATCGACGCGAAGATATTATCGGTCGTCATCATAGCCTGTTCGTGCTGCCGGAAGAGGCATCGTCTCCCGCCTACAAGGCCTTCTGGGCAAAGCTTTCACGTGGTGAGTACGACCAGGGCCAGTATTGCCGCCGAACAAAGGGCGGAGAGGAAATCTGGATCGAGGCGTCCTACAACCCGGTTTTTCGTTTCGGAAAGCCATACAAGGTTGTGAAAATTGCCACCGACATTACCGCAATCAAGCGCAGAAGCGCTGAGGATGGCGGCAAGCTTGCTGCTCTTTCACGGGCGCAGGCCATGATCGAATTTACGCCCGACGGCACAATCCTTGGTGCAAACGAGAATTTCCTCGCAGCTCTCGGCTATACGGCCGATGAGATTGTCGGCAAGCATCACGCGATGTTCTGTGAGCAGGATTATGCTCGTTCGCCTGACTATCGCGCATTCTGGGAAGAGCTTCGTGGCGGAAAATTTTCGACCGGGCAATTCATGCGGCTTGCAAAGGGCAACAGACGCATCTTTATCCAGGCGTCCTACAATCCGATCTTCGACGACAGGGGCAGGGTGTTCAAGGTCGTGAAGTTTGCGCTGGATGTGACGGATCGTATGCAAGCAGTCGAAGAGCTTGGTGCGGCATTGGCCCGCCTTTCGGAGTGCAACATCCGTGTGACCTTGGACAATCCTTTTGTTGGTGAGTTCGAAACACTGCGACGCAACTTCAACAAGTCGATCGGTGAATTTCAGAAGACGCTGGTGAACGTTCTGGGTCAGACCGGTGATCTCAGCAAGAGCAGCCAGGAAGTGCGCGAGGCTTCTGAAAACCTTGCGGCACGTTCCCGCGAGCAAGCTTTGGCATTGGAAGAGACCTCTGCGGCGCTCGGCGAAATCACCTCAAGCGTCCGCACTTCGACCGAGAATACCAGAGAAACACGTAAACTCGTGCAAAGCGCGCGTGCATCGACAGCAACATCTACTGAGGTTGTCGGACAGACCGTGAATGCCATGCAGCGGATCGAGACGGCATCGCGCGAGATCAGTCAGATCATCGGAGTGATCGACGAGATTGCGTTCCAGACCAATCTGCTCGCACTTAATGCCGGGGTGGAGGCTGCACGAGCGGGTGAGGCAGGCAAGGGGTTTGCTGTCGTCGCACAGGAGGTGCGCGAACTGGCACAACGGTCTGCTACCGCCGCCAAGGAAATCAAGGTGCTCATCAACAATTCCGGCACGGAAGTGCTTGAAGGGGTGAGACTGGTGGGTGCTACCGGCGAGGCATTGAAGGAGATCGATGCGCTGGTGCGACAGATCGACGGCAATGTCGACAAGATCGCCAAGGCTGCTGATGAGCAAACCCTCGGCATCGGCGATATTGGCAAAGCGGTCGATCGCCTCGATCGTATGACCCAGGAAAACGCAGCCATGAGCGCGCGAACGACTCTCATCAGCAATACGCTTGCCCAGGGTGCAGAAGCACTCTCCCAGCTCGTCAGCCTCTTCAAGCTTAATCGCCGCGCTGTTCAGCGCGATGACGGCTCGTCTATTCCAAGCAAATTTTCGCACGCTGCAGCGACCAAGATTGACCGGACTGCGGCGTAACAGGGTCCTTTTACTGCCTCTTGCCTGCACGAACATTCAAGAGTGCGAACATGTCACCCGTTACGTTGTTGCTTCAACCGAGGAGCAACAACGACATGCAGGCTACTGGACAGACACACAGCGCAATCAATTTCGCTGACAAGACTGCCAAACTCAAAGAGTATTGGCAGCCGCGCGTTATCGCCGAGATGAACGACTACCAGTTTAAAGTTGTTCGTATCGAAGGCGACTTCATCTGGCACGATCATCCCGAAACGGATGAGACTTTTATCGTCTTGCAAGGGTGTCTGAGGATCGATTTTCGCGATGGTGCGGTAACCGTTGGCCCCGGCGAAATGTTCGTCGTACCTCGGGGCGTCGAGCGCAAGCCCTATGCTGAAAACGAAGTGCAACTCCTCCTGATCGAGCCCCGTGGGGTGCTGAATACGGGCCACGCAGGCGGTGATCGCACGGCACAAAATGATCTCTGGATATAGCGCTTTTCCGAGGCTTCGTGGGGCGCGTCAGCGCATCATAAAGCCGATCATCAGGGCATTGGCGATGTCGATGAAAAATGCCGAGACAAGCGGGAGAATGATAAAGGCCGTTGGTGCCGGGCCATAGGCTTTCGTCACTGCGGTCATGTTGGCGATTGCTGTCGGGGTCGCGCCGAGGCTGATACCACTGAAGCCAGCCGACAGCACGGCCGCCTGATAGTCTCGGCCCATAAAACGAAACACGATGAAGATCATATAGAGCACCGCCACAATCGTCTGGATGCCGAGGACGATGATCAGCGCCAGTCCCAGGCCTCCAAGCGTCCACAACTGCATGCTCATCAATGACATTGCGAGAAAAACACTCAGCGAGAGATCTGAAATCAAAGCCAGTGACCGCGAACGGGCGGGCCAGTACATCTGCGGAAGCAGTCGCGGCACTGTGTTTGTCATGATAATACCGACGAGAAGGCAGACCACGAAAAGCGGCAATTTCACAGCGGTTTCCGAAAGTACCTCGTCAAGTGCGGTGCCCAAGAGGATCGCGACGTTGAGGATCAGAACTGTTCGCAAAAGATTGACATAGTTGATGGTCGACGCCTGTTCAGTGGCCGGAGAAGAGGGCAATCCGATGCTTGGCAGTTCGGCGGTCTCCCCCTTCAACTGATAGCGGTTTATCAGGATACGGGCGACAGGACCGCCAACCAGACTTGCAATGACAAGGCCGAGCGTCGCGGATGCAATGCCGATCTCGAGTGCGTTGCCCAGGCCGAAACGGTTTGTAATCAGGGGTGCCCAGGCAATCGTTGTCCCGTGCCCACCGATCAACGACACTGATCCAAGTAATGGTGCAATTCCGTCCGGTAAGCCAAGCAACGCCGAGCTGCCAAGAGAGACGGCATTCTGAATGACCAGATAGCATAAAGTCAGGATAAGCAGCACGACCAGTGGGCGGCCACCGGCCTTCAAGTCGGCGAGACGTGCGTTCAGGCCAATGCCGGTAAAAAAATAGAGCAGCAGCATATCTCGCGCATCGAGGTCGAAAATGATTTCGATATTGAAGAACCGGTAAGCGATCAGTGTGGAGAGTGCAGCAACCAGCCCCCCGGAGACAGCTTCCGGGATGTTCCAGCGATTGAGGGGCGCAATGATCGCGTTAAGACCTGACCCCATGAAAAAGACGACGATCGCAATGGTGAAGGTCAGGAAACCCGGCGTCTCGAACGTCGTCATCAAAAGCGCTCCATCTGGTGGCGGTTTGCCCTGCAATGCAGCAAACCTCACCCATGGAAGTTGACGTGTATTGAGACGGTTGTCATCCTGAAATATCAGCGGGAAGTTGTTATTTCTCGAACGGTACCTCGATTGGGTACCCGCTGTTTTCAACGGCTGCGAGACGTGAAAATTGCAAGCAGCGCTACCGATTGCGGAGCGCTACCGACGACGTGTTAAAAGGCCGCAGTCAGAGTGCGGCCTTTTAGAGCGTGCGGTAAGCCTAAGCTTCCAATGACGGGCGTGTGATACCAAGATGGTCGCGCAGCGTCGAGCCTTCATATTCCGTGCGGAACAGGCCACGTTCCTGCAGCAATGGCACGACCTGGCTGTTGAACTCCTCCAGGCCTGCAGGGAAATAGGGCGGCATGACGTTGAAGCCGTCGGCTGCACCGTTCTCAAACCACTCCTGCATACGGTCTGCAACATCTTTGGCCGTGCCCATGACGATGTGGTGGCCTCGGCCTGCGGCAACACGCAAGGCGAGTTCCCTGATCGTCAATTTCTCGCGCTTGGCAAGTTCGGTCAGAAGTTCGGCGCGACTGCGAAGCTGATCGGAAAGCGGCAGGTCCGGTAGAGGGCCGTCAAGATCATACTCGGTCAAACTGTGACCGATACGTTCCTCAAGCAGCGGCATCGCGCTCTTGATGTCCGTCCAGCGATTGAGTTCCTTGAGCTTGTCGGCCGCCTCTTCGAACGTTCTGCCAATGATCGGCATGAAGCCCGGCATGACCGCGACGCTTGATGGATCGCGGCCGAACTTCTCGACCCGTCCCTTCAGGCTGGTGTAAAATGCCTGCGCTTCAGAAAGCGCCTGCTGTGCAGTGAAGACGATGTCGGCAGTGCGGGCAGCAAGATCCTGTCCCGGGCCGGAGGAGCCGGCCTGAATGAGGACGGGGTGCCCTTGTGGTGAGCGCGGAATATTCAATGGTCCCTTGACCGTGAAGTATTTACCCTCGTGGTTGAGCACATGGACCTTGTCGGGATCGACATAACGACCGCTCTCTTTGTCCTTGATGAAGGCGTCATCGTCCCAGCTGTCCCAGAGACCGCGGACCACATTCACGAACTCTTCAGCGACGGCGTAACGCTCGTCATGCTCCGGATGACCTTTGGAAAAGTTCGCCGCTGTGCGGGCGTAAGACGTGGTGACGATGTTCCATGCGGCGCGGCCGTGGCTCAAATGATCAATCGAAGCGAAAGCGCGGGCGAGATGATATGGCTCGCCGTAGGTGGTGGACGCGGTCGCTGCAAGACCAATCTTGTCCGTGACCATCGAAAGCGCTGCAAGGAGTGTCAGTGGTTCGAAACGGGCTATCATGGATGGGTGAGCGTCAACGCCACTGGTGAGGCCATCCGCCAGAAACACCATGTCGAATTTTGCTGCCTCGGCCATCCGTGTGACGCGACCGAGCAGGTCGAAATTCTCGCTGCCAGCTTCTGCATCCGGATGACGCCAGCCGGAAACATGGTGCCCTGCACCTTGCAAAAATAGGCCGAGGTGCATCTGTCTTTTACGGGACGCGTTGGTCATGGAATCATGCCTTCATTTCGATTGTGTTGTCTGGGCGAGAAGCGCTTCAAGCGCCCGTAGATCCGCAGCGGTGCTCATGGATCTGATCAGCGCCGGTATTTTTGCAAATTTCGCGCTTCCACCGGTCGCGTCGATGAATTTGTCGGTCGGGTCTGAAATGCTCGGCAGACCGTCGATACGTCGAGAAAGCACCGTTCCGTCTGTTCTAGTCACGTCGATGACCACAAAACGGGTTGTCGGATCAGGTGAAAGGCGACGAGCGGTATCATCGTGACTGCGGCTGACCTTCGCGGAGAGATCAACGAGATCGCTCCTTACTGGGCGTTCGTCAAAATGGCTGATCAGAAGTGCACCGTCGATTACTGCTGCTGCAAATACATATTCAGCGCTGAAGCGGGCATCAATGCCGGTCGATGGGATAGCGGAACCAATTAGCGCCGCATCGCCGCCTGGAGGGAAGGTAATGTTGACGGCTTTGACCTCTTCGGGCGCCAGACCGCTTTCGTTACGAAGCAAGAGCGCACCAACCGCGACCGGGTGGCTTGCCGTGCAGCAGGGAAACGCTTTGAGCGTCAGGCCTGGTGTTATGATTTGCCAAGGGGCGCCCCAGCCTTGCAGTACACGATCGGGCTGCTCAGCACCAAATGCAAAGGCCGAATAAAAGCCGATTGGATTTTCCAGGAAATCCGGTGCGCCCTGAAATCCTGCTCTGGCAAGCCGTGCTGCGGTCAGACCAGCCCGTGACGCTAACCCGGCATGGAGCGGCTTGGCGTCAAACCCGAATTGCAGGCGTAACCCAGCCGATTGCGTGGCCGCGAGACCGAGTGCGGTTGCGGTGGTTGATGTGTCGAATTTAAGGAGATGGGCGATGGCTGCTGCTGTGCCGATGGTGCCGAGCGTGGCAGTAGCATGGAAGCCGTTTTCATAGTGTTTTGTGCCAAGTGACAGTCCGAGCCGCGCCATCGCTTCCAGCCCGACAATGTAGGCGGCAATAAAGGCATCCGCGCTTGCTTCTTCCTCAATTGCGACAGCAAGCAGGGCAGGGATGATCGCAACGGTGGGATGGCCGCGCACACTGCCATGCACATCATCATAATCAAGAACGTGGCCAGAATGGCCGTTAATAAGGGCAGCGGTAAAGGCATCTGTACGGAGATTGCTGCCGATAATAGCCGACGAGCCCGAAGTGCCAGGTGTAAAGGTGTCAATCAGGATTTGAGTGCTTCTGTCTGCTGCGCCACCCAGGACACAAGCAAAAAAATCGATGAGCGCGGTGCGTGCAATCTCAATCGCCTGCGGTTCCTTCTGTGGATCGGAAGCGACAATCGTTTGCGCAAGACGGAGCGTCAGTTTTTCCAGGTCGGCCATGGCATCAGATCCCTTCGCCGTCGCTGACCCTCGCGATCTGTCCGCCCAGACCCTTTACGAAAGCGTTGATGCGTGGATTGGTCGACTTGTAGAAGATGTGCTCCGGTGTACCCTGATCGACGATGAGCCCATTTTCGGTGAAGACGATCTTGTCGCTGATTTCTTCGGCGAAGCGCATCTCGTGGGTGACAAGAATGCTGGTCATGCCATCGTTGACGAGGTCGCGAATGACCGAGAGAACTTCCCCCACTGTTTCAGGATCAAGCGCCGAGGTGACTTCATCGAAGAGTACGAGTTCGGGCCGCATGGCCAGGGCGCGGGCGATCGCCACACGCTGCTGCTGGCCACCGGAAAGCTGGCCGGGGTAGGCGTCAACCTTCTGCGACAACCGTACTTTTTCCAGCAACTCGCGGGCGTGACGCTCTGCGTCTGCTTTCGGAGTTCCGAGAATTTTGATCGGCGCGATCGTAATGTTTTCCATTACCGTCAGGTGCGGAAACAGATTGAACTGCTGGAATACGATGCCGATACGCTTGCGCAAAGCGATACGCTCGGCTTCGGTTTTCAAAAGATCGACACGGGTGCCGCCGACGCTGATCTTGCCCGACTGCGGGATCAATAATCCGTTGATG
Organism: Rhizobium sp. RM; assembly: GCF_013390595.1. Lineage (GTDB taxonomy): Bacteria > Pseudomonadota > Alphaproteobacteria > Rhizobiales > Rhizobiaceae > Agrobacterium. Next base: position 168,393 of record NZ_JACAWV010000007.1, on the reverse strand, counting down.
CAGCGCAAAATCGTTGATTTGCCCGAGCCCGATGGTCCGATGATCGATACGGCATCGCCCTTGTTCACCGAAAGATCGATGCCTTTCAGGACCTGATTGTCACCGAAGGACAGGTGTACACCTTCAAGTTCAACAAGTGCGCTTGTCCCGGAGGCGAGGGCGTTGGTTTCTGTTACGGATGCGGACATGGCAATTTCCAATCAGCGGGAAGCGAAGCGTCGTTCAAGACGCTGCGTGAAACGGGACACCGGATAGCAGAACAGGAAGAATGCCATCAGGACGGTGAGGTAGACGACCACGGTGAAGTCATTGCGCTGTACGGCGGTGCTTGCATCCGTCGCAGCATGAAGTAGTTCGTGCACGCCAACCAGGGACGCGAGCGCGGTGCCCATGGTGATCGACGCGTAAAGATTCATCCACGGCGGCAAAGAGCGTTTCACGCATTGCGGTAGGATGATCCAACGAAGTGTCTGGTTACGGGAAAAACCAAGACCTTGCGCAGCTTCCCATTGAGCGGTCGGGATGGATTGAATCGCACCGCGGGTGATTTCGGCAATGTGGGCACTTGCCGGGATCGCAAGACCAACCACCGCCTTGATCCAGTCGGGGAAGGGAATGTAGTCGCCGAAAATGACCAGTTCGAAAGGGAAGATGTAGGTTGCCGCGAAGATCAACACCAGATGCGGCGCGTTACGGAAGATCTGCACATAGGTGAGCGCTGGTGCCCGTACGATCTTGTAGGGTGCAAGCTCCATGATGCCGAGCATCACACCGATAAATGTGCCAATCGCGATCGCAAGAACACTGATCAGCACGTTCATCATGAAGCCGGTGGCTAGATAGGGGAGCCACTGCAGCAGCACCTGTCCGAGCGAGGGGTCGAGGATCAGCCACAGGACGACAGCGATGATGACGCCGGATACCAGCAGCGTCCCGAACGGCAGCTTTTTACTGCCTGGATGTTGTGAGACGACTGCGCTCATTGGCCAAATCCCGGAACTGCAAGGCGACGTTCAAGCCATAGGCCAGCTCTAGCGACGATCAGATTGATAACGCTGAAGAAGATCAGAATGACCAACATCAACTCGACGACGTTGTCCCGCTGGGTCCAGATCAGAATAGACGCGTAGGTGATTTCACCAACGGCAATTGCCGAGCCGACCGTGGTCAACTTCACCAGATTGACCAGGTTGTTGATGATCGATGGCAATGCCGTGCGGATTGCCAGAGGAAACTCAACGTAGCGCAGGATCTCCAGCGAACTGAAGCCGATGGCTCGCGCTGCCTCGATGGTGGTGGCTGGAACAGCTTCGATACCGCCACGCAAAGCTTCCGCGTGGAAGGCCGCGATGTGAAGACCCGTTATGGCGACGACCCAGAAGAATGGCGTCAGAGGGTTGTTTTGGGCACCTCCAAGCGCGTTGGAAATCAGCATGTTCAAGACGAGAAAGCCACACATCAGTTGTACGAGCGTGGGCGTGTTTCGTGTCAGTTCCACATAGGCGCGAACTGGCGCGGCAAGCCATGGCCTGCCGGAAGTCAGCATCGCTGCGAAAATGAAGCCGAAAACAAGACTGAGTGGCAATGTGACTGCGACAAGGATCAACGTCATCTTCATGCCGTTGAGCCAAATCTGAAGCTCGTAACCACTGTTCAGAAAATCGTAGTTGAGGCCGATCTTGGCCGCCAATTCTATGAAGCGCGCAATAAAGGCGTCCTGCATCGCAAATCCAATGATGTTGTCGCGGTTGCCGCTACAAAGCATAAACGAACGGCCGGGGAAACCTGCCGTTCGTCACGTTGAAGATAAAACATCACACTTTCCTGCTGACATCTCCTGGCTGCATGCCGAGGGATGGGAAGGAGGAGTACTGCTCGCTTACTGAGCGGCAGAAAGTTTCTTCTGCTGTTCTTCCATGTAGCCAATACTCGGAAGTCGGTTCGACTTCGCGAATTCGATCATCTTCCCGGAAGCATGCAAGTCCTTGACGATCTTGTCGAGTGCCGCCTGTGTGTCGCTTTCGCCCTTGCGCAGCCAGATAACCGAATCTGACGGGATAAGGTCGGTGGGGATCAGAATCCCGTAGTCCTTCCACTCGTCAGCGCGGTCCTGAAGCATCAGGCTGATCGTGCCATTGACGTGAACGGAGACATCGCAGTTGCCACCCTTCAATGCTAGGAGCGATTCAGGCTGGCTCGGTAGTGCCTTGACCTCTGCGCCGTATTCTTCGATGAGCGGCTGGGTGTAGTTGGAGCCCTGCGATACGCAAGCGATCTTGCCCTTCAGGTCAGACCAGTCCTTGATGCCGGAATCCTTGCGCCCGATCGCTGCGCCACCCTGACGGTCGTAAGGTGTTGGTACATAGTCGAGTGTCTTGGCGCGTTCTTCCGTGTACTGCATGTTTGCAATGAGGATATCGACCTTGCCCTGCTGCAGAAACTGCACGCGGTTGGGCGGGGTTACAGTCTCAGTGACAAGCTCGACACCGAGACCGGCCGCAAGCGCCTTGGCGACATCGATGTTGAGGCCTTTTTGCTCCTGGGTTTTCGGATCAATGAAACCGAAGGGAGCGCCGGACAGGATCACACCGACGGTCAGCTTACCGCGTCCCTTGATGCGGTCAAGCGTCGCATCAGCGTGGGCGGCGGTGGCCATGGAAGCGATAATGACGCCACCAGCGACGAGTTGCGCGGCAAATTTGGAGAAAGTGAAGGCCATGGGTATTTCCTTTTGCGTGTCGTTGGAAACTACATGACAGTCCCTGCGAGAGCGAGAATTGGCATTGCGCAAAAAATGACCGGGATAAAATTACGTTCCAATAAAATTCTTGGACCGAAAAAATATCCTAATTTTTGTAAATCGTAGAATCTTGTTCTTCAATTTGGAGATGAGCCTGCTCTTGCAGGAAGCCAAAATGCGTCGTGGATCAGCTATGATCTCTGACCAAGCCAGCAGGCAAGGGCGGCATGTCTGAAATTCCGGATGGAGGTAAGGCGCGGTCGACCTTCCAGTGACCGCACCTTTCTGGCTGTTTTAGCGACCGGCGTTGTACGCAGCAATTGCCGCCATGTTGACGATATCGCTGTCCTTCGCGCCCATGGCTGTGATCTGGACGGACTTGTCTAGGCCAACGAGAAGCGGCCCGATGACCGTTGCGCCACCCAACTCCTGCAGCATCTTGGTGGAGATCGATGCGGAGTGAATGGCAGGCATGACCAGAACGTTGGCGGCGCCGGAAAGGCGGGCGAAGGGGTACTGGCTTTGCATGCGATGGTGGTTCAGCGCCACATCAGCGGACATTTCACCGTCCACCTCGAAGTTCACGTTGCGCTTGTCGAGGATCTTCACCGCTTCGCGGACCTTGTCGGAGCGTTCACCAGTCGGCTGGCCAAAGGTGGAGTAGGCAAGCATCGCCACACGTGGCTCGTAACCGAACCGACGAGCGAGACCGGCTGCTTCTTCGGCAATATCGGCGAGGTCTTCGGCTGACGGCATGTCGTGGACAGCCGTGTCGGCTACGAAGACCGTGCGGTTGCGCGACACGACGAGTGAAACGCCGATGACGCGGTGACCGGGCTTGGTGTTGATGCAGCGACGGATGTCTTCCAGTGCCGTCGAGTAATTGCGGGTGACACCTGTCACAACTGCGTCCGCATCGCCCATCGCGACCATGCAGGCCGCGAAATGGTTGCGGTCGTTGTGAATGAGGCGCTGTACGTCTCGCAAGAGGAAGCCGCCGCGTTGCAGACGGGCATAGAGATAGTCGATGTAGGCATCAACGCGCGTGGAAAGGCGCGCATTGGTGATCTCGATATTGGCACGATCAAGGTCGATGCCCGCCTTCTCGGCATTTGCTTTAATGATGTCGTCACGACCGAGAAGAATGGCCGTACCAAGTCCCTGCGCGGTAAATGAAATCGCCGCGCGCATGACCTGTTCTTCTTCCGCCTCTGCGAAAACCACGCGCTTTGGCGAACGGCGTACGCGCTCGTAGAGCCGTTGGGTTGTAGATGCCATTGGGTCGCGGCGGGCGGACAGCTCACGCGCATAAGCGTCGAGGTCCGGTAATTCGCGGCGCGCCACACCTGTTTCAATCGCGGCCTTTGCGACGGCGACTGGGATGGCCGAGATCAGCCGCGGATCGAACGGAACCGGGATGATGTATTGCGAGCCGAAACGCGGGCGGTTGCCCTGATAGGCTGCTGCCACGTCGTCGGGCACGTCTTCACGTGCGAGATCGGCAAGTGCCTGCGCGGCTGCGATCTTCATTGCGTCGTTGATCTGGCTGGCGCGAACATCGAGTGCGCCACGGAAGATGTAAGGGAAACCAAGAACGTTGTTGACCTGGTTCGGATAGTCGGAACGACCGGTCGCCATGATCGCGTCGTCGCGAATGCGGGAAACCTCTTCCGGCGTAATTTCCGGATCTGGGTTGGCCATGGCGAAAATGATCGGCTTCGGTGCCATCGAACGGATCATCTCTTCAGTGAAGGCGCCCTTTTGCGAAAGCCCGAACACGACGTCGGCACCCTTCATGGCCTCCGCCAGCGTGCGCTTGTCAGTCTTGACCGCATGGGCTGACTTCCACTGGTTCATGCCTTCCGTGCGGCCCTGGTAGATCACGCCCTTGGTGTCGCAAAGCGTGATGTTTTCGGGGTTGAAGCCCATGGCCTTGATGAGGTCCATACAGGCAATGGCGGCAGCGCCCGCCCCGTTGCAGACGAGCTTTGTTGTCTTGAAGTCGCGGCCTGTCAGTTCAATGGCATTGATCAGACCGGCTGCGGCGATGATGGCGGTACCGTGCTGGTCGTCATGGAAAACGGGAATGTCCATCAGCTCGCGCAGACGGCTTTCAATGATGAAACATTCCGGTGCCTTGATATCTTCTAGGTTGATGCCGCCAAAGGAAGGGCCGAGATAACGCACACAGTTGATGAATTCGTCGGCGTTTTCGGTGTCGACCTCAAGGTCGATGGAATCGACATCGGCGAAGCGTTTGAACAGAACGGATTTGCCCTCCATGACAGGCTTGGAAGCCAATGCACCGAGGTTGCCGAGACCGAGGATGGCCGTGCCGTTTGAAATCACTGCAACCATGTTGCCGCGCGTCGTATAGTCATAGGCGGTTGCGGGGTTTTCGGCGATCGCTTTGACGGGGACGGCAACACCAGGCGAATAGGCCAACGAAAGGTCACGCTGGGTTGCCATTGGCTTGGTGGGAGTGATCTCCAGTTTGCCCGGTCTGCCGATTGCATGGAAATCCAGTGCTTCCTGATCGGTGACCGATGTTCTGTTGCTTGCTGGCTTCGTCGTGTCGGACATGAGAGGTGCTTGCTTTCTGTCAATCGTTCAAAATGTTTGCAGTTGTTATTGTATTTTTTGCACGCCTGCCAAGTCTTGAATGTTGTTCACTGCAGCAAAAGTGTCGAGGACGATTTTTCCGTGCGATTCAATCGATTAAGTCGTCAAGTTGGCAATTCACATATCCCGCGCCATGCTGAGAAAAGATTGCAAGTGCTTTCCCGGAACGCCACGCCTGACGAGAATGACGCTTTCAGAAACAGTGTCCAGATTGGTGAACGGAACACCTGTCACGCCCCCTGTGGCGCGGACGGTCTTTTCCGGGAGGATGGCGATGCCAGCTCCCGCTTCAACGAGCGAAAGAATGGTGTTCACATTTGCAATCCGCATGCCGATATCTGGTTCTAGCCCCCTGTCAATGAACAGCGAAAGCGCACTGTGGCTGAGACCGACACCTGTCTCATCGACAGGTAACAGAAGTTTTTCCTGACAGATTTCCTCGATCGACAAGGTACGACGGGATGCCAGTTCATGCCGTTCGCTGAGTGCCACACAAAGCCTTGATCCATCGAACGCAACTGCGCGCAAGGTCTGCGGTAGCTGCGGTAATGGTGCCCTCACAAATGCGACGTCTGTCTGGCGGGTCGCGACATCCTTGATGAGTTGATCCATGGTGGTGCCCGGCATGAGTTCCAGCCTGATGCTCGCGTTCGCACCGATGAATTTTGCGATTAAAGCAGGCAGTTTCTGATCGGCCATGACGCTGGTGCCGAAACCGATCCGCACAATTCCGAACTCACCGCGTCTGATCTGGTCCGCCTTCTCTTGAGCCACTTTGGTGCGGGTGAGTATTTCTTCCGCCTCGACGAGCATGACTTGCCCAGCAGGTGTCAGTTCGACGCCGCGATTGATCCGGCGAAACAGCGGGAAACCCAGGCTTTCTTCGAGTTGCCTGATCCTTTGGGTGACGGCGGGCTGCGCGATACCAAGCTGGGCGGCGGCTGCCCGGAAATTCCGTGTCCGGGCGGCTTCCACGAAAATCGTGAGTTGACGCGTATCCATTGCTGAAAAGCCTACGTATTTTTTGATATTATGATATAAGGTTAGCTTATCAAACTTGCTTGCATCGTGCATTGTCATAGTGTCGCACGCGACGTTATACCGCGACCAGAGTTTTGATCGCACTTGCCCATCGGGGCTGCACCGCGATTGAAACCGGGAGGATTTGTTCTAGCGCTTGCGGCTGCCCGCCAGGGTCGTCGTGGGGTTTTGCATTGAATGGTCAACCATGAAGTTCACTACGGATTTCCTCCTACCCAAACCTCCGCGTTCAGCAATACCGCCATTATGCCGTCTTTGTCGTCCCATCGGGGCCGACTGTCCCTGTTGTGCGGGACATTGAACGATTATCGGGCGTCGCCTTACAGGCAGCTCTCAAAAACTGGACATTAAATCAATGAGCCATCCACAAGTCTCCACGTCACTTCCAGCCAGATTGTGGCTGTTTGTGCTCGGGGCCGTCATTCTTCTGGCGGGCCTGTTCTTTGCTGTCGGAGGAGGCAAGCTTGCCACTCTCGGCGGCAGCCTCTACTTCGTCATCGCGGGCGTTGCGCTCGTCATTTCCGGCCTGCTCGTGATCCTGCGCAAGCCTGCTGGAGCGTTACTGTTTGGTCTTACCGTCGTTCTGACGGTCATCTGGGCAATCTGGGAAGTCGGTCTCGATTTCTGGCCTCTGATCTCTCGCCTTCTGGCGATTGGCGTCGGAGCGGCTGTTGTTGCGGCATCCTATCCGCTACTGCGTCGTGCGGTCGGAAAAACACCGGCCTACGGTATTTCGTTTGCGGTGGCCGTGGTCATGGCACTTGTCTCAGGTGCGGGTTTCGCCGGTATGTTTGTCGCTCACCCGACCGTCAGTTTCAGCGGTGAAGCCGCCGCGCTGACGCCGGTCTCGCCTGCGACAGAGCAGAAGAACTGGGAGCATTACGGTAATACTGCAGGTGGTAGCCGGTTCGTGGCGCTTGATGACATCACGCGCGACAATATCAAGAATCTGGAGGTTGCCTGGACCTATCACACCGGTGACACACCGATCAGCCCCGGTGCGAACGGAGCAGAAGATCAGCAGACCCCGCTGCAGGTGGGCGACACGGTGTTCCTGTGCACTCCGCATAACAATGTCATCGCTCTCGACGCAGACACCGGCACTGAAAAGTGGAAGACCGAAATCAATGCGAAATCATCCGTCTGGATGCGTTGCCGCGGCCTTGCCTATTTCGATGCCACACAGCCGCTCAAGCAGCCAACTGCGCCAGGCTCTACGCCTGTTACACCTGCTGTCGTTGCCGACGGTGCGCTTTGCCAGCGCCGCATCTTGATGAACACCATCAATGCCGAACTGATCGCGCTGGATGCCGACACGGGTGCATATTGCCCCGATTTCGGTACGAATGGCCGTGTTGATCTGACGATTGGTCTTGGTGATGCGCCCGATCCGCAATATGTGTTGACGTCGGCTCCAACGCTTGCCGGCACAACGGTCGTCGTCGGCGGGCGTATCGCCGACAACGTTCAGGTGGATATGCCTGGTGGTGTCATGCGCGGGTTCGATGTCATAACCGGGCAGTTGCGCTGGGCTTTCGATCCAGGCAATCCTGATATCACGCTTCTGCCGCCTCCCGGCCAGACATACACGCGTTCCACTCCAAACGTCTGGGCAGCGATGTCCTACGATCCGGACATGAACACTGTCTACATGCCGGTCGGCAGCCCATCCGTCGATCTTTACGGCGCGACGCGCACCCCGCTCGACCACAAATATGGTGCGTCCATGCTGGCACTTGATGCCACCACCGGCCGTGAAAAATGGGTCTACCAGACGGTTCATAATGATCTCTGGGACTTCGATGTTCCGATGCAGCCGAGCTTCATCGATTTTCCCAAGGCAGACGGGACCGCGGTTCCGGCTCTTGTCTTCGGGACGAAGGCGGGTCAGCTCTACGTGCTCGACCGCGCTACGGGTCAACCTTTGACCCAAGTCGATAATGTGCCGGTCAAGGCGGCAAACATCCCCAATGAGCCTTATTCGCCGACCCAGCCGCGTTCCGTCGGTATGCCGCAAATTGGTGCGCAGACACTCACTGAAGCCGATATGTGGGGCGCTACGCCGTTCGATCAGCTTCTTTGCCGCATTGCCTTCAAGGGCATGCGCTACGAAGGGCTCTATACGGCTCCAGGCACCGATGTGTCGCTCAGCTTCCCGGGTTCGCTCGGCGGTATGAACTGGGGCGGACTTTCGACTGACCCGACCACGAATACGATCTTCGTGAACGATATGCGCCTTGGTCTTTGGATTCAGATGAAGGAAGCCGCACCGAGCAACGTCACTGCAAGTGGCGGCGAAAGCGTCAATACCGGCATGGGCCTTGTGCCAATGAAGGGTACGCCTTACGCGGTTGACAAGAACCGGTTCCTCTCGGCGCTCGGAATCCCATGCCAGGCTCCACCGTATGGTACGATGACTGCCATCGACATGAAAACGCAGAAGATCAAGTGGCGTATGCACCGCGTTTGGCGGTGGAGAGGCCGAGCGAAACAAGCGTTTCTGCATGCCTGACGGCTGCAGAAACGCCATCGATCACAGGCACGCCAAACTCTCTGGAGAGGTTCGCAGCAAGATCGGCCATGCCAGCACAACCCAGCACGATCGCTTCGGCCTTGTCTTCCAACAGCGCTGCTGCGATCTCGGCCCGCAGGCGAGGCATCGCGTCGGAGGAGGGGTCTTCGAGCGAAAGGACCGGGATATCGGCTGCACGGACCTTGGCGCGCGTTCCCATGCCGTAGCGATGAACGAGATGCTCAACGGGAAGCCTTGAGCGTTCCATGGTTGTAACGACGGTAAAACGTTGGGCAATGAACGCTGCTGTTGCAACGGCCGCTTCACAGATCCCGATCACCGGGATGGTGGCTAGCGCGCGTGCGGCATCGAGCCCTGTGTCGTCGAAACACGCGATGACAGCTGCTTTCGCCCCGAGCTTTTCGGCTTTTGCAACTTCGATGAGCATGCCTGGTATGGCGAAAACCTCGTCGTAATAACCCTCAATGGAGACCGGCCCCATGGTGGAGGTTACTGCCAGGATTTCGGTGTCGTTGCTTGCCGCGCGCGTCGCAGCATCGGCAATCGTTGCCGTCATGGATTGCGTGGTATTGGGATTGATGACGAGAATGCGCATGTTTCGTTTCTTTAGCCGCGTGAATGGCGGCGGTTCATGTAGACGATAAGGCCGAGCGTAGCGGCAATCACGATGAAGGAAAACAGTGTGGTGACCGCGCCAAGGGCATAAAGCACTGGCGTGGTGACGTTTGTCGTCATGCCATAGATCTCGAGCGGAAGGGTGTTGTAAGTGCCAGATGTCATCAATGTTCGGGCAAACTCGTCGTAGGAGAGGGTAAAGCCGAATAGTCCCACACCGATCAAGCTGGGCGCAATCATTGGCAAGACAACATGCGCGAATGTCTGCCAGGAAGACGCTCCAAGGTCGCGCGCAGCTTCTTCATAAGAGGGCGAAAAGCGGTTGAATACGGCAAGCATGATCAGGACCCCGAAAGGCAACGTCCAGGTGAGATGAGCGCCGAATGCTGATGTATACCAGGACGGTTCCAGTCCAAGTTGCTGGAAAAGCACGCCAATGCCGAGAGAGATGATGATTGACGGGACGACAAGGCTGGCGACCGAGAGGTAAAAGAGCGGTGTTGCGCCTATGAACTTGCGACGAAAGGCAAGGCCCGCGAGAAGCGAGACAAGCACAGTTACGACCATAACCATCAAGCCCAGCCCGAACGAGCGACGGAAGGAGCCGCCGAAATCACCGACGGCCTGCTGCTCAAACAGGTTGCCGAACCAATGCAGTGAAACACCGTTGAGCGGGAAAGTGAGGCCCCCGTTCGGTCCCTGAAACGCGAGGATCAAGATGGCGGAGAGTGGACCGTAGAGAAACAGCACAAAGAGAATGAAGAAGAAGGACAGGATATAGAATTCGCGGCCACGTTTTTCGGAGTGCATAGATCAGAGCTCCTTGCGGATGTCGACGATACGCAGGATGCCAGCGACCATCAGGAGAACAAGGATAAGCAAAATGACAGCATTGGCTGCCGCAGCAGGATACTGCAGCAGAGACATCTGGTTCTTCATCATCAGTGCTACAGACGCACTTTGTCCCCCGGACATCACCTGAACGGTTGAGAAATCCGCCATGACGAGCGTCACCACGAAAATGGTCCCAATTGCCATTCCGGGTTTGGCGAGTGGAATGATGACGTTGGACAGGATCTGCCAACTGCTTGCGCCTGCGTCCCGTGCGGCCTCTATCAACGATTTGTCGATACGCATCAGCGTATTGAAAATCGGGGTCACCATGAACAACGTATAAAGGTGGACCATCGCAAGTACGACAGCGAAATCCGAATAGAGCAACCATTCGATGGGTGCTGGCACGATGCCGGTGCCGACGAGCGCGCTGTTTACGAGCCCGTTTCGGCCAAGCACGGGTATCCATGAGATCATCCGGATGATGTTGGATGTCAAAAAGGGGACGGTGCAGATCAGGAACAGGACCATCTGCATGGTGGTGGTTCGAATATGGAAGGCAAGGAAATAGGCAACCCAGAAACCGCAAAAAAGCGTGATTGCCCAAACGATGGCAGCGAATTTGAGCGTGTTGATGTAGGTCTGCCAGGTGACCCACGACCCCATGGTTTCCGTGTAATTGAACGTTACGAAATCAGGATACATCTGGGCGAAGTCATAATCCCAGAAGCTGACGACAGCGATCATGATGATCGGCAGAAGCAGGAAAAAGCCGAGGATCAGGAAGAGCGGTGTCGCCTGAATATAGGAGACCAGTTTTTGCGGCAGCACGAAAGCGCGCTCCGGTCTATCCTTCTTTTCACTCACACCGATGAATCTGACTGTCACCAAGGTTTATCTCCCGCAATAGGGCCGGTTGGGCCAGATACGCGGCGTAAGTTCGCCGCGCATCCGTTTTCTTGCTAACCTTTATGATCAGGCTGCGATGAACTCATTCCAGCGGCGGACCATGTAGCGGTCTTCGTCCATGACTGAGTTCCAGCATGCCACCTTGCCCATGCGCTCCTCGAAGGAGCCGCCATCGCGAACCGCACCGGCCTTTTCCATGACCTTGCCGTCGGGCGCAACGATGTCGCCCTGAGCGGGCTTTCCTTCGACCCAGTAGCCCCATTCGTCAGCAGACATGTGCTCCTTAGCGGTCTCCATGGCTGCGGAATAATAGCCTTGGCGGTTGAGGTAGGCACCGACCCAACCGGATGTGTACCAGTTGATGTATTCATAGGCTGCATCGAGCTTTGCGCCTGAGAGGTGCTTGGCAAGACCGAGGCCACCACCCCAGGACCGATATCCCTCCTTCAGTGGCTGGTATTTGCAGGCGATGCCCTTGGAACGAACGGCTGCAACAGCCGGCGACCACATGGACTGGATGATGACTTCGCCCGACGACATGAGATTGACGCTTTCGTCGAAGCTCTTCCAGAAGGCGCGGAACTGTCCATCCTTCTTGGCCTTGATGAGGAAATCGATCGTCTTGTCGATCTCTTCCTTCGTCATGTTGCCCTTGTCGGCATATTTGATGTTGCCCATGGCTTCCATGATCATCGCCGCGTCCATGATGCCGATCGATGGGATGTTCAGAATGGACGTCTTGCCCTTGAACTTCGGGTCCATGATATCGGCCCAGCTCGTGATGTCGCGGCCGACAAGATCCGGGCGGATGCCGAGAGTGTCGGCATTATAGATCGTTGGGACCATGGTGAAGTAGTCTGTCTCGCCCTTCGCGAAAGACTTGTCGCCAGGCTTTTCGACAAACCCGACCGTGTGCGGCGCCGTGCCCTGCGCAACGACGCTGTCGGGCTTCAGCTTGCCGGTTTTAAACAGCGGCACGATCTTGTCGTAGTATTTCAGCTTCTTGATTTCCATCGGCTGGATAACGCCTGCCGGATAGACCTTCTTCAAAATCCAGTATTCGATATCGGCGATGTCATAGGAATTTGGCTGGGTGACAGCGCGCTGAGCGGCTGCGTCCGAATCCGTCGCGGTCATTTCAAGCGTAATGCCAAGGTCGGCCTTGCACTTTTCTGCAATGGCATTGAGGTTCGATACGCCGGTACCGAACTGGCGAAGCGTGATCGGGTTTTGCGCCCAGATGGTCGGGAAGCCGGTGATCAGGCCGGAACCGATCGCTGCGCCGGTTGCGGCAGCACCCGCTTTAAGCAATCCGCGGCGGGAAAGTCCGCCCTTGGTTTTGGAAGTGTCGGTCATTTCAAAGTTCTCCTCTGGTTATTTTTTCGGGTCACTTCTCTACGCGGCCGAGCACAATGGCATCGGTCGTATTCCATGAGAGCGGGATCGCGTCGCCGACCTTCACCGGCGCCTCGAAAAAGGCGACATCGCTCAAAATGACGTTGAAGTCTTCAATACCTGCGCCGGTCACCGCAATCCTGACGCTACCGCCGCGATACTCGACGTTGGACACGATGCCGGTGAAGCCGAGGCCAGGTTTTTCGGGTTCGCCGACACGCACACGGTCAGTCCTGACGGCGATATCCATGCGGTCACCATTCGGGACAAGGCCATTACCGACGAAGGTTCCTCCGCCCGCAACCTCCATCGTCACGAGCTCGCCATCGTTGTTCTTAAGACGGCCGGAAATGACGTTGTGGTCGCCCATGAAACGGGCAACAAACGCTGTCGCCGGTCGCTCGAAAACCTCGCGTGGTGTAGCAGCCTGTTCAATACGACCGTCGTTCATGACAACGATGATATCGGCCAGCGCCATAGCTTCTTCCTGGCTGTGGGTGACGTGAACGAAGGTGATGCCGAGCGACGTTTGCAGCTTCTTGAGTTCGGCCCGCATGCGGATTTTCAGAAACGGATCGAGTGCCGAGAGTGGCTCGTCCAGCAACAGCGCTTCCGGATCGGTGATCAAAGCACGTGCCAATGCCACACGCTGCTGCTGTCCGCCTGACAGTTGGGCGGGCCGGCGACTTGCATAGGGCTCCAACTGCATCAGTTTGAGCATGTCGAGTGCCTTGCTGCGACGCGTTTCCTTATCCATCCCCTTCATCTTGAGGCTGAAGGCGACGTTGTCGACGAGATCAAGGTGCGGGAAGAGCGCATAGGACTGGAACATCATCGCGGTGCCGCGTTTGGCAGGAGGCAGGTCCGTAACCACCGTATTGCCGAGCCTGACATCGCCACTGGATATGCTCTCATGGCCGGCAATCATCCGTAGCGTGGAGGTCTTGCCACATCCCGACGGACCAAGCAGGCAGCAATAACTACCCGCCGGTATCTTAAGGCTGATGGCATGGACCGCAGTCGTTGTGCCATAGATCTTGGAAACGGAAGCGATGTCGATTTCAGCGGCCTTGCTCATGCATTTCCCTCTTTTGATCGGCTCATGCGTTGCATAAGTCGTGCCAGTTCGCTTTCCGCGCGCTAAGGCCATGGAATTCCAAGACTTAATTTTTGCGGAAACAGAGGGCGCATTCTCATGGAGGGTTGCATGCACAAAAAACGCGCTTTCGTTTTCATGAGTGCACAAAATTGTATACAATAAATTCCACGATGACTGGACGATTCCTGTTTGCGCCGCGCACGCTTCGCGTTAGAACAGAGGGGAAACAGGACGAACCAATGAGCCTCGCCCAGATTGCCCCACCATCCGATCCGACGCAGGAAGACCGTGCACAGGCCATCCGCGACACTTTGCGTGATGCCATCGTTGATCGGCGGCTCGCGCCTGGAACAAAATTGTCTGAGTCAGAAGTCGGAACGCTGTTCGACGTCAGTCGAACGGTGGTGCGTGCAGCCCTCCAGATGCTCGCCTTCGAGGGCCTGGTTCGCGCTGAGCGCAACCGTGGTGCATTCGTATCCAATCCAACACCCGACGAGGCAAGGCAGGTTTTTGCGGCGCGCAGACTAATCGAGCCGGGAATTGTCGATGCTGCCATCGAGCGGTTGACGCCTGCCGCGGTCAAGCGGCTCAAAGATCACCTGATGGAAGAAACGCGGCATCAGCACGAGCGCGGGCCAAGCGCCAGACGAGCGGAAATCAAGGCGTCCGGCGATTTTCATCTGATGCTGGCTGAAATTTCCGGCAACGCGATCCTTGCGAAATTCATGGACGAGCTGGTTGCACGCTCGTCTCTTGTCATTGCGCTTTACGGCCGATCAGGCGTTTCGAGCTGCGGACACAATGACCATGCTGATCTACTTGACGCACTTGAAACAGGCGATGTGGAAAAAGCCCGCTCATTGATGCTGCATCATATCGACCACATCGAGGCAGATCTCGACCTCCGCATGAAGGAGGGTCTCGCACTCAAGGATGCGCTGGCGCTCTAGACTGATGTCATCCTCGGAATGAACCCGAGGATGCCACAAGGTCTGGCGTAACGCTCAATCATGCCGCATAGCGACTGATCGCAAGATCGTGCGTGTCGATTTCCGGCTTCTCGCCGCTGATGAGATCGGACAATACCCGGGCGGAACCGCACGACATTGTCCAGCCGAGCGTGCCGTGACCGGTGTTGAGATAGAGGTTGTCGTAGCGCGTCGCTCCGATAACGGGCGTACCATCAGGTGTCATCGGGCGAAGTCCACACCAGAATTTTGCTTGTGACTGATCGCCTGCGCCACCAAAAAGGTCCTCAACAGAATGAGTTAGCGTTTCTTTCCGGACGGCCGGCAGATCCTTGCTGAACCCGGCAATCTCCGCCATCCCGCCGACACGGATGCGTGAGCCGAGGCGTGTAATGGCAACCTTGAATGTTTCATCCATGACGGTCGAAACCGGGGCCCGTTCCTCTTTCACGACCGGCACGGTGATGGAATAGCCTTTCACCGGATAGACTGGCAGGTCGAGCCCAAGCTGGCGAACGAACTGCGGTGAATAGCTGCCAAGCGCTGCGACGAAGACATCGGCCTCGATCAGGCCTTTTGTGGTCTCCACTGCCTTTATGCGGTTTGCTTCAACGATGGGGCGCATGACACCTGTATCGTAGATGAAGGTGACGCCAGCATCTTCAGCCATTCGGGCAAGTTCTGTCGTGAACATGAAGCAGTCGCCGGTTTCATCGCCGGGCAAGCGCAATCCACCGACAATCTTGTCCTTTGCAGGCGAAAGTCCGGGCTCGATCGCAGCGCAGCCATCCCGGTCGAGAATTTCGAAAGGCACGCCGCCAGCTGTAAGAACATCGACATCCTTTCCGATAGCATCGAATTGCTTCTGGGTGCGGAAAACCTCCAGTGTTCCCTGCATGCGCTGGTCGTACTGAATGCCCGTCTCGTCACGCAATGCCATCAGGCAATCGCGGCTATATTCCGCAATGCGGACCATCCGGCTCTTGTTGATTGCATATCGTGCTGATGTGCAGTTCCGCAGCATCTGGGTCATCCAGCGCCATGCGGCAGGGTCTGTTGTCGGGCGAATGATAAGGGGGGCATGTTTCATGAACAGCCACTTCATCGCCTTGACCGGAATGCCAGGTGCTGCCCAGGGAGAAGAATAGCCCGGGGAAACCTCGCCTGCATTTGCGAAGCTTGTCTCCAGTGCTGCCGCCGGCTGGCGATCGATTACCGTTACCTTGTGGCCCGCCTTTGCCAGGTACCAGGCGGAGGTCACGCCGACAACGCCGGCTCCCAGAATTGTGACGTTCATGATCGTCTCACTTGTCTTTTGTTGTCGTTGAAGCAGAGGCTGCGCTCGAGCGCGGTTGAATATAATGTCGGCGGTAGCGGCGTCCGAGGCCGGTCAGGATTTCGTAGGCGATGGTGCCCGCAGCCTCGGCAATGTCTTCAAGCGTCTGGTCAGGGCCAATCATCTGCACCAGACTGCCTTGCGTCAATGTTCCTTCGGGCAGAGCAGAAATGTCGACAATGATGCTGTCCATCGATACACGGCCGATAATGGGCAGGCGGACGCCGTTGAACCATACCGCGCCGCTGTTGCTGAGCGAACGGGGAAGGCCATCGGCATAGCCGGCCGCAATCGTCGCGAGGCGCTTTTGCGTCTCGACGCGGTATGAGCCGCCATAACCGACCAGCGAGCCTGCGGATACTGTTCGGGTCTGGATGACTGCGATGTCCAGTTTTACGACTGGTTTCATCGGGTTGGGTCGGGTCGTGGACGGGGCTCCGCCATATAGAGCGATACCAGGCCGCATAATCTGATGGTGGTAACCGGCGCCCAGAAAGATGCCACCCGAGTTCGAAAAGCAGATGGGCGCGTGCGGGAACGAGGCTGAGGCTTCGTGCAGCACGGCAAGTTGTGCGACGTTTGCCTGATGTTCCGGCTCGTCGGCACAGGCGAGATGGCTCATCACAAACTGGATTTCGATTTTCTCCAGCAGCTTTGGATTTGACAGGAGGAATGCGAGTTCATCGGCCGACAGGCCGAGCCGGCTCATGCCCGTATCGATCTGCAATGCCGCGGGAAGGGTGACACCCTGCTTTTCTGCAAGCTTCGACCATTGCGTGACTTGCTCAAGCGAATTGAGCACGGGGATGACATCCATTTCGACACAGGACACCTCGTTTCCGGGCTGAAGGCCATTCAGGACGAATATTCGAGCGTCCGAAGGAATGCGCAATCGAAGGGAAAGTGCCTCATCAATGTGGGCGGTGAAGAAGTTTCGGCATCCGGCATCATAGAGCACGCCTGAAACGGTATCGGCCCCGAGCCCATAAGCATCGGCCTTCACAACGGCTGCAGTAAGTGCCTCGGGCGCCATCGCGCAAAGTGCCAGATAATTATCCTGTACGGCGCCGAGGTCGATCGTCAGATACCCACTCGCTCCACCGGCAGCCTGTTGGCGGCTGATCTGCATGTCCATGGTTGTTCACCCTCATTATTATAGGAAGAGGGTATTGCAACGATTGTCGAATATCTTGGTAATTGTCAGAATAAAGTGCGAATGATGATAATTATGCGCAATTTTCGTCTAAGAATTGGAAGGATCTATGCCCGTACTCGATGCTACCGATCGCCACATCATTCGTCTGCTTCGGCTGAATGCCCGTATCAGCAACGCCAAGCTCGCATCAGAGGTTGGGCTCTCCGCTTCAGCCTGCCTGCGTCGCGTCGATATTCTCGAACGCGAAGGCATCATTCGTGGCTATACCGCACTGACGAGCGGGCTTGCGGGAGGCGAGGTCATCTCGGTTATCGTTCAGATTACCCTCGATCGTCAGACCGAGGACTATCTCAACCGTTTTGAACATGCCGTGCGCCGCTATCCGGAAATACGTGAATGTTATCTGATGACCGGCGGATCTGACTATTTTTTGCGCTGCGAGGCGGAAAGCGCCGGTGACTTCGAACGGATTCACAAGGAAATCCTCTCGAAGTTGCCGGGCGTTTCGCGCATTCATTCAAGCTTTGCCATTCGCAACGTGCTCGCAACACCGAAGCCAAGATGACGATCATCGGAGGCCGGAGCGGCTCGACGATCCCGTTTCACCTCCACATGCGATAGAAGTGATGCACCGGACCTCGTCCTTGCCCAACAGCAAGATCTCGTCCGGCTTCAAGCGCGCCGTGCAGATAGTCTTTCGCCAGGCCGACTGCGTCGTGCAACTGATGACCTAGCGCCAGATACGCGGTGATTGCAGCGGCGAGTGTGCAACCGGTGCCGTGGTCGTTTTTCGTTTCAAGACGTGCTGCTGAGAGGGCGTGCATCGCTCCATCGGTGAAAAGATAGTCCGTGCTTTCCTCGCCGGTGCTGTGTCCTCCCTTGATGAGGACGGCTTTTGCACCAACCTTCAATATGGCTTCAGCCTGCTCGATGATCTCATGTTTTGACGCGGCGAGCGGCCTTCCTGTCAAAAGGGCGGCTTCTGGCAGGTTCGGTGTGACAATGGTGGCGATTGGCAACAGTTGCTGGCGAAGCGTTTGAATTGCATCCTGGTGCAGCAGCCTGTCACCTGAGGTTGCCACCATCACAGGATCGAGCACCACGGGCTGGGGCTGCACGCGAAGCCGTGCGGCGATCGCTTCGATGGTTTCAATGCGCGATACCATGCCGATCTTGACCGCATCGACCTTCAGATCCGAAAAGACCGCATCCATTTGGGCGCTGATGGTACTAACGGATATATCCTCGACGGCCGTTACGCCCTTCGTATTCTGGGCTGTGATTGCAGTGATGACACTGGCGGCATAGACACCGAGCGCCGAGAAGGTTTTGATATCCGCCTGGATACCAGCGCCGCCACCGCTGTCCGAGCCTGCAATTGTCAAGGCAATGGCGGTCATGACGCCCTCTCTTTTAGCGAATTGTCGATCAGGGCACGGAAGTCACCGGCAGCCTTGGAGATGTCGGTGGCGCGGAATATCGCCGATATGACCGCGACGCCGTCGGCGCCTGCGGCAATTACGGCTGGAACGCGTCCAAGATCAATGCCCGCAATTGCGCCTACCGGCATGTCCGGCCTTTGCTCGCGCAAATAGGCTCGGAGTGTTGAGAGACCCTCAATGCCGACGGGCACATCGGGATTGACCTTCGAGACGGTTTCAAAAACGCCTCCAATGCAAGCGTAGTCGGCCGGCATAGCAGCAGCCCGAACCGCATCCGCCATGTTCTTGACCGTGAGACCGATGATGGCGCTACGACCTAGAATTTGTCGTGCAGTCTTTGCGTCCATGTCGTCAACACCAAGGTGTACACCGTCTGCTCCCGAGGCGAGTGCTACATCCACGCGATCGTTGATAACCAGGGGAACACCCGTGCCAATAATAGCTTCGCGGATCGCCCGTGCATTTTCGATCATGGCACGGGTGGAACTGGTTTTATCGCGATATTGCAGGATGGTTGCGCCGTTGAGCGCTGCACAAAGGGCAAGTTCCGATAGCGGGGCAATGTCAGAAAGACTGGCGTCGACCAGCGCGTTAAGGCGGTAATCAACTTGGGTCATGTTCGATCCTCGCGTGCATTAGAATGTCGTTGCCGGAAAGAGCTGAAAGCGCGTCCAGAAATGCCGGCTCAAAGCTGCCCGGCCCATTGGAATATTGTGCTGCAAGCTCAGCGGAAACGCCCGTCACGCTAAGGGCTGCGCTGGCTGCGGCGAGCGGATCTTTTTCAACCGCCATGAATGCAGCGATGACGCCACCGGAAAGGCAGCCGGTTCCGGTCACCTTTGCCATCCATGGGTGGCCGTTTACGATCTTTACGGCCCGATCTTTGGTTTTCAGGCGGTCGACTGGCCCAGTTTCGATGCTGACTATGCCAGGTAGATCGCCGATAAGGCTCATTTCGGCGTGATTGCCACGCACGATGGTCGGCCCGAGTGCAATAAGTTCGTGGGCGAAGGCCAATCTGGAGGGGGAGTAGTCGCAATGAACGGGATCGATGATCCACGGCTTTCCTTCAGCATTGGCTATATCGACGGCCAGTCTGATAACTTTACGGCGCTCCGCATCGAGAGTACCGAGATTGATCGTTAAGGCATCCGCCTTGATAACGAAGCTCTCGATCTCCTCGAGCGACGTGGTCATCGATGGAATTCCGCCGACGACTGTGATGCCATCCGCCGTGAATTTCTGAACCACCGTATTCATCAGGCAATGCACACGGGGGCGCATCTGCCTGACGGTTTCGAGAACCTCGGCCGCTTTCGCGGCTCTCGGTATTGTTTCTGCCACGGATGTCGTCATCATTCCAGTTCCACTGCGATGTCACTGACTGCAGGTGCCTTTTTGATCAGCTGCATCTCCTGCATGAATGCGCCAAATTTGGCGTAACGTTTGGTGTCGAGCGCGGCCGGGCGTTTGGCAAAACGCGGCAATGTATCGAAAAATGCGGACTTGTTCAGTTCGTCATCAAGGTTCGGATAGGCCTTGATGAAATTTTGCCACGATTCCTGCGGGTGGTTGGTGATGAAGATGGAAGCCTGCTCAACTGCGTCGAGGAAACGTGGCAGGCGGCTATCTGAGGCGGTCTCACGGTGTGCGACGAAAATCAGTTCGTCGTAAGCTGGAACACCGTGTTCCTCCGGGAAAAACGAACGGCCCTCATGGCCTTCAAGCTTCATTTGGGTCAGCTCGAAGTTGCGGAAACCGCCAAGCGTTGCGTCGACCTTGCCAGCAATCAGGGACGGGGAGAGCGAGAAATTCACATTAATGAGTTCAACGTCGTCTTTTTTCAGTCCGTCTTTCTCCAGCATTCGCTTCAGCATAGCATCTTCGAAGCCAGAGACCGAGAAGCCGACCTTTTTGCCCTTCAGATCCTTCAGGCTCTTGATCGGCCCATCGGCCAGCACCGTGATCGTGTTCAGCGGTGTTTCGACGAGCGTTCCAAAGCGGACAATGGGCAGCCCTGCGTCATGATCGAGATAAAGGTTCGGTTGGTAATGAACACCGATATCCGCTTGTTTTGCCGAAACGAGACGCGGTACGGCAGATGGGTCGGCAGGCGGGATCAGTTCAACATCAAGCCCTGCATCTGCAAATAGTCCGCGTTCCCTCGCGATTACCATGGGAGCGTGATCGGGATTTACGAACCACTCAAGGAGAACCGTCAGCTTGTCAGCCGCTTGCGACTGGGCTGGCACAAGCAAACTTGCTGCGGCAAAAAGGAGTGGCAAAAAAATTCTTTTCATGGTTCGGATTTCCTCCGCAAGTTTCTAGAATAAATAGGTTTTTTGACTTCGTGCGCCCAGGGAGCGAAGCCCTTGGTGGCTTGGTCGACAATCAGACGAAGCAGCACCGCCATCGCTGCCAGAATTGCCATCGCGGCAAACATGACGTCTGTTTGCATCCGGGCGTTTGACTGGATCATGACGAAGCCAAGGCCAGACGACGCTCCGACCCACTCGCCGATGATCGCGCCAAGCGGAGCAAGTGGCGCAGCAACGCGCAACCCGGAAACGAGCGATGGAAAAGCCAAGGGTACCCTCAACATGGTGAGGATCTGCCAATCGCTTGCCTGGGTCAGGGAGGCAGCATCCAGGATGTCGCGATCGGTTCTGCTGAGACCGTCGCTGAATGCGGATGCGACAGGAAAGAAGATGATCATCGCGGTCATGGCAACTTTCGAGGCCATGCCGAAGCCGAACCAGAGGACAAGGATCGGAGCAAGGACGAATACCGGAAACGCTTGAAGGACAATCACCATTGGCCACACAAGGCGTCCCAAACGTGGCATGGCGGCGATGAAGAATGCCACGGCAATCCCGCTGGCAATGCCCAATGCAAGGCCAATAGCCATCTCCGCCAAGGTCACGGCGGCCTGACTGAATAGGAAGCCGGATTGGCGCATGAAAACGCTGAAGACGTCGAATGGCGTCGGCAATATGTAGCGGGGAGGCGAGAGCAACCATGTGCCTGTCTGCCATACAATCAGCAGGACCAGCACGCCGTGCAACGCATGAGCGGCTCGCATGTGACTAGCGGCAAACGGATCTGAGGTGTCGCGTGACAATCAAACGGTAATGCAACATCATCAATCGATCTCCAGACATGACAATCACGGAGACCCAGGCAGAGCGGAGAAGAGAAAGAGTGTCCCATTGTAAGGCGACAGTTTCCGTTCCTACGCCGGTATGACCCGGATCAGGTTCAAGGGTCCGGCTCATCGCCATCTCAGCACCGTACGGTGCTCCCCTCGGAATGGGTCGGAAACTGTCGCTTTTTTAGCTTTCTGTCAACGGCTCAGATCGTCTGTACGGCTTCGAAAATTGAGCTGAATGCACTTCCGGCGCGATAGAATACTGCTGGCTTGCCGAGTGGGGCATCTACTGTGACATTCTGGCCGCCCGCATAACGCTCACCGCTCCAAACGTGAACCCAGTCAATATTGCCTGGCAGGTATAACGACCGGTCATTTTCACCTGCTTTCCATACCGGAGCGACGAGCAGGTCTGCACCATAGAGATAGCTGTCCTGGATGGCATAGGTTTGTCGATCGCTCTCAAAGTGCAGGAAAAGCGGACGCTGAACTGGCAGGCCGGTCTGTGCTGCCTCCGACGAAAGGGATTTCAAATACGGTGCAAGTGCAACGTAGATCGCCGTCATCCTTGCAAAGTGCTCCAGGACCTCGTCGTCCTGGTCAATTTGAATGTTGTCACGGGGTCTGTTGCCTTCATGGGTTCTCATGACGGACGTAAAAGCAGCCATTTCCGCCCAGCGCATGAGCAGCTCCGGTGTCCTCACATTGCCGAACAGACTGGTGTAGCCACCAATGTCGGAATGGTGATAGGCGTTGCCAAGCAGGCCGGAGGAAAGCGCCCCTGACATGACCGTGACAAGGCCGTCGTGTCGGGAAAAATCGACCGATTGATCTCCGCCCCACAGAAGCGGGCAGTGTGCCTGAACCCCGGTGAAGCCTGCTCGCATAAAAAACAGTGTCTCACCGGTCTTGCCGCGACTTTCAACAGCTCTGGCATTAACCTCGGCCCAGAGAGTTGGCCAGGCATTATGCATCAGTTTTGCATCCACGCCGTTGGCCAGGTGAATGTTGATCGGCAGGTATTCGCCGAAATCCGCCATCCAGCCGGACAGACCGAAGTCGAGCATATTCTTGCCGATGATTTCTTCGGCAAACCAGGTTGCTGCATCTGCATTGGTGAAATCGACAACGCCGCAGTCGAACTCCCCAAAATCGACCAGTGCAGTCTTTCCGTCATTGTCGGTTGCGAAGTAACCAGCTTTTTCAGCAATCGGAAACAGCGGGCCATCAACGCAAAGGTAGGGGTTGACGTAGCCGAGGAAACGAATGCCTTGATCGGCAAGTTCGGCGATCTTCTGGCGCAGATGCGGATAGCGTGTCTCATTTGCCTGCCAGTCCCAGAACAGGCGCGCACCGAACGAGGTCTGACGAAGGCCAACCCAATCTTCGCACCATAGGCCGGAAACCTTGGTGCCAGCAGCCATGATTTTTTCCAGCCGCGCAAAGGAATTCACGCCGTCCTTCAAACCAATGATCGCGCCGTTATAAACCCACTCCGGCAGTTCGGGCTGGCGACCGAAACGCAAAGAGAGCATCGAGACGATATCGGCAAAGCTATCGGCTGAGAAAAACTCGATCTTTTCCGGAATTGCCCAGATCTCCAGCTCGTGAAAATCATCGCTCCGGAAATCGAAGGCGGAATATGCGCTGGTCTCTATGTGGAGGGCGTATCTGCGAGACGAGAGGTAGGTCGGTTGGGGGTAATTGGTGTTGTAATAGTCACCCCCTGCCTTGCCACTGACGTCAGACTTGAATGTGATCTCTGTCGTCTTGTCGCGACCGACGCCCGGTTCGGAGGTCCAGAGCGGAAAACGCCGGCCACGCATGTCGAAGTAGGACATTTGCTCGCCGCCACCCCAGACATGCTCGTCAGGCTCCGCAACAGTCCGCAGCCAGAGGCGATTGATGCTTTCGTCAAGTGTCGTGAAGCGAAGGATGTTGCCGTCCAGCGTCAGTTGCAATCGCGGCGGCTGTCCCGCCGCAGATGCCAGCGAGATGGTATTGCGATCGACATCAGCGTGATGAAGCGGCGAACGTTCGACGACATAGTCTTCGATATCGAAGTTGCCGCGATACATATCCATCCGCTCCTGACCGAAACCGGCAAAGAATGCGGGTTTTTTTGGGGTATGGGTCAGGATCACGCGTCCGTCGATCGACAACGTGAATCCTTCATCAGTCTTTTCAAGTAACATGACTTAACCTTTTAGACCGCCTGCGGTGAGCCCGGAAACAACCCGCTCCTGGAAAATGACGATCAGAATTGCGACAGGCACAATGCCGACCACCAGTGCTGCCGAAATGACAGGCCAGGGGAAAGCGAACTCGCCCTGGTAGAGCTGAATGCCCACCGGAAGGGTGCGAAGAGCCGGGTTCGAGTTGAATGAAAGTGCAAGGAGAAATTCATCCCAGGCGTTGACGAAGGCAAGAATGCCGGCCGTGAAAACGCCAGGTGCACAGAGCGGTACGACTACCTTGAACAATGCGCCGATGCGGGTGCACCCGTCGATCATGGCGGCATTTTCTAGGTCGCGCGGAATACTCTCGAAGAATGAAACCAGCATCAGTGTACACACTGGAAGTGAAAGCACCGTGTAAGGCAATATGAGTGCCGTCCAGCTGTTGAGCAAGTTGAGCGCGCGCATAATTTCAAACAGTGGAACCAGCAGGGTGACCAGCGGAAACGTCGATACTGCGATGATAAGCGAAAGAATCAACGCCCGGTATTTCAGGTTGAGACGCGCTAAGGCATAGGCCGCCAATACCGAAATCAGGATCGTCAATGCAGTTGAAAGCAACGCTACCATGAAACTGTTGAAAAGAAACTGGTGCAGCGGTTGGTCGGAGAATGCCTGCATGTAATTGGCAAGCGTCGGCACATGGGGGAGCCAGGTGATCGGTTTTGCCGTGAGTTCTGCCTCTGTCTTGAGCGATGTGAACAGAATCCAGATCGCAGGAAACAGGCCGTTTACCAGAAGGATGGAGGCGGCAATAAAACGTAGCGGCTTGCCGGAAAAGAATGACGCGAGGCCGGAGGTGGCGACGGTGCTCATGATAATTACTCCTTGGCCCGGATAATGCGGAGATAGACGGCCGTCACACACATCGACAGCGCGAACATCATCACCGCAAGCGCCGAACCGTAACCGAGATCAAGGAACGATACCGTGTTCTGGTGGATGTACATGGCCAATGTCGTGGTTGATGTCCCTGGACCGCCACCCGTCATCATGAAAGGAATATCGAATGTCTGAAGCGCCGTAATCGTACGGAAGATAAGAGCCACGACGATGGAAGGCTTCAGGAGGGGCAGGGTGATTTCGAAGAATTGTCTGACTTTACCCGCGCCATCAACGTCTGCTGCCTCGTAGAGCGACTTGGGGATGGTTTGCAGGCCGGCCAGGATCATCAATGCCATGAAGGATGATGTTTTCCAGATGATCGTCAGGCAAATTGCAGCAAACGCCCAGTTAGGCGAATTGAACCAGATAACGCCTTCAAAACCCAGTCGGTTCAAGACATCGTTGACGACGCCATATTCATAATGGAAGAACCACGCGAAAATCAGACCGGCGAATGATAGTGGCAGCGCCCATGGAATAAGTAGCGACAGCCGCATCGGCCACTGCATCGTGAAGGGCAGGTTGGCAAGCAGCGCCAACCCGAGACCAACGAAAAGCGCTCCCGGCACAGTAATCAGCGTGATCAAGACCGTGTTCCAGGTGGTTTCCCAAAATACCGGATCATCGAACATCGCGACATAGTTTTCAAAGCCGATGAATTCCGCAGGCAAACCTGAGGTCAGAGAAAGGCTGAAGAAGCTCGTGTAGACCAGTCGCCCTACAGGATAGACAATGATAAGCGTCAAAAGGATTGCTGCGGGAGCCAGAAGCATCACCGCGAGAGGACCATCGCCGAGATCGAGCAATCGGACCCACCGGGGTGGCTTTTTCTCGTCGATCCTGACCATGGTTCTTTCTGGCATCGTCACGTCTGCCACTCCTGCAACTGGATTCACGTCAGTCGTCTCCCGATCGGACCGACATGTCGTCTGGTCCGTTTTACCGCGTCTGTCGGGCGGTTGTCTGCTTGAGAAAGTGGGCCGGAAAGATGCGGTTTATCAGCGCGCTTTCCGGCCGGGTTTTTATCAGCGAAGAACGCGTCTGAGACGGCTTTCCATCTGTTTGGCGCCATCTTCCGGCGTCATGACGCCCGCGAGCACGCCATTGACAGTGGTGCGGATCGTTTCACTGACTTCATTGTAACGCGGTGTTACGGGACGGGCCTTCGCTGTTTCGACAACCGGCAGCGCATCGGCGAACCAAGGGATGGTCTTGGTCACTTCACCATCCTTGTAGAGCGAGCCATAGGTCGGTAACAGTGCTGCATTGATTGCCATGAATTTCGAGACGTCCTCGCCCGACAGGTATTCGACCAGTTTCTTGGCTTCGTCCTGATGTTCGGAATACGCCGAAACGCCGAATTCCCAGCCGCCGAGGCAGGTTGCCTGTTCGCCACCCTTGACGGCGGGAAGGCGCGCAACACCAACATTGCCGGTAACAGCAGATTCCTTGCCCTGGAAATGGTTCCAGGCGTAAGACCAGTTTACTGCAAACAGCGCTTTTCCGGCCTGGAATTCCTTGCGGGTATCATCGGTTGCAACTTCGGAAATGTTTTTCTTGGCAACTCCTTCATCCACGAAGCTCTTCCAGAGCTTGAGCGAAGCGGTCGCCGCATTGCTGTCGAAGTTCAGCTTGCCGTGTTCAACCAGAGACTTTCCTTCGCTCCAGTAGGGAAGGAGGAAAGTGCAAACTGCGCCTTCGATCGCTTTTCCCTGGAAGGACAGACCCTGCAGGTCGGGGTTCTTTTCGCCCTCCATCACCTTCTTGGCAGCATCTTTCAGTTCGTCCCAGGTGGTGGGCGGCTGAATGCCGTATTTGTCGAGAAGATCCTTGCGATAATAAAGGAACATCGCGTCCGCAAAAGCAGGAAGGGCGACGATCTTGCCGTCAACCGTATTGGCTTCCGCGTAGGTCGGCAGATAGGATGACATATCCTTGCCGGAAAAATCGCTGGTCCAGCCTGCGGCTGCGAATTGCGCAGGACGGATGACGTCCAACATCAAGACGTCAAGGCTTGTGTCCTTCGCCGACATGATGGTGTTCAGGTACTGTGCCTGAGCTTCAGAGGTGTTGCCACCCGTCTCGATGGTCACCTTAACGCCTGGCGTTTTTGCCTCGTATTGGTCAAGCGCCTTGCGCCACACGTCGGGCTGGTGTTGGCTGGAGACGAAAATCTTGAGCTGCGTATCCGCCAGTGCCTGCCCTGTGAAGGCAAATAGGCCAGCGCAAAGTGCTGCTCCCGTCAAAGCTTTGAATTTCATGTTTTCCTCCCGTTTTGATATTTATGCGACAACGGACACAGCCGTATCAGTATTAATGGATCGACCGTTCCGTCTGTGCGTCGAAGAGATGCACCTTGGAGGGGTCTACACCGATATTCATGATTTGCCCGGGTATGGGCCGCTCCTGTGGCGGCATTCTTGCCGTCAGTGCGGCGTCGCCGAGGGTGAAATGGACCAGTGTGTCTGAACCGAGCGGTTCAACCACCTGTACGGTGACTGAAAGCTGGCTGGGAAAAGCCTCCGCCGGCCCAAAGTGCTCAGGACGGATGCCCACGATGACATCGCGACCCTCAAGTGCTGTTTCACGCGTCTTGCGGACAGCTGCCAAGGGTAGCCGATTTCCGTCACTGAAGGACAGGGTGTCACCGGTAACCCTGGCTTTTGCAAAGTTCATTGCAGGGGCGCCGACGAAACCGCCGACAAACACACTTTGCGGATTGTTGTAAACTTCGTCCGGCGTGCCAACCTGCTCGATATCGCCGCCCCGCAAAATGACGATGCGATCGGCCAATGTCATCGCCTCGACCTGGTCGTGGGTGACATAGATGATCGTCGTGCCGAGTTGCTGGTGCAGTCGCTTGATTTCGGTTCGGACCTGTCCGCGAAGCTTCGCATCAAGGTTGGATAGCGGCTCGTCAAACAGGAACACCTGTGGGCGCCTTACGATCGCGCGACCCATGGCCACACGTTGACGCTGGCCGCCGGAAAGTTGCCCTGGTCGACGATCGAGAAGGTGCTCGATCCCGAGCATCTTTGCAGCCTCGTCAATGCTGGCATTCGCCTGCGATGCGTTTACGCCACGTACTTTGAGGCTGAAACCCATGTTCTCGCGGACTGTTTTGTGCGGGTAAAGCGCATAGTCCTGAAATACCATGGCGATGTCTCGCTCACGTGGCGGCAGTTTGTTCACGACCCGGTCACCGATCAGAACGTCACCGCCGGTGATGCCCTCAAGGCCAGCGACCATGCGCAATGTCGTTGATTTCCCGCAGCCGGACGGGCCGACGAATACCACAAATTCGCCGTCGGCAATTTCGAGGTCGATACCTTTTACGATGCGCAGCGCGCCGTAACTCTTGTCCAGCTTTCGCAGGCTGACCGAAGCCATGTTTTCCTCCTCATGACCTGAATGTCCGACGTCACGACGACGCTGCGGTCAATTCAAGCCTCCAATAACGGCGCATCGTTCCCGGTCGGAATCTGACCCGTCGCCGGGATGATGCCGTGGGGCGGCGAAACGCCAATCTCCCTTGGTTAGTGATATTACCGTTCGTTAATAGGAAATCAATAGTGTATCAATTTTATTTCTGACAGAAATCAAAAACTTGCAAGCTGTTGAATTATAGAAATATATCCCGAAATTATGTCGCATTGGGGGCGCTCCTTCCCTTGCCGGCAGTCAAATTTCTATATTGCTCTGTGCTGCAAAATTCAGCGCATACGGGACACGTAACGCGCAACGCTATGGTCAAACCATGTCCATGAAACTTCGGCGACTGTTCCGTCCTGTGCCTGGCTGAGGCGTAGGACGCGTGGCACAAGAGAGCCGGCGTTTTGTCCGAAAATTTCCGGCGTCCAGTCCGGCGTCTTGCCGAGATCGATCCGATCCTCGGCCTTCGAGATCCAGAGGTTAAGCCGTGTGCGGTAATAGAGGTAGAGAGACTCGGAAAGGTTATCGAGAGTGATCTGGTCAACATACGAGCCGTCCAGCCAGATTTCCTCGATTGCTGCCGGTTTTCCAGAAATTCGGCGCAGGCGCCTGATCCGGTGGCCTTCGCTTGAGGCGCCGAAATCCGGAAGATCAGCGGGTTTTGCAAGTCTCTGCACGTCCAGAACCTCCGCCGTGGGCAAACCGCCGCCATTGATCAGTTCCAGTCGGAAAAACGCATAGACGCTCTGGGGATCGCTGACAGCGCGGATGTAGTTGCCGGACCCTTGAATGCGCTCCAGCAAACCGCGTTCCTGGAGTTCGGCGAGTGATTTACGCAACGTGCCAACCGCGATACCCAAATCTGCCGCCATGTCCCGTTCCGGAGCGAGCTTTTCGCCATCAATCAACCGGCCTGCAGCGACCTCTCTCACCAGCATTTCTGCAATCTGCAGATACATCGGCAGACTTCCACCCGTGTTCTTCATGTTTGCCACGCCTCCCGCTAAACAAAAATTGATACATCATTGATTTACATATTTCTTGATGTTATGCAAGAAAAACGAGAGCGGCATTGAGGAGGAAATGAATGACCGTCGTACCCGTAACATCCGCTGACATCGACGCTGCCGAGGTCTCCTGGTTCTCGGCGCTGTGTTCCGATGACTATGCCTATCTCGGCGTACCGGATGGCAGCCTGCGGTCGAGCTGGGAGCATTGCTCGGACATCGTCAAAAAGGCGGAGGAACTCGGATTCCGCAATATCCTTTGCCCTTCATCCTATCAGGTTGGGCAGGACACTTTGAGTTTTGTTGCGGGCTGTGCCCCGATCAGTGATCGTATCAATTTTCTTGCCGCGATCCGTTGCGGTGAGATGCAGCCTATCATGCTGGCGCGTACCGTCGCGACACTCGATCACATGCTGAAGGGCCGGCTGACGCTCAACGTAATCAGCTCAGATTTCCCTGGTGAAGTGGCCGATAGCGCCTATCGCTACAAACGCAGCCACGAGGTTGTACAAATCCTGCGACAGGCCTGGACACGCGATACGATTGATCACGATGGCGAGATCTACCAGTTCAAGGGGATATCGACTGACCCGGCGCGACCCTATCAGCAGAATGGTGGTCCGCTTCTCTATTTCGGCGGTTATTCGCCTGATGCTCTGGAGCTTTGCGGCGCGCAATGTGATGTCTATCTGATGTGGCCGGAAACGAAGGACCAGCTAGCCGATCGCATGCGCGCTGCCAATGCGCACGCTGCCGCGCACGGGCGTACTTTGGACTACGGGCTTCGTGTCCACATGGTCGTACGTGACACCGAAAAAGAAGCGCGGGAATACGCCGATCACCTCGTCTCTAAACTCGATGACGAGTACGGGCAGCTTATTCGCAATCGCGCACACGACAGCGGATCGCTCGGTGTCTCGCATCAGGCGCGCGCCCGCGAACTTGCAGACAAGTTTGGTTACGTCGAACCCAATCTGTGGACTGGCATCGGACGCGCCCGTTCCGGTTGCGGTGCTGCACTCGTAGGATCCACCGATCAGGTGCTTTCGGCGCTGGAGGATTACCAGAAGATGGGCATCCGAGCCTTCATCCTTTCCGGTTATCCGCATCTTGACGAAGCCGAACATTTCGGCACCAAGGTTCTCCCGCAAATGAAAACCTGCTCCCTGCCTCATGCCTATGGCCGGGTGCCCACTGAAACGCCTGCCACGCCGCTCGGCAACGGGGAACGCCACTGATGGAACGCATCGCTCTTTCTGAAACACTTGAACTCAGCCGCATCGTTTATGGCATGTGGCGCATCGGTGATGATGCGGATACCTCTCCGGCCCATGTTCAGGCCAAGATCGAAGCTTGCCTTTCTCAAGGCATTACGACCATGGATCAGGCCGACATTTACGGCGGCTATACCGCCGAAGCGATCCTTGGCGCCGGATTGAAGGCATCACCTTCGCTGCGCGATAAGATCGAGATCGTCACGAAATGTGGAATTGTAGCTCCCGTCGGTCGTCACGCCGCAGCTCGCGTGAAGCACTATGACACGACAGCCGGTCACATAAACGCCTCCGTTGATGCATCGCTAAAGGACATAGGAACAGATCACGTCGATCTCCTCCTGATCCATCGGCCAGATCCTTTGATCGATCCGGAAGAAACAGGCAAGGCGCTCGATGCACTCGTTGCCAGCGGCAAGGTGAAAGCTGTCGGTGTTTCGAACTTCCGCCCTTATGACTTTTCATTGCTGCAATCGGCAATGAGCAATCGCTTGGTAACGAACCAGATAGAGTTGAGCCTCGTCGCTACGGAAGCCTTCACCAATGGTGATCTTGCCTTCGTGCAGGAAAAGCGGGTTTTCCCGATGGCATGGTCGCCGCTTGGCGGAGGTTCGCTCTTCAGTGCCGATCGGGGAGAGCTGCTTGCCGCTTTGGAACGGATTGGCAATGAGCAGGGTGTAGATGCCACTGCAGTCGCCGTCGCATGGCTTCTACGTCACCCGGCCAGGATCATACCGGTGCTGGGAACCAACAATCTGGCGCGAATTGCTGCAGCATCTGATGCAACGCGCGTAAAGCTCGATCGTCAAACGTGGTTTGAACTCTACACACTTGCAACCGGACGTGAGGTGCCGTGATGACAATGGTTGAAGCAGTCAGCATGCCCAACGAACATGTTTTTGTTCCGGGTGGTGAAAATAGTCGCAGTTTCCGCAATGCGCTTGGCGCATTCACGACGGGTGTCACAGTTGTGACTGCCACGACGGCGGATGGACCGATTGGTATCACCGTAAACAGCTTTGCGTCGGTGTCCCTCGATCCGCCTTTGGTTCTCTGGTCGCCAGCCAAGAGTTCTTCGCGCCATACCGCCTTTAACGACGCAACGCATTTCGCCATCCATGTGCTAAGCGCCGATCAGGATTCTCTGTCGATGCGTTTCGTCAAAAGCGGTCGGGCTTTCGACGATCTGGCGTGGGAAACGAATGCGGAAGGTGTTCCGGTCATACCGGGGACTCTTGCTCGGTTCGAGTGCCGTCGCTCGGTGGCGCATGATGCGGGTGACCACACGATCATCATTGGCGAGGTGCTGCGAGCCGCACATCGAGATGGCGACCCGTTGTGTTTCTCCGGTGGTACGTTCGGCCGGTTTTCGAAGCAGTAATATTGGGCATTGCTTACGGCCGCCGCTTTCTTGACCCCTGGGTCAGGCGGCGACCGTTTCCGGTCGCTCGGGAAGATCCGGTTTTTCGGGCGCAGCATGCTGCTCTTGTGCTTTCTTCCTGGAAAACTTCCGCTTCAGGAATCCGCCAAAGCGGTCCATCTCCACGAAAATCACAGGCGTGATAAAGAGTGTCAGCAGTTGTGAGACGATAAGTCCGCCGACGACTGCAATCCCGAGCGGCTGGCGCAATTCGGAGCTTGCGCCTGACCCCAGCGCGATAGGCAACGCTCCGAGCAGGGCACAAAACGTTGTCATCATGATCGGACGGAAACGCCTTACACAGGCTTCGTGGATTGCACGGGGCGCCGGTTCACCTTTGTTGCGCATCAGTTCAACGGCAACATCGATCATCATGATCGCATTCTTCTTCACAATGCCGATCAGCATCAGTAGCCCAATCAACGCGATAATCGAGAAGTCCATCCCCATGACCTTCAGCGCTATCAACGCGCCAAATGCCGCTGCCGGTAAGCCCGACAGGATGGTCAGGGGGTGAATGAAGCTTTCGTAGAGTACCCCGAGTACGACATAGATCGTCAGAACTGCAGCAAGGATAAGTATCCCGGTATTGCCTTGGCTTTGCTGAAAAATTGCTGCTGTTCCGCCGTAACTGGTGAACACGTCCTGCGGTAGTCCAATGGTTGCCTTGATCTCATCGATACGCTTGGTCGCGTCAGACAGTGCTGTACCGTCCGGCAGGTTAAACGAGATTGTGGTGGAAACGAGCTGGCCTGTTTGGTTGATGGTCACCGGTGCCTGAGTTCGGGTCAACATCGCGAAATTGGAAAGGGGAACCAGCGCTCCCGATTTTGCGGAAAGAATGTTTATGTCGCTCAGGAAATCGTCATTCCAAGGTTTGGAACTGTCGAATTCGACGATCACATCGTAGCTGTCGCCGGTCGATTGGATCTGTGCGGCTGTGTAGCCGCCGAAGGACATTTCAAGGGTCTTGCGCAACTGGTCATTGGTAATGCCGAATGCGGCAGCCTTTTCCGGGTCGACCGTGATTGTTGCCGCGATAGCGCCATTCTGGGCGTCCGATGTTACGGCTGTGAATGTGTGGTCGCGGCGCATCGCTTCCATGAGCTTGCCTGACCACTCGTTCGTGGTATCCGCGTTCAGCCCTTGTACGACCAACTGGTACTGGCTGGCTGAACTGCGGCCGCCAAAACGCAGACTTTGCTGCGGGTTGATGTAGGTCCGGATACCGGCAATTTTGGAAGTTGCTTGACCAAGTTCGGCAAGTATCTGTGACAGAGGCGCGCGCTCCTCCTTCGGTTTCAGTTCGACGAACATCGAGCCGTTGTTCAGCGGATTGCGTGAGTTGCCGCCGACAATTGAGGTCACATGCACGACAGCAGGATTCGTGCGGATCGCATCTGCGACCTGTGCCTGCAGATCACGCATTGCACTATAGGAAATGTCTTCGCGTCCCTGCGTCGAGACAGAGAGACGCCCGATATCTTCTTGGGGGAAGAAACTTGAGGGCAGGGTTTGAAACAGTAGGGCTGAGGCGGCGATTGAAGCCAGAAAAGAAGAAAGGACGACCACGCGGTGAGACAGGCACCAGCCAACGGCTTTGCCGTAAAGACGTAAGGTACGTTCAAATCCCTGATCGAACCATCGGATGATAGCTGGTGGCTTGGATGAATGGCCAGAAAGTCGGGAGGCCAGCATCGGTGTCACAGTCAGTGAGACGAGTGCGGATGCCATGATCGCGAGAGTGACGACCATGCCGAACTCGTTGAACAATCGGCCGATAACTCCACCCATGAGGAGGATGGGGATGAAGACGGCAACAAGAGAGACGGACATGGAAAGGATTGTGCCGCTCACTTCGGCGGCGCCCTGCAGCGCTGCCTCACGCATAGGTAAACCCTCTTCATGGAGGCGCAGGATATTTTCGAGCATTACGATCGCATCATCCACGACCAGACCTACCGATAATGTCAACCCGAGCAGAGAGATGTTGTCGATACTGTAGCCGAGGACATACATGGCCCCAAAAGCGGTAATCAACGACAATGGTACGGCGAGGCCGGGAATGATCGTCGCAGTCAGATGGCCTGTGAAAAGATAAATGACAGCCACGACAAGGCCGATGGTCAAGAAGAGCGTGAATTGAACGTCCGAAATGGCGTCTTTGATCGCAGTCGAGGCGTCGTTCATCACGTTGATATTGACGGACGGTGGCAATTGTTGACGAAGCGAGGGGAGCTTCGCTTTGATCGCGTCCACAACGTCTACCGTGTTGGCATCCGGTTGGCGTTGCACGGCGAGAATGATGGCCTGTTCGCCGTCGAACCAGCTTCCGGCGTCGGTGTTGGCGATGCTGTCTGTTACTTTTGCGACGTCGCCAAGATGGATCGGAGCGTCATTATGAGTTGCAATTACCAGTGAACGGAAGGCGTCGGCGTCGGTGCGCTGTGTGTCTGCCTGTATCGTCAGTCGCTGAGCATCGTTTTGCAATGCTCCGACCGGGGCCTGATTGTTTGCCTGTGCGATTGCCGTCGTCACCGTATCGACACCAAGCCCACGCGCCTGGAGCTCTGCTGGGTCGAGCCCAACGCGCACCGCGTAGGTTTGTGCGCCGTAGATTGAAACCTGCGCGACACCCGAAATTGTGGACAGAAGTGGCGAGATGATATCTTCGGCGATCTCGTCCACCTTGCTCGTCGGCATCTCCTTGCTGTTGACTGCCAACAACAAAACTGGAGCATCCGCAGGGTTCGTTTTGCGGTAACTCGGCGTCGTTGTCATGTTGCTCGGCAATTGCCGTTGCGCGCGAGAAATGGCTGCCTGAACGTCGGCCGCGGCAGCATCGATGTCGCGGTTCAGATCGAACTGCAGCACGATGGAACTGTTGCCAAGTGTATTGGTTGCGCTGATTTCACTCACGCCGGGAATGGTCTCGAACTGCTTCACCAGAGGTGTTGTCACCGACGTTGCCATCGTCTGCGGCGACGCACCGGTCAACGATGACGAAACACTGATTGTCGGAAAATCGACCTTAGGCAGTGCCGCAACAGGCAGAAGTCGGAAACCGGCAAGGCCGGCCAGAATGAGCCCGATGGCAAGCAAGGTCGTCGCAACAGGGCGATTGATGCAAAAGCTGGGTATCATTGGTCACCAGCCGTTTTCCGGGAGAGATTGTCGGCAAGCGTGTTGTGATCACCCGCCTTGCCAGAGAACTGCTCATTGACGAATTGTCCGTCTGTCAGTTCTGACTGGCCTTCGACGATGACATGTTCGCCACCGTCAAGGCCGCTTGCGATTGCGGTGAGGTCAGCGTTCGAGCGGGCTACCTTCACTTCGTTCATGTGAACATGATGGCTTTCATCAACTGTATAGACGAAATCACCTTTCGGTCCCGGGCGCACCGCGACCGTCGGCAAGACGATCATCTCCTTGTTTGACGTGAAGTGGGTGGTAACGTTGACAGACTGGCCGGGCCACAAAAGACCGCGATCGTTCTTGAATTCGGCCTTGGCGAGAACTGTGCCTGATGTCTGGTCGACCGTGTTGTCATAGAAGCGCAGAGTGCCGTGCAGAGCTTCGCCGCCGGTCGCTGCAGGATCAACATCGACGACCGTATCCTTCTGAAGACCTTCTCTAAGTTCTGGAAGATAACGCTGAGAGAGCCGGTAACTTACCGAGATGGGATCGTATTTGGTGATTGTCACAACGCTGACCCCGGCACTTAGATAGGCTCCGGGACTGACACTGATATCGCCGAGCCTTCCGTCGAAAGGTGCGCGAATTTCCATGTGCTCAAGGGACACCTGATCGGCGGCAAGTGTAGCGCGATCAGCATCAATCTTTGCGTTCGCCGAGTCACGCGCTGCCCGAGCCTGGTCGAGGGCCTGCTGTGATTCCGCGCTTTGTTTGACGAGGTTGGCAGCGCGTTGGAATGCTGCCTCCGTCTGTTCAAGTGTCGCCTGGTCGGCTGCGATATTCGCCTTGTCTTTTTCGACTGCTGCGCTCGCGATGCGATCATCCATTTTAAGGATGAGGTCACCTGCCTTGATGTGCTGCCCATCATTCGCAGAGATCTGCGTTACCAATCCTGCCTGAAGCGGCGCAATGTTGGTTATGTCTGCTGCCACCGCCCAGCCTGTTGCTGACACGTCCATGGGCAGTGTGTCTTTGCCGGCTGCGATGGTGCTGACGGTCGGTGGACCGCCGTTGCGGCGGCCTGCGCCCTGCCTTTGACCGCCTTGCTGGTGTCCACTTTCCGTCGTTGCCGCCTGCTGACTTGTTCCAGGAACGGTGTGATCCGTATCAGGTACCTGTTGGTGAGAGGCTGGTGTGGCAAAATTCTTGAGGTAGGGGATCTCGTCAAGAGGTAACCGATCCCTGTAGGTCCATGCGCCTGTCGCCACAACAGCAACAACGCAAACAGTGGTCCAGAAACGTTTCATCTGGCAATTCCGCTAAATCAGCAGGTCATGCTTCCCGAACATGCGCGGCAAGCCTTTGTGTCGGCTTTGTTGCACAAGACACCCAAAGGCCCCCGAAATCACCTTAAACTTTTGTAATGGCGCGGATGCCAATGGGCGATCCAGCCTTGTGGCGCAGTAAAAAACCGCCCGTTTCCGGGCGGTTGTTCTTTGACAGGTTTCAGACGTCCGATCAGAACGCGCGGATGTTGTTGCGTGTCGACAGTGCATCGCCCGATACGTTCGAGGCGGTCGCCGGGACAGAGCCAACGAGATCCAGGAACTTGTAGAGTTCGGTGGCCTGCGAGTTCGTGACGTAGATGATGTCGCGGTCCTGCATCGGGAACTTCGTTGACGCGAAGAAGGTGGCCGGGTCGCGCAGATTGGCGCGGAAGATGACGGGCACTTCCTCGCCTGGGAACTTGGACGTGTTGACGCCCAGTTTCACGAGAAGTTCGCGGCTGACGATACGATAGATATACACTTGGGCTGGGTCCGCGCGCGAGTCGAGCAGGCCTCCTGCCTTGCCAAGTGCGTCCGACAACTTGAGGTCGGCATCTTCGAACTCAAATCGGCCGTTCAGGCCAGATGCACCAAAGGCCAGATAGGTGCGTCGTTCACGTTCGACCGTTACCGTGTCGCCCGGCACAACATAAATGTTTTCGGCTGGCGTAGAGATAAGGTGATTGTAATTGATACGGGCCGTTTTGCCGCGACGGATAAGCGTCACGTAGGATTCTATATTCGGTGCGCTCAGGCCGCCCGCTTGCGAAATCACGTCCAGAATACGGTCGCCCGCTTCAGTGAGTTGAACCTTCATGGGTTCTTTGACGTCGCCGATCACGGCAGCCTGCGCCGAGCGACTGGAAACCTTGGTGATCAGAGCCTGGGGCTCGATGGCGCGATTGGCGAGACGTTCTTCAATTTCCTGCTGGACGTCTTCGACGTTGCGACCTGTCGCACGGATTTTACCGGCATAGGGAACGCTGATATTGCCTTCGCGATCAACCGTCTGTTGCGGCAGGCTGATGAAGTTGCCTGGACGGCTGCCGGCATCGCTCGGAATGAAAAGGCCGCCAGCCTGACTTTCGAAGATTGCGACCTGAACCACATCCCCAACACCCATTGGCAGAGCGGGTACGCCGCCCTTGCCGCCACCGAAACTGCCGAGCAAGGTTGTGGTGGTCGTGTCACTGACATAGTTCAGAACGGCGCTATTGATGTCAATCAGCGCGTAGTCAACGCCAGCGGTTTTCTTCTTGTCCTGCGTCGTGAACTTTACAGAAGCGTTGGATTCGATTGTCGCCGCATCAGGGCCGGAAGCCGAGGTTGCCGTGCAGCCAGAAAGAGCTGCCGTTGCAAGCAGAAACGAAACATTCAAAAAACGCATTTGGTCCTCAAAAATTTTTTTGCCCAGATAAAACAGACGTGTTCCAGACATCGTATAAGTGCGTGAAAAAGAAATTATCCAAATGAAGCCGACAATAAATATAACCGTTGTTCTTTAAAATTAACGGAATCGCCCCCGAAATAATTACCCCTCGAAGCGCCTATGCCCAATTTCATCGGCATCTTCAAGTTTATTGTTCGGTAAAGAGCTCCGGTTCTTGTCACTTCACCGTCGAATTATTCTCCACGTTGTATGCATATGGCAGTCGATAGTTACTAAAGTATTTTCTGATATTCTCTTCAGAATATTGCATTTCGCTAGTGCAGTTTTGTCACGCCCCGGCAGTTTCTTTCATTGTAGGTTTGCTGAAGAAACCAATTGCTTGTTTTGTAAATGGTTTTTCAAAAAGCACATAGACTGTGGCTGCTACGACAATGCTGCAAAAGATACCAGCGACGAATACCAGGATCGTGGGCAAGCCCAGTTTTATGCCCACAATTGCTACAAGTTTGGTGGCGAAGGGGTGCGTCAGGTAAAGCGCATAGGATGCGTCTCCTGCGCGTGCCAACCATTTGCATGGGGCGCTTGCAGGGGCGTTCGGCCCCAGAATGATGGCGCTGGTAATGAGCAAAGCTGGAATGCCGCCAGTCAAGAGACGTGGCAAATAAAGATAGCTCTCCGTCTGATAGACACAGACAGCGGAGGTGACACCGGCGACCATCAGCGCCAATGATGTAAAAAAGGTAAGGCGCGCCGGGCGCATGAATATCATCGCCAGCAAAATGCCCAGAAGAAACTCGCCGATGATTGAATTGCCCCAGAAGCGAAGAAGCCACATGGATGGCGGAGCCAATGCTGCAGCGACCATCAGCGCGGAAAATGCACCGGCAAGGACCATTAGACCGGTCTTCCTCGACATCGACAGGACAACGGCAAAAAGCAGGTAGAACAGCATTTCGTAATTCAGCGTCCAGCCCAGCGAAAGCACGGGAAACGTCTGTCCGTCGGTGCGTTGCCACGGCAGGAACAGATACGATGCTGCGATGTGTTGAAGGTCAATGGCGTTGTTGTTGACGAGAGCGCCTGCAGCGACGATTGAGGCCACCATCAGCGTCGTGCAAAGCCAATAAAGGGGGGCAATCCGAAGGACGCGGCGTTTCAGGAAATCGCGCGAAACGCCAGGCTCCTGAAAGCGGTTGTGCATCAGGTAATACATGATGAAGCCGCTGATAACGAAAAAGATATCGACGCCCAGTCCCCAGTCGAGCGGATAGATCATTCGAAAACCTGCGTCGCGATCCTCGATTGCCACGCCCATATGCGCGAATGTTACCAAAAGCGCGGCGAAGAAACGCAAGATCTGAATGTTCGCAATATATTTGGGCGGCATAATAATATGTCGTTTCAAACGGAACTGAAATTGGCGTTTAAGGCTTGGTTTCTGATGCATCCGTACGTGCGGATGTAGCGTTTCTCGTAAGTGAATGAATTTAAAAAATAAAATTAAATCTTAAGTCGCGCGATGACGATCTACGCGTCATCTATTGCCGACTGTTCGTATTCAACATGGAAAAAGACGAATTGTCCATTCCGTACTGCTTCGCCGTCAGATTGACACTTAGTCGCGTTCTTGAGTGTGTAGCTATGCCCAATCCGCTTCTATGCTCGTTCCGCCAATGCAAAATTGACGGTGTCGGCGAATTCTCGCAGGAAACGTTCACGTGAGAAGCGTGCCGCGTTGTCGATGCAAGCGTTCTTGTCGAAGCGCTCAGAGTTGTCGACGAATTCCTGCACCGCAGCGCAAATCGCGTCAGGCGTCTGCTCCTTGAAATACAGGCCGGTTGGCTGGTTGGACGCACCGAGAGGAACCACGGTTTCCAGAACGCCACCCTTGCCATAAGCGATGACCGGTGTTCCGAGCGCTTGGGATTCGACCGGTACGATGCCGAAATCGTCTTCAGCGGCAAATACGAAAGCTTTCGCCTCGGCCATGTATTTGTGTAACTCGTCATTGCCGACAAAACCGAGTATCTCAATGTTGGGTGTGGCGATTTCCTTGATGCGTCGCATTTCCGGTCCGTCACCAATAACGATCAGACGTTTGTCGGGCATCTTCGTGAATGCCTCGACGATCAAAGGCACTTTCTTATACGGAACAAGGCGTGACGCGGTGACGAAATAGTCACCTTTCGCCTCGGACGGTGCGAGGTGGGAGGTGTCCACGGGTGGATAGATTACTGTCGAGTCACGACCGTAGCATTTTCGCACGCGGTTACGGATGAACTTGGAGTTGACCGTCATAAGGTCGACGCCGTTTGCGGTACGGATATCCCACATGCGGATGTAATGGAGTATTGCCCGGGCAAGCCAGGACTTCGGCCCGGTGTTTAGCTTCGTTTCCTTGAGATACTGGTGCTGCAGATCCCAGGCATAACGGATGGGGCTGTGAATGTAAGACACATGAAATTGTCCCGGACCGGTAATTACGCCTTTTGCCACGGCGTAGCTCGATGAAATGACCAGGTCGTATTGGCTGAGATCGAACTGCTCGATAGCCAGAGGCATCAGGGGCAGGTAAGAGCGGTACCTTTTTTTTGCAAAAGGAAGCTTCTGAATAAACGACGTGTGGACCTTTCGACCGCCAAGAAAACCGCGATCGCGTTCGTTCATGAAGTCTACCAGGCAGTAGAGATCCGCATGAGGATATATCTCAAGAAGGTTGTGAAGGACCTTTTCTGCCCCGCCACGGTCGGTGAGCCAGTCGTGCACGATTGCCGTCTTCATAATGTCCTCAAATCTAGGCGTAATAAAAATAGATTTCCCGCTGTCGCGTAAAAAATACTTGGCGGTTATTTGGGTCGTTGTCGTCTTTCGCGACTGAAATAAAAAATGTGCTGAAAGCCGAATTGTAATACTAAAAAAAAATTTAAAAAGTGACTGTATTCGGAAATGTAGTTGTCTTGCTCCTTGGTGCGCTTTGTTCGCAGTTGCGAAAACTTGGCTCCCCCTTATTTCCCGGCAAGATACCGCTCGTCAAGTATAAGCTTTTGCGGGGCTGTTTATAAGTCTTTGCTGAAATTTCAGAGGTGGATTGAGGTGCCAAGTGAAAAACGTCACCACTCTCGGCATTACATGCCGGGAATAGCTGACGTTACGAAAGGTACTTTATAACCTCGCCGCACACCCTCGTTTTCGGCAATGTTTCGGTACCATCGTAGAACATGGGGAAACTCTGAGAGTTCGATCTTGTGACGTGCGAAGCGGGACACCCATGGCCACAGCGCGATATCGGCGATGGAATAATCGCCGGCAACGAAATCAAAGCCCGCCAGTCTGTCGTTCAAGGTTGCATAGAGCCGGCGTGTGTCGAGCGCGAAACGGTCTTCCGCGAATGGGGCGCTTCCAGCGTTATACGTCAAGAAATAATGGGCGTAGCCAAGAGTCGGTCCAAAATTTGAGGACTGCCACATCAGCCATTCTATGACGGAAAGCCGCAATGTGTCGTCGCGTGGCAAGAGGCGACCAGTTTTCTCGGCAAGGTAAAGCAGAATTGCATTCGATTCCGTGAGAACGGTTCCGTTGTCATGATCGACGATCACCGGGATCTTGGCGCCAGGATTGATCCTCAGATAATCAGGCGAAAATTGCTCTCCTTTTTCAATATCAATCGCATGTAC
This sequence comes from Rhizobium sp. RM, assembly GCF_013390595.1. Taxonomy (GTDB): domain Bacteria; phylum Pseudomonadota; class Alphaproteobacteria; order Rhizobiales; family Rhizobiaceae; genus Agrobacterium. Next base: position 126,773 of record NZ_JACAWV010000007.1, on the reverse strand, counting down.
GCGGTAAGGAAGGCCGAGTTCCTCCAACGCAATTGATATCTTCAGTCCGTTAGGGGTGATCCAGGTGTAGAAATCGATCATGGCTCAGTCGAACATCGGTTCGTCCATCCGGAAATCCCGCAACGACTTCTTTCCGGTCACATCGGATAAGTCGTTGTAGAAACCGCGCAATGTCGATACCAGCTCGACAATACGGGGGTCGGTCACCCGGTAAATCACTGCTTTACCCTCACGCGTCCCGTCTATTACGCCTGCTGCTCGCAATTCCGATAGCTGCTGTGACAAGGTCGGTTGTTGTATCCCGAGTTCGAACTCAAGAGCTGAAACAGAAGCCTCCCGTTCCATCAGATAACAGACGATCGCCAAGCGGTTGGCATTGGCAATCAATTTCAAAAGGTCGCTCGCTTCGCCGACGCTGCGACAAATGCGATTTGAGATCGGTTTTGTCATTTGAATAGCCGCTTTTCACATTATAAAAACATAGATTGTTTTTCCTTAAATTTCAACGTGCTGATTTCCGTTTAGATCAGGGGCAGGAGATTTTTTAAAATCGATAAAGAATATGGATTTCTCTTTCCTTTGTTGCTCACTTCCCGCGAAAATGTTCCTCGCAAACGATCTATAAAAAAGTAGATTGATCTGGAAATGAGGTGGCGTCATGAAAATCGGGGTGCATCCCAACAATCTCCATTTGCGGCTCGCCCGGCTTTGGCCGGATGCGTTCAAGTCGTTCGATCCTGAGTTCGTACTTTACAAGGAAGGACGGGATACAGCGTCCTTGCTTGAAAAGGGTGATATCCACTTCGGTGGAACCGGATCGACCCCACCAATCGAGGCCGATGCCCGAGGGCTTGGAGTAGCCTATATCGCTGCATCCGCGCCAAGGCCTGCCAACGGTGCGATACTTGTCCGCAAGGACAGCCAAATCCGCTCTGTTACCGATCTTGTGGGGCGGGATATTTCACTGATTGACGGTTCGTTCCATACTTACCTTCTTGCTCGAAGTCTCGAAGGCGAAGGACTGGGCTTATCCGACGTAACAAGGATCGAAAGCGGTGACAGCGATTCACTGCGAGATCTCGTAGACGGGCGGGTCGATGCATGGGTTACCATGTCTCCACGGCTTGAGACGGCACTTGGTCACGAGGCTTTGCACGTCCTTGTTCGTTGCGGCTCCACAATTCCGAACCGTTCCCTGTTCTGGACGCTTGGGCATCACGGATTTTCTGCCGAAAAGATCGCGGCCGTTGCCTTTGAACTTGATCGCATTGGTCAGTTGGTCATGGCGGATATAAAAGGAGCGGCTGTCCTTCTTGCCAGCCAACCAGGCAGCGAAGGGGATGCGCAATTCTGGGAAAAAGTGCTTCTCTCCCGAGATCTCTCTGTTGGACAGGCAACGCCGGAAATCCTTGCTGAACAGCAGGAGGAAGCCGAAACGCTTTACCGGCATGGACATTTCAAATCACCGGTGCAAACCGGGGTGTCGCTCGAACGCCTTGGAGTGAAAAAGTGAACGTTTTCTGGTACATGTGCGCTCCAGATGGTGCCTATCCCTGGCAGCCAGAAGGTTCCCGCAAGGTTGATCTCGGTTACTACAAGCAGTTGGCGCTTGCTTATGACCAACTCGGTTACACCGGCGCCTTGTTTGCGACTGGGGCCCATGATGTCTGGGTCCTGGCCGGCGCACTCCTGTCCTATACGGAGCGGTTGAAGCTCCTGGTCGCGATCCATCCCGGGCTCGTCGCACCGACACTGCTTGGTAAAATGGCGGCGACTTTGCAGGAGTTTTCACGCGGGCGGTTGTTGATTAACGTCGTCTCAGGCGATGCGAAAATGCTTGGCGCCTACGGGATGACGATGCCGCATGACGAGCGCTACGACATGGCCGACGAATACCTGCAGATTTGGCATCGGCTGTTTTCTGGCGATACGGTGAATTTCGACGGAAAGTATTTCAAAACCGAGGGAGCAAAGCTTGCACTGCCGGTTGGACAGGGAATTGAGCCACCGCCATTGTGGTTCGGCGGATCGTCCGACAAGGCGATCGAGGTTGCTGCAAAACACGTTGAAACCTATCTTTCCTGGGGCGAGACGCCGGAACAGATCGGAGCGAAAATCGAGATCGTAAAGGCACGCGCCGAAAAACTCGGGCGTAACCTGGAATACGGTATACGCCTTTATGTTATCGTGCGTGATACGGACGAAGAAGCATGGGAAGCGGCTGCCGACCTTTATAAAAGGATGGACGCAACTGCGATTGCCGCCAATCAGCGCTTTGTTGGGAAAACGGATTCTGTTGGCCAGCAGCGTATGACTGCGCTTCACGGTGGCAACAAGCCACAGGATCTCCGCGATCTGGAAATCGCGCCAAACCTCTGGGCAGGTATCGGCCTTGTGAGACCAGGTCCTGGGACAGCCATTGTTGGATCACCTGACACAGTTATCCGCACACTTGAGGCCTATCGCAAGGCGGGCGTGGAGACCTTCATCCTGTCCGGGATGCCGCTGCTTGAGGAAGCGTTTCGCTTCGGCGAAAAGGTTTTACCGCGACTTGACGTTTCGCGAGAGATATCTGCTGCAAAACAGTTTACCTGGTCGACCCTGTTTGATCGTGACCTTACTGCGACAAAAGCATCGTGAAACAGAGATTGCTAAACCGGAAGTCCAATCATGACGGCAACGCCAGTGAGCACTACAACACCGAAACATTTTTCGATTGCCACCACGTTGGGTAGAGCGCTCGTTTTTTTTGATGCGGTGCTTGGTGCGGTTGCAGCAGCACTGCTCGCTGCCCTCCTTATTGTCGTGCTGACCAATGTTGCACTCCGCTACATATTTCATACAGGCTTCATTGGAGCGGAAGATCTGGGTATCTGGCTGCATGTCGCCATGATTGCTGTCGGTGCTCCGCTCAGCCTGAAAAGCGCGCTTGCCATGCGCCTTGATGTGTTCGTGCGCTTTTTACCTGATCGACTTCATCCGGCCACCGAAATGCTAGCTGACGCCTTCTCGTTCGTCGCTGCCCTGATATTGTTGTTCGGTGGATCTGAGATCGCTACGATGCTGGGTGGTACATCGCCAACACTCGGTCTACCGGAGTGGGTACGGTTCGGTTTTCTCGGAGTGGGAGGTGGACTTATCCTTGCCTATCTTGCGTTGCAGCGCGCCTCGGAAGGAAAGTCTCTGCAGGTTATTTTGTCGCTGGTCATCTCAGTGACCGCCTACTTCGGTCTGCCACTCGTTTTCTTCGATACGACACTTCCCCCCAGCCTTTTCCTGGCTCTGACAGCGGCTCTCGGGCTAATTCTCGCCGCGCCGCTCGCACATGCGTTTCTCGCTGCAGCCTACGTCGCGATCGCATTTGGCAGTTCGCTGCCTGAGCCTGCGATCGTCTCCACGACTGTGACGGGAATGTCGAAATTTTTGTTGCTCGCTATCCCGTTCTTCCTGCTTGCGGGAAGCCTTCTGACAGAATCGGGCGTTGCAAACCAACTCGTACGATTTGCCGCCTCGATGGTTGGCCATCGGCGTGCTGGCCTTGCACAGACGACCTTGTTGACGAGCGTGCTGTTTTCTGGCGCTTCCGGCTCGTCGGTTGCGAACGCAGCTTTCGGTGCATCGACATTTCAGCCGGAACTCGTGCGGCACGGTTATCCACCCGCGCAGGCAGGTGCGATTATCGCCGCAACATCAGTCCTTGATAACGTCATCCCCCCGTCCATCGCCTTTCTCATTCTGGCGACCGCAACAAATCTCTCCGTCGGTTCTCTTCTCGTGGGTGGTTTTTTCGCCGGTGGATTGATGGCTCTGTGCCTTGCTGTCGCGATCCATTTCAGCGTGCGCACGGTTGATACGTTGCCGAGGGCAAGTGGGCAGGAACGCTGGCGTTCTGCTGTCGCTGCAATTCCGGCATTCGGCCTCGGAATAATTGTTGTCGTCGGTATTCGTATCGGGATCGTGACGACGACCGAGGCTGCTGCACTGGCGGCACTCTATACTCTTTTTCTCGGTTTCGGTTACAGGCTTGGTGCCAAACGCATATTCACCACGTTTCGCCAGTCCGGGGCCGAAGCTGCCGCCATCGGTTTGTTGATCGGTACGGCGGGGCCGTTTGCTTTCCTGCTCGCAGTGGACGATGTGTCCGGCCTGGTCACCGATTTCGTTACGATGTTGGGGGGGAGCAAGGTCGCAGTGCTTCTGCTTTCGAACGTGATCCTCCTTGTCGTTGGACTTGTACTGGATATCGGTGCTGCAATTCTATTGTTTGGGCCGATCCTATTGCCGGCCGCCGTTGCAGCAGGGATCGACCCCATACACTTCGGTGTCATTCTCGTGGTCAATCTGATGATCCATGGCCTGACGCCACCGCTCGGAATGCTAATCTTCGTCGTAAGCGGTGTAACGCGTATTCCGGCGACTGCGCTTTTCAGGGCAGTTGTTCCTTATCTTCTTTCTCTTCTCGTTTCCCTCGCGATTCTGTGCGTTTGGGCGGTTCTTTTCTGAAATCGGGGCTTTTGATAACGATGATCAACAGACGTAAACTTCTCAAACTATCTGCAGCCGGTGTGGCGACGATTGGCGCATCTGGTTTGGTTCGCAGTGCGAACGCAAGAACCCGTAACGTTACGGTCGCCTCGCTCTTCGCCGACGACAAGCCGGAGACCAAGATTTGGTTGAAGATCAGCGAACTTGTGGAGGCAAAGCTTCCGGGCCGTTTCAAGTTCAATATCGTTCGCAGCGGAGCACTTGGCGGTGAGAAGGAGGTTGCCGAAGGTGTCCGGCTCGGGTCAATCCAGGCCAGCCTCTCGACCGTTTCTTCGCTTTCCGGCTGGGTTCCGGAGTTGCAGATTCTCGACCTTCCATTTCTTTTCCGCGATGGTGAGCACGTTCGCAGGGTCGTCACCGGAGACACAGGTGCCGACCTGAAAAGCAAGTTGGCGTCGCAACAGTTCGTAGCCGTTGATTTTATCAATTACGGCGCTCGTCATCTTCTTACCAAAGAGCCCGTGACAAAGTCGGTGGAACTCGAGGGAAAGAAAATCCGCGTCATTCAGAGCCCGTTGCATACGAAGCTTTGGAGTGCATTCGGCACAACGCCGGTCGGTATTCCAATCACAGAAACCTACAACGCGCTGGCGACAGGTGTCGCGGATGCCATGGATCTGACGAAATCCGCATATGCCGGCTTCAAACTTTATGAAGTCGTTCCATACATGACGGAAACCGGACATATATGGGCTTCCGGCGTAGTCTATTATGGCGCGGCATTCTGGAGCCAGTTGGATGACGAGGAAAAGAAAGTGCTGTCGGATGCATCGAGGGAAGGGGCGCTTTACTTCAACCAGCTTATCGTTGAGGACGAGGCAAAGTCGGTCGAGTTGGCGCTTTCGAAAGGCGGCAAGCTTCTGAAACCGGAAGACTATGACGCATGGCAAAAGGGTGCGCAGGGTGTCTGGCAGGATTTTGCGGGGACAGTGGGCGGCATTGATAGGATCCACGCAATCCAGGCAGCCTGACTTTTTGACAAAGGCGTTCCCTACGGGGAGCGCCTAAACGGTTCTATTCGGCAATATGCAGGTGACGTCGCGCAAAGCCAATGAGGCTTTCGACGTGTGAGGCAACGGAGGCTCTTACCGCATCTGCATCCTTGTTCTGCAAGGCGGTGACAATGACCAGGTGTTCGGTTGAGTCCGGCGTGAGCCGATCCTTGAGATTGCCAATCTCAAACAGTCTCGTGGTCGACCGCAACCCTCGTAATACCCCCGCCATGACATCGTTACCGCAATAGTCAATAATCAGGTTGTGTAGGCGGTCGTCGGAAAACCAGTGTGCATCCGTGTGATAGGCTGTCGCACCCATCAGGTCATCGATCTCGCGACGTACCTCGACGAGCTGTCTGCCAGGGATTGCTTCGATAGCTTGCACAGCTGCTTCCGGCTCTATCAATATCCGCAGTTTCAGGCTCTGGATATATTCACCTATGTCTACCTGCCGGACGACATATTTGCGGCCGTCGCCCTTGTGGACCATGCCTTCACCTTCAAGTCGCTGCAACGCTTCTCGCAGTGGCGTCCTCGAAACCCCAAGCGTTTCCGCGAGCCTTGCTTCGGTGATGACCTGTCCTCCACGCAGTCGCCGATGACGTATCATGTCGGATACAGCGTTGTAGGCGAGAGCGGCCAGCTTGTGACCGCCGATGTCCGAGGCTGTTTCGGCAGGCTGTTTTTCCGTCTGTGTCACGCGGCTCGTCATCCCTTGTTTGCTTTGGCGGTGTGATTTGTTTTCGTCACGACGAAGTCTTCCCAAAGACCCATAGCATGTTGCATAGCTGTCATGATCGCCAACACGGCTGGAGAGTGTGAGATATGAATGACGACATCACGGTCGTGGGGGAAACCAGTCTGGCGGATGACACCTATCGCACGCTTCTCGATGACATTCTGGCAGCAAGGCTGACGGGCGGTGCGGTTGTTCAGGAGCGCCGTCTTGCCACCAAGCTTGGCGTCTCGCGTTCTCCGATGCGTGATGCGCTGGGTCGGCTTGAGGGGCAGGGGCTTCTGGTTCGTAACAGCAAAGGTGTTCTGACGGTCCGTGTCATTACCTTGCAGGATTACCTTAACAGCCTTGCCATGCGCCTTTTGGTGGAGCCGTCGGCTGCCGCGCTGGCCAGTGCATCCATGGATGTTTCTCAGATCAACAGCCTGCAAGCTATGCTCGACCGGCTCGACGCTGACGCCGATCCGGATCCCTCGCTTGTCTGGCAATTCGATGATGCGCTTCATAACGGGATTGGTACAGCCAGTGGAAATCCTTTCATGGCTGAGACCATCATTCAGATGCGTCGTTACACGACGATTTTCGAGCGTCAAAGGCGGCTTGCACAACGCAAGCCGGGTATATCCGATCACCACGCCATTCTCGCGGCTCTGAGGGCGCGCGACGCAGATGCTGCTCGTGACATTATGGGGCTGCATCTGGAGCGCGTCCGTGAGGGCGTTCTGAGCACCTACTGACCTCATCCTCTAGCCTTATTGAAGTGTAATGCCTGTTTTTTGGCTGTGCTGAAAAATGGGGCTTGCATCACGTTTTCTCGCTGTGTATGTAAATGGTATACCAGTTGGATGCAATATTGGCAAGCAGCCACTTGGACTGAAGAAAAATATAACTCCAGAGGAACCAATATGAATTATCGTCTAGTAACGTTTGCGGCCTTGGCCGTCTTTCAGTTGTCATCGACGGCGTTTGCGCAGACCTGCGCGCCAAAAATTGCCGACGCAGAGCTTATCAAGCCAGGTACTCTGGTGATGTCTACCAATCCCACTCTTCCGCCATTGCAATTCGTCGATTCCAAGGGTGAGCTCCAGGGAATGCGCGTCGAGTTGGGCAAGGAGATCGCAAAGCGGCTTTGCCTCACCCCTGAGTATGTCCGTATCGAGTTTTCCGCCATGATCCCTGGCCTCCAGGCAGGTCGGTGGGACATGATCAATACGGGTATTTTCTTCACGCCCGAGCGCGCTGCCATGATGCAGATGATCCCTTACGAAGATCAGGCAATCAGCATTTCTGTCGCTCCGGATACGAAAAAGGAATTCAAGTCGAAGGAAGATCTCGCAGGCATGCGTGTCGGCGTTGAGCTCGGTGGTTTCGAAGAGAAGAAAGCACGCGAACTGGATGCGGAATTGAAAAAAGAGGGCAAGGAAGGCCTGACGATCCAGACATTCGACAATTTCGCACTGGCCTTCCAGTCTCTGCGGGCAGGACAGGTTGAGGGTGTCGTTGCGATTGATGCTGTTGCCAAGGAGTATGACAAGCGAGGCGACTTCAAACGGGCAGTCCACGGCCTCTATCCGGCTCCAGTGTCGATTGCCTTCAAGAGCCCGGCTCTTGCAGATGCGGTCTCAGTCGTTCTCAAGGAGATGAAGTCTGACGGCTCGCTCGCAAAATTGTTCGACGACTACGGTCTACCGATGGTCGAAGGTGACTACTCCGTCAAAGGTCCGAACCGCTAACATCCGATGAGACAGGCGAGCGTCATTACTCGGGCGCTCGCTATCGACAAGACTGGAGAGGCTTCGACATGTCATTCTGGAACTGGTCAGGTTTTTTTGAATACCTGTTCAATCCCTTCATCCTCGAGGGTGTTGCTACAACGATCTGGCTGACATGTGTCTCGCTGGTCTGTGGTCTTGCACTGGGTTTTATTCTGGCGCTCATGCGGCGATCGCATGCGATGCCCGTACGCGGGCTGGCATCGTTCTACGTATGGCTGTTTCGTGGCACGCCGCTTCTTGTGCAACTCATTGTAATTTATACGGCATTACCGCAGCTCGGGATCCGTTTCAGTGTTGTCCAGGCGGCATTGATTGGCCTTGCTCTCAATGAAGCAGCCTATCTGGCCGAAATCATTCGCGCCGGTATCGAGGCGGTCCCGGAAGGTCAATCCCGTGCGGCAAGAGCGCTCGGAATGACGGAGCGGCAGATCATGCGCCGGATCGTCATGCCCCAGGCCTTCAAGGTTATCATTCCGCCGCTCGGAAATTCGGTGAACGGTCTTCTCAAGACGACCTCCGTAACCTCGGTCATTTCCATGGAAGAACTGCTGCGCCGCACGCAGGTTCTGATCCAGGAGAAGTTCATGGTGCTCGAGCTCTTCGCAGTCGCCGCCATATATTATCTGCTACTCACAACCGCATGGGATTTCATCCAGCGGCGTATCGAAAAGCGCTTTGGTCAGGCGACGGCAACAGCCCGCTTTGCTGACAAACGCTAAAATCTCGAAGGACAAGATGATGACGAAGAAGTTTCGCGGTGTATTCACCGTGATGATAACGCCGCTCGACAATAAGGGTTCTGTCGATCTCGTCGCGCTGAAGGCTTTTGTAAACTGGCAGATAGATGAAGGAATTCATGGCCTTATCCCGCTCGGTTCAACCGGAGAATTCCTTTCTCTTTCTCAGGAAGATCGTGACGCGGTAGCGCGTACAGTGATAGAGACGGCTGCAGGGCGCGTGCCCGTTCTCATCGGGGCCGGTGCCGAGGATACCCGGGAGGCAGTACGCCTTAGCCGCCAGGCAGAAGAAATGGGCGCCGATGGCGTAATGGTCATTCCGCCGTTCTATTCTACCCCGACCGATGACGAACTCGTCGAGCACTACCGGGCAATTGCCGCGTCTATCAACATTCCAGTCATGGTCTATAACAATCCAGCGACGGCAAACGTCGATATGAAACCCGAACTTCTGGCACGTATCGCCGAAATCAAGGGTTGCGATTACGTCAAGGAATCGACACTGGAGGTGACGCGAGTCCGCGACATCGCGCGCCTCGCAGGCGAGAATATGACTGTATTTGGCGGCATTCTCGGGTTTGAATCATTTGTCATGGGTGCCGAGGGCTGGGTGGCAGTCGCCTCCAATGTTGCCCCAGGGGTTATGGCGCGTATCTTCACACTCGCTGCCGACGAGAAAAGATATGATGAAGCGCGAGCGCTTTATCTAGAATGGCTACCCGTCATTCAGGCCGTCGGCGGACAAGCCTATGTGGCTGGATCGAAGTCGCTTCTCAATCATATGGGCTTTGCCGCAGGCGAACCTCTGCCGCCGAGGTTGCCGCTTCCCACCGCACAGGACCAGGCGATGAAGGCCCTTGTAGACCGGTTTAACCTGAAGTTCCCAAGCTAAGGAAAGTTACCTGAATGCCCCTTTCCGCCGGTTCCGCAGAAAAGCTTATGCTTTACATTGACGGTGCTGAATGCCGTGTCGAAGCGGGAGCCAGCATTGCAGCCGCAATGGCGCAATCGGGCCGGCATGGGTTTTCCTGTGATACGAGTGCGAAAGCTCGTGGGCTCTTTTGCGGGATGGGTGTTTGTCACGACTGTCTTGTAACGGTTGATGGTCGCACCAGCCAGCGAGCCTGCATGACACCGGTCTCGCCGGGCATGCATGTGGAACGTCAGCCAGCCCGGCCAGATATCCTTGACGAGCGCCTGAAAGAGATTGCACCGCTACCTCTGGCGGTTGGCGAAAGGCGCATGGATGTGCTCATCGTTGGCGCAGGTCCTGGCGGCCTTTCCGCGGCACTTGCTGCGGCGGAGGCTGGTGCATCGGTTGTCGTTCTGGATGAGCGGTATAGCGCCGGTGGCCAATTCTATAAGCAACCGAACACACCGGTCGCCGCGGAAGTCCTCAGAACAGACACGCAGGCTTCCGATGGTGCCTCTCTGATTGAACGAGCCCGCAACGCGGGTGTTACACTTGTGGCGGGCGTTACTGTTTGGGGCGCGTCGCGCAATGATGACGGTGAATTGTCGGTAGGCTGCTACGGGCCCGACGGTGCGTTTTATGCCGTCCCGGATATGATGGTGATTGCCACCGGCGCTTTCGAGCGCCCCGCACCCATCCCTGGGTGGACGCTGCCGGGCGTCATGACAGCAGGCGCTGCGCAGACGTTGTTGCGCAGCTATGCCACACTCCCTGGCAAGCGGATCGTTGTTGCCGGCAACGGACCACTCAACATTCAGGTCGCGATGGAAGTCCTGAAAGCAGGAGGGCAAGTGGCTGCTCTCGTAGATCGCGCTTTGTCCCCCTTTCATAATCCCGCGGCCGCACTTGCTGTCCTTAGATGCGACCCTGCCTTGGCTCTCAAGGGTATGCGCGAACTCGCCAGACTGACGAAGGCACGCATACCGCTTTTCTGGCGAAGTCGCGTTCTGGCGGTCGAGGGCGACACACAGGTGGAGCGTGTGGCGATTTCAACGCCCACTGGACCCCGTTATTTCGAGGCCGACACTGTGCTCCTGGGTGGAGATTTTACGGCGTCGAACGAGGTTTCAAGGTTGGTGGGTTGCGCGCATGACGTTGCCGCTGACGGCTCACTTGTCGCCCGGTGCGGCAAGGACGGAGAGAGTTCGTTGCCCAACGTTTATATTGTTGGCGAGGCTTCGCGTTTTGGCGGCGCTTACGTTGCGATGTCTGAAGGGCGGCTTGCGGGCCTCGCAGTTGCTCGAAAGCTTGGATTGAGTGAGAGGTCGGACGCCAAGGCTGCAAACAGACTTCTGCGATCAAGACGGTTTCAGGGCGCTTTGTGGTCGCTATTTGCCGATGGCGCTGAGAAAAAGTCAGAACTCGAAGACAGCACGATCGCCTGTCGGTGTGAGAATATCACTGTCGGTCGCTTGCGAGAAATTTCAGGCAAGGGACCACCCGACATCGCAACCTTGAAACGCCTGACGCGTGCCGGCATGGGGCGTTGCCAGAGCCGCTATTGCGGTCGAACCTTGACGGAACTTACCGGCAAACCTCAATCGCAGACGCAAGGCTTACTCGCACCGCAGATGCCCCTTCGTCCGGTGCCGCTTGCAGCCTTATCTGTCGAAAAGGCGGAATGGGGCGGCCATAAGCGCGCACTCTTGCCGGAACGCCCGCCTCTTTCGAACCAGGAGCCATTGCCAAGAACCGAGGTTGGTACACTCGTCATCGGTGCCGGTATAGCTGGCCTTTCCACAGCCTACTTTCTTGCAGAGACCGGTGACGATGTCGTCGTCGTGGAGCGTGGCTTTCCCGGAGGCCTGGCGTCCGGCGGAAATGCAGGCAGCTTGCATGCGCAACTTCTCTCCTTCGATCATGGCGCTCGTGCTGAAGGCGGCGGTGGTCCTGCCGCCCGCACGCTCTCACTGCAGCGCGATTCCATCGATCTCTGGCTGAGCCTTGAGAAGCGCTTTGGTGTCGACTTCGAGATGAAGATAACCGGTGGACTGATGGTCGCCGAGACGGAGGCCCATCTCCGGTTTCTTGAGGAAAAGACGGCCATGGAACGGGCCTCGGGGATCGATTGTCATGTCATCGGAAAACAGGATCTCCACCGGCTTGAACCGGCCCTCTCGTCCGCGATGATCGGTGCTGCGTATTGCCCTCAGGAGGGCAAGATCAATCCGTTGATCGCGACGCGTCACATGGCAGATGCCGCCATGAAGGCCGGTACGTCCATTTTCGACCGTACCGAAGTGCTTTCAATTGAGGCCGCCGGCAATCGCTTTCTTGTCAAAACGTCACGAGGAACGATTTCGGCTACACGTATCGTCAACGCAGCCGGCGCGTTCGCGTCGCGCATCGGTGCCATGCTTGGCCTCAACGTGCCCGTTTTCGGTGCACCACTGCAGATGGTTGTTACAGAGGCTGCGGCTCCAGCAATCTCCCATCTGGTCGCTCATGCCGACCGCCACCTGACACTGAAGCAGGCGGCCAACGGTAATTTTCTGATTGGGGGCGGCTGGACTGCCGGCCTTGACCCCATTCATAGCCATCCGCGCCCACTGTTTTCCAGCCTTGAAGGTAACCTCTGGGTGGCACAGCACGTGGTGCCTGGACTGCGTAAACTGCATGTGATCCGCAGTTGGGCGGCGATGAACATTAACATCGATGGTGCGCCAATCCTCGGCGAACATCCCGCCATGCCCGGTTTCTTCAATGCCGTTACGTCCAACGGCTATACGCTCGGTCCGCTCGTCGGACAACTCACGGCCGCAATGGTCACCGGCCGTGACCCAGGCCGCGATCTGTCGGCATTTTCCATTTCCCGTTTCCAGTGAGGCGACAATGATCGAAATCACCGAAGTTTCAAAATATTACGGCGAGTTCGAGGTTCTGAAGAACTGCACGACCACCGTCAAGAAGGGCGAGGTTGTGGTCGTTTGTGGCCCCTCTGGCTCTGGAAAGTCGACGCTCATCAAATGTGTCAATGCTCTAGAGCCGTTTCAGAAAGGGTCCATCCGCGTCGACGGAATCGAGGTCGGCGATCCGGCGACAGACCTTCCGGAGTTGCGTTCCCGTGTCGGTATGGTTTTCCAGAATTTCGAGCTCTTCCCGCATCTGACGATCGAGGGGAACATCATGCTCGCACAGCAGATCGTGCTTGGTCGCCATGAAGACGCCGCTCGCAAAAAGGCAATGGAATTGTTGGACCGGGTTGGCCTGACGGCACATGCGCTGAAGTACCCCGGTCAGCTCTCCGGCGGTCAGCAGCAGCGCGTGGCGATAGCTCGCGCCCTGGCGATGAACCCGATGGCAATGCTGTTTGACGAACCGACATCCGCACTCGACCCGGAAATGATCTCAGAGGTTCTCGATGTCATGACCGGGCTTGCCCGTGACGGGATGACAATGATGGTGGTTACCCATGAAATGGGCTTCGCGCGCCGTGTAGCCACCCGAATGATTTTCATCGATCAGGGCGAAATCGTTGAGGATCGTCCCACGGAGGCGTTTTTCAACGAACACCACAATTCGCGCACTGAGGCGTTTCTCAGCAAGATTCTCCAGCATTGACGAAAATTGGAAAGGAGTGCGCCATGGGTGAACTCGATCTCATCGTACGCAACGGAACCATCGCAACAGCGTCTGACGTTTTCCATGCCGATATTGGCATCAAAAATGGGCGCATCGTACAGATCGCCGAACATATTGATGCCGATGGAACGGTTGTCGATGCTGAAGGTAAATTTGTCCTGCCGGGTGGAATAGACAGCCATGTCCACATCTCGCAGCCTTCGGGTGATGGAATTGTCATGGCTGATGACTTCGAAAGCGGCACGCGCTCGGCATTGTTCGGTGGAAATACCACGCTTATGCCCTTTTGCCTGCAAGAGAAGGGAAAATCCTTGCGCGAAGCGCTAAAGGCGTACCACGCTCTCGCTGATGGCAACTGCTACACAGACATCAGCTTCCACCTAATCGTCAACGAGCCAACCGAAGCTGTCCTCGGTCAAGAACTTCCAGCATTGATAGAGGATGGATATTCGTCGCTGAAAGTCTTTATGACCTACGACGATCTCCGCCTCAGCGATGCGGAGATTCTCAAGACACTGGATGTTGCTCGTGAGACCGGGGCAACGGTCATGGTCCATTGTGAAAATGAAGACGCGATCCGTTTCCTCATCGAAAAACACGAGGCTGCAGGTGATGTCGCGCCGCGTGCCCATGCCACGACGCGTCCAGCTGCTGTTGAACGCGAGGCGACGCACCGGGCGCTCACACTCGCAGAAATCGTCGATGTGCCGGTTGTTATCGTTCATGTCTCGAACGGGCAGGCGATGGAAGAGATTGGTCGTGCGCGGGCTCGCGGGGTGAAGGTTGTCGGCGAGACCTGCCCGCAATATCTGGTGCTGACGGCAGACGATCTTTCGGGCATGGATTGGGAGGGTGCAAAATTTGTCTGCTCTCCACCGCCACGCGATCTAGCTGCACAGGATGAGTGCTGGCTTGGTATCGAGAACGGCGTCTTCGATCTGTTCTCTTCTGACCATTGCCCATTCCGTTATGACGACGAGCGCGGCAAGCTCAATCCGAGAGGGCGCCTGAGCTTTCGCCATATCCCGAACGGTATTCCCGGCGTGGAAACACGGATGCCGATCCTATTTTCCGAGGGCGTCATGAAGGGTCGGATTGATTTACAACGATTTGTTGCCCTTACAGCGACAAATCACGCGAAAACATACGGTTTGTATCCGCAGAAGGGAACCATCGCAATTGGCTCCGATGCCGATCTTGCAATCTGGGATCCGAAAGAAAAACGTACAATCCGCCATGCCGAACTCCACGATGGGGCAGACTATTCGCCCTATGAGGGAATGGATGTCGCGGGCTGGCCGACGACCGTCATTCTGGGCGGACGTATCATGGTCGAGGACGGGGTGCTTAAGGGCAAGAAAGGCGACGGTGTTTATCGCGCCGCGAGTACCCGCCGAAAGGCATGAATAATTTTAAACTGACACACTGGAGACAATAACTAATGAAGCTGAAGGTAACCGCCGGCCCCTACGTATTCGACGCTGTGCTGGAGATGGAAAAAGCCCCTAAAACCTGTGAGGCATTCCTTGCTCGCATGCCATTCGAAGGCCAGATCGTCCACGTGCGCTGGTCCGGTGAAGGTGTCTGGATTCCGCTTGGAGACTATGAGTTTGGCGTCGGATACGAAAACCATACCAGCCATCCGGCCCCTGGACAGTTCATTCTTTATCCAGGCGGTATCAGTGAAACGGAAATCTTGTTGGCGTATGGAGGCGTGGATTTCTCCTCGAAAGTCGGGCAGCTCGCGGGAAACCATTTCATTACGCTGACGTCCAATCTGGACAAGCTGGCGGAACTTGGGCCGAAAGTTCTTTGGGAGGGGGCACACCCGATCCGCTTCGAAGTGGCGGAGTGAGCGTTTGAGAAATGGCGGACAGGGTGATCTGTCCGCCACATAGGCAATATTTAGTGCGAAACTCCCGAACCGCCAACTGCGACGATCGAGAACGGTTGGCCTTCCACGGGGATCGTGCGCGTTTCTTTCAGGGTCTCGGCGTCCACCACCCGTATCAGCGAGTGGTGTGGATCCGAAAGAGCGATCTTGCCGTCGGCGACTGCAAGGCGCGGGCGCGCGTCACGCCAATGGCCGTCTTTGCTGTAAGGCTCGGTTATCTTCGATTTTCGTACGATAGCCGCCTCAAGAATATCAAGGACGTGCAGATCCCCGTCTTCTGTCAGGATGTAGGCATTGCGCGGGTTGGCGGGATCGAGGATGAAGTCGACACGTCGTGTCGGTAGCTCGATGAGACGGAACTTTTCCTCGCCGTCCGGATCGATGAGAACCACTTTGTTTTCGCCGTAGTTGCCGAGGAAGAACTGCATGGATTTACCCCCAAGCAGCGTACCGGTGTTCGCCTTCGGGAAATGCTCCGGGTATGGGAGCATTTCAAATTCTGGACCGTCGATGCCGCCAGGCCGGGCAACCAGAACGCCTTCTTTGCAACCGAATGCGACTAGTCTGGCGGAAGTTGCCTCGCCATGCAGATCCGTGCACTTTGCCTGCTGACCGACTTCTTTTCCGTCCTTGTCGAGGACGCGCACTCCGACACGCGGCGGCAAGGCATCGGGCTTCAATTCAGCGTTCCGATCGGGGACCGATACAAGGACGTAGCGCCCCATCGTGACCGCGACACCGTGATGGGCTGCCGTTGTGTCGATTGTTCGGACCTTTGCCTTTCCTTCCAGTAGAGCTGCCTCGTCGATAACGTCGGCCTTGCCGCCGCGATCGTAAAAGAGAATAGCGTGATCATCGTGGGGCACGACGTGGAACGGACGTTTTCCTTCGAAAATCACAGGCAGGAGGGCGGTCTCTTCCACATCGAGATCTCGGTGCTCGCCGTGGTCGGATAAAATAATGCCGGTTTTGATGATGTTGACGACGTCTGCGTCCGACTGCGTCGCGAACACCGTCTGTCCGGTGGCACTTGCAGTGAGCGCTGCGTAACCCTTTAAATCATAGCGCGCCAGTTCCTTCCCGTCTTTGAAATTGATCGCGCGGACAATTGGTTGGGAATGGTCTGCGACGAAAAGGCGCCACTCCGTGCGGCTGTCCTGGCTTTCCTCCGCTGATGCATTGAGTGTGGCAAAGGGCGCAAACACCAGAGATGACGCAAGCGCAGACATGAGGAAATTCTGAAGAGGAGGTGCCATGAGTGTCCTTCCGACAGTTAAGGTCCGTTCGCGATATCGCGGGCATCGGATCGGTAATGTTATTACGTTCAGTTCGAAATGTAATAACATTACGATGGCGCGGACTGTCAACCCGTGTGGCGCCAGTTGTGGGAAAAATGGACTCAAAAAAGTGTTGGAAAATCAGAAGGCAACGACGCCGTCAACGGGCGGAGCGCCCAGACGCCATTTTAGATAGGCGAGCGGAGGTGTGGCCACGCATGTTCGGCGCGCCGAGGATGCGGGATCACGCCGGCAAACTGTTTTGCCGGCGTGAACTCAAAAATCAACCGATGTCGGACGGGAGAACGTCAGCCGGAATGTTCTGGTAAGAAACCGGGCGCAGGAAGCGACGGATCGACATGGTGCCAACCGAGGTCGCACCGAAGTTGGTCGAGGCCGGGTAGGGGCCGCCGTGAACCATGGCATCAGAGACTTCGACACCCGTCGGGAAGCCGTTGGCAAGGACACGACCAGCCTTGCGCTCGAGGATCGGCAGAAGCTTGCGACCCAGTTCGGCGTCACCCGCATCGAGATGAAGCGTGGCGGTAAGCTGACCTTCGAAGCTTTTTGCCACTTCGATCATTTCCTCGGCGCTGTCGACCGTCACGATCAGGCCGAGTGGCCCAAAGACTTCTTCCGCAAGTGCATGGTTGGCAAGCCAGTCCTTAGCGGAAACGCGGAACAGGTAAGGTGTGGCGTTGCGCAGATTGCAGGTGGTGGTCAGAACGTCGCGAACGCCGTTACCGGCTGCGATGCGGTCGCGGCCGTCGCGATAGGCAGAGGCAATCCCGTCCGTCAGCATGACTTGTGGGCCGACCTCGGACAGCGCAGCACGTGCCGTCTCGGCAATGGCGTCAGCCTGAGACGACAGGACGACAGCGATGCCGGGGTTGGTGCAGAACTGGCCAGCACCCATGGTGAGCGAACCTGCCCAGCCCTTTGCGATGGCTTCGCCGCGTGCGTTGATCGCTTCCGGCAGAAGGAACATCGGATTGACAGAGCCTAGTTCACCGAAGAACGGGATCGGCTCTGGACGCTGTGCACACAGGTCGAACAGGGCGCGTCCACCGGCCAGCGACCCTGTGAAGCCGACTGCCTTGATGCGTGGATGCTGGACGAGGGCAGAGCCAACGTCACGACGGCCGCCCTGGATCAGCGAGAAAACGCCTGGGTGAAGGTTATGCTTCTTGACGGCAGCAAGCACGGCTTCTGCAACGATCTCGCCAGTGCCAGGGTGAGCCGAGTGACCCTTGACGACCACCGGGCAACCGGCAGCAAGCGCTGCTGCGGTGTCGCCACCGGCAACAGAGAATGCCAGCGGGAAGTTGGATGCGCCGAAAACGGCAACCGGGCCGATTGGACGCTGCATAAGGCGGATATCCGGACGGGGCAGCGGCTGGCGATCCGGCAGTGCCACGTCATGGCGGCGATCGAGATACTCGCCATTGCGAATGTGCGATGCGAAGAGGCGCAACTGACCGGTCGTGCGGCCACGTTCGCCCTGAAGACGGCCTGCCGGCAGGCCCGTTTCGGCAGAGCCGATTTCGGTGATTGCGTCGGCGCGGGCTTCGATCTCGTCAGCAATGGTGTCGAGGAACGCGGCGCGCTCTTCCCGAGTG
Organism: Rhizobium sp. RM; assembly: GCF_013390595.1. Lineage (GTDB taxonomy): Bacteria > Pseudomonadota > Alphaproteobacteria > Rhizobiales > Rhizobiaceae > Agrobacterium. The sequence continues at coordinate 108,640 of NZ_JACAWV010000007.1, read as the reverse complement.
GTGTAACCGTAGCTCCAGAAGGCGTCTTCTGCGGCCTCGCACGCCTTGTTTACCAGGTCGACCGTACCGACCGAAAAGTCGAATGCTTCGCCTTGAGCCGGTTCACTACGAAACTTTGTTTCCGTTGCGACCCATTCTCCTGCGACGAGATGTTTGCCATGCGGCTTGAAACTCATTGTGCTCTTCCCTGAAAATCGAAACCTGTGTGGAACGTCCACCCGAGACCGTACGACTGGACCGCAGGCAGCAGGCAATTTGCCGACCTGACGATCCTTGTCCGGTTGCCCTCTGCCTTAACCCTTGTGGGGCTCTGGCGAAAGACGCTTTGTACTTTATTTGCTCGAAAAGTGTGATTATTTGACGACAACGTACAACAGCCACCGCCACACCTTCCTGCGTATGCCTGCAGGAAGGTGAAGCTGATTGGCTGGCCTTTTCCACTCAGATCCGGTCCTGGGTGAATATGATGGATGGTGGATCAGGTTGTGGATGTGTCGCTCAGTCCGAAACGGCTGTGCATCAGGGTTCGCTCGATCCCGCGCAATTCCGCCAACCCCTTCAGGCGGCCGATGGCAGGATAACCTGGCTGGGCACCTCGCCTGAGATCGTCGAGGATTTCCTGTCCATGGTCCGGTCGCATCGGTATCTGGTGATCCTGGCGCCCTTCAGCGCGGCGTCGCGATTCCTCCTGGATGAGCGCCGCAATGACCGCCACCATATCCGTGCCCCCTTCCAGATGCTCGTCTTCAAAAAAGGAGCAGGGCACCGTATCGGTGTCGCGCGTTACATTACGCAGGTGAACGAAGTGAATGCGATCGGCAAAGCGTTTGGCGATGAAGGGAAGATTGTTGTCTGCACGTGCACCGAGCGAACCGGTACACAGAGTTACACCGTTTGCCCGGCTGTCGACCTGAGACAGCATGTGGGCATAATCCGCCTCGGTCGACAAGATCCGTGGCAGGCCTAGCAGGGGCCACGGCGGATCATCGCCGTGGGCGCAAATATTGATACCGACTTCTTCTGCCACTGGAACGACCTCCGACAGGAAGTCGATGAGGTTCTGTTGCAGTCTGGTACGATCAATACCTTGATAGGAGCTGAGTTTTTCAAGGAGTTGTTCTAGCGTATAACCATCTGCGGAGCCGGGCAGGCCGGCACCTATGTTCTTGCCGAGTGCCGCGATCTTTTCACCGGCCATTCCCGAAAAACGTTGTGCAGCCTGATCCTGGAGCCAGTCGGGGTAGTCCGCTCGAGCGTCTGGCCGCTTGAGAATGTGGATATCGAAGGCTGCGAAGTCGACTAGGTCGAACCGCATGGCTCTCGCGCCATGCCTGGTCTCCCACCGCAGATCGGTCCTGGTCCAATCCAGGACTGGCATGAAATTGTAGCACACAGTACGAATACCGGAGGCCGACAATCGGCGCAGCGTTTCCTGCCAGTTCAAGACGTGGCGTTTCCATTCACCTTTCTGGGTCTTGATATCCTCAGAAACAGGCACACTTTCGACCACGTCCCAGACCAGCCCGCCTGCCTTGATCGCCTCATGCCGCTTGCTGATTTCCTCCACCGGCCAGACATCGCCCGTCGTTATGTGGTGCAGTGCACTGACAATGCCTTGTGCGCCCGCCTGTGCTGCATCTTGAACTGTTACTTTGTCGACCGGTCCGAACCAGCGCCACGTATGTCTCATTGTATGTCCTTCGATGTCATGCTTGGGAAAAAGTGAGCTGCACCTTGCAGGCGCGGGTCCTGTCGCCGGCCTGCTCGAAGGCCGCCGCCGCTTCTTCCAACGGAAAGCTGTGCGAGATGATTGGCCGCACATCGATCTCACGGGATGAGATCAACGCAGCAGCGATTGCGAACTCTTCGTGGAAACGTTGCGATCCACGCCAGAGCACTTCCTTCCCGACAAGCGCATTGAGCGGGATGGTGATGTCACCTGTCACTCCCACCTGAACGATGGTACCACGCGGCTTTATTGCGGCAAGTGCGCTCCTCAGGGCGGGCGCTGCAGCAGAGCAATCGAAAATGATGTCGAAGTAACCCTTGTTGTCCTGGTAGGGGATGAGGTCTTCGGCATTGGTGGCAACGTTGATCGTACGATCCGCACCCATTGAAGGAGCTCGTGCAAGTGCTGCGTCCGCAAGGTCTGTAATAACGATCTCAGACGCTCCAGCGTGGCGCACGGCCGCAACGGTCAATAGTCCGATCGGTCCAGCGCCGGTCACCAGCACGTTTAGACCGGCGAGGTCGCCTGCTTGCGCGACGGCATGCAGGCATACCGCAAGCGGTTCGGTACAGGCCGCTTCTGCAGCCGTCACATCCTTGCTAACGAGAGCGCATTGTTTGGCCGACACAACCAGCCTGTCCCTGAACATGCCCTGTTCATGTGGCATGCGCATGGCACTTCCCATGAACCGCATTTCAAGGCAGTGAATTGGCTGGTCCTTCTTGCAGAAAAGACAATGGCCGCAGGCCTGCGATGGGTTGACGGCCACAAGTTGGCCGATCACCAAATTGCTTACGCCGCTCCCAAGAGCCTGAACATAGCCTGAGGCTTCGTGACCTGAGATGATCGGTTCACGGACGCGCACCGGTCCGAACCCCCCATCCTGATAATAATGAAGATCCGATCCGCAGATCCCGCCCGCGGCCATCTGCAGTAGGACTTCGCCTGGTCCTGGACCTGCGACACTTTGAGTTTCTATTTCCAGATGCCGCCTGCCGTAAAGACGTGCCACGCGTGTCTGCATGACTGATGCCCTTCTCTCATGAAGTAAGGAGGGACGCGGGATGGCCGCGCCCCCATTGTCTTAACGGATCAGACCAAGCTGTGTCGGTAACCAGAGGGTGACCGCCGGAATGAAGGTAATCAGTGCCAGGGCAATGAAGAGCGGGATCATCCATGGCAGGATCGCCAACGTTGTCCGTTCAACCGACATTTTGGAGATGCGGGACAGGACGAAAAGCACCATCCCGACAGGCGGTGTAAGGAGGCCGATCATGAGGTTGAGGGTCACGATCAAACCAAGATGGACAGGATCAATGCCGTAACGTGCCGCAACCGGCATGAGAATAGGCACGAGAATGCTGATCGCCGCTATCGTGTCGAGGAATGCTCCCACCACCAGGAGCAGAATGTTGACGATGATAAGGAACGTCCACCAATTGCTGGTCATCGAAAACATGAAGTCTGAAAAGAGCTGGGCCGCCTGGCTGACGGTCAAAAGCCATGCGAAGATTGACGCTGCTGTTACGATGAAAAGGACGGATGCAGTCGTCTCGATTGTATCGAACGTTGCCTTCGACAACGTTTTGAAAGTCATCGTACGATAACGCACAAGGCCAAGAAAGAGCGACCACAGCACAGCCGCTACCGCAGCTTCTGTCGGCGTGAACCATCCCATCGTCATGCCGCCAATGAGGAGGACAGGTGTCATCAAGGCCATCACTGCCGAGAAGTCATAATACCAGTCGAGTGCAACAAGCACGACAAGTCCAAGCAGTACGGCCACATTGATGGACAGCCCAGCGACGATCATCAGATAAACAGCAACAGGAAACGCGAGAACGATCACAACTTCCATCGATGCTGAAAGGAGCTGTTTGAGTTCGAAGGGCGTATCCGACCCCCAGCCCTTGCGCTTGGCAAAGACATAAACCGTCAGCATCATGAGGACGGTCATGACAACACCGGGTATGATGCCAGCCATGAATAGGGCACCGATCGAGGCGTTCGCCATCATTCCGTAGATCACGAAGGGCAGGGATGGAGGGAAGATTGGCCCAAGCGTGGCCGAGGCTGCAGTCACGCCTACGGCTGCCTCAACCGGGTAGCCGTGATCTTTCATTGCTTTGATTTCGATCGTCCCGATGCCGGCGGCGTCGGCAAGTGCCGTTCCAGACATGCCGGAGAAAACGACGGAGCCAATAATGTTCACCTGAGCAAGACCACCCTTCATCCAGCCGACCAGGGCAAGCGCAAATCGGTAGATACGACTTGTCACTCCCGCGATGTTCATCAGATTTCCGGCGAGAATAAAGAAGGGAACCGCGATCAGTGGAAAGCTCTCCACACCTGCGATCATGCGCTGGGCGGCGATGATGTCGGGCGCGACGTCGTAAATGACGAGATAAAGTAGCGACGAGACAGCCATTGAAACCGCAACGGGCGTACCGATGATGAGAAGCAGAAGAAAGGAGCCGATGAGCAGAAGCATAATCTATATTCCCTGTGTGCTGACGGCTTCCTGAGCCTTCTCACGGATTGTCTGTTTGCCTGTGATGTCCTTGATGAAGTTGTGCAGGGCGCGAACGAACATCAGCGCGAAGGCTGCAAAAACGGTGTAGAAAACGATGCCACGCGGGAGGTCTATAGTGACCATGCGCTCGTCGCCGACGATTTCGAGATACCGCCACATAAGCCACGTTATGTAGGCAAAGAAGCTGATGGTGATCAGGTCGACGACAAGCTCCAAGGCGCGACCGACAGGTTTTGACAGGAAACGGTAAATCAGGTCGACGTGAATGTGCCGGAACATGCGCACGCACATGACCGAACCGAGAAAAACCACGACAACGAGACAATTGGCGGCAATTTCTTCCGTCCATGCGAAACTATCGTTAAGGACATAACGGGTGAAGAATTGCAGGAAGACGCACAGCCCCATACCCCAGAAGACGGCAAGGGTCAGCCAGTCCTCTAGCGCATAGGGGGAAAGATCAACCGGGCCGACTTCTTCCTCGAAAGCGTGCGCCATTTCTTCGACGCTGACAGGGGCGTGCTGATGGTCAGTCATTGAGGGACTCCAGGCAGAAGGTCTTGATGGGGTGCATCCCGGCCCAGTCGGAGCCGGGATGCTCACATGCATCACTTGATGGCGCGAATTGCGTCCCAGTCGGCTTTTTCGTAGCCGAAGTCTTCGAGCTTCACCTTTTCGATGACGTTCTTCTCGAAGTCTGCCTTGTCGACTTCAGCGACATTGATACCCTTGGATTTGAACTCGTCGACGAGTGCGAGTTCACGGGCTTCGATTGTCTTTGTCGTACGCGCAGCCGCTTCCTGCATGACCTCGGTGAAGATCCTTTTGTCTTCATCCGAGAGGCTTGCCCAGCGTGTCTTGGAGACCAGGGTGTTGAGGTGGTCAACGATGTGACCGCTTAGGACGATGTTTTTCTGGACCTCGTAGAATTTTTTCGCCTCAATCGTCGTCAGCGGGTTTTCCTGTGCCTCCACAGTGCCGTTTTGAAGCGCGAGATAGACTTCTGCAAAAGCGATCGGCGTCGTGTTCGCACCGCAAGCGCGCGGCATCGCGAGATATGCAGGAACGTCGGGAACGCGCATCTTCAACCCGGCCATATCCGAGCATTTCGCAATCGGCTTGTTCGAGGTTGTATGTCGAGTACCGTAATAGCTGACCGCGACGATGTGGTTGCCCGTCTTGTCTTCATAACCCTTTGCGAGTTTTTTGAAGACGTCACTCTTGGTGTAGGCAATAAGGTGGCTCGGATCACGGAAAATATAAGGGAAATAGGTGACGCCGATCGGCTTGTGATCACGGGCTGCAAAGCTTGAGCCGGAAATGATGATATCGACCGTACCGAGCTTCAGGCCCTGGTTAATATCGGCTTCCTTGCCGAGCTGGGAGGCCGGGAACACGTCGATCTTGTAGCGACCATCGGTACGCTTGGCGATCTCTTCTGCCGCCCAGACCGAGTCCGTGTGGAACGGTTCGGATGTTTCATAGACGTGTGCCCACTTAAGAGCGGTTTGAGCCTGTGCAGCAAAGGTCGACAATAAAATTGCTGCTGTTGCACCCATCAAAGTTGTCAATCTGATTTTCATTCTTAACTCCTCCCGAATTAAAGCCAGATCAGTTGCATTGTCCCGCCACCGCATTCGGTAGCGATCACTCCTCTCCGATCGTTTCCTCCCCGAAACTTTCGGAAAATCTTTTTTGCGACAAGGTCAGGTGCTGCCGCATTGCCTCGCGCGCGCCCTGCGGGTTGTTCGCGGCGATTGCGTCACGGACAACCCGATGCTCATCAACAGCGAGGTTCCAACTGTGGGGCCCTTCAAAATAGCTGGCGAGCTTCTGGAAATAGGGGGAAAGGCTGCGCTCGTCATAAATTAGGCCCGTAAATCGGTTGAGCGCGGAATTGCCGATTATATCGGCGATAGCGGTGTGGAAGGCGCGGTCTAAGTGAAGTGCCTGCGGCGAATTGTCGACTGAATTGGCCATGCGTTCGATGATGTCATCCAGTCTGGCGATGGCATCAGGACCCGCAATGCGCGCGGCCTCTTCAGCGATCGCGCTCTCGATGATGCATCTCGCCTGCAGGATCTCGAAGGGGCCATGGGCGTCGGGGACCGGGGAAACCTGCTCCTGCGGCCGTCCCGCTGCGTTGACGTAGACGCCTGAACCCATACGAATATGGATATGGCCTTCCACTTCTAGAACAATAAGCGCTTCACGGACCGTCGGACGGGAAACGCCAAATCGTTCGGCAAGATCACGCTCCGCCGGTAGACGCTGACCGTCTACCAACTCTCCGGTTTCGATGAGTAAACGAATTCGCTCCGCGACCAGCCTGTAAAGGCGGCGCGGCTCCAAAGCCACGAACATGATTTCCTCCCGACGCGAAAGTCTCCCCCCTTCGCGCAAGCGGTAAGATTGTCTTACCAATTTAATTTGTGATCGTTCAGCTTGATAAAGTCAATCCGAGAGGTGCTAAAAAATTAGATCGATACAAATCGTTGTTTTAAATGAGTAATTTAGAAATTCTGATGTATTGTTATTGTGCGAACGTTGCGGGAAATTGGTCAGGTGGCTAGGCCGTCATACGACTCGTAAGCCTTATGACGGCTGCACCAAGGTGGGTCAGGTGGTGGCCGACGTAAGCTTCAGTTTCCCGTCCTCGCTAACGATGAGGCCAAGTTCGGCGTAATCGCCGATCGAGAGATGCGGCGCGTCGATGGGGTGGGAGTGTGTTGTGTTGATAACGACAACAGTGGCTCCCATTCGCTCGCCGGCTTGGATGCCCGCAGGCGCATCTTCAAAGACCACACAGTTCTCGGGCAGTATTCCAAGCATCGCCGCCGCTTTTTTATAGCCCTCGGGATCAGGCTTTCCGTCTACAACATCTTCGGCGCATATCATGACTTCGGGCGGTGTCAATCCGGCCGCCGCCAGCCTGCGTTCGGCAAGTGCACGCGCTGCAGAGGTGACGATGGCCCACGTGCCGACAGGGAGTTTCTTCAGGAACTCGGCCGCACCCGGGATCTGGACGATGCCATCTACGTCATCCATTTCCTTTTGCAGTAGGATGGCCGCCTGTTCATCGACATCAAGGCCAGGCACTGCTTCGCGCCGAACGACCTCTGATGCCCGCATGCCGTGGATGCGATTGAGAAAGGCGTTGGGTTCGATGCCGTTCGCGACAGCCCATTCACGCCAGACACGTTCCACAACGGCAATGGAATTGACCAACGTTCCGTCCATATCGAAGAGGAACGCGGAATGTTCGCGCGTCAAGGCGGCCTCAGCCTTTGTTACTTTGTTGTGCATGTGAGTTCCTGATGTTCTTGCCTGTTCGTTGGCGGACTGCACTCCTCTCTATCGTATAGCTTAGAGCGACGGAATCATTTTCCTCGACCTACCCGTCAACCGCAGTCTCTGATGGGCAAGATTTAACCCAAGCCTGGCGCAAGCTTGCCGTCCCAGAATCGGACAATTGATGATACCTCTGACTCGACACGCTTCGTTGCCCTTTGCACGGGTCCAGTGTTTCAGGTTGAGAAGAGATGGGCATTGACTGAGCTTTGTCATGCTCGTTTCAAAATGAAGATATGGAATTAAAATCAATGGATGAGCCGGATTTTTCAATGTTTTTAAAGAAGCATTCTGGCGCGGCGTTTTCTTAACGACGAGATCATTTCCGCCATAACGTTAACCTTTTGTTAACCATATTAGAGCTACCTGATGTCAACGATTTGTTTACCAAGATGACCAAAGTGCTAACAGACCAGCGTTCGATCCGTATTAAAGGCCGCTCCTTTCTGGCCGTTGTCCTATCGCCTGAGGCGCCTGTCGAGCAGTGGTTGGAGAGGCTCGACGATCTGGCGGCTCGCTCAGCAGGCTTTTTCCTTGCGCGGCCAGTCGTACTTGATGTTGCAGATCTCCAGGTCGATAAAGCGGGCCTGAAGGCGCTTCTCGCTGCGCTGACGGAACGCAATGTCGGCATCATGGGCATTGAGGGTGTGCGTCCGTCGATGATTGAGCCAGGCATGCCGCCTGCCTTGAAGGGCGGCAAGCCTGCATCCGATGTCGAGGTTGAGCCTGTAGCGTCAGCACCTGTTGAGGCTGAAGAGCCAAAACCGCGATCGATCAACGAAGTTCGTGCCGTCGTCCAGTCGCTTGTCATCAACGAACCTGTCAGGTCCGGCCAGTCGATCATGTTTCCGGAAGGCGATGTGACGATTATTGGCTCGGTTGCCTCAGGAGCAGAGATCATCGCGGGTGGCTCTATCCACGTTTATGGGGCCCTGAGGGGCAGAGCCATGGCGGGGTCACTTGGCAATGTTACGTCACGCATTTTTTGCCGCAAACTTGAAGCCGAGCTTCTCGCAATCGACGGCGTCTATAAGGTTGCAGAAGATATAGACGAGAAGCTGCGCGGTCAGCCGGTCCAGCTTTGGCTGGAGAACGATACAATCAAAGCAGAAAAACTCAATTGAGCCAAAATGGCCAGAAAACAGGACAGGAGAGCAATATGGGGAAGGTAGTCGTCGTAACTTCCGGAAAGGGCGGGGTCGGCAAGACCACCTCGACTGCTGCGCTGGGCGCTGCTCTGGCACAGAACAAGCAGAAAGTCGTCGTCGTGGATTTTGATGTCGGCCTGCGCAACCTCGATCTCGTCATGGGTGCCGAGCGTCGCGTTGTCTATGACCTCGTCAACGTTATCCAGGGTGATGCGAAGCTGACCCAGGCGCTTATCCGTGACAAGCGCCTCGAAACGTTGTTTCTCCTGCCAGCCTCCCAGACAAGGGACAAGGACAATTTGACACCCGAAGGCGTCGAATGGGTCATCAACGAACTCAGAAAACACTTCGACTGGGTAATTTGTGATAGTCCTGCGGGTATCGAGCGGGGTGCAACGCTCGCAATGCGCCACGCCGATGTCGCTGTCGTTGTCACCAATCCGGAAGTGTCTTCCGTCCGCGATTCCGATCGCATCATCGGGCTGCTCGATTCCAAGACCGTGAAAGCCGAGCGTGGCGAGCGCATGGAAAAGCACCTTCTGCTTACCCGCTATGATCCCGCTCGCGCCGAACGGGGCGATATGCTGAAGGTCGATGACGTCCTGGAAATCCTTTCCATTCCGCTGCTGGGCATCATTCCAGAAAGCTCGGATGTTCTTCGGGCGTCGAATGTCGGTTCCCCGGTAACGCTGGCCGATGCACGCTGCGCACCGGCGATGGCTTATTTTGATGCCGCGCGACGCCTCTCCGGTGAAGAGATCCCTGTTGTCGTACCAGGTGAGAAGCGTGGTATCTTCTCGAAGATCTTCGCAAGGAGGGCTGCATGAGCATCTTCAGTCTTTTTCGCAAGCAGAAGTCTGCGCCACTTGCGCGCGAACGTCTGCAGGTTTTGCTCGCGCATGAGCGGGCATCGTCAGGGTCCGATCTTGTCGCAATCCTGAGGGAAGAAATCCTCGCAGTGATTTCAAAACATGTGCAAATCGACAACGATAAGGTTCAGGTTCGAATGGACCGGGACGAGCACGTATCTGTGCTGGAAATCGATGTCGAGATCCCGCTTGGGACAGACCTGAAGGCGGCTTGATCGTTCGTTCAAACAGCGCCGTCGGTTCATCAATCGGCGGCGTCTCCTTATTCAACGGTCGTATCAATCGGGTTTCGGAACGTGGCTGCAAGATCGTCGGGCAGAGGACGCCGAAGGTTCATTCCGTCGGGCGGGATCGGTGCGTTGAACCATTTGTCGTAGATCTTGTCGATCTCGCCACTGGAATAGATTTTAGCCAGAGCGCCATTTACTGTATCTCTGAAGTCAGTGTCACCATGCCGCATCATCAATCCATATGGTTGGGGAGGGGCAAGGTAGTCACTTGAAATGGTGTAGTCGGCAGGTTTTCCGGTCTCTGCGACGAATGACCTCAACAGTATATCGTCCATAATGAAGGCCGACGCACGACCTTCTGTCACCATGTCGAAGCCACCCTTTGTGCTGTCGTTCTGAAGGACGGCGATGCTCATGTTCTTGCGCCGGTTCAAAGCATTCAATTGACTGATATTGATTGTCCCCGTAGTCACTGAAACGGTTCTCCCGGCGAGATCGTCGACCGTCTGCAGGTTGCTTGAGCTCAGCGCCACATATCGGGTTCCTGTCAGGAAAATGCCGTAAGAAAACCAGACGGCCTTACGCCGTTCTTCCGTATTGGTGCTGGCGACACATTCGAGGTCGATCGCTCCGCTATTGAGCATCATGACCCGGTTACTAGGTGTCCGTTCAACGAATTCGATCCTGATGTCCGGGCGGCCGAGCTTTTCTCTGATTGCCTCAGTCACAAGGAGGCAAAGATCGATACTGTAACCGATCGGGCTCGGGGTCGCCGCGAGATAGGAAAACGGCATATTGTTGTCGCCGTAACCGATTTTAATGACACCGTTTCGCGCTATCGTATCGAGGGTAGGGGGCTGTGCTTCGCCGTCAGATGCGAAGACTGGTGTGGTGGGGATGATGATTAAGGCAACCCACAATGCCGAACGCTTCATAAGGGGGCTCCAGACACGTGATCCATCGAGATTGAAGTTAAGTGACAACCGGTTTTGTCCCGCCTCGATCATTCCTGATATTCGCTTGGATTGTTGTAGGCTTGCCTGAGAGTGCTGGTCATTGGGAGCTTCAGGTTCATTCCGTTCGGGGGGATCGGAGAGGTGAACCATTTCGTGTAGAGATCGTTGATTGTCTTACTGGTGAATATCCTCCTCAAGCTCGTGTTCACGGCTGCTTTGAATGCAGGGTCATCGCGTCTGAACATCAAGCCGTAGGGCTCAGGTGCGCTCAGCGTATCTTCGGATAGGCTGTAGAGGTCTGGATTTTCGGACGTTGCTGCGAGAGCTGCAAGTAAAATGCCATCCATGACAAACGCCGAAGCCTTGCCGGACGCAACAAGCTCGAAGGACTCCTCGTTGGTTTTGGTTGGCATGACTGAAATGTTGAGCCCTTTCTGCCGATTGACTGCGTTGAGTTGCTCAATATTGACGGTTCCAGAAGCCGACGTGACGGAACGGCCGGCAAGATCCGAAATCTTTGTAAGATGATCGGCGCTCCGGGAGAGGAACTGGGTCGCGGTCATAAAATTCGGGTATGAAAAATCGACCATTTTTCTGCGCTCTGCATTGTTGGTCGTAGCAGCGCACTCAAGGTCGATTTGGCCGGATTTGACGAGGATAAACCGTGTCGCCGGCGTTGCCTTGACATATTCGATATCAAGTTTGTTGAGCCCGAGTTTCTTTCGGACGTCCTCTGCGATCGTTTGGCAAAGATCGGTTGAGAAGCCGACAATTTTTCCGTCCGGCAATTGATAGGAGAATGGCGGCTCGGCTTCGCGATAGCCGATCCTGATCTTTCCGGATTGCGAAATTCGCTCCAGCGTGCCTGTGTCATCAGCGGCATGCGAGACGTTGTTGGGGGCCAAGGACGTCAGGAGGAAAAGGCAAGGCATGAAATAACGCATGTCATTTTCCTTTTGCTCAGCGCGATTGCGCTTCGTTCGATCAAGTTTCAAATTGCTTGTGCTGAAATTTCATATTCCCTCTCCGGCGACGGATCGATGTGCCGATGCGCCAGCGAGGGCAAAGTGTCTGCAGTCCGGTTCTTTGTAATTTCGGCAAGTGGAGCAGGTTCGGCAAAATAATATCCCTGCGCCTCGTCGCATTGGAGGAGCCTGAGTGCTTCGACCTGTGCCTCGGTTTCGACCCCTTCGGCTGTTACTTCGAGGCCGATCTGTTCAGCCATATCCGTTATGGTGCGAACGATTGCTGAGCACATTGGATTGCCAGGAAGTCCGGAGACGAACTCGCGATCGATCTTGATTTTGTCGAAGGCTATGTGTGTGAGACTGCTCAAGCCCGCGTAGCCCGTTCCAAAATCATCAAGAGCGAGGCGCACGCCGCGGTCTTTCAACCGCTTGAGGGCCCTGACGCCGCTGTCTTTTTCCAGCATGGCCGTCTCAGTGACCTCGAGTTCAAGTCGCGCTGCTGGCAGGCCCGATTTGGCGAGGGCACTGTCGACAATCTCGACTATATCGTCGTGGGACAACTGTACGGCCGAGAGGTTGACGGCGAGACGGATATCCTGCGGCCAGGCCATGGCATCGCGGCAGGCCTGCGATATGACCCATTCACCCAATGGTTTGATGAAGTTGCTTTCTTCTGCGAGAGCGATGAAGCGCTCCGGAGAAATGACGCCGAGCGTGTTATGGCGCCACCTTGCAAGTGCCTCGTAAGCCGCGATCCGGCCTGTTTTCAGGTCGATGATCGGCTGGTAATGGAGCTCGAATTCGTGGTTTTGCAGCGCCGCCTTCATGTCTATCTCAAGCGCATGTTTGTCTTGCGTCGCCATGTCCATGCCCGGCTCGTAAAAGACAAATAGACCGCATCCCATAGACTTTGCACGATAAAGACCAAGGTCAGCGTGCTGCAGAAGCTGGCTGGATGATGTGCCGTGATCCGGCGCGCAGGCAATGCCGATGCTCGTGTCAATGCTCACAGTTGTACTGCCGAGGCTGAAGTTCTGAGAGACGGCTTCTACCACCCGCCTTGCCAGCGCTTGGCCTTCTTTCTCTTGATCTTTATCGACAGCCTGAATGATTGCGAACTCGTCTCCGCCCAGCCTGCTGACCATGTCATTTGGGCCGAGAACTGGGGAAATTCGTGCTGCTACCGCCACTAGCAAAGCGTCCCCGGATGCATGCCCAAATGTGTCATTGACCGCTTTGAAGCGATCCAGATCAAGAAGCATCACGTTTACGCGGGTGCCTGTCGCGGCAAGTTGATCAAGGCATGCATCAAGGGTTTTCATCAGAAGGACACGATTGGGGAGGCCTGTCAGCGCGTCATGATGCGCCATGTGTTCCATCTGTTGGGCCATGTCGCGGATTTGTCTGAGATGACTGCGCTCCACGACGGCCTCGCGAAGCGTCTCGATGGCGACCGCCATATCGCCGATCTCGTCACGGCGATCCTGGAACGGCGTTACCATGTCGGTTTTCTCGCGAGCGATTTGCAGCGTCGCCTGAACGAGCACAGGTACGGGTTTTAAAACGCGACGGGCCATCACGGCGACCAGAATTCCCGTCACGAGCAGGACGGCAACCAGTGCTATCAGAGAGTTATAGAAAAGCTTTCGTTGCGCCCCGTAGAGTTCTTCGGCACCACCGATACTGACGGCAACCGCGCCGATCGGTTGCCTTGTGGTATTGTTTATGATGGGCAACAGGCCAATGTAGTGATCGGCGTCGCCTATGGTCGCAAAATCTGCCGCAAACTCGCCACGTGCTGCGCTGTCGGCAAGTGTCGGGCGCGCAATCAGTTTACGTTCATCCTCCTGATTGTTGTCGTCGTAGGCAGCAGCAATTTGTTTGAAACTGGCATCTTCGGCGTCGAAGCGGAAAAGCCATGCCGGCTTCTTTGTCTGGGCGCTGATAAGGGCCAGTACATCGCTCGGATCAAACCCGGTGACCAGGATGGATTCGTCATCGCCGATTGGCTGGGATGTCAAAATGCCGTTGACCTGCCCGTCCGGATCGGCGTTGACGCTCACATAAGTGTAGACGCTGCGTAGTGTCGCACTGGCAATCTGGGAGTTCAAACGCGCTTGACTTAGCCATTGTTCGCCCGCTGCAGCAACAAACATGTACCAGCCAACCAGCGCACCGACACTGTACGAGAAGACGACACCAGCCAGGAAAATAAACGTAATCTTGTTGACGAGCGAGCGGCGACCGGGCAGACGGGAACGCCTCGGCGTTTTCGCCGAGTCCGGGTTTAGCCCGTGCTGTTTCTGTCTATCCCTATGCCAATAGGCAGGCTCGTCCATTCGCGATATTCCCCCGTCGCGTGGCCTGATTGCGTGTCATGAAAATTCATAAAATATGTATTGGAATGCTGCCTGCTAATTAATTCAACAAAGTTTAGATGTGATTAAGAATTAGCCCATCTTTTTACGATCCCCGCTTGTAAGCTGAAAATAATTCAGCGCCGGCGCGCATGACCTAGTGAGCTCTGTCACTGGAGCCTTCGAATTTGTTCTCCGGGGCAAGACCGTGGCCTTGCCAAGGTGATCAGAACCGGCAAGGTGCTCCCGGCATGTCGTTTATCGAGGAATTCAAAATGAGCCATACCGGCAAAAACGTCTCGCAACTCTCCGCCCTGATCCAGTCTGGTGCGCTCGATCCTCAGGAGCTCATCGAGCAAACACTGGACGCGATCGGCTCGTTTGACGACAAATCGATTTTTATCGATCTGACCGAAAAAAGAGCTAAGCAGGAAGCGGAGGCTGCTTCACGCCGCATCCGCGAGGGACGAAGCATGGGGTTGCTCGACGGCATCCCGGTCGCGTGGAAAGACCTTTTCGACCTCGAGGGAAGAGCAACGACGGCCGGGTCGACGGTGCTAGCACAAAACGTAGCTGCAGAGCGCGACGCAGATGTGGTCACGGCGCTGCAGCAGGCAGGTATGGTCTGCGTCGGACGAACCAATATGAGTGAATTTGCGTTCTCCGGACTAGGAATTAACCCGCACTACGGGACACCGCGCAATTCAGCGTCGAAGGATGGTCATCGATTGCCTGGTGGATCTTCCTCGGGAGCGGGCGCTGCCGTCGGTGCCGGACTTGTTCCCGTGGCGATTGGTACGGATACCGGCGGCTCTGTTCGCATCCCGGCAGCATTCAATGGTGTGGTCGGCTACAAAGCAAGCCGCGGTCGTTACTCCATGCGGGGTGTCTTTCCACTGGCGAAAAGCCTCGATTCGCTCGGGCCGCTGACCCATACGGTCAGGGATGCCATCTGGGTCGACGCTGCCATGTGCGGAAAAGCCGCTCCTGATGTGGTCAGTCCGCCGTCACTCAATGATTTATCTTTTGTCGTGCCCGAGACGGTCTTTTTCGATGGCATAGAAGATGGTGTCGCGAATGCCTTTGAAGGCGCACTCGACCGTCTGGCCCGAAAAGGCGTCAGGGTCCGGCGGCAATCGTTTCCTTCCTTCACGGCACTCTTCGATCTGATCAAGGACAAGGGCGCACTTGTAACCGCCGAGGCATTCGCATTGCACAAGGCTAGATTGGAAGGCGCTGAAGCCGAAGGAATGGATCCGCGTGTGGTCGCCAGAACACGGCTTGGAGCCAACATCTCCATGCCGGACTACATTGCGATCAACGATGCCCGTGAGCAGATGATTGCCGAGTTTTCAAAGCTGGTGGGCGAGGATGAATTGCTTGTTTCGCCGACACTGCCGCATGTCGCCCCGAAAATAGAACCGCTTCTGGCCGATGACGACGCGTTTTTCGCCATGAACGGAAAGACGCTACGCAATACCCAAATCGGAAATTTCTTTGACTGGTGCGGAGTTTCGATCCCATGCGGAAGGGGGGACGCGGATATGCCGGTAGGGCTAATGCTCTCGGCGCTTTTGGGTAAGGATGAGCATCTTCTAGCTATCGCGCTTGCTGCAGAAGAAACAATTCGCGGATGACGTCGATGGTCATGCCGGGATTAACCGGCATGACGCATTTGACTTTAATGGGGCACTTATCTTGCTGCCCAGTTTGCGCCCCGCCGAAACATGGTCTTCATCTCGGGGACGCCAAACTCCTTGGCTTGATGACCAAGTGCTGAGTAGAAAACTCGGCCCTTGCCGTATTTGCGTTTCCAGACAACAGGCATAACCACGCCGTCAATCCACCAGGCATGGTCTCCAGTAAATGTGGTTGTCGCAAGAACCTCGTTGGAGGGATCTACGTGCATGTAATACTGCTCTGATGTGTAGGGGAAATCGGAGATCCCCTCCATCAAAGGATCATCGGGGCGGGTAATGTTGATCTTGTAGTCGATGATGTTGCCGGGGTGTGCCACCCACTGTCCGCCGATCATAAACTGGTATTCGACGCACTCGCGAAAGCTGTCGCCGGCGCCGCCATGGAAACCGGCGATGCCTACACCGTTTTCGACCGCTGCCGTCAGGTTCTTGATCTCTTCCTTTTCGATCTTGGACATGGTGACGATGGGCACCACGAGGCTGAGATCATGGACCGACGGATCGGCAAATGCCTCCGTGCTGTGCTCCACATAGACCTTGAAACCGTCTTCCTCCAGAATATCCTTGACGATCGCTGCGCATTCTTGCGGCTCATGGCCGCTCCAGCCGCCCCATACAATCAGTGCTTCACGCATTTAATTCCTCCTCAGGATTATTTACCGAGCTGGCCGTCGACCAGCGAGATGTCGAGTGGGGCAGGTCGCTCCACACCGGTGGTGATGGATACGGTATTGCCGGTATCAGACGCGGTCTGGAAAGCCTCCATGACTTCCAGGACATGAAGCGCAAGATCGCCATTGGCACGATGTTGACGGCCGTCGCGGATGGCGTAGGCCATATCTGCCACGCCGATAGAGCGGTAATTTCCGTCTGCATAGGGCGAGGAGAGATCCTGTGTTTCGAACGCGCCACCTTTTTTCAGCAATTGCACCTCGCCACCAAAATGGTTTGGGTCGGGTACAATAAGGGTTCCTTCCGTGCCGTAGATTTCGAGTGGTACGTGTTTGTGACCGGCGACATCAAAGCTCATGCCGACCTGAACGACTGCCCCGCTTTCAAATGCCAGTACGCCCGCCACATGCGTTGCCACGTGGACAGGGATCTTTTCGCCGTTCTTGGGCTGGCTGGTGATAAGGCGCTCTCTTCTTGGTGTCGTAGCAAACCCTGCAACCTTTGATACCGGGCCGAGGAGATTGACCAAATCGGTGATGTAGTAAGGGCCCATGTCAAGCATTGGACCGCCGCCGACCTCGTAATAAAAGCCAGGGTTTGGGTGCCAGCGCTCGTGTCCCGGGCACATGAAGTTGGCCGTCCCGCCAACCGGTATACCAAGGACACCCTCATCAACGAGCCGGCGAGCGGTCTGGTGTCCGCCTCCGAGAAATGTGTCGGGTGCTGAACCGATACGCAGCTTCTTTGCTTTTGCGGCGTCCGCCAGGCGCTTGCCTTCGGCGAAATTGATCCCGAGAGGTTTTTCAGAATAGGTGTGCTTGCCTGCATCGAGCGCGCGCAATCCGACCTCGACATGCGCTTTTGGGATTGTGAGGTTGACGATAATCTCTATTTCGGGATCGGCAAAAAGCTCATCGATTGAGCGCGCTTTAAGACCAAATTCCTCTGCGCGTGCCTTGGCCGCGTCCGCATTCATGTCAGCAAGACCGCGAATGTCCAAAATGGGAAACGACGCCATAGCCTTCAGATAGGCACTTGAGATGTTGCCACAGCCGACGATGCCGATACCTACACGTTTCATATGATTTCCTCCCGTAAATCAGAATTGGGGACGCTGCTAAAGAGCCGGCCCTGTTGTATTCCACGGCGATTCGTAAAGCTCATAGAGTGCGACAGCCGCCGCCCCCTGTGCCCACAGTTCGTCGCTTGAAAGATCGAAGACGAGTTCCGCAACGCCAGCCAGAGACGGCGGGACCGCGGCAGTGTAGCTGTCGCGAATGGCGGCAATGAAGGGTTCTCCCAGTTCAAGGCTCGACCCGGTTATGATGACGCGCGGCGGAGCAAAGAGCGTAACGATATTGGCGAGTGTCAACCCTATGGCTTCGCCTGCGCGTTGCGCTGCCGAGATCAACCCGTCATCTTCCGCTTCGATCAATGCGTGAGCGTGTTGCATACCGCGTCCGATGCGAATTGCTTCAGCAAAGCGACTGTCGACGGGACGTGAGCCGAGAATGGCTGTCTCGCCTGCCTGGCTCGCAAGGCGCACAGCGCCTTCACTGGCGAGATGAATAACGAGATCTCCGAGATTATGGCTTAAACCGCCTGCGCCTCGAAAAAGCTGGTTCTGGTGTAGCACGCCTAGTCCGAGCGTTTGCTCAAGCGAAATCAAAACCATGTCTTCAAGCTCGCGGGCGTGCCCGAACCAATGATGGGCAAGCGTTATCGCGTGGGCATCGCTTTCAATGATCGTGGCGGTCGTCAGTCGGGCCGTCATCGCTTCGGCGAAATCGACGTTGACCTCCCGCAGGATCGGGCTGCTGCGGATCTTGCCTGTCCGGTGTTCGATGACGCCGGGCAATCCAAGGCAAACCATATCCACGTCTTCCAGCGAAAGGCCAGCATCAAGTACACAGCGCCTTACCCCATCCTCTACAAGATCTGCAATGACGCCGATCGGTTGGCGATCGACGCGGATTGGCAGGGAAAGGGTGGAAAGGACGTTTCCGCAGAAATCGGTGACGACAAAGACCATCCGGTTAGCCGCGATTTTAGCACCAACGACCCTCGCTGCATCCGGATTGAGTTCAAGCATGACGCGTGGTCGTCCCCGTGCACTTTCAGCGCGAATGTCACCGATGTGGCGCGTCAAAATAAGACCGTCGTCGAGCAAAGATGCGGTGATGGCGGAAACGGTTGTCGTGGAGAGTTGGGTCCGTTCGCTGATCTCCACCCGTGAGATCGGGCCGTGGCGGCGGATGGTATCCAGTACGCTTAACCTGTTGATCGCGCGCATCAGTTCTGGGTCTGCGGTCTTCATGGGGTCCTGCTGCGCTGTTGATGGGTCTCGAAGATAAATTACATCGGGATGCGGATTAAATAACGTCGCATGGAGGGGGCGTGTCAAGCTGTTTGGGTAAAAAATTGGCAGGGCGCCTTGACAATGTGCGGCATGTCGGCTGAATTAATCCGCATTGGGGAATAAATGGTGAGGAAATCCCCAGGGAGGATCACAGACATGACTTATTGGCACGCAGGCGCTAGCCTGGGCGGCAGGATGATGTCCTTTGCCGCGACAACAAGTATTACCCTCATGCTGGGTGCGGCGAATGTTTCAGCGGCAACTGTCGTGAAATGGATGCATGTGGAGCTTGACCCGAAGGCTGTGGCAGTTTGGGAGGAGATCGCCAAGGACTACGAGGCGAAACATCCTGATGTCGACGTCCAGCTTCAGTTCCTGGAAAACGAAGCATTCAAGGCAAAACTTCCCACACTCCTGCAATCCAACGATGTCCCGGATTTCTTTTACAGCTGGGGCGGCGGTGTCCTCCAGGAGCAGTCTCAGACTGGCGCACTGAAGGATCTGACCGAGGTATTCGACGCCGATGGCGGCAAGCTTCGCCAATCTTATAACGGTTCAGCCATCGATGGCCTTTCGTTCGACGGCAAGGTATGGGCCGTCCCCTACAAGGTAAGCCTGGTCAGCTTCTTCTACAACAAGGAACTTTTTGCCAAGGCGGGTGTAAAAGCAGACGACATCAAGACCTGGGATGACCTTGGGAGTGTCGTCAAGAAAATCAAGGACGCAGGTATCGTTCCGATCGCAGGTGGCGGCGGTGAAAAATGGCCAATCCATTTTTACTGGAGCTATCTCGTCATGCGCAATGGCGGCCAGACAGTGTTTGAGGCGGCGCGCAAGGGTGAGGGTGAAGGGTTTAAGGACCCCGCAATCATCAAGGCAGGCGAGCAACTGGCGGAGTTCGGCAAGCTCGAGCCCTTTCAGCCAGGTTATCTCGGATCTACCTGGCCCCAGGCGCTCGGTGTATTTGGCGACGGCAAGGCCGCGATGATCCTTGGTTTCGACAACACTGAAGCCAACCAGCGCAAGAATGCCGGCGATGGCAAAGGCCTTGCTGCCGACAATATCGGTCGCTTCGCATTTCCGGTGGTTGAAGGCGGTGCTGGAAAGGCCACGGATACGCTTGGCGGCCTGAATGGATGGGCGGTGACGAAAAATGCGTCGAAGGAGGCCATCGAGTTCGCCACGTTCCTGACCAGTAAGGAAAGTGAAGAGAAGATGGCGGCCGCGGGTATGTTGCTGCCGGTCGCAACCGGTGCAGATGGTGCCGTCAAAAACCCACTTCTGGCCGATTCCGCGAAACAGCTCGCCGGGTCCACATGGCACCAGAACTTCTTCGACCAAACGCTTGGTGCTGCTGTCGGACGTGTCGTCAACGATGTGTCGGTCGAAATCGTCTCAGGGCAAATGACATCGGAAGAAGGTGCGCAGCAGATCCAGGACGCTTTCGAGCTCCGTTGACATCTGCCAACGGGATGTCGCGTGCCGTCGCGGCATCCCTCGATTTGAGAGCGTTGGTCCAGCAGGGCGTTAGGCAACACTCTCACCTGATTTTGGGGCGGATGGCCGAGCTTTGTTGGGTCGCCTCCTCCACGGGAAATTCTCTATCTGCACTCAAGAAAGCGGATAACGATGACGGACATCTCCATGACTTCTGCACCCACAGCCGTGCGCGTGGCTGCTAAAGCCAAGCACAAGCAAAGCTCTGTTGCCCACGACCGGGCGCTCACGCTTCTTGTTTTTCTCCCGCCGGCGCTGTTGCTTTTCACGCTCTTCGTCATTTTGCCGATGGGCGAGGCCGCGTGGTACAGCCTCTATCGCTGGAACGGTTATGGCACGCCCACCGAGTTTGTCGGCCTTAGGAACTTCCAAGTTCTTTTCGGCAATGCGGCGTTCTCACAGGCGCTCCTCAACAACGGCCTCATCATCCTTATTTCCGTGTTGATTCAGATCCCGCTCGCCATCTGGCTTGCGATGATGCTGGCGCACCGGATTCCAGGCGTCGTTGCCTTCCGACTTGTGTTTTTCCTGCCCTACGTACTTGCTGACGTCGCTGCAGGCCTGATCTGGCGGTTCGTTTATGATGGCGATTACGGACTGTTTGCAGCGATTTCCAGCTTCTTCGGATTTGCCAACCCCTATGTTCTGGCGGACAAGGATGTCGCAATCTACGCCGTGCTGGGAGTTATCGTCTGGAAGTACTTCGGGTTCCATATGATGCTTTTCATCGCGGGCCTGCAGTCGGTAGACAAGAATGTCCTGGAGGCTGCCGAAATCGACGGTGCCAGCGGCTGGCAGAAGTTCCGCTACGTCACATTGCCGATGTTGGGCTCGACCGTCCGACTCTCTGTGTTTTTTGCAGTGATAGGTTCCTTGCAGCTCTTCGACATGATCATGCCGCTCACCGGTGGCGGCCCGTCCAATTCAACACAGACCATGGTCACCTTCCTCTATACCTACGGCGTTATGCGCATGCAGGTTGGGCTTGGGAGTGCAGTTGGCGTCGTTCTTTTCATTATCTGCGTGACGCTCGCCTTCGGTTACAAAAGGATTTTCATGCGCCATGACTGATACATCCACCTCCGTCCGCATGCCGCTTCAGACGAAGCTCTATCTCTACGTTTCTTTGAGCTTGATTGCTGCCATCGTGCTGGTGCCGCTTTTGACAACTGCGCTTGGCGGCTTCAAGACGCTGGGCGACCTGCGTGTAAATCCCTTCGGTGTGCCTCAGGAGTGGCAGTGGGCCAACTACGGCGACATCCTGTTTGGCAAGCGTTACTGGCTGCAAATATTCAATTCGCTGGTGATCGCAGTCCTGACGGTCTTCTTGACCCTCACGGTGTCTGCGATGGCTGCCTTCACCTTTGCGCACGTCAAGTTCTTCGGTTCATCGTTCCTTCTCAATTACTTCCTGCTGGGGCTGATGTTCCCGGCAGCGACTGCAATCCTGCCGCTGTTCATTCGTATCCGCGATCTCGGCCTGCTCGATACCTACTGGGGCGTCGTGTTGCCTCAGGTGGCTTTCGGCCTAGGTATGAGCATCCTGCTTTTTCGCAATTATTTCCGCAATTTGCCCGAGGAGTTGTTCCAGGCAGCATTCGTGGATGGCTGCGGTTATTTACGCTTCTTCTGGCATATATCTCTGCCGCTTTCTCGACCGATCGTAGCGACTGTCGGCATCGTGTCATTCGTCGGAAGCTGGAACAGCTACATCCTGCCTCTCATCATGCTGAATTCGGAATCCAAGTATCCGTGGCCCCTTGGGATCATGGTCTATCGCGGCGAATTCGGGACGGAATGGCAGCTTGTTCTTGCTTTTATTACCCTGACCATTCTGCCGACGGTCATCGTCTTTTTCCTTGCCCAGAAACACATCATCGCAGGTCTCACAGCCGGCGCCGTCAAATCGTGACTTGAAAGGAGCATAAATTGGCTTCCGTTGAACTTAAGGATATCCGCAAGTCCTATGCCGCGCTTGATGTCATTCACGGCATCTCTCTCGATATTGCAGATGGCGAATTCATTGCTCTGGTTGGCCCTTCCGGCTGCGGCAAGTCCACGTTGCTGCGCATGATTGCCGGTCTCGAGGAAATCACCGACGGTGACATTCACATTGGTGGCACCATCGTCAACGGAATGACACCGCGTGAGCGCAATATTGCGATGGTGTTTCAGTCATACGCGCTTTACCCGCACATGACCGTTGCCGAAAACATGGGGTTTAACCTCAAGCTTGCTGGCCAGCCGAAAAATGTCATCGATGAACGCGTTGCGGAAGCGGCGCGCATGCTTGATCTCGGTAAGTTGCTGGATCGCAAGCCTTCCCAGCTTTCCGGCGGTCAGCGGCAACGTGTCGCGATGGGACGTGCGGTCGTGCGCAACCCTGCCGTCTTCCTCTTCGACGAACCGCTCTCAAACCTCGATGCCAAGCTCCGAGTGCAGATGCGAAGCGAAATCAAGGCGTTGCATCAGAAAGTTGGGACCACATCCATTTACGTCACCCACGACCAGATTGAGGCAATGACGCTCGCGGATCGTGTTGTCGTTCTCAACCATGGCCGCATCGAACAGCAGGGTACTCCGCTCGAACTCTACAAGACGCCAGCAAATCTTTTCGTGGCGGCCTTTATCGGTTCTCCGGCGATGAACCTCATTGAATGTGTCGTTGATGGTGAAGGCAACGAACCCGCCGCTCGCCTGAAGGACGGCACGGCCATTCGCATTTCGACGGGCAAAAAGGTCAAGCGCGGTCAATCGGTGACAATAGGTTTAAGACCCGAGCATATCGGCTCGACCACAGGAGGCGACGTCGCTCTGTCCGGTCGAACGGTTCTCGTCGAGCCAACCGGTGCGCAAACCCATGTGATTTTCGAGCTTGCAGGAGATCAGGTCACTGCGGTCGTTGACGGCGAACAGCCTGTCCGCGTCAATACGCCTTTCGCTGCCAGCATCAGTCATGAGCGCGTGCACGTCTTTGATCGCGCAAGCGGTATCGCTTTGTGATCTTAATCGCCCACACGTTCTGAGCGAAATATGATGTTTGTCTCCTCCAGATCGCATTTGGGGGTTGCCAGAAAATAACGAGCGGTTAGCTTGGCGATCGGGAGCCAAAGCGATTTTATCGCGCATCTGTATCGATACAGGAGGAGTTTTTTATGAAGACGATCAAAGGGCCGGGTATTTTCCTTGGCCAGTTTGCTGGCGACGCTGCGCCGTTCAATACGTGGGACGGAATAACCAAGTGGGCGGCGGAAAAAGGTTACCTAGGTGTCCAGGTTCCCACCTGGGCAAGCCAGCTCATCGATCTGAAAAAAGCAGCTGAATCGAAAGATTATTGCGATGAGTTCGCTGGCGTCGCCCGCGCAAACGGCGTGGAGGTGACCGAACTTTCAACCCATTTGCAAGGCCAGCTCGTTGCCGTGCATCCGGTATATGACGAAGCGTTCGATGGCTTCGCCGTCCCCGAGGTTCGTGGCAACCCGAAGGCTCGTCAGCAATGGGCAGTAGAGCAGGTCAAGCTTGCGTTGAAAGCCTCACGTAATCTAGGCATCAAGGCGCACGCGACATTCTCCGGTGCATTGGCCTGGCCATTCATCTATCCTTGGCCGCAACGTCCGGCAGGTCTGGTGGAAACGGCGTTTGATGAACTCGCCAAACGCTGGACGCCGATCCTCGACTATGCGGATGAGCACGGGGTGGACGTCTGCTACGAAATTCATCCCGGCGAAGATCTTCACGACGGCATTACGTTCGAGATGTTCCTGGAACGCGTGAAAAATCATCCGCGTGCCAACATGCTCTACGATCCATCACACTACGTACTGCAATGCCTCGATTATCTCGACAACATCGACATCTACAAAGACCGCATCAAGATGTTCCACGTCAAAGATGCCGAGTTCAATCCGACCGGACGACAGGGCGTTTACGGCGGCTATCAGGGCTGGGTCAATCGTGCCGGCCGGTTCCGGTCGCTCGGCGACGGGCAGGTGGATTTCGGTGCGGTCTTTTCCAAAATGGCAGCCAACGATTTCGATGGATGGGCTGTTGTCGAATGGGAGTGCGCCCTCAAACATCCTGAAGACGGTGCAAGAGAAGGTTCTGAGTTCGTTAAGGCGCACATCATTCGGGTCACCGAAAAAGCGTTCGACGACTTTGCATCTAGCGGCACTGACGATGCTGCCAACCGTCGTATGCTCGGTTTGTAAGTAATGGAATTGGTGAGGAAATATTATGGCAATTGAAGGAAAAACGACCGACAAGGCGGCAAGCAAGCGCATTCGTCTCGGTATGGTGGGGGGCGGTACGGGCGCTTTTATCGGCGGTGTTCACCGTATGGCGGCGCGGCTCGACAACCGTTTTGACCTTGTGGCCGGCGCCTTGTCCTCGACGCCGGAAAAATCGAGGGCGTCCGGTCTTGAGCTGGGGCTGGATGAAGATCGCTGCTATGGCTCGTTCGAAGAAATGGCCGAGAAGGAAGCCGCAAGGGATGATGGCATTGAAGCTGTCGCAATTGTCACGCCGAACCACGTGCACTATCCCGCTGCAAAGGCGTTTCTGGAGCGTGGTATTCACGTCATCTGCGATAAACCGCTGACCTCCAATCTCGACGATGCCAAAAAGTTGAAAGAGGTTGCCGACAAGGCCGACGCACTGTTCGTCCTGACACACAACTACACAGGCTATCCGATGGTGCGTCACGCCCGGGAACTGGTAGAGAGTGGCGCTCTTGGTGACATTCGTCTTGTCCAGATGGAGTATCCTCAGGACTGGCTGGCCGAACCTATCGAACAGACCGGCGCAAAACAGGCTGTCTGGCGGACCGATCCTGCGCAGTCGGGTGCGGGTGGTTCGACCGGTGACATCGGCACCCACGCCTATAACCTTGGTTGCTTTATCTCCGGTCTCGACGCCGACGAACTTGCTGCAGACGTGCACACTTTCGTCGAAGGACGTCGCCTCGATGACAATGCACACGTCATGTTGCGCTTCAAGTCAAAGGGCACGGCGCAGCCTGCAAAGGGGCTGTTGTGGTGCAGCCAGGTGGCCGTCGGGCATGAAAATGGCTTGAAGATCCGTGTCTACGGTACAAAGGCCGGGATCGAGTGGACGCAGGCCGATCCGAACTATCTGTGGTTTACCAAGCTCGGTGAGCCAAAACAGCTTATCACCCGCGGTGGCGCGGGGGCCGGAGCTGCGGCTGGACGTGTCACGCGCATTCCGTCAGGTCATCCAGAAGGCTATCTCGAAGCATTCGCAACGATCTATACCGAAGCTGCGCACGCCATCGAAGCGCGTCGTTCTGGTGAAACACTCGACAAAGCGGTGATTTACCCGACCGTTGACGATGGTGTGAAAGGCGTCGCATTCGTCACAGCATGCATCGAATCCGGAAAAAAGAACGGAAGCTGGGTAAAGCTGTAGCACCTGAAACAAATGGACCGGGAACTCCCCGGTCCATTTTGTTTGATCGTAGCCGTTTAGCCAATTCGGCGATCACGCGGCGTTTGATTGGCCGCTTGTACATCAAATTCTCATCCGATGAGGATTGCTCTGATGTCGTTGACGTTCGTGAGTGTGGGACCGGTCACGACGAGGTCGTCTATGGCCTTAAATGCCGTATAGCTGTCGTGGCACACCAGAGACTGGCGGGCATCAATCCCCGCCGCGTAGATGCGCGAAAGCGTATCTGGTGTTACCAGCGCACCGGCCGCATCTTCAACGCCATCGATCCCGTCGCTGTCGCCAGCAATAGCCCATATCCCGGCCGCGCCCTTCAACGTCAGCGCAAGGCTTAACAGGAATTCGGTGTTGCGGCCGCCCTTGCCCGCGGGGCCTTTTCCGATCGTGACCGTTGTTTCACCGCCCGAAAGCAGCACGGCCGGGCCTTTGATGGGCAAGCCTTTCTTGCTGGCAGAAATTGCTATGCCTGCCATCACCGCACCGACATCCTTGGATTCTCCCTCAAGAGAATCTCCAAGGATCAGAGGCTGAAGACCGAGTTTGCGGGCTTCTTCCGCCGCGGCCTGGAGCGCCAGGGACGGGGCGGCGATAAGGCGGACATCTTCTTCGATCTCGCCCGCTTTGGGTGTTTCATCGCCTTTCTCAAGAACTTTGCGTACGCTTTCGGGCAAATCCAGTCCGTATCGCGAAACGATCTCTCGGACGGTGGCAATGTCCGTTGGGTCTGCAACCGTCGGGCCGGATGCAATTTCGGATGGATCGTCACCAGGTACGTCCGAAATCAGCAGCGAGACGACCTTTGCCGGCTTGGCCGCGAGCGCCAGACGTCCTCCCTTGATGCGTGACAAGTGCTTACGTACAGCGTTCATTTCCGAAATTGGCGCGCCACTGGAAAGAAGCGCCCGGTTGACCGCCATCTTGTCAGCAAGCGTGATTCCGTCGCCTGGAGCGACCATGAGTGCCGAGCCGCCGCCGGAAATCAGGGCGATGACCATGTCGTCCGGGCTCAGATTTTGAACGGCGGCGAGAATGCGGATAGCTGCTTCTTCGCTCATCGCATCAGGGACCGGATGGGATGCCTCGATGATTTCGATCCGACCGGCCGGAACCGCATGGCCGTAACGAGTGACGACAATGCCGGAGAGATCGACAGAGGGCCAGGCAGCATCCAGAGCCGCTGCCATCGCGGCAGACGCTTTGCCGGCACCTACAACCACACATTTTCCTTTCGGCGGCGAGGGGAGATGCGGCTGCAAAACCTTTCCCGGGTCTGCGCTGGAAACAGCAGCCATGAAAATACGATTGAGCGCATTCCTGGCCTGCAGGTCGTTCCAGATTGTCATGGAATCAAACTCCCGTCGTCGCGAAGGTAAGTGCTCCGAGAGCCAGAAGGGCAGGGAGCGTCTGAATGAAGAGGATTTTGATGTTCGCGGTGATAGCGCCGAAAATCCCTGCGACCGCGACACAGATGAGGAAGAAGACTTTGAAGGTCAGTCCGGCGTCTCCTAGCAATAGACCGTACGTCAGCCCAGCAGCGATGAACCCGTTATAAAGTCCCTGATTTGCGGCAAGCACCTTTGTCTGCCTTGCGAAATCAGCCGTGAGGCCAAACGCCTTGCGACCTGAGGGTTTCTCCCAGAGCAACATCTCCAGCACAACGATATAGAGATGGATTGCGATGACGACCGCAATGAGAATATTTGCGAGCATGGGCGGCTTTCCTCCAAAAACCTTGTCGAGCGGTGTCTTCGAGAAATACGTCCGACACTCTTGTTTTAACGATGGTCTCTCCGGCTGCAAGGTCGGCTGACACTTGTTGTGTGTAAACTTTTGATGCCGGCGAGGATTGCTTGACTCTTTCTCAAAATAAGAACAAAACAAGAACAATACAAAAGTCGGAATTGAAACCTGTCATGCCATGCACAAGCGCGCGGAACAGTTGCTCGTTATTGAAGAACTGCGTGAACGGCTGGAAAATCTTGCCGGTGGTTCTGTACGCCGTCACGAAACTCTCCCCTTCGGTCTAGCGCAAATTGATAACCAGCTCCCAGGTGGCGGGTTGGGTCTTGGTTGCCTGCATGAAGTAAGTGGCAACGGTAATGGAGCTCTTGATGGTGCATCGGCAGCTTTGTTTGCGGCGGGTATCGCCGCGCGGCTTTCGGGCAAGGTCTTATGGTGCGTCACACGGCAAGATCTGTTCATGCCGGCGCTGGCGCAGGCTGGATTGTCTCACAACAGGCTCGTGATGGTTGAGTGTCGGGATGAAAAAGGCGTTCTCGACTGTTTCGAGGAAGGCTTACGCTGCAACGGTTTCGGGGCTGTGCTGGGCGAGATTGCGAAATTGCCGATGAATGCTTCGCGACGACTGCAGCTGGCAGCGGAAACCTCCGGCGTGACAGGCATCGCAATCCGGCGCTTCAGACGTCAGGCAGAGGCGACCATGTTCGGCGAGCCGACGGCAGCCGTTACCCGGTGGCGGGTTTCTGTCAGGCCATCGGCTTCGCTGCCGGTACCGGGAGTAGGCAGGGCACGCTGGTTTCTGGAGCTTTTGCGCTGCCGTGGCGGTGAAGCTGCAGCATTTGAAGTGGAAGCATGTGATGCAAAGGGTCGTCTCGCTCTATCTACCGACATGGCCGACGGATCGCTACCGGAGGCGGCTCGGGCATGATGCGCCCTCCACCGACAAACCGGTTGTTATGATCGGAAGGCAAGGAAGCCGCCGTCTCGTTCTGGCACTGGACAAGGCTGCGAAGGTCGCCGGCATCCGGTTGGGCACACCGGTCAGCAAGGCGCAGGCGCTGGTGCCCGGTTTGATTGTGGAACATCTGGAGGCGGATGCTGATGCAAGTGCGCTGAAGGAACTCGCTTTCCATTTTCTGCGCATCTATGCCCCCATCGTTGCCACCGATCTGCCGGATGGACTGGTCATGGATACGACGGGTGCGGATCATCTGCATGGAAATGAAACGCTGATGCTGGGCGGTATGGTCAACCGCTTGCATGCGAGCGGCTTTGCAGCACGCGCCGCTATTGCCGAGAGCTGGGGCGCTGCTTATGCGCTCGCCCGTTTTGGTGGTCAGGAGATTTTCGTCATTCCACAGGGTAAGGCGCGTGAAGCCCTTAATAGCTTGCCGCTTGCCGCGCTACGGCTTGAAGATGAAACGATCCGTGGTCTCAAGGTACTGGGTTTTCGTTCCATTGGGGAGTTGGCCGATGCTCCGCGTGCACCACTTGTATTGCGCTTTGGTCCGCAGCTGGCACGCCGGCTTGATCAGGCATTCGGCCAGGTCGCAGAGCCGGTCAAGCCGGTGCGTGTGCCCGAACTCGTGGAAGTGCGTCGCGTGTTCGCCGAACCTATCGCTGCTGCGGAGACGATAGGTCGCTACACTGAAAAGCTTGTAAGTGGTTTGTGTGCCGCTCTGGAAAAGCGCGGTCTTGGCGCCCGCCGTGTTGACCTCTTGCTCAATCGTGTCGATGGCACACTTCAGGCGATCCGGGCCGGGACATCGAAACCTGTCCGTGACGCAAGTCAGATAGCCCGACTTCTGACGGACCGTATCAATACCATCGATCCCGGCTTCGGTATCGAGACAATGGTCATGACGGCAACCCATGCAGAACCGCTTGTGGCGGGACAGGTACGTACATCTCTATTGTCCGAAAATCGTGCGGATGTTGCTGATACGATCGATGTCATCATCAATCGCGGTCATCGTGTCTACCGATATGCCGCTGTCGCCAGCGATGTGCCGGAACGCTCCGTTGCCCGCCTGCCGGCTCTCTGCCCGGAAGATGCAATCGGCTGGCCGGGTCATTGGCCGCGTCCGATCCGGCTTTTTTCAAGACCGGAGCCTATAGAAACTCTGGCGCTGCTCCCGGATCATCCTCCGCGTTATTTCATCTGGCGCGGTATACGCCATCTGGTGAAATGCGCTGACGGGCCGGAGCGGGTTTTTGGAGAATGGTGGAAACGCGACCGGGAAAAATCCGCCGTTCGCGATTATTTCATGGTGGAGGATGAGACGGGAGGGCGTTTCTGGATCTTCCGCTCTGGTGATGGTGAACACACCAATACAGGCTCACAGGCCTGGTTCATTCATGGGCTGTTTACATGAGTGCGCACCGCTACGCTGAACTTCAGGTCACGACGCATTTTTCGTTTTTGCGTGGGGCCAGTTCTTGCGATGAGTTGTTCGAGCAGGCTGCGCATCTTGGCATCGAGGCGCTTGGTATTGTCGATCGCAATAGCCTTGCGGCCATTCCTCGCGCCTATGAAGCGGCCAAGAATAATGGTGTTCGGCTCGTCATCGGCTGCAGGCTCGATCTCGAAGATGATCTTTCCGTATTGGTTTATCCCATGGATCGCGCCGCTTATGGGCGGCTTTGCCGTTTGCTTTCCATTGGCAAGAAACGGGCAGGCAAAGGCAAGTGCACACTTGAGTGGGCCGATCTTGTTGAATGGGGTGAGGGTCAGATTGTAGTGTTGCTGGCCGACCTTGCGGACGAACTTTGCACCCTTCGTCTACGTCGGCTCAGGGCAGCTTTCGGTGATCGCGCCTATATGGCGCTTAGTCTGCGTCGCCGTCCGAATGACCAGATGCGACTCTATGAGCTATCGAACATGGCGGCGGCTGCAGGCGTGCCGACCGTGGTGACAAATGACGTGCTATTTCATGTGCCTGAACGGCGTATGTTGCAGGATGTCGTCACCTGTATCCGGCATAATTGTACCATTGATGAAGCAGGCTTCAGGCGTGAGCGCCATGCAGACCGCTACATGAAGCCGCCGCAAGAAATGCACCGGCTGTTTCCGCGTTATTCGGAGGCGCTGGCCCGTAGCTTGGAAATTGCAAAGCGCTGCAGGTTTTCTCTCGAGGAACTGGCTTATCAGTATCCAGAAGAGCGCTCGTTGCCGGGACTGACGGCACAGGAGGCGCTCGAAAAACTGGTCAAGGAAGCGGTGCCGAGACGTTATCCGCACGGACTGCCAGATAAGGTCGACAAGGCGCTGAAACATGAGCTCGCGTTGATAGGTAAACTCGAATACGCCCCCTATTTTCTGACTGTGAATGCGATTGTCCGATTTGCCAGGTCAAAAGATATTCTCTGCCAGGGGCGCGGGTCAGCTGCAAACTCCGTGGTCTGCTATGTTCTGGGGATAACCTCCATCGACCCTTTAAAGGTTGACCTTCTTTTCGAACGTTTTGTTTCTGAAGAGCGACGTGAGCCGCCTGATATTGACGTGGATTTTGAACATCAGCGTCGCGAGGAAGTCATTCAATGGGTTTATGACAGTTATGGCCGAGACAAGGCCGCTCTTTGTTCTGTGGTTACCCGTTATCGCAGCCGTGGCGCATTACGCGATGTGGGCAAGGTTTTGGGCCTGCCGGAAGATATGACAAAGCTCATTGCCTCACAGGTCTGGCGCTGGAGCGACGGCGTAAACGAGGGACAGGTGAAAGAACTGAATCTCAATATGGAGGATCGCCGTCTCCAGCTTGCTTTCGAGCTCGCCAACCAGCTTGTCGGTGCGCCGCGTCATCACAGCCAGCATCCGGGTGGTTTCATTCTCACCCATGATAGGCTGGATGAACTTGTGCCGATCGAACCTGCTGCCATGGACGATCGCCAGATCATCGAATGGGACAAGGATGATATCGATATCGTCAAGTTCATGAAAATGGACTGCCTGGCGCTTGGCATGCTCTCCTGCATGAAAAGAGGTTTCGATCTTTTGGAAGCGAGGACGAACAAACGATACGATCTGGCTTCTGTACCCGCTGACGACCCTGAGACTTATGCGATGATTCAGAGGGCTGATACGCTTGGCACGTTCCAGATTGAAAGCCGCGCGCAGATGTCGATGTTGCCGCGTCTGAAGCCCAAGGAATTTTATGATCTCGTTATTCAGGTCGCCATCGTGCGCCCTGGCCCCATTCAAGGGGATATGGTTCATCCTTATTTGCGTCGCCGTGAAGGCAAGGAGCCGGAACATTACCCCAAGGAAGAGCTGAGAGCAGTCTTGGGAAAGACGAAGGGCGTGCCATTGTTTCAGGAGCAGGCGATGCGCGTTGCTATCGAATGTGCCGGGTTTTCACCGGGTAAGGCGGACCAGTTGCGTCGTGCCATGGCGACATTCAAGAATGTCGGCACGATTTCCAAGTTCAGACAGGATCTGATCGATGGCATGGTAAAACGCGGCTACGATGCGGATTTCGCTGAACGTATCTTCAAACAGCTCGAAGGTTTTGGCAGTTACGGTTTTCCTGAAAGTCACGCTGCGTCCTTCGCGCTGATCGCCTATGCCTCTTCCTGGTTGAAATGCCATCATCCTGATATTTTCTGCGTGGCACTTTTGAACTCTCAGCCCATGGGGTTTTATGCCCCGGCACAGATTGTGCGCGATGCGCAAAATCATGGCGTCGAGGTCCGGCCTGTCTGCGTCAACAAAAGCCGTTTTGATTGCACATTGGAACCGACAGGCGAGAAAGATGCCAAAGGTGATCCACGCTTTGCCGTACGTCTCGGCATGCGACTGGTGAAAGGGCTTTCGAACAAACATGCTGCAGAAATAGTTGCCTGCCGGGAAGATAGGGACTTCGCTTCGGTCGATGATCTCTGGCGAAGGGCAAGGGTTTCGTCATCAGCACTGGTTTGTCTTGCGGAAGCCGATGCCTTCCTACCTGCACTTGAGTTATCAAGGCGTCAGGCACTCTGGGCGATCAAGGCGTTGCGGGATGAGCCGCTACCGCTTTTTGCTGCGGCGGCCAGTCGGGAGAATGCCGTTATTGCTGAATTGGACGAGCCATCCGTGGCGCTTCGTCCCATGACGGATGGCGGCGAGGTGGTGCAGGATTACGGTCATGTCGGATTGACGTTGCGCGAGCACCCCATGTCATTTTTGCGCGCCGATCTCGCTCGCCGCCGCATTGTCACCTGCCGTGATGCGATCCGTGTTCGCGATGGTACCTGGCTCGAAACCGCGGGGCTGGTGCTGGTGCGCCAGCGCCCCGGTTCCGCCAAGGGCGTCATCTTCATGACGCTGGAGGATGAAACCGGTATTGCCAATGCCGTCTTGTGGGTCAGGACGTTTGAGAAATACCGGCGCATTGTTTTGTCCGCCGGCATGGTTGGCATTTATGGAAAGATCCAGCGGGAAGGCGATGTCGTACATCTGGTTGCGCACCGGCTGACTGACCTTTCCGAAGCGCTTGCAAGTGTGGGAGAAAGAAACAAGGCGTTTCCCCTGCCACATGGACGCGGTGACGAATTCCATCATGGGATGCCACCGGAAGATCGCCGCCGAACCGGCAAGCGCTCGTCAACGGCCGATCAGGAAAATGA
This sequence comes from Rhizobium sp. RM, assembly GCF_013390595.1. GTDB lineage: Bacteria > Pseudomonadota > Alphaproteobacteria > Rhizobiales > Rhizobiaceae > Agrobacterium. The sequence continues at coordinate 75,464 of NZ_JACAWV010000007.1, read as the reverse complement.
CGCGGTGGAGCGGATCAAGGTCATCTCGCGAAATTTTCACTAGGGTCATTGGCTCAGGCAGCGTCTTCCACGCTTGCGAAATCCTTCTTTCGGAACTGGCTTGGCGGAGCGCCAACAACACGTTTGAACGCACGACTGAAGGAGGCCTCGGAATCATAACCAAGTTTTTCTGCGGCTGCTGTCACCCGCATTCCCTCTCGCAACCAAAGCCGCGCCTGGTGCATCCTCACGCGTACCACGTAACGGGCGGGACTTTCCCCGACCAGGCGAGTAAAACGTTCAGCGAAACTTGAACGTGAAGCGCCCATCAGTGCTGCGAGTTCCTCGACACTCCAGTCTTTGTCGGGTGAAAGATGGACAGCTGCGAGGACCCTCCCGAGCTCGGGGTTCCTGACCGCCGCCAGCCAACCACTGGAATCGCCGCAGCCGTGCTCGACCCAGGTTCGAATAAGCGTTGCAGTCAGCACGTCGGCAAGGCGCGCAAGAATACCACCGGCTCCAACACGGTTAAGTTCAACCTCCCGTGTCATCGCTTCGAGCAAGTGGGGAATAGCCGGATCGCTTTTTGCCAAATCACTTGTCAACATCACATCCGGCATCATCTGCAAAAGCGGATGGAGATGATCCATGTTGAACCGCATCGAAGCGGTGAAAGCCACGGTGTCTCCGCCTGAACTGGCACATTGCATGTCAAAAATGCCTTGGCACACTTCCTTCTTGCCAAATCGATCGAAGGGTGTGGCTGTCACATTCTCACTGCTGCCCAAAACATGCGCGTGTCCACGTGGCAACAGAACGGCATCACCGCATTTCAGATCGAGCCAATCGCCGGATGGCTTGTGCAGTTTTGCCTGCCCGACACCAATGAAATGAAATCGCGCAGCCTCCTGTTCGGGAAAGGCAGTCGCCCATGGGGATGCCATACGGCAACGACCATATTCGACACCGTCAAGGCGCAAACCGCGCAACATCTCTGTCAGGGCATCGTTCATGCTGGCCTCAGTGTTTGGACGTTATGTCAAGAAATACGGATTTTCTAGCATGGAAACGCCAGCGTGTCACGCGTAGGTTACGTGCATTCCCTGGTGCGGCAGGAATGACCTCCCGATGATCCCGCCGTGCCTTTCCATCGTCTTCACCCTATTCCGCAAGGGATGCCCGCGATATCTGCGCGGCGCCCGTCAGGAGATTTTTATGACCAACCGGACGACCAACGAACTTGAATATATCCCTCGCACTCGCGAACCTGACGCGAAATGGGCCGCGGTCTTCTCGCTTTCGCTCGGCGTTTTTGGACTTGTGACAGCGGAATTCCTGCCGGTCAGTCTTTTGACCCCCGTCTCTGCCGATCTTTCGATCAGTCCTGGTATCGCTGGCCAATCCATCACGGTGACAGCACTCGTAGCCGCAGTTGCCGGACCCGCAGTTGTCATCGGTACGCGTAGCGTCGACCGCCGATTGACACTCCTGGGTCTTACGCTCCTTCTCATCATCTCCAGTACGCTTGCTGCGTTCGCAAACGGGCTTTCAATGCTTTTGGTATCGCGGGTTCTCCTCGGTATTGGGCTCGGCGGTTTCTGGGCGATGTCAGGTGCTCTTGCGCTGAGGCTTGTGCCGCTCGACAAGCTGCCGCGCGCGATGTCGATCATCCTCACGGGCGTATCGCTTGCAACGGTTTGTGCCGCACCGGTTGGGGCATGGATTGGAGCCACTCTGGGTTGGCGTGCTGCGTTCGCGGTTGCTGCGATCCTCGGCGTGGTTGCATTCTTTGCCCAGATATTGACAGTACCTGCTCTCGCCCCGGCCGGAGCACCGAGCTTAGGGACAATGTTCCGTTTGTTGCAGCGGCCGCAATTGCGCATCGGTCTTCTGACGACCATGTTGGTTGTAGCGGGCCAGTTCGCAGGGTTTACGTATGTTCGCCCATTTCTCGAAGAGGTTCCGAAATTCGGTATCGAGGCGATTTCCTTTGCGCTTTTGGCCTATGGGGTCGGTGGCTTTTTCGGTAACTTCTTTGGTGGGTTTCTCGCAGAGCGTAATGCGGCGTGGGCTGTAACCATCGTTGCGATCCTGATCGCTGCATCGGCTTCTGTCCTCGTGATTGCAGGGACCTCTCCCGTCATTGCATCCGTGGCGATCGCATTTTGGGGCTTTGCCTTCGGTGGTTTGCCGGTCACGGTACAGAGTTTTGTAACACGGGTTGCGTCTGACGAAGCAGAGAGTGCCGGAGCGCTGTTGCTAACCACTTTTCAGATCGCCATTTCGAGCGGCGCCGTTCTCGGTGGGCTGCTGATCGATCTTCATGGTGCAACAATGGTGTTTGTTTTCGTCAGTGTATCAACACTTTTGGGCGCGAGCCTCATGGCTTCGCGCCGTGGCGTGGTCCCGCAGGCCGAGGCCTCAAGGGGATAACGTACCGAGCAATCAGAGGGTCCGCACATGCGGGCCCTTTTTCTTTAGGGGGCGTCGATTGCCCTTTGCGTGCGATCTTTGCCGACTTCTATGACGTGTCGCATCGCCTTGATCGCCCCATCGGAATCTCTGGCTGCGATCGCATGCACGATCCGCAGGTGGTTCGAGGCGATTTCGGCAATTGTCTCAGGCGAGGATGCAGGAGACGAAAGCTTGAACGAGATTGCAAGTGCCGCCTCGATGAGTCCACTGGCCGAACGCATGAAGGGATTTCCCGACATATGGGCAACCGCCAAGTGAAATTCGAGATCGACCTTGGCGATGCTTTCCGGCGTGTGATGCTGATTGTCGAATTTCGCGGCAATTACGTAGAGGGAAACAATATCCTCATTTGAAGCCTGAAGGGCGGCGGCTGCAGCGGCCGCCGGTTCCAGCGCCAAGCGGATTTCAGCGAGATGATTGACGAACTCCTGATCTATTCCAGCGTCGCAACGCCAGCCCAGTACGTCGGGGTCAAAGAAGTTCCAGCTCGAACGGTTGAGGACGCGCGTACCAACTTTTGCCTTGGGTTCCACCAGTCTTTTGGCTGCGAGCGTCTTCATCGTTTCGCGCAGCACCGTTCGTGATACGCCAAAGCGCATCGACAGTTCGGCGTCGTTTGGAAGCAGAGCGCCTTCGGCAATTTTGCCCGAAACGATGGCGCTGCCGAGTTCGGACACCACATGAGAGTGGCTGTTCCGGCGCTTTCGCCCACTTATCGTCGTTTCCAGCAGCCCCAAGTGCGCCTCCGTATGTTTCAGGCCGGATGTGGCCCGGCCAGTCTCCTGTTTGAATACCAGATGATTGCGCGCTGCAACACGATGAAGACGAAAAGCAGAATGCCGATGGCGATTTTCGTCCACCACGATGAAAGTGTGCCGTCAAAAACGATGTATGTCTGGATCAGTCCCTGAATAAGAAGCCCGACAAATGTTCCGGCCACCAATCCGGTGCCGCCCGTCAGAAGGGTACCGCCTATGACAACGGCTGCGATTGCATCAAGTTCAACACCGACCGTTGCCAATGAATAGCCTGAGGAGGTGTAGAGCGTATAGACGATGCCAGATAGGCCCGACAAAAAGCCGGAGAGCGCATAAATACCAATTGTCGTGGACCCGATCGGAACGCCCATGAGCTCGGCGGATTGTACATTACCTCCAAGTGCATAGACATTGGCTCCAAAGCGCGTGCGGCTTGCAATTAGGATGCCTGCTGCAAAGACAATGAGCATCAACATTGCAAGAGCCGTCAGTCGGCCGCCGCCCGGGAAGCGGACGTAAAACCCCTGGATCGCATCGATAAAGGGATGGGAGATCGGCACGGATTGCGTCGAGATCAGATAGGCTGCACCACGTGCCAGAAACATACCCGCAAGCGTCACCACAAATGGTGGGATAGACAGGAACCGGATCATCGCCCCCATCAGGCAGCCGAACAGAGTTGAGATCGCCAATACTACTGCAAAGGCGAGCAGCGGGTGGACGTTATAGGTTCCAACCATGACCGCGACGAAGACACTTGTGAAGGCGATAACAGACCCTATCGATAGGTCGATCCCGCCAGACAATATGACGAAGGTCATTCCGACTGCGGCAATCCCCAAGAAGGCGTTGTCCGTCAGAAGGTTACCGATCACGCGGGTTGAGAAGATTGCCGGATACTGAATGACGCAAAGAATATAGGCGATGACGAAGATCGTCAGAGTGGTGAGGAAGGGAAGATTGCGGCTGTGTATCATCGCGCTGCTCCCTCTTTACCCACGCCGTTGGCAGTATGGGATGGGGTTTGAGGCTTCGGCCTAGAGGTTTTGAGAAAATCGAGAAGGGTCAAAATTGCCGGAGATTGCAGTGTAAGCACGACAATAATGATACCCGCCTTGATAATGAGATTGAATTCCGGCGGAAATCCCGACACCAGAATACCGGTGTTGATCGTCTGGATGATCAGGGCACCAATCAGCGATGCCGTGATCGAGAAGCGGCCCCCATTCAGAGACGTTCCGCCGATGACCACTGCCAAGATAGCATCGAGCTCAAGCCAAAGACCGGCATTGTTGGCGTCGGCGCCGCGGATATCGGCGGTGACAATCATGCCGGCGATTGCTGCACACAATCCCGATACGGCGTAGGCGAAAAACAGAAGGAAACGGGCTCGCACACCTGCCAGAGAGGCGGCCCGTCGGTTGATACCGGTTGCCTCAATCAGAAACCCGAGTGCCGTCTTGCGAACCAGCAGTCCGATAACCAACGCTGTCGCTGCCCAGATGATGACAGGCAGCGGAATGCCTGCAAGAGTGCCTGAACCGATCGCGGCAAAGCCATCATTGTTGAAGGTCAGAATGACACCCTCGGTGATGAGCTGCGCGATCCCGCGTCCCGCGACCATCAATATGAGCGTTGCGATGATGGGCTGGATATCGAGAACTGCAACCAACACACCATTCCAGATGCCGCACGCTATGCCGACGGCAAGAGATATAACGATAACAGATGCAATGGAGTGCCCTTCACTGATCAGTGTCGCCGCAACCGCGCCGCAAATCGCAATCACGGCACCAATGGAAAGGTCAATGCCCCTTGTCGCGATAACCAGCGTCATCCCGACAGTCAAAAGCGCAACCGGTGCGGCGCGCACCAGGATGTCGATGAGGCTGCCGTAGAGGCGCCCGTTCTGGAAAGAAACATTGAGAAACCCGGGAGAAATCACCGTGATAGCGGTGAGAATGACAACCAGGGCGGCAATCTGGGGAAACAGTCTTTTCAGGCGTTTTTTGATCGCGTGCATCAAGCAGCCTCCGTTCGTGCTGCATCTGCAATGGCACGCATGATGTTGTCTGCTGTTACATCTGCTCCCGCGAGCTCACGTACATGACGCCTGTCCGACAGGACGACCACGCGGTGTGCTATCGCCGTCAATTCCTCGAGTTCGGACGATATGACAACCAGAGACATGCCTTCTGCGCACAGCCTCTCTATCATCTTCAGAATTTCCGCATGGGCGCCGATATCGATCCCGCGTGTCGGCTCGTCCAGGATCAGAAGCCTTGGATTGGTCGCAAGCCAACGAGCGAGAATGGCCTTTTGCTGATTTCCCCCAGACAGAAACTTGATCGGCCGATCCGGATCGGCGGGGCGTATGTCGAGGGACTGAATGAAATCTTTTGCGAGCTCGGATTTCTGTTTTCGGGAAAGTGGTCTGGCCCAGCCTTGCCTCGCCTGGAGGGCGAGCGCGATGTTATCTGTTACAGACAAGTCGCCGATGATGCCGTCGGTCTTTCGCTCTTCGGGACAGAAACCGAATCCTGCTGCGATTGCTGCTTCGGGAGAGGTGATTGCGACCGGCGCGCCGTCGATGATCGCTCTGCCGCTGTCTGGGCGTTCAACGCCAAACAGCAGGAACGCCGTTTCCGTACGACCAGATCCGAGAAGACCGGCGATGCCAACAATTTCGCCCGCCCGCACATCAAGATCGAATGGCGCGACGCTGCCCCGCTTACCGTAATTCTCGAAGCGGATCGATGCCTCGCGCTCTGTGATGGTCTGTTCGGTCGCCTCATGATCATGCGTGATGTGCTGTAACTCACGCCCGAGCATCATTGAAATCAGATCGGCACGCGGCAGATCTCCAATGGCTCGGGTGCCAACGAGCTTACCGTTGCGCAGGACGGTCACCCGGTCGGCAATGTCATACACCTGATTGAGAAAATGCGTGATGATGACGGTGCCGATACCTTGCTTCCGCAATTGCCTGAGGACCCCGAAGAGCATCTCAACCTCGTGCGTATCCAGGCTCGCTGTTGGTTCATCCAGAACAAGGACCTTGCCGGATAGGTCGACCGCTCGGGCAATGGCGATGATCTGGCGTATTGCGACGGAATAGGTTGAAAGCAGTGCGTTCACATCGATCGATAGGCCATAACGCGAAAGCAATTCCAGCGCACGCCTGTTCATCTCACGGCGGTCGATCATGCCGAACCGTCGCGGCTGGCGGCCTAGGAAAAGGTTTTCGGCAACCGTGAGGTTTTCTAGGAGGTTCACTTCCTGGTAGACCGTGCCGATGCCGAGCGCCTGTGCATCGCCAACATTGGCCGGGGAGATCTCCTGACCTTCCAGCAATACCGAGCCGCTGTCGCGATGATATACGCCCGTCAGAATTTTAATGAGAGTTGATTTTCCCGCGCCGTTTTCGCCGAGGAGCGCGTGAATTTCACCGCGCTGCACCGAGAAATCGACGCCATCAAGGGCTTTGATCCCGAGGAAGGCTTTGCCGATCGCGCGTGCTTCCAAAAGTGTGGCCGGTTCGGACATTTCGCAGTTTCCCAGATGGATCGAGAGTGCGGAACGGCACATCTGTACCGCTCCGCCTGAAGTGGAGCCTGGATTAATATCCGAGCCCCTTCTTCGCCTCGTAGACCTTCATAGGATCATCGGACGACGTGTAGAGCTTGGATTCAGTCTGTATCCACTTAGCCGGCTCCTTCTTGTCCTTCAGATAGGCATCCAGTGCATCAAACGCCGGTCCTGCCATGTCCGGTGTCAGTTCCACCGTTGCATTCGCTTCACCATCTGCCATGGCTTTGAAGATGTCCGGAACAGCGTCGATCGAGACAACCTTGATATCGGTTCCGGGCTTTAGGCCTGCTTCCTTGATTGCCTGGATTGCACCGACAGCCATGTCATCATTGTGTGCGTAGACGGCACAGATATCCTTGCCGCCGCCCTCGGCCTTAATGAAGCTTTCCATCACTTCTTTGCCTTTGGTGCGGGTAAAGTCACCGGTCTGCGAACGAACAATCTTGATGTTGCTGTGCGAGGCAATTGCCTCCTCAAAGCCCTTCTTGCGGTTAATGGCAGGCGACGAACCGGTCGTGCCCTGCAATTCGACCACTTTGCAGTCCTTAGAGCCGACGTCCTTGGCGAGCCAGTCGCCCGCGACCTTGCCTTCATGGACCTGATCGGATGTCACGGCTGTCAGATACAGACTGTCGGGTGCCTCGATCTGGCGGTCGAGGAGTATGACAGGGATGTTTTCTTCCTTGGCTTCCTTCAGGACAGCATCCCATCCGGTGGCGACGACTGGCGCAATCAGGATTGCGTCGACACCCTGAGCGATGAAGCCGCGAACGGCCTTGATCTGGTTTTCCTGTTTTTGCTGTGCATCAGCGAATTTAAGCGTGATGCCACGCTTTTCTGCCTGCTGCTTTGTGACCGTTGTTTCTGCCGCGCGCCAACCGGATTCAGAACCGATCTGCGAAAAACCGACGGTGAGCGATTGCGCAGAAACGCCGGATGCAAGGCATGTTGAAAGTGCGACAGTGACTGCCGCGATTGCTTTTCTCATCTTATCCTCCCAGAGATGAAGTCAGCTGACACGGCAGTATGAGCATATAGTAATATCTTTGAAAAGTGTTTTTTGAGGCTGTTCGCTCGTGCATGGGTGTAAAGAGGGGGTGAAACCAATTAAGATCTAGATAAATCAATAATATAATATGTTAGGGGATCAGAAGTGTACTTCTGTCGAGCGGGGTGGATTTCGCCTGTTTGAAACCTTGACATCAGAGGCTCGGATTTAATAGTAATACAAATAACGGGTGGAGCCAGTTGGGTCCGGGATGAGGAAATCCCGGGGAAAACGGTTTGCCCAGGTGATCCGGAACCAAGCTGCGGAGTGCCGTTATGGTACTAAACATCGAAAAATGTTCGACTAAATTTGAAAGCAGGCGCGTTATGCCTCGTCTCTCTGCCCTCTGTCGGCTATGCCTGATCTCCTTATGCTGATTCCATTTTCTGTGCGTGCAACATAAGCTTGTCGCATTTGATAATATTTTACCGTTGGCCACTTCAGGCTGGAGACCTGCATCATGACTAAATCCGACAATCTACCCGCAACCCAGGGCAAGCTTCGCTCGCGCGCATGGTTCGACAATCCCGCGAACGCGGATATGACAGCGCTATATCTCGAGCGATACATGAACTTCGGTCTGAGCCAGGCCGAATTGCAGTCCGACCGCCCGATCATCGGTATCGCGCAGACCGGTTCTGACCTTTCACCCTGCAACCGTCATCATCTTGAACTCGCAAATCGCCTGCGTGAAGGTATCCGTGAAGCCGGTGGTATCGCCATCGAGTTTCCGGTCCACCCAATTCAGGAGACAGGCAAGCGTCCGACCGCAGGTCTAGACCGCAACCTGGCTTATCTCGGTCTCGTTGAAGTACTTTACGGCTACCCGCTCGATGGTGTGGTTCTGACGATCGGTTGCGACAAGACGACGCCTGCCTGTCTTATGGCGGCGGCCACCGTCAACATTCCTGCCATCGCATTGTCCGTCGGTCCTATGCTGAACGGCTGGTTCCGTGGAGAACGGACAGGCTCGGGCACCATCGTCTGGAAGGCACGTGAGCTCCTGGCTAAGGGTGAAATCGACTATCAGGGGTTCGTCAAGCTTGTTGCTTCGTCTGCGCCATCTACCGGCTATTGCAACACCATGGGCACGGCAACGACCATGAATTCGCTCGCCGAAGCACTTGGCATGCAGCTTCCCGGTTCGGCCGCAATTCCTGCGCCTTACCGCGATCGTCAGGAGGTATCTTACCTGACAGGTCTTCGCATCGTCGAAATGGTCAAAGAAGATCTGAAGCCGTCCGACATCATGACGAAGGATGCATTCATCAACGCCATTCGCGTTAACTCTGCCATCGGTGGCTCCACCAACGCTCCGATCCATCTGAATGGTCTTGCCCGCCATGTGGGCGTAGAACTGACGGTCGACGACTGGCAGACCTACGGCGAAGACGTGCCGTTGCTTGTCAACCTGCAGCCGGCCGGTGAATATCTCGGTGAAGACTATTACCACGCCGGTGGTGTACCCGCAGTCGTCAACCAGTTGATGACCCAAGGGCTCATCAAGGAAGACGCTATGACCGTCAATGGAAAGACGATCGGCGATAACTGCCGTGGTGCGATCATTGAAGATGAGAAAGTTATCCGTCCTTACGAGCAGCCGCTCAAGGAGCGCGCAGGCTTCCGCGTTCTGCGCGGCAACCTGTTCTCGTCGGCGATCATGAAGACCAGCGTGATCTCGAAAGAATTTCGTGACCGATATCTTTCGAACCCCAATGATCCCGAAGCATTTGAAGGCCGCGCTGTCGTGTTCGATGGTCCAGAGGACTATCACCACCGCATCGACGATCCGTCGCTGAAGATCGATGCGAACACCATTCTGTTCATGCGCGGTGCCGGCCCGATCGGTTATCCGGGCGCGGCTGAAGTCGTCAACATGCGCGCTCCCGATTACCTGCTCAAGGAAGGCGTCAACTCACTGCCTTGCATCGGTGATGGCCGTCAGTCCGGCACATCAGGCAGCCCATCCATTCTCAACGCCTCGCCAGAAGCAGCGGCAGGCGGTGGCTTGGCTGTTCTTCAAACGGGTGACCGCGTTCGTGTTGACGTCGGTCGCGGCACGGCAGATATCCTGATTTCCGGCGAGGAGCTTGCCAATCGTTATGCGGCACTTTCTGCTGATGGCGGTTACAAGTTCCCGGATCACCAGACACCGTGGCAGGAAATCCAGCGCGGTATCGTCAGCCAGATGGAAACAGGTGCTGTCCTCGAGCCAGCAGTCAAATATCAGCGCATTGCTCAGACAAAGGGGCTTCCGCGCGACAACCACTAAGAATGTTGCTGTGCATGGTCATCCGTGCACAGCATCACCTCTGACAAGACAATAAAAAACCCGGCAGGAGCGATCCGCCGGGTTTTGTTTTTCCATTTGTAACTTCAGATCACCGGATAAAGCGACCAGAAGAACAGTTCATATTCCTGATCCTTATCGTGCTGATCGGGTTCGTTGTCCGGCTTCGGAGACTTGGGGTTCTGGAATTCTGTTTCGGCCCGCTCGGGCTGCATCGGTGCTCTCCGGCCGATGCCGAACAGGTCAAAGGAAAGCATATTAAATCCTGCTACCATGGCCAATCCCCTTTATCACGCAGTTTAACGTTGTGTTAAGTTTCGCGTTTTGCCACGATTTCGTCAAGATTACGCCGGGGATTTGTCTACTATTTTTAACAAGAACCTATGCGCAGCTGTTCTTCCTTGCGGCCTTTCGATGGAATTTACGTTTTTCCCCCGCAAAATCGAGGGGATTTCACGCACCGTAGACGGAGGCAAGGGCCAACTGACCAGCTTCGTCATCTGATGGCAATCCAGCCTGCCGAAGGGCCGCAGAAACTGCGGCGATGTTCGACCTCACGGCTTCTTCTGACGCGCGACGTCCGGTGTGGTTCAGCCTGAACAGGCGTTCGGCACCAGGTCCAACGCCAGCGGTAATGTCGGCGCCTGGCTTAGAGTTCGCTGCGGTGAGGAAGGTGTCCCTGTCTATCCCATCCGGCAGGATAGCCGTAGTGACCAGGACAGAGTTGTCGGGTACGTCAACCCAAGCTGAAGTCGCAAGTGCTTCAAGTGCCGCACGGGTGGCCAGGGTTGCCTGCGCGTGACGCCGATGAACGGCTGGAAGTCCTTCTGCCTCGATGCGATCAAGAGCGGCCTCGAGCGCAAAGAATTCCAGCGGTGCAGGTGTACCTGGGAGAGCTGCCCGTCCGCAGTCCAGCCAGAGCTTCTTCTGATCGAGGAGTGACAGCATGGAATTTGTCGGCGCGCGGTCGTGGTCAAGGATTTTCCAGGCTCTCTGGCTGACCGAAATGGCTGAAACGCCGGCCGGGCCGGCCAGCGCTTTCTGTGGCCCGACGACCGCGATATCAATGCCCAGCCTGTCAACGTCAACAGGATGGCCCCCAATCGATGCAACGGCGTCAACTATGGTAAGTACGCCCTTTTGTCTCGCGAGTGCGGCGATTTCTGGAAGAGGATTGAGGATGCCGGTTGCCGATTCTGCATGTACGATAGACAAGACATCATAATCTGCCTTGTCCAACGCTCGTCTCACCGCTTCGAGTGTGATCGGCTTGGCAGGTGGGGCGCAGACATTGTCGACGTCAGCGGCTCCTCTTGTCAGCCAGTCGCCAAACCATGTGCCGTAAGGGCTGGTGACAATGTTAAGGGCCCTTATTCCTTCACGCGCAATGCTGGTTGCAACTGCCTCCAGAGCAAGTACGGCCTCAGCCTGAATGAGAAGAACGTCATTCGTCGTCCCGAGAAGGAGGGCCAGTCTGTCAGCAAGGCGTCCGTATCGCTCCGCAGGGTAGGGTGGGGCGTCCAGGAGCGATGAAATATCCATCCGCATGTCATGTCCTATCTTGTCTTCGACAGCCGCGGCGCTGCGGCAATAAGGGCCCGCGCGGCTGACGATTGGGGGAATTTTATGATTTTGCCGGTGTCCCCGATCTCGACGATGCGCCCGCTCTCCATGATAGCAACGCGGTGACAAACCGCGTGGATGACGGCAAGGTCGTGTGAGACGAAAAGGCAGGCGACTTGGGTCTCGCGCTGGATTTCTACCACCAACTCCAGGATTTGGTTTCTGACCGATATGTCGAGCGCGGAAACAGCCTCGTCAAGGATAAGGAGGGCCGGGCTGAGTGCAAGCGCCCGTGCGATAGCAACACGCTGTCTTTGACCTCCAGAAAGGCTAAAGACCGAACGTTGAGCGTAGATCGAGGGCAAACCCACCCGATCCATCAGTGCGTGTATCTCAAGCGATCGTTTGGCAACAGATCCGCCTCTATGGATGCGTAACGGTTCACCAATGGAGCTTTCGACAGTCGCGCTTGGATTGAAAGCGCTATGCGTATCCTGAAATACCATCTGCATGCGCGGCCGCGCTCTGCGAAGGTCATTGCCTTCAAGTGATAGCCAGTCGTACTTGTCGAAACGGACAGTGCCCTCATCGGCTGTTATAAGCCGCATCAGAATACGCGCTAACGTCGATTTGCCACAACCTGATGGCCCGGCAAGGCCAAGTGTTTCACCGGCCTGCAGGGAGAACGTGACGTCTGCAAGTGCGGCGACTTTGCGTTGAGGGCTCTCGAATGTCTTGCCGAGACCCTCTACCGAAAGTAGGCTCATGGCCTGGCTCCATCAATCAGGGATGGAGTGTCGAAGTCTATGTAGTTCGCGAGAAGCGACCGGGTGTAGTCCTGTGTCGGCGTCGTCAGCACCGGTCCCGCCTGACCGGTTTCGACCATCCTTCCGCGACTGAGAACCGCGATGTCGTCAGCCAGACTGGAAGCAAGTCCAATATCGTGTGTCACGAAAACGAGCGTGCGGTCATCTTCGACTACGAGATCATTTAATAACGAGATAATCGAGGATTGGCTCACGGTATCAAGCGCACTCGTAGCCTCGTCGGTAATGAGAATGGAGGGTTCTGCAGCTATCGCTGCGGCAATTGCAACGCGCTGACGCTGTCCACCTGACAGTTGGTGCGGATAGGCCGAAAGCAGGTGCGTGGGGTGCGGCAGATTGACCTTTTCGAGAAGATCGCGGGCGCGTTCCCTTGCTTGAGACCATGAAAGTCCCAGATGACGAACCGCACCCTCTGAAACCTGTTCGCCCACAGTCAAAAGCGGATTGAGTGAAGCGCCCGGATCCTGAAAGACATATCCGATGTCTTTGCCAGACAATGGCGCGTTGGTGATATTGCCGGATGGACCCTTCCATGTGATTTCACCAGTTACCGTGGCGCTGCCTGGTAAGAGGTTGGCAATCGCCTTGGCTAGCGTCGATTTCCCAGAACCGCTTTCACCGATTATCGCCAGCTTCCGCCCTCTGGTGATCGTGAGTGTTACATCTATCAACGCCGGTTCGCCTGTCCGGCTATAGGCAACACTGAGTTGGTCGATATGGCAGAGCGTCGATGTTGCTGTCATGCTAACTTCGCCTTGTTCGCGAGTGCGGTGTTGATCCCTTCACCCAATAGGTAAACGCCAAGGACGGTTATGAGCAGGCCGAGGCCAGGAATAACGGAAAGAAACGCTGCAGATCGCAGCACGTTGCGTCCTTCTGCGATCATCGAACCCCATGTTACTATGTTAGGATCGCCCAAACCCAAAAATGAAAGTGCTGCCTCTGTTAAAATTGCGGCAGCGACAATGATTGCCGCCAGCGCCAGCACTGGGCCCAACGCATTCGGAAAGACCTGACGAAATGCAATCTCCAGGGGATGCATGCCGATTGCGCGTGCCGATTGTACGTAGTCGCGCTCACGTACAGACAAGACCTGCGTCCGCATCAGTTTTGCAGGGTCGGCCCATGCGCCAAGCGCAATCGCCATGATAACCACCGGCATCGAGGCGCCAATCGTACTGACGAATGCAAGCGCCAGGAGGAAGCTCGGTACGATCTGGAATGCATCTGCCAGCCTCATCAGGGCCTCATCGACTAGCCCGCCTGAAAATCCGGCGACGGTACCGATCACCGTTCCGACCGCCAGCGCAGCAAGGGCAGCACCCAGTCCGACGAGCAGCGAGGTTTGTGCTCCGTGAGCGAGACAGGCGATCACATCGCGACCCAGATGATCGGTGCCGAGCGGGAAGGCTGGGTCTTTAAAAGGAGCAACGAGCGGTGCGCCGACAATCGACAGCGGATCGCCGGGAAAAAGCAATGGGGCTGAAATTGCAACAACCGTCAACACCAACAGGATCGACGCGCCCGTAATGCCCTCAGGGGTCTTTAGCAATCGGAAAAGGAAGCTCATCCCACCTGTCCTCCATTCCCAATCCTGGGGTCGAGCGCAGATAAAACGAGATCGACGGCGAGATTGACCAGGATCACAAACACCGCGCTCACCAAGATGATTCCCATAAGAAGCGGTGTGTCGCGACCGCTCACGGCTTCCTGCGCCAATCTTCCGAAGCCTGGAATTGCAAAGACACTCTCTATGACGACGCTGCCCCCAAGCATGGTGGCAGATTGTAGGCCAAGAACGGTGATGAGCGGCAACGCGGCATTTCGTGCTACATGCCGGATGACAATCCTTGATTTCGAAAGGCCCTTCGATTGTGCAAACAATACGAATTCGAGTGGCCAGATTGCCGCCATGGCAGTCCGCATCACTCTCAAGAAAAGGGCGAGGTAGATGAGACCGAGGCTTGCGACCGGCAAGACGAGATGCCTTGTTACATCGAGCATTCGTGGCAAGCCTGATTTCCCGGAGGCGACGGTTTCGATCCCTGAGGTTGGCAGCCACCGCAACTGCACTGCAAAGACGATTGCCATCACAAGTCCGAGCCAAAATCCTGGCATCGAATATAGTGCCAGTGACATTGCCGACAGTAACCGGTCGGTCAAGCCACGAGGACGCGCACCAGCGACAATTCCGAGCGCGGTTCCAAACAGGAAGGCGAGCGTTGTGGCACTCGCCATTAAAAGTAGCGTGTTTGGCAGCCGCTCGAGAATGAGGTTGAGAACCGGGCGGTCAAAAGAAACTGACCAGCCGAGATCGAGCCGTAAAACGGAGGTGATGTAGAGCCAGAAGCGCGCGAGGATCGAACCGTCCAAACCATACTGTTGGCGAAGCGCGTCGCGAAGCCCCGCATCGCCACCGCCAATAGAGACGAGATAGGCGTCGACCGCATCTCCGGATGCGTTCTCCATCAGCACAAATGTGAAGACGAGGACAATCAACATCACCGGAATTGCAGTGAGTGCTCTTCGCTTCAACAACAGCAATGCACCTGCCATGGCTGAAGCCCCATTTATCTGCTGATTGTCGTATCGGCCCAGTTGGAAACGGCCCAGCGCGGATTGCTGGCGACGTTGTGGACGCTATCGCGGGCAACAGTGATGAAACCCCATTCAGCGACATTGATGATTGGTAAGTCAGCAACCACCTGTTTCTGGAAATCCTTATAGAGTTCCGTTCTTGCAGTCGCATTGACGGTGATTGCTGCTTGATCGATCAGTTCATCAACCGACTTGTTTTCGTAGCCGCCCTGGTTGGAGAAGCCAACCCCCGCAGGGATCCCGGAGCGTACAAGGATGGTCGTGGAGATCGCAGGATCACCGCGGAAAACCGGTGGTGCAACAGCCAGATCGAAGTTGTGATCGGTGTAGACAGCCTTTTGATGAGCAGCGGAATCATTGTTTACCAGCTCGGCATCAATCCCGATCTTTTGGAGCGCCTGTCGTAGGTAAGAGCCGAATTGTTTTGTCTCGTTGAAATATGGCGCGGGCAAAAGTTTCAGCGCAAAACGAGTCCCGTCCTCCTTTCGCGCATAGCCCGCTTCATCGAGAAGGGCATTCGCCTTTGCGATATCGAAATCGTAAGAGGCAACGTCATCCGAATAAAACTCGGTAGAGTTCTTGGGTATTGGTCCAGTCGACGCTGACGCGTAACCAAGGAAAATGGTGTCGACGACGAATTTCTTATCGATTGCGTGGGCAATCGCCTGCCGAACCTTGAGGTCAGAGAGCTCTTTACGACGATGGTTGATCTCCACCACAAGCTGGTAGGTCAGCGCTTCGTAGCCGTCAGCGATTACCTTGATGCCAGGTACTTTTGAGATCCTCTCAAGGTCGGCAAGCGGCACTGCCGAGAACGCAGCAAGCTGGATCTCGTCTGCTTCCAGTGCCGAAGCTGCAGCGGCGCGATCCGGCAAAACCTTGTAGATGATATCATCAAGAAGGGCCTGGCTTTTGTCCCAGTAGTTCGCGTATCGGGCAAGGTGATAATATTCACCGGGTTTGTGTTCCGCAAACACGTAGGGACCGGTGCCGACCGGCTTGGTGTTTGCAGGGTTGTTCGCAATATCGGTCCCTTCATAAAGGTGTTTTGGCAAGACGCTCGTCACGGCCGGCAATGCGTTGCGGACGAGCTGGAACGGGGTGGGGCTTGAGAAGCGGAAAATCGCCGTGTGGTCATCCGGCGTCTCAACAGCCTCGAGATTTGCGAATACGAGACGTCCAAGATTTTGCAGTGGCTTCCATACCTGGAGCGCCGAAAAGGCTACATCGGCGGAGGTAAATGGCTTGCCGTCATGCCATGTTACCCCTTCGCGCAGCTTGAAAGTGGCAGTCAGTCCGTCGTCCGAACCGGTCCACTCAGTTGCAAGTCGAGGTTCGAGGCCATCTCTTCCTTTGAACGAGGCTTCTGCAAGCGGCTCGATGACCTTGCTGGAGATGTAAAAAACCCCGTTCGAGGCGACAATAGCTGGATTGAGGTTCTTCGGCTCGGAGTCTGCCGCAACGATCAGTCGACCTCCACCTGCCTGCTGGGCGGCGGCAATCCCGGTGAGCCCAGTTGAAGCCGCAAGGATCAAAGAAGTCTTGAGAAGCGTGCGGCGGGAAATCGAAACAGGCAACATGGACATACTCCGGAAGATAGGAAGCCGGGCGCGGCTGAACAGCATTTGGCTCGCACCGATCTTATGATCGAGGGCTCGCCACTGTCCACGCTAAATCGTTGGTGTTACAGCAATGAATTTACGCAGCTGGGTCATTGGCGGAAACAATATCCTTCGGATCGCAAAAAGTGGGGATAGCCATTCGGCGTAACCACGTGCCTCTTATGATTTTGGACGCAGTACTTGCATGTGGGGTCGCGATGACGGATTGTCGCCTCCCGCTGAAACCCTTCTGCCCCTTTTCCAAGAGAACAAGATGTCTGCCGTATTCAATCCGCTCGTTGCGTCAATCCTCCCGCCGCCTGTACCGTCAGTTTTTGCGTGGGCGCGCGCCTATGACGGCAGCAAGGGGCCGGCAATTGATCTTTCGCAGGCCGTTCCGGGCTACCCGGCGCATAAGGACATCCTTGGCTGGTTGGCAGAGGCATCAGGTTCAATCGCCTATACCGGTTATGGCCCGATTGAAGGTGAAACGCTTCTGAGAGATGCCTACGCGGAACATGTGGGTGCGATCTATGGCGTAAGCCTCAATGCCGGCAATATTCACATCACGTCGGGTTGCAATCAGGCCTTTATGTGTGCCGCGATGGCCGTTGCGGGAGCAGGCGATACCGTTGCGCTGACAAATCCGTTCTACTTCAATCAGGATACGACGCTTGAGATGCTCGGAATAAACCGGGTTTTGATCGAATGTGCGGCCGAGAACGGATTTTTGCCCAAGATTGAGGACGTCGATGCCGTCCTGTCGAAGGGAGTTAAGGCGTTGGCAGTCGTAACACCCAACAATCCGACCGGCGCGGTCTACTCCCCCAGCCTGCTTGCAGAGATATTTCATGCATGCAGAAAACACGGCGCGTGGCTCATCCTCGATGAGACCTATCGTGACTTCCTTCCACCAGGAGACGACAGGCCCCATGATCTGATGAAGATCGAGGGCTGGGAAAAAAATCTGATCATGCTCTACAGCTTCTCAAAGTCGTATTGCATTCCCGGTCACCGCCTTGGTGCCATCACGGCTGGCGAAAAAGCCCTTTTTGAGATCACCAAGATCATGGACAACCTCCAGATTTGCGCGCCTCGAGCGCCGCAGGCAGCTGTTGCAAAGGCCATTCCGGCACTTGTCGAGTGGCGGGAAGCAAACAGGTCGGAAATCGCATTGCGCGCTGACGCTCTTCGCCGGGTCATGCGTGAGCTGCCAGAATGGGGCCTGGCATCGGCGGGAGCCTATTTCGCATTTGTGCGGCATCCCTTCGACGGTGTTTCATCCGCTGCCGTTGCCGAAAAAATGGCGCGTGAATTCGGTGTGGTTTGCCTGCCGGGCAGCTATTTCGGCACGGGCCAGGATGGTTTTTTGCGCTTCGCCTTTGCAAACGCCGGGGCCAAAACGATCGAAGGCTTGGCCTCACGCCTCAAAGACTTCTCCATGGCAGGGTGAGCTTGGCACGCACGGCAAGATCGGCGCGATCAAATTCAATTTAACCAATTAATTACAAGCGCTTGGGGGTAACCTTGGGCGCTTTTCCTATTCTATGCTGAACGTATCCGAGAGAAAAAATTGCGTGGTTGGGTCCTGGTTGGAAAGGGGTGGTTAACCTTTATTTTTTATTTCAGGGAGACCGAAATTATGTACGTTTATGATGAGTGTGCACGCTGCCATGACCTTCTCCCGATCCAATTTTCCGAATTCCGGCAATAGCGCAGGGGAGGGGGGCGTAAGCCCTCATGCCAAACCCAATGATGGGGTCGGTCGTGTCGCGAGCGCACACGCCGATCATTCCACCAGTCGTCCTCGTCAGAATGCAGATGTCGTCGCGGCTGACGCAATAGAGGGGCGTTCTGACATGCCCGGCTGGCAAAATGCTTTTGTATTGGGGCCAAATGTTCGTTTTACAAGGACGCCAGAAAGCGCGTTCTCACGTCGCGGGGCCGTCGAGCCTCAGCAAGACGAAGCAGACATCGTTCCTGCCGAAATTGAGGTCGAAACCGTTGAGCCGGTTATTGCTACACCGGTCGAGGAAGCTGTCGCGCCCGTTTACAAGAAGCCGGAGCCAAGGGTCCCGCAGCCTCCGCGTATCCCCGTTCTCCCGCAGCCCCCACATGCTCAGGGTGCGCGTGCCTTGACGTACAAGTTGCGTCGCGAGCTGGCCCTGAAACAACAAGCGGAACAGAGCACAGTGATGGAAGACGTTGCTGTCGCCGTCGCAATTGCAGACGTGACGGGAGTGGCGCCTGTCGTACCTGTCGTGCCCGTGCAGGGACTAACCGCCGACGAGGCCGTCAGGCCAACTATGGTACTCCCGGCATTTGCAGCGAATTTGCCCGACGAAATCTTCTTCGAGGTGATGGATCTCGATCTGGCACCCGTGCCCGGTGCAGTGCCAAACCCGCAGGCCTCAACAATTTCGCTTCCGATGCCGTTTCCTGCCTCTGCGCCGGCGATTGAGCTATCTACAGAACCACCCGTCATCACCGTTCCGGGTGGATCCGCAGTCCGCCTTTATCGCGAAATCGGCGTTCGTGCGGCCGCATCATCCATGTTGCCGCTCGGCAATGCTGCTCCGGTTGAAGTAGAAATCAATGCTCCAGCACCCGAGGCAGCTATTGCTTGCGAGCCGCCGCCGTCGGTCGAGCCACGCTTCGTCGCACGTGCGCCCCTTCAAGCGTCGCAGCCGATGTTCCGTGACGCACCGGTCTTCGCCGAGGGCGAATACGAATACCCTTCGATAGAGTTGCTGCAGCAGGCTCGTGTCCAGCAGACAACCACCATGACGCCGGAAGCGCTCGAACAGAGCGCAGGCCTTCTTGAAAGCGTGCTTGAAGACTTCGGTGTCAAGGGTGAAATTATCGACGTCCGTCCCGGGCCGGTCGTAACGCTTTACGAGTTCGAACCTGCACCAGGCGTCAAGTCTTCTCGCGTCATCGGTCTGTCGGACGACATCGCTCGCTCGATGTCCGCTCTTTCAGCACGTGTCGCCGTCGTGCCCGGCAGAAACGTCATCGGTATCGAGTTGCCAAATCCGGTCAGAGAAACGGTCTATCTGCGCGAGCTGATTGAATCGGGAGACTACAGCGAAACTCGTCAGAAACTGGCCCTTTGCCTGGGCAAAACGATCGGTGGTGAGCCTGTTATCGCTGAACTTGCCAAGATGCCGCACCTGCTCGTCGCAGGCACGACCGGATCCGGTAAGTCTGTCGCCATCAACACCATGATCCTGTCGATCCTCTACCGCCTTAAGCCAGAAGAGTGCCGCCTCATCATGGTCGATCCGAAGATGCTTGAGCTGTCAGTGTATGACGGTATTCCACATCTCCTGACCCCTGTCGTTACAGATCCCAAAAAGGCCGTCATGGCCCTGAAATGGGCTGTGCGGGAGATGGAAGACCGGTATCGCAAGATGTCGCGCCTCGGTGTACGCAATATCGATGGCTATAACGCAAGGGCAGCCACTGCGCGTGCCAAAGGCGAAACGGTGTTCTGCAACGTTCAGACTGGCTTCGATCGGGCAACCGGTGAAGCGGTTTATGAGCAGGAGGAAATGGACCTTAGCGCGATGCCCTACATCGTCGTTATCGTCGATGAAATGGCAGACCTGATGATGGTTGCCGGTAAGGAAATCGAAGGTGCGATCCAGCGCCTCGCGCAGATGGCGCGTGCTGCAGGTATCCACCTGATCATGGCCACGCAACGTCCTTCGGTCGATGTCATCACCGGGACTATCAAGGCGAACTTCCCAACTCGCATCTCGTTCCAGGTAACCTCCAAGATCGACAGCCGTACTATCCTCGGCGAACAAGGTGCCGAACATCTGCTCGGTCAGGGCGACATGTTGCACATGATGGGCGGTGGTCGCATTGCTCGCGTTCATGGCCCGTTTGTCTCTGACGAAGAAGTCGAAAAAGTCGTCGCGCATTTGAAGACACAAGGGCGTCCCGAGTACCTTGGTACAGTCACGGAAGACGCTGAAGAAGCTGAGGACGAGGCTGAGGACGATAGTGCAGTTTTCGATAAGACCGCTATGGCAGAAGACGACACAGACGACCTCTATGAAAAAGCCGTCAAGGTCGTGTTGCGCGACAAGAAATGCTCGACCTCATACATTCAGAGGCGCCTTTCGATTGGCTATAACCGCGCGGCGTCTCTCGTAGAGCGGATGGAGCAGGAAGGCATCGTTGGTCCAGCAAACCATGTCGGCAAGCGTTCTATTATTGCCGGTGAGCGTGACGCCTACGAGGCTATGGGCAGCGACAGCTAACTGTCCTTCCCGGGTGCGATAGCAGTTGCAAAATCGCTCCCGGTGAATAGCGTGGAGCCCGTTGTCTGAGGAATCGGGAGGGGGCTTTTCATGCAATTGGTGGCAGAACCGACAAGCGTATTGTCAAAGCTTTCAGAACTGGACCGCTTTTGCCGTTCGGTCTTGTTAGCAGCCGGTGTCGATCCAGAGACGTCAGATGCCGCAACTCGGGCAATGATGCACGGCACGCGCCTCGGTGTTGATAGCCATGGGGTACGCCTGCTCGCGCACTATATCACAGCCTTTGCGGGTGGGAGGCTGAACCCCCGCCCCGAAATCAAGCGAGTTGGCGGGTTTGGTGCCGTAGAAACCATAGACGCGGATCATGCTCACGGCGCACGCGCCACCTTTCATGCGATGGACAACGCCATCTCGCTTGCCGGTCAGTTCGGTATCGGTGCTGTCGCAATACGCAATTCTTCGCATTTTGGACCGGCCGGCGCTTACGCGCTTGAGGCTGCAAAAAAAGGCTTCATCGGTATCGCTTTCTGTAACTCAGACAGTTTTGTCCGGCTCCACGACGGCGCCATGCGGTTTCATGGTACGAATCCGATCGCGGTTGGCGTTCCCGCACCTGACGGTATGCCCTGGTTACTAGATATGGCAACGAGCGCGGTACCCTACAATCGGGTCCTGCTCTATCGTAGCCTTGGCACGACATTGCCTGAAGGCGTCGCATCGAACGGGAATGGCATCGATACGCGTGATCCCAAGACTGCGGAAATGCTTGCTCCGCTCGGTGGAGAGTTCGGGTTCAAAGGCGCTGCGCTTGCCGGTATGGTCGAAATTTTCAGCGCCGTCCTGACCGGGATGAAGCTAAGCTTTGATCTCGCTCCAATGCCAGGCCCGGATTTCTCCACGCCGCGCGGGCTTGGAGCGTTCGTGATAGCACTGAAGCCTGAGGCCTTCATTGAACGCAGCATATTCGACGAAGGCATGAAGCGCTATCTCGAGGTCTTGCGAGAATCTCCGGCGCGTGAGGATTGCAAGGTTATGGCGCCTGGTGACCGCGAATGGGGAGTTGCCGCAAGGCGTGAAAGGGAAGGTGCTCCGGTTGATCCCGTTACGCGTACTGCTTTTGCAGAACTTGCAGAACGCTTTGCGGTGGAGCCCCCACAATATCGCTGATCAAGCCTAATCAGGCCGGTCTTACGAGCCCCGTGGGTCTGGCGTAACGGCGCCGCTCTGCACGGAATTGCTCCAAGGGCTCAGGTCGTCCAATGAAATAGCCCTGTGCATAATCGATTTGGAGAGCACGTGACAATGCGAGTTGTTCGCGCGTCTCGACGCCTTCGATAAGGATCTTGTGACCGCGATTGCGGACAAGTCTTATCATGTCCTGTAGCATCGCTCTTCCGCGAGGGGTTTCGCTGTCGTGCAGGAACGAGCGGTCGATCTTGACCGTGTCAAAGTCGGTGATGCGCAACCAGGAAAGTCCCGCAAATCCAGTTCCGAAGTCATCGAGCCAGATGTTGATACCCAGTGTTTTCAGGTCGCTGATGCACCGCAGGACATCTGAATGCATCTCCATTTCCAGGCCTTCGGTGATTTCGAAGGCGAGGCGCGAACCAGATATTCCCGCCTCGACGAGGATGGCAGCGACAGATGTCGCAAAACCGGGATTCTTGAGCTGCATTGGTGAAACGTTGACGCTGATCACGCGCACGTTGTCATCCGTCAAGATCTGACGGCAGACGGTGCGGATCGTCCAGAGACCGAGGTCGTTGATGATGCCGGTCCGCTCAGCGATCGGGATGAACAAGCTTGGTGGAATGGGAGTGCCGTCAAGCAAGCGCAAGCGCATCAAGGCCTCGGCGCCCTCGATTTCGTTCGTCCGCATGTTCTGGATCGGCTGATAGACAAGTGAGACGAGGTTCTCGTTAATCGCGATTTTGAGGAGCGCGGCGATGTTTTCCGTCTCGTCGCTCGTTTGAGGGTCGTTCGGATCGAACAGCTTCATGCAGTTTCGACCATTCGCCTTGGCAATATAGAGAGCCCTGTCAGCCTCGTTGATCACCTTTTCAAGTTTGGCATCCGGGTTTTGGCGTGTGAAGGACGCGCCAATGCTGACAGTGACGACGAACGTCCCGTCCCTGCGCTGCTCATGCTCAAGTGAGAGGTCTTCGACAGTGTGGCGAATGATCTCTGCCAGTTCACCGACCTGCTGCCTGGACTTGAACGGGACGAGAACGATGAATTCCTCACCCCCGTAACGCCCGATCGATGCGCCGAAATCGGCGATCGCATCCTGCAACGCATTTGCAACGGTGATCAGGCAGCGGTCGCCTTCCTGATGACCGTAGCAATCGTTGTATTTCTTGAAGAAGTCGACATCGATGAGAAGGACAGCAAAACCCTCTGACTTTTTACCCCAGTTTTCCCAGAGAAGTCGTAGGCGCTGATCGACCGCGCGCCGGTTTTCAAGTCCGGTGAGGGAGTCTGTGTGGGAAAGCCTTAGGAGGGCCAGTCCCCGTTCCTCAGCTGCTTTCTGCTGTGACTTTGCTTCCTGGGCATTGAGGAAGACATGATACCGTTCGCGGTTCAGGTTCCAGTTCACATAGGAGGTGAAGACAAAACAGGAAATGTAGAACGTACCGAATGCGACCTTGTAGAATATGTCCTCAGGAAAGAGGGTCAGTGCCAGAAAATAAGTAAAAAGGATAATGCCGGACGATATCAGGGAAAGAAAGAAGCGGAAACTGAAGAACAGGTTAGCGCCCATCATGAAGATTGCGCCGAACACCATGTAATAAGACATGTTTTCGACGTATTCCGTCAAAAGCGCGGGTACTAGCCAGCCAATGTAACCCATGATCAACGCCGCGGCGCAGGTCAGGTCGAGTGAGGCAGTCTTCGCCCTCCGCCGAAATTGTATTTCAAGGGTTGCCAGCGACGCTGCGCCGACAAGCATACGCGAGACGAATGTGTATATAGTTACGTCGGGGATCAGAATGGCATCGGTGACGACAAAAAGAATATAGACAACAACGGCTATCCAGAGACCCTGGCGAATAGAGCCTCGACGCGTTCTTTCGCCTTCTTGCTGGTATAGAGCAAGAAGTTCCTCGTACAGTTGTCCATCAACCTGTCGATGGCTCTGTAAGCCTGTCACATCTCCGTAGTTGTGCTTCATGCACGTTCCCATGTTGTTTTAGTAAAACTGTGGGCTGGCGCCTCTATCTTCCACTTTCCCGTGTATTTTAGCAGGCGTCTTGAATGCCTCCCAGTTCCTCCCATGGGTACGATCACTCAATGAGCGGCAAACGCAACATACGGTCGCCGCATTAAGTTTTGCTAAATTTTGAAGGTGCATTTTGGCACAGTTCGAGTGTGACCAAAATGGCACGATCAGGGCCAAACAAATTCGTACTATGTGTAAAAGTTGAAAGCGAGTGGCCTTCGCTGTCCCAGAAACGTATGGTTAACAATGCGTTAACGCTGGAGGCTCATGTGAAGCAGATAAAGAAAAGAAATCTGGACGGCCAAAGTCTCATTACCCCTGATACTGTAGCAAAAGAAATTTTCTCGAGCAGAACGGAATCATTCGACGACAATTTTATTGTCGCAAAAGCAGAAATTGCCCTCATTCTCGAAATGGCACAGCAGCAAATTGAAAAGGGTCTTGCCGCCCAGGAAGTAATACACTTCACGGCGGGCGCGCTACATGGTTTGCGCGACAAAATCCACTCAAGCGTGTGGGCCGAACTCATTCCGATCGTTCAGAATCACGCCATTTCTGATTTTTTTCTCGAAGATCCCTTCACCCGCTGGTCGTTCGAAAAACCTCGGGGTTACTCGGGGGATGCCCAGCTTCTCGATTTCATCTACGGCCATGAGAGTGTTGCCGGCTTGGTCCGTAATGCCTCGCCGGTTGGGGCTGCTCTTTATGACTACACCAAGGACGCGAGTTCTTCGGTTGCGGTGCGTGAGCGACGCGATCTCCTGACACGCTTCGTTGACGAGGCTGCCGAGCGGCATGCAGGGGATGCGGAAATCCTTACCATCGCATCGGGGCATCTACGCGAGGCGAATAACTCGACAGCACTCAAGGAGAAGCGGATCAAGCGGTGGGTGGCGCTCGATCAGGATCCTATCAGTGTTGGATCCGTGATGCGTGATTTCCACGGCACCTGCATTGAGGCGATTGATGGATCCGTCCGGGATATTGTGTTGCGCTCACAAGAACTCGGTACGTTCGACTTCATCTACGCCGCTGGGCTCTACGACTACCTTAACGACAAGGTCGCCATCAAGTTGACGAAACGGTGCATGGAGATGCTCAAACCGGGCGGGATGTTCCTGTTCGCCAATTTCTCCGAGGATATTGTTGTTGATGGATATATGGAGACCTTCATGAACTGGGCGCTCCTGCTTCGTTCGAAGGCGGATATGTGGAAGATCGTCAACGAAAGCGCTGAGCCGTCGTCGGTTGAGGCGGAGGTTTTCTTCGGTGAGAACCACAACATCGTTTACGCGACGATCCGCAAGAAAGACTGATCGAAAGAAGCATCAGGTAGCGGGCGAGGGGGAGCGCCTGCATTTGCATTTCATCCTTTGCCCGTCGGCAACTGAGGCCGCATACGACCTCGTTCAATCGATATTGTCGTTGCCTAATGGTCACGCCGCGCATAAGGGTTTTGCAACAACATTTGGGGAATGGAACGAAAGCATGAGCAAATACTATTCGGAAATGGGTGGCTTGCCAGGGCAGAGTGAACTGCTCTCGAGCAAGGCTGTCTTCAAGACGGCTTACGCCGTTATTCCGAAAACTGTGATGTCCGATATTGTGACGAGCGTTTTGCCTCACTGGACGGAAACGCGTGCCTGGATCATCGCAAGGCCGATGACCGGATTTTCGGAGACTTTTGCGCAGTACATTGTCGAGGTCTCGCCAGGCGGCGGCAGTGACCGGCCAGAGCCCGATCAGCGCGCCGAGGCGGCAATCTTCGTCGTCGACGGTGAGATGACAATCGAATTTGATGGCAAGACGCACGCACTCCGCGCCGGGTCATTCGCATTTCTGCCGGCAGGCTCGACATGGAAGCTCCATAATAGCGGGAGCGTCGCTGTAAAATTCCACTGGGTGCGCAAGGCATTCCAGGCTGTAGACGGCATCGAACCGCCACCAGCGATCTTCACTCATGAAGACGATCACACCATGTCTGCAATGCCGGACACGGACGGAAAGTGGGCGACAACGCGCTTTATCGATCCATCCGACGTTCGGTACGACATGCACCTTAATATCGTAACATTCGAGCCGGGTGCGACCATTCCTTTCATGGAAACGCACGTCATGGAGCACGGCCTCTATGTGCTGGAGGGCAAGGCAGTCTATCGTCTGAATGAAGACTGGGTGGAGGTGCAGGCAGGAGACTTCATGTGGCTGCGCGCCTATTGCCCGCAGGCCTGTTACGCGGGCGGACCCGGCAGGTTCCGTTATTTGCTTTACAAGGACGTCAATCGTCACGTTAAACTCTGGTGACGGACGTTGCCGACCGATGCCAACTGGGCGCTTGCCGCAGTTGGTGACGGTCATGAATTGGGTTGGCGCGAAGTCTTTGCTTGCCCATCAAGACGAACGGCAGTGGGGCGTCGACGTGAGAAAGAAGATTGCATCGGATGAGTGAGACAAGCGATACCAATGTCTTCAATCTCGCGCCTGTAGCGATGTGGATCGAGGATTTCAGCGACGTAAAACAGCAATTCGACCGCTGGCGTGCAGAAGGTGTCGAAGACCTACGCGGTTTCCTGCTTGAGGATAAATCGCGGGTGGCGACTTGCTCCCAGAAAATTCGGGTTTTGGACGTCAATCCGAGAACACTCGAGCTTTTCGAAGCAAACGATCGGCAGCACCTTATTGATAACCTCCACCGGATTTTCCGCGACGACATGCTTGAAAGCCATGTCAACGAGCTTTCTGAGCTCTGGGACGGGAAGTCAGAATTCACCAGTAATGCGGTCAACTATTCCATCGGCGGCAAACGGCTCGATATCCAGCTGAAGGCGACGGTCGTTCCGGGGCACGAGGAGACGCTCGCCCGTCTTCTGTTGACAACGGAAGACGTGACGGAGCGTGAAGAAGCCCGACGTCGGGAGCGGTTCAACCGTCATTATGCAGAGGGTCTTTTCCAGCACTCGCCTGTATCTCTGTGGGTGGAGGATTTCTCCCGGATCAAGCGCCTTATCGATGAAGTGCGCGATCGTGGGATCGTCGATTTCCGCGTGTTTATGGATGTCCATCCGGAATTCGTCCGCCAGTGCATGAGCGAGATTAGGGTGATTGACGTAAACCAGGCGACGCTCGACCTGTTTTGCGCTCCGGATCGCCAGGTACTTCTACAGCGACTTCGCGATATCTTCCGTGACGAGATGGAAAAACCATTCCGCGAGCAGCTGATGGAGCTCTGGAACGAGAACCTCAATCATCATCGCGAGGTGGTGAACTACGCGCTTGACGGTTCGATGAGGAACGTGCTGCTGCATTTCTCCGTGTTTCCCGGGCATGAACACGATTGGTCGCTTGTTCAGGTTGCCTTGACGGATATTACAGCCCGCAAGAAGGCTGAGGCTTACCTTGAATATCTCGGCAAGCATGACGTGCTGACCAAACTCCATAACCGGGCATTTTATTCAGAGGAACTCAACCGGCTGGAGCGAAATTCGCTTCGCCCGGTCTCCGCCATCGTTATCGATCTGAATGGGTTGAAGGACGCCAACGATAGTCTCGGGCACGACGCGGGGGACTCGCTTCTCCGTCGCGTCGGCGAGGTCCTGAATGGTGTGGCAAAAGCGCCAAACCATGCGGCTCGCATCGGTGGCGATGAATTCGCAATCCTCTTGCCCGGAGCCGATAAGCAGATTGCAGCATCGGTCGTGGATACGATCAACGAACTCCTGAAAATCAACAACCAGTTTTATTCCAGTGCGCCTCTCAGTATCTCGTTGGGTGTGGCGACCAGCGAGGCAGGCGAAACAATGGAATCGCTGGTTCGGCGTGCCGACATCAGCATGTACGAACAGAAGAAGGCCTATTATGCTGCCGCGCGGGCGCGCCTCGCCGCTGAGCCATCAGATGATGTCAAACAGCCGATCGTCACAGAGCGGAATTTGTCTCTGAAGCGATAGCCTTTACCGCATACCACGAGTAGTGCTGTGAGCGTTTCACTCTTCTTGGTTTCCAAGAAGCGCGAATTTACATGAATTTTTTCCGTTAATTTCCAACGAGTTCTTGCGATTGTCTCAATTTCGGGTGGCCCGGTCACGCGTGCTCGCTTTACCTTGCGTCAATTTCAAAGCTCCCTTTTCATACCTTGGATGACAGAAGGGCTCTCACTGCCTTTCACAAGGCTGTGAGACTTCTGCTGCACTGCGAAAGGTCAATTGTTAAATTTTACATACGTGTTAGAATGTATGTAACAATTTGTGTATTTTTTTTTGAATTCGGAGCGAATGATGGCGAAGAGAATGGGGCAGGTTTTCGCGGTGCTTTTGGCGGGCGTGGCGCTGGCGGGGTGCAGCGAGGAGACGGCGTCTGCCCCAGGTGCGCCGCCGCCGGGTGTCGTCAAGGTTGTAACGGCACAACAGGAAGAGCTTCCGATCACTAACGACTTGCCGGGTCGTATCGCTCCGACCAGGCTCGCCGAGGTCCGGCCACGCGTTTCGGGAATTATCGTCGAACGCGTCTTTGAGCAGGGCTCTCTGGTGAAGGAAGGAGATGTCCTCTACAAGATCGATCCAGCTCCGTTCCAGGTTCGTGTCGACAGCGCGGAAGCTACTCTCAGACGCGCACAGGCTGCGCAACTACAAGCGCGCCAAACCTCTGACCGACAGCAGCAGTTGCGACGCTCGAATGTTGCCTCTCAGCAGGAATTCGACAATGCGATCGCCATGCTTGCACAAGCGGACGCCGAAGTTGCTGTCGCTGAGGCTGGCGTTGCCGAGGCAAGGCTCAATCTTCAGTATGCCAATGTAACTGCACCGATTTCCGGCCGCATTGGTAGGGCGCTCATTACGGAAGGGGCGCTGGTCAGTGCTACCGGATCCGAAAATCTTGCGACCATCCAGCAGCTTGATCCGATCTATGCGGACTTTACCCAACCTGCGGCTGACCTCATCCGGTTGCGTAAGGCACTCCAGGATGGACAGCTGATGACCGGGCCAAATGAAGCCGAGGTCAATCTCCTTTTCGATAACGGAAGCCGTTATCCCGTCGCAGGCCGGCTTCTGTTTTCCGAGGCCGCCGTCGACGAAACTACGGGGCAGGTAACCTTGCGCGGCGAATTCCCCAATCCTCACGGTGACCTCCTTCCTGGCATGTATGTTCGTGTGCAGATCCAGCAGGGCATCCAGAAAGCGGCAATCGCAGTTCCACAGCAAGCGGTGCAACGCGATGCAGGCGGGCAGGCAAGCGTGCTTGTCGTTAACGCCGAAGACACTGTGGAGCAGCGTCGCGTCAGCGTGGATCGCGCCGTCGGTGACCGCTGGGTTATTTCCGAAGGCATCAACACCGGCGATCGGGTTGTTGCAGAAGGTTTCCAGAAAACGGCGCCAGGCGCCAAGGTCAAGCCGGAGCCATGGACAGATGCCGTTGAGGCAAATGCAGGTTCCGCTGCCCCGGCCACGAACTAACAAGGACTGGCCAAATGGCACGCTTTTTTATTGACCGCCCGATTTTCGCATGGGTCGTCGCGATCTTCATCATGTTGGCGGGTCTGCTTGCGATCCCCATGCTGCCGATCGCCCAGTATCCAAACGTTGCACCGCCGCAGATCTCGGTATCGACGACCTATCCTGGTGCGTCGCCAGAGGATATTTACCTGAGCGTCACGCGTCCGATCGAAGAAGAGTTGAACGGTGTTCCTGGTCTCATCTATTTCGAGTCGACCTCGGAATCGTCCGGCCGTATTTCGATCAACGTCACTTTCGCGCCGGGGACCAACATCGGCGAGGCGCAGGTTGAGGTTCAAAACCGTATTGCTCGTGTTGAACCACGCCTTCCGCAAGCTGTGACGCAACAAGGTATGCGCGTCGAACAGGCCGGCACGTCGTTCCTGATGATGGTGGCGCTAACCTCCGTTGACGGCAACACGGATGCTATCGGCCTGGGTGATTACCTCAGCCGCAATGTCGTCGGAGAAATCCGTCGCGTGCCGGGTGTCGGCAGCGCTCAGCTTTTCGCTACCCAGCGGTCCATGCGTATCTGGATGGATCCGGACAAGATGCTGGGGCTCAAACTGACGTCAGCCGATGTCATCGGTGCTATCCAAGCGCAGAATTCCCAGGTCGCGGCCGGCCGTATCGGTGCGTCACCCAACCCGGTCGGCCAGCAGATATCGGCGACAGTGAATGTTCAAGGGCAGCTTACATCGCCTGAAGCGTTCGGATCGATCGTGCTTCGTGCCAATCCGGATGGGTCATCCGTTCGCTTAAGAGACGTTGCGCGCGTAGAAGTCGGTGGCGAAAGCTACAACTTCTCCAGCCGCTTGAATGGAAAACCAAGCGCGGCGATCGGTGTCCAGCTTTCTCCTACCGGCAATGCATTGCAGACGTCCGAGGGCGTACGGGCAACGATGGAGGAGCTGTCACAATATTTCCCGCCGGGCATCGAGTTTGAAATTCCCTACGATACGAGCCCGTTCGTAAAGGTATCGATCGAGAAGGTGATTCACACGCTGATCGAGGCGATGATTCTCGTCTTCGTGGTGATGTTCCTGTTCCTCCAGAACATTCGCTACACAATCATTCCGACATTGGTCGTTCCCGTCGCTTTGCTCGGGACCTGCGCGATCATGTACGTCTCTGGATTTTCGATTAACGTGCTGACGATGTTTGCCATGGTGCTTGCCATCGGCATCCTTGTCGATGACGCCATCGTTGTGGTGGAAAATGTCGAACGCATCATGGCGGAAGAACACCTTTCGCCGAAGGAAGCGACGCGGAAAGCGATGGGGCAGATATCCGGTGCCATCATCGGGATCACGCTGGTTCTGACTGCGGTATTCGTGCCAATGGCATTCTTCCCGGGAGCCGTGGGGATCATCTATCAACAGTTCAGTCTGACGATGGTGGTTTCTATCCTGTTTTCAGGTTTCCTCGCGCTTTCGCTCACACCAGCACTTTGCGCCACCTTCCTCAAACCAATCACCGGCGGACATCACGAGAAGCGCGGGTTCTTTGGCTGGTTCAACCGTGGTTTTGACAAAGCATCGCATCGTTACTCGTCTTCTGTCAGTGCAATTATCAAGCGTTCCGGGCGCTTCATGCTCATTTACGTCGCGCTTTTGGTCGGGCTCGGCTGGGCGTTTCTGCAATTGCCGAAATCGTTCCTGCCGAACGAGGACCAGGGTTATCTTATTGTCGACGTTCAGGCGCCGGCCGAAGCAAGCAGTGAACGTACTCTCCAGACCATCCAGCAGATCGAGAAGATCTTCATGGAAGAGCCAGCTGTAGAGCGTGTAATTGCCGTGACCGGGTTCTCGTTCTCCGGATCCGGTCAGAACGCAGGTCTTGCCTTCGCAACGCTGAAGGACTGGAGTGAGCGTGGACCTGAGGACTCCGCCGCAGCCATCTCTGCGCGCGTCAATGGCAAGCTCTGGGGGCTGCCTGATGCGATGTCCTTTGCCCTTTCGCCGCCACCAATCCAGGGGCTTGGCAACTCAAGCGGCTTCACATTCCGCCTGCAGGATCGGTCGGGCGCAGGCCAGACGGCGCTGAGTGCCGCGGGCGGACAGCTGATGGCAGCGGCGCGCCAGAGCCCCGTCCTTGCCGGATTGCGTATTGAGGGGATGCCTGACGCAGCGCAGGTCAACCTCATCATCGATCGTGAGAAGGCCAACACATTCGGCGTGACCTTCAGCGACATCAATGCCACCATTTCCGCAAACATGGGGTCATCCTATGTCAATGACTTCCCGAATGCAGGCCGTATGCAGCGTGTGACCGTGCAGGCCGAGCAGGGCCAGCGCATGAAGACCGCGGATCTGTTGAACCTCAACGTCCGCAATGCCAACGGCGGAATGGTCCCTATGGCGTCCTTTGCGTCTGTCGAGTGGGTGCGTGGGCCGTCGCAGGTCGTCGGCTATAACGGTTATCCCTCGATCCGTATCAGCGGACAGGCAGCTCCAGGCTTCTCGTCTGGTGATGCAATCGCCGAAATGGAGCGCCTTGCCAAGGAATTGCCGACAGGTTTCGGCTTCGAGTGGACCGGGCAGTCCTTGCAGGAAATTCAGTCCGGATCTCAGGCGCCAGCTCTGATCGGGCTCAGTGTCCTCTTCGTGTTCCTGCTGCTTGCGGCCCTCTACGAAAGCTGGACTATCCCGTTATCCGTCATGCTTGTCGTTCCTCTCGGGGTTATTGGATCGGTCGCGGCTGTGATGCTGAGGGGCATGTCTAACGATGTGTACTTCATGGTGGGTCTCATCGCGATCATCGGCCTCTCGGCGAAGAACGCGATCCTTATCATCGAATTCGCCAAGGATCTCCGCGCAGAGGGTAAGTCTATCTATGATGCGACGGTAGAGGCAGCGCACCTGCGCTTCCGTCCCATCCTTATGACATCGCTCGCCTTCTCGCTGGGTGTGTTGCCAATGGCAATTGCATCGGGTGCCAGTGCTGCAAGCCAGAACGCGATCGGTACGGGCGTCTTGGGCGGTATGATCTCAGCGACTGTACTTGCCATCTTCTTTGTTCCGGCATTCTTCGTGTTCATCATGAAGATTTTCGGCGGGAAACAAAAAGACAGCCAGATTACTGCTGACGCGCCATCTCCGGCGGAATAGAACTTAAGGGTTGCGGAGATAAACAGGACAGGACATTGGCGGTGCGGATTACACCAATGTCCAACAAGAAGTACGGCGCGCATACGCGCCGTGCTTTTGATGAGGGAGGCGTCACGATGCGACGAACCAAAGCAGAAGCAGAAGAGACCCGTCAGGCGATCCTTGCTGCTGCCGAACTGGTATTCTTCAAAAAAGGTGTGGCGAACAGTTCGCTTGATGAGGTTGCTGCGGCGGCCGGCGTAACACGCGGTGCGATTTACTGGCATTTTTCCAGCAAGGTCGACCTTTTCCTTGGGCTTTACGAATCGGTTTCGTTACCGGAGGCTGATCTCCTAGATCTAGGCGATCCCGATTTGAGCGGTAGCGATCTGTTCGCGCGGCTGGAGCAGGCGTGCTGCAGCTGGCTGGCACTCCTCTCACGTGATGAACAACGCCAGCGCATCATGACGATCACCCTGCGGACAAATTATTCGGACGAATTCGCACCCGTCCTGCGTGCTCAGGAAGAATTGGACAGCCGCCACAAGTCGCTCCTGAAGTCAGTGTTCGAAAGGCTTGAGTTAGCAGGCGCTTTCAATGAAAACTGGACCGCGACATCCGCCTTCGGGGCAATCTACTGGCTCATCAAAGGTATGTGCTCTGACTGGTTGTTGTTCGGAAAGCGCTTTGATTTAGCACAAGAAGGCGCCGTGGCCGTTAACCGCCTCCTGACGAGCTTCAAGCGCTACCCCACGGCTTGATCAGCTCTCTACATACGATGTCGATGGACAATACTGTTCAAATTTAAGTGTATCCGAATAGATGTACGAAATTTGCTTTACGTACCTCAAATCGGGCGCTAGCTTCATTTTCGAGCTTTGGGAGGAGTTCGATAATGATCAAAAATTTTCGGTTGGAAATAGTGTCGACGCCTGTCTGTTGTCTGGACGGGTGACGCTCCATGGTATCAACGGGTGTTCAGTCCGTACCGCCAGTGGTTGAAACTGCGGGTCTGTCGAAGTCATTTGGCCCTGTCCAGGTTTTAAGAGAAATTAGTCTTGAAGTTCGCGCTGCCGAGGTTCACGCCATTATCGGCGAAAATGGCGCAGGCAAATCAACGCTGATGAAGCTCCTGGCAGGCAATGAAAAGCCGAGCTCAGGGGAGATTAGAATAGATGGCACTCCTGTTTCGTTTACTGGACCGGTCGACGCGGAAGAACGTGGTATCGTTCTCGTCCATCAGGAAATCCTGCTGGCACCAGATTTGACAGTCGCTCAGAACATTTACCTTGGACGGGAACTCGTAAAGGGCCCTGTCGTCGATGACCGTGCAATGCGGGCGGGTGCTCGCGATGCTGTTAGCGGATTGGGTGGTCAGATCGATCCCGACGCGCTAGTCGGTAGCCTCTCGATCGCCCAGCGGCAACTGGTCCAGATTGCCCGCGTTTTGCTCGTTCCCCACCGCGTTGTAATTTTCGATGAGCCAACCGCAAGTCTGACGCCGGTTGAGACAGATGCACTCCTAAATGTCATTCGTGAAATCAGGGCAAAGGGTGTCGCAGTCCTCTATATTTCGCATCGTCTGCCCGAGGTGAAAGAGATTGCCGATCGCGTGACCGTGCTTCGCGATGGTAAGCTTGTTGCTTCGCACTCGGCCCTTGATTTGGAACCGGCTGATATGGCGAGGCTGATGGTCGGCCGAGATGTCGCGAAGCTTTATCCGGACCGGATCGCAGCCGAAGAGCAGCAAGCCGTGCTGGAGGCTGTCGATTTTGCCGTGCCAGGATTTGTGAGCTCGGCATCCTTCAAGCTGCACAAAGGCGAGATTTTAGGGTTTGCCGGTCTTGTGGGAGCGGGCAGAACCGAACTGATGGAAGGGGTTCTTGGGCTTCGAGCGGGCCGTGGCGCGGTTCGACACATGGGCAAGCCCGCACATTTTACCAGTGCCAGGGATAGTCTCGCAGCCGGCATCGTCTACCTCAGTGAGGATCGCAAGGGGAAGGGACTGCTGCTCGGCAAGGATCTCCGGATCAACCTCACACTCGCGTCGCTCAAACGGTTCAGCAGTTTCTTGCGCATCGATAAAACGCGCGAAAATGCTGCGCTCGACACGGCAGTGCGGGATTTTGACATTAGAACGGGCCGTAAAGACCTGCTCGCTGGTCAGCTATCGGGCGGAAATCAGCAAAAACTGCTCCTGGCCAAGATGATGTTACTCGATCCTTCGATTGTCATCATCGATGAACCAACGAGGGGCATCGATATTGGCACCAAGGAACAGATTTATCGCTTCATCGCAGAACTTGCGGAGGAGGGACGATCAATCATCGTTGTTTCATCGGAAATGCCTGAACTGATCGGCATATGCGACCGTATTCTTGTCATGCGATCAGGACGGATAGCTGGAGAGGTCAGCGGCGACAGAATGACCGAGAACGAGATTGTCGCGCTGGCGACCGGCGTTCATAGCGATAAGGTTGCTTGAGGGGGAAAATGACCGAGGCCGCAATCGAAAAAGGCAAGACGCCCAAAACATCGAAAGACTGGGACCTGCGAGCTGTTGCACCATTCGTTGCACTGGCTCTGCTACTGGTGCTCGGCACCATCGCCAATCCCAATTTCATCGGTATCGACAATCTTCTTAACGTTGTGACCAGAAGCGCGTTCATCGCCATCATCGCGCTTGGTGCGACCTATGTTATCACGTCAGGAGGACTTGACCTTTCAGTCGGTGCGATGGTTGCATTTGTCGCAAGTCTGATGATCCTGTTTATGAACAGTGGAGCCATTGCCAATCCGTTGATGATGCTCATCGCGGCAATGCTGCTTGCCATCGCCATTGGAGCCGCGTGCGGGTTGGTGAATGGCCTCATTACCACTGTTGGACGAATAGAGCCGTTCATCGCGACGCTCGGCACGATGGGAATATACCGCGGCTTGACGACCTGGTTGTCGCAGGGTGGTGCGATCACCCTACGCAATCCGGAAATCCAGACATTATACCGGCCGGTTTATTTCGGGAGCTTCGCCGGAATACCCGTGCCAATAATCGTCATTTTCGTCACCGCGGCGATTGCGGCCTTCGTGCTTTATCGTACCCGTTACGGCAGACATCTCATCGCTGTCGGTTCGAGTGAGGATGTCGCGCGTTATTCTGGCATTTCGGTCGCGCGCGTGCGGACCGTCGCTTATGTCGTTCAGGGGCTCTGCGTGGCAATTGCAGTCCTGCTTTACGTGCCGCGCCTTGCCTCGACCTCTGCCACGACAGGTATGCTTTGGGAGTTGCAGGCCATTACCGCAGTCGTCGTTGGAGGTACTGCGCTCAGAGGTGGTGTCGGCCGCATCTGGGGAACGATCTGCGGTGCCTTCATTCTGGAGATTGTTGGAAACATCATGATCCTGTCGAATTTCGTCAGCGAGTATCTGATCGGAGCCATTCAGGGTGCGATTATCATCATAGCCATGCTTGTGCAGCGGTCGTTAAGCCGCCGGTGATGTGAGTCGTACCAAAAAATACAACCGTGCAGTTCTGGGGCAGGCGCGGTGCGTAGAGGAGGAATGCCCTGATCTTCGGAGGAGAGAGAATGCGTAGAAAATTCATTGGTGTGGCTTTTGCTGCGCTCGCCGTGGCGTTCACCGGAGCGGCCCAGGCACAGGACAAGAAGGTCACCATTGGTGTTTCGATACCTGCAGCCGACCACGGTTGGACGGCTGGCGTTGTTTATCATGCAGAGCGTGTCGCAAAACTCCTGATGGCCGAACATCCGGGTCTGAACGTCATCGTCAAAACGTCGCCAGACGCTGCAAACCAGGCAAACGCGCTGCAGGATCTTGCAGTGCAAGGACTTGATGCACTGGTCGTCCTGCCTTCAGATCCTGATCCGCTTGTGAATGCCATTAAGGAAATCAAGGACAAGGGCACATTTGTTGCCCTGGTGGATCGGGCACCAAGCGTGAACGACAACTCCATCCGTGACCTTTACGTCGCCGGTAATAACCCGGCACTCGGCCAGGTCGCGGGCGAATATATCAAGAAGACCACGCCCGATGCAGAAGTGGTTGTTATTCGCGGTTTGCCGATCCCGATCGATCAACAACGCCAGGATGGCTTTGACAAGGGTATCGCGGGATCAAACGTGAAGGTCCTGGATCGCCAGTATGGCAACTGGAACCGTGATGATGCTTTCCGCGTGATGCAGGATTACCTCACCAAGTATCCGAAGATCGACGTCGTATGGTGCCAGGACGACGACATGGCTGTCGGTGTGCTGCAGGCAATTGAGCAGGCAAAACGCACGGATATCCAGTACGTGGTGGCCGGTGCAGGCTCCAAGGATATGATCAAGAAGGTCATGGATGGCGATAAGCTGATCCCTGTCGACGTTCTCTATCCGCCGGCAATGGTTGCGACGGCGATGGAGCTCACAGCAGGTCATTTCTACGACCAGGTTCCTGTCAGCGGCGAGTACATCCTGGACGCAACCTTGATCACCAAGGACAATGCCGAGCAGTTCTATTTTCCGGACTCGCCTTTCTGAAAAGGCTCGGATCCGCGCCAACGAAAACGCCCGCTTCCCGCGGGCGTTTTTATAGCTACAGCTATGTTAGAGGCGCGTGCCGCTTCGATCAAACAGATGAAAGTCTTTCTTCTGTGCTGCAATCGTAACCGTCTCCCCAATCCGGATCTGTGATCTGCCGGGAACACGGAAAACAATCGTGACGCCGTCGGAAAATGATGCGTGCACGTAGCTCTCTGCGCCAACCAGTTCGACGGCATCGACGCTGACCGTTGCAGTCAGGCCCGGATCGTCAATACTTCCCGCGAGCGTGATGTCCTCAGGTCTGATGCCGAGCGTTGCGGCTTCACCAGATAGGGTCACGGTGTCGGAAAGTGACCAACTCCCGTTCGAAGATCTGCTGCAGTCCAGCAAGTTCATCGAAGGCGAACCGATAAATGTCGCGACAAACGTTGTCGCCGGTTTTTCGTACAATTCGATCGGCGTACCAATTTGTTCAATGCGACCGGCATTCAAAACCACAAGCCGGTCTGCCAGCGTCATGGCCTCCATCTGATCGTGGGTGACGTAAACGCTTGTGGTCGCCAGTGAGCGCTGGAGGCGTCTGATTTCGACACGCATCTGTACGCGCAGTTTCGCATCGAGGTTAGACAGTGGCTCATCGAAAAGAAATGCAGCCGGTTTTCGCACGATGGCGCGCCCCATGGCTACGCGCTGGCGCTGCCCGCCGGACAATTGCCGCGGTTTTCGATCGAGAAATTGCTCGATCTCAAGTGCCTTTGCGGCTTCCGCAATGCGGCGATCTATTTCGTCTTTTGGGGTGTTCCGGTTCTTCAAGCCATAAGCAAGGTTCTGTCGCACCGTCATGTGCGGATAGAGCGCGTAGTTCTGAAAAACCATGGCTATATCGCGGTCAGATGGTTCAAGGTCATTCACCACCCGACCGTCAATCATGATCTGGCCACCTGATATACTCTCAAGTCCGGCGATCATGCGCAGTAAGGTTGATTTGCCACAGCCGGACGGCCCGACGAGTACAATCATCTCACCATCGTCGATTTCCATCGAGACGCCTTTGATCGCGTCGATATTGCTTCCATAAACCTTGCGGACATCTTTCAGCGCAATTTTAGCCATTATTTTTCGGTCTCCACGAGGCCTTTGACGAACCAGCGCTGCATCAGCACTACGACAATGATTGGGGGGATGATGGCAAGGATTGCTGTCACCATCACATAGTTCCACGGCGTCGACGCGTCGGTGAAATCCACCATACGTTTGAGACCGATAATGATGGTGTTCATCTTCGCATCGTTTGTGACGAGGAGTGGCCACAGATATTGTGTCCATCCGTAGATGAACAGGATCACGAACAGTGCTGCGATGTTCGTCTTCGATAATGGCAGCAGGATATCGCGCATGAACCGGAAGGGACCGGCGTTGTCTATTCGTGCAGCTTCAACCATCTCACCTGGAATGGTCAGGAAAAACTGGCGGAAGAGGAAGGTCGCGGTCGCCGACGCCATCAGCGGCAATGTCAGCCCAGCATAGGTGTCAATCAGACCGAGATCGACGATCACCTTGTAGGTCGGCAGAATACGCACTTCGACCGGAAGCATGAGGGTTATGAAGATCATCCAGAAAAATCCCATGCGAAACGGGAACCGGAAGAACACGATGGCGAATGCCGATAGGAAGGAAATCACGATTTTGCCAACTGCAATCGCGACTGCAACGACAAAACTATTGAAGAGAAGGCGTTCCAAGCTTACGCCGACCACCCTTTCGACGCCCCCGGCCATCGCATCGCTATAGTTCTCTCCAAGCTGATCGCCAGGCACAAGCGACATTGGCGGGCGAATGATATCGGTCGACGACATCGATGAAGCGACAAAGGTGTAATAGATTGGAAACGCAACGATCAGGATGCCGATAACAAGCATCAGATGTGCGATCATGCGCGCTATAGGTCGATTTTCGATCATGTGATGTCCTCAGCCGTAGTGCACGCGCTTTTCAACGAAGCGGAACTGGAATGCAGTCAGGGCAATGACGATCACCATCAATATGACAGACTGCGCAGCGGAAGAACCGAGGTTCAGGTTCACGAAACCATCGTTATAGACTTTGTAGACGAGAGTTTCCGTTGCCTTCGCGGGACCTCCTCCCGTGACTGCGTGAATGATGCCGAAGGTGTCGAAAAAGGCATAGACGGTGTTGACGACTAGAAGGAAGAACGTCGTGGGTGCAAGAAGGGGAAAGATGATCGTCCAGAAGCGCCTGGTACCACGAGCACCATCGATTGAAGCGGCCTCAAGTAATGACTTAGGAATTGCTTGTAACCCAGCGACAAAGAACAGGAAATTGTAACTTATTTGTTTCCATGCCGCCGCAACGACGACGAGCAGCATGGCCTGATTTCCGTCCAGCAGCGGATCCCAGACAATCCCGTTGCGTCGAAGGATGTAGGAAAACGTGCCCATGGCAGGGTTGAACATGAAAAGCCACAACATGCCTGCAACGGCAGGTGCCACGGCATAGGGCATGATCAGCATCGTACGGTAGAGGCCCCTGCCACGAACGACACGGTCAGCAGCCGTTGCGAGCAAAAGGGCAAAGCCCATAGATACGAATGCAGTCAAGGCACTGAATACAACCGTCACCTGAAGCGAATTGAGATAGCTGCTGTCAGAGAGAACCGCTGAGAAATTGGCGAACCCGACAAAATTGCTACTGAGGCCAAATGCGTCTTCACGCATGGTCGACTGGTAAAGAGCCTGGCTCGCCGGCCAGAAGAAAAAGATTACTGTGAGGACGATCTGTGGAGCGACCAACAGATAGGGCAGAATCTTGTTCGGGAAGACTACGCTTTGCAAGGTGATCTCCTGATGAGGTGAAACGCCGCCCGCACCTGTCAGGAGCGGGCGGATGTGGAGATCAGATCAGTTGCCTGCAGCTTGCTTGATAGCCGCGTCACCGCGTTCGACGATCTTGTCGAGCGCTGCCTTGGCATCCTGTTTACCGGCCAGCATCGCCTCGAATTCTTCGTTCATGATGTCACGGACCTGCGGCAGATTCACGAGACGCACACCCTTGGAGTTCTCTGTCGGCGGATTGCCCATCATCTGCAAAAGCGGGGTCTCACGGGCAGGATTTTTATCGTAAAAACCGGACTTCTTGGTTTCCTCGTATGCGGCAATCGTCACAGGCATGTATCCGGAGACCTGATGCAGGCGTGCCTGGATCTTCGTCTGCGACAGGAAATGGAAGAATTCGGCAACGCCCTTGTATTCGGCGTCGCTTCGGCCTGCAAAGACCCAGAGACTTGCGCCACCTGGAATGGTGTTTTGCGGACCGTGGCCTTCATAGTAGGGAAGCTGTCCGATACCGTAGTTCATGCCCGTCTTGATGATATCGCCGAGACCACCCGACGATTCTGTAAGGATCCCGCATTCGCCGGACATGAAGAGCTGTTTTGCTTCGGATGTGCGCCCACCGTATCGGAAGGTTCCATCCTTCGCGAGATCGGCAATTGCCTGGAAATGCTCCACGAAGAGAGGCGCGTTCACCGCGAGTTTAACATCCGTTCCGCCGAGCCCGTTTTCATTGCTGCCATAGGAAACATTGT
The DNA here is from genome assembly GCF_013390595.1 of Rhizobium sp. RM. Taxonomy (GTDB): domain Bacteria; phylum Pseudomonadota; class Alphaproteobacteria; order Rhizobiales; family Rhizobiaceae; genus Agrobacterium. The sequence continues at coordinate 34,520 of NZ_JACAWV010000007.1, read as the reverse complement.
TCCAGGCCGCAAAGTTTTCGGTCTGGATCCATGTGAGCCAGGTCGAGGTGAAGCCGCATTGAGAGGCACCACTGCTCTTGATCTTTTTTGCAGCCTCAAAAACCTCCGGCCAAGTTTTCGGTGGTTTAGCGGGATCAAGGCCAGCCTTTTCGAACGTGTCCTTGTTGTAATAGAGGATCGGCGAAGAGGAATTGTAGGGGAAGGACAGCATTGTGCCGTCAGGCTTGGAATAATAGGCGACGATGCCAGCCAGATATTCGTCCTTGTTGAACGTGTATCCACCTTCTTTCAGCACATCGGCAACAGGCTTGATTGCACCCGCAGCCCCCATCATCACGCCCGAACCGGCATCGAACACCTGAATGATGGCCGGAGGCTGTTTAGCGCGGAATGCTGCGATGCCAGCATTCAGCGTCTCAGGATATGTTCCCTTGAAAACCGGCATGACTTTGTAGTCCTGCTGGCTCTCGTTAAATTCTTTGGCCAATGCGTCGACGACTTCGTTGTTGGCGCCGGTCATGGCATGCCACCATTGAATTTCAGTGGCAGCGAATGCGCTTGACGCAATAAAAAACGAAAGCGCGGATGCCGCAGCCAGGCGGCAGCTGATTTTTTTCAAGGTGATTCCTCCCGTTTCGAAAACCATAAAAGATACAGTTATTTACCGCAGTTGATCCTCCTCGATCAGGCTGCGGCCTGTCCTTCTGTGTTAACCGTTTGATTAAAAGCGAACTCCAACAGAAATGCAACAGAAAGCAGAACGATTGAAACGAAAGTGCTGGAGCGAAGAGCCTCCATCATTCTTTCGCAAGCAGGCGTCATTGCGAGCTCATAGTCCGGCGATCCGAGAAAGATCGTCTTTCGCGCCGGGTGCGGCTGCAATGACCGGTGCACCTCTTGTCAGCCGGTCGCCCTCGGTTGGGAAGCTGTGGAACCATCCACCGGCCTCGCGCACCAGGCAAAAACCTGCCATGCAGTCCCAAGCGTGCATGTAGGGTTCGTAATAGCCAACAAGTCGGCCAGCTGCGACATAGGCCAGCATCAGTGCTCCTGAGCCATTGCGGATAAAGTTTCCACCGGCCTCCAGTAGGTTTTCGACGATGCGAGCGACGAAGGCGGGGGTGACGTGATTGTTGGCGCCAATGCCAGTGACCGAGTTCCGGATATTGCGCGACGGGTCAAGCCTGAGGGTTTTGCCGTTCAAAGTTGCTCCCATGCCGAACGCACTCGCATAGAGTTCGTCGTGGCAAGGCGCCGAGATGACACCGATCACAGGTTCATTGTCGAAAAGCACCGCTATGGAAACGCACCAGTTGGGCATTCCGTTGACGAAAGGGCTGGTCCCGTCGATCGGGTCGACGACCCAGGTGTATCCGGAAACGCCTTGCGTGAGCCCGTATTCCTCCCCGAGGAACCCGTCTTCCGGAAAGTGGAGACGTACTCGCTCCTTTATTCGTTCTTCAACGGTCCTGTCCGCTACAGAAACGACATCCTGCAGATCGCGTTTTGTCTCGATGACAAGGTTTTCACGGTTGCGGAAATACTCGAGCGCCAGCTTACCGGCTTCGTCCGCTATTTCCTTCGCGAGACTAAATCTTGGTTCGAGGTGAGCCTTTGCAATAGACATTTTTCAAATCATCCGTCTGATTACTGTTCGAAAATTAGCGCGATGCCATGTGGCTTGAGGCCAATGGCGACCGTTGTTGCCGGGGCGAGGGGGCGTTCCACTTCGGAATCAACAACGAAAAGCTTTCCGCTCGCAGTTTCAATCTCGTACTCGATGTGATCGCCAAGATAGGCCGCATGAGTGACATGCCCGGTAAAATCACCCTTGCCTTCAAACAGGGTCACGGCGTTGGGTCTGACGGCAAGGCGCGCCGGTCCGGTTCTCGCTCGACGGCTCGGGACACGGTGAATCAGGTCCTGGATACGGATGATAGCGCTATCGCCATCGACGTCCTGGACGTTGCAATCGACAACGTTTGCCTCCCCCATGAAGTCGGCAATGAACGCCGACGCAGGCGCCTCGTAGAGGTCTCGCGGACTTCCTGCCTGTGCAATGTTGCCGTCCTTCATCACGACAATCTTGTCGGATACGGCAAGCGCTTCTTCCTGGTCGTGCGTGACGTAGACTGCAGTGAATTGCAGGCGCTGTTGCAGGTCACGAATTTCCTTACGTACACGCCTTCTAAGACGCGCGTCGAGGTTGGACAAAGGTTCGTCAAGGAGAAGGACCTGTGGCTCGAGCACGAGAGCGCGAGCGACCGCAACGCGCTGTTGTTGGCCACCGGACAGTTCAGCAGGAAGCCGGTTTCCCATACCTGCGAGACCGACGAGCTCCAAGCCGTGTTCAGCCTTCTGTCGCGCTTGTGTTTTCGGCAGCCCCGACGAAACCAGTCCGTATGCGACGTTCTCCAGTGACGACATGTGTGGAAACAAGGCATAGGACTGAAAGACCATGGAGACGTCGCGCTCATTGGCGGGCAGCATTGTGACGTCCTTGCCGCCGATTACGATCTTGCCAGCGGTTGGATGTTCAAGCCCCGCAAGCAGCCGTAACGTGGTGGTTTTACCGCAGCCGGAGGGGCCGAGCAGCGTCACCAACGTTCCTGGTTCAATGGTCAATGACAGATCGTGGATGGCGGTAAAGGCACCGAACTGCTTTTTGACATTCTGGAAGGTTACCGAGCCGGGGCGATTGTTCATGCCGTTTTCTCCAGAGTTTCAGATTGAGCAGGCGAAACGCCCGCCACACGGTTCTCGCGTCGCAAGCGACGTTCGCCGACGGCGAGCTGGAAGCCGGTGATGACGACGATCATCACGACGATGAGCATTGAGGAATATGCGATTGCCACGCCATATTCGCCGTTCTCGACAAGTCCGACGATGTAGGACGTCGCCATGTTGTATTGCGCGCTAACAAGGAAGATGACTGCGCTGATCGACGTTATGGCGCGGACAAAGGAGTAGACGAGGGCTGCTGTGATCGCGGGTCGCAACAGCGGCAGGATAACGTGTCGGATGGTCCGGAAGCTGTTGGCACGTAGGGTCACAGAGGCCTCATCGAGGCTTTTGTCCAATTGAGACATGGCCGCGATACCCCCGCGTACGCCAACCGGCATGTTGCGGAACACAAAGCAGGCAATCAGGATTAAGGCCGTGCCGGTCATTTCCAATGGCGGCAGGTTGAAGGCCATGATGTAGCTGATGCCGATCACGGTGCCCGGAATGGCGAAGCTCATCATCAGTGCGAACTCGAAAAGCTCGCGACCCGCAAATTTCTGCCGCACGATGATATAGGCGGTCGCAAGACCGACCGCCGCGGTCAGGGGCGCTGCAATTAGCGAAATCTCCATTGTCGTCCAGAACGAGTTCCAGGCAACACCGGTCCAGGCGATGCCGCCATCTACAACCGAGAAGGAAAATGCGCGCCGGTAATGATCAAGGGTAAGTGAATTGTCGAGGCCCCAGGTTTTGACGAAGCCACCGAACGCAATCATTCCATAGACGACAGCCGTGAACGCCATCCAGGGAATGACGATGATATGAACGAGAATAGAGACCGGCTTTGGCAAGGCTGCATGCTGACCGGAATCTCCTTTGCCGGTCACCGTTGCGAAGTTTTTCCCGGCTAGCCAGAAGCGCTGGGCAATGAAAGCCGTGAGCGTAAAGCACAAAAGGATCATAGCGAGGACTGCCGCGCGCGATGGATCGTTTTGTGAGCCGACGACCGCAAAGAAAATCTCGGTTGAGAGGACACCGTGGCTGCCGCCAAGGACCAGAGGGTTTCCAAAGTCAGCCATGCTTTCGATGAAACCGATCAGAAAGGCATTGGCAAGTCCAGGCTTCATCAGAGGCAGCGACACGGCCCAGAAGGTACGCCAGCGCCCGGCCCGTAGCGTCTGCGAGGCTTCCTCCATCGAAGGACTAACGCCCTCGACAACTCCGATGAGAACGAGAAACGAGATCGGTGTAAACGAGAGCACCTGGGCAATCCAGATGCCCGTGAGACCGTAAAGCCATCGGCTTGGCTCAATCCCGAAGAGATCCGAAAGTGTGGTGGTGACGATGCCCGCTCGGCCGAACAGGAGGGTCAGGGCAAGGCCGATGACGAACGGTGGCGTGATGATCGGCAGAACAGTCAGAAGCCGTAGCCCCTTCTTGAACCGAAAGCGGGTTCTGGTCGCAACCAGGGCAAACGCGAGACCAAGCAATGTCGATGCGCTCGCGGTCATGATCGCAAGAACGAGGGTACGCCAGGCAACACCACAACGCGATCCATCGGTGATGCAGCCAAGGCTCCAGATTGAGCCGTCCGTGACGTTGCGAAAAAAACCATCCGAATTGAAGGAGCCGTCAAAATCCTGGAAGCCGCCAACGAACATGCTGCCGATCGGATAGAAAACGAAAACCACGACGAGGAAAATGAGGAGCGAGATTGTCGCAATGATGAAGGCGTCGCCCTTCATCGCGCCACGTTCAGCGAGACCGAACGAAAAAATAAGGACATAGGAGATTGCAGCGAGTACGGCGCCGGCGCCCATTGATGGCTGGCCGTCGGAAATCTGGCCAAAAAGCGTTTCAGCGATCGTCCAGTTCCAACCGGTGATGCCAATCGCAAGTCCCTGCAAAGCAAGGAAAAGCAGACCGAGCAATCCAGACCAGCACAGGAGCCTGGCACGCAGCGTCGGATCTTTGACAAAGCGTGCAGCACATGAGGCCAGGAAGAGGGCAAGGTTAAAGGCGAGCCACAATTTGCCGTGGAGGGGGATCTGGAGCAGTGCCGGTGATGCGGATGGCGCCAGAGGATAATCTGCAGCCCATCGGAAGGCATAAAATCCACTCTCAATGCGATACCATGGCAGCAAGAGAAATGCCGCTAGCCCAAGCCAGAGCGTGAAGTCCAGTCGCCGGTTCCGGTAATCCATATTGCAGGGCCCTTCGATAGCATGCCATGAACGCGCACGTGATCGCACGCTTCCAGATGGCGACGTCAAATCGGGTGGATGGAGGCGCCGAGGTCTCCCAACGACGCCTCTAAGACCTCAGCGATCAGTTGGCTTTGGCGCCAATTTCGCTATCCCAACGCGACAGCAATGCCTTGCGTTTTTCGGGGTCGCCATAGACTTTGAAGTCGTAGTCGATCAGCTTGATGTCCTCGAACTTCGGAGCCTCCTTGGGGACTTCCGCGTTCTTGTTTGAAGGGAGCTGGAAGGATTTGGCATCCTTCATATGCGACTGCACCTCGGCGGTGAGTGCCCAGTCATACCAGATTTTGGCGTTTTCCAGATTGCGGGCGCCCTTGACGATCGACATTGAGCCAATTTCGTAACCGGTTCCTTCGCAAGGAGCGACTGCCTTGACCGGGAAGCCCTCGGCGATCTGGGCCACGGCGTCATGCATGAAGACGATCCCAATGGCCGTCTCGCCGCGGGCAGCAGCTTTCACAGGCGCGGACCCGGACTTCGTGTACTGAGAAATATTGGCGTTAAGCTTGCCGAGATACTCGAACGCCTTGTCTTCACCCATGATCTGTACGAGCGAGGCAAGTGCCGTATAGGCTGTGCCCGATGAGTTCGGATTGGCAATCTGGATTTCACCCTTGAAGGAAGGGTTCAACAGGTCCGCCCAGCACTTCGGTTCCGCATAGCCCTTGGTTTTGAAGATGTCGGTGTTGTATCCCCACCCAAGCGCGCCCGCATAAACTCCGACAGTCTTGTAGCCGGCACTTTCCGCCTGTTTTTTCGCCCAATCCTGAAGTTGGTCGAGCATTGGGGATTTGTATTCCTGCGTCAGATTTTCAGATGCGGCCTGCAAGTGTGGGTCGCCGGTGCCGGCCCACCAGACGTCGGTCTTCGGGTTTCTCGCTTCTGCACGGATTTTTGCATAGGTCTCGCCTGACGACAGACGGACCATATTGACGGTAATTCCCTTCTCTTTCTCGAACATTCCCTTCATCTGTTCGCAGATAACAACATCTGCCGAGCATATGAGATTAAGGTCGCCAGCCGCCAAGGCCGTGCCAGCATGAAAGGCAAAGCCAGCCAAAAGACCGGCTGCTGCAATATGCGTTGCACCCATAATTTCCTCCCAGATTTGAAAGGCGCCTCCACGCCTCACGCTTTGCAAGCGTGTGCAAAGAGTTCCTCATGGTAAGCGGGATGTCAATCGTTAATGATATTAAAATCAATAAATGGGATCTCACCTTGACATCATTTTGTTGCACAGCTTTGCAATCTTATGGCATTGCTGATGTGAGGAGCGGTGAGGGGCGATGAAGGAACGCAAGGTTTTTGTGAGCGCGAAGGAAGTGGCCGAGCACGCTGGCGTCTCGCGCTCTGCGGTGTCGCGCACGTTCACGCCCGGTGCCAGCGTATCGCCCGATACACGCAGACGTGTCACGGAGGCAGCGGAGGCGCTTGGATACCATGTCAATCAGCTCGCCCGTGGTCTTATGCGCAACGAAAGCGGGATTGTGTGCCTTGTCGTTTCAGATCTCAGTACGCCCTATCGCTCTTCCCTGATCCGTGCGCTCACGGAACGGCTGCAAGCCGCAGGTAAGGTCGCAATGCTGATCGATACCGACCGGACTGACGGAAGTGTCGAGGCAGCCTTGAAGCAGGCAATCCGCTACCGGGCTGACGCATCTGTCATCCTTTCTGGCATGCCTGACAAATCGATCACGGATACTTGCCTTCGCAACGGGCAGCGTCTCGTTCTCATCAATCGCGATGATCGGCAAGACGGGCCTTTACGGATCAATCTAGATGATCGTGAAGCCGCAAGACGCGCTGTACTCGCATTCATGAGGGCCGGTTGTCGCGATTTCGCTTTTGCAAATTCTGCGGCAATGACGCCAAGCCTGATGGCGCGCGAAGAAGGCTTCCTGAGCGCTGCCAGAGAGCACGGCATTGAAGTCAAGGTGGAGCGGTATGGACCGACCTCATATCAGAGCGGTGTCGTGTTGGCGCAGCGTATCATGACCGGTGCCAAGCGACCCGATGCAGTTTTTTGCGTCACCGACCTGGTCGCTTGCGGTTTCATGGATGCGGCACGCCATAAGTTCGGGATCGACGTACCCGGTGAACTTTGCATCATCGGTTTCGATGATATCGAACAGGGCAGCTGGTCCTCGTACGATCTGACGACCTTTGCACAACCCGTGATCCAAATTGCCGATGCGGCTGTCAGTTGGCTTAGCCGCGAGCCGGATTTGGGCGAAACGACGCCGTCGATCCTGCTGCATGCCGAGCTTCAATGGCGGGGTTCCGTTAGGGCGGGTTGACTGTGTGCTTGACCCTGGACTTTGTTTGCGTCAGGTCACCTTGACGTAACGTGATCATCGGGAAGTGCCGGGATAATGATAACCAGTCTGGGGGTTTATGCGGGTTTGTTTTTCGCCGCCTTCGTGGCCGCAACAATCCTGCCGATGCAATCCGAAACCGCGCTCGTCGCTCTGATATCTCTGAAATCTTACCCCGTATGGCTGCTCGTTGTGGTCGCAAGTCTCGGAAACGTCGCAGGTTCGATCGTGAACTGGCTGCTGGGGCGCGGCATCGAACATTTACGCGATCGGCGGTGGTTCCCGGTTAAAGGAGCAGCGCTTGGCCGCGCTCAGGCCTGGTATCACCGCTACGGGAAATGGTCTTTGCTTTTGAGCTGGGCGCCACTGGTCGGCGATCCCCTCACGGTTGCAGCCGGTATCATGAGGGAGCCGTTCGGGATCTTTTTGTTGCTCGTCACCTTGGCCAAAGTCGGCCGTTACGTCGTACTCGCTCTAATAACGGTGAACGTTCTCTAAGCTCCCGCGTGCTTCTCAAGGTGATTGCCGGTTTAATGGTATCCCCGAAGCCAGACTATGCGGTAGCCATAATTGGTGACGACCACCGCACAGTTGAAAAGCATTATGCGGCATTTCGCTCCCAGGATGCGAACGGATCGGGGAGATCACGCCAGTCGTCCGGTTTGAAGGAAGCACTATCGAGCAGGCATGCGTCGAGTTGCGCTCGCAAGTCCTTTTCGTCCATCGGGTCTGCGCCGATAAACACGATCTCCTGCCGTCTGTCACCCCAAACCGGATCGAGATATGGCTTCATCATAGCAAGAAATTCGGGTTCGCGCGGCCAGCGCTCTTTGGGCACAGCAGACCACCAGAGCCCCATTTTTCCGGTACGAACCAGTGCACCTGCCTGGGAAATTTCGCCGACGCAATCGGGACGTGTCGCCAGCCAGAAGAAACCCTTTGCACGAACCACGCCCGGCCAGGAGCGATCGATGAAGCGTTGAAAGAGAACCGGATCGAACGGCTTGCGCGCCCGATACACAAAAGAGCGTATCCCATATTCTTCAGTTTCGGGAACATGGTCCTTAAATCCATGCAATTCCTTAAACCATAAGGGATGCTCTTCTGCCTTTTGAAAGTCGAAACGGCCAGTCCCCAGAACCTCCTTCAGATTCACCTTGCCGAAATCGGCCTCAAGGAGCTTGGCATCCGGGTTGAGCCCGACGACGATCTTGCGTCCTGCATCGAGCTGTTCGGCAGTTGCCATGGCGACCTTGTTGAGGATCACGACATCGGCGAATTCAATCTGCTCGACCAGAAGGTCAACAATCGTGCGGTTATCGTCGTCACCAGCCGTTTCACCGCGGTCAGACAGAAAATCGGAGGAGCTGTAATCCTGCAGGAGATTGGCGGCGTCCACGACTGTCACCATCGTGTCGAGCCTTGCGACATCTGAGAGGCTGCGTCCATCCTCGTCACGAAAGTCAAAGGTTGCCGCGACGGGAAGGGGTTCCGCGATACCGGTCGATTCGATCAGAAGGTAGTCGAACCGGTCCTGCTCAGCCAACGCCCGCACCTCGGTCAAGAGATCGTCACGCAATGTGCAACAGATGCAGCCGTTGGTCATTTCAACGAGTTCCTCTTCCGTTCTTGAAAGATTGGCGCCACCGTCCCGGACGAGGGCAGCGTCAATGTTGATTTCACTCATGTCGTTGACGATGAGTGCGACCCGTAAACCCTCGCGGTTGGCAAGAATATGATTGAGGAGGGTTGTTTTTCCGGCGCCAAGGAAGCCAGACAGGACGGTGACTGGAAGTTTTTTTAACACGATCTCTCTTTTCCTGGTTCTTACGCACAGCGAAATGATTTCGTCCTGAGCGCATGTCATTGCAGTTATGTAATAACATAACATAATGCGATCCTGTCAAACTCAATCTGCGGAATTTCTGCCCGCACGCTTCATTTCCAAAATTTAATGTTATTTCATTACATCCCGATTGACCGGTGTAATAACATTACATAAGTGAAGAGGCTGAGTTGAATACCCGACGGAGTGATCGATGGACGATCCTTGCCTCTCATTCAAGGAATTGACTTTAGGATATAACGGACAACCCGCTTTGCTGCGCCTGCATGCCGAGATCTCAAAGGGTTCGCTTACGGCGATCGTCGGCGCGAACGGTTCGGGGAAATCCACCCTTTTGAAGTCGATAGCGGGAATTATCGCTCCGCTCTCGGGTGAATGCCTCAAGGCTTCCGGTGTCTCTGTCGCCTACCTGCCGCAGCAGTCTGCATTAGACCGCAGCTTTCCCGCAGAGGTGCGTGATCTCGTTTCACTTGGCTTGTGGCCGAGACGAGGCCTTCTTGGCCGGATCACGTCCGGTGATCGAGATGCCATAGGCGAGGCGCTGGCGACAGTCGGCCTTGCGGGCTACGAGCGCAAGGGGATTGATGCGCTCTCCGGCGGGCAGCTTCAACGCGCGCTCTTCGCCAGGACCATCCTGCAGGAGGCAGATCTCATCCTTCTTGATGAGCCTTTCAACGCCGTCGATGAGAAGACCGTTGCCGAGCTAATGGCTGTCATCGGCGAGTGGATCGGAGAAGGCCGGACCGTGATCACGGTCCTCCATGACTACGACATCGTTCGTCAGCACTTCTCCACATGTATGCTTCTTGCACGTCGTCTCGTCGGTTTCGGCCCGACCGAGGAGGTTCTGCAGCCCGCCATTTTACGTCAGGCAAGGCGGCTCTACGAAACCGAAGGCGAAACTGCTTTCTGGTGCGAACCGGCCGAGCAAATGTCCTCCTATCGGAATTTACACTCGGTGAGAGGCTTGCATGCCGCTGTTTGAAATGTTTCTCGCTCCCTTCCTCGATTATGCCTTCATGCAGCGTGCGCTGGCAGGCGCCCTGCTTCTGTCTGTCAGTTGTGGTCCGGTCGGTGTTTTTCTCATGTTGCGACGGATGAGCCTGACGGGAGACGCGATGTCTCATGCCATTTTGCCGGGCGCTGCTCTCGGTTTTCTTTTCTATGGCCTGGAGATCTTGCCGATGACCATAGGCGGGCTTGTTGTGGGCCTGACGGTCGCGTTAGGCGCAGGCGCAATTTCCCGCGTAACGATTCAGAAAGAAGACGCATCTTTGGCTGCGTTCTATCTCATCTCACTGGCGCTAGGAGTGCTTCTCGTATCGTGGCGTGGATCGAGCATCGATCTCATGCATGTACTTTTCGGTACGGTTCTTGCCCTGAACAACGAAGCACTCGGTCTGATCTTGGGGATCTGCGTCATCAGCCTGTCGATCATGGGATTTTTCGGTGGTGCGCTGTTTGCCGAGTGTCTTGATCCGCTTTTCCTGCGTTCAGTCAGCCGTTGGGGTGCGCCGGTTCATTTCCTCTTTCTCGCAGCTGTCGTTCTCAATCTCGTTGGCGGCTTTCAGGCCTTGGGGACATTACTCTCCGTCGGCTTGATGATGTTGCCGGCTGCCGCAAGCCGTTTTTGGGCAAGCCGGGTTTTCCCCATGTGCCTCGTATCGATCGGCATTGGCATGGTTTCATCTTGCGCCGGCCTCCTTCTTTCCTACCACGCGTCCTTGCCGTCTGGACCGGCGATCATTCTCTCTGCCGGTGCGATCTACGTCCTTTCCATTCTTTTCGCGCCACGCGGCATCGTTCGGGATGCCGTTAACGCGATCCGCCTCAAAACCACCTGAAATACAAACTCTCAAAGGAGATATACCCGTGCTTTCAACGTTACGTTTTGCCACATGCGCAAGCATCCTCACGCTTTCGACGATGTTGGCCACACAGGCGTCGGCAAAAGATCTGAAAGTTGTCGCCAGCTTCTCCATCATTGCGGACTTCGCCAAGAATGTCGGCGGTGACCGGGTGACGGTCACAACGCTTGTTGGGCCAGATGGTGACGCCCATGTCTATGAACCCCGGCCGGCAGACGCGGTTGCGGTCAGCAAAGCCGATGTTGTACTTGTGAACGGGCTTGAGTTTGAAGGTTTTTTGAAAAGGTTGATCGAAACAAGTGCAACGAAGGCACCGGTTGTCGAGCTGACAAAGGGTGTCGAACCACTGAAACTCTCTGAGGAACCGGCAGGGCACGCACATCCAGAAGCGGATGAGGCGGCGGAAAACGGTCACGGACATGACCATTCCCACGGCGATGAAGACGGGCATCATCATCACGGCGAATTTGATCCCCACGCTTGGCAATCCGTCAGCAACGCCATCATTTACGTTAAGAACGTTGCCGACGCATTCTGCGAGACAGACAAGGCCGGTTGCGCAACATATACGGCCAATTCGGAAGCCTATGTTGCCAAGCTTCAGGGACTCGAAAATCATGTGAAGACAGAGGTTGCCGCCATTCCGCAAGAGAAACGCACGATCATCACTTCGCACGATGCGTTTGGTTACTTCGAACAGTCATATGGCCTGGAGTTTCTGGCCCCCGAGGGCGTTTCAACGGAATCGGAAGCATCTGCTGCGGATGTCGCCAAGCTCGTGGATCAGGTGAAGGAAGATAAGGCCTCGGCGATCTTCGTGGAAAACATTACCGACAAGCGACTGATCGAGCAGATTGCAAAAGAGACCGGCCTCAAGGTTGGTGGGACCCTCTACTCTGACGCGCTTTCGACCATGGACGGCCCCGCTTCAACCTATATCGATATGATCAACAATAATATCGATACAATCAAAGCTGCCGTGCTTTCGCAGTAAGACGGGCGTTCGGGTGAACTATCGGGGAGGGCGGCTGCAGGGCTGTCCTCGTCATTTCTTCATGTACCGTTTCTTGGCAGCTGGTGTGATAGATCAGCAATGCGAACAGAGTACTTGTGACCGATTACGGAGCGATCGGACGGTAAACTTAGCCCTTAGGTGGCTGAAAAATTGGCGAACCGGTAGTCCTCCGCATGGGATTCGCAATGACCTCTGCATTTAGCGCATGGGTGTGTTGACGTAATCTGCCTGTTAAATCGCCGCGAAAGCGAGCATATAGGGGTCATCAAAGGACGCCGGAACGAAAACGTTACTGACGTCACCAAACCTCAGGAAAGGGTAATGTCATGAACGTAGCACGCTCCTTCAATAACTGGCGCAAATATCGTCAGACCGTCAACGAACTCGGCCGTATGAGCACTCGTGAACTGCACGATCTGGGTATCGATCGCAGCCAGATCGCTAGTGTCGCGCGCCAGGCCGTCGGTATCTGATCTAAGGTACGATCATATCAGATGATGTTTGAAACGCCCGCTTTGCGGGCGTTTTTGCATTTCCAGGGCCTGCGCGTTGATCGAGTTATGCGTATTGTGCATGTCTGTGCTGCGTAGTTGTGCCTAGGAAACGCGCAAGAAAATGCTATCTTAAGATCATCAGACGGACACTCCTCCTCCCAGTCCGTTTGGTGAACGGGTCGTCTCTACCTCCTCCCAGAGGCGCCCACTGAACAGCGGTTACCTCCTCCCAACTCGCTGTTCGACCTTTTTAAAAAGCCTGTCGCACCTCCTCCCGCGGCAGGCTTTTTTGTTTCTCAAGACATATTCAATCGAATGCCATCATACCGATAGGTGTGACCGCACGTGTGCCATTCCGTTTGGCGACTGCATAAGCCAGGCATTGTTCGACGGCGTCGAAGGGAACAGGTTTTGTAATAACGCCTGCGCCGATCCCGAGATTAACAACCACTTCTGGATTTGCCGTCATGAAAATGACGATCACTCCGTCGTCAGACAGGCGCTTGGCGATCTCTGGACCTGTTTGACCGTCCGCCAGGTTCACGTCCACAAAGGCGATGTCGGCGTCACGACCGAGTGCGACAGCTTGGTCGAGGCGGTTGGCAATGCCGATTACATCGGCGTCGTCTTCCGCCTGGAGAATGGAATCTTCAATGTCCATTGCAATCAGGAACTCGTCTTCGACGATCAGCACCTTGGGCTGTTTCACCATCAAATCGTTTCCGTGCTGGAGAATGTTCGCCAACATATGCTTGCCTCCATTGTGTGCTCTCTAGTCTCGGCAAGAGGCAAACACCTTTCACGGCAGGTCGTTCCAATTTGAGAGAAACATGGTGAATGGAGTGTAAACATTCTCGGTTTTGGGCTATCAACTGCGAAAGCGAAGCAGTTGATTCGGTTTGGTTTTCATCCGGGGGAAGTGGTCGGAGAAACATGCCTGCTACCGGACTTTCGCCTTTTTCCGCAGGCATTCCGGCCCGAACGCGCCGGAATCGAGAAGACTTAGAAAAGAGAACCAGACGATGAGCCAGTCCCCGCACGCCTCTATTGCCCGCAATACGCCCAATATCGCCGTTGTCGGCGTCGGTGGAGGTGGCGGGAACGCAATCAACAACATGATCGCCGAAGGTATCGGTGGCGTTGATTTCATTGCAGCAAACACGGACGCGCAGGCGCTGAAGAAAACCAATGCGCCTCGCTTGGTCCAGCTCAGCTCGGAACTGACAGGCGGTCTCGGCGCCGGTGCCGATCCGGAGGTAGGCCGGCAGGCTGCTCTCGATTCCCTTGACGAAATCATGGATCACCTGAGCGGCTACGACATGTGCTTCATCACCGCAGGTATGGGTGGCGGCACGGGGACAGGTGCTGCGCCGGTGATTGCCGAAGCTTGCCGTGCCAAAAACATCCTGACGGTCGGTGTCGTCACGCTGCCATTCAGTTTCGAAGGCGCTCGTCGCATGCGGGCAGCAGAGTACGGTTTCTCAAATCTGCTCAATACCGCCGATACCGTGATCGTCATTCCCAACCAGAACCTTTTGCGAATTGCGGATGCGGGAACGACATTCGAAAATGCGCTCAAGACCGCGGATAAGGTTCTTTCACTCGGTGTCAGGTGTATTACCGATTTGATCCTGCGCGAAGGTCTGGTGAATCTCGACTTCGCAGACGTCCGATATGTCATGAAGAACGGTGGACGTGCGTTGATGGGGACGGCGCAAGCCAAGGGCGAGAAGCGCGCTTCTGAGGCAGCAGCTGCTGCGATCGCCAATCCACTGCTCGGCGAGCCTTCCCTGAAAGAAGCGCGCGGGGCGCTCGTTTCTATTTCGGGCGGTAACGACTTGACCCTTTACGAGATCGACGAAGCAATGACGCTTGTCCGTGAAGCTGTCAGCGAAGAAACCGACGTCGTGATGGGTGCTTCGTTCGACCCGACCCTCGATGGCGGTTTCAAGATTTCGGTTGTTGCAACCGGCCTGCGGACCTGATCGCCACAAACCGACATTTTCCGAATAAAAAACAACCGTTGCGGATAATTTCGCGACGGTTTTTTATTTGTGCCGCATGATTGTTTCACCATAAGCGGTGAAGAGCGCGTCGTCAGCGTTGATAACAAAAAAATATGATCGTACACTTTATGTCGACAAAAAGGATTCAAAGATGACGGATACTGGTGCTTCTGCCGAGCGCAAGCGCGGCTCTGGCGTAAAGATGGTCTACGATCTGCTGCGCGACGAAATTCTAGATCTGGTGCTGCCGCCAGGTAGTCCTATCGATGAAGTTCAACTTGCCGAGCGGTTCAAAATGTCCAGGACACCCATTCGGGAGGCCTTGGTTCGCCTTTCCGGTGAGGGGTTGATCGATACCCTGCCGAACCGGTCGACAATGGTGTCGAACATCGATTTTCTCAACATGCATACCTATTTCGATGCGTTGGTGCTGATGTATCGCGTCACCACGCAGCTTGCCGCCCAGTATCATCGGCCAGAGGATCTCGTCGGTATCCGCGCACACCAGGCGGAGTTTGCTAAAGCGGTCGAAAAGCAAGACGCGCTTGCAATGATATCGACCAATGCAGCCCTCCATCTTGCAATCGCCGAAGCTGGCCGTAATCCGTATTTCATCACGCTGTTCAAGCGCCTGCTTGATGAAGGACGACGCATCCTGCGGCTTTATTACCAGTCTTACGAAGACCGGCTCCCGAAACGGTACGTGGAAGATCATGATGAAATGATTGCCGCGATCGCCGCGCGCGACATTGTTCTTTCAGAGAAACTTGCCCGTGAGCATGCCGAGCAAATTGTGCGGCAAGTGCAGAAATTGCTGGTGCGTGAAGATCGTCTGGAAATATCGCTCTGACTTGTCGATTTCTTGTCGACAAATAAAATACAAGACGATAATGTGTCCTTCGAAAGGGTGGCGCAGGCGCGCGCCCGTAGCCACGAACAGACATTGATGAGGAGCTTGTAATGACGGCCAGCATTTTTTCTGGTGTGATCCCTGCGCTGATGACGCCCTGCAAGGACGATCGTACCCCTGACTTCGACGCGCTCGTCCGTAAGGGCAAGGAACTGATCGCGGACGGCATGTCTGCGGTTGTTTACTGCGGTTCGATGGGCGACTGGCCGCTTCTGACCGATGCACAGCGCATGGAAGGCGTGGAACGCCTGGTGAAGGCAGGCATTCCGGTGATCGTCGGAACCGGTGCCGTCAACACGGCATCCGCAGTGGCCCATGCAGCGCACGCACAGAAGGTTGGCGCGAAGGGACTGATGGTCATCCCTCGCGTTCTGTCGCGCGGTTCGGTCATTTCCGCTCAGAAAGCACATTTCAAGGCGATCCTTGCTGCCGCCCCTGAAATTCCTGCTGTGATCTACAACAGCCCCTATTATGGTTTTGCAACGCGCGCCGATCTTTTCTTCGCGCTGCGCGCAGAACACAAGAACCTCCTCGGCTTCAAGGAATTCGGTGGCCCGGCAGACATGCGTTATGCCGCCGAAAACATCACCAGCCGTGACGATGAGGTTACGTTGATGATCGGCGTCGATACGGCCGTTTTCCACGGCTTCGTCAATTGCGGTGCGACGGGTGCGATCACCGGTATCGGTAACGTTCTTCCGAAGGAAGTCATCCACCTTTGCAATCTGTCGCAGGCTGCAGCGAAGGGCGATGCCGATGCGCGCGCACGTGCGCTCGAACTAGAGCAGGCACTGGCCGTACTGTCGTCGTTCGACGAAGGCCCAGATCTCGTTCTCTACTTCAAGCGCATGATGGTGCTGAAGGGAGACAAGGAGTATTCGCTGCACTTCAACGAAACGGATGTTCTGTCCGACAGCCAGCGTGGCTACGTAGAGGCACAGTTCAAGCTGTTCAACAGCTGGTATGCCGACTGGAGCAAGCTTCCCGGTGCAGTGCAGGCCTGCAAGGCAGCCTGATTGCCAGCTGATCGCTCTCTTCGCTTTATGGCCCCGGGCTTCGGTCCGGGGCCATTTGGCATGACGAACGTCAAGGCTGTTTAGCTAAGTCCCAGGCAGGTTGTCACGGACAGTGCCGTGCCGAGGCCCCATTAATATCGTCGCGCAAAAAAAGGCCCGTCATGCGGGCCCTTCGTTTTTGCGAGGTAAGCGGTCAGGAGACCGCATCTAGACCTTTTTCGAGAAGGTGATCGAGGCTCGATCGCTCTGCTTCGGTCAATGTGATCCCTTCGCTTTCGGATTTGGCTCTAGCGGCGAAACGGCGGCCTGACGGGAGGCGGGCGCCTTGTCCGACGATCGCTTCGAAAAGTATTTCCGCGCGCTGGAACGGATCTCCGGGGCGGCCCTTTGCAAAGGCTTCCGGCGAGAAGGCAATGATCAATTCACCGTGGAACGGTGCGAGCGTGGTTGTGCCGAGATAGTCGAGGACCTCAGGACTTGTCAGGTCGCCAATCATGATGCCAGCGAGAAGTTCGATCATCGTGCCGATTGCGGACCCCTTGTGTCCGCCAAAAGGCAGCATCGAGCCGTCGAGGGCGGCATCCGGGTCCGTCGTAGGGTTACCATCGCGATCGATGGCCCATCCTTCTGGCAGTTGCTTGCCCGCCCGCCGGTGCAATTCGATCTCACCGCGTGCCGCAACAGAGGTGGCAAAGTCGAAGACATAGGGTGGCTGATCCTTACGCGGCCACCCGAACGCGAACGGGTTGGTTCCAAGAAGCGGCTTGTTGCCTCCGGTCGGTGCGACGGTTGCGTAGCTTGGGCACATGACAAGACCGGCGAGGCCGTTCGTCGTCAATCCCTCGACTTCTGGCCATAAAGCCGAGAAATGCGTGCAGTCGTTGATCGCAAGCGCTGCGACGCCAAGCCGGCGCGCACGCTCCACCAGGACAGGAAGCCCAAGTTCATAAGCGGGATTGGCAAAGCCGCCCCGGGCGTTGACCTTGACGATCGCGGTACCTTCATCGGGCAGTATTTCCGGCACGGCGTCCGGCTTGACCTTTCCGGCCTTCACGGTGCGCAGCGCGCCTTCAATCCGGAAAATACCATGAGATTTGCAGGCATCTCGCTCTCCCGCGACAATAACCCTTGCCAGAGCCCCGGCCTGGATCGCGTTCAGTCCGGCCTTCAGAAAAATCGCCTCAACCCGTTCGCCAAGGGAAGCGATCGTGAGATTCGTTTGACCTGTCATTGTTACCTCTGGAATGTCTTTCGTGTCTTTCTGGATACATAAAGTATACAAAGCTAACTGGGATGCAACGTGCGATTTTCGGGAGGCAAACGTTCCTCGCAGCGGATGTGTCGTTGGCATGGTTAGAAAGTCTGATGGACAAACGGCATGCCGCTGGTCCAGCCGCAGGGAAGCATGTCTGTTTTCAGAGCGTTAGTTCTGTTTGTTCGTGCAGGCGTCCGCGTTTTGTTCGCAGGTGCAAAAATTCTTTTTGTATACGTGTTGTATTTTTTATGTTGATTTCTCGTATTCTTGAGGAAATAGTGTCCTTGCCTTCAAGGGCAGACCAATTGCTGGGAGCAAATCAAGAATGAGAAAAACGGTCATCTTCGCCGGCCTGCTGGCCGCCGCATCCGCCATGACACCGGCCAAGGCCGACAAGCTCGACGACATCATTTCCTCGGGTACGCTGCGTTGCGCTGTTGTGCTCGATTTCCCGCCGATGGGTTCGCGTGACGCGAACAACAATCCGGAAGGCTTCGACGTCGATTACTGCAACGATCTTGCCAAGGCGCTCGGCGTTACTGCCGAAATCGTCGAAACACCCTTCCCAGAGCGTATTCCGGCTCTGATGTCTGGGCGTGTCGATGTGGGCGTCGCATCGACGTCCGATACGCTGGAGCGTGCGAAGACTGTCGGTATGACCGTTCCGTACTTCGCATTCGAAATGGCTGTTACTGCCAACGACAAGTCCGGTATCAAGTCTTTCGAAGACATGAAGGGCAAGACAGTCGGTGCCACCGCAGGTACGTTTGAAGCAATTGCACTTGAGAACTCCGTCAAGGAGTGGGGTGTTGGCGAGTTCCGTCCCTATCAGACGCAAGCCGATGTCTTCCTTGCGCTGAGCCAGGGTCAGATCGACGCAACGGTTTCCACATCGACTGTCGCGCAATCCAACGTCAAGAGCGGCAAATTCGGGGGTATCTCCGTTGTCGGTAAGGCGCCCTACGATATCGACTACGTTGCGCTTTTCACCAACCGCGACGAATACGGCCTCATCAACTACTTGAACCTGTTCATCAACCAGCAGGTACGTACAGGTCGTTACGCCGAGCTTTACGAGAAGTGGGTGGGCGGCGAAGCGCCGTCGCTCGCGGTTAACGGCGTCTATCGCTAATCAGGACTTTTTGAAACGGCGCGATCGACATGATCGCGCCGTTGATCGTTTCTGAAAGGTGAGACGGTTATGTTTAATTACACGTTCCACTGGAACCAGGCGCTTAAGGCTTTGCCGCAGCTCTTGGACGGTGCGGTGGTGACGCTCCAGGTCGCGATCCTGTCCATGGTGATCGGACTGGCCTGCGCAATCATGCTCACCCTGTTCCGGTTATCGGAAAATCGTGCCCTTGGCGCGTTTGCCGCAACCTGGGTCGAAATTGCCCGCAACACGCCGGCTTTGTTCCAGATCTACATGGCGCATTTCGGCCTTGGTAACTTCGGCATCCACCTCAGCCCATACACGGCTCTGCTCGTTGGCATCGCCTTCAACAATGCCGGATATCTCGCGGAGAATTTCCGCGGTGCTTTGAAAGCTATCCCGGATACCCAGACCAGGTCTGGCCGATCGCTTGGGATGACGTCGATGCAAACCTTCCGGCTGATCATTTTGCCCCAAATGCTGCGCGTCGCGTTCTTGCCGGCCACCAACCAGATGGTTTGGGCAATCCTCATGACCTCGCTTGGCGTGACTGTGGGAATGAATACCGACCTTGCGGGTGTTACCCAGGCGCTGAATGCCAAGTCATTCCGCACCTTCGAATTTTTCGCACTTGCAGCAGTCATCTACTACGTGATTGCCAAGATCGTCACGCTCGCCGCCAGGGTTCTGGCATGGCGTCTGTTCCGTTACTGAGAGAGGTGAGCCATGTTCGAAACCGCTCTCACCTGGAGTGATCTCGCCTTTCTTGCCAAAGGGGCAGGAATGACCCTTGCCGTTACGGCAGTTGCCGTTACGGCAGGTACGGTCATGGGGATTATCTTCGGTATTATCCGCGTTCAGCTCGGTGCATATTGGTCATTGCCTTTGACCTTCGTGCTTGATGTGTTCCGCTCTGTGCCGCTGCTCATCCAACTCGTGCTCGGCAATGCGTTTCAGTCGATCGCCAAGCTTGGCTGGCCGCCTTTCACCACGTCCTGTGTCGTGCTGTCGCTTTACACCGCAGCCTATTGCACAGAGATCGTCCGCGGCGGTATTTCCTCAGTGCCGTCCAATACAAGGCGTGCCTGCCGATCTCTCGGCATGACGTGGTCGCAGGACATGCGTTATATCGTCCTGCCGCTTGCAACCCGCGTGTCACTCCCGTCGTGGATCGGTCTGACACTCGGTGTCATGAAAGATTCTGCACTTGTGCTGTGGCTCGGCCTGATCGAGCTTTTGCGGGCGTCGCAAATCCTTGTCACCCGCCTCCAGGAACCGCTTACAATCCTTCTGATTTGCGGTGCCATCTACTTTATTATCAGCTTCCCCATCGCCCGGTTCGGCGGGTATCTCGAAAGACGGTGGTCCCCCAATGATTGAGATCGAAAACGTCCGCAAATCCTTCGGCCCACTGGAAGTTCTGAAGGGGATCAACCTCACCGTCAGCAAAGGCGAGGTGGTCACCATCATCGGTGGCTCCGGCTCTGGAAAATCGACACTTCTCACCTGCATCAACGGTCTCGAACCGATCGACAGCGGCAAGATCGTTATTGACGGGACCGAGGTTCACGCCAAGACGACGGACCTGAACAGGCTGCGCCGTAAGGTCGGCATCGTGTTCCAGCAGTGGAACGCCTTTCCCCACCTGACGGTCCTGGAAAACGTTATGCTGGCACCTCGAAAAGTGCTCGGGATTTCGAAAGAGCAGGCAGAAGAGATTGCAGTCAAGCAACTCACCCATGTCGGTCTCGGCGAGAAACTGAAAGTCTATCCGAACAGGATGTCTGGCGGACAGCAGCAGCGAATGGCAATCGCCCGCGCACTTGCGATGTCGCCGGAATACATGCTGTTCGACGAGGTGACATCGGCACTGGATCCGATGCTCGTGGGCGAGGTGCTCGATACCTTGAAAATGCTTGCTGAAGAGGGGATGACGATGATCTGTGTCACCCATGAAATGGCTTTCGCGCGCGATGTGTCGAACCGTGTCGCATTTTTCCATCAAGGGGTCATGGCTGAGATTGGAACGCCCGAGCAGCTCTTCGGGTCACCTCAACAGGCAGAAACACAGAAGTTCCTCGCGAGCGTCCGTTAATGGCCAGTCCCGATGTTCTCGTCATTGGGGCTGGTGTCGTTGGCCTGTCTGCGGCAATCGCCGCACAGGCACGCGGCCTTTCCGTCATCGTCGTTGACAGGCAGGGGCCTGCCGCCGGTGCTTCCGCTGGGAATGCCGGTGCGTTTGCCTTCACGGATATTCTGCCGCTCGCCTCGCCAGGTATTTTGTGGAAGGCTCCTAAATGGCTTATGGACCCCCTTGGGCCACTTAGTGTTCCACCGGCCTATGCTCTGAAAATCGCACCGTGGATGTTGCGGTTCTGGCGGGCATGCGCTGCCTCGCGGGTCGAGCATTCTACCGCCGCGCAGACGGCAATAATGGATCTCTCCAGAGCTGAGCTTGAACCGTTTTTGAGAAAAACAGGCACAATCTCCATGCTGCGCAAGGAGGGAAACCTTCAGGTCTATGAAAGCGAGGCTGAGTTTGAAGCTTCATTGGCCGGATGGAAGGCACGAACCCGCCACGGCATTGAATTCAGGCACCTCAATGCTGAACAGATGGCCGAAATCCAACCGGGTATTGCACCAAGGTTTATCAGCGGTACCTTTACACCAGGCTGGTATTCAATCGCAGACCCTGAACTCTACACACTTGCTCTCGCCGAACATTTCCGTGCCACCGGCGGCACGATTGAAAAGCTTGACGTCACTAGCCTTCGTATAGAGGGTGAAGGGGTCGAGGCCACAGGCCTGGATGGACGCAAGTTGAGAGCCGCAAAGGCCGTCGTTGCAGCAGGTGCTTTCTCCCATAGAATTGCCCGTTCCCTTGGCGAAAAAATACCGCTCGAAACCGAGAGGGGCTATAATACCACGCTGCCAGGCGCGGCATTTGACCTTCGTACGCAGATTACCTTTGGCGGGCACGGTTTTGTCGTCACGAGACTGACGAGTGGCATCCGCGTCGGAGGCGCAGTGGAACTCGGCGGGCTGGAACTGCCGGCCAATTTTGCACGCTCGGAAGCCCTTTTGAATAAGGCCAAGGCTTTCCTTCCTGGGCTGAAATCGGATGGCGGCCGGCAATGGATGGGGTTCCGTCCGTCCTTGCCAGATAGCCTTCCTGCAATCGGTCATGCACGGCAGTCAGACCGTGTTGTCTATGCCTTCGGCCACGGACATCTGGGCCTGACACAATCGGCGGGTACGTCTCGCATTGTTGCAGACCTGCTGACCGGCCAAAAGCCACCGGTGGATCTGGCGCCATTCTCGCCGCAGCGTTTTTGACAGGAGCATTTCGATGGTCGCGCGCACTTCAGATATTGTTGCTGCACAAAGTATTCTTCGAGGCTCAGCGGAAGGTCGGGTCATTGCGACAACCGAAGCGCTCAGCTTCTGGGGTGGTGTCGATCCAGCCACCGGCAAGGTCATCGATGTGCATCATCCGCTGCATGACGAGAGCCTTACGGGCGCCATCCTTTTCATGCCCACGAGCCGCGGCTCATGCACAGGCTCGGGGGTCCTGCTCGATCTGATCCTCACCGGCCGCGGGCCTGCTGCACTGGTATTTTGCGAAGCCGAAGACGTCCTGACGCTTGGTGCGCTGATCGCTGGCGAAATGTTCGGCAGCCCCATGCCGGTCGTGCGCCTCGATCAGCAGAGTTTCGATAAATTCTCTGGTGTAGGGAAAGTCCGGATTGACGGTCATTCCATATCAGGTGGTGAATTCTCGCTACCTCTAGCGCCGCCAGCAACGAGCGAGCTTGACCTCGCGACAGACGACGGTGCCATGCTCGATGGCCGCGATGGGGTTGCCGTTCAACAGGCGATGCGCATCATTGTTGCCATGGCTGCACAGCAAGGGGCCACAGGTCTTGTCGACGTGACCCAGGGGCACATCGACGGCTGTATTTATGCGAGCCCTGCCAACTTAACCTTCGCGGAGAAGATGGCCGAAATGGGCGCGAAAGTCCGCGTGCCCACAACCATGAATGCGATTTCCGTCGACAAGTCGAATTGGCAGTCGCAGGGCGTGCCGACGACATTCGGCGATCCTGCGGCGCGATTGGCCGACGCCTACGTCCGCATGGGTTGCCGTCCGACTTTTACCTGCTCACCCTATCTCCTCGACAGTGCCCCAAGGATGGGTGAATCAATCGCCTGGGCGGAATCGAATGCCGTCATCTTTGCAAATACCGTGCTGGGCGCACGTACCGCCAAGCATCCGGATTTTCTAGATCTCTGTATCGCACTAACCGGACGTGCCCCGCTCTCTGGCGTCTATCTGGAGGAGAACCGGCGTCCTCAGCGCATTATCGATGTCTCCCTGCCAGCCAACATCGATGACGCGTTCTGGCCGCTCGTCGGTTATCTCGCAGGCAAGGCTGCGCCCGATTGTATCCCCGTCCTTCGTGGCCTCAGTGAAGGACGCCCGTCGAAGGACGATCTCAAGGCGCTTTGTGCGGCCTTTGGAACAACATCGGCATCACCCATGCTCCATATCGAGGGGGTCACCCCCGAAGCCTCGCTCGCACCCATTGCGGGGGCCGATTTCGTGACGATTACCGATCGTGACATGGCCGCTGCCTGGAGGTTGCTGAATGAAGGGCCGGAGGACGTTCAGCTCGTGGCGATCGGCAGTCCGCATGCCTCGCTTGCCGAGTGCCGTGCGCTCGCGGATGCATTTGCCGGCCGAAAGCACCATGCGGGTGTCGCAGTGATCGTCACCGCAGGCCAACAGGTAATCGATGCGGCAAAAGATGAGGGCACGTTCCAGCGGCTCGTGGAAAGCGGTATCCAGGTCCTTCCCGATCTCTGTTGGTGCTCGATATCGGAACCGGTTTTCCCAACGAAGACACGCGCCCTGATGACCAATTCCGGGAAATATGCGCATTACGGTCCAGGCCTCAGCGGTCGTGCCGTCCGGTTCGGATCTCTTGCTCAATGCGTCGATGCGGCGTTGACAGGACGCGCCAACGTTTCTCTTCCGACCTGGCTTTCATAAGGAATTTCTCATGCGAAGCATAAAAACCGTTCACGTGATCTCCGCTCATGCGGAAGGCGAAGTGGGTGATGTCATCGTTGGGGGCGTTCTGCCGCCGCCTGGCGACACCATTTGGGAGCAGAGCCGTTTTATTGCCCGCGACCAGACACTGCGCAATTTCGTGTTGAACGAGCCGCGCGGCGGTGTCTTCCGCCATGTCAACCTTCTGGTTCCGCCAAAGCACCGCGATGCGGATGCCGCATTCATTATCATGGAACCGGAAGATACGCCGCCCATGTCCGGGTCGAACTCGATCTGTGTCTCGACCGTGCTTCTCGATGGCGGGATTGTGCCGATGCAGGAGCCGGAAACACACATGGTGCTCGAAGCACCGGGCGGACTTGTCCGGGTCCGTGCCGAGTGCAAAAATGGTAAGGCAGAGCGGATCTTCGTTCAGAACCTGCCGAGTTTTGCCGATCGGCTGGATGCGAAACTTGACGTCGAGGGACTTGGAACCTTGACTGTCGACACAGCATATGGCGGCGACAGCTTCGTAATCGTAGATGCAGAGGCGCTGGGGTTTAGTCTCAAACCTGACGAGGCGCATGATATCGCCCGGCTCGGCGTCCGCATCACCAATGCCGCGAACCGATCGCTTGGCTTCAGCCATCCGGAAAATCCCGACTGGAAGCATTTTTCGTTTTGCCTTTTTGCAGGTCGGGTGGAGCGAACTGCAGAAGGATTGAGGGCAGGAGCTGCGGTTGCGATTCAACCGGGCAAGGTTGACCGCTCACCAACAGGCACCGCGCTTTCGGCACGCATGGCCGTGCTCCACGCACGTGGGGAAATGAAGCAGGGTGAGACCCTGACCGCCGTCTCCGTCATCGGCTCAACCTTCAGCGGGCGCATTCTCGGCGAAACGACGGTCGGTGATCGCAAGGCCGTCCTGCCTGAGATTTCAGGCCGCGGCTGGGTGACGGGAATCCATCAGCACATGCTCGATCCTTCCGATCCATGGCCGGAAGGTTATCGTCTCACCGACACATGGGGTGCGCGTTAAGACGCCAATCGCATGCGATGCGGTCTGTCTATTGCAAGATGGACAGACCGGGAGCGCGCCTCAACCGGCAATGCGCTTGGTTGTATCCCGAATGATCAATTCGAAGCCAACATCGATACGGGCGTTTTCCGGGGCTGTCGCATCTTTCTCCGGCTCCAGAATGGATAAAAGCAGTTCACCAGCCCTGCGACCGATCGTCTGGGCATCGACGCGGATCGTCGAGATTGCGGGAAAACACTGTCTGCCGATATCGAAGTCGCCGAACCCGAGGATCGAAATCCTGCCGGGAACATCTATGCCGCGGCGGTGACATTCCATGAGTGCGCCAACGGCAGAAATATCAGATACCGCAAAAACGGCCTCGATGTCCGGTGCCTTTTCGAGAAGGACACCAAGCGTCTTGCCACCGTGGTCGTAAGAAACCGGTGCATGGCCCTCGCGTGTTATGAATTCGTCGGAAAGGCCAGCCTCGCGCAATGCCGCGCCAAATCCAAGCAGACGCGCCTCACCACGCCAATCCTTGACATCGCCGTCTGCCCTTGAGCCTAAAGCACCGATGCGGGTAAAGCCGAGCGACATGAGATGCCTGGCCGCCGTTCTTCCAACCTCGTAGTTGGAAAAGCCGACAGCGTGATCGATAGGGTGCTCCGGCACCTCCCAGATTTCGACGATCGGAATGCCCGCACGCACGAGAACTTCACTCGCGGCCTTTGTATGGACAGTGCCAGCGACAACGATTGCGTCTGGCCGGCGCTCCATCATTGTCTTGATAACGCGTTCCTCCTCCTGCAGGTCGTACATCGTGTAACCGATCAGCAACTGATAATCTGCAGCGCGCAAGGCATTGGCAAGACCCTGTGCGCTGTCAGCAAAGTTTGAGTTCGTCAGTGTCGGCAGGATGGCGGTGATGAAATTCGTCCGTCGCGACGAAAGCGAGCCCGCAATCCGGTCCGGGACGTATCCGAGCTTTTCAATGGCCTTCATCACCTTCAGCCGGGTCTCTTCAGAGACGAGCGAGGGATCGCCAAGCACGCGGGACACGGTCATCTTCGAGACGCCAGCAAGTTTCGAGACGTCATTCATCGTTGCTTTTTTGGATGCGACTGTCGCAGCGGCCAAGGGCGTGTGCTCCACCAAGGCATGTCTCCCGAATATGAAACGACTTTCGGCTAGACATACACGAAGACTAAGGGAGAAAGCACGTCACGTCGGATTATGCAGACGCAACGTGCACCGGTTTTTATGCGACGCGGCTATAAACGAGGTGATAGAACCGCCCGTCGCACATGCTCATCATCTCATCCGTCAGGACACGGCCCTCCAGTCTGACCGGGGACACGAGTGCCTCCTCGACTGCCTCCATCGAGGGATAGTCAATTTCCTGAACCATGATGATCGGTGCTGCATCCGGATCTGTGCGCTGGGTGCGCATAACCCGGACTGCCTGTGCATTCGGCATCCTCTTCCAAACCGGCAAAAGACGCTCTTCCACGATGCGGAAAAACTCGTCTTCTCGTCCAGGGTGAATTGTGCCTTCGAAAATGGCTGAGCGCGTGTACATGGTTCCTCCCGAAATTTAACAGAGCTTGATAGCTGAGTTCGTACTTGCAATGATACCGATAACATGCATTATTCATCGTGCCAAGAACGGGGAAGGGTGTTGATTGGAGGAAAATCGATATCGTGTCGGAAACGGGCTGAAATCGGGAGTTATTCGCTTATTTCACATCTTTTCGTCCGCTTGGGAGGAGTTTTATGGCGAAGGAAGCCTCGATGTTATCGAGAACATTTTGCCGGTCTTTCTTGGCGCCGTTCGATGGTTGGACGGGGCTTTCAGGGTTGGAGGAGAAACCATGAGTATTTCGAGATTTTTGAAGAACGTCACGATTGCAGTTGGTGTTGCGGCCGCGTCGTTTGCTGCGACGACATCGGCGCACGCCGTCTCTATCAGCGATATCATGTCGCGCGGTTCGGTGAAGATCGGTGTTCTGACAGGCGCGCCGCCAATGGGTATGGTTGATGAGAAGGGGAACCCGTCCGGTTATGACGTTGATGTTGCTAACCTCATCGGGACATACCTCAATCTACCCGTTGAACTCGTTCCGCTGACGCCGCCGGCACGTATTCCGGCCCTCCAGACGGGCAAGGTCGATTTCCTGGTGGCGACACTGGCTCCAACCGGTGAACGTGCGAAAACCGTCATGTTCACGCAGCCCTACAGCGCCTTCAATATGGATATCATTTCCGGTCCGGATCAGAAGTTTGAAAATCTGGAGAGCCTGAAGGGCAAGCGCGTTTCGGTGAACCGTGGTTCGTCGCAGGAAACCGCTCTTCGCAAGGCTAACGTCGAAGGTCTCGAGGTTGTCGTTTACGAAGACGACTCCACCAGCGCGCAGGCTCTTCTCGCCGGACAGGTTGACGCGGTTGCGTTGCCATCGACAGTAGGTGAAGCGATTATCAAGCAACGTCCCGAGGCCGGGCTGCAGGTCGGATTTACGTTCTTCCAGCAGGGCAATTCGATGGCCACGAAAATCGAAGATTTCGAACTTCGTCAGTGGCTCAACACGTCCATCTACCTCATGAAAATGTCCGGTGACCTCGACCGTATTTCGATGAAGTGGACTGGTCGCGCAATGCCGCAACTGCCGAACTTCTGATTGAGCCTTTCAGCGTGCCCGCCGGATAAAAACTTTCGGCGGGCCGGGAAATGTCAACGGAGTGGTGCATGTCCTATACGTTTCAATTTGGCGCTCTCGCCCAATATCAAAACGAGCTCCTGAACGGCATATGGCTGACGATCAAGCTGTCGGTCCTGTCGATCGTGCTCGGCTGTGCATTTGGTATTCTTCTGGCCTCACTGCGCTCCATAAATGGCGGTATCGTCCGCGTACTTGTGGATGCCTACGTCGAGATCATTCGCAATACACCTTTCCTCGTGCAGCTCTTTATCGTCTATTTCGGCCTGCCGGGGCTAGGGTTTCGTGTCGGTGCTGACACGGCTGCCCTGATCGGCATGACGATCAACCTCGCTGCCTATTCAACCGAGATTATCCGGGCCGGCATCGAGGCTGTCCACAAGTCGCAGATCGAGGCAGGTGAGGCTCTGGGTTTTACAAAATTCCAGATCTACCGCCATGTCATCATTGTCCCGGCGATCGCCAAGGTCTATCCGTCGCTTTGCAGTCAGTTTGTCCTGATGATGCTGGCATCCAGCATCTGCTCGGCGATTTCGACCCATGAACTTGCAGCCGCTGCGGCCTTCGTGGAATCGCAGACCTACCGTTCCTTCGAAGTCTACATCGTCGCCACACTCATCTATCTCGCGCTCGCTCTTTGCCTGCGGCTTGTCCTTGCCCTTGTTGGCATGTGGCTGTTTGGCCGCCGTGTTGCCCGAAGGACGATGTCCGCTTTGCCGGAGGTGCAGTCATGACACTTAGAACTTTTGGTCTGAGCGAATTCGGATTCCTTCTGACCGCCCTGCAATGGACCGTACTCTTGACGATCCTTGCACTTGTCGGTGGAGGCATTGTCGGCTTCCTGATTGCTCTTGCCCGTACGTCCGACATCAAGGCTCTACGTTTTGCCGCCGGTACATACATCCAGATCATTCAGGGCATACCGGTACTGATGATCCTGTTCTTGTCCTACTA
Source organism: Rhizobium sp. RM (assembly GCF_013390595.1). Lineage (GTDB taxonomy): Bacteria > Pseudomonadota > Alphaproteobacteria > Rhizobiales > Rhizobiaceae > Agrobacterium. The sequence goes on along the minus strand of NZ_JACAWV010000007.1, from coordinate 5,912 downwards.
CGGGCTGAGCCTTGCAGGATTTGAGTTGCCGCCCCTGATTGCGGCCGGCGCATCCATGACGGTTTATGCATCAGGCTACCTTGCAGAGATCTGGCGTGGCTGTATCCAGGCAGTGCCAAAGCAACAATGGGAGGCCTCGGAATCGCTGGCGCTCACAAGGGCACAGCAGTACCGATACGTCATCCTTCCGCAGGCCATGCGCATCTCCTTACCCCCGACCGTCGGCTTTGCCGTCCAGGTCGTCAAGAATACGTCAATCGCATCGATCATCGGTTTCGTCGAATTGGCAAGAGCGGGGCAGTTGATCAACAACGCTACGTTCCAGCCCTTCCGCGTCTTTGTTGCCGTTGCGGTTCTTTATTTCATCGTCTGCTACCCGTTGTCCCAGCTCTCTCGTTGGCTGGAAAGGAGGCTTCATGCCGGAAGTAATCGTTGAAAACGTTCACAAGAGCTTCGGTGCGCTCGAAGTGCTCAAGGGTGTTTCGCTCTCTGTCGGTCGCGGTGAGGTCTTTGCTCTGATCGGCCGTTCGGGCTCTGGAAAAAGTACGCTCCTGCGCTGCATGAACGGTTTGGAAAAAATCAATTCCGGCCGCATTGAAATAGCAGGTCACGCACTTGGCGAGGACGCCAAGGCACTGCGCAAGTTGCGCACTGACGTCGGGATCGTGTTCCAGAGCTACAATCTCTTCCCGCATCTCACGGTTGGCGAAAACATCATGCTCGCCCCCCGCATCGTCAAGGATGTCGCGAAATCGGAAACACAGACGATCGCCCGCGAAGTGCTGCAGCTTGTTGGCCTTTCGGAGAAGTTCGATTCCTATCCGGACCAGTTGTCGGGTGGTCAGCAGCAGCGCGTTGCGATCGCAAGATCGCTCGCCATGCGTCCCAAGGTGATGCTCTTTGATGAGGTCACATCCGCGCTCGATCCAGAGCTGACTGAAGAGGTTCTGACGGTCATGGAAAACCTCGCCAAGGATGGGATGACGATGATCCTCGTTACCCATGAAATGGCGTTTGCCCGTCGCGTTGCAACTCAGACCATCTTTATGCACAAGGGCACGATCTGGGAGCAGGGGCCCTCCGCCGAACTCTTTGCCAATCCGCAAACGCCGGAACTCCGGCAATTCGTAAAGGCCGATGTGAAGTAACATCGGCGCAAAAGGAAGACTGATGACAACCGAAATTTTGCAATTGTGCCCGCTGATCCCGGCCCTGGAGAAGGAGCTTGCTGAACGATTCACCGTTCATCGCTACTTCGAAGCGGAAGACAAAGCGGCATACCTCGCTGAAAAAGGTGCCGCGATCCGTGGTGTCGTCACCGGCGGGCATATCGGTCTGCCGGCAGATATTGGCGCCGGCCTGCCAAACCTCGAGATTGTTTCGATCAACGGCGTCGGTTTCGACAAGGTTGATCTCAAAGAAGCAAAGCGCCGTGGTTACCATGTCTCGAATACACCGGATGTTTTGACCGCCGACGTTGCTGACCTGGCACTCGGTCTTATTCTCGCACAGGCTCGCCAGCTCCCGCGTGCGGATCAGCATGTCCGGACCGGTGCATGGTTGAAAGGCGATATGGGGCTTTCAACGCGTGTCACTGGACGCCGTTACGGCATCTTCGGTCTTGGTCGTATCGGTCAGGCGATTGCAACACGCCTTGAAGGCTTTGATGCGCGCATTTCCTATACCGCCAGAAACAAGCGCGATGTCGCCTATGAATACCATGCGACAATCGAGGAACTCGCGGCCAACTGCGACGTACTGGTGATTGCGGCTGCCGCAACCGCCGACACGCGCCACATCGTCAATGCCGGTGTCCTAAAGGCACTTGGTCCGCAGGGAACCCTCGTCAATGTAGCCCGTGGCTCTCTGGTGGACGAAGGAGCACTTGTCGAGGCTCTTAAGAATGGCGTGATCGGTGGCGCCGCGCTTGATGTGTTCGAGGATGAGCCTCGCGTACCAGAGGCCCTTTTTGCGTTCGAAAACGTTGTGCTTGCTCCCCATGTCGGTAGCGGAACACATCAGACGCGTCGTGCAATGGCGGATCTCGTTCTTGCCAACCTCGACGCGCATTTTGCGGGTAAGCCGATCCCCACACCGGTTCTTTAACAAACGGGTCGTGGCAGGAAGATCTCCTGCCGCGCTTCGCGCATTCGTTGCCCCAAAATCTGCTGCAACTATAAATATTTGCGCCCTTCGAGGCGTAAACTGGTAGCGCCTGTTCACATTTACATAATACCTGTATTCTTACTATCCGGCCCATATGATGTGAGCGGTGAGGCGGAGCGTGTGAGTTCCAGTGATGTGAAATCAACCTTGGATGATCAGGCGTCGGTTTCACGGCGTGAAGACGCTATCGTGGATGCCAATAGCTCTGGACCGGTGACGGCCGAGCGCGTGACAACAGTTTCCGGTCGCCATGCACTGCTTGAAGCCATGATCGATCACGTGCCGGACCTGATCTATGCAAAGGACAGGGAAGGGCGCTTCCTGTTCGCCAATCGGGCCGTCGTCACGAACAACGGATTTTCTTCTGTCGAAGAACTTATCGGTTTGACCGATGTCGACATCCATGGCGAAGCCGCAAGTCTTGCGTTGATCCCGGACACTGAAGAACGCGTTATGCGTACCGGTGAGCCGGATCTCGGCTTCGAGCAGCGTGCGATGCGCGGCGGGGTCGATCGCTGGCTGATGATGTCGCGGGTGCCTTTGCGAGATACGAACGGAAATGTCGTCGGTGTCGTCGGTGCTTCTCGCGATATTACCGAAAAGAAAGCCTCGGAACGCCTTTTGCAGGCGCAGGCACGTATTCTACAAATGATCGTTGCCGCGACCGATATCGACCATTTTCTTGGTGAGTTTGTTGAAGCCATCGAAAGTCTGGCATCGGGGCTCAATTGCGTCGTGCGGGTCTACGATGCCGCGCCAGGCGAGCGCACGCTCTACGCCTCTGAAACAAGCACGATCTCGTTGGATCTTGTCGATACGATCTCGGTTGTCGACGAGCCATCCGGTATCGCCGTCCCAAGCGAAGGATCCGTTTTCGGTTCCGAAATTCCTGCGAGCGACGGTGCGCCACACGGTTTTGTCTGGTGTATGCTGCCTGACCGTAACCCGGATGCCGGGCTTGTCGAGTTTGTAGCAGCCGCGGGACGCATGGCAGGGCTCGCGATTGATAGAAAGCGTGCCGCGGCACAGATTCTGTTCCTTGCCGACCACGATATGCTGACGCGCCTGCCCAACCGCCGATTTCTGGATACGAAACTCCCTGAGATCCTCGAAAGTGCATCGAAAGCATCTAAGGCCGTCGGGATTGGCTTCCTGGACCTCGATAATTTCAAGCAGATCAACGATACACTCGGCCACAGTCTGGGCGACGAGCTGTTGGCGAAAACAGCCGAACGTATTGCTCGTGTCCTGCAGCGCGGCGATCTCGTTGTACGTGTTGGCGGCGACGAATTTGTCATCGTACTCGAATGCCAGCAAGATGGGTTCGAACCGAGGCTTGAAGAAATAAGGACTGCTGTTTCCAAGCCCGTTCGTGTCGGAAACTACGATATGAAGGTGACCTGCAGTGTGGGTATGGCGCTCTTTCCAGAGCATGGCGAGACAACTGCGGAAATTGTCGCTGCTGCTGATCTTGCCATGTATGGAGCAAAACACGCTGGTCGCGACAGTATCGTAACGTTCTCGCCCAAAATGGCGGAGGATCTACGCAAGAAATTCACGCGTATCGAAGAACTGCGCGCAGCACTCGAATCCGATCAGTTTGTTCTCCACTATCAGCCACAGGTCAATCTCGATACAGGTGAAATCTTCGGCGTGGAAGCGCTGGTGCGCTGGCAGCATCCATCCGAAGGGCTGCTCGGTCCCGGTGAGTTCATCGACCTTGCAGAGGAAACCGGCCTCATCGTCGAGCTCGGGGAGTTGGTGCTGAAGAAAGCGTGCCGACAGGCGCAGTTGTGGCGTCAATTGGGGCTTGCTCCTGTAAAAATGGCGGTCAATGTCTCGCCTCGGCAGTTCCAGAGCGGACTTGTGGCGAAAATCAGGGACGCGCTCGACGAGACCGGTCTTGATCCATCATCGCTTGAAATTGAAATCACCGAAACACTGATCATCCAGGACGTTGATGCATCCGTCATTGTCATGCGTGCCATCAAGGATATGGGTGTCAGTCTCGCGCTTGATGATTTTGGAATGGGCTACTCATGCCTTGGCATGCTGAAAACATTCCCTTTGTCGTGTATAAAAATTGATCGATCGTTTCTGACAAACTTGCCTCACCAATCCAAGGACAGTGCTATCGTGTCAATCATGATCCAACTCGCTCGTTCGCTCGATATCGATGTTATTGCTGAGGGGATAGAGACGGTGGACCAAGCGGATTTTTTGCGCGACGAGGGCTGTCTTTATGGTCAAGGTTATTACTTTAAACGCCCTCTGGATGCTTTATCGCTTCAGATGCTGCTGAAATAATCGTTTTAATTGCCGCAGCAAGGCGGTTGCTTTTGTGCGGCGCTTGGGTTCACCCGATGACGATCGGGAGCTATCACGAGCAATTGGTCAGGAATGTGCCGCGATGCTTCGGAGACGATTTCCAACGCCCGCTGGACGGCAAGCTTGAGAAGCCAGTCCCGTTCAAAATCCGCTAGCGTCTTACGGGTGGTCTGAATGTCCTCTGTCGCTTCCAGTATTTCGGCCTGAACTGGCGCGACTTTTCGCTTTACCTTTAAAATACCCAACAGCAGATCGCTCGATGTCTCGGCGAAGCATCGGATGGAGGCTGTTACGGGTGGTGACGTCTACCTCTACAGCTAGCTTTTCTTCGAGGAATTGCTTGATGCCAACCAGTTCCAGAAGCGAAAACTTCTTGGCCGGATCGTAATCAATGAAGAGATCGAGGTCACTTGAGTATCGTCCTTCACCACGGGCCGTTGATCCAAATAGATACAGGGCTGTAGCGCCCATACCTTTTATGGCACGAGCGTGCTTCTTGGGAGGATACGTCATAATCCCACTCCGGCAAGGCGTCAGGAATCTCGATGGTGAAGCGACGACAGTGAGACAGAAAACAGCGCGCTGGCCAATCTGTCGTGCGCGGAGGAATATACTCTCCGCAGTCTTATTGCTACTGTTGTGCGGTGTCGAAATTTGCGCGGATCACGTCATAGGGTCCGTGAACCTTTCCGTCTTCGGTTTGTTCGAAGATCCCCAATCCGACAAAGCGAAGACATCCTCATGCACATGTTTGACATTACGTTGGACGGATTTGGCAAGCCCGCGTATGCTGGATGGACCAGATCTTCTGGAGATGTTCGATTAATTCCCATCTTTTGGGAGTAATGACCGAAAAAAGCTGCGCAGGCGATGAGAAAGAGAAGGTCGCGATGGGGGCGGATGGACGGCCTGAGCGCATCGCACTCGTTGACCTATGAAAAGCTTTGTCAAGAGCAGCTTCACTGTTTGTTTCTCCTCTTGGTCGCTTTGTTGGTTTTGGTCTGCGTGCATAATAGGAATGTATTTCTTTAGTGCGCCGATCATTACGTATATATATTCTTTTTTATTAGAATATTATTCCATTCATGAATGGCGAGGCCCGTCGCGATCGCGATATATACGAGGAGTTTCAGGGAAGCAAACATATAAAATATAGAGAGCTGAGTGCGCGCCTGTTTTTTGGTGGATTCGACTGGAATGGGATAAAGTAGCCAAAACAGCCGAACCGGATGGTTTTACAGCGGCTTTTGTCGCGAGCTCGACAGAATCCTGCGAATTTGATTGGTATGAATTGGTCTGGATCTGACAAGAGGGGCATTTTTTGTTGTCGGCCTTGCTCCATAATAACTATATCATGATATAGTTATTATGGAGCAAGGCCGACAACAAAAAATGCCCCTCTTGTCAGATCCAGACCA
>NZ_JACAWV010000010.1 GCF_013390595.1 Rhizobium sp. RM | reverse complement strand
AATCAACTGTCAGGGTGAAAATGATATTGAGATAGCTCACTAATCCTGAATTGGTGTAGTAAGATTTAAGCTCTTGACAGAGGGCTTAATACACCTAACGCTTTGTTTAAAGTTCCAGTATCAAATAGCGAACAACAAATTGTACCGAGTTCGGGGCCACTAAAGCCTGTGCTTGCTACGCCAACGGACTAATGCCAAAACCGCATTAATCCGTTGGCTAGGCAATGCTCGGCTTCAACTCGTGGCCCCTCACACTCTTGAGACCGGAGGGGCTGGGTGACAATGCTCAGTAGCCAAATTATTCTTAGCTGGAAGTGGGTTGCTTCCGGCTTAGAATAAGACTCGTATTTGAGATGACGCGGGTTGGGCGTTAGCTCAAATCGATGTCGGCTGCGTTCCAGCAATTGTCACCCAGCCCCGGAGGTCGGAATAGGACACGTACATGCTGACGAACGAGTATCCGGGGTCAATTGCCGGCACCTTTCAACAACAATTGATGAAAAACACGGCCATAAAAAATGAGGCTGTGACATAACTAGCCTCTGTATAAGCAAATGGGACGAGAAACCGAATTTTGGTTTCTCGTCCCATTTGCTTACGCCTTTGATTTTTAAAGTTGGTCCCTACCGTGACCAGTTTCATAATGTTTAACGCCAGTATTACGATTCCGGCTTCCTTGGTGACCTTGTCGAAACCTCGCACCGAGAATCGATTGAAATGTAAAGAAGCCTTCATCTTGCCAAAAACTGGCTCAACATCGATCTTACGTTGAGCGTAAATCTGACCAGTTTCTGGAGCTGAAAGTAATTCTCGTTGTTTCGATTTGAAATATTCCCAATTTTCGTTCACGGAAATCCTTTTAAGATATCCTTTTGGTGTTAGTGCCGCGGAAATTAGTTGATGATTTTCATCATACTTTTCGGCAATGTATTCTTTAAAGTCACGGGTAAAACCATACTTATCAGTCCGTTGACGATAAGCATTAAAATTAAACCGGACGTTTTG
>NZ_JACAWV010000004.1 GCF_013390595.1 Rhizobium sp. RM | reverse complement strand
GCTCGTCAACTTTATCAAACATTATACTTACCTCCTAAGCTGCTATTATGATTACTTTTGCGTTGTTTGAAATGCTTTCCAATCCGAAGCAAAACTGGCCAAACCTTTGTCCGTTAATGGATGAGACCATAACTTACCGAAAACTGCGGCTGGAATTGTGGCAATATCAGCGCCAGCCAACGCAGCTTCTTGAACATGTTGTGGCCCCCGAACACTGGCAGCGATAATTTCCGTCTTGAATCCATAAGTATCCAAAACTTGACGTAAATCCTTAACTAGCTGAATTCCATTGCCACCAATATCATCAAGACGTCCTAAGAATGGTGAAATGTAAGTAGCACCGGCCTTTGCCGCTAATAAGCCTTGCGAAACTGAGAATACAAGGGTCACATTTGTTTTAATGCCCTCACCACTTAATACTTTGACCGCCTTAAGTCCTTCTTCAGTCATCGGAATCTTCACCACAATATTTGAAGCCCACTTAACTTCATTGCGAGCCTGGGCAATCATCTCTTCGGCCTTGGTTGCCGTTACCTCAGCGGATACTGGACCTGATACAATCTGCGCAATTTCTTTGATAACGGTTTCAAAATCACGACCTTCACGTGACACCAACGTTGGATTTGTTGTTACCCCATCTACTAAACCAAGTTCCGCGAAATGTTTAATATCTTCAGTATTCGCAGTATCTAAGAAAAATTTCATGATTAGATTTATCTCCTTTATTATTAGTTTTCATAAATTATTGAAAGTAGTACTCATAATTACTGATTACTTAGTTCCATCAGTCATACGTTTAGCACGCCGGGTAAGAAAAATACTGCAAAGAATCACAATAATTGTAAACAAGATAATTCCTGTAATAACTGCTACACTTCCGTAACTCCCTAATTTTCCTAACAAGATTCCTGGAACCAAATAGTCGGTATCTGCAAACGTTGAAGCTGCTAATTTCAAGCTTCCCAAAACTGGTAAAATAAACAATGGCAACCAACTAATCAACAAACTATTTACTGTAGCGCCAATGATTGCACCACGCCGACCACCAGTAGAATTACCATAAATTGCTGCAGCAGCACCACAGAAGAAGTGCCCCACTACACC
>NZ_JACAWV010000011.1 GCF_013390595.1 Rhizobium sp. RM | reverse complement strand
ACCGGCCCTTCGCCGCCTTGTGGCGGAACCCAGTTGATGTTCTGGTTGGGGTCCTTGATGTCACACGTCTTACAGTGCACGCAGTTCTGCGCATTGATGACGTAGGTTTCCTGGCCGTCCTTCTCCACCCATTCGTAAACGCCGGCCGGGCAATAACGCGTCGATGGTCCCGCATAAACATCGTGCTCGGATGATTTCTGCAGCGCCATGTCCTTCACCTGAAGATGCACCGGCTGGTCTTCTTCATGGTTGGTCGAGGACAGGAACACTGACGACAGGCGGTCGAAGGTCAACACGCCATCCGGCTTCGGATAGGCGATCGGTTTGTGTTTCGAGGCCGGTTCGAGACTTTCCGCATCCGTCTTGCCGTGTTTCAGCGTGCCGAACACCGAAAAACCGAACAGCTGGTTCGTCCACATATCGAGGCCACCAAGCGCCACGCCGACAGCCGTGCCGAACTTCGACCACAGCGGCTTGACGTTGCGGACCATCCTCAGGTCCTTGCCGATATCTCCCTGACGCCATTCGTTCTCGATCTCGACAACTTCGTCATTGGCGCGACCGCCTGCAATTGCCGCGGCAATCTTGTCGGCCGCCAGCATGCCCGACAGCACGGCATTGTGGCTGCCCTTGATGCGCGGCACGTTGACGAAACCGGCCGAACAGCCGATCAACGCACCACCCGGGAAGGTCAGCTTCGGAACCGACTGATAACCGCCTTCGGTGATGGCGCGGGCGCCATAGGACAGACGCTTGCCACCCTCGAACGTGTCGCGGATCGCCGGATGTGTCTTGAAGCGCTGGAATTCCTCGAACGGATAAAGATAGGGGTTCTTGTAATTGAGGTGCACCACGAAACCGACGGCGACCAGATTGTCTTCCAGGTGATAGAGGAACGAACCGCCGCCGGTCTTCATGCCAAGCGGCCAGCCGAACGAGTGCTGCACCAGACCCTGTTTGTGGTTCTCAGGCTTGACCTGCCACAGCTCCTTGATGCCGATACCGAACTTTTGCGGTTCCCGATCCCGGGACAGGTCGAACCTGGCGATCAGCTGCTTGGCGAGCGAACCGCGCACACCTTCCCCGATCAGCACATATTTGCCGTGCAGTTCCATGCCGCGGGTGAAGTTCGGGCCGGGTTCGCCGTTGCGCTCGATGCCCATATCGCCGGTGGCAACACCGATAACGGCACCGTCGTCATTGTAAAGCACTTCGGTGGCGGCAAAGCCCGGATAGATCTCGACGCCGAGCGCTTCCGCCTTTTCCGCCAGCCAGCGACAGACCAGCCCAAGCGAGACGATGTAGTTGCCGTGATTGTTCATCAATGG
>NZ_JACAWV010000014.1 GCF_013390595.1 Rhizobium sp. RM | reverse complement strand
GGCGTTAGAATCTTCCATTGTAAAGCTCAGCATCGTGTTCAGCGTAAACACAAATTGTCTTCCTCATCCTTGGCCATCCTCTCGGCGCGTTTCAGCTAAATCAGCTCGGGTAATTGATTAGCTGGAGGCGGTGCCTGCGTACCTCTCGCCTACCTCGTGCCACCGAGTTCGGACCTCTATTTTCAATCAGCCGCCAAATCAATTTCAAATGGTCAAACCTTGACTTTCAATTAGTCAACAATGTATTTTCAAACGGTCATTGAGAGGAATAAGGCCGTGATGCTCTACCCAAGACTCGTCGAGCAACGTGTTGCCGATGCCATGTTAGACACAAGAGTGATTATGATCGTCGGTCCCCGACAATCAGGAAAAACGACACTGGCAAAGAAGATAGCCAAAGAGGCCATGGAGTATTACACTCTAGACAATGCGACAACCCTGGATGCAGCGCGACAGGATCCAGTTGGCTTCGTAAGGCGTATAGATCGCGCCGTCATCGATGAAATTCAACGCGCCCCCGAGCTGTTGCTCGCAATCAAAGAAAGTGTGGATATCGACCAGCGCCCGGGACGTTTCCTCCTGACCGGTTCAGCTAATATTATGACGCTGCCACGCGTGGCGGACTCGCTCGCAGGACGCATGGAGGTCGTTCGATTGCTGCCGCTTGCGCAGAGCGAGATCAGAGCCGCGGGCAGCAGCTTCCTGAGCGACGCCTTTCAAAATGAACCAAAGTCCGGAGAACCCGTCATCGGTGACGACTTGATTGCTGCGGTCCTCGCCGGTGGATATCCCGAGGCATTGAGCCGCAAAACGTTGAGCCGCAAACACGACTGGTATGCGGACTATATCCAAGCGATCGTTCAACGCGACGTTCGAGATGTTGCCCAAATTGAGCAGATTGCGCAAATGCCGCGCTTGCTGCGGATTCTAGCTGAGCATTCGGGACAACTCGTGAACTACTCCGGAATTGGCGCCCCCATCGGGATGAACCACGTCACAACCCAGAAATACGTCGGTATATTCGAGAGCCTGTTCCTCGCCCGAACCGTTCAACCTTGGTTTTCCAACAAACTAAAGCGCTTGACCAAAACCCCTAAAATACATTTCCTCGATTCTGGCCTGCTCGCATCTCTTCGTGACCTGTCTCTCGAGAGAATGCGGGACGACAGAGGGCAGTTCGGAGCGTTGCTTGAGACATTCGTTTTTGGGGAGATACTCAAACTCGCCAGTGCCGCACATACACGATTTGAGTTTTCGCATTTTCGTGACAAGCAGCAGAATGAAGTCGATATTGTCATTGAAGACAGGCGAGGGCGGATTGTCGGCATCGAGATAAAAGCCGCAGCATCCGTCACAAATTCCGATTTCTCTGGCTTACGAATTTTGGCCGAAGAATGCGGAGAGCGCTTCGTATCAGGCATGGTCCTTTACGACCACCACAAGGTAATTCCATTTGGAGAACGATTATCGGCGGTTCCAATTTCGGCGTTGTGGCATTAGCGCCTGGGAATTCTCTCTAGGCTCCAGACGCGCGAGCGGTCCTGGAAGTCCGGCGGAAAAATGGGACTTA
>NZ_JACAWV010000013.1 GCF_013390595.1 Rhizobium sp. RM | reverse complement strand
CGCCAAAGCGCCTGTTTATCGCCTCTACGCCAAGTCACCCAAGGGCCGCCGTGTGGAAATCGGCGGCATCTGGAAGAAGCAGAACCGCGAAGGTGGCGACGACTTCACCCTTTCCGTCAACATCGGCTACGGCAAGCTCAACGCCAAACTCGGACACTTGCCCGGCGTGGACGATGGCGACCTGATGGCGGTCATCCCTTGGGACTGACATCAGGTGCCACCCGGCTCAACAGCCGGGGGCATCATCTCGCTGTGCTGCCCCGTGTGGGCAGGTTCATTTCGGCCGATAGCCGCGATTTGTTTTCTGACGTACCAGCACTTCGATACGTTCTGGGATCGCCTTAGGATTTTGCAGATGCTCGACTTTCATTTGACCACGCGATCCGATCCGGCCCCAGCGCCGCTCAAGCCAAAGATGCCCGAACAGGTCTTGCGAAATCTCTATCGCATAGAAGCGTGCCATGTTGCAGGAAGCGTCGACGCGCTCGGCATAGAAGGGGGAAGGAAAGTCGATCATGGCCGCAATTGTCCTCGGATAACGAATCCGCGTCCAATGAGAGTTTTGAATCAATGCCGCCGCAACGATTCATTCTGGTGATGTTGTTTCAAAGAGGAAGAGGAGACCGCCTCAGCGGTCGCTTCCATAATGAGTGGACGCGCTGCTTAACGCCCGTCCTCCCTGTCTGATTTTCCCGCTCTACGATGCCGTGCCGGCCTCGCCAATGGGCAAGCAGGCTCCGCCTGTGCGTCCCTCAGAAAACCGGCTTTCACCGCTGTTGCTGCGAAGCTTCCGGCTTTCAGTCGGCCGGACCCATGACTAGCCCGCCACAGCAACGGGAGCGGGCTTCGCCCTTCCCCCTTCGTTCCGGTGGATGTGAGGGGCACATCTACCGGAACGGTGGGTGAAGGCTTCGCCCAATGCGGGGCTGGCCTCTTGGATTTGGGAACCGTTGGAGATTTATCATGACCGTGTCCACGCACACTGCACGTTTCGACACCGGCCGCGCCATGACTGAAGACGAGATGCGCAAGGTCGCGCCGTCGATATTTGCACTCTCAGCCCATGAAAGCCGTTCCGAGCGGTTTCAGCCAATACCTACAATTGAGATCCTGCGTGGGCTAACAAAGGAAGGTTTCGTACCGGTTGGCGTCAAGCAGTCTGCACCCGCACCGGAGGGCAAAGCAGAATTCACCAAGCACCTGATCCGGCTCCGTCGTGTGGACGATGGTAACACCTATCACGTGGGCGATACCGTCTGCGAAATCCTCCTGAAAGACGCCAACGATGGCACGAGTGCCTATGAACTGATGGCTGGATTGTTCCGCGTCCGTTGTCTCAATTCGCTTGTCACGCAGACAGGCATTGTTGAGGAAACCAAGGTGCGCCATTCAGGCGACGTGCATGGCAAAGTGATCGATGCGACATACACCGTGCTGAAAGCTGCGGAGCACGCGCTCATTGCCCCACAAGATTGGTCGAACATGCCCTCAACAGCGATGAGAAAGACATCCTTGCGCAGAGTGCGCAATTCCTACGGCTCGGTGATGCAGAGGGTGATACGAAGACGCCGATCCAGCCCTCACTGCTTTTGAAGCGACGCCGCGCTGGCGATATAGCTAACGATCTCTGGACAACATGGAACGTGGTTCAGGAAAATGCGATCAAGGGCGGTATCAGCGCTTATGGTCGCGACGACCTTGGACGGCTTCGCAAGGAGAGGTCTCGCGCCGTGACGGGCATCTGGCTGCTGGGGAGCAAGATGGCAGAATTGAAGGGCGCACGCTGATGCGCCCCGAAACTTCATTTGAACCTTCCGAGCTATTCAACTGCTGCACTGATCTCAGAGAGCCGGACTGATCTCTCTTTGATGCCTTGGAAATCGATGGCTGTGTTGATGTGGCGGAGGAGCGCGCGGACGAGACCGATGTGGTCGGGGGAGTTGTCCGTGATGAGGCAGAGTTTTTCACGGTCTAGGGCCACCTCATTGCGGTAGGATGCGAGGCGATCACCGATTGCAGCATGCTCGTTCTTGCGGAACCGATCGGGACCCATCTTTCAGGACTGAGCGGGTTGACCGTCG
>NZ_JACAWV010000021.1 GCF_013390595.1 Rhizobium sp. RM | reverse complement strand
TGTCAAAGCTGGTTAGAGCTGCGACGCCGCTGGCCCGTTAGAAATGCGACACTGGCTCCGACAATCAGCCCCCGACCGGACCGGCTGGGCCGGGTTGCAAGGGTAGGGAGGGGGCGGGTGATGGAACTCCCTCTTCGGCTTTAGCTTCCTCAGTAGCAATTATCTGGTTGTCAGCTGATAATCGTTTTGCACCTGCATCGGGCGGGTAGGGATCAAAGCGACATGATGCTTCCGGAAATCAAGCTGCATGGTGACGTCGATGTCGCCGCGCTGTCACCACTTCTTCGCGGCATGCTTCTTTCGGTTGCCTATGCTGACGGTGAGGGGGGCATAGGATTGACGGCAACCGGCGCCATGAACCGCAAGTTCGTGCATTGGGCCGCTGTTAACTTCCTCTGGCCCGACTTTACAGCCGAAGATCTCTACAGCATGCACAAGGTGCTCAATGAACGCGACGTACCGCCACTCTGGGTCGTGCGGGACATGACCCGTCATCTGAAGCTGTTGCGTCGGAAAAAGGATGTGCTGCTGCCAACCAAACGCGGCCGGGAGTTTCTGCTGGACCCTAACGCCTTCTTCGATCTGGTCGCCACGGATTATCTCTATTCCTACATCCACGCCGCCGAACGGGAAGAGGAGGTCCAAGCACGGTTACGCTGGTGGCGCATGTTCCTCAATCTTCTCAATATCAAGGCCAGAGAAGGGTGCACGCCATTGCAGATTGTAAAAATCCTCAAGCCACACTTCGCCCCCTTGTCTGAGACCGAAATGACACTGGAAGCCTGGAAACTGAAATCCGATGTCCAATATGGCGTGCTGAGGCGCCTGTGCTGGCTGGGCCTGCTCTACGAGGCACGAGAAGGGCTCACGCTCCTTCAGGATGGATCCTTCCACAAGACGCCACTTTGGTCCGCCTGCCTGCAGCTGGAATCGGATACACAAAGCGACATCGGGGTGCATTGAAACGTCTTATTCCGCCGCCGGCTGCTTCGATAATGCTTTCTCGCGCTTCGCAATCACCGCTGGATCGTTCATGAAATCCGTCCGCCGACCCGGCTTGCGGCCACGCTTCTGATACCCGTTCGCCGTGCTGCCGTCGCGAATGCCGAACATATGATCCGTCTGACCGGTGCGGCGAGGGCCGCCCTTGCTGCGTTGCTGTTCGCGACCAGCCTGCATCTCGGCAACCAGCGACAGCATGTCATCCAGTCGCTTGTTGTCTACGACTTCGGCGCGATGTACCGAGCGTAACGTGTCGAAGGTTCTATAGGGCAGGGCAACGCTCTCGTGCATGATCTCGAGCCGGCCGTCGGGATAATCGCATACGATCACCTTCTGGCCCGCCAATGGCCTGGATATCTCGGTCGGATCGAGAATGAACAGCACCTTGTCGTAACGCAGTGTCAGAGATTGCGACAGGGTGCGGACTTCCTTGCGGCACATGGCGCCATCGAGGTTCTCGTGATCGGCCAACGGCCTGTGCATGTTCTTCGGATTGCGTGGCAGCTTGCCGAAACGTATGTTGAAATCCGCAATGAACTCAGGTGCAAAGGCATTGGCTTCTTCAATCGTGTCGATGCCGCGAAGCCGCATCTCTTTCACTAACCGATCCTGCAGCGTCTGATTGGCACGCTCCACCCGGCCTTTAGCCTGCGGGGTGTTGGCACAAATGATGTCGATGTTTAGCTCATAAAGCGCCCGGCCAAACTGCGTCAGTCCGCTGGTACGGTCCTTCTTCGACGCATGCAGCGAGCGGAAAACGCCGTGCTTGTCGCTGTAAAAAGCCAGCGGCTTGCCCCATTGCTGCAGATAGGCCTTCGTCGCATGCAGATAGTCGAATGTATTCTCCGAGCCAGCAAAGCGTAGATGCAGCAGCTTGCCAGTCGCGTCATCGATATAGACGAGCAGGGCGCATTTGGGCCCACGGTTCTCGAACCACCAGTGATGTGAGCCATCGATCTGCACCAGTTCGCCAAAGCAGTCACGTCGGCCGCGGGGCTGGAAAACCCGTTTCTTGCGTTCCTGGCGCGAGATCCAGATCCCGGCCTCGGTCATCCATTGCCGCAGCGTCTCTTTGGCGACCGAGATCCGGTGCAGCTCGATCAGCTTCTCACGCGCCAGCGTTGGGCCGAAATCCAGATAGCGTTCGCGGATCAAATCCAGCGCCGCATTGCGAAATTCCTCGCTGTGGCGCCGATTGCTCGGCCGTGATCGCTTCTTCGAAACGAGCCCGGCCGGGCCATCCCGGTCATAGGCCTGCAGCAGCCGATGGACCTGACTTCGACTGAGGTCGAGCCGGTCCGCCGCCTGGACGACGCTCAGGCGTTCGTCACGGATCTTCTGGATAAGTTCGAGGCGATGCAATTCTTTCTGCGACATGGTGATCAAAAAGGACATGACGACTCCGACCGCTCATGGTCTCGACCAGGCTGAAGATCGTCATCCTTGCTCCCAACGTTGGCTTTGACCAGTGCGTCGAGAGGCGAGACTGTCGCATCTCTAACTGGCCCAACTGTCGCATTACTAAATAGCCCTTACA
>NZ_JACAWV010000017.1 GCF_013390595.1 Rhizobium sp. RM | reverse complement strand
CTTCCGCGCACAAGGCGGTCAAGCTTCTGAAAAACGGTACCCTGAAAACCTATCCAGGCTTCTCGCACGGTATGCTCACCGTCAACGCAGACACGCTCAACGAGGATATCCTCGCTTTCATCAAAGCGTGATATGAGCCATGGCCGCAGCAGGAAACTGCTGCGGCCATTTTTGCAGACCGAGTTGAAGAACAATCGAGACCATGATGCTTTTGACGCCCGAACTTGTTGCCCTGACCATGCGGGATGTCCGAGATGATGGTCCGGAACCCGGGTGGACACCGCTTTGCGAGGCGGAACTGGAGCAGCTTGTTGACCGGATCGAAAGCGAAGCTGGCACCGATCCCCTCCTGGTTTTTGCCTATGGTTCGCTGATCTGGAATCCCGAATTTGAGCCGGTTGGCCGCCAGCGCGGAACGGCTTTCGGGTGGCACAGATCCTTTTCACTGAAAATTGAGCGGTGGCGGGCGACGAGCGATCAGCCGGGACTGATGATGGTGCTTGAGCGTGGCGGGCGGTGCGACGGGATTGTTTTTGAGCTCTCGCCTGAGCGCCGACGCCAGGATCTTCGCGGACTGGTAGCGCGCGAGATCAGGTATCGGGAGGTGATGGACATGATCCGCTGGCTTCCCGTGCGAACCGAAAGAGGCGTGCGCAAGGCCCTGACATTCTGGGCAAGCACAAAACGTCACGGGCTGACACAGCCCTTGCCGATCGAGGAAGCATCGTCGCTCATCGCAAAGGCTTGTGGCCAGGGTGGGTCGTGCGCCGAATATCTGCACAACACTGTCGTTGACCTTCAGGCCGAGGGGATTCGTGACCGCAATCTGTGGCGTTTGCAGGCGCTGGTGGCTCAAGACATCATCGCAGGTCGCGACGCCTAATCCGACCATCGCTAGGATGTGTCGCTCAATGCAGTTGGCGTGAGCGGCCGTAGCAATGGGCAATGTGAGAACTGAAAGCCAATCCGACATGCAAGAGGAGGCCGTGCCTGGTGTTCTCCGGCATCTCGAAGAACGACATCATCGCCGCTCCGATATTGCTGATGATGCGGTCCTCTATGCCCCGACAGATGGTGAGGTCGTCGATGTGCGGTTCGCCAGCTTCCTCGCGAAGCTCTTTCAGATGTTGGCGGGGGATGTGGAAGGCGAGTGCCTCGAACTGCCCTTTGATGGAAATGGAGGCTCCATGCTCCAGGCTGATCAGGCAGATGGAGCCTTTCGGGTAGGTTCTGAGCGGTGTCGGAAGGCGGTTCGGCCAGAGATCGCGGTGCTCGACATCCGCCAGATAAAGCACCACAAGAAATGCGTCGTCTGCCGGCAGTACGACTGGATCACTCTCGACTTCGTAAAAACGGCAGAGATGGGTGATGGCCAGTTTGGTTTTCCCGAACGGCTGTGTCACCATCGACTGTGCGTTTGCGGCCCCAAAAGAGCCTGCAATTCTCTCGCCTGCGTCCAACATTGCACCTATAACGATTGTGCCGATCGTCCTCCCGATCTCTGCAACCATAGCGTCTGGAAATAATTTTAGAAATGTCCCGTGTCGCAATTTTCGATCATTTCCCTGGTCGACAAAACGCATGGCATTCGACAAGGATGCGGAGCCGGGCTACGGAATCGTAGTACAGGTACGGCAACATCTTTAAAGCAGAAGAGAAGGTAGTTCTCTGTGAGCGATCGTTCCACAGGTATGTCACAACCTCCTGCGAAACAGGCAGTTGATAGCTTCGGTTGTCCGTTCGACAAGCTTTACAAAAACCAGACCCTGAGCGGCGCGGATATCAGGTTTTTCCGGAAGGGAACGCGGGATGACCAGCTTGAGCAGGTCGCGACCGAACCGAGTGATCGTGGTTTTGCGATCGGTGTTTCGACGCTTGGCGGGCATACGCGGCGCATTTTTGGTGCGCAAAAGACGACAAGCCATATGTTCGTGGAAAACTCCATCTACATCCGCGATCTCTCTGATGCCTATAAGGCAGACCTCGGTGGACCGTTTGATTTCCTGTTGCTGGAGATCTCCCCGGCAGCGCTGACAAGGATTGCCGATGAAGCGGAGCTTACCGGTATCTCGTCTTTGATGGGAGAGACAGCATCCAAGGATATCGTGCTTGCCAATCTGGTGCGTGCTCTGATCCCCGCCCTTGAAAAACCGGAGGAAACCAGCGCTCTGTTTGTCGATCAAATGGCAACAGCAATCGGTACATATCTGGTCCAGCGCTACGGCGGAAAAACAATCACGACCACCAACCGCTCCAGAAAGCTGTCGCGATCGCAAGAGCTGATGGCAAAGAACCTTCTGATCGACAATCTGGATGGGGAGATCGCGGTTCAGGATGTCGCGCGGGCCTGCAATCTGTCTCGCGGTTATTTCATTCGCGCCTTTCGAGATACAACGGGAATGACCCCTTACCAATGGCTGATTCAGGAGAGGATCAGCAGGGCGCGCGAGCTACTGCAGAACCCGGAGGTTTCGCTTTCGGAGGTGGCGATTTCATGTGGGTTTGCCGATCAGAGCCACTTTACGCGTGTTTTCTCCAACGTTGTGGGGACATCGCCCGGGCATTGGCGACGCAACGTCTGACGACAGCCAAGGGCTTTTCGTCGCTGACATATTTGGGCCGTTGACGGGATCGTGACAGGTCTGGTCCCGAACCTATGTGACTAATCGTCAAAGCGGATGACTTCGAGACAAGACCCTCAAGGGCATTTGAGCGATTGTTCGCGCCGTTGCACCGGTCGCAGTGCGGTCCGCATATTGTTTCAATAATCGCAATTCATTCGCAATTATTATTGCAATTCTGTGCCGCGTTCGGTTGGGCTAGTTATAGCTCCAACAGAGACGCGACGGACACACCGGACAACACCAGATGACACACCGGTCACGCCCAAGCGACGACGTTTCAACCCAGCCGCCTTTGGCCATCATTTTACGGAGAACCACCATGTCGAAGCTTGAAGTCCTGACCCCCGCCAACAGCCAGCTCATCTTCATCGACCAGCAGCCGCAGATGGCTTTCGGCGTCCAGTCGATCGACCGCCAGACGCTGAAGAACAACGTCGTCGGTCTCGCCAAGGCTGCCAGGATCTTCAACATCCCGA
>NZ_JACAWV010000022.1 GCF_013390595.1 Rhizobium sp. RM | reverse complement strand
AAATCTTCTCATCACATAAGGGCCTCAAGCCCATAACAGAGGCCGCACATCGCGGCCTTTTTTGTTATAATATCAACTTCTCAGCAGACAAATCTGCTGAATGAGACTTCGCCAAAGGCAAAGTCATGGTGCCGCGGGGTGGAGCAGCCCGGTAGCTCGTCAGGCTCATAACCTGAAGGCCGCAGGTTCAAATCCTGCCCCCGCAACCAATATCCCCACAAAGCACAAAATACCCTCCCAGAATAACTACAAACACAAAATCCCCAAATCAACCGCAAGCGGCCTTGAACGACACAGGCTCTGCTGGCGATCACAGCGACCTGTACGGTATCTCCGACAGGCTTAAGCTGATCTCGCTGAACTCCCTGACGGCAATGGTGGCAGCCTGGAGAATACGCTCTCTTTGTAAACTTGGCCCGACAACGATGCTGTCTATACCAATGTTGCTGCGGCCTTCACTGTCGAGACCGAGGTCAAGTGAGACTTCAAAATAGGGAACGAGCATTGTCGCCGTACTGCGGACTTTCACGGACGGGTGATCGAGGGGAAAATTAGAGGGCCAGACGTATTTGTTTTGCCCTGAGTCTTTGAAGATCCAAGCGAGTTGTTGATAGCGGTGGCCGTCTCCGACCTTTCCGTCGCAAGGATTGTGGTCGACCATGTCGAAAAGGTGATTGGTCAACACGCTCATCACCTCGGTGAAATTAAGCAAGCTGTGTGGCCGATGGGAGCGGAGTGCGCCACAGGGATCGCCGTTAGCCACGCGTCATGTTCTCAGTGGCTGGTGAGCCAGCGCATTTCGATTGGCGATACGATAAATGTGCTGCCGTGGTCGTCGTCCTTCCAGACGAGATAGGCGCACATGCGGGCGTTGCCGGGGAGAAAGCCTATGTGTGGACCGATGAGGAAGTTTCCTTCCGAACCGACGCGTCGGGCAGCTTCAAGTGCCGATTTGAAAAATGACTCAAACTTTACCAAAGCGGAAAGACGCTCTTCTCGCGTCGGGCGGTCTTCCTCTGCAGAATAGGCAATTGCCAGCTTCTTACGATAGTCGTGGCACGACGTCAGGTTATCCCAAGTAATTTCAATCGTCTCGACCCGATAAGCATAAAGGTCTGCAGCGGTCATTTCGTTCTCAATCAGCTTTCTTGCACGACGTATTCCCGCCTAAGCTTCGTCGTGGCGCAACGTTCACGTTTAACTCGGATGCACCTAAGGCAGATGCGGATAGATTGATGGTGCGACGGTGAGTGAGATGGCTCCGATCGCTATGAGGAACAGCATCGATAGCTCAAAAAATGCGCGCATCCGCACCACGCGTGCGGCTTTGGATCGTTGTTCGCGGTTCATTTCGTTTGTGTCCTTGGAAAAGACCGCCCTGTCGACTTGCGGGTGAATGAAAAGCGACAGGGCGGTCTGGAAGCCTGTTATGACACCCGCCGCATATGTGGTTTGATGCTGCGGGGCAGGCTTCCAAATGAAAAACGTTGGGAGTTTCTGCCGCGGAAAACGTCTTTCAGCTTCAGGTCCTGGCGTTCCGGCAGGTAGCCGACCTGCTCTGGATGGCCGTCGCTTTCGTCTTTCGCAAAGCGCACAGCCGATGCTCTATCGATAAACAGTCCTCCGACGAGGCCTAACCTGTCGCAGACCAGCCACCAGCCATTTTCATTTTGGCCGATGGTGAACCTGGCATTGGTCGAAGGGGGTGGTTCGATGAGCTTCTCGTGCATCCTTTTTTACTCCGGTTATTGGTGTTTTTCAGGATTTTCGGTTGTCTGAGGTTATTGGATGGCGTTCATGACGACCGAGACGGCAAGCAAAAGGCCGCCTACGACAGCCATGAGCCTGACCAGCATGAAGAAATCCGATGGTGCAGGTTGCTTCTTTAATGGCTCGCGTTTGTTGGCCAAGGTTTCTGTGGCCTCCCGTCTGCGCAATTCGCTCTGCATCCGATAATACAATCCAAAACGTCCATGCATCTGTGAACACTCCTTGAAACAGGCAGCCATTTGGCGTCCCTGCGCCAATGAACGATATGGATCGGCGCATAAGTTTTCGATTGGGGAGAGAAGTGCGCCAGATAATCTTTTCATAAAGACAACTTGCCACTGGCCATTTGGCGTGCGCTTTTTGCCTCGATAACCAGGTCCGATCTTCCGCAGTTATCGCATTCGCTTCGCAGTGTCTTCAGCGCCTGAAAGATCGACTGCGCCGTCTCGTCCGAAATGTTTGTCAGCGGAAGTCGGACTGAGGCATCAATACCGCGCAAGCGGGACAGAGCCTGTTTCAATCCGGCAGGAGTATTTTCCTGCGAGACCGCTTTTATCAAGGGACGCAATTTTTTATCGATCTCGCATGCCTGCTGCAGGTCACCGTCGCGTATCGCGCGATGCAGGTCCAAAACCAGCGATGGGCAGAGGTTTGCGACGCTCGATATCGATCCGTGGGTTTGGGCCAGAAGACTGACCGTTGCGGCGTCGTTGCTGCAAAAACTCAGGACTTCGGGATCGATGCAGCTGCGGTGTGCGATGATACGGCCAAAGTCGGCGGTGTCGTCAACGACGCCAATCACACTCGGTATTTGCGACAGGCGATGAATGGTATCCAAACTCATGTCCACTGCCGCATGACCTGGATCGTTCTGAACGAGGATCGGCATCGCGGTTCGCTTTGCCACTTCTTCGAAGTGGTGAATGATGCCTTTCTGGGCCGGGCGATTATAATATGGCTGGACTATTAGAACGGCGTCGGCGCCGAGATGTTCGGCCTCGCGGGTTCTGTCACAGGTGGTGGCTGTGCTGTTCGTCCCGGTTGCGACCACAATGGGAATCTTGCCTTTGCTGATATGCACGCAACGGCTTATCAAACTGCGGCGTTCCGTTTCCGTCAAAGTCGGTGCTTCTGCTGTCAGGCTATTGAGGACGAGGCCTTCGGCGCCCTGATCAATCTGCCACTCCACCAGGTGGTCAAAGGCTGCGTAATCGACACTATGTCCACGCAACGGTGTTACCAGCGCGGTCATCGTAACAGCTAACCGACGTCTGTAATGGGAACTTTCCCGCACGCTATTCATCCTTGTCTTCGTTTGCGATTAGTCTTGTCTTGCGCTTGGACTGGCCACCGTTTCGGCGTTCGAAAATATCCAGAAGGGCAATGAACATGGCAGCCGCCATATCCCTGTGCTTCCCGGTTGCTTTTGCCGCGTGGCCTTCGACATCGGTCGATGCCGAACAAAACCAGTCGCTTCCCGTTCGTCGCATATGGTCGAGACATATGGGCGGAGAGAGCGTCGAGATGGCCAGAACCATCGCATCGAGAAGCGCGTTCGCACGCAGGAACGATTGAAAGCGCACGGCTGCTACGGTTTTGTCTGAACAGAGCGCAGGAAAAGCCTGTTTTGCCAGGCACCACACATGCTCCTCACGGAGCTGCGATCCGTTCAGCAGGCGGTGGCGAAGTGTGGCGGTGTCGAACAAGTCGTTGTGCATTCAATGCGGCTGCAGGTTGTTTGCAGCTTGGGTAGCGCCGATCGGCATAGAGTTTCGATTGCGGATCGAGGCTCTCGACGTAAATAAAATATAAGGAAGAAATGTCGGTGTGACCTGTTTGTCAGCCCAGCCGATTTCTGAACAGCCATGCCGCGAGTGGCAACGTCACGACGGCGATTGCCAGCAACGGGACGAAGTTGAAGGCGATATCGCCAAGCCCGGCACCTTCCAGATAAACGCGCCGGACCAGATCGATGCCGAAACGGAGCGGGTTGGCGTATGTGGCTATCTGCAGGATGATTGGCATATTGCGGATGGGTGTGAGCAGACCGGAGAGCAGGGTCAGCGGCATGACCAACATGAACGTGTAGAGCATCGCCTGTTGCATGGTCAGCGATACCGCAGAGATGGATAAGCCTATGCCGACCGACGCCGTCGTAAAACCGACCAGCCCCAGATAAAGCAGCCAAACCGACCCATTCATCGGGATCTGGAACCATAAGAGAATGATCAGGAAGATGATCGTCGACTGCATGAGGCCGACGAGAATAGACGGCAGTGCCTTACCGATCAGGATTTGCAGTGGGGTCAACGGGGTGACCAGTAACTGGTCAAATGTGCCCTGTTCCCTTTCGCGAGCGACGGACAGTGCCGCCAGCATGAGCGTTTGCAGCATACTCAGAGAGGCGATCAGCGCCGGCATCAGGTTCCAGCGGGATTCCAGGTTGGGGTTGAACCAGGCGCGCCTCAGAATAGTGATGGACGGCGTTTGGCCAAGCGACTGGTTGTAGGATGCGACGATTGACGAGACGTAGCCGGCGGCAAGGCTTGCTGTGGACGAGTTTCGACCGTCGAGAATGACCTGAAGGGGAGCCTGTCGGTTTGCCGCCAGCCGTGTCTCGAAATCGGAGGGAATGGCAATCACCAGCAGAGCGTCACCTCGGTCGATGACATCCGCAATCTCACTGGAAGATGTCAGCGTTGCAACGCGCTCGAACACGCCTGTCCCGTCCAGCCGGCTCAACAGTTCCGTTGAAGCCTTGCCTCGGCTCTGGTCCAGAACGGCATAGGGAACATGGGTGAGATCGTAGGTTGCGCCATAACCAAACAGCAGTGCCTGCATCAGCGCCGGCGCGACCAGCAGTGCCCGGCTGGATGGGTCCTTGAGAAGGGCCATCAGTTCCTTGCGGAACAGAAAAACGATTTTCGCGATATAGCCGATCACCGCCTCCATCGTCTCACTCCAGTGTTTTCTTGAGAGTGCGATGTGTCAGTGCGATCAAGACCACCGCGTAGACAGCGAGGATCGTGCAGTCTCGCACGATGTCCGGCCAATAGTCACCAGCCATGAAAAGCGTTTTGATGAGACCCATGAAGTGGGTGGCCGGGAGAAGCTTGCTGATGATCTGGATCACCACGGGTACGTTGCGCAGGTCGAAAACGAACCCTGACAGCATCATGGCCGGCATGAAGCTGGTGAGCAGCGCCATCTGGCTGGCGGCGAACTGGTTGCGTGTTGTGCCGGAGATGAGAAGACCAAGGCTGAGCGATACCAGCAGATAGAGCATCGATGCTCCGATAATAATCCAGAGAGAGCCGCGCATCGGCACTTCGAAAAGGTATTTGGCCGCCAGAAGGCACAGGACGAGGTCGATACCTCCAATGACGAGATAAGGAGCCAGTTTGGAAAGAACCAGTTCAAGTGGTCGGACTGGAGTGACGAACAGGGATTCGAGCGTGCCGCGCTCCCATTCCCTTGCGATCAGCAGTGAAGTCAGAAATGCGCCGATCAACGTCATGACCAGCACGATCAATCCCGGCACCAGATACCAGGTGCTTTCGCCCACCTCATTGAACCACATGCGCTGTGTGATGACGACGCTTGCCGGTCCAGCGGGTTTGTTTCCGGCGCGGTCGGTTTGTTGTTGTATCGGAATGGCGATAGCGGCTGTGACATAGGTCTCTATTGCCGAGGCCGTGTTGGAATCGACACCATTGAGCAAAAGCTGGAGCTCAGCGTTGCCGGCGGCGAGGCGGCGTGAGAACTCGCCAGGCACACGCAAAATTGCGTCGGTCTCACCAGCGCGGATCATGCGCTCAGCCTCGGCCATCGAATTGCTCCAACGGGGGGCGAGATAGGGCGAGCCTTGCAGCCCGGCGACCGCCTGACGGGCCGTTGGAGAACTATCCTCGAGGACAATGGCTACGCGCGCATCTTTTACGTCGAAAGAAAGGCCGTAACCGAACAGCAGGATCAGGATTGCTGGCAACAGCAGTCCAACGATCAGATTGCTCCGATCGCGCAGCATCTGGCGAATTTCCTTGCGGGTCAGGGCGATCAGACGTCTCGTGAAACCGGAGGCGCTCATGCGGCAGCCTCTTTTGCGTCTCGTTCGGCACGTCCTTGTTCGACGATGGCAATGAAGGCGCTGTTCATATCCGTGGCGCCGGCCTCACCGGCCTGTTCGCGCACCGCCTTAGGTGTTCCGAGCGCAAGGAGATGGCCTGCATCCTGAATGGCGATGCGATCGCAATATTCGGCCTCTTCCATGAAATGGGTGGTGACGATGATCGTCACACCCCGTCTCGCCAGCGTTGTGATGGTGCGCCAGAAGGCGCGCCTTGCAAGCGGGTCGATGCCGCTCGTGGGTTCATCCAGAAACAGGATGTCCGGTTGGTGCAGGAGGCTGGTCGCCATGGCCAGACGCTGCTTGTAACCGGTAGGAAGAAGACCGCTTTGCGCGGAAGGGCTGAGCGTGAATTGTTCCAGAGCCGCATCGACACGTTCGCGCAGTTTTTTGCCTCGCAAACCGTAAGCACCGCCAAAGAATTCCAGGTTTTCCTGAACCGTCAGGTTGCCGTAAAGCGCAAATTTCTGGGAAACGTAGCCAATGCGTCCACGTGCCTCTGCGCGCGCAGTTCGCAAGTTGTGTCCTGCGACTTCCAGATGGCCGCTGGTGGCGGGGAGCAGACCGCACAGCATACGGAAGGTTGTCGTCTTGCCTGCGCCGTTTGGCCCTAACAGGCCGAATATTTCCCCGCGAGCCACATCGAAGGAGGTGCTGGCCACAGCCGTAAAATCACCGAACTTCCGGACCAGATCACGAACAACGATGACCGGCTTCTCGTCGTTTTCTGCCCGTAACGGCGATCGAGCCGCGTGCTGGTCGGAAGCCTCCGTAGCGGGCGTTGCGCCATGCGCTTCCTGCTGCAAAAGCATCATGAAGGCATCTTCCAGTTCTTCGGGGCACGGCGCGACATCCAGGTCTTTCAGAAGTCGATCGGTCAGGGCTTGATCGGCTTGTGGCTGAAGAATGAAACGAACATTGCCACCCTTCGGGACTGCATCGACGATGACGTCCTTGGCATCGATCAGATGTGCCTGAAGCTCGCGAGTTGGGTCGCCCGCAGGCGGCGTTGCGATGAAGGTCAGCCCTTCTGCGCGGTGTTTAAGTTGCTCAGGTGTTCCGTTGGCCAAAAGCCGCCCATTGTTCATGACAAACACCTGAGCGCAGCGCTCTGCCTCGTCCATGTAAGCCGTGCTGACAATGACGCTGAGTTGTTGGTCATTGACAAGTTGCTGGACGATTTCCCAGAGATCGCGGCGTGATAACGGATCGACGCCGACACTCGGTTCGTCAAGCAGCAGAAGATCCGGTGCGCGCACGAGGGTGCAAGCGAGCCCCAACTTTTGTTTCATCCCCCCGGACAGCTTGCCAGCCGGCCGATCGGTAAACCGCGCCATATCCGTCATCGCGAGCATGCGGGCAAAGCGGTCCCGACGTTCCTGCTGCGGCACGCCATGCAGGTCGGCGTAGAGATCAAGATTTTCCTGGACGCTCAGGTCTTCATAGAGGCCGAACCGCTGTGGCATGTAGCTGATGCGATCCTGCACAGCCTGCGGCGTGGCGACGACATCCATGCCCAAAACAGCGAGTGACCCTGAATCTGGTTCGAGCAGACCGGCAATCATCCGCATCAGGGTCGTCTTTCCGGCTCCATCTGGGCCGACGAGTGCTGTGAGTTCGCCTGGGCGCATTGTCATCGATATACCGTCGACGGCGACGACCGGCCCGCCGTCTGGACCCTTGAAGGTCTTTCGGAGGTTCTCGATCGCGACGGTTGTATCGGCTTTGGTCACGATGGCGCCCCGATTTGCAGGCGAACCGTTGCCGGTTGGCCAAGACGCAACACGTTTTCGGTGTCCGTAACGATCACACGCACTTCATAGACGAGGCTGGTGCGGAGCTCCTCTGTCTGCACTGATTTCGGTGTAAACTCAGCTACGGAGGAAATGTAACCCACCTTGCCTTCGATGGCTTTATCCGGGTGACTGTCTGTCATGATCCGCGCCTGCATCCCCGGCTTGATCTTGCCGATATCAGCTTCGTCGACATAGACGCGAATCCATTTGGGATCGGTCAGGGCAAGAGAGAATACGGGGGAGGCGGATGTAACCATGTCGCCCGGTTCATGCAGGCGCGATCGGATGACGGCGTCCATGGGAACACGGAGTTGGCCCTGGTCGATCTGGTGTCGCAAAAGCGCAAGGCTCGCTTCCGATGCCTTGAGTTGTGCCTCTGCGGCAGCAATGTCTTCCTTTCGCGTACCGGCTTCCGCCAGTTGCAGGGCTGCACGCAGTTCATTGACCTTTGCGGTTGCGGCGCGGGCGTCTGCCTGTGCCTGATCGTAGCTTTGCTCGCTGATCGCGCCACCGGAGGGCGAGCGCAATCGGCTGGCACGGGTGAAATCCTGTTCGGCACGTGCTGCCGATGCTTCTGCCGAAGCGAGTTGGGCACGCGCCTGGGCGATTTCTTCAGGTCTTGAGCCGTTGCGAAGCTTGAGAAGGGTTTGTCGCTGCACGTCGACATTCGCTTCCTGCTCATTTGCCTGAAGCTCGAGTGTCCTGTTATCAAGCAGGCCGACGACCTGTCCGGCAATCACGCGGTCACCTTCTTCAGCATTGAGCTCTGCAATTCTGCCGCTGCCGTCAAAGGCGAGTGAGACCTGCCGAATATCCACATTACCAAACATAGTGAGAACACCGGTTTCCTCAGCTTTCCGCTGGTCTTGCCAATACCAGGCTGCAGCGGCAGCGACGATGAGCAGGAGAGAAAACAGTGCTTTTTTCATGAGAAGGGCCTTTGAGCAGCAGGCTGGCCAACACCGGCATGCGCGATATTAAATTTAAATTGAATTTAGACTATTGCACTGTTATTGTCGAGTCTCTTGAAATTGAGGGTAATTTCGCTATCCGGTGGCGTGTCTGGTCGAGGAATACACGCCCGACAGACATGGCTTCGAAGAAGATGGGTTCTGTACCTGGGGTGAGTTGATGAGGAAGAAAACGGTTCGAACGCAGCGCGCTGATGGGGAGGTGACCTACAATCGCATCCTGGTGGCGGCGGGCGAACTCTTTGCCTCAGTCGGCTTTGCCGAAACGACGAGCAAGATGATAGCCGCAGAGGCCGAGGTAGACCTTGCCTCGATCAATTACCATTTCGGCAGCCGAAACGGTCTTTATCAGGCTGCCCTTACGGAAGCGCACCGCCGCCTGATCAATGTCGGAGATCTGGAACGGCTTGCCGCCAGCACTGTTCCGGCGACGACCAAGCTCAAAAAACTGATAGAGTTCCTTGTTGACGGCGCGACAGGAACAGAGCGTTGGCCGGTCAGGATTCTCGGACGGGAGATTCTCGCACCGTCCTCACATTTCCTGTCGATGCAGCAGACTGAAGTCATGCCGAAATTCCGGATCATTCTGCCGATCCTCAGCGAGATCACGGCGATCCCTTCCGATGATCCCGCATTGGTCAGATGTCTCGTCAGTGTCGCGGCGCCTTGCGCGATGCTGCTGGTGGTTGGGCGCGGCCCCAACATCTTTGCCAACCAGATTCTGGAGATGCCGCGCGAAGCGCTTGTCGAGCACCTCTATAGTTTCGCCATCGGCGGTCTTGGTGCGATTAGCCAGCAACATCAAAGTGACTGAGCCTGAGAGCGATCGCTTCTCTGTTTACGAAGACATAGGTAACGCCGCCGTTATCAGCGCGTTTCGTTCTCGAAAGACGCCGGCGTAATGTTTGTCATCTGCAGCAATGTTCGCTCGGTAATGCGTTTCGCCCGTGCCTCGGCGTCTGCGCGATCTTCCGGCAGCGTATAGGTCATATAGGAGAGCGACGTTTCGAGGTCGTTGTTATTGTGCCCGAGAATGGCAGCGAAATAGCTGTTTTTCGTTACGTGCGGCGGTGCAAAGAAGTGATAGGACACTTCCGCATAGAGATGACGCAGTCCGTAGGGCTTGGGAAGTTCTTCCTCCGGCCAGACGTTCTCGAAAATGTTGAAGACGGCCTCTCGTAACGGCAGGCGCGTTGCAGCAGCAAAATCGTCAATCGACATCTTGTGCCAGAGGATGCCCTGGCTGCTCTTTCGCAGCCGTTCATAGGCCGCAAGGATGACAGTGGAGCGCGTCAGAACCGGAATTTCATAGGTGACACCAAACTTCGTGCCTTCGCCCTGTTTTGTTTTTGCCTGGCCACTGAACAGAAGGCTCCACTTGCAAACGCCTTTGCCATAAGGAGCAGGGGAGAACTCTGCCTGTGTGAAGACTTCGTACGGCCGCCGTCCCGTCAAGCCAATCAGCCCGATCCCGATCATCAAGGGATCGCTCGACTGGAGGCAATCGGCACAAATCTTCAAGACCTGCTTGTAGTTCTGGAACGTAATCAGCGCGCCATGTTTGGTGGCGATCTTTTCCATCTTGGCGCGGCGTTGGTCGTCATACATCGCCGCATCGCCTGTCGCGATCTTAAGCATCGGGTGTTCATCACCAAATGCCTCCTTGATCGCATTGCGGTACTTGGTGATGTAGGAAATGATCGTAGTACGGGCTCTGCCGTCCATGCTCTGAAGTTCATTTTCCCACAGAGCCACCATGTCTTCCTTGGAGGACATGCCGTTCATGGACGAAATGAAATCTGAAATGCGCAACAGCACTGTCGGCTTGCGTCCGGCGGTATTGAATTCGGCGCGTTCGATCTTCTCGACGATTGAGGTTGCCACGCCGGTTCTTTGGTAGTCCGTGGATATAATGTAGGTTTTCAGCCGCTCTCGCAGCTTTTTCATGTTGCAGATGGCAAGCGGCGTGCTTTTGGGGCCGAACTTCGCTTTCAGCGCATACCGATACTTCATGATGTAGAGTTCGAGCGTCTTTTCCGTACGGCCATTGTCGAAATGGAAACGGACTTCCTCGTCCCACAGATCGCGAATCTGTTTGTTGCGAGTTTCCTCGTTCCTCTCCATCGTCCGGTTGATTTTTTCCACGAATTCGTCGATGCGCTCGACGAGCACAGGTGTTTTCGTTTTTCTTTTCAATACGGACATCGGCGGCTCCCTGAACCGTTCCGGACATATAAAATCTGTTGTCTGCAAGCAATAGAAAATATGGCTGGTGCGACAGAAGGTTGTGTCTCAAAAAGAGTTACTCCCTCTAGCGGCCAAAGCTGAAAGACATGCACATGTCATTTTAACGCGCCGCACACCGTCTCCTCTGTGTGCTCGCAGATGTCGCATATGGTAAAATCATCCGGATATCGCCGTTCCTGAGGGCGAAATTATTCCCTGTCGTTGCGGCGTTCAGTTCATGTTGATGAACCGTATCTCCCAATTAATGCTAAAAAATCAAAAAATAATTCTAACTTCAGGCTTCTTGTCGTGTCTCAATTGCAATTTCGCAATGCTACGTCGCCGTTTGAGAAATATATTGATAAATCCTGGTTGGCGTATTGCCTATGCTGCATGGCAAAAAAATTCTAAAATCTATTTTCCATAATTGCGGATCGAAAGTCAATTTGGCGCGCTTTTACAAGCGCCTTAATTTTTTATTAACAGTATTGTTGACTCTGGTATTAATTCATATTCTTATATCAGCATATTTAATTCGGCCTTCATGAAGAAAGTCGATAAAGATGGTTTTTTCATCCGTTTTATTCATATTTATGTTTTTGCCAATTGCGTTCGGTGTGTATTTCTCCGTTCCTTTTCGGTATAAATCCCTTGTTATACTTCTGTTCTCCTATCTATTCTATGGATGGTGGAGGATGGACTATCTTGCCCTGCTCTTCCTGGTCACTCTCTGGAGTTACATCTTCGGAAAGCTGATCTATGTAGAACGGACGGCAAAATCGCGCAAAAGACTGCTGGTTGTTGCCATTACCGGGCCATTGCTTGTGCTCGGTTACTTCAAATATTGTAATTTCTTCATGGACAGTCTTGCCGACTTGTTCAATGGCGGCGCGCCGTTCACATCATGGCATGCGCGTATTCTGCTGCCGATCGGAATATCCTTTTATATATTTCAGGCGATTTCGTATCTTATCGATATCTATCGAGAGGACGCGCCGCCGGCGCAGAATTTCTTTGATTTCGCTGCATTCAAGGCTTTGTTTCCTCAGTTGGTCGCCGGTCCGGTGTTGCGATACAAGGATCTCGCTCATCAGTTCATGTATAGGCAGCATTCCCTGGAGCTTTTTGCCGAAGGCGGCATTCGTTTCTTTGCCGGGCTTGCAAAAAAAGTGCTGATTGCGGATTCCGTGGCACCCATTGCCGATGCCATCTTTGCCAAGGCCGATCCAACCCTTGCCGAAGCTTGGCTTGGAACGATCGCATATTCAATCCAGCTCTATTTTGACTTCTCGGGCTATTCCAGCATGGCTGTGGGATTGGGCATGATGATGGGGTTCCGTTTTATCGAGAATTTCGATTGTCCCTATGTATCGCGGTCAATTACGGAATTCTGGCGTCGCTGGCATCTCAGCCTCTCGGCCTGGCTGCGCGACTACCTATACATTCCACTCGGTGGCAACAGGCTCGGGACATTCAGGACTTACTTCAATCTGTTCATCACCATGGTTCTTGGTGGACTGTGGCATGGTGCAAACTGGACCTTCGTGCTGTGGGGTGTGTGGCATGGTGGCCTGCTGGCTTTGGAACGCCTGCTCGGTATCAAGCCATCGGATAAACGCTCTGTCGTCGCCTTGGGTGGCACCCTGTTTCTGGTGATGCTTGGCTGGGTCATGTTTCGGTCACTCGACGTGCACAATGCGCTCGATATGTATCGTGGTATGATCGGACTTAACGGTTTGGCCATGCAGCCGGATATCGCTTGGCAAATCAAGAACTTCGCCCTTGCATCCCTGGCTGTGGGTGTTGTGGTCGTGTTCATCGAACCATGGTTTAATCGGACTTTTCCGGCTGAGCGACTGATCCATATGCAACTTTCCCCGTCGACTGGGGGTGTAGCCTTGGCGGCAACGGGCATCGTGTGCTTTCTCGGTATGGTGTCGATACTGAAGCTGACGGCCGACAACGACTCACCCTTCCTCTATTTTCAGTTTTAGGGAGTGCGACGCATGATCTCACCACGTTTGCTTTCAACCGCGTCGGTTCTTTTCCTTCTGCTGGCCGGTGCCGGAATCACCGCCAACTATGTGGTCTATCTTCCGGAGGAGGATATAAGGGTGGACGCGCTTGCCGATGTGTGGACCGGCAAGATGACCAGCCGGTTTGAAGAAGGTTATGAGCGGGAACTGCCGTTCAGCGGTTTTGCTGTCGAACTCTTCAATGCAGTTTCTCTCGGTATTTTCGGAGAGGCGCGGAAGGGTGCTATCGTTGGTCGCAATGGCTGGCTTTTCACGGCGGAGGAGTTTGCCTGGGGCCGCACATCGGAGGCCAACCTGGATAGATCTTTCCAGACGATCACGGATATCCGTGCCACTTTGGCCGAAAAAGGCAGCACTCTGGTGATTGTGCCAGTCCCGCCCAAAGCGCAGGTCGTTGCCGGCGAACTGGGGGGTAACGTCCTGCCTGATAGCAACGCCGATCTTTACCCCAGGTTTCTGGCTTTTCTTAAAGAAAGAGGCATTCCGGCTGCGGATGTCGCAGCGACGTTCGGAGCTGCAAAGCCGGAAGAACTTTTCCTGCGGGCGGATACACACTGGACCGTCAAAGGCAGTGGCCTTGCCGCCAAGGCGGCCTGTTCGGCAATTCCCGGTCGGGACCAGCTGATGAAAACCGCTTTCGAAAGTGTGCCGCAAGATAATGTGCGCCACGTTGGCGACCTTGCGAAGTTTGTCGATGCAGGCTGGATGCTGTCCGGTTCTCAGGAAAGCGCTGATATTATCCAGCCAATATCGGCTGCGGCCAAGGTCGATGATGCCGATGCGCTGTTTGCCGGTAGTGACGGTGAAACGCACGTGATGGACCAGGTTGTGCTTGTTGGAACCAGCTACAGCGCAAACCCGCTGTGGTCTTTTGAGGACCAGCTGAAAACGATATGCGAGGTCGATGTTCTCAACTACGCCCGAGAGGGGAAGGGGCCTTTCGCGCCCATGCAGGAGTTTCTCAAGACTTTGGATGCCCAGGCCGTGCCGAAGGTCGTATTGTGGGAAATTCCAGTTCGTTACTTGGATGATGCTGAATAGAATATAATAATTATTTGTATTTTTGAATTTATAGTTTGAATAATTCCAATTTTAGCTTATAATAAAGAAATATATTGGATATATTCAGATTTATACTTAGAATTGCATGCTGGTGCAAAAAAATATTTAATTGATGGATTATGCCATGAGACGCAATCTCGAAAAGAGAGTGCTCGGTCTCCCTGGTGAAGTATTGCCTGTCGATAGATTATCAACAGTCCCTGTTTCTCAGGCGGGAGAGCAATCCGCTATCGTTTATTGGAGTGAAAGCCTTCCAGCGCACGTGCTGTTTGTGCTGGCGCTCGCCAGTCTGATTGTTGTCGTTCCGGAAGGCGTTCTTTTTGGCGCGAACACCGGCCTCCTGTTTGGTCTGGGCGCTCTGGCCGTATGGCGATATTTCTGGGGTATTTTGCATTTTGTACGGTCCAACATTTACCGCAGCGTCGTTTTCCCCAAAATGCGTCTCCGTGCGGATCGCCATCTTCTGCACAGTGCGGAAAATGGCCAGGCGCCACATGCCTATCTCATCGTAACGAGTTTTCGTATCGACGGCGACACAACGGCGGAAGTCTACCGTGCCGCATTCCGCGCCGCTCTTTCGTCTCGCGGTGGAGCGACTGTTGTCGCGTCGATCGTAGAAATGTCGGATCAGCGCCTGATCCGTTCCATGCACCGCCTTATCTGTGGTGAAAAAACCAGTGTCCGGTTGGTGATCACCCGCATCAATGGCAGCGGCAAGCGCGATGCATTGGCCTATGCTTTCCGGGCGGTCTCCAAGCTGGAGCCTCGTGCCGATGACGTGGTTGCCGTGATCGATGGCGATTCCATCGTGCCTGAAAATCTTGTCGACCGGTGTGCCGGTTTCTTCGCGGATGGTCGGGTTGGTGCGTTGACCACGGACGAGACGTCGCGGGTTCGTGGGAAATCATCATTTCACATCTGGTATTCGCTGCGTTTTGCACAACGCCACATTCTGATGTCGTCCAACGGCCTTTCCAGGCGTGTGCTGACGCTGACCGGCCGGATGTCGATGTTCCGCGCGTCCGTCATCACCAATCCCGAGTTTATCCGTCAGGTGGAGTCGGACTATATCGAGCATTGGCGTCTTGGCAGGTTGAAGTTTCTCACCGGTGACGACAAGTCGAGCTGGTACTGGCTGCTGCGCAACAATTATCAGATGCTTTATCTGCCTGACGTTAGCGTCGCGACGGTTGAAGATCCGCCGACATCCGGATTTTTCCAGGCTGCAGCGCAATTGATGACGCGCTGGTTTGGCAACATGTTACGCACCAACAGCCGTGCATTGGCACTCGGTCCGTGGCGTATCGGTTATTTCACCTGGTGGACGATTTTCGATCAACGCATCTCGATGTGGACATCGCTTGCCGGTCTAGTGATGGTCATTCTGATCGGCCTGTTCGATAACCCGTTCATTTTTCCGGCCTATATCGCCTGGGTTCTGCTGACCCGCTACATCATGACATTGATGTTGTTCAATTCCCGTCCACGGGTGTCGATCTTCTATCCATTTTTTATCTATTTCAATCAGGTCTTTGGCTCGATCATCAAAACCTATATTTTCTTTCACCTCGATCGCCAGAAGTGGACGCGGCAGAAAACAACGCTGTCCTCCAGTGGTGCGGGCCGGGCCGTCGCGTTGAAAAACGCCTCTTCCACATACATGCATGTTTTATCGATTACCCTGTTTGTAACCCTCATATCGTTGCTCGTCGGCCAATTGTCAGTCCCAGGCATTGGGGCGACGACCGCGATTTTCGGTATGCGTTGACCCGCGAAGGAGCCCAAAATGAATATGAGCGTCGTGAGTTTCGAAGCGGATGAACAACGTCAGCATGCGCGCTACAAGTTACCGCTAAAATGCGTCATCGATCAGCACAGATATTCGTCAATCGACTGGTCCTTGGGCGGCGTGGGTGTTGCAACCGGCAGCGCTACGTTCGAAGAAGGAAAAGTGCTGCCCCTGCAGTTGCAGATCCCGCTTGATGGCTTCGATGTCCTTCTGCCTGTAAAAGCGGAAGTTCGCCATTCCAGCGCCGAAACCGGGCGTACCGGTTTCAAATATGTCGATACGTCGGCGGCGGCACAACGCATGTTGCGTTACATTCACGATTCCTACATCAGTGGTGAAATCGTTGAAGGCAACGATCTTCTCGATTTCGCCAAGCGCGCCTCGGGCGACGTGAAGCTGCGGCCGCGAAAATCAGCCGAGGCCGCTCCCGGCGCAAGCAAGCTTCGTCAGGCTGTTGGTATTGTTGCCACTTTGGCCCTTTCGCTGGCGCTCGCCGCTTTTCTGGCAAGCAGTCTTTATCAGCGACTTTGGGTCTTCGAAGCTGACAGCGCCGTGGTGACGGTTGACACAACACCAGTTCTGGCGCCAGCCAACGGCATTATCACCAATATTGTGACCGGACCTGTTAAGAGCGGCGAACGGATTTTGACCGTTCTGACCGAAAGCGGGCAAAGCACGTCAGTGGTTGCGTCATGTGATTGCGTTGCCGAGTCGACGGGCCCGGCAGTCGACACACAGGTCAAGGTGGGTGCTCAGGTGTTGGGGCTCCGCAATGCGGAGGCCAGGCCGCATGTCGTGGCAATGGTGGACCGCTCGCATCTGATGGCGCTCTACAACGCGCCGCACGTCAGTGTGGATTTGCCGCAAGGCACGGTTCTGCATGACGTGACGGTATCTCAACTGCCGAAGGTCAGCGAACAGTCTGCCGCGACGAGCGATCGGGTCGCGGTCAGGATCGATCTCGGTGGACATGATCTTTCGTCCGCGATCGGCACACCCGCTTCCGTTCGTTTTGACAACGGACCCTGGTTCGGTCTGAACCAGAAGTTTGCGGACCTGAAGAGCAAATTCTTGCCGAAATGACGGGATGCGGGA
The DNA here is from genome assembly GCF_013390595.1 of Rhizobium sp. RM. Lineage (GTDB taxonomy): Bacteria > Pseudomonadota > Alphaproteobacteria > Rhizobiales > Rhizobiaceae > Agrobacterium. The sequence goes on along the minus strand of NZ_JACAWV010000022.1, from coordinate 1,263,324 downwards.
GGCCGCGCGCTTCCCGCCGCCGCAGGGCCACCACAGGCCACAGCATCGCATGCCAATCGCAGGAAATTCATGGGCAGGACAAGGTCGATGTCTCTGATGGGACTTCTGTTGCCTGCCTCAAACTCTCTGCACGCAAGTATCGAGCCGCTCTACGACATTGACCTGACGAAGGAAGAATGATGACACGCGACATCACCCGCTCATCACGTCCCCACTGCCAGTGGCTACCGAATGTAGCGGTAGTACAGGGATCATTGCGCGCATTGGCGTTGTCGGTCTGCCTCGTGTTTCCGGCCGGCAACTGGCCTGCTGTTTCGTCGGTTGCTTTTGCCCAAAAGGCTGCGGCACCGCAGCCCCCGGCGGCAGGCAAAGTCGATGCCGTCCTGTCTGACATTTCTGCAAACGTGCTGAAGGCCGATGGTGCGTCAGATGCCAGGCAGCGCCTGTCGTTTCTCGACGCGGCACGTGCTGGCCTGGCCCAGCTGAAATCCTGGGCGGCGGCAGACGCCGCTGAGGCGAAAACCGCGTTGAACACCCTTGCCTCCGGTGGCATCGATGCCGACAGCCTGGTTTCCGCCAGTATCTCCGCATTGCAGCAGCAGATGGCGGGCCGCATTACCGATCCGCAACAGAGAACCGATATGCGGGTCCGTATGATGGAGCTGATTGACGCTCTTTCCCTGTCCGAACTGCAGGTTGCCGCTCTCAGTGGATATGCGGCTGTCGTTGCGGCGGGCGACAAATCCAGCGCCATCAGCCTGGTGGAAAAAGCGGCCGACCGTGTGGTGTCCATCAAGGACGAGACGGCGAAAAATGCGGCGTTGAATACCTTGGCGCAGACCGCGACGATCATTGATCCCAATCTGTCGTCCGCCATCGCCGACAAGGCTATCTCGCGCATGTGGCCGACGCGTATGCGCGGCTATGCCCGCTATGATCTGGCTTTGCGTCTCCTTGCAGGCAAGCAGATCGATGGTAAGCCCGTCAGTGCGGTCGCAGCAGAAAGTATTCTGGCTCAGAGCGCCAACGCGCTGAAGAAAGGCGATCTGGAAACAGCATTGCTGTGGGCGCTTGCAATCAACCCTGAAGATTCCGAAGCGCGCAAGAAGGCTGTCGGTAACGTCGCTGATCTGGCGTTGAAGGAAGGCAAACTCGAATGGATGCCGGTGCTGGCGACCAGCCTTGCGGACAACAGCGATCAGGAAGATCTGATCGAGAAGATCGTCAAGCAGCGCATTGAGGCCGGGCGTGGGCTCGATGCGGCGAAACTGGCGGAATATCTGCCGGAAAGCGCGTTGCGTGCCGAGCTTGATTTTACGCTTGCAACCGTTTTCGCCAAAAACGATCTGACGAAGATGGCAGATGCTTCTTACGCCAATGGAAATTCCGTTCTTGCGCGCCTGTCTGGCGCCGAGCGGGGTGTTGCGGTTGTAGCGGCGGCAGAAAGCGCGATCAGTCTCGAACGACTGGATGACGCCGTGGCGCTGGTGCCGGAACTGCGGACAGCGCGCGATGGTGGCAATACGCTTGCCAATCTCGCGAAAAGCCTGGCGGATGCCGACAAGGTCAAAGATGCGGAGAATTTGCTTCCCTATCTCCAGGGCGGCAATGACCGCGACAAGGCTGTTTCGGGTATTGCCCGCGTAAAGGTGCGTGAAGGCGACATCGAAGCTGGCAAGAATGCAATCGAAATCATCGTAAACAGCCGTGACAAGGGGCGTGTCCAGTCTGAGCTGGCCCGCACACTCGCCAAAAAAGGCGAAATGGACGACGCCAAGTCAGTCGCCCTGTCCATTCAGGACACGGAATTCCGGATAGAGGCACTGTTACGGCTCGCTTCGGTTGCCAATGACAACAAAGCAAGCGATTTCGATGTACTGGTTGGCGAGGCGGTCAAGGTAGCCGCCGGTGAAGACAAAAAAGATAACCGCGACAAGGGTTATCTTAAAATTGTCGAGGCTTTGACCGACGCGCGAAAAACCGATGCTGCAAAGCAGTTGGTCGACCGCATTGACGATGAAAAAATCAAGGCACGGGCCGCCGGCATGATCGGCAAACGTGCAGCGCTGGAGGGGGCCGGTGACGGGGCTCTTACCTATCTTGCCTCATTCACCGGTGCAAATGGTAACGAGGCGCTCAAGGCTGAGGTTCTGGTCGCGGCTGCTGCCAATCCAGCGATGCTGAAGTTTGCGTCGGTTCAGGCCGCGACGATAAAGGATCACATGCTGCGCGTCCGTACGGCGCGGTCCATTGCGGAAGCCAATTTCCGCTCCCTGGACGTGCGAAACCTCGGCTGGGGCAAAGGATCCCCTGTTGACTACCGGGTCATGCAGCAGGCACCGAAACCAGAAGGATCGGCGCCAATCGCACCGGCTGCTGCCTTCAGCGACGGACGACTGACCCTTGCTCGACAAGAAGGCAAGATGAGCCTTCCAGAAGGCTACACCTATCCCGACATTTCCGTCAGCGTAAAAACCGTGCGTGAGGGCATGCCCTTGCCGCAGCCTGGCCACGCTGCTGTTACGCTTGCCAATCTCAGTCCCTATAGCGACAAGTTTATGGAAGATCTGGCTGCCGGCAATACGGGGCTGTCCTTTGCAGCCGAAGCGCAGGGAATTCCTTATCCACGCATCATTGTGATCCAGAGCGGTGTCTATACGCTTGGCAGCCTTGCCAGCGAACTTGATAAAAGTAGCGGCTTTCCGCTGGTGACCCGTGAAAATGACATCGTGACATTGCGTGCTCCTGTTCTGGTGGCAGAGGGCGCTACGCTGATCCTGTCAGGTCAGGAAGCAGCCACGTACCGTCTTTCGGCGACGGCCGGCAGTTTCATCTCCGTGGCTGGAACGCTTTATGTTCAGGACACGACCGTTACGTCATGGGACGAAGCGACCGGAACACCACGGTATTCTGACAAGGAAAAACGCCACGTTTTCCGACCCTACATCATCGGCTGGAGCAATTCACGGCTGATGATCGGCGGTTCGGTGCTCGATTCGCTCGGTTATGCTGCGCCCAAGTCTTTCGGACTGGCCTTTTCCGCAGGCCCTAAAACGGTGGCACAGCAGATCAGCGAACCGCGTGCGCCGACGGGTATCGTTGCGGACAACTTCTTCCACAATTTCGAGTACGGGTTCTATTCCTATGAGGCGGACGAAGTCAGCCTGGTGGGCAATGAATATCGCGATAACGTGCTTTACGCGATCGACCCGCACGACCGGTCGCACCGGCTTCTGATCGCCCTTAACACCACGTACGACACCAAAGCCAAACACGGCATCATCGTTTCGCGTGAGGTCAATTATTCCTGGATCGTTGGAAATGTATCCCATACCAACACCGGCTCGGGTTTCATGGTCGACCGCGACAGCGTCGATAACTTCATCTACGCCAATGCCGCTTTCGACAACAAGCAGGATGGCCTGACTTTCTTCGAAAGCAGTTGCAATCTGGCGGTTGGCAACCGCTTCTTTGACAACAAGCGCGCGGGCATCAAAATCCGCAATAGCTGGGAAGTTGGCGTTCATGAAAACGTTCTGGAAAACAACGCGCAGGACGCCATCCACGGTTATATCAGCAACCTGCGCGCATCACCGGCAAATGCCTTGCGTGACTTTGAGTTCGATCCCTATCTGCCTCTGACGACATTTGCAGCCAGTGGTAACCGCATTCATGGCAATGGCGGCGGTATCAAAGTGGATGGTGCCTCCGGTTTCAGCCTTTCCGGCAATGATTACCTCAACCAGGTTGGCCGACTGATCGATGGCGATGGCAGGGCCATGGAAGGACACATGCTGCGCTTCAACGAGCGTGAGAGCGTGTTGATAACCTCGACGGTGTGCCGCCCGAAACGACCTGAGGCCTATCATTGCCGGTTCCGCGATTCCGGCTTCTTCAATGGTGATGGCCAATCGGCAATCTTTGCCGAGGACGCGCTGACCGATACCTGCACCAATGTTTCAAACTCCGTTCAGTACGAAAACTTCAACGGGACGGGAGGGCGAAGCTGATGAGAGACTTTTTCAGGCTCCCAGGCGTAAAGACGATGCTAAAAAGCGGTGCTGGGGCTGCCCTTGCTGTTGTTCTCACCGTCACTTCGGCTGCCGCTGCCGCTCCGGCCTATGACGGTCTGTTCGACGTTGCGGCCCGCAAGGCAGCAATCGCCGCCGATGGTTCGGGCCGGTTGCGCAAACAATGCCTCGCTATCAAGGCAGATCCGAAATGGCTCGATCTGGAAATCGTCGAAGGGTTTCGTCCCACGGCCGGTTATGGCAGCGATCGTGCCGGGTCCCAGTTCGCCTGGGCTCTGATGGTTTTGTCCGGACGTTCGCTTGGTGGCGATGCTGCGTCCACCAAGATGTTGCGCACGATTTTGAACAGCTGGGCGGACCGCGGTGCCTTTGAAAAAACGGAAGTCGGGCATGACGCCTATTATGCGCTGAAGCGTTCCCTGCTGCCGACCATTACCGCTTTTTCGATTATTCGCGATGATCTGCCGGAATTAGAGCGCACGAAAATTCAGACGTGGCTCGATCCGCTGGTTCGTCGCGTCGACCAGACATTCAATGGTGATGTAGACATCAACAACCATCGGTATCTGGCAGACAGCGTACTGATGACATGGGGTGGTATCATTCGGGACGAAGGTCTCTATGAGAAAGGCAAGTCTCGCTTTCTTTCCATTCTCGATGAGGCGCGCAGCAATGGTGGCCTGCCGCTTGAAACGCGCCGGGGTGCGCGGGCACTCTGGTATATGCGCCAGTCTCTGACGAGCATGGTGGTGATGGCGGAGGTTGCCCGTGGTCGTGGCGAAAACCTCTATGTGAAAACATCCAGTGATGCCAATCCCGTCAAACGGTCGATCTGGACAATCTTCGGTTACTGGCTCAACGGCATAAACGACCCGGTTCTCGTCAACGCTTATGCAGCAGAGAATTACATTCCCGGTCCAAGCCGCGATTATCTTCATCAGGATGTCGGTTTCCTCGAAAATCGCGGCAATGGCCGACACTACCTTGCATTCCTTGAGGCTCTGGCTGCCGTACCGGCTGAAAACATTTCCATGCAGCGCGCGGTTGCTCTCCTGCAGAAGGATGCCGCGCCAGAGCGCCCATTGATCGATGAATTTGTTGGCGGCAATGCCACATGTTTCTGGGGGAACTGATGAAGAACCGCCACCTTCTTAGCCTCGCCCTTTTGGCCGGAACGGCTCTGTTCTCTGTTGTCCCAGCATCGGCTGCGGAACCGGAAGCGCCGGGAAAACTCATTGAGATTGCCACCGCGCTGTCGCAGCGCAGCGACGGTCAGGGAATGCTGGATTATGCGCGCCTGCTCAGGGCCGGTGTGCCTGTTGATCCGCAGAACCCCCTGCTCGTTTCGGATTTTGGTAAAGCCCGGACGGTGCTCGAAGCCGCTTTGACGATTCCTGGTCCGCACCAGTCCGAAGCCAAGCTGACCTTGGCAAAGATGCTGCTTGCAGGAGAGGGAGGATCGTTCGATATCAACAGGGCCCTGTCGCTCCTGGAACAAGCCGGGCGTTCCGGTGTTGCTGAAGCAGCCTACATTGCCGGGCGAACGATGGTGGAGCGCCAGATGAATGCGCCCGAGGCGAAGGCCCGGTTGCAAATGGCGCTGCGGCTCGGTTATGGCGCTGCTGCATTCGAACTTGCAGGCCTGGCCGGTACGCCTGAGACAGAGGCCCAATCCATGGCTCGTTTCGGTATCGGGTTGCTCGAACGGCGCGCAGCCTCCGGCGATGCGCGGGCCGCTTATGACCTTGCGACCTATTATCGGGAAACCGCGAGTTCCGATGTGGCATTGAGGGCGGCGCTCGACTGGTATCAAAAAGCAGTCGAGCTCGGTCACAAGCGATCGATCTTCTGGATTGCCCGTCTGCAGATGGATTCCGTGGGCAGCCTGTTCAATCCCGCGGAGGCAGCACGTTATCTCGATCAGGCGGCTGAGACGGGCGATGTTGAAGCAGCGCAAGAACTGGTCAAGGACTTTACCGAAAGCGGCGACATCAATATTGACCAGGCCACATTCGACAAGTGGATGCGGCGTCTCGCCGGCATCAAGGATGCCAAGGCTGTCCTTTACTTCTCGGTTCAGCTCCAGAACACGTTGGAAAATCGCCAGAAGCTTTCTGATGATCTGTTCTCTCAGGTCATGGGTGGTGAGACGCGCGATGTCGACACGCTGATGCGCATCGGCACCATGTTTCGTGACGGGGACGGTGTGATTGCCGATGCACGCAAGGCGCTCGATGTTTTCGGACTGACGGTGGGGCGCCAATCCAAGGACGGAACAGTCCAGTTTGCGCAATTGCTTCTCGAAAAGCCGGAGCTGAGGACAGACGAGCGGCTGACGGCGGCGCGCAACGGGCTTGCGACAACCGCTGCCGCAGGCAGCATCAACGCAATCGTGTTGCGGGGTGATTTCAGCCTCCACGGTGTCGGGCAGGCGGTTGATGTCGATGATGCCATGGCATGGTATTCGAAGGCGCTTGCTGTTCGTCCTTCCGTTCGTGTGCTGAACCGATTGGCAGACGCGGCACTTCTTTCCCCCAACGCCGAGCAGAAAGCTCTCTCCTTGGGATGGCTGGAAAAGGCCGATGCCCTGGGAAGCGATGCGGCGATGCTAAAGCTCGGTAAGCTTTATGCGGAAGGGCAGATCGTTCCTGTTGATGTCAGCAAGGCGACGGAACTGTTGGAAAGAGCGGCAACGAAGGGCAGAACAGATGGGCTTATAGAGCTTGCAAATCTGCATATGCGCATCGGTGGCCCGGATGCCTTTGAAAAGGCCTATGCCATTTTTCAACGGGCGGTCGACAAAGGCAATGTCGAAGCTTCGGTTGAGATGGCGCGTTTTCTCAAGACCAATGGCCGTTTGGCAGAGGCCATTCCGCTTCTTGAAACTGCAGCACGCGCCGGAAACTTCTCTGCGGCAATCGATCTCCATGATGTTCTCTCCGTGCAAGACGGCGAGAGCGCCAAAGCCAGGGAGTTCCTGGAACTCGCCGCAAACGTACCAGACCTGCTACCTGCTGATCGCCTCCTGCTGGCTGCGGCCCTGTTGAAATCGCCGGACCCTCTCTTGAACCTGCGTGGTGTCAATCTTGCGAAGGAGATGGCGGGTGCGGGATATCCGGGAGCGGCATCCATGCTGGCCTCGACATATCTTGATGGTGAAAAAAGCGAGCGGAACATCGATGAAGCCCGGGGTGTGCTGGAAACAGGTATTGCTTATGGCGATATCGAAGCCACGATAATGATGGCTGATCTGCTGCTGGATGGCGTTCATACGCCTGCCGATCCGCAGCGCGCTTTGGGCTATTATGATCGTGTTCTTGCTTTGCAGCCGAAAAATCCGTCGATCAATCTGAAGCTCGCCCGCATGTTTGCGGAGGGCATGGGTGTCAAGATCGACAAGGCGCGGGCCGCCGCATACCTGCAAACGGCAAGCGATGCGGGCAGTCGTTCGGCTCAACGAGAACTCGGCCTTGCCTATCTCTGGGGAGCGGGCGTGCCGCAGGACAGAGAGCTGGCGAGAGCAAACCTGCAGGCGTCGGCCGATGCCGGGTTTGATCGGGCCTGGCATGACCTAGCCGCTCTGGAAAGCTCGGGGTTTGCGGCGCCGATCGATCCGGAGGCTGCCTTCGCCTTCAACTACAAGGGTGCAAAGCGCGGCGACGCTGCGGCGATGATTGACGTCGGACTGTCGCTTCTGTCCGGTTTTGGTGTGCCGCACGACGGCGAGGCGGGTATTGCCTGGCTGGAAAAGGCCGCAGCTACCCGTACCGAGGAAGGGCCGCTTGCCATGTATCGGCTCTACGAGGCGTACAAGTCGGGGCAGGGCGTGGATCGAGACGCTGAAAAGGCGAATGAATGGCTGGCGCGGGCGGCCGCCGCCAACAACCCTTCCGCGATGTTCCAGACGGCGCTTACGCTTCGTGCCGACAGTTCCCCAGCACTTCAGGCGGAAGGTCTCATCTGGCTGAAGCGTGCGCAGGCACTCAAACACAATCAGGCGAATAAAATTCTGGTGAAGATGGCGGCAGCCGATCCCCATTTCGAAGTTCCAAAAATGGAGGTGGTCGATGAAAACGACGAGCCGTAAATTCCATGATCGTCACGACATGGGTGAGATGAGCCTGGCGATCCTGGGTTTTGCGAGTGCGCTATTTGTCGTCACCGCAACACCTGCCTTTGCTGGCATGGTTTGCCCTGACATCGGTAACAAGAAAACCGCGTTCAATCTGGCAGAAGGCCGCGATGGCGTATTTTTCCGCACCAATACGGATTTCGAGGAGTTCTTCGTCAGAACGTCGGAAACGATGGTCTCTCTGCGCGCCATTTCCGATGCCTTGCGCGTCAAGGGAACGGAACTCGTTTTCCTGCCGCTTCCATCCCGCGGTATCGTACAACAATCCAAACTTGATGACAGTGATGAGATCCAGTCCCGCTATAATGCCCCTGTTGCGGAGCAGGAGTTTCGGCATTATGTCGCGCAACTGCAAAAAAACGGCATAACCACTGTCGATGTTCTCAAGGCAATCGACGATCATCAGGCCCGCGGTAATTTCTTTTTTGCGCGCGACCATCACTGGACGTCAACAGGCGCGCATCTGGCCGCTATCGCCGCTGCCGAAACGATAAAGAAGCTGCCGGAATATCCGTCGCTCTCGACATACAATTTCGAGACCAAAGCAATCGGCAGTCTCGATTATATCGCGCCGATGGGCCATGAGATTCAGGCCCTGTGTGGCAATGCTGTCGAGCCCGAGAAGGAAACAGTCTGGCAGACGACCCGATCGGCTGATGATGCCAGCGATCTCCTGGGCAATGCTGCTGAAACTTCCGAACCGGTGGCGCTTGTCGGCTCCTCCTTCAGCGCAACACCTGAATTCAATTTCGCGGGTTTTCTGGCGCAGGAAACGGGATTGGATTTCACCAACTACGCTGAAAACGGCGCGCAGTTCATTTCGTCTCTCGCGACGTTGCTGTTTTCTAAAAGCTTTCATGAAAAGCCCACGCCGCTGATCGTCTGGGAAGCTCCGTCCTACTACGCCGTGGATCAGACGATGTTTCAGGCATCACGGCAATTGCTGGCGGCAGTTTACGGTTCCTGCGAAGGCAAGGACACCATCGAGAGTTCGCAGCCGAAGAAGATCGCCGGCGAAACCGTGCTGCTTGGTGCGGAAGACCTGAAGGCAGACCACTATGGAGACGCCTATCTGGAGTTCGCTGCGTCGCAGGCCGGTTTGAACCAGATGACGGTGACGGTGCGGTACCGCGATGGCGATGAAGACACTCTCACACTTGGCGGTTTTCCCCGCTTTGTCGATGACGGCACGTTTTACCTGATGCTGAATGACGAGTTTCCGACACCCATTACCGGCGTTTCCGTCAACGGGAATTTCGGCGATGTCACGGTGACAGCCCGTCTTTGCCGCGTTCCCGACCAATTTGTCAAAAAGCAGGGCTGAAGAAGATGTTTTCGGATGAGATTGTTTTCAACGCGGATCGCCGCCGTTTCATTCATCTAGTTGCTGCCGTTTCCGGCACGCTCGCAGTCAGCCCGTCTGCCTTTGCTGCCGGCGACGATGCCGGCATTTATGACGCGGATATTCCGAAAGACTGGAGCTTTGTGCGTATCGCTGCGTCCGATCCTGCTGCCGTCGCCACGGCAACAATCGGCGAGAAGCCTTTCAAAGTATCCGCAAGCGGCATCTCCGACTATGTCGCGCGCGCACCTGGAGATTATACCCTGTTGGTCAAAGGGCAGTCCATGGCGCTTCCGGTCGGGCAAGGGCAATACCTGACCATCCTTTCTGGTGCTGGCGGAAAAGAGCCGGTGGTGGTTGCCGATGCCTTTACGGCCGATCCGGCGAAGTGCGCACTTGCGCTTTACAATCTGACTGACGCACCGGTTTCGCTGACCGCGCTCGCCAAACGCTCGCCCGTTATCAAGGCCGTGTCACCGATGAGCGGTATCTCGCTGGAGGTTAACGCCGTTGCCATCGATTTGAATGTCGAGATTGCCGGGGCGATTGCCAAAACGTTCGAAAAGACAACGCTGAAACGTCGTTCCGTTACGTCCATCTTTGTTCTGGGCAGCGGGCCGAACGATATCGTTCTCACATCCGTTGCGGCGAAAGCCTGAACGAAGGTCGGAAGATGAGAGGGGTCAGGTCCATGGCAACATTCAAAATCGGAAAAGCGTCCCTGTTCAGCCGGCACCGAAAGAAAGTGCTCAGCGCGGGGCTGTTGATTGCTGCGGCCGTTTTTGCCGTGCAGCCCGCGCAGGCGCAGGTGGCCTTGCCGTTGCAGGACGGGCTCATGCCAAGCCCCGATTTTGATTACGCGCCGATCTGCAAGGTCAGAGCGCAGCAGCGCAACCTTTCCTACGACTGGAGCAAATGGGACGGTGGGCCGGTAAAGAGCAATCTCGACGACATGTTGCTGGACGCGCAGGCCTACATCGGTGGGACCGGTAACGCGCCGCGCGACAAGGTACTTGCACGCCGCATGCTCGAATATCTGAAAAACGCCAATTATGAACTGGCGGGCCGCGCTTCGCACACTTTGGGTCGTCTGATGTTCGATGCAACATCCGGGTCGCCTGATCTCGGCCGTGGCCTGGCGCTGCAGGACGAGGCGATAGCGCGTGGCTTTATGGAAGGCGCGACCTTCCTGGGACGGCTTTACGCCACGGGTGAAGTGGTGCCGCAGGACAAGCTGAAGGGTGAAAAATACCTCAAGATGGGCGCTCAGAACGGTGACCCGGATGCAGCCTTGCTGCTCGCCAGACTTTATCGAAACAATCCAGAATTGGCGCCCTCGGAAGAGGCGCCGCAACTGCTCTTCAATCAGGCGATCGACAAGCTTAGTCAGTCGCTTGGTGCCGGTGAGTGCGACGTTCTCACCCTGTTTTCCGGCATCTATGCCAATGAAGAATTCGGTCTCTTCAATCCGCAGCTTTCCGCAGAATGGTTGATGGCCGCAGCAAAAGCGGGGAATTTCGTCGCGGTTGAACGCCTGTCGCAACGCTACATGATTGGCGATGGTGTGCCTGTGGACCGCAACAAGGCGGTGGAATTGCTGGAAACGGCCGCTGCGAGGGGACACGCGGGTAGCCGTATTTCGCTCGCCCGTCTGCTGCTGGCGAATCTCGATCTCAAGGATGCACTGCCGAAGGCGACACAGGCGCTGAAACAGGAAGCCGAGCGCGGCAATGTCAGAGCCTTCGAGCTTCTCGCGCAGATTTCGCATGGGGATTTTGGTGGAAAACCGAACTACGCCGCCATGGTTGGCTACCTCGAACAGGCCGCGCGCAATCCCGTTGTCGATACCGATGTCCTGAAGCAATTGGGCAGTGCCTATGCCAGTGGTACGGGAACGGCACGCAACACCGAAAAGGCCGTGGATTATCTCACACGTGCCGTGGCTTTGGGGTCTGATGCCGCCGCTCTTGAGCTCTACCAGTTGATGGTCGACAGCTCGCACAACATTTCAAAAAGCGTCAATCCGATCGCAATATTGAGGCGTGCCGCCAATAACGGCTTGAGCGAGGCTATGGCAACGCTGTCAGACGCCTATAGCTGCGGCATTGGTGTTGAGCGTAACGCCGACATTGGACGCCGTTGGCAGGAAAGAGCGGCCGCTGGGGGGAATCGTCCCAGCCTGATCGCTGTCGCCAAGCAGGCCCTCGCGGAGCAAGCCGGCGATGACGGAAAACTGATGTACTTCCGCAATATTCGTCGTGCGGCCGCGCTCGGCGACCGGCGCGCGATGGTGCTTTTGTCACTGGCATACCGCGATGGCGTTGGTACCAATATCGATACGCGTGAGGCCGGCCAGTGGTATGAAAAAGCATTGGCAGCAGGCCAGGCCCGTGGTCAGGCGCTCGTTCTTTTGGCCAGACTTCAGCTTTCTTCTGAAAATGCTGACAAGACAAATGTGAAGGCAGCTGTTGATCTTCTGAAGGATGGTTTGTCGAGTGGCGACACCTCGGTTCGTTACGACCTTGCCAAGCTTTATCTGAAGGGTGCGGCAGGTCTTGCGCCTCAACCGGACGAAGGGATCAAACTTCTCGTTGAGGCTGCGCGTCTGGGGCATACTGCTTCCATGATCCAGCTCGCCGATCTCGGTGTCGATGCCAAAAAAGGCGGTGGCAGAACGGCGGATATCTGGCTAGGGCAGGCCGTGGATGACGGTGACATCCGAGCTATACTGAAGACCGCCGAACGTGCGGGTGACCAGAAGTCTCGCCGCACCATGTTCGACCTCGCCTTGAAACAGCCGCTGTGCAGCGCGAAGGACGAGGTTGCTTTGGCCGATGCGATATCGCGCGATGCGAATTACGCGAGGCAGACGCGAGAACTGGTCGATCGGGCTCTCGCCTCAGAAACAGACGATGCAAGCACGCTTTATCAGCTCGCCAACCTTCTGAACGACAACAAACGCGGTGTTCTCAACCCGGAACTGGCGCTGACCACGATGGTCAAATCTGCCGAGGCCGGCAAGGTGGAGGCCATGCGTGAGTCCGGCCGGATGTTCCTTCTCTCGCCACATGCCGACCCGGGTAAGGCGACACAATGGTTGCTCGCTGCGGTTCGTGCCGGAGACGATGGAGCCTTGAAGACCCTTGTAGAGCAATTGGTGGGAGACGAGGCGCCAGAAACATCCACCAATCCAATCGTCGTTGAAGCATTGCCAGCCCTTGAGGATGCCGCAAAGGGTGGTTCCGGCAATGCGATTCAGGCTCTGGCGCGTATTCTTTCGATCATGGCGAAAGAGGACGGTGCTTATTCCGATAAAGCCAGAGTGTGGATGACGAAAGCTGCCGAAACCGGCGACGGTGCTGCCATGGTCATGGTTGCCGATGCCTTCGCAACAGGCACCAGCGGTTTTCCGCTCTCTGCGGCGGATAGCACTGGATGGCTCGCACGGGCGGCGATCTCCGGTTACCCCAAGGCTTTCGAACCTTACGCCATCGCATTGCAGATTGGTTATGGCGTCCCGCCTGATCCGCAGGAAGCGGAACGGTGGCTGGGCAAGGCCGCCACCATCACCCAATAGCACAACCTCCGCACGACACCCGGATGCCGGAGAAAGGATCGTTCGATGAAACCTTCTGTCATATTGGCCTTGATTACGGTTTTGCCGGTCGCGACGGTGGCCATGGCCGCGGGAAAAGCAAGCAATGTGCCTGTTCCAACCGCACGTGCTGCAGTGGTGGCTAATCCACAGCCTGCGCATGCGGTGCGGCTGCCTTCGCTTGAGGCTGCGAAAAAACTCCCGCTTGCGAAGCAGCTGGAAATTGCCACGGCTGCTCTGAGTGATCCTCGTCGTGACCTTCGCAATGCTGATCTCGGGTTTTCCTTGCTGATCGCCGCGGCACCCAGAAATCGCGAGGCCGTACGCCTTCTGGCCAAGGGGATTGTCAACAACGATTATTCGTTTGGGCCGAATGCTGGAAAGGTCATGAACCTCTTGGCGAAGGAGGCGATGCGCGGCTCGTCCAGCTGTGTCGTGGCGTGGGCGCGCATGCAGCAACTCGGCACTGATATTCCTAAAAATGATGCACTTGCCTACAAGTGGTACAGGTGGGCTGCATTGGTCGGCAATCTGCGTGGCATTGAAGAAACCTCTCTTGCCTTGCTGGAAGGGCGCGGCGTGACGCGGGATGTGAACGAGGCAATTGCCATGCTGGACAGGTTGCAGCCGGAACGTCGTGCAGGGCGATATATCGAGACTGCGTCTCTGCTGATGCAAAGCACAGATCCCGATGCGACGGCGCGCAGCGAACAGCTTCTGCTCTCGGCAATCGATCTTGCACCGAAAAGAAGCCTTTCGGCGGCCAACAAACTGTCCGACACGCGATTCAGCCTGGCGGCACGGGAAAAGGCGCAGGCCATTATCGCCACTGCACCGCAGAGCAGTCCGGTGTCCGAGGAGGGCAAGATTGCCCGTACGCTTTGGAACAGCAACGACCCGGCGGATATCCAGAAAGGTGTCGATATGTTCGCGGAAGCCGCCAGGGCAGGTGACGAAAAGGCCGTTCCTTTTCTGGCCAAGGCACTGAACCGGTCAGGTGTGCCTGTTGCCATGCACGACGCTATCCTGAAAATCCTCGAGCCCTATGCCGACAGGGGTAACATGGATGCCATTCGCGCTGTTTCCGAGGCTTACTTCGTGGGGCGCGGCACCAGCCCTTCGCTTGAAAAGGCTGCGGCCTATCGAAAACTGGCTGCCACACAAGGAGACAGCGAAGCACAATATCTGCTCGGCCTGATGTATGCCCAGGCAACCGGCGTCGTCAAAGATATCGGGCAAGCCAAATATTGGCTGACGAAGTCGGCGGATGGCGGATATCTGCTGGCCCGCTCCGCTCTCATCTCGCTTGACAGCATGACAAGGTAAACGACGATGATGGTGGTCGCGTCATCCTTCCCGCAGTTTGCGTGTCAGCGTTTCCAGCCGCAAATGGCTTGGATAGGTCTCCTCGCGTGGCGGCTCGGTTTGGTGTTTTGTCGTCGCAGCCTCAAACAACGCGGCATCATGGATACCATTCAACGTCGCATTTTCCAGTCTCTGCAGCGATCCGGAGCAGATGTCATCGAGCGGCTGACCAATTTTTCTCAAGGCGACATACGTGCCCGCCAAGGGACGAAATGCGTAGAGATGGTAATTGCGGGCGAGAGCGCCCCGTTGCATTTCAAGTGGCAGAGTCCCGTCTTCCGTTACCTGGCAGACTCCGATGCGATAGGATTGGCGCGCCCACTCGATCTTGGCTTGGTCCCCACTCAGGCTGCCGATGGAGGCAAGAGCAAGCGCTGCCCAATAACGATGATTGTTGCGGGCACTCTTGGGCCCGGCCTCGTTGTCGAAAAACAGCATCGTGTCGTCCGCCATCCGGCTCAGCCATTGAACAACAACGTCTTGCTTTTCGCGATCAGCGGTAACATCCCAGGCTGCGATCAATCCGGATATCTCGGCGAGCACACGCCCGCGCGTCAGATTGGCGTCAGCGGTCGTGGCATCGGTCAGCGCTTGCGACGTGGCCCATTGAACCAGAACACGCATCGCGCAGTCAGCTCCAAAGCGTGTTTCGATGGTTTCAAGCTCAAGAATGGAGCGCCAGATCGGCTTGAATACGGCGATGTGCGAGACGTTTTCGCCTTCAGCGTCTCCGGTCAGCCCGGTCGTGCGATATTTCGATATCGTTGCAATTTTTCTGGGTGGCGTTTCGATTTGAGAAATGGCGACACCACAGTTCATATCCCTGGTTTTTGCACCGCTCGCGACCGCAGGACCTCCGGACCTTTCCAGTTTCACCTGGACGGTGGGGAGCGTTTGAGGTGCGGCGCTGTCATTTAAGGTTTTGTCGACTGCAACACTTCGGGCTGAATCATTGTCAACGCCCAGCATGGGCAAGCTGAACAGAAAGGATGCAGAAAAGGCAATCAACGCAAAACGCAACACGGCTCACTTCCCGACAACGGTAGGTGAACATTGAAGCAAATCGAAGGAAACGTCGGGTTAATGCTACAGGCCGGGTGATGCCTGAAAGCAACGGTCCATGAAATTGTTTGAAGTATTGTTTAAGTTTCGTAAAGTTTTTGTATTTCTTTTCAAATATTAATTGACTGTAATAATCGCTTCCTGTTTAATATATTTGTAATTAATTGGGCGCCGATAAGAATTTGCGTTTGTCGCCCGTGATTTTTGCTTTGCATGTATATTTTTTTGAATTGGGCGATTGCCGGTTTTTAGGCAGATGCCGTGTTTCGTGCAGCTTAAGATACATTTTTACGCTCTTGCGCATGTCGCCGTTTTCTCCCTGGAGTTCGGACAGGCGCCCCAGAAAATATAATTTCATATGCTGCGGCCTCATCGGGCCCGATCTTGCCATGCCTTTCGAGCTTTACCTCTTTCCATGCTGGAAGGGGTTTGCCTTTTGAATTCGCAGAATTTTTTTCAAGTTTTTTGAGTGTCCTGCTTAGCCGCTTTCGGGGGTTCATATGACCAAAATTGATATTAACGTCAGTGCAATGGGTCTTAGGGTCAGTGTTTTCGGGGCCGGTTATGTGGGCTGTGTTTCAGCCGCATGTCTGAGCAACGACGGTTTCCGTGTTGTTGCGGTTGATCCCGATAGCTTCAAGGTTTCGTGCCTTGCCCGTGGCGAGGCGCCGATTATCGAGCCCGACCTTGCCGAGTTTCTGGAAAAAGCCAATCTGAACGGCATGCTGACGGCGACGACCTCGGCGGAAGACGCTGTCGAAAACACAAACGTGTCGCTCTGCTGCGTCGGTACACCCAGCCTTCTCGACGGCACGCTGAACACAGACTACGTTCGTCAGGTTTCGGTCGAGATCGGCCGCGCCTTGCGCCGCAAGACCGAATTCCACGTTGTTGTCATGCGTTCCACAATTCTACCTGGAACGATGGAGGAAATTGTCATTCCGGCGCTTGAGGAAGCGTCTGGAAAGATTGCCGGGGTGGACTTCGGCGTGGCCTATTATCCTGAATTCCTGCGTGAGAGCTCGGCGATCGCGGATTATTACAAGCCTGGCGCCATTGTTTTCGGTCAATACGGCGACGATACGCGCTCTATCGATGTTCTCAAGGCAATGGTCGCGCATATCAGCGTTGTCCCGCATGTCATTCCCATGCGTAGCGCCGAAATTGTCAAATACGTCAACAACTGCTGGCATGCGGTGAAAATCAGCTTCGCCAACGAGGTTGGTAATCTCTGCAAGGCGAAAGGCATCGACAGTCATGTCGTCATGGATGTTGTCTGCGCCGATACGCATCTGAACATTTCCAAGGCGTATATGAAGCCTGGATTTGCCTATGGCGGCTCATGCCTGCCGAAGGACTTGCGTGCGCTTTCGGCCTTCGGACGCCGGATGAATGTTGCGACGCCGATGCTCGATGCCGCAAAGGCGGCAAACCAGGTCCAGATTGATCGCGCCAAGCAGCTGATCAATGACGCGCGCAAGGATCGCATTGGCTTTATCGGTATCACCTTCAAGACCGATACCGATGACATGCGGGAGAGCCCGATGCTGAGCCTTGTCGAGAATTTCATCGGCAACGGCAAAGACGTTTCGATCTTTGATCCAAACGTCGTGCAAGATGAAAGTGAAGGCCGCAACTATCTTCGCCATATTGCTCCGCGTGTACGCCCATCAATCAATGATGTCATTGATAATGCAGATATCGTCGTGGTCGGTCACAAATATGCCGGTCTGACGGGCGCGATCGAAGCGGCCGGTAAACCGCTGGTGGTCGTGGATCTGGCACGCGTCGAAGTGCCCAACAGAAGTGGCCAGATCGTTTATCACGGCCTTTGCTGGTGAGGCCGTCAGGCCTCCCATTTTTATAAAATATATTTTATGAGTTATGAGGAAGCGACATGCGTCAGGTTTTGACCGCTGTTTCAGAGGAAAATATCCGGATCGTTCCTGCCATCATGATCGGCGGTTCCGGCACGCGGCTTTGGCCTCTGTCCCGCTCGAACAAACCGAAGCAGTTTCTCACGCTGGGTGGTGACGGGCAGGACAGCTTTTTCCAGCAGGCGCTGCGTCGTTTTGCTGTGCCTGGTTACAGTCTGCCGTGGCTGATGTGTGCACGTGACACATTGGTTCATGCGGAAGAGCAGGTCGCCAGCGGTGGATTTGCCGTTGATGGGCTTATCGTCGAACCGTCGATGCAGGGCACTGCGGCAGCGATCGCGGCGCTGACGGTCACCATTTCACGGATGGATGCGGCAGGAAGCAATGCCGTGCTGCTCGTGGCACCTTCCGACCACATCATCGCGGAACCTGCATTGTTCAACAAGACAGTGGCAGCCGCATTGCCTGTCGCACGTTTTGCCGACCGCATCGTGACTTTCGGTATCAAACCGGAGCATCCCGAGACGGGTTTCGGTTACATACGTCCTGGTGAGGCGCTCGAAATTGACGGTGAGGTCAGAGGGTACGCCATCAGCGCCGGAGACTTTCTGGAAAAACCGTCGCTCGAGAATGCAAAACGTTACGTCGAGGAAGGGTTCTGCTGGAACGCCGGCATCTTCATGTTCCGGGCTGGCGTCATGCTGGAAGAGTTGGCGCGGCATGCGCCCGAAACCCTGCAGGCGGCTGAGGAGGCGTTTGAAAAAGCCACCGTCGATATGTTCGCCGACGTACCGGCCGTGATGCTCGAAGAATTGGCGTTTCGTGCAGCCCCTGCGGATATTCCTGTCGATACGGCGATCATGGAGAGGACTGCGCGTGGCGCGGTTGTGCGGTGCGAGGGTATCGGTTGGTCTGATATTGGTTCTCTTTCGGCCCTGCATGAAATCGATCGCAACAAGGACGAAAACGGCAATGCCTTGTCCGGACCGGTGGTGTCGATTGGCTCCAGCAACACGCTTGCCTATGCCCGCGGTGGCAGGAAGGTTGTGCTGATCGGGCTGGAAGACCTGATCGTAATCGACGATGACGATGCGGTACTGGTCGCCAAGATGTCACAGGCCCAGAAGGTCAAGGATGCCGTCAATCTGCTCAAGCAGAACAAGATGCCGGAATCGCGTGCCACACGCGAACAGCTTTATGGCTGGGGCAAGGTGCGGCTGCTGAGTGATCAGGGTGATCTCTCGGTGTTCACAGTCACCTTGCGCAGCAACGCCATGATCGCGTTGCGCGTTCCTGAGGGATATTGGGAGAACTGGGCGATATCGTCGGGCAAAATCGATATCATACGCAATGGTTTCGTACGCCATCTGGTGCCGATGGCCAGCATTGCGCCGAGCGAAGGTGAGGTCCTGTCGCTTTACAACGGTGCTGCAAAAGAAAGCACGATTGTCGTCACCCGTCAGCGCAGTTCCGAGCGGAACTTGGCTGTCGCACCGAAAGCCATCACCGCAGACACGCTTCTCGACATCATTTCCGTCGAAGCGGACCTGCCAGTCTTCGATCTCAACATGGTGCCGGACAGCACTCTCGATGACGAGCCCCATCCCGCCAACTGAGAATGGCGTGGTGCTGACAATGGCATGGGCGCGCCTGGCTTTGGGCTGACGCTTTCATGCGGCTCTGCTTGCGACGCACCGGCCACTGTAGAATTTCGTGTAATAACAGATCAGGCGAATGAGTATGCCCAAAGACGGCGCGTTTTATCGTCAGACGGGTGGGGGACATGCCCGCACCCCGCTCCTGCATCAGGCGTTTGCCCGGTGCAGGAGCGGGTTTGTGGTCGTTGCCATTGTCAGCGGTTTCATCAATCTGCTGTACCTGACGAGCCCGTTTTTCATGTTGCAGGTCTATGACCGCATCATCCCGAGCGGCAGCATCGAGTCGCTGATTGCACTGTCTCTGCTGGCCGGATTATTGTTCGTCTGCCAGGGGGCGTTCGAAATCGTCAGAAGCCGAATGCTGTCGCGTCTCGGCGGTCTGTTTGAAGTCACTCTTGATCAGATCCTTTACCGCCGATCGCTGCTTGCATGTGGCAAGCCGGAACTAGTTTCGGCAAGCGACGATCTTGATACGGTGCGTGGTTTTCTCTCCGGGCCCGGTCCATCGGCGCTCTTTGATCTTCCGTGGCTGCCTGTCTATCTCGCCATCTGCTTTCTGCTGCATCCGGTCATCGGTTATGTGGCGCTGGCGGGTGTGGTGGTGTTGATGGTGCTGACGGCACTTGCGCATGTCGGTCTGCAGCAATCGCAGCGTGACCTGGCAGCGCTGACAACGATGCGTCGGGCCTTTTCCGATTCTGTCCGTCTGAATTTCGGGGTGTTCAAGGCCATGGGCATGACGGCCGACGTTGCGGAGCGGTGGGCCGTTTACAATGCGGCGTTTCGTCGGTCTGGGACACGCCATGCAGACGTTGCCAACGGCTACGCGACAATGACCAAAATCTTCCGTGTTGCCTTGCAGTCTGGGGTTCTGGCGACCGGGGCTGTTCTTGTCATCCGGGGCGATGCGTCTGGCGGTATTATTCTTGCGTCATCGATCCTGACGTCACGAGCGCTGGCACCGGTTGAATCGGCCATTGTTCATTGGCGGAGTTTTGCTGCGGCAAGGCACAGTTGGCTTCGCCTCAAAATCGTCGTTGGGGATGTCGCGGACCAGTCGAACGCCATGGAATTGCCGTTGCCATCACGCACCGTCGCGCTTGAAGCTGTCTCAAGCGCCCCACCGGGTGCCGAAAAGCCTGTCATATCCGATATCGGTTTTTCGTTGACTGCGGGTATGGTTCTCGGGGTTATCGGCCACAGCGGTTCCGGCAAAACCGTGCTTGCCCGTCTGCTGCTTGGTATCTGGCCAATCTGCGCTGGAACCCTGCGTTTTGACGGAGCAACGATCGATCAGTGGGACGTTGACCGGTTTGGTCGCCACATGGGTTATCTCCCGCAGGAGGTCGGATTGTTCGGGGGAACCATAGCTCAGAATATTGCCCGTTTCCGCAAGGAGATTTCGTCTGCAGAGGTCATTGCAGCGGCACGCGCGGCGGGTGTGCACGATCTCATTCTGCAATTGCCTGACGGGTACGACACGCAGATCGATCCGCTGTTTACGGTGCTTTCTGCCGGTCAGCGCCAGCGCATTGCTCTGGCGCGTGCGCTATTTGGCGAGCCATTCCTTGTCGTTCTCGATGAACCGAATGCCAATCTCGATGCCGAAGGGGAAGAGGCGCTGTCTCGTGCCATCAACGGCATCAAGGCACGTGGGGGAATTGCCGTGGTGATCACCCACAGGCCCGGCATTCTCGCACAAGCGGACACGGTTCTGGTCATGAACGAGGGTAAGATGGCAGCCTTTGGCCCGCGTGAAGTGATCATGGGGCAGGTTGTTCGTCGGGAACCGGCGGCCCACGCCGGAAAAGTTCTGAAAGTTGTCGGGGCGACAGGCAAGCTGGAGATGCGGCGATGAGCGAAGAGCTTTCAGCCGCCTTCTGGCGGCGTTCCATCCGCCGTCACATCGCCATTGTCATCGGGCTTGGCCTTGCACTGTTCGGTGGCGTTGGTGGCTGGGCGGCAACGACGAAGCTGGCGGGAGCCGTCAACGGTCAGGGTTTCATCGTCATCGAGAACAACGTTAAAAAAGTGCAGCACCTGAGCGGCGGGACAGTTTCGGAACTGCTGGTGCACGAAGGAAGTGAGGTTGCTGCTGGAGATGTGCTGTTGCGCCTCAGCCGTACGACTGTCGAGGCAAACCTGGCGATCATAGAAAATGCGCTGGTGCAGTTTCTGGTGCGTGCGGCCAGGCTCAAAGCAGAGCTTGCCGGCGGGGAGACCTTCGAGCCCGATTTTCTTGCACAGAAAGGGTTGGCCAGACCCGCCTATGGTCAGCTTGTCTTGCTGGAGCGCAATCTGCTTGAAACAAGGCGGGATGGCCTTGAAGGCATGAAGCGGCAACTCGGCGAACGCAAAGGACAGCTTGCCGACGAGATCAATGGTGAAAACGTGCAGATCGATGCCTTGAAGGCGTCGATTGCAGCGGTCGATGAGGAGTTTTCCTCTGTCGAAGGGCTGTATCGGCAACAGCTTGTCACATTGCAACGCCTGACATCACTCAAGCAACGCCGTGCCGAACTGCAGGGGAATCTTGGCGAAAGGCTGGCATCGAGAGCGCAGGCCGAGGGTCGCATCAGCGAAGTAGAGCTGCAAATTCTCCAGCTCGATGAGAACCGGCGCGGGGAGAACGCCAAGGATCTTGCCGAGACCGAGGCGAAGATCGCTGAGATGGAAGCGCGACGTATCGAGGTGATCGAACAGTTCGGACGGCTGGATATTCGTTCGCCGGTCAGTGGCCGCATTTTTGAGCTGGCGCTGCATACCGTTGGCGGTGTTGTCCTGCCGGGAGAAACCTTGATGCTCGTTGCACCACGCGACGATGGCCTGATGGTGGAAGCAAAGATTTCACCGCGCAACATCGACCAGGTGGAGCCGGGCCAGAAAGCCGAGCTGCATTTTACCGCATTTGACCGCACGACCACACCAAAGGTGAACGGCGAAATCGTGTCCGTTTCGCCGGATGTGCTGACCGATCAGAGAACGGGGCAGCCGTTTTATGCGGTTCGGATCAGGCCGGAGACAAAGAGCTTAGAGGGGCTGGGAGGCCTGAAGCTTTATCCGGGAATGCCGGCAGAGGTATTGATGCCAGCGGCGGAAAGGCGGGTGATTTCCTACCTCGTCAAGCCGCTGACGGATCAGCTCAATCATGTTTTCAGGGAGGACTGAGCCGGGACTGGAGACATCAGTTCCGACCGGTACCAGACAAGGCAGTCAGTTTAACGAAAAGGCGTTTGCCCGGAGGGGACCATGGCAGTCATTCAGTTTATCGCATTCATGGGTCAATCGAATGCCGACAACATGTTCAACCTTTATGGGGACAACGATTCCGGTGCTTCGGTCCTTGCTGCCGACCTGTCGTCCTATCTTGGTTCCGGTGGGGCTTCGGCATCGACACTGAAAACAGTGATCCAGGGCACGGGAACGTCGTCAAAATTTGCGACTGCCAACAACGTGGTCGTGCAGGATTTCGCCAAGGGGGCAAGTGGCGTCGATGGTAATGCCTCTGATGCACCTGGATCAGACCTTCTTTGGTGGTATCCTGACACGAATACACCCGGATCGCTCGCTGTCGCCGCGATACAGGGGATCAATGCTTCGATCGCCGCGCTGGAGGCGCAAGGTTATACGGTAGAATTGAAAATCGTCTGGGCGCAGGGAGAGGCTGATGCCAAGCGCATCATGGACGGTACGAGCGACGTCGAGACCTACAAGGAAGCGACGGTTGAGGTACTGGACTATATCCGTGCGCAGACCGATCCTTCTGCACCCGTTTTCATTCAGGAAGTCGCCGACACCGCCTATACCGGCTCGGACGCCCGCTGGAACGGCGGGCAGGACATCGTGCGGGAGGCGCAGCGCGAAATCGCGGCCAGTCGCGACGACATCTATATCGGTTCGATTACCGAGGATCTGCCGCTGAAGGATCAGGTCCATACCGATAACGAATCCTACGAAGTGGTCGGCGGTCGACTCGCAAATTACATCGCTTACACGGAGGGGCTCACTGGTACCATTTCCGGGCCACGTCCCTCACCAGACCCGGATGAGGTGATGGAGCCTGGCGATACAGCGCCGGTTGCCGTCGCCGACAGCCACATTACCGTTACAGAAAACCGGACAACGGTAAGCAGTACCTTCAATCTGCTCGCCAATGACAGCGATGTGGACGGAGATGCCCTGCGGGTAACGCAGGCGACTTACGGGTCCAAGGCAACGGCCATTCAGATGACGGAAACCGCCGTGGCCAGCAAATACGGCACGTTTTACATAAGCCCGAACGGCAGCTATTATTACAAGGTGGACCCGACATTGGCTGCCACCAATGCGATTGGCGCGGGGCAGACAGCCGAAGATACTCTGTCCTATCGCATTTCGGACGGACGCGGCGGCACAGCAAGCGCTGTCGTGACAGTGAAGATCACCGGTTTGAACGACGCTCCGACGGCAGTTGCCGACACGGCCTCGGTTGTCAAAACCGTTTCGGGCAACGGAAATCTGCTGACCAATGATCTTGATCCGGATGCGGGCGATGCACTTTCGGTGCTATCCGCCAACGCGACGGGAGGCACGACGCAGAGTGTAACGGCCAGCGGAACCACCCTTGTCGGGAGCTATGGATCACTGATCCTGAAAAGCGATGGAAGCTGGGTCTACCAACCAAATCAGAGCAACCCCGCGGTTGCGGCACTTTCCGGCTCCGCTTCTTTGTCGGAGGTCTTCACCTATACCGTCCGTGATGCTGCTGGTCTCCAGTCTTCCGCATCGTTGACGGTTTCCGTTCGCGCCTCGTCTACCGGCGGCGAACCCGAGCCGACGATCAGCGGAACGGCGGGAGCCGATACGCTACGTGGTACCGCGGGCGCTGACGTCATTGCAGGTCTTGGGGGGAACGACACGATCAAGGGGCTCACCGGAGACGATATTCTGATCGGTGGCGATGGGAATGACTATCTGGAGGGCAATGAGGGCAACGATCGGCTGATTGGCGGCGCCGGCGTCGATACGCTGAAAGGTGGCGCGGGTACGGATACCTTCGTCATCAACAGCATGAGCGAGATAGGCGACATCGTTTCCGACTTTCGATCCGACGACTTCTTCGATCTTTCCGGTATTCTGGCAATGCCTACGGGCACGACCGGCGCAAATGCCTTTGCGTCGGGCTACATTCGCGTCACGCAGTCGGGTGCCGACACGCTTGTCGAGGTTGATGTGGACGGTTCTGCTGGTCCCGGTGCCTTTGCGACGGTTGCGACCCTGAGCGCGATTACGGCTTCGAGCGTGAAGGCAGCGCAATTCATTGTCACACCCTCGGCTCCGTCCGGGCCTGCCAATACCGCGCCAACTGCGACCGGTGACCTCAAAACGGTTGCGGAAGACGGTCCGGGCAACACGGCGTCGGGTAATCTCCTGACCAATGATCAGGACAGTGATGGGGATGTCTTGTCGGTTGCCTCGATCGTGGTCAAGGGCGTCACCTATTCCCTCGGCTCAGCGCAAACCATTCAGACCAATTATGGCGCGCTGACGATTGCGGCGAACGGTGCATATAGCTTTACGCCATCTGCGACCAACCCGGTCGTCAACGCACTCTATTTCGACAATCTGGTCGAGAGCTTCGAATACACCATCTCGGATGGTCGCGGTGGTACGGCCAAGGCGAGCCTGACGGTTACGATTGCTGGCAGCAACGATGCGCCAGTAGCCATCAATGACAGCGGCACGGTGGCCGCCAATGCCAGCGCCAGCGGCAACGTCGTCACCAACGATTCAGATCCTGATACCGGCGATTTCATGGCTGTGACACGGGTGGTGCATGGTTCGTCGAGTGTTATCGTCACCGAGAACGATACACAGTTGACAGGTACCTATGGCCTGTTGGTCATTGATCCCGACGGAAGCTATCGCTACGTCCCGAATGCATCCAATCCGGCGGTTTCAGGACTTTCGGGTAGCTCCACCCTGACCGAAACCTTCAGTTACACCATTCGTGATGAAACCGGGCTGCAATCGACGGCCAATCTGGTGTTCACGATCAAGGGAACCAACCATGCGCCCGTTGCCGCTGACGATGCGGCCATGGCCACCGCTGGTGCGACCAATGCGACTGGAACGGTACTCGGCAACGATAGTGACGTCGATACCGGCGATACATTGTCCGTTCTGTCTGCCAGCGGCACTGGCGCCGCCGTCAACGTCACGGCAGCAGGCACTACGATAACCGGCAGTTTTGGAACGCTTGTTCTCAAAGCGGATGGAAGCTGGAGTTACGATGTGGACGAAAGCAACCCTTCGGTTGCCGGCCTTTCTGAAAGCTCCAGTCTGACTGATAATTTCCAATACACGATCCGTGACAGCCAGGGTGCGACGGCGACGGCAACTTTGGCCCTGACAGTCAAAGGGGCTCCGGCCAGCAGCGGGCCCGGATATGGTACGCCGACCATCGTGGGCACTGACGCAAACGAAACGATTTCCGGCCTGGCAGGCAACGATATCATCGAAGGACGAGGCGGCAACGACGTCATCAAGGGCAGGTTGGGTGATGACGTGCTTGTTGGTGGTGCTGGCAACGATACGATGGAGGGCAATGAAGGCAACGACGTGCTCTATGGCGGAACTGGCAACGACCGTATGAAAGGTGGGGCAGGGGCGGATGCCTTCTGGTTCAGCAGCGGCCACGGCGCCGATATCGTGGATCAGTTGCGTGCCGACGATACACTTGTGTTCAGCAGCGACCTTTTTGCATCCAAGGCTGCTTTGCTGGCCGCAGTGACGGTGGTTTCGGCAAACGAACTCTTTGTCGCAACGCCGGATGGCGGCTCGATCCAGTTCCTTGATACGACGCTCAGCGATCTGCAGAAAAGCGGTTTCGTCGTGTCAGACGGCCTGTTCGCGTAGTCTTGCCGCCGACTGTCACATCGTCACTTCGGCAACCGCGTTCTGAGCGCGGTAAGGATGCGCCTGGCAAGCGCCTCGTAATCCTCGTCGAAGTGATGTCCGCCCTCGATGCCGAGAGTTTCAACGCCCTGCGCTTTCAGGCGAGGGCAGGGGTCATCTTCCTCTTCTTCGGTTCCGTAGATGCATTGAACAAGTTTCGGGTCGATCTTGGCGATATCGTCGATGGTCTTGCCGCCTTTGCCCTCACCGGACATGCCAAGCCATCCCCCGACCGAAATCTCGAAATCGACTTCGTCGGAAAGGCCCATCAGGGTTAGCTGCACGACGTGCGACTTGTCGCGATCCGGTAGCAGATTAAAGGTTGCTGGCAGGATATCCGCGCCGAAAGAGTAACCGATCAGCAGCACATTCCGCACCTTCCATTCCTTGCGGTAGGTATCGATGACGCGGCCGAGATCGCTGGCGATCTCTTCCGGTTTCTTTTCCTTCCAGAAATAGCGCAGCGAATCGACGCCGATGACGGGAACACCTTCCTTCTGCAATGCGCCGCCCACTTCCTCGTCCAGGTCGCGCCAGCCACCGTCGCCGGAATAGATGATCGCCATCGTATCCATCACGGGTTTGGTTTCCAGTACGGTGATCGGCAGGCCAAGCGGCGAACCGGAATCGCCCGCGGCGTCGATCTCATCGGACAGGGATTGCGCCAACACGTCGGCGGCCTTGTCGGTTACATCCTCGACGTCGATATCAGGATGCGACTTCAACAGGTCGTTGACATGGTCGCGACCCTTCTGATCCGCCTCTGGCGTAAAGGATACGCTGACAGGAGCAGGCAGAGCGCCATCGGTCAGGCCGTAAACGGTCTCATTGCCGACCTTGTCTTTGCTCGCCGGTGTGCAGAGGATTTTCTGGAGCGGCAGACCTGCCTTGGGATCGACGGCGATTGCTTCACGAACGGTCGAAGGCGGGCTTTGGGCAATCATTGCCAGCGCGAGCGTTCCGCCTTCGCCGATCCCCGTCACAATCGGAAGCTTGTAGCTGCTTGTGCCAGCCGTGCGCTGGATCTGCTGAGACAAGGATTCGATATCCGAGATCATGTAGATGCATTCGTCTTCGTCGGCTTCGAGCGCCTTGATATAGTCGCGAAAGTCGATACCGACCACGGCTGCGCCTTTTTCGACCAGCGCCTTGGCACGTGCCTCATCGGCATCGGTCCAGCCATTGGCATCCGAGATCAGGAAGATGCTGGCAAGGATGTCGCCATCGGGCACCATAATGTGATCGGCCGGGATCATTCCGGTCTCATAAGCCGGTTTGTCCTGCGAAAAAGCCATGCTCGGGAAAAGAAGGGCAACGGCTGCAAGTGCCCATTTCAGCGGGATGGTTTTTCTCATTTGCCAATCACTCCTCTGACCCCTCCACTGATGAGAACGGTGACGTCCATCAGTGCCAGCGCGGCATCGGCGCCATTTTGCACAGCAAGATAGCGTGGTTCCCACTTCGGGTGAAACTTGGATTTGAAGGCGCGCAGACCCTTGAAGTTGTAAAAGCGCTCGCCGTGCTCAAACAGCGTTCCGCCGATGCGGTCCCAGACCGGTGCGATATCGCGCTTCGACATGCCTGACATGGGCGCCATGCCGAGGTTGAAGCTTTCGTAACCGGCTTCGCGCAGATGTTGCATGATACTGACGAACAGGAAATCCATCGAGCCGCGCGGCGCGTCGACCGAAAAACGCATGAGATCGATGGTGGCCTCTTTCTTCGTGTCCGTCACCATGACGTTGGCAAAGGCCGTAATCTTTCCGTCTTTTCGCAACACGGCGACAGGTTGCGACAGAATGTAGTCAGGTTCGAAAGCGCCAAGCGAGAAACGCTTTTCACGCGTGTTGTGGTGCGTCAGCCATCCGTCGGAAACCTGTTTCAGTTCGTCGAGAATATCCGGGACCTGCGGCGGATCGATGACCTCGAAACTCAGCCCGTCGCGCGCGCCGCGGCTGAGCGACTGCCGCAGATTGGCGAGCTTTCCCCCCTTCAATTCGAAGGCCGTCAGGTTGACCAGAGCAAGTTCCCCGAGCTTGAAGGCTCGCAGGCCCGCATCGGCGCAATGCGACAGAAGCGATGGGGAAATCTGATAAAAGGCGGCGCGTGCACCGGCTGAGCGGGCAGCTTCGACAAATTCCCAGACGAGATCGGGAAAGTCCTCTTCATCGCCGACCGGGTCAGTAAAGGCAATCCACGAGCGGCCCTGAATGCCGTACATGATGAAGGCGTTTCCGGTCTCCGAAAACATCACGTGCTTGTCGCCCATGCGCACCAGATTGGCATCGGCTTCGTCCTGCTGCATGACGATACTGGTCGCTTTCACGATGTCATCCGCCTGGATGGCATCCGGCTTGTAGCGGACCGGGCGCATGAGACTGAAGATCGCGATGGTCGAAGAGGCCAGAACCAGACCCAATACGGCACGCAATCCGCGCGGCGCTTCCTCTGAGAACTCGAACTGCCACCACAATGCGTGGCTGTAGTCGGTGTCGCGATAGACAAAGAGCAGGATCGTGGCTGCGCCGGCGACGATCACAGTCATGGCGCCGAGCCAGCTTGGCCCCAGCGCCTGTTTGATGAGCGATGCGTGCCGGTTGAAGCTGCGCATGTTGGCGACAAGTGCCGCGATGAAGATGCCGAGGAAAGCCGCTTCGAAGACGGCGATGGCCTTGAGAAGTGAAAATACGAGGGCGGCAGAAGCCGCTACGAGTGCAATCCACCATGCTCCATCAAGGCGCTGACCCAGGCCGCGCGATGAAACGACCAGGATGAGGCCCATGATGCTTGTCAGGAAGTGGGCGGCTTCGATGATCGGCAGGGGGACAAAATTCGCAAGGAAATCGAGGTTGCTGTCCGGCGTGGGCGTAACACTCGAGAAGATCAGCATGGCGCCGAGGAGCATTGCATAGGCGGAAAGCAAGGGCGGAGCGAGCCTGACGGCAAGCTGGCCGATATCCGAGACGAGCGGCCTGGCTGCGAACTGCTTCATTTCGGAAGCGATCATCACCAGAATGGCGACGACCAGCGGCAGGACGTGGTAGATGACACGGTAGAGGACGAGACTGCCCAGCAGTTGATCAATGCTGATGGCATTGCCGAGACCGGCAACCATCACGGTCTCGAAAACGCCAAGGCCCGCCGGAACGTGGCTGAGCACGCCGAGACCGACTGCGGTCGCGTAGATTGCAAAAAATGTCGGCCAACCGAGGTGGGTTTCCGGCAAAAGCACGTAGAGAACGGATGCCGACGCTGCAATATCCAGGGCCGAGACAAGAAACTGGCGTGAGGAGGTGCGGCTGTCTGGAAGGCGCAAGCGCCAGCTTCCCAAACGAATGGCTTTGCCGTTGCGGCCGAAATAGGCGCCAAGCACCAGAATGGCGATGATGGCAAGTGCCGCAGCGCGCAACACAGCAGCATCGACATTGATGATTGCGGCAATTCGCGGTGCGACGATGAATGTTGAAATGGCACTGACGGATAGCAGACCAAGCCCGAAAGAGAGGGTGACGAAGGCAATGACACGGGCGATTTCACCCGGGGAAAGGCCCAGTCGCGAATAGGCGCGGAAGCGGATAGCTCCCCCACTCAGGGGGCCGAAACCTGCCGTATTGCCAATGGCATAAGCGGCGAAGGCCGTTGCTGCCATGGAATGGAACGGAACTTTTCTGCCAATATATTCAATGGCATTGGCATCATACCAGATCAGTGCCAGGAAACTGAGCGCCGTAAAGAGGATTGCCAGCAGGATCGAGGTGATCGATGTCCCCATCAACGCCGCGATCACGTCGTCATAGCGGACCTCAGATGTGAGCTGATAGATCGCGACGGTCATCATCACGAAGATCAGCGTAATTGCCGCTGCCGTGATGTAGGGGCGATGTCTGGCAAAAAAGCCTTCAGCTTCTGCTTCAGCTGTTTCGGTCTGCGCTACTTCGCTCTTGTCTGCCATGTTGCCCTGCTTGCCGGCGCCGATGTGATGACTGGCGAACCACAGGATTGTGTCGCCATTTCGGTGTCATTCGGGAAATGTGATTAGCAGAAACGCGTAAACTGTCGATGTGTACTTTGGGCTTGGTTTTTAAGGGATTTCGCCAGATTGAGCGATAAAAAGCAACCAGGAGATGCGCGTTTTTTGCCATTGTCCCAAACTGTGCAAAATTAAACGTGCTGGTTGCTTGGTGGTGTTGTTTGATGCGACTACACGCTCCTTTCAGTTGAAGGAGATGCTTATGAACATGCCCACAAGAATCGTGATTTCACTCGTTGTTGCCGTTGTCGCCGGCGGTGGTTTCATGACGTACGACAAGATGCGGGGAGCGGAATGGGTTGTTTCGCCACAGCAGATTGCCGATGCAAAGGCCAGCGGGCAGACCGGATATGAATCGAGCCCCGGCACTGTCACCGTCCTGCCGATCCGCAGCGAGACGGCGGATGCATTGCCGCTCAAGTGGGCGATGTTCGCCCTGGTTGGCGGCCTTCTCGCGTTTCGCGCAACGGGCAAAAAGAAAGCGGCAAAGGCTTGAGCCTTGCCGCCCTTGTCTCCGGCGCATCTGCGCCGGAGCAATTGAGATTAACCTCGGGCGTCTTAAGCGCCCCAGGTTTTTTCCAGCACGCGAACCCAGTTGCCGTGGCAAATCTTGGCAAGGGCGTCATCGTCATAACCACTGTTGCGTAACGCCTTGACCAGCAGTTGCAGATCGCCAGCGTCCTTCATTGATGCCGGGATTGTCGTGCCGTCGAAATCCGAACCAAGTGCAACGTGATCGATACCGATGCGGTTGGCGATATAATCGACATGGCGCACCAGTTCGCCAAGATCGGTATCCGGGTTTTTCACACCGTCCTGACGCAGGAAAAGAACACCGAAGTTGATGCCGGCAAGTCCGCCCGTATCGCGGATCGCATCGAGTTGGCGGTCGGTCAGATTACGGCTGTGATTGCACAGAGCATAGGCGTTCGAATGGGACGCCACGAGTGGTGCGTCGGTGATCTTTGCGATGTCCCAGAAGCCCTGCTCGTTCATGTGCGACAGGTCGACCATGATCTTCAGTTCATTGCAGGTCTTGATCAGCCGCTTGCCGGTCTCCGTCAGGCCAGGGCCAATATCCGGGGTGGAAGGGAAGCGGAACGGAACGCCGTAGGCGAAGATGTTCGGGCGGCTCCAGACCGGGCCAAGGGTACGCAGGCCAGCCTGGTGCAGAACGTAGAGCGCATCCAGATCACCGGCGATCGCTTCGGCGCCCTCGATATGGAAGACCGATGCGAATGCACCGGTTGCCATGGCGTCGCGAATATCTGCGGCAGTCCGGCAGACCTTCAGCGCGCCGTTGGACTTCTTCTCGGCACGGAACAACAGGCTCGCCATGGAGAGTGTCGCGGCAAGCGCATCGCACTGCTCAGGTGCGAGAAAATCGCCATTTGCATCTTTTTCCATGCTGGGCGAGGGAACATAGATTGCGCAGAGGCCACCCGCCAGACCGCCCTTTTTCGCACGCGGAAGATCGATATGGCCAACGGTGTCACCGTCCACCAGAAGCGTCTCCGGCGACGGATTGCCTGAGCGCCACAATCTCAGCAGCACATCGTTATGTCCGTCGAATACGGGAATGGCCGTTTCGCTTGTCATGTTCGCATCACCCTGGAAAATTTCGGAAGCAAAGGAAGTGGAGATGCCAGCGTTGTCTGCCTTCGCGGGCGAAATTTCAAGGTGCGAGCAGATGCAATCCCTGCATAGGGCCTGCCAAATTTGGAATTGGTGTGGCCTCAATCCGTCGTGGTAATCGCGAAAAAAAGAAAAATAACGACTGGATTGGGGCAAAGCTCCGATCTTTTTCTCGATAATAGGTCCGAAAGGGGATTTTCTGATGATTTCTAGACGCAACCTGCTGATCGCTGGCGCTGCAGTACCATTCCTGTCCTATGCCCGCCTGTCCTTCGCTGACACGCCAAAGGACATTCTCGTTGTCGCGCAGCAGCTGGACAACATGACGAGCCTCGATCCGCATGAAGGTTTCGAAGCCGTTGGTGGCGAAATCATCAGCAACATGTACCAGAAGCTGGTGCGCGCCAACCGTGAAGATTCCACCAAGGTCGATCCGGTGATCGCAAGCGCGTGGGAAGCCGATGCTGACAGCAAGGTCTTCACCTTCACGATCGGTGAAGAGGCAACCTTCTCCAGCGGTGCAAAGGTTACGGCTGAGGACGTCGCGTTCTCGCTGCAGCGCGCCATCAAGATGAACAAGAGCCCGGCCTTCATCATCAGCCAGTTTGGTTTCACACCTGACAACGCCGAAACCACCATCGTTGCCACTGACGCCAAGACTGTGAAGCTGACGACTGCCCAGCCGACGGCAATCTCCTTCCTGCTGTACTGCCTGTCGGCCAATATCGGTGCGATCGTCGAAAAGAAGGCTGTACTCGAGAACGCCAACGGCGAAGACCTCGGCAATGGCTGGCTGCAGAAGAACAGCGCCGGTTCTGGCGATTTCATGCTGCAGTCCTGGAAGCCGAGCGAGAGCGTGGCTTTGACGCTCAATCCAAATGGCCCGTACAAGGGCAACCTCAAGCGCATCATCCTGCGTCACGTGACGGACCCGTCCTCGCAGCTTCTGATGCTGCAGAAGGGTGATATCGATATTGCGCGCGACCTGACGTCCGAGCAGCTTCGCACCGTTCAGAACGATGAAAACATCGTGCTTGAGCGCAAGAGCATCGCATCGCTGGTTCTGATTTCGCTGAACCAGGGCAACGAAAACCTTGCGAAGCCGCAGGTCTGGCAGGCCATCAAGTGGGCGCTGGACTACAAGGGCATGCAGGAAAACATCGTGCCGCTGACCCATGAAGTTCACCAGAGCTTCGAGCCGAAGGGCTTCCCGGGCGCCGTCAACGACGTTCCGTACCAGCGCGATGTCGAGAAGGCCAAGGCTCTGATGGCGGAAGCCGGTCTTGCCGATGGTTTCGAGATCAGCATGGATCACTATTCCGCGCAGC
Organism: Rhizobium sp. RM; assembly: GCF_013390595.1. Lineage (GTDB taxonomy): Bacteria > Pseudomonadota > Alphaproteobacteria > Rhizobiales > Rhizobiaceae > Agrobacterium. The sequence goes on along the minus strand of NZ_JACAWV010000022.1, from coordinate 1,230,333 downwards.
CTTACCCGGATCTGGCGCAGGCCATCCAGGCAAACCTCGCCGATATCGGCATCAAGGTGCGTCTGCAGTCGGCTGAAAACCGTCAGGTTCTGACCAAGATGCGTGCGCGCGAGCACCAGATGGCTCTGTCTGCCTGGGGTACCGACTACTTCGATCCGCATTCCAATGCTGATGTTTTCAACATCAACAAGAACAATGCCGACGATGCCAAGTCGAAGCCGTTCCTGTGGCGCTCGCGCTTCAAGAATGACGATTTCGCCGCCAAGGCTGAAGCTGCCCGCGACGAGAAGGATCCGGCAAAGCGCGTCGAGCTTTATGAAGCCCTGCAGCGCGACCACATGGAAAACAGCCCCTTCGTGTTCATGTTCCAGACAACGAAGACGGCAGCTTTCCGCAAGGGCGTTTCCGGTTTCGAACTCGGCGTTCTGTCCGAGGGAAATTCCTACCACGATGCGAAGAAAGCGTGACATTGAACAAGCGCGTTAAAAGCATATCGTCGACACTGAGCAGCGTCATTCTGACGCTGTTCGGTTTGATGGTCATCACCTTCATGATCGGGCGCGTCATGCCCGTCGATCCCGTGATTGCGGCGGTCGGCGACAACGCGCCCGAGGATGTCATTGTGCGGGTCCGGGCCGAAATGGGCCTCGATCAGCCGCTGGTCGTCCAATTCTTCCACTATGTTTCGCAGGTTCTGCACGGCGATTTCGGCAACTCCATTCTGACCCGCAACCCGGTCTGGGTGGATATTACCCGCGTGTTCCCCGCCACCTTCGAGCTCGCCACGGCTGCGCTTATCATTGCGGCGCTGATCGGCATTCCGCTCGGTGTCTGGGCCGCCGTTCGTCAGGGCAAGCTGACCGATCAGGTCATCCGCGTCGTCTGTCTGGCCGGTCACTCCGTGCCGGTCTTCATGCTGGCCCTGATCTCGCTGCTGGTGTTTTACGCAACGCTTGGCGTTGCGCCGGGACCTGGCCGGCAAGACATCATTTTCGACGGGATGATCGATCCGGTTACCGGGCTGCTGAGCGTCGATACGTTGCTGGCTGGCGATTGGGATGCGTTCTACGACGCCATCGCCCACATGGTGCAGCCGGTCTGCATTCTTGCCTATTTCAGCATGGCCTATATCACCCGCATGACGCGCGCCTTCATGATCGATGCGCTGAAAGGTGAATATGTCATCACCGCCCGCGCCAAGGGGCTCTCGGCTTTGACCGTCATCTGGGGACATGCGTTCCCGACGGTTGCCGTGCAGCTCGTCACGGTTCTTGCGCTCACCTATGCCGGCCTTCTCGAAGGCGCTGTGGTCACCGAAACCGTGTTCAGCTGGCCTGGGCTTGGCCAATACCTCACCGTGTCGCTTATGAACGCAGACATGAACCCTGTCGTCGGGGCAACCCTGTTGATCGGCCTCATCTATGTCGCCCTCAACCTGCTCGCAGACGTACTTTACCGAGTAATGGACCCGCGCGTTCGATGATGCTTGCTACTTTCAGAAACTGGGCACTCGATGAGACGCCGCATTCCCGTCGCCAAGCGGCGTGGGGAAACCGCTATCGCATCTGGCTCAGCCTCAAATCCAATCCATTGGCGGTGATCGGACTGACGATCATTCTGCTGTTCATCGTGCTGTCGCTGCTTGCGCCGGTGCTCGCACCCTACGATCCGGCGACGCAGAGCCTCGGCAATCGCCTTGCGTTCCCAAGCGCCGAACACTGGTTCGGTACGGATGAGCTTGGACGCGATATTCTCTCGCGCATCCTTTACGGCGGTCGCGTGACGCTCGGCATGGTTATCGCCGTTGTCGTTCTCGTGGCGCCGATCGGATTGGCGATCGGCTGTATCGCCGGTTATTTCGGTGGTGTCGTCGATACCGTGCTGATGCGCGTGACGGACGTCTTCCTGGCGTTCCCCCGTCTCATCCTGGCGCTGGCTTTCGTTGCGGCTCTGAAGCCCGGTGTCGAAAGCGCTATCCTGGCGATTGCACTGACCGCCTGGCCGCCCTATGCGCGTCTGGCGCGTGCCGAGACCATGACGGTTCGCGGCAGCGACTTCGTTGCGGCCTACCGCCTGACCGGTGCCTCGGCCTGGCGCATCATTGCCCGCCATATCGCGCCGCTCTGCGTGCCGAGCCTGATCGTGCGCATCACGCTCGACATGAGTTCGATCATCATCACGGCCGCCAGCCTTGGCTTCCTCGGCATGGGTGCGCAGCCACCGTCTCCGGAGTGGGGTGCGATGATTGCTACCGCCAAGCGCTTTATCTTTGAGCAATGGTGGGTCGCCACCATTCCAGGTATTGCCATCTTCCTCGTTTCGCTTGCCTTCAACTTCCTCGGCGATGGCTTGCGCGATGTGCTCGACCCGAAGGGACAATGAGCCATGCTGGTCGAAATTGAAAACCTGAAAATCGCGTTTCAGACCCGCACCAGTCGCTTCGAGGCGGTGCGTGGTGTGTCCATGAAACTCGGCACGGAAAAGCTTGGTATCGTCGGTGAATCCGGTTCCGGCAAGAGTCTGACGGCGCGTGCGCTGATGAAGCTTTTGCCACCAATTGCCGATATCAAGGCGGACAAGCTTTCCTTCGATGGTATCGACGTTTTGTCGGCCAGCGAAAAGCAGATGCGCCAGATCCGCGGCAAGCGCGCAGGCTTCATTCTGCAGGACCCGAAATATTCGCTCAATCCGGTCAAGACGATCGGCACGCAGGTTGCTGAAGCCTGGCGGACCCATAAGGGTGGCAGCAAGCGTGCGGCGATGGAAGCGGCGATCGGGCTTCTGGATCAGGTGAAGATCCGCAATCCGCGTCAGGTCGCTGGTTCCTACGCGCATGAAGTCTCCGGTGGCATGGGCCAGCGCGTCATGATCGCCATGATGCTGGCGCCCGATCCGGAGCTTCTGATCGCCGACGAGCCGACCAGTGCGCTCGACGCCACGGTACAGGCGGAAATTCTGCGTCTGATCGAGGAACTGGTGTCGGAACGCGGCATGGGCCTCATCCTCATCAGCCATGACCTGCCGCTCGTCTCGCATTTTTGCGACCGTGTTGCGGTGATGTATTCCGGCCGCGTGATGGAAGAGTTGAAGGCTTCGGAACTTCTGAAGGCCGAACATCCCTACACAAAGGGTCTGTTGAACTGCATTCCCTCGCTGACGCATCCGCGCGAGCGTCTTCCCGTTCTCAACCGTGATGCAGCGTGGTCCAGCCAATGATTGATGTCGAAAATCTGCGTATCAAGTTCGGCGACCGCGAAGTGGTCAAGGGCGTTTCCTTTTCCGTGGAAAAGGGCGGCAGCTTTGGCATCGTTGGTGAGAGCGGCTCGGGCAAGTCCACGATCCTGCGTGCCATGGCGGGTCTGAATGAAAGCTGGGAAGGTCGTATCGCCTTCGGCGGCAAGGATGCACCGTTGAAGCGCACGCCGGAATTTTTCCGGCAGGTGCAGATGGTGTTCCAGGACCCCTATGGTTCGTTGCATCCACGCCAGACCATTGACCGTATCCTGAGCGAGCTTCCGCTGGTTCACGGCATGGACAATATCGAAAAGCGCATCCAGCAAGCCTTGTCGGACGTGGCTTTGCCGCAGGCCGTACGTTTCCGCTTTCCTCACCAGCTTTCCGGTGGCCAGCGTCAGCGTGTCGCGATTGCCCGTGCGCTGATCGCTGATCCCGAGGTCCTGCTGCTCGATGAACCAACATCGGCGCTCGACGTTTCGGTGCAGGCGGAAATCCTCAACCTGCTGTCGGATTTGCGTGCGGCCAGAAACCTCACCTATATCCTCGTCAGCCACAATCTCGCGGTTATCGCGCATCTTTGCCCGCAGGTGGGTGTGATGCTGAACGGCGAGATGGTGGAGCAGTTGAGCGCGGAAGATCTGCGTGAAGGCCGGACGAAACATGAGCATACGGCTGAATTGCGCAGCCTCAGCATAAGATTGGAAGAGCCGGCTTGATGCCGGCTTTCTTTTTTCGGAAATACGAGACGGAAACATGTCACAGCAATTCGACTGGAACGGCGCGTCCACAATCGCACAGGGTTTTGTATCGCAATGGGCAGGCAATGAGCCCGGCGGTGCGGTCATCGGCTTTGATCTGCAGGGTATCCGCTTTGCCCATTCGGGTGGTGTCGAGAGCCTTTCGACCTTCGCGCCCTTCACGCCGCAAAGCGTGGTGCGTTACGCATCCGTTACCAAGCACGTGTTCTGCGCCATGGTGCTGGCGCATTCCGATCTGATCGGCCTTGACGATCCTCTCGGAAAGCATCTGCCGGAACTGCAATCCCCGCTCAGCGATGTGACGGTGGGGCAGGCGCTGGACATGAGCGGCGGTCTGCCGGATACCCGTGAATGCCTCTCGCTTCTCGGCCTGTCCGTCTTTACCGAAACCAAGGCGGGTCCTCTTCTGGAATATCTGTCGCGCCTCACACGTCTTAACTTTGCGGCCGGCAGCGAGGTATCCTATTCCAACACCGGGTATCGCCTCGTTGAGGCAGCCCTGGAGCGAAATGGTTTCCGTTTCGATGATTTCGTACAGGAACAGATTGCTGCACCCTTCGACACCTTCCTGAAGGCGCCAGACGTCTGGAACGACCCCGTCAATGGTCTTGTGCCCGGTTACTGGAAGGGCGAGACCGGCTGGCAGCTTTCGGCCGCTGGCCTGCATATTTCCGCATCCGGCAGCCTCGCCGGAAGCGCGGAAGTCCTGACCCGCTGGCTGCAGGGTTTGATGCGCGGTGAGGGTAGCTTTGACAATGTTCTGAACCAGCTTTCTGCGGAGCGCTCTTTGGCAGATGGCCGCATGAGCGAATACGGTCTCGGCCTGCGCTGGTCGCATCTGGGTGAACGACGTTTCGTTGGTCACGGTGGATCGCATCCTGGCTACAAGACCTATTTCCTGCTCGATCCGGACAATGGGACAGGTTTTGTGGTTGTCTCGAACCGCGAGGATACCAACGGTTTCAAGATTGCGCTGGAGAGCATGGCGGCGTTGACTGGATTACCCTTGCCGGTTGCCTCCAGCACTTTGCCGGACGGCATGTATGTCACGGACAACGGTCCCTGGTGGCTTGAAGTCAAGGGAAGCACCTCAACCTTCATCGACGGCGACGACACACTCTATGATGATGGTGATGGCTGGGTCTCGTCCCGCTCCGCATCGTCCCCTATGCGGCTGAGACAGGAAGGCGATGCCATTGTTGGTGAGGCAGGCCACGCCCCACGGCGGTTTGTGCCGGTCGAAAACCATCCTGTGCCACAGGCGCTCTCCGGTCGCTGGTCGTCGAGTGAAGGCGCGGAGTTTGAAATTTCCGGTGCGGTTTTGACGATGGGTGTCGGCCCGACCCGCCGTTCGATGCCGTTGATGGCGCTCGGCAATGGCCGTTTCCTCTTCACGCTGGTCGATGGTCCGTGGACGAAGCGGATCTGCCTGAACCGGCTTGATGACAATCGCATTGAACTCGTTTCGAGCCGGGCGCGAATGATCGAATATTCGCGCATCTCCTAAAGGGGATTTCAAAGCGGCCCGAATGATCCTAATAAATGCCGGTCTTCGCATGGAGACCGGGCAGTTATCTTTGTTGGGAGAATAGGCCGTTGGAAGTCAAATGGCTTGAGGATTTCCTGGCGCTTGCCGGAACGTTGAACTTTTCGAAGGCGGCCGACGAGCGTCACGTTACGCAATCGGCTTTCAGCCGCCGCATCAAGCAGCTTGAGGCATGGGTTGGCGCGACGCTGGTCGATCGTGCCTCCTATCCGTCACGACTGACTGAAGCGGGTGTAAAATTTGTGCCCGTCGCGCAGGAGACGCTGAAGCAGCTCTACCATGCTCGCCGTACCTTGCTGCAGGAAGACGGTGCCGATGCCAAAACGGTGCGGTTGACTGCGCTGCACACACTTTCCTTTACGTTTTTCCCCGATTGGCTGAAGCGGGTGAACGATCAGGTCGGGCCGCTGTTTTCCGCATTGCGACCGGATTCCGGCAGCATGGAAGAAAACCTCAATTCACTGGTGGATGGTCACAGTGACTTCCTGCTGACCTACGCGCATCATGAAGTACCCGTCATGCTCGACGCGCAGATGTTCGAGTTTCGGGTGCTCGGCAATGAAAACATCATCCCGGTATCTGCGCCCGATGCGAAGGGGCTGCCACTCCACCGTATCGATACCGCTGAAACGCAGCCTTTTGCCTATCTGGACTATGAAAAGGCATCGTTTTTCGGGCCGCTGTTGCATGACCTGTTGAGCGCGCGCCTGCCGAAATTCGAGCGTGTGCATGAGGGCAGCATGTCGGTGGGTCTGAAAGCCATGGCAATGGCCGGCTGGGGCGTGACCTGGGTTCCGGAAAGCCTGATGCGGCAGGAATTGGAGAATGGCATTCTCGTGCGTGCTGCCGATGAAAGCTGGGATATTCGCGTTGATATCCGGCTTTATCGTTCCAGAGAAAACCGCCGTCCGATCGTCGAACGCATCTGGGCCGTTGCCGATTAGACGTGTCTCGATTTTAGAGCGCGTGCTTACTGTCGAGATCAAACATCGGACCGAAACAGCCTCGAGCGTTTCGGTCCGATTTGCGTATGTCAGATTGCCGTACGGCGGGCGTTCTCGAGATAGAGATCACGCAGGCGCTGAACCATCGGGCCGGGCTTGCCAGTGCCAACAGCCTTGCCGTCGATTTTCGTTACGGAAACAACGAAGTTCGAGGCGCTGCTCAGGCATGCTTCATCGGCGTTGAGCGCTTCTTCCAGCGTGAAGGGGCGTTCCTCAAGGGTATAGCCTTCTTCCTGAGCCAGACGGAGTGCGGCAAGGCGTGTGCATCCCGGCAGGGTTTTGTTGCTGTTGCCGCGCGTAACGATCTTGCGGTCGCCGGTGATGATGTAAGCGGTCGAGGACGCGCCTTCGGTTACGAAACCGTCTTCGATCATCCAGGCTTCATCGCAGCCTTCCGCCTTGGCGATACGCTTTGCCATGACCTGCGGCAGGAGACACACGGTCTTGATGTCACGACGTTCCCAACGCTGGTCAGGCACGGATTTGACCGCGATGCCCTTTTCCTCGGCGCCGGTGCCAAGCAGTTTCTTGGCCTGTGTGAACATGACCAGCGTCGGCTTGAGATCCGCTGAAAAGAGGAAGTTTCGGTCTTCTGCACCGCGCGTCAGTTGCAGATAGATCAGACCTTCGGTGATGTTGTTTTCAGCAACCAGCCGCTTCTCGGCCTCAACGATTTCCAGCGTCGTGACTGGCAGGGCAACGTCGATCTCACGGGCGCTGCGTTCCAGTCGAGCCATGTGCAGATCGCTGTCGATCAGCTTGCCTTCGAGAACCGAGGTCACCTCGTAAATGCCGTCGCCGAACAGAAAGCCGCGGTCGAAGATGGACAGGTGCGCTTCTGCCTCAGGCAGAAATGCACCATTGAGGTAAACGATACGACCGGTGGGGGATGTCATGAAAACTCCGTCTGGAAAAGTCAGTCTGAAAGAAGGGTGGAAAGTGTTTCGATCGAAATGGCGTCGATTGTGGATGGCTTTCCGGTTGCGGCGTTGATCCCTGTCGTCGTGGTTGCCGAACACATCGAGTTGAGGATTGCTTCCTCCGTCGCCTCGATGGCGGCTTCGAAGAGCGGCGAAATCACGTCATTGGAAAGGTCCGGATAATCGGCCACAGACTTGCGGCGGGCTGGCGTGCGGCGCACAACCTCGGCTGTCGAAAATGCCAGCGCGTAGTCGCCGGAGCCATTGCTGAGCGCTGCGCCGGTGCGCGCCAGTCCACCGAAACTTCTGGCCGCCAAACGCTTGAGATTACGCGACGAGAGGGGCGCATCGGTTGCCAGGACGATGACGATGGAGCCATCCTTGTCCTTGTGTTCGGGAGACAGATAAGGCTTGCCGCAGACAAGAAGGTGGCCGCCATAGTTGGACTGAACCAGCACACCCAGGCTGTAGTTTTTTCCTGCAATCGGCACGATGCGCGAAGCTGTGCCAATTCCGCCCTTCATGCCAAAGGCAACCGTGCCCGTGCCTGCACCGATGCTGCCTTCCAAGACAGGTCCGGTGACGGCGTTTTCCAGTGCCTTGGTCACTTCCTCAGTGGTCGGACGGCCGGCACGAATGTCGTTCAGGCGGGAATCGTTGGTTTCACCGACGACGGCGTTGAGCGAAACGACCTTCTCGTTGCCTGGTTGGGCAAGCGTATATCGATTGATCGCCTCAATGGCTCTGCCGGTTGCGAGTGTATTGGTCAGGACAACGGGCGTTTCGAGTTCGCCCAGTTCCTCGATCTGTGTTGCGCCTGCGAACTTGCCGAATCCGTTGTAAACGGCAAGTGCGGCAGGCACCTTGTCCTGGAACAGATTTCCGCCATGTGGGAGGATCGCAGTGGCACCCGTGCGGATCGTCTCGCCCTCCATGATCGTTACATGTCCGATGCGAACATCTGCGACATCCGTGATGGCATTCATCGGACCCGTGGCGAAATGGCCCGGCTTGAAACCGATATCGCGAAGTCTGGGGCGGTTGCTTTCAGGCATGTCGAGGCTCGTGATGTCGGCAGGAAGGGTGCGTGCAACACTTTCGAAAAAGCTTTGTACGACCGGACGTTAGCCTAGTTCACCACGAAACGGCATCGCAAAAATGGAATAGTTTTATGCTCACGGCGTATGCCGTTTCCGGGATCGCCGAGCCGATCAGGAGGCGCGCAGGTGAGCCTGTTCCGTGCTTGCCAGCCACTGTTCCAAAGCCGCTTCCGCCTCGCTCCGGCTGGGGGTTCCGGTTCGCCCTCCAAAAACCATGCATTTCAGTGCGGCAGCCACGGAGGAGAGTTGTATCGCCGCGCGGCTTTCGATCCCTTCGGCGATGGTGAGTGCGAAAGTGCCGTGAAAGACGTCTCCCGCTGCCAGCGTGTCGACCGCATCGATCGCCATGGTCGACTGAAAATGAACCGTCGGATCGTTGGGTTCTGTCCACCAGCAGCCGTCCGGACCGGCGGTGACGGCGATAAAGGTTTGCGGATAACGGGCATGCAGAAGCGGCAGCATGGCCGGTACGTCGTTCGTCCCGGTCAGGCTTGCGGCTGCCGGTTCCGAGAAAATGATGTGGGTCGCGGCCGGTGCCAGTCTTTCGAGTGTTTCCACGGGCGCGACGTCTCCATCCAGAATGGCCGGTTTGCCGAGTGCGCGTGCCACGGTCAGCACGTCGAGCGCCAGTTCAGACCAACGCACATCGACGAGAACCGCATCGAATGGTGCGATGTCCTGAGGGGTACAGGAGCGTTTCGTCTCATGCAGTTTCTGATCGTAGAAAGGTACGATCAGCCGATCACCGCGATCATCGATGATGATGGTGGAAAGCGCCGAGCGTGCGCCGGCGGCAGTTGTCATTCCACTGGTGTCGATGCCGCTTTCGGAGAGATCACGAAGAATGCGTTCTCCTGTCTCGTCATTGCCAACGGCCCCCCAAAGGCTGGCACGGCCACCCATGCGGTGCACGGTGTAAGCTGCGCTCGAAGCCATGCCTTCGGCAATCTGCAGCATGTCGTAGGGAAGCACTTTTCCTTCACCGCGTGGCATATCACGGACACGAAACAGCGTGTCGAGCACGGCGGCTCCAACGCACAACACGTGTTTGCTGGTGTTGTCTTCACTGCTCATGCCCGTCACCATTCTCGATTGCCTGGTTTCCGCATTGTCTGCATGGAAAACCTTTCCTGAAAAGGCCTGACAAGCGCTCAGATGCGCTTGCCGCTTTCCCTGTCGAACAGATGGACCGTGGAAGGGTCGATGGCAATACGGATTGTGTCGCCGAACTTCACATCCAGTCGTTCACGGAACAGGCAGGCGATATCGTCGCCCTTGCAATCCAGTTTGGCGTAGATTTCCGAGCCGGTCCCTTCCACCAGTTCAACCTTGCCCTCGATGCTGCCGTCGGCCGAAGCGCGGATATGTTCGGGGCGCACACCGTAAACCAGATCCCGACCACCAAGCGTTGCAAGGTTGGCGGTTGCCGGCAAGGGCAGGGTGAGACCCTTGGCCGTCCGGAACACACCTTCTTCGACGCGGCCACGAATGAAATTCATGGCCGGTGAACCGATGAAACCCGCAACGAAGAGATTGGCGGGGTTATCGTAGAGTTCCAGCGGCGCACCGATCTGCTCGATAACGCCATCATGCAGCACGACGATCTTGTCGGCCATGGTCATGGCTTCAACCTGGTCATGGGTAACGTAAATGGTGGTGGTGCCGATCCGCTGATGCATGGCCTTGATCTCACCACGCATCTGGACGCGCAGCTTGGCATCGAGGTTGGAAAGCGGTTCGTCAAACAGGAAGACCTGCGGATCGCGCACCAGAGCGCGGCCCATGGCGACACGCTGGCGCTGGCCACCGGAGAGTTGGCGCGGATAACGGTCGAGCAGCTTGTCCAGCCCAAGAATCGCGGCGGCCTTGTTGACCTTGGCTTCTGTCTCCTTCTGATCGACCTTCTTGAGCTTGAGTGCGAAGCCCATGTTGTCCTTGACGGTCATGTGCGGATAGAGCGCATAGTTCTGGAACACCATTGCGATATCGCGGTCGCGGGCGGGCAGGTGGCTGACCTCGCGCGCGCCGATGTGGATTTCGCCATCACTCACCTCTTCAAGGCCGGCGATCATGCGCAGCAGGGTTGATTTGCCGCAGCCGGATGGGCCGACGAGCACGACGAACTCGCCGTCTCTGATATCGATGTCGATGCCGTGGATGACATTGACCGAGCCGAAGCGCTTCTGGACATTCTGGATATTGACCGGTGCCATCGTTTTGATCCCGTAACTTTAGCAATTCGAGCAAAAGCGTATCGCGGTTTGCGTTCGGAATTGCGTTAAAACAAAGGGTTAGAGCATCTGTGCTCTAACTGTGTTCTTAGCCGCCCTTGACGGCGCCGGCGGTGAGGCCTGCCACGATCTGCTTTTGTGCGAACATCGTCAGCAACAGCACCGGCAGCGTCACGATCAGCGCTGCAGCGGCAAGCGGACCCCAGCTCACCTGTTCGAAGGACAACATGTTGTAGACCGCAACCGGCAGGGTGCGTGTCTCACGGCTGGCCAGCACGATGCCAAACACGAAGTTGTTCCACGAAAAGATCACCGCGAGGATGAAGGACACCACGATGCCCGGTTTGGCGATCGGCAGTGCCACAAGGCGGAAGACCTGCCATGAGGACGCGCCATCGATGCTTGCGGCTTCTTCCAGTTCCTTCGGCGTGGTTTCGAAATAACCGATCATGATCCAGACGACGATCGGAACCGTCACCACCAGGTGGATGATGATCTGTGGCCAGAGCGTACCGAGCAGGTTCAGCCATTGAAACAGCAGGAACAGCGGAATGAGGAAGGAAAGGCCGGGCGTCATGCGGGCGATCATGATGACCACCGCCGATTTTTCCGCCTTCAGGCGGGCGATGCCATAGCCTGCCGGAACGCCGATGACGAGCGCGAGAATTGTGGCCGCCCCCGTGACCAGCACGGAATTCCAGAAGTAGAGGAAGAAATTGTTCTCCTCGAAGACCTTCACATAGTTGGACCATGCGAAGCGTTCCGGAATGAGGATCGGCGGATAGGCACCGTTGTCGATCTCGAATTTCAGCGACAATGAAATCATCCAGAGGAAGAACAGGATGACCGGAGAGATCATCACCAGCGCGACGAAGAACAGCGCGATACGGTCGATTGTCTTGCGTTTCATCAACGGTCCTCCATCTCGTTCCACTGGGTGCGCTGGCGAACCATGAGCAGTACGAAGGACAGCGCGATGATGACGATGAAGAAGACGACAGCCATGGCCGAGCCGTATCCGATGTCGTAATAGGCAAACGCCGTGTTGTAGAGATAGATGTTGATGGTTTCCGACGCCGTGCCGGGGCCGCCCTGGGTCATCGCATAAATGATGTCGAAGCTTTTGACGGCATCGATGGAGCGGATGATCACGGCGATCATCAGGAACGGCGCAATCATCGGCATGGTGAGATAGCGGAACTTCTGCCAGGCATTGGCGCCGTCGATTTCGGCGCTTTCATAGGGTTCGCGCGGCACGGCGGCCAGTCCGCCGAGCACGATCAGCATGACCAGCGGCGTCCACTGCCAGGTCTCCACGAGCACCAGCGAGGGAATAACGGTCGACTGATTGTAGATCCACTCCAGCGGACCGATGCCGATGAATGACAACAGGTAGTTCAGCACGCCGAGTTGTGGGTGGAACATCATTGTCCAGACCAGTGCGATGGCGACCGGGGTCGCCATCATCGGCATGACGAAGACGCCGCGCAGAAATCCGCGCAACGGAAATTGCGCATCGAAAACCAGCGCTGCCAATGTTCCGAGGAACAGGGGAGCGACGACCGACAGCACGGTATAGACGAGCGTATGCCAAAGCGATTCCCAGAACCGGGCATCGCTGGCGAGCCGGATATAGTTCTCAAAACCGATAAAGCTCTGCTCCTGTCCCAGCGTCCAGCGATGGGCGCTCATCCAGAGGGTGAAAACCCACGGAAAAACGATCACCGCGGCGATGACGACAAGTGCCGGTATGACGAATGGCCAGTAGTTGGGAGCAAGCCTCGCGGGCTTGCTCCTCTTGTCCTGGTTGGTTCGCGTTGCTGTATTTTCGATGCTGACGGACACCATTATCCCTCGCTACGTGAAAGAACAGGTGCGAACTGTTCGGTCGCTTTCTTGAGTTCGGCTGCCGGATCGGCTCCGCCGATCATGTTGGTGAGGCCGACGCCGTAGATGTCACGGAATTCCGTTACGGGAATGATGACCGGAAGCGCGAGCTGGGAAACCTTGCCCGAACCGACGACGGCATCGAGCCAGGCGGCAGGCATCTTCACACCTTCGCGGACCTTCTGGTCCTCGAGGATGGACTGGCGGAATGGAACGCCTGCGCCGGCCTGAAGCAGACGCGCGCCCATTTCATGCGAGATCGCCCACTGGCAGAAGAGATAGGCGGCTTCCTTCTTGCTGCTTGCCTCCACAACACCGAGACCATCGCCGAACGTGCCGGCCGCCTGTGTCGCCGGGCCCTTTGGCATGACGCCGTAACCGACCTTGCCGACAACGCGGGATTTTTCCGGGTTTTCGATCGGCGGTGCGAAGCCGACGCCATCGAACCACATGCCGATCTTGCCCTGGAGGAAGGCAGACTGTGCTTCAGCCCAGTTGAAGCCGGAGACGCCGGGAGGTGCTGCCTTCGTCATCAGACGCTGGTAAAGCTTTGCCGCCTCAACCGCTTCCTTGGATTCGGTATTGATCTTGCCATCGACGATCGGCTTGGCGCCGTATCCCAACATCAGCGAGGTCCAGACCGGCGTGTTGGCATTCTTCAGGCCGCGTGCAACGAAGCCGTAGGTGTTGGTGGATGGGTCGGTGATCTTTTCGGCAGCGTCAACCAGCTCTTCGAAGGTCTCAGGATACTTCAAGCCCTTTGCTTCAAACAGGTCCTTGTTCCAGTAGACGATCCAGTAATCCACCGAGAAGGGAAGCGAGCGCAGCACGCCGTCGCTGTCCTTGGCGAACAGCATGCCGGCTTCGGCGAAGTCCTTTTCAGCAAGCGAAGGATCTGTCAGCGACGGATCTTTCATGAAACCGCTGATGTCGGCCAGCCACTTGCCCTTTTCAAACTGCCGCTTCTGGACGTGGTAGCTCAGGTGCACGACGTCGAAGCTTGGCTTGCCAGAGGACAGCTCGATCACAACTTTCTGGCGCTGTTGCTGTTCGGGCGTTGCTTCGGCGTTGACTTTGATACCGGTCAGTTCCTCAAACTCGTTCAGATATTTGATCAGGGTTTCGCTGCGCGGGCTTTTAACCAGATTGACTTCCAGCGTCGTGCCGGCGTGTTTCTTCCAGTTGACGGCAGCCGATGCCGAACGAACGCCGAAAAGGGCGCTACCGCCAATCGCCGCGGTGCCGGCCAGGAACCCACGACGTGTGGGATTGAGCAATGAATGCGACATGTCTTTCCTCCTCTTGTGGCCGAAAATCTCCTCACCCCCGGCCGGTTTTCAATTTTATACGGTCAGCGCCCTGTCCCTTGCATTGCGGATATGGGCGGTCAGCCGATCAACGGCTTCGTCGACGGATCGTCGTTCGACGGCTTCAAGAATGACGAGGTGCTCCTTCATTACCGACTTCACGTGACCGGCGATGCGAAAACGCTCCTGATTGATGAGGCGCATCTTGATCGAGTTGACCCGGTAGGCATTCGAGATGATCGAGTTGCCGAGCGAGTCGATGAAGGCATCATGCATGCCCCAGTCCACCGCCTGCGCGCGTTCGTCCAGTTCTGGTGAGCTGCCCATTTCCGCTGCGTTGGCAATATCGCGGTGGTCTTTCAGCATGGCCGCGATGGCGTCGTCAGAGGCAGTTCGCGTGAAGTTGGCAACCGCTTCCTTTTCCAGCAGGATTCGGAACTGGAATGCCTCGCGGATCAGGTTGATATCGATATGAGCGACCTGCAACCCGCGCTGGGGAACTGTCTTGATAAGGCCATCGGCCTCGAGCCTCGGGATAGCCTCGCGGATCGCTCCGAGTGGCAGGCCCGTCAGTTCGACAAGGCGGCGTTGCGAGATGAACTGACCCGGGCGAACATCGCGCGCAAGAAGGTGATGCGTAAAACTCTCATACGCCTTTTCCCTCAAGGTTGTCTGTTCGCCGGTGTCTTCCATGCCAGATCCTTTTCAGGCCGCCTGCTTGCGGAACAGCGTATCGAACGCCGCTCCAATCTGCCCTCTGTCCTCAGGCGAAACTGCCACGAGCGGGGCGCGCACCTCGAGCCAGACATTTTCCCCTGTCGTGTGTGATAGCAGCACCTTGACGGCGGGCGTTACCGGAAATTTGAGAAGTTCCACAACAAGATCTTCGATGCGCTTGTCGTCCTTGCCGTCAACGGCCATGGCCCGGACTTCCTGCGGCAGGAAGTTGGCGACACCAGAAATCGCACCATGACCGCCGAGACGTACGCCTTTGGCGAGATCGCGTTCGTCACCGATCAGGATCGCCAGATCGCCATGTTCCTTGAGCAGCCGTTCCGTATGGGGCCAGTTTCCGGACGAGTCCTTCACGCCGGTCACGATGCCGGGGAAGGCTGTTTTCAGACGACCGACCAGGTCAACGGAGAGCGTTACCATGGTGACGGACGGGATGTTGTACACGAGGATGTCGCGCGCACCTTTGCCAATCTTTTCGAACACGGCAGAGAACCAGGCGAACAGCCCGTCATCGCTGACATTCTTGAAATAAGAGGGTGGGGCGAGAAGAATATTGCGGGCGCCTGCCTTCAGTGCTTCTGCTGACTGTAGTGCGGCATCCTCGATGGAGTCGACCAGAACGCCTGTCACGAGAGAGGACGGCGCAATTCCCGCTTCGATAAAACGCGAGAGGATGGTTTGGCGTTCAATGCTGCCAATGGAGCTGCCTTCACCGGTGGTGCCAAACAGCGTTACGCTGTTGCAGCCGCTTGAAAGGCAGCGGCGCGCGTGCGCGATCATGGCGTCAATGTCGATCGATCCATCGGTTTTAAAAGGTGTCGTCAGCGCTGCCGAAAGGCCGAATTTCTGGGTCAATTGTATGCTCCTCCCAAGTGACTGCAAATTGATAACGCAGTGACATGTTAGTTGTAAAGCGCTAACTGCAGCTGTGCGGACCAGTGCTGGCAAGCCATTTGAATTTGTGAAGAAAAATAAGGTCGGCTAAACTCGAGAAGCCTGCGAATGCGCGAAAATAAAATTTGACTATGAGAGTAAAGATTTTTATTGCACGGTTCCAATAGCGGGCAACAGGGATGAATGTGATGAGTATTGCTGAGACGCCGACGGTGGCGGGAGATGCAGAGCAGAGCCGGGCAAAGCGCCTGAAGGCTGCAACGCGCGGCGCGCATGGCGGGCTGGACACTTTCATCATGGCGGCGAAGCCTTTTGAGAGCCGGGACAACTACGGAAAATTCGTAGAGACCCAATATCTGTTTCACCGCGACCTGGATGTCTTCTTCTCCAACGACACGCTGGACGGCCTGCTGCCGGACCTCAAGGGCCGTCGTCGTCTGTCGATGATCGAGCAGGATCTTGCCGACCTGGAGCGCACCTTGCCCGAAACGAAAACCCCTCGTTTCACCAGCGAAACCGCGTTCGATCTGCCGGAAGCGATGGGTTGGCTCTATGTGGTTGAAGGCTCCAACCTTGGCGCCGCTTTCCTTCTCAAGGATGCCGCAAAGCTTGGCCTCAACGAAGAGTTCGGCGCCCGGCATCTGGCTGGGGCCCCGGAAGGGCGCGGCCTGCATTGGCGGACCTTTACGGCGGCACTCGATGAAATCGAACTGAGCGAGGAAGAAGAGGCGCGCGTGATTGCTGCTGCCGAAGCGGCGTTCCGTGCGGTTCACGCCTATGCCGAGCAACGTCTCGTCTAAAACATTGACCTATTATTGGCATAAATAAAGGGCGGCCTCATCGGCCGCCCTTTTTCTGTTCAGGCCCCGATATTCGTGCTAAAGATTTGAGCAGGTTTATTTACCGAATGATAAATTTTTTATCTTTCGGTAAAAATTATTTGAGGGCAAGCATCCATGCCATTGAATAGTATAGATTTTTTTGTTTGGCACGGAACCTGCTTCTCAATTGTCAAATCAGGACATGCCTGATGTGAAAAAGGGGAAGGACAAGCCAAATGGAAATTGGTGTTTTTATTCCGATCGGGAACAATGGGTGGCTGCTCTCGGAGAACTCGCCGCAATACAAGCCGAGTTTTGAACTGAACAAGGAAATCACGCTAAAGGCCGAAAAATACGGTTTCGACTTCGCGCTTTCGATGATCAAGCTGCGCGGCTTTGGCGGCAAGACGGAATTCTGGGACTACAATCTGGAGTCCTTCACGTTGATGGCGGGTCTTGCTGCCGTCACCTCCAAGATCAAGCTGTTCGGCACCGCCGCAACTCTGGTCATGCCCCCCGCCATCGTGGCGCGTATGGCGACCACGATCGACAGCATCTCCGGCGGCCGTTTCGGCATCAATCTCGTTACTGGCTGGCAGCGACCGGAATACAGCCAGATGGGCCTGTGGCCGGGTGACGAATATTTCGCCGATCGTTACGAATATCTCGATGAATATACGACTGTTTTGAAGGAACTGCTGACCACGGGGCAGTCGGACCTGAAGGGCAAGTATTTCACTATGGAAGACTGCCGGATGAAGCCCGTGCCGCAAGGCGACGTAAAACTTATCTGCGCCGGGTCCTCCAATGCCGGCATGGCCTTTTCGGCGAAGTTTGCTGATTACAGTTTTTGTTTCGGTGTCGGCGTCAATACGCCCAAGGCCTTCGCGCCGACCAATGAGCGGCTGTTGGCCGCCAATGAAAAGACGGGTCGCGACGTGCGTTCCTTCGTCCTCACCATGGTTCTTGCCGAGGAAAAATCCGAAGACGCCTGGGCTAAGTGGGAACACTACAAGGCCGGTGCCGATGAGGAAGCGATCAAGTGGCTCGGCTTGCAAAGTGCTGCCGATACCAAGTCGGGCTCCGACACCAACGTCCGGCACATGTCCAACCCTGTCTCGGCTGTCAACATCAACATGGGAACGATCATCGGTTCTTATGAGGAGGTCGCGGCGATGCTGGATGAAATGAGCGAAGTGCCTGGCACCGGTGGCGTCATGCTGACCTTCGATGATTTTGTCGAAGGCATCGAGAAATTCGGCAAATATGTGCAGCCGCTGATGAAGAGCCGTCAGCATATCAAGTCCGCATTGGAGGCAGCAGAATGAGCGAGGCCATCGTGGCAGGATACCGGGCGCCGAAAAGCCGGTCGGAGAGCGTCACGCTTCCGGCCCGGCCGGAGCCGATCACGCTTAATCCAAGCGAAACCGCTGTTGTGGTGGTTGATATGCAAAACGCCTATTCGACTGAAGGCGGTTATGTTGATCTCGCCGGGTTCGACATTTCTGGCGCGAAAGGCACCATTGCAAACATCAAGAAGACGCTGGATGCGGCGCGTGCAGCAGGGGTTCAGGTCATTTACTTCCAGAACGGCTGGGACAAGGAGTATGTCGAGGCGGGAGGTCCCGGTTCGCCAAACTGGCACAAGTCCAATGCCTTGAAGCATATGCGGGCCAATCCCGAATTGCAGGGTCAGCTTCTGGCCAAGGGAACCTGGGACTACGCCATCGTCGATGAGCTACAACCGCAGCCGGGCGACATTCTGGTGCCGAAGACGCGTTACAGCGGTTTCTTCAACACCAATATGGATAGTGTGCTGCGGGCACGTGGTATTCGCAATCTCGTTTTCGTTGGTATCGCTACCAATGTCTGCGTCGAGAGCTCGCTTCGCGATGCTTTCCATCTCGAATATTTCGGTGTCATGCTGGAAGATGCGACCCATCATCTTGGGCCGGACTACATCCAGCAGGCCACGGTCTACAACGTCGAAAAATTCTTCGGCTGGGTCGCGACCGTCAATGATTTCTGCGGCGTGATTTCTCAGGCCGCTCCCGTCCAAGACTGATCCCGAACGCTAAAAGAGGAGAATGTAATGCCGAAAAAGATCGTCGTGCCTGAAGGAACGTCCAAGCCCATCGCCCCGTACTCGCCGGGAACACTGGCGGACGGCGTCGTTTACGTCTCGGGTACGCTACCGTTCGACAAGGACAACAACGTGGTGCACGTGGGTGATGCGGGTGCGCAGACCCGGCATGTGCTGGAAACCATCAAGTCTGTCATCGAAACGGCTGGTGGCACCATGGAAGACGTGACGATGAACCACATCTTCATCACCGACTGGGCGAATTATCAGGCCGTCAACAAGGTCTATGCCGAGTATTTTCCCGGTGACAAACCGGCGCGTTATTGCATCCAGTGCGGTCTGGTGAAGCCTGACGCTCTGGTGGAAATCGCCACCGTTGCCCATATCGGCAAATAAGGGCACCCGCAATCATGATGCATTTTGAGGTTCATGGCGGGGCTTTCCCGCAGGCAGAAACGATTATCCTGTCTTCCGGGCTTGGCGGATCGGGCGCTTACTGGGCGCCGCAGATTGCTCTGCTTGCCGAACACTTCCGTGTCGTCACCTATGACCATCGTGGCACGGGTCGAACGGGCGGCGAGGCATCGGAGGGCGGTATATCGGCTATGGCCGATGATGTTCTGGAGATTGCCACTGCCCTGAACCTCGAGACATTTCATTTCATGGGCCATGCACTTGGTGGTCTGGTCGGTCTCGATCTTGCTCTTCGCAAACCCGAACTGATCGACAAGCTCGTTCTGATCAATGCATGGAGCAAAGCGGACCCGCATTCCGGCCGTTGCTTCGACGTTCGTATTGAACTTCTGGAAAAGTCCGGTGTCGAAGCCTTTGTGAAGGCGCAGCCGCTGTTCCTGTATCCGGCGGTGTGGATGTCGGAAAACGCCGAGCGTCTGGCAAAGGATGACGTGCATGGTGTGTCGCATTTTCAGGGAAAGACGAATGTGCTGCGGCGTATCGCGGCACTGAGAGGCTTTGATCTCGACGATCGTCTGGCTGACATCGGCAATTCCACCCTTGTGGTCGCGACCAGGGATGATCTTCTGGTTCCCTACACCCGGTCTGTTCGACTGGCGGAAAGGCTGCCGCAGGCCGAACTTTGCCTCATGGATTTTGGAGCGCATGCGGTAAACGTGACCGAGCCGGATTTTTTCAACAGACGCCTCATGCAGTTTCTGCTACCGGCATCGCAAACAAACTGACGGGACCTTCAATTCAATGACGACTGCACTGGACAATCAGGCACTTGCCGCGCTTTTCACCGAAGCCCGCACCCATAATGGCTGGAATGGCGAGCCTGTCAGCGATGAACTTCTGACGAAACTTTACGATCTGACGAAGATGGGCCCAACTTCGGCCAATTGCTCGCCAGCACGTTTCGTGTTCGTGCGTACTGCCGAAGGCAAGGAAAAGCTGCGACCGGCGCTTTCATCCGGCAATCTCGAAAAAACCATGAGCGCTCCGGTTACGGTGATTGCCGCAATCGACAGCGAGTTTTACGAAAAGCTGCCGGTGCTGTTCCCCCACGCCGATGCCCGCTCCTGGTTCACATCCAGCCCGGCCATGGCCGAGGAGACGGCGTTCCGTAATGCAACCTTGCAAGCTGGTTATCTCATCATGGCCGCGCGTGCGCTCGGTCTTGATACCGGTGCCATGTCCGGCTTCGATAAAAACAAGGTGGATGAAGCGTTCTTCGCTGGCACGACATGGAAATCCAACTTTCTCATCAATCTGGGCCACGGTGATCCGTCGAAGCTGTTTGGGCGCCTTCCGCGCTTTGCTTTCGAAGACGCCTGCGTCCTGGCTTGAGAGCCTGTTAAGGAAGGATAGGTTAGATGCAGATGGTGTCTCTGGAAAAGGAAATGCGCATGGAGGCGAAGACTGCACAAGAGCTTGGCCTTGAATATCGAAACGCCATGTCGCGACTGGCGGCAGCGGTGCATGTCGTGACAACGGATGGCGCGGCGGGTCGAGCCGGTTTTGCCGCAACAGCCGTTTGCAGCGTTTCGGACAATCCTCCGACCTTGCTCGTTTGCATCAACCGCAATTCCTCCGCTTACAACACCGTCAAGGCGAATGGCGTCGTCTGCGTCAATACGCTTGGCGCACAGCATCAGGAATTGAGCAGTCTGTTCGGTGGAAAGACGCCGGTAGAGCAGCGTTTTGCGGCTGGACGCTGGCATGCGCTTCAGACTGGTGCACCGGTCCTCGAGGACGCACTCGTCTCGTTCGATTGCCGTATCCGCACCGCACATGACGGTGGAACGCACGACATCCTGATTTGCGAAGTGGTGGATATGGTGATCAGTGATCGCGAGCAGGCGCTGATGTATTTCAACCGCAGCTATCACGTTCTCTGACGCACGTTTCAGACAATCATTTCATGAAAAAGGGCGTTTCCGAAAACTGGAAACGCCCTTTTGTTTTACTTGATGAGGGGGAGAAGGTCGTTGATGGACTTTTTCGCGTCCCCGTAGAACATGCGGGTGTTGTCCTTGTAGAACAGCGGGTTTTCGATACCGGAATATCCTGTTCCCTGGCCACGCTTGGAGACGATCACCAGCTTGGATTTCCACACTTCCAGAACCGGCATGCCGGCGATGGGCGAGTTCGGATCATCCTGAGCAGCCGGGTTGACGATGTCGTTCGAGCCGATGACGATGACGACGTCCGTATTCGGGAAGTCTTCGTTGATCTCGTCCATCTCAAGCACGATGTCGTATGGCACCTTCGCCTCGGCGAGCAACACGTTCATGTGGCCGGGCAGACGACCTGCGACCGGATGGATGGCAAAACGCACCGTCTTGCCGTCGGCACGCAGCTTGCGCGTCAGCTCTGAAACGGCTTGCTGAGCCTGCGCCACCGCCATGCCGTAACCCGGGACGATGATGACACTGTCGGCATCGTTCAGCGCCGCGGCAACACCTTCGGCGTCGATTGCGACCTGCTCGCCCTCGATTTCCATTGCCGGACCCGTCGTGCCGCCGAAGCCGCCGAGGATGACCGACACAAAGGAGCGATTCATGGCCTTGCACATGATGTATGACAGGATCGCACCCGAGGAACCGACCAGAGCGCCCGTGACGATCAGGAGATCGTTGCCGAGGGTGAAGCCGATGGCCGCTGCCGCCCAGCCGGAATAGCTGTTCAGCATCGAAACCACGACCGGCATATCGGCGCCGCCGATACCCATGATCAGGTGGTAACCGATGAAGAAGGCAAGAAGCGTCATCAGGATCAGTGTCCAGATGCCGGCGCCATTGCAGTACATGACCAGCAGCAGCAGCGAAGCAATGGCCGCACCGGCATTGAGGAAGTGGCCGCCTGGCAGCTTCTTCGCCTTGCCGTCGACCTTGCCTGCCAGCTTGCCGAAAGCAATGACGGAGCCGGTGAACGTTACGGCACCAATGAAGACACCAAGGAAAACCTCGACCTTCATGATGGCCAGTTCAACGGGGGTCTTGTGCGCCAGGATGGCGGAGAAGCCGGTGAGCGCTGCGCGCGCAGCCTCATCGAGGCCAGCAACATGGGCTTCCTCGATATGGGCGTTGAAGCCGATGAAAACGGCAGCAAGACCGACAAAGGAGTGCAGTGCCGCTACGAGCTGCGGCATTTCGGTCATCTGCACGCGGCTTGCGACAAAGTAGCCGAGCACCGAACCGCCTGCCAGCATCAGAAGCACGATGAACCAGTGTCCGACGCCGGGTCCGAAAACCGTGGCGATGACGGCAAGCCCCATGCCGACGATGCCGTACCAGACGGCCCGCTTTGCGCTTTCCTGACCGGAAAGACCGCCAAGGGAGAGGATGAACAGAACGGCTGCGGCAACATAGGCCGCGGAAACAATACCAATGGTCATTTATGAGATCCCCGCACGGCTCAGGACTTCTGGAACATGGCGAGCATGCGCCGTGTTACGAGGAAACCGCCGACGATGTTGATCGTGGCGATCAGGACGGAAAGAGCGGCAAGGATGACCACCAACCAGTTGCTGGAGCCGATCTGCAAGAGTGCGCCGAGAATGACGATGCCTGAGATGGCGTTCGTCACGGCCATCAGCGGCGTGTGCAACGAGTGGCTGACATTCCAGATGACCTGGAAACCGATAAAGCAGGCGAGCACAAAAACGATGAAATGGCTCATGAAACTTGCAGGGGCGTAAACGCCGACGAGAAGCAGGATGGCCGTGCCAACAGCCAAGAGGCCAACCTGGCTCTTCGTCTGCGCCTTGAATTCCGCCAGTTCCTTGGCATGCTTTTCCGCCGGCGTCAGCTCCTTGGCTTTTTCCTTCGGTTTCTGCGCGGCAATGGCCTGAATCTTCGGTGGTGGTGGCGGGAAAGTGATGTCGCCCTGATAGGTCACGGTTGCGCCGCGAATGACATCATCTTCCATATTATGAACAACCTGACCGTCCTTCGCAGGCGTCAGATCGGTCATCATGTGACGGATGTTGGTAGCGTAGAGCGTCGAAGCCTGCGTCGCCATGCGGCTCGGGAAATCCGTATAGCCGATGACGATGACGCCGTTTTCGGACACGACGCGCTGGTCGGCAACCGTCAGATCGCAGTTGCCACCACGTTCGGCAGCGAGATCGATGATGACCGAACCCGGCTTCATGGCGGCGACCATGTCGGCCAGCCACAGTTTCGGTGCATCCCGTCCAGGGATCAGCGCCGTGGTGATGACGATGTCGATCTGCGGAGCAAGCTCACGGAACTTCTCAAGCTGCTTTTCTCGGAACTCGGGCGAGGACGGAGCGGCGTAACCGCCAGTAGTTGCACCATCCTGCTGTTCGGCAAAATCGAGATAGACGAACTCGGCACCCATGGACTCGATCTGCTCGGCCACTTCAGGGCGTACGTCGAAAGCATAGGTGATTGCACCAAGCGAAGTTGCCGTACCGATGGCTGCGAGGCCAGCGACACCTGCGCCAATGACCAGGACCTTGGCCGGGGGAACCTTGCCGGCTGCCGTCACCTGACCGGTGAAGAAGCGACCGAAGTTGTTACCGGCCTCGATCACCGCACGATAACCAGCGATATTGGCCATGGAGGACAGGGCGTCCATCTTCTGGGCGCGGGAAATGCGCGGCACCATGTCCATGGCGATGACATTCGCGCCACTGGCCTTGGCCTGTTCCAGCAGATCCTTGTTCTGGGCGGGATAGAAGAAAGAGATCAGCGTCTTGTCAGCCGACAGCCGCGCAACTTCGCCATTTTCCGGCGGCCGCACTTTTGCGATCACGTCTGACTGTGCATAAAGCGCATCCGCGCTCTCGGCCACGGTCACGCCTGCAGCGCGGTAAGCATCGTCGGTGAAACCGGCGGCTTTGCCCGCACCACTCTCAATCACGCATTCGTAGCCAAGCTTTTGCAACGCCAGGGCACTGTCGGGCGTCATGCCGACGCGGGCCTCGCCCTCATAAATTTCCTTGGGTGTCCCAATTTTCAAAATCGCTCTCCCTCTGCCGATCAATAGCGCCTCATACCCTATTCCGCGCGCAGTTGTCTCCAAATTGGTGGGCGTCTACCTGCGACGGAATGACCGACCGGGAAAGGTCACTTTCGGTACGGTTCGTACGGTGGCAACAAAAAACCCGGCAGTTTTGCCGGGTTTTTCGATTTTCTGTTCGACCTCGATCAATCCATCGCGTGGATGTCGCGATCCTTGGTTTCCGGCAGGAACAGCAGGCCAATGACCAGCGTGATGCCTGCGAAGATGATCGGATACCAGAGGCCGTAGTAGATATCGCCCTTGGCCGCGCTCATGGCGAATGCGGTTGCTGGCAGAAGGCCACCGAACCAGCCGTTGCCGATGTGGTAGGGCAGCGACATGCCAGAGTAGCGGATACGGGTCGGGAACAATTCTACCAGCAATGCGGCAATCGGGCCGTAGACCATGGTCACATAGATCACGAGCACGGTCAGCACCGCGATAATGACCACCCAGTTGACGCTCGCCGGGTCGGCGACCATCGAGAAGGTCCCACCATTGGCAATCGTAAAGACTGCCATTTCGGCCGCACCACCAGTTTCGGCTGCAGTCAGCAGCTTGTCGGCTACCAGCTTGTCCGTGGCGACCATTTTCCTTTCGGTGGCGCGAACGGCGTCGGCATTGAGGCCGAGTTCCGGATTGGCGGCAATGAAGGCGTCCAGCTTGGCTTCCGGCACCTGGGCAGCACCGCGGACCAGCGGATAACCACCGTCATGCAGGGCAATGTTCACCTGCTTCTGGAAAGCCCTGTCTTTGGCAGCGGCATCTGCACCGGCTGCGATTGCGTCAAAGCTGGTGATGGTGGCATCGCCGATCTTGACGGTCGCCGGCTGGCCCGCCGGTCCTGCAACGACGTCATAAGGGACGGAATTGCGTGTCAGGAACGATGTGGCGATATCGCAGGACGTGGTGAACTTTGCCGTTCCGGTCGGGTTGAACTGGAACCGGCAGTCTCCCGGTGCGGCCGTTACAGTAGCGCGAACGGTTGCCTGCGCTTCCGCCAGTGCCGGATTGCCTGCCCAGGTCAGTGCCTTGAACAGCGGGAAGTAGGTCAGCATCGCCAGGATGAGGCCGGCCATGATGATCGGCTTGCGACCGATCTTGTCGGACAGCCAGCCGAAGATCACGAAGAAGCTGGTGCCGAGGATAAGGGCTGCTGCGACCATGATGTTGGCCGATTGCCCGTCCACCTTCAGGATGCTCTGTAGGAAGAACAGTGCGTAGAACTGGCCTGTGTACCAGACGACAGCCTGACCGACGACGGCGCCGAGCAGGGCGATGATGGCGATCTTGGCATTTTTCCACTGGCCGAAAGCTTCGCTAAGCGGCGCCTTGGAGGTTTTGCCTTCTTCTTTCATCTTCTTGAAAGCAGGGGATTCGTTCATTTTCAGACGAATCCAGACCGAGACGCCAAGCAGAATGACTGACAGCAGGAACGGGATGCGCCAGCCCCAGGCAGCAAAGGCTTCGCGGCCAAGTGCGAACTGCACGCCGAGAATGACCACCAGCGAGAGGAACAGGCCGAGTGTTGCCGTCGTCTGAATCCACGAGGTGTAATAGCCGCGGCGGCCGTTCGGGGCGTGTTCGGCCACGTAGGTCGCCGCACCGCCATATTCGCCGCCGAGCGCCAGGCCCTGCAGCATGCGCAGAATGATGAGGATGATGGGGGCTGCAATGCCGATCTGCGAGGCACCGGGCAGGATGCCGACCACAAAGGTCGAGAAGCCCATGATGAGAATGGTAATGAGGAAGGTGTATTTGCGGCCGACGATATCGCCCAGACGACCGAACACCAGTGCGCCGAACGGGCGTACGAGGAAGCCGGCGGCAAAGGCAAGCAGCGCGAAGATATTACGGGTTGTTTCCGGATACTGGCTGAAGAAGTTCGCGCCGATATAGATTGCGAGCGAACCGTACAGATAGAAATCATACCACTCGAAGACTGTTCCAAGAGAAGAGGCGAAGATCACCTTCTTCTCTTCACCCGTCATGGGACGGGCGGAGCCGCTGACGGCTGCAACGTTTGCCATTGTCTGTCCTCCACAGATGTCAAATGAGCGTACCGCCGGAACCCGTCTCTCTCCTCCGAGTCCCCCCTAGAAGGCGCAGTACGCAGACAGGTAGAGTGACAGAAAATTAACCCAAGATAGAGAGATGCTTTGGGATTATGACTTTAGTCTAATGTTTCCTTTGCGGAAATGTCGCGGCGAGCCGCGTTCGAGGTCCCGCGCGAACGCCTAGCACGTGCCTTTGCGCTTGACAGAAACAAGAAACCTTCTAATAGCTGTGCCCGAAGAAGGAGCACGACCTTGAGCAGACATGTCGCATACATGAATGTCATGGAAGGACCGGCACAATCCGCCGGCGATCAACCGCGCTTTTCTCATTCCATCCGAATTACGGCCAAAACGACGATTAAAACCGTCTGACGTCTCTGGCCACCGCTCTCTCCCCGGTTTGGCTGGGGATCAAGGAAGCCGCGGGTTTTGCGGGTTCCCCCTCACCAAAAAGAGGAGAGATAGAAAGAGAGCTTGATCATGGGTTTTAAAGTTGCAATCGCAGGCGCCACCGGCAATGTCGGTCGCGAAATGCTTAACATCCTCGCAGAACGTGGTTTCCCGGCCGATGAGGTCGTGGCGCTCGCTTCGGCCCGCTCGCAGGGTACGGAAGTGTCTTATGGCGATCGGACGTTGAAGGTTTCCAACATGGAAAACTACGACTTCTCCGATACCGATATCTGCCTGATGTCGGCTGGCGGCGACGTTTCGAAGAAGTGGTCGCCGAAGATCGGCCAGCAGGGTTGCGTCGTAATCGACAACTCCTCCGCATGGCGTTACGATTCCGAAGTTCCGTTGATCGTTCCGGAAGTCAACCCGGATGCGGTTGAAGGCTTCACGAAGAAGAACATCATCGCAAACCCGAATTGCTCCACAGCCCAGCTCGTTGTCGCGCTGAAGCCGTTGCACGACGTTGCCAAGATCAAGCGCGTTGTCGTCTCCACCTACCAGTCGGTTTCCGGCGCTGGCAAAGAAGGGATGGACGAACTCTTCCAGCAGACCCGTGCGGTTTTCGTAGCCGATCCGGTTGAAGCGAAGAAGTTCACCAAGCGTATCGCCTTCAACGTCATTCCGCACATCGACGTCTTCATGGAAGACGGCTACACGAAGGAAGAGTGGAAGGTTCTCGCCGAAACGAAGAAGATGCTCGATCCGAAGATCAAGGTAACCTGCACGGCCGTGCGTGTTCCTGTCTTCATCGGCCATTCTGAATCGGTCAACATCGAGTTCGAAAACGAGATCACTGCCGATCAGGCCCGTGATATCCTGCGCGAAGCACCGGGTTGCCTCGTCATCGACAAGCGCGAAAACGGTGGCTACATCACTCCGGTCGAATCCGCTGGTGAAGATGCGACCTACATCTCGCGTATCCGCGAAGACGCGACGGTCGAGAATGGCCTGAACCTGTGGGTTGTTTCCGACAACCTGCGCAAGGGTGCAGCGCTCAATGCCATCCAGATCGCCGAGCTGCTGGTAAACCGTGGTCTCATCAAGCCCCGCAAGGCGGCTGCCTGATACCATTTTGTAAGGTTTGTTAAGTATAACCCGCTTGTTCTGTGTGGAGGACGGGCGGGTTTTCTCAAATTTGGGTCATCACGGCCAGTTTATTTGCAGGCTCATTCGCCGAAAGGCAATTTGATGCCACAGTTCTCGATAACAGAGACGTTTTTTCTTGGGACTGTTTCCCAAAAGGATATCGAAGGCAGATTTTGATGCGGGTTATGAAGG
Source organism: Rhizobium sp. RM (assembly GCF_013390595.1). Taxonomy (GTDB): domain Bacteria; phylum Pseudomonadota; class Alphaproteobacteria; order Rhizobiales; family Rhizobiaceae; genus Agrobacterium. The sequence continues at coordinate 1,202,535 of NZ_JACAWV010000022.1, read as the reverse complement.
CAATCCTGGCCGGTACGGCCATGGTTTCGGTTTTGGTCGCGACGCCGGTTCTGGCTGCGCAGTGTGGTAACACCTCGGCTGGGTTCGGCGCATGGGTTGGCGCGTTCAAGCAGGAAGCGGTGGGCCGTGGCGTCAGCGCTTCCGTGCTCGACCGCGCCTTTGCCGGCGTTTCCTACAATCAGGCGACCATTCGCGCGGACCGCGGACAGCACAGCTTCAAACTGTCTTTCGACCAGTTCATGCAGAAGCGTGGTGGCCAGGCAATCATTTCGCGCGGCAAGACGATGAAGAAGAACAATGCTGCATTGTTCGCATCGATCGAAAAAGCCTACGGCGTTCCTGCTGGTCCTCTCCTGGCAATATGGGGCATGGAAACCGGTTTTGGAGGCTTCATGGGCAACCAGCACACGCTGTCTGCCGTTGCGACGCTCTCCTACGACTGCCGTCGTTCTGACTACTTCACCGAGCAGCTCTATGCTGCCCTCAAGCTGGTGGGTAATGGCTCCCTGAATGTCAACGCCAAGGGCGCAGCTCACGGCGAGATCGGCCAGACGCAGTTCCTGCCGCTCAACGTCGTACGTTACGGTGTGGATTTCGACCGCGACGGCCGCGTCGATCTGGTTGGCTCGCGCGCCGATGCATTGGCGTCGACGGCAAACTTCCTGGTCGGTCACGGCTGGCAGCGCGGTGCTGGTTATCAGCAGGGCCAGACGAACTTCGCCGCCATTCAGGGCTGGAATGCTGCCAGTGTTTACCAGCAGGCAATTGCCTTCATCGGCAAGGCGATCGACGGCCAGTAATCCCGGCCGTCAATCTCTTTTCAATCAAAGTTCCGGGCGGCGAAAGTCGCCCGTTTTGTTATCCATCACCCACAATTCGCCGGTCGAAATGTCGAACCAGGCGCCGTGCAGCTTGACCTTGCCGGCTGTTTCCTGCGCTTTCACAAACGGGAACGCACGAAGGTTGGCGATGGAATTGCGGATGGAAACGCGCTCCAGTGCCGTCTGCCGCTCGGAAGGCGTCATGACGTCGTTGCTCTGGATCTGTTCGGCGGCCGATTTGACCAGATTCATCCATTTGCCGATGAAGTCGCCGGGCGACAACGGTTCCAGATTGGGGTCGAGGGCTGCCTGAATGCCACCGCAGCGGCCATGGCCCATGACTACGATGTCCTTCACCTTCAGCACCTGCACGGCATATTCGATTGCCGCAGACGTTGCGTGATACTGACCATCCGGCTCGAAGGGCGGCACCATGTTGGCGACGTTTCTGACGACAAAAAGCTCGCCCGGTCCGCAATCGAAAATCGTTTCCGGTGCAGAACGGGAGTCGCAACAGGCAATGAACAGGGTTTGCGGCTTCTGGCCAGTTTCCGCCAGAACGCGATATCGTTCGCGCTCGTCGGCGTAGCGACCGGCCATGAAGTTCTTGTAACCGTTCAGAAGGTTTTCTGGAAAATCTTTCATGATATCGCAGTACCGTTATGCTGGACCGGATCGCGAGACGAGCCCGGTGCGTTGAAGACCATCCTCCGGGCGCTATTTGCGCCTGCTGCGTGAAGGATGCAAGAGATGACGCGTTTGTACCATGGCCATTGGCGTGGAAAGGCTGGCGGAATCGGTTTCAAGCGTCAATTCGTTCATGTCGCGTTTTTTGGTTCTGGCGAGGACTTCAAACACGCTCGCTGTGGCCAGTTGCAGCGCCTTTTCGTCATCCATGCCTTCCAATAGCCGGGCAAGGAAAAGGGCCGATATCAGATCGCCCAGGCCGTTCGGCGCATCCTCGATGGCACGGTGTTCGGCCAGGAGTGCGTGTTTGCCGCTGAGGTAGAGATTGCCGGTGCCGCCAGCCATCATCGGCACGGCTGAGGTCACGAGCATCTTCGAAGGACCGAGTGCCAGTGCCGCATCCATGATCGCATTGTTGGTCTCGAGTTCTGCGCCGCTCATCCAGGCGAGTTCGTACCGATTGGGGGTTGCCAGTGTTGCCAACGGAATGAGTTCGTCGCGGATGGCCGCGGCCGTCTCCTCGGGAATGTAGAGGCCGCCCTTGTCGCCCATCACCGGATCGCAGGCATAGATCAGTGCGGGGTTCTTTTCCTTCAGGTTGCGGATCATGCGGGCAACGGAACGTACCTGTGATGCACTTCCGAAGTAGCCGGTCAGGACGGCCTTGACCTCGCCAACCCACTTCGCGTTTTCGAGATCGGTCACGGCCTTGTCGAAATCATCGTCCTGAAATCTCATCCGGGTAGAGGGGCCGTGGCCGGGATGCCACGGCATGACAATGGTCGGGACAGCCCAGACCGGAAAGCCCAGCGTTTCCAGAGCGAAGACGGCGGCACGGTTGCCGACCGATCCACGCATCACATGGCTGGAAATAACGATGACAGCGCCCTGGGTATTTTCCTGCATCACGGCCTTGCTTTCAAACGCTGCTGGCATGCGCGACTGCTTTCGGCCGCGTTGCCCGAAGATCAAGATGCGCTCTCATGACATATCGCATCTCCAGTTTCCACCGCTAATCCCGCAAGGGTTTATCCCGTAAAAGCATGGCAATGAAAGTCCGGCGCCAGTTTCGCCTGTCATGCACGCTGGCATTGCGGGATCGGCGAACTGCACTATAGTTCGATCATGCTCGATTTGATTGTCGCCTACTGGCCGCATATTCTCGCTGTTCTTTCGGTTCTGATGGGGACCGTGGCGGCGGTGCATGCCACCATGACCAAGGAAGAGGTTCGCTCGGCGCTCGGCTGGGTGGGCGTTATTGTGCTCTCGCCGATTGTAGGAGCCGTGATCTACGCAATTGCGGGCATCAACCGTATCCGCCGCTCGAACCTCACACAGCAGCGTTCCTTCATGCAGGACGAGATCATGGATCGGGTGGCGCAGTTCGATGCCACCGGCCAGATGATTGCCGAACGTTTCGGGCGCCGTTTCGAGGCAATGAAGACGTTGGGCGACAGGGTGACGCGTCATGCTCTGACCACGGGAAACAGTATAGAAACGCTCGTCACTGGCGACGAAGCCTATGCGCACATGCTCGACGCCATCGAACAGGCGAGACGCTCGGTCATTCTGGAGACCTACATTTTCGACAATGACAGGATTGGTGCTCGCTTTGTCGAGGCTCTGGAAAGGGCAAAGTCGCGTGGGGTCGAGGTACGCGTTCTCGTCGACGCCGTCGGCGCTCGCTATTCGGTGCCCAGTATTCTGCCAACGCTACGGGACAAGGGCATCGCGGCGAATGTCTTCAACGGCAACGTCATCATGGGGCTTCGTTTGCCTTACGCCAATCTGCGTACGCACCGAAAGATCCTCGTGGTGGACGGCAGTATCGCGTTCAGCGGTGGAATGAACATTCGCGAGGGATTTACCTCCGAGTTCGCCGGAGAACATCAGGCGCAGGACAGGCACTTCAAGATTACCGGTCCAGTGGTTGCCGATTTCTTTTCGATAGCGGCAGAGGACTGGCGCTTCACCACTGGCGAGTTGCTGGACGTTCCCATGTGGGACCCGGCAATTCCCCTGAGCACGCCGGGCTCGCAGCTTGTTGCACGTGTCTCTTCGTCAGGTCCGGACAAGAGCATTGAGACGAACCACAAGATGCTGATGGGTGCCTTTTCCATCGCGCGATCGTCCATTCTCATCATGTCGCCCTATTTTCTCCCGGATCGAGAGCTTATTTCGGCGATCACGACTGCAGCGAGGCGTGGCGTTCTGGTGGATATCGTCGTCCCGAAAAGCAATAATCTCGTGCTGGTGGACCGTGCCATGACAGCGCAGTTCGACCAGATGCTGAAGAATTATTGCCGCATCTGGCGCGCGACAGGGGCGTTCAACCATTCCAAGCTCGTGGTGATCGACGAGTGCTGGGCTTACGTCGGTTCGTCCAATCTCGATCCACGCTCGTTGCGGCTGAACTTTGAAATCGATCTTGAAGTGATGGACAGGGACTTTGCGGGACAAACGGCTCAATACATCAGAAAGGTGCGGGATAATGCGGTTCCGGTGCGATTGGCCGAACTAATGGCACGGCCATTCGTTGTCCGTTTGGGCGAGCGCGTCCTGTGGCTTGCCTCGCCTTACCTCTGACCGGAAAGACAGCATGAAACGAAAAGATGTGCCTGAAGATGCAGAGATGAAGGTGGCGAAGAACACAGGCTTGCCGGCCTTCGTGATCAAATCGCTGCGTGAACGCAAGAAACGGCTGACGCCATCTCTTGTGACCAAAAATCATGCCTTTCCGGTCATCGCATCCTACAATGTTCACAAATGCGTCGGGCGGGATCGAAAGTTCGACCCTGAGAGGACGAGCCGCGTCATTCAGGAAATTGGCGCCGATATCATTGCACTTCAGGAAGCAGACAGCCGGTTTGGCGAGCGTACCGGCCTTCTCGATCTCGCACGGCTGGAGCGCGAGAGCGGTCTTGTTCCCGTGCCGGTTCAGGCGGGTGTGAAAGCCCACGGTTGGCACGGCAATGTCGTGCTGTTTCGCGAAGGTGCAGTGCGCGACGTCCATACGCTGAAACTGCCGGGATTGGAGCCACGAGGAGCTTTGGTGGTGGAACTCGACCTGAAGCACGGCGGTACCCTGCGGGTTATCGCGGCGCATTTCGGCCTGTTGCGGCATTCACGTGCCCGGCAGGCACAAGCTCTTCTGGGGTTGCTTGAAGAGCGTGATGAATACCCGACTGTTTTGATGGGCGACCTCAACGAATGGCGCCTCGGCAACGGTTCGTCGTTGAACACGTTGCGGGACGCGTTCGGCGGAATGCCGCCGGCGGTCCCGAGTTTTCCGTCCAATCTGCCGGTTCTGGCGCTCGACAGGATCATTGCCAACCGGGCGGGACTGGTGGAGCAGGTAGAGGCGCATGACAGTGCCCTGGCAAGAATTGCCTCAGACCACCTGCCGCTAAAAGCCGCGATCAGGACCGATTTGCTGGCAGGCTGAACGCTGCTTTCCAGACATCAGCGATCTATTGCAAGTCACACGCCCGGCACTGCCGCAGTGTGGCCGTGCAAGCGTGCTTCAAGCAATGACTGGCGGATAGCTTCCATCAACCGGTGCCGGTTGCTTCTGGTTTTTCCCTTGTCCAGATTTTGTGCGGAAAGGGCGAGATCCAGACCTTCATGCATTACGATCGAATAGGCGACGGACGTCGCCCAGCTTTCGTAGTCGTGCTCCATCATGCAGCTCCTGAACCAAATCATTCAGTTCGAATCATGGGCGTGAGGCTAACATAAATTTCAAGTATAAACAAAGATGTACGTCGATAATTACATGGTGTCGTCTGGATCTATTCGGGTTATCTTGATTTTCCGCCCCGGTCTTTGTTCGTTGTTTTCGTCTAAGCAGTTGAAATAGATTCTATTTTAGAGAAGCGGGTTGTTTTAATACAAAAAATGCCACGCATGCTGAGATGCGTGGCATTTCGCAGACACAGCAACATGGCTGCGCCAGGCGGTGGCTCTTGGTCGGTGTCAGCCTGCCTTTTCGAGCTTATAGTCCGAATTGGCTGCCTCTTCCTGCTTGTGCTGAACCAGCGGTCGGTTACCCGCAAGCTTGCGGATCAGCACGTAGAACACCGGCGTCATGAAGATGCCGAAGAACGTTACCCCGATCATGCCGGAGAACACGGCGACACCCATGGCGGCACGCATTTCCGCGCCCGCGCCGGTCGAGACCACCAAGGGAACGACACCCATGATGAAGGCCAGCGAGGTCATCAGGATCGGGCGAAGGCGCAGACGGCTTGCCTCGATGGCGGCGGCAATCGGCTTCCTGCCTTCGAACTCCAGTTCTCGGGCGAACTCCACGATCAGGATCGCGTTTTTCGCCGAAAGTCCGACAAGGACAACGAGGCCTATCTGGGTGAAGATGTTGTTGTCTCCACCTGTCAGCCAGACGCCCGTCAGCGCCGCCAGAACACCCATTGGCACGATCATGATGATGGCGATCGGCAATGTCAGGCTTTCATATTGCGCTGCCAGCACAAGATAGACCAGGAGCAGGGCAAGCGGGAAAACGATGATGCTCGAATTGCCGGCGAGGATCTGCTGGTAGGTCAGGTCCGTCCACTCGAAGTCGATGCCGGGAGGCAGCGTTTCGTTGAGGATTTTTTCCATTGCGGCCTGTGCCTGACCGGACGAGAAGCCGGGGGCAGGGCCACCATTGATGTCGGCCGCAAGGAAACCGTTGTAGCGGTTCGTGCGTTCCGGACCTGTCGTCGCGTCAACTTTTAACAGCGTGGACAGAGGAATCATCTGACCCGTTGCCGAGCGAACCTTCAGACGTCCGATGTCTTCCGCATGGGCGCGGAACTGGGCGTCTGCCTGCACCCGCACGCTGTAGGTACGGCCGAAGGCGTTGAAGTCATTGACATAGAGTGACCCCAGATAGATCTGCAGCGTCTGGAAAACATCCGTCACCGAGACGCCAAGCTGTTCCGCCTTTGCGCGGTCGAGGTCGGCATAGAGCTGCGGGACATTGATCTGGTAACTGGAGAAGATGCCAGCCAGTTCCGGTGTCTGATAGGCCTTGGCAATGACCGCCTTGGTGGCTTCGTCAAGCGCCTGGTAGCCGTAACCGGCACGGTCCTCGATCTGCAGCTTGAAGCCGCCGGTCGTGCCGAGACCGTTGACCGGTGGCGGCGGGAACATGGCGATGAAGGCGTCCTGAATACCAGCGAATTTCTGGTTCAGTTGCTGGGCGATGGCGTTACCGGAAAGCTCCGGTGTCTTGCGCTTTTCGAAGTCGTCGAGAACCGCGAAGACGATGCCCGAGTTGGAGCCGATGGTGAAGCCGTTGATCGACAGGCCGGGGAAGGCGATGGCGTTGCTGACGCCGGGCGTTTCCATGGCGATATCGCTCATGCGCTTGATGACATCTTCCGTCCGGTCGAGTGTCGCGCCATCAGGGAGCTGGGCGAAACCGATCAGATACTGTTTGTCCTGACCGGGGACGAAGCCGCTCGGAACCGTCGAGAACATGCTGTAGGTGGCGCCAACCAGGGCGAGGTAAACCAGCATGACAAGGCTCTTGCGCGATACCAGTCCGCCGACAGTCCGGCCGTAACCGTTGGAGGCGGCGCCGAAGGCGCGGTTGAAGCCACGGAAGAACCAGCCGAAGATCTTGTCCATGCCGCGCGTCAGCCAGTCCTTGGGTGCGCCGTGCTCCTTGAGCAAGAGTGCCGCGAGGGCGGGAGAAAGCGTCAGCGAGTTGATGGCCGAAATCACCGTCGAGATGGCGATGGTCAAGGCGAACTGCCGGTAGAACTGGCCCGACAGACCGGAAATGAAGGCCAATGGTACGAACACGGCGACCAGCACCAGCGCAATGGCGATAATAGGCCCGGAAACTTCGCGCATCGCCTTATAGGTCGCGTCGCGCGGAGATAGACCATTCTCGATGTTTCGCTCGACGTTCTCCACCACCACGATGGCATCATCCACCACGATGCCGATCGCCAGCACAAGGCCGAACAATGTCAGCGCGTTGATCGAGAAACCGAACGCGTACATCACACCGAAAGTGCCGATGATCGATACCGGAACGGCGATCAATGGAATGATCGATGCGCGCCATGTCTGCAGGAAGATGATGACAACGAGTACCACGAGGCCAACGGCCTCGAGGAGTGTGTCGACAACCTTCTCGATGGAAGAACGTACGAATTTTGTCGTGTCGTAGACGATCTCGAACTTCACGCCGTCCGGCATCGCCAGTTGCAGATTGTCCATGGTTGCACGGACATTGTCGGCGATTTCAATGGCGTTGGAACCGGGTGCCTGAAGGACGGCCACGGCCACGGCAGGCTTGCCATCGAGCAGAGAACGCAGGGTATAATCAGCCGCACCAAGTTCGATGCGCGCGACGTCGCGAAGACGGGTGATTTCACCGTTGGCACCGCTCTTGACGATGATGTTGCCGAATTCTTCAGGCGTGGTCAGGCGGCCCTGCGCATTGACGTTCAATTGCAGATCGACGCCGTTAGGGCTTGGCGAAGCGCCAATGATACCGGCTGCGGCCTGAACGTTCTGCTGACGGATCGCATCAGAGACGTCGCTGGCGGCGAGATCATGTTCGGCAACCTTTTGCGGATCGAGCCAGACGCGCATGGAATAGTCACCGGCGCCGAAGACCTGCACCTGGCCGACGCCTTCGATGCGGGCAAGACGGTCCTTGACGTTCAACGTCGCATAGTTGCGCAGATAGGTGATGTCGTAGGCGTCGGTCGTGGAGACGAGGTTGACGACCATGATGAAGTCTGGCGAACTTTTCACCGTGGTGATGCCGAGCGCGCGGACTTCCGAAGGCAGGCGTGGTTCTGCCTGCGAAACGCGGTTCTGCACCAGTTGCTGCGCCTTGTCCGGGTCGGTACCGAGCTTGAAGGTAACGGTCAGCGTCAAGACGCCATCCGAGGTTGCCTGGCTCGACATGTAGAGCATGTCCTCGACGCCGTTGATCTGCTCTTCAAGCGGTGTCGCCACCGTTTCAGCAATGACTTTCGGGTTAGCGCCCGGATAGGTCGCGCGTACGACGACGGATGGAGGAACGACTTCCGGATACTCGGAAATCGGCAGGGCGCGCATGCCGAGCAGGCCCGCCACCACAATCAGCACCGACAGAACGGCGGCAAACACCGGTCGGTCGACAAAAAATCTGGAGATGTTCATTTCAAAGCCCTCTCCGGGGTGAAAATCTGGAATGCAAAGCCCTATTCCGGTAGCGCGGTGCTACCAGTTTCAGGGCATTTTCTGTTGGGAGGCGGCGGCTCGCGAATGCGAGCCGCCTTTATGACTTACTGGGTCGCCGCGACCTTTTCTTCCGACTGCGGTGCGACCGTCGCGCCGGGGCGAATGCGCTGCAGACCATTGACGACGATCGTGTCGCCGGCACTGAGGCCGCTTTCGACGATCCGCTGACCGTCGGCCGAAGCGCCGGGCTTGATCTGGCGGTAGCTGACCTTGTTCTCGCCATCGACGATGAACACGAACTTCTTGTCCTGGTCGGTGCCGATCGCCCGATCGCTGATAACGATGCGGTTTTCTGGTTTCGGTTCGCCCATTCTCACCCGAACGAACTGGCCGGGAATGAGCCTGCCGTCAGGGTTTTCGAAGACGGCCCGTACACCAATGGTGCCGCTTGCGGAATCGACCTGGTTGTCGATCAGATGCAGGGTGCCCTTGATCGGGGTGCCTTCATCCGAAAGCGTGCCGATCTCTACCGGGATCTGCTCGAGAGCGGGCAGGGCGCCATCTGTCTTCGGCAGTTCGGATAGTGCTCGTGCGACGGTTCCTTCGCTGGCGTTGAAGCTGGCGTAGATCGGGTTGACCGACACCAGTGTCGTCAGCGCTGCTGAGGTGGAGCCGGCAGCCACGAGATTGCCTGCGGTGATTTCGATCTTGCCGACGCGACCGGAGACCGGTGCACGAATTTCGGTGTAGCCAAGGTCGAGTTGGGCCGTGGTCAGGGCCGCGCGGGCAGCACGAAGCTGGGCTTCTGCGTCAGCGAACGAGCTTTGCCGTTGATCGAGGTCACTCTGCGAGATGGTGCGGTTGTCAGAAAGACGACGACCGCGATCCAGCTCTGTTCTTGCGAGGCTGACCTTGGCTTCTGCCGAGGCAACCTGTGCCTCTGCGCCTGCGACGGCGGCTTCAAAAGGGGCCTGGTCGATGGTGAAAAGCGCATCGCCCTCTTTCACCAGCGCGCCTTCACGGAAGTGAACGGCCTTGATCTGACCGGCAACGCGAGAGCGGATCTGCACCCGGTCGACAGCTTCGAGGCGGCCGGAGAATTCCTCCCAGCGCATGACATTGCGGCTTTCGACGGTCGCAACCGTCACCGGCACTGCAGGTGGTGCTTCGGGCGAAGACGCAGCCGTTGCATCGCGGCTTGTAGGCAGGTCGAATATGAGGGCTGCCGCAGCAACAGAGACAGCAAGTCCTATACCGGCGCCCGTCAGGGCCCGGCGCTTCGTGTTCAGCGTCATGGGTTTCTCCTTGGCTCGAACTCAGAGCCGATCGAATTTTGAATAGATACGCTTCAGTGTTTCAAATCCTGGACGAAGCTCGTGAATTCCGAACAGACGGACGAAACCCATCTGCCTCCCTCTCCACGATAGAGCCCTGTCCAGCCGGTTCCGGCGGGGAAGACATGCTGCCGGACGCCGACGCCCGATGACACAAGCCTTTCCGCATAACCGATTGTTTCGTCGCGAAGGGGATCATCCTCCGCGGTGAATATCAGTGCAGGTGCGACACGGTTGAGACGTGTGCACTGGCATGGTGCGGCGTAGGGGTGGAAAAAGCCGCACGCCTTGGCAAGGTAGTGGCTCCATCCATCCGCCCAACGCTGGCGCATGCCGATCTTGTCCGCGTCGCGAAAAGATTCTGTCGTCATCATCGGGTCGATCATTGGCGACAAAAGAATCTGTCCGGCAAGCTTGCCGGGCATCCGGTCCCGCGCTTTCAGTGCAAGTCCGGCTGCGACGTTGCCACCGGCTTCTTCGCCGGCGACGAACAGCAGCGATTTCGCGCTGCCATAATGCTTGCGGTCCCTGCTGACCTGATCGAGCGCTTCAAAGGCGCAATCAATCACCAGCGGGAACTCGTTGCCCGAAGGCTTGCTGTAGTCCGCCTCCACCACAATGGCACCGCTTTCCGCAAGTGCGCGTGCGACTGGAAGTTCCGGCCGATCCGCATCCGTTTCGAGAAACGAACCGCCTCTGAGATAAAGCACCACCGGTGGCGTGCGGCACAGGTTGGCGCTTTCATAACGTCGTGCGAGAAGGGGCTGTCTGGCCGCCTGGCCGCACCCTAATGTCTCCCATCGCATCGCCATGACACCAATTCCTGGACCGGCAGAAACCAGATCCTGTTGCAAAACCTGAAATGCATATTATTGTTCGGCTCAGATCGATCAAGTATGCCAACTTGAATTCACTGTTCCAAAAAAACGAATAATCGAGCGTCTGAGAGAATTATGGATCAACTTTCGGCCATGCGCGTTTTCACGCGTGTTGTGGAAACCGGCAATTTCAGCCGTGCCGCGACGGCATTGAGCATGCCCAAAACCACCGTTACCAACATGGTGCAGGCGCTGGAGGCGCACCTGCAGACCACGCTTCTCAACCGTACGACACGACGCGTCATGTTGACGACGGATGGCGCGCTTTATTACGAGCGTGCTGCGCAAATTCTGTCGGAAATTGAAGAACTTGATGGAAGTATGTCTAGTGCCCAGGTGCAACCGTCCGGGCGCTTGCGGGTAGAAATGGCAGGCGTCTTCGCAGATCTTCTGGTTATTCCGAATCTGTGCGATTTTTATCAGCGCTACCCACATATTCGCATCGATCTCGGTGTCGGTGACCGCCTCGTCGACTATCTTGCCGAAAACGTCGACTGCGCGCTGCGGGTGGGAACGCTACGCGACCAGTCCCTGATTGCCAGAAAAGTAGGCGAACTCAAATTCGAGACCTTTGCTGCCCCGTTCTACATCGAAAATTTCGGCATGCCGCAGACGCCGGAGGATCTTGAAAACGATCATTATTCGGTCGGTTACCTGAATGCCACGACCGGCCAGATCATGCCGATGTCGCTGGATAACGGTGTCCGTAGCGTCGAATTGACGCCGCGTTACGTGGTGTCGGTCAACGACAGTCGTAGTTATCTCAACGCTGCGCTGGCGGGCATGGGCGTGATCCAGCTTCCTCTTTTCATGGTCAAGGAGGCTTTGGAAAAGGGTGAACTGGTGCGGGTCTTCCCGGAGTGGCGTTGTGAGGCAATGCCGATCTACGTCGTCTACCCGCAAACCCGACATGTCACAAACAAGGTTCGCGTTTTTGTCGACTGGTTGGCAAAGCTGGTTCACAACAACATCTGATCTGACTACCCCGCGACCTTATCCGCAACAAAATCGATGAAAGCACGTACGCGCGCAGCCAGGTGCTCGTGGCCAGCGTAGACCGCATGGATAACTTCAAGGTCCTGCGGATTATAGTCTTCGAGAACAGGTACCAGCAGTCCAGCATCGATATCCGGTCGCACGTGGAATTCTCCAACCCTTCCAAGGCCAAAGCCCGAGAGGCAGAGGCGGCGCATAGCCATGCCACTGTTGACCGATGCGTTACCGGAAACAGGCAGTCGATAAACCTCATCCGTGTCGGGGTTCCTGAACGGCCATTCGTTGAGGTTTCGATTGAAGTTGAAGCTGAAGCAGTTATGGCGAGCCAGATCCTGTGGCTTTGCCGGTGCGCCGTATTTTTCGAGATAGACGGGGGAGGCGACGATCATCCGTCGGACCTCCAGGAGTTTTCTGGCCTTGAGTGCAGAGTCCTCCATCGCACCTGACCGTATCGCAATATCGGTCCGCTCTTCGATCAGGCTGATGACACCATCCGTCAGCGAAATATCCAGTTCCACCTCCGGATAAAGCGAGAGAAACTCCGGTGCGAGCGGCAACAGATAGCGTTCGCCAAAGCCCAGCGTGGCATTGACCCGCAAAAGGCCGCGAGGCACCACCTTGCCACCGTTTGCGACGATCTGCTCCGTCTCTCTTATGTCGGACAGAATGCGCCTTGCTCTGCCGAGATAGATTTCGCCCTCCGGTGTCAGGGTCACAAGTCGCGTCGAGCGCTGAAGCAGGCGTGTGCCAAGCCGGTCTTCGATGCGTGTGACGAGTTTGCTGACGGCAGAAGGGGAAAGCCCAAGTCTACGTCCGGCTGAGGAGAAGCTTCCCAGCTCTGCGGCTGTCACAAAGACTTCCATTTCCCCAGCGCGATTGTCCATGACTGTTCACCTATGAATTGAATTCCAAGGTATTTATCCATTCTTGCTGATTATCACGCAAGTGCTCTTCCCTCATATTGCGCCCATCAATCGTTCCAACAGACAGCGCGGCTGTCTTCAGCGCTCTCGATATCGGTCGAGGGAAGGGAATTCGTCATGCCTTTGGCTATTTTTGCTTTGACGATCGCGGCCTATGCGATCGGTACTACAGAATTCGTGATCGTCGGGTTGTTGCCGACGGTTGCGACGGATCTCAACATAACCTTGCCGCTGGCCGGCCTTATCGTCAGTGTTTATGCGCTTGGTGTCACGTTCGGCGCTCCGGTTTTGACCGCGCTGACGGGCCGGATCGAAAGAAAGCCGCTGTTGCTTGGACTGATGGCGTTGTTCATCGTCGGGAACACGTTGGCGGCTCTGTCATCCAGCTACGAGTTTCTGCTCGTTGCCCGTGTTCTCGCCGCTTTCGCTCACGGTGTCTTCTTCTCCGTCGGTTCTACCATCGCGGCTGACCTCGTCCCGGAAAATCGGCGTGCCTCTGCGATCGCCATGATGTTCATGGGCCTGACCGTCGCGATCGTTACCGGCGTGCCGCTCGGCACCTATATCGGCCAGGTCTTCGGCTGGCGTGCCACTTTCTGGGCTGTTTCGGCCCTCGGCGTCATCGCCTTTGCCGGTATCGCAGCCCTGTTGCCGAACACGTTGAAAAAAGCGCCGCCTGCGAGCCTTCTCGATCAGGTTCGGGTTCTCGGTTCCGGTCGTCTGCTGATTGTTTTCGCCATGACGGCTTTCGGTTACGGCGGGACGTTCGTTGCTTTCACCTTCCTGGCGCCGATCCTGCAGCAGATTACCGGTTTCTCTGAGTCCAGTGTCAGCCTGATCCTCGTGCTTTATGGTATCGCCATCGCAGCGGGCAACATCGGTGGTGGCAAGATTGCCAACCATAATCCGGTCAAAGCTTTGATTGGTCTGTTTCTGGCGCAGGCGATCGTCCTGCTGGTGTTTTCCTTCACTGCCGTATCGCCGATCCTGACACTTGTTACACTTGCCGCGCTTGGCTTCCTGTCCTTTGCCAATGTTCCCGGCCTGCAGCTCTATGTCGTGCAGCTTGCCAAGGAACATCGTCCCGGTGCGGTTGATGTGGCTTCGGCACTCAACATTGCCGCCTTCAATCTCGGTATCGCCATTGGTGCCTGGCTCGGCGGTCTTGTGGTCGAATCTCCTCTTGGCCTTGGTGCTACCCCGTGGATCGGCGCGATCCTCGTCGCTTTCGCCCTGCTGCTGACAATCTGGAGCAGTGCTCTCGACCGTCGCGCGGCTCCGGTCCTGAAAGCTGCCTGAACCCGTACCCAACATCATCAATCTCAACACAATCGTCGCGGCGCAAACTGCCGCGACTATCTCCAGGAGCAAGCTCATGCATACAGTCACCGCAAATGGCGCAGCTATTCCGGCACTCGGCTTTGGAACCTTCCGCATTCCGGGCGCCGATGTTCTCAGGATCGTTCCGCACGCACTGAAGGCCGGTTTTCGTCACGTGGATACCGCTCAGATTTATGGCAATGAGGCCGAGGTCGGCGAGGCGATTTCCGGCTCCGGCATAGTTCGCGGCGATATTTTCCTGACGACCAAGGTCTGGGTCGAAAACTACAAGCACGATGCCTTTATTGCGTCGGTGGATGAGAGCCTGACGAAGCTCAAAACAGACTATGTTGATCTGCTTCTTCTGCATTGGCCGAATGAGGCCGTTTCGCTTGCCGAACAGATCGGCGCTCTGAATGCAGTGAAAGAGGCAGGGAAAGTCCGTCATATCGGTGTTTCCAATTTCACCACAGCATTGATGGCCGAAGCGGTTGCTCTGTCGAGCGCGCCGCTTGTCACCAATCAGATCGAGTACCATCCGTATCTCAATCAGGACGCAGTGATTGCAGCGGCACGTCAGGCCGGTCTGTCGATTACCGGTTACTTTGCCATGGCGGATGGAAAGGTTTTCAATGAACCGGTTCTGAAGGATATCGCCTCCCGGCACGGCAAGTCGGTTGCGCAGGTGGTGTTGCGCTGGCTTGTGCAACAGGACGGTGTGATCGCGCTGTCCAAGACGATCACTGAGGCCCGCGTGGCTGAAAATGCCGCAATCTTCGACTTCGCTCTCTCGACTGAAGATATGGCTGCCATCCATGGTCTAGCCACGTCTGAAGGCCGCATCGTTTCGCCCGACGGCCTTGCGCCTGTCTGGGACAAGGCAGCCTAGTCTGGCAAATGTGGAGGGAGGGGCGTCTGTCCCTTCCGCCATTCGATGATGAACGGCAAGGAAGCATACAAGCCGAAGATGCATCTACGGCATTGAATTCTTTGACATTTAATCTGGGAGAATTTGGAGCGGGCGAAGGGATTTGAACCCTCGACCCCAACCTTGGCAAGGTTGTGCTCTACCCCTGAGCTACACCCGCTCATAAGCCAACGGTCCGGGGTAGTAAGCTGAACCGTGGGTCACCAGTGTTGCGGCGACGGGTGCTATATCGCTCAATCGATTTTGGAATGCAACACTTTCTTTTGCAGATTTATCGGAAATTCTCATCTGATTGTCGCATTGGAGCGCTATCGTTTTGATGCGGGGAAATCGAAAAATCACCCATTTACATTTGGTTAAAATCTGATTCGACAAGTGATTCGTTCGGGTGTACAAATTTCCTGTCCACGAAAAAATCAAAAACAAACTTGTTGAACGATACTTGGCATGTCATCGGGAGGATGAGCCTTGTCGTATGCGGCTTTTCAAAGAGTTGGCGCGCAGTTGTCGCCAGAGCAGATTACCGATCTGCAGAACATTTTCGATGGCGTATGTTTTGAGTGCCTTGAAGATCGTAGCAGTCATGTCGCCAATGAGTGCGCGGCGGTACTCATCCGCAGCGCGCAGCGCGGTATTCTCGACCATGAGATGCTGCGGGATATCGGCCTTGCCATATTGCGGCGGCATTAGCGGTATGCGTCCTGTCGGTCGCTGAATGACGCTCCGACATTGCAGATCAACCATTGTTCTCTCCGAAAATCGATTTCGATTTTCGGCGATGATGTGTTGACGATCATTTCAGATTACGAGTTCACGCGAGCGTATCTCTGCAGTGTGTCGAATGAAAAACGCCCGGTTTTGTCCGGGCGTTTTGGTGTCTGGATAATGTCTAGCCCAGGATGTGGTTCAGTTTTTTTCCTGAACATGCGCCTCGAGGAACCACAGCGCCTTGTCGAGATCGCGCGAGGCGGCGGTGAAGATATCGGCTGTGGTGGGATCGCCGGCCTCGTCGGAATCGTCGATTGCCTTGCGTATCATGTTCGCCACGTCGCCATAACGATCGATCAGTGCGCCCAGATGGTCGTGGATTGCATAAATGTCAGTTGGATAGGCTTTGAGCGCTGTAGCAGATGAAACGGACTGCAGGCTGCCGAGGGCGGTGCCGCCAAGCTGCACGACCCTTTCAGCGATGGTATCGCCATGATCGTCGAGTTGCGTGCGGAAACCGTCGAGAAGTTCGTGAACGGCGATGAATTGCGGTCCCTTGAGGTTCCAGTGCGCCTGCTTTGTTGCCAGCGCCAGGTCGATCACCGAAGCGAGCGATTCGTTGAGAATGCCGATCACGGTCGACTTCGCGTTGGAGGGCAGGTCGTTCTTCGTCTTGTGCGTCTTCATCGATGTCTCCTGAAGGGTGCGGACGGAATGCCGCTTTGGAAATCTTCGGTTTTCTGGAAAGGGGAGGCAAAGATAGGGCGTCTTCGCTCTGTGTCCCCTTCCTGTTCTTTCAACTAACGCTCCGGCTTGCGCCGCGTTCCACCCGAAACGGTGGTCATTCCAGAATTCCTTACGATAGCGATGTGTCACGCATAGAACAGGCAAATGCGCTGGCCGTCCATCTCCTTCACATCGATATCCATGTCGTAGATTTCCCGCAAAACCTCTGGCCGGATAATATCTTCAACGCTGCCGTGGCGATTGATATGGCCGTCGCGCATCGCGATGATGTGGTCGGAGTACCAGGAGGCGAAGTTGATGTCGTGCAGCACCACAACGACAGTCTTCTTCAGCTCGTCTGCCGCCTTGCGCATGATCTTCATCATGCTTGAGGCATGTTTCATGTCGAGGTTGTTCAGCGGTTCGTCCAGGAGCACGTAATCCGTATCCTGGCACAGAACCATGGCCACGAATGCACGCTGACGTTGGCCGCCAGAGAGTTCGTCGAGAAATCGATCGGCGAGGGATTCGAGATGCAGATAATCGAGTGCCCTGTCGATGTGTACCTTGTCCTCAACGGTGGGTCTGCCTTTGGAATAAGGATAACGGCCGAAGCCGACGAGATCGCGAACAGTCAATCTGGAGGAGATGTGATTGTCCTGGCGCAGGATGGAGAGGCGCCTTGCTAGCGTGTCCGAGGGCGTTTTTGTGACGTCGAGCCCGTCCACGGTCACCGTTCCCTTGTCCATCGACATCAACCGGGCAACGATGGACAGAAGCGTGGATTTTCCTGCCCCGTTCGGTCCGATTATGGAGGTGACGCCACCGGCCGGAATGGAAATGGAAACGTCGTTGACGACAACGGTGCCGCCATACGCTTTGCTGACCGCGTTTGCGATGATCATCGCGCACCCCGCTTGAGAATAAGTCCGATGAAAACGATGCCGCCCAGAAACTCGATGATGATGGAGAGTGCGGTGTCAAAGGCGAAAAGCCGCTCCAGCACCACCTGACCACCGACGAGGCAAATGATGGCGATCAGGATTGCCGCAGGCAGCACATGGGCGTGTTTGCCGCTCCCCGTCAAATAGTGTGCAAGTGCTGCGACGAGCAGGCCGAAGAACATGACCGGGCCGACAAGGGCGGTAGAAACCGCAATCAGAACCGATACGAGCACCAGGATGATCGTGACGGTGCGTTTGTAATCAACTCCGAGGCTGATGGCCGCGGCGCGCCCAAGGGAGAGAACATCAAATGTGTGCATCAGGCGTAGGCCGATCACCGTCACCGCGCCAATGATGACGGCGGAAATGGCGAGAAGCGTCGGATCGATAGAATTGAAGCTGGCAAACAGCGAATCCTGCAGAACGGCGAATTCATTCGGATCGAGCACTCTTTGCATAAAGCCCGAAAGGCTTCGGAAGAACACACCAAAGACGATGCCGACCAGCACGAGAAGGTGCAGGCTGCGTTCAGCACCTACGAACAGCCAGCGATAAAGCAACGCGGAAAAGGTGACGAGCAGGGCGGTTTCTGCCAGAAACTTGATCTGCGGATCGATCATCACCACCGTGGCGGAGGTGAAAACGAAGATCAACGCCGTTTGCACCAGCACGTAAAGGGAATCGAATCCCATGACGGAGGGTGTCAGGATGCGGTTGTTTGTGACCGTCTGGAACAATACCGTTGAAACGGCGATAGCGTAAGCGACCATCAACAGCGCCCAGAGCTTTACGCCACGAAATGCCAGCACGAAGCTCCAGCTTCCTTTCGCGCCAAGTGTCATGAAGGCGGCGGCGGAGATCAATGCAAGCGCCAGCAAGATCAGAAGGACGATGCGCGCTCGTGTATCGGGGTTCCTCTCAGACATGGCGACGCTTCCGCAATAGCAGATAGAGGAACATGGCACTCCCGATCACACCGACCACCGTACCGATCGGAATTTCATATGGTGCCCGGATTGTTCTGCCAATGATGTCGCAGACAAGGACGAAGATTGCGCCAAGCGTCGCAACCCACGGAACCGAGCGGCGCATGTTGTCGCCAATCATCATGCTCACGACGTTGGGAACGATCAGGCCGAGAAACGGGATCATCCCCACTGTTACGACCACAACAGCGCTGACAAGCGAAACGATGGTCAGTCCCAGTGTCATGACGCGTCGGTAGTTAAGGCCAAGGTTGGTGGTAAAGTCGCGTCCCATGCCCGCCACTGTGAAGCGATCAGCGGCAAGATAGGCCGCGATGGCGAAAACGAAACCGACCCACAGCAATTCGTATCGGCCGCGTAAAACGCCGGAAAAATCCCCGGTCATCCATGCGCCGAGTGATTGCAAAAGATCAAAACGATAGGCGAAGAAGGTGGTGATGGCGGAGATGACTCCGCCCAGCATGATGCCGATCAAGGGCACCAGCAAAACATCGCGCAACGGCACCTGTCTTAAAATTCGGAGGAAAAGCGCTGTACCGGCCAGAGCGAAGGCTGCCGCGACAAGCATCTTGCCGAAGATCGGGGTTTCCGGCGCCAACATGGTGACCACCAGAAGGCCGAGGCTGGCCGATTCCGCCGTGCCGGCTGTCGAGGGTTCGACAAAACGATTGCGCACAAGCATCTGCATGATGAGACCGGTGATCGCCATCGAGCTTCCGGCAAGGATAAGCGCAAGCGTGCGTGGAATGCGGCTGACCAGCAATACCAGCATCGCACGGGCTTCTGTCTCCGACGACATCAGCGCCGTGATCGACACGTCGCTGACACCAACGAAAAGGCTGGTGACGGCAAGGCCGAATGTGGCGAGAAGGGCGAGTGCCAGATATTTCAAAGCGGGTCTCTGATGCACGGCAGGCTCCAGACGGTCGAACCGGCTGGAGCCTGGAGTCTGAATATTGCGTCTCGGTTATTTCTTGGCGGAAACCGCCGTGTAGACCTGGTCGATCAGCGTCGTCAATGCGGTGTAGCCACTGGAAACGATATAGGCCGCCTGTGGATCGAGGTAAACAATATGGCCGTTCTTCCAGGCTTTCGTCTGGTGCACCAGTTCATTATCAAGAACCTGCTGGGCAGCATTGCCTTCCTTGCTGGAGCCGACGCCAGCGTCGCGGTCGATCACGAACAGCCAGTCCGGATTCTTCTCCAGGAGGTATTCAAAGGAAACGACATCGCCGCCATGGAAACGATCGTCGATGTTTTCTTCAACCGTCTTGAAGCCGATTTCCCGGTGTAGCCAGCCAACGCGCGAGTTGGGGCCATAAGCGCCGATCTTGCCCGCATTGGTGACGAGGATCATCGCTGTTCCAGCCTCAGGGGAGAGGGCTTTCAAACGGGCGGCTTTTTCATCGATCGAGGCGTCGAGCTTTTTCGCTTCTTCCTGCTTGCCGAAGATATCGCCAAGCTTTGTGACGTTGCTCTTGACGCTATTGATGAAGTCCTTGGAATCTACCGACATGTCAATGGCAGGCGTGATCTTGGAAACATCAGGGTATTTGGCACGCGAACGGCCGCCGACAATCACCAGATCCGCTTCAGCTGCATTGATCGCCTCATAGTCGGGTTCGAACAGCGTGCCGACCTTCAGGTACTTATCGTCCGAATATTTCTTCAGGTAAGAAGGCAGGTTCGAGCCGAGAACACCTGCCGGCTCATAGCCCAGTGCATTCAGGGTATCGAGCGACGGAATATCCAGGACAAGTACCTTCTTCGGCGCTGCTTTCAGCACAGTTTCGCCCTGAGCGTGCTTGATGGTAACGTCTTCGGCGTGCGCCTGAGCCGTCAACGCGCCGATGCCGAAGGCGGCGGCTGCCAGAAGACGGACGGGGAAGGAGAAGTTCATGGCCACGGATGTTTCCCTTGCAAATACCGCACCGGGCAACAGAGACCGCCCGGAGCTTAACCTGATTTCAAAAATCAGCTTTATTGCCAGAGCGTCAGGAAATCAAAATTATCTTTTAGAATAATTCTGAATTGCGCTCAGTGGAAAAGGGACGTTGGCGTCGTTATTGCGGAGGCCAATCACCGACGATCACGCGGTTTTCCAGCGACAGCGAACGGTCCGGCTGGATGCGGTAGGTTTCAATTGCCAGGCGTCCGTCGCCCATGATGAATTCATGGCTAAGGGTGCTGCCAATAGGGGATTTCGTCAATTTGGTACGTGGCTGCCCGCCATAGGTGATGCTGCCCGGAATCGGTTCAACAGGGGCCGTGGTGCAGCCCGCAAGCGCGAGCATCATCATCAGTGCGATCCGACGCATATCATTCTCCTTCGATTGCGGTGGACTCTACAACTCTTCTGCGGTTTGTGCGCTGGAAAACTCGCTTGCTGTCGCAACAAAAAAGCCCCGTATCCTTGCGGATACGAGGCCAGTCACCCTGGGAGTTTTTTATCAGTCTTCGCTTGCGGCGAGCTGGGTCAGAACTTCACCACGTCCACGAATACGCATGATGAGCGGGATGATGAAGGCAGCGGCTGCGACGATGAACAGTCCGACCGCAATTGGTGAGGTGAAGAGCACAGTCGGATCGCCCTGACCGATGGCCAATGCGCGGCGAAGCTGCTGTTCGGCAAGTGGTCCAAGGATCAGACCAACAACGGCTGGTGCAATCGGATAACCGAAGATGCGCATGATGTAGCCGAGAACACCGAAGGCGAGCAGCATGCCGAGTTCGAACACCGATGGATTGGCGCCGATGGTGCCAAGCGTGGCGAACAGCAGGATGCCTGCATAAAGCCAGGGCTTCGGAATGGTCAGCAGCTTCACCCACAGGCCGATCAGCGGCAGGTTGAGGACCAGCAGCATCAGGTTGGCGATGAAGAGGCTGGCAATCAGACCCCAGACGAGTTGCGGATTGGTCGCAAACAGCAGCGGGCCGGGCTGCAGGCCATATTGCTGGAAACCGGCCAGCATGATGGCTGCGGTCGCTGTGGTCGGCAGGCCGAGCGTCAGCAGTGGCACGAGTGTGCCGGCTGCAGATGCGTTGTTGGCAGCTTCCGGACCAGCCACGCCTTCAATCGCGCCCTCACCGAACTCTTCCGGATATTTGGTCAGCTTCTTTTCGGTGGCGTAGGAGAGGAAGGTGCCAATTTCGGCGCCGCCTGCAGGCATTGCGCCGATGGGGAAGCCGATCAGAGTACCGCGCAACCAGGCTTTCCAGGAGCGTGCCCAGTCCTGTGCGCTCATCCAGATCGAACCCTTGACGGCCTCCACCTTGTCGGGACCGCTGGCACCCTGTGCGACGATGAACAGCGTTTCGCCGATGGCGAACATAGCGACGGCAAGCGTCGTTACTTCGATGCCGTCGAGCAGGTCAGGAACGCCGAAGCTCATGCGGGTCTGGCCGGTCAACTGGTCGATGCCGATGATGGCAAGCGTGAAACCGATGAAGAGCGATGTCAGGCCACGCAGTGCAGAATCGCCGAAGGCGGACGAGACGGTCACGAAGGCCAGTACCATCAGCGCGAAATACTCACGCGGACCGAATACCAGCGCCAGCTTGACGATGTATGGCGCAACGAAAGCCAAGGCGATTGTGGCGATCAAGCCCGCAACGAATGAGCCGATGGCGGCTGTTGCCAACGCCGGACCACCGCGGCCTTTTCGCGCCATCTTGTTGCCTTCGAGGGCCGTCACGATCGAGGCGCTTTCGCCGGGCGTGTTGAGCAGGATCGAGGTTGTCGATCCGCCATACATACCGCCGTAATAGATACCCGCGAACATGATGAGCGAACCGGCAGGGTCCAATCGGTATGTCACGGGAAGCAGCAGCGCCACGGTCAACGCCGGGCCAATGCCCGGCAGCACGCCAACGGCCGTGCCGAGCGTGACGCCGATCAGCGCATAGAGCAGGTTCATGGGTTGGGCAGCAACCTCAAGACCGTGCAGCAGGAATTCAAACGTACTCATGGACAGATTTCCCCCTGTCGGGCGGAACGATGGCGCTTATGCCGCGCCTCAGTTCTCTTTGATCGCGAAATTTGGTCGGAATGGCCGTTAGACGAACAGCCGTTCCAGCGGGCCGGCGGGCAGCGAAAGTTGCAGGAGCCGCGCAAAAATGAACCACACGATGAAGCTCAGAACGATCCCGAGCGGGATAGAATACCAAAGCTTGCGTTTTCCGAAGGCGCGGGCCGTAAAGGCAAAGAGCAGACCGGTTGCAATCGAAAAACCTGCGACTTTCAGCAGCAGCATCTGCGCTGCAAGACCGGCAACGACCCAGACGACGGGTCCGACTTCCTGCTTGTCACGGGCCGGGAAATCGTTGCGCCAGGCCTCGATGGCTGTCCAGATGGCCAGCCCGATCAGACAGAATCCGATGGCGTAGGGCACGGTGGCCGGACCGACCGGCGAATATCCGGTAACACTGGCGAGGCGTGCGCTATCCCAGAAGATCACACAGGCAACGGCGACGAGGGCGACGGCGATCAGCAGCGCCGCCCAGTCAGGGCGGCGCTTTTGTTCGCGGGAAGGGTTAAAACCCTGGCTCATTTTACAAGTCCGATGTCTTTGAGGATCGCTTCTGTGGAGGTGGTGTCCTTGGCAAGCTGTGCCTTGAACTCGTCACCGGCGAGATAGGTGTCCATCCAGCCCTTGGTCTTCAGCGTTTCCTGCCACTTGGCGGACTTGGCGAGCTTTTCGATGTCGGCGTTAACAGCCTTTTCCTGATCCGGTGTCAGGCCGGGAGGAGCCGCGACCATACGCCAGTTCTGAACGACGACATCGAGACCGCTTTCCTTCAGCGTCGGAGCATCGATGCCTTCGAGCTTTTCTTCGCTGGAGACTGCAAGCAGGCGCAGCGTGCCGGCCTTAACCTGGCTTTCGAATTCGCCGTAGCTGGAAATACCGGCCGTGACCTGCGAGCCGAGGATCGAGGCAAGCGCTTCGCCGCCGCCGGAATAGGCGATGTAGTTGATCTTGGTCGGATCGACGCCAGCCGCCTTGGCAATCAGGCCCGCGGTGATGTGGTCGGTGCCGCCAGCCGAACCGCCGCCCCAGGATACGCTGCCCGGATCGCTCTTCAGCTTCTCGATCAGATCCTTGATCGTCTTGATGTCGGAGGATGCGGGTACAACGATGGCTTCGTATTCACCGGTCAGACGGGCAACCGGGGTCACTTCGTTCAAGGTTACCGGGGACTTGTTTGTCAGGATCGCACCAACCATGACGTAACCGCCAACGATCAGGGCATTCGGGTTGCCCTTCTGCTGGCTGGCAAACTGTGCCAGACCGATGGTGCCGCCAGCGCCCGGGACGTTCTGTACCTGCACGCTCTTGGAAATGCCTTCTTCCTGGAGAACGGTTTGCAGCGAGCGTGCCGTCTGGTCCCAGCCGCCGCCCGGATTTGCCGGAGCGATGATCATGTAGTCGGCGGCTGCCGCCGGAAGAGCGATCGCGCCTGCCAGGAATGTGCTGATAAGAAAATGTTTCACTTTAACCCTCCTCAGGATGCCCTTGTTCGTTTTGGGCGTCGTTATGTTTTTATGCGGGAAGGGGTGCCAAAGACGCAGATACCCTGGCGCGGCTAAAGCGGCGCTGGCATTTTCGATCTTTGAGATTTCCTCCCACATCTTCTTCCGCCTCCACGGAATGAAGAAGGATTGCAGAGCACCACAGAAAGCTGTCATCTAACTGACGCAAAGCAATTCCCTGGTTGTTTACTCTCTATTAATTTCCGTCGCACGTCTACAAAACGATACCGCGCCACCTGTCGCGCGCGATTTTCGGTCAATCTATTGCGAACGGAGTGCTTCATTCCAGCGTTCGATCAGACGGCTTCGCTTGACCTGATCGAGATAGACCATCAGGCCGGGGCTGACGGGAACAGGTCGCAATTGCGCGCCGTGGATCGCCTGCATGGTATTGGCGGTATTTTCTCCCGCCACTTCAGGGCTGACGGCAGGTATCTGCAACTGCCGGGCCATGATCGTCTGGCCCTCTTTCGACATGAAAAACTCGAGATAGCGGCGGCCGAGTTCGGGGTGGGTTGCGGCTTCAGGCACCAGACCTATGCGCGACATGACAACGGTATAGTCCTTCGGCAAAACGATACCGACATCGGGATGGCGCGACGCCCAGTCTGCGGCGTAGGAGCCTAGGATATTGTAGGCCAGCACAAAGCGGCCGTCCGACACCCGTTCCAGAATGGCCGATGACGTCGAATACACCTTCACGCCAGCCGCACCCATGCGTTTGATGACGCTCCAGATATCGCCGAACTGTTCCTGGTCGCGCGACATGAACAGAAAACCGACGCCAGAGCGTTCGATATCGTAGGTAGCGATGCGTCCGTGCACCTCGTTGGCATGCCGTTCCAGATAATCAACGAATTCAGCACGCGTCGCAGGCGGCTTTTCTGATGTGAAGCTCGGCTTGTGATAGACGAAAACGGCGGGCTCGAATGTGAGGGCGTAGGCGGTATTTCGCCAGTTTGCCCAGGCAGGCCAGCTTGCGCTCATCGGCAGGTCGGAGCGCTGTGCATAACCGTCATTGCTGAGCTTCACCTGCAGATCCATTGCCGATGAAAAGGCAAAGTCTGCGGTCTTTTGGCCCGCGTCGGTCTCCTTGACGATCCGGTCATAGATTTCTCCAGTCAGCATGTCCTCGTAGGAGACGGTGATATCTGGATTGGCCTTCTGGAAACCCTTGATCATGGGCGTCGCAAGCGGCTCGTCCAGCGAGGAATACACCACCAGCGTTACCGCATCTGCTTTGCCTGAAAGTGCAGGAAAAAGAACCGGTTCAGCCATTGCCGACAGGCCGGAGCAAAGACAGAGGCAGAGGGAAATGACGATACGCATGGAAAAGATCATGCCGCACGTGCTTGCCATTCACAAGCGCCGAGCGCTTGGTTAAGTTCAGGCGACGCTGCGGGAGTAAAGATTTGCGCATATTGCTGGTCGAGGACAATCAGGTGCTGTCGGAGGGGCTGTCTGCCCTTCTGCGCGGCAGCGGTTATGCGGTGGACGTGGTGTCCGATGGTGCCTCGGCCGATGCGGCTATTGCCGTGGAGAGTTTCGACCTCGTCATTCTCGACCTCAACCTTCCGGAAATGGACGGCATCGAGGTTCTGCGCGCGATGCGGGCACGGCAGGATAAGGCAGCGGTGCTGATCCTGACGGCAAGGGGCACGCCGGAAGAACGCGTCAAGGGACTGGATCTCGGCGCTGATGACTACATGATCAAGCCCTTCGATATTGCCGAATTCGAGGCCCGCGTTCGCGTGCTTCTGCGCCGCAACGCTGGTTTGCGTTCGTCTTCGGTCAGTTTCGGCAAAGTGTCCTTCGATCTGACGTCGCGCACTTTTTCGGCCGAAGGACGGCCGCTGGACATTCCGGCGCGAGAGGTCGCCTTGCTGGAGGTTCTTTTTCTCAGGGCAGGCAAAGTGGTCGCCAAGGAGGCGATCGTGCAGTCGCTCACCGGATTTGACGACGAACTTTCCGGCAATGCCATCGAGCAATATGTCAGCCGTCTGCGCAAGCGGCTTGGCCCTCACGGGCTGACAGTGAAGACGGCGCGGGGCATCGGTTATTATCTCGACAAGCTGCCGGAGATGGCTGAATGAAGCAGGCCGCCTATTCGCTCCGGCGACGGCTTCTTGGCTGGCTTCTCATTTCAACCGCCATCATCGGCTGCATTGCGCTGGCAGATACCTGGCGCGAGGCGGTGAATACCGCCAATGTCGTGTCCGACCGCGTGTTGTCCGGGTCGGCACTGGCGATCGCGGAGCGCGTGGTCGTAGCCGAGGATGGTTCGCTCGAGGTCGATATCCCCTATGTCGCGCTGGAGATGCTGACATCGGCAGCGCAGGACCGGGTATTCTACCGTGTCGACGGGCCGAACGGGCAATTCCTGACCGGTTATCAGTCGTTGCCTTCGGTCGAGAAGCTGACCGGCGATACGCCCGTCTACATGGACGCCGTGTTCCGTGATGAGCGCATTCGGATTGCCGCCATCCAGCGCTTTGCTTCGACCGGCATCAATTCGGTGCCGTTTTCAGTGACCGTTGCCGAAACGACGATCGCCCGTAGCCAGTTGGCGCAGGCCATCATCCTGCGTTCTGCGGTTCGCCTGTTGTTGATGATTGTCGGTGCTGCCGTGATTGTCTGGGTGGCGGTGACGATTTCATTGAGACCGCTCTATCGTCTCGGGGAGGCGATTGCCGAGCGCAGCCCCAACGACCTTCACCCCATTGAGCAATCCGTGCCGGTGGAAGTGGAAAGCCTGGTGGAGACCGTCAATTCCTTCATGGTCAGGCTGCAATCGGCACTGGATGCTCTCCGGCATTTTACAGGCAACGCCAGCCATCAGCTTCGCACACCACTTGCCATCATCCGCACGCAACTGGCACTTTCGGCACGTGCAGGAAATCTGGAAGAGGCACAAGCCGCAGCACGCAAGGGCGATGCATCGGTCGCACATGCCGAGCACATTCTGGCGCAGCTTCTGCGGATGGCCAATATCGATGCCGCCGGCTCCGGTGAGAAACAGCAATTTTCGGCCGTTGACCTTGTCGCTTTGGCGCAGGAGGTAACTGCGGATTTCGTGCCGCGCGCGGCGGACGCCGGCATTGACCTCGGTTTTGAAGGGGAGGGCGCTACATTGATTGCCGCTGAGCCACTTCTGCTTGGGGAACTGATCGGCAACCTGGTCGGCAATGCCCTCAACTACGCCGGGCGAGACGCGGAAGTCACCGTGCGCGTCGGCAGGGAGGTGGACGCCGCCTGGCTCGAAGTCGAGGATAACGGTCCAGGTATTCCGGCCGAAAACCGCGCCACTGTGCGGCAGCGTTTTGCCCGTGGCGATGGCAATGTCGCCCCCGGTGCAGGGCTTGGCCTTGCCATCGTCGAGGAAATCGCTGGCCTGTTTAGCGGCCGGCTGGAACTTGAAGATGGCGCGGACGGCCGAGGGCTGAGAGCGCGGGTGATATTCCCTCAGGCAGTGACGCCCTCTTAACGGCGCAATCTATCAGCCCATACGCTCCGATGCGTAGCTTCCCGGGCTCGGCGGGAAGACGACGGTGCGGTTGCCGTTGATAAAGGTTCGATGGTGGATGTGGGCGTGAATGGCACGTGCCAGAACCTGACTTTCCACATCGCGGCCCAACGAAACGTAGTCTTCGGCCGACTGCGCGTGGGTAATGCGTACCGTTTCCTGTTCGATGATCGGGCCTTCGTCGAGGTCGGCAGTGACGTAGTGCGCGGTTGCACCAATCAGCTTCACGCCGCGCTCGTACGCCTGCTTGTAAGGGTTGGCACCCTTGAACGAGGGGAGGAAGGAGTGGTGGATGTTGATGATTTGGCCGGACATCTTGCGGCACATCTCGTCGGACAGCACCTGCATGTAACGGGCCAGCACCACAAGCTCCGTACCGGTGCTTTCGATGAGTTCCATCAGTTGTGCTTCGGCCTTCGGCTTATTCTCTTTCGTTACCTTGATGTGGTGGAAGGGAATGTCGTGATTGACGACGACTTTCTGATAATCGAAGTGGTTCGAGACAACACCGACGATATCGATGGGCAACGCGCCGATCTTCCAGCGATAGAGCAGGTCGTTGAGGCAATGGCCGAAGCGCGACACCATCAGCAACGTTTTCACGCGCTGGCCGTCGCTGTAAATGCGGGCGTCCATCCCAAATTTTTCTGCAACCGGGGCGAAGCCGTCGGTGACTGCTTCCAGGCTTGCTCCTTCTTCCGAAATGAAGGAAACGCGCATGAAGAACTTGCCGGTCTGCAAGTCGTCAAACTGGGAGCTGTCGACGATGTTGCAACCTTTTTCCGCCAGATAGCCGGAAATCGCGGCGACGATGCCGCGGGTCGATTTGCAGGCTACGGTCAGAACATAGGTCGTCATTCGCTTTTTTCCTCAACAACTTCGCGGCCCAAACGAACAAGAGTGGCCGGCGCGTTCCATAGAGCGTTTTGGTGCCAAATGGAAACGCTCTTTCGCATCGGCGCGGTAGAGCAAATTCATAAGGTGCGAATGACAGCCACACCGTGCCGGAAACGACATGCAATGTCCCGACCAGCACGGTGCAAGGGTGTTGTCAGGCGCGGCGCAGGCGCATGGTGCGGCGACCACGTCCGTCGAGCAGTTCCAGCGTTCCGCGTCGGGCTTCCAGACGGAAGGAGCGGGTCGCTTCAAGCGCGTCGATGAATTGCCGTTCCTGTCGCATGATATCGGGTGCGCAGGCCATCTGCGTGGAAATCATACGGCCGAAATCGATGCGGTCGCGATTGATCCGGGCTTCGCCGCCGATGCCGTTGCAACCGGCATTGCCGGAGACGCGGCCTTCTCTGGAGATTTCGAGCGTCGCCTGTTTCTGGCCGCGAACGCGTTCTCCCTTGATGTCTTCAACCAACCAGCGGCCCTGGATGCCGGCTTCCGTTTCGGGGCGGTCCGGGCCACCTGCCACACGCTGCAGGACAAGGTCGGTGTTATCGCGTCCACCCGTCAGTACGGAATAGCGGGTCGTGGTGGTAAACAGCAGGCGGTCGCGATCGCGGATTTCCGCACTCAGCGCATAGGAGCGGCGCGGGCGAATATCGCGGTCGTTGTATCGAAGCACGAACGGTACGGGAACCTGTCCGCGTGGGCGAATTGTTGTTTCGGCAATGGTACGGGATGGCGCATCAGCCAGCGAAACGTCGATGAGCCGAACGGTCACGGTGGCACCCGGCGGCAGGGCGATGCGTTCACGATAGGCAACCGTTCCTCTAAGGCTTGCAGGAGCTGCCGCGACACCACCGGCGGCAAACAGCGGGGCAAGGGCGGCGAGTGCCGTGAAACTGCGGCGGGAAAGCAGGAAAACGCGGTCGTTCATGGTGTTTGCTCCGTGTTGGTGCTGATCTCGGCCGCCGTGGCGACCTCATTTCAGCGGATGATAAAAAACGGTGCTGAACGACGGATGAACCGGTAGAAAAAAACCGCCGGGTGTCCCGGCGGTTGCGAAGAGTTCGTTAGTTAGCGCGAAAGGTATCGCGCAACGCTTCGAACTTTGAAAGCTGGCCAGCAAGAAGTTCCTTGTTTTCGTCGCGGCGGACGAAGATCTTGAACATGGCTTTGCCATCGGCGTTCATGAACCAGACGGAACACGAGCGTCGGCCATGGAAACCGCGATCGACAAAGGTGATCGCCGTGCAGCTATCCTTCTTGATGTGGCCACCGATCGGGCTATCGCCGTGGATGTTGAACCAGCCGTGGCCTTCCGTTCCTTCCGGCAGATGGCCGGGAACTTCGAGCACGATATCCTGCGTCTGCACGATCATCAGGACTTCGCCCCAGCTACGGATTTCGTTCCAGATGTCGTTGAACTTTTCGGCTGAAGCGGAAACTGCCGCGCCTTCCGGCAGAATTGCCAGAATTTCCGCCGGTGTTACTTCGGCCTTGGCGGCGATCGCTTCGACAATGCCATCCGGCTTTTCGGCGAGGGCTGCGGCGGCACGCGCCTGACGGTCGTCGGCTGCCTGGGCAAGAGCGCTCATCGTTCCAGCCTCACGCAGCGATCGAGCGGCGTTCGCCGTTCTTGTCTTCGTGAATGATGACGTCGAAACCTTCGAAGTGAGGACCGGACAGATATTCGACCTTGCCGCGGTTTTCGCCGGCCTTGGCGTGGGCGGCGCGGAATTGTTCAGATTTCGTCCAGTTCAGGAAGTCTTCCTTGGTGGCCCAGACCGTGTGCGACGCGTAGAGCGTGTGGTCTTCGGCCTTCGGGCCTTTCAGCATGTGAAATTCGATGTAGCCCGGCAACTCGCTGAGATGTGACTTGCGCTCGCGCCAGATGGCTTCGAACGTATCTTCGTAACCCGGCACGACGCGAAACCGGTTCATGGCAATGAACATGGAATTCTCCCTTTAAGCTTCCTGTATCAGTCAGGATATCGGGGCCCTGCGCACTTGAAAAGGGGCTAGCAACAAAGGAAACAAATTTACTCCACTTAAAAGATTGCGCGGATTATAAACATGTGCAAATAACTCAAGTTAAAAGGCGCGACGAAAGCCGCGCCGCATCGTTTTTTCAGGATTTTGCCATGCTGACGTCTCGCCTCCGCCCCTTCGTTTTCGCTGCCTTTCTGCCCGCTGTGATCGCGGCATCCGCGCCAGCCGCACTGGCGTCCGACAAGGGGAACCCGGAGGCAAAACGCATCGTTGCGGTCGGCGGTACGGTGACGGAAATCCTCTACGCGCTCGGCGCACAGGATCGTGTCGTGGCGCGCGACAGCACCAGTTCCTACCCAGCCGACGCCATGTCGAAGCCGGATATCGGCTACATGCGTGCGCTTTCCTCGGAGGGCATTCTGTCCCAGCAACCTGATCTTATCCTGTCCGAAGATGGTTCGGGTCCTGCGGATGTGATCGCGGTTCTCAAGGCAAGTGCGGTGCCGTTCGTCACGGTGGATACGCCGCCTGTTGGAGACGCCATTCCGAAGAAGATCGAAGACGTTGGCGCTGCCGTCGGTCTTCAGGACAAGGCCAAGGCTCTGGCCGCCGAGACAAAGGCTGCCCTCGAGGGGCTGGCCAAGGATATTTCGTCCGTGCCGGATAAGGATAAGAAGCGCGTTCTCTTCGTGCTTTCCGCTGCCGGTGGACGCGTAATGGCGGCGGGCAAGGACACCGAGGCTGGCGCGATCATCGAAATGGCAGGCGGCGTCAACGCTGCGCAGGAGATTACCGGCTACAAGCCACTAACCGATGAGGCCATTATCGCAGCAGCACCCGATGTGGTGCTGACCATGTCGCGTGGTGGCCATGCCACCAACCCGAACGAGATTTTTGCCCTGCCGGCATTCCAGTCCACACCTGCTGCCGCCAACAAGGCGCTCGTCAGCATGGATGGGCTTTATCTGATCGGCTTTGGTCCACGCACTCCAGCGGCCGGCCGTGAACTGGCGAACAAGCTTTATCCTGAGGTCATCAAGCCGTGACGGTCGCCGCCTTGAGTTCAGCCGACGAGCATATACCGGGTGACAGATCGCGACGCGCGGTCGTCGTTCTGGTTCTGCTCGTCTGTCTTCTGGTGGTCTCCTGTATCGTGTCGCTCGTGACAGGGCCGACCGGTGTCGGGATCAAGGAACTCTGGGTGTATCTGACGGGTGGCGCAGCAGGGCTCGACGCACGCGAAAAGGTCATTCTCGAAGCGGTACGATTGCCCCGCACGGCACTGGGTCTGCTGATCGGGGCGGGACTTGCCGTCTCGGGTGCGATGATGCAAGGACTTTTCCGCAATCCTCTGGCAGACCCCGGTATCGTCGGCGTCACTTCTGGTGCCGCACTTTTTGCCGTTGCAGCCATTTCGTTGAGTGAAGGCGTACTCGCCTCTGTCGCCATTTTCTTCGGCCCGCATTTCCTGCCATTCATGGCGTTTTTCGGAGGCCTCCTCAATACCTGGGTGCTTTATTTGATTGCGACCAAGGATGGTGCGACCTCCACCACAACGCTCATCCTGGCTGGTATCGCAGTTGCGGCCATCAGTGGTGCGCTGACGGGACTGATGATCTTCGTGGCCGACGATCGGGCGCTGCGTGACATCACCTTCTGGTCGCTCGGGTCGCTCAGCGGTTCGACACCGACCAAGGTGCTGGCAACCTTACCTTTTATCGTCGTCGTCCTCGCGATCATCCCCTTCGTTGCCAAGGGGCTGGATGCGCTAATCCTCGGTGATGCCGCTGCCTTCCACATGGGTATTCCGGTGCAGAAGCTGAAACGCCTCGTCATTCTGGCGGTTGCGGCGGCTTGTGGCGCAAGTGTTGCCGCCGCAGGTTCTATCGGTTTCGTCGGGATCGTCGTGCCGCACCTGCTACGGTTGGCGATCGGTCCATCCCACCGTTTCCTGTTGCCAGCGTCGGCGCTTGGTGGAGCCGCGCTTCTGCTGCTGGCGGATAGTTTTGCCCGCACCGTGGCTGCACCTGCCGAACTGCCGATCGGCGTTGTGACAGCGCTTATCGGCGCCCCTGTCTTCCTCTTTCTGCTGCTTGGTCGTGGCGGCACCTTCATGAGGAACCTCTGATGATCCGGGCTGAAAATATCACGCTCATCCGCTCTGGTCGCCGTCTCCTGGATGGTGTCGGCGTTGATCTGAAACCAGGTAAGGTCAACGTCATCATTGGTCCGAACGGGGCGGGAAAATCCACCTTGATGAAGGTGCTCTCAGGTGAGATGCGCGCTGACCAGGGTGTCGTCGCTTACAACGATATCGACATCTCGGTCTACAAGCCCGCGCAACTGGCGCGGGTCCGGGCTGTGTTGCCGCAGAACACGCAGCTTGCCTTCCCCTTCACGGCGCTGGAAATCGTCCGCATGGGAGCGGTGGCGCAAGGCGCGCTGAAGCCGGAAGATCAGGCTCGACGGGCGCTTGCCAAGGCTGGACTTCGCGGCTTCGAGCAGCGATCCTACAATGTTCTCTCGGGAGGCGAGCAACAGCGGGTGCAATTTGCCCGCGCTTTGGCGCAGGTTCCCAATCCGGTCGAAAATGGCGAGGTTCGCGCCCTGTTTCTGGACGAGCCGACCGCCAGCCTCGATATTGGCCATCAGATCGCGGTGCTGGAAACGGCGCGCGATTTTGCTTCGGCAGGCGGCCTGGTTCTTGCTATCCTCCATGACCTCAATCTTGCGGCGGAATTTGCCGATCAACTTATCGTCATGCACGACGGACGGGTCACAGCCAGCGGGCCGTCCTTCGAGACGATCAGCGACGATACGATCGCGCGGGTTTACGGCATTGGTGGTGTTGTTGGACGGCTGCCTGCTGCTCATATCCCCTACGTACTACCACAGTCGCGGCATCGCTGAGGGAGTGCTGCCGCCCGGCGGCACGCTCAAGCGTCCGGGTCTGGCCGGGTGATGATGAAAAGTCCGGAGCCCAGCATCACCGCGCCAACCAGCAAGGCTCGCAGCGGTGGCGGATCGCTCAAAAACCAGAAAGCGGCATAGCTCACGGACATCGCTGATATTGCAGCAATTTTCGCCTTTCGAGCAATTGCCCCCTTTTCCTTCCACTGCCTTAATGGCGGGCCGAATTTCGGATGGGTGAGCAGCCATCTTTCGAGCTTTGGCGAGGAGCGCGAAAAGAACCACAAGGCAAGCAGCAGAAAGGGTGTGGTCGGCAAAACGGGAAGAAACGCGCCGACGATGCCGGTTGCGACCATAAGCCAGCCAAGACAGAGATATAGGAGGCGCATAAGTCATGCCGATATCATGAGCGCACTACTCATGATAGTGGAATTTCGCGACGTTTGCGTTATCACGTTCTGCGGGGATGCAACTGTCCTGACGTCTTTAAGGGTTGAAAGCACCTCACTCTGTCTTTATCCCGTTGCCGCGATGTCCGGAGCATAACCGGCCACGACGCGGTAAGAAGAAGGAAAACACCATGGCCAAGCTAATCCACTCGATGGTCCGGGTGCTGGACGAAAAACGTTCGGTGGAGTTTTACAAGCAGGCTTTCGGACTTGAGGTCGCGGAACGTGCCGAGTTCGAGAATTTCACTCTCATCTATCTCAGCAATGCCGAAGGAGATTTCGAGCTTGAACTGACGGTCAACAAGGGACGAGAAGTACCTTACGCTCTGGGCGACGGTTACGGTCATCTTGCTGTCAGCGTTGCAAATGTGGAAGCCGAGCATCAACGCTTTACCGAGCTTGGTCTATCGGCTGGCAAGATCATCGAGGCCGATTACAAAGGCGCTCCATTTGCAAAATATTTCTTCATCTGCGATCCGGATGGATACAAGATTGAAGTGCTGCAACGCGGCAACCGGTTCAAGTAAGCAAGAGGGGCTTTCATGGCAGAAGCAGGCGTCAAACTGGAAGAAAGCTGGAAACGCGTTCTCTCGCCTGAATTTGCCAGCCCCTATATGCAGAAGCTGAAAGACTTCCTGCTCGCCGAAAAAACGGCTGGCAAACATATCTTTCCCAAAGGCCCGGAATATTTCCGGGCGCTTGATCTCACGCCGCTCGACGAGGTCAAGGTCGTCATACTCGGGCAGGACCCCTATCACGGTCAGGGACAGGCGCACGGGCTCTGTTTCTCGGTGCAGCCGGGTGTCCGTATTCCGCCGTCTCTGGTGAATATCTACAAGGAGCTGCAGAGCGATCTCGGTATTCACCCCGTCCGACACGGTTTTCTGGAAAGCTGGGCAAGGCAGGGCGTTCTTTTGCTCAACAGCGTTCTGACGGTTGAAGAGGCTCGCGCGGCGTCCCATCAAGGCCAGGGCTGGGAAAAATTCACGGATGCCGTGATCCGTGCCGTCAACGACGAGTGTGATCACGTCGTTTTCCTTCTGTGGGGCTCCTACGCCCAGAAAAAAGCTTCCTTCGTAGATCAGACGAAGCATCTGGTGCTGCGCTCACCACATCCATCGCCACTTTCGGCGCATAATGGCTTTTTCGGCAATCGCCATTTCTCCAAGGCCAATGAGTTTCTTGCGTCGCATGGGCGTGAGCCGATCGATTGGCAGTTGCCCGATGTGGCAGGTGGTGAAAAAAACCTTCTTTAGAGGCTCATAAATCTCTTTGCGCTTTGCGGTTGTCGGCATTAAAGATAACCGGACTACAAAGTGAAGGATTTGTTTTCCGTGTCTCTTCTATCCGCTGAAACCTCTGTTGCACTCGCCGATCCGCTCGCCATCGTAAATGCCTTTGAGGATCATTTCGCCGAGCATATGGATATGCGCCGGGATGGCGCGACGGTTCGTTTCAAGGCGGAGTACGGTCACGGCAGCTTCAGCGCGGAGGGCGGCCAGTTTGCGGCTCGGGTCAGTTGCGTGTCTGAAAACGTGCTGATGTCCGTAAAGGCCATGGTGGCGGAGCATATCGTTGAGTTTTCCGGCGAGACAGGTCTCGATTTCCGTTGGGTCGGCCATGGCGCGGATCAGCGCGAATTGCCCAATCTCTTCGTCGGCAAGATTGCACGCGCCTATAATCTGACACCCAACATGCGTCGTCTGGTGGTGTCTGTCGAAAACGGCATTGAGAAACTGGTCACCAGCGGCATGCATGTCCGATTGCTTCTGGTTCCCGACCAGGGCCGTGCGCCGGTCTGGCCCTATCTTTCCCAAACCGGAGCAATCATCTGGCCGGAAGGCGATGATCTGTTGACCCGGCGTATCTATACGATCCGATCAGGTGATATCGAGGGTGGTGAAGTCCATATCGATTTCGTCATGCACGAGGGCGACCATATGCCGGGTGCGCATTTTGGTGCGACGGCGAAACCAGGCGATGTTGTCGGCATTATCGGTGCCAGTGGTGTTTGCCCGGAGGCCGACCGTTATGTGTTTGCTGGTGACGAGACGGCGCTACCGGTGATGTTGCGGATGGCGGCGGAGATGCCGGCTGGTAAAAAGCTCAGCGTCTATGCGGAGATTGACAACGAGGCAGAGCGTCAGAATGTCGTCTGCGCTGCCGACGTCGAATGGACCTGGCTCTATCGTCGTGGCAAGCCGGCGGGAACATCGGGTTTGATCGAGCAGGCTCTGCGCGGCCATTCCTTCGCAGAGAACCACGATGGTCAGCATGTTTTCGTCGCCTGCGAAAAAAACGAAGCACGTGCTGCCAAAGCATTTCTGACGGATGAAGTCGGTATTCCCAAAGCCTCGTTGCGGTCTGTCGGATACTGGACGATGGGCGCGTCTGACGACCACTGAACGGCAGCGTTCAAGACTGCTGCTACGGCTTGGTGCTATTTTGTGAACAATCCGTTCGGATTGTTCTCTCTATACGATCCGATCGTCTTGCCCCATCTTTGGCTCATGAAACACGGACGGCTCCGTTTCGGGAGCCAGTGAGCCAAAGGGGTTTATTATGATTGACCAGATCAAGGGTTTGCACCACGTCACGTCAATGGCTGCGAGTGCGCGCCAAAACAACAGCTTCTTTACCGATACGCTTGGCCTTCGCCGGGTCAAGAAGACCGTCAACTTTGACGCACCGGATGTCTATCACCTCTACTACGGTGACGAAGTTGGTACGCCGGGCTCGGTCATGACCTATTTCCCGTTCCCGCATATCGCTCGCGGACGTCCGGGCACCGGCGAAGTTGGTACCACGCTGTTTTCTGTTCCCGAGGGTTCACTTGGATACTGGCAGGACCGCCTTTCCAAGGCTGGTGTTGACGGCTTGAAGGCTGATGAGGCCTTCGGCAACAGGCGCCTGCATTTTGCCGGTCCTGATGGCGATGGTTTTGCTCTGGTTGAAGTTCGCGACGATGCGCGTCCACAGTGGACAGGCAACGGCGTCGGAGAAGATCAGGCAATCCGCGGTTTCCAGGGTGCCTCGCTTCGGCTGCGCGATGAAGGTGCGACGGCTGAGCTGTTGAAGTTCATGGGTTATCAGGAAGTTGATCGTCAGGATGGCGTGTTGCGTCTTGGTATGCCCGGCGGCAATGGTGCGGATTTCATCGATATCGAGACCATGCCGAATATTTCCGGCGCCAAACTCGGCGCGGGCTCGGTGCATCACATCGCCTTCGCTGTCGAAAATCGCGAAAAGCAACTTGAGGTCCGTAAGGCACTGATGGACACGGGGTATCAGGTCACGCCTGTTATCGACCGCGATTACTTCTGGGCCATCTACTTCCGCACACCAGGCGGTGTGTTGTTCGAAGTGGCAACGAACGAGCCGGGTTTCGATCGTGACGAAGACACGGCCCATCTCGGTGAAGCACTGAAGTTGCCGACCCAGCACGCGCATCTGCGTTCCGTTCTGGAAGAGCATCTCGAACCGCTGGGCGACGAAAAAGCGGCATAAGGACCGGCTTTTCGATCGTTGGAAACAAACACGAAAACCGTCGCCCTCGGGTTAGGCCGAGGGCCTGCGCGCCATCTGGACGGGTGGCCAAGCCTGAGCGATCGGGACTGGAAACGGAAGGATATTATTTATGGGCCAGGACACTTATTTTCACAAAGCTCGGGCAGGGGCTGCGGGCCAACCACTTTTTATCGTGCTGCACGGTACGGGTGGCGATGAAAACCAGTTTTTCGATTTTGGCAGTCGGCTTTTGCCACAGGCCACGGTTGTTTCGCCACTCGGAGATGTTTCCGAACATGGCGCGGCGCGCTTTTTCCGGCGAACCGGAGAGGGCGTCTACGATATGATTGACCTGCAGCGTGCGACGACCAAACTTGCTGATTTCGTAAGAGCGAACCGTGATCACTACCAGGCCGGACCGGTCATCGGTCTCGGATTTTCTAATGGTGCGAACATTCTTGCCAATGTGCTGATTGAAGACCCTGATCTCTTCGATGCTGCGGTTTTGATGCATCCGCTGATCCCGTTCGCGCCAAAACCGGCTGCCGCCAAACCATCGCGTCGGGTGCTACTGACAGCCGGCGAGCGTGATCCGATCTGCCCGGTTCCTCTGACAAAGTCACTTGAAACCTATCTGAAAGCGCAGGGTGGTTCGGTTGAAACGATCTGGCATCCGGGCGGACATGAGATCCGTTCGAACGAGATCGACGCAATCCGCGATTTCGTGGCGCCTTATTCGGCCTGACACTCATATTCGGCTTGCGACGATCTCCCGCCTTGCCGATACTGCCGGAACAGTTCGTCCCCCTGTTCCGGTAGTTTTTCATGAGCAAAATGACTTTCAATCCGCCGTCCGTGCGCAAGCCCTTCGGCAATTACAATCATGGTCTTCTGGTGCCGCCTAGCGCGTCGCTGCTGGTCACTTCCGGGCAACTAGGCATTGGTCTGGATGATGCCGTTCCCGCTGATGTCTCGGCTCAGGCCGAACTTTGTTTCGAAGCGATCAAGGCGATCCTCGAAGACGCAGACATGACCTTTGCGGATGTCATCCGTATTTCTGGTTTTGTGACGAAGCGCGAAGATTTTGCACCCTATATGGCAGTGCGTGATCGTTATACGCTCGACCCAAAGCCGGTATCCACGCTGATCATCGTGTCGGGATTTACCCGCCCGGAGTTTCTGGTCGAAGTGGAGGTTACGGCCGCCAAGGTCGTTTGATCAATTTGCCGCAGCGTTGAGGGCGCAAGCCGCCCTCGCGATCACAATACGATCGCCCTGCTGCTATCAACGATAGCCGCATTTCTGCAGTTGGGACTCGTAACGCATCGCCATATTGGCGGAACGGCGAGCGGCTTTCTGGACGCCGGAATTATTGCGCCAGCTTCCCTTCGCATAGCCGGCATGACCGGAATAATAGGCGAGGTAGAGGTTGTAGGGATCGTTCAGCGCGATGCCGTTCTCACGGCGGCTCTTGGCGTGATACCAGCCGACAAAGTGAATGGCATCGGTAAAATCGGTGCGGCTGGCGGACCAGCGTCCCGTCTCGCGCTTGTAGACTTCCCACGTACCATCCAGTGCCTGTGCGTATCCGTAGGCTGTCGATTGGCGTTTCCACGGAATGAAGCCAAGAAGCTTGGTGCGCGGCGGGCGGGCGTAAGGCCGGAAGCTGGATTCGGTGTAAATCGTCGCCATCATGACCGGGACTGGTACACCGAACTCACGTTCTGCGGCTTTCGCGTCTCGTTGCCAGTTGTTGAAGATGCCATTCCGCTGCTCGAAGATTGCACAGGCATTGGTGATCTGGGACGGCGCTGTCGCGCAGCCAGCCAGAACAGTCATCAGCAGAACAACGGCAAATACGCCACGCATCACGGAACCCTTTCGTTCCGTCGTTTTTAAATTGGTAACGATTAACGTGGGGTTTTAAGACAAGGTTAATTCAAATGCCGCGCATCGAGGATCTGTTAACCATCTGAAAATCCTTGTGTCGGGGAAAGGGCGAAAGCGTGGAGTGCGAGGTTATATCTGCCTTCTTTCACGCTCCCGATAGCGCTCTCCTCCGCTCCGTCAGAACTGCTCCATTTCCCGTTTGACCTTTTCCATGAAGGCAGAGCGGGTCTCAACGGTGCAATTGTTCATGTCGTAGTGCGCGAGAAATCTGACCGGGGCGCCGAGCTTTATCTGGCCGCGAAGTACACGCTTGACGATGCGTTTGGGTGGGTTGCCGGCCAGAAAGGCGCGCATGGGTGTGGCGCCATAGGTCATGACAGCTGCGAGTTTGCGGATATGTCGGAGCGTTGGCGTCAGCCTGCCATCCTGCAACGCAAAGGATACACCGGGCAGCCATACGCGATCGAAATAGCCTTTGAGCATTGCCGGGAAACCGAAATTCCAGACCGGTGTGCAGATCACCAGCCCTTCGGCCGCAAGCAGCCTTTCGCAATAGGACCGCACCAGATCGGCGTTTTGAGGAACGTCATGATAGACGCGCCGGTCGTGTGCGGACAGAACAGGGTCAAAACCCTCCTCATAGAGATTGCAGGCATCGACATCGTGGCCCGCCTTTTTCAGGCTTTCGCAAGTCTGGTGAAAAAGCGCCCGCCCATAACTTTCTTCCAGCGGGTGCGAATGCAGTACGAGAACGCGCATGATAAAGCTCCATGTCATCAGCCGAGCGAACATCGTCCCGGCATGAGGTTGAAAACTTTTCCGCGCCGTTTTCCTGATAAATGACGATCCGCTGTTCGAGCATCTTGCTCTGGTCGCATCGCCGTTCACCCCACCATTTGTCAGGTGCGAAACCCGCGCTTGTTGAGCGAGGGTTCGGGAGTACCTTCGGAAGAAATATATGTGGTTGCCGTTACCTGTTTCTCAGGCCTCCTGTGCTTCCGCAAAGGCGGAAAGTCCCGGGAAAAGGTAATTGGTTCCAGCCTTGAAATCAAAGTTCGGATTTTCCCAGGCGATCATCTTGCCAGGGTTCAGAAGGCCCTTGGGATCAGTTTCCTTCTTGAAGGCAAGCTGCACCTTGTCCGTCTGCTTCATGCCGCCTTCTTCCAGCGTGTAACGATGCGGATTGAAGATCGGGCAGCCATTCTGTTCATGGATGCGAATGATCTCTTCCAGGCGTTCTTCCGTGGTGTAGCGGACCAATGGCAGGCCGGAGCACTGGATGTGGCCGTCGAACTTGATGAACTCCAGATGGCCGATCACTTCGTCGCCGAAGATCTCAGTCATTTTGCGGACCTTTTCCACGTGATCCGGACCAGGATACTGCACCTGCAGATAGGTCCAGGACGGATCGATCTTCAGGGCGCGTAGCGTGGTGTGGTTCCAAGCCAGCTCATAGGCGTGCGGAATGCCCTTCATGCTCTCGACCGTGTCCGAGCGGAAACGGATATCGCCCTTCATTCTTTCGGTAAAGGCAACGAACGGCTCGATGGAATGCGGTGCCACCATGAGCACCACCACCGACTGCCCCTCCTTCAGCCAAGGCTTGTGGCGATTGAAATAGTCGTAGGGAATAGGGGCTGCGATCGGCGCGATTTCCTTGAGAAGAATGCCGTTCTTATGAGCCAGCGCGTCGGCAAATTTTACCGCATCCATGTAATCGTCGTAACCGACAATCACGTCGACCCAGTCATAAGCGGTGGCAAGCGGCATCTCGACTTCGGTGATAATGCCGTTGGTGCCATAGGCGTGACTGACCTTCTGCAGGTCCCAGGCGGTGAGATCGAGTACGCGTGGTTCGGCTTCCATGGTCACGACCCGCAGGCGCAAGATATTGCCAAGGTCGCGCAGCCCGCCCCAGGTGATCGAGCCAACGCCACCCGATCCGCCAGCAATGAAACCGCCGATCGTGGCTGTCTGCTTTGTAGATGGGTGGAAGCGCAGCTCCTGGCCGGAATGCGCTTTCGTCTGCTTGTCGAGTTCGGCAATCACGATGCCAGGCTCGCAAATGACGCGACCCGGCTTGATTTCCTTGATCTTGTTCATGCCCGCCATGTTCAGGACGATACCGCCGGAGAGCGGCATGGCTTGACCGTAGTTGCCCGTTCCCGTGCCGCGCGGCGTGACCGGTGCGCCATGTGCGAAGGCCACTTTCAGGATGCGGATCACCTCCTCCTCGCTTGTCGGGGTGACAATGAGGTCGCCGATCACGTTGTCGAGCTGGGCTTTCAGCACCGGTGAATACCAGTAGAAATCGCGGCTTTTCTGTCTCACCAGCGCTGGGTTGTCCTCAACGGCGATGCCTTCCAGCTCCTGCTTGATCTTGGCGTAGTCTACCATCTTATCGGTCCAGTATAGGGTCAAGGTCACGGTAATCCGGCAGGCGACGGTCGATGCCCATGCCATTCCGCATCACGATGCGGTCAGCCTGCGGACGGGAAAGAAATTCGCTCCAACGCCTCGCGCTGAACAATACGAGATCGGCGGGGCTGCCTACGCGGATACGACCGATATCGGCGCGGCCGAGACTGTCGGCAGGCGAGGTGGTGACAATACGCGCGGCATCGTCGAGCGGATGGTCGAGATGCAGGATGCGCACCGCTTCACGGAACACCTCCACCGGGTCCAGGTCGCCATAGGCATAGAAAGGGTCGCGCGTGTTATCGGAGGAAACGGCGGTTCTGACACCGGCCGCAGCCAGCTCCTTGAACAAGGTCACGCCGCGCCATCGAGGTGTGCGGCTTTCATGGCGATCCTGCAGATACATGTTGCACATCGGTAGCGACACGACATTCAGGCCAGCCTCAGCGACCTTGTCGATTACTGCTTTCGCGACGTCGTCGTCCTGCCGCGCCAGCGAGCAGCAATGACCAACGGTGACCGCCCCCTCGAAGCCGTTGCGAAGTTTTGCTTCGGCCACAGCTTTCAGTGCCAGAACCTGCCTGTCTTCTGTCTCGTCCACATGCAGGTCGATATCGAGGCTGTTGTCAGCAGCCGTGCGGAAGAGGAGATCGAGGCGTGCGTCGAGATCAGGAGACATCTGCGGCACACCGCCA
This sequence comes from Rhizobium sp. RM, assembly GCF_013390595.1. Lineage (GTDB taxonomy): Bacteria > Pseudomonadota > Alphaproteobacteria > Rhizobiales > Rhizobiaceae > Agrobacterium. Next base: position 1,160,288 of record NZ_JACAWV010000022.1, on the reverse strand, counting down.
AGCAAGCCGCCGTGACGTTTCACCACAGACACAAGATCGTTGAAGTAGCGCTCGTCGAAAATCTGGTCGGTCGGAAACAGAGCTACGGCCTGAAGCGCGATCCGGTCCTTCCAGTCATCCTGCACTTCAGCGAAAACCTCGAAGGAAATACGGTGCTGGGGCGCTATACTGTCAAGATGGGTGCGCAACAGCTTTGTGCCATGCGCGTAAGCCGAACGCAGCGAAAACTCCATACGGGTTCGCACATCTTCGGCAGACCAGTTCGCCTCACGGTCGGCTCGCACATTGTCCAACGCACCCATGAACGTGCCATCAGGATTGCGACGGCGATCCCAGATATGACCTTTGTCGATATGGGTGTGCATCTCGACAAGGCAGGGCCAGACCATGCCGTCGCGCAGATCGGCTTTCGGCAGATCGGCGGGCGTCATGCCGGGCGGAAGGATTGCCGCGATCTTTCCCCCGTCGATGACCAGGTCGGCGCTTACAAGGCCCTCACGCTCGCGCGCTTCGAAGCCTTCTACCGTCACGGCAGGCAAGGTGGCGTTGGTCAGAGCGAAGGCTGATGCATCGGGCAATGTCATGAAGGCGGCAGTCATCAGTTTTCCCGTTTCAGGCTGCTTTCATGCCACCGGTGCAATGAAAGCCATGAGATGAAGGAGGTGATGGCGAAAATCGCTACGCCAAGACAGGAAAGCAGAAGAAGTGCTGCGAAGAGGCGCGGAATATTCATACGATATTGCGATTCCAGCAGGCGGAAGGCCAGCCCTGAACCTGCACCGGCCGACCCCGCCGCGAACTCGGCAACCACGGCAGCGATCAACGCCAGTCCACCGCCGATCCTCAGACCCGTCATGAAGTAGGGCAGAGAAGCAGGCAGTTTCAGATAAAGCAGGGTCTGCCAGCGGGATGCGCCATAGAGGTCAAAGAGGTTCAGAAGATTGTGGTCGACGCTTTTCAAGCCCTGCACCATGTTGGAGAGGATCGGAAAAAACGCGACCAGGAAAGCACAGATCAACAGCGCGACCTGGGTGCTCGGTGCATAGATCAGGATCAGCGGTGCGATCGCAACGATGGGGGTTACCTGAAGAATGACGGTAATCGGATAAAAGGCGATCTCGATCCAGCGCGATTGCACCAGGAAGATGGCGATGCCGACCCCGCCGGCCAGCGCCAGTGCGAGCGAGGCCATGGTGATCTTCGTTGTGACCCAGAAGGCAGGGGCGAGTGTTCCCCAGTCATTGAAGAGCGAGGCGACGACGGCAGCCGGGCCTGGCAGAATATAGGGAGGCACGCCGCTGACCTTGACGCCCACATACCAGACAAGAACCAGCACAGCGACGACACCGATCGGGACCAGCGTTCGCAGAATGAGTTCACCGCGCCGTTCGAGGAAGCTTTTTTCTTTTGCTTGCGGCAATGCCGCTTCCTTCGTTGCGGACATCAGTGTTCTCCGTTGCCAATGGCTTCGAGAAGCATGGTGGAAACCTTTTCGCAGGCGAGGCGATAGTCTTCCGAGGTGCGGTAATGGGCGTCGCGCTCCATGGCTGTCACCAGCGGAAAATCGGCATGAACGCGGCCGGGGCGAGCTTTCATCACCACGATGCGGTTGGACAGATAGGCAGACTCATAAACGGAATGGGTAACGAAGATGACGGTGATGCCGGTCTCACGCCAAAGCCTCAGCACGTCGTCATTCAATTTCTGGCGGGTGATCTCGTCCAGTGCCGCAAAGGGCTCGTCCATGAGTAGCAGCTTGGGCTTGGTCACCAATGCGCGGGCAATTGAAACCCGCATCTTCATGCCGCCGGAAAGTTCGCGAGGGTAGGCGTCGGCAAAGTCCTGCAGGCCGACCGTCGCCAGCGTTTTCATGATTTCTTCGCGGGCGGCGGCCTTGGACACACCACGTAGTTTCAGCGGCAGATACACGTTGCCGAATACCGTCTGCCAGGGCATCAGCGTCGGTTCCTGAAACACGAAGCTGATATCGCCTTCCGGCAAACCCCTTGAGTTGATACGAGAGCTTGGCCAGTCGATCGAACCGGTGGTAACGTCACCAAGACCTGCGATGATGCGCAGCGCCGTCGACTTGCCACAACCGGATGGGCCGAGCAGGCTGACGAATTCACCGCCTTCAACCGTCAGATCCATATGGGACAGGGCCACTGTACCCGAGGAAAAGGTCTTCGAAACGGACTTCATGACGACCAGAGGCCGCTTGCGGGATTCTGCCGGAAGGCTTGTGGCGGCTGGGGACGAAACGCTCATCTTCACTCTGGAATTGTGATGCCGGACAGACCCGCCACGTTGGGACGCGGCGGGTCAGGCTAGTCTTATTTCTTCAGCGCCATGCCGACGCCCTTGCAGACGAATTTCGTCGTGTAGGCTTTTTTGTAGTCCAGATCGGCGGGCTCCAGGCCGATTTTCACGACTGCATCGAAGAAGGCCTTGTAACGGTCGTCGGTAATGCATCCGATGCCCTTTTCAAGCGCGTCGCCCGATTCAAGAATGCCGTATTCCTTCATCTTGGCGATGGAGAAGGCGATCTGCTCGTCCGTCATCTCCGGATTGTCTTTCTTGATGAGGTCGTTGGCAGCCTTGTTGTCGCCGTAGAGGTAGTTGTACCAGCCTTCGAGCGAGGCATCGACGAAGCGCTGCACCATCTCGGGGTTTTCTTCGACCGTCTTGGTCTGCGCGGTAATCATCGTCGAATAGGGCGTGAAGCCCGCATCGGCCAGCAGGAAGACTTTCGGTGCCCAGCCCGCCTGTTTTTCGATTTCGTGTGGTTCAGACGTCAGATAGCCCTGCTGTGCGGAAGCCTTGTTGGTGATGAAGGGGCCTGGATTGAAAGTATAGGGCTTGTATTGCTCGTCCTTGAAGCCGGGGTAGTTCTTCTTCATCCATTCGAAATAGGTGGCATAGCCTTCCTTACCCATGAAGATGGTGTCGAGCTTGGCAAGATCTTCGAATTTCTCGACGCCGGCATCCGGGTGGGCGAGAAGCACTTGCGGATCTTTCTGGAAAATGGAGGCGACGCTGGTCAGCGGGATGCCTTCCTTCACCGCGTCCATATCGCCAAGCTGGCCGCCCATGTAGAATGTCACCTTGCCGGCGATCAGCAGTGAACGGTTGGCGGCATTCGGGCCACCCTGAACGATGGTGACTTTCAGGCCGTGTTTCTCGTAGGTTCCGTCGGCAACGGCCTGGTAAAAGCCGCCGTGCTCCGCCTGTGCCAGCCAGTTCGTGCCGTAGGAAACTTCGTCCAGCGCCAGTGCCGGCGCCGTTGCGGCAATGGAGCCACAAAGCGCCATGCCCGCCAGAAACACGTTTTTCGTCAATCCATTGGTCATGTCTTGTTGTTCCCCTGTTAAACCTTGCGGCATCGTGAGAGCCTGTTTTGTTGTCTTCATTTGATCGTGCGTATCGCGCATTGAAAAGCATCAAAATTCGTGCACATTGATGCCTTAAAAGCATCGTTTGAATGTCAGCGTACAAATGATGCGATACGGTCAAAATTTATGCAGAGTTGATCCGCCGTGCTTCATTCGCGCAAGCTGCAATATATCGACGAGATCGTGCGCTGCGGTTCCATCCGCAAGGCGGCAGCACGTCTCAACGTTGCGTCCTCGGCCGTTAACCGGCAGATCCTCGCGATCGAAGAGGAGTTCGGTGCACCTATTTTCGAACGGTTGCCACGCGGCCTTAAACTGACGGCTGCAGGCGAGTTGTGCATCGAACATATCCGCGAGGTGCTGAAGGATTATGAAAGGCTTGAGACTCGCATTCGCGGTCTCAAGATGCCGCGGGCGGGAAAAGTGACAATGGTTGCGACTACCGGTCTTGCCGCCGGCCCGTTAACGGCGATCCTGCACAATTTTCTCGAAAAACATCCGCGCGTACGGGTTCTGCTTCATAATGACAGCGGCACGCCGACTGTTAACCCGGTGTTGACGGGGGAGGCGGATATCGGCCTTGGTTTCAACATTCCGGCCGCACCGGGACTGCGCACACTTGCCTTGTTCGATGTGCCTGTTGGTGTGGTACTGCCGCCCGACCACCCTTTGGCTGAACGCCAGAGCCTTGATCTCACCGATATCGTGCACGAGAAGATGGTTCTGTCGCAGCCGGGCACGAGCCTTCGCAATGTCATCAATCTTGTGCTGGCTCCTTTGCCAATGCAGGTTGAACCGCTGCTGGAAACCAATTCGGTGGAGTTGATGAAGCAGCTTGTGCGTTCGGGCTCCGGGCTGACACTTCTCAACCCGCTCGATGTTTATCTCGAATGCAAGCGTGGGGATTTGGTGTTTCGGCCGTTTTCGACACCACATATGCGCCATCAGCCGATGAAGCTGTTTGCCCGCTCACGCTCGACGCTCGATACAGCGGCGAGCCTTTATGTGGAATTCCTGTTGTCCGAGCTTTCGGCGCTGGTTGCCGATCTGCAAAAGCAGGGACATGTGCCCTTGCAGGACAAACAACGCGAACAGGCGGGTTGAAGACCTTGTTTTAGCGCGAATAGAGCGCCGAAAGTGGGTAATTCGCGAGATCGCGCAAGAGTTCGATGAAGCCGGAAACCTGATGTTTGCAGATCGCTTCGCCCTTGGCTGCGGTTCCCTTCGATGCATCGCCGACAACGCCATTGTCGTTCAGGTCGTGGGCGATCCAGGCCAGCGCATGTGGTGGCAGCGGCTGGATGAACCGTGAGCGCTCTTTCTGCCACTCGGCCTTCGATGTGAAATTTTGCGCCTTCTCCATTCGCACCAGTTCAGGACGAAAATGCAGCATCAGTGATGTCTCGACCTCGCCGCCATGAATGCCGAATTTCATTTCATGCTCACCAATCAGCCCTTCCGGATGGCCGAAGCGACCCCATTGGGTGCCGACCACTGCCATGCCGTATCGCACACGCAGCTCTCGCCCGACGATGCTCATGATGTCGACATTACCGCCATGGGAATTGACGATGACCATCTTCTTGACGCCCGCTTCCGAAACCTTCTGACCTATTGAGGTCCACATGCGGATCAGAAGGTCGGCGTCGAAGGAAAGCGTGCCGGGTCCGTAGATATGTTCGTTTGCCTTGCCGATCTGCTGTGTGGGCAGAACCAGTGTCGCCAAATCGGCAGGTTTCTGGACACGAAACTCCGAGAGCATGCCCTCGGCGATTGCGACGTCGGTGGCGACGGGCAAATGCGGACCATGTTGTTCTGTCGAGGCGATCGGCAGGATGGCAACGGTATTTTCCGGGTCGAGCGTCGCAAAATCCAGCGTGTTCAATTCGTTCCAGTAGAAAGCCGTCGCCATGATGTCTGTCGCTCCGTTGTCGTGGTTCCTTACCGGAGTAGGCGTTTCGGTAGAGCGCGAAAAGCATCAATTTGTGCGCATGCCGCTCTCTTTTTCAGTGCGCGTTCAGATTGCCTGGGCAAGAAAAATGCGTGGAATGTCAAAAAATCGAAAACAGATAAAATTGTAGCTATCGGCTTAAAGCGGCTGAAAAGAGTGCTGTGCCATTGTGGGACTACAGACGAAGGAGCGCTCCAAAACAAAAAAGAGTGCCTCATTAAAAGCAACGCAGATCAAGACCGGCACAAAGCTGGCAGAAACCGAAACGGGGTATGAAAATGCTGAAGAAGATTATTGCTGCCGCCATTTGCGGCATTGTCGTCGCTTCCATGTCCACCCATGCGGATGCAGCCGGTGCCGCCGGTTTTGCGCGCGGTTTCGCCACGGCTGAAAAGGCTGCGCTTGCGAAGATCGATATCTCCGCCTCCAATCGTTTCGATGGCTGCACGCTTGTTGCGGGTCAGTGCGTTTCCTCCGCTGCCATGCGTTTGACGGAAAAGCGCCGCGACCAGCTTTTGAATGTCAACCGTGACATCAACGGCACGATGGGCGCGCTTGATGATTATTTTTCCGGTTTTGGAAGCGACGTTCCAGCCATTCAGCCTGTTGGCGCCGACAATTGCGGTGATTGCGCCACGATCAAGCGTTCTGCTCTGGTGGGCGCTGGCTGGTCGTCGAATGCGCTCCGGATCGCTTTTGCTCTCAATGACGATGGATCGCTTGAAAAGGTTCTGATTGTGTCGACCGACAAGGGTGACATCGTTCTCGGCAACGCCGCTTTCACATCCAAGGAGCGCGAAACCGCGCTCTAACCCATCCAGTTTCATGCCTGCCTGACTGCGCCGGTTTTCCCGATCCGATAGAGGATCAGGACGCCGGCGTTTTTTTTCGTTCGGCGACAGCAATTCCGGCAAGCGTCAGGAAGAGTGCGATGAGCTGATAAGTGTGCAGCGTTTCGCCCAGTACGGCCACTGAAAGAAGGGTTCCGAAAACGGGCACGAGGTTGATGAACAGGCCTGCGCGGTTGGCGCCAATCTGCTCCACACCCCTGATAAACAGGATCTGCGCAACCAGAGATGCGAAAATGGCGGCATAAAAAACGAGAACCCATCCAGTTTGATCCGGCCACAACACGGTATCCTGCGAAACTTCCCAGCCGATCAACGGAACAGAGCTGACGAGCGCGAAAAAGGCCGGGATTGCCATCAGCGTGCGCCAGTCAACTGCCGGTTTCCAGCGCAGGATCACGGTGTAAATTGCGTAAGCCAGCACGGCGAGCAGCATGATGGCGTCACCGACATTCATGTCGAGCTGTAGCAGCGAAATTGGGTCGCCATGAGAGGCGAGCAGACCAACGCCTGCGATGGTCAGGCAAAAGCCGGCGATCTGGCCGACGAAGACGCGCGTGCGAAACAGCATAAAATTCAGGACGAAGATGACCATCGGAATGCCGGCCTGAATGACAGCGGCATTGATGGCGGAGGTGTGTTTGAGCGCTGTATAAAGAAAGACGTTGAACGCGGTATAACCGACGCTGCCAAGCACGAAGAAATACGGCAGGCGTTGGCGCACGATGGGCCAATCGCGAATAAGCTGCGGCAGCGATATCGCGAAAATCATCGCGACCGCAAATACCCAGCGCAGGAAGGTGAATGCCATGGGGCTGATATGGCCGATTGCCAGTTTTCCGGCGACAGTGTTGCCGCCCCAGCAGAGCGTGGCGATGATGAGGGCGATGTAAGCTTTCGAGGACACGCTGATCTTTCGGCTGGAGACGGTGGAGTGCGCGGAAACGACGCGTGAGAATCGCGCCGGTTGCATCGGCGAGATCATTCCCGCCGGCGGAGATAAAGCCGAAATCCGCATTTTGTCACGGAAAAAGCAAATTTCGCCGCAAGAAACAGGGTCGCTTTCCGCAAGACAACACAGTATACATTCGCGGGTTTGGGTTTCCCATCGAATTACCGGGCGCGTAAGCGTCATCAGCAGGAAAGCAAGAAATGACGAATGTTGTGGTGGTCGGCTCGCAGTGGGGCGACGAAGGTAAAGGCAAGATTGTAGACTGGTTGTCCGAGCGGGCAGATGTCGTCGTGCGTTATCAGGGCGGTCACAATGCCGGTCACACGCTCGTCATCGATGGCGTGAGCTACAAGCTCTCGCTGCTGCCTTCTGGCGTCGTACGTCCTGGAAAATTGGCGGTCATCGGTAACGGCGTTGTTGTCGATCCGCATGCGCTGATTGCCGAAATCGGCCGTCTGGAAGTGCAGGGCGTCAAGGTCACGACCGACAATCTGCGTATCGCCGACAATGCGACACTTATTCTTTCTCTGCACCGCGAACTGGACGGCATGCGCGAAGACGCGGCCTCCAACAGCGGCACGAAGATCGGCACCACCCGTCGCGGTATCGGTCCGGCCTATGAAGACAAGGTTGGTCGTCGTGCGATCCGCGTCATGGATCTGGCTGATCTCGAAGCGCTTTCGGTCAAGGTTGACCGCATTCTGACGCACCACAATGCGCTGCGTCGCGGCTTCGGTGCAGCCGAAATTTCCCATGAAACGATCATGGAAGAACTGACGTCCATCGCCGACAAGATTCTGCCGTTCAGCGAAACCGTATGGTTGCTGCTCGACAAGAAGCGTCGCGCTGGCGCGCGCATCCTCTTCGAAGGCGCGCAGGGTTCGCTGCTCGATATCGACCACGGCACCTATCCGTATGTTACTTCGTCCAACACGGTTGCCGGTCAGGCCGCTGCCGGTTCGGGTATGGGTCCGGGTTCGCTCGGCTACATCCTCGGCATCACCAAGGCTTACACGACGCGCGTTGGCGAAGGTCCGTTCCCGACCGAACTGAACGATGAAATCGGCCAGTTCCTTGGCGAAAAGGGTCATGAGTTCGGCACCGTGACCGGTCGTAAGCGCCGTTGCGGCTGGTTCGACGCTGCACTGGTTCGCCAGTCGGTTGCGACAAACGGCATCACCGGTATCGCACTCACGAAACTCGACGTTCTCGACGGTCTGGATGAGCTGAAAATCTGCGTTGGCTACAAGCTCGACGGCCAGGAAATCGATCATCTCCCGGCAAGCCAGGGCGCTCAGGCCCGTGTCGAGCCGATCTACATCACGCTGGAAGGTTGGAAAGAATCCACTGTCGGTGCCCGAAAATGGGCGGATTTGCCTGCTCAGGCAATCAAGTATGTCCGTCAGGTGGAGGAACTGATCGGAGCGCCGGTTGCGCTTCTGTCCACAAGCCCCGAGCGTGACGACACCATACTTGTGACTGATCCGTTTGAGGATTAATGTCCTCAGCGATCAAGTTTCATAAACCATATCGGGCCGGTACGTCGCCGGCCGCGACGAGAAAGTGCTTATGGCGGATTTTGTAGCGGTCATTCGCAAAGCCGTGGATGGCTTGGCGAACAATACTCCCGAAAACCGGGCGAAGGTTTACGAAAAGGCGCGTGGTGCCGTCGTGCGCCAGCTTGAAAACATGAAGCCGCGCCCGCCGGAAGAACTGCTGCGCCGGCAAATCACCAAACTCGACAGCGCCATTGCTGAGGTGGAAAGCGAATTCGCCGAAGCTTTGCCTGCGCTGGAAGAGGAAGACGAAGGCTTTGCGCCGGCGGTGGAGCCGGCGCATCAACCTTCTTACGAAGAGCCGGAAGAAGAAGTTGCTGCTGAACCGGTAGCGCATTCCGCTGACGCTGAAGAATACGAAGCGGATCGGGTCGAGCCAGTCTACGAGGAGCCTCATCCGGTTGAGGCCGCGCCGGTCGCTGCCGCCGATGAAGCGCCGGTTGAGGAAGAAGAGCACGCTCACGGCGAGGTCTCCAACGAAGCTCCTTACGAGGAGCCGGAAGAGCTTTATGACGCTCCAGAACCTGTTCATGCCGTTGCCGAGCAGGAGCAACCGCAGCAGGAAGTCATCGGCACCTATTTCACCCGTGCCGATGAGGAGCCCGCCTACGCGTCGGAAGAGGAGCGTTACGAAGAGGCGCATCATCATCCCGTAGAGGCTGAGCCTGCGGTCACGCCTGTTGACGAATCCGTTCCGGCACATTGGGCGCAACCCGTTGACGAGGACGACTGGCGCAAGCTTGACGAGGCGACTGAGGATGATCAGCAGCCTCACGGCGCCGAAGACTTGCCTGAGGACGAATACGAAGATCGTAACCAGGCTGGGCATCACCCCTATGCTGCAGCACCGGTCGTCGCGTTCGAGCCCGAGAAGCGCGACGAGCACGGCTACGCCGATCATCGTGCCGATGTCGATCACGATCCTGTCTTCGGTGGAGGTCAAGACTATGCCGAAACGCGGCATGAGCCTGAAACGCCGCCGAAAAAAGCTGCCGTGGTGGAGGATTTCTCTACCTACTTCCAGGACACGGATATCGACCTTCCGGCAGAGCGCACGTCGGCAATGCCGCGCGCCAATGATGATCCCTTCGAAGCACCGAAGGACGGCAAGGACAATAAAGAGCGCACCCCTTGGGATGATCTGGATGAGTTGATTGGTTATGATGGCGCGTCGTCGTCGAACCGCGCAGCTTCGGATGAGGCCCCCAGCGTCGGCGCCAGTGCTGCAACGCCTGCCTATATGGTCAAGAAGAAGCCGCGCCGGAACTATGCGGCGGTCGTGCTTGCTCTGGTTGGCGCGGGCCTTCTGGCTGGCGGCGGTTATGCCCTCTGGATGAACCGCGACGCTCTGAACGACATGGTCGGCGGGCTGGTCCAATCAGCAGGCAACGGCAATGGCGAGACATCTGCGCCTTCCACCGACTCTGCCCAGACGCAGACACCCACGCCTCCGGCGACGCAGCAGCCACCGGCTGCCGGACAGCAGACGGCAAACAATCAGGCTCAACCTTCCGGCGACGACGGTTCTGTCACCGGCACGAAGTTCACCCAGCGCCTAATGGCCGATGGGACCGAGCGTGACGAGGGCCCGGCTGCTGGTGGAAACGGTCAGCCGGTGACGGCGGAAGGCCAGTCTGTCTACGAGCAGAACGTTGCTCCGCCAGCGACAACCGAGACACCTGCGGCCAATGGTGCTGCGCCGGCCGGAACGCCAGCGACGCCTGCCCAGCCCGGTGCTGTTGCCGGTGGCGAGCGCATGTTCCTGTATGAGGAAGTGCTGGGCCAGACGGTACCAACCGCGATCCAGGGTTCGGTTGCGTGGACATTGCAGCAGGAAAACGACAGTGAAGGCCGACCGTCTCCGACTGTACAGGGGCAGATTACTGTTCCCGGTCGCGGTTTGAGCGCGCTTATCACCTTCAAGCGCAACACCGATCCGTCGTTGCCAGCCAGCCATCTGATCGAGATCGTCTTCTCGGTTGCGCCTGGATTTGAAGGCGGCGCGATCGACAGCGTTCAGCGTATCGCGATGAAGAGCACGGAGCAGGATCGTGGTAACGCGCTGATCGCGGTTCCGGCCAAGATCACCGATGATTTCCACATGATCGCGCTCAATGACTTCCCTGACGCGATGAAAACCAACCTCGAACTGTTGAAGAGCCGCAACTGGATCGACATTCCAGTGTCCTATCGCAACGGTCGCCGTGCTTTGCTGACCCTGCAAAAGGGACCGGAAGGCATCGCTGCGTTTGATGCTGCCCTTCGCGACTGGGCTGCAGCCGCGCCTGCGACGGGTCAGTAAGGGCGCTACCAGAGACAAGAAAAAGGGGCTGCCTGAGGCGGCTCCTTTTTTGTTTGCGGATGTTGTGAAGGATACAACGAAAAGCCCACAGATCTTTCGATCTGTGGGCTCCAATTTTTCATGTCGATCGCTGTGATGATATCAGGCATCGACCACGCGAAGGGCGCGGGCGGCTTCCAGCGCTTCTTTCTGAACCGCTTCCTGAACCTTTTCGAAGGCGCGAACCTCGATCTGACGAACACGCTCGCGGCTGATGTCGAACTCGGAAGACAGCTCTTCCAGTGTCACCGGCTCTTCGGCAAGGCGTCGAGCCTCGAAGATGCGTCGTTCGCGCTCGTTCAACACACCCATGGCCTTGGCCAGCATGCGACGACGGGTTTCCAGTTCGTCCTGCTCGATCAACACGGCTTCCTGGCTGTCGTGGTCGTCCACGAGCCAATCCTGCCACTGGCCGGATTCGCCTTCTGACGCCTTGATCGGGGCATTCAGCGACGCGTCGCCATGCAGACGGCGGTTCATCGAGATGACTTCTTCTTCCGAAACCTGGAGCTTCGTGGCGATTTCCTTGACGTGCTCCGGCTTCAGATCGCCATCATCGATGGCCTGGATACGACCCTTCAGACGGCGCAGGTTGAAGAACAGGCGCTTCTGGTTGGCTGTCGTACCCATCTTCACCAGGGACCACGAACGCAGGATATACTCCTGGATCGAAGCCTTGATCCACCACATTGCATAGGTCGCCAAACGGAAACCACGCTCCGGATCAAACTTCTTGACCGCCTGCATCAGGCCGACGTTACCCTCGGACACGACTTCACCGATCGGCAGGCCGTAGCCGCGATAACCCATGGCAATCTTGGCGACGAGGCGCAGGTGGCTGGTAACCAGCCTGTGCGCGGCATCACGGTCGCCATGTTCGGCGTAACGCTTGCCGAGCATGTATTCTTCCTGCGGCTCCAGCATCGGGAACTTGCGGATTTCATCGAGATATCTGTTAAGACCGGCTTCACCGGCTGTAATGGAAGGCAAACTGTTGCGGGCCATATAGCACCCCCTTATCTTTGGTCTGTGGCGGCACCCTTTTTCGACGTTTAACGTCCCACGTCAGGCATGCCGTCGTGGCGGATCATTATCGACCCCGCACGAACCCAGATGTCAGATATGTACGCGGCTGCAGCATTTCAAGCGGCAGCCACGATCACACGCGCGTTACATCGTTACGACATCCTCTGTGCTGTCCTTAACCCCGCTCCGATAGATTCGTTCCGAAAAATTTCCAAGTCCGGAGCGAACCATCAATTCGTACATGACCCGCCGCCGCATGGGATTGTGGAGGCGCGCAATCTTTGAGCCAAGAAACTGCGTTTCGGCGTGATGTAGCGTACGCAAATCCGGTGCATTGGCGATGACATGTTCGTAATGCGCGTGAAATTCGCGGCGGCACACATAAGTCTTGTATTTCGTCATGCAGAAGCAAACGAGATTGTGCCCGTGGGTGCGAAGGAAGTCGGCCATTCCGACTGTAACTTCAGGCCAGGCGGGATTGAAGGTATCGTCAAAAACAATGATACCGTGGTCGGCGATCGCTTCCATCGCAAGTCTCGCGTCTGCCATGACATGATGCAGATGATGACCCCCGTCGATGCTGAAGAAGCGTACCGGACCAACCCGTTCGGTGATGTCGCTGGCATTCAGTCGCGTGCTGTCGCCGCGAATGATGAGGTCTTCATCGACCGGCTGTCCAAGGCGCTGGCCGTTGTCAAGAAAGCGCCGATACTGGTCAAGGCTGCCATCGGCGGGCGGGTCGAGTTCGAAGAGGTCAATCCCCAGAACCTTTTCACCCTCGGCCGCGAACCGCTGCAACAGAAAATAGGAGCGACCGTAAAACACGCCGATATCTGCCATGCCACCACCAAGGGCGCTTGCGGTCTGAGCTTGCAGCAAGGCTTTGAAAACGAGCGCATCGGGAGGATCGATATATCCCTCCACCGTCCGCAGATCCTGAAATATGAAGCGGCGTTCATCGCTGTTCATGTGCAATCATTTCCGTCTCCCGTCGTTTCACGGGCGCCCTGCAGGCGGGTTTCGGCGGACACATGCCGGTGTGATGATTGCTGGCCGAACCAGTCAATCGCATGTGGTGCAGCTATGAAAAGGTGCAATGATTGAAGCGAAATTGGGGCGGTCCGGAAACGAGACCGCCTGCAAAATATAGGGAAAAGCGAAAACTGTCTTTATTATCCAAGGTTTCGCAAAGATGGCGGGCAAGGCATTTTTCAGCCTTTGCCATGCCCGCCTGTCGCTGTTTCGTCGGAAGGAGCAAGCAGTTACGGGTGTTCGTGGCCGCGCAGCGCGTTGGACAGTTCTTCCATGTCATCGGGCATATCAGTCTCGAATTCCATCACCTCACCGGTGCGTGGATGTTCAAATGCAAGAAGATAAGCATGCAGGGCCTGACGCGGGAAACGACCGACAATGCTCTTTGCCGGTTCTTCCAGCAGGTTTGCCTTGGTGCGGTAGGCTGCCCCATATTCAGGATCACCGATCAATGGGTGACCAATGTGCGCCATGTGCACGCGGATCTGATGCGTGCGGCCGGTTTCGAGGCGGCATTCCACCATCGAGGCAAGGCAGGTTGCATCCGGCCGCTCATGAAACCGCTCGATGACCTCGTAGTGGGTGATTGCCTCGCGGGCGTCATCGGCGTGCTCGTTCTTGACGGCCCGTTTGGTGCGGTCGGATGACCGTCCCAAAGCGGCATCGATCGTGCCGCGCAGGGTTTTGGGACGACCCCATACAATGGCCTTGTAGGCGCGCTCAAGCGGGCCGGTGCGGCCATGGTCGGCAAATTGCGCAGCAAGATGTCGATGCGCAGCGTCATTCTTGGCCACGACCATGACACCAGAGGTTTCCTTGTCCAGTCGATGCACGATACCGGGACGTTTGACACCACCAATGCCGGAGAGACTGTCACCGCAATGATGGATGAGGGCGTTGACGAGCGTTCCCGTCCAGTTGCCAGCACCGGGATGCACCACCAGCCCTGCGGGTTTGACGAGCACGATCAGATCGTCATCTTCATATTCGACGTTGAGCGGAATATCCTCGCCCTTCGGTTCGGGATCTTCCGGCTCCGGCATGGAAATCTCGATCCGGTCACCGGGATGGACCTTCTTTTTGGGTTCGGTAATGGGTTTGCCGTTTACGGATACCGCCCCTTGCTCGATCAGTGCCTTGAGGCGGCTTCGCGACAAGTCGCCGCCGACTTCGGTCGCCAGCCATGAATCAAGGCGCCCTTCGGCATCTTCCCCGGCAATCAGGACTTTCCTTGCGTCGTCGCCTTGTTTAAAGGGGTCGTTCATTCTTATTTTTCCGATCCAACAGCATTTCAGGGAACCCGATGACGCAGGTCGAGCAAGACGAACAGGAAGACAAGCCGTTAGACCCGGCCATGGAAAAAGTTCGCCGCAAGATGATCCGTTTGCAGATCGTGTCGGGCTCCGTGATGTTTATCAGCCTTATGGCTGTGTTCGGCGCGGTTGTCTACAAGGCGATGGGGCCGTCGAAGCCCGCTCCGGTGGCGCAGACGCAGGGCCAGACAATGGCAGTTCCCTCTGATGGTCCCGTTGCCGCTACGGCAAGCTTGCCGCAGGGCTTTACGATTGAAAACGTCAGCTATTCCGGCGGTGACATGCTGTTTTACGGACGGCTCGCCAACGGAACGCGCAAGGCACTCGTTTACAACGTCGCTGCCGGTCGCTTCATCGCCGATGTTACGGTCGATGGCCAGTAAAAGCGCAGACCTGCCGGATGGCCATGTGCTGATCCCTATTGAAGATCCTGACGATCCGCGCATTGCTGCATTTCGCGATATCCGCGAGCGCGATCTGACCGGCAGGCAAGGGCGCTTCATTGCCGAAGGCACGGTCGTGCTTCGTATGCTGGCGGCAGCTCACAAGGCGCAGGGTGCCTTTGCGGCAGAGAGCATCCTTATTCTCAAGAACCGGCTTTCGGGTGTTGCCAATATTCTGGCTGAATTTCCCGTCGATGTGCCGGTTTACGTCGCCGAGGCTCCTGTCCTGGATGCCATTGCAGGTTTCCATTTGCATCGTGGCATTCTGGCGCTCGGCCGTCGCGTCGGTGACGCATCGTCCGATGATCTTATCTCCCGACTGCCCGCATCATCGCTGGTTTTGGTGGGATGCGGTATTTCCAATCACGACAACATGGGCGCAATGTTCCGGAATGCGGCGGCTTTCCATGCCGACGCGGTCCTGTTGGACGGTACCTCCTGCGACCCGCTCTACCGAAAGGCATTGCGTGTCTCCGTCGGGTCGGTGCTTGCCGTTCCTTATCATCGCGGTGGTGATGCGGTCGATATGCTGGAGAGGTTGGCGGCTGCCGGTTTTGCCATATGGAGCCTGTCGCCGAATGGCGAAACCGAGATACGGCAAATTCCTAGATCTGAACGCATGGCGCTGGTCATCGGTACTGAGGGCGACGGATTGCCGCAATCAGTGCTTTCGCGGTTTCATACGGCACGCATTGCGCAGTCAGCGCAACTCGACAGTCTGAATGCGGGAACAGCATCCGGTCTTGCTCTCTACCAGATGGCCGGCGCAATCGGGCGCATATAAGCTGATTTTTATGCGCTAGGTGACTGGGACGATTGTTCCATCAGCGTTGTCGCGCGTTTCGCGAGGCTGTCACGTCCTGAGCTTGTTTCACCCTTTGACAGAAGCGCAGGGATCGGCGATTTTTCACCTTCGCGCGCGGCGGTAAGTGCGATCATCTGCGCAGCGATACGAGCGATTTCGCGGCGGATTGCCTCGTCATTGGTTGTTCCGCGAACATTGATAAGTCGCTCGGTGAGTGCCGTGCCCTGATTGCGGATATCTTCGATCTGCTGTTCGAGGCCGCTTGGCCGGATCGCCTCTTCCTCGGCGACTGCTGGCGGCTGTGACGCTTCCACGGCGGTTTTAGCTTCAGCGAGTGCTTGCTGCTTGCTGGATGCCGGGTTCGGCAAACGGATAACCATGTCGTCGGTCTTGCCGCCCGTTGCCGCAAGCTGTTCCTTCAGACGTGCGATTTCCTGCTGGCGGAGCGTCAGCGCTGTATCGAGATCAGCGTTCTTGGCGACTGCAGTCGCCAGTTTTTCTTCCAGACGCGTCACCTTCCGGCTTTCACGCGCCACGGCTGTCATTGCTTCACGATTGCGGTCGCTCACATCCTTGAGCTCGCGTGCAGTCGTTTCGCCTTCCTTTCGGAAACGGGACGCGCTCTGTTTTGCCTGCTCGGCCTCAATGTCGCGGGTGGCGGCAAGTATCTTGGAATCGTCCAGTTCGCGGGTGAGGTTGGTCAGGCGTGCCGTCAGTTCCGACATTTGGGTGGCACGGCTATTGGCCGTTTCCTGATGCTCGGAAAGCCCGGCTTGCAGGCGGGCCATGTTTTCCTCGTTCTGATCGAGTGCGGATCGCAACTCGTCGATTTCGAGCGTCAGTTCCTCGATTTTTACCGACAGGCCACGGTTTTGCTCACCAAGGCGATACGCATCGCTGGAGGCGGCTTCGTTGGCCAGTCTGAGTGAGGTGTTCTTCTCGCGTTCGGTGTCGAGTTCCTGGCGAACCTTGGCGTTTTCGGCCGCATAAAGGGCACGCGCCATATCTTTCTGGGCGCGAACTTCCTGCGGGCTGATGGGCATCGTCGCGCGCAGACGGTTTTCCGTATAAGCGACAATGCGGCGATGGATTGCGGGTGCAATCAGCAAGGCAAGCAGGGTTGCGGTCAGAAAACCCAGTCCAAAGAGAATGGCATATTCTATCACGCGGGACAGTCTCCGAAACTACAGAGCATTTTTCTGGGTGAAAACGCTTCCACCTTCAATGCTCTCTCTTTGTGTTTCCACGCATTTCCGGGTCACGCATAGTCGTTGCAAGCTGCTTACACTCGGAAAGAGCGGCGTGAAAACATGCTACGCTATTCTTGCAACCGTGGGGAGGGGCCCGATAACCGAAGCAGATGCAGTTTTTTGCCCCTGATTTGCTTGCCTGCGAATCAGAAGGGATTCCAGGTTGGCTGCTGGGTAAGCTTCAAATAGCCCACATTGATGCCTAGGCGGGCGCCGATGCCGGTACGGATGGGGGCGATCGTAACGTCTGAGCTTTTGAGATAGGTCATGCCAACGCCCGCGACAATGAAGGCGGAACCGCTGACACCGCCGTAGCGACGGTAGAGCGCATCAACTGCCGGCAGATTGTAGACGAGCATCATGGCGCGCGTGCCCTGACCGCCATAGTCCAGACCGAGTGACGGACCTTGCCAGAAGACGGGATGCTGACCTGCGTTCTTGGTGTAAAGCGTGCCTTCACCATAGGTCAGGCCAGCGACGAATGCGCCGGAACCTTCCTGGCCGAGAACGTAACCGTTCGGAAGGCCGTACTGCTGAAAGGCGCGTTCAACCACCTTGGCCAGTCCACCGGTTGTTTCGCCGAAGAAGCCGTGCCCCGCGTCGATGATCTCCTGGAAAGTGTACTGGTCACTGCTCTGCGCTGCGGCAGGCGCAACCGACAGAAAAAGGCTTGCGAGCAGCACAAGAATCTTTTCCAGTCCGAGGCGTGCAGTGGTGCGGGTTTTCGTGAAGCGCATCGTCAAGTCCGTCCGTCTGTTGAATTCCGATTGCCGTGTTAAGTCATTTGGCATTTTGAAACCATCCTATTAACAATCGGTTTACCAAATATGGTGTCATTATGGCCTTAGATGTTCACACCGTCCGCGCAGCCCTTGCGCAGGAGAGAATTTTATGACGACCAAACTTAATATCACGCTGTCCGGTCCCGATCTGGCGGCGCTCCTTTGCAGCCGCGTGTGCCATGACGTGATTTCCCCGGTCGGTGCGATCAACAACGGCCTCGAACTTCTGGACGAAGGTGGCGCGGATGCCGATGCGATGGATCTTATCCGTACGTCTGCCATCAACGCATCAGTTCGCCTGAAGTTCGCCCGCCTTGCTTTCGGTGCATCCGGTTCTGCCGGGGCGTCCATCGATACGGGGGAAGCGGAGAAGGCTGCCAAGGATTTCGCCGCTGCTGAAAAGAAAGCGGAAGTCAGCTGGAATGGGCCGCGCGCCATTGTCGCCAAGAACCGCGTCAAGCTGTTGCTCAACCTGTTCCTGGTGGCTTACGGTTCCATCCCGCGCGGCGGCAATGTGGATGTGTTGCTGGAAAGCCCGGATGGTGACGCCAAGTTCGAAATCACCGTCAAGGGCCGGATGATGCGCGTTCCCGCCAAGTTCGTGGAAATCTACGAGGGCCGTCTGGAAGAAGCGGTCGATGCTCATTCCGTTCAGCCCTATTATACGCTGTTGCTTGCGGAAGAGGCAGGCATGCAGGTGGAATACAAGGTCCACGAAGACCGGATTGTTTTCACCGCCGTTACCGTCGCGGCCGAATGATAGATCGAACTGCCCAGGCGCTCGCTTGGGTGTGTTCCTGCAAAAAAGAAACCGGTGATGCGAATCACCGGTTTTTTGTTGGGATGTTTTCGGCGTCTTACTCTGTTGACGGGATGCGGACGATAACCTTGATTTCGAAATCGAACCCGGCCAGCCAATTGACACCCAAAGCAGTCCAGGCCGGATAGGGTGGCTCGTTGAAGACTTCGTCTTTCACCTTCAAGACCGTGTCGAATTGAGCTTCAGGGTCTGTGTGAAAGGTGGTGACATCGACGATGTCGTCAAACGTGGCGCCAGCTGCGGCTAGTGTTGCTTTCAGATTCTCGAATGCCAGCCGAACCTGACGTTCGAAGTCCGGCTCAGGAGTGCCATCCGGCCTGCTGCCGACCTGGCCTGAGACAAAGAGTAAATCTCCAGATTTTATGGCGGCCGAATAACGATGCTCTTCGTAAAGTTTATGGCGGCCGGTGGGGAAAATGGCGTTGCGCTTGCTCATGTTGTTCTCCTGATAGGCTTCAAATCGTTCGGCGCTTCACAAAGACAGTCGCCGCACTATATACGTTGCGTATGTGAAATAGTGACATACGTGCCGTATGTCAAATCCAGATACGCTTCGTATGTGAATTTAAGGGTTTAAAATGGCCGGGCGACGTCTCGAAACGATGCAGGAAAACAGGCTGAAGTTGATCGCTGCTGCCCGCAAGGCGTTCGCGGAGAAGGGTTATAATGCTGCGTCCATGGACGAGCTGACGGCTGATGTCGGGTTGACGCGCGGCGCGCTGTACCACAATTTTGGTGACAAGCGCGGCCTCCTGGCGGCGGTCGTGAACCAGATCGACACGGAAATGGCGATGCGGGCCAAGGCGGCAGGGGCGCAACATACAGATGCGTGGGAAGCGCTTCTTGCTGAAGGGGCGGCCTATATCGAGATGGCGCTCGATCCCGAGGTTCAACGCATCGTTCTTCTGGATGGTCCTGCTGTACTTGGCGATCCGTCACTCTGGCCAAGCCAGAACAGTTGTCTCCAGGTCACGGAGCGCGCGGTACAGCAACTCATCGCGGCCGGCATCGTGAAGCCGCTTGATGCGGAAGCGGTGGCGCGGTTGATCAGCGGTGCTGCGTTGAATGCCGCACTTTGGGTTGCTGCAAGCGAAGAGCCGTTAACGGTGCTGCCAAAGGCGGTCGAGGCGTTCCGTGCTCTGGCATCGGGCCTGTTGCAAACGCCGCGCTAGGCGGTTCCTGGTCAATGGCTATGGCGGCGTATCAGATGTCGGCGCGATACCGGTAAACGAGGTCTTCGGGATCGGAGCGCAGCGCTGTGGCGTCGAGCTTGCCGCCAAGGCGTTCTGCTACAGCCGCCGACTTGAGATTTTCCGGTGCGACGTAGCTGACCAGTGTTAAAAGTTTGAGACTCTGAAACGCCCATTGCCTTAGCGCCTGCGCCGCCTCCACAGCATATCCTTGTCCTTCAAAGCCTTGATAAAGCAGCCAGCCGAGTTCTTTTTCCGGAAAGAGCGGACCGTGGTTGATGCCGACCTGGCCGAGGCATTCTTGCGTTGCGGTTCGTTCGATCATCAGCGCCCCGTGTCCGAAGAAATGCCAGTTTGCCTGATCGTGGCAGAACATGCCCCAGGCAGCGCGCAGATCATAGGGTCCGCCGACGCCGATCGAGCGCGGAGACGCCATGAAATCAAGATAGCCGGAAAAATCCGCAATGGTTTGCGGGCGTAGCGTCAACCGTTCGGTTTTCAGGGTCGGGATAGGGTAGGACACCGCATCTTCCTTTCAGACGCGCTCTAAGGCCGCAACGTGACAAGCAAATAACGTGCGACTTCTTTCTTTGGCGCATAATAAAAAACCCGCCGTTTGCGCGGCGGGTTTGCAAATAGTCTGTCTCGAAAAGATCAGGCGGTTTCGAGATATTCGGTAGCGCCATCCGGCTCGCGCAGAACGTAACCGCGACCCCAAACTGTTTCGATGTAGTTTGCACCACCTGCAGCATTTGCGAGCTTCTTGCGCAGCTTGCAGATGAAGACGTCGATGATCTTGAGTTCCGGCTCGTCCATACCGCCGTAGAGGTGGTTGAGGAACATTTCCTTCGTCAGCGTTGTGCCCTTGCGCAGCGAAAGCAGCTCGAGCATCTGGTATTCCTTGCCGGTCAGATGAACGCGCTGTCCACCAACTTCCACCGTCTTGGCGTCCAGGTTAACGATCAGCTCGCCCGTGGCGATGACCGACTGGGCGTGGCCCTTCGAACGGCGAACGATTGCGTGAATGCGGGCGACAAGCTCATCCTTATGGAACGGCTTGGTCATGTAATCGTCTGCGCCGAAGCCTAGGCCGCGAACCTTGTCCTCAATGCCGGCCATGCCGGAGAGGATGAGGATCGGCGTCTTAACCTTCGAAAGACGCAGGGTTCTCAGAACTTCATAGCCCGACATGTCAGGCAGGTTCAGGTCGAGCAGAATGATATCGTAATCGTAGAGCTTGCCGAGATCCACGCCTTCCTCACCGAGGTCGGTCGTGTAAACGTTAAAACTTTCCGACTTGAGCATCAGTTCGATGCTCTGCGCTGTTGCGCTGTCGTCTTCAATAAGTAGAACCCGCATAATTATCCCCTTTGCCGCCCGCAGGGAGGTAAAACATTGCCTCGCGCGATGCGGATC
Source organism: Rhizobium sp. RM (assembly GCF_013390595.1). Taxonomy (GTDB): domain Bacteria; phylum Pseudomonadota; class Alphaproteobacteria; order Rhizobiales; family Rhizobiaceae; genus Agrobacterium. The sequence continues at coordinate 1,139,171 of NZ_JACAWV010000022.1, read as the reverse complement.
CAGACGTTGCCTGATTTGCAGGCTGCCACCAAATGGTTAACAAATTCTAATTGCCTTTGGCAAGGTGTATCGAATTTATTAAGCAAAGTTGACATTCTGCTGTTTTTGCAAGTGAATCCGCCATCGCCAAAATTGAAGCTTAACGTGAGGAAAACCCGTTAAGTGATTCAATCGACTCTTACATCGTCGTGTCCATTTTTTTGGACTTGGCATTTACCGACCCTTAAATGATCGTGCTTATCATTAACGATGCCCGTAAACGAAAGGTTAACGGCGGCTGATTTTTATTAACGCCGGGTAACTTTTAGGAATCATTCCGGTACAGCCGGGACGAATACGGGCGGTTAATGCCTTTTTTGGCCTGGGTCTCGCTATCCATGGAGTATTGCGTATGAAGTCGCGTGACAGCCTAGTTCGCCTGAAAGAATTTCAGGTCAACGAAAAACGGCGGCAGCTGCAGCAGTTGCAGCAGATGATGTCCGAATTCGAACGGATGGCCAAGGAGCTGGTACACCAGATCTCTCTGGAAGAAAGCAAGTCGGGAATTACCGATCCGACGCATTTCGCCTATCCGACCTTTGCAAAAGCGGCGCGCCAGCGGGCCGACAATCTTCAGGTTTCCATCCGAGAACTGAAGACGCAGCAAGAAGCTGCCGAAGCTTCGCTGGAAGAAGTGCAGGCCGAATACGAAAAGGCCGCAGCACTGGAAAACCGCGACGGAGCAATCCGCGCCCGCGCCTGATCGGCCGGCAAGGTAACCGGACGAACTTTGCGTCCTCATTGACGGCTGCCGGTGGATCAGGTGGCGGCTTTCAATGATGGGATGCCATGACCTTATTTATGAAACCGGCCGCCGTTCAGGCGGCCGTTTTCGTTCCTATGGGCTGCAGGCTCGTGCCTTTTTTGCATTTGTTAACGCTACGGGATGGGAGTAATCTGTGAAGGTTCCGACCGTGAGCCGGAGACTGACCGCAGGTGCGCCTTTAGGGCGGAGAGGGAATAGGACACGGTCCGACTGTTCCAAATATGTTGTTCGAACAGCAGCTTTTGCGAAACCGCGTTAACAGTCTCTCGCTGCTTCAGCTGACGCCAGCGGCAAAAAGGGAGGAAGACAATGGCCCGTCAATATATCGATTGCCGTGAATTTCCGAGTGAAAGCAAATGCACGATTGCCATCTCCGCTGATACCGCCGACGAGTTGATCGAGGCGGCTGTTCAGCACGCGATTGCCGTGCATGGTGCTGAAGACACACCTGAATTCCGTGACGAAGTTCGCAAGAGCATTCATCAGGGAACCCCGCCAATGATGGTGGCGTGAAGACGTGTCGTGACAGCCTGATCCTCAACCCTGAATAGTGTCGGCCCATTCCGGATGGCGAAGCGTCTGCGCCTTGAAAAATGGGCAGAGCGGGATGATTTTCCAGCCGCCCTTACGCGCTTCCTCGACGGCGTGGGTGGCAAGAGCCTGACCGACACCCTTGCCGCGCAGAGCATCCGGCACGCCGGTGTGATCGATGATGATGAGGGAGGGGGATGTTCTGGAATAGGTCATTTCGGCCTTGTGGCCGTCGAGGATTGCCGAATATTCGCCGTGCGATCCCGTTTCCGCGGTGATGATGTCCATGAAGTTTGTCCCTTCGATCTTGTTGTTCGCTTCACAGGCACTTTAGCCGGCTCGGTTAAAATGGAAACAGTCGGGGTGGCGAACGCACTGGACACAAAAGTGCGACAATGCCTGTGGTCGACGTACAAACGCCCCGCTGGATCGGTCCGACGGGGCGTTTGAAAACATCATGCCAGCACGAATGCGGCGAAAACGACAGGTTAGTGGCGATATTGCTGGATGCGCGTTGTGCGCAGGCCGGCAAGGCCATGATCGGCAATCGAAGACTGCCAGGATAGGAATTCTTCAACAGTGAGCGTGTAGCGCTCACATGCTTCCTCGAGGCTCAGCAGTCCTCCGCGCACGGCGGCAACAACCTCTGCCTTTCTGCGGATGACCCAGCGACGGGTGTTGGCAGGCGGAAGATCCGCGATCGTCAGGGGGCTGCCATCGGGGCCGATGACATATTTAACTCGTGGGCGTATCATTTCGGTCATTGGACACTCTATACAAACTCAAGACCATATGACGGGAACTCTAGCCCGGTACCTTTAAAAATTGCCTAAGCAGTTCGTGACGATTTATTAAGAATTTGAATGATTTCGCCTGATTTGTTCGTGTTGCCTTATTTCGCGGGCTAAATTTTTCTTCCTCTACGCGATTTTTTTCTCACCACCTGTCATTTTCTGTGCAATCGCGTCGTTCTGCATGACGCCTGGACACGAAAGCGATGTCATCGTTCCACGACGCTGGGTAATTGTCTTGAGCTGGAAGGGTGACCGAGAACTGGATATCGCGCCTTATCAACAATGGCTGGTTGTGCGCGATGTCGGCTTTCTTATTTACTGTTGGCTCCTTGTCGGTCCGATCGAGACCGTTATGGCTCCAAGCCAAGGACGCTTTCTCAAAAACTTTGAACCTGGAGGACGATCGTGGATCGGTTCGTAATTCTTTCCGGCTGCTCGGGTGGTGGAAAATCCACGCTGCTTGAGGAGCTCGGCCGTCGCGGTTTCTCAACGGTGGAGGAACCGGGGAGGCGCATTGTCGCCGAGGAGATGTTGAATGGCGGTCTGGCGCTGCCGTGGAACAATATGGCGGCTTTTGCCCGTCGTGCGGTTGCGCTCTCGCTTGAGGATCGTCAAAGCGCACCGGCAGAGGGGCGAGTGTTTTTCGATCGCGGTCTCGTCGATGCCGCGTCCGCTCTTCATAATGCCGCGGGCGACACCTTTATCGACACGCTGCAACGTGAGCACCGATACAACCGGCTGGTTTTCATTACACCGCCGTGGCCGGAAATCTACTGCAGCGACAGTGAGCGACAACATGATCTCGACACGGCGATGGATGAGTATGAACGGCTGCTACGCGATTATGCACGACTGGACTATGAGACGATCGTTTTGCCCAAAATCGACGTTCAGGAGCGCGCGGACGTCGTTCTTAGGAGCCTGACGTCGTAAGTGAGGCGAACGCCACCTGTGGTCATCCCTGAGGGCGAGAAGGACGCTTCGTTCGGTTTGTTACACATAGAAAAGCCCGGTCTCGCGACCGGGCTTCGATATTGGCGTTCTGAAGGGATCACGTGCCCTGCTGGAAGTAGCTGTACTTGCCGTCCGGGCCCTTCTTCCATTCGTACATGACGTAGCCAGGAAGCTTCGGGTCGCCCTTTTCGTCGAAGGAGATTTCGCCGAGAACGGTTGCGAACTTGCCAGACTTCATCGCTTCAGCAACCTTTTCCGCTTCCAGAGAAGCGGCAGCCTTGGCGGCTTCAGCAATCGTCTGAACTGCAGCGTAGGAGTAGAGCGTGTAAGCTTCCGGGTTGAAGCCCGCTGCCTTGAACTTGGCAACGAGATCCTTGTTTTCCGGACGCAGCGTCGGGTCAGGACCGAAGGTGTTCAGCGTGCCTTCAACAGCGTCGCCAGCGATGGAGGCCAGTTCGTTCGAAACGATACCGTCACCCGAAACGAGCTTCGCCTTCAGGCCCTGGTCGGCAGCCTGGCGGATGATGAGACCGGCTTCGGTGTGGAGGCCGCCCCAGTAGATGATCGAGACGCCAGCTTCCTTCATCTTTGCGATGAGGGCCGAGAAGTCCTTGTCGCCGACGTTGACGCCTTCGTAGATGGCTTCGGTAACGCCAGCTGCGTTTGCAGCCTTCTTGGTTTCATCGGCAAGACCCTGACCGTACGGGGTCTTGTCGTGAATGATGGCGATCTTCGCGTCCTTGAAATTGTCGGCTAGAAACTTGCCGGCAATGCCGCCCTGCTGGTCGTCACGACCGCAAGTGCGGAAAGTGTTCCACAGGCCGCGCTCGGTGAAGACCGGGTTGGTAGCGGCAGGGGTGATTTCGAGGATGCCGTTTTCGGCATAGACTTCAGACGCCGGGATGGAAACGCCGGAGTTGAAGTGACCGACGACGAACTTTACGCCGTCAGCGACGAACTTGTTGGCGACCGAAATACCCTGTTTTGGGTCCGAGACGTCGTCGCCGAGCACGATCTTGATCTGCTCGCCGTTGATACCGCCTGCAGCATTGATGTCTGCAGCAGCCTGTTCAGCACCCTTCTGAAGCTGAGCGCCGAAAGCAGCGTTCGGGCCGGTCAACGGACCGCCGACACCAATCAGGATATCGGCCCAGGCCGAACCGCTGAAGGCGACCATGGCGGTCAGCGCAACGGCGGAAAGAAGAGACTTCTTCATTACTTTACTCCCAGTTCCTTTGGATGGGTTGATCGCACGAACCTGTTCAGTACCCACCTTAACTGAACAGGAAACTGTTCCACTCTAACGAGTATTGTGCAGCCAGAAAAATCTGACTGTCAATCTTTCTTCTTGTAGGAAAAAGCCGAACTTCTGTCGTAGAGCCAATAGTAATTATTCACCATCTGGCTTGTCCGGCGAACGCGGAATCCGGCGCTGGAAAATACCAGCAGGAGAGCCACGTCCAGGATGTAGTAGAAACCGTTCAGGAACGGTCCGTTGAAAAGCGCGTGGTGCAGAAAGCGCAAGGCAAGGCCAAGCGCCAGCGTGTAGATGACCACCCGCGTGTAGCTGCCCCAGCCATCGGCAACGGACTTGCCTGTTCGCCAGGCTGTCCAGAAGCCAAGGATGACAACCAGAGCGCGCAGAATGTAACGGACACCGTTATCGGTCTCGAAAAAAAGGCCCTGCATTTCTTTCCCCATCAGTACCGGAGGCGACGTTCCGGCCCTGCCATTTTTGAGCGTCCCACCGTTTTTCCGGCAGGCATTTTTGTTGTTTACGTTCCGCAACTCTTTGGTGATTTGCGGAACGCCATGTGTAGTTTTGCGCCGCAAAATCTCCGGCGCAAGTAAAATCTTTCAGTGACGTCCGCCTTCAAGATAGGCGGCGCGTACTTCCGGATTGGCAAGCAGTTCTTTACCAGAACCGCTCATCGTCACCTTGCCGTTGACCATGACATAGGCGCGGTCGGAAAGCTTGAGTGCGGCGAAGGCATTCTGCTCCACGAGGAAGACAGTCAGGCCTTCTTCCTGGTTGAGCTTCTTGATTGCCTCGAAGATGCCCTTGACGATCAGTGGCGCCAGACCAAGCGATGGCTCGTCGAGAAGCAAGAGCTTTGGCCTTGCCATCAGTGCACGACCGATCGACAGCATCTGCTGCTCACCGCCCGAGAGCGTGCCGCCACGCTGGCTCTGACGCTCCTTCAAGCGAGGGAACATCACGAAGATTTTCTCGACGTCCTCCTTGAAGTATTTGAGGTTGTCGAGATTTGCGCCCATTTGCAGGTTTTCCAGCACGGTCATGCGCGGAAAAATGCGGCGGCCTTCCGGCGACTGAGCGATGCGTTTGCGGGCGATCAGATGCGTTGGCAGACGGGTGATGTCCTCACCATCAAAGGTGATTTGCCCGGTGCGGGCCTGCGGGCTGCCGCAGATGGTCATCATCAGCGTCGACTTGCCGGCGCCGTTGGCGCCGATAAGGCTGACGATCTCACCCTTGTTCACCTCGACGTCGACACCGGCCAGTGCACGAATGTTGCCGTAATAGGTTTCGACACCCTGAACCTTGAGAAGGGATTCACCGGTCATCAGGCCGCTCCCCCGTCGAGTTCTTCTGCAATCACGTCTTCCACTTCATCATCCTCGACCCCGAGATAGGCGGCAATGACCTTCGGGTCGTGCTTCACATGCTCCGGTGTGCCATCCGAAATCTTCTGACCGTATTCGAGAACGACGACGTGGTCGGAGATTTCCATGACCACGGACATGTCGTGCTCGATCAGGAGCAGCGATGTTCCCTCGTTGCGAATACCGCGAAGCAGCGCATTGAGTGTCAGCGATTCCTTTGGGTTGAGGCCGGCGGCTGGCTCATCGAGGCAGAGAAGTTCCGGTTCGGTGCACATCGCACGGGCAATTTCCAGGCGACGCTGTGCACCATAGGGAAGGTCACCGGCGGGATCGTCGGCGCGCTCGACCAGATCGGCTTTTTCCAGCCAGTACTTTGCCTTTTCAATCGCCGCGTCGGCTGCCCGCCTGTAGGCCGGCAAGCCCAGGAGGCCAAGCACGGTATAACCGGAGGCTTTCATCAGGGCATTGTGTTGTGCCACCAGCAGGTTTTCCAGAACTGTCAGGCCGGAAAACAGGCGGATGTTCTGGAAGGTACGTGCCACCTTGGCTTTCTTGGTGATCTCGAAGTCGGGCAGACGTTCGAGAAGGTGCGTCTCGCCATTGGCGCGGCGCATCGTGATCATGCCCATCGTCGGTTTGTAGAAACCGGTAACGCAGTTGAAGACTGTGGTCTTTCCTGCGCCGTTTGGTCCGATCAGCGCGGTGATATCACCGCGCTTTGCTTCAAAGGAGAAGTCGTTGATGGCCATCAGGCCGCCGAACTTCATAGAGAGATGCTCGACCTTGAGGATCGTATCGCCAGTTGCATTGGATGTCATAGTCGTCGTCCCGGAGGTCATCAGCCGTGACCTTCCTTGGTAAAGCTTCCGGAAACGGCCTTGCGCTCCTTCAGGAAGGCCGTCGGTTCGCGTGAGCCGACAAAGCCGCGCGGCTTGAACAGCATGACGATGACCATGGCGAGGCCGAACAGCAGCATGCGATAGAGTTCCGGAGTGAAGTCAGGCCCGAAGACATGCTTCAGGAACTCCATTTCACGCAGTGCCTCGGTACCGCCAACCATGACGAAGGCAGCAATCGCGATCCCCGTCAGCGATCCCATACCGCCGAGAACGACGATGGCGAGGATGACGGCGGATTCGAGGAAGACGAAGCTTTCCGGCGATACGAAACCCTGGCGGGCTGCAAAGAACGAGCCTGCGAAACCGCCGAACATCGCGCCTGTCGCAAAGGCCGTCAGTTTGGTGATGACGGTGTTGATGCCAAGCGAGCGGCAGGCAATCTCGTCCTCACGCAATGCTTCCCATGCACGACCGATCGGCATGCGGCGCAACTTGATCGTGACATAGGCCGTCAGCATGCACAGCAGCAGAATGACGTAGAACAGGAAGATCTTGTAGTAAGCCGACGACATCGACAGGCCGAAGGCCTTGGCGAAGTTGTTCGGAGCACCAACGTCGAAAGACCAGATGCCGAACACCGAAGCCTTTGCAATGCCGGAGATACCAAAGGTGCCTTTGGTAACCTCGGTCCAGTTCAGAAGCACAAGTCGGATGATTTCACCGAAGGCCAGCGTCACGATGGCAAGGTAGTCACCGCGCAGTCTGAGCACGGGGAAGCCGAGGATGATACCCCAGAAACCAGCCAGGATACCGGCCATCGGCAGCAGCACCCAGAAAGACAGGCCGAAATAGCTCGAAAGCAGGGCGTAGGAATAGGCGCCGACGGCGTAAAACGCCACGTAACCGAGATCGAGCAGGCCAGCGAGGCCAACGACGATGTTCAAACCCCAGGCCAACATGACGTAGATGAGGATCTGGATGCCGAAGTTGTCGACGTATTTCAGTGAGCCCTGGAAGCCGAAAAGCTGAACGGCAACAATCGGGTAGAGCAGCAGGACGGCCAGAGCAATCTTGAGGAAGTGCCGATGGAAAAAGCCCTTCTCTTCAGAAATTTCAAGAATGCCTTTCTTTGCTTTGGCAAGCTTGCGGCGATCGAGATGCGGCTGGACAAAACCAACCATCAGGAAACGTCCGAGAGCGGCTATGCCGACGAAGATAGCCAGAAGCCCCCAGCGTGTGCCCCAGATCAACTGGTTGTTGATGTCCTGATAGGTGATGATGCCGACGTAGAGGATGAACATCCCGAGCGCCACGGCGCCTGCGATGAGGCCTTCCTTGACGGCCGTGGCCAGGATGGCGTTGTTCGGCTCTTCTTTGTCTGAAACAATATTGGCCATGACTTACACCTTCTCCACTTCCGGACGACCCAGAATGCCGGTCGGCTTAAAGATCAGCACGAAAGCCAGAATGGTAAATGCGGCTACGTCCTTGTAGGCGATGGAGAAATAGGCAGACCAGAGCGACTCGATAAGGCCGATCAGGAGACCACCGAGAACCGCACCCGGAAGCGAGCCGATTCCACCCAGAACGGCGGCGGTGAACGCCTTTACGCCGGGGATGAAGCCGTCGTTGAACGAGGCCACGCCGTAGTACATGAGGTACATCGTACCGGCCACGGCAGCGAGTGCGGCGCCCATGATGAAGGTGATTGAAATGGTGCGGTCAACGTCCACACCGAGCAGTGCCGCCATCTTGCGGTCTTGCTCGGTGGCGCGCTGTGCGCGTCCGAGAGGCGTTTTGTTGACGATGTACCAGAACGCGAACAAGAGAACAGACGTCACCACAACGATGATCAACTGCTTGAGCGAAATGGTGATCGCACCGAAATGATAGCTGTCCGTCACCAGCGACGGGATCGGCTTGTTACGCGGACCCTGCGTTACCTGGATGAAGTTGGAAAGCGCGATCGACATGCCGATCGCGGTGATCAGCGGCGCCAGACGGAACGAGCCACGCAACGGGCGATAGGCCACCCGCTCGATTGCCCAGTTCCACAGGCCGGTCATCAGCATTGCCACGACCATCATCAGGATCAAAAGAAGTGCCACCGGGATGCCGGCGACGAAAGATGTGACGATCAGGAAAACAATCAAGGCTGCAAAGCCGCCGAGCATGAAGATATCGCCATGTGCGAAGTTGATCATGCCGATGATGCCGTAGACCATCGTATAGCCAATGGCGATGAGACCGTAAATCGATCCCAGAGTCAGCCCGTTTATGAGCTGCTGGATAAAGTACTCCATGTCTTTCCCCCGGGTATGGCCTCTACTGAGCCACGCCTCGTTTATGTTAATTATGGGGGAAAACTTATTGCGCCGCCCCCATTCTCAAACCCTTATCGTGTTCGGTGGAAATGTGAAGTCAAAAACCCGCGTTTCTGCACAATATTTAGAATTTCCACACGCACTGCCTGCTTCCCGATCAAATGGATCATGATTTTGGCAGGAAATGCTGAAAAAATGGCGGGTAAATGCTTATTTATAGAATTCCAAATGCCACTATTTGACGGGGCGTTTGCAAAGGAGTAGCGAAAGTGGCAGCGTCAGGGTCCACAAACAAAGCGCAAACGGCTTCTGCCCTTGCCGACCGCATCGCGAATGGGGTGCCGGTGCCGCACGTATTGACGCGCCCCGAAACTGACAAGGGCTCACGGATGATCGAGATATTGACGCAGGCCGCACTTGATGCCGGGCAAGCCATTATGGCAGTGCACAAGGCCGGCCCAAATGTCTCCTATAAGAACGACTGTTCGCCGGTAACGGAGGCCGATCAGCGGGCGGAAACGATCATTCTGGAAGCGCTGGCGCGCAACTTTCCCGATATTCCAGTTATTGCGGAAGAAGCGGTTTCCAATGGTGCCGTTCCAGAGATTGCCGAGCAGTTTTTTCTTGTCGATCCGCTGGATGGAACGAAGGAATTCATCGCCGGCAAGGACGATTTTACCGTCAATATCGCGCTGATCCGCAATGGCGTTCCTGTTGCGGGCGTTGTTTACGCGCCTTGCCGGGGACAAGCGTGGACCGGTGAAGACCAAAATGCGGAGAAGCTGACGGTGTCAACGGAAGGTGCGATTGAAGCGCGCCATGCCATTCGCGCCCGCATGCGGGCGGCCTCGCCAGTGGCATTGATCAGCCGTTCGCATTGTACTGCAAAGACGGAAGCCTTCGTGGCCGAACATGGCCTCAAGGATTGCGTTTCGGTTGGCTCGTCGCTGAAGTTCTGTCTTCTGGCAGAGGGTGTGGCCGACATTTATCCGCGTTTCAGCCGCACCATGATGTGGGATACGGCAGCAGGCGATGCGGTGCTGCGTGCCGCCGGTGGCAGAACACTCGATTGTTCGGGTCGTCCGCTTGCCTATGAGGTGAGGGGCGAAGGCGAGGATGCGCTTGCCAATCCGGATTTCATTGCCGAGGGCATGACGGCTTAGGTATCGCCCAAGTCGTGCTCATCCCTGATGCAGGATGTGAGCTGCCTTTACGGCTGCTGACGCACGGTTTTCGACGCCGAGTTTGACGTAGATCTGTTCCAGGTGCTTGTTCACGGTACGCGCGGAGAGACCGAGAATATCGCCGATATCGCGGTTGGATTTGCCCTTGGCGATCCACAAGAGCACCTCGGATTCGCGGGCCGTCAGCGCAAAATGTTCTTTCAGAAGATGATCGCCCGATTTCTCGTTCGCGGCTGTCAGACGGAACAGATATTCGTCCGGTCCCATGGCCCCAAGAAAAGATAGCTGCAGGGCAGGGCGTCCGGCTTGCGTGATCGTCAAAGGCGTGTCGCGGCCTGTGTCGACGGTGGCCCGATCGGCAAGCCAGCCGGCGATATGGCTGACGATGATCTCAAGCCCGTCATCGCGACCGGTCGCGGCATTGACGAGCCGTGTCGCTTGCGGTGTGGACCAATGGATCGCACCGCTGGCGCGCACCGCAAGCAGATGGCGACCAGCGGCGTCGAGCGCCACGCGGGCGCTTTGTGCCGAGCGGGCGTTCGAAAGATGAACGCGGATACGGGCACGCAACTCATCGATGTTGATCGGCTTGGTCAGATAATCGACACCGCCGGATTCCAGCGCTCGCACGACATGTTCGGTTTCGGTCAGTCCGGTCATGAAAATCACCGGCACTTGTGCCACCGCAGCGTTGGACTTCAGGCGGCGGCACGTCTCGAAACCGTCCATGTTCGGCATGACGGCATCGAGCAAAATGATGTCGGGCGTAATACGTTCGGCAATGTTCAGCGCCGCTTGCCCCGATGTTGCAATCAGTGCCGAGAAGCCGGATTGCTCCAGGGCTTCGGTCAGGAAACCGAGGGCTTCCGGGCTGTCATCGACCAGAAGCACGATATCTCTGGGGTGCGCCGTCGACGGTTCGCTCATGCCTTGCGTTCTTTCCTGTTTTTGTCCCGGTCTTCGAAGCCGCTGAGGAAATCCGCATATCCGGCGAGATCGAATGCCTGCACATAGGCTCCCAGTTCCTCCGTGAAGGGCCGGTTGTCTTCATTGCGGGCAAGGTCGGCGAGTTTTGCTTCGATGCCGCGTATGTAGCCGATTTCGCCGAGGCGCTGCAAATCCTGAATATGGATCGCGCCAGGGTTGATGACTGGCGCCCTGATCGGTTTTTCCAATACGGTTGGCGCATCCGTCTCGTAAATCCATTTCAGACCGAGGTGCACGGCAAGCTTGTCGCAAAGCTGGCGGATGTCGACCGGCTTGGCGATGGCGTCGTTGTGGTTGTCCTCTCCCGCACCGGCAATGGCTCCGTCGCCGATATTGGCCGAAAGCATGATGAGAGGCGCTGTCTGCCCGGCATCGCGCAGCTTCGATACCAATTGCCAGCCGGTCATGCCGGGCATGGAAATATCGATGAGAAAAAGGTCGGGTTTGATGCCTTCAATCAGGGTGAGGCATTCCGGCCCGCTCTGTGCGGTCAGGACCACGAAATCCAGCGGTACAAGCACTTCCCGCATCAGCTCGCGATGATCCTCGTTGTCATCGACCACAACGATGGTGCGGCGAGGTCCGGAATAGGAGCGGATGGTTTTTTCCGCTGCCGGTGCAGTGCTTGGTCGATCGATGGCTGACAACATCAGCCGGACGCGGAAAGTCGACCCCTTGTCTTTCTCGCTTGCCACGGCGATTTCTCCGCCGAGCGTATTGGTCAGAAGCTGGGTGATGGTCAGACCAAGGCCGAGCCCCGGCATGGGACGAACGCTTTCGGCCTCACCACGCTGGAAAGGTTCGTAGATGCGGCTCAAATCCTTTTCGGCAATGCCGCGTCCGGTATCTGTTACCGTGAAGGTTGCCACCTGGTTGCGATAAGCGACATCAAAGGTGACGACACCCGCGTCGGTGAATTTGATGGCATTGGAAAGCAGATTGACGAGGATCTGGCGCAGGCGTTTTTCGTCGGTTCGGACATATTGCGGCAAGCTGCGGGCGCGCTCATGCTTGAACTCCAGGCTCTTTGCCTGTGCCTGCGGGCGAAACATATCGACGATCTGGTCGAGAAAATCCTGAATGTTGATTTCGTTGGAATAGACCTGCAGACGGCCTGCTTCGATCTTGGAAATGTCGAGCAAACCATCGATCAGACCGGACAGATGATCGGCGGAACGCCTGATGACCCTGATTGCGGACTGACGTGGCGGCGGGATCGTTTCGTCGCGCTCAAGGATTTGCGCGTAACCCAGGACGGCATTGAGAGGTGTTCGCAATTCGTGGCTGAGGCCCACCACGTAACGGCTCTTGGCGCGGTTCGCGGCTTCGGCCGTTTCCTTGGCATCCTGAAGAGCGGCGTCGGTTTTTTTGTGTGCGGCGATTTCTTTCAGCAGCAACGTGTTCTGTCGTGACGATTCCTCTTCCGCCACCACCCGGCTGTCATGGGCGAGAACCAGGAACCAGCAGACGATCCCGGCAATGACGGCGAAGACGAAAAAGACGATGAGGATGGTGCGGTTCACCACGTCAGCCGTTGCCGGAGAGGCGGTGCCGACCTGATGGGCGATCAGCGCCAGAATGACGCCGATTGTCGTGACGGCGATGGCGGCCGCCATGGCGTATCGCCCGAGCCGCGTCGCCAGTTTTGCCACCAGATCATCCGGCAGAAAGGACTTCGCGACGGTGGCGACCTGATAATTGAGCTTGGCCTTTGGCTTGCACATATCGTGGCAACGACTGTCCAGCGAACAGCACAACGAACAGATGGGTGCGGCATAGGCCGGGCACCATGCCATGTCTTCTGGCTCGAATGGATGTTCACAGATCGAACAGGTGATCGAGCTTTCCTCATGCCACTTCTGCCGTGGTTTGCGGGCCAGGTAGAATTTTCCTTTCGTTCCCCAGGCAATCAGTGGGGAAGCGATGAACGCGACAATCAGGGTGAGGTAGGGGGCAAGCGAGGCGACGACACTACCGAACACACCAAAATGCGCCATCAAGGCAATGGTCGCCGAAAGCGCCATAGAGCCGACGCCGACCGGATTGATATCGTAGAGATGAGCGCGCTTGAACTCGATACCGGGCGGGGCGAGGCCGAGCGGCTTGTTGACGAAAAGATCGGCCGAAATGGTACATAGCCAGGCCATGGCGATGATGGAAAAAATGCCGAGGGTTTCTTCCAGCAGACGGTAGATGCCGAGTTCCATCAGCAACAGGGCAATCGCCACGTTGAACACCAGCCACACGACGCGGCCCGGATGGCTGTGGGTGAGGCGGGAAAAGAAGTTGGACCAGGCAAGTGAGCCCGCGTAGGCGTTCATCACATTGATCTTGAGCTGCGACACCACGACGAAGGCGACCATGAGCAACATTGCCGCCGTGTGATTGGGGATCATGTAGCCGAAGGCAGTCAGATACATCTGCGCAGGATCGGCGGCACGGTCGACGGAGATGCCGGAACTGAAGGTCAAGACCACGAGGAAGGATCCGGCCAGCAGTTTCGGAACGCCCACGAGCACCCAGCCGGAGCCGGCCAGGAACACAGCGATACGGTGACGCAACCGGCTCTGGCCTTCGGCGGGCAGGAAGCGCAAAAAGTCCACCTGCTCGCCGATTTGTGACATCAGCGCGAGAATGACGGCAGAGGCTGCGCCAAACTCGACGAGGTTGAAGGGAGCCACGGTTCCGGGCGGTCCGGAGGCATGATGGATGCCGGAAAATGCACGCCAGAGGTCGAATTTCTCCCAGTCCATGACGGCGATGAAGATGAACGGCAGGATGTTCAGCACGATCCAGAAGGGTTGGGTAACGATCTGAAAACGGCTGATGAGGCGCACGCCGTGGGTGACGAGCGGAATGACCATGACGGCCGAAATGATGTAGCCGATCCAGAGCGGAATCCCGAGTGCCAGTTCCAGCGCACCAGACATGATCGACGCTTCGATGGCGAACAGCATGAAGGTGAAGGCGGCGTAGATCAGCGAGGTAATCGTTGAGCCGATGTAGCCGAAACTTGCACCGCGCGTCAGCAGATCGATGTCGACGCCATGGCGGATGGCGTAGCGACTGATCGGCAGTCCAACAGCGAGCATGGCGATTGCTGCGACGACAATCGCATAAAAGGCATTCGTCGTGCCGTAGGAAAGGGTGATGGCCCCGCCGATAGCCTCCAGCGCGAGAAAGGAAATCGCGCCGATGGCTGTATGCGAGATGCGGTTGGACGAAAACTGACGCGCGCTTTTGGCCGTGAAGCGCAGGGCGTAGTCTTCCAGCGTCTGGTTGGCGACCCAACGGTTATATTCGCGCCTGACGGGAATGATGCGTTGCCGTGCGGCCATGCCTAAAAACCAGCGCTCTTTCGAAAGTGATGTTCAATTGTGCACTTTCGGGCGAAAGGGCCGTTTTTGCAAGGGAATACCGCGTCAGAGCCGGACCGACATGCCGCCGTCCACCGTCAATACGTGGCCATTGACGAAAGAGGATGCGTCGCTGGCCAGAAACAGCGCCGCGCCGGCAATTTCATCAGGTTTGCCCCAGCGTTCCAGCGGGACGCGTAGCTTGGCAAAAGCGATCATTTCAGGGTTCTCGGCAAGTGCGGCGTTGGTTTCCGTGGCGAACATGCCAGGCGAGATTGCATTGCTGGTGATGCCCTGCGCTCCATACTCTACAGCGATGGAGCGCATCAAACCTGTGAGGCCCTGTTTGGCGACGGGGTAGATCGCGTCTCCTGGTCTGACCATGTAGCCAAGGATGGAGGTGATCGTGATGATGCGCCCGTAAGCCTTTGCCTTCATCGCTTCGGCAGCATCGCGAGACAGCGAAATGGAAGAGGTAAGGTCGGTGCGGATAAGGTCGAGAATATCCTCGTCATTGAACTCGGCCAGAGGGCGGCGGTCGCGTGCGCCGACATTGTTGACGAGAATGTCGAGATGTCCGGCCTCGTCCACGACGCGCCGAACGAGACTGCCGCCTGCCGCCGTGTCGGCAATGTCGAAAGCGGCATAATCGGCCTTGCCGCCTGCTTCGCGAAGGGACTTGACCGCTGTTTCCAGCGTCTCAACACTGCGACCAGTCAGCCAGACATGGGCGCCAGCTTCGGCAAAGGCCTTGGCGATTTCGAAGCCGAGGCCGCGTCCGCTGCCGGTGATGATCGCTGTGCGGTTTTCAAGGGAGAATTTCCGGAGAATGCTCATCGTTCACCTTCCTGTATTGCGGGCCCGTATTGCGGGAATTTTCCAGCGCGCACGATACGCTGCCGCAGTGAACTGGCGAAAGGTCACCTCGTGGCTCAGCCGTTCGATTGAGCTGTTCCGTAAAGGGCTGATGCCTTTTTGTGCTCTTGTTTTAAGGAAAAACGATGAGCGCTGGCGCTCCAGGAGTTGGCGGTGTGCGCAAGACGCAAAAATGGCGTCGTCTTGTTTGAAGACGACGCCATTTCTTGTTTATCAGGCAGCAGCCGACTTTGCTGTCGGGACTTCCGCGATCGTCTTCAGAACGATGGAAGCGATCTGGTACGGGCAACCCTGAGAGTTCGGACGACGGTCTTCAAGGTAGCCCTTGTAGCCGTTGTTGACGAAAGAGTGCGGGACGCGGATCGATGCGCCACGGTCAGCAACGCCGTAGGAGAACTTGTTCCACGGAGCCGTTTCGTGCTTGCCGGTCAAACGCAGGTGGTTGTCCGGGCCGTAAACGTCGATGTGCTCTTTCCAGTTCTTGGAAAACGCAGCCATGAGGGCTTCGAAGTATTCCTTGCCGCCAACTTCACGCATGAACTTCGTGGAGAAGTTGCAGTGCATGCCGGAGCCGTTCCAGTCGGTGTCGCCGAGCGGCTTGCAGTGGAATTCTACGTCGATGCCGTACTGTTCGCACAGACGGAGAAGCAGGTAACGAGCGATCCAGATCTGGTCGGCGGCGCGCTTGGAGCCCTTGCCGAAAATCTGGAATTCCCACTGACCCTTGGCCACTTCGGCGTTGATGCCTTCGTGGTTGATGCCTGCTTCGAGGCAGAGGTCGAGGTGCTCTTCAACGATCTCGCGAGCAACCGAACCAACGTTCTTGTAGCCAACGCCGGTGTAGTACGGGCCCTGCGGAGCCGGGTAACCCTGCTCAGGGAAGCCGAGCGGGCGGCCGTCCTGGTAGAAGAAGTATTCCTGCTCAAAGCCGAACCACGCGTCTTCATCGTCAAGGATGGTTGCGCGGCTGTTGGAAGAGTGCGGCGTAACGCCATCAGGCATCATGACTTCGCACATGACGAGAGCGCCGTTCGTGCGGGCCGGGTCCGGGTAGATCGCAACAGGCTTCAGTACGCAATCCGAGCTATGGCCTTCAGCCTGCTGGGTGGACGAGCCATCGAAGCCCCAAAGCGGGAGCTGCTCGAGCGTGGGGAATTCGTCGAATTCCTTGACCTGCGTCTTGCCGCGCAGATTTGGTACCGGCTTGTACCCGTCGAGCCAGATGTACTCGAGTTTGAACTTAGTCATTACGAACCTCTCATAGGTAAAAATGCGAAGCCTTGAGGCCCCGGTGCTTTCGCCGCCGGAAGCCGCTCTCGCGATCAAGGGCTGCCATGACAGATGCATGTTGCGTGCCAGATTGGTGTTGTTTGCCGATTTTTTCGAAAAATCTTTCTGGTGCCGATCTGGAAAACGCCGATGCCACATCGCCGCCGACGTAATGCTGCGCCGCAGCAAGCAAAAACACCCCTTATGATTCATGAGTGATTTCTTATGCATAGGCCTGGCGTCGGCTGCAGAACGGCTGCTGCGGCGCACAGATTGGCGGTTCGTTCGTTCGTTTGGCAAATGCCTTGAAATCCGGCGCTTCTGGAATGGTTTTTCTTGCCGGAGCGGCGATTAATGCCTATATTTTTCGCAACGTGATTTTTTTTTAATCAAGTGGAGCGAATCCGAGGCTCGGAAGTTTGCTTCATACAGCGAAGCGCTTCGATGCAAAGAAAGTGAGAAGTTCGAAATGGCGACCGGCTTTCATCGTGAGACTGCAACGATCTATCAATTCCCCGTTGGCGGACGCGCAGGCGTTTCCAAGTTTCGAAAGAGCGGTTTGAGTGCTCTTGAGGAAGAAGCAAGGGCGCCGCACATCGATTTCGGCTCGTGGTATCACGACGAGGCGATCCGGGACGAAGAGCGAAACGACAAACCGAACTCCTGATCGCAGTTAAACCGATTTCATTTGTAAGCCGCGCGGCCTCCGGTCGCGCGGCTTCGTCTTTTGTTGCTGCACCTTTCGCCACCCCACCTACGTCAATTGACGTATACGGTTTCGCGTCTGCGAGATCGATAGTCTCCTCCAGCGGCGGTCTCAAGCGCTGCCGATGCCCATAGAGGCTAAAACAAGGAGAGGGGTTCTTCCGATGACATTTAGAAAAACGCTGACTGGCGCATTGCTCGGCGCCATTCTGTCCACCACGGCGTTCCACGGCGCATTTGCTGCCGATGACACGATCAAGGTGGGCGTTCTGCATTCTCTTTCCGGCACCATGGCAATTTCCGAGACGACGCTGAAAGACGCCATGCTGATGCTCATCGAAGAGCAGAACAAGAAGGGCGGCGTTCTGGGCAGGAAGCTCGAAGCTGTGGTGGTCGATCCTGCGTCCGATTGGCCTCTGTTTGCTGAAAAGGCTCGCCAGCTCATCAGCCAGGACAAGGTTGCCGCCGTCTTCGGTTGCTGGACGTCTTCGTCGCGCAAGTCCGTTCTTCCGGTTTTTGAAGAGCTGAACTCCATTCTCTTCTATCCGGTACAGTACGAGGGTGAGGAATCCTCGCGCAACATCTTCTACACCGGTGCCGCTCCGAACCAGCAGGCCATCCCTGCCGTTGATTATCTCGCCAACACCGAAGGTGTCGAGCGCTGGGTTCTGGCCGGTACGGACTATGTCTACCCGCAGACGACCAACAAGATCCTGAAGGCCTACCTGATGTCCAAGGGCGTCAAGGAAGAGGACATCATGATCAACTACACGCCATTCGGTCATTCCGACTGGCAGACGATCGTGTCCGACATCAAGAAGTTCGGTTCTGCAGGCAAGAAGACCGCGGTGGTTTCCACCATCAACGGTGACGCCAACGTGCCGTTCTACAAGGAACTCGCAAACCAGGGCATCAAGGCCGAAGACATTCCTGTTGTGGCCTTCTCCGTGGGTGAAGAAGAGCTTGCCGGTCTCGACACATCGCCGCTGGTCGGCCATCTGGCTGCCTGGAACTACTTCCAGTCCGTCGACGCTCCGGTCAACGCTGAGTTCATCAAGACCTGGCATGCGTTCACCAAGAACGACAAGCGCGTGACCAACGACCCGATGGAAGCTGCCTATATCGGCTTCAATGCCTGGGTGAAGGCAGTCGAGTCTGCCGGTACGACCGATACGGACGCCGTTCTCGACTCGATCATCGGCGTTTCGGTTCCGAACCTTTCAGGCGGTTACTCGACCGTCATGCCGAACCACCACATCACCAAACCGGTCCTGATCGGCGAAATTCAGGCTGATGGCCAGTTCGAAGTCGTTCAGGAAACGCCTGCCGTGGTCGGCGATGAGTGGTCGGACTATCTGCCTGACTCCAAGGACCTGATCTCGGATTGGCGCAAGCCGATGTCCTGCGGCAACTTCAACGTTGCGACTGGCAAGTGCGGCGGCAAGGGCAGCTGATCTGATTTCGAATGCATGCAGAGAGGCGCGCCAAAGCGCCTCTCATTCCAATGACCTGCGGCATGAGCCGTGGGCCGTCACTCCGGTTTCAGACCGGAACCCGGCAGCCGTGCATCTGCGCGGCTAACGGAGTTTGCCGGATCAATTCCGGCATGGCGGAGAGAAGTAAAGCTGCCTTCCAGACGGGAGGGCTTCCAAGGGGGACTTGGGACTATGTTTCTTCGTGTGTTGACCTTTATCGGCGTGCTGATGTGTCTGGCCATGCCGGCGGCGGCGCAGAGTGAGCCGAAAGCGCTGATCGATGCGCTCGGGACGGCGGATTTCAAGCAGGCTGAAACATTGATCGGCCAGATTGCCGCCAGCGGAGATCCGCGCGTCGTTGCTCCGCTTGAAGCCTTTGCCGCGGGTGATCTCTATGTGCGAAAGGCTGACAACGCAGTCTTCATGGTCAAGGCCACGGGGCCAAATTTCACACTGATCGATCCGCTTTCCGGCGAGAGTGCCGGTGAAGCCCCCAAGGCCGCCGTTACCAAGGTCAAGGTCAACAACAATCTGCGCCGCGTCATTCGCGCGGCACTTGGCGGTCTGACGCTGCTGAGCCCGGAGAAATCCGTGCGGCTTTCAGCAGCGGACGCGGTCCTGAAAGCGCCAAGTGCAGAAAATCTCGAATTGCTCGATGCCGCCCTCGCCAAGGAAACGGATGCAGAGGTGCGCGCCCGCATGGAAGAGGCGAGAGCGGTTTCGTTGCTCTCCTCAGACCGTCCCGCCGACCAGAAGAAGGCCGCGATCGAAACCATCAAGAACATTGGCGGTCGCGATGCAATCAGCATTCTCATGGCCGCATCATCTTCCGTTGATGCAAGCCTGAAACCCGATATCGATGCTGCGATTGCGGGCATCGAAGGCTCGCTGGCCTTTTGGGATAATGTTCAGAACGTCTGGTACGGTCTGTCGCTCGGTTCCGTGTTGCTGCTCGCGGCGATCGGTCTTGCCATCACCTTTGGTGTGATGGGCATCATCAACATGGCGCATGGCGAAATGGTGATGATTGGCGCTTATTCGACCTTCATGGTGCAGGACGTCATCCGCTCCAGTTTTCCTGGCCTGTTCGATTGGTCGTTGGCAATTGCGCTTCCGGTTGCGTTTCTTGTCACTGGTGCCATCGGCCTGGTCATGGAACGCGGTGTCATCCGGTTCCTCTATGGGCGTCCACTCGAAACGCTTCTCGCGACCTGGGGTATTTCGCTTATCCTGCAACAGGGTGTGCGTTCCATCTTCGGCCCGACCAACCGTGAAGTTGGCAGCCCGAGCTGGATGTCCGGCTCCTTCAGCATCGGTTATCTGAACTTCACCTGGAACCGCGTGTGGATCGTCGCCTTCTCGCTGTCGGTGTTTTTCGCGCTGCTCATGTTGCTGAAGCGTTCGTCCTTCGGGCTCGAAATGCGTGCCGTGACCCAGAACCGCCGTATGGCATCATCGATGGGTATCAAGACCCCCTGGGTCGATGCCTTTACCTTTGCGCTCGGATCAGGGGTCGCCGGGCTTGCCGGGGTTGCTCTCTCTCAGATCGACAATGTGTCGCCGAACCTTGGCCAGAGCTACATCATCGACAGCTTCATGGTGGTGGTGTTTGGTGGCGTCGGCAATCTTTGGGGTACGCTGGTTGGCGCGCTGTCGCTTGGGGTCTTCAACAAGTTCCTGGAGCCGACTGTCGGTGCGGTGCTCGGTAAAATCCTCGTGCTCGTCCTCATCATCCTGTTCATCCAGAAGCGGCCGCGCGGTCTCTTCGCACTCAAGGGAAGGGCAATCGAAGCATGATTACCGGCTTCCTCATCAAAGCGCTCGACCGGCGCATCTCCATCGCCATCGGCATCATTCTGGCCGTCGCGCTGCTCATTCCGGCATCAAACCTGCTTTTGCCTGCAGATCACCCGCTGCATGTACCGACTTATATCATGTCGATGCTCGGCAAATATCTCGCCTATGCGATGCTGGCGCTGGCGCTCGATCTGGTGTGGGGCTACTGCGGCATTCTTTCGCTTGGCCACGCCGCCTTTTTCGCGCTCGGCGGTTACGCCATGGGCATGTATCTGATGCGCCAGATCGGCACCCGCGGTGTTTATGGTCATCCCGTGCTGCCCGACTTCATGGTATTTCTGAACTGGAAGGAACTGCCCTGGTTCTGGCATGGCTTCGACATGTTCTGGTTCGCAGCGCTGATGGTGCTGGTTGTGCCTGGGCTGCTTGCCTTCGTGTTCGGTTGGTTTGCCTTCCGCAGCCGTGTCAACGGTGTCTATCTATCGATCATCACACAGGCCATGACCTACGCGTTGTTGCTTGCCTTTTTCCGCAACGACATGGGCTTCGGCGGCAATAACGGCCTGACGGATTTCAAGGATATCCTCGGTTTTTCGGTGCAGGCGGATGGTACGCGCGCCGTACTCTTTGCGATGACGGCGATCATGCTGGCGGTTTCGCTGCTGATCGCAGCCGGCATCGTCAATTCCAAGTTCGGCAAGGTGCTGGTCGGTGTGCGCGATGCGGAAAGCCGCGTCCGTTTCCTCGGCTTTCGTGTCGAGAACATCAAGCTCTTCACCTTCGTCGTCTCGGCGATGATCGCCGGCATCGCCGGTGCATTGTTCGTGCCGCAGGTCGGCATCATCAATCCCGGTGAGTTTTCTCCAGCCAACTCCATCGAAGTGGTGGTTTGGACTGCCGTCGGTGGTCGCGGGACCTTGATCGGGCCGATCATCGGTGCGGTGCTGGTCAATGGCGGCAAGAGCTATTTCACCGGTGCATTTCCTGAATTCTGGCTGTTTGCGCTCGGTGGTCTTTTCATCGCAGTCACATTGTTCTTCCCCAAGGGCATCGTTGGCACCATCCAGCATTACTTGGCCGGGCGGCGGGAAAAGCGTCTGGTTGCAAAGCGGCAGAGCGAAAGCGACGCGGGCAACGATGACGCCGCAGCAGTCGCGCAGCAGGCTGCGGAGTGAGGTTGATATGAACACGATTTCCGAAAACCGTTCGAAAAGCCTGCTTTATCTCGATGGCGTTTCCGTATCCTTCGATGGCTTCAAGGCACTGAACTCCCTGTCCTTCGTGGTCGAGCCCGGCGAGCTTCGCGCCATCATTGGCCCGAACGGTGCCGGCAAGACGACGATGATGGATATCATCACCGGCAAGACCCGCCCTGACACAGGCACTGTGCTTTTCGAAGACAGCGTTGACCTGACGAAGAAAGACGAGGCGGATATCGCGCAGCTCGGTATCGGGCGAAAATTCCAGAAACCGACCGTGTTCGAAAGCCATACGGTCTGGGACAATCTGGAACTGGCGCTGAACCGCAAGCGCGGTGTGTTCGCCACGCTGTTCTATCGGCTGACGGATGAGGACAAGGCGCGTATCGAGGAAATCCTTGCGACAGTGCGTCTTGGACATCGTCGCAACGACCTGGCGGCCAATCTTTCGCACGGTCAGAAACAGTGGCTCGAGATCGGTATGTTGCTGGCACAGGAGCCAAAACTGCTTCTGGTGGATGAGCCGGTTGCAGGCATGACCGATGCGGAAACGGCCGAAACAGCCGTGCTCCTGAAGGAGATCGCAAAGACGCGGTCGGTGGTCGTGGTTGAACACGACATGGGTTTCATTCGTGAGCTCGGCGTGAAAGTCACATGCCTTGCTGAAGGCTCCGTGCTGGCCGAGGGATCGATCGACTTTGTCTCGAACGATCCCAAGGTGATCGAGAACTACCTGGGGCGCTGATATGCTGAACGTCGAAAACATCAATCTTCACTATGGCGCAGCCCAGGCGTTGCGCGGCATTTCGCTCAATGCGGAAATGGGCAAGATCACCTGCGTTCTGGGACGTAACGGGGTCGGGAAAAGTTCGCTGTTGCGGGCCGTCACCGGTCAACACGCCATCAGCGCCGGATCGATCAGCTTCGGCGGTGAAACACTGAACGGTCTTGCTCCCTACCAGCGGGCCAAGCGCGGTGTCGGTTATGTTCCGCAAGGGCGCGAAATATTCCCGCTGTTGACCGTTCAGGAAAATCTCGAAAGCGGCTATGCGCCGTTGCCGCGCAAGGAGCGCTTCATTCCCGACGATATTTTCAGTCTGTTTCCTGTCCTGCAATCCATGCTTTCCAGACGCGGAGGGGATTTGTCGGGGGGGCAGCAACAGCAGCTCGCCATCGGCCGGGCGCTGGTAACACGTCCGAAGATCCTTGTGCTGGACGAACCGACCGAAGGCATTCAGCCGTCGATCATCAAGGATATCGGCCGGGCGATCAAATATCTTCGCGACAGCACCGGTATGGCAATCCTGCTGGTCGAGCAATATCTCGACTTCTGCCGTGAGCTTGCCGACTATGTCTATATCATGGATCGCGGCGAGATCGTGCATGAAGGGTTGGCTGAGACGCTGGATACGCCGGAAGCACGACGTCACCTGACAGTATAAAGTTGCCTTGAGATCATCGCCCGCTGATCACGCTATACAAACGGGCGATTAATATTTTGAAAGACTATGCAGCTCTGCATAGCTTTCATGCGCAATTTTTGCATTTTATTGAAGAACAGCCTGTGTTATTGGCAGCGCAAATGCTGCATGCGAGACACAGAGATAGTCTATTCGCACGCTGCGACAGTTGATCCCTTACATTCCACGCACGTCCGACGTATCGTCGGGGAACTGTGCCCAATAAAGGCGTGTCAATGAATCTAGACTTTGCAGTTGTCCGGTCCGCCCGGCTGTTCCGCTCTGTTCGTACTCTCGCCATCGGTCTTGCGATTTGCGCAAGCACAGGTGTCGCAGCGTCGGCGTCGACCTGCGGTCAGGTTCCCGGACCCGGTATGAAACCGGGTCGACATGACTTTTCCATCCTGTCCAATGGCGCAGAACGCCAGGGTGTCTATTTTGTTCCATCCGCTTATGATGGAAACAAACCGCTGCCGGTGGTTTTCGATTTTCACGGTTCCAACAGCAACGCGAATGGTCAGCTTGACCGCAGTGGCTGGGACAAACTGGCCGAGCGTGACGGTGTTGTCGTCGTTGCATTGCAGGGCAGCCTGAATGGCGAGTTGCCGGGCACCCATGCCTGGAATGTTCCCGGTGTTACGAAACGTCCCGGCGGCTTGGATGAAGTCTCCTACATCAACGATGCGATCGCCATGGTGAAGGGCAAGTTCTGCGTCGACGAGGAGCGTTTCTTCGGTTCGGGTTACTCCGGTGGCGGACGCATGCTGTCGCAGTTCCTCTGCAATGGCAGCAACGATTTTTCGGCCGCAGGATTTGTCGCGTCGCTGCGCGCCGGTTATCCGGTAGAGGCAGAGGGCAAATGGGCGCCAGATGCGGCAAGCTGCAAGCCTGCCCGGCCTATGTCGATCATTGCGTTTGCGGGAACCAAGGACCCGGCCAACCCTTATCAGGGCGGTGGGAAGGCCTATTGGCAATATGGTGGTGAAACGGCGCTGAAACGCTGGGCGGAGCTGGATGGCTGCAAGGGCGGCGCAAAGAGCAAGTCCGGTGAAAGTTTCATCGTCAATTCCTATGACGTATGCAAGTCTGGCGCGCGTATCCATTCCTATGTCATCGACAATTGGGACCATGCCTGGCCGCGCGCGACCATGAAAGCGGAAGTGCTGGCGGCATCCGCCATCGTGACCCGCAA
Source organism: Rhizobium sp. RM (assembly GCF_013390595.1). GTDB lineage: Bacteria > Pseudomonadota > Alphaproteobacteria > Rhizobiales > Rhizobiaceae > Agrobacterium. The sequence goes on along the minus strand of NZ_JACAWV010000022.1, from coordinate 1,114,799 downwards.
GCCGGGCGCCAGCGAGCCGACCCCGACGGTCAAGGCCGAAGCTGCGGTCGAGCGCAAAATGCCCACAGGCGAGGTGACGCGGACGGTTGATGCGGCTGAAAGAATGTGGGATTTCTTCCGTAATACGGAAGGGCAACTGGTGGTGGATGCGGTCGTGAAAAAAGACTGCGTTGCGAAGGTGGTTACCGCTTCCGCAACCACCCCGGAGACATCGTGCAGTCAGAGCAGCAAAGCATCCGCCCTTCCGGCCAGCAAGGCAGTGAACATGCCCCTCAACAACGCGCCCGCGGGCGAGGACGCATTGTAACAAAGGCAGTCGAAGGACGCAGCCGTCTTGACGAACTGTTTCAGGAAGGCTGCGCCAAGATCCGCTTGCCGGATACGTTTTCGAACGAGATCGAGGCAATCCTCATCAATTCTTCCGGTGGCCTGACGGGTGGCGACCAGATCGAATGGCAAGCGGTAGCCGCTGGAGGCACGTCGCTGGTGGTGACGACCCAGGCCTGCGAAAAAGTCTACAAGGCATCGTCGGGCACTGCTGCCGTCACCGCCCGCATGTCTGCAGGCCCAGGTGCAAAGCTTCACTGGCTGCCGCAGGAAACCATCCTTTTCGATCAGTCATCGCTGACCCGCAGGCTGGAAGCGGATATTGACGCATCCGCCGAGTTCATAGCCGTCGAGGCCGTGCTGCTCGGTCGCCAGGCGATGGGAGAGGCCATGAATACTGGCCTTTTCCGTGACCGCTGGCGCATTCGCCATGGCGGACAGCTCGTTCATGCCGAGGAATTGCTGCTTGATGGCGATATTGCTGACCTGACGGCCAAAGCTGCCGTGCTGTCCGGCCAGGTCGCCTTCGCAACGATCCTCTATATCGGTCCGCTTGCCGAATCTTACCTGACAAAAATCCGCGACATCATTGGCGATCATGGCGGGGCGAGTGAGTGGCAGGGCAAGCTTGTCATCCGCGTTTCGGCAACCGACGGCTTCTCGCTCAGAAAAATACTCTTCCCGGTCATTTCGCTCTTGCGAAATGGCGCGTCAGTGCCGAAAGTCTGGAATCTGTAAAGCTTCATATTTTGGGACGACGATGAACCTTAGCCCTCGAGAAAAAGACAAGCTTCTGATTTCCATGGCCGCCATGGTGGCACGGCGCCGGCTGGAACGCGGCGTGAAGCTGAACTATCCGGAAGCCATTGCGCTGATTACCGATTTCGTTGTGGAAGGCGCGCGTGATGGCCGGGCCGTGGCGGATTTGATGGAGGCCGGTGCGCATGTGATTTCGCGCGCTCAGGTCATGGAAGGCATTGCGGAAATGATCCACGATGTGCAGGTGGAAGCGACGTTTCCCGATGGCACCAAGCTCGTGACAGTGCACGAACCCATTCGATAAGGAGGCGCCATGGCGCTGGAACTTCGGCCTAATTGCGAATGCTGCGATCGCGATCTCCCGCCAGAGAGCCCGGACGCGATGATCTGCTCTTTCGAATGCACCTATTGCGCCGATTGCGCGGCCGGCACTCTCTCCGGCATCTGCCCGAACTGCGGTGGTGAACTGGTTCGCAGACCAATTCGTCCCGCCGCCAAGCTTGTCAACAATCCGGCCTCGACCAAACGTGTTTTGAAGGCGGAAGGTTGTATGCCGGTTCGGGCGGCCTGAAATAAAAAGTCGCTTGAGACAAAAAGGGGAACACCATGATACCAGGCGAAGTCATTGCCGCTGAAGGCACCATTGAACTCAACGCCGGTCAACCGACCGTGACGATTGCTGTCGCCAATACGGGCGACCGCCCGGTGCAGGTCGGCAGTCATTATCATTTCGCGGAAACCAATGCTGGTCTCGCCTTTGATCGCGACAAGGCTCGCGGTATGCGGCTGGATATTCCTGCCGGCACGGCGGTTCGTTTCGAGCCTGGCCAGAAACGCGAGGTTACGCTGGTTCCGCTTTCGGGGAAACGGGAAGTGTACGGTTTCCGCCAGCAGGTCATGGGGAAACTCTGAGATGGCGACCGCTCATTATCATGGAAGTTGCCAGTGCGGTGCGGTCAGCTTCGAGGTTGATGCCGATCTTGACCACACTGTTGTCTGCAACTGCTCGCGCTGCAAGCGCCTCGGTTCCACGCTCGCTTTTGCGCCGAAGGACAAGTTCACCCTGCTTTCTGGCGAAGGCAAGCTGACGGAATATCTCTTCAACAAGCATCATATCCATCATCTCTTTTGTTCGACCTGCGGGATCGAAAGTTTTGCTTACGCTGACGGGCCGGATGGAACTCCGATGGTGGCAGTCAACGCGAATTGTCTCGATGGAGTCGATCCGCGCGCGTTGAAACCGCAGGCGTATGATGGCGCCTCGTTGTGAGGTGAAAGCCATGAAACGTTTGATGCACGGCTTTGCCGTAACCACGATGTTGTTCGTTGTCGATGGTGCATCCTTGCCTGCTATGGCTGAGGAAGCGCTTGATTGTACCGCTCCGCAAACGCAAAGCGCCATGACCATGTGCGCCGGGCAGGACTACGACAAGGCCGACAAGGAACTGAACGCCGAATATCAGAAGCTGCGCAAGGTGCTTGCCGAGCGCGACAAGGCTGCCGATGCGGCCGGAAAAGGTGCGACCGAAGCCCTTGTTGCCGCGCAGCGTGCCTGGGTTGCGTTCCGTGATGCCAATTGTGATTTCCATGGGTTTCAGGCCCGAGGCGGAACGATGGAGCCGATGCTGATTGCCTCCTGCCTCGCCGATATGAGCCGTGAACGGGCCACGGAATTGCGCCAGCTTTCGGAAGGTTTCTGACGTTATGGCGCGGCGCATCATGATCGTTGGAAACGGAGAGATACCACGCGGAGCGGCCGATTTTATCGACCTTTCCGACGTGGTCATCCGCTTCAACGATTGCCGTTCAGTCGGATCGGGTGGCAATCGTACCGACATTGTTGCCGTCTGCAACACCGGTCGTCCCGGTAAGGCGATGACGGAAAGCGCCGAGTGGCGCAACAATGACAGCGTAAAACAGGCATCTGCGATCTGGTCGGTTCGCGATCCGGCGAAATTTTCCGACATGGAACCCGAGATCTTGAAGAACTGGCCGGAACTGGCCGATTTCTGTGCCGATTATAGCGCTGGTTTTGCGGCCTTCGCTGAGGAAGCCGGCAAGGCCCATATTGTTATCCCGCGTACCGTTCACGAGCGGTTGGATGCGGCCTTGCAGGCCTATTTGCCCGAACCTTACGTCTGCCCGAGCAGCGGCATGGTTGCCATCGCGCATGTTCTGGAAGAGAGCCGAACCTCCGATGATGAGGTTGCGATTGCCGGTTTCGGCCATGAAGGCTGGAGCCTGCACCCATTTGCCGCCGAACGACAACTGGTCGATGCCCTCACCCGTGAGGGACGACTGATCCGAATTTCCGATACATCGATTTTCTCCGCGTCTGAAGGAGCCTGAGCCCATGCCTTACAAGATTTCCCGTGCCGCCTATGCCAGCATGTTTGGCCCGACCGTCGGTGACAAGGTTCGTCTTGCCGATACCGAACTGTTTATCGAGGTCGAGAAGGATTTCACGACCTATGGCGAGGAAGTAAAGTTCGGCGGTGGTAAGGTCATTCGCGACGGTATGGGACAGAGCCAGGCGACGCGTGGGGAAGGGGCGGTTGATACCGTCATCACCAATGTCCTGGTCGTCGATCATAGCGGGATCTACAAGGCAGACGTCGGCCTCAAGGACGGTCGCATTCATGCTATCGGCAAAGCGGGCAACCCCGACACCCAGCCGGGCGTAACGATTATTGTCGGCCCTTCGACCGAGGCGATTGCGGGCGAAGGCAAGATACTGACGGCCGGCGGCATGGATGCGCATATCCATTACATCTGCCCGCAGCAGATCGAAGAAGCGCTGATGAGCGGCGTCACGACCATGCTGGGGGGCGGCTCCGGTCCCGCACATGGTACGCTTGCCACCACCTGCACCGGCGCATGGCACATCGAGCGCATGATCGAAAGCTTCGATGCATTCCCGATGAACCTCGCGCTGGCCGGTAAGGGCAATGCCTCTCTGCCTGCGCCGCTCGAGGAAATGATTCTGGCTGGTGCCTCTTCGCTGAAGCTGCATGAGGACTGGGGTACAACGCCCGCGGCCATCGATAACTGCCTGACGGTTGCCGATGCTTTCGACGTGCAGGTCATGATCCATACCGATACGCTGAACGAAAGCGGTTTCGTTGAAGATACGGTTGCCGCCATCCGGGGCCGCACCATCCACGCCTTCCACACCGAAGGTGCGGGCGGCGGTCACGCGCCCGATATTATCAAGGTGTGCGGCAATCCGAACGTCATTCCGTCTTCGACCAATCCGACGCGGCCCTATACGGTCAACACGCTGGCGGAGCATCTCGACATGCTGATGGTCTGCCACCACCTGTCGCCATCTATCCCGGAAGACATCGCATTCGCCGAAAGCCGAATCCGCAAGGAAACCATTGCCGCTGAAGATATCCTCCACGATATCGGCGCATTTTCGATCATTTCCTCCGACAGCCAGGCCATGGGCCGTGTCGGCGAGGTGGCAATCCGCACCTGGCAGACGGCCGACAAGATGAAGCGCCAGCGTGGCCGCCTCAAGGAAGAAACCGGCGAGAACGACAATTTCCGCGTTCGTCGCTATGTCGCGAAATACACCATCAACCCGGCCATCGCACACGGTATCTCCCACGAGATCGGTTCGATCGAGGTCGGCAAACGCGCCGACCTGGTATTGTGGAACCCGGCGTTCTTCGGCGTGAAACCGGATATGGTTCTTTTGGGCGGTTCGATTGCGGCGGCGCCCATGGGCGATCCGAATGCTTCGATCCCGACGCCGCAGCCGATGCATTACCGGCCGATGTTTGCCGCTTACGGCAAGCTGCGCACCAACTCTTCCGTCACATTCGTGTCGCAGGCATCGCTTGATGCCGGTCTCGCCCAGCGTCTCGGTGTCGCCAAGAAGCTCCTGGCGGTAAAGAACGTTCGTGGTGGTATCTCCAAGGCATCGATGATCCACAATTCGCTGACCCCGCATATCGAGGTAGACCCGGAGACCTATGAAGTGCGTGCCGATGGAGAATTGCTGACCTGCGAACCGGCGACGGTTTTGCCAATGGCGCAGCGTTATTTCCTGTTCTGAGGAATTTTGCGGGCTCGGTCGTTCGCAGGGATGACAATTGTGCATAGCAGTTGTCCGGTGGACGATTTTTGCGTTTTTTCTGCTGCATCGCAGCAGGTTTTGCGATAAGCGAAGCCCATAAATTCCGCGCGGATTGTTCCCAAGCTCTGCCGCGCCATAACGCCAGACAAGGAGATCAGACATGCTCGGCAAGAAAGTGCCCGCCGTTACCTTCCGCACGCGCGTTCGCGACGAGGCCGTTGGCGGCCCGAACCCGTTCCGTTGGCAGGACATGACCTCGGACGATTACTTCAAGGGCAAGAAGGTTGTTCTCTTCTCGCTGCCGGGTGCGTTCACGCCGACTTGCTCGACCTTCCAGCTTCCCGATTTCGAAAAGCTGGCAGGCGATTTCCGTGCGCTCGGCGTTGACGAAATCTACTGCCTGTCGGTCAACGATGCGTTCGTGATGAATGCATGGGCCAAGGGTCAGAACCTCGAAAACGTCAAGGTCATTCCTGATGGTTCGGGTGAGTTCACCCGCAAGATGGGCATGCTGGTCGCCAAGGACAACCTCGGTTTCGGCATGCGCTCCTGGCGCTACGCTGCTGTCATTAACGACGGTGTCGTTGAGCAGTGGTTTGAGGAAGAAGGCTATTCGGACAATTGCGAATCCGATCCTTACGGCGTTTCCTCGCCGCAGAACATTCTGGAAAGCCTCAAGGCGCGCGCTGCAGCCTGATTGCGGTTTTCCAGCTTTTCGACGGGGCCTGGCAGCAATGCCGGGCCTTTGTCTTTTTGGCGATAATGGTGCCTTGAAATTGGCTTCGCAATCCGCCAAAAATCGAGCCCCAAGACTGTTTCTGAATGGATCCATCATGCTGCGCGTCACCTCTTATCTTCCTGCCGGAACCCCTGCAGACGAGCCGTCCGGTTACGTGACGCTTGCCCATGATCAGCGTCATCTTCGCCGCAAGCTTCTGCATCTTCAGAACGATGAAATGGTGATGCTGGATTTGAAGGAAGCGGTGCTGTTTGCCCACGGCGATCTGCTGGTGGTGGAAAACGGCGATCTGGTCGAGGTTCGTGCCGCCGATGAAAAGCTTTTTGAAATCAAGGCCAGGGATCGCCTTCATCTGATCGAACTGGCCTGGCATCTCGGCAACCGTCACCTGGCCGCGCAGATCGAGGACGAGCGTATTCTCATCCTGCGTGATCATGTCATCAGGGCGATGCTGGAGGGGCTCGGCGCCACGGTGCGTGATGTGGAAGAGCCGTTCCAGCCGGTTCGCGGCGCTTACCACGCCCATGGCGGCCATTCGCACGGGCACCATCATGACCATGATCATGGTCATCATCACCACGACCACGGCTGAGGCATGCGCGACGATCGTGACGTCGGCGCTTTGTTGCGTCTTCTGGCGTGGCTGTCGCCAGCGTTTCCCGTCGGGGCCTTTTCCTACTCCGGTGGTTTGGAAAAAGCTGTCGAGGATCGCAGGGTGCGGGATGCTTCAAGTCTCGGTGACTGGGTGGAAACTCTGCTGACGCATGGAGCCCTCTGGAATGATGCCGTGTTCTTGAGCAATGGCTGGCGCCATTACGGCGATGGCGCAGTCTTGCAGGATACGGCGGATCTTGCCCTGGCGTTGGCAGGCTCCGCGGAGCGATATCGAGAGACGCTGCTGCTCGGCAATGCTTTTGCCGCGGCTGCCCGCGCATGGCCGCATCCGGTCTTCGAGCACCTGCCGAAACAGGCGCCTTATCCCATCACCGTTGGCGCTGTGGCGGGCGCACATGGTGTGCCGCTTGTGGACGCCATCGCTGCCTACCTGCATTCAGGTGTGTCGCAAGTTGTCTCGGCCGGCATCCGGCTCGGTATTGCCGGGCAGACCGATGGAGTTTCCATCCTTGCGTTGAGTGAGAAGCGGGTGGCGGAAACGGCAAAGAGGGCGGCTCTCGCAACGCTTGACGACCTCGGCAGCGCGACGATTATCGCAGACACGGCGACGATGCGTCACGAGACACAGACGACGCGGCTCTTCCGCTCATAAAATGACCAGTGGTTTGGTGCGGTGCAGCATGGCGCCCTTGAAGCGGTGGCGCGACGCGTTAAGGTAAAACAAAACGAAGCATTTTGAAGGGAACAACATCATGAAATCGGGAAATGGTCCGCTTCGCATCGGCATCGGCGGGCCGGTCGGTTCCGGCAAGACGGCGCTGACTGAAAAGCTCTGCAAGGCGATGAGCGCCGATTACTCCGTCGCAGTCGTCACCAATGACATCTATACCAAGGAAGATGCCGAAGCTCTTGTGCGCATGCAGGCACTGCCTTCGGAGCGCATTGTCGGCGTCGAGACCGGCGGTTGCCCGCATACGGCGATCCGTGAGGATGCGACAATCAATCTTCAGGCGATTGCCGGCTTGAATGAACGCTTTCCCGATCTCGATGTGATCTTCATTGAATCCGGCGGCGATAATCTGGCCGCGACGTTTTCGCCGGATCTTGCCGATATTACCATCTACGTGATTTCCGTTTGCCAAGGGGAAGAAATTCCTCGCAAGGGCGGGCCCGGTATTACCCGATCGGATCTTTTGGTGATCAACAAAAAGGATCTCGCTCCCTATGTCGGCGCGGATCTCGGCGTGATGGAAAGTGATGCGACACGGATGCGCAAGGAAATGCCGTTCGTTTTCACCGACATGAAGCGGGGCGACGGCGTCGACCGCATCGTCGGTTTCCTCAAACAACAGGGCGGTCTGTAAGAAAATGCCTGCGCTTCATTTCGGACCCTACGAGGTCCTGCGGTTCGTCGACGGCGTCTACAAGGCGCCGATTGACCATCTCATTCATCGTGAAGGAGAGGCGGCTCTGAAGACGGCGCTTTCCGCCTTCGATGGCCAAACTGTGGATGTCGACGTCAATTGTTTCGTTCTGTCCGATTCAGACGGTTTGTCGCTGGTCGATGCCGGTTGTGGAACCGCGTGGGGTGACAGTTACGGACACGCACGTGCTGCGATGATTGCGGCGGGCATTGAACCGAAGGACATCAAACGTATCCTGCTGACGCATATCCACGGCGATCATGCGCTTGGCCTGTTCAATGGGAGCGCTCCTTATTTTCCGAATGCGGAAATATGGATTCCAGAAGCGGATCTCGCTTTTTTCACGAATGAAGGTGAGCGCCAGAAGCTTCCACCCGCGCGGCAAGGCGCCTTCGATATCGCGGCCCGAATTCTCGATATCTGCGGGCAAATGGTGAGACCGATACCGACGGGGCGCATTGCCGATGGGATCGAGGCAATTTCCTTGCCTGGACACACGCCAGGTCAAACGGGCTACCTGATTGGCGAAGGGGCAAGCAAGCTGTTGCTGTGGGGCGATGTTCTGCACAGCACTGATCTTCAGGCTGCCGATCCGGCCATTGGTTTCATTTACGATATCGATCCGCAGCTTGCCTATGACACACGCCTCACAGCGCTGAACGATGCTGCCGAGAACGGTTGGCTGGTGTCCGGTGGTCATCTGGGCGGGTTTTTCCACGTCACCCGTGAGAACGACGCGTATCGTTTCATTGCGTACTGACGGGTAGCGACAAAAGCAAGGCGGGACACCTTTCGGTATCCCGCCCTTCGTCCTCCCCCGAAGAACTCTAGATTTGTTTCAGCGCTGCGACGTCGTTGACCTGCACGATGCGCCCTCTGACGGTCACGCCTGCCTTCTTGAGCGACGAGAAGGCGCGCGACAACGCTTCCGGAGCAAGGCCAAGCTTGCCGGCGAGCAGGCTCTTCTGGAAGGGCAGGCGCAGCGAAAAGGATGCGGCATCACGAGGGCCGTGGGTCACGAGATAATGGGCGACGCGCTGCGGCGCAGTCTGCAAGCGATCATTGGCGATACATTCCATGCTGCCAAGCGCGTTGTTGGACAAGCATCGCATGATGGCCTTGGCGATTGCCGGTTCCTGATCGACTAGGAACCTGATCCTCTCCAGATCAAAACGGGCGAGTGTGGTGGTTTCGGCCGCTTGCGCGTTGAAGCGGTAGCTGTCGCTACCGAAGATCAGGCATTCGTTGAATGTGTCTCCCGGGCCGCAAATGCGAATGTCGGCTTCTCGACCATGCCGGTCCAGTCGATAAAGGCGCACATATCCCGTCAGCACGCAGTAGAAGTGCTGTGCGCTCTCGCCTTCCTTGAAAATGATATGGCGTGCGGTGGCGCTTGCTACGGATGCGGCGTCTATCAGCCGCAAGGCCGCAGCGTCATCGGCAATACCGAGCAACGGCGCGCGCAGCAGGATGTTACGGTCCTTGTTGCTGAGCTTGACTGTCTTGTTCATATCCCTGCGGCCCCCGCCCAACCCGTTTGCCGGGTTGTTCGAAGCAACGCGGAAGCCTGTTTGTTCCCGCTCCCCGACGCTTGTTTGAAAAAGGTTCATCGCATCGTCCCTCGACCGGCAATTTCCGATGCCGATGAAACTAGCAGCTATGGAGGAAAGGGAATTGATTTCGATCAAATGGCGGACGTGCCTGTCACATTCGTTCGATTTTTTTGCCGGACCGCAAAATGAAAACGCCGGGTTTTGGGCCCGGCGTCGTCTTTGATTTATTCGGCAGCCAATGGCGGCAGACGTAATATCTTTCCGCCCTTGTCACCCGGTTTTTCTGCTCCACCCTTCTCCATATTGGCGACGCGCGCCTCCAGGGAAGAAAGTGCCAGACTGTTTTCACGGGCGATGCCCGACAGTTCCTCGTTGGACAGTGCAGGGTCCTCGTGCTCCTTCTTGCCGACGAAGCGGCCGAAGAGATGAGCGAGCAGGCGCGAGAGGTCGTCCATGATCAGGAAGAACGCGGGCACGACGATCAGCGAAAGCACGGTCGAGACGATGATGCCACCAATCACGGCAATGGCCATAGGTGCACGGAACGAGCCGCCTTCGCCGACACCAAGCGCTGATGGCAACATGCCGGCCGACATGGCAATCGAGGTCATGATGATGGGGCGGGCGCGCTTGCGGCCCGCTTCGACCATGGCCTGAACCCGCTCCATACCGTGTCGGCGCATCTCGATGGCGAAGTCCACCAGCAGGATGGCGTTTTTCGTGACGATACCCATCAACATCAGAATGCCGATCAGAACGGGCATCGACAGTGCGTTCTGCGTGATGATGAGCGCTACCGCTACGCCACCGATGGCGAGCGGCAACGAGAACAGGATGGTGAAGGGCTGGATCACATCCTTGAAGAGAAGGATGAGCACCACCAGCACCAGCATCAGACCGAGCAGCATGGCATTGACGAAGCCTTGCTGCATTTCTCCCTGCACCTTGGCATCGCCACTTTCCGCGAGACGGACGGTCGGCGGCAGCCTTGTCTCTTCAACGATGCGCTTGAATTCGGCTGTCGAGGTATCAAGAGCGGTACCGAAGGGAACATCGGAGCCGATAGAGACAACGCGGTTACGGTCGTTGCGCTTGATCGAGCTTGGACCTTCCGAATAGTCGATATCGGCGACGCTGTAGAGCGGGACCAGAGAACCTGATGCCGTCTTGATCTTCAGCGCCCGGATGGTTGCCAGATCACGGCGGGTATCAAGCGACGCCTGCACGCGGATCGGGATCTGCCGATCGTCGAGAGAGATCTTGGTAAGCTGCGCATCGATATCGCCGATGGTTGCCACGCGTACCGTCTGAGAAATCTGCTGCGGCGTAATGCCGAGGCGAGCAATTTCATCCTTGCGTGGGCGGATCTGCAGTTCAGGACGTGGCAGAGCGCCTTCCGAGCTGACATTGGCGAGGATGGGCGATCCTCTCAGATGCGATTCCAGCACGCCAACGGCGTCGTTCAGATCCTGTTCGTTCTTGGACAGGAAGTTGAAGCTCAGTTCACGTTCCGCACGGTCGTTCAGCTTGATGATCCGGACATCCGGGATAGCGTTCACCTTTGCGAAGATATCGCGTTCGACATCCCATTGCGGGCGTGTGCGTCCGGTTTCTTCGACCTTGGGAAGGTATTGGCCAATCAGCGGGATTGAGCCCAGCCCCTTGTTCACCAACATTTTGACGAGTGAATGATCGAGGTGCTGGAGAATGACGTTGACGGTTGCCCGGCGTAGTTCGAGATCACCCTTGGGCGACGCGCCACCAAGAACGAAGACACTCTCCACACCATTGATGTCGCGGATGGCGTGATAGATGGCTGTCGTCGTGCGGTCGGTCTCATCCAGTGTCGCGTTTGGTGGTAACTCGATGGACAACGTCACACGCGAAGCATCATCCGGCGGCAGGAAGCTGCCGGGAACGCCGCTGAGAAGGAAGACGGAGCCGACGAGGAAAGCGATGGCACCCAGCAAGGTCAGATAGCGTGACCACCAATAGTGGGTGGTGGCTGTGACCATGCGCGTGTAGGCCTTCATCAGCCTGCCATCATTGTCGTGGTGGTCGTCCATCGCGTCTTCGGCACGCATCAGATAAGCGGCCATCAATGGCGTTATCAGGCGTGCGACCATCAGTGAGAAGAACACGGAGAAGGCAACCGTCAGGCCGAACTGAATGAAGTATTGGCCGGGTATGCCGGGCATAAAGGACACGGGCACGAAGACGGCGATGATGGTGAAGCTGGTCGCAATCACCGCAAGGCCGATTTCATCCGCTGCCTCGAGCGCTGCCCGGTAAGGCGTTTTGCCCATCTTGATGTGGCGGGCAATGTTTTCGATTTCCACGATGGCATCGTCGACGAGAATACCCGTGGCGAGTGTCAAAGCCAGGAAGCTGACGAGGTTGAGCGAAAAGCCCAACATGTCCATGATCCAGAACGTCGGGATCGCTGACAACGGCAAGGCGACAGCCGAGATCAGGGTGGCGCGCCAGTTCTTCAGGAAGAGGAAGACCACGATGACGGCGAGGATCGCGCCTTCAATCAGCGTATGGAGTGCTGCTTCGTAGTTGCCGTAGGTGAAATAGACCGCATCATCGACCATCTGGATAGAAACATCCGGATTGTCCTTGCGGACCTGGTCGAGACTTTCGGCTACCGTTTCGGCAACGGATACTTCGCTGGCACCCTTGGCGCGGAACACCGCAAAGGTAACGGCCGGGTTGCCGTTGAAGCGCGAGAAGGATTTCGGCTCTTCATAGGTGTCGGTCACGGTGCCGAGTTCGGAGAGCTTGACGAAACGATCTCCTGAAAGCGCAATGGTCGTATTGGAGAGGTCTGCCACGTTGCGCGTGTCGCCCAGCGTGCGGATCGTCTGCTCGTTGCCGCCGATCTGGCCGCGACCAGAACCGAGATCGATATTGGTGCCACGAAGCTGCGTGTTCACCTCAGTGGCGGTGATGCCATAGGCGTCCAGCTTGGCCGGGTTGAGGGAGACACGCACTTCGCGGTCTGCGCCGCCATAGCGGTCAACCTTGCCGACGCCAGACTTGCCCTGAAGCGAGCGCTTGATCGTGTCATCCACGAACCAGGACAGCTCTTCCAGCGTCATGTTGGGCGAGGAAACCGCAAAGGTCTGGATTGCCTGCCCCTCGACGTCGATCTTGGTGACGATCGGCTCTTCGATATCAGCCGGCAAGTCGCTGCGGATCTTGTCGATGGCGTCCTTGGTGTCCTGAACAGCCTCTTCAGTCGGCTTTTCAATGCGGAACATCACCGTCGTGGTCGACTGCCCGTCCACCACGGTCGACTGGATTTCATCGATGCCGCTGATCGCGGCAACAGCGTCCTCGATCTCCTTCGTCACCTGCATTTCCAGTTCCGACGGCGATGCGCCGCTCTGGGTCACGGTGACGGAAACGACGGGAACGTCGATATTGGGGAAACGGGTGATCGGCAGGGCGTAAAACGCCTGCATGCCGAGGAACATCAACAGCGCAAAGCCCAGAAGCGGCGCAATCGGGTTGCGGATTGACCATGCAGAGAAATTCATATCATTCCCTCAGTCAGTTGGACGCAGTGGTCTGGGCTTCTACCGGTTTGATCCGGTCGCCATCACGGACGAATGCTCCAGCTTTTTCGACAACCATGTCTCCAGCCGCGATGCCGCTGACAATCTGAATGAAACCGCCGTCTTCGATGCCGGTTTCGATCTTGACCTGCTTGACGACATCACCTTCGATCTTGCGCGTCGTCGAGCCCTGGCGTCCCGCTGTCACGGCAGAAAGAGGCAGGGAGAGCGCCTTTGTCTCTTCGACGATGATTTCGGCGCTGGCGTACATGCCGGCACGCGCCGGGCTATCAACCGGCAATACGACATGCACGGAGCCGAGGCGCGTGGTTGCATCCACCGTCGGCGAGACGAGCCGTACCTTGCCTTCTATTTTCGCGCTTCCGCCGGCAACCGTCAAATAGGCTTTCTGGCCGACCTTGATCTTCTGGATATCGGTTTCGGAGAGATCCGCGACCAGTTCGATGGCCCCATCCTTGATGATGGTGAAGAGCGGGGTGCCGGCACCGCTGGCGACGGCGCCGACCTTGGCATTTTTCGCCGAGACAATGCCGGCAACGGGAGTTTTGACGCCCGTGCGTGTCAACCGCAGATCAACGTCCTCGATCTGGGCATCGACAACCTTGATGTCCGCTTCACCCGCCGAAACGGCCTGTTTGGCGGCATCCAGGCGTGCCTTTGCGACCTCTGCTGCGGCTTGTGTCTGTTCGACCTGGGAAACTGAGCCGGAACCGGTCTGGCCGAGTCTTGCGGCGCGATCACGCTGACGAATGGCATCGTTCAGATTGGCTTCGGCCTCAAGGACCTGCGCCTTGGACTGGGTAAGCGAGGCTTGAGCCTTGGCCTTATTGGCCTCGTACTGGCTCTTCTGCAGGATCAGGCTGTCTGTAGAGAGTTCGGCAAGAACCGCATTGGCTTTCACCTGGTCGCCGATATCGGCGTTCAGCTTATCGATGGAGAGGCCATCGACCAGAGGCTGCACATAAATCTCGTCCACTGGCTTGATGGTGCCGGTTGCAATGACGCGATCCACGAGCGGTCGCTCGGCCGCGTGGACAACGACGATGGAGGGCAGGTTCTGGCGTGCTGCGGAAGGCTGATTTTCACCTTCGGCCAGCACCGGAAGCGGCAAGATCGCCACTGAAAGGAGAAGGACAGCAACCCGGCCAAGCTTTGATTTGTATCGCATGTGTCTTAGTCCGCCAATCTGCTCGCATTTCCTACAGCCGAAGGCTTCCACAACAAGGACATGCGACAATGAATCTGAAACAAGGGGTACAATACTTGCTTTTCAATCCTCCCGATTCGAACGCCCCTCAACGCGAATCTTCAAGCACCTCAGCTTTGGTGCTTTTTATACAAGATCAAAAAGTGCAGTCTTGTGGCGGGGACTCTAGTTCTTTGCCGGGTGCAAATCAATCCGGTCAACAGGCATGCTTGATATACATTTTTGTATAACGCAACATATTGAAACTTATGGCTGGCGAACCCGGGGTATAGAAAAAATGCGCGATATAAACATACCGCGCATCTACAATGCTTTCAAACAGCAGAGATTTATTTCAGCGCAGCTTCGCTGATTTCGGTGGTGAAGGCGCCGACAGGCTCTTTGGTGATGACCGGATCGGAGCCACCGCCGAGCAGCGTCTTGACGGTACGGTCATAATCCGCCTTGTCGAGAGCGCCTGTCGAACCTGCGATCAGCTTGGCCACTTCCGTCATCATGCCCTTCTGGTGAGCTTCCGTCTGTGCGCCGGAGGCATCGTTTTCCAGGACGATATCGGCGGCATCATCCGGATTTTCTTCCGCCCATTTCCAGCCCTTCATGGAAGCGCGAACGAACTTAACGAGGTTTTCCTTGAACTTTGCGTCCTTCAGCTTGTCTTCCAGCACGTAGAGGCCATCTTCGAGCGTGGCGACACTCTCATCTTCGTATTTGAAGGTGACGAGATCGCTAGCCTTGATGCCAGCTTCCAGAACCTGCAGATATTCGTTGTAGGTCATGGTGGAAATGCAGGCGGCCTGCTTCTGCAGCAGCGGATCAACGTTGAAGCCCTGCTTCAGTACGGTCACACCATCCGCGCCACCGGTGGTGGGGATCTTCAGATGCGACATCCACGACAGGAACGGATATTCGTTGCCGAAGAACCAGACGCCGAGTGTCTTGCCCTTGAAGTCGTCAGGCTTTGTGATGCCGGTTTCCTTGAGGCAGGTCAGCATCATGCCGGACTTCTTGAACGGCTGGGCGATGTTGACGAGCGGCACGCCTTTTTCGCGGGTCGCAAGCGCCGATGGCATCCAGTCGACGATAACGTCTGCTCCACCGCCGGCCAGAACCTGGGCCGGTGCGATATCCGGGCCGCCCGGCTTGATGTCGACATCGAGACCTTCGGCCTCATAGAAACCCTTGTCCTTGGCGACGTAATAACCCGCGAACTGTGCCTGAGTGACCCATTTCAGTTGCAATGTCAGTTTTTCAGCGGCCTGAACGTTGAAGGCCGTCATCATCGCCGCACCGGCAAGAAGAAGAGATGCTAGTCTTGTTTTCATCGCTGTTCCCTTTTTTCGTTGTTTACGTTCGTCCCCCACGGACGGACGGATGCCAGAAGGTGACGGCCCGCTCTGCGAGCGCCACAAGACCGTAAAAGCCGGAGCCGGCCAACGCCGCGACGGCGATTTCGGCCCAGACCATATCGACATTGCTGCGGCCCATTTCCGCAGAAATTCGGAAGCCCATGCCGACGATCGGCGTGCCGAAGAATTCTGCAACGATGGCACCGATCAATGCCAGCGTGGAGTTGATTTTGAGTGCGTTGAAGATGAAGGGCCATGCCGCGGGCAGGCGCAGCTTCACCAGTGTTTGCCACCAGCCTGCCGCGTAAGTGCGCATAAGGTCTCGCTCCATGTGACTGGATGCAGCAAGCCCCTGCACGGTGTTCACCAGCATGGGGAAGAAGGTCATGATGACGACAACCGCCACTTTCGATTGCCAGTCGAAACCGAACCACATGACCATGATCGGCGCGATGCCGACCACTGGTAGCGCTGAGACGAAGTTGCCGATGGGCAGTAGGCCGCGTTGCAGGAATGGTGAGCGGTCGATGAGAATGGCAACGGCAAAGCCCAACCCGCAGCCTAGCACATATCCTGTCAGCACGGATTTGATGAAGGTCTGGCGGAAATCCGCCCACAGGGTCGGCAATGACGATATCAACCGCAGAAAAATGGCACTTGGCGCAGGCAGCAAGATCGGCGGAACGGAAAAGCCGCGAACGATGCCCTCCCACAAAACGATCAGCGCAAGGCCGAACAGCAGCGGTACCGCAATTCCGACCGTTCGTCTGGCGGCGGGCATGGTGAAATTTCGACGCACCAGCCACTCATTGAGACACCATGCGATAACCCAAAAGGCGATGGCGAAGACAAACCAGCCGGGATTGCTCATGGCCTCTCTCCCATTCTTTTCAGCACCGCCGTGTGGGCAAGGCCGATAATCGAAACCAGTATGGCAGCCACGGCCGCAGCCATGAACAAAGCCGCCCAGATCTGCACGGTCTGGCCGTAATAGGAGCCGGAGAGCAGGCGGGCACCAAGGCCGGCGACAGCACCGGTCGGCAATTCACCGACAATTGCGCCAACCAGCGAGATAGCGACCGCGATTTTCAGTGAGGTGAAGAGGTAGGGCAGGGCGGACGGCCAGCGTAGCTTCCAGAAAATCTGGCTCGGTGACGCATTATAGGTGTGCATCAGATCGCGCTGGATGGTTTCGGGACTGCGCAGACCCTTCACCATGCCGACAACGATTGGGAAGAAGCTGAGATAGGTGGAAATGAGCGCCTTGGGCAAAAGACCCGAAATGCCGATGGAGTTCAGCACAACGATAATCATCGGCGCGACCGCAAGGATCGGGATCGTCTGGCTGGCGATGATCCACGGCATGACGGAACGATCCATGGCGCGGTTGTGGACAATAGCGACTGCAAAGAGAATACCGAGAGCCGTGCCGATGGCGAAACCCAGCAGGGTAGCCGACAGCGTTACGCCAGAGTGATAGACGAGGCTGCGCTTGGAGGTGATCGCCTTATTGACGGTGGTGTCCCAAAGCTCGGCGACGATCTGGTGGGGCGCGGGCAGAACAGGGCGCTCCTGCGCAAAAGTTTGCGGCAGAAGCTGCCAGAAGCCTGCTTCCTGACCGGCGCGTGCAGACTGATCACGGGCGAATGGCATGTTGAGGTAGACGACCGCCAGATGCCAGATGACGAGAATGGCGAGAACGACGGTGACGACAGGCAGAACACGGTCGCGAAAAAGGGTCATTGCTGGGCCCTTCTTTTCAAGAGCAATGGGGGCCGTCTGTGCGTGAGATCAGCCCTCATAGCTGTGCCCCGCCTTCAGCCCTTCTCGAACGCGGTGGGCAATTTCCAGAAACTCCGGTGTTTCGCGGATCTCCAGTGGGCGCTCTCGCGGAAGGGTGGATTCGATCACGTCTGTTACCCGACCTGGCCGTGGCGACATCACAACGATCTTGGTGGAAAGATAAACGGCCTCGGGAATGGAGTGCGTGACAAAGCAGATCGTCTTGCCGGTCGCATCCCACAGTTTCAGGAGCTGCTCGTTCAGATGGTCGCGCACAATCTCGTCCAATGCGCCAAACGGCTCATCCATCAGCAGGAGATCGGCATCGAAGGCAAGGGCACGGGCGATCGATGCGCGTTGCTGCATGCCGCCAGAGAGTTGCCAGGGATATTTCTTGCCGAAACCGGCGAGGTTGACGAGGTCAAGCGTACGCTCGATACGCTCCTGCTGTTCGGCCCTGGTGTAGCCCATGATCTCGAGCGGTAGCGCGATATTCTTTTCTATGGTGCGCCACGGATAAAGTGCTGCGGCCTGAAACACGTAGCCGTAAGAGCGATCCTTGCGGGCATTCTCCGGCGTTGTGCCATTGACGGCGATCTCTCCGGATGTGTGTTTTTCGAGATCGGCGATGACCCGAAGGAAGGTGGTCTTTCCGCATCCGGAAGGGCCGATGAAGGAGACGAAGTCACCCTTGCCAACCTCGAGATTGACGTTGGACAGCGCGTGCACGGGGCCATCATTCGTCTCAAAGGTCAGGCCCAGATTTTTTGCCGAGACGACGGAGTATGAAGAGGACGTATTCATCGGGGTTCGTTCACACTTTCCGCCAGGGCCGCACGCGCCAGCGGCAGCATTTGTGTTTCGGTAAGTTTGGCAAGCGGCAGTCCGGACACGCCGTCGATGGCAAGCCAGCGAACTTCCTCTATTTCGGCCCGTGGCAGGACGCCGGCCGTAAGGCGGGCAACGAAGGTATGGGCGACGACATCTGCGCCCGTTTCGTTGGCCGCTTCTTCGCGAAAAACACCTTTATAGCTTGCCGTATTGGCAGGAAGCACAAGGCCGATCTCCTCTTCCAGTTCCCGATGCAGAGCTTCTTCGGCTGTTTCACCGGCATCTATCTTGCCGCCCGGCTGCATGAACTGTGTGGTGCCGCGCTTGCGCACCACCAGCATCTCCCGCCTGTCATTCAACAGGATGGCTGCCGCAATTACGATTTCAGGTTTTGATACAGTGCTCACAGTCACACTCCGCTCGCGGGGATGCCGGTGCGTTCCACCTTGCGCGGCGCGACGAGTTCCTTCCAGGTCGACAGCGCACTGTTGACGGCGGGGTAGGGATCGCGAGCAACGAACTTGCCATGTCCTTCCTGTGTCTTGATGGTTGTCTCTTCGACGGTGACCAGTCCACGCGACAGGGTGAAGCGCGGCAGGCCCTTGACCTTCTGTCCCTCGAAGACGTTGTAGTCGATTGCTGATTGCTGACCGGCGGCAGTGATCGTCTTTTCGCGCAGAGGGTCCCAGACGACGATATCGGCATCGCTACCGACGAGGATCGCCCCTTTCTTCGGGTAGATGTTGAGGATCTTGGCGATGTTCGTCGAGGTGACGGCGACGAACTCGTTCATCGTCAACCGTCCTGTCGCAACACCATGCGTCCACAACAATGGCATGCGATCCTCAAGGCCGCCGGTGCCGTTCGGGATCTTGCGGAAATCGCCGATGCCGAAGCGCTTCTGTTGCGTGGTAAAGGCGCAATGGTCTGTCGCCACACATTGAAGGGAGCCGGCGGCGAGGCCCGCCCAAAGGCTGTCCTGATGCTGTTTGTTGCGGAAGGGTGGCGACATGACGCGACGGGCAGCGTGATCCCAGTCGGCACTGGCGTATTCGCGTTCGTCGAGGACAAGATGCTGGATCAGCGGTTCGCCGAAAACCCGCATGCCGTTCTGCCGGGCACGGCGGATCGCTTCATGCGCCTGTTCGCAGGAGGTATGCACAACGTATAGCGGTGCTCCGGCCATATCGGCAATGATGATGGCGCGGTTGGTTGCCTCGCCCTCGACAGAGGCAGGACGCGAATAGGCGTGTGCCTCCGGACCGTTGTTACCTTCCGCGATCAGTTTTTCCTGCATCTGGGCGACGATATCGCCGTTTTCGGCATGCACGAACGGTATAGCGCCCAGTTCCGCGCAGCGCGAGAACGAGGCAAACATCTCGTCGTCATTCACCATCAGTGCGCCCTTGTAGGCCATGAAGTGCTTGAAAGAGTTGATGCCCTTTTCTTCAACGATGGTCTTCATCTCATCGAAGACCTGTTTGCCCCACCATGTCACGGCCATGTGAAATGAGTAATCGCAATTGGCGCGCGTTGCCTTGTTGTCCCAGCGCTGCAAGGCATCGAGAAGCGACTGGCCGGGGTCCGGCAGGCAGAAGTCCACCACCATGGTGGTTCCGCCAGACAGCGCCGCACGCGTGCCGCTTTCGAAATCATCAGCGGAATAGGTGCCCATGAACGGCATTTCCAAATGCACGTGCGGGTCTATCCCGCCTGGCATGACATAGCAGCCGGTCGCGTCCAGCACCTCGTCACCCAGGAGGTCGGGGCCGATCTCGATGATCTTGCCGCCGTCAATTTTGACGTCCGCCCTGTATGTCAGGTCGGCCGTGACGATGGTGCCGTTCTTGATCACTGTGGCCATTGGTCGTTCCCCTTATTTATTGCCGCAGTCAATCACCCGAGATTTATGATCTCAAGGACTGAACATCATGTCTGGTCGTGGTTTGGTGCGGAGCCGCGAAGCACTGAAATGCCTCCTCCGTCTGGAAAGCATGCTCATGCCTTCGCCCCCTGCTGCTGAATGTCCTTGACCATGAACAGGCTGTGAGGGTTTTCCTCGTAGTCTGCAAAAGGCCCGCATTGCTGATAACCGAGAGCTTCGTAGAGACCGACTGCCTCGACATTCAGCGGACCGGTCTCGAGATAAAGCCGGTCGACGCCACGTTCCGTTGCCAGTGCCTGCAGAGCCGCCATGATCTTGCGGCCGATGCCGTGACCGCGTGCGTCGTCATGCACGAAGATGCGCTTCAGTTCGGCACTGCCATCCTCAAACCATTTGATCGCGCCACAGGCGACGGCCTTGCCATCCAGTCTTCCGACCAGGAAAGAAATATCCGGCTTGGACAGGGCATCCACGTCAACGGCGAAGTTGCCTTCCGGCGGATAAAGCGACGCCATGTATTCGTCCGAAAGCCCAATCAGCGCCACTACGTCGGGCTGGTTCGGGTGCTCAATTGCAATTGTCACAGTCACGCCACGATCTCCGCCGTCTCAAGCACGGCATGCAGAAGGACATCACATCCGGCTGCTGCCCATTCAGGGGAGATTTCCTCCGCTTCATTGTGGGAGAGGCCGTCAACACAGGGGCAGAAGATCATGGTCGTTGGTGCCAGTTTCGCCGTCCAGCAGGCATCGTGGCCTGCGCCGGAAATGATATCCATGTGACTGTAGCCCAATTTGTCGGCTGCGGTGCGAACACGGTCCACCAGCACCGGATCGAAGGCAATAGGGTCGAAATGGCCAATGGCCTCAATCGAGCAGCCAACCCCGAGTTCGGCGGCAATCTTCGGCGCTTCCTGTTCGAAAATGGCGCGCATGCTGTCGAGTTTCGACTGATCGGGGGTGCGCAGATCAATGGTGAAGACCACTTTACCGGGCAGGACGTTGGGGGAATTCGGTGTGAAGTTCATTCGGCCGACGCCAGCGACGGCGCCCGGCTGGTGGGCCATGGCGACGTCCTGCACTTTTTCAAGAATGCGGGCGGCTGCCAGTCCGGCGTTGACACGCATTGCCATCGGTGTGGAGCCTGTATGCGCTTCTTTGCCGGTCAGCGTGATTTCCAGCCACCACAGTCCCTGGCAATGGGTAACGACACCAATCTGTTTTTCTTCGGCCTCAAGAATCGGTCCCTGTTCGATGTGATACTCGAAATAGGCGTGCATCTTGCGCGCGCCGACCTCTTCATCGCCGAGCCAGCCGATGCGCTTGAGTTCTTCTCCATAGGTCTTGCCGTCGCTATCGGTACGCGCATAGGCGTAATCGAGCGTATGAATACCGGCGAACACGCCTGATGCCAGCATTGCAGGTGCAAACCGTGCGCCTTCTTCGTTGGCCCAGTTTGTCACGACAATCGGATGTTTGGTGGTGATGTTGAGATCGTTGAGGCTGCGGACGACCTCCAGTCCGGCAAGCACACCAAGCACGCCGTCAAATTTCCCGCCTGTCGGCTGGGTATCGAGATGGCTGCCCATGTAGACGGGCAGGGCGTCCGGGTCGCTGCCCGGGCGGGTTGCGAACATCGTGCCCATCCTGTCGACGCCGACGCTCATCCCGGCCTCTTCGCACCAGCGTCGGAACAGGCTGCGACCTTCGGCATCCTCGTCAGTCAGCGTCCGGCGGTTGTTGCCGCCAGCAATGCCGGGTCCGACTTTCGCCATCTCCATCAAGCTGTCCCACAGGCGATTGGTATCAACCGCCAAATTCTTACCCGCTGCCATGAAGTGTTGTCCTCGCAGTTTGTTGTTATTGCGGATGCAAAGCTCGTGCCGTTCCCATTTTTCGCCTGTACGAACAAGGTCATTGCCTTGCGATAATGATGGCGGATAAATTGACCGACTGGTAAACATTGCAAATTCGCGAAAATGTCAGCAAGGGATTTTTGTGACGAATCGCAATGATTTTGCCTAAACTGTGCGCTGTGATTATTTTTTAATCTAGCCCTTTTAGCAGATGCATTAAAAAGAAACAGAGAGCGCCGATGGCAAAACCGCGAGCAGCAAAAACACAGAAGCGCACGCGTATTCAGGAAGAGAAGCAGGAAACCATTCTCGAGGCGGCGCTCAGCGTTTTTTCGGTCAACGGTTTCCGTGGTTCCACCATTGACCAGATCGCCGAGGCGGCGGGCATGTCGAAGCCCAATGTGCTCTATTATTTCCGTACCAAAGAGGCCATGCATCGGGCTCTGATCGAGCGTGTGCTGGACACCTGGCTTGATCCGTTGCGCGCTTTCGATGCGACGGGCAATCCAGAAAGCGAAATACGGTCTTATATCCGCCGAAAGCTTGAGATGTCGCGGGACTATCCGCGGGAGAGCCGTCTGTTTGCCAACGAGATTCTGCAGGGCGCACCGCATATAGAAGATGAGTTGAAGGGGCCGCTCAAACAACTGGTGGATGAAAAGGCGGAGGTGATCCGCGTCTGGATCAAGGCGGGTCGGATTGCCAAATGCGACCCTTATCACCTGATTTTTTCCATCTGGTCCACAACCCAGCATTACGCGGACTTCGATGTTCAGGTGCGTGCTGTCCTCGGCGACGAGAAATCCGGCGAAGGCCGTTTTGAGGATGCTGCCCGTCATCTCGAGCAACTTTTCATGGGTGGGTTGAAAATCGGCGATTAGCTCTGATTTTCCACGCGGAAAAGTTATGGGCTAAAACATGATAAAAATTATCACCTTTATACTTTACTCTAAAACTCATCTTTATTATGGTGCCGGCATTCCGATCAAAAGGCTCTGACGATCAGAGTGCAACAGACAACCGGTAGGTGAGTGCATGGCACGCAAGGAAAAGAAGAAGGCCGATCGCGGCGGCAAGCAGGGCAAGGCATCGCAGCAGTCCGAAAGAGATGTTGTCGATACCCAGCCCTCCGGCCCGAAAAGCTTTCTTTATGTTGGCGGCCGTGACTGTCAGGTCGCGCATCTTCGCCAGATCGCCAGCAATTTCGGTGCGGAACTCATTCATCACGATGGTGGGTTGCGCGAAGCGGTTTCCCGCATCGATACCGTTCTTCCTTCCGTCGACTGCGTTTTCTGCCCGATCGACTGTATCAGCCACGATGCGTGTCTGCGGGTGAAGTCCGGTTGCAAGAAATTCGGCAAGACGTTCATTCCGCTGCGCAACGGCAGCAAATCCAGTCTGGAGCGTGCACTTCAGACGATGAATGAACGGACCGCAAGCGATGAGCGAAGAGCGCAATAACGTTACGGATAGAGACGCCGACGCGACAGGTGAAGCCTGCCGCGTCGAGCTTCATAAAATGGCCGAACAGGCCGCCGATCCGGTTTTGACCGAAATGTTCGAAATCGTCGGAGAGCGTGAGCGGCGCAACCGTGCCGCCAGACACGCCAGCAATGTGGTGAACTTCCCTTATCTCAGGACACGTCAGCCGGGAGAGGCCTCGACATTCGACCCCGGTCGAGACGCTGCCGAGGGTCGCAACATCTTGAAGTTTCGCCGGTAAAAAACGGCTGATAGGATCAGTTTTTCGGCTTCATGAACGCGCCGGCTGCCAGAACGAACCAGCCTGCGACCATGCCAATGCCGCCAGCCGGTGCCGCGAATGGAAACAGGCTGTTACCGGAAAAGTGCCGCGAGACGAGGTCGCCGACGAAAAGCGCTGTGCCGATGCCAAGCACCAAGCCTGCGGGCATCGCCGTTCTGATGCGTTCACAGCCGACGGAAAGCGCGATGAGGACCGGCGCGTGAGCAAGCGCCATGGCCGAGGCTTTCCCCAGCATGTAGGTCTCGCCGGTGTGGGTCGCTGCCGCTGCCAGCATGACGCCGCAAGCGCCGAGAACGCTTCCCAAAAACAGGATAAATGAACGCAGTCTCTCGCTCTTCATGATGCGCTTTCTTCCTGATTCTGCATGTGGAGTGCCAGCCGCTCGACCGGTGCCCAGATGATGTCCCGGAGTTTTGGATTCTCGATTGTTTCGTCCATGGCGCGACGGAAGCAGAGCAGCCATTCGTCGCGTTCCGCCGGACCGATCGGTGCAGCGAAATGGCGACGCCGCAACATCGGATGTCCGTATTTTTCGACATAGACCGGTGGTCCGCCAAGATAACCGGTCAGATAGTCATAAAATTTGCTCTCGCTACCAGAGAGATCGGCTGGATGGATGGCCCGGCACCGAGCAGCCTCCGGCAAAGTATCCATCAACGCGTAGAAACGTTTTGAAAGGGCGCGCACTGTGGCATCGCCGCCAATGGCTTCGTAAAGGGTAATGGTTTCGCCGCTCAAGTTGGCCTCCCGCTCTTACCGGTTCTTATCGCGCCCGGTTGCAGCAAGAGCAACATCAAAACGCGAGGTGCGTCATTCGGCCCCTCGCGTTTTTCTCAACTCGCAAATCAACCGAAATTGCGGATGAGATCGAGGCCCTTGTGAAGCAGCGTTTCGGCTTCGTCCTGATTGGCTGCCTCGACGTAGCAGCGCATTTCAGGCGCATTGCCCGAGGGGCGGAAGTGGATCGTGCTGCCATTCGTCAACGCGACACGCAAGCCATCGATATCGCTGGTGGCCTTCACGGCACCAACCGGCTCGAGGAATTTTGCCAGATTGTCCTTCGACGCGCGCAGATAGGACATCAGTGCGGCACTTTTCTCCTGCGCGAAGTTTTCAAGGCGGTCCGCCGCAGCAACCGGCAAGTTGTAGGCACTGGCGATCTCGGACAATGGTTTTTTCTGCTCGGCAGAAAGAAGCAGAACGGCAAGGACCGGCAGGAAGCTGTCACGGGTCGGCAAAGGCGCCAATGGCTTGCCGTTGACGGTGAAGGTTGAAGCGGTCAGCAGGCCGCCATTGGCCTCAAATCCCATCACACCGTTCTTTCCGGCTGCAAGTGCGTCTCCCATGCCGGCGATGACGAAGGGAGATCCGACCTTTGTGCGGGTAACTGCGAAATGCCCGCTTGCTTCAATGCCGGAATTGGACGTCACGGGTGTGACCACAACGCCAGCTTCAAGGAAATTGGCCGTGATCAGACCGATCAGGTCGCCGCGCAGCGGAATACCTTTTTCATCGGCGAGAAGCGGGCGGTCGCCATCGCCATCGGCAGAGACAATCGCGTCGAGCTTATGTTCAGCGGACCACTTTTTCAGAAGGTCGAGGGTCTCGGGTGAAACGGCTTCGGTATCGACCGGAATGAATGTTTCGGAGCGGCCGAGTGGCACGACATCGGCGCCATAATGGGCGAGAACATCGACAAACAGATCGCGAGCGACGGTGCTGTGCTGATAGACGCCAATTTTCAGGCCGGAAAGGGCCCCTGTCGGCAGCAGCGAAATATTGCGCTCGTAGAAGAGTTCCGCGACAACGGAAGACCGGTCTTCTGCGGCGGCTGCTTCATCAGTGATGCCTTCTGCCTCGACGTCTTTCGCCAGCGCGGCAATCGCGGTTTCGTCCTGCTTGTCGATTTCGCCGTCGGGGCGGTAGAATTTGATCCCGTTGCGATCGGCCGGAATGTGCGAGCCGGTAATCATCAATGCCGCAGCTTTCAACGACAGGCCATAAAGCGCCAGCGCCGGTGTCGGCACGGTACCGCAATCAAGCGGCACGAGACCCGCTTTTTTCAAGGCGCCGATACAGGTGGCCGAAACATCGGGGCTGGAATCGCGAAAATCGCGACCGACGAGAATGGGGTCGCCCGCCTTTGCCTGGCCTGATTTCAGAAGGTGTCGCGCAAATGCCGTTGCATAAACGGCAGAGGCTTTTCCCTTCAGGTCGACAGAGAGACCGCGAAGGCCGCTCGTTCCAAATTTCAGGCTCATGCCAAACTCCATTGCGGTAAAATCATTGAGGTTCAAATGGATAATATAAATATATAACGACGAAAAGAACGGTATCGATCCATGGAAGTCAATCATCACTTTCATGGCAGCCACAAATACGGAAAGATGTGCGGATAAAAGGGTAACCTAAAATTCACCCGTTCACCTTAGACTTGCCGACCAATGGGGTTTTGGCGAGCATATAACACGTTTTGAGACCTTCTTTATGGTTTGTTCGAGTTGGATTGGCTGATGTACAGGCTTCAAAAGGCGGGACATAAGCAGACACGTCCGCTCGATGAAAAAGCACCTCCCGCACAATCGCAGGGTTCGCTGCTGGATGATCTCGTCGATGATGATGAGGTCTTCGAGCGCACGGTGCTGAAAGAGCATCTTGAGCCAAAGGCAACGCCCGCCGCTGAGCATGTGCGTGCAGCAAAACCGGCGACGAAATCATCACCCAGCGCCGGCTTGTCGAACGCCTTGCCCGGTCTGAAATACATCGATCGGATCGGTGTGGATGACATCTTATCGTGGTTGCGCGATGGTATCTTGTGGATCGTTCTGGCGATCATTCTCTGTGTCACTGCTGCTCTGTCCTATGCCTACATGACGCCACCGCGTTACACGAGTTACACGGATATCGTCGTCAATCCGTCCAACCTGAACGTCGTCAACGATGGCGTGTTTTCGCCCAATCAGCAGCGCGATACACAAATTCTCGAAGTTGAAAGCAAGCTTCGCACCATCACGTCGCGCAATGTTCTGGCGCGGGTGGTCGATGAGCTGAAACTCGATCAGGATAGCGAATTCATCAATCCGCCGCCGATTGCACGGCTAAAAGCCATGTTCTCTTCGCGTCCCGAAGACGGCGACAACAAGATCGGCGCCTTGCGTTCGCTGGGTGACAGGGTGGCGGCAGAACGCGACCCGCGATCCTTTGTCGTGACGCTTTCGGTCTGGACAAACGATGCGGAAAAATCGGTCCTGGTGTCCAAGGCTATCGTCAAGGCGTTCGAAAGCGAACTGTTCCAGATGAACTCCGATAGCAGTCAACGGGTTGTCGGCGATCTGAAGGCTCGGCTGGAGGAAATGCGTGAGAACGTGACGGTAGCCGAAAAGCGTGTGGCCGACTTCCGGCGGGAAAACGGCTTGCAGGAAAACAATGGTCAGCTTGTCAGCGATCAGACGTCCGGCGAGCTCAACGCGCAGGTTCTGGCCGCGCAGCAACGGGTGATCCAGGAAGAATCCCGTCTCAAGCAGATGGACGCGGCGATTGCCCAGAACCGTACCCAGAGCGCTGCGATCTTCGATTCCCAGACGATGAACACGATTCGTGCCCAGTACAGTACCCTGCAACAGCAGATCGGCGCGATGACGCTGACCTATGGTGCACGTCATCCAAGGCTTGCGACGGCTGGTGCCGAGCGCGATATGCTCGAACGTGGCATGCAGGAAGAAGCGCAGCGTATTCTCCAGGCCGCCAAACTCAATGTTGCTGAGGCCCGTTCGTCTCTCGATGCTCTGCGGTTGAAAGCCGTTGCCGAGCGCGCCAATGTCTTTACCGACAACGAAGCGCAGGTGCGGTTGCGGGATCTGGACCGAGACGCCCGTTCTGCGGCGGCGATCTACGAAACCTACCTGACACGTTCACGCCAGATCGCCGAGCAGCAGGCGATTGATTCCACCAATGTTCGGGTCATTTCGCAACCGGTCGAGCCGAACTCCAGAAGCTGGCCGCCGAGCAAATTGACATTTCTGATCGCCGGTGGTGCCGGAGGTGTGTTCCTTGGCATCGGTATTGCTGTGGCGCTTGGTCTGCTGCGTTATCTGCGCCGCAACGATCATGAAGACACTGCGGCGCGTTACGCGTAATTCATCACCATTGATCGCAGGTCCTTTTCGGCAGGCCGGTCAGGCCTTGCCGAAGCGTTGGATGTTCGCCGTGATCAGATGGCGCAGTGCCTTGGCGTAACGTTTGCTTTTCGTCTTGGCCGCGAGAGCACTGGTCCAGTCCACCATCGATCCGTTGATATCGAAGTCGCCAAGTTGCTCTTCGGGAATATCGCCTTTTTCGATGCGTTCGACGATCGAGGGCAGGGCGGCATAAAATTCCGGCGAACGGTAAGGCGGGTGCAAAGAATACATGCCCTTGCCCTCTCCCAGAAAATCCAGCCGGTAGACACCGAGCCGCATCATGTTTTCGCTGAGCACCTCTTCCGCCGGCATTGAAATCGGTTGCTGGTTGTAAGCCACGGAGCGGATGCGGCGTTTTACGTCCGGTCGCAACAGCTCCAGCGACGTGACCTTTTTTGCAAAACGCTCCATGTCGATCATGAAAAGGCGAGTCGAGACCGTCGCGAAGCGCCAGGTGGGCGTGCGTACTGGAAGTTTACGCGGGATCGGAATGTTCTTGACCCCAGGCATGCCGACATGGCGGGTGATGTCGAGATCGCCGCGGACAGTCGGCGGACCGGAAAACGGCGTTATGCAGAGCGCGTCAGGATTGTCTTTTTGAAGTTCGATTGCTTCATCGAACCAGCTCTGGCTGCCTCCGCCGAACATCATGTCGCTGTCCATGTGCAAGACATACCGCGCATTGGCACGCCTCAACCCGTGGAAATAGACATGGAACGGTCCCCCATCAAACGCCTTTGCCGGATAGGGTATCGTTGAGCGGGAAAAGAAAGTGTCGGTCACCGCCTTGCGGGCGCTTTCGCTGTAGTCGACCTCATCGATGTGCAGGTGCGGGTAGTTCGCCTGCATTTCATCCAGCATGTCGAACAAACGTTTTCTGGCCGGCTCGAAGCCGTTGCCCTTATAACGTCCCGCGCCGACTTGCCCGGTGTCGACAGTCAGCAGAATACGGTCGACCTGCCCGCCCCATACCCGGAGCTGGTGAGGAAGTGTCAGAGCTGCATGTGGGGCATCGAAGGGGTGCAGATTGACCTGTAGCGCCTTGCTGACAGGCGGCAGGGGTATTTCACCATTCATGCGCCGCGGCTCCGGAATTCGTTGATGATGGTCATCATGGGTTTTTCGTTGAAGCTCCAGTCCAGCGGCAGCGGGCGGTTGGCAGTTCCGTCCTTGCGGGGG
Source organism: Rhizobium sp. RM (assembly GCF_013390595.1). Taxonomy (GTDB): domain Bacteria; phylum Pseudomonadota; class Alphaproteobacteria; order Rhizobiales; family Rhizobiaceae; genus Agrobacterium. The sequence goes on along the minus strand of NZ_JACAWV010000022.1, from coordinate 1,085,686 downwards.
TAGGCCCAGCGTATCCAGGTATATTGGTCGGAAATGCCCCAGGTGGTGATGGAGGAAAGCGGGCCGCCGGCTGAGGCCGCCTCGAGAAAATCCCGAAGCTGCGAATTTATCAGCATGTCACGTTCAGCTTCCGGAGAGGGCAGGGTCTGGTCCATGACGTCCAGTTCCGTCACCAGAACGTCGAGGCCATGGCCGCGCATTTCGGTGACGAAAGCGGCAAGTTCATCCTTGGCGATCGGCCAGCCGCCACGCAGGTGGCCCTGTAATCCCACCGCGTTGATCGGCGCCCCCTGGTCAAGCAGTTCCAGAATGAGGTTGCGGAACGCAGCGCGTTTTGCTGGCGATTTTTCGACCGCGAATTCCACATCATATTCGTTGAGCACGAGTTGCGCTTTCGGATCAACGTCGTGAGCAATCTTGAACGCCTTGGCAATGGCGTCCGATCCCGCACCGTAATACCAGGCATCGCGCCGAGACTTTGCGTTGTTGGGAACGTCAGGGATGGGTTCGTTCACCACATCCCAGCTACGAACGACATCCTTGTAACGTTCCATCGTCTTGACGATGTGCGTTTCCATCAGCTTTTCGACCTTTGAACCGCTGATCGATGACAGCCAGGGTGCATTGGACGCATACCAGATCAGGGGATGGCCGTGCATGGACAGCTTGTTTTGCCGGGCGAAGTTGGCAAGTGCATCGGCTGCGGAAAAGTCGAACACTTCTTCCGAAGGCCGCATGATTTCCCACTTCATTTCCGTGACGGGCGTGATCCGTGAGCAATATTTGACGACGGCTTCACCGACCCGGCTGTCAGCTTGCAGGTCAGGAAGGTAAACTGCCGCGCCGTAAGGAGCGGTTTTTGCCGCGCGTTTCGTTTGCGCGGCATGCACAATATCGGGCAATGCCTGCACGAAACCCGCGCTTGCCGCACCGTACAGAAAGTTTCGACGTCCGATCGGCATTAACCCCAGCCTCCGCAATCGATTTTCCCAATTTATAACAGCGTGACCTTACCAATTGCATATTAAAACGCCGCAAGGTTAATGCTGGCTATACCGTTCCCAAAACTACCGTCGATCCGATTAATCCGGTAGTAACTTCACTGTGCGAAGTCTGCTTTACACGTCACGGAGTAAAGGTCTTGGTTGCCGTTTCGATTGTCATCCCCGTTCGCAATGGCGAGCGTTACATCGTGGAAGCAATCGACAGTGTTCTGATGCAGGGCGCCAGCATCTGTGAAATTCTTGTCGTTGACGATGGTTCCACCGACGATACGGCCCTTAAGGTGCAGAGTTTCAGCGATGCTCGCGTGAAGCTTCTGACCCGTCCGCAGGGCAGGCAGGGCGTTTCTGCGGTTCGCAATTTCGGCTTGTCGCAGGCGCGTGGTACCTGGACCATGTTTCTCGATGCTGATGACCGCCTGAAACCGGATGCCATCAACGCGCTTTGTGCGGGAATTTCCAATGACGATGTGGTGGCCGTCTACGGCGACTACGAACGGATAGACGAAGACGGGGCCAAGATCGGTCACCGCAATCTCATCCGTCGTCGGGAAAAACCGAGCGGCAATGTTCTTCCCGCTCTTCTGGGTGGGAATTTCATCGTCAATGGCGGCATCATGCTGGTGCGGACCCGCATTTTTCAGGACTTTGGCGGCTTTGACGAGACATTGCGCTATGCAGAGGACTGGTACGGTTGGTGCAGGTTGGCGGCAGCGGGCAGTTTCGTTTATCTGCCGGGCTGCCATATTCTTGACTATCGCGTCCATCGAACAAGCGTGATGATGAACCGTCTTTTGACATTCAAGGATTGCGAGCCCGCTGTGCGGGCGGTTTTCTCAGATCCTGCTATTGTCGCTGCAGTCAGCCCTCGGGAACTGGCGCGGCTTCGCCACAAATCGGAAACCCACATGAATGCCTACATCGTCGCGCAGGCCTTCCGCGCTCGCCGGTATAAAGAGGCATTCTCGGCGCTTGCCGACACTTTCATCCATCGTCCGCGCCAGAGCCTGCGGGCGGTCATTTTTTCCGCAGCAGCCATCGCCGGGATATAGGAGCGTTCATGACCGAGATTCGTCCGGAGGCGGTGGTGTGCATTCCAAGTTTCCGCAGACCTGAAGGCCTGCGCAAGACACTCCAGTCGCTTGCCGCCCAGCAGGTGGAGTTCCCCTTCGCCATCGTTGTCGTGGACAATGACGGAGAGGGGCAGGCCGGACTTGGCGTCGCGCGCCAGTTTTTTGCCGAGACCCGTTTTACCGGGCAGACTCTGGTCGAACCGACGCAGGGCAACTGTTACGCGATCAACACCGCGTTTCGAACCGCACGTCAGACGTATCCGTCCGCGCAATGGTTTCTGATGATCGATGACGATGAGGCGGCCTCACCCGTCTGGTTGGCCGAGATGGTCAAAACTGCGAAATGCTTCAGTGTCGATATTGTTGGCGGTCCGGTGAACCGCGAATTCGACGCGCCCGCTCCAAAGTCTGTTCTCGCACATCCTCTGTTCGGCTCCATCGAAGCGCCAACGGGCGAGGTGGATCAGATTCATGGCTCCGGCAACTGCCTGATTTCTCGCCGGGTTTTCGACGGTCTCGACAAGCCCGAATTCGACGTACAGTTCAACTTCCTTGGTGGCGGCGACATGGATTTCTTCACACGCTGCCGTCGCGCCGGTTTCAAATTCGCCTGGAGCGCGGATGCCGTCATCATTGAATATGTGCCGGAAACCCGTATGGCGCCGCGCTGGATCATGACACGATCGCTCAGAACCGGCATCATCAATTACAGCATTGACCGCGCGCATCGTCCCGGATTGCAGGGTGGTCTGCTGTTGGGCGCGAAAAACGTTGTCAGCCTTGGTCTTTCAGTGATCCGTGCGGTTTCGGCTTTCGCCAAAACCGGATCGCTTCTGCCCGCTACGCATCCGCCACTGATGTCCGTCGGTCGTATGATGGCGAGTGTGGGTGTGACGCTGAACCCCTACAAGGCCGCCAAGAAGACCTGAAGTCTCAGCCTCGGGCTTATTCCGCTCCGGCAAAGGCTTCGCTGCGACGACGCAGCCGCAGAAGCGCGATCCAGACGGCTGCCGCGATGGCAATCTCCACCAGGAAGTAACTGCCGATCGTTCCGGAAATACTGAAGTACCAGGTGGACAAGGCGACGACGACAGAGCCGAGCAGGTTGCCGCTGTTCCAGATCTTGGCACGGATGTCCTGACGTCCGGACGCGCCGAGCGCCTCGAGCGCGGTGGCAGCAACGGCCATGGGCAGCACGGCCCAGCACAGAACGCGGGTGATGATCGGCAGCGATACATATTCGTCGCCGAACAATAGGGGCAGGAACGGTGCGATAATGAAGATCGCGGTAGCACTGCCGACGGCAATGAACAGTGCTGCTTTCAGAACGTTATAGGCACGCTCGATGGTCTTGGTAATGCCTTGCAGTGCCGCGGACGCCGAGCCTGGATAGATCAACCGGTTCAGGGCTTCCACAGACAGGTAAGAACTGTCCAGAATACGGCGAGCAATCGAATAGCTGCCAAGAACTTCGGCGCTGGCGATTGCGCCCAGCACGAGAATATCGGCATTGCCGCGTACCGCCTTGAACAGGAACTGCGTGGAAAACAGGATGCCGATTCGGATTTCTTCGCGAACGAGGCGGTAGATCGGCTTGCCGAGCCTGCCGATTGCTTTGACCGAAATCACCGCTGCGATCAAATGTGCCGCGAGGTTCCACAAGGCCCATGCTTCGACCGTTTCGACCTTGAAAACAAGGCAGGCGAATATGGCTGCAAGGGTTCGTGCGACAGCAAACATCACTTCAAGCTTGTTGGCCGAACCGAAGTCGGAGTGAGCGATGAAACTCTGCGTCGAAAGCGAAATGACCTTCAGAAGAACGAGATTGGTGAAGAGGATCAGGAAGGTCGTGATCAGGGTATCGAGCAGGTTTTCCGAAGTCGGGAAGAAGACCGGAATCGTGACCATGCCAATAACGGTCAGTATCACGCCTGTCAGAGCACTCAGCATATAGCTGTGGCCGAGCATGACAGGGAACATGCTGCGGTCCTGGGCGACGCGTCGGATCAGGGATTCCTGCGCGCCGATACCGCAGATCTGGACGCCGAGGTTGGTCACGGCGGTGATGGATGCATAAAGCGCGAATTGTTCAACGCCAAGATGACGGGCAAGCAGGGCGAACGTCAGGAGTTGGGCGGCGCTGGACATCAAAAGCGCGCCACCGGACGCCATATAGGACAATCCCAGTCTTATCAGGTGGCCGAGCCGCGGCGTGTTGAACGACACCTAAGTCTCCCTGTGTTCAGACGTTGCCTGGTTACGTCATGTAACATGGCTGTCCCGCTAAAATGACTTGCACATCTAAATGGTTTGAGCGGTAATTTCCCCTGTCTTAGCCGTTCTGCGGTAAGAGAGGGTTAAAGCAATTGCACAATAATGATGATAACGACCGTTTATAGCTGTTCGAACACGACAGATTCCCAAAAAGAACGTCTCTGTTCATCGCAAGGCAGGGCAATGATCCGTTTAGCTGCGCCGGAGGCAGGCGAAAATGCCGCGTTTCGCTGATACGCAGCCGGTTCGCTTGAGCGATGGCGCTATTCCGCTTGGCGGCAGCCGGCGTGATGCGGCTTTTTTTGTCGTCACGCTGCTCTATGTCTGGATTTCCGTCGCACCGTTTGAAAATCTCGCAGCGCCGCCTGTTCCGCATGCGGCGGCCAATCAACTTCTGGGGCTGGCTATCGCAGCGCTGCTCGGCGTGTTTGCCTTGCGCCACAGATTGACGGGCCTGCTGCTGCGACCCCGATTGCCGATCTTGCTGCTGTTTGGCTGGCTGGCGATCTGCTCCGTTGTTGGCGCGCAGCCCGGCACTTCGTTGCAGCGGCTTACTTTCACGGGTCTGTTGTGCTTTATCACCAGTGTCCTCGTGGTGATGCCGCAGGATCGCAAGCAGTTCGATCGGATGATGGCCATTTTTGCGATCATCCTTCTGGTGGTATGTTATCTCGGCGTGATTTTTTTGAGTTCACGGGCGATCCACCAACCATACGATCTTGATGAAAAAGCCCTCGCGGGTGATTGGCGCGGCGTCTTCAATCACAAGAATGCTGCCGCGCCGGCGATGATTATCCTTTTCATGATCGGGCTTTATTTGCGCAGCGCCTGGTCGACAATGGGGGGTATCGCCATCGCGCTGCTGGCGGGTTTCTTCCTCTGGAAAACCAATGGCAAGACTGCGGCGATGTTGTTGCCCGTCTCCATTGCGCTCGTCTGGATTATGGAACGACATGCCAACCGTACGCTGCTGATGATCGGCGGCCTGCTGGCCTTTCTCAACATTCTCGCAGTTGGCTCAACCTATTTTCCCAGCATCCAGAATCTGGTGGAGAGCGTTGGTATCGATTCCACCTTCACAGGCAGAACGGACATATGGCGTCTGTCTTTTGACACGTTTGCGCAATCGCCGATTTTCGGTCAGGGCTTCCAGGCATTCTGGGCAAGCGAGAGGCTTCTTTCGCAGGGCGATATTGCCGGGACCTGGGCTGTTTCCGCCTATCACGCACACAACGGTTACATCGAAAGCCTGCTGAATGGCGGAATTCCGGCTTTCATCCTCACTATCATATGGCTGGTCATCATACCGGCGAACAACTTCAGACGCGCCGTCGACCGTGGCACTTATCCCGCACTGACAACACTTTTTGCGCGAATCTGGGTCTACGCCCTTCTTTCTTCGTGCCTTGAGAGTAATTTCTTTACCGGAACAGGGCCTATCTGGTCTTCTCTTCTGATTGCCGTGTATTGTTTGAGACATCAGGCTCACAATGTACTTGAAGAAGGACAGTAACTCAGACACGCCGGGGGGCTGTGGATGACGCAGAAAATAGGGACGCTGGCCGACCGGATTAACAACCGGCTCGTGCGATATTTTCCGGGGCCGGCCGTACAGGTCGAGGCAGCCTCACCGATTGTTTCTTTCACTTTTGACGACGTGCCGGAGAGTTCCTGGACAAACGGAGCGCGCATTCTCGAGGAGGAGGGAGCTCGTGGAACGTTTTACATCTCCGGAAATTTCGTCGACGGGTATGATAATGAGCGCAAAATGGTCCCTGCTCAGGGCTGCGCTGACCTCGTTGCCAAGGGGCACGAACTCGCCTGCCATACCTATTCCCATCGAAAACTTTCAAGCTTTTCCCGCTCGGAGCTCGCGGCAGATCTGGAGCGAAACGATAAGGCACTGGCTGCGTTCGACGGAATGAGTGGGCCTCGAAACTTCTCCGTTCCTTTCGGTATGGCGTCGCCGTTAATGCAGCCTTTACTGCGCAAAAGGTTCAAAACTGCGCGCAGCATCATGCCAGGCATCAATAAGGGCAGGACCGACCTGCACAATCTTGCGGCTGTTGAGTTGAGGCCCGATCAGACCTATCTCGATGCTGCCGATCGCTGGCTTGCCGAGGTGCTGCAAACTGGCGGATGGCTGATCTTTTTCACCCATGACGTTTCATCGACTCCAAGCTTTTACGGATGCCCGGAGACAAAGCTTCGCGACCTTGTTCGGTCGGCAGTGTCGGGAGGGGCAAAGGTCATGACTGTTGAAGCGGCTGCAAGCACACTTGGTCTGTGATCTCTTGTCCGTCTTAGGCGCGCGGGGAAATTCGCGGCGCGACGAGCGTTTTTTCAGCGCTGATAGACTTGCTGCTGGCCGAATGTCGCTTTCCTCGTCCGTACATCGACAAGAAGGCGGTTACGATGAAAACCGGCAGTAGCAGAGGCCAGAAGAAACACAGGATGATGCCGCTGATGCGGTAGACATCCCACTCCTTATCTCGACGTGCGCCCTCGATATAGGTCATGGCAAGTGAGGTAACGGTGCCGATGCCATATACAAGAATAGAAATGGCCGTAGTCAACATTGACGTCCCCAATATGCATTTGATTCGAATAAATTTATAATATCTTTTTAGTGTAGACCTGTTGTCGTGAGTTGCAATCGAATTTCCTACAGGTCATTTTTTAGAAGGCGTATTGCTGGAAAGTATGTTGTTTTTTTGCAATGCCGTTGTTGGATTCGACCTGCTCGTTATTTCCAATATTTAAATATTTCAATAGCTTGTGATTTTTGTTTGACTGTTTTGAGCCGCAAGGTTCAGTTGCTTTTCTTTGCTTCCTTGGCATCCGTACGTGTCGTGGACCGGGATTTATTTGGCATCCTGTCGCGATGCTTCAGCATTGCGTAAATCGCGACAGGGTTCGTAAGCAAATAGCGTTTTCCAAGGCGTCTGGGTTCCAGCATGGCTCGATAGAGCCATTCCAGTCCCATATCCTGCATCCATTGTGGCGCTCTGGAGTTCTTGCCGGCAATGAAGTCGAACAGTCCACCGCAGGTTTTTATGACTGCGATGCCGGCCAGTTTGTTGAGATTGCGTGCGACGAAACGCTGTTCAAGCGGTATGCCAAAGCCGATCCAAAGAATATCGGGCTGCGACGCAACGATGTTTTTGACGACAGCGTCTTCCTCATGTTCCTTGAAATAACCGTTTTGCCGACCAGCAAAGACGAGACGCGGATAAAGCTTCTGCATTTCCGCGACTGCGGTGCGGTTTACGTCCTCCGAACCACCGAGAAAATAAAACCGTGCGCCGGTCTCTTCCGCGCGCTTGGCGACGGTGTGGACGAGGTCGGTGGTTGCGATGCGCTCCCTCAGTGCCCTGGCACTGAAATGTCGCGAAAAAATCACCAGCGACATGCCGTCGGCGTGGATCTGGTCTGCCTGGCGCAAGATGCTGTCGAACTGGGCGTCCTGGTGGCAGAGCGCAATGACCTGGCCGTTGGCGGATGTCGAATAGAAGGGTTTCTCGTCAGGCGCACGCGGCGTGGACGCCCGGCGAATGAAGTCCTCGGCGGTTTCTTCCATGGTTGCGTCGACGATCGGTAGCGTCGCAAGCGGGACCGTAGGCCAAATTATGTTCGGCCTTTCCACATCCATGATGTTTTCCCCTGTCGAATTTTTTCCGGCGTCCAAGGTGGCCATCGTTTCTTTGTTAGGTCATTTGCATGCTACGGCACAAGCTTTCAAACACTACGAATAACTATCATTAATATTTTTATAAACGCCTGTGAGAAAGGTCATATTTCGCCTTGCTAAAATGGTAAGCTCGCGGGAAAGCCGTGCAAATTCCCGCATTCTGTGGTTTAGGGCGGTTTGGTTTTATAAAAAAATGTTCTGACAGATCGAAACGGAGACGCCTTGTGAGCACGGAAACCATATCCATCGACAACCGAGGAGACTTTGGCCTCTGGGCTATCGAACGCGCCAAGCTGATCGTCGCCAGCGAAGCGTCTGACCTCGCAGTCGCGGTGCGCGATATGGACGAAGCCGGTATCCGCGACGCAGGAAACGCTCTCGGTGCGGCGATCGCAGCCGCCTTGCTGGAAGTCTATGACGGGCTTGTTCCAGAGGAAGAATAAGCGAGCCTAGAAGTCCGTAATAAGTCGGCTCCAGCTTTCGGAGGCGAGGCCGCCGACATAGATATCGCCACGAAGCGCGCTATCCTTGAGTGCCTCATCGCGCGTCGTCACGCAGAAATAACCTCGATGTCGGAAGGTCATCTGGTTGTGGCGATAGAGAGCGTTCATCAGGAATGACTGGGACATGCCCGTCACATGGGCATAATTTTCATCATCGAGATGACGGAAAAGCTGGCTTAGCACATCGTTTTCGCGGCTTGCCGCTGTGACGATGTTCAGCACATAAGCCGTTCTTCCCGGATGCCCGAAGTACAGAACCGCGCCAATCGCCTTGCCATCGCGATCTTCGACAGTGCGGCAGTTCAGTTTTCCCATGCTTTCATTGGTCTTCGCCATCTCGACCAGCCAATGGAATTCCTCGCTCGACCATTCGGGGCGAACGGAAAATCGCTCGATCATCGGCAGCGCATGCAGACGGAATGTTTCGAAATCGGCGGGTCTGACGGTCAGGCCTTCGATGCCTTTCGGTCGTATCCCGCGCTTCCATCCGCGCAAGACACGGTCGGCAAATCCAAGTGCGGCAAGAACGGGTCTGGAACCGGCCAATCTGACCCGGCGACCCAGTCGCAATGCCATGCTCGACAATGGTTTCAATGCTTTGTGCCATTGCAGGCTTTCAACCGGCAAAATGATGCCGCCGATTGCGAGGCAGTGATCGGCACTCACCGGCGAGGATGTATCAGTGAAGCACAGGTCCTGCTGTGACGGTCGCATGCTTCGGGAAAGGCGCGCCGCACCTGCAGCGCCTTTTTCAGCGTCCGAAGCGAAGGCACACAGCAAACGCCCGACGATGCGTTCACGATGGACGACAAAACGCATCGGTAGGGCAAGAACGACGCTGGTTATCTGTTGGTCGCCGATGTCGTAGACGATACTGCCGTGAGCGGGGTCGTAGATCGGGCTGCCGAAAAAGACGTTCCGGATATAAGAACGAAAATCGAAAGTTGCATTGCGCTGCGTTTTTCCGAAGGCCGAATTGATCAGCTTTTCAACCGCGTCAACATCGTCCTTGTGCATGGGGCGCACGCCGGACGTGCGATGTCCGGCACCAGCTTCGCAGCTTCTGCCTACATCGCTCTTGCTGGTCTGTGTCTGAACGTTCACCGTCAGATTCCCGCACTTGTCGATATCTTAGGCATTACTAAAACAGGAAATATATTTCGGAATGTTAATATCACACATAAAAACGGAGATTTAGGCCGTTGGCAATGAAATTCCGATAGTCGCCGAGCACCCAAGTGCTGTTGATCGGTGGTAATCCTGTGTCGGATGCTCACCTGTTGGTTCAATTCCGCTAGCAACTTCAAGCTGAAGCGGCAGGTCCCTAATGATCGCAGCCGATTTAACCATGTTCATCAAAGCTGGCATCTCAGAGGCTCAACATACCGGATCGAACCAAAATAAGACTGCACGATTTCCGTGTATCATATTATAATCCTTGTTAGGGATGTCGGGGCCGTTGCGGAAAGGTATGAGCAACGTCGGTCCGGACGACGGGTGCGCTGAAACGGGAGAGAGAAAAACCTCTTATGGCCGAAGCGAAAGAAGAACATGGTAACGGCTACTGGCGGGACGCGCTCTTCTACCTGACGTTCTTCTACTTCACGGTCGGCTATTCCCCCTACATTTCCCTGTCGTCGACCTATACGGGTTCTGCCATGGCCGCAGGCTCAAGCCTGCTGAACCAGTTTACCGCGATCGTCTTGCTTTTCAGCTTCATTCTCTTCATGGCGAAGGAGCGATCGTTCTCACTGATTTTTGCGCCGCGTTTGTGGATGGTGGCGATTTTCGGCTGGTATGCCTTCACATCGCTTGTTGGCGAGGCTCCTATGTTCTCGTTGCGGCGGCTGGTGATGTGCGCGATCATCTTTGTTCTCGCCGCCGGTTTCCTGCAGTTGCCCCGGACGGAGCGGCACTTTTCCACATTGCTTGCGGTTTGTACGCTCGCCATTTTGTTTCTCTGTTATTTCGGCGTCATCGTTCTGCCATCACGATCCATCCATCAGGCATCGGACGCGTTGGAACCGCTGCTTGCCGGAGACTGGCGCGGCGTGTTCCGCCACAAGAATGAAGCCGCGTCGGTCATGTCGATCCTGATTATCGTCGGCGTTTATCTCTGCAAGAAATGGTCATTCGTCGGCGGGCTAGCGGTGTTTCTGCTGTCGTTGGTCTTTTTGGTGAAATCCGGTGGCAAGACGGCGCTCGGGTTGATGCCGATCATCTTTTCCGTCGGCTGGTTCATTCTCCGCTGGCCGAAGTGGCGGTACACGGTCGTTGCAGCGCTGCTCGCAGTCTTCGCGACCGTGACTGTAGGGACGACGGTCGATCCTGTATTTTCTGCCATGCTGGCCAAGCTTGGCATGGACCCGACGTTTACGGGCCGCACCGATATATGGACCGTGTCGATCGAATATATCCGTCAAAGCCCGCTGCTGGGCTATGGCTACCAGGCGTTCTGGCGAAGCGACGCGCTGATGAGCAGCTTTACGGAGAACAATACCTGGGCGACATCCGCGCCGGATTCGCACAATGGCTATTTCGACCTGTTGCTGGCGGCAGGTGTGCCCGGTCTGGTGCTGGTGTTGATCTGGATTTTCCTGCTGCCGCTTTATTATCTCGGCAAGATGAGTGAAGCGGTGCGCAAGAGCCCGCTCACACGCTTTTATGTCAGCATATGGCTCTACACGTTGCTCTACGGTTTCCTTGAAACCCTGTTCATGTTGAGTACCGGCTTCGTCTGGTTTTTCATCATCGTTGCAATCGTTGGCCTGCATCTCCAGGCTCATGCCAGTCTTGTTGAGGATGAAGAGGTTGCTGTACCCGTTCCAGGCAAGGTCAAGGGAATTGGAGCAAAGCCCGCGGCCGTGGCGCGAGCGCGCGTGGCGGCATTGCCGGATTGATGCCGCTGCCTGTCTCACTTCAGCGTCACAACGACCTTTCCCTTTGCCCGGCCCGTTTCAATGTAGGAGAAAGCCTCATTCAGCTTTTCGAACGGGAACGTGCGATCGATCACCGGATTGATCGTGCCGTTTGCAATCAACCTGCTGATCTCTTCCAGCTGAGTGCCATCTGCGTGCATGAACAGGAAGGCGTATTCGATGCCGGCACGTCTGGCTTTGGCGCGAATGCCGGTGCTGATCAGTCTCATCAACAGGCGAAGCGGTAGGCTCAGCCCTTTGGTTTTGGCAAAGGCCGGATCAGGTGGGCCCGAAATAGAGATGAGCTTGCCGCCTGATCTCAGCACCTTCAGCGATTTCTCAAGTGTCTTTGCGTCAAGGCTGTTGAGTACGACATCATAACCCGACAGCAAGCTAGAGAAATCTTGTGTGCGATAGTCGATGACGACGTCGGCGCCGAGCTTGCGAAGAAATTCTGCATTGGCCGCGCTGGCTGTGGTGGCGACAGTTGCGCCGAAATATTTGGCGAGCTGAATGGCAATGGTTCCAACCCCACCCGATCCCGCATGGATCAGCACTTTCTGGCCAGCCCTGATCCTTGCTATCTCCACCAGCACCTGCCACGCAGTCAGCGCAACGAGCGGGAGTGACGCAGCCTCCACCATGGACAGGCTTTCGGGTTTCAGCGTCAGATCCTTTGCCTTTACCGAGATACGCTCGGCGAAGGCACCGATCTGGCCGTCGCGCGGTCGGCCGTAAACGGCATCGCCCGGCTTGAAGCCGCGCACATTCGATCCGACGCTGATGACAGTGCCGGCGACATCGTGACCGAGAACGAGGGGTGTCTTGTAGGGCAGCATCGGCTTGAATGCCCCGCTGCGGATTTTGGAATCCAAAAGGTTGAGGCCGGCGGCCTCAACCTCGATCAGAACGTCATCCAAACCCGGCGAGGGTTCTGGCATTTCACCGAGACGAAGTGTTTGGCTCTTGCTGTAACGATCGAGGATGAAGGCCTTCATGACGGTCACACACCAGCCAGGTAGCGATCGGCGGGCCGGGATTGCGCATAACCGGGGATCATTGCCTGCCTTGCGTTTTCGAAAGTGCTCCATTGGGCTGCATCGTGCAGAGGTGGGATCGTTACGGGTTCGCGCCGGTCGAAACCAACCAGGGCCGCATCCACCAGATCGCTCACTTCCATCACGTTTTGCATCGTGTTGACGTCGACGCCTGCATGGTCCCAGATTTCTGTGCGGGTCGCGGCGGGAAGAACGGCTTGCACATAGACGCCTTGCGGGCCGAGTTGATGGGCGAGTGCCTGTGAAAGATGCAGGACAAACGCCTTTGTCGCGCCGTAGACCGGCATGCCGAATTCAGGCGCCAGGCCGACAACGGAACCGATGTTGACGATTGCACCTTCACCGGACTTGGCAAGGCGCGGCGCGATTGCGTGTGCGAGACGTACCAGTGCCGTTGTGTTCAGGGCCACCAGGCGGTCGATATCGTCAGTCGTCTGCTCTACGAAACTGCCGGCGAGGCTTGATCCGGCATTATTGACGAGAATGCCAATGTTGGCGTCGTTGCGGAGCCGATCCTCCACCACAGCTCTCTGCACGGGATTGGCGAGATCCGCTTCGATAATGTCGACCGTGCCGCCGGTTTCGGCTTTCAGGCGATCGGCGAGGTCCGTCATCCGTGCTTTGTTGCGGGCGACAAGCACCAGATTGTGCCCGCGCCTGGCGAAACGTTCCGCGAAGGCAGCACCAATACCGGTCGACGCGCCGGTGACGAGAACGGTGGGAACATGCGTCATGGGATTGCTCTCTTTCCTGATGAGGCTTATATTCATGATGGTCGTCATGAATGAAATTAAATATGATGACCATCATGAAACTGTCAATGGGGCGATTGGAGAATCTTGCGATGAAGGTCAGTCGAGAGCAGATGGTGGAAAACCGGCGTCAGATACTGGATGTCGCCAGCCGCCTGTTTCGCGAAAAGGGATTTGATGCGGTGAGTGTGTCCGAAGTCATGAAGGCGGCGGGCTTTACCCATGGCGGCTTTTACGGCCATTTCAGCTCAAAAGACGATCTCGTCGCGCAGACCATCACTCACGCTCTGGAAGGGCAGAGGAGTGGCGGCGCTGGCCTTCGAAAATTTGTCGATACCTATCTTGCGCCAGCGCACCGTGACAATGCAGCCGAGGGATGCCCGACCGCAGGGCTTGTCGCTGATGTTCGTCATCAAACGCCTGCCGCGCAAAAAGCCATGACGGAAGGCCTGCGTGCGCAGATAGAACGGATCAGCAAGGCAATGCCGCAGATGGAGGTCGCAGACGCACGCCGTGCCGCCATTGGAAGCTGGGCGGCAATGGTCGGTGCAGTCATTCTTGCGCGTGCGGTCGATGACCCCGATCTGTCAGACGAGATTCTGGGGCAGACACGCGGGTGGATCGACGCGTCGATGGCAGAGCCTGAACGCTAACGGGACTATCCGCTCGTCGCTTACAGGATATCTCAGACCGGCGAGTGCAGGAACGCTGGCATGGTCGCACCTTCTGACCGCTTGGCAAGGTAGAGACGGGCAGTATCGAGCGCCTCACGGATGGTGACGTCCATGTCGAGATAACGATAGGTTCCGAGACGCCCGACGAAGGTCACCGATTTTTCGTCTTCGGCGCGCGCGACGTATTCGGCAAGCTGTTCCTTATCTTCGACCAGGCGAATGGGATAATAAGGAATGTCATCAGGGCCGCATTCGCGCGAAAACTCTCTGTAGCACACGGAGCCGGCATGATCTTCCCAAGGAGAAAAGTGTTTGTGCTCGGTAATGCGGGTGAAGGGGACGGAAACGTCGCCGTAGTTCATGACCGCGCAGCCCTGATAATCGCCTTCATAGGTAAAGCGTTCGAAGTCTAGCGTCCGGTAGGCAAGACGGCCGTATTCGAAGTCGAAGTAGCCATCGAGCGGACCCGAATAGAAGACGTGTTTGGAGGCTGAAGTCTCGGAGCGATCAAACTGGGTGCCAAGTCTGACTGTGATGTTCGGATGGTCGAGGATACGCTCGATCATATCCGTGTAGCCGGTTTCCGGCATGCCCTGATATTTGTGGAAGAAGTAGTTGTCGTCATAGTTGAAACGCACGGGCAGGCGTTTCAGGATCGAGGCGGGCAGGTCCGTCGGCGAGCAACCCCATTGCTTTTCCGTATAGCCCTTGAAAAAGGCCTCGTAGAGATCGCGACCGACGAAGCGCAGTGCCTGCTCTTCGAATGTCTGTGGATCGGTAATCGACTTGTCGGCTTTTTCCTCAATAAAGCTACGCGCTTCATCGGGCCGGAAATTCTTGCCAAAGAACTGGTTGATTGTGTGCAGATTGACCGGCAGGGAATAGACGTTCTCATTGCTCGTGGTCTTGACGCGGTTCTTGTAAGGCATGAACGTCTGGAAGCTGTTCACGTAGTCCCAGACTTCCTTGTCGTCGGTGTGAAAGATGTGCGGGCCGTAAACATGAACCATGACGCCGGTCTCGCTGTCACGCTCTGTGTGACAATTTCCAGCAATGTGGTCGCGGACGTCGATGATTTTCACCTGATGGCCTGCCGATGCGAGCTCTCGTCCAATGACGGCGCCTGAAAGCCCGGCGCCCACAATGACAATTCTTTCGTCCGCGCTCATGGTGAATTCGTCCTGTTCATAGACCGCCTGTTTCGCGGCAGTTTTGCATTGCAGAGATGTCGTTGAGCGTGTGTCCCGGCCGATCGAGGATTATCCACGATCAACCGTCATTGGCGCAATCCGGGTCCGTTCGATCTCTGGTTCAGGCGTCCGGCTTTTGCCAGAGGCGGCTGTCGTAGGGGATCGGCGCGTAGTCGTGCCATTGGCTCAACTTTTTCAGATAGCGTTTGCGGTAGCTCTGCTCGTCCTCAAACTCGATGTTCTCGAGGACGGCTTCCGCACCGACTTCATAATAGAGATCGAGATTGCTGAGATCTGGCACGGGTGTTTCACCGCGTTCACATTCGCCCTGCATTTGCCAGAACAGCTCCTCCAGACGGCGCGCGAGAGCCGGGATATCGCGCAGGACACAGGTCTCTCGTTGCCGTGCAATCGATTCCCGAACGTCCAGCAGGCTCTTGCGGTCGCGTTCGAAGCCGATGGCGCGGGCGACGTAGTCCTCAGGCGAAGAGCAGAGCATTTCGGGCACACCGGCCGCGGTGACGATGCTGCCGCAGAAGCGTGCTGCAAATGTCTTGCCGGGCATCGTCAGAACGGGCAGGCCCGATGTTATCGCATCCGCCGCCGTCGAATGTGCGCCGTAAGGGAAGGTATCTAGAAACAGGTCCGCGACGCCGATACGGGCTATATGCATCGGGTTCGGCACCTTCGGTGCAAATACCAGCCGGTCAGACGCAACGCCGCATTTTTCTGCGATATCTCTGAGGCGCTGATTGACGTCCTCATCGCCTGTCAACAACCACAACAGGCTGCCGGGCGTCTGCGACAGGATCGCCATCCAGCGTGCAAAGCAGTTTTCGGTGATCTTTTGCATGCCGTTGAAGCTTGCATAGACGAATGCATCGTCGGGCAGGCCGACCTCGGCTCGGGTTGGCCGGGCGGCGATCGGCCGCTTGCGGTCGAGTGGCTGGTCACACGCGATGCGCAGGACCTTCTCGGAATAATAGATGTCGTTCTCCGGCGGGATCATGTAGCCATCGGAAATCAGGTACTGATGGAACGGGCTTCCTGTCGATCCGGGATAACCGCAGAAGCTCACGATGACAGGTGCAGGACGATAGGCGAAGATCTTCGTGCGGGCGTCTTTGGTGTAGCCGTTGACGTCGATCAGGATATCGATTTCATCGGAAATGATCTGTGATGCGGCTGCGGCATCATCCATGCCATGAATATCCCGCCAGCAATGGACGGAAGCCTTGATACGCTCCTGTGTGCTATCGGCGTTGCGCACGTTGCCGCAGTAGTAAGCGAAAACCTCGATGCTGTTTTTGTCATGAAGCTCCAAGACCTCGACAAGCGCAAACCCAACAGCATGATCGCGAAGATCCGAAGACAGGTAACCGACACGCAGACGCTGGCCGGTCCCAGACTTCAGTTTCGGTGATCTGCGCGGAAACTTGCTGATATCTGGCCGGGCACCGATCACCGTTTTGCTGTAGCGATAGGCCTTGGCCAGCTGGAACATCGGATCGTCGGCATAACAGCTTAGCGTCAGCGATGACATCGCGTCGACCATCTTGCGGGCAGGGACATGGTTCGATGGGGCAAGGACCGGCCACTTGCACTGGCGCTGGCGCAACGATGCCCAGTGCTGGCCTGATTCCGGCAATTCCGGCCGCAGTTCGAACGCCTGCAGCAATGCGGCCTCAGCCTCACCATACTTCCCGGCACCTTCGAGGACCCGACCGATGTTCTGCAGGGTCATGTGCCGATGCCCAATCGCTTCGGCATCAAGGTGCTTCGTGGTCTCGGCATATTGCCACCACTGCTCGACTGCCTGACCGATCATGCCTGCGTCTTCAAGCACACGGCCAAGGTTGATATGGCCCGGTGCGAATTGCGGGTTGGCCTTCAGGCAGGCACGAAACGCCTGTACGGCGCCAGCACGGTCGCCAAGCTGGCTGAGTGCAACGGCGTAGTTGAAATAGGCAAGGTGGACTGCAGGATTGTTGTCGTTGAATGCGACCCACGTTTTGTAAAGTTCTACCGCGGCGGCCTTCTGGCCGGCACTGCTGAGAGCCTCCGTTACGCTCAGCAAATCCATGAGACTGAGCCGCTGGTTGCGCGCGAGATCAACTGCGCTGGGAGCGGCGGCGTCGTTCGAAGTAGAAGCGTGGTTGGCGGTCATGACATCCTGCGGAAGACGACGAAGCGTCAAAAGTAAAAACGGCCTTTTCGTGGGCTATTTTTAGCTATCGCAGGTAACTTGCCTGTGGCTGGATGTATTGCAGGCGCGTTTGCTTGTCGATCAATGCAAACGCATGGTCAGTGCGTGCCGGGACAAGGGAGATTTCCTCTCCCGCCAAAACGGTGATGGCACTGGCATTCCATGCATAGATCTGTGCGCGTGCAGAGTTATCGACCGGAATGCTTCATTCGGTAGCTTGCCAGAGCAATCGACGGGTTAATGCGATAAACCCTGTCGAAATCCTCGTCCGTGAAGTACTGGTACGATTTCGCGACATATTCCCGGTAGAGGCCTTGCAGATCCTGTCGAAGCTGCTTGTGTGCCCATTCCAGCAGACCAGCCTTGAAGACGATGAAAATCGGATAATATTTTGCCTTGAAGAGCGGGTTGTCTTCGAAAAGCCTTTCAGCATCCTTTAGCGCAGAGAACATTTCCAGACGACGCTCGTCGAACGTGTTCGTGTGCTGTTCGCGTCCGGGCACCAGACGATGGATCGAGAGGCTGCGGTTGACCGCCAAAAACCGTCCAGCCATCATGTAGGCTGCCCAATGCGGCAAGATATCTTCGTTGATCCGGGCCGTCGAAAAACGCCAGTCCGTGCGGCGGATGAATGAGGTCCGCAGTATCTTGTTCCAGGGGTAATTGATCGTCACCAGGAACTGGGCAGCCGAATCGAGATCGATAATTGCGCTCTCGCGCCCTGCAAGAACGCTATCCCAGATGTTCTTGTCGATGGGGGGCATCTCGCCGGGACCGCCGTCGGCCGTTCTCAGCACACTGTATCTGAATGCCGCAACATCGATATTCGTCTCGTCCATCAAGGGCAGAACTGTATCGACTGCTCCCTCGATCAGGAGGTCGTCGGCATCGTGAAACAGGCAATATTCGCTGTCTACGCTCGCCAGTGCCCGGTTGCGGGCAACGCCTGGTCCGGTGTTCGTCTCGCTGCGCATCAGCCGGATATTGGCGTGTCTGGCCGCATATTGCTCGACGATGTCGCAAGTCTGATCTGTGGAGGCATCGTCGACAACGACGATATCCATGTCGGTTTCATTGCGCAGGACGCTCTCGAGTGTCTCGCCGATGAGGTTGGCCATGTTATAGGCCGGAATGATGATGGATATCTTCGCCATGACAGATGCTGAATGTCCTTCCGAAGCATTCCGTAATCAGAATGCTCCTACGCTGCGACGCGGCTATGAGCCGCGTCGCAGGTTGTCTTGTTGCGTTAATCTTACGCTGTCTTGTAGGCGTTGATGATTGCCTCAACCTGTGCAGTGTTCATTGCCTGCAACTGCTGGGAAGAGAGAGCATCGAGGTGCGTGCTGTCGAGACCGCCGAGGGCGTCGCTGGCAAGACCAGAGATTGCCTTGACGCTGATCGACGTAATCTCGTCTGTCGAGAAGAGCGAGAGTTCGTCGCTGCTCAAGGTTCCGACCTGTGCAGCGCTGAGACCTGCGATCTGATCCGACGTCAGAGCCTGGATCTGTTCCGTCGACAGAGCTTCGAACTGTGCCGAAGACAGAGCCGCTACCTGCGTTTTGCTCAGCGTGGCAACGTTCTCGGTGCTCAGCTTTGTAACGTCCAGGCCTGCAAGTGCTCTGGTGCTGATTGCCTTGATCTCATCGGTGGAGAAGGTGCTGAGCTGCTCGGAAGAGAGCGAACCCAACTGTCCCGAAGAGAGACCCGCGATCTGAGTCTTCGTCAGTGCTGCGGCATTGTCGGTGCTGAGGCTTGCCAGAGTATCGGTCGCAAGACCGGCAATGGCATTGGCGCTGATGGCAGCAATCTCGTCTGTCGAGAACAGAGCGATTTCATCGCTGCTGAGCGTGCCAACCTGCGCGGAGCTGAGACCGGCAACCTGATCCGAGGTCAAGGCCTGGAGCTGTTCGGTCGAAAGAGCGGCGAACTGGGTCGAAGAGAGGGCAGCAACCTGAGTTTTGCTTAGCGTTGCAACATTCTCGGTGCTCAGCTTGGTGACATCAAGACCAGCAAGAGCCTTGGTGCCGATCGCCTTGATCTCGTCTGTCGAGAAGGTGTTCAGCTGCTCGGAAGAGAGCGAACCAAGCTGTGCGGAAGACAGGCCAGCGATCTGCGCCTTGGTCAGTGCCGCAGCGCTTTCCGTGCCGAGGCTTGCCAGCGTATCCGTTGCGAGGCCCGTCAGTGCATTGACGCTGATGGCAGCAATCTCATCGGTCGAGAACAGAGCGATTTCATCGCTGCTGAGCGTGCCGACCTGTGCGGCGCTGAGACCGGCAACCTGATCCGAGGTCAGGGCCTGGAGCTGTTCGGTCGAAAGAGCAGCGAACTGGGTCGAGGAGAGGGCCGCGACCTGGGCTTTGCTCAGCGTTGCAACATTTTCGGTGCTCAGCTTGGTGACATCAAGACCCGCGAGAGCCTTCGTGCTGATTGCCTTGATCTCGTCGGTCGAGAAGGTGGCAAGGCTTTCGGAAGACAGAGACGCGAGCTGCGAAGAAGACAGACCAGCGATCTGCGCCTTTGTCAGTGCCGTTGCGTTATCGGTGCCGAGGCTTGCCAGCGTATCGGTGGCAAGACCGGCAATGGCCTTGGCGCTGATGGCGGCAATCTCGTCAGTCGAGAACAGTGCGATCTCGTCGCTGCTGAGCGTGCCAACCTGTGCGGCGCTGAGACCGGCAACCTGATCGGAGTTCAGAACCTGAAGCTGTTCGGTGGAGAGAGCAGCGAACTGCGTCGAAGAGAGAGCTGCAACCTGCGTTCTGGTCAGAGCGGCGACACCCTCGGTGCTGAGCTTGCTCACGTCGAGGCCGGCCAGAGCCTTGGTGCTGATCGCCTTGATCTCATCGGTCGAGAAAGTGGCAAGACCTTCAGAGGACAAGGAGCCGAGCTGCGTCGAAGACAGACCAGCGATCTGCGTCTTGGTCAAAGCCGTTGCATTATCGGTGCTGAGGCTTGCCAGTGTGTCGGTCGCAAGACCAGCAATCGCCTTTGCGCTGATGGCGGCAACTTCATCGGTCGAGAACAGGGCAATCTCGTCGCTGCTGAGTGTTCCGACCTGTGCGGCGCTGAGACCAGAAATCTGATCGGATGTCAGAGCCTGGATCTGCTCGGTGGAGAGAGCTGCGAACTGCGTTGAGGAGAGTGCTGCAACCTGGGTCTTGCTCAGCGTGGCAACGTTTTCGGTGCTGAGCTTGGTAACGTCGAGGCCAGCAAGTGCCTTGGTGCTGATTGCCTTGATCTCATCGGTCGAGAAGGTGTTCAGCTGCTCGGAAGAGAGCGAACCCAACTGCGACGAGGAGAGGCCAGCGATCTGGGTCTTCGTCAGTGCTGCTGCGTTGTCGGTGCTGAGGCTTGCCAGCGTATCGGTGGCAAGACCAGCAATCGCCTTGGCGCTGATGGCAGCAATTTCGTCGGTCGAGAACAGTGCGAGCTCGTCGCTGCTCAAGGTTCCGACCTGTGCTGCGCTGAGACCCGAGACTTGGTCCGATGTCAGGGCCTGGATCTGTTCGGTCGAGAGGGCTGCAAACTGGGTCGAGGAGAGCGCCGCGACCTGAGTTTTGCTCAGCGTTGCGACATTCTCGGTGCTGAGCTTGGCAACGTCGAGGCCAGCAATCGCCTTGGTGCTGATTGCCTGAATTTCGTCGGTTGAGAAGGTGCTCAGTTGTTCAGACGAGAGCGAGCCGAGCTGAGCCGAAGACAGGCCGGCGATCTGCGTCTTGGTCAGTGCGGCAGCGTTGTCGGTGCTGAGGCTTGCCAGTGCGTCGGTGGCGAGGCCAGCCAGTGCCTTGGCGCTGATGGCGGCGATTTCATCGGTCGCGAACAGGGCGATCTCGTCGCTGCTGAGCGTGCCAACCTGTGCGGCGCTGAGGCCAGCAACCTGATCGGAGTTCAGAACCTGGATCTGTTCGGTCGAGAGGGCTGCAAACTGCGTCGAAGACAGTGCCGCGACCTGCGTTCTTGTCAGAGAAGCAACACCCTCGGTGCTGAGCTTGGTAACGTCGAGGCCAGCAAGCGCCTTGGTGCTGATCGTCTTGATTTCATCGGTGGAGAAGGCGGCAAGGCTTTCGGAAGACAGCGAAGCGAGCTGAGACGAGGACAGACCGGCGATCTGCGTCTTCGTCAGTGCGGCCGCGTTGTCAGTGCTGAGGCTTGCCAGCGTGTCCGTAGCAAGACCAGCAATCGCCTTTGCGCTGATGGCGGCCACTTCATCGGTCGAAAACAGGGCCAGTTCATCGCTGCTCAAGGTCCCGACCTGTGCGGCGCTGAGACCACCGACCTGATCAGAGGTCAGGGCCTGGATCTGCTCGGTGGAGAGAGCGGCAAACTGGGTCGAGGAGAGTGCTGCAACCTGCGTTTTCGTCAGGGTGGCGATGATTTCGGTGCTGAGCTTGGTAACGTCGAGGCCGGCAAGCGCCTTGGTGCTGATTGCCTGGATTTCGTCGGAAGAGAAGGTGTTCAGTTGCTCAGAGGAGAGCGAGCCGAGCTGAGAAGACGACAGACCAGCGATCTGGGTCTTGGTCAGTGCGGCAGCGTTGTCGGTGCTAAGGCTTGCCAGCGCGTCTGTGGCGAGGCCAGCCAGTGCTTTGGCGCTGATGGCGGCGATTTCATCGGTCGAGAACAGAGCGATTTCGTCGCTGCTGAGCGTGCCGACCTGTCCGGAGCTGAGACCTGCGATCTGATCCGACGTCAGCGCTTCAATCTGTGAGGTCGACAGAGCGGCGATCTGGCTCGTGTAGAGCGCTGTGACCTGGGAAGCCGACAGGCCGTTGATCTGCGTGGAGCCCAACAGTTCGATCTGGGCGACGGTCAGTCCCTTGACGGCGCTGACCGAAATTGCGTTGACGTCTTCGGAGCTGAAAAGCGCGAGGTTATCGGTGCTCAGCGAGGCGATCTGCGAGGACGTCAGCGCCTTGATCTTGGCGCTATCCAGGGCATTCACGTCCTCCGAGGTCAAACCAGCGATTGTTGACGTCGAAAGCTTGGAAATCTGCGCAGCAGACAATGAGGAGATAATCGAAGTCATGAACGTGTCCTTGATACCGAATAGCGACTGGTCACGCCTATCTGCCGCCAGACACCGCCATTCAGGACAGCGGTCCGACATCTGCAAATAAGCGAAATTAGGGAGAACATGGCTCGTGTGCGAACCTGCGCTGGAAAGGCATCATGCAATTCGAGCCAGAAAAAGGGCCCGGATTTTCCGCGCTAGTTTGTGCGTATGCCGCTTAAAAAATTTTGCGACTTGCACGCCTTATCAGGTCAACATTTAAAGCCGAGTTAATATTTGGAAGGGCGATCTTAATTCTTGGGTGCCATGTATTGCATGGTTTTATGAAGTATAACGCATTGGCGCTAATCAATATTTTTGATTTTTTTCACTGGCGGAAACTGGGGTGTTTTTCGCCCAAAAATCCTTTGTTCTGAACTTTCCAGAGAACTTTTTGTCGATATC
This sequence comes from Rhizobium sp. RM, assembly GCF_013390595.1. Taxonomy (GTDB): domain Bacteria; phylum Pseudomonadota; class Alphaproteobacteria; order Rhizobiales; family Rhizobiaceae; genus Agrobacterium. Next base: position 1,062,894 of record NZ_JACAWV010000022.1, on the reverse strand, counting down.
TTGGACGCGCCCGATTTAAGGATTGAAAGCCGCCTTGCCGGAAACGCCGAGCATGCGTGTCAACACGGTTATGCCCGGCGCCTGTCGCGATATCTGAATAGAGGGCTGGGGAGCTTCGGATCTTCGATTAGCTCAGTCTGATTTTTCTGACACTATCGAGGAGTGTCCTGGGAATTGGAAGACACGGGTTTTAAGTTACTGCTTTTCCCAATTTTTTTAGCCGTACGGACCTGCGCTGGAAGACCTCATTTCATCAGTTTTGCAAGCTCAGCTTCGACCTCGCCAATAGCGTCATCAACATTATAGTCGATGACAAGAGGTCCCTCAGGTCATAGTTCTTGCAGTCCGATGGCGTAGGTCCTTCTACTTCAGGGTAAACTACGGCGTTAGATCAGGACCCTGAGAATGGTCACGGTCCGATCGATGTCCTAAGGTCTCACACACTCGAATCAGTGCGCGTATGGGGATCTTTAGAATGGCAGTTTCGGATACGATAGCTCGCGGCATCGAACAGCGCATTATTGCGTTCGATGACGAGAATAGAAACGTCATCTACAGCGCGCAAAACAAGAAATACCGCCTGAGCGATCCCGAGGAGATCGTGCGCGCGGAAGCCTACGTGTCTCTCATCCTCGACTATGGCTATTCGGCAGGTCAGATTGCCCTTGAATATCCGGTGCCTCACCGCGTGCCGAACATCCATACAGACATGGTTGTGTTCAAAGATGCGTCTAAGAAATGGCCTTACATAGTCATCGAATGCAAGCGTCAGGAAGCAAGCCAAGGCGAATTAGACCAGGCCGTTGAGCAAGGTTTTGGTTACGCTAACTCCCTGAGCGCCGATTTTCTTTGGATGACCTCCGGCATCCGAAACGACTATTTCAAAGTGTCTGGCTTCGGCGGTGCCGAGCGCGTTGAAAACCGGATCGCTGATCTTCCCAAGGTCGACCAGAAGGAAGCCTCGCGCGCGAAGTACACCAAAGGTGGCAAGGGCGGTTTTGAGCTAGAGGTTGTCGAGGAAAATGAACTTACCCGCAAATTCAAACAGGCGCATGACGCTCTCTGGGCAGGTGGCAAGCGGAACCCGTCAGAAGCCTTCGATGAACTCGACAAGCTGATTTTTTGCAAAATCTGGGACGAACGGACAAACAGAAAGCCAGGCGAACCGTATGACTTTCAGGTCTTCTCCGATGACAAGGGCGACGATCTCAAAAAGCGCGTTCAGGCGCTCTATCACAAAGGCCGGGAGAGAGACTCTGAGGTCTTCAAGGAGGACATCCGGCTTTCGAACTCCGAACTTCAGACCGTCGTCGGCTATCTTGCCGGAACAAATCTCGGAAAGACGGATCTTGACAGCAAGGGCCGTGCTTTCGAAACCTTCATGACTGGCTTCTTCCGGGGAGAGTTTGGCCAGTATTTTACGCCGCGCAACATCGTTAAGTTCATCGTGGATGCACTGCCCATCACGCATGACTCCGTCGTTATTGATACGTCATGCGGCAGCGGCGGTTTCTTGCTGCACGCCCTCGACAAGGTTCGCCGCGAAGCTGACCGCATGGCCGAGGAAGGCTATTTCGAACCCGTGTCGGTTCAACATCATAAACATTGGCACGACTTCGCGGAGAACAACCTTTACGGAATCGAAATCTCTGAAGGCATCGCCCGCACGGCCAAGATGAACATGATCATCCATGACGACGGGCACACCAACATCATCGCTTTTGATGGGCTGGAACCGATCGACATCATGCGAGAGCGGACCAAGAACCAGGGTTTCAAACCCAACCGCTTTGACTTCATCATTACCAACCCGCCGTTCGGTGCGACGGTCAAACTGAACGAGAAGCGTTATCTGGAAGAATATGAGCTCGGGTGCAAGGATGTCGACTGGATCGACGCAAAGCTAAAAAACATCATCGTCAAACAAAAGAAAGTCGGCGATAAGGATCTGATCCGACGCACTTTTCTGGAGAAGCCACGGGATCAGCAGACGACTGAAGTTCTGTTCATCGAGCAATGCCACCGCTTCCTAAAGCCAGGCGGTTACCTCGCGATGGTGATCCCGGACAGCATCTTGACCAATTCCAGCATGCAATATGTCCGTGACTGGATTGAGGAGCATTGGCGTATTGTCAGCGTGGTTTCGTTGCCTCAGTTCGCTTTTGCCGCCAACGGCGCGGGCGTGAAGAGCTCTGTCCTTTTCTTGAAGAAGTTCGATGACGCAACGACGATCGCCATTCAGCGCATCAAGGAAAAGGCACAGGATGCGATCCATGCGCGGAAAGACGGCGGCAAGGCACTCGAAAATCTGATCAAGGAAAAAGCGGCAAAGCTCAAGAAGGGTGACGCCATATCCCAACAGATCGATCAGCAGCTCATCGACAAGTTGGACGCCCTTGCAGCTCAAGGCACCTTAACGCAAGAGGCAAAGCGCCGCCTGAAGAATGAAGCGGAACAGGCCAAAAAGTCGCATGAAGAAACGGAAGATTTCAAGCAATGGAAGGCTGCGATTTCCGAAGAATACAATGAGCGTATCGCGACTCTACGCGAAACGCTGAATGACGAGTTCTTGGCGAAGGTGAAAGCCGAGATTGCCGACTACGATATCTTCATGGCGATTGCCGACGACATCGGTTACGACGCCACTGGCCGACCGACCGCTGCGAATGAACTGGAGACCGTTGCCGCCGAGTTGAGCCGCTTTATACGACACATAGAGGGAGGCTCTCCGCGCCCTTTTGCCTGAGCCCCAGCTTGAATGAAGAGCATTTCTTCATGGTGAGCTGGGGTCGGTTGACTGAAAAGCATATGCCCAGGCTATACACCCCCAGTGTTCAAGCCTTTTTCGAGAAACTTTGGAAAGCACGAGGAGCTCGCTACCTTCGAGACTACATTGCGAACGGTGCCTACGGCGTTCTCCCGCCCGGCGATAGCTATGCGTCCGATCTACCTATCAAGTTCGTTAGATCCGCAGAACTAACGCCAAACTTGGGAATTGATCTCGAAGCCTGCCCGCAGGTCGCTACGGAGTATTTTATTCCCAAGGCCCGCGCGCATAAAGACGACATTCTCCTTGCTGTAAAAGGTGCCACGATTGCCTCTAAGAAATCGGTTGCACATGTGCGAGAAGATATTGGAGACGCAATCGTCAACGGCTCAATCTTCAGAATGCGAGCCAGGGAGGGTGTGAACCCACGCTTATTGGCAATCGCACTGTCGTCCGAATTTGCAAAGCGCCAGATGAAGCTGGGGCTTGTTGCAAACAACGGCGTAGATTATCTCGACAAAACGCTTATCCATAAGATCGTTGTCCCTCTCCCTGAGCTGAACAAGCAAAACGAACTCGTCCACCAATACGACACCTCTGCAGCGAACGCTGAGTTACAGTATCGACAAGCCGACGCGCTCTTAGCTTCGACCGACGATTGCCTACTGGCTGAGCTTGGCATCGCCCTGCCGCCGGAACCGGACAACACCATCGGAAAGCGCATGTTCCGCACTAAGGCCAGCGACCTCGGCGGCTGGCGGTTTGACGCCAGAGTGCACCAGTACGACTTCAACATGCACTCCTCGACCTACCCAAACGCCAAGCTCGGCACGATTTGCGCGATCAACCCTAAAACTGTATTTCGCGGGCTAAGCAACACAGATGAGGTCAGCTTTGTCCCGATGGACGCTATATCCGACCGGCTAGGCACCATAGAAAAGCGCGAAAAGCGGGTCCTCGCGGAGAACGTCGCGTACACCTCTTTCCGCGAGGGTGACCTGCTTTGGGCGAAGATCACCCCATGCATGGAAAACGGAAAGTCGGCCGTGGCCGAAAGCCTACAGATCTACGTGACCGCTTCGGTTCCGAGTACCTTCAGTGTCGCCACCTCAAAGATCGTCTAAACTTCGACTATCTGACCAACTTGCGAGGAGTGTTCGGGCAGAATAAGGACCAAAAGCCTTGTGTTCGGTCAGTAATCATACAAAGCTTGCAGGATCTGGCGGCTCAGGTCGGTGTTGAAAATGTCCCGGACACCGATGGCATACTTAAAGCGATAAAGGCAGTTGACCAAACATATGCAGACGAGCGGCTGCGAACCTCAACAGCGCAGGGCTTATTCGCCGCCTTCCTCTATTTCCAGGTCTCCAGGGATCGAAGCCGGGGCACATACGAGCAGTTCACCAATTGGGTGATGCGAACGCACCAATACGAACTGCGTTCAATTAACGCGGCTGATCTCATCAAGATTTTTAGCAAGATCGCACAATCTCGAAGACGCCAAGTATTCATATCTATGCAGTTCAGCGAAGATACAAAACCAAATTTCGAGGCAATCAAAAGTGCAATTGACGATCTAAACGTTAAGCATGATCTAGATATCGCAATTAGGCCACTTCGAATTGATCAATTCGATACCGGCTTTTCCTACATTATCAATGATGAAATCCTGCGGTTGATCGAAGATTCTGGCTATCTCATCGCCGATTTAACGAAGGGCAACCCGAACGTCTATCATGAGATAGGCTACCTCATGGGATTGAACCAAGGCCACGGCTTACCTCACCAGAACTTTTTGCTGGTACACAACAGCTCAATCGGTGACGCACAAAAAGATATCCGGTTCAACCTCGCAGGGATTAAGCAGCTTCGCTCAAGTGATACCAACGGCTTACGGGAAGCCGTCAAGCGTCAGATATCGATCTTCTTCGGGCTAGATGAAAAGGCAGTCGAACCATGAGCGAAGCGAGCAATAGGAGTTCCGCGCTCTGGGGCGTTCACATGGACATCAGCGTCGGCACCAACCCGACGGATGAGGGTTTCGTCGGAATCGGCTGGCCGCAGCTTGGGGACCTTTCCAAGTTGGCAGCGAACCGAGAAGCTTTCAAAGCCGCAATCAAAGTTGCTTACCCTGACGCAAAGCCTGGCTCCATCCCGGTACAAGCCGGGGTGCTATTCCGTTTTCTTCATGAGGTGAAACCGGGCGATCTCGTTGTATATCCGTCAAAAGTGGATCGGATGGTCAACTTGGGCGAGATCGCGGGACCCTATCAATACCATCCCCTGAAGAATCCGACCTACCCCAATATGCTGCCGGTGAAGTGGCTGAAGCATCTGCCCCGTGAAGATTTCTCGCAGGACGCACTCTACGAAATTGGCTCGTTTATCACCCTCTTTGCCGTTAAGAACTACCGCAACGAGTTCTTGGCCGCACTCGATGGCTCGCCTTTGCCAGAAACGACCGAAAACGCGACGGAAGAGCGACGCGACGATGCAACGGTTTCAAAAGCTGTAGCATCGCAGGCTGAGGAAACGACGCAGGACTTTGTTATTCGGCAGCTGAAGACAGTCATTGACGCCTATCAGTTTGAACAGTTCGTGGCACACCTGCTGGAATGCATGGGCTATCACGCCCGCGTCACACCCAAATCCGGTGATGGAGGTGTTGACGTAATCGCGCATAAGGATGAGCTCGGCTTTGAGCCTCCGGTGATCAAGGTTCAATGCAAGCAGGTTACCAACCCGATTGGCCGACCAGAAGTTACGCAGCTACTGGGCAATGTGGAGAACGGCGAGTTCGGCTTATTCGTCACACTTGGCAGCTATACCAAGGACGCGCGTGAGTACGACCGGTCAAAGCCCAATCTTCGGCTCATAGATGGCGACCAGCTCGTGGGCTTGATTTTCGAGCACTACCACGGCTTCGATCCTCGCTATCAAGCTTTACTACCTCTCAAGAGGATTTATGTACCCTCTCTAGAGGAGAACCGTTCCACCTGAACTAGTTCTATCGGGACGCTTTGGCGCAAACTGAACCTAACACAATACATAATTTGTGACACTCAGTGTCTTCGCGCATTTCGCGAAGGCTAGCAACATCTCGCCTCGATATGCGTGCGGCTGATCGCCGCTTTCAAACGTTTGGTCGATGCAAAAAGCTGCGCCGGCAACATCGCTATCGGCGATATAGCCGGTTGGGTCTTCGTCATATGGGCGCGTTGCAACAATAACCTGGGCTCTATAGAGTTACTTTGTTCGGAGCACGGTAATGGAACTGCGCTAGCTCTGAGACCGAGCCGGGAACGTTACATCGAAATCATTCATAATTCCGGAGAATATGAGCTACTAAGCTAGCTTGTTTTCAGCTCGCACGAGGACAAGAAAAACTTATAGGTCAATAAAATAAAAAAGTTAAATGGCGCACCCGACAGGATTCGAACCTGTGACCTTTGGAATCGGAATCCAACACTCTATCCAGCTGAGCTACGGGTGCAGCCTCGACGCGTGAATCGCGCAGCGGTTGGTTCATAGCCCAGCTTTTCTCTCACATCAATGTCAAAATACGAGAGTGTTGTGAAACTGCGGCTGTTTGGTGATTTGAAAAATTATGGTGTTGTTCGTGGTTTCAGAGCTGGTCAGGGTGGGTTGAGATTTGCACTTGTGAAAAAGACGCTCCCATAAGTAGTGACGATTTTCTTGACAGGTTCGTGTGGTACCCGGTTCCGCCAGTTCTTCGTGAAGGGGGATATGAGAATAACTGACGGGTTGGCGATGTGTTTGCCGGCTACCGAAATGTTCACTTTGCGGTGATCACTTTTTCGGGCTTTGGCAGCCTAATATTAGGGCTTTTGTCAGTGTTACGGTGAAGATTTTCGGGGTAACCACCAAATTATTATACAATATTAGTATCATCTACATTTATTTTGAATACAGTTTTAGCGCTTTGTCGTTTATGCTGCCGCCCGGGTAGATGGTACGAATCACGCGGGGATCCGATGGCTTTACGATTGGCACGGGACAACGAACGAAGATCCGAAAAGATGGAATTTGACGAGACTGATGCGGAAATCGACTACGGTTTGTTGTCGAACGCGATCAGTTATCACTTGCGACATTCGCAACTTGCCGTGGCAAACAGTTTTGCCGATGTGCTGGCTGAACAGGGCCTTAGGCCAGCGGATTTTTCCGTTCTCGTAATCGTTGGTGGCAATCCCGGTCTCAAGCAAAGCGACGTTGCAGAGGCGCTCGGTATCCAGCGGGCCAACTTCGTCGCCATCGTCGACAGCATGGAAGAAAAGGACCTGCTTGTCCGTCGCAAATCGGAAGACGACAGGCGGGTGCATTTTCTCGACATGACGAAAAAGGGTGTCGGGCTGCTCGACAGTCTTTCCGCCAAATGGCGCGACCGTGAAGAAAAATTGATCGACAAGATTGGTGGCGAGAAGGCGCGCGACAAACTTCTTACCCTGCTTGGACGCTTGCGCGATTGATCAGAGTTTTTTCTGGAATACGCAGGGCCAGTCTTATTTTTTGATATTCCTTTGACTTACGACGATTTTACTTGGCGATTTGCTCGGGAGGCGACATAGAGCGTTCCCAAAGCCGGTTTCGGCACATCAGCCTCCACGGAGACGCCATGCTTAATATCGACACGAGCCATCCGCTCTATCGTCCCATCTGGGTGCGACTGCTGATCGTTGGGTTTTGTGCCGTCTGGGCGGTCGTTGAGTTCGTCAATCGGGAATTTTTCTGGGGCACGGTTGTCGGCGGCATTGCTGTCTATGCCGGCTATGTGCTGCTGGTGGCTTTCAAGCCCGGGCCGGCTGCAGATGAGATCAAAACGAACGAAGAACCTGCCGACAAGATAATCGATAAGGACGAAACGGCATAATTGCTGACGTTCGACTGTCAGCGCCGTAACATGCGGATTGCCTGATCGATCAGAAGATTGGCTGCTGTCATGCGCAGTGTCGCATTTTGCCGGAACTCCGGCCTCACACCGTCTGGATGATTAAGTCGGGCGAAGCGGCGTCGTTTTTCGGTGAGTGTCGCCAGCGTATCGCGTTCGGTGATGTCCAACTCGTTGGCGACGTCCTCAAGCGAGGTTTTCTCAAGATAGCTCGGCATGGGGTCCGGTTCGGGCTCAGGCTCCGGTTCGGGTGGTGGCGGAGCGTCAGCCAGGAATGCCATATAGGCCTCCATGCCGCTGTTGCCGGGTTGCCTTTCTGATGTTTCCGTATTGATGACGAAACCCGACGTCATTCCGCCGACGCGGTAATTTACCGGTACCTCATCGCCTTCCGCAGTATTTTCGTCTGCTTCCCGCTTCAGTCTTTCAATGACTGACTGGAAAACGGATTGTCCAAATAGCATCCGTCCACTCCTTATCGGGCGTCATTCAAGCAACGAAGGATTGTGCCGGGCTTGTCGACGGGAATTGCACCTCGGTTGCAAGTTTGCGGCTCTCCTCAAGGACGAGATCGTAGAGGAGACGCGCACTAGGGGGCAAAACACGACCTTTGGTTGTTATGATGCTGTAAGGTTTGACGTTCAGGTCAAATTCTGTCGGCAAAACCCGTGTTTTACCGATCTGCGCCTGCTGCGCTGCAACAAATTCGGCCATATCGAGAGCGATAGGAGCGATGGCGTTGGTGTTGCAGACGAGCGCGAGTGTCAGGACGACAGATGGCGTGTTGATAATGTTGCGCGGCATGGCAACACCGTGGGCAAGGAAGACGTCTTCCATGGTCCTGCGCAACAGCGCGCCGGGGGGCTGGAAGACCCAGTCATAGGCGGAGAGATCTTTCAGTGCCACCGGTTTGCGGCTCAGCAAAGGATGCCCCTCGCGGACGATCAGGCAGGCCCGCTCAATGCCGATTTCGTAAATGGAGAACAGGCTGGGGTCGAGATCATCGGGTATTCGGCCGATAATGAAATCGTGCCTGGCAGCCAGGAGTTCCCGGGCCAGAATGTTGCTGCTTTCCACCTGCACATTGATTTCAATGCCGGGATAAGTGTCCATGGCGCGGCGGATTGCCGGGACCACCAGACTGATCGCCGGGGCTGTGACGGCACCGATATAGACGGAGCCGCCGCTTCCGGATTTCATCTGATTGAGTTCGCGGCTTGCCTCACGCAGTTCCAGAAGGATTGTGCGCGCTCTCTTTGCCAATGCCTCGCCGAATTTCGTCAGAACGACGCCGCGCGAGGCGCGTCGACAGAGCGGGCTTTTGGCAATGGCTTCCATTTCTGAAAGCATGCGGGAAGCGGCCGGTTGCGTCATGTTCATGGCTGCTGCGGCTGCACTGACCTGCCCGTGTTCTTCGATCATCACGAGCATGCGCAGATGGCTCATCTTCAGCCCGGCGCGCAACAAGGGGTTGTCTTCGAAGACAAAAAGCCCTTCAGTATTTTGCGGATGCTCATACTCTTTATGGTTGTTCATCGGCTTTTTGTTTCTCTCATTCGGTTATTATATCGATTTAATATATCAAAATTGATATAGGTAAACTGATTTATTCTATTTGACAGTTATATGGATTCGGAACAGTTTGCGGGAATGCCGGGGAGGAGCGGCAAGTGGACCTGTTTCGCATTTGCGAAAAGGATTGAGCCACCGGGCGGCTTCTCTCTTTCATGGCATGGATTTTGTGGTGCGCCGCAGCATGCGGGCGCCAGAGATAAGGGTTCAAGGGAGAGAGTTAATGAAATCCATTATTTCGTTGCTGGCGGCTTGTGCCATCGGTGCAGCATCGTTTGCTGCGCCGGCTTTCGCACAAGACAAGGGTGCCGTTGGCATTGCCATGCCGACCAAGTCTTCCGCGCGCTGGATCGATGACGGCAACAACATCGTCAAGCAGTTGCAGGAAGCTGGCTACACCACGGACCTGCAGTACGCAGACGACGATATCCCGAATCAGCTTTCGCAGATCGAAAACATGGTCACCAAGGGCGTAAAGGTCCTGGTTATTGCTTCGATCGACGGAACGACGCTTTCGGACGTTCTCAAGCAGGCTGGCGAGCAGGGCATCAAGGTCATCGCATATGACCGCCTGATCCGTAACAGCGGCGACGTCAGCTACTACGCAACCTTCGACAACTTCCAGGTTGGCGTTCTGCAGGCGACTTCGATCGTCGACAAGCTCGGCCTCAAGGATGGCAAGGGTCCGTTCAACATCGAACTATTCGGCGGTTCTCCGGACGACAACAACGCCTTCTTCTTCTACGATGGCGCTATGTCCGTTCTTCAGCCTTACATCGACAGCGGCAAGCTGGTCGTAAAGTCCGGCCAGACGGGCATGGACAAGGTTGGCACGCTGCGTTGGGATCCGGCAACGGCCCAGGCCCGTATGGATAACCTGCTTTCGGCTTACTACACCGACGCCAAGGTCGACGCTGTTCTGTCGCCTTACGACGGTCTGTCCATCGGCATCATCTCCTCGCTCAAGGGCGTAGGTTATGGCTCGAAGGACCAGCCGCTGCCGGTCGTTTCCGGTCAGGATGCTGAAGTTCCGTCCGTCAAGTCGATCATCGCTGGCGAACAGTACTCCACCATCTTCAAGGATACCCGCGAACTGGCGAAGGTTACCGTCAACATGGTCAACGCGCTGATGGAAGGCAAAGAGCCTGAAGTCAACGACACCAAGACCTACGAAAACGGCGTCAAGGTTGTTCCGTCCTACCTGCTGAAGCCGGTTGCCGTGACCAAGGACAACTACAAGCAGGTGCTTGTTGACGGTGGTTACTACACCGAAGACCAGCTGAAATAATCTGACAATCGCGGGGAAGGCTTGCAGCTTTCCCCGCTCTCCATAAAAATAAAAACCCCGGAATTAATCGGGCGCTGGATTGCGATATGGCCAATACCATTCTCGAAATGCGGAACATCACCAAGACGTTTCCAGGCGTGAAAGCGCTTGAGAACGTCAACCTCCAAGTGAAGGAAGGTGAGATCCACGCACTCGTCGGTGAGAACGGCGCTGGAAAGTCGACTTTGATGAAGGTCCTTTCCGGTGTTTATCCCGCGGGCACCTATGAAGGTGAAATTCACTACGACGGCGCCGTCCGTAATTTTCGCGCGATCAACGATAGCGAAGATATCGGCATCATCATCATTCACCAGGAACTGGCGCTCGTGCCGCTGCTGTCGATTGCTGAGAACATCTTTCTCGGCAATGAAGTTGCGTCGAGCGGCGTCATCAACTGGCAGACCACGTTCAACCGCACCCGCGAGCTTCTGAAGAAGGTCGGGTTGAAGGAATCGCCTGAAACCCTCATCACCGACATTGGCGTCGGCAAGCAGCAGCTCGTCGAAATCGCCAAGGCGTTGTCGAAGAGCGTGAAGCTGCTCATTCTCGATGAGCCGACGGCGTCGCTCAACGAAACCGATTCCGAAGCGTTGCTGAACCTGCTTATGGAGTTCCGCAAGCAGGGCATGACGTCGATCATCATCACCCACAAGCTGAACGAAGTGCGCAAGGTGGCCGACCAGATCACCGTGCTGCGTGACGGCATGACCGTGAAGACGCTCGACTGTCATAAGGAAGAAATCAGCGAAGACGTCATCATCCGCAACATGGTGGGCCGCGATCTGGAAGATCGTTATCCGCCACGCGATGTGCCGATTGGCGAAACCATTCTCGAAGTGAAGAACTGGAACGCCTATCACCAGCACCACCGCGACCGCCAGATGCTGCACGACATCAACATCACCGTCCGCAAGGGCGAGGTTGTCGGCATCGCGGGTCTGATGGGCGCGGGGCGCACGGAATTCGCGATGAGCGTGTTCGGCAAGTCCTACGGCCACAAGATCACCGGCGAGGTGCTGATGGACGGCAAGGCCGTCGACGTCAGTACGGTTCGCAAGGCAATCGATGCGGGTCTCGCTTATGTCACGGAAGACCGCAAGCATCTCGGTCTGGTGTTGAACGACAACATCCTGCACAACACGACACTCGCCAACCTGGCCGGTGTCTCCAATGCGGGGGTTATCGATGACATCAGGGAGATGAAGGTGGCGAGCGATTTTCGCACGCGCCTGCGCATCCGGTCTTCGGGCATCTTCCAGGAGACGGTCAATCTTTCGGGCGGCAACCAGCAGAAGGTCGTGCTGTCGAAGTGGCTGTTCTCCAATCCCGAGGTTCTGATCCTCGATGAACCGACGCGCGGTATCGACGTCGGTGCCAAATACGAAATCTACACCATCATCAACCAGCTCGCTGCCGACGGCAAAGGCGTTCTGATGATTTCATCGGAAATGCCAGAATTGCTCGGCAATTGCGACCGCATCTACGTCATGAACGAAGGCCGCATCGTTGCCGAACTGCCGAAGGGAGAGGCGAGCCAGGAAAGCATCATGCGCGCTATCATGCGCTCAGGGGAGAAGAACTCATGAGTTCGGCCAATACAACAAAAGAAGAAAGCAACATCATCTCCGTGTCGTCCTACATTCGCGCCAATATCCGCGAATACGGCATGCTGATCGCGCTCGTCGCCATCATGGTTTTCTTCCAGTTTTATACCGGCGGCATTCTGTTCCGCCCGGTTAACCTGACCAACCTCGTTCTGCAGAACTCGTTCATCGTCATCATGGCGTTGGGCATGCTGCTCGTCATCGTCGCGGGGCACATTGATCTTTCGGTGGGCTCGATTGTTGCGTTTGTCGGCGCGATCGCCGCCATATTGACGGTGCAATGGGGCATGAACCCGTTCCTCGCGGCGCTCATTTGTCTTGTCATCGGCGGCATCATCGGTGCTGCGCAGGGCTATTGGGTTGCCTATCACCGCATCCCGTCGTTCATCGTGACGCTGGCGGGCATGCTGGTGTTCCGCGGCCTGACGCTTTTCGTGCTGGGCGGCAAGAACATTGGTCCGTTCCCGGCCGATTTCCAGGTCATCAGCACCGGCTTCCTGCCTGATATCGGCGGTATCGAGGGTCTCAACACGACCTCCATGATCCTGACCGTACTCGCACCGATCGTTCTGTTTTATCTGGCCTGGCGTCGTCGTGCCGTGAACGTACAGCACGGCATCGATGTCGAGCCGTTCGGCTTCTTCATCGCCCAGAACCTCGTCATCTCCGCTGCGATCCTTTTCCTCGGCTATCAGCTGTCGACCTATCGTGGCCTGCCGAACGTTCTGATCGTGATGATTGCTCTGATCGTGCTCTACAGCTTCGTGACGCGCCGTACCACCATTGGTCGCCGCATCTATGCGCTGGGTGGCAACGAAAAGGCGACGAAGCTTTCCGGTATCAATACCGAGCGGCTGAACTTCCTGACCTTCATCAACATGGGCGTTCTTGCCGGCCTGGCTGGCATGATCATCGCAACCCGCCTCAACTCGGCGACACCGAAAGCCGGTGTTGGCTTCGAACTGGACGTGATCGCGGCCTGCTTCATCGGCGGTGCTTCTGCATCCGGCGGCGTCGGCAAGATCACGGGTGCGGTTATCGGCGCCTTCATCATGGGTGTCATGAACAACGGCATGTCGATCGTCGGTCTTGGCATCGATTTCCAGCAGATGGTAAAGGGCCTCGTGCTTCTCGCTGCCGTGTTCTTCGACGTCTACAACAAAAACAAGGGCTGATTGTCCAGCTAGATATAGCAAGCAAAAAAAGTGGCCGGGTTCCGGCCACTTTCATAAGATGCAGGCGCATTGCGCCGCAGGTTTGAGAGACAGGCGTAAAGCGCCTTAGGAAGGAATGACCGTGCTAATTTCACAGATCAAGGACACCAGCGGCAAGATCGTCGTGGCAGTTCGCGAAGAGGGCGGCGAAGCGCGTGCCGTCAACAACGCAGAATCCGTTTATGCGCTTGCCATGGAAGCCGCCAACGGTGGCAAGAGCCTTGCGGATGTCATTTCCGCGCATGGTCTGGGCGAGACTGTCGACCTTGAGAAGGTCTATGCAGAAGGCCGTTTTCTGCCGCCGATCACGCATCCTGACCCGGCGCATCTGCATTTGACGGGTACGGGTCTGACGCATCTCGGCTCCGCCGCAACGCGTGACAGCATGCACAAGAAGACGACGGAAGCCGCCGAGGAAAGCCTGACGGATTCCATGAAAATGTTCCGCATGGGCCTCGAGAACGGCAAGCCGAAGGCCGGTGAAAAGGGCGTTCAGCCGGAATGGTTCTATAAGGGCAACGGTTACGTTGCTGCCGCTCCTGGTGCTGCGCTCACCTCTCCATCCTTCGCGCTTGACGGTGGCGAAGAGCCTGAGATGGCTGGCATCTACATTATCTCTGACAAGGGCGAACCGGTCCGCATCGGCTTTGCTGTTTCGAATGAGTTCTCCGACCACGTCACCGAGCGGATCAACTACCTTTATCTGGCGCATTCCAAGCTGCGTCCGGCAAGCTTTGGCCCGGAAATCCGCGTTGGCGCACCGCCCTCGGACATTCGCGGTACGTCGCGCATTCGTCGTGGCGACAAGGTGATTTTCGAAAAGCCGTTCGTTTCGGGTGAAGACAACATGTCCCACACCTTCGCAAACCTCGAATATCACCATTTCAAATATGGATTGTTCCGTGCACCGGGCGACGTGCATGTCCACATGTTCGGCACTGCAACGCTTTCCTTCGCAGATGGCGTGAAGCCGGAGGCGGGCGACGTATTCGAAATCGAAGCCGCTGGTTTTGGCCTGGCGCTGAAAAACCCGCTTGCCGTCGATGCGGAAGAAGAGATTGCCGTCCGTCAGATCTGATCTGGTGGAATGAACGATCAGGGCCCCGGCTGGAAACAGGCGGGGCTTTTTTATGAGGGGGGCATTCCGTCGAAGCCCCAAAGTCGTCCTTCGCCCACCTCGACCGAATTTCCTGCGGGGTCGCGGATGTAGACCGACCGGCTGTCATTGCCCCAGCGATGGTAATGTTCGACAGCAATGCCGAGCGCGATGAAATGATCGCGCCATGCATCGACCTCCGTACTGTCTTTTACCCGAAAACAGAAATGTCCCTGACCTGCCGTACCGTGACGCGGGATGGAATTGTGCTCGTCTGCCTTGCGGGATTTCTCCGGGTCGAAGATCAGCAACATCTGTTGCCCACAACGGAAAAACACGAACTGTCCCGGAAGTCTCCTGACCATTTCAAGTCCGAAAACCTCACCATAAAACTGCTCGGCGGCCTCCAGATCATCGGCGTAGATGGCTGTCTCCATAATGCCGCCGAGTGGCTTCATTGTCTTTCTCCCTGCATTCCTGCCAGTCTCACTGCCTTTCATCACGACGTCTACCATTTTGTTGAGAAGGGGCTTGAACCTCTAGTCGCTATAGATGCTAGCCATTGTCGCAAGTGATGGAGGCGGCGTTCATGGAGGCAAAGAGGTGAAGGCTTATCTGGTAGAAACGCCGTTGTTGAATTATCGCTCGCACAGCATACAGGCGCTTCTTGCCGCAAGAGGATGGGCCATGTTGTCGCCGTTCGAGCGCATTGGTGCGGCCTATGACTTCGTAAGAAACGATGTCGCCTTCGGTTACAATCGGGCAGACGATATTCCTGCCACGGCTGTGCTTGCCGACGGCTATGGGCAATGCAATACCAAGGCCGTTTTGCTGATGGCACTTCTGCGCGCTTTGGAAATTCCATGCCGTCTGCACGGCTTCACGATCCACAAGGGATTGCAGCGGGGTATCGTGCCCGAAATCGTCTACGGCATCGCGCCTGACAGCATTCTGCACAGTTGGGTCGAGATCTGGTTCGAAGATCGATGGATCGAACTGGAAGGCTTTATTCTCGACGCGCGGTTTTTGAAAAGCCTGCAAACGCATTTTGCGGAGCAGGGCTCATCCTTGTGTGGTTATGGCGCGGGAACGGATTGTCTTGACGCACCCGCCGTCACATGGACCGGGCGCAGCACCTATATCCAGAAGACTGGAATCAATCAGGATCTTGGCCCGTTCAACAGTCCTGATGCCTTTTATCGGCAACACAAACAGGCGTTCCACGGGGTAAAACGCCTGCTCTATTCATTCTTCATACGACACTGGATGAATGCGCGGGTAGGACGTATCCGTGACGGCCGAGTGCCGGCTATTCCTGGAGGATCTCATGCGCATCGGCACAAGCCGGGCGGTGTCTTGTCATGATAGTAGGCTGATTAGATTATGCCTTGATGGCCGTGATATGGAGCCATTCGGTCGGCTCTTTGTCATAGCCGCTGCCTTGCCGTGTTTCGATCGCCAGCTCCTGCCAGCCATGCAGCATGTAGGTTTCCGTCAGCCATTCTTGCGTTGGATAATTGAAATACCGACCGAACCGGTCGCGGCCGTCCGTTTCACCCGCCTTGAAACTTGCATGGAAAACGCCGCGCGGCTTCAGGGCATGGTGAATACGGCCTAGGATTCCTGACAGCGAGGGGCGAGGCGCGTGCAACAGGCAGGCATTTGCCCAGATGCCCTCATATCGCTCCTCGTCATCCAGTTCATCAAAGAACAGTTGCCTGACGGGAACACCCAGTCTTGCCTGGGCCGCCGCGACTATTGCCGGTGTGCCATCTGTCGGATGAACGTCAAAGCCTCTTTCAAGCATGAAAGCGCTGTCCTGGCCGCTACCGCAGCCAAGTTCAAGGATCGTTGCGCCAGGCGGCAGCTTTTGGAGAAACGGCTCGAGATACAGAATGTTCGCGTTGCGCATTGCCGACGTATAGGCATCGGCATTTTGCTTGTAAAAGCCGATTGTTTCGTCGTCCTTGCCCGTCACTGTTTTATCACCGTCAGCTTTGTGATTGGCTCTGGCTCTGCGATTGCTGGACGGTTACCGAGACGTTGAGGGTTTCGCCGGCCTGGCCGATCCGCATGCCGGATACAGGCGCGCAATCGCGGTAGCACAGGCCGGATGCGATGCGCACATATCGGTCGTCGGGGCAGATGTTGTTGGCAGCGTCGAAACCGACCCAGCCAAGTCCCTCCAGGTGCACCTCCGCCCAGGCATGGGTCGCAGTCTGCTCTGCCACGTCCTCCATCATCAGATAACCGGAAACGTAACGGGCAGGCAGGCCGATCAAGCGCGCCGCAGACACGAGAATATGCGTGTGGTCCTGGCACACACCCTTGCCGGTTTCCAGCGCCAGTTCAGCGGTTGTTTCCGGGTCTGTTGCGCCAGGAACATATTCGACCTTGCGATGGATGTTTTCCATCAGGTCGTGCAGACGCGCCAGTTCGCTCTCGCCATTGCTCACCTTGACCAGCTCGCGAATGAGCTTTCCCGGCTTGGTGCGTGGTGTTTCGCGCAGAAAAAGCCAGAGTGGTGCATTGCCGATATGGTAACCGTAGACACCGGCCTTGTCTTCGGTTTCGACAACGCCGCTTGCAATTACCTTGACCTGTTGCTGTGGACCTTCGGTTTCCACCAGAGAGACCCTGTTGCCGAAATGGTCGTCATAGGTCACTTCGACGGTCGCGCCATCGACTGCGACAGCCCAATCCTCGACCTTCTGGCAAGGGCCGGTCTGCGGTGTCAGCCGCAACCTTTGCAAGGCATAAGGCATTGGCTCGTCATAGACATATTCTGTCGTATGGGTGATTTTCAGACGCATACCCTGTCCCCGTCCACGCGCTTACTGATAGAAGCGGTAGCCTTCCGTGATTTCCTGCCCCAACTGCCCGTTGCGGATGACGAATCTTTCCAGAAACTCGTGCAAGCCTTCATCCATGACGCGATTGATCGTCGTCGTGTGCAAGGTGTTGCGGATGCTTTCGGCCGTTTCGTGCGCCTGGTGCCGCTCGCCGTAATCCTCTGCAATGTAATTGAGATTGCTGGCGATCTTGTCGTAGCAATAGGCAAGAGAGCGCGGCATGCGGGCGTTGAGGATCAGGAAATCGGCAATATTCGCAGGCTTGTACTCTGCGTCATACACCCAGCCGTAGGAACGGTGGGCAGAGGCTGAGCGCAGGATCGATTCCCACTGTACGTTATCGAGCGATGATCCGACATGCGACATGCCTGGCAGCAACACATAATACTTCACATCAAGAATACGCGCGGTATTGTCCGCACGCTCGATGAAGGTGCCGATGCGCGAGAAATTGTAGAGATCGTTGCGCAGCATCGAGCCGTGGAACGCGCCGCGCACCAGTCCGGCGCGATGTTTGATGACATCGATGATCTGCGGCAGTTCGGCGGCTTTCACACGTCGACCGAGGAGGTTTTTCAGTTCGATCCAGAACTCGTTCGTGGCCTCCCACGTTTCACGCGTCAGTGCCGTCCGCACCATGCGGGCGTTGTTGCGGCCTGACTCGATGCAGGACATGACGCTGGAGGGGTTTGATCTCTCACGCAGCAGGTAGTCGATCGCGTCGACTGCCGTTACCTTCTCGTTGGTTTCAAGAAACGCTTCGCGTACGCCCGCACTTTGCAGTACGCCATCCCAGTCTTCATCGCCGGTGCCACTGCGTGTCAGCGACATGCGTAAGCCCGCGTCGATCAGTCTGGCGATGTTTTCTGCACGCTCGATGTACCGGAACATCCAGTAGAGCCCATTTGCCGTCCTGCCCAGCATGGCTTAGTCCTCCAGTACCCACGTATCCTTGGTGCCGCCGCCCTGGCTGGAATTGACCACGAGCGAGCCCTTCTTGAGCGCAACGCGGGTCAAACCGCCGGGAATGATCTTCACCTTGTCGGAAACGAGGACATAGGGGCGAAGATCGACATGGCGCGGCGCGATGCCGTTTTTCACCATGATCGGCACGGTCGAAAGCGACAGCGTGGGCTGCGCAATGTAATTGGCCGGGCGCGCCCTGAGCTTCTCTGCGAAAAGCGCTCGTTCCCGCTTCGAGGCCGTCGGGCCGACCAGCATGCCGTAACCGCCCGAACCATGGACTTCCTTGACGACAAGGTCGGCCAGGTTGTCGAGAACGTATTTCAGGCTGTCCGGCTCGGAACAGCGCCATGTCGGCACATTTTCCAGAAGCGGCTTGCGACCGGTATAGAACTCAACGATTTCAGGCATATAGGAGTATATGGCCTTGTCGTCGGAAATGCCGGTTCCGGGTGCGTTGGCAATGGTGATATTGCCGGCCCGATAGACATCCATGATGCCGGGTACGCCAAGGGCGGAATCCGGACGGAAGGTCAGCGGGTCGAGGAAGTCGTCATCGACGCGGCGATAGAGGACGTCTATTGCCTCGTAACCCCGGGTGGTGCGCATCTTGACCTTCCCGTCCATGACACGCAGGTCCGATCCTTCCACCAGTTCGACGCCCATCATGTCGGCGAGGAACGAATGCTCGTAATAGGCGGAATTATAAATGCCCGGGGTCAATACGGCGACGCGCGGCTTGCCGGTGCAGCCGGGCGGGGCAAGCGATGCCAGCGACTGCCGCAGCAGGTAGGGGTAATCCTCCACCCGTTGCACGCGGTTCTCATGGAACAGTTCCGGGAACATCTGCATCATCGTTTCGCGGTTTTCCAGCATGTAGCTGACACCGGATGGTGTGCGGGCGTTGTCCTCGAGAACATAGAACTGGTCTTCACCGGTGCGAACGATATCCGTGCCGACGATGTGAGTATAAACGCCGCCGGGTGGCGTGAAGCCGATCATTTCCGGCAGGAAGGCCTCATTCTTTTCAATGAGTTCGCGAGGAATACGTCCGGCGCGAATGATTTCCTGCTTGTGATAGATGTCATCGAGGAAGGCGTTGAGGGCGAGCACCCGCTGTTCGATACCCTGCGCCAGCTTGCGCCATTCCCGTCCGGATATGATGCGCGGGATGATGTCGAATGGTATCAGTTTCTCGGAACTGTCAGCGTGGCCATAAACGGCAAAAGTAATGCCGGTTTTCCGAAAGATGTTTTCCGCGTCTTTTGACTTCTGGATCAGGTGCGCGCTGTCCTGTCGGCTGTACCACTCGTTGTAGTTTTCGTATGGGTTTCGCGGCGTGTTGTCCGCATTCATCATTTCGTCAAATGCCAACTTCGATGTCCCCTTTTTTGCCATATGAATACAACGTCAGAAGCAATGCAAGAACTATGCAGGCCCCCGGTTGAAGATTTTCTCCCGGATTGTGGCCGAGCTATCCTTATAAAAAAGAAGCAATTTTTGAGATTTAGCCTATAAATGCGGCACGTCGAAATTGGTTGCGTCGGGTGACAGGGCGGAGAGGGGCTGCTGGACTGTGCGGCCATTGGGCGAATGCATAAAATTTGCTCTTTCGCTTTCTGCTGATGCTGGTCGGTGTTTCATCAGAAAAACTGAATGATGCGATCACGAAAAGACTTTTGACCTTCGTCTGTAACGGAGTTACCGGCGTTCAAGCCGCCATTACGGCAAAGTTTTCGGAACGCGCCCATGTCTCTTGACCGTCTGGCTCCGGCCATTTTCGTCTTTCTCTGGTCAACCGGGTGGGTGACGGCAAAATATGCCGTCCACTACACCGGACCACTGACGTTCCTCTGTCTTCGCTATGCTCTGGCGGGTGTTTTGCTGTGGCTGATCTGTCGAGTGGCAAGCGTGAGTTGGCCACGGGAATGGAGGGACATCGGTCGTGCGATTTTGTCTGGCGTCTTCCTGCACGGCATCTATCTTGGCATGATCTGGTGGGCGATTGGCCAGGGCGTTCCGGCGGCAATCGGTGGTATCATTGCCGGATTGCAGCCGCTGATGACTGCCGTTGCCGCTCCTTTTGTGATCGGCGAGCGATTGTCAAATGCGCAGCGTGCCGGACTGGTCATCGGTTTCGTGGGTATAGCGATCGCAGTTTTGCCAAAGGTGATGGCGGTCGGGGCCGCCGGGGTGCCGGTGCCGTTTTATGCTGTGGCCATCAATGTCCTTGGCATGGTTTCGGTCACCTACGGGACGCTTTACCAGAAGAAACATGTCCATAGCGGAAACATCATGGCGGTGGCGACACTGCAATATGTCGGCGCTTTGCTCATAACTGTGCCATTCACGTTCTTGCTCGAGGATGGCCACATCGACTGGAGCACGGGGCTTCTGGCGACGCTTGCATGGTCGGTCGGGGCAATTTCCATCGGCGCGGTTGCCTTGTTGCTCTATCTTATTCGCAAGGGACAGGTTTCGCGCGCCGCATCACTGATCTATCTTGTGCCTCCGCTTGCTGCCATCGAAGCGGCTGTTCTGTTTGGCGAGACATTGACGACTGCGATGATGGCCGGGACCGTACTTGCGGTCGCGGGCGTCTACCTTGCAAATCGCAAACCTGTTGCTTCGGCGTCCGGCGGTTAACACTTGCCTATGTAGATTAGAGGTTTGTTAACCATAAAATTATACCCCTCGTTAATCGAAAGATTCTTGGCGGGGGTTACATGTCTATTTCGCGTCGTGGTGTTCTGTTTGGATTACCGCTGTTGTTGGCCGGTTGTGCAAGCTCAGGCGTATCGCATCAAAGGCTCAATTATGCGGCGAAGCCGGATGAGAAGTTCCCGCTTCCTGCCATGCATCTCGACAAGGTGAAGCCGGAGCTTCGCCGCCAGGAAGTGTCCTATGATACGACGCATCCAGCAGGTACCGTTGTTGTCGATACGCCGGCGCGCCGTCTCTATTACGTCATGGGCGATGGCCGGGCGATGCGGTATGGCGTTGGTGTCGGCCGACAGGGACTGGCACTGAAGGGCGATGCCTATGTTGGTCGTAAGGCGGAATGGCCATCCTGGACGCCAACAGCAAATATGATGCGACGCGATCCGCGCAATGTGAAATTCGCCGGTGGCATGCCTGGCGGTCCGAACAATCCGCTCGGCGCGCGTGCGCTTTATCTTTATCGTGGCAACAACGATACAATGTTCCGGTTGCACGGCACCAATCAGCCGCAGTCCATCGGTCATGCCATGTCGAGCGGTTGCATTCGCATGCTGAACCACGACATCATCGATCTCTATTCGCGTGTTCCTGTCGGCGCCCGCGTCGTCGTCCTGCAGGCCTAGCTACGCTTCTACCTTAGCAATTTCAGTGCGCCCGTCAGGGATTTGACCCATTTCGCCGGCCCGGTAATTCCGAGGCCGTCGATCTCCTCTGCTGACAGATCCCTTTCGGGAAAGGTCTGCCTGTAGTCCGCATAGGCGTGCAACGTACGTGCGAAGGCCGGGAAGGGGACTATGGCGGAGCCTTCAGGTTTTGTTTCCAGTGCCTTGAGCAACAGTTTTCCGATCGCCTGGCTGTCTGCCTGAAGAACAGGAACCGGGCGGTTTGAGCTGATCTCGATCGACCGTCCCTGGCCGTCCGTAAGTCGGCCTGCGGCAAGGTCGGGCGTGCTGGCGCCAAGCCCGATGCCAACTGCACCAACGGTGTTGGCAATCCAGCCTGCTGGCATCTCCGGGTTGATGATGATGGCGATGCGAAAGTCGTCTGTCATGTCCGTGTTCTTCCTTCCTGATGTGTTTCGGAAGATAATCGTGCTTGAGTGGAAGAGCCTGCCTTTTTCTGGTCTTCCATGCCTAAATTTGGTAGATTCTGCCTCAGTTGTTTCAGTGTGGGGTAGGTTATGCCAAATTCGAAGCTTGAGCCGGTCGATGTTCGAATTCTGTCTTCGCTGCAGGATGACGGTCGGCTTACCAATCAGGCCTTGGCCGACGAAGTCGGGCTTTCCGCTTCACCCTGCTGGCGGCGCGTGCGCCAACTGGAGGAAACGGGCGTCATACAAGGGTATTCCGCACGTATAGACCGGAGACAGGTCGGCCTTGGTGTCCTTGCGTTCATCCGGGTCAAGATCGACAGCCACAATGAGGAGGAGGCCGAGCTCTTCTCCCGGCAGGTTGCAGCGCTTCCGCAAGTTGTGGCGTGTTACAGCATTGCCGGCGACGCGGATTTTCTGATGCAGGTCGTGGCGCCGGATCTGGACAGTTACGCCGATTTTGCGATGTCCGTGGTGCGACGCCTGCCGGGAATCAAGGAAATGCAGACCACCTTCGTACTGAAGGAAGTGAAGGCGTTTGAAGGAGTGCCGCTCGATTTCGTCTGAAACGGTGGTTCAGGCCGAAAATTTCTCGAATTTTCTGACTCAGTCTTCGGCTAGACCAGCGGTTGATATATGAGTGCGAAATCTGTGTTTTACGTATGAAAAACAACTCTCTGTAGAAAATCACCCATTTCCATATATAAAGGGATACTACAATATCGAAAACGTGATTTCCGGTGTGTGATACGTGTATCCATAACCGGTTTCAGGCGCTGTATCGAGCGCGGCACCAAATCAACGGAGCATCTGGAAATGGCCTCTTTCGACAACCTGTCTCGTTATAGACCTTACGCGCTTGCAGCCCTTCGCATCATCGCTGCGCTGCTTTTCATCGAACACGGTACACAAAAGCTGTTCGGCTTTCCGGCATCGCAGATGGAAGGCTCGCTGCCGCCGATGCTGCTTGTTGCCGCTCTGCTCGAACTGATCGGCGGTCTGCTGATCCTGGTTGGTTTCTTCACGCGGCCGGTTGCCTTCATTCTCTCCGGCCAGATGGCTGTTGCCTATTTCATGGCCCATGCACCGAAGAGCTTCTTCCCGGCTCTCAACGGTGGCGATGGCGCAATCCTGTTCTGCTTCATCTTCCTGTATCTGGTTTTTGCTGGCGCTGGAGCCCTGTCGGTCGACGAACGCCGCTGATCTCCCGCTTTAGCAGTTCCATATTTGCCTGAGGCGCTGCATGGTGATGACCATGCAGGGCCTTTTTTCTTTGCAGGCAAAGCTTCGGTGGCCACCGAAGCTTTGATGTGTTTTTTGCGTTAAAGATGGCCTGACCTCATCGCCGACGAAAGACCGATCCGTGAAGACACAGACCAATATCGCGCGAGAACTCCTGCTGCTGGCGTGTTTGTCAGCACTTTGGGCTTCCTCCTATACGTTCATCAAAATTGGTGTGGAAACCATTCCGCCTTTGACGTTGATTGCTGCACGCACGCTGATTGCCGGCCTTTTGCTGCTGACGATCATGCGATTGCGTGGTCTGCGCCTCCCGACGGACATGGCGACCTGGCGGCTTTTTCTGGTTCAGGCCTGTATCAACAGCGTGTTGCCTTTCACGTTGATCGCCTGGGCCGAGCAGCATATCGATGCCGGTCTTGCCGTTATTCTCAATGCGACAACACCCATCTTCACCTTTCTTCTCACCGCTCTTGTCGTCCGGCATGAGTTGGTGAGCGGGCGCAAGCTGTTTGGAACCATCGCCGGTATGACCGGCGTATGCCTCATTATCGGCCTTGAAGCACTCAATGGTACGGGTGAGATGCTGTGGGGCCAGTTTGCCATTCTGGCAGCCGCCTTTTCCTATGCTTGCGCGGCTATTTTCGGGAAGAATTTCAGGGGATTGAATCCAATCATGCCGGCTGCGGGGTCGCTGATCTGCGGTGCAATCATTTTGCTGCCCGTAAGCGTCGTCGTTGATCGACCGTGGACGCTGTCGCCGTCCAACGCCTCGATTGCAGCATTGTTGTGCCTGAGTGTCTTTTCGACCGCACTCGCCTTCATGATTTACTTTCGGCTCATGCAGACGCTGGGCTCGGTCGGGACAACGTCTCAGGCCTATCTGCGAGTTCCGGTGGGTGTCGGTATCGGCATGCTGTTTCTCGGTGAGGTCCCAACTCCCGCCATGTGGATCGGGCTTGTCTGCGTCATCATCGGGGTCCTCGCCATGACGTTACCGCAGCGTCGGCGTGCGGCTGCCCAGAGTGGCTAGGCAAAGAAAACCCCGCAGGCTTGCACCTGCGGGGTCCGAGTTTTGTGTCAATGCGCCAGAAACGCTTTAGCGGTTGCGACCGCGATTGCCATTGCCGGATGCGCGCTTCTCGGGCGCGTTGCCGCCAGCCGGGGCGTGGCGGTTCGTACCAGGCTTGCGAGCCGGACGGCGATGCTTGCGCGGACCGGCAGGACGGCCGGCTTCACCTTCAGCCTGCTTCACGCGCTTGAAATCCGACGTGACTTCGAGATCGTTGTCGGCTTCGTGCTCGCGGTGTCCATGGTGGCGGGACGGACGGGATTCGCCGTTGTGACGCCCACCTTCGCGGGGGCCGCGCTGGCCGCCGTTGTTGCGGCCGCGATTGTTGTTGTTGCCGCGCGACGGGCTTGCCAGCCCTGCAGGACGTTCACCCGATGCGACCGGAATTTCGATCTTCATCAGCTTTTCGATGTCGTGCAGCAGACGGGTTTCATCCGGTGCGCAGAACGCAATGGCAATACCATCACGACCGGCACGGGCGGTACGGCCGATGCGGTGCACGTAAGCGTCAGGAACTTCCGGCAGGTCATAATTGAAGACGTGGGTCACGGCAGGAATATCGATGCCGCGGGCAGCAACGTCGGTTGCTACCAGAACCTTGATTTCGCCGTCCTTGAAGCCCTTCAGGGCGCGCTCACGCTGGCCCTGGCTCTTGTTGCCGTGGATGGAGGCAACTTTGTAGCCGACATGCTCCAGGTGCTTCGAGAGCTTCTCTGCGCCGTGCTTGGTGCGGAGGAAGACGATGGCACGACCGTCCGGGTTCTCGGTCAGCGACTTTTTCAGAAGTTCAGTCTTGTCGTTCTTACCGGCAACGAAGTGTACGTACTGCTCGACCTTGTCGGCAGCCTTGCCGGGCGGCGTCACTTCGACCTTGACCGGATCGGTCAGGTAGCTGTGAGCTAGATCAGCGATGGTCTTGGGCATGGTTGCCGAAAACAGCAGCGTCTGACGCTTGGCCGGAACCATCTTCGAAATCTTGCGCAGATCGTGAATGAAGCCGAGATCGAGCATCTGGTCCGCTTCGTCGAGGACAAGGTAGGTGACCTTCGACAGCGAGATTGCGTTGCGCGCGATCAGGTCCAGCAGACGGCCCGGCGTGGCAACGAGAATATCGCTGCCTTTTTCAAGCTGGAGCTGCTGCTTGTTGATCGATGCGCCGCCAACGACCTGGTTGATGCGCAAAGGGGTCTTGCGGACAAAGGAACGAAGGTTCTCGCCGATCTGGTTTACCAGTTCGCGCGTCGGAGCAAGGATCAGCGTACGGGCCGTGCGGTTTGCCGGGCGGTCTGCATTTTTCAGCAGCATTTCGATGATGGGAAGGCCGAAAGCGGCTGTCTTGCCGGTGCCGGTCTGCGCGAGGCCGATCAGATCGCGGCCTTCGAGAAGCAGCGGAATGGCCTTTGCCTGAATGGGCGTGGGGGTCGTGTAGCCAAGCTGGGTAACGCTAGCCACAATCTTTTCGGAGAGGCCGAGTTCGTTAAAACTGGTCAATAGTATCGCCTTTCGGGGCGCCAAAACAAAATCGACCGGAACAGTTGCTGCTGTCCGGTGGTTTCGGCGTCAAGAACCCCGCGTGAATTGGGAACTTGTGGGTTGGAATAACTCTCTGCGCATCAGTGCGGCAAATGCCGTCTTCTGTATCGGTTGCGCTTTTCCTTCATGCGTTGGAATATCTTTGGTCCGCTGCAGCTCACGCGGCTGCCGAAGGTGAAAGCTCAACCGGGCATGTGGGCGTTTTGCACTGCAAAGTCAAGCAATAGTTTCGAAAACGGGCCTTCGGACAACGCATGGCTGGTATGTCGCGGCGATGATTCGGGCGTGAACTCGCGTGCGTATGTGCCAGATTTGGGCAGCAATCAGACAATTGTCGTTAACAATTGGTTGTTGTTCTCTCAAGTACATAGCAAAGGGTTGGTTTCTCCCCTAACGTTCTACGGGAAATTGTCCTGAACTATTTGATTCGACGGGATGGATCTGCGCGGCGTGGAATATCGTATGACCGAGGGCGGCGGGTTGCTGGAAAAAGCGTGCAGGGCGGTCGAAGCTCTGGATTTGCCCGCATGCATCAAGGACAGCGAACTGCGTTATGTCGTCGTGAATGCAGCATACGGCCGTTTCATGGGGGCGACGGTCGAGCAGCTCGCGGGCCGAACAACATCATCACTGTCCAATAGCGCACCAAGTGCTGACCGCGAAGACAAGGAACGCCGATCTCTGGTATTTGCCACCGAGGAAGTGGTTTCCTGTTTCGGGCGCAGTGTACAGGGACGTTGTGACGCTCGTTGCGAGCGCTTCATCGGCGACGACGGAAGTTTTTATCTGTTCGAAGTGTTCGAGGTCATGCCGGCTTTCGAGCCGGAAACCCCGTTCAGCAAGACCACTGCTGCGGATCTGTTGCTGGACAGTGGGGTGATCGATCTGATCGACGCCGGGATCGTCATCTACGACCGCGACGATCGACTTGTCTATTGCAATGCCCGGTTTGCGGAATTCTATAGCGAGCTTGATGTTGAACTGGCGGCCGGGCTGACACTCGAGAGTTCGCTGGAGTCCTGTTATCGCGCCTGCATGGAAACGGGCTATGGACCGGCTTGTGATGAGCCTGATATGCGCGCCTGGGTCGATGCAAGGCTGCGCGAGCTTTCCCTGGCGCATTCGGAAGCGGTCGAGCAGATCTGCGACGGGCGATGGGTGCGCGTTGTCAACAGACGGCTCGAAAACGGCATGCTGGTTGGCCTGCGTATCGACGTCACCGAGTTCAAGTCGCACGAAGCGCTTCTCAGCAAACATATCCGTGAAACCTGGCTGTTGCGTGAGGCGCTGGAACAATTGCCCGTCGCGGTTTTCCTTCGCGACGACCAGCGTCGGCTGACATTTGCCAATGCTGCCTATGAAAAGTTCGTGGGCGGCAATCTCGCCCGATATATCGGCAAGACCGCAAGCGAGATGTTTCCCGGAGCCGGAGATCAGTTTCATCGTGAAAACGAAGAGATTCTGGTAACGGGTGGGGCAATCGAGAAGGCTGAAAGCGTACCCCTGCCGGATGGTGGCTCCGTGCCAGTCATCACGCGGCTCGGAAGAGTCTCTACGCCGGACGACGAACATTATCTTGTCGGTTCTATCACCGATGTCAGCGTTCTGAAAACGCGTGAAAACGACCTGATTGCGGCGCAAAACCACGCTGAAGAGTTGCACCGCCAGCTTGAGGCCATTCTCCATGCCTTGCCGGTAGGCGTTCTGCTCATCAATGCAGACCTCATCATCGAATATGCCAATTCGTGCTTCTACGACCTGTGGGGTGGGGTGGGGGAGGCCGGAGAGCTTGTCGGCAAGAGCTACCGTTATTTCATGGAGTGCAATTTCAAGAGTGGTCTCTACGACTACGGCGACCTTTCGTTTGAAGAGCTTTATGAACAACGCGTTGCGCGCCTTCTGAACGAAGAGTTTTCTGCGCCGCGTGAGGTCCGCAGCAAAAATGGCAGGATGACAGTCATCTCCAAAACCCGCCTGAGCGGTGGCAAGGTTCTCAGCACCTACGCCGATGTGACGGAAGTGCGGTTGCGCGATGCGGAGATCACCAAGACAAAAGCCGATCTCGAGCGTGTCGGCGAGTATATGCAGGGCGCGACGCGGGCCATGGCGCAGGGCCTTGTTCTTGTCGAACAAGGCACGATCATCATGTCCAACGAGGCGATGGCGGCGATGTTCGATGTCCCGCCAGAACTGCTCGAAAAGGGACGGAACTGGTCAGGTTTCTTTGCTTATTGTGCAAAGCGTGGTGACTTTGGCACCGCCGATGAGGCGGCGGCAACGCTTCGTGCCTGGAAAGACAGCATCGCTGCCAACATTCCGTTTTCCTGGCTTATCCATGTTGCCGGCAAGTCGTGGCTCAATCTGGAGGCGACCAACAGTTCTGGAGCCTATTGGCTGGTTATCGTAACTGACGTCACCGAAATGAAGGTGCGCGAAGCCGAACTGGAGCGTCTGCTGTCACGCGCCGAAGCTGCCGACCGTGCCAAGTCCGAATTTCTTGCCAATATGAGCCACGAGATCCGCACGCCAATGAATGGCGTACTCGGCATGGCCGAACTTTTGGCAAAATCCAATCTGGATACGCGCCAGAAGACCTTCACGGATATTATTGTCAAATCCGGCAATGCCCTGCTGACGATCATCAACGACATCCTCGATTTTTCCAAGATCGAGGCTGGGCAGATGAAATTGCGCAATGTGCCTTTCGATGCGGTGGAGGCATTGGAAGACGTCGTGTCACTCTTGTCTTCGGCGGCACTGGACAAGGACATAGAACTGGTCGTCCGTATCGACCCGTCCGTGCGCGGCAGGGTTATCGGCGACGCCGGTCGGTTTCGACAGATCGTTACCAACCTTGTTGGCAATGCGATCAAGTTCACCGAGACCGGCCATGTGCTGGTCGAACTGTCAGCCCAGTCGGCCGAGGCTTCAGAGGCGATTTTGACGCTGCGTGTCGAGGACAGCGGTATCGGCATCCCTTCCGACAAGCTGGAAACGATTTTCGACAAGTTCAGCCAGGTCGACAGTTCGGCGACACGCAGGCATGAGGGTACGGGCCTTGGACTGGCAATCACGGTGGGACTTGTCGGGCTTTTCGATGGCGCCATTCACGTCGACAGCCGCGTGGGACAAGGGTCGACCTTCACCGTCAGCATCCCGTTCCAGGTCACCGAGCGGCGTGACGATGTATCCGCTCATACGGTTTCGATCGATGACGTCCGCGTACTTGTGATCGATGACAATGACGTCAATCGCCGCATATTGACCGAACAACTGCATACGTGGGGCGTGGATGGCTATGCCGCTGAAAGCGGGGCTGCCGGTCTTGCCATTCTGCATGAGGCCTCTGCCATCGGCTTTGATATCGACGCCATCATCCTGGACTATCATATGCCAGTCATGAACGGGCTGGATGTGGTCGAGCGCATACGTTCCGATTGCCGTTTCGACAACATCGCCATCGTTTTCCTGACGTCCATGGATGTTGTTGGCGACGAAAGCCTGTTTACCGATCTCAATGTGCAGGCGCATCTGATGAAGCCTGCGCGCGCAAGGCTTTTGCGTTCGACGCTGTTTGACGTTGTGCGCGATGTGCGGCTGAAACGCGGCCAGCACGCTGGACGCTCTGACGGTTCAGCGCAAAGCGTGGAGAGACCGCGCGAAGACAATACGAAGAAAGCCGATCGGAATGAGGTCGTCATGCCCGCGCCTGCAGAGCGGGAGCGGCCGTGCCTGCTTGACGTGCTGGTCGCAGAAGACAATGACGTCAACCAGATCGTCTTCACGCAGATACTTCAGCAGACCGGCTTGCGGTTTCGCATCGTCAACAATGGCAAGAAGGCTGTACAGGCCTGGCAGGAGTTTAACCCTGCTGTCATTCTGATGGACGTTTCCATGCCCGTGATGAATGGCCATCAGGCCACGCAAGCAATCCGGGCCGAGGAGCGGGCTTTCGGCGATGGCCGGCATGTTCCCATCATCGGCGTTACAGCGCACGCACTCGATGCTGATCGCGACCTTTGTTTTGCAGCCGGTATGGACGATTACTTATCAAAACCGATTAGCCCGGAAATACTGGAAAGCAAGGTTGCCCAGTGGCTCGAGAGTAACGCGCCACGTCAGGACAAACCCAAGGGTTCCACTCAATAGGCACCTTGCAGCCAATGACGATTGCCTTACCCCGTCTTTATGCCACACAGCATCTCACGCTTGCCGGCAAAGCCCTTGCGGCGTTCGATATCAAAACCGACGGCCTGAAGATTTCGTCGCACGAAGCCTGCTGCGGCATAGGTTGCAAAGCTGCCCCCTTGCCGGGTCTTGTCAAAAAGCGCCTGCATGATTTCCAGCGACCACATGTCAGGGTTTCTTGAAGGGGCGAAACCGTCCAGAAACCAGGCATCGAAGATCTCGTGACGTGCTGAAATACCTTGCAGGGCATCGCCGCAGACGACGGTCAGGTGCGTTGTTTCGTCGAGTTCGATTTCGACGAAACCTTTCGGTTCATCCGGCCAGAGGGCAACAAGGCATTGGCGTTCGGCGTCGACTTCCGGCCATCTCGATAGCGCACGGTCCAACTCTTCGCCCTTCATCGGATAAAGTTCGAAGGACATGAAATGCAGTTTTCTGTTACCGTTGCGCGTCAGCTTCCATTGCCGCCAAGTCTCGCAGAGGTTGAGGCCGGTGCCGAATCCAAGTTCGCCAATACGGAACGTCTCATTGCTTCCGAGCCAACGTTCAGGCAGGCCGTTGCCGGCCAGGAAAACGTGGCCGCATTCGAGCCTGCCATCGGTCTGGCAATAAAAATGGTCGCCAAAGGCCAGGGAATAGGGCATATCCCCGTCGCGCCAGTCGAGCGCTGTATGGCCGGTAGCGGAAGCCGGATTGTCCTCGGAATGTGTCATGAGAGAAGCCGATAGTCCTGCTTTCGATCACCGTCAATCGCCAAGATTACCGGCTTCAGTGTCGTTGCTGATTGTCGGTGGCGGAATTATGGGGCTTTGGGCGGCCGTCAAAGCGGAGCGAATGGGCATCGATACGCTGCTTGTCGATGCCGCAGCGCTCGGAAGCGGCGCGAGTGGCGGTTTACTTGGCGCATTGATGCCGCACATGCCGGATCGCTGGTCCGACAAGAAGCAGTTTCAGTTCGACGCGCTTATCGATCTCGAAACCGAAGTCGCACGGCTTGAAAGCGAGAGCGGATTGTCGGCCGGATACCGTCGATGCGGTCGTATCATTCCTCTACCAAAACCGCATTTGCGAGGCATCGCCGAGCGTCACGAACGGGATGCTGAAGACAACTGGAAAACCGCTGATCGGCAATTTCACTGGCATGTCACGGATGTGCCTGCCCGTGGTGAAGCCTGGGTGGATCATGCCGCTGGCGAGGCAGGTTTCGTATTTGACACTTTGGCAGGTCGCGTGGCGCCGCGCGCGCTGACGGGTGTTTTGTCGAGCGCCATCAGAAAAGCCCGGCATGTTCACGCGGCAGAAAATTGCAGTGTTCTGTCTCTCGATGCGACGCAGGGAAGGGCGAACTTGTCCTCCGGGCACGAGGTTCATTTCGGCCATGCCATTGTTGCAAATGGTCATCACGCCTTTTCAATGATCCGTGATGCCTTCGGTCAGCCAAACGGTCTGGCTCTCGGACAACCTGTCAAAGGGCAGGCAGCTCTTCTCGATGCGCGATGTGACCCTGAAATGCCGGTCATTTTTCTCAACGGCCTTTATGTCGTGCCGCATGAGGACGGAACTGTCGCGGTCGGCAGCACGAGCGAAGATTTCTTCGAGGCACCCTTTACGACTGACGAGAAACTCGATCTTCTCGTTTCGAAAGCAAAAACGCTCGTCCCTTCGCTTGAAAATGCTACTGTCATCGAACGATGGGCCGGTCTGCGGCCGAAGGCAATCGGGCGTGACCCTATGGTTGGTAGCGTTCCCGAAATGCCGCGCATCGTCGCGCTTGCGGGTGGCTTCAAGGTCAGTTTCGGCCTCGCCCATCGTCTCGCCGATGCTGCTTTGGCGGAGGTTTGCGGGCAAACGTCCACTTTGCCGCCCAGTTTTCTGTTGGGGGAACACCTGCGTCTTGCGCAAGAGAATTTCAGTAAATCCTGATTTACACGCTTCGCGTCGTCAATCTGTTACGCAAATCACTTAACTGCTGGCCAGCAACAAGGCCCGTTTAGCCGCATGTCCGGCGAGGTGATAAGCGCATGCGATACGCCATTCATTTTACGCCGTCTCCCAACGATCCGTTAACGCAGGCTGCTGCCGCGTGGCTTGGTCGTGACGTTTACTCCGGTCAGGCGGTTGAACCGCCCGGAATGATCGATCTCGCCATGCCGGATATTTCCTATCATACGGCTTTGCCACGACGTTATGGGTTTCACGGCACGATCAAGGCGCCGTTCCGTCTGGCCGAGGGGCACTCGGAAGCGTCGCTGTTGCGCGATCTGATGCGGTTTTCCGGTAAGCAGGAGCCATTCGTGTTGCCGCAGCTCGTTGTTGCCAAACTCGAGAATGTGTTCAGCCTGGTGCCCGAGCGGCCATGTGACGTCCTGCATTTTCTTGCCGCGAGTGTCGTTCAGGAATTCGATCGTTACCGCGCGCCCATCGGTGACGCCGAGATCGAGCGTGCGAATCCGGAAAGGCTTTCCGCCGCGCAGCTTACCAACCTTTATCGTTGGGGCAGTCCGCATGTGATGGATGAATTCCGGTTCCAGATGACGCTGACGGGCAGCGTTGAACCGGTGAATTATTCTCGGATCGAGCGTGCCGTCAAAACGGTGTTCGAGCCGTTACTGGCTCGGCCCATGCCTTTTGCCAATCTGGCCCTGTTCATCGAGGACGAACCCGGCGCTCCTTTCCGTGTTCATTCCTTGCATCCTATGGGTCGGGTCTCCGCTCGCAGGATTGCCTGACGCGTCGTCGACGAAATCGTACACAAAAAAGCATCGGAATGTCGGCAAAATTGCTCTCGACATTCCAAGCGTGAATGCTACCGTTCAGCGTCTAATTTGCAAGGTGGCTGAATGATCTCCGATAATTACCCGCGCAATCTCATCGGCTATGGCCGCAACGCGCCAGATCCGAAATGGCCGGGCGGCGCCCGTATCGCCGTACAGTTCGTTATCAACTACGAAGAGGGCGGTGAAAGCTGCATTCTCGATAACGACAAGGCATCGGAATCGCTCTTGTCAGAGATTGTCGGTGCGCAACCCTGGCAGGGTCAGCGCAACCTCAACATGGAATCGATCTATGAATACGGGTCGCGAGCGGGTTTCTGGCGTCTGTGGCGCATGTTCACCAGCCTCGGCGTCACAACGACTGTCTACGGTGTGACGTCCGCGATGGCGCGCAACCCGGAAACGGTTGCTGCGATGCAGGAAGCTGGATGGGAGATCGCCAGCCACGGTTATCGCTGGCTCGAATACAAGGACTTCTCGGAAGAGGAAGAGCGCAAGCATATTCTGGAGGCCGTTCGCCTGCATACGGAGCTGACGGGCGAACGCCCTTACGGCATGTATCAAGGCAAACCATCTGACAACACCTTGCGGTTGGTTATGGAAGAGGGCGGTTTCCTCTATTCGTCTGACAGCTATGCCGACGATCTGCCTTACTGGGTTGAAGGAGCTAAAGACGATCCTTTCCTGATCATTCCCTACACGCTTGAGACCAACGACATGCGTTTTGCGACGCCGCAGGGTTTCAATTCCGGTGATCAGTTCTTCACCTATCTGAAGGATGCTTTTGATGTTCTCTATCAAGAGGGTGTCGAAGGTTCGCCGAAGATGCTGAGCGTCGGCCTGCATTGCCGTCTTGTTGGGCGGCCTGGCCGCGCTGCGGCGCTGCGGCGCTTTATTGAATATGTGCTGGGGCATGAAAAAGTCTGGATTCCGCAGCGCATCGATATCGCTCGCCATTGGCACGAATACCACAAGCCAGGCACTGCATCATGATCGTGCGTCAGGACTTTGTAACCCGCTTTGGCGGCGTGTTTGAACATTCGCCCTTCATTGCCGAGCGTGCTTTTGACGCCGGAGCGATTTCCGAGCCGTTGACGGCAAATGTCGTCCACGACGCGCTTTGCACACAGTTTCGCGCAGCGTCGGAACCAGAGAGGCTCGGTGTCTTGCGTGCTCATCCCGATCTTGCCGGCAAGCTCGCGATTGCTGGCGAGTTGACGGAGGATAGCCGCAACGAGCAGGCTGGGGCGGGGCTCGACCGCTTGTCGCCTGAAGAGCATGCGCGCTTCACGGAACTCAATTCTGCTTACACACAGAAATTCGGGTTTCCCTTCATCATTGCGGTCAAGGGTCTGAACAGACAGGATATCCTTTCAGCCTTCGAAAACCGCATCGACAACAGCCCGGAGGATGAATTTTCGACTGCCACCGCGCAGGTCGAGAAAATCGCCTGGCTGCGTCTGTCCTCGATGTTGCCGAGTGCTTGAAGGGGCGGGCCAATATGAAAGAGGATGGTCTTTTATCCTATCTCGATGACATGAGGCTGGCGGCCAACAAGGCCCGGCTTTTTCTGCGCGGCATCAACGAGCAGGAATTCAATGCCGACGAACGAACCCAGATGGCGATCATGATGGCACTTGCGCTGATCGGCGAAGCGGCCTCAAGGATAGATACACTCTATCCGGCATTCGTCAGCGACCACCCGGAGATTGCGTGGTCCAAGATCAGGGCAATGAAAAATCTGATTGCGTACGATCACTATCGCGCCGAACTCCCCCTGTCGTGGCGCACGGCCTCTGTCAGCATTCCTGAACTGCTCGACCAACTCGATCTCATCCGCGACTGGCATACACAAGGTGAATGACGTTTGACTGATTTCCTGGAAATCCACCCCCTGACCAAAGAGGCATTCGCGTCGTTCGGCGATGTCATCGAACCAACTCCATCCTCGATGCGGCTTATCAATGGTGGCCAGACCGAGAGACATCATGCGCTTGCGGCACCAGAAGCCGCCGGGGAGGGCGCGCATATTGTTCTCAATATCTTCCGTGGCCAGCCGCGTCGGTTTCCGCATGCCATCGAGATGATGGAGCGGCATCCGCTTGGCAGCCAGAGTTTTTCGCCGCTTTCCGGTCGGCCGTTTCTGGTTGTGGTGGCAGAAGACGTGGGCGGACGTCCTGGCGAACCTCAGGTGTTTCTGGCGCGTGGCGATCAGGGTGTGAATTACCGGCGCAATACGTGGCATTATCCCTTGATGCCGTTGCAGGCCGTGTCGGATTTTCTCGTTGCCGATCGTGATGGGCCGGGTAACAATCTGGAAGAGTATTTTTTCGAAGAACCCTACATGATCGCGGAGCCTGCCCTATGACCGGTTTGACAACCCACGTTCTCGACGCGGCCCACGGGACACCGGCAGAAGGCTTGCAAATCGATCTTTATCGGCTTGATGGTGAAACGCGCGAGAAGCTGAAAACGGTAACGACCAACAGTGACGGGCGCGTCGATGGTGGACCGCTGCTGATTGGCGACAGCTTCAAAAAAGGACAATACGAACTCATCTTCCATGCCGGTGACTATTTGCGCGCCAAAGGTATTGTCTTGCCAGAACCAGCCTTTCTGGACGTCATTCCGATCCGTTTCGGTATTGCCGACGAAAGCGGGCACTATCACGTGCCGCTCCTGCTTTCGCCCTTCAGCTATTCGACCTACCGCGGAAGTTAAGTGTCATGATCTTTGCCGCCATCGCCGACATCCACGGAAACTGCGCGGCGCTGGAGGCCGTGCTTGAGGATATCGCCAAACAGGGCATCAGCGATATCGTCAATCTTGGCGATTGCTTCAGCGGTCCGCTGGAAGCCGGTTTTACGGGCGATCTTCTGCTTCGCAAGTGGATACCCTCGGTTCGCGGCAATCATGATCGGGAATTGATAGATCGCGCACCGGAAGAGATGGGGAGCTGGGAGAAGCCCGCTTATGCGCAACTGACGGAAGCGCATCTGGACTGGTTGCGGACCTTACCTTTCAGTCTGGTGTTTCAGGACGTTGCCTATTGCTGTCATGGGTCGCCGCGTGACGATCTTGAATATTGGCTTGAGACACTTTCGCCGGAAGGGGTGCTGAAGCTTCGGCCTCTGGCCGAAATCGAGGCCATGGCAGAGGGTATTTCCGAACCGCTGATGTTGTGCGGCCATACGCATATTCAGCGCATGGTCCAGCTTTCCGATGGCCGATTGATCGTTAACCCCGGCAGTGTCGGCTGCCCCGGCTGGAGAGACAACGCGCCGTTCGATCATCACGTCGAGGCCGGTCATCCGCTTGCGAGCTACGCCGTTCTGGAAAAGACGCACAGAGGTTGGCAGGCACATTTCCGGCAGGTGCGTTACGACAATCTTGCCATGGCTGAAATGGCGCGGGCAAACGGCATTGGCTATCTCGCCAATGCCCTGGCCACCGGCTGGCTGAAGAGCTGACCCTTTAGCCTTCGCTGGTCATCACCACGCAGGAGTAGGACTGCGCCTTCAACGCCTTGCAGGCCGAAACTGCGGAGGACTGATCCTCGAACCCGGTAAAACGGGCGCGGTAAAGCGTTGCCGATCCGCTTTGAACAGCCTCGGTGTAGGGGGCAATGCCTGTGTGGCTTCCCGCAATGTTGCTTTGCGCATTGGCCAGCAGCGAGCGGGCCGCAGATTCCGAGTCCGTTGCTGCAATCTGAACTTCCCAGCGGCTGCGTTGGGAGGCCGGTGTCGGAATGGCAGACACTTGCATCATGTCGGCCATCTGGCTGTTTGCCGTGGCAATCTGCATGGCGACGGGGTCCTGGCGGCGCTCTGCAAACATCGGCAGAGGCACAGTCGCCGGTGGCACATCGAAGGTGCGGCTGACGCTGGCACTGGCAACGAGCTGTTCGGTGGCGCGACCGCGCGAGGCCTGCGGTACAGCCTTGTCCAGCAGCGCAGCCATCTGCGCATCGCGGCTACGGGCCGTCTTGCCGCCAAGCACGACGCCAACGACGCTACGGCCATTGTGATTGACGGCACTGACCAGGTTGAAGCCGGAGGCGTTTGTGTAACCCGTTTTGATGCCGTCTACGCCTCTGTAGCTTGCCAGAAGACGATTATGCCCCCGGATGGTCTGGCCGCGGAACTTGAAAGACTGGGTGGCGAAAAGCCGATATTCTCTAGGGAAGTCCCGCTGAAGGGCGAGGCCGAGTTTGGCCATATCGCGCGCGGTGGTGACCTGCGTTTTGCTTGGCAGGCCGGACGCATTGCGGAACACGGTTTTCGACATACCCAATTGGCGGGCCCTGCGGGTCATCATCTGCGCAAACTTCGCTTCAGATCCGCCCAGGTGATCGCCCATGCCCTCCGCCATGTCATTCGCGGACTTTACGATCATGCCATAAACGGCTTCGCGCACTGTGAAGGTGGTGCCAGCCTTGACCCACAGTTTCGAGGGAACAGCGGCCGCGCCGTGTTTTGACATGGTGATGCGCTGATCCCATCTCAGGCGGCCGTTGTGCAGCGCCTCGAAGGTCATGTAGAGCGTCATCATCTTCGTGAGAGAGGCAGGGTGATTGAGGACATCCGCGTTGCGCGAGGCCAGCACCTTGCCGGTGTTTGCGTCCATGATGAAGTGTGCATAACCGGCCATAGCCGGCTTTGCCTGCAAAGAGAGGATCGCGCAAAAGAAGGCGAGTGCGAAAACCCATGCTCCCGCCATTCCCCGTTTGATCGTTCCCGACATTTTCCGCCCCTTCAAATCTGTTGGCCGCCTGAAAGCCTGTTTCCGGCGCATTTTTACTGACACATTCCGGCAACAAAACCGCTAAAACTTTAGAGATAGCTTTCATGCTTAATTAAGTATGAATTTCCGCCAATGAGGTGAACCTCTCGTCCTGTTGAAAAGAAACCATCCATCCGGTATGTTTATTGCCATGACAAATGCACATGAGCGAAAGAAGCAGCCTGAACTCGTTCGTCGCAATCTTCTCGATTGCGCAGCGAAACTTGCTGCCGATCAAGGGGTTTCGGCGATTTCCATCCAGGCCGTTGCTGATGCGGCGGGCGTGACGAAGGGCGGATTGTTTCATCACTTCGCCTCTAAGCAGGTCCTGCTCGAAGCGGTGATGGCCGACCTTTTGACGGCGCTGGACGCGGAAATAGATGGGTTGGTCTCACAGGATTGTGAAGCTCACGGGTGCTTCACGCGTGCCTATGTGAACGCGGTTTTCGCCGATCGAGAGCGCGATTCGGGCAAACAATGGGCGGCAATCTCGGTTTCGATGATTGGAGAACCGTCGCTGCGGAGCATGTGGTCGACATGGCTTGCAGAGCGTCTTGTCCGTCACAAAGACACGGATAACACGCCTCAACTTGAAGCTGTCCGGCTTGCTGCCGATGGCGTCTGGCTTGCTGACCTGCTGGCCGATGATGGCGGGGCAGGCGATGACCGCGCCGCGCTTCATGCATTGCTGATTACGCAAACGGAAAAGGGAAAAGGACGATGAATGCGGTGATGTTGACCTACGGAGCGCTTGTCGCGGCCATAGTCTGCGAGGTCATCGCGACGTCTTTCCTGCAGCAATCGCAGCAGTTTACCAGACTGTTGCCGACGCTCCTGATGGCATTGTTCTATGGTGCGGCTTTTTATCTGCTGTCGATCACGCTGCGTACTCTGCCGGTCGGCGTTGCCTACGCGATATGGAGCGGTCTCGGCATCGTCCTGATTTCAGCCATCGGCTATTTCGTGTTCCGGCAGACGCTGGATCTGCCGGCCGTGATCGGT
The DNA here is from genome assembly GCF_013390595.1 of Rhizobium sp. RM. Classification (GTDB taxonomy): domain Bacteria; phylum Pseudomonadota; class Alphaproteobacteria; order Rhizobiales; family Rhizobiaceae; genus Agrobacterium. The sequence goes on along the minus strand of NZ_JACAWV010000022.1, from coordinate 1,024,189 downwards.
CTTAGCCTGATTATCGCCGGGGTCGTGGTCGTGAACGTGTTCTCAAAGACGGTCGGACATTAAGGGCGGGTTTCCCCGCCCGGTCACGTCATGCCAGGATGCTGCGGTCCACATCGGTGATCAGCCGTTTACCGCAGAGGGCCATGCTGATGTCCATCTCCTTACGGATGATTTCGAGGGCCGTTGTGACACCCTGTTTGCCACCGGCGCCCAGGCCATACAGGAAGGGGCGACCGATGTAGGTTCCCTTGGCGCCCAGAGCGATCGACTTCAGCACATCCTGGCCGGAGCGAATGCCGCCATCGATATGGACTTCGATCTGGTCGCCGACCGCATCGACGATCTTCGGCAACATGGCGATTGACGAATGGGCTCCATCGAGCTGACGACCGCCATGGTTCGAGACGATGATCGCATCCGCGCCTGTGCCGACGGCTGCACGCGCATCTTCTTCATCCAGGATGCCCTTGAGGATCAGCTTGCCACCCCAGCGTTCCTTGATCCATTCGACATCCTTCCAGGATAGACGTGGATCGAATTGTTCGGCTGTCCAGGACGATAGCGAGGAAAGGTCGGAGACGTTCTTGGCATGTCCAACGATGTTGCCGAAGCTGCGGCGTTTGGTTTGCAGCATGTCCAGGCACCATTGCGGGCGCGTTGCCATCTGCCAGATGTGTTTCGGCGTGAATTTCGGCGGAGCTGACAGGCCGTTGCGCAAATCCTTGTGGCGCTGGCCAAGGATTTGCAGGTCAAGCGTCAAGACCAGCGCCGAGCACTTGGCGGCCTTGGCGCGATCGATCAGGTTGTTGATGAAGTCGCGGTCCTTCATCACGTAAAGCTGGAACCAGAATGGTTTCGAGGTGACAGAGGCAACGTCCTCGATGGAGCAGATGCTCATGGTGGACAGCGTGAAAGGTACGCCAAATTCCTCTGCAGCCTTGGCGGCCAGCATTTCACCATCGGCGTGCTGCATGCCCGTGAGGCCGGTGGGTGAAAGGGCAACAGGCATCGAGACCTTCTGGCCGATCATTTCCGTTGCCAGGGAGCGGTCTGTCATATCGACCAGCACGCGCTGGCGAAGCTTGATCTTCTGGAAGTCCTCTTCATTGGCGCGGTAGGTGCTTTCCGTCCATGCGCCGCTGTCGGCATAGTCGAAAAACATCTTCGGAACACGGCGTTGCGCCTTCTTCTTCAGGTCTGCAATGGTGAGGATTTTGCCCATGGATAAAGCCTTCACATTTGAATGTTGGCTTCAAATATCACGAATTTCTGGATTGTGACATCGAAATCGTCGTCGTTTTCAGTGCCAGAATGCCCGTAAAAACAGTTCGCATCCCAGAATGAGCAGACATATCAGAAACCAGCGTCGAAACGTCGTCGGGCTGACAATATGACGGATTTTCTGACCTGCCCACATCCCCAGGAGAGCCGGTATAACGGCGAGTGCCGAGATGGTGAGTTCCTGTGTCTGGAGCGCCGATTGGGAGGCAAGGCCAAGCGCCAGTGCCATCGTGGAAACCGTGAATGACAGGCCGAGCGCCTGCACGAGATCGTCACGCTGGAAACCCAGCGACTGTATGTAGGGCACGGCGGGAACGACGAAAACGCCGGTACCACCCGTCAAGAGACCGGTGATGAAGCCGACCGGTGCGGAGAGCCATTTTTCCAGAGCACCGGGAAGAGAGAAGGGACGGGCGAGCAGGCTGAAAGCGGCATATGTGGCGAGTGCTGCTCCAAGAGCCGAAGTCGTCCACACTGCCGCGCCGCCCGTCATCAATCGGATGCCGATCAGCGTACCGGCGACGATGGCAATCATCATGGGCCACAGCCGCAAGAGAGTGGCCTTCAGATGCGGTCCCGACAGAAGTTGCCAGATATTGGTGATGAAGGATGGCAGAATGAGCATGCCGGCGGCAGCCACGGGAGACATGAAAAACCCAAGCATGCCCATGGCGACAGTCGGCAAACCCATGCCCGTCACACCCTTGACGATCCCTGCAATCGTGAAGATCGCAAATATCGCAACAAGACTACCGGTTTGCAGATCGACCACGGAGACTTCCCTTACAGAGTTGGTTCTTCGGGGCCCATATAAAGGTTATGGCGACGCGATGTTTCGGCCGTGACCGAATTATGCGAGCGCGCTTTTCATTGCTTCACCTGCCACATAGGTTTCCACCACAGTGCGGTCGTCACCCATGGTCAGCATCAGGAACAGCTCTTCCGTCAGGCTTTTCACCACTTCCATTTTCAGCGCCATGGCAGGGGTGGAGGACGCATTGAGAACGGTGATGTCGGCGTCTGTGCCCGCATCCAGCGTGCCGATACGGTCAACCATCGACAGCGCTTCGGCATTACCGCGCGTCATCAGGTACCAGCTTTCCAGCGGATTGAGGCGCTCGCCCAGAAGCTGCTGGATCTTGTAGGCTTCATCCATGGTGCGCAGCATCGAGTAGCTGGAGCCGCCACCAATGTCGGTCGCCACGGCAATGCGGACCGGCTTCTCGCGCCGCTGAAGTTTCTTCATCGGAAACAGGCCGGAGCCGATAAACAGATTGGACGTCGGGCAATGCACAGCAACCGCACCCGTATCCGACAACACGTCTGCCTCGCGTTCGGACAGGTGGATGGCGTGACCGAGCAGGGTCTTCTTACCCATCAGACCGTAGCGGACGTAAATGTCAGTATAGTCGGTCGCTTCGGGGTAAAGCTCGCAGGTGTATTTGATCTCGTCCAGATTTTCGGACAGGTGGGTCTGGATGAAGAGATCGGGAAATTCGCGTGCCAGCGCTTGCGCGGCTTCCATCTGCCTGGGCGTGGAAGTGATGGCGAAACGCGGTGTGATGGCAACGTGGTTACGGCCCTTGCCGTGCCAATCCGCGATGACCTGCCGTGTTTCGTCGTAGGAGGTTTCCGGCGTATCGAGTAGCCCTTGCGGCGCGTTGCGATCCATCATCACCTTGCCGCCAACCATCAGCATGTTGCGCTTCATGGCTTCGGCAAAATAGGCGTCGGCGGAGGTCTTGTGTACGGAGCAGTAAGCGACGGCAGTGGTGGTGCCGTGGCGAACCAGTTCATCGTAAAAATGCGTGGCGATGCGCTGGGCATGCGCACTTTCGACGAAACGGCATTCCTCCGGGAACGTATAGGTGTTCAGCCATTCGAGAAGATTGGCGGCGTAGGAACCGATAACCTGCATCTGCGGGAAATGCAGGTGCATGTCGATCAGGCCGGGCACGATCAGATGAGGTCGGTGATCTTTCTCTGCGACGTCTTCTGGCGCTTTTTTCCGGATATCGGCGTAGTCGCCGATCGCTGCGATCTTGCCGTCCTCGACAAGCAGGCCACCATCTTCGATGTAGAGATAACTTTGATGATCATCGATAGAGTGCGGGGCACGGTTAAAGCTCAGCAGGCGGCCACGCAGCAGAAGCATGCTCATTCTGTTTTTCCTTCGGCATTTCCACCCCCGGACACGGCGCTTTCATACCAGGCGGTAAGCACCTTGCGTTCTTCGGGAGTGATGGCGGTGATGTTGCCGGGCGGCATGGCATGGCTTCGGCCAGCTTGCAAATAGATTTCACGTGCATGGGCGGCGATTTGCGCGTCGGTTTCAAGCTTCACCGATTTGGGTGTGAAGGGTACGCCTTCCCAGACCGGCTCCGCCGCATGGCACATGGAACAGCGTCCCTGCACCACATCGCGCGCCGTCGCAAAATGCGCATCACTGACGAAACGCTGCTGGACAGGAGACAGGGTTGCGGCTTTTTCCTCCTGCTCTCCAGTCAGAATTTTCGGAACCGTCGATAGCCACATGATGACGATGAAGATGATCGCTGTCAGAAGCCAGGTCCATGTCGGCTTGCCCTTGCGGGCATGGGTGGTGTTGAACCAGTGACGGATGGTAACCCCCATCAGGAACACCAGTGCCGCGATAATCCAGTTGAACTCAGTGGCGAAGGCCAATGGGTAGTGGTTTGACAGCATGAAGAAAATGACCGGCAGCGTCAGGTAGTTGTTGTGCAACGAACGCTGCTTGGCGATCCGACCGTATTTGGGATCGGGTGTGCGGCCGGCAATCAGGTCGGCCACGACAATCTTCTGGTTGGGAATGATGATGAAAAAAACGTTGGCCGACATGATGGTGGCGGTGAAGGCGCCAAGATGCAGGAACGCGGCGCGTCCGGTAAAGACCTGCGTATAACCCCATGCCATCGCCACCAGCGCAACATAGAGCACGATCATCAGGCCCCAGGTGTTGTTGCCCAGCGGTGACTTGCAGAGAAAGTCGTAAAACAGCCAGCCGATCGCCAGCGAGGCAAGCGAAAGACAGATTGCCTGAAACTGGGTGAGTGCCAGCACCGAATGGTCGATAAGGAAAAGGTCCGCACCGCCGTAATAAACGATACAGAGCATGGCAAAGCCGGAAAGCCACGTCGCATAGCTTTCCCATTTGAACCAGGTCAGGTGTTCCGGCATCTGCGCAGGGGCGACCAGATATTTCTGGATATGGTAGAAACCGCCGCCATGGACCTGCCACTCTTCGCCGTAAGCACCGGGCGGAAGGTGGGCGCGTTTGACCAGTCCGAGATCGAGCGCAATGAAATAAAAGGATGAGCCTATCCAGGCGATTGCGGTGATCACATGAAGCCAGCGGACGGCAAAAGCCATCCATTCCCAGGCAATGGCGTATTCGTACATTCTGTTCCCCTGATCCTGTGCAGTGCACATTGCGAGAAAATTGCCGGAGAGGGAAGAAAAAAGCAGAGCAGTCGCAACGATTGTTCACAATATGGAGCGTTTGTGTCCACAACATCAGTCGCCGAAGGCATCGCTGCTGATGCGCCGCCGTCACATAGGGCGACGATCTTGTGCGGCGCACAGATTGCACTTAGCCGGCTATCGCGACTCAGCTAATAATGGATGTGCAGCCCGGTGATGTGCTACACTAAAAGGCTGCGGAGCCAAAAAATGCTTCCATACATGCTTCGCTTGGCGGTGTGCCGAAAGCGGGAGCTGCAATCCCTGGGGCGGGGGGCAGTCAAGGGCAGGGTGAAGCAGGTCCCGAAGACCATTGTGTCCGGGTTTTGCTTGTAATGTTTGGATTTTGAATGAAGTGACGCAATGACTTTCCGGCTGCTGCCGTTGTTCTTCAACGGAGACTATGCCGATGCGCGTTATTCTGACAGTGACTTTTCTGCTACTGGCTTTCAGTGCCACTGCTTTTGCTCATGAATCCCACAAGGGTTTCAAATATGAGAGCTATTGCTGCAACGGCGATGCCGAAGGGGGGGATTGCCAGATGATCCCGACCCGAAGTGTTCGCGTTACCCCTGATGGTTATGAGGTCTCACTTGGACCGGGAGATCATAGGCTGGTGACCAAGCGCCACGTCTTCAACTGGTCGCAGCGTGAGGCACGCCGCTCGGACGATGGGGAATATCATCTGTGCCTCTATCCAAACGAAGATACGCCCCGCTGTTTCTATGCGCCCGATATGGGTTTTTGACCTGGCGGTGTTCTGCCTTCTTCGATCCGTTTTAAAATCCAGTCGCGGAACAACCTTATTTTCCTCTGGTTTTTCCTGCCTTCCGGATAAACGAGCCAATAGTCCTTGCCCTCGGTGCTGAGGTAGTCGAAGGGTTGATAAAGTCGTCCAAGCGCAATCTCGTCTGCGTAAAGCTCAGGCGTCAGCATGGCGACACCCTGACCGGCAATGGCAGCGGCAGCCTCGAAGGCCTGTACGCTGAGGCGGCTTCGCGGGTATCGTGCCAGATCCGGATTTTCAACACCGGCGTCCCGAAACCATTTTGCCCACCAGAGATCGCCCGGATCGATGATCCGCAGTTTCAGCAAATCCGCTGGCGCGTGAAGGCCGCCCACGCTCTCGGCCAAGGTCGGGTGTAGCATTGGGCTGAAAACCCCTCTCAGCAAACGGTGATAAACAAGGCCTGGGCTGTCGCTTGTGCTCCAGCGGATTGCAACATCCGCATCCGAGCGAGCAAAGTCGATAAGGTCGCTCGACGTCTCGAGTTTTACGGCGATGGACGGGTTTTCGAGTTGAAACGACCCCAGATGTTTGGAAAGCCAGCGTGACGCGAACGTTGCCGTCGAGTGGATGCTCAACGTTTCGTCAGCCGTATCGCGCGCACCGTTTACGGCCTCCCGCAAAATGCTGAAACCTTCGGCAATTTTTGGCGCGAGTTTCTGCCCCGTTTCCGTAAGCATCACCTGCCGTGCCTTGCGCACAAACAGCGGTTCACCAATGTGTTCTTCGAGAAGTTTGATCTGGTAGCTGACGGCGGTCTGCGTCATGCCAAGTTCATCGCCGGCCCTCGTAAAACTCAAATGTCTGGAAGCGGCTTCGAACACTCTCAGTGCGTTCAGCGGGAACTGTCGCGACATCTTCATGGATAAGTTCTCTTTATGCAATGAGATGGATGTTTCATTGGTTTTTCTTTGGAAAACAAAGCATCTTTCATCTCAGTCATCAATTGAATTTCTGAATGGAGATGAACATGCGGCGATATCTTTCGCATGCGTGGACCCGCGTGCGCGCCGGTCTGCGAGCACTGGAACGGTTTACCTTTGAAAGCTTCAAGCCAGATGATTTGGCAGAAGAAAGCCTGTCGGATGATATCAAGCGCGATATCGGTGTCAGGGATGGACGTGGCTATTTTCGAAGTGATTTCCGACAAGGGAAATTGCGTGCAGCAGCTCGGCTGCCACAAGGGCCGCTATGACAGCGGGGCGCTTGTCCTTCACGCTGTTTCCGCCGATTGGCAGGACCAGCTTTTGAAGATTCGATGGCGGTTCTCCCTCTCGCTCCAGCCAATGTGCAAAGGTAGCGCGTTTGGTCTTCGAACCGATCATGCCGACATAGGCAAGATCGGAACGCGCAAGCGCCTCTTTGGCAATGAGGAAATCGAGAGCGTGATCGTGAGTGACGATGATCGCGGCACCGTTTTCGGGAATACTGGCGACAGCGGCTTCCGGCATTGGCGTGAGAACGGTTTCGGCCGTTTCCGGCAGGTCCACCAATTCGTTCTGGCGTGTTTCCACGACCGTGATGGCCAAAGGCAAAAGTGAAAGTGCCTGTGCGAGCGCCTTGCCGACATGGCCGGCGCCAAAAATGAAGACGGCGGGCTGTGCCTGTTCTTCCCGTATAAGCCTCTGTTCGAGCTGATTGGCGATGCCTGTGGTCACACGCTGAAAACGCAACAATGTCCGTCCACCGCAGCATTGGCCGATTTCCGGGCCTAGCGGGATGTCCATGCTGTCTTCCACCGCGCCACTGCGCAGCATGGCGCGGGCATGGTCGATTGCCATATATTCGAACTGCCCGCCGCCGATGGTTTCCCACAGCAGGTTTTCAGCCACCAGCATGAAGGTTCCTGCCGCACGCGGCGAAGATCCTTTCACGGCCTCTATTTCGACGAGGACGGCTGGACCGGAACTGGCAAGGAAACGGGAAAGGCGCGTTTCAGGCATTGGCGCTTGCCCTCACACCTTCTTCAGCCGTTCCACCGCCATCAGCACCCGTTCCGGTGTTGCCGGTGCATCAAGACGCGGGCAGACCTTATAGTCGGCGATGGAGGCAATGGCCATCGACAGCGCCTCCAGAACCGAGATCGCCAGCATGAAGGGTGGTTCGCCGACAGCCTTGGAGCGGCCAATCGTTGGCTCGGCATTTTCCGACCATTCTGCCAGCTTCACGTTGAAGATTTTCGGCCGGTCGGAGGCAAGCGGGATCTTGTAGGTTGAAGGTGCGTGGGTGCGTAGCCGTCCCTTGGCGTCCCACCACAATTCTTCGGTCGTCAACCAGCCCATGCCCTGAACAAAAGCGCCTTCCACCTGACCGATATCGATGGCCGGGTTCAGCGACTTGCCGACATCGTGCAGTATGTCGGTGCGTTCCATCATGTATTCACCGGTCAGCGTGTCGATCGAGACTTCGGAACAGGATGCGCCATAGGCGAAGTAATAGAACGGCGTGCCACGTCCAGCAGCGCGATCCCAATGGATTTTCGGCGTCTTGTAAAAACCGGCGGCAGAAAGCTGCACGCGGGCGAAATAGGCCTTCTTGATGAAATCGTTGAAGCCGATTTCTTCCTGTCCGATCCGCACCCGGTTTGGCAGGAAAACGACATCTTCCTCCGAGACGTTCCAGTTTTCTGCGGCAAACTTGATCAAACGCTCGCGGATCTGCCGCGCGGCGTCGTAGGCGGCCATGCCGTTGAGATCGGAGCCGGAAGACGCTGCGGTTGCCGAAGTATTCGGCACTTTGCCGGTGGTGGTCGCGGTGATCTTCACCCGACCCACATCGACCTGGAATGCATCGGCGACCACCTGTGCGACCTTTGTATAAAGGCCCTGGCCCATTTCGGTGCCGCCGTGGTTCAGATGGATCGAGCCATCATTGTAGATATGAACCAGCGCGCCAGCCTGGTTAAAGGCAGTCATGGTGAAGGAGATGCCGAATTTAACCGGCGTCAGAGCAATGCCCTTGCGGATGACCGGGCTTGTCTTGTTGAACTCGATGATTGCCTGTCGGCGGGCCTGATAATCGGCGGAGGCTTCCAGTTCGTCGACGATCCGGGCGATGACGTTGTCCTCGACCTCCTGATGGTAGGGGGTCAAGGTGCGGTTGGAACCCTGTTCGCCATAGAAATTCAGCTTGCGGATTTCCAGCGGGTCCTTGCCCACCGCATAGGCGATCTCCTCGATGAAGCGTTCGCCGCCGACCATTCCCTGAGGGCCACCGAAGCCGCGGAACGCCGTGTTGGAAACCGTGTGCGTTTTCAGAGGCTTCGACGCGAGATGCACATGCGGGTAGAAGTAGCTCGAGTCTGCATGGAACAAGGCGCGGTCGGTCACGGGACCAGACAGATCGGATGAGAAGCCACAACGCGCCGCATAGGTGGCGTCAACCGCATGGATACGGCCTTCCTCGTCGAAGCCAAGCTCGTAGTCGACCCGGAAGTCATGGCGTTTGCCGGTTGCCGTCATGTCCTCGTCGCGATCGGGACGAATTTTGACAGCCCTGTTCAGCTTCTTGGCAGCAATGGCGCAAAGGGCCGCAAACTGGTTGCCTTGCGTTTCCTTGCCGCCGAAACCGCCACCCATGCGACGCACCTGCACGGTCACTGCATTTGATGGCACCTGGAGAATGTGGCTGACGATATGCTGGATTTCGCTCGGGTGCTGGGTGGAGCTCCACACCGTAACCTCGTCATCTTCGCCGGGAACCGCCATGGCGATATGGCTTTCGAGGTAGAAATGTTCCTGCCCGCCAATGCGCATCGTGCCGGTCAGACGGCGTGGCGCAACATCCATCTCGATTTTCGCTTCGCCACGTTGCAAGACCATGCCCGGTGTCACCAACGGCTCACCGTTTTCCAAAGCGCCGTCGATGTCACTCCAATGCGGCAGATCCTTGTAGGTAATCTTTGCCTTGCGGGCGGCCTTGCGGGCGATGTCGCGGGTTTCTGCAAAGACAGCAAAGATCGGCTGGCCGTGAAATTCGACCAGTTTTTCTGCGAGCAACGGCTCGTCGTGGCGACCACCGGAGGACACGTCATTTTCGCCCGGTACGTCCTTGCCTGTCATCACCCAGATGACGCCCGGCATTGCTTCGACCTCGGAAAGATCCACCGAAACGATTTCTGCGTGGGCGCGGTCGGCCATGCCAAGCGCGCCATGGATCAAACCGGCGGGCTCTGGAATATCATCAATATATTCGGCGGTGCCGGTGACATGCTTATGGGCGGAATCGTGCCGCAGCGACGCATGCATCGGGCCATCGATCTTTGTTTTGGTCTTGTCGAAGGTGGTCGTGTCCATCTGTGTCAATCCTTCGCGTTTATGCGTCTTCCAGCGCAAAACGGCTCAATTCCTGCTTTGCTCCGCTTGTCTCAAGGAAAAAGCGCGTCAGCAGGTTTTTAGCCGTCAGTTGCCGGTATTCGGCTGTCGCGCGCCAGTCGGTCAACGGCTGGAAATCCTCGTCCAGCGTATCGCGGGCAGCCTCGATCGTCTCCTGCGTCCATGGTTTTCCCAGCAAAGCGGCTTCCAGATGGGCCGCTCGTTTGGGCGTGCCCGCCATGCCACCAAAGGCGATGCGGATATCTTCGACGCTGCCGTTTGCATCCAGGATGAGATTGAAGGCGGCGCACAGGGCAGAAATGTCTTCGTCGCGCCGCTTCGAGATTTTATAGACAGCATAGCGGCTTTCCGCCTTGGGAAGCGGAATGAGGAGTTTTTCGACGAATTCGCCGCTCAATCTGTCCTGCCTGCCGTATTCGATGAAGTAGCTTTCGAGCGGTATGGTGCGTGCACCCGATGAGGAGCGCAATGTCAGGATGGCGCCGAGCGCGATCAATGCTGGCGGCGTATCGCCGATCGGCGAACCATTGGCGATATTGCCGCCAATCGTGCCCATATTGCGCACCTGCTCACCGCCGATCCGGTCGAACAGTCGGGCAAGCGGCGGAACATGATCCGCAATGGTCTTGAAGGCTTGGCTGTACGTGACGCCAGCGCCCAACGTGATGCTCTCGCCATTGACCGTCACGGTCTGCAATTCGGACAGATTGTTGATGAAAATAACCGGGTTCAGCGCCCGCATCTGCTTCGTCACCCACAGGCCGACATCGGTAGAGCCGGCAACGATGGTTGCTTTCGGTTCGGCGGCATAGAGATCGATCAGCGATGAGAGCGTTGCCGGAACGATGGTGCGGTCGTCGCCCTTGGTAACGACGATGGTTTCATTGGTCCGGATGGCCCAAAGACGTGCCATGATGTCGGTACGATCGCGCTGTAGCGGATCGAAAAGCGCACTGGGGCGGGCTGCCGCGATCTTTTCCGCGGCGCGGACGATCGGCTCGTAGCCCGTGCATCGACAGAGATTGCCTTGCAGGGCCTTTTCGATATCCGCACGTGACGGATTTTCAGCCGAAAGCCACAGGCCATAAAGCGACATGATAAAGCCCGGCGTGCAGAAACCGCATTGCGACCCATGGAAATCCACCATGGCCTGCTGGACGGGATGCAGCGTGCCGTCACGCGCGGCGAGATGTTCCACCGTCACGATATGGGTGCCATGCAGCGAGCCCAAAAAGCGAATGCAGGCATTGACGCTTTCATATCGCAGCGAGCCATCGAGCAACCGCCCGACCAAGACCGTACATGCGCCGCAGTCACCTTCCGCACAGCCTTCCTTGCTGCCTGTCAGCCGTCTGGAGAGCCGAAGGTAATCAAGAAGCGTGTCGGTTGGTCCAAAATCCTTCAACGAAACGGTTTCGTTGTTGAGGATGAAACTGATTGCGTCGTTCATGCACTGCCTTGCTTCGTTGCCCGGCAAATCGCCGGTTCCTGTCTCATCATCTATGCACGCCTGCGGGTGGAGATCGATTTCCGTTTCGGAAATTCATTATTTCTGAAATGGAAATAAAATCGGCTGATTATTGCGCCGTCCAGCCGCCGTCGACAGAAATATGTGTACCCGTGATGTGGTTGGCAGCATCGCTTGCCAGAAACAGCGCTGTGGCCGCGACATCTTCGACCGTGACGAATTCCTTGATGGCCTGCAGTTCCAGCATCACATCGTTTTTGACGGCCTCTTCGCTGATCCCGCGCGCCTTTGCCATTTCGGGTATCTGCTTTTCGACCAAAGGCGTCAGCACGTAGCCGGGGCAGATTGCATTGACCGTCACGCCTGTTTGCGCCAACTCCAGCGCTGCCGTTTTGGTCAGCCCCATGATGCCATGTTTGGCTGCGACATAGGCGGATTTGAACGGCGAGGCGACAAGCCCATGTGCCGAGGCGATGTTGATGATGCGGCCTTTGCCAGCCTTTTTCATCAAGGGTATCGCAGCACGCATGGTATGAAAGGAACTCGTCAGATTGATGGCGATGATCGCATCCCATTTTTCCGGCGGAAACTCATCGACCGGAGCAATGTGCTGAACACCTGCGTTGTTGACGAGCACGTCGATCGAGCCCAGTTTCTCGAACGTGGAATTGACGAGATCGGCAATTTCATCGGGCTGTGTCATGTCCGCTGGATGATAGAGGACGCGACCACCGCTCTCTGCCTCCAGCAGAAGGCGAAGCTCCTCGATTTCATCGTCGTCGCCGAAGCCATTCAAAACCACATTGGCTCCATCCTTGGCAAACGCCTGGGCGATGGCAAGACCGATTCCACTTGTAGAGCCTGTTACAATCACTGTCCGATGCATGCATTCCCCTCTCGGCATTACCTCGCACATATATTGACGAGCGTATGCCCAAACCGGCCCGGCTGGCAATCGGCATTTGAAGAATGCGCTGTATACGCCTCCTGCGGGAAGATGGGTGACAGGGGAAACGCTGGAGAAATCGCTTCCATCCATTTTTTCGAAGAGACCGTTCCAGATTTTCCCGTTTGTTTTGGGGAGGGTGGGTGCCTATCTCAGGGAAACGGAAAACAGAGGTATCGGACATGGAACTCGGTCTCTACACCTTCGCGGATGTCGACCCCAACCCCGCTGATGGACGCGGGCCTGAAGGCGTGCGGCGATTGAAAAATCTGCTGGAAGAAATCGAGCTTGCCGACCAGGTTGGCTTGGATGTTTTCGGGCTGGGAGAGCATCATCGCCCTGATTACGTCGCTTCCTCACCATCGACCGTGCTTGCGGCTGCTGCGGTGAAAACGAAAAACATCCGGCTGACGAGTGCCGTGAGCGTGCTCAGTTCTGATGATCCGGTCAGGGTCTTTCAGCAATTTTCGACTGTCGATCTGCTCTCGAATGGTCGCGCCGAGATCATGGCAGGGCGGGGCTCCTTCATCGAATCCTACCCGCTGTTCGGCTACAATCTGGAAGATTATGACGAGCTGTTCACCGAAAAGCTCGACCTGCTGCTGGCTTTGCGCGAGCAGGAGATCGTTACCTGGAGCGGTGCCAAGCGCGCGCCGATCAACGGACGTGGTGTCTATCCGCGTCCGTTACAGGAGAAACTGCCTGTCTGGATCGCCGTTGGCGGTACGCCGCAGTCGGTCGCACGCGCAGGTGCGATGGGATTGCCGGTCGCGCTTGCGATCATCGGCGGCGAATATCGTCGTTTCGCACCGTTATTCGATCTCTATCACGAGGCGGCTCGCCGCGCAGGGCAGGACAAGACGAAATTGCGGACCAGCATCAACGTCCATGGTTTTATTGCCGATACCACCGAGAAGGCCGCCGATCAGTTTTATGGTCCGCAGGCGGAGGTTATGAACCGTCTCGGTCGCGAGCGGGGGTGGGGGCCGACGAACCGTGCCCATTTCGACGCTGCGCGTGGGGCTGAAGGCAACCTCTTCCTCGGTGAACCCGAGCAGGTGGCGGAAAAGATCATCAAGGCGCATGGTGTCTTCAAGAATGATCGCTTCCTTTTGCAGATGGCCATCGGGCTCATGCCGCATGACCAGATCATGCGCGGTATCGAGCTTTACGGCACGAAAGTCGCCCCGATCGTCAGAAAAGAATTGACTGGCAGCGCCGATCCGGTGAAAGCCACAGCCTGATTGACGATGATGGCGGTGCCCCAGGAGGACATCGCTTACAAGAATACGGACGGAAAAATGGTCATATCCACCGACGAAGAACTGGAGATGCTGAAGGATGTCGGCCGGGTTTGCGCGCTTGCGATGCAGACGATGGCTGATGCGCTTGAGCCTGGCATCACCACCGCGGAGCTGGATGCGATCGGTCGCAAGGTGCTGGAAGACAATGGTGCACAATCGGCACCGGAGTTCTGCTATCAGTTTCCGGGTGCTACCTGCATCAGCGTCAACGAGGAAGTGGCCCATGGCATTCCGGGTCCGCGCATCATAAAGGCGGGTGATCTCGTCAATATCGATGTTTCGGCCGTGAAAAACGGCTTTTTCGGCGATACGGGTTCGTCGTTCGCCGTGCCGCCGGTCAAGAAAGAGATTGAGCGGCTTTGCCGCGATGGCAAGCGGGCAATGTGGACCGGGCTTCAGCAGGTAAAGACCGGGCGTCCTTTCGCCGATATCGGCAATGCAATCGGCTCGTTTGCGAAGAAGAACCGCTATACGTTGATTACCAATCTTGCCAGCCACGGCATCGGTCGCTCGCTGCACGAGGAGCCGAAAGAACTTGCGACCTGGCCGGACAAGGCCGAGCGGCGCATCATGCAGGAGGGTGTGGTGTTCACCGTGGAGCCGTTCCTGTCGATGGGCGCCTATTGGGCCGAAGACGGTGACGATGATCCATGGACGCTCTTCAGCGATCCGAGCGCCCCGACGGTTCAGTACGAACACACTGTCGTTGCGACAAAAAATGGTCCGCTTGTTCTGACGCTTGTCGAATGATCGATCAGAACGCGTTATCGGCGCAATCAAAATAACTTGTTTGTCGGTTGGCTGGACGGCTGCGATAAGCCGTCCATGACATCCTCAGACCATATTTCGAACAGGCGGCTTGTCGCGCTTGGTTTCAGCGGCGCATTGATGATGGCATCGGCCATGGGTTTCGGCCGCTTTTCCTTCACCCCCATTCTCCCGGGCATGATGGCGGACATTCCGCTGTCGGCCTCCGATGCTGGCGTGATCGCGGCTGGCAATTTCGCCGGATATCTGGCGGGCGCCATCCTGGCAGCCTATTCATGGGTAGAGGGACGAGAGCGCCTGGTCGCTCTTTCCGGTCTGCTGGCAACCGGTGTCCTGCTGTTCGCCATGGCTGTTTTCGATAGTGTTGCAGCTTTCACAGTCATTCGTTTCCTTGCCGGTCTCGCCAGCGCTTTCACCATGATCTTCACCTCGCAGATCGTCATCGGTCATGCGATGCGGGCCGGCAAAGATCATATTCAGGCACTGCATTTTGGCGGCGTCGGTGCAGGCATCGCCATTTCGTCGCTTGTCGTTTACCTGATTGGTGTTGTTTTTCATGGCAGCGTCGCTTCCTGGCGACAGGAATGGGTTGCCGGTGCCATCTTTACGTTCGCAACTCTGGTCATCGTCTGGCGTGTTCTGCCTGCAGGACCGCCCCGGCATGCGTCTGCTGCCGCCGAGCCGCCGCTTCAATGGAAACGGCCGCTGGTTTTGACCACGCTTGCTTACGGTCTGTTCGGCTTTGGCTACGTCATAACCGCGACCTTTATCGTCGCCATCGCGCGCATGGCGTCAGCCGGTGCTTTCGTGGAGTTTCTGGCCTGGTTTGTGACCGGCTGCGCTGCGGCGGTCTCGTTGTTCCTGTGGAAGCCGGTATTGAAGGCTCAAGGGCTGAAGCGGGCATTTGTGATCGTGCTCGCGGTGGAGGCGGTCGGCGTCCTGGGATCGGTGATGTTGCCGCCCGTTGCAGGTGTTCTCACGGGTGGCCTGCTGCTTGGTCTGACCTTCATGGTCATCACAGCTTACGGGCTGCAGCTCGGACGCGAATTTGCGGCTGGTAGCCCCCGACGCGCCTTCGCCTTCATGACTGCAGCCTTCGGAACGGGGCAGATCATTGGCCCGCTTGCCGCCGGATGGATTGCTGAGGCGACGGCAAATTTCACGGCCCCCTCGATCCTCGCTACCTGCATTCTCGGTGTCAGCATTCTTCTGATGTTGCCTGTTCTCGCAGCCGACGCGAGGCGCTGAAAGCCCTTCACACGGCTGATATGCCTTACATATTGTTAAGGTGAGCGCTTCGGCGTTGCTGTGCACAAATTTCTGCCCTAGGTTCGCGCCAACAAGTGCTTCGCCAATAATGGCCGATCTCAAACGCGCGTGGACTAAAAACGTGTTTCATTCCTTCTTTCCCAAACCGAAGCTGTTTTTTACCTCAGCGGCATTGTGGACCGTCGTGTGCATTGCCGTGTGGTACAGCATCGGTCCACAATTGGGCGCCGCCCTTGGCATGCCGCCCTTGGCTCCGGGCGAAACGGCACCTCTTGGCATCGCGTATTTCTTTTCCCGTGATAACGTCTGGTTCTATCTCTACTTCACGATTTTCGTCGCGATATTCGGCGTGACGTGGCAGATCATTGCCAAGGACCACCCCTGGACCAGCTGGTCGATCTGGGGTTCGGCCTTCATCATCTTCATCGCCTATTTCGCAGTTCAGGTTTCCGTTGCGATCAACAACTGGCGCGGCCCGTTCTTCGATCTTTTCCAGCGCGCGCTGGAAGGGCAGCCGGGGATCGAGGCAAGCCAGTTCTATGCACTCCAATTGCGTTTCCTGGAAATCGGCATGGTTGGCGTGGCGATGAACGTCACCACGGCGTTCTTCACCAGCCACTATGTCTTCCGTTGGCGTACCGCGATGAACGATTTCTACCTGTCTAAATGGGACAAGCTTCGCCATATCGAGGGTGCTTCCCAGCGTGTGCAGGAAGATACGATGCGGTTTGCATCGATCGTTGAAGGCCTTGGCGTTGTCCTGATCAACTCGGTCATGACCCTGGTCGTCTTCCTGCCGCTGCTGTTCCAGATGTCGGCGCATGTCACCGAATTGCCGTTCCTTGGCGCGATCCCGCATTCGTTGTTCTGGCTTGCCCTGTTGTGGTCCGTCTTCGGCACCGTGCTTCTTGCCGTTGTCGGTATCAAGCTTCCAGGCCTGCAGTTCCGCAACCAGCGCGTCGAGGCAGCGTTCCGCAAGGAGCTTGTCTATGGCGAAGACCATGGCGACCGTGCCCAGCCGCCGACCATGCGTGAGCTGTTCGCCAATGTGCGCAAGAACTATTTCCGCATGTACTGGCACTATCTCTATTTCAACGTCGCTCGCTACACGTTCGGTCAGCTCGATGCGATCATCCTGACCTTCATGTTGATCCCGACCATCGTGGCCGCGAAGATCACCATGGGTGTATGGCAGCAGATCGCCACGGCGTTCGGTCAGGTCAGCGACAGCTTCCAGTATCTCGTCAGCTCCTGGTCGACGATCATCGAGCTTCTGTCGATCCGCAAACGTCTGGTCGCCTTCGAAGCAGCAATCGATGACCAGCCCCTGCCCGATATCGACGAGCGTTATCTGCAGCGTGAGGCTGAAGAGGGTGAAATGGCCGCCAACCGGCCGTGACGAAAACAGAAGGGCGGCCGATTGGCCGCCCTTTTTGTAACCGGTCGGGTTTTACCCTTCCGTCTTGTGTTTCTGGCGTGCCTCGATCATCGGCATTGCCTGTGCGTAGCTGACACAGGCGACATCGTCTTTCTTGCAGACCTCGCGCAGCAATCGCTCAAAGGCGTTCCAATAGGCGCCGCCATTCATTTTGACGAAATGGAAACCGAGCTGCAGGGGAATACGCTCACCGTTATATTGCTTGTTGAAGGCGTTGCGGAACGCGGTGTAGGCGCGCTCTTCGAATTCCTTGGAGCGATCGGGTGTCTCGACACCGATGGAGTGGCGAACAAACAGGTTGTAGTCCATGCCGATGATCGGTCGATTGCTTGGGCCCTCTGGAATAAGCGGCAGGCCGAAATGCTCGATGCCTTCGCGTTCCACAGGCCATTCCGGCCCTTTGGTAATGCTGGTGGCGTCATAGACGAAGCCGTGTTTTTTCTGTGCGGCCGTCAAGGCTTCACCCTGTGAAAGATAGGGCGCGCGAAAACCATTGATCTTGCGCACCATGTCGCGCCATCCCTCGGGTTCCTCGCCCTTCTTGCCGATCATCTGCCAGGCGTTTTCCAGCGTGCTGGTGAAGGTCGTGAACTCCGCGTCCCATTGCTCTGTCGTCCATTGCCCGCCATCGAAATGGCCGCAGGTGTGGTTGCCGATTTCGTGGCCTTCCTGCGAGGCCGTCCAGATGTTTCTCAGACGTGTCTCGACGTCGTCGATCGACTGTCCAAAACCGACATTCGACCGACCCGCCTTCTGGCCGGGCGCCTGATAGGTCTTGGCGCTGGTCTTTCGATCCATCACCAGGGTACAGGCAAGAAAATAGGTGAAGTGTGCGCCGGTTTCTTTTGCCGTCGCCCGGCTCCGGTCCCACAGCGTGTTGTCTCCAGCGCCATCGAAAGACACGATGACGAGCTGTTTGGGCTTCTCATCAACCTGGGCGAAGGCCGGGGCGGCGATGCAGAACGACAGTGAAATGGCGGCAAAACGGGAAATCATCGGGTATCCGGACTATCAAACACTGTGGCCTTTTGCCGCCGGAATAAGGCGAAGCTTTGAATAATCTGGCTTTTTTACAGCTTTCGTCCTAATTCCGTTCATCGGCTTGTCGCAGTCCGGCGTTCGCGGACATCAGGGGAAATTGCTCCATGCTCTTTTTCGTACTCTGTCTTATCTTCTTTTTCCTGACGCATTCGCTCAGCGTGATTGCACCCGGGTTCCGGGCCAGCATGATTGCGCGGCTTGGTCAGGGCCCGTTCAGGGGGCTTTACTCGCTCGTCAGTCTTCTTGCCATCGTTCTCCTCGTCTACGGCTTTGGTGAGGCACGGCAGGAAACCGGAATGCTCTGGTACCCGCCAATCTGGATGAGCCATATCGCGCTGACGCTGATGCTGCTCTCGATGATCTGTCTTGTGGCGAGCCTTCTTCCAGCCGGGCACATTGCCACGAAATCAAAACATCCGCTGGTTCTGGCCGTGAAAATCTGGGCGCTGGCACATCTTCTCGCGAACGGTGAGACGTCTTCCATCCTGCTCTTCGCATCGTTTCTTGCCTGCGGTGTCGTGCTCAGAATTTCTCTCAAGCGGCGCGAGCGGGCAGGGGAGAAGGTGGTGCGTCCATTCGTGTCGGGTCGCTACGATATCATCGCCGTTATTGGCGGTGTTGCACTCTGGGCAGCTTTCATATTCAAGTTGCACGAATGGTTGATCGGCGTGCAACCGCTTGCGATGTAGGAAATCGACGTTTCCCCCTTACATATAAGGCGAAAACGCTCTAGAAGGCCGACCATAGCTTGGTGGGCCTTTTTTACTGGCTCCCGGCAGCGCGCCTTGGCATGTCCGCCGACGGGTTGGTCGTAGCGACCTTTCCGGGTGGATAACGGAGAATTCGATGGCAAACGAAAATGATACCTTTATCCGCGAAGTGAACGAGCAGATCCGTTCGGAACGCTTGTCCAATTTCTGGGGCCGCTACGGGATTGTGGTCGTGGGAAGCGCGGTCCTGATCGTGCTGGGGGCTGCCGGTGCAGGTATCTACGAATATTGGAATACCAGCCGTGCATCCAACTCCGGCGATCAGTTCCTTGCAGCCTTGAAGCTTGCTTCCGAAAACAAGACGGACGAGGCGCTGAAGGCATTTACGGATCTGGAGACATCCGGCCACGGCAATTATCCGGTTCTGGCGAAATTCCGTTCGGCGACGCTGCTGTCGCAAAAGGGCGATGCAGCAGGTGCCATCGCCGCTTTTACCGATATTGGCAACGACACGTCTGCACCGCAGGTGTTCCGCGATACGGCAAAGGTTCGCGCTGCATGGTTGCTGGTCGATAACGGCACCTATGATCAGGTTGCTGCGCTGGCGGAACCGCTGAGCGGCGAAGCCCAGACGATGCGCGCTTCCGCACGTGAGGCTCTGGGTCTGTCCGCTTACAAGGCGGGCGACTTCGCCAAGGCAAAACAATGGTTCGAGCAGATCGTGACGGATGCACAGGCACCGCGTAACGTCACCAATCGTGCGCAGATCATGCTCGACAATATCACCGCTTCGGGCAAAGCTTCGTAATAGAGCTTTTCCACCTTCAAGGAACTACGATCAATGAACTTCACCGTCGCCATAGTCGGGCGCCCCAATGTCGGAAAGTCCACGCTTTTCAACCGTCTGGTCGGAAAGAAGCTGGCGCTTGTGGACGACACGCCAGGCGTGACCCGTGACCGCCGCCCCGGCGAGGCGAAGCTCGTCGATCTGCGTTTCACCATCATCGATACCGCTGGTCTGGAGCAATCCGGTCCCGAGACGCTGCAAGGCCGCATGTGGGCGCAGACCGAAGCGGCCATCGAGGAAGCGGATGTTTCGCTTTTTGTTGTCGATGCCAAGGCGGGTTTGACGCCGGCTGATGAAACGCTTGCGGAAATGCTGCGTCGTCGCGGCAAGCCTGTTGTTCTCGTGGCGAACAAGTCGGAAGCACGCGGTTCTGACGGCGGCTTTTACGATGCCTTCACATTGGGTCTCGGCGATCCTTGCCCGATCTCTGCCGAGCATGGCCAGGGCATGATCGACCTGCGCGACGCCATCGTCGCCGCGATCGGCGAAGATGTGGCGTTCCCGCCAGAGGTGGATGAGGCGGAAACCAACATCGTTCTTTCGCACAACGAATTTGGTGACGAAGACGATGAGGACGAAGAGCCGGTTTACGACGACACGAAGCCGCTTCGCGTCGCCATCATCGGTCGTCCGAATGCGGGCAAGTCCACGCTCATCAATCGTTTCCTCGGCGAAGACCGTCTGCTGACGGGTCCGGAAGCGGGTATTACCCGCGACAGTATCTCGGTCGAGTGGGACTGGCGCGGCCGCACCATCAAGATGTTCGACACGGCTGGTATGCGCCGCAAGGCGAAGGTGACGGAGAAGCTGGAGAAGCTTTCGGTCGCCGATTCCCTGCGCTCGATCCGCTTTGCCGAAACGGTTGTTATCGTTTTCGATTCCACCATTCCTTTTGAAAAGCAGGACTTGCAGCTCGTCGATCTCGTGATCCGCGAGGGACGCGCCGCAGTTCTTGCTTTCAACAAGTGGGATCTCGTCGAAGATCCGCAGGCCTATCTCGCCGATCTGCGTGAAAAGACCGAGCGGCTTCTGCCGCAGGCGCGTGGTATTCGCGCCGTGCCGATCTCCGGCCAGACCGGGTATGGTCTCGACCGGCTGATGCAGAACATCATCGATACGGATAAGGTCTGGAACCGTCGTATCTCGACGGCAAGGCTCAATCGCTGGCTGGATGCGCAGACGACGCAGCATCCGCCGCCAGCCGTTTCCGGTCGCCGCCTGAGACTGAAATACATGACGCAGGTGAAGGCGCGTCCGCCGGCTTTCATGATTTCATGCACACGTCCGGAAGCTATTCCGGAAAGCTATACGCGTTATCTGGTGAACGGCCTGCGTAAGGATTTCGACATGCCGGGCGTCCCGATCCGCGTGCATTACCGCGGCTCTGACAATCCGTTCGAAGGCAAGGCGAAGAAGAAGCGCTGATCGGATCGAAGATTGATGCATCCTCGCATTGAAGGCGGGGATGCCCTCAGACGAGATTGAACAATCGCACCGGACATTGGGCCTGGTTGACGGCCCTATCGTCGACGTAGAATTGCGAGTGAAAGACCATGTTGATTAAGCAGAGCGACTACCACCGGATTTACCGCGTCATCAACAGCCTGCTTATCAACGAAAACGCTGATCCGGCAACGGCGTGCATGTATTTCAGCACGTTTGGCGCGTTTATTCTCCAGCAGCAGTACAAGATCAAGGCCGTGCCGAAAGGCGGCCTCGCTGCCTATAATCTCGGCGGCACGCTCATCCTGTTCGGGGATCATCGTGAGGACGGTTATGTGACCGGTGCTGGCGAAAACTTCCATTGCTGGGTTGAAGCGGATGGATGGGCGATCGATTTCATGGCGCCTGCATTTTCTGAAAGTGCAAAACATCTTTCCGTGCCTTCCAAGATGTTTCAGCGTCCGCTTTCGTCCATGGCGACATCCATCAACGATCTCGGCCAGTCTGGCGACTTCTTCTACAAGGTCGAGCCGGAGGCCATGGGGCAACGTTTTGCGGATTGGCACAAGCACGGCATGATCGGCGATCTGGCGTCCATCGCAGCCGGGTGGTTCCGCAAGTCGCCAAAGCAGATGCAAAGCGAGATTTCTGTCAGTGACAGCAATGGTAAAAGCACAACCATTCCTCTGACCGGCAATGGTCTCAGCGGCGCCTGGTAATCTCGACATTATGGAAAAAGGACGGCCAGCGTGTTCTCGCGGCAGCCGCCTGACGTCAATCAGCAGCCCGACCCCGTTCTAAAGTTAACGGCGGTCGCGTCCTGATCGCCTTTTGGCACTGTCGCGGTCGTTCGTCCATCGAAATATGGAGGCGCCGGCTTTCGTTTTGTCAGGCCAGGCGCGATTGCGGTAAGCGAGGCAGGTTCTTGCCTGCCGCCTGGATGACGTTGTCGAGGAACTGCCGGGAGGCTTTTTCCCAACTGTAGTTTTTCGAGAGCGCCAGTGCTCCCTCCGCTGAGCAGGAGAGCGCAGCCAGGCACGCGTTTCGGAGGTCGTTGTCCAGTGCGCCAGCCTCAGGATTGTCGCCGAGAATGTCGATCGGTCCGGTAACCGGAAAGGCCGCCACCGGCACGCCGCTTGCAAGCGCTTCCAGAATGGTGTTGCCGAACGTGTCTGTTTTCGATGGGAAGACAAATACATCCGCTTGCGCGTAAGCGTCGGCGAGGGCTTCGCCGGTCTTTACGCCCGTAAACAGCACGTCGGGATATTTTTCCTGCAATTCGGCGCGTGCGGGGCCGTCTCCGACCACGACCTTCGAACCCGGCAGATCGAGGTCGAGGAATTCGGGCAGGTTTTTCTCAATCGCGACACGACCGACCGTCATGAAGATCGGGCGCGGGAGATCGAAGGGGAGGGACGTTTTTGGGCGCGGGTGGAACAGGTGCGCGTCGATACCACGGCTCCAGCGTCTGAGGTTTCTGACGCCGCGCGCCTCAAGTTCGGTTTCAAGGCTCTGGGTTGCGACCATGCATGTGTTGCCCCCGTTGTGAAACCAGCGAACGAAGGCGTAAAGCCAGCGCTCCGGGACCGGGAAGCGGGCTGCGACATATTCGGGGAAGCGCGTGTGGTAGCTGGTCGAAAACCGCATCCTGTTTTTTACGCACCAGCGTCGTGCCATAAAGCCGAGCGGACCTTCCGTTGCGATATGGACGAAGGACGGCTGGCTTTTCTCGATCTCGGCGGCCACACGGCGATATCCGGCGACGGACAGGCGGATCTCGGGATAGGTCGGGCAGGGTATGCTGTGGAAATTCTGTGGTGTCACCATGCGGACGTCGACGCCAAGGCGGGCCAATTCCAGGTTGGTGTTTTCAATCGAGCGAACCACGCCGTTGACCTGCGGGTGCCAGGCATCTGTGACAATCGTGATTCTCGTCATGAACAGCCGATCCTGCTTGCATCCGCGTCGCCGAATCCCGATTTGCGCGGTTTCGGACCGTATATGCGGCGTGCGTGTTACAGGATCATGTCAGTTGGCAGGGCGGCGCTTCAGCCAACCAGCGGCAGAAGCTCCGGGCTGATCAATGCACCGTGGTGGCCGATCACGACAGCAGCGGCCTCGGCAGCAAAGCTTGCTGCCTCGTCTGGCGCGCTGCCGGTCACGTAGCGGGCGAGGAACGCGCCGTTAAAGCTGTCGCCTGCGCTGGTGGTATCCACCACGTCTACAGCCTGGACCGCAGGTGCATGGCTGCGCTGACCGCCGAAGTCGAGCGTGGCGCCTTTCGCACCGTCCTTGACGACGATGTCGACGACGCCGAGTGTGCGGTAGCGATCGATTGTCGCTTCGACGGACGTGTCGCCGAAATGGGTCGCTTCGTCATCGAAGCTCGGCATCACCAGTGTCGCGGCGCGCGCGCCCTGCGACACGGTGTCGAGCATCGTCGCCTTGTCGGCCCACAGACGAGGGCGGATATTTGGATCGAAAACCACGCGCTTACCGGCCGCCTTGGCGCGGCGCAGTTCCGACAGGAAGGTCTCCACCGCGTTTGGCGAGGACAGGACTGCAAGGGTAATGCCGGAGAAATAGATCAGATCGGCGTTTTCGATCGTCTTGCGCAGGTGATCGGCATCATCGGCAAGCTGCCGTGCCGCCGAGGCATTGCGCCAGTAACTAAAGGTCCGTTCGCCGTTCTTGAGGTTGATGAGGTAGAGGCCCGGTGTACCACCTTTGATGCGGCGGATGCTGTGCGTGCCGATCCCTGCTGCCTCGATGAAAGCCAGCATGTCCTCTGAAAGGCTGTCGTCGCCAAGTCCGGTGAAGTAATCCACCGACCAATCGTCCGGCAGGCAGGCCCGTGCGTACCAGGCCGTGTTGAAGGTGTCGCCTGCGAAGCCTTTGCGCAGCAGCCCGTCTCCGGCTTGAGACAGTTCCACCATGCACTCGCCAATCGAAAGAAACCGTCCACCCACGCCTTGATCCTCCACTCGCTCTTGCGTTCGAATTACGACGCCTGACCTTGCCTGACAAGTCCATTGCGACGGATTGTGTGCATTTGCGAAGTTGCCGTTTACGGCAGGGCGACAGCTTTATATTCTGGGATTCGCCGCCATCAGGAGAGCCTCCATGCAGCCAACCCATGCCCCGGTTCAGAAACCTCTTGTGCAATCGGACTGGTGGAGGGGAGCGGTGATCTATCAGGTCTATCCGCGATCTTTTCAGGACACGACCGGGGACGGATATGGCGATCTTGCCGGCGTAACCAGGCGTCTGCCCTATATTGCCTCGCTCGGTGTGGACGGCATATGGCTCTCACCGTTCTTCACCTCGCCGATGGCCGATATGGGCTATGATGTTTCCGATTATTGCGATGTCGATCCGTTGTTTGGGACATTGGCTGACTTCGACGCGCTGATCGCGGAGGCGCATCGGCTCGGCTTGAAGGTCATCATCGATCAGGTGATCTCGCATACTTCCGACAAACACCCCTGGTTTGTGGAAAGCCGCGCCAGCCGCATCAATCCGAAAGCCGACTGGTATGTCTGGGCCAATCCGAAGCCGGATGGCACCGCGCCGACCAATTGGCTGTCTGTGTTCGGTGGACCCGCATGGGAATGGGACGGCGTGCGTAAGCAATATTACATGCACAGCTTTCTGGGCTCGCAACCGGACCTGAATTTTCACAATCCCGATGTTCAGGATGCGCTGCTCGAAACCGTCAAGTTCTGGCTGGAGCGTGGGGTCGATGGCTTCCGGCTGGACACCGTCAACCACTACTTCCACGACAAGCTGCTGCGCGATAACCCGCCGCTGTTCGATGAGGAAAGTTTCGGCCTCGATGCATCGGACGTGAACCCTTACGGCATGCAGGATCATCTCTACGACAAGACGCGGCCGGAAAATATCGATTTTCTCAAACGGTTTCGTGCTCTGCTGGATCAGTACGACGACCGGGCCACGGTTGGTGAAGTCGGAGACGGGGCGAGGTCGCTGAAGACTGTTGCCGCCTACACGTCCGGCAACGACAAGCTCAACATGTGTTACACTTTCGATCTGCTCGGGCCGGATTTTACGGCACGGCATCTGCGCAACTCGGTTGAAGGCTTTCAGAAGGCCGTCACGGATGGCTGGGTCTGCTGGGCCTTTTCAAATCATGATGTGGTTCGCCATCTCAGCCGGTTTACGGAAAATGTCGAGGAACAGACGCGTGTTGCGAAGCTTGCAATCTGCGTGCTGGCGAGCCTTCGGGGTTCGATCTGCCTCTATCAGGGCGAGGAGCTGGCTCTGACCGAGGCTGAGCTTGCTTTTGAGGATCTTCGCGATCCCTACGGCATCCGCTTCTGGCCGGCTTTCAAAGGACGGGATGGGTGCCGCACGCCCATGCCCTGGGAAACGGGTATGCCGAATGCCGGGTTTTCGACTGCGGAGAAACCATGGCTTCCGGTGCCCTACGCTCATGCGATGCTGGCAGCGGATGGGCAGCAGCGCAAAGCGGAGTCGGTTCTGAACCACTATCGCGCGGTGCTGGCATTTCGCAAAGGTCATGGTGCATTGCGCGATGGCGATATGCATTTTCTCAAGACCAATCTCGATGTCCTGGCCTTCACCCGCACCAAGGGAGAGGAGACGTTGCTCTTCGTCTTCAATCTCACCCGCGATCCCGTGGAGTTCCCTGTTCCGAAGGGCACTGTGATCAAGGACATCGCGCCGATGCCGGGCTTCACGCCGCTGTTCGGTGCAGGTGTAGTGACCCTTGAAGGGCTGGATGTTTTTTGCGGGATCATTGCGTGACGGGGCCGGTCGTCATCAAGGCCGGCATCGCCTGTCTGGATGACTGGTCACGACTGCGTTCTCTTTTATGGCCCACAAGCTCGCTTGCCGAGCATAAAGCCGAACTGCAGACGTTTTCGGACAATCAGACCGGCTTGGTCGCCTACAGTGCGGAGGGAGTTGCTGTCGGCTTCGCCGAAGCAAGCCTGCGGCATGATTACGTCAATGGTTGTCAGACGTCGCCCGTGGCGTTCCTTGAAGGGGTTTATGTTGAAGAGGCGTTTCGAAAGCAGGGTGTTGCCGCTGCGTTGATCGCGGAGGTCACACAATGGGCCGCCAGCAAAGGCGTGACCGAACTCGCCTCCGATGCGGATATTGCCAACATCGCTTCTCATTGCATGCACGCGGCTCTGGGTTTTGAGGAAACGCAACGCGTCGTCTACTTCCGCAAGATCCTGCCGCCGGCACCAAAGAGTTAGCAGCGAACCTTCGGCTGGCAGCGTCTGGTTCGGCTTTGATCAGATCAGCGCAAAGCGATCTACGTCCACCATGCCCTTATCGGAAATCTTCAGGTGCGGAATGACGGGGAGCGGCAGGAAGGCGACCTGAAGGAAGGGCTCTTCCAGTGTCGTTCCGAGCGCGTAAGCCGTCTTGCGCAGATCGTGCAATGTGTCGCGAACCGTCTCGTAAGGCTCGAGGCTCATCAGGCCAGCAATCGGCAGTGCGATTTCACCCATTACCTTGCCATCCTCAACGACAACGAAACCGCCATTGATTTCGCCGAGGCGATTGGCGGCAAGCGCCATATCGTCCTCATTGACGCCGACGACGCAGATATTGTGGCTGTCATGTCCAACGGTGGATGCGATAGCACCCTTCTTCAGGCCGAAACCTTGCACAAACCCGTTGGCATGATTGCCGTTTTTGCCGTGCCGCTCAATCACCGCGACCTTTATGATGTCATTGGTGAGATCGACGCTGGTCTGGTTGCCATCTGTCGGCAGCTTGTAGCGGCGATGTTCGGTAATGATCTTGCCGGGCAACACCCCAATCACCGGGCTTTCGCTGTCCGTCGCCGGAACGCCGAAATGTGCTGCGAGCACGTGTCGTGCCTTGACGCTGTCGAGGCCAACCGGGGCGACAGGTTTGCGCGTGGCAAACAAGTCGTCGTTGACGATCCTGCCGGCCGACAGTACCAGGCCTGCCTTGCAGTTCTGCAGCGTGTCGATCACCACCAGATCGGCGCGCCAGCCCGGAGCAACGAGGCCGCGATCGCGAAGGCCGAAAGCCTTCGCAGCCGAAATGGAGGCGGCGCGATAGATGGCAAGTGGTTCGACGCCGTTGGCGATGGCGGTCCGGATCATGTAATCGAGATGGCCCTGTTCGGCGATGTCGAGTGGATTACGATCATCCGTGCAGAGCGCCAGAAACGGCGACAAGCGTTCGGTTATGATGGACATCAGGGCGTGCAGATCTTTCGATACAGAACCTTCGCGCACAAGAATGTGCATACCCTTGCGGATCTTCTCCAGCGCCTCTGTGGCAGTCGTGCATTCGTGTTCGGTGCGGATGCCCGCGGAGAGATAGCCGTTCAGTGCCGTCCCGGAGAGAAGAGGCGCATGGCCATCAATGTGCTGGCCCTGAAATGCCTCCAGTTTTGCCATGCATACGGGGTCCTTGTGGACCACACCCGGAAAGTTCATGAACTCGGCAAGGCCGATAACTTTCGGATGGTTCCGGAATGGCAGAAGCTTTTCGATTGGCAGATCGGCACCTGCCGTTTCCAGATGTGTCGCCGGCACGCAAGAGGACAATTGCACCCGGATGTCCATGATGGTTTCCAGGGCGGAATCCAGGAAGAAACGGATGCCTTCCTCGCCAAGAACGTTGGCGATTTCGTGGGGATCACAGATTGCGGTCGTGACACCGTAGGGTAGGACGCATCGGTCGAATTCATGCGGCGTGACCAGCGACGATTCGATGTGAAGATGGGTATCGATGAAACCCGGCACGACGATCTTGCCGGTAATGTCGATCTCCTGACGACCTGTGTAGGTTTCCGTCGTGCCGACAATGGTGTCGCCGCAGATGGCAATATCCGACGCGACAAGTTCGCCCGTCACCAGATCGAAGAAACGGCCTCCCTTGAGAACGATATCCGCCGGTTCACGGCCGGTACCCTGGTCAATGCGCGCTTCAAGTGTGGAAACCATGTCGGACTTTCTTCGATTCATCTTTATCCGACCCTAAAGATGGAAGTGACAGAGCGCAACAACTGGCGCTTCGCGCTCAACTGTCTGATCGTACATCGGCCCGAAGATTGCCTCCGGGCCGACGATATGTTGAAGCTTATTCAGCAGCGACGATCTTGCCGTCCTGCCATTTGTAGAGTGTGAAGGCCTGCGAGGTCAGATCGCCGGTCTCGCCGTAGGTGACCTTGCCGATCGACGTTGCAAAGGCGTCGCCGCTCTTCAGGGCGGTGGCAACAGCTTCGGAATCTTCAGCGCTTCCCGCCTTTTCGATACCGGCTTTCAACACTTCAACTGCCGCATAGGCATTGAGCGTGAATGCTTCTGCCGGAATGTTGGCAGCTGCCAGCGCGTCTGCCGCAGCCTTGGAATCTGCATTCTTCAGGGCGTCGGAGGCGTTGGTGAACAACGTGCCCTCGGCGGCCTTGGTGCCGATGTTCCAGAATTCGCTGTTGGAAAGGCCGTCGCCACCGATAACGACAGCCTTGGAGCCGGCGTCATTGAGCTGGCGGACGAGCAGACCCGCTTCGGGGTGGTAACCACCGAAATAGATGACGTCGGTGTTTTCCGACTTCAGGCGAGCCGTCAAAGCACCCAGATCCTTTTCACCTGGGGTCAAGGCGTCATAGAAAACTTCGGTGACGCCACCAGCGTTCAGCGTTGCCTTGAAGGAGTCGGCGAGACCCTTGCCGTAGGCGCCCTTGTCATGAATGATGGCGACCTTCTTGTCCTTCAGGTTTGCCAGCACATACTTCGCGGCGACTTCGGCCTGCTGGTCATCACGGCCGCAGGTGCGCAGAACGTTGGAAAGACCACGGTTCGTCAGGTCGGGAGCGGTTGCCGTCGGCGTTACCATAAGGATGCCGTTTTCAGCAAAAACGTCGGAGGCCGGAATGGCGACGCCGGAGGTCACCGGGCCGACAACAAAACGGATGCCGTCAGCAACGAGCTGGTTGGCGGCAGAAACGCCCTGCTTGGGTTCACCACCGTCATCGGCGAGCTTCAGCACGACCTGTTCGCCGAGGATGCCGCCCTTCTTGTTGATTTCGTTGACGGCGGTCTGGGCGCCGTTCTTGACCTGGTCACCATAAGCGGCGACCGGGCCTGTCAGAGGTGCAATCAGGCCGATGACGATTTCGGCATGGGCGAGCGGTGCGAAGGCGAAGGACGCTGCGAGCGTCACGCTGGTCAAAGTCTTCAGTTTCATCCTGGTATCTCCTTGGAATGGGTCCTGGACCCGGTATGCGCCTCGTCCGCAGCCTGTTTTTCGTTTTGCAGACGTCGCGACGCGAAAACCCGTTTCATATTTGAATTCCGAGTGTTCAAACCAGTTCATAGGAAAGGTTTGATGGTTTAGGCAAGCGGCCTTTGAAGCTATACGGTTCATAGATGGTAAATCGATTGCGATCAGACCCTGAACGCATGGTGTGAATATACACCTGTGGCATTGCGAATGCTTGGCGTTTGGTGTGCGTTGGAGGATAATGGCGGCATGAGAACAGTCGACGACGAATTCCTGGCAGCACTTCCTGTCTTCCAGCACTTTGAGGATGTTGCCGATCCGGCCCTTTATCGCGCCCTGCCGCAAGGCTGGGCTTTGGCGATTGCCGATATTGTCGATTCGACCGCAGCTATTGGTGCTGGTCGATACAAGACCGTCAACATGGCGGGGGCCGCCGTCATCTCAGGGGTTTCAAACAGCCTCAAGCGGCATGATCTGCCTTTCGTTTTCGGTGGCGATGGGGCGGCAGTGGCTGTGCCGCCGCATACGCTGGAGATTGCCAGTGCCGCGCTTTCAAATGTGCAGCGCTGGGTGAAGGACGAACTCGACCTGACCATGCGTGTGGCGCTGGTTCCCGTTGCCGAGATACGGGAAAACGGTTTCGACGTGCGGGTTGCGCGTTTTCAGGCGAGCGAGGATGTTTCCTATGCGATGTTTTCGGGCGGCGGTAACAGCTGGGCGGAAGCGCGCATGAAAGAGGGGCGTTATGGTGTTCCAGAAGCGGAAACGGGTGCGCGGCCCGATCTGACGGGGCTTTCCTGTCGCTGGAATCCGATCGAGGCGACACATGGCAAGATCGTTTCCATCATTGCGGTGCCGGGCCCGTCACAGGATATGCAGGCGTTTCGGGCGCTGGTGGCGGATATTGTTGAGCTTGCCGGCGATGATGCCCGGCAGGGGCATCCCGTGCCGGAAGATGGGCCAAAGCTCGGTTTCGTGCGCGAAGGGCTCGGCCTGGAAGCGCATGCGCGCTCAGGCTACCATGATCGTGTCGGGGCGATCCGCAGTTCTCTGCGTATCCTGGCAGAGAGTTTTTTGATCAATATACTTCAAATCACAGGGCTTTCGCTCGGGCGGTTCAATGCGGCGCGTTACCGCCGGTCCGTTGCCAGCAACACAGATTTCAGAAAGTTCGATGACGGATTGAAGATGACAGTCGATATGGACGCGGCGCGACTTGAAAGCCTGCGGACACGACTGGAAAGAGGCCGTGTTACGGGTGCCTGTTATTATGGCCTGCATGAGCAGGATGCTGCGCTGATGACCTGCATCGTACCGTCGCCGTTGTCGAGAGACCACATGCATTTCGTTGACGGTGCATCGGGTGGATATGCGGCTGCGGCCAACAAGCTGAAACAGCAGGCTTCGATCGTTTCCGCAGCCTGAGCCTCAAAACAAAAAACCGGCCTGAAGCCGGTTTCGGGTATCATCTTTCAAAAGTGCGAGCGCCAGCGCCAGCCTGAATATCAGGCGGCAGTGCGGCTGCTCTTCTGCGACTGACAATAGATTTCTTCAAGCGATGCGAGGATCTTCTTCACCGATTCAGAATTGCTGGAATAATAAATCGTCTGAGCGTCGCGGCGTGTCTTGACCAGTCGCTGTGCACGCAACTTGGAAAGATGCTGCGAAAGAGCGGATTGGCTCAGGCCGACCTGGGAGGCAAGCACTCCGACAGGAACTTCGGTGTCCACGAGCGTACAAAGAATCAGCAGACGTTTTGGATTCGCCATTGCCGAAAGCAGATCCGCAGCGGCGATACTATGATCCGACAGAGATTCGTTGTCCATGCGCTCAAGTCTCCTAATGACAGTCGAAACGACGGTCATGGTGGCTATTAACCGGTGTTCGATGGGGCGTTTTAATGTTCTACGATCGCGTTGTATATACTTAAATTTAGCTTATGTCGTGTTCCTTTTTCTGAGTATTGTTAGATGATGCTCTACTTGGGACTTCATGACTAATTTGCTTACCTTATGCCTGTTTTTTGTCTGAAATCATGAGTATTCATGTTGTCGGCATAACATTTGCGACACTTCACTGGCTAAAAAATAAGCGTCGTACTTTCGGTTAATGCAGCGCGATCTCGGCTTCGATGATCGCTGTCCCCTTAAATTTAGCAATCGCTTCAAAAGCTATGCTTGAGCTTGTGCGTTTTTTTTTAGTTTGCAATCGCATTCTTGTTAAAATGGTTGTTCCATACAATCTTTTTTTTGAAACTTGCATTCCAGATACAGTTTTCGTGTTCCAAGAACAAAAAAGAAGGCTTTCGCGGTTGCGAAAGCCTTCTTAGAACGTGGCGCAATGTCACTTTTTGCGGTGTCGAGTCAGGCCGCTGACGATGTCATCCGCCGAAATCGTGCCGACGATTGAGCCGTTGTCGACGACGCCGATTGCGCCGGAATGTTTCGACAAAGCGTCGAGAATATCGATGAGCGGCGACGTGGGGCGGGCCGTTGCGGCAACCGCCAGATGCCCGTTCTTTTCGCCAATGCCGCGCGTCATGACATCCGCTGCAGTCAGCATGGAAATCGGGTTCATGTTCTGGACGAAGTCCGCGACATATTGTGTGGCCGGATGTTTGACGATTTGTTGCGGTGTGCCGCACTGGATAATACGCCCGCCCTCCATCATCGCGATCCGGTTACCGATGCGGAATGCCTCATCCAGGTCGTGACTGACAAACAGGATGGTTTTCTTCAGGCGGCTTTGAAACTCCAGAAGTTCGTCCTGAAGGCGGCTTCGAATGAGCGGGTCGAGCGCTGAAAACGGTTCATCCATCAGCAAGATCGGTGCGCCCGTTGCAAAGGCCCGGGCCAGTCCGACGCGCTGTTGCATGCCTCCGGATAGTTCTCCGACCTTTTTGTTCGCCCACTGAGAAAGATTGACGAGTTCCAGTTGTTCATCGACAAGGCGCTTGCGTTCCGCCTCGGGCACACCGGCAAGTTCAAGGCCGAATCCTACGTTCTCTGCAACATTGCGCCAGGGCAAAAGGCCGAATTGCTGAAACACCATCGACACCGTGTGCATGCGCAGATCGCGCAGCGACTTCGCCGTCGTGCGATAAGGATCGACGTAACCGGATTTGGTCTTGATGGAGACATTGCCGCGCACGACCGGCGCAAGTCCGTTTACAGCGCGAACAAGAGTGGATTTCCCGGAGCCGGAAAGCCCCATGAGAACGAGGATTTCTCCTTCCTTCACCGCGAGCGATGCGTTGGCGACGCCAAGCACCAGTCCCGTTTTCGCGTTGATTTCCTCGCGAGATCTGCCCATGTCGATCAGCGACAGAGCGGGTTCTGGCCTGTTGCCGAAGACAATGTCGACATTTCCGAAAATGATTGCGTCCGTCACAGGTCGTCCTCCGAGCCGGGAAGGCGGAACAGTCGGTCCAGAACGATCGCCAATATGACGATGCACAGGCCGGCTTCGAAGCCCATCGCGATGTTGACGGTGTTGAGCGCACGTACCACTGGCACGCCGAGGCCGTTTGCACCGACAAGGGCGGAAATCACCACCATCGATAGCGACAGCATGATGGTCTGGGTCAGCCCAGCCATGATCTGAGGGGCTGCAAATGGCAGTTCGACCTTGCGAAGTACCTGTCCCGGTGTTGCACCGAACGCAACGGCGGCTTCAACAAGCGCCGGCGGTGTTGAAATGATGCCGAGGCGGGTCAAGCGAATCGGTGCCGGAATGGCAAAGATTACCGTGGCGATCAGGCCGGGAACCATGCCGAGCCCGAAAAGAACCAGCGCGGGGATGAGATAAACGAAGGTCGGGATCGTCTGCATCAGATCGAGAACCGGACGCATGGCCGCGTAAATCCATTTGCGGCGTGCAGCCAGGATTCCAAGCGGTATGCCGATAATCATGCACACTGCGCTTGCGGCTATCACGAGCGCAAGGGTTTCCGTCGTCGCTTTCCAGTAGCCGAGATTGATGATGAGAAGCAGCCCGACGATGGTGAAAATCGGCATGCCGACCGAGCGGCGTGTCCATGCGGACAGTGCGGTCAGAATTGCGACAATCACAAGCGGGTGTGGTGTCTGGAGGACATATAGCAAAGCATCGATGACGCTTTGGAAAATGAACGACAGCCAGTCGAAGAAAAATGCGAGATTTCCAGTCAGCCAGTCGATGGCTTCCTTGGCGTATCGGCCGACGGGCAAACGGTTTTCAGGGGCGCTGAGCCATTCCACGGTAAGACGAGACCTTTCGCGAACAGATTCAGGGACGACGGCGGGCAGTTCGGGCTTGGAACCTGTGAAATGGATCGAAATGATGACGGGTATTGCATAAGTCTACTTGTTGCAGCCTTTGGCGGAGCCACTGACCTCACCCTTCGGCTTTTGTCGCAGTCCTCGCCATTTCGATCCGTTTCATAGATTCTGACATTGCCTTGCCAGACGCCGGGCGAGCGCTTGGCGCTCGACGCGACAGAATTTCGCGGCCAACGCCATGCACGGATATCATGTCATGCCCCGCTCGTCCGGGTATGTCAAAAGACACCCCGGATCAGCATCGCATGTCTTCGCTTTAGAGGCCCAATGCCTTCTTCACGGCTGGCAGGGCATCCGCGCTGCCATCCTTGGTCTTGACGTTGGCAAGCCATGGCTCGATTGCCGAAGGATTGGCTTTCAACCAGGCTGTCGCTGCGGCTTCGCCCTCAAGGCCGTCATTCAGAATCTTGCCCATGATCTCGTTTTCCATGGGCAGCGAGAACTGCAGGTTCTTGAGCAATGTGCCGACGTTCGGGCATTCTTCCGTGTAGCCCTTGCGAACGTTGGTGTAGATCGTCGCGCCGCCGAGATTCGGGCCGAAAACGTCGTCACCGCCGGTCAGATAGGCCAGCTTGAAATTCGCGTTCATCGGGTGCGGTTCCCAGCCGAGGAAGACGATCGGCTCACCGGATTTTTCAGCACGGGCGACCTGCGCCAGCATGCCCTGTTCGGACGATTCGACGACCTCGAAGCTCTTGAGGCCAAATGTGTCCTTGGCAACCATATCGAGGATCAGGCGGTTTCCGTCATTTCCCGGTTCAATGCCGTAGATCTTGCCGCTGAGAGCATCGCTGTGGGTGGCGATATCCTTGAAATCCTTGATGCCGAGTTCGGCGCCCTTGGCGTTTGTCGCCAGCGTGTATTTGGCACCTGTGAGGTTTTCACGGACAGTTTCGACGGACTTGTCTTCGCGATAGGGGGCAATGTCGCCTTCCATGGTCGGCATCCAGTTGCCGAGGAAGACGTCGATGTCCTTGTTCTTGAGTGAGGTGTAGGTGACGGGGACGGAGAGAAGCTTGACGTCGGTTTCGTAGCCAAGGCTTTTCAAAATTACGGTTGCCGTGGCGGTTGTGGCGGTGATGTCGGTCCAGCCGACGTCGGAGAAGCGCACCGTACCACAACTCGCGGGCTCTGCCGCCTGCGCGCTGGCTGCACCGAGGGCCAGCGTGGAGATTGCTGCGGCCAGCGCCAGACAGCGATTTCTATTTGCAAACATTGCTTGCTCCCTTTTTAGTTCCCTTGCCATTATCAATATCTGCACCGCACAATCAACTCATGTGCATTTGCGTGTTTTGGCGCACCGTTTGCGACACCGCGGATGAAAACCGCCTTGTCCTTCGTCGAATCAAGGTTTCTTCCTTCGTGGAAATCTGTGGTTTTTATGCTGTGCCACTTTTCATCGCGGGCCATCCCCGGCAAAAGACGCCGCACAAGGAGTGGATGATGGCCAAGCTCTATTTCAATTATGCTGCGATGAACGCCGGCAAGTCGACCATGCTGTTGCAAGCATCCTACAACTATCAGGAGCGCGGCATGCGCACCCTGATTTTTACGGCTGCCTTTGATGACAGGGCGGGTGTTGGCAAGGTTGCCTCGCGCATCGGCCTTTCCTCGGATGCCCTGACTTTTGACGAAAGCACTGACATCTTCGCCGAAGTGCAAGTGTTGCACGAGCAGGCGGCAATCGCCTGTCTCTTCATCGATGAGGCTCATTTCCTTTCCGAACATCATGTCTGGCAATTGGCGCATATTGCCGACAAGCTGAATATCCCGGTGATGGCCTATGGCCTGCGTACGGATTTCCAGGGCAAACTGTTTCCGGCGTCGAGGGAGTTGCTCGCCATTGCCGATGAACTGCGGGAAATCCGCACCATCTGCCATTGCGGCCGCAAGGCGACGATGGTGGCGCGTTTCGATCAGCAAGGAAAAGTCGTCAAGGACGGTGCTCAGATCGATGTCGGTGGTAACGAGAAATATGTGTCGTTCTGCCGTCGCCACTGGGTGGAGACCGTTAAGGAAGGCTGATGCTCCGCGTCGCCTTGCCGCATTTGATTTTTCTCAAAGAGGTCGACTCTGCCTGAGGCTAACACCATGCTTGCGCATTTGCGCCAATGTGGTGTCCCTCAGGAGCAGAAGACATGCAGAATAAGATCGCCCAATTCATCACGCTTGCAGCCATGACAGGGCTGTTCGCATTTCCCGCGGCGTCGGCCGAGATCGAAATCAAGATGCTGAATAAGGGCAGCGACGGTCAGGCGATGGTATTCGAACCGGCTGCCGTCAAAGCGGCCGTGGGCGACGTGATCGTCTTCGTTCCGGTTGACAAGGGTCATGATGCTGCAGCGGTGAAAGACATGCTCCCCGAAGGCGTTGCGGATTTTAAAGGCAAGATGAACGAGACGCTGAAGGTCACGGTCGACAAGGAAGGGGCCTATGTCGTCAAATGCACGCCGCATGTGGGCATGGGCATGGTCGCTTTGGTGGTCGTTGGTGATGCGGCGCCCGCCAATCTGGATGCGGTGAAAAACGGCAAGTTGCCCAAGAAGGCCAAAGAGCGTCTTGAAGCGGAGATTGCAAAGCTCGGTCTCTGACGGGTGCCTCTGTCATTTCGCTTCGATTGTACGGACCACGGGTTGAGAAAAGTTTCGCAATCGTGTTGCATCCACATCGACCGGCACATATCTGGAAGAGCGAAACCGGCCACAATGTCGGCCTAGGGATGGGCGGCGTCCTTAATGTGACGCCTCTTGTCCTTTCGTCCCACCGGACAGAGGAGAACATGACGACATGATCGACCGGATTACCGCTTTGGTTCAGGCCGTATTCAGTGCCATTGGCAAGGCTGTCAGTGTTTTCGTGGCGTGGCTGCTTTGGCCGTTTCTCGCCGCACACGGTTGGTACCGGGGTCGGCACTGGACGGTGAAGGGGCCGGTTGCTCTCGTTCTCATCGGACTTGTGGGATTTTACGGCTATTTCGTCTGGCAGACACAGGTCTGGACGAATTTCGACCCTGACTATGTAAGCCGTTACAAACTGTCCGAGCGCGCCGTTCCGGCAGGCCAGGAATTGCCTGATGCTGTGGCCGGTGCTTCCACACAGACAACGTCCAGCGCCGCCAGCACTGCAGCGCCCGTCTGCCAGAGATCCGCTATTGTCGACGTGGCTGCCGATCTGACCGATTTCAACGTTAACCAGAACGCCTGGATTTCCTCCATGCTGCTTTACAGGTTGGGGCTGTTCGGGATCGATTGGGACAGCACCCCTTTCCTCGACAACAAGGCGTCGTTTCAGCGTGGTATCAATCAGGCGGTACGTCGTACGTCGATCGAACTGGTGGATACGCTTGGTCGCGTCCGTGGAACCTCCGGCATCAATAACAATCTTCAGGAAGCGCGTGGCAACATGCAGTTCAGCGAGTATTCCTGGTATTTCGGCCTCGACCCCTTCGGTCCGAAAACGCCGACGCCAAGCTATTACCGTGCCGCCATCCGCAGCTTCCAGGCATTCAACGGCGAGCTTGTTGCCTGCAAGGCGGTGTTCGACACCCGCGCCGACAACCTGATCCAGTTTATCGACCGTATCGCCGGCGATATCGGGGCGACCTCGGCGATCCTGCGCGAGCGTTCCGAGAACTATAATGGTGGCTGGTTCGATACACGCGCTGATGATCGCTTCTGGTTCGCTTACGGTCAGCTCTACGGATATTACGGGGTGCTCTCTGCAGCAGGTTCGGACTTCGCGCAGGTCATTCGTGAACGTAACCTGACCAATCTCTGGAACGACACTTTGGCGCAGACGCGCGCTGCACTGCGCATTCAGCCAGCCATCATTTCGAACGGCGAGGAAAGCGGCTGGATCATGCCATCGCACCTCGCAACCATGGGCTTTTATGTCCTGCGGGTGCGTTCGAACCTGGTGGAGCTGCGCTCCGTACTGGATCGATAAGCCGCGTTCAGTTGATGAGTTTCAGGCGAATGGTTTTTGCGACGAGTTGGGTGCGATTGACACAATCCAGCTTGCGCATTGCGTTGTTCATATAGGCGTTGACCGTATGTTCCGAGATCGACAGGATCTCGGCGATTTCAACCGATGTCTTGCCTTGCGCTGTCCAGCGCACAACGTCCAATTCTCGTTTTGTCAGTGGCGACGGACTCTTGATCCCTGTCCGGCAGAGGCGATCGTAAATCTCGAAAGCGTGAAGACAGATCATGCCCAGTTCGTTGAGCGCAGCCTGCGGCAGATGTGTGCGATCCCCGCCAAAGGTCAGGAGATGTTTACCTCCGTTCAGACCATTCAGTGGAATGGTCAGTCCGCATGTGATGCCGATGCCACGGAAGGAATCCGTTGTCAGCGCGATCGTGCCCGGCAAGGCATCGTCTTCATCCATGGACCAATATTGAGGGACAAGCGATGACATGCCGCAACGGATGGCTGCACAGTCGTTCGGAGGGCCGTGATGGCCCACTTCACGGATGATCCATTGCGGCAGTGTGGTTTCCAGAATGACGGCGGACACGCCGGAGCCAGCCGTCGAAGGGATTTTTAGTAGCGTGACATGGGCGTAGCCAAATTCGCAGGCCAGATTCGTCAAGGCCGCCAGCCAGTCTCCCGTGTTGGCGGAAGCTGAGAATTGTTGGCTGAGGTTCGATTGGCGGCCAAGCGTTAGCATTCAGGCAACGCTGTCCGGTAGGGTGCCGCTTTCGGCAACGAAGAATATGCGGAAAAAGCGGACACGGTATCCAGACCTCGTAACAATTGGATTCTGATTTATATGGCCGGGTTCTCGGGTTTGTCCTTCGACTTCGCCATCAGTTTTTCGAGGTAGCCAAGCATGACCGCCGACACGACGAAGGCCAGATGCATGATGGTGAACCACATCAGCTTGCTGTCTGTGTATTGGTTGGCGTTCAGGAAGATCTGCAGCAGATGGATGGACGAGATTGCCACGATCGACGATGCGACCTTGATCTTCAGGCTGCCAGCATCGAGCTTTCCGAGGAAGGAAACCTCACCGTCGGCTTCATCAAAACGGCTGACGAAGTTTTCGTAACCCGAAATCATCACCATCACGATGAGGCTGGCAACCAGCGCGGCATCGATCAGACCCAGCATCGCAAGGATCATATCGGCTTCGTCGTAGTTGAAAACGTTCTTCGCGACCTTGAAAAATTTGAGCGCGAACGAAAACGCATAGACAGCAAGTGCGGCAACAAGGCCGAGATAAAAAGCGACGAGTAGCCAGCGGCTGGAGAGAATGATCCGCTCAACGAGCAGTTCAAGAGACTTCATTGTCCGTATCCGTTTGATTATCTGTTATGTTTGTTATTGGCAAAACGAAGGTGCCATCTAATCTGGCAGGCAATATTGTATCAAGTACGAATATGCGGACTTTGAATTTGCCGCTGCATTTTTACAGATATTTCCGTTTTTTCACCCGCAGCAACATTTTGTTACATTTTTGCAACGCAGCAAACTACTTTAAAATATGATGCTTCGAGTCATGTTTAATATGTTGACAGTTAATGTCATGTTTTTTAGTCCTCAAATAACGGCAAAGCCGTAACAAATCATAACAGTTTCCGCCGTGTTCACAGCTCGGGGCGCTTTTTCGCGCGCCGGTGTTTTCGTGCGCGCGGCGTACCGGGGGTAGTATAATTCATGTCCATTCTGCGCTCACATTCCGCGCTGCTTCTTTGCACAGCCATGGTCTTCCTTCCGATTGCAGCGGCAGCGCAATCTCAGGAAAACACCTCACAGACCAACGGCACAACATCGCTTGACCAGATTGTGGTGAAGGGCAAGCGCGTTAAGGCTGGTAGCACAGTTGCCGATACGCCTCTTGCGACCGAAACGACTGCAGCAACAATCCAGAATAAGCAGATTACGAGCATTGAGGATTTGGGACGTGTCGCTCAGCCTGGAGTGTCATTCAACCGGAGCAATGGTTCCGTCAACATTCGAGGCCTTGAAGGCGACCGCGTGCTGACCACAATCGACGGAATTCCAGTAAGGTATCTTTCAGATGCCACTCGAGGTGCTACTGGTGGTCTAGATACTTTCAATTTCTCCTCTCTCTCTGCCGTTGATGTCGTTCGTGGTGCAGATTCGAGCCGTGCCGGATCAGGGGCTCTTGGGGGCGTCCTTGGTCTGCGCACACTTGAACCTGAAGACCTCATTCAAGATGGCCGCGATTGGGGTGGCGTCGCAAAGTTCACCTTTGACAGCGCTGATACGAGTTACGATCCTTCAATTGCAGTGGCAAAGAAGATCGAAAATACCTCGATCATGTTTCAGGGCGGATACAAGAAAGGCAAGGAGCGTAAGACCAACGGAGGTGTCGACAGCTACGGCACAACCCGCACTAAGGCCAATCCTTCTGATTACGATCAGCACAACTTACTCTTTAAGTTACGACAAGACTTGGAAGGGGGGCATCGCATAGGATTGACGGCAGAAAGTTTCCGCATCGATCGTGATACGGACTCCAAGATCAATCAGGTGACTGTGCTGGGTCCGCGCGACAACTACCTTCCCGGAAATTATTCTACGAATAACGCATCCGCTCGCGATCGCATTTCTCTTGACTATAACTATGAGGCAATTGGTGAGGACGGCCCGATCGACAACGCCTGGGCGTCGCTATATTGGCAAAGACAGTCTCGCGAAACCGGATATACTGGATATCGTTCCACAAGCGTGGTTGGTAATATCAGCCGTCTCAATGACTACGATGAAAACAGCTTCGGCCTGATTGGCGCGTTGCAGAAAGATTTCTCAACCGGACAACTCAATCACGACGTCACATTTGGTTTTGATCTTTCGAGAAGCACCTCTGAACAATACTCATCCGGTGTTGATAATTGCCGCTTGCCTTATACTGGTGCGTTCGCTGCTTGCGCAAACCTGCACACCAATCAGGCTGATACGCCCAAGGTCGATAGCAACCGGATTGGTTTCTTCCTTGATGACGAAATCGGATTTGGTTCCAGTGGCTTTTCTTTGACCCCAGGCATCCGTTTCGACTGGGTCGAACATACACCGAAGATGACGCCAGAGTACGCCCGCAATACCAATCGCCCCGCACTGCCCGGCGAGTTTGACGATGTGGGAATTTCACCTAAGGTGCGCGCTGCGTACGACGTTTCTGAGAAAGTGGAGCTGTACGCGCAGTGGGCCATGGGTTTCCGCGCTCCGAATGCGGGTGAACTGTATAGCGTATTCGGTGGTCCAGGAACCTATCTACGTCTTGGCAACCCTAATCTTGAGTCCGAGACGAGCAACGGATTTGAAATTGGGGCCAACTTTGGCGACGACGATCTCGGTGGACGTATCAATCTCTTCTACAATCGCTACAAAAACTTCATTGAAACGGCGAGTCTGACAGCCAGCGAGGCGGCAGCTCTCGGATATGATCTCAATAACTATCGACAGGGTGGTATTACGCGAGGTGTGAATCTTGACCGGGCGCGTATTTATGGTGCGGAACTCTCTGCTCATACCCGCTTCGACAATGGTTTCAGCCTACGTGCTGGTCTGGCCTACGCGAACGGCAAAAATCTCGATAATGGCAGCTTCCTTCAGTCGGTTTCACCTCTCAAGGGCGTTATAAGTGCTGCTTATGATACTGAGACATGGGGTGTCGGGATCGACTGGATTGCTGCAAACGGTGGACGGGGCAAAGACATCATCACCAACGGTCAGAGAAGTTATTTCTCGACGCCGGGTTATGGTATCGTTGACTTGACTGCTTGGTACGAGCCTGAGCAGGTTAAGGGTCTACGGATCAATGCCGGCATCTATAACGTCTTCGACAAGACATATTACGATTATGCCACGGCTCGCACTGCGGGTTCTCAGGCCAACGAGTTCTATTCCGAACCTGGCCGTTCGTTCAAAATCTCTCTGACACAGCGGTTCTAAGGGAGCTGAACTTCATCTCCAGTCGGGGGCGGCCTTTGGTCGCCCCTTTTTTATTATCGGCAGTAGAGAAAGTCGCCTTTTCGTTCCAGAACGTCCAGGTGCAAATGATCCTGATGGGTGGCGTCGCTGCCTGGGGAGAGGACCGTTCGGAAAAACAGGCAGGCTGCGGCGGTAATCGTTCTCTGGAAGGCGCCTTCGGGTGTTCCGTCCTCCGTGCGCGGCTTCATTACCAGCGGTTCGCCCTTGTCGAAGGCGATGGTGGAAATATCGACGGCGTTACCTTTGGCATGTTCGGAAATCTTGCCATTTTCGGCGCTGTTGCGATTGCGGCAAACATAGGTGGACGCGTTGGCGATTGCTGCCACCTTGCGGTCGGGAAAGGCGAGGTTCGCGGCTGGCAGCATCATGTCCTTTGTCCAGCGAGAAAGTGCCAGCGCTGCCTCGCAACGCATCGTTCCCGCTGGCTCAAGCTTGATCCCAGGCAATATTTCCGACAGTTCGATGGGTGATGCGATGCCGCAGCCTGCGTCCTCATCGCGGATGGGTGCGAGTGTCTTGAACCCGGCGCCTATCTCCTTCAATGCGCCCAGGCAGGCCTGAAGGGCCGCGGGATCTTCTTCTTTGACCGGTTCTGGCTGCTCCTCTTCAGGCTTCGCCGTTTCCTCTACTGGCTTTGACGGCTCACTGGACTTCTTTTCGTCCTCGCCGTGAACGGGCTCTGAAGATTTCTCGCTTTGGGGAGGCGCAGGTTTGGGTGTTGGCTTTTGGGTTTCCGACGGTTTCTGCGTCTCGCCGGGTACGGTTTGCTGGTCCGGCTTGGGCTGCGG
Source organism: Rhizobium sp. RM (assembly GCF_013390595.1). Lineage (GTDB taxonomy): Bacteria > Pseudomonadota > Alphaproteobacteria > Rhizobiales > Rhizobiaceae > Agrobacterium. The sequence goes on along the minus strand of NZ_JACAWV010000022.1, from coordinate 981,748 downwards.
AACGGGCACATCGGGCGGCGGTTCAGCAGCGGAAATCATCAGAAAACTTGCCAGAAGAAAAAACACGCGATGCAGCATTTAGCCGTAGCCTCCTTACGGTCAGGTCCGGGATGAACGCATCGGCGGTGGGTATGGTTCAGCGGCTTCTCGTTCGCGGTCATGCATGCCATGCAAACTCAAGGGAATCTTTGCTTGCCAACGGCCTTTCGTCGCGCTAACAATTTTCGCCATGAACATCGTGTCCAAGAACATTGCTAACTGGTGGTGGAGCAGCTTTACGCGGCCTTGACCAGTCATGTTCACAAGACAAGTCCAAGCCGCCCGAAATTTCAGGCGGCTTTTTTGTTATTCTGCCGCCTGTCATCGGGTCTGAACAACGGGAAGTACGAGAGAAAATGGTAACGATCATTCAGGATGACGGTGGCGAAGTTTACGAGACGAAAGGCGGCATCAAAGTCAGCCGTCAGCGCCGTGCAGCCGACTACGCCAATGCGATCGACAACTATGTCGAAAAGCTTGATACCCAGCGTGGCGCGGTTTTCTCGTCCAACTACGAATATCCGGGTCGTTACACCCGTTGGGACACGGCGATCATCGATCCGCCGCTCGGTATTTCCTGCTTTGGTCGCAAGATGTGGATCGAGGCCTATAACGGCCGCGGCGAGGTTCTGCTGTCCTTCATCACCGAGAAGCTGAAGGCGACCCCTGATCTGACGCTTGGTGCCTCCACGACGAGCCGGCTTGATCTGACGATCAACGAACCGGACCGTGTCTTTACGGAAGAAGAACGTTCGAAAATCCCGACCGTCTTCACCGCGTTGCGGGCCATCGTCGATCTGTTCTATTCCAGTGCCGACTCGGCCATTGGCCTGTTCGGGGCCTTCGGTTACGATCTGGCGTTCCAGTTCGACGCGATCAAGCTGTCGCTTGCGCGCCCGGAAGACCAGCGCGATATGGTGCTGTTTCTCCCGGACGAAATTCTCGTTGTCGATCACTATTCCGCCAAAGCCTGGATTGATCGCTATGATTTCGAAAAGGGCGGGGTAACGACGGACGGCAAGTCTTCAGACATTGCGCCGGAACCGTTCAAGACCACCGATACCATTCCTCCGAAGGGAGACCATCGTCCCGGCGAATATGCAGAACTCGTGGTCAAGGCCAAGGAGAGCTTTCGTCGCGGCGATCTGTTCGAGGTCGTGCCCGGTCAGAAGTTCATGGAGCGTTGCGAGAGCAAGCCATCCGATATTTCTCGCCGCCTCAAGGCCATCAATCCGTCGCCTTATTCCTTCTTCATCAACCTTGGACATCAGGAATATCTGGTCGGCGCGTCGCCGGAGATGTTCGTCCGTGTCTCTGGCCGCCGCATTGAGACCTGCCCGATCTCGGGCACCATCAAGCGTGGTGACGATCCGATTGCCGATAGCGAGCAGATTCTCAAGCTATTGAATTCGAAGAAGGATGAGTCTGAGCTGACGATGTGCTCGGACGTAGACCGCAACGACAAGAGCCGCGTTTGCGAGCCGGGGTCGGTCAAGGTTATCGGCCGCCGCCAGATCGAGATGTATTCGCGTCTGATCCATACCGTCGACCACATTGAAGGTCGCCTTCGCGACGACATGGATGCTTTCGACGGCTTCCTCAGCCACGCCTGGGCGGTCACAGTGACAGGCGCACCGAAGCTCTGGGCGATGCGCTTTATCGAAAGCCACGAAAAGAGTCCGCGTGCCTGGTATGGCGGGGCGATCGGCATGGTTGGCTTCAACGGCGATATGAACACCGGCCTGACGTTGCGCACCATTCGTATCAAGGACGGTATTGCCGAGGTTCGCGCCGGTGCGACGCTTCTCAACGATTCCAATCCGCAGGAAGAGGAAGCCGAAACGGAGTTGAAGGCATCGGCCATGATCGCCGCCATTCGCGATGCGAAAGCAACGAATTCGGCGTCCAGCAAACGCGATGCCGCCAAGGTTGGTCACGGTGTGAAGATCCTGCTGGTCGACCACGAAGACAGCTTCGTCCACACGCTCGCCAACTATTTCCGCCAGACCGGGGCGACGGTTTCGACCGTGCGCACGCCGGTTCCAGCCGAGGTGTTCGACCGCTTCCAGCCCGATCTCGTGGTGCTTTCGCCCGGACCAGGCAACCCGACCGACTTCGATTGTAAAGCGACGATCAAGGCCGCGCGTGCCCGCGATCTGCCGATCTTCGGTGTTTGCCTTGGCCTGCAGGCCCTGGCAGAAGCCTATGGTGGTGAACTTCGTCAGCTTGCTGTGCCAATGCACGGCAAGCCGTCCCGTATTCGCGTTCTGGAGCCTGGTCTGGTGTTCTCCGGTCTTGGCAAAGAGGTAACTGTCGGCCGCTATCACTCGATCTTCGCTGACCCTGCGACCTTGCACCGTGATTTCATTATCACGGCGGAAAGCGAAGACGGCACGATCATGGGTATCGAACATGCCAAGGAGCCTGTCGCAGCGGTCCAGTTTCATCCGGAATCGATCATGACGCTTGGTCAGGACGCGGGAATGCGGATGATCGAAAACGTTGTGGCGCATCTGGCGCGCAAGGCGAAAACGAAGGCGGCTTGATCGTCTCAGATCGGCGGCCTCGCACAGATGTCGCCGATCAATCAGAATGCATGTATTTCGGTAAAGCTCCAATCGCACGAAAGAGCGCGCAGCCATGCAGCATCTCGACCACCTTCTTCTTGTTTATGCAGCCTATATCATTGCTGTTGCCAGCCCTGGTCCGAGCAACATGGCGATCATGGGCGTTGCCATGAGCCAGGGGCGTAAACCGGGCTTGATGCTTGCACTTGGCGTGATTACCGGCTCGCTGTCCTGGGCAGCGCTTGCGGCGACAGGTCTTTCCGCCGTGCTTGCGACTTACGCGCATGCACTATTCGTCATCAAGATCGCCGGTGGTCTTTATCTCCTTTATCTGGCATTCAAGTCCGCTCGATCGGCCATGGCTCATCAGTCAGCCAAGGCGATGGTGGCAACGGAGGTTACGGTGCCGGACTATCAGGCCCTTTACCGTCGCGGATTGCTATTGCACATCGCCAATCCGAAAGCCGTGCTCGGCTGGATTGCCATCATGTCGATCGGCCTTCAGCCTGGAGCGGATGCATCGACCCTCGCCGCTATCCTTGTCGGCTGCGGTGTTCTCGGCATTACCATCTTTTGCGGCTATGCCCTGTTGTTTTCAACCGCTCCGGCCATCCGCGTCTATCAGCGCAGCCGACGGTATATCGAAGGCGCTCTGGCGATGTTTTTCGGATTTGCAGGTATCCGGCTGTTGCTCAGCCGCGCTTGATACGGCTTTCCCCGATCGCTGAAATAGGTTAGAAAAGCGGCAGGTCGAATATAACCTGCCGCTCGCGCCCTTTGGGTATGGTGAATGTATTCAGTTGCGCTTTCTTGACGTCCATCGTTGATGAGCGAACGTGTCGGCAAGGCGAGCACTGACAAGGCTTTCGCTCGATACGAAAGGACAAGGCAGAGATGCGCAACTATCTCGACGCCAAGCTGATGGCGCGTGCACTGAAGTCGTCGCTGGAACAGGGCGGCACAACCATTTCCCATTCGCAGGCACTGGAAATCGTCGCTCGGCAATTCGATTGCGACAACTGGAATGTGCTTGCAGCAAAAATCGAAGAGTCGGAGCGAGGGGCGGGGATCGGTTTCGACCGCGTATCGCCGATCATCCGCATTTTCGATGAAGACAAGGCACGGGAGTTCTATGTCGGGTTCCTCGGCTTCACGATCGACTGGGAGCATCGCTTTGGTGAAAACTTCCCCCTCTATATGCAGGTTTCGCGTGCGGGCCTGAGCCTGCATCTGAGTGGCCATCACGGCGATGCAACGCCAGGCTCAAATGTGTTTGTCACGATGAAGGGTGTACACGCCTTTCAAAAGGAACTGGCAGCGAAGCAATACACCTTCATGAAGCCGGGTGTAGAGAGCGAACCCTGGGGTGACGTGATGCAGGTCACCGACCCTTTCAGCAATCGCATTCGTTTTTGTGAGCAACGCGACTGAAAATGGCTGATTTCCGCCAGGTCTTGACCTTTGAAGCGGTTTGAACGATAGAAAGCCGATATCGAACCGCGCACACGGGGCCAACCCGTGTGCGCGGTTCGTTTCGTTTTGGCAGCCAGTCCTGCAATTCATTCGCATCCGCACGGGGACATTATGAACAGCGAAGGTAACGTACTCGTCAGGAAGCTCGCATTCTGGGGTATTCCGCTTTCAATCGGTGTATTGGGCCTGAAGCTTCTGGCGTGGTGGGTCACGGGGTCGGTGGCGCTGCTTTCGGATGGTCTGGAATCGACGGTGAACGTGGTTGCGGCATTTGTTGCCTACTTCGTCATCCGCTATGCGCAAAAACCTGCCGATGACGATCATCAGTTCGGCCATCACAAGGCGGAGTACATGTCTGCCGTCCTAGAGGGGGTACTCATCGTTGTTGCCGCCCTTTTGATCGTGCAGGAGGCGTGGGGTGCGCTTTTCAATCCGCGCTTGCCCGAAGCACCTGTCCTTGGTCTTGCCATCAATGCTTTTGCCGGGGGGATCAATGCCGCCTGGGCGACTATCCTGATCCGCGTCGGCAAAAAATACGCGTCTCCCGCATTGAAGGCGGATGGGCATCACATCATGTCGGACGTCGTCACATCGGCTGGCGTTCTGATTGGTCTCGTTCTGGCCTTGCTGACCGGTTATGCTATCCTTGATCCGTTGCTTGCTGTCGTTGTCGCAATCAACATTCTGTTTCAAGGATCGAAAGTTATCCTGCATTCGCTCGGCGGTCTGATGGACCGGGCGGTCGAGCCGGAAGAAGACGAAGCCATCAAGAAGGCGATTGCCGACAATTGCGATGGTATCATTGGGGTGCACGACCTCAGAACCCGTCGTGCGGGCGCGGCCGCCTTTATCGATTTTCATGTCGTCGTGCCGGCAACCATGACGGTGCGGGAAGCGCATGATATTTGCGACCGCCTTGAAGATGCCATAAGGGACGTCATATCGGGCGCCAGCCTTGCCATTCACGTTGAGCCGGAAGGCGAAAAGGCCCACGGCGTCAAAGTCGTCTTATGAACCACAGGAGTTTTTTATGTCCGTGACGGATGTTTCCAGTCTTTCGCAGCTGGGCGCGAAAGTTGACACGCCAGAAAGCCCGGAAAAGGCCGTTCTCGAAAAAGTACCGAACGGCAATGCAGGTACCGATTACGTCGTGCGTTTTACCGCGCCGGAATTCACCTCGCTTTGCCCGATGACGGGCCAGCCGGATTTCGCCCACATTGTCATCGATTATATTCCGGGCGATTTTCTGGTGGAATCGAAGTCCCTGAAGCTCTTCCTGCAATCGTTCCGCAACCATGGTGCGTTCCACGAGGATTGCTCAGTCTACATCGCCAAGCGTCTTGTTGACCTGCTGCAGCCGAAATGGCTTCGCATCGGTGCTTACTGGTATCCGCGCGGCGGAATTCCGATCGACGTATTCTGGCAGACCGGCGCGGCCCCGGAAGGCGTCTGGTTGCCGGATCAGGGCGTGGCGACGTATCGCGGTCGTGGCTGATCCGACGCCGTACAGACGTTGAAAATTCGACGGTCGCTGCCTCTCGTGCTGAGGCAGCGGTGCATGATCAGGCGACGGAACTGTCGTCGCCTGAATCAAAATCCGCGTCGTTATCGTCGTCGTAGTCGGCTTGTTGCAGATCGTCATTGTCGTTCTGCTGGTCAGCGTCGCTACCGTAGTAGTTGTTGATGACGGTTTCTTCGACAGGCGCATTGCCTGCCGGATTGCCTCCGAAAGGTGATCCCAGGCCAAGCGACGACATATGGTTACTGAAAAGTCCGCTGAGCGAATTTGCGAGTAACATGCCACCCGCAACACCCGCTGCGGTACCAAGCGCCCCTTGCAGGAAGCTGCCGCCGGAGGACCGTCCGAAACCAGACGTCTGTCCGCTCCATGGTCCACCCGCTTGCGGCTGTTCATTGGCACGCCCCCACGGCCCCGCCGTCTGACCAGCCGTATCGTTGCGATAGGCTGCTGCCGGTTGTGGAGCCGGCGGCGGCGTTTGCTGTTGACTGGTGCCGAAGATCGAGCTCAGGAAACCGCCTTGCGTTCCCCGATGCTGGTCGGCGCTTCCCGTTTCCAGGTCGCGAATGCGTTCTTCAAGTTGGCGGATATGGGCCGCTGCCGCTTCCAGCCCTTTTTCCTGCACGATGACGGCTTGGGCGAGATAATAGGGCGCGTCTGGTTGATCACGCACTTGATCGGCGATCCACGTTTCCGCTTCGCGGTCGCGCGGTGTTGCCGAGGCGGCTTTGGTCCTGTCGAAAAGGGCCTTGAGAAGTTGGGTTTCTTCCGGTGACATCTTGTGCCTCCTTACCGTGAAGCGAAAATCCACGATAAGGAGGTATGCTGCAATTCCGGCTTTTCAAAGCATCCGGAACTTTAAATTTCGGTAATGGTCTGGAGCATCCCAGGATCAGGCTTTGATCGTCAATACGACGTCTTTTCTGGAATGACCTTAGCCGCCGAAGACGAGCGAAAGGCCGGCAAGTGCTGTCAGGGCGCCGGCGGCACGGGCAGCGATGTTACCGAAACGGCCAATGCCAAGACCAAGGGCGATACCGGCGGCATGCAGGATTGCGGTTGCGATCATGAAGCCGATACCAAACTGCAACGCGCCCGCGCTGCCAAGTTCTCCGCCGTGTGCGTGGCCGTGAAAGAGGGCAAAAATGCCAACGACCGCCGCCGCTGCAGCGGTAGGAAGCTTGGCTGCCATGGCAACGAGCAGACCAAGGCCGATGACGGATGCCAGAATGGCAGGTTCTACGAATGGCAGATCGAGGCCGGACACGGCCAACAGGAAGCCGATCGCCATTGTGCCGACGAAAGCGGAGGGAACAATCCAGAGTGCTTTGCGGTCGTTTTGGGCAAACGCTATCTGTGACGCCCAGATGCCGACCGCGACCATTGCCAGAATATGGTCAGCGCCGAAGAACGGATGCGACACACCGGCCATGAAAGAGCCATGCTCTTCCGGGTTGAGGTGCGCGAAAGCGGGCAGGGTGGTCAAGCCAAGTGCGGCTGCGGTAAAGCTCAGTTTTTTGAGCATGGTTCCCTCTTTGATCTTTATCGCCGGCCAAGGAGCTTGGGGCATCTTTGAACCGGCAGGCAATGCAACATTGGCAACGATATCGTAACTGTGAAGAAATTGTCCATGCGTCATCTGCCGGTGCCGTTGTTTATTATGTGGTCCGAAACCTTGCCTTTTTCGCTCATTGCCTTACGTAACAAGTCGCACTATGTCCGAAGGGCATGCATAGAATTACGCTGGAGAGCCGTTGATGAACGAAGACGAAGACGACAAGAGCAAGGAACTGCCGATCGGGAAGGAAACGGAAGCGAATCTTTTCAAATCGCGTTCGATCTTCATCTATGGCGGTATCACTCAGGAACTGGCGCAGAAAGTCTGCACGCAGCTCGTGGCTTTGGCTGCAGCCAGCGACGAAGACATTCGCGTTTACGTGAATTCGCCGGGTGGCCATGTCGAATCGGGTGACTCCATCCACGATATGATCAAGTTCATCAAGCCGAAGGTATACATCATCGGAACTGGTTGGGTCGCTTCCGCCGGTGCGCTGATTTACGTATCGGTTCCGAAAGAGCGCCGCCTTTGCCTGCCGAACACCCGCTTCCTGTTGCACCAACCCTCTGGTGGCACGCGCGGCATGGCGTCCGACATCGAAATTCAGGCCCGCGAAATCATCAAGATGAACGAGCGCCTGAACAAGATTTTCTCCAAGGCAACCGGCCAGCCGGTCGAGAAAATTGCCAAGGATACCGACCGTGACTACTGGCTGTCCGCTGAGGAAGCCAAGGATTACGGCCTCGTCGGCAAGATCGTCGAGAACCAGTCAGAACTCTGAAAGCACCCGCTTTTCGGTTGAATACAAGCCCGCACTGCACTGCAGTGCGGGCTTTTCTTTTTGCTGGCGGCCGAGACAGACTTCATCGTGCCGCTATGGCTTCTGTACACGAAGATTTCCATCATTCATGTGCGTGGTTTTGGTCTCGACGTAACGCCTCACGGTGGTGTCATCGTTTTTCGGTCGAAAAATTTTTGTATTTGCGTGTAACAATGTCGTTCTGCTTTCGAATGAACCTGCAGAAAAGATGACAAGCACCGTTACGGAAGAGACCTTGAAGATGCTGATGCTGCGTTCCCTTGATGGGGACGAGGGCGCTTACAGGCATTTGCTCCATGCCCTTCGGACATTGCTGGTGGCCTATTATGGGCGACGCATGATCCCCGGCATCAAGGCCGATCTTGAAGATCTCGTGCAGGAAACGCTTTTGTCGCTGCATGCCCGTCGTGAGACCTATGATCGGACGCGGCCATTTACCGCCTGGTTCTTCTCGATCGCCCGCTACAAGCTTATCGATCATTATCGGGGCAGGGGCGGGCGGATGTTGGCCGAAGTTGAACTCGATGAGACGCTGGCGGCGGATTCGTCTGTGGATGCGGTGACGGCTCGCATGGATGTGGAAAGGTTGCTGGAAAGCCTGCCGCCGCAACAACGAGAGTTGATCCGCAATGTAAAACTTGAGGGGCAATCGATTGCCGATGCTGCCATCAAATCGGGTCAGACAGAGTTGGCGGCGCGGGTGGGTATTCACAGAACACTGAAGGCGTTGGCGCAGAAACTGCGAGGAGAAACGTGAAAAAGACGGATGACATCATCGAGAGCCTGACGCGCGATCTTCAGCCTGTGCCGGCGCATGCCCTGGAGCGGCGGCTGGTGTTCGCCGTCTTTCCCGCCCTATGTGTCTCGTTGCTGCTGTTGCTCGTTTTTTTCGGTCTTCGAAGCGATATGATTGAAGCCCGGACCGAGTTGGCGTTCTGGATCAAGTCTGCTTACAACGCCCTGCTGGCCGCCATCGCTTTTGTTGCGTTTATACGCCTGTCCCGCCCGGACGGAGACCGGGGCTACTTTTTTGTCTGGGTATCGCTGGTTCTTGCCGCAATGGCCGCCATCGCGCTCGTGCAATTGGGGTTTGCCGTCCCGGATGCTTATCGGACGCTGATTATCGGCTCGTCGGCACTGCATTGCCCGATCTTGATCGTGGCTTTTGCTTTGCCTGTTTTCCTCGCGAACCTTTCGGCGCTCAGGCGGGTTGCCGCCCCGGCCAGTCCCTGCCTCGCCGGTTTTGTCGGCGGTATTGCCGCCGGCGCATCGGGTGCCTGGGTCTATTCATGGTTCTGCACGGAAAATGGCATGCCTTTTGTGTTGATCTGGTATTCTCTTGGTATTTTACTGACGGGCCTGATTGGAGCTTTTGCCGGCCGCCGCTTGCTGCGCTGGTAGGATGCGTACCCTTTCATTTTCAGTGCGGCTTGCCAGTGCCCGCTTTTTTTGATCTGCAGGTCAGACGAAAAATCCGAGTCCCGCCATGCTGAAAGATCTCTCCGTCCAGAGCCTGTTCATGGGCTGCCTGACCGCTTTTGTCGGTTTCGCCAGTTCCTTCGCCGTGGTGCTGCAGGGGCTGAAAGGTGTCGGTGCAACGGACTATGAGGCAGCATCCGCACTGATGGCGCTTTCTGTGGCCATGGGTCTTTGTGCCATCGTTCTGTCAGTCTCGACGAGACTGCCAATCAGCATAGCGTGGTCGACACCGGGGGCCGCACTTCTGGCCACCACCGGTGTGATCGATGGCGGCTTTCCCGCCGCCGTGGGCGCTTTCATCATTTGTGCAGTGCTCATCATCATCGCTGGACTTTTCAAGCCGCTTGGTCGGGCGGTGGCCTCGATCCCGGCGCCGCTTGCCAACGCCATGCTTTCTGGCGTGATCATCGGCCTGTGTTTTGCTCCTGTCAAAGCCATTGGTTTCAACCCGGCGCTCGGTCTGCCGATCATTCTTGCCTGGATCGTGGTTGGGGCTTTCAAGCGGCTTTATGCCGTCCCGGCTGCACTCGCCGCATTCGTTCTGGTGATGGTTTTCGGTGTGGAGATCCCGGCAGGCGCACTCGACAGCCTGGCACAGTCGCTGGCGCCGCCGATAGAGTGGGTGACGCCGACCTTCAATCTGCAGGCGGTCATTTCGATTGCGCTGCCGTTGTTCATCGTCACTATGGCATCGCAGAACATTCCCGGTATCGCCGTCCTGAAAGTCAATCACTATGATCCGCAACCTGGACCGTTGTTTGCGACCACCGGCCTGTTTTCTCTGCTATCGGCGCCTTTCGGTGGCCACGCTGTCAATCTTGCGGCCATTACCGCCGCCATGTGCGCGGGCGAGGATGCCCATGCCGATCCGAAGCGACGGTACTGGGCGGCGATTATCGCGGGCATCGGTTACATCATCCTTGGCCTCTTGGCTGGTGTGGTGACGGCATTCGTGGCGCTTGCGCCGCCTATTCTCATTCAAGCCGTTGCCGGCCTTGCGCTGGTTGGTGCTTTTTCCGGTTCGGCGGTTGCCGCTTTCAAGGATGCCGAGACGCGTGAGGCGGCTGCCATCACCTTCCTGATTACCGCTTCCGGCCTGTCTTTCGCGGGGATCTCTGGTGCTTTCTGGGGCCTTCTCGGGGGCGGGCTGATGATGGCTCTGACCGGCTTCGTGAAACGAATGAAAAATTAAACTTGTTCTTGCAACAGAATATTTCGCCGCTTATAAGCTCAGGAATGACCAATTGCATCGCAACCTTTTTCGGCATGAAGGCGCAGATTTCTGCGAACGCTTCGCCGTGCGGTGCACTCTCGCTTCTTAGCCTCGACCTTACACGCGGTTGCCGGGTCCAGTGAGGAGCGCCCGGCGGCCGAAAGCCCGCTGGTGCGAACGCTCCTCAACTCGAAATCTCATTTGATATGATTTAGGCCCGTAAGGGGTACGCATCCGCCGATAGCCGACGAGCATCGTGGACGCGGAAGGAGCAAAGACAATGGACGCCAAGACCAACACCGTTTCCAAGGGTATGCCGGACGCGAACGTAAAGTATCGCCCTTATCCGACCATCAACATTCCCGACCGTACCTGGCCTTCCAACACCATCACCAAGGCGCCTGTCTGGTGTTCGGTTGACTTGCGCGACGGCAACCAGTCACTCGTCAATCCAATGGGACATGATCGCAAGGCGCGCATGTTCAAGCTGCTGCTGGATATGGGCTTTAAAGAAATCGAGATCGGATTTCCGTCTGCCTCGCAGACTGACTTCGATTTTGCCCGCTGGTGCGTGGAAGAAGGCAATGTTCCGGATGACGTGTCCCTGCAGGTTCTGGTGCAGTGCCGTCCTGAACTGATCACCCGCACCTTCGAGGCGCTGGAAGGCGCGAAAAACCCGATCATCCACTTCTACAACTCCACCAGTGAGTTGCAGCGCCGTGTCGTGTTCGGCAAGGATGTTGCCGGTATCAAGCAGATCGCCGTCGATGCCGCCAAGATGATTACCGATATGGCGGCCAAGGCCGGCGGTGGTTATCGCTTCGAATATTCGCCGGAAAGCTTCACCGGCACGGAGCTGGACGTGGCTCTGGAGATCTGCAACGCCGTGATCGCCGAGATAAAGCCGACGGCCGACAACAAACTCATCCTGAACCTGCCGTCCACCGTGGAGATGGCGACACCGAACATCTATGCCGACCAGATCGAGTGGATGTGCCGCAACATCGACAACCGCGAAAATGTCATCATCTCCCTGCATCCGCACAACGACCGCGGCACGGGCATCGCTGCAACAGAATTGGCTCTGATGGCGGGTGCTGACCGTGTGGAAGGCACGCTGTTCGGCAACGGCGAGCGTACCGGCAATGTGGATGTGGTGACACTGGCATTGAACATGTACACGCAGGGCATCGATCCGGGTCTGGATTGCCGCGATATCGAGCGTATCAAGTCCGTCTATGAATATTCCAACGAAATGACGATCCCGGAACGTCACCCTTACGTCGGCGAGTTGGTCTATACGGCGTTTTCCGGTTCGCACCAGGACGCGATCAACAAGGGCATGAAGGCCATCAAGGTTGCCAATCATCCGGTATGGGAAGTGCCCTACCTGCCGATCGACCCCAAGGATGTCGGTCGTTCCTACGAGGCGATCATCCGCATCAACTCGCAGTCCGGCAAGGGTGGCATCGCCTATATTCTCCAGCAGGACTACGGCTTGAACCTGCCGCGCAACCTGCAGGTCGAGTTCCGCGAAGACATCCAGCGCATTACCGACGAAGAAGGTGTGGAGCTGCCCGCCAAGCGTATCCATGAGCGTTTCATGGAACGTTACGTCACGCAGCCCAATGCACGTCTGAAATTCGTGGATCACCACACTTACCCGGCAGGTGATTTCAAGGGTGTACGCGTCGTCGCAGCAGAAATTACCGACAATGGCGAGGTCAAGCGTATCGAGGGCAAGGGTACTGGTCCGATTGATGGCTTCATCAACGCGCTGTCGGTCTACCTCGGCATCGATCTGTCGGTAAATGACTACTCCGAACATTCCCTGCAGCACGGTTCCAACGCGTCGGCAATCGCCTATGTCGAAATGGAGCACCCTGGCGGAAAACTGTTCGGTGCTGGTGTTAACACCAACATCGTTGGCGCTTCGCTGGAGGCCATCGTATCCGCTGCCAACCGCGTTCTGGAAGAGCGGGCGAAGTAACAGCCGATCCAGTCCTTTTACGCGGCTTAAACTTCATCCTCGCCGCTGAGGCGAGGATGACAAATGTGGCACTGTCAGAGCCGCGTGGCGGCCCTGGCTGATGTCAGTCGCGATCCAGCCGGGTAAAGCCCAGTGGACGACCGTTTTCGTAAAAAACGCGAACATCTTCCAGCTCAACTCCGGTTGCGGCTTCGTTGAGACTGTGGCGCTCACAGGTTACGTTCCACGCCCCGGCTTCACCCGTAATGTTAAAGAGATTGTAGGCTGCACGCGGTTTTTCGCCACCTGGGCCCTGGCTTGCAGACGCGATCCCGACAACGGGAATATGGTCGCGGCCATGGTGGGTGTTCAGCCAGTAGACCGTGTTGAGATGGGTATGACCGTGAAGCACGAGTTCTGCGCCGCCGACACCGAGCGCGCCTGCAAACCGGCGAATGCCGATCATGCGCTTGTGGGTTGCCGCAGCTCCGCGGATCGGTGGATGATGGATCATCACGACGCGAAACAAGCCCATCTCGCCGGCCTTTTTCAGAAGGTCTGCCGTGGCACGGGCCTGCCTGTTGCCGAAATATCCCGTCGCGGAAAATGGTGGTGTTGCAATCGAGGTAGAGCAGCCGATGAGTGCGACAGGTCCGCGGACGCGCATATAGGGGAAAATCTTGCGATCCTCGTCCCATTCGTCGGGATCGCCATCACCGCGCACATAGGGGTACCAGGCATGCATGGCCTTGTCGTGTGCACCTGAGACATAGGCGTCGTGGTTGCCGGGAACGACCGAGGTTGTTTCTGGCGTGCCAACCTCTTCGAGCCAGTCGGCGGCGGCGCGGATTTCGATGCCGGTGGCGAGATTGACGAGATCACCGGTAATCGCCAAATGATCAGGCGCTTTCGTCTCGAGATCATCAAGCAGTTTTTCCAACGTATCGGTGAAAAGATGCTTGCGGCGATTGCGATGCCAGTTGACAAAACCGGTGATGCGTTTTGATGCCAGTTCCCGGAAAGTAAGCTTCGGCAACGGGCCGAGATGTATGTCTGAAATATGCGCGAGTTTGAACATGGCGGCAGAGATACCCTATGATATGCAGCGCGTCCAATGAAAGCCTGACGCCGGAGAAGAGCGCGAGTGAACCAAGAAACAATGCCCCGTGATACGCGGCCGTTCCATTCACGGGTGTTGATACGCCTGCTTCATTTCATTTTTCTGTTCACCCGCGGTGCAACCGTTGGTGTCAGGGCCGCGTGCTACGATGAGGAGGGGCGGATTTTTCTCGTCAGGCACTCTTATCTGCCTGGTTGGTACCTGCCGGGCGGCGGCGTTGAACGCGGTGAGACAGTGGCGATGGCGCTTCACAAGGAAATCCGTGAAGAGGGAAATCTCAAGGCTGTCTCAAGCCCCGAGCTGGTGCATCTCTACCTCAACACGGAAGGGAGTAACCGCGACCATGTGGTTCTCTATCGTTTGCAGGTCGAGCAGACCGCGCCGAAGAAACCGGATCACGAGATCGTCGAAAGCGGTTTTTTCGCACTGTCGGAATTGCCTGACGGTGTAACGCCCGCCACTCGCCGTCGCCTTGCGGAGCTCGCAGGCGAGGCGGCGTTCAGCGATTACTGGTAATCAGCCAAGACTGTGCCGCTCACGCGGCGTATTCAGATCCAGTTCCGGTCCGACGGGAACGATCCCTGTCGGATTGATGGTGCGGTGGCTGCGGTAATAATGCTCCTTGATGTGGCGCATCTCAACCGTCTCTGGCACGCCCGGCGTGCGGTAGAGGTCACGCAGATAGCCCGTCAGGTTCGGATAGTCGTGGATGCGGTGTATGTTGCACTTGAAGTGGCCGACATAGACAGGATCGAAACGGACGAGTGTAGTGAACAGCCGCCAGTCCGCTTCGGTCTGGCTTGAGCCGAACAGGAAGCGACGGTCTCTCAGGCGCTCCTCCAGCAGATCGAGTGTCTCGAACACCTTCACAACGCTTTCCTGATAAGCCTCCTGCGTAGTGGCGAAGCCGGCCTTGTAGACGCCGTTATTGACGGTGTCGTAGATCAGGGCGTTCAGCGCATCGATGTCTTCGCGCTGTGCCTCGGGGTAAAAATCCGCAGTATTGCCCGTCAGCCCGTCGAAGGCACTGTTGAACATGCGGATGATCTCTGCGGATTCATTGGAAACGATCGTTTCAGTCTGTTTATCCCACAGTACGGGAACGGTGACGCGACCGGAATATTTGGGATCGGCCTTGGTGTAGAGTTGCGAGAGCGCTGAAAAACCAAAGAGATGGTCTGGCGTGGCGCCGGGTGTGCGAGTGCTCTCGGGTTTGAATTCCCAACCTTTTTCCAGCATCAGCGGGTCGACGACTGAAACAGAAATGAGATCTTCAAGCGACTTCAATTTGCGGAAGATCAGGGTACGGTGTGCCCACGGGCATGCGAAAGAAACGTAGAGGTGATAGCGGCCGGCCTCAGCCTTGAAGCCGCCGTGGCCGGAGGGACCTGGAGCACCGTTCGCCGTGATCCAGTTGCGGAACTGCGAAGCGCTGCGCTTGAAGTGCCCCTTGGTTTCCTTGGTGTCGTACCAGACGTCCTGCCATACGCCTTCCACCAACATGCCCATGATTGTCTCCTTGTACGTTTCCTCACGCCAATCTTAGCCGTTTCAACCAGAATGTGCATCCGTGCCACGGTGAACAATGCGTTTCCGCATCATTGTCGGAGAATGGATCACTTGTCATATTTGTTCTGGACGATCGGAAATTTTCCTGATAATTGCGATTTTCATAATTCTGAGGAAATTATCGACCATGATCGAAACACGGATGCTCCGACGACGCTGACGCTCCTGAACGCCTTAACCGGCGCAGCCGTCATCTATTGTCATATCAGCATTCTGGAAGTTTCGGTCTCTTCATGTCCAAACACGAACTGGTCTACCTCACAGAGGACGCGTCGCACGACGCCATCATCGAAATCATCAACGAAGAAGCCTTTGGCCCGGGCCGTCACACACGGGCTGCTGCGCGTATTCGTGAGCAGGGTCCACATGACCGGCTGCTGTCTTTCATCTGCGCCGATGATGGTGAAACGATCGCTTCAGTGCGGATGACACCTGTTCTTGCCGGCGACGTGAAAGGCCACATGCTTGGGCCTCTTGCCGTACGGCCGTCGCACAAGAACATGGGTATTGGACGGGAGCTGGTGCGGATTGCCATTGCTGCGGCGAAACGCAAGGGTTCTGAAGCGGTTATCCTGATTGGTGACCCGCCGTATTACATGCCGCTCGGTTTCGAAAAGGTCGCTTACGCCGCCTTGGATTTCCCCGGACCTGTCGATCCCAACAGGGTGCTGGTCGTGCCGCTTGGCACGGATGTGCATCAGCGGCTGAAGGGCAAGATTGGCTGGCGCAAATGTGATGCCGTCATGGCAGAGTCCGAGACGGACAGCGAAGCCTTCGAAGAGCCGCTGCGGGCTTACGCCTGAACGTAAATCTCAGTCCCTGTACTTGACCGTTCACCAACCGCAACCTAGCAATCTGATGTCGATTTCGGCGAGGGGAGCAGGATGACGGCGATCACAATGAATGAGGCGCTGGAGCGGGCGGGAGCAGGTTCGTATCAGCGGCGGTTGATGGGCATCTTTGGCCTCGTCTGGACGGCGGATGCCATGCAGGTTCTGGCGGTCGGGTTTACTGCGGCCTCCATTGCAGCAACTTTTGGTTTGACTGTTCCGCAGGCGTTGCAGACCGGTACAGCGTTTTTTCTTGGCATGCTGATTGGCGCGGCCGTTTTCGGGCGCCTGGCCGATCGTTACGGCCGTCGCCGGGTTCTGATCGTCACGGTGGCATGCGATGCCGTGTTCGGTCTATTGTCTGCCTTCTCACCGGATTTCACCATTCTGCTGGTGCTACGCTTTTTGACCGGCGCTGCCGTTGGCGGCACCTTGCCGGTGGATTACGCGATGATGGCCGAATTCCTGCCAGCGAAAAATCGCGGCCGCTGGCTTGTTCTGCTCGAAGGGTTCTGGGCCATCGGCACGCTGATCGTTGCCCTGGCTGCTTGGGCTGCGAGCCTGGCTGGCGTCCTTGATGCCTGGCGTTACATTTTCGTGGTGACGGCCGTTCCGGCGATTTTGGGTTTTGGTTTGCGATTTCTGGTTCCCGAATCACCGCTTTACCTGTTGCGAAGCGGCCGCCTGGATGAGGCGAAAGAGGTGGTGAACCGGATGCTCGAGGCAAACGGCAAGCCGCTTCTGGACTTTGGAACGCGTCTTGTCCAACCGGAGGCGGTAAAGGGCCAAGGTGTCTTTTCGCCCGCGCTGAGGCAACGCAGCATCATGATCCTGGCGATCTGGTTTCTTGTCTCCGTCTCATATTACGGCATCTTTACATGGATGCCGGCACGTCTTGCTGGCGATGGCTTCGGTTTCGTGCGCGGGTATGGGTTCCTCGTGCTGGTGGCTCTGGCGCAGATCCCCGGTTACGCGCTTGCCGCGTACGGTGTCGAAAAATGGGGACGCAAGCCGACTCTCATCGGCTTCTGCCTGCTTTCCGCACTCGGCTGCCTGTTGTTTACGGTAGCACCCAGCAGCCTGATGGTCGGTGCTTCACTGCTTATCATGAGTTTTGCCCTGCTTGGCACGTGGGGAGCACTCTACGCTTATACGCCGGAGCTCTATCCGACCGAATCCCGCGCCACCGGCATGGGGGCTGCTGGAGCCATGGCGCGTCTCGGCGGGCTTATGGCGCCTTCGATCCTTGGCTATGCCATTGCACAGGGCTTCGGTTTTGCTGTGGGGATTTTTGCGGGGCTTCTGGTCTTGGCAGCAATCGCGGCAACAAGGATCAATGCCGAAACGCGACGCACAGCGCTCGCATAAGCTCCGCTACGCGAGATCGCCTAGAACCGCTTTTCAAGCCAGGTAATCGACTGGCCACTGGAAAGCGGTGAGAGCGCACCGATCCTGGTGAAACCCGAGCGCTCGTAGAGCCTGAGAGCGTCGGGATTCATCGTGTCGATGTAAGCACCTATACAACCACGGTTTTTTGCCTCTTCCTCGGCCATGGCGAGAAGTTTGGGAGCTGTTCCCTGTCCGCGCATATCTTCGGGCACGAACAGCAACTGCACATAAAGCCAGCCGCGACCGGTGTACCCAACGAGGCCGCCGGTTACGGTGCCGTCATCGTTGCGGATGGTGATGAGGAGCTCACGCCGATCACTCTCGCCAAAACGGGCGACATTATATGCCACCAGCGGGTCACGAATCGCCTTTTCGGCTTCCGCATCCGCGACGTCGCTCAAGATAAAATCCATTTTCGGCCTTCCGTGGAATTGTCTTCACGGAAGAGGAAATGAACCATCCCTGCGTCTCGCGCAATTGCGAATAGGGAGTCATGTGCTGTTTGCGAAAGCCGGTTTTACCGGCCTTCGCGCCACCAGAGCGCCGAGAAGGCAAGGAGGAGGGCAGCAAGGCCCGCAAACCCTGCAAAGAGTGGCAACGTATTCACGCCCTTCAGGACCGTCTCATCGGTCATGCGGATCAGCATGCGATCGTCATCAGCGACCCTGATATCCCCGCGCACCGGCAGGATATCGGGAAGTGCAACGCGACCTGAATTATCGGCGACACGATGAATGCTGCCCTTGGTGGCATCCACCAGCGGCCGCAGGGTTTCGGTGGTGGAGATCATCGCCTTGAACTCCGGCGCGTCGACTGCACCGACATGGACGAGGGTGGTAAAATCACCGTTCTTGATTTCGAACAGGCCCGTTTCGTCCATCCGCCGCTCGATCTTGTAAAGACCGGGTTCGGTGCTGGTGAAGGTCATGTTTTCCGTCTTGCCGGACGGGAAGGTAACCGAGGCCTGGCCTGGATCGTCACCGATCGTCTGACGGGTGATTTCCAGCGTGCGGCCATTGGCGCGCGCTGTCAGCGCCTCTTCCTCGAGTTCCGGTTCCTTCATGAGCCAGTGCGCGATGCGCCGGTACAGTGCAACGTGCGGGCCGCCGCCTTCGAAACCGCGCGCCCAGAGCCAACCCTGGTCTGACAACAGCATCGCGACGCGGCCTTCACCCTGACGGTTGAGGACGAGAAGCGGATCTTGTCCGTCGCCGAGCATCACGGTCTGGCCCTGCGGCGGGTCGACGCTGATGGTGCGGAACCAGCGGCCCCAATGCGGTGGCTCTTCACCGGAACCATCCAGACCACGGGTGACGGGGTGTTTCTTGCCGGCTTCTGAAAGGCGCGGATAGAAGGCAGACTGATGCACTTGTCCAGTCGGCTGGGCTGGCAGTACGGAAGCAAGCGGCGTCATGGCGATCGAATCCTGCCCGGCATGTTCCGGACCCGCCGCGATCAGCAGGGCACCACCCTTTTCGACGTATTGGGCGATGTAGTCATAATAGAGGATCGGCAGCACGCCACGATGCTGGTAGCGATCGAAGATGATGAGATCGAAGTCCTCGATCTTTTCCACGAACAGTTCGCGAGTGGGGAAGGCGATCAGCGACAGTTCGTTGATCGGCGTACCATCCTGTTTCTCCGGTGGGCGGAGAATGGTGAAATGCACGAGATCGACGGAGGCGTCGGATTTGAGAAGATTGCGCCAGGCGCGTTCGCCTGCGTGAGGTTCTCCTGAAACGAGCAGCACACGCAGGTTCTGACGAATGCCTTCGATCAGATGAACGGCGCGGTTGTTGGCGGTTGTCACCTCGCCGGGAAGGCCTGCGACCGAGAACTCCATGACATTGTTGCCGCCGCGCGGTACCCGGAAGCTGAACGGCGTCGGCTGACCGGGCGTGGCCTGTAGCGTCGCGATTTCCTCACCGTTCATCTTCACCGTCACCTCGGCGGAGCCGCCTTGCGAACGGCCGTCGTCGAAAACGCGGAAGGTCAGTTGCTGTTCTTCGTTGACGATGCCGAAGCGGGGGGCGCGGACGATTTCGATACGGCGATCGAATTCATCGGCCTTACCGGTAATCAGACCATGTATCGGAGCGCGGAAGCCGAGTGCCTGCTCCGCGTTCGGCGAGGCATTCGGAATATCGTGGATCTGTCCGTCGCTGAGGAAAATTGCGCCGCCGATGCGAGACGGCGATACGTCCGAGACGGCAGAAGAAAGAGCCGAGAAGAGCTGCGTCGCCGGGGCATCACTTTCGGCATCGTCACGCACTTCGACGATGCGGGGTTCAATGCGTGGAAAACGCGACAGGCGATCACGCAGGCTCGCAAGAGCCTGATCCGTCATCTGTGGCCTGTCCTGCACGTCCTGGCTTTGCGAACGATCGACGATGACGGGAACGATGGTCGAGAGCGGCTCACGTTCTTCGTTGGTCAGAAGCGGATTGGCGATGGCAAGCAAAAGAGCGGCGAGCGCCAGCCCGCGCAGCCATGCACCGCGAACACCACGCCACAGGCCGATAACGGCGAGCGCCAGCGCGGCAACAGCAAGAACGGCAATTACGATCCAGGGCAAGAAGGGGGCGAAGGTCAGGTTCATCTCATTGCCCCAGTCGTTCGAGTAGGGCCGGAACGTGAACCTGGTCAGCCTTGTAGTTGCCGGTCAGCATATACATCATGATGTTGACGCCGGAACGGAAGGCGTGTTCACGCTGCAGTTCGTCCGGTGGCACAGTCGGCAGAACGGGAGCACCTTGCTGATCGATCGCCCATGCGCCGGCGAAATCATTGCCTGTGATCATGATCGGCGTCACACCATCGCCCGATGAAGACAGGCCAGAGGTTGTCTTCGCAGCACCCTGGCGGGACTCGACCCAGAGCGGTGAGCCATTGTAGCGCCCCGGGAAATTGGTGAGCAGGTAGAAAGAACGCGTCAGAACATGGTCTTCCGGCACCGGTTCCAGCGGTGGAATATCGATATTGGCGAGAATGGCCTGCAGGCGTTCACCATTGGGCGTCGAATTGCCATTGTCGAGCGACGAGAACTGGTCGCGCGTGTCGAACAAGACGGTTCCGCCCGCCCGCATATAAGCGTCGATCCGTGAAATAGCGGCGCTGGAGGGCATGGGGGCGGTCGCGGACACAGGCCAATAGATAATCGGATAGAAGGACAATTCGTCCTTTGAGATATCGAGGCCGACCGGTTGGCCGGGTTCCAGCGTCGTGCGCCAGGTCAGGAACTCGCTCAGACCCTGCAATCCCTGTTCCGAGATGCGATCCACGTCATCCTCGCCGGTGCGGACATAAGCGAGATGGGTCGTGTCCAGGCGTTCGAAGATCTGTTCGTCACCGGATTTGGGATCGTCAGCACGCGCCTGTTGCGGCGAAAGGGTGGCGAGGCCTGATAAGGCAAGAAGCACGACGGCGGCGGCTGAGCCACGTGTCTTGGGGAAACGCGCGAAAGCGCCGTTCATGAAAAGCACGATCAGGCTGTCTGCCACCAGCATGAGAAAGGCGGCGATGAACAAGGCGGGGCGTAGCGATTTTGCCGTTTCTCCAACCAGTGCCTCAGTCGTCGATGCTCCCGCAGGCGTCGTGTTCATTGGACGAAGCGTTGCTCCGGCGGGAAGAAGATTGAGCGCCACGAAGCCGTCCTCCGTACCATAAAGGCCAGGTGGGTTGTCGAAACCTGTACGCGGTTGCTGTCCAGCGCGGATTTCAAGCGGGCGGGCAGAGCCGATTTCCGCCGACAATGCGCCCTCTGCCGTCAGCAGGCGATAGGGCGGCAAAGCTGCTGCAGGCGCATTGGCGGAGGCCGATGCGCCGCCTGCCTGTGATAGCTGGACGATGCGGCGAAGCATCTCGACGAAATGACCGGAGATCGGCAGGTCCGACCAGCTTGCTTCAGCGCTGACATGGAACAAAACGATGCGCCCGGCTTCGATATTGCGCGTTGTCACGAGCGGCGTGCCGTCGGCGAGGCTTGCCCATGTGCGTTCGGCAAGGTCAGGCGTCGGCTCTGCAAGAACCTGCCGTTTGACAAGGATGCCGTCGGCTTTCGGCATGCCTGCAAAGGCGCCGAAATTGGGGAAATCGGCCAGCGGCTGCGGCTCGGCCCAGGAAAGTGCACCGCCGAGCGCGCGTTCACCCTGACGAAGCGTAACGGGAACCAAAGGATCGTCTGCCGGGGCAGCGGCAAGACGCGGTCCCGCGAACCGGATCAGCGTGCCACCACCTGCAAGCCAGCTCTGCATCGGCTCGTAGGTTTCCTGCGGTAAACGACCGATGTCCGCCATAACGATCACTGACGGATTTGACTGCAGAATTTCCGGAATTGCCTGCGAGAGATCAGCTTGCCTTTGCGGGATCAAATCCGCATAGGGCTGGAGGGCGCGGCTGATATAATAGAGTGGCTGCAGGAGCGGTTGGAAGTCGTTGCCGGTTTCTCCAGCAAGCAGCGCAACACGGCGGCGACGGAAGCCGTCATCGAGAAGATGCGCTGAACCGGCGGTCGAGACGCCCTCAAGGGAGAGGCGCGCAAAGTCATTGCGCAGTTCGAAGGGCGCTTCTACGGTTGCCGTTGTCTCGGCATTTCCTACGGCGAAATCTGCAACGCCGTTCGCGAGAATACGGCCCTGGCTGTCCTGTGCATTGACAACCAGACGCTCCGGCGATGAGGCTTTGAGCCGCGAGACGATCACGCTCATTGCATCGGCATTGTTGGTCGCGGCAGTAATGGCCGTAACGTTATTGCCGTCACCTTCGACAAAACGAAACTCGGCAGGTGATAGGCTAGCAAATGTTGCAAGTGCCGTTTCGTCCTGCGGTGTTGCCACACCGTCGGCGATATAGACAAGTGTGCCTGGCGTCGTGCCATTCAGCGCTTCGGTCACGGCCTCGGCTGTCCGCGTTCGATCCGGTACCAAAGGTTTCGGCCTTGCTGCCGCAAGTTTCTCCAGCGCAACAGCCGTCGTTGAGGGGACGGCATCATGGTCTGCATCCGCGGTGAAGCTGATCGACACCGGCCGTTCGGCCCGTTCCGCATCGCCAATCAAGGCTTTTGCGGTTTCGACACGGCGATCCCAATCCGGCGCCGCCGCCCAACTGTTGTCGACGACCATCACCAGAGGTCCAGTGCCCGCCAGCGTATTGTTACGCGGGTTCATCACGGGATCGGCCAGCGCGAGAATAACAGCCGCGGCCAAAGCCATGCGCAGCAGCGTCAGCCACCACGGACTTTTCGAGGGCGTTTCTTCCCGCTTCAGCACGGTGGCGAGGATTTTCAACGGCGGAAAGATTTCCGCCTTCGGACGTGGCGGAGTGAGCCGCAACAACCACCATATGGCTGGCAGCGCCAGAAGACCGAAGAGAATGTAGGGACTGGAAAAAACGAACGGCAGAAAGCTCATCGACGACCACCGCCTTCCGCCGGAGATCCGGACAGATACATATGGACGGCGACAAGCGCTTCGGAGGCGAGATGGTCAGTGCGGTGGAAGACGAAGTTCCAGCCGAGACGACGCAGCGATGACGACAAGGCTTCGCGGCGGGCGAGGTACGCTCGGGTGTAGTCCTCACGGATCGTTTCGGCCCGGCCGGCTACGAGTTTCTCTCCCGTTTCCGGGTCCGTAAATTCTGTACGGCCGAAATAGGGGAACATCTCCTCTGCAGGATCGGCGATTTCGACGACATGGCCGCGAAGGCTTCGGCGCGCCAGCGGCGAGATGCGTTCCATGACGCTTGCCGCATCATCGAGAAAATCACCGATCAGAACGATATCGCTGGCGCCACGGATCATGCCTGTTTCAGGCAGACCATTCGTCACCGGTGCGTGCATGATGGCGGTGGCGAGGCGCTCCGCTGCGTTTCTGGCCGAAACCGGCTCCATGATGCCGGGACACCCGATGCGCTCTCCAGATCTGGCGAGAATTTCCGCCAGCGCCAGCATCAGAACCAGCGCGCGGCTTTCCTTGGAGACAGTGCCGAGCGTCGATTTATACATCATCGACGGTGACATATCGGCCCAGAGCCAGATGGTATGCGCCGCTTCCCACTCCCGCTCGCGCACATAGGTATGATCGTCGCGGGCCGAACGCCGCCAGTCGATCCGCGACAGGCTTTCACCTTCCGCGTAGGGGCGGAACTGCCAGAAATTCTCACCGACACCGCGTTTGCGGCGTCCGTGCCAGCCGGCTATGACGGTATTCGCGATACGCCGCGCTTCCACCATGCAATCGGGAACAAGGGCTGCGCGTTGCTGGGCGCGCGCCAATACCTCGGCTCCGGGTGTCTGCTTTACGATCTGGCCGATGGACGCCACATGCGCTCCTTTTTAACAATCCGGCGTTTTAGTCCCTTGCCTGCTCTACCAGTGCAGCGATCACATCACGGACCGACATACCCTCTGCGCGGGCCGCGAATGTCAGTGCCATACGATGCTCCAGCACAGGTTCAGCCAGCGCGTAGATATCATCGAGTGACGGCGCCAGCCTGCCTTCGTAGAGTGCCCGGGCACGGGCCGTCAGCATGAGAGACTGTCCGGCACGCGGACCCGGTCCCCATGCAACGTTCTTGTCGGTCAATTTGTTGCCATGCCCCGGCCGCGCGGACCGAACCAACGACAAAATGGCATCCACAACCTTGTCACTGACAGGCATCTGCCGGATGAGTGTCTGAATATCCATCAGCCGTTCCGCATCGATCATGCGGCGGGCTTCTCCGGAAGCCATACCGGTGGTGTCGAGAAGAATCTGGCGCTCTGCGGCAAGATCTGGATAGTCGACATCGACCTGCAGCAGAAAGCGGTCAAGCTGGGCTTCCGGCAGCGGATAGGTACCTTCCTGCTCCAGAGGGTTCTGGGTGGCAAGAACGTGGAAGGGCTTGGGCAGGTCGTAATGCTGGCCGGCAACCGTGATGTGGTATTCCTGCATGGACTGCAGCAGCGCCGATTGCGTGCGCGGGCTGGCACGGTTGATTTCGTCGGCCATCAGAAGCTGGGCAAAGACCGGCCCCTTGATGAAGCGGAAAGAGCGGCGGCCGTTTTCGTCCTGATCCATCACTTCAGAACCGAGAATATCGGATGGCATAAGGTCAGGCGTGAACTGAATGCGGTTCGCATCAAGGCCAAGAACGGTGCCGAGCGTGGTGACGAGTTTTGTCTTGGCGAGGCCGGGAACGCCGACGAGCAGGGCGTGTCCGCCTGAAAGAATGGCAAGAAGCGTATTCTGGACAACTTTTTCCTGGCCGAAGATGACTTTGGACACCTCCGCTCGGATCGCAGCTATATCGGACAACGCCTTTTCGGCGGCAGCGACGATGGCTTTTTCGTCGAGGGTTTCGCCGGTATTCATCACGCCCATGTCGTTCTCCTCAAAACCTTCGCTCCGGCACGGATTTCGCACTGCATATAGCTTATTGCTCTCTTGCCCGCTGACAAGCACCATCAGAATGACTATCTCGTGACTTACACAGCCTAATGTTTCCTTATCGGCAAAGCGAGACTCGAATATGGCACTGGAAACAATTCATTCGGCGGGCGATGCAGCGGGGCTGGCGGCCATGATTTCCCGCGCCGCGGAGCAGACAGGTGACGCCAAGCGTGGGCCTGCGCCGGTCGAGCGCTGGAACCCGCCGTTTTGCGGGAATATCGACATGGAAATCCGTGCCGACGGGACATGGTTTTACATGGGAACGCCGATCGGACGAGCGCCGTTGGTGCGGTTATTTTCGACCGTTTTGCGCAAGGATGAGGACGGTCAGACCTATCTCGTAACACCTGTGGAAAAAGTCGCCATAAAGGTGGCCGACGCACCTTTCATAGCGGTCGAGATGATTGTGACTGAAAAGGAGGGTGAGCCACGCCTGGCGTTTCGCACCAATGTAGGCGACGTGGTGGAGATCGGCGAGGACCATCCGCTGCGATTTGAAATCGCTGGCGAAAACAACGAGCTGAAACCGTATATTCTGGTGCGTGGAAGGCTCGAAGCACTGGTGTCGCGTGCGGTGATGTATGATCTGGTCGCATGCGGCGAGATTGTGGATATGGATGGTCGCGCCATGTTTGCGGTCCGTTCGGGCAAAAGCGTTTTTGCCGTGATGCCGGCAGATGAACTGGAAGCACTTTCGCAATGACTTTGAAGATATTGGACTTTTCGGCAAACGATTTCCGTCGGCGCGTGCTGCGGGACGGTGAGGGTGTTGCCGAACAGGAACTTGGAGACCATGTGCTTAATCCGGGTGTCGTTCTCTCGGGAAACGGCATCCGGCTGAAGGATGCTGCCGTTCTCGTGCCCGTGGTCGATGAAGGGGATGATGCGCGGGTGATCTTTACCCAGCGGACGGCAACCCTGCGCAAGCACTCCGGCCAGATTTCATTTCCGGGCGGCGGTATCGACGCCGAAGACCGCACGCCGGAAGATGCTGCGTTGCGTGAGGCCGAAGAGGAGATCGGTCTGGCGCGATCCTACGTGGAAACCGTTGGACGTCTGCCAGACTATATTACCGGGACGGGATTTCGCATCAAACCGGTGCTCGCCGTCATACAGCCGGGTTTTCACCTGACGCTTAACCCGGACGAGGTGGACGATGTCTTTGAAGTGCCGATGTCCTTTTTGATGGACCCGGAAAATCATGCGCGCGGAAGCCGGATGTTTCAGGGGAAGGAGCGTTTTTTCTACGAAATGTCCTATGGCGAACGTTATATTTGGGGCATTACCGCGGGCATCGTACGAACAATCTACGAAAGGTTTTATGCATGAGCAGCGTCGCCGGGCGAGACTGGTTTCAGAGACCGGCATTGGAGCGCATCTTTGCGCTTTTGAATGCGGACGGAGGCGAAGTGCGTGTTGTCGGCGGTGCGGTACGCAACGCCTTGATGGGTTTGCCGGTTGGCGACGTCGATATGGCGACAACATTGACGCCGGATGTGGTGGTTGCTCGTGCGAAGGCTGCGGGTATCAAGGCGGTCCCGACCGGTATCGAGCATGGTACCGTCACGCTTGTGATCGACGGTGAAGGCTTCGAAATCACCACATTGCGCCGTGATGTCGAAACCAATGGCCGGCATGCGCAGGTTGCGTTTGGCACCGATTGGCAGGCTGATGCAGAACGACGTGATCTGACGATCAACGCCCTTTATGCCGACCACAGCGGAGCGGTGATCGATCTGATCGGCGGTCTTGCTGATATCGAGACGGGAACAGTCCGGTTTATTGGTGATGCGGCGACGCGGATCGCTGAGGACTATCTGCGCATCCTGCGCTTTTTCCGCTTCTTTGCGCATTACGGGTCGGGCCGTCCCGATGCCGATGGGCTCAGAGCCAGCGCGCGCGCCAAGGACAAGCTGCAGACGCTCTCCGCAGAGCGGGTCTGGAGTGAAATCAAGAAGCTGCTGTCGGCGACCGATCCGTCGCGGGCGCTTTTGTGGATGCGCCAGTCCGGTGTGTTGGCGGAAGTGCTGCCGGAAACGGAAAAATGGGGCATCGATGCCATTCACGGCCTTGTGGCTACGGAACAAGCGCTCAACTGGGCGCCTGTTCCATTGCTGCGGCTTGCCGCCATTGTACCACCGGATGGTGAAAGGCTGACTACGCTCGCCAGTCGTTTGCGGCTCTCAAAAGCCGAAGCCGCATTCCTCAATCATTGGGCCAGTGCGCCTGCAGTCGATTCCGATATGAAGGAGACGGCACTTGATCGTCTGCTTTACCGTCAAGGTGTCGATGGTGTGAAAGCTCGGCTCAAGCTGGCGCTCGCGTCAGCCCGTGCCGATCTGTCCGCAGGTGAGGCCGCTATGCAGAAGGTCGCGCGTCTCTCGACACTGCTTGCGCGTGCAGAAAAATTCCAGAAGCCGAATTTTCCATTGAGGGGTGCGGACGTGATGGCAGCGGGCATTGCTGCGGGTCCCAAAGTCGGAGAAGTGCTGAAAAGCCTCGAGGACAAATGGATCGAGGTCAATTTCGCTCTAGACCGGTCGGCGCTTACCGCTCGGCTGAAAGATATGGTCGAGAACTGACGTTAAAAACAAATCGTGCCGCGATCTTCGGATGGCGGCACGACTGGACTGTGTTGACGTGTTTTGGCTGAGGTCGTTTCCGACTGCGCCAAAATCAAGCCGCGTTGGCTTCGTTGCGAATGCGCGCCTTGATGTTTTCGATCATGTTTTCGCGGATCACTGTTTCGCCATGAGCCGTTTTCATGTGCTCTACCGTGCGACGAACCACTTCCGCATCGTCTTCTGCGCGCGTGTGCCAGCCGCAGCCGGGAACAAGCGTTCCGCATTCAAACAACCGCATGGTCGTACCTCCCTGTAATGACCAGGGACAACGCGTGCACTGCCAGGAGCTTCGTTGTCCCTGTGGAGCATCTCGTTGGAAACGCTCCACTTGCCTGCGTAACCATCCCGTCAGGAACACCTCTGTTTTCTGTGCGGTATGGTATGACTGAAACGAACTTTTCCCGGTTCGGTTCCGGGTTCCCGCCGAGAGCCGGCTTTATTCAGGCATTGCCCAGCACTGGAACACGGATGATGTGCTGGCGGCCGGAACCTTCGCGAGAGCCGGCTCGTCGTTAGCGACCTGGTTTGTCACGCGCTCTCTGGCGAGGGTGCGTTTCACCTGATCAACATAGAACGAAATCGGCAGCTCACGGTCGCCGCTGGCGCGCATTTCTGCGGCTAGGCGTTCGATCAGTTCCGGAGTTTCAATGGAATTTTGCTCTTCCTTGCGGGAAGAGGACATAGGCATGCTGTTCGAAGTAATCATGACGATAGCTCCTCCAGTACGTCTGCGAGGAGGAGACTAACACTGCCTTTATATTTCCATAAGTCCTAATTTACGGTTTTTTTCGTCGCAGGGCTGACAACCGTCAAAATTTCGTGAGCTTTTTACGGCCAGCGCACGACAGGCGGGAGGGACGAAAGAATCGATTCCACATTGCCGCCGGTCTTGAGGCCGAAAATCGTGCCTCGGTCGTAGAGAAGGTTGAATTCGACGTAGCGCCCACGGCGAATCAACTGCTCATCACGGTCCGTTTCCGTCCACGGTTGGTTGAAGTTGGCGCGAACGATTTTCGGGTAAACCAGATTGAAGGCGCGGCCGACATCCTGCACGAAAGCGAAATTGGCGTTCCAGTCGCCTTTGTCTTCATCCGGGTGCAGCCAGTCGAAAAATATGCCGCCAATGCCGCGCGCTTCATTGCGATGAGGCAAGAAGAAGTACTCGTCGCACCAGGTCTTATAGCGCGGATAATCGGCGACCGCGTGACGGTTGCAGGTGATCTCGAAGGCGCGGTGGAAAAGTTGGCTGTCCGCGTCGTCCTGGGTGCGTCTACGGTTCAGAACAGGGGTCAGGTCGGCGCCGCCGCCAAACCAATGGCTGGAGGTCACGACCATCCGGGTGTTCATGTGAACGGCTGGAACGTTTGGATTGACAGGATGAGCGATCAAGGAAATGCCGGAGGCCCAGAAGCGTGGATCTTCCTCGGCGCCTGGTATCTGCTTGCGGAACTCGGGAGAAAATTCCCCGTAGACGGTTGAGGTGTGAACGCCGACTTTCTCGAAGACGCGGCCGTTCATCATCGACATGATGCCGCCACCACCGGCGCCATTGTCGCGCAACCACTGCTTCTGGACGAAACGTCCCGGTTCCTGATCGGATAGCGGGCCGGATAGATCGTCTTCCAGCGTCTCGAAAGATGTGATGATGGTGTCGCGCAGGTGTTGGAACCATGCCTGGGCAGCGGCCTTCTTTTCCTCGATGTCTTCGGGCAAGCCCTTCGGCAAAGATGGCCGTTCCATGTCCACTCTCCTGTCATGGTGGTCGGTTATTCAAACAAGCTGCGTCTACAGCATAGGTGCGGAAATCGGAATCGATTTCTGCAACGCTGATACGCAGATTATGTCGGTGCTTCCTTTGCAAGCCGAAGAGGGCACTCAATGCTCTTGCCGGACGGGCGAAGCAAACCTCGACTCGTAAAGTCAGTTTGCTTGCACTATCTTGCTGAGTGAAGGTGCCACAGGTGAATGTCATGACGAAATTTACCGGACCGCCCCTCGATGGGCTGAAGCGCAGGATTGCCAACCACCGCAAGGAAAAGGCAAGCGAAAGTCTCGATACGGCCAAGAACGGCATGTTCGTTCGTCAGACCTTCTGTCTCGGACGCGAAGAGGCCCGTGCGAAGGCGCGAGAATGGTTTGAAGCGTTTCCGAAAGCGGCTTACTGGACAGAAGTCGAAAGCTGGCGGCAGCTTGAAGGTGATCGCATCGAGTTCACCATGAGACGACTGCCTTCCGCCGATTGACATCAGGCGTGCGGCTCGGCGTGACGCAGGCGGCTTTCGATCAGAACACCACTTTCATCCAGAATGGGATGGGCAACCGAAACGATATGGGCGTTGATCCGCTTCAGGTCGCGCAGCATATCGAGATGGAGTGAACTGGTCTGCATGCTCTCCGCCAGACCGTCGCGCAGCCGCTCAAGATGGCGGGCAGAGGACCGCTTTTCGAGATGACGGATATCCACCTTGCTTTCCATCAGGCGGCGCGCAAGATCAAAGTCACCTGTGACCAGAATGCTCTGCGCTGAACGAAGGTTCTCGATTGTCATGTCGAACAGGGTTTTCAATTCTCCATAGCCGTCTTCAGAGAATTTAAAGCCGTTCAGAACTTTCTTGCGGATCTGCTCGCACAGGCCTTTTTCGATGATGTCGCCGATATGTTCGAGATTGATCGCATAGTCGATGATGGCGATCGATCGACGTGCATCATCGGCGTCCAATCCCTTTCGCCCAAGCTTGGAAAGATAGACTTTCACCGCTTGCTGTAGGGTGTCGACCCGTTTTTCCAGAGCTGAAATTTCCTTGAGCGGGTCCAGATCATTGTGTTTGAACGCATTTTCCGCACGGATGAGCATGCGTTCGATGGTATCTCCAACGCCGAGAACTTCACGTGTTGCATTCGCGAGCGCCACGACCGGCGTTTCCAGTGCCTGTTCGTCAAGGAAGCTTGGACCGTCATCGTTTCTCGCGTCATCCGGCACCATTTTGGCCATCAGGTCGGAAATGACGCTGGAAAAGGGCCATGCCAATGCAGCCAGCATGACGTTGAAAATCAGGTGAGCATCAACAGGCAGTTTCGCTGGCGACAGCGGCAACGTCTGCAACAACGTTGCGCCATAGGACGCCAAGGGCAGGGCGACAATGCAGCCGATGGTGCGCACGACAAGATTGCCGATGGTGATGCGCCTTGCCGAGGCCGGGGCGGAGAGGGTGGCAATGACCGGAGGTATGGCGCCGCCGAGATTTGCGCCGAGGATGAGGACGATAATGAGGCCGGTCGATAGGGTTCCCGTCGCCGCAAGCGAAAGAATAAGGACGACAACCGCAAGGCTGGAGGAGGACGCGAACGCCAGGACTGCAGAAAAGATCAGTGCCACAGGCCATGCGCCATCGAGAAGGCTGATAAAGACGGCGAGTGCTGGTGATGCGCGCATCGGCTCAGTCGCGCCACTTAACAGATGAAGTGACAGAAGCATCAGGCCGATGCCAATGACTGCCGTGCCTCCGCCCTGACGAGCGTTTGAACTGCCTTTTTTGAGGATGATGCCGGTCAGAATCAGCAAAGGCGAAAGCCATTCGACGCCTGCGGAGACAATCCAAGCCGTCACGGCTGTTCCAACATTGGCGCCCAGGAGCACAATCTGCGCCATGCGCGGGCGAATAAGGTCGCGCTCGGCGAAGGACGCGACGGTCAATGCGGTTGCCGTAGAGCTTTGCAATGCGACGGTCGCCAGAAATCCCGAAAAAAACGAGCGTGGTCCGTTCTGGGTACCAGTCGACAGCACGCTTCTCAGCTTCATGCCGAAGGCGCGCGTAACGCCATCCTTGACCTGAGCCAGGCCGAAAAGCAGCAGCGCAACTGCGCCGAGAAGGTTGATGATGACAATTGTGGACTGCATTCAACGTCTCCTCGCATCCGCCATTGTTCTCTTGGCGAAGGCGAATTTTATTGTCCGGCTAAGGAGTATAGCGCCGTAAATGTCTGAAAAACAGGTCGGGTTGCGACAGTTTTTCAGGAAAAACGGTCATGCCGGAATCTGTTTGTCAGGCCCAGGCGGTCTGACGCATGGCCTCGCCAGTGATCATTGCCGCAGACAGGGCGACGTTGATCGAGCGCTGACCTTCTACCATCGGGATGATAACACGCTCGTCGGCTTTTTCATGGACATGGTCGGGAACGCCGGCACTTTCTCGTCCGAAGAGCAGAATATCATCGGGTCGATAGGCGATTTTCGCGTAAGGCAAAGCGGCCTTTGTGGACGCGAGGACAAGCCGTCGACCGCTTTCAGCCCGCCATTCTTCGAAACGTTCCCAGGTGACATGGCGGGTGAGGGCTGCCGTAGCAATATAGTCCAGTCCTGCACGCTTGAGATTGCGGTCGGAAATGTCGAAACCTGCCGGTTCGATGATGTCGACGCCGATGCCGAGGCACGCGGCAAGGCGCAGGATGGTTCCGGTATTGCCCGCTATGTCAGGCTGATAAAGAGCGATACGGATCTCTGACATTCTCTGGTCTTTCCATTATTTCCCAAGGCACTAACACACGGCCTGGGTGTAACGGAAGGCATAGGGACGGCTGCAGTATCATGCGTTTGCACTTTTTTCGGGCAATAGGCTGGCGTTTCCCTGTTTTTTGCGGTAGAAAGCTGCCATCTTCAACACCAGCCGAGGGAGGTTTCCATGCATATGAATATTCGCTACCGCCTCCCAGCCATGGCCGTGCCACTGCTGGCTTAGGTGTTTCTTCGCGGTCCACCCGCAATTTCCTTTTCCTGATTCGTCATGTGGCTGTCACGGCCACGTTCCAAGACTGTCCCGCTTCGTCGTTGGCGCTATAATTGCGTTTCACCGACTTCAACGATGAGGCGATTGTTTGCCGGAGCTTGGCCTATGTTTGGCTGGTTTGAAAAACGCCTTGATCCTTTTCCCGCTTCGACGCCCACCGTGCCGCCGAAGACGCTGTTGCCGTTCCTTTGGCATTACGTGAAGCCCGCCTGGCCGTGGCTTCTTCTGCTCGGCCTGATGTCGATGGGCATCGCGGTTGCGGAAGCGATGCTCTACAAGTTCCTCGGCAATATCGTCGACTGGCTGTCTACGGCCAATCGCGAGACATTCTTTGCCGATGAAGGATGGCATCTGATTGCCATGGCCGGTCTGGTACTGTTCCTGCTGCCACTCATGGGCGCTATCCACACCATGACGATGCACCAGACGCTTGCCGGTAACTTCGGCATGATCGCGCGCTGGAAAATGCATCGTTTCCTGCTTCGCCACTCGATGACGTTTTTCGCCAACGAGTTCGCGGGTCGTGTTTCGACCAAGGTGATGCAGACGGCGCTGGCGATCCGTGAAGTCGCGTTGAAAGTAATCGACGTGTTCGTCTACGCGATCAGCTTCGTTGTTTCGATGCTATTCATGGTTGCGGCGGCGGACTGGCGGCTTGTCATTCCGCTTCTGGCGTGGCTTGGCATCTATATGTGCATTCTTGCCTATTTTGTGCCGAAGCTTGGGCGCCTGGCGCAGGAACAGGCGGACGCTCGCTCGATGATGACCGGCCGTATCGTCGATAGCTACACGAACATTTCGACGATCAAGCTGTTCTCGCACGCGGGTCGTGAGGAAAGATATGCGCGTGAAGGGATGAACGTGTTCCTTGGAACCGTCCATCGCCAGATGCGCAAGATTTCCGGCTTCAACATCCTGATCGACCTTAACAATGCGGTCGTGTTGTTTTCCACTGCGACACTGGGTCTGTATTTCTGGATGCAGGGGTCGGTAACAGCGGGTTCTGTCGCCATTGCGGTCAGCCTTGCCATGCGTGTCAACGGCATGTCGCAGTGGATCATGTGGGAAGTGACGTCACTGTTCGAAAACATCGGCACCGTTTACGACGGTATGTCGATGATGACCAAGCCGCACGATATCGTCGATGCGCCGCAGGCTCCGCAACTGGCAGCGCCGAAGGGCGCTATCCATTATGACAACGTTCGCTTCCACTACGGGAAGAACAAGGGCGTGATCGATGGGCTGACGCTCGATATCAGGCCCGGCGAGAAGGTCGGTCTGGTCGGTCGCTCCGGTGCCGGCAAGACGACGCTGATGAACCTGTTGTTACGTTTCTACGATCTGGAGGCGGGCAGGATCACCATCGACGGGCAGGATATCTCCACGGTGTCGCAGGACAGCCTGCGTTCACTGATCGGCGTGGTCACGCAGGATACGTCGCTGCTGCATCGCTCCATCCGAGACAACATCGCCTATGGTCATCCAGAGGCGACGGATGAGGAGATCATTGCAGCGGCGAAACGTGCCAATGCCTGGGACTTCATAGAGACACTGGTGGACATGCAGGGTCGCCATGGTCTCGACGCGCAGGTGGGTGAGCGTGGCGTGAAGCTTTCGGGCGGACAGCGCCAGCGTATCGCGATTGCCCGGGTGTTCTTGAAGAACGCACCAATCCTTGTTCTCGATGAGGCGACCTCGGCATTGGACAGTGAAGTCGAAGCGGCAATTCAGGAAAATCTGTTTGCCCTGATGGAAGGCAAGACGGTGATTGCGATTGCCCACCGGCTGTCGACATTGACCGAAATGGACCGGCTCATCATCCTCGATAAAGGCCGGATCGTCGAGGCTGGAAGTCATGCCGAACTGGCGGCAATGGGCGGTATCTATGCCGATCTTTGGCGGCGCCAGTCCGGCGGCTTCATTGCCGATCACGAGGCCGATGTGGCGGCTGAATAAGAAAAATCAGAGGGCGGGAAGCATTTTCCGCCCTTTTTCATGTCTGCAAATATTACCGAAATATAATCCGCCGGGGTCGCCTGTGCGGCTGTTCCCTCAAGCAGAATCCGCCTATATCCGAAACATGGTCATGACGCGCATCTTCGAGTTCTTCGAGAACTGGATAAAGCCTTTCGCCCGTAAGGACGATCTGAGGCCGCCGGAAAGCACATTCTCCTTCATCTGGTTCTATGTCTCGCAGGCGAAGGCGCCATTCTTTGCCATGCTGGTGCTTGGCGGCATGACTGCGGCCATCGAAGCGGCGCTGTTCTGGTTCGTTGGACGCCTTGTCGATATTCTGGCGACGGTGAAACCGGGCGAGGGATGGTCAGGATTGCTGGCCACGCATGGAACAGAGTTATTCGGCATGCTCGTCCTGATTGCTGTCGTACGTTTCATCGTGACGATGATAACGGCTCTGGTTGATCAGCAGATCATTACGCCGGGTTTCTACAACCTGGTGCGTTGGCAATCCTATATGCATGTCGCGCGACAATCGCTGAGCTTCTTCCAGAACGACTTTTCCGGACGGATCGTCACAAAGGTCTGGTCTGGAGGCCAGGCGGCAGGTGACCTCGTCACGTCGCTGATGGAAAGCGTCTGGTTTGTTGGCATCTACTCCGTCTCGATGCTCTTCCTGATTGGCGGACTGGACTGGCGGCTGGCGGTGGTCGTGCTCGTCTGGGTGGTGATCTTTTCGATGCTGGCACGCTATTTCGTGCCGCGTATCCGCTACCACTCAAAGGAGACCGCGGAAGCCGCGTCCATGCTGTCGGGCCGCATGGTCGATGCTTACAGCAATATTCAGACACTCAGGCTGTTCGGACGTGATGATGCCAATGACCGCTACATGCGGCAGGGTTTCGATATCTTCCAGACCACCACCATGACCTTCACGCGTTTCATCACTGGCGTGCGGGCTTCGATGGCGCTGCTGTCAGGGGTGATGATCACGTCAATGGCCGCGCTCTGCATGCATCTATGGCTGACCGGCAAGATCAGTTCCGGTGCCGTTGCCTTCACGCTGGCACTGGTGTTGAGACTGAACTTCCTGCTCGGGCGATTGATGACCCAGTTCAACGGCATCATGCGCAATTTCGGTACTGTGCAGAACGCTGCAGAGCTGATCTCGCAGCCGATCGATCTAGTCGATGCGCCTGACGCCACTGTTCTTTCCGTTCGCAAGCCTGCGATCCGTTTTGATAATGTCAGTTTTCATTACGGCCGCAGCGGCGGCGTCATCGACAATCTCAATCTCGACATTACTGCGGGCGAGAAGGTCGGTATCGTTGGCCGTTCAGGCGCAGGAAAATCCACGCTGGTCAACTTGCTCTTGCGTTTCTACGACGTGGAGAGCGGCCGTATTCTCATTGACGGACAGGACATTTCAAAGGTCACGCAGGAATCGCTGCGCGCCCATATTGGCATGGTGACACAAGACACTTCGCTGCTGCACCGCTCGATCCGCGACAACATCATGTTCGGTCGGCAGGATGCGACGGAGGCACAGTTGCTGGAAGCCGTGCGGCGAGCCAAGGCGGATGATTTTATTGCAAGGCTGGAAGATCAGCGCGGTCGCAAGGGTCTGGATGCCCATGTCGGTGAGCGCGGTGTGAAATTGTCTGGCGGTCAGCGCCAGCGCATCGCCATCGCACGCGTCATGCTGAAAGACGCTCCCATTCTCGTGCTCGACGAAGCCACCTCCGCACTCGATTCCGAGGTGGAAGCTGCGATCCAGAGCAATCTGGACGAACTGATGCAGGGGAAGACAGTGTTGGCCATTGCGCATCGTCTGTCCACTATTGCTGCCCTTGACCGGTTGATCGTGATGGATCGCGGTCGCATCGTCGAGCAGGGTACACATTCCGAACTCGTCGCATCCGGTGGACTTTATTCCGAGCTTTGGGCACGGCAGTCCGGCGGTTTCCTGGCCGCAGATGAGGCCGCGCAATAAACTGCTGTCGTTACTGTCCGATCATGAAATCGGCAACAAGACCGTAGTGATTGGAGCCGAGATTGTCTGCCAGTCGGGTGGTTTTCATCAGCATTGCCGGTTCGCGGGCGAAAATGTGATCGATGGCAATGCCGAAGCTACCGGCCTCGATCGGCCATGTTGCCGGTTCCCAAAACGCTTTTTTCAGATCGTTTGAGGCCAGAAAAGCGCGCATATCCGGTGCAATGCTTGCCGAATTGAAGTCACCCGCCAGAATGAGCGGTCCTGTGACCTTGAAGATCAGTTCGCTCACTTCATCCAGTTCGTCACGGTGATAGTCGTCAAAATAGGGCTTGGTGATATGACCTGCTGCAAGTGTCAGTTCGGTCCCTTCGAAATCGATCTGGGCCATCGCAAAACGGTCGCGGCGCAGATCGCTCAGGCTGTGGAAGTGCCCTTCATTCAGCGGCCGCTTCGACAGGATCAACAGGTCGCAGGTCGGGGTGCCCTGGTAACATCCCAGCCTGTAGGGGTAGGTCAGGGACAGTCTCGGCAGGACCGATTCCAACGCGCCAGCCTCGAAAACATAGGCTGCATCCGCATTTGAGGCGAGAATTGTGTCGGCGATGGCATCTGCATTGGCGGCGTTTTCCATCAACACGTTGAATGACAGCAAGCGAAAGGGCTTTGCGTCTGCAGGCGGGGAGGCGGAAGTGGAGAATTCCAGCATCATGGCGAGTGCGTGGCCGCAAAGCACCAGCGACCAGACCACGAGAATGACGGATATGGCGTTACGCGCCGCCCAAAAAACCAGCAAAGACAGCAGGATGCAGACAACAGCGATGTGAAGTTGGAAGCTGTTGACGAAGGCGAGTAGCCAAAAATCGGTGATATAACGCAGGCTTATTATAAAAAGCGCGCCCAATATCGCCGAGGAAGCCATGCAAGCGAGCTTCGCCTTCATACGAATTCCTGCTTTCCAAGCTCTCCCGCCCCGTCTCCTAACATGCCGTAGAACCGCGCACAATGTTGCATGGCTGTCGAACGCAGCGGAAATCGCGAAGCAAATGAGGCCCTAGGGACAGAATTACGGCAGCTTTGTGTGCTTTGCTCTTGCCAAGTCCGTCAATATTTTGCGATCAAACACAATGACGCGGATTCTATCTGCCGCGCACATGACCCGAGACGAGGGATGGAGTTTGTCTTGGATCAAATCATAGCGGGAGGACTCATGCGATCTACGGCAAAAACAGCGCAGAGGATGGTGTAGCGGTGAGCGAGCACGTAACCAATCATGACGCATCGGGTGAACCGACCCGTCGCGATTTTCTATATCTTGTAACCGGAATGGCGGGGGCTGTTGGTGCCGCTGCCGTCGCATGGCCATTTATCGACCAGATGCGTCCTGACGCATCGACGCTGGCGCTTGCCTCTATCGAGGTGGATGTGGCAGCCGTCGAGCCGGGCATGTCTTTGACGGTGAAGTGGCGTGGTAAGCCCGTCTTCATCCGCAACCGCACGGAAAAGGAAATCGAAGAGGCCAAGGCCGTGGCTCTTGCCGATCTCAAGGACCCTGTGGCCCGCAATGCCAATATCGCCGCTGACGCGCAGGCAACCGACATCGACCGTTCCGCCGGAGAGGGCAAGGAAAACTGGATCGTTATGATCGGCTCCTGCACGCATCTTGGGTGCATTCCGCTCGGCCAGGCCGGCGATTTCGGCGGATGGTTCTGTCCCTGCCATGGCTCGCACTACGATACGGCGGGCCGCATACGCAAAGGCCCGGCGCCGCAGAACCTTGCGATTCCGACATTTGCATTCACATCCGATACCGTACTCAAGATCGGATAAGGGGACAGATATTCATGAGTGGTCATTCCAGTTATCAACCGTCCACCGGCATCGAGAGGTGGATCGATTCGCGGCTTCCTTTGCCGCGCATGATCTATGACAGCTTCGTTGCCTATCCGGTCCCGCGTAACCTGAACTACGCCTACACGTTCGGGGCTATGCTGTCCGTCATGCTGCTGGTGCAGATCCTGACGGGTGTAGTGCTTGCCATGCACTATGCTGCGGAAACGACGGTTGCCTTCAATTCCGTTGAAAAGATCATGCGCGACGTCAACCACGGTTGGCTGTTGCGTTACATGCATGCAAACGGCGCATCCTTCTTCTTCATCGCCGTTTATCTTCACATTGCCCGTGGTCTCTACTACGGCTCCTACAAGGCGCCGCGCGAGATTCTCTGGATTCTCGGCTGTGTCATCTTCTTGCTGATGATGGCAACGGGCTTTATGGGCTATGTTCTGCCCTGGGGTCAGATGTCCTTCTGGGGCGCAACCGTTATCACCGGCTTCTTCACGGCTTTCCCGGCCGTGGGCGAGTGGATTCAGCAGTTCCTGCTTGGTGGTTTTGCCGTGGATCAGCCGACGCTGAACCGCTTCTTTGCGCTACACTACCTGCTGCCCTTCATGATCGCGGGCGTCGTGATCCTGCACATCTGGGCTTTGCACGTGACCGGTCAGACAAACCCGACCGGCGTTGAAGTGAAAAGCAAGACCGATACGGTTCCGTTCACGCCTTATGCGACGTTGAAGGACGCGCTTGGCGTCTCTGTGTTCCTGATCGGTTATGCCTGGTTCGTGTTCTACATGCCAAACTTCCTCGGTCACCCTGACAACTACATCATGGCAGATCCGTTGAAGACACCGGCACATATCGTGCCCGAATGGTACTTCCTGCCGTTCTACGCCATGCTGCGCGCCATCACTTTCAATATCTGGATCATCGATTCCAAATTGGGTGGCGTTCTCGTGATGTTCGGTGCGATCGTCGTGCTGTTCTTTCTGCCTTGGCTCGATACGTCGCGTGTCCGTTCTGCCGTCTATCGGCCGTGGTACAAGATGTTCTTCTGGCTGTTCGTGGTCAATGCGATCTTACTTGGCTGGCTGGGCTCGCGCCCTGCTGAAGGCAGCGGTCTGATCGGTCTGATTTTCGGTGGCGACCTGAAGGGCAACTATGTCGGCTATTCGCAGCTCGGCACGCTTTATTACTTCGGTTTCTTC
Organism: Rhizobium sp. RM; assembly: GCF_013390595.1. Lineage (GTDB taxonomy): Bacteria > Pseudomonadota > Alphaproteobacteria > Rhizobiales > Rhizobiaceae > Agrobacterium. The sequence goes on along the minus strand of NZ_JACAWV010000022.1, from coordinate 942,375 downwards.
CTCGTCATCATGCCGATCCTCGGCCTTGTCGAAACGCCCCGGCGTATTCCGAACTCGATTACCGAAGCCGTTCTCGAAAAGAGCGGCAAGAAGTCGGCCGCTTCTGCGGCTGCCGAAGCGTGATCGCGAAGGAAGGATGACGACAATGAAAAAGCTTCTCACGAGCATCGCGCTGATCGCCGCCCTTACCGGCTCAGTCTCTGTCACCTCTGCGGCGGAAGAAAGCCACGATCTTGCCGCCCAGACCACGCATGCGATCGCCGGAAATCATTTCCCGGTTATCAAGCCTGAAGAGCAGAGCTGGTCCTTTGCCGGGCCATTCGGAAAATATGACAAGGGCCAGCTTCAGCGTGGCCTGAAGGTCTACAAGGAAGTCTGTTCCGCCTGTCATTCGATGAGCCTCGTTTCCTTCCGTACGCTGGAGGATCTGGGCTACTCGGAAGATCAGGTGAAGGCTTTCGCTGGTGAATACGAGGTTCAGGACGGCCCGAATGCCGACGGCGAGATGTTTAACCGCAAGGCCGTGCCTTCGGATCATTTCCCATCGCCGTTCCCGAACCATGAGGCGGCGGCTGCAGCCAATGGTGGAGCCGCTCCGCCTGATATGTCGCTGCTGGCCAAGGCACGTGGCGTCGAACGTGGTTTTCCGCAGTTCCTCATCGACATGATCCCGATCGTCGGTGGTTATCAGGAAGGCGGCCCCGATTACATCCATGCGCTGCTGACCGGTTATCAGGATGCACCGGCAGGAATAAAAAACCCGGACGGTTCGGATTACACGCTGTCGGAAGGCACGCATTTCAACCCGTATTTCGTTGGTGCAACCGCGCTGAAAATGGCGCCGCCGATCAGCGCCGATCAGGTGACATATGACGATGGCACGCCACAGACGGTCGACCAGTATTCCAAGGATGTTTCCGCATTCCTGATGTGGGCCGCTGAGCCGCATCTGGAAGATCGCAAGCGCACCGGCTTCATGGTCATGGTGTTCCTGTTCATCTTTACCGCTCTGGTCTACCTCACCAAGAAATCGGTCTACGCGAACAAGGAACATTGATCCGAACAGATGGGATCAATGAAGAGGATTTGGCCCCCATGATCGCATGGGGGCTTTTTCATGCGCTGTGCAGCAGGAGAACGTTCAATGAGTATAACACGTTGTGGCGGCTGCCTTTGCGGTGCCATCCGGTTTGAGGCGAGTGGCGAGGCGGCCAACCGGCATAGTTGTTCCTGCGATATATGCCAGCGTCATTCGGGTGCTGCGAGCCTAGTGTGGGTGGAGTATGCCAAGGATGCTGTGCGGTGGACCGGCGCTGGAGGCATGCCAGCCACCTATCGTTCTTCCGACTATTCCAGCCGTGCATTCTGCGCTGCCTGCGGCAGCACGCTGGGCGCCATCGATGACGCGCCGACCGTTGCCCTCGTCTTCGGTTGTTTCGACGACAAGGCTGACGAGGGGCTGAGACCACAGTCTCATTCCTTCGAAGATGTTTGTCCTTCATGGGGGCGGATCGCTGGCATGGAGCAGGTCGCGTAAGCCGTTGTCCTTTTTAGTTGGTACGTCGCCGCCGAATTGATAGGGTAGCGCGAACCTTCTGATCCATTTCCCATATTAATTGGACATACCATGACCGTCATCGCTTCGGAGCTTTCCGCTGCCATTCGTTCCATTCCCGACTATCCGAAGCCGGGCATCATTTTCCGTGACATCACCACGCTGCTTGGCAATCCACGCGCGTTCCGGCGGGCCGTAGACGAACTGGTGCAGCCTTATGCGGGGACGAAAATCGACAAGATTGCCGGGATGGAAGCACGCGGCTTCATCCTCGGCGGCGCTGTTGCTCATCAGCTTTCGGCCGGTTTCGTGCCGATCCGTAAAAAAGGCAAGCTGCCTCACACCACCGTTCGCGTTGCCTACAGCCTCGAATATGGCGTCGACGAGATGGAAATGCATGTGGATGCCGTGCAGCCCGGTGAAAAGGTTATTCTGGTGGATGACCTCATCGCAACCGGTGGAACGGCGGAAGGGGCCGTGAAGCTTTTGCGGCAGATGGGAGCGGACATCGTATCCGCATGCTTCGTAATTGACCTGCCTGATCTTGGCGGACGCAAGAAACTGGAAGACCTTGGCGTTGAAGTGCGGACGCTGGTCGAATTTTCAGGTCACTGATACGAAATCCACCCTGCGCGCCCATCGGCGCGCAGGGCAAGAATTTATTCAAATTCCAGAACGCCGCTTTCAAACGAAATCACCGTTTCTCCGGCCTGATTGACGCCTTCGTTAAAAGTGGTGTTGAGCAGCAGACCGGGTTTTGATGCCAGGGGTCGCGTGTCGACCAGGGTAACGAAATAGGTGACGTCGTCTCCGGCATAGACCGGCTTCTTCCATTGCAGCTTGCGAAATCCGGGTGAGGGGCCAAGTTTGGGCGGCTCGATGCCCTCCTGTTTCAGGCGTTTTACCTCTTTTGCCCAATGGCTAAGAAAGGTCTTCATCCAACCGGCGCTGGTGTGCCAACCGGACGCGCACAGGGCGCCGAAAACACTGTTCTTCGCCGCCGTCGCATCCAGGTGAAATGGCTGCGGGTCAAATTTTTCGGCAAAACGAATGATGTCGTCAGCGGAAAAGTGCAGCGTATCGAGTCTGACACGCTCACCAACGGGAGAGAGTTCCGCCAGTCTCATGCTGCAACACCTCCGTTTAAGCGCATTTTGAACATGACTGTGTTTTCTCCGTGGGCTGCCAAGTCGCCGCGCTGGTTGTAGAGTTCGTGCCTGAATTTCACGAGCCCGATGCCGGGGCGTGAGCTGGACGTGCGCTGTTCCAGGACAATGGATTTGCCAGTGAGTGTATCGCCGGCCAGTACCGGTTTTTTCCACTCGACATAATCGATGCCGGGGCTGCCCTGCGACGTCGAATTGATGATGTAGCTGTCCGCCATCATGCGCATCAACAGGCTGCATGTGTGCCAGCCTGAGGCCGCCAACCCGCCAAGAATGCTGGCGCGACCAGCCTCCTCTGAAAGATGCATGGGTTGGGGGTCGAATTCGCTGGCAAACTCAATGATATCTGCTGCTGAAATCGGCTGCGGCCCTAGGGGAAATTCCCGCCCTGCAGAAAAATCCTCGTAGGCATATGTCGCGACCGGTGCCATGTTCTCCTCCTGTGCACAGTCAATACGGCGGCATCTAAGATGATTTTGCCTTTTACGTAAAGGTCAAATCATTCGGGCGGGAGAATGCAACATCACAAACAAGAACGCCGCCCGGAGGGCGGCGCAAGCTTTATGACTTCCTGTTGGACGGAATGTCCGGAAATGCCCGGTGTGTCAGGTGTTGAAGCGGAAATGGATGACGTCGCCGTCCTGAACCACGTATTCCTTGCCTTCGTCACGGCCCTTGCCAGCTTCCTTGGCGCCGACTTCGCCCTTGAAGGCAACGTAATCGTCATAGCCGATGGTGAAGGCGCGAATGAAGCCGCGTTCGAAATCCGTGTGAATGACACCTGCTGCCTGCGGCGCCTTGGTGCCGAGAACGATCGTCCAGGCGCGGCATTCTTTCGGACCGACGGTGAAGTAGGTGATGAGGTCGAGTAGGTGGTAACCGGCACGAATGAGGCGGTCGAGACCTGCTTCTTCCAGACCGAGAGCAGACAGGAATTCCTTGGCTTCTTCTTCAGGAAGCTGCGCGACTTCGGCTTCGATAGCCGCAGAAATGATCACACATTCCGCGCCCTGCGCCTTGGCCATTTCGGCGACGGCCTTGGTGTGCTCGTTGCCATCGACAGCGTCGGCTTCAGCGACGTTGCAGACGTAAAGAACCGGGTGCGAGGTGAGAAGGTTCAGACCCTTCAGCACTTCGATCTCGTCTGCGGCCAGCGTCTTCAACAGCAGGCGGGCAGGCTTGCCTTCATTCAGCAGCTTAATGACCGCTTCCATGACAGGAAGCTGCGCAAGCGATTCCTTATCCTTGGAGGTGGCACGCTTGCGGGTCTGTTCGACGCGGCGTTCGAGGCTCTCAAGGTCAGCGAGCATCAACTCTGTTTCAATCGTCTCGGCATCGCCGACCGGATTGATGCGGCCCTCGACGTGGGTAATGTCGTCATCTTCGAAGCAGCGCAGAACATGTACCACTGCATCGACTTCGCGGATGTTGGCAAGGAACTTGTTGCCGAGACCTTCGCCCTTCGATGCACCGCGCACCAGGCCGGCGATATCGACGAATGAAATGCGGGTCGGGATGATTTCCTTGGAGCTGGCAATATCCGCCAGCACTTTCATGCGGGGATCTGGAACAGCCACTTCACCAGTGTTGGGCTCGATCGTGCAGAAAGGATAGTTGGCTGCCTGTGCGGCAGCCGTTTTCGTCAGCGCGTTGAAGAGGGTGGACTTGCCGACATTCGGCAGCCCGACGATACCGCATTTGAAGCCCATGGCTTGAAACCTGTCCGTTTGAAAGAATTCGTTGGGAGCCTTTTGCGGAATGGGCGGGGCAAGGTCAAGCCCGGCGCCTGATTTGTCCGGACAAAGCGGCGGAATGGTGCTGAATTTCGGGCGTCCGCTCTTGGCAGACTTGCCGATATAGCGGTCGCGGCGCAATATGCGTCGGCCAAGCGTCCGGTCTTTTCGTCATCAACGGGGACTTCCCATGAGTGACAACGCTGTCGATCTCAAACCAAAACCGAAGACGAAACCAAAGCTTGAGCGGCCGAAGCTATATAAGGTCATTTTGTTGAATGACGATTACACGCCGCGCGACTTTGTGACCATCGTCCTCAAAGCGGTGTTTCGCATGAGCGAGGAAACCGGCCATCGCGTCATGATGACGGCACATCGTTTCGGCAGTTCGGTTGTGGTTGTCTGTGAGCGTGATATCGCCGAGACAAAAGCAAAGGAGGCGAATGATCTTGGCAAGCAGGCGGGATTTCCGCTGATGTTCACCACCGAGCCGGAGGAATGACCCCAAGCGTGTCGCTTCCTCAGTCTTTCTTGCCGAACATCTTCTTCAGCATTTCTGCCATGGGGCCAGTCTCCGGCAGCTTTTTGGGCTGAGCGCTGTTTCTGGCCTGGTGAATATGCGATTGCGCGGCAGGTTTCGCTGTCTTGGCGGGCTTCTCGTTTTCCGGCTTGCTGCCAGTGGCGAGAGCCAGCTTGTTCATAAGCTGCGAATCTTCGCCCTTGATCAGCATGGCAGCGTTGTCGGCAATGGCGTCGAGCAGCGGGTCGAGCCAAACTGCATCGGCCTTGGCGAAGTCACCCAGAACATGCCCGTGGACACGCTCCTTGTCTCCCGGATGACCGATGCCAAGGCGCAGGCGGCGATATTCCTTGCCGCAATGGGCATCGAGCGACTTGAGGCCGTTGTGCCCGCCATGTCCGCCACCGATCTTGATCCGGCTGCGGCCGGCCGGCAGGTCCAGTTCGTCGTGGATAGCGATAATGTCGGCGGGCTTGAGCTTGAAGAAGCGCATTGCTTCCCCCACAGCCTCACCGGAGAGGTTCATATAGGTAAGGGGCTTCATCAACAGCACTTTCTCGCCGTCGATCTCTCCTTCGGAAATCTCTGCCTTGAATTTTCTCGACCAGGGGGCAAAAGACGGCAGACGTTGCAGGGCATCGACGGCCATGAAGCCGATATTGTGTCGGTTACCCGCATATTGCGCGCCGGGGTTACCTAATCCTGCAATGATCTTCATGGGGGGCTGTCCGCGTTCTGACTGGTTTTCTCGCCTGTCACCACCCCGAAATGCCGCCGCTGTCAACCTCTTTGTGTCCTGTCGCGCAATCAGCGAGAGTTTAGGTTATAGCGGTCGAAGAGTTTCTGCTGTCTGCCATCGGCGATCAGTGTGTTAAGGCGAGCCTGCAGTTTTTTTATCAAGGTATCAGGCACGCTTTTGTGGCATGCCAAGCCAAACTGCTGTTTTGAAAAGGTCATGACCTCCTTGAACTCGCCCGCCGGCAAGCTCCCGAGGGTAAATTCGGACATGGGCATCAGATCTATGCGCCCGGCTTTCAACTTGTTCAACGTGATGGAAAAGTCCGCACCGAGATCGATGTTTGCAAACCCGAGCGATTGCAGCAGTTTTTCCGTATAGTCGCCGCGCTGGGTGCCGACCCGGTATTTCCTCATCTTGTCGAGACTTGTGGAGTCGATCGGCGTCGTGCTTTTGGCGATGAGGATATTCTTGTCAGTCAGGATCGGAGAAACCCACTTGAACTGATTTTCCCGCTCCGGTGTCCGCGCGGCGGCGAAGGCGCAATGCATGCTTTGTGTTCTGGCAAGCGCAATGGCTCTCGCCCACGGCATCACACTGACCTGATAATCCGTATCTGTTTCATCGAGCAGGATTTTGAGCTGATCGATGAAGACGCCTTCCACGCCGCCATCGGCGGACCGGACGTTATAGGGAGGATAGATCTCCGTGGTGAGAAACAGTGTTGCCGCACTGACAGGATGGGCAAGCGCGAGGCAGATCAGGGGCAACAAGATCAATCGCATCAAACCCGCTCCTTTCGATCTCATGCCTGCCGGACCGATACGCTGTCGACAAGTCGATCACGGTTCAGGTCGTCGATGACGGCGGGAACCGGTTGTGGCCTTGCAAACAGATAACCTTGACCACAGTCCGCACCAATTGACAGAAGAAGTGCCTTCTGCTCCTCGGTTTCGATACCCTCTGCCACGACGATGCAGTTCATCTTGTGCGATATGGCAGCGATGCCCTCGATCAGCATGCGACTTCTTTGTTTTACCTCGACGGTTTCCTCGCAGATCGAACGCGTAAACGACTGGTCGATCTTGACGATATCGACCGGGAAACGGCTGAGGTAACTCAAGGACGAATAACCCGTGCCAAAATCGTCGAGAGCGATCCGGCAGCCCAATTGATGAATGGCGTCGAGGATCGCCCGGATTTGCGGATCATCCTTCATGATGACCGCTTCGGTTATCTCGATGACGAGGCGACATGGGCGGATGCCGTAGCGATGAAGAACGCCGGCAATACGTGTGGGAAGTCCCGGTTCAAATTGCAGCGGTGAGAAATTAACCGCCACATAGGAATTCTCCATTCCGGGGATGCGCGATATCTCGGCCAGATTGGCAATCGAAAGGTCGAGGATCGTGTTTCCGATCCGATTGATCGTACCGTTTTCCTCCGCAAGGCTGACGATGGCGGCGGGGGGCAGCAGCCCTTTTTCCGGATGATTGAGGCGCATCAAGGCTTCAAAGCCTGCCGTCTGGCCCGTTGCAAGATCCAGGATCGGCTGGAAATATGGTTCAAACCAGCCCTCCGCCAAGCCCTGTTCGATATCGCGTTCCATCTCCGCGTGTTCGCGTGCCCGGTCGGTAATGGACGGGTCGAACATTTGCGATCCGTTCTTGCCGGCCCTTTTGCGTGTATACATCGCCATATCGGCATTCTGCAGAAGTTCAGCGGCGCTCGACGCGTGAACCGGGTAGATCGCCATGCCAATACTGGCGCTCATACGGATGCTGTTGTCGTCAATGTCGAAAGGCGTATCCAGAATCGAGCAGATACGGTCGCTGAATTTGGAGGCGCGCTCGGCAGCATTTTCGCCGGCAAGCAGAATGGCAAACTCGTCACCGCCCAGCCGCGACGCGCTATCGTCAGCGGTGAGCAAAGGTTCAAGCTTCAGCGTGAACTCCTTGAGGACGGCATCGCCTATGGCGTGGCCGAGACTGTCATTGATTGCCTTGAACCGGTCGAGGTCGATGAAAAGGCACGCGAGTTCCGTTCCATTCTTGTCCGCCTCGCGGATTTGGGTGTCCAGGATTGCCTCGAAGCCCTGGCGATTGAAAAGGCCTGTCAGGTGATCGGAAATGGCCTGCTGCCGATTGCGCTTTTCCGACTGGCGCAGTTCGGTCACGTCAGTCATGACGCAAAGCCGTGTGTCCGATTGCGTCACTGCGCTGGAGTGGAGTTCTTTTTCGAGAATAAGGATATCCATGGTGCGGCCGTCGCCGCAACGGAAGCGCAGCGTAATGCCCATCTGTCCCGTGGCATCCACAGCCTCGAACGCAGTCTTGCGCGTCTTGAAGAGTGGCCGATCTTCCGGATGAATGAGATCGGCAAAATCCAGACCCAGTGCTTTTGCGCGGCTGTAACCGCTTACCTGGACCCAATAGTCACTAACAGCCGCGACCCGATCCTGCCGGTCGAGAGAGAAGAGCATGGCGGGCGTGCGGTTGTAGATCTCGATCTTGCGTTCATGGGCATTCTTGATCTCCAGCTCTTCTTTTTCGAGCTGGGTCTGCATTTCGTTGAAGCTTTTAGCCAGCCGGCCGATTTCGTCCTTCGAGCGCCAGTCGACGTGGTGGCGCGAGCCAAGACGCCGTGTCGCTTCGATGGCCGCTGCCAATCGCATCAGCGGCCGAATGACCATGAAGCGGTTGCCGACAATGGCTGCGAGCACGATCGTCAGAATCGCCAGAATGAAAATGGTAATGAACGCCATTTCCATCTGGCTGAGGGACGTGAACAGGCTGAGGCTCTGATAGTGAACGATCAGCTGTCCGACCGTGATCGCGCCCCCCGACGTCTTGTAGATAACCGTGCGGGATGTCGAAACCGTATCTTCGACAGCGTCGTCGCCCGCGGTCTGGACGATGTCGAGCTGTCCAGACGTGTCCTTGACCTCCACCATCTTTACCATGGGGTCTGAGACAAGCGTTCCGGTGATCTGGTTGATGGTGTCATCATCCAGATCCCACAGGGGGCGTGCAAGGGCCTGCGTGTTCGTGGTCAGCAGTATTTCAAGGTGATCGCGCTGGCTACGAATGGCTTCGTGATAGGAGAGCGTCAGCAGGAGCGTGAAGAGGGGAGCAACGACCGTGAGAAGTGCCCCGGAGACAATCGCGATGAAGCGACTTTCGACGGAATGAGCCATGTTTGATTGTCGTTACCCTTTGCCCCTGAATTACGCGTCTCACCTTTCCGGTCGTCCTTGAAAACCTGAATGAGAAAACAGACAGGTCATTGTTTTTCTTGGCGTCCGGTGCTGGGTGAGAGCAATCGCATCGTTTCATGGAATTATTAATCGATGCTGAAACGCTGCAGCGTTCGCGCGGGATAGAAAAGGGGTTTCGATTTAAGGTTCACAAAACACAAAAAAACCCGCTCCGCGAACGGAACGGGTCTTCATAAGCAAGGCGATCAGGACCTTTCGGTCCCGTCAATTACTCGCCGGAAGCTTCTTCGGTTGCTTCTTCAGCAACGCCAGCGGCCGGAGCAACGATCGTTGCGATCGTGAAGTCGCGGTCGATAACCGGCGTAACGTTCTTCGGCAGCTTAACGTTCGAGATGTGAACGTTGTCGCCGATCTTCAGGCCAGCGAGATCAACCGTGATGAATTCCGGGATATCGGTTGCCGGGCAGTGCAGTTCGACCGTGTGACGGACGATGTTCAGAACGCCGCCGATCTTGATGTCCGACTTGTCTTCGTTGACGAAGTGAACCGGAACTTCAACGTTAACGGCAGCATTGCCGGAAACGCGCAGGAAGTCGACGTGCATCGTGAAGTCGCGAACCGGATCAAGCTGGTAATCCTTCGGGAGAACCTTGATCTTCTGGCCGTCGAAGTCGATGGTCGCGATCGTCGTCATGAAGCCGCCAGCGTGAATGCGCTGCGTTACTTCCTTGGTCGACAGGGCGATAGAAATTGGGGCCTGCTTGTCACCGTAGATGACAGCGGGAATCAAACCGTTGCGGCGAAGTTCACGAGAGGACCCCTTACCAACTCGTTCGCGCGCCTCGGCCTTGAGCTCATACGATTCTTTGCTCATGGCATTTCCTTTCGAGGTTATATGGAGAGTTCATGCCTGTTTTTGGCTTGAACTGGAGATGGCCATCAGGTCATCCCGCCCGCGTTGCCTCCAAGGGTGTCTGCACGGGTGCGGGCGCTATAGTACAAAACAGCCGCAATGACAAGGCTGCATCGCCAGACTCGAACTGCGCCAATACCGATCCTGCGTCTATAGTGTTCTTGGCCGATTTTTTTAATCAATGCTTAGCCATGTGCATAAACCAAGCGCAAACTTGATGAATGATAAGTGTCGCCGACATTCCGTTGGTGCAAGACAATAATGCTTCTGGTTCTATACTGCCTGATCATCGATCATGACATCCGCTACACGGCCGCCGCCGTGATCGTTTGTATTCTGGGCAGCTTCGTTACGATGAGGTTGTTCTCACGCGTCAGAGTCGCGTCTGGCGTGCAGAAGGTGAGCTGGTTGTTTCTGGCCGGCGTCAATGGTGGTGCAACCATCTGGACAACCCACTTCGTTGCGATGCTCGGATATATCGCGGCCGGCACTGTCGGTTATGATCCGACATTGACCGGGTTTTCGCTGGTCATCGCCATCGTGACCATGACGACGGGGCTTGGCATTTCCGCCTATGGTGGAAGAAGTGCCTTCGTCGAAGCCGGTGGTGCAATTGTCGGCCTTGGTATTGCGGCGATGCATTACACCGGCATGGCAGCCTATAACGTCCAGGGCTTCATCCAGTGGAACAAGAGCTACGTCATCGCATCGCTGATCCTTGGCGCTGTCTTCGGCGCCTTGGCTGTTAACCGCATTGCCCGTCCCATCAACTGGTTCTGTAAACATTCCGCCGTCGCCTTTCTCATTCTGGCGATCGCGTCGATGCACTATACCGGCATGGCATCGATGACGTTCGAGTTCGATCCCCGGATTGTCATTGAAGAGAGCCTCCTTTCGCCCGCACTTATGGGAGGAGGAGCGATCGGAGTGACTGTGCTGCTTTTTGCACTGGGCTTGTCGACCTACGTGATCGATGCTCAATCAACGCAGCAGGCAGTGGCGCGTTATCGGCATCTGTCGCTTCACGATCCACTGACCGGCATTCCAAACCGTGCGGCATTTATCGAACATCTCACCCGCTTTACGCGTGACGTGTCCACCGGCGCGCATATTGCACTGTTGTCGATCGACCTTGACCGCTTCAAGGAAATCAATGATGTGCACGGCCATGCGGCGGGAGACGCGGTGCTGCGCACGATTGCAGACCGGGCGAGTTCCGTGTTGAGGTCGGGCGAGTTCCTGGCGCGTATGGGCGGTGACGAGTTCGTGGCGCTGACCAAAGCTTATTACACCCGTGCAGATGGCACGGAGTTTGCCAAACGGCTGATCGAGCAGATCAACACACCGGTCGAGTGGAATGGTCATTCTTTCACCGTCGGGGCGAGCGTCGGCATTTCTGTTCGCAACAGCAGTTCGGTCGATGCCGATACCCTGATAGCCCAGGCCGATGTGGCCATGTACCGCGCCAAGAATGGCATCGCAGAAACGATCTGCTTCTACGACAAGTCGATGGACGATGCGGCCCGCGAGCGCAATGCACTTGCAATCGCCATGCGTGCCGGTCTGGAGAACAACGAGTTCGAGCTCTATTATCAGCAGCAGAATGATACCAATACCGGCAGCATTGTCGGTTTCGAGACGCTTTTGCGCTGGAAGCATCCGACACGCGGCATGATCTCCCCTGCCGATTTCATTCCGATTGCCGAGCAGAATGGTTTCATTGTTGAGTTGGGTGAATGGGTGCTGGCGGAAGCTTGCACACAGGCCGCGCGTTGGAAAAAGGCGCTTTCGGTCGCCGTCAACGTGGCGCCACAGCAGCTGGCCGACAACGACTTTCCCGACAAGGTGGACAGGATTTTACGCAAGACGGGGCTTCAGCCAGCGCGGCTGGAACTCGAAATCACCGAGGGCAGTATCATTGCCGACCATCGCCATGCCCTGACGACCATTCGCCGACTGAAAGCGTTGGGTGTGAAAATTGCCATGGACGACTACGGTACCGGTTATTCCTCGCTTTCGACCTTGCAGAGTTTCCCCTTCGACAAGATCAAGATCGACCGTGCGTTTATCGACGGCCTCTCGACGAATGTGCAGTCCGAGGCCATCGTCCGTTCGACGCTTATCCTGGCGCACAGCTTGAACATTCCGGTTCTGGCCGAAGGGGTTGAGACGCAGGCTCATATAGAGTTCCTGCGCCGAGAAGGTTGCCTGCAGGTGCAGGGCTTCTTCTTCGGTAAACCTGGCCCTGTGACCTCGATCGCCAATCTCGTGGGTGATGACCTGCAGTCTTCGGACGATCAGGCGGGCCTTGACGACCTGCGTTATCGCGCCGCAAGCTGAACGAGAAAACCTGGCGAGCCTGCGCTCGCAAAGTTTTTTATTGAAACGTGAAGGCTTACAGCGCACATTGCCCAAAAGCTTTGGGAGGAGCGCATGTCATCTGACCTTGCCCATGCAGACCGCGTGTATGAAATCGCGCGACACCGTTCCGCCGCCGCGAGCTCTCCAATTGTCGCCTCATGGCGTCGCTGCATGGTGAAACATCACCTTGCCCCGGAAGAAAATCGCAAGCCTCTTTTCCTGACCGACAGCGAGTTTCGCCGTGCGCGGGAAAGTGCTGCCGGCCTTATTGCCGAAAGTACTGAGGAACTCGACCGTATATTCCAGAGTGTCGGCAGGTCGGGATGTTGTCTGTTGCTGACGGATGCCGAGGGGGTTGCGCTGGAACGGCGCGGCGCGGCGGGAGATGATCGCGATTTCCGTGCCCTTGGTTTATGGTCAGGAGCGGTGTGGAGCGAACAAAGCGTCGGGACAAATGGTATCGGAACAGCGCTTGTCGATGAGCGATCAGTTGTCGTTTATCGCGACCAGCACTTCTTCACGTCCAACACCCGACTGAGCTGCACCACTGCTCCCATCCGCGATCATACGGGGAGGGTGACGGGCGCCCTCGATATTTCGACGTGCCGTAACGACATTGATGAAATGACGTTCTCTTTCGTGACCCAGGCAGTCAAGGATGCAGCGCAACGGATAGAGGGCAATCTTTTCCGTCGGGCTTTCCCGGGTGCTCGTATCGTGATTGTGCCAACTGGTTCGGGTGCGTCGCTCTCGCTGCTTGCGGTCGATCAGGACGATCTTGTTCTTGGTGCAACGAGTGCTGCGAGAATTGCGCTCAAGCTGGATGATGGGAAAATTGCCCAGGGCGTGCCCGCTGCCGACATACTTCACGAGCAGCGACATGACGGCGGCTCTGATCTCGCCGAAGCGGAAAGAGCCGCGCTGCGCCGGGTTCTTTCGCGCACAAACGGCAATGTTACGCAGGCTGCTTCCTTGCTGGGGATCAGCCGTGCGACCCTTCATCGCAAGATGAAAAAGCTCGCCGTTCACTGACATTTCTTAACTCTGGACCCGCAAAAGCGGTCTTGCGTTCTCCGCAAGGCCGCTTTGTCGCAGATGTGAAACACTGTGCGGTGCGGAACCTCGCCGCCCCTCTACCAAATGTCACGATAGGAGACCACCTTCTTCCCATGCGGTCTGCAACGGATCGTTTTTCATCAGGGAGGATGAAATCATGAATATTCAGGTTCAGCAAAAGGCTGGCGAGGCGCCGTTCAAGCTGAAGTATGGCAACTATGTTGGCGGCAAGTGGGTCGAACCGAAATCCGGCCGCTACATGGATAATCTGTCGCCAGTGACCGGACAGAAGATTTGTGAAGTCCCACGCTCGGATGCGTCCGATATCGAATTTGCCCTCGACGCCGCGCACCAGGCGCGGGAGAAGTGGGGCAAGACGAGCGTGACCGAACGCTCCAACATTCTTCTCAAGATCGCGCAACGCATCGAGGACAATCTCGATCTCATTGCCCGGGCGGAGACCTGGGATAATGGCAAGCCGCTGCGTGAAACCACCAACGCGGATATTCCGCTGACGATCGATCACTTCCGTTATTTCGCAGGCTGCATTCGCGCGCAGGAGGGCACGATCGGCCAGATCGACAATGATACCGTTGCCTATCATTTCCATGAGCCGCTGGGCGTCGTCGGTCAGATCATTCCGTGGAACTTCCCGATCCTGATGGCGGCCTGGAAGCTTGCGCCAGCTCTCGCTGCCGGCAACTGCGTCGTGCTCAAGCCTGCCGAACAGACACCAGCATCCATTCTGGTGGTGATGGAACTGATCGAGGACCTTCTGCCGCCTGGTGTCATCAACATCGTCAACGGTCTCGGCACGGAAGCCGGCAAGCCACTGGCGCAAAGCAACCGCATTGCCAAGATCGCCTTCACCGGCTCCACGTCGGTCGGCAAGGAAATCATGCGTTATGCGGCTGACAATGTGACCAACATCACGCTGGAACTGGGCGGCAAATCGCCGAACATCTTCTTTGCCGATGTCATGGATGAAGATGATGCCTTCCTCGACAAGGCGCTCGAAGGTTTCGCCTTCTTCGCGCTCAACCAGGGTGAGGTCTGCACGTGCCCGTCTCGTGCTCTGGTGCATGAGTCCATCTATGATCGCTTCATGGAAAAGGCACTGAAGCGCGTTGCTGCAATCACGCAGGACGATCCCCTCAGCAACTCCACCATGATCGGTGCGCAGGCTTCGCAAGAGCAGTTCGACAAGATCATGAGCTATCTGGAAATCGGCAAGAAAGAAGGCGCGAAGGTGCTTGCTGGCGGCGACAAGAAATCGCTTTCCGGCAATCTGAAGGATGGTTTCTACATCCAGCCAACGGTCTTTGAAGGCAACAACAAGATGCGGGTCTTCCAGGAGGAAATCTTCGGACCCGTCGTTTCTGTGACGACCTTCAAGACAGTGGAAGAGGCGCTCGAAATCGCCAACGACACCGTCTACGGCCTGGGCGCTGGCGTGTGGAGCCGTGATACCAACGTTGCCTATCGTGCCGGTCGTGGCATCGAGGCCGGCCGTGTCTGGACAAATTGCTACCACGTCTATCCGGCGGGTGCCGCCTTCGGTGGTTACAAGCAGTCGGGCATTGGTCGCGAGACCCACAAGATGATGCTCGATCATTATCAGCAGACCAAGAACCTTCTTGTTTCCTATAGCCCGAACAAGGTCGGTTTCTTCTGATCTCCTCCCCGGGGCCGGCGGCGGTGGTCGCCGGCAAGCTCCCAGGGGCTCAAGGCTCCTGGGAGCCCGGCTCAGACAATTTGAAATCCCTGCCCGAAAGAGAGAGGCCGGACACGAAAGTGTCCGGCCTCTTTTAAAGATTTCTAGGCGTGGTCGCCGTCAAGCGGCGTAGCGGCGCTCATTCTGATGACCGGAGCCAACCGAGAACTGTCCAACCTGTTCGGTCAGGCCGTCGGCCTCGCTTGCCAGCGAGAAGGCGGAGGCAGTTGTTTCCTCGACCATGGCGGCATTCTGCTGTGTGACCTGATCGAGTTCGTTGACCGAAGCGTTGATTTCACCAAGGCGTCCCGATTGTTCGCGTGACGCGGCGGCGATCGCCACGATCTGATCGTTGACGGACTGAATGCGGCCCTGAATCTGTTCCAGGCTTTCGCCGGTGCGCAGAACCAGCGCAACGCCACTTTCTACATCACCTGCCGAGGTTGCGATCAGCTGGGTGATATCGCGGGCCGCAGCGGCGGATTTCTGCGCGAGTTCGCGGACTTCCTGTGCAACGACAGCAAAGCCCTTGCCTGCTTCGCCGGCACGCGCAGCTTCGACGCCGGCGTTCAGAGCCAGAAGGTTGGTCTGGAACGCGATCTGATCGATGACATCGATGATCTGGCGGATCTTGGACGATGAGGTTTCGATCCGTTCCATCGCGACGATGGCTTCCTTCACCACGGCTGTAGACTTGTGTGCGTCCTGCATAGTGTCGGCTGTTGCTTCGACCGCCACGTTGCAACGTTCGAGAGAATTGTTGACGGCCTTCGTCATGTCGCCCAGTGCTGCCGCAGCTTCCTCAAGGGCAGCGGCCTGCCGTTCCGTGCGACGAGACAGGTCTTCCGAGGCACTCTTGAGTTCGCTCGAGCCGGCACGAATGGCGCTGGCGCTGTGATCGATATTGGCGATTGTCGTTTCCAGACCCGCCATCGAATTGTTGAAATCGATGCGCAGATGGTCAAGGGACGGAACAAAGGCTTTCTCGATCCGCAGATCGAGCCTGCCGGCGGCGAGGTTGGCGAGACCCTTTGCAAGAGCACTGACGGCTTCTTCCAGCTCCTTGGCGCTTCTCGCCTTTTCCATTTCGCGCTGGGAGCGTTCTTCGTCGAGTTCCTCTCCCTTGCGGGCGGCTTCGTCTTCCATGCGCAGCTTATCAAGGATGCCCCGGCGGAAGGATTCCAGTGCGCGGGCCATTGTGCCAATTTCGTCGCCGCGTGCGACAGCCTTGATCTCGATGTTGTTTTCGCCGCCGTTCAGGCGTTCCATGAGGTTTGCCAGGCCGGTCAGCGGCTTTGTGAGGCCTGCGGAAACGGCGATGCCGATGAGGGTCATGGCGGCCAGGACTGCGAGTGTTGCCAGCGTCGCCCAGAAGGCGAGATTGTTGGCAGCCGCGAGAACCTTGCTCTCCTGCTGGCCGATCGCGAGTAAATGCTTTTCGCCGAAAACGGTGACCGGGCGATACGCGTAGAACATGTTGCCAGCAGGCGTGCTTGCGACGACCGTGCCGGCGTTTGCCGAGCCGGACAGGCCCGCCAGGCTTTCGGGAACACGAGCGTCCGCACCGCCGGACAGGACGCCCGCGCGGCGTTTGCCGTCTGCACTCAGAAGAAGCGCATCGTCAATGCTCTTGCCGGTTTCTTCCGGCGTGACGATCGTGCCAACCCGGTCTGCCGAAACGCGCATGATCACGACGCCTTTTCGCTGTATCTGTCCCCAGTTCGAAACCGCAAGCGGCATGCCGACGAAAGCAGATTCGTCCGCGCCCTGGCCGCTGAACGACGCAGTCGTGATAATGCCGTCTTTCCCCGCAGAGACGCGATCATAAAGATCCTTGATGGCTCTGTTCTGCGGCTCGGAAATATTGGTGAGGAAGTTCTTGCCCTTGGTTACCGAGTAGACAATCAGACCGTTCTTGTCGATTACGTAGATGTCACTGACCTTGGTATTGCGCCAAACGCTGGCAATGGTCCCATTGATGGTTGCGTGCTGGATGGCGTAGAGCAACTTCAATCCGGTACCGTCAAAAGCGGCGCGCTCTTCTTCAGAAACGCCATCACGACGGAAAGCCTGCACGACGGCATCCAGTTCGCTCGGAATGATGTTGGTCATCGTTTCCGTTGCCTGTGCAATTGCAGAGTTCTGCGACAGTTCGGCAATGCTTTGTTCGACGCGCAATGTATATGCGTCAAGCTGCTTCGATTGATTTCCTGCAACCGTTTCGAGCCTGATTGTGCTGGCGTCGATCAGACCTGCCTTGCCGATCTGATAGGAGATCAGTCCTACGGACAAACAGGAAATCAAGGTTGCGCCTGTGACCAGTGCTGCAAACTTTGCTTTTATGGACAATGACTTGATCTTGCCATTGGACGGAATCGTGCCGGGCATCGTGTTTTCTCCCCCCTGAAATATGTGCCGGAAACGTCGCAACAATTGTTTACGGACGCGTTAAATTTCGAGGCAATTGTACGACTATATTTCTCTTTTTACGCGAAAATTTCCCGTGTTCTCGTCGTGTTGAGGCTTGCATAAAACGGTAAGGAAATGGCGCGAAGCTCCGTCGACGGCACGTGTCGTGGAGGATCGGTGGTGACTGACGGAAATGTCTCGCCAGTTGGATGTTGAGAACGGGTTGGACAAGCCGTTCTTTCAGCTCCCCGATCGATGCGCTGTCCGGTCGCAGCCCCGGAAAAGCAAAAAGGCGGCATCGGAATGATGGCCGCCTTTCAAATTGTTACCTGATCTTCGATGTCTCAGTCGAACAGACCAGACACAGACTCTTCCTGAGCCGTACGGTTGATGGCTTCGCCCAAAAGATTTGCCGTTGTGACAACGCGGATATTGTGGGCCGATTGAACGGCGGTGGTCGGCTGAATGCTGTCAGTGATGACGAGTTCGCGAAGCTTCGATGAAGCGACACGGGCAACAGCTCCGCCGGACAGAACACCATGCGTGATGTAAGCGGTGACGCTGGTCGCGCCTTTCTTCAGCAGCGCTTCGGCCGCGTTGCAAAGCGTGCCGCCGGAATCGACGATGTCGTCGATCAGGAGGCAGTCCTTTCCAGAGACATCACCGATGACGTTCATGACCTCGGATTCGCCCGGACGGTCGCGGCGCTTGTCGACGATAGCCAACAGACAGTCGAGGCGCTTTGCCAGTGCACGGGCGCGAACCACACCGCCAACGTCAGGCGAAACCACCATGACGTTGTTGGTGTCGTAGTGTTCCTTAACGTCGCGGGCTAGGATCGGTGCGGCGAAGAGGTTATCGGTCGGAATGTCGAAGAAACCCTGGATCTGCCCAGCGTGAAGATCGAGCGTCAGAACGCGATCAGCACCCGCTTCAGTAATCAGGTTGGCGACAAGCTTGGCGGAAATCGGTGTGCGGGGGCCGGCCTTACGGTCCTGGCGGGCGTAACCGAAATAGGGAAGAACCGCCGTGATCCGCTTCGCTGAAGAGCGGCGCATGGCATCGATCATGATGAGCAATTCCATCAGATGATCGTTTGCCGGGAATGAGGTGGACTGGACGACAAAAACGTCCTCACCACGTACGTTTTCCCCGATTTCTACGAATATTTCCTGGTCAGCAAACCGCTTTACAGTGGCATTTCCTAGAGGAACGTTGAGATACTTGCAGATCGCTTCGGCGAGATGCCGGTTCGAATTGCCTGCGAAAACCTTCATTGCGGCCGCCTGTTTCCATGCCATCGCCTATGGTCCGGGATAGGTTTTCCGTGACCAAGCGTCGTTCAAGGGGAGGAATACCCGGCCGAAAGACCTTTGCCGGACACGCCCTATTGCCATGCGCGCCTTAATAGCGCTGTTGCCTCCGATTGCAAGAGGACTCCATGCTTTCCCAATGATTTTCGTGAAATCTTTGCGACTTGTCCGGTTTTACTGCCTCATCCCCGCTGTGCTTGCTTCCATGTGACATATTCATTCAGCGTTTTTGCCGCGATATCCTGCATCACACGATCACTGACGGCCGACCATGGATCGTTGCCCTTGCCAGGCACTGTTTCCTGGCCCTGAAGCCTGTGCAGGCGCGCACCATTCGCATCCAGCACATCCCAGACGTAAATGACATTCACCTTGCTGCCATCAGCGAAGGCGGAGAAGTATCCTTTCAGGATATTGTCGGCGGAATGGTCGTTCGAGGCGCGGATCGTCAGACCCTTGGCACGTGCTTCCGCGCCGAGCTGGCGCGACAGCGGGGTGACCGCCTGTACGGGAGCGCCGATAATGGGCAGAAAGCGAATGGAATCGCCGGAGGAACCGGAAGGAGCGAGCGAGGCCGTCTGTTGCGGTTGCTGCTGGGGAGGACTCTGGTCGACTGGTTGGCCATATTGATTGCCGTTGGAGAGCGCCTGTGCCTGAGCCTGCAGCGTATTTTGTGGCGCATAGGAGCGAACTGAGCTCGATGTCGCTGGTGAACCTGCTGGTGCCCTGTCTGCGGCGGCGGCCATCTGATCAAGATCACCCTGGGTCACGGGTGTGGACCCGCTTTGGCCAATATCGACCTGCGGTGTCAGGGCTTCCGTCGTGTTGCAGGCCGACAGCATGAGGGCGAGCGCCGGGATGACGAGAATGAGCCTTGTCCGGCTCATGCGATGTTGCCTCTCATGTTCCGCTCCATATTCTTCCAGGGTGCGGCAATGTATGGCGGGTTCTCCCCTCCTGTCAAACACGCCGGTTTACCAGGTCAAATGGCCGGTTGTGGAGTAAGACTCACGCTGTCAGAAGATCGAGGCTGTGGCGTGACAGGGGCTCCGGGGCGCCGTCCGTCGTCAGATATGTCTGGCCTAGCGTCATCGCGTAGCCCGAGTCGGAATCCATCACGATCATGTGCACAAACAGTGTCATGTCTTTCTGAATCTCCTGTGGGTTGCCTGCCTGGAACATCTGATGCTCCATCCAGGACGGCGAAAAACGGGTGCCGAGCGAGTAACCGCAGGTATTGAGGCGGTGTCGGGTGAGGCCGCGTTCATCCATGACACGGGCATGCATGTCGAAAACATCGCCGAATGTGCTGCCGGGACGCAGGATTTCTTCGATCGCCGTCAGATTTTGCAGGCAGGCGCTGTAGAGCTCCTTTTGCCGGAAATCCTGTTCGCCTATCAGTACCGTTCGCAGCATGGCCGTGTGATAGTGAGCGCTGACACCTGCCCACTCCAGGGTCAACTGATCCGTCGTGTCAAGCTTGCGGCGGCCAGACTTGTAGCGGCAGAGCAGAGCGTCCGCGGCAGAGCCAATGACAAATTCGTTGGCGGGGTAGTCGCCGCCACGTGCCAGGATCGCGCCTTGCATCGCTGCCAGAATGTCTGCTTCGTCAGCGCCGGGCGCGATGATTTTCATCGCGGCATCAAGTGCGTCGTCGGCCATATCGCCAGCCCGTTTTGCATAGACGATTTCCGCCGGGCTTTTGACGAGACGAAGTGTGCTGACGAGATAGGAGGCATCGACAAGCTGGCCAAAGCTGGCGAGCTGATTGTCTATGAGGCGTGCGACACGCCCGGTCATACCGTGAGTGTCGTATTCGATACCGATCCGGGCGCCGAGCAGATCGAGATCGCTCAGCAGATTTTTAAGATCCAGCGTCGGGTCAGCGTTCGGCCTGTCGACCCAGATCAGAATGTTTTCGATGGTGGAGGTATTGCGCGCCTGCCTGAGATCTGCTGCCCGTGTGAGGAGCGTCATGGAGCCATCGGACTTCACGACAAGCGTCTGGAAAAAACAGTAGCCGAAGGTGTCGTAACCGGTCAGCCAGTACATGCTTTCCTGCGCAAACAGCAGCATGGCATCCAGCTTTTCTTCCGCCATCTTCGCGGTCAGCCGTTCGCGACGCGCCTCGAATTCCGAGGGCTCGAAATGCAGGGCCATATTAATCCTCCACAACAGCGATAGCAGAAATCTGCCGTCCGTAATCCGGTTCGGCGCGATGGGTGGTGCGGCGATAGGAATAGAATCGCTCTTCGTCGGGGTAGGTGCAAAGACCGAGATTTTCCGCCCTGACACCTGCCTTGATCAAGCGGTCGATGGTGAACTGTTTCAGGTCGAAAAAAGCATGGCCGGCTTTTTCTGCAGCGGAGAAATAACGTTGGTAATCGGGATCGATGTCGGTAAAGCGCGTCACATATTCCGGCCCGACCTCATAATTGGCCTGGCTGATGGACGGGCCGAGCGACGTGACGATGCGTTCGCGGTTGGCTCCAAGCCGTTCCATGGCGCTTATGGTGTTCTCCAGAACGCCAAACAGTGCACCTTTCCATCCGGCGTGGGCTGCGCCAACCACACCCGCCTCGGCATCGGCAAAAAGAATGGGGCCGCAATCGGCGCTCAACACGCCGAGAACCACGCCGGGTGTCGCCGTGACCATAGCATCTGCCTCCGGGCGATCGCCCGCGTAGCTGTCATCCACGACGACCACATCAGGAGAATGGACCTGGTGGACGGTCGCAAGTTTCTCTGTCGGCAGGCCAAACCATTGCGCAACGCGGCGTCTGTTTTCCTTGACCCGTTCCGGCTCGTCGTTCGAGCCGAGGCCGACATTCAGACCTTCGTAAATGCCTGCCGAAACCCCGCCATAGCGTGTAAAAAAGCCGTGACGAACCTTGTTGCCGGAGAGGGACGAAAGCAGGGGGCTCTGGATCGGGAGCGGCAGCGTTTCGTTCTGCATGGTCTTGGAATTCCTTGGAGAATGTCGCTGTTTTGCAGTGGGAATGCGGTAAGCGAGATGTTTCCTGTCGGCAGAGCTAAGGTGGGTTTGATGCCATTCGCCTGCTTCGTTTTACAGGCAATGGTGGCCCAGACCCGTTCGTTGTGTCAATCCACTGCGCGAAACGGCATGAGATGAAGTGCAGGGCTTGAAACGGCGATCACCTTGAAAAGTTCCCCCATTTTGCCTGCTCCTTCGCCGGCCAGACGATTGACTGCTTCAGCGATCGCGAGCGTCTGGTCGGGGTCCGCCTTGGCTGCCAGTGCCGAAGCACGCTCCTTCAGGCCAAGCCCGTACAGGAAGTCTCCCTGACGCAGACTGCCGTTGACATGGACGCCGTTTGCCTCTGCTGTTTTGACGAGGCTTTCGAAATCCACATGGCTCGTGAGATCGGCTTCGCCTGGGTGGGCGAGCACCGGGTCGAAGGCGTGATGGCGCATGGCCTGCAGCGTGTCGCCATAAGCTGAAACCAGATGGCCGTAGTCGATGGCGAGTGCCGTGCCGCCGTGCGTGGTCAATCGCTGGCAGATTGCCGTCATCACCGCTTCGCGCGCAGGGGATATCTCGACGATGGTTCCAATCGGCTGTCGTTCGGGAAGGGTCGGCAAGAGGGCAGGGTCGATACCTGCGACACCTACCGAGAATACCAGATTGTCGTCGGCATCCAGGCTCACGACGCGCTCGCGAAAACCCTGTGGCGTCCTGACAAATTGCCGGATTGGAATGGCGTCGAACAGTTCATTGGCAACGAGCAGCAGAAAACCGTCCGGAACAGCATCGAAACTCTCGTGCCATGTCAGCTTGCCGGAGTGACCGGAAAGCATTTCCTTCTGTATGGCCGTCAACCTTGGACTGGTTTCCACGAGATGGATCTGCATCGTCTCGTAGAGAGGCGGGGCAATCCGGCGAATGACGCGCAATATATCGGACATCATCGTACCGCGTCCGGGGCCGATTTCGACCAGCCTTGCCTCGGCAGGAGCGCCGTGGCGTTGCCAGGCATGCACCACGAAAACGCCGATCATTTCACCAAAAAGCTGACTGACCTCCGGTGCGGTTATGAAATCGCCCGAGCGACCGAAAGGCTCTCGGCTTTTGTAATAACCGTGTTCGGGATCAGCGAGGCAGAGCGAAAAGAAATCTGTGACGCTCAAAGGCCCGTTGAGGCGGATCATGGATTTGATGCGACGCGCAAGTGGTGTGCTCATAGCAAGGCATCCCGGTTACGCGCGGCCTGCGGCACTGCGGGCGCGAACGACTGCCCACAGTCCCAGCAGCACCATGGGTGTCGAAAGTACCATGCCCATGGTCAGCCAATTGCCTGCCAGATAACCGATCTGGGCATCCGGTTCGCGGAAGAATTCGACGAAAATACGCGAAAGAGCATAACCTGCGACGAAGATGCCGGTCACGGTGCCGGGAGCTTTCAATGCCTTGAACGCGTAGATTGCCAGAGCCAGTACAGCGGTCAGAAGCAAGCCTTCTAGACCCGCCTCGTACAGTTGGCTCGGATGGCGGGCGAAAGGGCCGCCTGTTGGAAAGACAACGGCCCATGGAGCGTCGGAAATACGGCCCCACAACTCGCCGTTGATGAAATTGGCGATGCGGCCGAAAAACAGGCCGATGGGGGCGACGGCGGCGACGATGTCGAACATGCTCCAGACCGGAATGCCGTTCTTGCGCGCAAACAATATCATCGCGATGGTGGTGCCGATTAGCCCGCCATGGAAAGACATGCCGCCGTTCCAGATCTCGATTGCTCTGATCGGATTGGCTGCGACGGAGGAAAGATCGTAAAACAGGATGTAGCCGATGCGCCCGCCCAATACGATGCCAGCGGCAGCCCACAGGATGAAATCATCGAGATGCTGCACGGTTACTGGTGAGTTGTCTTTTTGCCAGAGATGATTGGTGCGGCTCAGTCGGCGGGCGTAGGACCAGCCGAGCATGATGCCGACGACGTAAGCAAGCCCGTACCAGTGGATCGCGACGGGTCCGATGGAAACGGCCACCGGATCAATATCGGGGAACGGCATAATGGCAAGTAGGGCTGCTGCGGCTGACAATCGTATATTCCGTCATCGTTGCTGTTACTGACAACAGATTGGTTCCATTGCCTCAAGGTTTCCGGCCATGACGGCCGTTACCCGGAGCGAGGAAAATGGCGATTGAAGTGGCGGTGGTCAAGGTGATTTTTGCAGCCTGTCCGGGCGCCATTTGTGGCGAGGAAAGGTGCCGAATTGTGCGATTTTGCTTGCAAGGTGGCGGTCGAGTGCCTACCTGAAACATATCAACCGGATGGAGCGGAAAGCTCTTTTAACCGACGAAGGAACTGCGCCATGAGCACGACGGGCACCAACCGTTTTCTGGATGAATTTGCCAAGCTGATGACAGACGCAGCCGGCGCTGCGCAGGGTATGCGTAAGGAAGTCGAATCCGCATTTCATGCGCAGGCGGATCGCTGGCTCAACAGCCTCGACGTCGTAAAGCGCGAAGAATTCGAAGCTGTGCGCGAAATGGCTATCCAGGCGCGCGACGAAAATGACGCCCTGCGCGCCCGCATCGAGGCACTCGAAGCAAAACTCTCGACCTCGACCGACTGACACGGTTAAGGCTCTCAGATTTTGATGGAAACCGGATTCGCGCGGCGGGTCCGGTTTTTTGTTGCGCGCTTGTCCCGTGACGGTCTGCATCAGGTG
Source organism: Rhizobium sp. RM (assembly GCF_013390595.1). Taxonomy (GTDB): domain Bacteria; phylum Pseudomonadota; class Alphaproteobacteria; order Rhizobiales; family Rhizobiaceae; genus Agrobacterium. The sequence continues at coordinate 917,988 of NZ_JACAWV010000022.1, read as the reverse complement.
TCATTTTCGAAACCGGGACGGGAAATTTCGGGCCTGTGGACACATGCAAAAAACACAATTGTCAGAGTCGGTTATGACTCTCGCCTGAGGCAATGCGGGAGAAGATATCCACTGCTCAAAAAGCAAAAATGGCCTTCGAGGGGTGGCAGTGGGACTCGCGCATTATAGACTGATTTTAAATGATGATTCGAAACGAACCTGGTAAGCTCCAGACAGGGTGACTGCGTAATTCTGGTGGTGTCGGGCAATCGTCTCAAATGTTGAATCCGGTTTGTATGGGAGTTTTGTGCCCGGCGTTCAAAACGTAACATCGATTCCGGCTGAGAAGGTGCCGCATGAGCCTGATGGAATTTGAAATTGAGCGTCAGTCCAATCCAGTGGACATGATCGAGATCGTTGCCGCTACGAACGACTGGTCGTTCGAACGCTCTGGCGAGGATGAAATTGCCATGACGGTAGCGGGTCACTGGGCCGACTACCATATCTCCTTTTCCTGGATGGAGGAGTTCGAGGCGCTTCATCTTGCCTGTGCATTCGACATCAAGGTGCCCGAGCCACGCGTCAATGAGGTTATTCGCCTGCTTTCGCAAATCAACGGTCAGGTGCTCATGGGGCATTTCGACCTGTGGCGGCAGGAAGATGTGGTGATCTTCCGTCAGTCGCTTCTGCTCGCTGGCGGCGCGGAGCCCAACAACCAGCAGGTTGAGGTGCTGCTTTCCAGCGCGCTTGAGTCCTGCGAGCAATATTATCAGGCATTCCAGTTCGTCGTCTGGTCGGGACTGGACGCCAAAACGGCAATTGAAGCCGTTATGTTCGAGACCGTTGGAGAAGCGTAATATGGTGTACAAGGCTTCGGGGCCGCTCGTTCTGGTCGGAGCGGGCAATATGGGCGGCGCAATGCTGACCGGCTGGCTCAAAAAAGGTGTGCCCGGATCGCAAGTCATCGTTGTCGATCCACGCCCCTCCGACGCCATGAGAACGACGATCGCCGAGGCTGGCGCGCTGCATAGCGAAAGCGCACCGGAAGGCGTGACAGCGGGTATTCTGTTCGTTGCCGTGAAGCCGCAACTGATGGACAGCGTGCTGCCAGCGTTGAAGTCACTCGTCGGTCCATCCACGGTTGTCGTTTCAATCGCGGCCGGAACGACCATCAGCACCTTCACTTCTTATTTCGGTGACGTGGCTGCTGTCAGAGCCATGCCAAACACTCCAGCGATGGTTGGCCGTGGCGTCACGGGCGCTTATGCCAATGCTGCGGTTACGCCAGCTCTGAAATCCGTGGTCGATGGGTTGCTGAAAGTCAGCGGACCCGTTGAGTGGGTCGATGCCGAGAGCGATATCGACGCGGTGACGGCAGTTTCGGGTAGCGGTCCAGCTTATGTCTTCTATCTCGTGGAGTGCATGGCCGAAGCTGGTCGCAAAGCAGGCCTGCCTGCGGATGTGGCAATGCGTCTTGCGCGTGAGACCGTTGCCGGGGCAGGGGAATTGCTGCACCAGGCGACGGAAGAGGCGTCGCGCCTCCGCCAGAACGTGACTTCTCCGGGTGGTACGACTGCTGCGGCACTGTCCGTCCTGATGGCGGACGACGGTATGCAGCCCTTGTTCGACAAGGCGGTTGCAGCCGCGAAAAAACGCGCCGAAGAATTGGCCGGCTGACAAGGTACAGATATGAGCGGTGAAATTTCCTATGCCGATTTCGAGAAGGTCGATATCCGTGTCGGTACGATCATCGAAGCCGAACCTTTTCCGGAAGCGCGCAAACCGGCCTTCAAGGTGAAGATCGACTTCGGACCGGAAATCGGCATCAAGAAATCATCGGCACAGATCACCGTGCACTATACGCCGGAAAGCCTGATCGGTCGGCGGGTGCTGGGCGTGGTAAATTTCCCGCCGCGGCAGATTGGTCCCTTTCGCTCGGAAGTTCTTACCCTCGGTTTTGCCGACAAGGACGGTGCCATCGTTCTGGCAGGTGTCGAGCGCGACGTGCCAAACGGCGAGAAAATGTGCTGATCACGGCTTGTCCGGCCTCGATCCTCGGTTGAGCGGATCAGGCCGGAATTTTCACGATGACGCGCAAGCCGCCCATCGCGCTGTCACCCAGTGTGACTTCCCCGCCATGGCTACGCGCAATATCCCTGACAATGGAAAGGCCAAGTCCCGTACCCGAAGCATTGAGATTACGTGCTTCGTCCAACCGGAAAAACGGTTTGAAGACGTCTTCGCGTGATTGTTCTGGAATGCCGGGACCGTCGTCATCGAATGTCATGATGATCGAGCGTGGCGCCTTGCGAATATCGATATGAAGGCGGTTGGCATAGCGCTGCGCATTGGCGGCCAGGTTAGCAACAAGGCGGGACAGCGCATTTGGTCGCGCGACGACATTCTCGACGTTGTAAAGTTCGTAGCTCAGGGTTTTGCCGTGCAGCGCAAAGTCGTGCTTGGTCTTTTCCAGAAGCGGAACAAGCGCCAGCGTGCCGACATTCTCCTCCACGTCGGTCTGCGCAAATGTCAGATAAGCTTCCAGCATGGACTGCATATCCTCGACGTCGTTGTCCAATCCTTCAAGGTCGGGATTGTCGCCGGCCAGGGCCAATTGCAACTTGAATCGTGTCAGAATGGTGCGCAGGTCGTGGCTCACGCCGTTCAGCATAGCCGTTCGCTGCTCCATCTGGCGCTCAATGCGCTCGCGCATGAGGATGAAAGCAAGACCCGCTCGCCGGACTTCGTCTGCGCCGCGTGGTGAGTAGGCGCTGATTTTCTGGCCCTTGCCGAAGCTTTCGGCTGCAAGCGCCAGCGACTCGATCGGTTTGATCTGTCCACGCAGGAACAGAATGGAAATGGCGATCAGCACCAGCGATGCACCGACCATCCAGACAAGGAAAATATGGGTATTGGATGCGTAGGCCTGGCTGCGCCGGGTGAAGACCCTCAGCGTCTTGTCTTCAAGCTGGATGCGAATCTCAACGAGCGAGCCATTGCCATAGGTGTCGATCCAAAACGGCTTGCCGATTTGCTGGGTCAGCTGGTCTGCCAGAATCCTGTCGAGGATGGAGAACAGCGGTTCGGGTCTTGGGGCCGGCAGATCGGACTTCGGCTCGATATAGACGCTGAGGTCGAGCTTATCGCGGGCAATCCGGATGACGCGCTGATAGTCGTCCTCTTCAGGGTCCGTCTGCAGCAATTCGATGATGGCCGAGATGTCGCGGGTAACGGCGGCAGAAAGGCGTTCCGTGACGAGCTGCCAGTGACGCTCCATGAAAACGGCGGCCACGACCCCCTGCAGCAGGATCATCGGCAGGATGATGATGATGAGCGAGCGGGTATAAAGCCCTGTTGGTAGCCAGTGGCGAACCAATCTGCCGAAGGAACGCCAGCTTCTCGCGATGCCGCTGTTCTTGACGGTGGTGAGAAAATCGAGGCTTGCCATGTTTATGCGCCCGTTTTCGCTGTTGCGAGGTTCAATCTACGCTCAAGCGATAACCGATACCGCGTACGGTTTGCAAATAGACAGGGTTGGCGGGATCATCCTCGATCTTGCGGCGCAGGCGATTGATCTGCACGTCGATCGTTCGCTCGCCAACATCGGATTCTGCCTCGACCAATTCATGCCGTGGTATCGTTTCTCCGGCGCGCAGGGCAAAGAGCAGCATAATCTCCTGCTCGCGATCCGTCAGACGGATCGATTCCGCTCCACGTCGCAATTCCTTTTTGGGAATCGAGAAATTGAAGGGGCCGAACATGATCTGTTCGATCTTCGGTGTATCCGGTGATGTGTTTCGTCGCAGGATATTGTTGATGCGCAAAACCAGTTCGCGGGGATCGAAAGGTTTGGCGAGGTAGTCGTCAGCGCCAGCTTCCAGACCGGCAATGCGGGCGTCGGCTTCGGAGCGTGCCGTCAGGAGAATGACGGGAACGGACTTGTCCTCGTTCAGGGACCGAGTAAGCGACAGACCGTTTTCACCGGGCATCATCACGTCGAGAATGAGCAAGTCGAAACGAATGCCCAGCATCTTGCGGCGTGCTTCGGCCGCATCGGCTGCAACCGAAATGCGATAACCTTTGTCTCCGAGAAAACGCTGCAAGAGATCGCGGATACGGGCATCGTCATCGACGATCAGCAGGTGAGCTGCATCGTCTTCCGCGGGAGGGCGTTTGGTCGGAGCTGTCGCCATGGTTATTCGCTTTCCAATGGAACCCCTTCAAGGGGTGTCGGGCTTCGCATCTGCGCCAAAAATTTCCGCACGCAGTCGCGCGCATCGGGGCCAAGGCCTTCCAGTGCGCGATCGATACGACGTGATTGTGGTTCGCTGAGTGCCAGTGCAAGCTCCCGTCCGGTGAGGGTGGGGTAGAGCCGGCGCTGACGACGATCTTCCGGACCTGCCATCTGGCGAATATAGCCATCGTCAATGAGCTGCTTGAGAACGCGCGCAAGGCTTTGCTTGGTGATCTGCAAGGTATCCAGCAAATCTGCAACTGTCATGCCAGGTTGTCTGCTGACGAAATACACAACACGATGGTGCGCGCGCCCGTATTCGAGCTTGGAAAGAATGACATCCGGATCGGAGACGAAGTCGCGGTAAGCGAAGAACAGTGCCTCTATCGTGTCGAAATCGATCTTGCCGTCATCAACCTTCGGAAGTGCAGGTGTCTGCTTCGTGGCTGCGTTCTTGAGCGATTGCGGTGGCACTGCTGTTCCTTCGTTGTCTGCGGCTGACTCACGTCCATGCGCCAATATTTTGTAAACATAGCCGAAAACGTGCCCGCTCGGGAGGATGTCGCCGATCATTTTCTGTTGCGCTGGATAATATGGTGCGGGTCGGGGTGCAACCGGAATCCTGCTGAGAAGCGATGGCAAAAGAAAAGAGCGCGGAAATCCGCGCTCTTCTGGATAGGTCTGGCGATTTTTGTCACGCCTTGCCTTGCCGTTACTCGTACACGTAGACAATACGGCGAGTGCCAGGTTCGACCAGAACCGGAACATCATTCACCCGCACATAGCTATATTCGTAGTCCGGGATCGTCATGAGCTGCGTATTGGGCGGCAAAGTCGAGCCGACAACGACGTCACCATCGACACGTACCACGTCAGCCGGATGGCTATCCATGTAGGTGATCACCGTTTCAGGTGGGGTGATGGCATCGACATCAGCCACGCGACCAAGATTGGGGTCGCCGGGGTTCGGTTCAGCCTGAATGCTCGAGGTCTTTTCATAGGTCACAACGGGCACGTTTAGATCGCTACGGCGCTCTTCCAGAATGACGGGCGAGCCTTCATACATCACGTTGAGATAGTCGGCATGTGCCCAACCTCTCATACCGTTCACCTCAATACGACACCAGGCGCTGCTCTCTATGCAGCCATCAAGCACGGCATTGCTGCCACGGGTAGCAAGACCCAGTTCTGGATAGTCGTCGCCAGGGCCAGAACGCACGGAAATGTCGGATGCGGTTGTGGCGACCATGGCGGCATTTGCGTAACCGGCCATGAGCGCAAAAGCGCCGCCGGCTATGAGTAGTTTCAGCTTTTTGTCCATGTGTCTCACTCCTTTTAAGACGGGAGCTAAACGTCAGAACGGTCTGTCCGTTCCAAGATTTTTTGTGCAGCCGGTATCTGAAAACATTCTGTTCGGACCGTTCTCACTGATTTCCAACGCTAAACAGCGATCCAACGAATGCGGTCGTTGCATTGTGCCGGGCAGGACAGCGCGTTATAGAAAACTGGATTTTTTGGGTGCCGGAGACGATAACATGGGAAAACTACAGGCAGGCATTATTCCTGTTACGCCTTTTGAACAGAACTGCACTGTTCTTTTCGATCAGGACACCAAGGAGGGCGTCATTGTTGATCCCGGCGGGGATGTGGACGTTATTCTCCAGGTTGTTGCGGAAAACGGCATCACGTTGAAAGAGATCTGGCTGACGCATGGTCACCTCGATCATGCCGGAGGAGCCAAGGAACTCAAAGAGAAGCTCGCTCTTGATATTGTTGGCCCGCACGAAGACGACCGTCCGCTTCTTGAGCGAATTGAGGCGCAGGCGGAGAAATACGGGATCAGCGGTCTGCAAAACGTACTGCCGGACCGATGGCTGAATGACGGCGACCGGGTATCCTTCGGCGATCATGTGTTTGAGGTCTATCATTGCCCTGGACATGCGCCAGGCCATGTCATCTATTACAATCGTGACCAGAATTTCGCGCATGTCGGAGACGTATTGTTCTCCGGTTCCGTCGGTCGCACCGATCTGCCGGGTGGCAACCATGACCAACTGATTGCATCCATTCGCGACAAGCTTCTGCCGCTTGGCGATGAGGTCGGGTTCATTTGCGGTCACGGCCCGGGTGGGCGCTTGGGTGAAGAACGCCGTACGAACCCCTATCTTCAAGGCATTTGAACCTGAAGTTGTTTTGGCGACGCAAATAAAAAAACCCGGCATTCCTGCCGGGCTTCAACTAGAAGAGAAAGCCGTGTCGGGTCAGCCAGCAATTTGCAGATTGACTGCCTTCGGGCCCTTACCGCGACGATCCGGTTCCGTGTCGAAGCTTACTTTCTGATTTTCTGAGAGACCGGACAGGCCAGAAGCCTGTACGGCAGAGATGTGAACAAAGATATCAGCGCCACCATTGTCTGGCTTGATGAAGCCGAAGCCTTTGTCGGTATTGAAGAATTTTACGGTGCCAGTCTCGGCCATGCATCAGGTCCTTTTCGCTCTGCCCGCGTTCAGCTACAGGCAGCATTACAGTTTTGCCCCGCGTGGGCGTTGGCAGGCAGCTTTTGACTATTGAGAAAATGGACCTTCGCAACGGGAAGTAATGGCGTTCTCATCCAACGTTTTTCGTCCCGCCGCCCGAGGTTTATAGCGTCCCCGGTGCGCAAATTTATAGGCCTTCCCATGCTCGCAAATTGCCCGAACCGCGGTAGAGTGATGCGTTTATTTGAAATTGGCAAGCAAAAGTTTTCAAGGGCTTTTTATCAGATAAAAAACCTGCGGTAGAGCAAATGACGGTGAACGCATAATTTTTCTGCAGCCTGCTAAATTGCTGAAATAATCACCGTATGGTTCGGCATTTTCAGCAAATTTCTAGCGGTGGCGCCGCGCTTTTTCCCGAAATGGGAAAAATGGTTCTTTTCGTGTCAGGCCGCGCCCGCCATGCTTTTGGGGCGCTTCTTGGTGAGTTCGGGTATGAGTTCGACCATCAGGATGGCAACGAAGATAATCAGGCAGCCTACGTAACCGGCCCCCGAAATCGTCTCGTTGAGGAAAATCGATGCTAGCAAAGCACCGAAAAGGGCTTCCGATGAGAGAAATATAGCTGCCTGAGGGGCTGTCGTGTAACGCTGGCCAATCACCTGCAACACAAAAGCAAGGCCTGATGAGACCAGTCCGACATAGAAAATTTCGGCCAGCGAACCTGTAATCGCTGCCATGCTTATTGGCTCGTAGACGAGAGCGATGATGCAACTCAGGAGGGAGCAAACAGCGAACTGTGTGCAGGACAGCGCCAGAGGCCTTCCAGTTTCGGAAACGAAGCGGCCAGCCAGCGTGATCTGGATGGCCCAGAAGAAGGCGCAGATAATGCTGAGGATGTCGCCTTGGGTGAGAGCAGCGAACGCGCCGCCCGAAAGCAGGAAAATTCCGCCAAGCATCATCAGAGCGCAAGGCCAGACAATCCAGTGTGGATGGCGACGATAAAGAACGACCGCAATGACCGGTACGAAAATTACATAGAGGCCAGTTAAGAAGCTGGAATTCGTCACTGTGGTGGTGAGCAGGCCGACCTGCTGCGTGGTAGCGCCCCCAAACAGAGCAAGCCCGACAATCGCAAACGACCGCATGTTGCTCCTCGTGGGGGCGGCTTTGAGGCTGCGGTTTTCGAGCAGGGCAAATGGCAGGACGGCAATGGTTGCGATCGCAAAGCGTAGCCCGACAAACCAGAACGGCCCGATCGATGCCATCGCCGAGGACTGGGCAACGAAACCGCCACCCCAGATCGCCGCAGCGAGGAGAAGCACCAGATTGGCTTGAACACGCGTCATAATGGCACCAGCAGCAAGACAAGGGCCTGACAACCTAAGGTCACGGCCTTGAACGTTCGGGGATTTTTTGAATTGTCGATACGACGTTAGCCACGTGCTTTATCAGCAAGGTGGGGGCGCTGCAAGTCAGCGGCGGCGGATAGGGCAGGTCCGGGGCGAGGCGGGGCAAAAGGCGGCAGGGAGCATTTCGTGGTCGCTATTTGAAACGACGCGCTTCGTCCTTCAGGCTGCGCCTTGTCAGGACCACACCGCCGACGCCGAGGCCGAGAAAGACGAAGCCAGAGAGAGCTATGAGCAATGTGTTGTCGCCTTCCGGTGCGGTTGCGGCAACCTGAGGGATGGAGGCGGTCTGCATGGTGTCCACGGCCTGCGCAGCATTTGCCGAGGTTGCAAGTCCTGCTGCCATGGTCAGGATCACGAGGAGAGCAGCTATCGCCATCCAGAGAGAAAACAATGTTCTTTTGGCCCGTAATCTTTCGACGGAAGTCCTGTCGTTCGTAAACATTGTCCAGTTCCCTTTTATCCCTGCTCGCGAAGGATAGAAGAGGCTTCGAAATGGACTGCTTGGAGACCGAATTCAGGCGGTCCGCGGTATTTATTGTGGCAATATCAAGGCACGGTTAATGCGTGCGGTCTTGTCAGATGCCGCGTTTTCCAAATGTTCGTGTTGGGCGTGCCGGACGAATGTCCGAAGGACGATCTTCCTTGAAGAGCGGCAGGCCTGATGTGGTTCGTTCTGCCCGCACCGTGGCGTTGTATCGGTCGCTTCCCAGTTCGGGAAAACGCTCATCGAAGCTCGTCGGGGCCAGTTCGGGTTTGGCCAGCACATATCCCTGCATCAGGAAAACGCCGAGTTCTTCGCAAAGGTCGACCTGCCAGTCTGACTCCAGTCCTTCAAAGACGGGTTCTATGCCATCGTTGCGGAACTGGCCGACGATGACGCGCAGCAATGCAGCGCCGGCCGAATTGCGCATGAACTCATTTACCCATCCGGATTCGAATTTCACATAGTCCGGCTTGATAAGCTTGATGCGCTCGATGTCGGAATCGCCGGCGCCATAGTCGTCCAAGGCGACGCGAAAGCCGATATCGTGCATATGATAGGCAAAATCCGCCACCATGCGTGTGTCGGATGTTTTCTTTTCCGAGATTTCGCAGACGATGCGATCTGCTGTGATGCCCGCTTCGTGGGCGGCAAGTCGCATGCGTTCCACCTCCTGCCGCATTTTGGCGGGTGTCTGGAAGAGGCCAGGATGAAAATTGACAAAGATGCGGGCGCGGGCGCGATCCAGCCTGCCGACGTTGAGAATATGGATGGTGCGCAGAATGCTGTCGATGTTCTCGATATCTTCAGGCGCAACGAGTGCGAAAAACTCACCCGGCGTGACGGGCTCTTCACCACGATAGGGACGGACGAGACCCTCGAAGGAATCGATGTCGAGAGGGCCGACCTCCGTTCTTCGAAAGATCGGCTGTAAAGCCGATTTCAATCTGAACGTGCGATAGGTTGTGGTCCAGGTCCCGTCGGCTTGGCGGACGAGGCTGGAAAAGATGCTTTTCTGCGCCATATTTCACCAGCAGCAAAACACACGATTTGACCCCCAGATTTTAACGAGGAAGCGTTACTTCCCGGTAAAGGAAGATTTAAATCTTCCGTTATTCCACATATGTCGGCTTTTGGCCTTGAAAGACTGCTGCTCTTTAGACATAGAAAATGCCGCAGTCGTCGACGTTTTCGGGCTTCTGCCGATGTCAACTTCAACAGGACCGATTAAAAATGGCCTTCCTTGCCGACATTCTTTCCCGCGTAAAGCCGTCCGCCACCATCGCCGTCACCCAGAAAGCTCGCGATCTCAAAGCGAAGGGTCGCGATGTGATTAGCCTTGGCGCAGGCGAGCCGGATTTCGATACGCCTGAAAACATCAAGGAAGCGGCCATCGATGCCATCAAGCGTGGCGAAACGAAATACACGCCTGTTTCCGGTATCCCTGAACTGCGCAAGGCGATTGCTGAAAAATTCAAGCGTGAAAACGGTCTCGACTACAAGCCTGAGCAGACCATTGTCGGCACGGGTGGAAAGCAGATTCTTTTCAACGCCTTCATGGCAACGCTCAACCCGGGCGACGAAGTCGTCATTCCGGCACCTTACTGGGTAAGCTACCCGGAAATGGTTGCGATTTGCGGTGGTACGCCGGTTTTCGTTGACACCACGCTGGAAGACAATTTCAAGCTCAAGCCTGAAGCATTGGAAAAGGCGATCACGCCGAAGACCAAGTGGTTCATCTTCAACTCGCCTTCCAACCCGTCGGGCGCGGCCTATTCGCATGACGAGCTGAAGGCTCTGACGGACGTGCTGGTCAAGCATCCGCATGTCTGGGTGCTGACGGACGACATGTACGAGCACCTGACCTATGGCGATTTCAAATTCGTGACGCCTGTTGAAGTAGAGCCGTCGCTCTATGACCGCACGCTGACCATGAATGGCGTTTCCAAGGCCTATGCCATGACCGGCTGGCGTATTGGTTACGCTGCGGGTCCGCTGCCGCTCATTAAGGCAATGGACATGATCCAGGGTCAGCAGACGTCGGGTGCGTCGTCCATCTCGCAATGGGCCGCCGTCGAGGCACTTGCCGGTACTCAGGATTTCATTCCCGAGAACAAGAAGATCTTCGAAGGTCGCCGTGATCTGGTTGTTTCCATGCTTAACCAGGCCAAGGGTATCAATTGCCCGACACCTGAAGGCGCGTTCTACGTCTACCCGTCCTGCGCTGGCATGATCGGCAAGACCGCACCGTCCGGCAAGGTCATCGAAACGGACGAGGATTTCGTCTCCGAGCTGCTCGAAGCTGAAGGCGTTGCCGTTGTGCACGGTTCGGCTTTCGGTCTTGGCCCGAACTTCCGCATCTCCTACGCCACCTCGGAGACGCTGCTTGAAGAGGCCTGCAAGCGTATCCAGCGCTTCTGCGCTGATTGCCGCTAATAGCACTGACATTATGATAAGGCCCGGCAGCGATGCCGGGCTTTTTTATTTGTGTTAGCTCACGTTGATCTATCGAGCGAAACGTTTCGCTCACTCGCGATCGGCCTGCGACGCCTCGTCTCATCGTTTAAGCAGAATTTGCACTCAGGCGTTTTTGGGAGGATAGTGGTGGCGTCAAGGACGTGCCGCCCGCGCTTTGGTGTCCGCTGAATGCCACATCTGAATAGCGGTTATGGTCATGTCGCCTGAAGCAGGAGGAAGCATGTATGACCAAAGTGGTGTATGAAATTGTGGAACATGATGGAGGTTTTGCCTATCGACTGAATGGCGCCTATTCCGAAACGTTCCCATCCTATTCCGATGCCGTTCAGGCGGCGCGGATCGTTGCCGCTGAACAGCAGATCGGCGGGGAAGATGAAGAGATAAGCTATCAGGACGAAACAGGCCACTGGCACGAAGAATACAGTCAGGGCGGCGACCGGCCGGAGGCCGAGATTGTGGACAAGACCACCCGCCAGTCCCAGGCGCGGCCTTATTGAGTTTTAACGCCTTTGCGGCGGCGCTTCCGGGTCCGTCTCTTTCAGATGGGCTTTCAAGCCTTCCACCAGCGCGCTGAAAACGGCGCGGCAACGTGGTGACGTCTTGAGATTTTCGTGCATTGCGACCCAGGTGTGCAGCGGAATGTCGATGTGGTTCAAAACACGGACAAGCCGAGGATCTTTTTGCCCCATACCTATCTGGCAGACACCGATCCCCGCGCTGGCGCGGATCATCGAGAGTTGGGCAAGATTGCTGTCTGCGCGTACGGCGAATGAAATTTCTTCCGTATCAGGGATCTCGGGCTTGAGGGATCGCATATGGTGGATTGCAGCCCGAATGAAAGGCGTCTTGCGATCGAAACCAATCATGCGATGGTCTTCCAGATCCATCATTTCCATCGGAGTACCGGCTTTTTCCAGGTATTCGCGCGTTGCGTGAAAGCCCAGCCGGAAATTACCGATATAGCGCATGACAATCGCATCCTGCTGCGGTTCTGTCATGCGAATGGCGATATCGGCTTCTCGCCGCAGAAGATCTTCCAGTGTGTCGGACAGTGAGAGTTCGATCTCGAGCCGCGGATGAATATCCTGCAACTTGGCGATAATCGACGGCAGGATTTCCACGCCGATGATATCGGAGGCGCTGATGCGAACCGCGCCCTCGATCTTGCCGACTTCGCCAGATGCCGCCCGCATCAGGGCCGATGCCGTCGCGGCCAGATTTTCCGCGTAGGGACGCAGGGCAAGTGCCGCTTCTGTCGGCATCAGCCCGTGCGGGGAGCGAATGAACAGCGGGAAGCCTATTGCTTCCTCCAGCGCCCCGATGTGGCGGCCAGCGGTGGGCTGCGTGATGCCAAGCTCACGGGCTGCCGCCGAGAGGGAACCATCCCGGAGAACACCGAGAAAGGTTCGGTAAAAATCCCAACTGACGTTACGGTTCTTCATCATAAGATTTTGTATGACCGATCCACATATTTCGACAATTTCGTATAATCCGGAACGAGCCAATACTCCAGCCAAGATGAAGGAGTGACGGCAATGATCAATGAAAACAGCAAAGCTTCCATTCAAACCGCTGGGCGTCTGGCCCTCGTGCTGGGATCAAATGGCGGTATCGGTGGCGAGATTTCAAGAATGCTTTTGAAGCGCGGCTGGCGCGTCAGGGCGATGAGCCGCAGGGCGGCGCTGCCAGGGGCGAGGGTGGACATGGAATATGTCACTGGCGACGCCTTGAGCCGCACCGATGTCCTGGCCGCCGCCGAAGGTGCGGATATGATCGTTCATGCGGTTAATCCGCCCGGATACCAGAACTGGGAAAAGCAAGTGTTGCCTATGCTGGATAACACTATTGCAGCCGCCGAAGCTGTCGGGGCACGTATCGTATTTCTCGGCTCGGTCTATAATTTCGGTGCTGATGCCTTTCCTGTCCTGACGGAAGTAAGTCCGCAAAATCCTTTTACCCGTAAAGGCATGTTGCGAAAGGAAATGGAGCAGCGGCTAAAGGCGGCCTCGCTTCGCGGCGTGCCGGTGCTGATCGTGAGGGCGGGAGATTTCTTCGGGCCCGCTACGAAGAACAACTGGTTCTCGCAGATGCTGGTGCGACCAGGAAAACCTGTCCGTCGCGTATCGAACCCCGGCTATCCTCATGCCGGGCATCAGTGGGCCTATCTGCCGGATGTGGCCGAAACAATCGGTCGCCTGCTTGATCGATCGGATGCGCTGGCCCCGTTCTCTGTCTTCCATATGGATGGCTTCTGGGACTTTGACGGTCTGCAGATCGTCAAGGCAATCGAGCGTGTATCCGGTCATCCCGTCAAGATGAAGCGTCTGTCGTGGAGTGCCGTGCGGCTGGCCGCGCCTGTTGTTCCGTTGTTTCGTGAAGTCCTTGAAATGCAATATCTCTGGCGGATGCCGATCCGGATGAGCAATCGCAAGCTCGTGGAGTTTCTCGGGGAAGAGCCGCACACCTCGATCGACTTGGCAATATCGGCAACTCTGGCGGGGCTTGGCTGTCTCGACCCCGTCCGCGATGGCGCTGAGGAGATCGGCCGTTTCATCAACGTGACGAGGAGGGTGTGATGGCCATTCCTGTCCATTCCGGATCGCGCTCGCGCCAATTGTTTGCCTTGATATCGGCGAGTGTGCCGGTACTGATTTTCGCTCAGGTCTTGCTGGCAGGATTATCGCTCTATTATGACAGCTCGCTGATTGACGTACATAAGGCACTTGGGATGTTTCTTGTGCTTCCTATCGGTGCGTTGGTGTTTATGGCGCTGCTGCTGAGTGCTCTTCGCACAAATCTCTTACGCGCGATGATCTTGCTCGGGCTATATGGCCTGCAACTCGCGCTGATGAGCATCGGCCGGGAAACAGGGAGCGGATTTCTTCAGGCGCTGCATGTGCCCAACGCGTTTATCATGGGGGCTTTCTCGGACTTTGCCGCTCGCCAGGCCAGGAGGCATACTTGAACAAAAAGCCGCGCCTTGTTGAGGGGCGCGGCTTATCGTTTGTTATCAGGCGAGAGCTGGGTAATCCGTATAACCTTGGGCGCCGCCGCCATAGAAGGTCGGCTGGTTGGGCTCATTCAGCGGCGCGTCGTCTTTGAGGCGGCGGACCAGATCCGGGTTTGCAATAAACGCCTTACCGAAGGCGACAGCGTCGACCTTGCCGTTTTCGACCGCTGCTATCGCGCTACCACGATCATAGCCGTTGTTGCCGATCCAGAGCCCCTTGCCGCCAGCATTGCGATAGGCAGCCTTGAAGGCGTTGTAGTCGAACGGCTTGTCTCCTTGCTTGAAGTCACGCGGGCCGCCGGTTGCGCCCTCGACGACGTGGACGAATGCCAGGCCGCGGCTGCCAAGCTGCTCGGCAACATAGTTGTAGAGCGGCTGCGGATCAGCTTCGAAAATGTCGTTGGCCGGTGTGACCGGAGACAAGCGGATACCGGTACGGCCAGAGCCAATTTCTTTTGTCACGGTATCAACGACTTCCAGAAGGAAACGGGCGCGGTTTTCGATCGAGCCACCATATTGGTCGGTGCGCTCATTGGTGCTGGATTTCAGGAACTGCTCGATGAGGTAGCCATTGGCGGCATGAATTTCGACGCCGTCGAAACCTGCCTCGATCGCTGCACGTGCGCCGGAGCGATAGTCCTCAAGGATAAGGCCGATATCATCATGCGTGAGCGCGCGAGGCTCAGAGGTTTCGGCAAAAGCGCCGGTGCCGTCGTCGTTGATGATATAGGTCTTGGATTTTGCCGTGATCGCAGATGGCGCGACAGGCTGCCCACCATGCGGTTGCAGCGAGGTGTGCGAGATACGCCCGACATGCCAGATCTGGGCGACGATCTTGCCGCCGGCAGCGTGAACGCCGTCTGTGACCGTCTTCCAGCCGTCAACAGCTTCTTTCTTATAGAGACCGGGAACGTCGGCGTAGCCCTGGCCCTGCTGAGAGATCGGCGTGCCTTCCGTTACAATCAGACCGGCCGAGGCGCGCTGTTCGTAATATGTGGCGTTCAAATTATTGGGAATTGCCCCGGGAGACCGGTTGCGGGTGAGGGGCGCCATGACAATTCGGTTGGCGAGGACAATGTCGCCGGCCTGTGCCGGTTCGAAAAGACTGGTCATACGACTTCACTTTCTGGTCGGTTGGCTTGTTTGCGCAGACATTTGCGCAAGAGAGCTCG
This sequence comes from Rhizobium sp. RM, assembly GCF_013390595.1. GTDB lineage: Bacteria > Pseudomonadota > Alphaproteobacteria > Rhizobiales > Rhizobiaceae > Agrobacterium. Next base: position 902,748 of record NZ_JACAWV010000022.1, on the reverse strand, counting down.
AGGCTTGGGAGGCTCAGAGATTGGTTTCCAGATAGTCGAGAAATGCGTCGATTGTTTCTTCGTTCCGTTCAAAAAACACCCATTGGCCAACCTTCTTCGATTTTATGAGGCCTGCGGATTGCAGGATCGCAAGATGTGAGGAGACGGTTGATTGCGACAGACCACCAACCTGGAACTGGTTGGCGCACACGCCCATACTGAACGGGTGATCCTGACAGAAATGCCGTTCCGGGTGTTTCAACCATGCCAGAAACTGCAGTCGTGCCGGATGCGAGATCGCCTTGAGGATGTCCTCCGAGTTCATAATCGTTTTTCTCTTAAATCTGATATTGACGATCTATATATCGGTAGAAATCAATATTCAATTCACGTCTCCGTGAAAGCCATGCAAGGATGCGCTGGCTATTGCGCTCTCGCGCAGACGCGCACCGTTTCCACGCTGCATGCTTAGCAAAAAAAGAAGGCCGCTAGATTTCTCCGCGGCCTGATAGTTTGAAGGTCAAAAACCTCCAGAGGGGAACAGCTGTCCAGCGCACAAAAGTCAGCCGCGACAGCTGAATTAGATATGGGTGCGCGGTGCCTACAAAACAAGGTTGTATTATGCAGTATTGCGCATATTTGGAGAAAATTATTGCGGGTAAAAAAAAGAGGGCCACCGGAAAGATCCAGGGCCCTTTTAAGTGTGAAGGTTAAAAACCTCCAGAGGGGAACAGCTGATGCGGTGGAACTGGGAGGAAAGCCACCGGTGTGCATCAGCTGAGTGCGATATGGTGCTTTTTTGTGCAGACAACAACTCTTTTTTGTGCAGGTCAGGCATGCGATTTACGCACGCCTGCATCTTTCCGGTATATTTTTTGTGCAGGGCTGTATACGGAAGTTGCGGCAATGCTCCTTCTGATCGGAAGTTAACCGATTGAACTTTATCGCCAATTTCATAAGGTCGACTGTTTTTGCGTCAGAAGTTCCAGTTGCGCGCCTTGGCAACGATAAAGTCTCTGAACGCCTTCAGTTTTGCAGCGTTTTTCATCTCGTCGGGATAGCAGAAGTAGGTATCGAACGAGGGAATGTCCGCGGCGAGCGACAACTGAATCAAACCAGGGTCACGTCCAACGATGTAATCCGGCAGGCAGGCGATGCCGATTCCCAGCAGGCAGGCCCGTTTGATCGAGGTCTGGCTGTTAATCTGCAAGTGCGGCGTGCGGGTGTTGTCGGATGAACGACCGGCGTTTTCCAGCCAGTTCACGTCCAGCAGATAGTTGGGAGCCGGTTCACCGAACGAGATGATACGGTGGTTGTCCAGATCCTCGATCGATTGCGGTTCACCATATCGATTGATGTAGGATGGCGCGGCATAGACGTGCATGTGCACCGTGAACAGCTTGCGCTGGATGAGGTCCGACTGCTGCGGCTGACGCAAGCGGATCGCGCAGTCGGCGTGCCGCATGTTCACGTCGAGTTCCTCGTTATCGAGGATGAGCTGGATCGACATTTCCGGATAAAGCTGCAGGAACTCCTGCACCTTGTCCGTCAGCCAACCCTGACCTAGGCCAACCGTGGTGGTAACGCGCAGCTTGCCGCTGGGCTTCTCCGTCGTTTCGGTCAACTGCATCTTGACGGTTTCAAGCTTCAAAAGCACGTCATGGGCTGTGCGATACAGCAACTCACCCTGTTCCGTGAGGATCAGGCCACGGGCGTGCCGGTGAAACAGTTTGACGCCGACGTCCTGTTCCAATGCGCTGACCTGACGGCTGATCGCCGACTGGGACAGGTGCAGCTTGTCTGCCGCATGGGTAAATGAACCCGCTTCCGCGGCGGCATGGAAAATGCGCAGTTTGTCCCAGTCCAATGGCATCGCCATGCCGATCCTGCCTTTCGATTATTCGGCTGCTACCGCAAGCGGTTGATGTGCGGTCAGATAACGTTCGGCCTCGAGTGCTGCCATGCAACCCATGCCAGCGGCCGTGATAGCCTGTCGATAGATGTCGTCAGTCACGTCGCCGGCAGCAAAAATGCCTTCAACACTCGTTGCCGTGGAATCGGCAGCCGTCCACATGTAGCCATTGTCCTTGAGCTTCACTTTGCCCTTGAACAGTTCGACGGCCGGCGCGTGACCAATTGCGACGAAGACGCCGTCGATCGGCATTTCGCTGATTTCGCCGGTCTTCGTGTCGCGCAACTTCGCACCGGACACCGATGGTGGCATTGGGTGCTTGGCAGGTGCGCCGGTGATCTCAGCCACTTCCGTGTTCCAGAGGATCTTGACGTTTTCCTTGGCGAACAGGCGCTCCTGAAGGATCTTTTCCGAGCGGAAGCTGTCACGCCGATGTACGACGGTGACGGTCTTGGCGATATGGGCGAGATAGAGTGCTTCCTCGACTGCGGAATTTCCGCCACCCACGACGATCACATCCTTGTTGCGATAGAAGAAGCCGTCGCAGGTCGCGCAGGCCGAAACGCCAAAGCCCTGAAAGTGCTGTTCGCTTTCGATGCCAAGCCACTTGGCTTTCGCGCCGGTCGCAATAATCAGTGTGTCTGCGGTCCAGACCTGTCCGGAATCGGTGCGGACGACGAAGGGGCGTGCCGTGGTTTCAACTTCGGTTACGAGGTCATTGACGATTTCTGCACCGACGTGGGTTGCCTGCTTCAGCATCTGATCCATCAGCCAGGGACCCTGAATAGGATCGGCAAAGCCTGGATAGTTTTCAACATCCGTGGTGATCATCAACTGGCCACCCTGTTCCATGCCGGCAATCAGCACAGGTTTCAGCATCGCGCGCGCAGCGTAGATCGCGGCCGTGTAGCCGGCGGGGCCGGAACCGATGATTAATACCTTGGTGTGGCGGGCAGACATGGGGTGTTCCTTTCAGCAGGGGTAGAGGCAGTGCCTCAACCCTTCAATTGCCGGTATTTAAGGTTGTCTAGTGCCTTTATTCAAGGGCAGCCTTGCGTTACCAACAAGGCAGTTGTGGATGCCTGTGTAATTTTGTGTCCCGAGAGCGGCATATTCTTGCGAATCCTGCCCCGAATAGTACAAGGAAGTTCTTCCGCTCAAAGAGGAACTCTCCGTGACTAGCGTCGAACTCGATGCCATCGATCTGAAAATATTGCGCGAATTGCAGCGTGACGGCCGCATGACAAATGTGGAGCTTGCTGAACGGGTCGGCATTTCAGCGCCGCCGTGTCTCAGGCGCGTGCGTAAGCTGGAAGAGGCCGGTGTCATCGAAGGCTATCACGCCATGTTGAACGCGCCCAAGCTCGGCTTTGATCTCGTTGCCTTCTGCATGGTCGGTCTCAAGCGCCAATCGGACAGCAATCTCAAAGCCTTCGCTGCTGCAACGGGCGGATGGTCGCTGGTGCGGCAGGCGTGGATGGTCTCAGGCGAAAGCGATTTTCTGCTGCACTGCGTGGCAAAAAACCTGACGGAGTTCCAGGATTTCGTCATTGAGGTTCTGACTGCCGACGAGAATGTCGATACGGTGCGCACCATGCTGACGATCCGTCAGGTCAAACGCGTTGGACTTGTCGAAGTCTAATATCTGTAGCGCGCAGGCGACTGCGCGCTTTTTCAGCTCTGCCGTAGCTTGTCGTAGAGCGCGCCTAGTCGGTCCGATTCGTTTTCCAGCGGGAAGGCGGTGCGGACATGATGGAGGCCTGCATTTGCGTGTTGCCGCGTTTTCTCGGGATCGGCGAGATAGCTTCTGATCGCATCACGCAGCGAATCGTAGTCGCCAGCCTTGACGACCATGCCGGTCTCTCCCTCGACGATCATTTCCGCGTAAGCGCCCGCATCGCTGGCGACGACGGCGACATCGGATGCCATGGCCTCCAATGGCGTGAGGCCGAAACCTTCGTTGCGGGAAGGGGCAACATAGAGCGACAGGCGTCTGTACCACGGTTTGATGTCATCCACTTCGCCCTGAAAGATGATGCGTTGCGTGAGGCCGGCGGCTTCTGTATCGGACTTCAGTGCGTCACCGAAAGCCTTATGTTCGGGCGTGACCCGGCCAGAGACCACCGCGGTCCATTCGGGATAATCGGGCAGCAGCTCGATCATGGCGCGAACGAAAAGATCAGTGCCCTTCTGGTGACGGACACGTCCAAAACAACCGATCAGATATCGACCCGGAAGGCCAGTTGCCGCTATCGTGTCTTCGTCCGTTTTGCCGGGATGAAACAGCGTCGTATCAACGCCATGCATGATGACCTGATGCGGGACTTCCAGAAACGATCCGGAACGACCGCTGGTCGCCACGACCGCATCCATTTTCGAAATCAGCCAGCGGGTGTAGCCGGAGTGTCGTCTTTGTGCGGCGGAGGTGAAGAGAAGCTTGACCTTCATACGGAGCACGTCGCGCATGATGATGCCCGGCAACATTTCGATGTTGCGTCGTGCATGCCATATGCGAGGTCCGCCGAGCGGACCGGCCAGCCAAAGCCGCCAAAGATCGCGGAAGCGCACACACGGCAAATGTGCAGGCAGGCCCGGGCCGATAGCTGCCACCTTTTGTCCCATCCGGTTCTGGGCCGGAATAAGCTGAACGATGGTGGACGTTACGCCCGAAAGTCTTTTTTTAAAATTCGGCGCAAGCACCTGCACATCTTTGAGATCGACCCGAGACAACTTTAACGTTCCGTCTGTTCCGCTAAAACACATTCCGCTCGAATGACGTCACCCGAGCGGAACAGAGATGCAAGATTTCAAGCAGATGTGGCGTGTCTACGCGTCCGATGGCACACGTGACGCCTGGCAGCAATCAGCCCCACTGTACGGCGAGGATCTCGTATCCTCTTGCGCCGCCCGGTGCATTGACTTCGATGCTGTCGCCGACTTCCTTACCAATCAGGGCGCGGGCGATGGGCGAAGAAATGGAGATGCGGCCAGCCTTCACGTCGGCTTCCTGGTCGCCAACGATCTGGTAGGTCTTTTCTTCGTCGCTATCCTCATCGACAAGCTTCACAGTGGCGCCAAACTTGATCTTGGAGCCGGACATCTTGGAGAGATCGATGACTTCCGCACGGGCGGTCAGATCTTCCAGTTCGGTGATGCGGCCTTCATTGTGGCTCTGGGCTTCCTTGGCGGCGTGGTATTCGGCGTTTTCCGAAAGGTCGCCGTGGGCGCGCGCTTCCGAAATTGCCTCGATGATGCGCGGACGCTCCTCCTGCTGGCGCCAACGCAGCTCTTCCTGCAACTTGACGAATCCACCCTGAGTCATCGGTACTTTTTCTACCATTTCTTATTCCTTCGCATTCGAGCCGCGGTATTCGCAGACACAAAAAGAAACAGGTTCCGAAGCAGAGCTCCGGAACCGTGTCAAAATCAGAATTAAACCGACTATATCAGAAGACGACAGCGAAATGCCAGAAAATTAAACTTCCCGATAATCACCATGAAATTCAGTATTTTATGCAGTTTAATTGACTTTCGTCCTCGGAACATATAGAGAACATCGCATGAGAAAGTCAATCAAAGAGCGGCTTGCCATTCTTTCGGACGCAGCGAAGTACGATGCGTCTTGTGCGTCCAGTGGCACCACGAAACGAAACTCTTCCGCAAGCGGCGGTCTTGGCTCTACAGAAGGTTCGGGCATCTGCCACGCTTATGCGCCAGATGGTCGATGCATCTCCCTGTTGAAAATCCTGCTGACCAATTTCTGTATCTACGATTGCGCCTATTGCATCAATCGCTCCTCAAGCAATGTCGAGCGGGCACGCTTTACCGTCGAGGAGGTCGTCTGGTTGACGCTGGAGTTCTATCGGCGAAACTACATCGAGGGTCTTTTTTTATCCTCCGGCATCATTCGCTCGTCTGACCATACGATGGAAGAACTGGTGCGTGTCGCACGCGAATTGAGAGTAACGCATGGATTTCGCGGTTACATCCATCTGAAATCCATTCCGGAAGCGTCTGCGCATCTCGTGGAAGAAGCCGGACTTTACGCCGACCGTCTGTCGATTAATATCGAGCTTCCCACCGATAGCGGTATCGGCAAATTCGCGCCGGAGAAACATCCCAACAATATCCGACGGTCGATGGCCGATATTCGCCTCAAGATCGAAGAGGCGGGTGAGCCGACGCTGAAAAGCAAGCGTGTCAAAAAGTTTGCTCCCGCAGGGCAAAGCACGCAGATGATTGTTGGCGCCGATGGTGCGGATGACGGCACCATTCTTTCAACAAGTGCGCGACTCTATGGCAGCTATGGTTTGCGACGTGTCTATTATTCAGCCTTCAGCCCGATCCCTGATTCGTCGAAAAACCTGCCGTTGATCAAGCCGCCACTGATGCGGGAGCACAGGCTGTACCAGGCTGATTGGCTTTACCGATTTTACGGCTTCGATGTCGGCGAAATTACCTCCACACAAAAGAATGGGATGCTGGACCTCGACATCGACCCGAAGCTCGCTTGGGCGCTCGGCAATCGGCAGTCGTTTCCAGTGGATGTGAACAAGGCTGATCGAGAGCTTTTGCTGCGAGTTCCGGGGTTTGGCGTCAAAACCGTCAATTCAATCCTGTCATCCCGGAGATTTCGCCGGCTGCGGCTCGAGGATATCGGACGCTTTGGCGCTTCCTTGAAAAAGGTGAAGGCGTTTGTGATGGCAGATGGGTGGGTGCCGGGAAAGCTGACGGAACGCCCAGATCTGCGTGCCATGTTCGCGCCGCAGCCGGAACAATTGTCGTTGTTGTAATGTACAGGATCGTTCTGGAGGGCCGGGGAGATTTTGCCGAGTGGCGCAATGCCGCGCGTGCCTGTCTTCTGGCCGGTATTTCACCAGCCCAGATAGACTGGCGATGTCGTGACGATAGCGCGGATTTGTTTGGTTTTGACGAGGGCTCCGTTTTACCCGCAGCGACAGGTTCAGCATCTTTCAGTGTTCCCTCTGCATTCGTGCCGCTTGCCGAGGCCGTCATCTGTCACAGTGATCGTGCCCGGTTTGCTCTGCTCTATCGTTTGTTATGGCGGTTGCGTGACGATCGGGCACTTCTGCAATTCAAGTCCGACCCGGATGTCGTTGACGCCCGGTACATGGAAAAATCCGTCCGTCGCGACAGTCACAAGATGACGGCCTTTGTCCGGTTCAAGGAAGTGCCCATGGCTGAAGAGGAGGTCGGGCGACGGCGGTTTATTGCATGGTTTGAGCCGGATCACTTCATTGTCGAGCGCAAGGCCGATTTTTTCCAACGGCGGTTCACAGACATGGATTGGCTGATTGCAACCCCGAAGGGATATGCCCAATGGGATGGAGAGACGTTGAAGACGTCGCGGGAGGCGGCAGAAAAACCCGATCTATCTGATGAAGCGGATGAACTCTGGCGGACCTATTACGCCAATATTTTCAATCCGGCCCGATTGAAGATCAAGGCTATGACGGCGGAGATGCCAAAGAAATATTGGAAAAACCTGCCTGAGGCAGCGCTTATTCCGGATCTGATCCTCAGTGCGGAGACACGTGTTCTGAAGATGGCGGCGAAAGCCGCCAGCGAACCCCAACCATTCCATCACCGGCTCCAGACGGCACGAGCAAACATGCCCGCACCAGAATTGCCCGATGCCAACAGCCTCGAGGGATTGAGGGACAAGGCGAAGGGCTGCACGCTTTGTCCGCTTCATTGCAAAGCTACGCAAACTGTCTTTGGTGAGGGACCGGCGCATGCCGACGTGATGATCGTTGGTGAGCAGCCGGGTGATCACGAAGATCTGGCTGGCAGGCCTTTTGTCGGCCCGGCAGGAAAGGTATTTGATCAGACGCTGGCGGTTGTCGGAATGGAACGCTCGAAACTTTATGTCACCAATGCCGTCAAGCACTTCAAATATGAAAGCCGTGGCAAGAAGCGTATCCACCAGCGTCCGGACGCCGGAGAGGTGCAGCGATGCAGGTCGTGGCTGACGCGGGAAATCGATCTCGTTCAGCCGAAGCTGATTGTCGCAATGGGCGCCACGGCGGTTTTCGCTCTGACGGGAATGAAAGAAAAACTGTCAGATCTGCGTGGCAAGCCAATGCCGATGGATGGTGGCAGATTGCTGTTCATCACCGTGCATCCATCCTATCTGCTACGCATCCCAGACAGCGCGAAGCGCTATGAAGAACTCCAAAGATTTCAAGATGATATGACAAGCATCAGGCGGCTGGTTGATACCGGCATTGTCGTCTGATTGTTCTGTGCTGTTTCACTTCGTCACTCTTCGATGTGTGCCTTGGCGTAGATCTTTCTGGCAATCGCGGCAAGAAGCAACAATGTGACCGATGCCAATAGGCAGCAGGCCGCGAAACCAAGAGAAAAGCCGTTTCGGGCAATATCCAACCAGGCTTGCTGACCAGTCACTCCCATTGCCTTTGCGGTCTCCACCGCACCCGCGAGCGTGGATGAGACCGCAGTGGCCTGATCTTCGCTCAGGCTCGACAGATCGGTGTTGCTCAGGGACATACGATAAATAACGGTGCCGAGGCTGCCGAGCAGCGCCACCCCCAAGGCACCGCCGAATTCCGCACTGGTTTCGGAGATTGCTGATGCGGAACCCGCCCGTTCAGGTGGGGCGGTTCCGACGATAAGCCCTGTTGTGGTGAGAATGACCGGGACGAAACCAAGGCCGATCAGCGTACTGGCGCCAAGAATGCCGTAAATCGACTGGCTATATGCGGCAATGGCCATGACGGCCGTGCCCAAGGCGTTGATGACAAGGCCGATCAGCACAGTATTGACCGCACCAAGCCTATTGGTGAACCGGTAGGCTTGCAGCGACATGATGGTGAAAACCAGCGCAGAGGGCAGTGACCAGATGGCTGCGGAAAGCGGTGTCAAATCGAGGACAAGCTGCAAATAGAGGTTCTGGTAGAGAAAGACGCCGAAGACGAAAAAAACGCCAGCGAGATTAACGACCAGAGAGGCGTTGAAAGCCGGAATGCGAAAGAGCTGCAGGTCTATCAGCGGATGCTCAAGCCGTTTTTGCCGCCGCAGGAAGACGGTGCCGAAGCAGAGGCCAATCACGATGGCGAGCAACTGATCTGCTTGAAACCCATAAGCTGCCATATGTTTGAAGCCGTAAATGACCGGCAGAACCGTTGCAAGTGAAAGAACGACGCTCAGGAGGTCGATCGATGCACCCTCGCTGTTTTTGTATTCCGGCAACAGGAACGGGGCGACGGCGAGAAGCGCCAACATAATCGGAATATTGATAAGGAACACAGCGCCCCAGTGAAAATATTGCAGCAGGAAGCCGCCAATCAGCGGGCCGATCACGCCCCCAAGCGCGAAGGCGGTGCCCCAGATACCGATGGCACGGTTGCGTTCGGCCTCACTCCTGAACATGTTGACGATAAGCGAGAGCGTGGAAGGCGCAATCGTCGCGCCGGCGATACCGAGAAGTGCCCGCGAAATGATGAGCTGCTGAGATGTGGAAGAAAACGCGGCGAGTGCAGACGCGATGCCAAAGGCGAAGGCGCCGATCAACAGGACGCGACGGCGGCCGATACGGTCACCCAGCGTGCCCATGGTCACGAGAAACCCGGCGACCATGAAGCCGTAAATGTCGTTGATCCACAGAAGCTCTGACGCGGATGGGTCGAGATCAGCGACGATTGCTGGGATCGCAAGAAACAGTACCGACAGGTCCATCGAATAGATCAGGCAGGCGATAGACAGCACAAAGAGACCGATCCATTCGCGTCTTCCTGCCAGCTCTTCTTCCAGTGTCGCTTCCATCCTCTGGCCTTCCCGTGCGCACGAAGAGTTCATTGAAACTGCGAAAACGAGCAAAGGTCAAAATAGATGCCTGAACGACAACGGCATTGGTCGACGCGCCGGTGATGTGGTGCGCTTTACATTGTTATCGCTGCAGGACAACCTCATCCAATCGGTCGAAGTTCTGCTCGTTGGCAGCAGCGATAAACTTTTTGATTTCCAGGTTTTCATCTGTCGCGTCAAACAGCATTCGCCAGTTCAGCAATGTGCCGTCTTCCTGTTCCATAAAGTCGATTTCCATCGTGTAAACGTGCATCGGCTCGTGATGCAGGAAGACGATGCGTGCCGGTGCCGTGATCTCCTGAAACGTGGAAGTGTTGTGGAAATCGGTGCCATTGGACGCCGTCATGGTGATCTGCCACGTGCCTCCGGGCCTGAAATCGAAGGCGCCAATCGTGTTGGTGAAGCCATGTGGCCCCCACCATTGCGCCAACAGTTCGGGCTCCGAGAAAGCCCGAAACAGCGTTTCGCGATCGACGTCAAACAGCCGCTCGTTCAGAACTTCCATTTTGTCCGTCATATACGCCTCCATCCATCAGGGCTTCCATTGTTTTGCCGAGCCGATCGGCAAACTCTGGACAAAACAAAACCGGCCAACATTGCTGCTGGCCGGTTTCTTATATCACAGTCGCTCAGAAGTAGCTTTGCAGCGGCTTCACTTCCAGATTGCCGGCCTTGAGAGCCTTGATCGCCAGTGCGGCGGCTTCGGCGCCAGCCATGGTGGTGTAGTAGGGCACCTTCTGCATCAGCGTGGCGCGACGCAGCGACTTGGAGTCGGAGATCGCCTTGTTGCTGTCGGTGGTGTTGATGACGAGCTGAACCTGACGGTTACGGATGGCGTCCTCGATATGCGGACGGCCTTCCTGCACCTTGTTGATCTTCTCGGCATTGATGCCCTGCTCGGCGAGGAAGCGTTGCGTGCCGCCGGTCGCCAGAACCTTGAAGCCGATCTCAACGAGAATGCGGATCGCCGGCAGAACGCGTTCCTTGTCCTCGTCACGCACCGATACGAACACTGCACCAGAACGTGGCAGGTCGACGCCTGCACCGAGCTGGCTCTTCGCGAATGCCAGTGCGAAGTCGGTGTCGAGACCGATAACTTCACCCGTGGAGCGCATTTCCGGTCCAAGTAGGATATCGACGCCGGGGAAGCGCGCGAACGGGAATACGGCCTCCTTGACGGCAATATGCTTCAGGTTGCGCGGATCTGGCTTTTCGCCATAAGCAGCAATCGCCGGATCGAGCTTTTCACCAGCCATGACGCGGGCGGCGATCTTGGCGATCGGTGCGCCGATGGTCTTGGCGACGAAAGGCACCGTACGCGAGGCGCGCGGGTTGACCTCCAGGACGTAGATCGTGCCGTCCTTGATGGCGTACTGAACGTTCATCAGGCCGCCGACATTCAATGCCTTGGCAAGAGCTGTCGTCTGGCGCTCCAGTTCGTCCACAATCTCCTTCGACAGAGAGCGAACCGGAAGCGAGCAGGCGGAGTCACCGGAATGGATGCCGGCTTCTTCGATGTGTTCCATGATGCCGGATACGAAGACGCTTTCGCCATCGCACAGTGCGTCGACGTCAACTTCAACAGCGTTCGTCAGGTAGCTATCGAACAGCAGCGGGTTCTTGCCAAGCAGGGTGTTGATCTGGCCGGTCTTGTCGTTCGGGTAGCGCTGCTTGATATCTTCCGGAACGAGGCCCGGAACCGTATCCAGCAGGTAGGTCTGGAGCTGGCCTTCCGAATGAATGATCTGCATGGCGCGGCCACCGAGAACGTAGGATGGGCGAACCACCAGCGGGAAGCCGATTTCGGAAGCAACGAGGCGAGCCTGCTCAACCGAGTAAGCAATGCCGTTGTTCGGCTGGGCGAGGTCCAGCTTCATCAGCAGCTTCTGGAAGCGGTCGCGGTCTTCGGCGAGGTCGATCATGTCGGGCGCGGTGCCGAGGATCGGGATACCGTTCTTCTCGAGTGCCTCGGCCAGTTTCAGTGGCGTCTGGCCACCGAACTGAACGATCACGCCAACGAGTTCACCCTTTTCCTGTTCGGCGCGCATGATTTCGATGACGTCTTCCGCAGTCAGCGGCTCGAAATACAGACGGTCGGAGGTGTCGTAGTCCGTCGAGACCGTTTCCGGGTTGCAGTTGATCATGATGGCTTCGAAGCCTGCGTCCTTCAGGGCGAAGGCAGCATGGCAGCAGCAATAGTCGAACTCGATGCCCTGGCCGATACGGTTCGGACCACCACCGAGGATCACGACTTTCTTGCGATCCGAAACCTGAGCTTCCGAGCGCAACGCGCCGACGAACGGCGTTTCGTAGGTCGAATACATGTAGGCGGTCGGCGAGGCAAACTCGGCAGCGCAGGTGTCGATGCGCTTGAAGACCGGGCGGACGTTCAGGCTGTTGCGCAGTTCGGCAACTTCCTTCGGGCGCTTGCTGGTCAGGCTTGCCAGGCGGGCATCGGAGAAGCCCATGGCCTTCAGCATACGCAGGTTTTCTGCGTCGGTCGGCAGGCCATGTTCGCGAATACGCGCTTCCGTGTCGACGATTGCCTTGAACTGGGCGATGAACCACGGATCGATCTTGGAGTTCTCGTGCACTTCCTCTTCGGTCATGCCCATGCGCAGTGCCTGAGCGACCATGCGCAGGCGATCCGGGGTCGGTGTGCCGATGGCCGCGCGAATGGCGTTCTTGGAGCCTTCGCCTTCTTCGTAGCCGGGGATTTCGATCTCATCGAGACCGGTCAGGCCGGTTTCCATACCGCGCAGTGCCTTCTGCAGCGATTCTGCGAAGGTACGGCCGATTGCCATGACTTCACCGACCGACTTCATGGCGGTGGTCAGGATCGGAGAGGCGCCAGGGAACTTTTCGAAGGCGAAACGCGGGATCTTGGTGACCACGTAGTCAATGGACGGTTCGAACGAAGCAGGGGTTGCACCACCGGTGATGTCGTTTTCGAGTTCGTCCAGCGTGTAGCCAATGGCCAGCTTCGCAGCGATCTTGGCAATCGGGAAGCCGGTTGCCTTGGAGGCGAGAGCCGAGGAGCGCGACACGCGCGGGTTCATTTCGATGACGACCAGGCGGCCGTCCTTCGGGTTGACGGCGAACTGGACGTTCGATCCGCCGGTTTCAACGCCAATCTCGCGCAGCACCGCAATCGAGGCGTTACGCATGATCTGGTATTCCTTGTCCGTCAACGTGAGGGCAGGAGCTACCGTGATGGAGTCGCCGGTGTGGACACCCATCGGGTCGATGTTTTCGATCGAGCAGATGATGATGCAGTTGTCCGCCTTGTCGCGGACCACTTCCATTTCATATTCCTTCCAGCCGAGAACCGATTCTTCGACCAGAACTTCGGTGGTGGGCGATGCGTCGAGACCGCCGGAAACGATGTCGAAGAATTCCGAGCGGTTGTAGGCAATGCCGCCGCCGGTGCCGCCAAGCGTGAAGGACGGGCGGATGATGGCCGGCAGACCGACGTGGTCGATCGCCTGTGCTGCAATTGCCATGGCGTGTGCCATGTAACGCTGCTTGCGATCGGTTTCGCCGAGGTTCCACTGGTTTTCAAGGTCGTCAAGCGCCTTGTCCAGGTCCGTGCCGGAAAGCTTGGCTTTCAGTTCCGAACGGGCTGCTTCATGCTTTTTGCGGTCGGCGTCCTTGATCTCGGTGGCATTGGCCAGCATCGAGCGCGGGGTTTCAAGGCCAATTCTCGCCATGGCCTCGCGGAACAGAGCGCGGTCTTCAGCCATATCGATGGCTTCCGGCTTGGCGCCGATCATTTCGACGTTGTAGCGGTCGAGAACGCCCATGCGCTTCAGGGAGAGGGCAGTGTTGAGAGCCGTCTGGCCGCCCATCGTTGGCAGAAGCGCGTCCGGGCGCTCCTTGGCAATGATCTTCGCCACGACTTCCGGTGTGATCGGCTCGACATAGGTTGCGTCAGCAAGACCCGGGTCGGTCATGATCGTTGCCGGGTTGGAGTTGACGAGGATGACGCGGTAGCCTTCCTCCTTCAGAGCCTTACAGGCCTGCGTGCCGGAATAGTCGAATTCACATGCCTGACCGATAACAATCGGTCCAGCGCCGATGATAAGAATGGACTTGATATCTTGGCGCTTCGGCATGGGCTCTCGTTCCGTTTTTTTGTTGCGCAAAAATCGGCCATGGTGAGATTTCACCGGCCGGGCGCGCAACTTCAAATGTTTTCAGGCTAGAAGCGGCTTATAGGCAAATGTTTTTGAGAACGGAACCCCATAAATTCCGGAATCGACAGAAACTCTTAATATATCGGTACACGGTCTGCGTAGCGCGCCAGCGCCTGGGCGCTGTAGGACCGACTGACGGGTATTTCCGAACCGTCCCGGGTCACGATGAAAAGGCGTCCGGCCTGTTTTTTCAGCGACATCACATCCGCATCTGAAATCCAGTGAGATCGGTGAACCTGCAATCCCTTCGCATTGCCCACTTCGCGCAGCGCATCTGCAAAAGGCAGAAGAACGAGTTGATGCCCGCGCGTGGTTACAACATCCGTATAGTGATCCTGGACTGATAACCGTAGCAATTCGGCTCTATTTTGCGCATCATGCAGAGTGTATATCGTGGTGGCGGGAGCTTTCACATTCGTCCCGGGGCGTATAATGCACGCTGCCGTTTTTGGTTCAGGTCCAGTGGATTTCATGTCCTTGCTTCCTGTCGTCATCATCTTCGCGTTTTTCTGTTTTGCCGTCTGGTACCAGCGTCCCCACGCGATATGACGCAAGACACCGTCTCCTCTGCTGTCTTCGGGAACAAGATGCGTTATAGTATCGTTGTTCAGCGGTTATTGAGGCGGTCTTCGCCGGGAGAAAAGCATGGAATGGAGAGGGCGCCGCCAGTCAGACAATATTGAAGACAGGCGCGGAATGTCGGCTGGGTCGGGTTCATCGGGTGGCGATCCGTTTGGGCGAGGTGGATTGCGCGTGCCGGTTGGCCGGCGCGGTGGCGGTATCGGGATCGGCGGTATTCTGCTTATTCTGCTGATAAGCTGGGTGCTTGGCATCAACCCGCTGACGCTGCTTTCAGGCGGTGATGTTTCTCTTGATGGCGGCAGTACGACGCAACAGACCGGTACGCGGCCGCAGGGCCAGTCGTCCGATGACACGACCGCGTTCGTTCGGACGGTTCTTGCCGAAACCGAGGACACCTGGAGCGGTATTTTCCAGTCTGCCGGTGAAACCTACGAGAAGCCAACACTGGTGCTCTTTTCTGGGCAGGTGTCGTCGGCTTGCGGTTATGCATCGGCAGCAAGCGGGCCATTCTATTGCCCGACGGACCGCAAGGTCTATCTCGACACCAGTTTCTTCAAGGAACTCGATCAGCGTTTCGGAGCGTCCGGCGACTTTGCGCAGGCGTATGTGATTGCCCATGAGGTTGGTCACCATGTGCAAAACCTGACCGGCGTGTTGCCGGAATTCAATCGTCGCCGTCAGTCGATGAGCCAGGTCGATGCCAACCGCATGTCGGTCCGCGTTGAACTTCAGGCGGACTGCTACGCGGGTATCTGGGGTAAGTTCACCGAGCAGAAGGGCATTCTGGAGACCGGCGATCTGGAAGAGGCGCTCAATGCCGCTCACCAGATCGGTGACGACACGTTGCAGAAGCAGACGCAGGGTTATGTGGTACCGGACAGCTTCAACCACGGTACATCGGCCCAACGCGCGGAATGGTTCAAGCGTGGTTTCCAGAACGGTCGTGTCGAGGATTGTGATACATTCTCGGCCGATATCTGACCAAGATACAGAAAGGGGCCATTCGGCCCCTTTTCTTTACCGGATCAACAGCGCCACAACGTACATGCCGAGTGCGAAGATGGTGTGGGCAACCAGGTTCAGGAAACGGACCTTGTTAGGATTGGGTGTTTTCGAGGCTGCCCAGCCGATGCCAAGGCCGGGCTGCAGCAGGAACCAGCCAGCGCCGACGGTTATGATGCCAACGATCCAGGGCAGGAGGAAAGTCGGGTTCGCGAACCACGACGCCGGAACCACGAGCGCCAGAATGATGCCGTAGAGGATGCCTACGGCGTAGTGTGAAATCCAGCCGAGCGTCAGCTCGTGTTCATAAGGCGCGGCATTGGCGATGCTGTCATGGAAGACCCTGCCTTTCGGCACATGCCAGAACCAGCGGCCGACGGGTGCCCAGTTTGGTGCCGGCTGGCCGAAAAATCGGTGCAGGACAATCGCCCAGATGTCCATGAAGACGGTTCCGCCAATCCCCATCAACACGCCGCGCCACAACACTTCAAACATGCGTTTCCTCCATCAACGTCTACCTCTCCTGTCTACAGGAGAGTCTTGGGGCAGAAGAGAGTTTTCCCGACACAGTTGAAATAAAAATGGCCGGATCACTCCGGCCATTCCTTTGTCTCATGCGTCTTTTTTACGCTGCGCGCCCATAGCTGGAGGCGGAGCCGTAACGTTCGGCTTCCAGCTTGAACTGTGCCAGCAGCTCATTGAGGGCGGCCGCTTCTGTGGCCAGGCCGTGGCTTGCCGCCGTCTGCTCTTCGACCATGGCGGCATTCTGCTGCGTGCCCTGGTCGATGGTGTTGATGGCGGTATTGATTTCCTGAAGACCTGTCGACTGTTCGCGCGAGGCGGTAACGATCGCGTTGATGTGCCGGTTGATTTCCTGCACTTCGCGGACGATCGTTTCCAAGGCCTTTCCAGCGTTGCCGACCAGGTCGACACCAGACTGGACCTGCGATGTCGATGTGTTGATCAGCGTCTTGATTTCCTTCGCCGCATTGGCGGAACGCTGCGCAAGTTCGCGGACTTCCTGAGCCACGACAGCGAAGCCTTTGCCGGCCTCGCCAGCGCGTGCGGCTTCAACGCCGGCATTCAGAGCCAGAAGGTTGGTCTGGAAGGCGATATCGTCGATCACGCCAATGATCTTGGAGATTTCCGACGACGAGCTTTCGATGCCTTCCATAGCCCGAACAGCATCGCCGACGATCACGCCGGATTGTTCGGCATTGTTGCGGGTGCGCTCGACCAGGCGACCGACTTCCTCCGCACGGTGTGCGGAATCCTTGACTGTGGTGGTGATTTCTTCCAGTGCCGCAGCGGTTTCTTCAACAGAGGCAGCCTGCTGTTCGGTGCGCCGCGCCAGATCGTCGGCCGACTGGCGGATCTCAGTGGCACCGGCATCAATGGCGCGGGCATTCTGGCCGACAGTGATCAGCGCCGCGTTCAGCTTGGCGACGGAGTTATTGAAGTCGCTGCGCAAACGGTCGATACGCGTTACGAATGGCGTCTGGATGCGGTAATTAAGGTCGCCTTCCGACAGATGTGCAAGGCCTGTTGCCAGGGCATCGACTGCGAACTGAATGTCCTGTGCGTCCTTGGCCGCCAGTCTTTCGCGCTCGTTGCGTTCCTGCTCGGAGAGATTGCGGGTGTGCTTGGCATTGTCCTCAAGGCGCAGGCGTTCAAGGGCGTTAGAGCGGAACACTGCAACGGCGGCTGCCATGGAGCCGATCTGATCGGTTCGTTCCTGACCTGGAATGGCAGCGTCGAGGTTGCCGGCTGCAAGGCCTTCCATCGCTGCGGTCATCTGCGTGACCGGACGGATGACGATCCTGCTGAGCAGGGTGGCCAGCAGGCCGATCATGACGACAACGGCCAGGATCGTTGCGACAGTGGCCGCAATGCGGAACTGTCCAATCGCGCTATAGGCAAGATCGGAGTCGACAACGAAGCCAAGATACCATTCGACAGACGGCAGACCGGCAACAGGAATGAAGCTGGTGATCTTGCCCTTGCCGTCAATATCGGTTTCCGAGATTGCCGAGGAAATTGCCGGCGTATTGACTTTGAAGAGATCGGTCATCGGCTTGCCGACGAATTTCGCATCCGGGTGGATCAGGATTTTGCCATCCTTGCTGACGAGGAAGGCATAACCATCCGTGCCGGCGTCGACTGACTTGATCATCGTAACGAGCGTGTCGAGCGAGAAGTCGCTGCCGGTCACGCCTGCAAGCGTACCGTTGATGTTCACGGGCACCGCCGCCGTAATGATGAGACCGCCGGTCGAGGCGTCGGCGTATGGTTCGGTCAGTACCGGCTTGCCAGCCTTGACCGCATCCGAATACCAGGGGCGCTTGCGCGGGTCGTAGTCAGCCGGCAGTGGCTGTGCGGGCCATGTGGTGAACTTGCCGCTCGATGCGTCACCGAAGTAGGTGGACATGAACTGGCCGGTCAGTACATCGTTTTGCAGGAACTGTACCTTGGCGCCATCGTCGGTCAGCTTGCCAAGTGTCTTGGCGACCGTGTCG
The DNA here is from genome assembly GCF_013390595.1 of Rhizobium sp. RM. Lineage (GTDB taxonomy): Bacteria > Pseudomonadota > Alphaproteobacteria > Rhizobiales > Rhizobiaceae > Agrobacterium. The sequence goes on along the minus strand of NZ_JACAWV010000022.1, from coordinate 884,713 downwards.
GTCAGCATGATGCGACCATTCAGCCAGTTCGCGATGCTTTGTGAGGCCTGCTTTCCGGAGGACTCAATGTTCTCGGCTACGGAATTGGTCGTGACCTTGCGCTGCAAGCTATCGATGTAGGCCGAAAAACCCGCAAAAGCGGCGACGACAAGAAGGGACGCTGCAAGCAGAATGCGCGTCATCAGATTGGATTTTTTCGACAAGCTACACGTCCTTGGGGGCGAATGCGCACGTAAGGGCGCCTCTGGAAACGTTGGGGAAACATGCCTGGAAGGCAGGGGCGCTCTGCGTCATGCAGCCGAGCTTGATACGCGTTCAAGCGGTAATCGAACTGATAATGTAAATTAGTAAAATTCAGTTAAATTTGATTTTTTCCAAGTTTACGTCCGAATAGATCAAGTTTTTTGCTGTTTTGCATAAATTTTAATCGTGGATTGGTGCGCTTGCGCGCAGGAAGCGAATATTTTATTCATCGAGCTTTGATCGTCTCCGAAAATATGGCGACGGCTACCAGTCGGGTGAATTTAAATGTCTTCGTCGGTTATGACAGAGTCCGTTCGTTCTGGAACGGGTTCGTGGTTCTCGCATTTTCGGGCTACGCTAGCGCTGGGCATTCCGCTCATCGGTGCGCAGCTCGCACAGCTTGGCATCCATACGACCGACATGGTGATCGTCGGTCAGCTCGGTGCGGAAAAGCTGGCGGCCATGGTGCTTGCCGGGCAGTTCTATTTCGTTGTCTTCATTTTCGGTTCCGGCTTCTCCGTGGCCGTCGTGCCGATGGTGGCCCAGGCCTACGGGCAGGGCGATGCGACGGCTGCGCGCCGGTCGCTGCGCATGGGGATGTGGGTGGCTATCGCCTACTGGTTTTTGTCCTTGCCGATCTTTTTCAATGCCGAGCGGATTTTGATCGCCCTCGGCCAGAATCCTGCTGTGGCGGCCCTGACGGGACATTATCTCGCCATCGCGCAATTTGCGCTTCTGCCGGCCCTGCTTTTTTATGTTCTGCGCGGGCTCGTCAGCGCGATCGGCCGGGCGGGTATCATTCTCTATGTCACTATCATCATGCTGGTGATAAACGGCGTGTTTGCCTACGCGCTGGTTCTTGGCCATTTCGGTCTTCCGGCACTTGGCATGAACGGGGCTGCCGTCGTTGCCGTCATCGTCAACGCTTTCAGTTTTATCTTTATCGTCGGTTACGTGCAGACGCGTGACGAGACGCGGCAATATGAACTGTTTGTCCGCTTCTGGAGGCCGGACTGGCACGCTTTGTGGGAAGTGCTGCGTCTCGGGCTGCCCATCAGCATCACCATCCTTGCCGAGGTGACGCTGTTTGCTGCGGCTTCGATCCTCATGGGGCAAATCGGCACTGTCGAACTGGCTGCCCACGGCATCGCGCTTCAACTGGCGTCCATCGCCTTCATGATCCCGCTTGGTCTGTCTCAGGCGGCGACGGTCAGGGTCGGGATTGCACGTGGCCAGCGCGATTATACCGCTCTGGTGCGGGCGGCGGTGACTGTTTATGTCATTGCCTGTGCGATTGCATTGTGCGGCGGTATCCTGTTTGCAATGGCTCCGCAGTTCCTCGCGCAGTGGTTCCTCGACGCGAAATTGCCAGAAGCGCCTGAGGTGCTTGCCTATGCCAGCGGGCTTGTGGTGATTGCCGGTGTGTTTCAGCTTGTCGACGGTATTCAGGCGGTTGCCGCCGGTCTCCTTAGGGGACTGAAGGATGCCCGTATCCCGGCAATGCTGGCACTGGTTTCCTATTGGCCAATCGGGCTGGCGCTGGCCTGGACCATGGCTTTTCCATTCGGGCTCGGCGGGCGGGGCATCTGGTTCGGCTTTCTGATCGGCCTATCGACCGCCGCCATTCTGCTGACGATCCGGTTTGTCATTCTGGTAAAGCATGAAATGAAAACGGCCCGCTAAAAGCGGGCCGTTTCTGATTTCATGATTTGATCGATCCGGATCAACGCTCTGCGAGTGCCGGTTCGCCCTTCTTCTCACGCAGCAGGTTGACGAAGCGACGGAACAGGTAGTGGCTGTCCTGCGGGCCGGGCGAAGCTTCGGGATGATGCTGAACCGAGAAGACCGGCTTGCCAACGATGCGCAGGCCGCAATTGGTGCCGTCGAACAGGGAGATGTGAGTCTCTTCAATGCCGTCAGGCAGAGATTTCGTGTCGACCGCGAAGCCGTGGTTCATGGAAACGATTTCCACCTTGCCGGTGGTGAAGTCCTTGACCGGGTGGTTCGCGCCGTGGTGACCCTGATGCATCTTCTCGGTCTTGGCGCCAACGGCGAGGCCGAGCATCTGGTGGCCAAGGCAGATACCGAAGATCGGCAATTCGCTCTTGATGAGGTTCTGGATGACCGGAACGGCATATTCGCCGGTTGCGGCCGGGTCGCCAGGGCCGTTGGAGAGGAATACGCCATCCGGCTTCAGAGCCAGAATGTCTTCTGCCGAGGTCTGTGCCGGAACAACCGTGACCTTGCAATCAAGGCCGGCGAAGAGGCGCAGGATGTTGCGCTTCACACCGAAATCGACGCAGACGACGTGATACTTGGCATCGGCTTCACCGAGCGTGCCGTAACCCTGGTTCCAGACCCATGGGGTTTCCGTCCATGTGGATGACTGGCCGGAGGTTGCTTCGATCGCGAGGTCGAGGCCAACAAGACCGCTCCAGGCCTTCGCTTCAGCCTTCAAGGCTTCGATATCGAAAACGCCGTTCGGGTCATGGGCGATGACGGCGTTCGGTGCGCCGTGCTCACGAATCCAGGCTGTCAGGGCGCGCGTATCGATGCCGCAAAGGCCGATGACGCCGCGTGCCTTCAGCCATGCATCGAGATGCTTGACGGCGCGGAAGTTGGAAGGATCGGTGATGTCAGCCTTGAAGATCACGCCAACTGCGCCGCGACGAGCGGCTGGCGTCAGGTCTTCGATGTCTTCTTCGTTGGTGCCGACATTGCCGATATGCGGGAAGGTGAAGGTAACGATCTGGCCGAGGTAAGAAGGATCAGTAAGGATTTCTTCGTAGCCGGTCAGAGCCGTGTTGAAGCAGACTTCAGCCTGCACCTTGCCGGTTGCGCCGATACCGGTTCCCTCGATCACTGTGCCATCGGCAAGAACAAGCATTGCGGTTGGTTTGCGGGTAGTCCAGGGAGCTGTCTCGGTCATCTCGTTCCGTTTCTGCCGCTTCGCACCCCGCCTCTTGAAAGGCAGGGGGTAAGTGGCCATTTTTGGTCGCAGGCAAGGGCGCGCGAAAACCTCGCGTTTCAACCCTTCGTTAAAATCTCGTGCAGGTGCCGGAAAATAACGAAAGGAGCCCACGCGGTCAACCGTAGGCTCACGATTCACGCGGATTTAAACCCTCGTGTTTTCAAGGTCTTACGCAATTGATTTGCCGGGCCTTGTTTGCTCGTTTATGTCGTTCCAAAAAATAAGGCGGAAAGTTCGTGCGCCACACGGCGCAAAATATGCTTTCCCAAGGAGAAGAAGAAATGATGCGCGACGTGTTCGCAAATGCTTTGAAGGACGCTCTGAAGGCGCGTGATTCCAGACGTACGTCCACCGTGCGACTGATCCAGGCCGCCATCAAGGATCGTGATATCGCCAATCGCGGCGTGGGCAAGGACCCTGTCAGCGATGACGAAATCATGCAAATCCTGACCAAGATGGTCAAGCAGCGCGAAGAATCGGCCAATATCTATGACGGTGCCGGTCGCGCCGAACTGGCCGCGCAGGAGCGCGAAGAGATCGTCATCATCAAGGAATTCATGCCGGAGGAAATTCCGGCGGAGAAGGTCCGTGAACTCTGCCAGGCTGTTATCGCCGAGACGGGTGCTGCTGGTCTGCGCGACATGGGCAAATGCATGAATGCGCTCAAGGAGCGTTACCCTGGGCAGATCGACTTTGCGAAGGCTTCCGGCGTCGTGAAGGACCTTTTGAAGTAACGTTACTTCAAGCTCAAAAAAATAAAGGCAGGGCAGATGTGGGCTGCCCTGCCTTTTTTCTGCTGGCGCTCTGCGCTCCGGCGGATAAAGAGCACTGTCTGTCGCAGGTAATTTTTCGGGGGACGTACCTGCTTCGCCAGCAGCTAAGTAACGCTGCCTGTATGTGAGGTTTTACCGCGGGGTTCCCGCACGCTCAAATTACAAAAACATAATTTTTGCCGATGTTGCGCCGCCACAAATTCGCCGGATGCCAGAGCAAAGGCGAAGCGGCCCTGGTTTTTGCTGCCTGTGAATAGCGGGAATTCTTTATCTTAAAGTTTGGTATCGGTGCCGTTGTGCGCTTATATGAAAGACTGGCCTCGAACAGGTAACCCATGCGCTTTTCCAATTCTTTTCTCGATGAGATTCGCGACCGCGTGCACATCTCCGATGTGATTGGGCGTCGTGTGTCCTGGGACAAGAAGAAGACCAATACCTCGCGCGGTGACTATTGGGCATGCTGCCCGTTTCATGGGGAAAAGAGCCCGAGTTTTCACTGTGAAGACCGCAAGGGCCGTTACCATTGTTTCGGATGCGGCGTTTCCGGCGATCATTTTCGGTTCCTCACCGACCTTGAGGGCCTGAGCTTTCCCGAGGCGGTGCAGCAGATTGCCGACATGGCGGGCATTGCGATGCCGCAACCGGATTTGCAGGCGGAGCGACGCGAACGCGAGCGCACCTCCCTGCAGGATGTCATGGAAATGGCGACGCTGTTCTTTCAGGATCAGCTCCAGACGTCGGCGGGGGCGCGGGCAAGGGCCTATCTGCGCGATCGTGGCTTGACGGGACGCACGATTGAAACCTTCCGTCTGGGGTATGCGCCGGAAAGCCGGAATGCCTTGAAGGAGCATCTTGCCAGCAAGGGTGTGTCGAAAGAGCAGATGGAGGCCTGCGGCCTTGTCGTGCACGAGAATGTACCGGTTTCCTACGACCGTTTCCGTGACCGCATCATGTTCCCGATCCTCTCCTCACGGGAAAAGGTCATTGCGTTCGGTGGCCGCGCGATGGCCGCAGATGCGCTGGCGAAGTATCTCAACTCCAACGAGACGGAACTCTTCCACAAGGGCAACGTCCTTTACAATTTCGCCCGTGCGCGCCGCGCCTCTCAGGCCGCCGGTGGCACGGTGATCGCCGTTGAAGGTTATATGGACGTCATTGCGCTCTATCAGGCGGGCGTTGAAAACGCCGTTGCTCCGCTTGGCACTGCGCTGACCGAGAACCAGCTCGAATTGCTCTGGAAAATGTCGCCACAGCCGATCCTGTGCTTCGATGGTGATGGCGCCGGTATCCGCGCTGCCAATCGCGCAGCCGATCTGGCTCTGCCACATATCAAACCAGACCGTTCCGTGAGCTTTGCCCTTTTGCCTGACGGCAAGGACCCGGATGATCTTGTGAAGCTGGAGGGCCGGGCGCCTTTTGATAGGGTGCTTTCCGAAGCAAAGCCGCTGGCGGCGATGATCTGGAGCCGTGAAACGTCGTCGGTAACCTTTGATACGCCTGAAAAACGTGCCCAGCTTGAAAACCGTTTGCGGCAGATCGTGGCCGTCATTGCCGACGAGGCGGTGCGTCGCTTTTACCAGCAGGATATGCGCGATCGGTTGAGCGCGTTCTTCCAGCCGCGTTTTCAGCAAGGTGGAAACGCCGGCAACACATTCCGCCGCAACGGCGGTGCGGGTGGTTCGGGTCGAGGTTTCCAGCGCGGCGCTGGCGGTAGGGGTGGCGCCATGACTGCGCCTACAAGTTCGATTTCCGACAGGCTGGTACAATCCGGCCTGGTCAAGGGATACCAGACGAAGCCGTCGCTGCGTGAAAGCGTGCTGGCCATTACCATCGTCAACCATCCGGAACTCCTGCTGGAAGAATATGACGAGATTGCCGCCATCGATTTCGAAAACCGCGATCTTCAAAGGCTTTGGTCGGCGGTTCTGACCTATGCGGCCGAAAGCGCTGCGGACATCTCGCGAGCCGGTCTGGTGGAGCGTCTGGGGCAGCAGGATTTCGAACCGCTGTTGAAGACAATGGATCAACAGGTTCGCAATGCGCGTCTGTGGACGGCGACCGAGCAGGCGGCGCTTGAGGACGCTCGCGAGGGATATGTTCAGGCGCTGTCCCTGCACAAGCGGACCAAGTCTCTTCTCTGGCAGAAGCGGGAACTGGAGCGCGAGATTGCCGAAGCAACGGATGACGAGCGCGGCACACTTCTTGTGCGTGCACTTGCCGAAGTTCAGCTTGAAATTGGTCGTATGGAAAATCAGGAGGCGATTATCGACGGGTTCGGTGTCATGTCTGGCCGCGTCAAGGGGCCGGCTTTCGGGCATGGTTGAGTGAGAGCGTCGAACCGGGAAATCGAATTGGAGGCGCGAGTGGGGTTGCCTTTTGCGGCAGGCATCCTAAATAGGGGATAGTCTGGTGATAACCCGCAAAATGCGGCCTTTTTCGGAATTTCCGTGCCTGTCTTGCCCTCAGAGGCTTGACGGGGCGAAAAATAGCGGGAATCACCGTTTCAGGAAAATAAGATGGATTGGGCCTTGGTGGATCGAAATTGCATGAGCAAGCATTTCCAGATGCACTGTCTTTGCATTCTGCCAGCGGCTGCCGTGGTTAATCGGCAATTAAAGATCACTCCGTTAGGTGTTTGACAGTGATTCGCGGCAAACAGTCGAATGCCCCACGGGCAGACGGCGCAGCGGCGAAGCAGGTGTTAGCGTCAGGGAAAGCGACGAGATAGATGGCAACCAAAGTCAAAGAAAACGAAGAAGCAGAAAACGAACGCGACGGTGCGACGGATGGTCCGCTTCTCGATCTTTCGGATGACGCGGTCAAGAAGATGATCAAGGCCGCCAAGAAGCGCGGCTATGTGACCATGGACGAGTTGAACTCCGTCCTGCCCTCGGAAGAGGTGACGTCCGAACAGATCGAAGACACGATGGCAATGCTGTCCGATATGGGCATCAACGTTATCGAGGATGAAGAAGCGGAAGAAGCTGGCGGCAACGACAGCGACGACGATTCCGACAGCGATGATTCCGAGGGCGGCGAACTCGCGCCTTCCGGTGGCACCGCACTTGCAACGGCCAAGAAAAAAGAACCGACCGACCGTACCGACGATCCGGTGCGCATGTACCTGCGCGAAATGGGTTCTGTCGAGCTTCTGTCGCGCGAAGGTGAAATCGCCATCGCAAAGCGCATCGAGGCCGGCCGCGAGACGATGATTTCGGGCCTTTGCGAAAGCCCGCTGACGTTCCAGGCGCTGATTATCTGGCGTGACGAGTTGAACGAAGGCACGACGCTGCTGCGTGAGATCATCGATCTCGAAACGACCTATTCCGGTCCGGAAGCCAAGGCTGCACCGCAGTTCCAGAGCCCGGAAAAGATCGAAGCCGACCGCAAGGCGGCTGAAGAGAAGGAAAAGACGCGCAAGTTGCGTGCGCCTTCCGGTGATGAGGATGTGACTGACGTCGGTGGCGACGGTCTTCCGCCTGAAGAGGAAGAAGAAGACGACGACGAGTCGAACCTGTCGCTGGCCGCGATGGAAGCGGAACTGCGCCCGCAGGTCATGGAAACGCTGGATACCATTGCCGATACCTACAAGAAGCTGCGCAAGCTTCAGGATCAGCAGGTTGAAGCACGTCTGGCTTGCACGGGCACGCTGTCTTCCGGTCAGGAGCGCCGCTACAAGGAACTGAAGGATCAGCTTATCACGGCGGTTAAGTCGCTGTCGCTGAACCAGAACCGTATCGATTCGCTCGTTGAGCAGCTCTACGACATTTCCAAGCGTCTGATGCAGAACGAAGGCCGCCTGTTGCGTCTGGCTGAGTCCTACGGCGTGAAGCGTGACAGCTTCCTCGAGCAGTATCACGGTGCCGAGCTTGATCCGAACTGGATGAAGTCGATTACCAACCTCGCTGCTCGCGGCTGGAAAGAATTCGCCCGCGAAGAAAGCAACACGATCCGCGAGATCCGTCAGGAGATCCAGAACCTGTCGACTGAAACCGGCATTTCCATCGCCGAGTTCCGTCGTATCGTTTCCATGGTGCAGAAGGGCGAACGCGAAGCCCGTATCGCCAAGAAGGAAATGGTAGAGGCCAACCTCCGCCTCGTGATCTCGATCGCCAAGAAGTACACCAACCGTGGTCTGCAGTTCCTCGATCTTATCCAGGAAGGCAACATCGGCCTGATGAAGGCGGTGGACAAGTTCGAATACCGTCGCGGTTACAAGTTCTCGACCTATGCGACATGGTGGATTCGTCAGGCGATCACCCGTTCGATTGCCGACCAGGCGCGCACGATCCGTATTCCTGTGCACATGATCGAAACAATCAACAAGATCGTTCGTACATCGCGCCAGATGCTGCACGAGATCGGTCGCGAGCCGACGCCGGAAGAACTGGCTGAAAAGCTGGCCATGCCGCTTGAGAAGGTGCGCAAGGTCCTGAAGATCGCCAAGGAGCCGATCTCGCTCGAAACGCCTGTGGGTGACGAAGAAGATTCGCATCTCGGGGATTTCATCGAGGACAAGAACGCGCTTCTGCCGATCGATGCGGCTATCCAGGCCAATCTGCGTGAAACGACGACCCGCGTTCTAGCGTCGCTGACGCCGCGTGAAGAACGCGTTCTGCGCATGCGCTTCGGTATCGGTATGAACACCGACCACACGCTCGAAGAAGTCGGCCAGCAGTTCTCGGTGACGCGCGAACGTATCCGTCAGATCGAGGCGAAGGCGCTGCGCAAGCTGAAACATCCGAGCCGCTCCAGAAAGCTGCGCAGCTTCCTGGACAGCTAAGCGTTACGCTTCTCGTAAAATTGAACCCGGTCAGATTGTCTGGCCGGGTTTTTTGTTTCGCGCACTGGCGAACTTCGTGACAAGGCTTATGTGTAGAGCCGTACTGGATTTGGACGTGAGCGATGCAAGAAACTGTGCCCGCAAGCAAAAGGCGCGTAGGAGGGTGGGCAATACCGGCCTCCGTGCTGCTGCATCTGCTTGTCGTTGGTGCGTTCTTTTTTCAGCTGCCTGAACGGATGGCCGAACCGCAGGAGCCGGAAAGCATCAGCGTCGATCTCGTGCCGCCTCCTGAAGAACCGAAGGCCGAGGAAGAAAAAAAGCCCGAAGAGCCGAAGCCGCCTGCAGAAGAGCAGGCCAAGGAAAATCCTCCTCCGCCACCGCCTGCACCCACGCCGCCCGCGCCAGCGATGCAGCCTTCTATCGCCGTCAGGCCCGAGATGACGCAGCTCGATCCCGTCGACAAGCCTGGTAAGACGGAAGAGAAGGAAAAGACATCGACTGCTGAGGAGACAGATACCGCAGGGGGCGAACCGGACAGCCAGCCTGAGCCGACAGCCAAACAGCAGGACACGGCAGCACAGGAAGCCGAAGAGAGCAATCTTGCCGCACAGGCGGACGATGGGGAGATCGTGGCGTCACTGACGCCGAACGAGGCTGCTCCACCAGACAAGCCACCGGTATCGCAACCGAAGCCAGCCGAAGAAAAACCTGCTGCCGAGGCGGCAAAAGGAAATTCTGACGCGCTTCCTGCCGCAGAAAGCCTGTTGTCGTCCGCGATGCTGACGCGAGATCAACGCCGGCAGATCTTTGGTGAATTGCCACCGCGACGCCGAATAGTCCAGCTATGTCGCAGCGAGGCGATAGCGCAGGTTCAGAATGCGGGATTTCCAATCGAAGGGATCGTCGCCTATTCCGACACGGGTGGCCTGATTTCAGGAAACAAGCTCGATGCCACGGGCGGCGCTTTCAACGTCGGCAGCAAATGGCACGATATCTCGTTCCAGTGCGAAGTGGACATGGACAATTACGCGGTCACGGGCTTCCGCTTCAAGATCGGCAATGAGCTTTCGGAGCCCGACGCCAAAAAGCGCGGTTTTGCGACCCTGCGATGATTGCGCTCAAGCCCGCTCCACACTTTCAACCAGAAGGCCGATACCGGACATCAGGGCGTCTTCATCGTAGGGTTTTCGGATGATCGGGGCCTGCGAAAACTCTTCAGGCACCATCACGCCATCGGCATAACCCGTTGCGAACATGAAGGGAATTCCACGTTTGTGCAGTTCCCTCGCAACCGGAATTGAGGTGTCCGAGCCAAGGTTGATATCGAGGATCGCGATATCGGGCAGATAGGCTTTGAGCTTCTCAATCGCCATGGCCGAGGATGTGGCGGTTTCAATGCGTTCGATGCCATTGTTCTCGAGCATGCTCTCAACATCCATGGCGATCAGCATCTGGTCTTCTACGAGCAAGATTTTCAATGGTTCCTCCCGGTCATAAGTTTTTCTTGCACCGGACATATCGCCCTTTGTCGATTGGGGCAGCGAAGAGAATTTCAAGGACACATGGCGGGCCGGCAAAACCATTTCTGCCTCAAGCCCGTCGGGGCGATAGTGCAGCGTACTGCGGCCGCCAAGATCGTAGGGTATGCTACGGCTGATCAGGGCGGTGCCAAAACCGGCACGTGACGGTGTCGCCAAGGGGCCGGCAAGGGTTTCCCGCCACACAAGACGGCAATCATGGCTGGTGTCGAGCTCCCAGCTGACCTCCAGCCGGTTGCTGTTTTGCGGAGAAAGCGCGCCATATTTGGCGGCATTTGTCGCCAATTCATGCAGGACAAGCGCCATGACGGAGAAAGCGCGTGAATCAAGCGTCACTTCGGGACCGGTGAGCATCACATCTGTCAACGGCGACCGGTGAGGCGACAGTTCCGCCTCCAGGAGATCACGAAGTGACCCGCCGCCTTCACCGCGAATGATCTGATCATGGGCGAAGGAAAGCGCCTGAATGCGGCCCTTCAGTGCCGTGACGTATTCCTGCAGCGTCTTGCCTTCCTGAGAGGGATTGCCGACAAGCGATTTGATGATGGCCAGGATGTTCTTGACGCGGTGGTTGAGTTCTTCGTTCAGCATTCGCTGACGGACTTCTGCCCGGTCGCGTTCACCCGCCATCAGTTCGCTGTGCTGGAACGCGACTTCGACCAGCGCGATACGCGCTGCCTCGGCAATTTCCCGGTCCGATTCCGACCAGGGCTGCGCCTGCAGGCTGACGGTTTCCTTCCAGATCGCAAAGCTCTTGCGCGGGGTGAGACGGTCGCCCATCGGGCCTGTCTCATAGGATTTTTCCGGGTTGCCCGCCCAGTTCAGGGTCTGGACAATCTCCTTGCGGAAAAACAGCAGATAATCGTTTTTGACTTGGGAAAGTGGAATGGCGAGCACGCCTGCGGCAATGGGCGCGTAGGTTTCTGCCTCGGGAATAACCTGCGACAGCGCGTGTGTTGCCCAAACCTTGTTTTCAGCGGTGGAGGCAATAAATCGGGCAAGCCGAGGGATGGCATCATGCGGCGGAACGGACCCGTGACCATGCCAGTTGTCGTTGACCCAGAGGCCAACGCCATCACATGGCATCAGATCGGCAAAATCCTGAAAACTGTCGACCAGCAATTCCTCGATATTGGAATGATGCGCGGCAAGGCGCAGAAACCGGTCGAGCGCACTGTGCGCCTGGCTGATCGTCGTCAGCCGTCGCTTCTGCTTGAGGATCTGGAGGTGCATGGAGAAAAACTCTCCAAACATTTCCGCAGCAATCCTGACCGGCATCGAAAGGACGCGCGGTGAATAATGATGGCAAGCGATAAGCCCCCAGAGCGCCCCATCGACGATCACCGAAATGGACATGGACGCTGCCACACCCATATTGCGCAGGTACTCGCAATGAATGGGCGAGACGCTGCGAAGATGAGCAAAGGAAAGATCCAGCGGTTCGCCGGAGGCATCGAGTGTGGGCACAACAGGCACGCGCATGCCGCGTGCGTCGGAGATAATGCGCAGCGTGTTCTTGAGGTACAGCGTACGGGCCTGCTGCGGTATGTCGCTGGCAGGGAAATATTGGCCGAGAAAGCTTTCCAGTTCCGGCTGTTTGGCCTCTGATACGACCTTTCCGGAGCCGTCATCTTCGAAGCGGTAGATCATCACGCGGTCGTAGCCGAGCGTCGCCTTTATCAATCTGGCCGTCCTCGAAATGAGGCTGTCGACACTGTCGGCTTCACGAATTCGATCCACCATCTTTCGCGCAGTGCCGAGGGGCTGGGCTTCCGAGCGCGATGGCTCAAACTCCACAATGGTCACTGATTTGTGCCTGTGGAGCGCGATATCGAACGTCTGACCGTTGGCCGTTTTTATGCCGGGGAGCAGGGATGGGCGAATGGATCTGCCCGTCACGGTCAACGCGTTGCGAAGATCATGCGTCAGCTTTGCGCCGAGCACGTCGTCTGCCGACCTGCCGTTGATCTCTCCTTCCAGGCCAAGCATTTCGCCGCAATTTTCGGAGTGGCGCAACGCTATACGCATGGCGCTGTCGAATGCGATCAGACAGCCGTGGGGCTGGATATAGCCGGGAATATGAATCGGTTCTTTGTCACAGTTTGTAAGATCGACCTGATAATCGGTGGATGCCATAGGTCAGTCTTTCGCATCCGTTCTCATTACCGGATACAAAAATCCGATCGATCCAAAAGGGGAGGGCGTCGTGTCGTCCATATGCGTCTGTATTCCTTCCCCTTCGATGCAACCGTGAGGTCTGCCGGATCGTTTTTGCCGCTGTTGCAGACGTGCTCGCAGGCATTTACCCCTGACTAATACGATGTAACGTCCTTAACGTGTGTTTTGTTCCTGGCATCCAGAGGAAATATTGTGCCCCAAAAGAAAACGATCATCGCCACAAATGGCCAGGGTTTGTACGAGTTTACCGATGAGGCCCGTCGCTTCGTTCGCGAGAGTGGCATGAGTGAAGGGTTGCTGACGGTCTTTGTTCGGCACACCTCCTGTTCTTTGCTGATACAGGAGAATGCCGACCCGGATGTGAGGCGCGATCTCAAGGTGTTCTTCCACCGTCTCGTTCCTCCCTCCAGCGATGCGTCTATGGGCTGGGTCAGCCATACGCTTGAGGGCCGGATGACATGCCCGCGCATATCAAGGCAGCGCTGACCGCCGTCTCGATCGGTGTTCCTGTCAGCGACGGAAAACCGGTCCTTGGAACCTGGCAGGGGCTTTACCTGTTTGAGCACCGCGATCACCCGCACCGTCGGGAAATCGTCCTTCATCTTTCTCCGTAAGCCTGATTTGCGGAGCCTGCCATCTCGCCTCAAGCATGAACCTTGGCTGAATGTGCGGTTCTGAAATCATTCAGGCGACGGACCCTAATGTGTTCTCAATCGCTGGTCAGATGATCTGCCGGCGGAAAAGCGAAACGGAGTGAATCATGTTCAGCACTTTTGCTAAAGCCGGTATGGCAGCCCTTATCGCCTTGGGCGGAATTTCTGCAACGGCCTCAGTGGCTTCGGCAGGTCCGGACGTGCAGTTCGGTATCCAGGTTCGCGACGGTCACCGCGATGGCGGTCGTCATGGTTGGGGTGGCCCGCGTCGCGGCTGCTCGCCGTGGCTTGCGGAAGAAAAGGCAAGCCGCATGGGTCTTCGTCGCGCACGTGTGGTTGACATGTCGCCGCGCCGCGTCGTGGTTGCCGGCTTCGACCGTCATGGTCGTGACCGCGTTGTCTTCGCCAATGAGCGTGGTTGCCCGGTTATCCGCCGGTAATCTGACGTTTTTAAGAATTGATCCGCGGAAAATCCCCGGTCCCCCCCTGATGCGGATCAAATGGATCGCCCCGTCTGGCTGAATGTCGGCGGGGCGTTTCCTTTTTGCGGCGTCAAGGCCGGGAAGATGAGCGAGATTTTTAAAAAGAAGCGAGGGATGAGGCCGTTTCAGGCTTCATCCCTCGATCAGTTTTTTACGGTCGTCTCGATTTATTGGTCGAGGGCGAAAGTGACGTTGACGACAACGCTGTAGTTGTTCTCGCCGGATGCGATCGGCACGCTATCTGCCTCCTTCATCATCGATGCACGCATTGCGCCCTGCGGTACAGGCATCGGGCGCTGCATGTTTTCGGTGATCTGGATGACCCGGCCGAGTTTCACGCCTGCTGCTTCCGTCAAGGTTTTGGCTTTCGCCAGCGCATCGGCCACCGCCAGTTTACGGGCTTCCGTCACCGTTGCTTCAGGCTTGTCGTTGGTGAAGGTGATATCGCCACCCTGATTGATGCCGAGCTTGACGGAGGTGTCGAGGATTTCGCCGAGTTTCTTGAGATCGCGGACGCGCACCGTCAGTCCGTTGCTGACCTGATATCCGGTGATTTCGGGAGCGACGTAAACGCCGTCCTTTGGCTCGAAGTGCTTGTAGAGCGGCTGGACGGAAAAATTGCTGGTCTGAAGATCACGGTCTTCGATCGACGCGGCCTTCAGCGCTTTCAGCACTTCCGACAGTGCCTTGGAGTTTTCCGTCAGAGCCACAGCAGCGGTCTCCGCCTGTTTGACAACACTGAAATTCAGGATCGCCATATCTGGTGCGACTGCGGACTGGCCTTCACCCGAAACGCTGATCGTTGCTTCGCTCTTTGTCGTCTCCTGTGCAAACGCATGGCTGGCAAGCGGCATAACCGATGCTGCAGTCAAAGCGGTCAGGGCGAAAAGGCGGGCCGTTCTTGTCGTCATGGTGTTTCCTCGTTGATTGTGTCCCTGTGCAAGCTATTGCCAGAGATTGTGAAGCTATTACGGCAACCTGCTGTTGCGCCATCATCAATGGCTTGTCGGCTCAAGAAATATGCGTTAGAGCGTGACCGCCGGTTTCGAACCATTGCGAAACCCGGTATTTCGGATCTTAAGTCCGAAAGGGCCTGTAGCTCAATGGTTAGAGCCGGCGGCTCATAACCGCTTGGTTGGGGGTTCGAGTCCCTCCGGGCCCACCAATTTGTCTTCTCAACCAGATATCAGGCCATCGTGGCTCTCATTTTTTGGGGAAGACGCGCCTTTGGTTTCGATTTTTGCAGGCGCAACAATGCGGTAACGCTCCGCAATTTTATTGCGGCCGTGTGCTCGGTTCAGGAAATTTGGGGAAGAGGGAGAGCCGGCCAGCCGGGGGCTGACCGGTCGATATGTTGCGGGTCAGTTGCAGACGCGCATTGTTTCCGTATGCCAGCCGCCGTCATAGGAATTCGGGACGCGGCGATCTTCGTACCAGCAGCGTGGGCGCGGTGGTGGTGGTGGCTCGTAATAACGAGGACCGCTGTTGTTGACGATTGCACCACCGATCAGGCCGCCGATCACACCGGCTGCCAGGCCGCCGGCGATAGCTGCGCCGTCGTTATGACGACGATGCTCGCGGTAGGGCGGGGGTGGAGGGCCGCCACGGTCATAACGTGGACGATATTCCTGCGCAGCAACCGGTCCGTAAGATACGAGGACGCTTCCGGTGGCGACAAGCGCAGCAAGGGTCGAAAGAATTACTTTTTTCATCAGGGCTACTCCATAAGCCTGCTGCAGGAGATAGAGGCTCATTATGCCCGGATGATGGCACGAACCTTCTGAACAGCTTGTGAATGGTTCGTTGCTTGGTTTTCATTTTTCATGAGGTCGGAACGCCTTGCAGTTCTGGTCGCCATGGCCAGTTCGCGCATAAAAAAAGCCCGGTAAAAACCGGGCTTTTTTGAGCGCCATGAGGCGGATCAGAACTTCACACCAAGGCCCACCTTGACGGTGTGCTGGTCAAGATCGGTATTGATGCCGAAGACATCCTTGTCGCTGTAGTCGTTGAAGCGATATTCGATCCTGGCGAAGATATTGTCGGTGAAGGCGTAATCGAGACCTGCTCCGACGGTGTAACCATTGAACGTGGTATTGTCGTCGCCGACTGGGGTTTCAACAAAGCCGCGCGTCGCGGTCCAGCCTGCGGTCGCGTAAAGCAGAGCGTGATCGAAGGCGTAACCGACGCGGCCGCGTACGGAGCCCTGCCAATCGGTGCCAACCTTCGTGCCGCCGTAGTCATTGTCGTTCCAGTTGTAATCGAGATCACCCTCGATGCCGACGACGAAATTGTTGTCGAACTGGTAGTTATAGCCCGCGAAAGCGCCGAAGATGCCGCCATCGAAGTTGTCGGAGGCAACGGGCCCACCCGCCGAAAAGTCACCATTCAGCCAGCCTGCTCCACCCTGAATACCAAGGTAGGGGCCAGACCAGGTGAATGTCGGCAGAGTTTCCTGCGCGACAGGCGGTGCGGGGGTCTCGTAAACGGCGTCGGCAGCCATTGCCGTGCTTGCCGCCAAGGCGAACATTGATGATGCGATCAGCGTTTTCATTGTTTGTCTCCCTGAGCTGACGAACCTCTATATCATGTATTAGGCGTATTTAATATGGGGTGCGAGATACGCTCGCCAAGGCATGCAAAACGGATGCTTTGTCCCACGCATTACGTTCTTATCGAGCCGCGAACGTTTTTGGATGCGATTTGGTTCCGATTTCAGATAAGCCTGTGGGGTATGGAGACGTTCCGTGCTTGTCACGCTTGGTTGTATTGACAGCGCAAGTACCGATCATAAGTTTGCGACAAAGATTTTCGCCGGCGTTGAATACGGCGTTTTATGGGAGGTATGATCGCGTGAAGATTTGTTCGGGGCAGGGGGAGATGGCGTGATTGTTGCGGCCGTTCTTAGCGCGCTTCTTCTGGTTACGCTGATCGCTTTTCCAAGATACCTGAAGCCGGCCGTTCTGTGTCTGGGGCTGGTTTGGGGTGTCACTGCAGCGATCGTGGTTTTTGACGGGTTTCGCGGCGGCAACCGGCTTGAGAACATCGTTGCGACTGCCGCCTTTGATGCGACCTGCACTGATCCTGCCCTGCCTGTTCAGGTCAGTTTTCGCAACGACAACAGAGTTGCGGTCAAACGTCTGACCTATACGCTCGAAGGTTTCGAACAGGACGTCGGCGTTTCCGTCGCCTTCAATCCATACCAGACAAGTGACAAACGGATAGAACCTGGAGAAAGCTTTGCGACCTGCCGGGCCTACCGGTTGCGCAACAATGAGCGGGTAGATGCGAGCACGCTGAATTGGCGGGTCACAATCAATTCAGCGGAGTTCGACTGAGGCGTTTTCATTTCGACTTGTTTTCGCCAGCTTGTGATGGCATCCCGCCATGCATCTGATGAAAGTGATGGGTTGTTGTCGTGCGTTCTCTTCTGGTGCTCTTGAAAGTTTCGGCCGTCGTCCTGGTTGCAGTACCGGTTCTGGCCGGGGCGCATATGGGGATTGGCCAGCTGACGGGAAACTTCCATGAGGTCATTCCGGGCGAGCTTTACCGGTCAGCGCAGCCAAGTGGTGAAGACATTGCCGACTACGCCAAAAAGCATGGAATCAAGACCATTCTCAATCTTCGCAATGAGAAGCGTGAAGCCTGGTACGATGCGGAAAGCACGGCGGCAAAACAGAACGGTATTCGCCTAATCGATTATCCACTGAGTTCGAGTGAAAAACTGTCGGTGGATGATGCCGAAATGCTGGCCGCAGTCATGCGCAATGCCGACAAGCCGATCCTGATCCATTGTGAGCATGGGGCAAACCGCACCGGCCTCGCGTCGGCAATCTATGTGGGTGCCGTCGCGGGAAAGAGCGAGGCTGCTGCAGAGTTTCAGCTCTCGCCCTATTACGGCCATGTGCCCATTCGCGGCATTGGTCGTTACGAAATGTACCAGTCATGGGATGATTTCGAGGAAACGCTCGGCTTTTGAGCCTCGTTTGCCGAGGCTGGCGGCTCAATATGAGCCGCCGTTCTCCCCAATCACCTTGGTCAGACTTCCCGTTGCCGGGAAAAGCGGGATAAGGCAGGCCTGCAGGGCGTGATAGATATCGCCCTTGCCGGGGAACAATGTCTTCGCCGGAACAAGATTTTCGGTCAGTTCCTCGTGCCAGCCGCCATGGGCGTGATCCAGGAAGTTGTTGGCAATCGTGCTCCAGATGCGGCGATAGCTGTCTTCGTAAAAATCGTCAGCCGGGAGGTTTTCGTTGAGGAAGTGGGCTGCACCCGCTGCCTCGCACATCGGCCACCACAGCTTCGACGTCTTGTCGGGATTGTCGTTCCAGTCGAGCGTGTAAAAGAAGCCGCCTTTTTCCCGGTCCCAGCCGAGCGCCATGGACTGCACAAACAAAGACTTTGCCGCGACAGGCATCCAGTCATGCTTGCGCTCACCCAGCACCCACAGTTGCAGCAGGAGACGAGCCCACTCGAGCCAATGCCCGGGCGTCGATCCCGATGGGCGGAACATCTCGTTGCCGCGATAATTCTTGTCGAGTGTCCAGTCCTCGTCGAAGTGTTCTGGAACACGGAAATCCAGCTCACCGGCGCGACGACGGATAATGAGATCTGCGATCTTTTCCGCTTTTTCGATGTAGGAACGCTCCCCGGTGACCTCGTAGGCCGCCATCAGCGCTTCCGTCAGATGCATGTTGGAGTTCTGCCCACGATAATTCTCGATCGGCGACCAGTCGCGATTGAACTCCTCGGCAATTGCCCCATGCTTTTCTTCCCAAAACTTCGTTTCGAGAATTTCGGTAATGTCCTGGAGCATGCGGTCGGCCAGTGGATGCCCAACGGTCTTGGCTGATGAGGCTGCCAACAGCACGAACGCATGGCCGTAACCCTGCTTCGTCGAATCGACCGGACCATTGTCATCCGTCTGCCAGAAGTATCCACCGTGCTCGCTGTCGCGGTGATTGTTCCACAGATAGGTCATTCCATGGTCAATGATATCTCCGCAGCCGGGCCGTCCGAGAAGATGGCCAATGGAGAAGCAATGTACCATTCGTGCGGAAGCGTGGATGCCGCGCACCGGGTTTTGCGGTTGCAGCGGTGCGCCTTTGCTGTCGAGGTCGAAAAAGCCGCCGGCCGGATTGATGGCGCGGTACTGGAAGAAATCGAAAAGCCCTTCTGCCTGCTTGACCAGCCATTGGCGATGCCATGGCAACGTGTTCCAGTTGTTGTTCGTGCGGTCATCTTCAGGCATTCGGTCCTCCATACTGATTGCTGCTTCGGGTTATATCCATGCCATATGAGCCTGTCATCTGTTCGGGAAATTTCGTAGTCTCCTGCAACGACGCAAAGCCATACCTATGCATTGAAGATATATTGACATAAACATATCTTTATGTGACTTGACGCGTTGCGATCTGCAAATCGAAATGAGGAGTGTGTCCGTGTTTGACGACCTGTTCGGCCCGGAAGGGGCAAAGCGCGACGGCGCGGAAATCATGAAGGCGCTGCGTGAAGCTGCCAATGAGCGTATCCTCATTCTCGATGGTGCAATGGGAACGCAGATCCAGGGGCTTGGGTTCGATGAAGATCATTTTCGCGGTGATCGGTTCATCGGCTGCGCTTGCCACCAGAAGGGCAACAACGACCTTCTGATCCTCAGCCAACCGGATGCCATCGAAGAAATTCACTATCGCTACGCCATGGCGGGCGCCGATATTCTGGAAACCAACACTTTTTCCTCGACCCGCATAGCCCAGGCCGATTACGAGATGGAGAGCGCGGTTTACGACCTCAACCGCGAAGGTGCGGAGGTTGCCCGTCGTGCCGCGATCCGTGCCGAGCGGGAAGATGGCCGTCGCCGTTTCGTCGCAGGCGCTATCGGGCCGACCAACCGTACGGCGTCGATTTCGCCTGACGTCAACAATCCCGGTTACCGCGCTGTCTCTTTCGATGATCTGCGCATCGCCTATGGCGAGCAGATCGATGGTCTGATCGACGGTGGTGCGGATATCATCCTCATCGAAACGATTTTCGATACGTTGAACGCCAAGGCGGCGATCTTCGCCTGCGAAGAGCGCTTCGAGGCCAAGGGCATTCATCTTCCGGTGATGATTTCCGGTACGATCACGGATCTTTCGGGCCGTACTCTGTCCGGCCAGACACCATCGGCATTCTGGAATTCCGTGCGCCATGCGAGCCCGTTCACCATTGGCCTGAACTGTGCGCTCGGTGCAGATGCAATGCGTCCGCATCTTCAGGAATTGTCGGATGTGGCCGATACCTTCATTTGTGCCTATCCGAATGCGGGGCTGCCCAACGAATTCGGCCAGTATGACGAAACGCCGGAAATGATGGCGCGTCAGGTCGAGGGCTTTGCCCGCGATGGTCTCGTCAACATCGTTGGCGGCTGCTGCGGTTCGACGCCGGATCATATCCGCGCCATCGCCGAGGCGGTGAAGGGTCACAAGCCGCGCCCGATCCCCGAGCACAAGCCATTCATGTCACTTTCGGGCCTCGAGCCCTTTGTGCTGACCAAGGACATCCCTTTCGTCAACGTCGGCGAACGTACCAACGTCACCGGTTCGGCCCGTTTCCGCAAGCTCATCACCGCTGGCGATTACACGGCGGCGCTGGCTGTTGCGCGCGATCAGGTGGAAAACGGTGCGCAGATCATCGACATCAACATGGACGAAGGTCTGATCGATTCCGAAAAGGCGATGGTCGAGTTCCTCAACCTGATCGCTGCCGAGCCGGATATCGCCCGTGTTCCAGTCATGATCGACTCGTCGAAGTTCGAGATTATCGAGGCTGGTCTGAAATGCGTTCAGGGCAAGCCGATCGTCAATTCGATCTCGCTGAAGGAAGGCGAGGAGAAATTTCTCCAGCAGGCGAAGCTTGTCCGTAACTACGGCGCCGCTGTTGTCGTCATGGCCTTTGATGAAGTCGGGCAGGCGGACACCTATCAGCGCAAGATAGAAATCTGCGCACGTGCCTATAAACTTCTGACGGAGAAGGCAGGACTTCTGCCCGAAGATATCATCTTCGATCCGAACGTGTTTGCGGTGGCGACCGGCATTGAAGACCATAACAATTACGGTGTGGACTTCATCGAAGCGACGAAGACCATTCGTGAGACGATGCCGCTCACACACATTTCCGGTGGCGTGTCGAACCTGTCCTTCTCGTTCCGCGGCAATGAGCCTGTGCGCGAAGCCATGCACGCCGTGTTCCTCTACCATGCCATCCAGGTTGGCATGGATATGGGTATCGTCAACGCCGGCCAGCTTGCCGTCTATGATAATATCGACCCGGAACTGCGCGACGCCTGCGAAGACGTGGTGTTGAACCGCCGCGACGATGCGACCGAGCGGCTGCTGGAAATTGCTGAACGCTTCCGCGGCGCCGGTGCAAAGGAAGCCAAGGCGCAGGACCTGTCCTGGCGCGAACTGCCGGTTGAAAAGCGCCTCGAGCATGCGCTGGTCAACGGCATTACCGAATTCATCGAAGCTGATACGGAAGAGGCACGCCAGAAGGCGGAGCGTCCGCTGCACGTCATCGAAGGCCCGTTGATGGCCGGTATGAACGTGGTTGGCGACCTCTTCGGTTCCGGCAAGATGTTCCTGCCGCAGGTGGTAAAATCTGCCCGCGTGATGAAGCAGGCCGTTGCCGTTCTCCTGCCTTACATGGAAGAGGAAAAGCGCGCCAATGGCGGCAGCGAGCGCAGCGCTGCCGGCAAGGTGCTGATGGCGACCGTCAAGGGTGACGTTCACGATATTGGCAAGAACATCGTCGGCGTGGTTCTGGCCTGCAACAATTACGAGATCATCGATCTGGGTGTGATGGTACCCACCACCAAGATCCTCGAAACCGCGATTGCCGAACAGGTGGATGTGATCGGCCTTTCCGGTCTCATTACGCCGTCGCTGGATGAAATGGTGCATGTGGCCGCAGAGATGGAGCGGCAGGGCTTCGATATTCCCCTGCTGATCGGCGGTGCGACGACGAGCCGTGTCCACACGGCTGTCAAAATCCATCCGCGCTATGAAAAGGGGCAGGCAATTTATGTTACCGACGCGTCTCGTGCCGTCGGCGTCGTTTCCGCGCTCCTGTCCGCAGAACAGAAACCAGCCTATATCGAAGGTATCCGAAGCGAATATGCGAAGGTTGCCGAAGCCCATGCGCGCAACGAGCGTGAGAAGCAGCGTTTGCCGCTTGCCCGCGCCCGCGAGAACGCCCAGAAGGTTGATTGGTCTGGCTACCAGCCAGTCAAACCGCAGTTCTTTGGCACGAAGGTCTTTGAAACCTACGATCTGGAAGAGCTTTCGCGCTACATCGACTGGACGCCGTTCTTCCAGACGTGGGAGCTGAAGGGCCGCTTCCCCGCCATTCTTGACGACGAGAAGCAGGGTGAGGCCGCACGGCAGCTTTATGCCGATGCACAGGCCATGTTGAAGAAGATCATCGACGAGACGTGGTTCCGTCCGCGTGCGGTCATCGGCTTCTGGCCGGCCAATGCCGTTGGCGACGACATTCGTGTCTTTACGGATGAAAGCCGTGGTGAAGAACTTGCAACCTTCTTCACACTGCGCCAACAGCTTTCCAAACGGGACGGGCGTCCGAATGTGGCTATGTCTGACTTCGTGGCTCCTGTTGATAGCGGCGTGGCTGACTATGTCGGGGGCTTCGTGGTGACGGCTGGTATCGAGGAAGTGGCGATTGCCGAGCGTTTCGAACGCGCGAACGACGATTACTCGTCGATCCTCGTCAAGGCGCTGGCCGACCGGTTCGCCGAAGCCTTTGCCGAGCGTATGCATGA
The DNA here is from genome assembly GCF_013390595.1 of Rhizobium sp. RM. Taxonomy (GTDB): domain Bacteria; phylum Pseudomonadota; class Alphaproteobacteria; order Rhizobiales; family Rhizobiaceae; genus Agrobacterium. The sequence continues at coordinate 862,280 of NZ_JACAWV010000022.1, read as the reverse complement.
GCGTGTCCGTACCGAGTTCTGGGGTTATGCACCGCAGGAGAACTTCAACGGTGAGGAACTGATTTCAGAGGCCTATGCCGGCATCCGCCCTGCACCGGGGTATCCGGCGCAACCGGATCATACGGAAAAGAAGACGCTGTTTTCTCTTCTCGACGCGACCGAGGCGACCGGCGTGGAGTTGACGGAAAGCTATGCCATGTGGCCTGGCTCATCCGTTTCCGGCCTCTATATCGGCCATCCCGAAAGCTACTATTTCGGCGTCGCGAAAGTGGAGCGCGATCAGGTGCTGGACTATGCCCGCCGCAAGGATATGCCGGTGGAAGAGGTCGAGCGCTGGCTTGGGCCGGTGTTGAACTATGTGCCTACGAATGCTGCGGAAGAAATCGATAGCGCGGCTTGAGATTTAAAGTCGTTGGCGGTCCAGCACCGCCTTCGACCGGGACACACCAGAAACGAAAAAAGCGCGGGAAAAACCCGCGCTTTTTTGTTGTTTCCGGTCTGCTTACGAACGAAGCGCTGCCAGTTCCTCGATCCCGACATGGCTCTCCACCTCGCTGCCGCGCAGATAGAGGTACACACCAATAAAGAAGGCCAGAACGGCGATGAACACCAGATACCAGGCATGCGCCATGGGGTTGACGGCCAGTGCTGTTGTCACGGCAATCGGTGTCAGGCCGCCGAAGACGGCGTAGGAGACGTTGTAGGCGAAGGAAAGGCCGGAGAACCGGACAGATGCCGGGAAGGCACGGACCATGACGTATGGCACTGCACCCGCCATGCCGACCGAGAGGCCCATGACGCCATAGAGCGCGAACATGGTTGTCAGCGAAGTGCCGGCGTAGCTGTAGAAGGCAAAGGTGGCGACGCCGAAGAAGACACTTGCACACATGAAGAAGATGCCGCTGCCGATACGATCGATCAACGCACCGGCGATGATGACGCCGAAGATCAGGAACAGCGTGCCGAAGCTGGTGCCGGCAAGCGCCTGGGTCGGTGTATAGCCGTAAAGCTTCTGCAGGAATGTCGCTGTCATCAGCGTCGTGACGACGATGGCAGCCGAAAGCACCCAGGTCAGCAGTGCAGAGATGATCACGCCGCGCATATGGTGCTTCAGGACGAGGCCAAGCGGCAGCTTGTCCGTCAACGACTTCGACTTTTTCATCTCGGTGAAGATCGGCGTTTCCTCCAGCCAGCGGCGCAGGTAAACGGCAATCAGGCCGAAAACGCCACCCAGCAGGAAGGGGATGCGCCATGCGTAACCGGCAACATCTTCCGGTGGGAAGATGGAGTTGATGGCGAAGGCGATCAGCGAACCGAGCATGATGCCGAAGGACAGGCCGGAGGTAAGGAAACCGCAGGCAAGACCAACACGGCGGAAGGGAACATGCTCGGACACGAAGGTCCATGCGCCGGGAACTTCACCGCCAATGGCCGCGCCCTGCAGCATGCGCAGCACGATGAGCAGGATCGGTGCAGCCACACCGATTGTCGCGTAAGTCGGCATCAAAGCCATGCCGAGTGTCGACAGAGCCATCAGCAGGATCGAAAAGGCAAAGACACGCTTGCGGCCATAACGATCGCCATAATGCGCCAGCACGATGCCACCGAGAGGGCGCACCAGATAGCCTGCGGCGAAAATACCGAAGGTCTGGATCATCACCAGCCAGTCGGGCATTTCCGGTGGGAAAAACAGATGGCCGATGACGGTGGCGAAAAACACGAAGATGATGAAGTCGTAGAATTCCAGAGCGCCGCCAAGGGCGGACAGGCCAAGGGTTCTGTAATCCTGTGCGTTCAGCGGGCGCACTGAGGCGGGTGTCGTTGTGGGAGACATGACGCGGTTCTTCTCATATTACTTTATGCAGGTTCGCATGCGGCAATAAGACCGGGATTTCAAGTCTTTTGTCGCCTGTTTCCGTCTCGCGACGCGGTTGGCCTCATTCAAAACGGTCAATGATGCTGATACCGCTGTCCTTGAAGTTATCCATTGCGGGCAGGGCGGTCACGGCATCGGAAAGTGTTATGTGACGGCCGATGAGTTTTTCCGGTGAGAGTTTGCCGGTCTTGATCATCGCCAGCATGTCGTCATAACGCCACGCCTGCATGCCGTGGCTGCCGTAGATTTCCAGCTCATGGGCAATGACACGCGCCATCGGGATCTGTGGCATGGAGTGATCCGCCAGCATCAGACCCACCTGCACATGGCGTCCGCGACGGCGCAGGTTGCTGATGGAATTGCAGCAGGTCTGCGGGTGCCCCAGCGCATCCACCGACACATGGGCGCCGCCACCGGTCACTTCCCGTACTGCCTCCGTCACATCCGCAACGTTGCGGCTATTGATGGTCACGGTTGCGCCGAGCTGTTTGGCAAACGCCAGCTTGTCTTCGGCAATGTCGATGGCAACGATCTGCGCGCCAAGGCCGGCACCGATCATGATTGCTGAGAGGCCAACACCGCCGCATCCGTGCACTGCCAGCCACTCACCGCCCTTCAGTCGCCCCTGATCCACCACCGCGCGGAAGGAGGTTGCGAAACGGCAGCCGAGGCTTGCTGCGGTATCGAAGCCCATGCTTTCGGGGAGATGCACGAGGTTCTGGTCAGCGTAATCGATGGCGACATATTCTGCGAAGGAGCCCCAGTGGGTGAAGCCTGGCTGGAACTGCGTTTCACACACCTGCTGATTGCCCGAGCGGCATTCCTGGCAATGGCCGCAGCCGGAGACGAATGGCACGGTCACACGGTCTCCAACCTTGAAACGCATGACATTTTTGCCAACGGCGGAAATAACCCCGGCGAATTCGTGGCCGGGCACATGCGGCAGGTGGATGTCGCTGTCATGCCCCATCCAGCCGTGCCAGTCGCTGCGGCAAAGCCCGGTTGCCCTGACCTCGACCACCACGCCGCCCGGTGTCGGTTCGGGGTCCGGCAGGGTTGCGATTTTCGGGGCTTCGCCAAAGCGTTCGTAAAACAGTGCGCGCATGATTTCACTCCTGAGTTCAGACTGGACTAGCCTTTTTGCTCAGGAGGAAAAAGGCAGTTACTCTGCTACAATCATCAAATCTTCTGATGCGAATTTCAGTGTGACGCGCTCGCCGATGGACGGCGGGGCCGTGCCCGGATCGTTGAAGCTGTCAAACGACAGGATAGCGCCACCGACATCCATGCGCGTGCGGATGACCGACCCCAGGAAGTGGCTGGATGTAACCGTGCCGGAAATTGCCACGTCTTCCTTCGCACCTTCTGCCAGCGAGCCCGCTTCCGGGCGAAGCGCCACGGTAATCGTTTCGCCGTTCTTCTTCGACAGCGGTTTCTTCAGCGACACCTGCTGGTCACCGATGCGAAGAGTGCTGGTCGATGCGTCGACAACCGTCGCGTCGATCAGGTTCAGCGTGCCGACGAACGAGGCAACGAAACGGGTTGCGGGCTGATTGTAGATCTCGAACGGCGAGCCAATCTGGTCGGCGCGGCCGGCATTCATGACGACGATGCGGTCGGAAATCGACAGGGCCTCTTCCTGATCATGCGTCACGAAGATCGTGGTGATCCCGAGTTGTTGCTGGATCTGGCGGATTTCTTCGCGGAGCGAGACGCGGATCTTGGCATCCAGTGCCGAAAGCGGCTCATCCAGAAGAAGGACCTGCGGTTTGGGGGCGAGGGCACGTGCCAGCGCCACGCGCTGCTGCTGGCCACCCGACATCTGATAGGGGTATCGGTCCGCCAGATGTTCCAGGTGGATGAGCGCCAGCATTTCCTTCACGCGCGTATCGATCTCGGCCTTTGGCTTGCCTGCCACCTTCAGGCCGAAAGCGACGTTGTCGTAGACGTTCATGTTGGGGAACAGGGCGTAGGCCTGAAACACCATGCCGATGTTGCGCTGGTTCGGTTTCAACGTCGTCTGGTTCTTGCCGTTGATGACGATGGAGCCGTCCGTCGGCGTTTCGAAACCGGCGATCATGCGAAGCACGGTGGTCTTGCCGCAACCCGATGGCCCGAGGAAGGAGACGAATTCCCCCTTCTCGATGGCCATGTTGAAGTCGTGGACGACCTGAACCTGACCGAAGGATTTCTTGATGTTCTGGAGTGTCAAAAAGCTCATGAAAATCTTGTCCTCAGCCCTTGGGAGGGGTGCCCTTCTGATAGCGGGAAACGAGTTGAATCAAACCAAGGCAACCCCAGGTGATGCCGAAGGAAATCACGGCAAGCGCTGCCGGTTCGTAGGCGCGGTTGGCGCCGAGCAACTGCATGTAGGGACCAAAGGCCGGTCGGTTTAGAAGTGCAGCCATGGTGAACTCACCGATGACAATGGCAAATGTCAGGAAGGCTCCCGACAACACCGCGACCAGCACATTCGGCAAAATGATACGCGCAAGGATCGTCGTCCAACCGGCACCCAGGCTTTGCGCGGCTTCGGTCAGCGTCGCCACATCGATGGTTCGAAGTCCGGTGTCGACGGCGCGGTACATGTAGGGCAGCGCGAGGGTCGTATAACCGAACATCAGCAATAGATTGGTGCCGGTAATCGTGCCCGTGAGAGGAAGCCAGCTCGAAGTGTTATAGAGCCGGATATAACCGAAGACGATGACGATAGCCGGGATGACCAGCGGCAGAAGCGTGATGAATTCAATGATCGGCCGCAGACCAGGCAGCTTCAGCCGCACCCAGTAGGCGGTTGGAACCACCAGCACGACACCGAAGACAATGGTAAACAATGCCATCATCACGGAGTAACTGAAGGTCTCCTGAAAGCGCGGGTCGCTCAGGACCTTGGCATAGGCGTCGAAGGAATATTCGCCGCGTCGCATTTTCAGCGAGAAGTTCGTCATGCCGATCAGCGGCAGGGCGAAATAGAGAATTCCGAAGAGCAGGGCGCCCCAGGCAAAAAGCCGCTTCATTTCAGCCACCTCTCGCTGCGCGTGCGCATCCAGATATAGAGTGTGTTGGCGATGCAGGTGACGATAATCATGCCGAAGGCCAATGCATAACCAAGATTGGGATTGCCCAGGACGTCACCGCGGATCTGCGCAAACAGCAGGATCGGAACGATGCTGAGAGATGAGCCGGTCAACGCGATGGCGGTTGCAACCGCGCCGAAAGCATTTGCGAACAGCAGCGAGAAGGTACCGAGAAGCGAAGGCAGCAGAATGGGGAATGCCACCATGCGCCAGTATTGCGTGCCGCTTGCGCCGAGGATTTCGGCTGCTTCACGCCATTCGCGCTTCAGGCCATCAAGGGCCGGGGTAATGATGAGGATCATCAACGGTATCTGGAAAAACAGATAGGTGATCGTCAGTCCCCAGAAGGAGAGGATGTTGAAGCCCAGCATGCGCAGGTCGATACCGATCTGCGTTTTCAAAAACACGGTGATCAGACCGACGGGACCAAGCGTCGCGATGAAGGCGAAGGCAAGCGGCACGCCAGCAAACTGCGAGGCTACACCGGAAAAGGTCAGCAGTGGCCCGCGAATTTTCTGTGGCAAGCCACCCAGCACGACCGCGGATGCCACGGAAAAACCGATCAGACAGCCGAAGAAGGCCGATGCAATGCTGATTTTGATGGAAATCCAGTAGGCTGCCAGAATGGACGGTGTAAACAGTCCGATGATGTTATCGAACGTGAAGCCGCCTTCCGCATTCTGAAAAGCGCCGACGACGATTTTCATCGTCGGCAAAATCAGAAAGAGCAGGACAAAAATGGCAAATGGCACCACACCTATCCAGTGAAGCGGCAATTTCTTGCCCACGGTGGATGGTCCGCCGGTGTTTGTTGATGGCATGCCGTGTCCCCAAACGCCGCTTTAAAACGGTCTGTTTCGCGCATCGCCTGTAAACCGGAAACAATTTCCGACGGGGCAATGAACAGATTCAATAATTTCATGCGTCGTTGCGCACGGGCTCAGTGTGACTGCGGAACGCAAGACGCTTTTATCAAATAAGCACCCCGGCCTTTTGAAAAGCCGGGGTGAATGTTTTCAACAGTTTACTTCACGTTCGCGCCGACAACGCTGTCCCAGCCGCCGGTTACGGCAGCCTTGTTGGCATCCACTTCCTCGAGGGTCGGGAAGTAGGCCTTCTCATAGGCTGCTGCCGGCGGCAGGCTGTCGATCAGTTCCTGCGGAACCTTGCCAGCCTTGACCATGGCGTTGAAGCGGATCGGGTGGCAATAGCCCTTCAGCCAGCCGAGCTGACCGTCGTCCGAATAGAGGTGTTCCATCCACAGCTTGGCTGCGTTCGGATGCGGTGCGTAAGCGGAGATGCCCTGAACGTAAACACCGGCAAGCACGCCCTTGGCAGGTACGACGACTTCGGTCGGCGGGTTGTCGTTCAGCGTTTTCTGCCAGGAAAGCGCGTTGTAGTCCCAGGCAACGACGATCGGCGTCGCGCCCTGCGCCAGCGTACCGGCCTTGCCGATAACGGGCAGGAAGTTGCCAGCCTTGTTGAGGTCGGCGAAGTATTTCAGGCCAGCTTCGCCAGCTTCCTTGCCGGACTTCGCATCGGCAGCAAGACCAGCAGCGAGAACGCTGAGGATTGCCTGGTTGGACGCGCGCGGGTCACCTGCGAGAGCGACCTGACCGGAGAATTCAGGCTTCAGGAGATCAGCCCAGTCCTTCGGCGATTCCTTGACGAGATCCTTGTTCACCATGAAGGACATCACGCCGTAGTAGTCACCGTACCAGTAACCTTCGGCATCCTTCACGTTGTCCGGAATTTCGTCCCAGGTGGAAACCTTGTAAGGCTGCAGCAGGCCTTCAGCCTTCATCTGCGGGCCGAATGCGAGACCGACGTCGATGACGTCAGGTGCCTGCGGGCCCTTGTTGTCCTTGTTGGCCTTTACGGCTTCAACTTCGTCGGCAGAACCGGCGTCAGGGTTCAATTCGTTGACGGTGATTTCCGGATATTTTGCCTTGAAGGAAGCAATCACGTCGCCGTAACCGCACCAGTCGTGCGGCAAAGCGATGGTCGTCAGCATGCCTTCTTTCTTGGCGGCTGCGATCAGTTCGGCGCTCGGTTCGGCCGCAGCGATCGCGGTGGATGCGATGACCATAGCAGTGGTGAGCGATAGCAGTCGGCGGCTGTGTGAGATCACTTTGGTTCTCCTCTTGGTGTCTCATGCGTCGGCGGACGCTGATACGTGGGTTGCATGAAGGTTATGTGACAACTGTGTCGGGCAGTTTCCCGCCCTTCTCATGGTCCCGGCCGTTTTCTTGCCATCATTGCGCCTTGTTGTCGCCGTGATATTTGAGAAACGACATAATAAGTCTGTGTTGCGTCCTTGGCGACGATAATGCGCAAATAAGACGCCCGTTTTAAGTTTCCCCTTTCCCCGGTTTTCTGAAGAGCCGGGTCTGTTCAAACAGCCCCTCCAGCGAATTCATGCGCTGACGGGTTTCCTCCCAGCCATTGCTCTGGACCGCTTCGATCAGCGCTTCCACCACAAACAGCGTCACCACCGAGCTGTCCCACGCGGAGGGTGCCTCTATTCTGACGCGGAAGGTGTGTTTGGCAAAGCGGGAAACGGGCGATGTCCACTGATCGGTGAACAGCAATATGCTCACATTATTGTCATGGGCCACCTGCGCCAGCGTCACCATGTCCCGCTCGTAGCGGCGGATATCGAAGATCACCAGCACGTCACCCGCGTTCATGTTCAGCATATATTGCGGCCATGAACTGGAGTTCGACGACATCAACGCGGTCTTGGGCCGGATGACCTGCATATGCGTGAAGAAATACTCGGCAATCGCGCCGGTGATGCGGCCGCCGACGAAGTAGATGCTGCGCTTTCTATCCGAGAGCAACGTCGCGGCACTATCGAAATCGGCCGTATCCAGATCACTCAGTGTCTCGCGCAGATTGCTGGTGATCGCTTCGGCAAAGCGATTGAGGATATGCAGCCCCGGCGCATTGGTTGCCCATCTGTCATGCTTGGCGACGGGGCCGGAGATGGTGGCCTCGAGTTCCTGATGCAAACGCGCCTGAAATTCGGGATAGCCCTTGTAGCCCAGTTTCTGGACCATGCGCGCCACGGTTGGCGTGGAAACACCGGCGTTTTCCGCAATCGTCGTGATGCTTCCAAGACCTGAAACGGGGTAGTTGCCAAGAAGGCTTTCCGCCAACCGCTTTTCAGAACGGGTCAGCGTCTCATAATGCGCATGAATGACGTCTGCTACCGTTGCTGTGGAGCTTCGCAAACTTTTCCCCTTCCGGTCTTTTCGCCGGTCTGTTTGAAAAAATAAAACATCTGGGCCTGCCATCGAGTCAATGGAAAAATGAAGAGATAATTTCAAAATTCCATTTGACACTCGCCATAATGTGAAGAATTCTTTTCGTGCTGGCGGGGCAGCGGGCTTTTCGGACGGGGTGCGTGCATGACGGTACGTTCACGGTTTTTCACTGAGGCGGAAGGGGAAGCCGTCGCCGTGGAAAACGCAGCAGCAAAGGGCGATGTGCTTCTCGTCTGCGAGCATGCATCCGCGACCGTTCCAGAAAAATACGGGACATTGGGGCTGACGGCAGATGTGTTATCGAGTCATGTTGCCTGGGACCCAGGTGCATTGGCTGTGTCGCGATTGCTGTCACAAAAGCTTGATGCCACGCTCGTTTATCAACGCTTCTCCCGACTGATCTATGATTGCAATCGCCCTCCCGAGTCGTCTTCGGCGATGCCGGTGAAGAGTGAAATCCACGACATTCCCGGAAATTTCGACCTCGATGACGCGGAGAAATTCGCTCGCACCTCAGCTCTTTATGTGCCGTTTCATGATCGCGTCGATGCGATCATCGCAGAGCGCCAGGCAAACGGGCAGAAGACGGTCGTGGTGACCGTTCACAGTTTTACGCCTGTGTATCACGGGCGGTTTCGCGAGGTTGAGGTCGGCATTCTGCACGATACCGACAGCCGTCTGGCTGATGCGATGCTTCGGTCGGCTGCGGCAGGCCTCGATGTCAGGCGCAATGAACCCTACGGACCTGATGACGGCGTAACGCATACGCTGAGGCTGCACGCGCTGCCGGACGGTTTCTTGAATGTGATGATCGAAATTCGAAACGATCTGATTGCCACTGCCGACGACCAGTCTGCGATGGCCGATTTTCTATACGAGCTTATGGGGAAGGCGCTCTCATCGTTCGATGAGTGAGGGAGCAACAGGCTGGCCAACGGTGAAAACACCGGGGCCAGCCTTTTTATGACAAGGCCGCACAGAAGCCGGAACGGCACAATGCGGATAGGGAACAGCGAGTGCGTGAGGTGTTGTCGTGCATGCGTGCCGACTGCGCCGGAGACTGGGGCACAATCGGCCAATAGCGGCTGACTGGCTTGTTTTTTTCTTAGATCAGGAGAGAAGGGCATGGACAGTTCATCAGCAGGCGTCAGCTATAAAAAAGCGGACGCATCCTATTTCGAAAAGCGGGGACTTTCCCGTTATGCAGGCGTGTGGTCTTTATGGTCGCTGGGCGTTGGCGCAGTGATTTCAGGCCATTTTTCCGGTTGGAACTTCGGTTTTGCCACGGGCGGCTGGGGTGGCATGCTGGTTGCCGGCATCATCATCGCCATCATGTATCTGGGACTGACGTTTTCGATCGCGGAAATGAGCCCGGCTCTGCCGCACACCGGCGCGGCCTATTCTTTCGCACGCACCGCCATGGGCCCGTGGGGTGGCTTCATCACCGGTCTTTGCGAGAACGTCGAGTATGTTCTGACGCCCGCCGTGGTGGTGACATTCATCACCGCCTACGTGAACTCGATCCTGGGCCTTGATCCGGCCTATTCACCCTTCGTGTGGATTGTGTTCTACCTTATTTTCCTTGGGCTGAACATTTTCGGACTGGAACTTTCCTTCAAGGTGACGCTGGTCATCACGCTGATTTCGCTTGGCGTTCTGGTGTTCTTCTGGATGAGCGCCATCCCCAACATCGATTTCTCGCGCTGGGCGCTGAATATCGGCGTCGGTCCGGATGGTGCTGCGGTCGAACTGCCGGAAGGCAACGGCTCGTTCTTCCCCTTCGGTTTCTCCGGTGTTCTGGCAACTCTGCCTTTTGCGGTCTGGCTGTTTCTTGCCATCGAGCAGCTTCCGCTGGCGGCAGAAGAATCCGTTGATCCGAAGCGCGACATGCCAAAGGGCATCATTCTCGGCATGGTTACGCTGATGGTGTCGGCTTTCATGATCGTGCTGCTCAACCCGTCGCTTCCGGGTGTTGGCGCTTTCCACCTCGGTTCATCGCTTGAGCCGCTGCTGGATGGTTTCAAGGCGATCTATGGTGACGGTGGCGTGGTTCTGCTCGGTCTTGTGGCACTGACCGGTCTTATCGCCAGCTTCCACACGATCCTTTACGCACAGGGCCGCCAGATTTACTCGCTGTCGCGTGCGGGTTATTTCCCGACTGCGCTTTCGATCACCCACTCCAGATACAAGACGCCATTCGTTGCCAACATTGCCGGTGCCGTGGTCGGTCTGGCCGTGATGCTCGCCATCTGGTTCGCGCTTGGTGCGGAGCAGGGCGGCAGTATCATCGGCAGCGTACTTTTGAACATGGCAGTCTTCGGTGCGATGTTCTCCTACATCATGCAGGCAATTTCATTCATACTGCTCAGGAAGAACCTGCCGCATATTGAACGGCCGTTCCGCTCGCCTTTCGGCGTTCCCGGTGCTGTCCTGACAATCGTCATTGCCATCGTCACGCTGCTTTACCAGATCCAGGACCCCAATTTCAGCAAGGGTGTGCTGTGGGTGGCCGTCTGGTTTGCCGTCGCTATTGCCTACTTCGCCTTCGTCGGCCGTCATCGCCTGATCCTCTCGCCGGAGGAAGAATTTGCGATGGAGCACAAACAGGCAGCGGCAAATGCCACCTCGGCTGCAAAGGCCTGACACTGATTGTAACGGGCGGCCGGTAAACGGCCGCCCCCAATAAAATATAAAAGGGAACGGACACAAGACATGGCGACCTACTCATTCGATGCCCTCAAACTGGATGTCGCCGACGGGCGCATCGACACCGTTCTCGCATGTCTGGTGGATATGCAGGGCCGTTTGATGGGAAAGCGTTTTCAGGCGGAGTTTTTCGTCGAGAGCGCCTTTCAGGAAACCCATAGCTGCAACTATCTGCTTGCCACTGACATGGAGATGGAGACGGTTCCGGGCTACAAGGCATCGAGCTGGGAACGGGGTTACGGCGACTATACGATGAAGCCGGATCTTTCGACGTTGCGCAAAGTGCCTTGGCTGGAAGGAACAGCGCTGGTGCTGTGCGACGTGCTGGATCATCACACGCACGCCGAAGTGCCGCATTCGCCGCGTGCGCTGTTGAAGAAGCAGGTCGCACGTCTGGAGGCGATGGGGCTGAAAGCCTATATGGCCAGCGAACTGGAGTTCTTCCTGTTCGACCAGACTTTTGACGCGGCGCGTGCCAGCGGATACCGCAATCTCAATCTCGCCAGCGGTTACAACGAGGACTATCACATCTTTCAGACGACCAAGGAAGAAGATGTCATGCGCGCCCTGCGCAAAGGGCTGCAGGGGGCCGGCATTCCGGTCGAAAACTCCAAGGGTGAGGCTTCAGCCGGCCAGGAGGAAATCAACGTCCGTTATGCAGACGCTCTGACCATGGCCGACCGGCATGCCATCATCAAGAACGCGACAAAGGAAATTGCCTGGTCAAAGGGCAAGGCTGTCACGTTCCTCGCCAAATGGAACTACAGCGCGGCAGGAAGCTCCTCTCATATTCATCAGTCGTTGTGGAGCGCCGATGGCAAGACCTCCGCTTTCTTCGACAAGGATGCAGAGCACGGCATGTCCGAGCTGATGCGGCACTATGTTGCCGGGCTTTTGGCGCATGCCAGCGAAATCACCTATTTCCTGGCGCCTTATATCAACTCCTACAAGCGTTTCATGGCCGGAACCTTCGCGCCGACAAAGGCAATCTGGAGCCTGGACAACCGCACTGCTGGCTACCGTCTTTGCGGAGAAGACACGAAGGCGATCCGGGTAGAATGCCGTGTCGGCGGCTCTGACCTTAATCCTTATCTTGCCATGGCGGCATTGCTTGCGGCGGGCATTGACGGCATCGAAAATAAGCTGGAACTTGAGCCCGCCTTTGTCGGCGATGCCTATGGTGGAGAGGTGCGCGAGATACCCAAGACGCTGCGTGACGCAACGACCTTTCTGCACGGGTCGAAAATGCTGCGCGATGCCTTTGGTGATGACGTGATCGACCACTATGTGCGCGCTGCAAAATGGGAGCAGGAAGAATACGACCGCCGCGTGACGGACTGGGAAGTCGCCCGCGGTTTCGAGAGAGCCTAATCATTACGGGAATTTATCATGACAATGATCCAGAATATTTCGCCGATTGATGGCTCGGTTTATGCCGAGCGTGAGGCGATGCCGCTGGAGGCGGCGCGCGCCGCCGTCGCAAAGGCGCGCAAGGCTCAGAAGGACTGGGCTCGACGCCCGCTTGAAGACCGCGTGCAGCTTGTCTTGAAAGGCGTTGCACGGCTGAACGAGATGGTTGGAGAAGTTGTGCCGGAACTGGCCCACATGATGGGCCGTCCGGTTCGCTATGGCGGGGAATTCAAGGGGTTCAACGAGCGCTCGAACTATGTCGCATCGATTGCGGCGGATGCTTTGGCCCCTTTGGTCATCGAGGAAAGTGGCAATTTCGAACGTCGCATCGAGCGCGAGGCCCATGGCGTTGTCTTCGTGATCGCGCCCTGGAACTACCCCTACATGACGGCGATCAATACGGTTGCTCCAGCTTTGATGGCTGGCAACACGGTTGTTATCAAGCATGCCGCGCAAACCCTGCTGGTCGGAGAGCGTATGGTGCGCGCCTTTGTCGAGGCGGGTGTGCCGGAGGACGTGTTCATCAATGTTTTCCTCGATCATGCGACAACATCGGCGCTGATTTCCGAGGGGCTGTTCAACTTCGTCAATTTCACCGGATCGGTGGAAGGCGGTCGCGCCATCGAACGGGCTGCGGCTGGAACCTTCACCGGGCTTGGCCTGGAACTTGGCGGTAAGGACCCCGGCTATGTGATGGAAGACGCCGATATCGACGCTGCCGTCGATACGCTGATGGACGGCGCGACCTATAACTCCGGGCAGTGCTGCTGCGGTATCGAGCGTGTCTACGTCAATGAAAATCTCTACGATGCCTTCGTCGAGAAGTCCGTCGCCTGGGTTTCTAACTACAAGCTCGGCAACCCGCTGGAGCAGGAGACGACGCTCGGACCAATGGCCAACAAGCGCTTCGCCAAGGTCGTTCGCGCCCAGATCGCCGATGCCGTTGCCAAGGGTGCAAAAGCCTTGGTCGACGCAAAACTTTTCCCGGCCGATGACGGCGAGAGTGCTTATGTCGCTCCGCAGGTTCTCGTCAATGTCGACCACTCCATGGAGTTCATGACAGAAGAGACATTTGGTCCGGCCGTTGGCATCATGAAGGTCAAGAACGACGATGAAGCCATCTCCCTGATGAACGACAGCAAATATGGTCTGACCGCTTCGCTGTGGACGCAGGACGCCGCACGTGCGGGGCGGATCGGCCGCGAGATTGAAACCGGAACCGTGTTCATGAACCGGGCGGACTATCTCGACCCGGCGCTCTGCTGGACCGGCGTGAAGGAAACCGGTCGTGGCGGCTCGCTTTCCGTACTCGGCTTCCAGAACCTGACCCGCCCGAAATCCTACCATCTGAAGAAAGTCACGAAATGAATATCGTCGCCAACTGGAGTTATCCCACTGCCGTCAAGCTCGGACGTGGTCGCATCAAGGAACTGGCCGATGCCTGCAAGACACTTGGCATAAAGAAACCGCTGCTGGTGACGGATCGTGGTCTGGCCAATATGGCGATCACCGGCCACGCGCTCGACGTCCTAGAAGAGGCGGGTCTCGGTCGTGCGCTTTTTGCCGACGTCGACCAGAATCCGAACGAGATCAATCTCGATGCGGGTCTTAAAGTGTATAGCGATGGCGGCCACGACGGTGTTGTTGCCTTCGGTGGCGGGTCCGGTCTCGATCTTGGCAAGACCGTTGCCTTCATGGCCGGACAGACACGTCCTGTCTGGGACTTCGAAGATGTTGGCGACTGGTGGACGCGGGCCGATGCGTCGAAGATCGCGCCAATCGTCGCCGTTCCAACCACGGCGGGGACCGGTTCGGAAGTCGGGCGTGCCAGCGTCATCACCAACTCGCAGACTCATGTGAAAAAGATCATCTTCCATCCGAAGATACTTCCAGGCGTGGTGATCTGCGACCCTGAACTGACGGTCGGTATGCCGAAGGTCATCACGGCTGGGACAGGCATGGACGCGTTTGCACATTGCCTCGAGGCATATTCCTCACCGTTCTACCATCCGATGAGCGCCGGCGTTGCGCTGGAAGGTCTTCGGCTGGTCAAGGAATTCCTGCCGCGTGCCTATCGCGAGGGAACGGATATCGAGGCGCGCACGAATATGATGGCAGCGGCGGCAATGGGTGCCGTGGCGTTCCAGAAGGGGCTTGGTGCGATCCATTCGCTGTCGCACCCGATTGGTGCTGTCTACAATACCCATCATGGCATGACCAACGCCGTTGTCATGCCGGCGGTCCTGCGCTTCAACCGTCCGGCCATCGAGGACAAAATCGGCCGCGCGGCAGCGTATCTCGGTATTTCCGGCGGTTTCGATGGCTTCTATGATTACGTTCTGGAGCTTCGCAAGGAGCTTGGCGTGCCGGAAAACCTGACGGCCATGGGCATCAAGCCGGATCGTATCGATGAACTTGTGGCTGAAGCGATCAAAGATCCGAGTTGCGGCGGCAATCCGGTTGAAATGACCCTGGAGAACACAAAAAAACTGTTCGAAGACTGCTTTTAAAAGGCATTTGTGATGAAGCTGGAACTGCCCTTTTTCGGGCCTCTCATTGCGTTGGCGATTTTCAGCCTTCCCGTTGTCGCTCATGCTGAAAATTTTCAGGGGCTTTCCGGGCAAGGCTACAAGGTTGCTGCGCTGAGTAACAACAAGGCTGGCGTGAAGGGTTGGACCCTATCGAAAGGACCTGTTCGTTACTTTTGTGAGTTGCGAGCATCGTTGGCTTATTCAGGGAAGAACGGCATGGTTTCGTTCACCAGTGCGGGGCGTGTGATGACGCTTGATCGCGCCGCATTCGAAAAAAAGAATGGGTGGTCCTGATAAAAGCCTGCCGCGATATGAGGATCTTAAGGCCGGGCGACCACGACCGGTCGATGTCGGTTCGTGCCGCAAGCTCCGATAGTCGAGTAAGAAACCCGCGACGATCGCTGATCCTCGCGGGTTTTTACTGCGCCGCGAAACGATCTTATCCATTTGTTAACCATGATCGTTAAGCTTATGGAAAGCACCATGATTTGTCCGGTGCGCATGGGAGCATGATCCGGCTCCGATTTATCGGAGACGACATGTCTGTCATTACATTTGCCAACACCAAAGGCGGGGCAGGGAAAACAACTGCAGTTCTGCTGCTTGCAACAGAATTGGCCCGGGTGGGGCACCGCGTTACGGTTCTCGACGCTGATCCGCAATTGTGGATTTCTCGATGGTACGAACTCTCTGGTGAAATCCAGAACCTTTCCGTTATCTCGCACGTCACCATGGCCTCGCTGGAGGGCCATATTCGTGAGAACAGGATCAATACGGACTGTTTCATCATAGACTTGCCGGGAACGAAAAATCCGTTGCTGACCATGGCGCTCGGTATATCCGATCACGTCCTCATCCCCGTTCAGGGCTGTGCCATGGATGCGCGCGGTGCGGCGGAAGTGCTGGAACATATCGATTTCCTGAATCGCAAAATGGACAAAGCCATCTCACATTCCGTCGTGCTGACCCGCGTGAATGCGATGGTTGCCACGCGATCTTTGTTGCTGGTCAAAATGCTGCTGGCGGAGCGAAATGTATCGGTCCTGAACACGCCAATCGCCGAACGGGCAGCCTATCGCGATATTTTCGATTATGGCGGCACGCTGCACTGTCTTGATAAGGGCAAGGTCAGCAATGTCGACAAGGCGCAGGACAATGCCCGCGCGTTTGCGACCGAGGTGCTCAGTCTTCTTCCGCGTCGGATGTTGCGTTCAGGCGCGCAACCGCGTGCCATTTTCATGCGTAAGGCCGCCTGACACATCAGGACGGGCTGTCTTGTCCAAAGGCAGCCCAAATTTTTTCTTGATTTGGAAATGATCGTTTTCTATATAGCGATCATGAGCACGAAAACAGAAATTGCCAGTCAGGATCAGCGTCAACGCGGCAGGCCGCGTGAGTTCGATATCGAACCAGCGCTTGACGGTGCCATCCGGGTTTTTTCCGAGCGTGGTTATCATGCCACGTCGATCGGTGATCTCGCCATCGCGATGGAACTGGCTCAGGGCAGTATCTACAAAGCGTTCAAAGACAAGAAGGCTGTCTTCATCGCGGCGATGGATCGCTATAGAACAGTTCAGACAGAGCGGTTCGAACAGGCGATCGCCGGGCTTGGTACAGGTCGCGAGCGTCTGCGGGCTGGGATGATGTTCTATGCGTCTCGTTCTCATGGCGCCTCAGGGTCGGAAGGATGTCTTGTGGTCGGTGCTGTCGCGGATCTCGCAGCACTTGATGATGACATGGCTGCCGTTGTCGACAGGGCTGTGAAGGCGAGGGAAAAGATCATTTCGCGCATCGTGCGTGAGGGACAGCAGGATGGTTCCATCAATCCGGATGTTGATGCCGATGATTTGGCCCGGTCGATGTTGTGTTTGATGTATGGAATGCGCGTGGTCGGAAAAACCGGGCGGACGCTCGAGCAGATGATCGGCGTGGTCGATGTCGCGATGCGGCTCGCCCTTTGAATTGCCATTTGATTTTACGACTATTTAGGAAATGAATATTTCCGAATTTGGAGACTATGATGACGACACGGACGATTGAGGGGCAAGGGTTGCATGAGGAATCCATATCCCCCGCTTTGACATTCTTACTGGCCAGCGCCTGTGGGTTGATTGCTGCCAATCTCTATTACGGTCAGCCACTTGCAGGCATTATCGGTGCCGAACTCGGCCTTTCTTCGGCTGCCACCGGCCTGATCGTCACTTTGACACAGATCGGTTATGGCGTCGGCCTGCTGTTCGTCGTGCCGCTTGGAGATCTCGTCGAGAACCGCAAGCTTGTCGTCAGTGCTGTGTCCATGGCAGTGCTGTCACTTGTTGCTGCCGCCTTCGCGCCGCATGCCAGCCCCTTCCTGTTTGCGGCGTTTCTGATCGGGGTCAGTTCCGTTGCCGTTCAGGTCATTGTTCCCTATGCCGCCCATATGGCGCCGCACGCCATACGTGGTCGCGTCGTCGGAAACGTCATGAGTGGTCTGATGGTCGGCATCATGCTGGCACGGCCGGTGTCCAGTCTGCTATCGGAAGTCGTCTCGTGGCGGGGCGTCTATCTGGTTTCGGCCGTGGTAATGGCAATTCTTGCTGTCGTCCTGTTTCGACTGCTGCCGGTTCGACAGCCCGAGTCACGTCTGGGTTACGGTGCGCTGATGGCGTCAATGGGTAAGCTTGCTGTCAATACGCCGCTGCTGCAACGCCGCGCCATCTATCATGCCTTCATGTTTGCAGCGTTCAGTCTGTTCTGGACAACCACACCGCTTTATCTCAGCGGTCCGCACTTCAACCTGAGCCAGGGGGAAATCGCGCTATTTGCTCTTGCAGGTGCGGCGGGTGCCGTGGCAGCACCGATTGCGGGACGCGTGGCAGACCGCGGCTGGACCTATCCCGCAACCTTTGCGGCGATGGTCATGGTCGCATTGTCCTTTGCCGTCACGCATCTCGCGCCCGAAGGATCGCATCTTGCACTGGCCATCCTGGTCGTCGCCGCCATCGTTCTGGACTTCGGCGTCACAACCAACCTCGTGCTCGGGCAGCGTGCTATCTTCACCCTCGGCGCCGAATTCCGCAGCCGCCTGAATGGTATCTACATGGCAACCTTTTTCATGGGCGGCGCCATCGGGTCGGCAGTGGGCGGTTGGGCTTATTCGGTTGGAGAATGGTCGATCGCTTCCTGGGTCGGCTTTGCGATGCCTGTTGCGGCGCTTGTCTATTTCCTGACCGAGAAACGTGGATAACTGCTTCTTATGAAAAAGCCCCGGCAGCATCTGCTCCGGGGCTTTCTTTTTTGGGGTCGGTCAGAAACCTTACTCCGCGAATTCAACAACGACGCCGGGGCGCACCATTTTTGCCAGTTCCGTAGCGTCCCAGTTGGTCAGACGAATACAGCCATGGCTGTTGGTCTTGCCGATCTTGGATGGCTCGGGTGTGCCGTGGATGCCGTAGGTCGGCTTCGACAGGGCGATCCAGACGGTGCCAACAGGTCCGTTCGGACCCGGCGGGATTTGCAGAATCTTGTCGTTCTGGCCCTGCTTGAAGTTGATCTTCGGATTGTAGGTGTAGCCGGGATTGAGAGCGATACGCTCAACCGTATGCGTGCCACTTGGCGACGGGGTATCGGTGGAGCCGATAGTTGCCGGATAGGCTGCGATCAGATTGCCGTCCTGACCGTAGGCGAAGACCTGCTTGATGCCCTTGTGGGCAACAATGCGGGCGACCTGTCCCTTCTTCGTTTCGCCCGGGTTCACGACCTTGATGATCGTACCGGGAACAGTGAAGTCGACGCCGGGGTTCAATTCCTTCAGATAGTTCTCGTCCATATGGAAACGCTCGGCCAAGGCTTCCGAGGTAGACGTGAAAGACAGGGCAGGAAGCTGCGATTTCTCGGCATAGTCATCCGGAATGGACGCGACATAAGGACCGGCTGCATCGGCTGCCGTGATCGTGTAGTCGACAATCGGCATGCCGCCCGAAGAGCGCAGGCGTTCCAGAATATCGTCGGAATTGTTCGGATCGAGTTTTTCGCCGGTCATGTCCTGCCAGGCGGCGATGGCCTTGTTGACGTTGTCACCCATCTTGCCGTCTATCACGCCGGGCGAAACACCCTCGCGGTCGAGGAAGGCCTGGAGCGCAACGATCTCCTGACGTGAGCGATTGACCGGCGTCGTAACGGGTGTGTGCCGTTCGATCAGTCGATCTGGCTGCGGAACAGCTTCAGTTGTGGATTCTCCCGGCATAGGCTGGCCTAACGGCGCGCTTTCGACAGCACCAGGTCCAGGGACCGAGCCGGTATAAAGATCATTGTCGTTGCCGTCGCCGCGATATTCACGGTAGTCGCGCACGCTGCCATTGTCCTGATAACCGTAGTCACGCTGCGGTTCACGGTACTGACCGCCGGGCGCCGGCGGATAGTAGGTGGTGTCGCGCTGCGCCTGCTGACGCCGCTGTCCGTATCCCGGAGGCATTTCCGTTGCGAGCAGGTTACCATAACGGTCGTAAAGAACGGTCCGGCCCATGGCGTCGCGGCTGATGACAATATCGTTGCGGTCAGGCACGAAGTCGAGGACGCGGCCATCAGGAGTGACGAGAACCGGTTGTTCCTGGTAGCCATAACGCTGCTGCGCACCGGCCTGTAGCGGTGCAAGCGCGGCTGCCGCTGCAATCGTCAGGCCCATAGCTGCGTTAAGAAACTGTTTCACGATTCTGCAATCCTTGTTTCGGTCACCGACAAACACACCGCAATCTTGACCCTATTGTGAAAAAGGTGAATTCGGGGTTAATGCAATCTTAATTTTGCTGACGATTGATAGCGTTTGCGTGATCGCTGCGATTTTATTGCCACGGAGGAGGTTGTTTTGCGCGAGTTTCAGGCCGGACGTTCGCCACGTATTTTCCTTGATGAAACATCCGTTCTCGATATCGGTTCGCTGTTCGTCGGCGATACCGACATTGCGCCGGGGCGCGCCATTCCCGATGACGGTGATCCCCGTATCGATCACTCGCTTGAAGGTTTTCTGTTTACCTGCGGTCCTGACCATATTCGCCATCCCGAACCGATCGAAGGCAGTTCCGAAGGCCGGAAATATCCGCTGCATGGTTCCTTCTCCTCTCATCCTGCGAAGATCGTGGCATTCGAGGTTACGGAAGGAAATGCTCTGGCGCGGGCTGAGGTTCCCGTGACACTTGCCGATGGTGGGACGGCCCTGCTGGAGCGTGAGTGGCGGATAGATGGACAAAGCGGCGAAGTCAGCCTCTCTGACAGTGTCACCAATACCAGTGACGAAATACGGCCGGTCTTTCACATGTATCACATGAACGTCGGCGCGCGCCTGTTCGATGATGGCGTCAGGCTGGAAGGAGCCATGCTTGAAAATGGCGGGCACAGCTGGCGTTTTGGCGAGGAACCGGGCAGCGTATTTTGCGTGCCTGCGAGCCAAAGCGGCTCGGACTGGGCCGAGTTGACGCTTGGACCAATCGCCGCGATTGGTGGACGGTCGCTCAAGGTGGCGTTTCGCACCGATACGCTGCCTTATCTGCAGATGTGGAGAAACCAGAAAAGCCCGGCGAATGTGCTTGGCATCGAGCCGGTATCGCATCGCTGGGTTGGGCGCGATGACCTGCGCGCCGCGCAAGAGTTCAACATGCTCAAGCCGGGTGAAAACCGCACCTATGGTTTGCGCTTTTCTATTCTCTGAACTGCCTTTGAATTGGAACGGCGCGTCATTGACGCACCCGTTTTAACCCCTTACATCGGATGCGGATTTCAGGACTGCGCGGCACCCAGATGCGAGATTGCCGCGTTATCGGAGGATATGAAGATGGATATCAGACGTATCGACGACGAATATTCCGTAAGCGGCCAGATCAGCGTTGCCGACCTTGATGAGATCAAGGCGCAGGGCTTCAAGTCTATCGTTTGCCACCGCCCTGATGGCGAAGAAGAGGGCCAGCCGCTTTTTGCTGATATTGCTGAGCGCGCCGAACAGCTCGGCATCACTATCGTGCATGTGCCGGTCGGTCGTTTCGGTGTCGATGCCGATGCGGTTTCAGGCATGGTGGACGCGCTTGATGAGTTGCAGCGCCCCATGCTCGGTTACTGCCGTTCCGGCGCTCGCTCCACGGCGATCTACGAAAAGACCCATCATCTGCGCGGCTGACTGCCGGCACGCATTGTTATTTTAAAAGCTAGTCAACAGGAGTTTATATCATGACCATCAAGCGCATCGAGCCGGGCAAGCGTATGAGCGGCGCCGTTGTTCACGGCAACACCGTTTACCTGGCCGGTCAGGTTGGTGAAGGTGTATCCGTCACCGAACAGAGCAAGTCTGCTCTTGCTGAAGTCGATCGCCTGCTGGCTCTGGCTGGTTCCGACAAGTCGAAGGTTCTTCAGACGATCATCTACCTCTCCGACATGTCGACTTTCGGTGAAATGAACGCTGTCTGGGAAGGCTGGATCGACCCGGCAAACCCGCCGGCACGTGCCACGAGCGAAGCAGCTCTCGCAACGCCTGACTACAAGGTTGAGTTCATCGTTACGGCTGCTCTCTAAGTCGCCAGATGATCTGAAAAAGAAGGCCGGTCGGGGAAATACCGACCGGCCTTTTTGTTTGTTTTGAATCGCCTGGTGCCGTCAATTCGAAGGCTGGCTTAAAGCCTTGGCAAATTGGTTCAGGGTCTCCACACGCGTGTCGAACCAGAGCCGGGCGAGGTCGCTGGCAGAGGCAAGATTGATGCCGTCGGGATCGATCGTCGTAATCGACCAGCGCCCGGTTTTGGCGCCTGCCAGAACCGCGAGGCGAGAGGCTTCACCCTTGATGGCGTTCAGGCGCGTGGCTTCCGTCTCTGCTGCCGCCATCAGCTCTTCAGCACCGGAGAGCTCCGTCTTCAGGTCATCGGGCGTGATGTTGCTCGCGTTACGGGCCGGGCCACCATTGATCTGCACACCCTCGATTCGCAACCGGTAGAGCTGGGTGTCCGGTAACGACAAATAGAGTTTCGCCTTCGGATAACGCGCGATGTAACGCGCCTTTGCGTCTGGGACATCGTCTTCGCCAATCAGTTCGGCCTTGCCCACCAGAGTCAGTCTCGGCAAGGTCAGCGCATCGCCCTTGTTGAAGGGGGCCAATGTCAGGGAAATACGTGGGTCGGCTTCGATATTGCGGGCGTGCAATGCCAGTCGTGCTGCGAAAAAGAACGGCGTCCCATCCGGGTCGATCGCAACGTTGGTTGCCGTCGTATAGGGGTATCCGCTGACCGGGTCCAGCGTCGCAAGCGCTGCAATACGGGATGTGTGCAGGACATCGCGGGCAACGCGCACGGCCTCGAACGGTGCGCCAGCCGAGGCTTCGATTTTTGCGCCGCGGGGCGTAATAACAGGCGAGACTTGATCCGGCATGCTGTTTCCTGAGTTTTTAAATCAAGTCAGGATTTACATCATGCCGGAGGCTTGTCCATGGCTCTTATCAAGTCCGATTGCGAATCTGTGTCAGCGTCCGGGCAGGGGTAATGGCTTCGGCGTCGAGTTTGACTTCGATGATCGCCGGTTTGCCGCTGGCGCGGGCCCGCTCGTAAGCGGGGCCGAAATCGTCTGTCTTTGCCACCAGTTCTCCATGGCCACCGTAGGCCTTGGCGAAAGCGACGAAATCCGGGTTGACGAGATCGGTTGCGCTGACACGACCGGGATATTCCCGCTCCTGATGCATACGGATGGTGCCGTAGGTGCCGTTGTTCACCAGCACGGTGATGATCGGCAACCCATATCTGACAGCGGTTATAAACTCCTGTCCGTGCATCATGAAGCAGCCGTCACCGGCAAAGCAGACCACTTCGCGTTCAGGAAACAGGTGTTTGGCGGCGACCGCTGCCGGCAGACCGTAACCCATCGACCCGGAGGTTGGCGCTGATTGCGTGTTGAAGCGGCGGAAACGGTGGAAGCGATGCAGCCAGGTGGCATAGTTGCCAGCGCCATTCGTGAAGATTGCATCTTCGGCAACGTTGGCTTCGATCCAGTCCATGATCGGACCCATCTGCACCGGGCCGGGACCGGTTTTGGGCGGGCTGGACCATTTCAGATAGGCGTCGTGCATCGCGGCGGTACGATTTGCCCAGACAGGGTTGGACGGCGCTTCCAGTGTATCGAGCGCATCGACAAAATCAGTCGTTGACGCGCAGATGGCGAGATCGGGGCGATAGATGCGGCCGAGCTCTTCCGCTTCCGGGAAGACATGCACAAGGGCCTGCGAAGGATAGGGGATATCCAGCATGGTGTAACCGGAGGAGGGCATTTCCGACAGCCGGCTGCCGAGAAGCACGATAAGGTCGGCCTCCTTGATTTCCTTCGACAACGCGGGATTTATGCCGATGCCGACATCGCCCGCATAGGACGGGCTGAGATGGTCGAACAGCATCTGGCGACGGAACGAGCAGCCGACCGGGAGTTTGAAGCGCTCCGCAAACGCCTTGAATTTCGAAACGCTTTCTTCCGTCCAGCGTGTGCCGCCAACGATCACCATCGGACGCTTGGCGTTGCCAAGCAGTTCGGCAAATTTTGCAATCTGTTTCGGGCCGGGATGATTTTCGACCGGCGTGTAGGCTTTGGCTGCCGGGGCCTCGACTTCTTCCACCAGCATGTCTTCGGGAAGCGTCAACACCACCGGCCCGGGCCGTCCGGATGTGGCAACGGCAAAGGCGCGGGTGACAAATTCGGGAATGCGACGGGCATCATCGATCTCACCCACCCATTTGGCGAATTCGGTGAAGGCGCGGCGATATTCCACTTCCTGAAAGGCTTCGCGTTCGCGTGCGTCGCGCTGGACCTGGCCAATGAACAGGATCATCGGGATGGAATCCTGACGGGCGATGTGGAGGCCCGCCGAAGCGTTGGTCGCGCCGGGACCGCGTGTCACCATGCATATGCCGGGCTGTCCGGTCAGGCGGCCCCAGGTATCGGCCATCATCGCAGCTCCGCCTTCCTGACGGCAAACGATGGTCTCAATGCCGCTATCGTAAAGCGCATCCAGAACCGCCAGATAACTTTCGCCCGGAACGCACGAGACGCGCGAGACCCCGTTGGCCTTCAACGCATCGACAATCAATTCTCCACCCGTTTTCTTCATTGTGCCGACATCCTCCCTTCGATCTCCTCCAACTCGACCAATACGTCCTGCTGATGTTCTCCCAGACGCGGGCTTGGCCGTTCGTAACGCAGGGGCGTTTCCGACAAAACGATCGGTGTACGAACCCCCGGAATGGTGGTGCCATCTGCTGCTTGCAGATCGACGCGCAGACCTCTGGCCTGTACCTGCGGATCGGCAAACATTTCCTCGATCGAATTGATTGGACCAGCCGGAACGGCATTTGTTTCGCAGGCCGTCAGAAGGTCACGTTTCATCCATTTGAGCGTTTCTGTCGATACGATCTGTCGGACATCGAGCTTGTGGGCCACACGGGCCTTATTGGTTGCGTAACGCTCGTCATCTGCGATCGTGTCTATGCCGAGAATTTTGCACAGGCGGCGGAATTGCCCATCGTTGCCAACGGCGAGAATGAGAAAGCCATCGGCGGTGGGGACGACCTCGTAAGGCGAGATGTTCGGATGTGCGTTGCCAAGCCGAACCGGTGCCTTGCCGGAAATCAGATAATTCATGTTCTGGTTGGCCAGGACCGCTGACTGCACGTCCAGAAGCGCCATGTCGACGTGCTGACCCTCGCCGGTGCGCATGGCATGGATGAGTGCAGCCTGAATTGCGGTGACGGAATAGATGCCGGTGAAGATGTCGGCGACCGCTACGCCTGCCTTCATCGGCTGGCCGTCGGGCTCGCCGGTGATCGACATGAAACCGGACATGCCCTGGACGATGTAATCGTAACCGGCAAAATCCGCGTAAGGGCCGGTCTGCCCAAAGCCGGTGATGGAGCAATAGATCAGTTTGGGATTGATTGCCTTCAGACTGTCGTAGTCGAGGCCGTATTTCTCCAGCCCGCCGCGTTTGAAGTTCTCGATGACGACATCGGCGGTTTTGACGAGGCGGCGCACCAGTTCGCAGCCTTCCTCCGTCTTGAGATCGGCGACGATGGAACGCTTGCCACGATTGGTAGCGTGATAATAAGCGGCGGACAGATTGTCCCCATCGACACTCTCCACAAAGGGCGGACCCCAGGCGCGGGTGTCGTCGCCGCCCTCGGGATTTTCGACCTTGATGACATCGGCACCCATGTCCGCCAGCATTTGCCCCGCCCATGGGCCGGCCAGAACGCGGGCCAGTTCGATAACGCGGATGCCGGAAAGGGGCGGTTGTTTCTCGGTGATCTGACGGGTCATATCCTCAGCCATTAGCTCATGGTGCAAGCGGTTGGTTCTCGACATCGGAAACCGGTTTGGAGGCGAAGCGACGCTCCCTCCAGATGATATAGAGGCCGGAGGCGACGATAATCGCGATGCCCAGCCATTTCAGCGGGTCGGGGAAGTGGTTGAACACCAGCCAGCCAAAGATCGTTGCCGAGACGATTTCCAGATATTGCAGCGGCGCGAGTGTCGATGCGGGTGCGGCGCGATAGGCATAGACGCTGAGAATGCCGGAGAGACTTGCCGAAATGCCCACACCCAGCAGGTAGAGTGCCGTCGTCAGATCGGGTGCGACAAAGGATAGGCCGGACATGCCCAGTGCATCGCTGAACAGGATGGGCAGGGCGCAAAACGCAAAACCCCACATGCCAGTCTGGAATTGCATGCTCCACGGATCTTCGGTTCGCGAACGAACCCGCGTCAGGATCGCAAAAATGGCAATGCAGAAAGCCGAGACAACGGGAAAGAGCGCGACATAGCCGACTTCGGTAAAACTCGGCTGGATCACGAGGATTGCGCCGAAGAAACCGACGGCACAGGCCGTATACCGCCGCCAGCCAATTGTCTCCTTGAGCAGAATGCTGCTCATGATCGTCAGGATGATCGGCTCTACGAAGAAGATCGCGATGGCGTCCGCGACCTCCATGAATTCCAGCGTTGCGACAAAGCTGACCATGGACAAAGCGAGGATGCCGCCGCGCACAATATGAAAACCGGTGCCACTCCACGAAAATGACAGGGGGCCGGGGCGCATGAAGAGGATTGGCAACATTGCCAAGGTCTGAACGATGAAGCGTGCGGCACTGATCTCGACGGTATGAATGGTCGTGATGGCGAGCTTGGCAAAAATGTCGATGATCGGCGAAATCATCACCGCCAGAAACATCAGCAACATGCCTGTGGGGACACTCGTTCCGCCTGATTTCGGCGTCGTCATCGTTTTATTGGAGGCGGAACCTGATGTCATGCAGACGGCACTTTCGTTCGCGTAGTTGTGCAACCGCAGGTCCATCTATAACCAGCCGCTGACGACATTGCATTTGATATTAATTCATAATCTTATTCCGTTTAGGCACATGTGCCGTCAGACGGAAATGGTCTTTCTGCACCAGGCTGCGAAGTCCGCCGCCACTGCTTCCCAACCGATCTCGTTCAACGTCTCGTGGCGCATGCCCCTGTAGATCGTCATGTCGATGCGATTGAAGCCGGCTTGCCTGAAACGCTCCGCCAGCCATTCGATTTCCCGGCCATTGTTGGTCGCAGCATCCTCATCGCCGCTGACAAGCATCACCGGCAGGTTTTTCGGCAGGCGTTCCATCAGTTTCGGGCCACGGTAGGACAGCTCGAAAACATCCTGCCAGAGAGAAACGCTTGCCTCGAACTGGCAGAGCGGATCTTCGACATAGGCGTCGACAGCGGCCCTGTCGTGGCTCAACCAATCGGCGTGGGTACGTTTTTCAGGCATTTTTGCATTCCAGGTCCGGAACGTCGCTTTCGGCAGGATCGCGCTGGGCACATCCGAACCTTTGAGCATTTTTTCAAGCCGCAGAATGACCTGCGCAATCCGTCCCATGACCCCGGGATTGAGGTTTGAATTCCATATCGAAAGCCCATCGAAAGCATCCGGGTGGCTGACGGCCGTGTTCAGCGCGATCAGGCCCCCCATCGAGTGTCCGAACAGGATCACCGGCAGGCCGGGATGTCTTTCTCCAATCATTCGGCGCATGGTCATCACATCGGCGATGACCTTGCTGGCGCCATCCTTCCAGGCAAAGCGGCCCAGCGGGGCATCTGATGCCCTCGTACGGCCATGACCACGATGGTCATGTGCGTAGACCTCGAACCCCTGTTTCGACATGACGTCTGCGAAATGTCTGTACCGGCCCGCATGTTCGACAAGGCCGTGGCAGATCATCAGCACGCCGCAGGCTTGAGGCAAGGCGGTTGGCTGGTGCCGATAGGCGATGGACGCACTGGAGGGAGCATCGAGCCTCTGGATGCGGCTGAATTCCATCTCGTCCATGTTTGGCCCCGTTTCGTGCTGACACATTGTCATAATCATGGGGTCATAGTCGTGCCAGAGGTTGCCCCGGAACCCCATTTACCCTACATAGCGGCAAATTTCCCAATCCGAACTTAAAATCCGACCTGGAGCATTCGCTACAATGGCACGTCAGTTCATCTATCACATGTCGGGACTGAACAAGTCCTATGGCGCGAAGAAGATTCTCGAAAACGTCAATCTGTCTTTCTACCCGGATGCCAAGATCGGTATCCTCGGCCCGAACGGTGCCGGTAAGTCGACTGTTTTGCGCATCATCGCCGGCCAGGACAAGGAGTTCACCGGTGAAGCCTGGCTCGCCGAAGGCGCCACTGTTGGTTACCTCGAGCAGGAACCGCACCTGGACCCGACCAAGACCGCGTTCGAAAACGTCATGGAAGGCGTCGCCGACAAGCAGGCCGTCATCGATCGTTACAACGAACTGATGATGAACTATTCCGACGAGACGGCGGATGAGGGCGCAAAGCTTCAGGACATCATCGACAGCCAGAACCTCTGGGATCTGGAACAGCAGGTTGAAATGGCAATGGAAGCCCTGCGCTGCCCGCCAAAAGATTCGGACGTTACCGTGCTTTCCGGTGGTGAGCGTCGTCGTATCGCGCTCTGCCGTCTGTTGCTGTCGCAGCCGGACCTGCTGCTGCTCGACGAACCGACCAACCACCTTGACGCGGAAACCATCGCCTGGCTCGAAAAGCACCTGCGCGATTACCCCGGCGCCGTGATGATGATTACCCACGATCGCTACTTCCTCGACAACGTCACGGGCTGGATTCTCGAGCTCGACCGTGGTCGCGGCATTCCGTACGAAGGCAACTATTCTGCTTATCTGACGGCTAAGGCCAAGCGTATGCAGCAGGAAGCCCGCGAAGAAGCCGGTCGCCAGAAGGCGCTGTCGCGCGAGCAGGAATGGATTGCATCGAGCCCGAAGGCTCGTCAGGCCAAGTCGAAGGCCCGTATCAAGGCCTACGAACAGCTGGTTGATGCGGCTGAAAACATCCGCCCCGGCGACGCACAGATCATCATCCCCGTGTCCGAGCGTCTCGGCAACGTGGTGGTCGAGCTGGAAGGCATCAACAAGGGCTTTGAAGGCCGCACACTGATCAACGACCTGTCGATCAAGCTGCCGCCAGGCGGCATCGTCGGCATCATCGGCCCGAACGGTGCCGGTAAGTCGACGCTGTTCAAGATGATCACCGGTCAGGAAAAGCCGGATGCCGGTTCGATCCGCATCGGTGACACCGTGCACCTCGGTTACGTCGACCAGAGCCGCGACGCGCTGGATGCCAACAAGACCGTCTGGGAAGAGATTTCCGGTGGCGCGGAAGTTATCAAGCTCGGCAAGTTCGACATGAACTCCAGAGCCTATTGCGGCGCCTTCAACTTCAAGGGCGGCGACCAGCAGCAGAAGGTTGGCAATCTCTCGGGTGGTCAGCGTAACCGCGTTCACCTTGCCAAGATGCTGAAGGCCGGTGGCAACGTTCTGCTCCTCGACGAACCGACCAACGACCTTGATACGGAAACGCTGGGTGCTCTTGAAAGCGCGCTCGAAGCCTTCGCCGG
Organism: Rhizobium sp. RM; assembly: GCF_013390595.1. Classification (GTDB taxonomy): domain Bacteria; phylum Pseudomonadota; class Alphaproteobacteria; order Rhizobiales; family Rhizobiaceae; genus Agrobacterium. Next base: position 833,457 of record NZ_JACAWV010000022.1, on the reverse strand, counting down.
TTGCGCCATCATCATCAGCCACGATCGCATGTTCCTCGACCGTCTGGCCACGCATATTCTGGCATTCGAAGGTGACGGCCATGTCGAATGGTTCGAAGGCAACTTCGAAGATTACGAGGAAGACAAGGTCCGTCGCCTTGGTCCGGATGCCTTGAACCCTGGCAGCCAGGCTTACAAGCGTCTGACGCGATAAGATTGAGCGGGAAGTGCATTGTGCTCGTGCAATGCGCTTATCCGAGTTACAGACATGGAATTGAAAGGGGCAGCCGAATGGCTGCCCCTTTTATGTGTCTGTGCCGATTTTCCTGATGATATTGTAGGTTGCTCCGCAATTCCTGTTGCGCCTCCTGCATAAATCACATAAAGATATCTTTATGTCTTGATTGGGTATGGTGAGAGTTTTGGATTTCGGGCTGGACAATCTGGTGGATATCTTGAAGGCGGCGGGAGAGCCAACGCGCTTTCGTTTGCTTGCGCTGCTTTCGGCTGGCGACCTGACTGTCACCGATCTTACCGAAATTCTCGGTCAATCGCAGCCTCGAATTTCCAGACATCTCAAGCTTCTTGCGGAAGAGGGGCTGATCGAGCGTTATCAGGAAGGTGCCTGGGCCTATTTTCGTTTGATGCAGGACGGTCAGTCCGCAGGGCTGGTCCGCCAGCTTCTTACCGCTGCATCGCCATCTGACGCCGTCCTCCAGCGCGACAGCGAACGACTGGCGGCTGTGAAGCGGGTTCGGGCCGAACGGGCACGGGACTATTTCAGCCGCAATGCGTCCGCCTGGGACGAGCTGCGTCGCCTGCATGTCAGCGATGAGGCTGTCGAAGGTGCGCTCGTAAAGCTTGTCGGCACGACGCCAATCGATTCTTTGCTTGATCTTGGTACCGGAACTGGACGCATCCTTCAGCTTCTGAGCGGTGTTTACCGTCGAGCAATCGGAGTGGATGCGAGCCGCGACATGCTGTCCGTAGCGCGCGCCAATCTCGACAAGGCGGGTGTCGTCAATGCATCCGTTCGTCATGGCGACATTCTCAACCTGCCGCTGGAAGGGCAGGATTTCGACCTGATCGTCATTCACCAGGTGCTGCATTTCCTTGACCAGCCGGAAATTGCCCTTTCCGAAGCCTCGCGCATGCTGCGCCCCGGCGGACGTCTGATCATCATCGATCTGGCACCTCATTCTTTCGACTATCTGCGTAGCGAACATGCGCATGTCAGGCTCGGTTTCTCACACCAGCTCATGGACGAATGGTTGAAGAAGGCCGGACTTGAACTGGATCGCACTGTCGATCTCAAATCTGAAAAAGCGTCCGGCGATGCGCTGGACGTGACCATCTGGGTTGCCCGCGACCAGCGTCTTCTGATTGCAGACGATGCGGCGCAAGAGACCGTTTTACTTGCCGCCGGGAGGGCATGACATGACCAGAACGAACACCGCAGGCCGCGACGGCGATATCCGGTTGTCTTTCGAATTTTTTCCGCCCAAGAACCCGGACATGGAAGCCCAGCTTTGGGAAACTGTGGCAGAGCTTCAGACCTGGGACCCGGACTTCGTTTCTGTCACCTATGGTGCCGGCGGATCGACCAAGGCGCCGACGCTGGATGCGGTGCGGCGGATGATCGGCGACAGTCGCCTGGCCACGGCTGCGCATCTGACCTGCGTCGATGCAAGCCGCGATGAGGTACACCAGGTCATTGAAGAGTTCACGAATGCCGGCGTAAAGCATTTCGTGGCGCTGCGCGGCGACCCTTCTACCGGTATCGGCACGGCATACACACCCCATCCGGAAGGCTACGAGAACGCGGCAGCGTTGGTAAAAGGGCTTCGCGAGATCGGTGACTTCGAAATCTCGGTGTCGGCTTATCCCGAAAAACATCCGGAGAGCGCCAGCGAGGCGGTCGACATCGATATGCTGAAGCGCAAAGCCGATAACGGTGCGACCCGCGCTCTGACCCAGTTCTTCTTCGATAACGACGTATTCGAGCGTTACATGGAGCGTGTGACCGCTGCAGGAATCACCATTCCGGTGGTGCCAGGTATCATGCCTATCCAGAACCTGACGCAGCTCAAGCGGTTCGCAGGACGTTGCGGGACGAGCGTCCCGTCATTCCTGGACGACCGCTTTGCCGGATACGACCAGGACCCGGAAGGCCGCGCAAGGGTGGCAGGAGAGGTGGCAGCCGAGCAGATTGCCGATCTGCAAAAGCGCGGTATCCATGAATTCCATCTTTACACGATGAACCGTGCGCCGCTCGTCAATGCTGTTCTCGAAAACCTCGGCATGCAGAGATTGCGTCGCAGCGCGGCTTGAGTTTTCGACATAACAAGACAAGAAAAAAGCGCAGGTTCTGCTGAACCTGCGCTTTTTTTAAACTGTGTCATCGAATGCGGCTTCACTTGCGTTCCGTCCGCTCTCCTCGTTAGATGAAAAGCATCATCGTCACGAACAGAAACGCTAAACCGACTGCCAAGGCATTAAGAGATTTTGTAAGTCCCATGGGTGCCTCCTGTTGCTGACAAGAAGACATTATGACGGTTTCGTGGCAGTTGAAAAGCGGTTTCTGTGATGCGGTGCAGCACGGAATTTGGGTCGGAAAAATTCCGAATTCCGTAAGTAATTGAAAATGTGATTTTATTTTCAACTCACGCAATGCTTCATATCTTTAAAAAAAGTAAATGACCGGGGTCTTATCCCCAGTCATCCGGTAGAGATTAACAGTTTTCGCCTTGTTTCCGGCTCATGCATTAATGGCCAGAACCCGCCGTTAAGACAGATTAAAGGGCTTCCAGAAGCGCTGCCGTGGGCCAGCCGTCGGCCGGCAATCCGAGGCGCTGCTGCTCCTTCTGGATTGCAACGCGGGTGCCTGAACCGAGAATGCCATCCACCTTGCCGACGTTGTGTCCGTTGGCTTCGAGCTTGCTCTGAAGCTGCTTCATGGTGGCATCGTCAAAGCCCGGATCCGGGTTGCCCTTGTCGTAGACAGGAAGGCCCATCAGGCGCGTGGCGAAGTACGCGGCGGAGGTCGTGTAGATGAACGACTGGTTCCACTCGAGGTAAATATTGAAGTTCGGGTAGGTGATGAAGGTCGGCCCCTTGCGGCCCTGTGGCATGATCAGGGAGGCAGGCAGATTGGCAAAATTCTTGTTGCCGTCCCTTGGCGTGACACCGAGTGCGAACCAGTCACCGGCGGTCAGAGGGCCGCCGAGGCCCGATTTTTCCCATGGCAGGTTCTCAGGCAGGGAAACTTCCTGAATCCATGGCTCGCCTTTCTTGAAGCCGAGATGCTGGATAAATTTCGCGGCCGTCAAAATCGCGTCAGGAGCGCTGCTTTTGACGTTGACGTGGCCGTCACCATCGCCATCAACGCCGAATGCGATGATATCTTTGGGAAGCATCTGAACCTGGCCGATCTCGCCAGCCCAAGCGCCGGTGTTCGTCGCCGGGTCGAGATCGCCGTGCTGAACCATCTCGGTCAGGGCAATGAGCTGCGGACGGAACAGTTCCGGGCGGCGGCAGTCATGCGACAGGGTGACGAGAGCATTGCGGGTGTTGAAATCGCCCTGCACAGCGCCAAAGTCAGTTTCCATCGCCCAGAACGCTGCAATCACACCAGCAGGTACACCGAACTCGTTTTCGGCGCGTGCAAAGGTGGAAGAGAGTTCCTGAAGCTTCTTGCGGCCAATATCGAGGCGGGCCTGGCTGACGGTGCGCTGGGAAAACTCAAGGAAGGTCTGACGGAACACGCCCTGGGCACGGTCACGGGAAAGAACTTTCTGGTCGATCTGCGCGCCTGCAAGCGCCTTGTCCACGGCTTCGGCCGGGACGCCCTTTGCCATGGCTTCGGCTTTTACGCCTTGCAGGAATGCGGCAAGATCACCGCCACAAGCGACCTGCTTCGGATCGTCAGGCGACGCCACAGGCGTAACGGCAAAAGCCGAACCGGCAGACAGAAGAGACAGAGCCGCGGCAAAAAGGATACCGCGCGACCGGAAAGTGGGCATAGGAACGTCCTCAATGGATTGTTTGCCCGCTTTACCTCTATGTTTGTGACAAAAAAACGGGCAGTTGCTTCAATGCACACGTCAGAACGCGGTTTTTTACAAAGTGTTGCTTCTTAGCCGTTGTTATTTGCTTCAGCGACCCATTTACGCCAGTTTTTCTCCGTTCCGGAGAAGACGTTGATGTCTGTTGGGCCTGTGACGCCAGGTACCACGCCCGTGGCGGTGTATTGCCAGAACGCCCATTGGCGGTCTTCATAAATCTTGGCCGGGTGGGCCGCGACGGAGCGGACCCAGAAATGATAGTTCTTGAACTGGCCGACCAGATTGTCGCGATGGAAGTCGACCGATGTATAGATGATCGGGCGCTTGCCGTAATGGGCTTCGATACGATCGAGGAAGCGCTGCATCTCCGAGCGGACGACTGCGGGCGCCGGGCGCGTCTTGCAGGTGGGCGAGGCGGGGTTCCACTCGACATCGAGAACGGGTGGCAATGTGACCGCACCCTTTGGAACGTTTCGGATGAACCAGTCCGCCTGTGCATCGGCCGTGGAGCAGAAATAGTAGAAATGATAGGGGGCATGGGCGATGCCCGCAGCCGCGGCATTGCGCCAGTGATCATCGAATTTCGGATCGATGCGGTCGGAGCCCTCCGTTGCCTTTACGAAAACGAAGGATACGCCAGATTTGCGAACTGTCTGCCAGTCTACGCTGCCATTCCACTTCGACACGTCGATGCCGTGAACTTCATGACGATGCGGGTTGTTGACACCGAAATCCTGCGGGTCCGTGTCGACAAATTTCGGTTTGGCGACCGATGCCGTCTCAAGCAGATCGTAGCTCGTGGAGGTGCAGCCGCTCACCAGCAGCAAGGCCGAGAGTATCGCCGATAACCGTAACCGCATTGAAACCCTGAAAAATGTCGTTTCCCGTCAGGCAGCCACGCCATGCGCGCCACCTCTCCCTGTTTAACCATAACATGGTAAACAAGCGGTTATGGCAAGAGGGGCAGGCCCGTTTTCGGCCTCAGATCATGCGTCTTCGAGAATACGGCTGGCTTTTTTCTGTGGTTCGGCAACCGGAAGAGTGATGACGGCGCGCCATGCGTAACCGCGTGCGATTTCCTCGAACTGTAGCATTGCGCCATGGCTTCCGGCCATGTTGGCAAGCACGTAGCGCAGGTTGGCGCGCGGTGTGACGTGGAAACGCGTGAGCCATGCCTTCAACAGGGAGCGGAACCAGCGCGGAAGCTGCTCCTGTTGGCCGAAGTCGACGATGTGTAGCGAGCCGCCCGGGGCGAGCGCTGACAATGCCCGGTCAACCGCCTTTTCCCAATCCGGTATCATCGACAGCGAATAGGAAATCATCACCCGATCAAAGCCATCGGCTTCACCAAATTCGCTTGCTCTGAACGCCGTCGCATCGGCGACGCGCAAATGAGGGCGCTGCTTTTTTCCGGCAAAATTGTCCGACGCCGTTGCCAGCATCTCGGCGGAAATATCGAGACCGAACAAACGCGCTTGCGGAAAAATGCGGTTTGCAAGCAGCAGATTGCGCCCGGTGCCACAGCCCACCTCAAGCAGCGAGCCGCCTTCGGGGATATCGAGGGCAGCGATCGTCCTGTCGCGTCCCAATAGATAATATTTTCGGGTAAGATCGTAGATGTGCCTCTGGTGGCGGTACATGCGATCCATCAGGCCCGCATGGGCCGTGTCTGCAAGGCTGACATTCTCGCCGATGGTTTTCATGCCGAAGCCCTCTGATAGATGTGGAAACCGCCATAGATGGCGGAGCGATCTCTGGCATTGAGTTCTTTCGAGCGGTCTCCCAGATAGGCCCACTGTTTGCGGATGTCGGGGGGCAGACGCCCTTCGATCACGCTTTTCTCGGCAGCGGTGCGGAATATGACGCGTGCGTCTGGTGCCGCCGTGCGGCTGATCTGCGACCACAACTCATTTAATTGTGTATCGGTCATCCAGTCCTGTGCGTCGAGCAGGATATAGCGATCGACGCTGCCGGCGTGCTTTCGCCCCAGAAGCTCCGTGTAGGTTTCGTGATGAACCGAAACGCGTGCGGCGTTGTTGCGGATCGCTTCGTAATATTCCGGCTTCAGATAGGCAGGCAGCGCGCCCTCATGCGGTTCCGGGTATCGGCGGGCAAATGCCTGCCAGGCAAAGTAGTTGTCGCTCAGGGGGAAATCGCAGGCGAGCTTTTCCAGCCGCTCGCGCAGAACGGCGGCGATCGTGCCGTTGGAGGAAAGGCTGGCAAGTTCGTCATACTGGCGTGGGGGAATGCCGAGGCCAAAAAGCGAGCTTTTCCGCTTCGTCAGCCAGCGCACGACAGGTTTGTCGAACAGCGGCGCGACCTTGCTGTCAAAGAACTGGCGCTGCTCTTCCATCGTGCGGCTGTTTGCCATTTCCGTCAGCTTGACGCCATGCAGGCGGGCCATCAGATGGCCCGCGCCGATAAAGCGGCCAAGAAGGCCGGTGCGATAGATGTTTCGGTCGAAGACCGCAATGCGCCGCCGCCCGGAGATCGTGCGTTTGGACCAGTAGGCCTTGGTGGTGTCGTCGAGATGCGGGGCAATGAAGCGGTCGAAGCCCTGGCTGTTGACGTGTGTGTTGGCGCGGCCGAAGTGTCTCACCACGTCCTGGTGGGCCGGAAGATGACGGAAGGCGGCAAGCTTCAACTTGTTGAGCGCAATGTGATGCGGATTGAGATCGACGACATCGATGCTTTCTGGATTGCGAGAGAGGTACGCCAGCATGTTGCAGCCGCCCGAACCGATGGTGACGATGCTGTGGCCGTCACGAAGCTCCATCGCTTCCATGTCGACTTCAGGGTCTTCCCAGATCTGCGGATAAACCAGGCCAGAGAACAGCACGCCAAACAGTCGTTCGGAGAGGCCACTTTTTGACAGAGCCTTGTGCTGAAGCAATGCGGATTTGAGTTTGACGTTTCTGCTGAAGCCGGTTTTCGGTGCGGCGCTCGTCATATGATTCCACCTCTCGCTCGATTGAGAGGCGTCTACAGCCGTGAGACTACAGTTTGATGACGGGGCAGTTGTCCAAGGGCCGCATTGACGCCAAAACAAAAAGGCACCGCATAAGATATGCAGTGCCTTTCAATTCGTTTGTGGTGCGATGCGTTACTTGCGCAGAACGTGCAGCATGCCCTTGCGCTTGGCATCGTAATAATAACCACGGGCGTAGAGCCTGACCGCATTGTCACGATCGTTGTCTGCCACCAGCCAGGCGCCGCGCAGATACTTTACCGCGTATCGCAAATTGGTTTCGGCATCGAAGAGGCCGGAAGCCGGGCCATCGAAGCCCATGGAGCGTGCCGTGGCATGCTTGATCTGCATGAGGCCGAAATGCCCGCCATTATAGGCGGCGGGATTGTAGCGGCTTTCACGCTGTACGACGCGGTGAACCAGATCTTCCGGGACCTGATACATTGCAGCATATTTCGAGATCAGTCCGCTCAGCTTGTCCCTGCCGGCTGGCGACGGGTTGAGGGGCGCAGTCATGGTGCCGCTGGCGTTGACGGCTGCCAGAGCAGCATTGGTCGGGCCGGCTGCGTAAGCGAGTACAGTGCTGTCCGGCTTCGGAAGAGGGATAACCTTGCGTTCCGCCGTCAACTCCGTGCCGATGGATGGCGAACCCGGAGGAGGTGGTGCAGGTGGGAAGCTGCCTTTGACAGCGACGACCTGTGGCAGCTCGCCGGCGGTCGGGTGTGTTGATTGTGCGGCGGCATTGACGGCGGCGACAGCTGGTGTTGCTGTGGTCGGAGCAAGAGCCACAGTTGTGGTCTGCGCTGCTGGCATCGTCGATGTCTGCGCAACCTGCGTCTCCGCGGTTGGCTGCATCTGGTTTGCGATGGCTGCGGCTGCCGCGATTTCGGCCGCCGGGGGAAGGGCAACACGTCCACCTTTTACAGCGGCAACGTTGGGAAGAGCAGGCTGCTGTTGCGCCAGGCTTGCGTCTGCCGTTGCTGTGGTCGCGGCAGGGGCTGCGGCCGTTCCCGCTGGTGCGGCCGCCTGAGCCGTTTCAGGCGTTGCTGTTGCAGGGGCATTTCCAGTCGCGGCGCTCGGCGCTACGGTCGCGATCTTCGGGCCGTCAGGGCCTTCTTTCGCGGTGTATTCGACACTTGTGCATCCAGCCAGTGTCAGTGCGAGTCCCACGGTGGAAGACAGGAAAAGCGCCGTTTTCCCGCGGAATTTGCCCGAAATTTGCATGCTGCCGCCTTCGTTGTGCCTGTCTTTCGATACCCCGCGTCGAACGAAGCAGGCTGTGTCCCGTCGAACTTTCATTAACCTATTGTAAGGATAGCGGCAAGCTGTGAGATATCGGCGCCGATTTCAGGCGGCAATTCGCCGGTAGCCGGCGCTGACGGCGCGGCCCGAAATGAAATATGTCCGGTACTTCGGCTTGACCTTTTTGCCGCCTGACATGCGGCGAATGAGGGCAAGCATCGAGGGTGCGAAAAGCGCTTGTCCGACGAGTATCACCAGCGCGGCGATCAAAACCGCGCTCTGCGCAATCGCAAGCACTTCAACCGCGTCGGCAGGCTGGGAAACGAACTGCGGAAGCAGCGCAAGGAAGAAGCTGAAATAGCGTGGGCGAAATGCCGCCACTGCAAAACAATCCCTGAAGATGGCACCGAATTTTTTGCCTCTCAGGTTGTCATTGTCGGCATTCGCGGCTCTGGCGACAGGCGTTGCCATGATCCACAGGACGAACAGCATTAACCAGCCGATGCCGGCCCACTCGATGATTTCAAGAAACGACTTGGGCAGGTAGGCAAAAGCAACTGTCGGAATGGCGGCCAATGTCATGGCCGTCGTGATGCCAAGGGCACCACCGGTGGCGGTGGCCAGCACCGTGCGCTTGCCGCGAATGGCCGAGTAAGAGGCGGCAGAGAATGCAAGGGGAGAGGGGAGTGCGAACATGACGGCACACGCTGTACAGAAAATCAGCCACGCCTCTCCAGACATTCTCTTTCCTCCTTAGAGCGCCACGTGTCGATGAAGACACAAAACTGGCGCTCTAATTCATTGAATCCACGCTTTTTGTCCTGCGAAAACCGAGGGGATTTTCAGTCTCATGTCTCCCCTTCCTGTCATCGCATTCTTTTAGCGTAGCGTAAAATCATGCTGCTGTGAACGGCTGGCCGACATGATCCATGACTTCTGCGAACCATTTCGCGGAGATGTCGAAATGCTTCCCGCCCTTGATGCGTGGAAACTCGATGGTCCGCAGTTTGCCGCTCTGTTCCTCATCGTGGCCGGTGACGCCAGACACCTTGTTAAGTGCACTTTCGACGGCCAGATCGACCATGCTCTGGATCAGGCGAAGGTCGTTGCCGTTGGCAGGCGCGGAGCGGGCGTAATAGCCGGATTTCTGCACCATCGAGCGTTCGGCGCCGATCAGGCTTGCGAATTGCTTCTGGAACCAGCCGCCGACATTGATCGTGTCGATCTTGACGTGGCCGAAGGCATCGCGCTTGACGGCCTCGCCTGCGGCTTCACGTTCGGCGACGATGGCGTCGAGGCCGGCACCTTCGGAAACGAACAGCGTTACATAACCGTTCTTTTCCATGATTTTCTTCAGGCGCTCCGCCTCTGCTTCGATATCAAAGGCCATTTCCGGCAGATAGATGCCGTCGATGTTCTTCATATGCGAATTCATCATCAGGCCTTCGACATATTCATTGCCGCTGGTCTTCTGGATGTAGGCGCGGGCCGTGGCCGCTGTCAGCCAGCCGCAATGGCGCCCCATGACTTCGTGAATGACGAATGTTTTCGGTGCGGCACTCTGCTCGTTGCTGACATTGTCGAAGAAGGAGGCGCCGACTTCGGCTGCCGTCCATGCTCCAAGCGACTGCTTGATCGGCACGACGTCGTTGTCGACGGTTTTGGGCAGGCCGACGACGGTCAGATTATAACCGTTTGCACCAAGATAGGCGGCGAGATCGGCTGCCGTCGTGTTGGTATCGTCACCGCCGATCGTGTGCAGAATGGTTACGCCGTCTGCGGCGAGACGCTCGGCTGCAACGCGCAGCGGATTTTCGCCTTCCTTGACGAGACCGCGCTTGGCACAGTCGGCGGCATTCGTCAGCTTCACGCGGCTGTTGCCGATGGGTGAGCCGCCGTAGCGATGCAGCAGGTATGCCTTTTCGCGCATATCCTTGGTGATCTCGATCCGGTCGCCAAGAAGCACGCCCTGATAACCGGAGCGATAAGCCACAAGGTCGATTTCGGGTGCGATGTCGCTGTAGCGTTCAATCAATCCGCCGACCGCGGATGAAAGGCAGGGAGCGAGACCGCCCGCGGTCAACATTGCGACTTTCTGTTTGGCCATCATGACTCTCCTTGTTTGCACGCGTCCATGATTATGTCTGGCAAATGGATGCGACAGGCGCGTGTAGGTGTAAAGCGAATTTATGGAGAAAAATGGCGATTTCTTGCGGTTTTTCAGGAGCTTGCAGCGCGATTTCGAATATAATCGTTTCAATCGGCACTTCGTTGGCCCGTGCGCGGGACGGGTTTGGCTGCCTGTGGAAAACTTTCCATCGGCAACTGAAATGATGAAGCGAAGCTGTTGCAAAGATGAATAAAAGTTAATGCCTTGAGGTCGCGCGAGATATTGCATTCACGATGATATGCCGTCATGCTTATGGCCATGATCATCGATTTCGCCTGTTTGCAAATTTCATCCCTGTGGGAACGGCTGCTCGGCGCAATCGGCGACGCCGCAGGTGGTGCGCTCGGGCGCGTTGTCGAAGCGATCCGCACCTTGTTCGAAGGCGACCCAGAAACCCGTCGCAGAGTATCCTTTTCCGTCGCCATCATTGCGCTTTCCGCCAAAATGGCGAAGGCTGACGGCGTCGTGAATGATGCGGAAGTCCGCGCTTTCCGGCAAATCTTCGACTTTCCCGATGAGGAAGCCAAGAACGTCGCGCGTCTTTACAATCTGGCTCGTCAGGATGTGGCCGGTTTCGAAGCCTATGCCGAAAGGCTGGCTGGCCTTTGCGGTTCCGGCAACGACAATTGCCAGATGCTGGAAAGCGTCATTGACGGGCTTTTCCATATCGCGAAGGCTGATGGATTGATCCACGAGCGGGAACTTGCCTTCCTTGGTCGTATCGCGGAAATCTTCCATATCAGCGAAGATCATTTCGAAACGATCATGGCGCGACATGTTCATATGGACGGGCGTGATCCGTACCGTGTGCTCGGTGTTTCGCCCTCCGACGATTTTTCCGATATCCGCAAGCGTTACCGTTCTCTGGTCGCAGAACACCATCCGGACAAGCTGATTGCCCGTGGCGTTCCGATGGAATTGCATGCCGCCGCAAATGAGCGTATGGCGGCTCTCAATGCCGCTTATGCGGCGATCGAGAAAGAACGCCGCGTCGCATGACCGATTTTATGCCGGATTTCAAAGGCGCCACAGTTGCGCCTTCGCCGAACCATGGGGAGCGGCTGGGAGTGAGTGGGCCGGATATCATCCTTCTCCACTATACCGGCATGACGACTGCGGACGGCGCCCTGTCCTGGCTGTGTAATCCCGAAAGCCAGGTTTCCAGCCATTATTTCATCTTCGAAGATGGACGGGTGATCCAGCTCGTGCCGGAAGATCGACGCGCCTGGCATGCGGGCAAGAGCACGTGGGGCGGCGAAAGCGATATCAACTCCCGCTCAATCGGCATCGAAATCGTCAACCAGGGCCATCCAGGCGGATTGCCTGAATTTCCTGAGAAACAGATCGCAGCAGTCGTCGAATTGTGTCGGGATTGTGGTGAGCGGTGGTCTATTGCCCCGGAACGGGTGCTCGGACACTCGGATGTTGCGCCCATCCGCAAGGTCGATCCGGGTGAAAAATTCCCGTGGGACATCCTGTCGCAGAACGGTATCGGCCATTGGGTCGCACCGGCGCCCATCGCCGGAGGTCGGTTTTTTCAGCGCGGTGATCAAGGCCAGCCGGTCGAAGCACTGCAATCCATGCTTTCCATCTATGGATACGGTATTGAAATAACAGGCGCTTATTGCGAGCAGACCGAGGGCGCGGTGGCTGCTTTCCAGCGGCATTTCCGTCCGACTCTGGTCGATGGCATCGCTGATTTTTCAACGATCGACACGCTGCACAGGCTGATTGCCAGCCTGCCGAGATTCTCCGGCGTTTGAAGTTCATTTGCTGTAATTTTCCTGGAAATTTTGCCTCGCCAAAAGTCACATTTTTCTTGTGCCACAGTTAATCCGCATTGAGGAAGTTAAAGAACGGCACCGGACGCGGTGTTGTTCTTCAGGGGAACTGACCGTCAATATCAATCAAGGAGACTGAACCACGGAAGGTCTGGATAGACTTTCCGAAAGCTGGACTTTTGTGCCGTTGCATCGTGCCAGTCATCCGTTCTGGAGTTTATTTCTGCATATGAACAGAGTTGTAGTTGCTGTCGCCGCGGGCGTTATTATGCTCGCTGCGCAGGCAGGGGCCGTTTTTGCCAAAGATGAAGACGTGAAGACCAAGACCGTGCCACTGGAAAGCTTTTTCCGTAAACCCGGTTATCCCAGCCCCGACAAAGTTTTGCCTGCCGCGCTGAAGAACGACTACTCCGATCTGATCGTCAAATATGCCAAGCGTTATGGCGTTCCCGTCAATCTGGCGCATGCCGTTGTTTCCGTCGAAAGCAAGTTCAATCCAAAGGCTCGCGGCAGCGCCGGTGAAGTCGGGCTGATGCAGATCAAGCCGGCGACGGCGCGGATGATGGGCTTTCGCGGCACCGCAAAGGCTCTTTACGACCCGGAAACCAATATCCGCTGGGGCATGCAGTATCTGGCAACCGCGCACCAGCTCGGTGGGGGTGAGGTCTGTGGCACGATCCTGCGTTACAATGCGGGTCATGGTGCCAAGCGCATGAACCCTGTGTCCAAGCGTTACTGCGGCAAGGTACAGGCGCTGCTGCAAGGCTGATCACGGAGAGAGTGTTTCCTCTGTCGTGGAAATACTCTCAAACACTAGGGCTTTTTCCGGCTGGATTGCTTTGCTATTCAACAATGGCAAACAGGAAAACCGGAAATGCCAGACTTCAAATATATCGTCGTTGGTGCAGGCATGATGGGCGCGGCAGCCGCCCGCCATCTCTCGGCTCAAACAGGTGGGGTCGCGTTGATCGGGCCTGCCGAGCCTGCTGACCGCAAGTCACACCAGGGTGTCTTTTCCAGCCACTACGATGAGGCGCGGATTACCCGAGGTTTCGATGGCGATCCTGTCTGGGCGGCGCTCGCCAAGCGCTCCATCGCGCGCTACGCCGGACTTGAAGCTCAAAGCGGCGTCCGCTTCTTCACCGAAGCCGGATGCCTGTTTACCGGAAACGGCAAGGGCCTGGCGGGAACCTACGTCTCGCGTGCTCTGTCATTCGCCGATGGCCTCGGTATCGAGACGGTAGGACATGATGCAGTCGGCAATCGGTTTCCGATGTTTTCACTCCCGGCCGATCACGATGGTTATTTCGAAGCGCAAAACGCAGGGCACATCAATCCCCGATCGCTGGTGAAGGCGCAGTGCGCGGTCGCCGTACAGCAGGGCGCAGAGCTTATCCGCGAGACCGCTGCACGTATTCGCGACACCTCGAGCGGTGTGGAAGTATCGACACGCGAAGGCGCGATTTATACTGCGGAAAAAGTGATTGCTGCAGCGGGTGGCTTCACCAATATGGCCGAGCTGTTGCCCACGCCCGTCGACATGGCTGCCACGGGCCGAACCATTGCCTTTTTCGAGCTTGATGATGAAAAGCAGGCGCATTTTCGCTATATGCCCTCGACGATTGTTCTTGCCGAAAGCGAAGACGACATCGTCTACATTCTGCCGCCCGTGCGCTATCCAGACGGCAAGGTCTACCTGAAGATCGGCGGCGAAAGCGAAAAGGGGCGGCTGGAGACGCTTGAGCAGGCGATCGGCTGGTTCCATTCGGACGGAACGCCTTCCGAGGTGGACTTCCTGACACGCAAGGCAGTTTCGCTCATGCCGGAGTTGGCGGGATGCCCGGTAACATCAGGTTCTTGCGTCGCTTCAATCACCCGCACCGGATATCCCTATATCGGCTATACACAATCCTCCAACATCGCGGTTTTGACTGGTGGCAACTTCGTTTCCGCCAAGTCGTCGGATGAAATCGGCCGCCTCGGCGCCGTGCTGCTTGTCGATGGCCAGCTGACGGAGACAGATTTCGCGCAGAATATGTCACCTGTTTTCGTCTGACTTGATACGGCGAAGCGGCTGGAAACATCTCACGCAATCACAAGCAAATCGTGCTGGAGAATGGCATGTCAGGGCATTTCAAATATATCGTCGTCGGTCGTGGGATGATGGGTGCCGCAGCGGCCCGCCATCTGGCAGAGAAAACCGATGGTGTTGCCTTGATCGGCCCTGGAGAACCGAAAGACATCAAGTCGCATCAGGGCGTTTTTGCCAGCCACTATGACGAGGCGCGCATTACACGGACGATTGATGGGAATGCTGACTGGGCCTTGCTCGCCAACCGTTCCATCGCCCGTTACGACGATATCGCGACACGAAGCGGTGTTGATTTTTATGGGCCGGTTGGTTGTCTTATCGTCGGTCCGAAACGGGGAGGCGGCAATCCGTACATCGACAATGTCTGTGCGGCGGCAGCGCGTCTTAGTGTTGCTACCGAGATGCTGGATGATGCCTCGCTGAAAAGCCGTTTTCCGTATTTCACCTTCGAAGCGGAATGCGAAGGCGTATTCGAGAGGGACAATGCCGGTTACGTTAACCCACGTGCTTTGGTGGAGGCGCAGAGCGTTCTCGCCAGGAATGCCGGTGTAACCTTGATCGACGATATTGTCGTGTCGACCCGTGACGAGAATGGTGTTGTTTGTGTCGCGACTGCATCTGGCGCCACTTACACGGCGGACAAGGTGCTGGTTGCTGCGGGTGGTTTTTCGATCAGCGAAAACCTGTTGCCGCAACCGATTTCGCTGGATGTCTACGCTCGCACGGTCGCGTTCTTCGAAATACCGGATGACGAAGCTGAGCGTTATGCTGGCATGCCGTCGTTGATCTACGAGCCGCGTGATACGAGAAAGCATATCTATCTGTTGCCACCTGTCCGTTATCCCGACGGCAAGGTCTATCTGAAAATTGGGGGCGATCCGGACGATATCCTGGTGAAGAGCGACATGGAGATCCGTGCATGGTTTCGCTCCGGTGGCCGCGAGAGTGTCAGGGAACATCTGTCTGATATCGTTGAAGGTCTGGTGCCGTCTGTCGACAGGTCCCGCATCTCAATGGCGGCATGCGTCGTTTCCAAAACGAAAAGTGGTTATCCGTCCATCGGCTTTTCCACATCATCACGGATCGCCGTCCTGACTGGCGGCAATGGCACGGCGGCAAAAAGCTCGGATGAGATCGGTCGTCTGGGTGCGACGTTGCTGCTTGATGGCAAAATCGCTGACGATGCCTTCACGACAGACTTTTCACCTGCGTTTCTTTGAGAATTTTCTGCGCTTTTCGGTGGCTTTCGTGTTGGAACACGGTTATGGAGCGCATGCCAGTTGGCCGGGCAGCCGCGCCTTACCAATGTCGAAAGACGGTAAAGTGAGGAAAGTCCGGGCTCCACGGAAACACGGTGCCGGATAACGTCCGGCGGGGGCGACCCTAGGGAAAGTGCCACAGAGAGCAAACCGCCACGCCTACGTGGTAAGGGTGAAAGGGTGGGGTAAGAGCCCACCGCGCCGCTGGTAACAGCGGTGGCAAGGTAAACCCCACCGGGAGCAAGACCGAATAGGGATGATGCGGGGCGGACGAAAGTCTGCCAACAGCCTGTTTCTGGGCCAGTCATCCGGGTGGGTTGCGTGAGGCGGCATGCAAATGTCGTCCCAGATGAATGGCTGCCACGTTCCGGATAAAACCGGAGCCATACAGAACCCGGCTTACAGGCCAACTGGCAAAATTCCCCTTCAACTTTTGATGTCTCGGGCGTTTTTACGTTTCAGGACCATTTTCTTTGCAAAAACAATCGCTTTTCGGTCGCGCTGGTGTTGGCGCTGCGCGCTCTGACGCACGAAGTAAACCATTCGTTAAACTTAACGGCTTATGAATTTCCGATGCGAAGCCGGTATCGTGCCATCTTCTCCCATTGACGCCCATAGTGTCCCATGGTATCCCAAATGCACACCACAAAGGGTCGTGTTTCTGACCCGCAATCGCTGAAACGAGTAAGGAGCCTGCGAGGGGCTGCTACGGGGCGCTTCGTCCCGGCGCTCAGCGATATGTCGTGCGTACCGGTGTTGCCTGTCGAGCGGATGTATCGCTTGGCGGAGTGCGGTTTGAGCGAGTTGAGTTATGGACCGCTTTTTATCGAACGTAACGAACAGGATCGACGCCAAGGGGCGCGTTTCGGTTCCTTCGGTGTTTCGTTCGGTGCTGGCGCAACGCGGCATTCAGGAGCTTTATTGTCTTCAGGATTTTGCGTTTCCGGCGATCAGCGTGGGTGGTCCGGATTTGCTGGAGCGTTACGAGCGGCAGATCGCGTCCATGGACGCGTTTTCGCCGCAGGCGAATGCAATGTCGCTGCTGGTTCACGGCGGCGGTGTTTTCATGAAGCTCGACCAGGAAGGTCGATTGATGGTGACGGATTTCGTGCGGGAATTTACCGGCATAACGACCGAGGTCACCTTCGTTGGGCGGGCGGATCATTTTCAGCTTTGGCAACCGCAGGCGTTTTTGGCGGCGCAGGCGGAAGCAAGAGCAGGGCGCGATTTTACGACGATCCGCCCTGCCTAGAACGGGGATACGGGATGGCGGCGAATTCTGGCGGACGATCTTCTGATGCCGGTGGCGGACCTGTTCGTCACATCCCGGTTCTGCTGCGTGAGGTCATCACGGCGCTCGAACCGGCTCCCGGCAAGGTCATCCTGGACGGAACCTTCGGCGCCGGTGGTTACACGCAGGCCATTCTCGATCAAGGTGCCAACGTTATCGCGCTCGACCGCGACCCGACCGCTATCGCGGGCGGGCAGGCGATGGTTGCTGCCAATGGCGGCAGGCTTTCTCTCATTCAGTCGCAATTCTCCAACCTTGCAGCGCACGCGCCTGACGGTGGGCTGGACGGTGTCGTTCTCGATATCGGTGTGTCATCGATGCAGATCGATGAGGCCGAGCGCGGTTTCTCGTTCCAGAAGAACGGGCCGCTCGATATGCGTATGTCGGCCTCCGGCGTATCAGCGGCTGATGTGGTCAATCGCGCCAAGGTCAGCGATCTGATCCGTATTTTCGGTTTTCTCGGCGAGGAAAAGCAGCCTGGCCGTATCGCACGCGCCATTGAAAAGAAACGTGCCGAAGAGCCGTTTCGTACGACACGCGACCTGGCAGGCCTCATCGAAATCGTCACGCCGCGCAAGGCCAAGGACAAGATCCACCCTGCAACACGGGTGTTTCAGGCGCTGCGCGTCTTCGTCAATGACGAACTGGGAGAACTGGCACAGGCGCTTTTTGCCGCCGAACAGGCCTTGAAGCCGGGCGGCAGGCTCGTCGTCGTTACCTTCCATTCGCTGGAAGACCGTATAGTCAAGAAGTTCTTCGCCGACCGTTCCGGCCGCGCGGCTGGCTCGCGTCATATGCCGATGGTGGAAGACAAGCCGGCGGTGTTCGACAGCATCGGCAAGCCGATGATTGCCGCAAGCGACGAAGAAGCCGACATCAATCCGCGCGCCCGTTCAGCAAAATTGCGAGCCGGCTTGCGCACGTCCGCTCCGGCCCGTCCGGCAGATTTTTCGATCTTCGAACTTCCCGATCTCGCTAGCCTTGAAAAGTTGGGGGGCTGACATGCTGCGCACTTTCGACATCATTCTGATGGGAGTTATGGTCGCGGCGGCTGTCGTCACCTATTCCATCAAGCATCAGGCAGATCTCAAGCTTGAACAAGTCCGCAAGCTTGAAGCGGAAATCAAGCTTGAAAAAGATACGATCGATCTTCTCCGTGCCGACTGGGCTCTGTTGACGCAGCCCAACCGCCTGCATCGTCTGGTCAACGCCTACCAGACGGAACTCAATCTTTCTCCGACGCAGCCGACGCAACTGGCGCAGCCGCGCGAACTCCCGATGCTGCGTTCGCAACTGCCGCAGCCGCCGGAGCCCGAAGGCATGAGCGTCGAGGATGTGATTGCTGCCGCCGTGAACGGGTCGAAACCCGGCGCCACCCTTGGCGGAGCCTCCAAGCCGAAATCACCGCCCGCCGGACAGATTGCCGTCAACGGCATTCCGGTTCCGACGCCACGCGCGCCTGTCGCACGCCCGGCTGCTCCTGCCATGTCGGCGCAGGCCGGAGACGAGACTGGCGATATGGATGAAACCATTACAGGATCGGTGAACCACTGATGTCTTTTCTTTCCCGCGTCATGGTTTTGAAGAGCAAGGCTCACTTTTCCGCCAGCACCACCGGTTACACCGACCATTCGGCCTTCGAAGGTGCGCGCAAGAAGCGGGCAGCCCAGGCAAAGAGCCGGGTTGGCCTTCTCATTTTCGGCTTCGTCGCATTTTATGGTGTGGTTGGTGGCCGTCTTGTTCAGTACGGTCTTGCCGAACAGGAAACCGTTTCGAGCATCGCACCCGCTGACCGCCTGATGGCGTCGCGTCCGGATCTGCTCGATCGCAATGGTGAAGTGCTCGCAACCGACATCCGTACCGTTTCGTTGTTTGCCGAGCCGCATCGCATCGTCGATATCGATGAGGCAATCGAGAAACTGCGCACCGTTCTGCCCGATCTCGATCAGCGTGGAACCTATCAGAAACTGTCCTCCAATTCGCGGTTCCAGTGGCTGCGTCGACAACTGACGCCGAAGCAGCAGAGCCAGATTCTGGCGCTCGGAATTCCTGGTATCGGCTTCCGACCGGAAAAACGCCGCTTCTATCCAGGCGGGCCTACGGCTGCGCACATCGTCGGTCACGTCAACATCGACAACCGCGGTGTTGCCGGTATGGAACGCTATGTCGACAGCCAGGGTCTTGCCGACCTGACGGCGCTTGGCATGACCAGTGATCAGCCACTTGAGCCCGTCAAGCTGTCGATCGATCTTCGTGTTCAGGCCATCGTGCGCGAGGTTGTCGTCTCGGCAATCGACAAGTTCAAGGCGATTGGTGCCGGCGCCGTGGTGATGGACGTGCATACCGGCGAGATTCTGGCCATGGCGTCGTTGCCGGATTACGATCCGAACAACCCGGCTGAAGGCGCAAAGGAAGGCTGGCTGAACCGCATGTCGAACGGCACGTTCGAAATGGGCTCCACCTTCAAATCCTTCACCATCGCCATGGGTCTTGATGACGGCCGGGTGCGGCTGGGCGATACGTTCGACGCGCGTTATCCGATCCGCATCGGCGGCTTCACCATCAAGGACTTCCATGGCAAGGGGCGCGTTCTGTCCGTTCCTGAAATCTTCCAGTATTCCTCCAACATCGGTACGGCGAAAATTGCCGACACGGTTGGCACCGAAGGGCACAAGGAATTCCTGACGCGCCTAGGACTACTGAGCCGCATGCAGACCGAGTTGCCGGAAGTTGCGATGCCGACGCAGCCGCGTCAGTGGAAGAAGATCAACTCCATTACCATTTCGTTCGGTCACGGTGTCTCGACGACCCCGCTTCAGACTGCGGTGGCAGGTGCCGCACTCGTCAACGGCGGCAAACTCATCGAGCCGACCTTCCTGCCGCGCAGCCGCGAACAGGCCGACCAGGTTGCAACCCAGGTCTTGAAGCCGACGACCAGCAAGGACATGCGTTTCCTGTTTGAATGGAACGGCGTGAACGGTTCGGGCCGCAACGCCCGCGTCGAAGGTTTCAACGTTGGCGGCAAGACCGGCACCGCCGACAAGGTGGTCAACGGCCGCTACGTTCACGACAAGAACTTCAACGCATTCCTCTCCGCGTTTCCGATCGACGATCCGCAATACGTGGTGCTGACGTTCATCGACGAACCGAAGACGGATAAGGGCAATGGCGCGGCACTTGCGGGTACGTCCGCAGCGCCGATGGTCCACGACATCATCACCCGCACGGCAGGTATTTTGGGTGTAAAGCCCAAGTTCGGGAAGGACGGCTCGGCCTTGCTCGTGTCTTATTGATTGTTAGAGCTTATGATATTCCGGTGATTCGTGCCGGGGGGACAAGACGGAAACAGTCGATGAATTTGCGAGATCTGTCCGGAACCGAGTTTCCGGAATTGAACGAACTACTGCGCTCTGAAATCGGGGCGATCGAAATCGGGGGAATTACCGCAGACAGCCGCAAGGCCGGTCCGGCCACCCTTTTCGTGGCAGTCGCAGGCAGCAAGGCTGATGGTTCAGTCTACGTGCAGGACGCCATTTCCAAGGGTGCTGTCGTTATCGTCTCCAACCACGCGCTCGAAGCAAGCGTTCCGGTGTTGACCGTCACTGACCCGCGCCTTTACCTCGCGCTTGCCGCCTCCCGTTTTTACGGAAAACAGCCGCAGACCATGGTTGCCGTTACCGGCACCGCGGGTAAGACCTCAGTTGCTTCCTTTACCAGACAAATTTGGGCCTTCGCCGGTCATCCCGCAGCGCAGATCGGCACGACAGGTGTCATTGCACCCGGTCGTGAAGACTATGGCGCGCTGACGACACCGGACCCGGTCACGTTGCATGGGCTTCTTGCCGAACTCGCCTCCGAAGGTGTGACACACGCTGCTATGGAAGCCTCCAGTCACGGGCTCGATCAGCGCCGTCTCGATGGTGTGAAACTCGCCGCGGCCGGTTTTACCAATCTCGGTCGTGACCACATGGATTACCATCCGACGATCGAGGACTACATGGCTGCGAAGATGCGGCTCTTCGATACGCTGATGGCGAAGGGTTCACCGGCCGTGATCTTTGCGGACGACCCCTGGTCGGCTCAGGCAATCCGAACTGCGGAAGATGCGGGGCTGAACGTTCGCACCGTGGGCCGCAAGGGCGATTATCTGACCCTCAAAAGGGTCGAGCATTTCCGCCACAAGCAGATGATCGAGGTGCATCACGACGGCACGATCTTCGAGGTTGATATTCCGCTGGCGGGCGATTTTCAGGTTGCCAACGCTTTGGTTTCCGCCGGCCTTGCTATGTCTACCGGCGTGACTGCTGCCGTTGCGATGAAGGCTCTTGAAAAGCTGATCGGTGCCGCAGGTCGTCTCGAACTGGTGGGGCATACGAAAAACGGTGCGCTTGCCTATGTGGACTATGCCCACAAGCCGGACGCACTCGAGAATGTTCTGACCTCGGTGCGGCCGTTTACCTCCGGACGCATCATTACCGTTTTCGGTTGCGGCGGCGACCGCGACAAGGGCAAGCGTCCGATCATGGGCGAAGTGGCGACGCGCCTCTCCGACATCGTCATTGTGACGGATGACAATCCGCGCTCGGAAGAACCAGCGACGATCCGTTCCGAGATCATGGCTGCGGCGCCGGGCGCATTGGAAATTGGCGACAGGGCCGAGGCAATACGCCACGCCGTTTCGCTTCTTTCGAACGGCGACACGCTGATCGTTGCGGGCAAGGGGCATGAAGAAGGGCAGATCGTCGGTTCTGTGACGCTGCCATTTTCCGACCATGAACAGGTGCGCACCGCGCTGGAAGGATTGAAGATTTGAACTGGCTATGGACAGTGGAGGAAATGGTCGCCGTTACGGCGGGACGTCCGGTCGGCAATCTGCCTCTGGGCATCACGGGCATTTCCATCGACAGCCGCACGGTCAAACCCGGAGAGGCCTTTTTTGCCATCAAGGGTGACCGTGTCGACGGTCATGATTTCACGAGTTTCGCGGTCGCCAACGGTGCTGGTCTTCTCGTCGTGGCGGAAGGGAAGCTGCCGGCTCTCGGTCGTTTGACGGTTCCGATGATCGTTGTGGAAGATGTGCTTGTGGCACTTGGGAAGCTCGCTGTTGCTGCCCGCCAACGCACCTCCGCACGCATCATTGCGGTGACGGGCTCCGTCGGCAAGACGACCACCAAGGAAATGTTGCGTCAGGTTCTGGAGCCATCCGGCCGGGTGCATGCGGCAGTGGCATCCTTCAACAACCATTGGGGTGTGCCGCTGACATTGGCGCGCATGCCCGCCGACACTGAATTCGGTGTTTTTGAAATCGGCATGAACCATCCAGGCGAAATCCGCCCGCTGGTCAAGATGGTGCGCCCGCATGTGGCAATCATCACCACCATTGCTGCAGCCCACCTCGGCAATTTCAGCAACATTGAAGAAATCGCCGCCGCCAAGGCGGAAATCTTCGAGGGTGTCGAAGAGGGCGGCGCGGTTATCCTCAATCGCGACAACGCCCAGTTCGAACAGCTCGAAACCGCAGCGCAGGAAGTGGGCGTCTCCCACATTCTGACCTTCGGTCAACATGCCAAAGCCGACTTCCGCCTGGCGGATTTTGAGGCAACGACATCGGGATCGACGATCTGGGCGATCCTGAATGGCGAAACGAGCGAGTTGCACCTGAGCGTTCCGGGCCGGCACATTGCCGACAATGCCATGGCGGCTCTGGGTGCGGTCGCCGTGACCGGCGCCAATCTGGACAAGGCGTTCGAAGCGCTTGGAACGCTTGAGGCCGTCAAAGGACGCGGACAGCGCCATCGCCTTGCGATCAACGGTGGCTCATTCCTGCTGATCGATGAAAGCTACAATGCCAATCCGGCCTCCATGCGGGCAGCAATTGCAGTATTGGCTGCGACCGAAACACAGGGACACGGCCGTCGTGTTGCCGTGCTCGGCGACATGCTGGAAATGGGCGAGTTCTCGGCTGAAGTGCATGAGGAACTGGCGGGGCCGTTGCTTGCCGCCGGTATCGAACATGTCTGGCTGGCGGGTGAAGCGATGGCTGCCCTTCGGGACGCATTGCCGGACAGTGTGACGGTCATCTGGTTCCCGACAACTGCGGAACTTGTCGATTTTTCGCTGCAATGGGTGCAACCGGGCGACGCACTGATGGTAAAATCGTCGTTGGGCCTCGGTTTTGGCAAGATTATCTCTGCCCTGCTTGACAAGTTTCCGGCATTCCCCGAGACGGAACGCCAAATCTGAACTAGCCTTGTGAAAGGGCACTTATGCTGATCTGGCTCGTAGAACTGTCGGACAAAATTCAAATCTTCAATCTGTTCCGGTACATCACCTTCCGGGCAGGGGCCGCGCTGTTCACTTCTGCGCTGATCGTGTTTTTGTTTGGTCCGGCTATCATCAATTCTCTTCGCGTTCGCCAGGGCAAGGGCCAGCCGATCCGTGCGGATGGACCGCAGACGCATTTCAAGAAGGCCGGTACGCCGACAATGGGCGGGCTGATGATCCTTGCGGGGATTCTCGGTGGTTCGCTGCTGTGGGGCGATCTGTCCAACGTTTATGTCGTTGCCGTCCTGCTCGTGAC
Organism: Rhizobium sp. RM; assembly: GCF_013390595.1. Lineage (GTDB taxonomy): Bacteria > Pseudomonadota > Alphaproteobacteria > Rhizobiales > Rhizobiaceae > Agrobacterium. The sequence continues at coordinate 810,031 of NZ_JACAWV010000022.1, read as the reverse complement.
GCTCGGTTTCGGAGCGATCGGTTTTTACGACGACTATCTCAAGGTCACGAAGCAGAGCGACAAGGGCTTTTCCGGCAAAGCGCGTCTCGGCATCGAATTCGTGATTGCGGCCATTGCTGTGTTCTTCATGATGCAGATGGCGCTTGCATCGGCGCCGCACGGCGGCACCCTTGGCAGCTCCATCGCGTTTCCGTTCTTCAAAGAATTCGTCATCAACCTCGGTTACTTCTTCGTGCTGTTCGGTGCCTTCGTGATTGTCGGTGCGGGCAACGCCGTCAACCTGACTGATGGTCTTGACGGTCTTGCCATCGTGCCGGTGATGATTGCCGCTGCTACGTTCGGTCTGATTGCCTACCTCACAGGTAACGCCGTTTTCTCCAACTATCTGCAGATCAATTTTGTGCCAGGTACAGGCGAACTCGCGGTTATCGTTGGCGCGGTGATCGGTGCGGGTCTCGGGTTCCTCTGGTTCAATGCGCCGCCGGCCGCAATCTTCATGGGCGACACGGGTTCTCTGGCGCTCGGTGGCCTGATCGGCTCCATTGCCGTCGCGACGAAACACGAGATCGTCATGGTCATCGTCGGCGGTCTGTTCGTCATGGAAACCTTGTCGGTCATCATCCAGGTATTCTGGTTCAAGCGGACGGGCAGACGCGTCTTCCTGATGGCGCCCATCCATCACCATTTCGAGAAAAAGGGCTGGACGGAAAGCCAGGTGGTGATCCGGTTCTGGATCATTTCGGTCGGTCTGGCCTTGCTCGGTCTTGCCACGCTGAAGCTGAGGTGAGCCGATGATCCCAGTCACATCGTTCAAAGGAAAAAAGGTCGCGCTGTTCGGGCTTGGTGGCTCCGGTCTGGTTACCGCCAGGGCACTGGTTGCGGGCGGGGCGGATGTCGTCGCCTACGACGACAATCCCGACAGCGTTGCCAAGGCTTCGGCTGAAGGCATCGTTACGGCTGATCTTCGAACGATCGACTGGTCTGCGCTCGCGGCCTTCGTGCTTGCACCGGGCGTACCGCTAACACATCCGAAACCGCACTGGTCGGTTGATCTGGCACGTGCCGCTGCGGTTGATGTGATCGGCGATATCGAGCTTTTCGTGCGCGAACGTCGCGCTCATGCGCCTGATAGCCCCTTCATTGCCATCACCGGCACAAACGGCAAATCGACGACGACGGCATTGATCGCTCATATTCTGCAATCCTCCGGTCGCGATACGCAGCTCGGCGGCAATATCGGCACGGCGGTGCTGAGCCTCGATCCGCCGAAGGCGGAGCGCTACTACGTGGTGGAATGCTCGTCCTACCAGATAGACCTGGCGCCGACGATCAACCCGACGGCCGGTATCTTGCTTAACCTGACGCCCGATCATCTCGACCGTCATGGCACGATGCAGCACTATGCCGACGTCAAGGAACGGCTTGTTGCCGGTAGTCGCACGGCGGTTGTCGGTGTGGACGACAGCTATTCGACGCTGATTGCCGATCGCATCGAACGCGCAGGCGTGAAGGTCGAGCGTATTTCGAAGCGCAATGTCGTTTCCGATGGGCTTTATGCCGAGGGTAGCCGTATCCTGCGCGCGCATGGCGGAACATCGGCATTGCTCGTTGATCTCGATGGAATCCAGACGCTTCGCGGCAGCCATAATGCCCAGAATGCGGCGGCGGCCATTGCTGCATGCCTAGCCGTCGGCGTTTCGGAAGATGAGGTCCGTGCCGGGCTGAAATCCTTCCCGGGTCTCAAACACCGTATGCAGCCGGTCGGCCGGCGAGGCAATGTCACCTTCGTCAACGACAGCAAGGCGACCAATGCCGATGCGTCTGCGCCTGCCTTGTCGAGCTATGATCGCATCTACTGGATCGCAGGCGGTCTGCCGAAGGCCGGGGGTATCGCCAGCCTTTCGCCGCTGTTTTCACACATTGCCAAAGCCTATCTGATCGGAGAGGCTGCTGCCGAATTTGCGGCCACGCTTGGCGAGGCTGTGCCTTATGAAATCTCCGGAACTCTCGACAAGGCCGTCGAACATGCGGCGTCCGATGCTGCCGACGATGCGAAAGCTGGAAATGTCGTGATGTTATCACCGGCTTGCGCAAGCTTCGATCAATATAAGAATTTTGAAGTGCGGGGTGATTCTTTCGTTTCGCACGTTTCGGCGCTTGCGGGCGTAACGATGCTGGTTGATTCGGGAAAGGGGAGCTGACGTCATGGTAAGCCGTGTTGATCGTGGTCCGGTCGCCGAATGGTTCTGGACCATTGACCGTTTCTTTCTGGCGGCGTTCATCGCATTGATGGGCATTGGCCTGATGCTGTCATTCGCTGCATCGCCAGCGGTTGCCGAGCGTATCGGCCTCAACAGCTTCTTCTTCGTCGAGCGACAGGCGATGTTCATGGTGCCGTCTCTGGCGATCATGGTTGGCCTCTCTTTCCTGTCGCCGCGCCAAGTGCGCCGTGTCGCGATCATTCTGCTGATCGCATCGCTGCTCATGATGATTTTCGCGCTGTTCTTCGGTATCGAGGTCAAAGGCGCGCGGCGCTGGATCTCGATCGGCAGCTTTTCGATTCAGCCTTCCGAATTCATGAAGCCGGCCTTCGTGATCGTTTGCGCCTGGCTGTTTGCGGAGCGTGCACGTCATCCTGAAATTCCTGGCAACCTCTTTGCGATCATCACCTTCAGCGTTGTCGCGGCTTTGCTCATTGCCCAGCCTGACTTCGGTCAGACCATTCTGACATCCGTTGTCTGGGGCGGGATGTTCTTCATGGCCGGCGTTCCGTGGTTCTGGATCATCGTACTGGGCGGTCTCGGTGTCGCTGGTATCGTTTCGGCCTATCTGATGCTGCCGCACGTTGCAGGTCGTATTGACCGCTTCTGGACAGGTGAGGGCGACACGTTCCAGGTGGACACTGCACGTGAAGCAATCATTCGCGGCGACTGGTTCGGCCGCGGACCGGGCGAGGGCATCGTCAAGCGCATCATTCCAGACAGCCACACCGACTTCATCTTCTCCGTGGCTGCGGAAGAATTCGGCATTGTCTTCTGCATGTTCCTCGTCGCGATCTTTGCCTTTATCGTGCTGCGTGGTCTCAGCCACGCGTTCAAGGAAAAGGACGATTTCTGCCGTTTCGCGGTGGCTGGTCTGGTTTTGCAGATCGGCATGCAGTCCATGATCAACATCGGCGTCAATCTCGAACTGATGCCAGCCAAGGGTATGACCCTGCCGCTGATTTCCTATGGTGGTTCGTCGATGATGGCGATCTGCGTGACGGCAGGCTTCCTTTTGGCCCTGACGCGCCACAGACCGGAGAAGAGAGCGCAAGAACGCAGCTTCTTCCGCGTCGGTTCAGGCGTTCCTGCGGAGTAATCTGAATGAGCAAGGGTATTGTTCTACTTGCCGCCGGGGGAACCGGCGGCCATGTTTTTCCAGCCGAGGCTTTGGCGCACACGCTCAAAGCTCGCGGTTATTCTGTGCATCTGGTGACGGACAGTCGCGCCGAGCGTTACGCAGGAAAATTTCCCGCGGATGAAATTCATGTCGTTCCATCTGCAACGCTCGGATCGAAAAATCCGGTTTCGGTGGCGCGTTCATTGTGGAAGCTTTGGGTCGGTCTTCGTTCGGCGAGAAAACTGGTTGCGAAACTGAAGCCTGTCGCTGTTGTCGGTTTTGGCGGCTATCCAACCGTGCCACCGCTGCTTGCGTCGACGGGCCTGGGTGTTCCCTCGATCATCCACGAGCAGAACGCCGTTATGGGACGCGCCAACAAGGCGCTGGCGGGACGCGTGAAGGCGATTGCGGGCGGGTTCCTTCCGACCGCGAGTGGCCAATACGCCGAAAAGACCATTGCAACCGGCAACCCGGTGCGCCCTGCCGTCCTGCATGCTTCGGAAATTCCCTACACGCCTTCGCAACAGGGCGAGCCGTTCAATCTTGTCGTGTTTGGCGGCAGCCAGGGGGCACAGTTCTTCTCGGGTGCGGTTCCAGCGGCAATCTGCCTGATGAGCGATGCACAACGCTCTCGCCTGACCGTCACGCAGCAGGCCCGTCCGGAAGACAAGGACAGCGTCATCGCGTCCTACAAGAAACTTGGCGTCAAAGCTGATGTATCGCCGTTCTTTGGCGATATGGCGGCTCGCATTGGCGATGCCGACCTTGTTATCAGCCGGTCCGGCGCGTCGACCGTTTCGGAGCTCTCCGTGATTGGGCGCCCGTCCATTCTCGTGCCTTATCCGCATGCGCTTGATCACGATCAGGCTGCCAATGCCGCAGCGCTTTCGGCTGCGGGTGGTGCGAGGGTCATCAAGCAGGCGGAATTGTCGCCACAGAAGCTTTCCGGTCTTCTGGTATCGGCGCTTGCAGAGCCCGAGCGACTTGCCGAGACGGCGGCGGCGGCCAGGGCTACGGGTAAACCGAATGCGGCGGATGCACTTGCCGATCTGGTAGAGGCAGTCGCCAACGGTCAGTCCGTACAGGAATTCAAATCGAAAGTTGAAGGAGTTGGGGCATGAAGATGCCGAAAGCCATAGGCCTTGTCCATTTTATCGGGATAGGCGGGATCGGCATGAGCGGCATTGCCGAAGTGCTTCACAATCTCGGTCACCGCGTTCAGGGTTCGGATCAGGCCGACAGTGCCAATGTGCAGCGTTTGCGTGACAAGGGTATCGAAGTTTTCGTTGGTCATCGGGCTGAAAACCTCGGGGATGCCGAAGTCGTTGTCGTGTCCACCGCGATCAAGAAGAACAATCCCGAACTCATCGCCGCACGTGAAAAGCACCTGCCGATCGTTCGTCGTGCCGAGATGCTGGCTGAACTGATGCGTTTCCGTAACGCCATCGCCATCGGTGGCACCCACGGCAAGACCACCACGACGTCTATGGTCGCCACACTTCTCGAAGCCGGTAATCTCGATCCGACTGTCATCAATGGCGGTATCATCAATGCTTACGGCACCAATGCCCGCATGGGTGCCGGCGAATGGATGGTTGTCGAAGCAGACGAGTCTGACGGTACCTTCCTGAAGTTGCCCGCCGACGTTGCCGTCGTCACCAACATCGATCCGGAGCATCTGGACCACTACGGCAATTTTGATGCCGTGCGCGCCGCGTTCCGCCAGTTCGTGGAAAACGTGCCGTTCTACGGTTTCGGCGTCATGTGCCTCGATCATCCCGAAGTGCAGGCGCTGGTCGGCAGGATCGAAGACCGCAAGGTCATCACCTATGGTGAAAATCCGCAGGCTGATGTGCGTTTCTCCAACGTGCGCATTGATGGAATTCGTTCGGTCTTTGACGTGGAAATCCGTCGTCGTCGCACGGGCAAGGTCTTTACGTTCAAGGATCTCGTCCTGCCGATGCCAGGCCGTCACAATGTCTCGAATGCCACGGCAGCGATTGCCGTCGCCAATCGCCTCGGCATTTCCGAAGCGGATATCAAGAAGGGGCTTTCCTCTTTCGGTGGCGTCAAGCGGCGCTTTACACTGACGGGCGAAGCAAACGGCGTTCAGGTCTTCGACGATTACGGTCACCATCCGGTTGAGATCAAGGCCGTGCTGAAGGCTGCGCGTGAGGCTTGCAAGGGCCGTATCGTCGCGGTGCATCAGCCGCACCGTTACAGCCGTCTGGCGAGCCTTTTCGACGATTTCGCCCATTGTTTTAACGATGCCGACACGATTCTCCTTGCTCCGGTCTATGCGGCGGGCGAAGATCCAATCGAAGGCGCGAACTCGGAAACACTGGTTTCGGCGATCAAGGCGGCGGGCCATCGTGACGCCCGTTTCCTCGAAAACCGCGAAGACCTTGCTTCGGTGGTTGCAGGCATTGCGAATCCGGGTGATTTCGTGGTTCTCTTGGGGGCTGGGAACATTACCCAGTGGGCGGCCGCGCTGCCTTCGGAATTGAAGAGCATATCAGGAAAGTCTGCATGAGACAGGTCGATGGGGTTAAATTGCTGGGGAGGCTCGGCGACGGGGTTAATGAACTGAGGGGACGTCTGACACCGGATGCACCTATGGACCGTGTGACATGGTTCAGAGCGGGAGGTCTGGCGGAGGTCATGTTCCAGCCGCACGATACGGAAGATCTGGTCACTTTCCTGAAAATGCTGCCGGAAGATGTACCGCTGACGGTCGTCGGCGTCGGCTCGAACCTTCTGGTTCGCGACGGTGGTATTCCTGGCGTTGTCGTTCGTCTTTCCGCCAAAGGTTTCGGTCAGGTCGAACTGGCCGGTGAAAACCGCCTCAAGGCGGGCGCCATTTGCCCCGACAAGCACATCGCCGCGATGGCCATGGACAATGGCATCGGTGGCTTCCATTTCTATTACGGCATTCCCGGTTCGATCGGTGGCGCGTTGCGTATGAACGCCGGCGCGAATGGCGGTGAAACGCGTGAACGCGTCGTCGAAGTTTACGCTGTTGACCGTCAGGGCAACGAGCATGTTCTTTCCAACGCTGACATGGGCTACAGCTATCGCCACTCCGGCGCTGACGCTGGCCTGATTTTCACTGGTGCGTTGTTTGAAGGCTACCCGGAAGACCGGGCGAAAATCCGTGCCGACATGGATGCCGTTCGTCATCACCGTGAAACCGTCCAGCCCATTCGCGAGCAGACCGGCGGTTCGACCTTCAAGAATCCTGAAGGACATTCTGCCTGGGAATTGATCGACGAGGCCGGCGGTCGTGGCATGGTGATCGGCGGTGCGCAGATGTCTTCGCTGCACTGCAACTTCATGATCAATACGGGCCATGCGACCGGTTACGATCTGGAATATCTGGGTGAAGCGGTTCGCAAGCGCGTGTTCGAAAACTCCGGCATTCGCCTTGAGTGGGAAATCAAGCGCCTTGGTCTCTTCATGCCTGGACGTGAAGTCGAACCGTTCCTCGGCGCCTGATACGCCTGACAAGCTGACAATAAAAAGCCCGCGAGACCAAAGGTTTCGCGGGCTTCTTTGTTTCTGCGATTCAAGCGCTCGGCTTAGACTTCATCCTTGCCCGAAAGCAGGATGCAGGCGAGCGTGATGATCGCCGATACGCAGAGGTAATAACCGACATAACCCATGCCGTAGTTCACCTGCAGCCATGTGGCAATGTAGGGAGCCAGAGAGGCGCCGAAAATGCCGGCCATGTTGAAGGTGATGGACGAGCCGGTGTAGCGAACACGGGTCGGGAACGGAGCGGCAAGTGCCGTGCCGATCAGACCGTAGGTCATGCCCATCAGTACCATCGCGAGCGCCGCGAAGACGAAGATCGAACCTTCGCCACCGGTCATCAGGCCGGGCAGCAGGAAGGAGAACAGGCCGATCAGAACCGTCGTCAAGATGAGGATCTCACGACGGCCGAAACGCTCTGCGAGCTTGCCAGCGATCGGGATGAAAATACCGAAAACGATGGAGCCGAGGATCTGAACTTCGAGCGCGTCGAGGAACGGGATCTTCAGAACCTTGACGTTGTACGACAGCAGATAGGCAGTGCCGATGTAGAACAGCACGAAGGTTGCCAGAGCAACGAAGGTGCCGAGAACGAGGCTGCGCTTATGGTTGCGGAACAGTTCTGCAACCGGAACGGCAACACGCTCTTCCTTGTCGATAGCCTTCTGGAAGTCGGGCGTTTCGGTGATCGAAAGGCGAACCCACATGCCGACGGCGATCAGGATGATCGAGGCGACGAAGGGAATGCGCCAGCCCCAGCTCAGAAGTGCTTCCTGCGACATGAAGTGCAGAAGAATCCAGAATACGCCGGAGGACAGGAACAGACCGACCGGAGCGCCGAGCTGCGGGAACATACCGTACCAGCTACGCTTGCCGGGAGGTGCGTTTTCCGTTGCGAGCAGAACTGCGCCGCCCCATTCGCCACCGAGGCCGAAGCCCTGGCCGAAACGGCAAAGCGCCAGCAACAGCGGTGCAAGAACGCCAGCCGTCTCATAAGAAGGCAGTAGGCCGATCACCACGGTCGAGACGCCCATGGTCAGCAAAGCGGCCACCAGCGTTGCCTTGCGTCCAACGCGGTCACCATAATGGCCGAATACGACCGCGCCGAGCGGGCGGGCGAAGAAGGCGATCGAGAAGGTGGCGAAGGATGCAAGCAGAGCTGTCATCGGATCGTTGTTCGGGAAGAACAAGACCGGGAACACAAGCACTGCAGCAGTGGCGTAAACGTAGAAATCGAAAAACTCGATGGTCGTGCCGACCAGGCTGGCAGTGAGAACTCGTGCAGGCGAATTTGTCTTTACAGCGTTCGAATTGTCAGCGGTCGGCGATACCGGTGATATCGCGTCGGTCATGGTATTGGTTCCATTGTAGATGATTTAGACTAGCGGCCTTCGCAGGCGCAAAATGCGTTAACGCAATTTTCGGTCTTTTGAAATGCAAAAAAAGAAATAAAGCGCATTTTCTTTTCGCAATTGCGAAAAACGCTGAAAACCGCGCGTCGGCTCATTAAGCTTTTGTTAAAAATTTGATTCAGGCTGCGTTTCTAACGGGCTGAAAGCCAAGCGGATTTTTGTTGGGGAAAGCGCGCGCATCTTAACGTTTGGCTCTTGCGTTTGACGGTGTCAGCTACCCCGAAATCCGGCTTTCCATTTCCGATCATTGAAAATCTGCATGTTGCAATCGTCGCAACTCTCTGATTCCAAGGAGGGAATCCGGGTAGGTGCTGATTCTTTAACGAAAGTCGGTCTGCCGATCAGGGCGGTTAACGAAAGTAAACGGTTCATTAACCTTAATAGCGTTTAACTGATCATGAGGATCGTGTCCCGGAATCACCGGGTGGCGGTTCGAAAGCGGAGAGTTGGTGTCAGAGGGTTTCATGAGCGGCAAGCACGTAGCTGTTCTTATGGGTGGTATTTCTTCCGAACGGCCGGTCAGCCTGTCGTCGGGGGAGGCTTGCGCGCTTGCACTGGAAGGCGAGGGATACAAGGTCACGCGCGTTGATGTCGGTCGCGACATCGCGGCGGTGCTGGACGCGCTGCGCCCGGACGTTGCTTTTAACGCGTTGCATGGGCCCTTCGGTGAAGACGGAACCATTCAGGGCGTTCTTGAATATCTCGCCATTCCCTACACGCACTCAGGCGTGCTGGCGTCCGCCCTTGCCATGGACAAGGCGCAGGCCAAGAAGGTTGCTGCCGCAGCCGGTATTCCGGTTGCCCAGGAGCGTGTAATGAACCGCTTCGATTTCACCAGCGAGCATCCCTTGCCGCCGCCATATGTGGTCAAGCCGGTCCGTGAGGGCTCCAGCTTCGGCGTCGTCATCGTCAAGGAAGATCAGTCGCACCCCCCACAGGTTCTGACATCGTCGGAATGGCGTTATGGCGATCAGGTGATGGTCGAGCGTTATGTCCACGGTCGCGAACTGACCTGCGGTGTCATGGATGGCGAGGCGCTCGGTGTCACCGAAGTGGTGCCGCTTGGTCACAATTTCTATGATTACGATGCAAAATACGCTGCTGGTGGCTCAAAACATGTCATCCCGGCAGAAATTTCACCGAAAATTTACCAAAAAATTCAAACATTGGCGGTCATGGCACACCAGGCGATCGGGTGCCGTGGCGTTAGCCGTTCTGACTTCCGTTACGACGATCGCTTTTCGGAAGATGGCGAAGTTATCTGGCTCGAGGTGAATACCCAGCCTGGCATGACGCCGACCTCCCTGGTGCCTGAGATGGCGGCCCACGCGGGCCGTTCCTTTGGTGAACTTGTCCGTTGGATGGTGGAGGACGCTTCGTGTTTGCGGTGACCGGTAAAAAGTCGACGGCAAGAAAGCGCGAGCAGGTTATGGCGCCGGCGAATGCCGACGATCGCATGGTTCTGCCGCGTCCGCTGCGTCGCATCGTGCGCTTCTGCGTCAGCCTCGCTTCTGGACGTATTCATATTCCGGCCCATACCGGCACGGTTTCCGCGATTGCCTTTTATGCCGCGACGGGCCTCTACGGCATGTCGCTTGGCGGGCACACGAATATCGTGACCCAGGCGACCACCTCGGCGGCGGGTTTCGCGGTTGAGGACGTGAAGGTTTCCGGTAACCTGCAGACCTCCGAGATCGATATCTTCCAGTTGCTCGGTCTCGATGGCAGCACGTCGCTGATCGCGCTCGATATCGATGCTGCGCGCCGCAAGCTGGCGCAACTGCCCTGGGTCGAGGATGTCGATGTCCGCAAGGTTTACCCGAAGACCATCGAGGTTCGCCTGAAGGAGCGCCAGGCCTTTGGCATCTGGCAGCACGGCTCGGAACTGTCGCTGATCGAAAAAAGCGGCAGCGTGATCGCGCCGCTGCGTGACAACAAATTCGCCTCTCTGCCGCTGTTCGTCGGGCGCGATGCGGAAACGGGTGCCGCCGGTTTCGTCGACAAGCTCGCCGACTGGCCTGAAATTCGCAACCGCGTACGCGCCTATGTGCGGATTGCCGGTCGTCGTTGGGATCTGCATCTCGACAACGGCATCGTTATCAAGCTGCCGGAAGAAAACGTGCCAAAGGCGCTGCAACTTCTGGCGCGGCTCGATCTGGAAGAAAAGGTTCTGTCTCGCGATGTCGCCGCTGTCGACCTGCGCCTGCCGGACCGTACGACCGTTCAACTGACCGAAGGTGCTGCCGAACGCCGTCAGGCGGCGGTAGAGGCGCGGACGAAAGCTCTCAAGAAAGCGGAGAAGAATACATGAGCTTTTTCGGTTCTTCCCATTTCGGCCTGCCTCGCCTGAAGCCGCTTTCCTCCAAGCGCAGCCACATCGTTTCGGTGCTCGATATTGGTTCCACCAAAGTCGTGTGCATGATCGGCCGGCTGACACCGCGCCAGGAAAGCGAAATCCTTCCCGGTCGTACGCACAAGGTCGAGATTATCGGTATCGGTCATCAGCGTTCGCGCGGTGTGAAATCCGGCGTCATCGCCGATCTCGATGCGCTGGAAGGTGTTATTCGTCTTGCTGTCGATGCGGCGGAACGCATGGCAGGTCTGACCGTCGATAGCCTGATCGTCAACGTTTCTGCAGGGCGTCTGGCCAGCGATATCTACACCGCGAGCATCGATCTCGGCGGACAGGAAGTCGAAGCAAGCGACTTGCGCAAGGTGCTCGTGGCTGCAAGCCAGCAGTCCATGCGTCAGGATCGTGCGATCCTGCACTCCCTGCCTACGGGTTATTCCCTGGACGGCGAGCGTGGCATTCGCGACCCCTTGTCGATGTACGGCGATCTGCTCGGTGTCGATATGCATGTTGTCACTGTCGAGCGCACAGCACTCAAGAACCTCGAACTCTGCGTTAATCGCGCGCATCTGTCGGTGGAAGGCATCGTCGCGACGCCTTATGCCAGCGGCTTGGCCGCGCTGGTTGACGATGAAGTTGAGCTTGGCTGTGCGGCGATCGACATGGGCGGTGGCACCACGACGATCTCGGTTTTTGCCGAAGGTCGCCTCATTCATACCGACGCCATCGGGCTCGGCGGTCATCACGTTACGACAGATCTTGCACGAGGCCTCTCGACACGAATCGAAGATGCGGAGAGACTGAAGGTGGTGCATGGTTCGGCATTGCTGAATGGCGCGGATGAGCGCGACATGATTTCGATCCCGCCAATTGGCGAAGATGATCGCGATCAACCATCGCAAGTTTCAAGAGCACTTGTAACCCGCATTGTGCGGGCGCGTATCGAAGAGACGCTGGAATTGATCCGTGATCGTATCCAGAAGTCCGGTTTCAGTCCCATCGTTGGCAAGCGCGTCGTTCTGACGGGCGGTGCGAGCCAGTTGACGGGATTGCCGGAAACGGCGCGGCGTATCCTCGCCCGCAACGTTCGCATCGGTCGCCCTATGGGCGTTGCCGGTCTTCCGGTCGCGGCAAAGGGCCCAGCATTTTCTACAGCTTGCGGATTGATGATTTATCCGCAGGTCGCGGATATCGAAATTCATGCAGCACAAGGCGGAATGTTCTCGCCGTTTGGCGGCGGTAGCGGCCGGATAGCCCGGGTTGGGCAATGGTTGAAAGAGAGTTTTTGAGTAGCCTCGAGGCAATGCCGGAGGTTTTCGAGTTGAGTTTTCAAGAATCGGCCAGCGGGGCGATGCGGCCAGAGAAAGAAGGAATGGTAAAATGACGATACAGCTGCAAAAGCCGGATATCACCGAGCTGAAGCCACGCATCACCGTTTTCGGTGTCGGTGGTGGTGGCGGTAACGCTGTCAACAACATGATCACGGCCGGTCTTCAGGGCGTCGATTTCGTCGTTGCCAATACAGACGCGCAGGCCCTGACCATGACCAAGGCAGACCGGGTCATTCAGCTCGGCGTCAATGTCACGGAAGGTCTCGGCGCCGGTTCCCAGCCGGAAGTCGGTCGCGCCGCTGCGGAAGAGTGCATCGATGAGATCATCGATCACCTGAACGGCACGCACATGTGCTTCGTCACCGCCGGTATGGGTGGTGGCACCGGCACGGGTGCTGCTCCGGTTGTCGCGCAGGCCGCACGCAACAAGGGCATCCTGACCGTTGGCGTCGTCACCAAGCCTTTCCACTTCGAAGGCGGTCGCCGTATGCGTCTTGCCGAGCAGGGTATCGAGGAACTGCAGAAGTCCGTCGACACGCTGATCGTCATTCCAAACCAGAACCTCTTCCGTATTGCCAACGACAAGACGACTTTCGCTGACGCCTTCGCCATGGCCGACCAGGTTCTCTACTCCGGCGTTGCCTGCATCACCGACCTGATGGTGAAGGAAGGTCTCATCAACCTCGACTTCGCTGACGTTCGCTCGGTCATGCGCGAAATGGGCCGTGCAATGATGGGCACCGGTGAAGCTTCCGGTCCGGGCCGTGCAATGCAGGCTGCAGAAGCGGCAATTGCAAACCCGCTGCTCGACGAAACCTCGATGAAGGGCGCACAGGGCCTGTTGATCTCCATCACCGGTGGTCGCGACCTTACCCTGTTCGAAGTCGACGAGGCTGCGACCCGAATCCGCGAGGAAGTCGATCCGGACGCCAACATCATTCTCGGCGCGACCTTCGACGAAGCTCTGGAAGGCCTCATCCGCGTGTCCGTCGTTGCGACCGGTATCGACCGCGTTCCTGGCCAGATGGAGCAGAACGTCGCCGACATGCGTGCAGCAGCCGCTGCGAAGCCCCTTATCCGTCCTTCGGCGGCCGTTGCTCCGGCTCCGGCCGCAGTTCAGCCTGCCGCAGTCTCGCAGGCACCGAAGGCCGTAGACCCGATCGCACAGACCATCCGTTCGGCAGAAGCTGAAATGGAACGTGAACTCGGTTTTGCAACGCAGCAGCCTGCTCAGGACTTCCGTCCGCAGAGCAAGCTTTTCGCATCCGCTCCGGCTGAAGCTCCCGCAGCCCTGCGTCCGGCCGCTCCGGTACAGCAGGCCGCACCAGCGCCTGTCGCTCCGGCACCTGTCTATCATGCGCCTGAGCAGGTCGCCGCACCGGCACCACGCATGCAGCCGCAAGCTCCGGTCTACCAGGAGCCTGCTCCGGTTGCCCGTCAGCCTGAGCCTGTCCGTATGCCGAAGGTCGAGGACTTTCCTCCGGTCGTAAAGGCAGAGATGGATCACCGTGCGCACGCCGCTCCTGCTGCACAGGAAGAGCGTGGCCCGATGGGTCTTCTGAAGCGCATCACCAACTCGCTTGGCCGCCGCGAAGAAGAAGAAGTTCCGTCCGACATGATGGATGCTCCGAGCATGGCTCCGCAGCCGCGCCGCCAGCTTTCGCCGGAAGCAAGCCTCTACGCACCACGTCGTGGCCAGCTTGACGATCACGGCCGTGCAACGCCTGCTTCGTCCAGCAACCACGAAGACGATCAGCTCGAAATCCCGGCGTTCCTGCGCCGCCAGTCGAACTGAGCTGACGATTCTATCGCAGTCAGAAAAGCCCGGATCGCAAGGTCCGGGCTTTTTGTTTTGGTGACGCTTTTAACGGTAAATTAATTCATTTTTTCAATGATTTAGTCTTGTAACAATCCGAAACGAACAGTGATTTGTTCTTAGACCTACATGTGCGTATGTATGAACCTGGGTAAAGGATTTTACTGATGCTTCCGGTCGTGAATGACCGGCGAAAACAGGAGCGGCGCTGCCATCGGCGCGGTTCATAAAACAAGGCACATACGCATGACTATCGGACTGCTCGGATTTCAGACAACCATCGCAAATGCTGTTCAGCTTAAAGGCATTGGCGTGCATTCCGGCAATCCGGTTTCGATGACCTTCCAGCCGGCAGAAGCCGGAACGGGCATCGTGTTTCACCGCCTCCATGAGAATGGCAGTGTAACGGAGTTGAAGGCGGTTTCTTCCAATGTCGGCAATACCGACCTGTGCACCGTGCTTGGTCGTTCGCTATCCCAGTCAGTGGCGACGATCGAGCACGTCATGGCGGCTATCTATGCCATGGGCATCGACAATCTCGTTGTCGAGGTTGATGGTCCGGAAGTTCCGATCATGGATGGCAGCTCTGCGCCCTTCATTGAAGCGATCGAAGCGGTTGGCGTCAAGAATCTCGGTGTGAAGCGCCGTTACATTCGTGTGACGAAGCCTGTCCGTATCGATGCCGGTGCATCCTGGGCTGAGTTCCGTCCGTATGACGGCACGCGATTCGAAGTGGACATCGATTTCGATACGCCGCTGATTGGCAAGCAGTCCTGGAAGGGTGACCTGACGGCTGAGAGCTTCAAGAATGAATTGTCCCGTGCACGGACCTTTGGTTTCATGCGTGACGTCGAGCGGCTCTGGGCTGCCGGTTATGCGCTTGGTTCCTCGCTTGAGAATTCGGTCGTCATCTCCGACGACAACACGGTCATCAACATGGAAGGCCTGCGTTACGCGAAGGACGAGTTCGTCCGCCACAAGACGCTGGATGCCGTTGGCGATCTGGCGCTCGCCGGCGCACAGTTCATCGGTTGCTACCGCTCCTACCGCGGAGGCCACAAGGTCAATGCCAACGCATTGAAGGCTCTTTTGAGTGATCGCTCTGCCTATGAAATTGTTGAGGCACCTGCAGCGCGCAGCCAGATGGTTCGCGCTCGCGAGTTCGTTGCTGTCAACATGCCGGAATTCGCACCCTGGTCTGCATAAGCCAGTTTGCAGCATCAATTGACGGAAAAGCCGCTCCATAAACTGGGGCGGCTTTTTTCTTTGCCGGACCTGTAACTCGCTGCAGTAACGGCGATATTCGTATTTGCCGTCGAAAAGTCGGATTCGATTTTCACAACACAGGTCGTATCGATTGCGGGATTTACGGCATCCTTTGTGCGTTCAAATGGTTGCAGGGCGCTCCAATGCCATAAAAATGCGTTAATGCGTCATCATTGCGTTGCCCTGCGGATGCTTTTATGGCTAGAACGCCAATACAAAGCCGATGCTTATGTATTTGCGCGGGAAGTGGGAACTGTCGAATGAAGCATGTAGGGTCTGGTGCAATGAAGAGTACGATGCGCGGAATCGCGGTGTCGTTGATGTTGGTCGGCGCCAGCGTGGCGGTTACGGCCTGCCAGTCCGATCCGGATATCGACATCACCAAACTCGGCATGGAAACCGATCCGCCGGATGTTCTGTACAAGCAGGGTCTTGCCAACATGAACGCCGGTAACATGACCGAAGCCTCTCGCAAGTTCGAGGCGATCGACAAGCAATATCCGTTCACGGAATGGGGCCAGAAGGCACTTGTCATGCAGACGTTCATTGCCACGCGTCAGAGCAAGAACGACGTGGCGATTGCTGCCGGTAGCCGTTTCCTGCGCCAGTATCCGCGTTCCAAGGATGCGGCTTACGTTCAGTACATGATCGGTCTTGCCTATTCGAAGCAGATTTCTGACGTCACGCAGGACCAGCGCGCTGCCCAGCGTACCGTTGAGGCGATGAGCAAGGTGGTGAACGACTATCCCGATTCGGAATATGTCGCTGACGCCCAGGCAAAGATCCGTTTCGCACGCGACCAGCTTGCAGGCCGCGAAATGCAGGTCGGCCGTTATTATCTGGAACGCAAGGAATATCTGGCGGCGATTTCGCGCTTCCGCATTGTTGTGGAGCAGTACCAGAACACCAACCAGATCGAAGAAGCTCTGGCGCGTCTGACGGAAGCCTATTTTGCGATGGGTCTGGTCGACGAGGCACAGACGGCTGCAGCCGTTCTCGGCAACAATTATCCAGACAGCCAGTGGTATGCTGATTCCTTCAAGCTGCTGAAAAACGGCGGGGTTGAGCCGCGTGAAAACAAGGGCTCCTGGATTTCGCGTGCCGGCAAGAAACTGATTGGCGCTTGAGATAGGGCATAGACCATGCTGGTCCAGCTCTCGATTCGCGATATCGTTCTGATTGAAAGGCTCGACCTCGGTTTTGAGGCGGGCCTTTCCGTGTTGACGGGGGAAACCGGCGCCGGAAAGTCGATTCTTCTCGACAGTCTGTCTCTGGCCCTTGGTGGTCGTGGTGATGGCGGACTGGTTCGCCATGGCGAAGAGAAGGGCCAGGTCACGGCGAGCTTCGAAGTGCCACAGAACCATCCCGCCCGCGCGCTGCTGCGGGAAAATGGCCTGGATGACGATGGCGACCTGATTTTCCGTCGGGTGCAATCCTCTGACGGACGTACCAAGGCTTACGTCAATGATCAGGCCGTGAGCGTGCAGATGATGCGCCAGCTCGGCCAGACACTCGTTGAGATTCACGGGCAGCATGATGATCGCGCGCTCGTCGATACCGATGCGCATCGCGCGCTTCTGGACGCCTTTGCGATGCTGGGAGATGAGGTGCGGACCGTTCAGGGCCTCTACCGAACCTGGAAGGACGCTGATCGCTCACTGAAGACCCACCGTGCAAAGGTAGAGGCTGCAGCCCGCGAAGCGGACTATCTGCGAGCCTCCGTTGAAGAACTCGAGGGCCTGTCGCCGCGTGATGGCGAAGAGGACGAACTGGCTGAACGCCGTGCCGTGATGCAGAAGTCAGAGCGCATTGCCGGAGATATTGCCGAGGCAAGCGAGTTCCTGAACGGCAATGCCTCGCCTGTTCCGATGATCGCTTCGATGATGCGGCGGCTGGAGCGCAAGAGCCATGAGGCTCCAGGTTTGCTTGAAGAAACCGTGCAATTGATGGACGCGGCGCTCGACAGCCTCTCCAACGCACAAATGGAAGTGGAAGCAGCGCTCCGGCGTACAGAGTTCGACCCACGCGAGTTGGAGCGTGTCGAAGAACGCCTGTTTGCGCTGCGTGCCGCAGGCCGCAAGTACAATGTCGCGGTGGCAGACCTGCCGGCGCTCGCCGAACGCATGGTGGCTGACCTTGCCGATCTCGATGCTGGTGAAGAACAGCTTGGCAAGCTGGAAGCCAATCTCGGTGTTGTGAAGGCCGCGTTCGATAATGCCGCCACGGCTTTGTCGGAGAAGCGACACAAGGCTGCCGGTTCGCTGTCTGAGGCCGTTATGGCGGAATTGCCTGCGCTGAAGCTCGAACGGGCACGTTTCTCCGTCGAGGTTGCTTCCGATGCGCAGCAGGCGACGGCCGACGGCATCGATACTGTGGAGTTCCAGGTTCAAACCAATCCTGGTACGCGTCCCGGGCCGATCATGAAGGTGGCTTCCGGCGGTGAATTGTCCCGCTTCCTCCTGGCATTGAAGGTGGCGCTTGCCGATCGTGGCTCGGCGCCAACGCTTGTCTTCGACGAAATCGATACCGGCGTGGGTGGTGCTGTTGCTGATGCGATTGGCCAACGGCTTCGTCGGTTGTCGAAAACGGTGCAGGTGCTTTCGGTTACCCACGCGCCGCAGGTTGCCGCGCGTGCCGTAACGCACCTTTTGATCTCCAAGGGGCCGTCCGGCGACGGCAGCGAGCGCATTGCCACCCGGGTTGCCACCATGCAGCCGGAGCACCGTACGGAAGAAATTGCCCGCATGTTGGCCGGTGCCTCGGTGACAGACGAGGCGAGGGCGGCGGCGGCACGCCTTCTGGCTGCAAAGGACTAGCTCGCCGCTGTGGGCGGCGAGGCAAAACTGTTTTGCTTGTATTCTGTTTCGGCTAAAAGCGTTCGGTAATTCACAACGAGGCCGCCATGTCGAACGACCACATTCCAGTCGAAAAACTGACCGAGCTTGAAGCGTCTTCCGAGCTTGCGTTTCTGGCGGCCGAACTTTCGCGGCACGATGCGCTCTATCACGGTAAGGATGCGCCGGAGATTTCCGATGCGGACTATGATGCGCTGAAACGCCGGAACGATGCGATCGAGATGGCGTTCCCTGATCTGGTTCGCGCTGACAGCCCGTCAAAGAAAGTTGGCTTCACGCCACTTCCAACCTTTGCGCCGAT
Organism: Rhizobium sp. RM; assembly: GCF_013390595.1. GTDB lineage: Bacteria > Pseudomonadota > Alphaproteobacteria > Rhizobiales > Rhizobiaceae > Agrobacterium. Next base: position 791,788 of record NZ_JACAWV010000022.1, on the reverse strand, counting down.
CGTGCATGCGCGCCCCATGCTGTCGCTGGACAACACGTTTTCGGACGAGGACGTGCAGGACTTCGTGGCCTCGGTCTATCGCTTCCTCGGCCAGCTCCCCGACAATTCCATCGCCTTTACCGCCGAACCCAAGATCGACGGACTTTCCATGTCGATCCGCTACGAGAACGGCAAGCTGAAGACTGCGGCGACGCGCGGCGACGGCACCACGGGTGAGAATGTTACCGCCAATATCCTGACCATCAAGGAAATTCCCAATACTCTGCCTGCCGGTGCGCCGGATGTGGTGGAGGTGCGTGGCGAAGTCTACATGGCGAAGAGCGACTTTCTTGCGCTCAATGCCCAGATGGAGGCCGAGGGCAAGCAGACCTACGTCAATCCGCGCAATACGGCGTCCGGTTCGTTACGGCAACTCGATGCCAACGTAACGGCAAAACGCAAGCTGCGGTTTTTCGCCTATGCACTTGGCGAGGTTTCGAATGGTGGCCAGCCGACGCGCCTGGCCGATACGCAGTTCGGCATCGTGGAGACGTTCAAAGCCTGGGGTTTCCCTGTCAACCCGTTCATGAAACGATTCACGTCTGCCGAGCAATTGCTTGAGCATTATCGGGAAATCGGCATCGCGCGTCCTGACCTCGATTACGATATCGATGGCGTTGTTTACAAGGTGGATCGGCTTGATCTGCAGGAGCGGCTTGGTTTCCGTTCGCGCAGCCCACGCTGGGCGACGGCGCATAAATTCCCGGCCGAACAGGCCTTCACCACGGTCGAGAATATTGAAATCCAGGTCGGCCGCACTGGCGCGCTTACACCAGTCGCGCGTTTGACGCCCGTGACGGTTGGCGGTGTCGTGGTGACGAACGCGACCTTGCACAATGCCGACTATATCAATGGCATTGGCAACAATGGTGAGCGCATTCGACCGGAGGATCATGATATCCGCATTGGCGACACGGTCATCGTTCAGCGCGCAGGAGACGTGATCCCGCAGGTTCTTGATGTCCTGCTGGAGAAGCGTGAAGCCGGTTCGACCCCTTATGCGTTTCCGGAGAAATGCCCCGTCTGCGGCAGCCACGCCGTGCGCGAACGCAATGAAAAGACCGGCAAGCTCGATTCGGTGACCCGCTGCACCGGCGGTTTTGTCTGCCGTGCGCAGGCGGTGGAGCACCTGAAACATTTCGTGTCTCGCAATGCCTTCGATATTGAAGGGCTTGGCACCAAGCAGATCGATTTCTTTTTCGAAAGCGAAGATCCCACCCTGTCAATCAAGACAGCGCCGGATATCTTCACGCTCAAGTCGCGGCAGGACGCGTCACATCTGACCAAGCTTGAGAATATCGATGGGTTTGGCAAGGTCAGCGTCAAGAAGCTCTTCGATGCAATTGACGCACGCCGTGAAATTGATCTTCACAGGCTGATCTTTGCGCTCGGTATCCGTCACGTCGGTGAGACGACGGCCAAGCTTCTGGCACGCTCTTATGCGACCTATGCCCACTTCGAGGAGAGCATGAAGGCAGCAGCCGATCTTTCCGGTGATGCCTGGGTGGAGCTCAACAGTATCGACGGTATCGGTGAGGTCGTGGCGCGCGCTATTGTGGAGTTCTACAAAGAGCCGCGCAATATCGACGTGATCGATCGTCTGATTCGGGAACTGCAGCCCAAGGAAGCCGAAAAACCCTCCACTGATGGTAGCCCGGTTGCCGGTAAAACGGTGGTGTTTACCGGGTCGCTGGAGAAGTTCACACGCGATGAAGCCAAGGCACGTGCGGAAAGTCTGGGCGCTAAGGTTGCCGGGTCAGTGTCGAAGAAGACCGATATTCTGGTCGCAGGGCCGGGGGCAGGCTCCAAGCTCGCCAAAGCCGCCGAGCTTGGCGTTCAGACGATGGACGAAGACGAGTGGCTGGCTCTGATCGGGGGATAAACACCGATGGATGACCGCCTTTGGGTTTCCTCGGAGCAGGTCGTTGCCCTTGTCGCAGACCAGTTTCCCCAATGGGCGGATATGCCTGTTCGTCCGGTCGATCATGGCGGCTGGGACAATCGCAGCTTCCGGCTTGGGGAAACGATGCTGGTGCGGATGCCGAGTGCTGCACGTTACGTTCCTCAGATCGAAAAAGAGCATGTCTGGTTGCCGAAACTGGCGAGCGCTTTGCCGGTCCCCATTCCGGTGCCACTGGCGCGCGGTGAGCCTGGGGAGGGATATCCATATCCCTGGTCGATCTACGCGTGGCTTGAAGGCGATCCGCTTGTCCAATGTCTAGGCCGCGTCGATCTGTCGGTGCTCGCCGATGACGTTGCGAGTTTCCTGATCGCCTTGCATGCCATTGACGCTTCCAATGGGCCACCTGCCGGGGATCACAATTTTCATCGGGGCGGTTCGCTCAGCGTCTACGATGATGAGGCGCGACTGGCAATGTTGGCGCTCCAGGATGAGGTTGATCCGACGCTGGCGCGCGAGGTTTGGGAGCTTGCGCTTTCCAGTCATTGGCAGGAAAAGCCGGTCTGGGTCCATGGCGATATCGCCGAGGGCAATTTGCTGGTCAGCAACAATCGCCTGGCGGCCGTGATCGACTTTGGCAGTTCCGGCGTTGGCGATCCGTCGTCCGATCTCATTCTGGCGTGGAACGTGCTCGATCATGAGAGCCGCGCAGTCTTCCATACCGCGCTGGGTCTCAATGAAGCGGTATGGCAGCGCGGACGCGGATGGGCGCTGTGGAAGGCACTGATTACGCTTGCAGCCCATCGCGACAGGAGTGGGGAGCTTGCCGAATGGTCGCGGCGAACCATCCGGCACGTGTTTGAGGATCACCTGGTGCAGCGTTACTCTTGAGCGTTGCTATCGCAGCCGTGCCATGAGGTAGGAGTCGGCATAGGTGCCGTTGCGAAATGCATAGTTCCTCAATGTGCCTTCGATCTCAAACCCGAATTTTTCATAGAGGCGCACGGCGGCTGTGTTGTCCGTAAAAACGGTGAGGTCAATCCGATGGATGTCGTGCCAGTTTTCTGCCGCATCGATCAGCGCGGCCAGAAGTCTGGAGCCGATGCCTTTGCCGACGAAATCGTCATGGATGCCAATCCCCAGTGTCGCGACATGCTTCTGCCTGCCGGATTTCGCATGCAGCCCGGCATTTCCCAGGATACGGCCGCGCCACTCAGCCGCGACGACGATATCCGAGCGCGAAAGTCCCTCGATGTATTGACGTGTGCATGCCACGCTCTGAAAGGGCTGGCGCAACGTGCCGAGGCGGACGCCCGGCAGGTTGAGGACATCGGTCAGACCTTCTGCGTCGTCTGGTCTGATCCCACGAACGATCAGGTCGTCGATCCTGAAGTCTGAAGAGGGTGGAGTACCATCTTGTGGCTGTGGCATCGCTGTTCTCCTTGATTGGGCCGGAGAGCAGGTATCCAAATTGCCCTGCTCTGGCGGCAGGGCTGGATGGACAAAGATCGCTGGTCTACTGCGCCAATGCTCCATCGCCCGCCGGTTTACCGGAGGTGATGATGTTAAGCATCGTATTTTTGGACTGTGCGATCATGTTCGGAAGGATGCTGATGCCATGCGCTGCTGTCAACGCCCGTTGTCGTTTTAGGCGAGTTTGAACCGTCTCAGCAGCCTTCCGTCGATCGCGGCAAGCCCGGCGGCGATCATTGCCATGCCGGCGAAATGTTTGGGTTCCAGACGTTCGCCAAGGAACATTGAGCCGAGCAGGATGGCGCTGACGGGAATAAGGAAGGTAACGAGGGCAAGGTTGGTCGCTCCCGCCGTTGCCAGAATACGGAAGAAGATCAGGTAAGCGAGCGCAGTTGACAGCAGCGCAATTCCGACCAGCGCTCCCCAGGTTTCCAGGCCAGGCATCGTCAGTGTCCACGGTTTGTCGATCAAAAGCGCAAGCGGGATGAGCATGAGCGTAGACGAGGATATCTGGCCTGTTGCCGTCATCAGCGGTGGTACACCCATCGCCTTGAAACGGCGTCCGAAGATGCTTGCAAACGCGTAGGAAATGGCCGCTCCCAAGATGGCGATCTGTCCCCAGAACCCCGATGTCGCGCCGGCGAATGCCGTTGACCCGATCATCGTTGCGACACCCGCAAAGCCGATCAGAACGCCTGCCAGCTTGTTGCCGGTCATCTTTTCGTCGGTGGTAAGGAAATGCGCGACGATCACCGTAAATAGCGGGGTCGTGGCGTTCAGAACGGAGGCGAGGCCGCTGGCAATATGTGTCTGGCCCCAGACGATCAGGCAGAAGGGAATGATGTTGTTCAGCAAGCCCATGCCGAAAAAGGCGCGCCATACGGCTCCCTGGCGGGGCAAATGAAGGCCCATGACGCGGCAAACAATCAGCAGTGCGATTGCGGCCAGGAAAACTCGCAATGTCACAATCGTCACCGGTGGCAGTTCTTTCACTGCGATGCCGATAAAGAAGAACGATCCGCCCCAGAGCAGGGATAGTGTGACCAGCATCCCCCATTCCTTGGCGTCCATTTGTTTTGGTGTCGACATGATCGTCTCCCTCTCCGAAAGTCGAATATTCCCAAACTAATCGGCCAAACACCACCCGATATGAGTTGAGTTTTCCTCGACAAATTCTCTTGTCGATCTGGTTGTTCTGGCTGATTTATGCTTATTTATCTCCGATTTCTTTTGGTTTTCAAACGATTGTTTCTCGCTGGATGATTGAGGTGAACTAAACTATGGCTGCCGAACTTCCATCTTTGAAAGGCTTGCAGGCATTTGAGGCGGCAGCACGCTACCGCAGTGTAACACTCGCATCCAACGAGTTGAGCGTGACACCCGGTGCCGTAAGCCTGCAAATCCGCGAACTCGAATCCCGTCTCGGCGTGCAGCTGTTTTTCCGCCGGCCCCGTAGCATTCAGTTGACGCGTGAAGGGGAACGATATTACGGCGCGCTTCGCACGGCGTTTCGGATGATGCGCGAGGCGACGGCGGAACTGACGGCCAGGTCCGGGATCTCGGTTCTGACCTTGAGCTGCACGCCAACCTTCGCCGCGCAGTGGCTGATGCCAAGACTTCCGGCATTTCAGCAACAGAACCCGCATGTCGATGTCCGCATCAGCGTGACCAATCGTCTGGTGGATTTCTCGAAGGATGATGTCGACCTAGCCGTTCGGCACGGGTATGGCCGCTATGAGGGGCTGGAGAGCATCAGGTTCATTGATGACAGCACCTTGCCGGTCTGTTCGCCAATTCTTATCGAAAAACGTGGCCCTCTTCGGACCCCCGGCGATCTGCAATCCGTTCCGCTTCTGCACGATGAAAACCGGAACGAATGGCGGCTTTGGCTGGAAACGGCCGGAGCGATGGATGTCGATGCATCCGGCGGAACCGTGTTCATCGACAGCAACGGTGCGCTTGATGCTGCCAAAGCAGGGCATGGTGTTGCACTCACCCGGCGTTCGCTTGTGTCGCGGGAGCTTGCTGAAGGGACGTTGTTAGCGCCGTTCGAGAAGGATATCACCAGCACGCTGGCCTATTTCCTCGTTTTCCCGCAACGGGCGCTGGATAATCCCGATCTCGTGAAGTTGAGAGACTGGATGCTTTCCGAGGCCGGCTCAGCCACTGACGGTTCTCTTTGAGGCGAAACCGGTTTATGCCGGGATGCTGAAAGAACGGGAATCACTCTTGAAAACCATCGCCATCGACTTCGAAACCGCCAATGAGGAGAGGGGAAGCGCCTGCTCCGTTGGATTGGCATGGATAGAACAGGGTGAGATCGTCCGGGTCGAGGAGCGGCTCATCCGGCCGAAGGACATGCGGTTTTCGCCTTTCAATATTGCCGTTCACGGCATTCGTCCGGCTGATGTCGAGGATGCGCCGGAGTTCCCGGACGTCATGGAAGAGTTCATTGACGATTTTCACGACGCCACAATGATTGCCCACAACGCAGCCTTCGATTTCAGCGTCATGCGGGCTTCATTCGACAAATATCGGCAGCGTTATCCGCGCTTGTCCTATTTGTGCAGCGTCAAGATTTCCCAGCGCGTGTGGCCGCAACTGCCATCTCACAAACTCAACGTCATCGCCGATCATCTTAAGCTTCGTTTTGTGCATCACAATGCGGCGGAAGATGCCGTGGTTTGCGCTGCAGCCGCGATCGCTGCAACAAAGGCACTCAAGGTTGCGGATATTCGCGAGGTGCCGGACAGGATCGGCATGGTAGCCGGTCGGCTGACGGCCACCGGCTACGAGCCGTGCAGCATGAAAAAACGCGTCGCTTCGCGGGTTGCCTGACCGGTCGGACTTCCTATCTTTCATCTGGGTGCAATGGAGAACATGCGATGAAGACGAAGGGTTTGCTGTCGCTTTTTGCAGGATTTCTGGCTGTGCTACCGGTGACAGTCGCGCATTCCGAAGTCGTTGGCGAGGTCGGGGTCGACTGGATCGGCAACGACATTGTCGTCGAGGCTATCGCCGATCCCAAAATCAGTGGGGTGACGTGCCACGTCACCTATTTCGAACGTGGTGTCATCGACCGGCTGAAAAATGGCAACTGGTTTGAAGATCCGTCGAACAATGCCATTTCCTGCAGCCAGACCGGCCCGGTCGAGATTGGCGACATCAATCTGTCCAAGGGCGGTGAAGAGGTTTTTCGGCAGGGCATGTCTCTGGTCTGGAAAAAGCTTGTTGTCAGCCGTGTCTACGACAAGACGAATGACACCCTGATCTATCTTATCCACGCCAGGGAACTGACAGACGGTTCTGCCAAGATGGCGATCTCCACGGTGCCGCTCTACAATCAGCCGGTCACATGGAAAAACGGCAAGCCGTGAGGCCTGCCGTTCAAATCAATCTCGATTTTTTGTTTGGTCCCGTCAGGCGGCTTCGCGCGCCAACTCGTCAGCAATGACGGTGTCGAGGTTGAGGAAGCAGACCATGCTTTTTTCCAGTGCGACGATGCCGCGGCAGAAACTGCGCTGTTCTTCAGGGATGATATCTGGTGCCGGCTGCAGATCTTCCGAGCGGATGGTCATCATGTCGGAGACCTGCTCTACCAGCAGGCCGACAAGCTTGCCGCCAATATCGGTGACGATGATGGCGGAACGTTCGGACGGTTCGGTCATCTTCATGCCGAGGCGGCCTGCCATGTCGATGACAGGGATGACGGCGCCACGCAGGTTGATGAGGCCCAAGACGTAGGGCGGTGTGTGCGGCATCGGCGTAACCGGCGCCCAGCCGCGGATTTCGCGGATCGCCATGATGTCGATGCAGAATTCCTGATCGCCGAGATGGAAGGAAACGATTTCGAGATACGCGCCGGATTGCTTGATGGCGTTGGACATGGCCGGAACTTTCCCCTGATGGCTCTCTGGCAGGCCTGTGTGATATGGAGGCTCTATGCGGTAGCGGGAGTTTCCCCGGAGGACATCATGTCGGTGCTTGAAAACCGCTGGCGGCGATAATGCGCTGCAAGCTTTTAAACATTCCCTAACATTTGCGCCGATGTGCCTCGAAACGGCACGTATTTTTGGGTGTTCTCGCGTGGCAGAAAGCCGGTTATAATCGTTGTCATGAACGAACTTCTTTCCAGTCCGCTTAAATTTGCGCTTGCCGGCATCGCGACCGCTGCCGGATTGGCCGTCGTGCTTCTGACGTTCGACGGATGGGTGAAGCATGGTACGGACATTTTCCTTTCCGCCGTCCAGAGCGGAATTTCCTGGTGTTTCTGAGAGATTGATCGGCGTCGAATGTTTGTGACAAATCAGCGCGGTCGGCGGAAATACGTCGAGTTGATTTGCGGCCGCTGTCACGGTTGATTATCCAGACGGCGAAGGTCGGCGGTATTCGCTGATGGGCAGGATCGAAACATGAGAAATATTCGCATCGCATTGTGGGCCGTTGTCGTCGTTCTTGGCGGTGTCATTGGCTGGCTGACGCTGGAAATGACCAAGTCGCGTGAGCAGATGGTGGAGGCGCCTTACGGCGTGCCCTTCGAACTGACGGCCCAGAATGGTCAGACGATTACTGAGAAGAACTTCTCCGGCAAGCCAACTGCTCTTTTCTTCGGTTTCACCCATTGCCCTGAGGTCTGCCCGACGACGCTTTTCGAGCTGAATGGCTGGATGGAGCAGGTCGACCCGGCCGGTGACAAGATGCAGGCCTATTTCATCTCCGTCGATCCCGAGCGGGATACACCTGAAATCATGCAGCAATACGTCTCGAATGTCTCAAAGCGGATTATCGGTGTCACCGGTTCGCCCGAGCGGATTGCAGAGACGCTCAAAGGCTATCGCATCTATGCCAAGAAGGTGCCGGTCGATGATAAGGATCCGAACGGTGACTACACGATGGATCATACGGCATCGGTGATCCTGCTCGATGCGAATTCACGCTTTGTGTCGACCATCGCTTATGGTGAAAACCCTGATGTTGCCGTTGAGAAGCTGAAAAATCTTCTGAAAAGCTAAGTCGCAAATACATCGCGTCGCGGACAAAACCGAGCCGAGTTTCACGCTGGGTTATTGGACTTGCGGGTTTTTTGTGGCAAAGGCAAACGCAGACCCGCAGCCAAGGAAAGCAGCCCGCCGTGAGCGAAATTCGACTTTACGTCACCACGACCGAAATCAAGGCCGGTGAAATTCTCGATCTCATGTCGGATTATTTCGGCGAAGAGGATGTTGCGATCGCCACGACCGAAGTGGACGAGAAACGCGACATCTGGGAAGCGTCGATCTATCTCATGGCTGAGGAGGAGGAGGAATATCGCGAGCGCTTCGCAGCGCTGCTCGAGCCCGCTTTCTCCGGCCTCGTCATTGAACAGGAAGCTGTCCCGGATATCGACTGGATCGCGAAGTCGCTTGAAGGCCTGAAGCCCGTTCGGGCAGGGCGTTTCATCGTTCATGGCTCGCACGATCGCGACAAGGTTCGGGCCAACGATCTTGCGATCGAAATCGAGGCCGGACAGGCATTCGGTACCGGTCACCACGGCACGACGGCCGGCTGCCTGGAAATGATCGAAGATGTGCTTCGCGCCCGCACGGTTCGCAACGCGCTCGATCTCGGCACCGGTAGCGGCGTGCTGGCAATTGCCGTTCGCAAGATGCGGCCGATCCCGGTTCTTGCCACCGATATCGATCCGATTGCCGTCAAGGTCGCAAAGGAAAACGTTCGTTTGAACGGTATTGCTTCCGGTATGACGCTGGAGACCGCTCCAGGTTTCCATTCCGATGCGTTTCGCAGACACGGCCCGTTTGACCTGATCATCGCCAATATTCTGGCGCGGCCGTTGATCAAGATGGCACCACAGCTCGTTTCGCACCTGGCGCCGGGCGGTACGGTCATTCTGTCTGGAATTCTGGCGTCGCAACGCTGGAAGGTGCTTGCCGCCTATAACGGCGCGCGGCTCTCGCATGTCCGCACGATCTGGCGCAACGGCTGGGTCACACTGCATCTTCGCAAGGACTGAACTCTTCTTCACAGCATAAAAAAGGCGGCGCTTTCGCGCCGCCTGTGATCAGTCTTGCTGATCTAACCCGCGAGTCGAGGAGGAGGAACTCAAGCGGGTACACGTATTCCAGTCTCAGACGCGGTGGAGGGAGGAGATCCGCGCCTGGAGGCAATCAGAATACGTAGCTGGACTTTGCCTTGCGGCGAAGCTCTGCGCGGTTCATGCCAAGCGCTTCGAGCGACTTGTCGTCGAGGTTGAGCAGGGCTGCGTCGACGTGGCGGCTTACCTGACGCTCGCGTGCTTCAATAACGCGATCGAAAGCCGTGCGGAGGAAAGACTTTGCCATTTTTCAAATCCTTGGTTGTACGGAGAAGTTTGTCTCCCCGCTCGATGATCTGAATATAAGCGATGCCATTTTGCTTGGTTAGGGGTCTGATTTCACGGTAGGTATGCGTATTTCGCATGTCTGTCGATCCAATGTATGACTAATGGAATGCGTAATGCATATTTTTTGTGCCAATTTCATTGCTTGAAACGTTGTCTGCCGGCATGCCATTGTCGGCTGCCGTGACCGCTTTGCCGGTCATGCCAATCACCACATCAAGATGACAGCATCCGGAAAACACTCATGTTCCAGACCTTCGAAAACAAATCCGCGCCGCAATTCGGCAAGGCCCGCGTTGACGCCCTTCGTGCCCGCTTCGATGCTTTGGGGATCGATGGTTTTCTGGTGCCGCGCGCCGATGAATATCAGGGCGAATATGTGCCTGAGGCATCGGAACGGATGGCCTGGTTGACGGGCTTTACAGGGTCTGCGGGGATTGTGCTTGTCACGCGCGATCAAGCGGTCGTTTTCGTTGATGGCCGTTACACGACGCAGTTGACGTCGCAGGTCGATCAATCTGTCTTCAGCGGCGGCGATCTCGTCGGTGCTCCGCCATCGATCTGGTTATCGGAACATGCCCAGCAAGGCTTTCGTCTTGGCATCGATCCCTGGCTCCACACCGATGCGGAGCTGAAGCGTTTTGAAAAAACCTTGGTCGGCAAGGGTGGCAAGGTGGTTCTGTTGGAAAAGAACCCGCTGGATGCACTGTGGGAAGGTCGTCCGTCCGAGCCGCTGGAACCGGTGACGATCCAGCCGGATGCCTTTACCGGCAAGCTCGCGAAAGACAAGATCGCCGCGGTAGCCGAGACGGTACAGTCAAAAGGCGCTCAGGCCGCGCTGGTGACGGACCCGTCGTCGATTGCCTGGATCTTCAATATTCGCGGCAACGACGTTCCACACACACCGCACCCGCTGGCACGTGCCATCATTTATGCGGATGGAAAGGCCGATATTTTCCTCGATAAGCGGAAAACCGGGATCGAGGTCGAGGCTTATCTGGCACAGCTTGCGACGCAGTTGCCACCGTCCCAGATCGAACCACGCCTGCATGCCATTGCCAGCGCTGGTGGGCGTGTGATGGTCGATATCGATCTGGCGCCCGTTGCCCTGACCCGTGCAATCACCGCGGCTGGTGGCGATCTTGTCGAGGCGGTCGATCCCGTCCGGTTGCCGCGCGCCTGCAAGAACGAAGCGGAGCTTGCCGGCTCTGCGGCGGCGCACGTTCAGGATGGTGCGGCGATGGTCGAATATCTCTGCTGGCTGGACAGCCAGAAACCGGGCAGCATCAGCGAGATCGAGGCCGTAAAAGCGCTTGAGGCGGCACGCGCACGGGTGGGGCAGGCCATGCAGAACCCGCTCAAGGATGTCTCGTTCGATACGATTTCCGGGGCAGGGGAACATGCCGCGATCATTCACTACCGGGTGACGACGGAGAGCGATCGTGCTCTCAAGGATGGCGAGATGTTCCTCGTCGATTCCGGTGCACAATATGTCAATGGAACCACAGATATCACGCGCACGGTTGCGATCGGCTCCGTGCCGGACGAACAGAAGCGCTTTTTCACGCTGGTACTCAAAGGCATGATTGCTATCAGCCTGGCGAAGTTTCCAAAGGGATCGCGCGGATGCGATCTCGACCCTCTGGCGCGTATCGCTTTGTGGAAAGCCGGTGCCGATTACGCGCACGGAACCGGGCATGGTGTCGGCTCTTACCTTTCTGTTCATGAAGGGCCACAGCGTATCTCGCGGCTTGCAACACAGGAACTGCTGCCCGGCATGATCCTGTCGAACGAGCCCGGTTATTATCGACCCGGCGCTTTCGGCATCCGTATCGAGAACCTGATTTATGTCCGTCAGGCGGAAGATGTGGAGGGTGGCGATCAGCCGATGCTGTCATTCGAGACGCTGACCTGGTGCCCGATCGATCGCCGACTGATCGTTACGTCACTTTTGACCGACGAGGAACTGGAGTGGCTGAATGCTTACCACGCCACCGTGTCCGAAAAGGTTTCGCCGCTGATAAGCGATGCAAACGTGAAGGCATGGCTGGTAGAGGCCACAAAGCCCCTTATGCGATAACGAAATGGCGCAGGGCGATGACAACCGCCCAGCCAGCCACGAGCATGGTCAGTCCCTGAAAACGCAGGCAGACAATCAGCGCGGCAACCATTCCGATCTTGACCTCGTATCCGCCTTCGAAAAAGGCGGGTGCGACGAGCGTGGTGAGAACCGCGACGGGAACGGCATTCAGGCCCGCCTCCATTCGTGGTGGAATGGACTTCATGCGTGTCATCAACACGTAACCACCAATTCGCGTCAGATAGGTGGCGATGGCCGCGAGGGCAATCAGCAGGAGCGTGTCAGCATGAAAAATGTCGCTCATCGGTTTTCTCCCTCGTTCGCGCCGCTCGTGTCCGGCGACGGCGGGTAGAGAACTGCAACGAGGATGCCGACGAGCGCTCCAAGGCTGACATGCCAGGGTGATCCAACGAAATGATAGGCAGCCGTGGCTCCGACCGCGCTTGCCAACATGACGGGGTAAAAATTGGCGCGTGTTCTGAAGCTCAGGACCATGCCCATGAAGTAGATCGGCAGGAGGACATCCAGGCCAATCGCTTTGGGATCGCCGATCAGGTTGCCGAGCGATGCGCCAATGATCGTCATCGCAAGCCAGAATACATAGACTGGCGTGGCAAAACCAACATACCAGGAAAATCCAAGCGTCTGACCGTTTTCATACCGCCTGACGGCTTCGGCGAATTGCGGGTCGACGAGAAGGAAAAAGCCTGCCGTCTTTTGGGCAAAGCTCCAGTGCGCAATCATCTTCGCGATGGCCGCGGAATAGAGGATATGACGGAAGTTGACCGCAAAAACCGAGAGCACGATCAACCACGGCGCAACCTTCTGGCCGAACAGTTCTATGCCGACAAGCTGGCTGGCACCCGCATAAACGGTGCCGCTCATAATGGTTGCCTCGACCACGCTCAGACCATTGTCCACGGCAACGGCGCCAAAAAGAGCACCGAAGGGCGCGGCGGAAAGGGCAATCGGAAGGCCGTTTCGAAGGCCTTCGCGAAAATCTGCGTCAAACATCTGTGATAACTCCTGATGACGCTGCTCCTATAACCCCGCATGCTGGATGGCAAACGAATTGGATGAATGGATCGATTGATTCCCTTGAACATGAAGGGGATTGTCGCCGCATCGTCCGGAAATGGATTTGTTGTCCTTGCCCAATGACAGTCAGCCTTCATCAGCAATAAAGACTGGGTCGGTACGTGGCCTGTGCCTGGGTGCGATCAGGCGCGCAATATGTCCCGGCTTTTAATGGTCGTTGCGCCCTTCGCCTGCATGGAGGCGATCGCGGTCTTTATGCCTTTGGGGTCAATTCCGCGACTTGCGTCCTCGATAAATCGAACCTTGACGCCAGGGAGCATGTCGATGGCGTCAAGAACGGAGAAGCTGACGCAATAGTCCGTCGCCAGGCCACAGATATCCAGTACGGTAACGCCCTGGCGGCTAAGATAGTCGGCAAGACCTGTTGCCGCATACTGGTCGTTGTCGCGAAAGGCGGAATAGCTGTCGACAGCAGGGTTCTCGCCCTTCTGCTGGATATAGTCGAAAGCTTCCGTCTTCAGGTCGGGATGGAATTCGGCGTCTGCCGTTCCCTGCACGCAATGATCTGGCCACATCATTTGTGGTTTTCCGGACAGTTCACCCATGTCGAAAGGCTTTTTGCCGGGATGTTGAGATGCGAAACTGCCGTGGTTTTCCGGATGCCAGTCTTGCGAGGCGACGATGAGGTCATATCCGCCATTGTCGATCAAGGCGTTGGCGACCGGGACCACCTTGTCACCATCAGCAACGGCAAGATTACCGCCAGGGCAAAAACCGTTCTGAATATCGATGAGCAACAGAGCCTTCATGATGGACCTCCCGAATTGTTACCAGGAGGATGCCAAGCCACGATTTTTCGATCAAGTCCTTTATGAACCGCCTTCTGGCAAGAGGCATTCGGCGCAGAGTGTCAATGACACTTGTCCCGGTCCTGCCGCAATTGCAGCAAATTTTCGGCCAAGTCGCCCGTTACCTGACCACGCGGCGAAGAAGGTGCTCTGTCCCTTCAGGGTACGGAAAAGATATGCCGCACGACCTGTCGCCTTAATGCGCTGATCTTGATGACATGTTTTTTCAGGGGCACGTAAAGGATTTGGTTACCATAATTCGTCATGCTTCGAACCAGTCAGTTCCGAAACCGGCGAGATCATTGTCCGCGATTCGGATACCCCAAATTTCCTCCGGCTTCAGCCGGATCTGCGTGAACGGTTCGAGTAACGAGTATCATGGCGTTTTCTGCTGCAGCCTATAGTGGCTCCGGCCTTGCCGGTGTGTCTTCCGCCAAGAGAGGAAAATCCTCATCTCTTGGCCGTATTTCGGCCCTCCTGGCCGGCGGAGCATTTGCAGGCCTGTGTGCGATCACGGCCTTTGCGTCTCTGCATACCATGGCGGCTGCCTCACATGGTGTCGGCAATTTCGAAAAGACACTTGTTGCCCGGCTGGGATCGGCTGAAACCGCAATTGTCGAGACCGCGGAACGGAACATTCACGTCCGCAAATTTTCCCGCCTGAATGATCAGGGCCGTGGCAATGAAAAGGCGCAGCGTCTTGCGAGCCTGGCGCCTCAGATCAATTCGAAGGAGTTTACCGACCGTTTCGGTGCTGCCGCCAACGCGAAAGCGCAGGCGCATGTCCGAGAGGTTGCTGCTCTGAAACCGGCAGCCATCGTCGATTCTGCCCTGGGTCGGACCTCTGAAGTCGCTTATCGCGGTCCTGTCGCCGAACACCCTGCCTTTGAGGTTGCTCTAGCACGGCCGCAGATTGAAGAAGAAGCCAGCACTGTGCTTCCCAACGATGTTCCGTTGCCGAGTTTCCGGCCGGAACTGGCTGCTGCGGAAACTGTCGAACCGTCGCCACGTCCGGCTTTGCCGAAAACCCAGGATCAGTCCTCACAAATTGCCGAGGTTCCGGTGCCGGCCCGTGCCCCCGCGCAGCCGAAGCAGAGTACGGGTGCGATGCTTGCATTCGCAAAGCCCGACAATCCGGTGCGTGAGCCCAGCAAGATGGATGCTGTTCCATGGCCGGATCGCGGCGGTGGAACTGCTATCTACGATATCTCTTCCGGTGTCGTGCATATGCCGAATGGTGAGAAGCTCGAAGCGCACTCTGGTATCGGCAAGATGCGCGACAATCCTGAGTATGTTCACGTGAAGATGCGTGGTTCCACGCCGCCATCCAGCTACAAGCTGACCATGCGCGAAGCGTTATTTCATGGTGTGGAAGCCATTCGCCTGACGCCGGAAAACGGTGTCAATCCGCACGGCCGCAACGGTCTGCTGGCACATACCTACATGCTGGCGAAACGTGGTGAATCGAATGGTTGCGTCGTGTTCCGCGATTACTCACGCTTCCTCGCAGCGTTCAAGCGCGGTGAGGTGAAGCGCATGGTCGTGGTGCCGAAGCTGAACGGCAACCGCCCCACACTGGCCAGCACCGGTGGTAATGGCGGCGCGAAAAGCGGCAAGACACTGCTCGACATGTTCTCGCGTGGGTCGGACTCCTGACCTTGTTGCGACAAGACACAGGCGTCTGCGGTAGAGATCGGCGTTAGAACGTCCTACTTGCCGCGCCGCTGGGTCAGCATCATTCCACCCAGGATCAGCAGGATACCGAGTGCGCTTGGCCACATATTCGGTGGGTTCTCACTGAAAAGATCCAGCAAAACACCTGAGACCATCTGACCGCTGATGACCAGCAGGGCGGTGTTGACTGCGCCGATACGGGGGATGAGCCAGCTTCCCGACGCAATGAAAACCACGCCGATCGGCCCCCCGATGAAGGCGAGCCAAGGTGCATCGGCTGCACCCGGCGGTATCAGACCGCCAAAGATCAGCCCGATGATCGTCAGCACAACAAAGCCGACGATATGGTTCCAGAACGATGCAATCAGCGGTGAGTTGGAAAGGCTGAGCCGACCGTTGATCTGGCGGCTCAGTGCCACGAAAAGACCGCCCGTGAAAGCCATCGCTATCCAGAGGATCATGATGCTCTCCCGACAAGAATGATGAGCGCGCTGCCGCCGAGGATCAGCGCGACAGCAGCCATGTCGCGCATATCCGGGCGTCGTTTCGGAAGGCCGAAAAGACCGAGGAGATCCGCCAGAAGACTGAAAATCACCTGTCCGCCGAGCCCAAGTGCGATAGTGCCCGACAGCGCCAGCGGCGAGTTGACGGCAGTGGAGGTGAGTATGACGATTGCCGCGCCGACGACACCACCACAATAGGCCCAAAGCGGTGCCTTCGGCTTGGCTGTTCCGTCCACTTCGGTCCTTCCACGCAGGATCGCCAGATAGATCAATGCTGCTACCGTGCCGGTGCCATGGGCTGTCCAGGACGAAAACAGCGCGTTTCCATAATGGGCAAGCTGGCCATTGAAGTGCACCATCAGCGTCAGAAGACAACCGCTGGCGAAAGCGGCAGCAAGGTGGAGCGGATTGAGACGGGGATGCGTCGTGTCAGTCATGGGAAGCCGGAGACTAGCTGGAGATGTGATTCAGCTCTAACCGATATGCCGTTGAAGAGGAAACAAATTTCCGGGTTTTCCCGGCATGTCATCGCGTGTGGAACAAATGCCGACGGCGGGCCGTTATCGTCCCATGCAAAAGACGACACGCAAGCCCCTTAAACGAATGACGATTTTCGTCATTTCCATCTTCATCGTCGCCGCTGTTGTCGCGGCAATCTATCTCATCGGTTTCACACCGGGAGAGGTCTGAGGTGCCTAGCCGGCCAGTCCTTTCCTGACCGGTTTTCCGCGTTCCAGCGCAACACGAAGTTTTGCAAACGCCAGGCGAACACCCCTGACGATGAATCGGCTTGTTTCCAGGTAGGCGCGGTAAGGAAGTACTGTGAAATATCGCCATCGCGGCAGGCGATAGATGCGCAGATTGTTCTGAATCTGGCTTTCGCCATCCGCATCCTGCGTCGCGCAAAGCGGTGCGATGAAAGCGGCCTTGATGCCGGAAAGATATTCCAGATCGAAGGCAATATCGTAGGCGAGCCGCATCGGCACCAGCCTTGATATCCAATTTGCCGCTTTGCGATTGACGAGATAGGCGCCCGATCCCTTTTCCCGCGTCAGCGCGATCGCCAGCGAGCGACCATTGGGAAGTGTGCGGAACGGAAATTTCCGCCCATTGCTGACGGTGGTCAGGCGCAACAAATCCCAGTCATTGCCAAAGAGAGATGCCTGATCGAGCGATTCCACGAAGTCAGGCTCGAAGGCGACGTCATCTTCCAGGATCAAGGCGAGATCAGCGTCAGTTTCGAGAAACTTGCGGACGCAGGCGATGTGGCTGAGATAACAACCGATTTCCGGTGGCGAGGTGCGGCGACCGTGCATCAGCATATAGGAGATTTCGCTGAATTCCGGGATGGGATAGTTCAGTTCCCTGCCGTTAACACCGGGAATACGGTCCGCAGTCAGTCCAGCAGCCTCGAGGCGGGACGTCATATCCTCAAGGCGTTTTTTCGCACCATCCATATTGATGAGGAAAACCGCGAGCTTTTTCTTGCTAGTCGGCAATATGTGCAAAACAGCCCTCACCAAGTTTGCGCATCTATGTCGGCATTTTCTTTATTGCAGCGCTGAACTCATGGCTACGCGAAAAGTTTTGTATCAAAACTTTTCTTCGGTTTTCATGCTTTTTCCACAAACCCATCCAGGACACGCTTTTGTCCGGCGCGGTCAAAATCGATCGTCAGTTTGTTCCCCTCTATCGCGACAATATTGCCATTGCCGAATTTGAGATGGAACACACGGTCCCCAACAAAAAATCTGGATGGCGTGTCTGCGACAGATTTCGCCACCAGTTCACCGTCGATGGTGCGGGTGCGAGGACCGCTTTCGCCGTAGCCGATGCGCTCGACCGCATGCCCGGACCGCGTGCCCCAATTGTCACGGGTGGCATCGGACCGGTTCTGCTGGGCACGTTTCCAGCCCGGCGTGGAATAGTTGTTCGCGAATGGATCTGCCTTGTCGAAGCGTGACTGGCCATAGCCACCGCGCCCGCCGTATCCTCCGTAATTACTGTCGGAAGCGGCAACATCGACATGCGCCGGAGGCAATTCGTCGAGGAAACGCGAGGGCAGGGTGGATTGCCACAGGCCATGAATGCGTCGGTTCGAGACGAACCAGATGTGGCAGAGTTTCTTGGCGCGGGTGATGCCGACATAAGCAAGGCGCCGTTCTTCCTCCAGACCGGAGCGACCGCCTTCGTCGAGGGCGCGCTGGTGCGGGAACAGACCTTCTTCCCAGCCGGGCAGGAAGACGGTGTCGAATTCCAGCCCCTTGGCCGAGTGCAAGGTCATGATGGAGATGGCGTCGAGCTCCTCGTTTTGCTCGGCATCCATGACAAGAGCGACATGTTCGAGGAAGCCACGCATGCTTTCGAAGGCTTCCATGGAACGGATCAGTTCCTTGAGGTTTTCGAGCCGGCCCGGCGCTTCCGCAGATTTATCCGCCTGCCACATGGCCGTGTAGCCGCTTTCGTCCAGGATCTGTTCGGCAAGCGCCGTATGTTCGGTGTTTTCGAGCAGGCCCTGCCAGCGGCGGAAATCCTGTACGACATCGAACAGCGCTTTGCGTGCTTTAGGCTTCAACTCATCGGTTTCAATGATATCGGCTGCTGCCGCCAGCATCGGAATGTCGCGGGCGCGGGCATAATCGTGAAGCGCGCGGATCGTCGTGTCGCCAAGGCCACGTTTGGGCGTGTTGACGATCCGTTCGAAGGCAAGATCATCCGCCGGCTGGCAGACCATCCGGAAATAGGCCATGGCATCGCGAACCTCCATGCGCTCATAGAAGCGCGGGCCGCCGATGACGCGATAGTTCAAGCCAAGCGTGACAAAGCGGTCTTCGAATTCGCGCATCTGGAACGAGGCGCGGACCAGAATCGCCATGTCGTTGAGTTTGTGGTTCTTGCGCTGAAGCTGCTCGATTTCCTCGCCAACCGCACGGGCTTCCTCTTCCGAGTCCCAGGCTGCGTGCACGACGACCTTTTCGTCATCCGGGCTACTTTTTTCGGTGAACAGTGTCTTACCGAGACGGCCTTCATTGTGGGCGATCAGATGCCCGGCTGCGCCCAGAATATGCTCGGTCGAACGATAGTTGCGTTCGAGCTTGATGACCTTGGCGCCTGGAAAATCCTTGTCGAAGCGCAGAATGTTGTCCACTTCCGCACCGCGCCAGCCATAGATCGACTGGTCGTCGTCGCCAACGCAGCAAACGTTCTGCGTCTCACCCTTGGCGCGCTGCGCCAGCAGCCGCAGCCACATATATTGGGCCGTGTTGGTGTCCTGATACTCGTCAACGAGAATATATCGGAACTTCTGGTGATAGTCCTTCAGGATATCCGCATGGCGGCGGAAGATGCTGATGGGATGCAGAAGAAGGTCGCCGAAGTCACAGGCATTCAATGTCTTCAATCGCGCCTGATAGGCAGCGTAGAGTTCACGACCTTTTCCATTCGCAAACGCGCGGCTGTCACCTTCCGGAATATCGGGCGGTGTCAGCCCCTTGTTCTTCCAGTTGTCGATCATGCCGGCGAACTGTTTTGCCGGCCAGCGCTTGTCATCAAGACCTTCGGCCTGAATAAGCTGCTTCAGAAGTCTGACGACATCGTCGGTATCGAGAATGGTGAAGTCGGTTTTCAAGCCTACGAGTTCGGCATGGCGTCGCAACAGTTTCACACCGATGGAATGGAAGGTGCCGAGCCACGGCATGCCTTCGACAGCGCCGCCGACCAGAACGCCAATACGCTCCTTCATTTCGCGGGCGGCCTTGTTGGTGAAGGTCACCGCAAGGATCTGGCTTGGATAGGCTCTGCCGGTCGCCAGGATATGGGCAATACGTGTCGTCAGAACGCGGGTCTTGCCGGTGCCTGCACCAGCCAAAACGAGGACCGGGCCATCCAGCGTTTCCACCGCTTCACGCTGTTCGGGGTTGAGACCGGACAGATAATCGGGAGCGGGACGAGCCTGATCGCGGGCTGCCATGGCGCGCGCAGCGATGCCCAGTCCACCAGCGGAGGGGGCTGCTGGTGACTGACGGCGTGGCTCGGAGGGTTCTTCATCGAAGAACGGCATATCGTCGAAACTTTTGCTCATGCGGCCCAATGTAGTGATTCGGGATGTAAAGGCCAGAACCACGTTCTGCTTTTATTCCGGTATCGCCCGCCAAAACGCCTATTCCAAGGCATTTTTCGATCAGGCGGGTTTATCTGCGTCGAAGGCAGGGTCAACGGGCACCTGCAGCGCCGTCGCAAGCTGGTTTGTCTTGGCGGCAAGAGCAATCACCCGCAGCAAATCCGCATGTTCGGCTGAAGTCATGCCCTTGGCTTTTGCCGCCGCCGTGTGGGAGTGAGCACAATAAGAGCATCCATTGGTCACCGAAACTGCGATGTAAAGCATTTCCTTGACGAGGGGATCGAGCGCTGACGGCGTCGCCATAACCGCTTTAACCTCGGCCCAGGTCTTTTCCAGAAGGTCGGCATCGAAGGCGAGATAGAGCCACATATTGTTGATGAAATCCGATTTCCGGGTGGCGCGGATGTCGTCGAAGACTGCTTTGACGCGCGGATCTGTTTCAGGATTTGGGTGTTTTTCTACGGTGCTCACTGTTTCCTCCTGTCGTCATTGCTTCGTAGGGCAATGGATCGGGAGATTACCGCAACAGCAGATATTTGCGATGGCAATGCGATGCCCTGTCGGTACGGCCATAAAACCATTCAAATTACAATTACGTAAGGAACGTATTTGTGCGTTGCCTTGAAACTGGCAAGTGGGAATACTGCAATTAATCCCGGTGATTATCATCGACCGGAAACAATACTGCTGTGCGGATCAATCGGAGAGATATATGCGGGTCTGGAAACAGGTGGGTGTCAGCCTTGCCGTCGTTGGGGCGGGGCTCTGTTTTTGGGCGTTTGTTTCGCCCGACGCCCGAAATGTGCTCGCAAGTTTCGGCATTGGCGCCGAGAAAGCTGCTCCAGTCGAGGTGGCGCAGGCCACCCCCGGGCAGGCTGCAAAACCAGGCCAGAATGGCGGTGCAGGCCGTAGCGGCGGAAACGCAACATTGGTCGTTACCGCGCCTGTGAAGCAGGGCACGGTCAATGACCGTTTGAATGCCATCGGTAACGGCGAAGCCATTCAGTCCGTCGTCGTCATGCCGCAGACCTCAGGCACGATTTCGGAAATCCTCATTTCTTCGGGTGCCAAGGTCAAAAAGGGCCAGGTGCTGGCGCGGCTGGATGACGACGAGCAGGTGATCGAGCGCGACAAGGCACAGGTGGCTTTGAAGAGCGCAATCGAGAAGTCGAATTCCTACAAGAATCTGAAGTCGATGTCGCGTCTCGATGTCTTCGATGCCCAGATTGGCGAGGAGGCTGCAAAACTTGCACTCAGCACCGCGGAACTCAACCTCAGGCGCCGTGACATCGTCGCTCCCATCGATGGCATTGCCGGTATCGTCGCGGTGAACATCGGAGATAACGTAACGACGCAGTCGAGCATTGTCAGCATCGACGATCGCTCCAGAATTCTTGTCAATTTCTGGGCCCCGGAACGCTTCACGACAGCGATATCGGTTGGTATGCCGGTGGACGCCACATCGATCTCGCGGCCTGGGGAAACCTTCAAGGGTGAAATCGAGGCGGTTGATAACCGGGTCGATGAAGCGAGCCGCACGATCCGGATTCGTGCCCGTTTTGACAATGCGAAGGATGAGTTGCGCGCCGGCATGTCATTTGGCGTCACCATGCATTTCAGCGGCGAGGCCTATGCCTCGGTCGATCCTCTGGCTGTTCAGTGGGATGCTGACGGGTCTTACGTCTGGCGCGTTGCCGAGGGAAAATCCTCCAAGGTGCGGGTGCAGATCGTGCAGCGCAACCCCGATGCCGTTCTGGTGAGGGGTGAATTGGCGCAGGGTGAGCCCGTTGTCACTGAAGGGCTGCAGCGTGTGAGAGAGGGCGGTGCCGTGCGTGTCGCCAATGAAAAACCGGCGGAGGTTGCCAGCCAATGACAGCACAGACGCCGCCGTCCGGTCAGGATTCAAAACTCGCCTTCACTGCGCTCTTCGTTCGCCGCCCCATTCTGGCAGCGGTGATCAATACGCTTCTCGTCGTGGCCGGGCTTGCAGCGCTTGTGGGTGTCGAAGTCCGCGAATTGCCGGATGTCGATCGTCCTGTTATCAGTGTTCGTACAACCTATGACGGCGCCGCTCCCGAAACGATCGACCAGGAAGTCACGCAGACGATTGAAGGTGCTGTGGCGCGCGTCAGCGGCGTCAAGACGATCTCGTCCCAGTCGCAGTTCGGCACCAGCCGTGTGACGCTTGAATTTGGCGACAATGTCGATCTGGCCGTTGCAGCGAACGATGTGCGCGATGCCATTGGCCGCGTAACGAACCAGTTGCCTGACGATGCCGACGAGCCGCAGATCATCAAGGCGGATTCTGATAGCCAGCCGATCATGCGCCTGGCTGTCACATCTTCTACGCTCAGCATGGAAGACCTGACCAAGCTGGTGGATGACGAGATCATCGACCGGTTGGCCTCTGTCGACGGCGTGGCCGATGTCGAGCTTTACGGCGATCAGGAAAAAGTCTTCCGCGTCGATCTCAATCAGGCGGCTCTGGCAAGCCGGGGGCTGACGGTAACGGACGTGTCCAATGCGCTGGCCAGTGCCGCGCTGGACGTCCCGGCCGGGTCGCTGAAAAGCACGACGCAGGACATCGTCGTGCGTGCAACGGCAAGCCTGACCAAACCGGAGGATTTTTCCAATCTGCTTATCAAGGACAATATTCGCCTCCGCGACGTTGCGACTGTCATGCTCGGTGCGGACGATGAATCCACTTCGCTGCGGTCCAACGGTGTGCAGGGCGTTGGTCTCGGCGTCATCCGTCAGGCGCAGTCCAACACCCTCAATATTTCGACAGGCGTAAAGGCTGCGGTTGATGCCATGACGCCAAACCTTCCCGAGGGAACGCGTGTCGTCGTCACCAGTGATGACGCCGTCTTCATCGAAGGAGCGTTGCACGAAGTCGAACTGGCGCTAGGGCTTTCTGCGCTGATCGTTGTCGTTGTCCTCTACCTCTTCCTTCGTGACTGGCGGGCGACGCTTATTCCGGCAATCACCATGCCGGTTGCGCTGGTTGGTACACTCGTTGCCATCTATATGGTCGGCTTCTCGATCAACATCCTGACGCTGCTTGCCATCGTGCTGGCGACGGGTCTGGTCGTCGATGATGCCATCGTCGTTCTTGAAAATATCGTGCGCCGCCGTGCAGAGGGTATGGGGCCACGCGCGGCCGCGGTCCTTGGTACTCAGGAAGTGTTTTTCGCGGTTCTGGCGACGACCGCGACGCTGGCAGCAGTTTTCATTCCGCTATCGTTCCTGCCGGGCCAGCTTGGTGGTCTGTTCCGCGAATTCGGTTTCGTACTCGCCTTCGCTGTCGGATTGTCCTCGGTCGTGGCCCTGACACTTTGCCCGATGCTCGCGTCCAGAATGCTGAAGCATGGCCTGAAAGAACCGACTGGGCCGCTTGCATGGTTCGGCAATGTCTTTGCCTCTACCTACAAGTCCACCCTTTCATCGTGCCTCAACAATCCGCTTATTGTGATTGTAGTTGCTCTCGGTTTCTCGGGCCTGTCGTGGATTGCCTTCGGCATGATCCAGAATGAGTTGACCCCGCGTGAAGACCGCTCGTCGATCATGATGCGCGTTACGGCTCCGCAGGGCGTCAGCCTGGAATATACGCGCGATCAGTTGCAGCGGATCGAAGAGAATCTTCAGCCGCTTCGCGACAGTGGAGAAATCCGCAACATCTATTCCATTACCGGCATGAACGGTTCGTCCAATACGGGCTTCATGGTTCTGACGCTCGCGCCGTGGGCTGATCGCGAGCGGACGCAGAACCAGATCGCTGCGGATGTCACATCGGCTGCCAACAAGGTGCCAGCACTGCGCGGCAACGCCATGCAGCCGAACAGCCTTCGCATTCGTGGTGCCGGCAACGGCCTGCAGATGGCGATGGTGGGCAGCAACTATCAGGCTCTGACAGAAGCGACGCAGAAGCTGTTGTTGTCGATGGAAGAGAGCGGGCTGTTCGATACGCCGCGTTTCGATAACGAACCTAACCAGGCTCAGCTTTCCGTTTCGATCGATCGTGAACGCGCTTCCGACCTCGGTATCGATATCACCGGTCTGTCGCGCGCCATGCAGTCACTCCTTGAAGGGCGCTCCATTGTTGACGTCTTCGTCGACGGTGATGCGATCCCGGTTCGTCTCCTGTCTTCGACGCGGCCAATCAACGACCCAACGGATCTCGAAAACGTCTTCCTCAAGACGGGTGACGGCAAGATTGTGCCGATGTCCGTCATTGCCAGCCTGAAGGAAAACGCGGTTGCGCCGCAGCTCAATCGCGAACAGCAGCTTCCGTCTGTTGGCTTTACTGCCAACCTCAGGGATGGCGTGTCGCTGGGCGAGGCTGTCGCCAAGGTCAATGAACTGTCTCAGTCCATTATGCCGGCCGGTGCGCGTCTGCTGCCGCTTGGCGAGGCGGCGACGCTGGAGGAAAATTCCAGCGGTATGCTGCTGACCTTCGGTTTCGCCATCGCCATTATTTTCCTGGTGCTGGCAGCGCAGTTCGAAAGCGTCCTGAGTTCGATCATCATCATGTCGACAGTGCCGCTCGGGCTCGCTTGTGCCGTGATCGCATTGCTGGTCACCGGCTCGAGCCTCAATGTCTATAGCCAGATCGGTCTCGTGCTTCTGGTCGGGGTGATGGCCAAGAATGGTATTCTCATTGTGGAGTTCGCCAATCACCTGCGCGATCAGGGAGCGACGGTGCGTGAAGCGATCGAGAAGGCTTGCAGCATCCGCCTGCGCCCGGTCATGATGACGATGATTGCCACCATTCTAGGTGGCGTGCCGCTGGTTCTGGCGCAGGGTGCTGGTGCAGAAGCCCGTATCGCGCTTGGCTGGGTCATTGTCGGAGGACTTGGCTTTGCGACGCTGGTGACGCTGTATATCACACCGGTGTCGTATCTTCTGATTGCCCGTTTCGCCAAGCCGCAGGCCGACGAGGAGATCCGTCTGCATCGCGAACTCGAGATGGCGGCACGCCGAAAGGCGCTGGAGGAAGACAAGCCGCTGCTGGCTGCCGAATAGAAAACGATTGCCGGAAATTCCTTTCCGGCAGCGTTGCAATGCTGGACAAAGCCCAGAGTGTATCCCATACCACCTGTCGAAATTCGTTAACGGACTGAGTCCGTTACGCGCAGATGTTATGGCGGAGATTGAGCGATGGCTTTGAAGGATGTGGTGGCGGGAAAACGCAATGAAGACGGTATCGCCGCTGTCCTCGGTATCCTCAAGCAGCAGTTCGGAGACAAGTTTCAGACCGGACAATCCTTTCGTGAGCAGCACGGCCACACCACAACCTATCTGACATTGCAGGCGCCAGACGGTGTCGTTTTCGCCGAAAGCGCCGACGACGTGAAAACCGTCGTAAAGGTTTGTGCCGAACACAAGGTGCCGGTCATTCCCTTCGGAACCGGCTCCTCTCTGGAAGGTCAGGTTAACGCGCCGAACGGTGGTATTTCCATCGATTTCAGCAGGATGAACCGCATCCTTGCGGTGAATGCCGAGGATCTTGATGTGACCGTCGAGCCGGGTGTCACGCGTGAAGACCTGAATACCTACCTTCGCGATACGGGTCTGTTCTTCCCCATCGATCCGGGCGCAAATGCTTCCATTGGCGGCATGGCGTCGACCCGCGCCTCGGGGACCAATGCCGTGCGTTACGGCACCATGAAAGACAATGTGCTCGCGGTTACCGCCGTCGTTGCGAATGGTGAAGAAATCCGCACGGCGCGCCGTGCCCGCAAATCCTCTGCCGGTTACGATCTGACAAGGCTTTTCGTCGGTGCCGAAGGCACGCTTGGTGTGCTGACCTCGGTCACACTTCGGTTGCAGGGCATTCCGGAAAAGATCGCGGGCGGTGTCTGCACGTTCGATACGATCAAATCGGCTTGCGATGCAGTGATCATGACGATCCAGATGGGCATTCCCGTTGCTCGTATCGAGCTTCTGGATGAGGTTCAGGTCCGGGCCTGCAACGCCTATTCCGGACTGAGCTATCAGGAAAAGCCGACGCTGTTCGTAGAGTTCCACGGAACGGAGGAAACGGCTGCGTTGCAGTCCGAACAGTTTGCCGAGATTGTCGGAGAATTCGGCAGCACCGATTTCAAATGGACGAGCGATGCCGCCGAGCGCAACAAGCTCTGGAAAGCCCGGCACGATGCTTACTGGGCGTCACGCGCGCTCGCTCCTCATCTCGATGGCCTTTCGACAGATGTTTGCGTGCCGATTTCACGGCTTGCCGATTGTGTTGTCGAGACCCAGCGGGACATTCTCGAAAACGGCATGCTGGCACCGATCGTAGGCCATGCTGGCGACGGCAACTTCCACGTGCTTGTGCTTTTCGACGGTAAGGATGCGGAGAGCGTTGCAAAGACGGAAGCCTTCGTTGCCCGGCTCAACCGCCGCGCCATTGCCATGGATGGCACCTGCACCGGTGAGCATGGTGTCGGGCAGGGGAAGATGAGTTTTCTGGCTGAAGAGGCGGGCAATGCACTTGATGTCATGCGTGCCATCAAAACGTCGCTTGATCCCGACAATATCTTCAATCCCGGTAAACTGTTCCGGCTTTCCTGAATAGTCTCATATTTGATTGGTACAAAAGGCTGATTGCCGCTAAGGCAAAAGGCAATAGATTTTCAGCTTCGCGAAGGGAGATGCAGGTCAAGTGCTCGGACGCATACTGGTTTTTCTGGGCGGACTGCTTGTGGTGGCGTTGTTTTCAGCGCTGCTCATTCCCTATTTCATCGACTGGACGGATTTCCGGCGTGATTTTGAAGACCAGGCAAGCCGCATCGTTGGCAAAAAGGTCGTCGTCCATGGTCCGGTAGAAGCGCGGCTTCTACCGTTTCCTTCTGTTACGCTGCATGATGTGCGCGCCGGCACGGATGCGGACGGATCGCCTCTCATTCAGATTGCGCGGTTCTCGATGGATGCCGAGCTTGCGCCATTCCTCTCCGGCGAAGCGCGTATCTTCGATATGCGCATCGAGGAGCCGAAGGCACGCGTGCGCCTGTTGAAAGACGGTACCCTGGACTGGATGCGCGGCAGCCGGGCCGAAATTCCGGCTCGCACCGTTGTCCTCGAAAGCGTCGAGATAGAAGGCGGGCAGATCGAGTTTATCGATGAGCAGTCCGGCCGCAATCGCATTGTTACAGGCCTCAACGCCGACATGTCAGCAAATTCGCTCATCGGTCCATGGAAGGCCGAAGGCCACGCGACGGTTGACGGTTATTCAGGTTCGTTTTCGCTGTCCAGCAGTGAGCCCGATCATGCGGCCGGCCGTATGGGGCTGCGTCTTCGCATTATGCCGAATGACCATCCGGTCGAGATTGACCTCGATGGTGCTGTTTCCGCAGCGCTTGGCAAACCTGTCTATAGCGGCTCCTTTTCCTTCCTGTTCCGGCAGGACGAGAAGCAGAAGCAGGAGGCTGCGCAGTCGATCTTCTCTGCTCCGCGCACCCGCGGCAATTTCGAACTGACCAATGAAAGCGTGCGCATCCCCAGTTACCGGATGGAACTTGGCGGAAGCGAAAACCCCTATATCGTTACGGGAGAAGCGACCCTCGACACGGGTGCAAAGCCGGAATTTCTTCTGACAGCCGATGGCCAGCAGATTGACGTGGGACGTTTTGCCCCTCCGTCCGTGCAGACCGGAAAAACGTCTCGCATGCCAACAACGTCGGTTCGCCAGCGGATCGAAGCGTTTGCGGCCATGGTGGCGCGGATACCGGTGCCGCCGGTTCCGGGCAAGGCAAGCATCAGTCTTCCCGCGCTGGTGTCCGATGACACCACCATCCGCGATATTCGTCTCGACGTTCGTCCAGATGGCGACGGCTGGCAGATCGTCAATGCGGTCGCCACCTTGCCGGGCCGAACGCAACTTGAGGCCAAGGGATCGCTTGCCCTGACGGGTGGGCCTGCTTTCAACGGCAATCTGCTTGTCGCTTCCAACCAGCCTTCTGGTCTGGCGAACTGGTTGTCCGGGTCGGTCGATCCGGCGATCCGCCAGCTCAATGCGGCTGGCTTCTCGTCGGATGTTTCGCTGACGACGCTTCACCAGCGTTTTGCCAATCTGGAACTCGCCATTGGCGATGCCTCCCTGAAAGGTGAGCTTGACCGCCGCTCGGATGGCAAGACATCCAATCTTTCCGTCGATCTTTCCGGCAATGAAATCGATGTCGATGCGTTGAAAGCACTTGGCAGCCTGGTGCTCGGCGATCAGGTCGGCAGTTCTGTGCTTGATCATCGTATTGAAGCAAAATTCAAGGCAGACCGGTTCAACATGGCGGGCGTTGCCGCCAATCACGTCCAGACAGCATTCACGCTGGCTGGAGGCGTGCTTTCGCTCGATAATCTGACCGCCGGTGATGTCGCCGGCGCCGAGGTGCGGGCGCGTGGACAGTTGCAAGGTTCGTTGCTCAAATATGCGGGCAAGGGCACCGTCAACCTGCATGCAGCCGATATGCAGCCATTCTTCGCAATGCTGCAGCAGAAGCTTCCCAACCATCCGTTGCTGAACCGGCTTGCCGCCAGTGCCTCCTGGTACGCCAATTCCGACCTGGCGGTCGACGTCTCTGTCAACAGCGAAAATGGCGGGGCAAACGTCGCTGTATCGGGCACCGTCAATGGCAGCCGACTGTCCGCCGTCGCCAAGATGCCCGATTTCCTGTCGATCACCGATGATACGGCAATGACGCTTGAAGCCGTTTTGAAAAACCAGTCGACCGCGATCCTGTTCGGGCAGGCTGGGCTCGATCCCCTTCCATTCGATGCTGACGGCGAGGGCCTTCTTTCCGTCAAGCTGAATGGTACGCTCGGTTCTGCCGCGCAGACCGACATTCGTTTTTCGACAGAGCGGACCCATTTTTCTGCCAATGGTTCCTTCGCGCTTGGTGCTGCCGATTTCGGGAACGGCGAAGCCGACCTCGCCCTGGAGAGCGCCGATATCGAGCCTTATCTCATCATGAATGCGGTCGGTCTGCCGCAACTTGGTGGAGGTATGGCGCTGAAGGCTGGGGCGAAGGTAGCAGTTGATGCGGAAAAGGTCGTACTTTCTTCGATCAATGGTCAGGCGGGCGGTAATCCCGTTTCCGGCAATCTGACCTTGCCGCGGAATGCGCCCCATTCGGTCACGGGTGATCTCTCTGTAAAAAATGCCGATCTGGCCTGGTTCGGTGATGCGATTTACGGACCGGTGATCGATCCCGAAACTGGTGCGCTGAATGCCAAGCCACTGGCCATGGCAGCATTTCCCGATCTCGATGCGTCCGTGGCGTTCAAGGCGGAGAACTTCGATGCCGGGCCATTTGGCGCCATTACAGGCCTATCTGCAACGCTGTCGCAGAAGTCCGGTACGTTCTCGATGGATGATGTCTCAGGCGCGTTCCTCGGTGGCAAGGTATCCGGCAGGCTTGCCATGTCGACTGGAGAAGGCGCGGGGATTTTCCGCACCAAGATTGCTGTCACCGATGCCGATCCTCAATCGATTCTCTGGGCGAATGCGAATGGTCCCGTTGCGACCGCCCGCGTTGCGGTTGACCTCACTGCCGAATCCACCGGGAAAAGTGTTGGCGAGATTCTCAAATCTGCCGGCGGATCGGGTGAGATTCGCACAACTGGTCTCGTGGTGAAGGGGCTTAACCCCGCAGCCTTCCAGCCAATCCTGCAGGCGGCCGATGCGTTGCAGCCGCCGATCGACGCCGCCAAGGTTCGTCCTCTTGTCGACCAGACGGTCTGGCAGGGCGAAATTCCGCTCGGTGATGTTTCTTTGCCGTTCTCCTTGAGTGGTGGCGCACTTCGTTTCTCAAATATTCGGGTGGAGCAGCCTCAAGTCACGCTCTCCGGGGAAGCAACGATCGACATTGCCGCGCAAGGATTGAAGAGCGATCTCGATCTGCTTTTCAATCCTGGCACTGAGGCGCTTGCAGGCGCTGAGCCTTCAATCCGCTTGAGTTACGCCGGCGCGCTTGCCGCACCTGCTTTGACCACTGATGTCGCAGGTCTGACGGGCTATCTTTCCCTGCGTGCATTCGAGCGTGAGCGGCGGCGGGTGGAAGCGATGCAGGCGAGCGTGCTCGAGAAGCAGCGCCTACGTCGTGAAGTTGCGCTTTATCGCTTTGAAGCGGCAGAGCGTCAGGCTGCCAAGGAGCGGGCCGAGGCAGAAGCCAAGGCGAAGGCCGAGGAAGAGGCGCGTCTCAAGGCGCAGGCGGAAGAACGTTTGCGTCAGGAGAAGGAACAGCAGGAGCGGTTGCAGCAACAACAGCAGCAACAGCAACAGCAACAGACTGCGCCTGAGCAGCAATCTGCTCCCGTTCTGACCGTTCCGCCGACTGAAAATGCCATACGGCAACTGGCTCCCCCGGAAGGTGCCGCGACGCCCTGAGGGCAGTGAAAATCCCCTTTGGGGATTTTCAGGCTGGCTGGAAATTATACGTAGGCTTCGCGTTCGCCGAACGGCGTCTCTTCGCTGAAGTTTGTCGTGCCGATCCGGTCGCTTTCTCCAGAAAGGCTGCCTTCTTTGGCCGCACTGCCGGATGACTGCGACTTCGAGCTGTTTTCCAACGCTTCGAGCTGCGCTTTCAGGGTCGCAATTTCAGCCTTGAGTTCTTCCTTTGCCTTCTCGTCAGCAGCTTCGCTGAGTTCCGATTGCTTGGCGGCAATCTGGGCTTTCAGGTCGTCGGTGCTGGATGAAGACGTGGAGGACGAAGAAAGAACGGATGCGGCAGCGCCTGCTCCGGAAACGGCAGAAACCATTGTTGCGGCTCACTGGAAGAGAAGAATGAGGGAGACTTGAGAAAACTTGAAACAAGGCTACGCAATACAAAAATGCCTTGCAGTGCAAATTAGACCGCGAATGATTAATGAATGCTTTCACGCCGTTATGAGTTTTTGGCAGAATTGTTTCGTAGTCCTTGGCGGGCGCAAAAGCGCTACCGTCCCTTCAACCAGTTGAGTACGAAAACGCGAAGGGAAGAGGAGAGATTGCTGTCGGCAGGGCGATTGTCGTCGATCTCTGCAAGAAGAGCGGCGAAACTGATCTTGCGTTTTTCAGCGATGACTTTGAGTTCATCCCAAAAGGCGTCTTCCAGAGAAATACTGGTGCGATGGCCGTGTAGCGTCGCCGAGTGCT
Source organism: Rhizobium sp. RM (assembly GCF_013390595.1). Taxonomy (GTDB): domain Bacteria; phylum Pseudomonadota; class Alphaproteobacteria; order Rhizobiales; family Rhizobiaceae; genus Agrobacterium. Next base: position 760,612 of record NZ_JACAWV010000022.1, on the reverse strand, counting down.
TGCGGATCATCAGACTGGCCTCCGGTCTTCACTTTTCCGGTTGGACATCTGCATCATGATTCGTCCGCAAATCCCTGTTTTTCGATTCTTTTTCGATACGGTTCTTCGACCGCGTCAGTCCTTGCTCGCCTCATCCTCGGGCTTTTCGAGGCGACCTTGATCCAGCGATTTTTTCGCCTTGTCATTCAGAGCGGATGTCAGATTTTTCTCCGCCTTGGTGCGGCCAAAGGTCAGGCGGTTCTGTTCCGCCTGTTTGTCCTTTTCGCTGCGGGCCTTCTGTTTCCGGAACTGACGCAGATTGACGATATCGGCGGCCATGCGGATATCACTCCTCAAGTTTCGATCGTCAGATCCGGTGAAGTGGCTTACTGCTTCTTGCGGAAGGCATCCAGCGAGACAACAGAGCCTTCCTTCTTCTCTTCACCAGCCTTGGCGGGTTCAGCGGAAGCTGCAGGCTTTGCCTCATGCGACACAGGGTAAGCTGTGATCTCGGCGTCTTCGGCCTCTTCCTCTTCGGACAGCGGCACGTCGAACTCCAGTTCGAAGTTCACGGACGGATCGTAGAAACCACGGATGGCGTTATAGGGAATCACCAGCTTTTCCGGCGTATCCGAGAAGGAAAGGCCAATTTCAAAGCCGGTTTCCGTCACCTTCAGGTCCCAGAACTGGTGCTGGATAACGATTGTCATCTGTTCAGCGTATTTCGCCTTGAGATGCTGGGAAATGCGCACACCGGGTGCACCCGTCAGAAAGGTGATGAAGAAGTGATGGTCGCCGGGGAGGCGGCCAGTTGCGGCAACTTCACTCAATACCTTGCGAATAACGCCGCGAAGGGCATCCTGTGCGAGAATGTCGTAACGGATATGATCCTGCCCCATGCGGTCCTGTCTTTCCTTATTCGAACGTCTTTTAACCAAGTATACGCAATGTCTTAAACCGCATCAACGGAAAAGCCGACGTCGCATGCGAGTCAGCTATCATAAAACGAATTCCGGCAAAATGGAGAAGGTGGAGGTTTCTGTTGCCAGGTACCTCCGAACCCCGCCTTACGGGGCTAACCGTAAGGGCTTTAGAGCGGAATTCCCGCACCGCCATTAGGCAGCGAGAGCGTATTCCTTAGCGTTGTTGTCGTTTGCAACTACACTTGTGACCCGATAACGGCGGTATCATGCCGAGCAAAAGTTCGATCTTTACGCCCTTGTCGATCCTATTTCGCCCCCATCAAAAGCCGGCCTCACAAGGCCCGCCGGTTTTTGGTGGAGGCGCCGGGTACCGCCCCCGGGTCCAATAGGTTTATTACACCGACCGTTTATCGCCATAGCCGGGATAAATCCCGGCACGGCTCATATAGGCGTTTCCGATGGCGTAGAAAAGGGGGAAGGTGACAAATCGATGAAGCCATCCCTGTCTTATGTGCACTTTGGCGCATCCTTGACGCGAAGAATTTGCTGGCACATTCTCCCTGCAACCGGTCGCTTTTAAGAAACGCCGGGCCGGGGCGCACAAGGAGCAGATATGACTGACTACTTAGCGGATGTGAAAAAATACGATGCAGCGGCCGACGAGGCTATCGTTGGCAAGATCGTCAAGCACCTCGGAATTGCCTTGCGCAACCGGGATTCTTCACTTGTGTCTGCATCCGACGCCGACGAACTTGGCCGGGTCAAGGCAAGCTGGTGCGGCAAGAAACTCGGTGTGACCGACGACAGCGCCGATCAGGCGATCGCCTCCGTTGCGAAAGCCATGGCGGCGGATCGCTCCAAATCTCGCGTGACTTTCTATTATCTGGTTGCCAAGGAACTCGGTAAACTCCAGACGCTTTGAGGCGTCCCGTTTTTTTGGGAAAACCCCAATCTGTCGTTGGTTCCGCTGTCGCTTGCCACTATATTCCGTATAGTGACTGAAACGACGGCGGACCGCATGAAACAATATCTCGACCTTCTCCGGCATGTGATGGAAACCGGCTCCGACCGTGGAGACCGTACTGGCACCGGCACGCGTTCGGTGTTCGGTTATCAGATGCGTTTTGATCTTTCCGAAGGTTTTCCGGTTCTCACCACGAAGAAACTGCATCTGCGCTCCATCATCCATGAACTGCTCTGGTTCCTGAAAGGCGAGACAAACATCGCCTATCTCAAGGACAACGGTGTGACCATCTGGGATGAATGGGCGGATGAAAATGGCGATCTCGGACCTGTCTATGGTGCCCAGTGGCGTTCGTGGCCTGCGCCGGACGGCCGTCATATCGATCAGATCGCTCTTCTCGTTGAAAGCCTGAAGACCAATCCGAATTCACGCCGTCACATCGTTTCCGCCTGGAACCCGGCGCTGGTTGACGAAATGGCGCTGCCGCCCTGCCATTGCCTGTTCCAGTTCTATGTCTCTGACGGCAAGCTCTCCTGCCAGCTTTACCAGCGTTCGGCAGACATTTTCCTTGGCGTGCCTTTCAACATCGCTTCTTACGCGCTGCTGACGTTGATGGTGGCGCAGGTCACTGGCCTGAAGCCCGGCGATTTCGTGCATACGCTTGGCGATGCGCATATCTATTCGAACCACTTCGAGCAGGCGAAGCTGCAGATGACACGCACGCCCAAGCCATTGCCGACCATGCGGATCAATCCTGATGTCAAGGATCTGTTCGCCTTTAAATTCGAGGACTTTACGCTCGAAAACTATGAGGCTGATTCAAGCATCAAGGCACCGATCGCAGTATGAGTGAGCCTCGCATCACGATTATCGTCGCGGTCTCGGAAAACGGCGTGATCGGCCGTGATCTCGACATGCCGTGGAAACTCTCGACCGATCTGAAACGCTTCAAGGCGATGACGATGGGCAAGCCGCTGATCATGGGGCGCAAGACGTTCCTGTCTGTCGGAGAGCGCCCCCTGCCAGGCAGGCCGCATGTCATCGTCAGCCGCGACAGCACCTACCGCCCCGCAGGTGTCGAGGTTGCATCTTCGCTGGAGGAGGCTGTGGCGCTAGCGAAAAGCAAGGCTATCCAGTCGGGCGTCGATGAGGTGTTTGTGGCCGGCGGCGGAGAAATTTACCGCCAGGCTATGTCGTTAGCCGATCAACTTTCCGTCACCCATGTGGAGGTAGCGCTCGCAGGCGATACATTTTTCCCGGAAATCGATCCCTCGGTTTTCGAGAAAGTCGATGAAACTGCCGCTCCTGCCGGGGAAAAGGACAATTACCCCGTCAGATTTGCCACTTATTTACGAAGAGCCGCGTCAAAGTGAACTATTTACCCTGATCGGGTATTTAGTTACCACCTCTGCGTTGAAACAGGCGCTTCTCCTTCCTATAACGAGGTCGATATTCCCGCCGGACGCGAGCGACCGGTTCGAACGGAGGCGGGAGGCTTATATAAAGAGGTATTGATGCCCTGGAGCAATCAAAATGGAGGCGGCGGCGGCCCTTGGGGCGGCGGCGGCGGTGGAGGTAACAATCAGGGCGGCGGCGGCCCGTGGGGGCAGGGACCGAACCGGCCTCGCGGTGGCGGCGGTGGCGGCAATGGTGGCCCTCCGGATCTGGAAGAGATCATTCGTCGCAGCCAGGATCGTTTCAAGAACGTCATGCCGGGCAATTTCAACGGCGGCGTCGTTGCGATCATCGCCCTTGTTGTTCTCGTTTTCCTCGGTATCCAGTCCATCTATACCGTTCAGCCTGATGAGCGCGGCGTAGAGCTTCGTTTCGGTCGTCCGAAGGATGAAGTTTCGATGCCTGGCCTGCATTTCCATCTCTGGCCGATCGAGACGGTGGAAATCGTCAAGGTTACGGAGCAGCAGCAGAACATCGGTGCACGCGCATCGTCGTCTTCGAGCAGCGGCGTGATGCTGACGGGTGACCAGAATATCGTCAACGTCCAGTTCTCGGTGCTCTTTACCGTTTCCGATCCGAAGTCCTACCTCTTCAACGTCGACAGCCCGTCCGAAACCCTGCAGCAGGTTTCCGAAAGCGCCATGCGTGAGGTTGTTGGCCGTCGTCCGGCGCAGGACATCTTCCGTGACAACCGTCAGGCTATCGCTGCCGACGTGCGCGCCATCATCCAGGCTACCATGGACGGTTACGGTGCCGGCATTTCCATCAATGCCGTGGCAATCGAAGATGCGGCTCCGCCGCGCGAAGTTGCCGACGCGTTTGACGAAGTACAGCGCGCCGAACAGGATGAAGACCGTTTCGTCCAGGAAGCCAACCAGTACGCCAACCAGAAGCTTGGTGCCGCACGCGGTCAGGCTGCGCAGATCCTCGAAGAAGCGAACGCTTACAAGTCGCGTGTCGTCAACGAGGCTCAGGGTGAGGCTCAGCGCTTCGTGTCTATCTACGACCAGTACCGCACAGCACCTGATGTTACGCGTCAGCGTATGTTCCTGGAAACCATGGAGCAGGTTCTGAAGGGTTCCAACAAGGTCATCATCGACGAAAAGCAGGGCGTGGTACCTTATCTGCCTCTGAACGAAATCATGCGCGGCAATCCTGGCGCACCACAGCAGGGGGGCAACTGATATGAGTAACCGTTTTACGGCCATTCTCGTCGGCCTCGCCGTTCTCCTGTTCTTCGGTTATTCGTCGGTCTTCGTCGTTAACGAGCGCCAGCAGGCCATCGTTGTGCGCTTCGGTGAAATTCAGGATGTGAAGACCCAGCCGGGCCTCTACTTCAAGCTGCCTTTCGCCTTCATGGATGCCGATCGCGTTCAGTACATCGAAAACCGCGCCCTGCGTTTCGATCATGACAACATCCGCGTTCAGGTCTCAGGCGGCAAGTTCTACGAAGTCGATGCTTTCGTCGTCTATCGCATTACCGATGCCCGACGCTTCCGCGAAACCGTCTCCGGCGACCAGATGTCGGCAGAATCGCGTCTCCGTACCCGTCTCGATGCCTCGCTTCGCCGGGTCTACGGTCTGCGCGGCTTTGAAGCTGCACTGTCTGATGAACGTGCATCGATGATGCAGGACGTTCGCGACGATCTGCGTCCCGATGCGGAATCGCTTGGTCTCAGCATCGTCGACGTGCGCATTCGTCGAACCGATCTGACGCAGGAAGTCTCGCAGCAGACCTTCGACCGCATGAAGGCGGAACGTCTGGCCGAGGCGGAACTGATCCGCGCACGCGGTAACGAAGAAGGCCAGCGCCGTCGCGCTATCGCCGACCGTCAGGTTGTTGAACTGGAATCGGATGCGAGCCGTCAGTCGGAAGTGCTGCGCGGTGAGGGCGATGCCGAGCGTAACCGGATTTTCGGTGAAGCGTTCCAGCGCGATCCGAGCTTCTTCGAGTTCTATCGTTCCATGGCGGCTTACGCCACGGCGTTGAACGGGAATGGTACGACGCTGGTGCTTTCGCCTGACTCGACCTTCTTCCGCTACTTCAACAATATCGACGGCGCGCCGCCAGCGGCACCTGCCGCGCCTGCGAACTGATCTGAAACGAGGCCGGTCACACCGGCCTCTTTCTTTTGCGCGCCTGAATTTCTGCGCGCGGCCCTTGCACCTGTTGCGGTTTGTTGTACGGCTTGATTGTGCGGGGCGGGAGGAATTGCCTGTTCACGAAAAGGTATTTTTACACTTCATCATTCCGCCTTATGCTTTGAGCATATAATCAGGCGATACTATTTGAAACGCGAGGACTCTTATGGCCCTGACCCTTCTTTCGCCCTTCCGCAACAGCATTGCCGCCGTTGCCGGCATCGCTGTCGTTGCAGGCGGCCTTACCATGCCGGTTGCAGCAAGAGCGCAAAGCAATGGGCCGGAATCGGTCGCCGATCTTGCGGCACCGCTGCTGGATGCGGTCGTGAACATCTCGACGTCCCAGAACGTCAAGACCGAGGGCAAAGGGCCGACACCGCCACGCCTGCCGGAAGGCTCGCCGTTCCAGGAATTCTTCAAGGATTACTTCGACAATCAGAAGCCTGACAATGGCGGCAAGGTCAGTTCGCTTGGCTCGGGTTTCGTCATCGACCCCACCGGTTATGTTGTCACCAACAATCACGTCATTGAAGGCGCTGACGCGATCGAGGTCATTTTCCCGAATGGCACGAAGCTCAAGGCGAAGCTGGTTGGCACCGATACCAAAACGGACCTGTCGGTCCTTAAAGTTGAGCCAAAGGCACCATTGAAAGCCGTCAAGTTCGGCGATTCCCGCAGCATGCGCATTGGCGACTGGGTGATGGCGATCGGTAACCCGTTCGGTCTCGGCGGTTCGCTGACAGTCGGTGTGATCTCCGCACGTGGACGAAACATCAATGCCGGTCCCTACGACAACTTCATCCAGACGGATGCGGCGATCAACAAGGGTAACTCCGGCGGCCCGCTCTTCAACATGAAGGGCGAGGTTATCGGCATCAACACGGCGATCATTTCGCCAAGCGGCGGCTCGATCGGCATCGGATTTGCGGTTCCCACGGAGCTTGCCCAGAACATCGTTCAGCAGCTGATCGAATTCGGTGAAACGCGTCGCGGCTGGCTCGGTGTGCGCGTTCAGCCGGTTACCGATGATGTGGCGGCCAGCCTTGGCATGGAGACAGCCAAGGGCGCGCTGATTTCCGGCGTGGTAAAGGGTGGTCCGGTTGAAAACGGGCCGATCGAAGCCGGCGACGTTGTCCTGAAATTCGACGGCAAGGATATTCACGAAATGCGCGACCTGCCGCGCATCGTTGCGGAAAGCCCGGTCGGCAAGGAAGTCGATGTGGTGGTTCTGCGCGATGGCAAGGAGCAGACCGTGCGGGTCAAGCTTGGCCAGTTGCAGGATGCGGCTGACGAAAAGGCGTCTGCAGACGAACAGCAGGGCGAGGATGGAGACGGCTCCGTCGTCGTACCGGAAGATGATGATGGCGCGGACGATCAGGCACAGGATCAGACCCCTGAGGTCCGCGAAGCTCCTCAAGCGGTTCTCGGTATGAACCTCGTGATGCTGAGCGATGAACTGCGCACAGAAAAGGGCATTGCCGAAAGCGTCGAAGGCGTTCTGGTCGCATCCGTCGATGCTGGCTCGCCTGCGGAACAGAAAGGCATGAAGGCGGGCGATGTGATCGTCGAAGTCGGACAGGACTTCATGGAGGTTCCGGGTGACGTGCTGGTTCGTGTCAATGGCCTGAAATCCGAAGGGCGCAAGAACGCGCACATGATGGTGGCCGACGCGCAGGGCAATCTACGGGTTGTCGCACTTCCAATCGAATAACACATTCGCTTCACCCGGCAGGAAACGGGTGGCTGACGCGGTGACGTGATCCTATTCCTTGCTCTCGCCAATGGAGGGCAAGGATATGAAACTGCTGAACAATAAGGTTGCAATCATCACTGGCGCGTCGTCCGGCATCGGCCGGGCGACGGCTTTGCTTTTTGCCGAACACGGGGCATCCGTCGTCATCAACGCACGTGGAGATACGGCGTTGAAAGATGTTGCGCTGGCGATTGCGGAACGTGGTGGCCGTGCCCATGCCGTGACGGGCGATGTCGGATTGCCGGAAACCCACGCTCGTCTGGTCGATGCGGCCGAGGCGATTTTTGGCGGTCTCGATGTTGCCGTCAATAATGCGGGCGCGGTCGGTGCCATGAAGCTGCTTGCGGAGCTGACACCGGATGAGTGGCATTACACCCTGACCGCCAATCTGACCTCGGCCTATCTGGGAGCGCACAGCCAGATCCCGTCGATGCTGAAACGCGGTGGCGGCTCGCTTGTGTTTACGTCCAGCTTCGTCGGGACAAGCGTCGGTTTACCGGGCATGGCGGCTTACGGCGCGTCGAAGGCGGCGCTGATGGGGTTGGTGAAGGGCATTACGGCGGATTATGCCGCACGTGGCATCCGCGCCAATGCGCTGTTGCCGGGCGGGGTCGATACAGCGATGGCAGGCGATGATGCGCAGAAGGAGTGGGCGGCAAGCCTGCATGCCTTGAAACGCATTGCGCAGCCGGAGGAGCTGGCGCAGGCCGCGCTGTTTCTCGCCAGTTCGATGTCCAGCTTTGTGGCAGGTTCGGCGCTTTATTCCGATGGTGGCAACGCGGCGGTGAAATAGCTGATGTCGCTTACTTTGCGGTCTCGCTTCTGGTCGCCCGCCATTCTTCGAGGCTCAGCGCATATGTGACGTGCCTGCGAAGATGAGAATGGGTGGCTTCGGGCACGCGCGGGTGGTCGAAGTCGCGCGATGGATCACGTTTCAGACCGATCCGCTCCATGACCGAGGTGGAGCGATGGTTGTTATGGACGGCGAAGGAGACGATTTCCGGCGTCTCCTTTTCATCGAAGGCCATCGCCAGAAGCGATTTTGCCGCCTCCGTTACATAGCCATGTCCCCAGTAGCGTGTCGCCAGCCGCCAGCCGATTTCCATCGTGCCGAGCGGGAAGGGCGGGTCGAGATTCATGACGGGGGAGATGCCGCAGAAACCCATTGCCTCTGCGGTTTCCTTGAGCTCTACGGCATAAAAGCCGTAGCCGCTGCCACGGATCATGCCATTGATGGTTTCGAGGACCGCGTCCGCTTCCGCGTGGCTGCGACGGAAAGGAAAAAACTCCATGACTTTGGCGTCCGCATTGATTTCACGGAACAGGTCACGGTCGCTTTCCTTCCATTCGCGCAGAATGAGCCGAGGTGTCTCGCGAATGATCATGCGCTGACGAAATCCGTCTTGCGGTAGCCCTGAATGTAAAGCAGCGCGGTCAGATCGCCGTGGTCAATCCGCATCTGGGCCTCGGCCGCGACGGCCGGCTTGGCGTGCAGGGCCACGCCGGAGCCTGCAAGATGCAGCATGCCGAGGTCGTTGGCGCCATCACCAACCGCCATTGCTTCATCCGGCGTGATGCCAAGCTTCGAGGCGATGTCGTTTAGTGCATCCACCTTTGCCTGCTTGCCGAGAATGGGTTCGGCAACGGTGCCGTCGAGCTGTCCATCCGCTTCACCCAACAGGTTGGCGCGGTTTTCATCAAAACCGAGCATGGCTGCGACCCGACCTGTAAAGACGGTGAAGCCGCCCGAAACGAGCGCCGTATAATACCCTTTGGCCTTCATGGTGGCGATCAGTTCCCTGCCGCCGGGCGTCAGCGTGATGCGCTTTTCAATGACATCGTCGACGACGGAAACGGGGAGGCCCTTGAGCAGGGCAACGCGTTCGCGCAAGGCCGGTTCGAAAGCGATCTCGCCATTCATGGCACGAGCGGTGATCGCGGAGACCTTCTCCTTGAGGCCGACTTCAGCGGCCAGCTCATCAATGCATTCCTGGCCGATCATGGTCGAGTCCATATCGGCAATCAGGATTTTCTTGCGGCGTGTTTCCTGGTCCTGAACCACGACGTCGATTTTTTCACCACCGACAGATGCGCGCAGGGCATCATAGGCTGAAGCAATATCCGTTCCTTCAGGCAGGACGATATCGCAGGCAATTCCGTCTGCCAGCCAGTAGAGACCGGAGGCTTTCACGGCCTTCGCGGCCGCTTCGCCGAGGGCAGATGTCAGAACAGGATTTGACGGATTGGCGATAAGCGTGGCAACGAGAGCCATGATGAAAAACCTTGATGAGAATTTTGATGCGATCCTGATAACCGGCCCGACGGCAAGCGGCAAGTCCGCGCTTGCGCTTCGTCTGGCACGGGAGCGGGGTGGCGTCGTCATCAATGCCGACAGCATGCAGGTTTACGACACACTTCAGGTGCTGACAGCGCGGCCCTCCGAGGACGAAATGGAGGGTGTTCCGCATCTTCTCTACGGCCATGTTGCAGCAAGCCGGCTTTATTCGACCGGTGAATGGCTGCGCGACATTGCCGCGCTTCTGCAGCAGTTGCGCGGGGAAGGTCGTTTTCCCGTAATCGTTGGCGGGACGGGGCTTTACTTCAAGGCGCTGACAGGCGGTCTTTCGGATATGCCAGCCATTCCGGCCGCTATTCGGGACGGACTTCGCGACCGTTTGTTGCAGGAGGGAGCGGAGGTTCTCCACAAGGAGCTTGTCGGTCGCGACCCCGAAATGGCGCGAGTGCTGAAAGAAGGCGATGGCCAGCGCATTGTGCGCGCTCTCGAGGTTCTTGAAACCACCGGAAAATCGATCCGCGATTTCCAGCAGGCGCGTGGTCCCGTGATTGTCGACACCGACCGCGCCCGGAAATTTGTCGTTCTGCCAGAACGCCCCGTGCTGCATGCCCGCATTAACAGCCGTTTTGAAAAGATGATGGAAAGCGGTGCTGTGGACGAGGTGAAAGCGCTTTTGGCGTTTGGTTTGCCGGAAGATGCGACAGCGATGAAGGCGATCGGTGTTGCGCAGATCGCAGCGATGTTGTCGGGTCAGATGAGCGAAGCCGAGGTCATCGAGAAATCAGCGGCTGCGACACGCCAATACGCCAAACGCCAGATGACCTGGTTTCGGAACCAGATGGGAGAGGATTGGGAGCGCATTCAGCCGTGAGGCTGACGGCTTCAATCTTTGCGATAAAGACTGCCGAGTGGTTTTTTGAGCAGACTTTCGCGCAGCGACGGTCTGTTTTCGACTGGTGGCGGGGCGTTCTGCGCCTGCAACTGGAAAGAGGCTTTCCGCAGGTCGTTGACTGGGTCGGCTTGGGCAGGCTGCGCACTGCGTCCGGGCAACATGTCTGGACGATAGGGTTCGTAGCCGCGCGTGCCTTCAACCGTATTTGACGGGCTGTGCAGTTCCTGTCGCCAGTTCTGTGTTTCTTCAGTCTCCTGCGGTTCCGGTGTCTCGGAGACCGGGAATGCGGCATCGAAGCTCTGCTGGAAGCCGGAGATCGTTGGCTTTGCCGCGGCCCGCATGCGTGTGACGATGGAGCTCAGATCGACGGTATCAGGCGTTTCCTGTACTGCGTGGGTGGTGGCGCCACTGGCTTTCGGCAGCTTGGCAGTGGGAACGCGGTCAAAGCGCATCCGCATAGGCACACTGACAGCCTCACCAAAGGCGATTGCTTCGCCATTGCCGATCGACGACAGGAAGCTTGTGGTCGATGTCGACGAGTTCGGCACCGCAGAAAGAATGATCTTCTGGTCGTTCTCGTTGGAGAGACGCATGGCAAAAACCGTCGAGCACTGCGACAGGATCGTCTGATCCAGTTCGCTCGGCCGCTGGCTGATGACGCCGAGGGAAATGCCGTATTTTCGGCCTTCCTTGGCAATCTGGGCAATCGCCTGTCGGGTCGGGAAAAAGCCGCGCTCCGGGTCTGCCGGAACATAACGGTGCGCTTCCTCGCAAACCACCAGCATATGCAGCGAACCACGTGCCAGAACGGCGAGTTCAAACGACATGCGGCAAAGCACCGAGGCAACGGAGTTTACGACTTCAGATGGAATGCCGGAGAGCTGGAAGACAGAGATCGGTTTGCCATCGCCGGGAACACGGAAAATATGTGCCAGCGTTTCCATTATCGTGTCGCTGATCGTGTTGCTGGAGAACATGAAGTGATAGCGCGGATCATTGATCGCCGAGAGGATACGGATTTTGAGCGAGCGCAATGCGGGCTTGTCGCTGCGTCCTTCAAGTCGGCCGATGCGTTCGTCGATCATCGCCAGCAGATCGGCGATCCGATAGGGAATGGGTGAGTCCGAGGTGACCGCGCTCTTGTCGGAACTGCGCCGAACGGCAGAGCCCTCTGATCCCCGGAAAACCCGTTTTGCATCGGGGATAAGATCACGAAGGATGTCCATCTCTTCAGGAACCGGCTTTCGCCCGCGAAACACTACCTCGGCAAACTCATCCAGTCGCATCAGCCAGAACGGCAGATCGAGCGTATCGGTGTCGATGACGACGGAATTGCTGGGGAAGGCGGCGGCGAATTCGTTATGCGGATCGAGAATGAGGATACGAAGTTTCGGGTCGGTTTCGATTGCCTTGTTGAGCAGCAATGAAACAGCGGTCGATTTGCCGACACCCGTGGAGCCGACGACGGCAAAGTGTTTGGCCAGCATCTGCGGAATGCTGATCGTTGCGTCGATGGCATCGTCCTGCGTGAGCTTGCCAATGACACAGGCGTCGCGCTTGCCGCTATCGTAGATTTTCGAGAGATCGCTTGTGCGGATGCGATGCGCCACGGCGCCAAGATAAGGATATCGTGAGATGCCGGTCGAGAAGCGTTCGCTGCCATCTTCCGTCCGGTAGACTTCACCCAGCAGGTCGACCTCAATCAGCAACGTGTTGCTACCGTCGCTCGACCAGCCGTCGTCTTTGGTGCGCATCGAGCAGGTGAGGGCGGCAACCCGGCTGGTGCCCATCTCGATGGAGATAAGGCGGCCCACGGACCAGAGTTGTGAAAGATCGGTGGAACCGGGATCGGTATCTGCGGCGATTGTGGCGCGTGCGCCATCGCAGGCGATCACACGCCCAAGCTGCCGATTGGGCGCTTGCTGGCTGGATCGTCGCTCGTTTTCGTCCGTCTTGGACGATGAATAAAACTCGCCGTTGTTCACATGTCATCCCGGGCGCTGGACAAGACCGCATTTCGGACAGCGCCTGTGCTTTCCAGAATAAGATGAACCTATTTAACAACTGGTGTAGCGATATCGTTCGAAAATTTCGTTTTGGCGGTCGTTCTGGCAATAAAATGAACGGAAGATGATTTTTTCCGCAATATGCGTTGACGGCTGCCGCGTTTGTGGCTAACACTCCGCCCCATGAAAAATCTTAACGTACTTATCGTGGTGGGACGGCGCATGGGCAGGATGGTGTAACCATCCGGCGAAAGCACCCATGCGCTAAACGAGGCTCCTCTAGGGGCCTTTTTTTATGTCTTCACACGGGCCGTAAGGCTCAGCGATATCCAAAGCCAACTCGGGATGGAACAGGCAATGACGGATAAGGACAATACGGAAAACAGCAATCGCATGACGGGCGCGGAAATCGTTCTGAAAGCCCTCAAGGATAACGGTGTGGAGCACATCTTCGGTTATCCGGGCGGTGCAGTCCTTCCGATTTATGACGAGATTTTCCAGCAGGAAGACATTCAGCATATCCTCGTGCGCCATGAACAGGGCGCCGGCCATGCGGCCGAAGGTTATGCCCGTTCCACTGGCAAGGTCGGCGTCATGCTTGTCACCTCCGGTCCTGGTGCCACCAATGCGGTTACGCCTCTGCAGGACGCGTTGATGGACAGCATTCCGCTCGTCTGCATTTCCGGCCAGGTTCCGACCACACTGATCGGTTCCGATGCGTTTCAGGAGTGCGACACGGTTGGTATTACGCGCCCCTGCACCAAGCACAACTGGCTGGTAAAGGACGTCAACGAACTGGCTGGCATCATCCATGAGGCTTTCCGCATCGCTCAGACCGGCCGTCCGGGTCCGGTTGTCGTTGACGTTCCCAAGGATATCCAGTTTGCCACCGGCACCTATACGCCGCCTTCCGCTGCTGTTCAGCAGAAGAGCTACAAGCCGAAGGTCCAAGGCGATCTGAACGCCATTCATGCGGCCATCGAATTGATGTCGAAGGCAAAAAAGCCTGTTTTCTATACGGGCGGCGGCGTTATCAACTCCGGGCCGGAAGCAACCCGCTTGCTGCGCGAACTGGTCGAGCTGACCAATTTCCCGATTACCTCGACCCTGATGGGGCTCGGTGCCTATCCCGCATCTGGCAAGAACTGGCTCGGCATGCTGGGCATGCACGGATCTTACGAAGCCAACATGACCATGCACGATTGCGATGTCATGGTTTGTATCGGTGCGCGTTTCGATGACCGTATTACCGGCCGTCTGAATGCGTTTTCGCCGAACTCCAAGAAGATCCACATCGATATCGATCCGTCTTCGATCAACAAGAACGTTCGTGTCGACGTTCCGATCATCGGCGATGTCAGCCATGTTCTCGAGGATATGGTTCGCCTCTGGCGTGCGCTGCCGAAGAAGCCTGAAAAAGCGCAGACGGCAGACTGGCACCAGCAGATCGATCGTTGGCGTGCCCGCAATTCCTTCGCCTACAAGAACTCAAACGATGTCATCATGCCGCAATACGCGCTTCAGCGTCTGTATGAGGCGTCGAAGGGACATGACACCTACATCACCACCGAAGTCGGCCAGCACCAGATGTGGGCAGCGCAGTTCTTTGGTTTCGAAGAACCGAACCACTGGATGACATCCGGTGGCCTCGGCACCATGGGGTATGGTCTGCCTGCCGCCATCGGCGTTCAGGTTGCCCATCCGGATGCGCTGGTCATCGACGTTGCCGGTGATGCCTCGATCCAGATGTGCATTCAGGAAATGTCCTGCGCCATCCAGTATAACCTGCCGGTCAAGATTTTCATTTTGAACAACCAGTATATGGGTATGGTTCGTCAGTGGCAGCAGTTGCTGCATGGCAACCGCCTGTCCAACTCCTATACCGAAGCGATGCCTGATTTCGTCAAGCTGGCGGAAGCTTACGGCGCGGTCGGCATGTACTGCGACGACCCGAAGGAACTGGACGACAAGATTGCTGAGATGATTGCGGTCAAGAAGCCGGTTATCTTCGATTGCCGCGTTGCCAATCTTGCCAATTGCTTCCCGATGATCCCGTCTGGTAAAGCCCATAACGAGATGCTGTTGCCGGATGAGGCGACGGACGAGGCTGTTGCCAATGCCATCGACGCCAAGGGCCGTCAGCTGGTTTAAGAGCGGGAAGAGGAAAACGACATGAACGCACACCTACAACCCACCGGCTCTGCCTACTTCATCCAGAAGGAAACGGCGGTTGCGGAAAACCACACGCTGTCGGTTCTCGTCAACAACGAGCCCGGCGTGCTTGCCCGCGTCATCGGCCTGTTTTCAGGCCGGGGCTACAACATCGAAAGCCTTACGGTTTCGGAGACGGAACATGAGGCGCATCTGTCGCGTATCACCATCGTGACCCGTGGCACGCCGGTCGTTCTGGAGCAGATCAAGGCCCAGTTGGAGCGCATCGTTCCTGTGCACCGGGTTCTCGATCTGACAGTCCGCGCTCGCGAGTTGGGGCAGGAGCGGCCGATCGAGCGCGAAGTGGCGCTTATCAAGGTTGCCGGTGCCGGCGAAGACCGTGCCGAGGCTCTGCGTCTTGCCGATGCGTTCCAGGCCAAGGTGGTCGATGCAACGGTCGAGCATTTCATTTTCGAAATCACCGGCAAGTCCTCGAAAATCGACCAGTTCGTGGCGATCATCAAGCCTCTCGGCCTGATCGAAATCTGCCGCACCGGTATCGCTGCCATGAACCGTGGCTCGCAGGGTATGTAAAAACGCCCCTAAGCCGTTGTTTCCGATATAACGCCCGTGGGAAACCGCGGGCGTTTTTGTTTTGGCGGGCACCCTTGCAGAGTTATTCAACCACTTGGTTGACTTTTTCTCTCGGGCGCTTATATTCAACAATATGGTTGAATTACTCGCTCCCCATCTGGACACCGTCTTTCATGCCCTCGGCGACGCGACACGCCGCACGATGCTGCGCGAGTTGTCGCGTGGTGAGCGGACGGTCAGCCAACTGGCAGAGCCATTCGACATGTCGCTGGCAGCAGCGTCCAAGCATATCAAGACGTTGGAGAACGCCGGTCTCATCCAGCGGGAGGTGAGGGGGCGCACCCATTTTTGTCGCCTGGCGCCGGGGCCGCTGGCGGAGGCGCATGAGTGGCTCGATTTCTACAGGCAGTTCTGGAACAGCCGTCTCGATGTTCTCGAACAGATGCTCAGGGAGCACGATCAGGACAAACCCATTCTAAACGGAGGAAATGACAATGACTGATATTGTAATGCCCGACGCTTATGGCCGGATTGTCGAGCCAGCGACCGTGAAGATCGAGCGACTTTTGCCGGGACCGATCGAGCGGGTCTGGTCCTATCTGACGGACAGCGATCTTCGCCGCCGCTGGCTGGCTTCCGGTGAGATGAAACTGGCCGCCGGGGCACCCTTCGAACTCGTCTGGCGAAACGATGAATTGACGGACCCACCCGGCAAGCGCCCCGACGGTTTTTCGGAGGAGCACAAGATGGCGAGCCGTATCATAACCGTCATTCCGCCACACCGGCTTGTGTTTAGCTGGGATGAAAGTGGTGAAGTGTCGATCGAACTGCAGGCCCTGGGCAAAGAGGTGTTGCTGACGCTCGTTCATCGTCGGCTCGCCAACCGTGCGGAAATGCTGGGTGTCAGCTCCGGCTGGCACGTCCATCTCGATATTCTTGCCGACCTCCTGCACGACAAGGCGCCCGGTCCTTTCTGGGATCGGTGGCTGGTGTTGAAAAAGGAATATGAAGACAGAATTCCGCGTTAAGTGCTTTCTTGAATGCAAGAGCCGTCCGGTTGACCGGGCGGCTTTCTTTGGCTTCAAAGTGTCGTTCGGCTCTGATAATCTGATTCAAGCTGTTGCCGGACCGATTCCGGAAACACCGTCATCTTCATGACATATCACAGCATTTCGAGAGCGATCTTGCGGGATGGTGGCGGGAAGGCAGCATCGAGCGCTGCCCAGTCTTCTTCGGTGATTTCAAGCTCAATCGCGCCGCGATTTTCCTCGACACGTTCCGCTCTTGCGGATTTCGGAATGGCGATGACGCCGTCGCGCTCCAGCAGGAACGCCAATGCGAGTTGGGCCGGCGTGGCCTGATAGGCTTTGGCAATATGGATCAGAGCATGGTTGTCGAGGATGCGTCCCTGTTCGATCGGCGAGTACGCCATGACCGGAATGCTGCGTTCCTGACACCAGGGAAGGAGATCGAATTCCGGTCCTCGTCGGGAGAGGTTATAGAGCACCTGATTGGCAGCACATTTGTTGCCATCGGGGACATCGAAGAGTTCTTCCATATCGTCGACATCGAAGTTCGAAACGCCCCAGTCAACGATCTTGCCCTGCGTTTTCAGCTTCTCGAAAGCAGCGACGGTTTCCTCCAGAGGATTTCCTCCGCGCCAATGCAGGAGGTAGAGATCCAGGCGGTCGGAGCCGAGTCTGGCCAGACTGCGCTCGCAAGCCTCGATCGTGCCCGCAGCACTGGCATTCCATGGGTAGATCTTGCTGACCAGAAACACCTCGTCGCGCCGGCCGGTAATCGCCTTGCCGACGACCTCTTCGGATCTGCCATCGGCGTACATCTCAGCGGTGTCGATCAACGTCATGCCGACGTCAATGGCCTTGCGTATGCTGCGGATTTCCTGAGTTTCACCGGCGCGTTGCTCGCCCATGTTCCATGTGCCAAGGCCAAGGGCAGGGATCTCTTTCCCCGAAGGTAAGGATACGGATGGAATATCGTCGTTCATCGGCGTGCTCCCATGATCAATGAGTGGACAATAGCGACTTGCCCCACCTTCTCAACAGACAATCCCAAGATCTCGATCCATCAAAAGAATTGACCCTGGCGATCAGGCGTTAAGGCTGGCTAGTCCACCTCGAGGGGGATAAATTCCCTGTCTTCGAGGAGACGCCATGACAATCGAGACCTTCATCGCGCTGGTGTTGTTTGCCTTCACCACGTCCATTACGCCCGGACCGAACAACATGATGCTGTTTGCTTCCGGCGTGAATTTCGGTTTTCGCCGGACAATTCCGCACATGCTGGGCATTGGCGTGGGTTTTCTGTCGCTTCTCATCGGTGTCGGTTTTGGTCTCGGTGCGTTGCTGCACTCGGTCCCGTTGCTCTATACGGCGCTGAAATTCGCAGGCGGCATCTATCTGCTCTGGATTGCCTGGAAGATCGGCACATCCAGAAGTCTCAGCGATGGAACGACCGGGGCAGAGCCCATGACGTTCATCGGTGCTGCCGCCTTCCAGTGGGTCAATCCGAAGGCATGGGTCATGGCGGTCACGGCGATGGCGACCTATACGAACGAAGATCAGTACTTCTTCACCGTGATGCTCGTCGGGGTGGCTTTCGCAGCCGTCAATCTGCCCAGCGTCTCGACGTGGGCAGGTTTTGGCTCAGCGTTACGGGACTGGTTATCCGTTCCCGTCCGGCTGAAGTGGTTCAACATCACCATGGCCGTGCTGCTGGTGATCAGCCTGTGGCCGATGTTGAAATAGCCACGGCCTCTAGGTCGGAAACTGGCGATAACATTCCTCGGCGATCTTCTGGACTTCCGCCTGCGTCAGTTCCGCCGATACGGCGTAACCGAGTTCGTTGTCGATCCAGTAGAAGGTCTCGATGCCATCAGCACTTGCCATGCGGAAGCTTGTGGTGCGGTTTTCTTCGTTGTGACCGATGAGGACGGTGACACGTTTTCCGGTCTTGTCCTGGTACATCAGCATGGCGCCGGGTTTGCCGCTGACTGGCACCAGACGACCGCCGACAAGATCGTAACCGAGTTTCGTCAGATCAGGGATGGCAAAGGGATAGCCCAGCCGCTTGCCCAGCCATGTCGCCAGATGCTGCTGTTCCGAGGCGCCGACCTCGACAGGATGGCGTACCTCACTGGCATAGATCAGATAGGCGGATTTCGCCTGCGTCGATATATCTGCTGTTTGAAGTCCGGGTTCGTTGTCGGGCACCCCGGTGGGCAGAAGTCTGCCGGTTGTCGCTCCGGCTGCGAAGATCAATACTGCGGCGGCAGTCCGCACCAGGACGGACTTCCAGCGTGTGGAAGAGGGATCGATTTTCCCCGCCAGCATGGTGGCGTCATCGGGGTGGGATGCCTCATAAGGCGCAAAGGCACTGCGCAGCATTGCTGCCTGCTGTTTCCAGGCTTCGACGCGCTCCTGTTCGTCAGGCCGCTCGGAAAGCCACGCCTCGACGATTGCCTTCTGCTCGTCGGAAAGAAGCCCGTCGGCATAAGCATGCAAATCGTCTTCGGTAATGGCGTCCAGCCTGTTCATTTCGGTCTCCGCAGGGGAATGATATTGTTTGTCGCCAGATGCTGGCGCAATGTCTCGCGGGCGCGTGACAGCCGCGACATGACGGTGCCGACCGGTATCGACATCGTTTCCGCCGCTTCCTGATAACTGTAGCCTTCCACCGTCACCAGAATCAGCACTGCGCGCATATCGGGTGACAAGAGCGCCAGGGCGCCATGAAGCCGGTCGTTTTCGAGCGTGTCGCCCAGCACGTCGCCGCCCATTATATTTTCGTGGTCTTCAAGGCTTTCGGATGGATGCCGTCGCTCGAACCGGTGCCGGTTGCGGTAAAGGTTTGTCATGATGGTGTAAGCCCATGACTTCAAACCTGTTCCGCGCCATTGCCGACGATTGGCAAGCGCCTTTTCTACGCAGTCCTGCAGCAGATCCTCGCCATCGGCGTCGGTGTGGGAGAGGCTGCGAGAGTAACGCCGCAGCGCCGGCATCAATGCCAGCATTTCCGCCTCGAAAGAGCCGGGAGCGGGGGAAAAATTCCCCCGCAGTCTGTCGCTCATGCCATCAGGGTTTTGCGGCATCCCACACACCGTTCACGCCATCACCGGTAGCATCGCCCGTTTTCATGTCCTTGACCCAGTAATAGAGCGGCATGCCATCCTTGGCCCATTGTTTCTTGCCGTCCTTGCGTGTCACGATCGAATAGGCACCGTCTGCCTTGTCGCTATCGGTGGCGAAGAAGGGCGGCCAGTTGGTCGCGCATTTGTCGTAACAATTGGATACGCCCTTCTTGTCGTTCTTGAAAGTGTAGAGCGTCATGCCTTTTGCGCCCGCAAGCACGTTGCCCTTTTCGGTCTTGACGGTTTCGACCATTGGGGCGGCATAAGCTGACCCGGCAAGCGCCAGAACGAGGGCGGGGGCGATAAAGCGGATATTCATGGACCAATCCTCCTTGGTTGCAGGCGATGTTTTCGCCAACGATCAATGAGACACCGCAGGTCTGTGTTTTATTCCCGGCTGCCTGAAAAAAGTTTCTCTAGCTCCAGAGAGGAATGTCGGGTTTCATCAACATCAGCCAGATGATGCCGACCACCGCAAAAAATGCCGGAAAACCGCAGGCTAACCAGATGCGATAGAGACGAAACCATTGCGCAGGCAAAGGTGTGCCAGCCGTGGCGGAAGCCCGGGCGATATCGCGTAACCGTATCTGTATCCACACCACGGGCAGCCAGAAGATGCCGGTGAAAACATAAAGCAGCAGGGACAGAAAAACCCAGCCTTCGGTCAGCGGCCAACCGATGATGTCGGCCAGCAGATAGCCGGTAATCGGCTGAAAGACAGCGGCTGTCGCCGTAAAGACCGTATCGGCAATGACAACAGTTCCCGCCACATGAGCGATCAGCGCCGGGTTTTCGGTTCTGCGTGCCATCACCATGAAGAAGGCGATACCGGCGCCGGTGCCGAACAGGACGGTCGCGCCGATGACGTGGGCAAGGCGAATGATCTCTTCAAACATGGTGCGGTTTATCGTTCATCGAGGATTGCCATAGCGGCAAGTGTCAGGGTGATGGAGGGCAGGACTTTGACAAGCGGCCCCAGAGGATCGAGCCAGAGTATCGGTTCGAGTATGGTGCCTCCGGCTAGATAGGAGGCGGTCACCAGCAACATGCCGAGCATGGCTTTGAGAGCATAGGGCCTCAGCAGAACCGCGATGCCAAGTCCGATGTCGATCAGGCACGTCGCCAATGTCAGCACCAGCGCTGACGTTTCCGGCATGAAGGGCAAGAAATGGCTGGATGCCCTCGTCAGATCGAGAAGCGGGATCACTCCGGATAGCAGCCAGAACACGGAAAGACAGACGAGGAAGACGGGTTTCAGCAGGAAGAGCCGTGCGAACCATAGATCCTGAACGCCGGACGGATTGCCGGCCAGTGTCTGACTGACAGTTTTGAACGCAAAGCCCTGCATACGGGCGCCGTCTGCGGTCACGCCTTGTGACATTACCGCCATCGCGGTGGAGCGGAGCGGGGAGCGCCAGCCGAGCAAACCCGCCAGATCTGCTGCCCAACTGACCGGCTTTGCCAGCCATACAGGCAAGGGAATGGTTTTCGCCTCTGCCAGTCCCAGCCATTGTCTATGCAGCCCAACCAGGTCGCCTAGCGTCAGTGACTGGTCGGCGGCCAGATGCAGGTCGCTTCCGGGAGCAATCTCTCCACGTATGGCTTGCGAAACGGCCTCGGTCACGTCGTCCAGGGCGACCGTTTGCACCGGGCTTTGCGAATGGACGAGCGGAATTAAACAGGGAATACTTGCCAGTGCTCGCAGCAGCGCTGTCCCGCCATGGGCGTTGCGTCCAATCACCAGAGCCGGGCGCAGGATGATGTGCGGTACACCGCTTGCGGCCAAGGCATCGTCGGCACGCTGTTTGGTTGACAGGAATGGTGTCTCTGCGGCCGACCCTGTGGTGCGGGCCGATATCTGCACGATCAACCTGTTGCCGTCATCGGCGTTGGCCTGATAGAGTGCGAGCATCGCCTTTTCCTGTGTGGCGGCAAGATCGTCCGAAAGACCGTCCTGCAGCGCCCCGGCGCAATTGACGATTGCGTCGTGTCGTCCGAGCAGCAAATGCCAGTCGGCTGGCTGCGTCATGTGAGCAAGATCGGCGGTAACCCATTCAGCAAAGGCAAATTTCCGTCTTGCGGATGCCGTCGTACGGCCAAGACCAGTGACGGCATGGCCATCGGCAGTAAGCCTGCGGGCAATTTCAGAGCCGATGAAACCGGTCGCGCCAAGAATCAGAATTTTCATGCGCCAACTCTATTCATGGATGCGCGCCGCCGCTATCGCCATTCCTGGCTGATGAAATAAAGAATGCGGGTGTTCAGGCTATGCCTGATTCTTCTTTCGTTCTTTTTCTGTTGCGCTTGGCGCTCGAATCCTGCGATGAGAGCGCATGCAATTTTCACCGCAACAGGACGAAGCCCTCAAGGCTGTTTCACGCTGGTTGAAGGAAGGCCGTTCACCGGTTTTCCGTCTGTTCGGCTACGCCGGAACGGGCAAGACCACGCTCGCCAAACATTTCGCGGAAAATGTCGACGGTGACGTGCTGTTTGCGGCCTTCACCGGCAAGGCGGCGCAGGTGTTGCGCTCGCGCGGCGCTTCAAACGCTCGTACGATCCATTCGCTGATTTACCGTCCGCGTGGCGAGGAAACGGTTGAAGATGAGGAAACCGGCAAGACGTCCGTCGCTCCGATGTTTTCCATCAACCGTCAAAGTCCGCTTGCAAAGGCCGCCCTCATCATCATCGACGAGTGCTCTATGGTGGATGAGCAGCTCGGCAGGGATCTGATGAGCTTCGGTACACCGATCCTCGTTCTTGGCGATCCCGGACAGCTTCCGCCGGTGACTGGCGGCGGTTTCTTCACCGAGCAGGAGCCGGATTTCCTCCTGAGCGAAATTCACCGCCAGGCGAAGGACAACCCGATCATTCAGCTTGCCATGGATGTTCGCGAGGGCCGCGAGATCATGCGCGGCGATTATGGTTCGGCACAGGTGATATCCAAGTCCGAGGTGACGCAGTCGCTTGTTCTTGATGCCGATCAGGTGCTGGTTGGCACAAACCGTACGCGTCGCCGCTACAACCAGCGACTTCGCGAACTGAAGGGTTTTTCCGCAGACTACCCGCAGTCCGGCGACAAGCTGGTTTGCCTGCGCAACGATCCGGCAAAAGGTCTGCTGAACGGTTCGCTCTGGCAGGTGATGAGTTCCTCTCGCGAAACGGTCAAACCCGGTATCAACCTGATGATCCGTCCCGAAGACGACGATATGGATCGCGGAGCGGCGAAGATAAAGCTGCTCAAGGCAGCCTTCGAGGAAACGGAAACCGAGATCCCCTGGTCGACGCGCAAGCGTTACGACGAATTTGATTTCGGATATGCCCTGACCGTGCACAAGGCGCAGGGTTCGCAATGGAACAATGTCGTTCTCTTTGACGAGAGCTACGCATTCCGCGATTCGCGCGAAAGATGGCTTTATACGGCCGTCACCCGAGCGGCTGAACGGCTGACGATCGTGCGTTAAGAATGCTGCTCAGGCGCGGATGACGCCGAGCAGCACGGCTTTTGCGACGGCCTGGAAACGATTGCTGGCGTTGAACTTGCCGATAATCCTCGTTTCAAGGTCATTGAGTTCGTCGCCTGACAGACCCAGTGCACGCGCAAGCCTGACAGGTGCATAACCTTCGGCCATCAATTCGAGGCATTTTCGCTCGTTATCGGTCAGAAGGACGTCGTTCGTGTGTCCATGCTGGCGGTAATCGCCGTCATCGCTCTCAGGGCCGATCACCAGGACATCTTCGATTTGCTGCACCTGGCGCTGAATTGTGGAGAGATCTGCGGTCAACTCTCTCTTTCGCTGTCGCAGGGCGTGATGAAAGACATCATCAGCCTCCTCCTGTGAGGAGGAGCGCAACAGCCGTTCCATGATCTCGGTAATTGTCGCAACGGAGATGCCAATTTCGCGGCAGAAATTGATCACCGCCATGCGGTGCACGTTACGGTAGGAGTAGACGCGCATCTGGCCGACCCGTTTTGAGGTCAGAAGCGCTTTTTCCTCGTAGAAGTGCAGGGTGCGGTGTGTGACACCGAAGATATTGGCCATGTCGGCAATAGGGACGGGTTCGGGCGGTAAAGACGACGGTAAACTGATATCCGGAAGAAAGTTGCCCGGACGTTGGTGTAGTCTTTCTTCGTCGCCGTGGTTGTTGAACGGCATCCGACCATCCCGCATTGTCTCCCCCTTCTGCGTGGAATGACATTCCGCCGACTTTGAGGTTATGCCGGCCTGATCCCCGGCCACCCCATTTTTTAACGTGTCAGCATCATGCCTAACGCATCAAACATAACGAACGTATCTTTTGTCTTTTCGTTCCGTGATGTTAAAAATTTTAGCGACCCTCCTTGCGAATGCCCCCAAGCTGCGTGAAACAGGGAGGAGATTTCCGAATGTGAGCCGATTGCCATGCCTGCAAAACTATCCGTCAATTTGAACGCAATTGCCATGTTGCGCAACCGTCGCGATCTTCCCTGGCCGGATGTCGCGCATTTCGGGAGAATCGCATTGGCGGCAGGCGCCAGCGGCCTGACTGTACACCCGCGTCCGGACCAACGCCATATTCGCTTTTCGGACCTTCCCGTGCTGCGTGCGCTGATCGATGATTCCTTTCCGAAGACGGAATTCAACATCGAGGGATATCCAAGCGAGGATTTTCTCGTCCTGTGTGAACAGACGCAACCCGAGCAGGTAACCTTGGTGCCTGACGATCCCACCCAGGCAACCTCCGATCACGGCTGGGACTTTCGCAAACACGCGACGTTCCTGAAAGATGTGGTTTCGCGCCTCAAGGCCGGTGGCATGCGCGTTTCGCTTTTTGCCGATGGGGACGGCGAGCGTGAGCCGGTGGAACTTGCCGCTGAGACAGGTGCTGCCCGTATCGAACTTTATACCGGACCTTATGGTGGCTGCTTTGACGATCCGCAAAACGCTGAAGCGCTTCTCGAAATGCTCGGAAAAACCGCTGATCACGCCAGGGCACTCGGGCTCGACGTAAATGCAGGGCATGATCTCACCGTTGCCAATCTGCCGAAATTGATGGAACGCATCCCGTTTCTTGCCGAAGTTTCGATCGGTCACGGATTGACGGCGGACGCACTGGAATACGGCATGGCCGAAACGGTACGGCGTTTTTGTCGCGCCTGCGGGCAGTCTATTTCATAACTAAAGTCAATTTTTTTTGCCTATAGTCGGTCGCGCGTATGCTCCGTGCGCGCGCTTTTAAAAAGGCAGAAGACTATGCAAGAAAATCATGTTGTCGTCGTAGGTGGAGGCTTCGGCGGCTTACAACTCGTACATGGGCTGGAGGGGGCTCCTGTGCGTATCACCTTGATCGACCGTCGCAATCACCATCTTTTCCAGCCATTGCTTTACCAGGTTGCCACGACCGTTCTGGCAACATCGGAGATTGCCTGGCCGATCCGGCGGCTTTACGGCAACCGCAAGGAAGTGACGACGCTCTTGGCCGAAGTCACCAGTATCGACCGTAATGCCCGCACCGTGCATTTGAGTTCCGGCGAGACCATCGGTTTTGATACACTCGTTCTGGCCACGGGTGCGCGGCATGCCTATTTCGGCCGTGATGAATGGGAGCGTTCTGCGCCCGGCCTCAAGACGCTCGAGGATGCGACGACAATCCGCCGTCGCCTGTTGTTGGCGTTTGAGAAAGCCGAACTCGCGACCAGTGAGCAGGAACGGCAGGCTCTTCTGACCTTTGTGATTATCGGTGCAGGTCCGACTGGTGTGGAAATGGCAGGCATGATTGCCGAACTTGCCCACAAGGTGTTGCCACCGGAGTTCCGCAATATCGACACCACCAAGGCACGGGTGTTGCTGGTCGAGGCCGGTCCGCGCGTCTTGCCGGTCTTCACCGAAGAACTTTCGACCTATGCCAAGGAGGCCCTCGAAAAACTCGGCGTCGAGGTGCTGCTTGGAACGCCGGTGACGGCATGCACGGATGAAGGGGTGACCGTCGGCGAGACCTACTATCCTTGCCGGACGGTTGTCTGGGCTGCGGGTGTGCAGGCGTCTCCGGCGGCAAAGTGGCTTGATGCGCCGGCAGATCGAGCAGGACGCGCCGTGGTCGGCCCGCATCTCTACCTGAACGACGATCCCAATATCTTTGTCATCGGCGATACCGCGGCCGTCTCGCAAGAGGATGGAAAGCCGGTCCCGGGGATTGCTCCTGCCGCCAAGCAGCAGGGAGGTTATGTAGCGAAGCTGATCAAGGCACGTCTTGCCGGTAAAGCCGAGCCTGCGCCGTTCCGCTATAAACATCAGGGGAATCTCGCAACGATCGGCAAACGCGCTGCCGTTATCGATTTCGGCAAGATCAAGCTGAAGGGCGGCATAGCCTGGTGGATATGGGGATTGGCCCATATCTACTTCCTGATCGGTACACGCTC
Organism: Rhizobium sp. RM; assembly: GCF_013390595.1. Lineage (GTDB taxonomy): Bacteria > Pseudomonadota > Alphaproteobacteria > Rhizobiales > Rhizobiaceae > Agrobacterium. The sequence goes on along the minus strand of NZ_JACAWV010000022.1, from coordinate 734,910 downwards.
GCGTCTTGCCGTCGCGTGGAGCTGGCTGTGGATTTACATGAGCGGCCAGCACAGCGCCCGGCTCATCACGCAGAAGGAAACGTTGAAGGACGAGTCCTGATAACGCGGCAAAGAATAGAAAAAGGGCGGGGCGCTTTCGCGTCCCGCCCCGAATTTTAAAGGATCAGGCGTCGAGCGATGCCATATCGATGACGAAGCGGTAACGGACGTCGCTTTTCAGGACGCGCTCGTAAGCTTCGTTGACGTCCTGAATGTTGATCTTCTCAATTTCCGAAACGATGTTGTGCTCACCGCAGAAATCCAGCATTTCCTGTGTTTCCTTGATGGAGCCGATCATCGAACCGGAGAGGTTTCGTGCGCCCATGATGAGCGAGAAGGCATGGACCGGAATCGGATGCTCGGGAGCGCCCACCACAACCATGCTGCCCTTGGGTTTCAGAAGGCCGAGATAGGCGTTCCAGTCGATCGCGACACCTGCGGTGCAGATGATGAGATCGAAGGTGCCTGCCAGCTTTTCGAAGGTGGAGGCATCGCTCGTGGCGTAATATTCCTTGGCGCCGAGCTTCAGGCCGTCTTCTTTCTTCGACAAAGTCTGGGAAAGAACGGTGATATCGGCGCCCATGGCGGCACCAAGCTTCACGCCCATATGGCCGAGACCACCCATGCCGACGATCGCGACTTTCTTGCCGGGACCGGCGTTCCAGCGGCGCAGCGGCGAATAGAGCGTGATACCGGCGCACAGTAGCGGCGCGGAGGCGTCAAGCGGCAGATTGTCCGGGATCGACAGGACATAACCTTCCTTGACGACGATCGAGTCGGAGTAACCGCCGTGGGTTGCAGTGTTGGTAGCGGGGTCGACGTCGTTATAGGTCTGAACCAGACCCGGCATATAGTGCTCGTTGTCGAGGTCGCGTGTGGCGCAGCCAACGCAGGAATCGACAAAGCAACCAACGCCGACGTGGTCGCCGACCTTGAACCTGGTGACCTTGGAGCCAACGGCGGTGACGACACCGGCAATCTCATGGCCGGGTACGATCGGATAAACCGCGTTCTTCCATTCGTTGCGAACGGTGTGAATGTCGGAGTGGCAGATGCCGGCAAATTTGATGTCGATGACAACATCGTCGTCGTTCGGCTCACGGCGTTCGAAGGTGAACGGGGTAAGCGGCTTCGACGCGTCGGTGGCTGCATAGCCTCTGGCAATAGCCATCTGAAGTATCCTTTCGGGGTTGGGAAAGTGATGGCGGATCATGCTATGGATGGGTTGCGACGCGTTAGAGCGATCCTCCAAGCTTTTTGCACGATCCTGCAAAAAACGATGCGGTACTATTTGCGGAAACCGGAGCACTCTCTAGATAGATGTCATCAGACATATCGCCGCCTTTTTACGGGGATTTCCCATGACCTTGCCTTTCAATCTCTACTCCGAGATCGTTTCCCTCGCCGGGCGCCATGCAAGCGAGGACGGCGAAAACCAGACGGCAATCGAGGCGCTTGGCATCAGCCGGCGATCTGCACCGAGCGCACCCTGTCACGGCAGCTACCGTCCCTGTCTCGCGATGGTGATTCAAGGGGCAAAAAGCCTGCAATTAGGAACGGATACCATCAATTACGGTGCCGGTGACTACCTGTTGACGTCACTTGATCTGCCGGTTGCCTGGCGTGTGGTCGAGGCCAGCAAGGAAGTGCCGCATTTCTGTATCTCCTTCGCGCTCAGCAGTGAAAAGCTGCTGGACCTGATGAGCCGAGCTCATATCGAGCGGCCCGCCGAACAGGTGAACGGACAGCGAGGGATCATGGTCAACACGGCGACGCCGGAGTTGCTCGATGCTGCAATCCGGCTGATGCGTTTGCTTGATCGTCCAGATGACATTCCGGCGATGGCACCGCTGATCGAACAGGAAATTCTCTATCGAATTCTGACCGGGCCGGCCGGTGGGCAGTTGATGAACATCGTAGCTTCGGACAGTCAGGGCAACCGTATCGCCCGGGCCATCGCCTGGCTGCGCGAGAATTTTGCGCGCCAATTGCGCATCGAAGAACTTGCCGAGCATGTCGGGATGAGCGTTTCGTCTTTCCATCACCATTTCAAGTCCATCACGGCCATGACGCCGGTCCAGTATCAGAAGCAGTTGCGGCTGCATGAGGCACGGCGGCTGATGCTGCTGGAACGGCTGGATGCCGGCACGGCCGGTCATCGCGTCGGGTATCAAAGTCCGTCGCAGTTCAGTCGCGAATATAGCCGCGTCTACGGTGTGTCGCCGTCGCGGGATATCGGTGCTGCGAGGGAAACGATGGCGGCCGAATAGGCAGCAGTCCGCCACCTGAGTAATAATCTTTCGTTTGGTGTGCCTCTCGCATTGTATTGCTGCGTCGCACCAATTCTTTCCTTTCTTCAAGAAAGCGCTTGACCGGAAAGCTCTCTCCGCATAAACGTCTCTCGAACCGTACCGTACGGTACATTAATCGAGCCTCTGGAGTGGAAAAGCGTGGCCTCGGAATCGATCACAGCGCAGGAATTTTCGCCGCGCCAGAACGTTGTTCTGGATCAGGCATTGCGTCTTCTGGTCGAGGGTGGCGAGAAAGCGTTGACGACATCGGGCCTAGCACGGGCCGCGAACTGTTCGAAGGAAAGTCTCTACAAGTGGTTCGGCGACCGCGACGGTCTGCTGGCTGCGATGATTACCTTTCAGCAGAGCAAGGTTCGTACCTTCGAAAAGGCGGGCGACCGCGTTTCCGCTCCACAGCTTTCCGATCATCTGGAAGTGTTTGCGCATGATCTGCTGGACGTTCTGGCAGGTGATGTTTCGCTTGCACTCAACCGTCTCGCAATCGGGCAGGCGAGCCGCGACGGCTCCAAGCTTGGCGACCTCCTTCTCGAGCGTGGTCGTCGCCAGATCGATCGGCGCGCCCGCGGGCTGATTGAAGCGGGTCGCCGTTCCGGTTACCTGCGGTTCGATGACGTTGAAGAGGCGTATCGCAGTTTTTACGGCCTGATCGTTTCCGACCTGCATGTCCGCATGCTGTTGGGCGAAACGCCAGGCAAGGATTTCTCCGCAAGGGCGAAGAAGGCCGTTGTTGCCTTTCTGACCCTTTACGGAACGGAAAAAGTTCATTCGGAACTGGGCGGCAAGGTCGCCTGAGGGTTCCGGTTCAGACAAACAGAGACAAGCATTAGGGAAGGACCATCAAATGCGCGTTTATTATGATCGTGATGCAGATCTCAACCTCATCAAGGCAAAGAACGTCGTTATCGTCGGCTACGGCTCCCAGGGTCGCGCTCACGCGCTGAACCTGAAGGATTCCGGTGCGAAGAACGTCGTTATTGCTCTGAAGGCCGGTTCGCCGACCGTCAAGAAGGCTGAAGCCGATGGCTTCAAGGTCATGACCGTTGCTGAAGCTGCCAAGTGGGGCGACCTCATCATGATGGCGACCCCGGACGAACTCCAGGCCGACATCTACAAGGCCGATATCGCCGGCAACATCCGCGACGGCGCTGCTATTGCTTTCGCACACGGCCTCAACGTTCACTTCGGCCTCATCGAGCCGAAGGCTTCGCTCGACGTCGTCATGATAGCACCGAAGGGCCCTGGCCATACGGTTCGCGGCGAATACCAGAAGGGCGGCGGCGTTCCTTGCCTCGTTGCTGTTCACCAGAACGCTTCGGGCAACGCTCTTGAAGTTGCTCTCTCCTACGCTTGTGGCGTTGGTGGCGGTCGTTCGGGCATCATCGAAACCAACTTCAAGGAAGAGTGCGAAACCGACCTCTTCGGCGAACAGGTTGTTCTCTGCGGCGGTCTCGTCGAACTGATCCGCGCTGGTTTCGAAACCCTGGTTGAAGCCGGTTACGCACCGGAAATGGCTTATTTCGAGTGCTTGCACGAAGTGAAGCTGATCGTCGACCTGATCTATGAAGGCGGCATCGCCAACATGAACTACTCGATCTCCAACACGGCCGAGTGGGGCGAATACGTCACCGGTCCGCGCATCATCACGGCTGAGACCAAGGCTGAAATGAAGCGCGTTCTGCACGACATCCAGACCGGCAAGTTCACCTCCGAGTGGATGCAGGAATGGAAGGCTGGCGGCGCACGCTTCAAGGGCATTCGTCGCAACAACGACTCGCACCAGATCGAAGAAGTTGGCGCGAAGCTGCGTGGCATGATGCCGTGGATCGGCAAGAACAAGCTGGTCGACAAGGCTGTCAACTAAGCTTTGACGTCTGGACTGAAATGAAGAAGGCCGGAGTGAAAGCTCCGGCCTTTCTGTTTGTGTTTATGATCCCTGTGGCGGGATCACGCCCTTCGTCAACAGAAAACACCCGTAGAAGCGCGTTTCGCCGGTGGTGATGACGCAATAGGCTTCCTTGGCCTTCTCATAAAATGCGAAGCGCTCGATGCCGTACATCGGCGCTGATTTGCCTTCCGCTGCATCGATCTCTTTTTGCACTTCCGCTTGAACCGCTTCGATCTGGTTCGGAGCGCCCATCACTTCCATGCGACCCACGGAGGGCTGGAGAGGGGTGTCCAGCGGCAGCACGGAAAGAATCGCCTTTATCGCGCGGGCCGCCGAGATGTTTTCCATGCGCAAAACCTGACCGACGCTGGTATATTGCGCGACGCTGTCTGACGGAAAATTGGTGTCCGTCACGACCAGCGTGTCGCCATGACCCATGGCGCGAAGTGCGTGCAGCACATCCGCGTTGAGTGCCGGATCAATATTCTTGAGCATGCCATAACCTCCCATTCATGCCTGAGCCGTCCCACGACTTCCGGATTGCAATCCAGCCGGAAAACGCCGTCGCGTCAATCGCAATCGGATGATTGTTAAGCTTCGTGCGAGGGTATATCTGGCGTTGCCTGCAACTGAGACAATGCAGGCAAGTGGGCAGAAATAATTCGAAAAACTGATAAGTCAGTATTGCTGACGTATCGAAATATCTGTAAACATTCACGCATAAAAAACGACACAAGAGGAAACGTGCCCATGCTTGATTGGGAACATATTTTCGCCACGCGCTCGTCGCGCATGAAGGCGTCCGAAATCCGCGAGCTGCTGAAGCTGCTTGAACAGCCCGATATCATCTCTTTTGCGGGCGGTATTCCCGACCCGGCGCTGTTCCCGGACGAGGAATTCAAGCAGGCCTATTCCGACATATTTTCCGGTCCACAGGTCAATGCCGCGCTGCAGTATTCCGTCAGTGAGGGTTACAAGCCGCTGCGCGACTGGCTGGCCGGCGAGATGGGCAAGATCGGTATCGAGTGCACGGCCGAAAACGTCTTCATCGTGTCGGGTTCGCAGCAGGGTCTCGATTATCTCGGCAAGTTGTTCCTGTCGCCGAAGGACACCGCCCTCGTGACATGGCCGACCTATCTCGGCGCACTCTCGGCATTCAACGCCTATGAGCCGAATTACGATCAGCTCAATCCTGGTGGCAACCGCACACCGGCGACCTATCGCGACAATGCCGCCAAGCTCGGTGGCTCGGTCAAGTTTACTTACCTATCTGCAGACTTCTCCAATCCGACCGGCGAGACGGTTGATCTGGAAGGGCGCAGGAAACTGCTGGAGCTTGCGGACGAACTGGATATTGCCGTCATCGAGGATGCCGCCTATCAGTCGTTGCGTTACGACGGCGAGCCTGTCCCGCCGATCATGTCGCTCGATATTGCCCGTTCCGGCGGCATCGAGAAGACCCGCACCATTTATTGCGGCAGCTTCTCGAAGACGCTGGCACCCGGTCTTCGCGTTGGCTGGATTGTTGCGTCCACGCCTGTCATCCGCAAGCTGGTGCTGATGAAGCAGGCAGCAGATCTGCATTCGTCGACCATCAACCAGATCGCGATCGAACACGTTGCCTCGCGTGGTTTCGACAAGCAGGTCGCCAAGGTCAAGGCAGCTTACAGCGCCCGTCGCGATGCGATGTTGGCAGCGCTTGCGAAATACATGCCTGAGGGCACGCGCTGGACAAAGCCGGAAGGCGGCATGTTCATCTGGCTGACGTTGCCTGAAGGAATGGACGGCGCCGCTTTGCTGGCGAAATCCATCGCCACCGAGAAGGTTGCTTTCGTTCCGGGTCGCGCCTTCTATGCGGATGGTTCGGGCGCGAACACGTTGCGCATCAGTTTCTCCTGCGCCAACGAAGCAATGATCGAAGAAGGCATGAAGCGTCTTGGCCGTTTGATCGCTGCAGCGCAGGTCAATGAACTGACCAATGAGACGATCGCTGCGATCTGAGCCTTTCATGGTCCAATATGCCGACCCTTCCGCCAGAAAGGCGGGAGGGTTTTTCATTTACGGTGGCAAGACGTCTTCTCTGTCACATACGTGTTATGCAAGCGTGTTTTAGCGGTCCCGAATTTCAACAGGGAATGGACCCATGAAGACGCTGCTTTCCGCTTTCACTGCGATCGTCTCACTCGGCTTTATTGCAACCGCTGCCAACGCGGCCGACCTGGTGCTTTACACCAGCCAGCCAAACGAGGATGCACAGGCGACCGTTGACGGCTTCAAGGCCGCAAACCCCGGCCTCGAGGTCGAGTGGGTTCGTGACGGAACACCGAAAATCATGGCCAAGCTGATGGCCGAAATCGACGCCGGCAATCCGGTCGCCGATGTGCTGCTGATTGCTGACACGGTGACGCTGGAGCGCATGAAGCAGGCCGGCCAGCTTCTCGCTCACAAGTCTGCGGAAGCCAAGAATATCGACGCGTCGCTCTACGATGCGGATGGCTATTATTATTCCACCAAGCTCATCACCACCGGCATCATGTACAACACTTCGGCAGCCATGAAGCCGAAGAGCTGGAAGGATCTTGCCAAGGCTGAAGCCAAGGGTCTGGTCACCATGCCGAGCCCGCTGACCTCGGGTGCTGCCCTTATCCATGCGCAGACGCTTGCCGCTTCCAAGGATCTCGGCTGGGATTATTACAAGGCGCTCAAGGCCAATGAGGCAGTTGCAGCCGGCGGCAATGGCGCCATCCTGAAGTCTGTCGCCTCCGGCGAAAAGGCTTACGGCGTTGTCGTTGACTACATGCCGATCCGTGAAAAGGCCAAGGGTGCTCCGGTTGAGTTCGTGTTCCCGGAAGAGGGCGTGTCCGCCGTGACCGAGCCGGTTGCAATCCTCAAGGGCACCAAGCACGAAGAAGCGGCCAAGAAGTTCGTTGACTATGTGCTCTCCGAAAAGGGCCAGCAGGGCTTCGTGAAGCTCGGTTACATCCCGGCTCGTGCCGATGCGGGTATGCCGGAAGGTTTCCCGGCCCGCGACACAATCAAGGTTCTGCCGCTCAACGCTGCGGATGCTCTGAAGAACTCCGAACAGGATCTGAAGACGTTCTCGGATATCTTCGGCTCCAAGGGCTGATAAAGCGACATGTCGCAATCCAATGCTTATGGAGGCAGCCAGCCACGCTGGCTGTTTCCTTTTGTGGTCTCGACCGTCTTTGTTCTGAGTGCATTGCCGCTCGGCCGTTTGGCCTATACGGGCGTCATCTCGGCACTGAATGGCAATATATGGCGTCTGCTTGCTGATCCTGCCTTGTGGGACGCGGTGTTCAACACCTTGTCCACCTCGTTCTTTGGCATGCTGATTTCACTTGCTATCGGCGGCGCCTTTGCGCTTGCGCTGACGCTTTGCGATGTGCGCGGCAAGTCGATCCTGAGCTTCCTGTTCATGCTGCCGATGATGATCCCGCCGCAGGTGACTGCGCTGTCGTGGATCGGCATGACTGGCCCCTCGAGCACGCTTTTGAAGGCACTTGGTCTGGCGCCGCCCATCGGCTCGCCGCAACCGCTCTATTCCATTGCAGGTATCGCCCTGCTGCTCGGTGTGCAGCACGCGCCACTGGTGTTTCTGTCGCTGCGATCCGGGCTGATGGCCTTGCCGCAGGATGGTATCGAGGCAGCCAAGCTTTCGGGTGCATCGCCACGCCGCGTACTGTTCGACATCATCCTGCCGCTTTCGACCCCGGGACTGATCGCTGGTGCAGCCATTTCCTTCGTTTCCGGTATCGGAAACTTCGGCATTCCGGCCATTCTCGGCATTCCTGCTTCGATCTTCACTTTGCCAACGCTGATCTACAGCCGTTTCGCCAGTTTCGGCTCCAGCACCTTTGGCGATATCGCCATTCTGTCGACGATGATCGCCATCATCTCCGTGGCCGGTCTCGCCCTGCAGGAGCGGGCGTTGAAGGGGCGGGACTATCGCATCATCGGTCTTTCAGGAAAGGCCGCAACGTTTCGGCTGTCGTACTGGCGCCCGGTTGTCGAAGCCGCGCTTTGGCTGATGTTGTTTTTCATGCTGGTCGCACCGCTGGCAGCCTTGGTTGCCAGCTCTCTTGCGCCGGCTTACGGTGTGCCGTTGACACTCAAGACGGCGACGTTGCACGCTTATGAGGAACTGCTTTACCGGCAGACGGTGACGCGCACCGCATTCCGCAATTCTCTGTTTCTCGCCTCCGCGACATCGATATGTCTCCTGGCAGTGACGATCTTGACGGCCTATTTCCTGGTGCGTGGCAAGAGCCGTTTCATGTTCGTCTTGTCGGCCCTGGTCGACATTCCCTATGCCCTGCCGGGTGTGGTGATTTCGGTATCCTTCGTTTTGCTGTTTGCAGCTCCTATTCCGCTTCTTGGCGTGACGCTTTACGGCACGATCTGGATCATCATGCTGGCCTATTTCTCGTCCTTCTTTGCTGTCAGTCTGAAGCCGATGGTCAGCGCCTTCCTGCAGTTCGACCCGTCGCTGGAAGAGGCGGCGCGATTGTCGGGGGCGGGGTTCTGGCAACGGATGAAGGACATCATTCTGCCACTGGTGGGACCAGCAGCGGGCGCATCCGTCATTCTGGTGTTCCTGATCGCCTGCAATGAACTGACCGTTTCTGCGCTTCTCTGGTCGGCGGGAACACAGACGCTTGGCGTATTGATCTACAATCTGGATGACAGCGGCAGTTTCGATCTCGCCTCGGCGCTTTCGGTACTGGTTGTCATCATGGTTGTCTTGCTGATGTTGCTGCTGGAAATTCTGGGGCGCTATCTGCCGAAAGGAGTCGTGCCTTGGCGAAACTGATCCTCAACCGTCTTTCCAAGCAGTTCGCAGCGAATGCGAAACCCGCGGTCGACGATGTCTCGCTGACCGTCCGTGAAGGTGGTTTTCTGGCCCTGCTTGGCCCTTCGGGCTGCGGCAAGACGACCGTGCTGCGCATGATCGCGGGCTTCGAGCAACCATCCGATGGTTCCATTCTGCTGGGTGAAAGGGTTCTGGCCGATGCTGCAACCATGGTGTCGCCGGAGCGGCGCAACATGGCGATGGTGTTCCAGTCCTATGCTCTCTGGCCGCATATGACGGTCGCGGACAATGCCGGTTATCCGCTGAAAGTGCGGGGCATTTCCGGCGAGAAATATCGCGAGAAGGTCCGCTCCGCGCTTTCTGCCGTCAGGCTGGAAGCGTTTGCCGACCGACGTCCGGCTGAGCTTTCCGGTGGCCAACGGCAGCGTGTGGCGCTCGCCCGCTGCCTGGTGACCGAACCGGATGTCGTGCTGCTCGATGAACCGCTCGCCAATCTTGATCGCCATCTGCGACAGGAAATGGAGGAAACCTTCCGGGAGTTTCATGCCCGCTCAGGCGCGACGATGGTGTATGTCACCCACGATCAGGCCGAGGCGATGGCGCTGGCAACCGATGTCGCCGTCATGTCGCATGGCAAACTGCTGCAGGTTGCGCCGCCAGCCGAGCTTTATGCAAGACCGGAAGGCAAACTCGTCGGTTCGTTGGTAGGGCAGGGAGCGATCCTTTCGCTGAAACTCGCTACCGGTGGACAACGCCAACTCGACTGGCCCGCATTGCAGATCGCATTGAATGGCGGTTCGGGGGATGCGCCGCTTGCGGATGTTCTGGTGCGGCCGCAGGATGTCGCTTTCGAGGACGGCGGGGTGATGACGACCGTCACTTCGGTTCTGTATGAGGGCGAGCGTTACGCCGTGCGTCTTGAACTCTCCGACGGCCAGTCGCTCAGAGCATACTCGCGCTTTCCTGTTGTTGCTGGAGAACGGTTGCCGGTTGCCATTCGCGAGGCATGGCATCTTTAGACGGTTGGCAAGCAGCACCGGCAGCGGCTAAGCTTTCCTGTAAAACAGGAATGAATCATGTCGCTTCGGCTTGCTACCTTCAATATCGAGAACCTGCTGACCCGTTTCGATTTTACCGGCTTTCGTAACCAGACGCGGCGCGACAGGGCAATTCAGCTTTACGACATCCGCGACGAGGCAACATATCAGGCACTGGAGAGTGCCCGGCTTGTTGCCTCCACGGATGATACGCGCCAGCTTTCCGCTCTCGCCATCGCCGATACGGACGCCGATATCCTCTGCCTTCAGGAAGTGGACAACATGGCTGCCCTGCAGGCCTTCGAATACGGTTATCTCTACCGTATGGTCGGTAATGGTTATCGTCAGAAATATCTGGTCGAAGGCAATGATAGTCGCGGTATCGATGTGGCCGTTGTCATGCGCGAGGAGACGCGCGATGGCGAACGGATCGAGGTAGTGGATATCAAGAGCCACGCTGCGGTAACCTATCGTAATCTTGGCCTCTTCAATGAAGAAATCGCCCTGACAAACCATATCGATGACAAGATCTTCAAGCGGGATTGTCTCGAAATCGATCTCAGGATTGGTGGAAAGCCGCTGACACTTTACGTCACGCATCTGAAATCCATGACAAATTCCCGCGAGGCAACCGATGCCCGTTACAGCACCATGCCGATCCGTGAGGCGGAGGCGATGGCTGTTCGGCGTATCATCGAGGGGCGTTGGGGTGCAGACAAGGCACGGCGAATGAACTTCGCCATCTGCGGTGACATGAACGACTATCAGGAACGTGTCATGATCGCCGGCGACAGGCGTAACGGCTACACCTTCACACCAGTGAGTGAAGAGCGCAGCGCGCTCGACATCTTCTCAAAAGACGGTTTTGCCGTGAACCCGATGTTGCGTCGGGATGTCATGGATCGCTGGACGCTCTATCATTCGCGTGGCCCGCTGGAGCAGCATCTGTGCCAACTCGATTATATCTGGCTTTCTCCGCATCTGGCTGAAACCAACGCGACGCGCATTCCCGAAATTGTTCGGGCTGGCCAACCTTACCGCACGATCTTTCCGCCGGGGCAGGAGGTGGAACGTTATCCCCGAACGGGATGGGATCGACCCAAGGCCTCCGACCATTGTGCCGTGGTGATGACGCTGGACTTGATCTGACGTCTCTCTCCCGCTCTATGCAGAGGCGATCTTTTGATAATAGGTTGCCCAGACACGGTTTCGTCCGGCTCTCTTGGCCTGATAGAGCCGCTCATCCGCAACCGCGATCAGATTTTCCCAGTTACTGACGGTGCGCGTTTCCTGCCAGACAACACCGAAGCTGGCGGTCAGCGAAATCCCGTGCTCGTCATCGATGACATTGGCCTGTATGGCGCGTCGCAGACGATCCGCAGTCGCAGTTGCCGTGGCGTGGCTGACATCGTGCAGGACGATGACAAATTCTTCTCCGCCGTAACGTGCCAGGATATCACTTTTCCTCAGGGCGCCCTTGAGCAGATCTGCGGTTTTCTGCAGAGCAAGATCTCCCATCGCGTGACCGAATTTATCGTTGATCGATTTGAAATGATCGATGTCGACGATCATCACGGTCAGCGTCTCGGACAGTTCTCTCTCATCAAGAACCTTGCGCACGGATTTTTCGAGTGCACGACGATTGAAGACACCCGTCAGAGCATCGGTTTCGGAAAGCCGCCTTAATTGCTCGGCCAAGGCATGTTGCTGCTCTTCCATATCGCGCTTCTGCCGCAACTGCTCACGCAGGAAATCGAGTTCCTGAAACATCTTGCGCACTTCCGGCGCGACGCGGCTCTGATGCTCGACGTCGGCAAGATTACCTTCAGCGATTGCGGCAATCTGTGACCGGACCGATTGCATCGGCTGGAACAGCGCCGTCTTGTAGACCGCGACCAGTCTCAGCAGCACATACATGGCAATCGCCGCCAGCAGAACGGAGGCAATCCCATAGGACAGGGCCTTGTCCTTCATGGCCTCGGTTTTCGAACGTGTTTCGGCAAGGACGAGATCGCGCAGTATGTCGGCAGACTGCATGCCTCGAATGTAGGTCTGTGAAAAGTCGGTCACGCTTGGCCTCGCATCCGGCACGGCCATCGCAATCGTATTTTGCGCATATGCAAGCGCTTGACCGAAGTAGGAACTTTCAAGGTCTTTCAGCGCCATGTCGATTTTCGGAACGCCGAGATAGGCGGCCGTGTAGTTGTTCAGTGATGCTTTGAGCAGCGCGAGGCTTTGCAGATCCGCATCGAACTTTGCACGATAGGCCTGTCGTTCAGATGGGCTCGCTGAAAGGCTCATGACTACATAGGAGCCCAGGCGACCGATGCGGTCGCGCATGACGCCGGCTGTCGCCGTTGTGGCAATATCCATTGCGACATCGGGTGTTTCCTTGATGATGGCTGCTGCCAGTCTGCCGCGAAGCGTGTTGATGCTGTCTGCGCTCTGGAACATCAATTGTATGGCGTCAGCCATCTGCCTTCGGTCGCGCGTTGCGACCGGCAGATCGACAAAATCGTCAACGGCCGTACGCGACTGTGAGAGTTGCTGCTTGATGTCGGCGAAGACATTGGCCAATTGCGGTTGCTGGCGCAACTCCGGCTCGAACGCGACGCGTAGCTGTGCCAGTTTCTCGTCCGTTGCCTTTCTTGCCGAGGCCAGTGCGATAACAAGCGCTTCATCGGGCACATCTGCACCCATAAGATTATTGGACGGTCCGCGTTCGGCAGACACGAGCCAAACGGAACGCAGCGCGATTTCGAAACGACTGAGTTGTTCGGCATTTCTGCTGGATCTGAGATAGTTGTTGACGCTTGGAGCGGCGGCAAGCGTCGCCAGCAACATGGAGCTCACGGCAATAAGAATGGTGCCTTTGAGCTGTGTCTTCTGGATGCTGGTGCGCATACGCGGATCATTCTCTTCGCTTGGTTGTATTTCATCACCATTATAGCTGTTTCATGTAAACACTTCGCTTATACCGCGATACGCACAGCGTTCATGACCTCATCGTGTTCTTAAACGGGTGTGGAAAACGAACATCTGGATGCGATCTCGCCAGTTTTCGCTTTACACACGACGAGAATCTGTTACTTGGCATCTTACTGGATTGCCCTTGTAGCTCAGTTGGTAGAGCACCTGATTTGTAATCAGGGGGTCACGAGTTCGAACCTTGTCGGGGGCACCAGTTTTCTCTTGAAATTCAGCGCATTAAGAAAATCGACCTAGAATGTCGTTTTACAAGGTGTCGCGCGTTTTATGGTTTGTTGCCGACGCAACGGACCGGTTGCGCGTTGGACGGCCTTTCGACTCGCGCAGAATATTCCTTCATTTTCCAGACCGGCGATCAAAAGTTTTCGAGCTTGCCTTGAGAACAGAGTGGCGATCGCGATCTTACGCAGTTGCCCGCACGATCTGATCGGCGAAGCTTGCGGCCGCCAGTGGCAGGATGCGTCCTCTGAGTTGGCACATGACAAGATCGGAGCGCGGGATGTCCCGTTCGTCGATGGGGCGCCCGACGACGCCCATGCCGAACTCCTGGCGCGGCGCACCGACATCAATCTGGAACGAGATCATGTTCCCGCGCAGCACCAGGCCGCGAAGCATTTCGAAGGAGTTGGACTCGGCCATGACATCGAAGCGAAAATCGCGTCTGGCGATGACTTCATCGAGAACCTGTCTGCCACCGAGGCTTTGATCGGGCAATGCGAGCGGATACCCGACACAGTCGGACAGTCGCAAGGTCTGCTTGGCCGTGAGAGGGTGGTCGTCGCGCATGATCGCGACAAGCCGCTGAGGCACTGAGGCCAGAATTCGCACGGCGGGTCGCATCACTGCCCGGTAGACGATGGCAAGGTCAACGTCGTAGTCGATCAGCGCGTTGATTGCCGCATTGTGGTCCATGACCTTGATGTTGAAGACGAGGCGAGGGTTTGCCTTGCGAAATTCGCCGATCTGTGAAGGCAGGAAGTCAAGCGCCAGTGCCTGACTGCAGGCAATCTTGACCGGACCGCGCCGGAGGCCACGCAGGTCTTCAACCTGAGAACTCAGGCGCTCCGCATCGGCGATCTGGCTGCGGGCGTAACGCACGAACATTTCGCCCGCTGCCGTCAATTTCACACCGCGCGCATGTCGTTCGAAGATCGGCGTATCAAGTTCAACTTCGAGATCCTGGATTTTCCGGTTCATTGCCGAGGCAGTGATGTTCATCTTTTCCGCCGCCAGGCGGATCGAGCCGACGCGTGCGATTTCAGATATCTGCTGCAACAGCTTGAGGTGGCGCATCGTCATCTCCGAGTGAGGCCTTTTTGGCACCGCTGAAACACAAGAATAGCGGTAGATGTATTCACTGAACAGTGGCATTGTCGCGTTGCAACATAACGAGCAGCCGGACACGGCGGCCCCAACCAACAAGATAAAGGGAACAAGCAATGGCTCACCACCAGATGAAAACGCGTGCCCGTATGGCAGCACTTGCCGCTATGACTGCGCTTGCAACATTCGCCACGGCTGCGGTTGCGCAGGCAGAGACCAACATCAAGCTTGTTCTGAACTGGAAATATCAGGGGCCACAGGGTTTGCTGTTCCTTGCCGAGGACAAGGGTTACTTCAAGGAGGAGGGGCTGAACGTCACCATGGACCAGGGAAACGGTTCGGGCGCTGCGGTTCCGCTGGTTGCCAATGGTGCCTATGACATGGGTTTTGGCGACATCAACGCCTTGATCGAGTTCGCCGCGAAGAAGCCCGAGGATGCACCGGTTGGCGTCTTCATGATGTACAATCAGCCGCCTTTCACGATTGCCGTCAAAGCTGACAGCCCGATCAAATCACCTGCAGATTTTGCAGGCCATACTTTGGGTGGGGCTGCCAATGACGGCGCGCTCAAGCTGTTCCCGGCTTTCTGCTCGATCAGCAAGACGGATTGCTCGAAGGTGGAAGTCACCAACATGCAGCCCAACCTGCGCGAGCAGATGCTGATGAAAGGACAGGTCGACGGCGTTTTTGGTTACGTCAACACCATCCGCTTCAGCGCCAAGCTGATCGGTGTCGACCCTGACAAGGAAATCCGCTTCATCAAATACGGCGACTACGGCATGGATCTCTATTCCAACGCCATCATCGTTTCGAAGTCCTTCCTCAAGGAGAATCCCGAAGCGATCAAGGGGTTCCTGCGTGCGCTCAACAGAAGCATCAAGGATGCCATCAAGGACCCCGAAGCCGCCGTCGCTTCGGTTAAGACACGCGAATCGCTGCTCAAGACCGACGTTGAGCGTGAACGTTTCGATGCGACCATTGCCGACGAAATGGCGCATCCCGAAGTCGCCAAAGTTGGCCTCGGGGATGTCGATGAAGCGCGTCTTGCCAAGTCGATCGACATTCTGGTCAACGCCAATGGCCTGCCGCGCACGCCTGCCGTCGGCGAAGTCTTCGACCGCAGCTTCCTTCCGGCCAAGACCGATCTGTTGACTGTGGTCAACTAAAAGGGCGGCGCGTCAGGCGCCGTTTCCCTTTCATCCTCCAGATACTGAGAACGGAATACATCATGGACCTGAAGCTCACGGATAAAGTCGTGGTCATCACCGGCCCGGCAAAGGGCATGGGCGCAGCCATTACGCGGGCATTCGCCGCCGAAGGCAGCAAACTGGCACTCATCGGCCGAGACACCGCAGCCATTGAGCCTATTGCCGAAGAGCTTGAAGCAAAGGGCTGCGAGGCTATCGTCATTGGCTGCGATCTTACCGATGCGGCGCAGTGCGATGCGGCGGCTGCGAAAACACTCGAGACGTTCGGCCGTATCGATGTGCTGGTCAATGTCGCCGGCGGCTCCGGCCCGATGGGCAAGACAGGCGCCGAGACGACGCCGGAGGAGTTCGATGAGATCGTCACCTTGAACATGAATGGCTGCTTCCACACGATCCGCAGCGTTCTGCCGGCAATGATCGACCAGCGTTACGGCAAGGTCGTGAATGTCGGCGGCACCTTCGGCATGAAGGGGCGTGCCGGGCGTCTTGCCTATTCCGCTTCCAAATGGGGTCTGCGCGGCATTACCAAGAGCTTCGCGCTTGAGGTTGGTCAGCACAATGTCAACGTCAACTGTGTTGCCCCCGGTATGGTGGATGGCCCGCGCTTCCGCGACAAGGTTTGCAAGACGATGGCCCAAAAGCTCGGCATCACGGAAGAAGAGGCCGCCATTCGTCACGCCGAGGACTATGCGCTGAAGCGCATCACCGTCGATGAAGACGTTGCCAATGCCTGCCTGTTTCTCGCCAGCGATGTGTCCCGCCAGATCACCGGCGTCGATATGCCCGTCGATGGCGGTTGGGCCGCGCTCTAGGAAGGATGGAAGTCATGACTACAGATATCATCGCCGATCTCGTCATCCACGGCGGCACGATCGTGTCACCGGACACCGAATACAAGGCCAGTATCGCAATCAAGGACGGTGCGATCCTGGCGATTGGCGAGCAGAGCGCCATGCCGAAGGCGAAAGAGGAACTTGACGCGACCGGTCTGCACATTCTTCCAGGTGCCATCGACGTTCACGTGCATTTCCGGGATCCCGGTTATGCGCAGAAGGAGGACTTTGCCTCGGGTACGGCAGCGGCAGCCTTCGGCGGTGTCACCACTGTCTTTGACATGCCCAACACCTTGCCGGCAATTTCCGACGCGGCATCGCTGAAGGAAAAGCACGCGATTGCCAGTGCCAAGGCGCATGTCGATTACGGCCTTTATGCCGTGCTTGGCGAGGACAGCCTGCCGAATATCGGTGAATTGATCGAAGGCGGCGTGATCGGCTTCAAATGCTACATGGGCAATACCTTCGGTCGCATCCCGTCGCCGACAACCGGTGCGATGCTGGAACTGTTCGAGATCGTCGCTCCGACCGGCAAACGCATTTCGCTGCATGCCGAAACGAACTCCATCATGGAGCGTCGCGAAGCGCGTCTTCGCCAGATGGGGCGCAGCGATCCACTTGCCCATCTTGCCGCTCGTCCGGCGGTAGTGGCAACGGAAGCGGTTGCCCGCGCTGCGATCCTTGCCGAATGGACTGGGGCGCGCATCCATATTCTGCACATATCCTCCGCCGCAGAGCTTCGGCCGCTGGCGGATGCAAAGGCACGCGGCGTCGACATCACCGGTGAGACATGCCCGCAATATCTCCTGTTGTCTGCGGATGATTATGAAGCCAAGCGCGGGGTTATCCGCGTCAATCCGCCGGTCCGTGAAGTTGAAAACCAGGACCCGATCTGGCAGGCACTTGTTGATGGCACCATCGACATGATTGCCACGGATCACGCTCCGCACGCGCCTGAAGAAAAGACGCGGGCCGATATCTGGACGGTCGATTGCGGTTTTCCCGGTGTGGAAACCCAGATGCCGCTGATGCTGACGGAAATAGCCCGCCGCGGGGCCAGTCTGTCGGATTATGTGCGCTGGAGTGCGGAGAACCCGGCAAAATCCTTCGGACTTTTCCCGAGGAAGGGCGCGCTGATGGTTGGTTCGGATGCCGACATCGCCATTGTCGATACCAATCGTGCCTGGACGATCGATGATGCGCTGATCCAGTCGACGGCGAAAATCTCTCCCTGGCACGGGATGCACGCAACTGCTCTGCCGATCCACACAATCGTTCGTGGCCGCTTTGCCATGAAGGATCGCCAACTTCAGGCAGATGCCCGCGGTTGGGGACAGTCAGTGCATGACATCCAGTCTATGCCGGTGCCGCACGTGCGAAACGAGAATCAGACGATGGCGGCCGTTACCTCTCAGGCGCCATCTCACACGGGGAGTGCGGCGGCATGACCATCGCTTTCGCTCCCGAAATTGCAGTCCGCAACGCAATCATCGATCTGGAAAAGGTGAACGTCACCTTCGGTGGCGAAAAGAACAAAACCGTCGCTCTGGCCGAAACATCGCTGCGGATCGAGAATGGCGAGTTCATCGCATTGGTCGGACCCTCCGGTTGCGGCAAGTCGACAATCCTCAAACTCGTTGCGGGAACACTCTCGCCGTCGGAGGGCCACATCTTCGTGGCCGGCCGTGAGATCGGCGCAAATGATGTGCGTATCGGCATGGCCTTCCAGAACCCGACACTGCTGCCATGGCTCAATGTGCGCGACAACGTCATGATGCCGCTGAAAATCGTTGCGCCATTCAAACATGCCTATGCGAAGAAAAAGAAAGGCGAATATCGAGATCGGGCCGAGGCTTTGCTGGAGCAGGTGGGGTTATCCGGTTTCGGCGACAAGTTTCCCTGGCAGCTTTCAGGGGGAATGCAACAGCGCGCCTCGCTCTGCCGCGCGCTGATCCATGACCCGACGCTGCTGTTGCTCGACGAGCCGTTCGGCGCGCTCGACCAGTTCACCCGCGAGGAACTCTGGGAGATCATGCAGAACCTCTGGATCGAGAAGAAGCCGACGGTTCTGCTCGTGACCCATGACCTTAAGGAGGCCGCGTATCTGGCGTCGCGCATCTGCATCATGCAGGCCCGACCGGGGCGGATCATTGAGGATCGTGCAGTGCCCTTTGCCCGGCCGCGGACCATCGACATTTCGTTCGAACCAGAGTTCGTATCCCTCACACAGAGGCTTCGCGAGCGCATCGTCGCGGCCCGGGCCGTCAAGGAGCATCAGCCATGAAGCCGGACACCAAACGTCGCGTTCTGTCAGCCTGTTGCATTCTCGGGGCCTTCGTCGCTTGGGAGTTGATCTGCCTCATGTTCGGCATATCTGAAATGGTCCTGCCGAGACCGACGCAGGCGATTTCAACGCTCGTCACCCAGTTCCCGGCAATCTGGCCGCATGCCTTTCAGACCATCTACACGACGCTGGTCGGGCTCGGACTTGGCATTCTTCTTGGTGTGCTTCTCGGCATGCTCATCGGCTCTTCGAAGCTTGCTTACGATGTGGCCTATCCGATGCTGGTCGGCTTTTCGTCAATCCCAAAAGTGGCGATCGTGCCGATCCTGGTCTTGTGGTTCGGGGCTGGAACCGTGCCAGCCATCTTGACCGCAATGGTCATGTGCATATTCCCCATCGTCGTTAATGTCGCGACCGGGCTCGCCTCTACCGAACCGGAGTTGCAGGACGTCATGCGCACGCTGAAGGCGACGAAACTCGAAATCCTCTGGAATATCGGCCTGCCGCGCACAATGCCGTATTTCTTCGCCTCACTGAAAGTTGCTGCGACGCTGGCGTTTGTCGGCACCGTCATTGCCGAAACCGTGGCATCGAACCGTGGCATCGGCAATCTGATGATGATCGCAAGCTCCAGCTTCGATGTGCCGCTGGTCTTTGCCGGATTGTTCATTCTCGCTGCGCTCGGTGTCACTCTCTACATCATCTTCTCGATTATCGAGGCGCGAGTGACAGGCTGGGCCGTTCGCAGCGACAGTTTCGCCACCAACGGCTGACCGCTTCCGCCAAGGCATTCATGCAGGATTTACAGGACAATTTTCATGACCGAACTCACGATCACCGCCGGCCCGTTCACCTTCACCGCTCGCCTTGAAATGCAGGATGCACCGAAAACCTAAGCGGCCTTCCTGGAGCGCCTCCCTTATGACAGTCAGATCGTCCATGTCCGGTGGAGCGGTGAGGGCGTCTGGGTGCCGTTGGGGGATGAGGATTTTGGCGTGGGTTACGAGAACCACACCAGCCATCCCGCACCGGGCCACATCATCCTCTATCCCGGAGGTATCAGCGAAACGGAAATTCTGCTTGCCTATGGTGGCGTCGACTTCTCCTCGAAAATGGGGCAGCTTGCCGGAAACCATTTCATCACACTGACATCGGGGCTGGAGAACTTGGCGGCACTTGGCAAGAAGACGCTCTGGGAAGGCGCACAGCCCATCCGTTTCGAACTGGCCTGAACCGATGGCCGAGCATGAGCTTTTTCCGGGCGTGGAGACGGTACACTGGGGTTACCTCGACGGGACCCTCTCGCCGGTTCTCAGCATCGACAGCGGTGACATCGTGACCGTTCATTCGGTCAGCGGGTCTGCGGAAGAGGCCCCTGTCGGCCGGTATCGCGTTCGCCCGGAACTTGGCGTCATCCACCAGACACTTGCGCCAGAACTTGGCCCGCACATCCTCACCGGGCCGATCCGCGTGAATGGCGCGGTGCCCGGCGACATGCTCAAAATCGACATTCTCGATGTCAGCCTGCGCGATGATTGGGGTTTCAACATCATCCGTCCAGGAAAGGGCGCGTTGCCCGACGATTTCGATGCGCCAAGGACGGTGCATTTCGGTATCGACATGACGACGGGCATGATTGCTGCGCCTTGGGGCGGTACGCTTTCGGCGCGTCCTTTCTTTGGCGTTATTGCAACTGCCCCACGGTGTGAGGATGGCCGACGTTCATCTGTCGTGCCCGGTTATTTCGGCGGGAATATCGACAATAAGGAGCTGTCGTCAGGCTCGACGCTTTACCTGCCTGTATCCGTCGAAGGTGCTCTTGTCTCGATCGGAGACGGACACGCGGCCCAGGGTGATGGCGAGGCGTGTCTCACCGCTGTGGAGACCGGATTGTCTGGTCGTGTTCGGATCACGGTGATCAAAAATACCGACATTTCCGCTCCTTTTGCCGAGACATCGACTCACCTGATCGCTATGGGTTTCGACGAGGAGCTGGAGAGAGCCGTGCGCGAGGCTTTGCGTCACGCCATCACGCTTGTCCGGAAGCGAACGGGCATGAGCGCGGAGGATGCCTATACCTTCTGCAGCGTTGCGGCGGACGTTCGGATCACCCAGCTCGTCAACATCAAAAAGGGGGCACATGTGATGATCCCCAAATCGGCGCTGTCGCCCACCATGTCTGATCAGGAAATGCCATGACGACCCGTCATATCAAATCGATTGCCGTGTTTTGCGGCTCCAACTACGGTGCATCGGAAGAATTTGCAGAAGGGGCGAGGGCGCTGGGACACGCGCTCGGTAACGCCGGCATCAAACTCATCTATGGTGGCACGACCAAGGGTTTGATGGGCGTTGTGGCCGACGCCGCACTGTCATGCGGTGGGGAGGTGCACGGCATCATCACCGCTCGCCTTCACGAAAAGGGTCACTCGCACGAGGGGCTGACCTTGTGTGAGGTGACGCAGACGCTTCGCGAACGCAAGCAACGCATGGCGGAACTGGCGGATGCCTTCATTGCTTTGCCCGGCGGCATCGGGACGATGGAGGAGTTCATGGAAGTCTGGACGATGAACCAGCTTTCCGAAATCGACAAGCCGATCGGTCTTTTGAATACACGGGGATTTTTCGACAGCTTCCTGGGCTTCATCGACCACATGGTTGTCGAGAAATTTCTGCCGGCCGCGCACCGACATTCGACCTCTGTTGACGCCAATGCGGAAGTCTTGATCGGAAAACTGCAGACCTATCAACGGGTTGATATTCCGAAGTGGCTGTGACGCTACGGCGCTGACAGCGGTCGTGGTTCGACCGCTGCGTTCCGGCATGTGTTGCCTGTGTTCTACGGCTTCACGTGATAGAGCTTGTGGACGATGAACCAGTTTCCATCGCGTTCCAGCAGCGAAAGGTATTCGCAGAAGTCGGTGCCGTCGAAGCTGGTGGTCAGTTTGACGGAGGCGCTGTCGCCTTCCTTGTCTATCCCCAATATCTCGAAGGACGGATCGTGGTCGGGGAGACCGCGCTCGTTCTCCCTGATCTGGCCAACGAAATCATCGAGCGAAAGCCATTCGGTTTCTCCCAGATAATTCCCGACGATTGAGGCACGCGGATCGAAAACATCGCGCATCAGCCCTTCATCCGCGTAGGCCATGGCATGAACATAGTCTGTGACGGTCTGTGTGATCGTTTGCGGCACCGGACTGACCCTCCCTTCAGATCGATGATCAAGAGTACACCCGTTGATGGTATTTCGCCATAACCCCTTGCCACGCAGTGTTTTTGCGCCCGCGCGTCAGCCGTAACTTTGTCTCGATCCTGTCGAGCAGTTTGCCTAGAAATCTCTTTCGTCACGGCTGTCCACAATTTTGTCCGGCCTGCCTCTATAGTGGCCTTGGCCTCGACAAATTTCGGGACCAAGGGCTTTTCGCCCGGTTTTATATCGCTATGGCGGTGCATCCTTTTTGGGTTTTACCGCTTTGACTGGTGCAGCAGGGGTGCTCGTGGCGCGCTTTTCGCCTATGATCAGTCCGCTGCCGTCAGGATATGTTCGGCATGCTGGTGAAGAGTTGCGTTTGAAGGTGTTTTCGTGATCGATCCTTATGTATTGCTAGGCGTGGAGCGCGATGCCGACGAGGCTGCGATCAAATCCGCCTATCGGAAGGTGGCCAAGGCTGCTCATCCCGACAGCGGCGGCGACGCCGAGCAATTCGCGAAACTTCAGACAGCCTATGAACTGTTGAAGGACCCGGTGCGCCGCAAGGTGTTCGACGATACCGGTTACGATCCGCAACTGGCCGATGCCAAGGATCTCAAGGGACTGCTGATGCTGGAAACGCTCGTCAACGAGTTCATTCTCGATGAACGCGAGCCGGGCAGCTTCGATCCCGTGGCGGCGATGCGCCGCAAACTGACCGACGATATCCTGAAGAGTCGCTTTCACATTCTGGAACTGGAGCGGCACCGCACCCGTGTCCGTAAACATATGGACCGGTTGGGCAAAAAACCGGAAACCGATGTTCTCGGCTCCATGCTACGTGCCCGCAGCCAGTCGATTGCCGAGGCGATCCGCAATGCCGAGGCGCAGATCGAAGCAATCGAACAAGCCTATACGATGCTTGAAGGATATTCTTACGAACTGGAAGCCATGTCCTTGCCGGAACCCGTGCTGAAAGGCGAGGCTGCCGAGTAAGGCAAGGCTTTTTCTGCGCAGGCCATGATCGCAAAACCGCTTACACTTTTGCGCGGCCTGCTAGGGCCGGAACCGGTGCTGAAAGGCGAGGCTGCCGAGTACGGCAATGCTTATCTGCGCAGGCCACCGATCGATCAGGGGCCGTTGACCAGTGCCAGAATGAGCTGATGAACGCGACCGCCAGGTGAGAGTTCGTCTCGGTCAAAGTCTCTGCCGCGTTGTCGCTGTTCGTTGGACAATTCGCCCAGCCGCTGTTGCAGCACCGCACGGACTTTCTGACATCCCGGATCGCTTTCGGCCCGCAAGCCGACGCTATAGGCTTCGATTTTCTTCACCATGTCGACAATGTGCTCGCCATGCACCCGCTCGTGGGTTTCCACTCCGCTGATGAAGGTTTTCCAGCTCGCCGCGACGGCGGTCGGCAGCTTCGCCGGTGCCTTTGGCCAGGTGTAGATGATGGTGAGGTTGGGACGCGCGGTTGCCAGTACGCAGGCGCCATCAGACTGCGGGCGATAGTCACGCCGCCATGTCAGCTTGAACGTGGTGTGGGCAATAGCCTGCACACCCGCCATGGGACCGCGCTCGCCGATGGAATCGTAAAGCGCTGCGCCTGAGTTGCCCGTGACGGCATAGGTCTTGATCTGCTCGGCTGGTTTCCAGTCTGCAGCCTGAGACGAAGGCGCCAGCAACGCCGACACTAAAGACGCTACGGTGAAAGTGAGCGAAGAGTATTTTGAGGCGGGCACGCATCGATCCTTGGATGGTTTTGCGGGCCGAAGATAGGCGAGGGGTGGGCGGCAAGGCAAGCGTTGCATCGGCCCCGCGACGGCATTTATCGCTGCGGCCATCTCTATACAAAAAGCCCCTGCGACGGATCGCAGGGGCCGCTTGTGACTGTAGGGGTGTCAGTCATCAAGCTTGTCGTAATCGAGCTTGGGCGCGTTTTGCAGCGCATCCTTGGTAGTGTCGACATAGGCTTTCCAGGTGCCATTGTCGTTGTTGATCGCAACGGATGCCGGGTCGAGAACCACGTAGCTCTTGTCGATGCCCAGGAAACCGCCGACGCTGGCAACGAGACCGATCACGGCCTTGCCTTCGCCAATGACCACATCTTCGATTTCGCCGATGTCCTCGCCCTTGGCATTGTAGATATCCATGCCATCGAGCTGCGAGGCGGTCAGGTCGGTCTTCTGCACGTTGACGAATTTCAGCGGACCACTGGCCTTCGTGCCCATGGTGAAGCCAGGGCCAGAAAGTGCCGCATCCGCACCAACTGCTGCAGGAGCCGTCTCGGCCGGTGCCGTGGTGGCGGTCTGCGCGAAGGCAACAGAAGAGGTCAGGGCTGCGACGGCAGCCAGTGCGAAAACCTTGTTTTTCATGATGTTTCTTCCCTTTGTATGCTGAACGTTGCGTTCGGGGAAGTAACGAAGGGAGGCGGAATTGGTTCCTGTGAGACGAAATGAAAAATCGTGTTTATGATGATCCGTGACCGTTCGTGCGCAGCACGAAATGGTTAAAGCAGCGGGAATAGAGGGAGGATGGCGTGGTCAAAAAAGCGTCGGAAAATGATATCGAGGAGACTGCAGCGTCAGATTTCATCGATCAGAAGATCGCCGACCTTGGCGATTGGCGAGGCGATATGCTGGCGCGTGTACGGGCCATTATCAAAAAGGCCGATCCAGACGTCGTGGAGGAGGTCAAATGGCGTGGGGTGCCCGTCTGGTCGCATGACGGTATCATCTGTACGGGCGAGACCTACAAGAGCGCCGTGAAATTGACCTTCGCCAAAGGGGCGTCGCTGGACGACCCAGGTCGTCTGTTCAATTCCAGCCTCGAAGGCAATACCCGGCGCGCCATCGATCTTCACGAGGGCGATAAGGTTGACGAGGAGGCACTGGCAGCCTTGATCCGCGCTGCTGCCGCGTTAAACGCTGTGGGGAAAGCCGCGAAGAAGCGGAAGTAAGCTCGCCAGAGGGATTGATAGAGACCTGGATCGCTAGTCCTGAGCAACATTCATGTCTTTGTCCCACTGGCTATCGATGAATTTCAGTGCGTCGATGATCGATATTTTCCATACGGACCAGAGGTGATCGCCATCGGTGATCCGTAACTCGGATTTACGGTTATCGGCCTGCAATGTCTCATGCAGGGCCACGGCGCCGCGCCACAGGTTGAAGCCATCGTCGTCGCCGACCGTCAGATAGGTTGCCGGTAAATCCTGGCTTTGAACAACGTGTCTGGCTATGAGTGTGAAAATGTTCTTGTCGTTGAACAGTCGTGCATCGAAGGGCGTACCGAAGGCGCCGGAAAAATGATCGCCGGTGGAAGGCAGCACGATGCCGCTGGTGATGGTGGCGCGGTCGATACGGTGAAAGAATGCGCTATCCTGAATGAGCCTGAGTTCGGCCGGCGTCTTGTCCACGTCTCCGGCCGGAACATTTTGCCAGATCGCGCCCGACAGGCTTGCGACCGCAGTGTATAAATCTTCGTGGCCGTAGGCGAGGCGGAGCGCACCGAACCCACCCATAGACAGGCCGGCGATCGCGCGTCCCTGCTTGTCCTTGCGTACGGGCATCGTCGTTTCGACGTGGAACCGAAGATCGCGGGTGATGGCCGTTTCGTAGTCACCCGGTCCCTCGATAGAACTCGAATCGACATACCAGCTATTTTTAGCGCCCGGCATTACCACCACAAGCGGACGGATCGTGCCCGATGCGATCATGCCGTCCAGCGTGTTTTCGATATTGCCGAGATCGCGCCAACTGTTCTGATCGCCGTCATGGCCATGCAGCAGATAGAGCACCGGCCAGCCGTTGTCCGGCGGGTCGCCATCCGGCCGGTAAATGTTGACGGAAAGATCACTCCCCAGCGCTTTGCTTTTGAAAGTGGCGTCTTCGATTTGTCCGGCGAACGCCGGCCCTGAAGCGAGAAACAAACAAAGTCTCGCCAGATTTTTTCGAAGCATGCCAATCTCCCTTGCGGGTCCCTAAACACAACCAACGTTTGTGGGAGTGCCGGGTTCCGGAGCGCTAGTCTGTCAACGTCCCGGCCTTCCCGTCTTGCCCTTGGTGCGGCCCTTGCGCTTTTCATCGACCGGGTCTTCGTAAGAGCCCGCGCCGACCTTGCCGCGCACGATCGGGCGCGGGTCGTCGGTGCGTTTTTCCGGTTGGCCTTCCAGCAGTGGTGAGAACCGTTTGCCCGGCTCATCCGGTTTGTCGGGGACTGCACCACGAACAGGTTTTTCGGTGCGGCCCACTGTCATCTCATCGAGGGTGTTCTTGCGGAACAGCGGTCTGGCGGTGTCTGTGCCTGGTCCCATGTCATCGAGTGACGGTTTGGTGAAGAGCGATTCACTGCCAGCGCCTTTGGAAGCCGCTTTTGCTCTGCCTCTCCCGCCTTCGGCGCTCGAAGCCTCTTCTCTGGCAATCGGGTCGTCCATGGCGGCGAGTTCGGCGGCCTTGAGGCGCTTGATTTCGTCGCGCAGTCGGGCGGCCTTTTCGAAGTCGAGATCGGCCGCGGCATCGCGCATGGACTTTTCCAGCGCGTTGAGATGGGCCTGCAGGTTGTTGCCAACGAGGTGGCCGCCATCGGCAAAGCCCTTACCGGAAACGCCGGAAATATCGGCTCTTACGTGATCCTTCTCATAAACAGAATCAAGAATATCGGAGATTTTGGCCTTGACCGATTCCGGCGTGATGCCGTTCTCTTCGTTATAAGCCATCTGCTTTTCGCGACGACGGCTGGTCTCTTCCATCGCTCGCTTCATCGAGCCTGTGACGTTGTCGGCGTAAAGGATGACCTTGCCGTCGACGTTACGCGCCGCACGGCCAATGGTCTGGATGAGCGATGTTTCGGACCGCAGGAAGCCTTCCTTGTCGGCATCGAGAATGGCGACGAAGCCGCATTCGGGAATGTCCAGACCCTCGCGCAGCAGGTTGATACCCACCAGCACATCAAAGGCGCCGAGACGAAGATCGCGGATGATCTCGATACGCTCCAGCGTGTCGATATCCGAGTGCATGTAGCGCACGCGAACGCCCTGTTCGTGCAGATATTCGGTGAGGTCTTCCGCCATTCGTTTGGTCAGCACGGTGCAGAGGGTGCGATATCCCTTGGCGGCGGTTTCGCGGATTTCACCAAGGACGTCGTCCACCTGCGTACGTGCCGAGCGAACTTCCACCGGTGGATCGATCAGACCGGTCGGACGGATAACCTGTTCGGCGAACACGCCGCCGGCCATCTCCATTTCCCAGCCACCTGGCGTGGCGGAAACTGAAACGGTCTGCGGGCGCATGGCGTCCCATTCCTCGAAGCGCAGTGGGCGGTTGTCCATGCAGGATGGAAGGCGGAAGCCATATTCCGCCAGTGTCGCCTTGCGGCGAAAGTCGCCGCGATACATGCCACCGATCTGCGGAATGGTGACGTGGCTTTCATCGATAAAGATCAGGGCGTCGTCGGGAATATATTCGAACAGGGTCGGTGGCGGCTCGCCGGGATTGCGACCGGTGAGATAACGCGAATAGTTCTCGATGCCGGCACAGGAACCTGTCGCCTCAAGCATCTCGATATCGTAACGGGTGCGTTGTTCCAGACGTTGCGCTTCCAGAAGACGGCCGGCCTTTTCCAGTTCGGCAAGGCGCATTTTCAGCTCTTCCTTGATCGACTTGATGGCACCGTTCAGGGTCGGGCGTGGCGTCACATAGTGCGAGTTGGCATATATCTTGACCGATTGCAGGTCACCGGTTTTCTGGCCTGTCAGCGGATCGAATTCAGTGATGGATTCGATCTCGTCGCCCCACATGGAAATGCGCCAGGCGGCATCTTCCAAGTGGGCGGGGAAGATTTCGATGGTATCGCCACGCACCCGGAAGGAGCCGCGCACGAAATTGATGTCCTGCCGCTTGTACTGCTGGGCCACGAGGTCGGCCAGAAGCTGCCGCTGATCCAGCCGGTCACCGACCTGCATCTGGAATGTCATGGCCGTATAGGTTTCGACCGAGCCGATACCGTAGATGCAGGAGACCGAGGCGACGATGATACAGTCGTCGCGTTCCAGAATGGCGCGGGTGGCGGCGTGGCGCATCCGGTCGATCTGCTCGTTGATCGACGATTCCTTTTCGATATATGTATCCGAGCGCGGCACATAGGCTTCCGGCTGGTAATAGTCGTAGTAGGAAACGAAGTATTCGACCGCGTTGTTCGGGAAGAAGTTCTTGAATTCGGAGTAGAGCTGCGCGGCGAGCGTCTTGTTCGGCGCAAGGATGACAGCCGGACGCTGTGTCGCCTCGATCACCTTTGCCATGGTGAAGGTCTTGCCAGAGCCGGTGACGCCGAGCAGCACCTGGGAACGATCACCGGAATTGATACCTTCGACCAGATCGGCAATTGCGGTCGGCTGGTCGCCGGAC
The DNA here is from genome assembly GCF_013390595.1 of Rhizobium sp. RM. Taxonomy (GTDB): domain Bacteria; phylum Pseudomonadota; class Alphaproteobacteria; order Rhizobiales; family Rhizobiaceae; genus Agrobacterium. Next base: position 706,576 of record NZ_JACAWV010000022.1, on the reverse strand, counting down.
GGTTTGTATTCCGTAACCATCTCGATAGCGATGCCGCCTTCGGATTTCGGCGGGCGGGCAGGGCGGTGCGGTGTCCACAGCTTGCCGTCCTTGAATAGCGGATTGCCGCTTTCAATCAGTTTGGAGAGTGCGTCGACCGTCGCCGTCACGGCGCCGGGAGCAAGGGCGCCGGCATCTTCCAGTGACACATCCAGACCGGCGACCGGATTAAGGCCAGCTGCCGCACGTGTTTTGGGGTCGGACGATCCGCCTATCGACACGCCACGCGCGGTTTTGGAGGCAGTCGTTTTCTTGGCTGTCTTCGCAGGCGCAGCCTTTTCGGCTTCCTTGCGGGCCTCGATCTCGATTTTTTTGCGGTGTTTGCCGGCCTTGGAGGCGATCTCGCGCTGTGTTTCAACGGAGGAGGCTTCTGCCTCTGCCTCGAGCTGCTTCACCCAGTCGGCAACGCTGCCGGAAAGCGGTGCGCCTTCAAACGGCGCCTGCGGCATTTCCTCGAACCCGGAGTTTGAGGATGTGGAATTTTTCGGTGATCTGGCCATGGCGAGAATATGGAGGGAGTCAGCGGAGAAAGGAAGGGGCGACGATGAAAAAATGAGTACAAAAGGGAAACGTCGTCTGCCTGGGAACCGAATGGCTGGATCTTCGTTTCTGCTTGCCGAAAACTGCGCTCAGCATTCGCAGTCGCTCGAAATTTTTGGCTGCAACGCCGGGATTTTCGGAAATCGGCGTTACACTTTTCGGTCCGATGCTCTAAGCCGTTTTCTATCTTCGTTTCCCAAGGATTTGTCATGCCCGCAATCAGCCCTGCTCACATCTGGCCTGTCCTGATGCTCGTTGCCTCCAATGTTTTCATGACCTTTGCCTGGTACGGGCACCTCAAGCACAAGGGCAGCGCCCTGTTTCTGGCCATTCTGGCGAGCTGGGGTATCGCTTTCTTCGAATATTGCCTTGCAGTACCGGCCAACAGGCTGGGATCGGAGGTCTATTCGACGGCGCAGCTCAAGACCATTCAGGAAGTCATTACGCTGGCGGTGTTCGCGCTGTTTTCGGTTTTCTGGCTGAAGGAAAGCATCACCATCAATCATGTCATCGGTTTTGCACTCATTGCGCTGGGTGCGTCGTTCATCTTCAGATCCTGATGGTCGAAGCGACGGCCGGGATTGCTCCCGGCCACAGTTATCAGATGTTTTTAGACGCCACGGCGCTTCTGGCGTGACTGCATCAAGAGATCGAGCAGCAACATGACAAGCAGGCTCATTCCGACCAATGGGAAGACGATGCCTCCCATGGCAAGGATGGCAATGAGCCCACAGAGCACGCGTCTGTCTTGCGGCATGGGTGGAACACCGAGAGAGCCCGTTGGGCGACGTTTCCACCACATGATGCCGCCGGAGGTGGCGAGCAAGATGATGCCGAGGCAGGCCAGGGTCAGCACGATCTGGTTTGTAAGGCCAAATTGCTGTCCCATATGCGTGTTGATGCCGAATTCCAGCGCCTTGCCGAGCGGTCCGTAGTCGGCGTAGCTCATGTCGATCAATGGCTCGCCGCTATATTGATCGAGATGGACGACACGCTGTTTCTGAAGGTCGTCAGGATAAACAGAACCGCTATAGACGCCTCGCGGTGTTGTCGGCAGTGCGACCACATAACCCGGTAAAAGCCCGAGCTGATCGAAGCGGGCAACGGCCTGATCAACGCCGATAGAGGTAGCAGGCAGGACGCTTTCAGCGCTGTGCCGCGTCATGTCTTCTGCGCCGTGCTGACCGTGGTCATGCCCTTGCGAGATCGGAATTCTGGCCTGCTCCAGTGACCAGGACGTTTTGGAAATCTCATCCAGTTTCTGGGTGGACATGGGGATGTTGATACGCACGCCGGAGGGATATCCGAAGTTGTTGCCATTGGCCCATTCGTTGACCTTGCCGCCCCAGACACCCGACCAGGGCATGCCGGTAAGGGCGAGAAAAACGATGAAGATACCAGCGAAAATTCCGGTGACGGCATGCGTGTCGCGCCAGAAGACGCGCTTCGTTGGCGTGCCGCGCACAGACAGCACGCCACCGGTCTGTTTGCGCGGCCACCAGAGATAGATGCCGGTTGCGACCAGCAGTATGGACCAGCCCGCCGCGATCTCGATGAGGTAACGTGCATAGGTGCCGAAATATTTCAGGCTGTGCAGATAACGGATCGTCCACATGACGGTACCGCGATCCGGAAGCGAGCCGAGAGCCTCGCGTGTATAAGGATCGACATAAACGGCGCGCCTGCCATCCGTCGTGTTAACGGTGATCTCTGCCGAGGCGGCTGGATCGATTGGCGTGGTGTATTTGACTGCCGTGCCGGGAACAGATGCAAGTGCGGCGGCGATGATCTCGGACGGAAGCGCTCTCGGAGCGTTTTGTACTGCTTCGACACGCTTGATATCGGCGTGGATGATGTTGTCCAGTTCATCCTTGAACAGATAAAGCGCGCCGGTGACGGCAAGCGTTACCATGAATGGCAGGACGAAAAGACCGGCATAGAAGTGCCAGCGCCAGACGGCGCGGTAAAGGCTGGTAGACGAAGATTGCGCACGCGGGCGCTCCCCTTCGACAGAAGTGGTGACGGACATGGGTGTCTCCGCAAGATAAGGATAGTCCGGCCTTTCCCGGCCGGATGGTTCATGCGTCAGATATGCAGAGAAAGGGGTGGGGCGCGGGCTCGCGAATCCCTGTTGGGCGGAGAGGGCGGCAGGGCCGCGTCGGCTGGCAGGACGGCGATCTGCACCTTCGGGATAATGTCGGCGGGCAGGTCATCAGGGGTGACGGGAAGGGCGGCCGTAGAGAGGGAAGCAAGGCGGCAAAGCGCGCCGCAGCAATTGTTGGCCAGTTTGGAGGCTGGATTTTCCTTGCCAGTCGCACCATCAGGCGAATGGGTGGAGCAGATAACGTCGCCCGCTGCGAGGGCCGCTGCCGCCATGCTGCCGTTAGCAGCGCCATTTACAAGGCCTTGCAACAAGAACAGCAAAAGCGCCAGCGTGGCGATGGCGCCAGCCGAACTGCGATCCTGCATGATCTTGCGAATAAACCTCATGGCTTGTGAGGTGCCATATTCTTCTTCCGATGTCACTGCGACAAAGGTGCTACCGGGATGCCGGCGCAAAGCGGCGCAATCGTCGGCACCCTGCATTCGTGCTATAAGGGTGCCCATGATCGAGAAAAGCCAACCGAAGCTGCTCTCCAGCGGCAACCCGCAGATCCCTTTGGGCCATGGCAACGAGCCGGTTCAGGCTTACATTGCTGCGATGCCGGGCTGGAAATCCGGGATTGGCCGCCGTGTCGACCGGATCGTGGAGGACGTGTTTCCGGCTGTCCGAAAAGCCGTGAAATGGAATACGCCGCTTTACGGTAAAGAGGATGGCTGGTTCTGCTCGATGTACTGCTACAAAAAATACGTTCAGCTTGCTTTCATGCGAGGAAGTGCGCTGATGCCCGTTCCACCGGTGGCCTCGAAACAGGCCAATGTGCGATACTTCAATATCTACGAGGACGATATTCTGGATGAAGCCCAGCTCGCGGACTGGGTGAAACAGGCCGCGGCCCTGCCGGGCCATAATTTCTGACGACTGCTCAGGTCAGCAGGTCGTAAGTGCGGAAAATCCAGACGACTTGATAGATCAGTGCGAAGGCGACGAGGCCCTGGTGGAAGCGGCGATTGGCAACGAAAGCCGCTGTCGTGAACAAAGCCACGAACACGATGTTGCGGAGGATATATTCCAGACCAAGAGCGGCGAAATAATCGCGGCCTTTCAGCAGCGTGTCGGCAATATCGGTGACGAAGAGCGCGGCCAGAAACGCAAAAAACCAGCCTTTGCGCGAGAAGAAATAATCTTCGTATCCGGTGTATTCCTTCATTTCCGTCGGGAATAGGAGCACGCAGAGAAAATAAAACAGCGAGCAGAACAGGATGAGAAAAAGGAATGCTCCGAAGCCCAGCACGTGGCCGGATGCCGCCAGGCGGTGTTCCCACCACCAGAAATGCACGAGCATGAGAAACAGAAACGCCACCCAGCCAAGATGGACGAGATAGATACGTTCCTTCTTCGGATGCTGTACGAAACCGGCGAGACCAGTCAGAAGGCGGGCGAGACTGAGGCCGACGACCATGCCCATGACGGCACGAATGTGCGAATAAGCTTCCGCAGCATTGACGGCGGCCTCCATGGTCTTACTCCGCAGGTGGAATGGGGGTGGGCTTACCTTCTTCGTCCATCGCCACCATGATGAAGGTTCCGGCGGTGACCTTTTCCAGCTTGTCGAAGCGTGAGCGCTGCGCCCATGCTTCCACGGAAAGGGTGATGGAAGTCCGGCCGACGCGAACGATCTCTGTGTAGATGGACAGCGTGTCACCGATCTTGACCGGCAGTTCGAAGGCCATTTCCTTTACCGCTGCCGTCACGACGCGACAGCGAGCACGTTCGGCGGCGCGGATGCCGCTGGCCAAGTCCATCTGCGACATGACCCAGCCACCGAAAATGTCGCCCGCCGGATTTGCGTCTGCGGGCATGGCGAGCGTTCTAAGCGTCAGTTCGCCGGTCGGTTTGATCATATCGGGCATCGTATCCTGGTCTCCATGCGTGCAAATAAGGCGCAGCATGCGTCGCGCCTTATTTTTTCGCAAGAAAGACGTGCCTTACGACGAGGCTTTTCCCAGGAATTGCTGTGTTGCGTAGAGGGCGATCGCCGCCGCATTCGAAACGTTCAGCGATTTGATTTCGCCCGGCATGTCGAGACGTGCCAGTGCCGAAACGGTTTCGCGCGTCTTCTGGCGCAGACCCTTGCCTTCGGCGCCAAGCACCAGGGCAATCTTGTCACCACTGAATGTCTGCTCGATCGGGGCAGGGCCTTCCGAATCCAGTCCGATGGATGTGAAACCCAGCTTGTGCAGTTCACCCAGCGCGTCGGCGAGATTGGTGATCTGGATATAGGGAATGAGTTCCAGTGCGCCGGACGCCGATTTCGCCAGCACGCCGGATTCGGTCGGGCTGTGGCGCATCGTGGTGATCAGCGCGCCAGCATTGAATGCGACGGCCGAGCGCATGATGGCGCCGACATTGTGCGGATCGGTGACCTGATCCAGAACGAGGATCAAGGGGCTGTCTTTCAGCGCACCCAGTCTTTTTACCGGCAGGGGCTTGGTTTCCAGCATCACACCTTGGTGGATTGCTTCGGGGCCAAGCACCTTGTCGATATCCTGGGGGGAAACGAACTCGACTGGAAAGGACTGACCTTCCGCTTCGCCGATGTCGAGACGGGCAAAAGCGTTCTGCGTGACCGACAGCTTGATGATCTGCCGCTCTTTATTGGAAAGGGCGGCACGCACCGTATGCAGTCCATAAAGATAGACCTGATCCGCTGCGAGTTGCGGCGGCTTCCAGTCATCCGCGCCTTTATGCTTGCGCTTCTGTTGGGGAGGGGTCGGGATTTCGCCACGCTCACGCTTTGCATCGCGCACGGCGCGGCGAAGGTTGGCGTAGTGCGTATCGCGGGTGGATTTGTCTTTGGGTGCGTCGTTGCTCATGTCGCCTTATATCTCCGGCGTGTGTCCCGCACCAGCCCTTACAACGTCGGGCCTAATTATCTCCGGTCACGACAAACTATCCACAGGGCTTTGAAGGCGCACGAAATTTTTCGAAAAAATTCGTATGACACCGTGTTGACAGAAGCGAACGAGGCCGTCATATACGCCCCCACAGACGACGAACGGCGCAGCGCCGAACGGACATCTGGACAAAGCTTGGTCGCTTGATCCTCGCAGAATACTGGAGGGATGCCCGAGTGGTTAAAGGGGACGGACTGTAAATCCGTTGGCTCAGCCTACGTTGGTTCAAATCCAACTCCCTCCACCATTCTGCACGGATCGAAATCACCACCGCGGGTATAGCTCAATGGTAGAGCAGCAGCCTTCCAAGCTGAATACGCGGGTTCGATTCCCGCTACCCGCTCCAATCATCTCACAGTTTGCATAACTCTCGCGTAGAGCATCCATAGCTCCGGTATTGCGATTCGCCTTGCTGTTATTTCCGCGCACAAACTTCGTGTTTTGCATGGCAGACTGGCCGGAAATCGTAATGATTTGCCCGCCAGTAGTAGATTCGGGTTCGCTGCAGCATGCGGCCGGATGTCACCGCCCTTGGATAACGCGGATGAAAGCGGGGGTTTCGTCACGGATGTCACGGTGTGTTATGCGTTTGCTGGCATAAGCATTAAGTACACGCGTGCAGAATGTCCGGGGCACGTTGCTGTTAGGGCTGACATTCATGATTTTAGCCATGCGCACGGCTTCGCTTTGCGAGGCCCGGCTCGTATTTTTGTAGCACATGTTAATGACATCTTGCTTTGCCGCAGGGCTTCCGTGCATCACTTCCTGAAATCGATTGTAGTCTGCGTCTGTTGCGCATCCCAGAAGGATGAATGCAGATGAGAATAAAGCGATAAAGCTATTGATTTTCATGAAATATGTCTTCCCATTTTCAATGGCGGGAAGATGTCTGCTCTCATGCCGGGAGTCTAGCGCGCGACGCGACCTTGCCGTGCTCTACGCGCCTCGGGATCAAGGTGAGGTAACCCGACTTTTCAAATCCTGTTGGTCTTTTAGTCGACTGCATCGCTGTGCATTTCCTTGCTCAGAGGGGTGCAACTGCGCATTCCATCGGGTAAAATATACGAATAGTTTGCTTTTTTCCCTCTTGATACAGGACTTGAATGGGCGGCAGTGCCGCTTTCACCAGCCAGGCGGCATATCGCACGTGTTGCGCGCTGCCGAGCGAATGGATGCGAATGACAAAGCGACTTAGAAATTATCTCGTCGTGCTGGCCATTTCCCTGGTGATGTGGGCTTTCATTCTGGGTGGCGGGTACTGGCTGTTCACCTGATGCCAGTCCGCCTGATTCCTGCCCTTATGCGATGCGTTTATGTGCGCAGGTAAGGGAAGGACATGTCATGAAAAGATCCGCTGCAATTGCTCTCATCACGACAATGCTGTCTCCACTCGTTGTCACCAGCGTGATGGCGGAGGACATTATTATTCCGTTGCCCGAAACGACGAGCGTTGAAAAAACAGAATCGGCTTATCAGTGTGGGCAGGAAAAGGTGGGGGCGACCTATCTGAATGCCGGAAATATCAGTCTCGTGCGAATCGCATTTGCAGACAGAATCATTGTCGCCTCGAGCGTCATGGCTGCTTCGGGTGCGAAATATCAGGGCGGTGTCTATGTCTGGTGGTCAAAGGGCGATGAAGCCGATCTTTACGATCTGATGGCGGATGCCGAGATGAAAAAGCCGGTGCATTGCACAGCGATCAAACCCTGAGCCACACATGTGTCGCCCAAATGAAACCGGCGGCATGATATGGGTTTAAGGCCCATCTCGTACCGCCGGTCAGTGTCAAAAAATCCAGTTGGCGTGTCCTAATGGAGAAAGAACATCACCAGCAGGGTAACGAGGACAAGCGAGCTTCCGACGCAACCGAGCTTCATCCAGCGAAGACGGCGCGTACGGCCTCCACCCCAGTCATAAGCCATTGTTCGTTATGCCTTTCTTCTTGTTTTTCTTAACCTGATATTTAGCTCCCTATGCTTGCCCGGGGCTGACCTCAACTGTCAAAACGGAGGGGCGAAAATTGGTGATTTTCCGATTGCAGTAAAATGTTGCAGCGCAACGCAAGCGTGATTCACGTTGCCACGCAGGCAACAAAAAAGGCCCGGAAACATCGCGTTTTCGGGCCTGTGTTTTGCGTAAGTGTCCGGCGTGATCAGCCGAAATAAGGCTGGATGTGCGGCAGGACTTCAAGTGTGCCGTGATAGAGCATGTTCAGTGCCACATAGATGATGACCATCAGGCCTAGGTAGGAAATCCAGCGGTAGCGGTGCAGCAGCTTCGCGACGAAGTTTGCGGCAAGGCCCATCAGGGCGATAGAAACGATGAGGCCGATTACCAGAACGGTGACGTGTTCCTGAGCCGCGCCGGCGACAGCCAAAACGTTGTCCAGCGACATCGATACATCGGCGATGACGATCTGGATTGCCGCCTGGAAGAATGTCTTGTGGCCTTTGGTAAGGTCAGCTTCTTCGTCGGTTACCTCATCTTCCATCGAGCCGTTCTGTTCGCGAAGTTCCGCCCACATTTTCCAGCAGACCCAGGCCAGAAGCAGGCCGCCGAAGAGCTGCAGGCCGACCACAGACAGAAGTTGGACGGTGATGGCTGCAAAGCCGATGCGCAGCACCGTCGCTGCGATGATGCCGACGAGGATTGCCTTGCGGCGCAGGTGGGCCGGGAGACCGGCGGCGGCGAGGCCGATGACAATGGCGTTGTCCCCCGCCAGAACGAGATCGATCGCGATGACCTGTAGAAATGCCGTAAACCCGGCAGCGGTGAAGATTTCCATGTGGATGCCCTGAAACGGATAGAAAAGAGCTGGCCGCAGGACGCGGCCGGTCGTGATGTCGTTCGGTACAAGGCGGTTGGCGTCTCTCCCCGGACGTATTCGCTTCCATAAGCCAAGAACTGTGCCGTGGTAAAGAGTTCGTTATCAACGGTAAAGAGTTCGTTATCGCCGACGTGCGTTCAACGGGCATGACAAACACACGCTGATTCAACGCGGGGTTGGCACGCCGGGTTGCCCAATTGGGTTTGACTTTCGCAGCGGCGGCCCCATATGAGGGCTTCAATGCCGCGCTTCATGCGCGTGCGAGGGCGCTTTAACAATTAAGTCTTGCGCATTCGCTTACAAAGCCTTAAACGGCGACACCAAACCGGTTCGCCGGGGAAACTACTTCATGTTCACAGGAAGAAAATTCACATGGCAAAGAGCAAGTTTGAGCGCAATAAGCCGCACGTCAACATTGGCACGATCGGTCACGTTGACCATGGCAAGACGTCGCTGACGGCAGCAATCACGAAGTTCTTCGGCGAGTTCAAGGCGTACGACCAGATCGACGCAGCTCCTGAAGAAAAGGCTCGTGGTATCACGATTTCGACGGCGCACGTTGAGTACGAGACGGCTAACCGTCACTACGCCCACGTTGACTGCCCCGGCCACGCCGACTACGTGAAGAACATGATCACCGGTGCTGCCCAGATGGACGGCGCGATCCTGGTTTGCTCGGCTGCTGACGGCCCGATGCCGCAGACCCGCGAGCACATCCTGCTTGCTCGTCAGGTTGGCGTTCCGGCGATCGTTGTGTTCCTCAACAAGGTTGACCAGGTTGACGACGCAGAACTTCTCGAGCTCGTCGAGCTTGAAGTTCGCGAACTGCTGTCGTCCTACGACTTCCCGGGCGACGACATTCCGATCGTCAAGGGTTCTGCACTTGCAGCTCTCGAAGATTCCAACAAGGAAATCGGCGAGAACGCAATCCGCAAGCTGATGGACGAAGTTGACGCGTACATCCCGACGCCTGAGCGTCCGATCGACCAGCCGTTCCTGATGCCGATCGAAGACGTGTTCTCGATCTCTGGTCGTGGTACGGTTGTTACGGGCCGCGTTGAGCGTGGTATCGTCAAGGTTGGTGAAGAAGTTGAGATCGTCGGCATCCGCGCGACGTCGAAGACGACTGTTACCGGCGTTGAAATGTTCCGCAAGCTGCTCGATCAGGGCCAGGCTGGCGACAACATCGGTGCACTGGTTCGTGGCGTACAGCGCGATGGCGTTGAGCGTGGTCAGATCCTGTGCAAGCCGGGCTCTGTCAAGCCGCACAAGAAGTTCATGGCTGAAGCCTACATCCTGACGAAGGAAGAAGGCGGCCGTCATACGCCGTTCTTCACGAACTACCGTCCGCAGTTCTACTTCCGTACGACTGACGTTACCGGTATCGTTTCGCTTCCAGAAGGCACGGAAATGGTTATGCCTGGCGACAACGTCACGGTTGAAGTCGAGTTGATCGTTCCGATCGCGATGGAAGAAAAGCTGCGCTTCGCTATCCGCGAAGGCGGCCGTACCGTCGGCGCCGGCATCGTTGCCTCGATCATCGAGTAATCATTTCCCGCAAGGGATTTGAGAAAACCCCGCTGGAGACAGCGGGGTTTTTTGTTGCCTGCGTTTCTCTCACGGTGAGGTACGGGTGTGCTGGCGCCTCAAGGCTTAGCAGTCGATCCGCTCGATTGCGCCTTCGTTGAGCCGAAAAAACGCGTCCTGCGGTACGTCGAGACGCAGCGCCTGATCTTTCGGCAGGTCGGCGTAGACGCCCCGTAACAGTCGGCTGGTGATGCCATGACAAATGATGAGGGCGTCACGCGCCTGTCTTCTCCTGATGCCCTCCAGGCTGTGTGCGATGCGTGAGCGCATCCGATCGAATGTTTCGCCGCCCGGGGCATGAAAGAACCATTCGTAGCGGTCATGGCCGTTACGAGCGCCCGGATATTCCTGATCGATCTCATAGTCCGTCATACCGTCCCAGGCGCCCATGCTGATCTCCATCAGGCCAGGATCGAGAGTCACGCCGTCGATCATGCCAAGTTCGCGCACAACGATTTCGCAGGTCTGTCGCGCACGTCCCAGTGGGCTGCAGAAAACGTGTAATTGGTCCTTGCGGGTGAGCTCAGCCAGTTTCCGTCCCATGCGGAGCGCTTGCGCGCGGCCCAGTTCTGTCAGCGGCGAATCGACCTGGCCTTGCCAGCGTTGGACCGCATTGAATTCTGTCTGGCCGTGGCGGATCAGATAGATGCTCATAGGTGTTCCATGAAAGGCTACCGCTTGCGGGGTTTAAGGGTGACCCTAGATCGTCTCAGGGGAGGGAGACAATATGATGTATTTCGTGCGCTGGTGTGAAAAAAAGAAAAACGCACTTGCCATTCTTTCCGCATCACCTTAAAGGAGCGCCATACCGAATTGGCCAAGCGAATTGCGCAGCCGGATTCGGAACTAAAGGGGTATAGCTCAGTTGGTAGAGCGGCGGTCTCCAAAACCGCAGGTCGGGGGTTCGAGCCCCTCTGCCCCTGCCACTTCCTCAATCGCAAGCGCGCAACTTCGCTGCATGGCGGATGGGGTGCCGGTTATCCGGTGAATTTCGCGGAATGTCGATTTCCTCTTGTTAAAAGGGGAATCGATGTTTATGTAGGGTCAAAACAGACACGCGGTGCGTGGGGCTGATTAGTTCGGCTTTACGCGCCGTAATTGCGTGGGCAGTCAATGGCATCTAAAACCAATCCGTTTACGTTTCTGCAGCAGGTTCGCGCCGAAGCGTCGAAGATCACATGGCCGTCGCGCCGCGAGACCATGATTTCCACGGCAATGGTGCTGGTGATGGTTATTTTCGCGGCGCTGTTCTTCTTTGCTGCCGACCAGCTCATCGGCTGGGTTCTCAGCCTTGTGCTGAACGTCGGCCGGTAACGGATTGAACGGAGAGTAAAGATGGCAGCGCGCTGGTATATCGTTCACGCATATTCGAATTTCGAAAAGAAGGTCGCTGAGTCGATCGAAGAAAAGGCTCGTCAGAAGGGTCTTGATCACCTTTTCGAAAAGATTCTCGTGCCGACCGAAAAGGTCGTCGAGGTGCGTCGTGGTCGCAAGGTCGATAGCGAACGCAAGTTTTTCCCGGGTTACGTGCTTGTCCGCGCTAACCTGACGGATGAGGCGTATCACCTCATCAAGAACACGCCGAAGGTTACCGGTTTCCTTGGTTCGGACAGCAAGCCTGTTCCGATCCCGGACTATGAGGCCGAGCGTATCCTTGGTCAGGTTCAGGAAGGTGTCGAGCGTCCGAAGTCTTCGGTTTCGTTCGAGATCGGCGAGCAGGTTCGCGTCTCCGATGGTCCGTTCGCGTCGTTCAACGGCGTTGTTCAGGATGTCGATGAAGAGCGTTCGCGCCTGAAGGTGGAGGTTTCGATTTTCGGCCGCGCTACGCCGGTCGAGCTGGAATACGCTCAGGTCGAAAAGGTCTGAGTGCTGGGGCAGTAAGCTCCAAACCGCGTGGAAGGCAATCTGGCTCTTTAAGCCGGGGCAGGGCGCCGCACCACGCAACCGCAGCCGCCGGATATTCCGGCATTAGATGAGCCGGGTGACTGGTTCGAATTGAAAGGCAGAGAGAAATGGCTAAGAAAGTTGCAGGCCAGCTCAAGCTGCAGGTGAAGGCAGGATCGGCAAACCCGTCCCCGCCGATCGGTCCTGCGCTTGGTCAGCGTGGTATTAACATCATGGAATTCTGCAAGGCGTTCAATGCCGCCACGCAGGAAATGGAAAAGGGTATGCCGATTCCGGTCGTCATCACCTACTACCAGGACAAGTCCTTCACATTCGTGATGAAGCAGCCTCCGGTGACTTACTTCCTCAAGAAGGAAGCAAAGATCCAGTCCGGTTCGAAGACTCCGGGCAAGGGCGCGAAGGCTGGTTCCATCACCAAGGCTCAGGTCAAGACGATCGCCGAAGCCAAGATGAAGGATCTGAACGCCGCCGATATCGAAGGCGCAATGGCAATGGTTGAGGGCTCTGCCCGCGCCATGGGCCTGGAAGTGGTAGGTTGATCATGGCTAAGCTTGCAAAGCGCGTACAGAAGACTCGCGAAGGCGTTGACCCGAACAAGCTCTACGTTCTCACCGATGCCATTTCCATGGTTAAGGAACGTGCAGTCGCCAAGTTCGACGAAACCGTTGAAGTTGCTATGAACCTCGGTGTTGACCCGCGTCACGCTGACCAGATGGTTCGCGGCGTTGTTAACCTGCCGAACGGCACGGGCCGCGATGTTCGCGTTGCTGTGTTCGCTCGTGGCGCCAAGGCTGACGAAGCCAAGGCTGCCGGTGCAGACATCGTTGGTGCCGAAGACCTGCTGGAAACGGTTCAGGGCGGCAAGATCGATTTCGACCGCGTTATCGCCACTCCGGACATGATGCCGCTCGTCGGCCGTCTCGGTAAGGTTCTCGGCCCGCGTGGCATGATGCCGAACCCGAAGGTCGGTACGGTTACGATGGACGTCGCTGGTGCCGTCAAGGCTTCCAAGGGCGGCGCTGTCGAGTTCCGTGTTGAAAAGGCTGGTATCGTTCACGCTGGCATCGGCAAGGCTTCGTTCGACGCCAAGGCTCTTGAAGAGAACATCAAGGCTTTTGCTGACGCCGTTATCAAGGCAAAGCCGGCAGGCGCCAAGGGTAACTACGTCAAGCGCGTAGCGATCTCCTCGACCATGGGTCCGGGCGTTCGCATCGACCCGTCGTCGGTCACCGCCTAATGAATTCGCAGCGCCTTTTCGCAAGGCGCGGCAAAACAGATTTCCGGCCCTCACCGGCCGGAAGTTTCCGGGGAAACCCGGAATTCCTGTCCGAGATTGCAGGTGGTTGATCCTTAATCACTTTTTGCCTGCATGAGACGGGTAAGACCCGGATTTTCGCATCACTTGTGGTGCTTAATAATCCGGTTCGAACCTGGTGTGCCTTGTGCCTTCAGCCTTCGGGTGAGAGAGCAGGGGGACAGGATCCTCGAGCGTCACTCGGGACCTTGGTTTCAAGGTTCCTTGGGGCAAAGGCAAACCCGATGGGGCCTGCAGGATTGCGGTCCCGTCTACTGGAGACAGACAGTGGAAAGAGCGGAAAAACGCGAATTCGTCACGGAGCTGAACGAAGTCTTTAAGGCTTCTGGTTCGGTTGTCGTGGCCCACTATGCTGGCGTCACCGTTGCGCAGATGAACGACTTCCGTTCGAAAATGCGCGCTGCGGGCGGCACAGTTAAAGTCGCGAAGAACCGTCTGGCCAAGATCGCTCTTCAGGGTACGGAGTCGGAAGAGATCACCAATCTCTTCAAGGGACAGACGCTGATTGCATACAGCACTGACCCGATGACCGCTCCGAAAGTCGTCATGGATTTCGCCAAGACCAACGACAAGCTCGTTGTTCTCGGTGGTGCCATGGGGGCAACCGCGCTCAACGCGGAAGCAGTCAAGTCGCTTGCGACCCTGCCTTCGCTGGACGAGCTGCGCGCAAAGCTGCTGGGCCTTCTCAATGCCCCGGCAACTCGCGTCGCTACGGTTGTCGCAGCACCGGCAAGCCAGCTTGCCCGCGTGTTCTCGGCTTACTCCAAGAAGGACGAAGCCGCTTAAGGCGGTTTTTCGCTGTAAATATTCAAACCGGTTCGAACCGAATTAAAGGAACTGAAAAATGGCTGATCTCGCAAAGATCGTAGAAGACCTCTCCTCGCTGACCGTTCTGGAAGCTGCAGAACTTTCCAAGCTTCTCGAAGAAAAGTGGGGCGTTTCCGCTGCTGCTCCGGTAGCTGTTGCTGCTGTTGCTGGCGGTGCAGGCGCTGCTGCTGCTGCTGAAGAAGAAAAGACCGAGTTCGACGTTATCCTGGTTGACGCTGGCGCCAACAAGATCAACGTCATCAAGGAAGTTCGCGGCATCACCGGCCTCGGCCTGAAGGAAGCTAAGGACCTCGTTGAAGGCGCTCCGAAGCCTGTCAAGGAAGCTGTTTCCAAGGCTGAAGCTGCTGACCTCAAGAAGAAGCTTGAAGACGCCGGCGCTAAGGTCGACGTTAAGTAATCTTGCGATTGCTGCGGGGGAGGGCGAAAGCCTTCTCCCGTACGTCATTGAGAATAAAACCGATTACCCAAAAGCCGCGTGAAAACGGCTTTTGGGTAATGGGTTCTTCAAGAGAATGGTTCCGAACCGGCTCATCTAGGCAATCCGGCCTGATCGATCCGGGATGTGGAACGAGATTGATGATACCCATTGATCGACGGGGTCGACTGGCCATCGGTTCCCGTCCGTTGCAGGCCCGGATGCAATTTTAAAGGAGCGACGATGGCTCAGACCCTTTCGTTTAACGGTCGCAGGCGCGTACGCAAGTTTTTCGGCAAAATTCCAGAAGTAGCGGAAATGCCGAACCTCATCGAGGTTCAGAAGGCTTCGTACGACCAGTTTCTCATGGTTGACGAGCCCAAGGGTGGCCGTCCCGACGAGGGATTGAATGCCGTTTTCAAATCCGTATTCCCGATCACCGACTTTTCCGGTGCTTCGATGCTCGAATTCGTATCCTACGAATTCGAAGCGCCGAAGTTCGACGTCGAGGAATGCCGTCAGCGCGACCTGACCTATGCAGCGCCGCTCAAGGTGACGCTGCGTCTCATCGTATTCGATATCGATGAAGATACAGGCGCGAAGTCCATCAAGGACATCAAGGAACAGTCCGTTTACATGGGCGATATGCCGCTCATGACCAACAACGGTACGTTCATCGTCAACGGCACCGAGCGCGTCATCGTTTCGCAGATGCACCGTTCGCCGGGCGTATTCTTCGACCACGACAAGGGCAAGAGCCATTCGTCCGGCAAGCTGTTGTTCGCTGCACGCGTCATTCCTTACCGCGGTTCGTGGCTCGACATCGAGTTCGACGCGAAGGACATCGTCTATGCGCGTATCGACCGCCGCCGCAAGATTCCTGCGACGTCGCTTCTGATGGCGCTTGGAATGGACGGCGAAGAAATTCTGTCGACCTTCTACACCAAGGCTTCTTACGAGCGTGACGGTGACGGCTGGCGCATTCCGTTCCAGCCTGAAGCACTGAAGAACGCCAAGGTCATCACCGACATGATCGACGCCGACACCGGCGAAGTCGTTGTCGAAGGTGGCAAGAAGCTTACCCCGCGCCTTATCCGCCAGCTCACCGAAAAGGGCCTCAAGGCTCTGAAGGCGACGGATGACGATCTGTACGGCAACTACCTCGCCGAAGACATCGTCAACTACTCGACGGGCGAGATCTATCTCGAAGCAGGCGACGAAATCGACGAGAAGACGCTCGGCATCATTCTTGCTGCTGGCTTCGACGAGATTCCTGTTCTCAACATCGACCACGTCAACGTTGGTGCGTACATCCGCAACACGTTGTCTGCAGACAAGAACGAGAACCGCCAGGAAGCTCTGTTCGACATCTATCGCGTCATGCGTCCGGGTGAACCGCCGACCATGGATTCGGCTGAAGCGATGTTCAACTCGCTGTTCTTCGACGCAGAGCGTTACGATCTGTCGGCCGTTGGCCGCGTGAAGATGAACATGCGTCTCGACCTCGACGCGGAAGACACCGTGCGCACGCTGCGCAAGGAAGACATCCTCGCTGTCGTCAAGATGCTGGTCGAACTGCGTGACGGCAAGGGCGAAATCGACGACATCGACAACCTCGGCAACCGCCGTGTTCGTTCTGTCGGCGAGCTGATGGAAAACCAGTACCGCCTCGGCCTTCTGCGCATGGAGCGTGCGATCAAGGAACGCATGTCCTCGATCGAAATCGACACCGTGATGCCGCAGGACCTGATCAACGCGAAGCCGGCTGCTGCCGCTGTTCGCGAATTCTTCGGTTCCTCGCAGCTTTCGCAGTTCATGGACCAGGTGAACCCGCTTTCGGAAATCACCCACAAGCGTCGTCTTTCGGCTCTTGGACCGGGCGGTCTGACCCGCGAGCGCGCCGGCTTCGAAGTCCGCGACGTTCACCCGACCCACTACGGCCGTATTTGCCCGATCGAAACGCCGGAAGGCCCGAACATCGGTCTGATCAACAGCCTTGCAACCTTTGCCCGCGTCAATAAGTACGGCTTCATCGAATCCCCGTACCGCAAGATCGTTGACGGCAAGGTCACCAACGACGTGATCTACCTCTCCGCTATGGAAGAGGCGAAGTATTACGTTGCGCAGGCTAACGCGCCGCTTAACGAAGATGGCTCCTTCTCGGAAGAGTTCGTTGTTTGCCGTCACTCGGGCGAAGTTATGCTCGCACCGCGCGACAACATCAACCTGATGGACGTTTCGCCGAAGCAGCTCGTTTCGGTCGCGGCGGCTCTCATTCCGTTCCTGGAAAACGACGACGCCAACCGCGCTCTCATGGGCTCGAACATGCAGCGTCAGGCCGTTCCGCTTCTTCGCGCCGAGGCACCGTTCGTCGGTACCGGCATGGAGCCGATCGTTGCCCGCGACTCCGGTGCTGCCATTGCAGCTCGTCGTGGCGGCGTTGTCGATCAGGTGGATGCGACCCGTATCGTTATCCGCGCGACGGAAGACCTTGATGCCGGCAAGTCTGGCGTTGACATCTACCGTCTGCAGAAGTTCCAGCGTTCGAACCAGAACACCTGCGTCAACCAGCGTCCGCTGGTGTCCGTCGGCGACATCATCTCCAAGGGTGATATCATCGCAGACGGTCCGTCGACCGACCTCGGTGACCTGGCTCTCGGCCGTAACGCGCTCGTCGCGTTCATGCCCTGGAATGGTTACAACTACGAAGACTCGATCCTGATGTCGGAGCGTATCGTTTCCGACGACGTGTTCACCTCCATCCACATCGAAGAATTCGAAGTGATGGCACGTGACACGAAGCTTGGTCCAGAAGAAATCACGCGCGACATCCCGAACGTTTCGGAAGAAGCGCTGAAGAACCTCGACGAAGCCGGTATCGTTTACATCGGTGCGGAAGTTCAGCCGGGCGACATTCTCGTCGGCAAGATCACGCCGAAGGGCGAAAGCCCGATGACGCCGGAAGAAAAGCTTCTGCGTGCCATCTTCGGTGAAAAGGCTTCCGACGTTCGCGACACGTCCATGCGCATGCCTCCGGGCACGTTCGGTACGGTCGTTGAAGTCCGCGTGTTCAACCGTCACGGCGTCGAAAAAGACGAACGTGCGATGGCAATCGAGCGCGAGGAAATCGAACGTCTGGCAAAGGACCGCGATGACGAGCAGGCCATTCTGGACCGCAACGTCTACGGTCGCCTGATCGACATGCTGCGTGGTCAGGTGTCGATTGCCGGTCCGAAGGGCTTCAAGAAGGGTGTTGAGCTTTCCAACGCCGTCGTCTCCGAATACCCCCGCTCGCAGTGGTGGATGTTCGCAGTCGAAGACGAGAAGGTTCAGTCCGAGATCGAAGCTCTGCGTGGTCAGTACGACGAATCCAAGTCGCGCCTTGAACAGCGCTTCATGGACAAGGTCGAGAAGGTCCAGCGCGGCGACGAAATGCCTCCGGGCGTCATGAAGATGGTCAAAGTCTTCGTTGCTGTTAAGCGCAAGATCCAGCCAGGCGACAAGATGGCCGGCCGTCACGGTAACAAGGGTGTCGTATCGCGCATCGTTCCGGTCGAGGACATGCCGTTCCTCGAAGACGGTACGCACGTCGACATCTGCTTGAACCCGCTCGGCGTGCCTTCGCGTATGAACGTCGGCCAGATTCTCGAGACGCACCTCGCATGGGCTTGCGCCGGTATGGGCAAGAAGATCGGCGAGATGCTCGAAGAGTATCGCAAGACGATGGACATCAGCGAACTTCGTTCGGAACTGACCGAGATCTATGCGAGTGAATCGCATGATGAGGTACAGCGTTTCGACGACGAGTCCCTGGTGAAGCTTGCCGAAGAAGCCAAGCGTGGCGTTTCGATCGCTACGCCTGTTTTCGACGGTGCGCATGAGCCTGACGTTGCTGCGATGCTGAAGAAGGCTGGTCTGCACGAGTCTGGTCAGTCCGTTCTTTACGACGGACGTACGGGTGAGCCCTTCGACCGCAAGGTCACTGTTGGCTACATGTACATGATCAAGCTGAACCACCTTGTCGACGACAAGATCCATGCTCGCTCGATCGGTCCTTACTCGCTCGTTACCCAGCAGCCGCTGGGCGGCAAGGCGCAGTTCGGCGGACAGCGTTTCGGGGAAATGGAAGTCTGGGCACTGGAAGCTTACGGCGCAGCCTACACGCTTCAGGAAATGCTCACTGTCAAGTCGGACGACGTGGCGGGCCGCACCAAGGTTTATGAAGCAATCGTCCGTGGCGACGACACCTTCGAGGCCGGTATTCCAGAGAGCTTCAACGTTCTCGTCAAGGAAATGCGCTCGCTCGGTCTTTCGGTCGAATTGGAGAACTCCAAGATCGACGCGGCTCAGGCAGGCGATCAGCTCCCCGACGCGGCGGAATAAAGATGACAGCGGCGGGCGCCTGAAAATGGCGCCTGCCGGTTTTCCCCGCGGGGCCGAACCGCGATGGGAAACTTTCGCCGCATTCTGCGGTTAAACCGTATTTATGGCTCTGGACGGTGTTACCGGGAAATACCGGTCCAGATGCAAACAGGGGCAGCAGCTAGCCTCTCAAGGAGACAAGGCATGAACCAAGAGGTCATGAATCTTTTCAATCCTCAGATGCCCGCGCAGCATTTCGATTCCATTCGGATTTCGATCGCTAGCCCGGAGAAGATTCTCTCCTGGTCCTACGGCGAAATCAAAAAGCCGGAGACCATCAACTACCGTACGTTCAAGCCGGAACGTGACGGTTTGTTCTGCGCACGCATCTTCGGACCGATCAAGGACTACGAGTGCCTGTGCGGCAAGTACAAGCGCATGAAGTACAAGGGCATCATCTGCGAAAAGTGCGGCGTTGAAGTTACGCTGTCGCGCGTTCGCCGTGAGCGCATGGGCCATATCGAGCTCGCAGCGCCGGTTGCCCACATCTGGTTCCTGAAGTCGCTTCCTTCGCGTATCTCGACGTTGCTCGACATGACGCTGAAGGATGTCGAACGCGTTCTGTATTTCGAAAACTACATCGTCACCGAACCGGGCCTGACCTCACTCAAGCAGAACCAGCTTCTGTCTGAAGAAGAGTACATGATCGCCGTTGACGAGTTCGGCGAAGACCAGTTCACCGCCATGATCGGCGCTGAAGCTGTCTACGAAATGCTTGCGTCGATGAACCTCGAAAAGATCGCTGGCGATCTGCGTTCCGAGCTTGCCGAGACCACCTCGGACCTCAAGCAGAAGAAGCTGATGAAGCGCCTGAAGATCGTCGAGAACTTCATGGAATCGGGCAATCGTCCCGAGTGGATGATCATGAAGGTCGTTCCGGTCATTCCTCCGGACCTGCGTCCGCTGGTTCCGCTCGACGGCGGCCGTTTCGCGACGTCGGATCTGAACGATCTGTACCGCCGTGTGATCAACCGTAACAACCGTCTGAAGCGTCTGATCGAGCTTCGCGCGCCTGGCATCATCATCCGCAACGAAAAGCGTATGTTGCAGGAATCCGTTGACGCGCTGTTTGACAACGGCCGTCGCGGTCGCGTCATCACGGGTGCCAACAAGCGTCCGCTTAAGTCGCTCTCCGACATGCTCAAGGGCAAGCAGGGCCGCTTCCGTCAGAACCTTCTCGGTAAGCGCGTCGACTATTCCGGTCGTTCGGTTATCGTGACGGGTCCGGAACTGAAGCTGCACCAGTGCGGCCTGCCGAAGAAGATGGCGCTCGAGCTGTTCAAGCCGTTCATCTATGCCCGCCTCGACGCGAAGGGTTACTCCTCGACCGTCAAGCAGGCCAAGAAGCTGGTTGAAAAGGAAAAGCCGGAAGTGTGGGATATCCTCGACGAGGTTATCCGCGAGCATCCGGTCCTTCTGAACCGCGCACCGACGCTGCACCGTCTGGGTATCCAGGCTTTCGAACCCACGCTGGTCGAAGGCAAGGCAATCCAGTTGCACCCGCTCGTCTGCACGGCCTTCAACGCCGACTTCGACGGTGACCAGATGGCTGTTCACGTCCCGCTCTCGCTGGAAGCCCAGCTTGAAGCGCGCGTGCTGATGATGTCGACCAACAACATTCTGCATCCGGCAAACGGTCAGCCGATCATCGTTCCTTCGCAGGACATGGTTCTCGGCCTGTACTACCTGTCGATCCTGAACCAGAACGAGCCGGGCGAAGGCATGGCCTTCTCCGACATGGGCGAACTGCACCATGCTCTGGAAAACAAGGTCGTCACGCTGCATGCCAAGATCCGCGGCCGCTTCAAGTCTGTCGATCTCGACGGCAACCCGGTTTCGAAGATCTACGAAACGACGCCAGGTCGCATGATCATCGGCGAACTGCTGCCGAAGAACGGCAACATTCCGTTCGACATCTGCAACCAGGAAATGACCAAGAAGAACATCTCCAAGATGATCGACACGGTCTACCGTCATTGCGGCCAGAAAGACACGGTCATCTTCTGCGACCGTATCATGCAGCTCGGTTTTGCTCATGCTTGCCGCGCCGGCATTTCGTTCGGCAAGGACGACATGATCATTCCTGAAACCAAGGCGAAGATCGTCGGTGATACCGAAACCCTGGTGAAGGAATACGAACAGCAGTACAACGACGGCCTGATCACTCAGGGCGAGAAGTACAACAAGGTCGTTGACGCCTGGGGTAAGGCTACCGAAAAGGTCGCGGAAGACATGATGGCCCGTATTAAGGCTGTCGAGTTCGATGCCGAGACCGGTCGCCAGAAGCCGATGAACGCCATCTACATGATGAGCCACTCGGGTGCCCGTGGTTCTCCGAACCAGATGCGTCAGCTCGGCGGTATGCGCGGCCTGATGGCCAAGCCGTCGGGTGAAATCATCGAGACGCCGATCATCTCGAACTTCAAGGAAGGCCTGACCGTTAACGAGTACTTCAACTCGACTCACGGTGCCCGTAAGGGTCTGGCAGACACCGCCTTGAAGACCGCGAACTCCGGTTACCTGACCCGTCGTCTCGTCGACGTGGCACAGGACTGCATCGTCAACTCCAGGGATTGCGGTACCGAAACGGGCCTCACCATGACTGCCATCGTCGATGCTGGTCAGGTTGTTGCTTCGCTTGGCGCACGTATCCTCGGCCGTACGGCTCTGGACGATATCGATCATCCGGTTTCCGGCGAAAACCTCGTCAAGGCGGGTACGCTTATCGATGAAGCCGATGTGGCCGTTATCGAGAAGGCGGGCATCCAGTCCGTTCGCATCCGTTCGGCTCTGACCTGCGAAGTGCAGGTTGGCGTTTGCGGCGTCTGCTACGGTCGTGACCTTGCACGTGGTACGCCTGTCAACATGGGTGAAGCCGTTGGCGTTATCGCCGCACAGTCGATCGGTGAACCGGGCACGCAGCTTACCATGCGTACCTTCCACCTTGGCGGTACGGCAAACGTTGTTGACCAGTCATTCCTCGAAGCCTCTTACGAGGGCACGATTGCGATCAAGAACCGCAACATCCTGCGCAACTCCGAAGGCACCCTCATTGCAATGGGCCGTAACATGGCGGTCACCATTCTCGATGAGCGTGGTCAGGAGCGCTCCTCGCAGCGCGTTGCCTACGGTTCGAAGATCTTCGTTGACGACGGCGACAAGGTTAAGCGCGGTCAGCGTCTTGCAGAGTGGGACCCCTACACCCGTCCAATGATGACGGAAGTGGAAGGTACTGTTCACTTCGAAGACCTGGTCGACGGCCTTTCCGTTCTGGAAGCGACCGACGAGTCCACCGGTATCACCAAGCGTCAGGTTATCGACTGGCGTTCGACACCGCGCGGTTCGGACCTCAAGCCTGCGATCGTCATCAAGGACGCTTCCGGTGCTGTTGCGAAGCTCTCCCGTGGTGGTGAAGCCCGCTTCCAGCTCTCGGTTGACGCCATCCTGTCGGTCGAGCCGGGTGCGAAGGTTTCGCAGGGTGACGTGCTTGCACGTTCGCCGCTCGAAAGCGCGAAGACGAAGGACATCACCGGTGGTCTGCCGCGCGTTGCCGAACTCTTCGAAGCGCGTCGTCCGAAGGATCACGCTATCATCGCTGAAATCGATGGTACGATCCGCCTCGGCCGCGACTACAAGAACAAGCGCCGCGTGATGATCGAGCCTGCTGAAGACGGTGTTGAAGCCGTTGAATACCTGATCCCGAAGGGCAAGCCCTTCCATCTTCAGGAAGGCGACTACATCGAAAAGGGTGAGTACATCCTCGACGGCAATCCTGCGCCGCACGACATTCTGGCGATCAAGGGCGTGGAAGCACTCGCTTCCTACCTCGTGAACGAAATCCAGGAAGTCTACCGTCTGCAGGGCGTTATCATCAACGACAAGCACATCGAGGTGATCGTTCGCCAGATGCTGCAGAAGGTGGAAATCACCGACGCTGGCGACAGCCAGTACATCGTTGGCGACAATGTCGACCGTATCGAGCTCGACGACATGAACGATCGTCTGATCGAAGAGGGCAAGAAGCCGGCTTACGGCGATCCTGTTCTTCTCGGTATCACCAAGGCATCGCTGCAGACGCCGTCCTTCATCTCGGCCGCATCGTTCCAGGAGACCACAAAGGTTCTCACGGAAGCTGCGATCGCCGGCAAGACGGACACGTTGCAGGGTCTCAAGGAAAACGTCATCGTCGGTCGCCTTATCCCGGCCGGTACCGGCGGCACCATGACGCAGATCCGCCGCATCGCGACTTCGCGCGACGACCTCATTCTCGAGGAGCGCCGCAAGGGTACCGGTGCAGGATCTGCGACGCAGATGCTGCAGGACATGACCGATCAGGCTCCGGCAGCCGAATAAGGCAGCCGGGCGGGGGCCTCGAAAGAGGCCCTAGTCATCTCAGATACAAAAAACGCCCGGAGCGATCCGGGCGTTTTTTATTGGACTGGTGATCTCAAGTGGTCTTTGCGTTGCGCCAAGCGGTCATCGCTGCGGCGATGCCGCCGCGGAAGGTCACGCGAAGCGGATGATCGCAACTTCGCCTTCCAGCGCGCCCTGATAGGCGGAGGCGTGCGGCTCCTCGTCCGGGATCTCGGTCAGCATGCCGATCTGGTCGAGGTCAGCCTCGATGAAGCCTTCTTCGGAGAGCGCGTTCAGTGTCTCGCGCACGGCGGTATCGTCGTCAGGAGCCTTCAGGATGACATGGATGTCGATCCCTTCGGAACCTTCCTGTTCGTAGGCTTTGCCAATGACGATGAAGACCATGGGCTCATCGCGTCCGTTGTCGTTGTCTGGAGAAGTATTCATGACGCGATTCCTTGATCTCAAGTTGTAAAATGGTGCGACCGATCGGGAATCGGTCCCTTGTCGTGCTGCCGCTTTTCCAGCGGAGCACGGGGAATCAATAGACCGATTTTATGAAAAGCCAAAGGCCGCGTGCGAAATTCACAGCAAGCGGCGGCGACATGTGTTAAAACGGGGATGAAATGGCCTGATGGCTGGCGTTAAGCCCCGATGCCAAAGGGCAATGTGCGGATTCACCCTTGACGAAAGCTGGCTAAAACAGTAGTACGCCCGCCATCGGAGCCTCTGTCTGTGCTGGCCGTCAGGGAATATTTTCCCTGAAGTTCATCTCAAACAGGTCTTCATCGCACGTAGAAGACACGAATGTTGCACGCACGACACCTTTGAGGTTGTCCTCTGCTCTTGGTGGTCCATCCGTGAAAGCGGATCGGGCCACGTTTTGCGCATGAGGATATATGCGTGCTTCGTCGCCGGCAACGGCATAACCGCCACCCGCAAGGGTGGCTAAAGTAGTTTTTGCAAGGGATGGTTATATGCCTACCGTAAACCAGCTTATCCGCAAGCCTCGCCAGGCACAGGTAAAGCGCAACAAGGTTCCTGCTCTTCAGGAAAACCCACAGAAGCGTGGCGTTTGCACCCGCGTTTACACGACGACCCCGAAGAAGCCGAACTCGGCTCTGCGTAAGGTTGCCAAGATCCGCCTCACCAACGGCTTCGAAGTCATCGGCTACATTCCTGGAGAAGGTCACAACCTTCAGGAACACTCTGTCGTCATGATCCGCGGCGGCCGCGTAAAGGACTTGCCAGGTGTTCGTTACCACATCATCCGTGGTGTTCTCGATACCCAGGGCGTCAAGAACCGCAAGCAGCGCCGTTCGAAGTACGGTGCGAAGCGTCCGAAGTAATTCGGTTTAAACAGATTCCGGCGCTGCGCGAGGTTCTCCGCGTGGTAAAGCGCCATAACAGTTGAGAGACAAAGAATATGTCCCGTCGCCATAGTGCAGAAAAGCGTGAGATCAACCCGGACCCGAAGTTCGGCGATCTGGTCGTCACCAAGTTCATGAATGCCATCATGCTTCATGGCAAGAAGTCCGTTGCTGAAAGCATCGTTTACGGCGCGTTCGACGTCGTTCAGGGCAAGACGAAGCAGGAGCCGCTTGGCGTGTTCCACTCCGCGCTCGATAACGTTGCTCCGCACGTTGAAGTCCGTTCGCGCCGCGTTGGTGGTGCAACGTACCAGGTTCCGGTCGACGTTCGTCCTGAGCGCCGCCAGGCTCTTGCTATCCGCTGGCTGATCGCTGCTGCGCGCAAGCGCAACGAAACGACCATGGTCGATCGCCTTTCCGGCGAACTCATGGACGCTGCGAACAACCGCGGTTCCGCTGTCAAGAAGCGCGAAGACACGCACAAGATGGCTGACGCCAACCGCGCATTCTCGCATTACCGCTGGTAATCTCACCGGTCGAATATCGAAAGGCAGTCCCTTATGGCTCGCGAATATAAAATCGAAGACTACCGCAATTTCGGTATCATGGCGCATATCGACGCCGGCAAGACGACGACCACCGAGCGTATTCTTTATTACACCGGTAAGTCGCACAAGATCGGCGAAGTTCACGATGGCGCAGCCACGATGGACTGGATGGAGCAGGAGCAGGAGCGTGGTATCACCATCACCTCCGCTGCTACGACGACCTTCTGGAAGGGTCGCGATGGCAAGATGCGCCGTTTCAACATCATCGACACCCCCGGCCACGTTGACTTCACGATTGAAGTCGAACGTTCGCTGCGCGTTCTCGACGGTGCGATCGCTCTTCTCGACGCCAACGCCGGTGTTGAGCCGCAGACGGAAACCGTCTGGCGTCAGGCTGAGAAGTACAACGTTCCGCGTATGATCTTCTGCAACAAGATGGACAAGACCGGTGCTGATTTCTACCGCTCGGTAGAAATGATCAAGACCCGTCTCGGCGCTATTGCAGTTGTCATGCAGCTCCCGATCGGTGCAGAATCTGAATTCAAGGGCGTCATCGATCTGATCGAGATGAACGCACTCATCTGGCGCGACGAATCGCTCGGCGCTCAGTGGGATGTCGTTGAAATCCCGGAAGACATGAAGGCCAAGGCTGAAGAATATCGCGAAAAGCTGATCGAGACTGTTGTCGAGATCGACGAAGAAGCGATGGAAGCCTACCTGAACGGCGACATGCCGGACAACGACAAGATTCGCGAACTCGTTCGTCGCGGTACCATCGACGTGAAGTTCCACCCGATGTTCTGCGGCACCGCATTCAAGAACAAGGGCGTTCAGCCGCTTCTCGACGCTGTTGTCGACTACCTGCCTTCTCCGCTGGACATTCCGGCGATCAAGGGTATCGACTTCAAGACGGAAGCCGAAATCGAGCGTCACGCTGACGATTCCGAGCCGCTTTCCATGCTCGCGTTCAAGATCATGAACGACCCCTTCGTCGGTTCGCTGACCTTCGCACGTATCTACTCAGGCAAGCTCGAAAAGGGTACGTCTGTCATCAACACGGTCAAGGACAAGCGCGAGCGCGTCGGCCGCATGCTGCAGATGCACTCCAACTCGCGTGAAGACATCGAAGAAGCCTTCGCTGGCGACATCGTTGCTCTGGCCGGCCTCAAGGAAACCACCACTGGCGATACGCTCTGCGATCCGCTGAAGCCGGTTATCCTCGAGCGCATGGAATTCCCTGAGCCGGTCATCCAGATCGCTATCGAGCCGAAGACCAAGGGCGACCAGGAAAAGATGGGCCTCGCGCTTAACCGCCTGGCTGCTGAAGATCCTTCGTTCCGCGTCAAGACAGACGATGAATCCGGTCAGACGATCATTGCCGGCATGGGCGAACTTCACCTCGACATTCTCGTTGACCGTATGCGTCGCGAGTTCAAGGTTGAAGCTACCGTTGGTGCTCCGCAGGTCGCTTACCGCGAAACCATCACCAAGGCGCACGAAGAAGACTACACGCACAAGAAGCAGTCCGGTGGTACCGGTCAGTTCGCTCGCGTGAAGATCCTGTTCGAACCGAACCCAGAAGGCGAAGACTTCAAGTTCGAGTCGAAGATCGTTGGTGGTGCTGTTCCGAAGGAATACATCCCGGGCGTTCAGAAGGGTATCGAAAGCGTTCTGTCTTCCGGTCCTCTGGCTGGCTTCCCGATGCTCGGCGTCAAGGCAACCCTGTTCGACGGCGCGTTCCACGATGTCGACTCGTCGGTTCTGGCGTTCGAAATCGCATCGCGTGCCTGCTTCCGTGAAGCAGCAAAGAAGGCTGGTGCACAGCTTCTCGAGCCGATGATGAAGGTTGAAGTCGTTACCCCTGAAGATTACGTCGGTGACGTGATCGGCGATCTGAACTCGCGTCGCGGTCAGATCCAGGGTCAGGAAAGCCGTGGTATTGCCGTTGTTATCAACGCGCACGTTCCGCTGGCCAACATGTTCAAGTACGTCGACAACCTGCGTTCCATGTCTCAGGGTCGTGCACAGTACTCGATGACGTTCGATCACTATTCGCCGGTTCCAAGCAACGTTGCTGCTGAAATCCAGGCAAAGTACTCCGGTCAGAAGTGACCGGGGTACTCCCCAAACGAGATTTGAAGTTTATTCCCCCTCAGGGATAAGTATGGAGAGCCACTAATGGCAAAGAGCAAGTTTGAGCGCAATAAGCCGCACGTCAACATTGGCACGATCGGTCACGTTGACCATGGCAAGACGTCGCTGACGGCAGCAATCACGAAGTTCTTCGGCGAGTTCAAGGCGTACGACCAGATCGACGCAGCTCCTGAAGAAAAGGCTCGTGGTATCACGATTTCGACGGCGCACGTTGAGTACGAGACGGCTAACCGTCACTACGCCCACGTTGACTGCCCCGGCCACGCCGACTACGTGAAGAACATGATCACCGGTGCTGCCCAGATGGACGGCGCGATCCTGGTTTGCTCGGCTGCTGACGGCCCGATGCCGCAGACCCGCGAGCACATCCTGCTTGCTCGTCAGGTTGGCGTTCCGGCGATCGTTGTGTTCCTCAACAAGGTTGACCAGGTTGACGACGCAGAACTTCTCGAGCTCGTCGAGCTTGAAGTTCGCGAACTGCTGTCGTCCTACGACTTCCCGGGCGACGACATTCCGATCGTCAAGGGTTCTGCACTTGCAGCTCTCGAAGATTCCAACAAGGAAATCGGCGAGAACGCAATCCGCAAGCTGATGGACGAAGTTGACGCGTACATCCCGACGCCTGAGCGTCCGATCGACCAGCCGTTCCTGATGCCGATCGAAGACGTGTTCTCGATCTCTGGTCGTGGTACGGTTGTTACGGGCCGCGTTGAGCGTGGTATCGTCAAGGTTGGTGAAGAAGTTGAGATCGTCGGCATCCGCGCGACGTCGAAGACGACTGTTACCGGCGTTGAAATGTTCCGCAAGCTGCTCGATCAGGGCCAGGCTGGCGACAACATCGGTGCACTGGTTCGCGGCGTACAGCGTGATGGCGTTGAGCGTGGTCAGATCCTGTGCAAGCCGGGCTCTGTCAAGCCGCACAAGAAGTTCATGGCTGAAGCCTACATCCTGACGAAGGAAGAAGGCGGCCGTCATACGCCGTTCTTCACGAACTACCGTCCGCAGTTCTACTTCCGTACGACTGACGTTACCGGTATCGTTTCGCTTCCAGAAGGCACGGAAATGGTTATGCCTGGCGACAACGTCACGGTTGAAGTTGAGCTGATCGTTCCGATCGCGATGGAAGAAAAGCTGCGCTTCGCTATCCGCGAAGGCGGCCGTACCGTCGGCGCCGGCATCGTTGCCTCGATCATCGAGTAATTTCTCGATCTGAAAATACTGGCCGACGGCGGTGCGATAAGCACCGCCGTCGGGCTTTTGGTAAAAAGCGTGACGGCGTAGCACTTTTAGTGCTTGAAAAATTCGGTGAAAGCGCGTAAACGCGCACTCACACTCACCGCTGGATTCGCAAGCGATTGCGAAGCGCGGTGATTTTAGCAATACAGACTACCGAAATGATTGGCTGGCCCCTGGGGCAGTCCTCTCGATTTTTGAAAATCTGCGGCGCCACGATTAATAGAAGTTCATGTGTTTCTGCGTGCAGAAACGAATAACAAAGAACAAGGACAAGACGAATGAACGGCCAGAATATCCGTATCCGCCTCAAGGCGTTCGATCACCGGATCCTCGATGCCTCTACCCGTGAAATCGTGTCGACCGCAAAGCGCACCGGCGCCAGCGTTCGCGGCCCGGTTCCGCTTCCAACCCGCATCGAAAAGTTTACCGTCAACCGCTCTCCTCACGTTGATAAGAAGAGCCGTGAACAGTTCGAAATGCGGACGCACAAGCGTCTTCTCGATATCGTTGACCCCACCCCGCAGACTGTTGATGCTTTGATGAAGCTCGACCTCGCTGCTGGCGTTGACGTGGAAATCAAGCTCTAAGACCCGGCCTGACCTCACTCGAGTGAGGGCCGAAATAACAAGGAAGGTACGTGGAGCAATCCAACGGCTTCCAAACCGGAGACCGGAAACGTCGTGAGATGTCGAAGGGAACTCCTTAACAAAGGCCAGAGAGGGTTTTCCCTTCAAGGCTCGCAAGAGGATGAACCAATGCGTTCAGGTGTGATTGCACAGAAAGTGGGAATGACCCGCGTCTATAACGACGCTGGTGAGCATATTCCCGTAACAGTTCTGCGTCTGGATAACGTACAAGTCGTTGCCCAGCGCACGGAAGACAAGAATGGCTATACCGCAGTTCAGCTCGGTGCAGGCCAGTCCAAGGTCAAAAATACAACGAAGGCGCTCCGCGGCCATTTCGCTGCTGCCAACGTTGAGCCGAAAGCAAAGCTCGTCGAGTTCCGGGTTTCCCCCGAGAACCTGATCGACATCGGTGCATCACTGACCGCAAATCATTTTCAGGCCGGCCAGCTGGTCGACGTCACTGGTACGACGATCGGTAAGGGTTTCGCCGGTGCGATGAAGCGCCACAACTTCGGTGGTGGCCGCGCTTCGCACGGTAACTCGATCTCGCACCGTGCACACGGTTCGACCGGTTCCAACCAGGATCCGGGCCGCGTCTGGAAGGGCAAGCGCATGGCTGGTCACATGGGCCAGACGCGCGTTACGACCCAGAACCTCGAAGTCGTTTCCACCGACGAAGACCGTGGTCTCATCCTCGTAAAGGGTGCAGTTCCCGGTTCCAAGGGTTCCTGGATCATCGTCCGCGACGCCGTCAAGTCGGCTGCGAAGTAAGGGAGCCTTATCAATGGAATTGAACGTCAAAACCCTCGAGGGAAAAGACGCCGGCAAGGTTTCCCTGTCGGACGAGATTTTCGGCCTCGACCCACGCCAGGACATTCTGGCCCGTATGGTTCGCTGGCAGCTTGCTAAGAAGCAGCAGGGAACCCACAAGTCCAAGACCCGTGCAGAAGTTTCCCGCACCGGTGCGAAGATGTACAAGCAGAAGGGTACGGGCCGCGCTCGTCACCATTCGGCTCGCGCTCCGCAGTTCCGCGGCGGCGGCAAGGCCCACGGCCCGGTCGTTCGTAGCCACGCTCATGACCTTCCGAAGAAGGTTCGTGCGCTTGCTCTGCGTCACGCCCTGTCTGCAAAGCTGAAGGCAGAAGAACTGATCATCATCGATCAGCTCGTTGCATCTGAAGCAAAGACCAAGGCCCTGCTCGGCAGCTTCGCTACGCTTGGCCTGACCAACGCTCTCGTTATCGGCGGCGCAGAACTTGATGGCAACTTCAAGCTCGCAGCTCAGAACATCCCGAATGTGGACGTTCTGCCGGTACAGGGCATCAATGTTTACGACATCCTGCGCCGTGGCAAGCTGGTGCTTTCCAAGGCTGCTGTAGAGGCTCTGGAGGAGCGGTTCAAATGACGGATCTTCGCCACTACGATGTGATCGTATCTCCTTCGATCACGGAAAAGTCGACGCTGGTATCCGAACAGAACCAGGTCGTATTCAATGTCGCCAAGGACGCTTCTAAGCCTGAAATCAAGGCTGCTGTTGAAGCTCTCTTCGGCGTCAAAGTCACGGCTGTGAACACGCTTATCCGCAAGGGTAAGACCCGTCGTTTCCGTGGGTTCGCCGGTAAGCTTAAGGACGTCAAGAAAGCCGTCGTTACGCTCGCCGAAGGTCAATCCATCGACGTGTCCACCGGACTCTAAAGGTTAGGCCCAAGCGGGCAAAGACCCAAAAGGGAACAATAAAATGGCATTGAAAAGTTTCAATCCGACCACGCCAAGCCAGCGCCAGCTGGTTATCGTGGACCGCGCTTCGCTCTACAAGGGCAAGCCGGTAAAGGCTCTTACCGAGGGCCTCAGCTCCAAGGGTGGCCGTAACAACCAGGGCCGGATCACCGTCCGGTTCCAGGGTGGCGGTCACAAGCGGACCTACCGTCTGGTAGACTTCAAGCGTCGTAAGTTCGACGTTGAAGGCACCGTTGAACGTCTGGAATACGACCCTAACCGCACCGCGTTCATCGCGCTGGTTACGTACGCAGACGGCGAACAGGCTTACATTCTCGCGCCACAGCGTCTTGCTGCTGGTGACAAGGTGATCGCCTCCGACAAGGCAGTGGACGTGAAGCCAGGCAACACCATGCCGCTTCAGTACATCCCGGTCGGTTCGATCATCCACAACGTCGAGATGAAGCCAGGCAAGGGCGGTCAGATCGCTCGCTCCGCCGGCACGTACGTTCAGCTCGTTGGTCGCGACGCCGGTATGGCGATCCTGCGTCTCAACTCTGGCGAACAGCGTCTGGTGCACGGCTCCTGCCTCGCATCGATCGGTGCTGTTTCGAACGCCGATCACGGCAACATCAACGACGGCAAGGCCGGTCGTTCTCGTTGGCGCGGCAAGCGTCCGCATGTTCGCGGCGTCGTCATGAACCCGGTCGACCACCCGCACGGTGGTGGTGAAGGTCGCACGTCGGGTGGTCGTCACCCGGTGACTCCGTGGGGTAAGCCCACGAAGGGCAAGCGCACCCGTTCGAACAAGTCGACCGACAAGTTCATCATGCGCTCGCGCCATCAGCGTAAGAAGTAAGAGAGGAAGTCACTAATGGCTCGTTCAGTATGGAAAGGTCCGTTTGTTGACGGCTATCTTCTCAAGAAAGCTGAGAAGGTGCGCGAAGGCGGACGTAACGAAGTAATCAAGATCTGGAGCCGTCGCTCCACGATCCTGCCGCAGTTCGTCGGTCTGACTTTCGGCGTATACAACGGCAGCAAGCATGTGCCCGTCTCTGTCAACGAAGACATGGTCGGCCACAAGTTCGGTGAATTCTCTCCGACCCGTACCTATTACGGTCACGGCGCGGACAAGAAGGCAAAGAGGAAGTAATCATGGCGAAGGCTAAGACCGAACGCCGGCTGAAGGACAACGAGGCTCAGGCCGTTGCCCGTACGCTTCGCGTCAGCCCCCAGAAACTGAACCTGGTTGCCGCTCTTATCCGTGGCAAGAAGGTTGATCGCGCTCTCGCTGAGCTCGAATTCTCCCGCAAGCGCATTGCAGGCACCGTCAAGAAGACGCTCGAATCTGCAATTGCCAATGCGGAAAACAACCATGATCTCGACGTCGACGCTCTCGTCGTCGCCGAGGCTTATGTTGGCAAGTCCATCACCATGAAGCGTTTCCACGCTCGTGGCCGTGGTCGTGCATCCCGCATTGAAAAGCCGTTCTCTCACCTCACGATCGTTGTTCGTGAAGTCGAGGAAAAAGGGGAGGCCGCATAATGGGTCAGAAAATCAATCCAATCGGCTTCCGCCTCGGCATCAACCGTACCTGGGACAGCCGCTGGTACGCTGACACCGCTGAATACGGCAAGCTGCTGCACGAAGACCTTGCTATCCGGGCTTACCTGGTCAAGGAACTCAAGCAGTCTGGTATTGCCAAGGTCGTCATCGAGCGCCCGCACAAGAAGTGCCGCGTGACCATTCACTCGGCTCGTCCGGGTCTGATCATCGGCAAGAAGGGTGCAGACATCGAAAAGCTTCGCAAGAAGCTTTCCGAGATGACCAACTCCGAAACGCACCTCAACATCGTTGAAGTGCGTAAGCCGGAAGTCGACGCAACCCTCGTTGCACAGTCGATCGCCCAGCAGCTCGAACGCCGCGTGGCTTTCCGCCGTGCGATGAAGCGTGCTGTTCAGTCCGCAATGCGTCTTGGCGCCGAAGGCATCAAGATCACCTGCGGTGGTCGTCTCGGTGGTGCCGAAATCGCTCGTACCGAATGGTACCGCGAAGGCCGCGTTCCGCTCCACACGCTGCGTGCGGACATCGACTACGGTACGGCTGAAGCCGAAACCGCATTCGGTATCTGCGGCATCAAGGTCTGGATCTTCAAGGGCGAAATCCTTGAGCACGATCCGATGGCTTCCGAGCGTCGTGCGCTCGAAGGCGATGCCCAGGGTCCGGCAAGCCGCGAGCGTGGCGATCGTTCCGATCGTCGTCGCGAAAACGCTTGATAAACGCTGGCGAAAGATAAGCTCGGAGAAGTAAGAAAATGTTGCAGCCAAAGCGTACTAAGTACCGCAAGCAGTTCAAGGGACGCATCAAAGGCGTCGCTAAGGGCGGCTTTGACCTGGCATTCGGTGAATTCGGCTTGAAGTCGCAGGAACCGAACCGCGTGAATGCACGCGAGATCGAAGCGGCCCGCCGCGCGATCACGCGTTACATGAAGCGCGCAGGTCGTGTTTGGATCCGTGTGTTCCCTGACGTTCCGGTTACGGCTAAGCCGACCGAAGTTCGTATGGGTAAGGGCAAGGGTTCGGTCGATTACTGGGCATGCAAGGTCAAGCCCGGTCGTATGATGTTCGAGATCGACGGTGTGTCCGAGGAGATCGCCCGCGAGGCGCTTCGTCTCGGCGCTGCCAAGCTCTCGGTGAAGACGCGCTTCGTACAGCGCATCGCAGAGTAAGGAGCAAGGCACATGAAAGCCGAAGACGTTCGCGGCCTCAGCGCCGATCAGCTCAAGGACAAGCTCGCTGACCTGAAGAAGGAGCAGTTCAACCTGCGCTTCCAGAAGGCAACCGGCCAGCTGGAAAAGTCCTCGCGCATCAACGAAGTCCGTAAGGACATCGCCCGCGTCAAAACCATTGCCCGCCAGAAGGCGGCAGAAGCCAAGGCCTAAGGGAAGAACAATATGCCCAAACGCATCCTGCAAGGCGTCGTCGTTTCCGACAAGAACGAGAAGACCGTAGTGGTCCGGGTTGAGCGTCGTTTCGCTCACCCGCTGCTCCAGAAGACCGTTCGCCGTTCGAAGAAGTACAAGGCGCACGACGAAAACAACCAGTACAAGGTCGGCGATGTCGTTTCCATCGAGGAATGCGCACCGATCTCCAAGGACAAGCGCTGGACGGTTGTATCTGCCCACGCTTAATTTCAACAGAATCGCGCCGACTCACTTGTATTCGGCGCGAAAATCTGTATGAAGCACCGCAAGGACGCTCGTGTCACGGGCGTCTTTTGCTTTGATGCGCACGGAAGGTCCTTCGGGAAACCACCCTGTCACGACTTTTCCGCGCAAACAAACAGATATTCATAAGCTGGGACAGGGGGCTTGCTCGTAAGAGTTTGCCCAACCGTTCCGGTAACAACAAGAAGGCGACCTGACATGATTCAGATGCAAACAAACCTCGACGTGGCGGATAATTCCGGCGCACGTCGTGTCATGTGCATCAAGGTGCTGGGCGGCTCGAAGCGCAAGTATGCTTCTGTTGGCGACATCATTGTCGTTTCCATCAAGGAAGCTATTCCGCGCGGCCGCGTCAAGAAGGGCGACGTGATGAAGGCGGTCGTAGTTCGTACCGCCAAGGACATCCGCCGCGCTGACGGCAGCGTCATCCGTTTCGATAACAACGCAGCAGTTCTTATCGATAACAAGAAAGAGCCGATCGGCACGCGTATCTTCGGACCGGTTCCGCGCGAACTCCGCGCTAAGAACCACATGAAGATCATCTCGCTGGCTCCGGAAGTACTGTAAGGAGCGAATGCGATGCAGAAAATTCGTAAAGGCGACAAGGTTGTCGTATTGACCGGTAAGGACAAGGGCCGCACCGGTGAAGTAATCCAGGTTTTGCCGAAGGAAGACCGGGCTGTCGTGAGTGGCGTTAACATGGTGAAGCGTCACCAGCGCCAGACCCAGAGCCAGGAAGCCGGCATCATCAACAAGGAAGCATCCTTGCACATCTCCAACATTGCCATTGCCGATAAGGATGGCAAGCCGACTCGCGTTGGCTTCAAGGTTGTAGAAGGCAAGAAGGTCCGTGTGGCCAAGCGTTCGGGAGAAGTCATCGATGGCTGAGACCAAGTACGAACCGCGTCTCAAGGCGGAATACGTTTCGCGTATCCGTGGCGCCATGCAGGAGAAGTTCTCCTACGCTAACGTTATGATGATCCCGAAGATCGACAAGATCGTCATCAACATGGGCGTTGGTGAAGCAACTGCTGACTCCAAGAAGCCTACGGTTGCTGCTGCTGATCTGGCCGCTATCGCTGGTCAGAAGCCGGTTGTTACCCGCG
Source organism: Rhizobium sp. RM (assembly GCF_013390595.1). Classification (GTDB taxonomy): domain Bacteria; phylum Pseudomonadota; class Alphaproteobacteria; order Rhizobiales; family Rhizobiaceae; genus Agrobacterium. The sequence goes on along the minus strand of NZ_JACAWV010000022.1, from coordinate 671,305 downwards.
CTCGCAACTCCATCGCGGGCTTCAAGGTTCGCGAAGGCATGCCGATCGGTGCGAAGGTTACCCTTCGTGGCGCGCGCATGTACGAATTCCTTGATCGTCTGGTCAACATCGCGCTGCCGCGCGTTCGCGACTTCCGGGGCTTGAACCCGAAGAGCTTTGACGGCCGTGGCAACTTCGCCATGGGCATCAAGGAGCACATTGTGTTCCCTGAGATCAACTACGATAAGGTTGATCAGATGTGGGGCATGGACATCATCGTTTGCACGACGGCGACTTCGGACGACGAAGCACGGGCTCTTCTGACAGAGTTCAACTTCCCGTTCCGTCACTAACCGTAACGACGAGCGTAGAAAAGGAACTCCGATATGGCGAAAACAAGCGCAGTTGAAAAGAACAAGCGCCGCCGCAAGACAGTTGCCTCCCAGGCCGGCAAGCGCGCCGCCCTCAAGGCTATTGTCATGAACCAGTCCCTTCCGATCGAAGAGCGGTTCCAGGCCACCCTGAAGCTCGCTTCGCTGCCGCGTGACGGCTCGAAGACGCGTATCCGCAACCGCTGCGAAGTAACGGGCCGTCCGCGCGCGTTCTATCGCAAGCTCAAGATGTCGCGTATTGCGCTTCGTGAGCTGGGCAACTCGGGCAAGGTGCCTGGCGTTGTCAAGTCGAGCTGGTAAGGAGACGGGCACATGACCATGACTGATCCTTTGGGTGATATGCTCACCCGCATCCGCAATGGTGCTGCTCGCCGTAAGTCTTCGGTAAGCACTCCTGCCTCCAGCCTCCGCGCACGCGTTCTCGATGTGCTGCAGTCTGAAGGCTACATTCGCGGTTATTCCAAGGTCGATTTCGAAAACGGCAAGTCCGAATTCAACATCGAACTGAAGTACTACGAAGGCGCGTCCGTGATCCGTGAGATCGGCCGCGTTTCCAAGCCGGGCCGCCGAGTTTATGTCTCGGTTAAGTCCATTCCGCAGGTCGCGAACGGCCTCGGCATCACCATCCTTTCGACTCCGAAGGGCGTGATGGCCGATCACCAGGCTCGCGAACAGAACGTTGGTGGCGAGGTTCTTTGCTCGGTCTTCTAAGACCGCGCAAGGATCTCCATAGCGAACAGACAGGATTGAAACATGTCTCGTATCGGTAAAAAGCCCGTTCCGGTTCCCGCGGGTGTGACGGCCAATGTTGATGGCCAGAAGGTCACCGCAAAGGGCCCGAAGGGTGAACTGTTTTTCGTCGCAAACGACGACATTCAGCTCAAGCTCGAAGATAACGGCGTTTCGGTAACGCCGGCAAACACCACGAAGGAAGCTCGTTCGAAGTGGGGCATGTCCCGCACGATGATCGAGAACATCTTCAAGGGTGTTAAGGATGGCTACGAGCGCAAGCTCGAAATCAACGGCGTTGGTTACCGTGCCGCGATGCAGGGCAAGAACCTGCAGCTCGCACTCGGCTTCAGCCACGACGTTGTTTACGAGCCGCCGCAGGGCATCACGATTGCCGTGCCGAAGCCGACGGAAATCATCATTTCCGGTATCAACAAGCAGCAGGTCGGACAGGTTGCCGCGGAAATCCGCGAATACCGTGGCCCCGAGCCCTACAAGGGCAAGGGCGTCAAGTACGCTGAAGAGCGTATTGTCCGCAAAGAAGGCAAGAAGAAGTAAGGATCACGCGAAATGGCTAGCAGGAAAGAAGCACTTGCACGTCGCGCGAGCCGTGTGCGCCGCCAGCTTAAGGCGGTTGCCAATGGCCGCCCGCGCCTGTCGGTTCATCGCTCGTCGAAGAACATCTATGCTCAGGTCATCGATGACGTTGCCGGCAAGACGCTTGCGTCTGCCTCCACGCTCGAAGCTGATCTGCGCGGTTCGCTGAAGACCGGTGCAGACGTTGCAGCAGCAGCGGTTGTCGGCAAGCTCGTTGCAGAGCGTGCGGCAAAGGCTGGCGTCAAAGAGGTTGTATTCGACCGTGGCGCGTTCATCTACCACGGCCGCGTCAAGGCCCTGGCAGAAGCTGCCCGCGAAGGCGGTCTGAGCTTCTAATCTTTTATCCGCCCGGTTCTGCCGGGCGGATTTTCACCGGACCATGCAGGTTTCAGCAATGAGACCGGTGGTCCTTCTCTCGTTTGCCGTTCTACCCGCAAAAGAAAAAGGACAAGGACAATGGCACAGGATAAAAGAGGTTCGCGCGACGATCGCCAGAACCGCGAAGAGCGTGATAGCGAATTCGTCGACAAGCTGGTCGCGATCAACCGCGTTGCAAAAGTTGTTAAGGGCGGCCGTCGCTTCGGTTTCGCTGCTCTCGTCGTCGTTGGCGACCAGAAGGGCCGCGTTGGTTTCGGTCACGGCAAGGCTCGTGAAGTTCCGGAAGCAATCCGCAAGGCAACTGAAAGCGCAAAGCGCGATCTGATCTTCGTACCGCTGCGCGATGGCCGTACGCTGCATCACGACGTTAACGGTCGTCACGGCGCTGGCAAGGTTCTGCTTCGCTCCGCCAAGGCCGGTACCGGTATCATCGCCGGTGGTCCGATGCGCGCAGTTTTCGAAACGCTCGGCGTTCATGACGTTGTTGCCAAGTCGACCGGTTCTTCGAACCCGTACAACATGGTTCGCGCTACGTTCGACGCTCTGAAGCACCAGGTTCATCCTAAGGACATCGCTGCACAGCGCGGTCTGAAGTATGCAACGCTGCAGGCTCGTCGTGCCGCTTCCGGCAACGCTTCTGAAGAATAAGGAGCTGGATCATGGCCAAGAAGACTACTGAAGCCAAGAAGACTGTTACGGTCGAACAGATCGGCAGCCCAATCCGCCGCCCGGCAATCCAGCGTCAGACGCTGGTCGGTCTGGGTCTCAACAAGATGCACCGTCAGCGTACCCTGGAAGATACTCCGGCGGTTCGTGGCATGATCCGTGCGGTCCAGCATCTCGTTCGCGTCGTTGACGAGAAGTGAGACGGAGTAACCTATCATGAAACTCAATGAAATCAGAGACAACGAAGGCTCCTCCAAGGACCGTATCCGCGTAGGTCGCGGTATTGGTTCTGGCAAGGGCAAGACCGGTGGTCGCGGTGTAAAGGGTCAGAAGGCTCGTTCGGGCGTTGCCATCAACGGCTTCGAAGGCGGTCAGATGCCTATCTACCGTCGTCTGCCGAAGCGCGGCTTCAACAACATTTTCGGTTCCGAATATGCTGTTGTTTCGCTCGGTCGTATCCAGACGGCTATCGACGCCAAGAAGCTCGACGCTTCCGCGACGATTGACGCAGCCGCTCTCAAGGCCGCTGGCGTTATCCGTCGTCCGAAGGACGGCGTTCGCATTCTCGCTGACGGCGAACTGAAGGCAAAGGTTGCCTTCGAAGTTGCTGGTGCTTCCAAGCCTGCGATCGAAAAGATCGAAAAGGCTGGCGGTTCCATCAAGCTTCTCGTTGTTGCAGCAGAAGCTGCCGAATAATATTTCGACTTTCAGGCGCCCGGTGTGTTTCACTCCGGGCGTTTGCGCTCCTATATGAGAGCCTCACGGTCTTGATCTCCCGCAGGGGAGGGGATAGACACACGAAAACGGGGTGAGGCATGATGGCGGCGGAAAGCCGCGTTCGTCCGAGGCCCGGTTTTTGACCAGTATCTTTTAGACCTTTCCGCATGTGCCGGTTGTAGCCGGTAGGCAGAGGTCCTTCGGAGAAATTTATGGCTTCAGCAGCGGAACAACTGGCTTCGAACCTGAATTTTTCGACCTTCGCTAAGGCGGAGGATCTGAAAAAGCGTCTCTGGTTTACACTTGCCGCACTTCTCGTCTACCGTCTCGGCACCCATATTCCGCTTCCGGGTTTGAACCCAGAAGCCTATGCACAGGCCTTCCGCGGCCAGGCCAACGGTATTCTCGGTCTTTTCAACATGTTTGCGGGTGGCGCTGTCGAGCGTATGGCGATTTTCGCCCTCGGCATCATGCCTTACATCTCCGCTTCGATCATCGTGCAGCTCATGACATCTGTCGTGCCCTCGCTCGAAGCGTTGAAGAAGGAAGGCGAAGCCGGACGCAAGATCATCAACCAGTACACCCGTTACGGTACGGTTCTGCTCGGTACTCTTCAGGCTTACGGTATTGCCGTTGGTCTCGAAAGCGGCAACGGTCTCGTGATCGATCCGGGCTGGTTCTTCCGTGTCTCGACGGTCATCACGCTGCTCGGCGGCACGATGTTCCTGATGTGGCTCGGTGAGCAGATCACCTCGCGTGGTATCGGCAACGGTATTTCGCTGATCATCTTCGCCGGTATTGCTGCCGGTCTGCCGACGGCTCTGGCCGGTACGCTCGAACTCGGTCGTACGGGTGCGTTGTCCACAACGCTGATCCTGCTCGTCGTGGTCGTCGCGATTCTCGTTATTGCCCTGATCGTTTTTGTCGAGCGTGCGCAGCGCCGCTTGTTGATCCAGTATCCAAAACGACAGGTCGGCAACCGCATGTTCCAGGGCGATACGTCGCACCTGCCGCTGAAGCTCAACACCGCAGGCGTCATTCCAGCGATCTTCGCGTCGTCTCTGCTGCTTCTGCCGGCTACCGCCGCAGGTTTTGCCGGTAACACCAGCCTGCCGACATGGGCGACATCCATAATTGCCGCGCTTCAGCATGGCCAGCCGCTGTTCATGGCGCTCTATGGCCTGCTGATCGCCTTCTTCGCCTTCTTCTACACGGCTATCGTCTTCAATCCGAAGGATACGGCCGATAACCTGAAAAAGCATGGCGGCTTCATTCCCGGTATTCGCCCTGGCGAACGCACCGCGGAGTACATCGATTACGTTCTGACGCGTATCACCTTGATCGGTGCGATTTATCTGGTCTTCGTGTGTATCCTTCCTGAGACACTTATCGCTCGTACGGGTATTCCATTAGCCCTTGGTGGTACTTCGCTTTTGATCGTAGTCAGTGTAACGCTAGATACCGTTGCGCAGATTCAGGGACACCTGATCGCCCAGCAATATGAGGGGTTGATCAAGAAATCGAAGTTGCGTGGAGGAAAGAGGGGACGATGAGACTGATATTTTTGGGTCCGCCGGGTGCGGGCAAAGGAACCCAGGCAAAGCGCTTGACCGACAAGTATGGGATTCCGCAGCTTTCTACCGGTGACATGCTTCGTGCTGCTGTCAGCGCAGGCACAGAGATCGGCAAACGCGCCAAGGCCGTCATGGACGCGGGCGGGCTGGTTTCTGACGATATCGTCAATCAAATCGTTTCTGAGCGCATCGTGGGCGCGGACTGTACGAAGGGATTTATTCTCGACGGCTATCCGCGCACGGTCCCGCAGGCCAAGGCGCTGGCGGACAACATGCGCGACAACAACCTCGTTCTCGATGCGGTTATCGAATTGAAGGTTGATGAGGAGGCGTTGATTCGCCGAATCGAAAACCGTGTGGCGGAGACCATTGCAGCCGGCGGCACTGTCCGTTCGGATGACAATCCGGAATCTTTCCGCAAGCGGTTGACCGAATATCGCGAGAAGACAGCGCCGCTGTCTCAGTACTATAGTGAGCAAGGTCAGCTCGTCACGCTCGATGGCATGGCTGATGTTGATGCCGTGACCCGCGCGATCGAGGGTGCCCTCGAGAAAGCATCGGCCTGACAGGCTGGTCGATCCTCTGGATCGAAAAAAGAATCTTGGCGGAGCTGGTTGCTTTTTTGCGCTGATTCCGTTAAACACCGCGCCAACTCGCGACAACCCAAGCGACTGGCGCGGATTTCCCGAAGGGACGGGATATCCGGGTACGGTCGTTTTGACTTGTCGCGGACACCAATTTTGAACTGGCGGTCTTTCGTGCCGCTCAAATGGAATCACCACTTGCCGGATGGCAACTGGAACCAAGGAGAACAGACGTGGCACGTATCGCTGGCGTCAATATCCCGACTGCGAAGCGCGTTGTTATTGCGCTGACCTACATTCACGGGATTGGTCCGAAATTCGCGCAGGAAATCATGGACAAGGTTGGCCTTCCGGCTGACAAGCGCGTTCATCAGCTTACGGATGCTGAAGTTCTTCAGATCCGTGAAGCCATCGACCGTGACTACCAGGTCGAAGGTGACCTGCGTCGCGAGACCTCGATGAACATCAAGCGTCTGATGGACCTCGGTTGCTACCGTGGTCTGCGTCACCGTCGTGGCTTGCCGGTCCGCGGTCAGCGCACGCACACCAACGCCCGCACCCGCAAGGGTCCGGCGAAGGCGATCGCTGGTAAGAAGAAGTAATTTTCCGGTTTTCCGGAAAGGGGAGGCTGGTGCAGTCCGCGCCAGCCTTTCTGAGTTTGGCGAAAAGCCCGTTTTCGGGCGGATTGCCGGTGTAGCCGCTGGTGTTACGGCGGTGAAGAGATCAACGAAAGGTATACCATGGCCAAGGAAGCCACACGCGTCCGTCGTCGCGAACGCAAAAACATCACGTCTGGCGTTGCGCACGTCAACTCGACCTTCAACAACACGATGATCACAATCACCGACGCGCAGGGCAACGCTATTGCCTGGTCGTCTGCTGGTGCCAAGGGCTTCAAGGGTTCGCGTAAGTCGACCCCGTTCGCTGCCCAGATCGCTGCTGAAGATTGCGCGAAGAAGGCTCAGGAACACGGCATGAAGTCGCTTGAAGTTGAAGTTTGCGGTCCGGGTTCGGGTCGTGAATCTGCGCTTCGCGCTCTGCAGGCTGCCGGTTTCATGATTACTTCCATTCGCGACGTGACGCCGATCCCGCACAACGGTTGCCGTCCGCGCAAGAAGCGCCGCGTCTGACGCTACCGTGGTTCGGAAATTCCGCCTTTCCTTCAGGTCTGGCGGAATTTTCGTGTATCTGGCGTGTGCGCGCTGATTTCGATCGGCGGACTTGCGCTTAAGAACCCATCGATGAACCGGCATAGGTTCCTCTCGATGTTTTCATGCTCGGTCCGTCACGATTGGATGGTGGCGGCGAACGGAAGGTTTAAAGATGATTCAGAAGAACTGGCAGGAACTTATCAAGCCGAACAAGGTCGAGTTCACCTCGTCCAGCCGCACGAAGGCAACGCTCGTTGCTGAGCCGCTGGAGCGTGGTTTCGGCCTGACGCTCGGCAACGCGCTTCGTCGCGTTCTGTTGTCCTCCCTGCGCGGCGCTGCTGTAACCGCCGTGCAGATCGACGGTGTTCTGCACGAGTTCTCCTCTATTCCCGGTGTACGGGAAGATGTGACGGACATCGTGCTCAACATCAAGGAAATCGCTATCAAGATGGATGGCGACGATTCCAAGCGCATGGTCGTGCGTAAGCAGGGTCCTGGTGCTGTTACCGCTGGCGATATCCAGACGGTTGGCGACATCGAAATCCTCAATCCCGACCACGTAATCTGCACGCTGGACGATGGCGCTGAAATCCGCATGGAATTCACCGTCAACAACGGCAAGGGCTACGTGCCGGCAGAGCGCAACCGCGCGGAAGATGCCCCTATCGGCCTCATTCCGGTGGACAGCCTCTATTCTCCGGTCAAGAAAGTGTCCTACAAGGTGGAAAACACCCGTGAAGGCCAAGTTCTTGACTACGACAAGCTGATCATGACGATCGAGACCAACGGTTCGGTTTCCGGCGAAGACGCCGTAGCCTTCGCCGCTCGTATCCTTCAGGACCAGCTGGGCGTCTTCGTCAACTTCGACGAGCCGCAGAAGGAAGCAGAAGAAGAATCGGTTACCGAACTCGCGTTCAACCCGGCGCTTCTCAAGAAGGTCGACGAGCTCGAACTGTCTGTTCGTTCGGCTAACTGCCTGAAGAATGACAACATCGTCTACATCGGCGACCTGATTCAGAAGACCGAGGCCGAAATGCTTCGCACTCCGAACTTCGGTCGCAAGTCGCTCAACGAAATCAAGGAAGTTCTCGCTTCCATGGGGCTGCACCTCGGCATGGAAGTGCCGGCATGGCCGCCAGAGAACATCGAAGATCTCGCGAAGCGTTACGAAGACCAGTACTAACAAAAGACAAGGCAGGACCGTAAAGACTGCCTTTCCCCGTCAAACAGCAGGTAAGTCACCTGCATGTGCCAGGAAACGGCAGATCCCAAAGGGAACCCTGCATTAAAGGAGAATAGCAATGCGCCACGGAAATTCAGGCCGCAAGCTCAATAGAACCGCCAGCCACCGCAAGGCAATGTTTGCCAACATGGCTGCTTCGCTCATCACCCATGAGCAGATCGTAACCACGCTTCCGAAGGCGAAGGAAATTCGTCCGATCGTTGAGAAGCTCGTGACCCTCGGGAAGCGCGGCGACCTGCACGCTCGTCGTCAGGCGATCTCGCAGATCAAGGATCAGGACGCTGTTCGCAAGCTGTTCGACGCGATCGCAGCTCGTTACGCAAACCGCAACGGCGGCTACCTGCGTATCATGAAGGCTGGCTTCCGCCAGGGCGACAACGCTGCTCTGGCAGTTGTTGAATTCGTTGAGCGTGACGTCGACGCCAAGGGCGCAGCCGACAAGGCTCGCGTTGCTGCTGAAGCTGCTGCTGCCGAAGCTGCGTAAGTTCTGACACCCTTGCGGTGTCATTCGATAAAAAGCCGGGTGAGCGATCACCCGGCTTTTTTTGTGTTTGGCGTTATCCGGGTGAGGGGACCGGTTGCGTGGATCGACAGGTGCTGAAGGAGGCCGCGTCGAAACGGAACGACAGCCCTCCTTCAGGTTCATCTTCGCCAGGACGGTTCATGTCATTCGGGAACGTAAATGCGGCTCTTGATATGTTTGAGATGGGCCACGATCGTGAAGGTCATGATGACCAGCAGTGACCAGGAACTCCACTTGCCGATATGGACGATGGACCAGGCGCCAATCTGATCGGGGTACTTCCAGATCCCGAAGAAGGTGGAGATGTTTTCCGCGAGCCAGACAAAAAAGCCGATGAGCACGAATGACAGCAGCAAAGGCATTTTGCGGTCGCGGTCATAGGGGCGGTAGATGACTGTAGCGCGGGCGTAGAGGCCGATGGCGCAGGCGGCAATATACCAGCGATAGTCGCCGATAAAGTGATGTGTGAAGAAGTTGGCGTAAATCGCAACGCCGATCAGCGTTGCCATCCAGTGCGGTGGATGGTGGCGGATGCGGACATCGAGCAGCCGCCACGCCTGAATGATGTAACTGCCGACCGCCGCATACATGAAACCGGAAAACAGCGGCACGCCAAAAACCTTGGTATAGGCGAAGTCCGGATAGGACCATGATTGGATGGTGCCGGACGTCTTGAACACCTCCAGGGCAAAACCAACGATGTGGAACAGGAGGATCGCCTTGGCTTCGTCGAGCGTCTCCAGCTTGCTCCAGATCATGAAAAACTGGATGGCGAGCGCGATAACGAGCAGTACGTCATAACGCGGCAGTCCGAAGAGACCAGTGCGCGGAACAAGGAAGATCGACAGGAAAAACAGTCCGGCAAACATGCAGGCACGGGCCTCCTTGATGCCGAAGTACAGAAATTCGACCGCGAAGCGCTTCAAACCGTGCAACTCGCCCCAGGGCTTGATATCGCAGAGAAACCTGTCGATCAGGGCGAGGCGGCTTGTGGGGTAGGTGGTATCGCTCGTCAAAACCCGTTGATCCTCAATGCGCGTCAATGTTGCCTGTCTACGGCAACCGGTCGTAAAGAGATATTTATGAACGCCGATTCACACCGATTTTATGGCACCCGTGTGGGGTTCCTGTTCGCCACTGTCCTGGTGATTTTTGCCGGGCTGGCGCTGCGTCGCTACGGCTATACCATCGGATTGTCGTTCATTGTCGTGAAGTATGGAGGCTCGATCCTCTGGGGATCGATGGTCTATTTTCTGGTGGCAATGCTCATGGGGTCGGAGAGGCGATCGCTGGCTGCGCCATTGGCGTGTGTAGTGGCGATACTGGTCGAACTTATAAGGCTCGTCCATTTCCCGGCGCTTGATGCGTTTCGAGCAACAACGTCCGGCGCTTTGCTGCTCGGCCGCGTTTTTTCGTTGTGGAATATCGCGTGTTATCTCGTTGGCATCTTACTGGCGGCGTTTATCGCGAGACGGTTCTGGCTGTCGCCGCGCTTTTAGCGGCCCGCCTGCGTGCCATGAGCGTCGGCCGCACCAGCCGGTAGCCCAGCAGGATGACCATGATGCTGATGTAAAAGACCGGTTCCAGCGTCATTGACTTTCGCGCTAGCACGAAGTGCAGAACGCCCGCCAGCAGGATCGGATAGGCGAGTTTGTGCAGGGTGTTCCAGCGGCCGCCGAGGGTGCGGATCGACCAGCGGTTTGATGTCAGTGCCAGCGGGATGAGCATCAGAAGACCTGCCATGCCGAGCATGATGTAGGGTCGCTTCAGGATGTCGCCGGCGATCGAGCTGAGGACCAGGCCGCGATCGAGCACCAGATAGACGGTGAAATGTGCCAGCACGTAATAAAAGGCAATAAGACCCAGCGCGCGCCTGTAGGCGATGAGGTTGATGTTAAAAAGGTCGCGCATCGGCGTGACCATCAATCCCAGACAGAGAAAGCGCAGTGCCCAGATGCCGAGAAGGTGTTCAAAATCCTTCACAGGATTGAACCCCAGGCCACCCGTCGCCGCGAGGTAGAAATACCATACGCCCGGTGCCAGACCGACAATGTAAAGTGCCCAGATCGCCGCCGGCTGATAGCGCTTCGGCAGGGAGGGAAGGGTAAGAGCAAAAGCCATGGTCAGTAATTCGCTTTGAGGTCCAGGCCGGTGTAGAGGTTTGCGACCTCTTCATATCCATTGAACATCAGGGTCGGGCGGTTCTCCACGCCAAAGAAGCCACCTTCACCAATGCGCTGTTCCGTCGCCTGGCTCCAGCGGGGATGATCGACGTTCGGATTGACGTTCGAATAGAAACCGTATTCCCGCGCGTTGGAGTTCTTCCAGGTCGTTTCCGGCTGCTGTTCGACCAGAGAGATGCGCACGATGGACTTGATGCCCTTGAACCCGTACTTCCAGGGAACAACGAGCCGGACCGGCGCGCCGTTCTGGTTCGGCAGGGTTTCACCATAAAGACCGAGCGCCAGAATGGTCAGCGGATGACGGGCTTCATCAAGCCGCAGACCCTCGACATAAGGCCATTTCAGCGGCTGGAAGAGACCGCGTTGTCCAGGCATTTCGTCGGGCCTGACAATGGTTTCGAAAGCCACATATTTGGCGCTGCCCAACGGTTCGACCTTGTCGAGAAGTGTCGCAAGCGGAAATCCGATCCACGGGATCGCCATAGACCAGCCTTCAACGCAGCGCATGCGGTAGGTGCGTTCTTCGAGTTGATACTTCAGGAGATCTTCGATCCCAAACTCCTGTGGTTTACCGACGAGGCCGTCGACCTTTACCGTCCAGGGGGTCGGTTTGAAGTCGCCTGAATATTCCTTCGGATCTGATTTTCCGACGCCGAATTCATAAAAATTGTTGTAGCTCGTCACGGCGTCGAGGGGCGTCAGCTTCTCGTCGAGTTTGTAGGCGCCGGGTTTCGCGGCAAGTGGGGCTGCGATTGCGTCGCGGCCGGCCAACCCGATAGCTGCCAGCCCGGCCGCAGTCCCCAGAAAGGAACGCCGCGAGAGATAGATGCCCTTGGGCGTGATCTCGCTGGCTGCGATGCGAGGGGGACGATAGGCGGGCATGTGAACCTCCACAAAAGCCGGGCGTAACGGCGACAAATCGATTATGATAATGAATACGGCTGTTGCACAGAGATGTTTCAAGACGTGTTATAAAAACTGTATGAAGACCGTAAAAATCGCGGATTTGTGATGTGATCCGTCGAAATTGCGTGATGATCTCAGTGCGTACCGTACCGAACCGTACTGTTTTGCCGGAAGGTGACAGTGACAGGGCCTGTGGTTTGCGCTAGAAAAACGGCAAAACGGGAAGGGAAGGTGCCGCGCCGAGCGGCGTTGTCCCTTCGCCAACAGATCGAGGAAAACACCATGCCAGTTTATCGCTCCAGAACGACAACTCACGGCCGCAACATGGCCGGCGCCCGCGGCCTTTGGCGCGCGACAGGCATGAAGGACGGCGATTTCGGCAAGCCGATCATTGCGGTGGTCAATTCGTTCACGCAGTTCGTGCCGGGCCACGTTCACCTGAAGGATCTTGGTCAGCTCGTGGCGCGCGAAATCGAAGCCGCTGGTGGTGTCGCCAAGGAATTCAACACGATCGCGGTTGATGACGGTATCGCCATGGGTCACGATGGCATGCTCTATTCGCTGCCTTCACGCGAAATCATCGCGGATTCCGTTGAATACATGGTCAACGCCCATTGCGCCGACGCGATGGTCTGCATTTCCAACTGCGACAAGATCACCCCCGGCATGCTGAATGCCGCTATGCGCCTCAACATCCCGGCGGTCTTCGTATCCGGCGGTCCGATGGAAGCGGGCAAGGTCGTGCTTCACGGCAAAACGGTCGCGCTCGATCTGGTCGATGCCATGGTTGCTGCTGCCGATGACAAGGTTTCCGACGAAGACGTTCAGGTCATCGAGCGTTCCGCTTGCCCGACCTGCGGTTCATGCTCTGGTATGTTCACGGCCAACTCGATGAACTGTCTGACCGAGGCACTGGGCCTGTCTTTGCCCGGTAATGGCTCGACGCTCGCCACTCACTCGGATCGCAAGCGTCTGTTCGTTGAAGCCGGTCATCTGATTGTTGATCTGGCACGCCGTTATTACGAGCAGGACGACGAAACTGTTCTGCCACGCACCATCGCCTCGAAGGCCGCGTTCGAAAACGCCATGTCGCTCGATATCGCCATGGGCGGTTCCACGAACACGGTTCTGCATATTCTCGCGGCTGCTTACGAAGGCGGCGTCGATTTCGGCATGGAAGACATCGACCGCCTGTCGCGCAAGGTGCCTTGCCTCTCCAAGGTCGCGCCCGCCAAGCAGGACGTGCACATGGAAGACGTTCACCGTGCCGGCGGTATCATGCGTATTCTCGGCGAACTGGATCGCGGCGGTCTTATCAACCGCGATACCTACACCGTGCATGAAGCGACGCTTGGCGACGCCATCGATCGTTGGGATATTACCCGTACCAACAGCGAAACCGTGCGCCAGTTCTTCAAGGCGGCTCCGGGCGGCGTTCCGACGCAGGTTGCCTTCAGCCAGTCGTCGCGTTGGGATGATCTCGACACAGACAGCGAAAACGGCGTTATCCGCTCTGTCGAAAAGCCTTTCTCCAAGGACGGCGGTCTGGCCGTGCTTTACGGCAACATCGCGCTTGATGGCTGCATCGTGAAGACTGCCGGTGTGGACGAGTCGATCCTGAAGTTCACCGGCCCGGCGGTTGTCTATGAAAGCCAGGATGCGGCCGTGAAGGGCATTCTCGGCAACGAGGTCAAGGCAGGTGACGTCGTGGTCATTCGCTATGAAGGACCAAAGGGCGGCCCGGGCATGCAGGAAATGCTCTATCCGACCAGCTACCTCAAGTCCAAGGGCCTCGGCAAAGCCTGCGCGCTCATCACTGACGGTCGCTTCTCGGGCGGTACCTCTGGTCTGTCCATTGGTCACGCTTCGCCAGAAGCCGGGCAGGGCGGTGCCATCGGTCTCGTGCGCCAGGGTGATACGATTGAAATCGATATCCCCAACCGTACGATCAACCTCAAGGTCGCGGATGCAGAACTCGCGTCGCGCCGCGCCGAGCAGGACCAGCTTGGCTGGAAGCCGGCCGCACCGCGCAAGCGTAACGTCACCACGGCGCTCAAGGCCTATGCTGCCTTTGCTGCCAGCGCTGACAAGGGTGCCGTTCGCATTCTGCCTGACGCCGAGTGATAGAGCGTTCGCTTGAAGCCAATACGAAAGCCGCCCTCAGGGGCGGCTTTTTTGTTGAAGACTGCAGCTTCAGAAAGCGATTCAAGTCTTTGGGGATGTGATTCCGAAAATTGATCTAAGTCTTTGAACATATTCAATAAGCATTCGAAACCAGAAGAATTCTACCGGTCACGTTGGAGTGATGTGCGCCGAACATGCCTTTTCCGAATTCAACCCGTTCCTATCTTGCCATTATGAAAAGACGAACAGCGCTCGCCATTCTCGGCACCTTGCCCTTTGCTTCCATCGCCCGCGCCCAGACAGGTGGGGGAAATGATCGTTTCGAGCCTGCCTTGAGGAATGCGGATGCGCTTTCCAGCCTCAAGACTGTGATCGTTAGCGTTGATGGAAACGAGACCGCGAGCCGCGCCTATCACGGTGCGGCGCTCAACGGCTCCACCAACATCAAGTCCGCGTCGAAATCCATCGTCTCTGCTCTGGTTGGCATGGCGATCGACAAAAAGGTTCTCGATGGCGTGGAGCAGCCGATTGCAACGGTGTTGCGGAGCAGTTTTCCAACCAATCCCGATCCCAGGCTGGAAAGGGTTACCATTGGCAATCTGCTTTCCATGCAGTCCGGCCTGGAGCGCATGTCAGGGCCGAATTACGGTCGATGGGTGTCCAGCCGGGATTGGGTGCGGACGGCCCTGGGCTCCGGTTTCGCGGGCGAGCCGGGCGGTGGCATGCTTTACTCGACCGGTTCCACCCACCTGCTTTCGGCCATTCTCACCAAGGCGTCGGGCCGCTCGACATTGGCCTTGGCACGCGAGTGGTTTCGTCCATTGAAAGGTTTTTCGATCGGGGCGTGGGAGCGCGATCCGCAGGGTATCTATCTCGGTGGCAACCAGATGGCCATGACGGCGCGGTCGCTGCTGGCCTTTGGCGAGCTTTATCGGCGCGGCGGCGTAACGCCTGATGGTGAGCGATTGCTGCCGCAGGCCTGGATCGACCAGTCATGGCAGCAACGGACCAATTCCGTGTTCAATGGCGACGGTTACGGTTACTGCTGGTTCATCAAGGAGATGGCAGGAGAACAGGTCTATTATGCCTGGGGTTATGGCGGGCAGATGCTTTACATCGTGCCCGCTAAAAAGCTTTCGGTGGTGATGACGTCGCGTGAGGATGCCCCCTCCGCCAGAACCGGTTACCGCGACCAGTTGCATGGGCTGATGGGGGAGATCATCCGCGCAGCCTGAGTTACAGGGGGCGGGAAATGCTTTCAAAGGCTTCGTTGAGTTTCTTCATCCGCTCGTGATAGGCGCCGGTCAGGCAGGTGGCGTCCGCACCGCACTCCTGGCGTCTCTTCAGCCACTGGCTTTGTTCGTCCCGCAGCGTGTCGCGCGCGCCCATCGCCATAAGCTGCGTGAGAATATCGAAGGTCGTTACCATCTTGACGTCGAGATCGTTAAGGACACGATTGTCGCAGATCGCCTTTTCGTCGGCCGCCAGATCCTGCTTTTCACAGTCGAAACTGGCGGCGTGGGCTGGTGCGGCGGTGATGATCGTTACCGCTGCGATGGAAAGGGCAAAGAAACCGGTTTTGAACGTCATGCTGTCTGTATCCCTGAATATTGTCAGGGTTTGAAAAGCCGGAAGGCCGCGGTTTGTTCCATCCGCCCATTCTTGAAAGCGCCAGCCATCATCTTGCCGTGCTTTCATTTATAGGCTGGCTGGTTATAACTTTATCATACTGATGAAGATGAGGAATCACATGCCGAGCATGTTGAAATGTCTGTCCAGCGGCCTTGTCGCTGCCCTTCTTTTCCTGCCAGGCGCGGCGGGTGCACAAGACAACAAGACTGTACCGACCAGTCACACGGAAATGCAGTTGTCCTTCGCGCCGCTCGTCAAGCGCACTGCCGGAGCCGTGGTCAACGTCTATGCCGAGCGTGCCGTCCAGCGCCGACTTTCGCCGTTCGCTGGCGATCCGTTCTTTGAGCAGTTCTTCGGCCAGCAATTGCCGAACCGCACGGAAAAACAATCGTCGCTCGGTTCCGGCGTTATTCTTACGGCCGGTGGTCTTGTGGTGACGAACAACCACGTGATCGACGGCGCCGACGATATCAAGGTGGCCCTTGCCGATGGTCGGGAGTTTGCGTCCAAGGTTCTGCTGAAAGACGACCGGCTTGACCTTGCCGTGCTGCAGATCGACGCCAAGGAACAATTCCCAATGTTGCCGCTCGGCAATTCGGATGCGGTCGAAGTCGGCGATCTCGTGCTTGCCATCGGTAACCCGTTTGGTGTCGGCCAGACGGTGACCAGCGGTATCGTTTCGGCGCTGGCGCGCAATCAGGTGGTTCAGGGCGATTTCGGTTTCTTTATCCAGACCGATGCCTCCATCAATCCGGGCAACTCGGGTGGCGCGTTGATGAACATGAACGGTGAGCTGATCGGCATCAACACGGCGATCTTCTCCAAAGGTGGCGGTTCCAACGGTATCGGGTTTGCCATTCCGGCCAATCTGGTTCGGGTGTTCATTGCCGCTGCGGAAAAGGGTGATGCCAGCTTCCAGCGTCCCTATATCGGTGCGACCTTCGATCCCGTCACATCCGATGTCGCAGAGGCGCTTGGCCTTGACCGTGCCAGAGGTGCGCTGGTTGTCAGCGTCGTGAAGGGCGGTCCTGCCGAGAAGGCTGGCGTCGAGCCGGGACAGGTCATCACGGCCGTCAACGGTATTGAGGTAGAGCATCCAGACGCGCTGGGCTACCGCCTGACGACGGCGGGTATCGGCAAATCTGCCGAGTTGACGGTCATGGACAAGGGGCAGGCCCGAAAGGTCACCATTGCGCTCGATTCCGCGCCTGAAACGGCACCGCGCGACGAGCGCCTGATTGAAGGTCGCAATCCCTTTGCCGGCGCCACTGTCGCAAACCTTTCGCCGAAACTGGCGGATGAGCTGCGCATGCCCTCGCAGGTGAACGGTGTTGTCATTGTCGACGTCAAACGCGGCTCACCGGCGTACCGCGTCGGTTTCCAGCCGAAGGACATTCTGCTGTCGCTGAACGGAGAGGATGTCTCTTCGACAGCGGCCGTCGAGAAGGTGCTGGATGACAATCCCGGTTTCTGGCGAGTGGAAATCATGCGCGACGGTCAACGCATCCGGCAGTTCCTTCGATGAGCGATGACCTCTTCGCGCCGCAGGTTCCGACAGAGGTTGCCAACAGGCGACCTCTTGCCGACCGCCTGCGTCCGAAGACCTTGGCTGAAGTCACCGGCCAATCGCATCTGACGGGCGAAGAGGGCGCATTGCGCCGCATGATTGACAGCGGGTCGCTTGGCTCGATGATCTTCTGGGGTCCGCCGGGAACGGGAAAAACAACCGTTGCCCGGCTGCTCTCCGGTGAAGCGGGCCTCGCTTTCGAACAGATATCGGCAATCTTCTCCGGTGTCGCAGACCTCAAGAAAGTCTTTGAATCGGCCCGTACGCGGCGCATGAATGGCCGTCAGACTCTGCTGTTCGTTGACGAGATCCATCGTTTCAACCGTGCGCAGCAGGATAGCTTTCTTCCGGTCATGGAGGATGGCACCATCATTCTTGTCGGCGCCACCACCGAGAACCCATCCTTCGAACTCAACGCGGCTCTCTTGTCGCGGGCGCGGGTACTGACCTTCCACTCGCACGATGAGGACAGCCTTGCCGAGTTGTTGAAGCGCGCGGAGCAGGCTGAGGCAAGGCCCTTGCCACTGAGCGACGATGCGCGCGCCAGTCTCATCCGCATGGCGGATGGCGATGGCCGTGCGGTGTTGACGCTGGCTGAGGAAGTCTGGCGTGCCGCCCGCAAGGATGAAGTTTTCGACACCGAGGGATTGACGCGTATCGTACAGCGCCGTGCTCCGGTTTACGACAAGAGCCAGGATGGCCATTACAATCTGATCTCGGCGCTGCATAAGTCCGTGCGCGGCTCAGACCCCGATGCCTCGCTTTATTATCTCTGCCGTATGTTCGATGCCGGGGAGGACCCGCTTTACATCGGCCGCCGGCTCGTGCGGATGGCGGTTGAGGATATCGGTCTCGCCGATCCGCAGGCGCTGGTGATCTGCAATGCGGCCAAAGATGCCTACGATTATCTGGGGTCTCCTGAAGGCGAACTGGCGCTGGCGCAGGCCTGCATTTATCTGGCGACCGCACCGAAGTCGAATGCTGTCTACACAGCCTTCAAATCGGCAATGCGGGCAGCCAAGGAGAACGGATCGCTGGTGCCGCCCAAGCATATTCTGAATGCGCCGACCAAGCTGATGAAGGGTGAAGGCTACGGAGACGGCTATCGTTACGATCACGATGAGCCCGATGCGTTTTCCGGCCAGG
The DNA here is from genome assembly GCF_013390595.1 of Rhizobium sp. RM. Taxonomy (GTDB): domain Bacteria; phylum Pseudomonadota; class Alphaproteobacteria; order Rhizobiales; family Rhizobiaceae; genus Agrobacterium. The sequence goes on along the minus strand of NZ_JACAWV010000022.1, from coordinate 653,214 downwards.
ATTACTTCCCCGAAAAGATGGGGCGGACCACCTTTTATGATCCGCCGGACCGGGGTTTCGAACGTGACATTCGCAAGCGGCTGGACTGGTGGGCGAAGCTGCGGCGAGAAAGAGGACAGCGTTAAGCGCCGTTCCTCATAAAATGAATCACCTGCTTTGCAGAATGATTCCGTAAATGCCCGTATCTTGCTGTTTTCAGATTCTTTTTCAGATGCGTGGTTTGTTCCTCAGGCGTCAGCCGTCAGGCAGGCCGTCAGGACGCCTTGCGCTGCGGCATGGCTGCCGCCTGGGCCGGCAACATCTTCACGGAGGATTCCGCCAGGCCGCTGTGCCCCTCGGCATCGATCACCAGGTGCCAATGCATCGTTTCAGGTATGGTGATGCGGATTGGCGATTTCTTGGCGACACCACCGAGATATTTGAAATCCAGCAGTTCGGTGAAACGCTGAAAATTCGCACCCGTCATCAGGCGCACATTGTTGATGGCCGTCAACGAGATTTCGATGATCGTACCAGCGCGCAATTCTTTCAGATCGTAGTGGGTGAAACGGAAATTCGGCTTCGCCATGGCTCGCCTCTCAATGCTGCAAATTCAAGAACAGAATAAAAGCTTCAACGTTAATGCTGTCTTTAAAAATGGAACGAAACCGTTCTGGTTCCAAAATTCTGTACAGCTTCCGGACGTTTAGTTGCGTGTCGGACCATCAATCCGTGTATTTGGAATACAATACTAAGGTCTAATAACTGTATTTAATAATAATCAATTTTTTGACTTTAGAGTTGGCTGGCTAAATTGCAACTATAGGCGGTCGAACTTATGAAGAACACCAAGATATCTATGCGCCTTTATGCGCTTGTCGCGTTGTTTCTGGTGATATTGGCGACTGCTCTTACGTTCAGCCTGTTGGAAAGTTACCGGGGAATGGAGCGGGAACGTAAAGCAGGGTTGGAATCGATGAACCACACGGCCATCGCTATTCTTGACCAATATTATCGCATGGAGCAAAGCGGAAGTCTTTCTAGGGAAGCAGCGCAGCAGCAGGCCAAGGCCACGATTGCAGCGATGCGATATGGAAATGGCAGCGGCTATTTCTGGATTAACGACATGCATCCGAAAATGGTGATGCATCCCATCAAACCGGAAATGAACGGAACCGATCTTTCCGGAAACAAGGACCCGAACGGCAAGGCGCTGTTCGTTGAGTTCGTCAACACGGTCAAGGCCAGCGGGCAGGGCTTTGTCGACTATTACTGGCCGAAGCCCGGCGCGCCTGAGCCCGTCGAGAAATTCTCGCACGTTGCCGGGTTCGCTCCCTGGGGCTGGATTGTCGGTACCGGTGTCTATGTTGACGACCTGAAGGCGGTTTTCTGGAGGGACGCTTATCTCAACGCGGCCATCTGCCTTGTCGGAGGTCTTCTGGTCATTGCTGCTGCAACTGCGACGATCCGCGGTGTCGTCAAGCCGATCGAGCGGATCAAGCACAGCATGAGCCGCATTGCCGATGGAGATGGTGAGGCCGATGTACCGTTTGCTGATCGCAGCAACGAGATCGGTGCCATGGCCAAGACGCTTCTTGTCCTGCGCAACTCCGTCAATGAGCGCAGCGCCCTGCAGCGGCGCGAGGCCGAACAGCAGCGCGCTTTGGAGGAGGCGCGTCGTGGCAACGAAATGACGTTGCGTTCGGCATCGGAGCGTCAGGATCATGCGATGAGCCAGCTTGGCAACGCGCTTGAAAACCTTGCCAATGGCGACCTGACCGTGGAAATCTCCGATATCGGTGCGGACTATGAAAAGCTGCGCACCGATTTCAACCGCGCCGTCGGAGCGCTCCACCAGGTCATCGAGGCAATCAGCAAGACAAGCCACGTCGTCAACGACAGTGCTTCCGATATCAGTGAAGCGACAGGCAATCTTTCGCGTCGGACCGAGCAGCAGGCGGCTGCTCTTGAAGAAACGGCTGCTGCACTGGATGAGATCACGGCGACGGTACGCACCGCCTCCGAGCGCGCCAACGAAGCGCGGCAGATGGTTGGCGATACGAAAACCAGCGCTGGCCGTTCCGGTGAGATCGTTCGCGATGCGGTTGCAGCGATGGGGCGGATCGAAGATTCGTCGAAGCGGATCAGTCAGATCATTTCGGTGATCGACGAGATCGCCTTCCAGACCAACCTTCTCGCGCTTAACGCCGGCGTCGAGGCTGCACGCGCCGGAGAGGCCGGCCGTGGCTTTGCTGTCGTCGCGCAGGAGGTTCGCGAACTGGCGCAGCGGTCGGCCAATGCGGCCAAGGAGATCAAATCGCTGATCACCAGTTCGGCAGAAGAGGTCGGTAGCGGTGTCCGTCTTGTCCGCTCGACGGGCGATGCGCTGGACGAGATCGTTGGCCTCGTCAATCGTGTTGACGGCCACGTCAATTCCATTGCCACCGCCGCGCGCGAGCAGGCGACGGGTTTGCACGAGATCAACACCTCCGTGAACCATATGGACCAGATGACGCAGCAGAACGCAGCCATGGTGGAGGAAACGACCGCAGCCAGCCAGACGCTTGCCGAAGAAAGCCGACAGTTGCATGCGCTGTTGTCGCGTTTCGAACTTGGGCAGCAGGCGGGCCGCACGATTTCACGCGCGGCGTGACGCCTGTTGTTCAGAGGACCTCAAGAGGCGCTGTTTCGGCAGCGCCTTTTTCATTTGGAACAACCGGTTAACGGATTTCGACCGGGTTCTTAGCGAAGGATAAGACTTCGTTTACCTCGTTTTACTAAAATTTTACCTGAATTGCCGCTCTGCGCGTCGAGGCGAAGGTCGAAACCGATTTTCGACATGAACGATACGCAGGTTCAAATTTTAGGGCGTTCCCGCGTGCGTTCAAACGAATGCACGGCGCTCTAGAAGCCGCTGAAGGTACAGGTTCGAGTATGGCGTATGCTTCCCTTCCGCGTCGTCTGGTGACGTTGCTGATGATTTCGACGGTGATGGTGTCGTGCTCTGCGGAGGGGCTTGTCCCGCCGGCAGAGGTCGATGGTACCACCCGCGTCAGCGCCATTGGCTCACCACGGCAACCCGCCTACAGCGCGCCTCCCGGCGCGGTAAACCAGGCTGGGCAGATGGCCGACTATTCCGCCGTTTCGCAGCCGATGCCGGAACCCTACACATCCCACGATCCATTGCTGCAGGCGCCGCAGGGCAGCTATTCGACACTCGATAGCCAGCATCAGGCGCGCATGGCCGCGACAGGCCAGAATGTCTCAAGTCAGGCGATGGCACGCCAACCCGCTTCCAATCAGATCGCCGAAGGCGAGGGCGGTGTGAACATGGATTCCATGCTGGGCGTGGAACCGGTGCGCGGGCTTGCCGAAGAGCAGGATGCCGACATTGCCGAAGGCGTGTCATCTCAGCCGGTTGTCGATGGGATCGGCACGGATAGCCCGATGCAGGTTTCTCCGGTACGTCAGTCACAGCCTGCTGCCCAATCACGCCTGATCCCGCCACCGCCGTCCGGCGGCTCCCGCCAGCCGGTCGAGGAGGTGGCGATGGTGATGCCAAACGATCCGGTACGCGGCGGGTCGTCACAAGGCAGCCGTCCCTCCATGCCTCCCGGCATGATGCCGTCTTCCGAGGTTGCCTGCCGGGCCGAACTTCGCCGTCTCGGCGTTGCCTTCCGGGATGTTGCGCGTATTGCCGATGGCCCGACCTGCGGGATTGACTATCCGATCGAGCTCAGCGGTCTTTCCAGCGGCGTTGCAATCCGTCCGGCGGTCAAACTCAATTGCCAGGTGACGCTTGCCTTCGCAAAATGGGTGAAGTTCGAGCTCGTGCCATCGTCGCGCTTCCGCTATCTCTCTGGCGTTGAGCGGATTACCCCAATGGGCGGCTATTCCTGCCGCAAGATGAATTCTCGCTCCAGCAATCCCTGGTCTGAACATGCCCGTGGCAACGCCATCGATATCGGCACGATCACGTTGAAGAACGGCAAGGAGATCGATGTCCGCAAGAAGAACTTCTTCGCCTTCCGCGAGAAGGCGCTATTGAAGGCGGTTCGCACGGATAGCTGCAAATATTTCTCGACGGTTCTCGGGCCGGGCAGCGATCCGAACCACTGGAACCACTTCCATTTCGATCTGCGAACCCGCAAATCCGGCTATCGCCACTGTGATTAAGATCAGCAGACGATTACGGAAAAGAAAAACCGGCCCGAAGGCCGGTTAAAATGGGACAGCGACGCGGGGTGGGTGCTGTCCCGAATGCAGACTAAAAACAATACGAAAGAACTGCAGACTTCGAAGAAGGCGGCGACCGTTTCGAAGCCGTGTCACAAATGCGTAGTCGTCGTACCGGCAGGCCGATAATGTGGCTTGCCTCACCTCTCTCATACAGTATCACCATCACACGTTCGTGACAGACTGGGGAGCCTGTTCCATGCCGCCTATTTCTGAAATAGCGATGTTTGCCGCCGCACTCGCCGGTGCCGGAGTCATCGCGGGCCTGCTTGCCGGGCTGTTCGGCATTGGCGGCGGCGCAGTTCTCGTTCCGGTCTTCTACCATGTCTTCGGACTTCTGGAGGTTCCGGAAGCGGTGCGAATGCATCTCTCGCTTGGGACTTCGCTTGCCATTATCGTGCCGACCTCCATTCGCTCTTTCCTGACGCATCGGCAAAAGGGCGCTGTCGACATCGGTCTGCTCAAAGGCTGGATTGTCGCGGTGCCGCTCGGTACCATCCTCGCATCGGTCGTTGCGGCTTATGCCTCAAGCATCGCCCTGCGGCTGATCTTCGCTTTCATCGCGCTGGCATTGGCATTTCGCATGATCTTCAATCGCGCGAGCTGGCATCTGGGCTCCGATCTGCCTGCCAATCCGACCCGCTTTCTGGTCGGCACGGGTATCGGCCTGTTTTCCGGACTGATGGGCGTCGGCGGCGGCGTGATGAACAACACCTTCATGACCCTTTACGGCCGCACCATCCATCAGGCAGTTGCCACCTCATCCGGTGTCGGCGTGCTGATCTCGTTGCCGGGGCTTGCCGGTTATATCTGGGCGGGGTGGGGAGATGCCGGCCTGCCGCCATTCTCGACAGGCTTCATCAACTGGATTGCCGTCATCCTGCTGATCCCGATTACGCTGATTGTTGCGCCATACGGTGCCCGGCTGGCACATGCGCTCAGCAAACAACAACTCGAACGCGCCTTCGGCCTGTTTCTGGTCTTTGTGTCCGCGCAGTTCTTTTACAGCGTTTACGGCTGATTTTCCGCGCTGACGGAATACAGTGTTTGGCGGTCGCGGGCTGGCGTTTGTGCGGGCAACAGCCTATATGGCGGGCATATCTCCTCGATTTCGCGGAAGTTTCGCTATGAATGCAATCGTTTCGATACGAAACCTCACCAAATCCTATGCAAACGGTTTCCAGGCGCTCAAGGGTGTCAGCCTCGATATCAAGGAGGGCGAAATCCTCGCGCTCCTCGGCCCCAATGGTGCCGGCAAGACGACACTGATTTCGATCGTCTGCGGTCTCGTCAATCCTGGCGAAGGCTCGGTCTTTGTCGGTGGTCATGATGTCGTGAAGGATTTCCGGCAGACGCGGGCGCTGATTGGCCTGGTGCCTCAGGAGCTGACCACTGACCAGTTCGAAACAGTCTGGAATACGGTCAGTTTCTCGCGCGGCCTGCACGGCCAGAAGAAGAATCCAGAGCTGATCGAGCGCATCCTGAAGTCGCTGTCGCTCTGGAGCAAGAAAGACAACATGCTGCGCGAACTTTCCGGCGGCATGAAGCGGCGCGTGCTGATCGCCAAGGCGCTGGCGCATGAGCCGAAGGTGCTGTTTCTCGATGAGCCGACCGCCGGCGTGGACGTGACCCTGCGCCGCGATATGTGGCAGGTGGTCGAGGATCTGCGCGCCAAGGGCGTGACGATCATTCTGACAACACACTACATCGAAGAGGCGGAAGAAATTGCCGACCGTGTCGGCGTCATCAATGGTGGCGAACTGCTGCTGGTCGAGGAAAAAACGGCCCTGATGCAGAAGCTTGGCCGCAAACAGCTTTTCCTCGAGCTTTCGCAGCCGCTTGAGGCCGTGCCGGAAAAACTCTCCGCCTTTGCTCTGTCGCTTTCCGAAGATCACTGCACCATGACCTATGAAATCGACGGCAATGGCGAGCAGGGCCGTATTGCCGATCTGCTGAGCGCACTGTCTGCGGAAGGTATTCACTTTAAGGATATATCGACGCGGCAAAGCTCGCTCGAGGATATCTTCGTTTCGCTCGTTGGGGGCCAGAAATGAATTTCGAAGCAATCAAGTCGATCTATTTCTTCGAGATGGCGCGGACCCGACGCACGCTTTTGCAGAGCGTCGTGTCTCCAGTCATTTCCACATCGCTCTATTTTATTGTGTTCGGAACGGCGATTGGCTCGCGGATTCAGGAGGTTGGCGGCGTTTCCTACGGCTCGTTCATCACGCCCGGCCTGATCATGCTGACGCTGCTCACGCAGTGCATCAGCAATGGCTCCTTCGGTATCTACTTTCCGAAATTCACCGGCACGGTCTACGAAATCCTGTCTGCGCCCGTTGCCATGACGGAAATCGTTGCTGGTTATGTCGGTGCGGCGGCGACAAAGGGGTTGATGATCGGCACGATCATTCTGATAACCGCGTCCTTCTTTGTCGATATCACCATCCAGCATCCGCTGATGATGATCCTGTTCTTCGTGCTGACGGCTGTAAGCTTCAGTCTGTTCGGTTTCATAATCGGCATCTGGGCGACGAACTTCGAGCAATTGAACCTTATTCCAATGCTGGTCGTACCACCTTTGACCTTCCTCGGCGGTAGCTTCTACTCCATCGACATGCTGCCGCCATTCTGGCAGACGGTCAGTCACTTCAATCCCGTGCTGTATCTCATCAGCGGTTTTCGTTGGAGTTTCTACGGTATTGCCGATGTCGATCCGGTTTTCAGTCTGCTGATGATTGCCGTATTCCTGGCGGCGTGCCTCGGTGTCGTCAGTTGGATGTTCAAGACCGGTTACCGTCTGCGCAACTGACAGATCACGTCAATGATCAGGTACGTGGGGATCAGGCATGCGGGGATCAGGCGATCGGTCCGGATGATTGCGCGCTGAAAATGCTTTCGAGCAAACGAATTTTGGCAAAATAAAAACTGGCGGCCTTCCGACCGCCAGTTTTGATAGGGTGCAGCAATCAGTTCCGATTGTTGTCGTCGCCACCGCGACCGCCACCATGGCCGCCACCGTGACCACCACCATGACCGCCGTCGTGATCACCGCGGCCTCCGCCGTGGCCATCGCGGTCGCCACCACGGCCTCCGCCATGGTCATCGTCGCCGCCATGGCCACCGCCGTGACCGCCACCGCCGCCGTGACCGCCACCGCCGCCGTGACCACCGCCACCGCCGCCATGGCCTCCGCCACCGCCGTGACCGCCACCGCCGCCGTGACCACCGCCACCGCCGTCATGGCCTCCGCCACCGCCGTGGCCGCCACCGCCGCCATGGCCACCGCCACCGCCGTGACCACCACCGCCGCCGTGGCCTCCGCCACCGCCGTGACCGCCACCGCCGCCGTGGCCTCCGCCACCGCCGTGACCGCCACCGCCACCGCCGCCGCCGCCGCCGCCGCCGCCGCCGCCACCGCCGCCGCCGCCGCCGCCGCCGCCGCCACCGCCGCCGCCGCCGCCACCGCCGCCGCCGCCGTCACCGCCGCTGCTACCGCCGCCAGGGTCACTTGTTCCTCCGCCCGGGTTGCTTGTGCTGCCCGAACTGCTGGTTTGTATCCCGCCGTTGTTCCTATCGTTGTCGCCACCACGGCTTTCATCAAATCTGGGGATGGAGGCTGTAGGCCTGCAAAGGGCAGCCTCTAGTGTTCCGGGCCTCACGAATTCGCATCGCTGCAAACGCGTTTGCGCAGTTCCCAGTGTCGTGCTGGACAGCAAGATTGCAATACACGAGAACACAGTTGTTATCTTACTGCTCATGGGTTTCCTCCCTTATTGGCAGTGTTAACCGCATTCTCTAAGGTATATTAAGGGAATGTTATCCACAATATACTGCTATTCTGTGGTTATTCCGCTCATGTCTCTTGACTGTAATCATATTTAGTTATGTTTTTTGCTGTATTACTCGAAAGTATTATTCTGTTTTGAGGATATTTTTCTAATTTATTGCCTGTTTTTTAATCGTCGGCTGCGGGTTTGTCTGTCTTGGAATATTTGTTGCGCCCGGTGTTTTTCCCGATTTGGCACATATCAGAACGGGCTAAATTAATTTTTTTTTGAAATTTTGGGCTAATCATGCCAATAGGTGAGCCTTAGGCGCGTTTCAGGGGTGTTTTTTAGTTCGAGTACGACGTGACGTCGGGTCACCTTCAGTCAATGCCTAATTTGTTCATGCGTGAGTCGGACGGCATCAGGCCAGTCCATGAATCACAAGGCTTTCTCGAAGGAACTGACATAATCATGAAGATTTCTGTTGTTGCATTCGCTCTTCTGGGCGCGATGACGTTTGGCGCAAACGTTTCTGCTGGCGAGCTTCCAGCCAGTCGCTCAATCACCGCACCGGAGGGCTTTTCCTCCGCCTGTCAGCGTTATGGCTGGCTGTGCTCGGCCAAAGCCGGTCAAAAGTTCACGGACGAGCAGGCGCTCGATCTGCTGAACAAGGTCAATCGTAAGGTCAACAGTGCCATCAAGCCGGTCGATGATGCGATCGTTTACGGTCGGAGCAACTACTGGTCGCTGCCGAAAGACGGGCGTGGCGATTGCGAAGACTATGCCATGGCAAAAACCAAGGCGTTGCTGGATGCAGGTTTCCCGTCCAACAAGATGTCGGTTTCCGTCGTGCTGGACCGGAGCGGCAACAACCATGCTGTGCTTCTGGTGCGGCTGTCGGACGGCGAGTACGTTCTCGATAATATGAGCGGCTCGATCAAACCGTGGAACCGTACTGGCTACACCTATCTGGCACGTCAGAAATACGGCAACAAGTCCGCTTGGGAAGTCGTTCTCGCCGGACCGCGCGCTGGCCAGTTCAGCGAAATCTGAGCCTCTTCCATTGAGGCGGCACCGGATCTGAAAGCCGCTACGCGGTTTCGGTTGATCGGGTGCGGCAGGTTTGACCTCTCGTCCTGAGGGACAATCTCGAGGTCGTGCCGCGTTCCTTATCGGTCACGCAGTCTGAGTTCATCGGTCTGCATTTGAAGTGAACCGAGCGTGGACAGGAAGCTCATGCCGAGAAGGCTCTGCTCAAGCTGGCCTTGCTGGGCCACCAGAGCTGGAATGTTTCTCCGGGCGATGGGGCCGATGCTGATTTCCGACAGACTGACGGGTGCTGCAGATGTGCGGCCATTGGCAGTCATGACCGGTACGGAATAACGAAGGTTCTGCGTATCGATGCCGATGGCGGCGGCGTCCGCATTGGCAAGCACGATTGAACTGGCGCCGGTATCGACCAGCATGTGGATCGTCTTGCTGTCTATCGTGACATTGGCTTCGAAGTGGCCGCTCATGGATTTGTGCAGCACAATTTCCTCCGTGCCGTCAGCAGTCGTGATGACGACGGCGCGGCCCGGTATCAATCCGCCCACCAGGCGATTGCCGAAAGCCTGGAGATCGTACCGGTAGAGATAGACGGAGACGAGACCGAGAATAATCACCAGCCAGATTGCCAGTTGCCGGATGACGGAGGCAATGCTGCCGCGGCGTCCGGCCAGAATGCCGGCGGAGAGAAGGGCGGCAATCGGCACCAGATAGACCATCTGGCCAAATTGTTCGTTGTTGATGCCGAAGGTTCTGCCGCTGTCGTGATTGATGAGAAGAAGCCCAAGGCCCACTGCCAGGACCAGAAGGATGAAGGTGAGCCTGTTCATGCGGTGCTTTTCTCCTCGGCGGCGGTTTCTTCAAGCAATGCCAGTCGCGCGGGCAGGGCGGTCATGATGGCGCTGCGTTCCTTGTCGCTATAGCTCGACCAGCCGCCGATTTCCGACAGCGTTCGCCCGCAGCCGATGCAGAGGCGACCGGCGGTATCGAGCACACAGATATGACGGCAAGGCGTTTCCATAGGGATCTATATCAGGGGGTCAAATGGCGATGGCAAGGGCCACCAGAATCACGATCTCCGTGATCTGCTGGCAAGCGCCGATCGTGTCACCCGTATGCCCGCCAATTTTGCCGAGACACAGGCGGTTGAACAGGATCATGGCCGCGCACGCTGTTGCCAAGACGACAACCAGCGACAGTGCCGACAGGGTGTGCAGCGTAAACATTGCTACCAGGAACAGGCCGGTTGCGAGGGCGATATTGCGCTCACTCTCTCCCGGTTGGCCGACGGAGGCTGCAACGCCTGTGGGACGTGCAGGCGCAAGTGTCTGCCAGTGCCACACCATGAGGGCGCGGCTTGCAACGGCCGCTGCGATCAGGCAGGCGGCGGCGGTTTTGGCAGGCAGATACGCGATCAGCGCGCCAAGTGCAGTGGCGCGAAGCGCGAAGGACAGGATCAGTGCGATGGCCCCATAGGCGCCGATGCGGCTGTCCTTCATGATCTCGAGGACTTTTTCAGGTGGTTTGCCGCTGCCGAAGCCATCCGCCATGTCGGCCAGCCCGTCTTCGTGCAATGCGCCGGTCACCAACGCCATCACGGCAATGGCGACCCAGCCCGTCATGTCGGCGTCGACATCAAAGGACCCGAGCACTGCGATGACGGCTGCGGCGGGCAGGGCAATAAGCAGGCCGGCAGCGGGGAAGGCGCGCGCCGTTCGGCGCATCGAGCCGTCGTCATCTTCAAAGAAGCGGGATGAAACCGGGATGCGGCTGAGAAAGGCCACGGACCGCATCACATCTGTTATAAAATCCCCGGCCTTCATGCTCTCTCCACTGCTTCGCACGCATTTCCGGTTGTTCCTCAACGCGTCCGCGATTATGAGAGGCGCAACAAAGACCGATTTGTCGGAAAACACAAGTTTCCGGATACACGAGAAAGACTGATACCATGAGCATGAGCGGAATGCCCTTCGATGATTTCCGCGCGCTGCTGCGCGAGCTTCCCGGACCTGAGACGCATGCGCTGGTCGCGGCCAAGGAGCGCAACGCGCAACTGACCAAGCCGGCCGGCTCGCTCGGGCGTCTGGAAGAGATTGCCATGTGGCTGGCGGCATGGTCCGGTCGCGCACCCGCGGTCAATCGTCCGCTGGTGGCGATCTTTGCCGGTAATCACGGTGTCACGCGCCATGGCGTTTCTCCTTATCCGAATTCCGTCACGCAGCAGATGGTGGAGAATTTTGCCGCCGGTGGCGCTGCGATCAACCAGATCTGCGTTACCTTCGATCTTGGCCTGAAGATCTTCGATCTGGCGCTCGACTATCCGACCGGCGATATCACCTGCGAGGCTGCCCTTTCCGAGCGTGACTGCGCCGCGACCATGGCGTTTGGCATGGAAGCGATCGCAGGCGGTACGGATCTGTTGTGCGTGGGTGAAATGGGGATCGGCAACACCACGGTTGCGGCCGCGATCAACCTCGCCCTCTACGGCGGCACAGCGGAAGACTGGACTGGTCCGGGCACCGGTGCCGATGCAGAGACGCTGGCGCGCAAGGTGGCAGTGGTCAAGGCGGCTGTCGAATTCCACAGGGATCATCTGTCCGATCCGCTCGAAATCATGCGCCGTCTCGGCGGCCGCGAGATTGCGGCAATTGCCGGCGCGATCCTTGCAGCACGCGTGCAACGTATTCCCGTTCTGATCGATGGTTATGTCGCAACTGCCGCTGCCGCGCTTCTGAAGGCTGCCAACCCTTCGGCACTCGACCATTGCCTGATTGGTCATGTCTCGGCAGAACCGGGCCATCTGGCGGCCATTGAAAAGCTTGGCAAGACGCCGCTTCTCGCACTCGGCATGCGACTTGGCGAAGGCACGGGTGCAGCCCTTGCCGCCAGCATCGTCAAAGCCGCTGCCGCCTGCCATTCCGGCATGGCAACCTTCGAGGCTGCGGGTGTCGATACCCGCATCAACCACTGAGGACGAGCATGGACGCGATGCCGCAACCGCCAGGACAAGAGCCGGTCTTCCGTAAGGAAAAGGGCCTGCGCCATCTTTTTGCCGCTGCGCGCTACTCTGCGCAGGGGCTGGGGCGTCTCTGGCAGGAAGCGGCGTTCCGGCACGAGGTTCTGGCGTTTGGCGTCGGCGTTGTGCTGCTTCTGCTTGTCGGCGCGCCCTTTGTCCACTTCCTTGTCTTTGCCGTCCTGATGCTTCTGCTCTTTGCGGTCGAAGCCCTGAACACGGCCATCGAGGAAGTGATCGATCGCATCTCGCCTGAATTTTCGTCGGTGGGACGTCACGCGAAGGACCTTGGCTCCTTCTCCGTCTTTTGCCTTTTGACGGCAAACGGCCTTTTCATGCTTTATTCGCTGGTAACGTCGCTGTTCTTTTAACGGCGGTATTTTGGGGAAGGGGCGATGGGCGACAACGCTTCGCCTCTGATCGTCCGTTCAGGCGAAGGAGCGTCGGCGCGGCTGGACGGCGTGGGTTTCTTCAACCGCAGGCAGGCTCTGCATCACGCGTTTTGCCGGCAGGATGGCAATGCCCTCCGTACCTTCGCGCAATTTCGATTTCAGAATGAACTGACCGTCGTGCTTGGCAAGAATGGCCTGGACGATCGGTAGACCAAGGCCCGTTCCCTGTTCGGCGCTTTTGATCGCGATCGACCCCTGACCGAATGCGGAAAGAACGACCGGGATTTCGTCTTCCGGAATGCCGGGTCCATTATCCTTGATCGACACATATTGTCCGCCGCCCGCCGTCCAGCCCGCCTTGACGAGAATTTCACCGCCCTGCGGCGTAAACTTCACGGCGTTGGACAAGAGGTTCAGCACCACCTGGCGTATAGACTTTTCGTCCGCCCAGACCTGCGGCAGGCTGTTTTCGAACTGCTGCGCGATCTTGATGTTCTTGGTGCGGGCACGCAACTGGATCATGCCGATGCAATCCTCGGCAATTTCAAGAAGCGAGATTGCCTCTTCATTGAGGTCGTAACGGCCTGCCTCGATACGGGAGAGATCGAGGATTTCGTTGATCAAGTTGAGAAGGTGCTGACCGGAACGATGAATGTCGCCCGAATATTCCTTGTAGAGAGGATTATTGAGCGGTCCCAAAACCTCTGACGCCATGACTTCCGAGAAGCCAAGGATGGCGTTCAGCGGCGTTCTGAGTTCGTGCGACATCGACGCCAGGAAGCGTGACTTTGCCAGATTGGCCTCTTCGGCGCGTCGGCGGGCCTCGTCGGACACGGATTTCGCGACCTCCAGTTCGGCAATCAGGTCGTCCTTCTCCGTCTGGTAGGAGAGCAGCTTGACGCTCGACTGGTAGAGCCTGCTGGTGATGCGGTGGCAAAACAGGATCGCCATGCCGAACATCAGGGCAAGGCCGACGTCGAACGGATCGCGGGATATGGACGCGGTGACCGAAAGTGCCGCAAGCACCGGCAGGAAGGTCATGTAGGTGGCGCGCCGAAGCATGAAGCTGACCATCGCCGTCAGCGAAAGCGCGATCAACAGGGTCGAGCCCTTGTAGAACAGCATCAGGCTTGGGTCGGTCGATGCCGGCTCGGCGAGCGAGAACATTGCCCAGACGCAACCGATGATAATCTGCGTGCCGAGGAAAAGGCTGCGCCAGCGCGGCAGGTTTTCCGTCGTAATGTCCTGTTTGGACGCTCTCTTGACCAGGATCAGCGAAACGGCGTGCGCGCTCAGCGCCAGCAATGACCATATGATGAGTTCGACGTCACGGGTGATGTAGACGCCGATGATCGAAGCCAGCACAATGAACAGCGGCATGATCGTCGCCCCCTGAAGGGTCTCGGCGACGTGCATGGTCAGCATTTCACGCTCATAGGCGTCGCTCGACGCTCCGCCCTGTTGCAGGCGCTCGCGCGTTGCCTTTACGGTGTCGAAAACCGCCTTGTTGCGGTGTTTCCTGGACCGGTCGACGATGATCTTGTCGGTGGACGTGCTGACGCTTCTACTCATTGTGACTACGCAAATGACATGAACGCTTGCAGCCTAAGAGGAAAATCTTAAGAAGATGCTGCCGTTAAAGGATTTGTTTGCCATTTCTGACAAGGGTTTGTTGTTATATGAGACGGAATGGAGGCGGAGGCTTCTCCCCGCTGCGGGATGGCGTGCTTTTTCTGCTGATGATGGTGTTCGGCATTCTGATTGCCGCGCGGCTCGACCAGGTCAATAGCGAGACCTATGCGGGCCGGTTTTTCGCCATCGACGGCGATACACTTTCGCAAAACGGTGAGCGCTTCCGGCTGCTTGGTATCGATGCGCCGGAACTGCGGCAGTCCTGCGAGCGGGACGGCAAGGTCTGGCAATGCGGCGAGGAGGCGCGCCGTTTCATGCAAGGTCTCATCGAGGGCCGCAAGGTTGCATGCTCGGGCGGCTCGAGAGACCGTTACGACCGGTTGCTGGTCTATTGCAGCGCTGATGGCAGGGACATCTCGTCTGCCATGGTCGAGGCCGGTTTTGCCGTTGCGACCGGATATTTCCAGTTCTCGGACGAGCAGCGTCAGGCGCGTCAGGAGAAATCGGGGATCTGGTCCGGCGATTTTCAGCGTCCGCAAGACTGGAGGCGGGAGCATCGCGCCGCTGAACTCGATACGCCTGCCGCTGGCGTGTTGACGATCATTCGTCATCTTCTCGGGTGGGGAAATGTCTGACATCTCGACCGATACGCCGGAGGCTTCAGATGGGCTCGATGAGTTGCGCCATCGGATCGCGGCCTGTCGGCTCTGTCGTGACACCCCGTTGAAAGGGGAGGCAGACCGTCTGCCGCACGAACCAAGGCCAGTTGCTGTGATCTCGACGAAGGCGCGTATTCTGATCGCCGGGCAGGCGCCAGGACTGCGGGTGCATGAAACCGGCCTGCCGTTCAATGACGCATCAGGCGATCGTCTACGCCAATGGCTGGATGTGGATCGCGAGCAGTTTTACGATCGTGACCGTTTTGCCATCGTGCCAATGGGCTTCTGTTTTCCCGGTTATGACGACAAGGGCAGCGATCTGCCGCCGCGGCGAGAATGTGCTCCGCAGTGGCGCAACGAGGTTGTCGCGGCAATGCCGCAGGTGGAGTTGGTCCTGACGATCGGTCAGTATGCACAGGCCTGGCATCTCGGTTCGAGACGTCTGAAAACGGTGACCGAGACCGTTCGCAACTGGCGCAGTTATTTCCATACCAACACCGGCCAGCGTGTTCTGGCGCTGCCGCATCCCAGTTGGCGCAATAGCGGCTGGTTGAAAAACAACCCGTGGTTCGAGCTGGAATTGCTGCCGGTTCTACGCGAGAATGTAAAAAACCTGGCAAAGTGAAACAATTTTCTGTTTTTGTCTCTGAATTGGTGTATTGAAAGGAAATTAATTCAGGAGGATAGACGCATTGGATCGCCTTGACCGTAAGATTTTGCGCATTCTGCAAGAAGATTCTACGCTGGCCGTTGCCGATCTGGCAAAGAAGGTCGGCCTTTCGACGACGCCCTGTTGGCGGCGTATCCAGAAGATGGAAGAGGATGGGGTCATTCGTCGGCGCGTGGCCCTGCTCGATCCGGCCAAGGTCAACACCAAGGTTACGGTCTTTGTTTCCATCCGCACCGCATCCCACTCGATTGAATGGCTGAAGCGTTTTTCCGAGGTGGTTTCGGAGTTTCCGGAAGTCGTCGAGTTCTACCGCATGAGCGGTGACGTCGATTATCTGCTTCGTGTTGTCGTGCCTGATATCGCGGCCTACGACGCGTTCTACAAGCGCATGATCGCCAAGATCGAAATTCGTGACGTATCCTCGGCCTTCGCCATGGAGCAGATCAAATATACGACGGAACTGCCGCTTGATTACATGATGCTGGACAATCCGAAGTCCGGCGAAGAATAACTCCGGTCGCCGTCACGTCTGACGTTTTGCAATGCCCTTTCCGATATGCGGGGAGGGCATTTTTCGTTGTTTGGTGGACAGTTCTAAGCGGCCTCGGTGCAAGATCAGGTCAGCGATGCTGCGATGGAGAAAAAACCGTATTCTTCTCACGTCGGCAAATGCGCACATTCAATTCCATTGGGGCGCGATCCGCGCAAAGCATTAATTTGATAAAATCTGTGGAATATCTACGCTTTTGAGGTGCGATGAACGCCAACAGCGAGGGATAGCCAGCATGCTGACACGACGCGGAACATTGGGATTGATTGCAGGCGCAACAGGAGCGGTCTTCATGCCTCATGTCAGGCGGGCTGCGGCAGCGACGACGACGTTGCGCATTGGCTGGCAGAAGAACGGCGTGATCGCGCTTGCCAAAAGCCAGGGGGCACTTGAGGCGCTGTTGAAGGATCGTGGTATCGAGGTGAAGTGGTCCGAGTTTTCCTCAGGGCCGCCCCTTCTCGAAGCGCTCGGCGCCGGTGCTCTGGATATCGGCCCGACCGGCGATGTTCCACCGCTCTTTGCACAGGCGGCCGGCGGCAATTTGCGGTACGTCGGCACCTATAAGGGGGCGGCCGGTGGTTCGGCTCTTCTTGTCCAGAAAGATTCTCCCATCAGGACGCTGGAAGACCTCAAGGGCAAGAAGGTGGCCTTCAAGCGCGGTTCCAGTGCTCATAACGTTACGGTCAAGGCGCTGAGGAAAGCGGGCCTGACACTTGCCGATGTCACCCCCGTTGATCTTGCCCCGCCGGATGCGGCGGCGGCTTTCCGCTCCGGCAGCATCGACGCGTGGTCGATCTGGGACCCGTATTTTGCCGTCGCTGAAAAGGAGCCGACAACGCGTGTGCTGGCAACGGCGGAAGGCATTGTCGATCCGTGGAGCTACTTTCTTGCCAATGGCGATTTCGTCAACGAAAATCCCGACCTGATCCCGGTGATCCTGAAAGAGCTGGCAAATGTAGGTGCCAAGGCTCAGGCAGACATCGATGCCACGGCGAAATCGCTCTCTGTCATCACGGGCGTTCCGGAGGATGTGACGAAGGTTTCGTTGACGCGTCCCGGTGCTGATCTCGGTCGGGTGTCGACTGTGCCGGATGAGGCGATAGCTTATCAGCAGGCACTCGCAGACGAGTTCTATGATCTGAAGATCGTGCCGAAGAAACTGAATGTCGCCGATATCATCTGGCGCCCGAAAGCAAGCTGACGCATCCGCGTTCGGAAAAGAGAGTCAATTCAGTGGGCTGGGGTGTTCTGCTGAAAGTTTGAATCAGGGGAGGCGCTCCCGTTTTCGGGAGCGCCTTGACCGTCAGCCCTTGAGCTTTGCGATGACCAGGTGGCCGGGGGTCGGGTTGCCATCCTGCATACGGACGTTGATGTCGGTGACTTCGATGATTTCGAAACCGGTGGCGGCAAGGCGATCGCGCACATAGCTTTCGGCATGGGCAAAGCGCTGGTGCGGACCGACGATATAGGGTCGGCCAGCCATGACGTCTTCTGGAAGCGTTTCCGAGGAGAACACCAGAATGCCGCCGGGCGTCATGTTTTCCGCAGCTCCGAAGAACAGCGGCTCCAATGCGCCGAGATAGGGCAGAACATCGGTTGCAGCCACGAGATCGAAGGGCTCGTCATCATTGTCTTCGAGGAAATCTTCCGCTTCCGCCACGTAGAGCGTTTCGTAGATGTCCTTTTCGTGGGCGATCTCGACCATGTTTTCGGAAATGTCGATACCGGTGATGTCATCGACCATGTCGCGCAGGGCTTCGCCGGTGAGGCCGGTGCCGCAGCCCAGGTCGAGGAGGCGCTTGAAGGGGCCGAGCTCGAGTGTCTGGAAGCGCTGGCGCACCATCATCGGTACGGCATAGCCAAGCTGCTCGACGAGAATGTCCTCGAATGCTTCGGCGTGCTGGTCGAACAACGTTTCGACATAGGCGTCAGGTGCTTTTGGTGGTACTTCGCCACGTCCCATGGCCGCGATACGGACCGCTGCGCCACCGTGATCTTCCGGATCGATGGCGAGAACCTCTTCGTAAGCCTTGACGGCAGCGTCAACGTCGCCCGCCTTTTCCAGCGCGAGTGCGCGATTGTAGGCTTCGGCGAGTGCCTCTTCGTCAATTTTCTGGTTTTTCGTCATCGTGCGGGTCCATCAGCGTCTTGGCACATCGTCTCGGAAATCAACGTCGATTTGCAAGATAAAGGATGCGCGGATTTTAAGGTTCAGAGCATCTCATGCCGTCGTCTTTCAAACGGACGGCGCTCTGGCTGACGTCTGCTGTAAGCCGCAACAGTAACGGGCGCAATATCTATATGCTGTTCACGCTCAGTGGATGATGAACTCTCCTTTCAGGGCACGCCATTCCTGCGCCGATATTACCTGCCGGTGGACATAGCGAACCGAGTGCAGCGGCCCGTCGAGCTTTTCCTGCCAGAACTTGAGGAAACCACGCATTTCAGGGAAATCCGGTGCAACATCATAGTTCTGCCAGACATAGCTCTGCAGAACCAGCGGGTGATCGGGCATGCGATAGAAGATCTGGGCGGTTGTCAGGCCGTAGCCCTTCAGCATCATTTCCATGTCTTTGTTCATGAAGGCTGTTCCCATTCTTGTTGTTGCCGATTTCAGCATTTGCGCTGTATCGGATATGGGAGCATGACATGGTTAATTCACCCTTGCCAATGGCCTGGGTTGTCACAAAATATTTATATTTTTCATAATGTTAGCAGCGTTTGTTGGTGAGTGCTGCCAACGTTCGCCCTATCGCTTCAGATGGCGCGTAAGGCGCGCTTCGAGCCATGCCCACACGTGCCGCAGGGTTTCCACGATCGCCAGGTAGAAGATCGCTGCCCACAGATAGGTCTGATAGTCGAAGGTGCGGGAGAAGGCGTAACGCGTCTGCCCCATCAGGTCGAACACTGTGACGATGGAAACCACGGCCGACCCCTTGATCATCAGAATGATCTCATTGCCGTAAGGGCGAAGGGCCACGATCAGTGCCTGGGGCAGAATGACCTTGCGGAAGGTCACGAGTTTCGACAGGCCGAGAGAGGCTGCACCCTCGTGCTGGCCGCGCGGAACGCTCTGGATTGCGCCACGCAGGATCTCCGCCTGATAGGCGGCGGTGTTAAGCGTCAGCGAGAGGAGGCCGCAATACCATGCTTCGCGGAAGAACCACCAGAGGCCTACGCTCTCCAGCCCGTGACGGAAGCTGCCGAGGCCATAATAGATCAGGAAGAGCTGCGCCAGCAGCGGCGTGCTGCGGAACACATAAACATAGGCATAAGCGAGCGAGCCTATGAACCGGTTTTCGGACATGCGACCAAAGGCAATCGGCACGGAGACGATTGCGCCGAGAATGATCGACATGCCAACCAGGGTAATGGTGGTGATGAGGCCATCGATGTAGCGCGGCCCGTATCGCTCGAACTTGTCCCAGTCCCAGCCTTCGACCATGGCGAAGATCAGCCCTGCGGCAAGGATCAGCCAGAGTGCGATGACGGCTATGCCGACGACGCGCGACAGATTGAAGGGTTTGTCGACGACAGGCGGAGCCGGACGCGGCGGAATGAGTTCCTGGATATGGCTCATCGGCGGACCTCCGACTTTTTCGACCAGCGATCGATGAAGCCGATGCCGAAGGACGAGATCAGCGCCAGTGTCAGGTAAAGCAGGCAGGCAATGCCGTAGAAGAAGAAGGCTTCCTTGCTGACGCGGGCGGCAATGCCGGTCTGGCGGACGATATCGGCAAGACCGATGATCGAGACGTAGGACGTATCCTTCAGCAGAATGACCCAGAGGTTCGTCATGCCGGGCAGGGCGATCCGGACCAGTTGTGGAATGATGACGAGGGTCATGGTGCGGGCACGGGAAAGACCCAGCGCATCGCCAGCCTCATACTGACCTTTTGGAATGGCCTTGAAGGCCGAAAGCAGAACTTCCGAGGCATAGGATGAAAAGACCACGGAAAGCGCGATCATGCCTGCGAGGAAGGCGTTGATTTCAACGGGACCGGTGATGCCGACATATCCGGCGACAGATTGCAGAAGCATCTGGATGCCGTAATAGACAATGAAGAGCGTCAGCAGTTCCGGCAGTCCGCGGAAAATCGTGGTGTAGATACCAGCGGCGAGACGCAGCGATTTTTCTTCAGATTGTGCGGCAAGCGCGATCAGGAAGCCGATGATCAATCCGACAGGCAGTGTCGCAAGCGCCAGCGAGATCGTGACTTTCACGCCAAAGGCAATTTCATCGCCCCATCCGGTATCGCCGCATGCAACGAGGGTGCCGTTTCCAAAAACCGAGAAAATGCCGACCGGTCCGCAGAATGGGTCGAGAAGTGTCGAGACATAGGTCCAGAACGCACCTATGGCGGAAAATGCTCCGCTCATGCCAATTTTCCCCTGCGGTCTTAAGCCGCCGTGATTGTTATCGTCACGTTTTCAAACAAAAATGGCGGAAGGGCAAGCCTTCCGCCATCAGATTTCAACAGATCGCGTAAGGCTTATTCGCCGTAAACGTCGAAATCGAAGTATTTCTTGTTGATTTCCTGGTATTTGCCGTTGGCGCGGATCGCGGCAATAGCAGCCGTGAACTTGTCGGCAAGAGCGGTTTCACCCTTGCGGACAGCAATGCCGGCACCGTTGCCGTTGATTTCAGGGTCAACCTTCAGCGGCGTCATGATCTTGCAGCATGCGCCGGCATCCGACTTCAGCCACTCGGACAGAACGACGATATCGTCGATGACGGCGTCGATACGGCCGTTCGAGATGTCGAGCTTATACTCGTCGGCGGTCGGGTACATTTTCAGGTCGGAATCCGGAAAATGCTTTTCGGCATAGTTCGAGTGGGTGGTGGAGCCCTGCGCGCCGAGCGACTTGCCCTTCAGGTCTTCGACAGACTTGATTGGCGAATCCTTCGGGACGGCGATTGCCGGTGGGGTATTGTAATATTTCTTCGAGAAGTCGACCTTCTGGAGACGCTCAGGCGTGATCGACATGGACGCGATGATGGCGTCGAACTTCTTGGCCTGCAAGGCGGGAATGATACCGTCCCAGTCGTTGGTGACGAAGGTGCATTCGGTCTTCATTTCTTCGCACAGCGCCTTGGCGATGTCGATGTCGAAGCCGGTCAGGGTGCCGTCGGCTTCAAGATTGTTGAAGGGCGGGTATGCACCTTCGGTGCCGATGACGAGCTTGTCCTGCGCCATGGCAGCGCCGGAAAACAGCGAAATGGCGGCGATCGATACGGCTGCGAGCAGACGGGTGGAAATAGGCATTTAGATCCTCTCTTTTGGTCGTTCATCTGCGGGCTGTTTTTTATCTTCAGTTGCAGACGCCTTGTGCGCGTGAGGTCGGCGGAACGGAATATCGCGTCTTCGACCTCAAATGCGCCGGCAATTATTCTTCCTGTTGGTCAAAAAATGCAACCGCAATAATTCTGCCTCCATTTCTGCCGCAGTGCTTCCACGAAAAGGCCTTGTTCTGTTCATTTCCAGTACAGAAGGCTTTGCTCATCATGGGAACCGAAGTGCGTGCATGGCGTTGTTCAGCGCCTTCACGGCAAAGAAATACAAAGCGTCTCGGTAGCGTTGACGCTGAAAAATGAAGGCAGATGAGGAAGCACCGATGCTGAACAAGAACAAACTGCTGACAGGGGTGGTCTTTCCCCTGATGTCGCTGGTGGTCGCTGTGGAACCGGCATTGGCCGGTTTTTCGGGGGCTCCGGCAGGCATCCGTTCGACCGTAGCGGCGGATACCCGCCCATTGATCCTGGCGCAGGCTGAGGCACAGGCGCCTGCCGAGGAAGCCAATCCCGAAGAAATTCCGCGAAAGAAGCGCCAGCAGGCCGAAGAAGCTCAGCCGCAGGAGCAGCAGCAGCGTCAGGCGGAACCCGCGCCCGAGCCGCAGCGCCAGCCGGAACCGCAGGCAGAGCAGCCTCCAAGACAGCGTGAGGCGCAGCCGGAAGCACCAGCCCCAGAGCAGCAGGCGGCCCCGGAGCAGCAGCAGGAACGTCCGCGTCGTCCCGAGCGCGCGCAGCAGCCGGAAGGTGAGGGCGAGCAGCGCCCGGACCGCCCGCGACGTGAACCGGCGCAGGAGGCAGCCCCTGCCGAGCAGCAACAGGAGCGCCCACGCCGTCCTGAACGTGCCCAGCAGCCGGAAGGCGAGGGTGAGCAGCAGCGGCCGCGCAGACAGGAGCGCGCGCAGGAACCCCAGGCCGAACGGCCGGCTGCACAGGCGCCCGAAAACGCTGAGCCACGACAGAAGCCGGATCGCCGCAAGCAGCCGGTAGAGGAACAGGCGCCTGAGCAGAAGGCGCAGCCAGCCGAAAAACCGGCCGCTCCAGAACCCGCCGCCAAGGATGCACCGGTTCCGACCGAGGCTCCGACGCCGGCACGTCCGCGTCCGCCGGAAGCACAGCCAAACCCTGCACCTGGCCAGCAGCCGTCGGAGCAGCAGCCAACGGAAGGTCAGGGCAATGCTCGCCCGACCCCTCTGCCGGATGCGCCGAACCCACCGCCGCAGGATGGTTCAACCACAGGACAGGCCCCGGCTGGTGAAGTCGTTCCCGATCAGGTCGCGACCCCTCAGACCGAGGCGCCGCCAATGAGCAAGGAACAGCTGGACAAGGCCAAGGCGATTGCTCAGGACCCATCCAAGACTGCGGATACGGTTATTCTGCCTGTTGACAAGGGTGCTGCCGTTCTCGACAGCGACAAGGAGGTCGAACGCTCCGGCAACCGTCAGGCCCGCGAAGAGCGGCGCCGCGAACGCGAGCAGGGCGGGGATTACAAGGTTCCGACATCGGATGCCGAAGCCCAGCGCGCCGCAAGACCGGATGGCAACCCGCCGCCACCGCCTGTGAAGATGGAAGCGATCACCTCGCAGCAGGGCGAGCGCATCGATCAGCGCCCGCAATATGAGCGGCCGGATGGCGTGCGCGAATGGCAGCCACGCGAAGGCGGTCGTCGCGACAGAGACCGCGATGCGCCGATCATCCTGCAATTCGGTGATCGCGTCGTGGTTCGTGGTGACGATAACCAGCGCTTCATCCGCGATGGTGGCGAACCCTATTACGAGCGCCTGCCTGCAGGCCGGGTCCGCGAAACCGTCGAACGCCGGGATGGCACCCAGGTCGTGACGATCCGCAACCGTTATGGCGATGTCATCCAGCGTTCGCGCATCGATGATCGCGGCCGGGAATATGTGCTGTTCTATGCGCCTGAGCTGATGGATGATCCGGATCAGGATTACGTCTATCGCGATCCGGGCCTTGACCTGCCGCCGATGCGTCTGCGCATTCCTGTTCGCGATTACATCATCGATACCTCCAGCGATCCGGATCGCGATTACTACCGCTTCCTGGAACAGCCGCCGGTCGAGCCGGTCGAACGCGTCTATTCGCTCGACGAGGTGCGATATTCGGCCCGTATTCGTGACAAGGTGCGTCGTATCGACCTCGATACCATTACCTTTGCCACGGGCAGTGCGGAAATTCCGATGGCGCAGGCCCGCTCGCTGCGCAAGGTGGCCGATGCGATCAACAAGGCGCTGGACAAGAACCCGGCGGAAACCTTCCTGATCGAAGGACATACGGATGCGGTTGGTTCGGATGAAAGCAACCTCGTGCTTTCTGATGAACGTGCGGCCTCCGTCGCCAATGTCCTGACGGATGTCTACGGCATTCCGCCGGAAAACCTCGCGACCCAGGGCTATGGCGAGCGTTACCTGAAGGTTCAAACACTGACTGCGGAACAGCAGAACCGTCGCGTCACCATCCGTCGCGTTACGCCGCTTGTGCGCCCGGTTGCGCAGAACTAAGCGGACCTCCACAACGAAAAAGGCCCGGAACCACAAGGTTCCGGGCCTTTTGCTTGAATACCTTACTGCCTCAGTCGAGCGCGACAGCGATCTCTGCTGCGAGGCGAGCATTGTTCTTCACAAGCGCAATGTTGGTCACCAGGCTGCGGCCTTCCGTGATCTTGAAGATATCGCCCAGCAGGAATGGTGTGACTTCCTTGCCGGTGATTTCCTCGCGTTCGGCGTTGGAAATGGCGCGGTTGATGTAGATGGCCATCTCTTCGCTGGGGATTTCGTCTTCTTCCGGAACAGGGTTTGCGACCAGCATGCCACCGTCGATGCCGAGCTGTTCGCGGGTTGCCTGGAAATTGGCAATTGCAGCCGGGCTATTGAGCGACAACGGGCTTTTCAGACCGGAGGAGCGCGACCAGAATGCCGGGAACTCTTCCGAGCCGAAGGTCACGACCGGAACGCCCTGCGTTTCCAGAACTTCGAGCGTCTTGGGAACATCGAGGATAGCCTTGGCGCCGGCGCAGACAACGATCACGCCGGTCTTGGCAAGTTCGGTCAGGTCTGCGGATACATCGAAGCTTTCTTCCGCACCCTTGTGTACGCCGCCGATGCCGCCGGTTGCGAAGACCTTGATGCCGGCGCGTGCGGCGGCAATCATGGTTGCCGCCACGGTGGTGGCGCCGGTGCGACGCTCGGCAATCGCGAAGGCGATATCGGCGCGCGAAACCTTCATCGCATCGGTGGTCTTGGCGAGCGCTTCGAGCTGATCCTTTTCAAGGCCGATATGCAGTACGCCATGAATGACGGCGATGGTTGCCGGCACAGCACCCTGGTCGCGGATGATCTGTTCGACGCTTTCGGCCATCTCGATATTGCCCGGATAGGGCATGCCGTGGGTGATGATGGTGGATTCGAGAGCCACGATCGGCGCTCCGCGCTGCTTGGCGGCCGCGACTTCCTGTGAATAGACGATGGGGAGGCGTGGGGAAATTGGACGGGTCATCTTATCTGTTCCAGATTTTTTAAAAGCGGGTTCATGCCAGTGTTTCGGCCTCGGGCACAAGTCCCGACATGAGCTCGACACCGTTTTTCGATAGATCGGGCGAGGTTGCGAAGGGCGACTGGACGGTGAGGGCTGCTGCTGCTGCACCCAGTCGTAGCGCCTGCGTGATGGTTGCGCCCTCGGCAATGGCGGAAAGATAACCGGAGGCCATGGCATCGCCAGCACCGGTCACATCCTTCACATCGTCGACGCGAGGCGGAACGAGTGTTGCTGCCTGGTTTCGGTCAAAAGCGATCGCCTGTTTGGAGCCAGACGTGACCACGCCACCGCGCAGGCCGGCTGTTCGGAACATATCGGGCCACTGCCGGATATCGTCGGGATTCTCTCCGGTCAGTGCGCGCGCCTCGGCTTCATTCATGAAAAGAATGTCGATGTCAGCAAAGGCCGGTTTGAGTTTGACCGCCTTGGCGGGCGAGATCGCGATCGCCGCAAGCATCTTGCCGCAGACACGGGCTGCCAGGCCGATTGCCGTCAGCGTGTCTTCCGGCAGGTTGGCGTCGCATAGGATAATGTCGGTCGAGCGGATCGCTTCGCGCACAGACCGTACGCGCAGGCGTCGCGGCGTGAAAAGCTTGTAGAGGTCCATGTCTGCGAGCGCGATGACCAGATTGCCGTCGCGTTCCAGAATGGCCGTATAACTTGGTGTGCGGCGATCGAGGAAAACGAAAGGGGTGTCTTCGACACCGGCCTGTCGCGCCGCTGCCGCAACGGCTTCGCCAGTGACGTCTCCACCGCGCGGGCTGATGATGCGAACCTCAAAGCCGAGACGGGACAGGTTACGGGCCGCATTGAAGCCGCCGCCGCCTGCTTCTTCCATCCAGTGTCCTGGATTGCTGGCACCGGGCGTGGTTTCCGCCTCGATCATGCCGCGCCTGTCGATATGCGCTCCTCCCAGAACGAGTATCTTTTTCAACGCTTCTTCCCTTCTCTGGAGACCCGAAATTTTTCTCCGATTCGGCTGAAAAAATCGGTTCCCGGATTGTTTTTCCTGAAAGGCTTCCCGAGCGGCGCCCAGAAAAACAAAAATAGAACAAATGACTTATCGCTATTTGTTTTCAATGTTCTGGCGTCGCCTTGCGAAATGAGAACAAATAGAGTACATACCGTTTCCATACTGCTTCATTGCCTGCGTGGCTTCAATAACCTAAAGGTGTTTCAGATGGCACAAAATTCTTTGCGTCTCGTAGAGGATAAATCGGTGGATAAAAGCAAGGCACTGGAAGCGGCGCTCTCCCAGATCGAACGTTCGTTCGGCAAGGGATCGATCATGAAGCTCGGTTCCAATGAAAACGTAGTCGAAGTCGAAACCGTATCGACGGGTTCGCTCAGTCTGGATATCGCGCTCGGAATCGGCGGTTTGCCGAAGGGGCGTATCATTGAAATTTACGGGCCGGAAAGCTCGGGTAAAACGACGCTGGCGCTGCAGACCATTGCAGAAGCCCAGAAGAAGGGCGGCATCTGCGCCTTCGTGGACGCCGAGCATGCGCTCGATCCGGTCTATGCCCGCAAGCTCGGCGTTGATCTGCAGAACCTGCTGATCTCGCAGCCGGACACGGGTGAACAGGCGCTCGAAATCACCGACACGCTGGTTCGTTCCGGCGCCGTTGACGTTCTCGTCGTCGACTCCGTTGCGGCACTGACGCCACGTGCGGAAATCGAAGGTGAGATGGGCGACAGCCTTCCGGGTCTTCAGGCACGTCTGATGAGCCAGGCGCTGCGCAAGCTGACGGCGTCGATCTCTCGCTCGAAGTGCATGGTGATCTTCATCAACCAGATCCGTATGAAGATCGGTGTGATGTTCGGTTCGCCTGAAACGACGACGGGCGGTAACGCGCTGAAGTTCTACGCCTCGGTGCGCCTCGACATTCGCCGTATCGGTGCCGTCAAGGAACGCGAAGAGGTTGTCGGCAACCAGACCCGCGTCAAGGTCGTCAAGAACAAGATGGCTCCGCCCTTCAAGCAGGTCGAATTCGACATCATGTATGGCGAAGGTGTGTCCAAGACCGGTGAGCTTGTCGATCTCGGCGTGAAGGCCGGCATCGTCGAGAAGTCCGGTGCGTGGTTCTCCTACAACAGTCAGCGTCTCGGGCAGGGCCGCGAAAACGCCAAGACCTTCCTGCGCGATAATCCGGCGGTTGCCAATGAGATCGAGCTGGCGCTGCGCCAGAACGCTGGCCTGATCGCCGATCGCTTCCTGCAGAACGGTGGGCCTGACGCCGGTGAAGGTGACGATGGCGACGGTGAAGGCTGATCTGCTTCGAGATTGGCCTGAATTGTAGTCTCTCTACTTCCGTTTCTGAGATTTGGACCGCGCGAACTTGTTTCGCGCGGTCGTTTTTGTTTTGCCAGGGCGTCATGCTACGCTCAACGGCTGGACAGGGCGGAAAGCGGGCGATAAAAGCCAGTGATTTTATAATATGGCCGTCCGCATGGGATGGCGATGATGGACTCCAGCTATAGCGGTGTGTGGGCATGAGCGGTGTGAATGAAATTCGGTCGACGTTTCTCGACTACTTCAAGAAGAACGGGCACGAAATCGTGTCTTCCAGTCCGCTGGTTCCGCGTAACGACCCGACGCTGATGTTCACCAATGCGGGCATGGTGCAGTTCAAGAACGTTTTCACCGGTCTTGAGAGCCGCCCTTATTCCACGGCAGCGTCGGCGCAGAAGTGCGTTCGCGCCGGTGGCAAGCACAACGACCTCGACAATGTCGGTTACACGGCACGTCACCACACTTTCTTTGAAATGCTCGGCAACTTCTCCTTCGGTGATTATTTCAAGGAAGAAGCAATCAGCCACGCCTGGAACCTGATCACCGGCGAGTTCGGCATCGACAAGAACCGCCTTCTCGTGACGGTCTATCACACCGACGACGAGGCTTTTAATCTCTGGAAGAAGATCGCCGGTTTCTCCGACGACCGTATCATTCGCATTCCGACCAGCGATAACTTCTGGGCGATGGGCGATACCGGTCCTTGCGGTCCCTGTTCGGAAATCTTCTATGACCACGGCGATCACATCTGGGGTGGTCCTCCCGGTTCGCCGGATGAAGATGGCGACCGTTTCATCGAGATCTGGAACCTCGTCTTCATGCAGTACGAGCAGATTACGAAGGAAGAGCGCATCGATCTGCCGCGTCCGTCGATCGACACCGGCATGGGTCTGGAACGTATTTCCGCGCTGCTTCAGGGTAAGCACGACAACTACGACACCGACCTGTTCCGCGCTCTGATCTCGGCGTCGGTCGAGGCAACCGGTGTTCCGGCGGAAGGCGAAAAGCGCGCCAGCCACCGCGTTATCGCCGACCACCTGCGTTCGTCCGCCTTCCTGATTGCCGATGGCGTTCTGCCGTCGAATGAAGGTCGCGGTTATGTTCTGCGCCGTATCATGCGCCGCGCCATGCGCCACGCCGAACTGCTCGGCGCGAAGGAGCCGCTGATCTGGAGGCTCCTGCCAGCACTCGTTCAGCAGATGGGCCGCGCCTATCCGGAACTCGTGCGTGCAGAAGCGCTGATCTCCGAAACCCTGAAGCTCGAAGAAACCCGTTTCCGCAAGACGCTGGAGCGTGGTCTGTCGCTGTTGTCTGACGCAACTGTGGATCTGTCCAAGGGCGGCATGCTCGATGGCGAAACCGCCTTCAAGCTCTACGACACCTACGGCTTCCCGCTCGATCTGACGCAGGATGCTCTGCGCGCTCGCGGTATTGGCGTCGACATTTCGGGCTTTACCGACGCGATGGAGCGCCAGAAGGCGGAAGCCCGTTCGCATTGGGCCGGCTCCGGCGACAAGGCGACCGAAACCGTCTGGTTCGAGCTCAAGGAAAAGCTCGGCGCAACCGAATTCCTCGGCTACGACTCGGAAACGGCTGAAGGCGTCGTGCAGGCAATCGTCAAGGACGGCAAGTCGGTTGACGCCGCCGCTGATGGCGAGGCCGTTCAGGTCGTAGTCAGCCAGACGCCGTTCTACGGTGAATCTGGTGGCCAGATGGGCGATACCGGTGTCATCACCGGCGAAAACGGTGCCTTCACCGTATCCGACACGCAGAAGAAGGGCGAAGGCCTGTTCGTGCACGTCGGTACCGTTTCGAAGGGCGGCCTGAAGGTTGGTGAAGCGGTTCAGTTGACAGTCGATCACGACCGTCGTTCGCGCCTGCGTGCCAACCACTCGGCAACCCACCTTCTACATGAGGCACTGCGCGAGGTTCTCGGCACCCACGTTGCCCAGAAGGGCTCTCTGGTCGCGCCCGAGCGCCTGCGTTTCGACGTCTCGCATCCGAAGCCGATGTCGGCTGAAGAGCTGAAGATCGTCGAGGAAATGGCAAACGAGATCATCCTGCAGAACTCGCCTGTCGTGACCCGCCTGATGAGCGTCGACGATGCGATTGCCGAGGGCGCCATGGCGCTGTTTGGCGAAAAGTACGGCGATGAGGTTCGTGTCGTTTCCATGGGAACGGGCATTCATGGCGCCAAGGCGAACCGTCCATACTCGGTCGAGCTTTGCGGCGGTACGCATGTTTCGGCGACCGGCCAGATCGGCCTGGTCCGCGTTCTCGGTGAAAGCGCGGTTGGTGCCGGCGTTCGCCGTATCGAAGCCGTGACAGGGCAGGGCGCACTTGCCTACCTCGCGGAACAGGATGAGCGCGTGAAGGCGCTGGCATCCTCACTCAAGGTTCAGCCTGCCGATGTTCTTTCGCGTGTCGAAGGTCTTCTGGACGAGCGCAAGAAGCTTGAGCGCGAATTGGCGGAAGCACGCCGCAAGCTCGCGATGGGTGGCGGTTCCACGGAAGGTTCGGCCGGGGACGTCAAGGAAATCGGCGGAGTGAAGTTCCTCGCCAAGTCGCTCTCCGGCATCGACGCCAAGGATCTCAAGGGCCTCGCCGACGAAGCCAAGGGGGGTCTTGGTTCTGGCGTCGTTCTCCTGATTGCAGTCTCTGACGATGGCAAGGCGAGCGCCGTTGCCGCTGTTACCGAAGACCTGACGTCGCGCTTCAGCGCCGTCGATCTGGTGCGGACCGCTTCTGCAGCGCTCGGCGGCAAGGGTGGCGGCGGCCGCGCTGACATGGCGCAGGCTGGCGGCCCTGACGGTGCGAAAGCCAGTGAGGCAATCGACGCTGTTGCTGCTGCTCTGGCTGCCTGATAACGGCATTTCATATCAATGAAAAAGGCGGGCATTGCCCGCCTTTTTTGTTTTTTCAACCGGCTGCCTGCATTTCCTTGGCAGCTTCGTTGTCCAGCTGATGGGCACGCTTGTAGGCCGCGCGTTCGCCGAGGTGGCTGACATACTCGACAAAGTGCGGACGTTTTTCGATGGAGCCGAACTGCATGCCCCAGGCAATGTGGGAGCCGACATAGACGTCTGCAGCGGAAAAATGATCGCCCGCCACATAACGGTTTTCGCTGACGGCGCGTTCGAGCGTGTTCATCACGTCGTCATAGCTGCCACAGCCCACCATCCGCACTTTTTCTTTCGGCACCTCGTAACCCAGTGCCTTCATGCTGACAGCCATTTCGAGCGGACCGGCTGCGAAGAACATCCAGCGATAATAAAGGCCACGTGACTTTGGTGTGGGTGCGAGATTGGCGCCGGGGAAGGCGTCTGCCAGATAGGCACAGATCGCGGCGGCTTCGGTAACGATCGTGTCGCCGTGTTTGATCGCCGGAACCTTGGTCATCGGATTGATCAAACGATAGGCGGGCGACTTCATCGATGTTTCGAAGCCCAGAACTTCCGTTTTGTAAGGGACCCCCACTTCTTCCAGCATCCAGCGGGCGATGCGGCCGCGCGACATGGGGTTGGTATAAAATATCAGTTCGCTCATGGCTCCTCCTCCTGAAGCGCACTTCAGAGCGCCATTGGCCCGGATGGAGGCATGGACGCTCCAACTCGTTCAGCCACGCAGCATACATGTCGGCAACCGGGATACATCTCCGGGGTCCGATAGAGGTGTGTGGCATTGTTGACCGGGCCAGTCGGGTGAAGTTCGAAATTCAGGTGGTTATTGTTGTTGTCTTGTTCAGCTTCGCATACGGCCGCAGTCGGTTGCGGAGTGTGCGCCTAGTGTCACGTCTAATCAAGATATGGTGATTCAAAAAGAAACCCGACGTTGTAACAAGCGCCCGGTCGTGAATTATTGAAGCCGCAGCCCAGGCCGAAGGCATAAAAAAACCCGGCCATATGGCCGGGTTTTCTGTGTCATGATCGGGAAAATCAGGCAGCCATGGCCTTCTGAAGGTTCTCGTCGATCTTGTCGAGGAATGCGGTTGTGGAGAGCCAAGGCTGATCCGGACCGATAAGGAGCGCGAGGTCCTTGGTCATGAAGCCGCTTTCAACGGTTGCAACGCAGACTTCTTCCAGCGTGCTAGCGAACTTCGCCAGGTCGGCGTTGTCGTCCAGCTTGGCGCGGTGTGCGAGGCCACGGGTCCATGCGAAGATCGAAGCGATCGAGTTCGTGGAGGTTTCCTGACCCTTCTGGTGCTGGCGGTAGTGGCGCGTAACCGTACCGTGAGCAGCTTCGGCTTCAACCGTGCGGCCATCGGGCGACAGAAGAACGGAGGTCATCAGGCCGAGCGAGCCGAAGCCCTGCGCAACCGTGTCGGACTGCACGTCGCCGTCGTAGTTCTTGCAGGCCCAGATGTAGCCGCCGGACCACTTCAGAGCGGAAGCAACCATGTCGTCGATCAGGCGGTGTTCGTAGGTGATGCCGACTTCGTCGAACTTCGCCTTGAACTCTGTCTGGTAGACTTCTTCGAAGATATCCTTGAAGCGGCCGTCGTAAGCCTTGAGGATGGTGTTCTTCGTGGAAAGGTATACCGGCCACTTGCGCATCAGGCCGTAATTCATGGATGCGCGTGCGAATTCGCGGATGGATTCGTCGAGGTTGTACATAGCCAGTGCAACGCCGGCGCTCGGAGCGTCAAAGACGTCCTTTTCGATAACCTGACCATCTTCACCGACGAACTTGATCGTCAGCTTGCCCTTGCCGGGGAACTTGAAATCGGTTGCCTTGTACTGGTCGCCGAAAGCGTGACGGCCAACAACGATCGGCTTCGTCCAGCCCGGAACCAGGCGCGGAACGTTCTTGCAGATGATCGGCTCGCGGAAGATGACGCCGCCAAGAATGTTGCGGATCGTGCCGTTCGGGCTCTTCCACATCTGCTTCAGGCCGAATTCTTCAACGCGGGCTTCATCCGGCGTGATCGTTGCGCACTTGATGCCGACGCCGTGCTTCTTGATGGCGTTGGCAGCATCGACGGTAACCTGGTCGTTGGTGGCATCGCGGTTTTCGACCGACAGGTCGTAGTATTCGATATCGAGATCGAGGTACGGCAGGATCAGCTTGTCCTTGATGAGCTGCCAGATGATACGGGTCATTTCGTCGCCGTCGAGATCGACGACCGGATTGGCTACCTTGATCTTTGCCATGAATTCCTCACCTTCGAAGCTGCGGCGCAAAAACGCCGTTATGTGGAAAAAATATCCGGTGCGGCTATAGCATCGCATGCGCGTGAGGCAAAGCCATGAGTGGCGCTTTTTTGGCTGGGCGCCATTGCTGCTTTGAACATTGCCAAACCATATTGCCGCAATACAGTCAGGCGAATCGCTTCGCCCGTCTAAGGGTCAATTCCAGGATTACATCATGCGGACCATTCTGCTCGCCACCGCCGCCATCCTCTTTTCCACCAGCGCTTTTGCTGCCGGTCCCACCGATCCGGTCCAGAAGATCATGGACATCACCGTCAAGAACTGGTCCGGCGAAGCCGAGGACTGGAAATACATCTTCGACGAGGACATGCTGACCGGACTGTTCAGCAAGGAATTCGTCGCACAATATCGGGAGGCCGCGAAAAAGCCGGCCTATGAGGCTGAAAGCGGCACGACGGGCGACCCCTTCGGTTACGATGTCGTCACCAACTCGCAGGACGGTTGCCCGTTGCAGGATGTCATCGTGGATGCTGCGCCTGCGAAGGATGGCGTCACGAACGTCACGGCAAAGTTCAAGCTGTGGGCATGCATGGACGAGGCCGAGATGAAGGCGACAGTCGATGAAGTGAATTTCGACGTCATCGAAGAGGATGGTCGTCCGGTGATCAACGACATTCATCGTGTTGGCGATGAGGGCACGGACTCGCTGCGCGAAGAGATGGCAACCATTATCAAGGGCGAATAACGAGGGCTCGTAGCCTTTCTGCTTTGATTTCCGCGCCGATCTGTGCGAGTGAGACGCGCTTTAGAGTATCGATTTTCGATACGGCGGTCTGGAAACTGGAAAACGAACTATGGCAGGTACGAACAGCGAGCTTGAACTTGTGGCGGAAGGCCCGGCGATCATTCTGGTCGAACCGCAGCTCGGAGAAAATATCGGCATGGTAGCGCGGGCGATGGCCAATTTCGGCCTCGCCGAATTGCGCCTCGTCAATCCACGCGATGGTTGGCCAAGCGAAAAGGCCCGTGCGGCCGCGTCCAAGGCCGACCATGTCATCGATGGCACCAAGGTTTTCGATACGCTGGAAGAAGCGATCAAGGATCTCAATTTCGTCTATGCCACCACGGCTCGCGAACGCTACGGCTTCAAGCCGGTGCGCGCGCCGGTCACGGCCTGCGACACGCTGCGGACCAAATTCAAGGCAGGCGAAAAGACCGGCATCCTCTTCGGGCGCGAGCGCTGGGGTCTGACCAACGAGGAAGTGGCTCTCGCCGACGAGATCGTGACGTTTCCGGTCAACCCGGCCTTTGCCTCGCTCAACATCGCGCAGGCTGTGCTGTTGATGTCGTATGAGTGGATGAAATCGGGCATGGAAGATCTGGAAGATACGGTCTTCCAGTCCGTCGAACAGCGCCCGTCCACCAAGGAACAGGTTTTTGGCCTTTTCGAGCACATCGAAGAAGCGCTCGAGGCACGTGGATATTTCCACCCGGCTGAAAAAAAGCCCAAAATGGTCGACAACCTGCGTGCCGTGCTTTCCCGGCGGGGATTTTCGGAACAGGAAATCAGCGTGTTTCGCGGCGTAATCAATTCGCTCGACCGTTTCCCGCGTCGCTGGCCCAAGCAGGCCGGAAAGACGGAAACGACAGGGGAGACGACGGAGAATGGCTCTAGCGACTGAAATGGATGCAGTAGAACTGAAGCCGGTGCTGGTGTTCGATTCCGGCATTGGCGGTCTGACGGTCCTGCGCGAAGCGCGTGTGCTGATGCCCGAGCGCGGTTTCATCTATGTCGCTGACGATGCAGGGTTTCCCTATGGCGGCTGGGAAGAGGCCGCACTGAAGGTCCGCATTCTCTCGCTGTTCGAAGAGCTCTTGCGAGACTACGATCCTGAAGTCTGCATCATTGCCTGCAATACGGCATTCACTCTTGTGGGTGCCGATCTGCGTGCGAAATTTCCGGATATGACCTTCGTTGGTACGGTGCCGGCGATCAAGCCGGCTGCCGAGCGCACCCGTTCGGGGCTGGTATCCGTTCTGGCAACGCCGGGTACCGTCAAGCGTGCCTATACGCGTGATCTCATCCAGTCCTTTGCCTCGCAATGTCATGTACGCCTTGTCGGTTCGGAAAACCTTGCGCGGATGGCGGAAAGCTGGATCAGGGGCGAGCCGATTTCCGACGAGGCGGTGCTGGCCGAGATCGAACCGTGCTTTATCGATAACGACGGCAAACGCACCGACATCGTCGTTCTTGCCTGCACGCACTATCCCTTCATGGCGAATGTGTTTCGCAAGCTGGCACCCTGGCCGGTTGACTGGCTGGACCCTGCGGAGGCGATTGCGCGCCGTGCCCGCCATCTGGTGCCACTCGTCCAGGGGGCGGAGCATCCTGACGGATTTGACTTTGCGCGGTTTACGTCCGGCAAGCCGGATTTCGCGACACGGCGACTGATGCAGGGTTTCGGCCTCAGCGTCTAGGTCCAGACGGTCTGTTGCTTTTTTGCATCTGTTTTTCGCTGATTATGCAATTCGAGATTGCGGCGCTTGCGCGTGCGGACATCTCGTGTATCGTGGCAATCGTCTATAACCGCTAACTATGGAGGCGTGGAATGTCTGCAAATATCAATGTACGCCTTTTGGGCGTGTCCGCTATTTCGGGCAATGTTTCCGGTGGTTATATGACCCGAGGTTCTTGCCTCCGACAAGGCTGATACGCCTGTTTTTTCTTGCCATCTGGCATTTTCACATCATCTGGCAATTGAGTTGCGCGTTCGCGCGGTGCTGAGCCGCGTCCGCTCGCCTCGCATGCCGTTTTTCATCACCAGAGGACCTGGCTGCCCGTGCGGCGCCGGGATGGATTTCCTATGCATAAAAATCAACCATTGGTAGCATTCAGCCTTCCTGATGCGGTCGACCGTCTGTTCGTCGTATTCGGTGTCTGGAAAACCGTAAAAACCGTTCTGCTTGCGGCGATTGTGCCGCGTGCGCCGCCCGACAGCGTTGACGATTTGCCGGAGTGGCTGCTTGACGATATCGGCGTCGAACCTTCCGCAAGGAAGAAGCGGCGCGATTGGTCGGCTCCTTATTGGGCGCCACGGTTCTAACGGCGTCATTCAACGGCCTGCACCATACCTGAGAGGGTCGGTGCAGGCCGGATTGTCACCGCATTTTTTCCGCCTGCCGTCACGCAGGCGACCACTTGCCAGCGTGGCGTTTCCATGGCTTGCTCGCTCCGATCAACAAGGGGAGTTTCCTCATGCCTCTCGAAAACTGGCTGGCCTTCGTGGCCGCATCCGCCATCATGCTCGCCATTCCGGGGCCAACGATCCTGTTGGTGATTTCTTATGCTTTGGGCCATGGTCGCAAGGCGAGTACGGCAACGGTTACCGGCGTGGCGCTCGGCGACTTCACGGCGATGACAGCTTCGATGCTCGGGCTTGGTGCGCTGCTTGCAACGTCGGCCGCACTTTTTACCGGGTTGAAATGGGTCGGAGCGGCCTATCTCATCTATCTCGGCATCAAGCTTTGGCGCGCGCCCGTCAGCGGTGAAATGGCCGCAGGCGAGGGGGCAACGGGTCGGGAACGGCCACTGAAGATCTTCCTGCATGCCTATGTCGTCACGGCGCTGAACCCGAAAAGCATCGTGTTTTTCGTCGCTTTCCTGCCGCAGTTCCTGGTGCCGACTTTGCCCTTCCTGCCGCAGGTGATTATCTTTGAAGTGACATTTCTCGTGCTTGCCACCTGCAATGCGGCTCTTTATGGATTGCTGGCAAGTGCAGCCCGCAACACCATTCGCAAACCCAACGTTCAGCGCATCGTCAATCGTACCGGCGGCAGTCTGCTGATCGGCGCTGGTTTGTTGGCAATTGGCTGGAAGAGGGCTGCTTCCTGAAATGCCGCCGGTGGCGGTTTGAAATTCGGACATCCCAATGGCAGTGCCGCACATTCTTCTCGCCCTCGTTACCGTGTTTCTCTGGGGCTTCAATTTTGTTGTCATCAAGGTTGGCGTCATGGGCATGCCGCCGCTTTTGCTGACAGCCTTGCGCTATCTGTTTGCAGCCGTGCCGCTGGTGTTTTTCCTGCCGCGCCCGAAAGTACCGTGGGGCCATATGATCGTGTACGGCATGGTCATGGGCTGTTTGCAGTTCGGGCTGCTCTACACGGCCATTAAATGGGGGCTTCCGGCCGGGCTGTCGTCGCTGGTCATGCAGTCTCAGGCGTTTTTTACCATGGCGCTGGCGGTCACGATGCTGGGTGAGATTCCGTTGAAGTCCCACATTGCAGGTGCCGGCGTTGCATTTGCGGGTCTTGCCGTCATTGGCCTGGAGCGGATGACGGCTGCCGCCATGATCCCGCTTCTCATGTGCGTTGGCGCTGCGTTCAGCTGGGCGATTGGCAATATCGTCAACCGCAAGGTCGGATCGGTCAATGCGATCTCCTTTGTCGCCTGGACAAGCCTGGTGCCGGTGTTGCCGCTCGTTATCCTCTCGCTGCTGCTCGAAGGCCCGCAGGCCATCGCCGATGGCATGGCGAGTGCCAATCTGATGACGGGCTTGGTGGTGATCTACATGGCTTATGGCGCGACGATCGTGGGAGCGGGCATCTGGAGTTTCCTGCTGCTGCGTTATCCTGCCGGAACGGTTGCGCCATTTTCGCTCCTGGTGCCGATTGTCGGTTTCCTCGGCGCCTATTTTGCTTTTGACGAGCACATTACGCGTCTTGAAATCATCGGCAGCACGCTGGTTGTCGGTGGCCTGGCGCTCAACGTCTTCGGCCGTCGCCTGTCCTTTGGCCGCCGCCCGAAGGCGGTGTGACGCACCAGCAATTCCCTGTGCATTGTTGCGATGGGCAGGGTTATTCGTTTAATTTTTTGTTAAAGAGGGTGTTCGGTCGGCCTCCATGAGAGTCGGCGTTTCATCCATTCGCAGTGCAGGGAAGTGTAAAGTGCAGGTCGGCATCGACATGGGAACACTTTCGGGCGGGCAGGCTGCCAAGCTCGATATCGAGGAATTGCTGGCCACGCGTCTGTTGGTGCAGGGCAATTCCGGTTCCGGAAAGTCGCATCTTCTGCGTCGTCTGCTGGAACAGTCCGCGCCGTGGGTGCAGCAGGTCATTATTGATCCGGAAGGTGACTTCGTCACGCTGGCCGACAAGTTCGGGCATATTGTCGTGGATGGCGAGCGCACCGAAGCAGAGCTTGCCGGTATCGCCAATCGTATCCGCCAGCACCGCGTTTCCTGCGTTCTGACGCTGGAAGGTCTTGATATCGAGCAGCAGATGCGCGCCGCCGCTGCCTTCCTCAACGGCATGTTCGATGCCGATCGCGAATACTGGTATCCGGTTCTCGTTGTGGTGGATGAGGCGCAGATGTTTGCGCCATCCGTCGGCGGCGAGGTTACGGAAGATGCGCGCAAGGCTTCGCTTGGCGCCATGACCAATCTGATGTGCCGAGGCCGTAAACGTGGACTTGCCGGTGTGATCGCCACACAGCGCCTCGCCAAGCTTGCCAAGAACGTCGCGGCTGAAGCCTCGAACTTCCTGATGGGCCGAACCTTCCTCGATATCGACATGGCGCGTGCAGCCGATCTTCTCGGCATGGATCGCCGTCAGGCGGAAATGTTCCGCGATCTGCAGCGTGGTAACTTCGTTGCTCTTGGTCCGGCTTTGTCGCGCCGCCCGCTGCCGATCGTCATTGGTGCGGTTGAAACCTCGGCGCGTTCCTCCTCACCGAAGCTGATGCCGCTGCCGGATGCGCCGCAGGATGTGGAAGACCTGATCTTCACGCCCGATCCGGAGGAATTCAACCGGCCAGTCGTTCGTCGTACGCCGCCTGCGCCGCGCCCGACAACGGATATCCTGGCGGAGCTTTCGCGATCGACGCCGGCAGCAGTCACGTCACCCTCCGAGCAGACACGCTCGAGCCAGCCCGAAATGTCCCCCGAGGAGCGGGAAGAGAAGATCGCCGGCGTGCTGATGGAAATTCTCGATGATCCGCAATCGGCCTATCGTACCGATGCCGTGCTTTATCAGGATTTTCTGGTGCGCGCCCGTATGCGGCGTATTGCCGGCACCCCCATGCCGCTGTCCGAATTCCGTCGTCAGGTGGCCATTACCCGGTCCGGCGTCGATGTGGAGATGGCGGCGAGCGAGCACTGGCAGACAGCGCTCGAACTTTCAAAAAGCGTTTCCGACGATCTTCAAGGCGTTTTCCTGCTCTTGGTGAAGGCCGCGCTCGGCGAAGAGCCATGTCCCTCTGACGCCCGTATTGCCCGCGCTTACGGCACCCATTCGGCTCGCCGGGCCCGGCGCCTTCTCGGTTATTTCGAGGAAAAGGAACTGGTGGTCGTTCATGCCGATTTTTCCGGCAAGCGGATCGTGGCTTTCCCTGACCTCGACGCAAAAACCGCACCCGGCGATGCGGATGCGGCGGATGGAGACGTCAGTCTCGCTGCAGAATAATGAGAAAAGGCGGCTTTCGCCGCCTTTTGCATTTATGCCTTGTCGATGACCTTGTTTTCGTTGCGCGTCGCGATCAGCGAACCGATGATGCCGGTCGCCAGAATGGCGACGGTCACGCCGAGCGAAAGAGCCGGCGGGATCTTGGCGATACCCAGCATGTCGGCGACAAAGATTTTCGAACCAACGAACACCAGAACCGCAGCCAGCGCATATTTCAGATACGCGAAGCGGTGCATCAGGGCTGCAAGTGCGAAGTAGAGCGCACGCAGGCCAAGGATTGCGAAGATGTTCGACGTATAGACGATAAACGGATCGGTGGTGATCGCGAAAATCGCCGGGATCGAATCGACTGCGAAGATCAGGTCGGCAATTTCGACCATGATAAGCGCCAGGAACAGCGGCGTAACGAAGGTCTTCAGCTTACCGGTCTTCGAATCGGTTTCCTTGACGAAGAACTTTTCGCCATGCAGGGCATTGGTGACCGGCAGGTGGCTGCGCAGGAATTTCAGGATCTTGTTGTTGCCAATGTCATTTTCATCGTGGTCGGACGAAAACAGCATTTTCAGGCCGGTGAAGACCAGGAAAGCCGCGAAGAAATACAGAACCCAGTGGAAGTTTTCGACGATGGCCGCACCAGCCGCGATCATGATGCCGCGCAGTACGATAACGCCGAGGATACCCCACAGCAGGACGCGGTGCTGGTATTGGCGCGGAATGGCGAAATAGGAGAAGATCATGGCGATGATGAAGATGTTGTCCATCGCCAGGCTTTTTTCGACAACAAAGCCCGTGACGTATTCCATCGCCGACTGTTGACCGGATTGGTACCAGATCCAGCCGCCGAAGGCCAAGCCGATGGCGATGTAGAAGCTGGACATCAGCATGCTTTCGCGAATGCCGATTTCCTTGGAATTCTTATGCAGAACACCAAGGTCCAGGGCCAGAAGGCCGAGAACGAGAGAAATGAAAACCGCCCACATCCATGTGGGGGTGCCGAGAAAATCCAGAAACAGGAAGTCCATCAGTCAACCTTTAGCCGGACGAGGTTGGCTTTTCGGATGGGGAACGCATATCAGAACTTAACGTGGCCCCATCCTATAAAAACTCGACATCACGTGTTGTCCGGTAACACGCCAGAGGGGCCCGAGTTCTGATCACGACGGGGAGATAGGATGCCTTTCCGGCTTTTCAAGAGCGGAGCTGTAAAAAAACGAAAATGGCGTGTTTGACAAATTTGTAAAACAGCTATAGAAGCCGCCCCAACGCCGGGCAGTGATGTCCGGTGTGTTTCGTTGACTGCCTTGCAGTTTATAAGCTGACGTTCGGCGGTCAACATCACCGACATGTCCCGTGGCTTCTCCACAAGCGTGTGTGAGAATCCTGTCAGAGGTTCTGAAACGGATCTCAGAGGAGGGCGTGTTTCCTTAATCCGGTTTGGCAACGGACCGGCATAACCTGTTTCGAAGGAAATACGATGAGCAAGCGCGAATCGGCTAAGTACAAAATTGACCGCCGTATGGGCGAAAACATCTGGGGTCGTCCGAAGTCCCCGGTTAACCGCCGCGAATACGGCCCGGGCCAGCACGGCCAGCGCCGCAAGGGCAAGATGAGCGACTTCGGCACGCAGCTGCGCGCCAAGCAGAAGCTCAAGGGCTACTACGGCGAACTGCGTGAAAAGCAGTTCCGCGCAACCTACGACGAAGCAAACCGTCGCAAGGGCGATACCTCTGAAAACCTGATCGGCCTGCTCGAGTCGCGTCTGGACGCCATCGTCTACCGCGCAAAGTTCGTTCCGACCGTTTTCGCATCGCGCCAGTTCATCAACCATGGCCACGTCACGGTTAACGGCGTTCGCGTCAACATCGGTTCTTACCGTTGCAAGCCGGGCGACGTTATCGAAGTTCGTCAGAAGTCCAAGCAGCTCGCAATCGTTCTCGAAGCTGTTGCTCTCGCTGAGCGCGACGTTCCTGACTACATCGAAGTTGACCACAACAAGATGGTTGCGACCTACGCTCGCGTTCCTTCGCTGTCCGACGTTCCGTACCCGGTCATCATGGAACCGCATCTGGTCGTCGAATTCTACTCGCGTTAATCGTCGGGTTTTATTATTCAAGAAGCCGCCCCTTGTGGGCGGCTTTTTTGTTTGTTGCGGAAGGCTGGGTATGCAGGACATTCAGGCGATCGTCGATTCGATCTATGGCAGCATGGTGCCGCGGCTGGGCGAGGGGAAAGTCGCTGACTATATTCCCGAACTGGCCAAGATCGACCCGAAGCAGTTCGGTATTGCCGTAACCACTGTGGATGGCACGACCTACACGGCGGGCGACGCTTTGGCGCCGTTTTCGATCCAGAGTATTTCCAAGGTCTTCATGCTGACGCTGGCGCTCGGCAAGGCGGGGGAGACAGTCTGGAACCGTGTTGGCCGCGAACCGTCCGGCTCGTCCTTCAATTCCATTGTCCAGCTCGAACATGAGCATGGCATTCCGCGCAACCCCTTCGTCAATGCGGGTGCGATCGTCGTCAGTGATATCGTGCTTGCCG
The DNA here is from genome assembly GCF_013390595.1 of Rhizobium sp. RM. Classification (GTDB taxonomy): domain Bacteria; phylum Pseudomonadota; class Alphaproteobacteria; order Rhizobiales; family Rhizobiaceae; genus Agrobacterium. The sequence goes on along the minus strand of NZ_JACAWV010000022.1, from coordinate 611,981 downwards.
GACATCAGCCGCGCGAAGCAATCGGTGAACTCCTGCGTTTCGTGCGTTATCTTGCCGATGACGATACGATCAGCATTGATGACACGGTGGCTAAGTCGGAACAGGCGACCGGTTTCCGCAACATGGCGCTTGCCAATTTCATGCGTTCGTTTGGCAATATCCATCATCCGGTGGACTATACGCTGGGCGTCTATTTCCATCAGTGCGCGCTGGCCATGAGCTGCTCGCAGCTTTCCCGTGCCGGGCTGTTTCTGGCAAACCACGGGCGCAACCCGTTGACCGGGCATACTGTCGTTTCTGATCGTCGGGCCCGACGGATCAATGCGCTGATGCTGACCTGCGGCCATTATGACGGTTCGGGCGATTTCGCCTATCATGTCGGCCTGCCGGGCAAGAGCGGTGTTGGCGGCGGTATTCTGGCGGTGGCGCCGGGCAAGGCGTCGATTGCTGTCTGGTCGCCGGGTCTCAACAAGGTCGGCAATTCGGCGCTGGGTTCGGTTGCGCTGGAAATGCTGGCGACAAAAACCGGCTGGTCCGTGTTCGGGGCTTGATCTTCCCGGCATATACAGGCATTTCGAGCATCAAAGGTGGCGGACAAGCCAAGCGAGCTAATCATGAACATTATCACGAGCATCGATGATATGCCGGATCAGGATCTGACCGGAGAGCAAAACGGCTCGCACCCGCTGTTTGCCAACGCGCCGCGTTCCGTCTCGTTCAACAAGCTGCGCAAGCGCTTGCTCCGGAACGTGCGACAGGCCTTCGAAGACTTCGACATGCTGAAGGGCCAGAAACGCTGGCTCGTGGGGCTTTCCGGCGGCAAGGACAGCTATGGCCTGCTGGCGCTGCTGCTGGATCTGAAATGGCGCGGTCTTCTGCCGGTCGAGTTGATCGCCTGCAACCTGGATCAGGGGCAACCGAATTTCCCCAAGCATGTTCTGCCCGAGTACCTCACCGGGATCGGCGTGCCGCACCGCATCGAATATCGCGACACCTATTCCGTCGTGAAGGAAAAGGTTCCGCAGGGCGGAACCTACTGTTCGCTCTGTTCGCGGTTGCGGCGTGGCAATCTCTACCGCATTGCCCGCGAGGAGGGCTGTGACGCGTTGCTGCTCGGCCATCACCGCGAAGACATTCTCGAAACCTTCTTCATGAATTTCTTCCATGGCGGCCGGCTTGCGGGCATGCCCGCCAAGCTGATGAATGACGAAGGCGACCTGATGGTGCTGCGGCCGCTTGCCTATTGCGCCGAGGACGACATGGCGAAGTTTGCCGCTGCCATGGAATTCCCGATCATTCCCTGCGATCTTTGCGGTTCGCAGGACGGGTTGCAGCGCAATGCCATGAAGGACATGCTGGCGGATATCGAGCGGCGTATGCCGGGCCGCAAGGATGTCATGTTGCGGGCGCTTGCGCACGTGAATCCGTCACATCTGCTCGATCCGAAGCTTTTCGACTTTTCGGCGCTCGCTGTCACCGAGCCGTCACATCAGGAGCGTAGGGAGGCCCACCCTCCCTTATGAAAAAGATCCTCCATGCCACTTTCTGATTCCGACCTCGACTTTCTCGTTTCCACTGTTGCCGCTGTCGGCGCGGAAGAAATTCTTCCCCGTTTCCGAAACCTGAGCGCCGGAGCGATCTCGGAAAAGTCGTCGGCTGTGGATCTTGTGACGGAGGCCGATCTTCTCGCTGAAAAACGGATTACAGCGGCACTGCTGGCGCGCTTCCCGAAGGCGCATATCGTGGGTGAAGAAGCCTATGATGCGGACAAGTCCGCTGTTCCGGCGCTTGCCGATGCGCCACTTGCCTTCGTCATTGACCCCATAGACGGCACGTTCAATTACGCGTCCGGCTTTCCTGCCTTTGGAACCTTGCTGGCGGTGACCGTCAAGGGTGAAACCGTTGCCGGCATCATCCACGATCCCGTCATGGCCGACACCATCATCGCCGTCAAAGGCGAGGGGGCTTACCTCACGCGGAAAAACGGTACGCGGGCAAAGCTCAAGGTCGCCGATCCGGTACCGCTTTCGGATATGGTCGGTATCTTCTCCTGGGGGCACAGCCACATCGATCGGCGTCCGGTGATCGCGGCCAATATGGCGAAGACCAAGATGGCGCTCTCGCTGAACTGCTCGGCGCATGAATATTGGCTGGTTTCCACCGGCAAGCTGCACTTCATAGGTCACGAGAAGCTGATGCCCTGGGATCATCTGGCCGGCGTGCTCGTTCACCAGGAAGCGGGTGGGTACACGGCCCGTTTCGACAATACCCCATATCGTCCCGGAGACATCACCGGTGGCATTCTGTCCGCGCCTGACAAGGAGAGCTGGAGAATGCTGCGCCGGGAAATTGCTGCCTTATAAATTCAAGACCACAGGAAGGATGACGCCCATGAGTATCGAGCTCGACATTGCAGCGCTTGCCACCACGCTTCAGGAAGCGGCGGCGGTGGAAATTCTGCCGCGGTTCCGTAATCTGGGCGATGGCGACGTGCGTATCAAAACCGAGGCGATCGACCTCGTCACCGAAGCCGATGAGGCTGCTGAACGCCTGATCCGCGCCCGTGTCGAAGAGATCATGCCGCAGGCGGTCTTTATCGGTGAGGAAGCGGTTGCGGCGGACGCGTCGCTGCTTGGCAAAATCGCCGATGCCGATCTTGCTGTTGTGGTCGATCCGATTGACGGCACCTACAATTTCGCATCCGGCCTGCCGCTCTTCGGCGTGATGATGAGCGTCGTGTCCAAGGGCGAGACCATTGCCGGCCTTATCTTCGATCCGATGGGCAATGACTGGGTGATTGCCGAGAAGGGCTCCGGCGCGTGGCTCTGCAGCGCAGACGGTGCACAGACGCAGATGTCTGTCGTCCCGGCGCCTGAGCTGTCGCAGATGATCGGCATTGCCAACACCGGCTATTTCGATATCGAAACTCGCCGCAAGGTGCTGCTGAACCTCGCCGATGTGCGCCTGTTCACCAGCTATCGTTGCGCGGCACATGAATATCGCCTGTTCTGCGGCGGTCACATGCACTTCCTGATGTACAACAAGCTGATGCCCTGGGATCACCTGGCGGGTACGCTGATTTCGCAGGAAGCCGGCGCCTATGCGGCGCGTCTGGACGGTTCGGCTTATCTGCCGAGCCATGTCGATGGCGGGCTGCTGCTTGCTCCTGATCAGGCAACCTGGGAGTTGCTGCGCGAGAAGATCTTCACCGTCTGAAGACGGTATCTTCCAAAAGAAAAGGGCGCGGGAAGACATTCCCGCGCCCTTTGTTTTTTGATGAAATGCGTTCTTATCGCGTCGGCTTGTTGTGGGCCTGAAACAACACGCCCTTTTCACCGATCAGCACGAAGATCAGGCCGATGATCGAGACGACAAAGAAGCCGGCGACCATTGGCAGCGCCGTACCGTCGAAAGCCTGCCCGATAACGGCACCGATCAGCGAGCCGCCGACCGTGCCCATGAAGCCGATGACCGACGAGGCTGTTCCAGCGACGTGACCCAGCGGTTCCATCGCCAGAGAGTTGAAGTTCGAGCCGATCCAGCCGAACTGGAACATGGCGAGCGCGAAGAACACGATGAAGATCGCGAACGGCATCGGTTCCGGTCCGAGAACCTGCACCAGCAGCCACAGGAAGGTGATGGCGATGAAGCCAAGCAACGACCCGTGCGAGAGTTTGCGCATGCCGAACTTGCCGACCAGCCGGGCATTGATGAAGGACGAGAACGCCATGAACAATGCGACGCCGGCGAAGGCGGCCGCAAACCATGCGCCGAGCCCGTAAATGCCCTTGTAGACCTGCTCTGCGGAGTTGATGAAGCCGAACAGGGCGCCGAAGATGAAGGTGCTGGACAGTGTGTAACAGAGCGCAATGCGGTTGGTGAGGACGATCTTGAAGCCGCCGATAACCGAGCGAACCGTCAGAGGGCGTACATCATCCGGGTGCAGTGTCTCGGGAAGACGGTAATACATCCACGCGGTCACCACGGCTGCGATGACGGCCATGAAGGCGAAGATCAGGTGCCAGTCACCAAAGAACAGCACGATCTGGCCGGTGCCCGGCGCGATGACAGGCACAACCATGAAGACCATCATGATCAGCGACATCACTTCGGCCATCTGGCGGCCGCCATAGATGTCACGGACGATCGACACGGTGATGACGCGGGTTGCTGCCGAGCCGATGCCCTGGATGAAGCGCAGCATGAGCAGGCCGGAGAAGGACGGTACAAAAACAACGGCGATGGCTGAAACGATGTAGATCGCCAGACCGAAAAACATCGGCTTGCGGCGCCCGAAACGGTCCGAAATGGGGCCGTAGAAAAGCTGGGCGATACCAAAACCGAGAAGATAGGCGGAAATGACATACTGGCGATGGTTTTCGTTCTCGACGCCAAGCGACGCGCCGATTTCCTGAAGGCCGGGCAGCATGATGTCGATGGCCAGTGCATTGAGCGCCATCAGCATTGCGGCCAGGCCAATAAATTCCGTGCGCCCCATCGAGCCTGCGCGCGAAGCGGTGGATTGTGAAAGATTTGTCACAGAGTTTGCCCCAAAATAACGGCAAAGGCGTTGCATGACGCAACGCCTGGCATAGTTTTCTGACAATCAGAGTGGGCCGGTTTCCCGGCCGAAATCAGGCCGCGCCGCGGACGCTGATACCCTGTTCTTGGAAATGGTTTTGAAGTTCACCGGACTGGAACATCTCTCTTACGATGTCACAGCCACCGACGAACTCACCCTTGATGTAGAGTTGCGGAATGGTCGGCCAGTTGGAGTAGTCCTTGATGCCCTGGCGGATGTCGGCATCGGCAAGCACGTTGATGCCCTTGTAGTCGACGCCGAGATAATCGAGAATCTGAACGACCTGGCCGGAGAAACCACACTGCGGGAACTGCGGGGTGCCCTTCATGAACAGCACCACATCGTTGCTCTTCACTTCGTTGTCGATCATGTCGTTGATGCCGCTCATGGGCCAAATCCTTTCAACATGCGGGTCAAGGCCGCTGCTTTGTCTTTGTTCTTAAATAACATGTCGCGACGCGATTTCCACCCACCGCGGCTAAAAAACTGCGGCAGTTGCAAACCCATCGGGTCAGATTTTCGAACTCGTACCTTAGCGGCTTCTCTGCTTGCTGCGCGAGGAGGCGGTGCGGCGTTTGCTGACCTGCTTTCTGGCAGGTTTTCGCTTGGCAGTGGAGGATGAGCTGCCGCCGAGCGCCGCCTCGATGATCGAGCCGACAATACCGCCTGCTAGCGAGGTGCTGCTCTTGGTCCTGCGCTTTGTGCGGCGGGTTTTCTTGACGCCCGTCTTTTTCAGAATCTCAGCCATGGCGCCCTTCATGACGCCGCCAACGAGCTCATCTACGATCTTGGACAAATTTTCACCGCCTGCAAAATCTACCATATTTCGGTCGTGATTTTTACTATACGTGCGTCACCCACTGTATCAAGCGATCCTTTTGGGTATTTCAAACCCAAAGGTTCTTTGTTTATGGCGACTGTGCAGTCACGGCTGGTATTTTATTTTCCCGGTTTCGATCCTCTCGATGCGGCTGCCCACCATCTGCGGTATCAACGCGCCGCTGCCCTTGCTGGCAAGACCTGGGACGTGGCCTATGAGGTGGGCAAGCTGGAGAGCACACCGGCCGGCGACCATTTCACGGTTGATGCCCGCATAGGCGAGAAAAACACGCGTTCCTCCATTTTCGTCTACGATCACAACGACATCATTTCGCATCTGCGCAGCACGTCGGTCGCGCAGCAGGTGGCCTCTGGCTTCAAGGCCGGAGCAGGGATCATCGCCGAAGGCGCTGCTGTTCGCTACTTCCGCCATGCCTGGCGGTTTGGACTGTTTTTCATTTTCCCGTTTCTCCTGATGCTGGCAGGCGGTGCCGCGACTGTGGCAATCACGTTTCTGCCTTGGCTGTTCGGCCTTTCCGCCTGGCTCTGTCTGCTGAGCGTGCCGGTTGCGGCGCTGTTCTTCGTAAAAGCATTCCTGCCGTTTGCGGAGCGTTTCCATACCCTGCATCTTTACGCCGACTGGCGGTTTGCGCTTGCGGTGGGCAGGGACGACCCATTGGCGCGTGAATGGATCGAGGACAAAGCGCAGGCGGTGCTTCTCGCCCTTGAACAGCCGTCCGAAGAAATTCTCGTCGTGTCTCACAGCATGGGTGCAAGTCTCGCACTGGCCGTGATCGGACGGGTGCTGGAATTGCAGCCGGATGCCCTCAAGGGCCGCAAGCTGTCTTTCTCGACCCTTGGCGGGGCTGCGCTGCAATGCGCCTTCCTGTCGAGCGCAACGCGGCTGCGGCAGAGCATCGGAGCGGTCGCGCATCACCCGGAGGTGACATGGTTCGACATTCAGTGCCTGACCGACCCCATTCATCTCTATCGCTGCAATACGGCCCATCTTGCCGGCCATGAGGATGCGCAGCAGCCCACCATCGTGCCGATCCGCTTCAAGCATTCGCTCTCGGCGGAGCGCTACAAGAAGAACAAGCGCAACTTCCTGCGCATGCACAGGCAATATGTGCTCGGCCCGGATCGCAAATCGGGATTCGATTTTACCTTGATGACCGCCGGGCCTTTGCCGGTGGCGTCATTTGCCGGGTTGGAGTCGCAGCAGCCCCCCGTCCTCTAAGCGGCAACGCCATTTCAGCTCTGAAAACAAGAAGGCCCGCGTGAGATGTCACGCGGGCCTTTGAGTTTCATCTTGCGGGCAGATCACTCAGGCGCAGATGTCTGAAGGGCCAGGGCATGCAGAACGCCGCCCATGTTGCCCTTCAATGCGTCGTAGACCATCTGGTGCTGTTGCACGCGGGTCTTGCCCTTGAATGCGTCAGCGACGACTTCCGCCGCGTAATGATCGCCATCACCGGCCAGATCGCGGATCGTGACCTTTGCCCCGGGGATTCCCGCCTTAATCATGTCTTCAATGTCGCCGGGTTTCATGGGCATGGTGTTTCTCCTTGATTATTCTGCAGCGACGAGAGTTTCGCCGTCCATGAATTCAGGGAACCACGATTCATATGCCGAGTGCAATTCTTTAATCTCGACAGCACGCGCCGTGCCCAGCTTTACGCTGGAGCCGCCTGTAACGCCGATTTTCTGGCAGGAAACGCCCGATGCCCTGGCAGCCGCCTCGACCTTTTCGAGGTCGGACGTCTTGACCGTCAGAACATAGCGACCCTGGTCCTCGCCGTAGAAGGTGAGGATCGGATTATGGCCTTCAACCGCATCGACAGTTGCACCGATACCGGACGAAATTGCCATTTCGGCAACAGCAAGCGCCAGACCACCGGACGAGCAATCGTGAACGGCAGTCGTCAGTCCGTCGACGATCAGCGAACGAACGAAATCGCCGTTCTGCTTTTCGGCAGCGAGATCGACATGCGGGGCAGGGCCATCGATACGGCCGTGAATGTCACGCATGTAGACCGACTGGGCAATATGGCTGCCAAGGCCGACAGGCGCGCCAATCAGGAGAATGACTTCATCAGCCGCAGCAAAACGAATGCGAGCCATCTTGCCCCAGTCCTTCAGCAGGCCGACGCCGCCAATGGTCGGGGTTGGCAGGATCGCCTGACCGTTGGTCTCGTTATAGAGCGAGACGTTGCCCGAGACGATCGGGAATTCCAGCACGCTGCAGGCTTCGCCGATGCCCTTGATGGCATGAACGAGCTGGCTCATGATCTCGGGCTTTTCCGGGTTGCCGAAGTTCAGGTTGTCGGTGGCAGCCAGCGGCAGAGCGCCGGTCGCCGTGATGTTGCGCCAGCATTCCGCAACGGCCTGCTTGCCGCCTTCGAACGGGTCGGCCTCAACGTAACGCGGCGTTACGTCGGAGGAGAAGGCAAGTGCCTTCTTGTCATGACCTTCAACGCGCACCACACCGGCGTCGCCGCCTGGAAGCTGCAGGGAGTTGCCCTGGATCAGCGTGTCGTACTGTTCGTAGACCCAACGGCGCGACGAGTTGTTGGCAGAACCGATCAGCGAAACGAGCGCATCGGCAACATCGGCCGCAGGCACGTCGTTTTCCGCAAGCGGTGCGGCAACCTTGGCCGGTGTCCACGGACGGTCGTATTCCGGAGCCTGATCGCCGAGATCCTTGATCGGCAGGTTGGCAACTTCTTCGCCGTTGTGCAGAACGCGGAAACGCAGATCGTCGGTGGTCTTGCCGACAATGGCGAAGTCCAGACCCCACTTGACGAAGATCGCCTTGGCAACGTCTTCCTTGGAGGGCTCGAGCACCATGAGCATGCGCTCCTGGCTTTCCGACAGCATCATTTCGTAAGCCGTCATGCGCTCTTCGCGCACCGGCACGGTATTCAGGTCAAGCTCGATGCCGAGGTCGCCCTTGGCGCCCATTTCAACAGCCGAGCAGGTCAGGCCAGCCGCTCCCATGTCCTGAATGGCGATGACCGCGCCGGTCTTCATCAGTTCAAGGCAGGCTTCCAGCAGGCACTTTTCGGTGAAGGGGTCGCCGACCTGAACCGTCGGGCGCTTTTCTTCGATGGACTCGTCGAACTCGGCAGACGCCATCGTTGCACCACCCACGCCGTCACGGCCGGTCTTCGCACCGAGGTAAACGACCGGAAGGCCAACGCCCTTGGCTTCGGAAAGGAAGATGGCGTCGGACTTGGCAAGGCCGGCAGCGAATGCGTTGACCAGAATGTTGCCGTTATAGCGCGGATCGAATTCCACTTCGCCACCGACGGTCGGTACGCCGAAGGAGTTGCCGTAGCCGCCAACGCCTGCAACAACGCCTGCGACAAGGTGACGGGTCTTCGGGTGATCCGGAGCGCCGAAGCGCAGCGCGTTCATGGCTGCGATCGGACGCGCGCCCATGGTGAACACGTCGCGCAGAATGCCGCCGACGCCGGTTGCCGCGCCCTGGTAAGGTTCGATGTAGGACGGGTGGTTGTGGCTTTCCATCTTGAAGACGACGCAGTCGCCGTCATCGATATCCACGACACCGGCGTTTTCGCCCGGTCCCTGAATGACGCGCGGCCCCTTGGTCGGCAGCGTCTTCAGCCACTTCTTCGACGATTTGTAGGAGCAGTGCTCATTCCACATGGCGGAAAAGATGCCGAGCTCGGTGAAAGTGGGCTCTCGTCCGATCAGGTCGAGGATACGCTGGTATTCGTCGGGCTTCAGCCCGTGGGATGCAACGAGTTCCGGGGTGATCTTGATGGAGTTTGGAATCGACATAGGTCTCACGCGGTTCGAGCCGAGGGAAGTTTCCGGTTCTTTAGCGCAAGAGGCTGATTGGCGCGACAGGAAAATGCGCGGTAAACCCAGCAAATCGCCGCTTTATGCCCTTATTCAGAACTTGTAACCGACCATCAGGCCCACTCGCGTCAGTCCGTCGTTGGGGCCGTCGCAAAGATTGGCGTGTGATGCGTGCTCGATCTGGGCCGAAATGTTCCAGTTGTTGTCAAAGCGATAGCCGATCGCGGCGTATTCGTGAAAAAGCGCCCGACAGCCGAACTCAGGGCCTGTTTCGCCGGGGTCGTTTTTCAGCTTGCCGTCATGCCACAGCCCGCCAAAACCAAGATCGATGAAGATTTTCGGATTGAGATCGAAGGTCCAGTTCACGCCGCCGAAAATGGTGTTGGCAGCGCCATCGGTGCCAATTTCAGTGCCGATGTGCAGACGGGGGCGGGCAAGCTTTTGACCGAGCGTGACGGCGGAAGCGTTGGCGAAGGGGTCGAAATATGCGGTGAAGGCGGGGAATACGCCGTCTTCGCCGCCATTGTCCGGATTGGAGACGGAGGCTGTGGTGCCAAACCGCAACTCGTCGAACACGGTGCCCTCGGCAGCCTGCGCCCCCGTCACTGCAGCAATGGGCAAAAGGGCAGACATCATAGCCAGAGCGATTGCACGCCTGGCGGAAAAGGAACCGAATGCAACCATCGAATCAATCCCCCGCTCTGATCAGGCGGAGGATGCCAGATTCGCGGGGTTAGGAAATGATCCGGTTTTCGAATTCCGCCGGCTGTTGCGCGAAAGACTCTGTTGCCGTCAGATCGGCTCAGGCAACGCTTTCATATCCTGCCGAACCATTGTCGAGCAGGCGGCGCAGAATGCCGAAGGCTTCGGTCATTTCCTGCTGCGTCGAGGGGCCGGAGAAGCTGATACGGACGCGGTGATAGACCTTCTCGGCTCTGCCGGCCTTGAACTCGTCCTCATCATCGATCAGCACGCCTTCTCGCGCAGCAGCGCTGCGGAATGTCCCGGAAAGCCAGGGTTCAGGCAGCTTCAGCCAGAGGAAGGCAATATCCGGCAGGGAATTGAACTCCATGCCGGCAAGAACCTTTCTGGCGATCGCTTCGCGCTGATTGATCTCGGCAAGACAGTCCTTGCGGATATCGTGCGCGTCACCGCTGTTGACGAGGCGGGCATTCAATTCCGCCAGCATGAACGGCAATCCGCCAGTCATCATCGAATGCGAGATGCGGATTCGCGATGAAAATTGCGCGGGGCAGGCGACCCAGCCGCCACGGACGCCGGCTGCAACAGATTTGGAAAGGCCTCCCACAACGAAGGTCATATCCGGCGCGAACTCAGCGATAAGCGGAATTTCTTCGCGGGTCATGGCGCCGTACAAATTGTCTTCGATGATCCAGACGCCGTATTTGCGGGCGATGTCGGCAATCATCCGCCGCCGCTCTTCCGGTAAGGTGGCGCAAGTGGGGTTCTGGCCGGCCGACATCAGAAAGATCATCTTCGGGTGCTGCTGGGCGCAGACCCGTTCGAAATCTTCGGGAACGATGCCCTTCTCATCCGCTTCGACCAGCGTCACCCGCCGTCCGGCAAGGGCCGCGCTGCGGCTGATGTGCGAATAGGTGAGGGGCTCGAAAACAATCCGGTCGCCGGGCGCAGTCATGGCGGTAATGACGCTCATCACGCCTGCATGCGCACCGAGCGTGGAGACGATGTTTTCCGGCTTGGGGGACCAGCCATTCTGCGACAGCCAGCGCGCGCCGGCGATGCACCAGCTATCCGGCAATGCCCTGATGTAATTGGTGATCTCGGAAGGGCAGTCGCGGGCAATCTCACCGATATGCGCGCCGATCAATGCGCTTTGGCCGATATCGGGGGCGGCCGTCGTGTTCATGCGGAATTCGCCCTTAACGTCGAGCCCGTGGCGTGTTCCACCGAAGGCCGCCGTTGTCGGCGCGGCCTGGGTCTGCGGTGTGGGAGATTTTCGTTCGTTGACATAGGTGCCGCGGCCAACCTCGCCACTGACCAACCCGCGCTCGTGTATCAGCGCATAGGCCCGGCTGATTGTACCGATTGTCACGCCCAGGTCGTAAGCGAGGTTGCGTTGTGGCGGCAATTTTGTGCCGGCGCCAAGCGTGCCATCCGAAATCGCGCCTTCAATGCTGTCTGCAAGGCGGAGATAAATCGGGCCATCGCCCTTGGTGATGTCTGGAAGCCAATTTGTCATGGTGACAATTTATGCATTGTATCTGTCTGTGAGTCAATTGTATTTATTGTTTGCGTTCAATGTGAACATAAATGGAGACAATAGGTGCAATATGCGCAAGATGGATCAATACCTTTCGACAATGGATACAATTTATCCTGACGGTTACGAACGGGAACGCGTGTTCCGCGATGCCGGTGACATGGTTGCACCGGCGCCGTTTCCGGCCAGGATCGCCCGCACGTTTATTGGTCGCGTCATTGTGCGCGCATCTCAGTGGTTCATGAAGCGGTCGGGCCGTCTTGCCCTGCGCGAATTGTCCGATGAGCAATTGCTCGATATCGGTCTGACGCGTGAGGAGGCCCAGAGGGAGGCAAGCAAGGCCGATCTTCTCAACTGGCCTTCGCGATCCCTTTAGTTTTCTGTCAGCAGATCACCAGCAGACCGTATCAGGTTCTGCGGCCCGGTGCCTGCTGATTTTCTGCCGGAGAGCGGCGCCTTCTTTCCCCGGCGCCTTAATGCCATCGGCAGGCCCGCCATGCCAATCCCAACCGGCCTGGCGGGTCTTTTTATGTGCGGAAGGCTGTTAGATCAGCAACCCTTGCCGCCATTTGCCCAACGCTTGACGTCGGCGGCAATGCGAGACGACATCCCCTCATTCATCACAGGACCGAAAGCATCGAGCTTTGCCGGATTGCCTTCCGCCTGGACGACGAGCATCGGTCTGGATTCCGGGCTGTTGCGCGGCACGAGAAGAATGCGCGGGCGGCCGGAGAAGGAATTCAGTTCGGGTGCAAGGCGGTAGGACTTGAATGCCGGGTCGCCGGATTTGAACCAGCAGGCATTGGCGCCGAGCGCGATGCGCTCCATGGTCGGCAATGCTGCGTGGGAAACGGAACTGACCGGCTGCGGCTTTGGTTGGCAAGCGGCGAGGGCAAGGGCGGCAAGCGTCAGACCTGCGGCACGGCTGAAAGTAAAGCGAAGCAGGCGGCTCATCACGTTTATCCGAAAAATGAGAACAGGCGGGAGCGGCGGATAGCGGAACCGGTCCCGCCGCTCTGTATCTTGTCGGCCCTTTGGGCCTTGTGTCGGATCAGGCCGCGATGACGCCGAGCGCCGATGCGAACAGGCCGCGTCCGTCGTTGCCGCCATGGGCAGCTTCGATCAGGTTTTCCGGATGCGGCATCATGCCTAGAACATTGCCCTTGGCGTTGATCACGCCGGCAATGTCGTTCAGCGAGCCGTTCGGGTTGGTGCCTTCGGCATAACGGAAAACGACCTGGCCGTTGTTTTCCAGGGCCTTCAGTTCGTCGGCTTCGACAAAGTAGTTGCCGTCATGGTGGGCAACCGGGCAGCGCAGGATCTGGCCCTTGTCGTAAGCGCGGGTAAATTCGGTGTCGTTATTGGCGACTTCGAGCTTCACTTCGCGGCAGACGAACTTCAACGATGCGTTGCGCATCAATGCACCCGGCAACATGCCGGCTTCGACGAGGATCTGGAAGCCGTTGCAGACGCCAAGAACCTTGACGCCCTTTTCAGCCTTTTCACGAATGGCCTGCATGACCGGCATGCGTGCAGCGATTGCGCCACACCGCAGATAGTCACCGTAGGAAAAGCCACCGGGAATGACGATCAGGTCGACATCGGGAATTTCCGTTTCCGTCTGCCAGATGGTCACGGGCGCCTTGCCGGAAATCTTGGTCAGGGCGGCGATCATGTCGCGGTCGCGGTTGAGGCCGGGAAGTTGAACGACGGCGGATTTCATGGACGGCGGCTCCTCAGCTTAGAGAATAGCGATGGCGTAGTTTTCGATAACCGTGTTGGCCAACAGTTTTTCGCACATTGCCTTCAGGTCGGCTTCGGCCTTGGCCTTGTCTGTGCCGCCGACTTCGAGGTCGAACACCTTGCCCTGACGGACCTGGCCCACACCTTCGAAACCGAGGCTGCCGAGCGCGCCTTCGATTGCCTTGCCCTGCGGATCGAGAACGCCATTCTTCAGCGTAACAGTCACCCGTGCCTTGATCACCTGATCTTCTCCTGATTTCACTTAAAACGGCAGTTACTTCACCAGAACCGGGCCAGTGCCGCGGATCGGTTCGTTTTCATTGATGATGCCAAGCCGGCGCGCGACCTCGGAATAGGCCTCCAGCAGTCCGCCCATGTCACGGCGGAAGCGGTCCTTGTCCATTTTTTCCTGGGTCTCGATATCCCACAGACGGCAGCTATCGGGAGAAATCTCGTCAGCGAGAATGATGCGCATCATGTCGCCTTCGAACAGGCGGCCGCATTCGATCTTGAAGTCGACGAGCTGGATGCCGACGCCAAGGAACAGGCCGGACAGGAAGTCGTTGACGCGGATCGCCAGTGCCATGATGTCATCAAGCTCGGCAGGATTTGCCCAGCCGAAAGCCGTGATGTGCTCTTCGGAGACCATCGGGTCTTCAAGTGCATCGGACTTGTAGTAGAACTCGATGATCGAGCGCGGAAGAACAACGCCTTCGTCAATGCCGAGACGCTTGGATAGCGAGCCGGCGGCGACATTGCGCACGACGACCTCAAGCGGGATCATTTCGACTTCCCGGATCAATTGCTCGCGCATGTTGAGGCGGCGAATGAAGTGCGTCGGAATGCCGATCTTGTTCAGATGGGTAAAGACATATTCAGAGATGCGGTTGTTCAACACACCCTTGCCGTCGATGACTTCGTGCTTCTTCTTGTTGAAGGCGGTCGCATCGTCCTTGAAGAACTGGATGAGCGTTCCCGGCTCCGGACCTTCGTAAAGGATCTTGGCCTTGCCTTCGTAGATACGGCGGCGACGATTCATATTAGCAGGTCTCTTGGTTGACGCCGATTCTGTCGGCGTTGCGTTTCTGTCTTTGAAGCGGTCCCATAACGGAAAAGAGAGAATTCTACAATGCGGGCGGCATATCTTCCCTTCGATTCTTATGGTCTGCTGCAGGTTACGCCTGAATGATACCGTCGGTCACGATTTTTCAGCAGCGGTGCTTCATGAATATCCCATTCGTCGTGAAGACGAATGCCACGAATGCGGCATCCATCAGCGAAGAAAAATTATGTTTTCACGATGGCAAAGGGCGAAAGCGCCTCAAAAAGCGCGCTTGCGCGTTGGTCCCGGGCTTTCCAGGTTCAGTTGCCGCCAGGGCTGCGACTGGACGAATGGGATGATTGCCTGCTGCGGTAATGGCCGGCACAGCGCATAGCCCTGCAGGTAGTCGCAGCCAAGCTTCTGCAGCACCCTGACATGGGCTGCCGTTTCCACACCTTCGGCAACAACCTTGATGCCCAGCGAGCGGCCGATGTCGATAATCGATGTCAGCAACTTGCGCTGTTCGGACGATTGCGGTGCTGTGCGCACCAGTTGCCGGTCGACTTTCAGTACGCTCGGACTGACTTTCAGAAGGCTGACGATGGAGGCGTGGCCGGTGCCGAAATCGTCGATCTCGATATCAATGCCCATGTCTCGCAACTGGCGCAGGTTCGAAATAGCCACTTCGTCGCTATCGTCGAGGAATATCGATTCCAGCAGTTCGAAAGATACCGAGCCGGGCGGGATATCGACATTGGACAGCGACTTCATCAGTCCGGGGTCATGCAGGCGTCGCGACGAGACGTTGACGGAAATATTCGGAACATCGAGACCGGCCATATCCCAGGCTTTGAAATCCTTGATCGCCTTTTCGAGCATCATCGCATCGATCGACGAGACGACATCGAGGTCCTCGGCGATCGCGAGAAAACGATCAGGTGTCAGGATGCCTTTTTCCGGGTGCTGCCAGCGTGCCAGTGTTTCCACGCCGGCAATGTCCAGTGTCTGGGCGTCGAAACGGAACTGGTAGAAGGGGATGAATTCATCTCGTTCGAGCGCCAGCAGGATGTCATCGGACATGCGTTTGGTGTTGATGAGAATGTCCTGGGTATCGGCGGAAAAGAATTCGTAGCGGTTCCGGCCACGCTTCTTGGCGTTGTAGAGGGCAATATCGGCATTGAGCAGTATCTGCTTGGCGTCAGACGTCAGACCATAGCTGCTGGCAATGCCGATGCTGGCGCCGAGGCGACAGACATGCCCCTCAAAGTGCACGGGCTTTCGAATTTCCTTGATCAACCGGTCGGCCATCAATGCGAGCTTGCGCTGATTGCCTGAGAACCGGGAGATGACAACGAATTCGTCGCCACCGACATGGGCGACAAAATCGGCATTGCGCGCGTTCTTTTTCAAAAGCGCGGCGATGTGCTTCAGCATCATGTCACCGGTCTTGCGACCGAGTGTATCGTTGATCTGCTTGAAGCGGTCGAGGTCGACGTGGAGAACCCCGACACCCTTGCCCTCGGCGAAACTTTCCCTGGCAAAACCGTCGAACATCGCATCGAGATAACGGCGGTTCGGCAGGTCTGTCAGATCGTCGTGGGTTGCGTTGTACTCGATCCTGGTCTTGGCCGTTTCGAGTTCGCGATTGCGGGCCTCGGCAAGCGTCTTGGCTCGTTCCAGTTCATTGCGGAGCGCCACGTCGGCGGTGACGTCCCAGTTCACCCCGATCATCTTCTTCTGACCATCGGAATCGATGAACGGCAGAGAGCGTGCGCGAATATAACGGTACGAACCATCCGGCATGATGGCACGATACTCTTCCGAAAACGGGATCATCCGCGCGACATGGTATTCGACGTTCTTTTCGACGCGCTCGATATCGTCGGGATGAACGCGGGTTTCCCAGAGCCCGCCGACCGCTATGGTTTCCGATCTTTCGATCTGCATGATCTCGTACATGCGGTCATCCCATACGGTGATGCCGGTATCGAAATTTGCCACGAACACGCCGACCTGAGAGGCTTCGAGTGCAAGTTTCAGGGACCGCGAAATGCGTTCGACCTGATGTTCGGTTTCTTTTCTCTGTGAAATATCCGCATCCGTGCCGACAATGCGCACAGGTTTGCCGTTTTCATCACGTTCGACACAGGCGCCCCGGCACTCGATCCAGACCCAGCGGCCGTCCTCGTGGCGCTCGCGATATTCGAACACAGCATAGGCAGGGTCACCGGCGTTCTGGCGTTCTATGCAATGCAGGGTATGTTCCCGGTCGTCGGGGTGTATTTTCTGCGCCCAGCGCTCGAAATCAGTTTCCAGCTCGCTGTCGTTTCTGATGCCGCGGATCTGGCGCCAGATGTCGGAGCCGTACATTTCACCGGTCGCGAAATTCTGGTCCCAGACACCAAGACCGGCGCTGACAAGCGCGCTATCCCAGCGTTTTTCGCGGAATGCGATGGCGTTTTCGTGCCGTCTCTGGCTGGTGACATCGGTCAGCTGAGCAAAAAGCCGCTGTTCTCCATCCACTTCCATCCTGCCGATGGACAATACGACGAAAACGTCCTGCCCGCCGTCTACAGTGGCAAGCCGGACATCGGCGGAAAAGGGCAATTGCTGCTCTGGATTGGCGAGCGCGGCCTTGATTGCTGGATGGTGATCCTTGTGGACGAGACCGAATATGCTGGTCTTGTCTGGAAGTGCGGTGAAAAGAGGAGCGTGTTCAGGTATCTGCAATACCTGGCCATCCTTGCCCAGCTCCAGCGTCGGAACCGGTAGGCGTTCGAATATGGCACTGAGAACACGATTTACGCTCAATCGATCCGGCCCATTTTGAGATGTCTTTGATATTAAATAATTTTCTTCACGCGCCTTCTACGAAGGTTAACTGTAACGTTGCCGGTTTAATCTATCGTTAAATTCACGACGGCGTTACCGAAAGTTGCGAAATGTCAATCTACAGGAAATCCGGTGTTTGCAACATGTCTAATATAAAGAAGGGTCGGTTGTGAACAGTTGCATAGTCTTACGACCAATGGATAGGGCCGCTTCGGGCGCGGCGCAAGTCGAATTCTGATACAGAAGAGAAAAGGGCAGCAACGCGCGTCAGCGAATATTCGCGCGTTGATTGCTCTCGTTACAGGCGCCGGAAGAAGCCTGCGATCAGGTTTCGGTAGGCTTCAGCTTGCTCAGGAACTGCGCAAAGACCATACCACCCTCCGGCCAGGGGCCGTGGCCGGACTCGGCGTTGATATGTCCGGACATTCCGGCATCGATCAGCAGCGAACCCCAGGCAGCAGCAATTTCGTCGGCATGTTCGTAAGAGCCGAACGGATCGTTCCTGCTGGCGATGGTGATGGTCGGGAACGGCAGTGGATCGCGCGGGTAGGGGCCGAACGTCATCAGGTGTTTCGGCCTGATCGCATCGTTGGCGACGTCAGGCGGGGCAACGAGAAGTGCGCCCGTTACCTTCTTGCCAATCTCGGGCAGGGCATGGATCACGGTTGGAACGCCGAGCGAATGGGCAACGATGACAACCGGTCTGGTTGAGGCGTTGACCTCTTCGACCAGCCTTGCCACCCAGTCTTCCTTCACCGGTTTTGACCATTCCGCCTGCTCAACCCGGCGCGCGGTGGAAAGCTTGCGCTCCCAACGGCTCTGCCAGTGGTCGGGGCCGGAATTGGTGTAACCGGGTACGATAAGAATATCTGCTTCTGAAACCTTCATGGGCCCATATCTGTGTTGCAATAACGGCGCGATCAAGATCGCGCCGTTACTATCTTTTCTGATTTTGTTCTTATGCGTTGCCGAACACGCGTTTGAAGATCGTGTCGACGTGCTTGGTGTGGTAGCCGAGGTCGAACTTCTCGCGGATAACCTCTTCGGAAAGAGCTGCGCGGACTTCGTCGTCGCCCATAAGCTCTTCAAGGAAGTCTGCGCCGTGTTCCCAGACCTTCATGGCGTTGCGCTGGACCAGGCGATATGCGTCTTCACGAGACACACCTGCCTGCGTCAGCGCGAGCAGAACGCGCTGCGAATGTACCAGGCCGCGGAACTTGTTCATGTTCTTCAGCATGTTGTCCGGGTAGATCACCAGCTTCTCGATAACGCCGGCCAGACGGTTCAGCGCGAAGTCGAGGGTGATGGTGGTGTCAGGACCGATGCCGCGCTCCACGGAGGAGTGGCTGATGTCACGCTCGTGCCAGAGGGCAACGTTTTCCAGCGCCGGAACGACCGACATGCGTATCAGGCGGGCAAGACCCGTCAGGTTCTCGGTCAGCACGGGGTTGCGCTTGTGCGGCATGGCCGAAGAACCCTTCTGGCCCGGAGAGAAGAACTCTTCGGCTTCCAGCACTTCGGTGCGCTGCATGTGGCGGATTTCGATCGCGACGTTTTCGATCGACGAGGCAATGACGCCAAGGATTGCGAAGAACATGGCGTGGCGGTCGCGCGGAATGACCTGAGTCGAAACCGGCTCCGGCGCAAGACCGAGCGCCTTGCAGACATGTTCTTCCACGGAAGGATCGATGTTGGCGAATGTGCCGACGGCGCCGGAGATGGCGCCCGTGGCAATTTCAGCGCGGGCGTTGACGAGGCGGGCGCGGTTGCGATCCATCTCCGCGTAGAAGCGGGCAAACGTCAGGCCCATCGTGGTCGGCTCGGCATGAATGCCGTGGCTACGGCCGATGCGCACCGTGTTCTTGTGTTCGAAAGCGCGTGTCTTCAACGCGGCCAGCAGCCGGTCCATGTCGGCCAGGAGCAGGTCGGCGGCGCGAACGAGCTGAATGTTAAGCGTTGTGTCGAGAACGTCGGAGGAGGTCATGCCCTGGTGCACGAAACGGCTGTCGGGGCCGACGAATTCGGCAAGGTGCGTCAGAAAGGCAATGACGTCGTGCTTGGTTACAGCTTCGATTTCATCGATGCGCGCCACATCGAAGTTGGCGCTGCCGCCCTTTTCCCAGATCGTCTTTGCTGCGGACTTCGGAATGACGCCGATTTCGGCCAGCGCGTCGCAGGCATGGGCCTCAATCTCGAACCAGATGCGGAATTTTGTTTCCGGCGACCAGATAGCGACCATTTCCGGCCGGGAGTAACGAGGGATCATGGCAAGGGCTTTCTTTGTGGAGGAAATTTTCTGCCCGTTTAGCAAAGTGTTCCGGCAATCTCAATGCGTGCGGCGGCAAAGTATGGCGCTGGCCAGAAGGATCGGCAAAAGCGCATAAGGAAAATACAGGCGAAGACCGATGACCGAGAACTGGTAGATGGCGCCAAGCGACGTGAAGAGCTGCTGAAAGAACCAGATGCGCGAGAAGACGGGTGCGTGCCACTGCGCATAAAAGACACGGTATTGCAGAGCGAAGATGAGAGCGGTGGCAAGACATGTGGAGATGGCCACCAGGATAAAGGCCGTGCCGAAGCGGATGGCATTCGGGCTTGCTGATGGCACGACACAGAATGCGGCGGCGGCGACCAACCAGCCGAGCAGTCCGCCGACGAAGAACAGCACTGCGATGGTAAGGAAATTGTCGGTTTCGAGCCTGTTCTGCAGATAAAGGCCGAGCGATGCCGTTGCCGACGAACAGATGCCCCATGCCACCGCGCCAAACGACAGGGCGAGCACTCCGGGGAACCTGTCGTAAAAATGCTGACCGTCGTTACGCATCAAAGCACTCTAGAAGCACTTGCAGGGTTGCTGTCGGCATGGTCGCATGTCGCCCCGAGCGGTCAGGGCGACATATGGGGTTCAGCGACGTCCCGTTTCGGCGGCAGCGCGCAATGCGGCAACCGTCTTGCGGTAGTCGTCGACGCCATCTCCCTTGAACACGGCCGAGCCCGCCACGAGGGCGTTGGCGCCAGCAGCAATGATAGCAGGTGCGGTCTCAACCGTCACGCCGCCGTCAACTTCGAGTTCGATCGGACGTTCACCGATCATCGTTTTGGTTGCTCGGATCTTGTCGAGCATGGCGGGAATGAATTTCTGACCGCCAAAGCCCGGATTGACGCTCATGATGAGGATCAGATCGACATCATCAAGAACGTTTTCGATGACCGAAAGCGGTGTGGCGGGATTGAGTGTCACACCAACCTTCTTGCCGAGCGAGCGGATGGTCTGCAACGAACGGTGCAGATGCGGTCCGGCTTCGGCATGTACGGTGATGCTGTCACAGCCTGCCTTGGCGAAAGCTTCCAGATAGGGGTCGACGGGCGCAATCATCAGGTGGCAGTCGAAGAATGCCTTGCTGTGCGGGCGTAGTGCCTTGATGACGTCGGGGCCGAACGAGATGTTGGGAACGAAATGGCCGTCCATGACATCGAGGTGAATCCAGTCCGCGCCGGCTTCCGTAACGTCCGCGACCTCCTGTCCCAGCTTGGCAAAATTGGATGCCAGAATGGATGGGGCGATCCGGATGGGCAGGGACATGGGCATACTCCTCTCAGCGCGTTTGCTGCGGTGCCTTTAACATCAAGCGATGCCCTTTGAAACGGCTTTACAGCCGGTTCGGACGGGTTTTTTAGGTGGCGTGGCCAACTATTGCTTTTCCGCCCTCTCGGTCGGCTCAAAGCGTTGGCCGTTCCAACGTTGCAGGCCGTATGGGTTCGCTGCAAACTCGTGTGACGGATTGAAAGCGATGTCGCCAATGACGGTTTTGAATGCGGTGCCGCTTGCCAGAAGTTCGGACGCCGGCTTGTTTTGCGCCTGCACCATTTCAACAAGCGCTGCCGTCAGCTCTGTCGCTGCGTAAGACGGCAGGACATAACCCTCGGGTTCGATGTTTGCCGCCCGCAATTCACCCGTCACTGCCTGGGCAGAAGGCAGGGTGTCGTAGGCTGGGCGTGTTACGGCCAGAACATTGGGGGGGAGGGCGACGGGGTTGTTGGCTGCGGCCATCGCATCGCCACCCATGATCGTCAGGGCAATGTTCTCCGTGCCGGCATCTCTTGCAATGATGGCGACATCGTTGCGCTCTGCGCCAACGAATACATGCGTCACCCCGGTTCGTGCCAGCCTGCGCACCAGTGCGACCTGCTGTTCCTGGGTGGGGCGCATGGTGTCGGCCAGCGTCGGCTTCAGGCCGTTTTCCTCGAGGGCGGAGCGAACCCGGTCAACAAGTTCGCGGCTGTATATCGTGCCGTCATCGACCAGACCGATGGGGTGACCCTTCCAGTCGCGCAGGATGATTTCAGCCACCTTATCGGATTCCGCCTTGTCGGACGGGGCGAAACGAAACAGTGGCCAGCCATATTTCAGGGCGTCTTCCATCAGGATAGGCGCACGGCTGGAGAGTGTGATGGCTGGTATGGCGGCAGACTTGAGCGGTGGCAGGACGCCCTGCAGCGTTTCGGTGCACAGGAAACCGATTGCCGCGCTGACCTTGGCGGCAACGAGCCCATCAGCAATGGCGCCGCCGCTGCCGTCTTCGCAGCTTTCATGAATTTCGATCACATCAAGACCCAGCTTGGCCGCTGCCGCCTTCGCGCCTTGCCGGATCTGCTGTCCCAAAAGTTCGAACGGACCATTCTGGGGAGCGACAATGCCAATTGTTGCCGCGCTTGCTGCGCCCGCGAAGGCAAGACTGGCGATAAAGGGCAGCAGGCAAAGAGAACGCATCACGTGATCGAAATCCTATTTTCACGGTCTGATTGTTTATCGGCAGGATCGCGTTTTCAAAAGGAAAAATAACGTCAAAGCGACCATAAGCCGATACCGGCTACCGAAATGTTTTCCCGGGTCAATGTTTCGGGCACAAAGATTCGGGTTCGGACGCGCCAGGGTTGTTGAAATTCACCAGGTAGAGGAAAAGCTGATCTTCAGTCCTGTTCGCATCGCCTCTTTGCAAGTGAAAATCAGGATACATGAATATTTAAGTATACTTGAATGTGCGATGGTCGTTTTTTAGTTTATAAAACTGTAACGCGAGGGCGATATAACCTGAAGATTGTATCTCGCAAGATTACATTTCTGCTTTCTACAGTGCAGCCGAAAAAATTGCCCATTTTGTTTTCACTTGGTTAATCTATTGATTTATTTTCGTAATGGCCCATTTTTTCTTTCGCAGTCGCGTAGTTTTCTCTGGTTTTTTCGCATTTGCGAGAAGATGTGCTTGACGAAAAGTAAATGTTTCGCTTAGATATAGGTGTTTCAGGGGACGACTGAAATTGGCTCTTTTGAGCCTCGGAAGTGTTCCGAATATAAGCACTGCCAGACTATATTGGACTCGATATTCTATCCTTTTTTATTACGTACCAACCGCTTCGGGCAACTGAAGCGGTTTTTTACGCGGGATAATATGAGGCAATTCTGGGTTGTGTTGTTCCTGCCCTGCAGAAGCTGAAGCTTTCGACACGTTTTTCGTCAAAAGAGCTCCCTGCGCAATCTCGGTACGCATTTCCCTGTCTGATCATGTGTCGTGAGGCCTGCTGCAATCCCGGTGCGAATCGTCATTTGCCGAGGCCATGACGCAAATGGTTGCCGGTTGCTTTCTGCATGAATTTTCAAGCGCGCACTTCTATGATGTGCTGCGCCGTACCCTATTAACTCTGATGGACCGGGTGGTGCTTGAGCGCCGTCAATGCGTCTTTTGCGAAGGCGGAGAGGGGGGCCGGAAGCTGATCCAGTGCGAACCAGCCGATCTCGGACAGTTTGTCCGGTTCCGTCAACGTGGGCTCGCCCTGGAAATCGCGAGCTAGATATATCAGGGAAACCCAGTGCTGGTTATCGGAGGCCAGCGCCAGTTCGCTGTGGCAGAGGAAATCCACCTGGCCGATCGCCAGCCCCGTTTCCTCTTCGGCCTCGCGTTTTGCCGCGACATGAGCCGGCTCCATATGGTCGACTTTTCCGCCTGGAATGCTCCAGTGTTCTGCTTCCGGCGCCTTTACGCGCCGGCAAAGCAGCAGTTTTTCATCGCGCAGAATAACGAGACCAGCGCCGACGCCAGGAAAATCGAGGCCCGGTTTGCCAGGAGAGGTCATCGTTTGCCCTTCCGGCAGATCAGCTCTTGGCGTTTGCCACGATCAGCATGAATGCCGGAATGTCGTCGCCGAAGCCAACCGGTGTCGGGCCATCGTCGTGGTCACGGTAATGACGGCGACGGTCGCGGTTGTCGTCGTTGGCGTGGCCAGGGCTGCGGCGATCGGAATGACGGGGCGCTTTTTCCGCTTTGCGTTCTGCCTTCACTTTGTCTTCTCCGTGAACCGCGACATCCGCTTCCGTTGCGGATTGTGCGCCCTTGTTGATTGTTTCGTTCTGCTGCGTGTTGTCACGACGGTTTTTGTCGCGACCCTTGCCGCCACGTTCCTTGTTGCCGCGACGTCCACCGTTGTCGTGGCTTTCCATGGGGGCGGGCAGGGCGGAAAGGTCGCCGTTCAGCCACTCGATGTTTTCGCCGATCAGTTTTTCGATGGCATCGAGATACTTCGTGTCGCTTTTCGTGACGATGGTAAAGGCCTTACCCGACCTCCCAGCGCGGCCGGTACGGCCGATGCGGTGAACGTAGTCTTCCGAATGGATCGGAATGTCGAAGTTGAAGACGTGGCTGACGTCAGGAATATCCAGACCGCGTGCCGCGACATCGGACGCGACGAGCAGTTTCAGGTTTCCGTCCTTGAAGTTCTGCAGCATGGTCATGCGCGTACGCTGATCCATGTCACCATGCAGAGCGCCGACCGAGAAACCGTGCCGGTCAAGCGAGCGGAACAGATCGGAGACATCCTTCTTGCGGTTGCAGAAGATGATGGCGTTCTTCAGTTCCTGTTCTTCGGCACGGATCAGGTCGCGCAGCATGGCGCGCTTCTCATAATCCTTGTTGTGCGCAGCAACGATGCGCTGGGCAACCGTTTTTGCCGTCGAAGAAGGCTTGGCTACTTCGACACGGGCCGGGTTCTGCAGGAAGCGGTCCGCAAGCTTCTGGATCTCCGGTGGCATGGTTGCCGAGAAGAACAGCGTCTGGCGGGTGAATGGAATCATCTTCGCAATGCGCTCGATGTCCGGAATGAAGCCCATGTCCAGCATGCGGTCGGCTTCATCGATGACGAGAATTTCGACACCGGTCATCAGAAGCTTGCCGCGCTCGCAATGGTCGAGAAGGCGGCCGGGGGTGCAGATCAACACGTCTGCGCCACGCTCAAGCTTGCGGTCCTGCTCTTCGAAGGAGACGCCGCCGATCAGCAGCGCGACGTTCAGCTTGTGATTCTTGCCGTATTTTTCGAAGTTTTCGGCAACCTGCGCTGCGAGTTCGCGCGTCGGCTCGAGAATCAGCGTACGCGGCATTCTGGCGCGTGCGCGGCCCTTCTCCAGAAGGGTGAGCATCGGCAGAACGAAGGAAGCCGTTTTCCCCGTTCCGGTCTGTGCGATGCCACAGATATCGCGTCTTTCCAGCGCAGGCGGAATAGCGCCCGCCTGAATGGGCGTCGGCGTTGTGTAGCCGGCATCTGCAATAGCGGAAAGAACTTTTTGGCTCAGGCCAAGATCAGAGAATGTTGTCAAAGGAAGAACTTTTTCCGTTCTGGTTCAATAAGAACGCCCGCATGCGGCGAAAGCGCCTGCAAGACTGTGGCGCGGGGATATGCCTAAAACGCCTGAAAGTCAAGGAAACAACGGGTGATTGTGCTTTAAAGACGTCATGCAGGCCAAGCTACATGCGCTTTCAAGCAATTTTCCGGAGATTGTCTAAAACAAGAGAAAAATCCGCGATAAAATCGCTACTCTTATTTGAGATATGTTTTCAGCTCCGATCCGGCAACAAGAAAGCGCATCGGATCGACTGGCGCGTCATTGCGGCGAACTTCGTAGTGGATGTGCGGGCCGGTGGAACGGCCTGTGCTGCCGGCGCGGCCGATCACGTCGCCGGTGTCGATCTTGTCGCCGGGCTTGACCAGAATGGCGGACAGGTGACCGAAGCGGGTGGATACGCCCTGACCGTGATCGATCTCGACCATATTACCGTAACCGCCGGAGTTTTCAGCGATTGCGACGGTACCCGCGCCGGTTGCCTTGACGTTGGCGCCGGTCTCGGCACGAAAGTCGATACCCGTATGCAATGCTGGCCGACCGAGAAAGGGATCGAGACGGTTGCCGAAGCGGCTGGTGATGGTGCGGCCGGGAGCGGGGTTGCCAAACGGCATGCCGGTTGCGGTTTCCTTGACGAGATCGAGCCGGTTGAGTGCGTTGTCCAGGCTGGCGAGTGAGACATTGAAAGGGTCGTTTTCAGCCGGTTGCGGGGCGGCATAGGGGCCACCAACATCCTGGTTTCCGGCTTCGTCAATTTTCAGGCCTGCCTGGCGAATGATGTCCTGCATCGCTGTCGCCTTGTTTTCGGCGTCGGCGGTGAGTTCAGCGATTCGCGATATCTGCTGGCGTTCGATGTCTTTCAAAGACAGCGTGACTTTGGAGAAAATCCGGTCGGCGCGGTCGGAAGGTGTCTCGCCGCTACCCGGCGCGTAAAACACCTGCTTTTCGGATTTGGGTGCCTTGTCGGGCTGCATCAGCTTTTCGATGGCGGAAACGCCGCGTCCCTTGTCGGCGCTTTTTTCTGGAAGAAGTGCGTTGGAGAAGGCCGAGGGAGTGGCAGCAGGCGTGATGCCGGCATTTTCGGCACGCTCCATCAACTCGCTCATGCGCCCATGTCGGGAGGTGAGGGCGGTCTGCTGATCAAGAAGTTTTTCGACTTTTCTTTCAACAACTTGCTGATCGAGCAATTGGCGTGATGTGACGCGGTCCACCTGCGCGCGCAAGGCCGCAATCCGGTCTTCATAATCGTGCTGCATGCGTGTCTGTCGCGCCATTGTCGCGCCGATCAGATCGTCTCTGAGAATAAGGTAGGACGTTGCGCCGAGATAGGCGAGCGACAAAGCGCCAGCCACGGAAACGGCGAGAGCAGTCATCCAGGGGCGTATCGTCAGATGCCTTACCCTGTCGCCGCTTGCCAGAATCAGGACGTGCTGCTTTCGCTTCTTTCCGAACCCCGGTTGTTCTGCCGTCTGAGCCAAAATCTCTCTCCAGCCTGTCCGTGTGCCAGAGAAAATCATATTTCGTTAAGGTTAACGAAGTTTTGCCATGGAGCCGGGAATGCTTGCCAGATCAGCGTTTCAGCTCTGGCGGATGGCTGTCAGGGATCGGTGGGAGGAGGGCGTGAGGTCGGCTTCCGCAAAGGCGAGATTACATGTGGCTGCCACGTGCTGAAACCGTCATGACCAAATGTCGGAGACTCCCTGCCGGACCGTTCCGGCAGGAATAGTATAAGCGGTAAGTGGCGGGCGCGTACGTCGCCCGTCGTGTCAGGCACACCAAAAGCGATGTCAGAGCTTTTTGGCAGCGTCCAGAACAGCCTCGGCGTGTCCGGCAACCTTCACCTTGTTCCAGATTTCGGCAATGGTGCCGTCGGGTGCGACGAGAAAGGTCGTGCGCTCGACGCCCATGTATTTCTTGCCGTACATGCTTTTTTCCTTCCAGACGCCGTAGGCTTCGGCGACGGTCTTTTCTTCGTCTGCCGCCAGCATCACGGTCAGCGAGTGTTTTGCAGCGAATTTGTCGTGGCTTTTGACAGAATCGGGCGAGATGCCAATCACAACCGTATTGGCTGCCTCGAACTGTGCGCCGAGCGCGCTGAAATCGATGGCTTCAGCCGTGCAGCCGGACGTATCGTCCTTCGGGTAGAAGTAAAGTACGACTGCCTTGCCCTTGAGGTCGGTCAGTGTCACCGTTCCGCCGCCATTGCGCGGTAGAGTGAAGTCAGGAGCTGGGCTGCCGATCGTCGTATCTGTCATAATCCACCTTTCTTTCACCGGGATGTTGAGTGAAACTCACCAGATTCGGTATATAGCGAAACGAAGCGTCGTCCAGTATTGCGGCGAAACAAAAGCTTTCCGGGAGCAGACACGGGCGTATGGCGGAAATACGGGGTGAAAGGGTCACGTTCGGCAAGCGCGATATCGTTCGGCTGCACGATCTTCCTTCGGCAAAGGCCGAAGATCCGATCATCGTGCATTGCCCGGCGCCGCGTTCGATGCTGCGCACTTTCACGAAGATATTTACGGCCCTTTTCGTTCTCGCTTTCCTGTCGATTGGCGGCATCATCCTGTCGGTAGAGACCGGCTCTATCGACAAAACCCTGTCGGCACAGGCGCAGCAGGCGCTGGAAAAAGCGCTTGGTCCCCATTACAGCGCCCGCATCGGCTCTTCGGCCATTCGCTTTTCAACCGGGTTGCGGCTGGCGCTTGTGGCGCGTGACGTCGATATCATCGATCAGGCCTCCGGCCAGCACATGAGCCGGGCGCGTGCCATTGGTATGGCGCTCGATCCGCTGGCGCTTCTTGCCGGCCGTGTTTCCGTACAGAGCCTTGAAGCTGACGGGATGGAACTCGATACAGCGCTTCTGCCCAAGGGCAATGGCTTTGATCCCACCAAGATCAAGATCGACGCGATCCCGGATGCCCTGCAATCGGCATTCACGCAGCTCGATAATTTTGCACAGGCATTCCGGGTCAGCGGCACGGAGCAGATCACCATTTCGGATGTCTCGGTGCATCTGCCCCCCAGCAACGAGGGCAAGTTACGGACGATCCAGTTGCAGGAGCTGTCCCTCTCGCCGGATGCGGAGGGTGGTTACACCATCGATGGCGAAGCGATCTTCAACAACGAGGTTGCCAGCCTGTCGCTCAAGACATCGGGGACCGGTGGGGTCATCGAAGGTTTCCAGGCCCGTCTCGATGGTTTCGATGTCGGGCCGCTGCTTGAGAAATACGATCCGCAAGGCAGCCTGCACGAAGGCCTGAACGTCAAGGCGGGTGTGAATATCGCCGCCCATCGCGGCGGAGAGGGGCGTGAGCCGCAGCTTTCGGTTTCTCTGGGCGTGGGAAACGGTACGCTGCTGATCGCCGGGGAAGCCCAGCCGGTCTCCGGTGGCACGATCAATGCGCGGTACGACTTTGCCAACACGTCGCTGGCGATCGACAATTCGCGGCTCGAGTTCGGTCGAACGATCCTTCCGATTGCTGGAGAGATCAAGGACACGGACGAGGGTTTCGGTCTTGCCTTGAGGATCGACAATGCCGTGGCGTCGGCAGAGGCTTCCGGCGAGCCGCCGGTTCCTTTCAATCTGAAAGCTGACGGGCAGTTCACGGCTGCGACAAGGCAACTGGATATCTCCTCGCTCTATGTCAGCTCTCCGCTCGGTGACATGGCGGGGTCGCTCAAGATCCGTTTTGGAGAACAGGGTTCACCTGAAATCAGCTTCGGCGGCCAGATCCCGAAAATGGAGGCAACGGCGGTCAAGCAGCTCTGGCCGTTCTGGATGGCGCACAAGCCGCGCGACTGGGTGGTGTCGAACCTGTTCGGCGGAACCGTCACCAATGGTTCGATCGCGGTGTTCATTCCGCAGGGACGCATGTGCGGTCCCGGTTGCCCGCTGATTCTCGGCAAAAGCGAGATGCAGATCCGCTTCGATATTGCCGATACGCGGTTGAACACCACGGGCAACATTCCGCCGTTGCGGGATGCCAGTGCCCATTTCCAGCTTTCCGGCGAAGAGATCGATGTTGATATTTCGCGGGCGACGTCTTACTTCCCGTCCAATCGTTCCCTGACGCTGGAAAACAGCCGTTTTTCGATCGATTCGGTGTATGAGAAACCGCTGCTTGCCAATCTCGACCTGAACATTGCCGGGGCTGCGGATGCGGTGGCGGAGCTTGCCACCTTTCACCCGATCAATGCGCTCAAGGATACCGAGTTCACACCGGAAGATTTTACCGGTGACGTCAAAGCCCACGCAAAGCTCGTGGTCGGTTTGCTGAGCAGTCAGGCCCCGCCACCACCGGTCTGGTCGGCGGAGCTGAACCTCAAGGGGCTGGCACTGGCGCGGCCTTTTGCCGGTCGCAGCGTGACGGCGGTTGACGGCACGATGACGCTGAACGATCAGCAGCTCGTGCTGCAGGGCAAAGGACGGATCGACGACGTGCCGATGGACATCGCGCTGACGGAACCCGTGCGCAAGAACGGCAACGTTCCCCGTCAGCTCGCCCTCAAGGCGTCTCTGAACGAAAATCAGGTGGCGAAACTTGCGCCGGAGCTGACGACGGTTCTTGGCGGCACCACGACGCTGGAGGTCAGCGGGGCCGATCCCAAGCATCAGGAGGTCAAGCTCGATCTCACCCGAGCATCGATCATCCTGCCGGGCATCGGCTGGAGCAAGGGGATCGGTATCCCCGCCAGCGCGGAGTTTTCGATGGAGACGGTCGATGGCCGTACGAACATCAATGACTTTTCGCTCGATGGTGACGGCTTTGGCGCGGCCGGCAATATTGCCTTCAACAAGAACGGTCTGATTTCCGCAGATCTCGACCGGCTGAAACTATCGTCTTCCGACGATTATGCTGTTTCTGTCGTTGCATCCAAGAACAGTTACATCATCACCGCAAACGGAAAATCGATCGACCTTCGGCCCCTGATTTCCAAATTGCGCAATCCCGCAGGCACCGGGGATGGTACGCCTCGTTCGCAGCCCTCGCTCGCCATCAAGGCGCAGATCGACAAGGTCTACGGCTTCAACAACGAGGTTCTCTCCAACGTCAATGCGGACGTCAATCTGCGCGAAGGCCAGATACGCTCGGTCGATTTTCGCGGTGTAACGGGCAATGGCCAGGCCGTCGTGGCGCAGACCACCAACAAGGCGTCATCAGGCACCATCACGCTGACAAGCAGCGATGCCGGTTCGCTTGCCCGCTTTGCCGATCTTTATACGCGTCTGCGTGGCGGCCTCGTCAATCTGGCGCTGACGACCAGCAACGGCACGTCCTGGAGCGGTTCGCTCGACCTGCGCAACTTCTCCGTCGTCAACGAGGCCAAGCTGCAGGATATCGTTGCGACGCCGACAGGTGAAGACGGGCGCAGCCTCAACACGGCTGTTCGCCGCAACATCGATGTAAGCTCGGAAAAGTTTCAGCGTGGGTTTGCGCGGATCGTCTACGTCAACGGCTCGATTGCTGTCGAAAACGGTGTGGTGAGAGGCGAACAGATCGGCGCGACCTTCCAGGGCCTGTTGAAAGACCAGAGCGGCAGGATGGAAATGACCGGCACCTTCATGCCGGCTTATGGCCTGAACCGTCTGTTCGGCGAGTTGCCGTTCATCGGTATCTTCCTCGGCAATGGCCGTGATCGTGGTCTGCTCGGCATCACCTTCAAGCTTTCAGGGCAGGCGAACCAGCCAACGCTAACGATCAATCCTCTGTCGCTGATCGCGCCGGGCGTCTTCCGGCAGATATTCGAGTTCCAATAACCAATAAAAAGGGCCGCTTTCGCGGCCCTCATTTTTTGATGTCGTTTTGCGCGGCTTATGCCGGGCGAACGAGAACGTGCTTTTTCTTGCCGACCGAAAGCTTGATGACGCCATCGGCGGTGATCTCACCGGAGCCGATCGTCTGGCGCTCATCGGCCATGGCCTTGTCGTTGATTCTGACGGCGCCGCCCTGAACGTGGCGGCGAGCTTCGCCATTCGATCCGGCCAGGCCAGCGCGAACGATCAGCGACAGCAGGCCAACGCCGGATTCGAGTTCGGCTGCCGGAACGTCGATGGACGGCAGGTTTTCCGCAAGTGCACCTTCTTCGAAGGTCTTGCGTGCGGTCTCCGCAGCTTCTTCGGCGGCAGCGCGGCCATGCAGGATCGCAGTGACTTCCGTTGCGAGGATCTTCTTCGCTTCGTTGATCTCCGAACCACCGAGTGCTGCAAGGCGGGCGATCTCGTCCATCGGCAGCGTGGTGAAGAGTTTTGCGAAACGCACGACGTCGGCGTCTTCGGTGTTACGCCAGTACTGCCAGAAGTCGTAGACCGGCAACAGGTCCTTATTGAGCCAGACCGCACCGGAGGCCGACTTGCCCATCTTTGCCCCGGAAGACGTGGTCAGCAGAGGCGAGGTCAGCGCGTAAAGCTGCGGCGTACCCATGCGGTGACCAAGGTCGATACCGTTGATGATATTGCCCCACTGGTCGGAACCACCCATCTGCAGGCGGCAACCGACGCGCTGGTTCAGCTCGACGAAGTCGTAGGCCTGCAGGATCATGTAGTTGAACTCGAGGAAGGACAGCGACTGTTCGCGGTCAAGGCGAGTCTTCACGCTGTCGAAGGACAGCATGCGGTTGACCGAGAAATGGCGGCCGACGTCGCGCAGGAATTCGAGGTAGTTCAGACCACGCAGCCAGTCGGCGTTGTTGATCATCAGTGCCGGGTTCGGCTTGCGATCGTAATCGAGGTAGTTGGCGAAGACGTGCTTGAGCGAGGTAATGTTGTCCTCGATCATGTCGATCGTCATCAGCTTGCGAGCTTCTTCCTTGAAGGAGGGATCGCCGACCATGCCGGTGCCGCCGCCCATCAGGGAGATCGGCTGGTGGCCGGTCTGCTGCAGCCAGTGCAGCATCATGATCTGGGTCAGGTGGCCGACGTGCAAACTGGATGCCGTCGGATCATAGCCAATATAGGCAGTCACAGTTTCCTTGGCGAACAGTTCGTCGAGACCTGCCTCATCGGAGATCTGGTGAATGAAGCCGCGCTCGTCGAGCGTGCGGAGGAAATCGGACTTGAACCTGGACATGACCTTTTTCTTTCTGATTGGATCTTTGTCGTCATTGGGAGCCAATGAACGCGGCGGATTTATCATTGTTTTTTGAAAAGTGCACCCGTTTCGGCCATGAATATTGGCGAATCGTACAATGATGATTCCTTCGGACGGGAGAATGACGCGTGGGTGACGTAAAAACGGCGATCGGTCTTATGAGCGGAACATCGATGGACGGCATCGATATTGCGCTTTTGCACACGGATGGCGAAAGCATCGTGCGGCATGGACCGAGTGGCTATTTTCCCTATGATCCGCATTTGCGCGCCATCTGGCAAAAAGCACTCACGACCGCCAAGTCGATCCGCGAACGTCGCGAACGCCCCGAGGATCTTGGCGATGCCGAACGCAAGCTGACGCTTGCGCATGCGGCGGCGGTCAAATCCTTCCTGCACCGCCACAAGCTTCAGGCAGACCAGATCGATGTGATCGGTTTTCACGGGCAGACCGTGCTGCATAGGCCGGATGAGGCGCTGACGGTGCAGATCGGTGACGGTCCGCTGTTGGCCGAAGAAACCGGGATCGACGTCGTCTATGACATGCGTGCCAACGACATGGTGCATGGCGGGCAGGGCGCGCCGCTTATTCCCGCCTATCACGCCGCACTTGCTGCCAATCTGCCCGAGGGTTTTGCAACGCCTGCCGTCTTCGTCAACATCGGCGGCATTTCCAATCTCACTTTCATTGGCGACAATGGGCGGCTTGCGGCCTTCGACAGTGGGCCGGGCAACATGTTGATCGACCAGTGGATCGAGGCGCATACCGGAAAGACCTTCGACAAGGGCGGCAAGGTTGCCGCGAGCGGAAAGGTCGTGCCTCCGCTTGTGACCCGCTACATGGAAAGCCCGTTCTTTTCGGCCAATATTCGCCGCTCGCTCGACCGCAGCGATTTCCTGCCGCCGCAGAAGGGCGAGGTTTCGCTGGGTGATGGCGCGCGCACGCTGGCGCACCTGACCGGTACGGCTATTCTCAAGTCCGCCAGCTATCTTCCGGAAGCGGCCAAAACCTATGTGGTCTGTGGTGGTGGCCGTCTCAATCCTGTTATCATGGCAGAGTTTGCCGCACAGGCCGCCGAAAAGGATGCCAAGGTCATCGCGGCGGAGGATGCCGGTTTCGATGGTGGGGCGATGGAGGCGGAAGCCTGGGCCTATCTCGCGGTTCGGTCTCTGAAGGGATTGCCGCTGACCTATCCCGGTACGACAGGGGTGGCAGAGCCGGTCACCGGCGGTGTTCTGGCGACGGCGTGAGCCTGCCTGAAAACATGCCGTGACGGGCGGCGGCCCGGCCAGATCAGCCCAAACAAAAACCGCCGGGATGACCGGCGGTTTTGAGTGTAACTGGTTTATTATCAACGGATACGCTTGGCAGCCGGTTCCGGCACCAGTTCGCCGTTCAAGCGACGGTCGAGGTAATCCTCGCACTCGCCCATCAGCTCATCCACCTTGCCATTGAAGAAGTGGTTGGCGCCGGGAACGGTCCGATGCGTGATCAGAATACCCTTCTGGGTCTTCAGCTTTTCAACCAGACCATTGACGTCCTTCTCCGGTGCGACCTTGTCGGAATCACCGTTGATGATGAGGCCGGACGACGGGCAGGGGGCGAGGAACGAGAAGTCGTAGGTGTTCGGCTGCGGTGCAATCGACATGAAACCTTCGATTTCTGGACGGCGCATCAGAAGCTGCATGCCGATCCACGCGCCGAAGGAGTAACCGGCGACCCAACAGCTCTTGCTGTCCGGATGCAGGCTCTGCACCCAGTCGAGCGCGGATGCCGCGTCGGACAGTTCACCGGCGCCATGGTCGAACTCGCCCTGGCTGCGGCCGATGGAGCGGAAGTTGAAACGGAGCGTCGTGAAGCCGCGCTTCTGGAAAAGATAGAAGAGCTGGTAGACGATCTGGTTGTTCATCGTGCCGCCGAACTGTGGGTGCGGGTGCAGAATGATCGCGATCGGTGCGCTCTTTTCCTTGGAGGGCTGATAACGGCCTTCGAGGCGACCCGCCGGGCCGTTAAAGATGACTTCGGGCATTGGTACTCCGGTCGTGTTTTTTTGTTCCTGGCGGCGATCTTCTGGCGATAAGACTTGACGAAGTCTGTCAGCTTTTCTAGAACGCAGTTTAGAACAATTCGAAACTTTGTGTGTGCTAAAGCACTCGGCTCGTGTCATAAGGCAAGCACAACTGAAATTTCAAGGAAAATGCGTTTCGGCGCATGGAAGATTAGCGGAAGCTGTTCCGTCATGACGGTTTTGACTCGCACATATATGGACTGGAACGCCACGGCGCCGTTGCGGCCTGCCGTGCGGGACGTGCTTGTCGAAGCTCTTGATATGTCTGGTAATCCTTCGTCTGTTCACAGGGAAGGGCGCGCTGCACGCGCGGCCGTTGAGGCTGCTCGCCGCGAGGTTGCTGCCCTTGCTGGCGCGCAAGCGCCGAATGTGACGTTTACCAGCGGTGCGACCGAAGCGGCCAATCTGGTTTTGACACCGGATTTCAAGATGGGTCGCGCTCCATTGCGGATGGGCCACCTCTATGTTTCCGCCATCGAACACCCTGCGGTTCGTGAAGGCGGCCGGTTCAGCAAGGATAACGTTACGGAAGTTCCCGTTACGGCATCCGGTGTTCTCGACCTAGCCGCGCTTGAGACCCTGTTGGCTGGACATGATGCGTCGTCCGGCCTGCCGATGGTTGCCTGCATGCTGGTGAACAACGAGACCGGCATCGTTCAGCCCGTTGTCGAGGCCGCGAGGCTCGTGCATGCCGCAGGCGGGTTGATGGTTGTCGATGCGGTTCAGGCTGCAGGGCGCATCCCGCTTGATATTGCAGCACTGGATGCGGACTTCCTCATTCTCTCGTCCCACAAGCTTGGCGGGCCGAAGGGGGCAGGTGCCCTGGTGTCGCGCGGTGAAGTGATGATGCCTCGGCCGCTGATCCATGGCGGCGGGCAGGAAAAGGGTCATCGTTCCGGCACTGAAAATACGCTGTCGATTCTTGGGTTCGGTGCGGCTGCTGCCGATGCGGTCAAAAATCTGGAAGCGGAAACGCTGCGTCTATCCGATCTGCGGACGGCGCTTGAGGCCGGTATGCGCGTTGCCGCCGCCGACGTGGTGATCCACGGCGAGAGTGGGGCGCGGGTTTGCAACACCACCTTCTTCACGCTTCCGGGACTGAAAGCGGAAACGGGGCAGATCGCTTTCGACATCGAAGGTATCGCCCTTTCGGCCGGATCGGCCTGCTCGTCCGGAAAAGTTGGCGAGAGCCATGTTCTGACGGCGATGGGGCATGACCCCAAGCTCGGCGCGCTGAGAATTTCGCTCGGCCATGCGACGACGCAAAACGATATCGAGCGCACGCTTGCGGCGTTCGGAAAAATAGCCGGGCGGCGCAAGCCGGCCGGACAGGCGGCGTGAAAGCGCGGTAAAGAATTGCGGAATATCAAATTTCCGCTTGCCGGGATGTGTGAAAAACGCCATCCCGCACCTACATGGGTGAAGAGTTCCGTCCGCCTGCATGGCCCGGAATAATTTGCCCGAAGATGGATGAAGGCGGCTTTCCGCCTTGATACGTTGACAAGCCACCGGACCTTTGCTCCGGCGAGATTGGAGAACGACATGGCTGCGGTTCAGGAAACGATCGATCAGGTCCGCCAGATCGATGTGGACCAGTATAAATACGGCTTCGAAACTCAGATCGAAGTCGACAAGGCCCCGAAAGGCCTTTCCGAAGAGGTAATCCGGTTCATTTCTGCAAAAAAGCAGGAGCCGGAATGGATGCTGGAATGGCGCCTTGAGGCGTACAAGCGCTGGCTGACAATGGAAGAGCCGACATGGGCTCGCGTCAGCTATCCGAAGATCGATTTCAACGATCTCTATTATTATGCCGCACCGAAGTCCGCTCCTGGCCCGAAGTCGCTGGATGAAGTCGATCCGGAGCTGCTGAAGGTCTACGAAAAGCTCGGCATTCCGCTGAAGGAACAGGAAATCCTCGCTGGCGTTGAAAAGCGCCCGGTCGCGGTTGATGCCGTGTTCGACAGCGTGTCGGTTGTGACCACCTTCAAGGCGGAACTGGCGAAGGCCGGCGTGATCTTCATGTCGATCTCCGAAGCGATCCGCGAATATCCGGAGCTGGTGAAGAAGTATCTCGGCTCGGTCGTTCCGACAACGGACAACTTCTATGCGACGCTGAACTCGGCGGTCTTCACCGACGGTTCCTTCGTGTTCGTGCCGAAGGGCGTTCGCTGCCCGATGGAGCTTTCCACGTACTTCCGTATCAACGAGAAGAACACCGGTCAGTTCGAGCGCACGCTCATCATCTGTGAAGAAGGCGCCTACGTTTCCTATCTGGAAGGCTGCACCGCACCGCAGCGCGACGAGAACCAGCTTCACGCCGCCGTGGTCGAACTCGTGGCACTCGATGATGCCGAAATCAAGTATTCCACCGTCCAGAACTGGTATCCGGGCGACAAGGAAGGCAAGGGCGGCATCTATAATTTCGTGACCAAGCGTGGCGATTGCCGCGGCAACCGTTCGAAGATTTCCTGGACACAGGTTGAAACCGGTTCTGCCATCACCTGGAAGTACCCGTCCTGCATCCTGCGCGGCGACGACAGCCGTGGCGAGTTCTACTCGATTGCCGTTTCCAACGGTCATCAGCAGATCGACAGCGGCACCAAGATGATCCACCTCGGCAAGAACACGTCGAGCCGCATCATCGCCAAGGGTATTGCTGCCGGTTTCTCGGAGAACGTCTATCGCGGTCAGGTTTCGGCACACCGCAAGGCGACCAACACGCGTAACTTCACGCAGTGCGACAGCTTGCTGATCGGCGACAAGTGTGGCGCCCACACCGTGCCCTACATCGAGGCGAAGAACTCTTCGGCGCATTTCGAGCACGAAGCGACCACCTCGAAGATTTCCGAAGACCAGCTCTTCTACTGCCTGCAGCGCGGTATTCCCGAGGAAGCGGCGATCGCTCTGATCGTCAACGGCTTCGTCAAGGAAGTCATTCAGGAGCTGCCGATGGAATTCGCCGTTGAAGCTCAGAAGCTGATCGGCATCTCGCTCGAAGGCTCGGTGGGCTGATCTTCAGACGGACACGACCCTGAGTGCGCGGTTTTCGCGCACCACTCGATCACACTATTCTAGGAAAAAACCATGCTTGAAATCATCGACCTGCACGCAAAGATCGCCGACACCGAAACCGAGATCATCAAGGGTCTGAACCTGAAGGTTGCCGCTGGCGAAGTTGCCGCCATCATGGGCCCGAACGGTTCGGGCAAGTCGACGCTCTCCTACATCCTGTCGGGCCGCGAAGACTATGAAGTCACGTCCGGTGACATCCTGTATAACGGCGAAAGCATTCTCGAACTGGACGCTGCAGAGCGCGCTGCCAAGGGTATCTTCCTGGCCTTCCAGTACCCGGTCGAAATCCCCGGCGTTGCCACCATGCAGTTCCTCAAGGTTGCCATGAACGAGCAGCGCAAGGCACGCGGCGAAGCCGAACTGACGACGCCTGACTTCATCAAGAAGGTGAAGGAAGCTGCCGGCGATCTGAAGATCGACATGGACATGCTGAAGCGTCCGCTCAACGTCGGCTTCTCCGGCGGTGAAAAGAAGCGCGCCGAAATCCTACAGATGGCGCTTCTGGAGCCGAAGCTTTGCGTTCTCGACGAAACCGATAGCGGTCTCGACATCGACGCGCTGAAGATCGTTGCCGATGGCGTTAACGCGCTGAAGTCTCCGGACCGCGCAACCATCGTCATCACCCACTACCAGCGCCTGCTCGACTACATCGTTCCGGACAGCGTTCATGTTCTCTACAAGGGCAAGATCATCCGTTCTGGCGACAAGGAACTGGCGCTCGAGCTGGAAAACAACGGTTACGCCGACATCATCGGTGAAGCGGCCTAATCAAGAGGCCAGGAGGTGATGTCCATGAACATTCAAGCTACCAACCGGCTGACACCCGCTGAAAGCGCGCTTGTCGATGCCTATACCGCCAAGTTCAGCGAATTGCCGGGCGATGGTGCGGTGGTTGCCGCCCGTGACGTGCTGTTTGACGATCTGAAGACGGGTGGTCTTCCGACCCGTCGTATCGAGGCATGGCACTATACCGATCTGAAAAGCCTGCTGCGCGCTATCCCCGAGGATGCGCCGGCACCCGTGATCGAAAAGCAGTCTCCTGCCGTTGCCGGTTCTTCCGTTGCCTATGTGCTGCATGGCGCATCGGCGCTCGGCAAGATCGAGGGCGTGACGGTTTCGAGCTTTGCCAACAACCTGCTAGACGGTTCGGCTGCGGCCGGTCTTGCCGAAGCCAGCAAGGATGACGCAATCGGCCGTATCAACGGCAGCTTCGTTCGCGACGGTCTGACGCTCGATATTCCGGCGGAAGCCGACATCGAAAAGCCGATCGAATTGCAGGCCGTTCACGGCGCTGGCCAGGTGCACAGCCGTTTCCCGGTCCGTTTCGGCAAGGGTTCCAAGGCAACGA
Source organism: Rhizobium sp. RM (assembly GCF_013390595.1). Taxonomy (GTDB): domain Bacteria; phylum Pseudomonadota; class Alphaproteobacteria; order Rhizobiales; family Rhizobiaceae; genus Agrobacterium. The sequence goes on along the minus strand of NZ_JACAWV010000022.1, from coordinate 573,645 downwards.
TCATCGAACGTCACCTGTCGGTGACTGATGGTGCGGCTTTCGTTTCGTCCGTCAGCGACATCGTTGTCGACGATGGTGCGGAAGCAACCTGGATCATTCTGCAGCAGCAGGGTGCAGCCGATATCCATCTTGGCCAGCTCCGCATCAAGCTGGGTGCCGAAGCCAAGCTTCGCCTGTTCATCATCAATGCCGGCGGCAAACTGGTACGCCAGGAACTGCGCATCGATGTTGAAGGTGAGGGCACGGATCTCACCGTTCGTGGTGTCAACCTGCTGGGCGGCGAAACGCACACCGATGTGACCATGGTTCTCGGCCACAACGTGCCGAACACGACCTCGACGGAAATCTTCCGCAACGTCGTTTTCGACCGTGCGAAGGGCATCTTCCAGGGCATGATCCGGGTTGCGCCCGATGCCCAGAAGACCGATGCCAAGATGTCGTGCAACACGCTGCTGATGTCTGACGATGGCGAGTTCTCGGCCAAGCCGGAACTTGAAATCTTCGCGGACGACGTTCAGTGCGGCCACGGTGCGACGGTTGCCGATATCAGCGACAACCACCTCTATTACCTGATGGCGCGTGGCGTGCCGAAGGCAAAGGCACGGGCAATGCTCGTCAACGCTTTCGTGGCCGAGATCGTCGAGGAACTGGAAGAAGAAAATCTGGTAGAGGCGCTGGAAGAAATCATTTCCGGCTGGCTGGAAAATCATGCCTGATAGCGAACGCGCCGTCGTAGCGGCCCCTTATGACGTTGAAGCCGTGCGGAAGGATTTTCCGATCCTTTCGCGCGAGGTCTATGGCAAGCCGCTGGTCTATCTGGACAACGGCGCGTCCGCACAAAAGCCGCAGGTGGTCATCGATGCCGTTTCGCATGCCTATGCAAACGAGTACGCGAACGTCCACCGCGGCCTGCATTTTCTTTCCAATGCGGCAACCGATGCTTATGAGGCGTCGCGCGAAAAGGTGCGACGTTTCCTGAATGCCGGCTCGGTGGACGAGATCGTGTTCACCAAATCCTCGACCGAGGCGATCAATACGGTTGCCTACGGTTACGGCATGCCGAAGATCGGCGAGGGCGACGAGATCGTCATCTCGATCATGGAGCATCACTCCAACATCGTGCCGTGGCATTTCATTCGCGAACGGCAGGGCGCCAAGCTGGTCTGGGTGCCGGTGGACGACGATGGTGCGTTTCATATCGAGGCTTTTGAAAAGAGCCTGACTGAGCGCACCAAGCTCGTTGCCATCACCCACATGTCGAATGCGCTCGGCACGGTCGTTCCGGTGAAGGAAATCTGCCGCATTGCGCATGAGCGTGGCATTCCGGTTCTGGTTGACGGCAGCCAGGGCGCTGTGCATATGCCTGTCGATGTGCGCGATATCGATTGCGACTGGTATGTGATGACCGGCCACAAGCTTTACGGCCCATCGGGTATCGGCGTGCTTTACGGCAAGGCCGACCGCCTGAAGGAGATGCGGCCGTTCCAGGGTGGTGGGGAAATGATCCTCGACGTGTCCGAGGACACGATCACCTATAACGATCCGCCGCACCGTTTCGAAGCGGGTACGCCACCGATCGTCCAGGCGATCGGCCTTGGTTACGCGCTGGATTACATGGATGGTATCGGTCGCGCTGCGATTGCCGCGCATGAGGCCGATCTGGCCGCTTATGCCACTGAACGGCTGCAGTCGATCAATTCGCTGCGGATCATCGGCAATGCGCCGGGCAAGGGCGGTATCTTCTCCTTCGAACTCGAAGGAATCCACGCCCATGACGTGTCGATGGTGATCGACCGTCGTGGTGTTGCGGTACGTGCCGGCACACATTGCGCCATGCCGCTCTTGAAACGCTTCGGTGTGACCTCCACATGCCGGGCGTCGTTCGGACTTTACAACACGCGCGCAGAGGTGGACGCTTTGGCGGATGCTCTCGAATATGCACGCAAATTTTTTGCCTGAGATCAGGATCGAGGATCAGGATCATGACTGCCGAAGCCACTGAAAAAAAACTGGATGCGCCCGAAGTTGCGGAAAAGGTCTCGACCATTCCGCCAGACGAGTTGGCGCGCCTCAGCGACGACGTGATTGCGGCGCTCAAAACCGTGTACGATCCGGAAATTCCGGCTGATATCTTCGAACTCGGCCTTGTTTACAAGATCGACATTGAAGACGACCGGATGGTGAAGATCGTCATGACGCTGACGGCGCCCGGTTGCCCGGTCGCTGGCGAAATGCCCGGCTGGGTGGAAAATGCGGTCGGCGCCGTTGAAGGCGTGTCGGGCGTTTCGGTTGAAATGACCTTTGATCCGCCGTGGACGCCCGACCGCATGTCGGAAGAAGCGCAGGTCGCTGTCGGCTGGTATTGAGCCGCTTGCCAATTTTGACAGGCATCGTCCCTTGATGATGCCTTCAGCTACGATTAAATTCGAATCCATCGAGCATCGAGCCTTGAACTCGATTGTTGAAGGAGAATGAGCCCATGGGCTTTGCAGTTATGACCATGACGCAGGCTGCGGCCTCGCGTGTCAAAGCAATCACCGAAAATTCCGGTCCAGACGCCAAAGGCGTGCGCGTCGGCATCAAAAAGGGTGGTTGCGCCGGTATGGAATATACCATCGACCTCGTGACCGAGCCGGATGCGAAGGACGATCTGATCGAATTCGATGGTGCCAGAGTCTGGATACAGCCATCAGCCGTGCTTTATCTGCTGGGAACGCAGATGGATTTCGAAGTCACGAAAATGCGCTCCGGCTTCACCTTCAACAATCCCAATCAGACCTCTGCCTGCGGCTGCGGTGAATCGGTCGAATTGAAGCCCGCCGATCTGGCTGCTCTGGCAAAACAGCGCGAGGCTGCTGCAAGCATCTGATCGTTTCAGCCATTGTGTAAAAAAAGCGCCGCTCTGACGGCGCTTTTTGATTCAGGCTGCAGCGCTGCTTAAACCGTACATCGTCGTTCCTGGCTTGATCGGCGTTCTCTCACGTCCTTGATCGCGAGAGACGCGGGCAAGGCCGGGATGCGGAAATACGCGTCCCTTTTCAAAACTGACACCGCATCAAATGCCAGGTTCATTCGTGCCGCAAGGCTTCGATCGGGCTCAGGCTTGCGGCGCGTCTCGCCGGGAAATAGCCGAAAATCACGCCGATCGCCGCCGAAAAGGCGAAAGCCAGGACAATGATCGACGGGCTGGTGACGAAGGGGACGTTGAGGAAGGTGACGACGGCATAAGCAAGGCCAAGGCCGGTCAAGATGCCGACAATGCCACCGAAGGCCGACAGCATCACAGCTTCCACCAGAAACTGCGTGAGGACCTGCTTTTCCAGCGCGCCAATCGCCAGCCGGATGCCGATTTCGCGGGTTCTTTCCGTGACCGACACCAGCATGATGTTCATGATGCCGATGCCACCGACCAGAAGACTGACGGCAGCGACGGCGCCGAGAAGACCTGTCAGCAGCGTTGTCGTTCCTGTCATGGCAGAGGCGATTTGCGTCATGTCGTTTACGGAGAAGTCGTCTTCGCGGCCAATGCCGATGCGGCGGCGTTCGCGCAGCAGGCGCTCCAGGTCCGCCTGGACCTTGGATGTCGAAACGCCGTCCTGCGCCGAGACCATGATAGAGGAAATCGTTGTCGTGCCGCCGATGCGCCGCTGATGGATCTTGAGCGGCATGATGATGGTGTCATCCTGATCGTCGCCCAGGCCGGATTGGCCTTTTCGCGCCAGAAGGCCGATGACCGGGCAGGAAATGTTGCTGACCCGGATGGTCTGGCCAACGGGATTTTCCGCACCGAACAATTCCTGTCGCACGGTTTCGCCGATGATGCAGCCGATCTGGCCGCCACGATCTTCCGCCGGCTGGAAATCACGCCCGCGTGCAATCGTCCAGTCCTGAGCAATCAGGTAATCGTTGGTCGTGCCGATCACGCTTGTCTGATGGTTCTTGCCGCCGAAAATGACCGTTGCCGCAGAGCTGCGGTTTTGCGGCGCGACGGCGCGCACGCCACTGATCTGGTTTCTGATGGCTTCCACATCGCGATCATCGAAGCGCTTGGCTTCGGTGCTGGCACGGCCGGGGCCAAACTGGCCTGGGCGGACGAACAGCATGTTGGTGCCGAGGCGCGACAGTTCAGATTTTACCTGTGCCGTCGTGCCATTGCCGATCGTCACCATGGCGATAACGGCGGCAACGCCAATGACGACGCCAAGAACGGTCAGGAAAGAGCGCAGCAGGTTGCGGTTGATGGCGCGCAACGCAAGTCTGGACGTTTCAAGAAACATCTGTCGTCTCCTTTTCCGTCACGGCGCTGTCGGAGGCAAGATGGCCATCAACGAAGCGCAACAGCCGCTTGGCGTGGGCAGCAATGTCTTCTTCATGCGTCACCATCACCACCGTGATACCTTTGTCGCGGTTGAGCGAGGTGATCAGTTCCATGATCTCATTGCTGGTCTTTGTGTCGAGATTGCCGGTCGGCTCGTCGGCCAGAAGAAGAGCAGGGCGGGTAACGATGGCGCGGGCAATTGCCACGCGCTGCTGCTGGCCACCGGAAAGCTCCTGGGTGGTGTGATCCTCACGGCCTTTCAGCCCGACCTGTGCCAGCGCTTCCATGGCGCGTTCACGCCGTTCGGCTGCCTTCATGCCGCGATAGACGAGGGGCAGTTCGACATTTTCCACCGCCGAAGTGCGGGCCAGAAGGTTGAAACCCTGAAAGACGAAACCAAGCATATGGCGGCGCAGCAGTGTCAGATGTTCGTTGTCAAAGCCGCTGGTTGGCACACCCTGAAACAGATATTCACCCGCCGTCGGTGTATCGAGACAGCCGATGATGTTCATGGATGTCGATTTACCTGAACCGGACGGACCCATGATCGCGACGAACTCATGCTGGTGGATCGACAGGCTTACGCCATCCAGTGCGCGGATCGTCGCTTCGCCACGGCCGTATTGCTTGATGACATCACGGAATTCGATGAGCGGCGGTTGTTGCATGACGTTTTCCTCTGTCAGCCGCTGTTGCGTGCAGATGCGTCCGTAATCACCAGGTCATCGGCCTTCAGTTCGCCGGATTTTACCACAGTGTGCTGGCCATCGGTCGAGCCGGTTTCAATCGATACCGATTCCGGGTTGTTGTTGCGCAGCACCCAGACCGTACGTTTTCCAGCCGCGGCCTCGCTGGCGCCGCGGTTTTGCGGACGGCCCATGCGGGGCGGGCGGAAAAGGCTCATCAGGCCGCCGCCACGGGAGGCGGATTCACGCGGCGGGGTATAGCGAAGCGCCGAGTTCGGCACCAGCAACACATCCTTCACGTCTTCAACGACGATGTTTGCGGTCGCCGTCATACCCGGGCGAAGCAGAAGTTCCTCATTGTCGACCGTCAGAATGCCCTTGTAGGTCACGACGTTGGAGACCGTTTCCGAGGCAAAACGCACGGTTTCGATTTCTGCGGGGAAGCTACGGTCGGGATAGGCATCCACATTGAATGTGGCCTTCTGTCTTGCCTCGACTTTGCCGACATCAGCCTCATCGACGGATACCTGCAATTCCATGTGGCGCAGATCGCCGGCAATGGTGAAGAGAACGGGCGCGTTGAGGGAGGAGGCGACGGTAGCACCCGGATCGACATCACGGGTCAGGATCACGCCATCGATCGGCGAAACGATCTTGGCCTTGCCGAGATTGACTTCAGCCAGTCTCAGATCCGCCTCGGCGGAAAGCACGGTCGCCTCGTTGACCTCTAGCGTGGCGGCTGCCGCATCGTGGCTGAACTGGGCTGCATCGAGATCCTGCTGGCTGGACACCCGGTTCTGCACCAGAGATTTCAACCGTTCGAGCGATGTCTTGGCGGAGCCGAGATCGGCGCGCGCCTTCAGCACGTTTGCCTTGGCGGAGGCAAGCTTGGCACGGGCGCTCTGCACGTCGGCTTCAAGTTTGTTCGTATCGAGTTCGGCCAGGATGTCGCCGGCCTTGACCGGCGAGTTATAAGTCACATTGACCTTGCGCACGGTACCGGACAGTTCGCTCGATATATCCACCTGATCCGTCGGCTGAACGGAGCCGGTGGAGGTGACGATTACCGCAAGATCGCCGCGTCTGGCAGCCTCTGTCGTGTAGCTATAGGCGACTCCAGCGGTCGCGGAACGATAATAATAGGCGCCTGCGGCACCCACCAGCAAAAGACCGGCGACGATGTAGATCGAGCGGCGCGATTTTTTCTTGCCCGACCGTGCAGAGCCGAGAATTTCTCGCAAATCGGGCTGGTTGTTGTTCGGGTTCGAGCCGTTACCGTCTGCTTCGCTCATTTTCATCACCTGGAAAACCCGAAATACCACGGTGGATTGTTTCCAGCCGTCTTTCTGTCTCGGATATTGCTGTTTCTATTCCTCTGATTGTGGGGAGTGGCACAGCTTGACGAAAGGGGGAAGTGAAAACTTGGTAATATTTCTTACAGTCGTCGATGCTTATAGATAAAATGAAACATGCCAGACATACGAGCTTACTTCGTTAGCCGGTTTGACTGGTGACCTCTGAAAAATAATACGCAGGACATGAGACAATGAACGACAACGTGGTGCAGTTCCGCAAGCCGAAGCCACCGAAACAGCCGCGCAAGCCGCTTGGGCCGAATGCCAAAAAGGCGCTGACGATTGCTGCTATCGTTCTCTTCTTCGCCGCGACTTACGGCTACTTCACATTTGTCGGGCAGTGAACCTGCCCGAAACACTTTGCCTGTCAGCATTGTTCGAATTGCCGTGGCGCATGACGTTACGGCAATTCACGGGGAGATTTTGCTCTGCGTCGATCCTGCTGATCGCGGCAAGGTAGGTGACAATACCGGCCTGTGCTGCCGACTGCTGCAACCGTGAAACCGGCGCACGCATTTCCTGCATCTCTCTTGTCGAGAGTCATCAAGCCTAACTTTTGATTTTTTGGGAAAAGCCAATCACATCAACAAGATGTTGATGGTCGGAGTGGAGAGATTCGAACTCCCGACCCTCTGGTCCCAAACCAGATGCGCTACCAGACTGCGCTACACTCCGCCGAAGCGATGGGTGGGGAGATACACGGTTCATCTCGATACCGCAACAACAAAAATCGACTTTTTCCACATTGTTTCATTGTCAGCAGAAACCATCGTGCAAATGCGGGCCATACAACAGAATCGAATGGCCGCTGGCGGCTTGACTCTCACATGGAGTCGGTCCATTCCAGATTTATCGTACATGACACGATTTGGTTACGTCGTTCCTGTACGCCAATAGTCGTTAAAGGGTAAAAGCCCGTCGTCTCACCGGAGTCGTTTCGAAATGTCTGCGAAGATCTATCGCCCTGCAAAAACAGCCATGCAGTCCGGCAAGGCGAAGACGAATATCTGGGTTCTGGAATTCGACGCCGAGGTTCCGCGCAAGATCGATCCGATCATGGGTTACACCTCCACGTCCGACATGAACCAGCAGGTCAAGCTGACGTTCGAAACGCAGGAGCAGGCGGAAGCTTACGCTCAGCGTAAAGGTATTGAATATCGTGTTATCCAGCCGAAGGAAGCGACGCGTAAGGTCGTGTCCTACACGGACAACTTCCGCTTCACCCGCACGCAGCCCTGGACGCACTAAAGATTATTTGACGCCGAACTCAATCGGCGTTTCGGCCCCTTAGCTCAACTGGATAGAGCAACTGCCTTCTAAGCAGTAGGTCGCAGGTTCGAGTCCTGCAGGGGTCGCCACCATTTTCCGAAGTTTCTGATTGTATGGCCCTTTTCTGTGCGTCCCTGAAATGGCGTGAGGAAAAGGTCGTTTGCATTTGGCTCGGCTTCTGCAGAGCCTGAGCTTTTGTCGGCGCTTCTCGAGAGATTGGTCTCACCGTTCGCTTGACGGGCCTGCCAGCGTGCTCTCCGCTGTGCCGATCGTCATGACGTTACCGCGCCAGGCGACCGGTGCACCGATCCAGCTTCGCGCCCAGATCAGCGGCATGGTGAGATCGCGGACGATCATGGCGGGCAGGGTGTAGAAAGACACTGGCCAGCCATTCAGCAGCGCAAGCATCAGTTCCGGCCCATACATGATGGCGATCACCGCAAGCGTCGTTGCAACAAGGTCAATATCGGCAAGGCTTGCGGCGATCAGTGAAAGCACCAGCGGGGGAAGTGCGCCCGTCAGGATCTCAGGTGCGAAATATTGCGGGAAGGTCACGCGGCGCAATCTTGCCCATCGTGTCTGCCGGGACCAGATTTCGGCGCCACGGCGTTCTCCAAGCGGTTGCTCGAAGGGGGAGGAGACCAGACGGACCTTGAGACCGGCCTGTCTCACAAGCTTGGTCGATGCGGCGTCTTCGGCGATTTCTGCTGCCAGAGCACGAATGCCGCCGCGCGATTCCAGCATTGGCTTGTTCCACAACATCGACTTGCCCTGGGCAAAACCCATGCCGATGGCTTCCGCCGCATATTGCCAGCGGGCCTGTGAGCCATTCAGGAAGGCGCACTCCACATGTGCCCAGAAGCCGTCCGGGCGGGAGCCGAGAGGTGGCGAGCAGACAAGACCCGTATCGTTCTGCCAGGCCGACAACAGCTGCTCGATGTAATTCTCAGGCATCAAAACGTTGGAGTCGGCGAGAATGACCCAGTCATGGTGCGCTTCGCGCCAGCCCTTGACGCAATTGTTCAGCTTCGGATTGGCGCTGATCCGGTCATCGCCAACAAGCAATTGCGCCGGAACCATGGGAAACGCGGCTTGCGCCTTGCGGACTTCCTCGATGACGGGATCGAACTCGTCAGCCACACAAAACAGCAGTTCATAATTCGGCCAGTCGAGCTGGAAGGCGCGGGCGAGGGTGAGCGGCGTGAAGTTTTCGATACCGCGCAGGGGAATCACGACGGAGACCGCCGGTTTTTGGCGGGTGAGTTCGTTTCCGCCGCCTGGTCGAGAAAGACGCCAGCCTGCCAGACCGATGCCGAGGAGATTGAAAGCCAGAAGCAGAGCTGCGCAAAAGCCAAAGACTGTTTCCATGCCGTACAGTTCCACTCCCGAGATTTTCACGGCGCATTGGCCGGGCGATTCCATGGAATTCGTCTCTGCCGATTATAACGTTTGCGTGACAGCCACATGTCACACGGCATGCGCATCGCGCCCGTGAACGGGTTTCTCACAAGCCGTGTCTTCATGAAGATGCGAAAAGAGAAAAGAGCCCTTCATGACAGAAGGGCTATAGGCATGTCAGTGGACGTTCAGAATGTGGGCGTGACTGCTGGCAATCAGGAACGATTCCCGTGCCAATTCAATGTCACATCTTCCCGAAACTGCTGCCAGGCAGTTCTTCCGTGCCTGCGCATATTCCGGCCCGTGATCTTCCGGCCACCGGTACATCAGCATGTCTAGCGCCACCAAGGGGCTGTAGATTTCTACCGCTGCGGACAGCGGCAGGTGGATGGCCACCGGTTTCATCCACAGCGCATGGTGACACGGTTGCGTCTTGTCAATGAGCATAACCTCCTCCTTTCCTGCTACAGCCGCGAAATGCTGGCCTCACGAAATGGTTCCAGACCTTCGAAAATGTGATCGAAAAGGGGGTTCCAATTTTCCAAGATGAATGGAAGATGAACGAATTGATGAACCGGAGATGAACAAATCGGTTTTTGAGACGTTACTGTCCCTAGAGAAGGAGAACGCATCATGTTCAATCTGTCTGGTATACAGGAAAGCTTTTTCGGCGATCGCATGGCTGGCGTTTGCCAGGCGATCACATCCGCACTGGCATTTGAGTCCGGACTCGAAAAGTCGCAGATTTCGGCAATCGCCGAAAATGATGTGATCTATCTTGAAGGAACGGCTGATTCCGTTGAAGCGATCGATATCGCCATCAGCCTGGCTTCGTCCATGTCGACGTGCCGTATTCTGAGCCACGTCGAGCCAGTTTACTGAAACTCTTTTGCCGGGTGAAGATGCACCCGGCAGCCCATATCGGTTTAATTGCCGATCTGGCGGCTTCGAACGACATCGCCGGTCTTGATGCCGTAGCGTTTTGCACTGCCGCCATTCAGTTCAAGAACATATTTCACGGCGCCACGGGAGCTGATGATGGCTTCCGAATGTGGAACTGCATTTTCGTGAATGTGACTGATCTTGCCGTCGCGGCCGATGAACAGCATGTCGAGCGCGAGAAGGGTGTTCTTCATCCACATCGTCACATTGCGCTCTTCACCGAAGTCGAACAGCATGCCCTTGTCCGGAGACATCGTCTTGCGGAACATCAGCCCTTGCTGGCGCTGGGCATCGTCCAGGGCCAGTTCGACAGTAAATTCATGTTTCTCACCCGAAGCTGATTCGATTGTCAGCGTTTCGGTCGAGAATTTTTGCTGGGCGACGGCATTGTTGGCCGCAACAACAAAAAGAAGCGCCACAAAGGCGCTTCCCAACATGCGACGTGTCGCGATCATCAGTGCGCCATCCCGATTGGCGCCGGATTGTCCGGATGGATTTCCGCCGCCATCAGGCCCTTGTCACCATCACCGTAACGAACCAGAACGACCTGGCCGGGACGAAGCTCCGTGAGGCCAAAGCGGCGCAGCGTTTCCATGTGGACGAAAATGTCTTCCGTTCCTTCGCCGCGCGTCAGGAAGCCGAAGCCTTTCGTGCGGTTGAACCATTTGACGATAGCGCGCTCAAGCCCGCTCGACGGCGTGACCTGAACGTGAGTGCGCACCGGCGGAAGCTGCGAAGGGTGAACGGCTGTCGATTGATCCATCGACAGGATGCGGAATGCCTGAAAACCGCGGTCGCGCCGCTGGATCAGGGCAACGATGCGCGTACCCTCGAGAATTGTCTGGTATCCGTCACGTCGCAGGCATGACACGTGCAAAAGCACGTCCTGTATGCCGCTATCGGGAACAATAAAGCCGAAGCCCTTGGCGACATCGAACCACTTCACCACGCCGGTGATTTCGGTCAGATCGACGGCATCGCCCGAAAGGTCCTCGACATCGACTATCGTTTTCGATGACATCCTATCAGCCATATCCTGCCAACCCCTCGATTACGCGCCACACTATCGGTCAACTGATTCCTGTGCCGCAGATTAACATCTTGGTAACGGTTTTGCGCAAGCCCTAGTTTTTGATTTGCCCAAGTGCTTTTATGTTGCCGTCCTTGTCCGGGGCTTGCTTCCTGGCTGCAAAAGCGGGCGGGAATATCCCGGAATGCATATTGGAAGGGAATAAAATGCGGTATCTGCACACCATGGTTCGCGTCAAAGACCTTGGCGAATCACTGAAATTCTACGGCGATCTGTTCGGCCTTCAGGAAGTCCGCCGGATTGAAAACGAAAAAGGCCGCTTCACGCTGGTTTTTCTTGCGGCCCCCGATGATGTTGCTGCGGCAAAGGAAAACAAGGCGCCCTGCCTTGAACTGACCTACAACTGGGATAGCGAAGACTACAAGGGTGGTCGCAACTTCGGGCACCTCGCCTATGAGGTCGACAATATCTACGAAACCTGTGCGCACCTTCAGGCCAATGGCGTGACGATCAACCGTCCACCGCGTGATGGTCACATGGCATTTGTTCGCTCTCCGGATGGCATCTCCATCGAAATTCTGCAAAAAGGCGAAAGCCTCGCACCAGCCGAACCGTGGATATCTATGGAAAACACCGGCTCCTGGTGACGTAAGTTCTGGCCGGTCAGTGCGGTTTTTGCTGCTATTGCCTTGTCCCGACAGGATGAGGCATAGTCCGCGAATCGAAACGACATGTTCCGTTTTGGGACGACGCAGGCGATTCCGTTCCCGTGCTGCGGCTGGAAATACAAGATACGGAGGCCATTCATGAAGACTGTCGACGGCAAGAGAGGGCGCGCTTCCTGTCACCGCCTCGTCGTCGCGGTTTCGCTGCTCGGTCTGTCAGGCTGCGTTTCAGCCGTGACGGATGATGAGATGGCGGCCGACGTCAAAAAGCCGGAAGTTGTTGCAGAACAAAAGGTTGCGGCTGCCAATGGCAGCCCTGCCTCAAAGCAGCAGGGACATTATGTCGATCCGGCAATGGTCTCCGCAGCTGGTGCTGGCGCTGCGGCCGCAAATGCTCAACTCGCTCAACAACCGGAAGGTGCCCAGGGGCAGGTCTATGGCGCGCCGGCCGATATCGGCGGTCTTGTGACGCAACCCACGGGTATTTCGGCAGGCACGACGAGCATTTATTCCACGGGATCAGCCGCGACGGCTGCTGTCGCAGTTCCCGCAGGCACCGGCGCCCAGCCGAGCGCCGTTCCGGGGCAGAGAATCGTCCCTGCTGTCAGCAGCGTTTATTCCGCACCTCAGCAGGTTCAACAGCAGCAAGTGCCGGTGACGGCGGAGCAGCATTCGCAGAACAGCCAACCGGTGCCTGTGCCTCAGGCTGCACCGGAAGTGGCCGCGGCTGTGCCGGTTCCCGCTTCGACAGGCACGCCTAAGCCCGAAGGCTCGACCGACAGCGTGACGATGGCGGCATTTTTTGCTGGCGCCGCCAAAAAACGGCTGCCGAAAGCTTTGGAGGGCGGCCCTGCGGAAAGCAAGGAAGTGGCCGCGCTCCCAAATGGTGATGTCGATACCATGGGCATTGCGCTTTCCGGCCGCTCGATGATGTCGGATGAGTTCGACGATGCGCATCTTGATGAAGAAGACGACCAGCCGACAGGCCTGATGAAGCTTGCGTCTCTTTCCGGCCTGACGCGCATTGCACCAAACGGGCTGTTTCTCCAGACGGATCGTGTCGAGGTCGGATGCTTCAAGCCCGAACTCGTAAAGATGATCAAGGACGTCGAGGGTCATTATAACAGCCCGGCGATCATCACCTCCGGTTACCGGCCGCCAAAGGGCGTTCGACGCGGTTCCAAACATTATACCTGCGACGCGGCTGACATTCAGATCAAGGGTGTTTCCAAGTGGGAGCTTGCGACCTATCTCCGCTCGCTTCCCAATCGCGGTGGCGTTGGCACCTATTGCCATACGGAATCGGTGCATCTCGACACGGGTGAGCCGCGTGACTGGAACTGGCGCTGCCGCCGCACAGCTTCGCGAAAGTAATCGTCTACACCGTTTTATGTCGTTTGAGCTCTCTAATAGGGAGGGTTGGGAAGCGCGCGCGAAGTTTCTCAGGTGCGTCCTAGCTTATCTTAAAGCATGTACGACAATATTACCGGTATGTGTCGCGTTCCCATGAGGATAGCCGATGCGTGGCAGCCTTGAAGGCGTGTTGAAAACCGCTCTTTCCAGATGCTGAATTTTTCCGCTCGTCTGATGGCAGGCGGGCCGCATTTTTTGAAATTTGAAAAGCATGACCTAACGTTAAGCGAACGTTCGTGCCGTCTTCTATCTCACTGAAACTTCTTTGGAAAAGTGGTGAGAGCGCAGGGATTCGAACCCTGGACCTACTGATTAAAAGTCAGTTGCTCTACCGGCTGAGCTACGCTCTCCCGTGTGTCGGGCGAAGCGCCCTGCGGAAGTGGGCGGAACATAGGTAGAGCGACCTCTCCGGTCAACCCATAAAAAGCGCTTTTCACAATCATTCCGGTTTTTTTTGTCGCACCCGCAAAAAGGTGATTGGTGACAAGGCTTTGCTGGGGCTAAAAGCGGGCAGACGAAAGAGGAGCTTTTCCTTGTCCATTGCCGATATTTCCCTGTTCAGCGCCTTGCTGGCTGGTGCCTTGTCCTTTCTTTCCCCTTGCGTATTGCCGCTGGTGCCGCCTTATCTCTGTTATATGGCCGGTGTGTCCGTCGAGCAGTTCAAAACCCAGGACAGCGCGCCACAGCCAGAGATTCGCAAGGCGGTGCTGTTATCCGCCTTCTTCTTTACGCTGGGGTTTGCCACGGTGTTCGTGGCGCTCGGGGCAGGCGCGTCAACCATCGGCACCCTGCTGCGTCAGAATCTCGATATTCTGGCAAAGGTCGGCGGCGCCATCATCATTCTGATGGGACTGAATTTTCTGGGTGTCTTCAGGATAGGGCTGTTTTCGCGTGAAGCGCGCTTTCAGGGCAGTGGCAAGCCGGCCACGCTTTCCGGCGCCTACATCATGGGACTTGCCTTCGCGTTTGGCTGGACCCCCTGCATCGGTCCCGTCCTCGGTGCCATTCTCGGCGTGGCGGCGTCGCGCGAGACTGTGGGAGACGGTGCGACGCTGCTTGCCGTCTATTCGCTCGGCCTTGCCGTGCCGTTCTGGATCGCGGCCGGATTTTCCGGCTCCTTCATGCGATTCCTCGTACGATTCCGCCGTCATCTCGGTCTCGTGGAAAAGATCATGGGAACGCTTCTGGTCCTGACTGGCCTTGCGTTCATGTCGGGTTTCATCACCAATATGGCGATCTGGTTTCAGGAGACTTTCCCGATTCTGATGCAAATCGGCTAATCGGAATCTGCTCTGAATGATGTGAAGGGAGCAGGCCGTGGCCGCCATCGTGGGATTGTTGCTGCCGTTTTTCGGCCTGATCTTCATTGGTTATGTCGCGGCGCGCATCAGCAAACAGCCCATCGAAGCGATGGGCTGGCTCAATATCTTCATCATCTATGCCGCGCTACCGGCGCTGTTTTTCAAGCTCGTATCGAAAACCCCGGTCGAACAACTGGCGCGCATGGATTTTGTCGCTGCCAGTCTCGTCTGCACCTATGGCATATTCGTGCTGGTTTTCCTCATCGGCCGGTTCTTGCGGGGCAACAGTCTTGCTGAGACAACGATTCAGAGTTTTGCCGCAAGTTACGGAAATATCGGCTATATGGGGCCGGGGCTTGCCCTTCTTGCCATTGGCGAAAAGGCGGCTGTGCCTGTTGCGCTGATCGTCTGCCTGGAGAACGCGATGCACTTCATCGTGGCGCCGGCGATGATGGCTTTTTCAGGCGGCGACAAGCGCTCGCCGGCCAGACTCGCACTGGATGTAACGCGAAAGGTCTTGACTCATCCGTTCATCGTTTCGGTCATTGCCGGCTTTGCTGCTGCAGCCTTTTCGTGGCAGCCGCCGGAGCCTCTGCAGCGTCTCGTTGATTATCTGGCACAGTCGGCAGCACCCTGCGCGTTGTTCGCCATGGGCGTCACCCTGGCGCTCAGGCCGATGAAACGTGTACCCGTTGAAATCAGCTATATCGTGCCGGCAAAGCTGATCCTGCATCCCGTTCTGGTTTACGTCTTCCTTACCGCTCTCGGGCGGTTCGAGCCGGTCTGGATTTACTCCGCCGTTCTCCTGGCGGGCTTGCCGACCGCGACGAATGTGTTCGTCATCGGTCAGCAATATCATGTCTGGCAGGAGAGGGCGTCAGCCACGATCCTGATCTCGACCATTCTGTCGGTCTTTACGCTGACGGCCGTACTTTATTTCATACAGCCCTTTTAAGACCGCTCCATAACAGGGAGGGGAGTGCCTTCAGGCCGCGTCCGGGCTCGATACCCTCGCGCATGACAAGGCTGCGCAGAGGTCCGATGCCGGACAGCACATGCAATCCCGCTGCGCGCGCCACCTGCATGGGAAGCATATCTGAAAGCAGCGAGCGGTTCAGAAGATCGACGCTAAGGGTGCGGCTGTAGACATCGGCGCGCCGTTTGCGGTCGAACCGGCTTCCGGCATCCGCAGCGATCGGCTTGTCAGAGGTCGCGCCCAGCAGGTCCGTCAGAGCAATGATATCGCGCAGGCTGAGGTTCAGGCCCTGCGCGCCGATTGGCGGGAAGCCATGGCCGGCCTCGCCAACAAGCGCGACGCGCCCCTTGCCGAAATGATGCGCCGTCATCGATGAAAGCGGCCAGGCCTGAACGCTGTCTTCAACCGTGACGGTGCCGAGCATGGATTGCATGCGCTCTTCAATCCGCAGCCCAAGATCGGCCAGGGACAGAGACGTCAGCTCTTCAGCCTCGGCGGGTTTGACCACCCAGACCAGACTTGAGCGGTCTCCGGGGAGCGGTACCTGGGTGAAAGGACCAGTCGGTGTGTGAAATTCCGTCGAAATCTGCTCATGCGGGCGCGTGTGGGTGAAATTCAGTACGATTGCGGTTTGCGGATAGGACCAGGTTTTTACACCGATGTCTGCAGTTTCACGAACCTTCGAATTTCTGCCATCGGCGCCAATCAGGAATGCTGCGCAGACCGTTTCGCCGCTTTCCAGCGTCACCGAAACCCGGTCATTGCCGATATCGATCATTGCGGCCGTACCATCGAAACGGCTGATATTGTGCTCCTGCTCGACGGCGTCGTGCAGAACCGACAGCAGCGCTTCATTGGGAATGTTCCAGCCGAAGGCATCCAGGCCAATTTCGGAGGAGCGGAACTGAACGGTCGGTGCGCGCAGCAGACGATCCGTCCCATCGATGATCTGCATGGTCGAAAGACGTGCGGCGGAGGGGACGATGCGCGACCAGAGGCCAAGGCGATCCATGAAGCGGATCGACTGATCCATCAATGCCGTCGTGCGCCGATCCTTCCTTGCCGCCGCCGGGGCGACAAGCGCGACATGCCGTCCTGCGCGTGCCAGTGCGATCGCGGCGATCTGGCCGGCAAGTCCTGCACCTATGATGGCGATATCGAAGTCTCTCATGGTCGTGTGTCCATTCCTGTTACGCTGTCCAGCATAAAGGCTTTGTGGTCGCAAATCCACTTGCCGGATGATGCATTTGACGCCCTGGATATGCCGATATGCCAGCAATCCCCTTAGGATAAGAGGTATCAGGTGGTTGCAAAGCGTGGTGAATGGCCGCATACCGGAAGAATATCGAGGCGGATGAAAACGGGGCGCTGACGCTGACCATGAAACTTTTCAAGTACAAGCGTGTTCCGTACGCAGAAATCCGCGCCTTTTCCGTTCACATTCTGACGGCTTCCGGCTCCTTCCTGGCATTCCTGGGTGTTGTGGCTGCTGCCGAACATCGTTTCGTCGACATGTTCTGGTGGCTCGGTCTGGCGCTGCTGGTCGATGGTATCGATGGTCCCATTGCCCGCAAGGTTCGCGTCAAGGAAGTGTTGCCGAACTGGTCGGGCGACACGCTCGACAACATCATCGACTATGTGACCTATGTTCTCCTGCCCGCTTTCGCGCTCTATCAGAAGGGCATGATCGGCGAGCCATGGTCCTTCGTCGCGGCCGGCATGATCGTCGTTTCCAGCGCCATCTATTATGCCGACATGGGCATGAAGACGGATGAATACTTCTTCTCCGGTTTTCCCGTGGTGTGGAACATGGTGGTGTTCACGCTGTTCGTCATCGATGCCAGCGCCACAACGGCAATGGCGGTGGTCACGGTATCGGTCGTGTTGACATTCCTGCCGATCAATTTCCTGCATCCAGTCCGTGTGGCGCGGTTGCGGCCGCTCAACATGGCGATTTTCCTGCTCTGGTGCGCGCTTGGCGGTTATTCCTTGCTGATGCATTTCCAGACGCCGTCCTGGGCTGTGATCGGCGTTGTTGTCACCGGAATCTATCTTTACGTCATCGGCGGCGTATTGCAGTTTTTCCCATCGCTCGGCGCCAAGTAAAAAACCGCTAAGACTGTCTTTCAGTTGTGTAAATCCGGCTTCGTACCTTTGTTTTTCAGTTGTGCGCAGCAGCAAAACAGTTATCAATACCGGTTGATCGCATCAGCATTGAATACGAATGCACACCGCGATTGGGAACAAGAACGCAGCCGTTTGGGAATGCTTCGCAGAAAGCAGCACGGCCGGTCAGAGAGGGATCAGTGACTGGAACTTTGGCGCCCGAGGCCGTGCCTCTCCTTTCCGTGCGCAAACTGACCAAGCTTTTTGGCACCTTCGCGGCCTGCAACGGGATCGATCTGGATATTGCGCCCGGCGAAATCCACGCGCTTCTGGGTGAAAACGGTGCGGGAAAGTCCACGCTCGTCAAGATGCTGTTCGGTGTGCTCGCGCCAACCAGCGGTGACATTCTCTGGCAGGGCAGCCCGGTTTTCATCGGTTCTCCGAGTGAGGCGCGCAAGCTTGGCGTCGGCATGGTGTTTCAGCATTTTTCGTTGTTCGAAGCGCTGACGGTGGCCGAAAACATTGCCCTTTCGCTCGATCCGAAGGTGTCGCTCAAGGAGATTGCCAAGGAGGCGGAAGTGCTCTCCAAGGCCTACGGTTTGCCGCTTGACCCGAATGCGCATGTGGCCGATCTCTCGGTTGGAGAGCGCCAGCGCATCGAGATCGTACGCGCACTGTTGCAGAACCCCAAACTCATTATTCTGGACGAACCGACCTCGGTTCTGACCCCGCAGGAAGCCGACAAGCTGTTCGAGACGCTTGCCAAGCTCAAGGCTGAGGGTCGTTCGGTCCTTTATATCAGCCACCGTCTCGAAGAGGTTCAGCGCATCTGCGACCGCGCCACGGTGCTGCGCCACGGCAAGGTGACGGGCGCTTGCGATCCGCGCAAGGAAACGCCTGCATCGCTGGCGCGCATGATGGTCGGTTCCGATGTGGCAGGCGTTTCCCGCGAGGCGGGTGCCCCGCTGGGTGAGCCGCAGCTCGAGGTGATGGGGCTGTCGGTTGCGCCGCGCACGCCGTTTTCGGTCGCTTTGCGATCGATCTCCATGAGCGTTCGAGCCGGTGAGGTTCTGGCGATTGCCGGCGTTGCCGGAAACGGTCAGGGCGAACTTTTCGATGCGCTGTCCGGCGAATATCCGGTTGCCAATGACGAGGCGATCTACATTCGCGGCAAGGCGGTGGGGCGCACGGGGATCAATGGCCGCCGGCTTCTGGGCGCGGGTTTCGTGCCGGAAGAACGGCATGGCCATGCTGCCGTGCCCGGCATGAGCCTTTCGGACAATCTGTTGCTGGCGCGTTCGCGCTCCGACCGCAAGGCGTTTTTGTCAGGTGGTATTTTGCGGGTCATTCGCGGTTCGACCATCAAGACTGCCGCACGGCGTATTTCCGAGACCATGGATGTGCGCAAGAGCGGAGCCGATCCACTGGCCGGATCTCTATCCGGCGGCAATCTGCAGAAATTCATTGTCGGGCGTGAACTCGATCGCCAGCCCACGGTCCTTGTCGTCAATCAGCCGACCTGGGGTGTCGATGCGGGTGCCGCCAGCCGCATCCGTCAGGCTCTTGTCGATCTTGCCAAGGCCGGTTCTGCCGTCATCGTCATCAGCCAGGATCTCGATGAAATCTTCGAGGTCGCCACCAATATCGCGGTCATTTCCGATGGGCACCTTTCTGCGGCCCATCCGGTTGAAGACATGACACTGGAAAAGATCGGGCTGCTCATGGGCGGTATTCACACAGCACATTCGGGAGCCACCGAACATGCGCATTGAGCTTGAAAAACGGGCGGGTGTCTCGAAGCTTTTCGCTTTTGTCTCGCCACTTCTGGCGCTAGCGCTGACGCTGGTTTTCGGGGCGATCATGTTCGCCCTGCTCGGAAAAAGCCCGCTGAACGCGCTTTATGCCTTCTTTGTCGAGCCGCTGCTGGAGGTCTGGTCGCTGCATGAACTGGCCATCAAGGCAGCGCCGCTGATCTTGATCGCGGTCGGTCTATCGATCTGTTATCGCTCGAATAACTGGAATATCGGAGCTGAAGGCCAATTCACCATCGGCGCCATTACCGGCTCGATCCTGCCGGTCCTTTATCCCGACTGGCAGTCGCCTATGCTGCTGCCGCTGATGCTGGTGATGGGGGCTCTGGGCGGCGCGCTTTATGCCGGTATTCCGGCATTGCTGAAGACCAGGTTCAACACCAATGAAATCCTGGTCAGCCTGATGCTGGTTTACGTTGCGCAGCTTTTTCTCGACTGGCTGACACGAGGTATCTGGCGCGATCCGGGCGGTTACAACTTTCCGCAGACCAAGCCCTTTAATGAAAGCGCCGTTCTGCCGGAAATGCTGGCATCCGGCCGCGCCCACTGGGGTTTCGTCTTCGCCATCGTGGCGGCAATCGCCCTGTGGTTCATGATGCGCTACATGCTCAAGGGCTTTGAAGTTACCGTGCTTGGCCAATCGGCCAGGGCAGGGCGGTTTGCCGGATTTTCATCGTCGCGCATGGTGTGGTTCGCGTTCCTGCTGTCCGGTGCACTGGCGGGCCTTGCCGGTATCTCCGAAGCATCCGGCTCAATCGGCCATCTCCAGCCCAGCATTTCGCCGGGATATGGTTTTACCGCGATTATCGTCGCCTTCCTGGGACGTCTCAATCCGCTCGGCATCATTGCTTCCGGCCTCGTTCTCGCCTTGACCTATCTCGGCGGGGAGGCGGCGCAGCTTTCCATCGGCGTGTCGGATAAGGTTACGCGTGTCTTCCAGGGGTTGATGCTGTTCTTTGTATTGTCCTGCGATACGCTGATCTTCTACCGCATCCGGTTCATTTTCAGCGGCAAGGCCGGCACACAGAACACCAATCAGCAAGGAGCGGCATGATGGATATGCTTCAGGCCATTCTCCTTACCGTTATCACCGCCGCCACGCCGCTGGTGATTGCCGCATCGGGCGAACTGGTGACGGAACGTGCTGGCGTTCTCAATCTTGGCGTCGAGGGCATGATGATCATTGGTGCGGTCTGCGCTTTCGCTGCCGCCCATCTGACCGGCTCGCCCTATCTCGGCATTCTGGCGGGTATCGCAAGCGGTGCGGTTTTTTCGTTGCTGTTCGGTTTCCTGACTTTGACGCTGGTGACCAATCAGGTTGCGACCGGTCTTGCGCTGACCATTCTGGGGCTTGGCGTTTCCGGCATGCTGGGGGAGAGCTTCGTTGGTCTTCCCGGCGTCAAGCTTGCGCCGATCGTTTTTCCTGTATTGTCGGATATTCCCTTTATCGGGCCGCTGCTGTTCCGGCAGGATCTGATTTTTTACATGTCGATCGCGCTGGTTGCCGGTATTGGCTGGTTCCTGTTCAAGAGCCGCACAGGTCTCAAGATCCGCGCCATTGGTGACAATCACGGCTCCGCTCATGCGCTTGGCATCAATGTCATCCGTACCCGTTATCTCGCGGTGATGTTCGGCGGTGCCTGTGCCGGGCTTGCCGGCGCGCAGCTTTCTCTCGTCTACACACCGCAATGGGTGGAAAACATGTCGGCTGGCCGCGGCTGGATTGCGCTTGCGCTTGTTGTTTTCGCCTCCTGGCGTCCATGGCGGGTGCTGGCAGGCGGTTATCTCTTCGGCGCCGTCACCATCGGCCAGTTGCACGCGCAGGCCTTCGGCATCGGCGTTCCCTCGCAGCTGCTTTCGGCGCTGCCCTATCTTGCCACTATTGTCGTGCTGGTCATCATCTCGCATAATCGCCGCACGACGCTCATCAATACACCGGCTTCGCTGGGAAAATCCTTCGTGCCGGATCGCTAAGGCATCGGACCGGAAAGTGTCATTCAGTTTCCGGAAAATTCGATGCGAACTCATCATTTCAAGGCTTCAAACCAGACAGGGGTAAAAATGAAAAAACTGATCATCGCACTCGCTGCTTCCGCAGCGGCACTCGGCAGCATGGTTCCTGCTGCGCAGGCCGCCGACGCGAAGAAGATCTGCTTCATCTACGTCGGTTCCAAGACCGATGGCGGCTGGACGCAGGCGCACGATATCGGCCGTCAGGAACTCCAGGCACATTTCGGTGACAAGATCGAAACGCCGTTCCTGGAAAGCGTTCCGGAAGGTCCGGATGCTGAACGCGCCATCGAGCGCATGGCCCGCTCCGGCTGCGAACTGGTCTTCACCACCTCGTTCGGTTTCATGGACGCGACGGTCAAGGTTGCGCAGAAGTTCCCGAAGGTGAAGTTCGAGCATGCAACCGGCTTCAAGGCTGCTGAAAACGTTGCGACCTACAACTCGCGTTTCTATGAGGGCCGTTACATTCAGGGCCAGATCGCCGCGAAGATGTCGCAGAAGGGTCTTGCAGGTTACATCGCCTCCTTCCCGATCCCGGAAGTGGTGATGGGCATCGACGCGTTCCTGCTCGGCGCTCGTTCGGTCAATCCTGACTTCAAGGTCAAGGTCGTCTGGGCCAACACCTGGTTCGACCCCGGCAAGGAAGCCGATGCTGCCAAGGCGCTGATCGACCAGGGCGTCGACATTCTGACGCAGCACACGGACACGACTGCACCGATGCAGGTTGCAGCAGAGCGTGGCATCAAGGCGTTCGGTCAGGCATCCGACATGATCAAGGCTGGTCCGAACACGCAGTTGACGGCGATCGTCGACACCTGGGGCGCTTATTACATCAAGCGTACGCAGGCGCTCCTCGACGGCAACTGGAAGTCCGAACAGGTCTGGGATGGCCTCAAGGATGGCATCCTGACCATGGCGCCTTACACCAACATGCCTGATGACGTGAAGAAAATGGCCGAGGAAACCGAAGCCAAGATCAAGTCGGGCGAACTTCACCCATTCACCGGTCCTGTGAAGAAGCAGGATGGTTCCGAGTGGCTGAAGGCTGGCGAAAAGGCTGAAGACGGCGTTCTGCTCGGCCTCAACTTCTACGTCGAAGGCGTCGACGACAAGCTGCCGCAGTAATTCGGCCCAGCAATCTGCAGCCGAAGCCGCGCGTGGAATGCATGCGCGGCTTTGTCATTTTGACATATGTCTACGAATAAACGTATTTGAGCGCTGCCTTCATCCCGGCGGTTTGTTTCTGACGATCCATCCGCCTTTGCAGCGCCCTGGTTTTTCATCCCAGGGTTTTACGATATAAAGCGGCCACACGCCGTTTCTTTGAAAGGACATCACTCTTGCAGCGTGGAATGCTTGATGCGGCGATCGGTCTTCGCAAATTGCGCACCAATCATGCAAAGGTCGTGCACAAGCTCGGTCTCGATATTGTGTCCGGCGCGTTCAAGATCGGCGAAATCCTGCCCGGTGATGCCGAGCTCATGGAGCGGCTCAAGGTCTCGAGAACCGTCCTGCGCGAAGCGATGAAGACGCTGACGGCAAAAGGCATGATCTCGCCGAAGGCGCGTATCGGTACCCGCGTTACCGAACGCGAGAGCTGGAACATGTTCGACAGCGACGTTTTGCTCTGGCATTTCGAATCTGGCGTCAGCGAGGATTTTCTCCTCCATCTCTACGACATCCGGCTGGCTTTCGAGCCCTATGGTGCGGGACTTGCCGCTCAGCGTGCCACGGATGCCGACATCGCGCGGCTGATCGGCCTTGCCAACGAAATGGGCAACACCGCCTATTCCAAGGAAAAGCGGGCCCTTGCCGATATGAATTTTCACGTGCTCATCACCGAAATGTCGGGCAACCCGTTCATGCGAACAGTCGGCACACTGATCAAGGCGGCATTGGCGGGCATTTTCCGGATGAGCAACCCGGATACGGACCCACATGAAATTTCCGATGTTTCCGCCTC
This sequence comes from Rhizobium sp. RM, assembly GCF_013390595.1. Taxonomy (GTDB): domain Bacteria; phylum Pseudomonadota; class Alphaproteobacteria; order Rhizobiales; family Rhizobiaceae; genus Agrobacterium. The sequence continues at coordinate 550,402 of NZ_JACAWV010000022.1, read as the reverse complement.
TCACCTGAGGCTGGTTGAGGCATTTCGAATGCGTGATGCCGCCGCAGCGCGCAAGGAAATGGAAAGGCTCATTGAAAACGGGCGTCGCCAGATTCTGGAGTTTACCGCCGGCAAGGTTCGTCGCTAGGGCATTTTCCGCCCGTAGCGAACACCGTTTCGATCACGTTTCATGAAAACAAGCCGGGAAAATTGGTCCGGATTTGCATGGTTTCTTAAGTACGGCGTCGTTATAGCAATGCTGCAATGAAATCACGTCCCGCCTTGTCCGATCTGCGGAAGGTGCGGGCGAAATCGAATGTTATGCCGATGTGCCGGTCAGATCAGGCCGGGATGCGGCGCACTGGAGGTCTTATGGAGCGCAGCTCTCTTGCCGTTATTCTTGCCGCTGGCGAAAGCACGCGCATGAAATCATCGATGTCCAAGGTGCTTCATCCTGTTGCCGGACGGTCGATGATCGCGCATGTGGTTGAAGCGGTTGCGGGTGCCGGTGTCGGAACGGTGGCGCTTGTTGTCGGCCGTGATGCGGAGAACGTTGCCAAGGCGGCCAGCCTGCCTGGCGTCTCGGTGGAAAGCTTTCTCCAGAAAGAGCGCAAGGGAACGGGCAATGCGGTTCTCGCGGCGCGCGACGCGATCGCGCGCGGGTTCGACGATGTCATCGTCGCTTATGGCGATGTGCCGCTGATTACCTCTGCGACGCTGAACAGGGCGCGCGAGGCATTGAACACAGGCGTCGATGTCGTCGTCATCGGTTTTCATACGGATCGCCCGACGGGTTACGGCCGCCTGCTGGTGGAGAACGGCGAACTCGTTGCCATTCGCGAGGAAAAGGACGCCACCGAGGTAGAGCGCAAGGTTACCTGGTGCAACAGCGGCTTGATGGCAATCAACGGTCGCAATGCGCTGGACCTTCTGGAGCGGATCGGCAACAACAACGTCAAGGGTGAGTATTATCTGACGGATCTGGTGGAAATCGCCCGCTCGCTCGGTCGCCGTACAGTGGCGATCGATGCGCCGGAAAGCGAGCTGACCGGCTGCAACAACCGCGCCGAACTCGCGGCCATCGAAAAGCTCTGGCAGGAACGCCGACGTTACGAATTGATGGTTGATGGCGTTTCGATGGTTGCGCCGGAAACGGTCTTCCTGTCGTGGGACACAAAAATCGGCCAAGACGTGTTGATCGAGCCGAATGTTGTGATCGGTACAGGCGTCACAATCGAACCCGGTGCCGTCATTCATGCGTTTTCGCATCTCGAAGGCGCCTATGTTAGCGCGGGTGCCGCCGTTGGCCCCTATGCGCGCCTGCGGCCTGGCGCCAACCTGCATGCCAATTCGAAGGTCGGCAATTTCTGTGAAGTGAAGAAGGCCGAGATCGGTGAGGGCGCCAAGGTCAATCACCTGACCTATATCGGCGACGCGTTCGTTGGTGCAGGCAGCAATATCGGTGCGGGCACCATCACCTGCAATTACGATGGTTACAACAAGTTTGAAACGCGGATCGGGGCCAACAGCTTTGTCGGCTCGAATTCGTCACTGGTTGCACCCGTTACCATCGGTGACGGGGCCTATATCGCATCTGGCAGCGTCATCACCGATGATGTGCCCTCCGATGCCCTGGCATTTGGCCGGGCGCGGCAGGAGGTCAAGTCGGGCAGGGCAGTCGTGGTCCGTGAACGGGCAAAGGCGCTCAAGGAAGCAAACAAGAAGGCCAAGTGACCTTCGTTACGTTACGTCACCCAAAGTGACCGGCGGAAGAATTGCCGATTTCTAAGAAACGGTTAGTAGTTTCGGCGAAAGTGATCGTCGTCTGGAGAAATATATGTGCGGAATTGTCGGAATTGTCGGAACCCAGCCTGTTGCTGAACGGCTTGTCGATGCGCTGAAGCGCCTTGAATATCGCGGTTACGATTCGGCAGGCGTCGCCACCATCGAAAACGGTGCGATGGATCGCCGCCGTGCGGAAGGCAAGCTGTTCAACCTCGAGAAGAAGCTCTCCGAAGAGCCGCTTCCCGGTCTCGTTGGCATTGCCCATACCCGTTGGGCAACCCACGGTGTGCCAAACGAAACCAATGCCCATCCGCATTTTGTGGATGGCGTTGCCGTCGTTCATAACGGCATCATCGAGAATTTCGCGGAATTGCGCGAGGAGCTGACGGCGGAAGGGGCGACCTTTACCACCCAGACCGACACGGAAGTGGTGGCGCAACTTCTGGCCAAATATACTCGCGAGGGCATTGGCCATCGCGAGGCGATGCTGAAGATGCTGAACCGCGTCACCGGTGCTTATGCGCTGGTGGTGATGTTCCAGGACGATCCCGGTACGCTGCTCTCGGCGCGTTCCGGTCCGCCACTTGCCGTTGGTTACGGTCGTGGTGAAATGTTCCTGGGCTCGGACGCCATCGCGCTGTCGCCCTTCACCAACGAGATCACCTACCTGGTGGATGGCGATTGCGCCATCATCACCCGTCAGGGCGCCGAAATCATCGATTTCTCCGGCAATCCCGTGAAGCGCGAGCGGCAGATTTCGCAGGCCACCGCATTCGTGGTCGACAAGGGCAACCACCGCCACTTCATGGAAAAGGAAATCTACGAGCAGCCGGAAGTCATTTCGCATGCGCTCTCCCACTACGTGGATTTCGCCTCCAGAAAGGTGAAGGACGCCGACAAGGCAATCGATTTCTCCAAGCTGTCTGGCCTTGCCATCTCCGCCTGCGGAACGGCCTATCTTTCCGGCCTCATTGGTAAGTACTGGTTCGAGCGTTATGCGCGCCTGCCGGTCGAAATCGATGTCGCGTCGGAGTTCCGTTATCGCGAAATGCCGCTGTCGCCATCACAGGCCGCACTCTTCATCTCGCAGTCCGGTGAAACGGCCGATACACTCGCGTCGCTGCGTTACTGCAAGGATGAGGGCCTCAAGATCGGCGCAGTCGTCAACGTGCGTGAATCGACCATTGCGCGCGAGTCGGATGCGGTGTTCCCGATTCTGGCCGGGCCTGAGATCGGCGTGGCCTCCACCAAGGCATTCACCTGCCAGCTCGCGGTTCTTGCGTCGCTGGCGATTGCTGCCGGCAAGGCACGCGGAACGCTGACGGCAGAGCAGGAAAGCGAACTGGTGCGCCATCTCATCGAGATGCCGCGCATCATGAGCCAGGTGCTCAACATCATCCAGCCGCAGATCGAGGGCCTGTCGCGCGACCTGTCGCGCTTCAAGGACGTGCTTTATCTTGGCCGTGGCACCAGCTTCCCGCTGGCGCTGGAAGGTGCATTGAAGCTCAAGGAAATCTCCTACATCCACGCCGAAGGTTATGCCGCGGGTGAGTTGAAGCATGGACCGATCGCACTGATCGACGAGAATATGCCGGTGATCGTGATTGCACCGCATGACCGGTTCTTCGAAAAGACCGTTTCGAACATGCAGGAGGTTGCCGCACGCGGCGGCCGCATCATCTTCATTACGGACGAGAAGGGCGCTGCCGCCTCCAAGCTGCCGACGATGGCGACGATCACGCTGCCGACCGTCGACGAGCTGATCGCGCCAATGGTGTTCTCGCTGCCGATCCAGCTTCTCGCCTATCACACCGCTGTCTTCATGGGCACGGATGTTGACCAGCCGCGTAACCTCGCAAAGTCGGTCACCGTGGAATGATCGTTCGCCCGGAACGCTCTGGAGACGAAGCTGATATTTCTCGCGTTACGGAAGCTGCTTTCCGTAACATGGCCTTTAGCGATCAGACGGAACATCTGATCGTTGGGCGGTTAAGGCAGGCGGGAGCGCTGGCGGTTTCACTGGTGGCTGAACATGGCGACGAGATTATCGGCCATATCGGATTTTCGCCGGTCACCCTGTCGAGCGGTGAGGCGGGCTGGTTTGCTCTCGGCCCACTGTCCGTCCTCCCCGAAAATCAGGGGCAGGGCGTCGGTGCGGCGCTTGTTCGTGCTGGCCTGTCGGCGTTGGATGGGATGGGGGCTTCGGGCTGTGTACTCGCTGGAAATCCGGCCTATTACGGACGCTTCGGTTTCGCCAATGTGGCCGGTCTCACAAGTGACGGTATTCCCGACGAATATTTGATGGCGCTGACCTTGCACGGTGGAACTCCATCCGGCATTGTCGGTTTTCACCAGGGCTTCTACGGCGATGCCGTATAATTACCGATTGGTACATGACCGAAAATCCACTTAAAGTTTCCTTTGCGGCCCGCCTGCGCAACAGCTTCCTCACGGGTGTGCTGATCCTCGCGCCTGTCACATTGACCATGTGGCTGGTGTGGAGTTTCCTGCAATGGGCCGATAGCTGGGTCAAACCCTATATTCCGGCGCGTTATGATCCGGAGCAGTATTTCGATGTTGCGATCCCCGGTTTCGGGCTGCTGATCGCGGTGATTGCCATCACAATGATCGGCTTTCTGGGCAACAACCTGATCGGCAAGTGGATTGTCGGTCTCGGTGAGTCCGTTCTCAACCGCATGCCGCTGGTGCGGCCGATCTACAAGAGCATCAAGCAGATCTTCGAATCGGTGCTGCGCGAGCACTCGAATTCCTTCAAGAAAGTCGGTCTGATCGAGTTTCCGTCATCCGGGACATGGGCGCTGGTGTTCGTGGCGTCCGAGGCCAAGGGAGAGCTGGCTCACCGTTTCAACGAACTCGGTGAAGAAATGGTCGCGGTCTTCCTGCCGCCGACCCCGGTTCCGACGGCGGGCTTTCTGCTGTTCGTACCGAAAAAGAAGATCGTCATGCTCTACATGACGCCGGAAGACGCGGCAAAGCTGTTGATCTCCGGCGGTCTCGTCGCCCCCGATTTCACCCCGCCCAAGACTATCGCGCCGGTGTGAGGTGTGTCTCATACGACTGGCGTGGCTTTTCGCGCCGATCAATTAATCAATCGTCGTCGTCATCCAGGTCGTCCAGATCCGTGGTCACGGTGGTCGAATGAAATACCGGGACGAAAAGGCGCATGTAAACGAGCTTGACGCTCCAGCCTTCTTCCAGCGCTTTCATCCATGCTTTCTTGCGACCGGGTTTCTTGAAAACCTTGCCGATTGCTTTCTTTTCGGATTTCGCAAATGTGTCCGGCTGGAGAAGATTGTCCGGGGAGCATAGCGCATAGCCCTTCTGGAAAGCGGGCGGCGGGCGTGAGACGTCGTGCATGTTCATATCGTGTGTTCTCTTTATCCGGCGTGCAGGAAGCGGATCGCTTCATCGCGACGGTGCAGGTAGAGCAGGGTACGCAGGCTTTCGCCGCGTTTGCCGGTCAATTCGGGGTCGCGCTCTATCACATAGGCGGCGTCCTTGCGGGCAATTTCCAGGAGATCGGCATGCGCCTCAAGGCTGGCAATGCGGAAGCCGGGCGTGCCGGATTGTCGGGTGCCGAGAAGCTCCCCTTCGCCGCGCAGCTTCAGATCCTCTTCGGCGATCAGGAAGCCGTCCTCGCTATCGCGCAGGATCGACAGACGCGCCCGACCGTTTTCGCTGAGGGGCCCCTTGTAGAGCAGAATACAGGTTGATGCCTCGTCGCCACGCCCGACACGGCCGCGCAACTGGTGAAGCTGGGCAAGGCCGAAACGTTCGGCGTGTTCGATGACCATGATTGTGGCATCGGGCACATCCACGCCCACTTCCACCACGGTGGTTGCCGCCAGCAGACGCGTCTCGCCGCTCTTGAAGGCCAGCATGGCGGCATCCTTGTCCGGACCGCTCATGCGCCCATGGATGAGGCCGATATCAGCGCCCAGTGCCTTGCTCAGAACCGCGTGACGCTCTTCCGCCGACATCAGGTCGGATTCCTCGGATTCTTCCACCAGTGGGCAAATCCAGTAGGCCTTCTTGCCGTCAGAAAGTGCCTTTCTCAGACGATCAACGATATCGCCGATGCGTTCGGTTGGAATGGTCACGGTCTGGATCGGTTTGCGACCGGCCGGTTTTTCGGTGAGCTTGGAAACATCCATGTCGCCGAAGGCGGCCAGAACCAGCGTTCGCGGAATGGGGGTCGCGGTCATCACCAGCATATGCGGGGTAATGCCTTTGGCGGTGAGACGCAGGCGCTGGTGCACACCGAAGCGATGCTGTTCGTCCACCACTGCCAGAACCAGATTTTTATAGGCGACGCTATCCTGGAACAGCGCGTGCGTGCCGATGATGATCTGTGCTTCACCGGAGGCAACGCGCTCCTCGATTTCGCGGCGCTCCTTGCCTTTGGTGCGCCCGGTCAGAACCTCGCAGGTGAGACCGGCTGCGGCCGCATATTTCGAGATTGTTGCAAAATGCTGGCGTGCCAGGATTTCGGTCGGGGCCATTAACACGGCCTGTCCACCGGCCTCGACCGCCGTTGCCATGGCCATCAGGGCAACAAGCGTTTTACCCGCGCCAACATCACCCTGCAGCAGTCGCAGCATGCGGTCTTCGCCTGCCATGTCGGTCAGGATTTCCTTGACGGCGACATTCTGGCTCGGTGTCAGCGAGAAAGGAAGTTGCGAGAGAATTTTTGCGGCAACATCGCCCTTGGCGCGGATCGGTTGCCCTGCCACCTTGCGCAATCGTTGTCTTACCAGCGCCAGTGAAAGCTGTCCGGCCAGAAACTCGTCATAGGCCAGCCGTCGTCTGGCGGGCGCACGGGGATCGATATCGGTGCCGTCGCGTGGATCGTGCAGTTCGCGGAAACTTTCCGCAACACCGGCGAAACCCTGTTTGGCGATCAGCGTCTCGTCGATCCATTCGGGGAAGGCGGGCAGTTTGGAGAGGCCACCATCGACAGCGCGTTTCAGAACCTTTGATGAGAGCCCTGCGGTCATCGGGTAGACGGCTTCGACCAGTGGCAGGTTTTCCGCCTCGGACAGTTTCACCATGAAATCGGGGTGCACCATCGAGGCGCGGCCGTTGAACCAGTCGACCTTGCCGCTGACGAGCACCTCTTCATCGACAGGCAGGGCTTTCGACAACCAGTCGCCTTTGGCACGGAAAAAGGTCAGCGCCAGCTCGCCGGTGTCGTCATGCAGGAATACGCGGTAGGGAGCCGATCGGTTGCCGGGCGGTGCCGGCTGGTGGCGGTCAACGCGTCCCTGGATGGTGACAATGGCGCCCGGCTGTGCCAGCGCAATGCCCGGACGGTTGCGTCGGTCGATGACGTTTGACGGAGCGTGAAACAACAGGTCGATGACGCGCGTGTCTTCCGCGTTCTCGCGGCCAAGAAGTTTGGCCAGAAGATCGGCAAGCTTCGGCCCCACACCGGCAAGGGTGGAGACGCTGGCGAAAAGGGGATCGAGTATGGCCGGACGCATGGCCTGCAAAATCGGGGAAGGGCGCGCGCATTGCAAGACCGTAGCTGCGACAAAGGCCGTTTATCACCCGCAGTTTTTCTACACGGCGACGTAATTTCAGTAAAAACCGGTTCCCAACCGTTCCCGACATGTTCTATAGGAGGTCGCAATCAACATCTTGTTGAATAGCCAACCGAAAGGTGAATGCGATGACTGGACTGGTGCGGACGAGTGCGGACCTCGAACCGAGGCGCAGGCGGATACTTTATCGCTGTTGGCACCGGGGCATTCGCGAGATGGATCTGGTGCTTGGCCAGTTCGCGGAAGACCACATTGCCGATCTGTCTGAAGAGCAGCTCGATGAGCTGGAAATCATCATGGCGGAAGAGGATAACGACCTGGTCAAGATGGTGACGGGCGCTCTGCCGGTGCCGGAGAAATTCCAGACGCCGCTGTTCGAGAAGATTGCGTCCTACCGTCCGGACTTCGACATCGTCACAGCCGAAAAAGCGAAAGCCTGAAACATGATTGCCGGATTCGATGTCAAGCTGGTCGCGTCGGCCGATACGCCGCTGACCATCGGAAACGTGCCTTCGGGTATGGAAGCGCTGCTGCTTGCAGACATGGCGCGGGCGGGAACCTCCGTAGCCTACGTCATGTCGGACGGGCAACGTGTGGCCGATCTGGAGCAGATCCTCGGTTTTGTTGCGCCCGATATTCCGGTCCTGACGCTTCCGGCATGGGACTGCTTGCCCTATGACCGCGTGTCGCCCAGCGCCGATACCTCGGCGCGGCGGCTGGCAGCGTTGTCCGGTCTCATCAACCACGCGAAAAAGCCGCATCCGGCGATCGTGCTCGTCACCGTCAATGCCATGCTGCAGAAGATGGCGCCCCGCGACATCATCGAAAGCCTCGGCTTCTCGGCAAAGCCCGGCAATCAGATTCGTATGGAAGAGATTGCCGCACGGCTTGAGCGCAACGGTTTCGACCGGGTGGCGACGGTGCGCGAGGTCGGCGAATTTGCCGTACGCGGCGGTATTCTCGATGTTTTCGTCCCGGGCACGGAAGAACCCGTGCGCCTCGATTTCTTCGGCGATACGCTGGAAAGCATCCGTACCTTCGATCCCGCCAGCCAGCGCACCATCGGTCAGGCCCGTTCTCTCGATCTCAATCCGATGAGCGAGGTAACGCTGACGCCGGATACGATCAGCCGCTTCCGCAAGAATTATCTGTCGCTGTTTGGTGCGGCGACCCGCGACGACGCGCTCTATCAGGCTGTGTCCGAAGGCCGCCGTTATGCCGGCATGGAACATTGGCTGCCGCTGTTTTATGAAACGCTGGAAACGGCCTTCGATTATCTCAAGGGTTTCCGCATCGTCACTGATCATACGGCGCGCGAAGCGGCCAAGGAACGCTCCAAGCTCGTTCTCGATTATTACGAAGCGCGCCGCAATTCCGGTGAAACGAAGGGTGCGACGCAGGGCGCACCTTACAAGCCCGTTTCGCCCGGTCAGCTTTACCTCGATGGCAAGAACTTCGATGCGGCTCTCGCCGAGGTCAATGCCGTTCGCCTGACGCCGTTCAACGAACACGACACGCAGGGCCGGCCGGTCGCCACGCTCGATGCGCATGTCGGGCCGCGGTGGGCACGTCCGCCGACCGAGACAGGCGATGAAGAGCGGATCAATGTCTTCGATCTCGCCGTCAAGCACATTGCCGAACGGCGAGCCAAAGGCTGGAAGGTCCTGATTACCGGCTGGTCGGAGGGTTCGCTCGACCGTCTGCTTCAGGTGCTGAACGAGCACGGGCTTGAGAAGATCAAGCCGGTGGCATCGCTGAAAGAGATCGAAAAGCTCGGTAAGGGGGAGGCGGCGTCTGCCGTACTCAGCCTTGAAGCCGGTTTCGAAACAGGCACTCTCGCCGTCATCGGTGAGCAGGATATTCTTGGCGATCGCATGGTGCGCCGGTCCAAGCGCCGCAAGCGCGGTGCCGACTTCATCTCCGAAGTCGCGGGTCTCGATGAGGGATCGCTGGTCGTCCATGCCGAGCACGGTATCGGCCGCTTTGTCGGCCTGCGCACCATCGAAGCAGCGGGCGCACCACGCGCCTGCCTGGAACTGCATTATGCCGATGAGGCCAAGCTGTTCCTGCCGGTCGAAAACATCGATCTTCTGTCGCGTTATGGTTCGGATGCGGCCGAAGCGCAGCTCGACAAGCTCGGCGGTGGCGCATGGCAGATGCGCAAGGCCAAGCTCAAGAAGAAGCTTCTGGATATGGCGGGCGATCTTATTCGGATCGCTGCCGCGCGCATGGTGCGTCATGCACCGGCGCTGACGGCGCCGGATGGGCTCTATGATGAGTTCGCGGCCCGGTTCCCCTATGACGAGACGGAAGACCAGCTCAACGCCATCGACGCCATTCGCGAAGATCTGGGCGCCGGGCGTCCGATGGACCGCCTGATTTGCGGCGACGTCGGTTTCGGCAAGACGGAAGTGGCGCTGCGCGCCGCCTTCCTTGCCGCCATGAACGGCGTGCAGGTGGCGGTGGTCGTGCCGACCACGCTTCTGGCGCGCCAGCACTTCCGCACCTTCTCGGAACGTTTCCGTGGTTTGCCGATCCGCGTGCAGCAGGCATCGCGGCTTGTCGGCTCCAAGGAACTGACGCTGACCAAGAAGGAAGTGGCAGAGGGCAAGACCGATATCGTCGTCGGTACGCATGCGCTTCTCGGCGCGGGCATCAGCTTCGCCAATCTCGGTCTGCTCATCATCGATGAGGAGCAGCATTTCGGCGTGAAGCACAAGGAACGGCTGAAGGAACTGAAAAGCGACGTGCATGTGCTGACGCTTTCGGCCACGCCTATTCCTCGTACGCTGCAGCTTGCCATGACTGGTGTGCGCGAACTCTCGCTCATCACCACGCCGCCGGTCGACCGTATGGCGGTGCGTACCTTCATTTCACCGTTCGACCCGCTGGTGATCCGCGAAACCCTGATGCGCGAGCATTATCGTGGTGGCCAGAGCTTCTACGTCTGCCCGCGTCTTGCCGATCTCGCCGATATCCACGCCTTCCTGCAATCGGATGTGCCGGAGCTGAAGGTGGCTGTGGCGCATGGCCAGATGGCGGCTGGTGAACTCGAAGACATCATGAATGCCTTCTATGACGGCAAATATGATGTGCTTCTGTCGACCACCATCGTCGAATCCGGTCTTGATGTGCCGACCGCGAACACGCTGATCGTGCACCGTGCTGACATGTTTGGCCTGGCGCAGCTTTACCAGCTTCGCGGTCGCGTTGGGCGTTCGAAGGTGCGCGCTTTCGCGCTATTCACGTTGCCTGTCAACAAGGTTCTGACCACGATGGCGGAACGCCGCCTGAAGGTTCTGCAATCGCTCGATACGCTGGGCGCCGGTTTCCAGCTTGCCAGCCACGACCTCGATATTCGCGGTGCGGGCAACCTGCTTGGCGAGGAGCAGTCCGGCCACATCAAGGAAGTCGGTTTCGAGCTTTACCAGCAGATGCTGGAAGAAGCTGTTGCGGAAGTGAAGGGCGATGAAGAGGTGCAGGATACCGGCTGGTCGCCGCAGATCTCCGTCGGCACCTCGGTGATGATCCCGGAAGATTACGTACCGGATCTGCATCTGCGTATGGGTCTCTATCGCCGTCTCGGCGAACTGGCCGATATTTCGGAGATCGATGGTTTCGGCGCGGAAATGATCGACCGCTTCGGCCCGTTGCCGAAGGAAGTCCAGCATCTTCTGAAGATCGTCTATATCAAGTCGCTGTGCCGCATCGCCAATGTCGAGAAGCTTGATGCCGGCCCAAAGGGCGTTGTCGTGCAGTTCCGCAACAAGGAATTCCCGAACCCGGCGGCTCTGGTCGGTTATATCGGCAAGCAGGGTTCCATGGCGAAGATCAGGCCGGACCACAGCCTGTTCCTGACCCGCGATCTGCCGACCCCGGAAAAGCGTCTTACGGGTGCGGCCATGGTCATGACCCAGCTTGCGGAATTGGCAAAGAGCTGAGGTTTCTCAGCTCGCCTTGCTGTCGTCGCCGTCTTGCGGCGTCATTGCCACTGCGACGTTCTGGTCGGTGGCGGCAATGGATGTGGGCAGGGGAACCTTGCGCTGCTTTTCGCGAACCAGCGTCAGGAGACCGGAACCGACGATGAGAACGATGCCGACCAGCATCCAGCCATCGACGTGGTCACCGAAAATCAGGTAACCGAAAAAGATTGCCCAGAGCATCTGGCTATATTGCGTCGGGCCAATCATCGCGGCCGGCGCGTATTGTGCTGCATACATGATCAACACGTTGGCGAGCGCGCCAAGCAGGCCGTACCCGGCGAGAAGCAGCCATTGATGACCGGTTGGCGGGGCGAATGTCGGCACCATGGCAATGCCACAGATGACGAGACAGCCCAGAACGCCCGCGCCATAAAGCGAAATGTTCTTTTCCGACGGTCCCATGGCACGGAAAATCACGATGGTCAGAGCGCCGCCGAAACCGCCGAGAATGGCGCCGAGATGGCCGATCGACAGCTCACGGAAACCGGGGCGCAGGATAATCAGAACACCGGCAAAACCGATGAGGACCGCAGACCAGCGCTTGATGCCGACCTGCTCCTTCAGGAACACCACCGACATGATGGTAACGAAGGAGGGAAGCAGGAAGATCAACGCGAAGGCCTCGGCCATCGACAGATGGGTAAAGGCGGTGACGCTGCCGACCGCGCCGATACCCGAGGCAAAAAAGCGGATCAGCCAGAGCGGACGATTGGTCGTCCTGACGATGTCAACCCAGCGGTCGTTGCGTTTGCGAATGAAGGGCAGGGCAAACAGACCGAAAAAGGCGCCAAAAAACGCGGACTGGATCGGCGAAAGCTGCCCTTCGATGAGTTTTACGCTGGCATCACTCCAAGCATATGCGGCGAAAGCAGCAAAGGCGAGCAGGATGCCCTTCAGGGACTGGTCTGACATGGGAAAACACCAACAGCATATCGTTCAGGATAGAACTGCCGGCGTTTGCCGTCAGTTCATCGCTCTATGCTCTTCAGCCTTCATTTTTGCAATATCCCGCAGTGCAGCAATTAGGACATCGGGCGTTTGCGCGCCGCTTATCGCGTATTTCTGATCGAGAATGAAAAACGGCACGCCGGAAACGCCCATCTGCTGGGCGGCATCGATTTCCGCCAGTACGGTGTCCTTGTCGGCATCCGATGCCAGCAGTCGCGAAACGACGGCACGGTCCATGCCGGCCTTTTCAGCAACGTCGGTCAAAACCGCATGGTCGCCGATATTACGGCCTTCTTCGAAATTCGCCTTGAACAGGCCGTTGACGACCTTTTCTTGAACTTCGCGACCTTCGGCGTGCGCCCAGAGCGAAAGGCGGTGCGCATCGAGCGTGTTCGGGCCGATCTTGATGGCATCGAAATCATAGTGAATGCCGACTTCCTTGCCGAGCTGCGTCAGCGTGGTGTGCGCCTGCTCCAGACGCTCCTTGCCGAGCTTTTCCTCGAGAGCGGCTTTCTGGTCGACGCCTTCCGGCGGATAATCCGGGTTGAGGCGGTAGGGACGCCAGTTCACGTCCACACTGACCTCATCCTGCACTTCGGCGATGGCAAGATCGAGTCGTGCCTTGCCGAGGTAACACCAGGGGCAGACCATATCCGATACGACGTCGATAACGATGCGTTCCATGGTTTTTCTCCGAATTTCCGACCGGCGGCGCGGCTATTGTGCGCGCGCATCCCACCAGGTCTGTTTCTGATTGCCGAACACCGGTGTCATGTCCGGTCGTTCGATATACTTCCAGCGTGCCACCCACTGCGCTCCGATGTAATAGAGCGGGATGACGAAGTGTTCGGCGACGAGCAGGCGGTCATAAGCGCGGACAGCCGCCTGAAAATCTTCTGTCGAGCGGGCCTGTAACAGGGCATCGATCATCCGGTCTATATCGGGATCAGCCGCACCCGCATAGTTGAAGCTGCCCTGGGCGTCTCTCGACAGAGAACTCCAGCGGTTCAACTGCTCCGCGCCCGGCGACAGCGACGAGGGGTAGGAGCGGATAATCATGTCGTAGTCGAAACTGTTCGACCGCGCCTGATATTGGCCATCGTCAACCGAGCGGATCGCCATGTCGACCCCTATCAGCTTCAGTGATCGCTGATAGGCGAGTGCGATGCGCTCCTGTGCCGGATTCTGGGTCATCACCTCGAACGTCAGCGGGCGCCCGTCCGCATTGCTCATCCGGCCGTTCTTGATGGTGTAGCCCGCTTCTTTCAGCGTATCCACGGCCATCTTGAGAACCTTGCGGTCGACGCCGGAACCATCGGTCTCCGGCAATGCGTAGGTGCCGGCCAGCAACTCTGGCGACAGTCGTTTTGCCGCGTCGCCAAGCAGGGTGAGTTCCCGCTCATCGGCCGCATTACCGTAAGCGCCAAGCGGCGAATTCTGCCAGTAGCTCTGGGTGCGCTTGAAGGCACCGCCCAGAATGTTCCTGTTCAGCCATTCGAAATCGAGCGCATAGGACAGACCTTCGCGCACCTTTTCATCGGCGAAGACGGAGCGGCGCGTGTTGAAGATGAAACCGAACATGCCGGATGGCAATTTCGGCTGGAAGACGTCCTTGGCGATGTCGCCACGATGCACGGCGGGGAAGTTATAGGCCTGACCCCAGTGCGAGGTGTCGGAGGTGCCGTTGATTGCATCGCCTTCCGGGTAGATGTCGATGTCGCCCTTCTTGAAGGCTTCGAACATTGTTGGCACCTGCAGGAAATACATCACGCTGATTTCATCATAATTGTCGAAGCCGACCTTGGCCGGAATGTCCTTGCCCCAGTAATCCGGGTTCCGCTCCCAGACGATTCGTTCGCCTGGCCGCAATGTCTTGATTCGATAAGGACCGGAGCCGATGACCGGACCGAGGCCTGCCTGTTCGAATTTTTCCGGATCGATCGCGTGTTTCGGCAGGATCGGGGTGGAAGAGGCAAGAATCAGCGGCGTTTCGCGGTTTGCCTTGTCGTTGAAGGTGAAACGAACGCTGTGATCGCCGACCTTTTCCATTTTTTCGACGCCATTCAGGCGGCTGTCGAAGGGTGGGCGGCCTTTTTCCTTCAGAAGATTGAAGGTGAAGATCACGTCGTCAGGCGTCACCGGCTGCCCGTCAGACCACTTTGCCTTGGGATTGAGGTTGAACTGGATGAAGGTGCGCTCCTCATCCCATTCGGCGGTTTCCGCCAGCAGACCATAGAGCGAGAAGGGCTCGTCATTCGAACGCTGCATCAGGGGTTCGTAAAGCAGATTGCCGAATTCAGGGTCCCATACGCCGCGTGCGGTCGTGCGCATTCCTTTGAGAACAAAGGGATTGAGCGCGTCGAAGGTGCCGACGACGCCATAGGAGACGCGTCCACCCTTCTTCACGTCCGGGTTGACGTAGGAGAAGTGTTTATAGTCCGGCGAAAGGGCGGGAGTACCGTGCATGGAAATCCCGTGAAGCGGCTGCGCAAAGGCGACGCTCGAAAAAAACAATGCGGGAATAAGGGCCGCAAGGTTACGCATTTCACTATCCTGTCTCAACTGCCGGTCTGATTCTGGCCGGACTGTAACACAAGCCCGCCGGGAAGGCAGGCAAGGGCCCGAAATCTTGCCTCCGCTCAAGAAAAAGTTAAAGAAACGCTGGATATCGCGCCGAACGGCATGTAACAGGGTGGCCGGAAGAGACGGGTCACGCATTTGCCTCATTTAAACGACAGTTGAACGGGCAGAAGGATACCGCCATCGACAAGCAGGACCTTGCGTTCTGTTCCGGCAGACATTCAGGAGACGGAACTCTTATGATGCAAAAGGCAAACATTTTCACCCGGACGGCTCTGTCCGCTCTCGTTCTTTCTCTGGGCGCGGTTGCTGCTCCGGCTGTTTCGCAGGCGCAGGAAGCTGCCGCACCGGCTGGCGCTCCGCCGCTCGGCTGGTTCAAGACCTGCTCCAAGCAGGAAGACAACGACGTCTGCGTCGTGCAGAACGTGGTTCTTGCCCAGAACGGCCAGATGATCACCGCTGTCGGCCTCATCACTGTCGAAGGCAAGGTCAACCGCAAGCTGCTTCAGGTTTCCGTACCGACCGCGCGTCTCATTCCTCCGGGCGTGCAGATGCAGATCGATGGCGGCAAGGGCCAGAAGCTCGACTACGCTGTCTGCCTTCCGGACAAGTGCACCGCCGAAATCCCGCTCACAGATGCAATGATCGCTTCGCTGAAGAAGGGTAGCGAGGTTGTCTTCACCTCGATCAACTTCCGCCGTGCGCCGAACCCGATCAAGATTGCCCTCACTGGCTTCACCGGTGCCTATGATGGCGCGCCGATCACCCAGTCGCAGCTCGCTGAAAGCCAGCGTACCCTGCAGGAAGGCATGCAGAAGAAGGCTGAAGAGGCTCGCAAGAAGCTCGAAGCTGCTCAGGACGCTGCCAAGGCTGCTCCGAAGCCCTGATTTCTCGCTTATGGCGAAAGAAAAAACCGGTCTGGAAACAGACCGGTTTTTTTATGCCCTGGTGCGTAATGAGGTGCGCGATGACTGCTTGTCGTCAGGCGCTTAGTGCGCAGTCGACATCTTCGGTCGCCATTCACCGTTTGGCGCCTTGTCGAAGAGGCGTCCGATGTTCGGGTTTCTCAACGGTGTCTCGTTGTCATCATGAACAAGGTTCTGTTCAGAGACATAGGCGACATATTCCGTTTCCTCGTTCTCAGCCAGAAGATGATAAAACGGCTGGTCGCGATCCGGCCTTATTTCCGCAGGGATGGCATTCCACCATTCCTCGGTGTTGGCATATTCCGGGTCGACATCGACAATCACACCTCGGAACGGAAACACCTTATGGCGAACGATCTCACCAAGCGTGAATTTTGCGTCTCGTTGTTTCATGGCATGACCTTCCTTTCCCTACATGATGTGGGGGCGCGCAAGGAAATATCAAGTCCTTGAGGTGTCGGGCCGGCGGATCGCGTCCTATCGGCGCCCGATTGGCGCCGTGGAAAGGACGACACCGCCGGTGACCAGCACGATGCCGATGGCATGGTAGGTTTCAAAGGTCTCGCCAAGGAACATGGTTGCCATGACGATCGAGATCGGCGGCATCATGTAGAGCGTGATGCCTGCCGTTGCAGGGCCGAAAACCCGCACCGTATGGGTGAAACAATAAAACGCCAGCAGCGACGCGAAGAGGATGATCCCGCCGATCTTGGCCCAGGCGGTGAGGGTGGTTGGCAGCATGCCGCCGTGCGCGACCTCGATCGCCGCAGGCGGCAAGAGAACCAGCGCGCCGGAAAAGGCGATCAGGCCAAAAAGGCTGAGGGAAGCCATGCTGCGGGCTGCCGGCTCACGCAACAGCATGGAATAGATCGCAAACGAAATGGCCCCGGTCAGGATGGCGAAATCGCCGATGTTGAAATTCAGATGCCACAGCGCATTAATGTCGCCTTTGAGAACGATCACACCGACGCCGACGAAGGCGATCATCATGCCGATCATTTCCAGCGGCTTGATCTTCCGCCCCTGAAAGATCCGCTGGAAGAGGATGATGAACAACGACGAAGTCGTGTAGATCAGCGTGCCGTTTGAGGCGGTTGTTTCCGTCAGCCCCCAATAGACCACGCCGCCGCAGATACCCATGCCGAGAATGCCGAGGCAGAGCCACAGCACGGTCTTCTTCGTGATGAACTGAACGCAGTTGCGCCAGTCGGCAATCATGAAGGGTGCAATGATCAGGCTGGAGCCGATCCAGCGAATGAAAGCGGTCGTAAACGGCGACACTTCACCAATGACGCCGCGCCCGAAAATGACGTTGCTTGAAAAGAAGATCGGAACGGCCAGAAAGATCAACCAGTCGGTCGTGCGGGCAGCGGGCTGGGAGGCGGGGGATGTGGACATGGTTTTTATCAGCAGGCTTTGTTTCAAATGAAAACGGCGGCTTTCCTGGGAAAGCCGCCGAAACCGGTCCGGGCGCCTTTGCGGCGTCCGAAGGGTAATCAGGCCGAGTAGTACATGTCGAATTCGACAGGATGCGGCGTCATTTCGAAGCGCATGACTTCCTGCATCTTCAGCTCGATGAAGCTGTCGATCTGGTCGTCATCGAACACGCCGCCGGCGGTCAGGAACTTGCGATCCTTGTCCAGGCTTTCCAGTGCTTCGCGCAGCGAACCGCAGACGGTCGGGATCTTCTTCAGTTCCTTGGCCGGCAGGTCGTAGAGATCCTTGTCCATCGGCTTGCCGGGGTGGATCTTGTTCTTGATGCCGTCGAGGCCAGCCATGAGCATCGCCGCAAAACCGAGGTAGGGGTTCTGGGTCGGGTCAGGGAAGCGAACTTCGACGCGCTTTGCCTTCGGGTTGGAGCCGAACGGAATACGGCACGATGCGGAACGGTTGCGCGCGGAGTAGGCGAGCAGAACCGGCGCTTCGTAACCCGGCACCAGACGCTTGTAGGAGTTGGTGGTCGGGTTGGTGAAGGCGTTGATTGCCTTGGCATGCTTGATGATGCCGCCGATGTAGTAGAGGCAATTTTCCGACAGGCCAGCATATTCGTCGCCTGCGAAGGTTGGCTTGCCACCCTTCCAGATCGACTGGTGAACGTGCATGCCCGAGCCGTTGTCGCCGAAGATCGGCTTCGGCATGAAGGTTGCCGTCTTGCCGTAGGCGTTGGCGACCTGGTGCACAACGTACTTGTAGATCTGCATCTTGTCGGCGCTGGAAACCAGCGTGTCGAACTTCACACCCAGTTCGTGCTGGGCGGAGGCCACTTCGTGGTGATGCTTTTCAACAACGACGCCCATTTCGGCCAGAACCGTCAGCATTTCAGAACGCATGTCCTGAAGGCTGTCGACCGGCGGTACGGGGAAGTAGCCGCCCTTGACGCGCGGACGGTGGCCGAGGTTGCCGGTCTCGTAGTCGGTGTCGTCGTTGGACGGCAGTTCGGAAGAATCGAGCTTGAAGCCGGTGTTGTAAGGGTCAGCCTTGTACTTCACGTCGTCGAAGACGAAGAATTCAGGCTCGGGGCCGACATAGACGGTATCGCCGATACCGGAAGCCTTGAGGTAGGCTTCTGCCTTCTTGGCAGTGCCGCGCGGGTCGCGGTTATAGGCTTCGCCGGAGATCGGGTCGAGGATATCGCAAAGGATAACGAGGGTGGACTGCGCGAAGAACGGGTCGATGTGGACAGTTGCCGGATCGGGCATCAGCACCATGTCGGACTCGTTGATGGCCTTCCAGCCTGCGATCGAGGAGCCGTCGAACATGACGCCGTCAGCGAACATGTCTTCGTCGACGCACGAAATATCCATCGTGACGTGCTGCAGCTTGCCCTTGGGATCGGTAAAGCGCAGGTCTACGAACTTGATGTCGTTGTCCTTGATCTGCTTCAGGATATCGTTTGCGGTCGTCATATAGGATTTCCTTGAGTGTGATGATGACGAGGTGAAAAACCTGAGCCTCCCCGGCTCAGGATTTGGTTTTGATTATATGGCGTCCACGCCTGTTTCACCGGTTCGAATTCTGATGACTTCTTCCACATTGGAAACGAAAATCTTTCCGTCGCCGATGCGCCCGGTCTGAGCCGCGTTGCGGATTGCCTCGATAACGGCTTCCGCATTTTCATCCGCCAATACAACTTCGACTTTCACTTTCGGCAAAAAGTCCACAACGTACTCTGCACCGCGGTAGAGTTCAGTGTGGCCCTTCTGACGACCAAAGCCTTTTGCTTCCGTGACCGTGATTCCCTGCAGTCCGACTTCCTGAAGGGCTTCCTTCACTTCATCGAGCTTGAAAGGCTTAATGATCGCTTCGATCTTTTTCATGAGAAAATATCTCTCCGCTTCTCCCGTTAAAGCAGGTTATTCCCGCTCTGCGACAAGAATGCACGTATTGTGCCAGATCGGAAGCGGGCGTGAAGAAAAAAGTTCGTTTCAGGGACAGTTGCAGGCAAAATGCATGCGCTTCCGGGTGGTTTTCAGAGATTTTCTCGCAAAAATCGGAAAAAACCGAGTTAAATGTGACTTATTTTCCGTATTTTAGAGCTGCGCCATATTCGCATTGAGGCGCGGTTTGGAAATCATGTGGTGGTTATATTTTATGCATTTGCATTAATTTACATCTTTCTGTTTTGCCCATTTTTGTGTCGATTGCCTTTCGGTGTGTTTTGAGGTGAATATTCGGGCATGATCTTCCAATCCTCTCTCTGCCTCATCGATCCTGAAGCCATGTCCCGCGTTGATGCGGCGGCAGGACAGTCCGGAATTGCCCTGTTTGGCCTGATGGAACAGGCCGGGCAGGCTGTGGCCGCGACAGCGCTCAGGCATTATCCCGACGCTCACCGTTTCGTGGTTCTGTGCGGGGGTGGCAACAATGGTGGCGACGGTTACGTGGCTGCGCGCGCGCTTGCGGCCGCCGGCGCCGATGTCGCTGTCTATCAGCTGGGAGACGCTTCAAATCTCAAGGGTGACGCCCGTCTTGCCTATGAGCGGAGCGGAACGAGGCCTTTGCCCCTGGCGGATTACGAACCGAGTGTCGGTGATGTGGTGGTCGATGCCATCTTCGGGGCGGGGCTTTCCCGTGATGTACCTTTGGAGGTGAAGCGGCTGATCGAGGCTGTTGCGGCGGCGAAGCTTCCGGTCATTGCAGTGGATTTGCCTTCAGGGCTTTGCGGCAGGCGGGGTGTTGCGCTCGGGGCGGCGTTCGCTGCGGCGCGAACCGTGACGTTCATGATGCGCAAGCCCGGTCATGTCCTGTTGCCGGGGCGGGAATTGTGCGGCGTGCTTGAGGTGTTCGACATTGGCATCCCCCAACGTATTCTTGCCGCGCAGGCCGGAAAGGTGGCAGAAAATCATCCGCAGTTGTGGCAACACGCCTTGCCGCGAACTGACGCGGAAACGCATAAGTTCAAACGGGGTCATCTGACTGTCTTTTCCGGGCCGCCGCACGCCACGGGTGCGGCGCGCATGACGTCGCTTGCCGCATTGAAGGCTGGAGCCGGCATCGTCACGGTGGCTGCCCCGCAAACCGCACTGGATATTCTGTCGATTACACTGACTGCGGTGATGACCTCACCACTCGACACCGTCGAGGAACTTGGTCTTTGGCTGCGGGATAAACGACACGCCACCTTCGTTCTCGGTCCCGGCTTTGGCGATCTTGAGAAGGCGCGTGCTTTCGTGTCTCTTCTCGGGGACGCTTCACTTGTTCTCGATGCGGATGGCATAACGGCGTTCAAGGAAAAGCCGGAAAGCCTGTTTGCGCTGATGGCGTCAGGCAAGGGGCACTTCGTCATAACGCCGCATGAGGGCGAATTTGCGCGGCTGTTTCCTGACATTGCGGGCGATGCCACACTTGGCAAGGTCGAACGGGCGCAGGCAGCGTCGGCGCGCAGCGGGGCTGTCGTCGTCTACAAGGGAGCGGATACCGTCATCGCCGCGCCGGATGGCAGGGCGCTCGTCAATACGAATGCGCCGTCGTCTCTGGCAACGGCCGGATCTGGCGACGTGCTGGCCGGGATCATTGGCGCCTTGCTTGCACAGGGCGTGCCCGTTTTTGAGGCTGCGGCAGCCGGTGTCTGGTTGCACGGCGAGGCGGGGCAAAGGGCAGGGCTTGGTCTCACGGCTGAGGATCTGGTCCATGCCGTCAGGCCGTTCTCATGAATGTAGGGCGGTCCTGAACCGTGTCACCCGGATATGATCCGGCGGTAGCGCGATCATTGAAACCGATTGGCAGGAGGCAATGCTGAAGCCGCGCTTTCAGTGCGCGGCTTTACCCTGGCTTGCTGCGGCCATGCGGGATGCGCTGAGCACCAGCTTGCGTTCGGCCCGTTCCTGCTGCGGGGTGCGGTTGTAGATTTCCCGGTAGCATTTGGAAAAATGCGAGGCGGAGACGAAACCACAGGCAACCGCGACCTCGACCACGGGCATGGCCGACTGAACGAGAAGGTGGCGGGCCCGGTCAAGGCGGATTTCGAGATAATAACGGGCAGGGGAGCGACCCATTTCCTGACGGAACAGGCGTTCGACCTGGCGGCGTGAAAGATCGGCGCCATCGGCGATGTCGAGCAGCGACAGCGGTTCGGCAAGATTGCTTTCCATCAGTTCGATGATCGACAGGACCTTGTTGTTCTGCACGCCGAGGCGCGCGCGCAAAGGCAGACGCTGGCGGTCGTGCGGGTTGCGGACACGGTCGGTCAATTGCTGTTCGCAGACACGATTGACGAGGTTGTCGCCGAAATCCTGTCTGAGAAGATTCAGCATCATGTCCAGCGACGCGGTGCCGCCGGCACAGGTGTAGATGTTGGAATCGACTTCGTAGAGATCGGCGTAGACTTCCACCTGCGGGAAGGCTTCGGAAAAGCCGGGCAGGTTTTCCCAGTGGATCGCACATCTCTTGCCGTTCAACAGGCCCGCCTGAGCTAGGATATGGGCGCCCGTACAGAGGCTTCCGATCGAAATGCCGCGGTTGTAGGCTTCGCGAAGCCAGGCGTTGACGGATTTGTTGTGGTATTGATCGACATCGATGCCGGAACAGATGATCGCCATTTCAGGCCGGTTTTCACCGCTGACATAGCGCCGCTCGTCGGCAAGACAGGTGTCGGCCTCAAGACAGATGCCACTCGATGACATGACCTTCTGACCATCGGCAGACGCAAGGCGCCATTCATAGGCCTTATAGCCCAGCATACGATTGGCGATGCGTAACGTTTCGACGGCGGCCGTGAACGGCAGCAGGGTAAATTGCGGAACAAGAAAAAAGACGATCGAGCGTTTCTTTTGGGACGATTTGCTCATTTGCCCGGCTCCTTTGCGAATACGCAATTCCTTGCTTGGAATTGGTGTTCTGGATATCCTGTATGCGACATATTAGACGCAAAATACGTCGCGGATATGGGGCTGTCAAAAAAGCGCTTTTGAAATATGCAAATTTTGCTGATCGCTTTGAAAAGAGGCGTCAGGCCGCTTTTAAAATAGGCATCGCCCGGTGCTGGAAGGGCTTCTTTCCGAAAATAAAAATGCGGCTCGCAATCATTTTTCGATTGCGAGCCGTCATTGTTCTATTTGCGCACGATACGGGCGCGGTTGTTGTCCGTCGTTGGCCATCCAATATCCTTCAATGTCTCAGGGGGCAGTGCTTCCAGTGCGCGCATCATTCTGGCGCGGCGCCGTGCGGCAGCAAACTCCGAAACATAGCCGGCCAGACGGTGCAGCCAGACAGTTGATGTTAGCCGTGCACTTGAACGGCTTGCGGTTGGATGCGTGTGTACCATGGTCATCTCTTGATCCTTTCCGTAACCACGATCTCGATTACCATTCCGGTATGCGCCTGGATTTTTCATCAATCAAACGAATGAATTTTATATCATTCATCAATGTTATGCATCGTTCCTGAGAACGTCTGTGCTGCAAGACAGGCTTGCTTTTCCGCCCACCAGGGGAAGCGGAGAACTTGGCGAGGTGGACGCCATGAATGTCGTGCATTCTTTGCTGGCGCCTCCTTGTTGACTGGGATCGTGCAGGATTGTTGACATTCAATCAAACGAAATGATATCCATCTATAAATCAAAATATTTGAAGGTGAGCGCTATGACCGTTACGTTCCGCCAACCCCTGCCGTTGTTGGACAACGACATTTTGAGAACCTTCGTGGCGATTGCCGAAACCGGAAACTTTTCCACGGCCGCCGAAGTGGTGTTCAGAACGCCATCCGCCGTTTCCATGCAGATCAAGAAACTTGAGGAACAGTTGAAGACGACGCTGTTCCTGCGCGATGCCCGCTCCGTGACGCTGACGGCGCATGGCGAGACGCTTTTGACCTATGCGCGACGCATGATTGCCTTGTCGAACGAGGCCGTGTCGCGCTTTGTCATGCCGGAGCTTTCTGGCGTCGTGCGCCTCGGTGCGCCTGAAGACATTGGTGAGCGCGGGCTTCTGCCCGGCATTCTCAAGCGTTTTGCCGAGGCGTTTCCGGGAATCATGATCGATGTCACGATCGATTCCAGTTCCAATCTCTATAAGCGCATGGATGAGCGGCGTCTCGATCTGGCGCTTGTGAACTGTGCCTCCCATCCGCTGCGCGATACCGGCGAGGTGCTGATGCGCGAACGTCTTGTCTGGACGGGGGCAAAATGCGGAACGGCCCATCTTCGCGATCCGCTGCCGATTTCCATATGGGAAGAGGGTTGCATCTGGCGTTCCGAGGCAATCAACTCGCTTGAAAAGCGCGGGCGCAATTTCCGCGTCGCCTATCTCAGCGGTCACACCATGGCGCAGCGTGCGGCGATCATCGCCGATCTCGCCATTGCGCCGTTGCCGCGATCCTATGTGCAGAACGACATGGTCATTCTCGGGGACAAGGAAGGGCTTCCCGAACTCGGCTGTTTCGATATTCGCCTGATTGTCGGTGAAAAGCCGTCACGCCCCATCCAGGCCGTTGCCGAGAGCATTCGCAACGCGTTTCTGGATGCTGCCAAAGCCGCCTGATGGTACGAAGGACCCTTACCCGGCGAGAGAGCCGGGTAGGTTATCACGGTCGTCGGCGTTCGATTGCCAGCTTCCGCGCTCCCTCAGCCATTCTGCCGATTTTTGCAGCCCGCCGAATGGGAAGACATGAATCTGGCGGATGGGGCCTGCCGGGTTTTCCTGCCAGTGTCTCTCGATCGGGCCGACAACACCTTCCGGCGAGTGGCCCTTGGCCAGCGCGGTCAGGGAGAGCTCGTTCTTCTTGAGATAGGCGATCGAATTGCCGACCCCGCATAATGCTGCGTATTTCACCAGAGTGGTGATCTTGGCCGGGCCGGAAACGCCGATATGCACAGGCAGATCGATGCCGGAGGCGGCAAGGCCTTCCGCCCAGCCTATGAAGCGGGCAGCGTCAAAGCCGAACTGCGTGACGATATGCATCGAGGCGTCGCTGCGTTCGGCAAAATCTTGCTTGAACTTCAGGGCTGCGAGTGCGGTCTCCTCACTGAAATCGGGGCTGCCCTCCGGGTGACCGGCAACGCCGATACGCCTGATGCCGAGACTGTCGAAGATTCCCGTTTCCAGAAGCTCCATGCTGGACGAGAACGGGCCTGCGGCCTTGTCCACGCCGCCGCCAATGACAAGCACATCTGTCAGCTCCGCTTCGTCGGCGAGACGTTTGACCAGCGTCTCGAACCTGTCATGCGATGGCAGCCTGCGGGCGGCAAAATGCGGAACCGGGTTGTAACCCAGATCGCGCAGATGCTTCGCGGCCTCGACAAGCCTGTCCTGTGACGTCGGTCCGAGGTCGGTCAGGTAGACGGCGGTTGCGGGCGGAAAGAGGTTTGCGAGGCTCTCGGAGCCCAGCACCTGCGCCGGTGAGGCTTCTATGGAGGCTGAAATTCTGGACAATTTGTGCATGTTCCTTTTGATTATCATGCACGTTTTTTGCGGTTGCGTCTTTACCCGTTGCGGCAAGACAGCCTTGCATCTGCGACGCGGCTTGGGCGCTTTGCCCGGTGACGGATCACCAGATGCGTCGCGTCACGCCGTTCCACAGCCAGGTCCACAGCGGCGGCGGATATCGCAGTACGGATTTTCCCGGCAGAGGCGGCTGCGGCGACAGGCTACCTGACAGTGCATCCTCGATGGCGCTGACGGCGATATCGATCGATCCGGCTGTGAGGAGCAGGGGGTAGGTGGAGATCGTGTCGTTGCGTGCCGGTTTCAGGCGCATTTCATAAAGCGTTGCGCCTGTGTCTACGCCCTTGTCGACGAGATGCACCGTCGCACCGAAATTGCCTTTGTCATTTTCCACCAGTGCCCAGTAACCACCCATCTGGCCACGATAGGCCGGGTTTATACCGGCATGAAAGTTGATGACGGGGCATTCAAAACTTGCCAGTGTCCTGGGCTTCAAGATCCGGCACGAGATGGTAAAAATCACGGCAGGTTGCAGTTTTTCGGTTGCCCTGTGGCAGTCTTCATCGTTCAGGGAGGAAAAGCGCGCCACCGGGATCGAGCTGCCGATTTCTGCGTTGAGGCCGTGTTCGGCAATGATCTCAGCCGTTCGTCTGGCGGTGAAACGTTTGCCGAGCCTCGAGGCAACCATCGTGCCCATCTGGCCTGCGGCAGTCAGCCAGCCGAGGCGGCGTGCACGACGCTTGAAAATCTCTCCTTTGCCCTCAGGGTTTTCCAGAAAAACATGGATATCCGGAAAATGCGTCGCGAGAGCGTTGATCATCACGTTCGGGTTGGCACCACCCGCCGTCATCACCAGCAATCGCTTGTTCGGTTCACTCATTTCGTTCACGCGCTTTTTCCAGTTTGAAAGACCATGCCTGCAGAGCTTCAAAACCCGGTTAATTTTGCGGTTGTATTTTTTGAATTGCCGATGGAACCGTTTTTTACGGCTCACGTTACTGTGAGGCTTATCACATTGGTGCTTGCCCTGGAGCGGCAAGCCTTAGGGGAGTTATTCACATGATCACACGCATCGTTTCTGTTTTTGCCGTCGCCATCGTAACAGTCGTGACACTCAGCTCTTGCGGCAACACCATCCGCGGCGTGGGCCGGGATACGGCAAATGCTGTTGATGCGACGCAGGACGCCGGCCGCAGCGTAGATCGCGCCGCCCGTCGCTAAGAATTCTTCCCTTTTCCGGATAGGGCGTCACCCTGCATGCAGGGCGGCGCCTTTTCTTTGCCCGCATTCTGCCCGCAACGTCCGCGCTGAAAAGAATCGCGCCGTTGCATTGGCGCGAAGGCGTGAACGGACAATTGATGAAAAGACTGATGACGTGGCTGGTGCCGCTGCTGTTGCCGTTCTCGGCTGATGCTGGCGCGCACCCGGATTTTTGCAAGGCCATTGACCACGCCGGCGGCCGCTATCTTGTTTGCAGTTTTGATCCGACCCGAAGCGACATCCGGATCTATGATCGCGACCATGTCTCCGGCGAGGGGTATGGCTCTTTTGCCAGTCTCTCGTCCGGCCTGTGGCGACAACACATGTTCAGCGTCTTTGCCATGAATGGCGGCATGTACCATCAAGACTATTCGCCGGTTGGGCTCTTCATCGAAAACGGTATCGAGCGCTCACCGATTGTCACCAATGATGGTTGGGGCAATTTCCATCTGCTGCCGAACGGGGTGTTTTACCTCAACGGGCAAACGGCCGGCGTGTTGGCGACAGAAGCCTATGTTGCGGCGGGAATGAAGCCGGATTTCGCGACGCAGTCCGGGCCGATGCTGGTGATCGACGACCAGCTTCACCCACGTTTCCTGCCGGATAGCGACAGTTTCAAGCGTCGCAACGGTGTTGGCGTCTCGCGCGACGGCTTTGTGCATTTCGTGATCTCGGAAAGCACGGTTCGCTTCTACGATTTCGCCACCCTGTTTCGCGATGTGCTCGATTCCCCTAACGCGCTTTATCTCGACGGCACGATTTCGAGCGTCGACATACCGGCGATGAAGCGCCGGGATTCGCTGTTTCAGATGGGGCCGATCATCGCCGTGGTCGAGAAGGTGCCGGATTGAAACCCGGTAGCCTGACGCCTCAGATCGGCGCCTTGGGGTAGGCTTTCTCAAGGCCGGCCGATTTTGTCAGGCCTTTGCGGAATGCCAGATAGGCCGGATGCTGGCCGGCTTTTGCCGTCTCTGCCAGCCTGATCTGCAGGCGGGCAGGCGCGTTGGCGCCGATCCACTCACCGCAGGCTTCCAGTTTCAGGCTGTTCAGGAAAGGCGCTCCCGCCTGCTGGTCGAGATAAAGATGGACGCCTTCCAGCAGGTTTTCGTCCTGCACGGCATTTTCCATCAACAGTGCGAGCCAGGATTTGTCCTCTGCAGACAAGGACGCCAGTTTCGACGCTACGGTTTCGCGATCGGGAAAAGATGACGCTGCTTGCATCGACTGTGTTGCCTCGTTTCCAGTTCAATTTTTCGACGGGATAAAGCAGCGGGACGGGGCTTTCAAGCCCTTGGCAGCCGTCGCCGAACAGAGGTTATCAACAGCCCGTTTTGCGCTGCATTCATCGAACAGTTACACTTTGGTCTAAATTGCGGCGGTCGGAAAATCGGGCGGGAAAAATGCCCGCTGCTAAGGCCTTGTTTTTTCATGTAGCTATGCGCCTCGCGAATGGCAGCTTATCGCAAATGCCTACATTTCGCCGTTTTTTGCATTTGCGTTCGCCGCGAGATTTTAATAAATGCTTCACCAACGGGCTGAGCTGAAGGCCGCCCGGAGAGTGAACAGCTGGAGTAATCATGGAAGAAACCGCTCAGAAATCTTGCTGGGGCGTTACACTACGCGCACTTGCAGGCTTTGCCGCATTTCTCGCATTGACGTACATTTTTGGCAGCCCATAAGCATTCTCCTGAATGACAGGTTTTGAAACGGCACGGTTCTCCTCTTGAGACCGTGCTGTTTTCGTTTTGGCTTCGAATATGTCGCAGCCGTTTCAGCCCATGACGCTCTTCGTTCTTGCCGACACGTCGGATTTTTCCGAAAATTGCGTTCTGCCTTTCGGGCCAATGCACCGGTGGCGATCCGTCAGGGCATTGGATATGATGGCCATGTGAATCTATTCTTCAGGGCAATGTCATGTTTCTTTCGGTCTTCGACGTCTTCAAGATCGGTATCGGTCCTTCGAGCTCTCATACGATGGGGCCGATGACCGCAGCGAACCGTTTTCTCGATCTCATCCTCAGCGATGAATGGCCACGCCCTGCCGGCGCCACCGTTGCCCGTTTCCGCGTCACGCTGCATGGATCGCTTGCCTTTACCGGTATCGGACATGGAACCGGCCGCGCGGTGATCCTGGGCCTGACGGGTCAGCGTCCCGATCTCGTCGATCCGGATGCGATGGACGGCATCATTGCCGAGGTCGAGAAAAGCGGCATTGTCTCGCCGCCCGGCCATCCGTCCTACATCTTCCGTCCGGCGGAAGATCTTGTCTATGACAAGAAGAACCCTTTGCCCGGCCATGCCAACGGCATGACCTTCTCGGCGTACGACAATCAGGACAGGCTGCTTGTGAAGCGCATCTATTATTCGGTCGGCGGCGGCTTCGTCGTCACCGACACGGAACTGGACGCCATTCGTCAGCGCGGCAAGACCATCGATAATGGTCCGCGCGTGCCGTATCCGTTTGCCACAGCAAGAGAAATGCTCGACATGGCGCAGCGCTCCGGCCGCACCATTGCGCAGATGAAGCGCGCAAACGAAGAAACCGTCGTGTCCCGTGACGAGTTGAATGCTCGTCTCGACCAGATCTGGGAGGCGATGAACGGCTGTATCGAGCGGGGGCTGAAAGTCGAAGGCATCATGCCCGGCGGTTTGAAGGTTCGGCGCCGCGCCCATTCCATCTATGAAAAGCTCAATGCCGAATGGCGCAGCAACCGGCTCAATCCGGTCATGGCGAATGACTGGCTGAGCGTTTATGCAATGGCGGTGAACGAGGAGAACGCCGCGGGCGGACGTGTCGTTACTGCCCCGACCAACGGTGCAGCCGGCGTTGTGCCGGCAACGGTACGCTATTTCCGCCATTTCCACGAAGATGCAACGGTCGACGATGTCAGGGACTTTCTGCTGACGGCTGCGGCCATCGGCGGCATCATCAAGCACAATGCCTCGATTTCCGGCGCGGAAGTCGGCTGTCAGGGGGAAGTGGGCTCTGCCGCCGCCATGGCTGCGGCGGGACTTGCCGCCGTCATGGGCGGTTCGCCAGAGCAGATCGAAAATGCTGCTGAAATTGCTCTCGAGCATCATCTCGGCATGACCTGCGATCCGATTGCCGGTCTGGTGCAGGTGCCCTGCATCGAACGCAATGCACTCGGCGCCGTCAAGGCGGTTACGGCGGCATCTCTGGCGCTCAAGGGCGATGGCCAGCATTTCGTGCCGCTCGACGCCTGCATCGAGACGATGCGGCAGACGGGCAACGACATGAGCGAGAAGTACAAGGAAACTTCGACCGGCGGTCTGGCCGTCAACGTCGTCGAATGTTGAACTGCGGGACTTCAGGTCCCGCCCGCATTCCCATGCTTGACGCCCAGGCCAAAAAGGCATTGATAGAGCCATGCCTCTCCATCTCATAAAACTCTGCGTCGGCGCGGATTCGATCGAGGACCTTCGGGACTGGGTATCGCAGCGCTCGCTTATCAATATCGCGGCAGGCCTTGAGCCGCACAGCGTCCATACGACCCGGATGATACCCAAGCGCGTCGAAGAGCTGCTCGATGGCGGCTCGCTCTACTGGGTCATCAAAGGGCAGGTGCAGGCGCGCCAGAAGCTTCTCGATATTCGCTCCTTCAAGGGTGAAGACGGTATTTCCCGCTGCGATCTGGTGCTCGGCCCTGAGGTGATCGAGACGTCACCTGCGCCAAAACGCCCGTTTCAGGGCTGGCGTTACCTGAACGATCCCGAAGCGCCACGTGATCTCGGCGGAACGAGTAGCGGCGGCGAAGATATGCCGCTGGAGCTGAGACGGGAACTGGCTGAACTCGGCCTTCTCTGAGCCGTCTTTCAAGTCTTGCTGAATCAGAAAAGCCGGTCCCGCTGGGGGGCCGGCTTTTCTTTTACAGGGAGTTCTTGTCCGCCGACGTTTCAAGGCCGGCGATGGTCTTTTCTGATCAGTTGATGCCGCCGACCGCCGTGGTGGCGCGGCCGTCCTGAATCTTCACCCAGCGGCCCGGATTGGCGCTGTCCTGACGCTTCAGGTAGGTGTACTCCGTCTCAGACCAGTTCATGACCTTGTTGCGCATGTTATCGAGAATGAAGTCGCCGCGGTCGGTGCGAACCGTCAGAACGGCATGGCCCTGGCCATTTGGCTGAAGAACGACGGTGATGAGCAGGTTGGAAGGGGAGATGCCCTTGTTCATCAGCATCTTGCGCTTCAGCAAAACAAAGTCTTCGCAATCGCCAGCCGTGGTCGGGTAAGCCCAGCGCTCTTCAACGCCGTAGATTTCCATGTCGGTCATCGGTGTGATCGTGGTGTTCACGGTATAGTTGACGTCAAGAATGGTCTTCCAGCTATCTTCCGTCAGCTTCATCGGGCCGTTGTCGAGCGAGGTCGGACGGCATTCGCTCTGATAGGTCTGGCAGAACTCATAATGGCCGATCGGCGGGTTGGCTTTGCCGATGACGCGCATGACGGCTGCCGGTGACGCGAAAGCCTGCTGTGCGAAGGCGCTGGCGATGAATGCAATCAGAAAGAAACCGAAACGCTTGTTCTTGTTCATTGCTTGTCTCCCTGTGTTGGGGAGACATTCGCATGTATATTTTGACCGTGCGGAAATATAGGCGGGTCAATTTGAGCTTCGTTTTAAGCAAATTTGCCGTTGTTTTGAGATGTATTTTCGATTGTTTTTAGGTTTATTTGAATCGAATTTTATTACAATTTTATCGATCTCGTCGTTAGCCTTCTGGTAGGTATCTATCTCTCTGTATAAAATGATTTTTTTGGGTTTCGTCAGAACTGAGAGCCTCAGGGAATGCATGAGAAAAGCTGTGGTTTTTGAGGATACTTCCCATTTTGGGATGACCGTTTCAGCTTGGTACAGCCAGAAAAGGCATCGAAAAAAATCTTCGAAAAAATGATTTTTTTTGGGAAAAATACTTGGAGCGGGTTTCTCGTCCTGGGCTCAGCGTGGAATCCGGTCAGAAATGGTACAGGCCGATGGCGCATTTGCGGTTCTGTTCACGAACGGGCTCAGAACGTTGTCGCAGTTCTCGTGCCGTCTCTGGCTCTGCCCGTGACTGCGGATCTGGCGTTCGCGTGCCGCAAACGAAAAAGCCTGCCGTGGGAACGGCAGGCTTTTATAATCTGATGCTGAACGCGGTCGCGACGGTTTGCGGTTCAGAGAAATTCGATCAGTGCGTCGGCCGACTGAACCCGGTCGAACTCGATGGCGACGCCCTCCATGAAGTGTCGGACGATCTTGCCGGTCATGTGCTTGCCAAGCTGGACCCTGCTGCCGAGATCAGGGCGGTCGTCGATTTCGACGGCTGCACCCGATAGCGACAGGTCGATAAGACGGCATGGCACGAGCGCGCCGTCTTCCAGCATCAACTGAGCCTTGGCGTTGCGTGGCGTCAGACGGTCGTGGCGACGGTCTTCCGGCAGGCCAAGCATCTGGCGCTTGGCGATCCAGGCGAGCTGGGCTGCGAGCTTTTCACGTTTGCGCTCGGGCGCATTGATGGCGATGATAAAGCCTGCCGTCGTTACGGTGACGATTGTACCTTCAATTCTGCCGATGTGCTGCAGATAGGCAATCACTCGATCACCGTTGCGTGCCATGGCCGAGCAGGTGAACTGCGCTTTTTCAGCGGTCATTTCCGTTGCGGTGCAATCATATTCCTGATGATCGGGCAGCATCAGCCGACCCGAGAAACCGATGCGAACGGCATTCTCGATACCGGTCTCCTCGACCGGGCGGACGACAGGGGCTGTATTGATCGAACGGGATGAGAACATTGGCCGCAATATAACGATAAAAGACGATGATTGATTGTCTTTACCGCATCCGAGTTAACAGACCATGTTTGTTAAAGCATAGAATTCTCACCAGTTTTGCGGGTCTTGTCTCTTTTGGTGACACATGGGCCACCAGCACGCTTCAGGGGTGGCGATAACGATCCAGCGGCTCGCTGCCGAAGGTTTCGATGCGCAGGAGATTGCTGCTGATTAACGCCATGCTGTCGATCGGCGACGCAAATTCAGGGCGGGGCTTTTCCGGGAGGAGGGCTCCCAGAAGCCTTGGCGCTTCGCTGTGATCCGATCGCAGCGGCAGCAGCAGCATTTCGAAATTCAGCGGCGATGGCGCATACTCATCCTCGGCCTCGGCGGTGAACAGCACGGGCAACGCGTGTTGCATGACCCCCTGGGCGATCCGGCAGGCAAAGGCGGCGTTTTCCGCAAGCCAGAGGTCCGAGAAACTGCTGTCGCGAAGTTCGCGGCCGAACAGGGCGCAGACGCGGGTTCCCGCCAGGCGAAAGCGTGGACACGCCTGTCCGGCGTCCGAGAGGATGAAGAGATCTCCCAGATGGTGTTTCAGCTTTACCGGATCGATATCTTCACGCTTCGGGGCGGATCGTCCGCCGCGCAATTCGTTCCAGTAGGCGTATATGTCCAGGCCAGCCGTGTGCTTCATCGCATTCGTCCTTGTTCTCTTTTGGGACATTCATGTCCCTCAGGATGCCTCCTGAAGAGAGTGATGCGATTTTCATGCCAGCACATTTCGTTAGGGTTAACAGATGGTTGACGTTGCCTTGCCCGTGCTCGCATGGCAACCACAGGCCTGATGACGGGATAGCACTCTCCATCAGCACAATTGATGAATGACCGTCCCTGAAGGATGTGTCTGCAGCCGTTCCGCCTCGGGGGAACGGCTTTTTTTTCGCTGTTGCTTCCTATATTGGTCGGAGAGCAGAAACTTACCCAACGCCAAGGATGGGATCATGTCTTATGAGGACGGCGAGGTGCCGCCGGAGTCCGTATCGCCAAGGCCGAAAGACGATGATCGCAATCCTCCTGTCTTCAATCTGCCGCCATTGCTGGTGGGGATTCTGGCGGTGCTGCTGGTCGCCTACGTCGTGCCGACCTATCTGCTGTCTGAAGATGGGTACGGCTGGTTCATCTTCACCTTCGGTTTCATTCCCCTGCGTTACGCCGTGCCATTTTCGCAGCAGGCTCTGGAATGGCTCTGGACGCCGGTTACCTATTCATTCCTGCATGGCAGCGTGGAGCATATTCTGTTCAACGGATTGTGGCTGATGGCGTTTGGTGCGCCTGTGCTGCGTCGCATCGGGACATGGCGTTTCATTTTGCTCTGGGCCGTTTCGGCGGCTGTGGCGGCCTTTGGTCATGCCTTCCTGCATTGGGGCGATGTCACGGTACTGATCGGTGCGTCCGGTGTGGTTTCGGCTTTGATGGGGGCGGCTTGCCGCTTTGCGTTCCCGCCGCGTGGCGGTTACAGCGCCTCTTTCGGTCACCTGATGCCACGGCAGACCATCTTCGGCGCATTGACGAACAAGACTGTGCTGATCTTCACCCTGATGTGGTTGCTCGGCAATATTCTCATTGCCGTGGGCGTGCCGCTGTTCGGTGACATGGCTGGTGAAGTTGCCTGGGATGCCCATATTTTCGGTTTTGTCCTCGGTTTTGTGTTTTTTGCGCTTTTCGATCGGCAACCGGTGCGGCTCTAGGCCTTTTCCCGCGCCTTTTCGGGAATATCAGCGCGCTTTTTCATCGGGATATTGCTTTCGTCGGTGCCTCAGCGCACCATGTTCGCATGATCGGATAACGCTCGTGGAGGATACGGAGCGTTGCCGGTCACAGGCGAAAGGAGGAAGGCATGCCAACATTCGTGAAGGATCTTCTCGACCGTAAAGGGCGGGATGTCGTAACCGTGGGACCGGACGTGACGATCGGCGAAGCGGCGGGAACGCTGCATTCAAACCGTATCGGCGCTGTCGTCGTCACGGACGCCGAAGGTGTCGTTCTGGGTATTTTCACGGAACGTGATCTGGTGAAGGCTGTGGCAGGACGGGGCGCAACGTCCCTTCAACAATCCGTATCGCTGGCGATGACGCGCAACGTCATTCGCTGTCGTCACACGTCCACAACGGACGAGCTGATGGAAATCATGACCGGCGGACGGTTCCGCCATATCCCGGTTGAAGAAAATGGACGTCTCGCCGGGATCATTTCGATCGGTGACGTGGTGAAGGCCAGAATCGGCGAAATCGAAGCCGAGGCCGAACAGATCAAGGCCTATATCGCCGGCTAGTCCGCTGGCATGGAGGAGGCGCTTGTAACAGCGCCTCTCAATACTGTCTGATCGTTAGCGCTTGAGCGCCTGTTGCATGCGCTCAAGCTCTGGAATGCGTGATCGTGTTTCTTCATAACCGCGATCGATCGCTTCACTGGCGCGATGGAATTCCGAAAGACCAATTTCGTTGATACGTGGATGAAGCATCAGGTCGGGCGGATCGCCTGCCAGGCGCGAGCGCGAAATCCTGTCCTGAATGATGTTGAACGCCTGCACCATGACGCCCGGCAGGCCAAGCCGCGATTGTCCCGAGGTTGAAGGCGGCGACCCCGGCAGCCCGGCTGTATGCTTGACGACGGCGGAACGGCCGAAAAGGTCGTAATTGAGGTTCACGGCCACCACGAGCGCCTGTTCGTAGGCACGACACACAGATACCGGAACGGGATTGACCAGGGCGCCATCGATCAGCGTGCGTCCATTGCACTGGACGGGCTCGAAAATGCCGGGCAGGGCGTAGGATGCGCGCAAGGCGGTGATGAGATCGCCCTGGTGAATCCAGACTTCATGACCGGTACGAAGCTCCGTTGCGACGGCAATGAAAGGGTGGGCGAGGCTTTCGATGCTATGGCCTTCCAGATGCTCCTGCATACGCTTGGTCAATCGCATGCCGCCAAATAGGCCGCCGCCACCAATCGTCAGGTCGAGCAGTCCGGCAATGCGGCGCATCGTCAGAGAGCGGGCGAATTCTTCCAGTTCATCAAGTTTTCCGGCCAGATAACAACCGCCGACGAGCGCGCCTATGGAGGTACCGGCAATCATGCCGATCTTGACGCCCGCTTCATCAAGGGCGCGCAGCACGCCGATATGAGCCCAGCCGCGTGCGGCGCCGCCACCGAGCGCCAGTGCAATGCGTCGCGTGTCCACGTTCTCGTTGACGATGGATGTCTCACCGGTGATGTCTTCGGAAGGCAAGACAGGATTGTTGCGATTGTTTCCCCATCCCAGCATAACCGCACTCCCTGTCAGTTTACGGGGCGCACGCACTGCCTGCTTCAAGCGGGTAAGAAAACGCGCACCACTGCTTCAATCGACGCGCTACGTCCAAAGCGGTTGGGCTGTCAGACGCGACGCCGGGAAACCGATATCCTCCCGGTCTCCCAGTTTATTGGTAGCAAATTGGTGCGGCGTGGGGAAGGTCGCGTCTTTACGCCTTCGAATAGGTTTCCGCCGGATCGAAGTGACGGGTGTCGTCGGTGATCTTCGTGACGGCCTGGCCGTTTTCGATTTCGACGGTGCGGTAGAAACAGGAGCGTCTGCCGGTGTGACATGTTGCGTCATGGCCGGCGACGGACACTTTCAGCCACACTGCGTCCTGGTCGCAATCGGTGCGGAATTCCTTCACGGTCTGAAGATTGCCGGAGGTCTCACCCTTCTTCCAGATCTTGTCGCGCGAGCGGCTGTAATAATGCGCAATGCCTGTTTCGAGCGTCAGTGCCAGGGCCTCGGCATTCATATGCGCGACCATCAGCAATTCGCCGTCGCGTGCGTCTGTCACCACTGCGGTGACAAGGCCGTTGGCGTCGAATTTCGGAGAGAAGGCGCCGGAATTTTCGAGGACTTCCTTGTCCGCGGAGGCGGAGGCAAAGGTCAAGGACATGCTGATGAACCCCAGGGGAAGGGGCGGGAAGTCGCGTTCAGCGGTTCCGCGCCATGGTCATGAAACGTACCTGCTCTGCAGGGTCGGTCTTGAAAGCGCCGGTAAAGCTCGTCGTCAGGGTCGAAGAACCCTGCTTCTGCACACCGCGCATCGACATGCACA
Organism: Rhizobium sp. RM; assembly: GCF_013390595.1. Lineage (GTDB taxonomy): Bacteria > Pseudomonadota > Alphaproteobacteria > Rhizobiales > Rhizobiaceae > Agrobacterium. The sequence goes on along the minus strand of NZ_JACAWV010000022.1, from coordinate 514,598 downwards.
TATGCTCCGCGTCGATCATAACCGCAACACCGCGTGGCTTCAGCGTGTCTTCCAGCGCATTGGCGATCTGTGCGGTCATGTTCTCCTGCGTCTGCAGGCGACGACCGAAAATCTCGACCAGGCGGGCTATCTTGGAAAGACCGAGCACGCGACCGGACGGCAGATAGGCGACATGCGCCTTGCCGACGATCGGCACCACATGGTGTTCACAGTGCGAGTAGAAGGGAATGTCGCGGACGAGAACGATGTCGTCATAACCGCCGACTTCCTCGAAGGTTGTGCCGAGCACGTCTTCGACGCTCTGTTCATATCCCGAAAACAGCTCTTTATAAGCCTTGGCAACACGCTTCGGCGTGTCCAGCAGTCCCTCGCGCTCCGGGTTGTCACCGGCCCAGCGAAGGAGCACGCGTACGGCTTCTTCCGCTTCCGCCTGGGTTGGGCGTGCACCGGCCGCGTCAAGTTTTGCGCCAGCGGCTGGGAAGTTCTTCACGATCGCATCCATTCCGTATCTCCCGATGCGGGTAAAGGCCGCACCTGAAATTAAATCTCTCGGCGGAGCACGTCTTGCCCGCCTTCGTTGCTATCTGGTTGTTTTCCGGCATTTTGGCAAGACCGGCAGCGTTTTTTCGGCTCTGCTGCGGCGAAATTACGCCAACTTGATATCCAGATCAGTGGTTAGCATATAATGATATGCGTGGGCAGAAAAGCTTCACCGCTGTAGACGCAGTGTTTGAAAAAATCGACCTGTCTTACCTTGAGTGCACCGGATGGCTGACGATGGACGACATATATAATAACCGCATTCTCGAGTTCGCCGGAAACATTCCGCTGATCGGCGTTCTTGACGATGCAGATGCCAGTGCCGAAAAACACTCCAAGCTCTGCGGATCGAAGCTCAAGGTCTATATCAAGGTCGACAACGACATCGTCACCGGCTTTTCGCATGAGGTGCGTGCCTGTGCACTCGGTCAGGCATCGGCATCCATCATGGCCCATCACGTCATCGGTGCGACCAGCGCCGAGATACGGCAGGCGCGCGAGGATATGCTTGCCATGCTGAAGCAGGGCGGTGAGGGCCCGACAGGTCGTTTCGCGGATATGCGGGTGCTTTCGCCTGTCAGGGATTTCAAGGCGCGCCACGCATCGACGATGCTGACATTCGAGGCCGTGGTCGATGCACTCGATCAGATCGAGGCCCGTGCCGCTGCCGCTCCGGCCATGAACGTCGCGGGCTGACAATGTGCGGTGAACCGGGTTGTCGCCACGATATCCCCAAAGGGAGACATCGGCAATCGCGCAACTGGCAGGGGTCGTTTGCCAAGACGCCCGGACGGCTTTTCGGCATGGGTTTCATCCGGCTTTACCAGCTCACGTTTTCCGGTTTCATTGGCAACTCGTGCCGACATATCCCGACCTGTTCAGAATTCGGCTACGAGGCCATTGCCCGCCACGGGCTCTGGGCTGGGGGCTGGATGACGCTGTTCCGGGTCGGGCGTTGTGGTCCGGGCGGCACCAGCGGTCTTGATCCGGTGCCGGAGCAACTGTCGTCTCGCCACCATTGGGCTATGCCGTGGCGCTATTGGAGCCGTCACCGATGAGCGATTGCACTTATGTCGCTCTGCTGCACAGCATCGTGCTGGGTGCTGGCAAGCGGCTCATAATGGCTGATCTGCGGGCGATGGCTGAGGCGCTGGGATTTGCCGAATGCAGAACGCTGGTCGCAACCGGCAATCTGGTGTTCCGCGCGCCTGAAGCTACTGTCCGCAATATCGAGGATATGCTTGAGCAGGCCTTCGAAACGCGGTTCGGAAAACATGTCGATATTCTGGTGCGTTCTGCCCACGACTGGCTGAGGCTTGTGGCGGACAATCCGTTTCCGTATGGCAATCCGCCGGATGTCTCCGTGCGGGTGATGCGGGAACCGCTGGGCAACGATGTTCTCGGATTGCTGGAAAAATATCGCGGGCGGGAAAAGCTCGCTGTCGTTGGTGGCGACCTGTGGATCGATTTCTGCGGCAAGGCAAACGAGAGCAGGCTTCTGTCGGTCTTGACCACGAAAAGGCTCGGGATCGGAACGACTCGTAATGCCAATACGGTCAATGGAATTTCCGCCATGCTCCGTGACCGAACCTGTTGAATCGCCCTTCGCCTTTGACTGGAATGGCAAAAGCCTTTATCAGCCAGCGTGCCTGCGTCACGCAGGGCGATTATCATTCCAACACCACCCGCATTCGTTGGCGGGACTGGACAGGAGAAGTCTACAATGTCTGAATCCGTTTCCCTTACATTTCCCGATGGTTCCGTGCGCAGCTACCCGGCTGGCGCGACCGGCCGTGATGTGGCCGAATCCATTTCCAAGTCGCTTGCAAAGAAGGCCGTCGCCATTGCGCTGGACGGCACCGTGCGCGACCTTTCCGACACCGTAACGGATGGCAAGATCGAGATCGTCACACGTGAAGACAGCCGTGCGCTCGAACTCATCCGTCACGATGCCGCTCACGTCATGGCCGAGGCCGTGCAGGAACTGTGGCCCGGCACGCAGGTGACGATTGGCCCGGTGATCGAAAACGGCTTCTATTACGACTTCGCCAAGAACGAACCCTTCACGCCCGACGATCTGCCGAAGATCGAAAAGCGGATGAAGGAGATCATCCAGCGCAACAAGCCGTTTACCCGCGAGATCTGGTCGCGTGACAAGGCCAAGGAAGTTTTTGCCGCCAAGGGCGAAAACTACAAGGTCGAACTCGTCGATGCGATCCCGGAAGGGCAGGACCTGAAGATCTATTATCAGGGCGACTGGTTCGATCTTTGCCGCGGTCCGCATATGGCCTCGACTGGCCAGATCGGCACGGCGTTCAAGCTGATGAAGGTTGCAGGCGCTTACTGGCGTGGCGACAGCAACAACCCGATGCTGACACGCATCTACGGTACTGCCTGGGCAACACAGGAAGAACTGGACAACTACCTGCACATTCTTGCCGAGGCCGAAAAGCGCGACCACCGTCGCCTCGGCCGCGAAATGGACCTGTTCCATTTCCAGGAAGAAGGTCCGGGCGTGGTGTTCTGGCACGGCAAGGGCTGGCGTATGTTCCAGACCCTGACGGCCTACATGCGTCGTCGTCTGGCCAACACCTATCAGGAAGTCAACGCGCCGCAGGTGCTCGACAAGTCGCTGTGGGAAACCTCCGGTCACTGGGGCTGGTATCAGGAAAACATGTTCGCGGTAAAATCCGCCCATGCGTTTACCCATCCCGATGACGAGGAAGCCGATCAGCGCGTCTTCGCCCTTAAGCCGATGAACTGCCCCGGCCACGTGCAGATCTTCAAGCACGGCTTGAAATCCTATCGTGAAATGCCGGTCCGTCTGGCGGAGTTTGGCAATGTGCATCGTTACGAAGCATCGGGCGCTCTGCACGGTCTGATGCGCGTGCGTGGCTTCACGCAGGACGACGCGCACGTCTTCTGCACGGAAGAGCAGATGGCGGCTGAATGCCTGCGAATCAACGACCTGATCCTGTCGGTCTATGAGGACTTCGGCTTCAGCGAGGTTGTCGTGAAGCTCTCCACGCGTCCTGAAAAGCGCGTCGGTTCCGATGACCTGTGGGATCGCGCCGAAAGCGTGATGACGGATGTGCTCAAGACCATTGAGGAGCAGTCTGAAGGCCGCATCAAGACCGGCATCCTGCCGGGCGAGGGCGCTTTCTACGGTCCGAAGTTCGAATACACCCTGAAGGATGCCATCGGCCGTGAATGGCAGTGCGGCACGACGCAGGTTGACTTCAACCTGCCGGAACGTTTCGGCGCCTTCTATATCGACCATAACTCCGAAAAGACGCAGCCGGTGATGATCCACCGCGCCATCTGCGGCTCGATGGAGCGTTTCCTCGGCATCCTGATCGAGAACTTCGCCGGCCACATGCCGCTGTGGTTCGCGCCGCTTCAGGTCGTCGTCGCAACGATCACCTCGGATGCGGACGATTACGGCCGTGAAGTTGCCGAAGCTTTGCGTGAGGCAGGCATGGCGGTCGAAACCGACTTCCGCAATGAGAAGATCAACTACAAGATCCGCGAACACTCGGTCACGAAGGTTCCCGTCATCATCGTATGCGGTCGCAAGGAAGCGGAAGAGCGTACGGTCAACATCCGTCGTCTCGGTTCGCAGAACCAGACTTCGATGACGCTGGACGAAGCGATCTCGAGCCTGGTCGAAGAGGCGACACCGCCGGATGTAAAGCGCAAGCGCGCTGCCAGGAAACAGGTAGCATAATCAGGAACGGCCCCTTCGGGGGCCGTTTTCTTTTGTATTTCGTCTCGAGAAAATGCGCTGCCCAAAAGCAGTCACGCTCAGGTTCAAAGCCGAACTGACGGAAATATGAGGGCCTATTCGAAGTCGCCGCTGACGTCTTCCGGCGCCTGGTCCTTCATCAGAACCTCGACATCAACATCGCGGCCAGAGGTGACCTTGAAGTTGCGCTGGTAGACCTTGTCCTTGTTGCGGGCAATGGCGGTATATTCGCCTTCGGCCAGAACCATGGTGGAGAAGGCGCTGACGCTTTCGTTGACGACGTCGCCGCCGCCGCTCAGAACCGACCATGCCGTATCGGCAATGGCTTCGCCACCTTCTTCAGAGACCAGTTTGAGCGTGATCTGGGCGGCGTGGTGCTGCAATGTTGCTTCGGTCAGTTTCCCGGCGTCAACCTGGATGTCGGCGCGGACGACGGCGTTGACGTTGCCGTATTCGGAAACGACATGGTAGGTGCCGGCGTTGAGACGAACGATCGTGTTCGGCTTGATATCGGACATCACGAGGCCGCGTTCCCCATCCGGTTTGACCTCGGAAGAATAGACCGCGAATTTGAGCTGGGTGCCGGTGATCTGCTTGTCGGTACCGGCAACGGCGTTCAGCAGAAATCCGCCGGCGTCGAGAATCAGCACCTGTTTGTCGACATTGCCGGAATTCGGCACCTGCAGTTTCTTGGTCACGCCGGCACGTCCGAACGACACGTTGACGAAATATTCGCCGGGCACCAGATGGAAGGCAGCCGAACCGCCTTCGGAGCTCGCCAGCATCGGCAGCTTTCCGTCAGCACCGGGAATAGGGCTGAAAACGCGCCAGGACAGGCCTTCCTTGACCGTGTCGCCATCGTTGGTCAGCTTGGCTTCCATGACGATATCGCGCGTGGTGTTTTCAGGTGCGGCAATGACGGAGGGGGCGGAAAACGCATTGAGCTTCGGCATTTTCGGGGTGCCGCCAAGCTGCTTGAATTCCTTGAATGCGTCTTGCGAGAAGGCGGCTTCAGTGTGAATACCAAACGCGACCAACGCGATTGTGAAGCAGGTCGCGAACTTGATTGCCGTCATTTCTCGTTCCGATTGGCACTTGGCCGATTGACTTCCTGAGTTTCCGGGACCACTTCAAAACCAATGCCGTGGCTATTTCAAGGCCCATCTTTTCCCACGGCCCTAGAATGGAAGATTTTTGACTATGACGACTGACATCAAGCTTCTCGACTACCTCAAGGTCCGCCGCTCTACACCCGCTCTGCAACTGTCGGAGCCCGGCCCCGAAAAGGCTGAGATCGAAGATATTCTGCGCCTTGCCGTGCGCGTGCCCGATCATGGCAAACTGGCCCCCTGGCGCTTTATCGTCTATCGCGGCGCCGAGCGCGAGCGTCTCGGTGAAGCGGCGCTGAGGATTGCGCTTGAAAAGAACCCCGAGCTTGGCGAAGAGCAGCAGAATGTGGAGCGCAGCCGCTTTTTGCGTGCGCCCGTCGTGATTGCCATCGTCAGCACGGCGCAGCCGCATTTCAAGATTCCGGAATGGGAACAGGTCATGTCCGCCGGTGCCGTGTGCCTTAACCTTCTCATGTCCGCCAACGCGCATGGTTATGCCGCGAACTGGTTGACGGAATGGCTGGCGTTCGACGAAGCGCTTTGGCCGGAACTCGGCATCAAGAGCGGCGAGAAGGTCGCCGGCTTCATGTATATCGGCTCCACGACATTCCCGCCGGTCGAACGTCCCCGCCCGGAACTTGCCGATGTCGTTACCTGGGTTGGTGGTCCTGAAGACGGGAACGCATGATGTTCTACACCACCGATACCAATCAGCACGGCCTGCCACATGATCCGTTCAAGGCGATTGTGGCGCCACGGCCGATTGGCTGGATAGGTTCGAAAGGCCGTGACGGCCATCTCAACCTTTCGCCTTACTCCTTCTTCAACGCCATATCCGACCGACCGAAGCTGGTGATGTTTTCCTCAAGCGGTCGCAAGGACAGCTTGCGGAACGTTGAGGAAACGGGCGTTTTCACCGCCAATCTCGTCAGCCGCCACCTGGTCGACAAGATGAACGCATCGTCCGCGCCCGTTGCATACGACGTGGACGAGTTTCAGCTTGCGGGCCTGACGGCCGTGGACGGCCGTGTGGTGGATGCGCCCTATGTGGGGGAAGCCTTCGCCGTTCTCGAGTGCCGGGTGACGGAGATCATGCAGCTCAAGGATGTGGAGGGCGAACCTTCCGATTCCTGGATGGTGATCGGTCAGGTCATGGCGATCCACATCGATGAGGCTATCATTCGCGATGGCCGGATCGACATGGGTCTGGCGCGGCCTGTCGCCCGCATGGGATACATGGATTATTCCGACGGCGGCAGCGACGTTTTCCAGTTGGAGCGTCCCAAGGCGAAGGCCTGAGATACCAATCATGACCGATGCGTGTGTTATCGGTCATGGTTAAATTTTATGGTGAACCAAACGTAAACCTTTTCTGCCTAGAGTTTATCGACAGGGGCGGCGTTTGTGCTGCCCATTATGGTGGCGCACAGTTACGTCGAGGCTCGGGTGATCGTACAGGCATTTCTTCGCTGGTCTGAAAAAGCCGGTTCGAGCGAGCGGGCGAAAGCTGCCAAGATGCTTGGCCGGGCTTATCTGCAGTCGGAGATGGCACGCGAACAGCGCGACGCCGCCTATATGGCGATGACCTATCTCCTTGACGATCCGTCGCCGCGCGTCAGGCTGGCGCTGGCTGAAGCTTTGGCTGATGATGCCGATGCGCCGCGCGCCATTCTCGTTTCGCTGGCAGAAGACCAGCCGGAAATTGCCTGCACGGTCATTGCCCGCTCTCCGGTTCTGGGAGACGGCGATCTGGTGGATCTCGCCGGGCGAGGCGACAGCGTGACGCGCTCGTTCATCGCGGCGCGCCCGGAACTGTCGCGCGGTGTCTGTGCGGCTCTTGCCGAAATCGGCGATCTGCCTGAGACGATCATCCTTCTGGAAAATGCCGCGTCGCCCATCACGCCGTTTTCACTGCGCCGCATCGCCGAGCGCCATGGCGATAACGCCGACATACGCGACCTGCTGCTGCAACGGGACAATCTGTCTGCTGATGCCCGTCACCTGTTGATGGAGCGCGTCAGCGAGGCTCTGGCGGGCTCTGCGCTGATCCACAACTTCATTCCTCGCAGCCGCGTGGAAAACATTCTCCGCGAAGCGGCAGATTCCGGCACGATCCTCATTGCGGCCGCCGTTTCGCCACGCGAATTGCCCGATCTGGTCGAACATCTGCGTTTGAAAGAAGAGCTGACGCCGGCGCTGCTTGTGCACGCGATCTCCTCCGGAAAGCTTGAATTCTTTACCGCGGCCATGGTCAATCTCTCGGGGCTCGATGAGCGCAAGGTCCGCTCGATGCTGGCAACGGCGCGTCCCCATGCGCTGAAGGCACTGTTCCAGTCGGTCGGTCTGTTCGGCGATGTCGCCGCCGTCTTCATCAAGGCGACACTGTTGTGGCGCAGCGCCGCGCAGTCGCATCTGCCCGATGCGGTGATCTCCGTGTCCGGGGAGTTGCTGGCGCATTTCTGTGACGCCGACGGGTCCGAGACGTTCCTCGATCTGCTGCACGCCATTCGCAGGCTGGCCGTTGCCGAGCAGCGCCAGAAGGCCAGACACTACGCGCGCACCGTGACCGTGGAAGCGGCCTGAGATTTATTTCTCGAAGCGCTTGGCGATCCAGGAATAGCTGTTTTCGACCATACGCACCGGCGTTCCAAGAATATGTTTGACGCCTTCCGTCGAGGGAAGGATCTTGCTGACGCGGGTGATGGCCTTGCGTGTCAGGCTTTCTTCCTGCTGCTGTTCGCTAACTTCTGCGGCCGGTGGGGGGGCCTGGCTCGCATCCGGCTGGGCCGGTGCCTGGTTTCCCGCAGTCTGCGGAGCGGGTTCATCCGGTGTCTGGCACACGGCGACCACCACCGGGTAGGGGGCGTTGGCGTAGCTTTCCAGTTCCTTTTCAGAAACGGCATCGCACAATTCGATGCTGGTCCAGCGCTGCTGCGACGTGGCTATGTAATTGCACTGCGTCGCGCTGTCGTCGCAGCCGAGAATGGTCATGAGAACGAGGGCTGTTTTCATGGTCTATCCGATGTCTCACCGATGATTCCGTTGTCAGACTCATCCATGCTGATTGTAGTGAGATTACGGCCTGAATGAAAACGAACGTAAACAGACGTTGCAATGCCGCTCGAAAAGCGGCGGCGGACGCTGTTTTCGCATCCGCCGGTCGTCGATTGTCAGGATGCGGCCTTTCGCAGCGGCGAGGATTCCTTTTCGGTCGCGGCGGGGCACGTGTCGTCTTCCGTTTCGACCGGGACAGAAAGGGCATCGCCTGCCGGGGCTGCGGAGAGTTCGACTTCACGCACCCATTCGCGCCAGATGGCGACAAGGAGGGCCATCAGCACCGGGCCGATGAACAGGCCAAGGAAACCCATGGTCTTCACGCCGCCGACGAGGCCGAAGAAGGTCGGCAGGAAAGGCAGCTTGATGGGACCGCCGACGAGTTTCGGACGGATCGTCTTGTCGACGATGAAGAGCTCGACCGAACCCCAGACGAACAGGGCAAGACCGTGAGCGGGCGAGCCGCTGGCGACGAGATAGATCGAAACGAGCGTGAAGGAGAGCGGTGCGCCGCCCGGAATAAGCGCCATGACGCCAGTGAGAACACCGAGTGTCACCGGCGAGGGTACGCCTGCAATCCAGTAGGCGATACCGAGAATGATGCCTTCACCGATAGCGATCAGCGTCATGCCTGTGACGGTGGAGCTGATGGTGGCGGGCACGACGCGGGAAATGCGCTCCCAGCGCGTTGGCAGGATGCGCTCGCCAACGAGATCGACCTGACGGGAAAAGCCTGCGCCGTTTCGGTAGACGAAAAACAGCGCAATCAGCATGAACAGCAAAGTCAGCATCAGATGGAATGCGCCGTTGCCGGCTGCGAGAATGGCGCGATAGATGTTGCCGATATTGGCGCCGCTGACGAGCTGAATGACTTCACCGATGGCACCAGGCGTGCCGACATATCTGACCCATTGTTCGCCGAACCAGGGGCCGACGGCGGGCAGGGCGGCAATCCAGTCCGGAACCGGTGCGCCTGTCTTGTTGACCTCGACGGCCCAGCCGAACCATTCGCGGATTTCACTTGCCGTATAGGAGGCGGCGATGAAAATCGGAACGACGAGGAAGGCGATGATGAGAACGATGGCGACGGTGGCGCCAAGAGTGGTGTTGCCCCCCACATGCCTCAGAAGCCGTGTGTAGACCGGCCAGCTCGCAAAGCCGATGACGAGGGCGGCTAAAACCGGAACGAGAAAACCGTGAAAGAAATAGATCCCGGCCAGAACGATCAGGACAAGCAGCCAGCGTGCCGCCGAAATCGGCGGTATCATCGCGATCCGCGTTGGGCTGGCGGGGCCAAGCCATCTCGGTTCGCCACTCGGCTTACGACTCTCAATGTTACTCACGGCAGGCTTCTTTCTCGCATTCTCCCCCACCAGGCTCCCGTGGGGCGCGTTCACTCTGTCACACGGATACATATAAGTGCAATATGACCCGTTCACATTACCGTTGTGTGTTTATCGCCTAGTCTATTGAACGATTTTGGTAAAAATAGAACATCGGCCTTGGCGGGCGCGCAGAAATATGACAATTGAACTCCGTTTTTATCGCGGTTCGCCTGCCGCCATGTATCCCCAGGTTGTCCCATGCTACGCCGTTTCTTTGCTTATTATCGCCCTTACAGGGGTCTGTTCATCCTCGATTTCTCGTGCGCGGTTCTGTCCGGCGTACTCGAACTCGGCTTTCCGATGGCCGTGAAAGCGTTCGTCGACGTGCTTTTGCCGGGCGGCGAATGGGGGATCATCATTGCGGCATCGATCGGCCTGCTGATGATCTACGTGCTGAACACCGGCCTGATGGCGACGGTCACCTACTGGGGACACATGCTCGGCATCAATATCGAAACCGATATGCGCCGGCTTGCCTTCGATCATCTGCAAAAACTGTCCTTCCGTTACTTCGATAACCAGAAGACCGGCCATCTCGTCGGGCGCCTGACGAAAGATCTGGAAGAAATCGGCGAGGTGGCGCATCACGGTCCGGAAGACCTGTTCATCGCCATCATGACCTTTATCGGCGCGTTCCTGCTGATGCTGTCGGTCAATGTGCCGCTGGCGCTGATCACGGCTGCCGTGGTGCCTGTAACGGCCTGGGTGACCAGCCGTTACGGTGGTCGCATGACCAACAACTTCCGTCAGCTTTACGGCCGGATCGGTGCCTTCAACGCCCGTATCGAGGAAAATGTCGGCGGTATGCGTGTGGTTCAGGCCTTTGCCAACGAAGATCACGAGCGCGCGCTGTTCGAGAAGGACAACCAGAAATACCGCCAGACGAAGCTCAATGCTTACAAGATCATGGCAGCCAGCACCTCGCTCAGCTACATGAGCATGCGTCTGACGCAGATGATCGTGATGATCTGCGGCGCCTATTTCGTGCTGAACGGCAGCCTGACGGAAGGCGGTTTTGTCGGCTTCCTGCTTCTGGTCGGCGTGTTCTTCCGCCCGGTCGAAAAGATCAATTCGGTCATTGAAACCTATCCCAAGGGTATTGCCGGTTTCCGCCGCTTTACCGAGCTGATGGATACGGCCCCTGATATCGTCGATGCACCCGGTGCGGTCGAAGCTCCGGCATTCCGCGGCGCGATCGAATATCGTGGCGTTGATTTCGCCTATGCTGAAGGCAAGCAGGTTCTGCGCAATATCGACCTGAAGATCAGGGCCGGCGAAACGGTTGCCTTTGTCGGTCCGTCCGGCGCCGGCAAGACCACGCTCTGCTCGCTGCTGCCACGCTTTTACGATGTTACCGGCGGCGCGATCACCATCGATGGCATCGACATTCGCGAGATGAAGCTTGCTTCGCTGCGCGCCCAGATCGGTATCGTGCAGCAGGATGTTTTCCTGTTCGGCGGCTCGATCCGCGAGAACATCGAATATGGCCGCCTCGGTGCGTCTGATGCCGATATCATGGATGCGGCGCGTCGTGCGCGGCTTGATGGTGTGATCGAGGCGATGCCGAACGGTCTCGACACCATCATCGGCGAACGTGGCGTCAAGCTGTCAGGCGGTCAGAAGCAGCGTCTTGCCATTGCCCGCATGTTCCTGAAAAATCCGCCGATCCTCATCCTCGATGAGGCGACCTCGGCGCTTGATACCGAAACGGAACGGGCAATCCAGCAGTCGCTGACGGAACTGGCCAAGGGCCGCACGACGCTCGTCATCGCCCACCGTCTGGCAACGATCCGCGATGCCTCGCGCATTGTGGTGGTGGATCAGACCGGCATTGCCGAGACCGGCGACCACGCAGAACTCCTGGCCGCGAAAGGCCATTACAGCCGTCTGCACGACGCCCAGTTCGGCGCACATCTTCCGGCCTGACAGAACTTTTTTGACCTGACAAGACTTCGGCGTTTTTCGCCGAGCTCATCTGATCTGAATTACAGAAGGACGTCGGAGATCTTGACCAGATGAGCGACCGACGTTGCCTTCATCTTCCGCATCATGTGGCCCCTGTGAAGCTTTACCGTCGGCTCTGCAAGCTGTAGCTCTGCTGCAATCTGCTTGTTCAGTTTACCCGCAATAACCAGTTTCATGATCTGTCGTTCACGGTCGGTCAGGGTGAGGTATCTCGCTTGACTGCTGGCTCTCGCGGTTCTTTCCTCTCGGCGAGCGGCGTCATTGGCGATCGCACGGTTGACGGCTTCCAGCAGATCCTGCTCACGGACCGGCTTGCTGAGAACGTCGATCGCCCCCGCCTTCATTGCCCGAACCGCCATGGGCACATCGACATGAGCGCTAATCAATACGACGGAACGAGGAAAATCGCTTTTCGCCAACGCCTCCTGAAACTCCAGTCCGCCTTGGCCGGGAAGGCGGATGTCGAGGACGATACATCCTGCCTTTTCGGGATCGTCTGCAGCCAGGAACTCCTTGACGGAACCGTGGGTCTCGGCGCTAAGCCCAACGGACTCAAACAGTCCCTTTAGTGCTTCACGGACACCATGATCGTCGTCGATGACGACGACGGTGGGCTGCCTGTTCTTCCTTTCATCGATCAACGGTTATTTCCTTAAAGCTAGAGAGCGTGAAGGTGAATGAGCTTCCACCAGCATCACTCGTCGCCCAAATGCGCCCTCCATGAGCTTCGACAATGGAGCGGCAGATGGGCAGGCCCATCCCTATCCCGTCAGACTTCGTGGTATAGAAGGGCTCGAATACCTGGTCGAGCTGTTCAGGTGGTATTCCTCGTCCCGAATCCGAAACGCTGACCTCGACTTTGCCCTCTGGATACTCGGTGCATCTGATCGTCATCACTGCTTCATGGTCACGAGGCGTCGCTTCAGCGCTGTTCATTATCAGATTGAGCAGGACCTGCTGAAGCTGTGTACGGTCACCGAGAACTTCGACGGGCTCAGGGGGCAATTCTGCTATGACCTCCAGACCGCGCGAGCGTAGTTCTCCATGAAGCAGATCCAGAACATCTTTAAGCGAATGACTGAAATCCGTCCGTTGCATGCGAGTAGGCGTTTTCTGCGCCATGGAGCGAATGCTCGTGACGATTTCGCCGGCGCGGTGGCCATCATGAACGATCCGCCCGGCGGCCAAACGCGCCTGCTCGACGTCCGTATGTCCCTCCTGCAACCACCGCAGACAGGTCCCAGCATTGGTCACGATCGCCATAAGGGGTTGATTGATCTCATGGGCAATGGAGACTGCAAGCTCGCCTATCGTCGTCATTCGGGTGACTTGGGCGAGTTGGGCCTGGCTCTGGCGCAGTGATTCTTCGGCGCGCTTGCGGTCTTCGATATCGACCACAATTCCGTACCACCGCACGACATTTCCCTCCGGGTCGAGGAGTGGGCTCTGCTGAAGATTGAACCACCTGTATTCGCCATCGAACCGTCTGATCCGCGCATCGACCGGATTTGGCTGTTTGGTCGCAACGATTTCCTCCCAACTCTCACGCATCCGTTCAACGTCCTCGGGATGGAACATGCGATAGAAGCCGAATCCGACAATCTCTTCGATCGGGAGCCCCACGTAGTTGGTGAGATGCTGGTTCCAGTATTCGAGCTGCCCGTCGGGGGTGCATGACCAGGCCATGGCAGGGATCGTGTTGATGATGAGTTTCAGCTTGTGTTCGCTCTCCCTCAGCGCCGCTTCACTCTCTCTGAGAGCGAACTCGGCTCGCTGGAGGTTTTCGATATCGATGTTGACGCCAAACCAGCGTACGACGCCATTGGCATCCGTCAGCTTGCGACCGGAAAAATAGAACCATCGATACTGCCCATCCGCACCACGAATGCGGCCTCTCAGCCGAGTATAATCTGAATGCTCGAGGTCTCTCTTCCATATCTCGACCATTTCAGGGATATCGTCCGGATGGTAGAGGTCGAGAAAACCCCATTCGAGAATCTGGTCGGCCGGCAATCCGGCGTAATCGAGCCAGCTCTGGTTCACGAAATCGGCGCTTCCATCCGGGCGTGCTGACCATACCAGCACAGGAAGCGAATTGATGATGAGCCTGAGGTTCTCTTCACTTGCCACAAGTGCCGATTTTGCCTCTTTGAGCGCGTCTTCAGCGCTTTTGCGATCTTCGATATCAAGAACAACGCCGTACCATTTGACGACATTGCCGTCAGGATCGAGCCGGGGCTTTTGCCGAAGGCTGCACCAGCGATAAACGCCATCGGCGCGCCGAATTCGGCCTTCGACTTCTCGTCCCGCCTTGGAAGCCATGATGCTTCGCCATTCCGATCCTAAATGATCGACGTCATCTGGATGAAAAATCCGGTAGAAATTTTCGCCTGCAATTTCGGCAAGTGGCATGCCGATGTATTCCAGAAAATGCTGATTGGCGAAGTCGAGCATTCCATCGGACGTTGTCGCCCATGCCATTGCCGGAATGAAGTCAATGATCGCGTCGAAGTCCTGATTCTCCAAGTCTATTCCCTTCAGCGCATGGCGTCCCAGCATGGAACTCAAATCTACGCCCTTTCGCGCCTCCGCGTTAGGCATGATTCATAGACGATGGTCTATTTTCGCAGTGCCTTCGTCTAGTTGCATGCGACCTAGATCGCAATTGTGAGGCGACCTGAACCGACCTACACATTGACCCGCAATAACGTCTGAGCGTCAGCGCATGAATATGCGCGCCAACGCCGCCTTCGACACTGATCAAGCAATTTTCGGAATGACGAGCCCTTTTGACACAACCGGGTAGGTTAAGCTCATGACCCTTACCGTTGGAGATACCAGCGACAAATCTATCACAGTCGTTCTCGTGCACGGAGCATTTGTCGATGCGTCCGGATGGCGCCAGGTTTTTGAGATCCTTTCGCGTGAGGGCTACGAAGTTCTTGTCGTTCAGAACTCTGCTGTCAGTTTGAGCGCTGATGTCGAGCGCACGCGGCAGGTGATCGCTGATGCGTCCAATCCGGTTGTTCTCGTTGGTCATTCCTATGGTGGAGCCGTGATCACTGAAGCCGGAACCGATGAAAAGGTAGTGTGCCTGGTTTATCTGGCTGCCTTCGTGCCGGAGATCGGGGAGTCGGTATTCGATCTGGCTTCGCAGGCGGCTCATGGGGCGGAGAAAGCTCCTCTTTTGCCGCCGGCTAATGGATTTATCCGAGTGGATAGCGCGAAGTTTCCTGCCGCCTTTGCCGCGGATGTTGAGCCCGCTCTGACGCATTTTATGGCCGTCGCCCAGCGACCTTGGGGGCTGGAGGCGGTGCAGGGAAAAATCAGTGCAACGGCTTGGAAAAACAAGCCTTCCTATTACCTGCTCGCCACCGACGATCGAATGATCCCCCCTGAAGCGCAGGAGAAGATGGCCGTGCGGGCAGGTGCGAAAATAGTGGAAGTGCGCAGCAGTCATGCGGTGATGCTGTCGCAGCCTGAAAAGGTCGCAGCCCTAATAACAACCGCGGCTGAAAACCAAGCAACTTAGAACATCATCGTCTGAAACGGAGCAAGACGCCATGCCTCAACTTTCACGCCGTGCCTTCGCCAGCGCTCTTCCTCTTGGCCTTCTAGGCGGAGGGCTGATCGGCAGTGCATTGCCAGGCCTCGTTGCAGCGCAGGAACCTGCCAAGGCGCTGGCCAGCGTCACGCCGCTGGCGCAGATCCGCATCGGTCGCTTTACGGTGACAGCGCTGACGGACGGTTATGCCGACATGCCCTACAACTTCTTTCCCGGCCGCAGCCCGGCCGATGTGGAGCAGGCAGCCGTCGCCCAGTCTACCGCCCGGCCAAGCGGCGTGCGGTTCCTGTTCAACCAGTATCTGATCGATGATGGACAACGCCGCATCCTGATCGATGCCGGTGCGGCAGGTTCGATCGGCGAGACCGGCAAGTTGCCGCAGGCGCTTGCCACGCTCGGCCTGAAGCTGGACCAGATCGACGCCGTGATCGTCACGCATATGCACCAGGACCACATGGGCGGTCTGATTGCCGGCGGCAAAAACAACTATCCGAAGGCAGAGCTTTATATCGATCGCCGCGACGTCAAGCACTGGACCGACCCCGCCAAGCGCGCCGGTGCACCGGATTACCTGCAGACCAGCTTCCAGATGGCGGATGAGGTGGTGCGCCTTTACCCCAGGCTGCAGGCGATTGACGGCGAACGTGAAATCGTCCCCGGCGTGTCGATCGTCGACCTGACGGGCCATGCTGCCACGGATGTGTTCTTCCTGTTCGAGCAGGATCGTGACGCTGCCAGGGCGATGCGCGACCGGTTTTTCCCGCGTGCTGCCGCAGAAGGCGCACTGATTGCCGCCACGCACATGCCGTTCCCGGGGCTCGGCCGCATCGTTTCCGACCGTGGGCAGACCCGCTGGGAAGTGGCAGACTGGGCCTTGCAGGATTAAGGTGAGCGCGCGGTTTGCGGGGTGAAATTTGTCGGCAACTGGTTTCGGCAGATAGAGGCAGGCCCGGGCTTGCGACGTCAGACGACAATACAGGCTCGACCGAGCAGGGAGATCAGATATGCCATATCATTTCCTTGAGGTTGCCGTGACGCCGAGTGTCAGAGCGGCTCAGGCGGACATGGGCGTGGACCAGATCTGGTTGGGCGCCCACAACCGCCCGTCGGACGCGTTCACAGACGACGAGATCGCCTTCATTGCCTCACTTGACAGCTTTTACATGGCGTCGGTCTCCGAAACGGGTTGGCCATATGTTCAGCATCGTGGAGGAAAAATCGGCTTCCTCAAGGTGATCGACCGGCAGACAATGGCCTTCGCTGACTATCGGGGTAATCGTCAATACATCAGTGCCGGCAACCTTGCCGTCAACGATCGTGCCTGCCTGTTCCTGATGGATTATGTGCGGCGAGCCCGGCTCAAAATCTATGTGCATGTAGAGCGGCTGGCGCTTGATGCCGATCCGGAACTCACGGAATTGGTGTCCGACCAAACCTATAAGGGGAGGCCGGAACGGGTGTTCAAGCTGCGGCTCGAGGCTTTTGACTGGAATTGCCCGCAGCATATAACGCCGCGCTACACGGAACAGCAGGTTGAGCAGGCAGTCGCTCCGCTTCGTGAGCGGCTGCAGCGATTGGAAATCGAGAACGCGAACTTACGTGCACGGTTGGAGAACCCAGAGAGATGATCGACGCTGAACGACCGCCTTTTCCCCCTTTTACGTTTGAAAGCGCAGTTGAAAAGGTCAGGCTGGCTGAAGATGGCTGGAACAGTCGCGATCCTGCAAGGGTTGCCTTGGCTTACACCAGGGACAGCCAGTGGCGGAACCGTGCCGAGTTTGTCACGGGGAGGGATGCAATCGTCGCATTTCTTTCTGCAAAATGGCGGCGTGAGCTCGATTACCGGTTGATCAAGGAACTCTGGGCGTTTGGCGGCAACCGAATAGCTGTCAGATTTGCTTACGAATGGCATGACGACAGTGGGAACTGGTTCCGGTCGTTCGGAAACGAGAACTGGGAATTCGACGATAGTGGCCTGATGCGAAAGCGGCATGCCTGCATCAACGACCTGCCCATCAAGGCCGAAGACCGGCGTTTCCTGTGGCCGCTCGGCCGCAGGCCGAATGACCACCCCGGTCTCAGCGAATTCGGTTTTTAGTCGACAATCGTCCGTCTTTCTTCATTAGGCTTTCACGGGGCGGCGGCTCAGGAGCCAATCTTGAATCCTCAGTTTTCAGAACGCTCATTCCCAACGAAAGAAGACGCCATTGAGGCTGAGGCTTTCCTCAGTCTGCACAGGATCTCAGCTAGGGATCTGCGGCCCGAAGAGCATTTCGACTGCATTGCCATCAGCGGAGGGTGCGCGATCTCCCTGCCAGGCGCGCCGGCGATCGGCCTAAATCGGGTGCTGGGACTAGGCGCTGTCGAGGATCTCGATCAAGCATATGGCTGGATGCGACGAAGGGCAGGCAACCGGTTCCTCCAACTGAATATGGATACTGCCTCGGATGAGGTGAAAAACTGGATACAGGGCAGGGATCTGCATGAACACGGTCCCGGCTGGGCAAAGCTTACATTCACCGCTGCCCAGCGCTTTCGCGCACCAAGTCCTGTCCGTACCCGAAGGGTGCACGTTCGCGAGGCGTCGCAGTTCGGATCGATGATGTGCAGTGGCTTCAATTTCCCGCCATCCTTGATCCCTCTTTGGTCAGCCATTGTCGGCAAAGAGGGGTGGGGGTGTTTTTTTGCTCTCGATGGGGAAACGCCAATCGGCACTGGCGCCATTTTCACGTTTGGGAACTATGCGTGGTTGGGTGGTGGTACCACACATCCGGAGTTCCGGAACCGCGGCGTTCAAAAGGCGCTTATCCAGGCTCGCACTGATTACGGCATAGCAGAAGGCATTTCGACATTTGTCGTAGAAACAGAAGTGCCCACAGCTGGCAAACCCAATATTTCCTACGAGAACCTGAGGAAAATGGGGTTTGAGCACGCGTACGACCGTAAAAACTTCAAGTTCCAGCAATGATGTTATGGCGGGGCGTCTGTGGAGATCGCCTATGAAATCTACAGCATTATTGGCGATGGACGGTCCGCTTCCATGACAGCGCAAGCGGCCCCAAGAGGCAAGCGTTTTGACTGCGCTCGGGATTGCCTTAGCAATGGAATGCCTAATGATTCCAAATCGCTATCGACCGACGTGCGTCTTTGCGACGTCAATTTGGCTTCGTCTCACGTCACTGCTTTCATAACTCAGTAGCATACGTTATCCACGATAACTCATAGCTGTCATCGGCCGCGATACCCGCTAGAAAGTCTGTTCTAAGAAATTGTGAGTTCCTTACGTATGGTTAGCCTCGGACGACCTGGGTAAGCGATTACGAAACTTCCAGTGTTTACAGTTACCTATAGGCGCATCCTCTGGATCATCAGTTATAGTGATCAAGCTGGCCATGAGCTTGCAAACCATGTCGTCATGCCATCTTGGCATTACGGAGCGAAAATGATGGACTATCGATGAGCCTCTGGCATCAACTCCTTCCGAATCTCGCTGTCGTCGCAATCACCACGTCAATCTGGACACTCGGCCATCGGCACGTCGAACAGCTCAGATGGGCCGCACGGACCACCATCTTCAGCGTCGTGATGGCGGGTGGCGTTCTTGCTACCATGGCACTCCCGTTTGAATGGCTGCCTGGGGTGTTGCTCGATGCGCGGTACACTCTGTTGGCGATATCCGCGTATTTCGGGGGTCCCTTTGCAGCCGTGTTGCCATTCGCAACGGCGGTTATCCGGCGACTGTCGACAGGTGGCACAGGCGTTTACACCGCTATTCCGCAGATCGTCGCTGCCTCCGCAGGTGGTGTCGTCCTGCATTACATGTTCAGAAATCACCTTGCGTCCACTCGCGCGACAGCCATCCTTGCTGTTTGGGCCGGGGTAAGTGCGACGGCGGGTTTTTACGTTGTGTACCCGGTCGCCAACTGGCCTTCGCTTACACTCGACGCAACCGGGCCGCTGGCGATCATCGTCGCAGGCGCGACCCTTCTGTCGGGGCTCGCCATTGTGCAGGAACATCGCAGGCACGCGGCCACGGTCGAAAACCGTCGCTATCGGCAAGTGATCGAGGCGCTTCCGGATTGCTTGAACGCAAAGGATGAACACGGGCAGTTCCTTCTGGCAAACCCCGCAACGGCGAAGATGATGGGGACCGGGGTCAATGAACTGATCGGTAAAACCGATGCCGACTACTATCCATCCGAAACTGCGAATATGTTTCGCGAACCGGAAGAACTTGTGCTCAGCTCCGGTCGTCCGGTCACCGTGGAACAACAGTTCATAGGGCTTAACGGGTCGGAGACGTGGCTTTCGACACTCAAGGCGCCGCTTCTCGACGTGAGCGGGAATATCATTGGCATCGTTACGCACAATCGTGAGATCACGGATCGGAAACGGCTCGAACAGAGGCTTGCACGCACGCAAACGACCCTGATCGACGCTATTGAAAGCATGGCGGACGGTTTGGCGATGTTTGACGGGAGCGGAATTCTTGTCCTCCACAATCGTCGATATCACGAGCTTTTTCCTTTGACTGCGGATGTTCGGGTGCCTGGCAAGTGTCTCAGGGAAATCATTCAGGCATCACTTGAGCGCGGCGAAGAGCCTGAGGCTGTCGGAAACATTTCTGATCTTGTCGAACGTACTGCCGACGTACTGATGCGCAATGGCGACCGCATCGTGAAACTCGCTGACGGTCGATGGATAGAGGCGAATTCACGCACTACGGAGGGCGGTGGCGTGATGATCGTGTATTCGGACGTCACGGCAAACCGCGACCGTGAGAACCGCCTGAGGGATCTGAATGAAAGACTGACCGCACTGGCGAGCACCGACAGTTTGACAGGGCTGGTCAACCGCCGCGCCTTCGATGACGCCATGCGCTCGGCAGTGTCGCACGCGGTGGCCAAGGTTGTGCCTCTTTCCGTGCTGATGATCGACGTTGATCATTTCAAAGCTTACAACGATGGCTACGGACACGTTGCCGGTGATGAGTGCCTCCAACAAGTCGCTGCGGCGTTGTCCCGTGTTTTCTTGCCGTTCGAAGGTGCGGTGACTGCCAGATACGGCGGTGAGGAGTTTGCCGTTATATTGCCACGTGCTCTCCCGCAGGAAGCGATAGCGATGGGCGCAATGGCCGTGGCCGCCGTTCGGGCTCAGGCAATCGAACACCATTTCAGTGAGAAGGGCGTCGTTACCATCAGCATCGGCATTGCGACGGATCGCGGCTCATCGGAAAAACCAGCCGAACTGCTAAAGTGCGCCGACGCAGCACTTTATGCCGCCAAGGCCGCCGGCAGGGACTGCGCGAGGACTGAAGAAAAGCTATCTCCCATTCTCATAGCCAATGGTGCTATCTGACGACGCTGCGAAAAGCTTTCTGATGGGACATGGTGTGGCGGTCGAAGGGCGCGTCTTGCCTAGCTTCCCTGCTCGATGCGCTGCTCTTCCGCAATACCGGGATTCGGTTCCGCCTTGCCGGGGTGGCGGGTCACGAGGTAGCCCATAGCAATGGCTGTCGAGAGCACGAACAGCAGAACAAGACCGCTGATTGTCAGCAGCCACTCGCGCGGTTTTCGCTCACTTACCGAAAACGGTGGCCATCGCCCCGGCTCCTGCATCAGCTTCAGTCTATCAAATGGCAACATCATCTACCCCAGACCTCGATCGGTTGTCGTCAAGGTCAACGCAGCGATGCGCGGGGATGTTCCTTTGATGACAAAGGCTTGATAAGCGCTCTAGCAGCCATTCTCCGCGCGAATTGACTGAATGAAATCTCTTCCGTCACGTTTCACTGTGGTGATCGCTGCGGAGCCGTCGCATGGCCGCTTTCCACTTGTGAAACGATAGCGAACGGAGAAGTGTGTCTCGTCGACCTTGTGGATATCGATCAACGAGATTGGCTCTGACAACGATCCGTAGAAGCTGGACAGAGCCTGCGGGCTGAAGGCGCCTTTCCTTGTTTTCTCTGGCACGACGAATGTTGATGCAAGCTTGCCGTCGCCGGACTGCAGAGCCGCATAGAAAGCCTCAATCGTGGTTGCTGCCGTCCCGTAACTTTCGGTGATGTCGCGGGCTGGGGCAATTGCCTTTACCCAGGCGACAAGAGGCCGATGATGGTGTCCCGTCATTGCCGGCATTGGCTTGACGACGTCAACGAAGACATCGGTATCTCTCAACCGTGCCATGTCCTTCCCGGTCATTTCGTCGGGAACGAGTTGGACCTCATCAAATGTGCTCTCCGGATCGGCAAAGTCGTCGCCGGTAAGGCAGATCGGATCATCAAGCTTCAGGACATAGCCCGGTTCCGGGGCGTCACCCTTCTGAACATCCTCGAAATTTGGCGGACCCGCGAAGATACGATGGGTAAGATGGCCGCTCAACGCAGAAGGCTCATTCTTTGAGACGTCGAAGCAGGTTGCCTGCGCAACGGGTGCCCAGAACAATGATACCCCGACTACGCAAATTGAAATGTATGGAGTCATCGTCTTAAATGTCGCCAGAGACATGACAGGCTCAAGCCGCACCTTTTCTTAGCGCTGCGGCCGTTCCTTCTGGATCGACAGCAATAACTCTAAGATAAGCTCTGGTCGGCTGATCCGGTTCGCTACGGCCCTGTTCCCAGTCGCGAAGTGTTCCAAGCGGAATATGGTATCGGGCCGAAAACTCTTCTTGTGTCAGCTTCAATGCGCGTCGAATGATTTTTATGCGAGGCATTCTTTTTGCAGCGGCAAACTGTTCTGCGGAGAGAGGACGATTGTCGGGGTCGGCCAGAGCATTAATTTCCGCTTCTTCATCGGTCATCGCGTGAAGACGAGCCCAGTCGGTTTGATCTGTTTTACCACCCATCGTCTTCATACTCCCTACGCTCTGCCCGCGTTGACTTTCGTGCTGAGATGATGCGGACTTTTTCACTGCGCTCCGTGTAAATGACGGTCAGCAGCAATCCATTGCCAAGTCCCAGAATACGCCTTCTGATTTCGTGGTACTCCATTGAACGTTCTTCAATATCGACTGCAAACGGATCGTTGAAGACATGCGCCGCAGTTTCAAAACTGACGCCATGCTTGGCAAGATTGGCGACTGCCTTCTGCTCATCCCACTCGAAATATAACATGCCGAACTACGGGTTTCCAGTAGATTTGAAATGGTGTGCCAATGGCCGCTGTCCTGCCGACAATGGTGCGTTTCACGCAGCATTTTTGAGTAACCACGAGGACGCAGGCAGTCCACAGCGATCGCCTACGAAAAATCCCCGCAGCGAGGCAAATCGCTGCGGGGACATATTCACGTCAACGTAAGTTGTTGGGAAGTGGCTTCACCACTTATCCCTGTATTTCTCAAGAGCAACCGCTCGTCGCGCCGCATGTGTCGCACTTCTCGCAGGTGCCGTTGCGCACCATGGTGAAGTTCTGGCACTCGGAGCACATGTTGCCCGTGTAGCCCTGTGCGATGGAGCGCATCCGGCGTTCGTTTTCGACCTTCTTGGCTTCCGTCTTGGCAGATGCGGCATCAGCTGCTGCCTTGTCGGAGAAGAGGGCTGTTGCTGCCTGTTCGGTTTCGGTTGCCAAAGCTTCTTCGGCAATCTCTTCCGCTAGTTCCTTGGCGCGTTCCTCGTAGTCGCGTTTGAAGGCGACGATTTCGGAGGCCGAGGCTGCGATGACCGGTTCCAGCTTGCGGGCTGCATTGCCGGAAATCGAGGTCACGCTGGCCGAAGCGCGGGCAGGTGCTGCGGTTGCGGAACCTTTCGGCTCGGAAGACGAACGCTCGCTGCCGTTGCTGGAAACAAGCGTCGGCTTGTAACCACGGGTCCAGCCGGTGGAAACGAGGTTGGTCTTGCCTTCCTGGATGCCCTTGCCGAGTGCCGTGTTCGAGAAGTCCGACGTATCGACATGTGCGAGGTCGTGACGGCCGAGGTAGGAAACGGCGAGTTCACGGAACACGTAGTCAAGGATCGACGTGGCGTTCTTGATTGCGTCGTTGCCGATAACCATGCCAGCCGGTTCGAACTTGGTGAAGGTGAAGGCCTCCACATATTCTTCCAGCGGCACGCCGTATTGCAGGCCAAGCGAGATGGCGATGGCGAAGTTGTTCATCATCGCACGGAAAGCAGCGCCTTCTTTGTGCATGTCGATGAAGATTTCGCCGAGACGGCCATCACCGAATTCCCCGGTGCGCAGGTAGACCTTGTGTCCACCGACAGCAGCCTTCTGGGTGTAACCCTGGCGGCGGTTCGGCAGCTTTTCACGCTCACGGGTCACACGCTCGACAACGCGCTCGATGATCTTTTCCGTGATGGTCACGGCCTGGGCTGCCTGTGGCTGAGCGATCAGCTCTTCCAGTGCATCCTCGTCCTCTTCATCCTCGACCAGCGAGGCATTGAGCGGCTGCGAGAGCTTGGAACCATCGCGGTAAAGTGCGTTGGCCTTCAGCGCCAGCTTCCAGGACAGCATGTAGGCTGCGCCGCAATCTTCAACGGTTGCGTCGTTCGGCATGTTGATCGTCTTG
Organism: Rhizobium sp. RM; assembly: GCF_013390595.1. Classification (GTDB taxonomy): domain Bacteria; phylum Pseudomonadota; class Alphaproteobacteria; order Rhizobiales; family Rhizobiaceae; genus Agrobacterium. Next base: position 490,730 of record NZ_JACAWV010000022.1, on the reverse strand, counting down.
GAGATCGCACCCGAGATGAACGGCTGGGCAGCAGCCATCATGCGGATGTGGGATTCCACCGAGAGATAACGCTTGCCGATCTTGCCGCAGGGGTTGGCGCAATCGAAGACAGGCAGATGCTCGTTCTTCAGGAACGGTGCGCCTTCCAGCGTCATCGCGCCGCAAACATGCACGTTGGCCGCTTCAATGTCCTTCTTGCCAAAACCGAGATGGTCCAGCAGGTTGAAGGTCATGTCGGACAGTTGCTCGTCGGAAACCTTCAGCGTGTCCTTGAGGAAGTCTGCGCCAAGCGTCCACTGGTTGAAGACGAACTTGATGTCGAAGGCGCTCTTGAGAGCAGCGTTGACAGCTTCGATCTTCTCGTCGGTGAAGCCCTTTGCCTTCAGCGTACCGGGATTGACGCCCGGAGCCTGGTTCAGGTTACCGTGGCCAACTGCGTAAGCCTCGATCTCGGCGATCTGGCTTTCGGAGTAACCGAGCGAACGCAGTGCGTCGGGAACAGCGCGGTTGATGATCTTGAAGTAACCGCCACCGGCGAGCTTCTTGAACTTTACCAGCGCGAAGTCAGGCTCGATGCCGGTCGTGTCGCAATCCATGACGAGGCCGATCGTGCCGGTCGGCGCGATAACGGTGGTCTGGGCGTTGCGGTAGCCGTGCTGTTCGCCAAGCTCGAGGGCCTTGTCCCAGGCCGCGGTTGCATGGGTGATGAGGTCCTGGTCCGGGCAATCAGCGTGGATCAGCGCAACCGGGTTCACCGACAGGCCTTCATAACCGTAAGCCAGGCCCTGCGCTGCACGGCGGTGGTTACGGATGACGCGCAGCATGTTGTCGCGGTTCGGTGCAAAGCCCGGGAACGGACCAAGCTCACCCGCCATTTCAGCCGAGGTCGCATAGGAAACGCCAGTCATGATCGCTGTCAGAGCACCGGCAATCGCGCGGCCCTCGTTGCTGTCATAAGGAATGCCCGACGACATCAGCAGGCCGCCGATGTTGGCGTAGCCGAGGCCGAGTGTCCGGTACTCGTAGGAGAGTTCGGCAATCTGGCGGGACGGGAACTGCGCCATCATGACCGAAACTTCGAGAACGATCGTCCACAGACGAACCGCATGTTCGTAATCGGCAATGTTGATGTTCTTGGTGGCGGCATCCTTGAACTGAATGAGGTTCAGCGAAGCAAGGTTGCAGGCCGTATCGTCGAGGAACATGTATTCCGAGCACGGGTTGGATGCGCGGATCGGGCCGGCAGCCGGGCTGGTGTGCCAGTCGTTCATGGTCGTGTTGAAGTGCAGGCCGGGATCTGCCGATGCCCATGCGGCATGCGAAATCTTTTCCCACAGGTCGCGCGCCTTCAGGGTCTTCATGACCTTGCCGTCGCGGCGTGCCGTCAGGTTCCAGTCGCCGTCGTTTTCAACTGCGCGCAGGAAGTCATCCTTCAGTGACACGGAGTTGTTGGAGTTCTGGCCGGATACCGTGAGGTAGGCTTCAGAATCCCAGTCGGTGTCATAGGTCTTGAACTGGATGTCCTTGTAACCCTGTTCGGCGAACTGGATGACACGCTTGATGTAGTTTTCCGGAACCTGGTCCTTCTTGGCGGCGCGGATTTCGCGCTTCAGGGCAGGGTTTTTGGTCGGGTCAAAGCAATCGCCATTGTCGGCTTCGCAATTGACGCAGGCCTTCATGATCGCCTTCAGGTGACGGGCGACGATCTTGGAGCCGGTCACGAGAGCCGCGACCTTCTGCTCTTCGTTCACCTTCCAGTCGATGTAGGCTTCGATATCCGGGTGGTCGGCGTCGACAACAACCATCTTTGCGGCGCGGCGGGTCGTGCCGCCAGACTTGATGGCGCCAGCGGCGCGGTCGCCGATCTTGAGGAAGCTCATCAGGCCGGAGGACTTGCCGCCGCCCGAAAGCTTTTCGCCTTCGCCACGCAGGTAGGAGAAGTTGGAGCCGGTGCCGGAACCGTACTTGAACAGGCGCGCTTCACGCACCCACAGGTCCATGATGCCGCCTTCGTTGACCAGATCGTCCTCGACGGACTGGATGAAGCAGGCATGCGGCTGGGGATGTTCGTAAGCGGACTTGGACTTGGTCAGCTTGCCGGTGAAAGGGTCGACATAGAAATGGCCCTGGCCAGGACCGTCGATGCCATAAGCCCAGTGCAGGCCGGTGTTGAACCATTGCGGAGAGTTCGGCGCAACGCGCTGGGTGGCCAGCATGTAGGCAAGCTCATCACGGAAGGCGAGGGCATCTTCTTCGGACGAGAAATATTTGCCCTTCCAGCCCCAATAGGTCCAGGTGCCGGCAAGACGGTCAAAAACCTGACGAGCGTCGGTTTCAGAGCCGTAACGCTCACCTTCCGGAAGATCCTTCATGGCCTTTTCGTCGGCAACCGAACGCCACAGGAAGGATGGAACGTCGTTCTCTTCAACCTTTTTCAGGATCTTCGGAACGCCGGCCTTGCGGAAGTATTTCTGCGCGAGAACGTCGGTCGCAACCTGGCTGAACTGCGCGGGAACGTCGATATCCGCCAGACGGAACACGATGGAACCATCCGGGTTCTTGATTTCACTGACGGCCTTGCGGAAATCGATCTCCGCGTAAGGCGACTGGCCGGGCTTCGTGAAGCGACGTTCAATGCGCATTGGTTCCTGTCCTCGTCCATTGGGCGCCAGCAAAAGGGCGCAAAAGTTCGTTCCAGCGACGCGCAGTCTGCGTGCAGCCGGTTGTTGCCGATATGAATGGGATGTTCATCCGTAGATGTCATCCCTGTATCTCGTGGCGAATTTGGCTGCAAGCGAATTCAGCTACTAAATATAGTATCCACAGCTTGTCAGCGCCAGTCCCCGTATCATGTTTTTGGCGACAAAATCAGCGCGCGAAAACAGCTCTACGTTCCACCCCCTCATGGCCGAAACGCAGGCAAACGCATCAACTGAAACTGGAAAGAACCGATGATCAGGACACCCGATTCCGTTGCCGCCGCAACATGACTGCCACTTTCCCCACACAGCACAGATTCGTCAAGCCATAGATTGAAAGGGTTTTTTAACCACAAGATATTGTGTGTAGGGCCTGTGGAAAACGGGGAAAGGAAAAGCTCTTAGAAAAATCAGTGACTTGGCGCATAAATTTGAAGCTTGCGCGAGGCTGGCTTTCCTAGCGGAATGCTGATTTTGCGGCTTTTGGGGTGCGACATATTCGTGACGCAATCATTTTTTCGGCCTTTTTTGCCGGATTGGAAAAGAACCTTTTCCCCATAAAAAAACCGCCCGTAACAGGCGGTTTTTGCTTGCATGTGCTTTCGCTATCAGCCGCGCGAACCCTTGGCGATCGGCTCCTGGTAGGTGAAGCCCATATCCCAGGGGAAGTAGATCCAGGTGTCCTGGCTCACTTCGGTCACGAAGGTGTCGATGGTCGGCACGCCCTTCGGCTTTGCGTAGACGCAGGCAAAGTGTGCCTTCGGCAGCATCTCGCGCACTTCAATGGCAGTTTTGCCGGTGTCCGTCAGGTCGTCCACAACCAGAACGCCTTCGCCGCCATCGGCTGCAAGTTCCGGAGCAATGCCCTTCAGCAATACCGTCTCGCCCTGGTTCACATAATCGTGACGTGTGGCGATGCAGACGGTGTCGATCAGACGAATGTTCAGCTCGCGGGAAATGATGGCAGCCGGTACGAGGCCGCCGCGGGTAATACAGACAATGGCCTTGAACTCGCGGTCGAGGCCGGCAAGACGCCAGGCGAGTGCACGGGCGTCGCGGTGGAACTGATCCCAGGAAACGGGAAAGGCTTTATCGGGCAGGGACATCGTTTACCGTCCGGTCAAATTGGTGATGGGTTGGGCTAATAGCCGCAAGTCCAGCAAAAAGGCAAGCTTTGCGCTGCTGCGGCCACCATTTCACGGCAGTTCTGCAATGTTTGGGGCTGTGGACGATCCAAAACCGGAAAGAAAGGACGCCCCGGCTGAGAGTGACGGGGCGTCTGACTGTTGCCTGACGAGATGCGCGGCGACGATCAGCGCGACAGCAGCGTCATCGCCGTCATGGAATCGAGCAGCGTGCGCGTCACGCCGCCAAACAGCATTTCCCACCAGCGTGAGTGGCCGTAAGCGCCCATCACGAGCAGATCGATGCTGTTATCGGACAGGCGGTTCTCGATTGCCGCCTGCGGCGAGATGCCGGCGATCTTTTCCTGCGAGGTGACGGTGACGTTGACGCCATGGCGCGCAAGGGTCGCGGCAAGTTCCGCCCCGGCCATGGTGGAAGATTGCGTTTCGCTTTCAACCGGATCAACGGAGAAGATTTCGACACTTTCCGCTTCTTTCAGGAACGGCAGGGCGTCGAAGGTCGCGCGCGTTGCTTCGCGCGATCCGTTCCAGGCAATCAGCACTTTGCGGATCGGCTTCGGTTCGGTCAGGACATGCGGAACGAGAAGAACGGGGCGACCGCTTTCATAAAGAAAACTGTCGATATCCGAGCGGCTGTCGGACAGTGCCGAGGTGCTGCTCTGGCGTGCAACGACCAGGTCGGCGCACCGCGCGCTGTCGATTGCTGCGGCAGAGGCGTAACCCACCGAGGTCACGAAGCTGCGCCACTCATGCGAAATGCCATTCGCCGCAAGCGTGCGTTCGAAAATCGAACCGATCTCCGTCGTTTCCTTGTGCGCCACATCCTGAATGGCCTGCACGGTTGCAGGATCTGGAATTTCCATTGGCGCCACGAGTGGAACCGCAGCAAGGGTTTCCATGTGCAAGCCGATCACATGGGCAGAAAACTGGTTGGCAAGGCTGACGACGAAATCGTCGAGCTTTTGCGTGTTCGCAACATTGTCGACAACGGCAAGTATTGTCTTGTAACCCATGCTATTCTCCTCGTTGGCCGACATTATATCGGCATTTTCGATGGTGAAGCGTGGTCCGGTTTTGCGGACATCACCTTGATATTGGTCAAACCGTTTTGCTGTTCAGGCGGTTGCATCGCCCTTGCTGGCAGCGAGCCTTTTCTCGCGGCCGATGGCTTCGATCATTTCCGAAACGGCATCCGCCGCTGCCTTCAGAACCTGAGGGTCGCGGGCACGCACGACGATCTCCGTCGAGAAACGCTGGCCGTCATATTTCGGGTAGGAACCGATGCTGGTTTCGGGATGTGCTTTCTGAATTGCGGTCAGCGGCGTGCCGATATCGCCCTCGCCATAGGGGGAGCGCACCGCCTGCGACATGACCTTCGATCCCGTGCGCAATGTCGGCATCACGTTGTCGAGCATGGCCTGAAATACCTGCGGCACACCCGCCATCACATAGACGTTGCCGATGACGAAACCGGGCGCAACGGAGACCGGATTGGCGATATGGGCCGCACCTTTGGGCATGCGGGCCATGCGCTTGCGCGCCTCGGTAAATTCCATTTCGCGAACGCGGTACATGTCGCCCAGAATACGCAGCGCTTCCGCATCGTGTTCGCATGGCAGGCCAAAGGCTGCGGAGACGGCATCGGCAGTGATGTCGTCATGGGTCGGCCCAATGCCACCCGAGGTAAAAACATAGTCGTAACGTGCGCGCAGCGCATTGAGCGCCTCGACGATCGAGGCTTCTTCATCGGCGACGATACGGACTTCCTTGAGGTCGATACCGGACATGGTCAGCACATCGGCGAGATGACCGATGTTCTTGTCCTTGGTGCGTCCCGAGAGAAGTTCGTCACCGATTGCGAGCATGGCTGCGGTTACGACGGATTGGGTGGAGGAGGGGCTGGACATGGTTGTACTCGTCATCTGTTTCGCCCGACGTTAGCGCTCTGCCGTCGGAATGCAAAGCGCTTTTGGCTGAACTTATGGATAGGATTGATTGACGCTGGCGTTTCTCGTTCAATCATCGTGAACAGTGCGTTTGTCGAAGTCTGGCTGGTCGAGGGCCGGGCTCTTGGCTACCTTCCGTTCCATGCTTTCCAGGCAAGACGTGCAAAACTGTTGCACGGTTTTGCGATAACGGCAGGCGGCGAACAAGGATTGGAAGTGCCGTGCGCTCCCTTGAGAGATCGCAGCTTGCTTTCAGGGATATTCGCTTATGATTATCGAGTTTTTGAAACGGTTCCTGGCCGGCACGCCGGAAACCCTCACAGCAAAGGAAACAAAGAGAATGACCAAGGTTCTGGTGCTCTATTATTCGTCCTACGGCCATATCGAAAAAATGGCTTATGCCGTGGCGGAAGGCGTGAAATCGACCGGTGCGGAAGCCGTCGTCAAGCGGGTTCCGGAACTGGTTCCGGAAGCCGTTGCCAAGTCTTCGCATTTCAAGCTGGACCAGGCTGCTCCTGTGGCAACCGTGGACGAACTGGCGGAATATGACGCAATCATCGTTGGTGCCGGCACGCGCTTTGGCACGGTCGCGTCGCAGATGCGCAATTTCTGGGATCAGACCGGTGGCCTGTGGTTCACCGGCAAGCTGGTCGGCAAGGTCGGCTCGGCTTTCACGTCGTCTGCCACCCAGCATGGCGGTCAGGAATCCACCATTCTCGGTTTCCTGCCCACCTTCCTGCATCATGGCATGGTCGTTGCCGGTCTTCCCTATGCATTCCAGGGACAGATGGGCGTTGACGAAATCAAGGGTGGTTCGCCTTATGGTGCGTCGACCATTACCGATGGAGACGGTTCGCGCCAGCCTTCCGAGATCGAACTGGAAGGTGCCCGTTTCCAGGGTGCACATGTGGCGAAAATCGCCGCCAAGGTTTCGGCCTGATCCTAGCCTCCTTCCAGAAAAGAAAATGCGGCCCGAAAGGCCGCATTTTTTCTACCGGGTTTACCGGTCCGAGACTGGATAACGGATGAGGTGAGGGGCCGTCAGATCGGCAGGCTGACCATCATCAGGCAGCTGGCAATAACCACGCCAATCAATGAGATTTCCAGAACACCATTCAATCCGTCTCGCATGTCTCTTCCTCCTTGCATCGCGTGGAGAATGAACGACAAATGCGTGTTGTGGTTCCGTTCGGGAATGCAAAATTTCCGTCAGGAACGGACAGCGTTATTCAGGTCGTCAACCGGAGATCACGAAAGCGACGACGAGGTGGCCGACGATACCGATGACGAGGCAGGAGAGAAGGGTAATGAACAGGGCTTTTTTCATATGTCGGAAATCCTGTTTTCGCTGTGCAATAGAGCCGTAAATTGGCTGCTTATTACGCCTTGAAGTCCAGTCCAGCTTCGATCGCGGCGGCGACAAAGGCTTTTCTTGCATCTTCGGGCTTCTTTTTACCCGCATCGACAGCGGCGCAGACCAGCAGCGCTTTGTCCAGCGCATCGCCGTCTTCGACAGGCCAATCCTCGATCAGCGCCCAGGAGGCTGCCTGTGTGGTGTCAATGGTCGTGTACTCGCCCGGCGTTTCAAACGCGATCAGGACGGGTTTTTGCCAGCGCGTGTTCATCGCTCATCCATGTCAAAATCTTGTGTCGGGCTCTAACCCAAGCGGCCGGGATGCGCAATCCCGTTCCGCGCCGCACGATGTCGCACGCAACCTGCAGCCTTTAGTCGTCGCGTCCAAACATCGGCCAGTCGCGCACGATGCGGCGATTGATGAGTTGTAGCGAGCGATCCGGCGCGATGCGATAGGTCTCGATCGCCTTCGTGCTGCTGTCGATCCGGAACTCATGGCTGAACGTGCTGCCGATTGGCGACTTCGTCAACTTGGTGCGCGGTTGCCCATTATAGATGATGCTGCCGGGAATCGGCTCCACTTCATAGGCCGGCGCTGCGACGGTGCAGCCTGTCAGCCCAAGGCTCAGTACGGTTGCGGCATAAGGCGCGATCTTGTTCATCATATCCTCCGAATTGCGTCGTGGAAAACGCCGTGCGGGCAAACAGGTTCCCGATGCCCGGTGTCCAGCGCAGGCACCGGTTTGTCAACGAGGATAACGCCGCCGGACGGCTATTTCTTTTTCGGAGTCTGGATGTCTTTTGCGACCCAGCGGAAGAAAACATAGATGAACAGCGCGCAGATGAAGAGCGGAATGAGGTTCGCGAAACCGGACATGGAATTCTCGTTTTTTCTCCGGTTCGGATTTTCCAATCCGCGGGAGAAGGGGTGGTCAAGACGCAATCTGGCCGGTGCCGTTTACAGCGATACAAAACGCCGGCGTGACAGATGCGAGGCCCGAAAAAGGGCCGATGGATTAAAAGAGACCCGGCGCACTGCCAGTGTTACCGGGTCTCTTCGCCTCCCGCCAGTTTCAGGGGACGGGCGACTTGATTTGAGTATGTACCATGCTGGCATCCCACATATAGGCCGAGAAATTACCTTGCAGAATCAGCATTGCCCCGCGGAACCTTTATCGCGCTCGACCATTTGAATCCGCAGGACAAATGCAACTCCAGGAGGGTCCAAATGCTCGGCACAATCCTCGTCATTCTTCTTATTCTTTTCCTCATCGGCGCGCTGCCGAGCTGGGGATACCACAATTACGGCTACGGCCCCTCGGGCGGCCTTGGTCTGGTTCTGGTGATCGTGCTGATCCTCGTGCTCCTGGGCCGAGTTTAACCGATGGCACCACAGGCGTGTCTCTTTGATGCAGCCTGTGGTGCCGTTTCTTTGCTTATCCAGAAATTGGGTCGTGGGGGGCCATCACAAGAATGCAAAGAGTTCCGTGAATGACGTTGAGATGTTCACGGAAAAAATTGGCATTCGACTTTAACCCCCTTGCACCCAAAATGGATTCGTTCTAAATGCCCGCCATCGCTCGAAACGAAGAGCGTGTGAGGCCTCGTGGCGGAGTGGTGACGCAGAGGACTGCAAATCCTTGTACCCCGGTTCAATTCCGGGCGAGGCCTCCAAAATTTCAACCACACAGTGATGAATAGACAGCGTGCCATTCAGTTGGTGCGGTCGTTTTCTGTTGTTCTCCCGAAATCCTCCTGCTCTTTTTCCTTGTTAGGCTTCATCGCGTGCTTGAAAGCGCGGGCGCGGGCAATTATGAGATTATCGAAAGGCGAGGGGGAGCCCTGTGCCGCTTGAGAGCTTTGGAGCCGTGGCGTTTTTGCCCAGCATCCGTGAAATTGAGGCGATAACGATATGATGGATTTCGAAACCGCGCGCGCGAAGATGGTCGACAGCCAGTTGCGTACGACCGACGTGACGTCGCATTCCGTGCTCACGGCGTTTGCGAACGTTCCGCGCGAAGCTTTCGTGCCGGCTGGCGTCAAGCAGATTGCCTATGTGGACGAGGATCTGCAGGTCTGTCCCGCAAAGGACGGTCGTCCTGCGCGTTACGTCATGAAGGCCTCGCCGCTTGCAAAGCTTCTTCAGCTTGCTGCCGTGACGAAGGACGACGTGGTTCTGGAAATCGGCGGCGGTTCCGGTTATGCGGCTGCCATCCTGTCGCAGCTTGCAGGTTCGGTCGTTTCGCTGGAAAGCGACGAGCAGCTTGCTGCTGAAGCAACCGAAACCCTCGCTTCGCTTGGCTACGACAATGTTGCCGTTGTGACCGGCGATCTTGAAAAGGGTTATGCGGGCGAAGCGCCTTACGATCTGATCTTCATCAACGGCTCTGTCGAAGACGTGCCGGCTGGACTGCTCGGTCAGCTTCGCGACGGCGGACGACTGGTCGTCGTCGTTGGCTACGGCAATGCTGCCAAGGCAACCGTTTACCGCCGTGACGGCAACGGCACGTCCTCGGTCACGCTGTTCAACGCGTCGATCAAGCCGGTTCCGGGCTTTGCCAAGGCCAAGGATTTCGTTTTCTGACGAAAACCACATGTTTTTTCGTAAAAGCCGGGATGGTTCTTCCATTCCGGCTTTTTTGTTGGCGCAACAAAGCTGTGTACCGCTGCGAAAGTCGCTCAATCGGCGATTTAGTTCCTGAGTCGGCTGGCCTAAACTAGGGGTGATTCGGGGCGTGTGTGTGTTTTGCCGCCCCGCATGGCCTTTAAGTGGAACTCGGGGATAGAAATGGCTCAGCCAAGCGTAGCGCGTGAACCGTCCATGGAAGAAATTCTGGCGTCGATCCGCCGGATCATCGAAAGTAACGAGCCTGGTCCTGCCGGTGCGTTCTCGGGGCAGTTGCCGCCGGTCTATGACGATGAAGACGAAATGGTTGCGGAAACATCCTTCGCGGCCGATACGTCCAGCCTTCCGACACGTGTTCCACCTGCGGCTAACCAGCCCTACGGCCAGCGCCCCGCACAGGAATTTGCCTCTATGTCCGAACAGCAGGAGAGTGCCGGCGAAAAGACCATGTCGCTTGCCGATGTGGCCGCACGCGTCAGAGCTGCTGCCGATCGCAATGCGGCCATGGGACCGCAGGCATTCGCCGCGCAGGCGCAGCAGCGTCGTGCAGAAGAACTGGCGCAGGCAGCAAGCCCGGTCGCACCCGCTCCGATCGAGCGTCCGGTCGCGCAGCGTCCGACCGATGTCCGTCCTTTGATGGTTGCCGCACAGCAGGAAAGCCGCGAGCAGCCGAACTTCGGTGCGGTCGAGGATCGCGCTGCCGCTGCCGCTATCGAAAATGTTGCAGTCGCCGAACCGCGTTTCGAAAATGTCGCCCTGCGTGGTGCCATCGAGACGCCTGTTGTCGAAGAACGCTTCGAAGCGCCGTCTCTGGTTTTGCCGGAAATCGAGGAAGCACCGCAGTTTGAAGCTCAGATCGAGCCCATCCAGCAGCCGGAGGAGCCGCAGGCCGAGGGCATGTCCTCGCTCAACAGCCTGATTTCCGCCGCCGCTGGCGAGCAGATTGCCCGTTCCTTTGGTGAACTTGCCGAGGTTTTTGACGGCGTGGAGCGCCGTTCGCTTGAAGATATGGCGCAGGAAATGCTGCGGCCGATGCTGCAGGACTGGCTGGAAGACAATCTTCCGACGCTGGTGGAACGTCTCGTGCGCGAGGAAATCGAGCGCGTGGCGCGCGGTTCGCGCCGCTGATCAACGGATAAGGTTAGGTACAAAGGCCGCTCCGTTCCGGGGGCGGCTTTTTTGTTTGATAACCTTTGCCGTCGAAATGTCCGGTTTCTGTTGACTCTCAACCGGCCATCCTTATTTAAAAAATCAACATAGAACTCTAAAATTCAGGTCAGGAAATGCTCGAAAAGACCTACGATTCCGCATCCGTCGAACCGAAGATCGCCGCAGCCTGGGACGAGGCCAATGCCTTCCGTGCCGGTGCCAACGCCAAGCCAGGCGCGGAAACCTTCACCATCGTGATCCCGCCGCCGAACGTGACGGGCTCCCTGCACATGGGCCACGCGCTCAACAATACGCTGCAGGACATCATGATCCGTTTCGAGCGCATGCGCGGCAAGGACGTGTTGTGGCAGCCGGGCATGGACCATGCCGGTATTGCCACGCAGATGGTTGTCGAGCGCAAGCTGATGGAACAGCAGTTGCCGGGCCGTCGCGACATGGGCCGTGAGGCTTTCGTCGAAAAGGTCTGGGAATGGAAGGCCGAGTCCGGCGGGTTGATCTTCAACCAGTTGAAGCGCCTTGGCGCGTCCTGCGACTGGTCGCGTGAACGCTTCACCATGGACGAGGGGCTTTCCGAAGCCGTTCTCGAAGTTTTCGTATCGCTTTACAAGGATGGCCTGATCTACAAGGACAAGCGCCTTGTGAACTGGGACCCGAAGCTTCTGACCGCCATTTCCGACATGGAAGTGGAGCAGCTGGACGTGAAGGGGAACCTCTGGCATTTCCGCTACCCGCTGGAAAAGGGCGTTACCTACCAGTATCCGATTGCTTTCGACGAAGAGGGCAAGCCCACCGAGTTCGAAACCCGCGATTACATCGTTGTTGCGACGACGCGCCCTGAAACCATGCTCGGTGACACCGGTATTGCGGTCAACCCCGATGACGAGCGTTACAAGAGCATCGTCGGCAAGCACGTCATTCTGCCGATCGTCGGCCGCAAGATCCCGATTGTCGCCGACAGCTATGCCGATCCGGCTGCCGGAACCGGTGCCGTCAAGATCACGCCAGCGCATGATTTCAACGACTTCGAAGTCGGCAAGCGCGCCGGTTTGCGCGCCATCAACGTCATGAACATCGATGCGACGATCTCGATCAAGGACAATGAGGACTTCCTCGAAGGACTGAGCAACCCGGCTGCCCTGCATGGCGCGTGGGATCGTCTGGAAGGGCAGGACCGCTTCACGGCCCGCAAGATCATCGTTGAAATCTTCGAAGAAGCCGGTCTTCTCGACAAGATCGAGCCGCACAAGCATGTGGTTCCGCATGGCGACCGTGGTGGTGTGCCGATCGAGCCGCGTTTGACCGACCAGTGGTGGGTCGACAACAAGACGCTGGCCAAGCCGGCGATTGCTTCGGTTCGCGAAGGCCGCACCAATTTCGTTCCGAAGAACTGGGAAAACACCTACTTCCAGTGGATGGAAAACATTCAGCCCTGGTGCATTTCGCGTCAGCTCTGGTGGGGTCACCAGATTCCGGCCTGGTACGGCCCGGATGGTCAGGTCTTCGTTGAAAAGACCGAAGAAGAGGCTTTGGAAGCGGCTATCCAGCACTACATCGCCCACGAAGGTCCGTGGAAGGCATGGGTCGAGGAAAAGCTCGAGAACTTCAAGCCGGGCGAAATCCTGACACGTGACGAGGACGTTCTCGACACCTGGTTCTCGTCGGCACTCTGGCCGTTTTCGACGCTCGGCTGGCCGGAAAAGACGCCGGAACTGGCGCGCTATTATCCGACCAACGTGCTTGTGACCGGTTTCGATATCATTCCGTTCTGGGTCGTTCGTATGATGCAGATGGGTCTGCACTTCATGAAGGACGATGCGGGCAATCCGGTCGAGCCGTTCAGCACGGTCTACATTCACGCTCTGGTCCGCGACAAGAACGGCCAGAAGATGTCGAAGTCCAAGGGTAACGTCATCGATCCGCTCGACCTGATCGACGAATATGGTGCGGATGCGCTGCGCTTCACGCTTGCCATCATGGCGGCGCAGGGACGCGACGTGAAGCTCGATCCGGCGCGTATCGCCGGTTATCGCAACTTCGGTACGAAGCTATGGAACGCGACCCGCTTTGCCGAAATGAACGGCGTGAAGCGCGATCCGCATTTCCTGCCGGAAACCGCTTCGCTGACGATCAACCGCTGGATTCTGACCGAGCTTGCCAACACCACGAGAGATCTGACCGGTGCGATCGAGAACTTCCGCTTCAACGATGCGGCAGGAACGATCTACCGCTTCGTCTGGAACCAGTTCTGCGACTGGTATCTGGAACTGCTGAAGCCGGTGTTCAGCGGCGAAGACGAAGCCGCTAAGAAGGAATCGCAGGCATGCGCTGCCTACGTTCTGGAAGAAATCTACAAGCTTCTGCATCCCTTCATGCCGTTCATGACGGAAGAGCTGTGGGCGCATACGGCAGGCGAGGGTGAAGAGCGCACTGATCTTCTTTGCCACACCGACTGGCCGACGCCGGAATTCCGCGACGATGCTGCGGCTGCGGAAATCAACTGGCTGATCGATCTCGTTTCCGGCATTCGTTCGGCTCGCGCTGAAATGAATGTGCCGCCGGGTGCGACGGCAGCGCTCGTCGTCGTCGGTGCCAACACGTCCACCGAAGCACGGCTTGACCGCCATGCGGCCGCGATCCGTCGTCTTGCCCGTGCGGACGAAATCCGCGGTGCGGATGTTGCGCCGAAGGGGTCCGCGCAGATCATCATCGGCGAAGCGACCATCTGCCTGCCGCTTGGCAACCTGATCGATCTCTCGGCTGAGAAGGCACGTCTTGAAAAGGCGATTGGCAAGGTCGAAGCCGAAATGGAACGTATCGACAAGAAGCTCGGCAACGAGAAGTTCGTTGCCAATGCCGATCCGGAAGTCGTGGCGGCAGACCGCGAACGCAAGGCGGAGCTGGATGTTCAGCTTGTCAGCCTCAAGACTGCGTTGCAGCGGGTCAGCGAAGCCGGATAAGCCGGCCTCCAGCTACTGTGGCAATAAAAAAGCGCTCCTTGAAAAAGGGGCGCTTTTTTTGTGTTTTGCAAAGTTTCTTTTCCGGCCTTTGCTGCGCTGCAGCGACGAATCGTCCATGATCGCAAAGTGAAATGTTTCGTTGCCGTCTACGTGGCGCGAAGGGGACGAAAACAGCGAAATATCCAATGAAAACGGCCTGATAACGGACTTTCTTTTGGAAAGTTTTCAGTGTTGTCATTCGGCGACATTTCCCATCCGGAGTGGGAATTTGTTTCGTTTTATGTCTGGTTTTTGCTGTGGGGTTAGAAAAATAGCCTAAAATGATTAGGCGAGAGGGCGAACATGAAAATCTTACGTAAAAAAATGGGACATTGTCGCAGAACTGCGCCAACTCGCGGCAGATTGTTATTTCCCGCGAACCACTTCAGTCTGTTGACGATCACATTGCCTTGATTGGGGAGAGAGATGGCAAAAACTGCAATTTTTCGCGGCGCGGTATGTTTTGCGGTCAGCATCGCAGCGGTAACGCCTTCGCTGGCTGGCGGCCTTGAGCGCGGCGGCTACAATATCGACCTGCTGTTCGATCCGTCCGACTATGTTCTGGATAGCTCTGCTACCTTCGTTGCGCCTCAGCGCGAAGTGAAGGATGCACGAGACAATCCATTGCCGCTGAAGGGCGGCGGTCCTCTGCCGGCCTCGTGGTCGACATCGGCTGATGATTCCGAAAACTACTGGTCGACCCGCGTTGGCGCCAAAGCAGCCATTGGCGATTTCGGCGACTGCATGTTCGACTATTCGGAGCCATGGGGTGCCCATCTGAAGCCAGGCATCTGGCAGGGCTCGAGCTACAACATCGAAACCAAGGTCAAGTCGCATAACTATGCCACGACCTGCCGCGTGAAGTTCGATCTCGGCAAGGGTGACTTCTCGATCATCGGTGGCGGCTTCTATCAGGAGCTCAGCGGTTACAAATATCGTCAGGTCGTTTCCCCGCTTGCTCTTGGCCCCGCTTATCCTTCGCTTTATTCGGGCGTCGGCAAGCTGGAAATGGAAGGTGACGGCTGGGGTTGGCGTGCCGGTGTTGCCTATGAAATTCCGGAAATCGCCTTCCGTACCAGCCTGGTTTACAACAGCGCTGTTGACCATGATCTAAGTGGAACGGTTGACCTTCGCGGTGTTCCAGCGGCTGGTAATCCACTTCTCGTTGCCTATGGCGGCAAGATCACTCCGGTTTATGGCTCAGTCTCGATGCCTGATAGCGTTGAGCTTAAGGTTCAATCCGGTATTGCACCTGATTGGTTGGCGTTTGGTTCGGTCAAGTGGACGGACTGGAGCCAGATTCAGTTCATTCCGTTCTGCGCAGTCGGCGTTTCACCCTGCGTACCGGGTGTCGGCGCGCTCAACACACTGGATCTGTACTACCGTGATGGGTGGACGATCTCTGGCGGTATTGGCCACAAGTTTAACGACCAATGGAGCGGCGCGGTCAGCCTGACCTGGGACCGTGGTACCTCGACAGTTATCGGCACGCAGACCGATACCTGGATGCTCGGTACGCAGCTCGTCTACTCTCCGAACAAGAATATCGAGTTCAAGATTGCTGGTGCTATTGGTCTCCTGACATCGGGTGAATCCTCGATTTCTGGTGCACCGTGTGGAACGATGACATGTGGTGACGAAGCATCTTATCGGTTCGGCAACGATCTCGTTGCTGCGATCTCGACCGGTGTGAAGGTCAAGTTCTGAGGCGATCTGCCTAGGGTGACGTTTTGGAAAGGTCCGGTTTACCAACCGGGCCTTTTTTCTTTTGTGACTGTGATTCCTGACAGACAAAATTTTTGGGCCTGTCTGTTTTGTGACGATTTCGCAACACTTTTCTGCAAGCTTCTAGTCGCGTTGGAATGTGGGCAGATTTGTCCATTTCCCGCCACAAACAAGGTGCTTGGCTTTGTTTACGGACGCGGGAATGGAAGAATATGCAGGCGTTTTTTATGGTCCTGTGGAATTGCGGAAAGTGAAAACGGATTTGGATTCAGGGTTTAAGCAAGTAACGAGGGAATTGTGCTCCCCGCACTTGTTTGGACCTGGCAAAAGAGCGGTGGGGCGCCGCGATATTGCCGGAAATTATGTCTATATCTGTCTCACTGAAAAACTTGAGCAATTACCGCAACAGACCATCGGTGGTGCGCTGGAAAGTGCTGCCGGAAAGACGCAGTGTATTCGAAAAATCGCGACCCGGCGGAGTTTGGCTTTGCAGTATTCCGCAAGTATTGGCTATACGCCGGGTAGAGTGAGAGAAGTTCGCTGAAATGCTGAAATGTGAAGCCAACGTTATAAAGCCGCTCTTCCTGGGCATGTTGCTTGCGTCGCTCGCAATGCCTGCTGCGGCTTTTGATATCAATGCAGGCGTGACCAAGGAATCCGGCCCCTTTGATCTGTTCAAGTTTGGCTTCAAGGCCTACAAGAACGGCAACAAGGATGAGGCTGTCGAGGCCTACCGTTACGCTGCAGAAAAAGGTCACACCGGCTCCCGTTGGGCGCTGGCCAACATGTATGCCTATGGCGATGGCGTCGCCCAGAACGACTTCGAAGCTTTCAAGATCTACAGCGAAATCGCCAACCAGGGTGTCGAACCTGGCTCGGAAGATACCGGATTTTTCGTCAACGCTCTCCTGTCTCTCGCCAATTATTACCGCCACGGCATTCCCGGCAGCCCGGTGAAGATGGACATGTCGCAGGCGCGTCAACTCTATTTCCAGGTGGCCTCCACCTTTGGTGTTGCGGAAGCACAGTTCAAGCTGGCGGAGATGATCCTGGCCGGCGAGGGCGGCCGCGCTGATGTGCAACAGGCGAAGAAGTGGCTCAACCAGGCACGCCGACACGGCCATGCGGGTGCGATGTCGATCTTCGGCAATCTCCTGTTCCAGGAAGGCCAGACGACGCGTGGACTGGCGTTCATGACGGCGGCGCTGGACAAGTGCGCGGCAGCCGATTGCACCTGGATTCAGAACATTCAGGAGCAGGCTTTCTCTCTTGCCACCGAGAACGATCGCCGCGCCGCCATCTCGCTTGCACAGAGCATGCGTGGCGAAGATCTGGACTGATCCGGTCGGCCTTCATGACGTCCTGAACATGCCGGTTCGTTGCGCTCGAACATGTCTGGTCCGAGCGCTTATGCGTCAGTTGACCGGCGAGAAATCGAAGTAACCGCAGACGGGCACGTGGTCTGAAGGTTTTTCCCAGGCGCGAACGTGTTTTTCGATCATGACCGATTGCAGCCGGTCGGACGCTTCCGCCGAAAGCATGAGATGATCGATGCGAATGCCGTTGTTCTTCGGCCAGGCGCCTGCCTGATAATCCCAAAATGTATAAAGACCCGCTGCATCGGTGGTCGCGCGTGCTGCGTCTGTGAGGCCCAGATGCTCCAGCTTGCGGAACGCAGTGCGGGTCTGCGGCAGAAACAGCGCATCGCCTTCCCAAACACGTGGGTCATGGCAGTCGAACGGTTCGGGGATGACGTTGTAGTCGCCGGCCAGAATGAGCGGCTCTTCCAGCGCAAGACGATCTTCGGCGAAACGACGAAGACGCTCCATCCATGCCAGCTTGTAGGGGTATTTGACCGGATCGTCCGGCGGGTTGCCGTTCGGCAGATAAAGCGAGCAGACACGGATCACGCCGCCTTCGACTGAGAATACACCCTCGATGAAGCGGGCCTGTTCGTCGGCGTCGTCTCCCGGCAGGCCGCGATTGACCTCGTCGGGTTTCACCTTGGAGAGCAGGGCGACCCCGTTGAAGCCTTTCTGGCCGTGGGTCTCGACATGATAACCCAGCGCCTCGATCTCAAGGCGCGGGAAACCTTCGTCGACCGATTTGATTTCCTGGAGGCAAACGATATCGGGCGCGGAATCCTTCAGCCACTGGCAAAGGTTTTCGATACGCGCCTTGACGCCATTGATGTTCCAGGTGGCAATCTTCATCGGTAATTCCTTTTTACAGGAATCCTTTTACCCGATGCGGCAGTGATTGCCACCGTTTTCCCCCGGCGGGGGCGTGGTAGCGGTGGAAAGAAGGGTCAGATCGAGAAGCTGGTGCCGCAGCCACAGCTTGCGACGGCGTTCGGGTTCTTGATCTGGAACGACTGGCCAAGCAGATTGTCGACGAAGTCGATTTCCGAGCCCGCCATATAGACCACGGACATGCTGTCGATCAGCACCTTGGCGTCGCCGCGGGCGATGACGATATCGTCGTCGGTCGGTTCGCCGTCGAGGTCAAACTTGTAGGAAAAGCCGGAACAGCCGCCCCCTTCGACAGAGACGCGAAGAGCCTGTTTTCCAGCCTCGGCAGAGACGATCTGGGCGATTCGTTTTGCAGCGGATTCCGAGAGTGTGATGTCAGTCGTCATGTGTTTTCTCCAACCGGGGTCAAGAACCGGCGAGTAAAGTTCTGTGCAAGACCGATTATAAACCAGTCAAATTGGCCGTCTATAGCGTTACCACACAGCGAACGTGCTTTGCGGCAACCTTCGCGATAGGTATGAAGGGTAGATGAAAAGGTCAATGGCCATATGGCAGGACAAGGCATGATAATCGATCAGCGTGCACTGGGGTTTGGAAGCGGAGAGCGTGCGGTTTTCGCCGCCGATCCATGGACGACGCGTGGGCGTCTGTTCCCGGAACCATCCAGTCTGACGCGATCCGAATTCCAGCGCGACCGCGATCGTATCGTCCACACCACGGCGTTTCGCCGGCTCAAGCACAAGACGCAGGTGTTTATCAGCCCGGATGGTGACCATTACCGCACACGTCTGACCCACACCATCGAGGTGGCGCAGATTGCGCGTGCGCTGGCGCGTGCACTGAAACTGGATGAGGATCTGGCCGAGGGCGTCGCACTCGTCCACGATTTTGGCCACACGCCTTTCGGTCATACCGGCGAGGATGCTCTGGATGAAGTGCTGAAGCCCTATGGCGGGTTCGATCATAACGCCCAGTCGCTCCGCATCGTCACCAAGCTGGAGCGCCGCTACGCCGAATATGACGGGATCAATCTCACCTGGGAAACGCTGGAAGGGCTGGTCAAACATAATGGACCGCTGCTCGACGCCAGGGGCGAGGGCACGCATGGGCCGGTGCCTCTGCCGATCCTCGAATATTGTCAGCTACAGGATCTCGAGATCGGCACCTATGCAAGCCTTGAAGCGCAGGTCGCGGCCATTGCCGATGACATCGCCTACAACACGCACGACATCGATGATGGTCTGCGGGCCGGTTATCTGACCTTCGAGATGCTGGAGGAGGTGCCTTTCCTCAGCGGCCTGATGGCCGAGGTTCGGGAGAAATACCCGAAGCTGGATGACGACCGTTTTGCCCATGAAATCATGCGCCGGCAAATCACCCGCATGGTGGAAGATGTCATCGGCGTTGCGCAGCATAATCTTGCCAGGCTGAAGCCGAAGAGCGCAGCCGATATTCGCGGCGCCGATCTGACGGTCGCAACCTTCTCGCCGGCGATGGCTGAAACCGACAAGCAGATCAAGAAGCTGCTGTTCGGTCATATCTACCGGCATCCGGAAATCATGCGCATCCGCGCAGGCGCAACACAGATCGTCACCGATCTTTTCCACCGTTATATGGAAACACCTGCCGAAATGCAGAGCCACTACTGGGTGGACAGCATTTCCGGCATGAGTGTCGCGGCCAAGGCCCGCCACGTCGGCGACTATTTGGCAGGGATGACCGACAGTTATGCACTGCGCACCCACCAGCGGCTGTTTGACCATACACCGGATTTACGATAGGGCAGCGGGCGATCGCGAACCCCCCGACCGGTGACATATTGCCGGATATCAGAACAGAAAACGCTTCGCGCAGGTTGGAACGATGAATATTTTTGCCGATTTCGATACCAGGATCAAAAACGCGCTCGAGACAGTCGATCTCGTGAAACAGAACCGCGAAAATATCGATTTTGGACGAGTCACCGTCGAAGCGCCGCGTGATGCGAGCCACGGTGATGTGGCGACCAATGCCGCCATGGTGCTGGCAAAGCCGCTTGGCACCAATCCACGCGCGCTGGCGGAACTGATCGTGCCTGCGCTGCAGCAGGACCCGGATGTCGACAGCGTCAATGTTGCCGGTCCCGGCTTCATCAACCTCAAGGTGTCCGTTGGCTACTGGCAGCGCCTGCTGTCGGGTATGATCTCCGAGGGTACCGATTTCGGTCGCTCGAAGGTTGGTGTCGGTCAGAAGATCAACGTTGAATATGTGTCGGCAAACCCGACGGGACCGATGCATGTCGGCCATTGCCGTGGCGCCGTCGTTGGCGACACGCTGGCGAACCTGCTGTCCTTCGCCGGTTATGACGTTACCAAGGAATATTACATCAACGACGCCGGCTCGCAGATCGATGTTCTGGCGCGTTCTGTGTTCCTGCGTTACCGCGAAGCGCTGGGTGAGGATGTCGGCGTCATTCCGCCCGGTCTTTATCCGGGCGACTATCTCGTTCCGGTCGGCCAGGCGCTGGCGGACGAGTACGGCATCAAGCTGCGCACCATGCCGGAAGAAAAGTGGATGCCGATCGTCAAGGACAAGGCGATCGATGCGATGATGGTGATGATCCGTGAGGATCTGGCGGCCCTCAACGTCAAGCATGACGTGTTCTTCTCGGAGCGCACGCTGCATGAGGGCAATGGCGGCCCCATTCTGTCGGCCATCAACGATCTTACTTTCAAGGGCCATGTCTACAAGGGCACGCTGCCGCCGCCGAAGGGCGAGTTGCCGGACGATTGGGAGGACCGTGAACAGACGCTGTTCCGTTCTACTGAGGTCGGCGACGACATGGACCGCGCGCTGATGAAGTCTGACGGCTCCTATACCTACTTCGCGGCTGACGTGGCCTACTTCAAGAACAAGTACGATCGTGGCTTCAACGAGATGATCTACGTGCTCGGCGCCGATCATGGCGGCTACGTCAAGCGTCTCGAGGCAGTGGCAAGAGCTGTCTCCGAAGGCAAGTCGAAACTGACCGTTCTGTTGTGCCAGCTCGTGAAGCTGTTCCGCGACGGTGAGCCGGTGAAGATGTCGAAGCGCTCCGGTGATTTCGTCACTTTGCGCGATGTTGTGGATGAAGTCGGCCGTGATCCGGTGCGATTCATGATGCTCTATCGGAAGAATTCCGAGCCGCTCGACTTCGATTTTGCGAAAGTAACGGAACAATCGAAGGATAATCCGGTCTTTTACGTGCAGTATGCGCATGCGCGTTGCATGTCCGTGTTCCGGCAGGCGAAAGAAGCGTTTCCGGGGCTTGCTCCGACGCAGGAAGAGCTGGCTGCCTCTGCATCATTGATTAGTGATATCAACGAGTTGCAGCTTGTTGCTAAGCTTGCGGAATATCCGCGCCTGATCGAGTCTGCAGCGCTGACGCATGAGCCTCATCGCCTCGCATTTTACCTTTATGACCTGGCAAGTTTCTTCCACGGACACTGGAATAAAGGTAAAGACCAGCCGGAATTACGTTTTGTTAACGATAAAAACCGAGAATTGAGCATTGCCAGACTCGGGCTGGTGAATGCTGTCGCGAATGTTTTGAAGTCCGGACTTGCTCTTTTGGGAGCGGACGCACCTGACGAAATGCGATAACATATCACCATTATTTGCTCACAATACGCTGGCAAGAGCTGCAATGCGTAGATGGTGGAACACGTAATGGTCGAAAAAAATGTCGCGTATAACCGGGGCAACCGGTCCGAGGAATTCGCTGACAATGATCCTTTGGCAGAGCTGGCGCGTATCGTCGGCTTCGAGGATCGTCCTTCGCATGTGACGTCCCAGGCTACGCAGTCCGCTGCGTCGCCCGATGTCCGGCGCGAACCCGAATTTAATCTTGAAGACGAGCTGCTGCGCGAGTTCGAGGTCTATGACGCGCCAAGCGCCGACCCGGTCGTTCTCGATCCGGCCAACGACGTTCGTGGCGGCATTCATGCCGGCGATTTCATGCAGCGCGTCGAATCCGTTTTCGCACGTCGCGAGCCGGAATTTGCGCCGGTCGAAGAGCCGCAGGTCAGGGAAGAGCCGCTTCCCGGCGCGGAGTTCGCCTATGCGCAGCAGGATGAGGGCGCACACGCCTTCGATATCCGCAATGATTTCCGTGATGATGCAGGCGCTGTCGCCGAAGTGTTCGACGTACAGCCTCGCGAGCCACAGCCGGTAGCTTACGAAGAGCCGGTTTACGAACAGGCTGCATGGCAGCCGGAGCCATCCTTCGAGCCGCAGCAGGCCGAATGGCATGAAATGCCTGCGCTGCCTGCCGATATTTCCTCGAGCGCGCAGCCCTATGCGCATGCCGAGGTCGCACAGGTTCCGACGTTCGATCTCGCCGACGAGGTGGAGCAGGCGGTTGCTGCAGAAGCGCCGGTGACGCCAGCGCCCGTTCAGCCGCATGTCGCTCCTTCCGTCCGCGCCCCGTCGCAGGTTGGCCGTTCGTCGCTGGAGTTCTCCGGCCTTCGTCTGCCGCTTGCCAATTTCGGTGCCCGTCGGGATGTGCCGGCTGCCGAACCGCGCCGTGTCGAGGCCCGTGTCGAGCCGACACCGGCTACAGTTCAGGCACAGGATGCTGCAGCCACCTTCGCGCCTGTCGCCGAGGTTGCAGCCACGCCTTCCGCAGACCAGCTTTCGCCAATGGACGAGCTGATCTACGACGTCGCCAAATACTCCATTCCGACCCGCGCGCCGGAAGCTCCCGCCGCGCAGGAGCCTGTTGCTGCCGCTCCCGTTCGCAGGGAGCCGGTTGTTGAAGCTGTTGCTCCGAAGCCTGTCGAAGCGCCTGTGATGGCCGATTTTGACGGTTTCAACGACGACGATTTCGAACTGGCTCTCGATGATCTCGATCTGGATCTCGACCTGTCGGAAATCGCTTCTATCGATGTTGTCTCCGAGCCGCAGCCTGTCGCAGCCGCACCGGCACCAGTCGTTGCTGCGCAGCCGAAGCCTGCGCCTGTCGCGCCGCCGATCCCTGTTCGGGTCGCCACGCCGCCGGCACAGCGTCCTGCGACTGTCACGGTTGCTGCCGCACCTGTTGTTGCTAATGCAAGCCGCGTTGCTGCCCCGGCTCCTGTTGTTGCGGCGCCTGCGCCCGTTGCCGTAGCACCGGCTCCGCGTCCGGCAGCGCCTGTTGCCGCAGCGCCGGCACCGCACGTGGCCGAGCCTGCATCGCTTGAAAGCCTGCCGTTCGATCCTTCGCAGATCGGCGAAACCGAGGAGCATCCGGAAACCATCACCGAGATGGATGTTCCGGAACTGCCGGTTGCCGCGTTCGAACCGAAGCCTGTTCGCCGTCAGGAAGAAGACCTCGACATCGACACTGAACTCGCGGCCCTGTTTGCGCCCGCAGTGACGGGTGGTCTTGATCGCCACAAACATGCCGAAGCCCGCGGAAACGCGCAGCAGGCACGTCCGGCCGCGCCGGCGCCGCAGGATGTCGACGAGTTCGAGCGCGCACTGGAAGAGGACTTCCGTCGCTCCATGCAGGAAGCCTCGGTGTCTCGCGGCAACCAGATGCAGGACGATGGTTATGCCGACCATCAGGCAGCTTATCGTGGTGAAGAAGAACGTTCCGGTCGCCGCTGGCTGATGCCGGTCGCGGCAGCCGTTGGCCTCGTGCTGATCGGTGGTGGTGTCTACGCTCTGATGTTCGGCGGTTCGTCAAGCACGGGCTCCGGCGGTGCGCCGGTCATCATTTCCGCCGACAACGATCCGACCAAAGTCGTTCCGGAAAATCCGGGCGGTCGTGTTGTCCCGAACCAGGACAAGGCCGTTTATGATCGCGTTGCCGGTGGTAGCGCTGCAGATCCGAAGCAGCCGTCGCTGATTTCCAGCAGCGAAGAGCCTGTCGATGTGGTTCAGCGTACGCTGATCCCCGAGCAGCTTCCGCTGGAAGGCGAAAATGACGGTGAAATGGAAGCCGCAGGTACGCCTGTTGGTGAAACCGAAGATCCGCGCCTTCTGTCTCCGCAGGAAAAGGCCGCGCAGACGGAAACGGCTGCGACCCCAGGCGTTTCGCCGCGCAAGGTCCGCACGATGATCGTCAAGCCCGATGGCACGCTCGTTGCGCAGGAAATCGATGCTCCGGCAGCACAGCAGCCGGCGGCTGACAAGGTTGCCGAGCTGGCGCCGCCGCCGGTGAACAATGCGGGTGAGGGTGCTCCGGCCGTGATCGCCGCATCGCGTGTTGCCGTCACGCCTGAACCGGCGCAGCCACACACGCCTGCTGCAACGACGGCTCCGGCTGCCAACCAGAATGGCGCTCCTGTTCCGGCCGCTCGTCCGTCCGCTCAGCCTTCCAACGTGGTTGCGACCGTAACCAATCAGGGCAATGTTCGCCCGACGACGCCGGCAACGCCTGCGCAGCCGCAGGCCACGCAGCAGACGGCTGCGGCGACCCCGGCTGTCACGAACACGGCGTCTTCCGGTGGTTATTACGTCCAGGTTGCCTCCTTGCCGAGCCAGGCTGAAGCGCAGAAGTCCTACCAGAGCCTGTCCGCCAAGTTCGGTTCCGTCATCGGCGGCCGCGGCGTGGACATCAAGGCAGCCGAAATTGCCGGCAAGGGCACGTTCTACCGCGTCCGCATCCCGGCCGGTGACAAGAACGAAGCCGTAGCGTTGTGCGAACGTTATCGCGCTGCTGGCGGAAGCTGCCTCGTCGCACGCTGATACCAGACCCTTTCAAGACAAAAGCCGGGACCGACCACGCTCCCGGCTTTTTTGTGGCCTTCCTTCCCTTTCTGTTTCTTTTGCGGGCATGACATCATGACAGTTTCCAAAGCTATGATCCTTGGGTGCAGCGGTCTTGAACTGACGGCGGACGAAATCTCCCTTTATCGCGATGAGCGCCCTTGGGGCTTCATTCTGTTCGGTCGCAATATCGGCGAGCCGCAGCAGATTACCGATCTGGTTGCATCGATGCGTGACGCTATCGGCCGCCCGAATGCGCCGGTGCTGATCGATCAGGAAGGTGGACGTGTGCAGCGCATCAAGCCGCCGATCCTTCAGGCCTATCCGAACGCCCGCATTATCGGTGAAATCTATGAGCGCGATCGCGAGACGGGATTGCGTGCGGCCTGGCTGATGTCGCGCCTGCATGCCTTCGATTTGATGAGGTTCGGCATCAATGTCGACTGCCTGCCGGTACTGGACGTACCGGTGGAGGGCGCCAGCAACGTCATCGGCAACCGCGCCTACGGTTACGCGCCTGAGATGGTTGCGGAGATGGGGCAGGCGGCCGCCAATGGCCTGAAGGCTGGCGGCATGCTTCCGGTGATGAAGCATATGCCCGGCCATGGTCGCGGCATGGTGGATTCGCATCATGAGTTGCCCGTGGTCGATGTTCCTCTCGATGAACTGGATCGTCACGACTTCGTGCCGTTCCGCGCCCTCCGACACGAATTGATGGCGATGAGCGCGCATCTCGTTTTCAATGCCGTCGATCGCGAACGCCCGGCCACCACTTCTGCCAAGGTTATCGACGAGATCATCCGTGGCCGTATCGGCTTCGACGGTCTGCTGATGTCGGACGACAGCTCGATGAATGCGCTCAAGGGCACGCTTGGCGAGCGGGCGGCGAATATTGTTGAGGGCGGCTGTGATATAGTCTTGCATTGCAACGGCGTGATGGGTGAAATGCTTCAGGTCGTGAAGGAAGTTCCCGTCCTTTCCGGCCGCGCCCTGGAGCGCGCACGCGCCGTCGAGATCGGCTTTACGGTCGCGGATGCAGCCGATGAGGCGGAACTGAGAGCCGAATTCAACGCCATGTGGGCCGTTTCCTGAAGAACAGTCGGCGCCATCTGGGTAGGGACGACAGGCCGGAAACCCGGCGGATGGAGCAATGGCGGCAGACAAGTCTCGCAATTCGACACCGATGGAGAAGCTCTGGCAGGATGTGACGCCAGAGCGGCTGACCGGCGAAGCTGCGTTTGTCATCGACGTGGCCGGCTTCGAAGGTCCACTCGATCTGCTGTTGCATCTTGCCCGGACCCAGAAGGTCGATCTGTCGCGCATCTCGGTGCTGGCGCTGGCCGAACAATATCTGCAGTTTGTCGAAAGCGCGCGTCGGGTGCGCATCGAGCTTGCCGCCGACTATCTGGTGATGGCGGCGTGGCTTGCCTTTCTCAAATCCAAGCTTCTCATTCCCCAGCAGGCCAAGGACGACGGTCCCTCGGGTGAAGAAATGGCCGCGACGCTGGCTTTCCGGCTGAAACGTCTGGAGGCGATGCGCGATGCGGCGGAGAAGCTTGTCAATCGCGACCAGCTGGGCCGCGATGTGTTTGCCCGCGGCGCCCCCGAACATATTCCGCATGTCAGCCGCTCCTCTTATGATGCAAGTCTCTACGACCTGCTCAGTGCTTACGCCAATCTCCGGCAACGTCAGGCCATCACCCAGGTCACGATTGAAAAACGCCAGGTCTGGTCCCTTGTGGAGGCCCGTGAGCTTCTGACCAGCCTTCTGGGCGATGTTGGTGAATGGACGGCACTCGATCATTATCTGCTGCGTTATGTGCCGGACCCGGCAATGCGCGTAACGGCGATTGCCAGCGCGTTTGCGGCCTCTCTGGAGCTGGTGCGTGAAGGTTCGCTGCAGATCCGGCAGGAGGGGGCGTTCCAGCCAATCTACGTGCGCAAGGGCGAGCGAGGCGGCGAGGCTGATGCAGCCGAAAGGACCAGGAATGACGTCTGAGCACAATACCGGCGATGAAACCGTTCTGATGACGGATGAGGTTGGCGACGACCCGGCGGTGTTTTCCGAGCGCCAGCTAAAAGAGGCCGAACGGATTGCCGAGGCGCTGGTGTTCGCCTCTGCCGAGCCGGTTTCGGAAGCCTTCATTGCCGAGCGCCTGCCGCGTGGCATGGACGTGGCGGCGCTGATGTGGAAGCTCAAGGTGTTCTACAATGGCCGTGGGGTCGGTCTCGTTCAGGTGGGCGGCAACTGGGCGTTCCGCACCGCGGGCGATTTGTCCTTCGTGATCCGCACCGACGAGAAGGAGCCGAAGAAGCTGTCGCGTGCAGCGCTGGAGGTTCTTGCCATCATCGCCTACCACCAGCCGGTGACCCGGGCCGAGATCGAGGAGATTCGCGGTGTGCAGACCTCACGCGGCACGCTCGACGTGTTGATGGAGGCGGGCTGGGTGCGGTTTCGCGGGCGCAGGCGCACCCCCGGCCGCCCGGTCACGATCGGAACGACGGTCGAATTCCTCGATCATTTCGGGCTTGAGGAGCTGCGCGATCTTCCAGGTCTCGAAGAGCTGAAGGGGGCAGGGCTGCTCTCCGGCCGCATCCCCTCCAATTTCGGCGTCCCGTTGCCGATGATGAGCGACGACCTGCGTGAAGACGAGGACCCGATCACCCAGCTCGATCTGGAAGAGCTCGGATTGCTGGCACCAAGCGGTGGCGACGGCGACGATTGATCGACTTGTGCTTCTGCACGGAATTTGGGCGGAAAAAGATTCTGCACACTCATTGTTGAAGAGGCGATTTGCTGTTTGAAAAACCACGTCAAACATCTTACATCGTCTGAAAGCGAAATTCAGGAGTTTCAGTTATGGGTTCTTTTAGTGTGTGGCATTGGCTAATCGTGCTGGTGATCGTTCTCGTCCTCTTCGGACGTGGCAAGATCCCGGAACTGATGGGCGATGTTGCAAAGGGCATCAAGAGCTTCAAGAAGGGTATCGCTGACGAAGATCAGACGCCGCCGCAGTCGACCGATGCAAATTCGAAGACTGTCGAGCACAAGGCTGACGAGATCAAGTAAGCAGGGTTTTCCCCTGTTTACTTTGAGATTGCCGAACCGGTTTCGGGAGCGTTTTGATGTTAGATATCGGCTGGAGCGAGCTTCTGGTGATTGCGGTCGTGTTGATCGTGGTCGTCGGACCCAAAGACTTGCCGCCCATGATCCGCGCCTTCGGCAAGACGATGGCGGGTCTTCGAAAGATGGCGGGTGATTTCCGCACCCAGTTTGATGAGGCCTTGAAAGAGGCCGACATGGACGACGTGCGCCAGACCATATCCGACGTCCGCAATCTCAATCCGACCAACTCGTTGCGCGACGCGATGAACCCGCTGCGCCAGCTTGGCAACGACATCAAGTCGGACCTGCAGAAAGCGGCGACGCCTGCCGCAACCTCTGCACCCGCGACGAGCGAGCCTGTTGCACCGCTCGTTAGCGTGCCGGAACCGGACATGAAGCTGCCGGATACGCCTCCGGTCGTTCCGGTCGAGGCTGTCGGCCCGGCCACGTCGGCTCCTGCCGTCGCAACGGCATCTGAAGCTGGCGAGACCAAGCCGAAGCGCAGCCGCGCCAAGAAGATACCGGCTGCCGACACTGTAGCGACAGCAGATGTCACGGCACCAGCGGCTCCGGTTGCTGCAAAGCCGAAGCGCGTTGCGGCAAAGAAGGCGCCGGCAAGTGCAGAGACCGTTGCGGCCGCACCGAAGAAGGCCGCAGTCAAGAAGCCGGCTGCGCCAAAGGACGGCGTCAAGGCGGCCGCGGCAAAAACGGCAAAACCAAAGGCTGCAAAGGCCAAGAAGGATGAAGCATGAGTGAGGAAATCGAGGATAAGCCACAGCCGCTTATCGAACACCTCATGGAACTGCGCACGCGACTGATGTGGTCGCTCGGTGCGTTCTTCGTTGCCTTCATCGCCTGTTTTGCCGTTGCCAAGCATCTCTTCAACCTGCTTGTTATTCCCTATAAGTGGGCGGTTCTGTGGGCTGGCCTCGACGTGACGAAATCGTCGCTGATCTACACGGCGCCGCAGGAATTCTTCTTCACGCAGATCAAGGTCGCCATGTTCGGCGCCATGGTCATCGCGTTTCCGGTTATCGCCTCGCAGCTTTACAAGTTCGTGGCGCCCGGCCTTTACAAGAACGAGCGTGCAGCATTCCTGCCGTTCCTGGTCGCATCACCGATCCTGTTCCTGATCGGTGCGGCGCTCGTCTACTTCTTCTTCACACCCATGGTGATGTGGTTCTTCCTGGCCATGCAGCAATTGCCTGAGGACGGTGAAGTCGCAATTTCGCTGATGCCGAAGGTTTCGGAGTATCTCAGCCTCATCATGACGCTGGTGCTGTCTTTCGGTCTGGTTTTCCAGTTGCCTGTCGTAACGACCCTGCTTGCCCGTGTCGGCATTCTGACAAGCGACTGGCTGCGGGAAAAGCGCAAATTCGCCATCGTGCTGGCCTTCGTGGTTGCCGCGGTGCTGACGCCCCCCGATCCGATGTCCCAGATCGGTCTTGCGCTGCCTGCGATCATTCTCTACGAGATTTCCATCTACATGGCTCGACTCGTGGAGAAGAAGCGCGCTGCGGAATCCGCAACCACGGAGCTGGAAGAAACCTGACGTTCAAGGCTCTTTCCGCTTCAACGACTTCTACACGCCGGGTCTTCGCCCGGCGTTTTGCTGACATATTGCCGGCGACGCAAACAACGGTCTGGAACGACGATGCACGACATTAAATGGATACGTGAAAACCCTGAAGCTTTCGATGCGGGCCTTGCTCGCCGTGGCGCCGAGCCTGCAGCCGCAGGCCTGATCGCTCTCGATGAGAAACGCCGTTCCGTCATCCAGTCCCTGCAGGACATGCAGTCGCGCCGCAACGCCGCGTCGAAGGAAATCGGCGCTGCGATGGCGCAGAAGAATGCCGAACTGGCCGAGAAGCTGAAGGCGGAAGTTGCCGCCATCAAGGAAAACATGCCGCGCGCCGAGGAGGAGGACCGTCAGGTCACCGCCGAGCTCAACGATGCCCTGTCGCGTCTGCCGAACATTCCGCTTGAGGATGTTCCCGAAGGCAAGGATGAGCACGACAACGTCGTTGCCCGCGTTGTTGGCCAGAAGCCTGGCTGGAACCACGAAGCCCAGGAACACTTCGACATCGGCGAAGCGCTTGGGTACATGGATTTCGAGCGTGCCGCCAAGCTTTCGGGGTCGCGCTTTACCGTTCTGACCAGCCAGCTCGCCCGTCTGGAGCGTGCGCTCGGTCAGTTCATGATCGACCTGCACACCGGTGAGCACGGTTATACGGAGGTGTCGTCGCCGCTTCTGGTGCGTGACGAGGCGATGTTCGGTACCGGCCAGCTTCCGAAGTTTTCGGAAGACCTGTTCAGGACAACCGACGGTCGCTGGTTGATCCCGACGGCTGAGGTGACGCTGACCAACCTGGTTGCCGCCGAAATTCTCGACGGTGAAAAGCTGCCGCTGCGCTTTACCGCGCTGACGCCGTCCTTCCGTTCGGAAGCGGGCTCTGCAGGGCGCGATACGCGCGGCATGCTGCGCCAGCACCAGTTCTGGAAGTGCGAACTTGTTTCGATCACCGATGCGGAAAGCTCGATTGCCGAGCACGAGCGCATGACGGCCTGCGCCGAGGAAGTTCTGAAGCGTCTTGGCCTGCATTTCCGCACCATGACGCTGTGCACCGGCGATATGGGCTTCGGCGCGCGCAAGACCTATGATCTCGAAGTCTGGCTGCCGGGCCAGAACACCTACCGCGAAATCTCGTCCTGCTCGGTCTGCGGTGATTTCCAGGGTCGTCGCATGAATGCGCGTTATCGCAGCAAGGACGACAAAGCCACGAAGTTCGTTCACACGCTGAACGGCTCGGGCACCGCTGTCGGCCGCTGCCTGATCGCCGTTCTCGAAAATTATCTGAACGAAGACGGTTCTGTCACAATTCCTGACGTGCTGCTCCCCTATATGGGCGGCCTGAAGCGGATCGAAAAAGCGGCCTGAGTTTCACGGCCAGTTTCCGATTTCGTCATTCCGGCGTCGAGCCGGACCTGTCAGCCCAGGCATTTGGGCTGACAAAGGGCATTCCCGCCGCGGTAAGGCTGGCGGGGAGGTTCGAAGCGCGAATGAAACGGGTTGCGGGGGATTGATATGCGGATTCTGTTGACGAATGACGATGGCATTCATGCCGAGGGACTGGCGGTTCTAGAGCGGATCGCCCGCACGCTGTCCGACGATGTCTGGATCGTTGCGCCTGAAACCGATCAGAGCGGTCTGGCGCATTCGCTGACACTGTCCGAGCCGCTGCGGCTGCGCAAGGTTTCCGAAAAGCATTATGCGCTACGCGGCACACCGACCGATTGCGTCATCATGGGCATTCGCGAAGTCCTGCCGGAAAAGCCTGACCTCGTTCTGTCCGGTGTCAATGCCGGTGCCAACATGGCCGATGATGTGACCTATTCAGGCACGATCGCCGGTGCCATCGAAGGCACGTTGCAGGGCGTTCGCTCCTTCGCGCTCAGCCAGGCGTTCAACCATGCCGAAGGCAGTGTCACGCCTTGGGAGGTCGCCGAGACCTACGCGCCGGATCTCATCCGCAAGCTGATGAATGTCGACCTGCCTGACGGGACGTTCCTCAACCTCAATTTCCCGAATTGTGCACCGAAAGATGTGCAGGGCGTTTCCGTAACCGGACAGGGCAAACTCGATTTCGGTCTGACCGTGGAAGAGCGCAAGGACGGTCGCGGTTTTCCTTATTACTGGCTGCGCTTCGGCGAGCGTCTCGGCACGTTCCGCGAAGGTACGGATATCCACGCTTTGAAACACGGCAAGATTTCGGTCACACCGTTGAAGCTTGACCTGACGGACTACACGGTCAAGGATCGTGTTGCACAGGCACTGGGATTCGGAGTCGCCGATTGAAATCTGCAATGGTCGAAAAGGAAGGTTTTGCTGCTCTCGTGCTTCGGCTGAGGGGCGAGGGGATTTCCGACCTCGACCTCCTGACGGCTGTGGAACAGACCCCGCGTTCCAAATTCGTGCCGGCACAATTCGCCGCCGATGCCTATTCCACCCGCACGATCCCGCTTGACTGCGGTTCCTTCATGGAAGGGGCTGACATGGCAGTGAAGATACTTGCCCGCCTGCAATTGAAGCCGGGACAGCGCGTTCTGGAAATCGGCACGGGCAGCGGCTTCATGACGGCGATCATGGCGCGGCGTGTCGAGCGGGTTTTCTCGCTCGAGCGTTTCAAGACGCTAGTTCAGGCGGCGCAGAACAATCTCGACGACCTCTCGATTCGCAATGTCGTCATCCGCCAGGCGGATGGCAGCAATGGGCTCGTGGGTGAGGGTACGTTCGACCGAATCGTTTCGACGGCGGCGTTCACCACCATGCCTCGGTTTTTCGCGGAGCAGATCGTCTCCGGCGGCATGATGATTGCGCCCGTCATTACCGAAGACGAGCGCTGTGTCATGACGCGCTTTTCCAAGACCGGCAGCCGATTCGAGCGGGAAGAGCTGTTCGAGGCGCCATATCTGCCTCTGGCAACCCACATTGCGCGTCATTTGTGACAAAATGAAATTTTCGAAGACGGTTCATGTCTGTCTTCGAATGTGCTGATTTACCGCAAGCTTCTGATTTTCAATCATATTGTTGTTTCTTCGTGGCACATGTCGTGTTCGACATGGTTATCGAAGTGTCAAAAAAGCGCCAAACGGCTTAACGTTTTAACGGCGTGGTAACACTAACGCGCTTTAATCATCTCCATAGACGCATGGCTTTCCTGTTCAGGAAAGATGCCTTGCAAAGAATGAAGTTGCGCCGGATCGATCGTGATGCGGCGGGTTGGCGTCAGTGTAGATCGAGTCATGCGTATGAGTAATTCGTCTCAAATCGGAAAATCAGTCGCAAAAATGTTCGCAGCGGCATTGCTGGCAAGCGTCGCAACGGGCTGTAGCTCGGATGCATCGCGGTTCAGCGGCCTCTTCTCCAGTGGACCGGACCAGATGACGACGGCATCTATCCCTAACCGACAAGGCGCAGGTGCGTACGGGCAGGTTCCCGTGCCGCAGGGCGACATGAATGGCGGTTATGCTTCGGCTCCGCAGGGTGGTTATGCCAACCAGAACATGGCCTCCAATTCGGGCATGGGTGGTCAGGGCTATCCGCAGTCCGGCGGTTATGGTGGTGGCGTTCAGCCGTCGATGGCCCGTTCGGCCTCCGCATCGCCGGTCCAGCGTTCGGAACTCTCCGCGCCTGGTGCTCCTGCGAGCCGCGAACCGTCGACCCGCAGCGAAGCGATGGCGCAGCCGTTCCCGTCGGCTGCTCCCAAGGCCGCCCAAACTCTGGCGCCGCCAACCCAGCAGGCTGCGGTACGTCCCGATAACATCACCACGTCCACCATCAAGGCGGACAATAACGGCTGGCACACGGATGGTGCATCGTCGGTTACCCTGCGTGCCGGTGAAAACATCAAGACGCTTTCCAACCGCTACGGCGTTCCGGAAAAGGAACTGCTGCGCGTCAACGGTCTGAAGAGCGCTTCGGCAGTACAGCCTGGTCAGTCGATCCTCATTCCGAAGTTCGGCCAGTCCCGCAATCCGGCCAAGGCCGCTGCTGACAACATCGCGCTGAACGGTAATGGCGATCAGCCGACGCCGCTTCGTACGCCGGATCAGAACGTTGCCGTTCTGCCGTCGCAGGGCGCCGCCCGTGACAAGGTTTCTGCTGAAAACGGCAAGCTGACACCTCCGGGTGGCAAGCCGCTGCCTCCAACTGGCGGTTACAAAGTTCAGCCGGGCGACAGCCTCGCCAAGATCGCCCGTGAAAACGGTGTTTCGGTTGCAGCGCTCAAGGCCGCAAACGGCATTTCGAATGAAAACATTCGGGTCGGTCAGACCTTGACCATGCCGGGTGCCGCGACTGACTCGATCAAAACGGCATCGGTTCCTGCCAAGGAAGCCGCACCTGCCAAGCCGGTCGAAACCGCATCTGCGAAGCCCGAGCCCTACAAGGCACCGGCTGCTGCTGCCGCACCTTCGGCTCCGGCTGCTTCGGCAAGTGTCGCCGACAT
Source organism: Rhizobium sp. RM (assembly GCF_013390595.1). Lineage (GTDB taxonomy): Bacteria > Pseudomonadota > Alphaproteobacteria > Rhizobiales > Rhizobiaceae > Agrobacterium. The sequence continues at coordinate 456,992 of NZ_JACAWV010000022.1, read as the reverse complement.
CGAGAAGAAGACCGACGTTGCCTCCATCGCTCCGGAATCCACCGGCATCGGCAAATATCGCTGGCCCGTCCGTGGCGCCGTCATCAACAGCTTCGGCGACAACGTCGATGGCAGCCGCAACGATGGTATCAATATCTCGGTTCCCGAGGGGACGCCGATCAAGGCAGCCGAAAACGGTGTGGTTATCTACGCTGGTAACGGCCTGAAACAGCTCGGCAACACCGTTCTGGTTCGCCATGACGACGGTAAGGTCACCGTTTACGGCAACGCCGCCAATCTGGACGTTCAGCGCGGTCAGAAGGTCCAGCGTGGCCAGACAATCGCCACCTCCGGCATGACTGGCAGTGCAAAGCGTCCGCAGGTTCACTTCGAGGTTCGCAAGGATGCGACGCCTGTGAACCCATCAGGTTTCCTTGAATAGGTATTGCGTCTCAAGGAATGAAGAAGCCGGGTCAAAAGCCCGGCTTTTTCATTTTGTGGCATCTTGTTTTGTCGAATGGCGGGTGTCGGAAATCGTCCGAACCAAGTTCATGGCCTGACAAGGCCGACCGTCTTTTCGATGAAGTCGGCTATCGTGTTCGTGTCGTCGAGATCGAAGGCGGGAAGCGCGCTATCGGTGACCGGATGGTCGGCGGCAATGGCGATGATGTGCGGATCGGTCGGTGCCAAAGGCTCAGACTTGGCCGCTTCCAGACGCCGGGCCTCGATCTTCGGCACCGGCTCGTATTTGTATCCTTCGATCAACACCAGATCGCATGGCTCGATCCGTGCGAGTATGTCTTCGAAAGAGGGTTCTGGCCCACCGCGCAGCTCATGCATGATGGCGAAACGCGTGCCGGAGACGATGGTGACCTCATGCGCCCCGGCCTGCCGGTGTCGCCAGCTATCGGCACCGACCTTATCGATATCGAAATCATGATGGGCGTGCTTGATCGTCGAAACCTTGTAGCCTCGGGCGGTGAGTTCGCTGACAATGCGCACTGCAAGTCCGGTTTTTCCGGAGTTCTTCCAGCCGGCGATGCCGAAGACTTTTTGTCCGCTCACTGTTCCATGCTCTCGAGATAGGTCCGGGCGAGGGCAAGTTCATCCGGCGTGTTGATGTTGAAGAAGGGATCGATACTGCCATTCACCGTTTCAAGCGGTGGGAAGGATACGCCGATCGTCACATGGCGGGCAAGATAGGCGCGGATGCGCCGGTTCTTCTCATCCTGCAGCCATTCTTCCAGATCGTCTGCCAGCGCAACCGGCCAAAGGGCGAAGACCGGGTGAACCTGACCGCCGGAGGCGGCGATGACGATCTCGTTGTCGCTGGTAACATGTTCTGCGAGGCGGTTTGCCAGATCCTGCGGGAAGAACGGGCTGTCGGCGGGCGCGGTGAGAAAATGGCTCTTGCCGGTTGCAGCAGCCTTGAAATAGCGCATTCCGGCCAGAACACCCGCCAGTGGGCCGGCGTGGCCGGTGATCGTATCCGGGAGCACCGGCTTTCCGAACTGGTCTGCCCAACCATTTGCGGCGTTGACCGCGACGTCCGAGACCTGCGGTGTCATGCGTCGCAACACATGCGCCAGCAGCGGCTCGCTCCCAAGCATGACGGTCGCCTTGTTGGCGCCCATGCGTCTGGAAAGTCCGCCAGCGAGAACAAGACCGGGAAAACGTTCAGCTACGGACATTGTGTTTCTTTTCCCCAACGCGGATGAACCAGGTGGTTATGAATGCGATGATGCCGGTTACCAGCATCACCAGAAGCAGCGGCCATGTGCCGGCTTCCTCCGACAGGACTGCCGAGGCAAGGACCGAAAGTGCGGCACCGCCGCCAATCGTCATGGCGCCGCCGAGGCCGGAGGCTGAACCGGCAAGATGCGGCTGGACGCTGACCATGCCGGCATTGGCGCTGGGTAATGTCACGCCATTTCCGACGCCGATCAGCGCCAGCGGTACGAAGAAGACATAAGCGCTGTGAATGCCGATGCCGGTCAGTGCTATTGCGGCCAGAATGCCGGCAAGACCGATGACATTGCCCGACAGCATCATGATGGTGATGCCGATGCGGCTGGCGTAGCGGCCGGAAATGAAGTTTCCGATCATGTAGCCCGTTGCCATGAAGAAGAATTGCAGGCCGAGCATGGCCGGTGAGAGGCCGTAAATCACGCTGCCAACGAAGGGGGCGCCGCCGAGAAAGGAAAAGAACATGCCCGACGAGAAGGTCGATGTCAGTGCGTAACCCCAGAACAGCGGGGAGCGCAACAGCTCCGGCCAGGCATGGAACTGCTCGGAAAAACTGGTGGATTTGCTGTCGTTGGTCTCGCCAAGGTCGAACCAGGCCAGCGCCAGGATGACGACGCCGAGGATGGCGAGAAGTGCAAAACTGGCCTGCCAGCCGGAGACATCGTTGAGGATGCCGCCAATCGTCGGGCCGATCATCGGCACGACCGACATGCCCATGGTGATGTAGCCGATCATTGATGCAGCCTGTTCCATCGGCACCATGTCCCTGACGATGGCGCGGGCCAGCACGAAAGCCGAGACGATGGCCGCCTGTGCAACACGACCGGCCATGAATACGCCTGTGGTGGTGGCAAACCCGCAGACCACCGTGGCGAGGATCATGATGGCGATGCTGACGAGCATGACCGGGCGTCGGCCAAAACGGTCGGAGAGGGGGCCTATAACGAGTTGCAGGCAGGCGGTGGCAGCGAGATAACCGGATACGGCAAACTGCATGACCGCATAGTCGGTTTCAAAATAGACGGCCATGGCCGCAAGCGACGGCAGGAAGACGTTCATGCACAGCGCTGCGACGCCCGCGATGATGACCAGCGTGAGAATGTGGGGCGGTGTCGTCCTGTCCAGGAAACGGCCGGTATTCACGTCACTCTCCCGCTTCTTCCGCGCGCATGGATCTCGTGACGTGAGGTTCCGTAACGGAAGCCGGCCTGACGGTTGGCGGCTCGGTCGGTGTGACGGCCGAACGCTTGGCAAGTTGCGACCGGTTGCGCTTGCTTTCGCGGTAGAATGTATAAAGACCTGAGCCGATGACGATGGCCGCTCCAACGATCGTCCAGGAATCTATGCGTTCGTTGAAGAAGAAGATGCCGATCATGAAGCCCCAGAGGAGGCTGGTGTAACGGAATGGCGCCACAAAGGAGATTTCTCCGGTGCGCATGGCGACGATAATCGCCTGATAGCCGATCAGAACCAGCACCGCCGAACCGGCAAGGTGAGAAATGATCCAGCCATTCATCGGTTGCCAGCCGCCGAAAGGCTGAATGAGCAGGCCGCCCATCGCCATGTTCACGAATGCTGTGATGACGGTTACGGCAAGCGAGGGGACATCGGCATACATCTTGCGCGTCAGCAGATCGCGGGCGGCGGTGACGGCAAGCGATGCGACGACCAGCAATGCGCCGAAGGTGAAGCCATCGGGGCCGGGGCGCAGGATGACGAGGACGCCGAGAAAACCGACAATGATTGCCAGCCAGCGCCGCCAGCCAACCGGCTCGCGCAGGAACAGGGCCGCCCCAAGCGTCACCACCAGCGGCAGCGATTGTAGGATTGCCGAGGCATTGGAGAATTCGATGAGACCGAGTGCGGTCAGATAGAGGACGGCGGCTGTCACCTCGCAGAGACAGCGCAGGATGATGATTGGCCGGAACAGCGTCTTCAGCGGGCGCAGGGCGCCAAAATGCCGTGCGGCAAAATAGACGAGGATCGCGGTCATGATACCGCGAACGAACATGATCTGGCCGGTGTTGATGTAGGGGGTGACGGATTTCGTCAGCGCGTCGTTGGCTGTAAAGCTTGCCATCGCAACCGCCATAAGCAGGGCGCCGCGGGTGTTGTCCGTCAATGCCATTCCATCTTGTCCTAGACCATGCGCAGCCGTTCGTCGGTCTGGCTCAGCAGCGACATCTCACTGCAAAAAGGCCACGACTCCGCATTCCTCCACCGTTCAGACGTGACACGGTCCGGATGTCATTTCAACCGTTTATATCTGGGGGTCGCGAGAAAGAAGCGCCTGTTGGCGCCTAACCGCCGGTTACGCTCATGTGACGCGCAACAGCGGGGCGTTTATGGGTGCGATCGATGATGAAATCGTGCCCCTTGGGCTTGCGCAGGATGGCTTCGTCAATCGCTCTGGAAAGATAGGCATCATCGTCGGAAGCCCGGAGTGCTGTGCGCAGGTCCGCAGCATCGTCCTGGCCGAGACACATATAGAGCGTGCCTTTGCAGGTCAGGCGAACGCGATTGCAGCTTTCGCAGAAATTATGCGTCATCGGCGTAATGAAACCGAGCCTGCCGCCGGTCTCGCTGACCGTGACGTAACGTGCCGGACCACCCGTCTGGTAATCGTTGTCGGTCAGGGTGAACTGTTGCTCGAGAGACGCCCTGAGTTCGGACAGCGGCAGATATCGGTCAGTGCGATCTTCCTCGATCTCGCCCATCGGCATGGTTTCGATCACAGTCAGGTCCATGCCGCGTGCATGCGCAAAGCGCATCAGTTCTGGAATTTCGGCCTCGTTGAAATCCTTCAACGCCACAGCGTTGAGCTTCACCTTGATGCCGGCGGAGAGCGCTGCGTCCAGCCCCTCCATGACCCGGCCGAGATCGCCCCAGCGGGTGATCTGGCGAAACTTGTCGGCGTCGAGCGTGTCGAGCGAGACATTGATGCGCCTGACGCCGCAATCGGCCAGTTCGGCTGCGAATTTGGAAAGCTGCGAGCCGTTGGTGGTCAGCGTCAGTTCTTCAAGCGTGCCTGCATGGACGTGACGGCCGAGATTGCGGACCAGTTCCATGATGTTCTTGCGCACCAGCGGTTCGCCACCGGTGAGGCGCAGCTTTCGCACGCCGCGCGCCACGAAGACGGAACAGAGACGATCGAGCTCTTCCAGCGTCAGCAGATCCTTCTTGGGCAGGAAGGTCATGTGCTCCGCCATGCAATAGGTGCAGCGGAAGTCGCAACGGTCGGTCACGGAGACGCGCAGATAGGTGATCGCGCGCCCGAATGGGTCTACCATCGGTGCGGTTGTTTCCGTCAGGGACTGCGCTTTATCGAGCGATCCGAGGAAGCCGTTCACGTGTCCGTCTCCGTTCGCCAAACGTGTTTAGAAAATCTCTTGGCGTTCATTAGGATGTAGTGCCTTGCCTATCGTTGGGCAAGCTCGTAATTCTCGCGCAAAAGCCACTGCTGCGGAAGTGAAAAATGAGTGATGTCTGGCCGATAGAACTGCGTGTGTCGAAAGACCGGAAGGAACTGACCGTCTCGTTCGATGACGGAACCGCCTTTCGGCTGAGCGCGGAAATGCTGCGCGTCCTTTCTCCGTCGGCGGAGGTGCAGGGACACGGGCCGGGGCAGAAGGTCACGGTTCCCGGCAAGCGCAACGTCACAATTCGCGCCCTTTCGGCGACCGGAAACTACGCCGTCCGGATCGTTTTTGACGATGGCCACGACAGCGGCATCTTCACATGGAGATATCTGCGCGAACTCGGAGAGACGGGTGACGCACTGTTTCAGTCCTATGAACGGGAACTGGCGGAAAAAGGCTTGAGCCGGTAACGGCAATCCCGCTAGAACACATCAAGGGTGTTGAGAGAGGCATGCTTCGGAAAACCGGGGTCTTCGCCTCCTTTGCTCCGGACTTTCTTGAACTTTGACGGCAATTCGACGAGGGGCGACACCCTCGTCCTGCATTTGATACGGGGTGGCGCGTGGCGGTCGAAGCGAACGGAAATGATCTGGCTCAGGTGGTCGTGCTTTTGGCTGCCGGCGTTGTGGCCGCGCCGATTTTCAAGCGGATCGGACTTGGCTCGGTTCTCGGCTATCTTGCTGCCGGTCTTGTCGTGGGCCCCTATGGTCTCGGTTTCTTTTCCAATTCGCAGGCCATTCTCCACATCGCCGAACTTGGCGTGGTGATGTTCCTGTTCATCATCGGCCTTGAAATGCAGCCGTCACGGCTGTGGTCGATGCGCAAGGATATATTCGGGCTCGGCGCACTTCAGGTGCTCGTATGCATGGCCGGCCTGACACTGATCGGCATCGCGCTTGGCTTTCCGATCATTCCATCCTTCGTTGCCGGAACGGGTTTCGTGCTGACGTCGACCGCGATCGTCATGCAGATGCTTCAGGAACGCAACAGCATGTCCAGTCTCAAGGGGCAGCGGATCATTGCGATCCTGCTGTTCGAGGATCTGGCCATCGTGCCGCTTCTGGCGCTGGTTGCCTTCCTTGGTTCAGGTGGGGAGGAGGTCACGGCCTCCGAGCGCTGGGTTTCGGTCGGTATTGCGCTTTCCGCCGTTGGAGCACTCATTCTGGCGGGCCGTTATCTTCTCAATCCGTTCTTCCGGCTTCTGGCTGCCTCCGGCGCGCGTGAGGTGATGACCGCGGCAGCGCTTCTGGTAGTGCTGGGATCAGCGCTTCTGATGCAGGTCAGCGGCCTCTCCATGGCGATGGGTGCGTTTCTCGCCGGTGTTCTTCTTTCGGAATCCTCTTTCCGCCACCAGCTCGAGGCTGACATCGAGCCATTCCGCGGCATTCTGCTCGGGCTGTTTTTTCTCGGCGTCGGCATGGCGATCGATATCGGCGTGATCGGTGCGAACTGGCAGCTCGTTGTGGTCAGCGTTGCCGGTTACATGTTGCTGAAGGCGTTCCTGATTTACGGCGTTGCGCGTGCACTTGGCACGACGCGCCGCGAAAGCCTGGAGCGGGCGGTACTGATGGCGCAGGGCGGCGAATTTGCATTCGTGCTCTATTCGGCGGCGGTCAACGCCGGCGTGCTCGACCGCGAATCCAACGCCATCCTGACGGCAACGATCATCATCTCCATGGTGCTGACGCCGCTAATGGTCATCCTGCATGACCGTATCGTTCCCAAGGCTGCTCCCAATACCGACGACCTCGATATGCCGGAAAATGTCGAAGGCAGCATCCTGCTGATTGGCTTTGGCCGCTTCGGCCAGATTGTCAGCCAGCCGCTTCTGGCGCGCGGTTACACATTGTCGCTGATCGACAGGGACGCCGATTTCGTCCGTGATGCGGCGGAGTTCGGTTTCAAGGTCTATTATGGCGATGGTTCGCGGGCGGAAATTCTGCATGCCGCCGGCGCCGGAACGGCGCGTGCCGTGCTGATCTGTGTCGACGACAAGGAGGCGGCGATCCGTATCGCCGAAATCGTCAAGCACGAGTTCCCGCTAATTCCTGTTCTGGCCCGCGCCTTCGACCGTGGCCATGCCATCGATCTGCTGAAGGCCGGGGTGGACTACCAGATCCGCGAAACACTGGAATCGGCGCTGATTTTCAGCGGTGAGGTGTTGACTGCCATGGGCGAGGACCAGGAGGATGCGGTGCGTCTCGTCGAGGAGTTCCGCGACAGGGATGCAGAGCGCTTTGCCATGGAAATCGTTGGCGGTATCTATGCCGGGCGTTCGCTGATCCGTGGCAATGCCCAGCCTGCCGATCTCGTTGCCGCCCGCACTGCGCGCGAGCGTGCCGAACGGGAAAAGGTGGAGCAGGACGAGGAGTAAGCGGGCTGTTGTTCTCCTGAGGGGGGCATGGTCTGATGTCGATGAGGGAAGAGGGCAGATGACGATTATTCGTAGCGTCGAGGAATTGAAGGCCATCTATGACGGCGTGACCGAAGCATCGGTTGCCAAGGTAACGAGCGCGCTGACCGCCGAATATCGTCAGATGATCGAGGCATCGCCCTTTGTGGCTTTGGCGACGGTTGGGCCGGAAGGTATGGACTGTTCACCGCGCGGTGACAGGCCGCAGGCTGGCGACGGTGTCGTGCGCATCGGCGACGAAACGACACTGCTGCTTCCCGACTGGCGCGGCAACAACCGTGTCGACTCGCTGATGAACATCGTGCGCGATCCGCGTGTGGCGCTGATGTTCCTGATCCCCGGTTCCAATACGACGATGCGGGTCAATGGTACGGCTGTGGTTTCCGTCGATCCCGACCTGCTGCATAGTTTCGAGATGGATGGCAAGCATCCACGCACCGTGATCGTCATCACCATCGGCGAGGTTTATTTCCAGTGTGCGCGTGCGCTCATGCGCTCCGAACTGTGGAACCCCGAACATTTTGTTGATCCGACCTCCTTGCCAACGCCCGGCACCTTGCTGAAGGCCGCAAAGGCAAGCTTCGATCAGGAAACCTATGATCGGGAATGGCCGGTGCGCGCCGCAAAAACGATGTGGTGACATCGCGAAAGTGGTGACGCGAAAATAGAGAAAAGGCCGCTTTCGCGGCCTTTTTTATCAGCTTTTTCGGCGTTCCAGCCTTTATTTCTTGTAGATGAGCCAGTTCTTGCCGACGTAGTTCTTCTGCATGCCCTCTTCAAAAAAGACGGTGCGATTACGGCCCGTTTCCTTGGCATGGTAGAGCGCCGTATCGGCATGGGCGTAGAGCTCGCCGGGATTGTCCGCCTGGGCAGCAGACGCGAAGCCGATCGAAATCGTCACCGGGCCGTAATCGATGCCCGACTTGGAGTGACGGAATGGCGTGCTTTCCAGCGCAAGGCGGATGCGTTCACAGGCCACCATGACTTCTTCAGGCGTATTGCCATCCAGAATAATGGCGAATTCCTCACCGCCGCTTCTGGCGACAAAACCATCCTTGCGCACATTGGCGCGAATGACGGAAGCGACAGTTGCCAGGATCTTGTCACCAACCGGATGACCAAAGGTGTCGTTGATCTTCTTGAAGTGGTCGATATCCAGCAGGGCGAGCGTTGTGTAGTTCAGTCCAAGTGAGCTGTCATAGATGCTGGCAAGCCGGTCGTCGAAAGCGCGACGGTTGGAAAGCCGTGTCAGGGAGTCGGTGTTGGCGATGCGCTTGTATTCGTCCAGCTCCAGACGAACCTGATGCATTTCCTCGGCATGGCGGTTGACGTCGTTGACGGCCTTTTCGCCGTCGACAAGCTTTGTTCCTGTGGCCTCTGCCAGAAGGGCAATGGCGTTTTTCAGGATGTTGGTGCTGGTCGCGTTCTTGTCATCGATGCGCTGGCGCGTCTCGCCGAGAATTCTGTTGTAGTTCTCGATCGAGGATTGTTCGCGACGCAGCGTGTTTAACAGGGCTTCCAGCTCCTGGCGCACGCGCTCCTGCACATCGTCGATCAGTCTGACAGCGCTGGTGTCGAAGTAGTGCGCGCATAGATCGTCCAGCTCTTCCTGCGTTGCCCGGCTGCCGAGTGCCGTGAGATCTCTCGTCAAGGCCGGGTTGGAGCCGATATAGGCTTCGTAGAAAAGCTGGTAGTTACGCGGAATTGGCGAAACGCCCATGCTGCGCATCGCATAGGTGATCTGCGCGGCGATATCAGGCCCCGTCGCCTTCGGCGTGGATACCGTGTTCATCAAGGAACTCCAGTGAGTCTGCTTACTTTAGAGATTATTGTTAGGAAACTTGTTTTGAAAAGCCTAATTTACAGCGAAGTAATTTTTGTTCACTGAATTTATCTTTCGGAATTTGTACTTATTTGACAACGTATAGGTTTTCAAATTTCTTTTCGTTCTTTGGTCGTTTTTCTTGATCGTGCCGTCCGGCAGGTCGTCCGGTTGCAATTGTTCAACAATGCAAGTCTTGCCGTGGACGAAGCTTTGCGGTGGGAGCGCCCACTTACACCGGAACGACCGCATACAACAGAGTGTTCTTTGCGCCGATGATATTTTAAACGATATTATTGGGAAATTTCACCGGCGTTACTGTCGCAGGCAGGTGACATCGTCGGAATGTTTCAGACGTTCTGGGCCCGGAAGCGAATGATAGGGCATTGTGAACCTGCCGCAAGTTCAGGCGCATTGGGTGGACGAACGATCAGGCAGTCGGAATGAGCGAGGATCTTCATCATCGACGAATCCTGCTTGGTGTAGGCTTCGGCAACTGTTTCCTGTCCATCATCGACGATCAGCCGGGCGCGAACATAGTCCTGACGGTGATCGTTTGCCTTGAGCGCGGTTGCGGTCGTCGCGACGCCCATTCGCGGCATGGGGGCAAGACGGGCGATCTTGCGGACCAGCGGCTCCAGGAACAGCAGGCTGCAGACAAGGCTTGCCACGGGATTTCCCGGCAGGCCGAGAACCTGCATGTCGCCGATCGCCCCAACCATCAACGGCTTTCCGGGCCGCATGGCAATGCGCCAGAAATCGAGCTGCATGCCTTCGGCCTTCAAGGCGGCCTGCACAAGATCATGGTCGCCGACAGATGCGCCGCCAAGTGTCACGAGAACATCCGCCTTTGCGGCGATTGCCTTGCTGATTGCCGCACGGATCAAGGTATCGTCGTCAGGAATGATGCCGAGATCGAGAACGTCCGCGCCTGCATTTTTGGCAAGGGCCGAGACACCGAATGTGTTCGAGGCGATGATCTGAGCCGGGTTCGGGCTGCTTCCGGGCGGCAACAGTTCGTCGCCGGTGGCGAGGATGGCGATCAGCGGCTTGCGGTAGACGGCAAGTTTCGCGTGGTTCATTGCCGCCGCAACCGTCAATGCGGTGAAATCGAGCTGACGCCCGGCTGCAAGAACGGTTTCACCTTCGGCAAAATCCTGCCCGCGCGGGCGAATATGCTGTCCGACCCTGACTTCGAACGTCGTTCGAATCCTGTTCTCGTCGAGACGGTCGGCGTCTTCCTGAATGAGAATGGCGTCTGCACCTTTCGGCACGGGCGCGCCGGTGAAGATGCGGACGGCTTCGCCATGGCCGAGCGTTCCCTCAAATGCATGTCCGGCGGCAGCCTGGCCAATGACGGTCAGAACGGAGCCGATGGCCGGGGTATCAGCGGCGCTGAGCGCATAACCGTCCATGGCCGACGCATCGAAAGGTGGCTGGGTGAGAAGGGCAGGCAGATCGGCAGCCAGAACCCGACCGTCGCACACCGACAGCGGCAGCAACTCGCTTTCCGTAACGGGAGCCGCCGCATCCAGAAGGCGGGCCTTGGCATCGTCAACGGGCAGCAGCGGTTTCATCAGGGTTCCTCGCGCCAGAAATCGCCGGATTTTCCGCCGCTTTTTTCAACGAGGCGAATGTTGATGATTTCCATCGCCTTGTCGGCGGCTTTCGCCATGTCATAGATCGTCAGGCAGGCGACGGAGACGGCAGTCAGCGCCTCCATCTCTACGCCGGTTTTTCCCGTCAGCTTCGCCATCGCCTCGACGCGCAGGCCGGGCAGGGCGCTGTCTTCGGTGATGTCTACCGCCACCTTGGTCAACATCAGCGGGTGGCACAACGGTATGAGACTTGCGGTCTGTTTGGCAGCCATGATGCCGGCCAGCCTTGCCGTACCAATGACATCACCTTTCTTGGCGTTGCCTTCACGGATCAGGGCAAGTGTTTCCGGCTTCATTTTTACGAAACCTTCGGCGATGGCGACACGGACCGTTTCGGCCTTGTCGCCAACGTCGACCATATGCGCCTCGCCGGACGCATCGATATGGGTCAGCTTGCCGTCGCCGCTCATTCTGCGGCCAGAACGCCGGTCTTGCCTGTCAGCAACGCCACGGTTGCCGCCGTCACGTCGTCCTTGCGCATCAGGCTTTCGCCAACCAGGAAGGTGCTGATGCCGCTCTTTTCGAGACGCTTGCAATCCTCGAAGGTGAAGATGCCGCTTTCACCCACCAAAAGCTTGTCGGCGGGCACGAGACCGGCCAGCTTCTCGCTGGTTTCGAGGCTGACCTCGAAGGTCCGCAGATTGCGGTTGTTGATGCCAAGCAGGGGTGAGGACAGCTTCAGTGCCCGTTCGGTCTCCTCGGCGTCGTGCACTTCCACCAGCACATCCATGCCGAGCGCGAGCGCTTCGTCTTCAAGGCGTTTCGCGTCATCGTCCGACAGCGAGGCCATGATCAGCAGAATGCAGTCGGCGCCCCAGGCGCGGGCTTCATGCACCTGGTAGGTGTCGAACATGAAATCCTTGCGCAGTGCCGGCAACGCGCAGGCATTGCGTGCCGCGGTCAGGAATTCCGGTGCACCCTGAAAGCTTGGCGTATCGGTCAGGACGGAGAGACAGGCAGCGCCACCAGCTTCATAGGCTGCGGCGAGCGCCGGCGGATTGAAGTCCGGACGGATCAGGCCCTTGGACGGGCTTGCCTTCTTGATCTCGGCAATCAGCCCGAACTTGCCTTCCGCCTGCTTTGCCCGCAACGCCTTGTAAAAACCGCGTGGTGCGGTCTGGTCTGCGGCCATCGCCTTCAGTTCCGCAACCGGAACCTTTGCCTTGGCGGCGGCGATTTCTTCCAGCTTGTAAGCTTCGATCTTCTTCAGAATGTCGCTCATGGTGCGGCTCTCATTCCTCGTTGGAAACGGCGACCAGGCGGTCGAGTGCGGCGGCAGCCTTGCCGTCATCGAGTGCAGCGGATGCGATCTTCATGGCATCGCCAAGCGTTTCCGCCTTGCCGGCGATCACCAGCGATGCGGCAGCGTTGCAGAGCGAAACGTCGCGATAGGCGTTGCGCTTGCCGGAGAGAACTTCGCGCAGGGCAGCCGCGTTGGCAATGCCGTCGCCGCCCTTTAGGTCGTCCATTTTCGCTACGTCGACACCGAAATCCTTCGGCGTCAGATCAAAGGTGCGGATCTTGCCGTTTTCCAGTGCTGCAACATGGGTGACGCCTGTGGTGGTCACTTCATCCATGCCATCGCCGTGGACAACCCAGATGCTTTCCGAACCGAGGTCACGCAGCACTTCGGCCAGCGGCACCAGCCAACGGAGCGAGAAGACGCCGAGCAGCTGGCGTTTTGCGCCTGCCGGGTTGGACAGCGGGCCGAGCAGGTTGAACACCGTGCGTGTGCCAAGCTCGACGCGGGTCGGACCGACATGGCGCATGGCCGAGTGGTGCAGCTGCGCAAACATGAAGCCGAGACCGGCTTCGGCAATGCAGCGTGCAATCATGTCAGGGCCGATATCGAGCTTCACGCCGAGCGCGGAAAGCGCATCGGCCGTACCGGATTTTGAGCTCAGCGCCCGGTTGCCGTGCTTTGCCACCGGTACGCCCGTGCCGGCAACAATGATCGAAGCCAGGGTCGAGATGTTGTAGGTGCCGATGCCGTCGCCGCCCGTGCCGACGATATCGATGGCGTCCGCAGGCGCCTTGACTGGCAACATGCGCGCCCGCATCGATGACACCGCGCCGACGATTTCGTCGACCGTTTCACCGCGAACGCGCAGCGCCATCAGAAATGCGCCGATCTGCGACGGGGTGGCCTCACCGGACATCAGGATGTCGAAAGCCGCTCGCGATTCTTCGCGGTTGAGGCTTTCCCCGTTGGCGACCTTGGCAATCAGCGGCTTCAGTTCGGCCATGTGTTCAAGCCTCCCGCTTAGAAGCCGACCATCGCCTGATCGGCGAGGGGCTGATTGATGGTGACACCATAATCGTTCTGCAGACGGTTGACCATCTGGTCGAGCATGTCGTCGCCGGCTGCCGAGGCAATGGCCGTCAACTGCTGGTCATCGTTGGTCAGCGCATCTGCCGGTGCATTGGCGTCGACGGATGTGACCTTGAAGAGAATGCGGCTGGAGCCATCAGCATCCGCGGCTGCGCCGACCATGCCGTCGCCACCGGAGAATACAGCGGCGATCGTCTGCTGACCGAAGATCGCGTCCTCGCCGTTGCGGCGCAGGCCCGACTTCTGCTCGACGGCAAGGCCGAGTTCGCCAGCAATGGTTTCCAGCGTTTCGCTCTTTTCGACGCGTGCCTTCAGCTCGTCCGCCTTGGCGGCAAGTGCCGTGCGCTGCTGCTCTGCCGTCCAGTCGGCGACGACATCGTCACGGACTTCGGCCAGCGTGCGGTCGCGGGCTGCGATGATTTCATCGACGTCGAACCAAATGTAGCCTTCGCGACCAAGGTTGATCGGCAGCGCTTCTGTACCTGGCTCGGTCTTGAACACGTCAGAAACGAGCTGCGGGGAGGGCAGACCCTGAATGGTGTCGCCCTTTTCGTCGAGGCCGGAGGCATCGGCGGCAGCGATGGTGACGGGCTTGAGGTTCAGTTCCTTGGCGGCGTCGGCAAGCGAGGAGCCGCCTGCGCGCAGGTCTTCGTAACGGTCATGAACGTTGGTGATTTCTTCAGCCGCGGCAGCGGTTGCGAGATCCTTGCGGATTTCCTCTTTCGATTCATCCAGCGTCTTGGTCGTTTCCGGCGTGATGCCGGTAACGCGCAGAACGACCGGACCAAATGCACCTTCGACGACCCGCGTTACGCCGCCATCCTTCTGAACGGCAAAGACCGCATCGGCCAGCGCCGGATCAGGAACGGTGTCGCGGGTGAATTCGCCGAGCATCACGTCAGACGCCGTTTTGCCCTGATCCTTGACGACCTGGTCATAGGTGGTGTTGCCAAGGCGGATCTGCTCTGCGGCAGCTTCGGCCATTTCCTTGTTCGGGAAGGTGAGCTGCTCGACGGTGCGGCGACCGGCGGTGCGGAAGCTGTCCTTGTGGCTGTCGTAATATTCGGTGATCTGGGCGTCGGTGATCGCGGTCGGATCGGCAATATCCGATGGCTCAAGCTTAACATAGGTGAATTTGCGGAATTCCGGAGCGCGATATTTCGACTTGTTGGTTTCGAACCACGGCGTCAGCACGTCGTCGCCCGGTGCCTTGACCGGAGGAATGACGGCGTTGGAGAGGATCACATAATCCACCGAACGCTGTTCGTGGCGATATTGCTTGAGCGCGTCCACCAGGACCTGCGGCGCCTTGAAGCCATCGGACACGGCTTCGACGATCTGGCTACGAACCGCAACCTTGCTGCGCTCCTTGATGTAATCATCCTCGCGGAAACCGGAGTTGCGCAGACGCTCGCTGAACAGATTGCGGTCAAACTGGCCGTTGACCGACTTGAAGGCGGGGTCTTCGGCGATGAGGTTGGCAAGCCGGTCTTCGGACAGGCCGAGGTTCATCTTCGAGGCCAGTTCGTCCAGAGCCGCGCCTGCGGCCAGCTGGCTGAAGACCTGACGGTCAATGCCGAAGGCCTTGGCCTGTTCGGTCGTCAGACGTGTGCCGAACTGGCGGCTCAGGTCGGAAATCTGCCGCTGGTAAGCGAGACGGAATTCCTCCGGGCCAACCGTCTGGTCGCCAACGGTCACCACCGCGTGGGAATTCGACGTGACAAGCGATGCGGAGACACCCCAGATGCCGAAAGAAACAACAAGCAGGAGAAGCAGCAGCTTTGCTGCCATGGTTCGAGAAGCATTTCTCAGGGAATCGAGCATCGTTATGCAAACCTCAAAAGAACATCGTTTGCCACTCAGGCGCCAAGCGTGCTGGTCAAAGCGACGCGAAAACACCGGGCATGGCCGCAGCGGCGTTCATAGCCGGCTGCACCGTATCGGGGTTCCTTAAAACAATCCAAACGGAAATTGAAGGGAATTTCCCTTGGAAAAACGGGGTTTGGCAAAAACGGTTCTGTGATCTCACCCGGCAAGCGCTGTCGTTCTCCCGGCAAAAGGCGGCTGCCGGCGCAGCCGTCGCATCGTTTCTTGCTGCTTGTGAGCGCTTCCAGCGTCGTTATTTCGCTGTCGAATATAAACCCGAATTCACCAAGCCATTGGCATGAATGGGTTTTTCGGTATGCAGGTGCGCATCGATCGGTGGCTGAGATCAGGAGGCAGGGGCATTGCTCGCATTCGGAGGCAGGGTTGGCCGGCGCTGCTGCCGATGACAAAACATAACCGCCCGGAAATCCGGACGGTCGAATAAGAATCACGTTGCTGTCGCGCTCAGGTTCTCGTCAGAAGACCCGGTTGCGCTTCATGGCTTCTTTCAAATCCTCGCCTTCACGCCGCATTTCTGCGACGGCAGAGACCATGGAAGCCACGAACATAAGGCTGATGAGGGCAAGAAGCGCTGTCAGTACTGTGGTCATGGCATGTCTCCGTTTTCTTAGACGGGGGATTGAGCCTCAATTATCAGTAGTAGTTCATGTACTGATAGCGGGCGGTGAGTTGCGGATATTCCGGGCCCTGATGTTCGGCCTTCTGTTCATAAAGGCTAAACGTTGTTGCCACCATCGCGATGACCAGCATTGTCCAGGCGGTGCTGATGACGCTGATTTTCGCCGAGGTAGACTGTTTTTCTTTTACAAACATCTGTCCATTCCTTGTTCATTTGATCCGAACGCGCCATGTCCATGCATGTTCCGCGTCAATCATAAAAATCGATTAGCATCGCGCCTCTGAAACTTCCTTGAATGGCTTGTTCATCTGGCGTTCAGAAAACCGGCTCCTTACGTCAATCGAGAAAAAGGTACTCGGCTGCGAATGACGTGACGATCGATAGAACGATCATGAAAGCCAGCATGTTTGTTTCTCCAGGTGCTCAACGAGCGAAAGTGCCTTTCGGTTTCCCGATGCTGCTGATTTAAATGAATGGCTCTGAAACGCCCCTGAACACGCCATTCATATGCCGTTCAGGGCGCTGATGGGGTGGGCGAAAACGGCAAATGTCTTGCGCCGCGCCGCTTGCCGTGACAAAAGGCGGCTCAACAATGCCGTGTATCGGCGCCAGTCCCGGCGAAGTATCGAGAGCGATATGACGATTGCCTTTTATCCCGGATCGTTCGATCCGATGACCAACGGACATCTGGATGTGTTGATCCAGGCGTTGAACGTTGCATCGAAGGTGATCGTTGCCGTCGGTGTTCACCCTGGCAAGGCGCCGATGTTCTCGTTCGACGAGCGGGCCGCATTGATCAAGCAGGCGCTTGCCGAAAGCCTTCCCAACGAGGCGGCCCGGATGGACGTCGTCTCCTTTGACAATCTTGTCGTCGATGCTGCCCGCCAGCATGGCGCGCGGCTTTTGCTGCGCGGCCTGCGCGATGGCACCGACCTCGATTACGAAATGCAGATGGCCGGCATGAACCGCCAGATGGCGCCGGACATTCAGACCGTATTCCTGCCTGCCGGTTCGTCGTCGCGACCCATTACGGCCACATTGGTCCGCCAGATCGCCGCGATGGGCGGCAATGTGGAAGCCTTCGTTCCGAAAGCCGTGCTCAAAGCCCTTAACAGCAAGCTGAAACGTTAGTTTCAGTGTCATATCTGGGAGCCAATTCAATGAAACTGCTGAAGTTTGCCTTTGCAGGCACCATGTTTGTCGGCGCACTCACCGCCAGCACGCTCGCCTCCGCTGCCGAAACGCTGACCATTCAGCTCAAGGACGGCCCGGTTGTTATCGAGCTGATGCCTGATGTTGCGCCGAAGCATGTGGCGCAGATCGAGGCGCTGGCAAAGAAGGGCGCTTACGACAACGTTGCCTTCCACCGCGTCATCGACGGTTTCATGGCGCAGACCGGCGACGTGCAGTTCGGCAATATGGAAAAGGGCTTTAGTGCCCAGCGCGCCGGCACCGGCGGCTCCGATCTGCCGGATATCAAGGCCGAGTTTTCCAAGGTTCCGTTTGAGCGCGGCACCGTCGGTATGGCCCGTTCGCAGGACCCGAATTCCGCCAATTCGCAATTCTTCATCATGTTTGCCGAAGGCGCTTTCCTCAACGGTCAGTACACCGTCGTCGGCAAGGTCGTATCCGGCATGGAAGCCGTCGATAAGATCAAGCGTGGTCAAGGCGGCAATGGCGAAGTTTCCAACCCCGACCGGATGATCAAAGTCACCGTCGGAAATAAGTAAGGAGAGATATCATGGCCGAGATCAAAGATCCGGAAAACACCCTC
The DNA here is from genome assembly GCF_013390595.1 of Rhizobium sp. RM. Taxonomy (GTDB): domain Bacteria; phylum Pseudomonadota; class Alphaproteobacteria; order Rhizobiales; family Rhizobiaceae; genus Agrobacterium. The sequence continues at coordinate 439,343 of NZ_JACAWV010000022.1, read as the reverse complement.
ATCGTGGAAACGACGGCTGGCAAGGTCGTCATCCAGTTGCTTCCGGACGTTGCTCCGGGTCACGTTGCCCGCATCAAGGAACTGGTTTCCGAAGGTGCTTATGACGGCGTCGTGTTCCACCGCGTCATCGAAGACTTCATGGCCCAGACCGGCGACGTCAAGTTCGGCAAGAAGGGTTCCGAGAGCTTCAACCCGGCGCGTGCCGGCATGGGCGGCTCCGACAAGCCGGACCTGAAGGCTGAGTTCTCCGCAGTTCCGCACGTTCGCGGCACCTGCTCGATGGCTCGTTCGCAGAGCCCGAACTCTGCAAACTCGCAGTTCTTCATCTGCTTCACCGACGCACCATGGCTGAACAAGCAGTACACCGTCTGGGGCCAGGTCATTGAAGGCATGGAATCCATCGACAAGGTAAAGCGCGGCGAGCCGGTGAAAGATCCCGACTCCATCGTTTCCATCCGTCTTGCATCCGCAGCCTGAGCTCAGGATATAGACGTTTGACCGCTTAGGGCGCCGTGCATCCGCTGGGATGCACGGCGCTCTCACTTGTTAAATCCTGGCATCGCGCTTTCGGACAATCGGTTCCGACGTTGGCGTGATGCAGCGGCGGCGACTGCCGGACAGGTTTTTGAACTTCAAGAGCACCATCATGCGCGTAGACCTTTTCGATTTTGATCTTCCCGAGGAAAATATTGCCCTTCGCCCGGCCAATCCGCGCGACAGTGCGCGCCTGCTCGTGGTTGATCCGAATACGGACCGCATGACGGATCACAATGTGTTCGATCTGCCGTCATTTCTGAAGCCCGGCGATGCGCTGGTGTTCAATGACACACGCGTCATTCCCGCCCAGCTTGAAGGTGTGCGGCTGCGTGAAGGCGCGCAGGAAACACCGGTTTCCGCAACGCTGCACATGCGTGCCGATGCCAGCCGCTGGAAGGCGTTTGCCCGTCCGGGCAAGCGCATCAAGCAGGGCGATCGCATCCGCTTTGGTTATGAGCGCGACAATGCCTGCGGTCTGGCCTTCCTTGAGGCGACTGTTGAGGAAAAGGGCGACGAGGGTGAAATCACCCTGTTGTTCGACGTATCGGGCCCGGTCCTCGATGAAGCGATTGCCTCCGTCGGCCATATTCCGCTGCCGCCTTACATCGCCGCCAAACGGCCCGAAGACGCGCAGGACCAGACCGATTACCAGACCATCTATGCCCGTGAAAAAGGCGCGGTTGCCGCGCCGACGGCTGGTCTTCATTTTACGCCTGCATTGTTCGAGGCGCTCGACAAGGCCGGTATCGAACGGCATTTCGTGACGCTGCACGTTGGTGCGGGCACGTTCCTGCCGGTCAAGGCTGACGACACCGACGATCACAAGATGCATCTGGAGATCGGTTACGTCTCGCAGGAGACGGCCGACAAGCTCAATGCCGTGAAGGCGAGGGGCGGGCGCATCATCTGTGTCGGCACGACCTCGCTTCGCCTGATCGAAAGTGCGGCGGCCGAAGACGGTCAGATCAAGCCGTGGTCTGCCGCAACCGGCATCTTCATCACGCCGGGTTATCGCTTCAGGGCGGTCGATATCCTGATGACGAATTTTCACCTGCCGAAATCCACGCTGTTCATGCTGGTTTCGGCCTTTAGCGGGTTGGAAACGATGCGGGCGGCCTATGCCCATGCCATCGAAACCGGCTACCGTTTCTATTCCTATGGCGATTCCAGCCTGCTGTTCCGGAAAAACTGATGCACGAGAACTTTACCTTCACCCTGAAAGCAACCAGTGGCGGCGCCCGCCTCGGCGAAGTGGCGATGCCGCGCGGTGTCATCCGCACGCCGGCCTTCATGCCGGTCGGTACTGTCGGTACCGTCAAGGCCATGTATCTGGACCAGGTGCGCGAGCTTGGCGCCGACATCATTCTCGGCAATACCTATCACCTGATGCTGCGTCCCGGCCCGGAGCGCGTGGCGCGGCTTGGCGGTCTGCATGAGCTGATCCGCTGGCCGCATCCGATCCTGACCGATTCCGGCGGTTTCCAGGTCATGTCGCTGTCCGGTCTGCGCAAGCTCGACGAGAAGGGCGTGACCTTCAAAAGCCACGTCGATGGCTCGCTGCACCACATGTCACCGGAACGTTCCATTGAAATTCAGGGCCTGCTGGATTCCGATATCCAGATGCAGCTCGACGAATGCATTGCGCTGCCGGCCGAGCGCAAGGAAATCGAACGCGCCATGGAAATGTCGCTGCGCTGGGCCGAACGCTGCCGCGTTGCCTTCGGTGAGCAGCCGGGCAAGGCGATGTTCGGCATCGTGCAGGGTGGCGACCAGCCGGATCTGCGCATTCGCTCCGCCGAAGGTCTGAAGCAGCTTGACCTCAAGGGTTATGCTGTTGGCGGTCTCGCCGTTGGCGAGCCGCAGGACGTGATGCTTGGCATGCTCGATATCACGCTGCCGGTTCTGCCGAGCGAAAAGCCGCGTTACCTGATGGGGGTCGGCACGCCTGATGATATTCTGAAGTCGGTGGCACGCGGCATCGACATGTTCGACTGCGTGATGCCGACCCGGTCGGGTCGTCACGGTCTGGCATTTACCCGTCGCGGCAAGGTCAACATCCGCAATGCCCGCCATGCCGAAGACATGCGCCCGCTGGACGAGCAGTCCAATTGCCCGGCCTCGCGCGACTATTCCCGCGCTTACCTGCACCATCTGGTGCGCGCCAACGAAGCGCTGGGCGGCATGCTGCTCTCCTGGCACAATCTTGCCTATTATCAGGAGCTGATGCAGGGTATTCGCAAGTCGATCGAAGAAGGCCGCTTTGCCGATTTCTATGCGGAAACCATAGAAATGTGGGCGAGAGGCGACATCGATCCGGTCTGACCCTTCGCTCCCCATCGCTGCAGTTCGGACGCCCTGGCTTGGCAAACGCGCCTTATGTTCTTTTCCGGGATGATTCCACCGGTACGGTGACGGCGTTCACCGAACCGGAAGAGATCATTTTTGCGGACGAGCCAGAGGCGTTTTTTGCAGCGCTGCAGCGCATGGAAACGCTCAGAAAGAGCGGAAAGTATCTTGCCGGTTACATATCTTATGAAGCCGGCTACCTATTTGAGCCCAAACTTACGACTTTTGCCCAGACGGATCGCAAGGTGCCGCTTCTCCTGTTCGGGGTGTTTTCCGGGCCACACGAAAACGATAGCCGATTCGACCGTCCGGTGAACATACCAGCGGCGGACGCGTTACTTTCCGATCCACGCCCGGCCTGGACGCTTTCCGAATATCGCGAGCGGTTCGACCGTCTGCACATGCATCTGCGCAAAGGCGATTGTTATCAGGGCAATCTGACAATGCCGGTACATGCACGCTGGTCCGGTGATCCCCTGACCGCCTTCTGGTCGTTGATCGAGCGGCAACCGGTCAAATACGGTGCCCTGGTCGATCTCGGCGGCCCCGTCGTCCTGTCCCGTTCGCCTGAACTGTTCTTCTCGGTCGATGGAGAGGGATGGATCGAAACGCACCCGATGAAGGGCACGACCCCGCGCGGAGCATCGGAAGCGGAAGACAGGGCGATCATCGCGGCGATGCTTGAGGACGAAAAGACGCTGGCCGAAAACCGCATGATCGTCGATCTGCTGCGCAACGACATTTCCCGGATTACCGAAGTCGGCAGTCTGGATGTTCCGAAGCTGTTCGAAATCGAGACCTATCCCACCGTGCATCAGATGGTCAGCCATGTGCGGGCAAAACTCCTGCCAGACATGACGGTCGAAGATATTTTCTCGGCGCTGTTTCCCTGTGGTTCGGTTACCGGCGCTCCGAAAATGTGGGCCATGAAGATCCTGCATGATCTGGAGCAGACACCCCGAGACGTCTATTGCGGCGCGATTGGCGTCATGTCTCCGAGTGGAGAGATGCGGTTCTCCGTGGCAATCCGCACCATGACGCTGTTTGAAGATGGCAACGCCACCTTCAATGTCGGCGGCGGCATTGTCTTCGATTCCGAGGCAGAGGCGGAATATGCGGAATGCCTGCTGAAATCCCGATTTGCCGTCGGGGACAGATTGTTGCAGGGGCGATAAGCGGAAGCTTTTTGTCTTCTCGCTGTTGGTCTGTGAATAAGCTCGGTATCTTTCCGTAGCCTATCTCTCTTCGGTCATTACTAGCTTGTGTCGACTAACGCTCGATCGCCTCAAACGCGCCATTGTCCACCAGAACTTCCGTCGCATGGGGGTGGCTGAGGAAGCCAGCAGGGCTTGCGCTGGCGCCATAGGCGCCCGATTGCAGGAAAGCGACTAGGTCGCCAGCCTTCAGTTTTGGCAGGGCGGCGTTGCGGGCGAGGGTGTCGAGCGGGGTGCAGAGCGGGCCGACGACAGTTGCGGTTTCATCGCATGTCTCGCGCATCCTGGCTGGAGCCACGATGGGATAATTGCGCTTGACGATCTGGCCGAGATTGCCCGATGCAGCCAGATGATGATGCATGCCACCATCGGTGACAAGGAATGTGGTACCGCGCGAGACTTTCACCGAATTGATCTCGCAGACATAAATGCCCGCCGGTCCAACCAGATAACGGCCGGGTTCGACAATCACCCGTGTCGCCGCAAGGTTCGGATCGCCGGCAAGCATGGCTTTGAGATCGGCAATCGCAGACGCGACAACGCTGAGGTCAAGCGGCGTCTCCCCGGTGAAATAGGGGATGCCCAATCCGCCGCCGAGATCAATTGTTTCAAGCGGTTTGCCGAGCATGGCCGCAACGCGGCCGCCGAGCGTGACAGCATGTCTCCACTGGGAGACAAGTGCGTCCGCATCGAGAATCTGCGTGCCGCCATAAACGTGGATGCCGACGAGATCGACATTCGGCGCTGTATTGAAAAGCGGCAGAATGGTTTCGAGTTCTTCCTCATCGAAACCGAAAGCGGTCGCCTTGCCGCCCATACGCATGGCACCGGCCTGCGCATCCGGCACCGGGTTGATGCGGATCGAAACCTTGACCGGCTTGCCGATGGCCTTGAGGCGGGCGATTTCTTCAGCGCTCTCGACGTGTATCTCGCCGATGCCGCCATCGATCACGGCACGCAACTCGCTTTCACGTTTGCCGGGACCGGCAAAGATGATGTGTTGAGGCGGGACTCCAGCCTTCAGTGCAGCGTGATATTCGCCGATCGACGCGATCTCGGCACCAGCACCCTGGCCATGAAATAGCGCGATGACGGCTGGCAGCGGGTTGGCTTTGACCGAATAATAGATGTCGGCAAACCCGTTCAGCGCCGCCTGCAGATCAGCATAGGTCCGGCGCATGACAGCGGCGTCGTAGATGAAGGCGGGTGTTCCGGTCCTGGCAACGATGTCGCCAATCGGCACGCCACTGGCAAAAAGATCGTTTCCCTTTACCTCGAACCATGCGGAAGCAATGTCCGGGCCGTGGTTTGCAGTCTTGTCCGTGGGCGCCATCGTACCGTCTATTTGTCTGTCCGTTCGCGCACCAAGGCGCGATAATCGACCTTGCCGTTTGCTGTCACCGGAAGCTGATCGACCAGTTCAATGGCGCGCGGGATCATGAAGGGGGCGAGCATTTCCGCAGCTTTTCTGAGTGCCGCGGAAACATCGATGTTCTGGTTGGCTGCTGTTGCCACGGCATGCACCTTTTCCCCCGCGAAGGGGTCTGGTAGGCCAATCACCGCAACCTGATGGAAGAGACCTGTCGACATCAGGCTTTCTTCCACCTCGGTCGGGCTGATGCGATAACCGGATGATTTGATCATCGCGTCATTGCGGGCAACGAAACTGAAAAAGCCGTCTTCGTCTTCAATCGCCAGATCGCCGGAGTAACATACCGTTTCGCCGCCCTGGGTGACGGGAATGAAGGGGTGAGGTCGCAGCACCTTGGCGGTGTCTTCCGGCCGGTTCCAGTATCCCATGGATACCGTCGGGCCGCGATGAACGAGAATTCCGGGTTCACCGGGTTTTGCGCGTTGTCCTTCGGCGGTGACAATGAAGATCTCGCATTCCGGAATGGCCTTGCCGATGGAGGTCGGGCGGATGTCGATTTCTTCCGGTGGCAGGTAAGTGGACCGGAATGCTTCGGTCAGACCATACATCAGGAAGATTTTCGTGTCGGGCAGCTTGTCCCGCAGTGCCTTGACGGTTTCGGAGGGAACACGCCCGCCGGAATTGGTGACGTAACGCAGATGCGGCAGCGGCGTTTTGGCAAGAAGCGGTGCGGCACGCGTCAGGATCGCCCACACGGTCGGCACGCCTGCAAGTGCAGTAATCTCGTTGTCACGCAATGCCTTGACGATATCGTCGCCCAGTCTGAACGTCGAGATCACCGTGACCGCGCCCTGTTCCACCGCGGTAAGCAGCTGGTTCAGGCCATAGTCGAAGCTGAAAGGCAGGATCGAAAGGATACGATCTCTTTCGGTGATTTCCAGATAGGTGCGTACGATGCGCGCACCAGCCAGAAGGTTCCGGTGCGAAAGCATGACGCCCTTGGGCGAACCGGTTGAGCCCGATGTATAGAGGATTGCGGCAAGGTCCTCGCCAATTGCGGCAGAGGGTTTTGTGCCGAGATCCTGACGGGCGTCGATCTCTTCAGCCAGAAGAACCGTGACATCCGAAAGCCCTGTCAGGGCGGCGTCCAGTTCCGCACGCATCTCGGTGCTGCCGATAACGAGTTTTGCGCCGCAATCCTGCACGATATGGCGGATTTGAGGAGCCTTCAGCAACGCATTGACCGGGACGAAGACGCCGGAGGCGGCGCTGACACCGAAGATCGACCAGCATTCCTCAAGGCCGCGTGGCAAGAAGACGACCACACGGTCGCCGCGCTGCAATCCCTTCTCCCGCAGCGCTGCCGCACAGCGCGCCGTTGCCAAGGCAAATTCGCGGTACGTCAGCGATTTTCCATTGTGGGCAAGCGCCTGGCGGTCATTGTCCGCTTGCGCGTCCAGCAGATGATGCAGGAGGTAGGATGGTTTCATCTCTTTTCCCGCACGACGAAAGCGATGAGTTCTGCGGGCGTGCCGAGGTTGTCAGGGGTGAAATGTTCATCCTCAAGCAGGATGCCAAACGTCTCGCCCAGAAACACCATGAGTTCCAGGAAACCGAGAGAATCGATCACACCACCTTCGAGAAGCGGGGTATCGGCGCTGAAGGGCGCAGATGCTGGAAAACGTTGTGCGAGATAGTCGTAAATCGTTTCCGCAACATCGCGCTCGTTCAATTTCGCTGCAAGCATATCAAGTCTCCGATTTCCCGTCGTTACCTCATGTAAGTCGGGATTCACTCTTGTCTGCGCAACACCGGCAGGCGATTTAAATGGTCTGTCTCAATTTCGAGACCGCAACGATCTTTGACTCTTATCGAGATAAAAGCCACGTCGCGACTACGTCCTAGAGTGGTAATAACACCAATTCTGAATATGTTTCGTTAACAAGGCGAGCGTTCCACTCGCCTTTTACTTGTGTCGTCGCAGTCTTGTGCAAAGCAAAGCCGCCACTGTTCTTGTCCTCTTGCGGGCATGGCATGGTCATGGCAATCCGCCCATGCTTCAGAAGGAAACGGGCAATGGCGCCAAGGTTTTTCTGGGCCAGATGGCGGTTGTCGCAATAGATCAGCCGAGCGGAGGGCAATCGCTTGGTGGTTGTCTTCAAAAAGACCAGTGGGTGATAGCTGTTATCAACACGAAGGGCAGCCAGAATGCAGCCTAGGCGGCGGTGGTCTTCCAGCATCTGCGTTATATCTAGGGAAAAGGCATCCTGCGGCACCGTCCTCATGTCGACGACTGCCGCCTCTGATGGGCGAAGGGCCTTGAGGGGCAGCGGATAGAATAGCGTGACATCCGTGGCCGTTGTAAACCCCAGCCTTTCATTGAGCGTGGCGGCCTCGGGCGAGGGTGTTAGATCGGTGTAGGTTTCATCCGCCGATGCGGATGCCAGTTGCAGCATACGCGGAGCAAACCAGCGGCAGGATGGATCGAGATACCAGCTCGAGAGGTTGACAACCGGGCGCTCGCTGCCGGGCAGGCGGCTTTTGAGTGTCAGGAGAACGCCGACTGCCTCTTCCTTCTTCATCAGAAGCTGGCCGATACTGCCGAGATTGCGGCGCTCGTGATGGGCGCTGACGCGGGTCAGGCCTTCGCGCCAGAAGGAGGCCGTTTTTTCCGGAAAACCTTTGACCAGCAGCGCGTGGGCTGCGTCGATGTTATCCTTGTCGATGGGAACGGTCTTCAGCGTCTGTTCTCCGGGGTTTCGTCTCGCCGGGCCGAAAGCAGTTTCAACCGTGCCGCGTATTCAACGCTTTATGACGATAATTTTACCGGGCCGTTAAATGCCGAGGTTGAACGGCGAGTTGTGCGATCACATTTTTATGATCGGTGGACAGGAGGCGCGAAAGATGCGCCGCCTGCCAGTTCGGGTCGGATTGTGACGATCAGTAGACGACGACGCCGCGGATCGATTCACCCTTGTGCATCAGTTCGAAGCCCTTGTTGATGTCTTCGAGCGGCATTGTGTGGGTAATCATCGGATCGATCTGGATCTTGCCTTCCATGTACCAGTCGACGATCTTCGGAACGTCGGTACGGCCACGTGCGCCACCGAAGGCCGTGCCCATCCAGTTACGGCCGGTCACGAGCTGGAACGGACGGGTGGAGATTTCCTGGCCAGCGCCTGCAACGCCGATGATGACAGACTTGCCCCAGCCACGGTGCGAGGCTTCCAGCGCCTGACGCATGACCTTGGTGTTACCCGTGCAATCGAAGGTGTAATCCGCGCCGCCGATCAGGTCGCCGTTACGCTTGGTCATGTTGACCAGATAGGGCACGATGTCGTCGCCGACTTCCTTCGGGTTAACGAAGTGCGTCATGCCGAACTTTTCGCCCCAGGCCTTGCGCTCGGGGTTGATGTCGACGCCGATGATCATGTCGGCACCGGCAAGACGCAGGCCCTGCAGCACGTTGAGGCCAATGCCGCCAAGACCGAAAACGATGGCCGTCGAGCCAATTTCGACCTTTGCGGTGTTGATGACGGCACCGATACCCGTGGTGACACCGCAGCCGATGTAGCAAACCTTGTCGAACGGAGCGTCGGGGTTGATCTTGGCAAGGGCGATCTCCGGCAGAACGGTGAAGTTCGAGAAGGTCGAGCAGCCCATGTAGTGATGGATCTTGTCCTTGCCGATCGAGAAGCGGCTGGTGCCGTCAGGCATCACGCCCTGGCCCTGCGTCGAACGGATGGAGGTGCAGAGGTTGGTCTTGCGCGAGGTGCAGGAATAGCACTCGCGGCATTCCGGCGTGTAGAGCGGGATAACGTGGTCGCCCTTCTTGACCGAGGTGACGCCTGGGCCAATATCCACGACGATACCGGCACCCTCATGGCCGAGAATGGCCGGGAACAGGCCTTCCGGGTCAGCGCCGGACAACGTGAAGTCGTCGGTGTGGCAGATGCCCGTGGCCTTGACCTCGATCAGCACTTCGCCCGCACGCGGTCCTTCGAGCTGAACGGTCATGACTTCCAGTGGTTTGCCTGCCTGAATGGCAACAGCGGCGCGAACATCCATCGGTGATCTCCTTGGGATTGCCTATGTGATTTGAAACGTTTTTTGCCTGAGCCTGCCGGGAGCGACAAGGGCCACAGGCGTAAAAATACGGTTTGTGGAATCAAAACGGGGTGCGTGGGAAACGCACCCCGCCTGTTTTTAAAAGATTGTGCCGTCGTGAAACTTACGAGGCTGCGACGTTTTCCTGTTCGTCGGCGGCAGTTTCAACGCCCAGCCATCCGGCGCAATCCTTGAGGGCGCGTGCGGCAATAAGCTGGCGCTTCATGATGGTCTTGTCCTTGCCACGGAAGCGCTTGACGCCTTCCGGTTTGACGATGGAGCCCGGTGCGAGTTCGGGAAACAGGCCAAAATTGATGTTCATCGGCTGGAAGGAGCGCTTGCCCGGCTCATCGGTGGAGGACAGGTGTCCTCCGGTGATGTGGTTGAGAAGCGCGCCAAGCGCGCTGGTCGCAGGCGGCGGGCTCAGTTCCTCACCCTTTCGCTCGGCAGCGGCGAAACGACCGGCCAGGAGGCCGACCGAGGCGCTTTCGACATAACCCTCGCAACCGGTAATCTGGCCGGCAAAACGGATGTCCGGACGCGATTTCAGTCTGAGATACGGATCGAGCAAAATCGGGGAGTCGATATAGGTGTTGCGGTGCAGGCCACCGAGACGCGCAAATTCCGCGTTTTCAAGGCCGGGGATCATGCGGAAAATATCCGCCTGCGCACCGTATTTCAGCTTCGTCTGGAAGCCGACCATATTGTAGAGCGTGCCAAGCGCATTGTCCTGACGAAGCTGTACGACAGCGTAAGCCTTGACGGTGGGGTTGTGGGAGTTGGTCAGCCCCATCGGCTTCATCGGGCCGTGACGCAGGGTTTCGCGGCCGCGCTCGGCCATGATCTCGATTGGCAGGCAGCCATCGAAGTAGGGTGTGCCTTCCCATTCCTTGAAGCCGACCGTATCGCCTTCGACCAGCGCGTCGATGAAGGCATTGTATTGCTCTTCATTCATCGGGCAGTTGATGTAGTCCTTGCCGGTGCCGCCTGGGCCGACCTTGTCGTAGCGCGACTGGTACCAGCATATATCCATGTTGATGCTGTCGCGGTGAACGATCGGCGCAATGGCATCGAAAAATGCAAGCGCATCTTCACCGGTTTGCGACTGAATGGCGGCGGCGAGATCGGGCGATGTCAGCGGGCCGGTCGCAATGATGGTGTTGCCCCATTCCTTTGGCGGCAGGCCGTTGACCTCTTCGCGCACGATCGTCACCAAAGGGTGACTTTCCAGCATGTCCGTCACTGCCTGCGAAAAACCGTCGCGATCGACGGCCAGTGCGCCACCGGCCGGAACCTGGTGTTTGTCGGCGCAGGCCATGATCAGCGAGCCGGCAAGACGCATTTCGGCGTGAATGACGCCAACGGCATTTGCAGTCGCGTCGTCGGAGCGGAAAGAGTTCGAGCAGACGAGTTCAGCCAGCGTATCGCCCTTGTGTGCGTCCGTGCCGCGTACACCGCGCATCTCGTGCAAAATGACGGGGACGCCGCTCTGTGCGATCTGCCATGCGGCTTCTGAGCCGGCCAGTCCGCCACCAACGACGTGAATGGGGGAATAAGTCTTGTCTTGCATCGTCAACCCATATGCCGCCGGGAAGCATGAGCCTCCATGACGCGGCAGTTTTTTAAAGTGAGTGTTTCGCGCAATCCTCAGGGATGCGTCTTCGTGCCGATGCAGTAGCATGCAAGCGCGTTGCCGCCAAATGTTTTCGCGGCGCGCTTTGGCTGGCGCTCATAGGAAGAGGCGGAAGAAAAAAGCGGTGAGGGTGCGCGTGACTCCATGCGTGATCTTCATTCGGGCATTGCGCCTGACACCGGTGCGATCAAGTCTTTGATTGCGGGATACGCCTCGATGCCGAGGAAACGATATAACGGAAGAAATGACCCGGAACCGCGTTCTGTCCCCAGAATCAAAAACGGCGCCAGAGGCGCCGTTTCTTTTACCTGTCGCTCAGTCATCGCGCCCTGGAGGTCGGGCAGCGGGATGACCCTTGACGCTGATTAGCGGAACGAACGGGAAGCAACGTTACGGATGTCGTAACGGGTCAGGCCAATGTCGTTCAGAGCCTGGTTGGAGAGGCTGCCGAGCTCGTTCATCGTGCGGCGGTAGCTGATCCAGTTTTTTGCAATGCGAATCGGGTTCATCGTTCTTTTCCTCAATCTAAGTTGTGTTGGTGTGTTGTCTGAATTTCGCGGCCGGCTCAGAAGTTGTTCTGCGCTCTCGGCTGTTGAGGCTTATATAGAGGCAATCAGCCATGTTTTGGAGTGCAGATTTTAAGCGACTGCCATGCATTTGTGCAATGTGTCGGCTAATTTTGCGGCTGCAGGGGCCATATGCGCGTTTTTTGAGCGAAAATGCCCGCGTCATAGGCGGTCAGGCGCGGGGTAGGGTTCATGAACCCGCTTTTGCTGCGTTTCAGAGCGAAAAGCGACGGGAATCCCTGGTGCGGAAGCTGTCTGGATGAAGGCTTGCGGTGGCTTGAGCTCTGCCGATTGCGCAAGGTCTGGGATGCCGTTTGCATCATGCGCGTGCAGTGTGATGCGCCAAAAAACAGAAAAGGCCGGAGGCGGGAAGCCTCTGGCCTTTTTGGGAGGTCAATTCTGCGCGTCGCCAGTTATGGCGACACTTTATATTACATGCCGACTGCGGTGCGAGCGACGCGACGGATGTCCTGGCGGCCAATGCCGAGGTCGTTCAGTTCGCGGTCGGTCATGCGGCCGAGTTCGGTTACGGTCTGACGGTACTTGCGCCAGTTGGTGAGCGAGCGTGCAATGTTCATGGTCATCTTCCTTTTCGTGGTGTCCAGTCCGCGGCCTGTCTTGGGAGGATGTGGCCTGCGCTGAACTTCGATCTCTTGTATGGCCGTAGATATAATCGTTTTAATCGAAACAAAAACAGACAAAGCAAGATGCCACCTATGCACCATTTGCAAGGCAGTGGGCGTATTCGGCCGTTTCAGGCATTTCCGTGCTCAATTTGTGACCAAAATTGAGGCTTTCACCCGATTGTGGCGTTTTGGGCTGCCTGCCAGCCAATCAACTGATGATCCGTCGCGGGAGAGGGTTAAAAATCGGTATGTTTTTGAGAAGGTGGCGGGTCCGAGGCGACATGATTCCCGCGATGCCACTGACGCATGGCGAGCGTCATGCATCATTTCCCTGGTTTCAGCGCGCTCCTTATATATAGTGTTGCGAACTTCGCGTAGTTGGCCCTTTGGGCCGATAACCATCATTTGCGGGCTTTTGGACGTGAAGTCGGCTCGTCCGGGCGGGAAAATTCGTTGGAAACGGATGAGGCCGGAAACCCGCGCTTGACCCTTCCTGAACATTGTGACATACCGCCGCCCAACGTGCGGGTATGGCGGAATTGGTAGACGCATTGGTTTTAGGTACCAACGCTTCGGCGTGGGAGTTCGAGTCTCTCTACCCGCACCACAAGCAAAGCTTGGCGGTGCCACGCTTGCGCCAGAGTATGCCGGTATAGGCATGGGTCGGCGAGATGCAGGCTGGAACGGCGTGATGTCCTCAGGACATCCGGTTTCGGTCGAGCAGGGCGGGGCGTCAGGTCCGGTCCGGCGCATTTTGCTGCGCGGGAGGTCTGACGGTTCGCGAGATACCGCTCATTATTTCCCGAACCCAAGCACATATCAGGTGTCCGGCGCTGTTTGTGCAATGAGAATTGAAGTCACGGCCGGTATCCATGTTTCCGGCGCAGTGCTCGAAAGTAAACCAACGGCTGTCTGAGCACCGCCGCCATGATTGTGAAGGTTTGAGAAAATGCAGGTTATCGAAACGCTCTCTGAAGGGCTGAAGCGCGAACTCAAGGTCGTTATCCCGGCTGCCGACATGAAGGCTCGTCTGGATGAGCGCCTGGTTGACGCCAAGGACAAGGTTCGCATCAACGGTTTCCGTCCGGGCAAGGTACCGGTTGGTCACCTCAAGAAGATGTACGGCAAGTCGATCATGGTCGAGCTTGTCAACGAACTGGTTCGCGAGAAGCCGACTGAAATTCTCTCCAGCCGTGGTGAAAAGTCTGCAACGCAGCCGGCAATCGCCATGACCGAAGACGAAAAAGAAGCCGACAAGATCATTGCAGGCGAAGCCGATTTCGAATTCACGCTGGCTTACGAAATTATTCCTGCGATTGAACTGAAAGCCAACGACGGCATCAAGGTTACCCGCGAAGTTGTTGAAGTCTCCGAAGACGAAATCAACGAGCAGATCCTCAAGATCGCTGAAAGCGCACGCACTTACGAAACCAAGAAGGGCAAGGCCGCTGAAGGCGACCGCGTCACCATGAACTACCTCGGCAAGGTCGACGGCGTTGCTTTTGACGGTGGCGCTGCTGAAGACGCAGAACTGGTTCTCGGTTCGGGCCGTTTCATTCCTGGCTTCGAAGACCAGCTCGTTGGCGTCAAGGCTGGCGACGAAAAGACCATCACCGTAACGTTCCCGGCTGATTACCCGGCTGCAAACCTTGCTGGCAAGGAAGCTGCCTTCGACATCACCGTCAAGGAAGTTGCTGCTGCTGGCGCCGTTGAAATCAACGACGAACTTGCTTCCAAGCTTGGTCTCGAGTCTGCTGAAAAGCTCAAGGAAATCGTCAAGGGTCAGATCGAAAGCCAGTACGGCAACGTCACCCGCCAGAAGGTCAAGCGTCAGATCCTCGACCAGCTCGACGAGATGTACAAGTTCGACACGCCGGCTGGTCTCGTAGACGCCGAGTTCGACAACATCTGGCGCCAGATCAACACCGATCTCGCACAGTCCGGCAAGACTTTTGCTGACGAAGACACCACCGAAGAAGAAGCTCGCGAAGAATACCGCAAGCTGGCTGAACGCCGCGTTCGCCTCGGCCTCGTTCTCTCCGAAATCGGCGAAAAGGCCGGCGTCGAAGTGACCGAAGAAGAAATGCAGCGCGCCCTGTTCCAGCAGCTTCAGCAGTTCCCTGGCCAGCAGAAGGAAATCCTCGATTTCTTCCGCAACACGCCTGGCGCTTCCGCTTCGCTGCGCGCTCCGATCTTCGAAGAAAAGGTCATCGACAAGCTGCTCGGCGAAATCTCGGTAACGGACAAGACCGTTTCCAAGGAAGAGCTGCTGGCTGACGACGCTGAAGAAGCGACCGAAACCAAGAAGAAGGCTCCGGCCAAGAAAAAGGCTGCTGCCAAGGCTGACGACGCTGCTGAAGGCGAAGAAGCCGCTCCAAAGAAGAAGGCTCCGGCCAAGAAGAAGGCCGCTGAAGGCGACGCCGAATAATCTTCTTCAGCATACGCTGAACAAACGAAAGGCCGTGGCGAAAGCTGCGGCCTTTTTGTTTTGGAAGCGGGCCCTTAGAACCCCGGAACGGTAGCGTCATCTAAACGCTCACTGGTATGATTTCGCCCTACAAGCCCCACACCAGATCCTCTAAATCCCTCCTGTGATTGTAATGAACGCAGCCACAAGCTGCGATGGTAGCGGGAATCCCATGAGACACGATGAGGTGATCGGCAGGGGCAGTTTTACACTGCAGCGCCAGGATGTTTTGGCTGTGATGCAGGATATGCGTGGGGCGTCCGCACAGGTCGTCGATGACAAGACAGGGCTCTGGAGAAAGCTCAGGATGCTTTCGGTCGTCGTGCTTATTCCGACGATGATCGCTGGCATCTGGGTAAACAAAGCGCCGTGGATGCAGATCGGCGTGGTGGTTCTGATGGTGTTTGGTGTTCTCTTCAAGTTCAGTGACTGGCGCATCAAGCGCGGCATGAACCAGTTGGGCGCCACACGTAAAGTTTCGCGCAACGCTGTCGTCAAAGCCCTCGAAAAACGGATTTTCAAGGGGCGGGACAGTGTGCGGGGCGAGGCGCGCTTCGGTGAAGATCATTTCGAACTGGTGCAGGATAATGTGCAATTTTCGGCCAGCTATGATGATGCCGAAAAGATCGGCCTTATCTTTCAGCGAAACGGCATGCTGCAAATCACCCCTGGCGATGCCCGCAATCTACCGGACGTGATCTTCTTCATTCCGCTTGCGCAACTTTCCGGCGCGGAGAGTGTGATGGAGCGTGTTCAGCAGAGCCCGTCATTCGTTTTTACCTACGCCTAGGTTTAGCCGGTTTTTTTCGATCTTTTGGACCTGACTGTATAGCCAGCACCGGACACGGGCGTGGCGATACGGTCACGATTTGTGCCTTTAATGCGGCGCATATAATTTTTGCTGCATGTGCGCTTGTTCATCTCCCGTTCATCTGGCAGAATGCGAAGCATGATTTCCCGGTTGCTTCGCGCTGCCATCAAGGGAAATGCAAGGCCATCCCAAGGGGGTGGCCCTCATCGCCGACAATCTCGTTGGACTCGACTTTTACCGTGCAAACCGGATCGCACCGGTGCGCCCTTAAATGGCCTGGGAACAAGATATGCCGTCACGGACGCCAATTTTCGTTTTTTGCCTGCCTTTCGTTGCAAGCCTTTTTGCCGCAAGCACAGTTTACGCTGACGATGCCGGCCTGATCTGGAAGCCGGTCAAGAATTCCAGCCGGTCTTATTCGGCGCGGCTTGGGGCAAAGCTGCCGACCGATACGCCCATTCGCGCCGGGCTCGAAATGGGTATGAATGCCTCGAGGAAAGGGCAGGTGACGGATACGCCTGTGCGGTTCTGGGGCAACATGTCGATTGCTTCGACAAACCTGCCGGGGGTGTCACTTGCCCGCGACGTGGCAGTCATGTTCAATGCCCTGACCGGCTCCAGTGCGCTGACGATGACATCGTCGCAAAAGCGTATCGTCACGCCAGAGCTGGATATCGAAGCCAATCGCAATTTCACTGTTCGCTATGATGGCTCCGCGCAGCAGTGGAGCGGTCTCGATGTCTCGCAATCCCTGCGCCTGACGCGCTCGGAGACCGGCACGGCCTTCGTGCTGACAGGAGCCAGCCGCAACAGTTTCGATGAGTTCTCGACCGGCGTTGCCGTCGAACAGAAGCTTGGCGATCATCTGACCGTCAGCGGCACGCTCAATCAGGGCTTCGAGGACAGTTTCCGTCCCGGCGTGAACGCCCGTTACAGCATCAAGTGGTGAGTGCTTGGACGACGTGATGGGTCTGTCACCCCGGATCACGTCCGGGGTAACGGCTGCAAATAAGGACCGGCGATAGCGCGGCCTATTCCTTCTTTTCACCCATGCGGTTCCAGGCATCCAGGCCGGCAATCTTGTAGGCTTCGGCAAGGGTTGGATAGTTGAAGGTGTTTTCGACGAAATACTCCACCGTGCCTTTGAGGTTCAGCACGGCCTGGCCGATATGCACCAGTTCGGTCGCGCCTTCGCCAACGATGTGGACGCCGAGCAGGCGGCGGGTCTTCAACGAAAAGATCATCTTCAGCAAGCCGCTGTCGAGACCCATGATGTGACCGCGTGACGTTTCGCGGAAATGCGCGATGCCGCATTCATAGGGAATGCCGCGCTCGAGAACTTCTTCTTCCGTCAGGCCGCAGGTGGAAATTTCCGGTACGGCGTAGATGCCATAGGGGAAGAACTGCGGCGGTTCGCCAGCTGGCGCACCAACCGCGTGGCGGGCGGCGATACGGCCCTGTTCCATCGAGGTCGATGCAAGGCTTGGGAAGCCGATGATATCGCCGGCGGCATAGATGTTCGGAACGGAGGTCTGGAAGGTCACGGGATCGACCTTCAGACGGCCACGGCTATCGGCTTCCAGTCCGCAGGCGGCAAGGTTCAGCGTATCGGTCGCGCCGACGCGGCCGGCGGCAAACAGCACGGTCTCGGCTTTGAGAACGCGGCCATTGCCAAGCGATACCAGGCACTTGCCGCTCTCGTCTCGCTCGACCTTTTCAGCCTTCTGGCCGAAGATCAACTTCATGTTGCGATCACGAAGCTGGTAGGTGAAGTCCTCGACGATTTCCTTGTCGATGAATTCCAGCATGGTTTCGCGCGGTTCGATCACCGTTACCTGGGTGTCGAGCGCGCTGAAGATGGTTGCATATTCGATGCCGATGACGCCTGCGCCAACCACGATCATCGAGCGCGGCAGTTCCTTGATTTCGAGAATTTCGTCGGAATCGATCACGGCCTCGCCATCGAAGGGAATGTGCGGCGGCCGGTAGGGCCGGGTGCCGATCGTCAGCAGGATGGAGGTGCCGGTGACGCTCAGGATTTCGCCATCGTTCTTCACGACCTTCAGCGTGTTGGCGTCGATGAAGCTTGCCGTGCCGCGAATGTGCTGTACGCGGTTGCGGGCGAACTGGTGTTCGAGAACCTCGACTTCGTGGTCGAGTGTTATCAGCAGGCGGCGTCGCAGGTCTTCGGCATCGATTTCCTGTTTGACGCGGTAGGAGCGGCCGTAAAAGCCGCGCTCGCGCCAGCCCGTCAGGTTCAGCGCGGTTTCGCGCAGCGTCTTGGAGGGGATGGTGCCGGTGTGTACCGAGACACCGCCAACGCGGGTGCCTTTTTCCACGACCAGAACTCTTTTTTCCAGCTTGGCAGCCTGGATGGCGGCGCGTCTTCCCGCCGGACCGCTACCGACAACAATCAGATCGTACTGGTGCATGAAAAACCCCGGAACATTAATGCATTTGCGATGACCGGAACTGGTATCCGGCCTGGCGTCGCTGCGAAATGGGCATGATGCCCTTTCGACGGAGGGAACTGATTCCCTTGCCTTGCCCGCAAGAGTGCAATGCAACAAACGCCTGCGTCAATCTGTAGCGGAAGATTCTGACGGATTCGTAACCGGAACAGCCAATCTCCGTTTTGCGACGTGGAAAATGAATGCCTGCCGGTATCGCCGGGCAGATTGCCGCAGCTTCAGAGCTTCCTGTCTGTTACCTTGCTATGAAGCTGCGCCAGTTCCTGCCGCAGCAGGGCGAGTTCGGCCAGAACCTTTACGTCGATCTTTTCGTGCAGGGACAGAACCTCGAGCTCGGCCTTGAGATTGACTTCATAGTCCTTGGCGGCCTCGAAGCGGTCACGCGCCGCCTGCCGGTTCTGCGACATCATGATGATCGGCGCCTGGATGGCTGCGAGCATGGAAAGCAGCAGGTTGAGGAAGATGAACGGGTAGGGGTCAAAGGCACCGGTGGTAAGGATGATGGTGTTGATCACCGCCCAGAAGATCAGGAAACAGCAGAATCCGATGATGAAGCCCCAGGAGCCACCGACCCTGGCAATGCCATCGGCCAGTTTGTCACCAAGGCTGGCGCCAGCGGAAAACTCCGCATTCGTGTCCGTCGAGATCAGCTTCTTCTGGTGCGACAGTTCCAGAATGCGCCGCTCCACCTCGCCAATCTCGCGGGACGAGCGTTTGAAATGCGAAACGATATAGTCGGAGATATCTGACACGGCGGAACCCCGCTTGGCTTTTGTAAGTGCTGAGACATAAGCCCGCATGGCGACGGAATTCAAATGATTTCCGTGCCATGCGGGCCGGCGTCCCTCGCCGATGGGGTCAGACTGACGGCTGCTGCTCCGTGTTCAGCCAGTTGAAGCCTGGGAAGAAGCGCTCGCGGCCGTATTGCTTGCCAAACATCATATCGAATTGCAGCATGCGATAATTGCTCACCGACTGTGGAACGTCCTTCGGTGAAATCGACCAGTCGGGCAGGGCGTTGCCCTCCTTGGTCACCAGCATGTGCCTGTCGATGACGGAGAACTTGTCCTGAAGTTCACCGAGTGTATCCGTATAGAACGGGTCGGAGAAGCCTGCCGTCTTGAGAATGTGGTAGGGCAACAGGGACGGGCTGATCGTACCGATGTTCTTCTGCACGCCCTTTTTCGACGACCAGACGACGAGTGGCGTTTCGTGTTCCTTTTTCATGACGTCGAGCGGCGCGCGGCGGCTTGCCACCATGCCCGGCATATAGCCGCTTTCCATGAAGGTACGGCCAAGCGGCGGCAGATGGTCGCCGAAAAGAACGATGATGGTTTCGCGGTCGCGCTTCTTGGCCCACTTCATCAGCTTGACGAGCGATTCATCGGCTTCGACCACGCCCTGCGTGTAGGTGGCGAGCGCCTGCGATGCCGGTGCGGAGAGATCACCGCTGACGCCAATGGTATTGGCAGCGTAACGATCGGCCTCGTAAGGGCCATGTCCCTGCAGGGTGACGGCAAAGAGGAACAGCGGGTTCGCGGTCTGGTCCGCGGTCGTCATGATCTCTTCCATCAGCGCGTCGTCGGAGGCAAAGTTGCCGCGCTTTTCCATCGGAGGCAAGGTTTCTTCCGAGCGGAATTCCTCGAAGCCGAAGTTCTTGTAGACTTCCTTGCGGTTCCAGAACCATTCCTGGAACGGGTGCATGGCAATGGCCGAATAACCTTCGCCACGGAAGAAGCTGGCGAGCGAGGGGACTGGGCGACGGATATACTGCTGATAGGGAATGCTGCCATAGGGCAGGAAGGCGTTGGAGAAGCCGGTCAGCGCCTCGAATTCCACATTGGCCGTCATGCCGCCGAACTCCGGCGAAAACACGTTGCCGGATTGCTTGGCGCGGATTGCCGGCATCGGATCGGCTGAAAGCTCGACGTTTTTCAGTCGTGTCGGGTCCCACAGCGATTCACTCATCAGCATGATGACATCAGGGTAATCGCTCTTGTTGGCAGCAAAGGCGGAGGAATCAGGCATCAGTTCGGCGATGGTGTTTTCGCTGTAGCCGTCGGGTGCCGAGACATTGGCCATCGGAATATTGAAGGCAAAGGCCATCAGGAAGCCGTTGTGACGGTAATTTTCCTTCTGGTCCCACATCATGGGGATAATGTTGAGGCGGTCACGCATCCAGGAATAATGTGAATACTCCATCAGCGAGCCGAGACCGGCCAGCAGGGGCAGGGCCAACGCAAGGCTCAGGACACGCTCGCGCCAGCGCAGCGATGGCGCATGTTTGCGAACGGAGATCCACGCAAAGACAAGCACTCCGACAACGGCGCAGAGGCCGAGGACGACAAGTGCCGCCACCAGCGGCTGGGCTTTCAGCATGGTCGGCAGGAGTTCAACGATCTGACGGCCGAACAGCAGGTCGGAGGGGTAGAGCGGATCGGAAAGATAGGTCTGTTTCTGTGCCGAAATCAGCGCCACCAGCAGCAGTGTCGGAGCAACGACGATCAGCGACAGATAACGCCGGCCGAAAACGGCATCGAGCGCGATAATCAGCAGCGCCAGCGATGCAATGGTTGTCATGCCGGGGCGAACGGACGAGGTGAGAAACGGCCCAACATCTGTCAGCGTGCCACGCACGATCCATTCCAGTGCAACAATCAGCAGAATGGAGATCACCACAAGATTGGCGGTCGTGTAGGCAATGGCCGCACCTTTGGAAAGGGCACGGTTGGAAAGGCCGCGAGCCAGGCCAAACGAAAAGACAGACTTCGCCTTTTCGGAAGCCGCTGTTTCAGGCGCCGAATTTCTCAAACTCTTAAACTCCGGTATGCAGTGCGACGTGACGAAGCGGGAGTGAATCGTATGTCGCGAAAGTGTCATGTAACTGTCACATAAGCGGGATGAATGCGACATGAACTTTGCGTTCACACACAGATGGCGCGATAACCTCTGCGTGAACGCAAGGGATGATGCGCGCACTGCATTTGCCGCGTTGCGGAGCGGGCGCGAGCGCGGTAATGAAGAGCCATGAGCGACAGACAGACCACTGCGAACCATCTCCGGATTGCCGTCGGGCAGTTCAATCCCACAGTCGGCGACGTGGCGGGCAATCTCGCCAAGGCGCGTGAGGCGAGAGCCGATGCGGCAACGCAAGGGGCCGATCTCCTGCTTCTGACGGAGCTGTTCATTTCCGGCTATCCGCCTGAAGATCTGGTTTTGAAGCCAGCTTTTCTGAAGGCTTGCCTCAAGGCCGTGGAAGAACTGGCAGCGGATACGGCCGATGGCGGGCCGGGCGTGATTATCGGGTTCCCGCGCCAGGGCGAGACTGGCCGGCACAACTCTGTGGCGCTTATCGACGGTGGCAAGATCATTGCGCTGCGCGACAAGATTGACCTGCCGAACTACGGCGAGTTCGACGAAAAACGCGTCTTTTCGGAAGGTTCGATTTCCGGGCCCTATAATTTCCGTGGCGTGCGGATCGGTATTCCGATCTGCGAGGAAATCTGGAACGACATGGGTGTCTGCGAAACGCTGGCGGAAAGCGGCGCCGAGCTACTGCTGGTGCCGAACGGTTCGCCCTATTATCGCGGCAAACTCGATGTTCGCCATCAGGTCGCGCTGAAACAGGTGATCGAAAGCGGTTTGCCGCTGATTTTCGCCAACCAGCTTGGCGGCCAGGACGAACTGGTGTTCGACGGCGCAAGCTTTGCCTTCAATGCCGACAAGACGCTGGCCTTCCAGATGAGCCAGTTCGAGGCGACGCTTGCCGTTACCGACTGGAAGCGCAACGGCGATGGCTGGCGCTGCGAAAACGGGCCGTTCTCGAAAATTCCTGAAGGCGAAGAGGCTGACTACCGGGCCTGCCTGCTTGGCTTCCGCGACTACGTCAACAAGAACGGCTTCAAGAGCGTAGTGCTCGGCCTTTCCGGCGGCATCGATTCGGCCATCTGCGCGGCAATCGCCGTGGATGCGCTGGGCGAGGAGCGGGTTCGCTGCATCATGCTGCCATACCGCTACACTTCTGAAGATTCGCTGAAGGATGCTGCGGACTGCGCCCGGGCACTTGGCTGCCGTTACGATATCGTGCCGATTGCCGAGCCGGTGGACGGTTTCATGTCGGCGCTGTCGGACCTGTTCGAAGGCACGGAAGAGGGCATTACCGAAGAAAACCTGCAGAGCCGTGCCCGTGGAACGATCCTGATGGCCGTTTCCAACAAGTTCGGCTCGATGGTGGTGACGACGGGGAACAAGTCGGAAATGTCGGTCGGCTATGCCACGCTTTATGGCGACATGAACGGCGGCTTCAACCCGATCAAGGATCTGTACAAGATGCAGGTCTACGCAATTTCGAAATGGCGTAACGACCATGTGCCGCCTGGCGCCCTCGGCCCTTCGGGCGAGGTCATTCCGCAGAACATCATCT
Organism: Rhizobium sp. RM; assembly: GCF_013390595.1. Lineage (GTDB taxonomy): Bacteria > Pseudomonadota > Alphaproteobacteria > Rhizobiales > Rhizobiaceae > Agrobacterium. The sequence goes on along the minus strand of NZ_JACAWV010000022.1, from coordinate 416,770 downwards.
CCAAGGCGCCATCCGCCGAGCTTCGTCCCAACCAGACGGACCAGGATTCGCTGCCGCCATATCCGGTCCTCGACGATATTCTGGAATGCCTGGTCGAGCAGGAAATGTCGGTTGAGGATATCGTGGCGCGTGGTCATGACGTTGCCACCGTGCACCGCATCGAGCATCTGCTCTATCTCGCCGAATACAAACGCCGCCAGTCGGCGCCGGGCGTTAAGATCACCAAAAAGAACTTCGGCCGTGACCGGCGTTACCCGATCACCAATCGCTTCCGTGATCGGTAGTCTTTTATGACGTGCAGCTTTTGCTGCGCGCCATTTTCACCGCCGGCAAACGGCGCGGAGTGAACCGCGCCGCCGGATCTGGCCTTTATATGGCTTGCCCGACATCGATGCGGTTGCCATCCGGGTCTTCGAAAACGAAGGCCCGCAAACCATAGTCCTTGTCCTGCAGGCCCTTGATGATGCGCAGGCCGTGCGCCCTGCAAAGGGCGTGCAGCGCGTCGACATCGCTCACCATCATATGCGCCACATTGAAGGGGGCTGCCTTGTGCGATGGCTGCAAGGTCAGGTGAAGTTCGGCATTGCCTTGTTTCAGGATCATGAAGCCAACGGGATTGCCGTTTTCGAAGGTTTTGGTGAAGCCCAGCACGCCCACATAGAAATCATGGGCCTTCTGGATATTCTTGACGGGAAGCATTGCGGCGATACGGCCGAACCGGATCGCTTGATCGGCATTGGTATTCATCGAGAAACCTCGAAGGAGAGAGGGCGACAGACGCGGACGGTGCCGGTTCGTTGCCATGCTCCAAATTTTCGTATGCAGGACGGTGCCTGCGACTTAGTGACCATAGAGACAGCTTCGGGGTATGCAAGCGCCAAATGTTTCGGTCATAGTGCGGGTCGATGACGAAGCGGGAGGCAGAATGCGCAGTTCGATCGAAATCTATAATATCCGCACCCGCCAGATGCGGGTGGTCTGGCAGACACCTGAACTGTTCGAGGCACCGAACTGGTCGCCTGATGGCATGTATCTGCTGCTTAATTCCGAGGGATTTCTCTATCGCCTGCCGCTTTCCGGCGATCCTTCGCCTCAGAAGGTCGACACGGGGTTTGCGACGATCTGCAACAACGATCACGGCATTTCACCCGATGGGTTGATGTATGCGCTCTCGGACAAGGTGGAGTTCGGCAAGAGCACCATCTATCTTTTGCCGTCTTCCGGTGGCGCGCTGAGGCTGATGACGAAAAACCTGCCGTCATACTGGCATGGCTGGTCGCCGGATGGAAAGCACTTCGCCTATTGTGGCATTCGCGATCAGGTGTTTGACATCTATTCCATGGAGATCGAGACCGGTATCGAGACGCGCCTGACGCATGGCGAAGGGCGCAATGACGGCCCGGATTATTCTGCCGACGGGCAGTGGATCTATTTCAACTCCAGCCGCACCGGCCAGATGCAGATCTGGCGCGTGCGCACCGATGGTTCGGCGGTCGAGCGCGTGACGGACAGCGTGTATGGTGACTGGTTTCCTCACCCGTCACCGAAGGGAGACAAAGTGGTTTTCGTCTCCTATGATGGCGATGTCTTCGACCATCCACGCGACCTTCATGTGCGCGTGCGGCTGATGGACCCCGATGGCGGCAATGTCGAAACGCTGTTTGATCTCTTCGGCGGGCAGGGCACGATGAACTCCCCCAACTGGTCACCGGATGGGGATGAGTTTGCCTATGTCAGGTATTTCCCTGTCGGATAAGCCGGCACGCGAGTCTGTCTCCGCCACAGCGCACGCATGAAAGAGATATTTCCAGCTCAAGGATTTGGGCTGGTCGGGTATTGGCTCAAGGCCGGAAAGAAGGGCAGGCTGGGTGTTGGCCACAGCCAGGTCAGCGTTCGGCATTCATGATGCTTGCATTCCCGCGCTGCCGTAGCCATAACCTCAGGCATCAGGTGCCTGCCCACGGGGCGGGAGAATCGGGAATCCGGTGTGAGACCGGAACGTGCCCAGCGCTGTAAGGCGGACACCAGCTTTGATTGCCACTGAAGTCATTCGGGAAGGCGAAGCGGGTGGATGAAGCCAAGTCAGAAGACCGGCCTGATACGATAGACCAACCCGCGCGGACGGCGGAAGGTTGTTGATGGGTGAGGCGCTCTCGTGTCTTGCCCCGGCATTGTTGGGGATTAACGATGCAACCTGAAGACTTCCGCAAGGCCATGCGTCCGGCCAGTGAATTTTGCGAACAAGACAAGGCGGCGCTTTACCGCGCCATTGAAACGCGCCGCGATGTGCGCGACGAATTCCTGCCCGATCCGCTGCCGGATGATCTGGTGACACGTCTGCTGGCCGCCGCACATGCCGCGCCATCCGTCGGTTTCATGCAGCCGTGGAATTTCACGCTTGTCACCGATGGCGCCATCAAGCAGGCGGCCTGGGTGGCGTTTCGCCGCGCCAATGAAGAGGCGGCGGAGATGTTTTCCGGCGAGCGGCAGGCGCTTTACCGCAGTCTGAAGTTGGAGGGACTTCGCAAGGCGCCGCTCAGCATTTGTGTGACCTGCGATCCGACCCGTGGCGGCGATGTGGTGCTGGGACGTACCCATAATCTGCGCACGGACGTCTATTCCACCGTCTGCGCCATCCAGAATCTCTGGCTTGCTGCGCGGGCTGAAGGGGTCGGCGTTGGCTGGCTCAGCATCTTTCATGACAGCGATATTCGCGTCATTCTCGATATCCCCGAGCATATCGAAATCGTCGCCTGGCTCTGCCTCGGCCGCGTCGACACGCTCTATAGCGAGCCGGAACTTGCCGTCAAAGGCTGGCGCCAGCGCCTGCCACTGGAAGAGCTGGTGTTCAGGAACGGCTGGGGCAACCGCTGAGCGTTGTTACTGTTGCGGCTGGATACCCTTGAGGGCAGGGTTCTTCAGATCGATGCGGCTTGTTTCGTCCGGCAGGAATTTTGGGCCGACGACGCGCACCTTGTTGTTGTGCGGATCGTACTCGCGTTCCGGAACCTGCAGTTCCGGCGCCTTGGCAGCCTCGGGTTCGACAGGTTTCGCCACCTTGTCTCCCGGTGGTGACGTGATGTCGGTGATGCTGGAGTAGGGCTTTTCGGCCTCCGGCGTCGCAGCCGCTTCCTGCTTTTTCATCTCGTCCTGATAGGCCGCCATGTTGCAGCTACAGCCCGGTGCGCGGGTGGACGCATTGCGATAGGCGAATGCCGTCGGCAGTTCCTTGTAGGGTTTGCCGGTTTCGGCCGATACCATGTCGGATGTCTCCTGATCCGTCATGGAGTGGTAATAAAGTTCCGTTTCCGTGCCGGGGCACATGTTGCGGCACTGTTCCGCCTGTCCACGAAAATCAAGTGGCGAGGCGTTGGAAGCAATCGGAAAGAATGAACCGTCGCAGGTCTTCACGCAAAGAGTTCTGAGGCCAGTTTCGCCGGATAGGCCGGGTTGCGGCGGGATTCCCGTCTGGTCGTACCGCGGGGCGTTCCCGTATACCGTAACGTTACGTTCCGTTACGGCAGGCCGTTCGGCCTCCACCGGGCTGCAGCCATTTGCGTCCAAAGCCGCCAGAATGCGCTGACGGCGAATGCCGGGATCATCACCGCGCTGGGTTGCCAGCGCCTGATCGCGATCATGGATGATGGCATCGCGCTCGTGTTCGGCGTCGAGAAGCGCATCGCCTATTTCCGCGCAGACACCGGCATTCGGACTGCCGTAGGTGATGATGCTGCCGGAAGAACAGCCGTAGCCACGCAGATCGTTCCTGATCCTGCGGATGGCGATGTTCTGGCGGGCAAGGGCGTTGGCGTAGAAGCGGACTTCCGCCGTGTTGCCGATGACGCGAGGTGGCTCACGCAACTGGGCATACAGCGTGTCGCACACCTCGTTCGCAAATGCTGCAGCGGGTGCGGCAAGGAACATCGCAAAAAAGAAGCCGGTCATGCGGCTGCGGCAGGTCAATTTGTCCGTTCCGTCAGATCTTGCGGGCAATGCTGTCAGCCATGCTGTCGGCATTGCCAGTCCAAAGTGTCTTTTCGGACTTTAGCATATGCCGTTGCCGCAAGGCGGCAACAGCGCGTTCAAAATTGCGTTAATATCCCGTCAGGAGGCTATCACACCGAAGGATGCGAGGCCTGAACGACAGCCAGAGCCGCCATGTTGACGACGCCGCGCGAGGTGACCGACGGCGACAGGATATGGGCCGGAAGAGCCGTGCCGAGCAGGATCGGGCCGACATGCAGACCTTCGGTCAGCGTGCGGGTGACACCGAGCGTGATGTTGGCGGCATCGAGGTTCGGGAAGACCAGAAGGTTGGCTTCGCCCGTCAGTGCGCTGTTCGGCATGGCGCGCTTGCGCAGTGCTTCCGAAAGCGCAGAACCACCCTGCATTTCGCCGTCCACTTCCAGTTCCGGTGCCACGTTCTGGATGATCTGCAGCGCACGACGCATCTTGCGGGCGCTTTCGGAATCACGCGAACCGAAGTTCGAATGGCTGGCGAGCGCGATCTTCGGCGTAATGCCGAAACGACGGATTTCCTTGGCGGCAAGTACCGCCATTTCGGCCACTTCTTCCGAGGTCGGCTCGTAATTGACGAAGGTATCCGTCAGGAACAGTGCACCCTGCTGGGTGATGAGTAGGCTGAGACCAGCGAAGGAGCGGACGCCTTCCTGCTTGCCGATGATCTGGTTGACGTCCCGCAGGTGGCGGTCGTAACGGCCTTCGAGGCCGCAGATCAGGGCGTCTGCTTCACCACGCTTCACCGAGAGCGCGCCGATGACCGTGCTGTTGGTACGAACGATGGTACGCGCCGCTTCCGGGTTGATGCCCACACGGCCAACGAGGGCAAAATAGTCGTCGACATATTCGCGGTAACGCGGATCGTCTTCCGGGTTCACGACGGCAAAGTCGGTGTGCGGACGGATACGCAGGCCAAAACGCTTCAGTCGTGTTTCGATGATCTGCGGACGGCCGATCAGGATCGGAACGCCGGTGCCTTCTTCGAGAAGAACCTGTGCGGCACGCAGGACGCGTTCGTCTTCGCCTTCCGCGAAGATGATACGCTTCTTTTCCGCGACTTTGGCCGTGTTGAAGATCGGCTTCATGATGAAGCCAGAACGCCAGACGAAGCGGTTCAACTGGTCGAGATAGGCTTCGAAATCGGTGATCGGACGCGCGGCGACACCGCTTGCGGCCGCGGCACGGGCAACAGCGGGCGCGATGCGCAGGATCAGGCGCGGATCGAATGGCGACGGGATGAGGTAGTTCGGGCCAAAGACCGGCGTATCGCCGCTGTAGGCCTTGGCGGCAACTTCGGAGACTTCCTCACGCGCCAGCGCTGCGATGGCCTCGACGGCGGCCATCTTCATCTCTTCATTGATGGTCGTGGCGCCGCAATCCAGCGCGCCGCGGAAGATGTAAGGGAAGCAGAGAACGTTGTTGACCTGGTTCGGGAAGTCAGAACGGCCAGTGCAGATCATCGCGTCCGGACGGGCAGCGCGCGCAGCCTCGGGCATGATTTCCGGGTTCGGGTTGGCAAGCGCCAGGATCAGCGGGTTTTCCGCCATGCGCTCCAGCAGTTCCGGCTTCAGCACGCCTGCAGCCGAAAGGCCGAGGAACACGTCTGCGCCATCAATGGTTTCGGCAAGCACGCGCTTGTCGCTCTTCTGGGCGTAAACTTCCTTCCACTCGTCCATCAACGTGTTGCGGCCGTCATAAACGAGGCCTTCAATGTCGTGGACCCAGATGTTTTCCTTCTTTGCACCCATGGAAACGAGAAGGTTAAGGCAGGCGAGGGCGGCCGCACCGGCGCCGGAGGCGACGATCTTGACGCTCGACAGCGACTTTCCGGTCAGTTCCAGAGCGTTGGTGACGGCTGCCGCAACGATGATGGCCGTGCCGTGCTGGTCGTCGTGGAACACCGGGATGTTCATCTTTTCACGAAGCTGACGCTCGACCTCGAAACATTCCGGCGCCTTGATGTCTTCAAGGTTGATGCCGCCGAAGGTCGGCTCCAGTGCTGAAATGGTCGAGACCATGTCGTTGATGCCGGGCGCGTCGATTTCGATGTCGAACACGTCGATGCCGGCGAATTTCTTGAACAGAACGGCCTTGCCTTCCATGACCGGCTTCGACGCCAGCGGGCCGATGTTGCCGAGACCGAGAACGGCAGTGCCGTTCGAGATCACCGCAACCAGATTGGCGCGGGCCGTGTAATCGGCAGCGGTTTCCGGGTTTTCGTGAATGGCGAGGCACGGTGCGGCAACGCCCGGCGAATAAGCGAGCGCAAGATCGCGCTGGTTGCCGAGCGGCTTGGTCGCCTGGATTTCCAGCTTGCCTGGACGCGGATAGCGGTGAAAAAAGAGCGCCTGTTCTTCAATATCGGCCTTTGCCGTGGTGGCGGGCGTTTTGTTCTTATCTTGAGACGTCATGCTTTTCACCGTCGTATCTGTTTTGTCTTGGTAGGCACCTGCATACAACAAACAGCCTGTGCGTACAGCCGTTATTTGCCGCTCTGTCATGCAAATTCGGGGCACGGGTTATTCGCATTTTCGTGAGGTACGCGGCCGGAATTGTCACAAAAAAGCCTGTCTGTCATTTTGCTGAAACACGAGTCTGGTTCTGAGAGGCATGAAAGTCGCAGAAGACGCAGCCGAACAGGGGGATGAATTCCGTGGCCGGTCACAGTGAACCCAGACAGTTCAGAACGCTTTTCATTTCGGACGTCCATCTTGGCTCAAAAGCCGCCAAGACGGATTTCCTGCTCGACTTCCTGAAACATCACGAGGCCGAGACGCTGATACTCGTCGGTGACATCATCGACGGCTGGCGCTTGCGGCGCAGCTGGTATTGGCCGCAGGGCTGCAACGACGTCGTGCAGAAATTGTTGCGCAAGGCGCGCAAGGGTACGCGCATCGTTTACATCCCAGGCAACCATGACGAATTCCTGCGAGAGTTTCCCGGCACGCATTTCGGCGGTATCGAAGTGGCCGAGCGGATGATCCACGAAGCGGCGGATGGCAAGAAATACCTCGTTATCCACGGCGATGAATTCGATGTGGTGGTGCGAAATGCAAGGCTTCTCGCCTATCTCGGTGACTGGGCCTATGACGCGGCCATCGCGCTCAACATCGGCATTGCAGCCGTGCGTCGGCGTATCGGCCTGCCTTACTGGTCGTTCTCCGCCTGGGCAAAGCTGCAGGTCAAACACGCCGTCAACTTCATCGGCGAGTTTCAACGCGTTGTTGCCGACGAAGCGCGCCGCAACAATGTGGATGGCGTGATTTGTGGCCATATTCACCATGCGGTGATGGAAGACATGGATGGCATCCGCTACATCAACACCGGTGACTGGGTGGAAAGCTGCACGGCGATTGCCGAAAACATGGATGGCAGCTTCGAACTGATCACCTGGATGCAGGCAAGCGACGTTGCCTCCGAGGGCGCCTCCGACGAGATGGAGCCGGTCAACCTGCCGGGCCTGATCGGCAGACGGGCCGCCTGAGTTCACGGCACTTCATATAAAAAGGGGCGCGGTGTAAAATCCGCGCCCTTTTGTTATGGGGGAATGGTCAGCCCCACAGGTCGGGTTTGGGCGGATAGACCAGCGATCCCTCGTAGATGAGGCCGGGTTGGCGATCCTCGGCCAGAAGCAGGGGGCCGTCGACATCGGCAAAGGCCGTGCCCTGTGCGGCGAAGATCGCAGGCGCCATGCCAAGCGAGGTGCCGAGCATGCAGCCGACCATAACGGTGTAGCCCAGCCGATCCGCCTCCGCCTTCATCGCCAGCGCTTCCGTCAGGCCGCCCGTCTTGTCGAGCTTGATGTTGATTGCGTCGTAGCGATTGCGCAGACCTTCCAGATCCCTGGTGGAATGCACGCTTTCGTCGGCGCAGATCAGGACGGGGTGCTCGATGCGGGCGAGAATATCATCCTTGTCGGCGGGAAGCGGCTGTTCGATCAGCGAAATCTTCAACTCCGCCGCCAGCCGCAGGTAATATTCGATATTGCCGTCATTCCAGCCTTCATTGGCGTCGATGATGATGCGGGCGTCGGGGGCGGCGGCGCGTACGGCACGCAGGCGCGCTTCATCGCTCTCCGTGCCGGTCTTGATCTTCAACAATGGGCGGGCGGCATTTTCCGCCGCCTTGGCCGCCATCGTCTCAGGTTCGCCAAGGGAAATCGTGTAGGCGGTGACCAGCGGTTTTGCGGCGGCGCCAAGCACAAGATCGGCAACGCTTTTTCCGGATGTCTTGGCTTCGAGGTCCCACAAGGCACAATCCACCGCATTGCGGGCGGCGCCCGGCTTCATCGCCTTTTGCAGTTCGGCACGTGTCAGGCCATTGGAAACGGCGTCGGCCATTGCTTCGATATCGGCGATCACGCCTTCAATGCTTTCGCCGTAACGCGGGTAGGGAACACATTCGCCGCGACCGGCAAGGGAACCGTCGTGGATCGTGCACGTTACGACGTCGGCGTGAGTCCGGCTGCCGCGCGAGATGGTGAAGCTCCCTGCAACGGGAAAGCGTTCGGTTGTGGCTTGGAGGTAACGGGGCATGATTTTTCACTTCCGAATAAGCGACAAGAAGGGGATGACGCCAAATTTATTACGAATTGTCAGCCGTCACTGTGGCCTGTCAAAGGTCAAAACGTTATGAAACCTTTAAGATTCTCATGAAGGCTGCATTCGCTCGGAGCATTATGCAAGAACAGGACAGACGGCAACAGGCGAACCCGGCCGCAATCTCCGAGGACAACAATGTCCACGGCGAAGGTGTTCGCTACGCGTTGACCGGCTCCTGGCGAAACAGCGATCTGGCGCATGTCTTCGAGGCTGTGGAGAAGATCGGCAAGAGTGCGCCGGGCGGTGCAATCGATATCGACCTCTCTGGCGTCGACGCCATCGACACGACGGGTGCCTGGATCATTCACCGCTTGCGGCAGGAGCTTGAGGCGCGCGGCGCCACCGTCAAGCTCGACGGCAACAGCCGTGTCGAGGACCTCATCGGCCAGTTGCCCGACCAGCCGCCACAGCCGAGCGAACCGGTTGAAAAGCGCGGCTGGGCAGAACGCATCTTCGCACCCGTTGGCGAAGCGGTGATCCAGAGCGGTGCGGATTTTCTGGCCGGCATGTATATTCTCGGCTCGGCGGTGCGCGGTGCGCAGATGAAACTCGGGCGCGGACGCGGCGTATCGCCTGCGGCCATCGTCAACCAGATCGACCACATGGGCGTGCGTGCCGTGCCGATCATCGTGCTGATGTCGTTCCTGATCGGTGCGATCATTGCGCAGCAGGGCGCGTTCCAGCTTCGCTATTTTGGCGCGGAAGTCTTCGTTGTCGATCTCGTTGGCATTCTGCAATTGCGCGAAATCGGCGTTCTCCTGACCGCGATCATGATTGCCGGTCGTTCTGGCAGCGCCATTACAGCCGAAATCGGCTCGATGAAGATGCGCGAGGAAATCGACGCGTTGAAGGTCATCGGCCTCAACCCTGTCGGTGTTCTGGTGTTTCCGCGGCTTGTTGCGTTGACGATCGCGTTGCCGCTTCTGACCATTCTGGCCAACTTCGCCGCGCTTTTTGGCGCTGCCGTCGTGGCGCTGCTTTATTCCGGCATCACATTCGAGGTGTTCCTGTCGCGCCTGCATGGTGCGGTTGAGCAATCCACTATTGCCGCCGGCATGATCAAGGCGCCGTTCATGGCGCTCATCATCGGTATCGTTGCTGCGGTGGAAGGCATGAAGGTTGGCGGTTCGGCAGAATCGCTCGGCCAGCATGTGACGTCCTCCGTGGTGAAATCGATCTTCGTCGTCATTCTGGTCGATGGCCTGTTTGCCATCTTCTACGCAGCCATCGATTTTTGAGGAGGGCGCGTTGAACCAGCCGACCACACAGTTACAACCGGCACAGAAGCCTGAGAAAGACCGCGAAGTGGTGCTTTCCGTCGAAGGCGTGACGGTTGGTTTCAGCGGCAAGAACGTGCTGGAGAACCTCAATCTCGACGTTTATCGCGGCGAAATCCTCGGCTTTATCGGTCCGTCCGGTGCCGGCAAGTCGGTGCTGATGCGCGCGGTGCTGCGTCTTCTTCCTCGTCAGGCGGGCACGATCCGCATTCTCGGCACGGATTACGATAAGGCGACCGAAGACGAGCGGGTGAAGCTCGACACGCGGCTTGGCGTTCTTTTTCAGCAGGGTGCGCTGTTTTCCGGCCTGACGGTCAAGGAAAACATCCAGCTTCCGATGCGTGAATATCTCGACCTGCCGCAGAAGCTGATGGACGAACTGGCCTATCTCAAGATCGAGATGGTCGGTCTGAAGCCCGATGCGGGTGACAAGTATCCGTCGGAGCTTTCCGGCGGCATGATCAAACGTGCCGCACTTGCCCGCGCGCTGTCGCTCGATCCCGATCTGGTGTTCCTGGATGAACCGACTTCCGGCCTCGATCCCATCGGCGCCGCAGAATTTGATATGCTCATTGCGCGCTTGCGCGATTCGCTCGGTCTGACCGTGTATATGGTGACGCACGATCTCGACAGCCTGTTTTCCGTCTGCGACCGTATTGCGGTGCTGGGGCAGAAGAAGGTTCTTGTCGAGGGAACGCTGCAGGACATGTTTGCCTGCGACGACCCCTGGGTGCAGTCCTATTTTCGCGGCAAGCGGGCGCGTTCTGTCGTTCTTCCGGACGGCAAGCACGAAAATCCGGTGGAGTAACGAACAGTATGGAAACCAAGGCGAACTACACCATTGTCGGAATTTTCACGCTGATCGTGATCGCCGCTGCTTTCGGCTTTGTCTACTGGATGGCGGAGTTCGGCCGTGGTGGGCCGACAGCGCAGCTCACCGTGCGTATTCCCGGCTCGGCAAACGGCCTTTCGGTCGGTTCGCCGGTGCGCTTCAACGGTATTCCGGTTGGTACGGTGCGCGGGCTTGCCATCGACCGCGATGATCCGGCCTATTCCATTGCCTTCACCGAAGTACAGGCCGATGCGCCGGTGTTTCCGTCGACCCGCGCCGTGCTTGAAATTCAGGGCCTGACCGGTGCCGCCTACATCGAACTGTCCGGCGGCAACAAGGATGGCGAGCGCATTCTCCAGAAAGCCGTCGATACCGGTGTTCCTGCCGAACTGACAGCCGATCTTTCGAGCGTGACCAACCTGCTTGCCACTGCCGACAAGATTTTGAAGCGCGCCGATGGCGCCATCGGCGAGCTGCAGGGCTTCGTGCAGGATGCACGTGGCCCGTTGACGCAGACGGTGCGCAACGCCGAGAAGTTTTCGGATGCGCTGGCTGCCAACTCCGATGGCATCAAGACCTTCATCGCCAGCCTGAGCTCGCTCTCCACGACCGTGCAGTCCGTTTCGGTGCGTCTCGACAGCACGTTGACGGCCGTTGAGGATCTGGTGAAGGCCGTCGATGCCGGCAAGATCGATTCCATCCTGACCAATGTCGACAAGGTGACGAAGGATGTCGCCACCGCATCGAGCGATATTCAGGGCATCATGGAAACGGTGCAGAGCACTGCGCGTAATTTCGAGGCTGCCAGCACCGAGGTGCAGACTGTCGTCAAGCGCGCCGACGAGCTTCTGGCTTCCGTCGATCCGGCCAAGGTCGGCAATGTCGTGGACGATGTGTCCACCGCCACCGCGGACGCACGCGATGCGGTCGCCAACTTCAAGCAGATTGCCGATGATGTGGGCGCACGCCGCGCCGATATCGATCAGGCCGTGTCCGACTTCACCGAAATGGGACGCAAGCTGAACCTCGCATCCAGCCGTGTCGATGGCATTCTTGCCAAGATCGACACCATGCTTGGAACCGAGGATGCCAACTCGCTGTTTGCCAAGGCGCGCGAGACGCTGGTGTCCTTCAAGGCGGTCGCCGACAATCTCAATGCGCGCATCGGTCCGATTGCCGACAATCTGACCCGGTTCTCCGGCTCCGGTCTGAAGGACTTCCAGGCGCTGATCGGCAGCACGCGACAGACCGTCGACAATCTGAACAATGCGATCACCAATATCGACCGCGATCCGCAGCGGTTGATTTTCGGGGGCGAAACCGTGAAACAATACGATGGCAGGACCAGGCGTTAAGAGGGGTTTTGGGGTGAAAAGACGACTGATCAGCGGCAATACACGCCGCACCCTTTTGCTGGTTCCGCTGGTATCCGCGCTGCTGGCCGGATGTGCCGGAAGCCCGAAGAACGACACGTTCGATCTGTCGGTTTCGTCGGCTGCCGAGACGCAGGGACCGTCGCTGAAAAGCCGGCAGTTGCTGATTGCCGATCCGACCGCTCTGAAGGCGCTCGACAGCGAGAACATCGTTGTGCGGCTTTCGGGATCGGAAGTGCAGTATCTCGCCAATTCGCAGTGGAGCGATCGCCTGCCGCGCATGGTGCAGTCGAAGCTGGTTGAAGCGTTTGAAGATACCGGCAAACTGGGTGGTGTCGGACGGCCGGGGCAGGGCCTTGCCATCGACTATCAGGTCGTGACCGATATCCGCGCCTTCGAGATCGATACGGCGCGCAATGTCGCCAACATCGAAATCTCGGTGAAGCTGCTCAACGATCGCAACGGCACGGTCAAGGCGCAGGAAGTATTCCGCGCCGGTGCCCGCGTCAGCGGCTCGGGTAATGCCAATCTCGTCAAGGCACTCGATCAGGCCTTCGCGTCCGCAACGCGCGATATCGTAAGCTGGACGCTGAAGTCGCTTTAACCGGCTGTCGTCATTCCTGACATGGAAACGCTGTGCTCGCGGTCGTGGCCGGTTTTGACCGGCCGCACCTGATGTTGTCGACATGCGAGGTCTTCATGCGAATTTCAACGCTGCTCTTCGTTACTGCTCTTTCCATTGTTCCGCAGACCAGTGTCGCCTGGGCGGCGGGACTGCGGCTGGTTGAAGTGCCTTCGCCTCAAGGAAAACCGTCGATAAGGGCGGCACTCTGGTCGCCCTGTGCGGCAGCGCCGGTTGACACCCGTATTGGACCTTTTGTGCTGCCCGCCGTGCGCGATTGCGACATCGCCGAGGGGAAGTATCCGCTCGTGGTCATTTCGCATGGCTTTGAAGGCACCTATCTCAGCCACCGCGATACGGCTACGGCGCTGGCGGATGCCGGCTTTCTGGTGGTGGCGATCAATCATCCCGGCGACAGTGCTCTCGACATGACGCGGGCCGGCGAGGTTTCGGCGCTGACCGAGCGCCCGTCCGATGTGATCCGCCTGCTCGATCATTTGCTTGGCGACTGGACGGACCGTCGTTTTATCGATGCCGATAAGATTGGTGTCTTCGGCTTTTCGCGTGGCGGCTATACGGCGCTTCTGCTTGCCGGTGCTGTTGCCGATTGGAAGAATGCCACGCTGCCGTGTCCTGAGGGGCAGGCGACAGTCTGCGCCGGGATGAAGGAAGAAGGCGTGGGAATGCAGGGTGCGCTTCGTGATGCCAGAGTGAAGGCCGTGTCGGTTGCAGATCCGCTGAATGCTTTTCCCGATGCCGACGATCTGCGAGCGATTACGATCCCCGTCCAGCTCTGGCAGTCGGAGCGCGGTGGCGACGGTGTTACGCCGGAGGATATTGCGGCACTGCGCGACAACCTGCCGGCGAAGCCCGAGTTTCATACGGTGGCCGGGGCAGGGCATTTTTCATTTGTCGCCCCGTGTCCTGCCGAAATGGCAGAGATGGCGCCGCAGGTTTGCGGCGATGAAGAGGGGTTTGACCGGGTGGCGTTTCACCGCACGCTCAACGAGGGCGTGGTGGCCTTCTTCAAGGCGTCGTTGCGCTGAGACTGCGCTCAGAGGGGGTAGGGCGGCCTATTCGGCCGCCGCTTCTGTCTGCCACTCAGGCAGCGGGAAAAGCTTGTCGTAGCCCAGATTGAATATGAAGGCATAGACCACGTAGAACAGCGCGAACGAGATATCCATCACCAGCGCATGCATGAGGCTGATGCCGAGATACCAGGCGATGAATGGCATCAACGCGATCAACAGGCCGATCTCGAACAGCACGGCATGGGCGACACGGATTGCTGGCGTCTTGAGGGTGGTACCCTTCAGGCGCTGCATGGCGTGATCGAAGATCAGGTTGTAGAGATAGTTCCAGGTGGTTGCCAGCGTGGCGCTGACCACACCGACGATACCGATGTCTTCCATCGGCATGCCGAAAACCAGCGCACCGAGCGGAACGACCAGCAAAAGACCGATGATTTCAAAGCTGAGCGCGTGGCGGATACGATCTGCAAGGGAACGCATGGTGTTCTCCGGTTGATGTCCGGGCCGTCCCGATGCGATTGCCATGATGGCCGAGGTCGTCCTCGCGAGAGCGATATAAGCCTTTGCAGTGCCGCTTTCAAGCATTTGCAGGGATAGCTGAGGGAACAAGACGGCATGTCTGTCGTTAACGCCTCGGAAGGAGGCGTGCCATGCAGCAGAATTCCACAGCCGGAAGAACGATTAAGGCCGCAAACACGGAAACGGTATCGACGTATCATCCGATCATCATTCCCCTCAAGGGAAGTTTCGCCGCGATGATATTCCGCCGTTCCCGAGGCCCAAAAACACATGATGTGCAAAAAGGGTAGCGGTGTTTGATCCGGTTTTTCTTGTTTCAGGCAAGAGAAGATTGGCACGCAGACTGTATTGCCGTTTTTTAGTGCCCACTAAAGTGTGATTTTCAATCAGCAAGATCTCCACATAGACTGGAGATCGCCATAATAGCGAAGGGAGAATGACATGAAATCAGTTCTCATAATCGCCGCTGTACTTGGTTTTTCCGCCAGCGCAGCGTTTGCGGAATGCGCAGGTCATCAACAGATCAACGCATCCGTTCCAGCCGTAGATCGCGAATTCAAGACCGCCAGCATCGTTCCGCCGTCTGATCCGGTGGAAAAACCGATCCTTGTTCTCAAGAAGACAGACCGCCTTCCGTCATCGACGACGGTGGGAGAGCCGGAAGCTGCACTGCAACGCATGCAATAAGCCTGGCGACATCTTTATACGATCATCCCGCGTGGCATCTGGTTTGCGCGGGATTTTCATTTTTATCGCTGCAATCAGCTATCCAGCTTCAGGGAAAGCTGCCGCTCCACGGGGCGCTTTTTCAGAACATAGAGCGGGCGGGTGGTGATGACCTCGGTGCGCCGCTGCAATTCACGCCGTCTTTCCAGTGCGCGCTCCCGCATGCTCTGCGAGCGGGCAACAACGGACAGTGCATTTTCTATGGTGATGTCTGGCCTGTTCATGCTGACCTCCATAATGTTCACTTTATGTTCTCATTAATGGCGGTTGATGTCAACACTGTGGCAGCGTGGGCAAGTCCTGTCTGGAAATGGGGGTAAAAAGGGAGGAGGGCGGCTCAGGAGCGGCTTTTCACTATTCGGGGTGAATGGCGGGCAGATACCCGCCTCCCGTCGTGTGGCGCGCTCTCAGCAGAGCGGGCGCTGTTCTGACAGAACGATCTCGGAGGTAAAGTCGCCGACATGTTCGCTTGCCAGTGCAATGATGGCCATGGCGGCCTGCTGGCGGTTCCATCCGGCATCGATTGCCTTCTCGAGCAACCCCTGGATCGATGGTTCAAGTGCGAACTGGCATTCCGATTGATAGTCGAGCGTGCCGATGGAAAGCGATGGTGGGTTAATGGCGGCCCGCATCGTTTAGTCTCCCTGTTTTCCCGCATGTCGCACGCCATACATAGTGGCGACATGTCTCTTCAGAGGCCCGTTATGCGGCAAGACCTGATATCTCACACGCATCGCAGACAGCGATTCCCCACAGCAGCCGGACGTTAGCGGGAAGTCGCAACGACTGTCAACGAACGGTTGGTGGTGTTTGCAACTGAGACGTCGGGTTACGTGTCGTCAGCGTCGTGATCTCACAATTTTTCACTTCTAAATGGCTTTTTTCGCCAGATCAGCAGGGCCATGACATAAAGGGCGAACATGACGAACCAGGCGAGCGGGGCAACCATGAAGAGGGCAGCGTAACCGCAGCTTCCCTCGAAACAGGAACCGAGAAGGCCATTTGCGGCAAGCGCCGACGACAATAAAAATGCAAGCGTTCCGCTTCCGACGATGCCGAGAACGAACAGCACTATATTGGTGATCAGTCTCATGGTCTCAATCATAAGTACGATTAAGACAGCTTTGGGGAAAAACGCGGTCGATCCGGAAATTTTGACGGGCGGGCAGTTATCGCTTGATGGGCGAAAGCGACAAATGCGAAATACTGACAGTGGGCTTCGAATATTGGCCTTATTACTAATGGCTATGACAGAGTTAGGAAGAACGATTGCAGCAAATGGCCGCCACCATCGGTAGACATTGGGCCTATGCCTAAAAATACCGGTGCATCTGGGGTGGTTCGGAGCCGTACTCCAAATGCGTTAGAATGCGCGACCTGTCTAGCCTCTTCGGGATCGAGATACGCGCTGACATTAGCGTAAATGCCATTAATTTTTCTATCGCAACGATCTGAAATATCGATTGTCTCGCTATCATTGTCTCCAATTACCAACTCGACAAGGGGGAACGTCATAAGTTCCTGTTCCCTTCCCTGTGATTCAATTACCGCGTGAACGAAAAAACCTCTGGGTTTTATGAAGCCTAAAAGCATTTTATGATGGCCAAACAAGTTGTCTCTTTCGCCTCGAACATAAAGAGCGCCTTCAACAGCTTGAATGGACCATGTCACAGGGGTTTGACCACCAGTTACGACGCCGAGTCGTTCTAGGAGGTCGTGCGATAAAATCTCAATTTCATCGCTTGGAGTGGCGGAGGATATCTCTAGAAATTCTGATGTTATTCCCATTTCGACAATGTAGCGCGCGATTTTTGCGGAGAGAATTTGCGATTGCGCAAGATGCCTTGGTGAGGGATTTCTAAAAGAAAATTGATGGACGCCAAATTCTGAATCTTGATTGAGATAGCGCAAACGACCACCCAAATAAATGAGCGTTGCCGCACTTAAACAACGTGCGGGTAATAGCTTTCTCTTTTTGGTGAGTTCATCTGATAGGTCCTCATCCAGAATATATTGGCCCACATTAGTAGAGAGCCAGCTATCTCTTACCATTCGACCTATGTTTATTGAACTCTCTACGTCACCACCTGTAGAGTTAATATAAATGGGTGTTCTTGGTGGCGCTTGTGTTTTTTGCAAAAAATCCAAAAAACGTTCGTCATCTCCGGCCGCTATGGGGCCGAATGCATTGATTGAATTAAAGCCCCCAAATGCTTCCTCAAAGGTGGTTTGGGGAGGGGTGTATTCAAACTGCAATTGTTTCTCCGCTTTCGTCACACCGCAATAACGATGACACAGAATTTCGAAGAAAACACTATCTCGGATTTAAGCGCGAACTGTGTAGTCCTTGGACCACGTTCAGGCTGAAACCGCTACGCCAAGCGCCTCGAAAGCGCTTTAACGAAAATCAGCAACGTATTGTCTTTTTGAGAGAATTTGGTGGGTGATGTAGGGCTCGAACCTACGACCCGCTGATTAAGAGTCAGCTGCTCTACCAACTGAGCTAATCACCCGCCGCCCGCCGTCTGGCGGTGTGAGAGGCCGTATAAAGAGGATCATTCTGGTTGTCTAGCGCCGAAATGAATTTTCTTCGATTTTTATGACAGAAAAATTTCGGCAATCGCGAAAAGTGCCGGAAAACCGGGGTTTTCCGGCTTTTCTTTTTTTTCGCTATCCGCGTCTGAACATTCGCCCGATCGCGATCAAAATACATGCGCCGACGAATCCGGCGATGAGATAACCGAGCCAGCCCGTCAAAACGATTCCGAAAACGGCAAGAATGGCGTTGGCGACGACCGCGCCGACGATTCCAAGTAGGATGTTCATGAAAACACCCATATTGCTTTTCATGAATTGTTCGGCGAGCCACCCGGCGATGCCACCGATGATGATGGCTGCAATCCAGCCAATGCCAGCAGATTCCATGATTTCCTCCCATGATTGCTGCAATATCAAAGGTGGTGATTCTCGCGTTGGAAGGCAAGGCAATCCTTGGGGAAACACCCCTTTTGCGGGTAGTTTTCAAGGTGTCGGGCATTGACGGGCCGGGTGCGATGATCGAGACGACGGAAAGGAACGGAGTGCGGTTGATGTTTGACAAGCGGCATAAATTCATCGGGGCGATTGTGCTGGCCCTCATTGGCGGATTGTTCTTTTCCGCAATGCAGGCTTCCGCCCAGGAGGAAACGCCGCCAACCGCTGTCGGAATCCAGCAATCGGTTTCCGAGCAGGCCAAAACCGATCTCGAACGCTGGAAGGCAGATGTCGCCAGAGTGACCAGCCAGATCGAGGCGGGTGGCAACGACGATGCCAAGCTGGTGGATATGAAGGGGCAGGTCGACCAGATCGCCGGTGATGCGGGTGCGACCAACAGCAAGCTGCGTGCGCGCCTCGACCAGATCAAGGCCCGGCTTGATGCGCTTGGCGAACCGCCAGCCGAAGGGCAGGCGCCCGAAGCCAGCGTCGTTACCGAAGAGCGCACCCGTCTGACGTCCGAACGGGCCGAAGTGAATGCCATTGCCGGTGAGGTGGATAGCATCGCCACCAATGCGGCGCAGATTTCCAACAATATCACGGCTGTCCGCCGTGCACTGTTTGCCGCGACACTGTTCAAGCGGACGGACCTGTCCGCAGCCACATTTACAGAAGCCACGTCTGCCTTTGTCGACGAACTCTCCAATCTCAACAACGCCGTCAGCAGCTGGGTAACGTTCGTCTGGAACTACAAGCGCCTTCCGATGTTCGGCGCGGTGGCGCTTTCCGTCATGGCAGCGATGCTGTTCCTGGTCGGCGGCTATCGCTTTTTCGGCAGCCGCATGGACCGGCGGGCGTTTTCGGGTGAACCGTCTTATCTGCGACGTCTGTCGCTTGCCTTCTGGTCGACGATGGTTCAGTCGCTCTCGCTGTTCCTGTTCCTCATCACCTCGGCCTTCTTTCTAGACAATTTCAACGTCCTGCGGTCCGACATCGCGCCGATCCTGTTCGGCGCCATGGCGATCATCGGCTTCGTCTATTTCGTATCGCGGCTGAGCTACGCGATCTTTGCGCCAACGCAGCCGGAATGGCGTTTGCTGC
This sequence comes from Rhizobium sp. RM, assembly GCF_013390595.1. Taxonomy (GTDB): domain Bacteria; phylum Pseudomonadota; class Alphaproteobacteria; order Rhizobiales; family Rhizobiaceae; genus Agrobacterium. The sequence goes on along the minus strand of NZ_JACAWV010000022.1, from coordinate 397,695 downwards.
AGGTCTCGAACAAGGGCGCGCATACGCTCTCGACAGCCGTCGTTCTGATGGCGCTGGTCAATGGTCTCGATTATCTGTTCGGAACCATCAGCGAGACGCTCTATTCGCCTCTGATAGTCACCGTGGCCAAGAGCTTCATTGCGTCTGTGACCATCGGCGTCATTCTTCTCGCCGTGTCGTTCCTGCGACCGGTCATCGGCGAGGGGCAGGACCACGATACCGGCAACCAGCGCCTGCCGCGCTGGCTCGTCATTCTGCTGCGGGTTGGTGGCCTCATTCTCATCGGCGCGTGCCTCACCGGTTATGTCGGCCTTGCGCGCTTCCTAGCCACGCAGATCGTCGCGACAGGCGCGGTTCTGGCAACGATGTATATCGGCATCCTCTCGGGCAAGGCGATTTCCCGACAGGGCGCTTTTGCCGAATCCCTGGCCGGCCGCTTCCTGCAGCGGCGCTATAATCTCGGCCCGGTGCCGCTCGATCAGGCCGGTCTTGCCGCCGGTCTCGGCATCTATGTCGTCGCGTTGTTCTTCGGTGTGCCGCTCATCCTGTTCTCCTGGGGTTTCCAGCCGGGCGACATCGAAAGCTGGGCGTATCGTCTGCTGACAGGCATTACCGTCGGCAACGCCTCGATTTCGCTGCTTGGGCTGTTCGGTGGCGTTATGGTCTTCGCCATCGGCTACACCATCACCCGCTGGTTCCAGAAGTGGCTTGATAACAACGTTATGGCGCGCGGTCAGGTGGATGCCGGCGTGCGCAACTCCGTCAAGACGGGTATCGGTTATCTCGGTATTGCCGTTGCGGCGATCTTCGGCGTTTCGTCGGCGGGGCTTAATCTCTCCAGTCTGGCGCTGGTCGCCTCGGCACTGTCGGTCGGTATCGGTTTTGGCCTGCAGAACATCGTGTCGAACTTTGTGTCCGGCCTCATCCTGCTGGTCGAGCGCCCATTCAAGGTTGGTGACTGGGTGGTGACAGGCACGACCGAGGGCACCGTCAAGCGCCTGTCGGTGCGTGCGACCGAAATCGAAACCTTCCGTGGGCAGTCAATCATCGTGCCGAACTCGGAATTCATCAACGCCTCTGTCGGAAACTGGACCCACCGCAACCGCATCATGCGTGCGGAAATTCCAGTTTCGGTGTCCTACAATGCCGATCCGCAGCAGGTGATGGATATTCTCCTCGAGCTGGTACGGGCGCAGCCGCCGGTGCTGCGCAATCCGGAACCGCATGTGGAATTCATGCGGTTTGGCGATTTCGCCCTGGATTTCGAACTGCGTTTCCATCTCGCTGACCTCTCCAGCGGTCTGACCGTCAAGAACGCATTGCGTATCGCCATCCTCAAGCGCTTCCGCGAGGAAGGCATCGAAATTCCATTCCCGCAGCGCAATCTGAACATCCACGTGGATGGTGAAAACAACCCGCAAATGCTGGCGGCAATCCTTGAAGAGGAAGGCGACAAGACGGTTGTGTCGCGTACCGCTGCCGCATCGGCGAAGGTCGCGCAGACGCCGAAGGAAGACAACAGGGATGACAAGGGCGCCGAACAGCCCAGCAAGTCCGTGTCCGAGGCGCGTCGGTAAGATCTTCTGTGGTGGGGCGTCGTGTCTACGTCTGGAGACGGCGACCCACCGACAGACGGATGACGGCATTTTCAGCCCTGTCGCAGCACCCATTGGCCATGTCGCAATCAGGCGGCTGAACGCAAATCAGTCGCTTCATATTCTCCTCATCGATTTGTCGGCACACTTGCACGAGGCCGGCGCTCATGAGGGGTTCTGTAAATGAAGACACATGCACGGGCAGTGGTGATCGGCGGCGGCGTTGTTGGCGTGTCGACGCTCTATCATCTTGCCAGAAAGGGCTGGAGCGACAGCGTTCTGATCGAGCGCAAGGAACTGACATCCGGCTCGACATGGCATGCGGCGGGCCTCTTGCCGCTGTTCAACATGAGCTACTCGGTCGGCCAGATCCACAAATACTCGGTGAAGTTCTACGAGGAGCTTCAGGAAGAAACCGGCATGAATGTCGGTTTTGCGAAAGTCTCCAACATTCGTCTCGCCCGGATCAAAGATCGCTGGGACGAATATATGTATTATGCCGGCATTGCCGAAACCATCGGCATCAAGGTCAATATCCTCACCCCCGAACAGATCAAGGAAGTCTGGCCGCTCTGCGAGACGGAAGGGCTTCTCGGTGCCATCCAGCATCCCGACGACGGTTACATCCAGCCTGCCGATCTGACGCAGGCGCTGGCCAAGGGGGCGCGTGATCGCGGCGCCACCATTTACCGCAACACCTCCGTTACCGGTATCGAACAGCTTGAAGGCGGTCACTGGAAGGTGATAACGGATAAGGGCGAGATCATTGCCGAGCATATCATCTCCTGTACCGGCTCCTTTGCCCGCAAGACAGGCGAGATGGTCGGCATCAATATTCCCGTCATTCCGGTGGAGCATCAGTATATCGTCACGGAACCGCATCCGGCCATTCTGGAACGTCGCAAGCAGGGCCTGCCGGAAATGGGCGTGCTGCGCGAATCCGATTCCGCCTGGTACATGCGTGAGGAGGCCGGTGGCCTGATCCTTGGCCCATACGAAGTTGGTGCACCGGTCTGTTATGTCGACGGTCCCTCCGACGACAGCGAATACGAGCTGTTCCAGGAAGAACTCGACCGCCTGATGCCGCATATCGAGGCGGCGATGGTGCGTGTTCCGGCCTTTGGCGAGGTCGGCATCAAGAAGGTCTATAATGGCGCGATCGCCTATACGCCGGATGGCAACCCGATTGTCGGTCCGGCGCCGGGGCTCAAGAACTTCTGGCTGAACGAGGGCCACTCCTTCGGCATCACTGCTGCCGGTGGTGCCGGCTGGCAGCTTGCCGAATGGATTGTCGATGGGGAGCCGACGCTCGATCTGATGGGTGTCGATCCACGACGCTTCGGACCTTACGCGACGGAAGGCTATCTCATTGCCAAAAATGAGGAGGCCTATGCCAACGTCTTCACCATGCACTACCCGGATGAGGAGCGTTCGGCGGCCCGCCCGCTGAAGACGACACCGGTTTACGACCGCCTGAAGAAGCTCGGCGGTGTGTTCGGTTCCGTCTATGGCTGGGAACGCGCCAACTGGTATGCGCCCGAAGGCTACGAGTTGCCGGAGAGCGAAAAGGGTGTTGGCGTCGATGTCATCACCAGCCACAACTACGCGCCACCGCTGGATGATGGCCGTTTCGTTGAAAAGTGGTCGTTCCGCCGCTCAAACTATTTCGAGCATGTCGGCAACGAGGTGAAGAACGTTCACCAGAATGTCGGCGTGCTCGACATGTCGGCTTTCGCCAAAATGGAAGTTTCGGGTCCGGGCGCTCGCGCCTGGCTGGACAGTATTCTCGCCAATACGGTGCCGAAGAAGCGCGGCCGTATCGCGCTGACCCATCTTCTGACGCCGAATGGTGGTGTGAAGGCGGAGTTCACCGTCTACGAATGGGCACCGGGCCGTTTCTACCTGGTTTCGGCGGGCGGTCTGGAGGCCCATGACCACGATACGCTGTTCCGGCTGCTGCCGGGTGACGGGTCGGTCGTGCTGCAGCCCATTACCCAGAAATACGGGGTGCTGGTGCTGGCAGGGCCGAAGTCGCGCGATCTTCTGAAGAAGCTGACGCGTACCAGTCTTGAAAACAAGGATTTCCCGTGGCTGACGGCAAAGCAGATTTCCGTCGGTGTCGCCACCGCTCATGCCTTGCGCGTCAACTTTGTCGGTGAACTCGGCTGGGAACTGCACCACCCGATCGAAATGCAGAATTACATCTTCGACCGGTTGATGGAGGCGGGGGCTGAATTCGGCATCAAGCCGTTCGGCATCCGGGCGATGGTGTCGATGGCTGTCGAAAAGTCCTACCGCAACATGGGGCGTGAGCTTTCGGTGGAATACAACGCCTATGAGTCCGGTCTCGACCGTTTCCTGCGTCCGGAAAAATCCTTTATCGGCCGCGATGCGCTGGTTGCCTACAAGGAGGCAGGCGTCAAATGGATCTTCTCGACGCTGATCGTTTCAGGCAATAGCGATGTCGATGCGCGTGGGTCGGAAGCGATCTACGACGAAAGCGGCGCACTGGTGGGACGCGTCACAAGCGGCGGTTTCGGCTGGCGTATCAACAAGTCGGTGGCGCTTGCCATGCTGGCGCCTGCACATGCTGCCATCGGCACCAAACTCAAGGTGCGTATTCTCGGCGTTCTCTACGATGCCGAGGTCGTTCAGGAGAGCCCGTTCGATACCGACAACGTGGCTTTGCGTGGCTGACCGGCACCCCATTCGAACGCGATGAATACGGCCCTTCGGGGCCGTATTTTCTTTTGAGTAATCATGTCCGCAAACTCGTTGCGCGGCGAAAATGCGATTAATCATTCGGCAAATGGTCCCGGCTATTTTTCCCGTGAAAAGACGGGGGCTTGGGGCACATGAACTTTCTCGGAATTACCGGAATGCAATATTCCGGCGTACCTTTTACGAACAATCGTATTCTGCTGGCGGAAGACACCAATGTCTTTACCCAGATGGTGAGCATGCGGCTGAGAGAGCTGCTGGGTGTCACCGTCGAAATCTGCCGCTCGTTCGAGGAGTTGCAGGAGTGCTACGAGCGCTCCTCCGATCCGGTGACGCTGGCGATTTCCAACATCAATCTGCCGGGTGCGGAAAACGGCGAGGCGCTCGAATATCTGATCGACCTGTCGATCCCGACCATCGTTTTTACCAGCACCTTCCACGAGGCGACCCGCGAAACGCTGATCGCCAAGAACGTGGTCGACTACATTCTCAAGGACAATATCTTCGCCGTCGACATGCTGACGGAATCCGTCTGCCGGTTCCTGACCAATCATCGTCACCACGTGCTGATCGTCGATGACAGCCCGACAGCGCGTGCCTTGTTGTCCAGCCGCCTCAAGCGCTACAATTTCCGCGTCAGCCTTGCCGACAGCGGTGCAAAGGCACTCGAAATCCTCAAGGCCAATCCGGATATCGGCCTTGTTGTCACAGATTACAACATGCCCGATATCGACGGTTTCGAACTGACGCGCCGCATACGCACCATGCGTGGATCGCACGAGTTGCGCATCATCGGTGTGTCGTCTTCGACCAACCGGCTTCTATCAGCGCGTTTCCTCAAGGCTGGCGGCAACGACTTCATGCTGCGGCCGTTCATCGACGAGGAGTTCTATTGCCGCGTCAACCAGAACCTCGACACGCTGGTGCAGATCCAGCTTGCCAAGGCGGGTGCGAAGGCCGCAGCCGCCTGATGTCACCTTTCATCGTCAGAGCTGCGATTCCAGCGGCAGCAGGCCCATGACCCAGGCAATCAGCCGGCGTGCCGGCGGGGCGTTCGGCTCGCTGCTGTAACGCCTCGGTTCGCCTTTTTCCGTGCATGACCAGACAATGCGGTTGCCCCTGGTCATTTCGAGCTGAAAGCTCATGGAGCTGTTGGTTTCCTCGCAGAAGACGGCATCCATCATCTCGACAAGGGCAGGCGAGGAGAACAGCACGCCCATTTCCGTGTTCAGTGACATGGACCGTGGATCGAAATTCAGCGAGCCGACGAAACCGGTTTCTCCATCCCGGGTGAAGGCCTTTGTGTGCAGGCTCGCCTGACCCGAACCACGCAGCGACAGCGGCTGGTGGTCGGCGCGTGGGCGCAACTCGTGAAGAATGACACCACCGGCCAGAAGCGGCTTGCGATAACGGGCATAACCGCCGTGAACGGCGGCGACATCCGTTGCTCCCAGCGAATTGGTCAGGATGTTGACGCAGACCCCGTCCTTTGCCAGTCCGGAGAAGGTCGCGACGCCCTGCTTGCCGGGAATGAAATAGGGGGAGGTGATGTGCAGATTCTGCTGTGCGGCTTCAAGCAGCGGCAGCAGCGTCTCCATCAGGAAATTGTGACCCTGGCGCCGTTTTCCCGTGGCCTTTTCAGGCGGATCTGCCAGCACGTCGGCGGCATCGACCCAATGAAGCCGGTCGGACATCAGGAAGTTGCCGTTGTCATATTGTTTTTCGACACGGGCCAGATAGGGCTTGGCCGCATCGCTCTTCGGAAGGGCGGCAAGGTCGCGGCGCAATCTGGCGAGCTTGTTCGGCCGACGCGCCAGAAGAGAGCGAACCGGCACGGCTGCGGCGCTGTTCCAGTAGTCGTCGAAGATCAGCGAGGCATCCTCGACAACCTTGCCAAAACCAAGAATGTCGAAGTCGCGGAAATTGGCCTGCTCTGCCGCGTCGAAATAGGCGTCACCAATGTTGCGGCCACCGACGATTGCGACGCGTCCATCGGCAATCCATGCCTTGTTGTGCATGCGACGATTGACGCTGCCGAAGCGCAGCAGAAGTTCGATGCCACGATGCAGGGCGTTTTCGCGTGCCCGCGTCGGGTTGAACAGCCTGAGATCGATATTCGGATGCCGGTCGATGGCGTGGAAAACGCGGTCGGAGATCGATACCCCGAGATCGTCGAGAAGAAGGCGCACGCGAACGCCACGGTCGGCGGCGGCGACGATTTCCCGCATCATCAGCCGACCGGCCAGATCGGCGTTCCACATATAATACATCAGGTCGAGGCTGCGTCCGGCGGCGCGTGCCGTGGCAACGCGCACCGCAAAGGCATCGAGGTTGGATTGCAGGAGGCAGAGCGCGTTTCGCTCATTGCGTCCGTTGCGTATCACCTGCCAGTGACGGTCGAGCGGGGTGCGGTTTTCATGCACCGGCAAGGCGCGGGAAGGGCGCTTCGGACTGGTTTTTTCGAGCTGTTTGCTGACAACGACAAAAAGGCTGGACCCGAGGACCAGCGACAGAATGGCTATGACGACCCAGATTGCAGTCACGTCTTTTTTTGCTCCCGCCCCGACAGTATCAGGCCGGGCGAAAACGCGCGAGAGGATAAAGCGTTCACGTAAGGGGAAGTAAAATTGCGGCCCGCAGAACGGGCCGCTCGAATGGCTCTGCGCTCAAGCGTCAGATATCCAGGTTTTCGGCGAAGGCGGCGCGTTCCTGGATGAAGCGGAAACGGGCGTCGGCCTTGGTTCCCATCAGGTTGTCCACGGCTTCGCGGGTGCCTTCGAAATCCACATCATCGATCTCGACGCGCAGCAGCGTGCGCTTTGCCGGGTCCATGGTGGTTTCCTTCAACTGTGCGGCCATCATCTCGCCAAGGCCTTTGAAGCGACCGATTTCGACCTTGCGGCCCTTGAAGGTCGTTTCCATCAGTTCGGCGCGGTGGGCGTCGTCGCGGGCATAGGCGGTCTTCGCACCCTGACGGATGACGTAGAGCGGCGGTACCGCGAGGTAGAGATGGTTGCCGCGGATCAGTTCCGGCATTTCCTGATAGAAGAAGGTGATCAGCAGCGATGCGATATGTGCGCCATCGACGTCGGCATCGGTCATGATGATGATGCGTTCGTAACGCAGATCTTCTTCGCGATATTTCGTGCGCGTGCCGCAACCGAGCGCCTGAATGAGATCGGCAATCTGCTGGTTGGCAGAGAGCTTCTCACGGCTGGCGCTACCGACGTTGAGGATCTTGCCGCGCAGCGGCAGAATGGCCTGATTGGCGCGGTTACGCGCCTGCTTGGCCGAACCGCCAGCCGAGTCGCCCTCGACGATGAACAGTTCAGCACCTTCGGCGGTGTTCTGGGCGCAGTCCGCCAGCTTGCCGGGCAGGCGCAGCTTGCGCACGGCCGTCTTGCGGTTGACTTCCTTTTCCTTGCGGCGGCGAAGACGCTCTTCAGCGCGCTCGATCACCCATTCCAGCAGCTTGTCGGCTTCCGCCGGGTTACCGGTTAGGTAATGGTCGAAGGGGTCGCGCAGGGCGTTTTCGACGATACGCTGCGCCTCGACGGTCGCAAGCTTGTCCTTGGTCTGCCCGACGAATTCCGGTTCGCGAATGAAGACGGACAACATGCCAACGGCGGAAATCATCACGTCATCGGTGGTGATCTCCTTGGCGCGCTTGTTCTGCGTCATCTCCGCATAGTTCTTGAGGCCCTTGGTCAGTGCAATGCGCAGACCGGCTTCGTGGGTGCCGCCTTCGGGCGTCGGGATGGTGTTACAATAGGAATGTAGCTGCGTGTCGCCGCCATACCAGGTGACCGCCCATTCCAGTGCGCCATGGCCGCCAGTCTTTTCGGTGCGGCCCGAAAAGATTTCGCGGGTGACGGTGAATTCCTTGCCAAGCGTGGCAGACAGATAATCCTTCAGACCGCCAGGGAAATGGAAAACCGCTTTTTCCGGGATTTCGCCGCCCTGCTGGACGAGGCCCGGATCGCAGCTCCAGCGGATTTCGACGCCGCCGAACAGATAGGCCTTCGAGCGCGCCATGCGGAAAATGCGGGCAGCTTCGAACTTGGCGTGCGGTCCGAAAATTTCCGGATCGGGATGGAAGCGAACGCGGGTGCCGCGACGGTTGTGCACGTCACCAAGCTCTTCCAGCGGTCCAAGCGGCAGGCCGCGTGAAAAGCGCTGACGATAGAGCTTGCGGTTACGGGCGACTTCCACTTCCAGCAGGTCGGACAGCGCGTTGACGACGGAGACGCCGACCCCGTGCAGGCCGCCGGAGGTTTCATAGGCCTTGCCGTCGAATTTGCCGCCGGCGTGCAGCTTGGTCATGATGACTTCAAGCGTCGACTTGCCGGGAACCTGTGGGTGGTTTTCCACCGGAATACCGCGACCGTTGTCGCTGACCGTCAGGAAACCCTCGGCATCGAGATGAACCTCGATGAAATTGGCGTGACCGGCAACGGCTTCGTCCATCGAGTTGTCGATGACTTCGGCAAACAGATGGTGCAGCGCTTTTTCATCGGTGCCGCCAATATACATGCCGGGGCGCATACGCACCGGCTCTAGGCCTTCGAGTACGCGGATCGAGGACGCGCCGTAGTCGTCACCGGATGATGACACGGGCGGCGCAACGGATGTCGCGGCCGGCGCGGCAACAGGTGTCACGGCTGCGGGCTTCGGCTGCGTATTGGCGTTTGCCGGCTGCGCCGGTTCGCCCTGCGTTTCCGTTTCATAGCGCCGTGCTGCCGGTAGACCGGAGAAAAGATCGTTGCTGTCGTCCATCGTGCCCAAGGTTCAAGTCTTATCGTGTCGTCAGAATTTCGCCATGCGAATCGGCGCGAGTATAGCGCGAAACACTACAATCCGCCCGGTCGGCCAAAGGCGAGGCCTCCTGCACGACTGAATATGTCAGGGTTTCGCAACAGGAGGATTGCGCCGCCGCCGTCGCGATGGCAAGTCTCAGGCCAACTAATGGAACGGTTCAGCAAGGCATGTCCACAGCTCATTTCACGTTTTGTACTCTTTTTTGCCTGACTGTTGCGGTGATGCCGGTCGCCGCGCAGACATCGGGCGGGCCGCTCAAGCCTTTCAAGGACGATCTGTTCTCGGGTCAGACGGTGCTTTCCACCGCCGACGGCGGAGCTTCGGAAGTTCTCGACTACGACGAAATGCGCGATATCAACGGCCGCGACGAGGTGCCCGAGCGCCGCGTGAAACGGCAATATGTCGATATGGGTATCAAGAGGGTGCAGGCGCTCGAAACCGTCACGGCCGGGGGCAGGGCAGTCGAGGTCGGACGTGTCGGGCCGGCCTCCGGGCAGTCCTTCACCGTCATCTTCATCCACGGGCGCGGTGGCGACCGGAGACTTGGCATGAACGATTATACCTTCGGCGGCAATTTCAACCGGCTGAAGAACCTCGCCGCTGCCAATGGCGGCACCTATTATGTGCCGAGCGTCCGCTCTTTCGATGCGCAGGGTGTTGCAGATGTTGCCGCGCTGATTGCCGACGCAAAGCGCAGTTCCGGGGGCAAGCCGGTCATTCTCACCTGTGCCTCGATGGGCAGCTTCATCTGCTACGGCATCAGCCGCGACGCCACTGCCGTTGCCGATCTCAAGGGCATGGCCATTCTTGGCGGTGCGGTCGATCCCGAATTCCCGAAGAGCGCTTTCGCCAGGGCGAAGAAGCCAGTGTGGTTTACCCATGGCAGCGTCGACAAGGTCTATTCAGCCGATCAGCAGGCAACGATTTTCCGCACCATGCTCAAGGCCGGGCAACCGGCGCGGTTTTCGGTTTTCCAGACCGGCGGGCATGGAACGCCGGTGCGCATGACCGACTGGCGGGCGGTGCTGAACTGGATTTTGAGCCGTTGACGGGTGTTTTATTGCCGTTATCGATGAAACTTGCGTGATTTCGGCAAAATTAACCACGGTTCTGAACCAAACCGGCGCTTTTTTATACCAATTGCCACTGGCTGCGGCTAAAGGGAGTGTCGGAGTTTTTAAGGCTGTCCGTCGCAGGGCGAACCGCGATCGGGGCAAGGGGAGAGGGGTAACGCTGCCAGGGTGGCGTGGACCCCGTTTCAGCAGAGGATTAGATACGCATGACGCCGAATGTTCGACCGCTCGTTGCCGGAAACTGGAAGATGAACGGCACCCGTTCATCCCTCGATCAGATCAAGGCCATGGCCGAAGGCGTCAAGGGCGCGCTGTCCGAAAAAGTGGACGCACTGATCTGCCCGCCTTCGACGCTGCTTTACGTAGCGACCGCGCTTTGCGACGATAGCCCGCTGCTGATCGGCGCGCAGGATTGCCATCAGAACGCTTCGGGTGCCCATACCGGTGATATTTCCGCCGAGATGATTGCCGATTGCTTTGGTACCCACGTGATCGTTGGCCATTCCGAGCGTCGCACCGACCATGCGGAGACCGACCATCTGGTGCGGGTCAAGGCAGAGGCTGCACATGCGGCCGAACTGGTTGCCATCGTCTGCATCGGCGAGACGGCCGATGAGCGCAAGGCAGGCCAGACGCTCGATATCCTCAAGCGCCAGCTTGCCGGTTCGCTTCCGGATGGTGCGACGGCGCAAAATACTGTCATCGCCTATGAGCCGGTCTGGGCCATCGGCACCGGCCTGACGCCGACCGTTCAGGACGTGCGCGAGGCGCACGCCTTCATGCGCGACGAACTCGTCAAGCGCTTCGGTGGCGAAGGCGCCAAGATGCGAATCCTTTATGGCGGCTCAGTAAAGCCGTCCAATGCGCTCGAATTGATGGGTGTCGAAAACGTCGATGGTGCATTGATCGGTGGGGCGAGCTTGAAAGCGTCGGACTTCCTTTCCATCTATGCGGCATACGAGCAACTGACGGCTTGAAACACGGTTTCCTGTCACGGGGGCTTGGAATAAGCCGCTACCTCATGTAAAGAGCCGCAAAACCTTCTTTATGGTGCTCCTTTCGGGGCATGGAATGGATTGTCATGCAGACCGTTTTGATTGTTATTCACCTCATGATCGTGTTGGCGCTGGTTGGCGTCGTTCTGATCCAGCGTTCTGAAGGCGGCGGCCTTGGTATCGGCGGCGGTTCGGGCTTCATGTCCGCACGGGGAACGGCCAATGCGCTGACGCGGACGACCGGCATTCTTGCCGCGCTGTTCTTCATCACCTCGCTCGGTCTTGGTCTTCTGACCCGCTACGAAGCACGCCCGACCGATATCCTGAACCGTATTCCGGCCACGCAGGGTCAGGGTAACGGCATTCTCGATACGCTCGGCCCGGCGGCCACGACGCCAGCAACACCGGCTCCGGCCGACAACGGCGTTCCTTCTACCAGCCAGGCTCCGGCCGCTGGTGGCGCAGCCGCCCCGGCACCAGCCCCGGCGGCTCCCGCTCAGCAGGCGGACCCGAACGCAGTTCCGACCGGACAGTAAGCCCGGTTCAAGTTTGACGCTCCGGCAGGCCAAAAGCCTGCCGGTTTTCTTTTGTTCGCATTCCGGCCAGTGGAACTGCACGTTCGTCAACAGCGAATTTGCAAAAGCATGAATTTTGGGCTGGCGGAATCAAAGGTAAAAAGGTATCCGGTGAATCCCATGGCGCGATATGTATTCATCACAGGCGGCGTGGTCTCCTCTCTTGGAAAGGGCATTGCGGCCGCAGCACTCGGAGCGTTGTTGCAGTCCCGTGGTTATCGGGTGCGACTTCGTAAACTCGACCCCTATTTGAACGTCGATCCCGGCACAATGAGCCCGACACAGCACGGTGAAGTGTTTGTGACGGATGACGGTGCCGAGACGGACCTCGATCTTGGCCATTATGAACGCTTTACAGGGCGTTCGGCGACCAAGACCGACAACATCACCACTGGCCGCATCTACAAGAACATCATCGACAAGGAACGCCGCGGCGACTATCTCGGCGCGACCGTTCAGGTGATCCCGCACGTGACCAACGAAATCAAGGATTTCGTGATCGAGGGCAATGACGACTACGACTTCGTCATCTGCGAAATCGGCGGTACCGTGGGTGACATCGAAGCGATGCCGTTCATGGAGGCGATCCGTCAGCTCGGTAACGACCTGCCACGTGGCACGGCGATCTATCTTCACCTGACCCTGATGCCGTACATTCCGGCTGCAGGCGAGCTGAAGACCAAGCCGACCCAGCACTCCGTCAAGGAACTGCAGGCACTCGGTATTCACCCTGACATTCTTCTGGTGCGTGCAGACCGGGAAATCCCGGAAGCGGAACGCCGCAAGCTTTCGTTGTTCTGCAACGTGCGCGAATCGGCCGTTATTCAGGCGCTCGACGTTGCCAACATCTACGACGTGCCGATGGCCTACCACAAGGAAGGCCTCGACAACGAGGTTCTGGCAGCATTCGGCATCGAGCCTGCACCGAAGCCGCGTCTGGAGCAGTGGGAAGAGGTTTGCGACCGCATCCATACGCCGGAAGGCGAAGTGACCATTGCCATCGTCGGCAAATATACCGGTCTCAAGGATGCCTATAAGTCGCTGATCGAAGCGCTGCATCACGGTGGCATCGCCAACCGCGTCAAGGTCAAGCTTGAGTGGATCGAATCGGAAGTCTTCGAAAAGGAAGATCCGGCGCCTTATCTGGAAAAGGTCAATGCGATCCTCGTTCCCGGTGGTTTCGGCGAGCGCGGTTCCGAAGGCAAGATCATGGCGGCGCAGTTCGCCCGTGAGCGCAAGGTGCCTTACTTCGGCATCTGCTTCGGCATGCAGATGGCAGTCGTCGAAGCGGCCCGTCATCTCGCCGGTATCGAAAAAGCCTCGTCGACCGAATTCGGTCCGACGCAGGAGCCGGTTGTCGGTCTGATGACCGAATGGGTGAAGGGCAACGAGCTGGAGAAGCGCAACGCGAAGGGTGATCTCGGCGGCACGATGCGTCTTGGCGCGTACAAGGCATCGCTCAAGAAAGACACCAAGATTGCCGAAATCTACGGTTCGACCGATATTTCCGAGCGTCACCGCCACCGTTACGAGGTGAACGTGGACTACAAGGATCGCCTGGAAAACTGCGGCCTGGTGTTCTCGGGCATGTCACCGGACGGCGTTCTGCCTGAGACGGTGGAATACCCTGACCATCCGTGGTTCATCGGCGTTCAGTACCACCCGGAACTGAAAAGCCGTCCGCTCGATCCACACCCTCTGTTCGCCAGCTTCGTTGAAGCGGCGCTCGAGCAGAGCCGTCTGGTTTAAGAATTCGAAAGGGCCGCGAAAGCGGCCCTTTTTGTTTGGTGACTCCGGTTTGATGGGCTGAACGAAGTGGCCCAAGGTCTGCCATCATGCCGCGCTCCAGGAAATCACCCTTGCGGTGCTACGGACGTAGTCAGGCCACGACGCGCCTGCGCCTGCGCCTTGAGACGAGTCCCTGATCGCACCCGGCTCAGAATCAAATCGGTCATTGGGGATGGGAGCAAACTCTTTCTATCCACCCAACAAAAAAACGGGCCCGAAGGCCCGTTCCTGACTGTCAGTGAAAATCGCGATCGGCTTATTTCGGGCCGATCATGTTTTCCGGGCGAACGTACTGGTCGAATTCCTCGTTGGTGAGGTAACCGCCGCCGACGGCTTCGTCGCGCAGCGTTGTGCCGTTCTTGTGTGCGGTCTTGGCGATCTTGGCGCAGATGTCGTAGCCGAGCTTGCTGTTCAGCGCCGTGACGAGCATCAGGGAGTTTTCAACGCCCTTCCTGATGTTGTCTTCGCGGGCCTCGATGCCGACAACGCAATTGTCGGTGAAGGAGACGGCGGCGTCGCCGAGAAGCTGGACCGACTGGAGGAAGTTGTACGCCATCATCGGGTTGTAGACGTTCAGCTCGAAGTGGCCCTGCGAGCCAGCGAAGGAAAGAGCTGCGTTGTTGCCGAAGATGTGGGCGCAAACCTGTGTCAGCGCTTCGGACTGGGTCGGGTTGACCTTGCCAGGCATGATCGACGAGCCAGGCTCGTTCTCAGGCAGCGACAGTTCACCAAGACCGGCGCGCGGGCCGGAACCGAGGAAGCGGATGTCGTTGGCGATCTTGAAGAGAGCGGCTGCGGCAGCATTGATGGCGCCGTGCGAGAAGACCATGGAATCGTGCGAAGCAAGTGCTTCGAACTTGTTCGGCGCGGTCACGAACGGCAGGCCGGTGATCTTGGAAATCTCGTCGGCAACCTTTTCGGCAAAGCCGATCGGTGCGTTGAGGCCCGTGCCGACAGCCGTGCCGCCCTGTGCCAGCTTGGAAAGCGCGGGCAGGGTGGTTTCGATGTTGGCGATCGCGGAAGCAACCTGGGCTGCGTAGCCGGAGAATTCCTGGCCGAGTGTCAGCGGCGTTGCATCCTGCGTGTGGGTGCGGCCGATCTTGATGATGTGTTCGAACTGCTTGACCTTGGCTTCGAGCGCCGCGTGCAGGTGCTTGAGGCCCGGCAGCAGGTGGTGAACGATCTGCTCGACGCAGGCGATGTGCATCGCGGTCGGGTAGGTGTCGTTCGACGACTGGCTCATGTTGACGTGGTCGTTCGGGTGAACTGGCTTCTTGGTGCCCATTTCGCCGCCGAGGATTTCAATCGCACGGTTGGAGATGACCTCGTTGGCGTTCATGTTGGACTGTGTGCCCGAACCCGTCTGCCAGACGACCAGCGGGAAGTGCTCGGTCAGCTTGCCGTCGATGACTTCCTGTGCGGCCTGAATGATGGCATCGCCGACTTTCGGGTCGAGGCCGGCGAGCGCCATGTTGGCGCGGGCGGCGGCCTGCTTGACGATGCCGAGTGCACGCACGACGGAAGCAGGCTGTTTTTCCCAGCCGATCTTGAAGTTGCCGAGCGAGCGCTGCGCCTGCGCGCCCCAGTAGCGGTCGGCCTGAACCTCAATAGGGCCAAATGTATCGGTTTCCGTGCGTGTGGCTGTCATCAATCTTGCCTTTATATTCGTTTTCCTCCGCCAAAACGGCGCCTCGGCCCGCTTCGCGCGCGCCGATATATAGAATCATCGTGCCGCCAATGAAAGCGTTGGCGTGGAGCTGCGGCAGATATTTCCCGACTTTGCGAAAAAGCAGGGAACGTGGCATTTTTACTACGCGGCCCTCAGACGTAAAAAAGCCATCGCGACAGGCTTTGCCGATCTTCAAAGTCTTGTCGTAAAGTTAATGAAATAAATGAAAATTTAACCGTTCTGACCAATTCTGGAAATTACGCTTTTATGGTTTCGGCTGTAACATGAAGTTCATTCCGCGGCAGGTTTGTGCTTCGCGCGTTTTCTTTTCAACAGGCCGCCGATCGGCTAGACAAAGCATGAAACTGACGCATGTCTTCGGATAGACATGCCGGGTGCTACGAGGATCAAATTGCAAGTCACATCTGGAAAAACATCAGCAGCAGTAATGCTGGCTCTCGGTCTTTCCTTCTCCACGGCCATGCCTGGCACTGCGGACGCAATCACGTTGATGGATCTGCTGCGCGGTGGTCCGGGCAAGGTTGCGCGTGATCGCGGCGAGATGCCACCTGCGGGCATCGTCACGTCTCCTTCGTCCGGATCTCTCAGCGCCGATGCTTCCGATCCCGAGCCTCTGCCGCGCGTTTCCGGTCCGCGTTATTACACCTACAAGGCCGATGCGACGCGTGCTGTCGATACCAGCAAATTTGCGGATGGTCTGGCAGGCGTCAAGTTCAGCGCCACGCCCGAGATCGCCAAGGCGCTGGAAGCCTATTATGGCGCCGGCGGCAAGAAGCTCTGGGTCTCAGAAGGTGCGTTGACTGATCGCGCCAATGCGGCAATGGCATTCCTTGAGACCGTCGGTGCCAGCGGCCTTGATCCGGCCGACTATTCCGTCTCCGCACCGGCAAAGGACGTCACTGCCAGCATTAGCGACACTGCCGCCGCACCGCAGGCTGACGCTTCCACATCGGCGTCGGACGCCTATCAGCGCGCCCTGATGCAGTTTGAGTTGACATTGTCCGCGAAGGTTCTGGCTTACGTGCAGGACACCAATCGTGGCCGCGTCGATCCGAACCGGCTGTCGGGCTATCATGATTTCAAGCGCAAGACTGTCAACCTTGCACCGGTGCTGAAGCTTGCTTCGCTCAGCCCCGATGTTGGCGCCTATCTGCGCAGCCGCGAGCCGTCGAGTGCCGAATATCAGGCGCTGAAGGCCGAACTTGCGACGCTGCGCGCCGAGACCGATCCGGCGCATGTCGTTTCCGTTCCTGCCGATCTGGTCCTCAAGCCAGGCAACAGCAGCGCTGAACTGGCGAATGTGGTCAAGGCCATTGAACACCGGGCTTCGGCGTCGTTCAAGACCGAGCATGCGGCCGTTATCTCCGGTTACCAGCAGACGACGGACTATTCGCCGGAACTGGTCGATCTGGTGAAGGCATTCCAGAGCGCGCAGGGTCTCAAGGCCGATGGCGTCATCGGTCCGGCGACGGTTCGTGCCATGGTTGGCGAAACCAACGATGCGCGCATTGCCAAGGTTGAAGTGGCAATGGAGCAGGTTCGCTGGCTTCCGGCTGACCTCGGCCAGCGTTACGTCTTCATCAACCAGCCTGCCTTCATGGCGTACTACCATAACGGTGGCCAGGAAGAGTTCGGCATGAAGGTGGTCGTCGGCTCCAAGGCCAACCAGACCTATTTCTTCCAAGATGAAATCCAGACGGTGGAATTCAACCCCTACTGGGGCGTTCCGCAGTCGATCATCGTCAATGAAATGCTGCCGAAACTGCGCCGCGATCCGTCCTACCTCGACCGTCTGGGTTACGAGGTTCAGGTCGGTGGCCGGGCCGTGTCTTCCAGCAGCGTCAACTGGTACGGCTCCACGAACGCCATTTCCGTGCGTCAGCCACCGAGCAGTGACAACGCGCTGGGCGATCTGAAAATCCTCTTCCCCAACGCGCATGCGATCTACATGCACGACACGCCGGCCAAGAGCTTCTTCAACCGTGACATGCGCGCTCTCAGCCACGGCTGTATTCGTCTGGTCGATCCGCGCCGCATGGCAGCCGCCGTTCTCGGCACCAGTGTCGATAAGGTCGGCGAGCAGATCGCTTCCGGCAAGAACCGCGCCGTTCAGGTGCCGCAGAAGATCCCGGTCTACGTGTCCTATTTCACGGCATGGCCGAACAAGGACGGCAAGATCGAATATTTCAACGACGTCTACGATCGCGACAGCTACGTGCAGAAGGCGTTTGCCATCACCACGAAGGCCCGTGGCTCGTCGGTCTGATATCGATCTGACAAGACATAAAAAAAGCGCCGGAGACGGCGCTTTTTTCGTTTGTGGTGCAGCCGATGGTCAGGCTGCGGCGACGCGGCCGGCAATCAGCTTGTTGAACAGGGCCGGTGTCAGCGTCTTGTAGTCATCGATGATGACGGTCGGGTCGAGTTCCGACATCGGTACATCCGTGTATCCGAAGGTGACGCCAATCGACGGCACTTCGGCGTTTCTGGCCGCCAGAATATCGTTGATGCTGTCGCCCACCATGACGGAGCGCAGCGGGTCGCCGCCGGCCTTGGCGATGGTTCCGAGAATATGGCGTGGATCTGGTTTGCGGTACTCGAAGGTATCGCCGCAGGTAATCGCCGCGAAATATTTGGTCAGGCCGAGTTTTTCGAGCAGCGGAAGCGCCAGAACTTCGGTCTTGTTGGTGCAGACGGCAAGTGTGATGCCCGCTGCGGCAAGGCTTTCCAGCGTTTCGACGATGCCGGGATAGGGGCGGCTTTCGCCAGGCATTTCATGTTTGTAATGGGCGATGAAACGCTCGTAGAGCGGCTCGACCTCATCTTCCGACAGCGGCGTTTCACGCAGCGCAAAGGCGCGCTTGATCATGACGCGCGCACCCTGGCCGACAAGATGGGTCAGGTCGTTATAGGTCACAGGGGCAAGGCCTGCGGCGGCAATGGTGTAGTTCAGGCTCGAGACGAGGTCGGTTGCAGTGTCGACCAATGTGCCGTCGAGATCGAAGATGGCAAGCGGGGAAGTCAAGAGATCGCCTCTTTCGGTGTCGTGCTGGTGTGGTGTTGCTGCAAACCGTAGGCAATCCCCGTCGTCTTTGCAATCGCGGGCAAGTGTTCTGTTTCTTCTGCGCAAAAAGGCTTTCGTTTGGCCTGCGACCCGTGTAAACAGCACGGCGACGATCAAGAGACCGGAGTTTCAGGCACATGGATGCCCGCCAGATGAAGATCAAGGCCGCCGAGGCCGCGTTGTCCTATGTGGAAGACGGCATGCGTCTCGGTATCGGTACGGGTTCGACGGCTGAGGAATTCGTGCGACTTCTGGCTGAAAAGGTTGCGGGCGGCCTGAAAGTGCAGGGCGTACCGACCTCTGAAAGAACTGCGCGGCTCTGCGTCGAACTCGGCGTGCCGCTCAAATCTCTCGACGAGTTGCCGGAACTCGATCTGACCATTGATGGCGCAGACGAAGTTGACCATGCCCTGCGGCTGGTCAAGGGCGGCGGCGGCGCACTTTTGCGCGAAAAGATCGTGGCTGCGGCTTCCGAGCGCGTGATCGTCATTGCCGACCAGACCAAGGTCGTGGAGACGCTGGGCGCTTTTCCGCTGCCCATCGAGGTCAATCCCTTCGGGCAGGTTTCGACACGCATCGCCATTGAAAAACTGGCATCGCGTCTCGGTCTGACCGGTGAATTGACCACCCGCACCATGGGAGACAGCGCTTTCACCACGGACGGCGGACACCTTATTTTCGACGCATCTTTTGGCCGTATTCCTGATGCAGAAGCGCTTGCACGCGAGCTGAACACGATTCCCGGTGTCGTCGAGCACGGACTTTTCATAAATTTGGCATCGCTTGCCATCATTGCAGGCCCGGACGGCGCCCGCGTGATGCAGGCAGTATAACAGGAGCGAGATTTTCATGGTCAAACTAGCGGGACTGGGCAAAGCTGCCGCTGCTTCGATCCTCATTTCCGGCATCGTATTCGGCACGGCCGTACGGGCTCAGGAAATTTCGGAAGAGCATGTCGCTGCCGCACGGCAGGCAATCGCCTCTCTCGGCGTTACCGATCGTTTCGACGCCATCCTTCCGGGCCTGGCAGAGCGCCTGAAGGGCGAGCTCATCCAGGCTTCGCCGAATGTTCAGGATGCCATCAGCGCGACCGTCGATGCCAAGGCTCTCGAGCTTGCACCGCGCCGTGCCGACCTCGAGCGTGAAGCTGCGCTGACCTATGCGCGCGCCTTCACCATCGACGAGCTGAAGGCCATTTCTGCATTCTACGGCAGCGAAGCCGGCAAGAAGCTCCTGAAGGACGGCCCGATCGCTACGCGCGAACTGATGAAGGCTGCCGATATCTGGGCTGCAGGCATCAACCGCGACCTCAACACGTCCAGCATGGCTGAACTGCAGAAGGTTGCCGGCGCCGATCTGGCTCCGCTTCCGGCAGACCAGAACGCAACGGGCGGCGCACCGGCTGCACCGAAGCCATAATCGGCTGACGTTTCGTTCAGAAATTTTCAAAGCCCGGTCGCAAGACCGGGCTTTTCATTTGTGCGTCGCAGCACCTATATGTGCCACGAATGCGCCGCTGCCATCTTCAGGCGGTCGGCCAGTGATTTTGAGCAGGGGTTTTGACTATGACAGCTTATGACTATGACCTTTTCGTCATCGGTGGCGGTTCCGGCGGTGTGCGCAGCGCCCGCGTGGCTGCCTCTCTCGGCAAGCGCGTCGCAATCGCCGAGGAATACCGGTACGGCGGAACCTGCGTCATTCGCGGCTGCGTGCCGAAGAAGCTGTTTGTCTATGCCTCGCAGTTCCCGGAACATTTCGAGGATGCGGAAGGCTTTGGCTGGACTGTCGGCAAAAGCAGCTTCGACTGGAAGAAGCTGATCGAGGCGAAGGACAAGGAAATCACCCGCCTTGAGGGCCTGTACCGCAAAGGACTGGATAACGCCAAGGCGGATATTTTCGACAGCCGTGCCGAACTGGTCGACGCGAATACCGTCAAGCTGGTGAAGACCGGTCAGACCTTCACGGCCGAGCGCATCGTCATTGCCGTCGGCGGCACGCCGAACGAGCACAAGGCGCTGCCGGGTCATGAACTGACGATCTCGTCCAATGAGGCGTTCCACCTGGAAGAGCTGCCGAAATCGATCCTGATTGCCGGCGGTGGCTACATTGCCGTCGAATTCGCGAATATTTTCCATGGTCTCGGTGTCGAGACGACGCTGATCTATCGCGGCAAGGAAATCCTGTCGCGTTTCGACCACGACATGCGCCGTGGTCTGCACGAAGCCATGGAAGCCAAAGGCATCAAGATCCTACTCACCGACGTCATCGAAGAGGTGACGAAGGGCGAGGGCGGTCTTAACGCCCGCACCAAGAACAACGGCACGCTTGCGGTCGACACGGTCATGCTGGCGCTTGGCCGCGATCCGAACACCAAGGGCCTTGGCCTTGAGAATGCCGGTGTGAAGCTCGATGCGCGCGGTGCGATCATCGTCGACGATTATTCTCGTACCAACGTGCCGAGCATCTTCGCGCTGGGTGATGTCACCGACCGGGTGCAACTGACGCCGGTGGCGATCCACGAGGCCATGTGCTTCATCGAGACCGAATACAAGAACAACCCGACCAAGCCCGATCATGAACTGATCGCGACGGCGGTGTTCTCGCAGCCGGAAATCGGCACGGTTGGTCTGTCCGAAGAAGAGGCCGGTGCGAAATATCCTGAACTTGAAGTCTACCGCGCCCAGTTCAGGCCGATGAAGGCGACGCTTTCCGGCCGCTCGGAAAAGACGATCATGAAGCTGATCGTCAATGCGGCGGACCGTAAGGTTGTCGGCGCGCATATCCTCGGCCATGAGGCTGGCGAGATGGCGCAGCTTCTCGGCATTACATTGAAGGCCGGCTGCACGAAGGACGATTTCGACCGCACGATGGCCGTTCATCCGACGGCTGCGGAAGAGCTTGTCACGATGTATTCGCCGAGCTATCGCGTCGTCAACGGCGAGCGCGTGTAGTCAGCGCGCAAGCGTGATATCATCTGCGTTCAGGCCTTGCGCCCTGCGCCTTCAGGTCCGGTCAGAAATTTAAATCGTTTAGATTTGTTTTTCTGCGCTTTGAAGGCCCAAAACGCCCCGAAACCCAGGGGGCACGGAAGGATCGGCTATGCAAAGCCGATCCTTGGAGATATAAGCGCGCAACTTTCGAGATCGCCGCCCGGGATGGAGCGGACGTGAAAACCAGGTGAAGAACAATGGCACAGAATTGGACCCCCGGTAGCTGGAGACACAAGCCAATCCAGCAGGTTCCTGAATATCCTGACGCAGCAGCTCTGGCTGCTACGGAAGCCCAGCTTGCAAGCTATCCTCCGCTGGTTTTTGCCGGTGAAGCACGTCGCCTGAAAAAGCAGCTCGCCAACGTTGCCGAAGGCAATGCGTTCCTGCTGCAGGGCGGTGACTGCGCTGAAAGCTTCTTGGAACATGGCGCTGACAACATCCGCGACTTCTTCCGTGCGTTCCTGCAGATGGCCGTTGTTCTGACCTATGGCGCACAGCTTCCTGTCGTCAAGGTTGGCCGTATTGCCGGTCAGTTCGCCAAGCCGCGTTCTTCCAACATTGAATCGCAGAACGGCGTCGAGTTGCCGTCCTACCGTGGTGACATCATCAACGGCATCGAATTCAATGAAGGTTCGCGCATTCCGAACCCTGAGCGCCAGCTCGACGCGTACCGCCAGTCGGCAGCGACGCTGAACCTGTTGCGCGCTTTCGCGATGGGTGGCTACGCCAACCTCGAAAACGTGCATCAGTGGATGCTCGGCTTCATCAAGGACAGCCCGCAGGCAGACCGTTACCGCAAGCTGGCGGACCGTATCTCCGAAACCATGGACTTCATGAAGGCCATCGGTATTTCGGCTGAAAACAATCCGAGCCTGCGCGAGACGGATTTCTTCACCAGCCATGAAGCGCTGCTTCTCGGTTACGAAGAGGCGCTGACGCGTATCGATTCCACCTCCGGCGACTGGTACGCCACGTCCGGCCACATGCTGTGGATCGGCGACCGTACGCGCCAGCTCGATCACGCGCATGTCGAATATTTCCGCGGCATCAAGAACCCGATCGGTCTGAAGTGTGGCCCATCCCTGCAGCCCGACAACCTGATCGAGCTGATCGATGCGCTGAACCCGACGAACGAAGCCGGTCGCCTGACGCTGATCTGCCGTTTCGGCCACGACAAGGTTGCCGAAAACCTGCCGAAGCTCATTCGCGCTGTCGAGAAGGAAGGCAAGAAGGTCGTCTGGTCCTGCGACCCGATGCACGGCAACACGATCACGCTTAACCACTACAAGACGCGTCCTTTCGAGCGCATCCTGTCTGAGGTCGAGAGCTTCTTCCAGATCCATCGTGCGGAAGGCACCCATCCGGGCGGCATCCACATCGAGATGACCGGCAAGGACGTGACCGAATGCACCGGCGGTGCACGCGCGGTTACGGCCGACTCGCTGTCGGATCGTTACCACACCCATTGCGACCCGCGCCTCAACGCCGATCAGGCTCTGGAACTGGCGTTCCTGCTGTCGGAGCGCATGAAGAGCGGCCGCGACGAGAAGCGTCTGGCAATCGCCAACTTCTGATCGCCGACAAGATCGAATGAAAAAAGCCGCCGGAGTTGAACCGGCGGCTTTTTTGTTCGGCGGTGGAGGAGGGGTTATTGCACCAGCGCGGGCTGCATGCAGCGAACATCGGTGACACGGACATCGGCTTCGCCAATCTTGACCCCGAGCACCAGCAGCGTGTTGTAGAGCAGGGCATCTACCGGGGCTGTTACCAGCGACAGCGTGTTGGCAAGCGCCTGCTGGATCAGCGTCGGGGTGCCGAGGCTGAGGAACAGGATCTTGATGTCGAGATCGAGGTTCGTCAGCAGCGAACTGACCAGAGAGGTCACTGTGTTCTTGGTCGAGACGCTCTTGATCTTCGCCTGGGTGATATCCGTCTGCTGGAAGGTCAGCTTGGTCTTGGTCATGTTGCCGGCATTGATATGGGCCATGCCATTGACGCTGAGCAGGGCGGAGTCGATCAGGGCTGCCTTGGTGACGCGTGGGTCCTTGCCGAAGTTGTTGAAGGCGCTGGTATCGACATTGCCCACAGCGATTTCGGCGACACCGGGAACGACTTCGACATCGACCGTGCCCTGACCGCCACCGGTGCAGCGCAGATCCGCCAGCCGCGCCTCGGCATTGGCGACTTCCACGTAAAGCGGCAGATTGATCTTCAGGCCGGCAATTGCCTGAAGTCCATCCACGGTGACATTGACCGACAGGCGGGTCTGGGCCGTGCGAACGACCGTGCCGACACCGCCAACCGCCATGGGCGGTGTTTCAACCGGCGGTTCGCCGATCGCCAGCGTGATCTTGACCGAGGCCAGGCCCGGAACGACCGCACCGGCATCGAGCGCAATCTGGTTGCCGCCATTGCCGGCGACGGCTGCGGCGTTGATCAGATCGAAGACGCCTGCCGTCACCTTCAGGTTCTCGCCGGTTCCGATGAGCTGTTCGCTCAATGGCCCGAGATTGAGGATTTCCTCCAGGCGCAATTTGACGTTGGTCTTGTTCGCAGCTTTTTCGAGCGTTTTCAAAACGGTGGCGACAGTTGGCTGAATGCCGGTGGTCTTGGTCAGCACGTTCAGGAACTTGCCGTAGGTGATTTCGGTCTTCAGCACATCCTTGTAGGTCCCAGCCGTCAGGCCAAGGTCGAGCGCCAGTGCGTCGATGACGTGAAGCGCGTTGACGTCGGCATCGACCAGCGCCTTGTAGTCCATCAGTTTCAGCGAGACGGTGGTGCCGAGCAAGCCGCCAAGCAGGCTGTTCAACAGACCGTCATTCAGGCTTGCCAGGCGCGAGCCAACGGAAAAGGCGGCAATTCTTTGCGACGATGCCGTTCCGACCGCCGAGACCGTCGGTGGTGTGGTGAAGGCAGATGCGAAGAATATCTGGCCTTTTTCGACGATATTGACCTTCACCGCGTTGGTCGGCAGGGCATTTTCGACAAAGCGCTTGCCGACGGCGAGGCTTGCATCCGGTTCATAGTGACCCTTCACCACTTCGGCGTAACCGTTGCGGGTGGCAAAGGCTTTCAGCGGGTCGAAGGGGACGACGCCATTTTCCGTCAGCAGGCCCTGAGCGGTCTTGACGCCAAGGTTCATGCCATTGAGCTGGAAGTATTGCTGGACGGCCTGTTCGGGATTGGTGGTTCCGGCGGCGGAGATGGCGGCCAGGTCAGCCGTCTGCTGCAATTGCCGTTTCTGCAGGGTGAGGTAACCGTAATCGACGCCAAGCGCGAGAATGCCGATGAACAGCGGCGCGGTCAGGCCGGCAGTGATGGCGATGTTGCCTGAACGGTCCCGAAACAGGCGGGTGAGGAGCGAGGATGCATGTTTCATGTCAGACTCCCCCGATCCGGATCGTGGAGAAACGCCGGATCACCGGTTCCGGCAGCGTGTAGCTGTAGAGGCTCCAGATGGGCAGGTCGCGGGCGTCGTACTCGACCTTCACCGTGAACTGGTTGGCATTGCTGGGGTCGCCATCGACGCTGATGGTGAAATGGTTCTTGTTCATGAAGGCGTAGTTGAGGTTGCTCTGGGCAACGAAATCACGGGCGAGCTTCTGTCGCTCGGCGGTGTTCAGCCCGGCAACGGCCGTACGTGCGGCGTCAGCTGCAACCTGCTGAACCGAATAGGCAGCCATCAGATAGATGCCGTAGGCAATCATGGTCAGCAGAACGAGAAAGAAAATCGGTGCGACAATCGCGAACTCGACAGCCGACGAGCCAGACCGGTCACGGAATAAACGTACCCCCTTACGCATAGCACACTCCCGCTTTATTGGCGCTATTCTTGAACGCCGGATATTATTATTTTCGGAAATGCTAATTTGCAGACGTTAATTTTCCCTTGCGCCGACCCTTAAAGGTTGCGGCGCAAGTAAAATTCCCGTTGCTTGCAAGTAAAGATCGTCAGATCAGGCGCAGGCCTTTGAAACTGACATGGCCATCCCGGCCGATGATGATGTGGTCGTGAACGGCGATGCCGAGAGGTTTGGCCGTGTCAATGATGGTCTTCGTCATTTCGATGTCGGCGCGGGAAGGGGTGGGGTCTCCACTCGGGTGATTGTGGACTAAAATCAAGGCTGTAGATGACAGTTCAAGCGCCCTTCGCACCACCTCGCGCGGATAAACCGGCGTGTGATCCACCGTGCCGTGGCCCTGAATTTCATCGGCAATCAGGACGTTTCTTTTGTCCAGAAACAGAATGCGGAACTGTTCGCGCGATTCATAGGCCATCGCCGCATGGCAATAGTCGATGACGGACGACCAGGAGCCCAGAACCTGCTTGTTGCGGATTTCGCTTTTCAGCATGCGCTGCGAAACGGAGCCGATGAGCTTGAGATCGAGTGCGACGGCTTCGCCGACACCATCGACCTCCTGCAACAAGGTTGGCGGTGCGCCGAAAACGCCGCCCAGCGTTCCAAACCGGGCAATCAGCGCCTTGGCAATGGGTTTGGTATCCTTGCGGGGGATCAGCCGGAACAGCAGCAGTTCCAGCAGTTCGTAATCGGCCAGGGCGGCGTCGCCACCGTCGCGGTAGCGGGTGCGCAATCGGTCGCGATGGCCGTGATAATGGGCCGCATCCGGTTCCCGTTTCGGCGCAGTTGATGCCGTCTTTCTGGCTGCCGGTTGTGGGTCGGCGAAAAAATGACGTTCGTCATCCTGCCCGAAAAGGCCGCTTTGGCCCGCCCCGGAGCCTGATGTCGTCAATAGATCGGCAGAAGGCGGGACGGGGCGTTTGGCCATCGAGCGGTCGTTGCCTCAAGCTTTGGGAAGGGGCGGCAGGCCGGGACGGTCGAAGCCGCCGGGCGACAGGGTGAAGATTTCGCAGCCGGTTGCGGTGACGCCGACGGCATGTTCGTACTGCGCCGAGAGCGAACGGTCGCGCGTTACCGCCGTCCAGCCGTCCGAGAGCACCTTCACATGCGGTTTGCCGAGGTTGATCATCGGCTCGATGGTGAAGATCATGCCCTCGCGGATTTCCGGGCCTTCGCTTTCCTTGCCGTAGTGGAGAATGTTCGGCGTATCGTGGAACAGGCGGCCAACGCCGTGGCCGCAGAAATCCGTCACCACGGAGCAACGTTCCGCTTCCGCATAGGTCTGAATGGCAGCGCCGATGGCGCCGGTGCGGACGCCGGGCTTCACAGCGGCGATGCCGAGCATCAGGCACTCATAGGTCACTTCCAGCAGGCGCTCTGCAGCGCGCTTGATCTGGCCGACCGGGTACATGCGGCTCGAATCGCCGTGCCAGCCATCCACCACATAGGTCACGTCGATGTTGACGATATCGCCCTCACGCAGCGGCTTGTTATCCGGTATGCCGTGGCAGACCACATGGTTGATCGAGGTGCAGACCGATTTGGTATAACCGCGATAGTTCAGCGTTGCGGGCAAGGCGCCGTGATCGGCACCGAACTCGAAAACGAAACGGTCTATGGTATCGGTCGTCACGCCGGGCTTGACGATTGCCGCAAGCTCGTCGAGGCAGCGCGCCGTCAACTGGCACGCCTTGCGCATGCCGGCAAAGTCTTCCGCGTTATAGAGGCGGATGACGCCGGTATTCTTCAGGGGAGCAGAGGCTGCATCGATATAGGTGACCATGATAGTGCTTTCTGTTCTTTCTTATCTCCGTTCATAAAACAGCGAGGTGGCCTTCGTCCATCTTAACCGCCGCGCTGACTGCAATTTGTGCCGGAGAAACGTCACATTTGACCGCATATGCCTCGACACCACGCTGCATGGCGCGGCGGAAGGCCAGAGCATAGACCGGGTCCAGATCCCCGCAGATGCGCATCCGGTCGCAATCGCCGCGCTGGATGAGATAGAGCATCACCGCGCGGTGACCCGCTTCTTTCGCGTCGCCCAGCTCTTCCAGATGTTTTGCGCCGCGCTTGGTCGCCGTATCTGGAAACTCCGCCAGACCCGGCTCGCGCATGAAGTGCACGTTCTTGACCTCGACATAGGCGTCGGGCCGTCCGGGGCCTGAGAGCAGGAAATCGATGCGGGAATTGCGCCCGTATTTCTGCTCGCGTTTGAGCGTCGCATAACCGGTGAGCGGTTCGATGCGACCGTTGAGGATTGCTTCTTCCGCCAGCTTGTTCGGCATGCCGGTGTTGATGCCGACCACGGTACCGTCGGCTTCCACCATTTCGAGCATGTGGCGGTACTTGCGGGTCGGGCTGTCGTGTTCGGAAAGCCAGATCCGCGATCCTGGCGTCGTCAGGCCGCGCATCGAACCGGTATTGGGGCAGGAGCCGGTAATCGCGGTTCCGTCTTCGAGAATGGCATCGAAGAGAAACCGCTTGTAGCGGGTAACGAGGGTGGCGGGCGTAAGGGGCGGGGAAAATTGCATGACGACTTATTGAACCGCGACGTGAGGGATGGCAAGCGCCCCGGCATGCTGCCTGTTCATGCCAGAACATAGGTGCCGGGCGCATCGGCGAGCACCGGTCTGTCATTGGCGCCGGGCGGTCTTGCCTTGACCCTTGTGTTGTCGTGGCCTTCGATCCAGCTTTGCCAGTGCACCCACCACGAGCCCTTGTGCGCGGTGGCCGCAGCCTGCCAGGCGTCAAAGTCTCCGGATGGTGACTGCCCTGTCCAGTATTGATATTTCTCAAGCTCCGGGGGGTTCACGACACCGGCGATGTGGCCGGAGGCACCGAGCACGAAATCCACAGGGCCGCCGAACAGGGATGCGCCGGTGAAAACCGACTTGGCGGGCGCGATATGGTCCTCGCGGGTTGCCAGATCGTAGACCGGGATTTTCACGTCACCGAGATTGATCCGCTTGCCAGCCACGCTCATCAGGCCGCGGGCCAGATTGTTCTTCAGGTAGCAATTGTGCAGGTAGAAGGAATGGCTCGCCGCCGTCACCCGGGTTGAATCGGAGTTCCAGTACAGAAGGTCGAAGGGCAGCGGCTCTGCGCCCCGCAGATAGTTGTCGACCATATAGGGCCAGATCAGGTCGGAGGCGCGCAGCATGTTGAAGACTGTCGCCATGATCGAGCCGTCGAGGTAACCGACCGCCTTCATGTGCTGGTCGAGTGCGGCAAGCTGGTTTTCGTCGATGAACACCTTGAGGTCGCCGGCATGGGTAAAATCCGTCTGCGCCGCCAGAAGCGTTGCGGTACGGATGCGGGTGTCACCCTCCTGCGCGTAGAGCGCCAGTGCGCAAGAGAGCAGGGTGCCGCCGACACAGTAACCGACGGTGTTGACCTCGCTTTCGCCGGTCGCAGTTTCGACGGCATCCAGCGCAAAGCCTATTCCTTCGCGGATATAATCTTCCCAGTTCTTGTCGGCGAGTTGCGCATCCGGATTGATCCACGACACCATGAAGACGCTGTGGCCTTGCTCAAGGCACCATTTGACGAAGGATTTCTGCGGGTTGAGATCGAGGATATAGAACTTGTTGATCCACGGCGGGATGATGAGGAGCGGCCGTCTGAGAGCTTTGTCGGTGGAGGGGACGTACTGGATGATTTCGCAAAGAGCGCTGCGGGCAATGACCTTGCCGGGGGTTATGGCAATGTTCTGACCGATGACGAACTTGCTGTAGTCGGTCTGGCGCAGTTTCAGGTGGCCATTGCCGGCGGCGACATCTTCGGCCAGTTGCGCCATGCCCTTGACCAGATTGGCGCCGCTCGTTGCCACGGTCTCGCGAAACACCTGCGGGTTGGTGAACACGAAGTTGGCCGGTGAAATCGCATCGGTCATCTGCCGCATGTAAAACAGGGCTTTCTCGCGGGTATGATCGTCAAGCCCTTCGGCTTCATTGACCATCTTGTCGGCAAAGGCGACGGTGGTCTGATAGGTCTTTAACAGGAAATCGAAAAACGGATTGGCGTGCCAGTCTTCGTCGGCAAAGCGCCGGTTGCGGCGGCCGGTCTTGCCGGGGTCGGCCTTTTCGGGCTTAGGCGGCGTCTCGCCGGAAAACTGCGCGACCGATTTCGTCCATAGATCGTAATAGCTTGAGAGCAGGTGGGTCTGGGCTTCCAGAGAGCGCTTCGGCTCCGCCATCCAGTATTCGGCAACGTCGGAGAGGGTTTTGACCAGATCGGTCATCGGGCTTGCGCTGTTTTGCGGAATGTCACCCCGTTCGCGCGGAGCCAGCCATTCGGACGCCGCCTTGCCCAGGTTTTCCAGCGCCCGGGCGATATTCATCGCAAATTCCTGGGGGTCGCGGATCACATATGCTTCGGCGGATCTGGCATCGAAGCCGGACGCTTTTTCGTCCTTGTCTCCGCCCATGCCATCAACGCCTGCCATGCACCCGTCCTCCTGCACATTTTTGTTATCTTTGTGTTTGCACATTCTGCATGAAAACGAATACAAGTTCCACCAGCAAGGGTGAGGCGGTCAAGCGCCCTCACAGTCGGATACGGTATCGGCAGATATCCCTAGAGGCGGAACATACGGATGGGCAAGCAGATGGGCAAGTACGGGAAATATACGGGGAGAATCATGCTTCTGTCCCTTTCCGGCGTGATGCTTGCCGCCTGCAAGGCGCCCGAGCCGATTGTTGCGCCCGCCCATATGCGCCGCCCGACGGCTGAAATTGTCGGTCCGCAGCCTGTCAACAGCGATGCCGTCAGTCAGAAGCGCGATACCGGCACCTATCCGACCTTCGGCCAGCCCATGACGGCGGCAGGCAGCCAGATGACCGATGACGAAGCCGCCAAGATGGAGACGAGCATGACGCGTCTCGGCCTGGCGCGTCGCAACGGCCAGATTTCGGAAGCCGAATACAATCGCCGCGTTGCCGAACTGCGTGCGATTGCCGAAAATCAAAAACCGGTTCCGACACCAGCCTCGCAGTAAAATCGACGCTCCTGTTATTCGAGACGGCGTGTGCTCCGTATGATGTCCGGTGGCTGAAGATCTGCGTCGACAGGCGTATTGCTACGCCGTCGCAAGACCTTCTTTACCCTGTCGCTCAACGATCCGCTTACCCAAGTTCTTAAGCGAATGGATGCGGTTTGGTGGTTATGGTGCGGCCATAACAAACAGGCCGCCGAAAAAGCGGTATTCAGGGTGAAATATCATGAAATGCATCGCCGCTCTGCTGGTTCTTGCCGGTTTTGCGCTCAATCCCGCACAGGCACGTGCGCCGCTGATCTATGGCGGCACGCATGCGCTGCATGGCCGGTGAGGACAGTCGACCGAGCGGCCTGAAACCGTATCGTCAGTCGTTGCCGGCGGCTTCGTTCAGGGCGCGCAGATCGGGAACCGTGATGTGGCGGTTGTTTTCGATGCGGATGATGCCATCCTTGCGCAGCTTGGTCATCTGACGGCTGACGGTTTCGATGGTAAGCCCAAGGAAATCAGCAATATCGGCGCGTGACAACGGCAAATCGAAACAGGATTTGTCATCGTTTTCGGGGTCTATGTGCGTGGCAATCAGGTAAAGGAAGCTGGCAACCTTTTCCTGGGCCGACTTGCGTCCGAGCGTCAGCATCCAGTCGCGCGCTTCATCCAGCTCTTTCAGTGCCTGATCGTGCAGCTTGCGCTCCATGCCGGGCACTTCCGTTGCCATGCGGTCCAGCACGCGGCGCGGGAACATGCAGATTTCCACATCGGTCGCGGCCTCCGCCGTCATGCGGCTTTCCGCCATGAAGGGACGGCCGAGGAAATCGGGTGCGAATTGCAGTCCGACGATCTGCTGGCGTCCATCCGACAGCATTTTCGAGAGCTTCACGACGCCGTTCAGGATGTTTCCGTAAGAGGTGACCAGTTCTCCCTGACCAAGCAGTTCGTTTCCGGCGTCCAGTTTCTTGCGGCTGGAATGTCGGTTCAGTTCGCAAAGCTGCTGCGGGGTCAGCGCACTGCAAAGGCCGCCGTGGCGCGATTCACACGACCGACAGACAACGGGCACGTCCGAATTGTGGATGGTTTTCTGCAGCGTATCCATGAGCCGATGATTCCAGTGAGGGCTTCGCAAACGTCAAGCTATGCCGGCAAAACCGCGTCGTTTTAGGCCGCTTATCTTCGTCACCGCCCCTCAACGAATTCACGTGGAATTTAAGTCGCTATTTGATTGAAGTCAAAGTTGCAAACTGTCGCAGCCGCTACTCAGGGGAATGAAATCGACATTTTCTTGACAAAAGGCAAAACTGGACATGGCTGGCGAACTCCTCAAGAAATATTCGGGCGCGGTGCCGCGCTATACGAGCTATCCGACTGCCCCGCATTTCCATGAGGGAATCAATTCAGATGTTTACGCCGGGTGGCTTGGCGCGCTGGATCGAACGAACCGGATTTCGCTCTATCTGCACATTCCTTATTGCGATCGCCTGTGTTGGTTCTGCGCCTGCCACACCAAGCACACGCTGAAATACGAGCCGATTGCCGCCTATGTCGAAGCACTGAAACGGGAGATTGCTGCTGTCGGAGATCGTGTGTCGCCTGATGCCGTGGTCAGCGCGGTGCATTTTGGCGGTGGTTCGCCGACCATGCTGAGGCCGGAAGACATGAAAGGTCTGATGGCGTGTCTGAAGGAGCATTTTACCTTCGGTATCGAGCCGGAGATCAGTGTGGAGATGGACCCCAACGATCTGGACGATTTGCGGTATGACGCGCTGGCCGCGATCGGCATGACACGCGCCAGCCTGGGTGTGCAGGATTTTGATGAGAAGGTGCAAAAGACCATCAATCGCATCCAGAGTTTCGATCAGACGCGGTCGGTGGTGCAGGCGGTGCGGGCACGCGGTGTCAATTCAGTCAATTGCGACATTCTTTATGGGCTGCCTTATCAGACGCTCGACACGCTGAAACGAACGGTCGAGCAGATCGTCTCGCTCGACCCTGATCGCATTGCGCTTTTCGGTTACGCGCATGTGCCGTGGATGAAGAAACACCAGTCGCTGATACCGGAGGATGCGCTGCCCGGTATCGAGGAGCGTTATCGGCAGATGTCGCTTGCGGCCGGGATGTTGGGCGCGGCGGGATATCAGGCGATCGGCATCGATCATTTTGCCAAGCCGGATGACACGCTC
Source organism: Rhizobium sp. RM (assembly GCF_013390595.1). Taxonomy (GTDB): domain Bacteria; phylum Pseudomonadota; class Alphaproteobacteria; order Rhizobiales; family Rhizobiaceae; genus Agrobacterium. The sequence continues at coordinate 365,353 of NZ_JACAWV010000022.1, read as the reverse complement.
GCGAAGGCCACGATCGATGGCGGGTTGCGGCGGAATTTCCAGGGATACACGACGGATACGGCCGACGCGCTGATCGGGCTTGGTGCGTCATCGATCGGCAAGCTGCCGCAGGGTTATGTGCAGAACATGGTGGCGACAGGGGAATATCAGCGTATGGCAGGCGAGGGTGGGCTTTGTGCGGTCAGGGGCATTGCGCTGTCGGATGACGACCGCGTGCGCGCTTTTGCCATTGAGCGGCTGATGTGCGATTTCAGTCTTGATCTGGCTGCGCTCAAGCGTGCCTTCGGCAAGACCGCCCATGCCGTGATGGCCGAGGCGCAGCTTTTTGCCGCAGGCGACAGGGATGGGCTTGTGGCACTCGACGGTGACGTTTTTGCCCTGAGCGACGCCGGAAAGCCGTTTGCCCGGACAGTTGCCGCAACCTTCGACAGCTATCTTTCCAATGGCCGTGGGCGCCATTCGGTTGCTGTTTAAGCAACAGTTTCCCGCCAAATTTGAATGTCAGGTCACGAAACCATTGGCTTTTTGACGCGACTTGCCTATGTGGAGCGTCAGACAAGATTATTTTATACAACGACAATAAGGATTATGGGCGTGACAGCTACATTCGACAAGGTTGCCGACATTATCGCTGAAACCAGCGAAATCGACCGCGAAACCATTACGCCGGAGAGCCACACGATCGACGATCTGGGCATCGACAGCCTCGACTTCCTCGACATCGTTTTCGCGATCGACAAGGAATTCGGCATCAAGATTCCTCTCGAGCAGTGGACGCAGGAAGTCAACGAGGGCAAGGTTTCCACGGAAGAGTATTTCGTGCTGAAGAACCTCTGCGCCAAGATCGACGAACTGCGCGCAGCCAAGGGCTGATTTTGAGGGTGCCCGGCAATTACGGCCGGGCGTGCTTTCAATATTCGTCATTCCGGCCTTGAGCCGGAATCCAGTGCGATCAGGTCCTTGATCGCGAAGAGCTCTTCTGCCGCGCAGACGCGCGGCGGCTGGCTCCCGGATCAGTTCCGGGATGACGCAAGTCGGGACGTCGTGCATACATCGGTGTAGCCTTCCTTCCGCTGCTACCCAACTTCATGGACGAAACATGCTGCTCGAATATTTCCAGATGATCGACAAGGTCGAAGCCGTTGATATGGGTACGCGCACGTTGAAGGCGCAGTCCATTGTCCCGGATCAAAGCCCGGTTTTCGAAGGACACTTTCCAGGCATGCCATTGGTGCCGGGTGTGCTTCTGATCGAGACCATGGCGCAGGCTTCGGGCATGCTGGTTCTGGCGTTCAGCGATTTCGCCGCCATGCCGTTCCTGATGACGGTCGATGGCGCCAAGATGCGTACCTTCGTGGAGCCGGGCGCCGTGCTGGATATCGAGGCGGTTCTGGAGCATGACGGTTCGGGCTTTGCCGTGACCAAGGCGAAGATCACGTCCGGCGGCAAGAAGGTCTGCGATGCGCAACTCAAGCTGCGCACCATGCCGTTCAGCGAAATTCCGCTTGGCCCGATCGTCAAGAAGCGGGCCGAGGAAGTTGGCCTGATGGCGGCGATCGCCGCCGATACTTCTGCCTGATCTTTGCGAAAAGCCCGCCGTTAAACGATGAAAAGTCATGCATTGGAGCAGGTCTTGCAGCCTTCGCCATTGCAAAGCCGCATCGCGGGCATTATTCCGCATGGCAAGTGCGGCGTTCCTGCCGTTTTTTATGGCTGGCCCGGAGACACTATGTTCCGGAAAAGCGACAAAGGATGACGGATTATGAAGTCTGACAATGATGTGGTGATTACCGGGGTCGGTATCGTGACCTGTCATGGTGTCGGTGTTGACGCCCATATTGCACTGCTCTCCGCCGGTTCCGCGCCGGGAGCGATTGTCGAAACCGAAAAATTTGCGCCATACCCGATCCATCCGCTACCGGAAATCGACTGGTCTACCCAGATCGGCCGCAAGGATCAGCGCCAGATGGAAAACTGGCAGCGTCTCGGCGTTTACGCCGCAGGCGTGGCACTTGATGATGCCGGCCTGAAGGAAGACGCCGAAGCCTGCGGCACAATGGACATGATCGTGGCGGCCGGTGGCGGCGAGCGCGACATCAATGTCGACACGCAGATCGTCGATGAAGGCCTGAAGCGCAACGACCGTGAAGTCATGCTCAATGAGAAGCTGACGACGGAACTGCGTCCGACGCTGTTCCTGGCGCAGCTTTCCAACCTGATGGCCGGTAACATCTCCATCGTTCACAAGGTCACCGGTTCGTCGCGCACCTTCATGGGTGAAGAGGCTGCCGGCATCTCCGCCGTCGAGACCGCGTTCCATCGCATCCGCTCAGGCGAATCCACGCACGCCCTGGTGGGCGGCGCATTTTCGGCCGAACGTCCTGACATGATCCTGCTGTTCGAAGCCATCGGCGCGCATGCGCAGGGCGACTGGCAGCCGCTCTGGTCTCGTTCTGAGGCTGCAGGCGGCGGCATCGTCATCGGTTCGCTCGGCGCGTTCCTGGTGCTGGAATCACGCAAGCGCGCCGAAGCGCGCGGCGCACGCATCTATGCACGCATCGACGCGATTGAAGGCGATCGCGGCAGCCGTGACGAGGGGCGCATGGAAAAGCGTCTGGAGCGCATGCTGGCACCTGCCAGTGACAGCGCCTCAACGGTCGTGTTCTCCGGTGCCAGCGGTTATGACTCGGTGACCGTACGGGAAAAGGACGTTCTGGAAAAAGTTCTGCCGCAGGCTGCCATTCGCGGCTTTGGCGGTGTCACCGGTCATGGCCTCGAAGCACAGTTCCCGCTTGGTCTGGCGCTCGCAGCGCTGACGCTTGAAAGCGGTGCCAAGGTTCCGCCATTCGATGCCAATGCCGAAAAGCCGATGGCACAGGCCGCTGATGAAGCGGTTGTCACCACGGTTGGTCATGTGCGCGGCGAAGGTGTTGCCGTGCTGTCGCGCGACGTTTGAGGGAGTGAAGGATATGACTTCCAGTTTCAAGGATCATCTCGGTCGCCCGCTCGTCGCCGTTACCGGCATGGGCATCATCACGTCGCTGGGGCAGGGCCTTCAGGACAACTGGGCGGCTTTGACCTCGGGCAAATCGGGCATCCATGCGATCACCCGTTTCCCGACCGACAAGCTTTCGACCCGCATCAGCGGTACCGTCGATTTCATCGACATTCCCGTGCCGAATTCCGTCGAGCGCTCCTATGCGTTTGCGCGTGAAACGACGATCGAAGCGCTGGCGCAGGCCGGCATCTCCGGTGATTTCGAGGGACCGCTGTTTCTTGCCGCACCGCCGATCGAGCCGGAATGGAGTGCACGTTTCGAACTGGGCGACCGTTCTCCACCGGCTGCGAAGCCCGGCGACGCCTATGATCGCTTCATGGCGGCGCTGCGTCAGCGTCCCGATCCAGCATTTCAGGAAGCGGCGCTGTTCGGCGCGATTTCCGAGCGTCTTTCCGACCGTTTCGGCACGCGTGGCCTTCCGGTAACGCTGTCGACCGCGTGCGCCTCCGGCGCCACGGCAATCCAGCTCGGCGTCGAGGCGATCCGTCAGGGTCGCACCGACCGTGCACTGACGGTTGCCACCGACGGTTCGGTCAGTGCCGAAGCGCTGATCCGCTTCTCGTTGCTGTCGGCGCTGTCGACGCAGAACGATCCGCCGGAAAAGGCGTCCAAGCCGTTCAGCAAGGATCGCGACGGTTTCGTGATTGCCGAAGGCGCTGCAACGCTGGTGCTGGAGTCGCTCGAAGCGGCCGTTGCGCGTGGCGCAAAGGTTCTCGGCATCATCAAGGGCGCTGGCGAAAAGGCCGACAGCTTCCACCGCACCCGGTCCTCGCCTGATGGCGGCCCGGCTATCGCGACAATCCGCGCCGCACTTGCGGACGCTGGTGTTGCCGAAAGCGATATCGGCTACATCAACGCCCATGGCACGTCGACGCCTGAAAACGACAAGATGGAATATGGTTCGATGCTTGCCGTGTTCGGCGAAGGACTGAAGGATATTCCGCTCTCGTCCAACAAGTCGATGATCGGTCACACCCTGACGGCGGCTGGTGCGGTTGAAGCGGTGTTTTCGCTGCAGACCATGTTGACCGGCACCTTGCCGCCGACGATCAACTACACCAATCCCGATCCGGCTATCGTGCTGGATGTGGTGCCCAACGTAAAACGTGACGCCGAGGTTAGTGCTGTTCTGTCCAACTCCTTCGGGTTTGGCGGGCAGAATGCGAGCCTTGTCATGACGCGGGAACCGGCTTAATCGGTTCCCCGAGGCATCGTTGCCATAAATCGGAAACGATTTTCGGCCAGGACGATGCAGACATTCAAAGAGATTGAGCGCCTCTTGCGCGTCCTGACGGACGCGCGGCGCTCTGGATCAAAAACAAAAATAACGCCTCCAGGCGAAGGACTTTAAATTATGCGCGCTCTGCAACTCGTCGATGACCGTAGGCTTGAAAAAGTGGAACTGCCCGAGCCGGAAGCACCGGCTGCGGGTGAAGTGACGTTGCGCGTCAAGGCTGTCGCGCTGAACCATATCGACGTCTGGGGCTGGCGCGGCATGGCGTTCGCCAAGCGCAAGATGCCACTCACCATCGGCGCCGAGGCGTCCGGTGTGGTCGAGGCAATCGGCCCCGGCGTGTCGAATGTTCTGCCCGGCCAGCTCGTGTCGATCTACGGCGCGCGCACCTGCGGTCTCTGCAAGCCCTGTCGCGAAGGCCGCGACAACCTGTGCGAACACGTTCAGGGTGTCCATGGCTTCCATCTGGACGGCTTTGCGCAGGAAAAGATCAATATCCCGGCTCGCCAGCTCGTTCCGGCACCGCACGGCGTGGACGCCATCGGTGCTGCGCTGGCGCCTGTGACTTTCGGCACGGTCGAGCACATGCTGTTCGACAACGCCAAGCTCGAGCCGGGTGAAACGATCCTGGTTCACGCCGGCGGTTCCGGCATCGGCACGGCCGCCATCCAGCTTGCCAAGAAGATGGGCTGCACCGTCATCACCACCGTTGGTTCCGACGACAAGATCGAACGCGCCAAGGCATTGGGTGCCGACCACGTCATCAACTACCGTACGGACCGTTTTGAAGGCGTCGTGCGCAAGCTGACGAAGAAGAAGGGCGTCGACGTCGTCTTCGAACATGTCGGCAAGGACACCTGGGCCGGTTCCATGTTCTCGCTGAAGCGCGGCGGACGTCTCGTCACTTGCGGTTCGACCTCAGGTGTTTCGACCGATATCAACCTGATGATGCTGTTCCAGCAGCAGTTGAAGCTGCTCGGCTCCTTCGGTTGCCGCATGGAAAACATGGCGAACGCCATGCAGAAGATGGCACGCGGCATCGTTCACCCCGTTATCGATACCGAAGTGACTTTCGATGATATCGATCGGGCGCTGGAGCGCATGGAAACCCGCCAGGTCTTCGGGAAAATCGTTCTGCGGATGGATTGAAGCCCGTGAAAATGTTTCTCACGCGCATCGTCCTGAAGCTGGATAACTTCCGGCAATGGTTGATCGCGACCTTTGCGTTTGGTTTCTTGAACATATTGAAGCTTTTTCCCGCCGATGCGGGAATTCGCTTCGCTGACAGATTTGCCCGCTGGATGGGGCCGAAGACCGGCCGTCACAGGCTTGTACTCTACAATCTGGCGCGGGCCTTCCCCGAGAAGACCGAGGAAGAGCGCCTGGCAATCGCCATGGATAGCTGGGGCAATATGGGCCGTCTTGCGGCCGAATATGTGTTCCTCGACCGTCTCTTCGACTTCGATCCCGAGAACGACAAGCCCGGCCGTATCGAGGTTGTCGGCATTCCTTCGTTCCTGGAACTGCGCGACAATCCGCGTCCGTTCATCGTTTTCACCGCCCATACCGGCAATTTCGAATTGCTGCCGGTTGCAAGCTCTGCGTTCGGTCTTGATGTCACGGTGCTGTTCCGTCCGCCGAACAATCCTTACGTGGCCGACAAGGTGTTCAACTTCCGCAAGGAACGCATGGGCAATCTCGTGCCTTCGCATGCCGGATCGTCCTTTGCGCTGGCCCGCCAGCTCGAGAGGGGCGGCGGGGTTGGCGTTCTCGTCGACCAGAAGTTCAGCAAGGGGCTGCCCACCAGGTTCTTCGATCTTGAGGTGCGGACCAACCCGCTGCTTGCCAAGCTGGTGCGCCAGTTCAACTGCGATGTTTATCCGGCGCGCTGCGTGCGCTTGCCCGACAACCGCTATCGTCTGGAAATCGAACCGAAGGTCGACATTCCGCGCGATGACAAAGGCAATGTCGACGTGCAGGCAACGGCCCAGATGCTCAACGACAAGGTTGAAAGCTGGGTACGGGAGCATCCCGGCCAATGGCTCTGGTACCACGATCGCTGGAACGTCAAACACCAGATTCCAGCTGAATAAGACAAAAGACCGGTGCCTTTCGAGGCGCCGGTTTTTTTTGACAAAAGGCATTTCTGGTCGGGCCAACCGGACTTCCAGCCCTAACTTTTTGCTCGTAGATTATCGAAATTGAAAAAACGTTCGCGGCTGTGATATTTTGGCTGCTATTCTGAATGGCGTTCTCGTTTCTCGTTACGGCATTTTTAAGCGACCAGCCGATATAACGGGGAGAACAGGGTATATGCGTTCGGGTTGAGAACGGGCTATTTGTTCGTTCCGGGAGAGTCGGGTTGAAAGATTTGATTGAACTGTTCTGGTTGCGTTACACGGAACTGCAATCTGCTGTCGGCAAGAACGAAGCCGACAAGATCGCAGTGCTGGAGCGTGAGCTCGAACAGCTTCTGGACAAGATCGCCGGCAGCAAGACGGAGAACGCCGAAGAAATTCGCGAGCAGTTCCGTTTCGCCATCGACCTTCTGAACCATGAAGCCGAGGACCTGGGTTGCGTCCAGCGCAACTCCGAAATCCTGAGAACGCTTGTCGATCGTTATGTCGGCCTGTCGCGCAAGTCGAAGGCGGTTGGTGACGAAGACGCCGATATCGGCAGTTTCGAATGGCAGCACCGCCATCTCGTTTTCGATGAGGACATGCTGTCCGATCTCGGAGAGCCCGTTGTCGTCGTCTCTCCCGGTTATCGCGTGTCCTATGCCAATGGTCTGGATACCTTCCAGCGCAATGCTCCCGAGGGGCTGGTCGGCTGCCACATTGCCGAGCTGGTCGGGGTTCACCGTTTCCAGAACGATCTGCGTGAGAAGCTCGACAACTGCTTCAAGGGCGACGCTTCGAAGTACACCTACGCGGAAGACAGCAACGGCCATACCGTTGTGAAGTCGCTCGAGATGTCGCCGTGCTATTCCTCGGCCTACAAGCTGGTGGGCGCCATGGTGGTCATCCGCGAAATCGCCGATCGCAGACGCCGCGCGATGGCGTGATGGTAACGGCGTAAGGAAACGTCGTTTATCCCGAAATCAGAGCGTTCAGAAGAGCGCTGATCGAATAGGGGCTTGAGCTGTCCATCATCAGCCTCGCCGCCATGGCGACGCACGAAATCACCAGAAGCGGGCGGATGATCTTTGCGCCGTTCTTCATGGCAAAACGTGAGCCGATCTGCGCGCCGACGAACTGACCAAAGCCCATGGCGAGGCCGAGTTTCCACAGCACTGCACCGCCCAGCGCAAACACGACGAAGCCGCCGAAATTAGAGCCGAGATTGAGAAGCTTGGTGTGCGCCGTCGCCTTGAGCATGCCGAAGCCTGCGAGCGCCACGAAGGCCAGCATGTAGAAGGAACCTGCGCCCGGTCCGAAAACACCGTCATAAAAGCCGATCAGCGGCGCCACCACGGCGCCGAAGATGAACGGCGTCATGCGCTGGTGGCTGTCGATATCGCTCAGTTGCGGCTTGAAGGCGAAATAGGTGGCAATGGCGATCAGCAGAAACGGCATGATGGCGCGCAGGATATCGGAGGGCACGAAGGCCGCTGCCAGCGCGCCTAGCATGCCGCCCAGCATCGCCATGAATGCCATGGGCAACTGCTTGCGCAGATTGACGTGGCCGCGGCGCGCGTAAGCGATGGTCGCCGAGGCGGAGCCGAACTGCGATTGCAGCTTGTTGGTGCCGAGCGCATCAAGCGGCGGAATGCCCATGATGAGCATGGCCGGAATGGTGATGAGGCCGCCTCCACCCGCGATGGAATCGATAAATCCGGCAAAAACGGCAACCAGAATGAGAACCAGGAATACGTGGAGGGCGATGTCTTGCACTGAAAAAATCCGGGAGAAAGCGGATGCGGGGAGGTGGGCTTCTTCTTTCACCTAAACGATGCCGGTGCAATGATTTTATAAGTCATCCGCTTCGATATTCGGATCGTCCCCGGCTTGCGGCGGCGGCGCTTATGGCTATGGTGCGTGGCGTGCCGCCGGTCAGTTCCGGCAGTGCCGGAATTTTGGAGCAGGACGACAATGCATAAAGTGATTTTCGATACGGACCCCGGTGTGGACGATGCCATGGCGCTGCTGTTTTTGCACCGCCATCCCGATATCGACCTTATCGGCGTGACGACGGTGTTCGGCAACGCTCCGATCGATATCACCACCCGCAATGCGCTGTTCCTCAAGCAGGAATGGCAGATGACGGCGCCTGTCGCCAAGGGGGCTGGCGTCACCTTCGATCCAGCCCGTCCTGAGCGTCACTGGCCGACCCTCATTCACGGCGAGAACGGTCTTGGCGACATCGATATTCCCGAGACCATCGACCTGCCGCTCGATCCGCGTTCGGCGCATGATTTCATCATCGACACGGTCAAGGCCAATCCGGGCGAAGTGACGCTGATTGCCGTTGGCCGCATGACGAACCTTGCGCTTGCGCTGCGTCAGGAGCCGGATTTCGCCGCACTGGTGAAAGACGTCATCATCATGGGCGGCGCCTTCGACATGAACGGCAACGTTTCGCCCGCCGCAGAAGCCAATATCCACGGCGACCCGGAAGCGGCCGATCTGGTCTTCACCGCGCCCTGGCGTGTCACCGTCGTTGGTCTCGACGTGACCACCAAGACGGTCATGACGAGCGCATTTCTCGACGAGATGGCGAAGGAGGGCGGCAAGCCCGTCCAGCTTCTGTCCGATCTGTCGCAGTTCTACATCGATTTCTACAAGACCCGCACCGGCGACGGCATGGTGGTGCATGATAGCTGCGCCTGCGTCTATCTGGTGGCGCCCGAGCTGTTCCAGACCCGTAGCGGCCCGATCCGCGTTGTCTGCGGCGGTATTGCCGATGGTCAGACGATTCAGAAGCCGGATGGTCGTGGTTTTCCGCCGGGCCATTGGGATGGTCATCCAAGCCAGCTTATCTGCACGGATATCGAGCCGGAGCGGGTGCTGGATCTGATCAAGGCGGTCATCGTTCGCGGTGAACGCGGCTGATGCCGTAAATGGCGGTTTGAGGTCCGTCGTGACGATTTCGCGTGTCGCGGAATAAAAGTTGAATCGTCACGACCACCTTGAGCATAGCTTGCCTTGCATTTTCCCAGAATCTGGCGTTATGCAAGGTCTTCGATTTCCTGCTGAAATCCATGCGGTTCGCATGAGCCGCTGAAGCTTGTGCCGGTGATGGCAGGGCAGGCGATCGCACAACCGCTTTGCGGACGAAAACCCTTTTATGTTTTTCGGCGCTTTGCGTTACAATGAACAACGCTTGCCGGATGGGTTCGTATCGGCAGCGTTCACCAACAAAAACGAACCTTCGTTATGGGCCGGCAGTCCGGTCCATTTCCATGAGGAAAGAGATGGAAGAGTTTCACAAGGTCAAGCGTCTGCCGCAATACGTCTTCGAACAGGTCAACCGTTTGAAAGCGAGCGCGCGAGCGGGTGGCGCGGATATCATCGACCTTGGCATGGGTAATCCGGATCTGCCGACGCCGAAGGCGATCGTCGACAAGCTCTGCGAAGTGGTTCAGGACCCACGCACCCATCGCTATTCCTCGTCCAAGGGTATTCCCGGCCTTCGCCGCGCGCAGGCCGCCTATTACGCCCGCCGCTTCGGCGTGAAGCTGAACCCGGACACGCAGGTCGTTGCGACCCTCGGTTCCAAGGAAGGCTTCGCCAACATGGCGCAGGCCATCACGGCACCGGGCGATGTCATCCTGTGTCCGAACCCGACATATCCGATCCACGCTTTCGGCTTCCTGATGGCTGGCGGTGTTATCCGTTCGATGAATGTCGAGCCGGATGAAAATTTCTTCGGCCCGCTGGAGCGCGCTGTGCGCCACTCCATTCCGAAGCCTCTGGCGCTGATCATCAACTACCCGTCCAACCCGACGGCGCATGTTGCATCGCTGGATTTCTACAAGGACGTCATCGCGTTTGCGAAGAAGCATGAGCTGATCGTGCTGTCCGACCTTGCCTATTCGGAAATCTATTTCGACGACAACAACCCGCCGCCGTCCGTTCTGGAAGTGCCGGGCGCTATCGATGTGACGGTGGAATTCACCTCCATGTCGAAGACCTTCTCCATGCCCGGCTGGCGCATGGGCTTTGCGGTGGGCAACGAACGCCTGATCGCAGCTCTGACACGCGTGAAGTCCTATCTGGATTACGGCGCGTTCACGCCGATCCAGGTTGCCGCGACCCACGCGCTCAACGGCGACGGTTCCGACATCGCGGAAGTGCGCAATGTCTATCGCCGCCGTCGCGACGTCATGGTCGACACGTTCGGCAAGGCCGGTTTTGAAGTTCCGCCGCCGGCTGCGACGATGTTCGCATGGGCGAAAATCCCGGAAAAGTTCCGCCATCTCGGCTCTCTGGAGTTCTCCAAGCTCCTGGTCGAGAAGGCCGATATCGCCGTTGCTCCCGGCATCGGTTTTGGCGAGATGGGCGATGATTACGTTCGTCTCGCGCTCGTTGAGAACGAGCATCGAATTCGCCAGGCCGCGCGCAATCTGAAGCGCTTCCTGTCGACTGCAGACGAAACGATGCACAACGTCGTTTCTCTGAACGCCCACAGATAAGGGCACCCGAAGGCGGCCGGTCCCGGCCGCCACCATCACCAGCAAATCAGGAACATACCCATGGCAGATTCATTGAGAATCGGCATAGCGGGGCTCGGCACTGTCGGCGCTTCGCTCGTGCGCATCCTCCAGCAGAGAAGCAACGAACTTGCGATTACCTGCGGACGCGCAATTGAGATTATTGCCGTCAGCGCGCGCGACCGTTCGCGCGACCGCGGCATTGATCTCACCGGTATTACCTGGTTTGACACGCCGGAGCAGCTTGCCAGCGAAGCCGATATCGATGTTTTCGTTGAACTGGTCGGCGGTGCGTCCGGACAGGCGGAAAATGCCGTCCGTTCGGCGCTCGCACGTGGTCTCCATGTGGTGACAGCCAACAAGGCGCTGCTTGCCAAGCATGGCGTCGAGCTGGCTGTGCTGGCGGAAGAGAAGGGCGCGCTCCTGAACTTCGAAGCGGCTGTGGCCGGTGGCATCCCGATCATCAAGGCGCTGCGCGAGTCGCTCACCGGCAACCATGTGTCGCGCATCTACGGCATCATGAACGGCACCTGCAATTACATCCTTACCAAGATGGAGAAGGAAGGGTTGTCGTTCGAGGCCTGCCTCAAGGAAGCCCAGCGTCTCGGTTACGCCGAAGCCGACCCGGCCTTCGACATCGAAGGCAACGATACGGCGCACAAGCTGGCGATCCTGACAACGCTTGCTTTCGGCAACAAGATCTCGGCTGACGATATCTACCTCGAAGGCATCACGAATATCTCCATCGAGGATATTCAGGCGGCAGCCGATCTCGGTTACCGCATCAAGCTGCTCGGCGTGGCGCAGGTGACTGAAACCGGCATCGAACAGCGCGTTCATCCGACGATGGTGCCGCTCGATTCCGTCATCGCGCAGGTGGACGGCGTGACCAACGCTGTTGCCGTCGAGTCCGATATTCTCGGTGAACTGTTGATGGTCGGTCCTGGTGCCGGCGGCAACGCCACGGCCTCGGCCGTGCTCGGCGACATCGCCGACATTGCCAAGAGCCGTCCGGGCGCACAGCAGGTGCCGGTGCTTGGCCGTCCGGCCAAGGCGCTGACCGAATATCGTCGTGCCAAGATGAAGAGCCACGAGGGCGGATACTTCATTCGTCTGACCGTGAAGGACAAGGCCGGCGTGTTTGCGTCGATCGCCACCCGCATGGCCGACAACAACATCTCGCTGGAATCGATCGTCCAGCACTCGCGCGTTCCCGTTGAAGGCGGCGCGAAGACCATCATTCTCGTTACGCACGCGACGATGGAAGATGCGATCCGCAAGGCGGTGAAGGCGATCAAGAACGAGAAGTATCTCGTCAGTGAACCGCAGGTGATCCGAATCGAGCGGACGTAAGTTTCTCTCGCAGGCAGATGATCTTCAGGAAACGGCGACATTTCAAAGATGTCGCCGTTTTTTATTGCGGTTTGTCAGTCGTGGTGACTTCAGACTGCTGAATTGCCTGCAAATTCTTGAGTTGTGATGGGACAAAGACACTGGAAAATACTCGTATTTCAGAATACGGTTAATGAAGTTCACCGAAGCGAGGGAGGCGCGGCCGTGACATCCATCATTCTCTTCAAGGATTCCAGTCCGTCGCAGGTTGCTGTTGCCCGTTGCAGGGCGCGTCATAGCGCCAATGACAATATCCGCAGCATGGAGTTCGACGTCGTCATGCGGGAGCGCAACTGGTGTTCCCTGGCGGTTTTTTCGTCGCTGCTGCTGGTCGGCACGCTTTCCATCGCCAGCCCGTTTTTCTCGATTCTGGCTTTATGACCCTACCTTCAGGCGTTTTTGCTTGAAAAACGCCGATCTGCCCTCTAGCCCATTGTTGAGACAACATGCGCCTTGATGGAAAGGCGCAAGGCAGGACAATGGACAGAATCGCAATGAATGAGCCGCTCGATGCCGTGGCCCGCGCCTTTCTCGGCGTGGAGCGGTCGGCGACTGAGCAGCGTTGGGTGTCGCGGCTCGATCAGGCCGGCCAGAACCGCGCGCTCGCCATGTCACAGGTTCACGGCATTCCGGAACTGATTGCACGCGTGCTGGCGGGACGTGGCGTGGCCGTGGATGACGCCATGGCATTTCTCGATCCGACCATCCGTTCACTGATGCCCGATCCGCATGTGCTGACAGATTGCGCAAAAGCGGCCGAACGTCTGGCGCAGGCCATTGAGCGCGGCGAAAAGGTTGCGATCTTCGGCGACTATGATGTTGACGGTGCTTCGTCTTCCGCGCTGATGTATCGTTTCCTGCATCATTTCGGCCTGACGCCGGAAATCTACATTCCCGACCGCATTTTCGAAGGCTACGGGCCAAACCGCGCCGCCATGCAGCAACTGGCCGCCAATGGCGCCACACTGATCGTCACCGTCGACTGCGGTTCGACCAGCCATGAATCGCTTTCGGCGGCGCGCGAGGCCGGTACCGATGTCGTCGTCATCGACCACCACCAGGTCGGCACGGAGCTGCCGTATGCGGTGGCGCTGGTCAATCCGAACCGTGAGGACGATCTGTCGGGGCAGGGGCATCTCTGCGCGGCAGGTGTGGTGTTTCTTGTTCTGGTCGCAACGCTGCGTCTGCTGAAAGACCGCAAGCACCGGCAGGCCTTCACGCTCGATCTCCTGTCCTATCTGGATATCGTCGCGCTCGCCACTGTTTGCGATGTTGTGCCGCTCAAGGGGCTGAACCGCGCTTATGTGGTCAAGGGGCTGATTGCGGCCCGCCACATGAACAATGCCGGGCTTGCTGCCCTGTTTCGCAAGGCGGGCCTTGGCGGGCCTGTGACGCCTTATCATTTCGGCTTTCTGATCGGCCCACGTATCAACGCCGGCGGTCGTATCGGTGACGCCGCACTCGGCAGCCGGCTGCTGACGCTTGATGATACGGTCGAGGCGGAAGTCATTGCCGAGAAGCTGGATGAGCTCAATCGCGAGCGTCAGGCGATGGAAGCCGCCATGCTGGCTGAAGCCGAGGCTGAGGCGCTGTTTGAATATGGCGACGGCACAGGTGCCGGCGTGATCGTCACGGCGCGCGAGAACTGGCATCCGGGTATTGTCGGCCTACTGGCCTCGCGCCTCAAGGATCGTTTTCGCCGTCCGGCCTTTGCCATTGCTTTCGATCCCTCGGGGAAGGGCACGGGCTCGGGACGCTCGATCAATGGTTTCGACCTTGGCAAGATGGTGCGTACCGCCGTGGACATGGGGCTGCTGGTCAAGGGTGGCGGTCACGCCATGGCGGCCGGTCTCACCGTCGAGCGTGCCAATCTCGGCAAACTGAGAGCCTTTTTCGAGGAGAGCGCTGCCAAGACGGTCAGTACGCTGGTTGAAAACAGCGTTCTGAAGATTGACGGTGCCATCGGTGCATCCGGCGCGACCCTGCAACTGATCGACCAGCTGGAGCAGGCCGGGCCATATGGCTCCGGTCATTCGCAGCCAGTCTTTGCGATTCCAGCCCACCGCCTGCGCGATGTGCGCCTGGTTGGCACCTCGCACGTCAAGGTGACGCTGGAGGCGATGGATGGCTCACGGCTCGATGGTATCGCATTTCGTGCCGCAGAGGCGCCTCTGGGGCAATTGCTGCTCAATTCTCGCGGTAAGCTTCTCCACGTCGCAGGCACGCTTGGTGCGGATCTGTGGCAGGGACAGAAGCGCGTGCAGCTTCGTCTTCTCGATGCTGCCCTGTCTCCCTGACAAGTCTGCCTGATAGCGCTCCGGCGGCGTCCTGACGGGCCGCAAGGCCAGCAGGTTACACTCTTCCTGCAGAGAGCCCGATACGCCAAACCGTTGCGCGGTTTTTGCGGCGCTGGTCTGCGTCTGAAAAAGTATTCAAGCCGAGGGGAGGAGGACCGAAATATCGCGATACGGTTCACGTCAAGTTTGATCGCAAACGTATGTCGCGACGTTCAAGACGTTGCTGTAACTCTATGATTTTATGAGAGAAGCAAGTGGCACGCCCTAGGGGAGTCGAACCCCTCTTTTCAGAATGAAAATCTGACGTCCTAACCGATAGACGAAGGGCGCGTGCGCTTGTGGTGTGGCGCCCTTATAGTCAGGCTCCGGATTCTCCGCAAGCGGCAAAATGCATTTTTTTCGTCTGAACGGCATTTTTTTTAATTGGCCGCCGAAGCCTGTGGAAAACTGGCTTCAAAATCGGCAAGCGATTGAAAATATGAGGATATTCTAAAGGGCCTAAACGGTGAGGTGCGCCGAAGGCACCTATATTTTCGCTGACATCATCGGGTGCGGCTATGATCCGACAAAATGATGCGCAGCGGACGCGTGACGACCGGGGAGGTGTCCTCGAAGCGTTGTTCTGGGCGATGGATAAGGCAGTGAAACTGGAGACGCAGATCGACAGATCAAAGCAATGTTTGAAGCCAGATCAGATTGTCTTGGGGAGATTAACCCCACAAGTGGCACGCCCTAGGGGAGTCGAACCCCTCTTTTCAGAATGAAAATCTGACGTCCTAACCGATAGACGAAGGGCGCGTGCGCTTGTGGTGTGGCGCCCTTATAGTCAGGCTCTTGAATGTCCGCAAGCGGAAAATTGCATGATTTGACAAAAAAATGACAAGGCGCTCCAGAAGCCCTGCAAAACAAGGATTTTCGTTTCGTAACAGATAGTTAATTCGTACCGTTGAGGTGCTATTCAGCCCTGTTTCGAGCCTTTGATCGCCGGAAACGTCACAAGAGATTCGAATTTCCGGAATCGCTGCGGCCCAGAAAAATCGCCGAAAACTGCGATCGGCCAATAAAAAACGGGGCCATTGAGGCCCCGTCTGATGAAGGTTCGATGTTTCTTCGATCCTGGTGAAGAATCTGGCCTAGTGCAGAATCTGGCTGAGGAAGAGCTTGGTGCGCTCGTGCTGCGGATTGTCGAAGAACTCCTGCGGGGAGTTCTGTTCGACGATCTGGCCCTGATCCATGAAGATCACCCGGTTTGCCACCTGACGGGCAAAACCCATTTCGTGGGTCACGCACAGCATGGTCATGCCGTCTTCGGCAAGGCTCACCATCGTATCCAGCACTTCCTTGACCATTTCCGGGTCAAGTGCCGAGGTCGGTTCGTCGAACAGCATGATCTTCGGCTTCATGCACAGCGAGCGGGCGATTGCCACACGCTGCTGCTGACCACCGGAAAGCTGGCCGGGATATTTGTTGGCCTGTTCAGGGATCTTGACGCGCTTGAGGTAGTGCATCGCCACTTCCTCGGCCTCCTTCTTCGGCATCTTGCGAACCCAGATCGGTGCCAGCGTGCAGTTTTCCAGGATCGTCAGATGCGGGAAGAGGTTGAAGTGCTGGAACACCATGCCGACTTCGCGACGCACTTCATCGATCTTCTTCAGGTCGTTGGTGAGTTCGATACCGTCAACGAAGATGTTGCCCGACTGGTGTTCTTCCAGACGGTTGATGCAGCGGATCATGGTCGACTTGCCGGAACCGGAAGGGCCAGCAATGACGATGCGCTCGCCGCGCATGACCTTGAGATTGATGTCGCGCAGCACGTGGAAATCGCCGTACCACTTGTTCATGCCGACTATTTCGATTGCAACGTCGGTTGCCGAAACGGCCAGTTTTTTTGCTTGGGTTTCTGCCATTTGAGCGTCCCTTATCGTTTGTGCCCGGTGTCGAGGTGCCGTTCCATGAAGGCAGAATAACGCGACATGCCGAAGCAGAATATCCAGAAAATGAAACCGGCGAAGATGAGGCCGGTAATGGGCGTGACAGGCGTGATCCATGTCGTGTCGGTAAAGTTCAGGCGGACGATGCCGAGCAGGTCGAACATACCGATGATCGAGACGAGGGACGTATCCTTGAACAGGCCGATGAAGGTGTTGACGATGCCTGGGATAACCAGCTTGATCGCCTGCGGCAGAATGATCAGACGCATCTTCTGCCAATAACCGAGACCGAGAGAATCGGCGCCTTCGGACTGTCCCTTGGGGATCGCCTGCAGGCCGCCACGGATCACTTCGGCCATATAGGCAGAGGCGAAGAGGGCGACACCGACCAGCGCACGCAGGAAGTTGTCGATCGTCCAGCCTGTCGGCAGGAAGAGCGGCAACATCACGTTGGCCATGAACAGAACCGTGATCAGAGGCACACCGCGCACCACCTCGATGAAGGTGACACACAGCATCTTCACGACGGGCATGTTCGACCGACGGCCGAGTGCCAGAAGAATACCGAGCGGCAGCGATACCGCGATACCGACGAAGGACAGGATCAACGTCACCATCAGGCCACCCCAGAGCGGGGTTTCGACACGTTCCAGTCCGAAGCCGCCATGCAGGATGAAGAAGGCAACGACCGGGAAGATGACGAACAGCAGAAGGGCGTTCAGGCCCTTGTGCGGCAGCTTGGGGATGAGCAGAGGGACGAGGAGGGCGATGAACAGGATGCCGACCAGCATCGGACGCCAGCGCTCATCGAGCGGATAACGACCGAAGATGAACTGCGAAAAGCGATCCTGTACGAATGCCCAGCAGGCACCGCTCCAGCCATCCGGCTGGACGCCGCCCTGTGCAACGCTGAGGCAGGCGGTGCGGTCTGCACCGAACCAGCTTGCCTGCAGGAAAAGCCAGTTGATTGCGCCCGGAAGAATGGCGAACACGATCAACAGACCGATGATCGTCAGGATCACGTCCTTGGGCGTTGCCAGGAGGTTGCTGCGCACCCAGCCGGCAATGTTCTTTTCGCTGTGCGGCGGAGGCTCCGGCGCAAGCATGCTGGAACGAACGAAGTGAATGTTTCTGGTGTCCATGGTTTATCTCTCCACCAGAGCCATCTTGGCGTTGAACCAGTTCATGAACAGCGACGTCGCGAGACTGATGCTGAGATAAACGACGATCCAGATCGAGACGATTTCAACAGCCTGACCGGTCTGGTTCATGGTCGTGCCGCCGGTGGAAACGAGTTCCGGATAACCGATGGCGACGCCAAGCGACGAGTTCTTCGTGAGGTTGAGATACTGGCTTGTCAGCGGCGGAATGATGATGCGCATTGCCTGCGGCACCACAACGAGGCGCGTGGTCAGCCCCGGCTGGACGCCGAGAGCCGTCGAGGCTTCCGTCTGGCCCTTGGAAACGCCGCGAATACCGGCGCGGATGATTTCCGCGATGAAGGCGGCCGTATAGAACGACAGGGCCAGGTAAAGCGCGAAGAATTCCGGCAGGATCGTGCCGCCACCCGTCAGGTTGAAACGTCCGGCTACAGGAATGTCGAACGTGATGGGTGCGCCGAGCGCCAGGAAGGTAATGAGCGGCAGTCCGATAATCAGCGCGATGGCGGTCCAGAGGATCGGGAACCGCTGGCCGGTCGCCATCTGGCGCTTTGTTGCCCATTTGTAGACCCCAACGGTCGCGATGATCCCGACAAGGATCGCTACCGCGATCATCCAGGCGTTTTCGCCCCAGATGGGCTTGGGAAACACCAGGCCGCGGTTGTTGAGGAAAACGTTGAATGGCAGCGCGAGGGATTCGCGCACGTTCGGCAGCGCTCTGAGGACGCCCGAATACCAGAAGAAGATGACCAGCAACGGTGGGATGTTGCGGAACACTTCAACATAGACGGTGCACAGCTTGGCAATCAGCCAGTTGCCGGAAAGGCGGCCGATACCGACGATGAAGCCGATGATCGTTGCCGTGACGATGCCGATTGCCGCAACCATCAAGGTGTTGAGGAAGCCGACAACGAGTGCTCGTCCATAGGTGGAGTTGCTGCTGTATTCGATCAGCGTATCGCCGATATCGAAACCGGAACGGCCTGCGAGGAAGCCGTAACCGGACGCGGTGTTGGAACGCGCGAGGTTCGTCGCCACGTTGTGCCCGATCCACCAGACGGAGATCACCAGAACAACGATGGTCAGAATCTGGAAGGCGATAGAACGAATTTTGGGATCGTAGATCAATGAGCGGGTCGTTCGCCCGCCGGAAGGCGCAATTGTAGCCTGATCAGTCATGCTTGCCCGGTCCCCGAAAGATATGGCCTGTTTGGCCCATTGTTTTGTTTTTATAGGCAGACAAGGCGGCCAGCGGCCGCCTTGTTCAGTGTTTTATGCGACCGCTTAGCGGATCGGCGGTGCGTATTGCAGACCGCCCTTCGACCACAGAGCGTTCAGGCCGCGCTCGATCTTGAGCGGGGTGCCCGTACCGATGTTGCGCTCAAAGACTTCGCCGTAGTTGCCGACGCCCTTGATGATGTTGTAGGCCCAGTCGTTGGTCAGGCCGAGGTCGGTACCGATCTTGGTGTCGGCTTCAGCGCCGAGGAAGCGGCGGATGTCCGGGTTGGTCGAGTTCTTCATCTCGTCGACGTTGGCTTTGGTGATGCCGAACTCTTCAGCCTGTACCAGCGCGTAGCCAGCCCAGGAAACGATGTCGAACCACTTGTCGTCGCCCTGGCGAACGGCCGGGCCAAGCGGCTCCTTGGAGATGATTTCCGGCAGAACGATATGGTCATCCGGGTTGCTCAGCGACAGGCGGATCGAATACAGGCCCGACTGGTCGGTGGTGTAAACGTCGCAACGGCCAGCCTGGTAGGCGGCGTTCACTTCTTCGAGCTTTTCGAAGACGACCGGGTTGTACTGCAGGTTGTTGGCCTTGAAGTAGTCGGCGAGGTTGAGTTCGGTGGTCGTACCGGACTGAACGCAGACGGCTGCGCCGGACAGTTCAAGAGCGGACTTTACGTTGAGGCTCTTCGGGACCATGAAGCCCTGGCCGTCGTAATAGTTGACGTAACGGAAGTTGAAGCCGAGCGCGGTGTCGCGGCTGATCGTCCAAGTGGTGTTACGTGCCAGGAGATCGATTTCGCCAGACTGCAGAGCGGTGAAGCGGCTCTGTGCGGTCGTGGGCGTGAATTTTACCTTTTTGGGATCGTTGAAGATAGCAGACGCGACTGCGCGGCAGTAATCGACGTCGAAGCCAGTCCATTCACCAGCCGAATCCGGCGATGCGAAACCTGCAAGACCTGTGTTGACGCCGCACTGAACGAAACCCTTTGCCTTAACGTCGTCCAGTGTCGCAGCCGAAGCGAATGACGCTCCCCCCAAAACCGCAGCGCCAACAGCGGCTGACAGAATTGCCTTTTTCATTTTTCCCAACCTTTGTTTGTTCTCATCTAATTGGAAGAGGGTCTGCGTGATTGTGTTCCCCCAGTTCCCCCTTCGGCGTATCTTTTTGATCCGCCTTGTACATCACAGTCGACATTCCGGCTTGGGTCAAGACTTGCGAGCAATAATTGTGCCTACAAAACGGAATTTTCCAAAATTTGACTTTAAACAGTGCATAGGATGAAAAAATAAGCATGTTTTGGCAAAAATTTACGCGTGCATATTTTTTGTATACTTTTTGCGTGCTGTTTTTGAGGCAAAACGGTACGGTTCGGTGTCATCGTTGAGGGCTTGACCTTGGGTTGCGCGCTCAGCATTGTCGCTCGCGTCAAACATCTTCGAAAGCTGATCCGCAATGACCAAGAAAAATGACCTGCGCGCAGGCGCAGGTGTGAATACCCGCCTGGCCCATGGCGGCAACGACCCGTATGACTGCTTCGGTTTCGTCAATCCCCCCATCGTTCGTGGTTCCACGGTCCTTTTTCCCGATGCGAAGACGCTTGCGACGGAAGACCAGAAATACACTTACGGCACGCATGGCACGCCCACGACGGATGCGCTCTGCAATCTGGTCAACGAGCTGGAGGGTTCTGCCGGCACGATTCTCGTGCCATCGGGTCTGGCTGCTGTCACGGTTCCGTTTCTTGCCTACCTCTCGGCCGGCGATCACGCCCTGATCGTGGATTCGGTCTATTTCCCGACACGGCGTTTCTGCAATGTGATGCTGCGCAAGCTCGGCGTAGAGATCGACTATTACGATCCTTCGATCGGTGCAGGCATCGAAAAGCTCATTCGCCCGAACACCAGGCTCATCCACACCGAAGCGCCGGGTTCAAACACCTTCGAAATTCAGGATATCGCGGCGATCACTGCCGTCGCGCATAAATATGACTGTGTCGTCACCATGGATAACACTTGGGCGACGCCGCTTTATTTCAAACCGCTGGATTTTGGTGTCGACGTGTCGATCCATGCGGCGACGAAATATCCCTCCGGTCATTCCGATGTGTTGATGGGCTTCGTGTCCTCCAACGAGAAGCACTGGAAGGCGCTTTACCAGGCCAATGCCAATCTCGGCATCTGCGTGACGTCGGATGACGCCTACCAGATCCTGCGCGGCCTGCGCACCATGGGCGTGCGGCTGGAGCACCACCAGAAAAGCGCGCTCGACATCGCCACATGGCTGGAAGGCCGCGACGATGTGCTGCGGGTTCTGCATCCGGCCTTGCCGAGCTTTCCGGGGCACGATCTCTGGAAGCGCGATTTCAAGGGCGCTAGCGGCGTGTTCTCCTTCGTGCTCAAGGCGGAAGACGGAAAGTTCAAGGAGGCGGCGCAGGCCTTCCTCGATGCGCTGACGTTCTTTGGTCTCGGTTATTCCTGGGGCGGTTACGAATCGCTGGCCGTCATGGTGTCGCTGGCCGACCGAACCGTCGCCAAGGGCCCGAGTGAAGGTCCGGTCATCCGTCTGCAGATCGGTCTTGAAGATGTTGCCGATCTCAAGAAGGATCTCGAGATCGGTTTTGCAGCCGCTGCGGCGGTCTGAGCAGAGCGATCAGCCTTCGGCGCGGTAGCCGTAGAGCCAGTCAAAGTCCTTGAGAAAGGCCTGAGTCGGGCGCGTGGCGAAAACAAAGTCCCTTCCCAGGCGGAAGGGACCGCGGGCGTGATAGGCGAAACGATTGACGGAGGCCCGCTTGCGGGCCTTTTCAATGCGCGGCAGACGCAGGGCCTCGAAGGAGGCCAGCGCCTGCGGCAAGGGCAGGGCACCCGTGACCTTGCCCGCCAGTTCGAAGGCGTCCTCGATGGCCATGGCGGCGCCCTGCGCGGCAAAAGGCATCATCGCGTGGGCGGCGTCGCCGATCAGCACGGTATCGCGGCCATTGTGCCAGTGTCCGGCACCGGCCTGGTACAGCGGCCAGAAGGTCGGCTGTTCGGCAGAGGCGAGCAATTTGACGATTTCCGGGTTCCAGTCGCGAAACTGCTGCATCAGCATCGTCTTGTGCTGGCCGCTCGATTCTGCCCGCCATGTGGCGCCGGGGTCCGGGCCAAGCGCAATCGCCACGATGTTGAGGCCACCGACCTCTTTCAGAGGATAGGCAACGATGTGGCCGCGCGGGCCTAGATAGGCCGTGACGGCGCGCTTGTTGACGGAAGACGGCACATCGCGGTCGTTGACGGTGAAACGCCAGGCGACATTTCCCGAAAAGGTCGACAAGGGTGCTGACGGCACGGAAAAACGTGCGGCAGACCAGACGCCATCGGCACCGACTATCAGGTCGTGATCGCGAAAGGTGAGGGCGGCGATGGTCTCGGCTTTTGCATTCTCGATACGCTTGCCAAGATGCAGATGGCAGAGCGGATTGCGCATCACCGCCTCATGGAGCGCCCTTTGCAGGGTGGCGCGGTGAAGAACGCCGTAAGGCTGGCCCCAGCGGGAGCGCGCAACTGCGCCGACCGGCAGGGAAAGAAGCGTGGCAAGCGATTTTCCGGATGCGAGGTCGATGCTGACCGGCTCGGTCCAGCGCGCTTCGAGCTGCGGCAGCACCTCGAGTTCCGCCAGAATGCGGGCGGCGTTCGGCGAGACCTGAAGACCGGCGCCGACTTCTGCAAGTTCGGGTGCCTGTTCGAGAATGTCGCAGCTCACGCCCTTGCGGGCAAAAGAAAGCGCAGCGGTAAGACCGGCGATGCCGGCACCGACAATGGCAACGGATTTAACGGGCATTGGAAGCCCCAATCAGGAAAAAGGAGGGATCAGGCCGCCTTCACGTGAAAGACGCAGCCCGGAGGATTGGTCTGCTCGGCTTTCAGCGACGGGTTGTAGCGGTAAAGCGTGGAGCAGTACGAACAGACTTTTTCGTTGTCGTCACCCATGTCGATGAAGATATGGGGGTGATCGTAGGGAACCGAAGCGCCGGTGCACATGAATTCCTTGACGCCGATCTCGATCATGCGGTGTCCGCCGTCGTTCTGGAAGTGGGGAATGGAATGCCCGGCCATGCTTGTCTCCAAATGCGAAATTGTGGGTGAGCCTCACGCCGTCAACGCGGCCAGGCTCATTGTTGCGGATATGTAGCCTCAAACGCGTTGCATCTCCATAAAAATCGTCAGGAAAACATGTTCAACCATGCGATTTCCTGCCATATGGTCCGGCAAAAAGGATGTCTTTGATGAATCTCAACACGCCGCAGTTTTCCGATTTTTCTCACGATGGCCTGCGTCTGGCCTATTTCGATGAGGGTGATCCTGCTGGCGAGCCGGTTTTACTCATTCATGGCTTTGCCTCCAGTGCCAACGTCAACTGGGTTCATCCCGGATGGCTGAAGACGCTGGGCGAGGCGGGATACCGGGTGATCGCCATCGACAATCGCGGCCATGGCGCAAGCGACAAACCGCATGACACGGAGGCTTATTATCCTTCCGTCATGGCTGGCGATGCCGTGGCGCTGCTCAATCATCTGGGAATTCCGGAAGCGCATATCATGGGATATTCCATGGGCGCCCGTATCTCCGCCTTTCTGACGCTGGCGCATCCGGAACGGGTGCGGTCTCTGGTATTCGGCGGGCTCGGCATCGGCATGGTCGATGGCGTTGGCGACTGGGACCCTATTGCCGAGGCGCTGCTTGCGCCGTCGCTCGATGTGGTGACGCATGAGCGTGGCCGCATGTTCCGGGCGTTTGCCGATCAGACGAAAAGCGACCGGCTGGCGCTGGCTGCGTGTATCGAGACCTCGCGTGTTCTCGTCAGCCGCGAAGACATGGGCAAAATCGACGTTCCGACATTGATCGGCGTTGGCACCAAGGACGATATTGCCGGTTCGGGTGAAGAGCTTGCCGCCCTGATGCCGCATGCACGCGCCATCGACATTCCCGGCCGCGATCACATGCTTGCCGTCGGCGACAGGGTGTTCAAGGCTGCGGTTCTGGAGTTTTACGCCAGTCTCTAAAAGCCGGGTCCGGCAAGAAACGCTTTTTCATCAATGATGAAGAAAAACTGAGGCTATCCCGCCTTTAAAGTCGTCGTTCGAATCCCATTTCTAACGGACGTCTTTTTTTGTATAAAGAACGACCACGTTCATGAGGAGGCCATTCATGGTCGCACGTACCGAGGCCCGTCAGCAGGATCAACTGGCGATCGTCGACCCGATCTGGGGAAGTCTGCTGCACGAGGCGCGCACCGCTGCTGCGCAAGATCCGCTGCTGTCGGCATTCCTGTATTCGACCATCCTCAATCATCGTTCGCTGGAAGAGTGCGTGATCTACCGGATCTGCGAACTCCTAGACCATCCCGACATGCAGGCCGTTCTTCTGCGCCAGACGTTCCAGGAGATGCTGGAAGACTGGCCGGAATGGGGCAGTGTGCTGCGCGTCGATATCCAGGCCGTCTATGACCGTGACCCGGCCTGCACGCGGTTCATGGAGCCGCTTCTGTATTTCAAGGGTTTCCACGCCATCCAGACGCACCGCCTCGCGCACTGGCTGCTGCAGAAGGGCCGCAGGGACTTCGCGTTCTATCTGCAAAGTCGTTCGTCCTCGATCTTCCAGACGGACATCAACCCGGCTGCACGGATCGGCAAGGGGATCTTCCTCGATCATGCGACCGGGCTAGTCGTCGGGGAAACCGCCGTGATCGGCGACAACGTGTCCATTCTGCATGGTGTGACGCTGGGCGGTACGGGCAAGGAAGGCGCCGACCGCCATCCGAAGATCGGCAATGGCGTGATGATCGGCGCAGGCGCCAAGATTCTCGGCAATATCGAGATCGGCAGCTGCTCGCGCATTGCCGCAGGTTCCGTCGTTCTGAAACATGTGCCGTCCAAGACCACCGTGGCGGGTGTTCCGGCGCGCGTGGTAGGAGAGGCCGGGTGTTCCGAGCCCTCACGCCTGATGGATCAGGTCATCGGCGCCGATATCTGACATGTGATCAAACGTCCGTGTGGAACATGCGGACAGTTTCCCGCTTTCACTTTACTTTCGCCGTTAAGCCATGCCAAAAGCGGCGCACTTGACGCGAACATTCGGGATCGGAACCGGTCTTGGTGTGGCGTGGAATTTTCAGAAGCACGGCGTCCTTGTGGCGCGCCCTGGATGGGTGCGCGGCGCCGTGGGAACCGCACAGGAGAACAGTGGTGAAAGCCGACGAAATCAAAAAGCTCGACGCCTATTTCAAGCGCACCTTCAACCCCGAAATGGTGGTCAAGGCCCGTCCGCGCAAGGACGATTCCGCTGAAGTCTATCTCGGCGACGAGTTCCTGGGTGTTGTCTACATCGACGACGAAGACGGCGACCGTTCCTACAACTTCTCCATGGCGATCCTCGACGTGGATCTCTGATCGTCGCCGCAAGGTGATGTCAGGTCATGTGACTTAAAAAAGAACGCCCGCAACGGTCTTCGTTGCGGGCGTTTCTGTTTGTTTGCGATGATGCATCACTGCGCGGTGATATTATCTGTCGAGCGGCTTGCGCAGGCGGCCAGCGGCATCCTGAATATATTGCCAGGCGACGCGACCGGAGCGTCCGCCACGCGTCGTTGCCCATTCCAGCGCTTCGTGATGCAGCGTCTGCTTGTCCAGACCCAGATCGAAATGCGCAGCGTAGCTGTCGATCATCGTCAGGTAATCGTCCTGGCCGCATTTGTGGAAGCCGAGCCAGAGGCCGAAACGGTCCGACAGCGACACCTTTTCCTCGACGGCTTCGGATGGGTTGATGGCGGTCGACTGCTCGTTTTCCATCATGTGGCGCGGCAAGAGGTGGCGGCGGTTGGAGGTTGCGTAGAACAGCACATTGTCCGGCCGTCCCTCGATGCCGCCGTCGAGCGCTGCCTTCAGCGACTTGTAGGCGGTATCGTCGTGGTCGAAGGACAGGTCGTCACAGAAGACGATGACGCGCTGCGACGACGATTTGAGGATGTCGAGGAGGGCGGGCAGGGTATGGATATCCTCCCGGTGAACTTCCACCAGCTTCAGCGATACGCCGCTTGCGGCACGCACATCTTCGTGAACGGCTTTGACCAGCGAGGACTTGCCCATGCCGCGTGCGCCCCAGAGCAGCACGTTGTTGGCGGCAAAACCCTCGGCAAAACGCAGCGTGTTTTCATGCAGGATGTCGCGCACATGGTCTACACCGCGGATGAGTTTCAGCGCGATGCGGTTGGGGCGTGCAACCGGCTGCAGCCAGGAATTGGCAGGCACCCAGACGAAGCAGTCGGCAGCATTCCAGTCATTTACGGCCGGGGCGGGGCCGGCAAGGCGTTCTACGGCGGTGGCCAGTCTGCGCAGTTCTGCAAGAAGAAGGGACGCGGTTTCTTCCTGAATCATGATGTTTCTCCCGCTTTTGGCATGTTCAAAACGATGTTTTCGGCCCCGCCTAGCATGGCGTTTCGGGCACATAAAGGTTAAGAGGTCCGGAATCGGTACGGCGTGCCCCTTGCATCTGTTGCATTCACGGCGTTCCCCACTATATTCCGGCGACTTGAAAGCTGGGGCGGCATCTTTGGATGGTGCTGTAATCTGAGGAGTTTTATATGTTCATTAGTCAAGCTTTTGCGCAGGATGCAGCAGGCGGTACGTCTGCACTCGGCTCCGGCCTTGAGATGCTTTTCCTGTTTGCACCGCTTATGGTGGTCTGGTACTTTTTCCTGATCCGCCCGCAGCGCGCGCAGATGAAAAAGCGTCAGGAAACCCTGTCTTCTGTTCGCCGTGGTGATCAGGTCGTTCTGGGTGGCGGCATCGTTGGCAAGGTGACGAAAGTTATCGACGACAATGAACTCGAAGTTGAAATCGCCGAAGGCGTGAAGATCCGTGCCGCACGCGCTTACATTGCTGAAGTGCGCGTCAAGGGCGAAGTGGTCAAGACGGAAGCCGCTTCCTGATCCTGCCGGAATAACGAACCTTTGACGGGTTGCGGATTCCGCGACCCCCAACCCTGACCGAGATCGAAATGCTTCATTTTTCCCGTTGGAAAACAGTCTTTATATGGCTGCTTGTTCTGGCAAGCGTCGTCATCGCCTCCGCCAACCTGTTCTCAGACAAACAGTTGGCCAGCATGCCCGCCTGGTACAAGGACAACAAGGTAACGCTCGGTCTCGACCTTCAGGGCGGTTCGCATATCATGCTCAAGATCGAGCGTTCCGACATCGTCAAGGAACGCCTCGAAACCATCGTCGGAGACGTGCGCACGCAGCTCCGCGATGCCAATATCCGCTATTCCGGCCTTGCCGGTAACGGACAGCAGGTCCAGGTTCGCATCAGCGATCCGGCTCAGCTCGAAGCGGCGAAAACCGCGCTTCGCGATCTGACCCTGCCTGTCTCCCACGGAACGCTGGTCGGTGGCACCGTCACGGAAGTGACGATGAGCGATGGCGACAACAATTCTCTGCGTCTCAACCTGACCGACGAGGGTATCGATTACCGTCTGTCGTCGGCTGTGTCGCAGTCGATCGAAGTCGTTCGCCGCCGCGTCGACGAAGTCGGCACCACCGAGCCGCTGATCCAGCGTCAGGGTGGCGACCGCATCATCGTGCAGGTGCCGGGCCTTCAGGACCCGCAGCGCCTGAAGTCGCTTCTGAACCAGACGGCAAAGCTGTCGTTCCGCATGGTCGACACCACCATGCCGGTGCAGGAAGCCATGAATGGCCGTCCGCCGGCCACCTCTGAAGTTCTCTATTCGCAGGACGATCCGCCGGTTCCTTACCTGGTCGAACGCCGCGCTCTCGTTTCGGGTGACAACCTCGTTGACGCGCAGGCAAGCTTCAACCAGCAGAACAACGAACCGGTCGTGACCTTCCGCTTCGACAGCCGCGGTGCGCAGCGCTTTGCCCAGGCAACGCAGCAGAACGTCGGCAAGCCCTTCGCCATCGTGCTCGACAATCAGGTGATTTCCGCACCGGTGATCCGTGAGCCGATCATCGGCGGTTCGGGCCAGATTTCCGGCAACTTCTCCGTTCAGGGTGCAAACGATCTCGCCGTGCTATTGCGCGCCGGTGCACTTCCGGCAACGCTGACGGTGGTTGAAGAACGCACCGTCGGTCCAAGCCTCGGTAACGACTCCATCACCGCGGGTCTGACGGCCAGCGCCATCGGCGCGGTCGGCGTTCTGCTCTTCATGTTCGTTTTCTATGGCTTCTTCGGCCTGCTTGCGAACATCGCGCTCGTCGTCAACATCGTCATGCTGCTGGCGGTGCTCAGTATTATCGGGTCGACACTGACACTACCGGGTATTGCCGGTATCGTCTTGACGATTGGTATGGCGGTTGACTCCAACGTTCTGATCTATGAGCGCATCCGCGAAGAGGTGAAGAGCGGAAAACCGCTGATATCTTCGCTCGAAAACGGCTTCTCACGAGCCTTCGCGACGATTATCGACGCCAACCTGACGACACTGATCGTCGCCAGCGTGCTGTTCTACATGGGTACCGGTCCGGTCAAAGGCTTCGCCGTTACGCTGGCTGTCGGTATCATCACCACCGTCTTCACGGCCTACACGCTGACGGCGTGGATGTTCGGCTTCTGGGTTCGCCGCAGCCGTCCGAAGCATCTGCCGAAGGGTGTTCGCACCGCCATGTTCGATGGCCGCGATATTCCGTTCATGCGGTATCGCCGTCTGGTCTTCATGATCACCGGCGCGGTCATGCTGGTCTGCGTTGGCGGTTTCGTCAGCAAGGGTCTGAACCTCGGTATCGACTTCCAGGGCGGTTCGGTCATCGAAGTCCGTGCCAAGCAGGGTGAAGCTGATCTGGCCGATATCCGCGAACGCCTGAGCCAGCTCAACCTCGGCGAAATCCAGGCGCAGAATTTCGGCACGCCGCAGGACGTTCTGATCCGTATTCAGGCGCAGGAAGGCGGCGAAAATGCCGAGCAGTCTGCGATCACCATGGTGCGTGGCGAACTGGAAGACAATTACGACTTCCGCCGCGTTGAAGTGGTTGGCCCTGCCGTTTCCGGTGACCTGACCTTCACGTCCACCATTGGTATCCTGCTCGCGATGGGCGCGATCATGGTCTACATCTGGTTCCGTTTCGAATGGCAGTTCGCCCTCGGTGCGGTTATCTCGATGGTGCATGACGTGGTGTTCACACTCGGGTTGTTCGTGTTCCTTGGAATAGAATTCAACCTGACGAGTATCGCGGCGATCCTGACCATCATCGGTTACTCGCTGAACGATACGGTCGTCATTT
The DNA here is from genome assembly GCF_013390595.1 of Rhizobium sp. RM. Lineage (GTDB taxonomy): Bacteria > Pseudomonadota > Alphaproteobacteria > Rhizobiales > Rhizobiaceae > Agrobacterium. The sequence goes on along the minus strand of NZ_JACAWV010000022.1, from coordinate 336,135 downwards.
ACGACCGAATCCGCGAAAACCTCAGACGCTACAAGAAGATGCCGCTGTCGATGATTATCGACGTGTCGCTCAACCAGACGCTGTCGCGCACGATCCTGACGGGTCTGACGGTTCTGCTGGCGCTCTTGGCACTCTACCTGTTCGGCGGCGAAGTCATTCGTTCCTTCACCTTTGCCATGCTGTTCGGCGTCGGTATCGGTATCTTCTCCTCGCTCTACATCGCGGCTCCGGTGCTGATTGCCTTCAAGCTGCGCCCTGATAGCGCCGATGCGGAAGACGAGAAGGAAGATGCTGCCAAGAACGGCACCATCGGCGGCAAGCCTGCCGTCTGATGGCTGGCGGTATCGAAATACGCCCGGCCCATTTTCCCGGCCGGGCGCCCATCGACGCTTATGGCAACGGCGGATTTCGCTTTGCGGACATGTCGCATCGCGGTTCGCTGCTGTGCCTGCCTTCCGGCATCCACGGCTGGGCGCCGGTGACGTACAGCGATCTGGCGCTTGAGCATTTCGAAAAGGTGCTTGCCGAAGCGCAGGACATTGAAGTGCTGTTGCTCGGCATGGGTGACGGCATGCGGGTGGTTCCGAAGGAACTGCGCGCTGTCTTCAAAGAGGCGGGCATATCGGTTGATCCGATGAGCACGGGGGCTGCGGTGCGGACCTACAATATTCTGCTTTCGGAATCGCGTGCCGTCGCTGCGGCACTGATCGCGGTCGAAGGCTAAAAAGACGGACCTCGCGGGGAACGATGGCGCGCCAAGAAAATCTCGACATCTGCCTTGCGACGTTGCGCGACACCGATCGCGACCGCTATCTTTCCTGCCTGCTTTCGCCTGAGGACAAACGGTCCTCTCTGGCGGCGCTATATGCCTTTAACGCCGAAATCGCCCGCATTCGCGATCTGGTGCGGGACGCCTTGCCCGGTGAAGTGCGGATGCAGTGGTGGAGCGATCTGCTGGAAGGCAATCCGCATGGCGACAGCCAGTCGCATCCGGTTGCGGCAGCACTCCTCGACACCATCGAGAAACACCGTCTGCCGCGTCAGGTTCTCCTCAACATGATCGAAGCGCGTATCTTCGATCTCTATGACGACGTGTTCGAAGACAGAAACGCGCTCGAGGGTTATGCGGGTGAAACCGCCTCGGCGCTTATCCAGCTTTCCAGCCTCGTCCTGTCGCCCGAGGATGCTGCTGCCAGCGCGGAAGCTGCCGGCCATGCCGGTGTGGCGCAGGCCATGGCGGGGCTGCTGCTGCTCATGCCGCTGCATCGCCGTCGCGGCCAGGTCTATATTCCCGCCGACATGCTGGCGGCTGCCGGTCTCAACCGTGAGAGCTTCCTTGAGGGCGACGACAGGCAGCGCATCGGTATCGCCATTGAACTGTTTGCTGTTCATGGGCTCGATCATCTTGCCAAGGCAAGGGCGCACAAAATTTCACCGCAGGTCTTTCCGGCCTTTCTGCCTGTCGCCATGGCAGGCCCGGTGATCTCTGCTGCCAGGAAGGCCGGCGCCGGTCTTCTGGACGGTGGCGTGCAGCTTTCGCAGCTGCGCCGCCAATGGCTTCTGGCAAAGGCATCCTTCCTCAAGCGATTCTGAGGGAAGAATTTTCACACCCAAACTCCACGCAAGCCTCGGCTGGTATGAACCGGGGATCGGGTTCGCGCGTTCAGAGTCGCGAATCACACCAGCCACTTGCCCGAGGGAGCGTCGCGGATGAATTTGGCGATCTGGATCATCGTCTTCGTGTTGCTTGCAGTCTTCGCTTTTTATGCCCTGCGCATGTCGCGGGCGACCGACGACGACAACAGTCATGATGTCGGTCAGGCAATCATGGATTTTGCACGGGCGTTCCCGAACGAGGCGATCCGCAGCCTGCACATGACGGTGGATGGAAAGACCGCCTTCGTGCGCCTGCACGACAACAAGGCGGGCTTCATGCGCAACATGGGCTCACACTATGCCTGCATCCTGATCGATCCCGAGCGCATCCGTGTGGAAAGTCTGGAAAGCGGCGACGGTTTTGTCGTGAGCTTTGAGGACATGCCGAAATATAGCGGTGCATACCGCTTCAAATCGGCGGGAGAGGCGGCCGAGGTTTCTCTGTGGCTGCTTGGCAGCCTCGTTGAAGCGCAGGACCACCACGCGCACGACTTGCCGCCCTCGCACGCCTGAGGCCACGCCTTCAACGTTTTTACTGCGTGTCGAGCGGCTGGGTTGCGCCGGCGTGCTTGCGCTCCCGCCAGATGATGAACAGCCCTGAAGCCACGATGATGAGAATGCCGAGCCATTTCGACGGGGTCGGGAAATCGGCAAAGAATACGTAGCCGAGCACGGTCGCGGAGATGATTTCGAAATACTGGAACGGCGCCAGCAGAGACAGTGGCGCCAGCCGGAATGCCTGCACGATCAGCAGGTGCATGTAGCCCGATATCGATCCGAGCAGGATCAGCAGAATGAGATGCGATCCATTCTGCGGCAGCGAGATTGCAAAGTCCTTGTCGCCAAGGCTGTCACCGATCAGCAGTGCCGCGCCCATGAACACGGTGCCGGCAATACCGGCCATGGTCTGCATGGTCAGCGGGCTGTCGGCATCGCCAATGGCGCGGTTCATGAAAAGATAGAGCGTGTAGAGGAAGGCGCAGACGACGGGCAGCAGCGATGTCCAGCCGAAGATCGCAAAACTCGGCTGGATGACGATCAGCGCGCCGCCAAAGCCGACGGCAATTGCCGTCCAGCGTTTCCAGCCGACCTTTTCGCCGAGGAAGATGGCCGACATCATGGTCAGCATGAAAGGCTCGACGAAATAGATCGCGAACACATCCGCCAATGGCATGTATTTGACGGCGGCAAAGAAGGTCAGGCTGGCGGCGGCATGCAGGATGCCGCGCAGGAAATTCATCCAGGGACGTTTGGCGGTGAACAGCGCCCTCGGCGACACCACGAGGATGAGGGGCAGGGTGCAGAGCAGCTGGAAGAAGAATCGGTAGAAGGTGACCTGCGCCGGCGACATGCCGCCGCTGACGGCCATATATTTGGCGATCGCATCCATGACCGGCAGCACGATCATGCAGCCCGCCATAATCATCATGCCTCTGACCGTATCGCTGAAGCCGGAATTCATCGTCATCTGTCGTCCTGGGCTTTCAGCCGATATGTTCAAAAAAAGAGGCGCCAACCGGCGCCTCATTTCTCCTTGAACAAGCGTCTTGCTCAGGCAGCGTTCTGGCGCGGTAAGCTCTTCATATCAATGACGAAGCGGTAACGCACATCGCTTTTTATCATACGTTCATAAGCGTCGTTGATCTGATCGATGTCGATCATTTCAATTTCGGCGGTGATGCCCTTGTCGGCGCAGAAATCCAGCATTTCCTGGGTTTCGGGAATGCCGCCGATCATTGAACCGGCGAAGGTCTTGCGGCCGGGTATAAGGCTGAAGGCATGGACGGAAAGGGGCTTTTCCGGTGCGCCGACCTGCACCAGTGCGCCGTCACGCTTCAGAAGGGCGAGATAGGCGTTGATGTCGTGATCGGCGGCAACGGCGTCGATGATCAGATCGAGGCTTGAAGCGGCCTTCTTCATCTGGTCCGGGTCGCGGGACACGATGACCTCATGCGCGCCGAGCTTCTTGGCATCCTCTGCCTTGCCGGGCGAGGTGGTAATCATCACCACGGTTGCGCCCATGGCATTGGCAAGCTTGACGGCCATGTGGCCGAGGCCGCCGAGACCGACGACGCCGACGCGCTTGCCGGGACCGGCATTCCAGTGGCGAAGCGGCGAGTAGGTGGTGATACCAGCGCAGAGCAGGGGTGCTGCGGCGGCCGGATCGAGCCCTTCGGGAATATTCAGCACGTAGCGGTCATCGACGACCACATGGGCGGAATAACCGCCAAGGGTGTGCGCGCCGCCGCCCATGGCCTTGTCAGGCGAATTATAGGTGCCGGTCATGCCGTTTTCGCAATATTGTTCCAGCCCGTCGGCGCAGCTTGCGCATTCGCGGCAGCTATCGACGATGCAGCCGACGCCGACACGGTCGCCTTTCTTGAACCTGGTGACCTCGGAGCCGATGCGACCAACGCGGCCGACGATCTCATGGCCGGGAACGCAAGGATAAAGCGAACCGGCCCATTCGGCGCGGGCGGTATGAATATCGGAGTGGCAGACGCCGCAGTACTCGATCTCGATTTCGACATCGCGCGGGCCGGGATCGCGACGCTTGATCGTCGCGAGCTTCATGGGCGACGAGCCGTCGTCACAGGCGTAAGCGGACGTTGTGAACATGAAAGTTCCTCCTCTTGATATATTGATGCTGAAAGACCGGTGGGTAGCAATTGTGCGAAGAGAATCAGTCTCCGGCGCCGGTTTCGGCAACTGCGGGACCAAAAACCTCCTCGAAGGCTTCCCGCAGCAGAACGTCGACGTCGGTGATCATAACCGGCAATCCCAGATCGACAAGGCTTGTCACGCCATATTCGCTGATGCCGCAGGGCACGATTCCCGAGAAATGGCCGAGATCCGGATCGACGTTGATCGACAGGCCGTGGAAACTAACCCACTTGCGCAGGCGGATACCGATTGCGGCAATCTTGTCTTCACGCACACCGCCATTCAGCAGAAGCGGCTTCTCCGGACGCTGTACCCAGACGCCAACCCGGTCTTCGCGTCGTTCACCGCGCACATTCATCTTGTCCAGGGTGCGGATGATGACATCTTCAAGTGCTGCGACATAGGCGCGGACATCCTGACGGCGGCGCTTCAGGTCCAGCATGACATAAACGACGCGCTGTCCGGGGCCATGATAGGTGTATTCGCCGCCTCGGCCCGTGGCGAAGACCGGGAATCGGTCCGGCTCGATCAGGTCTGCCGCGTCGGCGCTGGTTCCAGCCGTATAAAGTGGCGGATGTTCCAGAAACCAGATGAGTTCGTCTGCTTCGCCTGCAGCAATTGCCGCAACTTCACGATCCATCGTCTCCATGGCCTCCTCGTAGGGCACGAGTCGGTCCGAGATTCGACATCGAACAGGGCGCGAACCGGGGGCTGGAAACATATTTGTTTGAAGATCGGTACGTGTGAGCATGAAAAATGTCCTTTCCACAGCCTTCTCGCAAAATGACGATCAGGCGGCAACCCCTGCATTTGCGGGCTTCTTGGATATAGGAAGGGTGTTGTTGATTTTTAATTTCAAAAAACTGTCACGACGCTCTTGTGCACCCAAAATCCTTTTGCTACATGACCCCCCGTCGGCGCAAGTTGACACCTACCACGATGCGGTCGTGGCGGAATTGGTAGACGCGCAGCGTTGAGGTCGCTGTGGGGCAACCCGTGGAAGTTCGAGTCTTCTCGACCGCACCAAAAGAAAACCCGCTTCGGCGGGTTTTTCTTTTCTATCAGACGGTTCCCCGCTTACTCTCAGATTTTGCTTCAATACGTTTGACGGCGTATTTTCGCGCAGGCCGTCATGTCGTGCGCGACCAATTCTCCAGATTGCTGCCGTTTTTCCCACTGTTTTCGGGGTCGTCATCGCGCCCTCATATCCGGTCGAGAGGGCGCGCGATCTGTCGTTTCTCAGCGGCGAATGATGGCGTTCGAAGCCGTGCCGTTTTGCTGGTGGTTTCCGTCACCAACGCGGTAAGGATCGCCGTCCATCACCTGGTCCATGCGCCATTGTGTTCCGCGGTAAGGGCTTTCCCAGGTCTGGCATCCGGCCAGCAGCGCGCTCGCGGACATCAGTCCGATAACAAGAGCGGTTTTCAGCATTGTCGTCTCCTTGATGGTTTCCCGCAGGAGATGTAGTAGCCGCGCAGGAGATTTTCGACGTTTGTGAAACAAAAACTTTGTTAGCACATTCACTTATCGGCAGGTCATCCCAGCAGATTTCGGTGGATTACTCGTTTTAGGACGAGTTACTTCGCAGTAACCCCCATAAAGCAAGGGGTGGAATGTCATGGGTTGAATGTTAGCTTTTGTCAAAAATGCGTCTGGGGGCGATCTTGTTGGGGGACAACGCGAATTCGGACAATGAGCTCGGCTACTACATGTGGAGTATTGCCGATAACAGGCTCATCATGGACGCAGTCACGGCGGAGTGCCACGGCTTCTCCGCAGAGACCGGCGCGCAGGGGGTAACGATCGAGGAAATCCTCGAACGGATCGATATAGAAATGCGGGACAAGGTTGCCCAGGCGATCATGGACAGCATCACGACCGGCGTGTTTTTCAATCAACGCTACAAGGTCTGGCTGCCGGACGGATCGTTCCGGTTGATCGTGGCCAAGGGCAGGGCGATCTTCGATACCGAAAATTCGCCCTTTCTCGGGCTTGGTGCCGTGCGGGACGTTACCGTCAAGCGACCACGGGCGTTGGCCTGATTACGGAACCCGAAAAAAGGCGGCACAAGGCCGCCTTAGTTCATTAAGGGCAATCGATAGACGTATCAGAAGACGGCAAGATATTTCAGAAGCGAAATGATGCCGATAATAATCACGATAATCTGTGCGATCTGCTTTGCGCCGCCGCCGACGGGCAGGCGAGCGATCAGCCACAGAACAAGAACGATTACCAGAAAGGTAATCAGAATGCTGACGAGCGTTGACGTAACCATATGGTTCAGCTCCCTTTTTCAACCACTTAAACGGTCGTTCACCGTTGCGTGAATAACTGCGCACAATTAATTTGGTTCCACGGCATTTGTTGAAAACGAGGGCGTCGCGTGAATCAGTTCAAAGTGAAGAAAAGGCCAACGGGCGCTACGGCCAGGCTCAACCGCCTCGGCCACCCGGCTCTCGAATCGGCGACGGGCGGTGGCCTCACCGTGGTTACGGGCGCCTCGGAGCCCGGCTACAATCCTCTGGATCTGATGTATGCCTCGCTGGCCGCCTGCCTGGCGCTGAGCGCCAGAATTGCGGCAAGCCAGATGGGCGTGCTCGACCGGTTCGAAAACGTCTCGGTCAGCGTCTCCGGCGAAAAATCCGAGACGGAGCCGTATCGCATCGTCCGCTTCGACGTCTCCATCGATATTGCGGGTGACTACGACGCCGCGACGCGTCATGCGATCGCTCACAAGGCCGAGGAAATCTGCACCGTCAGCAACACGCTGAAGGGTGAGGTGGATATTGTCCTCGCGGATGGCCGCTAGGAATTATTTGCGGGACTTGTCCCATTTCTTGATGAGGCGGTCGCGCTTCAGCTTCGACAGGCGCTTCAGCCAGAACATGCCGTCAAGCTGGTCGATTTCGTGCTGGATGCAGATTGCGTGGAAACCTGTGGCGGTTTCCTCATGCATCGTTCCCGCAACATCCTGATAGCGCAGCGTCACCGTGGCGGGGCGTTCCACCTCGTCCGTGAAGCCGGGCATCGACACGCTGCCTTCGACGTGGCGCATGATCTCTGACGAAAGCCCGATGATTTCAGGGTTGATATAGGTCAGCACCGTTCCCTGCGTCAGTTCCAGCACGAATACCCGCTGTCTGACGCCGATATGGGCGGCGGTGATGCCGACGCCGGGGGCGGCCCGCATGGTATCGGTCAGGTCATCGACCAGCGTTGTCACGGTGTCGTCGAAAACCGCAACTGGCGCGCAGATTTCTGACAATCCCGGATGCGGGTAGGAAAGAATCGGCCTGATCGCCAAGACGTGTCTCCGTTCGTTGTCAGGTCGAAACCGACGATTGGGCAAGGTCTCTGCCGTCGTCGGTCAATTCCAACCAGGTTCTTTGCGTTCGACTGTCGCGTTTTACCGTTCTGATGTAGCGGGGAGACGCGGCTGCTATCTCTCTCAGAACAAGCGCATGGGCAAGCCCCAGCCGTTTGGCAATGCTGCGGCTGTCCGTGGCAAGGCCAAGATGGATGGCGAGCAGCGTGGCGGCGGCTGTGGCACTGATATCAGGCGAAGCGAGGTGCACGAGCCTGTCGACCGCAGCCAGGAATGCGGCTGCGGCGTGATCGTCATCGCTCATGCCGCCTCGGAAGCGGCGCGCAGCTTGATGGTCACCAGGACGGATTTCGATGTCGGGGTGAAGCTGCCGTCGCCATAGCTGCTCAGGGGAACGAGCACGTTGAGTTCGGGGTAATAACCGCCGATGCTGCCGCGTGGAATGTTGTAGGGCACGAGACGGAAGTTTTCGGCGATGCGCTCACGGCCATCGGTATATTGGCCGATGACATCAACGCGCTGGCGCGAATGGGCGCCCAACGCCTCCATGTCCTTCGGGTTCATGAAAATGACGTGGCGCTCGCCATAGACGCCGCGATAGCGGTCATCCATGCCGTAGATCGTCGTGTTGTACTGGTCGTGGCTACGGAATGTCTGCAGCACGAACAGATTGTCATTGGCAAGCGCCTGCTGGTGCTCGGTCTTTTCGGGAAGTTCGCCCGTATAGAAGGTCGCTTTTCCGGCCGGAGTGTTCCATTCCCGCTCGGCGGCGGCATTGCGCAGATGGAAGCCGCGCGGCACGCGAACGCGTTCGTTGAAATTGTCAAAGCCCGGAATGACACGCTCGATCATGTCGCGAATGAGGTCGTAATCATCCGCCATCGCCTGCCAGTCGACGCGGGCATTACCGAGCGTGGCTGCGGCGATGCCGGCAACGATTGCCACTTCCGAACGCAGGTCTTCCGATGCGGCTGGATTGATGCCGCCCGAACCGTGCACCATGCTCATGGAATCCTCGACTGTAACGATCTGTGCGCGGCCTTTCGAGTTGCGGTCGATTTCCGTGCGTCCAAGGCAGGGCAGAATGTAGGATGTTTCACCCGGCACCAGGTGCGAGTGGTTGAGCTTGGTGGCGATGTTGACCGTCAGCTTCTGTTTTCTGAAGGCATCGATGATCAACGGGCTGTCCGGGGTGGCCCGCAGGAAGTTGCCGCCGAGCGCGATGAAGGTTTCGGCCGTTCCGTCCAGCATGGAAGCAATGGCTTCCACGGTGTTGTGGCCGCGCTTGCGCGGCATAGGCACGCCCAGTTCCTTTTCCAGCGCGTCGAGGAGGGCAGGCGGCGCCTTTTCGTCGATGCCGACGGTGCGGTCGCCCTGGACGTTGGAATGGCCACGCACGGGGCAAAGACCGGCGCCGGGACGACCAACATTGCCACGCAACAGCATGAAATTGGCGATTTCCCGAACGGTGATCACCGAATGCTTGTGCTGCGTGATGCCCATGGCCCATGTGGCGATCACCGCATTGGCCTGCATATAGATGCTGGCGGCTTCCTCGATCTCGGCGCGCGTCAGGCCGGACTGGTCGAGAATGTCGTCCCAGCTCGTCGCATCGACGGCAGCGCGGTAGGCTTCGAATTCGACCGCGTGATCGGCGAGGAAATCATGGTCGATGATGGCGGGTTCACCGGCCGCTTTTGCGGCATCGTCGGCGGCAAAAACCGCTTTGCTCATGCCGCGAATGGCGGCCATGTCGCCACCTTGCTTCGGCTGGTAATAATTGGTGGCAATTTTCGTGTTGCCGCCGGTCATCATCTCGACCTTGTCCTGCGGATCGGCGAAACGCTCCAGTCCCTTTTCTCTGATAGGGTTGAGCACGACAATCTTTGCGCCTCTGAGTGCGGCGCGGCGCAGGTCACCCAGCATGCGTGGATGGTTGGTGCCGGGGTTCTGGCCGATCACGAAGATGGCGTCGGCCTGCTCGAAATCCTCCAGTAGAACGGTTCCCTTGCCAACGCCGATGGAGGCTTTCAGGCCCACACCGCTTGCTTCGTGGCACATGTTGGAGCAGTCGGGGAAATTGTTCGTGCCGTAAAGGCGAACCATGAGCTGATAGAGGAAGGCTGCCTCGTTCGAGGCGCGGCCGGAGGTATAGAACTCGGCGCGATCGGGGCTGTCGAGGCTGTTGAGAATACGGCCGATTTCGGCAAAGGCATCTTCCCAGGATACGGGAAGATATTTGTCGGCCTTCCGGTCGTAACGCATCGGATGGGTGAGCCTGCCCTGTTTTTCCAGCTCATAATCCGACCATTGTGCAAGGGTTGAGACGGTGTGGTGCACAAAGAAGTCCGGTGGCACCCGTGCTTCGGTCGCTTCCCAGGCGACGGCCTTGACGCCGTTTTCGCAAAATTCGAAGGATGAACCGTGTTCAGGGTCGCCCCATGCGCAGCCGGGACAGTCGAAACCATCGGGCTGGTTGGCTTTAAGAAGCGTTCGCGCACCGGATATCGGGGCTCCTGACTCCATCAGGCGTTTGCCCACGCTTTTGAGCGCGCCCCAGCCGCCTGCCGCCGAAGATGCCTTGCCGATAAAGTCCGTCTTGCTCATTTCTGTCCGTCTTTCCTGACGTCTGCTTGTGATTGCGTGCGGCGGTGCCGGGCACGTCGATTCCTGACGATATGCCTGAGATCAAGTGTTCCAGAATCGCCCTGCGAACGTATATGTCAACGCTTATCTTTCCGGTTCGCATGGAACGGCAAGCGACGGTTCGGCGTTCGGTCTGATGTGAAAACCCCTCACGCATGAGGGCAATTTGCAACATTCTCGTCGTGGCGGCGGTGCTTGCCGGTTTGCAGCTATCCGGTTGTTGACAATAAGTTTTTAAACGCCATTCTCCAGCCAATTCGTGCACTGCGGCATTTCAGAAACAAGGGGACGCAAGATGACAGACCGTGACGACGATCTTCTCGCGCCCGAAGACGACAAGTCCGTGGACGTGCCTTCCGATATCTATGCCGAAGACGGGTCTATCCGCTCTGATTTTCTGGCCATGGTGGGGGCGGCGATTGCCGACCGCGACCTGCTTTTCCTGCGTCGCAACGTCGCCAAGCTGCATGAATCCGAACTCGGTGACCTGATCGAATCCATTCAGCCGGAACAGCGCCACGCGCTCGTACGCCTGCTTGGTTCCGACTTCGACATGACGGCGCTGACGGAGGTGGATGAGGGCATCCGTCTCGATATCGTCGACCAGATGTCGAACGAGCAGATTGCCGCCGGTATCGGCGAACTGGATTCGGACGACGCCGTCTACATTCTCGAGGACCTCGACGACGAGGACCGCGAGGATATTCTTTCGCAGCTTCCCTTTACCGAGCGTGTTCGCCTCATGCGGGCGCTCGATTATCCGGAAAGGTCGGCCGGTCGCCGTATGCAGACGGAATTCGTAGCGGTGCCACCGTTCTGGACCGTCGGGCAGACCATCGATTATTTGCGGGAAGAGGAGGAATTGCCGGATTCCTTCTCGCAGATTTTCGTCATCGATCCGACCTTCAAGCTGGTTGGCGCTCTCGACCTCGACCGGGTGCTGCGCGCCAAGCGTCAGGTGAAGGTCGAAACGATCATGCACGAGACGAACCATTCGATTCCGGCCGAGATGGACCAGGAAGAGGCCGCGCAGCTTTTCGAGCAGTACGACCTTCTCTCAGCCGCTGTCGTGGATAACAACGGCAGGCTGGTCGGTGTCCTGACTATCGATGACGTGGTCGACGTTATTCAGGAAGAGGCGGAGGAAGATCTGTTGCGCCTCGGCGGCGTGGGTGACGAAGAACTTTCCGACTCCGTTGCCAGCACATCGCGGTCACGCGTGCCGTGGCTCGCCGTCAATCTGGTGACCGCTTTCCTGTCGGCATCGGTCATCAGCCTGTTCGATGCGACAATCCAGCAGATCGTGGCGCTGGCCATCCTGATGCCTGCGGTCGCCGGCATGGGCGGCAATGCCGGGTCGCAGACCATGACGGTTTCGGTGCGGGCGCTCGCTACCAAGAGCCTCGACATTCACAATGCGGCGCGCATTATCCGCCGTGAGGCGGGTGTCGGCATTCTGAACGGCATGTTGTTCGGTACTGCGATTGGCGTGGTGGCGGGAATATGGTTTCAGGATATCCACATCGGCGGCATCATTGCCACGGCCATGTGTCTCAACATGCTGGCGGCGGCACTGGCGGGCATTCTCATTCCGCTCGTTCTCGACAAGTTCGGGGCCGATCCCGCGGTATCCTCCGCCGTGTTCGTGACGGCGATCACCGATATCGTCGGCTTCTTTGCCTTCCTTGGCATCGCGACATGGTGGTATGGCATTTCGGGGTAGGGTGCCGGGCAAGCAAAAAATTGACTTTTACGTTAAGGTCAAATAATAATTCCCGGGTTATGAATCGGATAGGCCCGTGAACAAGTATTATAGCATAACCGAACTGACACGCGAATTCGGCGTTTCCACTCGCACCTTGAGATTTTACGAGGACGAGGGGCTCATTCATCCTGAGCGCCGTGGTCGGACCCGGCTGTTCCGGTCGGCGGATCGCCATCTCATTCAGGAAATCCTGCGTGGTCGCCGTATCGGTTTCACGATCGCCGAAATCCGTGAGATCATTCACGTCTACAAGGAACCGCCGGGCGAATCGGGTCAGCTTGAGCTTCTGATGAAGAAGGTCGACGAAAAGCGTGCCGACCTTCGCCAGAAGCGCAAGGACATCGAGGAAACCTTGGCGGAACTCGACAATGTCGAGGAAGCCTGCCTCACGCGCTTGGCCGAAATCGGCGTCGGCACCTGATTTTTTGACGATTTACCTGTTGGCGGGAAGCGCTATTGCGCTTCCACCGTGCACTGCGATGCAACGTCGGTGATCTTCGACTGCTGTTCTGCCGACAGGCTGCCTTCCATCATCTGATCGAACAGATTTTCCGCATGCAGCTTCTCCAGCGTGCAGCCGCAGAAGCGCTGGCATAGGTCCACGCTGTTTTCCTGCTGCATGCAGCTTTTCTCACAGCTCGACTTGTAGAGTTCGACCTGATCGACCGGTGGCGGCGGGGCGATCTGCGAGGCAACGTAGACGATGCCGAGCAGCAGCGGTTGATGCACCAAATAAAACAGCAGGCTGTGGCGACCGGCGAGCGCAATGACGTTGCGCGGCGCGCTTGGCGTGCGGAAACGGTCCAGCCATCCGCGCGGCACCACGAATTTCGAGGTCGCGATACCAACCAGCACAGGGGCAAGCCAGGGCAAAAGCGGCACATAGTCGTTGGAGCGTGGCGGTAGCGTCGCAAAGCCGATCCAGGCCAGCCAGCGACTGTTGAACAGGTCCGACTGGCCATAATGCGGCAGGGCAAACGCGACGACAGCAGCCACGAGCGTCAGCAACGCCGGCACACGCAGGAAGAGGAGACCGATCAGGCTTGTCGCGGCAATGGTGTGCAGGATGCCGAAGAAAATGAAGCTGTCGGGGAAGGCGAAGATGGTCGCAACGGTAATCAGCAGGGCAGAACCTGCGACCATGGCAAAGCGCTTGTTGAACGAGGCCCAGTTTATGCCCTTGCCATGTGCCAGATACAGGCTGAAACCCGCCAGAAACAGGAAGGATGTGGCGATACCACGGGCATAAAGCTTCCACAGGCCCTCGGTTGCCGTGCCGGGCTCCAGATAGCCGAACAGCTCCAGATCCCAGGTGAAATGGTAGGAGGCCATGGCCAGCAGCGCAATGCCGCGCAGGGTATCGAGCCCGCCTATGCGGCCTTTGGGACGAGGCGGTTGCGCCACACTATCTGTTTCCATGTCGGGAGCTGTTTCACGCTGAGGTTTCGTTGCTTCGGGCTTGGCCTTCGAAGTAAGGCGATTTCAAGGCTTCGATTCATCCATGATCGCCAGCCGTGCCTCCGAAAAGAACTGGCGGCGCAGCAGGGCAACGATGATGATGGTGGTGGTGGCGATGAAAACATAGGAGCTGATGAACCATCCGAGATAACCGATCGACAGGAAGATGGTTCTCAGGCCGTCGTTGAAATTCTTCGCGGCGATGATGTTCATGCGAATGACGTTTTCGGCGGCGCGTTCGGCGGCGGCCTGATCGGCATTGGCGTCGTGCACCATCGGAATGGCGCCGAACAGAATGGTGCAATAGTTGAACAGGCGGTAGGACCAGCCGAACTTGAAGAAGGAATAACCGAAAAGACAGGTGAGGCCGATAACCTTCAATTCGAAGGCGGTGCGGCCGCCGTAATGCACGAAGGGCATGTCGCGAAACACCGATTCGACCTGGTCGGTGGCACCCAGCAGCGCGAAACAGCCACCGATGGCGAAGATCGAGGTGGAGGCGAAAAACGCCGTACCGTTCTGCAGGCCCGCCATGATCTGCGTATCGATCATTTTCAGGTCGCGTTTCAGGGAGTTGTAAATCCATTCACGGCGACGTTCGGCCATCGCCCGGTTCAGGCTCGTTCTCGAAAACCAGGTCGACTTCGTGGTGAGGTGCGTATAGCTCATCCACAGCAGGATGAAGAGAGCGAATGCCACATAGTCCATGGTGGTCATCGTGGGCGAGAACCTTTGCTGTTTGCGAATCTTGCGAACCGGATGTCGCGCGAAGGTTAGCGCATAGGCGCGCGAACCGGAATCGCTTTTGATGCAATGGCAGGGCGAGTAAACAGCTTAAAATGGCCCTGTCTTGCATCGATGGCATGAGATCGCGTCCGGCGCTAACGTTCCGGTAACCATGTTGCGGCTATCAATGACGCACAGGCAACGAACGCTGCCTGTCGGCACCGGAAAAGGTTTTGCGTCCCGGTTGCCGACCCAGATCCGATGTTTCCGCGCGTCACGCTCGATTGACAGAAAGCGCGTTCGGACCTAGCCTTTTTCCAGAGAGTCCGGTGTTTCCGTTTTATCGAAAGCTGCGCTTTGATGTCCGCATGGTGCGGGCGGGTTCGGCCCTTTGAAACGGTATCGCAGCAGTCCGGCATGATCGACCGGGAGAACGCCTCTTGATCTACGAATCGTTCTCTTTTCATGACGCGGCGGCTTGCGGCTTGTGGTATCGCCGCAATGACATCGGCTCTCCTTCAGATTTCTCTTCTGGTTCGCATGACTGATACTTCACGCTCTGTTCTCGTTCTCGGCGGCGCTCGCTCCGGAAAATCCCGTTTCGCCGAAGATCTGGTCAAGGCGGCAGGCGGCCAGGCGCATTACATCGCCACCGGCCGGGCGTGGGATGACGAGATGCGCGAACGCATTACCCACCATCGGGACCGACGCGGTGAAGAGTGGATCACCCATGAAGCGCCTGTCGATATCGTGTCCGTGCTGCGTGAGATCGACGCGCCTGACAATGTCGTCCTGATCGACTGCCTGACGTTGTGGCTCACCAACCTGATGATGGAAGAGGCCGATATCGAGGCTGTCTTCTCATTGCTTGAAGAGCATATCGGCAAGGCAAGGGCGAGGTTGATCTTCGTGTCCAACGAGGTCGGCCTCGGCATCGTGCCGGAAAACCGCATGGCACGGGAGTTTCGCGATCATGCCGGCCGCCTGCACCAGCGCGTTGCCGCCATCGCAGGCGAGGTCTATTTCATCGCCGCCGGCCTGCCTCTGAAAATGAAGGGCTAGGCCGCTTCCAGCAGCTCTTTTTCCGTTGATCTGAATCAAGGCTGTTTCCCGCGGTCGGTGGCAATGCTCCCCCTGACGCAAAGGCCGGTTTCCGCTTTCGAAAGCTGCTCGCGCCTGGCGTCGATCCGCTTGACGTTGGGGGAAACCAACAATGAACTATACCTTGGAAATTGCGATGGTGGCCCTCGGGGCCTTTTTCGCGCTGCTCGGAGCGGCCTTCGCTCACGACAGTCTTTTTGAAGCCCATATGTGGGTTCTGTTCTTCACGCTGCTTGTCGGCACCGTTCTGTTGCTGCGCCGTGTGTCCTTTGCGCCGGTTGGTCAGGCTGCGAAGACGCAGCGCCAGTCCGAGTATTTTGACGAGGTGGTAAAATACGGCGTGGTCGCGACCGTGTTCTGGGGGGGCGTCGGCTTTCTGGTCGGCGTGGTCGTCGCTCTGCAGCTTGCCTATCCCGATCTCAATGTCGCGCCCTGGTTCAATTTCGGCCGCACGCGGCCTCTGCACACGTCGGCGGTGATCTTCGCTTTCGGGGGAAATGCGCTGATTGCCACGTCCTTCTACGTGGTTCAGAGAACCTGTCGCGCCCGCCTTTTTGGCGGCAACCTCGGTTGGTTCGTGTTCTGGGGTTACAATCTCTTCATCGTCATGGCGGCCACCGGCTATCTGCTCGGGATTACCCAGGGACGCGAATATGCCGAACCGGAATGGTATGTCGACATCTGGCTGACGATTGTCTGGGTCGCCTATCTCATCGCGTTTCTCGGTACGATCCTGATGCGCAAGGAGCCGCATATCTATGTGGCGAACTGGTTCTATCTCGCCTTCATCGTGACGATTGCCATGCTGCACATCGTCAACAATCTGGCGATCCCGGTTTCCTTCCTCGGTGTCAAAAGCTATTCGGCCTTCGCGGGCGTGCAGGATGCGCTGACGCAATGGTGGTACGGCCATAACGCCGTCGGTTTCTTCCTGACCGCAGGCTTCCTGGGCATGATGTATTACTTCGTGCCGAAGCAGGCCGGTCGCCCGGTTTATTCCTATCGCCTGTCGATCATCCACTTCTGGGCGCTAATCTTCATGTATATCTGGGCAGGTCCGCACCACCTGCATTACACAGCGCTGCCCGACTGGGCGCAGACGCTCGGCATGGTGTTTTCAATCATGCTGTGGATGCCGTCGTGGGGTGGCATGATCAACGGCCTGATGACGCTTTCGGGCGCATGGGACAAGATCCGCACCGATCCGATCATCCGCATGATGGTGATTGCCATCGCCTTCTACGGCATGTCGACCTTCGAGGGGCCGATGATGTCGATCAAGGCCGTCAATTCGCTCAGCCATTATACGGACTGGACGATCGGCCACGTGCACTCGGGCGCGCTCGGCTGGGTCGGCATGATTACCTTCGGCGCCATCTATTATCTGACACCGAAGCTGTGGAACCGCGACCGGCTTTACAGCCTGCGCATGGTCAACTGGCACTTCTGGCTCGCAACGCTCGGCATCGTCATCTACGCCGCCGTGCTGTGGGTTGCCGGTATCCAGCAGGCGCTGATGTGGCGCGAATACGACCAGCAGGGCTTCCTCGTCTATTCCTTCGCGGAATCGGTTGCGGCGCTGTTCCCGTATTACGTCCTGCGTGCGGTCGGCGGGGGGCTCTACCTCTGCGGCGGTCTCGTCATGGCCTACAACGTCTACATGACCGCGCGCGGTTACGAGCGGGAGGAGGCTCCGATTGCCGGAAGCTATCCCGTCGTTGCCCAGCCGGCCGAATAAGGAGGAGCAACCATGTCGCTTCTTGACAAACACCAGCTCATAGAACGCAACGCCACCCTGCTTCTCGTCGGTTCGCTGCTCGTCGTTTCGATTGGCGGTATCGTGGAAATCGCGCCGCTGTTCTACCTTGAAAACACCATCGAGAAGGTGGAGGGCATGCGGCCTTATTCACCGCTCGAACTGGCCGGGCGCAACATCTACATCCGTGAGGGCTGCTACGTCTGCCACAGCCAGATGATCCGCCCGTTCCGCGACGAGGTGGAACGTTATGGCCATTACAGCCTGGCGGCCGAATCCATGTACGACCACCCGTTCCAGTGGGGTTCGAAGCGAACCGGGCCCGATCTTGCCCGTGTCGGCGATCGTTATTCGAACGAATGGCACGTACAGCATCTGGCCGACCCGCGTTCGGTGGTGCCGGAATCGATCATGCCGTCTTACGCCTTCCTCAAGACGACACCTCTCAAGGTGACCGACGTTTCGATGGAACTGAAGGCAAATCGTGCCGTTGGCGTGCCCTATAGCGACGAGATGATCGACAGTGCGGCTGCCGACCTTGCGGCGCAGGCCGACCCGAATGCCGATACCAGCGGTGTATTGCAGCGCTACCCCAAGGCCAAGATCGGCGATTTCGACGGCGATCCGGCCAGGCTGACCGAGATGGATGCGCTGGTCGCTTATCTGCAGATGCTCGGCACGCTGGTCGATTTCTCGACCTATGACGATGCAGCCGGATACCGGTGAGGAGAGACCATGGAAACCTACACAGCCATGCGTCACTTCGCCGATAGCTGGGGCCTGCTTGCCATGGCGCTGTTTTTCGTCGGCGTTGTGGTTTTCACCCTGCGTCCCGGCGGCAAGAAGGCGGCCAACGATGCCGCCAGCATCCCTCTGAAGGAGGACTAGGATATGGCCGACAAACATATAGACAAGCTGAGCGGCGTCGAAACAACCGGCCATGAATGGGACGGCATTCGTGAACTGAACAACCCGATGCCGAGATGGTGGGTGTGGACCTTCTACGCCACCATTCTCTGGGCCATCGGTTACACCATTGCCTTTCCGGCATGGCCGCTGATCAACGGCGCGACACAAGGCGTGCTCGGCTGGAGCAGCCGCGCTGACATTACCGCCGAAATTGCCACCGCCAAGGATGCGCAGAGCGTCTCACTCGACAGGATCGCCAGCGCCTCGCTCGAGGATATCCAGGCCGACAGCACATTGATGCAGTTCGCGCTATCGGGCGGTGCGGCCGCCTTCAAGGTCAACTGCATTCAATGTCACGGCTCCGGTGCCGAGGGGAGCCAGGGTTACCCCAACCTCAATGATGACGAATGGCTGTGGGGCGGTAGCGTCGAGGACATCTATACCACCATCAACCACGGCATTCGCTTTGCCGAGGACGCGGATACACGCATTTCGGAAATGCCGGCATTCGGTGATATTCTCGAGACATCGGAAATCCGCGAGGTGGCGGCCTACGTCGTCAGCCTGACCGGAACGCCTTCCGATCCGGCGCTGGTGGAGCCCGGCAAGCAGGTCTTCGCCGACAATTGCGCCTCGTGCCATGGAGAGGATGCCAAGGGCAACCGCGAATTCGGCGCGCCCGATCTTGCCGATGCCATCTGGCTGAAAGCGCATGGCGAGCAGGGCATCGTCTCACAGATCCGTTCGCCCAAGCACGGCGTCATGCCCGCCTGGGGTGGACGTCTTGGTGACACCACGGTCAAGCAGCTTGCCATCTTCGTGCATTCGCTGGGGGGCGGCGAATAAGGGACGCCAGATCGTCGAATCCAGATCATCAAATAAAGAAGGGGCGCTCGAAGCGCCCCTTTTTCGTCTGGTCGATACGGTCAGGCGGCGCGGCCATCGGGATACTCGGCCGGGCCTTTCAGTTCGATCTTGTTGCCGAAGGGATCGCGGAAATAGAAGGAATGCCCCATTCCCCGTGCGCCACCGTGGAAGGCTTCCTGTTCGATGGTCACGTCGTGTTTCGCCAGATGAGCGCGAAGCGTCTCATGGTTCAGCGGTCCGGTCGCAATGCAGATGTGATCGACATTGCGGCCACCGGCGACGGGCGGTGCCGCCTTCGTGCCGCCGGGATGGGTCACATCCCAGAGAACGATCAGGGAGTTTCCGCACCAGACCTGTTCCATGCCAAGTGCCGGATAGGTGTAGCCGTTCGTGCATCCCAGAACGTTCCGGTAAAAATCGAGGGCGCGCGCCATGTCGTCGACGATGAAGACGACATGGTCTAGGCCGACGAGCGAAAAGGGCGGTGTTGTCGCAGTCATGTTCAATGCATCTCCCGATCAGGCTTTTGACCATACGGCCAGTTCATAGCCATCCGGATCGGTGAAGTGAAAACGGCGACCGCCGGGAAACTCGAAAATCGGCAGGCTGATCTTTCCTCCGGCCGATTCGACGCGGTTTTGTGCCGCCTCGATGTCCGATGCGTAGAGAATGACCAGCGCTCCGCCCTTGGCGGTGACTGGTGCTGTCGTCGTAAAACCACCGGTCAACCGTCCATCGGAGAACTCACAATATTGCGGACCGTAGTCCTTGAAGGTCCAGCCGAAGGCGCCGCCATAAAAGGCTTTGCTCGCTTCAATGTCTGACACATTGAATTCGACATAATCGATCCTTCTGTCGTTTTCAGTTTCGCTCATGTGCTCCTCCTTCAGCTCCGTTCGACGATCGATTTCAGCGTATCGAGATCGGTTTTCACAAGACCTGCATCGCGTGCAAAATCATCGTCTGTCATGCCGGGAAGTTGCAGCAGGGTAAAGGCAATTTCTGCACCATCGCCATTCGGCGTGACCCGCAAGGCGTTATAGACCTTCAGGCCGTCGGGCATGGTCACGACATGGTCGATGACGCCGAGATCGTTCGTTGCGGCAAAGCGCACATGCACCGATCCGACCGCGCCGCCATCGGCAATCCATTCATCACCGTTGCGGGTCAGGCCGCTGGCAAGTCCGGCCGCCCAGAGCGGCATGTTTTGCGGGTTGGATGCAAAGTCACAAACCTCTTTCCAGGGTCTGTCGATCGACAGGTGGACGATCTTCGATGGCATGACGGGCATGTGGACCTCCCATTTGGTGGCGCGCGGTCTGCCTGCGCCACTTTGTCCTCACTTGATGCAAGTCAAGGATATTTCCCCAGCCAGATGGGAAAACGCAAGCAGTAGCAACGGACCTTGCATCATGAATATTTACCGCGCCGATCAGCAAAGCGCCGGACCATCCCCTGAACGGCTTGAGGCGGAGGCGGTGAACTCCGCCAGACTGCGCAAGCCGCTCTATGAGGCACGCCGGAAAATCTTTCCCAAACGCGCCGAGGGTCGTTTCCGCCGCTTCAAATGGCTGGTCATGCTGGTCACGCTCGGCATCTATTATCTGACACCGTGGCTCAGATGGGATCGTGGGCCCTTTGCGCCGGATCAGGCGGTGCTGATCGATATTGCCAATCGCCGATTCTACTTCCTGTTCATCGAGATCTGGCCGCAGGAATTCTTCTTCATTGCCGGGCTTCTGGTGATGGCAGGGCTTGGACTTTTCCTCATCACCTCTGCGGTCGGGCGCGCGTGGTGCGGTTATGCCTGTCCGCAGACGGTATGGGTCGATCTGTTTCTGGTCGTCGAGCGCGCCATCGAGGGTGACAGAAACGCCCGGATGAAACTCGATGCCGGGCCCTGGACCTTCGACAAGGTGCGCAAGCGTGTTCTCAAGCACGGCATATGGCTGCTGATCGGTGTTGCGACGGGTGGTGCCTGGATCTTCTATTTCGCCGATGCACCGACACTCGCCTGGCAGTTCATGACGGGGCAGGCGGCGATGGTCGCTTATATGACCGTCGCGATCCTGACGGCGACGACCTATGTGTTCGGCGGGCTGATGCGGGAGCAGGTCTGCACCTACATGTGTCCCTGGCCGCGCATCCAGGCGGCGATGCTGGATGAGAACTCGCTGGTCGTGACCTATAATGACTGGCGTGGCGAGCCGCGTTCGCGCCATGCGAAAAGGGCGGTTGCGGCCGGCGAACCGGTGGGGGATTGCGTCGATTGCAACGCCTGCGTCGCGGTCTGTCCCATGGGCATCGATATTCGCGACGGGCAGCAGCTCGAATGCATCACCTGCGCGCTGTGCATTGATGCCTGCGACGGCGTGATGGCCAAGACCGGAAAGCCGCAGGGGCTGATCGCCTATGCCACACTTGCCGAATACCAGTCGAACATGGCGCTCGCGACCGGTGGCGGACGTCATGAGATACGCCCCGGCAATGTCCGCAATGCGGATGGCAATTTTGCAGCCGCCGTTCGCCAGTTCGACTGGCGCATCATTTTCCGTCCACGGACGATCATCTACACGGTTGCATGGGCGGCAATCGGTGTCGGGCTGCTGGTGGCGCTCGCAACCCGCGACCGTCTGGCGGTCAACGTGCTGCACGATCGAAATCCGCAATATGTGCTGGAATCGAATGGCTCGATCCGCAACGGCTATACGGTGCGTATTCTCAACATGGTGCCGGAGCCGCGTACCGTCAGCCTGACCATCGACGGCATTGCGAATGCGGTGATGAAGATCAACGGCGTGCAGGCCGATCCGTCGCGCAGCTTCGATGTGCTGGTGGAGCCGGATGAGGCAACGACATTGAAGGTGTTCGTCACCCTGCCGGGAGAGGACGTCTCCTCTGCGTCGGAAAATTTCGAATTCATTGTCAGCGATGTGCAGGGCCATGAAACGGCGCGTTACGACGCCGTCTTCAATGGCCCGGGAGTGAAAAAATGACTGTCCAGAAATCGCAAGCGCCGGGTTTTACCTTTACCGGCTGGCACATGCTGGGTGTGATGGTGCTGTTCTTCGGTACGATCATCACCGTCAACATGATCATGGCCTGGAATGCCGTCTCAAGCTGGAGCGGGCTGGTGGTTCAGAACACTTATGTCGCCAGCCAGCAGTTCAACGGCAAGGCGGAAGCCGCCAAGGCGCGGGCGGCGACCGGTATCGAAGGCAGGCTTTCCGTCGACAGGAACGGCATGCGCTACGAGATATTTCATCCGCAGACCGGACCGGTCGCGACTGACACGGTCACGGCGCATTTCCGCCGACCGGTGGGGGAGCATCAGAACTTCGATATGGAACTTACTCCGGTTTCGACAGGCGTGTTTACCGGTTCTCATGACGTGCTGCCGGGCCAATGGATCGTCGAAGTGATCGCCGTCAAGGATGGCCGGGTGATCGTGCATGAGGGCACCCGCATCGCCATTATCAGGGGACGCCCATGAGCTGCTGTGCACCGGGAACGGAAGGCTCGCTTGCGTTAAATGGCGGCAATCCGCCATCTGCCGAAGAGCTGTTGCTGGCAAGCCGCGATCTGGGTCAGGGCCTTCGCCAGACGGATCTGAGCGTGCCGGGTGTTTATTGCGGCACCTGCATCTCCACCATTGAAGGCGCGTTGCAGGGGCATCCAGCCGTCGAGCGGGCACGCGTCAATCTTTCCTCGCGGCGCGTGGCCATCGTCTGGAGAGACGCAGTTGCGGGGATCAAGACCGATCCGGCCGAGCTTGTCGGCGCTATCCAGTCAACCGGTTATCAGGCGCATCTTTTTTCGGCCAGTCAGGATGCCTCGGATGAACTGCGCAAGCAGCTCATCCGCGCTGTGGCACTCTGCGGTTTTGCCTCTGCCAACATCATGCTTTTGTCCGTATCGGTCTGGTCGGGTGCGGATGCGGCGACCCGCGACATGTTCCACTGGATCTCGGCGATGATTGCCGCACCGGCGCTGATCTATGGCGGTCGCTTCTTTTACATCTCGGCCTGGAATGCGCTGAAACACGGCCGGACCAACATGGACGTGCCGATTGCGCTTGCTATCACACTCTCCTATGCCGTCTCGCTGTGGGAAACGATCCATCACGGCGCACATGCCTGGTTCGATGCCACCGTGTCACTGCTGTTCTTCCTGCTGATCGGCCGCACGCTGGATCACATCATGCGCGACAGGGCGCGTTCGGCCATTGCCGGTCTGGCAAGGCTTTCGCCGCGTGGGGCAATGCTGGTCAATGCCAGCGGTTCGCGCGATTACCGGCCACTCGATGAGATCAAACCGGGCGACACGATTGCAATCGTGGCGGGAGAGCGGGTGCCTGTCGATGCGACTGTTACAAGCGGCAGCAGCGATCTCGACATGTCCATCGTCAATGGCGAAAGCGCGCCGCGCCGCGTGGAGAGCGGCGATCATCTGCAGGCCGGTACGCTGAACCTCACCGGTTCACTTACGGCGTGTGTCACGGCCTCGGCGAAACAGTCGTTCCTTTCGGAAGTGATTGCACTGATGGAAGCGGCCGAAGGAGGCAGGGCGCGTTATCGCCGCATCGCCGACCGCGCCGCCAGCTATTATTCGCCCGTCGTGCATCTGCTGGCTCTGCTGACATTCCTTGGCTGGGGCATTTTCGGTGGTGACTGGAAACAGGCCATGCTGATTGCCATTGCCGTGCTCATCATCACCTGCCCATGCGCGCTTGGCCTTGCCGTACCCGTGGTGCAGGTGGTGGCCGCAGGACGGCTCTTCCGGCGCGGCGTGATGGTCAAGGACGGGTCTGCGATGGAACGGCTGGCGGACATCGACACGGTGCTGTTCGACAAGACCGGAACGTTGACATCTGGAAGGCCACGTCTCGTGGGTTCCGCCGATGTGCCCGACACGACGATGGCGATTGCTGCGGGGCTTGCCGCTCATTCGAACCATCCGTTGTCCAGGGCGCTTTACGATGCACGTCAGGGCTCCATTCCCTCATATGACACGGTCAGCGAAATTCCGGGTTCGGGGGTGGAGGCCGTCACCGCCTCCGGCATCTACAGGCTCGGCAATCGCCGTTTCGCATGCCCCTCCGACATCGGAGGCGACGATGCGGGCACGCTCTCCGAGGTGGTGCTGTCGCAGGATGGAAAATTGCTGGCGGCTTTCGCATTCGAGGACAGTCTGCGACCCGGTGGGGCTGATGTGCTCGACCGGCTCGGTGCATGGCACATCAGCAGCGAAGTCGTGTCCGGCGACCGCAAGGCGGCGGTGAGGATGCTGGCAGAGCGGCTTGGCATCGACAGGTGGGGCGCGGAGCTTTCGCCCAGGGACAAGGCGGCGCGCTGCGTGATGCTTGCGGGCGAGGGAAAGCGTGTGCTGATGGTGGGCGATGGCATCAACGACGCGCCGGCGCTTGCCGCCGCGCATGTGTCGATGGCACCGGCGACCGCCGCCGACATCGGCCGCCAGGCGGCTGATTTCGTCTTCATGCATGAGAGCCTGGAGGCCGTGCCGTTCGCCATCGATACGGCGCGGCGGGCAGGGCAACTGATCCGCCAGAACTTTGCCCTGGCGATTGGCTACAACGTGATCGCCGTGCCTGTTGCCATTGCCGGTTATGCCACACCGATGATCGCGGCGATTGCCATGTCGACGTCGTCCTTGATCGTTGTCGCCAATGCCCTGCGTCTTGCTGGCGCCGACAGGGCCGGAACCGAAATCGACATGCCGGCCGTGCATCTGGGGCAGGGAGTGCAGACGGCATGAACATGCTGATCTACCTGATACCGGTGGCGTTGTTTCTCGGCGGCCTCGGTCTTTTCGCCTTTCTCTGGTCGCTGAAAGCGGGCCAGTATGACGATATGGATGGAGCGGCGTGGCGCGTGCTCGATGACGGTGACGACAGGCCAAAACCGTCCTGAGAGGATGTCGCCGATCCGCCATAACTCCAGCTTATGGACCTCAAGCAAATATGCAAAGCTGACTTGCGTCATCAAAATTTAATCGTTTAAGCCCGGCTCAGCCTTGCTGTTTGTTCATTACAGTGCCACAACACGACCACTCAAAAAGCAAGATGGAGGCACATCCGTGGAACAGGCAGAAATCGGTTTGATCGGTCTCGGTGTCATGGGCTCGAACCTGGCATTGAACATCGCAGAAAAGGGCAACAAGATTGCCGTTTTCAACCGGACCCCGGAAGCTACGAGAAAATTCTACGCCGAGGCTGGCGAATTGCAGGGTCAGTTGATCCCCTGCGAAACCATTGAGGAATTCGTCGCCGCCATTCGTCCTCCACGCCCGATCATCATCATGATCAAGGCCGGCGATCCGGTCGATCAGCAGATGGAAATCCTCAAGCCGCACCTGGCCAACGGCGACATCATGATCGACGCCGGCAATGCGAACTTCCGCGATACCATCCGCCGTTTCGACAACCTCAAGGACAGCGGCCTGACCTTCATCGGCATGGGTGTTTCCGGTGGTGAAGAAGGTGCCCGTCACGGACCGTCGATCATGGTCGGTGGCACGGAAGACAGCTGGAAGCGCGTCGAGAAGGTTCTGACCTCCATCTCCGCCAAGTACAACGAAGACCCGTGCGTTGCATGGCTCGGCAACGATGGCGCCGGTCACTTCGTCAAGACCATTCACAACGGCATCGAATATGCCGACATGCAGATGATCGCCGAAATCTACGGCATCCTGCGCGACGGCCTGAATATGAGCGCCGTTGAAATCGCTGACGTGTTCGGCGAGTGGAACAAGGGTCGTCTCAACTCCTACCTGATCGAGATCACCGAAAAGGTTCTGCGCGCCGCAGACCCGATCACCGGCAAGCCGATGGTCGACCTGATCCTCGACAAGGCCGGCCAGAAGGGCACCGGCAAGTGGTCGGTCATCGAAGCACAGAACATGGGCGTTGCTGCCACCGCCATCGAAGCGGCCGTTGCAGCCCGTATCCTGTCTTCGCAGAAGGATGAGCGCGAAGCTGCCGAAAAGATCTTCGGTCTGCCGGGCCTCGTCGATTCCCCGGCTGACAAGAAGGCCTTCATCGCCGATCTGGAAAGCGCGCTTCTGGCCGCGAAGATCGGTGCTTATGCGCAGGGCTTCGCCATCATGTCGGCAGCCTCGAACGAGTTCAACTGGAACCTGCCGATGCCGACGATCGCCCGCATCTGGCGCGCTGGTTGCATCATCCGCTCGCAGTTCCTCGATGAGATCACCTCGGCCTTCACGAAGGACCCGCATGTGGCCAACCTCATCGTGACGCCGGCCTTCTCGACCATGGTGAAGGACACCGATGCGCCGCTGCGTCGCGTCGTTTCCTACGCCGTTCTGTCCGGTCTGCCGGTTCCGGCTCTGGCGTCGGCTCTCGGTTATTTCGACGCTTACCGTCGTGGCCGCGGCAGCGCGAACCTCATCCAGGCACAGCGCGACTTCTTCGGCGCACACGGCTTCGAGCGCACCGACGGTGTGGACAAGCCGCATGGCCCGTGGGGCAGCGGTGCTGACATTTTCTGATTGCGGAAAATGACCAATAAAAAAGGCCCGCGAAAGCGGGCCTTTTCTTTTGATGCCGGTGCTTGCCTTAGCGTGCTGCAGCCAGGCCAACAATCAGGCCGCTGACGGCGTTGATGAGCAGGAACTGGTTGTCGACGCGAACCCAGCGCTGGTCACGGCGCGGTTCGGACAGACGGTAACGGCGGTAGTCGCGGCGGTCGATGTAGTTGCGACGTTCACCAGCGGAGAGGCGCTGACCACGATCCCAGCGATGCTTCTTGACGATGACCTTCTTGGTGGTGACTTCGCGTTCGATGCGAACGCTGCGGTGACGGTCGTCGTGACGGCTCTGTGCCTGTGCCATCGGAGCAGCGAGAACGGTTGCGGCCAGAAGAACGGTGATGAACTTTTTCATGAGTGTTTCCTCTTGTTTCGATGAGAGGAATTTACGAATAAACGAATGAACGGAAACTGAATTTAAAATTACATTTATGTAATGGTTGTTAATGCTTAGCAGCGAAAATTAATCTCTTGTTTGGAGATTTTTGCGGGCATTCCGATGGTCGTCAGGCCGCCCGGAAAAACCGGGCGGCCGTCTCTTTTTGTTATTTGCGTTCTGCGGATTTCGCCCACAGATTGATGTCAGCATCGCGTGCGTAACGATCGATTTCCGCCAGTTCCTCGGCGGTGAAGTCGGGATTGTCGAGAGCCTTCACGCAATCCTCGACCTGCTCGACCCGGCTGGCGCCGATCAGCGCCGACGTGATGCGGCCACCGCGCAGAACCCAGGCAATCGCCATCTGCGCCAGTGTCTGGCCGCGCTTTTCGGCGATACGGTTCAGAGCGCGGATGTTTTCGACATTCTGATCGTTCAGGAAAGCGGGATTGAGCGACTTGCCCTGTGTCGCGCGGCTGCCATCTGGCACACCACCGAGATATTTCGTCGTCAGCATGCCCTGTGCCAGCGGCGAAAAGACGATGGAGCCGACGCCCAGTTCCTCGAGCGTATCGACCAGGCCGTCTTCCTCGATCCAGCGGTTGATCATCGAATAGCTCGGCTGGTGGATGATGCAGGGCGTGCCGAGATCCTTGAGGATCGCCGCAGCCTCGCGCGTACGCTTGGAGTTGTAGGAGGAAATGCCGACATAGAGCGCCTTGCCGGACCGGACGATCTGATCCAGCGCGCCGCAGGTTTCTTCAAGCGGCGTGTTCGGGTCGAAGCGATGCGAATAGAAGATATCGACATAGTCGAGGCCCATGCGCTTCAGGCTCTGATCGCAGGACGAGATGAGGTATTTGCGGCTGCCCCATTCGCCATAAGGACCCGGCCACATGTTGTATCCGGCCTTGGAGGAGATGACGAGCTCATCGCGGTAGCCGGCAAAATCGGTCTTCAGAATTTCACCGAAGGCGATTTCGGCGCTGCCGGGTGGCGGACCGTAGTTGTTGGCGAGATCGAAGTGGGTGATGCCGAGGTCGAACGCACGGCGGCAGATTGCCTGTTTGGTCTGGTGCGGGGTGTCATTGCCGAAATTGTGCCAGAGCCCCAGCGAGATCGCCGGAAGCTTGAGGCCCGAACGGCCGCAATGATTGTACTTCATGGACGCATAACGGTTTTCGGCCGGTTGCCAAGCCATGTCTTTCCTCCACTTGCTGATGAGAGTTGCCGAAGACACCGGCAACCTGTGAACTGGATGAGACAAGCCCGCCGTGGAGCGGGATTGTTCGTCATTGAAATGGTTAGAGTGTTTGCCTGTCACCTTCAATACGGTGTCGACGACCTAGCAGGATTGAAGGTCGAGAATGGTGAAATGCGGCTGCCTGCCGTGTCTGTTTTCGTCTTTCGGCGTGAACAGTACGCGGCGTGTTTCACCCGCTGCCAGATCGAAAAGGTTGTCGGAGTAACGACCGGGCAGATCAGCCTCAAGCATGACGAAGAGTGCAAGCCCCTTTGCCGTCACGTCGATTTCGAACTCTCCGTTCGGCAGTGCCCTGGTGATGAATGTCAGCCCGGAAGACTGCATTTCCAGCGCCTTGTAGGTGTCACGGACATGGTGGCCTTCACCCGTCATGCCGTTGGAGGCGATGAAGTTCCATGCCAGCAACGCGCCATCCGGCAGGCTGGCAAGATCGATTTCGGTCAGAACGGCCGCAGCATCCGGCCCGCATGTGCCATTGGCGGATTTCAGCGGGATGCGGTTTCCATCCATCGTCAATGCCAGGATGTTGATGTCGATCTCGACGTCTTCGCCATTGTCGTTGACCATCGAGAAACTGAGCCTCTTGCCATCCTCTGACGGGATCGCCACCACCGTGACCGTCTGGAAGAAACGGCGGGCGGCGTAGTGCAGGGCCTTCCAGCTGCCGCCGTAATCCAGGCTCGACCATGACGCGACCGGCCATGTGTCGTTGAGCTGCCAGTAGAGCGTTCCCATGCAATGCGGTTTCAGTGAGCGCCAGTAGTCGACAGCCGTGCGGATTGCCACCGCCTGCTGCACCTGGCTCAGATAAACGAAACTTGCAAAGTCTTTCGGGAAGCGGAAGTAGCGGAACATCGTGCCGGCGATGCGCTCGTTGCCACCGGCGTTCTTCTGGTGAAGTTCGATCACCGGGGAGGAGATGTTCATGTCCTTTTCCTCCGCATAGGTGCGGATGACGGGCATGGAGGTGTAGGACTGGAAGCCGAATTCCGAGCAGAAGCGTGGCTTGATGGAGCGGTAATTGTCGAACGACTTGTTCTCGTGCCAGACCGACCAGTAGTGCATGTCACCAGATCCATCCGCGTGCCACGCGTCGCCATAATCGAGATAACCGGAGGCGGGGCTTGAGGGCCACCAGAGCGCTTCGGGCGCCGCCTTCTTGAGGGCGCGTTCGATGGTGCGGTTCAGGCGGTCATAAGCAACCAGATAACGGTCGCGGTTATCGCGGGATTCCTTGAACCACGTCAGCGCGCCGACCAGTTCGTTGTCACCGCACCACAGCACGAGCGAGGGATGGGAAGACAGCCGCTGCACCTGATAGGTGACCTCGTGCTCCACATTTTCCAGAAAATCCTCGCTGCAGGGATAAAGGTTGCAGGCGAACATGAAGTCCTGCCAGACCATCAGGCCAAGCCGGTCGCATAGATCGTAGAACCAGTCCTGTTCATAGAAGCCGCCGCCCCAGACCCGGATCATGTTCATGTTGGCTTCCGCAGCGGAGCACAGGAGATCCTCGGTCTTTTCGCGGCTCGTCAGGGAGTGCAGGGCATCGGCCGGAATCCAGTTGGCGCCACGGCAGAAGATCTCGCGCCCGTTGATGCGGAAGGCAAAACGGCTGCCCGCTTCATCCTTGTCCGTCAGAAGCTCGACGGTTCGCAGACCGATCTGGCGCGTCACGGTCTCATCCGGCAAATCGACAGTCAGCGTGTAGAGCGCCTGTTCACCGCTGCCCGCCGGCCACCAGAGCCTGGGGTTCTCGACGAAAAATACGTGCTGGATCGTCGTCTCGCCAGCGCCGACACCGCAATCGAGACGCAGTCTTTCATCATCCAGCGACAGGTGCAGGGTAACGCTTGCGGCGTGTTCGGCAAAAAGCGTCACTGCCACATGCAGTTCGACGCCACCTTCGACATGGTGTTGCGAGGTGACGACATGTTCGATGCGGGCTGTGTCCAGCCGCTTCAGGGCAATCGTGCCGTAAAGGCCAAGCGGGGCGATGGCGATGTTCCAGTCCCAGCCGAAGTGGCATTGCGGCTTTCTGAGCATGTTGCCGTTGGCAATCGGCGAGTTGCCTTCGTGGTAGGGAATGTAAAAGGGTTGCCGTGCCTGCCGTTCCGCACCGGCGGTAATGTTGGAGTGAAAGCGGATGCGGATGGTGTTTTCACCGGGACGCAGCGCATTCGAAACATCGGGGCGATACCGCCGGAAGCAATTGTCGCTGGTCAGCACCGGGGCGTCGTTGATGTAGACGATGGCGACGGTGTCGAGATAATCGATATCGAGATACCAGCTTACGTCGACGTCTTCGACCACGAAGGTGCGCTCGATCAGCCAGTCGCGGTGCGCGACCCATTGCACGTCGTTCTCGTTGCGGCCGTGATAGGGGTCGGGGATGATGCCTGCATTTTTCAGCGCCGTATGAACGTCGCCAGGGATCGGGATTTCGGTGCGATGATCTCCTTCCGCAGACGACAGGGACCAGTGCCCGGAAAGATCGATAAGCGTGTCGGGCGAGGAAGAAGAAACCATTTTTGGACCCTGTTTTTCGTGCGGGCATTGTCAATGTCGCACGGCATCGTCATGCAAGCTGGCATCTGAATTTCGGGAGACGATATCGTGGAAACGCCGGCCGGCAAAACCGGTTCCGGCACTCTTCTAACAGTCCTCCCAGCGGCAACGTTACCGTAAAATTTCCGCGCCGTCATGCCCTCAGACGACAATCGCCGTTATTGTCGATGTTGATGTTCCAGATCGGGACATGTCATCCACGTGTTTTGATCATGGAAATTATAAATCAATATGTTGGATGATTTTTCTAAAGTCTTTAATGAGACAAACAAGCGCCGGGGCACTGTATTGCCGCCAAGAATTAGAGAATTTTCTTCTTCGTTCGGCTGTCGATTTTTGTCTCCTATATCGTTACAGTAGGCGTCGGGAGGAAAGGCAGCATAGTTGATGACGGAGACTGCCTGGCGCCTTTGCAAGATGGCAAAAGCTATCTATGATCATTACTGATAAAGCATGGCGAAATGACATGAACGATACTGGGAAAACCGACAGTGACAACGTTTCGATAGGTGCGGGTGAGCGCCCAACGTTGAAGACCATCGCGTTTATGACAGGCCTCGGCATCACCACCGTTTCACGCGCACTGAAGGATGCTCCCGACATTGGCGCCGATACCAAGGAACGTGTGCGGCTGATCGCCAGGCAGATCGGTTACCAGCCGAACCGCGCCGGCGTTCGTCTGCGCACCGGCAAGACCAATGTCATTGCACTGGTGCTGAGCGTCGATGAAGAGCTGATGGGTTTTACCAGCCAGATGGTGTTCGGTATCACCGAGGTTCTGGCCGCGACCCAATATCATCTTGTCGTGACACCGCACACGCATGCCAAGGATTCGATGGTGCCGATCCGCTACATTCTCGACACCGGGTCGGCCGATGGTGTCATCATTTCCAAGATCCAGCCGGATGATCCGCGCGTTCGCTTCATGACCGAGCGCAACATGCCGTTTGTCACGCATGGACGCAGCGACATGGGCATCGAGCACGCCTATCACGACTTCGACAACGAGGCCTATGCCTACGAGGCTGTGGAGCGGCTGGTGCAGTGCGGGCGCAAGAAGATCGCCATCATCGTGCCGCCGTCGCGGTTTTCCTTCCACGACCACGCCAGGAAAGGTTTCAACCGGGCCATCCGGCATTTCGGCGTATCGGAGTTTCCGCTGGATTCCGTCACCATTGAAACCCCGCTCGACAAGCTGCGCGATTTTGGCGAACAGTTGATGTCCGGGAAGGACCGGCCAGACGGCATCGTGTCGATCAGTGGCAGCAGCACCATTGCGCTGATGGCCGGGTTCGAAGCGGCCGGTGTGAAGATCGGTGAGGATATCGACGTCGTGTCCAAGCAGTCGGCCGAATTCCTGAACTGGATCAAGCCGCAGGTTCACACTGTAAACGAGGATATCAAGCTGGCGGGCAGGGAGCTTGCGGCGGCGCTTTTGGCCCGCATCAATGGCGAGCCGGCAGAGACGCTGCAGAGTGTCAGCAAGCCTGTATGGTCGTCGATGGCGCCCAAGCCCTGAGCGCCATCTGTGCGGTCAGCAGAGACCTGTCAGGACAGGCAGTCCTTCAGCGACTTGGCGATGCCACGCATCATCTCGAAATAGAGATCGGGGCCGGGTGTCTGGGTTGCTGCTTCGGGGTCCAGCGTGCCGGACCTGGCATCCGTACCTTCCATGACGACTGAGACGAGCTTCGGCTCGAATTGCGGTTCGGCAAACACGCAGGTGGCGCCGAGTTCGCGGATCTTCTGCTGCACCTGTTTGACGCGGTCCGCACCCGGCATGGTCTCGGGGCTGACGGTGATGGAGCCTGCCGTCTTCACGCCGTAGCGGTGTTCGAAATACTGGTAGGCATCGTGGAAGACGATGAAGGGCTTATTCTTGATCGGCTTTACGGTTTCCGCCAGCTCCGCATCGAGAGCGTCGATATCGGTCAGCAGCTTGCGGGCATTTTCCTGATAGGTGGCGGCATTGTCCGCGTCGGCCTTGATAAGAGCTGCCTCGATCGAACGTGCCATCGCCTTGGCATTTGCCGGGTCGAGCCAGAGGTGCATGTCGTATTCGCCATGTGCATGGTCATGCCCATGATCGTGATCATGGCCATCCTTGTGGTCGTCGGCATGCTCTTCGCCATCATGCTTGTGTTCATGGGCTTCTTCGGCCTCATGATCGTGTCCTTCATGGTCGCCGTGATCGTGGGCTTCAAAAGGACCGCCTTCGCGGAATAGCAGTTTTTCCAGGCCCTCGGCATCTTCCAGTTCCACGACCGTTGCCTTGCTGGCCAGCGCCTGCAGCGGCTTTTCCAGATAGGCTTCGAGGCCGGGACCGACCCAGAACACCATGTCGGCTTTTTCCAGCGTACGGGCGTTGGACGGTTTCAGGCTGTAGATGTGTGGGGAGGCCGCGCCATCGACGATCAGTTGCGGTTCGCCCACGCCTTTCATGATGGCGGCGACGAGGGAGTGTACAGGCTTGATCGAGACCACGACATTGGGGGCGGCGGCCATCGCGCTCGACGCCATGGCTGCTATCGAGGCGGACGCCGCCAGCGCGATCAGGATTGGTCTCATGAAAAGTCACTCCACTTGAAGAAGGTGGTTATGTTATTACATTTATTGCGTAACGCTATAACGTATGCGATAGCGGTACGCAACATCGCCAATCGGATAATCCCATGCTTCATTCTGCCCCCAAGGGTGGTGATACACTCGTGTCTCTTTCCAATGCCGGTATTCAGCGCGGCGGTCGCTGGCTGGTGCGCGGCGTGGATTTTTCCGTCAGCAAGGGCGAGATCGTCACTCTGATCGGTCCGAACGGATCTGGCAAATCGACCAGCGCCAAAATGGCGATCGGCGTGTTGAAGCCGAGCGAGGGTGCTGTCTCGCGCATCGATGGATTGCGGGTGGGATATGTGCCGCAGAAGCTTTCCGTCGACTGGACAATGCCGCTGTCCGTGCGGCGTCTGATGACGTTGACCGGGCCGCTCCCGGCCCGGGAAATCGATGCGGCCCTGAATGCCACGGGCATTGCCCATCTTGCCAATGCCGAGGTTCAGCACCTGTCCGGCGGCGAGTTTCAGCGTGCGCTTCTGGCGCGGGCCATTGCCCGCAAGCCGGATCTTCTGGTTCTGGACGAACCTGTGCAGGGGGTCGATTTCTCCGGCGAGATCGCACTCTACGAACTGATTAAAAATATCAGAAATTCAACAAATTGCGGAGTTTTGTTAATCTCGCATGACCTGCATGTAGTGATGGCGGAAACGGATACGGTGATCTGCCTGAACGGCCATGTCTGCTGCCGTGGTACGCCGCAGGCGGTCAGCCAAAGCGCCGAATATATGCAGCTTTTCGGTGGCACGGCTGCCAAGGCACTGGCCGTTTACAGCCATCATCACGATCATACCCATCTGCCCGACGGCCGCGTCCTGCACGCCGATGGCTCGGTCACCGACCATTGCCATCCCGATGACGGCCACCATCATGACCACGACCATTCAACGCATGCCCATCATCACGATCACCATGATCACGATCATGATGGCTGCGGCTGCGGAAACGATCACTCGGCGGATGCTGTGACCTCCGATACAAAACACGGAGAGCGGCATGTTTGACGATTTCTTCATTCGCGCCATGATCGCCGGTATCGGCGTTGCACTGACCGTCGGACCGCTCGGCTGTTTCGTCGTGTGGCGGCGCATGGCTTATTTCGGCGATACGATGGCGCACTCGGCGCTGCTGGGCGTGGCGCTGTCGCTTCTCTTCCAGATCAATCTGACGGTCAGCGTGTTTCTGGTCGCCTCGCTGGTATCCGTGCTGCTGCTGTTCCTGCAGCGCCGGCAGGCTCTGTCTGCGGATGCGCTTCTTGGCATTCTCTCGCACTCGGCGCTGGCCATCGGTCTGGTGATCGTCGCCTTCATGACCTGGGTGCGGATCGACCTCATTTCCTTCCTGTTCGGCGATATCCTGGCTGTCACGACCACGGACATTGCGCTGATCTGGGGCGGCGGTCTTGTTGTGATTGGCGTCATGGTCAAGCTGTGGCGGCCGCTTCTGGCATCCACCGTCAATGCCGAACTGGCAGAGGCGGAGGGGTTGAACCCGGAACTTGCCAAGCTCCTGTTCACGCTGCTGATGGCGCTCGTCATTGCCATCGCCATGAAGGTCGTCGGCATCATGCTGATTACGTCGCTGCTGATCATTCCGGCTGCGACGGCCAGACGCTTTTCGTCCACACCTGAGGTCATGGCTGTGATCGCATCGCTGATCGGGGCCATCGCGGTTTTCGGTGGGCTGATGGGGTCTTTGACCTACGATACGCCGTCCGGGCCGTCGATCGTGGTTGCCGCAGTCGTTCTGTTCGTTGTAAGCCTGCTGCCGTTACCGGGGGCTTCCCGTGCGGCCGATGAGGGAGGCAAGTCATGAATGCGCAAAATCTGACCAAGAACCAGTCTCTGGTGATGAACGCGCTGTCGAACTCGCAAGGCCCGCTCAGCGCCTACATGATCCTCGACAAGCTGCGCGATGACGGCTTCCGCGCTCCGTTGCAGGTGTATCGAGCGCTGGAAAAACTCATCGAGTTCGGGCTGGTGCATCGGCTGGAAAGCCTGAATGCCTTCGTTGCCTGCACACATACCCAGGCCGAGTGCTGCACGCATCACCACGGCACTGTCGCCTTTGCCATCTGCGAGGCGTGCGGGCAGGTGACCGAGTTTCACGATCACGACATCGATCATCGTCTGGAACGCTGGGTCAAGGATCACAAGTTCAAGGCGGAAAAGACCACGATTGAAATTCGTGGCCTCTGCGCTGCCTGTGCATCCTGATTTGCAACCGGTCTGATTGGACCGGTTCTATTCCTGCACGAGTTGCAGGTCGTTCGAAAACCGTTTCCAGTTTTCGATGTATTTCTCGGCCGAACGGCGCAGCGCTGCAACCGCATCGTCGTCCAGTGTGCGGATCACCCGTGCCGGCGACCCGACGATGAGAGAATTGTCGGGAAATTCCTTGCCTTCGGTAATCAGTGCATTGGCACCGATCAGGCAGTTCCTGCCGATCTTCGCGCCGTTCAGGATAGTTGCGCCCATGCCGACCAGCGAGTTGTCGCCAATGGTGCAGCCGTGAACGATGGCATGGTGGCCGATGGTGCACATCTCACCGATCGTCGCGGCATAGCCGGGATCGCTGTGCACCATCACGCCTTCCTGAATGTTTGTACCGCGGCCAACGCTGATCGGCTCATTATCGCCGCGCAGCGTCGCGCCAAACCAGATGCCGACATCCTCTTCTAGCGTGACCGACCCGATGACATTCGCATCGGGGGCAACCCAGTAACGGTCAGGGGCAGGGGTTTGGGGCGTTCTGTCTCCCAGACGGTAAAGCGGCATCGGTTCTCCTCCCGGTTTGCGTTACGCGACCTTGACGGACAGCGTGCCGACACCGTCGACGCCGCATTCGATCAGATCGCCGCGTACGATGGGGCCAACGCCTGCGGGTGTGCCGGTCATGATGACGTCGCCAGCGGCAAGCGTGAACAGCTTGGACAGTTCGGCAATCACTTCCGGTACTTTCCAGATCATCTGCGAGAGATCGCCGGTCTGCTTGCGCGTTCCGTTGACATCAAGCCAGATGGCGCCGGTGGAGGGATGGCCGATTTTCGACGCGGGCACGACGGGCGAGACCGGCGCGGAAAATTCGAATGCCTTGGCGCCTTCCCAGGAACGGCCCATCTTCTTCAGGCCGTCCTGCAGATCGCGGCGCGTCATGTCGATGCCGACAGCATAACCCCAGACGTGATCCAGTGCTTCACTGGCCGGAATATCCGAACCGCCGCTTTTCAGAACGACCACGCATTCGACTTCGTAATGCACGTTGGACGACAGCGACGGGTAGGGGAAATCGCGACCTGATGGCAGCAGGTTGTCCGGGTTTTTCTGGAAGTAGAAGGGCGGCTCGCGCGACGGGTCATGTCCCATTTCAATGGCGTGGTCGGCGTAATTGCGGCCAACACAATAAACGCGCCGTACCGGAAACGTCTCGCTGGTGCCTTCGACGGGGAGAAGAACCGGTTGCGGTGTGGGAATGACAGTTGCGGCCATGAAAAGCTTCCTTGCATCGACTTCAGGTGCCAGTCTTTTCCCGCAATTCCGGGGCAATTACCAGTTCAAAAACCGCGCTGGCGGTCCTCTTGCGCTTCCGGAAACGAAAAAAGCCCGCAGTCCTGCGGGCCATGCGTTTGGCTGCCTCTCAACCCCTGTCAGGCGCCCGTGTCGGCAAGCGCGGTCACTTCGGCGCGATAGGCTTCGGCGCGCTGCCTGTTTTTCCTGTAGATTGCGAAAATGACGGACATTGCTGCCAGCACGACCAGCATTCCGAGACAAAAGCCCGTCCAGGAAGAAATACCCGTCGAGACGGACACCGTGCCACCCGTGCCGACGAGGGCCGCCTGATTGCCGTTCTTCTCTGCACTGTGGGCTGCCTTCTGGCTTTCTTCGGCAAGCGCCTTTCTGGCTGAGGATGCCGATCCCGTTGCGGCGAGATACATGGCGACACCCTTTGCCTCGACCTTTGCGACACGGGCCGTCCAGCCATTTTTGTTGATGCTCCAGATTTTCAGGCCGCGCATGAAGCTGAGGCGACGGGCGCAGAGCGCCTGAATTTCCTTGACGCCGGCCGAGGAGGCCTTGCTCAGGGTGACGGGGCCGGCCTTGCCGTCGACGGAGGCGCCGATCACGGCCTGCGCCTCGCGGATGGCGCGTGCCGGCCCGGAATTGACGCCGTAATCCCAGGTGGCGAGATCGAAGCCTGGCGGCAGTTCGTCGCCACGCACCGCATCCCAGTACCGTGTCCTGTAGATCGGGGCGACATCCTTGACGGTCAGATTGGCGATATCCAGCGTGGGAAAGGCTGCGGCGGAAATGCCGTGTTTCGTGCCCTTGAACTCACCAAGGCCGACCTTGCCGCCCGTCCAGTTGCCGGGGTCCTTGCGGTCCTTCGAAAGCCCGCCCTCGGCCGCAAGCGTAAAGGCGAGGCATGCCTCGAAATTCTGTTTTGCCATGTCGCGATGTCCTCAATGGATGATGAGGCGGCAAGTTTCCCTCGCCAATGGTTATCCGCATGGCATGGGCGCGCGATCCCGGCGGGGTGAAGCTTCAGAACACATCACCATATTGGGTGACGCCTTCAATGGTGACGCCTTGCGCGACCATGCCTGAACTCAGACGTTTCAACTGTACGTTCGGCATGGATTTCAGCCGCTGGGAGAACGTGTTGACCGGGGGCAGGAAGCTTTCCTTGTAGCCCTGTTCGACGGCCCAGTTCCTGAAGTTTTCGAACAGCTTGCTGGTGCGCAGCCAGCCGCCACGCGGTTCGTGCGCGACGGGCACGACGCGGATGTCGAACCACTCATTGAGCGGGTCGAGCAGCAGCCAGGCATTGAGTGCTTCCTTCGAGCTTTCCGGAATGGTGTAGCCGCCGTTCTTTTTCAGACGGATTGCACCGGCAACGGCAAAGCCGAGCAGCAGGTCAAGCTCCTCCGCCTGAATGCGTTCGGCAATATCGGTGATGACCTCACTGTCAGGGATCGACCGGTTGAACTGCATGACCACCAGTCGTCGCCGCAGACCGCGATCGATACCGCCGTTGAAGCGCGGCAGGGTGTTGGTGGTGAAGCAGTGCAGGGCGCGTGGCGAGAAACTGACCACATCCTTGTAGAGACTGCGGCCTTCTATGGGATTTCCGGTCACTGCCGCCTTGAACTCCTCTCCGGCAATAGCCGCAGCGCTCAGCTCGTCTGCGACGTTGGCGGCCTTGCCTGCGAGGTTGATGATGCGCTTTTCATCGTTGAAGAAAGCCGGGGAGATGGAGGATACGGCACCTTCAGGCAAAAGCGCGCGAAACAGCGCGGCAATGGTCGATTTGCCGTTATTGGCTGTTTCGCCGAGCAGGATGAAGGCCTTCGGCTGTTTTACACGCGTCGCCAGACCGAAGGCAGCTGCCCCCAGCATTTCGGAGATCAGGTGGATCTTGTCGGTGGCATCGGCATCATGGCGAAAGGCACCGTAAAGCAGCCTGTGCAGCAACGAACCCTCGGGTGGATGGCTATCGGTGTGCAGGTGATATTCGGCATTGATGGTGAAGCGAAAGCGATCCTGCGGATCGTGGGCGCGGCAATCCACCTTTCCCTTGTCGTCGATGGTGATGGTGCAGTTCTTCACATTCATGCCAACGACAGGGCTTTTGAAGAAGTCGTCGTCCGACACGCGGGTTCCCAGCTCGTTGATGATGCCATCGATCATGCGTTTGCCGAGCTTGAGCGGCGTTTCCTTCACGCCAATGCCGATGGCATCCAGCGCGTGCATGGCAAGCCTTATCTTCTGGTCGGAAATCGGCCGCCAGGCGGTAGGGCCAAAAGCCCAGAATTTTCCCTCGGCGCGCACGATCTGGCCGCCACAGGCCTTCTTCATCTCGTGGTGAAATTCCCGCGCCAGCCAGACTTCCGATCCATACATCTGGCCTGGAAACATCTCGGGCATGGCCTTGATACCATCAGCACCCAGAGGCACCGTTCTGGACGGTGATTTTTCCTGAGGCTGGGAGGCAAGCGGGGCGAGAGGGCGCATGGTGGTGTTGAGGAAGTGGATGAGCTGGTCGCGGCCCCAGCCCGCCTCCACCGCATCGGCACAGTCCCAACCCTTTTTCGGAAAATCGCCCGTCTGCCAGTTTTCGAAACCGTAGCTTTCGATCTCGGAGGCTGCGTCAATCTCGGTCAGCCCGACATGGCGCACGTCTGCGCCAAGCCCGGTCAGAGCGGTTGTAATTTCCGTGGCTGTTGCCATGCCCGGCGCATCGAAATCCGGCCAGATGGTGACTTTGCGACCGGCCAGTGGCGACCAGTCGGTGTGTTTGACGCCCTGGGTGCCGCCTGCCCATGAGACGACGGTGAGGCCGGTCGCCCTGTGCAGCCTGTCGCGGCATTTTTCACCTTCGACGACATAGACCTCACGGGCCTCGCCGAGTTCATGCAGGCCATAGAGCGGCCGGGGCTTGGGGAAGGGGAAACGGCACCATGTCTGCCTGCCATCCGGCAACCGCACAAACATGACCATCGGCGTTTCCTTGGCGCCTCCAGGCAGATCATGGCGCAGCACGTAACCCAGCAGGGAGCCATCGGTGCGGCGATAGGGAAATACCATTGCGGGCGCGAAGGTGCCCCATTCGCTGCGCTGGCCCTTTCTCTTGGGGTTATAAAGCCGCACGCGGCGTCCGGTGTGCAGCGCTTGCGACGGCGGATCTATCGGGGTGATGCCGTCATAGCGGTCGGGTGCATCGTACTTTTGTCGCCTGGCATTGGCACGGGTGGTATCCGCACCGCCGAGGATACGAACCGCTTCGGGCAGGGCGACGCCTTTGATCTTCTGGACGAAATCGAGGACATCCCCCTTTTCGCCGCAACCGAAGCAGTGGAAACGCTGCACGCCATCATGGCCCATGAAAATGGTGAAGGACGGCGTGTTTTCGGCATGGAACGGGCAGCAGGTCTGGAACTCGTGACCGTTGCGCTCCAGCCTGAAACCGTAGCTCTCTGCCGTCGCGGATAAGGAAACATCACGGCGTAACCGTTCGACATCAGAGGACATTACGTTGCTGCTCTTGCTTGATTGTTGTGATTAACGCAACATTGGTGACGCGAAACGAGCGTCGTCTTTGAAATTCTCAGGGGTTTGCGACGGGATTTCCCTCCACGTTCTCCTTGTCGACGGCAAGGTCTGCTGCCCGTTGATCCCGGTCGGTAATCACACCTTGTCCTGCAGGATCAGCCGGTAGCCCTGACGGTAGCCAACGGTCACTATCGAAATTCCGGAGCCTTTCAGTTTGCTGCGCAGATGCGACAGGGCCACCTTGAAGGCCGCATACATCTTGACCTGCGTGGGGCCGCCTTCGGGGTCGTCGTGATACATTTCGGTGAAGACGCGCTCCATCTGGA
Organism: Rhizobium sp. RM; assembly: GCF_013390595.1. Classification (GTDB taxonomy): domain Bacteria; phylum Pseudomonadota; class Alphaproteobacteria; order Rhizobiales; family Rhizobiaceae; genus Agrobacterium. The sequence continues at coordinate 295,506 of NZ_JACAWV010000022.1, read as the reverse complement.
CGGGTTTTCCCTTGCCGCTCCAGACGGCCCGCAGGATACGCGATTGCTGCTCGGTTATGCCATAGACCTGCGTGGCAATATCGGCCGACATGGTTTGCACCGGCGCGTCGCAGCACGGGCAGTTGACGCCGTAGCGGCTTTCAAACAGCGGTCTTTCAGGCACTGTCGACTTTATTTCCGGTTTCGCCAGGCGCCCGGCAAAACCGATATTGCCGATCCGGTCATTCAGGTGGTCGCCATCGCGCGGGACGAGAATCTGGTCCGTTTCACCGAAATGCCAGTTCCAGACCAGATAGCGACGCATGTAGAAACGCTGCTCACCACGCGCGCCGAGCAGAATGACCCAGATCGGGTCCTGTCTGGTGCTCTTGCGATAATATTCCGACCCCGCATCGGGGCGCCGGCGGCGTGAGCCTTCGCGCCACAGCAGGCGGCCGTTGTCATAGAAAAACAGGTCGCGGGCCTGCTCCCGGCTCAACTGGTCGCCGAAAAACGGAAAGTTGCAGTTCGGGATCGTGGTTTCCGGTGCTGAGAGGGCGGCATGCGAGGGGTGTTGTGCTCTGATGGTCATGGCTTGCCTTCCATAATCTGTTGCTGCGGGGACGCCTTCGCTCAGCCAATGGCAGCTTAAGGCGCGATTGCTTGTGACCGGGGCGCGGAGCGGAAATGGGCATGTCTCATTTGCCCATCACCATTTTCTCGATCCTGACCTGATGATGCGACATGCGCCGAAGCCGGCTTGCTAGATGCGCCAGGTCATCCACGGTATGCCCGTTGATGACGAGAACGGTTTCCTGCGAAAACGCGCCGTTGCGCATCGTGCAGCGACCAATCAGCTCTTCGATCAGTTCCGACTGCTCCAGCATGGAAAGCGGCTTGTCGCGCATATCAGCCCTCCGGCGCATGTTCAGGTTCATCATTACAGGGCGGTCAAATCATTCGTTGTGTCCGTCAACAATATGTTGCTATAATCACAACGTCAACAGTGCGCAACATGAGATCGAAGAAAATTAAAAAAGGATGCCGGGAGTGCGCCGTTTCGTGGCGATTTTGGCGTTATGTCGGCACGGTTCAGCAAGGAGGCGCTTGCATATCGTTGTGAATTTTGCAACAAATATACAACAATACGGATGTGCCAGGGGATTTTTATGGCGGCTATTGATGGTGACTGGTTTCATGCCCGGTTGAAAGATACGGGCAAATCGCTTCGTGCACTGGCCCGACATATGGATTCCGATCCCTCCGCCGTTTCCCGAACATTTTCCGGCCATCGCAGGATGCGGATGGACGAGGCCACGCAGATTGCCGGTTTTCTGGGTGTTTCGCTGGCGGATGTGATGAAACATGCCGGTATCACGACCGAGGCGGATGGGCCGCAGGCGCGCATCGTTCTGGCTGCGACGATCAATGAAAGCGGCGTAATCGAGATGTTGCCGGAGCCCAAACCTTTGCCAGCCTCCGTCGTTGAGAAAGCGCAGCTTGCCGTTGGCGGTCATTATAACAGACAGGTCGTCGCGGCGCAGATTCGCGCGTCATCAGGTGCTCTGGCGATCTGGGACGATGCGGTGCTGTTGTTCAGCCAGACTGACATGGTCGATGCGTCTGCGATCGGCGCGCTGTCGATCTGCCGTCTGAGGGATGGCAGGCAGGTTCTGGCAAAGGTGGAGCGGGCCCGCAAAACGGGAGAGGCAAGTCTTGTATCGCCCGCCGGCAAGTCGGAAGAGGTCGCTCTTCTGGCAGCATCGCCCATCATTGCGGTGATCCCGTAAATCACGTCGTTCGTTTCGCACGAGGGAAAGACGGGCTTTCGCCCTCAGCGCTGAACAGGCGCGTAACGGTGGCGGCACAATGCTGGCGCGGCCCGGAATTCATCGTGTCGCTATGGTCGGTGGGATTGTGCCAGTGGCGGGGAGTGCCATGGCCTGCGAAGGAAAATCCGCAGCGAAACGCAATGCGGCCTGACTGCGTGAGCAGTCAGGACAAAATCTCATGATCCGCGGGTAGTGATGGTCTCAAAGGAAGCCAGCGACGCGGCTGCGTGCACGGAACTGCAGCGGCTTGGACAGGAATTCCTCGGTGCTGCCATAAGGGAACAGGTAGTCTTTCAGTTCGTTGACTTCGTTCTTCTGGTGAACCTGTTCGGGTACGGTTTTGGCTTCAATCAGCGCCATCTGGATCAGATAGGCCAAGAACGGCCTGTCGGATTTGGTGGCAAGCAAAGCGGCATTCAGATGATCTGAAACAATGTTGGTATCACTCATGATCGGCCCCTGATTTTTTGCAATTAGGTACAACTAGACCGCTATCGTGATTCCAGCGTGAATCGACCGTGAGCTGCGTGTGAATTGAAGCACTTAACTTGCGATAGTTTCGATAAGTCTTATGCGTCGCATGGTCGTGACGGGGTAATCGTCGTCAAGGAAGCGCTGTGGCGTGAAGTCGGGCTCGAGCTGGCGCAGTTGCAAAATGGCGTTTTCCATCTCGGGAATCATGCCCATCTGCTTGTAAAGCGCCACGAGATAACGAAGCGGCGCACGGAAAGCCGGGCGCAGCATCAACGCCACCTCGGCATGGCCGATGGCGGTCGGATAATCGCCGAGTGCTGAGGCCGACATGCAGCAGAAAAATTCCACCAGAGCGCGATGTTCACCGCCGCCGGTCAGTGACAGGGCCGTCGTGGCCGAGCGGCGGCTGTCTTCCAGCTTGTCGAGCACCAGTTCGGTGTTGGAGAGGATGGCGATGTTGACGGCGTTGAGCGGATCGAGGCTGACGGCGCGTTCGGCCATTCTGAGCGATCCACGGCTCGAACCGCCACCCAGATATTCGAGGTGAGCGCCGATTCCCAGAATGCTGGCGCTGCCGCCTTCCTGACGCAGTGCTTCCTGCACCAGTTCTGACGAGCTGATGCTGTCTTCCAGAAAGGCGCTGGTGCGGTGCTGGAACTGCGCCATGTTGCGCAGGAATGCGCGCCAGGCCAGATATTGCGGGCGCGGTTCGCGATCATAGGCGTAACGCAGATGCGTGTCGGCATCCTTGAGGCTGGTGCGGTCGAAGCGGAAAATCAGATCGCGGGCATGACCGGCCAGCATGGCGGCCGAGTTGGAAATCGAAAGCTGGTCCTTCCGCTCACGGAACGTCGAAAGAACGGCCTGCACCAGCGTGCCGCACTCCTGAACGAAGGCTTCTTCCGAGGCGAGGAGAATGGGAACGGTGCGTGACCAGTAGAGCTGGCCCGTTTCGGCATGATTGATGGCAAAGGCCACGTGGGTGACAAGGCCCATCGTCACGGCGCGCACAGAAATGGAAAGGCCGGAGACCGGGGCGCGGCCACCGGTTTCGAACAGCGTTGTCTGCGGGAAGATCTGGAAATCGTCGCGGTCGAGCAGCGACGTCGTTGCCAGCGTCATCAGCCGCGTGATGACCAGTTCACTCACCGGCTGATTGTCGGACTGGCACTGGAAAAAGATCGCCGGTTTGGGCGGCGTCGGCGTGTGCACGGCCCTGACAGGTTGTATATTTTGCGGTGTCGTTTCCGCCGCAAAGGACATGCGCAGATTTCTGATCCAGTCCTCGAATTCGCCATCGGCAATGTCGAGATCGGCAAAGGCACTGTGCTCATCGTTCCAGTCTTCACCGCTGGCCGGCCGGTTGTAGGTGACGGTAAACTGCGCGGGGTCGAGCGTGATCTTTTCACGGTCGGTCTTGAGGGCGGCCTCGTAGGGACCGAGCGTGCGGCGGATTTCCACAAGCGTCTGGCGCAGGCTGTCCGATCCCTTCTTGGAATCGCGGTCGCTCCACAACTTGTCCTGCAACCAGACGCGGTTGCGGGAATAGCCCTGCGACATGGCCAGGAGTGCGAAAACGCCGCGCGCCTTCAGCCCTTTCGGGCTGTAGTCGGTGCCAAACTGATCAACGATCTGAAAGCGGCCAAAGACGTTTAAGGACAGCATAAGTCGCGCCTGAAAACAGATGAGATTCCTGTCTATCAGCTTTCTTCAACGAAGGAAAAGCTTACCGGTTGTGTCATGTTCATTTTCTTCCCACCCTTCAGGCCCTGCCAGGTCAGGCGAAATTTCGTCTGTCGGCACAAAAGCGCCGGGTGGCTGGGGTTTGAACGGGTAGGGTGGTACGTCGGTGGTGGCTGCTGCCTGATCCGGAAAGTCGGTTGCAACCCAGTTGCGGAACGCGGCAATGCCCTTTGAAACCTGCAGCACGTAGTCCAGCGCCTGTGTATCGGCCACCGCTGAATTTGTGCCGATATTGCGGAAATAGGCCGTGACAGCCGCATCATCATAAGGGTCGTAAGGTGCGCCCGGCATCAGTTTTGCCGCTTCGCTCGCCTGCCAGCTTTTTGGCAAAACGGCCGTACCCCAATCCAGCGAGCCCTGATGGCAGGTAATGCAGGCGGACTTGGGGTTGTCGACCGGGCCGTTGGCGCGGCCGAAAAGGCCGAGATGCTGGCGGGGAAGGGCGTAAAATTGCGCCGCAATCAACGGGTTAACCCAGCTTTCGGTCGGTGTTGCACCCTTGGTCATATAGGCGTTGGCAGTCAGGGCTGGGTCGCTGCCCCAGATCAGCCCCACCGGCACCAGCCGGTCATAGGGCGTCGCACCGGGTTGCAGGGCGTTGTAGACGAAGGTGCCGAAAAACCAGCCGTTCGGCGAGCGCTTGTCTTTCACCGAGAGGTCGAGTTGCAGAAGACGCATCGTCATGGTGCCGCCGTCCTTCTTGCCGGCAACCTCCCATTCCTTCGAATTTGCCAGATAGGGAACGTCCTGCGGCGTGGCCGTGGTGAACAGCATCTTGGCGGCAACGGCACCTTCCGCGAAGGCAAAACCGCGTGTCTTCGGGAAGGCCGGATCGCCCCAGATCTGGCCGAAACCGTAACAGGCGACATCGTTATAGATGCCGACGGCGAAATTGCGCTCCCAGCCTTTCTGCAGTGCGTGGAGTTCCTTGGGGCGCGACCAGCGCTCGGTCGTCATGCCGCGCAGCGGTTCACGCAACATGAAGAACCATGGCGCATCGCACCATTGCTCTTCCTTGTTGTCCTCAATGCGCCAGTCGATATCCGGACGGGCATTCACCTTGGTCACATAACCAAGGATCGCCTTCATATAGGCGGCCGGCTCCTTCTGCGGATCGATGCTCAGCCACGGCAGCTTGGTATTATCAGGCAGGGTCTTGGGGAAGTCGTAATGGACCTGAAATTTCCGATCCGTTTCATGCCCCTTCAGCGGCAGAGAACTGGAACAGTCGAACTTCGCCTGGGCTGCAGCCGCAAAGCTGCTGTCGACGGGGGCGGGACAGTCCGCCAGAGCCGCAGAGATGGACGAGAGAAAAAATGCTGCAAAAAGAATCGAAAATTTCATCTGGCTCCCCAGCGCGATGATGAGAATCCGATCTAAGGCCAAGCACCAAGACTTGTAAATATACAACCTGATACGTGTTTTACGTGTATTTTCTGATTGTAGAGGGTGTAACCAATATCGATGTGGTTCCGAAAGACCGGCATTCTGGCCCGTGACGTGGCGGAGGAAAAGCACGGGCCGAAGCGCCCGGCGGTTTCGCAGCGCAGGGGTTTCCGGCTCCGGCACCCTATGGTACTTCGGTTCAAACACTGGAATTGGAACATGGCGCGCACACTCATCCGGCCCGGCGGGCGCAGCGAACGTATACAGATTGCCGTTCATCAGGCTGTGAGAGCCTTGATGGCTGAAAATCCGGAGTGTGAGCTGACGATACCGCTTGTCGCCGAGCGCGCCGAAGTTCCGCCATCGACGATCTATCGCAGATGGGAAAGTCTGCCCAAGCTGCTTGAGGACGTGGCGAGCGAACGTTTCCTGCCGGATAGCGTGCCGCGCGACACCGGGGCTTTCCGCAGCGATCTGGAGCTGTGGCTGGAACAACTGGTCGACGATATTTCTTCCGGCCCGGGGCATGTTCTCCTGCGGGAGCGGTTGACCAATGTGCGCGTGGCGCAGACGGCGGCCGGTTATGCCTTTCAAAACCTCGTCTGCCTTTGCGATCGATGCGAGGGGCGCGGCGAGGTGGTGCCTGATCCCGATCGCCTGATGGACATGATCGTGGCGCCGATCATCTATCGGATCTTCTTTACCGGCCAGCAGATCTCGAAGGTCTATCAGGTCGAACTGGTCAGCAATGCCCTGTCATCGCAGGCCATGACGCATCCTTTCACCAACCAGCCGTCAATCCGCGATTACGTCCTCTATGAGAACGATCCTCAGTAATTGAGTAGTGCGGTGTCGCCGTCGCCGAATGAAGGTTTGACGCCCAGAAGCGCTGCCGATCTGGTGATGATCTCCTTGGCCATGGGCGCTGCGGTGTAAGCCGCAAGGCGGCCGCCTTTCTCGCCAGTCAGCGGCGCATCAATCGTGGTCAGAACGACATATTGCGGCTTGTCCATCGGGAAACCGGCCAGAAAGGCGTTGAAGTTCAGGTGGGCGGCATAACGCCCGTTGATGACCTTGTCGGCGGTTCCGGTCTTGCCTCCAACATTGAAGCCCGGCACCTGAGCGCTGCGGCCAGAGCCTTTCACGCCGTTCCAGTGAAACAGGAAACGCATGTCGGCGCTGGTTTTCGGCGAGATCACCTGCGTCGTCTTCGAGGCGATATCCGCCGGTGAGCGAACAAGGAAGGTCGGGGAAATGAGCTTGCCGCCATTGATCAGCGCCGCTCCGGCAATGGCTGTTTGCATCGGCGTTGTCGCAACGCCATGACCGAAGGAAATTGTCGCCTGATTGACCTTTCTCCAGACACGCGGCTGGCTTGGCGTGGCAACCTCGGGCAGTTCCGTGTCCATTTTCGACAGGAGGCCGAGGCGGGTCAGAAATGCGCGGTGATCGTCCATCTCGACCATCGCAGCGATGGCGGCCGTGCCGATGTTCGATGAATACTGAAACACTTCCGGCACGGTCAAAGGCCTGCCCTGGCCGTGGTCATCGTGAATGGTGAAACCGGCAATGCGCAGTGGTTTCGTCGCATCGAGCACGGAATTGAGGGTGATCTTGCCCATATCCAGTCCCATCGCCAGCGTGAAGCTCTTGAAGGTCGATCCCATCTCGTAGGTCGCATTGCTCATGCGGTTCAGCCAGCCGTTTTCGTATTCCTTGTCGATTGTGCCATCCGGCAGGGTGCGCGACGGTTCGTTGGGGTCGTAATCGGGAACGGATGCCATCGCCAGCACTTCGCCAGTGTTGACGTCGAGAACGATGGCGCCTGCGGCCTGCGCCTGATAGGCGCTCATCGAACGGGTCACGACTTCATGAACGATGTTCTGGACGCGCAGGTCTATGGAGAGCCTGACCGGCGCCAGCGGGGTGTCTGATGTCATTCCAAGCGCGCGCAGATCTGCCCATCCCTGGCGGTCGATGTAACGCTCCATGCCTGCCAGCCCCTGATTGTCCACGTTGACGTGGCCGAGAATGTGCGCGGCCGTGCGTCCGCCAGGGTAAAAACGGCGCTTTTCCGGGCGAAATCCGATGCCGGGAATGCCGAGCGCTAGAATGTCGGCCTGCTGGCGTGGCGTGAGCTGGCGCTTCAGCCACTGGAAGGCGGTTTTCGATTGCAGCCGTCTATGGATGTCGCTCCAGTCGATATCCGGCAGCACGGAAGCAAGCTTTTCCACGGCTTCGTCGGCATCGACGATCCGGCGCGGTTCGGCGTAGAGCGATACCATGTTCAGGTCGGTCGCTAGCAGTTCGCCGTTGCGGTCGACAATGTCGGGGCGGGAGGCCATGGAGGTGCCCCGGCCGCCAATGGACACCGTGGTCTGTGACCCGGCAAAACCATATTGGGCCAGCCGCGCCCCAATGACGCCATACATGGCGATGAAACTCCCGATCAGCACCAGAAGACGTTTGCGCGTTTCCTTGCGTCTTGAAACCGCCGCGCCGGGAAGGCGAAAACTGCCGCCGCGTTTGTGCTGGGCAAAATGAAATCGGCTGCGGGCGGAGAGGATGCGAGATGACAGCGACATTGAGTTCCAGAGACCGTGTTCCGGGGCAGTCAAAATCCGATCACTCGGCACCACCGGGATTATTAATGCGAATCAATTAGCATTAATAATGCGAGTCACTCGTTAATGCGAATTTAATTGCATTAGATGGAAGTGGCCGTTTGTCGCAGGGCATAATAAGCCTGTCCGTTGCCTCCAGGCATCGGCCAAAACCATCATCGACTGGGGGAACTGCGGGCAGGGGGGGTAGGCCGCCATTCGCCGCATCTGGGCGATCACGTCTCTTTCCCTGTATGGCTTTGAAAAGAAGACGCTGTTTTCCGGCAGACTTGTCTGTGCCGGGGTCATGTGACCGGAGGTGATAATCAGGTGAATGGGCGGCCAGCGGTCACGGATAAGGGCTGCCAGTTTCATGCCGTCCATACCACGCGGCATGTCGATATCGGTAAAGACGATGGTGATATCCGGTCGCGCTTCGAGAATGGCAATCGCCTCTGTTGCATCCGCAGCTTCGATCGCTTCGAAACCTTCGGCCTCGATCATGTCGACGGCCGCCATTCGCAACAGCGGTTCGTCCTCGACCACGAGTATCTTGGGCGCTGACATTGGCATACCTTACGCCGCCTGTACCTGAACAAGCGGTGCCTTGAATTCGGCACTGAAGCCCGATGGAGCGTAACTCAGCCGAACCTGTCCGGTTCCCACGAGGCCCATTTTTATCAGTTTCGAGCCAAAACCCTTGCTGGTTGGTTCCACGGCGGGAGGGCCGTTTTCTTCGTCCCAGGACAGAACAAGCTCATCCGCGCCGTCTTCCTGCCGCTCTACACCCCAGCGAACGCATACGCTGCCTTCCGCAACGGAAAGAGCCCCGTATTTCAGGGCATTGGTGGCAAGTTCGTGCAACAGCAGCGAGATGGAGAGTGTGGCGCGGGCTCCAAGATCGACGCTTGGCCCATCGAGGCGAAAACGGCTCGGATCGACCAGCGCGCCGAGGACGGCCGAAACCACATCACCGATTTTGGCTTCGGCCCAATTCTGTTGCAGCAGAACGTCGTGGGCGGTCGACAGCGCGTGCAGTCTCTGCATGAAGGCATCGACAGGTTCACGGTCTGGAATGGGCCGAAGCGTCTGTGCCGCGATCGCCTGTATCATCGCAAAGGTATTTTTCATGCGATGGCTGAGTTCGTGGTTGAGAACCTTCTGCGCTTCGTCGGCATTGGCCTTGAGCTGCGCTACGGCCTTGCGCTCACTGTTGTCGGTAAAAAGAATGCCGACGCGCAGTTCCGAAGGATCGCCAACGCGAAACGCGTGCACGTCGAACCAGCGTTGTTCCAGTTCGTTGGCGAAGTGTTCGAAACGAACAGCCTCGCCCGAGCGCGCCACCCGACCATATATCTCGAACCAGTGTTCCTCGTGATTGGGTGCCAGATCGCGCATCCATTTGCCATGGGCGTCCACCAGTCCCGTCTGGTCTGCAAAAGCGGGGTTGATTTCGATGAAACGATAATCCACGGCCCGTTCACCATCGAATTTCATTTCGACGATGCAGAAGCCGTCCTCGATGGCGTCGAAGAGCGTTCTGTACTGGTTTTCGGTCAGTCGCTTCTGAATATCGAGATCGTTTTGCCGCGTGATCGCCTCGTTGCGGGCATTGATCGCACGTTTCAGTTCCAGTTGCGTCATGACCTGGCGGGCAAGATTGCGCAGACCTTCGGCCTGTTGCTCGTTCAGCCCTTCCGGGCGTGGCTTGTTGTCGATGACACAAAGGCTGCCAAGCGCGTTGCCCGCTTCGTCACGAAGCGGCGCGCCGGCGTAGAAACGGATATGCGGCGAACCGGTGACCAGCGGGTTTTTATTCGTGCGCGGGTCTTGCGTGAGATCGGGAATGACCAGCAAATCTTTTTCGAGCAGGGCATGGGCGCAGACTGAACTGTCCAGATCCGTCTCGCAGGGTTCGAAGCCGACCTTGGCCTTGAACCATTGCCGTGTGCCGCTGACCAGGCTGACCAGGGCTACCGGTGTTTCGCAGATCAGACAGGCAAGCGATACGATGTCGTCAAAGCCCTGTTCTGGCGGGGTGTCGAGAACGGCGAAGTCGTCGAGGGCGGCAAGGCGCGTTTTGTTCTGAACGTATTCTGGAATCGACACTGTAAGCCTATATTCGAAGCACCGCGAAAACGCGACAATGACACTTCTGCCGCCAAATAAAAAGAGGCTGTAACCTTAGCGTCCGGCCTATCAGGCAAGTCTAAAAGACGATCTCCCGGTGCCTCGCAGGGATTGTGCTTCTCGTTGCGATGCAATCCGGTTTCGCTCTTCGTGTGCTGGCGCGTTCACGCCGTTGTCGTGAAAAGAGGTTAGGGGCGACGGCTCTGATGGAAACTGGCTGGGAATGGCAGACATGATCGTGACGAAACGCCTGCAATTATGCCGTCTGGACGATCGCCATCGTCACGCATTCGCGATGATGCATGCCGACCGGGAGGTGATGGAAGACCTTGGCGGGCCTGTCGATCACGCGGAAAGCGAGGCCAAGTTCGACCGGTATCTGACCGCACTGGCTGAACATGGCGTTGCCCGCTGGGCGGTCGAAGACAGCAAAGGCGATTTCCTCGGATATTGTGGCGTGATGCCGCGCATGGCGAGGGAGCATCCCCTCGGTCCGCATTTCGAAGTCGGCTGGCGGTTCAACCGCGCCGCATGGGGAAATGGGTATGCGGCGGAAAGTGCGGGGGCGGCGCTGACACATGCCGTCACCGATCTCGGCCTGACCGGCATTGTCTCCTACACCGGTGCAGCCAATCTGCGCTCGCAGAGCGTGATGCGAAAGCTTGGCCTGGTTCGCGACGCAGCGCGTGATTTCACCATCACGCACCTGTCAAAGCCGTGGCACGGTCTGGTCTGGACGGTTCCCGTCGATTTCCGTCCGACCCTGACCAGCAGGTAGCATCGCGCGCACATCACGGTCGCGACGGGGCCGATGGCATGTCCAGAGCAGAGGTGACCGATTTGAACTGCCGGATCATGTCACCGGCATAGGGATTTGCGCCGAGGATCGCCTGAAACACTTCCGGTGCATCGTGGCGAACCATGTCCACGGCGGACATCAGCGCATCGAAGCTTTTTGTCGTCAGGCGTGTCTGTCTCAGGTCCATCTGCAGAAGCAGGTTGGCAACAAGGTGTGTCAGCCCCTGAACCTGCGCGGCATCGCGGTCATGATCGTCAGGCGTGGTGACGATGACATCGAGGCCAAGCCTGCGGAAGAAGGCGGCAACACGCAGGTGAGGCCCACGCACCGGGCAGACGGCGATCCGCAGCCCGCGAATGCCGCCTCTCGCACTCTGCGGTCCAAACAGCGGATGCGTCGCGACAATCTCGACGGTGTCGGGAAGCAGCTCCTTCATCATGGCAGCGGGTCCGGTCTTGACGCTGCCGACATCGAGCACGAGCGTTGCGGGTTTCAGATGCGGGGCAATTTCGATCAGCACATCGCGCATCCTGCTGACCGGCATGGCCAACACCACGATGGCGCATTGCGCCGCTGCTTCAAGCGAAACAACCGATACGCCGAGCCTTTCGGCGCGGGCGATATCCGGCGCGATGTCAAAGACGCGGATATCGAAATGCGGGCCAAGGTGTTCGGCAATCAGTTGACCGAAGGCACCGAAGCCAATGATCCCCAGCGATATCAGGGGCAGTTCTTGGGAAACGTCAGACATGACATCCTCGAAAAAGGCCACACGGCCAGAGGCGTCCGTCAAAATCAAACCGCTGGCCAGGCAGCGGTTGAACAATATGATGAACCCGCCGCTATTTCAGCAGCGCATAATACAGGCCGGCAAAGGTCGTAACGGTCATCATGAGAGCCGAATAGCAAGCCGCATTCTGCAAGTCAACGAAGCTTTGCGGGGGTAGTTATGCCGGCCTTTCAGTCGCTTGCGACGACCTGCGGTTCGTAGGTTGTCAGATCTTCGAACTTGTAGCCGCGTTTCTTCAATTCGCGGATCACCGTGCGAAGATTGTTTTCTCCGTCGAACTTGTCCTGAAACATCTGGTCGTGCATCAGCAGGATCATCTTTCCGCGCGTGACGAAGCGGTTATGCGCGAAGAGCGCGTCGATCTCGTTCACCAGTGTCCTCGCGGATTGAACAGGCTTGCCGTCATTGTAGTGAACCCATTCATATGATCCCAGCCAAACAGGCGGAAACCGGCCTCGCTGACCAGTTCGAAGTCCAGCCGCTCCTGTCCCCATTCGCGCACATCGAGCGAAAGGTCTTCGGAGTGGATGTTCTGCAATCGAAACACGTTCCGTCCCGGTAATCTCGCAGGCGTCGGCTTTGCCAGACCGAGAACGCCATTGGCCTTCTCGAAATCCGCAATGACGCCATCGCTGTTCGAATAGAACTGTCTGTAGCGGTTATGGGCGTGGCTGTAGCTGTGATTGCCGACGACGACGGCATCCAGCGATTTTGCCTCGCTCAGAACAGCGCGGCCGCCGTCTTGCGTTTCAACGTGAAGGCCGACCATGAACATCGTTGCCGGCACGTTTTCTTCGAACAGCACCTGCAGAACATTTTCCGTGCCGGGAAGCGGGCCGTCATCGAAGGTCAGATAGATGGTTCGCTCGGCGGCCTTGGCCGATGGAGTGCAAAACGCGGCAAAGGCCACGGCAGCAACAAGGACTCGAAATCTGTCACCAAACCGCATCCGCACGATCTCCCAGGCCGCCATGGCGTGGAGAGTGCCACAATCAGACGGCGAGACGCAATGTCATCGACAAACTTCTACGATACGGATTGGTCGTGTCGAGAAGAAAGGGCAGGGAGCGCCCCCTTCTCTTTCCGGTTCTGCGAATGCTGGCATGTGCGCGGTCAGACAATGCCTTGTTCGACCGCAGCGGGCGCGTTCACTCCGTTGCCGCACCGGATGCATAGTCGCTGTCCGCCACCTTCTCCATCCAGGTCACGGAGCTTCCGTTCAGCGCTTCCGCTACGGCGAAATGGCTCATGGCTTCATCTGCCGAGGCCCCGTGCCAATGCCGGACAAGCGGCGGTATCCAGACAATGTCACCGGTGGTGACTTCCTGGACGTCTTCACCTTCCTTCTGCACCCAGCCCCGGCCACTCAGGATATAAAGTGTCTGACCGAGAGGGTGCGTATGCCATGCGGTGCGTGCGCCCGCTGTGAAGGAAACGGTTGCGCCGCCGACACGCGCCGGCTGCGCGGCCTGATAGAAGCTCGAGATTTCCACCTTGCCGGTGAAATACTGCTCTGGCGCCGCAATCATCCCGGTTCCTGCGCGGGTGATCTCGATATCGGCATTCGCAGCGTTTGCCGGGGTAGCGTTCCTGCCTTCCAGCACCTGCTTCAGCACCGGCACAGCCGACATGGCGCGAGGCCAGCCGGCGTAGAAAGCCACATGGCTCAACACTTCCGAGGCTTCGGCCTGTGACAGGCCATTATCCATGGCCCGGTTGGCGTGGAACGGCAATTGTTCGGGCTGACCGAGTGCAATCAGCGCGGCAACCGTGATGAGACTGCGGTCGCGGGCGGAGAGATCGGGCCGTTGCCAGAGATCGCCGAAGAGGACGCGGTTGGTGAGGTCTGCGAGCGTTGCGGCTGTCGGCGCCACAGCGGTGTTGACGGTGTTTGCGCGGGCTGCCTCTGCGGCGGCTTCCAGTTCGATGCGCGGACCGGTGCTGTTTTCCACCGGCGCGATGCTACGCTCATCGAAAACCTTCTTGGTTTCCGTGACTGCGGAGATGGCGTTCGGCCAACCGGAATAAAATCCGAGATGGGTGATGATCTCGCCGATTTCTTCCGGCTTCACGCCATTGTCCAGCGCGCGCCCAATATGGGCGGCAATCTGCGCGGTCTTGCCTGTCGAAACGAGTGCTGAAACGGTGACCAGGCTGCGGTCGCGTGGTGAGAGGTCGGCCCGTTCCCAGACCTCACCGAAGAGAACGCTGTCGGTGAAATGCCCGAGACCGGGTGCGACGTCATAGACGGCCGGTGGGGCAATCCGCCGGCGTTCTTCCTGTGCTTCTGCGCCAGTGGCGGCGAGGGCGGAGATGGCGAAACTTGCAGCAATGTTTTTCATGTCGGTATCCTTTGTCGTGCAGACAGGCGCGGTCGGCAGGAAACGTCTGCCGAACGGGCCTGTGACGTGGGGATTGACGTCGCCGTTCATCGGCGACGCAGAGTTTCAGGGGTGATTTGTTTTGTTCGTCTCAAGCCAGATGCTGGCCGAAGAAATCGGCGATCCGGTCGAACGGGATCTTGTCCATCCGGTCATAAAGATCGGTGTGGTTGGCGCCGGGAACGATCAGCAACTCTTTCGGTTCTGCCGCTGCGGCAAAGGCCGTTTCGCTGAAATAGCGGGAATGCGCCTTTTCGCCGTGGACGAAGAGAACCGGGCGCGGTGAAATCTCGGCGATATAGGTCAGGATCGGCATGTTCATGAATGACAGCGGCGTCGTCTGGCTCCAGGCGTTTCCGGAGTTGACGGCTCGGGCATGGTAGCCGCGCGGCGTCATGTAATAATCGTGGTAGTCGACGAGAAACTGAGCCTCGCCACCCTTCAGCTCGTTATAGGGCGGCTGGTAGGCGGGCGTGCCATTTTGCGCATCCTGCCAGCGTTGCCGGCTCATCTGTTCAAGCGCCTGAGTGCGCTGCTCAAGGGTAACGCTGTCATTGTAGCCTTTCGACATGACGCGGGTCATGTCGTACATGGTGCTGGCCACCACGGCCTTGACGCGCTTGTCCACGGCCACCGCATTCAGCGCCATGCCGCCCCAGCCGCAGATACCGATGATACCGAGACGCTCGCGGTCAACGAAAGATTGCAGTCCAAGATAATCGACCGCAGCACTGAAATCCTCGGTGTTGATATCGGGTGACGCAACGTTGCGGGGTTCACCACCGCTTTCGCCCGTATAGGACGGATCGAAGGCCAGTGCCGCAAAGCCACGCTCGGCCATTGTCTGTGCATAAAGGCCCGATGACTGTTCCTTGACCGCGCCGAACGGACCACTGATGGCGAGACCTGCGAGCGGTGCGCTGCCGCGATCCTTCGGCAAATAGAGGTCACCGGCGAGCGTGATGCCGTAGCGGTTCCTGAACGAGACCTTTTGATGGTCAACACGGTCGCTCTTGGCAAAGACCTTGTCCCATGTGACGTCCTGCGCCAACGCCGCCGACTGGCCAGCCACGGTTACCATGCTCAATGCGGCGACCGTCAGGCCGGTTGTCTTCATCAGATTTCGTCTGCTGGTGTTGAGGGTTTCAATTGTTTCGACGTGTCTGGTCATGCAGAAATCTCCTGCGTGTTTGAGGTTTCGGGTCATGGGAGGGGTTCGATGCGAAGTGGAAATTTCCCGGCGAGATGAAGGGCATCCCGGCCTTCATCAACACGCCCAAGCCGGATCAGACCGGGGTGTTTGTAATCGGCGTAAAACATCGCCAGATTGCCCCAGGGCATGTAGTAGCAGAGGTCGTATGGGCGCTCGTTGTCGAATGGACCGTGGCCTTCCGTCGTGAGCTTGCGCGGCAGATAGGCGATCTTCTCGTTGGAGCTGAAGTCATCGATCGTCAGGTTGAGCGGAAGCATCGTGAAAAAGTCGCGGGCGGATGCATTGTCATAGAGCGATGCGCTCATGCTTCTGTCGGCGAATGTCAGCCTGATCTTCATGTCGGTCATGTCCTGATTGTTGGGGGCGCTTTTGCCGAAGACGTGTGCGGGCAGGACGAGGGCTGTCAGCGCCGTTGCCAGAAGTGTTCTCCGCTGCGGTTTCGGCGCATTCGATCTCTTCATGGCCGGTTCCGTGCGGCCCGCCATGCGGCGACGGAAAGAAGCGAGGAGCAGAACAGGAGAAGCGCGCTCATCGAGAATGTCGACTGCCAGCCCTGCGCATCGAAGACCAGTCCGCCCGCCGATGCCCCCGCCGTGATGGCGAGCTGGATGACGGCGACCTGAAGCCCGCCGCCGGCCTCGGCATCATCGGGAAGCGTGCGGCTCAGCCACGTTCCCCAACCGACCGGTGCCGCCGTGCCGAGGAAGCCCCAGCCGATCAAGGCGGCGAAGACCGGGATTTTCATACCCCCGAAAGCGATCATGAACAGGGCGACAACGGCCATCAGCAGCGGGATGGTGATCAGAATGCCGAACAGGCGGTGTTGCAGCACTCTTCCGACCACCCAGGTTCCGACCGCTCCCGCCAGACCCATGACAAGCAGGAACAGCGACAGCGTTTCGATGTGGACCCGTGTGACCTGTTCCAGAAACGGGCGGAGATAGGTGAAAAGCGCAAACTGCCCCATGAACAGCGTCAGGATCGCCGCCATGCCCATTGCCACCGGCAACCGCGCCAGAAGCCTGAACACGTTGAGCGATGCGCGTTCCCGACGAGGGGGAAGGGATGGCAGGCTGACCCATTGCCAGACAAGCGCAAGCAGACCCACTGGTACGACCAGAAAGAAGGCGCCACGCCAGCCGATATAGGCACCGAGAAGACTGCCAAGCGGGGCTGACACGGTTGCCGCGATGGCATTGCCGGCATTCAGCAGAGCGAGCGCTTTCGGTATCTCTTCATTGGGGACAAGCCGCATGACGATGGATGTCGACATCGACCAGAAACCGCCGATCGATACGCCCAGCAGGGCGCGTCCCAGCATCAGAACGGGGTAGGAGGGGGCGAAGGTGACAATGGCGCCCGATACCATCAGCAGCGCCGTCAGGCCGAGAACGACGGTCCGGCGGTCCAGCCTGCGGATGACGGAGGCAATGCACAGGCTGGTCAGCACGGCAAAGATGCCGGAAACCGATATGGCCTGACCGGTATTTCCTTCGGAAACACCGAGATCAGTGGCAATGGGCGTGAGCAGGCTGACCGGCATAAATTCAGAGGCGATCAGAACGAAAACGCACAGTGTCATGGATAGCACCGCGCTCCAGGCAGCGGGCGCCGTCTCCTTCGCTTGAACGTTTTCGTTGTAGGTGAGTGTCATATGGCGCCGCCTGTCGAAACCGGGTTTCTCTCTATGGCGCCAGGATATTGTCGCTCTACTTTGCGGACAATCCGTGCTAATCCGCATGGACTTATCGAAATACAATATTAATAGGAGCGGCCATGCAGCGTGAGGACATGAAGGATCTGCTGTGGTTTCTCGAGGTTGCGAAGGCGCAGAGCTTCACCAAGGCGGCAGCGACACTTGGTACGTCGCAATCGACGCTCAGCTATACGATCAAGCAACTGGAGGCACGGCTAGGCGTGCGTCTGCTGACGAGGACCACGCGCAGCGTTGCGACGACCGAGGCTGGCGAGCGTCTGTTCCAGTCGCTTTCGCCGCGTTTTGAGGGAATTGAGGCTGATCTGGCCGACCTCGTCGCCTTTCGTGAAAAGCCCTCGGGCACCGTGCGTCTGACGCTCTCCGACCACGCCTTGCAGATGACCGTCTGGCCAAAATTGAGCAGGGTGCTTTCGGGTTACCCCGACATCCGCGTCGAACTCTATAGCGACAACGGCATGCGCAATATTGTCGAGGAACGTTTCGATGCGGGTGTGCGGCTCGGTGAGAGCGTCGACAAGGACATGATTGCCGTGCGTATCGGTCCGGACTGGCGTTTGCGGGCGGTGGGTTCACCCGATTATTTTGCCAGCCACGGCATTCCACGGGTGCCGCAGGATCTTGTCGGGCATATCTGCATCAACACGCGCCAGGCTACCTGGGGCGGATTTTATGCCTGGGAATTTGAAAAGGACGGCCGCGAGCTTCGGGTCAGGGTGGATGGGCAACTGAGTTTCAACTCGTCGATCGCGCAGATCGACGCCGCCATGAAAGGATATGGAATTGCCTATATACCCGAGGATCTCGTCGAGGAGCACATTGCTGCCGGCAGATTGCAGGGCGTACTCGACGACTGGTGTGAACCGTTTACGGGCTATCATCTCTATTATGCCAGCAGACGGCAGATGTCGCCGGCGATGAAGGTTGTGCTTGAGGCGCTGCGCTATCACGGATGATGCTGGATTTTACGTCGCGATATTCCGGTTGACTGAAAGGAAGGGGCGGGATGCCCCTTCGATTTTATGCGATCGCTGTTCTCTCGTCTTCAGCGTTGGGTTTCTGCCAGCGTCTGTCTGAGGCGGTCGGTGTTCATCGGTACGCAATAGGCTGGCCGGTCACGCTCGAAACGCCAGCCTTCAGACAGAGGGCCGACATCCACCGCGTCAAAGCCGAATTCATCATAAAGCCTGATGGCTATGGCCTTGCCTTCCTTGCTGTCACCGGCAAGAGGCAAGGCGCGGCGCTCAGTCGAGTCTGCGGGGCGGCCATCCGTTTCGAGATCATTCATGGTAACCGCGTTGAAGGCTTTGACGATGCGCGATTGCGGAAGGTGTTTTGCCAGAAGTTCGCTTGTCGTGGTCGTGCCGGCATCCAGTTCGGCTATGCCACCATCGCGTTCCCGGTAGTAGTTGTTGGTGTCGATCACCACCTTGCCCGCCAGAGGCGCCACCGGAATGGAACGATAGGCGGCAAGCGGAATGGCAACGACCACGATATCGCCAAAGGCGGCAGCTTCTTCCACCGTGCCGACCTCGCAGCCAACGCCGTATTTGAGGCTGAACAGGGTTTGCGGTCCGCGTGAATTGCTGAGCATGACCTTATGGCCCGCAGCGACGGCAAGCTTGCCGATGGCGCGGCCGACAAAACCTGCGCCGATAATTCCGATGTTCATGTCGTATCTCCGTGTTGATGGGATGACGGAGGTTTAATTTGATGTCAAAACCGGATAAATTCTCCATATTGAACGACATTCAACACTGTCAGGGGTTAATCGTGGACAGGCTTACCAGCATGGCGGTTTTCGTCAAATCGGCGGATCTGGGTTCTTTTGCCGGTGCCGCCGAGGCCATGGGCATCTCGCCGCAGATGGTCGCCAAGCACGTCGTGTTTCTGGAAGACCGGCTGGGCACTGCGCTGCTGCACCGGACAACGCGGCGCCAGAGCCTGACGGATGTGGGCCGCGCCTATTATGATCGCTGCAAGCAACTGCTTTCGGAGGTCGAGGCGGCGGAATCCGTGGCGAAGGAGATGCGCTCGCGTCCGAAAGGCGTGCTGCGCGTCAACGCACCCATGACCTTTGGCGCCTTCAGCCTCGCGCCATTTGTCACCCGCTATCTCAGCCGCTACCCGGATATGCAGATCGACCTGACGCTGAACGACCGTTTTGTCGACCCGCTGGAAGAAGGTTTCGAGGTGATGGTGCGTGTCGGGGAGGTCAGTGATGCAGCCCTTGTTGCCCATCCTCTTGCGCCATACCGACTGATTGCCTGCGCGTCTCCGGATTATCTGGCGCGACGCGGCGTGCCCAGGACGCCAGCCGAACTCGCAAAACATGATTGCCTGGCCTATGCCTACTGGTCCCCCTCCGTTCCCTGCCGCTGGCAGTTCAGCCGCAACGGCAGGACCGAAGAGGTGCAGGCGACGGGACGCATCCGCAGCAACGACTGGAAAGCACTGTTGCATGCCGCTAAAGAGGGTTTCGGTGTTACCCTGGGGCCTGAGAGCGTATTAGACGCCGAAATCGCCGCCGGTCGGCTTGTGCGGGTATTGCCGGATTATGAAGGACCGGTTCGGCCGATGCATGTGATCTATCCGGCGGGGCGCCGACCGACCGTGAAGGTGCAAAGCTTCGTGCAGGCGGTCTTGGAGGAGTTCGGCGAATGAAATTCCCGGCGCCATGCCGCATGATGTCGCCGGGAGGTGAGAGGTCAATGAAAGGCCAGACCTTCTTCCTGGAGTGACTGTTTCACTGCCTCTCTTTGCCGCATGCGTATGTACCATGCCTGCAGGTTGAGGAAGGCATCGAAACGAATATCGGCGTTATAGTAGGATTTCAGCCAGGATGCCTGACCCCAGCCGGTCAGCGCGAACAGATAGGCATCGGCAACGGTGAAGCGGTCTCCCAGCAGATACGGGGCTTTTGCCAGTTGCTCATCAATCCAGGCGAAGCGTTTTAGCAGTTTCGGCCGTGCCGTCTCCAGATAGCGACCGGCGAGGTCCGCGTAGAGCAGCGGTATGAACCCCTTATGGATTTCCGTCGCCAGGAAGCCCAGCATTTCCTGCAGCTTGTAGCGCTCAAATGTTCCGTTGGCTGGCGCCAGGCAGCGTTCCGGTTTCAGATCGGCCAGATATTGCAGAATGGCGGCGCCTTCGAACAGTACGCGGCCATCATTCAACTGCAGGGCCGGAATGTAACCATTGGGGTTGATCCGGTAAAAATCCTCACCTGTTTCGTCTTTTCGATCTCTGACGTTTACCTTGATAAACTCGACCGCCAGTTCAAGTTCGTTGGCGACGATATGCGATGCGAGCGAGCATGCCGCCGGCATATAATAGAGTTTCATTGCTGTCTCCGAATGTGTCTCTGCGCGAACCCGTGTCGTATTGCTCGCGGCAGGAAACCCACTTAATGGAGGCGGTATAAAAACGTAAGAACGCAAAATATTGTCATCTAGGTACATAAATTATACCTGTCTTCGCGAAAGGCGCCCGTTATGAAGGATAGCGTGACCGGCTGTTCGGTTGAGGAAACAATGCGTCTGCTGGGCGGGCGATGGCGGTTGCTGATTGCTTCCTATCTGGTGGATGGTCCGAAGCGGTTCAATGAATTGCGCAGGCTTGTGCCGGGTATTTCGCAGCGGATGTTGACGCTTGATCTTCGTGCCCTGGAAGAGGCGGGACTGGTGATGCGCACCGTCTATCCCACCATTCCCGTCAAGGTGGAGTATTCGCTGACCAGCGATGGTCGGCGTCTGGAGAAGCTCGTTGCGGTGGTAAAGGAATTCGGCCTTTGGCTGAAGGCGCGCGACGACGTTCAAAGAGGATGAGTGCGGCTCTTTTGCCGTTGCGCGAATTAAAGTGGCGTTCGCTACCGGCGGATGCGACGAGCCAGCAGCGCGCCGGCATCCCCGATGACGATTGCCGGTATCAGGATCAGCGCCATCTCGTTGATGTGATTGGGTACATCCACAACAACGAGATTTAGCCCAAACCACGGGTTGACGATCTGCACCAGGTAGATTGCCGCCCACCAGAGGCCAAAGGGAACGACGATCAGCCAGCGTCCGACGCGGGTGGCGCTCCAGCGATCGGCTGTTTCGGCTATGGCAATATCGCGGGTTGCCTCAAGGCGCTTGATCGTTTCGTCGGCGGCGAGACGATCCCTGTCCGTTTCTGCAGCCAGTTTCGCCTGATAGGCGGCAAGCAAGGGCGCGGTGAATTTTTCGACCAGTCCGCCAAGCAGGAGGTTGGTGAGCCACGTCATCTTGCCCAACCGAATCTATGGGCAAGCACATACCAGCCTTCCGCCAAGGCGGCGATGAGCGCACCGATGAGGATCTGCAGCGCCATGGCAATATCGGGATCTCCGGACATCAGGTCTCCGAGTTCAGGCGCGATAAACCCCTGGGTAACAAGGATCGCCGCGATATACCGCAACAGAATGCGAATGAAGACGAGCGTCATGTGTGGTGCTCTCCTTTGATGACGGAGGCAGGATTGTTGGGGAATGGTTGTTCGCGCAAATCTAGAGATGGGTGGAGAGCGCACCGGCGGCAAAGGCCTTGAACAAGAGTGCGATCATTGGCCCCAGAACGAGCAGCAGCAGCGCCCAAAGCGCGTTGCGTATCCTGTCGGCGATCTTGCCGACACTGCCTTCAATGCGCATCAGCGCGGCGTTGATATGGGGTTGCTGCGCTTCCAGCGTGACAAGCCGCTCTTTCATGTCGTTGATCCGCGCATGAAGTTTTTCGACTTCGCTTCTGATAACCTCATCCATCGTGCTGCTGCCATGTTGTTGGGGAATTGCTTGGTTTCGGGGCGTGGATCGTTCGCGTTTGAAGCAATTTTCCACGCCCGGAAATCAGGCCTGTTGTGCTTGCCGCCACAGAGTGTCGACAGCCGATTCATCGAGATCGAGCGCGGAGGCGATCGTCAGCAAGGTCGGATGCGACCGCTCAAACGCACTGGCATCGGCCCACTCGATCTCGGCTTCCTGTTTTTCCAATCCTTCCGGCATTGAGGCAATCGCAGCCTCTACACTGGCAAGCGAAATCTGGTTTCTGACCAGCGTCAGCCGCAACTGGCGTCGTGAGACGGGTTTGAAGATTTCCGTTGCAGGCGGATCGGGTGGTGCTGGCGTCAGCAAGCCATCTCGATAGATCATGTCCTCGGTGATGTCAGAAGGCTCCGCATCAATGCCCAGCACAATCCTGTCATTGGGGACCATGCGCGAGGGGTCATGCTCGACATTGGTCACTTTGCGCGTGGCAGGGTCAACCATCGCCCAGGCACCATAAATGGCATTCAGAAAGTTGCCCTGGTTATCCCAGGTGGTGAGGCTGCGCCTCAGATCATACCAATCCTGGCCCTCCTGGTTGGCAAAGGTCATGATGCCGGTAGAACTGGTCAGGCTGAAATGGCCGAAGTCAATGATGTCCATGATGATGCCTCACGCATAATGTGCGGTGATCCAACCGCGAACGGGGTCGAAGAGTTGGAGGTAGCGATAAACATAGTTGAAGTCGAAGGTACCACCGGCGTTGTCCGTCCAATAATAGGTTCCTGTCATTGCTGCTCCTTGAGGGACCTCATGCCATACCCCTTCGTCATTCCGTAATCCCCGGTTGCGCGACACCCACCTCGAATTGAGGTTCGCAACGCGATCATTGGCCCAGGCCATCGCGCGGTTTTCCAGGCGATCGTTGAGGTCACCCAGTTCCGATGTCCAGACCTTGCCATTGTCACTGACGCGAAGTTTCCAGGTGCCGTCGGCGCCTACCAAGCCAATCATGCCGTCGTTGTGATGCAGGCTACGGATCTGATTGTTGTCGGTATCAATGAGCGTGACGGAAGGACCTGTATTTTGAATTCTGAGGTCGCCGGTCATGGTGTCGCCACCCCTGGCGATCTTTTCGGCGATTGCCGTATCGCGCTGGCTGACTGTCTCGTCTATTTCACTCTTGGTGTAATAGTCACCAAGTGCCGTTTCCAATCCATCGACCTTCGCAACCGGCAAAAGGCCGGTCATGTTGGCGAGATCGAACACATCGCCGCCGATGCCTTGCGGATCGTAGTCGAGGCGCAGCATGTCACCTACGGTTTCGATGGTGACCCAGACAAAATCATAATCGGAATCGCTGGATTTGACCAAGAACTGCTTGGTGGTACCGCCGGAGAAACGCGCGGTCACTCCAGCCATGAGTTCCGCCTCTGCGCGTGCTTCGATGGCATAGTGGCGGGATGAATATGCGTCTCCTGTGACAATGATGCCATGTGGATTGCTGGCCCATTTTTCGGCGAGGTCGCGCGCCTCCAATGTACCGTGGTAGGCGTGGCTGATCGTGTCGATGTTCGTGCTGACGGTCTGTAGCGCATCGGTAACCTCTGCGACGGCGGCAATATTTTCCTGCATGCCAACGACCGTATCGATCGCATCGGCACTGTCTGCAAGACGAAGGATATCGCCCACAAGTTCATCGAGTTCGGAGGCGTCGGCCGATGCCGGCAGTTTCACGGCGCGGCTGACTTCTTCCTGCAGTTGCTGGTCGCGCATGGCGGCCAGATCAAGCGCTGTTTCCACCACTTCGGCGAAATAGGCGCCCTGGTTTTCAAGGTCGATTTCCTGCACGAAGGGGACAGAAAGCAGCAGTGTGATCTTGAAGCCCGTCTCCGGCGCGACCAGCAGGACCGCACTTCCACCGCCATCTTCGCCAACGCCTGTCACCGTGTAGTCCGTCTGGTGTTGGAGTATGGTGTCGGTGCCGTCGGGTGCGGTGTGCAGAACCCTCAAATGCAGGGGATCGTAGATCTTGAATTTATATTCGAAGGTCTTCGTCGCGCCATTGCCGTTGTAAGGGCCGGATCGGTTCACTTCGCTGGGAATTGTCATGTTAGCTCGCGCCTTGTGAATGTTGCCGAACCCTAGGCGCGAGAAGGTTATTTCCCTGAATTGCCCATCGAATATTCGATTGGGAGTTTTCTCTGCTCCGAAATCTGCCGAAAGAAGTCTTCGATGCTCCGGTGGATCTGGTCCGCTGACCAGTCCGTCCCTAGCCCGGAGGCATGAACGATCGCCGCGACGTCGAATCTGTCGATGTTATCGCCTGCGAAGGACGTATGGACGACCTCCGCAAGCATATTGGCCTCATGGACCTCCACAGGGTTTGCGCGGTCCCTGATTGCGGGCAGGGTACTCGTTGCGAAATGATGTTCGGTTCCTTCGATCGCCTCGAGGATTACAGCATTGGCAAAAAACAGCATGGAGAGATCAATCGCCAGCGATACGCCTGCGTGCTTTGATTGCTGAATGGGTATGTCGCGGTGGGCAGAAATTGCGCCACTGTCGTTGAAGAGAATCCTGGCGTTGAGATAAGAGCCAAGTGCCGAGACCAATCGTTCGACATCGCTCAGATCGGCATTGCCTGAGATGCAGGAACGTTTGATCAGATCGTCTGCATGCGCGACGGCCATTGCGTCATCGTTTGCGAAACTGCGTAAACCTTGATGATAGCGGGCAAGCCAGCAAGGTACCTCTACAATCCGGTGGTGTAGGTTCTGTACCAGCCAAAAGGTGATTTCGCTCCAGGCCGTCGCCGCGTTGCCCACATGTTTTCCGCGAGCATCTTGCCGCCCGGCCATGACGGTCGATTTACGGGCAATGTCATCCAACACATCCGGGCGAAGAGCGTCTCGCACACCAATTGCGAAGTCGTTTTTTCCGACCAGAGACATGAACTGCGAGAGGCCGGTCGCCTGCGAAAGGACCGTTGCCAGAGCCGTGACGAGGCGTGTCACGGTCAAATTCTCTCTGGCAACGGAAGCAGTGTGGCCAAGCAGGTCGGCAAGGCGTATCTCCGCTGCGGCGACATCACCGAGCCAGTTTTGCAATCCAGCGAGATCGGCAGTTTTATCGGCTTGATCGAAGATGCTGCGAATGCGGTCATCGTGAAGAATACGCCTCGTGTTCGAGAGGGTTTCGCCGAGTTCAAGATCGAGAACAAGTCCGTCGACATGCCGGTGCAAGACAAAGAGGTCGAGATCGACGTGGCCGTCTCTCGCCACCTTCTCGTGATGGCTATGCCCGGCGAGCGTCTGCGCCCTGACGAATTGTCCTGTCATGACAGCTTTTGAAATGCCCATATCTCCAGGTGGTGGCATCATCCCTCGATCAATGTTCTGATCACTGGAAGAGGAAGGGAAGGAGGGCTGGTTACGATAGGCAAGGGGATAAAAGCCGCCAGACAGCTCGTTGCCGCCGATGATCACAGGTTCGGCTTTCACCCACTGCGGCGCGGCCCCTGTCGTTCGCTTTTCGCGTGCGGCAATCTCGGGCTGGAACGATGCCAGATAGTCCCAGATGGATTGCACGAAGCGTGCATCCCGTTCGTCAAGGGAGCCCAGAATGGCGTCGATCTGCGCATCGTTCAGGGCGTCATGGCTGCCAGTCTCGGTCAGGTGTTGGCGGTTTGTCGTGTTGCCGCAGTTCAGGGCAATGGCGATCCTGTCCCATTTGGACAGGGCGGAACCGAGTCCGGGCGCAAGCATGCGCCGCGCCATGTCGCGTCGTTCTTCGGGGGAGTAAACATCATAGAGCGCGGCCAGATCGCTGGCAGCCTTTCGCCTGCGCCCCACAAGCCGTTCTGCGGCATCATCAACGGGCGCTTTGATCGCGTCATAGGCAACACCGGTATCTACACCGTCGATGTGCCGCAGCGTTGTCATGGCGGCCACAGTGGGATCGAGATGCGCATTTTCTCCGGCTAAAGCGCCTGCCTGGAGGGCCTTTTCAACAGCGCCGACCACCCCTGAAACGGTTTGATGCAAATCCCTGTCATGCGTGGCGTCGATCAGCCTGTTGGCACGTTGTGCGCTGTGCTCCACGTTCCTGATGCTGTCAATCACGTCGCGAAGCGTGCGGACTGATCCCTTCCTGTAGGGGGAAGGCCTGGCGTCAGACAGCACGCTGTCGGTAATGGCAAGCTCATTTCCCCTGCGTGCTGCTTTCATAGCGGCGACATAGGCATCCAGTTGGCCGCGCCCATCGGGCTCGTCTGGTGTTGTCGGGCGAAAACTGTAACGACCCAGCAGGTCATCGATCGCTGAGAGATAATCGACACGATCGCTGTCGTGATGTCCGGCATCGGTTATTTTTTCGCGGATGGTCGGGTCGCTGAAGCGCTGGAGATAGGTCTCGATCGCTTCGATTTCGCCAGCGATCTTTCGGCTTTCGACATAGAGCGAATGATTGAGCAATTGTCGGCGTTTGGCGTCGTAAAGCTTCTCAGCCATATCCTGTTCGTCCGGCTCGCTTGGCGTCTTGGCTTTCGCGGAGCGGGCTTTTTTCAATTCTGCGCCAAGGTCGGCCGCTTCATCGGCCGCCCAGCGTTCAACGGCCAGAAAGCGGTCACTGGCTACGGCATCCTCAACGGGCATGCGGGCGGTAGAGGTTTCCGCGTAAGCCTGCGCCTGTTTGAGTGTCAGCGTATCCGAACGGTTGGCGATCCTGCCGATTGCCGCGAGTTCGATTTCCAGCCATTTCCCGCGTGTATCATTGTGCACGGCGTCCAGCGCCCTGATATCGACAGAGCCATCCAGAAGCATATCGCCGTGGCGATGGCGCATGATCTGCTCGACGTTGAAAGCAACAGCATCAAGGCGGCTCGGCGCTTGCACCATGGCGTGCACAAGTTCATCGCCGGATGAATAGCCGAAGATGCCGGCAACGTCGTCAGGGTCCAGCCCACCTTTTTCAGCATAAACGGTCTGCTGCCCGCGCGGCAGGGCATCCAGAATGTTCGTACCATAGCGTTTGACAAGGACTGCCTTGTCGAGACGAAGGGGCTCAAGCACATTTGCGTCGCTATCGTCCAGCCGTCGGCCATTGGTCATCCATTCAATTGCGCGGTAGACACCTTCTGCGCTGATCGACCGCTCGACGTCGCGGCGCACCGCGGCCTTTTCCCGGCTGTAGTTTTTCTGCCGCTCGCGCCGCAACGGCTCCATCGCGCCACCCAGAAGCTGCGCTTTCGCTTCATCTTCAGCCTGACGGCGCAGATCCAGAAATTGCTCGTAATCCGTCTCTGGCAGACCCATCGCTTCCGCCGTATCAAAGACCGGATCTGTCTCGCCGGTGGACTGGCGGGCGAACTCTGCGTGGCTGGCGCTTTCCATTGCGCGGTTGAAGATTTCACTGACCTCGGCATGTATCGGCACGCCCTGGATCGTCATGGCGCCATAGATCGAGGTCAGCCATTTCAGATAGGTTTCAAACATGCCGAGAAGATCAGGTGAGGGCGCCTTGCCTTCTATCAGATAGGTTTCGAAGGCCTGATTGAACTGCGCCCGCATCGCCTCATCAATGGCCGCGTCCATCGCTGCATTGCCGGTCGTACCTTTGTCGAGTGCGGTCAGCACCGAGGCTTTAGAGATCTTGGCCCTGCGCTGGCTGGATTTGCGCCCGATCCGTGTGGCCATCGCGATGGTATCGGCATTGTTTCGCCACCACCCCATCAGCACGGCCATGTCTTCAGCGGATTTTACGGCGCCGCGGCTGCCCATGTCCTCTGTTGCCTGCAGGAAAAAGCGGCTGCTTCCTTGAATAATGGTGGAAAGGTCAGAACCGCCGAACAGATCGACGATGGTATCACCGGCGGCGTGGTCCGAAAACTGAAAGAGGCCGCGTGTGCCACCCGTCGCCCTGTCGAGGAGCAGGGGGGATTGTTTGGAGTGAAGTTTATCGGCTGCTCTCATCTTAGCATATTTCTCAACAGGGGCATTGTGCCGGATTTCAGGGGAGTTTCTGTCTCGCGTGGCTCTATGCTTGTTCATGGCCATCACGGTTTCCTGCTGTTTTTGGCAGGCTGGTTATGGATCACGCCCCTGATCCTGCTGTTCTGGCCAACAAATGAATTGTGAGACTGCGGAAACGCTTCGGAAAACGGTTTTGCGTTTTTAAAGGTGAACGTTGGTCCTGATGTTGGCGAACGGATTTCGCCGCGAGTCAAAGTGGGTTCAACAGACGCAGTTTCACCGTTCTGCATGATTTTCCGGTGAGATGATGCCGGTTGCTGCGGTAGCGGAAACCGCTGCAGAAAAGCGTGTGTCGTCATGCCGTTACGACCAGCCAGCGCCGCATAAAAGGCGGGATATGCTACCGACTGTTTCATTACAGTGTCTGGGCTGGCACCGTGGTTCAGAAGACGTGACTGGACGTCGGCGGCGATACGATGTTCGGCTGCAAGGTCGGCTTCGGCGCGTTTACGCCTCACCGCGTCGTCTCCAAAGGCTTTGACAATGAATTCATCGCGACGCGCTTCGAGATTCCCGGCTTCGGTAAAGGTGGGTGTTGATGGGTCGAAACGCATGTTGTCTTTCACAAATGCGTCGTGTTGCGATCCAGCGATCTTCGTGGCGTAGATGCCTGCCGGTATTTTAAGATCGCCGCCGGTGGTTAGGGCAGTATCCAGATCAGCGCGATTTATACCAAAGCCATCAAGATAGCCGTAAGGGTCGATACCCTTTGCTTTCAGGTGGTCGGTAAATGCCTTGGCCGGTACGAGTTGATTTTCAATAGGTGTTCCAGCCGTGATCCTGGATATGTGGTCGCGGTACGTTTCCGGTGCTTGGTTGCGGATGGCCGAGGACTGGGCCGCTGAGGACATCTCCTCGGCTTGTGTACGCGCAACCTTTGCTTTTGATGCGGATCTGAAGTCAGACAATGTCTTGTACCCGGCCTTTCCGAGAGAGGCGGGAACCAGCGCAGATTTTGATACTGAATCTTTCAGGATCTCGTTCCAGTCGGCTTTTTGTCCAGAAGCCAGACGCGCGAAATATTCTCCCG
This sequence comes from Rhizobium sp. RM, assembly GCF_013390595.1. Lineage (GTDB taxonomy): Bacteria > Pseudomonadota > Alphaproteobacteria > Rhizobiales > Rhizobiaceae > Agrobacterium. The sequence continues at coordinate 266,623 of NZ_JACAWV010000022.1, read as the reverse complement.
ACGCACTCCCAATGGCATCTGTCATGTTTTCTGCAAGCGCTTGGACCATGTGGTTGTCGAGGTCTATTTTATTTCCCAGTCCCGCAGTTGCGGTGTCAAACGCAGCAATAACCAGACCACGCGTAACTCCGCGTTCATTCGCCTCCTTCATCAAGTAAGGGTCAGAGAGCATCCGCTGGACGTGCTCCGGATTGGAGAAGTCGAGTTTTTTTTCTTTGAAAAAATCGACTGACGCCTTGTTCGATTCGATTGCGTATGATGTCCCGAACTCTACCGCTAACAACATGTTGGGGTTGCGCGCTACGGCGGCTGCTCCTGCCATCAAAGCCATCTTTGGAGCATTTTCGCCGAGAGTTTCTGCAGACCAAGCCAGAAAACCCAATGGGTTGTTCATCATTGTGTGGCCGAAATTTTGCAGCGTATTGCCCAGTGTAGCGCCTTCGACAAACATGGTTTTTTCGGCCCCAGTGGCGAGGGCGGACTTTTTGGCGCTTTTGATTCTTTCGTGATTTTTTGCAAGCGCCTCGGCGAATTCCAGGGAGCTGGCGTAATCATCCGTATCGGTCAAATTGGCGTATTTCGCGTCGATATATCTTGCTGCGGCAAAGAAAATTTCCGGCGGAGTGATGAAAAACACATTCTCACCATCCGGAGTTTTGATCCTTTCGCTATCCAGGATGTCGCCGAAGGATAACTGCCGGTCCTTGTGGCGGCGAGCGGTGTGATTGAACATGTGGTAGTTATAATGCGCGGCTATACCCTCGGTGGCGCGGATATAAGTGTTGCCCGTTGCTTCTAAAAAACCGTCGGCACTTTCTTTTGGAGGGGGCGGCGGCCCCTCTCTATTGTCGACGACGTCCGGGCTTTCAATCGGATCTACGGGTGCAACTGACGAGCTTGCCTGTTGCAAGGCTTCGTCTCGCGCAGGCTGAGTGGTCTGCTTTTGCTCGCCGGCCCCAGCAGGCTGCGTCACCGGCTCTGATGATGCAGGAGGCTGCTGAGTTAAAGGGGCGGTGGTCTGGTCCGTTGCCGCGTCAATCTGGTTCTCTGTTTCGTTTGCGATACTCGTTGGTGCGACAGGAGCTGACGGTGCCGGGCCTGGGGGAGTAACAGAGACGGCGGGGTTTGCAGTGCGTCCAACGTCACCGTCCGTATTGCTTCCGGCTACCGGCGTCGTGACAGGAGTGAAGGGTGACCGGGATTGTTGGGCTGTCGGACCAGCCGTTTGGTACATCAGGCTGTTGGGCTGGCCTGTCGCGCGTTCGCCAGTATCCGTTTTGCCTGGCGCAGCCGGCTGGTAAAACACGCTGTTGCGCCGGTCTTTCTCACGTTCCGTTGCATCTTTGGCGATCCGGTCAAATGTTGCGAGATTTTCGAGATCACGTTCGGCACTTTCGCCATTGGTGCGGTTTTCCGCCAGCCAGGCGGCGAGGCGTGGGTGTTCTTTGAGCAGTTTTGCCCGACGGATTGTGTCAATCGTTCTCTGAAACTCAGCCTCGTTCCCCATGATGATGGAATGCGGTGGGGCAGGGTGGCCGGTCGCCTCTGAATATGCCTGGCCAAGCCTGGCTGTTTTCGAAAAAACGTCTGGTTTTTCATCCCCAGATTGCATATCGATATCGGGTGAGACAGCATCCCGACGGTGGTTCTCTTTTCCTTGAGTTTCGCGGTCGGGTTGAGTGTCCAAGGCATGCCTCTCCTGTTTGATTGAGGCATGGTTACGGGGGCAATGGTTGTGGGGGTGAATGATGCGCACAGAAGCCGTAAGCCGTCTTGTCGGCTGGGTGGGCTTGTTGTTGTGTGGGCTGGTCATGCCCGCTCATGCAGCACCGCCCGGAGATTACGCGCCGCCGGAATTCTGGCAGGGCATCAGGGCGGGAGACAGTTACGACCGGGTGAAAGCGCAGCCCGGCTGGACTGAATGCGGCGGTGCGCCTCGAACACGGTTGTGCCACCACGATCCAGGGCCGAAGGGCGATACAGAGGCATTCGTACTGAAGTTCCTGGGTGAAAGGGCGTTTTCGGGTACGTTCGGCATGGCAGGTGCCGAAAATTTCCTGCCGCTCTACAGGCGTTTTCAGCTTTCCGGGTCGGGAAACACGACAACCATTCGGATCAAAACGTTATTTGTCGAGGTCGATCTTTTCAAGGATATGCATGAGCTGGGGGTCAAGAACGCGCTCTTGAAAGCCTTGCCGCTCATCGATCCGAAAAACGTAGAGGCACTGTTAGAACTTCAATTCGTTCCACGCCGTTTGGAAGAGGGCGCTCGCTATCGGAATGCTGATGAGTATTTGGAGGCCTTGCCTCCCGGTGCACTTGTTTTGACGGCTCAGAGAAATCCACTGCGCGAGGTCAATATTGCAGTCATCATGTTCGCATTGAACCTGGCCGACAAAAAGATTCTGTTTCCCGAGTATTGCGTCGATCAATGCAAGTCATGGAGAATGCCCGAGGGAAACTGAGGCATTCGCGTTCGAAAACGTGCGAGGGTCTACCGCATTCCAGATTTTTTTCATTGTGCGTGGATTTTCATCTTTAAATTGTATTGTAATGTGTCGTTCTTGCTCCCTGTTGCGGGTGCGTTGGGCAATGATTGCGTCGATACGTTGTGACCCGTTTTTGAGGCTGATCGGTTCTCTCTCTGGCCGACAGAACGATGTTTCCGAATGGTCTGTGGACAATTGCAGGTTCTCGACGAAGCCGTAAGGCGTTTGAGCTTCGACGTACGCTACAGATGAATAACTAGAAATTTTTAGGATAAGGATTATGCGATGAATGAATTTGACATGATGATCGGGGGAAACTTTTTCCTGCTCATTCTCCTTGTTGCCTTTGTCACATTTGGCTGCATGCTGAAAATCTCCAGATGGTTCAAGCGCAGCATCGCCACGACGCTGCTGATATGCCTGATGGGGCCGGTTCTGGGTCTGTTGGTCGGCACGGTCACGGTTTTCGTTTTGGCGCTTTTCAACTATTTGCCATCCACACTTGCGACGGTGACGAGTAACCCGCTCGGCTCACTCGCCTATTTTCTGGAGACGGGATTTCCGATCAGCGTGGGCTCCCCTCTCAGCATCATCTTTTTTCTGTTCTTCCGGCCCAAAGCAGCTTCGCCTGAGCAGAGTGTTGCCGGCGCAGACTCCTGAGCCATTTGAACTGATGTGGTGAGGGGGTGTCCGCGTGGCGGCAATGCTGCTGCGTCTGGACACCGGCAGGCCGGATGCCACAATCGGATCGCCTGTGGCACCCATCTTATTTATCCTGGCTGCGCTTCAGTTCGCCACGCAGCGCCTCCAGTGCCACTGAGGAATAGCCGCGGCGGGTTATGAGGTGTGTGCGGGTCTTTCCAAACCGTGGCGGAAGGGGAATGGCCTGTACCTCAGCCTCGGTGTGGACGGCGCGAAGCACGGAACGTGGCATGATGCCGATGCCTGAACCGGCCGCGACGCAGGCGGTGATCGCATGGTAGGAACCGAGTTCGAGAACCCTTTCCGGCATGATGTTTGAGCTGGAGAGCCAGTCCTCGAAAATGCGCCGATAGGAGCACCCGGTGGCAAAGGCAATGACGGTGCGTTTTGCCAGTTGCCGTGCGGCCTCAATAGACGCCACCTCTTTGGCGCCGATCAGCACCAGTTCCTCCGTAAAGGCCGGGCAGGTGTCCAGATCGTCGGCCTGAAATGGCTCCGACACAAAGGCGGCTTCCACATCGTAGTTGCGGACACGCTCGATCATCGAGGTTGTGTCGCCTGTCACCAGTTCCAGGCGAACGTCCGGATAACGTTGATGGTAAGATGCCAGCAGGGGCGGCAGGCGGGCGGCTGCCGTGCTTTCCAGTGTGCCAATTCTCAGTGTTCCGCTTGGAGCACGAGAGCGCAGCGCCGCTTCCGCCTCGTTGGACAGGCGCAACAACCTTTCTGCATAGGTCAGAAGCAGTTGTCCCTCGGCGGTGAGAACCAGCTTGCCGCCTTCGCGGTGAAACAGCGAGACCTGTAACCGCTCTTCGAGGTTTTTGACCCGTGTCGTGATGTTCGACTGGACCCTGTTCAGCCGCATCGCTGCTTTCGTTATGCCGCCGCAGTCCACGACAGCCTTGAAGATTTCAAGCGAGTCTATGTCTATGTTTCTCAATTCAAGAACTCCATATCTCTATTATTCATTTTTCAAGATGGGGAAGGCAAGCTAGAAATGTCGCGGACGGATCGGAGCTGTTGCTGCTGTCAGCGCCTTGCCAACTCCAACCCATTCTTGCGAGGATCACCTTGGATTTTTCTCCCTTGCTGCTCATACAGGTCGGCACGCCGCCTGAAGCCATCCGCACCCGGCATGGCGATCTGCCGCAGTGGTTCCGGCATGCGCTGGGGCCGTTGGCTGAAACGCTGCAAGTGGTCCGTGTTTTCGACGGAGAGGTGTTGCCCGCGCCGGAAAGCATTTGCGGCGCAATCATCACCGGTTCGTGGGACATGGTGACGGAACGTTTGCCGTGGAGCGAAGCGACAGCGCAATGGATCGGTCAGGCGATGGCAATCGACCTGCCGCTGTTCGGCGTTTGTTACGGTCATCAGCTCATGGCGCATGCTCTGGGCGGTCACGTTGACTATCATCCAGATGGGCGCGAGATCGGAACGCAGACGATCCGCCTTCTGGAGGGTGCAGAGCATGATCCACTGCTTCAGGCCATGCCGCCGCTATTTCCTGCGCATCTGACCCACATGCAGACCATCATAAGGCTTCCACCCGGCGCCCAGGCACTTGCCGCGTCCAGTCACGATCCGCATCAGATCGTCCGTTATGGGCGCAATGCCATATCCACACAGTTTCACCCCGAGTTCACGCCGGAGATCGGTGCGGCAATCATTCACCTGCGCGCAGATGTATTGCGCAATGAGGGACGAGACCCGGACAGCCTGCTTGCGGCGGTTGTGGATGCACCAGAGCCGGTTGGACTGCTCCGCCGCTTTGCGGTGCAGGCGCTGAGCCGTCAGCAGCTCGAGACCAGTGCCTAGTTTCACGTAACAATATGGAGGAGATCATATGCCCTACGTCAACATCAAGGTTACCGGCGGCTCGGAGGCACCAACCGCTGAGCAGAAAGCGGAACTCATCCGTGAGGTTACGCAGCTTCTGGCCCGCGTCCTGAACAAGAACCCGGAAACAACCGTGGTCATCATCGATGAGGTCTCCATGGACAATTGGGGTGTCGGTGGCGAAAGCACGACCGTTCGCCGGCAGAAAAGCAAATCGCAGAGGCCGGTTTAAGACCAGCATGGCTCTCAAGAGGGACAAGCATGAGAAAGCTGGGTCTTATCGGCGGTATCGGGCCGGAATCGACACTGCTCTATTATCGCAGGCTGGTCTATGCGGCGCATGCGCGGGTTGGAGACCATTTCTTTCCAAACATGACGATTGAAAGCCTGAATGTCTTTGATGTCTTCCGGTTTTGTCAGGCGCGGGATTATGACGGGCTGACGACCTATCTGATGGCGGGCATCGACAGGCTGATTGCGGCCGGGGCGGAAATCGTTGCGCTCACAGGCAACACACCGCACATCGTTTTCGATGCGCTACAGGCACGGTCGAGCGTACCGCTCATCAGCATCGTCGAGGCGACCCGCGAGGAAGCTGCCAGGAGAGAGCTTCGTCGTCTTGGCCTGTTCGGGACACGGTTCACGATGGAAGCAGATTTCTTCAAGGCGCCGTTTCGCGAAAGCGGCATTGAGGTGATCGCACCGTCCGTGCCGGAAATCGACTACATAGCGGCAAAGATCGCGGACGAACTCGAACGAGGAATTGTCCGTCACGAGACGCGTGAAGATTTTCTCGCCATCGTTCGGCGCATGCAGCGCGATCACGCTATCGACGCGCTGGTGTTGGGCTGCACGGAACTGCCATTGTTGTTCACCGATTCCGATTTACCGGTAACGACATTGGACACCATGGAAATTCATGTGGAAGCGCTGCTTGCGGCGGCGCTTGAGATGTCAGCGGGCGGTAACGGAACGGCTCGCTGATCAATCGGCCCCTGTCGTCGCTGACACCATCCAGCTTTTGATCGCTTCCAGAGCTGCGGATTTTCTGTGGCGTGGCCAGACGAGGTAGAAATCGGAGGGGCCGCGCAGCGTGTGCTGGCCGATCTGTACGAGCCGCTGTTCAGCCAGATCGCTGGCAATGAAGTTGCGGGTGGCGAGTACGATGCCCTGGCCGGCAATGGCCGCGTCGATGGCGTGTGAGGTCTGGTTGAAGCTGATGCGGCGAAAGGCCGGCGCCTCCTGTGGTGCATCCGGCACGCCGAATTGCTGCTCGATATATTCCGGCCAGAAATTGTGGGCGTCCAGCAGAAGCGGAAAACCCGCCAGTTCTGCCATGGTTTTCGGCGGTTCGCGGTCCCTCAGCAGCATGGGACTGCAGGCGGCGACTATTTCCTGTTCGAACAGCAACTGCCAGGACAAGCCCGGTCCGAACGGCGCTCGACCATAACGCACCGCAAGGTCGACGCCATCCACCTGAAAATGCGAGATGCGATCGGTCGCAACGATATGGATATCGAGATCGGGGTGGCGGGCGGTCAGATCCGGCAATCTCGGAATAAGCCATTTGGATGCGAAGGTCGGCGTGGTGCTGATGGCGAGCCGCACGGGCTGCGGCCGCAGGTCGCCGGTTGCGCGGGCAATGATTTCAAAGGCACGCCTGACATCGGCAATATAGGCGCGGCCTTCGCCGGTCAGCGCCAGCGTGCGGGGCTGGCGCTCGAAGAGCTGCAGGCCAAGTTCGGCCTCCAGTCCGCGCACCTGTTGCGCCACCGCACCCTGTGTCACGCCAAGCTCTTCCGCCGCCAGGCGAAAGTTCAGGTGGCGTGCGGCTGCCTCAAAGGCTTTCAGCCCATTGAGGGAGGGAATTTTTCCGAGTGTGTCGCTCATCCGATAGATTTTCTACAGTCAAAATTCAGGAGAACTGATTGGCTGACCGGGCATGTAACATGATAATCATGGTTTCAGGCATAATCAATGTGCGCGTCGATGTGAAAAGGATGAGGATATGGCAGTAGAAAAAGTAGCAATTGTCACCGCGGGCGGAAGCGGCATGGGGGCAGCGGCAGCCAGGCGTCTTGCTGCCGATGGCTTCAAGGTTGCGATCCTGTCTTCCTCCGGCAAGGGCGAGGCGCTGGCCGCAGACCTTGGCGGCATCGGCATTACCGGTTCGAACCAGTCCAATGATGATCTGAAGCGTCTGGTCGATGCTGCGATGGACAAATGGGGACGTATCGACGCGCTGGTCAACAGCGCCGGTCACGGTCCGCGCGCCGCCATTACCGAGATCACCGATGAGCAATGGCACACCGGTCTGGACGTCTATCTGATGAACGTCATTCGCCCGGTCAGGCTGGTCACGCCGATCATGCAGGCGCAGAAATCCGGCGCCATCGTCAACATTTCGACTGCCTGGGCGTTTGAACCGGCTGCAATGTTCCCGACCTCTGCGGTGTTCCGCGCCGGTCTCGCATCCTACACCAAGATCTATGCCGATACCTACGCGGCCGACAATATCCGCATCAACAACGTGCTGCCCGGCTGGATCGACAGCCTGCCTGCCACCGAAGAGCGCCGCGACATGGTGCCGATGAAGCGTTACGGCACCAGCGACGAAATCGCCGCGACCATTTCCTTCCTCGTATCGGAAGGCGCCGGCTACATCACCGGCCAGAACCTCAAGGTCGATGGCGGTCTGACCCGTTCGGTCTGACGTCAGGCAAAAGCAGCTCCTGTTCCATGGCGGGCAGGGGCTGCACCATATCCCTTCCTACGCTTGACATGGTCATCGCCAATTATTTATAACCATCTGGTTGGAAATAAATTGGATGAGACGATGGGCAGGAAGCGGGTTATCGATCAGCAGGCGGTTCTTGATGCGGCGGAACGGGTTGTCGGTCGGGACGGGGCGGCGAATCTGACGATTGATGCTGTCGCCAGGGAGGCGGGTATCAACAAGGCGAGCGTGCTTTACGACCACAAGTCCAAGCAGGCCCTGGTCGAAGCCGTGGTGGACCGCGCGTTTGAACGCGACAATGACCATCATGCCGGGATTGAAGCGCAGATCGCTGCAGTCGAGGACAAGGCCATCCGTGGGCGTATTCTTGCCGCTGCTGCTCCGCCGCCGGAGGAGTTCAGGGCGGTTGCGCTGAACCTCAGTGCCGCGCTTGCGCTGGATGCCGGGCTGCGTACCAAGATGCAGGATAATCAGGTCCGTACCATTTCCCGCATCGAGGCCACATCACCATCGCCGCGTGGTGCGCTTCTAGCCTATCTGGCGCTGGAGGGGCTGAAATTCCTCGAACATCTCGATTTCCACCATTTCCCGCGTGAAGAGCGCGACAGGCTTCTTCGCGAGATCAACTGGCTTGTGACGGCGCAACCGGGTGAGAGCGATCTTCCCGAAATCGCCACGAGCTGACCCTCCCAGGACACAGGTGAATAACATGACTGACAGCATTGCCGCACAGGACGCGGCCACGGATAAACTCGTTCTGTTTCAACGGATCTTCGTAACGGGCGCTAGCGGCTATGTCGGCCGCAACCTGATCCGCCATTTTGTTGCGCGCGGTGTGGAAATCTCCGCCCTGGTGCGCAGTGAAAGCGCGGCAGAACTGGTTCGGTCGCTGGGAGCGAAACCGGTCATCGGCGAACTTTTCGATCCCGCTTTGTCTGCCGGCATGGCGGGCTGCGATGCGCTGATCCACGCCGCCGCCGATACCGACCATGGGCCTGCCAGCGAAAAACAGCGACGTGTGAATGAGGACGGCACGCGTGCGGTTCTCGATGCGGCCCGTGCCGCCGGCGTTCGCAAGGTTATTCATCTCAGTACTGAATCCGTGCTCGCCACCGGCAAGCCGCTCGTCAATGTGGATGAAACGATGCCATTGCCGCAAAGACCGGCAGGCGGTTATTCCCGTACGAAGGCGGCGGCAGAGCGCCTCGCTCTCGCTGCTGACGGGCCCGACTTTTCTGTCGTGGTGCTGCGCCCGCGTTTTGTCTGGGGCAGGGACGATACGACGGCCCTTCCAGCGCTGACGCAGGCGGTAAAATCCGGCAAGTTCGCCTGGATCAGCGGTGGAACCTATCTGACCTCGACCACCCACATCGCCAATCTTTGCACCGCCGTGGAACTGGCGCTTGGCCGTGGTCGCGGTGGCCAGGTCTATTTCATTTCGGACGGCGCGCCCGTGCCGTTCCGCAGCATCGTTTCAGCGCTGGTGGAAACACAGGGGCTTGCCGTTCCTGAAAAGGTGGTGCCGCGTGCCGTCGTTCGTACCGTGGCGACCATTGGCGATATTCTGGCGGGAATATCTGGCGGCAGGATTGTTCCGCCGCTGACAAGGCAGGCTTATGCGACCTCGGCTGTAGAGGTCTCGTTCGATATCGGCAAGGCGCGGCGGGAGCTTGGATATGAGCCGGTGATCTCACGGGAAGAAGGACTGGCGGAACTCAGAGCCGCTCAACACTGATAGTCTTCAAGGCGCGGCGCGTCGTCGGGCTTGCCCGTCTTGATCCAGTCCACCTTGCCACGCAGGAATGACAGGGCCGCATCCAGTGCGGCCTTGCGCTCTTCCAGCCTGGCTATCTGCGATTGCAGAACCTCGATCGTGCGTTCTGACGAATGTTCGCCGGCGCGATATTCCTCGTTCAGCGCCAGGATTTCACCGAGAGAATAACCCAGCGTCTGCTGCAGGCGGATCATGCGTGCCGCCGTCACATCTTCCGCGCGGAACATCTGGTAAGGATTGGAGCCGCCCTTGGCGCTGCGCTCCGGTTTCAGCAGTCCCTTGGCGATGTAGAAACGGATCGTATCGACCGGCAGATCGGTGGCTCTGGCAAATTCCGAAATCAGCATCATAAACCCTTGACCATGGACTATACTCCATACTTATAAGAGGTGCTTGTCAGAAAGTGGAGACCCAAAAATGACAAGCGAAAATACCCCCATGCCTCAGGCTCAGCTTGGTCCAACTGGCCCGATGATCGGCGTTCAGGGACTGGGCTGCATGGGCATGAGCGAATTTTATGGCGCTACCGATGTGGCCCAGTCGCGTGCAACGCTGGAACGGGCGCTGGACCTCGGCGTAACCATGTTCGACACGGCAGACATGTATGGTGTCGGCACCAATGAGGAGTTTCTGGCGCCTTTCGTTACGGCCAACCGCGACAAAGTCATCATCGCCACCAAGTTCGGTTACACGCGCACGCCCGATAACCCTGATGACTGGAGCATCGATAACCGCCCTGAATTCATCAGGGCGGCGGTGGATCGCTCCCTGAAGCGACTGGGTGTGGAGGTGATCGACCTCTATTACATGCACCGGCGCATCGAGACCGTGCCACTGGAAGAGTCGATCGGCGCGATGGCCGATCTGGTCAAGGCGGGCAAGGTGAAGTGGCTTGGTCTGTCGGCCGTCAGCGCCGCTGAGCTGCGCGTCGCCCATGCCATTCATCCCATCGCCGCCCTGCAATCGGAATGGTCGATCTTCACCCGCGATATCGAGCGGGAAATCGTGCCGGCGGCGGCAGAGCTTGGGGTGACCATCGTGCCTTATTCCCCCTTGGGGCGCGGCCTGCTGACGGGGCAGGGGTTTTCCGCGTCACTAAGTGGTGATGATGCGCGCCAGAACTTCCCGCGTTTCTCGGCTGAAAACCTGGAAGCCAATATGAAGCTGGTCGCCGGTATCGAAGACATCGCTTCTTCCAAGGGCGTCACGCCTGCGCAACTGGCGCTCGCCTGGCTCTATGCCCAGTCCGACAGATTGAAAGCGAAAACCGTTCCCATTCCCGGCACACGCAAGCCCGAACGGCTGGTGGAAAACGTCGCCGCCGCCACCATTCACCTGACCGATAAAGAAATGGATCGGCTGGAACCATTGGCGGCTGCGGTGCAGGGTGTCGCGGTCTGATGCCTCGGATGCGCGGTCTCATGGCCGCGCTTCCATCTGATCACCGCCAAGGGATCGACGCCGCAGCGCGTACCGGGTAGCCTGTCTCGTATCTGAAGGCAGTTGACGGGGAGAGGCGGCATGGCGGATATGGCGGGTGAGGGTGCGACGCTTCTGCTTGTCGGGGCTTCGGGGATGGTCGGAGGTCATGTTCTCAGGCTGGCTTTGGCAGATCCGGCTGTTGCCCGCGTTGTCGCGCCCACGCGTCGCCCTTTGCCGCCGCACCCGAAACTCATTTCGCCGCAGGTGGATTTCGATCAGTTGCCCGAGACGGCCGACTGGTGGCGGGCAAATGCGGTCATCTGCACGCTGGGAACGACCATCAGGACGGCGGGTTCGCAGGACGCGTTCCGGCGGGTGGATCATGACTATCCGCTGGCGGTGGCGCGTCTTGCCCATGCCTACGGCACGCAGACCTATGTTCTCAATTCGGCTATCGGCGCGGACCGCCGTTCATCGATTTTCTACAACCGGGTGAAAGGCGAGGTGGAAGATGGCCTCAAGACAATCGGCTTTCGATCGCTCACTCTGGTTCGGCCGGGTCTGATCGGCGGGCAACGTGACGAGTTCCGGTTCGGTGAGCGTGCCATGACGGTGGTGTTGAAAGCTCTCGGCCCGCTGTTGCCGAAAAAGTGGCGCATCAATCCGGCCGACAAGATTGCGCGTGCCATACTCGATGCCGCGCTGCGCCCGGCGGGCGGCGTTCACATCGTACCGGCAAGCCAGTTGGCGTAAGATAATCGCGGGAGGCGGCATGGTTGGACCTGACGGCGATTTTGCCGATGTGGTGGCGTGGCGGCGGGATCTTCACGCCCATCCCGAATTGCAGTTCGACGTTCACAGAACGGCTGCGTTTGTCGCTGAAAAACTCGCTGAATTTGGCTGTGACGAGGTGGTGACAGGCATCGGCAAGACGGGTGTGGTCGGCGTTATTCATGGTCAGGAAAAGAGCAGCGGAAAGGTCATCGGCTTGCGGGCCGATATGGATGCCTTGCCAATTCAGGAGGAAACCGGCGCCGCATGGGCCTCGACCGTTGACGGTGTGATGCATGCCTGCGGGCATGATGGCCACACAGCCATGTTGCTGGGGGCGGCGCGCGAGCTTACCCGTAGCCGCGCCTTCAACGGTAGGGCAGTGGTGATCTTCCAGCCGGCGGAAGAAGGCGGTGGCGGCGGCAAGGCGATGGTCGACGATGGGCTGATGGACCGTTTCGGCATCAGCGAAGTTTACGCCATGCACACCGAACCCGGCCTGCCGATTGGCCAGTTTTCGACCGCCAGCGGGCCGCTTGCTGCGTCTGCGGATGGTTTCAGGATCAGGATCGACGGCAAAGGCGCGCATGGCGCATCGCCGCATGTCAGTGTCGATCCGCTTGTCGTTGGCGCAAATATTCTGCTTGCGTTGCAGACCATCGTGTCCCGCAACGTCCATCCGCGCCAATGCGCCGTTGTGACCGTTGGCTGGATGGGCGGCGGCAAGGCGGGAAATGTCATTCCGCAATCGGCCGAGATGGGCGGCACGACGCGCACCTTTGACCCGGCGACCCGCGATCTGATCGAAAGACGGGTGAAGGAGATCGCCGAACATGTCGCGGTCGCCTACGGCGCTGGCGCAACCGTTACTTACAGACGCATGTATCCGCCCACCGTGAATCATCCGCTGGAAACGGCTTTCGCGGTAAAAGCGGCGCAGTCACTGGTGGGTGATAACGCGGTCAATGGCTTCATGGAACCGCTGATGGGCTCGGAAGACTTTGCCTTCATGCTGGAAGCCCGCCCCGGAAACATCATGCTGATCGGTAACGGAGACGGCCCTTCGGTTCACGATGCGGGTTTCGATTTCAACGATGCCGCCATTCCCTATGGCATTGCCTATTTTCGGGCTTTGGTGGAGCGCGGGATGCCGCTCGATTAGAGGCCGGGGCCAAGGGGGTGCAGGGATGTCTGGACGACAGGGGGCTGGAATGGACAAAGACAGGGTGACGTTCTCGACGAGAATTTTGCGCAAGGAAGAGTTTCTGCCGCGCTACATCGTGGTGAAACCCGAACATGTGGCTGGTCGCACAGGTGCCTTTACAGCGGATATCCTGCTCAATGAAAAAGGCCCGTTCACCCGCAACATCAGGCCCTGGGGCAAGGGCTCGGACGTCTTTTTCTTCAACCTGACCGCACCGCAATGCACCAAGGCCGGGCTGGAGACCAACGACGAATGCCGGGTGACGATCATTCCGAAGCGGTGATCTCGGAAAGTGCCTATTCCCAGGGGGCACCGGCTGCCCACTCCTTTCGGATTGCCTCAACGAAACGCCGAACCTTCGGCGAGACGTGGCGGCGGGTGGGATAGACAGCGGCAATCGGTGGCTCCTCGCGGCTGAAGTCTTCGAGAACGGGCACGAGACGCCCTTGCCGGATATCGTCGCCAACAAGGAAGGCGCCAAGCTGGGCAATGCCAAGGCCCGCCAGCGTCGCATCGCGTATGGCTTCGGTATTGCTGAGCCTCAGTGCGCCACGCACATGGACGTCGCGCAGCGCGCCTGCGATGCGGTAACGCCAGGGCACAGGCCCGTTGGCATAGGTGAAGATGATCTTTTCATGCTGCTGTAGCGCGTCGATATCCTCAGGTGTGCCGCGCCGTTCCAGATAGGATGGGGCAGCACAGGTCACCAGCCGGTGAGGGGCCAGAACCTGTCGGATCAGCCCGCTATCTGCCGGTCCGCCGATGCGGATGGCGACATCGATCCCGTCACTGACCAGATCGCAATAATCATCGGAAAACGACACATCGGCTTCCAGTTCCGGCCAGTCGGCCAGGAAACGTTGCAGCACGGGCAGAACATGCAGGCGACCGAAGGCCGTCGGCAGATCGAGGCGAAGCCGGCCTTTCGGTGTCTGATGGCGTTCGGCAAGTGTGGCCTCGGCATCATCCACCTCGCACAGAATGCGCAGGGCATGTTCGTAGAAAAGCTGGCCTTCATCCGTCAGGCTGGTGCTGCGTGTCGTTCGCTGAATGAGGCGGGTTGCGAGGTTTTCCTCAAGCCGCGCAATGCTCTTGCCCACGGCGGAGCGTGAGATGCCGAGCCGTTCTGCCGCGCGGGTAAAACTTTGCGTATCCGCCACACGCACGAAGGCCAGCACATCGCCAAAGTGATCGAGCATTGTTTCCAAATCGTCCCATCTGTTGCCCTTGTCGGCCACTTTATCGGTTTTTCGTATCCAGTAAACACCGCTCCGGCAGAGCACATCGCTCGCCGCAGCACGAAAGGTTGACTCATGGAACTTGAGACGCGTTCGGCTCGAACCGCCCGCAGCGGCGGTTGGGCTTCGGTCTATGCGGTGGGACTTTCCACCTTTTCGGTGGTCACGACGGAGATGTTGCCCGTCGGGCTTATGACTGCGATCGCGATGGAGCTGGAAACGTCGGTCGGTACAGCCGGGCTGATGCTGTCGGTTCCGGCGATCCTCGCCGCCCTTTTCGCGCCCTTCGTCATTCTGGTGGCCGGCAACATTGACCGGCGGCGCATTCTGGCCGGGCTCCTGGTGCTGCTGGTTGCTGCCAACATCGCCTCGGCGCTGGCACCCTCCATCGGCTTGCTGCTGGCGGCGCGGGTCGTCGTCGGTTTCTGCATGGGCGGCATCTGGGCGATTGCCGGTGGGCTGGCGCCAAGGCTGGTTCCTGCGCATTCCGTCGGCACTGCAACAGCCATCATCTTTGGCGGTGTGGCGGCCGCTTCCGTGCTGGGCGTGCCTGTGGGTGCCGTCATCGGCGACATCGCAGGCTGGCGCTCAGCATTCGGGGCAATGGCGCTGTTCAGCCTCTTCGTGCTGGTGTTGAACCTCGTGGCGTTGCCTGCACTTCCGATCCGTCAATCCGTTGGTCTCGGTCATTTCAAGGTGCAGCTTGCGCGGCCTGCGGTTCAATCCGGCCTCATCATCACGCTGCTGATCGTGGCGGGGCACTTCATGGCCTATACCTTCGTCAGCCCCATCCTGCAGTCCATTTCGGGTGTCAGGGTGGAATGGATCGGAGTGCTGCTTTTCCTCTATGGCGCGGCGGGCATTGCCGGAAATTTTCTGGCAGGCATGGCTGTCTCGCGGCGGCTTCCCGCCACACTCGTCAGCATCGCCATCGGGCTGGTCGTGGCAATCCTCGGTTTCCGGTTCCTGGGTACGACGGCGTTTTCTGGTGCCGCGCTGCTTCTTGTCTGGGGTGTGGCCTATGGCGGCGTTTCAGTCAGCCTGCAGAGCTGGATGATGAAGGCCGCGCCATCCGCCCTTGAAATCGCCACGGCGCTTTTCGTTGCCGCCTTCAACATCGGCATTGCCGCCGGTTCGTTTGCCGGCGGGCTTGTGGTCGACCGCTTCGATCTACCCACCACTCTGCTGCTCGCCGCCCTCATGCCGGCGACCGCACTGCTGTTCTTTATCGTCATTCCCAGGAGGTAAGACCTTGACCCACGATATCTTCGAACTCGGCGACATCCAGTTGCAGTCAAGACGCTGCATCCGTCAGGCAAAGCTTGCTTACAAAACCTACGGCACGCTGAACGCGGCAAAAGACAACGCCATCATTTACCCGACCTCGTTCGCTGCCACGCATGAGGATGCAGCCTGGCTGATCGGGCCGGGCAGGGCGCTGGACCCCGAGCGATATTTCATTGTCGTGCCTGACATGTTCGGCAATGGCCTCTCCAGTTCGCCCAGCAATACGCCGATGCCCGGTGGTGGCGGCCGTTTTCCGCCTGTCACCATCCATGACAACGTCCAGCAGCAGCAGCGTCTGCTCACCGAAAAGTTCGGCATCGAGACGCTGCGCCTTGCCATCGGCTGGTCGCTTGGCGGTGCGCAGGCCTTTGAGTGGGCCGCGGCTTTTCCTGACAGGGTGGAGCGGTTGTTCACCTTTCAAAGTGCCGCCCGCACCTCGCGTCACTTCCATCTGTTCTTCGACAGCGTGCGCGCCGCCATCGAACTGGATGACGATTTTCACGATGGCTTCTACGCAAGGCAGCCGCTGCGGGGCCTGCGGGTGGCGGCGCGGATCTATGCCGCGTGGGGCTTCTCGCAAGGTTTCTTTCGCGAGCGGCTGGATGAGACGGCACTCGGTTACGCCTCGCTTGAAGATTTCCTCGTCGATTTATGGGAAGGCTGGTTCCTCAAACGCGATGCCAACAACCTGCTCGCCCATATCTGGACCGGACAGCACGCCGACATCAGCGCCAATGACCGTTACAAGGGTGATCTCGACAAGGCTTTGGCATCGATCAGGGCCGATACCATCATCATGCCATCCTCGAGCGATCTCTATTTCCCGCCTGAAGATGCCGCCGATGAAGCCCGAAAAATTCCGGGCGCGGAGTTCCGGCTCCTTTGCTCATCCTGGGGCCATGTGGCGGGCGAGGGCATGAACGAGGCCGATACCGCCACCATCGAAACCGCCATCCGCGACCTGCTTGCACGGTGATGTCACCACACGGTTTCGGCAGGAGATGACGCATGCTCCTCCGATCCTGGACTTTGCGCTTCTCGGGGTCGTATCCTACCTTTGGGAGACATCATTGTTGTGAGCGGGAGGTCGCGATGCGGGCGTTTGTTTTGACGGACTATGGCGGGGCTGACAGGGCGCAGCTGCTTGAGGTGTCCTGTCCGCATCCGGCGCCTGCAAGCGTGCTTGTGCGCGTTCACGCGGCCGGTCTCAATCCCGTTGATTACAAGACGCGCGACGGCGCGCTGAAGGTGGTGCAGCGATACACGTTGCCTGTCGTCATGGGCAATGAACTGGCGGGCGTGGTCGAGACGTGCGGTGAAGGCGTGACCGGCTTTCTGCCCGGCGACCGCGTTTTTGCCCGTATGCCGAAGGACGCGATGGGCGCGCTTGCGGATTATGCCGTGGTGCCGGAAAAGTTTCTGGCGAAAATGCCTGAGACGGTCGATTTCGTCACTGCTGCCGGTGTTCCCCTGGCCGGGCTTACGGCGCTGCAGGCACTTCGCGATGAACTCGGTGTTACGCAGGGCACCCGCATCTTCATCCCCGGAGGTGCCGGCGGTGTCGGCACTTTCGCCATCCAGATCGCCAGGTGGCTTGGCGCAGAGGTAACAACCACGGCATCGCCACGCGGCAGAGCGCTTGTCGAGGATCTCGGCGCTGATCGGGTCATCGATTACACGGCGGAGCGGTTCGAAACCTTGCTTCACGATATGGACGGCGCCTTCGATCTGCTGGGCGGTGAAACGCTGATGAAGACATTCGGCGTCGTAAAGCGTGGTGGAAAGGTCGTGTCGATTGCGGGCATGCCGGAACCGGAGACGGCACGAAAGGATCTCGGTCGCGGCCCGATCCTCACGGCGCTGTTCTGGCTTATTTCCTATCGTCTGCGGGCCGAAGCACGCAAACACGCCGTTTCCTACCGTTACCTTTTCATGCATCCAAGCGGGCGCGAACTTGCAGAACTCGCAGCCCTGATCGATGCCGGCACGATCAAGACGGTTATCGATCGCGTCTTTCCCTTCGATGCGGTCTCCGAAGCCTTTGCCTATCTCGAGTCCGGCCGGGCCAAGGGCAAGGTGGTGGTCCAGCTTGTCGAGCCGTGAAGCACCGGTTCTCCTCCGGATCAGGTTTCCCTGAACATGTTTTCAGAGGCGAAATCGATGAAGGCGCGCAGGCGCGGGGTCACGAACCGCGTTGCCGGCCACAGGATCGAAAAGTGGCCGGGTGCTGCGAGATATTCATTCAGCACACTTTCCAGCAAGCCGTCGCGAATGGCGTCCTTTGCCAGAAACTCCGGCATGTAACCAAGGCCGAGACCGTCGATTGCAGCGGCGCGTATCGCTTCCATGTTGCCGCAGGTCAACGCAACACGCATGCCGGCCAGCGCATTGTCGCCATTTTCAAGCCGCCAGTCCTGGAACCTGCCGGATGAGGGGAAACGAAAGCGCAAAGCGTCATGGTGCAGCAACTGGCCGGGCTGCTGCGGTCTGCCCATGCGGGCAAAATAGTCAGGCGCGCCGCAGACGACGAAACGAAACGGTCCGAGGCGTCGCATCATCAGGCTGGAATCGTCGAGTGCGCCGCTGCGAATGGCGGCATCGAAACCGCCTTCGATCAGGTCGACGCGCCGGTCGTTGAAATCGAATTCCAGATCGATGTCAGGATAAAGCCGACGAAACTCCGGCAGGATAGGCAGCAGGAAACGATAGCCGATGGTCGGCAGCGTCACGCGCAGGCTGCCGCTTGGGGCGGCCTTGTTGTCCTTGACGGCATCGTGGGTGTCGCGCAGGTCGGTCAGAATGGCGCTGTAGCGCTCAAACAGCATCGTGCCTTCGTCTGTCAACGTGACCTGCCGCGTCGTGCGGTTGAAGAGCCGTACGCCGAGCGAGGATTCCAGCCGTGCCACGCTTTTGCCGATGGCCGAGGGCGACAGGCCAAGGCTCTGCCCCGCCTTGGCAAAGTTCAGCCTCTCGGCAACGCGAACGAAGGCTTCTATCTCGCTGAGTTTATCCATGCTTCGCAAATTATAGAATTCTGGTCCGCAATGAAAGGACGAAGAGGCTGATTATCGAATTCCTGTCATCGGGTGCACATGGGCTTTGCGCGTTGATCGCGTCCGCATGTCCAAGCCTGGAGTTCTCATGACCGTCACACCTCAAACCCCATCGGCCAGCCGCAATTCGGTTCTGGCGGCCGTTTGCCTTGCCGCGTTGACCCTGCCTTTAAGCTTTTCGGCGGGCGCCGTGGCAACGCCCGCCATCGGCCAGGATCTCGGCGGATCACCGGCGGCACTCACCTGGATCACCAATGCCTTCATGCTGACATTCGGCAGCCTGTTGATGGCGGCCGGAGCTTTGGCCGACCGTTATGGCAGACGGCGGGTGTTTCTGACTGGCCTTGCCCTGTTCGTCGGTTTCTCATTGGCGCTTGGGCTGGCAGGTTCTGTCTGGCTGATCGATCTGCTGCGCGCCTGCCAGGGCGTTGGCGCCGCTGCGGCACTGGCCGGGGGAACGGCAGCGCTTGCGCAGGAATTTGATGGTCATGCCAGAACGCGTGCCTTCGGCCTGCTCGGCACCACCTTCGGCGTCGGTCTTGCCTTCGGACCGTTATTGACGGGCTTGCTGATTGAAAGCATCGGCTGGCGGGCGATCTTTCTGGCAAGCGGCATCATCGGTCTCGTCGCCCTGATCCTCGGTCCGCCGCGCATGCGCGAAACGCGCGATCCCGACGCCGCGAAACTCGACTGGCTGGGCGCAGTAAGCTTCACCGTGATGCTGACACTCTTCACCGTGGCGATGATTGAAATGTCGGCCCTCGGCACCACAGGCCTGATCGCGCTCGCTGCGGGATTTTTCCTGTCGCTTGCCGTCTTCATTGTAACGGAGATGCGCGTGGAAAGGCCGATGCTCGATCTCTCGCTTTTCCGGTATCCGCGTTTTGTCGGTGCGCAGTTGCTGCCGGTCGCCACCTGCGCCTGCTTTGTCGTTCTTCTCGTCATCATCCCGCTGCGGCTGATCGGCATCGCGCAGCTTGGCGCCATCGAGGCCGGTTTCATCATGCTGGGTCTGTCGGCACCGATGCTGGTGGTGCCCATTCTGGCAACCGTGCTGGCGCGGCATGTCGCGCCGGGTCTGATCTCCGGCATCGGGTTGATGATCGCCGCGCTCGGTCTCGTCTGGCTCTCGGGTTTCACGGCTCAGGATGGCAGCCTCATCGTGCTGCCGATGCTGGTGATCGGTATCGGTGCGGGTTTGCCCTGGGGGCTGATGGACGGTCTTTCCATCAGCGTCGTGCCAGCGGAGCGGGCGGGCATGGCGACCGGCATCTTCAGCACGGTGCGTGTGGCTGGCGAGGGGATTGCGCTTGCCATCGTCAGCGCCGCCCTGTCGGCATTGATCGCCGCGTCGCTCGGCCAGTTTACACACCTGTCGGGCAGCGTGCTTGGCAATACCGGGCAGCGTCTTGCCGTCGGCGATCTGGCCTCTGCTGCAGCGCTGTCACCTGATATCGATGCCCATCTGTTGCAGCAGGCTTATCAGGCGGCCTTTTCCACCCTTTGCTGGTGGCTGGCGGCAGCGACGGCGCTTTGCGCCATCACCATCATCGTGCTTCTCCCCAAGGCCGTTGTGGTCGCCGATTTCGAACCGGAGGATATCGAGGCTGACGTCGTGGCGGATTGAGCCATTGCAATGCTGAGGGGCGGGGCGACATTACCCCGCCGGAACCGAGGTGAGAAATTGCCGGATGGTTTCAGCCAGAGCGTCCGGCGCCTCCAGCGGGATCATGTGTCCGGTCTGGTCGATCACCTTGAAGCTTGATCCGCTGATACCGTGGTAAAGCTCCTCGGTCTCGGCGCGGCTGCGAAGCCTGTCGTTTTCGCCAGCCACGACGAGACATGGACAGTGAATGTTGACAAGCGTTTCCTGTTCGTCGACGCGGTCGAGCAGGGATTGCTGGCGAAATACCTCGGCTCCCAGCCTTTGGCCCATCGCCTGAATACGCTCGATGAGATCGCTGCGGCCGGCATTGTCGGGGTGAAGCGATGAGGCAACGGCAGGCGCGCTCAATCCCTTGAAGGCG
Organism: Rhizobium sp. RM; assembly: GCF_013390595.1. GTDB lineage: Bacteria > Pseudomonadota > Alphaproteobacteria > Rhizobiales > Rhizobiaceae > Agrobacterium. The sequence continues at coordinate 246,083 of NZ_JACAWV010000022.1, read as the reverse complement.
AGGTTGGTCTTTTGCGTTGCGACGGAGGCCTTGCGCTGGCGCTGCACCTCCGTATCGCCCCTGGCAGATGTGGCGATCAGAACAAGGGCGCTGACACGCTCCGGCGCCTGCCGCACGATTTCGCGTGCCACATATCCGCCCATGGAAAAACCGACGAGAATGAAGCGCTCCGGCGCGTCGGCAATGGTGCGTCGCGCCATCGCCTCGATCGAGCCGTCCTTTGACAGATCGGCATGCACAAAAGGACCGAACTCGCTGATGGCAGGCAGGACATCGCGCCAGAGATCGGCATCGAGCATGAAGCCGGGAACGAGAAGCATCGACATGAAATTTCGCCTTGAACATCGAATCTGCAATCTGCGCCACGTTAGCGCCGTGCCGATCCGATGACCATGTGCCATTGCGCTCGATTGACGAATCGAGAGCTGCCCGCCATGCTTTCTTCAGGCGTGGCCTGCGCCCAACCTCCTTGACCTTCCCCAGCATGGTCTTGAACGGAGGCAAAGGGACTTTTGTCTCAGGCCACCTGTCCATGGTCCGGTCGTTTCGGGCGGGTTGCTGGGGGACTGCGTCTGAGACGTGAAAGGCCCGACAATGACACAGAACGGAAATCTCAAACGCCGTGTGCGCGCCCGCGCCGCCAAAACCGGCGAATCCTACACAGCTGCTCTTCGCTACATCCGCCAGCCGTCGCCGACACCCGAGGCGCCTTCGTTGCGGCTTGCCGTAGCGCAGACGTCGCTGTTCAATTATCCCGGCGATCCCGCGCAGTTGCGGGAGAGCGGGGCGGAAATTCGCGCTCTGATGCGGGATGCACATCAGGCTGGCGCACGTCTCATCCATTTCCCGGAAGGGGCGACGTCTTCGCCCAACAAGCGGCTGATGTCGGCCAGCGGCCCGAGGGAAATCGGTCCATCCGACTGGTCGCGCTGCGACTGGGTGACGCTGCGGGACGAGTTGCGGGCCATCAGCGCGCTTGCAAAAGCCTTGCGCCTGTGGACGGTGCTCGGTTCCGTGCATGCGCTGACACCACCGCATCGTCCGCATAACAGCCTCTACGTCATCTCCGATCGCGGTGAACTGGTGACCCGTTACGACGAGCGCATGCTGTCGAACACGAAGATCTCCTTCATGTATTCGCCCGGAAAAGGCCCGGTGACATTCGATGTCGATGGCATCCGCTTTGGCTGCGCAATCGGCATGGAAGCCCATTATGCTGAAGTCTTTGCCGAATATGAGCGTCTTGAGGTCGATTGCGTGCTGTTTTCGACCACCGGCGAAAGCCCATCGGCTGCCCCGGCCTTTGCGGCAGAGGTGCTGGGCCATGCCGCCAGCAATGCCTATTGGGTAAGCTATGCGGCCCATGCGCCGCAAAGTGTCACCGTTCCAGCCGGCATTGCATCGCCGGGTGGCCGCTGGGCAAGCCGCGCCCCGGCAGATGGCAAGGCATCGATCACTGTTACCGATATCCTCGTCGACAGGGACAACCCGGCACGGCCATGGCGCCGCAAGGCCCGCGCCGATCTCTACGCCGAACACCATGTGGAGAGCGATCCGCGAAGCGACAGCCGCGATACGTTCTGACATCTGAAACTCTGGTCAGCGGGCGTTCTGTCCGCTGACTTCATGAGCGGGTGTTGCCACTGCGGGCAAGCGCCAGCGCCGTGAACTATGCCAACGCCAGCGGACAATCACCCAATTTGCCCATGACCCGCAGAGTGCAGCCCGTCTCGCAGCCCTGCAGATCACCGAAATCCCGGTCTGATGTCGTTCCCTGCGGCGTAAAACAGAGCTGTTGCAATTTCGTGTTTGCTGCAACCATGTGTGGATTTTTGCCTGGCGATTGCATAACGATAATGGCGGCGTCAATTGGGGCGCTGTTTCAGAAAATTACCGTGCGCCAAGTGCCACGGACATATTCATTTTTGCCTGGGCTGCTCTCTGTTTCGAAGTGGCGGCGCCGGGCGTATTGGGGGATTTCATGACGGACGTGGTTGAAGGTATTTCGCCGGCTCAATGGAAAAGGCAGAGATGGCAGGTCATCAGAAATATGGCGCTGCTGGCTCTCGGCCTACAGGTGGTGAAAGCCGTAATCGTTGGCCAATTTCCCGTTGCCAATAGTTGGGGCGCCTATGTCGGCCAGCTATTGGGCGGTGCACTCACGTATTTCCTTTTTGGCCTGATCGGCTTTTTCATCGCCCGTCTTGTTCAGAGAGGACGTAATCCGTCGGCAGGACTTTATACCGGCTCGATCATGATTGTCGTCGCGAGTATTCTTGCGCTCATTGGTCAGATGAACGACTAGAACCAGGCGTTCCTGTTTTTCGCACCTGCATCCACAAGGTCACGAACGCTCGCCGGTGATCGGGGGGCGGCTGGCGATCATGGGGATCAGCCGGTCGTTGAGCATCTTCTGCATGTCGGTCTCCGTCAGGGCCTTGCCGTTGTTCAGCCGTTTGAATTCGGTCACGTCTTCGGCGAGGCCGATCTGCAATTGCGCCAGGCGTCTGGCCTCCTCGGCTGTCATGTTGGCGGGGTATCTGATGAAGCCGAGTTCCGTCATCAATTCGCGTGAACGGGTGAAGGTGCGGTTCAGATCGAAGCTTTCGGATTTTGCCCTTTTCCGGTCGGTCTGAGCCATCTGTCGCCATGCGGTGACTTTTTCCCAGTCCTGATCGGACAGCCGGCTGCGGTGCTGGAAAAGATCCGCTTTTGCAAAACCTTGCGGGTCGTCGGCATACTGGTTCTGCAGCTCGGAGAGCGTGCTTTCGTCCGTGTTCGGCTCACCGGACTGGCGCACGGTCCTGTGGTAGTCTCTGAGGGCGCGCATGCCCGAGGGACCGATGGTTGACTGGGTCTTGACGGGCATGGTCATCGGGTCGAACGTGGGGTCGGATTTCACCTGCGCCTGCGCCCACTGCTGGGCATCGTCCCGTGCGGCATCGATCGACCGCTTCTGCGCGGTGAAATAGGCGTCGAGCACGTTCCTCGTCGCGGCGCGTTCATCGGGATCGGCAATTGCAGCCAGTTTCCGTTCGATCTCGCTCAGACCCTGCGGGCTGTAATTGGCCAGTTTCATGGTGTCGGGATCGACAGTTCCGGCTGTGCGGATGCCAAGCAGTCGGGTCGGGTCCTCAGCCGTGACCTCAATCCTTCCGGCCCGCGAACGATGGCTGCCGAGCACCAGAATCTTGCCATTGGCATCATGGCCCTGAAACAGACCGACATCGGCCATGTCGTTGTCGCGATTGAAAACGACGATATCGCCGGGGCGAGGCGCATCGGTGGCCGTGCCGAAATGGAGATAGGAGCGGGGCTCCCGATTGTGCCCTGGCGCGACACCCTGGCGGTCAAGCACATCGTTGAGAACGTCTCTGGACCAAAGGCCGACCGAAGGGTCGACAGTCGTTCCGGCGGCGTTTTTCAGAAAACCGGTGACCGCCGTTTCCGTGTCGCCGTTCATCATGCCCGAGGGGCCGCGCGGCAGCGCTGGAAATCGACCGAAGGGGGCATTTTGCGGGCCTGTTACGGCCGACGCGGCAAAGGTTCGGTAATCCTGCGGCAACAGGGCCGCGCGGGCGCGGGTGGGGCCGGGGCCAGGCCCGGCGTCCGGGCTGGCACTCGCGGCCACAAGGTCTCGTCGCGGTCCGGCCGGGCGCCCGTCATCATAGGTCGGGATGGAGAGGCTGCCGGTAATCTCGCTCAGATTGCGGTTTGCTCTGGCCTGAAGAACGGGGCCTGCGAGCGCCGTTTCCAGCTCCTCGCGGTCGGCGTCTGAAAGCTGTCCGCGCCGTTCTGCCATGTAGTCGTCGGCAGCCAGCGCATCCCTGCCGGCAATATCGAGGACGATGTCTTTCGTCACGCCCGAAACATAGTGCTGTTTGCGCTCTGCCAGCACATCGGCGCTCCAGCCGTGCATGTAGCCCTGTTCATCCAGCTCAGTCAGGCCGCCTTCTATGGCGGCGTCAACCTTTGCCGGATCGTTGTAGGTCGCCAGTGCATCGTTGGCATAACCGGCGATACGGCGGTTGGAGGTCTCCGTGAACCAGGCCTTGCGCTGCTCGGCAACGTGGCTGATTGCGCTGTCCAGCAGGCCGGTCATCGCCTCGCGGGAGCTGTGGTCGTAAAGTTTTGCGGCGCCCGGCGTCAGCCCTCTGGCAAATTCCATGCGCTTTTGCCCGGCCTGCCGTTCGAAAGCGGCACGCGCGTCGAGCGCAGTTTTGCCCGAGAGTTTCAGGAAGCCGTCTTCGCCGTAAAGCGCGTTGCGTTGCCAGTCTGCGTAACGTGTGCCTGCATCCTTGGCGCTGTTGGCGTCATCCAGTTCCTGCACGCGCACCATGGCGTCACCAGCGGTTTCGAGCCCTCTGGCCAGCACCTGCATGCCGCGGCCAACACCGGCGCCAAAGGCTTCCGCGTCGGCGCGCACGCTCAACCCCTCGGTATATTCGGGGCGCAGGGCGACGTGCTGCTGGGTGTCCTGATAACGTGGAACGGTCGGCATGTTGAACCTCTTCAGATATAGCCCAGTTTATTCGCCTGCGCGTAGGCGTTGCTACCACCGCCGAGAATGGTGCCGATGGAGCTCAGATAACCGCTCTTTGTCGCGGCGTCGGCGCGTATGCGGTCCAGTGTGGCGCTGGCGCGCTGGTTGGTGGCCTGCACCTTGTAACCATAGGCTTCACGGTAGGCGTTGGTCTTGATGTTCAGCGCATCCATCTCTCCCATGCGGGCTGTGTCGACGATGGTGTCGAGCGGCGAGCCGAAGGAAAGGTCGAGCCCGTTTGCGGCCATGGCGGCACGCTGGCGGCCCTGCAGATCGGCGGTCTGCATGCGCTTCTGCTGCTCTTCCTGCTTGCCGCGCTCGATGGCGTCTTTCGCCTGCCGGTCGGCAATCTGCGCATTCATGGTCGCGACCTCGGCGTTATAGCGGTTGGCCGCCGCAGTCGCTTTTGCTTCCTGCACCTGTCCCGCCGCGCCCAGCAGGGTTGAACCCAGCGTCAACGCAATTCCCAAATCACACATCGGTCGCCCTCATTTCGAAAAGCCGGAAGGAATGCCCGTTGATATCCACGGGGTCGAACAGCCGAAAACCCAGCCATTCGAGCCAGCGAACGGAAACCGTGTTGCGGGCATCCACAAAGTTTCTGAGCACGGAATAACGCTGCAACAGTTGCTGCGGCCAATGGCTGGATATTCGAAGAAACACCCGAAAATTCTGCTCCACCGCATCGGTGCCCAAAAGCCAGGGGGCGCCAACGCCGGTGAGGACGTTGATGTCGCCAACGCCCCACATCAGTTCCGGGCGGCCGTTGAAGATGGCCGTCCAGCAGCAGGATGACTTGCGATAGGAATAGGAAAGTGCCGCAAGCGGTGTGCGGCCGGACGCGGCGAATACCTCTTGGCGGTCCGCAGCCCGCATGCGCGATGCAATGGCGCGGATGTGGCCGGGGCTGGCCGCTACGATGTTGAGATCAGCGGCCAAGGGTGACATCCGGCATGATGGCGAGGATGGTCATGGGCAGCGGATCGAACTGCTTTACCCACATGCTGCCGCTTTCCGTCCAGTCCCAGTTCGGGGTGATCCTGAGGTCGCCGGTGTAAAGCCTGATAGCCTCGTTCCAGGCCTCGTCGCGGCGCTGCTTGTATTCCACCAGCGTGTCGTCATCGCGCCCGCCATCATTGGGGCCAACGAAGATGCCGCGCGTGCTTTCCACTCTCAGCGTCACTTCGCTGATGGATTTTGCCCGGCCCTGAACGGTGCCCAGCCCCTGAATCTGGCCGAGATCGAGGTCCAGCGTCTGGATGGTCGCCGTCATCGGCAGACCGATATGGATCTTGGCGGCGGTGTTCTGCAGCGTCACCGCGCCGCCCGCAACCTTCAGATTTCGCACCACATTGCCATCGGCCAGCGCCACCACATCCTGCCCCTCCAGATGGTCGAGGCCGGTGATGGTGGAGGCGGGCGGGCCGTTATAGGTCAGGCCGCTATCGACGAAAAATGCATCCGCAACGGTGGCGAAGGAGCGGCTGTGCAGACGCTCGATATAGCGTTTCGTCTCGCCGTTGATCGTGCGGCGTACGATGAAATAGGCGACGTCTTCGCCGTTTTCCTCGATCACCGTCACGTCTTCGAAATGGGCGTCGCCATCAGGGCCGCTTTCATGGCGGGTCCAGCCCCAGACATCCTGTTCCTTCATGTAGGTCAGCGACACCAGCGCGCCGTTATCGAGCACGACCCAGACGATGGAGTCAGGCGCCTGCGAGTAATCCCAGGCGGCAATTTCGCGGTCCTTGAAGAGATGCCGTGCAAGAACCGTCAGGTCTTTGCCGACATAGCTGTCCTGCGTGTAATCATAGGAGAAATCGCGGATTACGCCGCCAAGCCGCTGGGCAAACAGCACCGTGTTGCCAACCACAATCGGCTGCACCTTCGCCGCGCCGCGATAACCCTGGTTGTCGAGCTTGAGGGCAGAGGGTGAAATGGCGTCGGAGGTCGAACCGCCGGTGACGATCCACTCCGACCCGGAGGTCAGAAGCAGAAGACCCCGCACGGAAATCATCGAACGGATTTCATTCACCTGCCGGGCGCGGATACGGAACGTCACCGCGTCACTTGCCTTGGCAGGCGAGGAAACACCGAAATTCTCGTAATTGGCAGACTGGCTCAACCACACCGCCTGCGGGTCGTCCTCGGTCGAAGCGAAGGCCAGCCGCTGTTCGATGAAGGTTACGCAGCGCGGATAGCTGCCAGCGGCGTTAAAGGGGTTGCGACCGGTTTGCGGCGTGTCGGCAAGGTCGGGCGTGATGTTCTCGTCATCGAAAGAAAGGCCCGTCGTGCCGCCGATATAGCCGTAAATGCCGTTGTCTTCGCGGTAGACGATGTAGCGCACGGCGCCTGCCACGCCGTTCCACGTCACGCGGTTGATGCCGCCTTGAATGGCAAGGTCGTTTACCACGCCGCCACTGTTGGATGGCAGGCTTTCTTCGCCGCTCTCCGCCACGGCTGAAACAACGTAGTTATAGACCGTTGCCACATAGCCGGCCTTGCCGGCCGTATCGCCGGGCTTGTTGACGGAGGTCAGAACCGGGGAGGCGATCTTCGGCTGAAAACTGACATTGATCAGCGTCCAGTTGTCATCGGCCAGCCGCCCGAGTTTCCGGACCGGATGGGCCACATGGCAAAGGTAGAGAACGTCCGCTTCCTGAACGAACACCAGATCGGCCACCTGTGCGGCCGTATAGGTCGTGGCAATTTCATAGGCGGTTGCGCCTTTCACGATCAGCCCGCCGTCGCGGAAAATCCTGATGTAGTTGTGGCCGAATTCCAGCACATAGGTCTGCTCGGTGTTGAACTGGAATTTTATCAGCCGGGCACGGCTGGCGCTGTCCTTGATTTCATGCACGAACTCCAGCCCGGCCCGGTTCGAGACCCCGCCATGCGGGTGAATGAACACGTTGAGCGCGGTGCGCATGCCACTGCCATATTTGGCAAGATCGATGCGGGCGCCAAGGGCAGGGGAAAGTTCGCCTGCGGTAAAGGAGGGCTGGTAGGCGCGAAATTCAGCCATGGTCACGCACCGCGATGAAATCGGTCACGATGTCGGATGTGTGCCGCGTCTCGCTGGCATCGGCCTGTTCGGCGCTCGCCTGCGCGCTGGTTGCCACCTTCAACGCATCGGCACGAATTTTCGGGTCGCGCGTCAAGGGCATCGCCAGGCGCACGGCCAGATGCCAGGACAGCGCCTCGATGAACAGCGGTGAATATTTGGTGGGGTCGGTCAGCCGTGCCGTGTAGCGAAGCACGCAGGGGGAGAGATTGCCATAAAGCGTCTGCCCCTCGATTTCATAAGGATGCCTCAGCTCCTGTCCCGTAGTGTCACGGTCCTGACTGTACTCCTTCAGCGTGTCGCCATCCCCGGCATAAACCGGCCTGATCCAGCGCACCTGCAGGCAATCGGAGGGCAGGGTGTAGGCGTAACGCCAGGCACCCGGCTTGTCATTGTCGACCTCCGCCAGAAACTGCGTCCTCCTCGCCGCCGTCCAGGGATAGGACTGCAGCAGGACATCGCGCGTGTGAGCATAGAACTGATTGCAAGCACGCGCCTCGGCGCTCTTTTCCGTCAGATCGGTGATGTTGGACTTGCCGACATTGGAAAGGGCAAGATTGCAGATAGAAACGACCGAAGCCATGAACCAACCTTTCGTGTTGGCTCCTGGATAGGGCGGAAATGGTTGTCAGGTTGGCATGGGCGATATTAATGGAGGCCGATTTTGCCAAACTAGCTGTTTGCTTCAGCTTTAGAGGTAGCAGCTTTAACTTGTGTTTCGATCCATTCAGACGTGATCCCGTAGCGTTCGCGCTGTGGGCGTATAAATGTCTCCAACTTCGCGTCGGCAGTGCTAAATCTCACTATAGCCTCCTCGCACTCGATAATCATTTTTGTTCGGCCTGACTTACCTAGAAAGTCTTCGTCATGCTCGCGAAAGAATCGATGCGCTAGACGATCACGTTCGACTTTTGCATCTCTAAGCACCTGCATGAGATCACTAGGAGGATCCAATGACTCTAGCGTCCGGAGCATGTTACCGAACGTCTTGGCGAACTCTGAGTCATAGGCTTGATCGAACGCTACTTCCCAATCCGAGCGGTTCGAATATTGTCGAATAGTCGGCAACGTGCGAGCAAAGATGACGGCATTAACAATCCCATGTTCAAGCACCTGTGCAAGATACATCGCTAATCCGTATCGCGAGTAAACTTCGCGGATGTGTACGGAGGCCTCATCGTCTGCGGGCCAGACATCACCTGGCAGATATCCGTTCATAAGCGCCTCTCTTCGTTTACCTCTTTGAGGGCTACACTTGAGACCAAAACCTTGGCCGAAACCACGTAGTCCGGACAGAATCGATTAAGCTGATAGGGTCACGCCGTAGGTTTCGAGTGCGCTCGCCATACGCTCGTCTTCCGTGCGCTCGGGAAAGAGCGTGTAGCTCGGGGCCCAGATTCTCGAGATGCGGTCGATCCTGATGGCGATGATGTGGCGGATGGGGAAGTCGGTTCCTGCCATCTGCAGAAGTCTCTCGCCGTAGACCGGAAAGTCCTGTTCGTCGGGTTCGATAATCCGGGCGGTGCCGACGATCTTGAAGCCGCGTTGGCGAAAGACGTCGATGAAGCTGACGCAGGCTCTGGGGTGGGCGCGCAGGTTGCGGACGGTGTTGGCGGAGGCGATGTCGGCCACGACGATATGGTCGTCGCCGTGCGACGCGAAGATTTCCTTCGGACTCACATTCGGCGTTCCCTCGGCATCGACGCTTGCCAGCCAGCACAGTACGGAGTTTTCGATATCGGTCCTGATGGCGTCGTTGATCCTGGCGTTCATGCGTGTCTCGCTTTGTTCGTCCTTGCCCTGTTATCGGACGTTCAAACCCAGTTCGGCAAGCAGCATTCCGGCCTGTTCGCGCGAGATCGTCGCGCCCTTGAATTTTTTCGCGTCGATCAGGCGCAGACCGCCGAGATCGGCGCCGCGCAGATCGGCGTCTTCGAAGCGGGCATCCACCACATTGGCTTCCCGCAGGCTGCAGCGGTCGAACACCGCTGCCCTGAAATCGCATCTGGCAAGATCGGCCATGCTGAAATCCACGCCCTCGATGCGCGCCTTGCGGAACGAGAGACCGGGCAGGCGGGCGGCGGAGAGCAGCGTGTCCTTGAAACTGATGCCCATGGCACGCAGGCGTGTCAGGTTGGCGCCGGTCAGCTTGCAGCCGGTAAAGGTGGTGTCGTTGACGCGGGCCTCCACGAAAGACGCGTTGTTGAAATCGCAGCCCTGAAACGTCACTTCGGGCAGGTCCGCACCGGAGAAATCGGCGAAGGGACCACGGCAGGCGGTGAATTTTGCGCCTTCAAGGTTGGCGCCGCGCAGATCGGTGCGGCCGAAACGGCACTTTTCGAAGCTCCAGCCTTCGAATTCAAGACCGGCAAGATCGGCTTCCTCGAAATCGCAATCGACCAGATGCACGGGCAGGGATGGCTGTCCCAGTTCGGTGATATCGGTGCGTGAAAGTCTGCGTCCTTCGATTGTCCGGGCGGTTTTGTCGGCCATGTCTGCACTCCTGCCAGTCTTGATCTTCGTCATTCATGCCGACCGGCCCCGCGCTGATTGCTCAGAAACGGGGCCGGTCATTCACGGGGTATCAAACAGTCGCGGGGGGATCAAACGGAGCTCAGCTCTTTTTGACGCGCCGCCTGATGCGTTTCTTCCTCCATCAGATCCGCCTCGTCATCGTCCACTGGCCGCCTGGTCCTGAACAGTTTCAGCACGAAAACGAAGAAGGCCGGAACGAAGAACACCGCAAGGACGGTGGCCGAGATCATGCCGCCCAGAACCGCCGTACCGATGGCGTTCTGGCTGGCGGCGCTGGCGCCGGAGGCGATGACCAGCGGCACCACGCCCAGCGTGAAGGCAAGCGAGGTCATTATGATCGGGCGGAAGCGAAGCTTTGCCGCATCAATGGCCGATTCCAGCAGCGGTTTGCCTTCGGCATAATAGTCCTTGGCAAATTCGATGATCAGGATCGCGTTCTTGGCAGAGAGACCGATGATGGCGATCAGGCCCACCTTGAAGTAGATGTCGTTGGGCATGCCCGCGACCATGACCGCCAGCACGGAGCCGATGACGCCGAGCGGCACCACGAGCATGACCGAGAGCGGAATGGACCAGCTTTCGTAGAGACCGGCCAGAAGCAGGAACACGAACAGAAGGCTGATGCCGAACAGGAACGGCGCCTGCGAACCGGACTTGATCTCTTCCAGAGACTGCCCCGTCCATTCAAAGCCGATGCCTTCCGGCATTTCGCCCGCCAGACGTTCCATTTCCGCCATGGCCACACCGGAGGAATTGCCGGCCGCCGGTTCGCCGGAAATACGCACGGTCGGATAACCGTTGTAACCGACGATCTGCGGCGAGCCCTTCTGCCATTGCGCAATGGCAAAGGAAGACAGCGGAACCATGCCGCCGCTGGCATTGCGCACGTTCAGCTTCAGCAGGTCTTCCACCTGCAGGCGGTTACGGTCCTGCGCCTGCACGATCACGCGCTGCATGCGGCCCGAATTCGGGAAGTCGTTGATGTAGGACGAACCGAGATTGGCGGTGATGGTGTTGTTGATGTCGGCAAAGGTCACACCAAAGGTGTTGGCCTTTTCACGGTCGATCACCAGCAGCACCTGCGCGGCATCCGGCAGGCCTTCCACACGCATGCCTGCAAGAACCGGGCTCTGGCTGGCCTTGGCCATCAGGTCGGCGGCAGCCGCCGTCAGGGCAGCCTGGCCAACGCCGTTGCGGTCCTGCAGACGGAAGGCGAAACCGCCGGTGGCGCCGAAGCCTTCGATGGCCGGTGGCGACAGCGCGAAGCTGGTTGCATCCTTCAGGCCAAACAGGGCCATGTTGACACGGTCGGCAATGTCCTGCGCGGAGTTGCCTTCGCCACGTTCGCTCCAGTCCTTCAGCGTCACGAACATCAGGGCGGCATTGGCGCCGCTACCGGAGAAGCTGAAGCCCTGAATGGCAACGATATCCTTCACCGCAGGCTCGGAGCGGAAGATCGCCTCGATCTGTTCCACCGATGCCAGCGTGCGGTTGGCACTCGCCTCCGGCGGGCCCTGGATATCGACCAGCAGGTTGCCCTGGTCTTCGGCCGGAACGAAGGACGACGGCAGGTTGACGAAGAGGTAGCCGAGACCGACGACGAGGGCGAGGTAGATCACCATCATCCGGCCGGCACGTTTCGCCATACCGTTGGTCACGCTGACATAGCGGTTGGTCAGCCGGTCAAAATTGCGGTTGAACCAGCCGGCCGGGCCTTTCTTCTCATGGTGGCCCTTCTTGATGGGTTTCAGGAAGGTTGCGCAGAGCGCCGGTGTCAGAGACAGCGCCAGGAAGGCGGAGAAGGCAATCGAAACCACCATCGTCAGCGAGAACTGGCGATAGATGATGCCGGTTGAGCCGGGGAAGAACGCCATGGGAATGAACACGCAGGAAAGAACCAGCGTGATGCCCAGAATGGCGCCGGTGATCTGCTTCATGGCCTTGCGGGTGGCAGCCTTCGGCGAAAGGCCTTCTTCGGCCATGATGCGCTCGACGTTTTCGACCACGACGATGGCGTCATCGACGAGAATGCCGATCGCCAGCACCATGGCGAACATGGTCAGCACGTTGATGGAGAAGCCTGTGGCAAACATCACTGCCACGGTGCCCAGCAGCGCCACCGGCACAACAAGGGTCGGAATGACCGTGTAGCGGAAGTTCTGCAGGAACACGAACATCACCACGAAGACCAGCACAACGGCTTCGATCAACGTGTGCAGCACCTTTTCGATGGAGGCCGAAACGAAGGGGCTGGTATCGTAAGGCGTGTCATAAACGACGCCCGTCGGGAAGAAGCCGGAGAGTTCGTCCAGCTTTGCCTTGACGGCGTTGGAGGTGGCAACGGCGTTACCCGTGGAGGAAAGCTGGATGCCGACTGCCGCACTCGGCTGGCCGTTCAGGCGGCTGGAGAAGTTGTAGTTTTCCGCACCGAGTTCGATGCGTGCCACGTCCTTCAGCAGCACGGTGCTGCCATCCGGGTTGGCGCGCAGAATGATCTCTCCGAATGCCTTGGGATCGGAAAGCTGGCCCTGCACCAGAACGGTGGCGGTCAGGTCCTGTGACACGGGGTTGGGGGCAGCGCCGATCTGGCCGGCGGCAACCTGCGCGTTCTGCGCGGTGATGGCGGCGTTGACGTCTGCTGCCGTCATGTTCAGGCCAACCAGCTTGTCCGGATCGATCCAGACGCGCATGGCGCGCTGGGCGGCAAAAAGCTGCGCACGGCCCACGCCGTCAATACGGCGCAGTTCACCCAGCACGTTGCGGTTCAGGTAATCGCCCAGCGCCACTTCGTCCATGCGGCCATCGGTGGAGGTCAGCGTCACCATCATCAGAAAGCCCGATGCGGCCTCTTCAACCGTCACGCCTTGCGAGGTCACGGCCGAGGGAAGGCGGGATTCCACGCGACGGATGGCGTTCTGCACGTCCACCGATGCCTGGTCGATATCCGTGCCCGCCTCGAAGGTGGCATTGATACTGACGGAGCCGGAGGTATCCGAGGTGGACTCGAAATACATCATGCCGGAGACGCCATTCAGCTCTTCTTCAATCAGGCGCGTCACACCCTGATAGATTTCCTGCGGCGAGGCGCCGGGGTAGGCGGTGGATATGGTCAACTGCGGCGGCGCAACCTTGGGGTATTGCGCAATCGGCAGAAAGGGCAGGGCAATGATGCCCGCGATGGAAATGAACAGGGCGAAGACCCAGGCAAGGATCGGCCTGCTGATAAAGAACTGTGCCATGGTTTTTCCTTACTGGCCCGTCGTCGCGGCAGCGCCGTCACCGGCGGCCTGCTCGCTGGCTTTCTGCGGGGTGGGCGCCCAGGGTTCAGGCGCCACCTTGGCGTCCGGCTGCACCTTCTGCACGCCGTCCACCACGAGTTTTTCGCCTTGCTTCAGGCCGCTTTCGACCACCCATTCCTGGCCAAGCGCCTGGCCGAGTTCGACCTCGCGCAGCTTTGCAATGTTGTCGGCATCCACCACATAGACCTGGGCTCGGCCGTCCTGCGTGCGGGTTACGGCGCGTTGCGGCACGGTAATCGCATCCTGGCGCACCGCCTGTTCGATCTTCACGCGCACATACATGCCGGGCAGCAGGTCGCCGCCGGTGTTGGGAAACTCGGCGCGCAGCGTCACCTGACCGGTGGTGGAATCCACATTGGCGCTGGAAAACAGAAGCTTACCCTTTTCGCGGTAGACATCACCATTGTCGAACACCAGTTCAACGCTGGCCTGACCGGGGGCAGGGCTCTGCAGCCTGCCTTCGTTCACGGCGCGGCGCAGCGCCAGAAGATCCTGCGCGGACTGGGTGAAGTCGGCATAGACGGGGTCGATCTGCTGGATCAGCGCAAGGCTCGATGTGCCGTCAGCCGTGACAAGCGCACCCTCGGTCACCAGCGCACCGCCGATGATGCCGGTGATCGGCGCACGAACGTCGGTGTATTCGAGGTTGATGCGGGCTTCTTCCAGCGCGGCCTGCTGCAGAGCCACGTCTGCCTCCGCCTGCGCCAGATTGACGGAGGCGGTGTCATATTCGACGCCGGTTGCGACATTGCGTTCGCGCAGCGTCTTCTGGCGGTCAAGCTGCACCTTGGCGTTGTCGCGGGTCGCTTCCGCCCGGCGCAGGGCCGCTTCGGCGCTGGCCACACGCACACGGAACAGTTTCGGGTCGATGCGGTAGAGCACGTCGCCCTGCTGCACCAGAGCACCCTGCTCGAAAACGCGCTCCTGCAGGATGCCGGAAACGCGGGCGCGAACTTCGGAAACGCGGGTTGCCGCAACGCGGCCCGGCAATTCGCTGACCACGGGAATGGCATGCGCCTTGAGGTCTATCACGCCAACGGCGGCGGGCGGCATGGCGGGCATGCCTTCCTGGGCGCGTGCGGCTGTGGTTGCGCCCATGGCGGTCAGGGTCAGAAGCGAGGTGGCAAAAAGGCACGCCTTCAGGCGCGGCAGTGTTCTGCTGCGTTGCATGGTGGTTCTCTCAATGTTGGGGTCAGGCCATCAGGCCGTTTCAGCCGTCAGGCCGGGATTTCAGGTCTTGTCGGGAAAGGATGTGTAGATCGTTCGCACACCTTCAAGAATGCTTGTCCGCTCTTCGTCGCTCCATTGGTGGAAGCCAAAAAATTCGGTGACACAGAAGCCGCACAAGGCAAGGTAAGCCATCAGCGCCGCCTTGGGTTTCGGGCCTTTGCTGATTGCGTCGAGGTCGGTCTGGGTCCACTCGCGCATCTGCTGCTGGATCTTTTCTTCCGATGACATCGAGGCGCTGACGGCAATGGCAACAGCCCGCTCCACATCATCCACCACACGCTCGGCCGCGGTAATGCGGCCATAAAGCTCGGGGTGAGGGGTGTCTTTCGCCGCTGCCACCAGCTCCGCCTGACGCTCCAGTTCCTGGTGCATCCGGCGGTCGATCAAGGCTTCCAGCAAGGCACTCTTGGACTTGTGGTCGTAAACGACGGTGGATTTGCTGACACCAGCCTCCTGCGCCACGGCATCAATGGAAAGCCCGGCAGCACCCAGCTTCACCACCACCCGCTCGGCAGCATCCAGAATGTCATCCTTCATAATCTTGCGAATACGGCCCACGTCACTCTCCAAATCAGAACACACCCCGTTCTAAACGAAATCATCAGGCATGTTCCATCTGTTCGCACTTTCGCATCTTCCACAGGCAAACCCAAAACACGGATCACCCGGAATCGCTCAAGTTGCGGGATTATTTACGAACGATCGTATTTAAATGCAATAAAAAACGACCGTTCGTATAAAAATAATGGTTTGGGGTGGGGACGTGTTCGCGTGTTGTGGTGATGAGAGCTGTTTGAGTGCGACAGAGAAAAGTGCTTTGGGTGTGGATGAAGATACCCAGAGTGGTAAAAATGGTTGCGCAGGAGGGAGCGCCCACCATCGCTTAAAAGCCCTAGAAACCGGGATCTCTCGAAATGACAGGGGAACACGATGTCCCCCTTCTGCGCCTTAGATGGCACCCACCCTAGTGCTTGGCAAGGCGTGCCATAGGATCTTGAGTTATCATTTGTGAAGTGGCCCTCGCGGAGGACAACCATGCCGCCAATGCCGGACATATGATTTCACCCCTCAGTTCGAACTCTGTCGCGCGTATCTCAGCTTCGGCGCACTCAGTGGTGGATTTATGTCGTTCCTATCGATACGAATGCAGGTGATCCGTTTATAAACAGCTGGATAGAATCAGCCTTACCGATAGAGCACATGCAGCTAAGCGATTTACTAGATACGTACCGTACAGCCTCCGGAAACGAACGCGAAAAAGGCGACTATTTTGAGCGCGTCGTTAAAGTGTTTCTGCAAAATGATAGCACACAGAAGCAATACTATTCTGCGGTTGTACCGTTTGGCGAATGGGCGAAAGCTCATGGATGGAGTGGCAATGATACTGGAATCGATCTCGTCGCCACGCTAGCAGACGGGTCAGGTTACGCAGCTATCCAGTGCAAGTTCTACGCCCCAGAATACAGCATTCAAAAAGCGGATCTAGATAGCTTCATATCTGCCGCCTCCAGCGATCTGTTTAAGCGACTGATAATCGCAGATACCACTCGGAAAGACTTTAGCCGGAACGCGAAGGAGACGCTGGGCAAGCTCTCCAAAGAGTGGAACCGGATCGGAACCAATGAATTAGAGGCAAGCCGGATCGACTGGTCGCAGTTTGTACGCACGGGCACTGTCAGCCTCGCCCCTAAAAAGGAGCTCAGAGACCACCAGCGCGAAGCACTGCAAGCCGTTGCAGAAGGTCTACAAGCTGCGGATCGCGGCAAGCTTATTATGGCGTGTGGCACGGGCAAGACCTTCACCGGTCTAAGGATTGCAGAGACGCTGGCAGGAAAAGGTAAACGTGTTCTGTTTATGGTGCCTTCCCTCGCGCTCATGTCGCAGACGGTGCGAGAATGGAAGAATGACTGTCAAAAAGAGTTCACGGCTTTCTCGGCTTGTTCAGATACGAAGATTGGCCGTAATGCAGACGCGGACAGTCTTGATTTAAATGTTCATGACCTAGCCTTCCCTGCCACGACAGAGCCGGAAAAAATCGCAAGGCAAGTTAATTCTGCCAATGTGGACAAGATGACTGTGGTCTTCTCCACATATCACTCGATCGATGTGCTAACGCGCGCCCAAAAGCAGTATAGTATGCCGGCGTTCGATCTAGTGATCTGTGACGAGGCTCATCGCACGACCGGCGTTACACTTAAGGACGAAGACGACAGCGCCTTTGTACGCATCCATAGTAATGAATATGTAGCAGCCACGAAACGGCTCTACATGACAGCTACACCACGCATCTTCGGCGACGCCGCCAAACGCAAAGCCGATGATTACGATGCTGAACTTGCATCGATGGATGACGAGGCCAAATTTGGTAAGGACCTCTTCCACCGTGGCTTTGGTTGGGCCGTTGAAAACGATCTATTGACTGATTACAAGGTCGTGGTACTGGCCGTGGATGAGGGGCTGGTTTCAAACACAATCCAGAATCGTCTTAAGGACGGACCCGAGCTCACTCTGGACGATGCAACCAAGATAATTGGATGCTACAAGGCGTTGACAAAAAGCGATCTTGTAGCTGATCTCGCATTTGATCCGAGGCCGATGAAGCGAGCGCTTGCCTTCTGCCAGAGCATTGCCAAATCACAGATCATTGAAGAAGAGTTCACGAAGGTTGTTGCCGAATATGCGGGCAACGAGTTTGTAGACGCTGAGCGTTATGTATCTACCGAGGTTCGGCACGTCGATGGTAGTTACAACGCAAGCGCCCGTGAGGAATTGTTAAACTGGCTGAAGGCGGACGCTGGTGATGACGCCTGCCGTATACTGACAAACGCTAAGGTCTTGTCTGAAGGAGTGGATGTTCCCGCCCTTGACGCCATTATGTTTATGCACCCTCGCAAGAGCCAAATTGATGTGGTGCAATCGGTCGGCCGTGTTATGCGCAGAGCTGAGGGTAAGAAGCTCGGTTATGTGATCCTGCCGGTCGCAATTCCACCGAATACCAAGCCTGAGGATGCCCTGAACGACAACGAAAGGTATAAGATTGTCTGGCAGATTCTAAACGCATTGCGTGCCCACGATGAACGTCTTGATGCGCGGATCAACCAGGCGAAACTTGGGGAAGATATTAGCGACAAGATTGAGCTTGTCAGAGTTTCCTCAGAAACTGAATTGAAAGAACTGACCACAGTTGTAGAAGACTTCGCGACAAGTAGGTCCAACCTGAGGAAGGATGGGCCGGGCATTGGGCGGGAAACTCTTGACCGTAGGCAGCCCTATGGCGACTACAAGCAAGGTGAGTTTCTTTTCGATGAATTCACTCGTGCAATCATGGCAAAGATTGTCGAGAAATGTGGCACGCGGGACTATTGGGATACATGGGCGAAAGACATTGCCAAGATAGCCCAGACTCACATCACAAGAATAAGCACTATTGTCGCCAACCCGGGCCGCGAGCGAGACGCCTTCGTTGAGTTTCTAGAAGAGCTGCGCGACGATCTAAATCCGGAGATAAGTGAGGCAGAGGCGATAGAGATGCTGGCTCAGCATCTTATTACCAAGCCAGTTTTCGACGCGCTCTTTAAAGACAGCAAGTTTACTACAGAAAACCCGGTCTCTAAGGCAATGGAGATCGTGCTTGGACAATTGCATGAACATAATATTTCAAAGGAATCCGAGAGCCTCGCGAAGTTTTATACTAGCGTAGAACGCCGCGCCGCTGATGTGAAAACCGCACGGGGACGCCAAAAGCTCATCACCGAGCTTTACGACAAGTTCTTCGGTAACGCCTTTCCCATGCTAAGCGAGCGGCTGGGCATCGTCTACACCCCTGTTGAGGTGGTCGATTTCATACTTCATTCGGTCAATGACGTGCTGAAGTCGCAGTTTGGTCAGACCCTCGGATCAAAGGGCGTCCACATTCTCGATCCCTTCACCGGCACCGGCACGTTCATTGCTAGGTTGTTGCAGTCAGGGCTAATCGCACCTGATGAATTGGAACACAAATACAAGAACGAGATTCACGCTAACGAAATTGTGCTGCTCGCCTATTACATAGCCGCCATAAACATTGAGACAGTCTATCACGAACTGGCGCAAGGTGGTCTGAACGAGGACGCACCGTATCAACCATTCACCGGTATCCTTCTAACAGACACCTTCCAGATGTACGAGCAAGAGCGGGACATGGTCTCTAATCTCTTGCCTGACAACTCTCAACGCCGTACACGGCAAAAGGAGCTCGATATCCGCGTTATTATTGGTAACCCACCTTACTCAGGTGGCCAAGAAAACGCGAATGATGACGCTCCTAATATAAGCTATCCGCAACTTGATACTGCGATCCGCGACAGCTATGCGGCGAGTTCTACTGCCAAGCTCAAAAATCAACTCTACAACAGCTATATTCGAGCATTTCGTTGGGCGAGTGACCGGATCGGTGATGCCGGAGTGATGGGTTTCGTATCCGGTAGCGCTTGGATTGAGCGCGGCTATGCGGACGGCATGCGCAAGTGCCTGGCTGATGAGTTCAGCAATCTCTACGTTTTTCATCTAAGAGGCGATATCCGCAAAAACATGCTCTCAAAAGGGGCGGCCCGAGAAGGTCAGAATGTATTCGGTTCGGGAAGTATGACGGGCATCTGCATAGCCGTCTTGACCAAGAATCCGAAGGGAACGGAGCGTGGCCAGATCTACTTCCATGACATTGGGCCAGACCTAACGACAACGCAAAAGCTTAATGCTATCCGCGACATGGGTTCCATCAACGGGATCACGAGGGCGGAAGGATGGAAACATATAACACCCGACGAGAAAAATGATTGGCTCGATCAAGTAGATAGCAGTTTTGATGCTTTCATCGAGATTGGCTCTAGGTCGTCTGGAGGTGCTCCAGTAGTTTTCGAAACATTCTCTAACGGTGTTTCAACTCAACGCGATGTTTGGGTTTACGGACCTTCGAGCGCAAAGCTGCACTTGAATGTGCAAAGCATGATATCCGCATTCAACTCGCAGATCGACCAAGCAAAAACTATCAAAACTGTCGACCGGGATGCCAGGAAGATCAAATGGTCGGCTGATCTTGAGACGGCTTTTCTGCGATCCAGTCGACTTGAGTTTAGGCCGGAAACGACCCGCACATCAATGTATCGCCCCTTCGAAAAGAAACTGCTTTACTATGAAAACAGTCTAATCGAGCGAGCTGGCAGCTTTGACAGCGTCCCCGAGGGCTCGCCGATTATGTGCTTGTCAGGGAAGGGTTCGCGAAGCGGCTTTTCCGTCCTTATGGTCGATGCCATTCCCAACTACGATCTCATCGAAAAAAGCAAGTGCTTCCCTCTCTACCTATGCGGGCCGGCAATACCGGATGACGGTCTTTTCGCATCGGCTCTGGAGGACGGCGCTGATGCTACCCGCCGCGCAGCCATTACGGATGCAGGGCTTGCCTATTTCCAAACAGCCTATTTGGGGGAGGAAATAACAAAAGAAGACGTATTCTACTACATCTACGGCTTGCTGCACTCACCTGACTATCGTCGGCGTTTCGCGAACAATCTATCCAAGCAGTTGCCCCGAATACCTGCGGTGAGTAACTTCAGCGACTTCAAAGCATTCCAAGATGCAGGCCGCACTTTAAGTGACCTACACATCAATTTCGAAACTGCAGAGCCCTACATGGTCACCTTCAAGGAAGGAGATCACCGGCTTATTCCTGAAGCTCAGGCAGATCCGATCAAGTTCTACCGTGTGACGAAGATGAAGTTCGCGTCAAAGGGTAAGGAAAAGGATCGGACGACCGTTGTCTACAACGACCGCATCACCATGCAGAACGTCCCGCTCGAAGCCTACGATTATGTGGTCAACGGCAAGCCTGCGCTTGAGTGGGTGATGGAACGGCAGGTGGTTAAACAAGACAAAGACAGCGGTATTATCACCGATGCAAACGATTATGCCAACGAAATAGTGGGTGACCCAAAATATCTGCTTACCCTCTTCCAGAGGATGATAACTGTTTCAATCAAGACGATGGCGGTGGTGCATTCACTGCCAAGGCTCGACGGTGTTGGCATTAAGGCAGAGGGTAGGACTTCAATAAAGATCGATAGCTTAAAGGCTCAGATCGTTGACCATTGGAGTGATATGCCTGCAGGACAGATAGCCTGCGGTATCGTAGATGCGATTGCAGCGCGAGACTTCGATAAGGTAGTGTCCCTGCATGTTAGTGATATTTTGCACATGCTTGACGCCAAGACTCTTACTGGAGATATCATTGCAGCACTCAACATCTTGGTCCAATCGGATATCGCTATCTTCAGAACTGGTGGTAAGTTTATTGACGATGAGGGCGTGACTCATGAGTTGTCCTCTGAGCAATTTCAGCGCGTACTCGATTTTGACACGCTATTCCATCCGGTGACCAAGGCAGAAGTTGAAGCACCTTCCTCAAAGGTAGTTCCCTTCTTCCAGCTTACGACGCAACTGGTCGGCGGGGAGGCGTGAGCATGGCAACTGCAGAGGATGTTCTTGCGCAAATGCGCGAGCATGACGTTGTTGAAGGCGCTGAAGAGGCACGTATTTATTTCTTGTTTGCCCAAACGCATGAAGGCAAGGTCAAGGCTGTTCAAAAGGCTATAGATTATGTCTGTAATCAGCTCGAAACGGATAAGAGCAAAAAGCAGGACCGTGATGAGGATGATCTGACCCTAGAAATATGCAGCATGCTTAGAGCTGCGGGTTTCCGTGCTGCTCATGACGAGCACATGAACGGACACTGTGACGTCGTGATAAGGGGTAAAGATGGATTCCTGTGGCTCGCAGAAGCTAAGAAAAACGGCGCCTATTCGTGGTTGGATAAAGGGTTTCAGCAACTCACAACGCGCTACTCGACTGGGGTTCCAGGCCAGGATCATGGCGAGGTGCTACTTTATTGCTTCGCGAAGAACTCAAAGAATTTGATCGACAAATGGCGTGAGGAGCTAGTTGCACGCAATCCGGAGGTGTCGACGCAGGCCTCCTCCTGCGGCAGTCCATTAATATTCGGCTCAACGCATAAACATGAGGCGTCCGGACTCGATTTCTACGTTCGGCATAAGGCAGTAACCCTGTATTGGGATCCAAAAGATAAATAGCCACGACTCAGGCTCCGTCCAAACGGCTTACCCCCTTCGAGTAGACCGGTAGCGGAGCAATCCGTCTTGCGATCAAGCGAGTAGTAGGCTGATCCGCACAACCGAGAGAGCCCACGCAGCCCAGCTGACTGGTCAATGGGTTGACTGCGTAACTTGATCGGAAGGCAAGGCAAGATCGGTGGTCGAGAGCAAGTAGTTTGCGAGGCGGCTTGTGTTCCTTTGTGCAGCAAGTTCGCCCGGTAGGGCCGGATGTCTCGCAATATAAACTGGCCTAGTTACCGTTGACGGTTACTTCACTGCTATTTCCACTTCGCAATCTGCTCTTTGCCCTGAGGAGTGAGCACTGCACTGAGAAATGCACTCGATCGCTCGTGGTCAATTTCCTTACGTCGGGCTTTGATTACGTGATGGGGTTTCGGGCTCGTGCTGATGTCTTCAATCAGTATAAGCCCCACGCCATGTTTGGCACACTCGTCTTTAACCCGGATCTCCTGTTCGGGCGCCGACGCGGTCCAATCATTTGGGCTTATAGGAAATACGACGTAAGCTTTGGTTGCGGCACTTGTATGAGACAGAGCTTCAAAGACGGCGAGAACATTAGATGAGTCCGGCCTCTTGACCTCAAATGTGACGACATCGAACTCATGGCCGATCGTGTACGGAAACTTCTTGTGCGAGACCAGTGTGAGGTCTGGGCGTGTCCACGGCCCAACAATCTTTGCGTTTCGCCGAGCCGTATTCTCAATGATGTACTCAGACGAGCTATAGTTGTTGGCCTGCCAAAGCAGCTTCAGCTGGCGTTCAATCTCGGGGTAATAGCTCTCTTCACCGATGACTGCATCAGCCTGTGTAATGCCCTTTGCTAATCCGATGTACCCCTGCTTCTTGGAAACCAGAAGCTTCTTGGCGTAGCCATACTTCAATGCGGTATCGACGAGTTCGTCGTTATTGTCGCACACATAACGTTTGAGCCAAGTGCGGGTTAGATCTCCCTTGTTGTCTACGAGCTTTTTTACAACTGTGATGAGCAATTCAAGGGTACGAAGAGATGGAGGTGGATTGATTTCGTTCATTCTGATGCGGTCCAATACCTGATTACTGCGTAGCTTTTCACGCCCGGATTAAAAATATCTTCAATACGTGCGCGTTAGTTGATGTGGATTGCCAGTTGAGATGTCATCGCTTGCACAAGTATTTATAACCTGATTGGGAAAACGAGAAGATTTTACGAGGGGGTATTTAAGCTACTTCGGGTAGCAATTTCCCCCCATGGACGCTGTCGGTTTGGCTTCCAGTGCACTCTCGGAAATGTGTATGATCTCACTTTCCCAGAGTTCGCCGCGACCAGAAGGACATAAGCCGGAGCACAGGGGGTGTCCGCAGGGGTATACCCCTCGTGAACATCGATCAGCGCTAAATCTTCGCATACGCGCGGCTTTGATTTTGCCATCAACCATCAACAACAATGGACAGCAGCCTTTCGTACGCCAGCTACCACCTGAGTTAAGAAATCCCGGTCGGAAACAGCGAACTAGACCGACTGATAACCCTACCGCCCCACCACCACCGGCACCTCCAGCCCGGATTTCACCCTGTCCATCGCCACGAAGGTTTTGAAGCGTTTGACGTTGTTGTTTCCGAAGAACAGTTCGCGGGTCAGGGTTTCGTAGCGGGCCATGTCGCTGACCACGAGGACGAGGACGAAGTCTGCTTCGCCGGTGACGTAGTAGCATTGCTGGATTTCGGGGGTGCTGGCGAATTGCTGCTTGGCGGCTTCGATCTGGGCGGCGGTTTCGCTGATGACTTCGACTTCCACGAAAATGGTGATCGGCTGGCCCAGCGCGTCGGGGTCGACCACGGCGACGTTGGCCTTGATGACCCCCATATCAGTCATGCGCTTGATGCGGCGCTGCACGGCGGGCGCGGAGAGGTTGACGGCTTCGCCGATCGTTCTTTGCGGCGTGAGATTGTCTTTCTGCAGGATCGCCAGAATTTTCAGGTCGAAATCGTCAAGTGGCTGTGAACGGCGCATCGGGCGGCTTTCATGAAACAAAATTGCAAATAAGCGCCCGGATATCAGCGCAAATATCGTCGTGAATGCAATATGTTTTCTTCAACCGAGATTGGAGATGGCGATGTTTCTTCGAAATGAAAACCCTGTTTATGGCGCCGCGCTGGATGTAACGGATGCGGAGACGCTTGGCCGTGCGGCGGCAAGCGAGGTGTCGCGTTTCCTGTCTTACCGGGTGGGCCATGCTGCCACACCGCTGGTTTCACTCCCGGCGCTTGCCGCGAAGCTTGGTGTCGGGGCCATCCATATCAAGGATGAGGGGTATCGTCTGGGCCTCAAGAGTTTCAAGGCGCTGGGCGGTTCCTATGCCGTGATCCGGCTGGTGCTGGAAGAAACCTCGCGGCGGCTGGGGCGCACGGTCGATATTGCCGAACTGGATAGCGGCGAGGTTCTGGCCATTGCCAAAACCATGACCTTTGCCTGCGCCACGGATGGAAACCACGGTCGTTCGGTTGCCCAGGGCGCGCAACTGGTGGGCGCCAGTGCGGCAATCTTCGTGCATTCCGGTGTCAGCGATGAGCGCGTTGCGGCCATTGCCCGTTTCGGGGCGGAGATGATCCGCGTTGAGGGCAATTACGACGATTCCGTGCGGCAGGCCGCCCGCGTTGCCGAAGAGCGCGGCTGGACGATCGTGTCCGATACGTCCTGGCCGGGATACGAGCGTATTCCCGGTCTGGTGATGCAGGGTTACACCGCCATCGTCACCGAGGCGCTTGCCGCGCTTGCTGAACCACCGACCCACATCTTCATCCAGTCCGGCGTCGGCGGCATTGCGGCTGCGGTTGCCGGGCATATGGCGGTGCTGTTTGGCGACAGGCGGCCGGTGTTCACGGTGGTTGATCCCGCCCGCGCGGCCTGCCTCTACGCGTCGGCCAAGGCGGGGCATGCGGTTGTCATTCCGCATGGCGAACCCACCGTCATGGCCATGCTGGAGTGCTACGAGCCGTCGCTTGTTGCATGGCGCATTCTCTCGCGGGTGGCCGATGCCTTCATGACTGTCGATGAGGAAGACGCCATCGCCGTCATGCGCCTGCTTGCCAGTCCGTTGCCCGGTGATCCCGCCATCGTCTCGGGGGAAAGCGGCGGCGTCGGTCTTGCCGGTCTCATCAAGGCTGCGCAAGATCCTGCCATCAAAGCGGCGCTCGGTCTGAACGATGCGTCCCGCGTGCTGCTGGTCAACACCGAAGGCGCGACCGATCCGTTGCGCTATCAGGAGATTGTCGGCCAGTCGCCGGACACTGTTCTCGCGGAGGAGAAGGCTTGATGAGCGGCATATCCATTGATCGCCAGCGGCTGCTTGGCCGGTTGAGACAGCTTGGCGATATCGGCCGGGATCAGGAAGGGCGCCTCATTCGCCTTGCCGCGTCAGACAGCGAAAAGGCCGGGCGCGACCAGTTCGTCGCCTGGCTGCGCGAGGCCGGTCTTGAGGTGGCCATCGATCGTATCGGCAACATCTTCGGCATCTGGCGGCCAGAGGCCGGACATGACGCCCGGCCTCTGATGCTGGGATCGCATATCGATACGGTTATCAATGCCGGTATCTACGATGGCTGCTACGGCGTGCTGGCGGGGCTTGAGGTTATCCAGTCGCTTGCGGAAAACGGCTTTGTGCCTGCCATGCCTGTGGTCGTTGCGGCCTTTACCAATGAGGAAGGCGTTCGTTTCGCACCTGACATGCTGGGCTCGCTCGTTCATGCCGGCGGTCTCGGCATCGAGGAAGCGCTGGCAACCATCGGCACGGATGGCGCAATCCTTGGCGATGAGCTTGCCCGCATCGGTTATGCCGGCCCGCATGAGCCCGGTTTCCTGAAGCCGGAAGCCTATATTGAACTGCATATCGAGCAGGGGCCGGTCCTGGAGCGCGAGGGTCTGCCGATTGGCGCGGTGGAAAACCTGCAGGGCATTTCCTGGCAGAAGGTCGTTATTGAAGGCGATGCCAACCATGCCGGCACGACGCCGATGTCCATGCGCCGCGATGCCGGGCTTGCCGCTGCCCGCGTCATCACCTTTCTGCGGGAGCGGGCCGCCGCCTCCAACACGCCCACGGTTGCCACTGTCGGCACCATGGCCTTTGAGCCGAACGCCATCAATGTCATCCCGTCCAGGGCCACCTTCACGGTCGATCTGCGCGACCCGGATGAGCAGCGCCTGAAGGACGAGGAGGCTGCGCTGGCGGCCTTTCTGGCGCGGCTGCAGCAGGAGGAAGAGGTCAGCATAAGCGTGGAGCGGCTGGCGCGTTTCGAGCCTGTGGTGTTCGACAGCGGCATCGTTTCGCTGATCGAGCAGGCTGTCTCCGGTCGGGGACTTTTCTCGCGGCGCATGACATCCGGGGCAGGGCATGATGCGCAGATGATGGCGCGGATTGCCCCTTCGGCCATGATCTTCGTGCCGAGCGTTGGCGGCATCAGCCACAACCCCAGGGAATTTACCGCAGATGACGATCTTGTCGCCGGTGCCAACGTGCTGCTCGATGTCGTCAGATCACTGACAGATACGCAAAAGGTAAAGCCATGAACGGGATTTCTTCGCTTCACGCCGCCATGAAAGAGTGGCGCCAGCACCTGCATGCCAACCCGGAATTCGGCTTTGAGGAACGGGCGACAGCCGCCTTCGTGGCAGCAAAGCTCAGGGAGTTCGGGCTGGATGAGGTGGTGGAGGGTGTCGGCGGTACCGGCGTTGTCGGCACGCTGAAACGCGGCACGGGCAACCGCTCCATTGCGCTGCGCGCCGATATGGATGCGCTGCGCATCACCGAACAAGCCGACCACGCTTACAGATCGCGCAACCCCGGTGTCATGCATGCCTGCGGGCATGATGGCCACACCGCCATGCTCTTGGGTGCGGCCAGACACCTGGCGGAAGAGGGCGATTTTGACGGCACCGTACGCTTTCTCTTCCAGCCGGCCGAGGAATGGGGGCGGGGCGCTCTGGCGATGATCGATGACGGGCTGTTTCAGCGGTTTCCCTTCGATGAAATCTACGGCATTCACAACATGCCCGGTCTTCCCGTCGGTCTGCTGCAAACCCGGCCCGGGGCCATCATGTCGGCGGAGGACAATTTCGAAATCACGCTGTCAGGTGTTGGCGGTCATGCGGCCCGTCCGCATTGGGGCAACGAGGTTCTGGTGGCGGCCTGCGCGCTTGTCACCAACCTGCAGACCATCGTGTCGCGCCGCATCGATCCGGCCGATATCGGCGTCGTCTCCGTGACCGAACTGATTACCGATGGCACGCGCAACGCGCTTCCCGGTCTGGCGCGCATTCTGGGCGATGCCAGAAGCTTCGACCCGAGCGTCAGCGCGCGCATCGAACAGCAGATGCGCACCATCGCCGAGGGAACGGCGCTGACCTACAATGTCACGGCAGAGGTGGCCTACAGCCGCGAGTTCGTGCCGCTGGTCAACGATGCGGCGCTTGCCGGCGAGGTGCTGTCTCTGGCTGAGGATCTCTACGGCAGCGAGAATGTCGATATCGCCGACAAACCGATGACCGGCTCGGAAGACTTCGCCCGTTTTCTGGATAAGGTGCCGGGCTGCTTTGTCTTTCTCGGCAACGGCAAAAACTCCGCGCCGCTGCACAATGCCAGCTACGATTTCAACGACGACGGCCTGATCCACGGCGCCAACTTCCATGTCGGCATCGTTGAGCGGCGGTTGCGACAGGGCTGAAAATGGCTTGATCTCCGCAGACAAAGCCTGTCCAAACGGATGGCGGTGTTTTCAGGGGTTTTCCATGCCGACCTTGGTTGAAATCGTTGCATATGATCCGGACTGGCCGCGAGATTTCGAACGCGCTGCAGCGCGGTTGCGGGCCATGCTCGCCGGCCGGGTCGTGGCGATTGATCATATCGGCAGCACCGCCATTCCCGGGCTTTCGGCAAAGCCCGTCATCGATATCGATGTGACCGTGTCAGGCCCCGGTGACATTGCCGATGCGAGCGCGGTGCTTGTTCAGGCCGGGTTCGAGCCGCGTGGCAATCGCCACGCTGATGATATCTGGGCCTTCCTCGACAGAGATTCCGCGCCGCAGCTCAGGGTCTATCTCTGCCCGCCCGAAAACCGGACCCATCAGGCCCGCATGCTGTTTCGAAACCACCTGCGCCAGAATCCGCAGACGGCTGCCGCCTATGCGGCCTTGAAAACCCGGCTTGCTGCCCGTTTTCCCTATGATGGCGACCGTTACACCTCGGAAAAAACCGCCTTCATCGCCGGGATTGTCGGCAGGGAGACCTGAAGGCGGCACGACCGGTGGCTCTCAAACGCCGCAGGTGGCGCGGTCCACGTAGAGTTGTTTCGACGGTTCGTCGCTATTGCGGATGATGATTGCCCAGATCGTTACGCCGAGACGAAGGGCTGTCTGGAAATGAGGCGCGCTGCACATGCGTTTTTTCGCATCGGCATCAAACCCGGCGGAAATCGGGCCAGACATGAAGAGATATAATATATAGTTTTTGTTCGTGTAACGCGGTGGATGATACGTATATTCAACTCCTTCCAGAAAGTTCACCTTCGCCAGACCTGCGATATAGGCGTCGATCTGTTCATCCAGGGTCTGACATTGAGCCGTGTTGATCCGCACATCCAGAACAGTGTTGTCGTCGCGATTGTGGTAACGGCTCAATATGCTGACGCCCCTGTCAAAGAATTCTCTCCGGATGGCCGGGTCGGTGCAGCGTGTGTAGATTTCGCGGAGCTTCGTTTCCTCGGGTTTTCCCTTGTTGCCCGTTGCGCTTATCACAAGCAGAACGGCGTCAGATTCTGCTTTTACCGCTGTAAGCGTAAGCCCAGGTTCCATGTTCATCGGAGGTTTCAGGCTCATATCGGATACGATTTGCATCGCCTGTCTGTGGGCGAGGGAACGTCCTGTCGTCTGCGCGGCGGTAATTCTCCGTTCAAGCGACTTTCGATCCGCTTTTGCTGCCGTCGCTTCAACTCTGTTCTTGTTCCAGACCTCACACGAAGACCGCGTCAACGTCACGTTTACGATGGGCTGGTCGTTCTTGTCCAAGTAACGGGTTTCGGCAATTCCGGTCCAATCGAAAACCTCTTCGACCTCCGGTGAGTTACAGGCATCGTTAGTTTCGTAAGCTGTGAGCAGATCGGTATCCGCTTCAGCATCGCCGTGAATTTTAATCGTGCGGATAAGGGTTCTGCCTATGACTTTTACGTCGATCAAAGTCCTGTTGTCGTCGATCGGCAAGGGAAGCCTGCCGGCAAAATTCTTGATGATATGCGGTTTGAATGTCTCAAACTGCATTCTCATCGCTTCTTCAGGAGACTGGTGCGGCAATTCATCCATGGCCTGCAGGAAAGGCTTGTACATTGACGGGATGATCAGCGGTCCGCCAACACACAGGGTGAGGCCAAGGGTGAAGAGCCCCGCCGCTTTTATGGGGCCGACACGATCTGGGTTCGGATGGTAAGATGAGGGCGGCAGCAGCAGTTGAAGGTTCAGGTAGGGAATGAACGCGTAAAGCCATCTGTTGCGGGTACCAAACACATCAAGGGACCGCGACGCGGCACAGATACCGGTGATCGCGCCTAAGACCACGATGGCGGCAAAAAATACTGCCACGACGGCAAATGCATAGCCATTCGCCGCTGCGTGAGGCATCAGTGTTCCCAGAAACGAC
This sequence comes from Rhizobium sp. RM, assembly GCF_013390595.1. Taxonomy (GTDB): domain Bacteria; phylum Pseudomonadota; class Alphaproteobacteria; order Rhizobiales; family Rhizobiaceae; genus Agrobacterium. Next base: position 216,588 of record NZ_JACAWV010000022.1, on the reverse strand, counting down.
GTTGCTCCCCACAGAAAGAAGATAAGGTTGAGCGACGCGAAATACGCGGCGCGGCCAAGCTTCCACGGGCGTTGTATCAGGGCACCCGCGAACAGGCCTGAAAGCGCCATGATGCCCCATTGCCAGAAGAGCATCGCCAGCATGCTCCATCCCAGCGCAGCCGCGATTGTGTCCATGCCTTTTTCTTTCAATTAAGGGCTGTGATAATAACTTTTTCAAATAAGGGACAAGCAATCAGCTCTTGCTGCCAGCCGTCATCCGATCATCGCCTGGATCTCATAAAGGATCGTCGATTGGCTGTGTGGGCCGCTCCGGGTTGCTTAGAGCCTGACAGGTATCCCAGTCGGCGGAAATCGCAGCGAGCGGTGCGCCTGTTTCCGTAAGGTAGACGTTCCGAAGCGTTAAACCCACGTTCACCTGGAATAGCGGTAATTGACACTCGCCGCTTATGACCTCTGCCTCTACCCCGTCGGGCCAGGCGATGCTCAGTGTGATGTAGCGGGTGAGGGTTTTATCGGCGTAGGACATTCGGATGAGGGTCGACACTTCGTCCATTTTTACCGGTGTTTTTTCAGATGCTGCAATCGCTGTCATTCCGTCATCGACCGCGGTGTTCCATATCTCACAGAGTGAGGTGCTGGCTGTCACCGTATCGAGAGTTTTTCCCGCCTTGTCCTGATAGCTGAACATTGCGGCTGCGCCTGATGAATACAGCGTCTTCAAGTTTTCCGCGTTGCAGAGCGCGTACATGCTGCCATCGCGGATAAGTAGAGCCTGCTGTTCATCGGGGGCCTCGATCTGCAAAACCTGGATCAGGGTTTTGGTGTCAGCTTTGACCGCGACCTTGGTCGCCTTCACCGGAGCGTCTGGAAAGTTGTCGGACCGGGAGGAAATGAGCTGGACGTAGCGTTCGGCGATGAGGCTCTGTTCGTTGTCGTCAGAGGCTGTCTCGGTCGCGTTTCTTTTCTCAATCGTGTCCTTGACACGCATCGACACTAACTGTCCCGCCATCGCAAGAATGAAGCTGAGCAGAATGATGCCAGTCGCTTTCATGCCGCTTGTTCTGGTGCGGTTTTTAGGCTTGGCAAACAGGAGAAAAAGATTGGCGACAGGAATGAACGACAAGATATATCTGTTGCGTGTTCCATATGCATCGAGTGATCGAGCCGCCGCAGTGATGCCAAGAAAGGCACCAATGGGTATGAGAGATCCATAGTAAGCGGCGACAATGAGCGAGAGGTAGCCGTTTTCCGATGCATGTGGCACCGCTAACGACAACACGGAAGTCAGCCCGACCAGAAACGACGAAAATCCGTTAGACAGGACGTATGCAGATCGCCCCATTTTCCAGGGAAGCTGTATCAGGGCGCCCGCCAACAGGCCGGAGACGCTCACAATACCCCAAACTAAAAAGAGCGTCTGCCACGCCCCCATCTGCAGCACGTCATACGCGAATGATTCCATGTCCCGCCCCTCAATTCATGATTGTGGTAACGCTCATTTTGATCGTGCGCAAGCGGGTTGAAAAAGCGCTCGATTGCTCGTTTTTTTCTCTTCCTGGCTCCGCGGTTTGGCCGTGTTGCAAAGGTGAACAGGATGATGATCTCTCCCGCTCCCACATCCATCAAGGACAGCAGAAAATACGCGTCAAACGGGAACTGGCGTTCCCTGATGGAAGATCATCTGCCAGCGACCGTCGATGCGTTTCCAGATGGAGCTTCTCAGCGCCTCGTTGCTCTGCTGGTCCTGCGCCAGCGGGCGGATGCTCTTGTAGGTGACGAGCACCACATCTTCCGACAGTGGTTTTGCGGTAAAGTCGGCGACCTCCAGCGGTGGTGTCGACACCGATCCCTCTTCCTGCGCCAGCGCCTCGATGGTGATCTGCTTGTCGTAGACGCGGCCGGACTTGCCGAACTCGACGAAGTCATCGGCCAGCAGATCGGAGACCGCCTGCGGCGACGATCTGACCTTAGGGCGGTGCAGGCTGGTTTCCAGAGAGAAAAACATCTCGATATCATTCGTATCAAACGACATTGCAGCTCCGGCCGGCATGGAATGGGAGGTGTGGGGCGGGGTGTCCGTCAGGGGCGATGTGCCGCGACCAGCAGCATCATCGGGCGCTCAAGTTCTTCAGCCAGTGAAGGAAACTGCCTGATCTGGTCCGCCGTCGGGGCGAATTCCCTGATTTCGCGGATGGTAAAACCGGTGGCGACAAGGCTGTTCAGCGTCGTTGCCATCGTGCGATGGTATTTGAGAACGCCTTTGGCGAACCAGTCGGTGCGCCGCTCTCCCTCGATCGAATAGCCGTTGACCGGCCAGGTCTTTCGTCCGTCGTCATCGGATATCCATTGCGGCTTATCGACGGCCATGAAGATCGGATGTTCGATGGTGAAGACGAAATCGCCGCCTGAAACGAGTGCGGCATGAACCATGCGAACGAGGCGCTCAAAATCGCTGACATAGTGGAAGGCGAGCGCACTGTAGGCGAGATCAAACGACGCCTTCGGCAATTCAAGCGTTTCGAGATCGGCTCTTTGATAGTCGATTGCAGGGTAGGGCGTGTCGGCGCGTGCCCGCTCGATCATGTTTTCGGAGAGGTCGATGCCAAGCACCGAGGCCGCGCCCTGCTCATGCATCCAGCGCGAGGCCCAGCCGAAACCGCAACCGAGGTCGACGACGCGTTTGCCGGTCAATGACGGCAGCATGGCGCGAATGGCCGGCCATTCCGGCGCACCATCCAGACCCTGCACTTGGCGCGGAAGCTGGCTGTAACCGGCAAAAAACGCCGCGTTGTCGTAAATGTTCTGCGCCATGATCGAACCTCGCATCCGCACTGCCATGACAGGCTGTCACCTGAAAGAGACATGCCCGGCCGCCCGATGACGGCGGCACATGATAGCTGCTTCGCCAGAAGCTTCAAAGACGCAGACAGCCGAGCATCGCTCACCTTAGTGAAGGTTGCGTCATGATGCGGACGACAGCGCATTCCAGTCTGGTGTCGGTCCCAGCGACCTTGCCAGCATCTGCAGGGTGGCCTGCTCGAAGTCGTCGGGCCATGGGAGTTCAAGCTGCTTTGCCAACGCGCGGGCGCGCGGCAGGAATTGCTCGGCGATGGAAAAATTCGCGTCGATGACCGCCTGTCTTTCCGGCTTCGGACACGGCAGACGCAGAAGAGTTTGCATGTCGTCTTCGGGCAAGGCCTTGCTGAGATGCAGCGCTCCGCCACGCCCGGCGACATTGGCCGCTTCCAGCATCAGGCTCACCAGATGATCGCGCAGCATGCCGGCGCCACCGACAGCGGTTACATATTCCCGTCTGCCGACCACGACATTGAGAAGCCCGAGGACGCGGAGAAATTCGCCGATCAGAAACTCCACCTTGCCTGTGTCAGGGGCTTTGACCGGCAGCGTTTCCGGTAACGAGCCATAACGGTCGTCCCTGTCGATCAGCGGACGGACAGTGTTTCGGGCCCGCCCGGTAAAGGATGCTGGCGTCATGACGGAGAGATCGCATCGCAGCCAGTCGGCCGTGATTGCATTGACGAGAACGTTTCCCTGGCCGCGTTGCCGCCAGAAAACGATTGGTGTGATGGACTGCAGGCATTCGCGCCATCTGGTGATCGTTGCGGTCTGCGCGTCGGGCTCGACAAGAGCGATGAAGTCGATATCGCTGTAGCTGTCCTCGGTGCCACGCCCGAAACTTCCACCGAGGAAAAGACCAGCCAGTGCCTTATCGTCGCGAAGCCCGCCAGCAATATGCTCTATGAGTGCCGTCTGCTTCATGCCACCCCTTCCTCCGGAAGCTGCTCGTCAAAGCAGCAGAATAGGGTGTTTTGGCAATGCCGCAATGCGTGCGTGGCTCAGTTCACATAAGCCAGATGAATGAGCGGGTAAGGCCTGCCTTGTCCGTCTAGGGGTGAGCGGCCCGTTTCACGAAATCCCATTTTCTTATAGAAGCCAATGGCCTGATCGTTCTGCTCGTTGACGTCTGTTGTCATATCAGGATGAAGCGAGAGGCCGTGGCGGACGAGTGCGGTGCCAATGCCGTTACCGCTGTGACGCGGATCGACGAACAGCGCTTCCATATGGCCGCTGTCGATCAGCATGAAGGCGAGAGGATGATCGGCCGCATCGACCGCGAGCCAGAGCGGGGCCTGCGGCAGGAAACCGCAGAGCATTTCATCGAGGGCGATACGGTCTTCGGGCAGCAGGGAAACCATGCGTGGCATCAACCGCGCTTCTCCAGATGTCCATGATGCGGTCGCCCTCGCCGGGGCGTGCTGGTCGAATGCTGATCATGATCCACGCCTATACCAGTTCACGCTTGCGTTGTGGATTTTTTCGACACGAGCAGCAGCACCGGCAAAGCGCAGAGCGACAGGACCGCGCCCGTGGTGAATGCGGTGGCGGAGCCGTAGAATTCCCAGAGGAACCCGGCAAGGACATTGCCGATCAGCACGGTGAAGCCGGTCATCAGGTTGAAGGCGCCAAAGGATGTGCCCTTGAGATGCGCCGGGGCGGATTGGGCAATCAGCGTGGCAAGAAGACCTTGCGAGAGCCCCATGTGAAGACCCCAGAGAACAATGCCGAGGAGGAAGACGGGGATCGAGGTCGAAAGCGCCAGCACGGCATAAGCGGCGGCCAGGACGGCAACGCTTGCGGCAAGCAGCCCGTTCGGCCCGATGATATCCGAAAGGCGTCCGGTCGGGTAGGCGGTCAGGCCATAAACGGCGTGCATGATGACCATGGTGATCGGTATCCAGGCGGGCTGGAAACCAGCCTCCTGCGATTTCAACAGCAGGAACGCCTCGCTGAAACGGACGAAGGTGAGGGCGGAGGCGGCGAGGATGACGAGCCATGTCGCACGGCTCAGTCGCAGCATCTCGCCGATCCTTGGAGCCGGGCTTGCCTTGCGTGGTGGCTGGTCGGGTTCGCTCACGCCGAACATCAGCACAAGGACGGAAAGGAAAGCGGGGATGACTGCGATCCAGAAGATGAGCGAGACATTGCCGCTCAGCGCAAACATCAGCCCGATGGCCGCCAAGGGGCCGACAAAACCGCCAACCGTATCGAGTGATTTCCTGAGGCCGAAGGCCGCACCGCGGATTTCCGGTGGCGTGACATCGGCAATCAGCGCATCGCGCGGCGTATGCCCTTGCCAACCCGATCCACGGCCTTGGCGGCAATCACCGCATCAACCGAGGCTGCCAGCGGAAAGACGAGCTTCGAGACCGCGCCCAGCCCGTATCCGATCACGGCCAGCATCTTTCTGTTGCGGGTCCAGTCAGCAATGACACCGGAAAACAGCTTTGTCACAGTGGCGATCGCCACTGAGATGCCCTCGATGAAACCGACGGTGATTGCGGACGCGCCAAGCCCTGACACCAGGTAAAACGGCAGCAATGTCTGCACCATCTCGGATGATATATCCATCAGAAGGCTGACGAGCCCGAGCAGCCAGACGGTTTTCGGGATCGGTGTCGATGTCGCGGCTGTTCTGCTGAAAAGAAATGTCATGGCTGGCCCCCGGCTTGAGGAGCGGGATAGATCGCCGTTTATTCCCGGTCAATCGCCATCCGTCTCCCAGAGGCGGCAGAATTCTTCGATGTCGTCGGTACGAAATTCGCCAGCGCGCGCCACGATCTCGTCGTGCGGCCTGTCCCACCATGCCAGCCGCGCCAGCCGCCCGGCAATCTCGCGGGAAAAGCGCTCGCGGATGAGGCGGGCGGGCACGCCGCCAACAATGGTGTAGGGCGCGACATCGCGTGAGACGACCGCACCGGCGGCGAGAACGGCGCCGTCGCCAACCGTCACGCCCGGCAGCACGATGACGCCGTGGCCGATCCAAACATCGTTGCCGATGGTGACGATGGCGCGTCTTCGATCTTCGAAAAACGCGTGATCGCGGCCGACATCGCTGGAGTAATAATCGGTGCAATAGGTGAAGCGGTGCAGGGAGGGGCGCTGCATGGGATGGTTCGGTGCACCGATCCTGACCGATGCGGCAATGGCGCAGAATTTGCCGATCCGCGCATCTGCCACCGTGCAGTTTTCACCGAGATAGCTGAAATCCCCGAGCGTCGAATATTCGACCCTTGTGGCCTCGAGGATTTCGCAGTGTCTGCCGATGTCGACCTCACGCAGTCCCACAGTCGGGTGGATGAAGGTTTCGGCAAGTTTGGGAGCCGGCCGAGCGTTCGTCTTGTCCGGCGATGTCGTCATCGTCACGATGCAGTCCTGTCCTGGGAGGTCTCGATAGGGCGTCGACTAAACCAGGCGGATGACGATGGTGCGACACTCACTGCATGATGAGGCCGCCATCGACGGCATACTGGCTGCCGGTGACATAGGATGCTTCGGATGAAAGCAGGAACAGGGCAACGGCGGCCGCTTCATCTGCGCTGCCAGCCCGGCCGAGCGGAACCTGATTGACGACGAAATCCTCAAAACCCTGCCGCGCTTCATCCGGCAGAAAGCTGCGGAAGTTGGTTTCGATCGGGCCGGGGACCAGTGTGTTGACCCGGATGCCGCGCGGCGCCAGCGCCGACGCCCAGGAGCGGGCCATGGCGACGACCGCGCCCTTGGTTGCCGCGTAGAGCGCGGTTGCGGCCGCCCCTTCATAGGTCGAGCTGGAAGAGGTGAGCAGAACCGAAGCGCCGGAGACGAGATGCGGCGAAAGTGCTGCAAGCTGCAGCATCGGGCCGCGCACATTGGTCGCCATCATGGCGTCGAAGCCTTCGGCATCAATCTCTTCCGGCAGGCCAAGGGTCGCGAAGGCGGCGTTCAGCCACAGCCCGTCCAGCGGACCGGCCGAGGCCACGGTTTCGGCAAGAGCCGTTGCAGTCGGTTCGGCGGCGTCGTTGCGGAACACCACGGCCTTGTCGGCGAATTCCCGCTCTGCGGCTTTCAGGCGCTGTTCGTTCAGGCCGGTCAGAAGCACTGTCCCGCCTTCGGCAATGATGCGCCTTGCGCCAACCAGTCCCATGCCGCTTGTGCCACCGGTGATCAAGATGCGTTTGCCACTGAATCTGCCCATGGTTCGATCTCCTTATGCACATTTCGTTCTGAAACGGGCCTGTTCTACGCCCGGCAATGCAGCCGGTGCAATGATCGATGATGACGCAGTTCTGCCAGAAGACGATGCGGCAACCGGCGTCGGGGATGGGGTCTCCACCCCCGCGCCGATGATCAGCCAGCCGTGGTCGGGACCGGGGTGTTGAGAAGCTGCTGCTCCCAGAGATAGGCGATGCCGCTGCCTGCCGCATGGTGCTTCAGGATATCCGTCAGTTCCGCGGCGTGTTCGGTGCGTGCCCAGTCGCGCTGCCATTCGGCGGCCAGTGCCAGCCATGTCATCATGTTGGCACCGGCGGCGATCATGCGCTGGATCGCAAGTTCGTGGGCTTCGACGGACACGCTGCCCGAGGCATCGGTAATCACCGTCACATCCCAGCCTTCGCCCAGCGCCTGGATCGTCGGCATGGCAACGCAGATCTCGGTCCACAGACCGGCGATGATGAGCTGTTTGCGTCCGGTTGCCTTGACGGCATCCACCACGGTCTGATCCTGCCAGGTGTTGATGAAGGTACGGTCGATCACCTCCTGACCCGGAAAGACATCGGTGATCTGCGGGAAGATCAGGCCGCCGCGATCGGCGATCACGCTGGTCAGAATGGTAGGGACGCCGAACACCTTTGCGGCTTTTGCCAGCGCCGTCGCGTTGTTGACCACCATCTGCGGCTCGTGGCTGTTCAGGTTGGCAAGCTGGTAGGGTTGATGGTCGATCAGAACCAGAACCGAATCTTCGGGGCGAAGGAGTGAAGCAAGGCCGTTACGAAAGGTCATGAATGCATCCTCTTGCTGTCGTTTTGGGTGTGACGTTCGTTTGCCGACAGGGTTGCGCTGACAGCGGCGCAGCCTGTGGCGCGAACACTGTCATTGCGTTTTTCGCTACGATAGTGCTGACTTGCGACAAGCTGTGTCGCGCAAACCGGAACGCCAGATGGATATCGAAGACCTCAGGACATTCGTGGAAGTTGCCGAAGCCGGCGGTGTTTCACCGGCCGCACGGCGGCTCAACCTGTCGAAATCGATTGTCAGCCGCCGGCTGATCCGGCTGGAGGCGGAACTCGGCATCCAGCTTCTGGCCCGCACGACACGGGGTGCCGCCCTGACCGAGGCCGGGATCACCTTTCGCGATCATGCGGCCAGAGCCTGCGCCGAAATCGATGAAGCCAGAGAAACCATCCTGCCGGCGGGAGAGCTTTGCGGGCGCCTGCGCATTGCCGTGCCGCTTTCCTTCGGCCCGACGCATTTTGCCCCGGTGCTTGCGCAGATGGCGCAGCGCCATCCGCAGCTCAATGTGCACACATCCTACAGCGATCGCTTTGTCGATCTGATTGCAGAGGGTTTCGATTGCGCCATTCGCGTCGGATATCTGGCGGATTCCAACCTGATTGCCAGACGTGTCGGCCCGCTTTACGGCAAGCTGGTCGCCAGCCCCGACTACGTCAGGAAACATGGCGAGCCGAAGACACCGGCCGAAATTGTCGATCATCAGGCGCTGATGCAGGGCACGGAAGCCTGGCAGTTTCTGGATGGAGAGAAGACGATCACGGTCTATCCGCGCGGACGGTTCAAGGCCGACAATGCCGTGGCGCTGACCGCTGCGGCGCTGGCCGGTCTCGGCATCGGCTGGTTGCCGGATGGCATTACCGGCGAACACATCGCCTCCGGTGCGCTGGTGCCGGTCATGACCCGCTATCCGCCGCCGCCGGCCGGCATCTATGTCATCCGCCCGCCGGGGCAGCACCCTTCCAGAAAGGTCCGGGTGCTGACCGAAATGCTGATCGACTGTTTCGAGCACACGCGCAGTGCGGGCTGACGGCCTTAACGTGAATGGCTGAAGTGAACCGGGCGGATGATCTTGGCGCCGCCCTTGATATCGGCGTTGCGCCGCTCGTAGAACGCCATGAAGTCCTCAAAGGGCAGGGCCTTCGAATAGAGCCAGCCTTGCCCATATTGCACCCCGGCCTTGTGCAGAACCGCTTCCTGTTCGGCGGTTTCTATGCCTTCCGCGACCATCTTGAGTTTCAGGCTGTGCGCCATCTCGATGATGTGTGGTGTGACGAGGCTGGTGGCGGCATTGCGACCGAGGGCATCGATGAAGGACTTGTCGATCTTGAGCACCGTCACCGGCAGGCTCTGCAGCATCGACAGGCTGGAATAACCGGTTCCGAAATCGTCGATGGCAATCACATGTCCGGCGTCGCGGGCTCTGGTCAGCGTGGCGCTGGCGGCATCTGCCTGAATGAAGCCGCGCTCCGTCACCTCCAGCCAGATCTGCGATGTCTGGACCTTCATGGTCCGGAGCTGATCGTCGATCTGGGTCAGGAACCGGCCGTCCTCCACATCCTGCGGCGATATGTTGATGGCGACGTGCATGTCGCGGTGTTCGGCAAGCGCATCCTTCATGGTTTCAAGCACGTTGCGCACCATGATTTCGGTGATCTGGCCGATCATGCCGTTCTGCTCGGCAACGGGAATGAAAAGATCGGGCCGGACAGAGGAGCCATCCGGGCGCTGCCAGCGGATCAGGGCTTCGGCCCCGATGCAGCGGCCGGTCGCGAGATCGATGATCGGCTGGTAATGGGCGACGAATTCCTTGCGACGAATGCCGATTGCCAGTTCACCGGCCAGTGACAATCGCTGCCGCGACACCCAGGCAATCAACGCGATGAGGCCGAGCGATATGCCGATGCCAACCGGGATCATTTTCCAGAGTTCGGCGTCGGTGCGCCAGTCCACGACGCTGCGGTTGGAAATGGCGAAGGCGGCAAAGTCCTTGCCACGCCGGGAGGAAAAGACCTGCCTGTCGTTGAAACCGCTGGTTTCCTGGCCGACCAGACGCGAGACAAGCTGCGGATCGGCTGCGCCGGACAGTGCAATCGGCTGGCCATCCAGCGAAGCGATGCCGAGCAGCATGGGCGTGTCGTGCAGCACATCAACCAGCCGTTCGCGTTTCAGAAGCGCGTGGTAATTGCCTTGGCTTACCACGATCATGCCATCGACCGGGTCCGAGAGACCGCCGCCATTGAGGCGGAGCTCATAGCCTTCGGAAAGCGCGATGCTGTCCTCGAACAGCGTTGCCTCGGTGCGGGCCAGCCCCCAGGTGTCGCAGACGAGTTGTCCGTTGTTCGTCACGGCAATCTCATCGACGGAGAGTGCGTCGGTCGTCAGTTTCTGCAGCCGGGCAATATCGTCGGGCGTGCAGGACTGGCGATTTTCCGCTGCAAGCACCTTGAGCACGGCGCGGGCGCGGGCAATGTTGAGGTCGCCGCGCTGCACGGTCCAGTCGGCATAATCGGCCAGATGCCGTCTTTCCAGCGCAAAGGCCCGTTCGCGTGAAATGTAGACTGCGGCGAGCAGCGGCAAAGCTCCGGCGCAAATTGCCAATCCGAATGCAATCGTCAAAACAATGTTTCGCCGCATCTTGGCTTCCTTGAGCGCCGGGCATCACAAGCAATGATGCTCAACTTAAACGTTCAAGGTTGTCAGAACCTTACAATTGCGGTGGTAATTCTCACGGGGACAATCCATCAGAGCAAAGCCATGATCTCAGCCACACTGTCTTCGACCGACAGGCGAAATGTGTCGAGGCTGAGGTCAGTCGACCACGGTTCGAAGCTGCGCGCCTCGATTGCCGCCCATGTGGGCGGTGTCAGGCCTTCGATGGTCGAAGGGCGGGTCTCTGCGCGGTGACGATGGGTGGTCGCATCCGAGCAGCGGATTTCAATCTCGATGTATCGGCGGTCGGTCTCCGTCGCCACCTGCCTGAAGGCCCTGCGGGTGATCTCCGTTGCATTGACGGAATCGACAATCACGGTCCGGCCGAGCCGCAGATTGTCCGCCGCCAGCCGGTAAAGGCCGATGTAGCCGGCCGGTCCGACATCGCATCCGTCCGGCAGGCACGAACGGATCGCCTGCTCCAGCGTATCGACCCTGAGGTAACAGGCGCCGATGCGTGCGGCGAGAGCTTGCGCGATGGTGCTTTTTCCCGAACCGGGCAGGCCGCCCAGAATAATCAGCATGTCACCCTCCCGATCAACCCCGTTCCATCTTCGACGCCATGACGCCATGACGCCATGAGCCCGTGACGCCGTGATGTCTGCCGTTCAGGGGTAGGGCCCACGCTCCAGAAAGGTTGAAAGGGCGATATAACTGCGCACGGAGCGCACCCCTTCGAGGCTTTGAATTTCCATCAGGAAGTTTTCGAGCGATTCCGTATCGACAGCCCGCACCTTGACCAGCACGCAGCCATCGCCCGCCACGGTATGCAGTTCTTCGACCTCGGGCCGTTTGGTGAATTTCAGCAATTCGCGCGTTGCGCTGTAGCTGCTGGTATCGATCACCAGAAAGGTCAGCAGCGAGCGGCCGAGTTTGCAGCCGTCAAGCTGGGCAACCGTGCCCTTGATGACGCCATCGCGCTTCAGACGCTTGACGCGTTCGTGCACGGCGGGGGCGGAGAGATTCACGATCTTGCTGAGTTCGGCGTAGCTGGCGGAGGCATCCTCGGCGAGCACGCCTAATATTTTTCGGTCGATCGCATCGATATCGGCAGGGTGATGGCGTGTTTGCCGAACCGTATCTTTTTCTTCAACTTCAGCTGCCATTTCGGCTTTACCTCCGAATTTCATTCCACCATATGGCCATTAACGCCGAATTTTATTCGGAAGACAATTGCCTATCTGGAGTTTCATCATGCCCTTGGCTCTTCTCGCGCTGGCCGTCGGCGCTTTCGGTATCGGATTGACCGAATTCGTCGTCGCCGGCATCCTGCCGCAGATCGCCCAGGAGTTCGGCGTCGACATACCGACGGCCGGTCTCATGGCTACCACCTATGCGCTGGGTGTGTTTGTCGGCGCACCTGTTCTGACCGTGCTGGGGGCGAAGGTGCCCAGAAAGACGATGCTGATCGGTCTTGCGGTCATCTTAACGCTTGGCAATGTCATCACCGCGATCGCGCCGACCCTGTCGATTGCGCTGACGGGGCGCATCATCACCTCCTTCAACCACGGTGCATTTTTCGGCATCGGTTCCATCATTGCCGCCTCGCTGGTGGCCCCTGACCGGCAGGCGCGTGCGATCGCCTTCATGTTCTCCGGCCTGACGATGGCCAATCTCGTCGGCGTTCCCGCCGCGACATGGCTGGCACAGGTCTATGACTGGCGGCTGGTGTTCTGGCTGTCGGCCGCCATCGGCGTTGTCACCATTGTCAGCGTTGCTTTGCTGGTGCCGCAGATCAAGGCGGGCAAGGCCATTGCCCTGCGCCGCGAGCTGCGTGCCTTCACCGATCCGCAGGTGTTGCTGGCCATGGGCATCACCGTTTTCGGCCCGGCGGCCTTCTTCACCTCGATCACCTATATCGCGCCGATGATGATCGAGGAGGGTGGTTTTTCGGAAGCCGGTGTGGCGCGGCTGATGGTTCTCTTCGGTCTTGGCCTTGCCGTCGGCAACTGGGTGGGCGGGCGTTTTGCCGACCGCTCGCTGTTTGGTACGCTGTTCGTGACGCTTGCCGCACAGGCCGCCATCCTGATGGTGTTCTGGGCCGGCGTTGAAAATGCCGTGGTCGCCTCGGCCTCGGTCTTCCTCATGGCGGCCTTCGGTTTTGCCACGGTTTCGCCGATCCAGAAGCTGGTCATGGACCGCGCCAATGCCGCCGGTGCGCCAACCATCGCCGCTTCGGTCAATATCGGCATGTTCAATCTCGGTAACGCGCTTGGTGCCTGGGCGGGCGGCGCCACCATTGCGGCCGGTTTCGGTCTTGCCTCACCGAACTGGGCAGGCGCTATTCTGTCGCTCATCGCGCTGGCTCTGGCCTTCATCGCACGGCTTGGAGCCGATGCGGAATATGCCCGGGCGGCAGCGGAATAACACCTTTCGCCGAACATCTGTGGCGGCCGGTTTCGACCGGCCGTTGTCTTATCCGGCTTTGCGCGCCGCCTGATCCCTGATCTGCCTGAGAGCCGCGTTGAAGCCTTTCGGCGTGCCGCTGGACCCCGCCAGCTTGCCGACCTTGACCTGATCGATGCGCCTGCCAACCACGACATCGGGCACTGCCGCCGCAAAAGCGCGCTGCAGTTCCAGCGACCTTGGGACATAGGCATGCGGTGTGACCGTGACGGCAGTGATGATGTCGTTTTTCAAGGTGACGCGCACGGTTACGAAAGACGGCTGGCCGCCATATTGGCCGGTCGCTTCATAGTCACCATCGACATATCGGCTGCGGTTCACGCCCTGCGCATCGGCCGCTCCGGCAAGTGTCAGCACGAGAGCCGATGCCATCAGCATGGTTCTGGTCTGGCTGGTCATATCAATGTCCTTTCTCAGTGAAAACTTCGCCATCGAAGTTGTCGGAAACTTCGGCGCGGCCATCGGCGAACAGGCGGACGAAGGAAAAATCGAATGCCTGCCTCAGACGTGCGGCCGGGGCGAAGAACAACGCCTTGGCAAGGCCATCGGCCGTCGCCGCATCAGCCGCCACCGCCCATGTGGCGATGACATCGTGCGTCGGTCGTCCGGTGCGGCCATCGACAACGTGGTGCAGCCCATCGCCCCAGGCGCGACGATTGACCGCCGAGGCGCAGAGTGCGCCATCGGCAAGCGTGGCGATGCCGATAACGCGTGAGGGATCGCGTGGATCTTCCAGCCCGACGGTCACAGGCAGGTTGCCCCGATGCCGCATGTCGCCGCTGCCATCGACAAGGAAATTCTCGATGTCTTTCGATTTCAGCAGGTCGGCGATCAGGTCCACAAGCCGGCCCTTGCCGAGTGCGCCGAGATCGATGGTCAGCGGTCGTCCGGTCGTGAGTGTCGCGCCATGTCTCGTGACATCGCGGTTCCATGCCGGGCGGTTACATGCCGGGCGTTGCAATGCCGGGCAGGGTGCCGTGTCAGAGGTGGAGACAAGCGAATAGCTGCGGTCATACCCCAGCCGCTCGAGATCGGCGCCAACCAGCGGATCGACCGCGCCATCGGTTGCCGTGTGAAGCCGGTCGTAGAGGTCGAACATCACCGCCGCATCAGGCGGAAAGGCAAAGACACCACCGCCTTTGGCAGCGGCGATCTTTGCGATCAGTGAGGTGTCGCGAAAGCGCGAATAGAGCCTGTCGAAGTCTTCCGTCAGCTCAAGCACGCGCTCTCGCATGATGGTCGAAAGCGGTTGCGGCGTGTCGATCTCGAAGCGCGTGCCGATGGCATCGAAGCTGAAACGGCAGTTCGGCACGCCATCCATCTCAGCGGCCCGTCATCTTCATGGCGGCTTCGGGAAGCCGGTCGCCAACCACCTCGATCCTGGACAGCACGGCGTCGATTTCCGTGAGGTCGGCTGCGGTCAGTTGCAGATCGACGCTGCCAAGGTTTTCGTCCAGACGATGCTGTTTGGTGGTGCCGGGGATCGGTACGATCCACGGTTTTTGCGCCAGCAGCCAGGTCAGCGCCACCTGGGCGGGTGTGGCGCGCTTGTTTTCGGCGATGACCGTGATGGCATCGACAAGCGCGAAATTCGCCTTGCGTGCCTCCGGCGTAAAGCGCGGCACGCTGTTGCGGAAGTCGGTCGGGTCGAAGGTGGTGTTCTCATCGATCTTGCCGGTCAGGAAACCGGCGCCAAGCGGGCTGAACGGCACGAAACCGATGCCCAGTTCTTCGAGCGTCGGCAGAAGCTCTGCCTCCGGACCACGCCAGAACAGCGAATATTCGCTCTGCACGGCGGCCACCGGCTGCACGGCATGGGCCTTGCGAATGGTCGCCACACCGGCTTCCGAAAGGCCGAAATGCTTGACCTTGCCTTCGGCAATCAGGTCTTTCACCGCACCGGCGACGTCCTCGATCGGCACGGCCGGATCGACGCGATGCTGGTAAAACAGATCGATACGGTCGGTCTTCAGCCGCTTGAGGCTGGCTTCGGCCACGGCGCGAACATGCTCCGGGCGGCTGTTGGTGCCGCCGCGGCGTTCGCCGGTTTCAAGGTCAATGTCGAAACCGAACTTGGTGGCGATGACCACCCTGTCGCGGATCGGTGACAGGGCTTCGCCCAGCAGCTCTTCATTGCCAAAGGGGCCGTAGGCTTCGGCGGTGTCGAACAGGGTGATGCCCCTGTCATGGGCATGGCGGATCAGCGCGATCATGTCGCCCCGGTCGGCGGCCGGGCCATAGGCCGAACTCATGCTCATGCAGCCAAGGCCGAGGGCGGAGACCTCAAGGTCTCCGATTGTTCTGGTTTTCATGGGGTTTCTCCCGTTGTTATTTGCCGACGCGGGCTTGCAGATGGGCCGGGTAGCGGTCGCCGACGATATCGATCTTCGCCAGCGCGTCGGCGATTTCGGCGGCATCCTGCGCGCTCAGTTCAACAGTCGCGGCACCGAGATTTTCTTCCAGACGGTGCAGCTTGGTGGTGCCGGGGATCGGCACGATCCAGGGTTTGCGGGCCAGAAGCCAGGCGAGGGCGATCTGTGCCGGTGTCACGCCCTTGGCGTCGGCAATCTGCGTCAGGGCTTCCACCAGTGCCGTGTTGGCCTTGAGGTTTTCGGCCTGGAAGCGCGGCACGACGCTGCGGAAATCACCGGGCGCAAAGGTTGCCGAGGCGTCGATCTTGCCGGTCAGGAAACCCTTGCCGAGCGGGCTGAACGGCACGAAGCCGATACCAAGCTCTTCCAGCGTTGGGATGATCTCCTTTTCCGGCTCGCGCCAGAACAGCGAATATTCGCTTTGCAGCGCCGTGACAGGCTGCACCGCATGTGCCCTGCGAATGGTCTGCGCACCGGCCTCGGAAAGACCGAAATGCTTGACCTTGCCTTCGGCAATCAGGTCCTTCACCACGCCCGCCACATCCTCGATCGGCACGTTCGGGTCGACACGATGCTGATAAAGCAGATCGATGACATCGGTGCGCAGGCGCTTCAGCGAGGCCTCGACCGACTGGCGCACGTAATCGGGGCGGCTGTTCATGTGCTGGCCGCCATCCGGGCTCGGCAGTTCGAAACCGAACTTGGTGGCGATGACCACCTTGTCGCGGAACGGCTGCAGCGCTTCGCCAACCAGTTCTTCATTGGTGAAGGGGCCGTAGACCTGCGCGGTGTCGAAGAAGGTCACGCCACGGTCATGGGCGGCGCGGATCAGGGCAATGGCGTCCTTCGTGTCGATCGCTGCGCCATAACCGAAACTGAGGCCCATGCAGCCAAGGCCGAGGGCGGAGACGTTGAGCGTTCCGAGTTTGCGATTTTGCATTTTATTCTCCTTCGGGTCAGGCCGTGCGCTCAGTCGGCACGGCGTTGGAGTTTGCCTGGCGCGAGGCCGCAGGCACGATTGTCAGAAGGGCAATGATCAATGTCAGCACGAGCATAACCGTTCCGGCATCGAAGGCATGGGACACACGGTAGGCCGTCAGGTCAGCGCCGCTGAGGCCAGCAGAACCGATGGCCGCAATGGCGATCAACACGCTGAGGCCGACCGAAGCACCCATCTGGTGGGCGACATTGACCGCGCCGGAGGCTGCACCGGCATCCGCATTGTCCACGCGGGCAACGCCGGATGAGGTGAGCGGGCTCAGCGTCAGACCCTGGCTGATGCCGATCAGCAGCATGGGCATGGCAATCGCCGTCCAGTAGCTGGAGCCGACGCCGGCGCGGCTCAGCCAGGCCATCGCCACGATACCGACTATCATGCCGGCAACAAGCACCGCGTTGCGGCCAAACCGGCGGATCAGGCGCGGCACGATCATGGCAATGGGCACATGCAGGGCTGTGGCCGGAACGAAGGCAATGCCTGTGAGCGCTGGGCGCAGCCCTGCGACTTCCTGCAGATAGAGCGTCGTGAAAAAGAAGAAGCCGACCATTGCGCCGAGGTAGAGAACGCGGGCGCCATAGGCACCGGAACGTTCGATATCCGAAAACAGGCGCAGCGGCAGGATCGGCTGTTTTGCGCGGCGTTCTATGTGCACGAAGGTGGCAAGCAGGACGAGCGACAGGGCAATGATGCCGATGGTCGTGCCGTCCCATCCGGCCTGCGCCGAACGGATGAAACCGTAGACGAGGCCGCTCATGCCCGTGGTCGAGGTCAGCGCACCGGGAATATCGAAGGTGCCGGGCTGTCTGCCGGTTTCCTTGATGTAGACGCGGGCCGCAAGGATCATGGCAATGCCGATCGGCAGGTTGATGAGGAAGCCGACACGCCAGGACAGCCAGTCGGCCAGCAGCCCGCCGACGATCAGGCCGACAGTCGCCGACACACCGGCCGCCGCACTGTAGAGCGAAACGGCGCGAACGCGTTCATCGCCTTCCTCGAAATTGGTTTGCAGCAGGGCAAGCGTGGCGGGCGCGAGAATGGCCGAGCCGAGACCCTGAATGGCTCGCCACGCCAGCATCCAGGCGGCGGATTGCGAGGCGCCGATGGCAAGCGAGGCGAGCGTGAAGATCGCCATGCCGGTGATGAACATGCGGCGACGGCCGAGAATGTCACCGGCGCGTGCACCCAGAAGCAGGAAGCCGCCGAAGGTCAGCGTATAGGCGCTCTGCACCCAGGCAAGGCCGGCATCGGTAAAGCCGAGTTCATGGTGGATTTTCGGAAGTCCGGTCAACACGACCGATATGTCCAGCACGATCATCACGTAGCTGATGAGGATGATGGCGAGGATTGCGGTTTTGTGTTGCGGGGAGGCGGTCAAGTGTCTGTCGGGCATCTTTGTTCCGTTCTGCGCGGGCGCTTGGCCGTCCTCCACGGCAAGGCTGCGGTTTCGATGCTCTGAAGATATTCCTTGCCGACCTTATCGATTAGAGGCAGTAATCAGCATGAGGCTATAAGGACACCTAATAAATGCCGCAGGAAAATTTCAACGATCTGATCGCCTTCGTCACGGTGGCGCGCGAGGAGAGTTTTACCCGCGCAGCCGTCAAGCTCGGTGTCTCGCAATCGGCGCTCAGCCAGACGGTGCGCGGTCTTGAGGAGCGGCTGGGGCTTCGCCTGCTCACCCGAACCACGCGCCGCGTTTCACCGACGGCGGCGGGCGAGCGTCTGTTGCAGACGGCGGGACCGCGCTTCGATGAGATACAGGCGGAGCTGTCTGCGCTCAGTGACATGCGCGACAAACCCGCCGGCACCATTCGCATCACAACCGGCGAACATGCGGCAATCTCGGTGCTTGCGCCCGCGCTTGAAAAATTCATTCCGCAATATCCCGATATCAACGTCGAGATCACCGTCGATTACGGCCTGACGGACATCGTTGCGGAGCGCTATGACGCGGGCGTGCGGCTCGGCGAACAACTGGCCAAGGACATGATCGCGGTCAGGATCGGCCCGGAAATGCGCATGGCTGTGGTCGGTTCGCCCTCCTATTTTCAGCAGAACCTCTGGCCGGAGGTTCCCGAAGATCTGACCAGCCACAATTGCATCCAGATCCGAATGCCGACCTATGGCAACATTCTTGCCTGGGAGTTCGAGAAGGACGGCCACGAACTGAAGGTCCGTGTCGAGGGGCAGCTCGTATTCAACAACATCGCCATGCGGCTCGATGCCGTCAAACGCGGTTTCGGTCTGGCCTATATGCCGGAAGATCTGGTGGAAGAGCACATTGCCAAGGGCGAGCTGATCCGGGTGCTGGAAGACTGGTGCGCGCCGTTTGCGGGCTACCACCTCTATTATCCGAACCGGCGTCATGCCTCGCCAGCCTTCGCGCTGGTGGTCGATGCGCTGCGTTACCGCGGATAGGGTTTCAGTCGTTCAGCACATAGAGATCGACGGGCTTTTGCCGGTTGCGCACATTCGCCGCGCCGAGATAGGTCAGCCCGACGGCATGGCCCGCCGCCTTTGCCGTTTCGCCGCTCAGCAGGCAGCGCGTGTCATGATCCTTGTTCAGCGCTTCCAGCCGCTGCGCCAGGTTCACGGTATCGCCGTAAAGCGTGTAGGACAGCCGGTCATCGCTGCCGACCGTCCCGGCGGCAACCGGGCCGGTGGCAATGCCGATGCGCAGTTTCAGGCTGTGGCCGCCAAATTTTTTCTGGTCCGTCAGCCGCAGGATTTCGCGGGCCGAGGCGATGGCGCGTTCGGCATGGTCGTCGACCGGCAGCGGCGCGTTGAAGGAGGCGATGAAGGCATCGCCCATGTAGCTGACGACAAGACCGCCATTGCGGGCAATGACGCCTGCGGTGGCGGAAAAGAGTTCGTTCAGCACCGCAATCAGCACTTCGGGGAAAAGCTGTTCCGATAGCGCGGTAAAACCTTCGACATCGGCAAACAGCAGCGTTGCCTCGCGCATCTGCGGGCGGAGATAGCCTTCATTGCTGGCAAGTTCGCGTACCACATGCGGCGGCACGTATTTGCCGAAGATCCGCTGCATGCGCCGCCGTCCGGTCTCGGCCACGGCTCTGGCCTGTACCATGTGCCGGGCGCGATGGACGGCGAGGGCGGCAATGCCCGTGACCGCGCCGATAATCAGCACCTCCTGCAGTCTGGAGGCCATGCCAAGAAAATGCGGGCTCAGCACCACCGAATAAAACACCTCCCGTTTCGGCGCGAGCGGCAGGTTTTCGTAAGTCAGGAAGTCGCCCAGGCTGAAAACGATCCAGCCGATCGATGCCGAGAGCCCCGCCATGCACCACACACCGGTCCACACGACGAGGCGTGGGGAGAGCGTCAGCACCGAGGCGACGATGACGATGTAATAGAAGTGATCGCGGCTGGTCAGAAAGACGAGGTTCTGCGGCACCATCTCGCCGCTGCTCAATGGTACGAAGGACAGGACGGCCGAAATCAGCAGCGCATCCATGGCAAAGAAGGCATAGCGTGAGGGGACTTCGTAACGCGTCTCTTCGGCTGCCAGCGGTAGCAGACCGATCGCCGCCAGCAGCAGAAACAGCCCGGCGACCCAGAGATTGTTGGGATAGTGATACCCCCAGAACGCCGTTCCGGCCATCAGCACCGCCGCAACGGTGCGGCCGTAAACCGCAAGCTCAAAACCGCGACGTTCGGCAAATGCCGTGGCGCGGAGGGCAGGATCGAGCGCAGGCGTTTTTATCTCCAACGGCATATCTCCACGACAGTTGATGTAAGCCGCGGAGCGAAGCAGACGGCTACTCCCGGTATCAACGCGCAAACGTGGGAATCTGGACAATCTTGTGGCGACGTTTTTTGCGAGATTTCGTAAAAATCCGAATGCGATCAGCCGTTTGAACGGTTTTCAGCCGCTTTGGCGCCGAGGTATTTTTTCGGGTAAGGTCGAAATGGTAATCAACACTCTGTGATTGATAAGTGGGGCTAATAACCTCATCCGGTTTCCAGCCGCTAATCCCGTCAAAGCGACCGCGATATCGTTTCTCATCGCAATTCTCGAGACGGGTATGATGAGACAGAATTTCAAATCGCTGGCGTCGGTACTGGTGCTCTCTGGTGGCCTGATGGCATCGCCATCGGCATGGGCGGAGGCGGTCAAACCCGGCCCCATCGTCATTCAGCAGCAGGGCAGTTTTGCCGTGGGCGGCACGGTGGCAAAGACGCCGGGCACCTACAACAACAATGCGCCTGGTGCCGAGGGACAGTCGCTCCACGGCGACCACGCCTATGTTTTCTATCAGGTGCCGGAGAACCCGAAGCCGCTGCCCATCGTCATGCTGCATGGCGCCTTTCAGTCGGCGCGAAGCTGGGAAACCACGCCAGATGGACGTGAGGGTTTTCAGAACATCTTCCTGCGTCGCGGTTATTCCACCTATCTCGTCGATCAGCCGCGCCGGGGCCGGGCGGGCAACAGCACGGTGGCGACGACCATCGAGCCGACGCCCTACGACCAGTTGTTTTTCGACCAGTTCCGCATCGGCAAATGGCCCGATTATTTCGGGAACGTGCAGTTCTCGCGTGACCCGGCCGCACTCGACCAGTTTTTCCGTTCGGTCACACCCAATACCGGTCCTTTTGATGCGAAGGTGATTTCGGATGCCATGTCGGCGTTGTTCGACCGGACCGGTCCCGCCATTCTGTTCACCCATTCGCAGGCCGGTGGCCCCGGCTGGCTGACGGCGATCAGGAACCCGAACGTCAAGGCCATCGTGGCGCTGGAGCCGGGCAGCGGTTTCATCTTTCCAGAAGGTGAGGTGCCTGCCGACATGCCGAGTGCGGCTGGCACGCTGAAGGGCGAGGCGGTCCCTGCTGCCGATTTCGAAAAGCTGACCCGTCTGCCGATCGTCATCTATTACGGCGACAATTTCCCGACCGAACCGACCGCCGAGCGCGGCCAGGACAACTGGCGTGTGCGGCTGGCGATGGCGAAGCTCTGGGTCGATGCCGTCAACAGACACGGTGGCGACGCCACGCTGGTTCACCTGCCGGAAAAGGGCATCAAGGGCGGCACGCATTTTCTGATGTCGGACCTGAACAATATCGAGATCGCCGACCAGATCTCGCAATTCCTCACCGACAAGGCGCTCGATTGAGCGAGCGGCGCATGGGCAAAACCCGGCCCGATCTGACAAGGAGCCTCTGCATGAGCCATGACATCATCAACGGCGCGAGACGCAAGTTTCTCGGCGCCACGGCGCTTTTCGTTTCCGGCGCAATTTTCGGAGTATCAACCATGAGCACGACCGAGGCTGTCGCAGCCGATTACAAACAGAACCCGTTCACACTGGTCTATGACGGTGCGATCACCAAAAACGAACCGGGCAAGGTGAATATCCACCCGGTGACATACAGGCTCGATGGTCTCGATATCGTTGCCAATGTTTATACGCCTGCCAATTACGACCCGGCGCAGAAACACCCCGCCATCGTGCTGGCTCACCCGAATGGCGGCGTCAAGGAACAGACCACCGGGCTTTACGCCCAGCGTCTGGCGGAGCGCGGTTTCATCACCATCACGGCCGACGCCGCCTATCAGGGCGGAAGCGGCGGGGCGCCGCGCAGCGTCGACAAACCGCAGCATCGCATCGAGGACATTCACGGCATGGCCGATTTCATCAGCCGTTTTCCGGGTGTCGATACGGCGCGGCTGGGGCTGCTCGGCATCTGCGGCGGTGGCGGATACTCGCTGGCAGCAGCCAAGACCGACAAGCGTTTCAGGGCGGTTGCCACGCTCAGCATGTTCAATTCCGGCCGCGTTCGCCGCAACGGTTTTCAGGACTCGCAGCTCGAAACGATCCAGACGCGGCTGCAGCAGGCGTCCGCCGCCCGCGCTCAGGAAGCGGCCGGTGGAGAGGTGCTTTATGCCGGTGATGCCAACCTGACCGATGCGCAGATCGAAGCCTTGCCCTTCGATCTCTATCGCCAGGGTTATCACTATTACTGGCGCACCCATGCGCATCCGGGCTCGACCTTCCGTTACACCATGAGCAGCCTGATGGATCTGATGCGCTGGGATGCGACCGACGAGATCGAGCTGATCGACGTTCCCTTGCTGATGATCGCCGGCAGCGAAGCCGATACGCTTTACATGACGGAAGACGCGTTCCCCCGGGCCACCGGCACGAAGGACAAGGAACTCTTCAGGATTGCCGGCGCCAGACACATCGAAACCTACTGGGTGCCGGAATATGTCAATGCGGCGCTCGACAAGCTGACCCCGTTCTTCGGCCGAACGCTCGTCTGAAACAGCCCCGTTTTTTCATTCCCCTCGAAAACAGGTCAGGGCGTTGCCATGCCGCATCGCCCCGGCCATCCCCTTTGCCATGCAAGGAGTTCCCTTTGAAACGACTGACCAGAAGCCTGTTTTTCGCCACCAGCGTCACTCTCATTCTCGGTTCCGTTACGATGACCCAAGCCCAGACCACGACACCTTCGCCACAGCAGAGCCGTGCCCAGCAATTGATGGGCGAGACCGCGCCAAAGCTCGCCGAACTGACCGATGGTGTCCTCTACGCCGATATCTGGGAACGCCCCGAACTCTCCAAACGCGACCGCAGCCTTGTGACGATCACGGCGCTGATTGCGCTCAATCGTCCCGATCAGTTGCGCTCGCATATCCGTCTTGGCCGACAGAATGGTCTGACGGAGGAGGAGATCGTCGAAACCATCACGCATATGGCCTTCTATTCCGGCTGGCCGAGTGGTGTTTCGGCTGTCGCGATCGCCAAAGACGTGTTTGCGGAGGACTGATCCATGAACACGACATCGCTGGTTACTGTCGCTGCAGCTCTGAGCGCCACCGCAGCTTTTGCTGAACCCGATCGCGCCGTGAAGGTTGCGCGGTCGAGTGTTGCGACTGCGACCGCAGGCTCTGCGGAAAACTTCACTGGCTCCGTGACAGTGCAGTCGCGGTTTCAGACGCCATCGCCCGCCCGGGTCGGTGGTGGCCTCGTTACCTTCGAACCGGCTGCCCGAACCGCCTGGCACACCCATCCACTCGGTCAGACCCTGATCGTGACGGAGGGCGTGGGGCGCGTGCAGCACTGGGATGGCGAGATTGAGGAGATCGTTCCCGGAGACGTGGTGTGGATACCGCCCGGCGTCAAGCATTGGCACGGGGCATCGCCCGAAAGCGGCATGGCGCATATCGCCGTTGCGGAAGCCCTTGATGGCAAGACGGTGGAGTGGATGGAACACGTGACCGACGCACAATATGGCCTGAAAAACGGGGGCGCCGATGAATAAGGTTTTCAGGATGGCGGCTGCTGCCGCTTTCGTCACTGGCGCCGTCGTGCTTGTCGGCATGCAGGTTCAGGCAGAGCCGACGCGGGCGACCATGCCGGATATCAGCAAGCTCGTCCATTACACCACGGTGACGCGGGGTGAGGTGACGGAGCATATCATGACGACGCGGGAAGCGATCGAGGCGGTCAAGCGGGGCGAGCCGATCCCCAACGGTACGCATGTGGCGCTGGTCGATTATCGCGGTGGCGAGGTCTTCCGTTATTTCATCATGGAAAAAGGCGAGGGCTGGGGGCAGGACTATGATGAAAACCGCCGCACCGCCGACTGGCAGTTCCAGTGGTTCAAGCCCGATGGCTCGATCAACATGGAAGAGAACACGGCGCGCTGCCAGCGCTGCCACACATCGCGGGCAGACCGGGACTTCCTCTATACCTTCAACGACATGCGCCGGTTCGAATTCGAATGAACGCCGTCTTTCGTCTGCGCCTGCTGCTCGATGTCGTTGCCATCGGGCTGATTGTCGCCTGTTTGGCCTATTGGTGGCTCGATAATCTTGCGCATGAGGTCTTCGGCACGGCCCTGTTCGCGCTGGTCATCGGGCACAATGTCTTCAATCGGCGCTGGTATGGCGGCGTGGCGAAGCGCAGGTTGGATGCCGTGCGCATCGTCAATCTGGCGACCATCGCCTGTCTCGCCCTGGGTATGACGATCATGCTGGTGACGAGCGTGCTGATCTCGCGCGACCTCCTGCCGTTCATGGCGCTGGACGGCGCCTTTGCTGTGCGTGAACTGCATATGTTTGCAGCCTATTGGGTGCTGCTTGTCATCGCCATCCATCTCGGCACCCGCTGGCAGGTGGTGATGAATGCCTGCGCCGCGCTGTTGCGTCTCGACGGCAAAAGCCGCTGGCGCACGGCGGGTCTGCGGCTGGTGACAGCGGCCGTTGCAGCGCATGGTGTCGAAAGCACGGTCGAGATGGGTTTCGGCTCGAAGCTGATGCTGACCTACGCGCTGGATATGTGGGATTTCAACGCCTCGACGCTACAGTTCTTCGTCAACTACGCGTCGATCGTCGGGCTGTTTGCCGCCGTGACCCATTACGCACTGCTGCTTGTCAGACGCGGCAGATCAGGTGTCTAGCGCGCCAGTCTTGCCAGGCTGACGAAGAGGATGATCGCCGATGCGCCAAGGGTTGCGGTGACCGCAAGCGAAGCGCCGATGCCAATGGCGGACATGGCAAATGCCAGCGCGAAGGGCGCGAGTGCGGAGACGATCAGACGCGCCGCCATCATCTTTCCCTGCAGCCTGCCATAACCCTGGCTGCCGAAGAGGTGGAGCGGCAAGGCGCCGATCACGATGCTCAACAGGCCATTGCCCATGCCGAAGACCACGGCAAAGACCATGGCGCCGGCGATGGAGGGTGCTGAAACGGCAAGCGTCATCACGCCTGCCGGCATCAGCGCGGCGGCGATGATGGCCAGATGCGCGGCATCGATGCCCTTGCCGAACACCATGTTGATCAACCGGCTCGCCACCTGTGAGGGGCCGAACAGGGTGGCGATCATGGCGGCGGCTGCGCCAAGCCCGAGGCCGGACAGCAGCGGCACCATGTGCACCAGCACGGCGGCGCTGACCAGCGAGGTCAGGGAGAAGCCCGCCACCATCAGCACAAATCCAAGCTTTCGATGCTCTCCAGGCAGGACGCCTTCGACAAGCTGGACCTCGCGGGCAGGGGCGTTGCGCGACGTTACCATGGTCGCGGCAAGCCAGGCGTGAAGCGGCAGGCAGATCAACAGGTTCAGGGCGGCAAACACCAGATAGACCTGCTGCCACGACAGATGGGCGTGCAGTGCCGTGGTGATCGGCCAGAAGATGGTGGAGGCAAAACCGGCAATCAGCGTCAGATAGGTGATGCTGCGTGCGGCGACCTGCGGCTGAAGCTGCACCAGAAGCGCAAAGGCCGCGCCATACTGAACGAGGTTGGCCGCCACCTCCATCACGATCAGCGCGGCGGCATAGGATGCCTTTTCCGGTGCGTAGGCGCAGGCAACAAGCGCTGCCGCCGCCACCGCCGAGCCTGCCGTCATGACCTTTGCCGCGCCCAGCCGGTCAAATAGCGTGCCAAGCCACGGCGCCGTCAACCCGCCAACCATGAGCGCCACCGACAGCGCGGCAAACACCCATTGCTGCGAAAGCCCGAAATGCCCGGCCATATCAGGCGCAAGAATGCTGAAACTGTAATAGAGCGTTCCGTAACCGATGTTCTGGGTAACGCCCAGCAGCAGGACGGCGGCAACAGGCACACGATCAGACAATTGGTTTTCCGTTCGTGTTCGCTTCTGATTTGCAGGACATGGGCTTGCAGATGTCCGGGTGTCCGGCGCAGCAATCTTCCAGCAGGAAGCGCACCAGACCGCTCAGCGCATCATAATTGGCGGTGTAGATGATCGAGCGCGCCTCGCGTTGCTGGCCGATCAGACCGGCACGGTCCAGCTCCTTCAAATGGAACGAGACGTTGGAGGGCGAGGCTTCCAGCCGTTCGGCAATCGACCCCGCCGACATGCCGTCCGGACCCGCCACCACCAGCATCCGCACGATCTGTAGCCGGCTTTCCTGTGACAGCGCGCCGAAGGATGCGAGGGCTTGACGTTCTTCCATGTTTCAATAATCCTTGAAATATTGAAACGAGGAATAACGCAGATGAACGCCTTCTACAAGACCTCATCGCCTGACATCAGCCTCGGGCTTCTGCTCAAAACGCTGGCGCGCAAACCCGACCTGCCGCTGGTGTTCCGCTATGACGGGCAGGTGGTAAAGCCCGGCTATCATGTGACCGAAGTGAAGGCCGGGCAGTTTTCGGGCTTGGATTGCGGCGCGAACCCCGAGGCATGGGCGGAAATCTTCGTGCAGCTCTGGGATGTCGAAGACGGCGGGCGAACCCATATGCAGGCCGGGAAATTTGCGGCGATCATCCGCAAGGTATCGGAGCATGTGAAGCTGGATGGCTCGGCGCGACTGACCTTCGAAGTCAGCGACGGGGATCGGCCGATGGCGCTTTATTGCGCGGCAATGCCGCAGGTTGGCGAGACTGTCATCTCGGTAGAGCTTGCACCGCGCCCGGCCAGTTGCAAGCCGCGTGACCGGTGGCTGGCGGAGCAGGAAACCGCCACGCCAAAGCCGTGCTGCACACCGTCATCTGCAAGCTGTTGCGCCTGATCCTGCGGAAAGCGGCGGGCCTTGGCCCGCCCGTTTCACATCAGGGATTCAGTGCCCGGGTTTCAGTTGCTGGGTCTCAGTGGCCGGGATGCAGTGCGTCGTTCAGGTACATGCAGGTCAGCATGGTGAAGACGTAAGCCTGAATGGCAGCCATCAGGAATTCCAGTGCGGTGATCGCAACCGTCATGAACAGCGGCATGATGGCGCCTGCGACACCCAGCGTTCCCATGGCACCGAGCGATGCGACGAAACCGGCAAACACCTTGAGCGTGATGTGGCCTGCCAGCATGACGGCGAAGAGACGCACCGAATGGCTGACCGGGCGCGAGAGGTAGGAAATCAGCTCGATGGGAATGATGATCGGTGCCAGAACGGCGGGAACGCCATCCGGCTTGAACAGGCGCAGGAAACCGAGGCCGTGCTTGTAGAGGCCGTAGAGCGTCACCGTCAGGAACACGAGTGCGGCGAGCCCGAAGGTCACGACGATCTGGGCCGTGACCGTGAAAGCGTAAGGAAACATGCCAAGCAGGTTGGCGGTCAGAATGAACATGAACAGCGTGAAAACGAACGGAAAGAAGTGCATTCCGTGTTTGCCGACATTGTCGCGCAGCGTCTTGTTGACGAACAGGTAGAGCATTTCGGCGCTGGATTGCCACCGGCCGGGGACAAGCCGTTTCTGCGCTGTCGCCAGAAGCAGGAAACCGGTGGCGATGGCGACGGTCAAAAACATGGTGGCGGAGGCGTTGGTGAAGCTCAGATCCACACCGCCGATGTTGATCTCGATGATCTTTTTCACTTCGAATTGTTCAATGGGTCCGGCCATTCGGCTTCCTCTGACGGGCTGTGGCCACGACAGACCAACGGCACGCCAAAGCAGCGCCACAGCGTTGCCGGGCGCGCAGAGCCTGCGGACCAATGATTTCTGGATGATGGGTGACGGTCAACAATCGGGCGGCCTCTGATCTCGACAAGGAGATTCGGGGCCGTCCCCGGAACGTTTCAAGGCGCGGGTCGTCCCGCACAGGGGCTTCTTAGCTGCGTCGCGCTCTGATTGCAACGGCTATCGTTCAAAGGCTGCTGCACGGCGAAAACGCACCTCACGGTTGGCAGTGAGCAGAAAAATGGCGAGCGCGGACACGCGTGTAACGATGCCCGGCGAACGCTCGCACGCATTGTCCATGATCGTCTGGCGTATCGCCCGGTAAAGCTTTCGGCGGCTGGTCCACATCATGATTGCCTCATGGCTGTGGGGCCGTCCCCTGGTCGCTTGGCAGAGCGCAGGTCGTCCTGCGGTGCATCTGCGTGTCAGGCGGTAAACAGCATCAGGCCGAACACGAAGAAGAGAAGAATATGCAGCATGCCCTGTGTGGCGGAGGTGCGGTGCCCGAGATAGGTCAGCGTCGTCAGCCCGATGGTCAGTGCCAGAAGCACGGTTTCGACCGCTGAAATGCCGAAAACCACGGTCTTGCCGGTCATCAGGCCCACTGTCAGCACGGCTGGAACCGTGAGGCCCACGGTCGAGACGAAGGCGCCGAGGCAAAGGTTGATCGCGCGCTGCGTTTCGTTGTTGAGTGCGGCCTTGATGGCGGTGATGGATTCCGGCGTGAAGACGATGATGGCAATCAGCACGCCACCCACGGCAACCGGTGCGCCAGCCTGCACCACGCCGTTGTCGATGATGATGGCGAGGTCATGCGCCAGAAGCACGATGGGCAACATCAGTGCCACCAGCCTGACCGCATGCATGAGGTTGCTGCTGCCGCTGGCCTGCGCCTTCGTGTCGTCGGCCTTGTTGCGGCTTGCCGCTTCCGACAGCAGAATCCACATGCGCCCGGCTTCGGGCTGCATGAAATCGCTGCGGTATCTGCCCATCTGCAGCGCCAGAAAACCGCCATAACCGATCACGGTCAGAACCGAGAGAACGACCGCCTGCACCGGCGTGAACGTGCCGTTGCCCGTGCTCAGTGTGTTGGGCAGCAGCAGTGCGACGCCGACGAGGATCAGGATCATGCTGATGAAGGTGATGGTGCCGGGGGCGTTGTATTCCTGCTCGCCGTATTTCAGCGCACCGGCGAGCAGGCAGATACCGGTGATGAGGTTCATGATGATCATCATCACGGCAAAGATCGAGTCCCGCGCAATGGTCGGCGCTTCGCCCGGTCCAAGCATCACGGCGGCAATCAGGATCACCTCGATCGACACGATGGAAAGCGTCAGGATCAGGGTGCCATAGGGTTCGCCAAGCCGGTGCGCCAGCGCATCGGCCTCACGCACGACACCGAACGCCGCCATCAGGATTGTCGCAAACAGCACGGCAAAACAGCCGATCGCCACCATCGGCGACATGTCGGCGGAAAGCCAGGAATGAAACTCGAACTGAAACGCGGCAACGACGGCCCAGGCGATGACAAGCTTGGGAACAACACCACGGAAAAGAGAAATTGCGGGCATGTGGGGCATAAATGGTGACCTCATCCGGGGTCGTCCCCAATCACATCATGCCGCCCTCGGGTCGTCCCGAACGGAGCTTATCAAGCTGGTTCGAGGAATTATCACGTCTGTGCGCGAGGGTCCAGAGTGTGCTTGTCCGGGCAGGGGAGATCATGATATCCCGGTGTCACACGGGACGACCCGTGTCTTGTTTCTCATTCGGGGACGGCCCCTCTGTGTTTTTCACGAGGTCGCCATGCATATCCGTTTACTCTGCATTCTCCAGCCGGTTTTTCCGTTCGATATCAGCCACATGCGCGGGTAATCGCCATGTCGGGTTCGATGATCGTCTACTGGTCGGCCAGTCTCGCTCAGGTCATGCTGGCGCTTGCCATGCTGATCGCCGCCCTCCGGCTGCTGCGTGGCCCACGGGCGCAGGACCGGATTCTGGCGGCCGATACGCTTTACAATATCGCCATGCTGCAGGCGCTGGTTCTGGCCATCAAAAGAGGCAATCCGCTCTACCTGCCATTCATCCTCATCTTCGCCGTGATCGGCTTCATTTCGACGGTTGTGCTGTCGAAGTTTCTGATGCGGGGCGAGGTGATCGAGTGAGACGGCGGGCAGCTTCTGCCGCCCGCCGGTCGTTTCAGGTTACCACTTCACGCGGAAGCCGGCGGTTCCGCTGAGGGCGTAGCTGTCGGTGAAGTCTTTCAGGCCGGATTTGGCGGTGAGTTCGCCGTAGATCGAGAAGCGGTCCTGCTTCCAGGTCATGGAGCCGCCCAGCGTCACGCCGGCCCAGAGCCGTTCGCTGCTGCTGTCGAAGCCGACGCCGGAGACGTCGATGGCGGTCCCGTTGAGGAACTCGTTATAGAGATTGGCAACGCCGTAGATGCGGCCGCGAACGGTCTCGCCGTTCTTGTCCTGCCAGGTCTCGTCGCGGTCCACCGCCACGCCCAGACGCCCGATCAGGCTGTCGCCGTCCTTCAGCGAAACACGGGCGCCGAAGCGGTCGTTGAAGGTGGAGAAATCGACCGAGGAATAAACGAGCTGCGCCTGCGGGGTGATGACCCATGAGCCGGAGGTGAAGCGGCGGCCGCCTTCGAGGCTGAGGGCATAACCGAAGCCGTTGCTGCCGTTTTTCAGTGCGCCATCGACCAGATCGGATTTCAGGTTGGTGTCGTACCACGTCGCCTGGCTCACGGCGTCGGCGTAAAAGCCGTCATTGCCGTACCAGGTCAGCGTGCCGCCGATGCCATAACCCGTCGTGTCGACCTCGCCATTGCCGTAGATCGAGTTGATATCGCCGGTGATGGTGCCGAGATGGGCGGTGAGCCCGCCGATCAGACGGCCTTTTTCACTGTCGTAAAGCGCGCCGTCGATGCCACCTTCGGCCTTCCACAGATCGTAGTCATAGGTCGCGCCGCTGCTGCTGGACTTCGGGTCGATGCTGCCATGCATGCCCTTGGTGCGGAACCAGACGCCATCGAGACCCGATGTCGCAACAGGCTCGAGATCCGTCTGCCAGTAGCGATTGCCGACGCGCTGCTGCAGGGTGTCCAGTTCGTTCAGCATCTGCAGCATCTGCGGATAGGCTTCGTAAAGCGCCACGCCCGGCTGGTAGAGCGGGTCCGTGACCGAAACCGATGCATCGAGAACGGAGCGCAGATACCAGTCGCCATCCGCACCCTGATAAAGCCGGTAGGCATAAGCGCCGCCGACCACGGCCTCTTCGCCTTCATAGGTGTAATCGCCAAGCAGCGAGAAAAGACCTGCCGAAGTGCCCGCGACATCGACGATCTTGATGCCGTCGGTCGTCAATGCGCCATCGCCATTGAGATTGGTCACGGCGACATTGGTGCTGCCGGAGGTGTTGCCCGTCACGACCAGCCTGTCGGTGGCTGAGCTGTCGTCGCCCAGCACGCTTTCAATCGCCAGCGTGCCGCCATTGCCGGTGTAATCGCCGCCGATGGTCAGGGTGCCGATGCCATTGCTGCCGGGCGCAATGGTGCCGCCAGCCTGATTGGTGGTGTTGCCGACTGTGCCCGTACCGGCCAGCGTACCGGAGATGACATCCACCACGCCGCCGAGCGTGGCGTTTACTTCGAGAACGCCGCCATAGATGCTGGTGGTGCCTGAAAAGCCTGTCTGGGCGGCATTGAAGATGGTGCGGCCGGCATACTGGTTGATCGCACCGCTGCCATTGATGGGCGTGTCGAACACATAGCCGGTTTCAGTGTGGTTGAAATTGACCTCGGCACTTGCCGCCAGTGTGACGGCGGAGGCGACCAGCGTACCCGCCGCCGCAGCGGGCTGACCGGCCACGCCACCGATGTTCAGCGATGCGTTGCTGTCTGCATCCGTGCCGCCGATCCGCAGTTCGTTTGCGCCGCCATTGACGACGACCGTGCCGTCGTCGGCGATGGTCAGCACACCGGTTCCGAAGGTGCCGACATTGATGTTGGTAGCGCTGAGTTCAGAGCCCTGACCGGAGACGAGCACGCTGAAGTCGGGAACGACAGCGCCGGCTGCCGTGGCAATGTTCATGGTCGTTGCAGTCACGACGCCGCCATCGAGCACGGAAAGGGAGCCCATCTGCATGGCGAATGTCGCACCGGTATCCCAGCGGGAACCGTCGCCCGAAACGACAGCGGTGACATTGGCGCCCGCGTAAGCCGTGGCGGCAAGCCCGCCCCAGTTTGTCGCGGAACTGATGTCGACCACGGCGCCATCCAGCACATTGATGCTGGTCGTGCCGTTATAGGAGCCGAAGTTGTTGCTCTCCAGGCTGGACCCGGCACCCAGCACATTGACGGTGGCGACACCCTGCGAACTGGTGGTGTGAATGCGGATAGACGAGGTTCCAGTGGTGAGGGCCGCGCCGTCCTGAATGGTCAGCGTCGCAACCGTGTCGGAAGCATTGCTGAGATCGACGTTATCCGAGCCGGTGGCAATGAGGCGCGTTCCGGCACCCGATACGGTGACGCTGCCATTGGCACCGGCCGATCCGGCAATATCGAGCTGCGAGATCGTGGAACCAAGCGATGTTCCGAAGATGACATCGCCGCCGCCATTCACCACCAGTGCGCCCTGATCGACGGTAATACGGCTGATACCGGATGCCGTGGCATCGACCACCAGAGTGCCTGTGCCATTGACGGTCAGCACCGTGTTGCTGCCGGCAAGCTGGCCGGAAAAGGTCAATGTCGAACCACTGGCGACATCCAGGTTTGCCGCCGTCGTGAAGGTCAGCGTGTAGCTTGCCGTATCCACGGTGATGTTGCTGCTGACGGCCGGAAGCGTGCTGGTGACAGAGAAACTGCCGGTCAGCGTAATCGTGGAGGAGGCGTCGCCGCTGGCTGCCGCGTCGGTAATGGCCTGTGAAAGTTCGGCCTCATTGGAGGCTGTGAAACTTGCGGCCAGCGACGGCCGCATGGAACAGCCGAGTGCCAGAACGGCGAGAGACACGCCTGAAAGAAAACGGATGTTTTTGCTGGATCTGATGGCATTGCATGCCAATGCGCGCGCTTCTTTCGAAGCCCGTGGTTCTACCGTAACGTCGTTCACTATTCGCCCCCGAATATGACAAATACCGCAGTGCGGCCGATCTGCCCGTCTCTCCCTTTTTCAGACTCACTGAGAACAAGGGAAAGTTGCAGTTTCGCAATGTCGAATAGTCGAAAAAACTGACGATTGTTAGAACAAGATTTCTCGGATGGAAATTGAGGGAGGTGTCGCGCCACAACGATTTATCCTCACGAATACGTTGTAAAACAATATGTTAAAATTATATCTGTTGAATCTCTTCCCTTAACGTAAGGTGCTCTTCGCAAGCTGGTATTCGTCAAGGGATCAATTACACTCTATGCGTGTTGTCGGCATTTCGTTCATTGCCTGTCATTCCCTTCGCGGTTGCGGCATTTCAGCCTGAAAATTGCCCCGAAATGCATTGACGCGGCAACCAGCACGCGTGCGTTCCCACGCTCATCCGCGACAGCACTTTGTGGCGTGGGGCAGGTGGCTGAAACGGTCATTTACGGTTTGAGCGTCGAAAAAATATCTGCCGGTCTGATTGTTCGCCTGTCCGCTGTTCCCGGCATGATTGCGCTTGTCGCTCAACGGCAAATCGGCTTAACTCGCAACCCGACGGTGGTTGATCCGCTTCCGCAGAAACAAGGGGTGTCGCTTGGTGTTTCGTCTCGGAGAAAGATACGCTCATCTCGTTCATGATGGCGGCTGCGCCTGCCATAGTCCCGAAGCCCGAAACCTGTTTGCGCGCATGAATGCCGGGCTTTCCCGCCGTTCGGTGCTGAATGGCATTGCGGCAAGCCTGGCGGTGGCCGCACTCGGTCAGGTCGACCCTGCCTTTGCGCAGGCACCGGCAAAATCGATCCTGCTGCGCAATGTCAAAATCTTCAACGGCATCGACAGCAGGCTGATCGAGGGCAACGGCGTGCTGATCGAGGGCAATCTCATCAAGGCGCTGGTCGGCGCGGCGGATGCGGTTGCGGATGCGCAGGTGATCGATTGCGGTGGCCGCACCCTGATGCCCGGCATGATCGATGCCCACTGGCATTCCATTCTCGCCGGTATTTCGCAGGTTGCGGCCATGACGGCGGATATTCCCTATGTGCATCTGGTCGCGGCACAGGAGGCCGAGCGTACCGTGCTGCGCGGTTTTACCACCGTGCGCGATGTCGGCGGGCCTTCCTTCGCGCTGAAACGCGCCATCGATGAAAACCGCGTGGCCGGTCCGCGCATCTATCCCTCCG
This sequence comes from Rhizobium sp. RM, assembly GCF_013390595.1. GTDB lineage: Bacteria > Pseudomonadota > Alphaproteobacteria > Rhizobiales > Rhizobiaceae > Agrobacterium. The sequence continues at coordinate 182,546 of NZ_JACAWV010000022.1, read as the reverse complement.
GTGCCATGGTGTCGCAAACCTCGGGGCATGGCGATTTCCGCATGCGCACCGATCTGCCGCGCCAGCCGCAGAGCGACCTCAGCGTTGCGGAGACGGCGGGAATTTCGGCCATTGCCGATGGCGAAGCGGAAGTGCTGCGCCGGGTGCGCGAGCAGCTGATGCTTGGCGCCAGCCAGATCAAGATTATGGGCGGCGGCGGTGTGTCATCCTCCTTCGATCCGATCGATTCCCTGCAATATACGCCCGCCGAAATGAAGGCGGCCGTTGCGGCGGCGTCAGACTGGGGCACCTATGTCTGCATTCACGCCTACACCTCCGCGGCCATTCGCCGGGCGCTGGAATGCGGCGTCAAATCCATCGAACACGGCCAGCTCGCGGATGAGGAAACCGTGCAGCGGATCGCCGATGCCGATGCGTGGTGGAGTATCCAGCCGTTTCTGGCCGATGAGGATGCCAATGCCAAACCATCGCCGGAACAGCGGCAGCAGCAGGAGCTGATTGCCGAGGGCACGGTGCGGGCGATCGAACTTGGCCGCAAATACAAGGTCAGGATGGCGCTGGGCACCGATATTCTGTTCAGCCCGGCGGGCACCGCCACGCAGGGCAGGCAGCTCGCCAAATTCGCCCGCTGGTATGACAATGCCGAGGTTTTGCGGATGCTGACCAGCGGCAATGCCGATCTCCTGGGGCTTTCGGGCCCGCGCAATCCCTATCCCGGCAAACTTGGCCGCATCGAGGCCGGCGCCTATGCCGACCTGTTGCTGCTGGATGGCGATCCGCTGCAGGACATATCCCTGATCGGTGACCCCGATCGCAGCATGCCGCTGGTGATGAAGGACGGGCGCATCCACAAGAACACCTTGCCTGCCTGAAACGCCGGCAAGGTGTCTTTTCAGCCCATCATGTTGCGCAGAAGACCGGCAGAGACGATGCCGATGATGACGGTCGGCAGAATGGGCAGGCGCGTGGCGGCAAGCATCGTCACGGCCAGCGCGATGAGATCGGCCGGTCGGCCCGAGACGAAATCCGGGGCGATGATGGTGATGAGCACGCAGCCCGGCGCGGTTTCCATCGCCGCCTGCATGCGCGGGCTCAGCGCGCGGTTGCGCAGGAACAGATAACCGCCGATCCGCGTCAGATAGGTCACCGTTGCCATCAGAAAGATCGCCGCGACATAATGCGGGTCGAACAGGGGGGTGGGGAGTGCGTCAAGCATGCGGTTTGGCCAGTAGATAAGAGAACAGGACGCCGGAGAGCGCACCGGCGGGCACGTACCACGCGCCGGGAACGAGAAGGTGAACGGTGGCCGCCACGACAAGGCTGATGAGCCAGGGCAGGGCAGAGCGCGCGCCCTTCCACATGCCTGCCAGCATCACCAGAAACACCGCCGGAAAGGCCATGTCGAAACCGTAACGCGTCACATCGCCCAAGAGCGGGCCGACGGCTGCGCCAACAGCGGTAAAGACGATCCAGCTCACATAAAGGCCAAGCGCCACACCGAAGAAATAGCCCGCACTCAGGCCGCGTCTCGCCTTCCGGGCATCGGCCAGACCCATCGCCCAGCTTTCGTCGCACATGAAGAACAGCGCCACCAATGCCTTGCGGCGGGAAAGGTGCTGCATCAGCGGTGCAAACGCCGCGCCCATCAGCAGGTGGCGGCTGTTGACGAGGAAGGTGATGGCGACGATGAGCGCGATATGCGGCGGCGAGGTCCATAGCTCGACGGCGGCAAATTCCGATCCGCCGCCAAAATTCAGCCCGGTCATCAGCGGCACTTCGGCAATGCTGAACCCCTTGGCGGCGGCCTGCGCCCCCAGCACCAGCGCGAAGGGCACGAAGCCCAGCATCACCGGAATGCCATCCTTCAATCCGCGCCACAGTTCGCTTCGCGCACCACCATAAAGGCGGGCGTCACTTGCAACATATTCAACCACCGAACGTCTCTTTTCACTTTCATGCCATTTCGCCCCGAAACCTTGGTCGGGACGGCGGCATCATAGAGCTGTCGGTGTGGTGGTTGGTTGCGTTCTCTTTCCAATTTTTCGAAAAACTGGCGTTCTGTGCCAATCAATCGCCATATCCTTGAAACGAAACGCCAATGAAACTCGATGCCATCGACCGCAAGATTCTCCGTGTGCTGCAGCAGGACGGGCGCATTCAGAACACCGACCTCGCGGCCAAAGTCGGCCTGTCGCCATCGCCGTGTCTCAGGCGCGTCAAGCTTCTGGAAGAGGCTGGCATCATCCGCCAGTATGTGGCGCTGGTCGACGCTGCCAAGCTCGACATGGGCTTTACCGTGTTCGTGCGCATCTGGCTCGACAGCCAGGACGAGGAAACCACAACGACCTTTTACGAAGCGGCCGAGAAGCTGCCGCAGGTGGTGGAATGCCACCTGATGGCGGGCGACTGCGATTTCATGCTGCGCGTCGTGGCGCCCGATCTCGATGGTTATCGCCGCTTCCAGATGGAGCACCTTGGCCGCATCAAGGGCGTGCGCAACATCAAATCGGAAATCCCGATGCAGAAGATCAAGCAGTCGTGGGAGGTTCCGGTATAGCGTCCGGATCGCGCTCCGGTCCTTCGGCGCCCATCAAGGCTGCAAGCCACGCGGCCGATGGCGAGGAGGCGGCAAAAGAGGCCACCGCAATGGCGATGGGAACACCGATGAAGGTGCCGTATATGCCCCACAGGAAGGTCCAGAGAAAGATCGACGCCAGAATGACGAAGGGCGACAGGGTCAGCATGCCGCCAGAAAGCACCGGTTCGAGATAGTTGCCGCTGACGAACTGCACGACGGTGAGGGTGGAAAACAGCACGAATGCCGTCCACGGGTCGCCAAGCTGGACGAGCCCGAATACCGTGGGCAGGATAGTGGCAATCAGCGGGCCGATAAAGGGAATGTAGTTCAGCACGAAGGCGATCACCGCCCATTGCGGCGCCAGCGGCACGTCGAGCGCATAGATCACCACGCCGAAGCAGAAGCCCGTGAGCAGGCTGATGACGGTGCGGACCCAGATATAGGTGCGAAGCTTCTTTGCCGTGGTGCGGCAGGTATCGAGCATAATTTTGGCCGACGAGCCCAGTGAGAAGCGGTCGAGACGTTTCTCAACGGCATCGACCTCGATCAGCCCCGTCAGAAGATAGGCAACGGCGACCATCAGGAAGCTGGTAAACTGGCTCATGCGCGAAAAGGCCTGCTGCACGGCACGCAGCATCCAGTTGACGTTGAAACCATCGGCCCACAGCGCGCCAACGACAATGCCGTTCTTTTCCAGCCAGCCCGTGACGCTCTGGTAGAGCAACTGGTAGCGTTCCGACTGGGCGGCAACATTGCTCCAGACCGCGCCGGATGCCCAGACGATGGCGAAACCGAAAAGCGCCAGTACCAGTGTCGCGCCCACCAGTGTCACCGCTGCGGCAACCACCTTCGGCACATGCATCTGCAACGCCTTCTGCGCTGGCCAGACCAGCGCCAGCACGAAGATCGCAAGCGTCAGCGGGGCCAGAAACACATAGGCAGCCTTGGCCGACCACAGCGCAATCAGAACCGCAATCACCGTCAGGCTGACACGCGCGCCCTGAAATCCGGCCATCAGTTCGCCCCTGATATTGCCTTGTGGCGACGATGCTGATCGACAGCATTCAGCCGGGAGGCAGCGGTGAAGACAGGTGATAAAAAGGCTGCAAGGCGTCGTCGCATGAACTACCCGTTTTCTATGGGGGAAGCGGGAACCGGCAATTCCCCAAGCTATAACGGCTCGATACAACAGGTGCAATGCTGGGTAGAAGGCGAATGGCGGTAGCGGCAGTATGAGGCTTTTGGGAAAATGGACGCGGCGGATGGATGACGGGCTGATCGACACGTTGCAATCGACCATCGACACCGCCTGGGAAAAGACCGGTCTTGGTGCGGCTGTCCGTGTCAGGACTACACGTCAGGACGATGGATCGCCGCATGTCGAAATCCGTCGTGGCCTCTACGAGATCGTCGTTACCGAACGCGGGCAGGAGACGCAGCGGATGTCAGGTCTTTCGCTACCGGATGCGGCACGCTGGTTTTTGTCCGGCATGGCGTTCGGCCATGCCTGCGCCTCTGAACTGAAGGACAGACGTGCGCCCGAAAACGCCCCTCCGCTGGATTACGGCCTGAAGGATGACGGCTATTCGCGCTGGAACTGGATGGCCCCCGCCATCGCCACCATGCACCGCATTTCGCCGGAGATGGGCGCCTTCATGGAACAGCATTATGCCGAGGTGCTGCGCCATGCGCCGCTCAACGCATCTGAAAAACGCAATGCCCGTTATCCCTTGCTGCCGTTTGCGGCGTGACGGCGATGGGTGAAAGGGCCTCAGCCGGATCGTTGAGGCCCAGGCGACAGATATGTGGCGATTACGCCTCGCGGTACTTGGCGATATCGGCGTCAGTGATCTGACGGATAACGCGGGCGGGGTTTCCACCGACCAGTGACATGGGCGGCACATCGCGGATGACGATGGCGCCGGCAGCCACGACGCTGCCACGGCCAACCGTGACGCCGGGAAGGATCTGCGCGCCCGCGCCAATCCAGACGTCGTCTTCAATCGTCACCGGGAAGGCATATTCCAGCCCCTTGTTGCGGCGTTCTATGTCCAGCGGATGCCCGGCGCAGCAGATGTGCACATTCGGTGCGATGAAGACATTGCTGCCGATCTTTACTTTGGCGCCATCGAGAATGACCAGATTGACGTTGGCGTAGAAGTTCTCGCCGATTTCGATGTTGAAGCCGTAATCGCAGTTGAACGGCGCTTCGATCAGAAACTCCTTGCCGGTCTTGCCGAACAGGGACCGGATGATTTCGCGGCGCTTTTCGCTCTGGCTGGGCGGCGTTGTGTTGAAGGCAAACAGCGCATCCTTGGCGGCATCGCGTTGACGCTTCAGCTCGGGATCGTAGTTCGCATCGTAGAGCAGGCCGGCGGCCGCCTTTTCCATTTCGTTCATGGGGTATCCTTTCGATGTCTTTTGCAGGCCCGTGAGGCTGTGGGATTGTGGAACGGGCCAGCAGGATGGTCAGGTTACGCCGATCAGGCCGGCGTTCTCGATGTTTCCTCGGCGTTTGCCGCAGCCCTTGGCCGCACGGCCGGGGCGGCGGCAATGGCGCAGAACAGCAGCGTCAGCACCACCAGCATGGCGTTGCGCAGGCCATAATGTTCGCCGATCAGTCCGAGCAGCGGCGGCCCGACGAGGAAGGCGACATATCCGCCGATCGTCACGATCTTGACCCGCTCTGCGGAGTTGGCGCCGGAGTCACCGGCGGCGGAAATGGCAACCGGAAAGCCGAGCGAGGCGCCAAGGCCCCATAACAGCACGGATGCGCCGGCCAGAACCGGGTGATGCGAGAAGATCACCCCGGCAAGCCCGAGCGCACCGAAGATCGCGCTGGTGCGAATAACGGCGGACCGGCCGAAACGCTCCAGAAAATACCCGCCGGAGAAGCGCCCGATGGTCATGGCCGTGGCAAACACCAGGAAGATCAGCGAACCCGTGGTTTTGGAGAAATCATGCTCGTCGACCATCAGGATCGGCAGCCAGTCATTGGCTGCACCTTCGGCCAGCGCCGTGGCAAGAACGATCAGGGCAATGGCGAGCAGGCGCGGGTCGCGCCAGGGGGCATCTTCGCTGTCGCCTCTCACCTCGCTGGTCTGCGCTGCATCGTTGCGCGCCGTTCCCTCGGGGATATGGCGGATGAAATAGAGCGTCGATGGTGCGATGAGAACGACCACGGCAGCCAGATGCGCCTCGACCGGCACGGCCAGCGCATTGGCGGCGAAACCGGCCAGCGCCCCCAGCACCGTGCCGAAGCTGAAACAGCCGTGCAGCGCATGCATCAACGGCTTTCCCGAGGCGCGCTCGACCATGGCGCCATCGATGTTGACGGCAATTTCCGCAAACCCCATGCCGAGGCCGAACGATCCAAGCCCCAGTGCCACAATGGCGGCCTGTCCGGTCAACGTGCCGGTTGCCATCAGCGCCACACCCGTTGCCACTGCCCATGTTCCGGCGTGGATCACCGTTTTGGTGCCGAACCTGCCAACGGCGAAACCGGAAAACAGGATGCCGGTCATCGAGCCGACCGAGAGACCGAGAAGGACGAGCCCCATCTCGGCAATCGAGGCATCGATGCGATCGCGAATGGCAGGGGTGCGGGTGACCCAGGAGGCCATGGCAATGCCGGGAAGGAAAAAGAACGCGAAGAGAGCGAGGCGTCGTTGCTGGAGCGAGGGCATGGTATCTCTTGGTCTGGGAAAGGAATTGTTGATATATGTACGATAGTACACAACGTCAATCTACCTGAAAAGCGACGATCATGACCAAAGTTTCCCCGCCCAGAAGCCGCCGGGCCGCCAACGACCCGGAAAGGCGTGATAAAATCATCGCTGCAGCCCGCCAAACCATTGCGCGGCTTGGCGTTGCCGACACCACGCATCGGCGCATTGCGGAAACCGCCGGTCTGCCGCTCGGTTCATTGACCTATTATTTTTCAGGTCTCGACGAGATCATCGCCGCCGCCTTCGAGCAGCTGGCCGAGGAGGTCTCCGGCCGTTTCCTTGCCGTCATGGCGGCTGCGGCAAACCGCGAGGCGGCGCGCGAGGCGCTGGTTTCCTATCTCTGCGACGATGCGCCGGACAAATCCGACGACATGATCGTCATCTACGAACTCTACGCCTATGCCTCACGCCGGACGCTTCTGAAAACCATCATGCTGAACTGGATGGCCGCCAGCCGCCGTGCACTGGAACAGCATTTTTCGCCGGAAGAGGCGAGGGCGCTCGACGCCATGATCGAAGGCATCACCATCCACAACGCTACCAATCCCAAACTGCTCGACCGCGCCGATATCGCCCGGATCGTGGAGACGCTGACGCGCTGACTTTTGGAGTATATATGTGCTAGTTTAATACAGTTTTCAAAATGTTGAAGACTGGGTGATTTCCGCTAGATGATGGGTCATCTGAAGTAATACGTGTGGTCCGAAAATAATCTTTTGCGATGGCGCTAGGGGCGAGCTTTGAACGAAATGAATATTGTAGAAGATGCCATCAGTAATTTGGCAAACTGCATGCGAATATGTGTGGAGGCAAATTTACGTTTTCGAGAAATATTTAAGGTCGATGCTGAAGAAGCAATAAACAACGTCGATCGAGCATTCGAAATGAAACTGGAGGGATTTCACACGTTATACGATGTCTCCAAAAATATATTCCAATATTTTGACCATGCTGATACGACATTGATGATTGTCGTTAGAAACGCAATACATCACCGAAATCACCCACTTTTTCGCAGCCTAAACCAACGTTTACACATTGAAAAAGACATTGAGCGTTCCCTGGGCGCTTCTTTTTTGCTCTCAGATCACAAAATGGCTACTGGTGGCGGGATATCAATGTCTCACTATGTCCGTTTAGATGACATAGAAGCGCGATTAGATCCCTCAATGAAGTCACCTTACCTCGATCAATCGGTAAATAGCGCGAAAGCAGCGCAACGTTTAAAATTGATAAATGCGCAGTTGAATCTCTCGACTATACGTAAGAGAACGTTACAGGATCGATATTCTAGTGATCGTGTATACTTGGATTTGATGCCCATTTTTGTGTCCGCAACTATCAGAGTATTCTCGGCCATGAAGGCGAAAGGCTTAAGATTCAAGGGCTTTGATGCCGAGACCTATGCAGTTCCATTTACTTCAGAGCTTGCGGTCGACTTGAGCCATTTAAATTTCAATCGACTTTGGCTTCGTGGATTTGGGCCGGTTGATCTTGTTCTTATCCCTCTCTTATGAATGTCGCGCGGAAAATGTAGCTAGTCGCGTGGCTATTGTAGGTGCATTTTTCCACCGCCTCCCGCGCTAATAAAGATTTTCCATTGACAAAGAACATTATATCCATAAATCTGGATATATGGAAAACGTGACAGCAATAGCGGCGCTTGCCGCGCTCGCCCAGACCACCAGGCTCGATACGTTCCGGCTGCTTGTGCGGCACGAGCCGGAGGGCGTTCCGGCTGGTGAGCTTGCCCGGCTTCTCGATGTGCCGCAGAACACCATGTCGGCGCATCTTGCCACCTTGTCGCGTGCCGGTCTGGTGAAAAGCGAACGCCAGAGCCGATCGATCATCTATCGGGCCGATCTCGATGGCCTGCGTGATCTGACTTTGTTTCTGCTGAAGGACTGCTGCGGCGGTTCGACCGAACTCTGCGCGCCACTGATCGCGGAGCTGACGCCCTGTTGCGCGCCGGGTGCGGCCAACCGTCAACAACCCTCATGACGCTCCATCACGCTCCGGCGTAACCACGGACACACGACCATGACAGACAGGATCTACAACGTGCTCTTCCTGTGCACGGGCAATTCCGCACGCTCCATTCTCGCCGAAGCCATTCTCAACAAGGAAGGGGCGGGACGCTTCAGGGCCTATTCGGCCGGCAGCCAGCCCAAAGGCAGCGTGAACCCGCACGCGCTTCAGGAACTGAACGCGCTTGGGTACGACACAACTGGTTTCTCATCGAAAAGCTGGGACGTGTTCTCGGGGCTGGATGCCCCGGAGATGGATTTCATTTTCACGGTCTGCGACAGCGCCGCCGGTGAGGCCTGTCCGGTTTGGATCGGTCATCCAATGACCGCACATTGGGGTATCGAAGATCCGGCGGCGGTGGAAGGCTCCGAGGTCGAGGTCCAGCGCGCTTTTGCACAGGCAGCCCGCTTCCTCAAAAACCGTATCACCGCCTTCATAAATCTGCCCATCGCCTCCATCGATCGCATGGCGCTCGAACAGCATGTTCGCCAGATCGGTTCGCTTGACGGTGCCTCCGTCAAATCCACCGGGGATGCGTGATATGTCCGCGTTCGAACGCTACCTGACCGTCTGGGTCTTCCTCTGTATCGCCGTTGGCATTGCACTCGGTCATATCATGCCGGGCGTCTTCCACGTCATCGCAGCGGCAGAGATTGCCAGCGTCAACATCCCTGTCGCCATTCTGATCTGGCTGATGATTATCCCGATGCTGCTCAAGATCGACTTCCGGTCGTTGACGCAGGTAGGGTCGTACTGGCGTGGAATTGGCGTCACCCTGTTCATCAACTGGGCCGTGAAGCCGTTTTCAATGGCGCTGCTCGGCTGGCTTTTCATCGGCTGGCTGTTCCGTCCCTATCTGCCTGCCGATCAGATAGACTCCTACATTGCAGGGCTGATCATTCTCGCGGCAGCGCCGTGCACCGCCATGGTTTTCGTCTGGAGCAATCTGACGCGGGGTGAACCGCTGTTCACGCTTTCGCAGGTCGCATTGAACGACGCGATCATGGTCGTTGCCTTCGCGCCGATCGTCGGGCTTCTGCTTGGTCTTTCGGCGATCACCGTGCCGTGGGCGACACTTTTGCTTTCGGTTGCGCTTTACATCGTCGTGCCTGTCATCATTGCGCAGGTCGTGCGCCGCCACCTGACGGCGGATGGAACGACCGGCGCGCTCGACAGCCTGCTTTCGAAACTTCAGCCGATGTCTCTTGTGGCATTGCTCGCGACGCTGGTGCTGCTCTTTGCATTCCAGGGTGAGCAGATCATCGCGCAGCCGGGCATCATCGCTTTGCTCGCGGTTCCAATCCTCATCCAGGTCTATCTCAACTCCGGTCTTGCCTATCTCCTGAACCGGATCACGGGCGAACGCCATTGCATCGCCGGACCTTCGGCACTGATCGGCGCCAGCAATTTCTTCGAACTGGCGGTTGCCGCCGCCATCAGTCTGTTCGGGTTTCAGTCGGGCGCGGCGCTGGCAACGGTTGTCGGCGTGCTGATTGAGGTTCCGGTCATGCTCTCGGTCGTCTGGATCGTGAACCGCTCGAAGGACTGGTACGAAGCTTCCCCCGCCGTTTCCCGAACCATCGTCACTGAAAGGACCTGAACGTGGACGTCACGATCTATCATAACCCGGCCTGCGGCACGTCGCGCAATACGCTCGAACTCATCCGTCACGCCGGCATCGAGCCGACGGTGATCGAATATCTGAAGACCCCGCCGAGCCGCGAGCAGCTTGTGCGGATGATTGCCAGTGCCGGTCTCACGGTACGGCAGGCAATGCGCGAAAAGGGCACACCCTATGCGGAACTCGGCCTGGACAATCCGGAGCTGAGCGACGCGCAGTTGCTGGATGCGATGCTGGAAACGCCGGTCCTGATCAATCGTCCGTTTGTCATGACCCCGATGGGCACGCGGTTATCCCGTCCATCCGAAGTCGTTCTCGATATTCTTCCTGCCGATGCTTTCAAGCGGCCGTTTACCAAGGAGGACGGCGAACAGCTTCTCAACGACGAAGGAAAGCGCCTTGTCTGATCATCTTCCGGCGCTTGCGAGCGAACATCTTCACGCGATCGATCACGATGCCCTGCGCCCGGCATTCTCGCGCCACAAGCCACGCATCCTGATCCTTTACGGATCGCTGCGTGAGGTGTCCTATAGCCGCCTGCTTGCCTTTGAAGTGAAACGCCTGCTGGAGAAAATGGGGTGCGACATCAGGGTGTTCGACCCGAAGGGACTGCCGCTTCCGGATGAAGAACCCGCAAGTCACCCCAAGGTGCAGGAGCTGCGGGAACTCTCGCAATGGTCGGAGGGGCAGGTCTGGATCAGCCCGGAGCGCCACGGAGCGATGACGGGGATCATGAAGTCGCAGATCGACTGGATACCGCTTTCCGTTGGCTCCGTACGCCCGACGCAGGGCAAGACCCTTGCGGTGATGGAGGTTTCCGGCGGCAGCCAGTCGTTCAACGCGGTCAACCAGATGCGTATCCTCGGCCGCTGGATGCGGATGATCACCATCCCCAACCAGTCGTCGGTCGCCCGGGCGTATCAGGAATTCGATGCGGATGGCCGGATGAAGCCATCTTCCTATTACGACCGCGTCGTCGATGTCTGCGAGGAACTGGTCAAGTTCACCATTCTGACGCGCGATGCATCGGCTTACCTCACCGACCGCTACAGCGAGCGGAAGGAAGAGGCGGCCGAACTGGAAAAGCGGGTCTCTCTGACATCGATCTGACCGGCCGCATCATGGCCTTGGGCCGCAAGGGATCAAGGGATCAGGTACCGGTTGCGGCGGCAGTTTCGGCCGTTTCCAGCCTGAACCCTTCATCGATCCAGCCGGTGATGCCGCCAGCCATGATCTTGACCGGGCGGTCCAGCCCGGCAAGACGCAGCGCGCCGCGGGCCGCGCCGTTGCAATGCGGGCCGGCGCAATAGGTGACGAAGACAGTTTCTTCCGGCCATTCGCTCATCTTCGAACGGACGATCTTGCCGTGCGGCAGGTTGATGGCGCCCGGCACATGGCCTCTGGCGAACAGGGCGGGGCTGCGCACATCGATGAGCACGAAATCCGCACCCTTTTCGAGCGCGTCGTGCACATCCCAGCAATCGGTTTCGAAGGTGAATTCGGCGGCAAAATGCTCGCGGGCCAGTGCGCTTGGGGCAGGCGGAACGGCGGTTACGGCTGTGGTCATGGGGATCTCCTTAGCCCTTCCGGTCTATCCCTTGCAGCCGTGCTTGCAATTGGCGCAAATGACAATATACGTAAAGATCATGCCAAACCTCACCGGACCCCTCGTTGTCGGCCTTCTTTACGATGGCCTCTGCACCTTCGAATTCGGCATCGTTGCCGAAATCTTCGGTCTGTCACGGCCCGAAATGGGCGAGACCTGGTATCGCTTTGCCAGTTGCGCGGTGGATGAGGGGCCGATGCGCGCTCATGGCGGTTTTTCGATTGTTGCCGATCACGGGCCTGAAATTCTCGAACAGGCCGATATCATCGTCGTTCCCGGCTGGAAGGGCACCGACATTGCCGTTCCGGAAACACTGTGCCGTCAGCTTCGGGCCGCGCACAGCCGTGGCGCACGGATCGCCTCGATCTGCTCCGGCGCCTTCGTGCTGGCCGCAACCGGTCTTCTCTCCGGCGGCACCGCGACAACGCATTGGCGTTACGCCGACAGGCTGCGCCAGCTTTATCCCGATATCGAGGTCGACGATGCCTCGCTCTACCGTGCCCATGATCGCATCTACACCTCCGCCGGCAGTGCGGCGGGCATCGATCTTCTGATCGAGATCGTCAGGCAGGATTTCGGGGCAGGGGCCGCCAACTCCGTGGCGCGACGCCTTGTCATGCCCGCGCACCGCACAGGCGGACAGGCGCAGTTCCTCGAACGACCCGTCTCGGCCCGCGAAGGCCTGGAAATAGCCCCGCTTCTCGACCGCATCCGCGCCGATCTGGCACGGGAATGGAGCGTCAAGCAGATGGCCGAGGCAACCCGCATGAGCACCCGCACCTTTCTGCGCCGGTTTTCAGAAGCCACCGGCCAGACGCCGGGAGACTGGCTGGCGGATGAGCGCATCAACGAAGCCAAACGGCTGCTCTGTCAGGGCAACGCCAGAATGGAGGCCGTGGCCATGACGGCAGGCTTCGGAAGCTCCCACACCCTGCGCCACCACTTCCGAAAAAAAGTCGGCATCAGCCCGGTAGAATATCGAGCCCGCTTCATGCGGGAAACGGCGGACAGGGCGGGAACTGAAAAACGGCGCGATTGACAGTGGAGAGGATTGTCGCAAGCCTCATATCCAACACTTTTCGCAATCCTTATGTCTGAAGACATTACGAAAACTCCTGCATTACTGGCAATCAATGAAGGATCGAACTCTTATCGTTTTCATGTGCGTTTTGACGGGATGCGTGTGGGCAGGAATACTGCACGTCGTGATCATTCCAGTATGGGAAGCAAATTCTAGGATCAGCAGATGCTTTGACGATATTGATCCTGATTACATTCACGATGATGTAGCGCGAGCCGCGGCTTGCGATTGAGCCGTCAACCTCTCCCGGAATGTGGAAAATGCGGGCATCCGCCACGTTTCGGCACAAGACCTTCCTCCCAACGTCCATGTGATCTATAGGACAGTCTACGGCGTATCAGCCTGACCCACCGACGGCATGCCGCAGAGCGTGACTGTTCCAGAAGCCGACTTGCGGATTTCCAGCATGACTATTTCTGGGTGGGGGATCACAATGATGACTGTTGAGAACGAAGCCATTGGGCAAGGAGCGCCGAAATGCCTGAGGGTTATGACTACGCCATGGAATTTTCCGACCTTGAAACCAGCGTCGACTGGGACTGTCAGACCTGCGGTGCCTGCTGTTCCTATTCGTCGGAATGGCCGCGTTTCACCATGGAAAGCGATGAGGCGCTGGACCGGATTCCGGCAAAGTTCGTCTCCGACGACGCGCGGGGCATGCGTTGCGATGGCGAACGGTGTACGGCGCTGTCAGGCGAAATAGGCAAGGGCACCGCGTGCACGGTCTATGACGTCCGCCCGGATGTCTGTCGTGCCTGCCTGCCGGGAGATCCCGAATGCATAATGGCCCGCGCCGCTCATGGCATGGAAACGGGCATCTGAGCAGAAACCTCGTCGCGCGGCCTTGCAAAAGCTCTGAAAAAATGGCGCTCTGGCCGGAACCGGTTCGGTCTCTGGAGATGAAGCATGTTCACCCATATCATGATTGGCAGCAACGATCTGGAGCAGGCCAGACGCTTTTACGACGCCACCTTCGCCGCACTCGGCGGCAAGCCCGGCGAGATGGATGCGCGCGGCAGGCTGATCTACGTCCATGAGGGCGGACGCCTGATGGTCACCACGCCGATCGACGGCAACCCGGCAACTGCGGCCAACGGCGGAACAATCGGCATTGCCGCCGAAAGCCCCGACCATGTTCTGGCATGGCACGCCGCAGGCACCGCCAACGGCGGCAAATCAATCGAAACCCCACCCTCGGAACGCCCAAACGGCGCATTCGTCGCCTATCTCCGCGACCCCGACGGAAACAAACTGACCGCACGGTCCCAGCCGACAAAATGATGTGGGCGCCCGCCTGACCGTTTGAGGCGGAAAGTCACGATCTCCCAAGGCTGGTTGTCACGCGGCGTCGCCCTTATGGCTTGAGCTCTTCGAGCCTGCGGGCAACGAATTTTGTTTTCAGTCCGAAGTAGACGATGGCGATCAGCACTCCGGCGGCGATGAACGTGTTGGTGTAAAGTGCAAGGACCAGTGAGAGCGCGATCGGGCTTGCGCAGACGAGGCCGAACCATGGCGCGTAGCGCTTGCCTTTTCCTCCCCATCCCATCGCCACCGACATCGTCAGCCAGACAAGCAGGATAAAGGTCGGAGCGCCGTATTCGGATTGCCAGAACGGTCGAAACACTGTTCCCGCAGCAATGCACAAGAGGGCGAACAGCAATCCCAGAAACGTCTTCATCCCGCCTTCTTTCATGATCCGTAGTGACGGCGCTCATACCGTTTGGCAACGCGCATCAGGGCCCAGACAAGTACAGCCAGGAACGTCAGGGCAAAACAGGCATAGATGGCAGGAAAACCCGCGAGTGGTCCGAAAATCGCGCCCGTGAAGAAGCCGATGCTCATATACATCAAAATCGATATGCGGCTGAAAAACGCCAGGTTGATATAGTCGCGGAAAAACTCGCGGAAGAGCGCACGCAACGGCGATTTCGACCATTGGTCGTGGGTGCGGTTGGTGTTGCGCGCGACCGCCTGCAAATTCTCAGTGATCTTTCGGCTCCAGGACATACAGGCCTCCCCATAGCAAAGCTATGAAACATCCCCTGCGGATCACTTAAAACGATCCGTAAAAGTGCGTGCATTTTGGAAATTTCAACATGTCGCGCCACCACTCCCAACCCTCTTTCTCTCGGGAAATGATTCAAGTGATTTTCCGCGTTGTCGAGGGAGATTGGCGTGGCAGCAGAGACATTTTCTCGATGGCTCGTTGACAAAGGTCCGCTGGTATTTTATTTAGAGACCATTGGTCTTTTATTTTCCGCCACGCTAAATTGGCACCCTGACCATGGAATTGAAATCAATCCGGAGATTTTTCATGACTGAGAACAAAACTTGGCTCGTTACCGGGAGCGCACGCGGGCTTGGGAGAAATATTGCCGAAACCATTCTCGAATCCGGCGCAAATCTGGTTGCTACGGCGCGTGATAAACGACACCTTGATGAGCTTGCAGCTAAATACGGCTCGAGGATTAAATCTGTTTCGCTTGATGTAACCGATGCGAACGCCGCCCGTGACGCCATTCGCGAAGCAGTCGATACGTTTGGTCGCGTGGATGTGCTCGTCAACAATGCCGGGTACGCCGACGTAGCGCCGATCGAGGAAATGGACGAGGAAACCTTCCGCGCCCAAATCGACACAAATTTTTACGGCGTCGTCAATCTCAGCCGCGCCGTACTGCCGATCATGCGAACACAGAAATCCGGGCACATCATCCAGATTTCATCGGTCGGCGGGCGGATTGGTGGAGCCGGTCTTGGTGCGTATCAGGCTGCGAAATGGGCCGTTGGTGGCTTTTCTGAAGTCCTTTCGCGGGAGGTTGCTTTGTTCGGCATCAAGGTAACCATCGCTGAACCGGGCGGCATGCGAACGAACTGGGCCGGGTCATCCATGTCCACACCACCATTCAGCGATGCCTATAAACCCGTGATGGAACCGATTATTGAACGTCTGCGCGGAGCTGATGGAAAGCAGCCAGGTGACCCCTCACGCATTGCCGTCGTTCTTATGGAACTTGCAAAAATGGACAAACCGCCACTTCATCTGTTGCTTGGCAGCGATGCTGTTGCTGTTGCCCAAATGGCGGCCAACAATCTTGCTGCTTCAGACGAAAAATGGCGTTATCTCAGCGAGTCGGTGTCCTATGCTGAATGATTTGCGATGGTCGCCGAAGCTTGAGAAAAACGCGGCTCTGTAGCGATAAGCGGACGAAATCGTGACGATGGTGAACGAACCAAAACCAGAATTCCAACGTGCTCGTAACGAAGCACAACGAGAGACACGTCGCGCGGTCATTCTGAATGCAGCCAAAGAGCTTCTTAAAACGACGCCCGTTAGCGAAATCAGTCTTCGCGAACTCAGTCGCCATGTTGGTTTGTCCAAGACCAACGTGGTTCGCTATTTCGAGACCCGCGAAGCGGTGTTTTTTGCCTTGCTCAATCAGGAATTTGAGGAATGGCTCGATGTCGTTGACGTCGCGTTTCGTGAGAGATTTCCAGAAGGCGCGGCAGGGGTCGAACCTTTCGCCCATGCTTTCGCCGAAGCAATCGGACGCCAGCCGAACATCTGCAAACTCTGGAGTGCGTTGGGAGGGGAGCTGGAGCGCAACATCTCTCCTGATGCAGTGCGTATTTTCAAACTCGAACATTCAAAATGCCAGGCACGTCTCGCGGAGATCATTGTCTCGTCACTTCCTGGATTGAGTATTGGGAATGCTCGGGAATTCGTGTCCATCACCATTGTCATGGTTGCCGGACTGTGGCCGTTCGCAAATCCAGCGGAGTCCGTTCGAGAAGCATTAAGACACCCGGATCTCGCTCACGCTCGCGTTGATTTTGTGGAACGGTTGTCTCGGTTCTTGATCGTCGCAGGTAAGGGCATCTCACACCCCACTGGTCGCTGAAGCCCGATAACAAAAGTCATCCTTGTCCAGGCTCGTAATCCGTCAGCATCGTTGCACGGAGCGGGATCGCTGTTGGTCAATGTGGTCAGAAGGAAATCTCCATGCACCATGCAAAGGTTGCGCTCGTCACGGGCGCGAACAAAGGTCTTGGGAAAGAAGTTGCACGTCAGCTTGGCGCTCTCGGCATGCAGGTCTTGCTTGGAGCGAGAGACTTGCGTCTTGGGCAAGAAGCAGCTCGTGAGTTACGGGGCGAAGGTCTGAATGTTCAGCCACTATATCTCGACGTAAGGGATGACGACAGTGTTGCCTCGGCGGCAAGGTGGATTGGCGACGGGCACGGGCGGCTTGATGTCCTCGTTGCAAATGCGGGGATATTACGGCGAGTACCAACCCTTGAGACAACCGCTACTGATATGCAGGACACCTATGCAACGAACGTTTTCGGGGTTGTTCGCACCATTCACAAAATGCTTCCTCTGCTACAGGCCTCTGCCGGTGCACGCATTGTAACAGTTGCAAGCACGAGTGCATCGCAGACATTGTGCAGTGATCCGAAAAGCCTGTTTGGCAGATCTGACACTATTCTTGCCTATGCGTCGTCCAAGGCAGCTCTCACCATGCTGACCGTTCAATACGCTAACGCTTTCCGCCGGAGCAGCGCACATGCACATATCAAGATCAACGCAGCCACGCCGGGACACATCGCGACCGATTTGAACAATCATCAGGGGACGCGAACGGTCGATCAAGGTGCGAAAATTGTCGTCGAACTGGCGACGCTCGATGAAACCGGACCGAGCGGCGGATTCTTCAACGATGATGGTTCACTGCCGTGGTAGCACACGTCCGAGGCAAGTGAAGTCGAGCAACGCTCTGCAATGACGTTACTCGCTACTTCGCCAGGCCATCCCCCACTTGCCTAAAATGAGATTAAAAATGGCGTGCGGTGTTTGAGGGGATTGTCAATGAGTTGGCCTAATCTGTCTGCACGTCAAAGATGTGAATTGGTACTTTCTACTCTATGGAACCTCTGTTCGGCCTCGACCAGCAAACCATGTTCAAGCTGAATGCGTTGCTGCTGATCGTGTTCGCTGCGGCCTTTTCCTTTGCGGGGCTCTGGCAGAAGGATCGGCGTTACTGGGCTTATCTCGTCGCATCCAATGTTGTTTTCGCCGTCGCTTTCGTTCTGTTCTCGCGCCAGATCAATGGCACGCCGGGCGATCTGATCTTGCCGAATGGTCTGCTCGTCATCGGTCTTGGCCTGCGATGGCGGGCGATCAGAAGCTTTTTCGGGCATGCCTCGTCGTCGGTCTGGTTTCTGTCCCTCAGTGTCTTCATTGCGCTGGCGCTGTTGTTTTCACCGGTTCTTGGCAAGGGCCTGATCTTCGGCCTGACGAACGCCATCGTCGCTGCGCAGATCGTGGCGATCATGGTGTCGCTGGCGCGGGAGCGCGAGCAACTACCGTCCCGCTGGGGTCTGGTGTTCGCCTATGGCGCCGTTGCGGCCTCCTCGGCGCTTCGCGTGCTGCAGGGGTTGCTTCTTGACCGTGGCATGGACAACCTGCTGCCCGCCGATATCTTCCTCGATCTCAACCTCATTGCCGCCGCCATCCACATCAGCGCGAGCGGGGCTTTTTCGCTGTCTCTGGCTTATGAGCGCAGCGTCGCCGGGCTGCGGGAGACGGCGCTTCGCGATCCCCTGACCGGTCTCTACAATCGCCTGAGCATCGAGGCCCTGCCTGAAATCGTCAGGCAGCGCCAGACGCAGGACGAGACGGCGCTGGTGCTGCTCGACATCGATCACTTCAAAAGCGTCAACGATACCCATGGCCACGCGGCGGGCGACGAGGCAATCAGGCGCTGCGCGGATCTGCTGCGCGAGACATTTCACGAGCAGGATTTCATCGCCCGCATCGGCGGCGAGGAATTCGTTGTTCTGCTGCCGGGAAAAACCGTCGATGAGGCCTCCCGGCTGGCGGAAAAACTTCGCCGGAAAATGGAGGCGAGGCCGCTTGTGTTCAAAGGCGAGGATATTGCGCTGACCGCCAGCTTCGGTATCGCAGCCTGTCGCGGCGCGGTGGATGCGACAACGTTTCCGCACCTGCTGGAAAAAGCCGATGTCTGTCTCTATCGGGCAAAAATGAATGGCCGCAACCGCATCGAGGTCGAGGTCGAGATTGCGGCCGACATCGAGGCCGAGATTGACGGATGGGCCAGTGCAAAGCCTGTTCTGTCGTCGGTGACGCGAGCGCCCGCCGTGCAAGGGGCTGGATAAGCCCGCGCCAGCGCCGCAAGGGAGCGAGGTGAGAACGCACCTTACGCTACGGCAGTGCGTTCCCCTTGCGTTATCTGGCAGTAGGTCATCTGGGAGTGGGCTGGTTACAGACCAGCCTCGGCCATCCACAGCTCGGCGTCCGCGCCTGCGGCAATGCGCAGCGGGGCGGAGGGGTTGGTGGCTGCGTGCCAGATCGCTTCGGCAACATCGGGTGCGTGGGTGACGGGCCCCTTGTCATCCTGAACGTTTTTGATGAACTGCTGCAGAAGCGGCGCGTAGTCGGTATCATCCATGCCGCGCAGGTGCGGGCGGGCGCTGCTGCCGAAGCCTGTTTCGGGTGAGCGGCCGGGCAGCACGATATGCACGCGAACGCCAAGTGGCTGCATTTCGATTGCCAGCGACTCGCTGAACGCATTCACCGCCGCCTTGCTGGCGCGGTAAACCCCGACCACCGGCATCGGTTTTACCGTGACCGTGGAGGTGACGTTGATGATGACGCCGGCCCGGCGTGCCCGCATTTGCGGGGCAACGGCCTGGATCATCGCCAGGGTTCCGATGGTGTTGGTCTGGAACAGTGCCTGCACGGTTTCCGGCGCGGTCAATTCCACCGGGGAGGGTGCGCCAAACCCGGCATTGTTGACGAGAACGTCAATCTCGCCTGCCGCCGCGACCGCTTTTGAAATGCTGTTCTGATCGGTGATATCTAGGGCCAGTATGCGCAGGCGCTCGGATTGCGGCAGCACATCGGGGTTGGGTGTCCGCATTGTCGCAACCACATCCCAGCCTCTTTCGAGGAACAGTTTTGCGGTTTCGAGGCCGAAGCCTGAGGAACAACCGGTAATCAAGATCGTGGGCATAAGTTTCTCCTTGGGTGACTGTTTCCAAGGGTAGTGACGGGAAGCGAGACTTTGTATAGGCTGAAGTCCTCATTTCTTTAGCGATAGTCCTTGTTATGACCGTAGATCCCCTTGCTGAAATCGTCACGCTTCTGCAGCCCGCCGCGCGGCTGTCGAAACTGGTGGAGTGTGGCGGCGCGTGGCGCATCCACCGGGAGGCGACCGGCGAACCCTTTTATTGCGCGATCCTTGAAGGAAGCTGCCGGGTGACCTTTGACGGGCATCAGGTGCTGACGCTGCAGGCCGGAGACTTCGTTCTTGCACCCGCCATGCGTGACCTTGTCAACGAGAGCATCGATGCTGCGCCCGATCTGCCGGACATGCTGCCGGTCAGGATCGATGACGGGCATTTTCGCGTCGGCTCGCAGCACGGTCCGGCCAGTCTGCGCATGCGCATCGGCCATTGCAGCTTCGGTGCGCCTGACACGGCGCTGCTCGTCTCGCTTTTGCCGGAGGTGGTCGTGGTGCGCGACAAACCCCGGCTTGCCACGCTGATGCAACTGATCGATGAGGAAACGCGCGAGCGGCGCGCGGCCCGCGAGCTTGTTCTGGAACGGTTGATCGAGGTGCTGCTAATCGAGGCGCTGCGCTCCGGCACGGAAACCGCTGCTGCGCCGGGGTTGAGCCGAGGGCTGGGGGATGAGCGTCTGGCAGGTGCGCTGCGTGCCATGCATGCCCGGCCAGAACAGGCCTGGACGGTGGTTGATCTCGCCCATGAGGCGGCGCTGTCGCGTTCGGCCTTCTTTGCACGGTTCAGCCGCGTTGTCGGCGTTCCGCCGATGGAATATCTTCTGGTCTGGCGCATGGCGCTGGCAAAGCAGTTGCTGCGCACTGGCAGGTTGGGGATCGAGGACGTGGCCGAACGGGTAGGGTATGGCTCTGCCAGCACCTTCAGCGTGGCTTTCGCCCGCCATGCCGGTGTGCCCCCGGCGCGTTATGCACGGATGGCGGCCTAGAAGGGCCGCGTAGAATGGCCCGTGTTTGGCCTTGCCGGGCGGGCCAAAATTTCGGAAGACATGGCGTCCTGATGAGGACAGAACCATTTCCTCCAGCCGGAGTTCGTCGTGAAAATTGCCTGCCTGCATACTGCCGAAAGCAATGTCGCCGTTTTTGAAAGTGCCGCAAGGGAGCTTGACCTTCCGGCAGGCGCTCTTCTGCATGAGGTGCGTGCGGATCTTCTGGCTGCGGCTGAAACGGCCGGTGGGCTTAACGCCGACATTGGGCGTGACACGGCTTCGGTGCTGCGCCAGCTCTGCCAGAGCGCGGATGCCGTTCTTCTCACCTGCTCGACATTGGGACCGGTTGCGGACGAGCTGACCGATACGACAGGGGTTCCGGTTCTGCGCGTCGATGCCGCGCTTGCCAGTCAGGCGATGGAGCGTGGCGGCAAGGTCGTGGTGCTCTGCGCGGTGGAAACGACGCTTCAGCCAACGGCACGATTGTTTGAAAAGGCGGCCGGGACGCGCCTTATCCCCGCTGACGTCAGGATCGTTTCCGGCGCATGGGCGCGTTTCAAGGCCGGCGATAACGAGGGTTATCTCACTGCCATCGCGGCGGCTGCCGATCGCGCCTATGACGAGGGTGCCGATATCGTCGCTCTTGCCCAGGCCTCCATGGCTGGCGCATCGCGGCTCGCAGGCAAAGGCAGAACGCCACTCACCAGCCCCATCGCGGGGCTTGCCGCTGCCGTCAGGTCAGCCGCGCGGGACTGACACACGGGCAGGAATGGCCACGGCAGGTTTTCTTATTCCGAGTACAAGGGCCTGTCGTCGGTGAAAGGGGTACTCGCGCGTCGCATGGTCGCGTCTCAACGTAACTGGAGCGGCCAGAGACTCTGCTCAATACGAACGCGTCGGAAAGAGATCTGCGTGGGTTAAAGCCGTGCGACGGCGTTCGCTCGTCCGTGCTGCGCCAGAAGATACCTGCTGAATTGTATCGGCAGCGCCGCCGAAACCGTTGCTGGTGAGAATGAGGACCGTCTGCTGTCCATATGCCAGCGTTACCATCATCTGTCGGCTCAATTCATCGTGCTAACGAGATTGCAACTGATAGTTGGGCATATTCATCGTGTGTTTGATTTGCCCATCCGGCATGTCCGCGAGGATAAATTTCCATGACCAAAATTTATTGGAAAATCTATTCAGCCTCAAGCCTCGCATTGTTGATCTTTGGGGTGTCTTGGGATGATTATGACGTCGTGCGTACGATGCGCACTGTTGCCGCGTTTTTCGTTTTTTTGTGTGTCTGTTTTTACGCTTTCGATGTTCAGTGGAAATTTCCGTTTAGCAAAAGAACTACCTGCACTGCGCTACTGACCTTTACGGTGGCAGATAGTTTGTGGACTCTTGTCGTACTGTACCGCTTAGAATTTCAAGGCTTGGCAACTATCCTCGCCGTGGCAGGATTTTTGCTTTTTTCTTACTTGGACCTCACAGCTATTTATCGATATGGGTTTGCTCCGGACTGATTGTCTCGGCAGTGCCAAAGGATCTTCCCCGCTTACGTTGCAACCGGCTTTGACAAATAGCCGCGCCATCGCGTAGCGCGTGTTGCCTCGGTTGCCCGCTGCAAATATTTCGCTGAACCCTGCCATCTCCAGGGAACTGCAACGCCGTCTGATCTGTTTCTTGTCGCCTGATTTTTGGAGCCACAAGATGGATCAGATTACCTTGAAACCCCACTCCGCCCAACGTCGTCGCCAGGCCCGTCTGGCAAAAGGCTACAGTTATGAAGACCTTGCCATTGCCACCGGTCTGACTGTTGCCGAAATCGCCGCTGCTGAAGAGGCCGACGAGGCGGCGCCCGTCAAATATCTTGAAAGGATCGAGCACGCGCTGTTCTGAAGCATGTGGCGCCCCTCCCGAATGGAGACGACCGTTTGCAGACCAGCCCGCCGATCGAGACGCCCGATGGACGCTACATCGTCGTGCGGGGCAGGCTGTGGCGCAAATCCAACCCGCGCCTGCCGCCGGAGCGCCTGATGTCGCTGGTATCGGACCTGATGTCGGCGCGCAGGGCGGTCAGGCAGGCCGGGGCGGATGAAGGCAGGCTTCGCCATGCGCGAGACGCGGTCAATGCGGCCAAGATTGCACTTGGTGAACGCGGGCCGGTTTGGTGGTCGGACGGCGCGCCGGATTTCAACCGGCATCTGGTGACATCCACGCCCTATGCCGACTGGTATCATGCGCGCAGCGCCGGCGATGCTGCCAACGACACAGATAGCGATGCGGGATGAGAGGAGAAGGATTTGAGCGATTTCGAGCTTTATTATTGGCCCGTTCCGTTTCGCGGCCAGTTCATCCGGGCCATTCTGGCCTATGGCGGCCAGAGCTGGGACGAGCACGACGCCGATGATATCGAAGAGATCATGGCTCTCGATGCCGCACAGCAACCGGTCGCCTTCATGGGCCCGCCGGTGCTGATCGATCGAAAGCGTGATTTTGCCATCTCGCAGATGCCGGCGATTGCTCTTTATCTCGGAGAACGGCTCGGGCTTTTGCCTGATACGGCCGAGGGTAGGGCGTTGAGCGCGAAGATCGTCAACGACGCCAACGACGTGATCGATGAGCTGACCCTCGACGGTGGCCGCGAGATGTGGACGTCGGACAAGTGGGACGCGTTTGTGCCGCGACTTGAAGCGTGGATCAGGATTTTCGAGGCGACCGGCGTGCGAAACGGGCTAAAGGCCGGGTCCGGGTTCATGCTCGGCACGGAGAAGCCCGGCATTGCCGATATCGTCACCTCCATTCTCTTCACGACGATGGCGGATCGTTTCCCCGCCATCAAGGGGGTGATTGTCAGGACGTCTCCGGTGATCTGGGGGCTTGCCGAGCGCATGCAGGCGACACCGGCGCTCTCGTCGCTGAACCGCAAGAGCTTCGAGGATTACGGGGATTCCTATTGTGGCGGACAGATCGAAAAATCACTGAGAAAGGTCGCGGGTTAAATCCACGCGGGCCTTCATGGCATCACAAAATCATTGACCTGTCGGGCTGCAAATCCCATCTAAAGGCCATGCCAAAGAACGCAAAGAACGATATCGAGCTGATCAGAACGTGGACGCTGTCGACGGCGGCGACGCTTGGTTCGTCGGTGCGGGCCAAGGGCATTCTGCAGGAAATGCAGGCAAGACTGCCCGCCGCCATCAAGAAGCTGCTGGTTCTCGAAGGGCGCGAGCTGACGCTTGCGATGTCCGCCAATGACAAGGCCGTCTTCAATGCCGCTGTCGCCGTTATCTCAAGGGCGATGGATGAGGTTGAAACCCTGCCGGTCATTCCGCGCGAGATCCAGGATATTCTGACCATCAAGACCAGCGAACGCCACAGGTGGCTTGCAGATGGGCGCCTGCCGAGTGCCGGAACGCGCACCGTCCGGCTGAACGGTCGCGCCCGTCGCATCACCTTCCACGTTTTCGACCCCAAGGTGGTGGAAGACCTTCTCGACCGGGGTGCGGTTGATGAATGGCGCGTCGAAGATGCCGAAGCCAAGGCCGAAAAAAGACGCCGTGCCGCCTATCAGGCGAAACTGACACGGTCTCTGAAAAAGGCTGAGAAGACCGCGAAAAAGCCGAAAAATGATCCCGACAATCCGGCTGCGGAGCTTCGCGGCTGGGCCGAATTCGACGTCGACGGATTTCTTCGCTAGCCGTCAGCCAGCTTTCATATCCCGGTCGTCGAACTGGACTATCAGGCTGGACCGTGGCGGAGCTTGCTGTAAGCTCCGCATCGCTTTTACTTCGCATGACCAGGTGTAATTCCATGAAGATCCATTTCTCCCCCGAACTGACCGTCTGTGGCATTGATGAGCTGACATCGCACAGCGCCAGAAACGTTACCCATGTGCTGTCCATCATCGATCCGGACCGTCCGGCCCTGACCGAATTCTCCGGCTATGGCGATCACAGCCGCACGACGCTGCGCTTCCATGACATCATTGCCGAGCAGAACGGCCACATCCTGCCGACGCAACAGCATGTGGAAGAAATCCTGGCATTCGGCCAGTCGTTCCTGGACAGTCGGGATGATGAGACCGCCGCGCATATTCTCGTGCATTGCCACATGGGCGTTTCGCGCTCCACGGCGGCGATGCTGACGCTGATGGCGCAGGCCAATCCGGATGAAACTGCGCAGGCGCTGTTCCTGAAACTGGTGGAAATCCGCCCGCAGGCATGGCCGAACTCCCGCATGATCGCCTTTGCCGACGAGCAGCTTGGCCGCAAGGGTGAATTGAGCGAGCAGTTGAAACGCCATTATGGACGCCAGCTCAAGGCCCAGCCGCAGTTCAGGGACTGGATGGCCTCGCTTGGTCGCGGCGCCGAAGTCGAGATGGCTGTCGAGGCGTAATTGCCTTGACCTCTTTTGCTGGGAGCGTGGCGTGACGCCGGGCTCAGGCTTTCAGGGAAAGCGTCTGTGACAGGGCCTGCTGGACAAGATCGAGCAGGCCGGCCTCGCGTGCGGCATGCACCGCCGAGGAGAGCTTGGGAGCGGCCGACACGTCCTTGAAGGTCCGCCGCTTTCTTATCTGGACTTCGGGGTAGTCGGCTACCAGCTCGTCCACCTCGACCAGAATGAGGGCGGCGCGGCGTGGCCAGAATTCCGAGCCCTTGCGATAGGTAAAATCGCCGATGAAGGGGTTGAGGATACGGCCTTTGACGCCAGCTTCCTCGTAAGCCTCCCGCAATGCCGCTTCCGCCACCGTTTCGCCAGCTTCAATCGTGCCCTTGGGAAAGGTCCAGCCGGACCCGGATTTTGCGCTGACCATGACAACGGAGAGATTATCATCCTGAAACTGGACGCAGGCCACCATGACCTGTGTGACCGGCAGCAGCCGTTCGATCAGGCGTCTGCGCGGTTGCGCAGGCCACAGACGTGCCCGCGCTGCCTCATGCCTCATGGTGATGTTCCCGGACGTTCGACCTGTATCCATCGACGTGCTCCGTTCTGAAATCGACCTCAGGTAAAACGAGATGTCTCATGCTGTGTCCGGCATTATCAAGCCGGACTACATAAACGGTATGCTCACAGCAACGTGCTGCAGTCAGCGTGTGGACGTCGCCAATGACAGACGCCTTTGCCGCCAGCGTCTCCCCGCCGGCGAAAGCCATGACAGTCATTTGGATGCCAACTCCTCAACGCTTGTGACGGTTTTATGACACAGCTTGTCGCATCTTGAAAGGTACAGTTTCTCACCGGCACGCTCTGAGAGGGCGGCTTCACAAATTTGTGCCTGCTTGCCGATCGCTGTAGCGTTGCCGGATACGGGAATGGCAACGGAAAGCGAGGTCATGGTGCGAGAGGGAAATCTGCCGCCAACGGCGTTCCAGACCGGGCGTCTTTGGCTGCACGCTGCGCGGGCCGACCATGCGCCAGGCCTTTTTGCGGATTATACCGGCGATCTCGAGGCTTCACGCTTTCTGCCGCGCGGTCCCCATCGGTCGCAGGCGCAAACCCTCGCCGTCATCGATGCCTGGGGGGCTGACCGCTGGACCTCAAACGACCGCTTTGCCTGGAGCATCATCGATCGGGAAAGCGACAGGCCAATCGGCCTTTTTCTGCTGCTGATGCAGGGCGACGGCGCTGAGATCCATTACGGGCTGGGGCGTGGTTTCTGGGGGCAGGGGCTGGCGACAGAAGCCGGAAAGGCGGTGATGTTTTGGGTCACCGGGCAATCGCACCTTTCCACCATCCGCACCACATGTGCCGCAACCCACGGAGCAAGCTGCCGCGTGCTGGAAAAGATCGGCCTTGTGCGCGATGCGTTTTTGCCCGGCGCGTTGCTGATGAAGCCTCGCGGCGAAAGACTGGATGGCTGGTCCTATCTGTGGCGGCGCACCGATTGATGGCTCCTCAAATCGTCATTCAGGCTTTATTGAGCTGGCTTAGAGATCGACTGAACTGGCAGGAGAGGGTTTGAAATGGTGGCGTTTTCGATCGATAGGCTGGGCCGGGATGATGCGGAGGCCTATCGTGCGCTGCGTCTTGAAGGTCTCATGCGTCATCCGCAGGCGTTCGGCGCATCCCATGACGATGAGGCCGTTCTGAGTGTCGAGCAGTTTGCCGTGCGTGTTGAAGATGCCCTTATCTTCGGTGCCCGCTCGAGCGTCGACCTGAGCCTGATCGGCACCATGGCGATCCGCATTCCCACGGCGGAAAAGCTTCGGCACAAGGCGTTGTTGTGGGGCGTTTATGTTCGGCCTGAGGCGCGCGGTCTTGGCGTTGGCGCGGCACTTCTTTCCCATGTCCTCGACCATGCGGCGACGCTGGTGGAGGAGGTGATGCTGGTGGTCGGGGCGGACAATGCGCCTGCTTTCGCCATGTATTGCCGCGCCGGTTTCGAACAATACGGCCTTGAAAAACGCGCCCTGAAGCTTGGCGATAGCTATGTCGACGAACGGCTGATGGCACTCGATGTCACCAGTCGGAGAAAGCGAGCCTGATCGACGGAGTGGTTTACGCCGTGCCGCTGCCCATGCTAGTCAATCCGCATGGAATTTGAACGCGCCGCCGCATCGATTATTCCCTCCATTCTTCGAGTGGTGGGTTAGGCACGTCTTCGTTCCAGACAAAGCAACCCGCCGCGAGGCGGGTTTTCTGTTTCCGCTCGCGGCCATTTTGGAGTCCGAAATGACCGAGCATCCCTTGAAATCCCTGATCGTATCAGCCGACCGCGCCATCACCGCCAAAGACTTCGACGGGCTGATGCGGTTTTACACTGACGATGCCTCGCTGGTGGTGAAACCCGGCCTTGTCGCCAAAGGCAAGGACCAGATCCGCAGGGCATTCGAAGCCATTTCCGCCTATTTTCAGGGGCAACTGACCGTGCACCAGGGCAGGATGGAGGTCATCGAAGGCGGCGATACCGCACTGGTGATCATGGAGACAGTGCTTGAAACGGTTGACGGGGCAGGGGCGAAAACCGCAATCTCCCGCCGCGCCACCTACGTTTTCCGCAAGGACGCCACTGGCAACTGGCTTTGCGCAATCGACAATTCCTACGGCACATCCCTGCTCGACGCCTGAAACCTATCCCCCGACCGTGTTTCAGAAATGCGGTCGTGGTGATTTTTGCAGGTTTGGGTATTCAGGACTGCGAGGAAACCTCTTTCCAGCGTTTGTAGAGCAGCCATGTAGCGGGTCGCGACAAGAGACCCGCTAATCAGGGATGGCAAAGACGTGGAACAGGACGGGATTATCGTAAGCGGTGCCTCGATCACACTGCTTTGGGGCTGGGTAGCGGCATTTTCAAAATGATGCGGGTAATCCGCCATATTGGTTGTAGTCTTCATACTCCCAACCAAAGTAGCGGGATAGACGCGGTGCAATTTCGCCCCAATCTTTGCCTTTGACGCGGTCAACAATCCACTGAACTTCTTTTTCGATTTCGTCTTCGTCGTACGTGTGAACGAATAAATAGTGTCTTCCGAAGATGTTTTTTCGAACTGTTTCGTGGGTTGGTTCATCTGGACGGCTTGTCATGATGTTTTCTTCGAACCAGCGTGGCGTGCACACCATTAGGGTAAAGATGTCGCCGCCTTCGCTGTCAGCTGGGCCAATATCCATATCGACCATGGCAAAAAAGTACTCTGGGTCTTCAGGATAAAATTGTTGGGAATGATCATCCCAAATGCAGAAGCGTTTAATCTCAGCCTTCATCGATAAATCCCGCCCCCCAAGGCAACAGTTCTTCTATCCGACTCTGCTTGTGCCCATTGACTATGGCAGTCAGGGTTTGGGTCAGGTAGCCATGTGGTTCAATCCCGTTCAGTTTACAGGTCTCGATGAGAGAGGCAAGGATAGCCCAGTTCTGGGCTCCTACTTCGTGGCCTGCGAACAGGCTGTTCTTGCGCCCCAAGGCTATAGGTCGAATGGTCCGCTCAACGCTGTTGTTGTCGATCTCGATGCGGCCGTCGGTCAGGAAGAGTTGGAGCCCGTCCCAGTATTTGGCGATGTAAGCCAAGGCTTCGCCCAACGGGGACTTCGTTGCGACACGGGCGCGGTGATGGATGAGCCAGGTCTGCATGTCGGCGACGAGCGGCGCGGATCGCTCGCGCCTTCCAGCGAGCCGAACCTGAGGATCAAGGCCGCGTAATTCGGCTTCTATTCGGTCCAGTTCACCAATCCGCTTCATGCCGTCCTCGGCAATAGGCGTTTCGCAGCTATTCGATGCTCTCCGGTATTCTCGTCTCCACGGCACGAACCCGCCGCCAATCAAGGCCCGCAAACAGCGCTTCGAACTGGGCATGCGTGAGTGTCATCAGTCCATCCTTGACACCAGGCCAGGTGAATATGTGATCCTCCAGCCTCTTGTAGGCCATGACGATGCGGCGCCATCCCAGTAGATCAGCTTCAGCCGATCGGCCTTGCGCGACCGGAATACAAAAATCGTTCCGGTGAACGGGTCCTTGTGCAGCTCGTTCTTCACCAGCGCCGCCAAGCCATCATGCCCCTTGCGGAAGTCCACGGGCTTGGTTGCCACCGTGATCCGGACACGGTTCGATGGAAAGATCATGCCGTGGCTGCCAACGCGCGCGCGATAGCGAAAATCCTAGCCACAGACGCACCTTCCTCAAGACGGATCGTAACGGGACCCACCACGATCTCGGCGCGACCAACCGTTTTGGGCGGCGGCTCCGAAACTGCCGGGTCGACGATCATCGCCGCAAACTCCACCGCATCCTCCGGTGCTGGCAGGATCAACTTGCCCTGCCGAGCCATCGTCCTCCAGGTGGAAAGACTGTTGGCTCGCAATCCATAGCGCTGCGCAACTTCATTCACCGTCACGCCGGGCCGCAAGCTCTCCGACACGATCTGCGCCTTGACATCGTCTGGCCAACGCCGTTGAACCTCACGTCCAGTCTTCCCGGTTGTGAGAAATTCCAATTTAGTCTCCATGGAGAAACTCCCGTTCTTCATCCATGGAAACCTCAATCACAGATCAGGCGGCCGCTGCCAATGTAGGGGCAGAACATCGGTTACGGATTATCAAAGCATCCCGCCAGAGATCAGGTGCGGGTCTTGATCAGCCGGATCTGGTTGTCGTCGGCCACGCCGTCGTCGCGCCAGCCAAGGTGGCGGTAAAAGCCGGCAGCGCGGCTGTCGGGTTCCGTTTCCAGCCAGATTGCGGCGTGGTGGCGGAAGAGTTCGGCCTCGGCAGCGAGGACGAGGGGTTTGCCCAGCCCTTGTCCCTCATGCGCAGGCAGCACAAAGGCCGCAAACAGCGAGGCTTCTTCGGCATCGATCATGGAAAAGCCCACCACCTCGCCATCGCGCACGGCAACCCATGCTGAGGGCGAGGCGGCAATCATGTCGGCAATGGCATCTTCGGTGATGCCCATCGCGGTCAGCTGCTCCCGCGACAGATGGTTCTCCTGCACCGAGGTCCGCACATGGAATATGGCCGGAATGTCGGTCATCTGGGCAAGTCTGATCTCTGCGGGCACGGCTTCACCTTGATATGTTGTATCTCGACGCCGCTGATATCACCGATTGCACGGGAACGCATGAAAAATGCCGCGACCTGGTGCCGTCGCGGCAGGTTTTCAGGCCACCGCCTTCATCTGCGCTTCGCCGCCATGCAGAAAGCAGGCCTTGCTGAACAGCGCCCTGTCGACAAAGTTGGGCAGGCGGATATCGCCGATATCGGGAAGCCGTTTGCCGGTTGTTTCAAAGGCCCGGTCTATCTGGGAAATGAAGGCGAGGATAATGCCTGTCTCCCTTGCAAAATGCCCAAGCGACTGAAGCTGCTCGGAAAGGTCGGGCTTGCTCCGCTGCTGGTCGAGCAACTGCAGATAATCGATGACGCCGACCGTTCCCGGTTCCAGTCCGGACATCTGCCTGATGATATAGTCGGCGCTGATATCGTCGGAGGTGAACACCTGAACGGCATCCGCGGCAACGCAGGCATCACCCTGCAGGGAGGTCAGATGCCTGCGCGCCTGCGGTTCGGTGAATTCCAGCGTGAAGAACAGCGCCTTGCGGCCATTTCGGGCGGCATCCAGCAGCAGTTTTAGACCAAGCCGCGTCTTGCCCTGGCCGGGGCGCCCGGCCAGCAAAAGCAGATCGCCATTGTCCAGCCGGTCCAGAATAGTCTCGGAAAGCGGCGTGGAAGACAGGCTGGCGGACAGCAGGCTCCAGCGGGCAAAGCCTTCCTCGCGGGCAATGTGATCGAGCGCTTCGTTCAGCGGCAAAGCCTTGTTGCGGGCCATCAATCTGGCGCGTCTTTTCAACTGGAAGATAGGGGCAGAAAGCTTCATCAAAACCTCCATTGCGAGCTGAAACGCAATCCCTCCTCATGCGATGCTCGAACAGATGGTTCGACAAACGGGCGTTACCCTGCATGTGTCATGCTTTCCCGAAAGGAGGGGGGAGGCCTGGGGCAGCCTGTGCCTGAAAGCTAGCGAGTTGCATGATTCCCGGCAAGGGGGCGATTGTTCTCACGGCATTGCGCCCGCGTGTTTCCTCAACGCTGCAAGGCATCCGACCCGGACCGGGGCCTACACCAAATCTGATGGCATCCATCAGCCGATTAGATTTGTCACGGCGCGAGGATGGGAATAGTTGCAGAGGAACCCAGACCACGCAGGGAGCCACAGAGTGCGAACATATAAAGTTGTCGATGCCTTTTCGAACAGGCCGTTCATGGGCAATCCCGTTGCTGTCGTTCTCGAGGCGGAGGGGCTGACCGATGACGAGATGCAGACCATTGCGCGGTGGACAAACCTTTCCGAAACCACCTTCGTTCTGCCCGCGACCACACCGGATGCGGACTACCGCCTTCGTATTTTCACGCCGCGAAGCGAGTTGCCGTTTGCGGGGCATCCGACCCTGGGTAGTGCCCATGCCGTGCTGGAGGCGGGCCTTGCCAGCCCGAGTTCGGGCCTGCTCGTTCAGGAGTGTGGAGCAGGGCTCATCAGGATTTCCGTGGCGGGAGAGGGTACTGAGCGAAGACTGACGTTGTCGATGCCACCGGCGAAAATCCGCACGCTGACAGGTGCGGAGGTGGATGAACTTGAAGCCATCCTCGGCCGTGCTGTTCAAAGGGAGAACGCCCCTGCCATCGTTGACGTCGGCGCGGTCTGGGTCGTGGCGCGTCTTCAGGATGGCGAGGCTGTTCTCGGATTGACACCTGATTTCGCACGTTCGGCAGCGTTCGAGCGTCAACTTGGCGCCACCGGCGTAACCGTGTTCGGCGCCTACCAGGGTGGCGAGGCGGACATTGAAGTCCGCTCCTTCGCGCCGTCCTGCGGTGTGGAAGAGGACCCCGTCTGCGGCTCCGGCAACGGCAGTGTCGGCTATTTCCGCGCAGCACGCGAAGCATCTGCAGCAGGTGGCATCCACTACACGGCGTCACAGGGGCGCCGGGTCGACCGCGACGGCCGCATATCGGTCATCGCCGATGGCAAAGGCGGTGTCACTGTTGGCGGCATGTGCGTGACATGTGCCGAGGGCACATTGCTTTATTGATCTGACGTCAGGGATTGGGGACAACAACCATCGTCCGCCTGCAGTGACGTTGTGCTCAGGGGCAGGGAATTGGCAGGTAACTGGATATCGGGAGGCGGGGCCTCGCTTCATACGCTCCAGGCTGAAATCTTCGTGCCGATTTTGGCTCGGCCGGACGATGAACGAGATACCAGCCCCCTAGAGTTCACAGGCCGGAATGACCGCTTACGAGATGTGTCGCGTCAATATCGCTGTTGTCGATTACCACGGTGGCGCGCTTTTCCGGCTGGCAGGTGCGAATATAGATCTGCTGCCCCTCGTAGTAACGCCGGTTCTCAGTGGCGAGCGGGTCGGGATTCGAGCCGTCTCGTTTTGCCATTCTGGCGTAGGAAACGGCAAATGGCACCGACAGGAAGATGCTGAAATCCCAGATTCCCGCCAGTTCATCCCGGTGCAGGAATATGCCGTCGATCACCAGCAGGCTGGCGGTTTCGACTTTGGCCGTGCGCGTTATCTCTGCATCCCGCACATGGTCGAAGCGGGCGGTGGAGACGGAGCTTGCACCAGCGCGAAACGGATCTATCAGTGTCTCGCGAAACATCGGGTAGTTATAGGAATCCTCGAAGAAGCCTTGCGGGTCGGATTTGCCACGGCGGTAGCGGAGCACCCGGCTGTTGTGAAAGCCATCCACGCTGGCCTGAATGACGGAATGTCCCGCGTCAACGAGCATTGCCGACAGTCGCCCGGCAAAAACCGTCTTTCCGGCACCATCCACGCCATCGATCGCGATGATCCTTCGCCCCCCGGGTTCCGCTATCCGGTTGCAAAGCTCGCGCAGAATTTCGGTTTCTGGTGTCATGTTCGAATTCCGGGCTATGGCTGTGTGCCGTTTTCTATGGGGCCATTCTGACACTGGCATGACGCCTTTGCCTGCGGGCGATCCGGCTTGACAGGCGGCCTCGATCGGTGTGAGAATTTGGCATGGGGCAGCGATCACCCCACGAGGCTACGGCTGAAGAAGCGCGTCCATTCACCCGCATCAACGGAGGACGCGCCATGCCGTCATTTCTGGAAATCACCCCGGACAAGCTGAACCGTATTCTTGGCACGCCTGGCTTGCCGGCCCTTATCGATGTTCGCGACGATAACGACTTCGCCGCCGATCCGCGTTTTATTCCCTGTTCCATCCGACGCGACTACAGGATGGTGGCGGCCTGGGCTGATACGTTGACGACACCTGCCATCGTGTTCTGCCAGAAAGGAAAAAAGCTTGTTCACGGTGTTGCCGCCCATCTTCGGGCGCTCGGCAGGCAGGCCGAGGTGCTGGAAGGCGGCTTTGAGGCCTGGCGGGAGAGTGGTGGCGTCCTGATCCCTGAAAACAGGATGCCGCCGCGTGACCCGCTCGGGCGGACGGTGTGGGTCACACGCGCACGGCCGAAGATCGACCGGATCGCCTGTCCCTGGCTGATCCGCCGCTTCGTTGATCCCTTCGCCGTCTTTCTGTTCGTTCCGGCTGCGGAGGTGGAGGCCGTTGCAGAGCGTTTCAGTGCGACGCCGTTCGACATCGAAGAGGTGTTCTGGAGCCATCGCGGCAATCTCTGCACCTTCGATGTGATGGTCGAGGAATTCGGCCTGAAAAACGAGCCGCTTCTGCGTCTTGCCACCATTGTGCGCGGCGCCGATACGGCGCGTCCGGAACTGGCACCTGAGGTGCCGGGCCTGCTTGCGGCGTCGCTTGGTCTGTCGCGCATGTTCAATGACGATCTCGAGCAACTGGCGGCAGGTCTGACAGTCTACGACGCCTTCTATCGCTGGTGTCGCGATGCCACCGATGAAACGCACAACTGGCCGAACCCGAGGAAGGGCTGAGGCCATGAGCGATTTTGCAAAAGACACCGAAGACGCGCGCGGTGCGTCCAGTCGTGACCTCGTTCCCCTGTCGGATGCGGTACGTGTCTGGGCGCGGGTGGCCGCTTTGAGTTTTGGCGGCCCGGCCGGACAGATTGCCCTTATCCATCGTATCGTTGTCGATGAAAAACGCTGGGTTGGCGAACACCGTTTCCTGCATGCCCTGAACTACTGCATGCTTTTGCCCGGACCCGAAGCGCACCAGCTTGCAATCTATATCGGCTGGCTTCTCAACAGAACCAAAGGCGGCATGATCGCCGGTCTGCTGTTTGTCCTGCCCGGTTTTCTCGCCATTCTGGCGTTGAGCTACATTTACGTGCTGTTTGGCGATGTGACCTTTATCGAGGGCATGTTCTTCGGGCTTAAATGTGCCGTACTTGCCGTGGTGATGCAGGCCGTGTTCAGGATTGGCGGCAGGGCGCTCGGCAATGGCACGATGATGGCTCTCGCCGCCTCGGCCTTTGCGGCGATCTTTGTGTTCAAGGTGCCTTTTCCGCTGATCATCATCACATCAGGTGTCATTGGTTATATCGGTGGCCGCGCTGGTCTAGCGGCTTTCCGGGGCTCGGGCGGACACAAGTCGGGATCAAGGACAATTCTCGAGGATCGGGATTCCATTCTTGGCGAGGAGATCCCCTATCACGCACGGCCCAATCTCGGATGGTCTATAAAGACCTGCGGCGTTCTCACGGTGCTGTGGCTGGTGCCGGTGGCTGTGCTGTTGCTGACGCTTGGCCAGGACAGCGTGTTTTCCAGGATCGGCGTGTTCTTCAGCCAGATGGCGGTCGTCACGTTCGGCGGCGCTTATGCGGTGCTTGCCTATGTGGCGCAGCAGGCCGTCGAGAACTTTGGCTGGTTGCAGCCAGGCGAAATGCTGGATGGTCTGGGCATGGCTGAAACGACACCGGGGCCATTGATCATGGTCACGCAGTTCGTCGGCTTTCTCGCCGCTTATCGCGATCCGGGATCGCTCGATCCGCTTTTTGCGGCAACGCTTGCAGCGATCCTGACGACCTGGGTGACATTCCTGCCAAGCTTCCTCTGGATCTTCGCCGGCGCGCCTTTTATCGAATCCATGCGCGGCAACGCCGCTCTCGGCGCCGCGATGTCGGCAATCACTGCGGCGGTCGTCGGAGTCATCCTGAACCTCGCGATCTGGTTCGGGCTGCATGTGCTGTTTGCCGAGGTGACGGCCGTGGAATTTGCCGGAATTTCCCTTGAGCTACCGGTGCTGACCACGCTCAGCCTTCCGTCCCTGCTGCTTACGCTTCTCGCGGTCGGGGCAATATTCGCACTGAAGCTTTCGGTGATAACAACCCTGCTTGTGTCAGCCACGCTCGGCATCATCTGGCATGTGCTTGGCGCGGGATGAGCAAAGCGGCGGGGAGTGCATGAGTGCCCGCAGCTTGAACCGCGACCAACAATCGCCTAACCTCCCGGGCATCGAGATTTCGCCCGTGGAGTGCATTATGGGTTCGGCCAAACAAGCAGACAGATAAGCCGCAACAGCTTTTTCGTTGTTGCGGCGTCCTGTCGAACCCAGATCCAGCCATTGCTGCAGACAGACGTTGCCAGATGCTCTCATTTGTGCGGACGTTTTCTCATGTCTCATCCTACTCCTCTCTGGAGCCACCGCCTGCCTGCGGCACTGCTGCTGATGGCGCCTTTCGATATCCTCGCGTCGCTGGCGATGGATATCTATCTGCCGGTCGTTCCGGCCATGCCCGGTATTCTCGGCACCAGCCCCGGCATCGTCCAGTTAACGCTCAGTCTCTACATGGTGACACTTGGCGCAGGTCAGCTCGTCTTCGGGCCGGTTTCCGATCGCATCGGCCGTCGCCCGGTGCTGATTTTCGGGGGTGCCGTGTTTGCCATCGCGTCCTTCGCGCTTGCCGCATCTTCCGCAGCCGTACCGTTCCTGCTGCTGCGGTTGCTGCAGGGGCTTGGCGCCTCGGCGGCGCTGGTTGCCCTGTTTGCAACGGTTCGCGATGTTTACGCGGAACGCCCGGAAGGTGCGACCATCTACAGCCTGTTCGGATCGATGCTGGCTTTCGTGCCCGCGCTCGGGCCGATTGCCGGGGCCCTGATTGCCGATGCCTATGGATGGCGGGCAATCTTCCTCCTGCTCGGCGGGCTTGCCTTGCTGGCGGTCCTCAATGCGCTGGGGCAATGGCACGAAACACGACCGGTCACGGCCACGCCATCGCGCCGGTCCTTCCGGCCGATGTTCCGCAGCCTTGCATTCTGGAGCTATACGCTGGGTTTCAGTGCGGCGATGGGCACGTTTTTCGTGTTCTTCTCCACCGCGCCGCGGGTGCTGATCGACAAAGCGGGGTACTCCGAACTGCACTTCAGCCTGATGTTTGCGACAGTGGCGGTGGTGATGATCCTCACCAGCCGCTTTGCCAGAGGATTTGTCGCGGCCTGGGGCATTCCCGGCAGCCTCGTCAGGGGCATGGTCATGCTCCTGGCCGGTGCCATCCTGCTCAGTCTCGGGCAGACATTCGCGCAGCCATCCTTCTTCAGCTTCGTCATGCCGATGTGGCTGATGGCGACAGGCATCGTGTTTGCGGTGTCCGTCACGGCCAATGGTGCGCTGGCCGAATTCGACGACAGGGCCGGCTCGGCAGTGGCGCTCTATTTCTGCATCCAGAGCCTGTTCGTCGGCATCGTGGGAACGCTGATGGTCCTCACATTTGATGGCGACACTGCCTGGCCGCTGGTGGCCTATGTCACGGTCATGGCGGTGCTGGTGCTGTTTGCGCTTTACCTGCTGCGTCGAAACCGCCGCCAGGTCCTATGATGTCTGCCGGGCGGTGGATGATCTGCCGCCCGGCAATCTCATGTGTGGATAAGCAGGGCTTCAAGGCTCCCCTTACAGCGCTGCCAGTTCCGCAAGATGCGCGTTCAGGTCGCCACCGGCGCCTGTGGCGTTGATCGTGTCGAAGTAGTCGTGCCAGCCGGAGGCGGCGATGCCGTTGATGAGGGCCTGCATGGCGGTGGCGTCAGGGGCGCGCCAGATTGCGAAGAACTGCTGGGTAGGGGCGTTCAGTGTTGTCGCCTCGGTTCGTCCCAGCGCGATTGCCTCGATGCCAAGGGCGGACAAGGCGCCCATGCCGGCGCCGATGGTTTCGAAAAAGCCGGCGCGGCCGGCTTCATCCAGAGACAGCCATTGCTGCCTGGGGGAATAAAGTTCGGCAAGATAGTGTGTCATCGGTATGGGCCTTTCGTTTCATGAAGCCTTGCGGGTGAGTGAGCGCAGCGCGCGGCGGCAGATCCGCTGTGTTTGCGGCGTCGGGCTCTGGCTGGACCAGCGGTCGCAAAGGTCCTGCACCCAGTCTGGCCGGTCCTTGCTGGCATCGTTCAGCCAGTTGCCGAGGGAATCCTGAACGTAGGGGGCAGGGTCGGCACGCAGGGGCTCGAGGATCGGCAAGGCCTGCTCAGGGCACTGGCGCAGCGTTGCGATATGCGCGCACCACACGCCGCGCGGCCGGGTCGCCTCGCACGCGAAACGTCGCAGCCGTTCCGAAGGCGCATGGGTCCAGGCGGCAAGCTCGCGGATGGCGCTTTCTAGATCCCTGGCAATATGCGGGCGCACCGCCATCCATGCCCATTCGCGCACGCCGAAATGCATGTCGTCAGCCAGCGGCCTGATGAGCTGAAGGCGCTGATGAAGCGTGTGGTCGGGCGTCGCTCCCACCAGAAAACATGCCCAGCCGCGCACCGTATCGGAAGGGTGCTGGCGCAGCCTGTCCAGCATCGACGCGCCCTGATGCTCGTCCACCAGCGCCTGCCGGATCAGGTGCGCCGCCAGCGCCATGCGCCGGGAAATGCCATCTGTCGAGGTCTGCCGCATGGTTCCGATTGCCTCTTCGCCAATTTCAGGCAGGGCGGCGGCCATAAGGGCAGCGAAATCGACGGCCAGGCATTCCGTCAGCGTGGTCGCCTCCACAGTGCCTGCATTCAGCAGCGCCAGACGTGACGGTGCGATATCCGCAATGCGTTTTCCGGATGCACGACCGCTCACGGGCGAGGGGCCTCTGTCGCGGCGGGGTCATCATGCGGCAGGGTCACGTTGCGCCATACACGCTGCAGCATGTTGCTCAGCACCACGCGCTCGGCGGCGTCGAAGCCCGTAAATAATGAGCCGATCCAGCGGCTGTGTTCATGGAAAAGCTCTGCGGCCGTCGCCTGTCCCTTTTCCGTCAGGCGAACGGAGACCTTGCGGCGATCCTGCCTGTCGTTGTGCCGGGCCAGAAAACCATCGCGTTCCAGCCCGTCCAGAAGACCTGTTACCGTTGCACGCGTCACACCGGCGCGTTCGGCCAGTTCGTGCGGCGCCAGCCCCTCGGGCAGATCGCGCAGCAGAAACAGCAGAACGAATTTGCCTTCCGACAGGTTGTGTGGCGCAAGCCGCCCGGCGCAGGCATGATCGATGGAGGCCGCCAGCGACAGCACCTCGAAACACAAGCGCATATTGCCAATGTCAGTCTGACCCCGGCGTTCGGCCTCGTCGAGCAAGGCAAGGTGTTTTTGTTCCAGTAATGTCATGTGGCGGCATATAGTATGGCGCCTAACGATGAGTCAACAGGCTGTTTCTATTGGGGTAAGGCCGCAATGTGGGATCGGCTGGCAGGGCAGTGGCGCGGTCTGGCTCAGATGCCGAGAATGGACCGCGCTTCGGCGAGCGAACCTGCCTGGTGGTGGGCGCGCAGATCTCGGCTCATCACCATGTCGGGTATCTGGATGACCTTCGCCAGTCCGGCCTCCACGGCAGCGCGCACGCCAAGGTCGCTGTCGTCAAGCGCGATGCACTCCGATGGGTCGAGACCGAGCGCTGCTGCGGCGGCGATATACACATCCGGCGCAGGCTTGCCGCGCTTGACCTTGTCGACGCCGACGACTGCGTTGACGCGCTCGAGAAGACCGGCATGTTCGAGCTTCCATTCGGCTCTGGCGGTGACGCTGTTGGTGGCGATGGCGCGGGGCAGTTTGCGCTCATCCAGCGCGTCCAGAAAATCATGCACACCGGGACGCAGGGGAATGGCGTCGCGCATTTTCGCGTCCATCGCCTCGTTCCAGGCACGGTTCAGCTCCTGGCTGTCGATGGAGGCGCCGATTTCGAGGTTGATCAGCCGCGCGCTTTCCACCCGGTCGACACCGACCAGCGTGTGAAAGAAATCCTGCGAAACCGCATATCCGAGACTGCGGAGCACCGCTGGCCCGACCTCGAACTGTAGCCGTTCGGTATCGAGCAGAAGCCCATCAAGGTCGAGCAACACACCTGAAAACTGCAACGCCATCGTTTCACCCCCTGCCATCAAGCTCCCGGTTTAAGCGGCCAGTCTCATATAGTCCAGCCCGAGGCGGGCATGTCGGCCATGTGGCAGGGCGCGTTCAGGTGCGATCTGGACGTGTGGCTTGATTCCCGAGCGTATTGTGATCTTAGTCACTCTCCAACAGCGATATGTCCTGGGGATAGTGCGATGGGCGAGGGCCAGAGCAAATATTGCGCGGAGGTGGTGAACGCGATTGAACGCATCAGGCGGTTCGCGCAACAATCTCACGCGAACGCCGAGGCGGCGTTGCTGGCGGGCTCGCGCTCAAGGGGCACAGCACGGGCGAACTCGGATTACGACGTCGTTCTGTTTTTCCCTTCGCTGCCCACGGGCGCATGGCGCGAGGTTGTGGCGTTCGAAGGGCAGGTGCTTGAAGTCTTTTGTCACGACCTCAACACGTTCTCCTATTTCTGCCGGGAGATTGACCGCCCATCAGGAAAACCGGTTCTGCCTGCGCTGGTGACGGAAGGAATCTCCGTCTTGCCGCCCACGCCGACGCTGGAGCGTGCGCGTGTCATCGCAAAGCAGGTGATTGACGCAGGACCTCTGCCGCTGACCAACCCTGAGATCGATCGCCGCCGCCATGTTATTTCGGATCTGGCTTTGGCGCTCGATGCCACCACATCAGAACACGAGCGTCTTGCAACAGGCGCGACGCTCTATATCGAGCTGGCGGATTTTGCATTGCGGGCCAATGGGCAATGGAGTGCAGCGGGCAAGGCATTGCCTCGGGCTCTTGCGACCATGTCAGACGGTCTTGCCCTGCAATTTGAAAGATCATTCCAGGCGCTGTTTGCGGGACCGGAAATCCGGCAGGTCAATGACCTCATCGACGACGTTCTGCGAGATTTTGGCGGTCGACTGAGAGAAGGATACAGACAGCACGCACCCATCGACTGGCGGGATGCTTGAGGCCATCGTTCTTCGTCAAATATCTGCTCGTCACAGTTCGTAGATACGGCTAGATTCACGTGGGCCGTTACCGGGAGGGACACAATTCATGCGTTTGAATCCAATTTTGCTTCTCGCCGCGTCGCTGTTTTCAGCCTCTGCAGTTCATGCGAAATCTCCTGATGATGTTGCCGATCTTGTTGGAGCGCGGGCACCGGGGGCGGAAAGCGAGATGCAATCGCGCGGTTATGTGGATGTCGGCGGCAACAATACCTGGTGGAATGCCGATACAAAGGTCTGCGTCCGGGTGCATGTATCGCAGGGGCGCTATTCGGCCATATCGCAAATCAAGGCATCGGCCTGCG
Source organism: Rhizobium sp. RM (assembly GCF_013390595.1). Lineage (GTDB taxonomy): Bacteria > Pseudomonadota > Alphaproteobacteria > Rhizobiales > Rhizobiaceae > Agrobacterium. Next base: position 141,891 of record NZ_JACAWV010000022.1, on the reverse strand, counting down.
GCCAATCCGGTGGAAAAACCTCCGAATGCCCTCCTGATCTGTCCCAGGCCGATCTTTACAAGCATCCCGGTTGCAGCCTTTAACCGTGCTCGCGCACTTAATACCGGCGATTTTGCCTGTCGCGTTCAAGTTTCGCGCGACGCCTTATGCGGTAGATCAGGAAGCCGAGCAGACCGCCGCCGGCTGCCCATAATAGCGGCGGTGTGTGGGTTGGTGCCGAAATTAACAAGCCAGTCATTGCGCCGAAAGCGATATAAAGTTGGCGTATGCGTGCCTGGTAACGTCGGCTGTTTGTTATGATATGATAACACTCGCGAAAGTCCCGCCACACGCGCCTCAGCACGCGCACAGGTCTTTCCCGAGCCATTTTCTCGTCAATTGCGTTTCGTTGCCGCTCCGTCCGTGCCTCTGTCTTCTTGAGACGCTCCGCAACCCTTGCTTGCCAGCTCATGCCATCCCCTTTTGCGTGAGTAGAGCATCTGCCGCTTTCGCTGGTGTAAAAAGACCCGCTAAATTTTGAATTCCCTGTCCGTTTCCGACCGCGAATGCGTGGTGGGGCATTGAGCGCCACGGCATCAGCCACCACGTGGCCACACGCTCAAATGCAACAGGATGTTCGAATTCCTCCAGCGCGTGACGTCAGAAGCTTCCGGCAGAACTGATACCTTGGCGCAATTTTTACGATTGCGCCGCCTCTGGTGGTCGCCTGCTGTCCGCTTCTGGTGCGCAGGGGAAGTCCGCAGTCGGCCCAAAGGAGACATCTGACGTAGGTCTCTAGTTAGTCGGACCGCATCGAGCTAATACTATGGCTAGGGCAACGGGAACTCCGGAGGATCGCATGCTGGTTGGTTTAAAGTCAGGCTTTGCAGTCGATCCTCTACGTCGAAGTTGGGACGGGATAGCTGCTCGTCCTTTGGTATGGACTGCGTGGTATCCCGTTGATGTCGGATCAGTCGCGGATGGCCCTTTGGAAACGTCGTGGTTCAGGAGAGAAGCCGTCATCGTCAATGCGCCAGCATCCCGCGCCTATGTTTCTTTTCCGCTCGTCCTCCTTTCGCACGGGACAGGAGCCACAGCGGCCGCTCTAGAGTGGCTTGGCTTCCGCCTAGCTCAGCAGGGCTATATCGCATTGGCGATTAATCACCACGGCAACACAGGGTCAGAACCGTACCGCGCCGAAGGGTTTCTCTGCATGTGGGAGCGAGCCGCTGACTTCAAGGCCATTCTTGACCAGTCTAGCTGGCGGAGCGAATTAGGAGTTGAGATCAATAGTCAGATATTTGCGGCAGGCTTTTCCGCCGGAGCCTACACCGCTCTATTGTTGGCCGGTGCGCGCGTTGCATTCTCACAGTTCGAACCGGACAACCCACTAAGAAGCCCTGTCAGAGGGCCACGAGAGTTTCCGAATCTCGCCGATGAACTCCCAAACCTTTATGAAAATCCGGTTTTCCGGGCTTCCTGGGATCGACGCCGCGCAGATTTCTCGGAGGCTCGAGTCCGTTCGGCGCTCGGCATTGCACCGGGACGCTCTGTCTTAGGCTTCTCACAAGACAGTCTTCAGCACATCAGGATACCGGTTTACTTAATAGGTGGGGACGACGACGCGATCGCTCCACCCATGCAATGCTGCCAATGGCTGTCCGAGCACATACCGCTTTGCAGGTCCGAGGTTCTGAGCGGCGGCGTTGGCCACTACACGTTCTTGCCCGAAGGTTCTGAAACCGGGCGGACCGCTGCCCCAGAACTTTTCGCTGATCCGAAAGGACTTTCAAGAACTGCTATCCACGACATCGTAGCAAGAAAAGCAGCCGATTTATTTGCACGCTCCTGATATAACTTAAAGTTGTTTGTATTATTTAAATCGCGCTATAGTCGCCGAAAACAGAGAGCTCGATGCCACACAATAAGGAGTTTCGCGGCGGCCGCAATGACCGGTCTTGGCGCATCCCAGCCAATCCGGAAGATTCCAGTGATCCTGGCTGGTAATAAACTGTGCGGTTCCAAGGGAATTGATTCCGCTTAATCAAGCTGCCCGACACCGGCGATTTCGCGGCAACTTTCTTGACAAAGACGTCTCGACGTTGCGGCATCTTGCGCTCTTCATTTCTGATCTCGCCGGCGCCGAACGCGCTACTTTTGCACAAAGAATGTGAACGGTGCTGCATAATGTGCGCTTGTCGTGACGGCTTAGGATTTACGTAACCTGTAGCGGGACAGAATCCACCGTATATTCAAGAATATGCTCCATGCACGACGCGAGAAAAAGCAATTATGACCAAATTGATCTGGAAAATTTATTCAGTATCGAATCTCGTATTGGCGGTGGGGCTTTTGCTCTGGCCCCCGGAGGATTTCGGACCCATAGCTGCGGCGCGGACTGTTTGCGCTTCTTTTGCGTTCTTTCTAGTATATTGTTATGCATTTGATGTGCGTTGGAGGGGCTTTCTGAGCAAAAAGAAGACCTGTTTTGTTTTAATTGGTTTCATATTGGTTGATTTACTGTGGAGCTTCGTGGACCTTTATAATGTTGTACACCTAGGGATGCCAATCTTTCTCGTGTCAATCATGCTTTCTGTTCTTGCATACTTTAACTTTATAGCGATTTATCGGTACGGGTTAGCTTCCGACGAAATAGAAAGACACGCCTCCCATAAACCAAAGAGTCTTTAGCGGGCGGTATACACACCCAACAAGGATCGCTTATCGCTGGTAGATTTAAACGGGTGAGAAGCTGCACTGTCGGTCCCCCTGACGGAGCGGAAACAAACTGTTTTCCGGCGTTTCAGGCAGGTTTCTCCGAGGAGCAGCATATAGCTGCGGATGTAGGAGTCTACGCGATCGGCCCTCTCCGACCGAGCCAGAATAGATCTCTTTTCAATCTCTGCCTCGGCCGGAGGACGGCCGCATTTGGCGCTTTCCAACCGCTGCTTTACATCGACAAATTCCCTCCGTCTGCGTCCGGCTCACGCAGCGTTCAACGTCTTTTCGCGGTCCGCGCGTCTCTCCGGGAACGGCACTCGGCCCTCCTTCGATGGGGACAATGCCGTTCAATCTATGCATCCTGATGACGGATCATCGGTACAAGCGACGGCACGCTCAAACCACCGCCAGCTTCTCCAGCCTCGGTCGGCGCACGCGGATTGTGGCGGAGCCGGGGGCCATGAAGATGATGTCGAGGGCGCGGCTGACGATCCATTGGACGCTGTCGAAGGCGGGCAGGGTTGCCGGTTCGGTGGCGTCTTCGAAGGTGAAACCTTCGGTCGAAGGGAAGACGCCGTAATTGCCGACGCCGGTGCCTGGCTGGTTGCAGCCGTGGGCATAGATCGAGGTGTTGACGCCATCTCGGGTGTAGTTGAAATCCATGGAGGGCGAGGCGGCACCCAGATTTGTTGCGCCCGACATGACCTCGACGGTGGAGAAGCCCTGCAGAACCTCGCCGGCGGTGACCTTGGTGGCGGGGCTGGTCACTTCGTTCTGGAACAGAATGCCACCATTGGCTGCCGTTGCGGTGATGACGAATTCCACGTAACGCCCGGCCGCGTCTTCTCCCACATTCACGGTAAAGGCCGTGGTGGTGTCGTTGGCGCGGCGCCGCGCAATCCAGCTTGTCGGCACACCGGCCAGTGCGCCGCCTGTGGCATTGGTGCCAAGCGTTCCGCCGGCGTTCAGGGTGCCGCTGGTGCCTGAAAATTCCGGGTTGGTCAGAAGCTGGGTCGGGTAGTTCGCGGAATAGCGTTCCGAGGCATCAGAATAGGAAACGGGAAGGGGTGGAATAGCTTCCCTTATGATGTCGGCAAGCTTCTTGCCCACCGCATAGGCGCCGGGAACCGCCTCATGCACGAGAACACCGGAATCGTTCATCATCGCGCCGGTGCGGAAGGTAATTGCGCTGCTGGTGGTGGTCAGCGGGTTCCGCAGCGCATCGCGCACTTCCAGAAGGTGCACGTCGCGCCGTCCCTTGCAGAGCGCCTGGATCTTGCGGTTGGCATCGGCGGTCGCGGCAATCATCGTCGCATTGTAGTTGGATGCGCCATGCAGGGTGCGGAAAATGCACTGAATGCCAAGTGCGCTGCAGGCGTTCAGAAGCCGTGCGGCATTGGCGACGATGTTGTCGGCCACATTGGTCAGCGTAACCGCCGCGCCGCTCAAAAGGTCGGTGTAGCTGCTCTGGGCGATGTCATTGGTGCCCATGGTGAAGATCAGCGTGCCCGCACCGCTGGCAACCAGCGAGCCATTGCCGAGATCGGCCAGAAAACGCTGCAGGATCTGGTCGCTGCGCTCGCCGGATGCAGCGCGCTTGACCACGAACTGCATTCTCTGGCCGCTCAGCGCATTGGCAATGTTGATGCTGTTATAGACGGTGCGGCGTACCCGCGTGCCGGGGTCCATGAAGGTCTGCGCCACCAGGCTGTCGCCATAGAGCGCCACCAGATTGGTGGATTTCGTGGCGCGGGTCAGCGGCACCACACCCAGAACGCGCTGGTCGTTGAACATCTTCGTGCTGTCATCGACAAAGCGCACGCCGAGAACGCGCTGCTCGTTGTAAAGTTCTGCCATGGGTCACCGTCTGGAAAAGAGGATAGAGCGGAGGAGAGGGCGGCCTGAAGCCGCCCCGATGTTTGCGCGTTTGCCGGTCCGCAGCCGCTGGCGCTGTGGCTCAGTCGGCCGGGCTGTCCGGGTCCGGCTGCTGTTGCGGCAACCAGTCGGGCGGCGGGCCGCCCGGTTCCCGCTGCACGCCATCGCCTTTCGGCCCGGTTGATCCGGCAGCCGGTCTGGCGACGTTTTTCACCGGTTTGCGGGTGCTGTCCTGCCGCACGGCTGCGGCGCGTTCGGGCGTGTAGGGCGCCACCCATTTCGGCCGGCGCGTTTCGTCCTTCCACAGCGCATCGTCAATCTCGAAGCTGTCGCCCGCCTCGCGGATTTCACCGTCGATGTACCCACGGGTACTGGCGATGACCTTAACCATTGGAATGGTTTCCGAGTGTCACGCCAGCGGTGATCCTGCCCGCCGTCGGCGCTGTGCCGGTGACCGTGTAGTTCAGCCGCAGATAACGTTCGGCCGTGCCACGCGGCAGATACTCCGGCAGCAGAACCTTGCCGGTTTTCAGCTCCGCCAGCGGAACCGTCTGCGACCAGAGGCTTTTCGGCGATGAAAAGCCGGTGTTGTCGTCGCTCTGCAGGTCGAGCGTCAGCGAGGTGAGGTTGTTGAAATCCTCCACCACCTGCAGGCGGAACGGGACCGCTTTGCCCTTGCCGATATCGCGGGCGATGCCGGAGGCAACAGGGCCGAGGTCGAGCGTGTTGGCGGAAGGCGCCGTGGCTGTCACGGCCTGGGCGTTGGAAAGCATGCTTTGAGTGTCGAAAATCACGACGTATTCCTTTCTCAAACGTCGACCGAATGCGGTTTCGGGGGTATCCGCTGCGGCAACGAGACAAGCGGGGAGAGGGCCTGCCGCCCTGAAACTGGCGGCAGACGCTTTGGGCAATTGTCAGAGTGCGACGGGCGGAACCGGCGCCTCGGTGCTTAGAAGCGAGTCCGCGATGCGGATCGGGATGTTGCGATAAGTCGTCACTTCCTCGCCTTCGAGGTTGGCGGATTTCAGCGGCACGGAGTTGGCGCGTCCCGTCGTCAGGCCACGGTCGGTGGACTGTTCGTCAAGAATTTCCATGACCTGGCGGTTCATGTAGCACACCGTGCGGCCGCCCTTGGCGTTGATGCCGTAGGTCATGTAGAGGCGGTAATAAGCCTGGCGCAGAAGCTTCCAGAGGTCGACATTGCCGGCCATCATCTCCGACACATCGATATTGGCGATACGCGCCATGTAGCGGTAATCCTTGACGAAAGCGCCCATGTGCCACTCGAAGGCGGTGACCTTGGCGTAATAGGTGTTGCCGTCGTCGTCCTTCACCGGCTCTTCGCCCTTGTCCATCACTTCCACGCCGGCCTTGGTGCCTTCGGGGTAGAGCAGGGATGCGGCATGGTCGGCCCAGGTCACGAACCAGATGGAGGTGTTGTCGCCGCCGGTGCCACCGGCATTGATCACCTGGTTGGCGGCGTTTGGCCGCGTCGGGTCGGGAATGTTGCTGTTATAGGCGCTGAAACGCGGCGCAAAACCCTTGAACTTTTCCGGGGTCTTGTCCGTGTCGTGGTAGAAAAGGCCGGTTGCCATTTCCTGGTTCATGGCTTCCAGAAACGGTGCGCTGTCGACCAGACGCTGCTTGGCCGGGTCTGGCGCCAGTTTCAGCAGGCGCGTATCGATTTCCGAGCGCGCTTCGAGAAAACCTGTCGTGTCGTCCACCTGCTGCAGCGTGCTCTTCGACTTCTGCACACCCTTGTAAAGTTTGCCCCAGCCGGCCGATGGCAGGCCGGTGCGGATGGAGTGGCGGTGAATGCCTTTGAGATTGCACTGGGTGGCAATCGCATCCTTCAGAATGGGGTTGTTCTGCGCCAGCAGTTCAAGAACGATGCCCTCACCGGATGCCTTGTGGGCGTCGACGAGGGTGGGAACGGTGCTACCAATGATAGCCATAGCTTATTTGCCCTTCGGTGCGTCGTTAGGAAAAAGAAGGTGAGCGGTTTCGGCCTTCCTGCCGTCGCCGTCTGCGCCTCCGGTTGGTGGGTTGTCCTCGCGGATCATCGATCCGACTTTCGCAAATATCCGGATGAGTTCTGGGTGGTTGCCTCCGCCGCTGGCGTTCAGATATTCCTTCAGGGCAGGTGTCCCGAGGGTGGAAAGGGCGCGCTGCGCATTGGACACCGTGCCCTGCCATTTGTGGCCGCCGATATCCCGGTCCCTGCGGGCGTCATCGGCCCAGCCCTGCACACGGTTGGCCCAGCCTTCGGCTGCGGCAGCACCGCGTTTCGTCTGTGTCTCGATGAAGGTATCGGCCAGTTTCTGTGCCTGCCGGCTGGTCAGGCCCATGTCCCTGAAATCGGTGCCCAGCGCATCGAGAAGCTCCTGATCGACCTCCACGCCTTCCGGCATGGTCAGGCTGTATCTGCCGTCTTCGGGCACCGTGTCAGCCAGTTCGCCAGCCTCGTCACTGGCGGGGTCATCAACCGCGTCATCGTCGGCTTTTGCATCGGCAATGGTCAGGGTTTGGCCGTTTTCAGCCTCATCGCCGGTCTGCGCCCTGTCATCGGGAAACAGCACAGCCTCGGGAGAGGGCGATACGCCATCGCCTCCGGGGCTGCCGGAACCGCTGCCTTCGGCAGCAAACAGGAACGCCGTCAGGCCAAGCCACCTGTTAGGCATCAACGTCATGGTCTTCACCTTCCTCGCTTGAGGCACGGCGTTTTGCCGCCGCCTCATCCATGGCCCTGAAATCCGCGATGGCCAGCAACAGCTTCGGGTAGAAGGTTGGGTCGATGCTATCGAGCTGTGCGATAAGCTTGCGACCGGCACCCTGCCTGCCAAGCGTGTAGTTCGTTGCGTTGGTCAGTTCCCCCGAATAGGCATCCTGGTAGATGGCGCATTGTTCCAGCATCCAGAACAGCACGCGCTTGCCGGCATCGAGAGCAAAGACATCACGAAACGCCATCGTGATTTCGTCACGCTCCAAGGTGTGAAGGGCAGAAGGTTGTTGGCTCAAATGGGTGAAATCCGTCATGCGCCGAGCCCCAGCTGGCGCAGCAGCGCGCTGCCATTCGGGTTCTCATTGGCGCTGGCCAGCAGTTCGGCGGCCTTGGCGCCCTGGTTCAGCGCCGGTGCCATGGTGGAGGCCATTTCGGCAGACCGTCTTGCCTGTGCTTCCTCGGCTCGCCGGTCGCGGATGGCCTGTACCTTGTCGTCCGCCAGGATCAGCGAGGGCGGCGCGCCGATCGCTTCGACATAGAGGTCGATCGCCTCGTCGGTATCGAGCTTGTCCAGCGCATCCGGTCTTGCCCCGGCAAGCTGGCCGATGAAGGCGACACCGCGCTCGATCGGCCCGGTGGAAACCGCCATCTGCGCCTGCGCCAGCGTGGAGGTATATTCCACCTTGAGCTGCTCGCCCTGCAATTCGCGCGGCGGCGGCGGCAGCTCATCGCGGGCGGCCAGAATGTCGAAGGTGCGGTCGATGGTCGGTCCGAGCTGGTCTCCGAAGACATTTTCCAGCACCGGGCCCAGTTGCAGCAGCTGCTCTTCCTTGCGCTGCGTCAGTTCGAACTGATTGCGCGGCTGCACGCCTTCCATGTTGGTGATGGCGAAGAACAGATCGGCGAAAAACGTGCGGTCGATGCGGCGCTGGGTTTCCTGGATGTCTTCGCGCAGCTCCGAAAGGCTGAGATTGACCTCCATGGCCGGGCGAAAGCCCTTGCCGGCCGGATCGTCCACATAGTTCACCGCACCCGGCAGAAGCGAGGTCGGGCTGTTCTGCATGGAGGTCGGCGCGTTCATGGGCGGGCGCACCTTCTTGTCTATGCCCTCCAGCTTGCGGGTCTGTTCAAGCTGCAGCATCCTGATATCGCCCAGAGCCTTCTGTCCCGGCGACAGCGAATAATGGTCGTCGTCGGACAGCTCCCAGGCGGGCGCGATGATGGGGTTGCTGTCGAAACCGCTTTCTTCCAGCAGCTCCGTGCCGATGTCATCCACCCAATAGTTGGAGAGAAACGGCTTGTTGCGCTTGTCGCGCATGGCCGGATCGTGGTCGTAACGCGGCTCTATGGCGTGGTAGACATCGAAACATTCGGCATATCTGGCCGTGTCGTAGAGGTCGCGAATGCGCTGCGGCACCTGCGTGTAACCGAAGCGCTCGACAATGCGCTGCACGCTCCAGCGAAACACCCGGTAAAGCGTGGTGGCGCGGCCCTTGTGGTTGCGCGCAAGCCAGAAGCGGCCGTGCACAAGCTGCTGCACGCGGATGACGGTGTCCTCATCCTCCACCAGAATGGCGACCGACTGGCCGAACTGGCCAAGATCGCCATAGCCCACATGAAAGGCGCGGTAGAGGTTCGATGCGGCAAAGACTTCGCGCATCTTGTCCTGCACGGCGGCCAGATAGGCCTTGACGGAATCCGCCTTCTTCAGGCCGGGATCGAAGGTCGTCAGGCGAAACCACGGCCGGGCGGGCGAGGTGAGGCCGGAATGCATGCCGGATTTCAGGGTGTCATAGGCATGGGTGCCGGTGCTGTCGATGATCCTGGCGCGTGAGCGCGGACCTTCGCGGTTGCCGGACAGGCGAAGCCGGGTTGGCTCGATGTAATCGGCCAGCGCCCGCCATTCCGCTTCCCAGGGCTGGCGGACCTGTTTCAGCTCTTCCAGACGGCGGCGGTGATAGGTGATCTGCGTTTCGTGCGAACGGGGAAAATCGGCCATGGCTCAGGCTCCCAGCAGGGTTTTCTTGCCGTCCGTGCCGGTCAGCGTGGGCGAGGAGGTCTGTGCCAGCGAGCCGACGCCGGTGGCCGAGGTCAGGATGGTGCTGCTCGCACCCTTGATCCGGTCGGTGGCACGCCGCGCCGTGGTGGCCTGTGCGGCCGCATAGTCAGGCGTTTTCTGCTGCGCATATTCAGGCGGGGCAACGGGGGCCGCGGCGGTGGTCTTGGGAGAAGAAAACATGCACATGGCAATCATCCGAGGTTATCAGGAACAGGGAAAACAGCGGTGGCTGGCACGCGGCGCAGAACCACGCCCGCACGCATCACCGGCAGGCCGGTGGCGAAGACGCGCAGATCCATGTCGAAGGTGTCATCCATAAGCTGCTCCACACGGCCACCCGGCCATCTGCAGCGAAGGTGCGCGATGAATGGTTGTCAGCCTGAATTGCAGGCGGAACGGTCGCGCCTTGCAAGGTCGCGAGGTGCCTGAAACCAGCCTTTGGCGAACCGAAAAATCGCCATTACATCAGCATGAGAAAAGCAGTCGCGCGCACAGAATGTGTCATGACAGGTCAAGCACCGACCCGGTGGCAACGCATGGTCACGATCTTCAAGATCGTCTGGACCGCATCGGTGATACTCCTATGCACCACGGTCGGTGTCCTGATCGGTCTGGAAAATCACGGCATCGGCGGTGCTATCGGCCTTGGTATAGCCGGCCTGATTATCGGTGGTTTTCTCAGCAGGCCCGATATTCTTTTCATGTTTCTCCACTGAACTGGCCAGAAAATCACATCAAAGAGACGTCTTGTTCACACTGCGCTCCAGATGCTGGATGAACAGCCGGACCTTCGGCGCGATGTGTTTGCGGGTAGGATAGATCAGCGAAATCGGAATGTTTGCCCTGGACAATTCCGGCAGGACAATCTCAAGCCGGCCTTCCTTCACATCGTCGTCGTCGCTGCACGGCGGCATTTCGTTCGACTAAAAGCAGAGCAGGACATTATAGTGCGCTCGAAAGTGGCGCAGAGGTTCAATCATGTCGGTCAGATTGCGAACGGTGGGCGAGGCGGAGAAGGGGCAGCTTCGGGGCATGCTTTCGACGTATCTGCAGGAACTCAGCCAGTATGGTGCTGTCGATGCCGATTATGTTTATTTTGACAGCTATTGGACCGATCAGGACCGCTGGCCGTATTTCCTCGACCATGGCGGCGCTGTGGCCGGTTTTTCCCTCATCAACACCTGGTCGACATCGCTGAAGGGCACGGATTTCGCGGTCGCCGAGTTTTATATCAAACCGGAATTTCGCAGCGCCGGCGTCGGCAAGGGTGCCTTCACCAGTCTCCTGGAACGCCACCCCGGCATATGGGAACTCAGCGTTCTCAAGGACAACCACGCCGCAGAAAAGTTCTGGCGCCAGACCATCGCAACGGCGGATGTGAAGGCAATCGAGCGGATCGAGCTTGATGACGTCTGGATTTACCGGTTTGTTGCGGGAGCTTAGACGCCTGTCAACGATATGACCGGGCGACGCCAGCGTGTTGCCCGGTTATGTCATTCAGCCCTCTTTCGCCAGCATCATACCGAAGGATAAAGCCCGCCGTCGTCGGCGTCGATGTCGATGGTCAGCGAGATATGGCGGGGGCGTGTCAGGGCGTAGAGGGCGGCTTCCACCACGTCGCGGCTGGTGCCGCGTTCGCCCTTCTGTCGTGTTGCAGCGTCCATCCAGTCCTGCTGGTCGGGGCGGGCGTCGTCGAGATAGGGCGGGTTGACCAGGATCGAACGGAACCTGCTGCCTGAAAACGCCTGTCTGAGCCCTTCGGCAAGGGCGACCTGTCCGCGTTTGGCGGCGTAAAACGGCACGGAAACGGATTGCAGGGCGGCATTCGGCAGACCGCTGATCGAGCCGATTGTCACCACATCGGGTGTTTCGGATGCCAGCATCAGCGGGCGAAGCCCTTGCACGAAGAGGAATGTGCCGGTGATGGCGGCGTTGATAACGGCAAGCACGTCTTCCTGCCGATAGGGCTCGTCGCTGGCTTCCAGCCACATGGCGCCGTTGTTGATGAGGATATCGACACGGTCTTTTCTCGCGGCGATCCGGTTGACGGCGTCGTTGATACTCTGGGCTCCGGCAAGGTCCAGCGCAATGATCTCGGGCTTCTTGCCGCTGCGTTCCGCAACAAGCGTTGCGATGTTCTGCAGATCCTCGGTCCTGCGGCCGCACAGCACCAGTTCGCAGCCCGCATCGGCAAGCGACAGGGCAAAGGCGGCGCCCAGGCCACGGCCGGCCCCGGTGATGACGGCGATCTTTCCAGCCAGCGTGTTCATGAGTTTGCTCCTTCAGTCCGGGTTGCCATCCATGCCACCAGCGCGGCACCCGCCAGCACGACGGCGGTTGCCGCCGCCAGAACTGACATGAAGGACAGGTTGAATGCGGCCGCGGCGGCGCGCTGCAGCGCATCGCTGGCCGGTCCCGTCAGGCTTTGTGCCTGCCGCATGGCCTGATCAATGCCTTCGGCGGCCACGCCGTCACCCTCGAATGCATGGCTGTAGATTGCCGCAAGCGCACTGCCGAAGATGGTCACACCCATGGCGCCGCCGAGTTCGAACGAGACTTCTTCCACGGAGGCAGCCGTGCCGGCGCTTTCCGCCGGCGCATTGTGCAGGATCGAGGCGGAGGCGGAGGTCATCGTCGCGCCGACGCCAATGCCGATCACCACCATCGAGACGATTTCAACGACGAGCGATTGCATGCCGAAGAGGTGAATGAGCCCGCCGACGGCCATCAGCGCCATCGACACCGGCAACATGCGCATGCCGAAGCGTGGCAGAAGCCGGCCGGCAATCGGACCGGCCAGAAATGCCGCGAGCGGCAGGGGCAGGAGCCTGATACCCGCTTCCAGCGGCGAAAGCCCCAGCACAAGCTGGAAACGCTGCGTCATTGCCAGTTCCAGGCCGATCAGGGCAGATGCGGCAATGAGCGCGGCGATGACACCGCCGCTGAAACTGGCATTGGCAAACAGCCGCAGATCGAGCATCGGCCGGGCCGCACGGCGCTGGCCGCGAATGAAGGCAGAGACGAAAACAATGCCGGTCACACCGGCAATCGCGGCGATGGCAAGTGACGGTTCCGGCTTGCCGAATTCCTTGATGGCGAGCGTGGAGGCAACCAGACCGACCATGATCTGCACCGAGGCCATGAGGCTGAAGGGGTGATGCGCGCTGCCTTTCTTATCCGGCACGAACAGGCTGCCCAGCACCAGCGCCAGCGCCACGATCGGCACGTTGATCAGGAACACCGACCCCCACCAGAAGAACTCCAGCAGAAAACCGCCGAGGATCGGCCCGAAGGCCGCACCGCCGGAGGCAATGGCAGCCCATATGCCGATGGCAAGGCTGCGCTCGCGCTCATCCTCAAAGGTGTGGCGAATGATGGATAGCGTGGCCGGCATCATCATGGCCGCCCCGATCGCCAGCGCGACACGCCCGCCAATCAGCACGTCGGGCGAGGGTGCGAAGGCGGCAAGCAGGGAGGCGAGACCAAACACCAGAAGCCCGCCGAGAAACAGCGGCTTTGCGCCGTAACGATCACCCAGCGCACCGGACGCGGGCAGCAGTCCGGCCACCGTCAGCGCATAGGCATTGACGATCCAGAGTTTTTCAGAGGGGCTTGCCTGCAGCTCCTGCGTCAGGCGCGGCAAGGCCGTGTAGAGCACCGTCATGTCGATGACGATGAGCAGCAATGCGCTCGACACCACGGCGAGCACCAACCAGCGATTATTCCAGGACATCACGATTTCCCGATACGTCTCATCAAACGGCGGCAATCTCTACACTGTAGAAATAACTTTGCAAGCATGCTATTGGCTGATGCCACGGAGTTGATGATGACCAGAACCGAAACCCAGATGTCCGCCCGTGGGCTCGACAAATCCCTGATGACAGCCACCGCCATCGCGCTGATGGAAGAGATCGGCGCGGACAAATTCAGCGTGAGAAAGCTGGCGGAGCGGCTCGGCTGCGATCCGATGGCCGTGCTTTATCATTTCAGGAACAAGGACGGGCTCCTGCGCGCCATGGCAGACGGGCTGACCGCGAGGCTCGCGCTTGTTTCAGGCGACCAGCCGTGGGCCGACAGGCTGCGGCAACTGGCCGGGCAGTACCGACAGATTGCGCTTTCCTACCCGGCCACCTTTGCACTGTTTCAGCGTTATCTCAGCACGGGCAGGGCGGATTTTGCCCATATCGAAATGGTGCATGGCGCGCTGGTGGAGGCCGGTTTGCGGGATGAGGACATGCCCGCCGTCAGCCTTGCCTGGTATGCCGGCATCATCGGCCTGTGCATGGGGGAAATCTCCGGGCTGATCCGCCCCACATCGGCGGAGGACGATCTGGAACTGAACACACTGCCGCCTGCGGAATACCCGCTCACAAGGCGGCTGCAACCCCGTTACCGCCACCTGCATGCAACAGAGGTTTTCGACCGCGCGGTCGACATGTTGCGCGCAGGTATCGAAGCCGCGCGGCGCTGATCTGCCGCAGACATGCGAAGGCAACGCCTCTGTGGCATGATGCGCTTTCGCCGGACCGACAAAACTGTTTGAGTAAGAAGAATGTTTTCCACCCCCCTTAGAGATTTTTATCATCTTCGAGATGAGCAGGGCGTCTTTCGCCTGTCCATTTCCATGACCATCCTCGTTGCGACGTTCGGCATCGTCACCGGTATCCTGTCCGGTTCGGCCTCGATCATCTTCGACGGTATCTACTCGTTCCTAGATACGATCATGAGCCTTCTGTCGCTGTGGGTGGCAAAGCTGATCCTGGCCGACACGCAGATCGTCGGCAATCTTTCGGAGCGGTTTCGCAAGCGCTTTTCCATGGGCTTCTGGCATCTGGAACCCATCGTCCTCGGCCTCAACGGCACGCTGCTTTTCACCGTGGCAGCTTACGCGCTGGTCAATGCGCTCGGCACCATTCTCAATGGCGGCACGGAACTCAGCATGGATGCGGCCGTGGCCTACGCCGCAGTTACCCTCGTCATCAGCCTCGTCATGGCGCGCATCGCCAGCGTCGCCAACCGCAAGATCGGCTCGGCGCTGATCGGGCTCGATGTGAAGGGCTGGCTGGTCGGCGGCGGCATTTCCGGCGCCCTGCTGGTGGCATTCGGCACGGCCTTGCTGCTGGAAGGGACCAGCTTTGCCTGGCTCATTCCCTATGTCGACCCTGTCGCGCTGGTGCTCGTCTGCCTCGTCATCATTCCGCTGCCCATCAGAACAGTGCGGGATGCGCTGGCGGATATTCTGATGATTACGCCTGCCGATCTGCGGCGCCACGTCCGCTCCGTCACGACAGAGTTCGTCGAACGCCACGGCTTCAGCGATTTCCGCGCCTATGTCGCAAAAACCGGCCGCTCACGCGAAATCAGCGTCTACATCATCGTACCCGAAGACCGCGCCACCCGCTCGCTGCTGGAATGGGACACACTGAGAGACGAACTCGGCGACGCCATCGGCGGCAAAGGCCCGGACCGCTGGATCACCATTACCTTCACCAGCGACCTGCGCTGGGCGGAGTAGTGGGTGTCAGACGCCGTGCTGCAAATTCTGCGCAGCGCGGTAGACACGCCAGCGTCATCGTGGTGTGACACGACCACCAGACAGCAATCCGGAAGAACCAATGCCCCCTCTGACGCCGCCGCCCAAAATCAGGCTCTCCCGATTGAGAGACATCGGCTGGTCTTTGTGGGACCCGATCGGACTGCTCGGTCCCGGCCAGCGGTGGGACGAGGGCGAGGCACTTTCGTTTGCCGATGAATATGACGCCTATCTGGTTCAGGCCGCCGGCATGCTGCGACGGGGTGCTCCTGACGAGGAAGTGGTGGCGTTTCTGGTCACGATAGAGACGGATCATATGGCGCTGGACCAGCAGCCCGATACGGAAATTCGCTCGAGAGCAACGGTCGCCGCGATCAAGGCGGATGATGAGCTCTGGACCTATCCGGCGTAACGTTCCAGTCTGTTGCTTTACGGGATGGGAGCGACGGGATGGAATTGCGGCTGTTGAAAGCTGACGACGTCGACGGCTGGAAGGCATACCACGCCATTCGCCGCCATGTTCTCTTCGAACTGCGCGGTCAGGAGAATTATGATCCAACCCATCCGGACGAGCACCGGGAAGGGCACTTTCCCCTGCTTTTCAGCCTTGATGGCACGCCGGTCGGAACCGTTCGTCTGGATATGGCAGACGCGCAGGCTGGCGTCGGCATTGTTCGGCTGGTCGCGGTCCTGCCCGAGTACCAGAGGCGTGGCGTCGGTTCGGCGATGATGCAAAGACTGCAATCCTTCGCCGCCACAAAAGGGGTACAGAGGCTGGATGTCCACGCTGCGCGAAACGCCGTGCCATTTTACGAGAAACTGGGCTGGCATGTAATCGACCCATCGCCAGACAGCCCGCTGATGACAAAGCCGATAGGATGATGGCTGCACGGGTGGTTGTCGCCCCCTGGCCAGTATGGCTCTGACCCGGTCATCCTGCTGCTGGCAAACAACAGCGATTAGCCCACCCCGACACACTCACCCACCCAACGGATCATACTCCGTATCCGCACGCATCACGCCCGGTTCATAAACCGTGGTGCCATCCGGCAGGGTTACGGCCTTGCGGGTGCGCAGTTTTCTGGTGACGGGTTGGGTGAAGGTGAGGGCTAGGGCGTCGCCTTCGTTTGGGGAGGGGATGCCGCGTTCTTTCATGTCCTGCTTGCTTTCAAGCTGGATCTTGCCGTCGATGCGGGCCACGGTTTCGGGGCCGACGAGGTCCTGATAGAGCGTTTCGTTCCGTGGGTCGATGGCGCCGCCTGCCTTGATCCAGCGTTTCATCTGCCCCCAGATGTAGGAGCGCATGTTGTAGAAGCCGGGGTCGAGCGTTCTGGTGGAGCCGAACCATACCAGTTGCCAGGAGCGGCCCATGGTGGTGCCGGCGCTGACGATGCCGGTGCCATACCCCGCATCCACGAACACGGCGTCGGCCTGATAGTCGTCTTCAAAGCGGGCAATCAGGTTTGCCACCTCGATGTCGTTGTCGTTGCGGGGAATGGAGGCGAGGCGTCTGGAAAACAGCCCCTGCCGCAGCATGATCACGGTCGGGTCGTCGCCGGTCCATGAGGGGTCAACGCCGATGATGACGGGGGCGAAGCCATATTGCGCGTTGCGCAGGTGCACGGCGCGCGCCTTGTCCACGTCGTCGGCGGAAATGAACTGCATGGCGGATTGCGACGGGAACTGCCCCCGGACTCGCACCTTCACATAATCGCTGTCTTCGCCGTGGTCATAGACCATGCGCTGCAGGAACTGCTTGTTGGTGCCGGGAATGGTGCGGCTGTCGATCTGCCGGCCAATCCAGCGGTGGCGGAAGCGGCGGAAACATTCGCGAAAGCGGCCGCTGTTGCGCGTCGGGTTGCCAAACACCACCCAGATGATGACGGTGTCTTCATCCGTCAGCGCACCTTCGGCAACCTCCCACACCCTGTCGTGGATTTTCGAGGCCTCGTCGAACAGAAGCAGAATGATCTTGCCCTTGTTGTGCAGCCCGGCAAAGGCCTCGGTGTTGTGTTCGCTCCAGGGAATGAAATCCTGCCGCCAGCTTTCGCCGCGCCTGGGGTCTCTGCTCTTGATCGACATGGTCTGAATGTCGAACCAGTGGGCGGTGATCGACATGCGAAACCACTTGCCGATTTCCGGCGCGGTCTTGGTGCGAAGCTGGCCCTCGGTGTTGGCGGTGGTGACGATGCGGCAATCGGCAAAACAGGACATGGCCCAGTTGGACAACATGCCCATTTCCGCCGACTTGCCGATGCCGTGGCCGGATGCCACCGAGATCTGCAGCGGCTGATACCGCGTTGCCGGGTTTTCGAGATGCCGGCCGATGATGTCGTTGATGTCATCCTGCCAGCCGCGCGGGCCATCGTGACCGGCCAGTTCGCCTACCCCCCAGTCCCATGCCAGCCGGCTCCAGCGCCTCGGGCTGAAGCGGCAGGAGGCGGCAAGCTCGATCAGCCTGTTGTCGTCGCTGTCAGGGGTTGGTGGCATCGTCTGCGGCGTCCTGTTCTTGTATTCCGGTGTCGATCCCAGCGTGGGCCGCGCCATCGCTCAAAGGTGCGGCGAGGGGTCCTGCATCGCTTTCCAGACGTTTGCCGGCCCGCTCCAGCCGGTCGGCCAGCGCGTTCAGCCCCTTGTGCTCAAACACCTCCTGGAAGGCATTGACCCTGATGTGTTTGCCAACCAGTTCCAGCCGTCGCGTGCGGTCCACCAGCTTCAGTTTCTTCACTTGCCCAACCAGCCTGCGGTCGTCACCTTCGCCTTCATAAAGCGCCAGAATATCCACGCCCGAGACCAGACCCTGACGCCAGATCAGCGGCCAGTCTTCGATCGGCAAGAGATCGCCGTGGTCGTCATAGAGATCGGCCATGTCGGCCGAGAGCTCTTCGCCAATGCGTTTCAGCACCCAGTCGGCATCGATCTGCGTGCGTGCGGCGCGCTCCTTTTTTGCCGTCTCGATCTCTGCGGCAATGAGGGGGTCTCTCAGCAGGTGCGAGCCCATTCTACCAGCCGCATGTTTGCGGTAACCGGCCCGGATGGCGGCCTGCGTGGCGTTCAGATCCAGCAGATATTCATCCACAAAGCGGGCCTGTTTTGGCGTCAGTGATGTCATAGCGCGTCATGCCTCCGTTTCCGAAATCCTCTAACAGCTCAATGGTTGTGTGAGAAAACGTCAGCAAGACATTGAAAATGTTTAAGTGACGCGTATCGGCCTCAAACAGCTCCGCAGACATCATGCAAAAAACAGCGGGCGGGCCGAAGGCTGGAAGCATTGTTCTTCAAGCCCTATGGCGGTTTTTGAAAACACCTGCATCACTTATTCATTTTCAAACGCATAGAGAAAAAAAAGGCGCTTTCCCGCAGCATCCGGAAGCCACCGGAAATGGTCAGTGGCACTCGCTTCGCCTCGCTGTCTGCAGCCTGATTTACACGACAACCAAGTCTGACCTGTTCTGCCCGGAAGCCGCAGCAATCAGGAGAGACGCCTTGGCACCCATCAGCGCCACATTCGAATTCGATGAACTCAGCATCGCCGTGCATGGTCGTTTTGACAGCGGTGTGATGATTTCCGGCCGTGCCGAACTGGAAGGCGATGACGAGGGTTTCCTCGTGACGGAACTTTATCTGGAAGACGGCACCTGCCTGTCGGAAGCGGCAGAGCTGGAGACACCCTTCGAGGCGGAACTGTTCAGGCGCATTGCCCTGATCATCCAGAACGACAGAACGCGTGTCGGCCGCTATGCCGCCGCCGAGTGGGCCGATGCGGTGGCGCTGCACAAGGAGGTGGCCTGAAGCGAGGTAGCCTGAAACGAGGTGGCCTGAAACGAAGGCGGTGAAATCTCCGGGCCGGTTCGATACCGCCGCGCCTGCTGTACCGATAGATGCTCTGGCTTCACAACCAGCGTTTTGGCGGGCCGTGCTGCACATCGCTGGCGAGCTGGTTCTCACCCCTCCAGACGGGCGATGCGCATAAACGGGGTGGGCAGTGAGCCGGCATTGACGTCCGGCATCAGCGGTATCGCGGTGGGTGTATGGGCCATGTAAATGTGCAGCAGCCCAAGCGGCGGATGAAGGTGACGGCCTTGTTAAACCACGTCATTTTCCGGTCTCCGGCTATCATCGCACTCGCCACCAGATTTGACGTAAACGTCAAACATAAACACCTCGAAAAACGTCCTGACATGGCGAGTAAATTCGTTTTATATCAATGTATTGCTGGCGTTTGTTGCGCACTAGAAAGAAGCGTTGTTTTAGCATCGAGACACAAAATCCCGGCTTTCTAAATGACAGTCCGGCAAGTGCCCAAATCTGTTTCAGGGCAAGACGGATAGGCCGCTGATCGCATCGATCGAGACCGATCGCCGGTGTTTCACCCCGATCCCAACAGCATATTTCCGGTTGAAATTTTTCCTAGCCACCTAACCATATGAATTAGAACGGCATCTGTATCGACAGGTAAACGATATAGGAATTAATTCATATTTCGCTTGCCCACATGCCCCGGACGCGCTTATCATCCCGGCATAATCTACAGGAGAGAGTTGCAGAATGTTTTCTTGGAGCGACATCGCCGTCTTAGACGGCCTTGCCAGAGTCAGGGGTGGGGCCTGATGTTCAAGCTGACCCTGGACCCGACATTCATTCCGTCCGCACTCTCATGCAATGATCGAGAAAACCTGTTTAACTCTATCAACAAGCTGGAAAAATCCATTTTACAATTCGTGCGGGAGCAGATCGAAATCCTTGATGTCGCAGGCTGGGATGCAGCGGGCATTTCGCTTGATACCGCAGCTCTCAGCCCTGACGATCTTGAGCTTATGGGGCTGCGCAACGCCTTGCACGAGGTCGCCATTCTGGCGGAGCGACGCATGGCGGCGCTGCCGGAGGATATCGATCTCGATGAAGAACTGGCCTGCATCGCCGATATCATGCGGCCCGGTGATGCCATCGCCGAGCGTATGCTGCTGCTGGTTCCCGCCACACCCGAAGCGGTGGATGCGAAGCTCAGGGCTGGCATCTGGACATCGGGTGACTATTTCAGAACCTATCTGCGGCCCGCTTGCTAGGGCACCGGTTGGGGCTGGCCGGACAGGACCGGCCAGCGTTTTCGTCAGTAGATCGTGTCCGTCGGTAATCCCAGTGCGCATGCCCCGGCATAATGTGCCTGGGCGCCCGGCTGCATTGGGTGGTAACGCGCGCCCTGAATATCGCGGAAGCAGCGTTCCAGCCCGTTGTCGCGATAGAAGGCTGCGCCACCGGCAACTTCCATGGCCAGTTCCGCGACCTCGATGGCGTGGCGTGCCACCAGTGAGCGACCGATCATCACCTCGTTGACCGTCTCGGCCGAAGGCGCGTTTCTCGCCACCACCTCCAGCATCCAGCGGTGGGCAAGCTGTGCGGCTCTCAGTGCCGTGTCCATGCGCCCGATCAGGCCAATCGTGTGCTCGCTGCTGGTCTTGCCGCGCACCATGTTGATGGCAATGTCGCGGGCGTTTTCGGCGATACCGAGATAGACGGCATAGATCAGCGGGAAGGCCACCGTGGCGATCACCTGGAACACCGGATGCCATTGTCCTGCTGTTCTGGAAAAGGCGACGTTCGCATCCGGTATGAACAGGTCATCGATGATGACATCGTTGGAGCCGGTGCCCCGCATGCCCATCGTGCGCCAGGTTTCTTCTATGGAAACCTCGGGCGCGGCCATCGGTGCGCCAAAGTGAATGACGCTGCGGCTGCCGTCGTCGCCTTCATAAATCGCGCCGGTCATCAGAACATTGCCTGCGGCCGCACCGGAGGTAAAGCGTTTGCGTGCCGCGATGCGGTAGCCGCCATCCACCTTCGTTGCCTTGCCCGATCCGCCGATCCAGTCCGACCCTCCACTTGACAGCAGAATGATCCTGTCGGCCGCCACCCGTTTCAGCAGCGGTTCCACCGCCGCCACCTTCTGGTGGCGCCAGCGCCAGGCGGGAATGGCGACCTGATGGGTATGCATGGAAAAGGCAAGCGCGGTGGAGCCGCAGACATGCGCCAGCGATTTCAGCATCTCTGCCAGTTCCGGCACCTCTGCACCCAGCCCGCCCAGCTCTTCGGGCACACCCGCATGCACCAGACCGGCCTCTTTCAACAGGCCGTAATTCTGGCCCACGAAGTCATCGTTTTCATCGATCGATGCGGCGCGTTCCGCAAGCGTCTGCAACACGGAACGGGTTCGTTCGGCAATCGAGGGACCGCCGACCGGTCTTTCCATTGGTTCTACAAGCCCGAGCATTTCAAGTCCTCCTCCTCCTCGAGATCAGGACTGAAATTTTGCGCCCGTTTCAGACCTGCCGCTAGTTCAGGAACTGTACTGCTCAAAACCTCGGTCGAACCGCCTTGTCGCTGAGGGCAGGGCACACCCGGATGGGGCATTGGCGGAACGGCCGCTTTGCAATATTCTTGGGGCCATTAGACCTCTGGAGGTCCCCATGGTAGAGCGTCACGGCTATGGGCAGTTCTGCCCCGTCTCTATGGCAGCGGAAGTCCTCTGTTCGCGCTGGACGCCATTGGTCGTGCGCGAACTCCTGTGCGGCTCGACACGCTTTAACGAGCTGCGCCGCGGCCTGCCCAAAATGTCTCCGGCGCTGCTGTCCAAGCGGCTGAAGGAACTCGAACACTCCGGCATCATCACGGTCACGCGCAATGCCGGCGGCATCAACGATTACCAGCTCACCGCCGCTGGCGAGGAGCTGCGCCCGCTGATCGTCGGGCTGGGCAACTGGTCGCAGCGCTGGATGGAGTCACGCCTGTCGCTCAAGAACCTCGACCCGTCTCTTTTGATGTGGGACATGCGCCGCAACCTCGATGCCGGAAGGCTGCCGCCGCGCCGCTGCACGATTCAGTTTCTGTACCCCGAACTTTCCGCCTCGCAGCGATGCTGGTGGCTGGTGGTGGAAAACGGCCAGGTCGACCTCTGCAATTTCGACCCCGGCTACGACGTCGACCTCCTCGTCGAAGGGGCCCTGCGCTCCATGACCGCCATCTGGATGGGCATCTCCACCATCCGTCAGGAAATCGACGCATCAACCCTCAAACTGGAAGGCGACAGAGGCCTTGCCCGCAACATGCAGGACTGGCTGGGCCTGAGCGTCTTTGCGAAGACGCCGAGGATGCGGGCCTGATGTTGCGGGGAGAGCGATGCGACGGATAGGGCTTACTCGGCCGCCATTTTCTTCCGCGTCGCCCATTCGTCCGGTGACATGGTCTTGATGTCGAACTGGTCGCGGGTGCGGGTATAGGTGTGGCCGCCCATACGGCCGACCGCGTCCATCAGCTGCTGGTCGATGTGCAGGTTTGCGGCATTGACCGCATCGCTGCGCACGAAGACGCCGACGACTTCGCCAAGGATGATTTCGCGGGCAGGGCCAACCTGCAGCGTGGTGTGGCGGCGGCATTCCAGCGCTGCGGGGGCCGCGAGAATGCGGGGGCTGCACACCATCTGGCCGGGCACCGTGGCAAGGCCGGCCTCTTCCATTTCATCCACCTCGGGACCGAACTTGATGGCGCAGACCTCCATCTGCTCGACGAGCGCGTTGTCGCAGATATGCACCGTGAATTCGCCGGTTTCACGGATGTTGCGGGCCGTATCCTTGAAGCGCATGTCGGCGTAATTCTCGACGCCGATGGCGACAATCGCCGGGTCATGGGTCAGCACGTTGAAGAAGCTGAACGGACCGGCATTCGGCTGGCCGTCCTTGTTGACGGTGGTGACCAGCGCGATCGGGCGCGGGATGACAGTACCGATCAGGATCTTGTAGCGCTCGCGCTCGTTCAGTCTGGTGAAATCGAAATGGGTGTGTCCGGGGGTGCTGGTCATATCAAGCCTCGGTAGCGATGCGGTGGGTTTCAAGCGGTGTGTGGCGGCTCAGGTTTTCGAAGCCGTCTTTGGTCACGACATACATGTCGCCGACATTGCAGCCGGCCGAGAGTGGCTCCAGCCATTGCGTGTGCAGCACGAACACCATGCCTTCCTCCATCCGGTCGTAATTGTGCGAGGAGATGTTAAAACTGTTCTGGCCACCGGCCATGCCGACGGAGTGGCCGAGATTGGGGTTATGCGGGCCGTGCGTCGCCGGATAGACGTGCATGAGGGTACGGCCCTGTGCTTCCCAATCGATGTTTTTGACATATTGGCGCGGGATAAGACGCGCGCTGCCATCGTCCATCGGCGCCCAGTTGTAGGGCATGGTGCGCGCCTCGGGTGATGCCAGCATGCCGCGCTCGATCATCGGCTCGAAGGCCGCATTGTTGACGTCGCGCATCAAGGCACCCGGGCGGATCAGCTTCTCGGCGCGCTTCACGCCTTCGGTGCAGGCGGCCAGCACCTCTTCCTGCCGTTTGGTGACGTCGCCAATGGCGATCATGCGGGCAGTCTGGGCCGTGTAGCCGCGATAGGTGACATTGGAGACATAGAGGTTGATGAGATCGCCGGGACGCACGACATGGCCGTATGGCTTGCCGCAATGCGTGCCGAATTCGTTGATGCCGATCTGGTATCCGTCGCCGGTCTCTCCGCCGAAGGAAAGCTGCGCCTGGGTGAAGGCCGCGTAGATTTCATGGTCGGTCACGCCGGGTTTCGCCACATGGTAGGCGGCCTGGGTGGCGACGCTGACCAGTTGCGCGGCGGCGCGGAACATCTCGATCTCGCGTGGCGAACGCACCTTCTGCATCCGGTCGAGAATGGCATTGTCGGCAACGAACCTGCTCTTCGGCATCAGCTCGTCCAGCGCCGCCCAGAAGGTCAGCGAGGTGCGGTCGCCGATGCGGCCGATCTGGGCTTTCGACAGCCCCATTCCGGTCAGCAGTTCGGCGCATTTTTCCGCCGTCTTGATAACGCTGTCACCCGGCCGGTCGGCATATTCACGGCCGATAGGGCCGATCTGCCAGATGTCTTCCACCAGCACCGGTTCACCGCCCGGCGGCAACAGCACCGACTGGGTGAAAAAGGACAGGAGCACCATCGGCTTGTCGGCATCCGTCGGGATAATCAGCACACCCTCGCGCATCCAGTCGCAGATGTAGCGCAGATAGTGGTTGGAGGTGTGGAACCAGCCAACGCCGCCGGTGTGAACCAGAAGCGCGTCGTGACCGGCTTCCACCGCCTGCCGGCGGATGCGGCGCAGGCGATCCTCGAACTCTTCTACGGGCAGGGGCAGCGGCGCCGAGAATTCGAAATTCGGCTGGAAATCGGCCAGCAGCGAGCCGACACGGTAAGAACCAGACTTTGTGGCACGTATGTTCATGGGTGTTCCTTCCAGAATGTCATGAGATTGGGTCAGGCCTGCCTCGGTGGCGCCAGCACCCGTCTTGCAACGAGCATCACCACGAGCGTGAGGCCGATCAGAAGTCCCGAGATCGCCGCGACGCGGACATCGAGCGACTCTTCGATGAGAGCAAACATGCGCAGTGGCAGAACCGTCGTCTGTGCATCCGCGAGGAAAAGCGAGACGGAGACGTTGTCGAGCGACTGGATGAAAACAAGGAATGCGCCGGCCAGAATGCCCGGCATCAGCAGCGGCAGCGTCACCCGCCGCAGGGTCGTGAACCAGCCGGCGCCCATCACCGTCGATGCTTCCGCCAGTGATGGGTTGATGCCCTGGGCAACAACCGAGGCGGCGCGGTACATCAGCGGGCCGAAGACGACGACGTGACCGACGACGGTGAGCCAGAGCGACGGCTGGAAACCGACGAAATTCGCAACGATCAGTGCGGCCAGACCATAAACGAGGCTTGGCAGCACGAGCGGGGCAAGAAGCAGCGGCTCGATCGTGCCGACAGCGCTTCGCTTCATCCGTGTCATGCCGATGGTGGCGGGCACGGCAAACAGAAGCGACCCTAAAACGGCAAGACCGGCAATCTTCAGCGAATTGGCAGCGGCGATATGCTCCGTCGCCGAACGCACGGGATCAAGCAGGGCCTCGTACCAGCGCAGCGAAAAGCCCTCGGGCGGATATTTCAGTGTCTGCCCCGACGTGAAAGACATGGTCAGCGCAATGACGATGGGGGCGATCAGATAGATCACGCACAGGCCGCCGAAGCCGAAAACGAACGATTTGTAGAGAAAGGCCGGAAGAGGATTTTCGCGTTGGTTACGCATGGCCGACGAGCCTCCTGTGACGGGAAATCATGGTGAGAGCGACCAGCAGGCAGCCGGTGGAAAGCAGAAGAACCACGGCGATTGCCGATGCCATGGGCCAGTCGAAAAGCGTGCCGACCTCACGATAGATGAGCTGCGGAACATAGACATTGCGCGCGCCGCCGATGACGGCCTGGGTGACAAAGGAACTGCTGGTGCTGGCAAAAACCAGTATCCAGCCGGCCAGCAGACCCGGCAGCATCAGCGGAAGCAGAACGGTCAGGAAGATGCGCCAGGGGCCAGCCCCGGAAACCTCGGCCGCCTCGGTAAACTGCACCGGCGTACGCGACAGGATGGCGACCAGCGGCAGAATGATCAGCGGAAGATCGATCTGGCACATGGCCATGACCAGACCCAGTTCGGTGAACATCAGGCTGATGGGGCTGCCGGTCAGGCCAAGCGCCATCAGCGCCTCGCTGATCGGACCTTGCCGCCCGAGAATGACGATCCAGGCGAAGGTTCTGACGACGTTGCTCGTCAGCATCGGGATCAGCGTCAGGAAGATGATGATCTGGCGTGCGGTCTTGCCGCTGTGCCAGTAAAGCAGCGCTATCGGCACGCCAAGCAGCGTCGTGCCGATAACCGTTTCCAGACCCAGCCGGGCGGTATTGACGAGAACGCGGAAATTGAACGCGTCCCCCAGAAAACGTCCGTAGTGCTCAAGGGAAAATCCCTCAGCACCCACGAAACTGAAGCCGACGAGAACAGCGAGCGGCGTTGCAAAAAACGCCACCGACAGCAACAGCATCGGGACAACGTATGGAAAGCCGCTCGCCTTCATGGTGTTACCTCAACCCGCGACGAGGGCGTCGAACTGGCGAATCCAGTCGGCGCGGTTCTTGTTGATGGCGGCCCAGTCCGGGTAGACGAGGCTGGCGAGCTGCTCACGCGTTACATAAGCCTCGATGCCGGGCGTCAGCGCCACGTCCTTGTTGGTCGGGAACATTTCGCGCGGCGGCAGCTTCAACTGATCCTGTGCAGCCTTGGAAATGGCGGCGTCCATATAGGCGTAGGCCGCATCGACGTTCTTTGCGCCCTTGGTCAGATGAATGTTGACGGGCGCTGCCGGCGAGCCGGTCTCCGGCTGCACGAACTCTGCCTTGAGGCCCATTGACTTCAGACGGGCGACATTGCCGGTCGAGCACATGAAGACGGCGATTTCGCCCTGCTGGAACAGCGTCATCTGATGATTGGTGCTGTCGACGACACCCTTCAGATGCTCCGGATTGTCCTTGAAGAGCTTGAAGACGGCGTCCATGTCCGTGGGGCCGGAACCGAAAATCCTGGCGATTTCGGTATAGGCCATGACGGCGGTGTTGGAGCCGAAACCGGTCCAGGACACCTTGCCCTTGAAGGCCGGGTTTTCGAAGAGATCGCGGTAGCCCTTCGGGCGCGGAACGAGATCGGGATTATAGGCAATGCCGTTGACTTCGATCGTGACGGTCGGACCGTACTCGCCCTGGAAGGCCGGATCGAGCATGCTCCAGTTCTTCAGTTTCGACGGATCGATCTTCTGGATCAGATCCTTTTCGATGGCGACAGCCATCTGGCCGGGCGACATCAGCAGCGTGTCGTAAGGCGGATTGCCGGGGCTCGCCATGACCTTGGCAAGCTGGTCCTGCGCCATGGCCGGGGCAACCGTCAGATCGAAACCGGCTTCCTTGACCAGCGGGGTCAGGACGGTGCGGTAACCGTCTTCCCAGTTGCCGGGGAAGGTTGCCGCAACGGCGGCAGCACCGGCCGCACGGGCGGCGGCAAACGGCAGGGCCGTTGCAAAGGCGGCACCAGCGGCGAGAAAGCCGAAATGACGGCGGGTCATGTTAAAGTCGTTCATGCGTTCACCTCTTCGTTGTTGTTTCTTTACGGGGATACTTCCGGTTCGCTCGGAAAGGCGTGACACCTTGCGGTGTCGATCTCGGCAAAGAGCTGGGCTCCCGGCGCGGGAATGAATGTGGCGGGGCCACGGACCTGCGAGGCGCGCAGCCCCGTTCCATCCTCCAGGGCAAGATCGTGAACCAGCGTCGGCCCAAGCGGCACGGAGACGGTCAAAGCCGCCGGCAGCGCGGTTCCGCTCGGGCTCTGCTGCAGGCGGACATCCTCCGGGCGGAAGGTGATCGTGACCTTGGAGCCGGTGGTGAAATTGAGCCGGCGCGGCAGCACCAGCGCCCGGCCATTGGCGAGTGCAACCGTGGTTGCCTCGCCATCCAGCCGCTCCACGGTTCCATGCAGCATATTGGCCTGGCCGATGAAGGTGTTGACGAACAGCGTTTTTGGCCGGTCATAAACCGCCATCGGTGTATCGATCTGCTCGACATGCCCCTTGTTCATCAGGACAAGACGGCCCGCGAGGCTTTGCGCCTCTTCCTGGTCGTGCGTGACGATGAGGGTGGTGATGCCGAGTGTCTTTTGCAGATGCAGAAGTTCGACCTGAAGATCGAACCGCAGCGCCCGGTCGAGTGCACCGAAGGGCTCATCGAGCAGGAGAAGCGACGGGCGACCGGCAATGGCGCGGGCAACGGCGACACGCTGCTGCTGGCCGCCCGACAGTTCACGCGGCAGGCGGTTGCCATACCCATTCAGGCGCACCAGCGAGAGCATTTCCTCGACACGCGCCCTGCGCTCGGCGCGTGGCATCTGCTGGCAGGCGAGGGGATAGGCGATGTTCTCCGCCACGGTCAGATGCGGGAACAGGGCGTAGTTCTGAAACACCATGCCGATGCCACGCGACCGCGCCGAGACATTGGCGAGATCCTGATCTCCCAGCCGCAGGCTGCCGCTTCTGGGCTGGATCAGGCCGGCAATCGCACGCAACACCGTGGATTTGCCGCAGCCGCTCGGTCCAAGCAGGGCGACAATCTCGCCCGCATCGATATCGAAGCTGATGTCGCTGATGGCGTTCTGCCCGCCATAGCTATGGGTCAAGCCTTTGACGCTGAGCTGTTTTCCTTCCGCTGTCTTCCTGGCCTCTGCCATGAACTTTCCCTCGGGTTGCACCTGATGTGACGCAAGGCTCCCGCGGCCTGGCATCAGGCGCTGGAGCGGTCGATCGGCGATTTTGAGTTTTGTCTGGGTCATGGCGAAGACGTTGCAAGCGGTGTGCCAACTTGCGATTCAGATCGACCGTATTTCAATCAACGCAATGATTTTGCGTTGTTATTTTTGCTTTTTATACTTTCGCATGAATATAATTATGTTTGTCAGAAATAACATCCGAACTTACAATATAGGCACTTTCTCAGTGCCTGCGCCTATTCGTTAAGCAATAATTTACGCCTCAAATGGCTGATTTTTACGGTTTTCCCGCCATAAACGGGTTTGTCAGCAAGCGAGCCAATATCGACAATCCTGTTTTATTTCAGCGCCTTAGCCAGATTATCCTTGAGGTCGCCATACCAACGAGATGCATCAGGTCATTTTTTAATCATTGATGTTTCGAATGTTTGTGCGAAACTTTGTTCGAAATTAATTTTGCGCAATGCGTGGCAAAAATAATCATTACAGAACAACCCATTATCTCTCCACACCCCAACTTGGCACGGTGATTGCATTACAGTTTTCGTACCACACGCCATAAAAAGGGGATCAACATGCGCAGCTTCAACAAACGTCTCAAAGACAGCCTGACCGGCCTTGCCTTCGTACTGCTTGCCACCTCTGCACAGGCGGCCGAGGGAACGGCGATGAAAATGGTGCCGGATGCCGATGTCGCCAAACTTCCCGGCGTCACGTTCAACCAGACGCTGGCCGACAGCCTGCCGGCCGCGATCAAGGACAGGAAGGCCATTAAGGTTGCGACCGATCTGACGCCGCCGATCAGCTTTCAGGCCGAAGACGGCAAGCTGATCGGGATCGATGCCGATATCGCTGCGGCGCTGGGTGTCATTCTCGGTGTCGATGTGCAGATGACCAATGTCGGCGCCGGTGCGGCAATCGTTCCGGCCGTTCTGTCCAAGCGTTTCGACATGACGATCTCCGGCATCAACGACGATGTGGAGCTGGAAAAGCAGGTCGATGTCATCGACTACATGTATGATGCGACCACCATCATGACCATCAAGGGCAACCCGCTCGGCATCAAGAGCATGGAAGACCTGTGCGGCAAGAAGGTCGCCGTGCCGGTCGGCACGTTCCAGGCGCGTCTGGTGGAAGCAGCCTCGGCCAAATGCACGACGCCGATGAACATCATGTCCATTCCCAAGATGCCGGACGTGCTGCAGGCCGTGCGCACCGGCCGTGCCGATGCGACGGTGAACGGTTACGCCACCAGCGTCTACACCACAGAAAACCAGACCGGAAAGGGCGTTGGTCTGCAAGCGTTGCCCGATGTTCGGCTCGCCGTCGGTTACCTCGGCATGCTGACCTCCAAGGACAACCCGCAACTGCGCGACACGGTCATCGCCTCGCTGCAGCACATGGTCGATAGCGGCGCCTACCTCGCGATCATGGAGAAATGGGGCCTCGGCCCGCTGGCGGTGAAGACCGTGAAGTTCAACGATGCAGCCAGCATGCCGGTGAACTGAGCCATGGCCCTTTTTGCTCAACCCGTCAGCATGGCCATCGCACCTCCGGTCGGCAAGCCGATACGGTGGGGGCAAGTCGCATCCGCAGCCAGCGCGATCCTCGCGCTGGCCCTCGTCCTCGTCGTCATCGGCAGGAACCAGAGCGTACAGTGGAGCGAAATTCCACGCTACATGGTCGACCCGGTCATTCTCGATGGCGTCGTGCTGACGCTGGAGCTGACGGCTGGCGCGATGGTCGCCGGCATCGTCGTCGGCTGCATCGTCGCCATCATGGCAACCAGCCAGAACATCGTGCTGAAGGCGATGGCGGTCGGTTTCGTCTGGTGGTTTCGCGGGGTGCCGCTGATCGTGCAGATCTTCTTCTGGTTCAACATTGCGCTGTTCGTGCCTGAAATCGGCATCGGCGCCTATTCGATATCGGTCAACGACCTCGTCACGCCGGCACTGGCGGGCTTTCTTGCACTCGGCCTGCATGAGGCGGCCAATATGAGCGAAATCATCCGCAGCGGTCTGACGGCTGTTGATCGCGGCCAGCGCGAGGCCGCCTCATCGCTGGGGTTGAGACCGTTGCAGACCCTGCGAACCGTGGTTCTGCCGCAGGCCATTCGCCTGATCGTGCCGCCCACCGGCAACCAGGCCATCGGCATGTTGAAGGCGAGTGCCATCGTTTCGGTCATCGGCATGCAGGATCTGTTGACGCAGGCGCAGGCCATCTATGCCCGCAACTTCCTGGTGATTGAACTCCTGTGCGTTGCCTCGCTCTGGTACCTCGCCATCACCACCGTTGCTTCGATCGGTCAGCATTTTCTCGAAAAACACCTCGCTCCGAAAGGCCGTGGCGCGGGATCAGAACCCCAGAAAGGCAAGGGCGGCTGACGCACGCCCACTGCTCACGGGGCCACACACACCAAGCAAGCAGGATCGCCATAGCAGCGCATCCGGTCAGGAAACATCAGAAGGAGTACATCATGAGACTTGGCATTGACGGACAGAAACTGCCCGAGGTCAAAAAGCGCGGCCCGATCAAAAGCCTGGAACATGTCAAGGAGCTTGGCCTTTCAGGGATTTTCTTCAGCACGGTTCTCGACATGAGCCCGACACTGGACAAGGGCGAACTCAGGGATATCCGCGCCAGGGCCGATGAACTCGGTCTGTACCTCGAGAGCGGGGTTGGCAAGATCAATCCTTATTGCAGCGCCGAGGCCCCGGAGTTCCGTGCCATCGGCGATGGCGACATCATGCTTGGTTTTACCCGCATGATCGAGGCAAGCGCCGCCATCGGCTGCCATGAACTCTGGGTCTCACCCGGCAACTTCAAGTCCGAATATCGCGGACGGCTGGCCAACGACCGGTTCCGTACCGATGTGACCTGGGACGAGCAGTTGCGGGCGACCGAAAAGGTGCTTTTGAGCCTTGCGCCGGTGGCGCGCGCCAATGGCGTGCATCTCAACATGGAAACCCATGACGAGATCACCTCTTTCGAAATCCTGCGGATGATCGAGACCGTGGGCGAGGACTGCATGGGCGTGGTATTCGACACGGCAAATGGCCTGCAGCGCGCCGAACATCCGGTCTTCGCCGCCAGGCGCGTCGCGCCCTATGTGCGCCAGACCCATATCAAGGATGCCTATGTCGGGCGTGCGCCCGGCGGTTTCGATTTCCAGACCCGGCCTGTCGGCCGTGGCATCGTGGATTTTTCGGTCATCATTCCCATTCTTGCCAAGGCCAATCCGGCGCTGAACCTTTCACTGGAAGTGGCCGCTTCGGTGGAAGACAAACCACGCAAGGCCAATCCGCGCCAGTGCATTCAGCTTCACGATCCGGTCTGGCGGGCCAGCCACCCGGACCTGACGGCCGAAGAGCAGGACGCCTATCTCGCCATGGTCGATGCCTTCGAACTCCGTGTCTCGGCCGGCGAGATCCCGGATTGGGAAACCTATGAGGCAAGCCAGTACGGTTATCCGACCTACGAGACGCAGTCCTACGGTTTCAACGAGGCGATCGCCTTCATCCGGAATTCGGCCCGGCACATCGAAACGGTCTGCACAGAAAACGGCATTGCGCTGTCGCAGCCCTCAACCAAGAAACACGCGGCCTGAAACGGCCCGCTCGGGGCTGGCGGCGAATGCCGCCGGTCCTAACCAAATAGCAAGAACATGGGCTGTATTTTGCGGCGGTTCGGATATACGCAGAAATATTCTCATGGAAATAATCAGATCGGTAAAGGCCGGTCGCATCTGGAGCAGCACATGAAGAAGACGCGCCGTCAAAGCCCCAAGGCTGCGCCAAAAACAAGCGGCGCGGCTGATGCGGCCGAAAACAACAATGACGACGTTTCGGAACGCATCCGCACCACGCTTGCCAATGCAATTGGCGAAGGCGCGCTGAAACCCGGCACCAAGATCCTTGAGGATGCGATCGCCGATCATTTCGGTGTCAGCCGCACCGTCGTGCGCGGCGCACTCGGCGTTCTCGAAAGCGATCACCTTCTCGAGCGCAAGAAGAACCGTGGCACCTTCGTTGCGGAACCCGGCATCGAGGAGGCGAAGGCTCTGTTCGAGTCCCGCCGCAAGATCGAGCATGTCATTCTCGAACTCGTCATGGCACGGGCAACGGCAGAACAACTGGATGCGCTGGAAAAGCTGACCGACGAGGAAGAACACATCCACCATCACGGCGACGAGAAGTCGAAGACGGTGCTGTCGGGCAAATTCCATATCGTGCTGGCGGAACTGGCCGGCAACGCCGTGCTGACAGAGGTGCTGTCGAAGATCGTCGCCCGCCTGTCGCTCGTCATGGCGCTTTACGAAGAAGAGAAACAGGACGACTGCGGCGCAGATCATCACCGCATGATCGTCTCAGCCCTGAAAGCCAAGGATCTGGGCAAGGCACAGGGCCTGATGGACCACCATCTGGCTGATATCGAGGGTCGTGTGCGCCTGACCGAAGGGCAGGGCGACCGCCACACCTTCATGGCTGTACTGGAAAACTTCTCCTGATTTCGGGCCAGGGGCTCCTCACGCCTGCGCATCAAGCGTCTGCAGCACCTCGTTATAGATCGCTTCCACCGCTGCGGAGCGTCTGGAATCCCGGCTTCGCACAAGGGCAACTTCCATTTTGGGCAGGTCGGGCAGGCCGTGGCGGGTGTCCAGCAGTTTGAGGTGGGCGGGGGCGCTGCAGCGGGCGACTGCGGCGACTGCGAGGCCGGCTTCGACGATGGCGAGTTGCCCGGTAATGTTGGGCGAACCATAGACAACGCGGTAGTCACGCCCCAGCGCCTCGATGCCGGCCAGAACCTCGTTTCGAAACCTGTTGCCGAGTTCGTGCAGCGCCAGCGGCAAGGGGTCTCTGCGCCAGGCTTCGTGCTGGTCGGAGGCGACCCAGACCAGAGGTTCGTGAAACAGGAAGCGGCCTCTGTCCGGTTCACCGCGTGCGGCCGTGTCGCGTGTCACCAGCGCCACGTCCAGATCGCCCCGATCGATGCGCGGCAGGAGCGAGCTGGACGGTTCACAGACCACCGTAATCTCGACATCGGTAAAGCGGGTGGCGAGCGAACGCAGCATCAGCGCAAAATGGCTGGAGATATAATCGTCCGGCACGCCTATGCTGACCTTGCCCGAAATGGTGGCGCCGCGCATGGCCAGTTGCGCCCGCCCGTGCAGTTCCGTCAGTTGCCGGGCGTAAGACAGGAGATCGATACCGGCCGGCGTGAGCGAGAGAGTGCGCGGACCACGATCGAGCAGCGTATGCCCGACACAATCCTCCAGCTTTTTAAGCTGCATGCTGACGGCAGATTGCGAGCGGGAAACCTGCCGGGATGCCGCCGTAATCGAGCCGGAATCCACCACCGCGATAAAGGCGCGCAGCCAGTCGATCTGCAGGTCGTGCATGGCAACTTCTCTCATTCGAAAATCGAATGCTTATCCTAATGAATATTCGCTTTTCAGGATAGTCTCTTCGCGCGATTGTCTTGCCATGAGCACGCAGCAACCGACCGCACCATCCGTTCTGTCATCCACCCCCGCACCCTTCACCGGGGAACCCTCGGCGCGTGAGCGTCAGGGCACCATGCTGCTGGTGCTGGGCGGGCTGATCCTTGGCACAGTCGGGGTTTTTGTGGTGCAGGCGGGGCAGGACCCCATCACCACCGTGGTGTTTCGCTGCACCTTCGGCTGTCTTTCACTTCTGATCTGGGGCGCCATTTCCCGGCGTTTGCCGGAAATCAGGCTGCGCGGCCGTGCGCTGTTCGGCGCACTTGTCACCGGCATCCTGATGACCATGAGCTGGGCGTTGCATTTCGCCGCCATTCCCAGAACCTCCATCAGCATCTCGACCGTGGTGTTTCACATCCAGCCGTTCTGGACGATGGCGCTGGGTGCCTGGCTGCTGCGCGAAAAGGTATCTTCGGCGCAGGTTTTCGCCGCCCTTGTCGCCTTTGCCGGTCTGGTGCTGAGCACCGGCGTGGTGGACGGGCTGGCGGGTGCCGCCACGTTGAGCCACGGCTTTCTGCTCGGCCTCGGCATGAGTCTGTTCGGCTCGTTCATCTATGCCGGTGTGCCGCTGGTGGCGAAGTCCATGACCTCGGTCACGTCCTTTGCGCTGTCATGGTGGCAATGCCTGGTGGGCGCGGCCTTCACCCTCTGGTGGCCGGCACTTTATGGCTGGCCGACGGATGGTGCGGCGATTGCCTGGCTGGTCGGGCTTGGCGCCATTCACACCGGGCTTGCCTATGCGGTGATGTATGCCGGTTTTGCCCGCCTGAGCACCGGCCGCATTGCCGTGCTGCAATTCGTCTATCCGCTCACGGCCTTCATCATTGACTGGAAGGTCTATGGCCATACGCTGTCCGCCATTCAGCTTGTCGGGCTTGCCCTGATGGCCGGGGCGATCTGGTCGGTCAGAAGCGGCAAATAGGGATGCCGGGCGTTCAGTTGAAACCGTCATATTGCGGCAGGTCGTCGGTAATTTCGTACCAGGGCGCTTTCGACCCAACAAAAATGTGGTGGGTGGGGCGAATGGAGGGCGCGTCCACCAGCGTACCCATCGTCACATGCACCCAGGCGGCATCACGGACGAGGGAATAGAGCAGCGAACCGCAGATGCCGCAGTGGGCATCGTGATTGTCCGGCTGGCCATAGATCATCAGATCGGCGTTGCCTTTGGTCACAACAAGCTTTTCGCGCTGAATGCCGGCAAAGGCCTTGAAAGCCGATCCCGTCGCACGGCGACAGCCCGAACAGTGGCACATCGCGGCATAGACGAACGCATCCTCGACCGCGTATTCCACCGCGCCGCAAAAACACCCGCCGGACAAACGCATTGTTCAGTCTCCCATGCTTCCTTCAGGCAGTCTTGCGTGCAAATCCCGAAAACACCAGGGTTTGATGACTATTCCTGCGGAGCAACAGGCGCGGCCTCAGCCAGAAACTCCCGGCGCACACCCTCGTCGATCAGGCTTTGCGCCGCCGTCCACAGGCGGCTGGAGGCACCGGCGATGACGGCCTTGCGTTCCATCACCATATCCCTTGTCACACCGGCGGAATGCCAGGTGCCGCCGCTGGTGAAGAAGTTGTGCAGCAAAGGCTGCAGCCGGTCCATCGCTCTGGCAAAACGCGCCTCGGGCGTCTTTCTCGCCTCGAACTCGTCCCAGAGCGCGCGAAACTCCGCTGCCTGATCTTCCGGCAGCAGGCCGAACAGCCGGTCGGCGGCGGCTATTTCGCGCGCTTCCTGATCCGTCACGGCCTTGGCGTCGTAGATGAAGGTATCGCCAGCATCGATCTCGACGATGTCGTGGATGAGGATCATCTTCACCACGCGGGCAAGATCGACCGGTTCGTCGGCATATTCAGCCAGCAGAACGGCCATCAGCGCCAGTTCCCAGGTGTGTTCGGCATCGTTTTCCCGGCGGGAGGCATCGAGCAGCGGCGTCATGCGCAGCACGGTTTTCAGCTTTTCGACCTCGAGAATGAAGCGGATCTGCTTTGCCATCCGGCCATCGGCAAACAGGGTCTCCAGATCGATATCATCTGGCGAGAGCGGCTTGAGCTTGGTCTCGAACGTCATGGTTCACCTTCATCATGGGAAAGACAGATACGGCAGGCAGCGCTCCGCTGACATAATCGTCTTGCCGCTTCGCGTCTACGCACTGATGGCGCTTAACGGCATGGTGCGGGCAGGGCGCGTTTCACCCTTCTTGATCCACAGAGGGTGGCCGATGCATTCCAGCAGGCCATTGCTCACCACCAGCCCGTCGCCATCCCGGCACGCCAGAATGGGTCTTGGCGTGAAGCGGCTGTAACGGATCAGATCGGCCAGAAATGTCGGGCGCTCATCAAGGTGCGGAAAGAACTCGAAGGGCACGAGATCGAGTGCCGTTTCCTCCATCGCTTCTTCCGGTGCGGTGTCCGTAAACAGCGCGTCGGTGGCAATTGTGGGCGTCAGCAGAATGGCGCCCGCACTCGTGCCAATCAGCACACCGCCGTCGATAGCCCATTGTCTGAGGCGTGGCATCAGCCCGCTTCGTTTCAGGCGGGCGAGAAAATCTGCCGTATGGCCGCCGGTCAGGTGGATAGCGTTACATCGAAACAGTGCCGCCTCAACGTCTGCACCATGCGTCTCATCCAGATCGTGGAAGATACAGAGATCGAGCCCGTATTGCGCGTAATAGTCGACGCGCTCGAGGAAAAACCGCCTGTCCGGCTCCGGCCCGGATGCAATATAGGCGATGCGCCGTCCGCGGCCCTTTTCGGCCATCACCGCCAGCAGCCTTTCGTCGATTGCCCGGTTTTCAGGGATGATCTGATCGCAATAGAAGGCAAGATTGAGCACGGCGGCCTCTCCGCAAAATGACCTCGGACGCATTGTGATGCGGCGCTCCGCGCTCAAGGACCGGGTTAGATGCCTGATCCGTCCAGCTCCTGCGCATCCTCACCCTCCCAGGGGGACGGCAATGTCATCTGTTCCAGATTGGCCGAGGGCATCGGCATCCAACACTTCAGCTCCGGATCGGCATATTCGATGATCCGGCCCGGTGCGGAATCGGAGGAACGCCAGGCTTCGGCACCATATCTGTCGCCATTCGACCAGTAGGCGAGGTCGACCGTTCCCGGCCCCTGTTCGGAGGGGCGAATGGTCACCAGAATGCGGCTGCCATCTTTCGGTGCGCTCCGCATGTGTCGCCAGCGGTCTAGTTCTGCCATCTGTTCCTCCCATCCTGTGACTGGCCGGAGTGTCGCCTCAGGAATGAGAACGGTCAACGCCAGTTTTGCGAGAAATGCGTTGAACGCGGCGTCATAAAGCTGAAGCATGTTCGGCCGACAGTCATGGCAAAGATCCTGGCTGGAGAACAGAACCGCTGTTTTTGAGACGAGGCGATATGGGTATCCGCAACTACCTCATCGAAGGCGTATCGGGCGCGGGAAAAACCTCCGTCGCCACGGAGCTGCAGCGGCGCGGTTACCATGTCGTGCATGGCGACCGGGAACTGACCTACAAGGGCGATCCCGCCACGGGAGAGCCTATCGATCTTTCGGCCCTGGAGCACAATCGCGCCGACTTCGCCTTCACCCATCGCCACCACCTGTGGGATGTCGCCAAGGTAACATCGCTGATTGCCGACAAGAGCCGTTACGTGTCGTTCTTTTGCGGCGGCTCCAGAAACTTCGATCACTTCATCGACCTGTTCGATGGCGTGTTCGTCCTCAGTCTCGATGCCGAAACCCTGATACAGCGGCTGGCCGTGCGCCCGGACGACGAGTTTGGCGGCAGGCCGGATGAGCGGACATTCGTGCTGCAACTGCTGGCCAGCAAGGAAGACATTCCCCGCAACGCCATCGATATCGATGCGACAGTGCCGCTGGCTGCCGTCGTGGATGACATTCTGTCGAAATGCCGGATATCCCATTAGGCGGGAGGCGGCTGCATCGCACATTGATCGCCTGAAATTTCACCACTAACCTTGCGGCAGGATTTTGCGACATGCCAATGAGGGTGGACATGGCCGATACACATGCCCTGGGGCAGATCGACATCACGTCGATTACCCCCGACCATATCGAGGGATATCACCACGCGCTCGATACGGTTGCACGGGAACGGAAATATCTGACGATGTTCGAGGCGTTTCCTCTGCCGCAAACGCGCGACTTCGTTCTCGGAATGATCGAGCAACGCAATCCTCACATGGTCGCGGTGGCGGCAGACCGCGTGGTCGGCTGGTGTGATATCTCGCGGCATTTCTTTCCCTCGCACGCCCATCGCGGAAGCCTTGGCATGGGCATCATTCCTGAATTTCGCGGGAAGGGGATCGGGCATCGGCTGATGACCGCGGCTCTGGGCAGGGCGCGCGACGAAGGTTTTCTTCGTGTCGAGCTCTCCGTCCGCTCCGATAATACCAACGCCATCGCGCTTTATGAAAAGGTCGGCTTCGTGAAAGAGGGGCTGCTCAAACGTAGTGTCTGCGTGGACGGGCAATTCAGCGATACCATCTGCATGGCCATTCTGCTGGATGGGGCGTGACGGGCAAAACTCAAAAAGAAACCCTCCGACGGGAGGGTCTCAAGGGGTGCCGAGACCCGCAAAATTGCGGGCAGGATGGACAAAGAGGGGGAGGCTTGTCCGGCTAATCAATGCGCATCGCGACATTCGGTTCCGGCGCCTGCCGATTTTTTTTGACAGGCGCTAGGGATTGCCGCGTGCCGGTGGCCGATCAAAGTGTCAGGCCGCCATCGATGGTCAGGCTTGAACCGGTCATATAGGACGAGGCGGGGCTGGCGAGATAGGCCACAACGCCGGCAATCTCGGCAGGGTCGGCGACGCGTTTCAGAGGGCTTTTCTCCGACAGCATCGCCACCAGATCGGAGGTCATATCCGTGTTGGTCGGGCCGGGCTGGATGTTGTTGACGGTGATGCGGCGTGGCGCAAGATCGAGCGCGATACCCTTCACCATTGCCGCAACCGCTGTCTTGGTGAACTGGTAGACGCTGGAACCGCGATGACCGGTGCTGATTGCCACATTGGAGCCGATGGTGATGATGCGTCCTCCATCCCTGATATGCAGCACAGCCGCCTGAATGGACAGAAATACACCCCGGACATTGATATCCAGCATCTGATCCAGCTCCTCGAGGCTGACATCCTCAACCGTGTTGAGGCGCAGAATTCCGGCATTGACGACAACGGCATCCAACGGCCCGAAAAGATCGACCGTCTTTGCCACGGCGGCGCGGATGGCCGAGGGATCGCCGCTATCGGCCTCAATGGCAGCGGCGCGACCACCGGCAGCCTGCAGTTTCGCCACGAGTTCATTGGCGCTATCGGGCCGCGAGACATAGGTGAAGGCGGTGTCGAAACCATCCTTCACCAGTCTTTCCACTGCCGCAGCGCCAATGCCGCGTGCGCCGCCAAAAACGAGGGCCGTCCTGCGTTCACCTGTCGTCATGATCGTCTCCTTTATTGACTGATCGATCCATAATTAAGCATATAAAAACCTCCTGTCGCGGGAGGCCAGTTTCGGTGTCTTACGGTCTCATGGTGTCAGGCGTTGCGCGGCAAAGCGCGCCATGGCCTTGAGATCGGCGGCTGCGGCACCACTGCGCGCCGCAAGCTGCAGCCCCGTCATCGTCATCTGCACGAATGCGGATGCCTCGGCGGGATCAAGGGCTGGGTCTATGTCTCCCGACGCCTGACCCTGCCGGATACGCTCGGCAATGCGCGTGTCGAGCACCTGGCTGGATTTGCCACGCCGCTCATTCAGTTCCGCATCGGTAATGCCGAACTCGCCGAGTGAACCGACGCCCATGCAGCCCAGCACCCGCTCGTTTTCATCTTCCGCGATCAGCCCGGTCAGCAGGTCTTCGATGCCCTGCAGAGGCGAGGCGGCATCGCTCAACCTTTTCAGGTGACCCGATACCGTGCGCCGCTGATAGGTATCCAGTGCCTCCAGATAAAGCGTACGCTTGTCGCCAAACGCACCATACAGGCTCTGCCTGCCGATCCCCATCGCGCCCAGCAAATCATCGGTCGATGTCGCAGCAAAACCCTTTGCCCAAAACACCCGCAAGGCACTGTCCAGCGCCGCATCACGATCAAATTCTCTCGGTCTAGCCATGCTGACTGGATATCCATTATTGATAGATCGGTCAATAACTATTTTGGATCGGGTTTGAGGGCAGTGGTAAAATTCTCATCCGGTATAACTCCACCAGCCCACCGCCCAAAACCGACACATTCTCCTCTAAGGTGAAGCCAAGTCAGAACAGCACGCACGTCTATGGGAGATCTTCGCATGAGCAATTCCTGCCCCGTCCTCACGCCCGCCGAAAGGCACATCAACGACCTCATCGAACGGGCCACCGAAGGCATGATGGCTGAGGTTCTGAAGGCGCTGGAAGATGCGACGACGCAGGTATCGGAAGGATGGAAAAGCGAGGAAGCAACGCAACCCCCGCCACCCCAGGACTATTTCGCCGCCGTCCTCCACCAGCGCATGTTCCTGCATCTGTGCGGCGCGGATGCCGAAACCATGAAAGGCGGCGACCCCATTCTGGCCGGCCACCTCATCCGCAACCAGCAGGGCATTGTGGAGCATTATGCGTGGGGAACGAAAGAGGTTGATTAGCCGCATGATGCGGCGAAGGGAGGAGGCGGCGGGGCTCGTGTCGAAATTGACGCCGTCACCAAGCCTCTATAATCACAGGGAAATATTTTCACCGGGCATCGGAGCGTGCAGTGTCGCGTTATATTGGAGTAGTTCTCGGCGCGGTTTGCGTCTTGGTGATGGCGGTGCTCTCGTTCACACCACTGGCCTGGCAAGAAATGGGACGCCCGAACGAGTCCTATCCAGAGTTAGTTTATCTGTTCTTCGGTTTACCCCTGGCGCTGGTCATGCTGGTCGTGGGTCTCCGCACTGCCGTTCGCGGTGCATCCACTGCCCGAATCAAAACGCTTCAGTATGTCCAATGGGGTGCATCTGTCACACTTTGCCTTGTCGCAGTCTCTCCATGGCTCAGCTAAAGTTTTCATCAGCCACAAATCTTTCACGCCCTCGTCGGCGCGAGGCAGAACCCGTCGCCAGCTTGAATATCTGCCCTGCAACGGCGCCGCCCACGGTTGCCGAGATACAAAGAATATAGGGGCCCTCTTTCCAGAAACCGGGCATGAAATACCCAATGAGCAGGACCGAGCATAATCCCGATACCGCACCTGCCAGCGTGAAAGTCCAACGAGCCTGAAGGCGGTACCTGTTGATGATGAAAAGCGACAATACGGCGAAAGGCACAACCAACGGTAACGTAATCGGGTAGATGACTGGCAACATCATCCACGCTATCAACGGTGATTTCAACACCTGATCCGGAACCGAAGCGCCTGCCATGAAAAAAACCAGCAGCGTTACGTAGGCTCCCGCGAGGTGAGCGAGCG
Source organism: Rhizobium sp. RM (assembly GCF_013390595.1). Lineage (GTDB taxonomy): Bacteria > Pseudomonadota > Alphaproteobacteria > Rhizobiales > Rhizobiaceae > Agrobacterium. The sequence goes on along the minus strand of NZ_JACAWV010000022.1, from coordinate 100,887 downwards.
ATATGTTCCTCAAAGTGCGGAGCGTTGGTGCGAGCATGCCGATTCCATCTGAACAGAATTCCTGACGTCGGCATTGCTTATCAGCCTCCTCGTCACTGAGGAACGGACCGCGACACAATCGGGCATATTATCCGGACAGCACGGAGAGGTGCGAGCCATCACCCGCGCTGCCCGGTTTGTGTTTCTCACGCCGCCATGTTTTCCAGTTGCGAAAGTGCATCGTCCGGCAGTTCAACGCTCTCGGCCGCGATGTTCTCTCTGAGGTGGGTGCGTGATGAGGTGCCGGGGATGAGCAGGATGTTGGGTGAACGTTTCAGCAGCCAGGCGAGGGCCACCTGCATGGGTGTTGCGCCGAGGCGGGTTGCGACATCTGACAGGGTCGAGGACTGGAGCGGCGAAAAGCCTCCGAGCGGGAAGAACGGCACGTAGGCGATGCCGTCTGCGGCAAGCTTATCGATCAGGGCGTCATCGCCACGGTGGGCCAGATTGTACTGGTTCTGCACGCAGGCGATGTCGGTGATCGCCTTGCCGTCGTCGATCTGCTTTGCCGTGACGTTCGAGAGGCCGACATGCCGGATCAGGCCCTGCCGTTTCAGCTCTGCCAGCACTTCCAGCGGCTCATCGAGCGAGCCTTCCGCCGGACCGTGCACATCGAACATGGCGCGCAGGTTGACGACATCGAGAACATCGAGGCCGAGATTGCGGAGATTGTCATGCACGGCCTGCGTCAGTTCCTGCCGCGAAAAGGCGGGGTTCCAGGAAGCATCCGTGCCGCGCAGGGCGCCGACCTTCGTGACGATCACGAGGTCATCGCTGTAGGGATGAAGCGCTTCGCGGATGATCTGGTTGGTGACATGCGGGCCGTAGAAATCGCTGGTGTCGATGTGATTGACGCCGCTTTCGACAGCTTCGCGCAGAACGGCAACTGCCTCTGCACGGTCGCGGGGAGGGCCGAATACGCCCTTTCCGGCAAGCTGCATGGCGCCGTAACCAAGGCGGTTTACAGCGCGGTCGCCGAGAATGAATGTGCCGGATTTTCCAATGGTCGTCATGGCTTTGTCTCCTGTTTCGACCATCAAGGTAAGCGCCTGACATTAACGTCACAATCCGGTAAGATCCGGACATGCTGTCCGTCTGGACGGACAATAGGCGACTGGTGAGGCGGAGAGTGGAATGCGCGAAATGGCCGATGTCGAGGCTTTCCTGCTGGTGGCGCGTGCCAGGGGCTTTCGCGAGGCATCGCGCATCAGCGGCACGAGTTCGTCGTCCCTGAGCGATGCGGTCAAGCGTCTGGAGGCCGAGCTTGGAGTGCGGCTTCTCAACCGCACGACGCGCAGTGTTCTGCCAACCGAGGCGGGGCGGGTGCTGATGGAACGTCTTGGGCCTGCCTTTTCCGAAATCGCATCTGCGCTCGATCAGGCGACAAGCCACCGGGACCGCCCGGCCGGCGGGTTGAAGCTCAATGTTCCGGCAAGTGCCGCCCGTCTGGTGTTGCCGCGCATCGTGCCAGCATTCCTGGCAGCCTATCCGGATATCCGGCTGGAAATCGTCACGGATGAAAGCTTCGTCGATATCATCGAAGGCGGTTACGACGCCGGCATCCGTTATGACGAGCGGCTTGAGCAGGACATGATTGCCGTGCCGATCGGCCCACGCGAACAGCGCTTCGCGCTTGCCGCGTCACCCGCTTATCTCGCCGCGCATGGAACACCGAAAACCCCGCGCGATCTCTTGTCGCACAATTGCATTCGCGGCCGCTTTTCGGGCCGCGCCATTCCCGGCTGGGAGTTCGAACGGGACGGGGAGGTACTGACGATAGAGCCCTCCGGCAGCCTCGTCGTCCAGGCCGGCGGCGCCACCGATCTTGGCATAGACGCCGCAATTTCCGGCCTCGGGCTCATGTATCTCTTCGAAGACTGGCTGCAACCGCATTTCCAGAGCAAAGCGCTTGTGCCTGTTATGGAAGACTGGTGGCTGAGTTTCTCCGGCCCGTTCCTCTACTACCCCGGCCGCCGCCTCGTACCGTCGCCTTTGCGTGCCTTCATCGATTTCATCAAGGCGATGCCGCGGGTCTGAGGATCGCTGCCTGACACGCCTTTTTCATGATCCCGTAGCCCACGGTCTGGGTGCGGCATAAGCCGTCGAGGTGATTGCGGCATAATGCCGCCAGAAGGGCTTTTAGCGAAAAAGACGCTGCCGAGGCGGCTGTTTTGAGGTAAATCCTAGGATAGACAGCATCAGTAACAGCCTGAAAGTATTCAAAATGGACTGGGTAGATTGGTTCCCGATAGTCTTCTTTCCGTTGAAGATTCTCGTCCTGGGAACGGGCATGTTCTTCTCCATCAAATGGCACCACGACCAGGCGAAGAAGAAGTAACGAAACCGGCGGACCACAAGCGCCCGCCGAACACAGCCTTGCCCCCCGGCGTGACACGTCAGGGGGTATCGACCGAGGGGAGATGGCTCTCCTCCGAGCCGACATTCATCGACCTCGTCAGCCAATCGTGAAATGCGCTGACCTCAAGCCTGCGCAACGCCTTGGGCGCGGCCACCGCGTAATAAGCCCACTTCACCGGCCAGGCGACTTCCGGCATCAGGTGAACCAGACGGCCACTGCTCAATTCCTGTGTGACCAAGGCTTTTCTGACGAGAGCAACGCCTTTGCCAGCAACGGCGGCATTGATGACCGCAGCCGTGGAATTGATTTTGAAACCACCCTCCTGAGGAGGCTCGTTGACACCTGCGCGGGCCAGCCAGTCGCTCCACGTCGGGAAGTCTCCACCGGCATGCGGCGTACCATCGTGGATAAGTGTCTGCTCCATGATCCAGCCGGTTGTCACGTCTTTGTCGGCTGGCAGCAGCGAGCGATGGCAGACGGCAACGATCTCTTCGCCCATCAGGAACGAGGATTTCACGCCCTTCCAGTCACCCAGGCCGCAGCGGATGCCGATATCCGCTTCTCCCTGCGCAAGATCAATCAGGCGGTCCGCGACATCGAGCCTTATGTCGATATCGGGGTGGTTGCTTGTGAAGTCATCAAGTCGCCCGAGCAACCAGTTGGCGACCAGCGCCTGTGATGCCGTGACGACGACCACGGTTCGGGCCTTGCGACCGCGCAGCTTGCGAAGACCCGATTCAAGCAGGTCCAGCCCTTGAGCAATGTCCTCCAGCGCCTCTTTTGCCTCATCCACCGGAGCAAGCCTCTCCGCGCCGGATTTTGTCCGGCGAAAAAGCGGGTGACCCACCCAGTCTTCCAGAGAGCGGACAAGCTGGCCGACCGCAGGAGGCGTGACATCGAGTTCTGTTGCCGCGCCAACAAAACTGCCGTGCCTTGCCGATGCTTCAAGGGCCTGAAGTGATTTGAGCCGGGTGAGGTTGCGCATCTGCCTGCCGTTCCGCCGTGACATCACGACAAAGATTTTCTTTCCATGCGATATCGTTCGTTTGCCTCGTCAAAACAAGGGCACCGGCTCATTTATGAATTTCGCAACAGAGGTTCGCACATGACACTTTCAGGAAAGACAGCACTCGTCACCGGCGGTTCGAGTGGGATTGGCCTCGCGGCCGCACGAATGCTCAAAGACAGCGGTGCGCGCGTTGCCATTACCGGACGGTCGGCTGAAAAGCTTGCGGCTGCGAAGTCTCTGCTTGGTGACGATGTCCTCACTGTTGTCGCAGACGTCGCCTCGGTCGATGATCTGAGGCAGATGAGCGAGGCGGTTGGCAACGCATTCACGGGGCTGGACATCGTCTTTGCAAATGCCGGCGTTGCAATTGGAACGCCGCTCGCCACGGCCGATGAGGCAGCCTATGCGACGGTGATGGATACCAACGTCAAGGGCGTCTTCTTCACCGTTCAGGCGGTCCTGCCGATCATGCGCGACGGCGGTTCCATCATCCTCAACACCTCCTGGCTCAATCAGGTCGGAACCCCAGGCCGTGCGGTTCTTTCGGCCTCCAAGGCGGCGGTGCGTTCATTTGCGAGAACAATGTCCGCGGAACTGCTGGAACGCAGGATAAGGGTCAACGCAGTCAGCCCCGGATCGATCGAGACACCGATCCATCGCAGCAGAAACCAGTCGGAGGAAGAGTTCCGGACCTATGCGGCGCGTGTCGGCACGCAGGTTCCTCTGGGCCGAATGGGAAGACCGGAAGAAATTGCCGCCGCCGTGCGTTTTCTGGCAAGTGATGACTCCAGCTACATGCTGGGCGCTGAAATCGTCATCGATGGCGGTCGATCGGAGCTTTGACATGTTGATCAACGAAGACCTTTCCAGACGCGCGCTCGTCAATGCCGACCGTGTCGAGTGGGTTCCAAGCCCGATCAAGGGTGTTGACCGCCGTATGCTGTTCAGGATCGGCGGCGAGAAGGCGCGGGCAACCTCTATTGTGCGTTATGCCGCAGGCAGTCGCTTCTCGCACCACCAGCACCCCGGCGGCGAAGAATTTCTTGTTCTGGATGGCGTGTTTCAGGATGAGAGCGGTGACTTTCCGGCCGGGACCTATGTTCGCAATCCGCCCGGCACGGGGCACGCGCCCGGCAGCGATGCGGGTTGTGTGATCCTCGTCAAGCTCTGGCAGTTCAAGGTGGGTGACCGCGAACGGATCGTCCGGCGTCCCGGCGAGGGCAGGTCGATCGCCGCCCGTGCCGGCGCGTCGTCGTCCCGGTTGCTGTTTGAGGCGACGGATGAGCGTGTCGTCATCGAAGACTGGCGGTCAGGCGCGGATATCGAAGTTGAAAACCGCATGGGCCTCGAACTTCTGGTGCTGGCCGGAGAGATACTGGAAAGCGGCGAGGTTCACGGCCGCTGGAGCTGGTTGCGCCTGCCGGCGGGTGAAGCGCTCAAGGTCCGTGCGGGTAGCGCCGGGGCCCGGGTGTGGATGAAAACCGGCACGCTTCTCCATGACGATGTCTGCCAGTTCGAAGACACTGGTATCGCGAAGGAAAAACAGCAATGAAATCGTGTGATGTCGCCATTGTCGGCGCCGGGCTTGCCGGCCTTTACGCAGCCCATCTGCTGAACAGGGCGGGCAGGGATTTCCTCTTGATAGAGGCGCGTGACCGGGCTGGCGGGCGCATCCTGTCAGCAGATGCACACGGCCTGCCATCCGACGATGGTTTCGATCTCGGTCCGTCCTGGTACTGGCCGATGATGCAGCCGGCGATGACCTCTCTCGTCACCGAATTAAACCTCACCGCCTTTGCACAAAATGGCGATGGCGACGTCGTCTTCGAACGCATGTCCCGGGAGGCTCCCAGACGCTTCAGCCCACAGGAGCAGGACAGCACATCCATGCGATTGGCAGGGGGGACCGCAGCCATTGTCCGCGCGCTTCTCGCCAAACTTCCTGCTGACCGCATTCTTCTGGCAAACACGGTCACGTCGATGAACCTCGAAGAAAGCGCGATCCGTCTGACCGTTCAGGGTGAACAAGGGCACCCGAAACAGATCGAGGCGCATCACGTCATCGTGGCCTTGCCGCCGCGACTGCTTGAAGCCTCCGTGACCTTCGATCCGCCGCAACAGGCGGCAACTTCAGGGAGGTGGCGCGACACACCGACGTGGATGGCGCCGCATGCCAAGTTCTTCGCTGTCTATGCCACGCCATTCTGGCGCTCGGCTGGTCTGTCAGGCACAGCGCAGAGCATGGTTGGGCCCATGGTCGAAATTCACGATGCAACAACGGCCTCGGGCAAAGCCGCCGTGTTCGGGTTTCTCGGTGTGCCGGCTGAACAGCGCGCTGCCGCCGGTGACGATGTCCTGAAAAATGCCTGCATCGAACAAATGGCGCGGCTGTTCGGTCCCGCCGCCCGAAACCCGGTTGCCACGCTTCTCAAGGACTGGGCTGCCGATGCACTGACGGCAACGAAGGCTGATCTCACCGCAGGGGGACATCCCGTCATCATGAACGATGCCTGGGTAACGGGACCATGGCGAGAGCGCCTGAGCCTGGCTGGAAGCGAAACGAGCCCTTCGGAGCCGGGTTATCTTTCCGGCGCAATCACAGCCGCGCAACGCACCGTCGCTGCATATCTCTCAAATCAGGAAATCCGATGAGCGTGAAAGGCTGAACGAAGCCGTTATCTCTTGTCGCTGATGTAGAGAAAACGGTCCACCAGGATACCGCTGTCTCCTGACCGTTTCTGATAGATTTCTTTTCGGTCGTGAACCCTTTGAGCGACCCGCTGGGAGGCGATATTTTCGGGCGTCGTGATGCTGACGACCCGGTTGAGACCCAGTGTCTCAAGGGCGTAATCACGACAGGCGGTTGCGGCTTCAGTCGCGAGCCCTTTCCCCCAGAATTCACGCCAGAGATGATAACCGATTTCGGGCTCCATACCTGCCGGCGTCTGTTGTCGCGTGATGCCGCAATCACCAATGACTTGCCCGGTCAGACGGTCAACGACCGCCCATAGTCCAAACCCATCCGCCCGGTAACTCTCAAAAGCCAGTTTCTGAAACCATGCCTTTGTTTCAGCCACTGTTTTTGTGCCCGGGTAGAACTTCATACACTCATCGTCGGCGTAGATATCAGCCAATGAAACGAGGTCAGAATCGTCTATTTCGCGCAGATACAGTCGATCCGTACTCAGAATTACAGCCATGGCTCATCCACTCATACTTCAGCGGGTTAAAAGAGAATGGAGTGCGGACTGTAACCACGACTACGTGGAGAAATGGATAGGCGCGGCACATTTTTTGGGAGGCTCTGGTCTGAAATAATCTGCAGAGCGCGAGGATCATGCCGATATCTCATTCCCTTGGCGGAATAACACTACCCCGCCATCCGTGACCGCAAACGAGGTGTGATCCAGTCGAGAAAACGTCTCACTTTCAGTGGCTGGAGGTCGGCTGGGGCGTAGATGATGTTTATCGGCAGGGGGTCTGGTGCATAGTCTGCCAGCACTTCCTGCAGGGCGCCGCTGCGCAGTTGGTCGGCGATCTGGTAGGAGAGAACGCGGATGATGCCGATGCCGGAGACGGCGGCCTGGATGGCGGCTTCGGTGGTGTTGACGGCGAGTTTGGGGCGGGGCTCGACGGTGAATGCCGAGACATCGCGGCGGAATCGTACCTCGGGCGCGCTGGCAAAGCCCTGAAAACTGATGCCGTCATGCTGGGCAAGGTCCTCGGGTTTCAGCGGAATGCCGCGTCGGGCCAGGTAATCGGGGCTGGCGCAGACCACGCGGCGCACGGTGCCGACGCGGGTTGCAATCAGCGCGCTGTCGGCCAGATGGCCGATGCGCAGCGCCACATCCACATGCTCATCCGCAAGGCTGATCTGCCGGTCTGCGAGTGTCAGCCGCAGGTTGATTTCCGGTTGTTCCTTCAGAAATTCCAGCGCGATTGGCAGCACATGGCGCTCGCCGAAGGTGACGGGGGCTGTCATGTGCAGCCCGCCGCGCAGCGCGCCATAATCGCCACTTGCCTGACGCTCCACCGCGTCCAGTTCCTCCAGAATACGCCGTGATGCGGCAACGTAGCTGCGTCCCTCATCCGTCAGGGTCAGGCCACGGCGGGTGCGCAGCACCAGGCGCACGCCGAGGTGTTTTTCAAGATCGGCGACCTTGCGGCTGACGGTGGCAAGCGGTGCGTGCAGGCGCCGCGCCCCCGCTGAAAGACTGCCCGCATCTACCACCGCCAGCAGCACCGACATCGCATCAAACCGGTCCATTTCATCCTTCCGGAAAATGAGAGGAAACTTCCTGAAATGGCAGGATACCCCATCGTTTATGGATATCATAGCTTTATGTCGTCGAGGGGACGCAAACGGCTCCTCCCATTGTTCAAAGATCAGGAGAAAGACGCCATGCCCCAACTTTCACGCCGTGCCTTCGCCAGCGCTCTTCCTCTTGGCCTTCTTGGCGGTGGGCTGATCGGCAGCGCATTGCCAGGCCTCGTTGCAGCGCAGGAACCCGCCAAGGCGCTGGCCAGCGTCACGCCGCTGGCGCAGATCCGCATCGGTCGCTTTACGGTGACAGCGCTGACGGACGGTTATGCCGACATGCCCTACAACTTCTTTCCCGGCCGCAGCCCGGCCGATGTGGAGCAGGCAGCCGTCGCCCAGTCTACCGCCCGGCCAAGCGGCGTGCGGTTCCTGTTCAACCAGTATCTGATCGATGATGGACAACGCCGCATCCTGATCGATGCCGGTGCGGCAGGTTCGATCGGCGAGACCGGCAAGTTGCCGCAGGCGCTTGCCACGCTCGGCCTGAAGCTGGACCAGATCGACGCCGTGATCGTCACGCATATGCACCAGGACCACATGGGCGGTCTGATTGCCGGCGGCAAAAACAACTATCCGAAGGCAGAGCTTTATATCGATCGCCGCGACGTCAAGCACTGGACCGACCCCGCCAAGCGCGCCGGTGCACCGGATTACCTGCAGACCAGCTTCCAGATGGCGGATGAGGTGGTGCGCCTTTACCCCAGGCTGCAGGCGATTGACGGCGAACGTGAAATCGTCCCCGGCGTGTCGATCGTCGACCTGACGGGCCATACGCCCGGCCATATCGGCGTGCGGGTGGAAGACGGCGGCAAGAGCATGATCATGGTGTCGGACATGATTTTCCCGGTGGTGCATCCCGCTGCCACGGATGTGTTCTTCCTGTTCGAGCAGGATCGTGACGCTGCCAGGGCGATGCGCGACCGGTTTTTCCCGCGTGCTGCCGCAGAAGGCGCACTGATTGCCGCCACGCACATGCCGTTCCCCGGCCTCGGCCGCATCGTTTCCGACCGTGGGCAGACCCGCTGGGAAGTGGCGGACTGGGCCTTGCAGGATTGAAGCCGGCTTCGGCCGCCCGCAGAGATGAACTGGCCAGGAAAGGATGAAACGGAATGAGCAGATATCTCAATATCGCCACAACACCTTCCGTGGCGGCCGCACAGGAACATTACGGCAGTGCGGAGCAATGGGCGCGGATCGGCGCACGCAACGGCGCGGAAACGGGTGAAAGCCAGCGGCTTGGCCCGGCGGAAGCCGCCTTCATCCGGGGTAGGGATGGGTTTTACCTTGCCAGCGTCTCGGAAACCGGCTGGCCTTACGTGCAGTATCGCGGTGGGCCGACGGGTTTTCTCACCGCGGTTGATCCGACGCTGCTGGGTTTTGCGGATTTTCGCGGAAACCGGCAATACATCACCACCGGCAATGTCAGCGCCAATGACCGCGTCTCGCTGTTTCTGATGGATTATGCCCACCGGCGGCGCCTGAAAATCTTCGGCCACATGCGGGTTATCGATGCGGACGAAGATCCTGATCTGGCAGAGCGGCTGACGATGCCGGATTACCCGGCAAGGGTGGAGCGTCTGGCGCTCATCACGGTGGAAGCGTTTGACTGGAACTGCCCGCAGCACATCACGCCGCGTTTCACGCTGGCCGAACTGGAGCAGTATGCATCACGCTAGTCAGATGCGGCGGGCCTTGATGGTGTTCATCACGAAGCTGGTCTCAATGGTATCGACACATTTCAGCTTGGCGATCTTTTCCTTGATGAAACGCTCGTAATCCTCCAGCCCGCCGCACATGACTTTCAGCATGTAATCGCGCGAACCGGTGACGAGGTGGCATTCCAGCACCTCGTCCCAATCCAGAACGGCCGTTTCGAACATGCGGATTTCATCGTCATGCTGGCGGCTGAGGCGAATGGAGGCAAGGGCCGTCATGGTCCAGCCTTCGGTGGCCGGGTCGATGATGGCGCAATAGCCCTTGATCACCCCCAGGTCCTCCAGCCGGCGAAGCCGCCGCAGGCAGGCCGATGCCGAAAGGCCAACGCGTTCAGCCAGTTCGTTGTTGGTGATGCGTGCGTCGGCAGACAGTTCTTTCAATATGCGTCTGTCGATCGTATCGGCAATTTTCTGCGACATTATAGGCCATTCCCCGCAATTTATTGCGCCATCAGACAGAGCAGCGCTGCAGAATGCAAGGTATTTCGGCCCGATTGGGTGTAACCTTGTCTCAGTTCAATGCCTGTTTGAGGAGACACACCGGACATGACCGCGCCGCATCCGTCTAAAACCCATATCGGCAACCACGCGCTTCACCCTGAAACGCAGATGCTCAACTACGGTTACGATCCGGAATTGTCAGAAGGCGCGGTAAAGCCGCCGGTGTTCCTGACATCGACCTTCGTGTTCCAGACGGCGGAAGACGGCCGCGATTTCTTCGATTATGTTTCCGGCCGCAAGGAGCCTCCGGCGGGCAAGGGCGCTGGCCTCGTCTATTCGCGCTTCAACCATCCCAACAGCGAGATCGTCGAGGATCGTCTGGCGGTTTATGAGCGCACCGAAAGCTGCGCGCTGTTCTCCTCCGGCATGTCAGCCATTTCAACGACGCTGTTTGCCTTCGTGCGGCCGGGTGACACCGTGCTTCACTCGCAGCCGCTTTATGGCGGCACGGAAACGCTGCTGGCAAAGACCTTCCACAATTTCGGCGTTTCGGCCGTGGGCTTTGCCGATGGTGTCAGCGAGGCCTCGGTCACCGCCGCCGCAGAGGCTGCGATGCAAAAGGGCAGGGTATCCGTCATTCTCATCGAAACCCCCGCGAACCCGACAAACAGCGTTGTCGATATTCCTATGGTGCGCCGAATTGCCGATATGATCGGCGAGAAGCAGGGGCACCGGCCGATCATCGCCTGCGACAACACGCTTCTGGGCCCGGTGTTCCAGCGGCCGATCGAGCACGGCGCCGATATCTCGCTCTATTCGCTGACCAAATATGTCGGCGGCCATTCCGACCTCATTGCCGGGGCAGCCCTTGGCCGCAAGGACGTGATGAAACAGGTAAAGGCGCTGCGCGGCGCCATCGGCACGCAGCTCGATCCGCACTCCTGCTGGATGCTCGGCCGCTCGCTGGAAACGCTGCAGATCCGCATGGAGCGCGCCGACAGCAACGCCAGACTGGTGGCCGAATTTCTGCAGGCTCACCCCAAGGTCGACAAGATCCACTATCTGCCGTTCAGCGATCCGGCCTCACCGGAGGGAAAGGTCTTTGCGGCGCAAAGCACGGGGGCAGGATCAACCTTCTCGTTCGATATCGTCGGCGGGCAGGCGGCCTCCTTCAAGTTCCTCAACGCGCTGAAAATCTTCAAGCTCGCCGTCAGCCTCGGCGGCACGGAATCGCTCGCCTCACACCCCGCAACCATGACCCACTCCGGCGTACCGGCCGATGTGCGCCAACGCATCGGCGTGCTGGAATCCACCATCCGCCTCTCCATCGGCATCGAACATCCTGACGACCTCATCGCCGATCTGACGCTTGCGCTGGATGAGGCGTGAGGGCAGGCGGGCGTTTCAAGCATGTAAAAATGACACCGGGCTTCCGGCTCGGATGGTACATCACCGGGATCGAACAGCAGTCGAAACTTGCGGTGCCCGCCACATAGGAAAAAGGGGGCGAAACGCCCCCTTCACGCGGTACTCTGCGCAGAGTTACTTGATAACAGCCGCGGGCTTGACCGCGGTATCTGTCGACTTTGCTGTTGGAGTGACGTCTTTCGGTTGTACCCGGCTCTGTTTGAGCAGCCATTCGTAAAGCGACGGGTCCGAAAACGCCAAATCATCCGCTTGAGAGTGGCCAACGCCTTCATAGACAGTGAAGCGGATTTCACGATTTCCGCCCAGATCCTTGAGCTTCTGAACCATCGCGACGGACTCGGAAAGCTTCACGGTTTCGTCGTTGTTGCCATGGAAAACCCAGAACGGTGTCCATGCCCGTACACGGTCGAGGTAATGGGCGATGCCGCCGCCGGACACGGCGACGACCGCCGCGTAAGTGTCCGGATAATTCTGGATCATCTGAAATGCGGTGAATGCGCCCCGGCTGTTGCCGACGAGATAAATGCGGTCGCGATCGACCTTGTAGGTGGAGGCAATGTCTTCAACCAAGGTCGCCAGGGGCTCCTGGGGAAAAAACTCTTCTTCGCGCGGGTTGCGCGGAGACACCATTATAAAAGGAAATTCTTTGCCTTGGTTGATGAGGTTGGGCAGAAAATTCTCACCAACTTTGGCCAGATTTTCTGCGCCGCCGCCGTGCAGGTAAACAACCAGCGGAAAGCTGTTGGTCGCTGCGAGATTTTTGTAATCTTTCGGCAAGTAGAGCAAATAATCGAGTTCTACTTCGATGGTTTTCTTTAACTTTTGCTCTGTCTGCTCGGCCTTAACTCCAAAAGCGAACATCAAAGTCGCCATCGCCGCAACGATAACCGTCTGTAAAGCGTGTAAAAAATTGTCTCTGTAGGACATAATGTTTTCCTCTCCAAAACATTTGCCTGTCGACTTCGTGAACGCCTGACGATGACGAGCGTCACCATCGTGTTCACAGTCGAATACTCCTCCCAGGCACTCGACCGGAACTCTATTAGCTCCGACAAAGATATCGGTAGACAACACACCTGACATCAAGCTGACATCGACTTGAAGCGCGATTCAGTATTTCTGGAGATGACCGTCCCCGGTCAGCAGATCGGGTATTTTCCTTTTTAATCCGAAACGGACAGCACGATCTTGCCACGCGCACGGCCGCTTTCGGACAGTGCAAGTGCCTGCCTGACCTCGGCAAGCGGCAGGACCTTATGGACATGCGGCGTTACCTTGCCTGCTTCGACCAACTCCACGATCGAGGTGAGGGTTTGCGCGCTTGGCACGGTGAAGGAGCGTTTGACGCTGACGCCGAAGCGTTCGGCTTCGCTGCCATCGGGAAAGGCAACAACGGTCACCATGAAGCCACCTTTGCGCAGGGTTTTGAATGCCCGCCCGAAGGTCTCGCCACCCATCGTATCAAACACGACGTCCATGTCGCTGATGACCGCTTCGAAAGGCTGGCTGGTATAGTCGACGAAGATGTCTGCGCCGAGACTGCGAATGAAATCTTCGTTACGCGCCGAGCCGACCGCCGTGACATGGGCGCCCCTTGCCTTGGCGAATTGCACCGCCAGCGAGCCGACGCCGCCGGAACTGTTGGTGATGAGCAGGCGCTGCCCGGCTTTCAGGTCGGCCACATCGAACAGGGCCTGCCATGCCGTCGTACCGGCCAGCGGCAGTGCTGCGGCCTCAACCGGGTCGAGCCCGGCGGGTGCGCGAACCATGTTACCCGCCTTTACAACAGCGTAGTGCGCAAAGGCGCCGGTGTGGACCATTCCGAAAACCGTCTCTCCCTCGGAAAATCCGTCGACGCCGCTTCCTATTTTCTCGATCGCGCCGACCAGCTCGCCGCCGAGATGGATGGGGAGGGTCATTCCCATGCGCTGGCCCGCACCATTGCGGATTTTCCAGTCCACCGGATTGACGCCCGCGGCGAGAACCTTGACCAGAACCTCGCCCGCCTGTGGCTCCGGCCGGTCGACCTCGGTAAACTCCACGACATCGTTTGAGCCATATTCGGCGATGACCACAGCCTGCATCTTCATTCCCATCCGCGCTCTTCCTTGATCGTCCATTGGCAAGATGGTAACAGATGATTTCTTCGATGTGACGCCAACCTGCATCGCGGAAAGGCCAATCGTTTTGCCGCTACCCTTCACCATTCACCGCATGACCAAACGCCGTGGAGAGGCCTTGCCGCTTCATTCCCATGATGAGGCGCAACTGACGTTTGCGGCCTCGGGCATGGTGCAGGTTCATACGGATGAGGGGATGTGGCTGGTGCCTCCGCAGCTTGCGGCGTGGATACCCGCAGGTGTTTCACACCGGCTGGATATCATGACGGATGCGGAACTGTGGATGGTGCATTGGCAGCAATCCGCCATCCGGGAGTGGGTTCCCTCAGCCTTTCCGCAACGGGCATTCGCTTCGCGGGTTACGCCATTGCTGCGATCTCTGCTCGATGCCGCCGTGGCCGCCGATCCTCAATCGGAAAAAGCATCCCTCATCGTCAGGCTGATGCTGCACGAACTGACAGCCATGCATGATGCACCGACATTCCTTCCCCTGCCGAAAAGCCCGACGGGCAGGCGCGTGGCGGAGCTTGCCCTTGCCGACCACGCCAACCTGATGGACCTCGGCGAACTCGCATCTCGCGCTGCCACATCGGTCCGCACCGCAAGCCGGCTCTTTCCCGCAGAAACCGGGATGACACTGAAGGCATGGCGCCAGCGGGCCCGGATCGCCTGGACCATGCGGCGGCTCGCCGAGGGAGAACCCATCGCACGCGTGGCAGACCAGGCCGGCTTCGCCAGCACCGCCGCCTTCTCCCACGCCTTCCGGCAGGTAACCGCGCTGAACCCGACGGCATTTTTGCAGGACGCCTGAGAGGCGATCAGTCGGGGCATGCATGAACCGCATGACAAAAATACGACCGCACGCGACGAGTCTGAAGAACCTGCGAGTTACACATTTGCAGTGTCCTATCGCGGTGTCCGTCAGATACTCGCCAATTCCACTATCTACCTGTCAATCGGCACAGAACGCCCTGAAAACTTGCGCGTGGCAGTTGGCCCGGCAGAACCATATCGAAAGGCCTTAAGGCGACTAAGCCTGCCGCGACTGCACCAGTTCAATGAAGTCTGATACTTTCATCAGTGAATCGCGCTGTACTGCATGATAAGTGCCGTGGACCCGCTCAGGTAAAACCAGTTGCAGCTTTGCGCGCTTCATCTCATCGGTCTGGGTAACGGAAATTCCTGGCTCAAGGGTAAGAAGGTGTTTCTCTTCGATCCGGTCCGCTTCGCTCAGTACCTGCCGCCATCGATCTTTGCAGCTTGTCTTCACTCCAAGCATCGTGAGCCTTGAAAGGGGCCAGGATGGGTCATGATAGGCACCTTCATCCGGGAACAGGAAATCTGGCCCATTACGCTTTTCAGTCGTGGCCTCGCGTTTATATATGACGCCATGCTGCTTCAGAAGGGCTTCAATGTGGTTACCAAACGCCCACCCAGCTCGGGATTTCCGTCTATTCTGGACGCTTAGTGAGAATTTCACGAAGTCATCAACGTTCGCCTTGCCATCGGTAACGAAACCTCTCTGAAGCCGCTCAGATACTATATGCCGTTCAAGTGTCATGAACAGCCGCTCTTCAAGGTCCATCCATTCTAGCAGTGCCAGATCAGGATCAGCTTTGGCGTCGACTTCTTTGGCAAGCCGGCGCGAAAACTCGGAAAACTCCCGCGTACCGGGAAATCTGGATCCGAATTTTTTCAGTAGCTGATCCAGCAACTGATCTTCGGTCGCAATAACCTCTATATTGATCAGTTCCAGAATATAGCGTCCGACAAGGTCTAGTCCGCGCCCGCCGTCATGTCGATAATCGCGCTGCGAAATAACATTGTCCGCCGTCAGACCAAGGCCGAAAAGCCAGAGAAGCTGCTGCTCGATTGAGCTGCCGTGCGCACAGAAGAGGGCAATGAGTGTCCCGTCGCGAGGCATGCAAAGAAAGAGTGTGTCGCCCGCCCTGGCACGATAGACGACATCTTCTGACGCTGCCGGATAATAAAGTCGGTACTCTGGCTCCCGGTGTGTCTTCCCCCTGCGGCTGTCGTACCACGTTCCGGTCAGGGCAAGGCTGACGGGCGGCTCCTCATCGCTGAGCCAGACATAGGTTACGTCAATCCTTGTTTTTTCGGATGGGGACCCGAGAAAGGCCCTGAATTCATTGACACCCTGAAGTTCATGCCCGTGCGAAACTTTCGGATCGACTTCCGTACCTTTCAGCGTCTTCGCGCCAACGCCGACAAAATAATCTGACAGGGCCCCCTGTTTCATAAAATCTCCGAGCGAATTTCTGAAATTGCAAGGTCCGACCTGATCCATTGAATAGTGCGCACAACTGTCTCATCGAGACCAATCTGAGCCTTGCCGCGGAACGCGCATTCCCAGATTGAAAGCTGTCGCCAACCCAGATCAGCCAGCTGGACTGACACTTCCACATCACGATTGCGGTTACGATCTATTTTTGCCTGCCAGAACTGGGTTCTTGTTCTAGGCATACGGAAAAGCGAGCAGTCATGTCCGTGCCAGAAACAGCCGTGAACGAAGATTGCCGCGCGATATTTTGGCAGCAGCAGATCAGGGCGACCAGGAACATCGCGGGCATACAACCTGAAGCGAAAGCCCTGTCTATGCAGAGCTTTTCGAATAGCCAACTCGGGTTTTGTGTTTACGCCCCTGATGCCGGACATCATCCGACTCCGCGTCTCCTGGTCCACAATATCAGGCAACTTGTCTGATTTCCTCATCAGCGTCGACCGGAGGACGACCTTCATTGCCGAGAATGAAAGGCACCATGTGAGCAGCAATGGATCGGACTACCGGCGCAACGACGGCATTGCCGAACTGGCGATAGGCCTGCGTGTCAGATACAACAATTTCGAACGGCTTGCCGCCAGGCGTTTCAAAACCCATTAGACGGGCGCACTCCCGCGGCGTCAGACGGCGTGGATTCTTACCCTCCTGCCGAATCAGGATTTCCGAACCATCCTTGTGATATCGCGCAGAGAGGGTGCGAGCGACATCTTCCGGCCCGAACAAACCAAATCCGAACCCGTTTCCGGCAAGCCGATGCTTTTCTGCATAGTTCTGCAGATAGGTCCAGAGATGATCAGACAACGTGTAACGGTCGAGTACTTTGCTGTCGGGGCCGGCGGTGAAGCGGTCACAGGTCTCCTCGCTGCCGTCTTCCGGATGCAGGATTGACCGCAGGGATGGATTATTTTCGGCCGCAGGTAGCATCATAGCGTCAAAATCGAAATCATTGTCATCACGGAACCCGACGATGAAGATACGCTCCCGATGCTGAGGAACCCAAGCACGGGCATCAATAATGCGTGTCTGCACATTATAGCCAAGGTCTTCCCGCAGCGTCCGCATGATAATGTCAAAGGTCCGGCCTTTATCATGGCTCTTGAGATTCTTGACATTCTCGAGCAGGAAGGCCTTCGGCCTGTGATGCTGAATAATGCGGGCTACATCGAAAAACAGTGTGCCCTGCATATTGCATTGGAAGCCGTGGGGACGGTTCAGTGAGTTCTTCTTCGACACGCCCGCCAAGGAGAAGGGCTGGCATGGAAATCCCGCCAGCAACACGTCATGAGCAGGAACATCCGTGGCTGGAATAGCCGTGATATCCCCGGCCAGTTCATGATCGATTGCGTAATTTGCGCGGTATGTTTTCTGTGAAAAGGTATCCCATTCCGAGGTGAAGACGCATCTTCCGCCGAGCGGCTCAAAAGCACGCCTGAAGCCACCGATGCCGGCGAACAGATCAATGAAACTGAAAGCACCATCCCCAGCAATGCTCTTACTGGCTATTTTTTTTCGCAGTAGCTCCATCACCGGCTTTCGTGGAGATGTGTCCCCACTCTCCCAACGGTAGACCGTCCGCTCGTCGAACCCCATCTCGCGGGCCACTTCCTGGATTGAAAGGCCTGCCTGCTGCCTGAGTTCGGAAAAAGGTGTCATGATAGTCCTTTCGGCGTGAATCGCTGGGAACATTTATGACATAGTGACACGAGAACATATAAGGAACAACATCATTTAAACGACGCATCCACATCTATTTCAGTTTGGTGAGAACGTTTAAAAAGAAAGCCTCCGTCAGCGGCGCTACACAATGCCCTTTCCTCAAGCATAGGCCAGGCACCAGCCGGGAGCGCGGAGCCAGCATTGTTCTTCCGGCAGATCATCCGTTCGATAAAGCCGTGTGACCCTTCTGTGTTCTCCGCTTTCGAATGCCGCCGCGAGCGCTTTTTCGGAGTGTTCGTCGCGCATACCTTCGCAGGGGAAGATGGCGACGGGTGAAATCCATTGTGCCTGGAATTCCTCGCCCCTGCGCGTTATCAGAAACACTGCCCCGCGAAGATGCATGTTGCTCCAATTGCTGTTGGCGAAGCCAAGATCGGTCGTGAGTGGCAGGATCAGCCTCCCACCGTCCTTGAGGCGGTCCAGCCAGATCGTTGCTGGCCGTGTTGCGCCAGCGTTCACATAGATCACATCGGCGGGATCGAACGCCGCAGCGCTGCCATCGCCGTGAACCACCGAGGTGTTTTGATATGGGGCGAGATTGGCGGTGGCGCGGGCCGCAAGTTCCGGCTCGAACTCGATCGCCGTCACCCTGCCGGACGCGCCGACGAGGTTGGCCATAATTGCCGAATAATATCCCGCACCGGCGCCAACATGCACGACATGCTCACCGGCCTTGAGAGTAGCCTGCGAAAGTAGCAAGGCGTGGAGCGATGGCTGCCCGTTGTTGATGCGGCGCTCGGGCAGGATACCGACAACGTCATCGGTATAGAGGTAGACGGGATTGGCGGTCGGGGTTTGCACATAGGCCTTGCGCATACGAAAGATCGGCCACGGCCCGGGACCAAGAAAATCTTCTCGCGGCACCTCGGCAAAAGCTTTCTCAACACGGGCATCGACAACCCTTACAGCCGCCACAATCTGCATGGCATAGGCCCGCCGCACGATCTTCAATTCGTCTGGTGTCATCAGCAAACCAACCCGATTGATGTCTTCAGGTTGGCAGAATAGGCAGTTTTGCGATGTCGGCAATGCCTGCTTTCGGCCCGAAACGCCACTCTCGAGCCATTGTCGTTTTGCGCAGAAGCCGGTGTGCACCAAGTCATAAGAGAGGGAAGGCGGGTGAAGTAGAGATTAGCGGCAGCCCGTAGCCGACGTTAATGGAGAAGGTCATACCGCATTGCCCGCCTCGGGCGCAGTCGCTTATGAGACGGTGCGAGCAGAACCTGTCGATACAGCGTGGAGATGGCTTGCAACCTCGATCCGGTTTCGGCCCGCGCGCTTGGCGATATAGAGCGCCTTGTCCGCCGCGCTCAGCATCGCGTCGAAATCCATTGGCGCGGAGCGCCCCAAGGCAACGCCGGCGCTGACCGTGCATGTGAGGGTTTCGCCTTCCAGGTGAATCCTGTGATCAGCGAATGCTTTGCGAATGCCTTCCGCCACCATCTCGGCGCGATTGGGCATGACTTCTTTCAAAATCAGAGCGAATTCCTCGCCGCCGAGGCGCGCAGCGGTATCACCGGCTCCACAGTTGGCCGCGAGTTCGGCAGCGAAGATTTTCAGCACGCGGTCGCCAGCGGCGTGCCCGAACGTGTCGTTGATGGATTTGAAATGATCGAGGTCGAAGACCAGGATTGCCGTTTCCGGTCCGATCATACGCTGACCGCAGCGCTCGAACAGCGCACGGCGATTCAGGAGACCGGTTAGCGGATCTGTGATGGCGTCCAGACGGTGCCGCGCCGCGAGCCGCCATTGGTGAAGCGCTAGTGAAAGGGCGCCGATGCCTGTCATCCCGGCGATGCAGATGGCGATGCTGAGATCCTCGGCCCAATTGCTTGGCGCGACGCCCAGTACGGCCTTTCCATCGGCAACGAGAACGGCGGCGCACAGAACAAAGGACACCCCCGTCAGCCAATAGAGGATGCAAATTCCGGTGAGGGGAACCAGCGCTTCTTCGCGTGCGCGCCAATATTGCCAGGCGGTCGCGAAGAGCATCGTGGCAATCGCCGAATTCTGGGCGATAAATGCGATCCCGTCGTAACCGATCACGAGCGGCGGAATAGAGACAAGCATTGCCGCGATGGCACAGGCAAGAACGGGTCGTAGCGGCAATCTGTTGCTGCGAAACTGGCAGCCTGCTCCCCAAATGATCGCGAAGCCCGCGTGAAGAAGAATGAACGACATCACGCCGAACGCAACGACAGGATCGTCCACATAAAGGCCGTAGGTAATGATGCCGCTGACGATGAGCACGAGCCCGAGCGTACAGCTCAGCAGAAAGGTCTCGGAGCGGCGCGCGAACCAGCTACCGAGCAGGGTCACACCAAGACACGTGGCCGAGACGGCAAGCGCAATCAAAAGTGAGTTGTAATCAAGCATCATGCCCAAAAACCATAGCCGCTATCGCTTTTCCTGTCGGGGAGGAGCCTATGGGGTTTCCGTGACGAATCTCTTACTTACGTTGCTAAAAACTCGCCCTTTGGTTGGTAGCTGGCGGTTTATTGAATTCCATTCGACCTCAACCTTGGGCGTAGCTCCTCAGGGGCGGCTACCATCGGCGCTTCCGCGATATGACCGGGTTGCCACGACCGTGGAACTGTCCGTGGCGGCGTCGAATGGACTGAAAGCTTGCCATCAAGAGAAAGTTGCTGCTACCGGAAGACGCTACATCCTCAGATTGGTGGCGAAGGGAGCTGGTTTTCATATGTCCAGAAGAAAGCAGTTCCAAGGGATTTGCGATGGCATTCTTGGATCATTTGTAAGTCGTTACAATGATTTCAATGGCTACTGGGCTTTAGGCCAATACGTTTCCGTACTCAACAACCTCGGCGAACGTCAACTTCAACTCAAACTGACGCATGCAACGGAGACACCCGATCATCCTGCTTTTGCCCTTTCAGAGGAATATTATGGGGGTGCGGTTTTGCGAATGATGGAGGCAAATGCGATGCCGCCAACATGGCTTGCGGATGCAACCATAAGGGTTTCCATCGTTGCTCCGGCCAAAGTGATGTGTGAAATTGAAATTGTTTCCGATCTCGGCAAAACTTACCGAAGCGAGCGCACGATAACTGTGCGGCCCCATGACCCCGCAGTTGAACTCCGAAGAGGCGATAGTTTCGGCCCTTACTGAATGTAAGCTTGGTTCGCCCAATTCCATGGCGACTGACCTTCAGCACAAATCAATTGAAGCTTGTTGCTCGACGCCCTACACGCTGCTCACGCAAGTTCTTACTGAGTGCGAGCGGCCCTTATACGGGGAGCTGGTATCGAGTATGCATGGAAGCTGATAAAGGAACGCCGATGTCGATTACTGTACAGAAAACAATCCCCGCTGCGCGTATGCGCCAGTTCCATCAGATGGTTGAGCGGTGGCTCGAGGAGGGCCCGATCAAGCTCGCGACCAATGCCACGATAAGCGCAATGGACAATGCCGGAATTCCGAAGGATGAGCAGGCCGCGATCATCGAGGACCGGGATATTATCATGAAACACAATATGCGCCTCGGCGTCATCAGCGAGGTATTCGCACCGGCCATCGAGAAAACGGTGAAGTTGTCCCGGTCGGGAAGTGAAGCTCAGGATGAGATCGCCAGGTTGATTGTCACCGCGATTGGTATTCGCCAACCCGATGACAGTGAACTGGTCACATTCACCTTCACCACTCAAAGTGAGGCCGACGCTTTCGATACATACATCTGAAAGCGTCGCCATGAGCGGTCTTCAGCGTGAGCGTGTGGCAGATATCTCGCCGGTGTCAGGCCGTTCGTGATGCGTTGGCCCAAAGCGGAATTGTTTCACCGCGTGCAGCGAAGCTGATACAAAACGAGGATGCGAAGCGCGTTGAGACTAGCTCATATCAACTTGGTTGCCAGAAACGCGGAACCGCTCGCGGCATTTTACGTGAACGTTATGAAATGCACAGTCCTTCGCGGACCTAAGACGTTATCTGGTGAAAAGGTCTCGCGAGGAAATGGGCTTTCCAACTCTAAAATTCTCACAATCTGGCTCAAGTTCCCTGAACTGGAACATCCTTTTCTGGAGATTCACGAGCATCGAATTACGCATCATCGTGGCGAGCCAAGGGTCAACGAACCCGGCTTTGGGCACCTTGCATTTCGGATGGAAGACATCCGCAGCACCCTTTCCAGCATAATCGAGGCCGGGGGATCGCAAATCGGACAAATTACGGATTTCGGGACGCCTGAGAGCCCATACTTGATCGCTTACGCACGTGATCCCGAGGGCAATTTGCTTGAACTTGAGCAGGCGATCAAATGATACGGCTAGCGCTGGCGCAGAGCGGGAGCCTCTTCGTGACCGCTGAAGGCGCTGAGGCGCTCAGATCTTTCCGCTTATCCATAGGATGGAGATGATGAGGCCGCCGATTGTCATGGCCGATGACATGATCGTTGCCAGGATAAGGGCGACAAGCTTTAGCGCGGAGACATGGGAAGACACTTCCAGCAGATAGTTCGGGCGTATCGTCTCGGGATTGTCGCAGGTAATCACGATTTCGCCTGGCGCCGTGCACTCGAATGAACCGAGCGGCACGGATTGTTTCCCCGCCATATCAGTTCTCTGAACGCGAAAAAGCGAGCGTCCGTAGGATCGATAATCCAGCGGTACTTTGCCGGGAAATGTAGTGACGGAAAACCGGGCGGAGAAATGGGACACGCCGGTGATGAAGGTGAAAGGCGGGATCAGAACGTTGATAACGTAGCGGTCCGGCCGGGGTATCGTCAGTTTGCATGGGGCTTCACCCGCCGAAAACCGAACCCTTACCTTTGGAAAGATCATCCGTGCCAGCATGGCGATGCAACGGACCAGGAGATAGGCGCCAACGAGCATGGCCACAGGGGCGAGCAGATGGAAAGACATGCTCGGAAAGGTCACTATCAATCTCTGGAAACAACAATGCCCCATCGTAAATGATGTGTCTTGTCAAACGCAACGGCCGATGTTCGTTCAGCGCCGTAGGCCCTAACCAGACATAATAGCCACCGCGGACGTTATATTCCGTTTTCAATACAGGGCAGGGCGTTCAGAAAACCGGGAGGCGAAACGGATTTGTCCCGCTCTCCGGTATCGACCCGCATCTCACCAGTTTTTCTGAACCAGTTCGCCCTGTGCCGAACAGCTGTAAAAACCGGCCGATGGTCCGAACGCGTGAGCCATTGCCAGTGCGACGGCCGGGCGCGCGCCAATTTCAGGCGGGTGGCCGGCGCCGTTCCCCGTCATATCAGTGGATGTCAGGCCCGGATCTACCGCATTCACCTTGATCCCTTCGCGATCGAGTTCTTTTGCCAGCTTCACGGTCAGCATGTTGAGCGCCGTCTTTGATGCGCAGTAACCGCCGAACCCCACATTCCATGTCTCGCTTCGCATATCGAGAGAATCTGCGAGCGAACTGAGGCCGCTGCTCATCATGACGATCCGCGCCGCCTCTGATCTGCGCAGCAACGGCAAGAAGGCCTGAGTGACGCGCAATGCGCCAAACACGTTGGTCTCGAACATCCGCCTGATCTCATCGATCGATTCCTCCGCTAGGGAAGGCGGTGGTCCGAACATGAGCCCGGCGTTATTGACCAGAACATCGAGACTGCCCGTCTCGCCGTCGATGGTTTGAACGGCGGCGGCAACGCTTGCCTCATCCGTCACATCGAGCTGGACTGCACGCGCTTCAATGCCTTCACTCTGCAATTGGTGCGCCGCCGCATCTGCGCGCGACAAATCCCTGCATCCAAGCCAGACCAGCAGGCCATTTGTGCCAAGCTGCCGGGCAATGGAGAGGCCGATGCCCTTGTTTGCGCCTGTGACGAGTGCGGAAGACGGTGCCTTGCTCATTTCATATCCCTGACAGTTTCGGTGTCAGCGATATACTACGAATCTCGTATTATTCAATTATCGTATTTTGCGATTTTGTCCGTCAGACGAAGAAACGCGATCCGATCAGTATCATCGAGCGCCTCCAGCATTGCCCGGCAGGAGGCTCTGTAACCGTCCATGTAACCCGCGACAGCGTCTTTCCCATTTTGTGTGAGTGTGAGAGCGACCGATCGACGGTCGGTCTCTGGCCTGTTCCGCTCGATCATGTCCCGGCGCACCAGCCGGTCAGCCGAGGACGACATTGTCGTCAGCGCGACCTGAATGTGGCGCGCAACGTCTCCCAGGCTGCATTCGGGACGTTCGTTGATGAACAGAAGGACCTGGATGTCGAGCGCATTAAGCCCGTTATGCATCGCGGCGGCCGCCTCGGCGACCTTGAACCGGCGGGTGAAGCGCTCAAAAGCGATGGCGAGTTGTTCAGTTTGTTCGACTGTGGGTTCTGTCATTCCCGGTATTAAGCATTTCCGCATCGTAAACGTAAGCCTCGGGCGAGAGGATATCTCCCTAGTCCATGCCTTGTGCGAATCGAGCGTGCACATGTCTCGAACCGAGGTGAAGATGTGGCATCTCCCGCTCGGACGGCCTTTCCGACGTGGTTTTCAGGCGCCGCAGACAGTGTGCCATTTTCACGAAAACAGTGCGCGGATCGCCTGCAATCGGGCGGCGGGGCAGGGAACAGTGCGGGTGGCGCTCACGTTATGCGATGCTCTGTAACCCAATATGAATTCCCAAGACGCGCGAATTTAGGCATCTCATGATCCAGAAGTCGGTTAGCCGACGCTCGAAGTCTTGAATGAAGAATGTTTGAAAAATGAAAAACTCGTCCTCTCAGCAGCAGCTTCCCAAAAACACTGTTTTCAAGAGCGGTGATATCTTCGTCCTTTTTGGCGAACTTTTCGGACGTGGTTATGCCACGGGACTGCTCGATGAAGCGCGCAAGGCGGGAATGAAGATTGTCGGCATCACGGTCGGCCGTCGCAACGAAGACAATACTCTGCGTCCGCTTGACGCGGAAGAGCTGGCAGCGGCCGAAGAGCGGCTGGGCGGCAAGATCATCAATATCCCGCTCATGGCAGGTTTTGATCTCGATGCCCCGGAAGGCGGACAAACGCCAACCGATCTTCTGGCAGACATGTCGCTTACGAGCTGGGAAGACGACAAGCTCGACTGGAGCTACATCGAGCAATGTCAGAACATTTCCGCCAAGCGTTTCACGGATGCGCTGACGCAGGTGATGGCCGAACTCGACGGGATGATCGGCAAGGGTCAGAACGTGTTTTTCGCGCACACGATGGCGGGCGGCATACCGAAAGCAAAGGTGTTCCTGGTTCTTGCTAACCGTATCTACAAGGGCACCGGGGCAAGGCACATGTCGTCTCAGGCGCTCATCGAGAGTGATCTGGGCAAGCTGATCCTGAAGAATTTCGATGCGGTGTCGGCAGATACGTTCGGCCACCTGATCGAATTCAGCTCTGCCATTCGTGAGCGTGTCGAAGCGTCTGGTTGCCAGGTCCGCTACACGGCCTACGGTTATCACGGCAGCGAAATCCTCATCGATGGCGAATATCGCTGGCAGACCTACACCAACTATACGCAGGGCTACGCAAAGATGCGGCTCGAGGGTATAGCCGAGCGGGCATGGGCGGCTGGCATCAAGGCATCCGTCTATAATTGCCCGGAAATCCGGACGAACTCTTCCGACGTGTTCACGGGTATCGAACTGCCTTTGATACCGCTTCTCCTGGCTTTGAAAAAAGAAGGCGGCGCGGAATGGGCGCGGGAACAATGGCAGGCATGCCAGGCTCTGCTGGCCGACAACGTCACCCTCGACGACGTTATGGACAAGATCAGAACCATGCAGGCCAGCGATGTGATGATCCCGTTCTACAATTTCTCGGCATGGCCGATGCCGAACAGCCAGGCTCAGGCCGATCTCACCATCGGCACGTCACACGAAATCACGCAGATGCACCGCGATGGCAAGTCACTGATCAGTGACCACCTGAGCACATTCGTGGTGGAAGCAACGGGGCAGTTGATTTTCAGATCGTCCAGCGCACCTACCGGACCGGTGCAGTGGCTCAATCACGATATCGTCGCTCGACAGCTCAACGCGACCCACGATCGGGCGCGCAGCAAGGCGGCGTGATAAGCCGCCATCTAACGAGAATCTCCAGACATGAATCAGACCCTTCGCGAACCACATCTCGAAGGGTCTTTTTTGATGGATATTACGCGACAGTCGTGTCGGCGCTCGCGTTGATACGAGCCCGGGAAAGCTGGACCCGTTCCTTGCGTCCGCCCTTTAAAAACATGCCATCGGCCGGCATAATTCCAAGGACACTGAAAGCCGGGGCTGGCAACGCTGGCATCGATCCGTTCAGGAATTTCTATTGGCTTTCAACCAGGCAATCACGGCATCCGCGTTGTTTTCTGGCGGATGAACGGGGTAGAAGACGTGCCTGATCACGCCTGTCTCGATAATCATCGTCAGCCTTTTCAGCAATGTCATGCCGCCAGCCTGAAACGTTGGCAGGCGAAGTGCTGATGCCAGACGAAGCGAATGGTCGGAGAGGAGGGGAAAGGGCAGGTGAAGCCGTTCGGCCGCTTCCCGTTGATAGTCCGTGGTCTGCGTGGAAAGGCCAAACAGATGCGTTGCTCCCAGGGCCTTCAATTCGGCGAAATGGTCCCGGAAGGCGCAGGATTGCGGTGTGCAGCCTCTCGCACCGGGAATGGCATCCCATCCATCAATCGCCTTGCCTCCGGGCGGGCTTGTCCGAGGATAGGCATAGACCACCGACAAGCCCGGTCCGCGAAGATTGACGGCCGTACCATCCGTTGCCTCCAGCACGACGTCAGGCAACTCCATGCCAGACAAATGCCTCGCTGCCCCGTCATCGTGTGGTGTCAGTAATGCCTCATCCTGATCGCGCTCAACCATCACCGCCCGTTGCCCTTCCTGTCTGTCAGTTCAGCAAAACTAGACAATTTCCATGCCGTCGCAATGTGTGAGAATTGATGCGTAGCCGGCTTTTTTTCTGGCTGGCTTTCGGCCCGAAGCGGTCGCAGCCTCGGGCCGAGATATGGCGCGGTCTGGCGCTCCGTTCCGTCAACCGTCTGTCGAACGGGTGAGCGGTTCCCAGTCGTCTATCTCCTGCAGCATCGCCTGAAGCCGCGTGCGGACCAGACCAAGGGCATCGCTGCCGAGAAGCAGTTGCGGTGGGGGGTTTTCGGAGGCGACAAGGGTCAGGACCGCATCGGCAAGTTTGTCCGGATCGCCGAGTTGCGCGCCGTGTTTGTTCTGTCGCGCCTCGCGGATCGGATCAAACAGCGCGTCATACTCCGCGATGGAGCGCTCTGTGCGGACCATGGAGCGTCCGGCCCAGTCGGTGCGGAAGGAGCCGGGGCAGAGCGCTGTTACATGCACCCCGAATGGCGCCATCTCGGCACGCATCACCTCGGATATACCCTGCAACGCAAACTTGCTGCCGCAGTAATAGGCAATACCCGGCATGGTGATTAAACCACCCATGGAGGTAACGTTGACGACGAAGCCCGAGCCCCGCTTACGGAACCGCGGCAGGAAAGCCTTGGCCACAGCGACCGCGCCGAACACGTTGACGTCGAACTGGCGTTGCATCTCGGACAGCGGGGATTCTTCCAGCACTCCCTCGTGCCCGTAACCGGCATTGTTGATCAGGACGTCGACCGGGCCGAAATCGTCCTCGGCCTGCTGGACGGTTGCCTCGATGCGGTCGAAATCGGTAACGTCGCACAATACGGCATGGGATCGGGGAAGACGCTCGCTGAGAGCGGAGCGCGCCGCCTCCGAGCGAACCGTGCCGATCACCTCATGCCCGGCCTCGAGTGCTGCCCGGGCCACGGCGAACCCGAACCCCGAATTGGCGCCAGTGATGAAGAAAGTCCTGGCAGTCATGAAAGAGCCCTCACTTTTGCTTTTCGATGAATTGACAGATAGTCTGAGCGTTCGAGGCAAAATAGTGCAGATCCTATGATAGAATTGCTCAATCCTATTGATGTTGACGATCTCACAGCGCAGGCGTCTAAGCTCGCGTCGCGCCCCGGCTACACTCCCACCGCGCTGGCAGGCATGCGCATCCTGCGCTCCGAAGCCATTCTGGAGGACGTGCCCGTGCTGTATCGCCCCGGTGCGGTCTTTGTGCTGCAAGGTGCAAAACAGGGTTTTCTGGACGGGCAGGTCTATCGCTACGATGCCGATCATTACCTCGGCGTGTCGGTGCCAGTTCCATTCCGGATGGCGTCGCAAGCCAGCCCTGAACGGCCCTTGCTGGCACTTTATGTCGAATTCGACCTGCCT
Source organism: Rhizobium sp. RM (assembly GCF_013390595.1). Lineage (GTDB taxonomy): Bacteria > Pseudomonadota > Alphaproteobacteria > Rhizobiales > Rhizobiaceae > Agrobacterium. The sequence continues at coordinate 73,212 of NZ_JACAWV010000022.1, read as the reverse complement.
CTCGCCGCAGAGATTGCCGTGATGCTGGAGGAGCGGGGAAACCCCGTGCAGGAGCAGGCCCGCAGCCTTGTTTCAAGCCCGATAACACCGAGGATGCGGGAGCTTTTGAGCAGGACCCTTCGGGTGCTCGCCGATCCGCAGGAAAGTGCAATCCTCGGGCCCGGCTTGAAGCGGGAACTGCACTATCTGGTGCTCGTCGGCCCGCAGGGAAATGCTCTACGGGCGGCCCTGCGTCAGCGGGGGACCACCGGCCGGATCGTTGAAAGTCTCGCGCGCATTCGCGCCTCGTTCTCCTCGGAACTTTCCGTGCCGGCTCTGGCCGCCGAGGCCGGAATGAGTGTTCCGTCCTACCACGCCCACTTCAAGGCCCTGACAGGCACATCGCCGGTTCGCTACCTCAAGGCGATGCGGCTGCACGAAGCGCGCCTGATGATCGCCCGCAACCATGGTCCCGTGGCCACGGTTGCAGCCGAAGTCGGCTATGCGAGCGCCGCCCATTTCAGCCGCGATTTTCGCCAGTATTTCGGGCGCAGTGCCACCGAGGAAGCCCGCTGGATGAGGGCACATCTGGGCGAAGCGACGTGACGACGGGCCCCGGAAACCCTGGTCGCTTAGGCGCAATCACCTTCTTGCCCAATCCGACCTGGCCGGTGGCTCCTTTCGGCCCATTGCGAACACATTGTCCAGCGTCGCAAGATTACCATCGCTGCCCCGCAGTCATTGAGGATAGGTGATCAAGATGCTGAGGGAGACTGCGTTGCAATTCTATGAACAAATTGTAATCGAGATAGCATGCAAAATGAAACTGGATAGTCACTAGGCAATGTTTAACATTTTTAAGAAGAAGGTCTGGCCCCCTAGCAAACGGAATCCGCCTTGGCGAAGCACTCTCTCAATCTACACGCATATCGCCACACATATTGACCCCGAAAAGCCAACAGGTTTGTCCGAAGAAGGTTACCGCCTTCCCGACGAGCAACCCCGTGATCCAAACAGGATCTCATTCGCGCCGGGAGCCATGGATGGAATAATGAGTCGCCATGGCTCTTCCAAATCGGGGGAACAAGCGGTGTTACAACTCTATGAGACGTTGAGAAGAGCAACTGAGAACGCATCTGACAGCAACATAACGGCCCTCTATTCTCACCTCAAGGATGGGCATGTGATAGGTGTTATTGACGATTTGGCCGAAAAAATTTGGCTTGAGAAGTCTTTGGATGCCGATCGACTTTATGAGATTGCCCACTGGTTCGCGACACAAGCTACCGACAGGGAGCCGGTGAAATTCTCTATAGCGTTGCTGGGCCTTCTTAGGGGACACGACGACTCCGAGATTCTCCTGACGTTGGGGCGGCATGATGAATTCACACTCTACGCCGCAGCCGCCATTGCAGGTAACGAAGGCTACAGCGATAAAGTCCTTTGGAAGCTTGCAAAGGCGGCAGAAGGATGGGGAAAAATCGGCACAGTCGAGCGATTAGCCAAGACAACCGATCCCGAAATCAAAGACTGGCTCATTCGCGAAGGCTTTAAAAACAACGTCATGTATGAGTACTTGGCCTGTATTTGTGCCAGATCCGGCGATCTACATTTAGCACTTCAGGCTGACCGTATTGACGATGACCTCTTCAACTCGGCTGTTGATATTGTTGAAACGTTGCTGGACGGGGAAGGCGGTCCTACCGAAGGATTATCCGACTATGAGCATGGTTGCGCCGCTGTTGCGGCTTTGCTGAAGCACGGAACCGACAAATTCGACTCTGCCTCGCATTACTCCTTTCTCTCGAAGCTGAAGGATCGGCTCGACGCGCATCAATCCGGGGACGAAAAGCTGGCGCAAGATTGGTCTGCCGATAAGGTGGATCTAATGTCCACAAAGCTCGCCGATCTGCTTGTTAAGGGAAAATGGCACACGATTATTCACGAGGCTCTGCAATCTGGAAACGGGCAACAGTTTTGGAGTGCGAGCAGGGATTGCCGGGAATTCGGGATCGATCCTTGGCCATACTTCTATAGACGCACTGAAGCCGGTGAAGACTATTGGTGGGATCTAATGCGTACTTCCGATGCTGACCGCATCGATCGCGTACTGGACCTTGGATTGAAGAAAATTCCGCTTGATGAAATCGCGACAGGTCCAGGAAACGAACTCGGCCTCGGTCCGGAGTACTCGTCGCACAGTGCTTTGGGTTTCATATTGCAGGATTTGGGGAAATTTCCCGGCAAGGGCTGGGCGTTTATTGCTGCAGGTTTACTCAGCCCGGTCGTGAGAAACCGCAACATGTCAATTCGAGCTTTGTCCGAGTGGGATCAGAAAGACTGGCCGCAGGAAACCGTTGCTACCCTAACTTTGCTGTGTGAAGCCGAAATTGATGATGACATCAGATTACGGCTCCAGGCGTTATTGGAGGGCACGGCTCTTCATTAAATGGCACGAACAATGATTGATAAAAGGCAATAGCGTATCTGGATTTTATGCGCTTAACGGGCTCTCACCGGACAGCCTCCTAAGTTAGCCTACTTCATACAGACTAATGTCGCCTTCCCCCCCCAAGCGCTCATTCATGCCACCAACGCGTCAAGCCGATGTCTGACGTGATGTTGCGAGAAATCCTGCGATGAAATCGACAGTGTCGTCACCGTCCCTGAAACCGAGATGAATGCTTTTGCGGATGCCGGGTTGGCCGATACTGACGGGATGGACACCGAGTGTTGCGGCTTCGCGACGCACGAGCCAGTTCGGGATGGCGCTGACGCCGCGACCTGCCGCGACGAGCTGAAGCATCATTTCCGTTGTCTCGACATTGCGGTGGTGGCGCGGGCGGGCATTGGCGGGCACGAGGAACTGCGTGAAGACATCCAGCCGCTCCGGCGGTACCGGATAGGTAAACAGCGTCTCATCCAGCAGATCGGCAGGTTCGGCGTGAGGTTTCTGCGCCAACGGGTGACCGGCCGGAACGGCGAGCACCAGTTCGTAATCGAACACCGACAGATACTGGATACCGGGTGCCTCGATCGGGTCGGGTGTGATCAGGATATCGATTTCGTAGCCTGTCAGGGCTGCCACGCCACCGAAGGCGAAGGATGTCGTGAGTTCCAGATCGACGTCCGGCCAGCCCATGAGATAGGGCTTGGTCACCCCCATCAGCCACTGATGGCAGGGATGGCATTCCATGCCGATCTTTAGTGAGCCTCGCTGGCCATGGCGATAATCCGACAGCACATTCTCAGCCCTTTCGATCTGCGGAAGAACACGCTGCGCCAGCCGGACGATGTAGCGACCGGCCTCGGTGAGACGCAGGTTGCGACCGTATTTTTCCCACATCGCCACACCGTAGCGCTCTTCAAGTTTGCGGATCGTATGGCTGAGCGCAGACTGCGAGACGTTCAGCCTTTCCGCCGCAGCCGTCAGGCTGCCCAGGCGGTCGACTTCACGAAGGATCGAAAGATGTTGCCTGTCGAGCATGATTATTCCCACCCCTTGTCAAAGAGCGCGCCCACCGCAGAAGCGCCGTCGCGGACAGGAACTGGCCGGTGGTCCCTGTCGACCGCGACCATGGTGAAATGTCCGGTCGCGGTAATGTGCTTCTCGCCCGTCATCAGGTTTTCGGACCAGAGTTTTGTCTGGATGGACATCGAACTCTTCCCCACGCGTTCGACCCGTGCCTCTGCCTCGACGATTTCACCGATCTCGATTGCTCGCGTGAAGTCGATGCGCTCGGATGACGCCAGCACCACCATCTGGCCGCAGTAGCGCGACGCTGCGACGAAAGCGGCCTTGGTCATGTAGGCGATTGCATCGCCCCCGAACATCCGGCCGACGCTGTTTGCCTGATCCGGAAAGACGATCTCGACCATGGCAACCACGTCGCTCGTCTCTGGCGGTTCCTCCGGGAGCAGGGCAGGCAAGGCGTAATGCGCGGCATGCTCGCCCTCCGGCACAGCCACCATATGGAAGACCCCGCGCGTGCAGGTGTTTCGCTCCCGGCCGACAATGGTTTCCGCCACCATTTCCACCTCGACCGTCAGGGAGCGGCGACCTGCCTTGACGGGTTTCGCGCTGAATTCGATGACGTGCCCGATGCGGGCCGGCTGCCTGAAATCAATACGCTCGCAGGAGGCGGTGACGAAGGGTGCCCGACCGAACCTCGTGGCCGCGATGAAGGCAACGCGATCCATGAGAGCAAGACCGGTTCCCCCGAAAAGGGTGCCGTGATGGTTGGTGTCTCCGGGAAAGACAATATCGATGAGGCGGGTTGTGGAGCGGTGCTGCGCACGCTTTCCTGTTTTAGAAGTCTCAGTCATCGGCCTTGCCATCAGGTTGCGGCCGGGCAGTGGCATGACGCAGAGACGACGGCAGCAGAATGCCCATCGCGAAAGCGGCACTCCGGGACACCCCGCCCGTGGACGTTATCTATCGCGGCAGGTCTCCTGGCTTGCGGGTCGTTGCTTCGGTCCGTCTTCCCGAGGCAGGCCTCAGTGACTTCGATGGACTTTCGCTCGCCGCTTACAGTTGCGGGGGCAGCTTCGGTTTCAGGCAAAACCCTCACCGAATTCCCTCTTAGCTCCGGATTTGCATCCGCAGAACCACGATGACGAACCAATGTCGCATGTCGCTGAAATGGTCAAGGCATCTGCCGCCGCGACCTCCCATCCACTCATGAAGCTGGCTCATGCTTCGATGAGATAATACCAATTTTTCCAGATCAGCGGCTCAGGCATAAGTCAGGCATGGCTCTCAACAACGGAGAGCATGACATCTGCTGACCGAGAGAACCGATAGAGCACTTCATTCAGGTTCTGTCCCGGGATGAGGACACCATAACGCCATGACCAAAGATCTCACCTTCACGATCAAGCGTCTTGCCTTTGACGAGGATTATTGCCCGTCTGAAAGCACCCGGATCACCACCAACTTTGCCAATCTGGCAAGGGGCGAGAACCGGCGGGACAATCTTCGCAACGCCTTGAGGATGATCGACAACCGTTTCAACGCCCTGGCGCACTGGGATAACCCCAGAGGCGATCGATATTCTATCGAGCTCGATATCATATCCGTCGAGATGAATGTCGGCGCTGAAGACCACGGCGACGCATTCCCGATGATCGAGATATTGAAGACGACGATCATCGATCAAAAAACCGGCGACCGCATCGAGGGTATCGTCGGAAACAATTTCTCCTCCTATGTCCGGGATTACGACTTCAGCGTGGTGCTGCCCGAGCACAACAGGGGGCGGTCCGAGTTCAGCACGCCAGACAATTTCGGTGATCTGCACGGCAAGCTTTTCAAAAGTTTCCTGAACTCGGATGCCTACAGGCAGCATTTTCAGAAGCCGCCGGTGATATGCCTGAGTGCGTCGAGCAGCAAAACATATCGTCGGACCGGAAATCAGCATCCGGTACTGGGTATCGAATACCAGCAGGATGAACTGTCTTCGACAGACCTCTATTTCCAGAAAATGGGATTGCAGGTTCGATTTTTCATGCCGCCGAACAGCGTCGCGCCTTTCGCCCTATATTTCGTCGGCGATCTCTTGGTCGATTACACCAATCTTGAACTCATCAGCACCATCAGCACGATGGAGACGTTCCAGAAGATCTATCGGCCCGAAATCTACAACGCCAACTCAGCCGCGGGGGCCTGCTACCAGCCCAGCCTGAAGAACCAGGACTATTCCCTGACGCGAATTATCTACGATCGCGAAGAACGTAGCCGGCTGGCTGTCGAACAGGGACGCTTTGCCGAGGAGCACTTCATCAAACACTACAGGGCCATTCTCGAACAATGGTCGGCCAATCACGCCCGCTGACGAACCCCATGAACATAAGGTCGCATAACATGAAAAGACTGTTGCCCACGTCAACCGCCGGCAGCCTGCCCAAACCCTCCTGGCTGGCACAACCCGAGAAACTCTGGTCGCCCTGGAAACTGCAGGATGACGAACTGATCGAGGGCAAGCGGGATGCCCTGCGTCTGTCCCTCGACGATCAGTTGCAGGCGGGGATCGATATCGTCAGCGACGGCGAGCAGACGCGCCAGCACTTTGTCACCACGTTTGTCGAACACCTCGGCGGCGTCGACTTCGAAAAACGCGAGACGGTCCGGATTCGCAATCGCTACGATGCCAGCGTTCCGACGGTCGTTGGCGCTGTGTCTCGCCCAAAACCAGTGTTCGTGGAAGACGCCAGGTTTCTGCGCCAGCAGACCACGCAGCCCATCAAATGGGCCTTGCCTGGCCCCATGACGATGATCGATACGCTCTATGATGCGCATTACAAAAGCCGCGAAAAGCTGGCCTGGGAATTCGCCACGATCCTCAATGAGGAGGCGAGGGAACTGGAAGCCGCCGGTGTCGATATCATCCAGTTCGACGAGCCCGCATTCAATGTCTTCTTTGACGAAGTGAACGATTGGGGTGTTGCCACGCTCGAAAGGGCAATCGAAGGGCTCAAGTGCGAAACGGCCGTCCACATCTGCTATGGCTACGGCATCAAGGCCAATACGGATTGGAAAAAGACCCTCGGGTCGGAGTGGCGGCAATATGAGGAATCCTTCCCCAAGCTGCAGAAATCCGGCGTCGATCTGATCTCGCTGGAGTGCCACAACTCGCACGTTCCAATCGATCTGATCGAACTCCTTCGCGGCAAAAAAGTCATGGTCGGGGCCATCGACGTGGCAAGCAACACAATCGAGACCCCGGAAGAGGTCGCCGATACGCTGCGAAAAGCCCTGCAGTTCGTTGATGCCGACAAGCTTTACCCCTGCACCAATTGCGGCATGGCTCCGCTGTCTCGTCAGATCGCAAGAGGCAAACTGAATGCCCTGGGCGCCGGGGCGGAAATCGTCCGAAGAGAACTGTCGGCCTAGCGCTGACCGCTCTACAGGGGCAAGCCCAAAACGGGGCAGGTGGCTTGAGGATGCCGGGCAATGCCTCAACCTGATTATCGTTGCGGCCTTGTCCGAACTTGGCCGTGACGACCTGACCCAGCTATGGCTCAAATCGCCTGTAAGCCCACCATCGCGTATCAACCGGAACCTTCGGTCCCTCCAACGGTGGGGAGGTGAAGACAGTCATTATTGTTTCATAACCAAAATCCGCGATGACCTCGGAGGCGACGACCTCCATGCGTTCGCGGTCATCATCGCTGAAATCGGGATCGACCAAGAATTCGAGGACAATCTCGTTGCCACTCCAGCCACACGTAACGGCGGCCAGCGTCGATGATACAGCTCCAAGCAAGGCGCGTTGCACACCAAGTCGAAGTCGTATTTCTCGATCAAGTTTGGACATGTAATCACTCCGATAGGAGTGATCTTATCGCATTACCACTGCTGACTTTGTCAACAGGACCTAGCATCCATCAACGAATGGCGGTGGCGACGGCAAAGCATTCGCATTCGACCTGCGCGAAACCGAACCTTATCCGTTGGTCACCTTTGATATGACCAAAATCAACCTGTGTGAAAGTGTTCGGTTCGTTGCACCTTAAGACCGGAGCAGGTGGCTTGAGGATGCGGCAGCCACCTGCCCATACGGCTTTTCAGCGCGGTTTGCCGGCGTAGCGGGCGAGATAGATGAACTGTGCGGCAAGGCCGAGGAGGAAGGTCGCGGCGACGGTGGCGAGGGCGATTTTCAGGATGATTGCATCGGGGCTGGCGGCGATCGGGTGGCCGTCGGGAACGCGTCTCAGCGTCTCCGAGACGGAAGGCACCATCAGCAGAAAGACCGTGAGACTCAGAAGCAGCGTTTCCACGTACTTTTGAAGGCGGCCGAGGAAGGTCAGCCTGTGAACCGTGTAGCCGCCGATCAGACACAGCAAGGTGACAAGCGCGATGGCCGGGCTGACGGGCGCCTTCGCAACGAGGAAAATGGTCAGGCTGCCGATCAGCATACAGATGAAATAGATGCGGCCGGCCAGACTGTCTGGCTTGATGCGTCCAAACCGGAAAATCATGTATGCCGCGGCAGGGATGGCCGGGAGGCTTCCCAGCGTATGCAGCCAGCCGAGTGGTGTTATTCCAAACATGTCAGTTCCTTTCGATCTGATTTCGGGTCTTGAGGAGGGGATCTCCCCGGTTCTCTCTGTTTTCTCCGCGCGGAAAGATACCGATCAGCAGGCGCCAAAGAGACAATCAACCTTCTAGTTGGTAGGCTGAGAGTGCGCGAATATTGGCGCGCGGCGCCAGCGTTCGCCTCTCTAAGGATGTCTCACGGTTATCCCTGGTGTTTCGGCCTCAGGTCTTCGAATGCGGCGGAGGTGACGACCGAGAATTTGGTCGCATCGCCATAGGCGCGTGCTGAAAGCATGGCTCCGTGAACGGTGGCCATGAACAATTCCGCCTCGACCGCTGGCGCGCGTGAAATGTGGATGACACCCTGGCTTGCGGCGCGCTCGAATGTTCGGGTCAGCCAGCCTGAAAGAAGCTGGAAATAGGCTTTGACCTCAACGGCAACCTCGGGCGGCAGGAGAGGGAGCTCGCTGGCCAGCAGGGCACAGACGCAAAAGGGCCGGCTGCCATCGTCGATGCATTTTGCCCAGTGGTCGGTATAGGTGCGCAACTGGTCCAGCGGGTGGGGCACATTCTGCTCGATCCCGGCAAAGCCGGTTTCGGCAGCGATGCGATAGCGGCTGACAAGTGTCTGAACCAGATCGACCTTGCTGGGGAAATGGTGGTGAATGCTGGCTTTGCGGATGCCGACGATATCGGCAATATCCGCGTAGCTGAAACCATTGTACCCGCCGGAAACGATGAGTTTCTGCGCGCAGGCGAGGATGTGATCGTAAGTGGAACCGACATTGCTCATGCGCGCAACCTACCTTCTGGTAGGGAGCCTGTCAATTCTGCGAAACCGGTTTTATGGGATGGAGGCCCGTGGCCTGGACGGACTTGGTTGAAGAGGTGCAGAACCGAAAATCGAGCCTAGGGCACTTTACGTTCCAAGGGTTTGCCTGACGATTCCATCAACCTCGGCGATCGTTCAGGCGAGTTCCATAACCAGTGGCGTTTTCTTTCTGAGGTTGTAACCCTCTTCGAGACCTTCCAGGGAAACGCCGATGAGAACGGTGCATCGGCTGGCCGAGACCTGCCCCCCCAGGGGCAGCCGCAGACCGGTTGCAAAAACATCCGCATCTTCCACGTGCGTGGTTGCCGCGACTCTTCTCCTCGCTTAGCTTCGTTCACGTCGTCTTCGGCAATGACTGGATAGCGAGGTCTTCTAAGCTTGAAACATGACCCTGGTGAGATCGTCGCTGACCTGCTGCGCAATGCAAACGGTATCAACCGCGCCTCCACGGAGATCATCGACGACCTGTTGTTCCGCTCGATTGTTGCGATCCGTGATCTGCGACGTCAGGCGGGCATTCCCGAAAGCGGCACCCGTCAGGATGCGATTATCCGTCTGGCCGAGGTGGCGGCCGGATCTGACCGTCAGGAAGAGGCGGCACGGCGCGATGCGCTGCTGGAGGCTGCCGACCTGATCCGCACGCTTAACGTGGTGGTCAAGAGCGGTATCAGCCTCAGGCTGACGGAAGTGGTGCCGGATGAAACGGGCAGATGATGGCAGCGCAAAAGAGGGCCGTGCTGGGCATCGATGCGGCGTGGACGGAACAGCAACCGAGTGGCGTAGCGCTGATTAGCGATGACGGTTCCGGCTGGCGGCTGGTCGAGGTCGCCGCGTCCTATGAAGGCCTGCTGCGGGAGGCCGGTTCTCAGCCCATTGCACGCCATCGCGGCTCGGTGCCGGATGCTGCGGCGCTTCTGGCTGTGGCGGAGGCGAGGGCGGGTTGCCCCGTCGATATGGTGGCCATCGACATGCCGCTTTCCCTGCAGCCCATCATCACGCGTAGACCATCCGACAACATGATTTCAACGGTTTATGGCGCAAGACACGCCAGCACGCACACGCCCAGCGCCACCCGCCCCGGCAAGATCAGCGATGCGCTGCGTGCGGGCTTTGCCGCGCTGGGTTACCCGCTGGCGACAAGCGCCGTCGAAGGCCGCGCCATCGCTGAAGTCTATCCGCATCCGGCCCTGATAGAACTTGCGGCTGCCGAGAGGCGATTGCCTTACAAGGCTTCCAAGGTCGCAAAATACTGGCCGGGCGAACCGCCGACGGTGCGGCGGCAGAAACTCATTGAAATCTGGGGGCAGATCATAAGCCTGCTGGAGAGCCGCGTGCAGGGTGTGCTGGCTGCTCTGCCATTGCCTGCGCCGGACGCGCGCGGATACGAAATGAAGGCCTTCGAGGACATGCTCGATGCGGTGATCTGCGCCTGGGTTGGCGCCGCTATTCTGGATGGCAGGGCAAGAGCCTATGGTGATGACATCTCGGCAATCTGGGTGCCAGTGCCCTAGGCTCTGGTCATCGGCCGAGGGAGTATCCGTCTTCGCCGCGGTGCGGAAAGCGGCGAGAGCCTCACCACGGAATATCCCTACCGTCATAAGCAATGAAGGAGCCTGTTTTCTCAGGTGTCAGCGCCTCCAGCGCGCCAGAGATCGACACGGCTGCTTCCGCCGCACTAACGGTGTTGTGGCCGGCGGAATAGGGGCCTGACAGGGATGTGCGCACGGTGCCCGGATGCACTGATACCAGCACCGCCTGCGGATGCGTGCGGGCAAGCTCAATCGATGCGGTGCGAACAAACTGGTTCAAGGCCGCCTTGGACGCCCGGTAGGCATACCAGCCGCCCAGCCTGTTATCGCCGATCGAGCCCACACGGGCAGAGAGAAATGCCGCAATCGAACGCTGCTGGCGATCCAGAAGCGGCAGAAAATGCTTCATCACGAGGGCAGGGCCGATGGCATTGACGCGGAACTGCATGGCTATTGTTTCAGGGTCAAGCTGCCGCAACGCCTTCTCCGGCGCCCGCCCATCCGTGGTCAGCACGCCGGTTGCACAGATCATCAGGTGAAATTTCCGTTGTGAAAGAGACGCCGCCTGTTCGGCAATGCTGTCCTCATTCAACAGATCAAACCCGCTGCCGCTTCTGGACACCCGCACTAGCGCCCCCAAACGCGGCTGCCGCTCCAAGAGATCACAAAAAGCACCACCGATCCCGCCAGTCGCACCAACAACCAGCGCATGAAAACCATCGGGCAGCGATCCGAAAACGGCATGTTCAGCGTCCATGCGCGTTTAACGCGGTGGGGGTGGAATGGTTCGGGTGTGGCCTTCGTATAAATCCAACGTCTGTCAGCAGGAACAGTGTACCAAAGCGCAAAGTCCCTTTTCAGGGAACCAACCCGCACCTGCCGCGTTTACTCGTCACAACATAAAGAGGAGACATTTCAATGGATTGGAACCGCGTCGAAGGTAACTGGAAGCAGGTGAAGGGCAAGGTCAAGGAGCAGTGGGGCAAGCTCACTGACGACGATCTTGACGTCATCAACGGTAAGCGTGAGCAGCTCGAAGGCAAGATCCAGGAGCGCTACGGTTACGCGAAGGACCAGACCAAGAAAGACATCGATGACTGGTACGGTCGTCAGGGCTGGTAAGCTCACCAAGAATACAGGCCGCCGGTCATTGATGACTGGCGGTTTCTTTTTCCGGAACGTTTGATGCCGACAGGTGTTTTCAACACGGTCACTCGACCGGACAAAACCTCAAGCGCAGGAAGCTCTAAAGCATCGATTTGATCGGCTGCGTCTTGAAAACAAGATTACCGTAGGAGGGTCTCATGAATTCAATCATTTACTTGGTTGGACTGGTCGTCGTTGTGCTGTTTATTCTCTCTCTGCTGGGGTTACGCTGATGGTAGATTCAACCTCAATTGAAACCAACCCGAACCGTAGCTATGTCGATTGGCCAGCTATCTTCGCGGGCACAGTCATCGCGTCCGGGGCGGTTGCCATTCTCACGGCTTTTGCCGGTGGATTGGGCCTGAGCTCGATTTCGGCGGATGATGGCGGTGAGATCAGCATGACATGGCTGATCATCACCGGACTGTTCGTCGTTATCTCGATGGTCGGCTCCTACATGTTGGGCGGCTACATTACCGGACGCATGAGACGTCCGGCTGGCTCGGCCGACCGGAACGAACTTACAACGCGCGATGGCATCAACGGACTGGTCGTCTGGGGTCTTGGCACTGTCGTATCGGCGTTACTGGCCGTCAGCGTGGTGTCGGGCGGTGCAAAGGCGGTCGGTAGCGTGGCTCAGACTGCCGTTGAGGCAACAGGTTCTGCCGTGGGAGGCGCAGCGCAAGGTGTTGGCCAGCTGGCCGGCGGTGTCGTATCAGGTGCTGGCAACGCTGTTGGTGGCATTGCGCAGGGTGCAGGACAGGCTGCGGCTCCCAGTATCGAACAAGCTCTTCCTCAGGGATTGAAGTCGAACCCGATCGACTACCTGACGGACACTCTGTTGCGCACCGATACACCGGCGATTGGCGGAGATCAGGGCGCTGGAGATTTTCAGCGTCAGGTGAGCGGTATTCTCAGCAACCTGCTGGCAACCGGAGAGATTTCCGACGCCGATCGCGCGTGGCTCGCAAACCAGATTGCAGCGCGGACTGGCATCAGTCCAACGGATGCTCAGACGCGCGTAAGCCAGACAGTTGAGCGTGTTCAGGCAGTCAGGACACAGGCGCAGCAAAAGGTCGACGAGGCGCAGAAGCGGATCGATGATCTCAAGGCGGAGGCGGAAAAAGCTCTGCAGGACGCCAAGACAAAAGCCGTCGACGCCGCTGAAAAGGCACGGGTTGCCGGTATCCTGACCGCTTTCCTCCTGGCTGCTTCGGCTCTCGTATCCGCCGCCGCTGCCTACATCGGTGCGGTGCATGGCGGTCGTCACAGGGACGAAGGCCGTGTCTGGGGCGGTATTGCCTACAGAAAGTAATTGCGCACCCTGGAACCGAATGGTCGCCCAGACGTTAAAGACACCATAGCAGCGCAATAGCGCCGCGGCTTTCAAAGTCGACCACGGATGTAATGGCGGCGAACAGAAGCAAGAGAAGGCTGGTGCAGAAACGCGCTGGCCTTTTTCGTTGTTCGATATACGGGTTTGCTGAGCGTATGACAAAGACCCGCATCAGTCGAAAGACCCGGCCTGTCTAAAAAGACGCTCCAAACTATTATCGCCGATTAAGCCCACACGGGCAGAAAGAAATGCCGCAATCTGGCGGTCCAGATGCGACAGAAAACGACGGGCATTATAAGTTGTATTTTCTATTTTCCGAGTTGCATGGATGGAAGTGATGCGCCAGCATTGTTTGCGATTTTTGCCACCGCGCCACCACTCTTGATTCTTCGTATGTCGCGAACAATTTCGCCTACGGTAATTGCGCACAGCTTATAAAGTTGATCAGCCGAAAGGGTATCAAGGGTGTCCCGCGGATGCATAAGAGGGTTTCGATCTAATTCTCGCATTCTATCAAGCATAGCGGCGACCTTTGGAGACGGTTTCGAAGAGGCTCTCTCATCATCGATCAGTTTTTTGGCCGCCTGGATATACATATTCCAGCTTCTCAGCCGCTTCGTATTGACGCCAAACGCAGCCAAGTAAGCATCCATAACTAGCTCCAGCCCCCTCAACGCATGAAAACCGCACGATGTCGGCAAGTCGAATGCTAAACATTTACCAGCATTATCAAACTCGGTAAGCGCCTCGGTCGGAATGTCGACATGGTACTCTTCTGGAATTATTTTTGCGCCGTTCGAAACTAAGGTCTGCGTTTTATAAATTGATATTTGGCCAACTGAATAAACATCAACACCATGGCATTCCGCCTCGAAGACCGTGCGAAATGACTCGACTTTCTTTCTTAATTGGCCCCACTCCCATGGATCTAGCTTCTTATCGAATTTCTCGGTCGAAAAACCTCCACCCGGGAAGACCTTCTCATCAATCCACCCATTTACCGCTGTCAAAAGTTCCGATGCAGCATGTTTAGAGGCAGAAAAACCGTTGTCATCGCTCAGAAAGGTATTTAGCCGAGGTGGCAATCCGGAGATCGCAAAATAGATCGAGGCAACTTCAGTCGAAGAATTTGTGCTCAACCCTGACTTTGCAGACATCACGCTCTCTGCCAACTCGAAATAATCGAGAAGGTTCACTCTTTTCATGCCAATTCCTTCCTCGATTTCGTTATCAATGTATAATTAGATCCTAAAATAGCAAAATCAAAGTTGAACACGGGAAAAAGATACAACCTGATCCACAAGAAAAGGTCGGTTCATCAATGCACCGTAAGACTTTGAAGATCGACGAAAGAAGCGCGAGGTAGCTGTTCGCGAATGTCACTAGATCATCACTACGTATGTCTGCGCAGTCCATGGACGCAATCTTTAGTGTCTTAATGGTTCGGAGAACCTATGCATTCGTGGTGCCGACTTTTCCCTTCTCTTTGACGTAACGGTCTATCGCATCCGACAACATAAATCAGTCAGCGTACCACCGTTCAATGGCACTAGGCTTATCTATTTCAGTTTCCCAAAAACGTACCACGGTTCGGCCTCGCGCTTGCGGTCGAATGTCTAGGCTTTTCTTAAAACGATATGACCGCCTTTTTTTCCGGGGGACAGCGCTGTATATAGGGCGCAGCCATCCATTGTTTTCGTGCGTGTTTCTCGTCGGCAAAGCAGTTCTGTCGGGTAACGACGGTATTGCGTCTGATGTTGAAAACGATGCATCGAGATAAAAACGCTGATGAAGCGATACACTAACAAACGGTCATAAGACATTGAATTTCTACAAAGACGCCGTACAATCCGGATCTCCGATCTTCGCGGTTGCGCCTATGATCGATTGGACTGACACGAGGTGCAGATTTCTGCATCGGCAGTTGTCGAAGCGTGCGTTGCTGTTCACTGAAATGATTGTTGCCGATGCCATTATTCATGGGCTGCGGGAGAAACTGCTCGGCTATCATCCGCAGGAGCATCCGGTGGCGTTGCAGCTTGGTGGGTCTGATCCGGCCAAGTTGACCGAGGCGGTGCGTATTGCCGGTGATTACGGTTATGATGAAATCAACCTCAATGTCGGCTGCCCTTCGGACCGTGTGCAGTCCGGCACGTTCGGCGCCTGCCTGATGCGCGAACCGGAGACGGTGGAGCGTTGCGTGGCGGCGATGAAGACTGTTTCTTCCGTGCCTGTGACCGTCAAATGCCGGATCGGTGTGGACGATCAGGAGCCGGAAGTGGTGCTGCCAGACTTCCTGAAGCGTGTTGTTGCGGCCGGTGCCGATGCCGTTTGGGTTCACGCCCGCAAGGCCTGGCTGCAGGGACTGTCGCCCAAGGAGAACCGTGAGGTTCCGCCGCTCGACTACGACCTTGTTTACCGCATGAAGCAGGAAAACCCCGATGTCTTCATCGGCATCAATGGCGGCATTTCCGATCTCGACCAGGCCGAGGCGCATCTAGAACATATGGATGGCGTGATGCTTGGCCGTGCCGCCTATCACAACACGTCCATTCTGGCCGATGTCGACCACCGCATCTATGGCGATGCGGCAAGCGCACCGGACTGGATGGCGCTGCGCGACACGATGATGGCCTATGCCGCTGAGTATATCGCCGCTGGCGGACGCCTGAACCACGTGACCCGCCACATGGTTGGTCTGTTTCAGGGCATGCCGGGCGCACGCCGCTTCCGCCAGATCCTGTCCAGCGACGCCACGCGCCCTGGTGCCGGGCCTGAAGTCATCGAGGCCGCTTTCGCCGCCATCGATTTCAACCCCGCGAAAGAACTGGCTGGCTGAGCCGCCAGTCGCCTTACTGTCGAATTCAGCGTTGTGAACGGGCAGGTGGGGCTCTTCCCTGAGGGCGGCGATTTTCAGAAACGCCTGACGGCACGGAGCTACCACGGCGGGAAAGTTCTGGACTAGCCGGATGCTGGCAGGGTTCCGAGAACTTTGCTGCGATCCGTGTTGCTACTCGGCCAGGTGGGCAAGGCGAAGCCTGCGGCTACGGACTTCCGTCCGGTCAGAGCGTCTGGCGCAATGGACCGCTTCTCATCTCGCCACAGAAACCAGCCTTTGCGACGGGCAGGTGGGGCTCTTCCTGAATGGTGGCGATTTTTTCAGAAGCACCTGACAGCACGTAGCTACCAAGACGGGAAAGTCTGTTCCTGTTTAGCCCTGCAGGGTAACCGGTGTTCCGATCGCACGTGTCGCGCCTTCGTGATCTGTGATCGCTTGTCGGCATTCGTGCTATCCGCATGAGCAGCTTCGCGACCGATTATAATGGGCAAGTCGCAACCGGAAGGAATATTACATTTATCGATTTTCCCGTTTCTCATTACCTTTGGTAATGAATAGGCGCCCTACTGGATACCGACGCCGTCGGCTAAGCGAAGAATTCCAAACAGATACGGATTTTGGCGGCTGCATTGGCCCCACGGTTTTTGCACCGATAGAGTGCGAAAATCTATTGCAGCGCAACCCTTCTTATGAAGATATCTGGATTTGGGGAAAGCAGGGGGCAAGCAGTAAATGAGCCGGGAACTTTGGCAATTGATTACATACTATCGCCATCGTAGCGAGCTCTGGACCCTTCGTCTCAGTCGATCACTATACTCGCCTTTTCGACCTTTCCCGACCATAGTACTGATGATTTTCTGGTATGCTGCGGCTAGTCTCCCGCTCCTTCTGGCATACTTTCTTTTGTTAGGACTTTTCGGCGAGACGGCCGCAGTTTTCATTATTAGCCTGCCCGCCCTCGTTTTTTTGTTTATGTTCAGTCCGTGGTTTTTTCGCTGGTATTGGATAGGCGTGAGCTTGCAGTTTGGGAGCTTTAAAGCTGCAGACGCCAAAGAAGAAGAACTGTCGAAGCAGCTTGAAGCGTTTAAGGCTAGACGCTCATAATTTCCGTTTGGCGACCGTATTGGAGAGTTCAATTGCAGACGGACGACCCGCCGACCTATCGCTTTACCGCGAAAGTCGAGAAGCATCATAAAAGCTCTCCAGGCATCAAGATGGCCTACGTCATCGACGCGCAAGGCCTCTCGGTAACGCAAGGACGGTCCGTCACACTGGTCCCATGGACTTCGTTTCGTTTCCTGCACATTCACGTTACGAGTGGGGTCGGCACCACTGGGTTTCCAGTTTACAGCGCGCGTTTGCGGACATTCTTCGCGTCGAGGGAGGTATCCTCGCTGGATTGGCAGGGAGAGACAGGCTTCGATCGATCCGCCGACTATGTTCGCTTCATGGAAGAACTGATTCCGTTCGCAGTCGCCCGTAACCCGCGTCTCCGTCTTCGATACGGCGGCGACCCTATGATGGAGGCGGCGATCCCGACGGTGCTGACCCTCTTGATCGCGCCGTTCGCCCTTATCCCACTTTTGATCTTCAAACCGCTCGGAGCTCTTCTTGCTGGCTGGACAAAGGCTTTTGGCAAACCCGTGGCTGCGGCGATCGTCATGATTTTTGGTGTCGTGCTGAACATGATTCCATGGTCCACCGGTAAGCTGTTCAAGGCCGACGATCTGCCCATCGCAGAACTCCCGCCGCGATATCGGCGAGGTGGCATCTGAAGACGTGGGCAAGGTGAAGCTTGCGGCCACAGGCTTCAATCCGGCCAGGGTGTCTCGCACACTGGACAGCCAGCCGGCGCGCGGCAGCAAACACCAGCCTTTGCGAAGGGCGGGCAGATTTTTGCTAGAGTGGATTGCGACCTCTCGGAGCGCGCCTTTATCGATCCTATCGGCCCGTGGTTTCACTTCCAGTTTTTCAGTGTCCAGCCGATCATCAGCGCTACGGCAAGGATGACGATGATCGCGATGACGAACCTTCCGGCAAACAGCGCCACGGCACGAAACGTGCTGATGGCGAGATCGTGTTTGAACCAGCGCACCTGAGCTACGCCATACCAGAGCGTCGCCACGGCAAAGAGGGCAATGCCCGCCGTCAAGCCGAGATGATGGGGAATGAGCATGAGGTCCAGACCGATCCCGGCCACGAAGACGAAGGACGAGGCGACATAACACTGGCTGTAGAACGGTGGTCGCAGGGTTTGTCTCGTCAGCCTTGTGGATTTTCTCCGGACCAGCGTCACCGCCATCACCAAGGGCAGCACGCCGAAGATTACCCCCCGGGCCAGCAGCAGATTGGCGGTGGGCGCCAAGAGCGTTGGGAGGGCAGCATCGGCGTAGATGGATGGTATAGCGGCGGAGATAGCCTGCGCCACCAGAAGGGTCAGAAGCAGGAAAAGCGGGGGACTGAGCGTGTCGGTGTACTGTTCTTCGGGACGATCCGCCAGTTCCTCGTCTGCATATTGCATCATCCGCAGCGGGTTGGTGAGCGACCGCCACATCGTAATGGGATAGAAAACGAGCCAGGACACCATTTCGTAGAGAAGATCCTCAAGGGATTTCAGCAACTTCATGAAGTCCATGTCTGTCCTCGCATTCGCCCCGATACCACAGAACTGACGGCCACATTTGCCGGGCCAGTCCCATGTCGACGCGGAATAACAACCGACTTGTCGCGTGGAGGTCAATGCGAGAGTGCCATAAACCGCACTCAAGCTATTCTTATTGGCGAAATGCACCCGTTCCGATGGGGCTGCTCATCGAAGCCAGCATGGAGGCAACGTCTACGTCTGATGAGATACAATGGCAGGGGCAGGGGCAGGTGCCCAAAGCGGTGGGAAGGACCTGAACTGCCACGGATACTCCAACCGGGTAGAGCGGTTCACGGGAACCGCTGCCACCATTGAAACGATCAAACGATCTTCTGCAGGGCCTGTGCACCGTTCGGGGCGTTGACCTTGCCGCCGGTGATGAAGAAGGCGAAGACGTCGCGGGGTTGTTTTTCGGCCTTGCGATCAGGGGCAATCATCGGCAGATCGTCGGGTGCGCCGCCGGCCGCGTAGGTCTTGATGCGTTTTGCCCAGTGGTCGATTTCCGTCTGAGGGTAGCAGGTCGGAATGTCGTCTTCGCCTTTTTGCAGACGGCAATAGACGAAATCGGCCGTCACGTCCGGCAGCATCGGGTAATCGTGGTGGTCGGCGCAGACGACGGCGACATTGTGCTTCGCGATCAGATCTATGAACTCCGGCACCTGGAAGGTCGGGTTACGGACTTCAACGACGTGGCGCAGCTTGATGCCATCCTGCTTTTCCGGCAGGAGCGCCAGGAAGGCGGCGAAATCATCTGGCTCGAACTTCTTGGTCGGCGCGAATTGCCAGAGGATCGGGCCCAGATGGTCGCCCAGTTCCGTTAGCCCCTGCGTCAGAAACCGGGTCATGGATTCCTGCGCTTCAGCCAGAACCTTGCGGTTGGTGACAAAGCGGCTGGCCTTCAGCGAGAAGATGAAATCGTCAGGCACTTCCGATGCCCATTTGGCAAAGGTTGCCGGTTTCTGGCTGCCATAATAGGTGCCGTTGACCTCAATGGCCGTCAGTTGCCGGCTGGCATGTTCAAGCTGGCGCTTCTTGGCCAGCTTTTCCGGGTAAAAGGTGCCTTCCCAGGGCTCAAATGTCCAGCCGCCTATGCCGGTGCGGATCGTGCCTGACGTGGCCATGTGCTGTTTCCTCCCTGGGAATGTATCGGTGTGATCGGTTCAAGGGGCGACGGTTATTCCGCCGCCACCTGCTTTCCCGCCGGGTGGCGTTCGAGAAGTTCTTTCAGGAACTGGCCGGTGTAGGAGCGTTCCACCTTGACGATGGCTTCCGGTGTGCCGGCCGCAACCACTTCGCCACCGCCGGTGCCGCCTTCGGGGCCGATATCGATGATCCAGTCGGCCGTCTTGATGACTTCGAGATTGTGCTCGATCACCACCACCGAGTTGCCCTGTTCCACCAGCGCATGCAGCATTTCCAGAAGCTTTTTCACGTCATGGAAGTGCAGGCCGGTGGTCGGCTCGTCGAGAATGTAGAGCGTGCGGCCGGTGGAGCGTTTGGACAGCTCCTTGGCCAGTTTGACGCGCTGGGCTTCGCCGCCCGACAGGGTATTGGCCTGCTGGCCGACCTTGATGTAACCGAGACCGACATCGAACAGCGACTGCAGCTTGTCACGCACCGCCGGCACGGCGGCAAAGAACTCGACACCTTCCTCCACGGTCATATCCAGAACGTCGGCAATCGACTTGCCCTTGAAGGTCACGTCGAGAGTTTCGCGATTGTAGCGCTTGCCGTGGCAGACGTCGCAGGTCACGTAAACATCCGGCAGGAAGTGCATCTCGATCTTGATGACGCCATCGCCCTGGCAGGCCTCGCAGCGGCCGCCCTTGACGTTGAAGGAGAACCGGCCCGGTGCATAACCGCGTGCCTTTGCCTCCGGCAGACCGGCGAACCAGTCGCGGATCGGCGTGAAGGCGCCGGTATAGGTGGCCGGGTTGGAGCGCGGCGTGCGGCCAATCGGCGACTGGTCGATATCGATCACCTTGTCGATGAATTCGAAACCGTCGATCCGGTCGTGTTCAGCCGGGATTTCACGCGCACCCATGATCCGGCGTGCGGCAGACTTGTAGAGCGTTTCGATGAGGAAGGTGGACTTGCCACCGCCGGAAACGCCTGTCACCGCCGTAAACACGCCAAGCGGCACGGAGGCCGTGACGTTCTTGAGGTTGTTGCCGCGTGCGCCGACGACCTTGATCTCCTTGCCCTTCTTGGGCTTGCGTCGTTCGGACGGAACGGTCACGCCCATTTCGCCGGAGAGATATTTGCCGGTCAGCGATTTCGGATTGGCCATCACGTCCTGCGGCGTGCCTTCGGCAATGACCTGACCGCCGTGAATACCGGCGGCGGGACCGATATCGACGACATAGTCAGCCGTCAGAATGGCGTCTTCGTCATGTTCGACAACGATTACCGTGTTGCCGATGTCGCGCAGATGTTTCAGCGTTTCCAGCAGGCGGGCATTGTCGCGCTGGTGCAGGCCGATCGACGGCTCGTCCAGAACGTAGAGAACGCCTGTGAGGCCGGAACCGATCTGCGAAGCAAGGCGGATACGCTGGCTTTCGCCACCCGAAAGCGTGCCGGAGTTGCGCGACAGGCTGAGATAATCCAGCCCCACATCATTCAGAAAGCGCAGGCGTTCGCGGATTTCCTTGAGAATGCGCACGGCGATTTCGTTCTGCTTGGCGTTGAAGGTCGCCGGCAGGGTTTCGAACCAGGCACCCGCCGTGCGGATCGACATCTGGGTGACTTCGCCGATGTGCAGCTTGTTGATCTTGACGGCCAGCGCTTCCGGCTTCAGGCGATAGCCGGCGCAGGCCGGGCAGGGCGCTGCCGACATGTAACGTTCGATTTCCTCACGCGCCCAGGCGCTGTCGGTTTCCTTCCAGCGGCGCTCGAGGTTCGGCACGATGCCTTCGAAGTTCTTGACCGTCTTGTAGGAGCGGGCGCCGTCCTGATACTGGAACTCGATCTTCTCTTCGGTGCCCTGCAGGATGGCGGTCTGCGCCTCCCTGGAAAGATCCGTCCACTTGCTCGACAGCTTGAAACCGAAGGCCTTGCCGAGCGCTTCCAGCGTCTGGTTGTAATAAGGCGAAGAGGATTTCGCCCATGGCGCGACCGCGCCGTCACGCAGGGTACGGGCGGGTTCGGGAATAATCAGGTTCTCATCGACCTTCTGCTGCGAGCCGAGACCGTCACAGGTCGGGCATGCACCGAAGGGGTTGTTAAACGAGAACAGGCGCGGTTCGATTTCCGGAATGGTGAAACCGGAGACCGGGCAGGCGAATTTTTCCGAAAACAGCACACGCTCATGCGTCTCGTTCAGAGACTTGTTGGCGGAACCGCCAGCTGCGGTTTCTTCGGGGGGCAGCGGCTTGTCGGCGAATTCGGCAATGGCCAGGCCATCGGCCAGTTTCAGCGAGGTTTCAAGGCTGTCGGCAAGGCGCGCGGCCATGTCGCCACGCACCACGGCGCGGTCCACCACCACGTCGATGTCGTGTTTGTATTTCTTGTCGAGGGCCGGAACATCGGCGATTTCGTAGAACTGCCCGTCGACCTTGACGCGCTGGAAGCCTTTTTTCATCAGCTCCGCCAGTTCCTTTTTATATTCGCCTTTGCGGCCACGCACGATCGGCGCCAGAATATAAAGACGCGTGCCTTCCTCGAAGGCCAGAATGCGGTCAACCATCTGGCTGACGGTCTGGCTTTCGATCGGCAGGCCGGTGGCCGGCGAATAGGGAACGCCGACACGCGCAAACAGCAGACGCATGTAGTCGTATATTTCCGTGACAGTGCCGACCGTCGAGCGCGGGTTGCGCGAGGTCGTCTTCTGCTCGATGGAAATGGCCGGCGACAGACCTTCGATCTGGTCGACATCCGGCTTCTGCATCATTTCCAGAAACTGGCGCGCATAGGCCGAGAGGCTTTCGACATAACGGCGCTGACCTTCGGCATAGATGGTGTCGAAGGCGAGCGACGATTTACCCGAGCCTGAAAGGCCGGTCATGACGATCAGCTTGTTGCGCGGCAGATCCAGATCGATGCCCTTGAGGTTATGCTCGCGGGCGCCACGGATGGAAATCGTCTTCAGTTCACTCATGACAAGGCTCGGACATTGATAACGGGCTTGGTGGGGCGGTCCCTTATGTAGGCACGCAACCGGAGGAGTCGAGGTCTATTCCCAATCGGCCAATCGGTTTTCAGCTCTCTTGACTCGAATTTCGGGGTTTAATAGAACAAAAAAAGAACAAAAATCAAGCGGCAATGTCGCGCGGGTCGGAACGGGATTATTCTTTGTGGATAGAGTCCCGTCTGCGGGTGCCTTTCGCGGGCTGCGATGGTTATTGTGAACGGAATTTTTTGAAATGCAAAGGCCGGGCAGAACAACCGGCGGACAGGATTAAAGAGATGGCTGGCAGCGTAAACAAGGTAATTCTGATCGGAAACGTGGGCGCCGATCCCGAAATTCGCCGGACGCAGGATGGCCGCCCGATTGCGAACCTGCGTATCGCGACCTCCGAAACCTGGCGCGACCGCAACAGCGGCGAGCGCAAGGAAAAGACCGAGTGGCACACTGTCGTGGTGTTCAACGAAGGTCTCTGCAAGGTTGTCGAGCAGTACATCAAGAAGGGCGCCAAGCTCTACATCGAGGGCCAGTTGCAGACCCGCAAGTGGCAGGACCAGAACGGCAACGACCGTTATTCGACGGAAATCGTTCTGCAGGGCTTCAACTCGACCCTGACGATGCTCGACGGTCGTGGTGAAGGCGGCGGCGCAAGCCGTGGCGGTGACTTCGGCGGTGGCGACTTCGGCGGCAGCTCTTACGGCGGTGGCAGCGGCGGCGGTTCGAACTACGGCGGTGGCGGCGGTTACGACCAGCAGTCGTCGCGTGGCGGTTCCTCGCGTGGCGGCCAGCCTTCGGGCGGCTTCTCCAACGACATGGACGACGATATCCCGTTCTGAGAACCGGGTTTATCGGGCTCTGGAATACAAGGTGGCGGCCGAAGGGCTGCCACCTTTTTTATTGCCGGTACGTGCTCAGGCGGCGGCCTTGTCGGCCAGCATCGACACCATGACATCCGACTGCGACACAATGCCGACCATCTTGCCGTTGTGATCTGTCACCGGCAGGTAGTGCAGCCCTTCCTCGGCAAAGCGGATAATGGCTTCCTCCACGGCCATGTCGGGCCTGACGGTCTTCACCGGCGAGGTCATGATATCCTTGACGGTGTCGTTCGGCGCCCTGGCGCCGGTCAGAATGAGCCGCAGCCGCTGGCCGAAGCCGATTGCCGGCCGGCCCTTGTTCCAGCTCGCCTTTTCGAGAAAATCCGTCTGCGTGACGATGCCGACGATCTCGGCCCGGTCATTCGTCACGGGCAGCGCCTTGAAATGGTGGCTGCGCATCAGCGCATGGGCATGGGCGAGCGAATCTTCCGGCGCGACAGCCACGACATCGCGGGTCATGACGCTTTCGCAATCGAGGTGACTGGCCCTGCGGCGGTAGGAGCGCAGTTCGGTCTTGCGCAGGATCAGTTCCAGCTCGTCACGGTCGATATCGAGAACCTGGTCGTATTCCTTCAAAACCTCGTCCAGATCGCTGGAGGCAAAACCGATCTTCTGGATCGAACCGAGATTGCCGGCGCCGTGGCTGGAGGCTGCGGGCTTGATCGAGTGCGGATAGGGGCGGCCCGTCATGTTGTTGTAGAGCAGCGCCAGCGCCAGCAGGATCAGCGAATTGCCGGCGACCGGCCAAAGCAGGAAACCGTAACCGAGATCGTGCACGGCAGGGCCGCCGAGAACGGCCGTCAGCGCCACGGCGCCACTTGGCGGGTGCAGGCAGCGCAGCGCCATCATCGCCGCAATGGCAAGGCCGATGGCCAGCGCACTGGCAAAGAACACATCCGGCACCAGCAGCGCGACCGTGACGCCGACGAAGGCCGCCACCAGATTTCCGCAGAGGATCGACCAGGGCTGTGCGAGCGGGCTGGAAGGCACGGCAAATAGCAGCACGGCGGACGCGCCCATCGGCGCGATCATGGCGGGCAGGGCGGGATCGAAGCGAAAGGCAAGACTGCCGAGAAGGCCGGTGACAAGAATGCCGACGAGGGCACCGAGCGCGGCGCGCAGGCGCTCCTTGAGACTGGGCGGGGCGGCATCCGGGATGAGGCGGCGCAGCATGGATTGCATGGGAGGCACTTTCGATTGGTCGATGGCCGCCTTTTAACCCGCGCACGCGCCGCAATCAAAGAACGGAATTTCCGCTCTCGTCCGACTTCCAGGATTTTGTTGCAAAAACGCCTTTCGGGCGGGCTATGGCAGCGCGAAGGCGGACCTTATGCCATCCACCACGAACTGCACGGAGAGCGCTGCCAGGAGCACGCCCAGCAGGCGCGTCAGGATTGCCCGGCCGGTATTGCCGAGAAAGCGGTCCATGCGCTCGGCCACGATCAGCGCCGCATAGACCAGCGCCATGGCGAAGGCGAGGATCAGGATGAGGATGACCATCTCGATGGTGGTTTTCATCGAGCCGGCCAGAAGCACGGTGGCGGAAATGGCGCCGGGCCCGGCAATCAGCGGCAGGGCCAGCGGAAAGACCGCCAGATTGTGCAGATGGTCCTTGGTGATGGCGATCTCGGAGGTCTTTTCCTTGCGCTCCTGGCGCTTTTCGAAAATCATTTCGAAAGCGATCCAGAACAGCAGCAGGCCACCGGCAATGCGGAAGGCGCCGAGCGAAATGCCGAGCAGGTTGAGAATGGCAAGGCCGCACAGCGCAAAGACGGCAAGAATGCCGAAGGCGATCAGCGAACCGCGCAGCGCCACCTGCTTGCGCTGGTCACGCGTCATGCCCACGGTCAGGGCAAGGAATACGGGGGCAAGGCCGGGTGGATCGAGCGTCACCAGAAGGGTGGTGAGCGCATTGATGAGCGTTTCGCTGCCAGGCATTTTTTCCCCTGCTTATGTTATTTTGGCCGTGAGCCTACGCAAGTCGATGGCGGTTTTAAAGGGAGGAGCGGTGCTTTTGGGCGGAGAAGGCGAGAAAAGCGCTGTTTGTCTTGCATTTGACGCAAAAGGCTGTTCAAAACTTGCCGGGAAATTGGCTTAACCTTGCTGTTTCCGCTATAAAAATTCATCCGATTCTTAACAGAGAATGTGATCCGTTTTGACTGACCAAAGTCCCCCCGGCGGCGGAAAGCTTCCGCCAGGCATCGAGCCGATTTCCATCATCGAGGAAATGCAGCGGTCGTATCTCGATTACGCGATGAGCGTTATCGTGTCGCGCGCACTTCCCGATGTTCGTGACGGCATGAAGCCTGTTCATCGCCGCATCCTGTACGGCATGTCCGAACTTGGCATCGACTGGAACAAGAAATACGTAAAGTGCGCCCGCGTCACCGGTGACGTGATGGGTAAATTCCATCCGCACGGCAACTCTGCCATCTATGACGCGCTTGCGCGTATGGCGCAGGACTGGTCGCTGCGTCTGCCGCTGATCGACGGTCAGGGCAACTTCGGCTCGATCGACGGCGACCCGCCGGCGGCTGAACGTTATACCGAGTGCCGTCTGGAAAAGGCCGCGCACGCGCTGCTCGACGATCTCGACAAGGAAACTGTCGACTTCCGCGACAACTACGACGGCACGCTTCAGGAACCGGTGGTCATTCCGGCCAAGTTCCCGAACCTCCTGGTCAACGGTGCTGGCGGTATCGCCGTCGGCATGGCAACCAACATTCCGCCGCACAACCTTTCGGAAGTAATCGACGGCTGTATCGCGCTCATCGACAATCCGGCCATCGAGCTAGCCGAAATGATGCAGATCATTCCCGGTCCCGACTTCCCGACAGGCGCCTTCATCATGGGCCGCTCCGGCATCCGCTCGGCTTACGAGACGGGCAGGGGCTCGGTCATCATGCGCGGCCGCGCCACCATCGAGCCGATGCGCGGCGACCGCGAGCAGATCATCATCACCGAAGTTCCCTACCAGGTGAACAAGGCAACGATGATCGAAAAGATGGCCGAACTGGTCAAGGAAAAGCGCATCGAGGGCATTTCCGACCTGCGCGACGAGTCCGACCGTCAGGGCTACCGCGTCGTCATCGAGCTGAAGCGCGATGCCAATGCCGAAGTCATTCTGAACCAGCTCTACCGTTACACGCCGCTGCAGACCTCCTTCGGCTGCAACATGGTGGCGCTGAACGGCGGCAAGCCGGAACAGCTTACGCTGCTCGACATGCTGCGCGCTTTCGTATCCTTCCGTGAGGAAGTTGTCAGCCGCCGCACCAAGTACCTGCTGCGCAAGGCGCGCGACCGCGCGCATGTGTTGGTGGGTCTGGCCATTGCCGTCGCCAACATCGACGAAGTCATCCGCGTTATCCGCCACGCGCCGGACCCGGCGTCCGCGCGTGAAGAACTGATGACGCGCCGCTGGCCGGCCGAGGATGTCGAAAGCCTCGTTCGCCTGATCGACGATCCGCGCCACCGCATCAACGAAGACGGCACGTACAACCTCTCGGAAGAGCAGGCACGCGCCATCCTCGAACTGCGTCTGGCCCGCCTGACCGCACTCGGCCGTGACGAAATCGGCGACGAACTGAACAAGATCGGCGCTGAGATCAGTGAGTATCTCGAAATCCTGTCGTCGCGCGTGCGTATCCAGCAGATCGTCAAGGACGAGATGGCCGCCGTACGTGACGAATTCGGCACGCCACGCCGTTCGGAAATCGTCGAAGGCGGCCCCGACATGGACGATGAAGACCTCATCGCCCGTGAAGACATGGTCGTGACCGTATCACATCTCGGCTACATCAAGCGCGTGCCGCTGACGACCTACAAGGCGCAGCGTCGCGGCGGCAAGGGCCGTTCGGGCATGGCAACGCGCGACGAAGATTTCGTCAACCGTCTGTTCGTGGCCAACACCCATACGCCGGTGCTGTTCTTCTCGTCGCGTGGCATCGTCTACAAGGAAAAGGTCTGGCGCCTGCCGATCGGTACGCCACAGTCCAAGGGCAAGGCGCTGATCAACATGCTGCCGCTGGAACCCGGCGAACGCATCACCACCATCATGCCGCTGCCTGAGGACGAGACGACGTGGGAAACCCTCGACGTGATGTTCTCGACGACGCGCGGAACGGTGCGCCGTAACAAGCTGGGCGACTTCGTGCAGGTCAACCGCAACGGCAAGATCGCCATGAAGCTGGATGAAGAGGGCGATCAGATCCTCTCCGTCGAAACCTGCACCGACCGTGACGACGTGTTGCTGACGACGGCGCTTGGCCAGTGCATCCGCTTCCCGGTCGATGACGTTCGCGTCTTTGCCGGCCGTAACTCGGTTGGCGTGCGCGGCATCAATCTGGGCGACAGCGACCGCATCATCTCCATGACCATCGTTGGCAGCAGCGATGCGGCCCCATGGGAGCGTGCAGCCTACCTCAAGCGTTCGGCCGCAGAACGCCGTGCAGCCGGTGTCGATGAAGAAGACATCGCGCTGGTTGGCGAAGAGGTGACGGAAGAAGGCGAGCTCGGCGAAGACCGTTATCAGGAACTCAAGGCACGCGAACAGTTCGTGCTGACCGTTTCCGAAAAGGGCTTCGGCAAGCGTTCGTCCTCCTACGACTTCCGCACCTCCGGCCGTGGCGGCAAGGGCATCCGCGCCACCGACACGTCGAAGACGACGGAAATCGGCGAACTGGTTGCAGCCTTCCCGGTTGAAGACAACGACCAGATCATGCTCGTCTCGGATGGCGGCCAGCTGATCCGTGTACCGGTTGCCGGTATCCGCATCGCCAGCCGCGCCACCAAGGGCGTGACGATCTTCTCGACGGCCAAGGATGAAAAGGTCGTCTCGGTC
The DNA here is from genome assembly GCF_013390595.1 of Rhizobium sp. RM. Lineage (GTDB taxonomy): Bacteria > Pseudomonadota > Alphaproteobacteria > Rhizobiales > Rhizobiaceae > Agrobacterium. The sequence goes on along the minus strand of NZ_JACAWV010000022.1, from coordinate 45,028 downwards.
GAGCGCATCAACGAGCCGGAAGGCGACGAAGACGCTGAAAACGGCAATGGTGCCGAGGTCGAAGACCAGGTCACCGAGCAGCCGGAGGCACCGGAAGGCGAGGCATAAGCCTCAGCTTTCAGGTCTCGCAAAAATCAAAACCCCGCGGAGCGATGGCACCGCGGGGTTTTTTGTTGTCTTGATGGAGATTGCGGACCCCGCCTTGTCACCGGCAGGAGACCATCAACATCTCAGCTCTGCCATTCAGAATTCAGAACGGCATAAATGAACTCGTCACCCCAGACGCCGTTGAAGCGGTCGTTCTGCACAAGATGCGCTTCCCTGCGCAATTTCAGGCGTTCCACCACGCCGATGGAGCCGTGGTTCAGCGTGTCCAGCCGCGCGAAAATCCGGTGATAACCAAGGCTGTCGAAGCCGAGGCCGATCATGGCGCGCACCGCCTCTGTCGCATAGCCTTTTCCCGAATATGCCGGATTGAAAATATAACCGACCTCGGCCTGAAGTGCTGCCGTACTGGCAATCTTCAGAAGCACCTCGCCAAGCAAAGCATCGTCATCACGACGGATGACGGCAAGTCGCAACGTATCGCCATCCTGTTGAAACGCCGCCGAAAGGATCGATGTGAACTGCGCTTCCAGCGCCGCCCTGGCTGGCGGCGCGGCGTAGAGGAACCGGTAAACGTCGCTGCGCGCATGATAATCCGCATAGGCGGAAAAATCCTGCGGCTGGAATGGGCGAAGGATCAGGCGTTGCGTTTCGAGAGGCAAAGTCGGGATCATGGATACTCGCTGCAAATGTCTCCCGGCTATTTGGGGTCGCAAGGGCACAGCCACAAGACAAGACGGCACTGGCATTGCGGTGCTGATGGCATCCGCCGGATCAGCACCAAACGAGGCACAAAGAAGGTTTTCAGCTTCGGTGGCGAACCGCGTCGACAAACAGGTTGAAGGCCGGGGAGGAGTGTCGGCGGCTTGGGTAATAGAGGTGGTAACCGGGCAGGGGAGGCGTGCTCTCCTCCAGCGTCCTGACGAGACGGCCGGCGGATATATGCCCGGTCACCTGATCGAGCGGCAGATAGGCCAGCCCCAGCCCGTCGATTGCCGCATCGAGGATCAGTTCAATCGTATTGAAGACCAGCGGACCATCGACATGGACCCTGATCTCACGCCCCTTGTCGATAAACCGCCACGCGTTCAGCACGCCTGTGGTCGGCAGCCGCAAATTGATGGCGCGATGATCGACAAGCTGTTCGGGATTTTCCGGGAGCGGGTGCCGCTTAAAATAAGCAGGGGAGCCAACGATCGCCATCGGTACATCCGGGCTCATCCGCACGGCAATCATGTCCTTCGCGACCTGCTCTCCCAGACGAACACCCGCATCGAAACGGTCGGCGACGACATCGACCAGCCCGTAATCGACGACGACCTCGACATTGATGTCGGGATACCGGCTCAGCAGTCTGGTGACGGCGGGGCGGATGATGGTTTTTGCCGCATGTTCGACCGAGGTGATGCGGATCGTGCCGGCCGGACTGTCGCGGAACTCGCTGAGTTCGGAAATGCGCTGGTCGAGATCGCGCAGCATCGGCGCCAGCGTCTGCACCAGCCGTTCCCCGGCTTCGGTCGGCGCGACGCTGCGGGTGGTGCGCGCCAGAAGCCGCACGCCGAGCCTTTCTTCCAGCCGCCTGACGATGCCGCTCAATGCGGACTGGGACAGGCCGAGTTTCAGCGCGGCGCGGGTGAAGTTGCGCTCTTCCGCCACAACGACAAAAGCCGTCAGATCCGCCATTTCATCGCGTTTCATTTATCACCTCAGTGATAGGTTCATGCAATTCTCTATCATAGAGTGATAGGTGAGATGGATCTATATTTCCAGTCATCCCTTCTGGTGCACGACAGACCAGACCAACAAGGAGGATATGACCATGGGAAAGATCAGCTTCACCAATTCGAATAACCCTGAAATCACCATGTCGGCCGTCATCAACTTCCCCGCAGGCTTTGATGAGAACCGCCAGTATCCCGCCATCGTCGTCTCCCATCCCGGCGGCGGCGTGAAGGAACAGACCGCCGGCACCTATGCCCGCAAGCTTGCCGAAGCAGGTTTCGTGACGATTGCCTATGACGCCTCCTATCAGGGCGAAAGCGGCGGTGAGCCGCGCCAGCTCGAAAACCCGTATATCCGCACGGAAGATGTCAGCGCCGTTATCGATTACCTGACGACGCTTGCCTATATCGACCAGACCCGCATCGGCGCGATGGGCATCTGCGCCGGCGCCGGTTACACCGCCAACGCCGCCATTCAGGACCGCCGCATCAAGGCCGTTGGCACAGTGAGCGCGGTCAACATCGGCTCGATGTTCCGCAACGGCTGGGAAAACAACGTCAAGGACATCGACGCCTTGCCCTATATCGAGGCGGGATCGAATGCCCGTACGGCCGATGCGGCAAGCGCCCAGAAGGGACAGATGCCGCTTGCTCCGCTGAAGGAAGAGGACTCGCCGAATGAAGAACTGCGTCAGGCATGGGAATATTACCACACGCCCCGCGCCGAATGCCCGACCGCACCCGGTTTTGCGACGCTGCGCAGCCTCAACCAGATCATCACCTATGACGCCTACCACATGGCCGAGGTTTATCTGACACAGCCGTTGCAGGTCGTTGCCGGCAGCAAGGCCGGAAGCAAGTGGATGAGCGATGACCTCCTGAAGCGTGCCGCAAGCCGAGACAAGTCGCTGCATGTCGTTGAAGGTGCCAACCACATGGAGCTGTATGACGGCGAAAAATACGTCGACGAGGCCGTGTCGGTTCTCGCCCCTTTCTTCACACGGACGCTTGAAGGATCGGTCGCCAGAGCGGCTGCAGAATAACAACAGCGCGCCTCGCATGAGCGAAACGGGCAGACGAGGCGCTCCTGCTTTTCGGGAGAAAGATCATGAAAACCGTACAGATTCAGAATGCCGACATGGCCTGGCATATTGCGGCGGACATTCACTTTCCGCCTGGTTTCGTGGAAACCAGAACATATCCCGCCATCGTCAGCATCCACCCCTTCGGAAGCTGCAAGGAGCAGACTTCGGGCAATGTCTATGGCAAGGCTCTGGCCGAACAGGGCTATGTGGTCATTGCCTATGACGCAAGTTTTCAAGGGGCTTCAGGCGGAGCGCCGCGCTGGATAGAGGACCCGACGCAGCGTGTCGAAGACGTCAGCAGGGTGATCGATTATCTGGTAAGCCTGCCTTATGTCGATGACGACCGGATCGGCGTGCTCGGGGTGTGCGGCGGCGGTGGTTACGCCCTCAACGCCACCCTGACGGAAAAGCGCATCAAGGCCGTCGTCAGCATCACCGGCGTCAATATCGGCCGGTTGTTCCGCGAAGGTTTCAGCGGATACAATCCGCTCGGCGCGCTCAGCGCCATGGCGGCGCAACGAACGATCGAGGCACGTGGCGGGGAGTTACAGGTCAACGAGCTGCTGCCGGCAAGCCCCGATGTTGCCCGGGAGAACGGACTGACCGAACGCGACGTGTTCGAAGCGACCGACTATTACAAGACGGAGCGCGGCAGACAGCCCGGCGGCTGGACAAGAATGCTGTTCTCACACGCGCAGAAAACACTGGCATGGGATGCCTTTGCATTTGCCGAAACCCTGCTGACCCAGCCGGTCATGGTCGTGATCGGCCAGAAGGTCGGCGCATTCGGCGCGTATCGGGACGGCATGGAGATCTACGGCCGCGCAACAGCATCGGCAGACCGCCAGTTGGTCTCGCTGGAAGACTGGTCGCATTACGACCTCTACGACAAGCCTGGACCCGTGGGCAAGGCGCTCAAGGAAATCGTACCGTTCTTCGGAAAACATCTGACTGATACATCGACGGCCAAGACACAGACAGCCGCATGACAAGACAGACGCCCCGGATGCCAGCGCATTCCGGGGCGTTTTTTTAGGTGGAGCGTAGAGCTTTTGCAGCAGATTCCATATCCAGCCGTCACACAAATCCGGCTTCGGCGAGCCTGCCGCGCAGTTCCTCGTCCGAAGCAGCCTCAAGGTCCAGCAATCCCAGATAGGGATCACCGGCGGACTGCAGAGCGCTCCAGAACGCCGGTTCGGTTTTCAATCCCTCGCTTCGGAGCGAGAGAATTTTCGTTTTGAATGCATTGCCGCCGAGGGCGAGAAGGCGTTTCTCGATCTGAAAATGACGCCATCCCGCCTGTTCGATCACAGGGAGGCGGCTGGCAAATATTTCGAAGTCCCAATCTTCTGCAGTAAAGCTTGCGATGATTGGCTGCTCGCTCGACGTCCACTGCCAGACACAAAACGCCTTGCGGTCTCCATATAAATTTACGACGTCCCGCAGGAAGGATTGCTGGTCAGTCGCATGGCACAGGATGTCGATATCGCTCTTTTCGGTATGCACACCCAGAGGGGGTGTTCCGGCGATATGTGGATCGTAGGCCGCAAGCGCCTCCATGATCCCGAGTGCCTGAATGGCCGCTTCATAGTAAGGACGTGTCATGGCGGCGGTTCGTTCCTTTACGCGATCACCGCATCCGTCACCTGGCCGCGGCCGAGGCCATGAAGAAGTCGATGCACCATCTGAGGTGACGGCGGCGGTCTTCCAATGTGGCCCAGTCGCGGCGGCCGGGTCCGGTTGGGCCGAGCAGCATATCCATCAGCATGCGCGCCCCACTTTCGGGGTTGTCGATCTTCAGCCTCCCACGCTCGATCTGATTTTTCAGCCAGTCGACCAAATCGCGCCTTGAAGGATCGGCGCCTTCGTCGCGGATGAAATCGAACAGTTCAGGCACTTCTTTCGACTCGGCAAAAATGATCGAGAGAAAGCTGTCGCGTTCCGCATCCATTTCCTCGTCGATATCGATGCGAAAGATACGTTCGATGACGATATCGACAGGTGCATCTTCATCGGCAGGGCGGGGCAGGTCCAGCATCATGCGGCGGTGATCGCCCACCACGGCCTTGAACAGATCGACCTTGCTCTCAAACGATTCGTAGATGGTCTGCTTCGAAATTTTGCAGCGCGCCGCGACCTTGGCGATGGTCGTGCGGCGAAAACCTTCCTCGGTGAAGGTGCGCCGCGCCTCGTCCAGAATCGTCTGTCGACGCTGCTCATCACTATAGATTTTCGGCCTGCCGCGGCTGCGTTCCGCCGGCTTTTCTGGCGTGTCGGGTGGTGCATTTTCCATGGTCGTTTTCCTACCACGCGTTGACTCTTACCGCAAATTGATTATTTGTACCCACCGTTACAGAAAAAGGTAAACACCCGTGCCCCCCAGATCAAAACCCATTTTTGCAGCAGGTTTCGCGTTTTTTGTGTGTGCAGCGCTTGCCGCCTGCAGCGACGAAAAAGCGGCAACTCCACCGGCCGCAGCCGCCAAGCCCAATGTCAGTGTCGTGGTGCTGAACCCGCAGGACGTGGCCATTACGGCGGAGCTGCCGGGCCGGACATCCGCTTCGCTGGAAGCAGAGGTCCGCCCGCAGGTCGGCGGCATTATCCGCAAACGCAATTTCAAGGAGGGCAGCGAGGTGAAGGCGGGCGACGTCCTCTACGAACTCGACCCCGCGACCTACCAGGCGAGCTATGACAGCGCCGTTGCCTCGCTGCAGAAGGCGGAAGGGGCTCTGCCGAGCGCACAGGCCAAGGTCGACCGTTACGGTCGCCTGACATCGAACAACGCCGTTAGCGAGCAGGACCTCGAAGACGCGAAGTCGACGCTGGCACAGGCCAAGGCGGATGTCGCGTCGGCCAAGGCGAGCGTCGAGACAGCCCGCATCAATCTCGAATACACCAAGATCCGCGCGCCGATTTCCGGCCGCGTCGATGCCTCGGCCATTACTGTCGGCGCGCTTGTCACGGCGGAGCAGACCACGGCGCTGACAACGATCAGAAGCCTCGATCCGATCAATGTCGATGTGACGCAGGCCAGCTCGAAGATCCTCGATCTCAGAGAGGCCGTCGATGCGGGGCAGTTGCGTTTTTCGGGCATCAACGTTTCGGTCAATCTGAAACTCGACAACGGCAAGGAATACGCCAAGACCGGCACGGTGGAATTTGCCGAGGCGACGGTCGATGAATCGGCCGGTACCGTCAAACTTCGCGCGCAGTTTCCAAACCCCGACCGCATCGTGCTGCCGGGCATGTATGTGCGTGCCGTGATCCAGGAAGGCGTTGCGCCAAACAGCTATCTGGTGCCGCAGCGCGGCGTGTCGCGCAACACCAAGGGTGAGCCGACCGCACGTTTCGTCAGCAAGGACAACAAGGTCGAAGAGCGCGTCCTGACGGTGGACCGCAGCATCGGCAACAACTGGCTGGTGACAGCAGGTGTCGAAGATGGCGACCGGGTGATCGTCGAGGGTACGCAGCGCACGCAGATCGGCCAGGATGTCGACGTGAAGGAAGTAACCATCGACAATGCGACCGGCGAACTCAAGGCTGCGTCCATCAACACGCCCAACAAGGTCGCCAGCCTGACGGAGGCGCAGCACTGATGTCTCTGTTCTTCATCAACCGCCCCATCTTCGCATGGGTGATCGCCGTCTGCGTGATGCTGGCAGGCGTGTTGTCGATCACCGGTCTCTCGATCTCGCAATATCCGCAGATCGCCCCGACCTCGGTAACGATCAGCGCCAGCTATTCCGGCGCTGACGCCCAGACGGTCGAAAACTCGGTGACCAAGGTCATCGAGCAGGGCATGACCGGCATCGACAATCTCGACTACATGACTGCCACGTCCACATCGACCGGCGAAGCCTCGATCGAGCTGACCTTCACCAACAAGGCCGACCCCGATGTCGCGCAGATGCAGGTGCAGAACAAGCTGCAGCAGGTGGAGTCCAACCTGCCCACGGCCGTTCAGACGGCCGGCATCACCGTGACGAAGTCGACCTCCAGCTTCCTGCTGATCGCCGCCTTCGTATCGACGGACGGCAAACTCAGCTCCACGGATATTTCCGACTATATCGACAGCACGCTGAAGGACCGCATTGCCCGCGTTGAAGGCGTTGGCGACACTCAGATGTTCGGCTCCGGCTATGCCATGCGCATCTGGCTGGACCCGGACAAACTGTCGAAATATTCGCTGACGGTTGGCGATGTCACCTCGGCCATCGAGGCCCAGAACACCCAGGTTTCGGCCGGGCAGCTCGGTGCCGCGCCGCAGCGCAAAGGCCAGCAGCTCAACGCCACGGTTACGGCGAAAAGCCGTCTCCAGACCCCTGAAGAATTCAGGAACATCATTCTTAAAAGCCTGACGGACGGCTCCGTCGTGCAGATGAGCGACGTGGCAACCGTCGAACTCGGCGCGGAAAGCTACACCACCACGACGAAATACAATGGCCAGCCGGCCAGCGGTCTCGGCGTCAATCTCGCCACCGGCGCCAACGCCATTGACACCGCCAACGGCGTCAAGGCGGCCATCGAGGCGCTGAAGCCGACGATGCCGCAGAATGTCGAAGTGGTTTACCCCTACGACACGACCCCGTTCGTGGAACTGTCGATTGAAGACGTGGTCAAGACGCTTGGTGAAGCCATCGTTCTGGTCTTCGTCGTGATGTTCGTGTTCCTGCAGAGCTTCCGCGCAACCATCATTCCCACCCTTGCCGTTCCCGTCGTGCTGCTTGGGACCTTCGGCATCCTGTCGCTGTTCGGTTACTCCATCAACACACTGACGATGTTCGGCATGGTGCTGGCCATCGGCCTTCTGGTGGACGACGCGATTGTCGTTGTCGAAAACGTCGAGCGCGTCATGGAGGAGGAGGGGCTGGACCCCAAGGCCGCCACGATCAAGTCGATGAAGGAAATTTCCAGCGCGCTGATCGGCATCGCTACGGTGCTGTCGGCCGTGTTCATTCCCATGGCGTTCTTCTCCGGATCGGTCGGCATCATTTATCGCCAGTTCTCGGTCACCATCGTTTCGGCCATGGTCCTTTCGGTCGGCGTTGCCCTGATCTTCACACCAGCGCTCTGCGCAACGCTGTTGCGTCCACCCAAGCATGACGCAAAGAACAAGGGCATTTTCGGCTGGTTCAACCGCGGCTTTGAAAAGACCACCCAGGGCTACCAGAAAAGCGTCGGCGGCATCATTCGCCGCAGCCCGGTATTCCTGGTGATCTTTGCGGCCATCGTCGTCGTCACGGGACTTGTCTTCACGCGCATGGAATCCTCGTTCATTCCGGATGAAGACCAGGGTGTGCTCATCGCCAGCGTCCAGCTTCCGCCGGGTGCGACCGAGGACCGGACCCGCAAGATGCTGGACGACGTCACCAACTACTTCCTCAATGACGAGAAGGACTATGTCGAAGGCGTGATGTCTTCCGTCGGCTTCAGCTTCGGCGGCGCGGGCCAGAACGTCGGCATCGCTTTCGTCAGCCTGAAGGATTTTGCCGGACGTACGGATGACAAGGCGAAAGCCGGTGCCATTGCCGGTCGCGCCATGGCGGCATTCTCCAGATTTACCGATGGCAGCGCTTTTGCATTGCAGCCTCCGGCCATTCCCGGCTTCGGCACATCCGGCGGCTTCTCGTTCTACCTGATGGACAACAACAGTGCCGGTCACGCGCAACTGATCGATGTCCGAAACCAGCTTCTCGCCGCTGCCGCCAAGGATAAGCAGCTGAGCGGAACGCGACCGAACGGCCAGGAAGACACGCCGCAATATTCGATCCAGATCGATGACAAGAAGGCGAGCGCGCTCGGCCTCGACCTCTCCGACATCAACACCACGCTGTCGACCGCGTGGGGCGGAACCTATGTCAACGACTTCATCGACCGTGGCCGCGTGAAGCCGGTCTACGTGCAGGGTGCAACGGATTTCCGCATGCAGCCTGAAGACCTCAGCCGCTGGTATGCCCGTAATTCCAGCGAGACGATGGTGCCATTCTCGTCCTTTTCGACGGGCAAATGGACCTATGGTTCGCCGCGTCTGGAACGTTACAACGGTGCGTCTGCCGTGGAAATCCAGGGGTCGGCCGCAGCCGGTGTCAGCTCGGGTACAGCCATGTCGTCGGTTGACAGCCTGATGGCGGAGCTGCCGGCCGGTTATGCGCATGAATGGACCGGCCTGTCGGCGCAGGAGCGCCTTTCCGGCAACCAGGCCCTGCAGCTTTATGCGATCTCGGTTCTGGTGGTGTTTCTGGCGCTGGCAGCACTTTACGAAAGCCTGACCATTCCCTTTGCCGTTCTCCTGTCTGTGCCGATCGGCATTTTCGGGGCGGTGGTTGCGGCAACCATGTTCGGGCAGACCAACGACGTCTACTTCAAGGTCGGTCTGCTGACGACCATCGGTCTTGCCGCGAAGAACGCGATCCTGATCGTGGAATTCGCCATCGAACAGCAGGCGCATGGCAAGGGCCTGGTGGAAGCAACGCTCGAGGCCGCACGCCAGCGTCTTCGCCCGATCCTGATGACCTCGCTTGCCTTCATCCTCGGCGTGTTGCCGCTGGCGGTTGCCGATGGCGCTGGCTCCGGTGCACAGAACTCGATCGGTATCGGCGTTATGGGCGGCATGATTTCGGCAACGGTGCTGGGTGTGTTCTTCATTCCGCTGCTGTTCGTCATCGTGCGCAGGATCTTCAGGTCGAAAGCCGCAACACCCGCCGCGATCCCCGTCGCGCCGGCAGAATAACCACCCCAGCGTAAGGAACGCTCATTTGCTCAATCCAACCTTCAAGCGCGGTCTTGCGACCTGCGTTAAGGCCTCCTCTGCGTCCATTTTGGCAGTTCTGCTTGCCGGATGCGTTGTCGGCCCTGACTACCAGAAGCCCAATCTTGTTGTGCCCGCCAGCTGGGGGGGCGGCGCGAAAGCCGGGGCGGCGGCGAAGAAACCAAACCTGACGGAGTGGTGGCGCCAGCTCAACGATCCCTTGCTGAACACGCTCGTCGCGCAGGCGGTGGACGGTAATCTGGATGTCGCCAGTGCAAAGGCCCGCATTCGCGAAGCCCGCGCCACCTATCGCCAGCAGACGGGGGCTTTCTACCCGAGCGTCAACGGTTCCGCGTCCGGCACGCGCAACCGCACGGCCAGCTCCGGTGAAACGGCCGTCTACAACCAGGCGCAGGCCGGGTTCGACGCAAGCTGGGAAATCGATCTGTTCGGCGGCAACCGGCGCTCGGCGGAAGCCGCGCGTTATGCGGCACAGGCGGCAGACGAAGATCTGGCGGATACGCTGGTGACACTGATCGGTGACGTCACGTCCTATTACGTTCAGGCGCGGCAATATCAGGCTCTGGTGGCGCTTTCCGAGCGCACCGCAAAATCGCAACGCCAGTCAGCCGTACTGACCCGCGACCAGGTGCAGGCTGGGGCTGCAACGGGCGTGGACAGCGCAACGGCTGAAGGGCAGGCGGCTTCGACCGAGGCGGATATTCCTTCCTACCGCATTTCCTACATGCAGTCGGTCAACCGTCTCGCCGTGCTGCTTGGCAAGGCACCGTCAGAGCTGCAGCCGCTGATGGCGAAGGCCGGCAAGATACCCTCGCCGAAAATGGCGGCCGGTATCGGCATTCCGGCCGATGTCGTGAGCGGACGTCCGGACGTACGCTCGGCAGAACGCGCGCTGGCGCAATACACCGCCAAGGTCGGCAAGGCGGAAGCCGACCGTTATCCGTCGATCAGCCTTACCGGCGATATCGCCACGACGGCGAGCAGCGTTTCCGACCTCGGCAAAAAGTCGACGATCAGCTGGGCATTCGGGCCAAGTCTTTCCATTCCGATCTTCCAGGGCGGTCAGTTGAAGGCTGCCGTGGATGTGGCGAAGGCGCAGCGCGACCAGTATTTCGTAGCTTACCAGTCGGCCGTGCTGTCGGCGATGGAGGACGTGGAAAATGCGGTCGTGGCGTTGACGCAGTCGCAGCAACGCCGCGCCAGACTGTCGGCCTCGGTGGCCGCCTACCGGAGAGCGGCCGAACTGTCGCGTCAGTTGAATGTCGATGGTGCGATCGACCGTCTGGACGTTCTCGAAGCCGAACGCTCGCTTTATTCGGCCGAGGAAGAGCTGATCTCGAGCCAGGCCAATATCGCCACCTATTACATTGCGCTTCACAAGGCGCTCGGTGGCGGCTGGACGGGCACGGTCGATGTCGAAAAACCGGCGGTGGTCGATCCGGCCAGCGGCCCTCGGGTGGCAATGCGATGACGATGGACACCGCGTCTCCCGCAACCTCCCGAGGCCATCTGGTCACCATACTGGTGCTCGGGGCGATGACAGCCGTCACGCCCTTGGCCACGGACATGTATCTGGCGGCGTTTCCGGCGATTGGCGCCGACCTTTCGGCCTCGGCCGGGCAGGTCCAGTTCAGCCTGTCGATCTTCTTCATCGGCATGGCGTTCGGCCAACTCATCTATGGCACGCTGATCGACCGGTTCGGGCGCAAACTGCCGTTGATGGCGGGTATGGCCGTCTTCACGCTCAGTTCGGTCGCAATGCCGTTTGCACCCGACATTGTCACCTTCAACGGGTTGCGTCTGCTGCAGGCGGTCGGGGCGTGCTCCGGCATGGTCATCGGCCGCGCCGCCATCAACGATCTGTTCGATGCCACCGAAGGCGCGCGGGTGCTCTCGCACATGATGCTGATCACCGGACTTGGGCCCATTCTGGCGCCGATCCTGGGCGGCTACATCCTGATCTCCTGGGGATGGCAGGCGATCTTTGTGGCGCTTGCCGCCATTGCCGCCGCCAGCCTGTTTGCGATCGGCTTTGCCTTTCGCGAAACGCTGCCGCCGGAAAAGCGCCAGCCGCAACGGATCGGCGAGACCGGCAGAACCTATCTCAAGCTGCTGAAGAACAGGCAGTTTGTTTTGTTCACCCTGGTCGGCTGCTTTGCGCTTGGCGGTCTCTTCGCCTTCATCACCGGATCGCCGCATGTGATGATGGACCTCTACGGCCTGTCGCAGCAAACCTATGGCTGGGTGTTCGCCGCCAACGCCGTGGCCATGGTCGTCGGCTCGCAGATCAACGGCTACCTCTTGCGTCGGCATCCGCTCGCGACCGTCCTGAAATATTCGCTGCTGCTGTTCGTCGTCACCGGTGCTGCAACGGTGGCGCTCTCGGGGGCGGCGGATCTCATCACCTTGATGATCCCGTTGACCCTGTGCCTTGCCAACGTGCCGGTCGTTGCCGCCAATTCCACGGCTCTCGCGATGGCGGCCTGCGGCAAGGATGCGGGCGCGGCATCGGGGATACTTGGCGTTCTGCAGTTCGGCATCGCCGGACTGGTCAGCGGCCTCGTCGGCATGATGGCGAACAACTCGCCGCTGCCGATGACCGTGGTCATAGCGGCGGCAGCTATGGCGGCGTTTGCGTGTTTTGCCGGATTTCAGAAAGACAGGAGAGTTTGAAATGAGACGTCTCACCCTCGCAATCACTTGCGTTGTCGCAACGGCCTTTGCCCTGCCGGCCATCGCCCAGGAACCGCCGCCGCGCCAGCCGGCCAAACAGGTCGAACGCGGCCCGTCGAAAAAGCCGAAACTTCACTGCAAGACGGTGCTGGTAAAAGCCAAAGACCGCTTCGGCCGGCCGATCACCAAGAAGGAAAAGGTCTGCCGATAGGCAAAACCTGACCCGAAAGACTGATCTGCGCCTTTTCAGGTGCGACACATCAAAACCCCGTGGCGCGATGGCGCTGCGGGGTTTTCTGTCTTGGCGATATCTATCTGGCCAATGCCTTCGCGCCGGGTTTCGCACTGGTGGCTTTTCGTTGAACGAGAATGATCCCGGCAATGGTCATGCCACCGCCGACCAGATGGTAGATGTGCAGGGTTTCGCTGAGGCTTCGGTTCTGAAGCAAATGCCGTCAATAGCATCCACGGGCGGTGACACCGCGTTCTTTCGTGCTATCACTTGTCGGAAGAACCGTTCATGTCTGGGAGGCATCATGACAACCACTCCGGTAAAGGGCCCCGCATCCTACTTTCCATCCATCGAAGCCAAATACGGGCGGCCGATTGCCGAGTGGAAAGAGCTGATCCGTGCCCAGAGCGGCAAGAAACACATGGAACTGGTCGCCTGGCTGAAACAGGAACACGGCATGGGCCATGGCCACGCCAACGCGCTGGTGGCGGATACGCTGCGGGAGTGAGAGGATAATCCCACCGCGACTTTCGCGTGGCAGGCGGCTTAAACCTGTCTGATCGTGCCCCATAGCACTTGCGAACGCACCGAAAAGCGCAGCGTCTGATCGGTGGCATGGGGCACCAGAATGTCGCGCAGCTCCGCATCGAACCGGGGCAACAGTTCGCCAAGCCGAGATGGCGCGAATGTGTCTCTGGAATGCTGGCAGAGAATGAAGTCTTCAATGCTCTGCTCGACCGGCTCCGAACTGAAAAACTCCGTACCCTCGATATGCAGGAATGCCTTGTAACGGGAGCGTTTTTCGTCTTTCCGGTCGTGGTCGAACTTCTCGCCCGTAGCGATGGGAACCCATTTCGCCAGAAACGATTGCCAGTCGTCAGCCCAGGCAGGCTCGAACGGCGTATCGCCCGTCACGATCGCGACTTTGTGGAGTTCGGATGCCAGCATCCTGAGCCGCGGAAACAGGCGGCTGTGATCCATCCAGTGAATACTTGCAGCGGCGACCATGAGGTCGAACCTGCCATCCGCCGCAGTGTCGTAATCTTCAGCAAGACCAGTAACCCATCGAATATTCGCCGCCGTCCCACCCTCGAGCCGCCGGGCCAGATCGATCATGGCTTCCGAAGGGTCAACAGCAACGACATCAGTGAAATGCCGGGCCAGGGGGCGGCTGATTTTACCGGTCCCGCACCCCAGATCCAGAAGGCAATTGCGATGCGGGGTAATGGACAGAAGCGTGTCGTACACGCCTTGCGGATAGGGAGGGCGGTGGATGTAATTCTCCACAACCAAGGGGTCTTCGAAGGATACTCCATGCCGCTCGATCATTCTCAGCTCCATATCTGTTCCAGCCGAGAACGGTTCTTTAGCCGCTGCTCGTGATCGACAGATGACGGATGTGCTGATCGTCAGATTTTTCCTGCCTTCAAGCTGACATCGCAGTAGCGACCGACTGGTTTCAGACAAGGCTCCCCACGCTCATTTCAGCCTTGTGTCGATCTCGCTCATCAGGTCGGAGAGGAGGGTGCGGCTTTCTGAGAGTGCGGCCATCTGCTGGTCGACGCCGTCGATGTGTTTTTGCAGGATGGCGCGCAGTTCGTCGCAGGGTTCGAATTCGTCGCGGCCGTCGAGGGAGCAGGGCAGGAATTGCTGGATGACCGGCAGTGTCATTCCGCAGGCGCCGAGCTTCCTGATCCTTGTGATCGTGGCAAGTTCTTCTGTGCCATAGTCGCGGTAGCCGGCGGCGGTTCGGCCGGGCGTCAGCAGGCCCTGTTCTTCATAATATCGCAGCATCCGGATGCTGATGCCGGTCCGCTCTGCCATGTCGCCAATCTTCATGATTTCACCCTTGACCCTAACAGCGCTGTCAGGGTCTATAGGATTTGCTCGTCAATGCAAACACATCTGAGGAGCAAGAGACTATGCAAGAACATCCTTCCTTCGTGACCATGCTGGATGGAAACGAGGCGACCGCGACGGATCTGTCGCCGCTGGCCTTTGCGGGCTTTGCCCATTTTACCGCAATGCAGGTTCGTGATGGCAAGGTGCGGGGGCTGGACCTGCATCTCACACGCCTTCGCACCGCCTCGATGGCAATTTTTGGCCGCGCGCGGAGCGATGCCGACATCAGCCGTTTTCTGCGCATGGCGGTTGCGGCCGGGCCGCAGAACCTTTCTCTGACCGCCACTGTATTTTCGCGGCATGGGGAGTTCACAGCGCAAGCGTCTTATGACGATCCGGCCATCTTGGTGCGGAGCTTTCCGGCATCGTCGGGTCCGGGCGGACCTGTCGCGCTGGATGTCGTTCACCACCAGAGGGCGCTTGCCAGCATCAAGCAGGTGGGTGAGCCGATGAAGACCTACTCGATGCGTCAGGCTGCGCGCAACGGTTTTGACGATGCCGTGTTTGTCGATCAACAGGGGCGTCTGGCCGAAGCCAGCATCTGGAATCTGGCATTCTGGGATGGGCAATCGGTGATATGGCCGAAGGCCGATATCCTGCACGGCGTCACCATGCAGATCGTCGAGCGACAGCTTGCGAAACTCGGCATCCGCTCCCGAACGGAAGACATCAGCCTTGCAGATGCCGAAAGCTTTGCCGGTGCCGCGCTGATGAATTCATGGACGCCCGGTGTCGCGATCCGCAGGATCGGCTCGTTTGAGATACCCGTATCGGACGCGTTCAACGCCATGCTTCATACCGCCTATCGGGCAGAACCGGCAGTGCGGATTTGAACGGGCGAAGGTTGCGAAGCGGGAAGGCAGATGGGGCAGGGTCGCGCCTCATGCCTGCATTGCGGCGACACCCGCACAGGCCACTCTGAAATTCCGTGACTGGTTTGCAGACTTGCGGTGTAAGCTTGGTGATCGTTGCAGACTGTGGAGGTGGTCCATGCCGCGTTTTCTAGCCGTTTACACCATGACGCCCGAAGACCTCGCGGCCTTTCGGCGGATGCCGAAATCCGAGCAGGATGCTGTCGATGCCGTCGGCGTCAAGGCATGGGCGGCGTGGGAGGAGAAAAACGCCGCGTCCATTCTGGATCGCGGCGGGATGGTGGGCAAGACGACGCGCGTTAGCAGAGATGGCATAGAGGCTGCGGTCAATCCGTTCTGCGGTTATCTGGTGGTTGAGGCAGAGAGCGCCGACGCCGCCGCAAGGCTTTTTCAGGACCACCCGCACATCACCGTCTTTCCCGGCGACGGCGTGGATATCATGCCCTTTGTCACCTGATGTCTTTGGTGAGTGACATGGCTACACGCTCCCGCGATAACGTGCGCGCGGGCGGATGATTTCGCCGGTTTGCTGTTGTTCGATGGCGTGGGCGATCCAGCCGATCAGTCTTCCGGTTGCGAAGATCGTGAAAGCGGCATCGTCGGGTAGTTTGTGCACAAGGCTCAAGGCGGCGAGGGCGGCGTCTATGTTGGGTGGAATGCCGAGTTCACTGGAGAGCGCCCAGACTGCGGCGACCGGGGATGCTGTCGCGCCGAGGCGGGCGAGGATGAGGCGTGCCCTTGGATCACCCTCCGGGTATAGCGGATGGCCGAAGCCGTAACCATAGGGTGACTGGTCGGCATGATCCTTGAGGAAGGCCTCTATTTCGCCGCTCTCCGTGGCTTGCAGCGCCACCCGCGCCAGCGTGGCGACACCGCCGTGGCGCGGGCCGCTGAGTGTGGCGAGACCGGAGAGCAGGGCAGCCGGAAGGCTTGCGCCCGTTGATGCGGCGATGCGCACGGCGAAGGTGGACGGGTTCAATTCGTGGTCGCTCAGCAGCACCAGGGCACGGCGCACATCGTCACAGCCGGATGCATCCAGACCCCAACTCTGCCCGAGACGCAGGTGGATCGGTCCCGATGCTGATTTACCGAGAAGGGCATTGGCGACAAGGGACATCAGCCTGCCGCCCTGTTTCGCAGCCGCATCCGGCTTCAGGTCCGGTGCTGCCGGCACCTCCCGGCTGAGAACCTCCAACGCGCGGCCGAGCGGACTGGGCAGGGATGACGCCACCTCGCTCTCCGGCGCATCGACCGCACTGACGGCCCACAGATGCGCGGCCATATCCTCAAGCGTGAAATGCTCCGCGCAGTGTTCAATCGACAGGCCGCGCAGCCAGAGCATGCCGTCGCGCACCTCCGAAATGGCGGTGGAAAGCAAGGGTTCGCCCCATCTGATCGCCTGTTCTGCAATCTCCGCGCGGGCGCGGGGACGTCGGTTCTGTTGCAGCAGGGCATCCACATCCGGGCGCGCATAAAGGCTGCGGCGCGCGTCCTCGGCATCCGCCTCAGCCCGCACCTGACCACGGCTGACATAGGCATAAAGCGTCTGCGGCTTGACGCCGAGCATCGCACAGGCCGTCTGGGCGTCGATCCAGTCAAGAGAATTCATATTGATTATATTGATCAAGATTTACAGCCGGTCAACTCGGCGGTCTCATGCGCCAATCATGCATTGAAGGCAGGCAGCGATGGAGGCGAAGGTGACGCAGGATTTCGACAGGGAGATCAACGAGGCGCTGGGGAGGGAATTTGCCCCTGCAACAGAGGTGTCACGCAGCGGTGACGGCGAATTGCCGTCGTGTTTCCGGGTGTCCGATCTGGCGGAGGCCTCGGTGCGCGCCGCCGCAAGCGAGCTTGCGGGACTGACAGGTGCGCGGGCGGTTTCGGTTGATCGCCGGTTATCGCTGATGTGGTTCAGCATGAGCCTTCGCCCTGCCGGCTGGAGCCTGCCGTCGATCTGGGACCCGATTGCCGGCGATTACCGCGCTGACGATGGCTGGATCAGGCTGCACACCAATGCGCCGCACCACCGCAACGCCGCGCTGCAGGTGCTGGACTGCGCCGGTGACAGGGAGAGCGTTTCAGGGGCGGTTGCGGCCCGGAACAAGGACGAGCTGGAAGCGGCGATCGTGGCGGCGGGCGGTGCGGCGGCCGCCATGCGCAGCCTGGAGGAATGGAGGACGCATCCGCAAGGGCAGGCAGTGTCGGCTGAGCCGCTGATCCAGTGGCGAGAGATCGGGCAGGGGCGCAGGATCACCGGTCTTGATGGCCTGCGGGTGCTGGACCTGACCCGCGTTCTGGCCGGGCCGGTGGCAACGCGGTTTCTGGCGGGTTTCGGTGCTGAGGTGCTGCGCATCGATCCGCCCGACTGGAACGAACCGGCCGTGGAACCGGAGGTGACGGTGGGCAAACGCCGCGCCGGGCTTGATCTGCACCGTGCCGATGACCGCCGCACCTTTGAAGCCCTTCTCTCAGAGGCCGATGTGCTGATGCATGGCTACCGCCCCGGTGCGCTGGAAAAGCTCGGTTATGGCGATGATGAGCGCCAGCGCCTGTCGCCCGGCCTGATCGATGTCTGCCTTGATGCCTATGGCTGGAGCGGGCCCTGGGCGGGCAGGCGTGGTTTCGACAGTCTGGTGCAGATGAGCTGCGGCATTGCAGATGAAGGCATGACGCGATCCGCTGGCGCGCAGCCGGTGCCGCTTCCGGTTCAGGCGCTTGACCATGCGACGGGCTATCTGATCGCCGCAGCCGTGCTGCGCGCCTTGCGCCATGCGCAGGCAACCGGAACGAGGTTTTCCGCCCGCCTGTCGCTTGCCAGAACCGCGGCCTTGCTGACGGGCGCCGGTGCCCGGCCATTTCAGGGATCGAAACTCGAGGACAGAGACGCCGATCTGGCTCCCGCTCTGGAACAAACATCCTGGGGACCGGCGAGGCGGCTGACCTTCCCGGTGCGCGTCGATGGCAAGGGACCAGAATGGGTGCTGCCGGCGGGCCTGCTGCGCATCGATGCGGCGCGCTGGTGAACACCCGGCGTCCTTCCTCCATCGACATGGCGAGAGCAGATCGCTTTCCCCTCTGGCTTTCCCGGCCGCATTTCGTCAGCACAGCCGAACGCGGCTTCCGCGCGGGAATTGGCGGATGCAAGCGCCTAGAGCGTGCCAGCGGCCACAAGTGGCTGCGCGTCGCCGTGCTTGCAAAACAACACCGCCGACCGCGACTACCTGATAACGGTGATAAGAACGCCTGACCGAGAAACGGGCCGGCAGGGCAGGTGCATCATGGCCAACCCGGCTGAAGAGACAAAAAAACCCGCGGAACCGATGGCGCCGCGGGGTTTTGTGATTCCTGTTCGGACAGTCGCGTTTCAGCGCAGCTTCATGTGAATGGGCGCGCGGCCGGAGCGGCCGGAAATGTGAAGATGGATCTTCGCTTCCGGCTGGTTGCTGCGCCATGCGCGGGCGCCGTGCGAAAGCAGCAGGTTGACCAGATCACGCGTCTTATGCCGGGAACGGTTGAGGCCGATATCGGCAATGCGCATTGCGGCCTCATGAATGGGGTGCAGAACGGAAAGGCTGCCCTGACCGTTGCCTGCTGCAATGTCCGAAAAATTCTCGTTGATTGCCATCTTTGAACGCCTCGTTACACAATACAAATTCGAGGGGATTTGAGCGGTGCCAAAACCTTGAGGCACCGCCCGTTCAGGGTGACGACTACTGTGCCGAGGCCCAGCAGCTTACGCCTTTCTTCTTCAACGCATTACACGCATTGACCGCAGCGTTCTGACCATCGAAGCCACCGAAGCGGGCGCGGTAGAACTGGGAGCCGTCCTTGTTGAAGGCGACGGTGAAGGGCTTGGCAGAGCGCAGTGCCGCGCCGCCTTTTTCCTGCGCCGACTGCAACAGGTTGCGGGCCGAGGTTTCGTCTGGCGAAGCGCCGATCTGGATGACCCAGCCGCTGGCCGGTGCTTCCATCTTCGGGGCAATGGCAGGCTTGGCTGCAGAGGCTGCAACGGACGCGGTGACGATGTTGTCGACCTTGGTGGAGTTGGTGATCAGGCTGCGATCCGGCGCAATCGGGGCGACTGGAACGGGTGCTTGCGTCTTTGCCTTCTGGCGGGTCGTTGCCATTTCCATGGCGTTGACAGCCGCGTTGGAAGACGAACCGGCAAAGGCGCTGACAGGTGCTTCATCGCCGTAACGGGCCTGTGGAACCGGGCCGGAGTGCGGCAGACCGCCAGCGGAGGCTGCGGCAACCGGTGCGGAAGGCACAGCGGCAGCAATGGCCACCGGTGCGGCTGGTGCAATCGGCTCTTCAATCGGCGCGGAACGCGTCTGGGCAATCAGGTTGGAGTTACCGCCACGCGAAGCCTGCGGCAGATAAGTGGCAACCAGCTTGCGCATGGTGGCATCACGGGCTGCGCTGGAACGGCCACCGAGAACAACGGCGACGATGGAGCGGCCATCAAGCTGTGCCGAGGTTGCAAGGTTGGAGCCTGCAGCGCGGGTGTAACCGGTCTTGATACCGTCAACGCCCTTGACCGTGCCAACCAGACGATTGTGGTTGCCGATGACCTGCTTGCCGAAGGTAAAGGTGCGGGTGTTGAAGTAACCGTAATATTGCGGGTAGTGCTGGCGAAGGGCGATACCGAGACGGGCCTGATCGCGTGCCGTGGTCATCTGCGCGGTGTTCGGCAGGCCATTGGCATTGCGGTAGGTCGTGCGTGTCATGCCGAGAGCACGTGCCTTGGCCGTCATCATGCGGGCGAAACGATCTTCCGATCCGCCGAGATATTCGCCAAGTGCCGTCGCCATATCGTTTGCAGAGCGGGTGACCAGCGCCAGAATGGCCTGTTCAACCGTGATGCTGCCACCGGCGCGAACGCCGAGCTTGGAAGGCGGCTCCTTTGCGGCATTGGCCGAAACCGGAACCTTGGAGTCGAGAGAGATACGACCCGAGCTCAACGCTTCAAACGTAAGATAAAGCGTCATCATCTTGGTCAGCGAGGCCGGATAGCGCAGACCGTCGGGGTCTTCGCCATACAGAACCTTGCCCGTTTTCGCATCGATGACGATGCCGGCATACTTCGGTTCTGCCTGTGCGGTCTGAACGGATGTTGCGGCCATGAACGCCGCAGCAAGGGTCAACGCAACGAACCTGACGAAAGACTTCACACCCGCTTTGCGCACATGTGCTCCAGATAGAATTTTCAACACCGCTGAACTCTTCAATCGCATATTCATAATCCGCTCGGACACGCCCCGCCCGAACTCTATGGGTCGGAACTTTATCGAGATGGCGTTACCAAGTGGTTTATGAAGGGTATCCGGATTCCATAAAATGCGACTTTTCGAGCACATTGCGGGACGGGGCTTCCCGCAGTATTCAGCCTTTATTGAGGCGGGCCTCGACATAAGTTTTCAGTGCCTGGTCGAGTTTTTGCCATTGCGGCAAGAGGCGTGCGGAAAAGCGGTAGAAGATCGTCAGGTCCTGACCGGCGCGAATATCCCGCTGGCAATCGTTTCCTGTTGATTCCTCGGGCTTTTGCGGCAAAAGGCAGCGCACCACGAAGTCGGTTTCGCCGTCACGCTTTCCAGTCAGAATGACTTCCTTGCCGTAACCGGAATCGGCTTTCAGGCGGTGCAGTATCAGGCCGTAACGCAGGGGCAGGGGCTCTCCTTCCGCCAGCCGCGCGTAGATCGGCAGGAAGCGGCCGGACATATCCTCCGACATGGTGCTGCGCGATATCTGTATGAAGATAAGGTCGGCCGTGCTGTCCGGATTATCGAAAACCTTGCGATTCGCTTCGCCATATCCGCCGAAATCCGGCCAGGTCAGATAGAGATCGACCCGATCCGATTCGCCATCCTGGCGCTGCGCGGGCACGCGGATGGTGTTTTTGGCAAGCTGCAGCCTGTCATTGCCAATGGTAACGGTGACGGGATCGGTCGAGGTCGTGTGCCCGGCATTGAGTATCTGCTCGCCGTACCAGCCCGCCGCAAACCACAGCGCCGCCAGAAGAACAAGGAACAGGGCTGCAAAAGCGGAGAGCACGAGGCGGAAACGGGAAGAGAAGAAGGGCGTTTCGTTCTGCATGGGCCCCTCAAGACGTCCACGGCGATAAAACTGTCCGGAAAGATCGACGCGACCGCAGCCGGCAAACGCGTCTGCTGGCCGCAGAGGACAGGGGATTCGGCCACTCTTTACTCTTAACGTCCGGCCCGAACCATTGAAATGCCCATTCGTCGCTGCTACCTGACCTTTGACAGTAAAAAGGACGGCAAATGGCAGCGCGCGACAGATATTCCCGGAAACTCGAATGTTCGAAGTGCGGCCACCAGGGTTTTGCCGAAGCCTCGGAACTGGATGACAAGCGTTTGCCGGATGTGGACTTCCGCATTGACGAGATGCCGAGGGGGTTTCGCGCCGAGCGTCCTTCCGGCAATCCTTCCGAATACATGATACGCTGTGCGCAATGCGGCAATATATTCCGCTTCCTGCAAAAGACCGCCTATGCACCGGGCGGCGAACCGCGTGCGAGAGCGCGCTGACACGCACTGAACGAAGGGCAGGAGAAAAATGGCTGTCGACCAAGGCCCACCACCCCCGCCACGACCACCCCGCAAGAAAGCCATGTGGCCGTGGATCGTGCTGCTGGTTCTGACGCTATGCGCGATCTATTCCTATAACCGGGCCACGGAAATCATCGCCGAGCTTTCCGATACGCTGCCGCCCGCCATTATCGATCTCTTCGAAGACCTGCTGCGTTATGATGGGCACCGTCCGGGCATTGACGTCTGAGGCATATGGCAGGCTTGAAACACGCAAGCCCGAAATAAAAAAGCCCCGCGATAAGCGGGGCAAGGTTGATCGCTCGGGGAAAGTTGGGCAATGCCCGGGAGCGATGAATAATGAATAGCTCATTATGTCGTGGATGAGATAGGTCACATCCGTCCCAATCGGTACGCTTTGCTAAAAAACATGTCAGCACCCCCGACCCATCGGGCAAGGCGGGTTTGCGCGCCCGGCTATTTGCCGCTGAAAAGGGCGTTTTGCGGCACCGCGCTGCGCAATTTCGTGCCACTATGATACAAAACTGTCTCACACCTTGATATATTAACTATCACTTAATCAATGACTTGCGGAAGCAAGGCAGTAATGGCAATCTGCCGTCATGCAGCAAATTCAACCCCCACGTTTTGCAGTTGACCAGACGGCCCGGATCGCCGAATGCCGGGAAACGTTTATTGCTGCCGCGCGGGCCCTGATCGTCAATGCCGTGGCAAATGGCTGGCGGGAGGAAGAGGCGGCGCTGGCGCTGGCCGATGCTGCCGACGATTACGTTCTCTACCTTGCCTCGACACCCGTTTCGAACCGCAAGCCGGCCAATCAGAACAAGCTTCCCGCCTGAAGAACGCCTGGCAGATGCCGGCCCGTTTCCCTTGCATTGCAAAAATCCGACACCGTTTCCGGCATAAACGGTTGCAATGGCGCGGGGATGGTCGCAGGTTTGCACGCGGCACCGGATTTGCCCGGTCGCCTCGAATTGCACACATTTGGACATATCATCACGCCCATGCGCAGACGAATGGACAAGTCGGGTTTGGTTTTTGTCGGGCTTCTGCTGGTACTGATCGCGATCGTGCTGAGCATCGCCTTCTTCGAAACCAGCCAGCAGATACCGGCCGTCCCCACAGGACAAGGCTCCCTCCTGCCACCGGGCACCACGCCGGGGCAATAAGCTCTTCGCAGATCACCGGTGGATTATGACGGGGCGGGGCGCATCATGGCGTTAGCGGGATTGACGGCTTTTTTCAAACCGCTATAAAGCCTCACCACTGCAGGGATGGGTGTCCGAGTGGTTTAAGGAACCGGTCTTGAAAACCGGCGTGCGTGAGAGCGTACCGTGGGTTCGAATCCCACCCCATCTGCCATATTTCTACGCCCGTCGCAGATGCGAAGCTGTAGAGTTCCCATCAAGGCCTTATTTTGCTGCGAGACGTGACCTCCACCGAGCAATAGCCGGAGGTTACTTCGAGAGAAACGGCTTCCCTTGCCCCTTTCCCCATGTGAAACCAGTTAGAAGTTCTCTTGTCCACAAAAGCATTTCTGTGGATTTCTCGATGGGCATAGGATGCTGTTCACGCAGGTAGAACTGAGCTTCTTCAAGACGAGATAAGAACTTTTCTTGGACGCCTGGGTTGGTCTCTTCAAGTGTTTGAACGACGCAGGTGGCAAGAATGACGACGCCTTCCTGAACTCCGCGTATGTCTTCCTCTGTCATTAATATCTCCCGTTTTTTATCGAGTTTGGTCTTCAGCGATCAACCCTATGTGTTCATTTAGGAAATCAGATATTTTCTGCGCCTCCTCGTAACTGGTGCCAGCCTTCAGACGGAAGTCAGTATTGTTTTTGAAAAACGCCAGATCATCACCGCCATGCGGATCAACGAAGATGAATGGCGTACCATCTCCAAATTCAGCGACGCGAAATCTGGGCTTTGCGGTTTTCAATGCCATTAGGGTTTCCTCCTTGCTCCACGGACACAATGCACGCCTTCCCCGAGGAATCATTACTCGAAAATGCGTGCTACATCCGCGTTTTAGCCGGTGACGTCATTGATCTGTTGCCATGAGGTCTGGTCGAGTGCGCCGTCATAACGTCCTTCCATAACCGGACTGACAACTACGTTGACCCTTCCCGGATGGGCCAGTGCAACTTGTTGCATGCCGCCTATAATCAAATTGCGCTCAGCAAAGTTGGCGCGAGTAATGTAGAGCGTAGTGAGTGGACGAACCCATTGATAGGGCTGGATGACAGCCAAAAGAGCATCAACAATTGCATCTCTATCAATGCCGTCGGCTACGTCCCACGAAACAACGATGTGCATAGGAACTCCTGATAAAAAATATCTTTGGTTGTATCATTATTTCGTATCAACCCGCATAGATTTAATCAAATCGGAAATCGAAGTCCGTCGCTCATACCCACAACCGCAAGCCAGTGGTGCGCAAGCGCGATCCCTGAACTATCTTTTCCCACCCCTCCGCCCCAGCAAAAACGCTAAAGACGCATCTGCCAATCTGCCAAATGGTGGGCGGAGCAGTTTGGGGAGGTTCCAGCGGCTTTGGATGAAGATGCCTTTGGCGTGGCTCATGGTGCGGAAGCCTTCTATGCCGTGGTAAGCGCCCATGCCGCTTGGGCCTATGCCGCCGAACGGGAGGTCGTCCTGGGCGACGTGGATCATGGTGTTGTTGATGCCGACATTGCCTGATGTGGTGGCGCTGAGCAGCGTCTCACAATCGGCATCCCGCGTACCGAAATAATAGAGCGCCAGCGGGCGGGGGCGGGCGTTTATGTGGGTAATGACCTGATCGATGGTCTGCCATGTCCGCACGGGCAGGATCGGCCCGAAGATTTCCTCC
This sequence comes from Rhizobium sp. RM, assembly GCF_013390595.1. Classification (GTDB taxonomy): domain Bacteria; phylum Pseudomonadota; class Alphaproteobacteria; order Rhizobiales; family Rhizobiaceae; genus Agrobacterium. The sequence continues at coordinate 20,244 of NZ_JACAWV010000022.1, read as the reverse complement.
TGCATCACGGCCATGTCGTCGGTCGTATCGAGAATGAGCGTGGGCGCGAGGGTTTTGGGCCTGTCGGCAGCAGACTGGGGTTTGACGCCGACCTCGAGGATGCGGGCGCCTTTCTGTCGTGCGTCGTCGATCAGGCCCGTGAGGCGTTGATAATGCCGGTCGCTGATGATGGAGGTGAAATCCTTGCCCGTCGGGCCATCGGGGTAGGCGCGGGCGACGGTGCCATCATATCCCGCAACGAAGGCATCCAGATCCTCCGCATGCACGAGGGCGTAATCCGGGGCGACGCAGGTTTGCCCGGCATTCGACAGTTTGCCGAACACCAGACTTCCAAGCGTATGCCTGTCAACGTGACCGCGTGCGATGATGGCGGGGCTTTTGCCGCCCAGTTCCAGCGTGACCGGCACGAGGTTTTCACTGGCGGCCTTCATGACCATGCGGCCGACCTGCGTGCTTCCGGTAAACAGCAGATGATCGAAGGGAAGGCGGCTGAATTCGGCACCGGCTTCCGGCCCACCCAGCACCACCGAGACCTCCTCGGCGGAAAATGCCTCTGCAAGCATGGTGCGGATCAATTCGCTGATGCGCGGCGTCAGTTCGGATGGTTTCAGCATGGCGCGATTGCCAGCGGCAAGGGCCGTGGCAAGCGGGATCATCGTTAGCGAAAACGGGTAGTTCCACGGCGCCATGATGCCGATGACACCCTTTGGCTGATAGGCCACGGAGGCATGCCCGCCTTGATAGAGGATATCGACATGGCGGCGCTCCGGTTTCATGAAGCGGGGCAGGTTGCGGCTGAGATAATCGATCGACTGGATAACGCCGACCAGTTCCATGAGATCGGTTTCGTGGTGCGAGCGATGGCCGAAATCCTGGGAAATGGCATTGCCAATTGCCCGACGATGGGCAAGAACGGCAGCGCGCAGCCGTGAGAGCCGCGCCCTGCGCAGCGCAAGATCGGGCGGGCCATCCTGCAGAAACGCCCGGCGCTGACGCTCCAGCACATTCATCATATCCAACGTTATTTCTTCGGCTTGCGTCATGGCATCCAACCCCTGGGCTTTGCATGGTTCATAGCATCCGTCCGCTCATGCCACGAGAGGCAGTTTTCCACGCGTCTATTTTACCCGGATAGAATTGACGGGATAATTATACCCGGGTATTAATCTGCGCATTCAGTTGAGTGAGCGTGCCATGCCCGATACCCAGACCAAATCCTGCACAGCATTTTCCGGCCATACGATGATGGCAAAGGGCGCTCTTGCAGACGTGGCCGTTGCGCTGAAACGCGCCGGCGACGCGACGGACAGCCTGCTGGTGTTTGACGATGCAACGGGCCGCATCATCGACCTTGATCTCCGCGGCAGTGAGACAGAGGTGGTGCAGCGTCTGCGGCAGATGTCGCAGGCACCGGAGATATCAGGGGAGGCGCAGGACCAGAAGGGTCGGGGGCGGCCGAAACTCGGCGTTGTCGCCCGCGAGGTGACATTGCTGCCGCGACAATGGGAGTGGCTGGCGGCGCAGCCGGGCGGCGCCTCTGCGGCGTTGCGGCGTCTGGTGGACGATGCCCGCAAGGCAACGCAGCCACGCCAGCAGAAGCGGCTTTCACAAGAGGCCGCCTATCGGTTCATGCACGCCATGGCCGGAGATCTGCCCGGTTACGAGGACGCGACACGCGCTTTGTTTGCCGATGACCTGAAAGCGCTGGAAGGACGCATCGTCACCTGGCCTGACGATATCAGGGCTTACGCGTTGCAGCTCGCCTGTGTGCCAGCCGATGCCACGAACGGGCCGAGTGAGACATGACCCTGACGATCACCAAGGCCAATGGCATCGAGATTGCCTGGGAGAGTTTCGGCAATCCAGGTGATGAAACGTTCCTGCTGATTTCGGGCCTTGGCACACAGATGATCCGCTGGACGACAGGCTTCTGCGAAGGGCTGGCGGCGAGGGGCTACCGGGTCATCCGTTTCGACAATCGGGATGCCGGCTGCTCCACGCATTTCACCAGCTCTGCCGTGCCGGATTTCGCCGCACTGGCGTCCATGCTGATGGCCGGAGGCCAACCCGTCGTGCCCTACAGGCTTGATGACATGGCAGCAGATGCAATCGGTCTTCTGGATGCTCTTGATATCGAGCGGGTGCATGTCGCAGGACGTTCGATGGGCGGCATGATCGCGCAGATCATGGCGAGTGAGAATGCCGCGCGGACCCTGTCTCTCACCTCGATCATGTCGAGCACCGGCAACCCGGCCTTGCCGCAGGCCGCGCCCGAGGTGATGGCGATGATGATGCGTCCGGCGCCCGATCCCGCTGTCGATCCCGATGGCTTTCTGGCGGTGCGGCTTGCCTTTGCGCGGAAGATCGCCGGAACGGCCTGCCCGTTCGACGAAGCATCGCTTGCGGCAATCCTGATGGAAGAGGCAAGGCGCAGCCACGATCCCGCTGGCGTTGCGCGGCAGATTGCTGCAATGGCCGTAGCAGGCGACCGGCGGGCCCGTCTGGCAACAATCACGGCACCGGCACTCGTCATTCATGGAACGGATGATCCGCTGATCCTGCCCGCCTGCGGCGAGGAAACGGCGGCCTCGATCCCCGGTGCGCGCTACATGCCGGTGGAGGGCATGGGCCACGACCTGCCCGATCCATTCGCCGAGGTGGTGATCGACGCGATGTGCGATCTGGCGAGCAGCAGCTCCCGGCGTCCGGGCGCGTGATACCTCACATCCGTCTGCCTAAGCCAGAAGCTGCCGCTTCAGCAGGGCTTCCAGCCAGTCCGCGAAGACCTGCAGGCGGCGGGAGAGGTGTTGGCGATGGGGGTAGAGCAGGGCCATGGGCATGGCTTCGGCACGGTGGCCGGGCATGACTTCGACCAGTTCACCGGCCTCCAGGTGGGCGCGCACGTCATAAGCCGGGATCTGGATCAGGCCGAGGCCGGCGAGTGCGCAGGCGATATAGGCTTCGGCGCTGTTGGCGGTGACGCGGCCACGCATGGCTTTGGTGCGCAACACACCGTCCTCCATCCACTCCCAATCCTCGACCCGGCCGCTGGAGGGTGAGGCGTAATTCACCGCCCAGTGACGTTCAAGATCGTCAGGTGTCTGCGGCTTTCCGTGGCGGGCGACATAATCGGGGCTCGCAACGTTGATGAGCGGCAATCTGCCGATCGGTCGTGCAATCAGCCCGGAGTCGCGCAACGGCCCGACGCGCAGCACACAATCGACGCTGTCTTCAATGAGGTTGATGGCCCGGTCAGTGACACCGAGATCGATGTCGATCTGCGGGTAAAGATCGAGAAAGCCGGGCAGGGCAGGCGCGATGATCAGCCGGCCGATGCGGCCCGGCACGTCGATCCGGAGACGGCCGGATGGTTGTGCCGCCGTCTGGCGGAAGAGGTTTTCCGTCTCCTCGACATCGGCGATGACCCGCTGGCAACGCTCATAGAAGGCAACGCCATCCTGTGTGGGTGAAACGCTGCGCGTGGTGCGGTGAAGCAGCCGCGCACCGACACGTCCTTCCAGCTCCTGCACCGCTGCCGAGACCGAGGACCGGGGCACGCCAAGCATATCGGCGGCGCGGGTGAAGCTGGAGCATTCAACAACACGCGCAAAGATGCGGAAGAGGTCGATACGGTCCAAGATGCGGGCACCTTTATTGTGCGGATTTCCTGACAAGTGATGTCAGAACGACTGCCTTTATCGGCCAATCCTAGACGATATGGTTCCTGCATGAAAGCGGTCGCAATGCGGCCGCCCATTGGCAAAGGAGGCCACCCATGACCGATCACAGCATCAAGGGCAAAACCGTAATCATTGCCGGCGGCGCGAAAAACCTGGGCGGGCTGATTGCCCGCGATCTGGCCGCGCACGGCGCGAAAGCCATCGGCGTGCACTATAACAGCGCCGCCACCAAGGCGGATGCCGAGGCAACGGTGGCGGCCATCAAGGCGGCCGGTGCCGAGGCTGTCGCACTTCAGGCAGACCTGACGACGGCTGGCGCGATGGAACGGCTGTTTGCCGATGCGGTCGCCGCCATCGGCCGGCCGGACATCGCCATCAACACCGTCGGCAAGGTCCTGAAAAAGCCGATCCTCGATATCTCCGAGGCCGAATATGACGACATGAGCGCGGTCAACGCCAAGACGGCCTTCTTCTTCATCAAGGAAGCGGGGAAGCACCTGAACGACAACGGCAAGCTGGTGACGCTGGTAACCTCGCTGCTTGGCGCCTATACGCCATTCTATGCGAGCTATGCCGGCACCAAGGCGCCGGTGGAGCATTTTACCCGCGCCGCCTCCAAGGAGTTCGGCGAACGCGGTATCTCGGTGACCGCGATCGGGCCGGGGCCGATGGATACGCCGTTCTTCTACCCCGCTGAAGGCGCGGATGCCGTGGCCTACCACAAGACGGCCGCCGCACTTTCCGGTTTTTCGAAGACTGGCTTGACCGATATCGCCGATATCGTGCCCTATATCCGCTTCATGGTTTCCGATGGCTGGTGGATGACGGGCCAGACCATTCTGGTCAACGGCGGTTACACCACCAAGTGACATCACGGCGCGGCCTGTCCATCCAGGCAGGCCGCGTTCTTCAAGAGGGTAAAGGGCGAGGGCAAGACATGCACATGGTATCAGTCATCGGTGGCGGCGCGGTTCTGTTGGGTCTGTTTGCCCTGTTCGGCAAACTCTGGGGTGGCGATACCGCTGGCATCGTCACCGGGGCGAAATGGTTCGTGCCCGTGTGGCTGGTCATGTCGCTCGCCAACATGACGGTTGGGGTGACCAAAGCCGGCTACACGATTGCCCAGGAACTGCCGATCCTGCTCGTTGTGTTCGCCGTGCCGGCCGTTCTGGCGGCAGGGCTGATCTGGCAACTGGCGAAGACGTGATGGCTGGCGGTGCTGCGGCAGCCAATTCGTTGTCTGACAAGCATCGATAAGCGGTTGAGAGTTTCAATCCTGCCTTTATAAAATCCTTCGGAAATATGATTCTCGAAGGGGCTATTTATGTGGATTGAAGTCACCGCTGTTGGCAACAGTCAGAAGTTTGCAATCAACTTCGATCACGTGCTGCAGATCCTGCCTTTGGCACAGGGCGCGATGATCGTTCGTGGACCGAACGACCGTGTTCAGGTGATGGAAAGCTACGACTATCTGGTGGCCCGTCTGCACGCTGCAACATCGAAATAAGGCATTTCAGGCCAATCCGGGCCATGTGTGCCGCAAAAATCCCGCCGGATTGGCGGGATAGGGTGTCTTTACACCAATTTTCCCGTTAAATCACTGTAATCAAAGCGCTTTATGCAGAAAAGGCCACCGTGAAGATGGTTCATTTTGCAACACTTCATTAACCACGTTCGTTACAATTTTATCGATTTTGCAGAAGTCGTTCGCATTTTCGCCACGTTATGCACAAGATTAAACGACTGTTAGGTGCTTCGATGGCAGGGGCAATGCAATCGAAGTAAAAGAGGGTGCGGTTCACCGACCTGCAAGCAGCGTGGGACAGACGATTTGAATTCTCCGGTTAAGAAACTCGGCATCAACGCCAAGTCGGGCGTTAAGTTGCTTGCGATTTCCGTGCTGTGCGCTGCGGCAGCGTCGTGCTCGACCACCTCAGAAACCAAACCGAAGCAAAAGCGCAGCAAAGAGTATTTCTCCGAATCGGAATACGGCGTGAAGGCCAGCCCGCGTGTGGCTGATGGCCACAACATTCCCAAGGGTGGCGGCCGCGAACTGGTTGGCAACGCCTACACGGTGAAGGGACGTCGTTATTTCCCGAAGGAAGAGCCGGGCTACAACAAGACCGGTCTTGCATCCTGGTACGGCTCCGCATTCCACGGTCGCCTGACGGCGAACGGCGAAGTCTACGACAAGGAACACCTGTCTGCCGCCCACCCGACATTCCCGCTGCCCAGCTATGCCCGCATCACCAACATGGAAAACGGCTCCTCGGTTCTGGTGCGCGTCAACGATCGCGGTCCTTTCCATGAAGGACGCCTGATCGACGTTTCCAGCAAGACCGCAGACCTTCTCGACATGAAGAGAACCGGCACCGCGAATGTGCGCGTACAATATGCCGGACGTGCGCCGCTCGACGGCCATGACATGCCTTACCTGATGGCCTCGTACATTCCGAAGGGCTCGCGCGCTCCAGGCGTTGCACCTGAAGGCCAGATCGCAACCGGCGTGATGGTGGCTTCGGCCTCTCCGAATTTCGTTCCCGTTCCGGCGTCCAGCCCGTCTTACAGCGGCTCGACCCAGACGGCGCTGGTGGGTTCCAAGAAGAATGCCGCCCTGCAGGCCATGCCGCTGGTCAACAGCGCGCCGCAGACGTTTGAGCAGTTCGTCGTTCTGCCGGAAATCGGTCCGTTCCTGGCCGAGCGCCCGGATGGTGACTTCCTGCGTGCGCCCAACGATCCCGGCGGTCATTACCTGCGCGTTCCGACGCCATCGTCCAAATATGCCGCCGCCTATTCCGAGGAAGCGTCCGTTTCCAAGGCATCTCAGGCCTTCGACAGCGTTCTGACAGATCGCGGTGCGCTCAACGAAGAGTCCATTCTCGCTTACGTAAAGCGTCAGAACGCGAAGCGCTGACGGTCAAAGTGAATTTTCTGCCGCCGTTATCTGAACGGCGGCCATGCGGGGCGACATGGGCGGTGATCTGGGCGGCGATCTGGGCAAGGCATTCCAACGGTCATTCTTCCGGCTTTCCGTTGTGCTTGCAGTCGCTGTTGCCGGCAGCACAGGCGCTGGCGCCCAGACAGCCCCCTTCATTGCCAAGGCCGAACAGGCCTATATGATCGATGCCGAAACCGGCACGGTGCTTCTGACCCAGAATGAAAGCCAGAATTTCCCTCCCGCATCGCTTGCCAAGCTGATGACGGTCGAGGTGATGCTGGATGCGCTGAAAAAGGGCGAGGTTTCCGCCGAGACGCAATATCCCGTTTCCGAATACGCCTGGCGAACGGGCGGGGCGCCCTCCAGAACCTCGACGATGTTCGCGCAGCTCAAATCCTCCGTTGGCATCAACGATCTCCTGACCGGCATCATCGTGCAGAACGCCAATGATGGCTGCATCATCGTGGCCGAAGGCATGGCGGGATCGGATGCGGCCTTTGCAAAGCGCATGACGACACGGGCGGCAGAACTTGGCATGAACCGCAGCACCTTTGCCAACTCCACCGGTTTGCCCGACCCCGGCAACCAGACAACGGCGAAGGACATGGTGCGGCTCGCCCAGCATCTGCATGATACCTATCCGGATCAGTACGGGCTTTTCACCAAGCCGGATTTCGAATGGAACCGGATTTTCCAGCGCAACAAGAACACGCTGCTGGCGCTTGGGGTCGGCATTGACGGCATGGGCCTCGGTTTTGCCGAAGGCAGTGGCTACGCCGCCGTGGTTTCGGCCGGGCGTGATGGACGGCGCGTTTATCTGGCGCTTGCCGGCATTGCCGACGAAAAGACCCGTCAGGAGGAAGCCCGCCGGGTGGTGGACTGGGGCCTGACGAACTTCGAAAAACGCCACCTCTTCGCAAAGGGGGAGGCGGTCGGCTCGGTCAGCGTCTATGGCGGCGATGTCTCGCATATCGATCTGGCGCCGGGTGAGGACATCAGCGTGCTGGTGCCGGTCAACAATCCCGATCGGCTTTCCGGCCGCATCGTCTACAACTGGCCGCTTCGCGCGCCGCTGGAAAATGGCGCCAATGCCGGCACGCTTCGGGTATTTTCGGGCGAACGGCTGCTGCGCGAAGTGCCGCTTTACGCCACCACGGCGGTTGGCAAGGGCACCCTGACCCAGAACGCCACGGGCGCACTGAAAGAACTGCTGCTCTTCTGGCTTTGAACGCGGCTGTTTTACAAGCCGGCGATATGGTCTAAACAGAACCCGGATTCAAAAAGAAGACTGCACAGGAAATCGCTTTGTCTGAAAAGACCGGATTGTTCATCAGCTTTGAAGGCGGCGAGGGAGCCGGCAAGTCGACGCAGATTCGCACGCTTGCCGAGGCTTTGCGCAAGCGTGGTCTCGATGTGATCGTGACGCGGGAGCCGGGCGGCTCCGCAGGCGCCGAGGCGGTGCGGCATGTGCTGCTGTCGGGTGCGGCAGAATCATTTGGCGTTCGCATGGAGGCCATTCTGTTTGCCGCAGCACGCAACGACCACGTCGAAGAGGTGATCCGTCCGGCACTGAACAAGGGTGCCGTGGTGCTCTGCGACCGCTTTCTCGATTCCTCGCGTGTCTATCAGGGTACCACAGGCAATCTGGAACCGGACTTCATCGAGACATTGCAGCGCATCGCCGTTGATGGCCTGGTACCCGACCTGACGCTGATCTTCGACATCGCCGCTGAAAAGGGTCTGGCACGCGCGAGAAAGCGCGCCGATGAGGGGGCAACGCCCGATCGCTTCGAAAAGGAAGAGATCGAGACGCATGAAAAGCGCCGCGAAGCCTATCTCGATATTGCGCTTGCCGAACCGCGCCGCTGCCGCATCGTCAATGCCGATCAGCCGGAAGAGCGCGTCACCGACGACGTGATGTCCTTCGTCGAACCTCTGCTGGAGCGGTTCAGGGAAACCGCGAGCGAGACACCATGAGCGAGGTTCAGGGCGTTCTCGACGGCGCCATCGCTCCGCAGCAGAATACCAGACTCTTCGGTCACGCCGAGGCGGAAGCCTTTCTGGCGCAATCCTACCGGTCCGGCAAAGGCCACCATGCCATTCTGATCGAAGGTCCCGAGGGTATCGGCAAGGCGACGCTGGCCTTCCGTTTTGCCAACCATGTGCTGAGCCACCCCGACCCGGCGCTTGCGCCGGCCGAGATGGCCGATCCGGACCCGCAATCGCTGGTCAGCCGCCAGATCACCTCCGGTGCCTCGCACAATCTTCTGCATCTGACACGCCCTGTCGATGAAAAGACCGGTCGGGTGAAATCCGCCATTACCGTGGACGAGGTGCGGCGGGCAGGACACTTCTTCTCGCAGACCTCGGGCACCGGCAACTGGCGTATCGTCATCATCGACCCGGCTGACGATCTGAACCGTAACGCCGCCAACGCGATCCTGAAAATTCTCGAGGAGCCGCCGAAACGGGCGATGTTCCTGGTTCTCTCGCATGCGCCGGGAAAGCTGCTGCCGACCATCCGTTCGCGCTGCATGCCGCTGCGCATGCTGCCGCTGTCCGACAACGACATGGTCCGGGCGCTCGACAATCTCGACATCAGCACCAGCGGCGAAAAGCGCGATGCGCTGCTTGCAGCCTCCAAGGGCAGCGTGGCGCAGGCATTGAAGCTGGTGAACTATGGCGGCAGCGATATCGTCGAGGTATTTTCCGAGGTGATGACGGCGGAAGGCCCAGCAGCGCGCAAGCTGATGCACAAGCTGGCAGACGTGCTGGCGCAGAAGGACGGCGATGTCATTCTGGGCTTCTTCATGGAACATGCCACCGAAGCGCTGATGGATCAGGCGAGGGCGCTGGCGATTGCCGGCGACATCAATGCTGCAGAGCGGCATGCGCGACTTTCTTCCACGCTTTCGGAGCGCATTACGGTCGCAACCGCCTACAATCTCGACAAGAAACAGATGGTGCTGTCCATCCTCGAAGACATTCGCGGCGTCTGAAACCGATAGATCGTACAAATCGTGCGGCTTTCGCTTTCGCTGGTGCGAACAATGGTTTAAGAGCGGTCTATCCAAAAAACAGTCCGCAAAGCCGATCGAGCGTCATGACAGACAAGACACCTTTCTACATCACCACCGCGATTTCCTACCCTAACGGCAAGCCGCATATCGGCCATGCCTACGAGTTGATTGCGACCGATGCCATGGCGCGCTTCCAGCGCCTGAATGGAAAGGACGTCTTCTTCCTGACCGGAACCGACGAACACGGCCAGAAGATGCAGCAGACGGCCCGTGCCGAAGGCATCACGCCGGAAGAACTGGCGCAGCGCAACTCCGACCAGTTCCGCGAAATGGGCAAGCTGCTCAACGCCTCGAACGACGATTTCATCCGCACCACGGAAGAGCGTCACCACGAGACGTCGCGCAACATCTGGAACCTGATGGCCGACAATGGCGATATCTACAAGGATAGCTACGCCGGCTGGTATTCCGTTCGCGATGAAGCCTATTACGCCGAAGACGAAACCGAAGTGCGCGCCGATGGCGTTCGCTACGGGCCGCAGGGCACGCCGGTGGAATGGGTGGAAGAGGCAAGCTACTTCTTCAAGCTGTCCGAATATCAGGACAAGCTGCTGAAGCTTTATGAAGACCAGCCCGACTTCATCGGCCCGGCCGAGCGTCGCAACGAAATCATGTCCTTCGTCAAGTCGGGCCTGAAGGATCTGTCGATCTCGCGCACGACCTTCGACTGGGGCATCAAGGTTCCGAACGATCCCAAGCACGTCATGTATGTGTGGGTCGACGCGCTGACCAACTACATCACCGCGACCGGCTACATCGAAGACAAGAACGGTCCGCGCGCCAAATACTGGCCGGCCGACGTGCACATCATCGGCAAGGACATCATCCGCTTCCACGCGGTCTACTGGCCTGCCTTCCTGATGAGCGCCGGTCTGCCGCTGCCCAAGCGCGTTTTTGCCCACGGCTTCCTGCTCAACAAGGGCGAGAAGATGTCGAAGTCGCTCGGCAACGTTGTCGATCCGGTCAATCTGGTGAACCATTTCGGTCTCGACCCGGTGCGTTACTTCTTCCTGCGCGAAGTTTCCTTCGGACAGGACGGCAGCTACAGCGAAGAAGGCATCGCCACCCGCATCAATGCGGACCTTGCCAACGGTATCGGCAACCTTGCCAGCCGCTCTCTGTCGATGATCGTGAAGAATTGCGACGGCCAGATCCCGACGCCCGGCGCCTTTAACGACGAAGACAAGGCGATGCTGGCTTCCGCCGATGGGCTTTTGGCCATCTGCCGCGAGGAAATGGACAAGCAGCTTATCCATCGCGCGCTTGCCGCCATCATTGCCGTTGTTTCGGAAACCGACCGTTATTTCGCCAGCCAGGAACCCTGGGCGCTGAAAAAGACCGACCCGGAGCGTATGGGCACCGTGCTTTACGTAACGGCAGAAGTGGTGCGCCAGATCGGCATTCTGCTGCAGCCGTTCATGCCGGAATCGTGCGACAAGCTGCTGGATCTGGTGGCAGCACCGGCGGACAAGCGCGACTTCGCAGCGCTTGGCGAAGCTGGCCGTCTGGTACCGGGCACGCCACTTGAAGCACCGAAGCCGGTCTTCCCGCGTTACGTGGCGCCAGAGGCTTGAGCGCCATGCTGATCGATACCCATTGCCATCTGGATTTTCCGGACTTCGATGCTGAGCGCGACGAGATCATCGCCCGCGCTCACGCGTCCGGCGTCAGCCAGATGGTGACGATCTCGACCAGAGTGCGGCGTCTGCCGGAACTGCTGAAGATCGTCGAGAAATATCCGTCCGTGTTCTGCTCTGTCGGCACGCACCCGAACAGTGCGAACGAGGAGCTGGACATTCAGGCCGAAGACCTGATCCGGCTGGCCAACAGCCACGACAAGATCGTGGCGATCGGCGAGGCCGGGCTCGATTATTTCTACGATACGCAGACGCCGGAAGACCAGAAAACCGGTCTGTTGCGCCATATCGAAGCTGCCCGCGTCACGAAACTGCCGCTCGTCATTCACAGCCGCAGCGCCGATGAAGACATGATTTCGATCCTGACGGATGAAAGCGGCAAGGGGGCTTTCCCCTTTATCCTGCATTGCTTCTCGGCCGGGCCCGAACTTGCCCGGGTGGGCGTGGAGCTGGGCGGCTACGTCTCCTTCTCCGGCATTCTGACCTTCCCGAAATCGCAGGATATCCGCGATATCGCCGCGACCGTGCCGCTTGACCGGCTGCTGGTGGAAACCGATGCGCCGTACCTTGCGCCGAAGCGCTGGCGCGGCAAGCGCAACGAGCCGTCCTATGTCGTCAACACGGCAGAGGTTTTGGCCGAGGTGCATGGCGTTTCCTATGAGCGCATGGCCGAAATCACCACGGAAAATGCGTTTCGCTGCTTTTCCAAGATGACAAGGGTGTGAGGCGTGGCAGGCTATCGGCGCCGTTTTACCGTGCTCGGATGCGCTTCGTCGCCCGGCGTACCGCGTATCAACGGTGACTGGGGCGCCTGCAACCCCGACAACCCGAAGAACCGCAGGACGCGCGCCGCCTTCATGGTGGAGCAGATTGCCCCCAATGGCGGCAAGACCACGGTTGTCATCGACACCGGACCGGATTTTCGCCAGCAGATGATTGCCGCGAAGGTGGAGGCCGTGGATGCCGTGCTCTACACGCACGCCCATGCCGACCATCTGCACGGCATCGATGACCTGCGCATCTATTTCGCCCTGCAGAAGAACCGCATTCCGATACTGGCCGACCCGGTGACGATGAAGCGCATTCATCAGGGTTTTGCCTATTGCCTGGAAACACCGCCGGGCAGCAACTATCCACCGATCGTCGAGCCACGGCTGATCGAGGACATTGCAAAGCCTGTCGTGGTCAAGGGGGCAGGTGGGCCGATCACCTTCCACGCCCACATGCAGCAGCATGGCGATGTGCATTCGCTGGGGTTTCGCATCGGCAACGTCGCCTATTGCACCGATGTAAGCGATTTTCCGGCTGAATCGCTGCCGAAGCTTGCGGGCCTCGATGTGCTGGTGATCGATGCGCTGCAGTATCGTTATCACCCGAGCCATCTGTCGCTGGAGCAGTCCCTCGACTGGATCGAGCGGATCGGCCCGAAAAGAGCCATCCTGACCCACATGCATATTCCGCTCGATTACGATACGGTGATGCGTGAAACGCCTGATCATGTTGAACCGGCTTACGACCAAATGCGTTTCGAGGTCGAGATCGAAGCCCTCTGATACCGCCTGCAAAGGAACATCATGTCGACCAAGCCTTTCCGTGCACCGAGTATGGCAAGCTTTTTCGACAATCTGCGTGCCAGCCGTCTGCGCGCCATGTTCCGGCGCGGCGAACTGGGGCTTGTGGCGCTTGCGGTTGTCATTGGCATTGCCGCCGGTCTTCTGGTGTCACTGATCGGTGCCTTGAGCACGGCGCTGCATGTTCTGGTCTTCGGCGTCGAGCGTTTAAGCAGCAGCGATCTCTCCGGGCGGGTGGTGCTTTTGGGGCCGATGATCGGCGGCGTCATTCTCGGCATCATCCTCTTCATCCTGTCGCGAACCCGCAAGAAACCGATGGTCGACCCCATCGAGGCCAATGCGCTGCATGGCGGGCGTCTGTCGCTGACGGACAGCATTCTCGTTTGCGTGCAGAACATCGTTTCCAACGGTTTTGGCGCCTCCGTGGGGCTGGAGGCCGGTTACACGCAGATCGCCAGCGGCGTTGCGTCGAAGCTTGGCATCAAGCTGAAACTGCGGCGAGGGGACATGCGTATCCTCGTCGGCTGCGGGGCGGCGGGTGCGATCGCGTCGGCCTTCAATGCGCCGCTAACCGGGGCATTCTACGCCATCGAACTCATCATCGGCACCTATACCGTCGTCACACTGGCACCGCTCATCGTGTCCGCACTGGTTGCCACTGTCGTCACCGGCCTGATCGGCGGGCATGGGCTGACCATCGATGTCTTCGACGCAAACCGGGTGACAGCACCCGATTACGTGCCGACGATCATTCTCGGCATTCTCTGCGCGGTGATTGGCATCGGCCTCATGCAGGCGGTATCCTTCATCGAGGAAACGGCCCGCAAAAGCGCCATTCCAAGCTGGCTGCGCCCGGCAATCGGCGGCACGGCGGTCGGTGCGCTGGCGCTGATTTCGCCACAGGTTCTGTCCAGCGGCCACGGCGCGCTGCATCTCAACATCGATGCCGACCTGCCGTTTTACGCGCTGGCGGGCCTGTTCCTGCTGAAAGCCGCAGCCAGCGCCATCTCCATCGGTTCGAACTTCCGTGGCGGCCTGTTCTTCGCATCGCTGTTCATGGGGGCGCTGCTGGGCAAGATCTTCGCGATCTGCGCGCCCTATATCGGTTACGGTTCGACATCGCCGATCGTCTACGCCGTGATCGGCATGAGCGCCTTTGCCGCCGCCATCATCGGCGGGCCGCTGACCATGACATTCCTGGCGCTGGAACTGACCGGAGACTTCCAGATTTCGGTTCTGGTGCTGGATGCCGTCATCACCACCTCGCTCGTGGTGCGAACGACCTTCGGCTACTCCTTTGCCACATGGCGTTTCCACCTGCGCGGCGAGAGCATTCGCAGCGCCCATGATATCGGCTGGATACGCGACCTGACGGTTGGCAAGATGATGCGTGCCGACATTCGCAAGGCCAATGTCAGCATGGGGCTTCCAGCCTTCAAGGAGAAGTTTCCGCTGGGTTCGACGCAGCGTGTCATCATGACCCACGATGACGGACGTTATGCGGGCATCGTGCTGGTGCCGGAAATCTACGCCGACCCGATGGACCGCGACCCTGAAACCATCAGCCTTGAAACCTATCTGCAATACAAGAACGACGTGCTGCTGCCGACCATGAACGCCCGCCAGGCCGCAGCCGCCTTCGATGCTTCCGAGAGCGAAGCGCTCGTCGTCGTCAACGACAAGATCGAAAACCGACCCGTCGGCCTGCTGACCGAAAGCCACACGCTGCGCCGCTACAGCGAAGAACTGGAACAGCGACGCCGCGAGGCATCCGGCGAGCTTTAGGACCGGTGGCCATTCAACAGCGCATCCAGCGCGATCCTGCCACCGCCATAGACCACCAGGGTCAGTGCCATGGCGGCCCAGGGCAGGTGGAAATTGGCCCAGCCGTCTGGAACGGTAAGCTGGATCACCGCCGTCATGACCAGCAGACCCAAGGCGGCGTAACGGGTGAAAAGGCCGAGAACCAGCAGCACGGGCAGAACGAGTTCGGCAATGCCGGATGCTGCCGCCATGACCAGCGGCATGGGGTAGGGGATAAGGCTGCCGAAGATATGCAGCCTGAATTCCTGTTCGAACAGATATCTGGCGCCGGTTGATAACGTCAGAAATCCGTCCCACTTGGTCAGTCCCGATTTGAAGAACGGAATTGCCAGGCCAAGCCGCAGCGCCAATAGCGGCAATGATTGCGGAATGGAGGCAAGCAGGCATTCGGCGTGGCGATGAAGTGCTGTGAGCGCGCCACCGAGGCTGCGTGTGGAGGCAAGGTCTGTGGTCATGGAAGGTCCCCTTCACGGTGTTCAACGGCGCTGAAGGCGCCAAGGCCGATCAGGCCGATCAAGGCCGATCCGAAATCAAACGACGATGTTTCCGCCAAGGCGGTCTCGGCTGCTTCGCCAAGGCGTGCGCCTGCAAGCAGGCGCGCCGCGAAGGCGGCATCTGCCGGTGGCAGGACACTGATTTCGACCTGCATGGCCGGCCGCATGACAAGCACGGTTTCCGCCCGCCAGTTTTCAACCGGTGTCACCGTTTCGCCCTGGTGGGCGCTCCAGATGCTTCCGGCTGGAAACGGCGACTGCACGAGCTGGGCGGAGGGATGCGGGACAAGCGCCCTGTTGAGCAGGTGTTCGGGCGAAATGGCGGCGAGCCGTGCGACCTCAAGCGGCACTCTGTCTGCCGCGTGATAGGCCCTCGTCCACGCCACCTCGACCCGCGCTACATCCGCGAGATAGGCAAGAGACGCCGCAGGCGGAAAGGCCGCGATAAAATCCGGGAAATCATCTCCATAATGCATGATGAGCGGTGAGGGCGGCTTGTGATCGGCGGCATAGGCACGCGCCATGCCGGCAAAGAAGTCAGCGCCGACAAGCCGTCTTGTCACCGGAAAGCGCTGCGCCAGCGCCGTTGTCAGCCCGACATAGACATTGTTGCGATAGACGGCAAACCGTGCGGGATCGGCAGCCCCCCGCGCTGTGGTAATGCCGTGCGGAATCGGCTTGTCCGGATGGAGGAGGGCGGCGGCAAATGCGTTCTGGCTTTCAAAAAATCCCATGGTCATGCCGCCCTGATGGCGCGGCGCTTCAGGGCCGCTTCGTTCAACATCGCATCGGCGCGCACCGCTTCTGCCTGAAGCGTGGCAAAGTCCGGCACGTCGTTGTCCCATTCGATCAGGGTCGGCAAGACGCCGCTGCGCGAGAGCGTATGCCGGTAAAGCTCGACAACGTCAGACCTGACTTCGCTGCCGTGGGCATCGATCAGCAGCCGGTCTCCGACGCCATCGACGGTCTCGTCATAACCGGCAAGGTGGATTTCACCCACCAGTTCGACCGGGAAACGGTCGATATAGGCAACGGGATCAAGGCGATGGTTCACAGCCGAGACCATGACATTGTTCACATCAAGCAACAGCCCGCATCCGGTTCGGTTGGCGATGGCGGTGAGGAAATCCACCTCGTCGATGGTGCTTTCGGAAAACAGCACATAGGTCGAGGGATTTTCGAGCAGCAGTTGCCTGCCCAGCCATTGCTGGGTCTCATCAACATGGGCGATGACCCGCGACAGCGTTTCGACCGTGTAGGGCAAGGGCAGGAGATCGTTCAGGAAACCGGTGTCATGGGTCGACCAGGCCAGATGCTCCGAAAAGCTCTGCGGCCGGTAGCGATCGACAAGTCCGCGAAGCCGTTTCAGATGCTCGGTGTCAAGATCGCGGGCTGCACCGATCGACAGGCCGACGCCATGCAGCGACAGCGGATAAAGCGCTGCAACGGCTTCAAGATACCGGTGCGGCGGGCCACCGGCCCCCATGTAGTTTTCGGCGTGGACTTCGAAAAAGCCGATATCCGGCCTCGTCTCCAGAATTGTTTCATAATGCTCCGGCTTGAGGCCGAGGCCGGCGCGAGGTGGCAGGACGGTGGCGCGGTCTGCTGAAACGGTCATTGCTGGTCTCCCGGTTTTGACGGATGAGGGGAGGCCCGGCTAGCGGGCCTCCAGTTGTCGCAGCTCAGCTTTTTGATGGTTCCAGCATGCCCTTGTGGCCATCCACGTTCATCGTGGTGCAGGTGCCGGCGGGAACAGCCTTCCAGGCGTTGCCCTGGTAATCCATGGTGGAGGTTCCGGCGCAGGTGGTGCCGGCGCCGGCAGCGCAATCATTCTGACCCTTGAGGGCAATGCCGTAGCATTTCTCGTTTCCGGCCATCTGTTCCGGTGTCAGCGGTGCAGCAAAGGACACGGATGCGACGGCGCTGGCGAGCGAGCCTGCCAAAGCGAGGGTGAGCGTGGAACGGTTCATAAGTGATCTCCTCTTCAACGTCCGCAGGCCGTTCATCGGCTGCGTATGTCTGTATTCGGGCGATCACGGCCGGATGTTTCACCGGTTGCAGACACGAGTTCGTGAAGGCGATGTGTGCTACGCACAGGCGCCGCCGGCTGCGGCGTAACGGCGACAACGATGCCTGTTGCAGCCGCACCGGTGCGATGGGTGAGGGCGGTTTACCTATCGCGAAGATTGCACTTCACGGAAAGTTTATGGCCGTAAAAACGCCTGTTTGCGCGCAGAAATTGTCAATTCCCGCCCCTTGCTGCGGTCGCTGAGACGAAACCCGCTTTTGTTGCCGCCGCAAATCTGCTAGGTCCGCCAACACAAGATTTGACTGATAACGGGATGTTTTACCCTTATGCCTGACGAAGGCGACAGTAGTAGCGACAGTAGTCGACACCGAACGAGGCTGGCTTGCGAACCGCTAAGCCAGCCTCGTCCTTTCTTGTTTTTCTCAACACGACGGGTTTTCGCCACGGATGGTTTGTCCGGGGCTTTTTGCGTTTGCGCCCGTTCCCATAAAGGCCCCTGAACATGGAATTCCTTGCAGATCCGAACATCTGGATCGGCCTCGTTACGCTTATCGTTCTCGAAGTGGTTCTCGGTATCGACAACCTCGTCTTCATCGCGATCCTTGCCGATAAGCTGCCACCGCATCAACGCCACAGGGCGCGGCTTATCGGCCTGTCGCTGGCGCTGGTCATGCGCGTTCTCCTGCTGTTTTCGATCTCGTGGATCGTGACACTGACCCGTCCGCTGTTCACCATCGCGGATTTCTCCTTCTCCGGCCGGGATATCATTCTCATCCTTGGTGGCGCGTTCCTGCTTGCCAAGGGCACCATTGAACTGCACGAGCGGCTGGAAGGCGCGCACAAGCCCAAGGAGGGCAAGGTCGTTCATGCCGTTTTCTGGCAGGTGATCGTGCAGATCGTCGTGCTCGATGCGGTCTTCTCGCTCGACAGCGTCATTACCGCCGTTGGCATGGTCAACAATCTCTGGGTCATGATTACCGCCGTCTGTGTGGCCATGGCCGTGATGATGGCAGCGTCGAAGCCGCTGATGTCGTTCGTTTCGAAACACCCGACCGTCGTCATTCTGTGCCTTGGCTTCCTGCTGATGATCGGTTTCAGCCTGATTGTCGAAGGTTTCGGTTTCCATCTGCCCAAGGGCTATCTCTATGCCGCCATCGGTTTTTCCGTGCTGATCGAAGCGGCGAACCAGATCGGCAGGCGCAATCGTGAAAAGCGCATCACCGCCGGCGACATGCGCGAGCGGACGTCAGACGCCATTCTGCGGCTTCTGGGCGGCCGGGTCGGCGAGCAGCCGCTTGGCGAGACCGCCGATGTGATTGCCGAACAGGCAGCGCGCGGCGAGCTGTTCAAATCCGAGGAAAAGGACATGATCCGTGGCGTGCTGACACTGGGCGAACGCCCGGTTGTTTCCATCATGACGCCGCGCACCGAACTCGACTGGCTGGATATCGGCGCCGATCCTGAGGTGCTGAGACACCGCCTGCTGGAAATCGACCGCTCGCGGCTGTTGCTGGCGGATGGCAAGCTCGATGCCTTCCTTGGCGTTGCTGCAACGAAGGATCTGCTGCGCGATCTTCTCCGCGATGGAAAGCTCGATCTCGACCATTCGTTGCGCGAACCGCTTGTCGTGCATGAAAGCGCCACGGCGCTGCAGGTCATGGAACAGATGCGCAAATCGCCGCTGCAGATGGCCGTCATCATCGACGAATACGGTACGCTGCAGGGCATCGCCACACCGACAGACATTCTCGAGGCGATTGCCGGCGAGTTTCCGGAGGAGGGCGAAGAACAGCTCATTTCAGAGCAGGCGGAAGACGGTTCGTGGATCATCGATGCCGCTGTCGACGTCAGACGCGCATCCTATCTTCTCGATATCGATCTGGTCGACGATGCCGACCGTTATTCGACTGTCGCGGGCTATATCCTGTGGCGTCTCAACCGTCTTCCAGACGTTGGCGAACGTGTTTCCGGCGATGAATTCGAGTTCGAAATCGTCTCGCGTTCGGAACGCAACATCGAAAAAGTCCGGGCCTGGAAGCGCGTTCCGGTCTGAAAGATCGGCGCGGCATGGGAGCCCCATTGCCGCGCCAAACGCGTTGCACGCTTGTCTGCCACCCGGTGATTGAGCCCGACGGCGAGCCGCGTTAAAGCAGCATCCTCTTGCAGAAACATACCCAGGACCAAAGCCGATGACGACTTTACCGCGCATACACATCACCGGAGCGTCCTGCTGCGGCGTCTCGACGCTCGGCGCGGCGCTATCGCAGCGGTTTTCCGTACCGCAGCTCGATGTCGATGATTTCTACTGGATGCCGACCGATCCGCCATTCACCACCAAACGTCCACCACAGGACCGCGTACGGCAGATGCAGGAACAGCAGGCTGCACTGGCTGGCTGGATACTGACCGGTTCATGCATGGTCTGGGGCGACGCCCTGATGGACAACATCGATCTCATCATCTTCCTGCACACGCCAACGCCAACAAGGCTTCAACGCCTCGACGCACGCGAGAGCGAACGCCACGGCACACGCATCCTGCCAGGCGGCGACATGCACGAGACCCATCAGGCATTCCGCGACTGGGCATCACGCTACGACGACCCGTCGTTTACGGGACGCAACCTGGCACAGCACGAGCGCTGGCTGAGCAAACAAACCAAACCCACACTGCGACTTCAGGGCGAAGAGCCAACAGAAGACCTGGTGCACAAAGTGGAAGACGAGCTGTTACGTCACAGCTTACATCAGAACGCAGAATAACGACTGAGGGGCTTAAAACGCCTGAAAAGACCGTAATCCAGCCAATTCAGCCTGTTCCAGCACCTACAAAAGTTCCATAATCTATCTTATGCGATCTTTGTGTGTAAGGGCTATTTAGTAATGCGACAGTTGGGCCAGTTAGAGATGCGACAGTCTCGCCTCTCGACGCACTGGTCAAAGCCAACGTTGGGAGCAAGGATGACGATCTTCAGCCTGGTCGAGACCATGA
>NZ_JACAWV010000009.1 GCF_013390595.1 Rhizobium sp. RM | reverse complement strand
ATCGGCTATCCGTCTCGCGGTCCGTGCGACACCGCGTCCACGCAAGCGCAAAAGCGCCAAGGCTGTCACTAGTGATGTTCTGGAAAAGTTGCTGGCGACCTGTGCGTCGGACAACATCCGCGACCTGTCCGCAGTCGGTCAACGCTATCCTCAAACAGAGGGCAGTCATGGCCGGATTAAACCCGGAAGACTTTTCCGCCCACGGGCTTCGATCCGGTTATCTGACCGAAGCCGCCAATCGAGGGATTCCCCTCCCCGAGGCGATGGAGCAGTCAAAGCATCGCTCCGTACAGCAGGCCTCAAGCTATTACAACAATGCCACGAGGCGTAGCGGGAAAGCGGCGAGGCTCCTTTAGGTCTGCAATCGGCCCTTTGCGGACAACATGGCTCTGTCGTAAGGTCCCGTTTACGCGGAGGGCCCAGGATGGCAACGCCAATCATAGTGTCGGTTGATCCAAACTACTCGCTCACCAAGGCCGACACCGAATGTGACGTATGGATCGTCAGTTCGGCAGCCAACCTTATAGTGGCTGATGAGATACGGAGGGTATCTGGCACTAACTGGATGACCGTCTTCAATGATCTAGGCTCTCCAGTCGAGAACGCAATTTCTATCTTGGCTTCGGTATTCGAGCATCATCCAGATGCAATCGATGCGACAGTTCGTGGCCTCACGGATGACGAACATCGACGGGCCATTCAAGGCGCAACTCCTGACTGGCTCGGCTCATCTGTTGGCGAGGAAGTTGCATTTCGACCCAGCGCTTGACTGCAATCAACCGACCGACGTTGCGGCGGCTTGCGCGCTTCATTCCTGATCTCGCCGACGCCAGACGCGCTACTGTTGCACAAAGAATGTGAACGTTGCTGCAGAACGTGCTCTTGTCGTGACGGCTTAGGATTTACGCGATCGTAACCTGTAGCGGGACACGATCCCCCGTATATCTGAGAATATGCACCATGCGAGACGCGAGAAAAAAGCAATTATGACCAAATCGATCTGGAAAATTTATTCAGTATCCAGTCTAGCTTTGGCGGTGACGGCTTTGATGGGACACGCGAATGATTTCGAGATCGTAGCTGCGACGCGGACGTGTTTCGCTTTTGTTGAATGTTTATTAGTATTTTTTTATGCGTTTGATGTTCGGTGGACCTTTCCACTGAGCAAAAAAAAGACATGCGTTGCTCTGATCGGTTTCATATTGGTTGATTTACTGTGGATCTTGATTGAGCTTTACAAAATAGGAGACCTAGGGATACCAATCTTTTTCGTACCGCTTATGCTTTCTATTATTTCTTACTTTAATTTCACAGCAATTTATCGGTACGGGTTGGCTCCCGATGATATAGAAAGACACGCCTCCCACAAACCAAAGAGTCTCTAGCGGCGGCATACACACCCAACAAAGATCGCCTATCGCTGGTAGATTTGAACGGGCCAGACCGCTTTCGGCCCATACCGGAAACACTGGCTTACTCGGCGCAAAAACGCTAACTGGTGTGAATGTGCAGCGATGTCAGCAAAGCCGATGAAAGAATTCAGCTCTATTTCAACTTTGACCTTCATGGGTGGAGCGAACTGATCTTTGTTCACCGAGGGCAAATTTCGGGTTTTCGTGTCAGCGGGGTATTTACCGATGCTCCGGCCGCGCTTTTAGACATTTGCGACGCGGTCTTAACGAACTCGGCTACGCGAGTCGCCTTATGCGATGAGCCAGGCGGCATAGTCGTGGAAGTGACACCTGATGCAAAACAACCGCATACTGTGATCTTGTCGGTATACGAAATCGCGCCGCAGTTGGCAGGCTTTGATGCAAATGAAACAGGTCGCCTAGTGATGACAACGCGACTTAAAAGACGGCGTTTGGTCGGCATGCTGCTAACTGAGCTTTGGAAAAGCCACGAATTTCTGTCCGAGCCTTCCTATCAGAGAGGCAGAGTTTATTTCCCCCACGCCCGTTTGTCAAAAACCAACGAGTCATGGAATCAAAGTGGCCTTGGACCATCATTTCTGACGTAGTGTTACGTCTGCTTTTGGCGCATTTCGGCTAACCCGGAAGATTCCAATGATCCTGGCAGGCAACAGACTCTATCATTCCAAGGAGATTGATTCCGCTTAATTAAGTGGATCGACACCGGCTCTCGGTCGCCCGGGATGAGCGGAAACGACTGGTTTTGCGGTCTTTCCGGCAGATTTCGACGAGGATCGGCGGAACAGCGGTGGATACTAGAGCCGCGGTACGCGGCCCTCTCCTCTCAAGAGATCACCGACTTTTCTGCAATCCCTGCCTCGGTCAACGCTTTTGACCCCACCCCTCCCCCCGAGCGTCCTAGTTTCCGGCAATTCCGCCACGGATGGCCACCTGGTCCATTTTGTGCAAACCCGTCAGAATCGCGCAAGAGCGATCAGATCCATGATCGGCTGGCACGGTCCGTCATCCTTGCCTTGTCCGGAACGAATGGTGTTCCAGTCGGGGGCTGCCTCGACAACTTAGGATCGCTAGGCAGGCGGCTGCGAACGGCTGCTTCTGGGCAAGGCAGCCGCTATTCAACGTAGCGAACCATCCGTGCATTGCCTGATCGAACCCGCTGGATCTTTCGCCTGTCACAAAAGAACGACTTAGTTATGCGATCATGCCTGCCTGAACTAGGAGGCCCAATGCAGAATAAGAAACTTCGTGAGATCGAGGACATTGCGAGCACAATCAGAGACTTGGCCGTTCCGGACATGAAGCCTAAGGCCTTGATCGATGCCGTGAAACAACGTCACCCTAAAGCTTCTAAGAAGGAGATCGCTCGCGCTGCGTTCCTGAGCGTTATCTTGTCGGCAGAGTATGACCCTGAAAACACGCAGGCGCTTCACGACATCGCAATGGAAGCGCGCGACGAGCAGGGTGACAGCGAAATTAGCATGGATCGGTAACGCGCACCGATGCCACAGAGTGAATCACCACTCCAAACTCTCTAAAATTCGCCTCATGATTGGCACAACCTCGTGGAGGTTCGTTTCAAGCAGCCAGTGACCTCCATCCAGGAGGTGCAAAGATGCTTCGGGCAAATCACGAAGGTAAGCGCGGGCGGATTGTTCAGGCATGTAGTGCTATTGTGGTCCCCATATGATCGCCGTGGGAGGACGGTGGGTGACCAAGTATTGCGATGAGCAGGGATAGCCGTGAGGTAATAGTAGGACCGGCGCGCCCGTGGGCCTGCCTCGCGATAAAACGCATCCGCTCCTCCTGCGAAGACTCTTAAATTCCTGACCTGGTCGTCCATCTTATTCTCCTTCCTTCTTCATCAGCGCACCAATAGAGAAATGGTTCCCCTCTTTTGGCAGATGGAGGTCGGCGTTGGGGCGTGTTAATCAGACGTTGAAACGTACTCGCGAGTTTGATGGGTTTCGTCCGTGGCGGCAGAATGAATTCGGTCGCCGCCGGTCGCCAGTACCCCCTACCACTGCGGCCGGCGTTCGTGTTAACTATAGTTCACATTTCACTTGCGTTTTTGGCTGCTGTAAATTATAGTTCACACATGATCGAAGTCCGCCAGACCGTTGTTTTCTCTGATTGGCTGAGTACGTTGCGAGACCGAAATGCAGCGGCACGGATCGCCATCCGAATTCGACGGCTAGAGCTTGGAAATCCCGGCGATATAAAAGCTGTCGGAGAAGGCGTCAGCGAGATGCGCATCGATTACGGACCGGGTTATCGCCTGTATTTGACCTACACAGGACGTACCTTGGTCATTCTACTGTGCGGTGGTGATAAGTCGTCGCAAAGCCGCGATATCGCTCAGGCAAAAAAAATGGCTAAGGAGATCTGACATGGTACTCGAAACGACCCGCTTTGATGTTCTTGATCACCTGAAAACGCCGGAAGAGCGTTTCGCATACATCGAGGCCGCATTTGAGGATGGAGATCCTTCACTGATCGCTCATGCGCTGGGTGATGTAGCCCGTTCCATCGGAATGAGTTCAGTTGCCAAGGAAGCGGGCGTAACGCGCGAAGCGCTCTATAAGGCACTCAGCGAAAGTGGTGATCCAAAGCTTTCAACCCTTATTGGCGTGGCTAAAGCGCTCGGTGTCAAATTGTCGGTTCTGCCGAAGACTTCCGACAAGCCATCCAAAGCAGCATAAGACGAGCTTTTCAAACTGATCGATGGGGCGAGGGGAACCCTCCTTTCGACCCTTTAACTCGCGCACCCCTGCCCGCCCTTTTTTCAGCGTTTTGGTGGTTGGCCGGAAACTTAGTGCTGGCGCGAAGCGGAATACTTCCGTCTCCAGTCGCATCGACGAGACGGCAGCTCGGAAGCGTCCTTATTCGCAAATTCAGGGAGCGGAATCGGGCTACGCCAGTCGAAAGATTGCGCTTTCATCAGAACGACAAAATTGCATAAAACGGAGTTATCCGCTTTGTCGGCGCGCAAATAGTATTCCGGCTCGTGTTACCCAATCCTGCGGCCCGTCGCGCCCTACCCCCAAGGTCGAAAAGAACCCGCTCGTGGGCAGGATGATGCTCCTGGCTACAAGTTGGCGACGTCGTCAGCTCGGGGCTGGCAACGCGCACCGCGTCACGTCTCTTGCAAGTGTACCCCGGTGTTGTGTTCGCAATCCGTGCCAGAAATATTCCGTCGAGGTAATAGGCCGATCCGGACATACTGTTCCTCTCGTAGGTCGCCGTAATCGGCGCGACGCCCTTCTGGCGTATTGGCGAACAAGGATTGGAGCGTTGCCTTGGCTTGGTTGGCGCAATCAACACCGGCGTGACGATCAAGGATCGCGATGGAACTTGCCGCGCCGGCATCATGTTGTCCGCGGTCAAGAAGATGAGACGAAGCCGGAACGTTGTCAAAGTCTTTCCCTGGAGAGCGTTGCCTCAGTTGATGGGTCACTGCGGCCGGCCAGTCGTACGGCAACCGCCACAGGCACGAATTTCCCCTGACTGATGTCGTTCCTCGCGAGACAAATTCCTGCCTGCCAGCGGCGCTCCGCTGACGCTGTGGCCCTGCGGGTGCAGTCCCCGCGACAAATGCCCTGGCATTTGTGCTGACTGTCGTCCGGCCGCTTGATCGTGACCATCGGTAACGCAAACCAAGGAAACACTGCCATGACCGATGTCGTCTACTTCATCCGCTTCAACGCAGACAACACACTTTCCGGCAACATCGCATCCATCGCCTATGACCTCGACATCGTCGGTGAAGAGTTCGACAGCACCAACGCCAAAGCGCCTGTTTATCGCCTCTACGCCAAGTCACCCAAGGGCCGCCGTGTGGAAATCGGCGGCATCTGGAAGAAGCAGAACCGCGAAGGTGGCGACGACTTCACCCTTTCCGTCAACATCGGC
>NZ_JACAWV010000005.1:0-2500 GCF_013390595.1 Rhizobium sp. RM | reverse complement strand
GTAGCGAAAGCGAGTCTGAATAGGGCGATTTAGTTAGTTGCATTAGACCCGAAACCGAGTGATCTAGCCATGAGCAGGCTGAAGGTTGGGTAACACCAACTGGAGGGCCGAACCCATAACTGTTGCAATAGTTCGGGATGACTTGTGGCTAGGGGTGAAAGGCCAATCAAACTCGGAAATAGCTGGTTCTCCGCGAAATCTATTTAGGTAGAGCGTCGACCGAATACCCTCGGGGGTAGAGCACTGGATGGGCTATGGGGACTCACCGTCTTACTGATCCTAACCAAACTCCGAATACCGAGGAGTACTAGTCGGCAGACACACGGCGGGTGCTAACGTCCGTCGTGAAAAGGGCAACAACCCTGACCTCCAGCTAAGGTCCCCAAGTCATGGCTAAGTGGGAAAGGATGTGAGGATCCCAAAACAACCAGGATGTTGGCTTAGAAGCAGCCATCATTTAAAGAAAGCGTAACAGCTCACTGGTCTAAATAAGGGTCTTTGCGCCGAAAATGTAACGGGGCTAAAGCCATGCACCGAAGCTGAGGATTTGCAGCAATGCAAGTGGTAGCGGAGCGTTCCGTAAGTCTGTGAAGGCGGACCCGTGAGGGCTGCTGGAGATATCGGAAGTGCGAATGTTGACATGAGTAACGATAAAGAGGGTGAGAGACCCTCTCGCCGAAAGACCAAGGGTTCCTGCTTAAAGTTAATCTGAGCAGGGTTAGCCGGCCCCTAAGACGAGGCGGACACGCGTAGTCGATGGGAACCACGTTAATATTCGTGGGCCTGGTGGTAGTGACGGATCTCGTGTGTTGTTCAACCTTATTGGATTGGTTGGGCGGCGAAGAGGTTCCAGGAAATAGCTCCACCGTATAGACCGTACCCGAAACCGACACAGGTGGTCAGGTAGAGTATACCAAGGCGCTTGAGAGAACTATGTTGAAGGAACTCGGCAAATTGCACGCGTAACTTCGGAAGAAGCGTGACCCCATTTTACGCAAGTATGATGGGGTGGCACAGACCAGGGGGTAGCGACTGTTTATCAAAAACACAGGGCTCTGCGAAGTAGCAATACGACGTATAGGGTCTGACGCCTGCCCGGTGCTGGAAGGTTAAAGGGAGGGGTGCAAGCTCTGAACTGAAGCCCCAGTAAACGGCGGCCGTAACTATAACGGTCCTAAGGTAGCGAAATTCCTTGTCGGGTAAGTTCCGACCTGCACGAATGGCGTAACGACTTCCCCGCTGTCTCCAACATAGACTCAGTGAAATTGAATTCCCCGTGAAGATGCGGGGTTCCTGCGGTCAGACGGAAAGACCCCGTGCACCTTTACTATAGCTTTACACTGGCATTCGCCAAGGCATGTGTAGGATAGGTGGTAGGCTTTGAAGCAGGGACGCCAGTTCTTGTGGAGCCATCCTTGAAATACCACCCTTATCTTCGTGGATGTCTAACCGCGGTCCGTTATCCGGATCCGGGACAGTGTATGGTGGGTAGTTTGACTGGGGCGGTCGCCTCCGAAAGAGTAACGGAGGCGCGCGATGGTTAGCTCAGACCGGTCGGAAATCGGTCGTCGAGTGCAATGGCATAAGCTAGCCTGACTGCGAGACTGACAAGTCGAGCAGAGACGAAAGTCGGTCATAGTGATCCGGTGGTCCCGTGTGGAAGGGCCATCGCTCAACGGATAAAAGGTACGCCGGGGATAACAGGCTGATGACCCCCAAGAGTCCATATCGACGGGGTTGTTTGGCACCTCGATGTCGACTCATCGCATCCTGGGGCTGGAGCAGGTCCCAAGGGTATGGCTGTTCGCCATTTAAAGCGGTACGTGAGTTGGGTTCAGAACGTCGTGAGACAGTTCGGTCCCTATCTGCCGTGGGTGTAGGAATATTGACAGGATCTGTCCCTAGTACGAGAGGACCGGGATGGACGTATCTCTGGTGGATCTGTTGTCCTGCCAAGGGCATAGCAGAGTAGCTATATACGGAATGGATAACCGCTGAAGGCATCTAAGCGGGAAACCAACCTGAAAACGAGTGTTCCCTATCAGAGCCGTGGAAGACGACCACGTTGATAGGACGGGTGTGGAAGTGCAGCAATGCATGAAGCTTACCGTTACTAATAGCTCGATCGGCTTGATCGTTCTCATTGTTCATGTTCATCGACGATGAATTGACGTGTTCAAATCAAACGAAGCAATCGCTTCCCAGCTTCTCGAAAAACAACGCTTGTTGCGTTTTGCCGACCTGGTGGTTATCGCGGGGCGGCTGCACCCGTTCCCTTTCCGAACACGGCCGTGAAACGCCCCAGCGCCAATGGTACTTCGTCTTAAGACGCGGGAGAGTAGGTCGCTGCCAGGTCTGCAAAACGCAACATTCAAATCTTCTCATCACATAAGGGCCTCAAGCCCATAACAGAGGCCGCACATCGCGGCCTTTTTTGTTATAATATCAACTTCTCAGCAGACAAATCTGCTGAATGAGACTTCGCCAAAGGCAAAGTCAT
>NZ_JACAWV010000001.1 GCF_013390595.1 Rhizobium sp. RM | reverse complement strand
GCCGATGTTGACGGAAAGGGTGAAGTCGTCGCCACCTTCGCGGTTCTGCTTCTTCCAGATGCCGCCGATTTCCACACGGCGGCCCTTGGGTGACTTGGCGTAGAGGCGATAAACAGGCGCTTTGGCGAGGGTGCTGTCGTAGGCCACGGATGCGATGTTACCGGAAAGTGTGTTGTCAGCGTTGATGCGGATGAAGTTGACGAGATCGGTCATGGCAGTGTCTCCTTGGTTTGCTTTGCCGATGGTCACGATCGAGCGGCCGGATGACAGTCGAACTCAACCCGCGGGGCGCAGCGTCAGCGGAGCGCCGCCGGCAGGCATAAGTTTGTTGGGCGAGGAATGACGTTCGTCTGGGGAAATTCGTGCAAGTTAGCGATTGCCGTGCGACTGGCCGACCGCAGTGAGCCATCGACTGAGCCAACGCTCGCTAGGGAGGGGCTTTCCCGGATTACGGTCTCGCCTCATCTGCTTGACCGCGGACAACATTATGACCCCGGGCGGCGATTTTCTATCGTAATCGGTGATCATTGCGCCGGTTTCGATTGCCCATCCAAGCCAAGGCAACCCTCCAGTCTTTCTTCGCCAAATCGCCCAAAGGACGCCGCGTCGAAAACGGTGGCCTCTGAGAGGAACAGCACGTTCGGATCGCGCTCTCGTCTCGGGGCATATCCCTGGCACGAATTGCGACCACAACATCAGGGTTTAACTGCAGGCGACGGGGCACCGTTGTGCAGTGCCAGTCCCGAGCTGACGACTTGGCCGCCTTTGCAGCTGGGGGCATCATCCTGCGGTCGTTAAAAACCGGGCTGAGCAAGTGTGCGTGACGGGAAGGGCCGAATGCGCAGCAAAGGCGCACAATGCCCGCGCAGATACAGCATTTCGAGTGCATCGGCCGCCAAGTGTCGAGAGGCGTAAAATACATCTCTTAGAACTGTTGTGATAACTTCGGCTTGAAGCCCTCTATCTCCTGCAGCCGGTCAGTTTTGTAGCCCGTTCGATCAGGCATTTTCGCTTTGGAGACAATCTTCCCGCCCTGAACTTTCGCGCGCTCGGTGAATTTGGGATTGGCACAACTGCGCTAACAACAAGCCGAGATGGAGGGGGGTGGTCGGCAGATTGTCGGATTTCATGGGGAACGTATATCAAGATTGAAGTCATCTAAAACCGGTCCGGTTTTGATGCATGATGTCGATGTTTCACGCCCTAACGAGTTCTTCTGGCTTCACCCGAGCGCGTCCGCCAGGGCTTCCTTGCCCGCTTTCGCCATCAGTTGCAGGCCGAATTGGATACCCTCCTGCCATGCCGTGCCAAGATTCCACGCTTCATGATAGGCATCTGACAACGCATAGCCCTGTCTCGTGTCCACGAGCGCCTCAAAGAGCAAGGAAGCCTGCTGTATGTCTTTATCCCGCTTCGCTCGTCCAAGACCATCTGTACGCCGTCGAGAGGCCACGATCAGCTTGTGAATGGCGTACCGCTCGGGAGCTGGAACATTCACGGTCACGCCCTCTCGGTGCAAAAGCACTGTCCTCACGGGCTCGTAAATCAAGTAATCAAGAAACCTCAGGTTCTCCGCAGACGCACCACCCAGGGCAGGCATGGGGGAGGGTTTGCCGGTGTAGTCATCAGAACCCCGATTGCTGGTCAAGAATTCGACACGGTAATTCACCGAGTTTGTAAAGGCTGAAACCTTTGCCTTGTCGGCCTGATGCGGGACAGTTCGGAATGTCGGGTCGACAGATTGCAGGACTTCTAGGACTGGCGGTAAGCTGTCCTCGACCTCGGCCGAGATAGCAAAATCCTGCGCAAAGTCCGCGTCACCGGTCTGCATCACGGAATTAGGGAGCCGGACACCAAGCAGCCCCGGATAACAGCTGAATGCCACTGAGCCAATGAGGACCGCTCGGAGACGGAAAAGGCCAGCGTCAGCGAGGGCTTTCGTCACCTCGCCCGCGAAACGATCAGGGGACGCCATGCCGCCGCTGCGAAGGAGCATCCCGACGAGCTTGCGCCGCTCCCGGATGTCGTCTTTCACTTCCTTATGCTTATTAACTCGGGTTGTGATCTCTTCGTCGGTTTCAGGCCCAACATACCGCCGCCTGTCACCGTCTTCGGTCGGGTATTCGAAATACCAGTAATTGCGACCCTTCACGGGCACCGAGACGAACCGACCGTCCAACGGGAAGTCTGCCTCGAATTGGGCGTCAAACGACCGCTGCACGAGTTCCGCGAACGCCGTACGATATACCAGGTCGATTTGCTTCATCTGTCTATAGCTCCGTTATAGGGAAACGGCTGATTCCTTATAATTTTTTTAGTTATAAGGTTTTATACTTTTCCTTATAACTTTCTCCACTTAAGAGCGCAACAGATTGAGAACATAGAGTGCTCGACCTTGATCGCCCTAGGGCGGGGCGGCTGGTATACTCGCATCGGAGCCGGGTTAGAAGTTACAGAAGTCGCGCTGCCTTACCGCTACGCCTCGCCGCATTGTTGTAATAGCTCGATGCCTGCTGAACCGAGCGCTGGCGTGACTCTTCCATCACTCGGGGAGAAATGTCAGTCGGCTGGAGGGTAGAGATGTTCCGATTGACCTTACGAGGTGGACACGTCTCAACGGATCATGGACGACACCTGAAAGCGATGCTGCAAAAGCTTAAACCGTCTCAATGGAAGGTCTCATACTGGCTTGGCCCCACTAAGCGTTCTAGGGACGGCATTCAGCCGGAACCCCGCGTTCATTTTGGGTACAGGCGTGTTTATTGACGGCGGTACGAAGGCAAAACTGCAGGTCGCTTTCTCTTCGACAGTAATTGCTCTGCAATCTGCGAGAGACACTACGTTGAACAACCGACGCTCCCGCTTGGCAAGCCGGTAAGCTGGGATTTGTTTCGCAGTAGTACCATTGCTTTTTTGGTACGGTCATAGTGAAACCATCTGCAAACATACATCTCTGGATTTGCGCTCTCTGGTTGGGAGTTTTGTCCTCTCGTGGCGGAACCCCCAGACTGGATACGCTCACAGAACCGCATTCAAGCAGGGCCTTGGATATCTCCGGGCTTGATGCTCCTGGCTTCGTCCATACCTGACCCTCTTGGGGTGGCGGCTGAAACCAGTCGGGACTACCGCATCCTGACAGCGCAAATAGCACCGCAATAAAGGCAGTGGGAGCCGCTAGGAATTTTCTTGTTGGTTTTCTCACGCGTCTTGCCTCCTGATTGAAGAAGGGACCTTTAATGCACAATCTTAAGCAGAAACAATACCTATGCAATCAGCCTCGCCGCCCGCCCGCCGCGCCGGGTAGCGCTGTTGTAGTAGCTTGAGGCCTGCTGTACGGAGCGATGCCTTGACTGTTCCATCGCCTCGGGAAGGGGAATCCCTCGATTGGCTGCTTCGGTCAGATAGCCGGATCGCAATCCATGTGCGGAAAAGTCTTCCGGGTTTAATCCGGCCATGACTGCCCTCTGTTTGAGGATAGCGTTGACCGACTGCGGATCAAGGCCATGGTAGGAAACGGTCCCCCATCGTCCGATCCCGCGAAACACGCTACCACCGTCAATCTTCGCCGCCGTCAGCCAAGTTTTGAGAGCCTCGACCGGTCGACCTGTTAGATACACCACCTCATCCTCCTCGCCGCTGGCCGTCTTGGTGCGACCGAGGTGGATGGCGAGAGAGGGCAGAGGAGGACCGTCCTCTACCGGGATCGGTTGCTCTTCTGTCAATTGCTGGCAGCGCAGACCAGCAATCTCGCTGCGGCGCCGGCCGCCAGAGGCAAAGGCCAGCATCAGCAACGCGCGATCGCGCAGGTCGCGGATGTTGTCCGACGCACAGGTCGCCAGCAACTTTTCCAGAACATCACTAGTGACAGCCTTGGCGCTTTTGCGCTTGCGTGGACGCGGTGTCGCACGGACCGCGAGACGGATAGCCGATTTCAGAGCAGGGGAGGCGAAGGTGCCGTCGAGACCGCGCCATTTCGTCAACGTCGACCAGGATGCCAGACGCCGGCGAACGGTGTCAGGCGCATGCGGTCCGACCGCCCGCAAAAATCCCTGCTCTCGGAGATTGTTTGTCACAGCCTCTGGCATACCGTGGCCCGGATCGGCCTTCTTCTTTTCCGGATCCCACAGATGGTGGGCAACAAATTTCAGCAGCAGCGCCTCGGGTGCCGGCCAGACCAGCGACTGTCCGGTCGCTGCCACCGACCATGCTTGCAGATAGGCGAGATCTGATGTCAGCGCGCGCAGCGTGTTGTCGCCCATGCCCTGATTGACCAGATGCCGCAGCGTCGCGACATCTTCGTCTGACAACAGTTCGGCGAGCTCATCGCGCCGCTCGATCGGCAGGACGGCGGCAATCGTATCGAGTTCGCCGGCCCGACGCTCGACGGCGGATTGTTGCGGTGACTTCGGCATCAGATCCTCAATTACACGGTCAGGGCAGGCCTTGCGGCTGCCCGTTAACCCGAATTTGCCGGATTCTCTGGCCGAAATCAATCTACCATCGATAAGGGATACTTATCGATGGTAGACAACCCAACGTGAAACCGTACCATGTTAGGAACCATAATATTTATATAGAGTTCCTGTAAGAAATCATTTACCATGATTTCAATGGCTTACGATCTCGCGAAAATCAGCATGAGCGCCCTGATGAGGCCGGCTTTCGACGCCGCTGTCGCTCTGACCCGTCTGGACGAGCGCATTGCTCGCTCGCCGGTCGGAAATGGTTTCCTCGAACGGCAAAACTTCGCCGACGCTTGCGCATCGCTGTGGATCGACGGCGAGCTCGTCCATCTCGAAGACCTCGTCCTCCACGACGCTTTTCGCGATACTCGCACACCGACCCACGAGCTCACCATCGCCCGCGACGTTTTAAGGACCCGCCGGCGCATTGCTGGCCAATCACCGGATTGGGCGTTGTCCGCAGAGGGTATCCGAACGTTGCGACAAGCGTCGGACATTACGTCGGCTGGCGCCGAGGCTGCGGAGCAGGCCGGCGTCATGCGGTCCGCGGCGGCGGGAAGAAATCCGGAAGGGGAGGGGAAAGAAAGCGATGAAGCCGAAGGGCTTCCCGGCGTCGACCTCGCGGCCATCGATGCGCTGCTAGCGCGATCTGACGCTGCGATCGAACACGCGAAACGTCCCGACCGGCCTGTGGTCAACAGCCGCGAGCGAGACACGCTCGTCTATGATCTCGACTGGGACGAGGATGCAAGGCTCGACGAGTGGCGCGAGGTGTTGCACCAAGCCGACAACCTGCCGGCAATGCTGCAGGCGATTGTCGCCCTCGACGCCTGGAACGAGCTGTCGGTGCTGCAGCACGCGCCTTGGCTCGGCCGGCTGTTAGCCGCCTCGACCCTACGGCAGGCCGGCATCACGTCAGGCGCCCATCTCGCCGCCATCAATTTTGGCCTCAAAACCATTCCGGTCGATCGGCGCCGGCATCGTGATCGCGAAACGCGGCTGCTCGCCATCGCGCATGGCCTTCTCGCGACCGCCGAGATTGGGCTGAAGGAACATGACCGGTTGACGCTAACGAAAGCGATGTTCGAGCGAAAACTGGAGGGACGGCGGACGTCTTCAAAACTGCCGGAGCTCGTTGAGCTGGTCATGGCAAAACCGCTCGTGTCGGCCGGAATGGTGGCCAAGACGCTCGGGGTCACGCCGCAGGCGGCGCGGCGGATCGTGACGGAGCTAGGCCTTAGAGAGATGACGGGGAGGGGGAGGTTTCGGGCGTGGGGGGTGATATAGCCAGAGATAGGAGCAAGCGACGCGGTAGTGCTGTGTCAGTGGTTATCTCCACCGGTTTGGCGGCGATGAGCGGTGCGGATTCCTTGACCTTCCGACCTGCTTTTTTATATGGCTGCTTCCTGCCGCTCAATCCGCCATTCAAGAGGATAAGTGCCATCGACGTCAGTTGTCGAGACCTCCTTCGGCTTCATGGGTGTTAGAATTTGGCATCCAGGCCGCGGGAATAAGGAAATCTTCTTCGTCGCGCCAATTTGCTACGCCAACCACTCCATCAACATCACCCCAAGCATGTTTATCAGCGTGGTCGAGAACTATGATTTGGAGTTTTCCTTCGAACTTCGAATGGGCCCTGGCAAGACTTGAAAAGATTCTTATCGTGCTCTCAAGGTCGGTCAAATGCCTTCGTCGCGATGCGGGTGCCGCATCTGGCTTCGCATCGGCGCCTGCTACAAATCGGTCAAAAGTATCACTTGGGAAGTAAACTTGGCTTGGTTGATCGATGACGAGAAAAGAGGGAACGGGATTTGTGGAGCCTCGGCTCAAAAAAACGCCATGCAGCGCTAAGAGTGCGGCCAGATGATAGCCCATCCAGTTCTCCCCGCTTCCGATCTCCCATAAGAAATCGGGGCGAGTTGACCCTGCGCGCTCGAACCGCAGGTTCAGTTCGCGCTCGTCAAGAAATGGTTTCCCGTCGGCACCAGCAACACCAAGTGCGCTAATGAACTTTGGTATATAGTTTGAAATCTGGCCATGGATGCGAGCCGAGCGATCCTGTCTTTCCTCGACATTTGACTGATCGTCGAGATCACGTATTTCCTTCCGCAGCGCTTCTGCTCGCACGGTGAGCCCTCCTTCGCCTTCCACCTCGCCAAGAAGCTTCAATGCTTGCTCCGTTGATCCGATGAAACGATAGACGCTCTCTAAGCTCTGGCTTCTCCCCTCCTCCTGGTCCACTTCAGCCTCGAATGCCGCTCGTGTCTGACGAAGCGAAAGGAGTTCGCGTTCGTCCTTTAGTAATTCCTCTTGAATCACGACAATGTCGCGATCAACCATCGGTCTTGCCGCCGCGGTGCCCGTAGACAACGCGGTGAGCTCGGCGATTGGCTCATCAAGCTCAGCGAGAGCTTGTCTTGCTGCTTCAGAGTTTGAGCCGCACAAGATGCAATTGTCGGAGTGTGTACGAGCCTTGAACCAACCGATACCTACGACACTAGCAGCTTGCTCCTGTAGAATTTCGGCGTAATCGCCAACGGATCGCGAGAGGCTACGCAATTTCCGAAGACGCCTACGGTCCGCTCCTATCTTCGTGTCTAGCGTCTGCTCCCTGCTTCTGATGTCATCGAGCCGCGCTACTGCAGCCGTAATGCGACCAGCTGTTGCTATTGTGCGGCCACCGGCATTAACGACATTCTCTAGAAGGGTCATGAGTGCCGGAAGGTTTGCGGGTGGCTCACCAGATGGCAAGAGACTCAGCTCTTGGGCGCGGAAAAAGGCACCATGAGCAGTGGCTCGCCAGTTATCAATCGCGGTTCGTCTACTACGAAGCTCGGTCTCGACACGCCGTAGTTCGTCTCGGAGCAAACGTATTCTGTGAGCGCGAACCAGGTCCTCATTTGTAATAATTCCCATCGCGAGAGGAAGAATATGCTGTAGCTTGTTGCGATGGTCAGTCGAGTCCGCCTTAAAGAAAAGAGTATACGGATTTGCGACGATGTGCTGCGGTAGCAAGTTAAACGAAGCCATGTCTCGGAAGCTTGCTCTGCCCTGTGCCCCCTCGGGAACGACTCCGAGGTTTGATAGGCCGGAAAGAGCATCGAACATCGCCTTCAACTGTGCGATATTGGTTGTAGGTGTTGGACGCCGGGGAAGAGGTGATGTCGTATCGTTGCCTTGCTGCAACCAGATATCGTCCGAAACCTGACGCGCAGCTGGCTTCGGTCTGGCGATCCGCA
This sequence comes from Rhizobium sp. RM, assembly GCF_013390595.1. GTDB lineage: Bacteria > Pseudomonadota > Alphaproteobacteria > Rhizobiales > Rhizobiaceae > Agrobacterium. The sequence continues at coordinate 5,790 of NZ_JACAWV010000001.1, read as the reverse complement.
TCGGCCCTGCATCCGTTTCAATCTCCACACCGTACCACGACGCGAGATCGCGGATCACACCGACCGGGATGGAGCAGTTCCCTGAGCCGAGCGCGTAGTTAATGATATCGACTATTGACGATTTGCCGGTACTGCTCCAGCCAGAGACTATGGAGACCTTTGTTGTATCAAATGCCAAAGTCCGAGGCTCGTGGTTTGGGTCCTCCGGCCAGATAATGATGGATTTTATGAACAACTTCATACGTCAAAACTCCACCATTAACTGACGCTGGATCCCTTCAAAAGATTCGAGCGCAAACCAGGCGCCAAGACGTTTTCCGGCTAGAATCATAGCGCCGAGTGAGGAGCCGTTATCTCGTAATGCTGGTGGCAGGTCGGATGACCCGAGCGCGCGAAACGTAGGGAACCCTTCCCCACCGTCACGCTGCAACAGTCGCGTCGCGACACCCAATTGCAAAGCGATTAGTGCCTTCCTTGAAGAAGTCTCAATTCTCGTTTGCAAGCCGGCAATAAGGTCAGGTCTCTCTGCTACAACTTTTAGAAATTGACTTTCGAAGTTCATCCGATGGATTTTTTCAACGCTCTCACGATGAAAAAGAATTCCCGCACTGACTAAAAACACAGGGAGCGCAGGGGACCTACCTCCGGCGGCATCGCCATATTTTCTGGCGATGTGCCAGAAAACGCGCACGAGCAAAGCTGGATTTTTAGCTAGCAGTTCCTCGTGGTCAGTTCTCATCTTTACCAACTTTCTGGAACGCTGGGTCCCACCAGACCTCGTTTTCCTCTGCCAGCCTATGATAGTGACCAGAGGTCATATACAACTCATCGCAGGGGTGGCCGTCCAGCGTTTCTCGGTGATCATAAGTGACGTCAGCGAGTACAATTTGCCCTATATCAGAGTTTGGTCTGCCTTTGAGTTCACGGCTACGCCGTCTCATAACGCCGGCCCATCTCTCTCTTAACCTGTTAGAGCGGTGGCCCCATTCTGCATCCGGCACATCTCCTGCTCGAACGAGGCGATGCTTCTCGATATTGAATTTTAAGAAGTGATCTACCGCCTGCACTATATCGTCGTTCTCGGCGTCGATACGGGTAAGGTGTTCCACAAAATTTCGTGAAAGCTGGCCATCCCGCTGGGTATCATCAATCAAGATCTCCCCAGATGCGCGGGGCAAAAACCTGCCTTTTGCTTGTCTAGATTGAAGTGCATGACTTTGAACGAGTATCTCGTCGCGGGTTATCAAACCCGGCCTACCTTCCGACCATTCCGTTCTGACCCGATTAGTTAACCAACCGAAGAGACCGTCCAAGATACTGTCCGCGTCGGCGCGTGGGTTCAAGCCCAACCCATTGGCTAGCAGTCTTCGATCAGCACCGATGTCCGCGGCTTCCGCAATCTCGATCTTAGCCGCCAAGCTCGCCAGCTGGGCATCTGAGCGAGATAGCACATCATCAATAACTACTTGCACCTTGGCTACGGTTCGCTTCGTGCCTGATTTACGCAAGGCGCTAACAATATCAGCGACTGTTGCCTTGCCGGTCGTGCGATCTTTTATCAGTTGGGCGATCGGCGTTGATACCCAGCGGTTCACAAAAAAAATATAGCGCTGACAGTGGTTGCCATGATCGGTTTCGCTGTGTCGGAGCCAAATTTGAAGGGTCCTCCAAATTGCCCGACTCCTATCTCCCAGCAAACGGGCATTGCTTCTCGCGGTGCTCTTGTCCTGCTCAAGCAAGATGACCCTGCCGTCTCGGATAACCGCGACATCATCGACGTGTTCTACAGCAACTGCCACATCTCCTGCCGAGGCGACGGCAAGGTGATAAAGGGCGCGGTCCAGCTGCAAGATGTAGCCGGATGCTTGTGCGGGCGCGATGCTGACGTCTACTGAACCCAAAAGTGCGTAAGCCTGACGGCCTCCTCAGTCAAATGTCACTACTATCGAGATCATGCATCGATCTCTAAGAAAAGCAAATTCGGGGGCATTTTTGCTCTGTTCACAGTTTTGAAAATCTGGTGAGCCGTACTTGGCAAATTACTTTGGAGGGAAAACGCTTTTCCGAAGTAGAAATCCATCCTTGATCGTTTTGAGATGCCTCACTACTGTGATTCATCATTTTCAAGTGGATCAACTTCAAGCATCGTGGAAGGTGCCTTTCTAGCCTGACTTCCTTCAAACGCTCGTGGCAGATAAACCTGTTCTAGCGCCCGGCGGATCTCCCCGGTTGGGTAGTATTTCAGCATCCGGAACTCAGTGAGCAGTTCGTCTAGATTCTTGGCTTGTTCCATCAATCCATTGAAGCCTGCGAGACCTACTTCGAAGGAAGTTAAGTGCGCCCGAAGCAAATTTGCATACCGGCGACGCTCCTCGACTGAAAGCTTTTTATCCTCTCTGAGACGCCACAGGATCGTGTAGAGCAAACGGAAATATGGTCCAAAGGTACTTTCGTAACGTTGATGGATGCGCTTGCGGTAAAGATGACCGAGAGACTCGATAGCAAGTCTGCGATCGTCCGGTATTCCTTCTTTACTTAGCCAGAACTTGAACTCGAACATCGCGGCACGAAACGCAGCCGGTCCTTCCTCAATGGTTGGCTTCTTCCGAGTTTTAGCGCGGGCTAGTCCGTAGTCGTCGCTTTGCCGAAATCTGACCTCTGAACGAGCGGCGCGGAGCATATCAAGTAGTTCAAAGTAGGTCGCTTCGAACCTCTGCTTATGCACCTCCTCCTGCTGTTGCTTTATCACCGATCCCTGTTGAATTAACGTGGCTATAACGCCTGCGAAACCCACAGCTCCGAAAAATGCCGTAAAGGCCCCGAAGCTGTCACCCCAAGCACCAGCTTTAGTCATATCGTTGATGTCGCGTGCAGCCCAAGCTGCAATGGCCAGGCTATTGTGAGCCCACCATACCCACAGCCCTCCCATCAAAAGGAGTCCCGCTGCAAGACCGAATATAAGTCTTCCCAATGGCTCCTCCCAAAGCGGATGCTTATTTCTTCAAACTGTGGCTGCGAACGGCTAACCAATGGGAGCTAGTCGGCAGAGAACATGACCCTGTCGATTGACCAGAAGTCAACGAGACTGAAGAGAACGCTCTTCAGCTCCACGCTGGCGACATTATGAGACTTAAAATTTCTTGCGAAAGCAAGCTGCTCAAACTCACGGCCAACGCTGAAAAGAGCACGCGCCACATCGGTTTTGGAAAAAAATTCTCCTAGTCCAGCGGTGTTCAGTTGCTCAAGTTGTCTTTCAACACTGACCTTAACTTGTCTTGATATGGTCGGACCCTCACTGGCATGCTGCTCGACCAGGCCCATAGCAACGTTCAATACCTTTCTCATTCCCGCGCTGCCGCGAGAGCCGTAGGTAAAGCCGTCCTTGATGAACTGACTTCTTTCGTGCTGCTCTATGAATGAAGCCTCTTTCATCACATGATCTAGTGCAATCGCTGCAAACGAGCATATGAGATAAAGGCAGCGAAGAGCAGTCTCTCGCTGGCCACCCGTTGTGATGGCATGCTCGGCGAAGAATTTGCCTTGGCTGAGCCATTCATTGCAGCTGTCAAACGAAAGGGATTTTGAGAGCAAGCTCTTAGAATATGCAACTCTGCCTTTCCAGTCACCGTCAAGCTTACTCAAAGAGTAATCGTTTATCTTTGCATAAAACTCTTCGTCGGACAGTCTGCCTGCTAATGGGTCCTCTGAAGCTGCCAATCTATTGAGGAACGCTCCATCCAGCACGACCACACCAAGTTCTCGCCCAAAGTCTTTCACCTCCGAACGCTTGTCGGTTGTAGCGACGATGGCATTTGTCGCCTTGACGGCGGTTTTCAAACCTTGGACCCAAAAAATTCGCTCAATTGCCTGCGGGGTTTTTCGGTTTTTTACGTCAACTATCGTAATTTCTCGAGATACTGAGGATGTCCTGCTGTACAGCCACAAATCGATGTCGGTTACGTCGAAGCCTTCATAGATAAAGGGGACTCCACGGACCGCATAATAGCCTGCCTTAAGGAAGTAGCCTCGCAGAAGCTCCTCCATCTTGGAGCCTTTCGGAACTTGAGTGATCTCCTTTTTCATAATCCGCCACCCTTACGAAGGATCGACAGCATGTCATTTGTCGCTTGCGGACTGACTTTCGTCTGCGTGCGACGCACCTTTTCTCGATTTGTCTCAGGGCCGTTAAATGTGGTTACAGCTGCAGTAGGAAGGGCGTTCAAGGAGTGTTCGCTTACATCGCCTTGGCGGATAGCTTGAAGCGCCAATTCGCCCACATCCGTTTTCAGAAGTCTGAGCATCGGGCCAGTACGTCCGTTCTTCGTACCTTCCTTTACCTCAACTACGCCTTTAAGTTCGAGAACTTTGTAATCTTCAGCGATTGCTCTGACCGGCCCAACGCTTTCGCCTCTAACGAGGGCGCTAAGTAGAACGTCCACCATCTGAATCTGCCCGCGCGCCCAAGAGCTTTTCGTCATTCCGTAGGTAACCGAACTGACGAACGCTTTCGCAAGGTCGAATGCATCGTCGACCATAGAGCTGCTGAATTTCGAGAACGCCGATGGTAGTGTCATAAAGCCGACATCCTCCGTCGAATTACTGACGACGCTGATATCAAAGAGACCAACCGCAGTCACTTTTTGGAAAAGGGGCTCACCGAGCACTTTCATACCGTAGTCCGTTGAGACGCAGGCTCGCTTTCGCAACGTTTCGGTTAGTTCCGTTAATGCTAGCTGTTCCGCCGGCTTAAGGGAATCTAATACCGCTTTGATTTTCTCGGTAGTCTCACGGCGAAAAAGATTCCCGTTGAACAGCAAAGTATCGTTCAACCCCAAGCGCTCGGTATCTACGAACCCTATGCTCTCGGAATCGGTAAACAGCCGATCGACATCATTCTTAACAAGCCTAAATGTGTCCGCCAGTTCTTCGGCGACGTCTTTCGTAAGGACGGGGGAGATAGATGCTCGTTCCGCGAGCCGTATCGCTGCGATCTCTTGAGCTCGAGGCGACAAAAATTCGAAGATATCCGATGTGCGTTCCAACGCGGTCGACGTGGTAACGCCCAAGACTGCAATGCCGTTTGGCGACCTGTCGATGAGCTGTTGTTGCTCTAAAACATCTAAGAGCTTTGGAAGCTCAAATGTGGTATTGATGTTAGCCGCCTGCGCGAGGACACCGAGTTTTTCATTATTTACAGTAATCTGCCGGCTGGCGGAGACAGCTGATAGAAGTATTCCCGCTTTTCCAGCTAGAAACGTTTTCTCATATCCGACTTGATTTGTGACGCCCTGTAATTTGTTTGTGTGGTGTACAAGCCATGAACCTTGCGTTTTCTTATCCATCTCAATCTGCCTGCAAGCGAGAAAAACCAGTATATTGCGACGTCGAAGAGAATCGTGCGGAGGTCAAAACCTATCCCCCGATTTTGTACTAAAGCTGTTGTAACGCGTATGCAATCCTAGATGGAATTCAATGGAGGATTTTAGTTGGTAACGCTTGTCCAAGTCCTGCAAAAACAAAATCGAAGACGATTTTATATCTCTCACTCAGTGGTAGAACAAAAATAAGACAGGCGCGGCGGTGGAACAAGCTCCTGTTTTGGTTCTAGAATCCGTTTCCAATTATGATCGGAATAGCTGGGTCGTGAGTTCACGTCCCTTCAAGGCGTTAGAATCTTCCATTGTAAAGCTCAGCATCGTGTTCAGCGTAAACACAAATTGTCTTCCTCATCCTTGGCCATCCTCTCGGCGCGTTTCAGCTAAATCAGCTCGGGTAATTGATTAGCTGGAG
>NZ_JACAWV010000018.1 GCF_013390595.1 Rhizobium sp. RM | reverse complement strand
GCAGAGTTTTTCACGGTCTAGGGCCACCTCATTGCGGTAGGATGCGAGGCGATCACCGATTGCAGCATGCTCGTTCTTGCGGAACCGATCGGGACCCATCTTTCAGGACTGAGCGGGTTGACCGTCGTGGTTCATTGTTAGAAGAGGGAAGGGGATGCGTCATGAGATGCGGCGCAACCTATGGCCGGGTTTACGAGGAACCCGGCCGCCTTCGAGGGGCTCCCCTTAAGTCCCGCCCCTCGACATCCCCACCCGCCTATTTTTTCTTCAAGACTCCGCGCTCACCGAGGCTGCGCGATGTCATTTCGGTGGAAACCTGTGGATCACGATCCGGAAAGGCCCCCTAACTTTCAGAGGCCGATTTATTCAACGTACTGAACTTTAATAAGAATTCGCGATTTTGACGGCAGTCAACGTTGCGCGGGGAAATCACACTCGATGTTTCCCGTTTCGTCCGAATCGGTGTTTCTCATTTGAGCAGGTAGCTTTGAAGCCCTAAATTTCCGTTAACCTTTCGTTAACTCAATTTTCCTTGCCGAGAATCGAGAATCGGAGATAATGACGGCATATCTTTGAAACAGTCGATTTTATCGACAGAATGGCCCGAGACACCATGAACGCGTTTAGCTCGCTCCCGTCGTTTGAACTTGACGACAAGATTCTGAAGCAGGGCGCCGAGATTTCGCGTAAGCTCAACCAGCTTCGGCTAGAAAATTTCCCTCCGAGCGCGAGGAAGACCTTGCGCCCATTTTCGGTGTCGGAAGTTGCTCACTATCTTGGTGTCTCCCCGTCGAACCTGAAAAGGCTCTACCTCGACAATAAGGGTCCCATTCCGGCAACCATGTCCGGAAGCCGTAAGTTCTACACTGCTGAGCAGATGCTTGAGCTTAGACATTACCTGGCTGAAACCGGAAAGAGTGAAGCTAAGCGGTACCTCCCCCATCGCAAGCAAGGCGACAAGCTACAAGTTATTGCTGTTGTGAACTTCAAAGGCGGGAGTGGTAAAACCACGACGGCCGCTCACCTCGCGCAGCATCTTGCCCTCACAGGCCATCGTGTCCTTGCCATCGATCTCGATCCTCAGGCATCTCTCTCTGCCCTTCACGGGTTCCAGCCTGAGCTTGATCAAAACCCGTCGCTTTATGATACCATTCGTTATGACGACGGACGGAAACCTATCGCGGACATTATTCTGCCGACGAATTTTCCTGGGCTCGATATAATCCCGGCGAACCTTGAACTCCAAGAATACGAGTATGACACCCCTCTAGCGATGCAAGCTGGTAGCGAGGGCAAACGGTTCTTCACCCGTCTTGGCAAGGCACTGTTGGATATCGATGATCGTTACGACGTAGTGATTATCGACTGCCCGCCGCAGCTTGGTTACCTCTCTTTGACTGCTTTGACAGCGTCCACTTCGGTGCTGATCACAGTTCATCCTCAAATGCTCGACCTAATGTCAATGTCGCAGTTTTTGCTGATGCTCGGCAACATCACAAAGACGATCAAGCAGGCGGGTGCAGATGTAAAATTGGATTGGCTTCGATACTTGATTACGCGTTTCGAACCCCAGGACGTTCCTCAAGTTCAGATGCTCGGTTTCATGCAGTCGATGCTTGCGGAAGAAATACTCAAGACACCTATGGTGAAAACAACCGCGATATCGGACGCCGGACTAACAAAGCGTAGTCTCTACGAATTGGACAGGTCTAACTTCACCCGGGGGACCTATGATCGTGCCATAGATTGTATGGATGCAGTCAATTTTGAAATTCAGGGTCTTATCCATCGGGCGTGGGGGAGACTGTGATGATGTTGACTGCCGGAAAAAATGTGCATCCGCATCGCAAAAACAATCACTTGAGTAAGTTTCAAGGATAGGAAAATGGCTCGGAAGAACCCTTTTATGAACGTTATGACCGAAGAGGCTCCGGATAACTCCGAAGCTATCCTCGAGTATACGAACAAAGGTGCATCGAAGTCGCTTATCCATTCCTTGGACGAATTGGCCGCCCAGGCAGATCGGCTTCTCGAAGGAGAAGCTGTGGTCGAACTCGACACTTCGATAGTTGATGCTTCGTTTTTGAAGGATCGCCTCGAAGACGATGAGCAAGATTTTGACGAACTCCTTACGGCTATTCGCGATCGCGGGCAGGATACGCCCATACTTGTCAGGCCGCATCCAAACTCCACCGGCCGATATATGGTTGTCTTCGGGCACCGACGTCTTAGGGCGGCAAAGGTGCTCGAGAGAAAAGTTCGGGCGGTTGTCAAAGATCTTAAGGATCGCGATCACGTCGTTGCCCAAGGGCAGGAGAACACGGCCAGGGCGAACTTGTCGTTTATTGAAAAGGCAATGTTCGCGGCCGAAATCTCCCGACAACAGTACGATGGTGACAATTCGATCATTCTTTCTGCTCTTTCGATCGACCGAGCTACGCTCTCTAAGATGCTGTCGGTCTCAACCATGCCTAGGGAGATCCTTGAAGCGGTGGGCGCTGCCAAAGGGATTGGCCGCGACAGGTGGTATGAGCTTAAAAATCTCCTAGAACGGCCTTCGAACCTCGAACAGGCGCGCGCGTACGTTCAGTCGAGCGACTTCACAGGCAAGATCGGCGACGAACGTTTCAATTCCTTATTGGCCTTTATGAAGACAGTGGGGAAACAGCGTCGGATTAAGGAAGTTCAAGCTCAGAAATGGGCATCAGACGACAAGGCTGTTCAGGCCGACATCAAAACCGATGGAAAAACATACACGTTCGCTTTGAAAGCAAAAAATGCTGCTGGGTTTGGAGAGTACATCACTGAAAACCTAGCGCATCTCTATCGCGCATACAGGAATCAATCGGATCAACGAGGAGAGTAACCCGCAAAAGAAAAAGGCCCCCAAACGTTCCCGTCGTGGAAGCCCTTCTCTGTCTTGTAGCAAAGCAAGAATCGCATTTCCACGAATCCCAGTCAAGAGTCTTTGGCACCGTTTTGGTGAGCGGATTTCTTTTGCCTTCTGAAAGGTGAAGGAAAATGCAGATTGGAAGTGTGACGACGCCATTCGGGCGGCGGCCGGCGAAGCTTGCGCTTGTAAAACGGCAGCTCGAAACCAATGAACTGCCGCAGGGCAGGACCGCAGATAAGTGGAAAGTGTTTCGAGACGCGTGTGAAGCACGCGAGGCACTCGGCGTGCAGGATCGCGCTTTGTCTGTGCTCAATGCTCTCCTGACCTTTTACCCGGAGACGGATCTGACGTCTGAAACATCTCTCGTGGTGTTTCCGTCGAATGCTCAGTTGTCAGTCCGCTCGCACGGCATTTCCGGCAGGACACTGCGGCGTAGCCTGGCTTCGTTGGTTGATGCGGGTCTTATCGAGAGACACGACAGCCCGAACGGCAAGCGTTATGCGCACCGTGATAGGGCAGGGGAGATTGAGGAAGCATTCGGCTTCAGCCTTGCTCCAATGCTCGCACGCGCCCAGGAACTCGCTCACCTCGCTCAGAAGGTTGCTGAAGAAGCCAGACTTATGAAGCGGGCCAAGGAAGCGCTGACGATCTGCCGGCGTGACGTCCGTAAGCTCATTTCGGCCGCCATCGAGGAGGGCGCTGAGGGTGACTGGATCGCTGTCGAGGCGATGTATATCGCTTTGGTTGGTCGTCTGACGCGCAATCCTGACAGGCTTCTCGTAGAATCCATCCTCGAAGACCTGCGGATGTTGCGCGAAGACGTCGTCAACTTGCTGGAAGTTCAGCTAAAATCTGAAAATATGACCGCCAATGATGGTCAGAATGACCGCCACATACAGAATTCAAATACCGAATCCACTAATGAACTTGAACCAGGCTCCGAAAAGGAGCAGGGGGCAAAACCTGAGGACCAGAACGAACCGAAGCGAGAAACGCTGAAGGCTTTCCCACTCGGAGTCGTGTTGAAGGCGTGCCCACAGATCGTCGATTATGGTCCCGGCGGGCTTATTGGGAGCTGGCGCGACCTGATGACCGCGGCTGTTGTCGTCCGATCAATGCTTGGCGTCAGCCCATCTGCATATCAGGATGCCTGCGAGAGTATGGGTGCCGAAAATGCAGCGGTCGCGATTGCATGTATCCTCGAACGGGCAGGGCATATCAATTCCGCTGGCGGATATCTGCGCGATCTGACGAGGAGGGCGGAGAGGGGAGAGTTTTCGCTTGGTCCGATGGTCATGGCGTTGCTGCGAGCAAACGGCGAAGCCAACCGGAGGTATGCATAGGTGAATAACCACTCGATCGCACAGGTATTCACTAAGCAAATACAAATAGTTACATCGCTGAACCATGACGAGCTTTGAAATGGGAAAGGAGCCGGAGGCAATGCCACCACACCGGCTCACTGTCATCGCAATCATTTCCAGTTAAGCGATTTTAAAGGCGCTAAAGGATAGCAACGCTCTCGGCTTTTTCTTTTCCTGTTTTGCGATCCTGACCAACCTCGAAAGTCACCTTATCACCCGGTCGAAGCGATTCCGCACTTTGGAGCCCTGAGATATGGACAAACACATCGGGCTTTCCATCGTCGCGCACGATGAAACCATAACCTTTTTCGTCATTAAAAAATTTAACTGTTCCAACAGGCATAGAGTTTCCATCTCCATCAAGAAAGCAATCTATTCACAGTAGAGATGGTGGAAGCGACGAGCAACTGTCGGCCTGTAGATGTGTGAAGATTGTCTTTGACGTCTCTTTGTCTGTTATCGGACATAGAACATCGAGTCCTTGCCTCGTATAGAAACAATATGCGACACTCGCTCTTTATCAGAGGGGGCTGATAAATGATTATAAGAGCATTCCGCACTGCCTTGATATTCATCTCCCTGATCCAACCAGTCGCGGCAGAAGAAACGGTTGGCAGGAATATGGAGGTGGGCGGAAGAACGACTCCGCCGGTTGGGCATGTCGCGCTTTGCAAAGCGGTGCCTTGGGAGTGCGGTCCAACAGAGTGGGACGGTCCTCTTATTTTATCTGACGAGATTATGGCGACGATCGGCGAGGTCAACCGGACCATAAATCACAAAATTCGCCTTGTTTCCGACCAAGAACAGTATGGCGTTGAGGAGCGGTGGATTTACCCCAGGACGGCCGGCGACGTTGAAGACGTCGCACTTTTGAAACGAAAAGAACTTGCTGCTAAGAGAATTGCGGTCTCAAACCTGCTTTTAACGGTCGCGCTTGCGCCCTCGGGCGAAGGAACAGCTCTCGTTACGATCACAACGGACAAAGGCGATTTCGTTCTCGACCAAGCGACGGATGATGTAAAACTCTGGTCGGAGGTTCCCTACAAATTTTTAAAACGGCAGTCACACGAAGCATCCGACAAATGGGAGAAAATCGTCGACATCCGAAGCAAATTCTAGTGGCGGCTTCTCGTGCTTCCATCATCTCCTGAAATTTGAATTTCTAATTCCGAGCTACCTTCGCCGAATAAGCGAGTTCACTACTGTTTGTTTTCTGAATAAGTAAATTAGGACCGGTGGCGATATGTTAGGTGATGAAATTAACACGTCCCATGGATCACTCTCGGTGATCGATACAAAGGGTGAGGGTGTGCCAGTCGTGATGGTTCACGCCAACTCGCTCTGCAAAGAATGCTTCAGACCGCAAATTCAGGCGCTCGGAGGTATCCGCAGAGTTATCGCGTTTGATTTGCCTGGGCATGGGGCATCAGCCAATGCCATTAATCCTCGGCGTACTTATAGTATCCCGGGATATGCCGACGTGCTCCTGGAGGCACTCGTCCAGTTGGGTGTGAAGAGGTTCATTGGGGTCGGACATTCTTTGGGAGGCCACGTCATCCTTGAAATGATCGCGCGAGGAGCGTTGATCGATGGTGCGATGATTTTTGGCACTCCGCCCATCGAAAACACACCAGAGGGACTGCTTGTGGGTTTCAAGCCTAGCCCGGAGATGGCGTACACAGGCAGCGCGGTACTGAGCGAAGAGCAGATCGGCATGGTTGTTGCGCATGCGTTAGGACGAGAGGCAGCGCGAGAGCCGTTCTTCCGCAATGCCGTTCGTAGGACAGATGGACTAGCGCGCGAGTACTTGGTTGAGGCTGTATTGCGAGGGGACGGCAGCAATCAGAGAACCACTGTCGAAACATCGCCCGTTCCCCTTGCGATTTTGAACGGAGAGAGCGACGCGGTCGTCAACCTCGACTATATCGACGGCTTAAGGTTTTCGAACGTGTGGGAGTCAGGACCGATCAGAATTCCCCTAGCTGGGCACGGCCTCCATTGGGAGCAGTCTGCCAAATTTAACGAGATCTTGTTGCGGTTCGAAGATTTCGTCACCGAGCGAGTTAATCAATTAGCCCTAGGCAAAGCACAGGCGTGAGCTTGCCCTGATCGATCAAGACCTCAACGGATCTCCTTCTTGTCGAACGCGGAGGGAAAGCGTTTCATCATTTTGTCGGTCTCGACTTTGTCACCTGAGAATTTGTCATATATCGCGACTGCTTGCGGCAAACTGAGGCCGTAGTGCTCTTGCAATTCTTCAATTGAGTAGCGGTCATTAACAGAGGGTTTCACAGGGACCTCTCGTTCGACATGGGCTGCAATGCCAAAAAATTATACACCTGTTGTGGCGCGAAAATGAGTCTGTATCTGCGCGCGACTGAGTTCTTTTGGGCTATTTGTCCGCCGTAAAATGAGGATTGCTCAATTATGGTACGCGTCACACCGAGCCTGGGCGTCGATACCCAAACATCCAATCGTAATCCGCGACACCCTCCATCAGCCACCTCGCCCCCGAATTGTTTGATAGGCGTTGCCGCATGTTTTCTCCCCGCGACGCGCTCCGGCGCCAGCGCGGGACATTACGAGAGCAAGCCTGAGGTGCGCTACCTTTTGAGGAAACTGAGGAAAAATGGAGACTACAAACAGAAAAGCACGGCTCTTGTCCTTGATGTTCCAGACATGACGTGAGGGGACACGGGGGGTGTCTGGACGTAACTCAACCATGTTATGACGTTGGCTCCCCTAAACTGACGCATGGCCCTTTGTGTACGGAAACGTGCCATGTGTGCATTGGCCGTTTCACAGAGCTGATAGCGCTGGCTTTGCCGATGCGCAGGCATAAGGTAAGTTTACTAAGGGGGAACATCTCCGATCGGGAGAACTAGCCAATGTTCTTTGCCCGGAGAATGAAAAACCCGCCGCGGGAGGAGGTGCGGCGGGTTTTGAAAACGACGTGCAGCTTGGGAGGAGAACGCTGCTCATCTTCGAAACCGGCAATGAGGAGGAGGCCGATCCCGTTGGAAGCCGTAATACTGCCAATCGACGAAAAGGTGCAGAGGGCTTATTTGCATGGGAGCTATGCAACCTCATCTCGTCGGATAGATTGACACCGACGCAATACAGACTAGCGTCCGCTCAGCCCTGATGCGATTTCGATCTTCCAGGGTGAGGCCCGGCTACTTGGGAGGGTAGCCGGGCCACGCATTTCATGGTTCGAGTAACTCTCGCCCAATTGGATGATTATGCGGTGGCACTGCAGGCGGGTATACTAGCATACGTCGCCGGTTTGGTCGTCGAGGAGTTGTGGGGAAAATGCTCAAAAAGCAGGTGAAGAAAAACTGGCTCCATGTTGCGCCAGCCGCCGAAGCGGTCGTGAAGCCCTCCCTGGTGAGCGAAGATCAGGATATTCCTGAGGTCAGAGCATCTGTTCGCACCTTTGGACGAATGCACCAACTGATCATTCTCTCGATTGCCTGCATCTTAGTGTATGTTGCTTGGCGTGTTTTGCACGACATCCTCTTGGCCAAGGCCGACAATCTGTTCCTTAAACTACCCGAAAACGCGAACTGGCTCGGCCTGGTCTAAGAGCTTGAAGCCGAGCAGCGGTTGGCCGCCCTGTTTTGAGAGCCACAGACAGGCGTGTCTGCGGTGCTATTCGCTTTCCATACTCCAATCCGCTGAACACAAATCCCGCCATTGGGATCTTCATCGGCTGGCGCAAGCCGCCTGATTGGCTGTGCGTCTGACCGGAACGGACGAAGCCATCTTGGCTTCTATCAGGGATGCCTAGCGCCCGGATCGGGTTGCCGCCTGCACGTCTCCGCGGTCAGTATTACGGTGTCCCGCCATCCAAAAGAGTATACGTGGCCAAATGGGAGAGTAGAGATAAGACGATCTGCAACTAGCAGAGAGTTCCAGGAGATCAGACGATAACGCTCCATCAGGAGCGGAGGCGGTCTGCGATTAGCCGTCAAACTTCAGCTAAGTTTTCATGCCTCTGGCGACACTTTCCAAATGCTTCACCATCCCGAGCAGGTTCGATGCTGTTTCGTCTGGAAGCTCGCAAATGCGATGAATGAGCTCGATGCGATCCTTAGCCCCTTCGGGGGTGTCACCGAAGAGATGCGGCGCCACGTATCCGAGGAGGTCCGTTGGTTTTAGGCCCAAGAGTTCTGTCAGGACGATCAAACGGGAAACATCGAGCGACGACATCGAGCGCTCGTAGCGACGAAGCGGTAGCACGACCGGGCCTCTTTTTTCTCGAAACCAAATTACCGACGCGAAGGTGGGAGGCCGCTGTGTTGGAGTATGCACGGCACTGAGGCCCGTGCACAAAGCCCCGCAGCTTCAATGCGTACACGCTTTGTCCTCAATGTGATCTTCTTCGCGTGGCCCATCGGGAAGCGACAGGATGGTGGCGCAGAGGGATATAGAACCGTCTGTACCAGAAGGACGGTTCGCTTCAGCTCCAAAGCTGGATAAAAAACAATAGAAACACCAAGCGAAGAAATAAATCAAACCTGCGCAGAAACAGGGCAAGGACACGCAGTCCTTAAATTTTAGAGGCTTTCAATGGGAACAGGGAACGGTGACGGTCGTTTCGAGATTACAAACGCAGAGTGAAATGCAGGAGAATTGAGATTGTGAAGCGTCCCGCCCCTCCCTCAGCTCAACACCACACCCGAGCAATGATATTTCTTGTAGCAGTCTGCATGGCACTCTGCGGTTTCGTCTTGATAGGGCAGTGGTGGATGACAGAGCCGGATGGTGGCGTGGATGGCAAGGCAAGCATTGTTGACCCGCCACAGCCGCGCATCTAGCGCGACGTCTCAATCGATCCTGAGAGTACTTATTATCAATAGCCATAAACTCGCTCGCCACCACGGCTATCGGTTCCTCATCCATATTTTAGCTCGACCGCCAAAAGCTGATCCTTCGAACACATTCTACTTGCTCATCGTCCGTCACTAGGTGCGATTATTGAAGAGGGAAGCGATGTCACGGTCGCCAGAACCATTGGAAACTGCAGTTTGGTGGGAACAAACAACGATTTTCCCGGTCAGCTGAATGTCAAGCCCTTCGGTAGCTGGTTCTTGGCCAACCTTGGTGGGTGAGGCACGGTCAGAGTACGCCGTGCCTCACCAGCTCCCGACAAAAATCGACCCTTAAATGTTTTTGCCTCGCTTAACGTCGCAGCGGGAATTGAAGCTCATTCATGGCTGCGCTCTGTTGAATTGCGCGACGCTACGGTCGCTCCCGTAAGGACAGCTGGACGGGTGTCTTTCTCTGATCAGCAGATGTTTCGACTAGAGTGTGTTGGCGGTTGCTTCCATCCAGGCGCGATGCTTTTCCTCGTCTTGGACGGCCGTGAGGAAAAAAGCTTTTGACGCGGGTATTGCGTCCTCATGACGGGCCGCGCGCTCATAGGCAGTAACCGTATCGTCCTCATTAGTCTTCATTGCTTTGAGGATGGCCCGGTCACCGATAATGTCGGCAAGAGCGATTTTCCCGGTTGTCAGTAACTGTTTCATGTCCCCTTCGGCGGGCGCGTGGATACCAAGCTCCTGCGCCATTTCGGTCAGTACTCTGACGTGCTGCAAATGATCTGTTTTGAACGCAGCTATCTTCGCCGCAAACTCCTTGTTGTCTAACCTGTCGATACAGGAATCATACGCGGCAATCGCGTCATGCTCCAGGTAGAGAAGATTTTTCACAAGGTCCTTGATGTCGGATTCGCTGCCTACCATCGTTACCATGCCGGTCTCCTTTTGTTGGACGGCACGCTAACTTCTGTTGCGCCCTCAGGTTCCCGCATGGACACGCGCTGCGCGTAATCTTTGCAATTCGATCGGCCACGAGCGTTGATAGAGCGCAGGCAATCACCAGATGGACGAAGGGAGTCTCCGCAGATTTGGCACACTGGACGGAAAACTCTACCGCGACTCAACTATTGCTCGTTTCACAAGCGGGGTTCAGTAAAAACACGCAGTTCGCACTCATCCGGTCGATTCAGTTTCGGGCACTCGCTCGAATGAGCAATAACGAAGATACTATCTTCGCAAACGTCGGAAGATTTGATTCAAAACCAACGCCAGAGATTGTGGGAGGTGAATTAATGAAAGGGAAGCCAGGAGCTATTGACGTGCAGGTCGGCGCGAAAATTCGTCTTCGACGAAGAATTGTTGGATTGAGCCAGGCCGCTATAGCGCAACGCCTCGGGATCACGTTTCAGCAGTTTCAGAAATATGAAACGGGAAAGAACAGAATAGGGGCGGGCAGGCTATCCACGGTTGCAGAGATACTCGCCGTGCCGGTGGAGTTCTTTTTCCGAGATCCGGAAGCGGTAGACAACGATTCGAAAACAGGAGACGGCCAAACCGACGAGCTGATGGCTTTTGTCTCCCAAGGTGAGGGCCTCACCTTGAACGCCGCGTTCAATAGAATTCCCAGTCCGGAACAGAGAAAGAGAATTCTAGACTTAGTTTCCGCAATAGCTGAAGCGGACGAAGATAATGGCAGCTAGACCCTCGGTAAGGTCGTTAAGCTCGAGCTAGTTTTTCATTCCTTTGGCCACGCTCTCCAAATGCTTCACCATGCCGAGCAAATTTGACGCCGTTTCGTCAGGAAGTTCGCAAATGCGATGGATGAGCTCGATGCGGTCCTTTGCTCCCTCAGGGGTGTCACCGAAGAGGTGCGGGGCGACATACCCCAGTAGTTCCGTGGGTTTTAGGCCCAAGAGTTCGGTCAGAACGATCAAACGAGATACATCGAGCGACGACATCGAGCGCTCGTATCGTCCCCAAACCTGGCCTGTAATGCCGAGCAGTACAGCGAAATCGTATTGCGAGATGTCACGCTTGTCTCGGACTGTTCGTAAAAACTCGCCAATGCGTTTTTCGATCTCAGGAAGCGCGAGAACGCCCTCGTAGCCTGGACGGCGATAGATGGTCGTCGCGCGGCTGCTTTCGGGAGGCGTCTCGCCTTTTTTTACTTGCTTGAGCGGCTTCGCTTCGAAGGTCGGCACCAGGCCATATTTCTTCGCATAAGCGCGAACTGCTTCCGGCGGCTGGTTTTCGTCTTGCTCGGTGGAGACGTCGTCGCTTTCCACGCGGTTTCCCTCTCACAGTCTTTTTGACTAGATAAAATTGATCAAATGCTAGGACTTCAAGCAGAGTTGATTTGCGAGGTCTATAGGTTTAGCAAGCCGCCGTCGATTCCCCGGAGACAATAATATCTAAAAAAGATGTGAAGCAAGACTAGGGTCCGCAGGGGTGAGTTTTAGTAGCCTTCTTTTTTCAGGAAGGCGTTGATTGCCGCGCGAACGATAACCGTTTGCTTTACTTTGGTTTCGAACGAAGCTCTCTCCAGGCGTTCCTTTAGAGGCTCGTCTAGAGAGACATTGAAAAGCGTTTGACTGGACTGTTTCCTATGGCTGCGGAGCGCTATGATACCTTCGCCAACAAATCTCTTCCTTTGGGGGGAGGCGGCTGAGGGATCACTTGGCGCATCATCACGCAGGGCGAAACTTTCGCTCGGCGCGGTGGTCTCACCAGATTCCGGCGATGCTGCAGCAAGGTCAGTCTGGGGCAGCGTCTCGGGTGGCGCAGCTGGTTCCTCAATGCGCGGGATGCGTGATTTGCCAAGCGGAAGCTTCACATCGCCGAATTCCAGTTTGCGATTGACCATTACGCTGCCTCCAGCGCTTCGCCGGCAAGGTCTCGTTCGATCTCGGCCATCAGCCTCATGACCTCAATGCGTGCTTTCTTCACCGGATCGGTCAGTTGCTGCATCTGCACCGTGCCGTAGCCGTTTTCGATCTCTCGATAGATGTTCCGCTCCAACAACTCCGCGTCCAGGAGCCTTGAACGATATCCATGCTTGTTGATCTCTTCGATATACTGCCGAATGAACCGGTATTCATTGGATCTTTGATTGATAGCAGTTACCCGTGTCCGGATGATAAAATGTTTGACCGCTTTACTGTGGCTGTCGTTATAGGCGTCCACAATCTCAATCGCCTTGCTCATCGCATCGATCTCGCGTTTTGCTGCTTGGACCGGTGTCAACACGACGTCCACATAGTCGAGAATGTTCTTAAGGATGACTGAATCCCGGCCGGCAGTGTCGATTATGATCGCGCCATAATCCGCCTTGCGAAGCATGAGGTCATCGAGCGCTTTCGTCTGCAGCGCGGACACGAAATCTATGTTCTCCGGCTGCTGACCCTTTTCTCCACATTGCATCCACCAGGCCTGGACGTTTTGGCTGGGATCGGAATCTACGAGCAATACTCTGCTATCATCGTTGAGCGCGTATTCGCCGGCAATCAGCTTGGCGATCGTGGACTTACCTGCGCCACCCTTTGAACTCATCGTCCCGAAAATGATCGTCATACTCGTTCCTCTTGATCGGCGTGACGGGAAGGCGACCACGATTGTCTCTACCCGAGGTCCAGCCAACGCCACACTTGCAATAAACCAAACAAATTTTCAACTACAAAACAAAGCTATTATAAATCGAATATTGTTGCCCTTACCGGTGTGGCGCGACGTTACCTCAGGACTGCAGTCACACTGACGGACGAAGGTTGGGGCGATGGCCCGCTCACTTCCTGAACAAAAGTTTCGATGCATCATGCATTTGAAGTTGCGTTGAAACGAGGAAACTCACCGGCGTTCGGTCAGGTGAATGTTGAGAAGAACTGAAGAAGAAACGCACTTCACTTTATATAAAGTAATCAACGTAAATAGCGCAATGGTTTCAGTTGTATAAGGGTTACGATAAATGGAGGTGTGAACCCCGGAGCCGCGCAGGAATTTTCCGCTATGGGCGCACGCAGGCCGCAAGGGCAAAGAGCGAAGCGTCTCTTGCGGGCGAGTACGACCGTTAGCAGAAAGGCCGAAAAGCGGTCCTGGGTGTGAACCTTGGTGGGCGCCCTCACCGGAGGTGCAGATCGCCGTTAAATCCACATCGCGTCCAAACGAAAATTCATCGAATTACAAATCATAATAGGTTGGCAGGATACGTAATTTTGCTATACAAAATTAGAGCATCGACGGACAGGCCCTCGATGGGAACGGAATTGATTGATTGTCATGGCCGAGAATGGTTCGAACAAGCGGAGAGGAAGTGCCCGCTCTGGCTTGGGCAGGCAAGTTAATGTCCGGTTCAGTGAGGCTGAATATGCGGCCCTCGATGCCGCCGCTCAGAAGGCCGAAATGACAGTCTCCGGCTTCTTCCGTTCCCTGTCTTTAGAGGGCGCTGGCGTCCGTCCAATCTTCAACGACAAGGACCGAGCGATCCTTTTTCTGCTCCATGAGGACATGCGGAAGATCGGTGTGAACCTCAATCAGGTGGCGCGCTCGCTCAATGCCGGACGTGTCGTTGACCCTGAAGAGGTGAAAATTGCGCTTCGGAACGTCAAGATCATTACGGACGAAGTGAGCTTGGAACTGCGCAATGCTGCTGTGCGTGCCGGAAATTCGCGTCGAGGTGAGGCGTGACCGATCGACTTCCAGGGTTGTTTGAATGTGAGGTAAAGGGCAGACGCGCTGCGTTGGCGTTCAATTCAACGGCAGCTTCGGCTTTGGACAAGCGTCTCGAGGACGAATTGTTCAAGCGCCGGGGTGGCGGGGGAGGGGGGCAATTGCCTCCTCCAGGCAAGTCACGGCCATTGCTGAGGCACGGCAGAAGGTCAGGAACGGAAGGCGATGGTAGTCGCGCTGGGCCTCGACGGTTGGTTGAACGGCTCGAAGCGGTGGCGAAAGGTAGCCAGCCAGCTGTTGTGAAAATGGCGTCGTATGGTGGCGGCGGTCGGCTCGGTGCGATGGTTGACTACGTTTCGCGCAAAGGCGAGATCTCTCTCGAGACCGAGAGCGGCGAGCGCTTGCGCAGCAGGGGAGAGCTTGCAGCGCTGAAGAAGGAATGGGAACCGCTCTTCCAGAACCGGGCCGAAAGCCGCGACATTGCCAGCTTCAGTGTTCGCATCGAGACGGATGCCATCGAGACTGTAGACGATCTGCACGATGCGGTTCGGAATGTTCTGGGGGCAGGTCTTGGGCATCGGCGGTATGCCTATGCGGTTCATCAACCGGCGCGTGGTGTCGTCGAAGTTCAAGGTGTTCTCGTTCTGCGGAGCAAGGAGGGCGAGCGGCTGACCGGTGATGACGTTGCAGCGGAGATTGTGCAAGGCAGGTTCGATAAGAGCGTGACGGCCAACAGCGCTGCGTCGCGCTTTTCTTTTTCCAGATACGGCAATGGCGTCGAGTACGGCACGGCACGAGTGCGCGACCTGGTGGAATCTAACGTCGAGGTCAGAGACGACCGTGGCCGAGTGATCGACACCGACAAGGCTGCCGGCGACCTCGTTCAGAAAGAATGGCGTTCCGAATTGCACAGCCGGAAGGGCAGGGACGTTATGCACGTCATCCTGTCAGCGCGTGCAGGTACGAATGCCGATGCATTCGAGAATGCTGCGCGTGATTTCCTGGCGCATCAATTCGAGGGCTTCAAATACGCTTTTTCGATGCATGACCCCATGCATGATCCGAAGGAGCAACGCGAAGGTGGCAAGCGACCACACATCCACGTTCATGCCCTTGTGGTCATGCGTAACCACGACGGCGAACGTGTCGAAACCAGCCCCCAGATTTTTCGGCAGTGGCGGGCGCTTCTGGCCGAAAAGGCGAGGGACCACGGCATTGCCATGGAAATGACGGATCGGCGCGAAATGGCGTCATCGCCTGCCTTTACCCGCAATCAGGTGAGGGCGGTCGACACCATCGGCAGAACTGCGCATGTCGGGACTAGCCCCGCAGCGCAGATGCGATACGACAACAAACGCGCCGAAGCCCGTAAAGTCGCGACAACGGAGCAGAGCTTACAGCACGCTTTTGACGCGAAACGGGCGTGGTCGTCGGTTGCCGATCGCTCCGACGATGAGAAGGTTGTCCAGTTTGCGCTGTCAGCTGAAGCCAAACTTTCCTTTGCGATCCGCAGCAGTCTCGCAGGGTTGGCTGTCTCGGTTGAACGGGGGGAATTCGAGACTGTGAAAGATGCAGCGCGCCAGTATTTGGCGGATATTGTCAGAGAGGGTGAAGTAATGAGTGACGACATGACAAGAGCGCAGTTCGACGCGTACGAAAAGAACGTTGCGAGTGCGCTTGCCAACTACGGCGAGCTGATCGCCCAGGAGGAGAAAGAGCAGTTCAGTCTGATCTCGGAGCGGGCGCAAAACATTGTCGACGCACGCCGCAAGGTGGTCGAGCTGCAGGAAGAGCTTGAGGACATTCGTTCGAAAGCGCGTCCCAACTCGATCGTTCGCGATGTGGCGTCTTCAATCGCAACCTTCAGCCCTGTGGCGCGTGTTCTCGAGGTGGTTGAGGAAGCAGTCAAGGAAGGCATTGCGGCGGTCGAGACCAACATCAAGGAAGGTGTTTCTGCGGTTGAGGCAAACGTAAAGCAATCGCTCGAACCTGCACCGTCTGCTTCGGTCGAGAAGGGCGGGGTAGAGGAACCGAAGCCGTCGCGTTCGTTGCCTGCAGAAATCACCAGCCAGTATTTCCTGCAACACGCCGCAGATGGCGCCGTTCGCGTCTTCACCAATTCAAAGGCAACCCGCGAAGTGTTCCAGGATGCCGGTGAAAAGCTGCGTAGCAAGATTTACGATCCAACAGCTGTCCGTCTGATGATCGATACCGCTGCGCACCGCGGCTGGACGAGTGTCGAAATAGCAGGCTCCGAGGAGTTTCGCCGTGAGGCCTGGCTTGAAGGGCAGGCGAGGGGGATCGCCGTTAAAGGCTATCAACCCAACGAGTTGGATTGGCAGGAAGTTGGCCGTCGTGAGCAGTCGCATCTGAAAAACGAGATCCGGCATATTGAAGAAAAGTTGGTCGTTGCTGAGAGCAAGGCAGAGACCAAAAACAAGAAGGGCGAAGCCGCTGTGGAGAAGGTCGCTGCGGCGACGGCGTCCACAAAGACCCGGACCGGTTTCCGCGAGGGTGTGCGTGGCGAGCTGATCGAGGTTGGATCGAAGCCTTATCAGGACAAGCCCGAAAACGAAGCGTCTCCATACGTGGTTCTTCGCACAAATGAAGGAGACCGCACTCTTTGGGGTGTTGGCATTCCAGCCGCATTGTCACATGCCGAAGCCAAACAGGGCGACACCATCACCTTGCGAGAAGCGGGTATGGAAAAGGTCGAGAAGACTGTTATCCGAGAGGTCGACGGTCAGAAGGTTCGTGAGGTCGAAATGGTTGACCGGCGCAAGTGGGAAGCGGAGGTCGTTACGGTGCGTCACGACAAAACTGTCGAGGTTGAGACTTCTTCGGATCGTCGTCCTGTGGTAGAAGAAAAGGCAGCAGTCCGAGAAGGTGGGGCGTCACAGGCGGAACCTGCAGCAAGGCAGTTGAACCGCCTTGAGGAGCTGATGAAAGAGCGCGAGGCAAAGCGCGATCGTGATGAGCAGGAGCAGTGATAATGGCGAAGAGTACAATTCAGGCGGCTTATGAATATGAGCAAGGTCAAGAAGAGGTTCGGGTGTCCGTTGCTATGCTGCCTGGTATCATCAAGGCACTCGCACTGCTGTTCGCTGTAACCTTCATTGGCATTTGCCTGGATGTTGCCGTGGTCACGGTCCAAGGTTGGTATCACGCCTTCATGGCCTACTGGCCATTCTAGGCGTACGCGCTGAAGCCGGGTCAGCCCGGCTTTTTTTATACCATGTGGAATCAGAATGATTATTGAGTTTTCCGACGAACCTCAAACGACGACTCCAAAAGTTTTTTTCAATTCGTCTGGATGGGAAGTCTGGGGCGGGAAGCCCGCTGCAGCTTTAACCGATGACGAGATTTCGGCACTTTTGAACTTCTGCCGCCGTGAAGGCTCAAGATAAGGCTTCAATGATGCCAATCGTGGAACCTTGGGCCTTAACCAAGACGGGCTGTTCGATCTCGCGATGCTCGATGGGGTGCCTGCTGCAGAATGGCGTTCCCATTATTGGGCTGGCGTTGTGGAACAGCGGTCCCAAATTCAAGACGGTCCAGCAGATGACGCTCCAAACGACCTTTTTGAAACGAATGCAGAGATCTACAGAATCTACAACGGAATTGACTAAGTTATTGAAATATAATGATAAAGTTCCATAATACAAATTATGCGATATGTTATTGTAAGGGCTATTTAGTAATGCGACAGTTGGGCCAGTTAGAGATGCGACAGTCTCGCCTCTCGACGCACTGGTCAAAGCCAACGTTGGGAGCAAGGATGACGATCTTCAGCCTGGTCGAGACCATGA
>NZ_JACAWV010000025.1 GCF_013390595.1 Rhizobium sp. RM | reverse complement strand
GACATCTTCGTCTGACAACAGTTCGGCGAGCTCATCGCGCCGCTCGATCGGCAGGACGGCGGCAATCGTATCGAGTTCGCCGGCCCGACGCTCGACGGCGGATTGTTGCGGTGACTTCGGCATCAGACCCTCAAATACACGGTCAGGGCAGTCTTGCGGCTGCCCGTTAACCCGAATTTGCCGGATTCTCTGGCCGAAATCAATCTACCATCGATAAGGGATACTTATCGATGGTTGAATATCTAACCCAAGACCATACCATATGCCGAACTTTAATATTCATATAGCGTTCGTTTAGCAATTAGTTTACCATAATATCAATGGCTTACGATCTCGCAAAAATCAGCATGACAGACCTGATGCGGCCGGCTTTCGACGCCGGTGTCTCGCTCACTCGCCTCGACGAGCGCATCGCCCAATCATCTGTAGGAAGCGGCTGGACAGAACGATCCAATTTCGCCGACGCCTGCGCCTCGCTGTGGATCGACGGCGAACTCGTCCATCTCGAAGACCTCGTCCTCCACGACGCTTTTCGCGATACCCGCACCCCGACCCACGAGCTCACCATCGCCCGCGATGTTTTGAGGACCCGTCGACGGATTTCTGGCCAAACACCGGACTGGGCGCTGTCGCCGGAAGGCATTCGCTCGCTCCGGCAGACATCGGAGATCGCCTCACCCGGAACTGAGGCGGCGGAGGCTGCCAGCGCAATGCGGAGCGCGGCCGCGATCGATCCGGAAGGGGAGTGGAAAGAAATCGATGAAGCCGAAGGGCTTCCCGGCGTCGACTATGCCGCCATCGATGCGCTGCTAGCGCGATCTGACGGTGCCATCGAACAGGCAAAACGCCCCGACCGGCCGGCGGTCGACAGCCGCGAGCGAGACACGCTCATTTACGATCTCGACTGGGACGAGGATGCCCGGCTCGACGAATGGCGTGCAGTACTACGCCAGGCCGAAAACTTGCCATCGGCGCTGCAGGCCATCATCGCCCTGGATGCCTGGAACACGCTCGAGGTTCTGCAGCACGCGCCCTGGCTCGGCCGACTGTTCGCCGCGTCGATGTTGCGGGAAGCCGGCATCACCACCAGCGCCCATCTCGCTGCGATCAACCTCGGCATGAAAACCATTCCCGTCGATCGGCGCCGGCATCGCGATCGTGAGATGCGGCTGCTGGCCATCGCCCACGGATTTCTGGCGGCCGCCGAGATCGGCATCAAAGAGCATGATCGCCTGACGCTGGCTCGGCAGATGTTCGAGCGAAAACTGGAGGGACGGCGGACGTCTTCAAAGCTGCCGGAGTTGGTCGAACTGGTGATGGCAAAGCCGTTGGTTTCGGCCGGGATGGTGGCGAAAACGCTCGAGGTCACGCCGCAGGCTGCGCGGCGGATCGTCGGGGAGCTCGGCCTGCGCGAGATGACGGGGAGGGGGAGGTTTCGGGCGTGGGGTGTGATCTAGACGTATCTTCACGGGAAGCCGCCCATGATCTGTTCCTTTTGAGCATTGTTTTTACAAACCGTTTGATGTCGGGCTCATGCGTTCGCACGGTCAATTAGGCCAACACGCTTCAGCATTGCCTCAGCCTCGTCGCGCACTTGGCCTCGGTTGCGGAGCTGCACATGCACGGACGGCTCCATCACGTTTTTGAGCACGTCATTCGACCAAATGGGTGGAGGACTGCTGCTAGAATGTCTGGTCAAATGACGAGTGGTTTTACGCTGGCGGTTTCAGAGAAGGTGAAGGCGAATAACGCAACGTCGCCGCTTGCTTTCGCGTCGCTCAGTGAATTCGGCCGTCTGAGGTCTTCTGTTGAGTAGCGCCATACCATCACAGCAGGTGAGTAGATAAGCGCAATAATGATAGAGAGCGCAGCGAAAATTTTGGGCCCTAACGGCAAAACTAGCACATTTCGCTCGTTTAATTCGACTTGTATCAATCGCCTGATAGCAAAATACGTCGAGTGGGGATTGAGCACACTGTAGGGGATCAGCAAGTTGGGATCGTCCAAGAAGCTGAACCCGAGATTGTTGCGCGCGACGGCACGCTCGAAGCGAGCGTCTGTCCCGACCGGAAACATGCAATATGTCAGCTCTGGCTCGAGGACATCGATGGCTCCGATTACACGGCCAAATTCATACCCCGCGCCGACGATGAGGGACAAGCTATCTCGTTCGTAGGAGACCTCACCAACGAATCGAGGCGTAACAGGGCCAAACTCGAGCACCTCTTCCAGTTCACCCGACGGCTCTGCAAATTGACGAGGGAAGTAAGTTAGTATCACAGCGCCAATTGAGGCAGAGCTCTCGAAAAGGACTTCCAGAATGAGCGCCAGCTTTTTCCTGTCAAACGACGTTACGTCGAGCTGAACAGTCGGCGCTATTTCCTTAGCAATATGCAGTCGGATTTGGGCGAGAAAAGTTTTCAAATCATTGATGATTATGCATCCTGATTTGTCTATCTCACGCCTATTCTCGATATAGCAGTGATCTAACTCACTACGATAGTCGAACAGCAGCTTGGTTTTAGACGCTTTCGCACTTTCCAGACGACGCAAAGCCTCGATAGACCGATGCTCGTAGCCCAGGCATCCTATGTGGATGCTTACCTCCAGCTTATCAGGGTCGGCGATCAGTGTTATGTCAGGCATCAGCGATAGCCCACGTCAGCAGGTCAGGTTGCGAATCCATATTTTTCCTAACTTCGGGCATTCCCGAAAGTAATCGCTCCTGGCCCGAAATTGTCGGTAATTTGAAAAACGGTGCTAGCCGGTAAGACAGCCGAACACGGCACCCTTCAAGGTCAAAAAGCAGCTTCTTGCCGCTGACATTCTGCTCAACCACAAGCGCCCCTGAATTGACAGCAGAAATCAGCGCATCTTTCAGCGAAGGGTGTACGTTCTTTATTCTGAATGATAACGGCGGCTCTGGGTGGAAGACGTCACCAAGAACACCATCAGCTAAGGCGTAACCCATTGCATCAAGGACTTTAAGGGCCGACCTATCTTCGCCGGAGAGATCTCGAGGAATCGCTTGAGAAGCAACCATCGCGCGAAATCGGTCGACATTCATCGGAATTGCCGCGTTTTGAGATCTGTGGGATTCTCTACCGTCGATCATGTCGGTGATGAGGTCGTTGAGGTAATACTTGATCGCCCTAGGATTACCCTCCGTAAGCGCAAGAAGTTGGTCAAAGCCATGATAGTAGCCGTAACCTTTAGCTGACGTCCTTCGGGAAGGGGCCTTTTTGTCCTTTGTCTTGACGAGGTAGTACGAGCGTATTTCTGCGATTGGAAATACCTTACGCACAACCTCGGCTCTTCGAGCCTCGCCTTTGAGATTCTCGATGTCTTGAGGCTCTTTAATGCCCTTGGACGCAAGATGTTGCTTCAGTGACAAGTCGCCGGCCTGATTAACTGCATACTCGTATATCTTCGCAGGCTTTCGCTCGAAGCCGATTTCTGTGAACTCCCTACTTCCCGGTAGGATCGCTTTTGAGCTGTTCAGATACTGACGAAACGCGCCATAAGAAACAGCGCGCCTGTCACACTCAGACCGGATCAAACCTCTCGCAAAAGTGTAATCGGGATTTGCGAATTTGCTTGAGAGGATGATCGGGTGAAAGTCTTGAGCATCTTCGGGGCTGGAGGGGTTCGGGATAAAGCCACCTTGCTCTTCGTAAAAATCCACGTAAGGAAAAAGTGAGAACTTCAACGCTGCTCGCTGATCGAACGATCTCAAGTTCTCATATAAGTGAGAGAGAATAGATTTTGGCGCAATTTCCATCTCATCGAATGAAATCGTCCACCGCTTAACACCGCAATAAGTTTGTGCGATGTCCATAAAACCTTTGAGCATGACCAAAAAGTCCAAGTGGCCAATTTCTCGAACCGCGTCCAACGTGCGGGAGTTATTTCCAGCGTTTATTGCCCCGCGATATATGTTTGAGCGCTGCAAAAGCTGCATTTTTATGCCCAAAAACGATTTTTGGACTTTTTCCAGTTTCCACAACTCTGAACATTTTTCAGCGATCTGCGCTTCTTGCACATTTGACAACATGACCTGCCAAGGGTGTTTGAGCCCGTCGGCCGACTCAACTGCAATAGCCGCTTCTTCGAATGAGGATATTAGCTGGTGGAGGCAATGATCTGTAAATAAGCCACCCAAGATCAGATCCCGATCCTGGCTTGATTGGACTTCCTTTGCGACCAGCCCTGCAGTGCCCTTCCATATGGATTCCGCCGGAATATAAATGGGAATGTAATCGAAATCGATTGGTCGGAGCAGGTCCAACAAATCCTCTCTTTGATGTAAGGCTGTAAGACCAGGTGCCGTGAGCGCCTTCAGGAGGGTGGTTTTTCCAATTCCTCGTGGACCGACCAGAACGATGTTCCTGTACTCGGCCACGTCCGGGAAATAACTGGGCATAACGAAGTCACGCGCGATCTGTGACGCACTTGCATTCCTTGCGTTAAACTGCGACGTCGATGCCATATCAATCCTCCAACATCGCATCAATTTTCGAATGCTTTGGATAAACCGTCCGCTTGAACGGCTTTAACGCTTCATTCAGCGCATCGACCTGATTTATATGAAGGAATTTTAGATCCGGACATTTCTCGTGGAGCTCCGCTGCTGTCACCTTTGACGTAATAACGATCTCGCTCAAAGTCTTCGCGATTTCACAAACGTCAACTTGGCGTCCAAACGGGACGTAGTGTGGCATGTCAACGTGCTTGCTCTCGCCCCACTGCGCGCCATTCCAGTTCCACGAATAGACGGCTCCCGCTGGAAAACGTTGCTCATTCAAGTCGATTTCTATGACGTGAAAAAGATTCTCGAATCCTCGCGACTGAGAAGGATAAGGCTTAGATGCGAACGTTGCGGCGGAGAACACGATTGGGGGGGGAGATCCGTGAAGAGAGTGCTTCAGATGTACTTGATGTTTATGGCCGTGGAGGACGATGCACTTCTTCCCAATACCGCCGATATCACGAAGAAATTCAGCTCCGTCCTTCATCGCGTCGGTATGAATATCATTGATGTCGTCCACTCGGTCAGGGTGATGATGCATCATGATCAAATAGTGGGTTGCTTCGGAAGCCTTGATCGCTGCGATAACTTTTTCGCGCATCGTTGTGCTTATATGCCCGATTTCCCAGATCTGCTTACTAGTCTCAGCACTTGAGCCCAGGCCATGCGTACGACAAGTGTCGATTGCGATAATGCAGCAGCTCCCCAACTCCTTGGTCGCCACACCGGTGCCAAAGTAATCCTTCTTGAAGTCGTGGTCGCGATATGGAAAATCAGGGGAGACCGTCTGCAAGAACTCGAGCCTTGTTTCAGCATCCAAGACGTCTTCGGCGCGACTTAATATGTCGTGATTTCCTGTAACCGCAAACACGTCAGGTATATTGAGGATATCTGCTAACTGGTGGAGATCATGCCAGGCCTGTAAGAATGGAAGCCTTTTGGACTGGTGAGCCAAGTCTCCCAAACAAATCAGTGCGTCTATTTTTGGAGGAGTATCCTTCCATGCATTGGGAATAGCAAGAATTGGATTGCGCCGAGCGTTGCGTTCTTCGATAAAGAAATCGCTCCCAGTGGGACCGGCATAGCCTTTACCCTGTTCGATATCTTTTGATAGGCAGTGGATGTCGCTGATCACCAATAGTCGCACGCGTTCATCCCCCGAGTACCGCAACGAGCTCGGTTTCTGACTTTCTGCGGCCAGCAAATCCACCGACGTTTCTAGTGACCGTAATCGGAGCAGCTAAATGCCGCTCAAATAAATCCCTGAATTCGCTGCAGTTTTTATAAGAGATAACCACAATATTATTTGCTGCTAGCCTAGTTGCAACCGTGTGTAGCCTAGCTAAGTCATCCGCCAAGAATGTCTTCGCACCGTACTCATTGAATACTCTACCCTCAAATGTGAAATATGGAGGATCCATATATATGCAAGAGTTGGTTGGAGAAATCTTATTTATGAATGATTCGAAATCCTCACTGTGTAACTCTGTATTCTTCAAAGATTCGGAGAAGTAATTGAAATCTTCTAGCGAGAACTTCTTCTTTATTTTTTTCTTGGCGCCGTAGGGCGTGTTAAAGAGGCCGGATCTATTTGTCCGATAAATTCCATTAAAGCAGTAGTGATTTAAATACAGAAAAAGAGAAGACTTCTGGTGACTTCTCGTGATTTCATTGAAGGTAGCTCTTGCCCGGTAGTAATTCTCCTCCGAAACCTCGAGCGCATCATAATATTCCCAAACATGGTGGGGTTCATCCCTAATACTACGATAGCAATCGATGAGGTTGGAATTCAGATCATTAAGCGCTGCCTTTGGCGGTAAGCGCTCGAAGTAAAATGCGGCAGATCCACAAAAGGGCTCGATGTAGGGACGGTCAAAGGTAAGAAATTGCTGCAGCTGCGAGGAAACATTCGACTTGCTTCCCGCCCACTTGAGTATCTTACGTGGCGACTGGGTCGTCCGCTGAACGCCTGTACCCTCCATACTTATATCTAGTTCCCCTGCGATTCTCTCACATAGATTAGTTGCGCGCTGAACGCCCTGCAATCGCCAAACTCAACTCAAAATGGTCATATACAGATTAGTCCTGAAGTCAGGTAAGAAATCGCCGACGCGGACCACCGGAAGCATTGTGTCGTAAGACCTGAGATCGCTTCCTTCTGACGAACGACCCCGACATTCATTAAGTCGGATCGTCCATTGATCGACGGACCTTTGTCAGACCGATCGACGCAGTGCGGAGAGACTATGGCTAGCGTGGCGAACAGTATTGGCGGAGCTATCGAACCCGGATTCGGTAAGCGGTTTCCGATCACACATTGACCGCCGCGATATTCGATGTGTCCTTGCTTGACGCCACTCTAAGTAGGCAACTTTGCGACAAAAGCAAACGTCGCTACGCAGACGTCAGATGGCCGCAAAGGGAGCGGGGAGCGGGCTGGCGGAATTGCGAGACTCGGCCGTGAAAGCAGATTCAGGAGAGTGTGCAAATCACGAAGTTGCACCTGACATACGGTCGAAAGGCCTGTAGAAACGGCGAGCACTGTATCCTCAATGCGGCTCAAGCCTAAGCAGTCGGCGGCGAGCCGTCCGAAATGGACCGATTGGCGAGTAAGCCCAACAATCGATGATATTCATCCTCGCCGACGATCGAACGCAGCAAGCGAATTGGAGCCTCTTCGCAGATGCTTTCTAGAGTCTTGTCGAACGCAGCGTCTGCCGACTTACTATCCAAGGCATCAAAGGCTTGAAATACTTCCTCTTCCAGCAAATCGATGCGTTCCAACAGTGACATTGAACACTGTTCGGCCCATTGGAACCAGGCGCGCACGTCGTCATGACGAACGACCGGCAGGCCGTACCTATCCGGCACAGCGCCCTTGTAGCCGTCGTAGACTTGAGTCTCAATAGGACCTGGCTGATCATACGATCGCGGTCCTGCGCTCATCCCGAGTATCAGCATCCGACCTTCTTCGAGCAGGTCGTAGAGCTCCGAGAGACGACCCGTGTGGTCGAACCGCATGAGGTTATGCAATGTCTTGGGCGTCTCCCATTCATCAAGATAAAGACCGTCAATGAGCTTGAGCTTGGCCAAAAGAGGGTTCAGCCGCTCTTTCTGGCAGAGGAGCCACTCGTTTCCATATGCAAGCTGCAGCGACTCCCATGTTCTTAATTCGATGTTCGAGTAGGCCACGGCCTTCTTAGCGCCGGACTGAAAACCTGTCGATCCAACAATGATGCCAGTATTTGCACCACAATCAGACATAACAGTCCGAAAGCTGTGCACCGTCTCCTGCGGTAGGTTGGATCCCCAATGCTTGCATTCGATCAGGATCACATGAGGTATGCTAGTTCGAGGGTCGCTAACATAAACATCTACCTCCTTCGAGCCACGGACGTGCTGCACGACATGCGGAGAACGTACCTCGTAGCCCATCTCGCGAAAGAAATTAGCAACTGTGTCCTGAAGGTTTTTCCAGTCCCTAATATTTTTAGTTGGGATAAGCATCGCACACTTTCTCTCTACAACTGGTCCGGGGTCTGATCACATCTCTGCTATGTCCACCCATGATGGCAGCAAGCATGCTGACCCATAAGGTTCATGTGTGTCGGCCAGGGCATTGGCGGGTTTAACCGAGACCGACATTTGCTAACCGTGGAGATTTAAAGCCTGCCTCGCAGCCATTACCTAGCCAATGGTGTCAGGGTGCACAAATTGGCAAGACCTCGAACATAATCAATCGCGACCGAATCGGACAGCACTCCGCGTAAAAGTGCTGCCTCCCAGCAATTTGGAGAGTTGGCTTCGATGACGTCCGTAAGCAAAAGCCGCAGACCCATTTCGGTGTCGTGGTTATCAAGCACACTCAGCGACCTCATCATGTTGCGCACACGTTGCGGGAGCCCCTTGAATAGCGTCGGCATCTTGAGACGGAACTGGTCACCAAGAATATTCTTTACATGAAAGTCTATTATTGTTGTCTCGTTCGGGGAAAAGCCGGGAAGTGGCTCAGCTTTGAAGGCGGGCGCCGCGAAAGGTGCTAGCACCTTCACCGTCCATATAGCTTGGTTCGCAAGGGTGTCGAAGTAGGGGTGCAGAAACCTTTCTGGAGACAACATTCCCTTGTGACGATCACCTTTAACACTTGAGTTGCAGGCCGGGCACGCAGGAATCAGATTCCAGGAGAGTATTGAGAACTCTGGGTAGTGCTTGCGCGGAAGATAGTGGTCAAGTGTGCCAGTGTTCTGTGAACCACACATCGGGCAGCACTTTATCCCCTCGGTGGATCGAAGAC
This sequence comes from Rhizobium sp. RM, assembly GCF_013390595.1. Classification (GTDB taxonomy): domain Bacteria; phylum Pseudomonadota; class Alphaproteobacteria; order Rhizobiales; family Rhizobiaceae; genus Agrobacterium. Next base: position 35,222 of record NZ_JACAWV010000025.1, on the reverse strand, counting down.
TCGCAAGTTCACCATAGCCCTTTCTGGTGTCATAGAACTTCCGCTGAGCTTTCTGACGCGTTTTTGGAAATGCATGTGGCGTAACTTTCCAAGGATCGCCGTTGTGCTGGCCATAGCTCTTGTAAGCTTCCATCCAAGCCTTTTTGTATCGTGCCCATATAGGGCGGGCCACTATCTGCGCGAGCGTAGCGTCATTGTCGTTTTTCGGCAGGTCAAGAGTAAGCATTGGTTAAGCGCTCCCATCCTGCTCACGGGACTCCAAAAGCCGACGGATAAAGGATAGGGTCTCAGGATTCATCTCTCTACCGAATTCCGAAAGCACCCATTCGATCGTAACATCCGGATCAAGCGAATCCACCCACTTACGCAGTGTCGACTGGTACTGATGTCCGATTTCGAAGTCGGAAAAGACAGCGCTCGAAATCTCATCAATCCCTGCTCCGAAGGTCTGCAATCGGGGTGGGGTAATACTTACAATGCGATCCTCGACGCGCAAGATTCGCACTCGTCTAGATGGAGCCTCTCTCACCAAATAAGCCGAGTGGGTTGCCGCTATCGCTACGGACTTCGTCGACTCTAATAGTGGGTGAAGAATTTCAACAAAATCTGAGATAAAATGCGGATGAAGGTGTGTTTCGGGTTCGTCGAAGAGAAATAAGCTCCCCGTCTCAACAGCGGCAGACGCTTGAGCCGCGAAGCGGAACATTACCATCTCCCCGCTGCTGAGATGGCGTGGATGGAATGTGCGCCGGTCAAGCAGGATAGGAGCGGATGAAAGATCAATCTGCCTAAACGTTAACAGACGTTTTTGCTCGTTTGTAACCCGGCCTGCTTTGACATATCCGCGGCCCTGCCACTCGATCATTGTGTGCTGCCTACTGTCGTCACCTTCTTTCAAAGGAATGTGAAGCCCGTCCCAAAGGTCAAGCGGCTTCAGAATGCTCTTGAGAAGCTTCAGGCGCGGTGGTTGAGAGGCGGTTGGATGTTCATTCTCAATTTCCGGTAAAGCAGTTCGTTCGTCGTCACGCCAGCAATCCAAAATGGAAGCGGTCACGCTATCGACGCCCGACTCTACCGAGCGCGTCAGTGAGAAGAACTGGTAATCGATACCCAACCATGGAGGGATACTCACCGGATATAGATCCGACGGAGTAGAGGAAAATACGACCACGCGTGAAAACGCCGGGGCCCCGAACTTCAACTTCCCGAACTTGCTGTGAGCGAACCGGACCCGGCGTTCGCGAGAAACAAGTTTCACCGTTGGATGGCTTGTCAGTCCATCAATTAATGACAGGAGTAGTTGTGACTTTCCCGTACCGTTTCTTCCAATCAGAACGGCTAATCGGCCGCGAATGAGCCGATCATATCCGAAGTTAAAGTCCACCATGTACCGATTGTTGGCGGAAGGGAGATCAACGGCCATTCCGAAGGTCACCGCTGCATCTTCGACTTCTGGAATAGGTGCATAGCGAAGATGTCGAGCCGCGCGGCGGAAAGCGGTCCAACTCTCATTCATGCGCAGCATCGACAGCGCGAAAGGCTCGCTCTCAATCAATCGTAAACGCTCGTCATCGCGGGCTTCCATTTTTACGACGACGGCGTCCCCCAGACGTCTAAGCACCGAGACAGCGAGTTCGAGCCCAAGGCGACTTACAAGATCGCGATAGTTGTCTTCTCGAGACATCAGCGAGCAGTAGGTTGATGTGATTTCGGAAGCATCGATCCAACCTGATCCGCTCTTAAGGAGACCAGCGATTGCCTCCCAAGTTGTACTCGACCCAGCAAACATAAATTCGGGAAAAATAGAGACTATTTCGCCGCTTTCGAGAATAATGTAGCAATCTGTCTGGAATCTGTAACCAAAACTATTATAGCTCGGCACGGGGTCCGGCTTAGCAACAACGAGAAGGGGCCGCAACGCCGATGCGGACTTGCCAATTTCGAGATTCTCCGCAAAAACCATTTTGACGTCGGGAGCTGAGGGAATTTGCATTTTTCTGACCTAAATATGGCATTGCTGAGCGGGCATTATTCCACTGTCCATTCGCATTCTGCTTGAAGGCACATCAACAAGATGTCAACCTCAGCTCTTTCATCTAAAAAGTGCGTAATGGCCTACTCTTGCCAGACAAAGGTCCAATGTTTTGGAACGTTTTTCGCTTGGCGTTTTACGATCCTCTCAAGGCTTGGATCGATCACCACACGCGGGAAATTGGCGATTTTTGAATCGAGTTCATAGGCTCGATTTAACGCTGGACCAAAAGCGACCCTTCCCTGGTGAAACATCGGGCCAGCCGTTATCCCTCCACGGATCAGGAAGCCAGAAAACAGCACGCTAGACTGGAATTCTGTGACCAGCTTGATCATCCGACCGACATCGAGGTCGTGTCGACGTGGTATCGATATGATGATGCTGTCTGAAAACTGAGCGAATTCATCTTCGGGAGGATGTTCTTCGGTTTCTTCGGTGCAGTATTTCTCAGTCAGGGTGCCGAGCGAATGCACAGCGTTGGGTATTCGCTTCCGCAGTGATGGATAGGTCAGGCTCCGCTCTACGATCGACCGCCATACCAGTATGTCGATAAACGTCAAAACCCGCTCATCGTATTCTGCAGGCGAATCTTCAAAAGCTTTTTGCATGTTGGGTGGTATCCTGATCCCGTTCGAGCCACGATCCGAAGATCGCAGCGTTGGTGCTACAGCAAGCTTGGCGAATTAATCGGCCCGCCTGACCGCTGGATAATTGTCGAGCAGCTGACCTTGTTCTCAAGAAAAAATGACGAATTGTCGGAAGTGGCAGCTCGATTGCTTTTGCTTCGCTGTAGTTTGCTCACACCTGTTTTTTGCCCAAACCTAAGTGAAACTCAACGCACCAAGAGGTAGTTCATGTATTCTTGGTGGCAAAGCCTCTTTCTACATCTCCCACCACCAAAGGCCTGTCCTGCTGATTGCTTTATCGCCAGCCGGACGGCATCACGGGTGTAAATGCGACTTGGTCGGGTGTCATCCCTTGTTTGAGCCTCCAATAAAATACGGCTTGGCTCACACCTTCAGATGCAGCGACTGGCCATGCCAATCGGCCGTCAAAGAGGAACGTCGATAATTTGAGGGAGGGCCGTTGCGGTGGCGACCTTCGCTGTCGAGGGGGCGGAGGATGAGTAGCCGCTTTTTGGGCGGACCAACGCTTACTAAGCCGATCGTAAAATACCTCTACAGAAACACCGTTGGCTTTTGCTATTGGCCACGCCAATCTACCGTCTTCCATTTTGATCGAAAAGTGCGGCAGCCTAGGATCATCAAAGAGTACTGACATTGCTAAGTATCCTGCGCTGAGTTCTAGTTAACACAATTGAGATCAAAGCCCTACCGGCGGCGGTTATCTGACAAATAGCGACGCCGAAGCTTGTTTGGTATCTGTCGAAGTATATCTAACCGCAGAAGCTCACGCTCTAACATAGGCACGCGATTTGCGACCAGCATTTTCTATTCGGCACAGAACGATATCAAGCCGCGATCGAACAAGGCGTCAAGGTCCGCCGTAGGAAGCAGACCATCCAGACCCTCATGATCGTTATAGTCAGCCCGACCTGATCGAGAGCAGCGTCCATTATTTGAGCGGGCTATTTGGCGACATGGAGCTCTATGATTTTTTCCATCGATTATTCACCGATGTGTCAAAAGAGGACGATAGGCAATAGGCGGGTCAAGGTTTGCGGTCCTGGTGACTGCCTTCTTATAACGGTGTGGCTTAAAGTTGTGGGTTAGAGCCAAAAGAGGTTGAGCAAGTTCACCATTCTTGTTGGGAGAACGTAGTTGACCCCTGTGCCCCGACCGGGGTTGGTGAAATCAGCGAACGCACGGTAGGCGTCAGTGAATTCCCGCGCTGGAACCTTTGATCTCTGCATCTGCTGTACGAAGCGCATTATGAACCCCGCGAGTACATCCGCTGCCTGTATCCCCGCGGACTGCTCAGAGCGGAGAAATCGCATCTCCGCTCGCTCGATAACGCGGTAGTCGGCATCGCGGACGGACCAGTCTTTTCCCGCTTGAGCCAGTTCCTCCATCGTCGCCTTGCCACTTTGGAGAATGTGGCCGAACTCAAGCTGCTCGTCGTGAACCAACGTTACATCGGCCATTTTTCGCTGGCGAAAGAGATTTATTCGGCCGTAGATGTTTGTGAGTGAGGACAGGTTTGGTAGCATCCAAAAAGGGTTTGATGCCTTACTAAGATCAGGGTCGGGAAGGTAAAGATTGACCTCGCCATCCGGCGACCGAGCTCCGTGTTCGAATTCGTCAATCGTATCGCGGACGAACTTCAAGATAAATTCGGCATTGCTGTCGCTGGCAGCTTCAACCTCGAGCCAGAGGGATATTTCTGTGAAAGCTGATCGTGTTGCGGAAATAGAAGGTGCCGAACAGGCGTTTATGTACGACTGAAGCACTGACAGCGGGGCCAGAGCATGGAGATATTCCGCGACGTTGTTCTTCATTTCCATGACATCGCGGCGTCCGTCAAATTCCTGCGAGACGAAAGGGATCACAAAGTGATTGACCATCGTCGCGCAGATAAAAAATCGCTTATCTACCACCTCAACGAAGACCGGCAATCCGCGATTATGTAGGTATCGTGCGACGTCGCTGGCGACCCTCGGCTTCCCGACCAGCCGCTTCGATTTCAGCTCTGAGCCCTGTATTTTATGCACCGCGCGCAGACGGGACAGTTCCGCGGCAAGCTCGGCTTCGTCATCGACCCCCACGGCCACCAATACAAAGGTCGACTGATCACCAAAAGCAAGTTCTGCGCCCGCTTTGACGAGATCGCCTGTATTGCCACTCTCGTCTAAAAAGAAAAGGTTGGTCAAAACGAATCCTGCGGTTTCACATCAATTTACGTGCAAGAGCATTCTCAGATTTCGTGTTGTCCACATACATTTATCACGCTGCATTTTTGGTCAAGACATCTGTTATTAGTCTAAAACGGCAGTTTCCGCTGGCATCACATATGGTGCGGGCCATGATAGTATATCGCAACGGGCGATTTGCCGAGGTGGCTATTCGTCTCTTGCATAAGCCGAGCCTCGTTGCAGCTGAGATATCTCTTCGCCTCTGCTCGATACCCCAGATTGGCTTACACCCATAGGCTAGCGAACCAAACCGCTAGAGAAGCTCCTGGATACGAAGGTCTGCTAAATGTGCAATAACAGCCCCTTATTATGCAACTGACCGCCGAATGTGGAGAAAGATAGAAAACTCAGATGTTTGGTGATAAAATGCGAGTTTCAATGGTTCGTACCCGTTCAAGAGAAAGCCTGGACATAAAATTGCAACCATTCTCACCCGCTCCTTTCAGGAGATGGATCCGAGGCCAATTTCTTGTCAGTTACTGCTTCAATCTCGATGAGAAAATCGTCCGCCTGCCTTGCCAGTTTTTCGAAAAATCTGCGAGCGAATTCCGGAGCTGTCTGCACAGTTGGCTCAAGACCGGCATAAGCCCTTTCAAGAACGACTGAGGTCGCCCAGGCATTAAGAGAGTAGGTTTCGCATCTCCGCCCCGTCGTCGTTTTTTGATACACGATAGGCGGCGGAGAGTCGGAAACGCAACGATCCGGCTAAAAACAAACTGAAGAATTTTGCACGTTGACTACTGCTCGAAACGATATTGCCGGAAAAAGGCGAGTTTTTCATTCTGGCGAAGAACCGGATCAGGCCTAGCTTATTTCAGGATATTGGCCTGAGGCTTCAGAGCCTCAGAAGCCTCACGTCGCCGATAAACGATTCCAGAGTCTGCAGGTAAGGTTGCACAGAAGACGGAAACTTCTCCATTATCGGCTTTGGCACCACTAACGTTACTCTGGCGTCGACCATTTCCCTGAACTGCGTTTCAGAGATACCCTCCTGCAGAGTAAGCAAATGTTTCTGTTCAACGCGATTGGCTTCGTTAAGAATCTGACGCCAGCGGTCTTTCATCGTAGTCTTAACCGCAAGCATTCGCAGCCTGTCCTGAGGAAATTGCGGATCCTTGTAGGCCGATTCAGACGGAAACAGAAAATCAGGTGACTTCCCGGCCTCCGATTCCGGTTGATGCGAAAAGTCGGTTCCCTCAACCAGCTTCTCTTCCGTGAAAATCTCCCGGGCATGAAGCTCGAGCGACCGACCTGCACGGGATTTCCGACGCTGAAGAATGGTCTGGGCTCTTGCGATAAAACCATTGATGTCGCTAAAGCCGGCTTTTATTAGTGGTAGCTCGATCGCTTCCTCGACGCTTCGGAAGATCTCATACTCGCACCCGCGTCGTTTCATGAGCCTGAAATCGGGCATCAGGTTTCCATGCGACTGAAGCTCTGCAGTTTTGGCAATGATCTCTGCGCCGCTGGGAAATTTTGTGAGCCAGGCCAGAGGTATTTCTGCAGGTGTTAGCCAGCAACTCGCACGGGTGGGAACTGTAGTAAGTCCGGCCTGGATGGTGCCTCCCACCGCCTGTGTGATGGTCTTTCCAGGTTCGACGGGACCGAGACGGTCCTCAACCAGATCCTCTTCAGTTTCGTGCCTGCATACCCAAACATGACACTCGGGTCTGACAGGATCACGGGAAAAGGCAAATATGGTAAGAGCACCAGTGCTCTCCGGATCAAGCAGGGCGGACTCGCTACCACCCCAGTTTGTCAGCCTGGTTTCATCCCGGCCGTTAGGTTGTTTTTTATACCTCTTGCTATTGTAGTAGACTGCACGGATGCGGCGCGCGTCGGCATGGCTGTCGATGTAAACGTCGAACCAGATGTCTGGTCGTTCGATGTCTACCCGGGCAAGGCTCGGGAAAATCTCGAATAGCAGCTCCTTCGGAATATAAGGGCCGGCCTGGTGCGTTTTGTTGGCAAGCGTATCATTGCCGCTCAACCGCTTTACATACCACATGTACTGCGGCCCGCTGTACTCGCCCAGCCAGTCACCCAGTTCCATCATCTACCGCGTTCCCCTTATTTCGCCCCTCGGCTCTTCGCTGCGTAGCCACGAGGCGGCCTGACCAAGCGTCGTGTCGATCCCGATACGGCCGGGTCCGCGAAGAGCACACTCCCAGATGTCCAGTCGACGAAGAGCCCTGATCGCGAGCAGCTCATCGACCCGCGCATCTCTAGCGCGATTCGCATCGATTTTGCTTTCCCAGAAATCACGACGGGTACCCGGCATCTTAAACAGAGCGCAGTCATGCCCGTGCCAGAAGCAACCGTGAACGAAGATGGCAGCTCTGTATCTTGGTAGCCATAAATCAGGCTTCCCCGGGATGTCCTTCGGGTGCAGCCTGTAGCGAAAGCCGAGCGCGTGCAGGCCAAGCCTGACACTCATTTCGGGTTTCGTGTCCTTCCCGCGGATTCCCGACATCATCCGGCTGCGGGTTGCCTCATCGACAACATCAGCCATTCCAGGCTAATCCGGAAAAGACAATCGTGGTGAATGCCGCCATTCCCACATCATGCACTCAATTTTAGCCGCTCGCCAGATGCCTGCGAGAGCGCGTGTTCGATGAATGGAAGCATGTAACTGGCGACCGCTTTTACCACAGGGACAACAACGCTATTACCAAACTGACGATATGCCTGCGTGTCGCTGACCGGAATAACAAACTCCGCTTTGCCCGGCTCATCGAAACCCATCAGGCGGGCACATTCCCTCGGGGTCAGGCGACGTGGGTTATTGCCAGCCCCTCTGGAAACCAGAATCTCGGATCCGTCTTTGTGATAACGCGCAGACAGGGTGCGCGCGACATCATCAGGCCCAACGAGACCATAGCCAAATCCGTTGCCCGCCGCGGCATGCTTAGCCGCGTAGTCCCTGAGATACTTCCACAAATGATCTGTGAGGACATAGCGCTCGGATACGCTACCGATATTGCCGACAGTGTAATGCTTGTCTGGCCCTTCTGAACCGTCTTCCGGATGGAGAATGGTCTTTAGCTTTGGCCCGGCAAATCTGTCTGGGATCTGAAAGTCCCTGAAGGAAAACTCCACGTCAAGATCCTTCCGAAAACCCACGATGAAGATACGCTCCCTGTGTTGAGGAACGAAACCTTTGGCATCAATGACACGAGCTTCCACGTCATAGCCAAGCTCATCCTTCAGCGTTTTCATTATGACTGCGAATGTTCTGCCCTTGTCGTGGTTTACAAGGTTTTTGACATTTTCAAGCAGGAAGGCCTTCGGCCTGTGGTGTTTTATGATGCGGGCAACGTCAAAGAAGAGCGTGCCCTGAGTCTCGTCTGCAAAACCATGTGCACGGCCAAGGGCGTTTTTCTTGCTGACGCCCGCGATGCTGAAAGGCTGACACGGAAAGCCGGCAAGAAGCACATCATGCGCCGGGATCCCGGTGACATCTATCTTGGTGATATCGCCCTGGACTTCGTGGTCGTCGCCGCGGTAATTCGCTCTATACGTTGCCTGCGAGTACTTATCCCATTCGGACGTGAAAACGCATCTACCGCCAATGTGGTCGAAACCACGGCGCAATCCACCGATACCAGCGAACAGGTCAATAAAAGTGAAGAGCGGATTCTCGTTGGTGACCTGGGCTCGAGCATTTAGAAGCCCATGTAAAACAACCATTGCAGCCTGTCTCGGCTCCTGCTGGCCCTTTTCCCAGCGGTAGAGAGTTGAAAGGCTAAATCCCACGATTGGAGCCAGTTCCTCCAGAGAAATGCCTACCAGTTGGCGCAGTCTTGAAAAATCGATTGTCGAATCAGCCATCTGGTCCTCGCTGGGTATTTTTTTGTCACATTGCCAGGATTTAGCCTCGGGCACAAGAACATATCATGCACGAAACTGCGTTATGAACTGCCTCAGGCAGAGGGCATCACGCTCTGACACCCTCAGGGTCGGCTGAAACACCAGTGAAGGTCCGTATACTAAGACCATCGCTTCTTGCGATTTTTTTCCGGTTTAACGTGACGCGAGCAGAAGAACGCTACCCTTTTAAGGAAATTTCGTGCCGTGATTAAGCAACATCGAAGCCAAAAAACTCTCTCGTTTCCTGGGGAAATTTCACTGTCAGACCTTTGTTGTCATGACCGAACTCATAAAACAATAAGGCTATTCCGGTGGCCAGTACGGCCTGTACTATCTCGGGCCGAGGGGCTTTGGGGAGGAGCAATACCTTTTTTGCCGCTTTTACCCCTTTGATCAGGTGCCCGTAGAGATGAAGCTGACCCACTCCCTCATAAATGTCCGATGCTGCTGTTGTGGTTTTGATCTCAATGAGAAACGCTGAATGAGCGTTTTCCAGAAAGCCGTCCACCTCGTACCCCGCAGCATGACACGGCTTTGTGAGATCAATTTTGTTTCGATCAGCTATTTCCTTAAGCGCCTGCCAGACATAACCCTGTCTGCGCATGACTTCCCGCTCGGCTCGATACACAGCCTTCTGAAGATATGATCCGGCAATTTCCGCAGCCCCGTATCTTATGGCGTCGGTGACTTGCATCACTTCGCCTGGGGAGCGCGCCATGGCACACCGCTTTACAAACTCCAGAGTTCCGACAGGCAAATCAACAGATGACCCGTCCAGAAGCTCGACTGGATACCAAGTACGCTTGGCACCTTCCACCTCTACGGGCCTCAGGTTGGTGAGCTGGCGAAATTCCTTATCTATTCGGCCGCTCAGATGGTTCTTGTGCAAAATACCCTGACGCAAGAGCCAACGACGGTCATCTTCATCAATCGCTATGGTGCTGAGGCCGTCTTCCTTTCCGGCATCATTGGGTGGATTAATCTCGACAACCCAGTCTCTGCCGAACCGTCCTATACCGAACCGTGTTTTCGGAATGCTGCCATTCTTACTCTTCACGATCTGGGCACGTATGTCCGCGGAGGGAAAGTAGTATCTGTCTTTACCAATATTCTCTCCGGCTCGCAGTATCGAATGCCACAGCTTAAACCACTCCTGCCAGCCGCTGTCAGCGATTGTCATTTGCAGGCGCTGGACATCAACGGCGTCACCAAACGTCAGAAATGCTTTCAGACTTTCCGCGGACCTGAAACCGGAAACTAAAATCTCAAGCCGTATCCTGCGCGTGCCATTACCGCGAGAGTCGGTTTTAATCACTTCTTCGCCGGTCAAAACTTTTATGGATTTCTGTTCTCGCGAAATGTGCCTGCGGAGCTCACCAGTATCGAGCCGGGCGAGATACAGTTCAGAAGTCCCCGGAAGTAGGAGTTGATACCGGACCATCAACCCCGCATTGACTGCCTTCCTCGCAGGACCGCTGTCAAGGAGGACTTGCTTCAGTATTGCGTCGACCGATGCAAGGCGAGATAGAAGAACCCTCAGACCGGGAATATAGTCCGGGTTTCGTGCTTCATCTTCCGCGCCACCCCGGGAATGGAACGTGATGACAAAGCTTCCATTTTCACCTTCGACATCAAAGCTCGCTCGTAGATCGTGTCCGTTATCTCTGATCATTTCTTTCCGGCATTCAGTTTGGGAGTCGAGGGATGAGAATGCTGAAGCTCAAAAGTGCGTTCAACAATCCCTCATCGGCATCGAGCAATCGACAATGAATTCGTTCAAGGCCGCTGATCGTCAAACACTTGCTGGAAATGTTCGATATCAGCCAGCGAGCGCAAACAGGCATCAGCTACCTTTTCTATCCCCGACATCGCGATGAGGGCGGCGCGGCCGTCGGCTATTTTCACCCAGACATCAACATCTGTTTCCCAATCCCTCGGAAGGGGACAGAGAGCGTTCTCGGCTCCTAAGCTTTGCCACCAAGGCCAGTCCTCTCCGGCGCCGCCGTGGCTGGCACCAAGGATACTGTTCATCGCACGGTGCAGATTGCTGCTTGGGAATTTAGCGTCCTGCCTCTTTTCAGTACCGATTGCCAGTGAGTTAAAGTTCGCACGATCAAACATGAAGCTGACAACAACAGGCGACCGCTCATCGAAATCGACCCTGATCGCGGAATACCTCGCTGGCGAAAATCCGGCAATGAACTTCCAGCCTTTTTCATCTATCAACTTGGCCAGCTGCTGCTCCAGTATGCCAGCGAGCCGGCACTTTAGAGCAAAAGCTGTATTTGCAACAAGCAGGGATGCTGCGACTGACTGCGGAGTTGCAGCCATTACGTCAGTAATATGTTCCTGATCCGACATATCGGAAACCCCTTGAAATTTTTTGCGGATAGCTCTGGAGACTTCGTCGAGAAATACCGAGACTCGGTCCGCCCTGCAGATTGCCCTACAGGCGGATAACCATTCCAGCATCGTCGAGTTATAGGAGACAAGATGCAGGTGGGCGCTTTCGACGCGAGCTTCGGCGGCTTTCAACGTGATGCTCTTTTCATTCGGAGCCGTGCCGTTTGGTGTAAGATACAGGAGCCGATAATCCCGAAGGCTTAGCCCATCCAGATACTGAAGGTAGCGCTGTAGTTGATATGGCTGATCGTCAGCTTCGGGCTTGTTCTCTATCGCAAGGACGCGGCCGTTTGATCTCACCATGATGTCAATGCGACCGTCCCCTGTTCCGTGCTCGAGGTAAACCTTGGCCGATGAACATTCCTCAGGTGACCACGCGCCTCCTGTGAGGGCCAGCAACTGCTGTAGGAATGCCCCGCCCTGTCCGTGTGATCCATGCGGCCGAAGGAGCCATGCGATGACCCGGGACAGGTTCAACCTAAACCCTTAACAATCTTAAATTGTGGTTGAAGCTAAGCTCACAAAGTTCCCGTGAGCAGCAGGTTGGGCGGCCTTCCCACACTCATTAATCATATTTGGAGCGATATCGATCCTCTGGTGCTTGCCAATTGTCGATGAAATCCAGCGGATCAACGGTTCCCATCATCTGACGAGCGAGCGCAAGTCTTTCCTTTAGTCGCTGCTTTCGCTCTTCCTGCGCACCTTCCAGACGCGCCTCCGCGTCCGTAAAGAAGCGCTCAACAACCATCGCCCTCCCCCAACTGTCGATGATGTCGGCAAGTTGCTTCTGACTGGCCTGAAGAGCCTGCTCGACCTGCCTTGCATCCTCGCGGCGACGATAGCGTTCCCATTCCTCCTCCTGCTCCTTCTTGCGCTTAGCCTGAGCCTCATCCTCAGCAAGCATCAGCGCAAGCAGCTTTGCTTTGGCCGCCCTCAATGCCTGAACAATTTCGGGCATCTTCTCAGAGAGCTCTTCCGACGCTGCATCCTGCCAATGAAGCGACCAGTCAACACCAGGTTTCGGGGAGTAGGCAACAATTCTGAAGCGACCTGAAGGTAAATCCTGTTCCGTAGTCCATGAATGCGTTAGCTGCCAGCTCTTCAGCGACCTGATGAGCTTGCTGTCCTCTCGATAATAGTCGCCGCTGACATATCTCATCGTGACGCGTTCGGTCATCTCGGTGATGGTCAACCCGATAGGCACGTTGTCAATGAATACTACGGTCGGCCTGTCCGGAGCCCAGATGGTGCCAAAACTGTAACGCCCATACTTACGGTCTTTACGCTCGACCTCTCGTTCCTCGATCTGAATTCTCGAAAGATTTTCTGCCGCTGCGGCGATCTGAACGTTCAGGCCGACTTCGCTGAGTGTCAGGTAAAGCTTATTTGCGATTGCAAGGGCTTGGGGCAGCGCTTCCGGTGATGATATTATATCCGGTAACAGCCTCTTCCACGGACGTAGAAACTCATTCTTCTCGGCAGCCCGGGTTTTCCGAAAGTGTTCCTCTACTCCGAAAAGTAACAAATGATGTTCGGACCGACGATGCTTCGGAGCTGTTTTGAACCTTATAGTCGGTTCGCCCTCTGACCCGGGCGCCTTCGGTTTCCGCGGAACCACCACGCGCGCTGCAATTTCGATCGCATCATCGGGTCCCTCTGGAAGGATAGGGAGATCAGCGACAAGGCCTAACGACTTCCGCGTCCAGTATCCTGATCCCGGATAAGGGATCTGATGCTGTCTGCAAATCACAGCCAGAGCCGGACCTGATGTCTCTAGTTCTGGTGCAAGCTTGCTCAGCGGCAACTCGCAAACCTTTCTGAACAATTCTGATCGGGTCAGTTTCATCAGCACCTCCATCCCTACAGGTAATAGCCTATCATCAACACGGGGAAGAGAAAGTTTTGCTGGGCTTTCGAGATACACCTTTCTTGAACCAATAAGCGGCATGCCCGCTTTAGCGGTCATTAAACGCTATCTTGGTTGCCAGCTGTTGTGTCGCTATCGAAAATCTGACGGATGCCGCGGTGGGCGTCCCCATTGCACAAAAGCGTTTAATATCAAAGTCGTAGTGTCGACGAACTGCGTGTCGATGGTTCGATACCGCTCAAGAGCTTTACCTCCGCAGCCATTTTCAGGCGGCTTTTGCAAGCCGCCGAATCGTCTGTGGGGGCTGACCATACTGGCGCATGAACGCATCGCGCATGCGCCGAAGATCGATGAAGCCGCACTCTTGCGCAATCTTCTCCATGGGAAGACGGGTCTCCTCGATCATCAAGCGAGCGGCCTCGAGGCGGATCTGCTCGACGGCCTTGGCAGGCGTCTGGCCTGTTTCGGCATGGAACGCGCGGCTGAACTGGCGGGGCGAGAGCGCCGCGACCTCAGCCAGTTCCTCCACGGTCAACGAATTCGCGAGGTGGGTTTTCGCATGGATCAGCGTCTTTTGAATGCGGTCACTGCTGGGCGCGAGCTGAAGCAGTTCGGAATGCTGCGACTGGCCGCCGGCGCGGCGATGATGCATCACCAGCCGTCGAGCGATGGCTCCTGCCATGTCGCGTCCCAAATCCTTCTCGATCAATGCAACGGCGAGATCCAGGCCTGCGGTGAGGCCGGCCGATGTCCAGACCGGCCCCTCGTTGATGAAGATACGATCATCCTCAACCCGCACATTTGGAAAGGCCTTGCGCATCTCCCTGGCATAGGACCAATGCGTGGTGGCGCGCCGTCCGTCGAGAAAGCCCATCTGCCCCAGCAGAAACGATCCGGTGCAGAGCCCCGCGACGCGTCGCGATCCCTTGGCCATCGCGCGTAACGTCGCGAGCGTCGCTTCATCCTGCTGCGGTGGGGGGACGAGTCCGGCCAGAAGAAGCAGCGTGTCCACCTGTCTCACGTCGTCGAGCTTGGTCGTCGGCACGGCAAAACCACTGGATGACATGACAGGTCCGCCTTCAACCGAGGTGATTGAAAGGGTGTAATATGTCTCATCCCGCAACACATTGGCCAGCTCGAAGGCGGCCTGCACGCCGAGCGCCAGAAACTGGAAGCCCGGCGTCAGCACCATGGAAACGTGAGGCATTCAGCCCTCCAACTTCTATGTCCGGAAAACGTAGTTTATACGTCATATCGGACAAATGTCATCTGGTCCATAACGTCCTTGTCGAAAGCGATGGCGCTTTCCCCGCACACAAGGAACAAACCTATGACCACCAAGGGAACTGCACTTATCACCGGCGCCTCCACCGGCATCGGCGCGATTTACGCCGACCGTCTTGCCGCGCGCGGCTACGACCTGATCCTCGTTGCCCGTAATAAGGACAAGCTCCAGTCGCTCGCCTCGGAGATCTCGGACAGGACGAACCGCGCGGTCGAAGTCCTCGCCGCCGATCTGGGCGACGCGGCCGATCTTGCGGGCGTCGAGAAGGTGCTGCGCGAAGATGCCAGCATCACGGCGCTGGTCAACAATGCCGGCATCGGCACCCACTCGGCGCTGCTGGAAAGCGATGTCGATCGCATGGAAGCCATGGTGCGCCTCAACGTGACCGCCTTGATGCGGCTGACCTACGCAGCAGTTCCCGGCTTCGTGGCGCGCGGCGGTGGCACGGTGATCAATATCGCCTCGATCGTTGCAGTCGCGCCAGAATTGCTCAACGGCGTCTATGGCGGGACGAAGGCGTTCGTTCAGGCGTTCACCACCTCGCTCAACCACGAACTTTCAGACCGCGGCATTCGTGCCCAGGTCGTGCTGCCCGGCGCGACACGGACCGATTTCTGGGCTCTTGGCGGCCTGCCGGTCGAGCATCTTCCAACCGAAATCGTGATGCAGGCCGAAGACATGGTCGATGCCGCCCTTGCTGCGTTCGATCAGGGCGAAACCAGCACCATCCCCGCGCTCCGGGACATCGAGCTGTGGAATGCCTATGAGGCAGCCCGTCTTGCCCTCGGCCCGCAGCTTTCCGCCACCCGGCCGGCTCCGCGCTTTACGACCGCCGCCTGAAAACGTCCCAACCTTCTTAAGAATGAAAGACTGATCCCATGAAACTGACTGGCAACACTATCTTCATCACCGGCGGCACAAGCGGCATCGGGCGAGGCCTTGCGGAAGCTCTCTATCGTCTTGGCAATAAGGTAATCATCTCCGGACGGCGCACCGCGTTACTCGACGAAGTGACAGCGGCCAACCCCGGCATGGCGGCCATCGCGCTCGATGTATCGAGCCTCGACAGCATCCAGTCCGTCGCGAGAGAACTGATCGAAAAACATCCCGATCTCAATGTGGTGTTCAACAACGCCGGATTTATGCCCTTTGATGACGTCTCCGGCCCAGTTAACGACGCCGGCATGCAGGACCTGATCGCTACCAACCTGCTCGGACCCATCCGTGTGACCTCGGCGCTGATCGAACATCTAAAGACGAAGCCCGAGGCAACTGTTCTTTACACCAGTAGCGTCCTTGCCTTTGTGCCAATCGCCAGCAACGCGATTTACTCGGCCACTAAGGCGGCACTGCACTCCTTTGCCCTGTCCCAACGCTTTCAGCTACGCAACACCAATGTGCGGCTGCAGGAAATCGCTCCGCCTTGGGTGGACACCGATCTCATCTACAAGAGCGGGGACCCGCGCGCCATGCCGCTGCCTGACTTCATCGAACAGACCCTGGTGGCGCTTGCCACGGACGAACCCGAAGTGATCGTCGATGCCATCAGGCCTTTGCGCGATAATCCGGGTGCAAACGAACACGCCCTGTTCGAAGCGTTCAATCAGAGCCTCGTCGACAACCCGATCCCGCTTGGTGCTTAAGGTCGTGGCCGGTGTGGTAGTACCCGACATCGGCCAACAACGCTCGATGAAGATTAGGTTGCAGGTTCCAATCCGTTCAAGAGAGTTCGTCTTGTTTGATCATCCTATCCATACTACTCGGTTATTGGCCCTTAGCGAGGAAATCTATCAGCGCTCGCGTTGCCGCTGAAAGACGCCGATGTGGGGCGAAAATCACCGAGAAAGCTCTTGTGCGGCCATGAACGTTCTTGAGGACATCCACCAAGCGACCTCGCTCGATAGAGTCTTGCAGAATAAAGTCGTAGGTCTGGCAAATGCCGAGCCCACTTTCCGCCAGACGCACAACCCCGAGCACGTCGTCGAAAACTTGGATTTGCCCCGCGGGAGTCCAATCAACATCCTTTCCGTCGATCCGAAACAGCCATGGTGCCGGGCGCCCTGTACTCGGCATTACAAACGGCAGGCATTGGTGTTTCGCTAGGTCCTCGACGCTTGTAGGGGTGCCAGCACGCTCAAGGTATCGCGGGGATGCAACCAACCGCAGCGGCGCATCCTCCAGTCGGCGCGCCACCAGTCCACTATCGGGAAGCGGCCCAAGGCGAATGGCTAAGTCGTATCCTTCCGCCACCAAATCAACGTTGCGATTGGTGATGCTCAACTCGATTCGAACGTTCGGGAAGGCATCGGTGAAACGGCCCAGCATCTCCGGGAGCCGGTAGTGACCGTAGGTGGTTGGAACGCTGATGCGGACTTGGCCACTCAACGACGCTCCTGCTGGACCTTGGATTGCCCGCTCTGCGTCATTGATCATTGAGAATGCGGCACGTGCCTGCTCAAGATAGGCCCGGCCTTCATCCGTCAGGCTCAATCGCCGAGTCGTCCGGCGCATAAGTTGCGCTCCCAGCCGCGTCTCGAGACGGGTGACCGCCCTACTGAGGACAGACGCAGTTGTCGATAGCGCGACTGCGGCCTCAGTCATTGAGCCTTTCTCCGCAACCGTAACAAAGGCTTCCACATCGCCAAGATGATCAAATCGTCGCCCCACCCTGTCTCCTCGCGAAAAAGTTCGTCTCTTTCAGGCAGCTTTATCCTCGATTCCGGCATCGATAAAGTTGGTGTTTCGTTTGCAAGATCGGAAGACAAGGTCTTGTGCCCAAAGCCGTAGGAGATAGCGGCTCATCTATCGACAAGGCGTCGTTTCGCAAAAACGACGCCCGGGCGGCGCACCCCTGCCCAATTTAGCTTGCTTGGGAACAAATGAATTCCTCAAGGCGCGCTTTATCTGCCGACAAGGCGTTAATAGATTCGGTTCGCCAGACGATCAAATGCCTTCCTGATTTTGGAGCAGACAATGAAAAGCGCACCTCGCCATACCAAACCGGTTCTCTTCGTACTCACCAGTCATAGTGTCAAAGGAGAAACCGGTGAACCTACAGGCTTTTACTTGGGTGAAGTAACTCATCCCCTCGCAGTCCTCGACGCCGCTGGAATTTCGGCTGAGTTCGCATCGATACATGGCGGTGAGCCCCCGGTTGATGGCCTCGACCTCAGCGATGAGACCAATAGCCGTTATTGGAACAGCGAAGATTTCCGCCGTGCCATCCGCAACACGTCACGTCTTTCCGACATCGATCCGAAAAACTACTCCGCCATCTTCTTCGCAGGGGGACACGGCGCGATGTGGGACTTCCCGACGAGTTCAGCGGTCAACACCGTCGCCCGCGATATATACGAGGCCGGCGGCATTGTCGCCGCCGTGTGTCACGGTCCCGCAGCACTGGTCAACATCACGTTGAGCAGCGGTGTTCCCTTGGTCGCTGGCAAGAACGTCGCGTCCTTCACCGACGATGAGGAGCGGGCCGTCAAGTTGGACAAGGTTGTTCCCTTCCTTCTGGCCAGCACTCTTGCCGCTTGCGGTGCCCATCATCATCCGGCCCCTGACTGGACTGCTAATGTTGTTGTCGATGGAAGGCTGGTGACCGGCCAAAATCCGCAATCGGCGACCGGCGTCGGAGAAGCGCTCCGCGATCTCCTTATCGCATAAACACCCATCGCTGACACCACCAACGACACAATGGATCTTCTCTGTTCCGATGGGCAGGGAACGGCTTTCCTATGGAGAAAAATATGAATCCCATTCGCACTCTCGCTCTCGCACTCGCTCTTGGAACAAGCGCCCTCAGTGCGCAGGCGGCCAACGTCCTGGTCGTCCTGTCTGATTCCGACCATCTCGACCTCAAGGACGGCAAGGTTTTCGAGACTGGCTTCTACCTCAACGAACTGATGCAGCCGGTAAAGGCGCTGACCGAGGCCGGTCATGACATCATCTTCGCAACCCCCAAGGGAACGGCGCCGACGCTGGACAAGTCCTCCGTGGACAAGATGTATTTCGGCGGCGACGAGGCTGCGTTGAAAGAAGGCTTGGCCATGCTTGAAAAACTAGGGCTGACATCCGAAAGCACCTCGCCAGTGATCAGCCTCGCCCGTGTCGAGCAGATCGGTTACGACCAATTCGATGCGGTTTATGTGCCAGGTGGTCATGCCCCTATGCAGGATCTTCTCTTGAGCCCGGAATTGGGCAGACTCCTTGCCGACTTCCATGCGAAGGGCAAGACAACGGCCCTCGCATGCCATGGTCCGATCGCTCTGCTCTCTGCCCTGCCCGACGCAATAGCCTTCACGACCAAGCTTGAAACAAGCGGTTGGGCCAAGGGCGAGGGCTGGATCTATGCGGGCTACAAGATGACCGTCATCAGCAATCAGGAAGAGGAAATTGCCAAGGGCCTGCTGAGCGGCGGGGAGATGAAGTTTTATCCGCAAACAGCCTTAGAAGCGGCAGGCGGAAACTTCGTCAGCAACGAGGCTCCATGGACATCTCACGTGGTAACCGATCGCGAGTTGGTTACGGGCCAGAACCCAGCTTCCGCCCCAGCTGTCGCCGCCGAATTACTCAAGCGACTGAAATAAAACACTCGGAGCAATTTACCGACTCGTCCGCAGGCAAATGCGTCCAGACGAGTCGGTGCGTTTCCTAAATCCGTCTCGTGAACCCGCTGTTCACGCTCACGGAACCGTATAGCCGTGATTGATGCTGGAAGATGGGCCTACCTCGAGATCGGCAACAACAAGTGCCGCTTTCTCGTAGAAACTTGAGAAAGCCGCCTGGCAGACAAAGGCGATCCGATTGTGGAATTTTTTTCCGCAATGCTTGTCCGCAGCAACGGCTACCGCCTGAAAGTATCTCCTGCCATTTAACAGACATCAACTCACTGACGGGTTGCTTACCAACACGAAGGAGACTTAGATGAGACCGCTTTCGCTCTGGGGGAATAAAAGTTCGCTTCGGACAGCTTTCACGACGATAGCTGCGGGCGCAGCCCTTATGGGAATAACACTGACTGCCGCAGCTGCAGATCAAACCGACACGAGCATTATCCTCAAAAACCCGGGCTCATTGAAATGGGAAAAAACCATTCCTGAGCTTGGCGATCGTTCCCCCGAATACGCCATCCTGCATTCTGACCCGAACACCAAACTGACGACCCTGATGTTCCGGACCCCGATCCCGGTGCATATTCCTGCCCACACGCATGACCTGGCAGAAACTCATGTCATTCTCGTCGGGGGGACACATACGTTCGACTCGAAAGGTGTGCGCTATAACATCGAAAACGGCGGCTTCTTTCGCGCGCCGGGTGGCGTCGTCCATGAAGCATGGCCGCCCGCCGGCTCGCAGACACTCAACATCCTCGAAAGCGGCTGGGCTGTAAACTGGCTGCGGGAAGGCCCCACGGTTGCTGATGCTGATAAGTATCCTCCGAAAGAGCCGCAGGGTAACTAAGATGCAAAACTCCCTCACGATCGTTGCGCATGCCCGTGCAAAACCCGGCCTCGAAGATCTAATGATTAGTGAGCAGACAAAGCTCGTTGAGGCGACGCAACATGCTGCTGGCTGTCTTCGATACGAACTGCATCGGTCTAACGCTGACCCTAGGTTGGTCACTTTCGTAGAGGAGTGGGCCTCTGCTGAGGACTGGCAAAATCACATGCAGAGCCAAGCCATTCAGGCTTTCAGATCGTCTGCGGGGCATTGCATTGGCGACTTCTCGCTATTCGAAATGCATCGGATCGCATGAGCGCATCGAAGGCGGACCATTGGCTTTCGCAATCGTTTGAGGCCCTTGGGAAGTCTCACCTCTCATTCACAACACCACCACGTATGCAGGTCGCCAGCCCATGCCGAGGCTCGGCATGGCGCAATGCTGCTTAAAAAAGGTAGATAGCTATGAACAAACTCAACTTCGGAATTGTTGGAACGGGCTTCATTGCCGGCCTGATCGCCCCCGCGATCCACAGCTCACAGTACGCGCGCCTCGTCGCTGTTTCGAGCCGATCAAAAGAAAAAGCTGATAGCTTTGCGGCTCAATACCCTGGCGCTGTTGGCGTACAAGGTGTGGAGGAACTGATGGCGCAATCAGATGTGCAGGCCGTCTACGTTGCTGCGCCGACATCTGCGAAGGAAGATATTGCAGCTCGTGCCCTGTCGGCCGGAAAACATGTTTTGATCGAAAAACCCCTTCAGTCCAAGGAAGTCGCCGAGAGGCTGACGGCACTCGCCCGACAAAATGGCGTCGTCCTCATGGATGCGACGCATTTTGTCCATCATGCCCGAACCCGGGCGATGCGTGAGCGCATGCCCCAGCTGATCGGTGAGCCTCGGTCGTTGCACACCATGTTCTATTTCCCGTTCTCCGACAGGGAGAATATCCGTTTCGACCAGAGCGAGGAGCCGATGGGTGCCATCGGCGACATGGCATGGTATTCCATGCGCGCCGCCGTCGAGTTTTTATCGCCCGGTCAGTTGAAGGACATCAGGGTCTTTGCAGAACGGGACGCGCAGACAAACGCAGTTATCCGTGCAACCGGCCTGCTTGCGTTTGAGGGTGGCAAAACAACAACCTTCGATGTCGGCTACACTACAGGTACAGCGGTGATGGACCTGACATTGGGTGGTACTTCGGGCGTACTCGCTCAGGATGATTTCGTTTTGGACTGGAACAGCGGATTCGCGTTCGATAATCCTGACATCTCAACCGGTTTCACGCACAGGACAGGCATGGCGACGCGCAACGACATCAGCTTCATTGAAACGCCTGGCACAAAACCTCAGCATGCACTGATGATCGATTCTTTTGCGCAGCTCGCACTTGAGCCCGACGCGGAGCAGCGCTTGCAATGGATGGAAGCGACTGTTCAGACCCAGAGCCTGCTTGACGCGGTCTGGAACGCAGCAGAAGCAAACTGAGGAGGCAACGATGACCTCGCTTTTTGACTCTTACGATTTGTCTGGACGACTGCTGCGCAACCGCGTCGTGATGGCTCCCATGACGCGAGCGCGCGCTGCCGCAGGTTACGCTGATGACGAAACCGCTCGCTACTATCGCCAACGCGCCGGTGCTGGGCTCATTGTCACCGAGGGGACGCCGATCTCCCAGGAGGGGCAAGGATTTGCCTTTGTACCAGGCATCTGGAGCGGGCCTCAAATTGAAGGATGGCGGGCGGTGACGGAGGCTGTGCATGAGCAAGGTGGGACCATTTTTGCTCAGATCTGGCATGTTGGCAGAATGTCTCATGTGTCGCTTCAGCCCAGCAGGCAAGCTCCCGTTAGCTCGACCTCAACTCCGGCCCGAGACGAAATGAGCAAGGCTTTCGCCTTCGATGGTGAGGGGCAGCCTACATTCGTGGAAGCGAGCGTTCCAAGAGCCCTCACAACTGAGGACGTTGCCCGCGTGATTGGGGATTTCGCTGACGCTGCCAGCAATGCAATCAAAGCAGGATTCGATGGTGTCGAACTTCATGGAGCCAACGGTTACCTGATCGAGCAGTTCCTCAATCCTACCGTCAACGATCGTTCGGATAAGTATGGCGCCCATAACATGGAAAGCCGTACGCGCTTCTTACTGGAAGCCATCGACGCAACAATAGCTCGTGTTGGCTGCTCTCGCGTATCAATCCGGTTGTCGCCATACGGCAGGCTGTTTCAAATGGGGCTTTATCCGGAGCTTGAGGAGACGTATCTTTACCTTGCGGCCGAGCTCGGAAAACGCAACATCGCCTATATCCACATCATGGATCAGGCGAGCCGTGGAGCTTCACCAATCCCAAGCGATTTCCTCGCGAAGTTTCGCCAAGCTTATTCCGGCACACTAATCCTCGCCGGCGGGCTTGATCGTGTGCGCGCCGAACAGCTTCTACGGGACAAGATAATAGACATGGCTGCATTCGGTGAGCCGTTCATATCCAATCCCGATCTTGTCGAACGCTTGCGGCACGACTGGCCGCTGACTGAGGCTGACCGAGCGACGTTCTATGGTGGCGACAATCGGGGTTATACAGACTACCCTGCCTATCAGCCCATAGGTCGAGTTGCATAACCGATGTGCGCGTCGCCGACCGGAGTGAGGAGCTCCGGTCGGCCCATGATTTTGTTATTGGTCTCGCCGCTCTCAGGTGCTCTTGGGAACGCTGAATGGAACCCACGACAGCAGGATTGCACTATGGATAGTCGAAGCGGCGAGATGCTGGCCTTCATCAAGGTGGTCGAAACGGGTAGCTTTTCGGCGGCCGGAAAACGGCTCGATATGACTGCTTCGGCTGTTAGCAAGGTTGTTACCCGCATCGAGCAACGTCTAGGGGTTTTGCTCTTGAAGCGTTCAACACGAGCGGTGAGCGTGACGCCGGAGGGCAAGCAGTTCTATGAGAACAGTGTCCGGATCATTTCCGACATCGACCAAGCTGAAAGTGATGTTGCCGCCCATACAAGCTCCCCTCGAGGCGTTCTTCGCGTAAACGCGTCGCTGCCTTTCGGAAATCATTGGCTGCTGCCGGTGCTACCAGAGTTTAGGCAGCGATATCCCGAGATCGTGCTCGATATCTCCCTTACAGATGCGGTCGTTGATCTCAACCGCGACTCGGTGGATATCGCAATACGGATGGGGCCACTGGCAGACGCCGATTTTCATGCACGGCTCTTGGGACGAAGCCGACGAGCAGTAGTTGCCGCCCCGACCTATCTGGAAAAACACGGCTCTCCGAAGCATCCAGACGACCTAGCGATGCACCAATGCTTCAATTTCAATTTCAGACGCTCGATGGACGAGTGGCCATTTCTGGTAAACGCCGAACGTGTCAATGTCGCAATCCGAGGCAGTACGTTGACAAACAATGGAGAGACGATGCGCCAGCTCACGCTGGACGGTCTGGGCATAAGCCGCCTAGGAATGTTTCATATCGCAAGAGATATTGCTGACGGACGCCGAGTTGAGGTGCTGCCCGATTACAACGCGGGTGACATCGAAGATATCAACGTCGTTTACAGCAGTCGCCGTCACATGCCGACGAGAAGCCGCGTATTTATCGATTATATGGTCGAGCAGTTGCAGCCCAGATTACAGCTCGGATGAGTGGCAGTTCGGTGCCAGCATAGTCGTTCGTTCGCCGAGCCTTTCACGACATTCGCGTAGAGTATGGCTGGCGACGGCCGCAGCTATGAACGACAGGGCCGGGGGCCTGTGTTTTCGATGTTTGTGAGGCAAAGCCGGACCTGCGGTTTGATTCTGTTCAAGAGAGCGTGACTTTGCTTACAGCTTAGCTCCAGCCCTTTGGCTCTCAAAACAGAGCGGAAAGATCGCGCCGACCGTCCACTACTCGTACGATCTCAATTGCATGAACAGGACCGTCGTCGGAGTCGGGCCTTGTCTCGTAAAGTATGACATAGGGCGCTTCTACCAACATCCGGGCGGTACGGAATACCTCCGGGTGACGCTCGCCCAAACGCGGATGCGCGACGAGCATTTCCGCCTTGCGACGAAAGTTAGCAAAGTACCGCTCAGCGCTAAGAGGCTGTTCGCGACTTATCTCAACGTAAATGTTCTTAATGTCGGCACGCGCCTTCGGCGTCCAGAGTAGTTTAGCGGGCATGAGGAGGGGGAGACTTTACTTCCTGGCGAGCTTCCTCAAGCACTGCATCAAAATCCACTCCGACAGAAGGTCCGCTCGCTTTGCCTTCTTCCCACATCGCACGTAGCTTAGCGATATCGTCGCGCTTCTGCATCCACTTTGCCGACCAGTCACGCATGGCTTCCCGTACAACCTCGCTTCCGCTGGCATACGCGCCGCTATTAACGGCATCGCGCAACAGCTCTGCGTGTTGCGAGGTCATCGAGACGCTGACTTTTTCAACATTGGGCATAGCTACCTCCACTCTTTTGGTAGTAATTATTACCACCAAACAAACAGCGCTGCAACTTCCCCGTTGCAGCGCACGTCTCCCGGCTCGCTTGAGCGTCATGACAGGAGGTGCTGGATGGTTCGATTTAGAGCTGGGGCGACAGTGTGCTCAAGGGCCTATCCAATCGTCTGCCACACGATACCTGCAGTCGCCAAAAGAACGAGTGCAGCGATAACTGACAGCTTGAGGCGGAAGATCGCGAACGCCGCCAATAGCGTCAGAACCACTGACGGCAAAACAATCGATGAAAACACAGGTAGGTCGAGTTCAAGCGGCCCATAGTGAATTGCCCTCACTTCGGCAAACAGGACATGCAGCCCGAACCAGACCGCAAGGTTCAGGATTACGCCAACGACAGCAGCAGTAATTGCCGACATCGCGCCGCCGAGGGCCGCATTACCGCGCATCTTTTCGATGAAGGGTGCGCCCGCGAATATCCAGAGAAAGCTCGGCAGGAACGTCACCCAGGTCGTCAGGATTGCAGCAAGCGTTGACGCCATTAACGGAGAGAGCGCCCCCGGATCGCGGTAGCCCGCAAGAAAGCCGACAAACTGCGTCACCATGATCAGCGGTCCCGGCGTGGTCTCGGCCATGCCAAGGCCGTCGAGCATTTCGCCGGGTCGAAGCCAGCCATAGTTTTCCACGGCGGCCTGCGCCACATAGGCCAGGACGGCGTAGGCGCCTCCAAAGGTCACCACAGCCATCTGACTAAAAAACAGGCCGATCTTCGAGAAGACGTTGTTCCAGCCTAGCAGCAAGACAAGCGCTGCTACCGGAACAAGCCAGAACGCTGCCAAGGCCCCCGATACCTTGAGTGACCACGCTAGATTGGGTTGGGCGTGCACCGGAATGTCTTCCCCCAGCACAGAATCTTTGTCCTCCAGGGTAACGTTCGGCCCAGACTTATGTCCGCCGCCCGGCCTGAACGTTTCGAGCCGGGCGCGGCCGCCAAAGTAGCCGATGATGCCGGCGCCGATGATGATCAGCGGAAACGGGATATGAAAGAAGAAGATAGCCACGAAGGCTGCCGCCGCTATAGCAACCATCACCTCATTTTTGAGTGCCCTGCTGCCAATCCGGAAGACCGCCTGGATCACAACCGCCAATACAGCGCATTTGAGGCCAAAGAACATGCCCTCAATTGCACTGACGTCTCCGAAGATGACGTAGACATAGCTGAGCGCAAGGATAGACAAGAAGCCGGGAAGGACAAACAGCAGGCCAGCGATCATGCCGCCCTTGGTCCTGTTAAGCAGCCAGCCAATATAGATGGCAAGCTGGTGGGCTTCGGGCCCCGGAAGCAGCATGCAGTAGTTGAGGGCGTGGAGGAAACGCTGTTCCCCGACCCAGCGCTTCTCATCGACCACGATGCGGTGCATGACTGCGATTTGGCCTGCGGGGCCGCCGAAGCTGAGTGCGGCTACACGCGCCCAAACTTTTACCGCTTCGGACAGGGGAACAACGTCTTCGCCTGCCGCTCGGTCGACATGAGCATTCGCCTTAGTGAGGTCGGTCATCATCTTATCCCTTCCTCGAGTTGGGCCAGTTATGCGTCTCATCGGTCGCATCGCGGCACCATCTGTAGAAGGCATCATAGAGCAGCATGCCCGCTTCGAGCTGCTCCAGGTCATCGTTGAACATTCGGGAAAGGCCGAGGGATGCTGCGAGCAGGCCCGGCACTTCTGGCGCAAGTTCGGGCCTTGCGGTGTCGGCGCCGCGGACGATCGTTGCGAGACGAAGCAGTGGCGCGGTTCCTAAACCGAATTCTTCCACCATGATATCGAAGGTGCAAAGCTCGCCGCGGTGGCTCCAGGTGGCTCCCTCGATGTCGAATGGCGTCGCATTGAAGCGGTCAGCGACCCCGGCTACGTCGGCTGCGGGGACGAACAGGAAGACGGAAGAAGGATCGACGAAGCGTCTGATCAGCCAGGGGCATGCGATGCGGTCGATCTTCGGCCGGGAGCGCGTGACCCAGACGGTTCTGCCGCGGCCGTCGCGCGGAGGAAGCTTGTCCTGCGGTACCAGAGCCGCGCCTGACGCGCGCCAGGCCTCGAAGCCACCTTCCAGGACTTCGGCGGGTTTGCCGAGGGCACGGAGATGGGCAGCCACACCGTGCCCGAGTTTCTGACCCTTCTGGCAGAGTACGACGGAAGGTCCGCTCAAATCGTCGGCCCACTCGGTCACCTTGCGATAGTCGCGGCGTATCGTCCCGGGGACGAGTCGGGGATCGGCTGAGAAGTCCTCGTCATTGCGAACGTCGATAATGGTCGGCGCGCTTCGCGTGCCAAGAATTCGGTTCAGCTTGTCGGGCGTGATCTCAAGAAATGACGGCATGGCGCGTCCCTCCGGTTGCTCGGGTTCAAAGGACGCGACACTTCGGCCGTAGCCTCGTGGGGCGATCGCTACCCCATATGATGAATGTGCGACCGGAAGGAGTGCGAGTCAATATACCCAGGGTCGGGGGCAATTACCTGCGCGTTATTCGACAGCGTTGTGTTACATAACACTATGAGACGATGCCGCCCATCTAAAGCGCTGGCCAACTATCGGAATAAGCGATCGCAAACTGGGTCGGGCGGACATCTGCGCATCATTTACTCTTAATCGCCCTCCGTCAGCTCATGCTGGTAGCGAAGACCTGCTGGCGTCAGGCGATATTGTCGGTTTTTCCCAGCTTTTCCACATGCTTCAGCAAGCCCTCGAGACACGGCCAGATTACCGGTCTTCAGTCTAACGCCGGAAGGCGTCCCGCTGGTCGGACGCTGAGGCCATCGTTGCACCGTAGCTTAGTGCGCCAATCGTTAATTCCTACTCGCAACAAACTGCGACGATCTCGATGAAGGCTTGGCGGATGTGAGACAGGCCGAAACGTGCGGGATGCCGTTGGTTTCCGGGCCTCCGAGCTCAAAGCAAATGGGAATAGGTGGTCTTGCCTGCGCTGCCTCACGCTTTCAAAGCGCTCATGCGCTGTTCGGCTTACGCAAAGTCTCCGATCTGACCCGATTGGAAGACTATTTCAGGCTCTCCTTCTTCCCCCACGACAGGGTGGGCCTTGCGTTTCCATACAACGACGCCCGCGTGCCGATTAGCAAGATCTTTAGCCTCCCCGATGGCGGCGTCCTCGGTCGCGGCAGGACGAGGATCGAATGCTGGCACTGGTTGGCCTCGGTCGTCGAGATTGAAGGCAAGAACGTAGATTGAGACAAAGGTTCCGGGCATTGAGTGATCTCCTTGATAGATGAGAACGTCTCGCGGCATCCCGAATTCGCCCGCGCAGCTACGCGTCGTCGGCCAATCTCTGCTGTCGGTTGACATCGGTCATCGCGTTCTGCTGATCGAGGAGATATCGCTCTACGTCCCCACCACAAGCCTCCTTGATCTCGGCCACCGTGAAACCTTCAGCTTCGGCGGACTCCACCAGGGTTTTCGCCTGATCGCGAAAGTCTGCCTTGTTCTCATGCAGGCCCGGGTCGCGAATGATTTCCTGCACGCGATCGTCCAGCCAATCCGTGATACCAGCCATCTTCATGTTCCTTTCAGCCAATGCTTCAGTTTGCTGCCGGAGTGCAGCACTCATTTTCCTCAATATGGGTTAAGTTGCCAAGCATTCGTCACATATGCCGCAGCCGTCTTCGTCCATGGTGAAGTTGGGACGCTGGCGACAGCAGCAAAGGCAAATGGCCATCTCGTGTTCAGTGTTGCGCGCCGGAGGCAAAATCTCAGTGTCGGCGTCCGAAAATAACTCAGTCATTCCATAATCCATCCCGATGCTCCCAAAGCGAAGATCGCGACTCGAGATAGGATTGGTTTTCAGGCGAACAAGATGATTTTAGAGAGCTGGAAAAAATTTTCGAGCGGGGTCTTGAACGACAAAATCTCAAAAACCAAATCGGTCAGCGCCGACGGCCCAGTGAGGGGGTCGATTGACCGAGGAGGTGGATTTCTCCGCTTACTTCCATGTTGCTTTACGGAGGATATGGTTATGAGAACTGAACTTGATTTTGCCCCGCCCTATCGTTCGAGCATCGGCTTCGACCGCGTGTTCAATCTACTCAGCAATACGCCGCGTCTCAACGCAATCGAGACCTGGCCGGCCTATGACATCGTCAAGACCGGAAGACGACTACCGTATCACGATGGCGGTGGCAGGCTTTGGCGAAGGCGATCTCGATATCTCACTCAGGAGCGCAATGTCCTGGCGCAGTCGCTCTCCGAGGCAGGCTGGATGGGGTGAAACGTTCGTTAGGTTTTCGCAGGACGCAAGTTAAGGCGTTAGTGGTGGGCGACGCGCTAATTTCGGTCAGTTTCTAAAGAGGACGAACTTGTTTTGCCGAACTCTCGGTCGATTTTACCCTCTTCAGCTTTGTAGAAATATTGGCTGTTAATTAGCCAACCCTTAAGAAGTCTCAGCGGCACGAGACACGAAAGAAGAACCAACGGCAACGACGTGAAAAGATGAACCCACCATACTGGCGAAAAACTTACTTCAATGTAACATGCGACCGCTACGGCAGGGATGCTTGTAAAGCAAAGCACAAAAAATGCCGGGCCGTCCGCAGGGTCTGCGAAGGAAAAATCGAGTCCACAAACTTCGCACTCTTTTTTGACGGACAGATAGCCATCAAACAAGTGCCCCCGCCCGCATCTGGGACAAAGGCCTTTTAGCCCTGTTTTAACAGGAGGCAACTGTGGCCAATCGTCTGCCATTGAACTTGTCCTTTCAGTTGTGTCAGATTGGTCGCGCATTTCATTTCGATCGATCTGGACGAGTTACCCACCGATCAGCGCTCAATGCGCCCTCAGCTAAATTTCCAAACCTGACTATTCCCTAGAAGTTCCGGCAGTAACGTCACCATACCTCCGGCAGCACAACGGACAACCGGCCCCTCTTTTGAGGGAGAAGTCTTTGGGTCGTTCGAGAGCATAATTAGAGAAGCAAGACAGCAACAGCCGCACGGCCCGTTGCTGCGTCGTAACAGAGAAAGCCGTTATCCCTTTTTCGCCTGGTCGTGATGCCACTTGACGGCATAAAACATACCAATGCCTACGACTATGACCTTAATTGTCGCAGCTTAGCAAAGAAACGAGTGTCTAAATTGGGCGTAAAGCATGCTCTGACGTATGCTTCACCAGGTTCGTCGTTCTGACAATAATTGAAGAGAAAACATGCATCGATTTACTCATAATCAGAGATTAGGTCACCTTTCTGATTACACACCCTGCGATCTATTGTTGAACGGCGATGCAGTGCTGAGGTCGGCATCAGGCAACGCATTCCTGTCAGCAGGCCCCGCAAGTGCTTGCTCTTCCGTTTGGCCCCTGTCCGGTGGACTTGATGACGCTGTCTCAGGCGTCGCCCTGACGAAGTAGACGACCACGATCATCGCCACAGCCACAGCCGCGGCCCCTAACAAGGGCCATAAGGTTCGATCGTTTTTCATATTTGTCTCCGCTTCCGATTGCCTTCCATCGTAAAGCTTATGAACCTTGTGAGCCTAGTTGTGCTATATGGCTATTCCTGACGATTTCACGGCGCGACAAAAAACGACAACAAAACCGTCGCAGAGATGGAGCTTAAAGTATTCTTGCTCGGTGTTCGTACGGTCATGCCAAACGTTACCGCGATAGCCGAAAGGGAGCCGTTGAAATCATTGGCATGTTGGACTTCGAAATTGAATGTATCTCAACGGGCTATGCGCCCTCAGGCAATTCGCCGGTATTGAGTGTCTGACACCAATGTTCACCGATCCAGCGCCTCTGATGAGATTGACGTTTTTCAATCACTACACTCAAATTCTCAGCTTTACTGCATGCCATTTTACTAATGTTTAATTTTGCCCACGTAACTTTCACGCACGTCAGGCGGCCTTTTTAGGTGCCACCGACAGTCGTTGAACGAATACTGCATCGCCTGCTGTCGTTGCTCCGTGGAGCCCCCATCTGTACAGGCGTTTCCAGAGTTCAACGTGATATTCGCTGAGGGTAGATGATCTGCCGCAGGCATCGTTTCATCTATTTTTTTGGGCGACGGCATCACATGAAAAATGTGCCAATCATCGGAAAATTTCTCACCATCATGGCAATCTTCGGAGCATTCTCCGTCGGCGTCGCGATCTATAGCGACCTTCAGATTACGAAGGTCAATGCCCAATACGCCCGTCTCCTCACAGGCGAAACTTCGGCGGGGCTCTACATTGCGCGTGCCAATCGCTCGCTTCAAGCAGCCCGCGCCGCAATTGGCGACCTGCTCATGTCTCAAAGCGAAGATTTAAACAATCGCGCCGTGAAAGAGCTGGAGAAACAGCGAGAGAATTACGTGACGTTCATGGACACGGCAATCGCAGCCATGCCGTCCAACGCACAGATTCCTCAGCTGAAAATTGCAGGTCTATCCGCGCTCGACAACACATGCAAATCAACCCTGGAATCTGCACGCGCAGCCTTGTCAGCCCAAGACATTGCAGCTTCACAGAACATTTTCCTGACGCAATGTCAGCCGGCATTCGGTCCACTGAGCGACCAGTTCGCCAAGGTCACGCAAGATACTGTGGCTTCAGCGCAATCGAAGTCGGATGCGCTGACTACAGAGGTAGGTCAAACAGCATTTCTGACGCTTGTTGGGATTGTTGGCGGGGTGCTCATCGTGCTGGCATTGGGTTTCTTCGCGATCCGCTCTTGGCTTGTTCTTCCGATACGCGCGCTGGCAGCGTTGATGGAGAAACTTGCTAACGGTGATCTTTCCGTCGACGTTGTCGGAAGAGAGCGACGGGACGAAGTTGGTGGCATGGCACGCGCTGTTCAAATCTTCAAAGATAACGGACAGAGGGCAAAACAGCTTGAGGCGGAAGCCGAAGCAAACCGGTCGCAGTCAGAAGCCGAACGGGCTCGCATTGCCGCAGAAGATCGTAAACGATCCGAAGAAATGTCACAGGCTACGAGCGGTCTTGCGACAGGGCTCAAACATCTTTCAGCGGGTGATCTCTCATTCCGGTTGAATGAGCCTTTCGCATCTGAGTTCGAGGCACTACGCACTGACTTCAATTCAGCAGTCAACGAACTCGCGCAGACAATGCGTGCTGTTTCTGAAGCGACCGGCTCGATCGACAGCGGTGCGCGCGAAATCAGCAAGAGCGCGGAAGATCTGTCAAAGCGGACCGAACAACAGGCAGCGGCGCTTGAAGAAACCGCGGCAGCACTGGACCAGATTACCGCAAACGTCACCAATTCTTCTCAGCGTGCAGAGGAAGCACGTCAAATCGCGATTAATGCGAACACGAGCGCGACAAACTCCGGCGCTGTCGTGTCCAACGCTGTTGAAGCGATGCAGCGGATCGAAAATTCATCCAACCAAATCTCTAACATCATCGGGGTAATTGACGAGATCGCATTCCAGACCAATTTGTTGGCTTTGAATGCTGGTGTCGAAGCGGCACGAGCAGGGGAGGCTGGAAAGGGCTTTGCAGTCGTCGCACAGGAAGTTCGCGAACTAGCACAACGATCTGCCCAGGCGGCAAAGGAGATCAAGGACCTCATTCGCAATTCTGCGGACGAGGTCGCTTCTGGCGTGGAATTGGTACAGGCCACTGGAGAAGCGCTGGCAGTGATCCAACAGCAGGTCGTCACCATCAACCACCAACTCGATGCGATCGCAACGTCTGCGAGAGAGCAATCAGTAGGATTGAGTGAGGTTAATACCGCGATCAATCAGATGGATCAGGTGACACAACAGAACGCTGCCATGGTTGAAGAATCAACAGCGGCGAGTGCTGGCCTTGCCGGCGAAGTCGATCGGCTTCGTGCACGCATGCAACAGTTCCAACTCGGCGGCACTCCAGCGAATAGCTACGTGCGACCATCCGTCGTCACTCAAGCTAGCCGACCTGTCGCGTCTCCAGCAAGGCGTATTATGGCGAAGGTCGCAAGTGCTGTGGGTCGAGCTCCAGCGCAGGGAAGCTGGGAAGAATTCTGATCAGCGTCGGCGTCCCTCTACTCCTCGCTCCGGTTTAAACGGGCGAGGAGCAATTCTTTTGGTGAAGCAGAAGAACCGATGCACGACGAACAGCCGACTGTTGTCCCACTCTTACATGTGGTGGACGGAGAGAACTACGAGTTAAGCATTCGTCGACGCTCCCACAGTCTGACCCATCGGTTAGATCACGGGGTGTGACATTCTTACTTTGCACAATTGTGAGATGCGACTTCACGCCTGTGTAGTTACAGTTTTTCAGTATCCTATCTAAAATCGCGTAGGATTATCATGGATTAGACGCTCAACCGTCTAACTGCAGGAAGAATGCCGTGAGACGTGCACTTAATTGATATCGTTCGAATGTTCATTAGTCTTAACATCCGGTGATTTCCGACGACGTCTTCTTCGATGGGAATTCGAAGATAGGCCTTTAACGAACGACGGCCGAGTTCTTTTTTTTTCCGATCTCCTTCAAGTGATCGATGAAAGCACGAAACGCGAGCGAAATTCTTTGTCGGCTCGGGTAAAACAGACTGAAACCCGGCAAATCGGTAACCCAGTCGTCAAGGACCTGCACCAGCTTGTTGGTTTCGAGATCGGCGGCCACTTGGGAGCGAAGCAGGAAGCCGATTCCTAGCCCGTCGATCACCGCCTTTCTGATCGCTTCGCCGTCGTCAAAGATCAAGGAGGGAGTAACTTTGTAATCCAGCTTCCGTTGCCCTGTTGCCAACGGCCATCGCAGGAGCCGCGAGGAGCTGACATATCGGTATGATATAGTGCGATGGTGGATCAGATTTTCCGGGTTGGTCGGAGTTGGGTACTTCTCGAAGTAGGACGCCGCACCTGCGATAACGACACGGGTTGTCGCGGTCAACGGCAGCGACACCATGTCCTTATCGATAAGGCCGCGAAAGCGGATCCCGCCATCAAACCTTTGATCCACAACATCATCCAACCCTTCGTTCGTGGAAATTTCAATCACGACGTGAGGGTAGCGCTGACAGAAGCTCGGCAGCACTGGGCGAATAATGCTCTCGAACGCGACGGGGATCATTGTCAGGCGGACGACGCCTGTCACCGTTGCCCTTTCGTCTTGCAAGGTCTGCAATTCCTCCCCCAGGTCACGAATCGCTTGGCCCAAGAATTTCCAGCAAACGCCGCCCAGGGTCGGTCGGGGCGACGCTTCGAGTTGTTCGCGCGAGCAGCGGAAACCCTATCTTCTTCTCTAGCTTGCTGATCGTATAGCTAAGGGTAGATTGTTTTATTCCGAGTTCAGAGGCGGCTTGTGTGAAGCTTCGACAGCGAGCAACCACTTCGAAAACCGCTAAATCGCGAAGGATCATCCGGTCCATTTATCGATCTCATCTCTAAGTCCATTCGAGAGATGGTAGTTTATCGATATCTGACAAGGCGTCTATCCTCGCTCGAAAGTCTACTGTGAGGCAGCGCGGAGCAAGCTTCATCGGGAGACGACATAAGCTTGATTAAGGGATATACCATGAAAGCAGCTGTCTACGACAAGGCCGGCGCTCCTGAGGTTTTGGAGTACCGGGATGTTGCCGACCCCAAGATTGGTCCTGACGATGTTCTGATTGCAACGACTGCAATTTCAATCGAGGGCGGCGATTTGATCAATCGCCGCACGGTTCCGCCTTCTGGCTCCGCGTGGGTTGTCGGATACGCAGCCTCGGGACAAGTCGTAGAGGTCGGTGCCAACGTCCGCAACCGCAAAGTCGGAGACGAGGTTACGGCCTTCAATATGCAAGGGTCACACGCTGAACTTTGGGCAGTCCCGGCAAATCACACCTGGATCGTGCCATCGGGCGTAGATGCAGGTTCCGCTGCGGTCGTGCCTATCTCGTTTGGTACAGCGCACTATTGCCTTTTTGCCAAAGGCGGTCTTCGTACGGGGGAGACTGTTCTCATTCAGGCAGCGGCCGGGGGTGTCGGGCTCGCAGCTGTGCAACTCGCTTCTCGGATCGGAGCAAGGGTAATTGCCGTTTCCAGTGGCAAGCGACGGCTGGATAAAATTCCGTCGCTCGGTGCGGACTATGTCATTGATCGGTCCTCTGGCGACGTGGTTGATGCGGTACAGCACATTACGAAAGGGAAAGGAGTCGATCTGGTGATTGATCCTGTCGGTGTCACCTTGTCCAGATCTCTTGCGACCGTGGCCCCCGAAGGTCGTCTCGTCTTTGTCGGCAACGCGGGTGGAGGTGGTCTCTCCGTCGATCTCTGGTCCGCCATGCAATCGAACCAAACCTTATACGGCGTGTTCATGGGGCCGCTTCTGGAGCGGTATCATGTCCGCTCGACAATCGATAAGCTTTTGAGTGCTCTCGAAAAGGGTGAGATACGGGTCATGATCGAAAGGATGTTTCCCCTTTCGCAGGCGCGAGATGCGCACGAATTTGCCGAGGAAGCGAAGCCACTTGGCAGGGTCATCATGATCCCTTAGCCGAGAAGGGCAATGCGCATCCCGCGCCGCGAACGCGCTTCGCCATTGCGCCGAAGAGAGCCGGAGGGCCTTACGAACAAGTTGCGTCAGCGATGAAGCAATTGTCGATGGCGGTTATACCGTCCAATAGTCACGAGCGGGTTTTGGACAACCCATTCCCTGTGCAAGCGCGGAGGGAGCTTCAGACTCTTTTTCGTTTTGTATAAAGGGTGGAACTGATGATTTTCTTCTCCAGCTTTCAAGCATGTGTGGGATTGGCTTTGGCAGGCGCGAGGCAAGCGCTGCTCCCCGCGCCGCCATTGACGTCAACAGCCATAGGGTCGTCGATTAGTGAGACGGGTTGATCGAGACATGCGCTTAAACAGTCACCTTGTTACTCTAAATCAATGAGTTACCTCTGATAGAACGAGGGTTCGATTCCCCTCACGGCGTTAGAATCTTCCATTGTAAAGCTCAGCATCGTGTTCAGCGTAAACACAAATTGTCTTCCTCATCCTTGGCCATCCTCTCGGCGCGTTTCAGCTAAATCAGCTCGGGTAATTGATTAGCTGGAG
>NZ_JACAWV010000019.1 GCF_013390595.1 Rhizobium sp. RM | reverse complement strand
GCACTTCATCGATCTTCTTCAGGTCGTTGGTGAGTTCGATACCGTCAACGAAGATGTTGCCCGACTGGTGTTCTTCCAGACGGTTGATGCAGCGGATCATGGTCGACTTGCCGGAACCGGAAGGGCCGGCAATGACGATGCGCTCGCCGCGCATGACCTTGAGGTTGATGTCGCGCAGCACATGGAAATCGCCGTACCACTTGTTCATGCCGACGATATCAACGGCAACCTCGGCAGACGAGATGACCAGATTCTTCAGTGCCGCGCTCATGTCAGACCCCAATTCCCTTCCGCTTGCCGGTAAGTCAGATACCGACAACCAGACCCTTTGCCTTCAGCACCGGCTCGAGATTGCTGACCTCGACCACCGTCTTGCCGGCTTTGTAGGCGGCGATGTAACCGGCTTCGGCATCTTCGCGCGCCTGCGAAAGCTTGGCGACTTCGGCAACTTCATCACGACGAACCACGACCAGACCGTCGGCATCGCCAACGATAACATCGCCCGGATGAATGATCTCGCCGCCGACGATGATCGTGTCGTTGGTGGTGCCGATCGTTTCCTTGACCGTGCCCTTGATGCAGGTGCTCAGCGAAAACACCGGGAAACCGAGCTCGCGAAGCTGCAGCGTATCGCGCACGCCCGTATCGGTCACAAGACCGCCGATACCCTTGGCAAGGCAGGCATTGGCTAGAACATCGCCGAACGAACCGGCTTCCTCATATTCACCGGCGGATACGACGATGATATCGCCCGGCTTGGCGTAATTGATCGCAAGCTGCAGCATGATGTTGTCGCGCGGCGACGACTTCACCGTGAAGGCAGGGCCACAGAGTTTCATGCGGTAGTCGACCGGCTTCAGACGCGACGACAGCGCACCACGACGGCCCTGAGCCTCATGGATCGTTGCCGGAGAGAACTTCGAAAGAGCCTCCAGATCCTCCTTGGACGGACGTGCGGGAATATCTTTGATGTGGGTCATGAGGCCCTCCTCGAGGCCATAGTGAACCGCACGGCGGCAAGATTGCCGCCGTCGGCAATAGTCAGTTTTTCAGGTTTTTAAGGACCGGACGCCTGGTGCGTCAGATCAGGGAATCGGATCGAACTTCAGCTCGGAGAGCGGCACGACCTTGTCGGTACGGGTCATTTTGTATTCGGTGCCCTGACCGAGCCACTTGTCCCAGATCTTGTTGATCTCACCATCTGCGTCGAGCTTGCGCAGGATCTCGTTGACCTTGGCGGTCAGCGCCGGCTGATCTTTCTGCATGCCAATACCAATCGGCTGGTACAGCATGGGCTCCTCGATCATGCGCATTTCCTTGCCGCGGGTCTTCGATTCATTGACAAGCTTCGTCGTCGTCATCGTGTTTGCGACCATGCCGCGCGCCTTGCCCTGCTGAACGGCAAGATAGGCAGAACCAGTATCCTGGAATGTCAAAGGCTCGGACTTGTTGAGCTTGATCGACATTTCAGACGTCGAGCCCTTCGTAGAGGCAATACGCTGACCGACGTAATCTGCCTTGGCCTTGCCTTCGTCCGTAGTCGGAACGATCAGCATTTCCTTGGCGAGATAATAGGGGTCGCTGAACTGGATCTGCTCGGCGCGGCTCTGGGTGTAGGCGAGGTTGGCAACGGTGATGTCGACGCGGCCGAGCTTCACTTCCGGGACACGTGCTTCAACCGATACCGGCTTGATTTCAGCCTTGACGCCCATTTCCTTGGCGATGGCGTTGCAGAGATCAACGTCGAAGCCGACCATTTCGCGGGTCTTCGGGTCTGGCGCGGCAAAGGGCGTCACATCGGCGAAGGTTGCACAACGCAGCGTCTTCGCTGCCTGAATATCGGCAAGCTGGTCGGCTTTGGCTGGCGCGACGACAGCGGTGCTGGCGACGAGCGATGTCAGAATTGCGAATTTCCAGTTCATTTGCTGTTCTCCATTGTTATTTTTTAAAGAAGGCAGTCAGTGCCGCAGATCAGCGAGAAAACGCTGAGCGCGCGGATGTCGTGGATTTTTGAAAAACTCCTCAGGCGGAGCCGTTTCGAGGATTTCGCCCGCGTCGATGAACCAGATCCGGTCCGCAACATCGCGCGCAAAGCCCATTTCGTGGGTGACGCAAAGCATGGTCATGCCTTCGGCGGCGAGGCTCTTCATCACACTCAGGACTTCGCCAACCATTTCCGGATCGAGAGCGCTGGTCGGCTCGTCGAACAGCATGACCGGCGGCTCCATGGCCAGCGCACGGGCAATCGCGACGCGCTGCTGCTGACCACCGGAAAGCTGGCCGGGATAAGAATTGGCCTTGTCGGCAAGGCCAACCCGATCGAGCAGCTTGAGAGCCTTTTCATGGGCAACGTTGGCTGGAACCCCTTTCACCCGGATCGGCGACATCGAAACGTTGTCGACCACTGATAGGTGCGGGAACAGGTTGAAACTCTGGAACACGAAGCCGATGCGGCTGCGCAGCTTGTTCAGTTCATTGCTGCGCATCGGCGCGTGAATGTCCTGCCCTTCGAAGCTGATACCGCCGCTGTTGATCTCTTCGAGACGGTTGACCGTGCGGATGAGCGTCGATTTGCCGGAACCGGATGGGCCACAGATCACCACGACCTCGCCGCGCGCCACCTCGGCGTTGACGTTCTTCAGAACCTGATAATCGCCATAACTTTTGCAGACATCGGAAATGCGGATCGCCTGATCGGCCTTCGGCCCGGAAACTGGGGTGCTCATAGCTGCTCCGTAATGGTTTTAAGTGGGGCTGCCTCTGCAGGAAGGCGGACATTGCGCGGGCCGGCGCGGCGGCGCGCGATCCGCCGCTCCACGCTGTTGGCAACATAGGTCAGGCTCCAGCACAGGATGTAGTAGACCACTGCGAGAATGAGGAAGACCTGGAAAGGCTGCGTCAAAAGCTGGTTGTTGACCTGACTCGCCGCAAATGTCAGGTCCGGCACATTGATGACGTAACCAAGCGTGGTGTCCTTGATCGTCGAAACGAACGTGGAGATCATGCTCGGGATCATGTTGTAGAGCGCCTGCGGCAGGATGACGTAACGCATCGCACCGAGATGGCTGTGCCCCAGGGCACGGGCGGCATCCATCTGTCCCTGGCCGAGCGATACGATACCCGCCCGCACCACTTCGCTCAAAAATGCGCCCTGATAGATGACCAGCGTGACCAGCATGATCAGGAAGCTTGGCACGTCTGCGCCAGTCCACAGCGGGATGACGAAGTAGCACCACAGAATGAGCATCAGGAGCGGCACGCCGCGCGTGACATAGACGAGACCGGTAATCGGCCAGCTCAGGAGCCGCCACTTGGACAGGCGGGCAAGAGCCATCAAAATGCTGACCGGGAAAGCTAGTGCGATCGCCAGTGCCGAAAGGATGAGGGTGTTGGCAAGCCCGCCGAGGGGCCCGTTCGGATACTGCCCGATCAGAAGCAGCAGCCAGTAATCCTGAATGATATTGATGAAATCCTGGATCATGCGCGCGCCCTCCGCGCCGGATCGCCACGCATCGAGAGATAAGCTCCGATGCCCATGATGATGAGTGAGAAGAACAGATAGGTGACGGTGCCGATCGTATAGATTTCGAACGTGCGGAAGCTGAGGTTTTCGACTTCCTTGACGGCGTGCGTCAATTCAGGTGCACCGATGACGATGGCAATGCTGCTGTTCTTGAACAGGGAAACGCTGTGATTGATGAGGGGCGGCAAGGCATTGCGAATGCCCTGCGGCATGATCACGAAGCGCATGGCGGAGACGTAACCGTGGCCGAGCGCCTGAGCCGCTTCCATCTGCCCCTTGCTGACAGAACGCAGGCCTGATCGCAAATCCTCGCTGAAATAGGCTGCCTGGCAGAGACCAAGGCCAATCACCGCGAAGATCGCCTCCGCATTGTGGCTGGCAAGCCAGTCCGACAAACCTTGCGGCATGAGCGTGAAAATGCCGAAGTACCACAACATCAACTGAACGAGTGTCGGCACGTTGCGGTGATAGGAGACGTAAGCGGCAACGATCGGCTCACCGAAGCGAAACGGCGAAACTCGAAGCGCCAGCAGCAGAATTGCCAGCGTCATCGCAAGCGTCCAGGAGCCGAAGAAGATGACAAATGTCATCTGGATGCCATGCAGAAGCATCCCGACATATTCAGGATTTGAGAAAATCGCTGAAAGATCGAAGCCGCTCACCGCTCTGCCCCTTTGGCACTGCCGACAACAGCGGGCGTTTGTGGTTTCGCAGTCTGCAGACCGCCCATGACCTGCAGCGTCGGGGTGATTTCCATGTGACCGATGTTCATCGATACGGGTGCTGCAACCGCGAAGGCAATTGCATCGGCAATATCGGAAGCCTGCGGCAATTCGAAACCATCAATGAAGCGCTCGCGGATCGACGGGTCGTTACCGTGAACGTGATTGAAGATGTCCGTGGCGACACGACCGGGGCAGATTTCGGTGACGCGAACCCGCTTGCCGAACGTATCGATGCGCAACTGGTTGGACAGCATGGCAACGCCGGCTTTCGTGGCGTGATAGGTGGAGTTGCCGCCGAAATTGTAGTTGCCAGCAATGGAGGAGATGTTGATGACGTGGCCGCGGTCACGTTCCGCCATGCCAGGCACGATCAGCCGGCACAGATGCAGTACGGCGCGCAGGTTCACATCGATCAGCAGGTCGATATCGCCATCTTCCGCTTCAAGGAACTTCTTCGGCCGGTCGACACCGGCGTTGTTGACGAGAATGTCGAAGTCGATTTCGGAGGCAAGCTTCGCCAGCGCCTCACGGTCGGTCACGTCGATGGCATGCGGGATGCAACCGGTACGCTCTGCCAGTTCCTGAAGCGCGTCAGCACTTCTTGCCACGGCATGCACTTCAATGTTCTCACGCCGGAAACGCTCAACGATCGCCGCGCCAATCCCTCCGGAGGCGCCGGTTACAAGAGCCGTTTTATAGTCGGAAAAAGACATTCGTATTCATCCCCTTGTCGTTAAATTTGAGATTAGCGGAGCTTTGGCGTTCTGCCTAAGACGGATTGAATCTGGATGGATAAGGATGCGTTATGGAGCCCATTCGCGCGAAATCATCAAGCGCAGACAGACACTTAGAAGTTCGTCTTTTCCAGAGACTGCAAAAGCACGGCTTCTTTTTTGCCGCTGGCGGCTGTTGGTCGCGTTGCAATCCTCCGCGCGGCCTGCGAAAATCGCGGCAGAGATAAAGAGGGAACTTTCATGGACATAAGGCGACTGAGGTCGTTCATCGTGATCGTCGATACCGGCAGCATTACCCGCGCCGCCGACGTTTTGCATATTGCGCAGCCCGCCTTGAGCCAGCAGCTTGCCGGATTGGAAGATCATTTCCAGCAGAAGCTTCTGATTCGCAGCCAGCAGGGCGTGTCCATGACCGAGGCGGGCCGTGCCGTCTATCGGCACGCACAGATCATCCTTCGCCAGATGGATCTCGCTCAATCAGACGTCAAAGCAACAGGCGCTTCACTGGTCGGCCGCGTGTCCGTCGGCCTTGTGCCATTTAGCAGTGCGGCGACGCTCTCCGCCGATCTGTTGATCGAGACCCGAAAACGTCACCCCGGAATCCTGCTTCATCTGACCGAAAGCGTCGGTCAGACCTACAGCCAGATGATCATGAACGGACGTCTGGAAATGGCGCTCATTCACGGCTCGGGGCCAATCAAGGGCGTGCGTTTTGAGCCTTTGCTCAACGAGGATTTCTATTTCGTCGGTCACAGCCGAATGGGGATCGAAGCGAGCGATCAGCCTCTGCCAATTTCGGCGCTGGAGGATGTCCCCATTCTCATGCCGCCGCCTTACAATTTTGTGCGTCGTGCGGTTGATCTCGCCTTCACCCGCGCACGCGTCTCACTGAACGTCGTGGCAGAAATCGAAATCGTCCGGACGCTATCGCGTGCCGTAACAGATGGCATGGGTGCAACGATCATGCCGAAGGCGATCAGCGAGCGCCTTCTGGCCGAAACGAGCGAACCTCTGATCGTCCGCCCCATCACGCCAAGGATCGAGGAAACCCTGTCGTTCTGTGTTTCCGACCAAAGCGAGTTGTCGGAGCCGGCGCTGGCGGTGAAATCCATTCTGATGGAGCTCACCGCCCGCCTGAAATCTTAGTCGGTCAACGCAGCCCGTTGCAGAATTCTGCGATGCGGTTGCAGCCCTCTTCCAGCATTTCCATGCTTGTCGCATAGGAGATGCGGAAATACGGGCTCATGCCGTATGCCGCGCCCTGCACCGTTGCCACGTGGTGTTCTTCGACCAGACCCATGACGAAATCGACGTCGGTCGCAATCTTGCGACCGCCCTTGCTGGTCTTGCCGATGAGCTCGGAAATGTTCGGGAAAATGTAAAACGCACCTTCCGGCTTGTGCGCCCGCAGACCGTCGATCTCCGCAAGCCTGCCCAGCACGTAATCGCGACGGGTCTTGTAGATGGACGAACGTTCCTTGAGAAGATCCTGCGGCCCATCGAGCGCGGCCACGGATGCAGCCTGGGTCAAGGTCGAGGTACCGCCGCTGTTTTGTCCGTTAACGTTGCTGATTGCCGCGATCAGATCCTTCGGACCGCCGCAGTAACCGAGGCGCCAGCCGGTCATCGCATAGGCCTTCGACACGCCATTCATGGTCAACACGCGATCGTAAAGACGTGGCTCGACCTCGGCGATCGTGCAGAATTCGAAATCATCGTAGACGAGATGTTCGTAGATATCGTCCGTCAGAATCCAGACATGCGGATGGCGCAGCATGACCTCGGCGATCGCCGCCATTTCAGCACGCGAGCAGGCGGCGCCGGTCGGATTGTTCGGGAAGTTGAGGAAAAGCCACTTGGTGCGTGGAGTGATCGCTGCCTCGAGGTCTTCGGGCCGCAGCTTGAAACCTGCATTTTCCGGGCACGGTACCGAAACCGGAACGCCACCAGCAAACTTGACGATATCTGCATAGCTGACCCAGGACGGCGCAGGAATGACAACTTCATCGCCCGGATTGCAGGTTGCCAAGACAGCATTGAAGATGACCTGCTTGCCGCCGCCGGAAACAACGATCTGGTTCGGTTCGTAAACGAGTTTGTTGTCGCGCTTGAACTTGCGGATGATCGCCGCCTTCATCGCCGGCGTACCATCCATTGTGGGATATTTCGTATCACCTGCAAGA
Organism: Rhizobium sp. RM; assembly: GCF_013390595.1. Taxonomy (GTDB): domain Bacteria; phylum Pseudomonadota; class Alphaproteobacteria; order Rhizobiales; family Rhizobiaceae; genus Agrobacterium. Next base: position 55,960 of record NZ_JACAWV010000019.1, on the reverse strand, counting down.
GCGGCCGCATGAGCGGCTTCGACGGCGTGTGCAGGCGTCGGGAAATCTGGTTCTCCGGACGAAAGGCTCACCACCTTGATGCCTTGAGCGGCAAGTTCGCGCGCGCGTTGCGTCATTGCGGCGGAAGCGGAAATCGAGACATTTTTCAATCGGTCGGCAATCGCAGGCATGGTCTGGTCTTCCAGTTTTGAACAGATGGTGAAAACGGATCGGCTGAAAACCTCAGCCGGCAACTTCGGATGCAGGCGCCAGCGAGCCGCCGGCGTTTTCGATTTCGCTACGGACAATGCGCGCCAGTTCGAGAGAACCCGGCGTATCGCTGTGGACGAGAATCGAGCGGGCCGTCATGGCGATGGTTGCGCCATCAATGGTCGTGACAGTTCCATCGATCAGGAACTGGCGAACGCGGGCGCGCACTGCAGATTCTTCTTTTACCAGCGCACCGGGCAGACCTCGGGTAACCAGACGGCCCTCGCGATCATAGGCTCTGTCCGCCAGAAAAAGGGTGAGCGTCTTCAGCGAAGCACGCTTTGCAGCGCCTTCAATCTCACTGCCCGGCATTGCAAAAATGATAAGCCCCGGATCAACGGCGCGGATCGCATCCATCATCAGATCGGCAAGCTTCGGGTCCCGGTTGACCATATTGCCCATTGCCGCATGGAAGCTGAAATGAGCGACCTGCTGGCCTTCGCTTGCGGCAATCGCCCTGAGCGCACCGAGCTGATAGAGCATCTGCTGACGCAGCTCATCCGCCGAATAAGGAATTTCGCGGCGACCAAAACCGGCACGATCGGGCAGGCCAGGATGTGCACCGATGCCCACACCGTTCGCTTTGGCCAGCCGTACCATCCGGACCATCGTGTCGGGGTCACCGCCGTGAAAACCGCAGGCGATGTTGGCCGAGGAGACAACCTTCATCATCGCTTCATCATCACACAGTCGGTAAGGGCCAAAACCCTCACCCATGTCGGAATTCAGATCGATCTTCATTCGTCCCTCCTTCGCGTCAGTTGATCACGGCAAGCGCCTGGCAAACCATGCGCGAGGTTCTGCGGACATCGGCAATGAATGCTGCGACCGACTTTTCGACCTCAGCCGCTTGCTGGTGCGTCACGCGGACAAACCGCAACCGGCTGCCGATGCGCGCCTGGCCAAGTCGCCACAGGTCGGCCTCGATAACGCCAGCAATCTTGGGATAACCACCTGCCGTGTTGGCGTCAGCCATCTGGATGATTGGCTCACCGCTCGGCGGGACCTGCACAACGCCGGAAACAACACCATGCGAGCGCATTTCCACCGGTGTTGTCGGCTTGATGGCATCGCCCATCAGTCGATAACCAGTTCTGTCGCTCTGGGTTGAGATTTTCCAGGTCTGCGACCAGAAACGCTCGGCATCATCGCCGAAAAGCGCATGTTCACCGGCCGGAATGGCACGAACCGAAAGCACACCATCTTCCGCTGCCGGAAAAGCATCCGCCAGCGCATAGACCGGATCGACAAAGGCGACGCCCGCTGCCGGAAAATTCAGTGGTTCGGAAACCTCATCGACGCGCAATGTATCGCCGACCGCGAGGAAACGGCCGTCGTTACCGCCGAAGGCACCGCGCAGCGACGTACTGCGCGATCCCATGACAGTTGCGACATCAATGCCGCCGGCAACGCAGATATAGGCGCGGGTGCCGGTGCGGGGTTGGCCCAGCTCCAGAACCTGTCCAGCTTGCACCGGCAAAGCGCAGCAAGATTGAATGGCTGCGCCATCAAGCGATGCGCCGCAGTCGGCACCGGTGACAACAAACGCGGTCGGCTTCGAAAACCGCAGCTTGAAGGGATAGGTCTGAATCTCGAGCGCGGCAGCGCCTGCGTCATTGCCGATCAGACTGTTTCCAACCTTCAAGGCCAGCGTATCCATTGCGCCGCTGGTGGTAACACCGATATTTCGGAAACCGGGGCGACCAAGGTCCTGTACCGTATTGAACGGTCCCGTGTGGATGATCTCTATCATAGCTCTATGCTCGCTGGCACGAAACGCACCGTATCACCCGGCGCCATGATGGCAGGCGTATCCGACATTGGATCAAACATCTGCAATTCGGCAAAGCCGATTGAATTCCAGCCATTCGGGCCCGTCAGGACTGCAACACCGGTCTGCATGCCGCCTATGGTGACGCAGCCTCTTGCCATGTTGAGTGAAGGAACGGTCTTTCGCGGCATGTAGATACGCGGATCAAGACCGTGCAGGTAACCGAACCCCGGCGCACTTCCGAGTGCAAACACCCGGTAGGTCCCTTCGTAGTGAATGCGCACCACTTCGCGGTCTGACAATCCTGATCGGTCGCAAAGCGCGGCAAGATCGGTGGCGTGATCACCGCCATAGGTCACTGCGATTTCGATCGTTCTTCCGGCAAGATCGATGCTCTCGGCCTGATCCCAGGCTTCCAGAAGACGCAGTGCCAGAGCCTCCGGGGCATCGGGCGTGGCCTTGAGCACAACGAGGAGATTGGTCATGCCCGGCACAATTTCCTGGGTTTCGCTCCAGGTTTCGACGACCTTGGACAAAGCCCAGATCCGCCGCTGCGAGGCAAGATCGAAATCGCCCGTGGCTTCAAGAAGGAAAGCGCGGGAGCCAATCGGCGACACGCGCGCCCCATTGCGGTCCTGTGAAAAGACCTCCAAAGGGGCTAGGATTTTGGCAATCGAGGCGTTCATGCTTCTGGCTCGACTTCTGCAATCGGGTCGCCGAAGCCGACGACCGTTCCGGGTTCAACGAGATGGCGGCGAAGGCGTTTCGAGGTCCCGGCTTTCACCGGCAACAGAACTGGTCCGACACGGAGGAAGCCCACCAGATTGTCATTCGCAGAACTGCCCTGCGTTGGCGCGCGCGAAAGATCTGATGGCCAGAACACTCCCGCCATCGGCGCCTTGAAGATCGCGGCAGACGCGGTCTCCGACTTGCTGGCGCTGATATCACGCGCGGATCTTCCCGCAGATCCGGCCACAACGATCCGCACGGTCTGGTCCCGGCGGGTGATCTCGATACCATCGACACCGGCGGCTGCAAGAACGAGTGTCAGCCTTTCGATGATCGCGGGATCGGTGAAATCAACCTTGCTCATGCGCGCCCCCGCGTCTTCAGCCATTTTTCGAGATAATGGATGTCCGTTTGGCCCTCTTCAAAAGCCGGGTCTTCAAACAACTCCCGCAACAGCGGCAGATTGGTCGCGATGCCGTCCAGCTTGAAGGCGGCGAGCGCGGCGCGGGTGCGGGCCATGGCCTCAGCCCGATCACGCCCGTGCACGATAAGCTTGGCGATCAAGGAGTCGTAATAGGGAGAGACCCTGTAACCGGCTTCGACATGCGTATCGACACGAACGCCTTCGCCTGTCGGCAGTTCGAGCGCGGCAATGACGCCGGCCGACGGCATGAAGGTGGCCGGGTCTTCGGCATTGATACGGCATTCGATGGCGTGCCCCTGGCAGGCCACGTCGTTCTGGTTCATCGGCAACTCTTCGCCCTGCGCAACACGGATCTGCTGCTGGACGATATCGACACCGCTGGTTTCCTCGGTCACGGGATGCTCGACCTGCAGACGCGTGTTCATTTCGATGAAATAGAACGCGCCATCTTCATAAAGAAACTCGAAGGTGCCAACACCGCGATAGCCGATCTGCTGGCAGGCCTTGACGCATGCTTCTCCGACGGGACCAATCAGCGCATCCGAAATGCCCGGCGCCGGCGCCTCTTCGACAACCTTCTGGTGGCGCCGTTGCATGGAGCAATCGCGGTGACCAAGCCAGACAGCATTTCCATGCGTGTCGCACAGCACCTGAATTTCAATATGACGCGGATGCTGGAGGAATTTCTCCATGTAGAGCGCCGGCGTTCCAAAAGCCTTGCGGGCTTCTTCGCGGGTCAATGTCACCGCTTCCAGCAGATCAGCCTCTTCAAGCACGACCCGCATGCCGCGCCCACCGCCACCACCGGCAGCCTTGACGATGATCGGATAGCCGATCTCCGACGCGATGGCGCGGATCGCCTCCGGCTCAGCGGGAAGTTCACTGTCGGGACCTGGAACGCAGGGCACACCGGCAGCAACCATGGCGCTCTTGGCGGCGATCTTGTCGCCCATCGTGGCGATCGCGGTGGCATCCGGCCCGATGAACGTCAGCCCCGCCTCGTCGACGGAAGCGGAGAACCGAGCGTTTTCCGAGAGGAAACCATAGCCTGGATGAACGGCACCGGCGCCAGAAAGACGTGCCGCGAGCAAAATGGCATTCTGGTTCAGGTAACTTTTCGGGGCAGGCGCCGGACCAATGCAGATCGCTTCGTCGGCGCTTCGGGTATAGGCGGCATTCCGGTCAGCTTCCGAGCAGACAACGACCGTCTTCAAGCCCATGTCACGGCAGGCGCGCACCACGCGCAGAGCAATCTCGCCGCGATTGGCGATCAGAACCTTGTCGAAACGTTGTTGCGGCTGCATCACGCGATCTCCGCAAGCATGTCACCAGCCTCGACCTCCGCACCGTTCACGTCCGTCAGACGCGTGATGCAGCCAGCGCGCGGCGCGGCAATCTTGTTGAAAACCTTCATCGCTTCGATGATAAAAAGTGTCTGCCCTTCGACAACCTCATCGCCGACGGCAACGAAAGGCGGATCATTGGGAGCCGGAGCAATATGCAGGACACCAAAGATGGGAGCGTTGACTGCAAACCCGCCTGTTGAAGGCTTGTCTTCAGGCACGGTGGCTTGCGCGGGTTGCTCGACAGCGGCGACGCTCTCAGCCGTCGACGACAAAGCATTTGTCGACCTTTCTCGGAAAATCCGGACAGTGGTGTCCTTCTCGGTGACCGTCAGTTCGGTAATGCTGGACCGGCCGACGAATTCGATGAGTGTTTCTATCTTTGAAAGGTCCATTCCTCGGTCCACATTTGGGCTGCGTCGATGCTGCGCCCCATTTCGAGCAGCAGCCATCACAGGCCATTGTGGTAACATAGGCAGCGGGTTGATGGGGTCAGACGAAGTTTCAATGGACCGGCAGTCGCCTCTTGCTGCATCAACGGGCAGATTCTCTGAGGAAGGAAGCACAATGATTATCACCAAAAGTGGTTCGCAGCCGTCGGCAAAGGGTCCGTCGGACTGGTTTACGGGAAATGTTCGCGTCGACCCTTTGTTTTCGGCAAACGATGCGCGCCGCGCCGCTTCGGCTTCGGTGACCTTCGAACCCGGTGCAAGAACCGCGTGGCATACTCATCCTCTCGGCCAGACATTGCTGGTGACATCAGGGCGCGGGCGTGTGCAACGCGAGGGCGGCCCGATCATGGAGATCCATCCCGGCGATGTGGTCTGGTTCGAACCTGGTGAAAAACACTGGCACGGTGCCTCGCCGGAAACCGCCATGACACATATCGCCATCCAGGAGCATGTTGACGGAAAGGTCGTCGACTGGCTCGAGCATGTGACGGACGCCCAGTATCTCGGCTGAAACGTCAGCCCGCATCATCAGCGAAAGCCGCATGACGCGGGCGCTTTAAATATGACAGTTTTCCACTAGTTTTGAGGACGCGGTCAGGCTATAGCTTGCCAATCTTCCGCTGTGCTCGAACCTCGTTATGTATCCAGGCGCAATCTCAAAACCCGCATCGATTGAACCGCTCTGATGGCGTGGGATGTTCACGACCTGTTTGGCCGCCATGCAAAGGAGCTGAGGAGTTTTCTGCGCAATCGCGGCATGACGGATGATTCTGCCGCTGATCTGACACAGGACAGTTTTGTGCGGTTGATGACGGCAAAGCCGACGGGCCAGGAGCACAATCCCCGAGCCTATCTCTTCCGGATCGCCCGAAACCTTTTGATCGATCATGGCAGGCGTGAAAGCAGCTCCCCCTTCAGTCATGTGTCGGAGGTGACGGTTCAGGCCGTTGCCGATCCGAAGCCGTCCGCGGAAACGATCGTCTACGACAAACAGCGGCTGGCGCTTTCCGATCAGGCGCTTGCAGAGTTACCCGAGCGAACACGCCGGGCGTTTGAACTCTATCGGCTCGAAGAAATGACCATCGCCGAAGTCGCAGAGAAAATCGGCCTGTCGACGACCAGAACCTGGTCGCTCATTCGGGAAGCCTATCGCCACGTCCGCACACGACTGAAGGATGTGTGACGTTCGTCCCCAGACAGAGAAAATTCCGCCTTCCCGTTCGTTATCCCTCATGTAAAGAAACGATCGTGTCGAAGCGCTGACCAAAGGAAAAACGTCGTTGAGTGATGATGCAACCGACGAAGATCGGCTGTTCGAAGAAGCGGTGGATATACTGATCCGTATCAAGAGCGATCCGGACAATCCGGTGGCGCTTGACGTTGCGACCCGTTGGCTGGGTCGCAGCGATCTGCATCGCCAGATTTTTGCAGAGGCGCTCGAAATTCACGGCATGACAGGCAAGCTTCTGACAGACAAACGTCGAGCGGAACGCAGCCATGCCTATTCGATGTCGCGTCGCACCCTTGTCGTCGGTGGTCTCGTCGGCGCTGGAGCACTGATCGCCGCTGGCTATTCCGCTCCCGGTCTGATCCTTCAGGCGCGCGCCGATGTCATCACTTCGACTGCGGAAATCAAACGCGTGGAACTTGCCGATGGCAGCATTGCGACGCTTGGGCCAGACAGTGCCATAGCCTCCCGCATCAACAGCACACGACGCGATGTCGAACTGATCCAGGGCATGGCATTTTTTGAAGTCGCCAGAGACAGCGCACGTCCATTTGCCGTTCAGATGGACACCATGATCGCCACGGCACTCGGCACCGCCTTCGATATCAGCGAAGACGGCGGCCAGCTCAATCTTTCGGTGAGCCACGGGATTGTTCGGGCCGACCTGCCGCCAGAGATCAAACGGCCAGCCATGACCTTGAATGCCGGAGACTGGCTTAGCCTTTCGACATCTGACGGAACGGTCTCCACCGGCACACGCGATGTCGGCCAGATTGGCAGTTGGCGTGACGGCATGATCGTTGTCGAAAAAGAGAAGATCGCCACCGTTGTGACAAGGATCGCCCGTTGGAAACGTGGCCGGGTTCTTATTGCGGACCCGGGCCTGGGAACCCAGCCGGTCAGCGGTGTCTATGACCTCAGAAACCCGCATCTGGCGCTCGAAGCCGTGGTCCAGCCCTATGGCGGCAAGGTCAGGGAATTGACCCCTTATCTCACCATAATTTCGGCCTTCTAAAAAAACTTGAGAAAAAAGAGAAAATTTTGCGGCCCCTTCCGTTTTCTCTATCGGGGCGACGATGAAAAAGCTTCATCGCGCCTTGAAACTGCGTATTTTGAAGGGGCACCTATGGGACTTTGGGGCAAATTGGATGTCGATTACAGGCATCGAGGTCGAGTTTCGGCAGTAACGCTGCTGTTGTCGTCGGTTGCGGCAATCGTGACGATGACAGCGGAAAAACCTGCCATCGCGCAGACCGCTGAAACGACCTACTCAATCGCACCCGGACCATTGAACCAGGCTCTGGCTGCCTTTGGTCGCCAGTCCGGCATTCAGGTCTCCTATGTCCCATCGAATGCAACAGCCAAACAGTCTCCCGGTGTCAGCGGGCGCCTGTCGGCCGATACAGCCATCGCGCGTATCCTTTCAGGTTCCGGCCTGAGCTATCGCTTCACCAATTCCAGAACAATTGTCATTTCGCCTGCAGGTGCCGGCACGGCAGATGCAGGGGGCGCCTCCACGAACCTTGCGCCGATCGTCGTATCCGGAGAGAGTGCCTTCGGCCCGGTCGACGGCTATGTGGCAAGAAATGCCTCGTCGGCGATGAAGGGTGACATCTCGATCCTCGAAACGCCACAGGCGGTGTCCGTTGTGACCGCCGACCGCATCGAGGATCAGGCGGCACAGAGCGTCAACGAGGCGCTTCGCTATACCGCAGGTGTCCGATCGGAAACGAGCGGCTCGCAAATGATGGACAATCCGCTCTATCTCCGCGGTTTCCAGCAGAGCAGTCTAGAAATGTATCAGGACGGTCTAAGGTCCGTCACCCCGGGCTATTTCGGCTTCTTCGCTGTCGAACCGTATGGTCTTGAACGTGTCGAGGTTCTCAAGGGGCCTTCTTCCGTTCTTTATGGTCAGCAGGCTCCGGGCGGATTGATCAATGTGGTCTCCAAACGGCCGACAGAAAACCCGGTCAATGAAGTCGAAGCAACGGTCGGCAGCTTCGATCATTATCAAGGCGGTTTCGATGTTGGCGGCACGACGGAAGACAAAAACATCATGTATCGCATGGTCGGCATGGTGCGTGAGGCCGATACGCAGGTCGACTACGTTGAAAACAATCGCCGCTACTTTGCGCCGAGTATCACCTGGGCGCCAAATGAAGACACCAAGCTGACCGTTCTCGGCTCCTATCAGCGCAACGAGGGCGATTTCTACGCGCAGGTTCCGGCCGCCGCCGTTCTCTTGCCGAATCCGAACGGCCACATCCCGTTCAGCCGCTTTCTCGGTGAACCGGATTGGGAATATGAAACATCCGAACGAACAGCGGTCGGCTACGAGTTCGAACATCGCTTCAACGATACCGTGAAGTTCGAGCAGAATTTTCGCTACACGCATCTGTCCAACCATCGCCAGTACCTGCAGGCCAGCGGCGCGCTGGTGGGCAACCGGCTGCTCAACCGCACCTATAACCTGCGTGACATTGAAAACGACGGCATTGCCGTCGACAGTCGCTTCCGGTTCGATTTCGACACCGGTCCGATCGAACACAAGGCGATCGTCGGTCTGGATTATCTCTGGGGCACATCGCGCTGGCTGGAGCAGCGCGGCACTGCGAGCGCAATCGATATCTACAACCCTGTTTACGGGTCGCCGGTTAACACCAACGTCTATTCGACCAAGTCACTGTCGGACATCGACGCGTCCCAGGCAGGTCTGTACGTTCAGGATCAACTCAAGCTCGACAATCTCATTCTGACACTCGGTATGCGGCAGGACTGGGCGTGGCGCGATACGGAAAACCTCACCTCCGGAACGTTGACCAAGCAGAACGATCATGCCTTCACCAAAAAGGCCGGTCTGACGTACCTGTTTGACGGCGGCATTGCGCCCTATGCCAGCTACTCCGAGTCCTTCAACCCTGTCGTCGGCACCGACAGCGTCGGCAATGTGTTCGTTCCCGAAACGGCCCAGCAATGGGAAGTCGGCGTCAAATATCAGCCGGATAGCTTTGATGGCATGTTCACCTTGAGCGCCTTCGATCTCGCACGCCAGAACGTCCAGACCTACGACCCGGCTGATCCGCGCTATACCCTGCAAACGGGTGAAATCCGCGCCCGTGGTCTGGAGTTCGAAGCCGTTTCCAATCTTGATAACGGCATCAGCCTCGCGGCTGCCTATACCTATACGGATGCCGAGATCACAGAAACAAAAACGGCGAGTCAGCTCGGAAATACGCCTTATCGTATTCCCCGCCATGCGGCGTCGCTCTGGGTGAATTACGAGTTGCAGCAGGAAGCGTTGGAAGGTCTGAGTGTTGGTGCCGGTGTGCGCTATATCGGCGAGACCTGGGGCAATGACGACAACACCTTCAAGGTGCCGGGATTCACACTCGTCGACCTCGCACTCCGCTATGATTTCGGCAAGAAATTCCCGGAAGCCAAGGGGTTGAGCGCCTCGATAAACGTCAGCAACCTGTTCGACAAGTATTACGTGCCCGGATGCTTCACCTATAACGGCTGCAACTATGGTTCGCAGAGAACCATCTTCGGCAAGCTCAGCTACCAGTGGTAAGACCCCAATATCATCTGCAGAATCGTATTTGCCGCCGCACCGTCATTTTCGGTGCGGCGGCATTTGCCTTGCAGGCCAGATCGATAAAGGCGGCCCCGTCCCTCAAACCCTATGTCGCGTCAATCGACTGGGCCGCGGCCGAGACGCTGATTGCAATTGGTATAGAGCCTGCAGCAATCGCCGATCTTTCGGGGTTTCGGGCAAGCTTCAGTCATCTGCCTGCAATGAACGATGTGATCGATCTGGGGTCAACCTGGGAACCGAACCTGGAGCTGCTTGATCGATTGAAACCCGATGCAATCTATCTGCCGTCATGGAGCGCAATCTCCCGCCCGCAGCTTGCGAAGATCGCACCGGTTCGTCTTTGCGACATCCATGGCAGCGGTGGCGACCCGATCGAAAGGGCGCGGATTTTTGCCACTGACGTCCTGAGGGATTTTCCTGATGCACCAGGACAAGGCAATATTCAACAACTTGAACAGCGGTTGACCGGGGTGGCCGGAGCAGCAAAATCGCGACGCGTTTTTCTTCTCAATCTGCGAAGCAACAACCGCTTCGTGAATGTCTACGCGACCGGCAGTCTGCCTGGCAGCGCCTTGACACATGTTGGTTTGGAAAATGCCTGGCAGGGACCGGTCAACGGCTTTGGTTTCACATCGATCGGTGTCGAAAAACTGCTGCAGACACCGGATGCATCGGTCGTGATCTTGAACCAGAACGACAGGACAACGGAAATGCTGTCGAGGCTGGACGATAATATTCTCTGGCGTTCGATCCCGGCCGTTCGCAGCGGAAAGGTCCATATTTCGCCTCCCGTCTCGGTCTTCGGCGGCCTCGTGTCGGCGACAAACTTTGCGGAGTGGCTTGCCACGACATTCGACAGGGCCGCGTGACATGGCGAAAGCAAGAGGTCACAGCATCAACCATTACGTCCTACCTTTGTGCGCCCTGCTGGTCGGTCTATTGGGCGCGTTGCTGGCGGCAGACAATCTGCAGCGTGTTCTGCCAGTTTCCGATTGGACAGCAGCCCTGACAACGCCGCCGTCAGGATCAATCGAAGCACTGCTGTTTGTCTTTGCGGCGCTGCCGCGTCTCGCCGTTGCCTTCCTCTGCGGCGCAGCCCTTTCCCTCTCCGGCCTGCTGTTCCAGCAATCCCTTCGCAATGGCTTGGCGGAACCGACGACGCTTGGAACATCGGCGGGTGCTCAGACCAGCCTGCTCCTAGCGTTGGTCTTTGCACCGGGTCTGCTGGATGTCGGCCAGGCGCCGATTGCCATCGCCGGCGCCGCCATCGCGACCGCCGCCGTGTTCGCTATCTCGGCCGGCGCTGGCCGTTCGCCAATCTCCATCATTCTCGCCGGGCTCGTCGTCAATCTGACGCTTGGAACGATCTGCGCTATCATCGTGCTTCTCTACCCGGAGCGCAGCGAAGATCTCGCACAATGGCAGACCGGCAGGCTGGAGCAGACAAGCTGGGGACCAGCATTCGGCCTGATGTTTTGTCTGCTGCTCGCATGGGCGATTGCAGCATTGTTTTGTCGTGCCCTTCGCCTCCTCGAGATGGATGACACCGTCGTCACTTCGCTTGGCATGAAACCGGCGTGGCTGCGTGGCCTTTCCCTTACCATTGCCATCGTCGTCGCAGGATCGGTGGTCGCCACTGTCGGTACCATCGGTTTCGTCGGTCTCGCTGTCCCGGCTCTTGCCCGTGCGCTGGGTGCACGCGATCTGCGATCGCTTATCATCTGGGCACCGCTGCTCGGTGGTCTGCTCGTCGTTTTGGCAGATCAGATCGTGCAACTGCCTGCCATTGCGAATGGCCAGCTTCCGACCGGCACCTTCGTTTCTCTTCTCGGAGCACCCGTCCTGCTTGTGCTTCTGTCGCGAGCCAGATCCGGCGCCATCCGGTCGCAAACCCAGCAGATGACATCTCACCTTATCCGGCTTATGCCGAACCATCTGGCGGGTTGTGCCGTCGTCCTCTCTGCCCTCGTTATCATCACGCTTGCCGTCGGCCATGGTCCGGCGGGTTGGGAGTGGAGTACCGACGTCAACCTGATTGCGCGTTGGCGCCTCATGCGCGTCGTCGGCGCCGTCTCCGCAGGTGTTCTCTTGGGCATCAGCGGCGTGCTTGTTCAACGTGTCACGGCCAATCCCATGGCAAGTCCCGAGGTCATGGGCATATCGGCCGGCGCAACGCTTGGCGCTATCGCACTGCTCTTCGTTTCGACTTCCTACACGCCCGGCGATCTGCTCATCGCCTGTGCCACCGGCTCGCTGCTGGTGACAGCCGCAATCATCATCCTGGGCAGACGCGCAAATTTCGCACCTGACAGGATCATTCTGATCGGCGTCGCTCTGTCGGCGATTGTCGGAGCCATCGGCGCGTTTGTCGTGGCCGTCGGGGGGCCTGCGCGAGGGCTTCTTCTCACATGGTTTTCCGGCTCCACCTACCGTGTCACCACCGATCAGGCGATAACAGTGGCGATCTTGGCCGCCCTGGCCCTGCTCGTTGTTCCGCTGCTTAACCGTCCGCTTGAACTGCTCGGACTTGGTGAAGACAGCGCCCGATCGCTCGGACTGCGGATTTCACGCACACGTGGTGCGATCATTCTCTACAGCGCCATTGCCACCGCCGGTGCAACCATCATTGTTGGACCTGCAAGTTTCGTTGGACTGCTGGCGCCGCATATGGTGCGCCAGTTTGGCATAACCCGCACGCTGCCGCAGATTTTTGCCGCCGCGCTTGCCGGAGGTGTTCTGATGCTGACAGCGGATTGGCTCGGGAGAACACTGATCTTCCCATGGCAAATGCCGGCCGGTCTTCTGACCGCGCTGATCGGCGGTCCCGTGTTTCTCTATACGATGCGCCAACGCGGCTGAACGTCCCGGATCAGACCAATCAGTTCAATAGGGGCATGATGTTTTCCGCCGCCTCTTTCAGCAGCGGCAGAACATCATCCGTCATCTGCTCCAGCGAGATATGTGCAGCCGGAGCGCCGACGTTAAGGGCCGCAATCGTTTCACCGCGCCTGTTCTTCAAAGGCACGGCGATCGATCTCAGGCCCAGTTCGAGTTCCTGATCGATCAAGGCATATCCAAGCTCCCTGACACGACCGAGTTCACTCATGATCGCGTCGGGGTCGACAAGCGTCCGGTCGGTGTTGACCCGCAGATCGGATCTCGCCAGCACATCGCGCGCATCGCTGTCGCTGAGGGCGGCAAGCAACACCCGACCCATCGAAGAACAGTAAGCCGGAAGACGGCTGCCGGGATTAAGGTTGATCGACATGACGCGCCGTTGCGATGCACGGGCGATGTAAAGGATCTGCGTATCATCAAGCACGGATGCGGATGAACTCTGGCCGGTCTTTTCCGCCAGCACGTCAAGATGAGGTTGCAACAGCGTCGGCAAGGGCGTGGCGGACAGATAGGAGTGACCAAGCCGTAGGATGCGAGGCGTCAACGTGAAGAATTTGCCATCATAGTCAGCATATTGGAGCTCGAAGAGGGTCAGCAGCGAGCGTCGCACCGTGGCGCGATCAAGCCCCGTTTTCTTTGCGACATCGGCAATCGACAGGCGCCGGTCGCTCTCGCCGAATGCCTCGATTACACGCAAACCCTTGGCAAAGCCGCTGACGAAATCCGTTTCTTTCACGGCTTAACCCTTTCGTTTTGTGCGGTATATGAACAAATATCAATTAACGCACAAACTTCATTGCCGCAAGCCCTGATGAGTCGTATCTACTGGCGGGAACACAGACAGTTTGTCGACGTAAGATCTAGGGAGGTCGAATGGACAAGAGATCGCAAAGTGCCGCGGAAGCGGTTTCCGCTATCGGCGACGGCGCCGTGGTGATGATCGGCGGCTTCGGCGGTTCCGGCGCACCGATTGAACTCATTCATGCGCTGATCGACAAGCGCCCCAGAAATCTCACCGTCATCAACAACAATGCCGGAAACGGCAGGATCGGCATCGCCGCGATGATCGACGCAGGCATGGTCGCCAAAATGATCTGCTCATTCCCGAAATCGTCCGACCCGCGCGCCTTCACAGACAAGTATCTTGCCGGCGAAATCGAGCTTGAACTGGTACCACAGGGGACACTGGCCGAGCGCATCAGAGCCGGCGGCGCGGGAATTCCGGCCTTTTATACGCCGACTGCCTACGGAACCGAGCTTGCCAACGGCAAGCCGATCGCTGAATTCGATGGTCGCCATTATGTTCAGGAACGCTGGCTGAAGGCCGATTTTGCGATCGTGAAGGCGCATGTCGGCGATACGCACGGCAACCTCACCTACAACAAGGCCGCCCGCAACTTCAATCCGCTGATGTGCATGGCCGCAGCCAGGACGATCGTTCAGGTTTCCAAGATTGTCGAGGCCGGCGGCATCGACCCGGAACAGGTCGTGACACCTGGAATTTTCGTCGACCGCGTCGTCGAAGTGGCGAACCCGCAGCAGGAAGAGGCAATGATCCGCGCCGGGATGCAGTATGAGGGAGGAATTTACGCATGAGCGCCGATACGCTGACGGTCGATGTCCGTGACGACATCAAGCTTTCCAACGCCCAGATTGCCTGGCGCGCCGCCCAGGATATTGAAGACGGCGCCTATGTGAACCTCGGCATCGGTTTTCCGGAAATGGTGGCGCGTTATCAGCCGCCGGGACGTCAGGCCGTGTTTCACACCGAAAACGGCATCCTGAATTTCGGGGAAGCGACGAAGCCCGGTGAGGAAGACTGGGATCTGATCAATGCCGGCAAAAAGGCCGTGACCCTGAAACCGGGTGCCGCGTTCTTTCACCATGCAGACAGCTTCGCGATGGTGCGCGGCGGTCATCTCGACGTGGCCATTCTAGGCGCGCTTCAGGTTGCCGAAAACGGCGACCTTGCCAACTGGCGGGTTGGCTCAAAGGGCGTGCCGGCCGTCGGCGGCGCCATGGATCTGGTTCACGGCGCCAAGCAGGTGTTCGTCATTACCGAACACGTCACCAAGAATGGCGAACCAAAACTCGTTGAAAAATGCACCTTCCCGCTGACCGGCGTTGCCTGCATCACCCGCATCTACACCAGCCACGCCGTCATCGACATCGTGGACGGCCATTTTGTCCTGCGTGAAAAGCTGCCGGGCATAAGTGTCGAAGAACTGCAGGCCATGACGGGTGCCAAGCTCCACATCGATGGCGCCGTGGCCGATCTGACCGTTCCGACACTGTGAATTCATAAAGCGTTCCAGTGTTTGGAAGTCGCATCCGATTCCACACCGGTCCGCTTGAGGAGGATTTTATGACTGACGCATTCATTTGCGATTATATCCGCACCCCGATTGGCCGTTTCGGCGGCTCGCTGTCATCCGTACGTGCCGACGATATGGGCGCGATACCGCTCAAGGCCTTGATGGAACGCAACACGTCTGTCGATTGGGAAGCAGTGGGCGATGTCGTCTATGGCTGCGCCAACCAGGCCGGCGAGGATAACCGCAACGTTGCCCGCATGTCGTTGCTCCTGGCAGGTCTTCCTGTTTCCTTGACTGGTACGACCATCAATCGCCTCTGCGGTTCCGGCATGGACGCCGTCATCACGGCGGCGCGTGCGATCAAGGCAGGCGAAGCCGACTTGATGATAGCAGGCGGTGTGGAAAGCATGAGCCGTGCGCCCTTCGTTATGCCAAAGGCGGAAAGCGCATTTTCCCGCAACGCCGAAATCTACGATACGACGATTGGCTGGCGTTTCGTCAACCCCGCCATGAAGAAGCAATACGGTGTCGATTCCATGCCGGAAACCGGCGACAACGTGGCCATCGACTACCACGTATCACGCGAAGACCAGGACGCCTTTGCCGTGCGTTCACAGGCGAAAGCTGCTGCTGCACAGGCAAATGGCCGGCTGGCTAAGGAAATCACGCCTGTCTTGGTCGCGCAGAGAAAAGGCGACCCAATCGTCGTGTCTGCGGACGAACATCCGCGTTCTACCAGCCTCGAGGCCCTTGCAAAGCTGAAGCCCGTCAATCGGCTGGAAGGCGCCACCGTGACTGCCGGCAATGCCTCTGGTGTCAACGATGGGGCTGCAGCCCTCATCATCGCGTCGGAAGCCGCCGCACGCAAATACGGTCTGACACCGATTGCGCGTATCATGGGCGGGGCCACGGCCGGTGTTGCACCGCGTGTTATGGGATTTGGGCCAGCGCCAGCCACGCACAAACTTTGCGCACGACTTGGCCTCACCCCTTCGCAGTTCGATGTCATCGAACTGAACGAAGCCTTCGCGTCGCAGGGCATTGCTGTGCTCAGAGACCTAGGTCTCTCGGATGAGGCGGAAAACGTCAATCCGAACGGAGGCGCGATCGCACTCGGCCATCCACTGGGGATGTCGGGCGCCCGCATCAGTGGTACTGCCGCCATGGAGCTTTCGCTCGGACACGGCCAATATGCTCTTGCCACCATGTGCATTGGCGTCGGCCAGGGCATCGCCGTCGCACTTCAGCGCGTCTAATCTGGGAGCAAGGCGAGGATCAGCTTAGTGGTCTTCGCCTTTTCAGCGTCTACCGCGATCGTAGTCAGGGACCGTGAACTCGTCGGCATCGGGCGTGAAGAATTTTGTCACGATCTTTTTGACGCCGGGGCTCGCGGCCACTCTCAGCACCGCATGTTGGAGAGCGACACCGAAGCGGGTTTGCGGCTGTAGCATTTTCGGTGCAATTTTTGGCACCCCCTGACCCTTTTCGACATAGGGCCGCATCAGCTCGTCATAGCGATGCAGCGCCGTATCAAGATCTTTGGCGGTCGCCAGTTCTCCGGCAAGAACATAGGCTCCAACAATGGCAAGCGTGGTGCCAATTCCTGAAATCGGGGTTGCACACCATGCGGCATCGCCAGTCAAAACCACGTGGCCGCTCGACCAGCGCTCCATCTTCACCTGGCGAAGAACGTCGAAATAAAGATCATCGGCGGTGTCGAGCCCCTGCAGCACGCGAGGTGCCTCCCAGCCGGCGTCGTGGAAATGCTGTCTCAGGAACTCCTTCTGCTCTTCAGGCGACAGCGCGTCTTCTTCATCTGGCTTTTTCTGCACAACAAGGATAACGCGCGTCGTCCCTTTGTTGTCGGGCCGCAACCATATGCTCCGGCCTTCGCCGGCTGTGTAAATGCGGCAATAGTCAACGTCGCTCTCGCTTTTTGGGATGGTGAAGTAACCCATGATGACATCGAGCCATCGCGGCTCATTCTCCCCCATGAAGAACATTTCCCGAGTTGATGATCCGACGCCTTCGGCAACAATCACCAGATCGTAGTTTTCCTGATTGCCAGATTTGAATGTTACGACAGCACCATCTTTCTGGTCATCGATATCCTCGATACAATCGCCGAAGCGAAACCGGGTATCGTGCCCGCAAGCCTCGAAGAGGATTCTTGCGAGATCGCCGCGCAGAATTTCCAGCTCCGCCGTCGGCCCATCGGGGCCAATTTCATCGACGTCGAATTCGGCAATCGTCTCGTTATTTTCGTTGACGAAGCGGATGCCCTCTTCGCCAGTTCCATTCCTGGCTACCACGTCTTCGAGCCGCATCTTATGGAGCACGTCCCGCCCTGCACCCCGGACATCGATATTCTGGCCGCCATCGCGAAACTGGGGATGGCGCTCCACCACCGTGACGTCAAAGCCCCAATGATTAAGCCACCAGGCCAATGTCGTGCCAGCAACACTGGCGCCCGTAATCAGAACCCGGCGCTTCTGCTGATCCATATCACGCATGCTCACACACTCGCACTGAACTGAAAAAAAGAAGAAGATCCCTGCGCCTATCGGGCCGGGGCTCGGTCGTCATCAAGCAATGAGGAAAAGGGATGTTTGGTTCCTCCTCACGCAGTCAGTCCCAAAGCCATTGCACTTGGAACGATTTGCAGTCGCCGCAATTAATGAAACGCGCTTCACGCGATCGGCGGGCACGCATCCGGGTGCAGAAGAGAGAAATGGCAATGGCAGGCGCTTCAATCAGAAAGGCGGAACCACCAGAGCTGACAGAATTTGCGATTGGCATCGCTCGCGGTGCCGCCGGCGCCCTGCTTTTCGGCATTCCCATGCTCATGACCATGGAGTTGTGGCAGCTTGGATTTTACATCGAGCGTTACAGGTTGTTCGTTCTGCTGCTTTTCAACATTCCGCTCCTGATCATGCTCGCAAGGATGATCGGCTTCGAACGGACGTCCACATGGCGTGAGGCGTATCGCGACGCCATGATCGCCTATGCACTTGGCGTTGTCATGAGTGCTGCAATCCTTGTCTTGCTTGGAGACATCAAGCCAGACATGCCATTTTCGGAAATGCTCGGAAAGATCGCGATCCAGGCTGTACCGGCAAGTATCGGCGCGTTGCTCGGTCGCTCACAGTTCGGAGACAAGTCGGATACGAGCGATGAAGAAGATAAGAACAGCTATGTGGATGAAAACGATCCTGTCGAAGGACAGCTCTCAACTCGCTACAGTCGCGAGCTTTTCCTCATGGCGGTCGGCGCGCTTTTTCTCAACCTGAATGTCGCTCCGACTGAAGAAGTAATCCTCATTTCCTACAGGATGACACCCTGGCATGCTTTCGTCGCCATTCTGATATCGATCGCCATCATGCACGGGTTCGTTTATGCCGTCTCGTTCAGAGGCACCCACGAGATACCGGATGATACACCACGGTGGCACGTCTTTTTCCGCTTCACCCTGCCCGGTTACGTCGTTGCACTGATCGTCAGCCTCTATGTGCTCTGGATATTCGGGCGGCTCGATCACACGGTACCGACGCAGATGCTGATGTCGACTATCGTTCTGTCGTTTCCAGGCGCAATCGGCGCTGCAGCCGCACGTCTCATTCTTTAGCGAGGGCGCATGGCCAGCAAGTCAAAACACCCCGAAGCACAGGAACCTCATTGGATCGAGTGGGCCACCGGTGTACTTTCAGGCCTGGTGGTCGCTAGTATTCTGGCGTGGGTCGGCTACGAGGCACTGACCCAGGATACCAACCCTCCGGATCTTGCCATTCAGGTCGGCCAAGACAGCGTCATTGAATCCGGCCATCGCGTCGAGTTTCAGGTGCTGAACCGTTCTGACCGAACTGCCGCCGCAGTGACTGTCAGGGGCGAAGTCATCGACGCTGGAAACGTATTGGAAAGCGTTGAGGTCATCCTCGACTATGTCCCTGCCCATTCAACAGCGGGCGGCGCTTTCATCTTCATAACCGACACGACCAATCGTGAAATCCGCATCAAGCCGCGCGGCTATGCCGACCCGTAAACACCAGTGCGTGAATGAAGATCTGTTGAGCTGATCGGGCCGCAGCGGGGGAACGAATCACCAGCCGCTTCGTTTAGCGTTATTGTCCGTATCGGGAGTCACGGAGATGGCGGCACCGCGCGCCAACTGGAAGGGCTATATCAAGTTCGGGGAGGTCACCTGTCCGGTGGCACTTTACACTGCAGCATCCTCCTCCGAACGGATCAGCTTCAACATTCTCAACCGAAAGACCGGAAATCGAGTCCGTCGCGAGTTCATCGACAGCGAGACGGGAGATGTCGTCGAACACGACGACCAGGTGAAGGGTTATGAAACCGGCAATGGCCGATATGTCATGCTAGAGCCGGAGGAGATCGCCGCAGCCATTCCCGACAGCGACAAGACACTTGCCATAGACGCGTTCATAGCCTGCACGGAAATCGACGACGTCTATTTCGACAAACCCTATTATCTGGCTCCGCAGAAAATGGGCGAGGAAGCGTTTGCGTTGCTGCGCGACGGCATGAGGGAGGCCAAAGTTGCCGCCATTGCCAGTACCGTACTTTTTCGCCGTCTGCGAACCTTGTTGATCCGTCCCAGCGGCGATGGCCTGATCGGCACCACACTGAACTTCGATTACGAGGTTCGCCCGGCCGAGGACGCTTTCCAAGAAATGACCGACATCAAAATCGACAATGAGATGCTCGATCTTGCTGCTCATATCATTGGAACGAAACGCGGTAGCTTTGACGTCTCGAAATTCGATGACCGTTACGAGGATGCACTAGCCGAACTGGTGAAGGCGAAGATCGAGGGCAAGCCGTTCAAGAAGATTGCTGCTCCAAAAGCATCGAAACCCAGCGACCTTCTGCAGGCGTTGCGAGAGAGCGCGCAGGCCATGAAGGCGTCTACAGCGAAGCGTGAATCTGCCAACACCAATCCAGCGAGGAAGAAAGTTTCCAGCAACAAGATCGCCTCGTCATCATCGCCGCGCCGGAAGGCCGGATGAAACGGAGATTGCCATCATGCCACTTCGTCCCCATTGGAAAGGTTATCTGAAACTATCCCTCGTCACCTGTTCGGTGGAGATGACGCCGGCAACGTCCGACAGCGAAAAGGTGAAATTCCATACGCTCAATCGCGAGACGGGCAACCGCGTTCAAAGCCACTACGTCGATGCCGTCACCGGTAAGGGGGTCCGCGAACAGGACGAGGTGAAAGGGTATCAGCGCGGCGATGATGATTATGTCATGCTTGAGGATGAAGACCTCGAGCACGTCGCACTGGAAAGCACGAAAACGATCGACATTTCGACCTTCACCCCACGTGACGAGATTGACTGGATCTGGTTGGACAAGCCGTATTATCTCACACCCAACGACAAGGTCAGTGAAGAGGCCTTTGCCGTCATTCGCGCCGCCATGGACCAGCAGAAAATGGTCGGTATTTCCCGGCTGGTGCTTGGACGTCGTGAACGGGCGGTCATGCTCGAGCCACGCGGCAAGGGAATTGTACTCTGGACGCTGAGATATGGCGACGAAGTGCGAGAGGCAGGCGACTATTTCGCCGGCTTGGCCGAAACAAAAACCGAAAGGGAAGCGCTTCCGTTAATTCGCAAACTCATCAAGACGCAGACCCGGCACTGGGACGGCAAGATGGTTTCCGATCCGGTTCAGGAAAACCTCCTTGATCTCATCAAGTCCAAGAAAAAGCAGCGTAAGCCGACCGCAGCCAAAAAGCCCACCGAAACGGAGACAGAGAAACCGAGCAACGTGATCAACATCATGGATGCGCTACGCAAATCGGTCGAGGCAGACAATCGTCGATCGAAAAAGACGAAATAGCCGAAGGCCTCTCAAATGCTGCGCCTCAGCTCATTTTTTCCAGACGTTTAATGGCTTCCGCCAGCGAGCGGCCCGATTGATCGTAATCCTTCCACGCCTCGCTCTTGCCGAGCAATGATGGGACCGTCCGTATCGTAAACCGCTTGGGATCAAGATCCGATTTCACCTGCGTCCATGTCAGCGGCATCGAGACCGTAGCACCGGGCCGCGCACGCGGTGACAGAGGAGCAACCGCGGTCGCCATGCGGTCATTGCGCAGATAATCGAGAAAGATACGCCCGTCCCGAAGCTTTTTTGCCATTTTGGTCAGATAGAGGTCGGGTTTCTCCTCGACCATCAACTCACAAACCCGCCGAGCAAAATCCTTTGCCTCATCCCAGTCGGGCGACGCACCTTTTGCGGCCTTCAATGGCGTAACCACATGCAACCCCTTGCCACCGGTCGTCTTGCAGAAACTGACAAGACCAAGCTCATCCAGACGGTCGCGGAAATCGCGCGCCGTCTCGACCACAGTGGAAAAGGCAACGTCGGGGCCTGGATCGAGATCAAAGACCAGACGGCCAGGCAATTCCGGCTCACCCGGATGGCAATTCCAGGGATGAAGTTCGAGTGACGCAACCTGTGCCAGTGCTGCCAGCCCCTCAATCCGGTCGACCTGCAGATAGGGCTTCTTGTCACCGGAGACTTTGACGAGCTCCAGCAGGTTCGACATGCCAGGCATGGCATGGCGCTGGAAGAATTGCTCGCCGCCGATCCCATCAGGCGCCCGGATGACCGAGCAGGGTCTGCCCCTGACGTGACCGATCATCCAATCCCCCACAGCCTCGAAATAGTGAGCCAGATCCTCCTTGGTCACGGGATCGTCTTTATCCGGCCAGAGCACCTTGTCAGGGTTGGAAATGAGGACACCCATGATCTCCACTTTTGCACCCTTTCGGCCTGTGGCCCTTGAAGCAGATTTCTGCACCGGCGCTTCACCGGGTTTCACCGGATCGACCGATGCCGCGACCTCCGTCGTCACCTCACCGGCCGGTTTGTCTTCCCTCAACCCCTTGAATGCAGCCTGACGCACCTGCCCATCCGCCGTCCATCCCGCGAATTCGATTTCGGCAACGCATTCCGGTTTCACCCAATGGATGTCGGTCGTCTTTTTCGGTGCGCCCATCCCGGTAAAGGGCGAACGGGACACCTGCAGCGGCACCAACATTTCCATCAGCATATCAGCTCTGCCAGCGCCGAAACCGGTACCGACACGGCCGACATGGACGAAGTGCTTGTCGCGATGGACACCGACCAGAAGAGATCGAAACCGTCCGTTGGTTGTGGCGTAACCGCCGATGACCACTTCATGACCTGCCCGGCACTTGGATTTTATCCAGCTATCACTTCGACCGGACTGATAAGGCGCATCCGCCTTCTTTGATACAATCCCCTCCAGAGACAGCCGGCATGCCGAGCGAAGGACGGCATCGCCGCCCGTATCGAAATGATCGGCATAACGTATGCGCTGGCCGGCCTTAGCTTCCGCGAGAAGTGCCTCAAGCCGTGATTTTCGCTCCTCAAGCGGCAGATCGCGTAGATCAGCGTCACCGTCGAACAAGAGATCGAAAGCAAAAAAGACCAGATGCTCGGTTTGCCCCTCCGACAAGGCCGCCTGAAGTGCTGAAAAATCCGGTGCGCCGCTGTGATCCAGCGCACAGATTTCGCCATCGACGATAACATCGGGAAGATCGGCGGCATCGCCGGCGATGTGGCTGAAACGTTTTGTCCAGTCGAGCCCCTTGCGCGTTTTGAGCTGAACCTTGCCTGCCTCAACACGCATCTGGATACGGTAACCGTCGAACTTGATTTCATGCAGCCATCCTGTCGAAGATGGTGGCCTCTCCTGAGACTTGCAAAGCTGCGGCGGGACGAAGGCGGGCATCGAGCTTGCAGAAGGTCTTTTTTTTGTGGCCTCGCGCTGTCGTTGCTTTTGCCGCTCTTCCGCCGCGCGCCCTTCGCTGCTGTCCCATACGGCGTCGGCACCGATAACGGCTTCACTCAACATGAATGGCTTTGGCTTCCGACCCGTACCGGCGGCGATCGCCGCCATCTCCCGGCCCGATGCCACCGACGTTTTTTCCCGATTGAGAATTGCGCCACCGTTCCGGCTGACGGATTTATCGTCACGATGCTTTATCAGCAGCCAGTTGGTCCGCTTGCCGCCGTTTCGGTCGTGTTTCATTCGAACAAGCACGAAGCTGCCTTGCAGGCGATCTCCGTTGAGGACGAATTTGAGGTCGCCTTTCTTGAGCGCATCTTCCGGCGACATGTCACCCTCCGGCTCCCAATAACCACGGTCCCACAGCATGACCGTGCCACCGCCATATTCACCTTTCGGGATCGTGCCTTCGAAATCGCCGTAATCGAGCGGATGGTCTTCAACTTCGACCGCCAGACGTTTGTCTGCCGGATCGAGCGAAGGACCGCGCGTCACGGCCCATGACTTGAACACGCCATCAAGCTCAAGGCGAAGATCGTAATGGAGGCGGGTCGCATCGTGTTTCTGTATGACAAAGCGAAGACGCCGCGATGGCTTTATTTCGACCGTTCCGGCGGGCTCTGTCGTCTTCTTGAAATCGCGTTTGCTTTGATAAGTCGAGAGTTTTCCGGACAT
The DNA here is from genome assembly GCF_013390595.1 of Rhizobium sp. RM. Lineage (GTDB taxonomy): Bacteria > Pseudomonadota > Alphaproteobacteria > Rhizobiales > Rhizobiaceae > Agrobacterium. Next base: position 32,438 of record NZ_JACAWV010000019.1, on the reverse strand, counting down.
GACTTCACCGGCCCGGCCCGATCTTCTTTCCCGAAGAACGGGATTTCATCTTCGAGAATTGATGCAGGAGCTTGCGGACCGTTTCCTGTTGTCCGAATTCATCGATCACGGGAACAGGGTCTGACGCAATCGCCTCAAGCACCTCCGATGCGGCACCCGACCGTGCAGCGTCAATAATCGCTTCGCGCGTCTCACGTTCGGCAACGAGTTTCAGATAGAGGACGTGGATGATCGCATCCCGAATGTCGAGATCATCTTGCAGCCGGTCGGTTTTCTTCAGTGGCGTGCCCATTCGGTAAAAAGACGCCAGAGGGTGCGGAAGTTCCAATCAGGCCGCGAAGAATCTTGATTCAAGGCGGAGAGGATGCCGTTTCGCTCTGACTCTCCGACGCACCTGGGAAATCTTAGGGGCGACGGGGATCAGATGATGACCCTGTCCGTCTCGTCTCTCTCAGGAAGACTGCTCTGGCTTCCAGGCCGCGAGCACGCCAAACCCGCTGCAATCGAGGCGCGCTGCATGGCCTCTTTCAGCGAAAGGCCGCGATCAAGCGCCGAGGCAAGGACACCAACGAAACAATCGCCTGCCGCCGTCGTGTCTTTCACATCAATCGACATGGCCGCGACCCGCACCTTGTCGCCAAACGCGACGGCTTCGGCGCCTTCACCGCCAAGTGTACGCAGGACACCGGTACCAAGGCGCGCGGACAGGTCCTCCGCCGATACACCGCAGCCGAGCCAACCCGCCAAAGCCTCGGCTTCGTCTTCATTGACGACGATCAGATCGCACAAAGAGAGAACCTCTTCCGACAAGGGAAATGCCGGTGCGAGGTTGAGGATTGAGGTGGCACTGGAGGCATGCGTGCGGCGGATGAGCTTTTCCACTTCCGCCACATCGTTTTCCATTTGCATGAGCACGACATTCGCCCGCTGCAGCAGGTCGTCCTCCACACAATCGGAAGAAACCGCCAGGTTGGCACCAGCTGCGACCACAATCATATTCCGCCCCTTGGCGTCGATATGGATCGAGGCATTGCCAGTCGGCTCGCGAAGAGTGGCCACACGGCTGATATCCGTTGCCGTTTTGAGGTTCTGCAGGCCGATCTCTGCCAGACCATCCTGGCCGACAGCACCCACCATCACCACCTCCGCCCCGTCGCGGGCTGCAGCAAGCGCCTGATTGGCCCCTTTGCCACCGGCTTCCGTGCGGAAGCGTCTGGCAAGCAGCGTCTGGCCCGGCTGCGGCATGTCCTCGACCTCGTACACGAAGTCGACATTGATTGAGCCGAAGGTGATGATCATGGCATGGTTTCCTTACGCGATCTGAACGAAGTGGCCTTCGCCAGCTTCTTCGTAAGTCCGCTTCGGCGGTACATAATCGGCAGCGCGGAACGGGCTCTTGATCTCGTCATTGGAGATACGGCGTGTCTGCCGACGCGATGGATCTGCAATCGGAACCGCGGCCATCAGACGTTTGGTATATTCGTGCTGCGGGTTTTCGAAAACGGCCTGACGCGGGCCGATCTCGACGATTTCGCCGAGATACATGACGGCGACACGGTGGCTGATGCGCTCGACAACCGCCATGTCATGGCTGATGAACAGGTAGCCGAGACCGTATTTTTCCTGCAGGTCGAGCATCAGATTGATGACCTGAGCCTTGACCGACACGTCGAGCGCAGACACGGATTCGTCGGCAATAAGAAGCTTTGGTTCCAGCGCGAGGGCGCGGGCGATACACACACGCTGACGCTGGCCACCGGAAAACTCGTGCGGGAAACGATCCGCCATCGACGCGGAGAGACCGACACGTTCGAGAAGTTCGCCAACGCGCTGACGCGCCTGCGAGGCTGGCGCCAGACCATGGGTGATGATCGGTTCGGCAATCGCCTGACCGACACGAATGCGCGGATTGAGACTTTCGAACGGGTCCTGAAAGATCATCTGCGCTTCACGACGGATATTGGCGAGATCGGTCTTTCCAGCTTTCAATACGTTCTTGCCGTCGATGTGGACTTCGCCTGAAACCGCATCGGTCAGACGGATGATCGATCGACCGGTCGTCGACTTCCCGCAACCGGATTCGCCGACCAGAGACAGCGTTTCTCCCTGACGCAGTTCCAGCGAAACGCCCTCGACCGCATGAATGCGACCGATGGTCTTGCGCAGGAACCCCTTCTTGATCGGAAAGCGCGTGACGAGGTTATCGACCTTGAGGATCGGCGGCTGGTCGCGCTTGACCGTATCTTCAGTGGGCTTAACCGACTGGATTTCGCCGGTTGCCATGTCGACCTGCGGGAACCGCAACGGACGGTCCTTGCCGGTCATTGAGCCGAGCTGCGGCACGGCCGACAAAAGGGCGCGGGTGTAGGGATGCTTGGCACCCGCGAAGAGATCGTGCGTCGTGCCGGTCTCGACCTGCTCGCCACGATACATCACCACCGTCCGGTCGGAGATTTCCGCAACCACACCCATGTCGTGAGTGATGAAGAGAACAGACATGCCCTCTTCTTCCTGCAACGTCTTGATCAGCTCGAGGATCTGCGCCTGGATGGTCACGTCGAGCGCGGTCGTCGGTTCGTCGGCGATCAGCAACTTGGGATCGCAGGCAAGCGCAATGGCGATGACGACGCGTTGACGCATGCCGCCCGAAAAGTTCATCGGGTATTCGTTGAGACGCGACTTGGCCGAGGGAATGCGGACTTTTTCGAGAAGCCGTACAGCTTCCGCCTGTGCCTGGGCTTCCGACATGCCGCGATGCTGACGCAGCACCTCGGTGATCTGCTCGCCGATCTTCAGCACCGGATTGAGCGACGTCATCGGCTCCTGGAAGATCATGCCGATGCGGTTGCCGCGGATTTTCTGCATGTCGTCGAGCGGGATCGACAGAAGATCCTTGCCCTCGAATTCGATCTTGCCGGTGACGCGCGAGTTGCCTGGCGACAGGAGCCGCATGATAGACATGGCGGTCACGCTCTTGCCGGAGCCGGATTCGCCGACGACCGCAACGGTTTCTTTCGGCGCGATATCGAAGCTGACATCATGCACGACGTTGCGCCACTCACCGCCAACACGGAATGCCGTGTTGAGGTTGGAAATCGAAAGAATAGGTTTGGTCATGATCTTAGCCCTCACGACGCGGATTGAGGATGTCGCGCAGGGAATCGCCGATCAGGTTGATCGCGACGATGAGCAACAGAAGGGCGATGCCCGGGAAGAAGCTGATCCAGTAGTCGCCGGACAGCAGGTATTCGAAGCCATTCGAAATCAGCAGGCCAAGCGAGGGCTCGGTGACCGGCAAGCCGATGCCCAGGAACGAGAGCGTTGCCTCCAGCATGATGGCATAGGCGACGCGCATGGTTGCGACGACGATCAGCGGCGGCAGGCAGTTGGGCAGAATATGCCGGAAAAGGATGCTGCGGTCTGGCAACGCCATCGAACGGGCTGCATCGACGTAAGCCCGCTTGCGCTCAACCAGGGCGGAGCCGCGGATCGTACGGGCATAATAGGCCCACTGCGTGACCACCAGCGCCAGAATGATCTTGTCGACGCCCTGGCCGAGAATGGCGAGGAAGATGAGCGCAATCAGAATGGCCGGGAAGCTGAGCTGAATGTCGACGATACGCATCAGGACCGAGTCCAGCCGGCCGCCGACATAGGCGCTGGTCAGACCGATCGATGCACCGATGACAAGTGCGATCGCCGCACTGGAAAGACCCACGAGAATACTGGTTCGCAAGCCGTAGAGAATGGCACTGAACAGGTCACGGCCCTGCGTGTCGGTACCGATCAGGTAGGTCATACCCGACATGCTTTCCGAACCGGGCGGCAGGCGACCATCGAGAATATCGAGCTGCGCCAGATCATAAGGGTTCTGCGGCGCAATCATCGGAGCAAAGATGGCGGCGAGAATGAACACCGTCACCAGCACGAGACCAAGCAGCGCCAGCTTGTCACGCATCAGCGCGAAAAGAACTTCACGCGATGGCGAACGCGAGGCGGATTTTGCGCCGCTGTTTGCTGCGGCATGGACCGAAACGGTCGAGCTGTTGTTGTCGGTCATCACGAGTTCCCCTCAAGACGGACGCGGGGATCGACGATCGAATAGAGGATGTCGACCAGAAGATTGATGACGCTGAACATCACGACGGTGATCATCAGATAAGCAAGGATGACGGGACGATCGAGAACACCGATGGCGTCGATGATCAGCTTGCCCATGCCCGGCCATGCAAAGATGGTTTCGGTGACAACCGCAAAGGCGATCAGCGAGCCGAGTTCGAGGCCGATGACCGTGATCAGCGGGATCAGGGTGTTTTTAAGCACATGCACGGTAACGATGCGGCGTTCCGGCAGGCCCTTGGCGCGGGCAAAACGGACGAAATCGAGCTGCATCGTTTCCATCACGCCCGCGCGGGTCAGACGAATAACGAGCGAAATCTTGAAGAGCGCCAGATTGAACGCCGGCAGCAGAAGATGCGACAGGCCATCCCAGGTGAACATCGACAGCGGGACGCCAAGCACATTGACGGTGTCGCCGCGACCGGAGGACGGAAGCCAGCCGTAATACACGCTGAACAGCATAATCATCACAAGACCAATCCAGAAGGTCGGCAAGCTGAAACCGAGGATGGAGAAAGTCATGATCGATTTGGAGATGAAGCCTTTCGGCTTCAGGCCGGCGTAAACACCCAGCGGAATACCGATCACCAGCGCCATGGCGAGCGCCACAAAAGCAAGCTCGAGTGTCGCAGGCATGCGGTTCATGATCAGTGTCAGCGCTGGCTGGTTGAACACGAAGGAGTTGCCGAGATCGCCCGAAAGGGCGTTGCTGAGGAAGATCCAGTATTGTTCCCAGACAGATTTATCGAGACCAAAGGACTGGATGACCTGCAGGCGCTCGGCCGGTGTCGCAGTCGGGCTCAACAGCACGTCGACAGGGTTGCCGACGAGATAGAGGCCGGCAAAAACCAAGACCGACATGACAAACAGTGTGAGTATGGTCTGGAGCGACCGGCTTAAGAGATATCCGCTCATGCGTGTGAGCCTCCCAGGGTTCGTCTGTCGAGCGCGTCGTCGCCATGGCGGGCGATGCGCTCGATCAGCAATTCGATGAACCCGGCTTCGTCGACATCGGTGACGACAGTGGCATTGGCCGGCCGGTCCATCTTCTTGTAGAAATCGGCATAGGTATAACCCATTGTCAGGCCCGTGACCTGAACGCCGACAAAAGCCTCGCGGCTGGTGAACAGTTCAGGCCGGATCAACCAGGCGATCGTCGTCGCATCATGGATCGGTCCGCCCGGACGACCAAAGCGTTTTTCATCGCTGCGATCGAAGGTGGAGAAGAGATTGTAAAGCGCAGCACCCGCTTCCCCACCCGCGCAAAAGCGCTGGAAATGGTCGGCGGTGAAAAGCGCCTGAAATGTCATGTCGAGCGGCATCAGCACGATGGGTACGCCGGACTGGAAGACGATTTCCGCCGCATGCGGGTCGGCGTAGATGTTGAATTCTGCCCAGGGCGTGCGGTGCCCGAGAGCCGTGAACGCACCACCCATTGAAACGATCTGGCGAATGCCACGGGCAACATCCGGATGCTGGATCAACGCCAGCGCCACATTGGTCATAGGTCCGATGGCACAGATGGTGATCTGTTCGCCTGCAGCTGCGGCAGCACGCGCCGATCGCACGATGAACTGAACAGCACCTTCTTGCGCCGGCACGATATCGCCAGCCTTGACCAGCGTATCGTCAAAGGAGCCGATCAGGGCATATTTGCCGTAAACCTGCTCACGTACCAGAGGTCCACTCGCACCGGCATGAACCGGCACGTCGCGGCGACCACTGAGCCCAACAAGCTTGCAGGCATTCGTCACGGTGTCGCCGAGCGGCACGTTGCCAGCCACGATCGACAGGCCGAGCACCTCGATTTCAGGCGAGGCAAGCGCCATCAGGATGGCGGCGGCATCGTCCACGCCCGGGTCCGCATCGATGATGACCTTGTGGATACTCATGCCATGGCCTTTTCGGCATAACGCGACAGGCGCTCAAGGAAGAAGGCAATCACGCCTTCCGCATCGACCTTCGTGACGATGTCGGCATTCGGTTCGAGGCCGCTCTTACCGTACCAGTCGGCAATCGTCTGACCCATGCAGAGTTCGCTTTCATATTCGACGAAAACACGGGCTTTCTCAGTTTCGAACAGATGTGGCGCAAGGATATAGGCCATGACCAGGGGATCATGCAGCGGCCCCCCGCGCGAACCATAACGACGCACATCGTTGCGATCCCAAAATGCCATCAACTCGGCCAGTGTTTCGGAGATGCGGCCGCTGACACGCGAAAACTCGGCGACATGCTCTGGCTTCAGCATGACCTGATGCGTGGCATCAAGCGACAAGGCAACCAGTGGAATGCCAGTCGAAAACACGACATGAGCGGCATGCGGATCGGCCAGAACGTTGAATTCCGAGGTCATTGTGCGGTTACCCGGCTCGCGATAGGCACCACCCATCATCACGATGCGTTCGATGCCTTCGGCGATCTGCGGTTTCATGCGCAGGGCGACCGCGACGTTGGTCAGCGGCCCCAGGCAGCAGAGCGTGATACGCTCGCCCTGCTCTGCGGCCTTGGACAGCGCATCAATCAGGAAATCGACGGCAGACGTTTCTTCGGCCTTTTTCACCGGTTCCGGCAACACGGTGTTGCCAAGTCCGGTCTTGCCATGAAACTGCCCATGGATCGGCTCACGCAGCATGGGCCGGAAGCAACCGGCGTAAACCGGAATATCGATACGGTTGCCAAGTTCGCAAACCTGCAACGCATTGCGCACCGTGCGCTCGAGCGGCTGGTTGCCACAGACCGGTGTGATGCCCAGAATTTTGAGTTCCGGCGACACAAATGCGGTCAACAGGGCAATCGTGTCATCGATACCGGGATCACAATCGACGATGATCGAAATCGGCTTCATTCTCAATGCCTTCAATGTGTGGGATCAGAAAACTCAGAGCGCGCCAATATCGCGCAGCACGCTGGCGATTTCCGCTCGCGCGGCCTCACCGAGCGGCATTTGCGGATGCATTGGCGCACCGACGGCAAAACCCTGCAGATCGAGCGCCGTCTTGATGCAGGCGGCGATCGAATATTTCGCGAAAATCTCGTTGACCTTCCACATCGGCCTTTGAAGGTCCATCGCACGCGTCCAGTCGCCGGCCTTGGCCGCCTCGTAGAGTGCAATGCTCTGCTTGGGCACGATGCAGGCTGGACCGGCCATCCAGCCGACCCCGCCAATCATCATCACGCAGACCGGAATATGCGCGGAGGCTGCAAATACCTCCATGCGGCCACGGGTCCGCTCAATGATCGAAAGCAGCCGACCCGTGTTGGTCGAGGCGTCCTTGATGTAGCGGATGTTATCGATCCTGCTCAGTCGTTCGATGACCGGCAAAGAAAGATCGGACCGCTGGAACTGCGGATTGGTGTAGAGCACCACCGGACGACCCTTTCCCGCCTTGGCGATGGCGGTGAAATAGGCTTCGACGCCCTCGTCACTGACCGGGAAATACGCTTCGAGGATCGCCAGAATGCCATCTGCGCCGGCCTCGACCATGTATTCTGTCTGGGCAACGGCATCGGCAGTGGATGTCGACGCCACGCCGGCGACAACGGGAACCCGGCCCCGATTGGCCGAGATCACGGTGTCGACGACGCGGCGTCTTTGCTCTTGGGAGAGATAGGCAAATTCACCCGTGCTGCCGAGCGGCGCCAGACCATGGACGCCAGCGTCGATCAGATGATCCACCAGATCCGTCAGCACACCTTGCATCACCTGACCGGCGCTATCGACCGGCGAGACGAGATAGGGAAATACACCGCTGAAAGACATGGTGGACCGCTCCTTGTTCTTCGATCAGTTCGGCTTCACGTAGTAGGGAAGCGTATAACCATCGGAGCGACCGGCGTAGTTGATGTCGCTCTTCACCGCCCAGGTATTGGCGAGGTAGAAAACCGGAATGACACCGAGATCCGTCATTGCGATTTCAGTGGCCTTCTTCAGAAGTTCCTCACGCTTTTCGTCGTCGAGCGTTGATCGGGCTTCGTTCAGAGCCTTGTCGAACTCCGGATTGGAGTAACGACCGCGATTGCCCTGACCGGCCTTTTCGCCGTAGGTTTCGAGGATCGGTCCGAGAACGCCGGAAGCCTCACCCGTTTCAACAGCAGCACCGCCCATGATGAACGAAAATTCGAGGTTCGAGGCGCGTGTGAAATAGACGCTGCCCGGCAGCGTCGCGACTTCCGTTTTCACGCCAACACGGCTGAAGAACTGGCCGATGGCCTGCGCAACCTTGCTGTCATTAGGATAACGGTCGTTCGATGCATGGAAGGTCAGCTGGAAACCGTCGGGATAACCCGCTTTCGCCAGCAGTTCCTTAGCCTTGTTCGGGTCATAGGCATCGACCTTGATGGCCGGATCGTAACCGAAATACCCTTCCGGAACGACCTGACCGGCCGGCACGCCCTGGCCGTCCATGATACGGTCGACAAGCGCTTCACGGTTGATGGACAGCGACAGCGCGCGACGTACTTCCGGTTTCAGAAGCGGGTTCTTGCCATCAGCCCCCTTCGCGAAAGGCGATTCCTCACGGCCCTGATCCATATGCAGGTACATGATGCGGTTGCCGGCAATGTTGACGACCTTCATCTTGTCCGAAGCTTCCAGACGGCGGGTATCGGCCGTCGGGATGTTTTCGATCATGTCGACATCGCCCGAAAGCATGGCGGCCACGCGGGCGCTCGGGTTCTTGAAGACGCGGAAGGTAACCTTGTCCCAGGCAGCCTTTTCACCCCAATAGGTATCGTTGCGCGCAACAACGACATTGTCGTCCGGCGACCAGGAAACGAACTTGAACGGGCCGGTGCCAACAACACCCTTACCGGTGTTCATCTCGCCGGTCGTAACCTTTTCCATTTCGGCCGGAAGCATGGCGATACGGCTGAGGTTGTTGAGCAACAGCGGCGTCGGGCCTGATGTCTTGATGCGGACCGTCAGAGGATCGACAGCTTCGACCTCGGTAATGGCCTTCACATAAGCGGCAAACGAGCTTGGGCTGTTGGTCGAGGCAAGCGGAATACGCTTGATGCTGGCGACCACGTCTTCAGCGGTAAAATCGCTGCCGTCGTGGAACTTCACGCCTTCTCGAAGCTTGAATTCCCAGGTCGTGTCATCAACGATTGTCCAGGAAACAGCCAGAGCCGGCTGGATCTGCTGCTTGTCGTCCTGGTTGACGAGACCATCGAAAATGTTGCGCGCCATCGCGCTGTTCGGGCCGACGACATAGAATTGCGGGTCCATGGACGTCGTAGAGGCAGACAGGCCAACGGTCAGATCCCGGGCCTCGCTCGCGAGCGGCATGGCAAAAACGGACGCTGCCATTGCGGCTGCGAAAACAGAAAATTTCATAACGGGGACTCCTCCGGGTTGTCCGACCCGCGCTCCCTGCGGGTAAAAGACGAATTAACGTTTTACCTGGCAAAAGAAAAATTGCATTTTGTACTTAAGCCATGCCGTAATGTTATGTGAGGGACTGCAAGTTGAGGCTGAAACCAAGACAGGTCGAAGCATTTCGCGCCGTAATGATGACCGGTGGCATCACTGCTGCCGCCGAGGCCATGAACGTTACGCAGCCTGCTGTCAGCCGCCTAATCCGCGATCTCGAAGATATCGTCCAAATGCGACTGTTTGAACGCGTGGGCGCGCGATTGGTGCCAACCGCCGAAGCGACACAGTTCTACCGGGAAGTCGAGCGACTTTACCTCGGCCTCGACCAGATCGCCCAGGCGGCAGACGACATACGGGCACACAAGAACACCGTCTTGCGGATTGGCAGCGTCACATCGCTGGTAAGGCCTTATCTTCACAAGGCAATTGTCGAGGTGATTGGTGACCGGCTGGATATTCCGCTGGTCATTGACGTCGAAAACAGCCGCTACATCTGGGATATGGTCGACCAGAACCGGTATGATCTCGGGCTGGTATTCGCCTCACCCAGAATGGCGGACAAGAACGCCACGCCTCTGCACAGTTCCTACGCGGTTGCGGCAATGACGGCGGATCACAGATTGGCATCCCGTCAGGTCGTCACGCCTGGCGACCTGCTCGATGAACGTGTTCTTATCCCCGGCAGAAATTCGCCTTTGCGGCTGGCGCTCGACCGCGCCTTTTCGACGGAAGACCATCAGCCGATCAGCACGATGGAAACGTCCATGCTCAACTGTTGTTACTTCGCCGCCGCGGGCATGGGGGTCGGCATTGTCGACCACACCAGTCTCCGTTCCGCCGATGCGAAGGTGGTGGCAATACCGTTCGAGCCGAAGATTGAGGTTTCCTATTACGCCATACGCCCTGTCGGAGCGCAGAGAATAGCCGTGCTCGATCGGTTGATCGAACGGATGCAGCAGATGATGAGTGCAGCGGGCTCGCAGTAGCGATAAACAGCGAGCCCTAAATCTCAGGCGACGGCCTGAGCACCCGTGATTTCGACTAGAGAACCGCACATGAAGGCCGCCTCCTCAGACGCGAGGAATGCCACCAGTGATGCAACCTCTTCCGGTTTGCCAATGCGGCCGAAGGGTACGAGCTTGTCGAGGTCGGCAATGGTGCGTCCCGAACGCTTGACCCCCGCTTCCAGCATTGGCGTGTGAATTTCACCGGGGCAGACCGCGTTGACGCGCACGTTGCTGGGCGCATAATCACGGGCGAGGTTCTGAGTGAAGCTTGCAACCGCTGCCTTTGTGACGTTGTAGGCAATGTGGTTCGGTGCCGGGTAAAGCCCCCATTGCGACGCGGTGTTGACGATAGCGCCGCCACCGGCTTCGATCATATGCGGAAGCACTGCCTGGCAAAGATGGAACATCGCATCGATATTGACGGCAAAGCTCAAACGCCAGTCCTCCGGCGTCAATGACAGCAGATTGCCACGCCTGTTGATACCGGCATTGTTGCAAATGACGTCAATCCGGCCCTCGTGAGCAATCACATCGTCGATGATGGCGCGGCAGCCCTCGGCGTTCGAGATATCACTGGCCACGGCCCGGGCAGAGCCGCCCTCACCCCTGATCTGGCTTGCCGTTGACTCGGCTCCCTCGCCATTCATATCCGTGACGATGACGTGGGCGCCCTCTGCCGCAAAACGGCTGCTGATGGCGCCGCCGATACCACCTGCGGCACCGGTAACTATAACGACTTTGTTCTGGAAGCGCATGTCTGATTACCTCATATAGCTGCCACCATTCACGTCCAGCACAGCGCCGTTAAGGGAGGCCTGGGAAGGACGGAAGGCAAATGCGGTGATTTCGCCGATCTCTTGCGGGTCGGCCATTCTGGCGATGGGAATGCCGGCGAGCGCTGCCGCCTCACCATGTTCGGCAATATAGGCTTCGGCCATCTCTGTGCGCACCCACCCCGGCGCCAGCGCGACAGAGGTAATGCCCTCGTGCCCATGGCTTTGTGCAATGGACTTGGTGAGATTGATCAGTGCAGCCTTTGATGCGCCATAGGCCATGGCGCTCGATGTGTAGCCACGCTGCCCTGCACGGCTCGCCATGTTGACAATGCGACCACCGCCGTTATGGCGGAAGTGCTGGATGGCAAGCTTCGACAGATCGACGGCAGACAGGAAATTGACCTGCATCTCACGCGCCCAGACCCGTTGCCACTCGTCCATCGGGGCGTCGATTGCCACCTCCGAGCGGATACCGGCATTGTTGACCAGCCCGGTAAGCTTGCCTGCCACAGCAATCGACTGATCCCACAAAAGCTGCGCACCCTCGGGACTGGAGAGGTCCGCGGTGACGGCCGAATGGCCTTCCCCCAGGGTTCTCACCAGCGTTTCGGCAACGTCGCGATTGCGGCCGAAATGAACGACAACACGCGCCCCCTCGGTAGCAAGAGCCTGACAGATGGCCTGCCCAATGGCGCCCGTCGCGCCGGTCACGAGGATGGATTGTCCGGAAAGTTTCATAGTTCCCCCACTTGCGGTCCCCAGGTATCCGACATGGCAAAACCTTGGGCAAAGGGATCTTCTGGATCAAGCCGCAGTTGCTGCCGCCCGAAAACATAAGCCTGACCCGTGATACGCGGCAAAACCGCGGGACGACCGGCAATATCGGTCTCGCCGAGGATCTCGGCCGTGAAGGTTCCACCGATTATGCTGCGTGAAACCCTTATGTCTCCGACCGCAGCCATATGCTTCGCATGAAGGATGGCAAGATTAGCCGACGAACCAGTTCCGCATGGAGAGCGATCAACCCGTCCCGGCTTCAGTGTTGTGCAGGTGATGACGGAGCCATCCGGTTGATAATCGCGGAACATCACATAGGCGATCTCATCCAGACTTGGAATTTCCGGATGGCTGACCTTGATCTGACTGGACAGAAGCGCCTTGATTTCGGTACCGGCTTCCGCCAGGGCACGCGCGGCTTCGGGCTCGATCCGCATCCCAATCTGCGCAACATCGATCTGTGCGTAGAAGACACCGCCAAAGGCAATGTCCGCCGTGATCAGCCCCCATTTGGGTGTGTCGATGGCCACTTCGAGTTGATGCACGAAGGCGGGCACATTATCGAGACTGACCGACAGGCAGCGGCCGCCTTCGCATCTGGCTCGAGCGACAATCAACCCGGCTGCCGTATCCAGGCGAACGACCGTTTCCGGCTCGACCATCTGCAAACGACCGCTTTCGAGAAGCGCCGTCACGACGCAGATACAGTTGGAGCCGGACATCGGATGCGCCCGGTCAGGCTGCAACACGATAAATGCCGCGTCGGCGTCCGGTCGGGTCGGCACCAGAAGCAGATTGGTGGTGTGCACCACCTGGGCACGCGGTTCGCGCGTCAAGAACAGACGCAACGAGGGGTCCACATCATTCAGATAGTTCATCTTATCGAGAATGGTCTCACCGGGAATGTCCGGAGCACCCCCGACAAGCACATTGCCGCTTTCGCCCTGGCAGTGGACAAGCAGGATATCGAGCACCTTGTCGAAGGTCATTTCAGATACCATCCCCATGGCTCATCGCTGACCAGCCGCGTGATCTGCTTGGTCTCCAGATAATTGTCCAGCCCCCACCGGCCCAGTTCACGACCAATGCCTGACTGCTTGTAGCCGCCCCAGGGCGCTTCGGTGAATGTCGGCTGCGAGCAATTGATCCAGACGATGCCGGCCCGGAACGCTGCGGCAACCCGTTCGCAACGGGCATCGTCGGCAGACATGACAGCCGCCGCAAGCCCGAACCGGGACCCATTGGCAAGCCTGATCGCCTCTTCCTCGGTTTCGAACGGACGTATGCAGACAACAGGGCCGAAAATCTCCTCCACCCAGGCATCACTGTCGAGCGCCACATCCGTCAGGATTGTCGGCGAAACCCAGAACCCTTTTTCAAACCCGTCATACCGACCGCCACAGGCAAGGGTCGCGCCTTGCTCGACGGCCCGGTCGATATGGCGCAGCACATCATCGTACTGTCCTTCGTTGACGAGAGGCCCAAGCAGCGTTCCAGCGTCTAGCCCATTGCCGATCCTGATCTTGCCGGCTTCCTCGACGAGCCGGTCAAGCAGTCTCGGATAAAGACCAGCCTCGACCAGTACACGCGATGTCGCCGAGCAGACCTGCCCCTGGTTCCAGAAAATGCCGAACATGATCCATTCAACGGCCTTTTCGATGTCGGCGTCGGCGAAGACAACGAAGGGAGATTTGCCGCCAAGCTCAAGGCTGATGCGTTTGATGTCCTTCGCGCCGGCCGCCATGATACGCGCGCCGACCGGACCCGAACCGGTGAAGGCAACCTTGTCAACATCGGGGTGGTCGACCAGAGCCTGCCCGACCACCGACCCCTTTCCGGAAAGGATATTGAGGACGCCTTTCGGCAACCCTGCAGTTTCCGCAATCACACCGAGTTCGAGCGCCGTAAGTGATGTCGTCTCCGCTGGCTTGAGGATCATGGTGCAGCCGGCGGCAAGGGCCGGGGCAACCTTCCACGACGCCATCAGCAACGGGTAGTTCCACGGCACGATCGCGACGGCAACACCAAGCGGCTCACGCACGGCTTTCGAGATAAAGCGGGCATCGGCAAGTTTGATGTCCTCAACCTCGCCATCCAGCTCCTCGGCAAGATCGGCGTAAAAGTCGAAGCAGCCGGCAGCGTCGGCAAGATCCCATTCGGATTCCGGCAGGGGCTTGCCGTTGTCACGGGTCTCCATCTGCGCCAGATCGGGCAGACGGTCTCGAATACCCTGCGCAATGGCACGCAGATAGGAGGCGCGCTCCTTGCCAGACAGTCTTGGCCACGGCCCATGGTCAAACGCTTCACGCGCAGCTTTTACTGCAGCATCCGCCTCTGTCCGACCGGCAGCCGCAATGTGATGAATGACCTCTTCCGTCGCCGGGTCGATCACCGGAAGAATGGCACCGTCTGCAGGAGCGATCCATTGGCCGTCGATGAAAAGTCTGTTCTGCATGGTATCCTCACACGATTATGTCTGACCGAACGTCCATCAGAAACGGTCGATACGATAGGGGTGCATGTCGATAGGTGGCGGGGCGCCTGTGATGAGATCTGCCATCAGCCGCGCAGTCGTGGCGGCGTAAGTGACCCCGAGATGGCCGTGACCGGTGGCGTAGAAAATGCCTGACGTCTTTGCCGAGGCGGAGAGAACCGGCACCGTGTCAGGAAGGGCGGGACGATGCCCCATCCATTCGGAAAAATTCTCGCATTTTAGGTTGGGCAGAGCGGTCTGCGCCCGTCGCACCGTCACTTTTGAGCGCCGATAATCGGGGGCCGCGTCGAGACCCGCCATTTCGACCGTACCACCGACCCTGATGCCACCCGCCGTGGGCGTGACCATGAAGGCGCGGGCCGGCCAGATAATGGAATGACGCATGGAGATACCGGGCGTCATGATCTGGGTATGATACCCCCGCTCGGTCTCCAGCGGGATGGGCTCACCAAGAATTTTCGAGAGGCGGCCACTATGGGCACCGCCGCAGATCACGACTTTGTCGGCGGAGATCGAGCCGCCATCTGCGAGTTTTACGGCCGTGACGCGATCGTTCCTATCGAACCCCACCACTTCGCCGCGTGCGACGGTACCACCAAGAGCCGTGAACTTGTCCGCTAGACGGTTCACCAGGCGGAAAGGATCGCGCAGGCTGCGGTTTTGTGGGAACAGAACCGCCATGCCAATGTTTTTTGCCAGCGCCGGCTCCAGTTCACGCGCCTCGTCGCCGCTCAGGCGCTGGTGTGGAAAATCAAACCGCTCGAGGAGCTCGATGTGTTCACGGTCGGCACGAAACTCCTTCTCATCGAGATAAAGCGACAGGCAACCTTCATCGGTCAGCTCGCCTTCCAATCCGGTTTCCCGAAGCAGAGGAAGGAGATCGTCAAAGACGCGTTTGCAAAGTGCTGCCCCCTGCGCTTCAAGCTGGCGCAATTTTCCCGGACGTGAGGCGGCGACAAAACGGGCGAACCAAGGGAGAAGCTTTGGCATATAACCGGGGCGAACGCGCACCGGCCCTTCAGGGTCGAGCATCCAGCCGGGGATCTGTTTCCAGATGGATGGGCGCGAGGCGGGCATGAATTCAGTCACGGCAATGGATGCCATGTTGCCATACGACGCCCCGCGTCCGATCTCACCCTTGTCGACAAGAACCACCTGGTGCCCGCGCTTCTGCAGCTCGTAAGCGATGGCTGTACCGATGATCCCTGCGCCGACAATCACGGTTGTCATGCTCGCATTCTCCATTGATGTCATGGCGGTGGGCGCCAGGACGCCCACCGGTCTTTTTTCACCAGTTCAGGATGGGCTGCATGGCGGCCTTGAATTCAGCCTTCTCTTCGGCGGTCAGCTCGCCGAGCGGTGCACGGCAGTTGCCGACGGACAGACCCTGCAACTCGCAACCATATTTGACCTTTTGAACGAACTTTCCGCTCTCGAGAATGTTCATGGCCTTGTAGAGCACGATCATCTTGTCGCGGGCCGCCTTGAGATCACCGGAGCGGAATGTCCGATCAAGGTCGACGCAGGCCTTTGCCATGCAGTTGGCAGGGCCGCAAATCCAGGAATCCGCCCCCCAGAACATGAAATCGAGAGCAATATCGTCAGAGCCCGAGACCAGTCCGATACGGCCGTCGTAACGGGAATGAATATCGACGGCGCGCTGAAGCGAGCCCGAGCTTTCCTTGATGCCGATGACGCGTGGGTCATCAGCCAGCGCATCGAGAATGTCGAAACCAATCTCGACACCGTCCTTGTAGGGATAGCTGTAGAGCACGAGGTTGATATCCGTTTCATCGAGCACCCTCTGGAAATGCGCCAGCAATTCGTCCTGCGTCGGGCGTGTGTAGAACGGGGTCGCAAGCAGAACCGTGTCGTAGCCGATCTCCTTGGCCTTCAAAGTATTTTCGATGACCTCCCGGGTTGCCGGGGCGTTGGTACCGGCGATCAGGGCCTCGCCTTCAATGGCGAAATCCTTCACGAACTTCAAAACCTCCAGCCGTTCGTCATTCGACATGGCGGAATATTCTCCGGTCGAGCCCATCGGCACCCAACCCGTGACGCCGGCGGCACGCAGTGCCGTCAGGTGCTTTTCATAGGCCTTGAAATCGACCTTTCCATTGGCATCGAACGGGGTGATGAGAGCGGGCATTACGCCAGACAATTTCATAGATGCATTCTCCTGTGGCAGATGCGCTAAAGGGCAAGTTTCTTGAGGATTCGCCCTTCAACAAGCGTGACGGCGCGGGTGATTGGAAAAGCGATGACGAAATAGATCAGCGCGACCACTGTCAGAACCTCGACGGGTCGCGCCGTGTTGTTGGAGATGTTCTGGCCGACAAACATCAGGTCAGCCATGCCAACGGCTGACACCAGCGCACTCTCCTTGAACAGGCTGACGCAGTTGGAGAGGAGCGTCGGGATTGCCCGAAGAACCGCCTGCGGCAGCACGACACTGGTGACCTGGATACGTGGGGGAAGACCAAGCGCGACGCAGGCATCCCGCTGTTCCGGTCCGACAGACCTGAGGCTGGCGCGGAATGTCTCGCTGGTGATCGCTCCCATATAGAGCGTCAGGGCAATGACACCGGACATGAAGTTCGACAGTTCGACGCCGAGGATCAGCGGCAGGCAGAAGAAGATCCAGAAAAGCTGGATCAGTACCGGCGTACCGCGAAAGAACTCCACGTAGAGCCCGGAAACAAAGCGAAGGACGGTGCTTCGCGATGTTCTGGCAAGGCCGACGATAAAGCCCAGTGAGCATCCAAGCAAAATGCAGACTACCGTTAGCTTCAGCGTGGTAAAAAGCCCAAGCAGCAATGCGTTTTCGAAACGCGCCA
Organism: Rhizobium sp. RM; assembly: GCF_013390595.1. Taxonomy (GTDB): domain Bacteria; phylum Pseudomonadota; class Alphaproteobacteria; order Rhizobiales; family Rhizobiaceae; genus Agrobacterium. The sequence continues at coordinate 15,051 of NZ_JACAWV010000019.1, read as the reverse complement.
GGACCGAGAAATCGAGTGACATCACATCCTCCTAGCTTGCCAGCAACTGGCGTCGACGCTCCAGAAACCCAACGATCTGGGTGACGGGAAACGAGACAGCGAAATAGATCAGGGCAACGACCGTGAAGGTTTCAATCGGGCGATAGGTTTCGGTCGCCAGCGACTTGCCCTCGTACATGAGGTCGGCAATCGCGACGATCGCGACCAGAGCGCTCTGTTGGAAGATGACGATGCCGTTTGTCAGCAGCACTGGCACGGAAGCGCGAAAGGCAGTCGGAAACACGATGTATAGAATGCGCTGCCAGGGATTGAGGCCGAGCGCAATTCCCGCGTCGATCTGCTCCTTCGGCACCGCCTGGATCGAGGCGCGATAGGCCTCGGCATTGAACGCGGTCAGGTTCAGCCCCAGCGCCATGATGCCCATCGTGATCGGATCGAGAAACACGTCGAACAACATTGGCACGCAATAAAAGATCCAGACAATCTGGACGATTGCCGGTGTGCAGCGAAAGAATTCGACAAACAGCATGAACGGCACTCTGACCAACCGGTAGGGGCTCATCAGCAGCAGCGCCAGACCGAAACCGGCGACGATACCCATGATGTTTGCGGCGACAGTCAGCTCAAGCGAAACCCATAGCCCTCGAAGGAGCGGCGCGAAGGAAACGGCATTGAAGTCGAACGTGTAGTTCACGGCCCCCTCCTATTGCTTGATATGGAAAACGCGGTCGATGAACTCCTTGGTGCGCTCTTCCTTCGGCGAACCGAGCACCTGTTCCGGCGGCCCGTCCTCCACCACCACGCCACCCGCACAGAAGATCACCCGCGAGGCGATGTTCTTGGCAAACCACATGTCGTGCGTGACGATCATCATCGGCATGTTCTGCGCCGCCAGTTGCATGATCACCTGCTCCACCTCGCTGACAAGTTCCGGATCAAGCGCCGAGGTCACCTCATCGAAAAGCATCAGCTTCGGGTCCAGCATCAACGCACGGGCAATGGCAACACGCTGCTTCTGTCCACCTGACAGTTGCGCCGGATAGGCCTTTGCCTTGGCGCCAAGTCCGAACCGTTCTAGCAGGGCCTGCGCCCGGGCTTCCGCTTTCGCTCTTGCCTCACCGCGCACCTTGCAGGGTGCGAGTACGAGGTTCTGGATGACGTTGAGGTGCGGAAACAAAGTGTAGTGCTGAAACACCATGCCGATCGAACGGCGAACATCGGTGTCGATGACGGTTTTTTTGCCCGCCCCCTCCGAGAAAATATAGGGTTTTCCATCAAAACTGACGGCGCCGCTGTCGATCTGCTCCAGCCCCATCATGACGCGAAGCAGAGTGCTCTTGCCGCCGCCACTTGGTCCGATGACGACGACCCGGTCGCCAGGCTTCATTTCAATATCGATGCCCTTGAGCACCTGAACTGCACCATTGCCATAGCTCTTGTGCAACGACTGCATTTTCACGAGGGGAAGACTGAATGACATGGTCATGGCCGATCTCGGTTTATCGTAGCGTCGAGAAGAGGCTGCCGACGGAGACCGCCGGCAGCCGGCGAAGTCAGTTCGAGCCCTTGAGAACCTGATCAATTGCCTTCTTGATCAGTTCGTCGACGTGACCGGTTGCAACCCGTTCTTCGAGGAAGATGTTCACGACCTCGACGTCAGAGGCCGTCATTCCATGCGGTAGGCCGAAGGACACACCCTGTTTGGCAAGCGCCGGCTTGGGGTTGAGCGCCATTGCCCAATCGGGATTTGCCTGGGTCAGCAACAGATTGGTGTCCGAAGCATCGACGAGAATATCGGCGCGTTTAGAGGTCAAGGCCAGGCGCGTCTCGTCATTGCCGGGCAACCGCATGATGGTGGCGTTCTTCACGGCAGCGGAGATTGCCTTGTCCTGTGCGGTACCGGACATCACCGCGATGGTGACACCTGCCTTGTCGACGTCAGCAACGGACGAGGCGCCTTGAGGGATTTTCGGGTTGTTTTTGTTGTAGGCGAGAGAGATCTGATACTCCATCGCCGGGATGGAAAACTGGACGGCCATGGCACGCGCAGGCGTCCTGTTCAGCGCCAGCGACACGTCCCATTTTCCAGCCTGAAGGCCAGCCACGATGTTGTCCCAGGTGGTGTCGACAAACTCCGGCTTCACCTTCAGAACGTCAGCGAATTCACGGCACAGATCAGCATAGAAACCGGAGTAATCACCGGTGGCGGGATCGCGCATGATGTAGGGTGGTGCGACGGCGGCACCGCATTTCAGCACTCCCGCCTTCTGCACACCCTGCCAGTAGCCTTCTGCGGTCTGGGCGTGGGCGGATGTGACAGCGAGACCTCCCAGAAGGGCGAGCGCAGGCAGCGCCCGCAGTGCGGACGTTATCATCTTCGAAAGCATCGGCATTCCTCTTTGCTGTGCGCGAAGCGCGTTTGTTCCACTCGTCGGCTAGAGCCGTTTCTATTGCTTATCTCTGTCGGCTTCGTGTCGACTGAGCATTATCAGTCAACATGGTGTCGACAAAGTCAAGCGGAAATTTTACATTGCTGTGACGATGGATTTCTGGCCCAATGCGGGCTCTGAAAGTGAAAGGGACTTAAGTGTCTGAAGAAGTTGAAGTGAAGCGGGTGCGGGGAACAGGCTCGAGAAGTGTCTATGAAACGCTGCGCAACGAGATTCTGTCGCTGGCGTTGCCACCCAGACAGCTTCTTGATGAGACGACTTTGGCGGAGCGTTTCAACATGTCGCGCGCGCCGGTGCGCGAAGCGCTGATCCGGTTGGGGTCCGACGAACTAGTTGTGACACTTTCAAACCGCAGCACCATTGTTGCCCCGATCGAGGTCGCGACGTTTCCAAAATATGTCGAAGCGCTCGACATCGCCCAGCGCATGAACACCAGGCTTGCCGCTGCGCTGCGCACCGAAGCCGACCTGAAGATCATCGCCAAGTGCGACAAGGCTTTCGCCTCAGCGGTAAAGACGGGCAATCACCTTGCAATGTCCGAGGCCAACAAGGAATTCCATATGGCGATTGCCCATGCCGGCAAAAACCAGTACCTGGCCTCCTTCTACGAGAAGCTGCTTTCGCAGGGGCAACGCATGCTCCATCTGCACTTCGAATATCTCGAACGCACGCATGAGGGCTATCTCCTGACCGACGAGCATAGCCTGATGCTCAACGCCATCCGCGATAAGAATGTCGACCTCGCCGACGAACTGGCGCACGCCCACACCCGGCAGTTCCAGGACAACTTCATCAATTTCATGCGCGAAAACTATGCGACGGACGTTACATTGGGCCCGTTGCGCGCTGCGGAGTAAAAACCATGACCATTGAATCGATTGGCTTTGTCGGCACTGGTGCCATCACCGAGGCTATGGTCCGAGGACTGCTGGCGACGCCTGCCTATGCTGGCAAGGTACACCTTTCTCCACGCAGCGCCGATATATCTTCACGCCTTGCTGCTGACTTCGAGACCGCATCGGTCGCCAGGGACAATCAGGCGGTCGTTGACCAGAGCGACGTCGTCGTTCTTGCCGTCCGCCCGCAGATCGCCAAAGAGGTTATTGAGCCACTTTCATTTCGGGACGGTCAGTCGGTCGTCAGTGTCATCGCTGCAACCGAACGGCAGACCCTTTTGGAGTGGATCGGTGCTGACGTACATCTGGTTCAGGCGATCCCGCTGCCCTTCGTTGAAGACCGCATTGGTGTAACCGCAATTTTTCCGCCGGACGTTGAGACAGCGGCACTTTTCGATGCACTTGGCAGTGCCGTTCAGTGCGAAAGCAAAAAAGAATACGACCTGCTGGCTGCAGCCAGCGCACTGATGTCGACCTATTTCCACATTCTGGACGCGGCAACAGATTGGCTTGAAGACAATGGTCTCGACCGGGCGAAAGGACAGGCTTATCTGGCGCCGCTCTTTCATGGTCTCGCTGAGAGAGCCAAAAAGTCGCGTACCAGCTCCTTTGGCGAACTCAGCCGTGAATTTGCGACGAAGGGTGGCCTGAACGAACAGGTACAGGTGGATTTCGACAAAGATGGCGGCACAACGGCTCTGAAACAGGCTCTGGATCGCGTTTTTGCGCGTATCACCGGGTGACAGCCAATTTTATTGCGAGAAGTCCGCTTGCTTCGGGAGTATCGGCAAACATGACACGTTACGTAATTATCGGCGCAGGTGCGATCGGGGCCAGCCTTGCCGGACAATTCGAACTGACGGGTATCAGCTATGCACTCGTCGGTCGCGGCGCTCAGATCAAGCATATCCAACAAAACGGATTGAGTTTCCAGCGCCCATCCGGAACACGACAGATCAACTTGAACGCTTTTGATCTCAGCAATCCTCCGGAACTCAACTCCGACGACATCCTGTTGCTGACAGTCAAATCGCAGGATGCAGCCACGGCATTATCCTTCTGGTCCTGGCGTCCGCTACAAGATCAAAACGACGGTGTGGCCGCCAGCCTGCCGATCGTCACGTTCCAGAATGGTCTCGCAACGGAGGCTGCGGCTCTCAGGACATTTTCCCATGTCTACGGCGCCAGCATTATGACGCCTGCCCGGTTTACGGAAACCGGCAAGGTAGCAGTGGGCGGTGACCCGCAACTTGGTATCGTTACAGTTGGGCGCTTTCCTTCACGGAATGATGCAACGAGCGAACTGATTGTCACCGACCTGATCCGGGCAGGCTATCTTGCCGAAACCAGCGCAGACATTCGCCGCTGGAAATCGGCGAAGCTGCTGCACAACGTCAGGAACGCCCTCGAACTCTTCGATGGCACGGATGACCAGGCCGGTTCAATCGGTGCAGCGCTCGGGCAGGAGGCTCGGGATGTTTTGCAGGCTGCGGGCTATTCGCCCGCATCACCGATTGAGAGAACCATCGATGTATCAAACTGGAAAACAGCGGAAAACAGCGGCATCCAGTCCGGTCAGCAATCGACATGGCAAAGCTTCAAACGTGGAGCTTCGAGCGAGGTCGATTATCTCAACGGCGAGATCGTCCTCCTCGGCCGCCTACACGGTGTCCCGACACCCTATAATGCGGCGGTTCAGTTGCTAACGGGCAAGCTGGAGCAAAATGGCGGCTTTGACGGAACACTGTCCCTTGCAGCAATACAGGCGCTCGTCGACCGCTGATATGTTGTCGGCCGGTGTGTATCGTCCCGCCTTAAATCAGTTTGGTTTGCCGCACCTAATGTTACTGAACAGCAGAGAGTTAAAAGCGGACAATCGGGATTGCTACGCTTTGATACAGTTCCCGCAAATCTGAAAACATTCGGGATACGTCGGCTGCATAGCCTGATTTCGTCATGAACAACGACGAAGGAAACACCTATGCCCGTGATCAAGAATAATGTCGCCGAAAGACACGTCGAGGCTCGCCGCATCCTCGCAGCGCTTGCGGCAGCCATGCTCGTGTCAGCAGCCCACATCTCGAATGCAGCCGCCGCAGACCCCCAAGTGTCCACAGCCGACGAAAGCATCCGTCCATTCCAGGTCCATGTTCCTCAGTCCCAGCTTGATGACCTGCGCAGACGCATCGCCGACACCCGTTGGCCGGACAAAGAAACGGTTGGTGACATTTCGCAAGGCATTCAGCTTGCCAACGTGCAGGCCCTCGTTCGTTACTGGGGAACAGACTATGACTGGCGCAAGGGCGAGGCACAGCTCAATGCATTGCCTGAATTCATAACGAACATCGACGGCGTCGATATTCAGTTCATCCATGTCCGCTCTCGTCACCCGAATGCCCTGCCGGTCATCTTGACGCACGGCTGGCCCGGTTCCCCTTTCGAGTTCCTGAAGGCAATCGGACCTCTGACCGATCCAACCGCCTATGGTGGCCGGGCGGAAGATGCCTTTGACGTGGTCATTCCATCGATCCCCGGTTATGGCTTCTCCGGCAAACCAACGGAGTTGGGCTGGGGTCCAGATCGGACGGCCCGTGCCTGGGATACGTTGATGAAGCGGCTTGGATACAAGCACTATGTTTCTCAGGGCGGAGACCACGGCTCGGTTATATCGGATGCCTTGGCGCGACAGGCTCCGGAGGGCCTTCTGGCTATTCACCTCAACATGCCGGCGACCGTGCCAGGAAACCTCATGAAGGCAATCAATAGCGGCGATCCCGCTCCTACCGAATTGACGTCGCCGGAACGTGATGCGTTTCAATCGTTGAGTACGTTCTTCGGCCGGAATGCAGCATATGGTGCCATGATGGTCACGCGACCGCAGACAATCGGCTACTCGCTCTCGGACTCGCCTGCGGGGCTTGCTTCCTTCATGTACGAGAAATTCGCGCAGTGGAGCGACAGTGACGGCGTACCGGAAAAGGTCCTATCGCGCGACGAGATGCTCAATGACATCACCTTGTATTGGCTGACCAACACTGGGGCTTCGTCATCGCGCTTTTACTGGGAAAATAACAACAACAATTTCAGTTCAGAGACGCAGAAAACGCAGGACATCAAGATACCCGTTGGGATCACCGTCTTCCCGAAGGAAATCTACCAGGCACCGGAAAGCTGGAGCCGGCAGGCCTATCCAAATCTGACCTACTATAACCAGGTAGCCAAAGGCGGACATTTCGCTGCCTGGGAACAACCGCAGATCTTTGCGGAAGAACTCAGGGCAGCCTTTAAATCAGTCCGTTAACATCGCCGCCGCGCGGCTAGGAGAAAGAGCCGCGCGGCATTCCGAAAATGAACTGCTCTGGCCATTGCCGATGGGCTTTGGGGCGCCAGACTTTTCAGGAAACGCCAATCTCGCTCCGTACAAATAAAATCGCCCCGCGTCCTCGGAAACGCGGGGCGAAATACTGTCTACGAATACCGTGGGGGATATGGACGCTGGAATGATTAAGGCGCGTAGCGCGTAAAGACGTAGTCATGATCCTTGACGTTGCCGACATGGCACGAAAGACAGGTCTCATGCTGCGCAATGTCTACCGGTTTGCCGTCAACAAACCGCCCAAAGCCCCATCCGTGGCTGTCGGGATATTTTTTCGAATCCTTGACCATCACCTGCACGGTTGTTGGTGCACCAGGAACAGTCGCTGGCTGAAATTCGGTCGACTGCTGGCGCTTGTACGCCAGCTTAACCAGAACCGAGCCATCAGGGAACGGCAATGTCCCCTTTTTATAGGCATCGACGGCAATGTCATTTCCAAGAACCGCCCGCAACTCATCCAGTGGCGGCGCCTCCTGCGCTGGTGCAATGAACTTCCAGTCCCGATAACCGGCCGGAATGGTCACACCATAAATAGGCGAGGCATTCTCCGATGGAACATCGGTCGCTCTGGAATAGGATGCCGCACCACCAAAAACTGCAACGGACACTGAACAGACACCCAGTACTGCGTATATCGGCTTCATCAATCTTCTCCTGCACCTTTAGATATCGCGGCACAGGTTGAGGCAGCCATGTATCTCCCGGATTTCATTGGCACCCGGAAGTGTATCGTAATGTAGTCCGAAGGCACCCTCGTCCTCGATCTTCAAGTGCGTCAAAAGTCAAGTTGGAGCATTGCTCAGACGTTGGAGCGCCTGTCCGCCTCTCTTTCCAGACAGAATCGTATGGATCGTGGGCTCTAGCTACGTCCGGACGCTTTATGGGCCCGACGGAAGACTGTCCGCTGTTTGTCCATCCCCACACGAAAAGCAGGCAAAGCCTCGCCACCGCCGTCAGACTGTGGCCCAAAAGTTTGGACAGGCGATCGTATATGAATTCTGGGGCGAATAGCGAAAGTCGCGATATGTATCGCCGGACCATTACGATACAGTCCATTGAAATCAATCTCCCAATTGAAGCATATTAACGCAGGGTTTGAACCGAACGGGATATCGCATGGCAAGGCAGGTATCTCATGACAGCATCCAAACGATGGTTTCCGGACCACGGAGCTTCGGGCCCGATGCCTGGAGGCACGTTTCGGCGATACGCCATGATGGGATCAGCTACGGGATCAAGTCTGTCTCGATGTGGACTCATCTCAGCGCCAAGGTCGTGGAAGCCTCCTGCCTTCGCCCTTCCTACAATTCGGACGAAGCTGATTGCTCACGGCTCGTTGTGATGCTGGCTCAGGACAATGCGCGCGTAACGATCGGTCCCCACAGGTCGCGCCGACCCACGCCGACCCACGACACACCGTTTCAGATGTCGGTCAGCGCGCCGGGAGCGCGGCAGTGGGGCTTTTTCGATCAGCCCTCCGGATACCTTCGGTGGCTCGTCCTGCAGTTTGACGTCGGCAAGCTTGGGCAGCAACTAGGCGCGGGTTTCGAGGCCTGCGACTTTCGCCCCAGGCACATGTTCTACGATGAGACACTCTATCATGTGGCACGGCAGTTCGAGCTCGCTTGCAGCGAGGAGGATAGCGGTGAAACACTCCGCGATGATCTCCTCATGCTTTCGCTCCTCAACGCCATATCGCGACTGGAGAAGCCGGGAGAGGACCGCCCCTACGGCCTGTCCCCGACACAACGCCGCCTTCTGGTCGAATACATGCGCTCGCGGCTCGCCTCGAACATTCGGCTGAGCGAACTCTGCAATCTCGTTCAACTTTCGCCATTCCACTTCTGCCGCGCTTTCAAGACTTCTCTGGGTGTTTCTCCACATGCCTGGCACACGCGCGAGCGGGTCCGCGTCGCACAGGCCATGCTATGCGACCGCCGGATGAGGCCAGCCGACGTGGCGCATGCAGTCGGCTTCTTCGATCAGGCGCATTTAACAAAGAGCTTCAGCCGCATTGTCGGCATGCCTCCGGGAACGTGGCAAAGAGTTCGCTGCGGCTGACGCCCACCATCTTGACCTCCTCGATCTTCTCGAACCGCCGACAATGGCCAGTCGCTCGGCCACGAACGATTTAGACGAAAGTCGGACGACCGCGCTCTGCCGAAAGCAAGAACTTACAAGACCCCCAATCAGGCTCGCAGTACTCTTGCGCGGCTGGCATGCAGCGCTTTCGTTCGCCTTCTTAAGGATGGAAAAATCGCATGGACGGGACTTCAGCAACATTTGCACCGACACAGTATCTTCCGTTAAACGACCGGACCCTGGCCTATCGATCAATCGGGTCTGGCACCCCGATCGTGCTGTGCAACCGCTTTCGCGGTGTTATGGATCTCTGGGATCCCGCATTTCTCGATGCGCTCGCAGCGAACGGCTTACGCGTCATCACCTTCGACTATTCCGGGCTAGGGCTTTCGACAGGGACCCCGACATATAACCCGATCGAGATGACGGCGGACCCGCGCGATATTGTTGCCGGATTGGAGTTGGAAGGGGTCGTCCTTGCAGGCTGGTCGCTCGGCGGGATGGTGGCGCAAGCAACGCTTGCCCTGCATCCAAACGGGATCAGCCATCTTGCCCTCCTCGGGACGACACCACCCGGCGATCTGGTCAAACTTGCCGAACAGCTTTTCTACGACCTCGCCGGCAAGGACGTTTACACGATAGAAGACATTACGGCGCTGTTCTTCGAACCGCGCTCCGCAGCCAGTCGGGAAGCGGCTGCCCGCTCCCAAGCAAGAATCGAGGCCCGCAAGCAAGACCTGTGCCCGCCAGTACCAGTGGAATTTGCACGCCCCCTGCTTGCGCATGGTCCCAGAAGCCCGGCCTTCCCCGCTCCCCCCGTACTGCAGATGCTGAAGCAGACGCACATTCCGATCATCCATATCGGCGGCGACCACGACATCATCTTTCCGGTCGAAAACTGGTACGCCCTTAACGAGATGCTGCCCACCGTGACGTTGCTCACGTTCCCGCAGTCCGGTCATGGCCCGCATCACCAGCATCCGCAGGCGAGCGCAGACATCATCGCCAGCTTCGTGTGCAACGTGTGAGGAGAATGCCGATACCAATCGGGCTCGATATCACACAAGCTGCCGAATAGCTCGAACCGTTGGGACCCGGCACGGTCCCGATGTCCGCACCGGCCTCTAATGGAGAATGCATCATGTCTCACACAATCTATGAGACGGAAACGACCGGGCTCCTGATTGTCGACCCGTACAACGATTTCATCTCGCAAGGCGGCGTGCTCTACGGCTACTGCGAAGCCACCATAAAGAGACTGAACACCGTCGAGAATATGAAAAGGGTACTGGCTGCCTGTCGCAAGGCAGGCATCCGGGTGTTCATTGCCCCACATCATCGTTGGCGTGAGGGCGATTTTCTCAGGTGGAAGCATCAGCCCCCGGCGCAGGCAGGCGCGAGCAGCCTCAAGGCTTTTGCGGAAGGCACATGGGGCGGCAGCTTCCATCCGGACTTCGAGCCGCGGCCGGGCGACGCGGTGGCGCAGCAGCACTGGTTGTCGAGCGGTTTCCAAAACACCGACCTCGATCTCCTGCTGAGGCAGAGCGGCGTCGAAAAGGTCATTATCATCGGTTTGCGCGCCAACACTTGCATCGATTCAACCATGCGGTACGCCGCCGAACTCGGATACCACGTCACGCTTGTTACCGATGCCATCGCAGCCTTCAACTCGCAGGAGGTCGCCACCACCGTCGAACTGAACGCACCAGCTTATGCCTCGGCCATTCTGTCAACCGAAGCGGTGATCGCAGCACTTGAAGGGACGCCAAAGTGAGTATGACGCGCTACGCTTCCAGACTTTCCTCCCCGATCGGCGCGCCGGAACCGCTCTCATTGCGAGCCATCCGCTTGATCCTCCTGGTCGCCGGCCTGGCCATGTTCCCGTTTGAGCCGGCCGTGGCGCACGTCAAGTGGTTTGCCCCCTACATCATCGATGCACCACCACAGCCGGTCACCACGGTGATCGCCGATATTTGGTTCTGGATTGGCATTGCACTGGTGGTGATTTTTTTCGCCGGGACGCGGCTGATAGAAATCAGCACCTGGGGCGAGACGATACACCGCGGACTGGATCGCGCGACCGCATTCTTGTGGAACAGGCTCGACGACTATGTCAGGGTTACCGTCGGAGCGTTCTTCGTCGCGATCTTCTCTGTCGGCGGGGTCTACCTCACACCGGACCTCAAGACGCCGAGCGAATGGGTGTCGTGGCTGCAACTGCTCATTGCCGGCTGCATTTTTTTCCGGCCCACAATGCCGCTGGCGGGCATCGGCATCATAGCGCTGTGGCTCCTGGCGCTGCGCGACTATGACCTGTTCCATCTCTTCGACTACCTGGCGCTCGGCGTCGGTGTCGCAGCCTACCTGATCATGGAACCATCGAAAAACGAGGCGTTGCGTTCCCATCGGTTCGAGGCATTGCGATGGGGTCTAGCCATCGCACTGATGTGGTCGAGCCTGGAAAAATTTGCCTATCCGGAATGGTTCTATCCGCTCGTTGAGGAAAAGCCTTTCCTCACCTTCGGCATGCCGCGCGATGTCTTCATTCCAATGGCAGGCGTGGCGGAATTCACCATGGGCTTCGGACTTCTGTGGACACCGCTCGTGCGGCGACTGTCGGCCATCGCCCTGCTCGTCATCTTCACCGCCGCGGTCTGGCCGTTCGGCCGGATCGACCTCATCGGTCACGGCCTGATCATGGCAATCCTGGTGGCGGTCGCCTGCGACCAATGCCGAAAGACACGCATGCTGCCGTCGCTGAAAATCCATATCGCGGCGATCCCGGGTGGTGTCGCCACGGCCCTTCTTGTGTTTGCGACCGCCTATTGGGGCCTGCACCTGACCTTCTACGGCAGCGAATATTCTTTACAAGCGGCGCCCGATGAGCGCGCGACACACTCCTACAATCCCGATCATCCGCATGGGCCACGGGCAGACGAAGGCATAGGTGCACCCCCGACCAAACAATAGGCATCATGGGAAATCTCGGGGTTCAGCTCATGCCACTTGCATTTAAATAGGATTCCTATATATAAGCACTATGGAAACGCCGACGAACCCGACAGCCATTCAACACCGTATCCGCGAGGGCCTTTCGCGGATCGCGATGGTCATGCGCGCCGACGACTGGAACAGGGCGAAACTCGCCGGAATCAATCCGACGCAGCTTTCGATCCTCGAACTGCTGGAGGGACGCAAGGGCGGACTAAGCGTCAAGGACATCGCCCTGCATCTGGCGGTCTCCCAGCCAACGGCTACGGACTCCATCGGCGCCCTTGAACGCAAGGGCTACGTCGAAAAGCGCCAGACAGCGAATGACAGGCGTGGCGTAAGCGTTGGCCTAACGTCCGAAGGTGTCGCCGCACTGCGGGCGGGCGGCACGGTCGAAGGCGATGCCGAACAGGCGACCGGGGTGCTGGACGGGCAGGAGCAGGAGGAACTCCTGCTCACGCTGGTCAAGATGATCCGTACCCTGCAGGAACGCGAGGCGATACCGATCCAGCGGATGTGCGCAAGCTGTCGATACTTCGCGCCATTCGTTCATACCGATGCGGCAAGGCCGCATCATTGCAATTTCGTAGACGCGGCCTTCGGCCAGCGGGAGCTCCGCATCGATTGCCGCGACCATGAAACCGCCGACCCAGCGATCCGGGCTGCCACCTGGAACGCTTTCGTCGAAGGATAATCAACCCTCCAGGCAAACAGAAAAGTAAGGAGAACTTCAATGCTACTGAAATTCGCAACCGGCGCCCTTGTCGCCGGGACGGCAGCGCTATGGCTGACTTCAGACGAAGCCCATTCCATTGAGGCAAAGCCGGCGGAGGCCGTGCAGGCCGCATTCGACATCATCGAGACCACCATCGTCACAAAAGGCGATACAGCGGTATTTACGACACGCGTCCGCGGCGAGGCCGGCAAGGACAAGCCGGACGCGACCGGCAAGTTCGAGGGTTCCAGTGTCTACGCCTATGTGTGGCCGACCAGCCTTAACAGCGGCGAGATCGGCTTCGAGAAGGATCAGGGCATCGTTGCGCTGGCCGTAACCTTCCATCCCGATTTCGACGATGCGGCTTATGGCGGCAAGAACCGCCACATCTGGCATCCGCACTGGGTCGTGTTAGCCCAGGACAAAGCCTGTGGCGGTGGACTCAAGGTCATCGACATTCCGGAAGGCGCCAAGCCCAAGGTTCCAGCGACCTGGCCGGGTGTTCCGCTTCTGATCGATAGCCCAGAATATCCAACGACTTTCAAAGGAGAGTCGGTTGATGTGGAAATCCCGCTGTCTCTGATTAGCGGTATCAAAGGTGCATCCTTTGATGGCGTCACCGCTGGCCTCAAGGTCAACGGTAATCTGCACGCACCGCTGCTGTGCGTCAGCAACGTCTTCAAAGTTGCATCCGGAAATCTCAGTCTGCCAGGTAAAGTGATCGCGGCTGACTGATAACGTCGGTCCGGCGACTGCCATCGCCAGACCGACAAATCTCCCCCTCCAGGCAAATGAAAGGAAAGAACATGACAAGGATTACCCTCATAGACCCGTCCGATGCAACAGGAATGACGGGTGAACAGCTTTCGCAGATCAAGGCCGCTTTCGGCATGGTGCCCAATATGTTCAAGGCGGCGGCCAACTCGCCAGCAGCACTTTCCAGCATGTGGGGCTCGTTCGGGGCCCTGGGCAACGGCCGTCTCGGTGCCAAGCTCGGCGAGCAGATAGCCGTCGCCATCGCTGATCGCAACAATTGCAATTATTGCCTCGCTGCACACACCGGTCTTGGCCGAAAGGCTGGCGCGACCGCGCAGGAAATGCTTGAGGCTCAAGCGGGCCGTTCTGCCGATGCACGCACGGCTGCAGCGCTCCGGTTCGCGATCAAGGTGGTGAACGAGCGAGCGGATATAAAGATCGCCGATGTAGATGCTCTCAGAGCGGCAGGGTTTGATGACGAGGAAATCGTCGAGATTATCGCTCACATCGCGCTCAATCTCTTCACCAACTACCTGAATGTCGCGCTCGATGTTCCGGTCGATTTTCCGGGAGTGAAGCTCACGCGTGCCGCCGCCGCGTAAGCCCCTAGAGGGCGGACCGTTTCCTCTCCGGTCCGCCCACAATCTAAGGATCAAGAATTATGTCCAGCTCTTCAACAACACTTGCGCCTGAATTGGCGGTGAGTGAATGGTTCAATACACCAACCCCGTTGACCCTCGCAGGGCTTCGTGGTCGTCCGGTATTCCTTCATACATTTCAGGTTCTCTGCCCGGGCTGTGTGACGGAAGCCATTCCACAGGTGCAACGCATCGAGCGCATCTTCGCCAGAACCGACCTTCAGATCATCGGGATCCATACGGTATTCGAGCATCATGCGGCCATGTCGCCAGTAACCCTTCGGGCATTTCTGCACGAATACCGTCTGCGATCGCCGGTCGGCGTCGATCTGGCAGAAGCGGGATCCGACATCCCAGCAACGATGCGGCGGTTCGGCCTGCGCGGCACACCCTCGTCCGTCCTGATCGGGCGCGACGGATCCATCCTTCACCACGCGTTCGGGGTTGAGGATGACATCGCGGTCGGCGCAAGGATCGCCACAGCACTGTCAGCACGCGTTCCCGAGATTGAACCCGCTACCGTGAGCGGGCAGGACCGCGAGTGCGCCAACGGACTATGCGAGATCCCCTCATCGTCGAAACACGTTTCGTGAGGTCAAGATGAAGAAATCCGCGCTCGTATTGCGGCACATCCACTTCGAGGATCTCGGCTCCTTCTAGTGAAGTCGGGCGTATTGCTCAGAGGCTGAAGCGCCTGCCTGCCTCTCCTTCAATATAAAATCATGCGGATCTAATCGGTTTATTCGAGCTAGAAGACTGCCGTGACAGGAGCGGCGAAGGCCACTCTTTTCACGCACAGACCAGCGCCATAAAACCTATATTTCGATATTAATCACCATCCGAGCCCGCGTTATTGGAGTCCCCCGGCGGGTGATCTTGGGATGCTGCGATTTACTTTTCAGATTCTGATTTGGGAATTTTGGTGTTGGGGATTAGATTGGTTGCGGGGGCAGGATTTGAACCTGCGGCCTTCAGGTTATGAGCCTGACGAGCTACCGGGCTGCTCCACCCCGCGGCACCATGACTTTGCCTTTGGCGAAGTCTCATTCAGCAGATTTGTCTGCTGAGAAGTTGATATTATAACAAAAAAGGCCGCGATGTGCGGCCTCTGTTATGGGCTTGAGGCCCTTATGTGATGAGAAGATTT
>NZ_JACAWV010000015.1 GCF_013390595.1 Rhizobium sp. RM | reverse complement strand
TGGAGAAGGACGGCCAGGAAACCTACGTCATCAATGCGCAGAACTGCGTGCACTGTAAGACGTGTGACATCAAGGACCCCAACCAGAACATCAACTGGGTTCCGCCACAAGGCGGCGAAGGGCCGGTATACGCCAACATGTAATGTTGGTCCGGCCCACACGGACCGCCGTCAGCGGGAATGCCCGGCGAAGGGCCTGTTTACGCCAACATCTAATGTTGGCCCGGCCTGGGAAAATTCCATTCCAAATGCCCAAATTCAGCGTGGGCGCATCAATCTGAAATGACTGAATTTTTCCAAATTCTACCTTGCAGTGGAAAAAGACAGTCGTAGTGTCGCGCCGATCATAATCATCCTCATCATGTCTTCTGCCGCGCGGGATAGAAGCTTTGGCGCGGACGAGATAGCGTCTTCCAGGGAGCAGGGGCGTGTCAGGATCGATGCGAAGGCATCTATGCCGCAATCGAGATTGAGCCGCACGCCCTTTCCGATCGTGCCTGCAAGCGCCACCACTGGAACACCGGCTGCCTTGGCGCGTCGTGCGATTTCGGCCGGAACCTTGCCAAAGGGCGTCTGGCCATCGAGACTGCCTTCCGCCGTGATCACTAGGTCGGCGCCGTGAATGTAGTCATCGACCTCGAGATACTGCATGACGATCTCGTAGCGGGGATGAAGTGCGCCGCAAAGGAGACCGAGAACGGCGGCACCGAGACCACCCGAGGCTCCGGCACCTGGTGCGGAGCCGACATCAACGCCAGTGGCGTTTTGAATGTGGGCTGCATAAGTCTCCATAGCTGCGGCCAATCGCTCGACCTGTTCGGGTGTTGCGCCTTTCTGCGGCCCGAAAACACGGGCCACACCTCGCTCACCGAGAAGCTGGTTGTGCCAATTGACGGCGGCATCGATACGAACCCGCGCAAGGCGAGGGTCACGATTTTTAATGTCTATACGGTTTAACTGCGTGAGCGCCGCACCGCCTCGGTCGAGCTCGTTGCCGTCGGAGTCCAGAAGCCGGATACCCAGCGCATGCGCCATGCCGGCTCCACCATCGTTAATGCCGCTGTCGCCGCAGCCGAGCAATATCCGCTTTGCGCCGCGATCAAGTGCGGCCCGCACCAGTTCACCGACGCCGTAACTCGTGGTCAGGCAGGGATTGCGACGACCGCGCGGAACGAGGCTGAGGCCGGCAGCGGCAGCCATTTCGATAACTGCGGTTGGTTCCGAAGTGCCTCCTAGAAACCCGACAAAGGCCTGTACCGGGTGTCCTACCGGCCCGGTGACGGTAACCGGATGGATCGTGCCATCGGTGGCGTTCACCAGCGCCCGGGTAAATCCCTCACCACCATCGGCCATTGGAACCTTGGTGACGACGGAGCCGGGAAACGCGCGCAGGACGCCTTTTTCGATGCAGTCGGCGGCCTGTTCGGCCGAAAGACTTTCCTTGAAACCGGAGGGGGCAACGACGACGCGGAAGGGCATGGGCATTATCCTTTCATGACAAGTAAGTGACATGAGGAAAACGTGATGGTCCGACGCTTATTCCGGCACGAAATAAATTTATTCGGCTAAATAAAAATGAGCCGCATTGAGCGGCTCTTGAGGGTTCTAGATTATTGTTTTTGCTCAATTTCCTCTGGAGAATCCTTGCAACGGCCACAACACGGTTGCCACGAGAATAAGCAGAAACATGAAAGGCGGGACGAGCAAATAACCGAGCTTGCGCAGATCGGCTTGGGTAAAGGCCGCAGGTTCCAGCCCAGCGAACAGCACGACCGGTTTAGCCGATACCATGGTCATCTGGCAAAAGCCGCTTGCCAGCGTCACAACCATCACAAGAACAGCCGGATCCACGCCAAAAGCTGAGAGCGGCAACGCGAAGGCTGGGATGAGCACCGTTGCCCGCGCCGTCCGCGAGGTGATCACCAGATGAGAAAAGGTCGCAATGATCACTGCAAACGAGATGATGATGAGGGGCGCTGTAATCATGCTCTGGCGAAAAACGCTCACCAGCCGATCGGTCAGCATCTGGGCCGTGCCCGTTTCAATTAGTGCTTCGCCGATGACCAGCGTGCCCGCCATGAACAGAAGCAGATTCCACTCAACATTTTTTAGCGCGGCCTTCAGCGTCATGCCGGAGATATTTGGCGTACAAAGGACAAGGGCTGCCACGACTGCGACCAAGGATATGTCAATACCGTGAAAGGACTGAGTGGAGAACGTCAGTACCGTGCCGCCGACCGTGGCGGCTACCGCGACCTGCTGACGCGATAGGGCGGTAGGGCGGCTTGGTGAAAGGTTGGCGTCAGGAGCCATGTCGCGTTCCTCCTTGCTCATGAACACATAAAGCAATATGGCGCAGGCGATAAGGCAGGTTATCAGCGAAAAAGGACCGGCCAGCACCAGCCAGCCGATGAAGTCCGGTTGCGTGCCGTTGAAGCGTAACAAAAAGCCGGAGGCAACAAGATGCGCTCCGGCGCCAATCAGCGAAGCGCCGGCGGAGAGAAGTATGACGGTTGGAAAAAGCAGGCCGAGCGCGCGCGAAACCCTCGTATTGCCGATTGCCGATGAGAGGCCGAGATAGACCGGCATCAAGATCGCGGCCCGAGCTGATGTGGAGGGGATGACGAAGGCGGTTGCGAACGTAAGCAGCGTTAACGTCCAGAACATTGAGCGAATACTGCGCATCTTCGGCATCAGTCGGTCAGTCACCTGTTCGATCAGGCCCACATGCCTTAGAACTGCGGCGATCACGAAGGCCGACAACAACAGCCAGATGATGTCATTGCCCAACGAGTGGTAAACCAGATCTTCAGGTATGGCGCCAACTACGGCAAGCGCGACTGCGCCCGCCAGCGCAACCGAAGTTTCAGGCAGTTCGAGCACCGTCCAACCGATAATCGCAGAAAAGAAGATGAAGAGCGTTGCCCGCATCGACATGGTCAGGCCGTCAATTGCCAAAAAGATCAGCACGGAGGCAAAACCGATCAACAACGCTGCGACCACCTGTTTAAGGTGTCTGACCGATACAACTGGCTCTTGCTCCGCAATCGCCGTTTTGTCTTTCTGCTGATTTGCCGTGGGCAAGGACATAAGGTGCGCCACCACTTGGCCTCCTTTACATAACGCCGTCGTCTGAGGGCAGTTTCGGTTCGGGGGAGGCGGCCGGTCGGCTCCGATCTCCCCATGCCCGATTATGAACGTTTGATGACGATGGATATTCCCGGTCTCGGTGTGTTTTCGCAAAATAAGATCAATGACGCAGAAAACGCATCGCCGCCGGAATAAGTCAGCGACAGCCACGTTCATCGACACGTATCGCCCTCGGACACGGAAGGAGAACAGACATGAACCAAAGTTTTGTCACAAGCGGTATGGCCCTAATTGCCATGGTCACGCTGATGATCTCAGCACATCAGGTGCAGGCCATGCCACGTGCACAACCGCAGGCATCCACACTCTCGCAGGTCATCCTGGCGGATGACGATGACGATGACGACGATCGCCGTTACAGCCGTCGTTATCGCAGTGATGACGATGACGACTACGACGATGACGACGACGATTAAGACTGAGCCATCGAGAATAGAAAATATCGTGCCCGGCCTACGCGCCGGGCATTCTTTTCGAACACGGGCTTGCGGAGATCAACTCTGGCACAGCACCTTTGCGTTCAGCAGGCCCCAGCCGAATATCGCATCCTTGCCCGGTTCGCCCATGTCGTTTGCCGAACGCGTTAGGGCGTCCGCCACCTCATCCGGTTCCATCTCCGGGTTGGCGCCGAGCAGCAGGGCAGCAGCCGCTGTTACGAAAGGTGCGGCAAACGAGGTGCCGCTCTTTTGCCTGCCGCCCGAAATGGAGGCCGCCGTCCATACCCCAACGCCTGGAGCGGCGATGTCGATATGATCGCCACGAACCGCACGGCGATAAGGTTTCATGTTCCGGTCGACGGCGGTAACGGCGATCACATCCGCATAGGCGGCGGGATAGACCGGTTTGGCGTTCGGCCCTTCGTTGCCGGCGGCTGCAATCAGAATTGTACCCTTGTCGATGATGGCGCGCACAGCCTGTTCCAACAGCATGTTCGGCGGCCCGCTGAGACTGAGGTTGACGATCCTGATATTGCGGGCGGCCAGCATATCAAGTGCCCGTATGAGATCGTAGATGTCGGCTATATCGGTAGCCCTGCCATAGCGCTGGAAGGCATCGATCGCGACCAGTCTGCCGCCGGGAAGCAGGCCGGGAGCGCGGCTGCCGGCAGAGCCGACGAGGAGAGCGGCAACGGCAGTGCCGTGTTGCGCCGCAGAGCTGGAGTTGGTGCCGTCTCCCAATTGCAGCACTTCGATAGTCGCCTCGGCAAGCGAGGCATGATCGGCGTTGATGGCAGTATCGACCAGGCCGATCGGCAAGGGAGCGCCGCAACCTGTCGCTCGCCCGTTAGCAGCTTCGTGCGGCCAGTCGACGATATGGCGAATAAGCTTGCAGTCGCCGCCGGGGCAGGACGCTGTGTCTTTCTCCTCGGGCTGATAGAAATGGTTGAAATCCACATTGGCTGAGGGCGCGGCGGCAACGACGGCCTGACGCGCGACATCCAGGGTCATGCCGCGCGGTATCGTCAGCTTGACCAATTCGCTACCGGTAAGCGCGATTGTTGTTCGCTCATCAATCACGAAACCGTCTTGCGTCAGGCTAGCGATCGTCGCCTCGTCGAGGCCCAAGGCGACGATTTCGTCGCGAGCGCGATCAGGAATGGCGACAGCACGTCTTGGTGGCGCGGGACGTTCCGCTCGTTGAAATGGCCACCTAAACAACGATCGTAGGTCACCTCTCAGACGCCTGCCATCATTACCACGGTTTTCGCCGCCGGAAGAGCCGCCAGAGGATCCGGCGCTGTTGCCACTATCATCGTCATCGTTGTTGTCGTCGTCATCATCCGCAAATGCTGCAGCAACGCCAGGTGCGATGCCGACGGATTGAAGCAGTGGCATTGCGGTCATGCCACCGATGGCAACGAGTATCACCAGGATAAATCTGAAGCGAGGTGGTGCAATCGTCGACAAAGCGCTATCTCCAGTAGAAAAACAGCTGAAATATTCCCAACAAGCACGGGAATGCTATCTTGGATAGACGTTTATCTCGACAAAATATTCCGTGCCGTGCCAAACAAATCGCATGACGAATGACACGCGCACAGTGCCACAGCGGTTGGTGGAGTTTTTACCCAATCTGCGCCGATTTGCGATTTCGCTTTGCCACTCGCGAGAACTGGCCGATGATCTCGTGCAAGCCGCCTGTGAGCGTGCAATCGTCGCCGCCGACAGTTTCGCGCCGGATACGCGCTTTGACGCTTGGATGTTCCGCATCCTGCGCAATATCTGGATTGATCATCTGCGCCGCGCCCGCACTGCCGGTCCGCAGGATGAGATTGAGAAAGCCTATGACGTGTCAGTCCCTTCGGGAGAGGCCGCAACCCATGCCCGTATGGAACTGATGGAAGTGGCGACTGCTTTGCAGAAACTGCCGGAAGAACAACGCGAAGTGCTCGTTCTGGTCTGCGTGGAGGAGCTGAGCTATCGCGATGCGGCCGACGTGCTCGCCATTCCCATCGGCACGGTGATGAGCCGTCTGGCGCGGGCGCGCAAAAATCTGGCCGAACTGACGGGAATAAGCCTTGGGGAGAAACGTTCGTCCGATACGAAAGGCGGCGTTGCATGACTATGGAACACTTTGACGACGAAACATTGATGGCATTTGCTGATGGCGAACTGGACGCGGCGACCAGCCAGCGGCTGGAGACGGCGCTCGAGACAGACGAGACGCTGGCCGAACGGCTGGCCGTCTTTCTCGACACTCGCATGGCTGTTGGGGCCGCCATGAAGCCGTTGATCGATGAGCCGGTGCCGGAAGCACTTGCGACATCCGTTCGGCGCATGACAGAGGCGGCCGAGCACAAGGTGCTTGCCTTCCAACGCCCCGAAAAACCGATGCCCATCCGCAGTAGGCGGCCTTGGATGATGCCGATCGCGGCTTCCATCCTTGCCGTCATCACCGGTGTCGGCGGATATATGGCGGGCCGAGGCAATGTCGACCTGGAGGGGGCCTCCGAAAACGCCTTGTTTGCCGCGCTTGACCAGCAACCTTCCGGCAGCGATGTCACGCTTGGCCAATCCGAGGCGCTGCATATCGTTTCAAGTTTTGTCGACGGTCGGGGAGAACTCTGCCGGGAGTACGAATTGAAACGGCTCAACGAGACGACTGCAACCGTTGCATGCCGCACAAATGGCGCGTGGGTCACGCGTCTGGCGTTGTCGTCGCCGCGTTCAGAAGGTTACGTGCCAGCATCCTCTCAGGAAACGATCGACGCCTATCTCGCTTCGATCGAAGCCGGTGAACCGCTTGCGGCAGAGGCTGAAAGAAACGCGCTCGCCGGAATGGCCGAATGATTCTTCATATACGTTCGGAATAAGTTCTAATCTGCGCCGTTTTTCACGCATATGCTGCGAGGAGAACGATCATGGCACTGCCACTGCTGAAAAAGCCCGAACCGAGAATGACTTTCCTCTGCAGGAAGGAGGACGAGGGCATCATCCCCGTGCCTGTGAGGGCAAAAACCGCGCTGCCGGAATGGTTTCGCAAACTGCCGCCCGTCACCGAGGCGCGTCTTTCGACGACCGACAACGGCCTCACCGTTAAGCGTTGCATGCCGTTTCTCGATGCAATGGCAACGGGGTGGATCATTGGCCTTGCCGCGACGGTGCGCATGCAGATCTCCGATGGTGGACAGACGGTGGATTGCGGCTGGGATTTTGACCGCACCATGGTCAGCAATCACGCCAACCACCAGGTGGCCGGAAATCCACGCGAACCGATGCCGCCCTGCAAGTTTCACAATTACTGGACTATCGTTACGCCGCCGGGCTGGAGCTGCCTGTTCCTGCCGCCGCTGAACCGCCCGAACGGCGTGTTCGAAATTGTTTCGGGCGTGGTGGATACGGACAGCTACCAGTCGGAAATCCATTTTCCTTTTTTCGCCATCGGTGAAGATGGATTGCATGTTCTGGAGCGCGGCACGCCGATCGTGCAGATCATTCCCTTCCGCCGGGAAACGACCGACCTTGCCGCCGATATCCGGTCGGAAAGCGAAGGTGAGGCGGTGACCCGGAAATCGATCCTGCGCAAGACGCAGGCATCCGATGGCTGGTATCGGAAATTCGCCCGGGCTCAGCGTTGAAATTCGCCGATCCAAGCCCCTTTCGCCGATATCCGGCTTTTGTCGGCTCTCGACGCGCGCCGTTACGTATCCTTAAGATGCTGAAAATAATTATTATTTTGTGGAATATGTCTGAAGGCGATCCGTTTCTCTCAAGCAGTCAATGAAGGCTGCCAGACAATCAGGAGAAACAAAATGAAGAAGATGTTTGCCATTCTGGGCTCATTGCTTGCCACCAATGTTGCCACCCCAACCCCGGCCGTCGCCGACGATCCAGTCACCCGCTTCCTGGAGCGTACGTTCAACAATAACGCAAGCTCTCGCGAGGCGCGTCGTGGCCGTGACGATAATCGCAGGAGCTGGTCGAATTCCAGCACCAATAGGGCCTCGAACTCTTCCAGCAACTTCAGTTCGAACGGAAACTCGAATTCCAACAGCAACTCAAACTCGAATTCGAATTCGAATTCGAACAGTTCGTCGAACTCGTCGAGCAATTCCAGCTCGAACAGCAGTTCGAACTCCTCAAGCAATTCCAGCTCCAATTCGTCGTCGAACTCCAGCTCGAACTCTTCCGACGACGATTGAAATGCGCCTACCTCGGAAGCTGACTTGCCGATTGGATTACCTCCAGTCTGCCGAGAGCCAAGGCCTTCTACGACTATTGGGTAGATGTGCGTAACGTTAAATGGCGATCTTTCCGTTACTGTTGAGATCGCCATCCGGCACTAGGGATCTAATGCCCGACACGTTCACAAAAGCATTTGCGCGCCTGAATCGTACGCGTAACGCTGCCTAGGCTCTGACGCAATATCAACTCAACTAAAACGCGCCAAAAGCGTTGAAGGAGATGTCGAGGTCAGTGTGGGACGCATCCCTCGCTCTTTCTCGATCAAGCTAGGAGGAACGTATGCAAAAGATTAGCAAGATTTTCAGCGCGATTTCATTGTCCGCAATCATGACATTTTCATCGTTAACCGCCGCGTCAGCCACGCCAATGCCCGCATTTTCCGCGCCTAAAGTCTCAAATGTGGAGGAAGTGCAGTATCGTCATCATCGTCGTCACTACCGCGAATGGCGTCACCACCGCGCTGACAGGTATCATCATAGGCACTATCACCGTCATCATCGTCGTTCGAACGCTGGTGCAATCATAGGCGGGATTGCTGCGGGAGCTATCATTGGCGGAGCATTAGCAGCTCCGAGGCATTCTTATAGAGGAGGCCATGCCCAGTGGTGCGCAAATCGCTACCGGACATATCGTGCCTATGACAATACCTATGTCCCGCGGGTGGGTGTGCGTGCGTATTGCAGGTCTCCATACAATTGATTGTTTGCCGGAAACCGGTTTGGTGCGGCCTGCCACAGGCAGGCCGCCGGTGATCAATAGAGCAATCGCGCGCGGATGGTTC
This sequence comes from Rhizobium sp. RM, assembly GCF_013390595.1. Taxonomy (GTDB): domain Bacteria; phylum Pseudomonadota; class Alphaproteobacteria; order Rhizobiales; family Rhizobiaceae; genus Agrobacterium. Next base: position 62,970 of record NZ_JACAWV010000015.1, on the reverse strand, counting down.
CGGGAATTTCCCTTAATGCCTGGAGAACGTCGTTCGCGTGTTCGGATGTGCCTTCAGCTTCAATGACGACGTAACCTGTGTCGCCATGGGTCTGCAGGAATTCGCCAACGATATTCAATCCACGCGAGTAAAAGATCTCATTCAGTTGGATGAGAATGCCAGGACGGTTCTGATGCACATGCATGAAGCGCGTGCCATTCGGTCGCTCGGGCAACTGAACCTGCGGAAAGTTGACGGCACCCATTGTCGAGCCGATGTCGGAATACTCAATGAGTTTTCTGGAAACTTCTCCGCCAATGCGCTCCTGTGCCTCTTCCGTTGAGCCACCGATATGCGGTGTCAGGATAACGTTGTTCAAACCCTGCAAGGGCGTTTCGAAACGATCCTTGTTCGATGCGGGCTCTTTCGGGAACACGTCAACGGCAGCACCGGCGAGATGACCATCCTGGAGGACTTTCGCGAGTGCATCGAGATCAACTACAGTGCCGCGTGAGTTGTTGATGAAGATGGCACCTTTCTTCATGCGGCGCAGTTCGGCTTCGGTGATCATGTTGTTGGTCGATGGCGTTTCAGGGACATGCATCGACACATAATCAGAAATTTCGAGAAGCTCACCGAGCGAATCCATCGATTCAGAATTGCCACGGCGCAGTCTGTCGGAAAGATCGAAGTAGCGTACGACCATACCCATGCTTTCGGCGAGCGCGCTCAACTGCGAGCCGATATTGCCATAGCCGACAATCCCGAGCGTCTTGCCGCGTACTTCGCGGCTGCCGACAGCCGACTTTTCCCAACCACCCTGGTGGGCGGATGCCGAACGCGGGAATATCTGCCGTGTCAGCATGATGATTTCGCCGATCACAAGTTCTGCGACCGAGCGCGTGTTGGAATAGGGCGCGTTGAATACGGGGATACCGCGTCTCCGGGCAGCGTCGAGGTCAACCTGGTTCGTTCCGACAGAGAAACAACCAACGGCGATGAGCTTTTTGGCTGCGTCGAAGATTTCTTCTGTCAGTTGAGTGCGCGAACGAATGCCGATGATGTGAGCGTCCGCGATATGGCGCTTTAACTCGTTGTCATCAAGGGCCTTCGGCAGATGTATGAGATTGGTGTAGCCGGACGCTGAAAAGTAATCCACGGCAGTCTGGCTAATGCCTTCGAGCAGAAGCACGGAAATTCGGTCACGCGGGAGGGAGAGTTGGGTTGTCATCGGTGTTCTTTCGATTTCCGGACTTAAGAGACGTTAGTGGTGTTTGTAAGTCGATACGGAGGATTAAAACAAGCCATTGAGGCCACCAATAGGCTCAAACAGAATGAGGAGCAATTAAACCGTATAAGGCGATAGGTAGCCCGAAAGTGGGGGATGAAGCTGCTGAACACAAAAGGGGTGGCGCGCAAAACGGCTATCACCAGGATACAGGACCCCGGTGGTTGCGAGCTCGAAGAGTCTACTTGAGACATATGGACCAAGGAGATATGAGCGTCCTATCAAGATTGGATATCTGCCCTTCCCGTTGAGAAAGAGGCATCCTCACCTTATTTGGATTTTACATGCCTCACCGGAAAACCTACGTGGCGTTCGCCTTTACTTTTTTCCTGAGCATGTATTTCAGAACGTTCTTCGCGGTTGTGGGCCCCGAGCTCTCACATGACCTCGCGCTCACCCCGGTTCAGTTCGGGCTGCTTTCCTCCGCATTTTTTGCAAGCTTCGCGATCTCGCAGGTCCCTGTCGGGTTGCTTTTCGATCGTTTCGGCTGTCGGCTGCCTGCAGCGATGCTTGTTCTCTTGGGTTCAATTGGCGCGGCACTGATGGCCGGCGCAACCTCATTTTTCCCGGCAGTGTTGGGCCATGGGCTTTTGGGTATCGGATGTGCGCCGGCCCTGATGTCGGTCTATTTTTATTTCGGTCAAACGCAGACCTGGCAAAAAGCAGCACGAACTGCGACGGGCATCGCCGCACTAGGGTCAATTGGCGCTCTCGTCTCGACAACACCTCTCGAGATGGTTGTTTCCTCCTTTGGGTGGCGCAATGCTGTCGCGGTGTCGGCATGTTTCCTAGCAGTTGCAGCCGGGTTGGTCTGGATGTGGGTTCCCGCATTGACAAGAAGCCAGGACATCGGGCGCGATGCCTCGGATTCCATCAAAACAAACCCGATGTTCCTTGCTCTTCTGGCGCCGATTTTCCTCAGCGCGTCACTCGGGACCGTCTTCAGGAGCGCGTGGGCGTCACCCTACCTGCTCGACGTCGTGGAGCTTTCCTCTCAGGGCGCTGCAAATATCTTCGCCTTGATCAGCGTAGCAGGAACAGTCACGGGTTTTTTGCTGCCTTTCGCAATGCGACGCTGGAAGCCCGGATCGATTGTAGCGGTCTTCTATACCTGCGCGATCACCCTCACGGCTGCTCTTGCAATCAGTCCGGCGCAAAGCCCGATCTCGGCGGCCGCGGCGCTCTCGATGCTTTATGCAATCGGCAATTGCCACACCATCGCTATGGCAGAAGCGCAGTCTCACATTGAAGCAAGAAGGCGAGGGGTCATTCTCGGATTGCTGAATGGTCTCGGCTTTGTCGGCGTTGCTCTATTTTCTCCGCTCTTCGGCGTGATTGCGCGGGTCTTCGCTCAGGAGCCTGCATTCAGCATCATGTTTGGTGTCACCGCCTGCGCGCTGGTCGTGTCTCTCATCGCTTATTTGTTTCGTGGACGCGCAGTCCGGTCATAACCGGATGCCACAAGCAGCCACCGCGGAGGCTGAGGAAGAATAGCTTACAAGACGCAAATTCAAGAAGACGTCGCAAAACTGCCCTGACCGCCTTTCACTCTGCATCGATCACAGATTATCGTCGTTGCCTTCTTGCAGGATCTCGCTCTTCGCCTTCCTGAATGAGAGCTTCATCCGCAGCCTCCAGTCCTTCTTCATCAGGAGGACAACGAACGGTGGTTGCGCAGCAGTTTGGAGGAGGCAATCTCGTTACAGTCGCGTGTTTTTCCGCGAGATTTGATGGCCATCGAGCGGGCGCCGGAGCTTTGGGTGAAGAGGCCATCCCGAAAGAACCGCTTCTCATTTCAGCACGGCTTGCTGTTAACACCGGTCAGTCACTTCTCCCGACAAATAAGAAACCCTCCCAGAGGAGGGTTTCACGATTGGCAACGCAAACATTTAACAGCTTACGATCAAGAGATTGTTCGAGCTACAGGGCGCTTTGTCTCACGACGGTTATCTTGCCGATCGCTACAAGCGGTGTCACGTCGAGCATTTCACCAGTATCGGCTAAGTCAAGGCTATAGTGGAATGCCCTGCCATCAGAGTGATCTACTGTTTCGTGGATTTTTTCTTTGCCGAAATAGGGGCCGGCAGGGATCGAAAAGCCAGAAGCTTCACAGTCTTCGACAGCTCGAAAACGTACGGGTGCACCTTCCATTTGTTCCTCCATGAGTTCACGCAAATGAAAAATATGCAGCGGGTACTGCCGAAATATGTTGCCTCGAAACAAACCGTGAGGCAACCGTGCCGGTGCACCCCTCAGAAATGACAGTCTCTGACAGCGTCCAAAGCGATGCATGGAAGCTCGCAGCCTCACATCTGGACGATCACGTTCAGGCTTCCATCTTTCTGTTCACCAGGTAGGCAAGCGCGACTGCAGAACAAAAAGCATAAGGGCTCAAGAGCAAGATGTCTGCGTAGGATATCTCGAACAACATCGTCGCCGGCCATCCAAGAACAAAGACCCATGTGAAAACTGCGCCGCAAACAAGCAGGGTCGATGCTCTGAAAGGAGCGCCTGGTGCCAGGTTATTCGTGACGATGACTGACGGAATTCCAACCAACAAACAGCCTGGAATAGTACCAAAAAGGCTCATCAAAACCAGGAAAGCGTAAAGCAACACATCATATACCTCTGGCGAGTATTCTGGGTCAGGATGCGAAGCAAACAGGTACGCTAGCACTATAAGCGACCCGGCTACACTTCCAACCATCGCTGACAGAAGTGAGACAGGAACCAAATTTCGCATATGGCTTACCAAATATTCGCTCCTGCAACTCATTGACCGTCACCGCTCTAGAACGTGTCGTGACTCGTTGTGGTCTGCCTGCAGCGAAATGCACGCTGTGAGCGGGGAGAGCAAGACGTTTTCAATGTTTATTTAGATCGGGACACCGCTCGGTGTTGCCGAGCTTGATGGATCAGGAAGAGCGCGCCCGGCTTGCGGTGGAGGAGCATCACGCGATCGTTGAAGCTCTGTTGCGAAGGGACCGAGACGCGGCCGAGGATGCGGCTCGCGCTCATGTTCGGGCCTCGCAGAAACACAGGATGCTGATGCGTCTACGATCGCCCGAGCCCACGCTAGCCCCTGATGCCCAAATTGATTGCTAACAGAAACACCGTCAGCGTTTCGAGGCTGCGTTGCTCGGTCTATTTGATGCTGAAGCCGAGACGGTGCAATGTTTGTTTGAGGTCTGCTCTCCCTTTCAACGCTTCAGCGTTTTCGATGCGTTTCGCAATAGGGGCTGTCCAGCCATATTCGGGAAGTCCCTGCCTCTCCTGAAAAACCTTCATGACTTCGTCGTAGCTATCCAGGTCATGCTGTTCCGTGCCTGAATATGTTTCACGAAACAGTACCGAAGATTGCGGGAGGCGCGGTTTGACGTCGGTCTTTACTGCCGGATCGGGATAGCCGACCGAAAGACCAAATACGGCCACCACGTCGGCAGGAAGGTTTAGCTCGCGTGAGACATCTTCGGGTTTGTTGCGAATACCGCCCACATAACAGGAGCCCAGGCCGAGGGAGTCAATTACCGATACCGAATTTTGCGCTGCAAGGGCGGCGTCGATGACACCAATCAGGAAGCTCTCCAGATAATCCAGTCCCTCACCGTCGTTGCCTTGGCTGGTTGCGACATTGCGCAGCCGCTTCAGATCAACCAACCAGACGAGAAACAGAGGCGCTTGCTTGATGTGGGCATTCCCACCCGTGAAATCTGCCAGCCGCGCTTTGCGATCGTTGTCTTCGACTGCAACGACGCTCCAGGCCTGAAGATTAGATGACGTGGGAGCAGACTGGGCAGCCGCGACGAGAAGTTCAAGGCTCCCCTGTGGTAAGGGTCTAGGAAGATATGCGCGCGTCGTGCGGTGGTTCAGCAGCACGTCAATCGTGTCGTTCCAGAAGGGGGGAGAGAAATCAGCCTCCGTCCCATAACGGTTCGTGACCCGTTGTTTTTGTTGTTGTTGTAAATCGATTGTTCTTGCTGGGTCGAAAACGCTCATTTGAAAACCTGTGATTGGTAGAATTGGATAGGCCCCGACGAAGGATGGGTATCATCAGTTTTTAATAATCGCCACCGGTGTCGAGGCCGAGGAATATCCTGCCCAATCGTGATTTCAGCGTGAAACAACATTCCTGGGATTTCAGCAGTCACCGCAATGGATGTCATTCATCCATCTGGCGTCAAAGCGTTTTCAGGAACGGGTGCGCACCTTTATCGAAGGGAATAACCGCCGTCGCTAAACAGCGTGCAGCCGGTCATATTGGTGTTGTCCAGCAGGAAGAGCGCAGCATGCGCCTGCTCCTCAACGGTGGCGGGACGTCGGACGAGGTTGAGCGTACTCCAGATTTCGTATGCCGGCTTTCGAACATTGTCCGGACGGTTTCGCCATAGCTCACTGTCTGTTGTTCCAGGAGAGAGGCAATTGACCCGGATTGGATTGAGTTCGACGGCCAGTCCACGAGCAAGCCCCTCCAGCGCGGAGTTGCAAGCGGCATAAGCCGGAGCGCCTATGGGACGTGCCGAGGCGGCTCCAGACATGAGTAGGATAGACGCATGCTCGGCAAGACGTGGCAAGGCTGCATGGACTGCCCAGTATTGTCCCCAGAACTTCGCCTTGAAAAGTTGCTCACTGGTTTCGAGGTTGCCCTCGGAAAAAGAGCCCGTCTTGTAAGTGGCGGCGGGGGTGAAAAGGCCAGCAAGCAGGGGCGCTGTGGCAAAAAATTGGTCGAGGCTTTCTTTCTCGGTAATCTCCACCGTTTGGCCTGATGCCCCATCTCCAAGCGTCAACAGTGCATCGGTCAAGCGATCTTGAGAGCGACCTCCAAGATGGACACGATCTCCACGTTCTATCAGTTTTCGGGCAAGGGCGAATCCAATTCCGGACGTGCCCCCGATGATTGCATAGGTTCTATTTGTGCTCATGAGTGCGATCATAAGCTGCGTTCTACTATCCTCGATAAGGGATAATTTTCGTTCGATTGCCGAATAAAATTCGCTAATGAAAGATATGCAGCATCAACACGGCGATGATATGGGTGTCTTTTTGTCTGTCTGTGAAACAGGTAGTTTCGCAGCGGGTTCGACGCGTCTAGGGCTTTCCGCTTCTGCAGTGGCAAAAGCAGTAGCGCGGCTGGAAGAAAGGCTAAGGATAAGGCTGTTTCAACGTTCGACGCGCAGATTGAGCCTGACTGCCGAGGGTGTCGTCTATCGTGATGCCTGCCTCAAAGCGCGACGAGAGATTGAACGCGCCGAGTTCGCAATTTCAAGCCTTTCCCAAGAGCCTTCTGGTGCATTGCACGTCAGCCTGCCGCCGCTCTTTGGCGCCAGGATCGTAGCACCAGCGCTTTATAGCCTCTGTAGAAGATGGCCGAACCTTGATCTTCGAATTTCAACATCGACGATACCCAGTGACCTTTTGGATGGTGAAACCGATCTTGCCGTTAGGATTGGAGAGGTGGCTGACACGAACGGGTTGATGTCGCGCGCCCTCGGGAGCCAAAAAGTCGTACTATGCGCGTCTGCTGACTATTTTGCAGACCGGATGATCCCATACAGAATTGAAGATCTGGCCGAACACGCACTGATCGCCTCACCGGTGAACGGTAAACCTGGCCCTTGGCAATTCCGTAACGCTGATGGAAATTTGCTGGCCTGGCACCCCAAAACCCGGCTTGTCCTTGAGGGTAGCTTGCTGACGCTTTCAGCCATCAAAGAGGGAGAAGGTCTTGGCCTCGTACCGCGGTGGCTTGTGCGAGATGATCTCGCCAGCGGGCGATTGGTGTCGGTGCTAGATGACCGGATTGCGGGGCATTTGCCAATCCAGGCGCTCTGGCCGGCATCACCTGCGATGTTGCCGCGCTTGCGGGTGGCTATCGATGCGATTGTAGATGCGACTAAACCTCTGCTTGTCGATGGCGCGTTGCTTTGAGCCGAGAATGTACTCTTCATTGGACGAAAGTGCTGTCGTCGCCGAGATACAGCCAAAGCGTAAAGTGATACGGTTCAAGCCGGATGCTGCTGTACGCTTAATCCCCCGTCGATCGTTAGACACGTCGCGTTCATGAATGGGCACTCGTCGGAAACCATGAAAACTGCGGCCATGGCAATTTCCTGTGGGGTCGCGATACGACCGCCGGGATGTAACTTCATTGTCTCGGCTTTAGCAGCTTCGGGGTCGGGAAAGCCGTTCCAGTAGTCGATCACCTTCTGGGTGGAAACGTAGCCCGGCGCGAGCGCGTTCACGCGTATTCCCGCGTGTGCATATTCAAGGCCCAATGACTTTGTCATCCCAAGCAGCGCGTGTTTGGCAAGTGGATAGGGAAATGTGTGAGCGATGATGGTGAAGGCATGGGTCGATGCGATGTTCAGTATCACACCCTTTTTACGCGCCACCATGGCCGGCAGAACAGCGCGGCAGCAGTTCCAGGCACCTTTCAAATTAATGTCGAAGCAGCGATCCCAATCCTCATCTGTTGAGGAGAGTGGTTCGGAAAAAACATTGACGCCGGCGTTATTGATGAGAGCGTTGATTTCGCCAATTTCATCTCCAGCGTCATTGACCGCGGCTTCAATCGCGGTGCGGCCGGTAATATCAGCGGTGCGATGTAGCAGAATAGCGCCTTGGTCGCGCAGGCGAGAAGCCATGTCTTCGAGCAGATTATTGTCACGGTCAACCAATAGCAGGGCGGCGCCCTCGCGGGCGCACGCTTCGGCAATGGCAAGGCCGATCCCTTGCGCAGCGCCAGTGATCATGATGCGCTTGTCTATCAATCGTTCAACCATGATCATGTCTCCGAAACTTAATTGTCGTATGGGAATGGAGTGTTTCTGACTGCTTCAAAAGCGTTAGCCCACCCAAGCTTTCCATATGATGGGCATTGGGAAGGTGGGTCATAGGCTCAAGACAGAAGAAATCTTGCCTATCTGACGGTGCGTAAAGCATCAAGACGGCGTGCGATGGTGTGGTTTCGATCAATGCCTCAAGCCGAAGTTCCGGCCATTCGATTGATGCCGTTCCTTCCCAGTTTCCAAATGCATTGTTGATAAAACGCTTTGGCAGTCCGGCCCCGGTGCGAATGTCGAGATCGGACGGAAATTCCTCCTTTGAACCGGGCAAATGCCCCGCACGCTCTGACCAGTATTCGTCAGCGGATGCCTTAATACGCACCGAAGGCGTACGGACAAAGAACGGATGCTGACCCAAGCCGAATGGCATGGTTTCAGCCGCTTTGTTGGAAACGGAGAGGTCGAGCGTGAGGGTGTCTTCGCTTACCGTGATCCGCTGTCTGGCTCGATAGTGATAAGCACTTTGCTCATCGGGAAGATGCTCGAAAGCTAGCTCGATGCTTGGGTCGCCGACCCCTTCCACGGACCAGTCCCTAAGCCAGCCATCCCCATGAACATAAAATGGGTCGGATGTGTTGGACTTAAACGCGTAGGTTTTGCCACCGAAGCGGAATTGATTGAATTCAACCCTGTTACCGAAAGGCACAAGCGGGAAGCTCGCCATGTCGTTGCTTGGGCCGCCGGCCCCAATCATCACAGGAATTCCAGCAAAAGTTACGGTCCGCAGGGATGCTCCCCGCCGTGATACGAGAACGGCGAGATCGCCGCTATCGAGTTTATAAATTTCGGTGGCGCTCATCGACGTCCCGCTGCCGAAGACCTCAGATTGTCGAGCAAAACCGCGAGGAGAAGGATCAGGCCACGCACAACGTACTGATAGAAAGCCTGGATGTTAAGGAGGTTCATGACGTTTTCAGCGATACCCATGATAAGGACGCCGACGATAACGCCACTCATCGCCGCCCGGCCGCCTGCAAGCGAGACCCCGCCAAGTACGCAAGCAGAAATCACCGACAGTTCGAGACCCGTTGCTGCATTAGGCTGACCCGATGTGATGCGCGATGCAAGCAAGATACCGGCGACCGCGCAAACCAGACCCTGCAGCATGAAGATCCAGACCCGCATATTGACGACGTTCACGCCGGCCAGACGCGAGGCCTCCGGATTGCCGCCGATAGCGAGAGTATTCTTGCCGAACACGGTGCGGTTAAGGAGAAAACCGAAGATGATAAAGGTAGCGAGCATGACCCATATCGGAGTTGGGACGCCGAGAAATTTCGACAGGGCCAACTGATAAAAACCGGGGTCGTTTATGCCCACGGCGCGTCCGTCCGACGAGATCAGTGCCAGACCCCGCACGATCTGCATGGTCGCGAGCGTTGTGATCAGGGCATTGATACGGAAACGGGCAATCACGAGCCCATTGATAAGCCCCACCGCGCTGCCGCATGCGATCGCCGCCAGAATCCCAAGTGCGATCGAGCCGGTGGCGTTTGATGCCATGACGGCAACCATGCCGGAAAAGGCAACGGTTGATCCGACCGAGAGGTCGAAGTCTCTCGAGGCAAGGCAAAACATCATCGTGCATGCAACGATACCGATCGTCACAACCGACTGCAGCAGGCCCAGCATGTTGCGTTCGGTCAGAAAGTTCGGAACCGTCAGCGAAACAATGAGGAAAGCAACGGCAAAAAGAACGACGAGGCCCTGTTCACCCAGGAGAAGTTTTTTCAAAGACGTCATTGTTACTGGACCTGTTCGCTTGGAAGTTCGCTGGCGGAGGTGATATCGGGCAGGGCGGCAGCAAGAATGCGCCGCTCATCAAATTCTTCCCGTTTGAAATCGGCTGCGATACGCCCATAGCACATCACCATAATGCGATCGGTAATGCCCATGACCTCCGGCAACTCGCTGGAGATGACGACGATAGCCATTCCCTGTGAAGCGAGGTCGTAGAGGATTTCATAAATCTCGGATTTCGCTCCGACGTCTATGCCTCGAGTGGGTTCATCAATGATGAGCACTTTGACACCTTGCTCGGACAGCCAGCGGCCGAGGATGACCTTTTGCTGGTTTCCACCCGAGAGATTGATGATGTCCTGTTTTCGCGAGGGCGTGCGGACGCGGAGTTTGGCAATGAATGTGTCAGCGAGATCAGCCTCCTTCTTCGGCTGGATGAGGCCGAAGGGAGAAAAATGCCGGCGGGAGGAAATCGCCATATTCTCTTCGATAGAGCGTCCTTGAACAATCCCATCGAATTTTCGGTCCTCAGGGCACAGGACGAGGCCAGATCGGATCGAATGTGGCGGGCTATTTTCCGTCACCACAGCACCGTCTACACGCACTGTTCCTTTCGCACGGTCATCCGCGCCGTAAACAAGGCGCATGAGCTCGCTGCGTCCGGCGCCGATCAGGCCGAAGAAGCCGAGGATTTCTCCTTGGCGCACGGAAAATGCGGCGGGATGCATAAGTTTGGGTCCTGCGATGTCCTCAATTTCAAGGCGGACCGGTCCGAAGTCACGGCCGCGCCAGCCCCAGATATTGGAAATCTCGCGTCCGACCATTTCAGCGATGATCTGGTCGCGCGTCACATGGTTCATGTCAGGATGGTGGGCTGCAAGCTTGCCGTCGCGCAGAACGGTCATGCTGTCACACAAGCGGAAGATTTCGTCCAGGCGATGCGAAACATAGAGAATGACAATGCCCTGCGTACGCAGGCGGTCGATCAATGTGAAGAGAATTTCGCTTTCGCGCGATGAAAGCGATGATGTCGGCTCGTCCAGCGCAATGACGCGTGCATCCGCCATGATTGCCTTGGCGATTTCAACCATCTGCCGGGCGCCGATCGAAAGCGTCGCGACTTTGGCGGCAGGATCGACATCGATGCCGATTTCGTCGAGTTTCTGGCGAACGACATCGAGAAGTTTACGCCGATCGATCACGCCTGCCTTGCCGGGAAATCGGCCGAGCCAGAGATTTTCCGCGACTGTCAACTCGGGGACAAGCTGCAGTTCCTGATGGATAACAATCACCCCGGCGTCGAACGCGTCCCGTACGGAGTGATAGTGCTGAACCTCACCGCCGATGACGATTTGACCCGTGTCGGCTGCCTGGTCGCCGGAAAGCAGGCGGATCAACGTTGATTTACCCGCGCCATTTTCGCCCATAAGGCCATGCACGGCACCTTTGCGGACACCGAACGAAATGCCTGACAACGCCTGAACGCCGGGGTAGCCTTTTGATATCGCTTTGAATTCGAGAAAGTCTTGCATGAATGCGCTCCGGCAGGAAGGCTGGCGGCACACAAAAGGTCGCCAGCTTCATAACTTCGGAAGGAAAGATTATTCGATGCCGAGGTCTTTGCGCACGGACTGATAGTCATCGCGCTTGGCGAGCTGACCTGCTGTAAGGATCAGCTTTTCCGGTTCGTTTCCGTTGGCAATCCACTCGTACATGTTGAGTGCGGTCTCGTAGCCATGACGCTTAGGAGAGATGATAACCGTGCCGAAGAAGCCGGTCGCAGCGGGCTTCTTGAATTCGTTGATGGCCGACTCCGCGCCGCCAATCCCGATCCCGATAACACCATCGGCAGCAATACCAACACTTTCGGTCGCGCGAACCGCACCAAGAACGGCCTCGTCATTGAGGCCGACAGCGACCCAGTGCTTGATGCCTGCGTTCTTGTTGAGAACGATCGTCGCGGCGTTTAGTGCTGCTTCGGTGTCGGTCTTAGCCTGCGGTGCATCGAAGATATTGGCGTTAGCGAAACCGGCGACTTTCAGAACGGAAACGGCACCACCGACGCGATCAACCGCTGTTGGCAACTGTTCGTAGGAGACACGAATGACGCCGACGTCAGCGATATTCCAGCCGCGGTTCTTGACTTCGGCAACGATAGCCTCGCCAACGGCCTCACCGATCTTGGTCGCGGAGATGCCCATGTGTGGCACGTCTTCGATAGGGCTGCCATCAGCATTCACAAGGCGATCGTCAACAGTCATGAGCTTGAGGTCATTGGCCGTAGCTTTTGCAACGATGCCGGGGCCAAGTTTCACATCGGGTGTGCAGATGATGAAGCCCTGCGCTCCCTGGGCACCAAGGTTGTCGATCGCCGACTGAACCTTCTCGCCATCCTCAGCTCCGATCTTGACGAGGGTGAAGCCTTTTTCCTTGGCGGCGACTTCGGCGAACTTCCATTCGTCCTGGAACCACGGTTCTTCCGCCTGCTTGACGACGAAGCCGATCTTGACGTCGGCCGCGAATGCCGAGGTGGCCGCGATAACGGCGACAGTGCCAGCCAGGATGGCTGTCTTGAAAATGCCCATTGTCTCTCTCCCTGATCTTCTGCTGATGCAGTGTGATGAGGTTTAGTGTCTTTCATCATATTCGTCAATTGCATTTGTATGATGAATAAAATATCAGTGTATGACTTTGACGCTTGGGCAGGTATTGTCGCGTTTGAGTGCAAATTGGTCTAATGATCGACCGCAGGGCGACGCGTTCGGGATGGAGTATTGAAGTGATTGAGCGAGAAGGTTTTTCCGCAGATGCCGTTCAAAAACGCCCGCGTGTCCAAAAAAATGTGACGCGTTCCATAGCGAGCGACATTTTTGCAGATGTCTTTCCCCCGGGGTCATTGCTGCCGACCGAAAGCGAGCTTTGCATTCGCTACGGCGTGAGCCGTACCGTGATCCGTGAGTCACTGAAAATCCTTGAATCCAAGGGACTTGTCCGTGGCCGCTCTCGTGTCGGCACGTCGGTGTGCGATAAGCAAGAGTGGAACATTCTCGATCAGCAGATGCTTGAATGGATCGGCCCGCGGATCGTTGAAATGGATCTTCTTCAATGTGTGTTGGATGCACGGCGCGCAATCGAGCCGTTTGCAGCGGAGTTGGCGGCGCAGCGCGCAGGCGTTCAGGAAATCGCGGCAATCGAGGCTGCATGGCAGGCAATGTGTGACGCTGAAGGCGATGTCGAGAAATTCACCAAGGCCGATGTCGCGTTTCATACCGGTGTCTTGAAAGCCAGTCGAAATCAGGTGTTCATGCAGCTCTCAAGCATCATCAGCGCGGCACTTGAGTTTTCTTTGCATGCCTCCAACGAGGCTGTCGATACACGCGGCGAAGCACTTGATGTGCATCATGCCTTGATAGAGGCCCTGCGCATGCGTGACGGGAAAGCGGCGAGACACTGTTCGCAGCGCATGCTGGATATGGCCGCCCGCGATCTCGCCATCGCCATGCAGAAATATCCCGCAAGCGCCCTCTAAAATCCGGCGGCTCCAGTCGCCATCATCCCAGACAGAGTGAATCAATGAAGATAACCAAGCTGACCACCTACATCGTCCCGCCGCGCTGGATGTTCCTGAAGATCGAAACCGACGAAGGTATCGTTGGCTGGGGGGAGCCGGTCGTAGAAGGCCGCGCGTTGACCGTGGAAGCGGCTGTGCATGAGCTTGCAGATTACATCATCGGCAAAGATCCCATGATGATCGAAGACCATTGGCAGGTCATGTATCGTGCGGGATTTTATCGCGGCGGCGCGATCCACATGTCCGCCCTTGCCGGCATCGACCAGGCGCTTTGGGATATCAAAGGCAAGGCACTTGGCCAGCCAGTCCACTCCCTCTTGGGTGGGCAAGTACGCGACAAGATCAAGGTCTATTCCTGGATCGGCGGCGATCGTCCCTCAGATGTGGCAAAAAATGCCCGTGACGTTGTGGCTCGTGGCTTCAAGGCAATCAAGCTCAACGGTTGCGAGGAAATGCAGATCGTTGATACCTGGGAGAAGGTTGAAAAAGCCGTTGAAACCATCGCGACCATCCGCGAGGCAATCGGCCCGCACGTCGGCATAGGCGTCGATTTCCACGGTCGCGTCCACCGCCCGATGGCAAAGGTTCTAGCCAAGGAGTTGCAGCCCTACAACCTTCTCTTCATCGAAGAGCCGGTGCTGTCGGAAAATCGCGAAGCTCTGAAGGAAATCGCAAACCATTGCTCGACACCGATTGCACTCGGCGAGCGACTTTATTCTCGCTGGGACTTCAAGCAGGTTCTGTCAGACGGCTACGTCGACATTCTCCAGCCCGATCTGTCTCATGCAGGTGGTATTACGGAGTGCCGCAAGATTGCGACCATGGCAGAGGCCTATGATGTCGCACTTGCTCCTCATTGCCCACTCGGTCCAATCGCTTTGGCGGCATGCCTGCAGGTGGATGCTGTCAGTTACAACGCCTTCATCCAGGAGCAAAGCCTCGGAATTCACTACAACAAGTCGAACGATATTCTGGACTACATCTCCAACAAGGAAGTCTTCCACTATGCGGATGGCTTCGTGTCCATCCCCCAGCGGCCGGGTCTCGGCGTCGAGGTTGACGAAGCCTACGTAATCGAGCGTGCCAAGGAAGGGCATCGCTGGCGAAATCCAGTCTGGCGTCATGAAGACGGAAGCGTTGCTGAGTGGTAACGTCCATTACGTCATAGCCAGCTTTGCAGCGAGCGTTCTAGTGTAAGCTCGCCGTCACGCTGCCTGGCCGGCTCGACCACAATCTAAGCCACAGGGAGAATAAGTATTCACCCTGTGGCTTACTCTTCGGTGCCGTGTATTCGGAAATCAGCCGATCGACCGCTTTAACCTCATTGGAGGCGAAGGTCTCCCACTCGCGGAACGTTACTCGGGAACAGAATTCTGTGCCATGGTATGCGCATTAACGAGCTTGAGGTAACGGTTAAAACACGTCAAGCAACCCATAGAGCCGGGGCCGTGGATTCAACCGCCATACGAGGTCCGTGACGATCCGTGAAGAAGCCGTGCCAGCTCATCGAACGACTGGAGTATTCCGATCAGTTCGTCGAGTGAATAGAAGGCTGGCCTCGGATAAGGTGGGACGTGTTTTGCAGTGCCGGCAAATTCCGTCAACTCCTTGCTGAGAATTGCGAACGAGCTCTCATGCCGCGTGCCATTCGTCTCAAGACTGAAGTGTGTTTCTACAATGCTGCGGCCCTGAATTATGAAATTCAGCGATAGACCTTCTGGCGGGGACAAGTGACGGTACACGGATCCCGGTCCACGGAGTTTCTCAAGAGGGATGATATCAGCCGTTGCCGCGATGAGATTTTTTGAGGGCAATGCAATAGAGGGTTCCTCCGGCCGCAGTGGATAACCCGCACACAGTTTGTAGTAAAACGTGTGAACTCCCGATCGGCTGGCGGCTGCTAATGATGAAGACTGCTGCATAGCCGCGGGTCTACCATCAACGCACTTATGACGACAAGATATCGAGGTCATTGAGCACCGCCTCGGCCAAGTTTGATCGGCCGCAAGTCACGATCGTCAGCAAAATCAAGCAAGCTTCGTAGAGTTTCGTCCCGAGTTTTTTGCATCATAGAGTGCGTTGTCGGCCCGTATCAGAAATTCTTTCCGGCTTCCATGACGGTACTCCGCAATCCCAGCCGAAAATGTCACGCGAGACGTGAAGGTTTTAGCTTCGAAAACACGTCGAAGATGGTCAATCCGATCATTTGCCGTGTCGACATCACAACAAGAATCTCTTCTCCGCATAGCGAACTACGAAGTCGCAGAGTGTCAGTTGAGCCGTGCTCTGTGCGATTGAGACCGCGCACGCGGTCACTTTATCCCTTCAGGACAAGTGATCGTGACCGGAACGGTGGAGACGCCCGCCAAGGCAGCCCCGTGGCGAAGAGATCGAGCACGCTCGCAAAGGATGACCCCAACTCGAGTATCGAGGAGGTTGAACATTGTTTCAGACAAATTATAAAATCAGAGCGTTTTTTGGGAAGCGTCGATATCGTCCGCCACGTTTACAAGCGCCTTCACCTAGGTAGTACAACTCAACCGTATGCTGAAGCGGTGGCCTGTAAGTTGTGTGCTGTACACACACGCCAGCCGGCTTTATCTCGCCCACTTCTTAATTGACGATTTTGGGAGCTTTAACGAAGTACCCATTTCTTATCTTACTCACTACCATTTGTTTCCCCACCTTGATTCAGCGAGCCTTGCACTCGGTCCGTTCAGCCCTGATTAAGCTAGCATCCTGCTATCTTCGAATATGGAACTGAGAATGCTTCGCGAGCGTTAATGTCTATATTTAGGAGTTGAAATCATGAAACTATTAAGCGCAGCATTGTGCGTGTTGTCCGTCAGCATCCTCTCGGGATGTGTCGATGATGGCGGGTATCGATCAGGCGGTTACTACGCGTCAAGCGTCCAATATCGCTCGTATGATCGTGATCGCTATTATCGGAATTACGACCGTGACCGGTACTACCGAAATACTGACCGCCGCGAATACGATCGTCGCGACCGTGACCGTCGAGAATACAGCCGCGGTCCGGTCAGAACGGACAGCTCGGGCAACACAACTCAATGGATCGATCAGGGCAACGGGCAAGGCTACGAGCGTGCTGTGGTCAATGGACAGGTGATTTATAGGACGGGAAAGAACAGCCAAGGAGGACGGTGATGTTCGGTGCTCACTGATAGAAAGGCGGATGTGAGTCACCAAACCGCCTAACCGCAGCCCACGAAAGAAAACTCTTCGGCAAGCGACAACCGAGGAGTTTATAAACTTTGACTGAAGGCAGTAACTCATCGCGTCCTAGAACGGTGGCGGGTTAGTCCGCTTCCTTTAGAGCCACGTAGCCCGCCGCGGTCGCGAGGCGCGACCGCTTTACCTACGAGACCGGAGCCGATGATTCCGATTGTTTGTGTCATATACGATATCTTTCTTCGTAGGGGCGATAGCCGTCGACGGGATTCATTCGCCTGCATTGCCTCGCGCGCTCTTCGACGGCGGGCGCTCCAGCAAGCGACACGAGCGAAGTTATGAATTTGATGAAGATGTTAACAGTCGGGCCGCGAACAACACACTGTTCCCTCGAACCGACAATAAATCGTCAGCGATGCAGGCATACTCGATCCGCGAGCGATAAGGTGGCTCTATAAGCAAGCGTCACGGCCGGAACGCTACGATGCCCCCTGACGACCGAACGACTTCACCCCGTTTAGAATCTGAAGCCCCGAGCGCAACAGATCGTCTCAACTCAAGCCTTCGACATCATTCCTGAAACCATCGCGGCAGACGTCGCCCCCCCCCCCGTACCTTCGGGGCCATATAACGCGTCGAAGCAAAGACGGCGTGGACCGGCACGGGGACACGCGCCCAAACGGGCAGGACTCTAGCGAGGCCGAATTCTGCTACATACGGCTCGGCCATGTATCTTGGAAGCTGCACGATCCAGACCCGACAGCGCTAGGTTTCTGGCGGCAATAGTGTTATCGAGGGCGCACCGTGGTGCGTCCCACACCTTCTCCGTCTTTTCGCCATTCACCAAGGTCCAGCCCGGACGGCCGCGCGGCGCGTGCATGATGACGTCGTGCCGCTTCAGATCATCAACATTGTGGATAGACGCTGCACTCCCCAGATAATCTGGAGAAACATACAAGCCTCCCAGCTTGCGGGCAGAAAGCTGCGAGTCATCCAGCAGACTGATGCGGATCGCTACAATACCTTCATGAAATGATATCGATGAGCCGGTTCGTGTACTCTGTTTCGACTGTGACCTTGGGCCACTTGCGCAAGAATTCAGCAATCCAGCCATCGACGCGCATCGTTCCGAATTCAACTCCAGCCGTTACTTTCAGGCGGCCCTTCGGTTCCTGAGTTCGTTGTGCTACCGCCGTTTCGGGATGTGCAGGGGGTGGTTTAGGTGCGAGTGACGCACGTGATTGAAAGCCGCTAAGACGGAGAATACGGTCGGAGCGGTTTACTGAGGGAGGCTTTGGGTGCCCATAGCCTCTTTGAAAGCCTGCTCAATGAAGCCCTTACGCAGATAGATATCGAACCAGGGCGCCAGGGCAACAGTAATCGAGTTCGTTAGTGCCTCCGGTGAAATCCAGGCGATTTCACGGACCTCGTTGGGGTTCGGTTCAAAATCACTTGAGAGTATTCCGCAAAAACCGTTCACGAATTCGTCTTCGATCATTCCCTCTCCAACCTCGGCACGATAGGAGAAGTCGCCAAACCATTTGAGGTTGGTTTGAAGGCCTAATTCCTCTCGAAATCTCCTTTCCATACAATGCAAAGACGATTCACCGGGTGCTGGATGTGAACAGCAAGTGTTGGCCCATAGACCTCCACTGTGGTACTTGGTAACGGCGCGTCTTTGTAAGAGCAATTGGCCGTCATGGTTGAATATGAAGCCGGAGACGGCCCTATGTCTTAGGCCTTTTCTATGAGCGTCCAGCTTCTCATGAGTGCCTAGCTCCTGATTTTCAGGGCCTACCAAGATCACCAAGTCGTCTGGCATAACTTTTTTCCTAGTCTTGTCACTGAATACTCGCAAATTCTATCAGCGAAGCGCGAGACGGACTGGTGTCAACGCCATCACTGCAGCGCAAGCTGCAATCGTTCATCCGCTGATTTCTTCAAATTGCCATTGATGAGGTGCACGAAGAATTAGTTCATTCGGTGGGTTGAGTGCCGGCATCAGTTCAGCATGTGAGCACGATGTTATCGCCACCACCCTGTCGTCTTTCGAAACGAAAATTCGCCGCTCGACCTGAGGGATTTGATCGCGTGTGTCATCGCGCAGCCAACCCACCAAATCTTTAACACGGCCCGGCGCCGCCATCACTTCCCACATAACGGTCGAGTTAGTCACGCTTTTTTTCCTGCTGTTTAGGTGTTTGTCCAATAACGTTCGCGCCGTGATCGACGTCGCCTGTTGAATTTCGGTTTTGGGAGTTTTTCGCCGATTTGCAGCTCCTGAAATCGGGATGTCATCGCCCACATCCCGTTGTGAGCGATGACTAATAACGGAAAGATTCTTAGATCGGGGATTTCGTTGTTGTTGGCCAATTGGCGAGAACGCGCTTGCGGACGTCTTCGGGATAGGCTTGATCGAACGAAGCGTGACGAAGACGACCCTTTCCAATGGCCGGCTGCAACGTGTCAAAGACAATCTTCGGTCCCTTGCCAGATTCGTATTCGTCGTCCTCGTAGCAATGTGCAAGGGAGACGACGCGCGCGTCGCTGAACACTACTTGCCGCCTGCTGGGATGGACGCGCGTCGCGATTGCCCAGACGACATCGGACAGTTTTGTTGGGTCGATGTCGTCATCGACAAGGTAGATCTTTGGAAGGAAGACGAGCGAGTCCGCCTTGAAAAGGATTTCACCGACACGACGGGCAAACTCTTCGGTCGACGTATCTGGCAAAACGTCACGCCAGTCGTTTGGCACCACAACGACGAACCAATGTACCGCAGATTCCTCCGGCGCCCAGGTGCATGTCACAGGCAATCCGGCCGCGCGCAGGAGAGCGGTTGCGTCAGCTGCCATTCCCATAGCCCAGATCGTGTGGGATTCATCCGTCGGGCGGCCAGCAACAACAAGCGGCCAAATCGGGTCATCGCGGTAAGATATTGCTTCAACATGGAACGTTGGTTGAAGCGAAGAGTGGGTTCCAAGGTAACCGGAATATTCGCCGTATGGGCCTTCCGGGCAATCACGTGTCAGGGAAACGTGGCCCTCAATGACGACTTCCGAATTGGCTGGAAGTTCAAGATCGTTGGTAAGCGCTTTGACAACCTCAATTGGTTCGTTCCAGAGTGCTCCGACGTAATCGGCTTCATCGACGCCTGCAGGTATGGGAATACCGGCGACACAGGCGATAGCAGGCGCCATACCCTGAACAAGGACATAGGGCATAGGCTGACCCAACTTAACCCATTCGGCCCAGATCTGTCCGATATGTTGGCTCGGAACAATGAGACCGGCCATCCTTTTTCCATCGACTTTCATCACGCGGGCAATGGACCAGTTCGTCCACTTCCCATCGGGCGATTTCGCAATCAGCATTCCCCAGGTGTTGGCGTATCTGCCACCATCTGTATCGTGTGCGAACGGAATGGGAAATTTGTCGAGATTGGCGTCATCGCCCATCAGGATGTTCTGTCGGCAAGGGGCATTGGTCGCGTCAACCAAGACCGGTTTTTTGCCTGGAATGTCTCGCGTGGCGATCAGGGCATCGACAATTTCCGGTACCGAAGCTGCCGGTGGCAGACCTAACGAGAGCGCGACGCGAGCATATGGCATATCCTTGCGTGACGAACGCGCAGCAGGGGCGCCGAGGACGCGGAAGCCCGGTGTTGCGCCGCGAATGTTTTCAAACAGTGGCGCAGGTGCGTCAAGCTCACAGCTTCTTCGCGTGATTGCACCTGGCTCAAGGTCGCCGTCAACCTCACGCGTGATATGTGCCAAATCACCAATTTCATCCAAAGCCGCCAGATAAGATCTAAGATCTTTGTAGTGCATTATGCTTTCTCCTTGCTCAAATTTAACGAACCTTGCCAGCGCTTGGTCAGGTCATTGTCGAGATCAAATTGATCCAAGATCCGCGACACGACGTGGTCGATGATGTCGTCAATGGATTTGGGGTGGTTGTAAAAGGCCGGCATTGGCGGCAGCATTTGCGCACCGGCATTCGTGAGGGCGAGCATGTTTTCCAGATGTATCGCATTCAAAGGGGCTTCGCGCGGGACCAGTACAAGGCGACGGCGCTCCTTCAGTACGACGTCTGCGGCGCGCGCAATAAGGTCTTCAGCAAAGCCCGAACGAATAGCCGCAAGTGTTTTCATGCTGCAGGGTACAATGATCATCCCGTTGGTTCGAAACGACCCGCTCGAGACGGCAGCGGCCTGATCACGTTCGTTGTAAACCTTGTCCGCAAGCGACAAGACATGTTCGAGCGAGTGAGGCGTTTCTGTTTGTATGGTCACTCTGGCCCATTTGCTGACGATCAGGTGGGTCTCGACGCCAAGCATCCTGAGGGCCTCAAGGACGCGAATTCCAAGTATTGCACCTGTGGCGCCGGTAATCCCGACGACAATCTTCATGTTGGTGGCCTCTTCGTGATAGAAGGATTAGACACGGAATAGTTCGAACACGAACTAATATAGCGGACATTAGTACGTGTTCTAACTATGTCAAGCTGGGAGAGTGATGGAATGAACGAAAACTTGATTGATGCCGCGCCGCTCTGGCCAAACGGGCCGACCTCTCTCATGCATTTGATCCGACGAGCAGGCCAACTCACGGCAACAAGTTGGTCCACATCGGTCAGCTCAGGTCTTTCTCAGATCCAATATGCGGCTCTAATCGTTCTGGAAGAGTTGGAAATGTGCGACCAGGGAACGCTGGGAACACGTGTCGGGATCGATAAGGCGACTGGAACCTATGTCGTTGATCGCATGACGGCCGCGGGACTTATTGTAACACGTACTGATCCGGATAACCGGCGGCGCAAGTTAATCACTATGACGGACGAAGGTAGGAAGGCCCTCAACGCAACGATCCCGCAGGCTAAAGGTGCGGAACAATTGATGGTGGAGCGCCTGTCAAAGACAGAAGTTTCGGACCTGATGCACTTGTTGAGCCGGCTTTCAGGCGTCAGAGAAGGCGAACCTACAGACTAGTGCCATTTCCGCTTATAGCGCTCATGACCACCAAGGTGGCGTTCGCATTTTGCCCGTGGCGAATGGCGCAGGGCCAACGATGACGTTACGTCCGTTCTGTATTTGAAAAACCAGATGAGCCTGGCTAATCGACAGGTCTGGAGTATCGTCGGGGTAGGCGAGCCCGACCTGTCCCTGGTTTCCGAGGAAATAGGATCCGTTTACGCCACGATCAATCGAACTACGCAGTTCGAGCAGAACCTGTTGAAAACGTCTGGGATGTCCGGCTCTGCTCCAGGCGCCGGTAACCAGTCGGATACGGTCATAGGCAAGCCCGGCCTGTGAACTGCCGGGAGAACAGGAAAATTGTCTTTGATACTGCTGACGAAAACCCTCGCCGATACGGTCAGCATAAAGGCCGCTGGTCGTTGCCCATATGACGCCTTCCGAAGAGGCTCCGAGTTCCTCCTGAAATTGCGGAACCGATGGCGCATAAATGTCGTAGATGATCGCGCGCAGTGGATTACTGAGAAATGAACGCTGGAAAGCGATCGCATCCTCTACGAAAAATGACGCAACGACGATGATTGCAGGATCGATTTGATGCAGACGATCGATCGCTTTCTTCCAGGCATGCTGTGAACCGGGAATGATGTTGACGATATCGGTTTGCCACCCCCTTTTG
The DNA here is from genome assembly GCF_013390595.1 of Rhizobium sp. RM. Taxonomy (GTDB): domain Bacteria; phylum Pseudomonadota; class Alphaproteobacteria; order Rhizobiales; family Rhizobiaceae; genus Agrobacterium. The sequence continues at coordinate 40,704 of NZ_JACAWV010000015.1, read as the reverse complement.
GCCAGATCAGCCTCGAGATGATCGATGCCGATGTCAACATTCGACCAGACGGGTTGAACGATCGCCAGGCGTTTTTTCTGTGTGCACCAGTGCTTGCCTTTTTCGAGGCGCTGGATCATGCGAGCAAGCCCGAGACCGTAGTTCACATCGCTCGCACAGGTCTGGAAAATATTCCCCAATCGCGATTGGCTGTCACGCACCCTTTCTACTGCGTGATGCATGGTTGCTGCGTGGAGGTAGGGAATGCCGACGGCTCCCATCGTGTCGTGGATATCGGGTGAGTAACAGGCGTAGCCTGCGGTAACTGCATCCACTTCCTTTTCGATCAGGTCGCGATAGGCGCTGGAGGTACTCGTAAGATCGCCACTATCGAATGGCGCCAGTTCCAGTTCGACCGTGCGACCCAGAATTCCGCCTCGCTCGTTAATTTCGGAAACGGCGAGCTTCGCACCATTCAGCATTTCGACGGAGTCCGCCTTGCCTCGACCGTCGCTGGCGAAAGGAACGCCGATTATCAGGGGACGTATATGGTTCTGAGCGGACCGGCGAGGGGCGGCTTTCTCACTTTTCACGTCTGGTAGTCGTGCGGCCATATCCTCAACATCGCTGAGGCCGAGGCCGGTGCGATTGCAGCCGCCAGGTGTCGGTAATCGGCAGATACCTCGCTGGACAGCGTGGCTGGCCAGTGCCGCGCGGCTCCACAATTGCATTTTGGCGAAGATGTTTTCGACGTGCTTTTCAATCGTCCGCTTACCTATGTCCAGGCGGGCAGCGATGTTGTCGTTGCTCAAGCCGATTGAGACAAGCGTCAAGATATCCAGTTCGCGAAGCGTCAGATTGAAAGGCGGCTTCACCAGTGTCATTTGAACGATAGCAAAGTCGCGGCCATGCACAGTCGTGTCGCGCGAGATCTGCACCCGGTGCCAATGGTTATGGGGATTGGCAATATGGAAGACAATTTGGTCGCACTCGAGAGCCAATAGGGCGCGGGCATATCGCGCAACTTCATTGAACGCGCCAATGTACAGCGCGCCTGTCCGATCCTCGAATTCCTCTAGCGTCCCATGTTGATCGACGAGGCAACGCCATGTTTCGCGTGATACATTCATTCAGCCGCCTCATTCTGCAGGATGCGTCGTGACGCCAGGTGCGTGACAGGGTTCACCGGTCACGCACCGGAGTCAAGAATGAGGTAGAGCGGGCTCTATTTGCCCGGCCAGTTGTAGTCGTTGGGCATTGGAGAAACACCGCGAACATCTGGAAGCTCCATGCGACGGCGATCTTCATCGTCGTCGACCCATGCCCTGGCGATTTCGTCGCAGGTTGCAAACCAGACACCGTCATGTCCTTTGATGTGCTCGATCAATCGTTCGAGCATGATCATGTGGTGAGCTTGGCCGATGATTTGCGGATGCAACGCCATGGCATAGACGCCGTTTTCCTGATTGGCATAACCGTAGTCGAAAATGTCCTTCCAGCGGCGCAGAACGCTATCGGTATCGGACATGCCTTCTTGGTTGCCGGTGTATGCAAGTGCCGGAAAATCATCAAGATACCAGCTAACTGGGATCTCCAGAACTTGACTGGCCGGGCCGGCGAGATTGCCGGATTCCCAGTTAACCTGCCAACGCTGCGGTCGGTAGGGAACGAGATCCCTCGCCATGAGGCTGCTGTCGTATAAGAAGCCTGCCTCTTCAATGAGATCAAGGGTGTTGTCGCTGTAATCCCAGTAGGGAGAGCGATAACCTGTGGGACGTATCCCGAAGTGCTTCTTGTAGGTTGCGAAGGCGAGATCCATAAGCCGCCGCTCCGTGTCACGGCTAATCAGCGTCGGGTTCTCGTGGTAGTAGCCGTGATGTGCGATCTCGTGTCCTGCCTCAAAGACTTTCTGATTGATTGTGGGGAAGGTATCGACAGTATGTGCGGGTGTGAAAAAGGTCGTTCGAATGTCGTGCTTCTTGAAAAGTGAAAGCAGTCTGGGTGTACCAACTTCAGCACCGAATTCGCCACGCGACATGAACGACGGTGTAGGACGGTTGAAGCCGCCGAGCCAGAGAGACTGCGCGTCGAAATCGACGCCGAGATTAACGGCGATCTTCTTGCCTTCAGGAAGTTTCAGTGAACCCATTTTCTCCTCCTTGGGTTTTAGTCATAGAAAGTCGTGCGCGGTTTAAGCCACGCTCCATCTGGTCCTTTGATGCAGACGTTTAGAGATGAGATGGCCACGCTTTGTAGAGATCAGCCCGGCGGCGGCGGTCCCGGAAGGTGGTGGCAGCGCCGCTCTTGCGGTTTTCATAAAGGAGATCGAGGTCAACAGTCCCCGTTACTGTTGTTTCGATATTGGTTGGCGCCTCGGCGATAATGCCGGCAGCATTATCCCAGGCCAGATCGCATGGTCCGAGAACCGAGCTCCGGGCCCAGCCGTTTGGCAAAGGTCCGCCGGGTTGACCGCCAAGGCAGGAATGCACGACGTAGACCTGGTTTTCGATGCAGCGGGATTGCGCACAGTGGCGAACGCGCCAGAAACCTTGCTCTGTAAAAGTCGCCGATGGCGTCAAGATGATTTCGGCTCCCTGTTCGGCAAGAGTAGCCGAACATTCCGGTATCTCGGTCTCGTAGCAGATGTTGAAGCCGACCTTTGCGAAGGGGAGCTGGAAAACCTCCATCTTCGATCCTTCCGACGTTGACCAGTTGGCTTCTGCCGGGAAAATGTGGGTCTTCGAGTGCGCAAACTCTTCGCCACCAGGGCCGAAAAGATAGGCGATGTTTTCGAAGCGATCGTGACTGACCTTTACGAGATGCGACCCGGCCGCGATGAATTGACCGCGGCGCTTAGCTTCTTCGCGAAACAATGTTTTGTAGTCGTCGGTGTATTGCTCGATGAGCACCAGTTCCGAAATCGGGCGCCTCTTCCAGTCGCCAAGCGTTGTGAACAGTTCGATCGTGAATAGTTCGGGAAATACGGCAATGTCCGAGCCATTCGCCTGGTCCAGCAAAGCCCGCACACGTTTGGCCATATCTTCAAAACCGCCAATTTCTTGGACGTGATACTGACAGGCCGATATCTTTATGGTGTTCGCCATTTTGTCTCCTCCAGATCCGCGCGCCTACGCCAGACGACGAGGCTGCTGAGACAAACCCTAAGCCGCTACCGCAATCGGCGGCCATACGGGTTTTCACGTATGTCAGATTCCGTGAGGAGAGTTGTTTTCTGTGGCAGAGAGCAACGAGTTGAAGCGAAGCCCACGCGATAGCGAGACCGCGATCATCTGATCCAGCGCTTGAAAATCATGCCGAAGATTCGCGGACAAACAGATTTTGCGACGTCAGACTTGGGTTGTGCCACCCTTTGCACTTTCGCCTGCTGCTGGAAAGCATCGGCCGGGATCAATCGGTTGATGATGCGCGCCCGCGATATATGAATTCCGGTGGTGCCGCGGCACCATCAATCTCGGCCTGCTGTACCAGAAGCTCTCTCTTCGATGAGCGGATGCATACGGGATCGGTGGCCGAGGCGTTACCGGTCAGAGCCATGGCCTGACAGCGGCAGCCACCGAAATCGATCGCCTTGCGGTCGCAACTGCGACACAGCTCCGGCATCCAACTGTCGCCGCGATAGGCGTTGAAGGCGTCACTTTCGTACCAGATGTCGATAAGCGGCATGTCCCGCACGTTCGTGAAATTCAAAGACGGAATGCTTTCCGCCGCGTGGCAGGGCAGGACCTTGCCCGATGGCGTGACATTGAGGCCGGTTCGACCCCAGCCACCCATGCAGGCTTTCGGATAGGTCGAATGATGATCGGCAGGGACATAGTCGATGACAATGATGCCTTCGAGCCCTTTGCGGGCGTCCTCAACAAAAGCGTTGGTGCGCAGAACCTGCTCCTTGGTCGGCATCAGGGCCTTGCGGTTTTTCTCTGCCCAGCCGTGAAACTGCACGGTTGCAATCTCTATGCGCCGTGCGCCGAGCCTGACCGCGAGATCGAGCATGTCGCCGATCTGCTCCATGTTCTGTTTGTGGCAGACGGCATTAACGGTCAGTGGAATACCTGCTGCGTGGGTCCACTCGGCAACCGCGATCTTGCGATCGTATCCACCTTTGTAGCCGCCTACCTTGTCGGCCAGTGCCGGTGTCGCGCCCTGGATGGAAAGCTGCAGATGGTCGAGACCGGCGTCCGACAGTTCCGCGATACGCTTTTCGGTCAACCCGATGCCCGAGGTGATCAGGTTCGTATAGAGGCCCGCCTTGGCGGCAGCGCTCGTCAGTTCCACGAGGTCGCGTCGTGCCGCGGGTTCGCCGCCGGAAAGATGCAGATGCAAAACGCCGAGTGCGGCGGCCTGCTGGAAGACCGATTTCCATTCTTCGGTAGAAAGTTCCTCCTTGACGCCATCCAGCTCCAGCGGGTTTGAGCAGTAGGGGCAGGCGAGCGGACATCGATGGGTAAGTTCGGCGAGCATCGCGATCGGCGCGGGGATACGGACCCGTCCGCCATTCCATTCGCTCGTCCGCGCAAGTCTGACAATTTCGTTCACGGCTTGAGCTCCAGCATCCTGCGTTTGGAAAATTCATCCACGAAGACGATGATGTCGGCCAGGATCTGATCCTTGGGGGCTTCGAACTTCAAAGAAAACTCTTCCGCGATCGCGTCAATGCTTCGTTTGCCGTCCAGCGCGTTTACGATCATGACTGCAATTTCGTCGAGCGCCAGTGCACGCTCGGGTGCCAGCAGAATCGTTTGGCCGCGAACAGCGTCTTCCCGCAGCCGAACGCCGCGGGCAAGTTTGGCAACGGTGGCAGCCGTGACGATGACGGCGGAAGGCTCGCTCATTTGGTCGCTCCCTTGACGTCCTGTTTCAGCGCCGGCTGATCGAGATCGCCGATCACGCCTTCCGTGCCATCCCAGCCGCCGGGCGGCAGAAGGGCAGGGGAAACATAGGCGCTGTGCAGTGCATCGAGTTGCGCCCACAAAACATCGGTCTTGAAGGTTAGCGCGGCAGCTGCTGCGTCTTGCTTTTCCTTCGTGTCGGCGTGATCCAGAACGTAATTGAGGCCGAAGGCCACATCCACCGGTGCCTCATCAAGACGCTTGCGGAAGTAGGAAAGGGCCTCGTCATTGGCAAACGCATAATGCTCGATCAGCCCGGCAATGCGATTTTTGTGGATTGCCGGCGCAAAGAGCTCGGTAAGCGAGGCGGCCACGGCGTCCAGCATCGGCATGTCGCGCACGAAGCGCACATAGGCATCGCAAGCAAAACGGGTACCCGGCAGAACACCGCGATTGGAGGCAACATAATCCGGGTCTAGTCCAACGGCTTCGGCGAGCTTCAACCAGCGGCGTATGCCGCCGCCTTCTTCGCGCCCGCCATCATGATCTTCAATGCGTTTGCGCCACGCCCGACGGATGGCGACATCTTCGCAACGCGACATGAAAGCTGCGTCCTTGAGGGGAATACGGCTCTGGTAGTAGAAGCGGTTAATGACCCAGGCCCGTACCTGCGTGATCGTGCAATGACCGCCATGCAACATGCCGTGGAAAGGGTGTTTGTCGTGATAGCGGGCGTCACCAATGGCGCGCAGCCGGGCTTCGAAATCGGTTCTGTTCTGTGCCGGGTTCTGAATGTCAGGCAAGGTCTATCTCCATTCCGTCATGCCCGACTTCGAAACCGGCGGCTTTGACGGCTTCCCGCTCCGCGCCATCGCGCCAGATCGGGTTCGTATTGTTGATGTGCACATAGACCATCCGGCCTATTCCAAGCTTCGACAACGCCTCAAGGCTGCCGCCGTCGCCCGTGATGGGCATATGCCCCATTCTTTGACCAGTCTTGACGCCCGTTCCTACACGGATCATCTCATCATCAGTGAAGACCGTGCCATCGAAAAATACCAGATCTGCGCCGCGAATGCGTTCGCAAAGCCAGTCAGGCAGCGTCGCGCAGCCAGGAATATAATAGGCGCGCTTGCCTCCGGCGACGAACTCGACACCGATCGTCTGTTCGCCTTCCAGGCCAAGTTCCGGCTCTCCCTCTTCGAGAAACAGCGCTACCTTGCCGGGAACGGCGAAAATACGCGCTTCAAGCCCCTCGAACGGCGAGAATTCTTCGTCGAGCCGGATGGCATGTCTCTTGACGAATGCTGGATCAAGCACCCGAAATACCGGGTTTGCGTCGATCACAGCGCCGATCGCAGAGGTAGAGAAAAGATCGAAGGCCTGCTTTTCGCGGATCGTCAGAAGCCCGCCAATGTGGTCGACATCGGCATTGGTTATGACGACGCTCCTGATTGGACTGTGGCGAAGTGCCTTCGGATGAAGCTGCGGCGTCTGCTGGATCTGCTGGCGAATGTCGGGCGAGGAATTGAAGATCGCCCAGTTCTCACCGTCAACGCTAACGGCGAGAGACGACTGCGTCTGTGCAGAAAGTCCTGAGGAAGGGTCGCGGGCGGCGGCGCAATTGGAACAATTGCAGTTCCATTGTGGCAGTCCGCCGCCAGCGGCAGCGCCGAGCACGAGAAACCGGAGACCGGTCATCAATCCCGTGCCCTTCACGATTAGAACAGAACCGGCTCGTCGCCGTCTGCCGGTGCGTAGCGGTTGATCTCCATGCCGCAGCTCACTTCAACAAACTTCGGGGATGTCCATTTCATGTTCTTACTCCTTTTTCATCGCGGCCTTAGCCGACGATCATCATATATGAGGTCCGCTCGCCAAAGGAACCGGACCTCACGAAATCGTCATGTGCCGAACACATGGCGAATAGCGCAGTCACGAGACAGATCCGCGATCCAACAAGTGGCGGCACTCGGTTCGACTGTAGGCTTTGCCGGCGCTTTAGCTTTTCTCAAGTGCCGAGCGCAAGCCTTATTGTCCATTCTCCCGGCCAGAATGTTTTTCCGGCCGGGAGAACATAATTGCGTCTCGAGAGAGCCGTTATTCGGCGCCCATGTTGGCCGAGCCTTGCTTTGGTGCCGCATTGCTATTGCCTGCCAGGATGACGCTGGACTGAATCACCTTGGGACCGGCATAGCCTTCCGGCGGCAGGCCCCAAGCGACAAAACCATCGCCTACGGTGGTGCCCATCGCCTGATGACCGCCGACTTCGGCGACGACAAACTGCTGGCCATTGACTTCATAACTCATCGGGTTGGCGTTGACGCCTGCATCTGTGCGCTCCTGCCAGACCAGCTCGCCCGTCTGGCTGTCGTAAGCGCGAATGTAGTTGTCGAGTGCTGCGCCGATGAACATCAGGCCGCCACCGGTTGCCAGCGGGCCGCCGTTCGACGGTGTACCAACGGTGATTGGCAGTCCGGTCTTGATTCCCAGCGGGCCGCTGTCCTGTGCGGAGCCCATCGGCTGACGCCAAAGCACGTCCTTGCTGCGCAGATCCAGTGCCGCGACATAACCCCATGGCGGAGCGATGCAAGGCATCTCCAACGGACCCATCCATGGCTCTTTCTTCGCGGCATAAGGAAGACCGATCTGTGGCATGAACTTCTCTTTATGCCAACGCTTGTCGACGATGGACTTTGCATCAGGAACTTCTGCACGCGGCATGAGGCGGATCTGATAGGGAAGACGCTCGCTGTTGATCAGCATCAATCCACGGTTTGGATCGATTGCACCGCCGCCCCAGTTCATACCGCCGTGATTTCCCGGATAACCAATCGAACCAATGCCGGTGGTCGGGGGCGTGTAGAGACCATCGTAGCGCATTTCGTTGAACTGAATGCGGCAAATGAGTTGGTCAAACGGCGAGATGCCCCACGCGTCGGCCTCCGTCAAAGTTTCCATGTCACCCTTGTTGGGAGCGCCTACGGTGTTGGGCATATTGGGAGACATAGGCTGCTTTTCGGCAACATACTCTTCCGGAACGCCGGGGGTCTTCGGCGCGTCGTACATCTCGACAGGTTCCAGCGGCTCGCCAGTCTCACGGTCCAGCACGAAGATCGGGCCAGCCTTGGTTGCCTGGATCAGCGCGGGGCGCGGACCGTTCGGTGTCTGCCAATCGACGAGGTTCATCGCCGGACCAATGTCGAAGTCCCACAGGTCATGGTTGACGGTGCGGAAGTGCCAACGTTCCTTGCCTGTGCGTGCATCGAGCGCAACGACAGCGTCGGTGTATTCGTTATCACGCTCGGTGCGGTCTGCACCGAAGAAGTCGCCGGAGGCATTGCCCGTTCCGATAAAGACCGTGTTAAGGTCTGCATCCGCAGCCATCGGCGACCATACGTTCGGAGTTGCATTGGTGAAATGTTCACCGGGCTGCAGTGGAGCGGTCGGGTCTTCACGGCCCAGATCCCATGCCCAGCGAAGCTGACCTGTGACTGCGTCGACTGCGCGAACGACACCGGCGGGGGCACGGTAGTCCTGACCGTCAGTGATCTTGTGGCCGACGACAGCCACACCGTCGATGATCGTCGGGGCAGTCGTGACGCCGACGAAGCCCTTCACCGGCGTGTTCATGTTCTGTGCCAGATCGTACTCACCGTTGTTGCCGAAGCTTGTGCAACGTGCGCCTGTTTCGGCATCGACTGCCATCAGACGGCTGTCCATCGTGCCCCAGATGATGCGCGTCTGGCACTCGGCTACCGGCTGCGGCGCGCGGTAGAAGGCAACACCTCGGCAAATCGAGGTGCCGTTATTGAATTGCGCTTCCGGATCGACCTGGGGGTCGAAGAACCATTTTTCTGCGCCCGTGGTTGCATCGAGTGCGAAGACCTGCTGCGAAGACGTGCAGATGTAGAGTGTGTTGCCGACCTTCAGCGGAGTGTTTTCGCCTGCAGGAGAGTATTTGTCGTCCGGGCCCTTGAAATCGCCGGTATGGAATTCCCACAGCTTCACCATCGTGCCGGCGTTCGCCGGTGTAATCTGTGCAGCAGGAGAAAATTTCTGGCTGAGGTTGGAGCCCCCGTAGGCAGTCCAGCTCGTAGCATCATGGGTCGCAGCCACTTCGATGCCTGGATTGGATGGAGCGGAACGGCTGAATGTCCCGGAAGGGCGTTCGCTCGCCTTGGCAAGCTGGACTTCAGGGTTGTTCAGGATCGGGATGAGGATGCAGACCAGCATCAAAACCGGAACGACGAGGGTCGCGCCGAAATACAGTGGCTTGCTGACCGAACGGGTTTCTGTCGCGAAAATGCGGCGCGAAACCGGCCAGAGCGCCGCCATAAGCAGACCCATGACGATGATCCAGTTGAAACGCGGGATCATTGCCCAGCCATTCCAACCTGTTTCAAACAGGCCCCAGATGAAGGTGACGAGCGAGAGGGCGCCAAGCACCCAAACCGCGCCGGAATTACGCATGAAAATCAGTGCGGCAATTGATAACGTGGCAAGCCCGGCTGCGACGTAGTAGGGAGATCCCCCTACGAGAGCGAGCTGGGTTCCAAGATAAAGTATGGCGATGCCGGTCAGCATCGCCAGAATTGCGTAGAGCAGCAGGAGAAGCCCTGCTCCACGAGTAAGCTTAGGTTCGGGTCTCATTGTTACACAATACTGTGCGAGGGCAGATGGGCTGGATATACCCGACCTGCCGCGTTGGATTGGCGGACACCGGTAGTCAGTCGACCATCAGGCGGGAAGCCGCGGATAGAAAAACGTTCTACTGGACCGTGTGGTGAGGACGAACAGGCGAAGAGGGCCGCTTTACGGCAAGTTCGTGAGTTTGTCGGCTCAACTCACTTACGACCCGGCCCCAAGTTGATCCAAATCAAAAATCGCCTGCTGATATAAGCGTTGGTTATGTCCCGCGCATCTGATGACGTTTGCTACAAACTCACGCCGAACTCTGAGATTGCCGCGTCGAGGAAACGGGCAGTCGCGGTTGTCTGCCTCGCCGGAAGCCACGCACAACCAAGGCCGGGAACGTCAATGCCCAGGTCGAACGGAATCTGTTTCACGGCTCCGCAATCGAGCAATGGTGTCGCGACACTGAGCGGAAGAGCATAAACCGCGTCGGTTTTGTTCAGCATGAACGGCAGCATAGATACGCCCCGATGCATCACCCTGATCTGTTTGGCCTGTGTCCAACCCCAGCGATGGCTGGCAGCCTCGAAACGCTCTCGCGCTAATGAAGCGATCTGACTTGTAAGCCAGGTGCATTCGGCGAGGTCGTTGCCGGTAATGTGCTTGCTTCCGACCAATGGATGGTGTGCACCTGCGATGACGATGAGCCTGTCCGGCACCATAAGCGAAAAGCGCCATCCATCTCCCACCGGATTGCCTTCCCGCATGCACACCAGATCGAACAGGCCAGAGGCAAAACTTGCCGTCAGCGTGTCTCCGATGACGCTTGTGACTTGTAGGCTGATATCCGGATTTTGTTCACTGAATACGGGTACGAGCTTGGACAGGATGGCGCCGGTGCCTGCTACCGTTGAAGCTATCCGTATCATGCTGGCATCGCTGTGCAGATGTGAAGCAATTCGCTCCGCGCCGTCCTCGGTCGCCTTCACAATCAGGCGGGCTGTGCCGACAATCTCCAGTGTGAGTGCTGTGGGATCGACACCCTTTGCATGTCGCACGAATAATTTGGCTTCCAGCAGGTTTTCCAGATCTGCCAGCAACTGCGACATGGCAGGCTGAGAGATGTGCATCGCCTCTGCGGCTCTGCCCAGCTGTTTTAAATCGCACAGGTTCACGATGGCCTGAAAATGACGCAGCCGAAGTTTGACAAGCATCCTGTTCAACAGCTGTGCCGAGAGACTGCCTGTTTTTGCCATGTGCATATCCATTTTGCGGCGCGCTGGTTATGTTTCGTAGCGCCATGCACTCGATCTAATGCTTGGTGGGTAGCGCTTCATTATGCCAAAAGCAATCTTGTCGCATTATCGAGCAGGATACTGTCACGGTGACCCACGCACAAAGTGCGATGGATTACGTCAGCCTCGGGCGCGATGTCGAAAGCCAGGTTCTTGCCCGGGCAACTCACGCACACATTCACCACAGGGTATTTTTGAACGGAAGCAAAACGTTGGTCTTCCCCGCGTCCCCAGGGGAGCATGTCTCCGAACGGATGGGATAATTTATTTATCTGATACGAAAACCAAATTCGATAGCAGGGCGATCAACGAATGATTGTATCACCCTAGCTCCACGCTTTCTTACCAGGGATCAGGACAAGAACAGCATTTTACAACATCGAAGCTCGCGTTCCAGAGCTCAATCGGACACATTCATTGCAGCTCGCAAGGTATCGTTGATGCGTTCTTGCCAGCCCGGACCGTCCGCCTGAAAACGCGCGAGGACATCGCTGTCGATCTTCAACGATACAAGCTCCTTGGTGTTAGGGATTACAGGCCGTTCAACGGCCGGCGCTGCGACCTTCTTCGCTGGCTTGAACAGCATCTCTGCTGCGTCTCTCGGATTGGACGGTCGTCGGGTTGTTGCCATGGTCGTATCCTCTTGTGTCTAGCTGTTTGGCAGCGCGCCTAGTCAGTTTAAGTTTGCAGGCTGTATGTCCAAAATAGCGGTGGTCGTAGCCATATGCGTAGTGGGCGGCCGTAAGAACGCAATGCTTCTGATAAACTGGTCAGCCGCCCGCATATCATCAGGGACCGGATGTTGCGAAGTTAAACTCCACAAGAACAATTCCAGCGAACACGTCTCAACAAAAGCCATTCAGCTTGAGAATCCTGTAGGCTCCAATCGCTGCACGAAGTTCGTCCTCAGAATTTCGATCTCCGTCATTGGCGTCTGGATGGTGCATCTTGAGCCGTTCCTTGTAACGGCTCTTGATCTCGTCAGCTGTAGCGCGAGGTGAAAGTCCAAGTGTTTCAAAAGCCTTGGCTTCGAGTGGCTTAAGTTTTCTTTCCTGCTGACCGGACTTCGTCTGTCCAGGCGTGCCTGCCTTGCGAGCATTAAGGGTCTTTGCCGAGCCAGAACGCTCGGTCAAGGGTATCGGGATTTCCTTGGCGTCCTCAACGCGGGTTCCGAACGTGCGGCGAGAGCCGGTCGTCGCCTCTTTTTGATAACGGGCGACGTCGGCATTCGTTGCTGCCGACGTGTAGCTGTATCCCTTGTTGTAGTCCTTCACATGTTCCAGACAGAATAGAAGGTAGAGCCCTTCAGCGCCAGCACCCACGGGCGCTCGGTGGGTGCCACTTTTTTCGCACCCGTCCCACTGACATCGAGGACCTGAACCCGCGCTGGCCGACGCGGGTTGTTTACGAGCGGACCGAAGGCCTACGAATATTTTGGAATCATGCGTCATCGCTACTTTATGGACGCTGCGGGTCACTTGAGCAACGCTGAGATGGCCTCACATTTGATGTTAGGCATTGAGATTGCGCACTCTCTCCTCTCTGGCATCAGGAATGACCCCGTTGACGTTCCTTGTAAGCCATCGAAATCATTGGCATGTCGCACGTCGAAATAGAATGAACGACCGGTTCCTCTCTTCATAGGCTGGCCGGATATTTCCGGCCAGCAAAGCGCATCTGCGCGGATCAGTCGGCCTTGTAGACCAGCTTGCGGTCTTCGAGCGCCGGCAGGAACTGGCGGGTGAAGATCTGTTCCGGTTTCGGCTTGGACGGCAGCTGGTAGCCGTCGGCGACGATGTCGATCGAGCGGGCGAGGCGGGCATCGTCGACGTCACCCAGGCCGAGCTTGTCGACCTCCGGCGAGACGATAAGGTTCTCGTAGGAGAATTTCATGCGCGCCAGTTCGAGCTCTTCCTTGGCCAGATTGTCATAGGCCATCACGGCGCCGATACCGGCCTTGGAATTCCCGGCTATCTCCTTGGCGGCCTTGTTCACGGCGCGCACCAGTCCTGCCACCGCCTTTGGGTTTTCCTCGACGAGCTTCTGCGACACCATCATGCCGTTGGCATAGAGGTCGAGGCCGTAATCGCCGAAGGAAAGCCAGTTATAGTCCTTGGCCGGGTCCTGGCGGTTGTTGATCAGGTTAAACCAGCTGGTGATGTTGAAGACGAGGGCGCCGTCGATATCGCCTTTGATCAGCATCGGCTCCTGCAGGTTCGGTCCCATGTTCTCGATTGCGACCTTGGTCATGTCGACCTTGTTGATCGAACCGAGCACGGTGACGAGGCGGGTCGTTGGCGTGCCCTGCGCGCCGCCAAGTTTCTTGCCTTCCAGATCGGCCGGCGTGGTGATGTTGGTCTCTTTCTTGCTGACGATGGCAAATGGCGGCTTGCTCCACAGCTGGTAGACCATCACCGGCACTTCGTCGGGCCTCGTGGCGGCATTCTGGATGATGGCGTTGATGTCGCCGAAGCCGGCATCGTAGGCGCCCGACATGATGCGGGTAACGGTGGCGGCCGAGCCCTCGCCCTGGTCGATCGTGACGTTGAGGCCTTCTTCCTTGAAATAGCCCTTCTGCATGGCGAGCAGGAAGGGGGCGTCAGAGCCTTGCGTCTTCCAGCCGAGGGTGAACTTGATATCCGTATCAGCCATGGCGGTACCGCCGAGGCAAAGGCTTAGCGCAAGAGTCGAGATCAGTTTCTTCAGCATGTCTGGCTCCGTTGGGTTTGGGTAGATGTTCAGGCGGCAGTGAAATCCTGACGGCGGGTGGCCCAGCCGGTGACGCGTATCTCGATCAGCGAGAAGGCGACGTAGAGAGCTACGCCCAGCAGGGCGAGGATGAAGAGGCCGGCAAAGACCAGTGGCACATCGAAATTGGACGAGGCCGACATCATCACGTTACCAATGCCGCGGTTGGATGCGACGGTTTCCGACAGGACGGAGCCGACAAAGGCGAAGGTGACGGCGATCTTCAGCGAGGCAAAGAAGAAGGGCATGGTGCGCGGCAGGCCGACATTCCAGAGGATATCGAGCTTGCTGGCGCCAAGCGATTTCAGCACGTCCTCCAGTTCCGGCTCGGTCGTCGCAAGGCCGGTGGCGATGTTGACGACGATCGGGAAGAAGCACATGGCAAGCGCCGTCAGGATGGCAGGCACCGAGCCGGAGCCGAACCAGAGGACGAAGATCGGCACGACTGCGACCTTGGGGATCGACGAGAAGCCGATCAGCAGCGGATAGGCCGTATCATAGGCCGTGCGTGACACCCCGATCGCCGCGCCGATGACGACGCCGACGGCAACGCCCAGCACAAAGCCGACCATCGTCGTCCAAAGCGTCTGCATGATATGCGGCACGAGGACCGGAAAGCGATCGACCAGCGTCTCGAAGACCTGGCTTGGGCGGGGCAGGACGAGATCGGACACCTGCAGCGCGAGGCAGAGGATTTCCCACAGTCCGAAAAAGGCGACGATGAGGGCGGCGGCCCAGAAGCGGCGGCGTAATTCGTAGCTCATGGTCAGGCTCCCTGGATTGCGGTGTCGGAACGGGCATCGATGATGAGTTCGCGAAGACGCTGGTTGAGTGCAACAAAATCGTGCTCGAAGGTCATCTCGACGGTGCGGGGGCGCGGAAAATTAACGGGACTGTCATCGATGATGCGGCCCGGTCTCGCACTCATGACGCAGATGCGCGAGGCGAGAAAGCCTGCCTCCTTCAGATCATGAGTGATGAGCAGCACTGTCGGGCGGCGCTTCATCCAGAGCGACTGCATCGTGCCCCATAGTTCCTCGCGGGTGAACTGGTCGAGCGCGCCAAACGGCTCGTCGAGCAGGAGCAGGCTCGGTTCGTGGACGAGGGCACGGCAGAGATTGGCACGCTGGAGCATGCCGCCGGAAAGTTGCCACGGGTAATGGTTGGCGAACTTGTCGAGCCCGACATCGGTCAGCAGTGCGCGAACCCGGTCGCGGAATTCGCCGTTCTTCTTGGCCCGATACTCAGACCGGAAGGGCTTTACGATTTTCAGCGGCAACATGACATTGCGCTCGATTGTCAGCCAGGGAAGCATGGTCGGGTTCTGGAAGGCCATGCCGATGCGCAGCGCCTTGGCGCTGACTTCCCGCCCGCCGACGATGACCGCACCCTTGGTCGGCTGCAGCAGGCCGGCGGTGAGCCGCATGATGGTCGACTTGCCACAGCCGGACGGGCCGACAAGCGCTACGAATTCCCCATCGGCAATGCGCAGGCTGGTTTCTTGCAGCGCGACGACGGCCTTTTCCTGCCGGCCGAAAGAGACGGCCGCTTGGGATAGCTCCACGGCAAGAGGAGCGGATGTCGTCGGTTGAGGAACAATCAGCATAAGGTCACCATCAAAAGCGTTTCGGAAAAGTGCATGCAATCAGCGTGCCATATTGCATGCTTACAGAATCGATGGATTTTACGAACGAGAATTCACTTACTAAAGTGAATGCAATAAGTGCATGCACTAGTTTTGGGCAAGTTCGGCTTGAGCTGCATTCAAATGCGGCACCGCGCCGAGTTGATCTTTGCTGTGACCTCCCTTATCGAGTTGTCAGAAGCAGAGGGTTCGTGATGGCGGGCAAAAAGAGTTCGGCAAGAAGTGAAGGGGATCGTGTCGCAGCGATCTGTACGGCTTTGCGCCGCGCCATTATCGAGCGGGCGCTGCAGCCGGGTGACAGACTGCCGGAGGACTCGCTCGGCGAGCGCTTCGGCGTCAGTCGCACCATTGCCCGACATGCGCTCGGTCAACTGGCGGCAGAAGGCCTCGTCGATCTGCGGCGCAACCGCATTGCGGTTGTCGCCACGCCCTCCTTCGAGGACGCGCGGGATATTTTCGATATCCGCCTTGACCTGGAAAAGCAGGTGGTGAGGCGTCTTGCCGGCAGGCTGACGGATGCGCAGGTGAAGCAGTTGAGGGGGATCGTCGATGCAGAGCATGATGCGCGACACGGATCCGAGGGCACTTCGATCCGGCTTGCTACCGATTTTCACGTGCTTCTGGCGGAGATGACCGGCAAGCCGATCCTGATCCGCTATGTCACGGAAATATGCTATCGCGCCGGCCTGTCCCTTGCCGCCTTCGGGCGACCTCATTCTTCAGACTGCGCTGTGAGTGAGCATCTTGAGTTGATCGAGGCGATCCGCACCGGACCGGTGGAAAAGGCGGAGGCGATGATGGCGGAGCATCTGGAGGCGGTCGCCTCAAGGGCATTGCTGCAAAGTTCCGGTGCGAAGCCACGCGATCTGATGGATATTCTGGCACCTTACGCGGACTGACGGGACCTGACGGCCCGGAAGGGTCTAGTATTCATTCGGCGCCGTCGTGAAGCGGGAGCGAAATAGGTGGCGGCGCGAACCGGATCAGGGGCCATGAAAGCTGCGAGATAGTCCTTCTCCGCCTGCAGACCGTCCACTGTCGTCTCAAGCATCAAAATCTTCAAAAGTGTTACGCATGGTGCCAGAAGTGCATACAAAAATTGTTGCGCAAATTATCCCCTCAAGTTGCAATACGTGATTTCAAGAATCCTTCGATCTCGTGCGGCGCGACGCGCAAATGAGGGGACATGCCGCGCCGCAGGATATCGGCATCATCGATGGTCGCATCGCCGCCGGGATGGGGCGCGAGGAGGAGAGGATCGGCGGGCAACTGGTGTTGCCGGGCTTCGTTATACCCATGTGCATCTCGGGAAGTCCTGCCTGCACTGCCGTTGCGGCTGTGTCGGGGGCGGACCTATTACAAATATCGCCGCGAGCTGAGACCTACTCGCGGCTGACACTATCCGACACCCGACAGCTAACTGGCTCGCTTAATAAGTGAGTAAATCGGCTCCTGCCGGTTCAGAACGCGGATCACGTCCTCTGCGGCTGTCGTTGCCATGCGGATGCGCGTTTCCATGACGCTTGTGCCCAGATGTGGTGAGAAGGCGGTATTCTCGAGTTTCAAGAGTGGATTTTCCGGCGAAACCGGTTCCTCCTCATACACATCGAGGCCCGCAGCGCCGAGTTTACCGGTCGACAGCGCCTGATAGAGTGCCTCTTCATCAACAATTCCGCCACGTGCAGATAGCACGATAACTGCCGTATCCTTCATTTTGGCGATCGCATCAGCATCAATCATTCGCCGTGTCTTTTCCGTCAGCGCACAATTGACCGAGATGAAATCGGCGCGCGCATAAAGTTCGTCGAGCGAGACGAAAGTGGCACCCAACTCCTTCTCCGCCTCGGGTTGGCGGATGACGTCACTATAGAGCACCTCCATGTCGAAACCACGCGCGCGTTTCGCCATATGCTTGCCGATCTTGCCGAAGCCGATGATGCCGATCGTTTTGTAGGAGACGTCGAAGCCCATGAAACGCTGTGCAACCCATGTGCCGGCCTCCGTCCAATGGCCGCCACGCACAAAGGCATCGGCATGGTGCAGCTTGCGTGCGGCATTGATCATTAGACCGAAGGTCAGATCGGCGATCGTGTGGGTGTGTACGGGTGTGACGGTAACTTCGACACCGCGCCGCGCCGCTTCCTCAATATCGATGTTGTCGTAACCGACGCCGCGCCGTGCCGCTATCTTCAATTTGGGCGCATGATCGAATGCCTCCTTGTCGAGTTCTTCGGTATGCCAGACGAAGATCACGCCGTCCGCATCCTGGATACCGGCAAGAAACTCCTCGCGTGTCAGCGGACGGCTGACGCCGCTGCAGACGACCTCGATACCGGCATTCTCGAGCATTGCGACGGCCTCATGCTCCAGAGGCTGGGTGATGAAGACTTTCATGGATATGCCTTTCAAGCGGCCGCAGCCTGGATGGTGGTGACGATGACGCCGGTCTGGGGATCTCGGCCACGGATGATGTCGACGCCCTGAACCTCGCTGATGAAGAGATCAAGCGTGGTCAGCGTAATGGTTCCCGGCTCGATATGGCCACCATAGACCACGTCGTTTTCGCCACTGATCACTGCGTGATAGTGAATGTTCAGGCGCCCGGGCTCTTCGCTCGGAGATACCAGTCCCTGGCCGGTCAGCAGGCTGAAAGGCCCTTCCATGATCAGCTGGGTCGTGTATCCGAGTGTCGGATCCGGTTCCACGCGGCTGACGTAATGCAAGGCGACGCGCTTGAGGCTGCCGATCGTCGTCGTGATCTGACCGCAAAAAATGCTGTGCGCGAGGCAGATTTCCTCGATCGACTGCAGCACGTCGCGATCCGGATGAATGCGTGCCGCAATTACCCGACCGCCCTGGCCGGTGGCGGATGAAAAATGGGAAGAGGTCATGGTCTTTTCCTTGGAAACGTGTGTCAGATAGCCGCGACGACAGCTTCAATCTCCACGAGGGAGAGTTGGCGATAGGGATCGCGCTTCAGCAGCTGCGGCAATTCATGCATGGTGCGGGCGTCGTAGGTCGGATTTTCCGTCGTCAGCCAGTAACGGGTGCTCGGGATGAGCGTGACGGCGGGGTTGAAGGCCCAAGCGATGTCAAAGATCTTTTCGGGCGTGTTGCCGATGAAGACGATCTTGCCGTGCATCTGGCCGCGCATCTGGAAGGCGACAGGAACCGCTTCCTCGATCTCCCAGCCCCGCTTGACCATCGCCTTCAGCGCCGCGGCGCGGATGAGATCGGGATGTGCTGAGGTTTCGACATTGGCGTGGATATGCACGACGTCCGGATGTTCGTTCAGTTCACAGTATTTTGTGAATGCGGCCGTCTCGAAATAACCGTCCAGTTCGGCCTGTTCCTGTGCCGTCAATTTGGTCTTGAACGGAAATTTCTTGTAGAACTGGTCCATATAGTTTTGACCCCAGTATTCGACATTGTGATCGCGCTTTGCAGGCTCGATCAGGGCCGTCTTCGAATATTTCCACAACAGGTCGAAATGCGGCATGCCATGCGGTTCGATCCCGTGGATGGAACCGGAATCAGCCACCTGCCCGGAGGTGAATATCTCGATCTTACGATGCACCGGCCGGCCGATCTTGTTGAAATAGCCCTTTACTATGGCCTCCAGGCTGAGCGGGTGGATTTGCGTCTCGATATAGGCGTGGGCATGGTAGATCGGCTCCTGCGTTATGCTTAGAACCTCGATCACCTTGCGCCAGTGTTCGGAGCGGAAATAGTCGGCAATGGTCTCGACGAGATCGGTCCTGTCTATGCCGATGTCCTTAGTCGCAACGTTGGTGTTCATTTAATCCTCCAGAGTTTTGGGCCCGCGAACGCAGGCGTCAGTTCTGCATCGCCCAGCGGCGGACGGTGCGGTCTTCGAGCAGTTTGAAAAGGACGCCTTCGACGAACAAGCCGATCAGGATGACGCTCAGCAGGCCGGCGAATACCGATGGGATGTCCAGCATGTTCTTGCTTTGAAAGATGAACCAGCCGAGCCCGCCCTGGCCTGAAGAGACGCCGAAGACCATCTCGGCGGCAATGAGCGTGCGCCATGCAAAGGCCCAACCAATCTTCAGCCCTGTGACGATGCTGGGCAGTGCCGCAGGGATCAGGATGCGGCTGACAAAGCGCCAGCCCTTGAGCCCGTAGTTGCGACCAACCATCCGTAGAGTGCGGGAGGTCGACTGAAAGCCGGAGAACGTGTTTAGCGCCACCGCCCACAGAACCGAGTGGACCAGCACGAAGACGAGACTTGCCGATCCGAGGCCGAACCAGATCAGCGCGAGCGGTAGCAGCGCGATCGCTGGCAGCGGGCTGAACATGGCCGTCAGCGTCACCATAAGATCCTCGCCGATGCGGGTGCTGATTGCCACCATCGTCAGTGCCGCGGCCGCGAATATGCCGATGACATATCCTGTCAGCAGAACTTGCAACGAGGCCCAGATCCGTTGCAGGAGTTCACCCGACCCAATACCGGCAACGAGTGCTGAAACCGTCTCCGAAAAGGTCGGAAACAATAGCGGATTATCGACAGCGCGCCCGTAGATTTCCCATGCAATGGCAAGAAGCGCGAGAATGAAGAATTTGCGCGCAGGTCCCGAGCCGTAGATCTTTTCCCAGATGGTTAGCTTGCGCTCGACCATGCCGAAGGCTTCGGCACCTGCCGGCTCGCGGCGGATCTCGGGGCGGTAGTTGTGAAGCGGTGATGCGCTGACGTCAGCCATGATGTTGAACCTCCTGGCTTGCCTTCTCGGCAAACAGCATGTCGTGAATGTCCCGTTCCAGTGCGCTGCCCTTGGCTCCAGTGGCGTCGTCGCGGGAAAGACCGTTCAGTTCCGCCTTCACCTGGCCGGGATGGGGCGAAAGAAGAAGGATGCGGTTGCCGATCTTGATGGCCTCGGCGATCGAGTGTGTGACAAAAAGGACGGTGAAGTGGGTATCGTCCCAAAGCTCCAGCAATTCGTCCTGCATCTTGACGCGGGTGAGGGCATCAAGGGCTGCAAACGGTTCGTCCATCAGCAGGATGTCGGGTTCCATCGCCATTCCGCGGGCAATCGCCACACGCTGCTTCATGCCGCCTGACAGCATGTGAGGATAATTATCCGCGAACTTGGTCAGGTTGACCTTGTCGAGATAGTGGCGCGCGCGTTGTTCTGCCTCCTTGCGGCTCTTCAGCTTACCGGACTCGACCAACGGAAACATGACGTTCTGGACGACGGTCTTCCACGGCAAGAGCTGGTCAAACTCCTGGAACACCATCATCCGGTCAGGTCCGGGGCCGACGACTTTTTTGCCGTGAAGACGGATCTCGCCTTCGCTTGGCTTGTGGAAGCCTCCTATCGCCTTCAGGAGCGTAGATTTGCCGCAGCCGGAAGGGCCAAGCAGGACGAAGCGGTCGGCGCTGAAAACCTGGGCGCTGACCTTATGTGTCGCGAGGATAGAAAGATGGCCGGCGGTATATTGCAGTGTGACATCGGAAATATCGAGAATCGGTTCCGCTTTCGTGATTTTCCGAATTTGGTTTCCGGACGACGGCAGATTGACGTTCATCGCGGTTTCCTCCCTGTTGTAATGGTCAGTTCGCGTGTTCCGCCTGTGGTGCGGACTGCAGATCGGGGAAAAAGAATTCCCGCCAGCTTTCAGGGGCGGTCTTGATGAGGCCGATCTTGGCCATGAAGGAGGCGGTTTGCTGCACGCCGAGCGGTAGCGACTGGAAGATATTTCCCTCTTCCGCGAACATACCGGCCAGCTGATCGACCGTGAACTTTTCCTTTGTCGACGCGAGATATAGCTCGGCTGCCTTCTTCGGCTCCTTGTTGATCATGTCCTGCGCCTCGTTGAGAGCTGCGAGAAAGACCTTGATCGCTTCGGGGTTTTCATCGTGATACGCGGTGGTGCTGAATGCCAGCAGGTTAGTCGTCGGCCCGGCAACATCGAGAGTCGTCAGGACCGCATGCATGTTGGGTTGTTCGAGCAGCTGCTGGTAATAGGGCGGACCTGCGAACATCGCGTCGGTTGGCCCTTTTGGGTTCATCATCGACTGTACGCCATCGGCAAAACCCAGCTGAACCATCATGGGATCGAATTTCTTGGCGTCGCCGAATTCCTTGTCCAGAGCCATCTGGAGATAGATCGCCTGGTTGGAGACCTTTAGGGACGTTACCGAAATACGGCTTGTTTCCTTGAAATCCTTAAGGGTCCTGACGGCTGGATCCTTGGTGACGAGCACACTTTTCGTGCCACTGACTGCTGCGATACTCTTGACGTCGCCGCGGGTGCGCGACCAGAGCAGCACCGCATTTGAGACACCTGCGGCAACGATATCGACATTTCCCGACAGAAGCGCGTCGGTCACTGCACTGCCGCTTGGGAAGCTCAGCATCTGCAGGGAAAGATCCTGCCCCATCTGCCTGGCATGTTTTTCGACAAGCTGGCCCTGCTTCATCACGTGAATCGGTGCAAACAGGATCCCGACGCCACCGGCGACGCGGATTTCTGCTGCAGTCGCCGGAGCCATCTGGCCGACCGTGGCCGAGACGGCGATGGCCGTCGAAATGAGAAACTTCCTGAACGCGTTCATATGGTCCTCCCAACCAAGTCTGCACTTTGCAAAAACTTCAAGCAGCTGGGCCTGCTCTCCTCAGCAGGGGCCTTTGGGAGCATGATGCGCCGACAGGCGTTGGCGTGATGCTTGAAATCTCAATGCAGTCACGATATCGCCAAGAAATCGATGACGTCCAATGGATAATATTCCAAATCCGATAACCGATAGGAATATATTAGATGAATGAACGCGATCTTCGGTACCTTGTTGCCATCAGCGAGTGTGGCAATCTGCGGCTCGCTTCCGAACGGATGAACGTCACCCAGCCTGCGCTGACCAAATGCATCATGCGCATGGAGGAAGAGGCCGAGACGAAACTGTTTCAGCGCAAGGGGCGCCTTATCGTCCCGACGCCGGTCGGCAATGTACTCATTCGCCGGGCAAAGCACATCATCCAGTCGATCGATGAAACGCAGCGCGAGATCCATGATTACGTCAATGGATCGCGCGGACATGCACGGCTGGGCGTCGTTGCAACCATCACCGAATTTCTGATGCCGGAAATCCTTCAGAACCTGACGCGGTCGAGCCCGGATGTTACGCTGAAGCTCACCGTAGGCATGACAGACTTACTGCTGGATAACCTGCGGCGAGATGAACTCGATGTGGTCATCAGTCCCGTCTACGAAAGCGATGAATTCGACTGTCTGCCGATCATGAAGGATCATGTGGTTATAGTCGCCAGCCGCGATCATCCGCTGGCGGGACGGCCGGTTGCGCTGGAGGATTTGAACGAGTTCAAATGGATACTGCCACAATCGAGCGTCGGAATGCGCGTCTGGCTCGAACGCGCTTTTGAACGGCTCTCACTACCGCCCCCACGCGTGCAGGTGGAGATCAGTTCGTTGCCGCTGATGCCGAAGCTGATCGCGCGTACCCATCTGCTCAGCTTCACATCACGGCAGAACCTCACTCGGACAAACGGTGGTGAAAATCTGGTTGAACTGCCTATCCCGGAAATGACCCTGGAACGCCATTTCGGAATTTTCATGCGCAAGGGTGGGTACATTCCCACGGCAAGCCAAGTACTCGTCGATCGTATCATTCAGGCGACGGCGGAAATCGAATAAAATACACAGGACAGCAAACTTCTTTTGTCTGGGGCTTCCGTTGCCAATGCTGCGCCGAAGGTGCGCCTGGATGCCATGACTGTGCATGATCCCGCTGAACCGATGGCAGACGCTACGACTGATGCCGCTGGGTCTGGTGACAACTGCCGATCACCGGATACACATCCTGCCAAATTAAGGTGATTGGCCCGCCGCCGGCCATCTTCGCGGCTGGAGTGCGGAAAATATTCCCCGCAGGAATATGAAAATGAAAATAATGAAATTGATTTGATGTTCTCGGTCCATAAAGTCGAATGACCGTGTGGAGGAGCCGGGCAAATCCTATTTCTGCAACATCGACCGCAGATCGATTGCAGGCTCCTTTCATTGAACGGTAGATGGCGTCGACGGGCAGATATTGCACCTCCTTGGCGACCTCGGCACTATGGAGGAGATATCTTGGCCTACACGATTTTCATAACTGCATCAGCCTTCCATCCCAAAGGTGTCTCTGTGCTGGAGGCCGCCGGGTGCAGACTGATCTATCTGGACGCGGGCGGCGATGAAGCAGCGGTCGACCATATTATGGCCGCCAACCAGATCGATGCGGTTATCTCTCGCACTGTCACCCTTTCAGCAAGGGCAATAGCAAGCTGCCCGAGTCTCAAAGTCATTTCAAAACACGGGGTCGGCGTCAGCAACATTGATGTTGCAGCCGCCACGGCCCGCAACATCCCGGTCTTTGTCACGCCTGGGGCCAATGCGCAGTCGGTTGCTGAAATGGCACTCGGCCTGATGCTCGCTTGTGCCCGCAAGATCGCTTGGATGGATGCAGAAATCAAAGACGGACGCTGGTCCCGCGCCCAGGATGGTCTGGAGCTGAGCGGTCGCACGCTTGGTCTGGTCGGCTGCGGTCAGATCGGTCAGCGCCTTGCCAAAGCGTGCCTCGCGCTCGGCATGAACGTCGCAGCGTATGATCCCGGCTACGGGCGCGTCGCGCCGATGGACGGCATCTCCATGGTGGGATCGGTCGATGAACTGTTGCCGGTCAGCGACGTGTTGAGCCTGCATGTTCCGCTGAACGCACATACCCGCGGCCTGATCGATGCCGACGCGTTTGCAAAACTGCCCAATCAGGCAATTCTCATCAACACTGCCCGCGGTGAAGTTGTCGATGAGGCAGCTCTGATCTCGGCGCTGAAGGGGGGACGGCTTTTCGCAGCAGGGCTCGACACCACGGCTGACGAACCGATCTTGCCCGACAATGAATTGCTGAGGCTCGCAAATGTGGTTCTCACGCCGCATGTGGGCGGCTCGACGCTGGCCGCACTTGCAGAAATGGCAAAGAGCGCGGCGGAAAATGTTCTCGGTTTTCTAAAGGGAGAGCCCCCGCCGATATCGGCCTGCGTCAATCCCCAAAACGATGCCATCCATAAAGGAGTATTTCCATGAGCGGTGAAACCAAGACGGCTGTCGTCTGGCCTGCCGGCTATCACATCAATCCGCGACACGCCGATCTGCCGAAAGATCTTCTTGAAGAGTTCGGCAGAGTTCCGGTTGCGGTCGCAGGAGACTGCATGGGGCGGTCGATCGGCTCGATGGGTTTGAAATCCTATCACGGCGCCAAGATTCTTTTTGGTCAGGCCGTGACCGTGCGTGTCAGGCCCGGTGATAATCTCATGGTCCACAAGGCGATGATGATGGCGCAGGCTGGCGACGTCATCGTGATCGACGGCGGAGGCGATCTTACGCAGGCGGTCATCGGCGGGTTGATCCGAACAACCGCAATGACAAAGATGCTGGGTGGTTTCGTCATTGATGGCGCCATTCGCGACCTGGCAGAATGGGCTGAGGGCGAGATGCCGGTTTTTGCCCGCGGGCATACACATCGCGGCCCGAGCAAGGAAGGTCCGGGCGAGATCAATGTTCCGGTTTCCGTCGGAGGGCTTGTGGTCCAGCCGGGCGATCTTGTCTTGGGTGATCTTGACGGTGTGATCGCCATTCCAGCCGAAGACGCTGCCGCCCTCCTGCCCAAGGCCCACGCGCATCTTGAGCGAGAAGCAAAGATCCGCGAAAGCAACGTCAAGGGTACCTCGGACCCTGAGCGTTTCGACGCCATTCTGCGAGCGAAAGGTCTACCGGTCTGATCAGCGCGTCGCCGGTGGGGCGTTGGGACTGGGTAACGTCACGGGAGGCGCTGCCGTCATGCGGCAGAGGCCGACAGGCCGCAAAATTCTAGCCTTGCATCTTTAAAGGCAATTCAATCGAAATTACTCGCGGGCTGCATGCCTGTGGGAGGAGGATTTTATCGTGCTCATTGCACTCAGCTTCGCAATGTTTGCTTGCTTCATTTACCTGCTGATCAGTGGCCGCATGTCGGCCATGACAGTGCTTATTCTGGTGCCGACCGTCTTTGCGTTGATCGGCGGCTTCGGTGCCGATATGGGCGACATGGTCGTCAAGGGTATCAGGACGATTGCTCCGACGGGCGTGCTGCTGATTTTTGCGATGATATATTTCATGGTGATGACGGACGCCGGCTTGTTCGACCCGATCGTCAAACGGATCGTCAGCGCGGTTGGCGGTGATCCTGTCAAGATTTTCATCGGTACGGTGGCTCTCGGTTACCTTGTCGCTCTCGATGGAGATGGCGCAACGGTCTACATGATCACGCTTGGCGCATTCATGCCGCTGTATCGCAGGCTTGGTCTGTCGTTGCCAATGGTGGCCTGTCTTCTCTTGCAGTGCACGGGGGTGGGCAATCTCCTTCCCTGGGGTGGCCCGACTGCGCGTGCGGCCGCATCCATGAAGGTCGAAATGGGCGATGTTTTCACTCCGCTCATCATTCCGCTGCTTGCCTGTGTCGCCTGGGCATTCGTGATGGCGTGGATTTTCGGTGTTCGCGAACGTAAGCGGGTTGGTATAATCGAATTCAACTCTGCCCAGTTGCTCGAAGCCCGGGGCGTGCCTGGCTGGAAGCTATATTTCAACTGGGCACTCACCATTGCGCTGATGACCTCGCTGGTGCTGGAACTCCTGCCGCTTTCCTACCTCTTCATGATCGGCGCGGCCATCGCTATGGCTGTCAATTTCCCGCAATACTCGGCTCAACAGCATGTGCTCGCCAATCACGCACCGGCTATCCTTTCAGTCGCTGCCATGTTGTTTTCGGCCAGCGTCTTCATCGGGATACTCAATGAAACCGGCATGGCCAGTGCCCTTGCCCAATCGATCGTGGGGATCATCCCGGAACAGGTTGGTCCCTACATGGCCGTCATCACGGCGCTACTGAGTATTCCGGTCACGTGGCTCGTCTCCAATGACGTGTTCTACTTCGGAATGCTGCCCATTCTTGCCGAAGCCGCAGGACATTACGGGATCACCGCAGCGGAAATGGCACGTGCCTCCCTGGTCGGCCAACCGGTGCATATCCTCAGTCCACTGGTTGCCTCCACCTACCTGCTGGTCAGTCGTCTGGACCTCAACTACGGTGAGACCCAGAAGTTCACCATTGGTTGGTCGGTTGCCGCGTCACTCATCATGTTGGGCGTGTCCATCGTTATCGGTGTCATCCCCTTTCACCGATAGGGCCGGTCCGATGCCTGACTGCGGATGGCTGTCGTCAGGCACGGTTACTCAGAAGGAACTCTCCGTACCCGGCAGAGGGCGGTTTTCGAACTGTGCTCTGCTCTCTTCTGCAATCCGCACCAGCAATCTGGCTGCCGGCGTGAAATAGGCCTCACGCAAGCGGATGATACCGAACTCGCGGCGCATCGTTGTTGCCTCCAGCGGGATTTCACGCAGATGCTCGCCTACGGCGCCGGGGGCCAGATTACGTCTGGAGATGAAGCTAAGCAGTTTTGTCTCTGAAATCAGTCTCGGCAGAAGAAAGATGGAACTGGTTTCCATCTGCACTTGAAGTTCGTTCAATCCAAGCGACCGGAACGTACTCTCCAGCCACTGACGCGTGGCAACTCCCGGCCCTGCGAGTACCCATTTATATGCAGCCAGGGTCTCAGGTGTTAGCGGATGATCGAAAATGGGGTGATCGTTACTGGCAACAGCGACAACGTCATCACTGGTTAGCGAAAAAGATTCGAACCGTTCGCTCTCGCTTGTAGACCGTGTTAGTGGCCCGAAGACAAGGTCGATGGACTTTTCAATGAGCGCACGCATGAGTACGTCATTCATGCCCACTGTCAGCTCCAAAGTCACTGCGGGTGCTTGGTTGATTAACTGAGCTGTCAAATGCGGCAGCATATATTCCGCCGTCGTGGCTGCGCTGCCTATTTTTATCGAACCAGCGACGCCGGTTCCGAGATCCGACATCTCGCGTCGGACTTCGGTCGCAAAACCGAGAAGACTGCGCATACGTGTTAGGAATACATGGCCCGCCTCTGTCAGGACGAGTTGCCGTCCCTCGTGACGAAACAACTCAATCCGCAGGTCGTCCTCCAGCCTCTGTATGCATTTGGTCAAAGCAGGCTGCGTGCGTCCAAGTTTTTCTGCGGCAAGCGCGAGACTCCCCGCTTCGGCAACCGTGACAAAATAATTAGCATCTCTAAGGTCGATCATCGTCTTCCATCTTGCATTGAGCGAGGACTTCGCCCCGTGCGATTACCTGGCGTGTTAGCCAGTTTATCCGTCCTTGCTTTCGCTCCCAAGCCTCGCAAACAGTGGTACCGGTCGTCCGCAAAAACTAGATTTCGAAGGATCAACAGTCAAAGGGCCAGCTGTCGGTTCGCATCATCAAATGCGGCTCGGTTGGCTTCGCGGCGTCTGCGTGGCCTTTGTGATCGATTTATCCGCTCGTTGCAGGTTGGTTGGCGGACGAGCCGGATGCTTCGGTCCATGTCGACGGAAGAATTTTTTATTCTCGAGGCCAATCTTAGATCTAATAGTCTATAAATTTTATATACAATATATGAGCATGAGCTTTCCAACGTAGTTGCACCAATATCAACGGGGAAAGCACGACATGCAATTAACACGTCTAACAAAACTCGCCGTGAAAGTTTTTTGTGCAGTAAGCATTCAATCCGGTATTGCGAATTCCGCCAGCGATACTCCCCTTGCAACCGCGGTTCCAGAGGGGACGGTACTGACGATTGGTGACCCAGTTACCCAAAAAGCGCTCGAACTGTCGGGTCTCGACAAGGAGTTAAGCTTCGAGGTGAGATGGGCAAATATCAGCGGTGGTCCACAAACATCGGAGGCGTTTCGCGCCCGCGCCCTCGATGTTGGGTCAGTCGCCGAAATCCCGTCCATATTTGCAAACTGGAACAATTTGCCGGTACGCAATATCGCCTACAAAGAGCGACGCGACCCGATCGCAAATCCAATTTACCGTTTCGGCGTGGCTCCAGGGGTTGAAGTAAAGGGTCTTGCCGATTTCCGGGGCAAGCGTATCGCCTTCAGTCCTGGGCAAGCGCAGGGCACACTGGTGCTGAGAGCCTTGCAAAGCGTTGGCCTTACAAAAGATGATGTCACGCTCGTTGAACTACCTAGCACTGCCGATGTCTATCCCAAAGCGCTTGCAAGCAAACAGGTCGATATCGCACCGATTGGCGGCGTGAACATCCGACGCTACATTTCGCAGTATGGTTCAGACGGTGCCTCTCTGGTTGAACATGGATTGCGAGACGATCCCGGCCACCTCTACGCACCACAGTGGGTGCTGGACGATCCAGCCAAGGCCGCAGCGCTGGCTGAGTTTGTCGGTCTCTGGGCGAAAGCTAACGACTGGGTTAACCGAAATCCCGAGCGATGGCTTAAAGAGTATTACGTCGGCAAGGAGGGACTGAGCGAGGAAGACGGCAAGTACCTTATCGAGTTGACAGGGGAACAGGTGGTTTCCGGCGACTGGCGGGATGTTAAGGAGCGCCACCAAGCAACAATCAACCTGCTGGCTGACCAACTTGGCTACAAGCCATTCGACGTGGAGGCAATATTCGACAATCGGTTCGAAAAGCTCGGTGTATCCGCTCTAGCCCAAGGGCAGTGAATCCCTCATCCACTGCATATGGCGAAGGAACAATGAACATGGCGACAACATGGGAAGTGGACAACGAGCGCCCAGGCGCCCTTTCACAAAAGGCGTCTAAAAACGGTCGCATACGATTACAAAACGGCGTGAGGCAGCGCCTTGGACCTGGTGCCGAAATCCCCTTCGGCTTACACATTGGGCCTCTCTTGCTGATTTTGATTTGGGCTGCGGGTTCGGCCCTTGGACTGATAGACCCGAGGATTCTGTCTGCTCCATGGACAGTGGTCGGTGCGTTTGTCAGGCTGATCGAACAGGGGCGTCTGCAAGATAACCTGATAACATCGTCATATAGAGCGCTGATAGGCCTCAGTATCGGATTGATAGTCGGTACTGTACTCGCAGTTGTCTCTGGACTATCGCGTATCGGTGAAGCCCTCATTGATGGCCCCGTTCAGATCAAACGCGCTGTGCCAACCATGGCGCTGATCCCTTTGCTGATCCTGTGGTTCGGAATCGGTGAGGAGATGAAAATTACCACAATCAT
Source organism: Rhizobium sp. RM (assembly GCF_013390595.1). GTDB lineage: Bacteria > Pseudomonadota > Alphaproteobacteria > Rhizobiales > Rhizobiaceae > Agrobacterium. Next base: position 11,375 of record NZ_JACAWV010000015.1, on the reverse strand, counting down.
CCTGGCAGTGATTGTCCCGGTTTACATACACACGCATAACGCGCTGCGCAGTATCGACAGCCGATATGTTGAACTCGCGGAAACACTCAAGATGAGCCAGCGAGACTTCATTTTTCAGGTTGTGCTACCGGGAGCGTTGCCCGGTTTCTTGTTGGGGCTACGATTTGCCGTGACATTGTGCTGGGTTTCACTTGTTGTGGTCGAGCAGATCAACGCCACAAGCGGGCTGGGTTACATGATCGACCTTGCTCGCACATATGGTCAGACCGACGTCATTCTGGTTGGCATCGTCATTTATGCACTTCTGGGTCTGGTGTCCGACAGTCTTGTTCGCCTTCTTGAAAGGAGATTGCTCTCATGGCGTCGCACCTTGGCACATTGAATACCGATGAAACTGCTGTCCATATACGCAATGTCAGCCGAAGTTTTGGTCAAAAGAAAGTGCTCGACAACGTCGACCTCGATATCCGGCAAGGCGAGTTTGTTGCCATGCTCGGGCGTAGTGGTTCAGGAAAAAGTACATTTCTGCGGGCTCTCGCGGGGTTGGACTACGGAACTGAGGGATCGGGTACGTTGCTGACGCCCGACAATGTTTCGGTGGTATTTCAAGACGCGCGCCTGCTTCCATGGCAAACCGTCATTCAAAATGTTACGCTTGGGCTGCCGAAAAATGAACGCCTGACTGGCAAGCAGGCGCTCGTGGAAGTCGGGCTGGAAGGTCGTGATTCCGCTTGGCCTATCGAGCTATCTGGTGGTGAACAGCAGCGCGTGGCGCTGGCTCGTTCGCTTGTTAGGCAACCTGAGCTTCTTCTTGCAGACGAACCGTTCGGCGCTCTGGATGCCCTTACCCGTTTAAAAATGCACGAGTTGTTGCGAGAGCTTTGTTTTCGGCATCGACCTGCGGTGTTATTGGTAACGCACGACGTCGATGAGGCAATCTCACTGGCTGACAGAGTGCTTGTGCTCGACAATGGCCGCTTCATAGAAGATGTCCCAATCGACCTGAAGTCGCCACGCGACCATGCCGACCCCATTTTTGCGAGCCTCCGTAACAGACTTCTCGCCAGTCTCGGGGTCGGATCCTTCTCTGAGCGAGTGCCAGATAACCAATGAAAAAATTGGGAAGATTTCCATGGCCGCGAGCGACCGGAGAAAAGCAAGGTGTATTCAAACTGTCGATGGAAACAGTCCTGCAGCCTCGGCTCGGGCTGATATCAACTGGATGATTTCCTTGATCTTGGGCTTGGATCGGCCCTCCGGTAAAACGTAAAATCCCATCAAAGCGCGGCGACCGGCCCCTGATGGGACGATCTTCACCTCTCGCAGGCCTTTCTCTACAAAGTAGTCTCTTAGCACATCGCTGTGTATCAGCACCGAGTTTGTATTGAGCGCGAAGTCGATGCATGCGTCCATCGAGTTGCATGCGAACGCATGACCAATGCCATCGATATCCCGCTTACCCGATCCTGAGACGAGGCGTTTTTGTCGGGCTTCCATCGGATTCGCCATTGTCGTTGGATAGCCGCGTATCTCGTCTATCGAATGGGTTCGTTCAAGAAGTGGGTGCCCGTCGCGGACGAAATACCCGTCGGTCGCTCGCCCCAGGGGAATGAAGTCAACCGCGAGCCCTGCTTTCAACTGATCGATCCGATGCCCCATGAACAGGGAAATATCGCCAGCGACCAATTGGTCCATGCAGCGCATCGTGTTGCCGATGCTGACATTGATCGGCGCTGCCGGGTGCATTTTGAAGTGTTCGATCACAAAATCCTTCAAAAGCAGGATCCAGGTCGAATAACCCGTGCCTATGCTGATGCCTTCTTCCAGCTCCGCTTTCTGCCGGGCAATCGTGTTAAGGGCATTCGTGTGAAGACGCTTCATAAAGATAGTGCTGTTGTAGAGCGTTTCCCCATAGGGCGTCAGCTGGACGCCGCGCACCGAGCGGTGAAAGAGCTCCACACCCAATGACGTTTCCAGCCGCTTGATGTTGTAGCTCAGCGCCGGTTGGGAGATGTGCAGTATTTCGGCTGCCGCCATAAATGATCCGGCTTCGGCAACTGCCGCGAATTGCTCCAGTGCCTTGTCCATATTCGCCTCCCGTCTTCATAAAGAAATTCTATGATTGGGCGGAAATATTCTATTTGTCCATATGTCTTGTGACAGTTAGTCTTTGCCAAGAAAGCGCACTCGGGGAGGAGTCGGCGACATCGAAAAACAATGCAGCCAACCGGATTTTCACCGGGGAAGCTGGCCCGTAGCATCCTCGGATGCATGTCAGTAGCAGTAACGGGCGGGACCGGTGATCGGTGAGTAACGTGTCGAGCCTGCCGGATATCTCGGTGACATCGCAATTCTGCACGTGTTTCCGGCATTTCAGCGAGATCAATGCCGCCCTCAGGCCAGTAGTCCTGACGGTCAAATGATCGAGCTGCACTCGGAGATTGCCAGCTATTCGATGCCGAAGGTTGCGCTGGCCACAGTAAGGCGAAGCGTCCTTCTCAAGAGATATCAGAAACACATGGATGCGCCGGACCGGCATCATCAATCGGAACGGTTTGGCGTGAAAGGAAGAGGAGATAGTCCATGGCCAAGAAAAAGTACGTGCTGGTTGGCACAGGCGCGCGTGCCCGCATGTTTTACGAAGCCATTGCTCGCGATTACAGTGAGAATAGTGAACTGGCAGCGCTCTGCGATACCAACCAGACCCGCATGGATTACACCAACAAGGTTCTGATTGAGGAATTCGGCCTCAGCCAGTTGCCGACCTACAAGGCCGAGGATTTTGGCCGCATGCTTGATGAGACGGGTGCCGACGTCGTGATCGTCACCTCGATCGACCGTACCCACCACATCTACATTGTCGCAGCATTGGAGGCTGGCCGCGACGTAATCACCGAGAAGCCGATGACGACGGATGTGGTCAAATGCCAGCAGATCATCGATACGGCAAAGCGGACGGGTCGCTCAGTCCGCGTCACGTTCAATTACCGTTATGCCCCGCATAATGCGGCGGTCCACGAGCTCATCGCTTCAGGCGGCATCGGTGACGTGTATTCCGTGCATTTCGAGTGGTTGCTCGATACCAAGCACGGAGCCGACTATTTTCGTCGCTGGCATCGTGACAAGCGCAACAGCGGCGGCCTTATGGTCCACAAGTCCACCCACCATTTCGATCTCGTCAATTTCTGGCTGCAAAGCCAACCGCAGACGGTCTTCGGTATGGGCGATCTGCGCTTCTATGGCCGCGCCAATGCCGAGGAGCGCGGCCTGTTCACGCCCTATACCCGCACCACCAAGGTTGCGGCCGCGAAGGCCGATCCCTTTGCCATCGACCTGACCGAAAGCCCGGTCCAGAAAGCGCTCTATTGGGATGCCGAACATGAGGACGGTTATCAGCGTGACCAGAACGTCTTTGGCGACGGCATCAGCATCGAAGACACGATGCAGGTCATGGTGCGCTACAGGAACCGTGCGGTAATGACCTATTCGCTCAACACCTATGCGCCCTGGGAAGGATTCAACGTCGCCTTCAACGGCTCGAAAGGACGAATCGAGCTCATGGTTCGCGAAACCTCCTACATTAATGCTGGCGGCTCTTCAGAAAATGAAGGCGAGGCAAAGGGGATCCAGCTCTATCATTTCCCGCTGCATGGCGAACCGCGTGTCGTACCGGTGCTGATGGAGGAGGGCGGTCACGGCGGCGGCGACAGGCGCATGCTCGCAGATATTTTTGGCGGCTCGAACTCGGGCAGTGCCTTCGCCGCAGATTTTCGTGACGGTGCCATGTCGATCCTGACCGGCCTTGCTGCAAACCGCTCTTTCCAGACGGGCCTGCCGGTCGAAGTCGCCGACATGGTTGATCTCTGACCGGTTATCCGAAACGCATGCAAAGCTGGAAAAGGAGGCAGCGATGAATCAGTTGGATGATGATCGTCTGCTCTCCATGGAAACATAGTCGCAGTGCGTAGCGTACGCCTTCGCGAAGGTGTGCGCCAACGGCCTTTCCCTGCTTCTAAGCGACATACGACCCTCTGGCTCGGGAACGAGCCTGCCTTCCTACAAGGGGCCTCAATGTGCCGCGCAAAGCGGACCGTTCGAGATTGATGGACGCAGTTTCAGGAAATCTATGCCGCCAATTACCCTGGCATTTCTGATTCCCTGTAAAGAAAGGGGCCGGCTTGCACCGGCCCCCCGGATAACATCAGCCGACGTAACCAAATGCGACGGCGGGTTCTGCTGCGGTCTCAACCCAGATGCTTTTTGTCTGGGTATAGGCCATCAGTGCATCCTTGCCGCTCGAGCGGCCATATCCGCTCTTTCCGAAGCCGCCGAACGGCGACATGACGCTGATGGTCTTGTACCCGTTGATCCAGAAAGTTCCGGCCCGTACCTGTGACGCCACACGATGGGCGCGTGCAACATTCTGCGTCCAGACGGCCCCGGCAAGACCGTAAGGATTGTCGTTGGCAAGCGCAATCGCTTCCTCTTCCGTGTCGAACGGCGTAACGCCGACAACAGGCCCAAATACCTCTTCCTTGGAAAGCGTGGCTGTCGGAGAGACGTTGTCAAGAATGGTCGGGGAGAAGTAGAAGCCGCCAGTTCCTTCCAGCGCCTCAGGCCGACCGCCGCCTGCGGCGAGCGTTGCGCCTTCGCTAACGCCCTGCTGTACCATCTCGGTGATCTTGGTCCACTGGCGAAGATTGTTGATCGGGCCTACCTGCGTTGTGTCCTCAAAAGGATTGCCGACCGGGATCTTGTTAGCGGCAAAGGCATAGCGTTCCACGAATTTCTGGTGGATTGAGCGATGAACGAGGAGACGCGAACCGGCAACGCAACTCTGGCCGGCGCCACCGAAGATTGCTGATTGGGCGCCAAGAATGGCGCGCTCGATATCCGCATCGTCGAAGACGATGTTTGCTGATTTGCCGCCGAGTTCGAGAATGCAGGGAACTACACTTCTTGCCGCCGTTGCTGCGATCAGCGATCCGGCATGGGCAGAACCGACAAACACCACAAGGCCGGTTTTCGGATGCATGATGGCAGCCTGGCCCGCAGTGGTTCCCTGGCCGGCGATCACGTTGACAAGCCCGCGTGGCGCACCAGCGCGTTCGCAGAGCAGACCAAGGATCAGTGTGCTGAGGGGTGTGAGTTCAGACGGTTTTATGACAACGCCGTTGCCTGCGCAAAGTGCTGGCGCGATCTGCCATCCGCCGGTGAAAAGAGGTGCATTCCATGGTGTTATCTGCACCACAACGCCGATCGGCTCGTTGCGGGTATAGTTGAGATGCGAAGTTGGGACGGGAATGACATCACCGTGAAGCTTGTCGCACCATCCGGCGTAATATTCGAACATTTCCGCGACCTTGACCACCTCACCGCGGATATCGCGGATGGGGCGGCCGGCTGAACGGCTCTCGATTTCGGCAATCGCGGCGGCGTTGTCGCGGATCTGGCGGCCGATTTCGAACATGATGCGGCCGCGAGCCGAAGCGGTGATCTTCATCCATGCGCGCTGTGCTATGGCGGCGGCATCCATGGCCGCATCGATAACGGAATGATCGGCATCCTTGAAGGTTGCGAAGGCTTTACCCGAGGAGGGATCTGTGAGGGTGAGTGTTTCGCCTCCTCCAAAAACAATCTCGCCATTGACGAGGCTACCGATTTCCTCGGTGCTGAAAAAGCCTTTGAGAAGCTCACGAACACGCGGACCCTGATCGAGGATGATTTCGTTCTTGCTCATAATCTGCAGTCCTTTAGTGCGAAGCTGGTTTGAAAGCACCCATGCGGGTGAAGTCGTCGCCGTCCTTGAGCTCGGTGGAGCCGGCCCAGAGCTTGGCCACTAGGTCGGCCATTGGAAGTTCAGCGCCCGTGCGCTGTGCCAATTCACTGGCGAGACGGACATCCTTGCGCATCAGGCCCATGGAGAACCCGCTATCGAAACGGTCTGACATGACCCAGGTCGGGAAATGAACTTCGCTGATCATCGAACGACCGGATGCGGCATTGAGGACACGCAATGCAGCCTCCGGGTCAATACCGCCAGCAAGTGCGAGTTTCAGTGCTTCGCTGGTGGTGACCATATGCGCGGCTGCCAAAAGGTTGTTGACCAGTTTTGCAACGTTGCCTGCACCACTTGCGCCGACATGCAAAGCCTTGGCAGCCAGTGCCTCGATGACGGGGCGCGCAAAAGCCACGTCTTCCTCGCTTCCGCCAAGCATCATGGTAAGCTTGCCGGACGCCGCGCCTGCCGGGCCACCGCTGACCGGAGCATCGAGGAAACCATGTCCGAGAGCAACGAGGCGGTCGGCGAGTTCACGGCTGACATCTGGCTCGGACGTCGACGTGTCGATGATGATGACATGAGCGCTCTTTCGCTTCTCCAGGATGTCGACGTGTTGATTGACGACATCAGCCACGTCTTTTGCCGTCGGCAATGAAAAGACAAGGAAATCGCTGGCTTCGAAAGCTGCTGCAATCGTATCGAGAGGCTCGATGTTCGACTTGGAGGCAAGGTTGCGGCGCTCTGCACTGAGATCGAAGCCAAGTGTGCGGAAGCCCCTGGACGCAAGCGTTTGAGCCATGCCAAGCCCCATGCTGCCAAGTCCGATGACCCCGACTGTAACCTTTTCGTCTGTCGACATTGAACGTTCCCTTTTAGAGAGCAATGCGCTCTGCTGGTTTGGTGATGGCGAACGTTCTCATCTTCGTCCCGGTACCGATAGTCTAGGTGTCGGGAACGACGCGTTGCGAGTGGAGCAACGCTCTATTCAGAGCTTGAAGGCGGCCATCTCAACGGCAAGATGGCTTGCAAGGCGCTCGACCGAGGCAGGCAGTCGGCGACGGGATTTGACCAGAAGATGGGCGCTCGCCTGTGACAAAAGCGGGTCACTCAGTTCGACAACACCGAGTGCGGAGCGAGTGAGTTCAGTCGTTACGGCAAAGTGCGGCAGGAAGGTAACGCCAAGGCCAGCCATAACGAAGCGACGCAGGACGTCGATTGAGGGCGTTTCCACCAAAGGAGCAACGGCGACCCCGCAGTCTGCTGCAACGCGGCCAACCAATTGCGTGACACCATGTCCCTTGCTGAGAAGAGCGTAGCGACATTCTGCCAGACAATCCCGCAGCAGCACAGTTTTTCGCTCGAGCAGGGCATGTCCATTGGGTGCCACCAGGCAAAGCGGTTGGCGGGAAATCGCCAGAGACCGGATGCGTGTGTCGATTACCGGATTATAGGCGATGCCGATATCGGTATCGCCATTCGCAACAGTATCGAGCACATCATCTGTACTGCCGAGTGTCAGGGAGTACGCAACCGTTGGGTAGATATTCACGAAACTTTTGAGGCCATGTTCGATCATGTCGCCCAGAAAGCCCTCACCACAGCATATGCGGATACGGGCCTGCTGGACGCTACGCAGCTGGTCGAGCTGTTCGGAGAGAAGATTGCTGTCCTCGATGACACGCTGTGCGTGCTCAAGCACCAGCCTGCCGGCGTCGGTGAGCCCTACACCACGACTGCTTCGCTCAAAGAGCGGCAGGCCGACGTTTTTTTCGGTCTCGGCAATCTGACGAGAGACAACGGATGCCGCCACATGCAGATGCTCGGCCGCGCTACGGATCGAACCCGTACGAACGACGGCGGTAAACATTCGCAGGGCTTTGGCGTCAAGCGTCTCCATCAGGGCATATTTCGTCGGTCGCGAGATCCTGTCAATCGACTGGAATCTCAGCCTTGATCCCGATCACGCCGTCTTTAACTGGTTCTGGACCAGCGAGACCCACATGTTGGCACCAATCGGCAGGAGAGCGTCGTTGAAGTCGAAATAGGCGGAATGAAGGCCGGGATTTTGGCCGCTTTTCTTCGCGCCAAGCCAGAAATAGCACCCGCGCTTTTCCCGCAGCATGAAGGAGAAGTCTTCCGCTGCCATGCTCGGGTCGGCCTCGACCACAGTCACACCAGCCACATGGGGCGCAACATCTCGGATGATTGCCGCACAGGTTGGGTCATTGATCGTGGCGGGATAACGGTACATATAGTCCACGTCGGCTTGGCAATCGAATGCCGCTGAAATGGAGCCTGCAAGTGTTGCAAGACGCGCCTCGATTTTCGCGCCAACCTGTTCATCGAACCAGCGTGTTGTGCCCCGGATCACGACCTCTTCGGGGATGACATTCCAGGCATCACCACCGTGAACCTGGGTCGCCGAGACGACGGCGCACTGCAGAGGGGAGACATTACGGCTGGCGATGGTCTGTAGAGCGGAAACAATCTGGGAAGCGGCAACGATCGGGTCTGCTCCCTCGTGCGGCATGGCTCCATGAGCCCCTCGACCCTTTACCTTGATCTCAAAAGTACCGAATGCGGCCATCATCTGGTCGTTGCGTGCAACGCACTGCCCGAGGTCCAGTGCTGGCCAGTTGTGCATGGCGTAGATGCCGTCCATGGCAAAATCACGGAAGAGACCGTCCTCGACCATGGCCCGTCCGCCGCCCTCGTTTTCTTCGGCTGGCTGGAAAACGAAATGAACAGTTCCATCGAATGATTGAGACGTGAGCGATTTTGCCGCCGCAAGTGCCATTGCAACATGGCCATCGTGGCCGCAGGCGTGCATTTTTCCTGGTGAGCGTGACGCGTAGTCAACGCCGCTTTTCTCCGAAATCGGCAGGGCGTCGATATCGGCGCGAATGCCGATTGCTTTAGACGAGCTACCGCGGGTCAGGCTGCCAACAAGGCCAGTTTTTCCGTAGCCGGTTTTAACCGAATAGCCCCATTCTGCGAGACGCGCAGCAATGAAGGCGGACGTTTCGGTTTCTTCAAACCCGAGTTCAGGGTTGCGGTGCAAATGATGACGCCAGTTGACGGCTTCTTCGATATCGGAGTGTTGAAGAAAATTCTGCACCTGCATTCCCTTTCAAATAAAAACCGGCCGCATGTGATATGCGGCCGGTTGATAGTTTTACTGACCCGCGATGCGGAGTGAAAGATCTGCAATGACGACGGAACCGATATAGGTTCCGAACATGACGCAAATCGCGACAATCACGATCTTCCAGCCCGACTTTTTGGCGATATCGAACTCGCCCTTGGTCAGTGCCAGCCCGCCATAGGCAAGCGCAGGGGTTGCGAGTGCAAGGAAGTTGAGAGCATTGACCTTTTCGAGTGTCCAGGCCGAACCCGGTACGAAAGGCAATGTCACAACGATGGCCAGCAGCGATGTCCAGGCAACGCCCGGAAGATAGAAGGGCATGTAGCGGGCCAGGACCAGACCTGCGACAGAAACAAGGTAGAGGATCGCCATGCCGGGGAGGGCGACAAGCGGGTTGGTGCCTGTTCCAACCCAGTTCGCGACAAGCCCGATTGCGCAGGCGATCAGAAGCAGGCCGGAATACCTGATAACGTTGACCTTGCGTTCGTCTTCACCGTGGGAGGGGATCTGGTCCTCGACGGAGGAGGTCTGCGCGGAATTCATGCTCATTTGCTCTCTCCTTTGGCTGCCCAGTTTGCAGGGTCGTTTGGACGGGCTTTCCTGTAGAGCCATTCCGTCAGCGGAAGCGCAACGAAGAGACCAACATAAAGACCGGTTGCATAGGTCAGAATGTTGCTGGCGGCTGCGAGTGCCAGGATGATGTCTTTGTTGTCAGGCAGAACCGAGACAAGGCTACCGGTGCACGCGGCAAGCATGCTGCCAGAACCGACGCCACAGGACATGGCGAGCGCACGGTAGTCGAACCATCCCAGAGAATGGATGAGAGGTGGCATGATTGCGAACACGAAAGTGCCGATCAGCGTTCCCGTTGCGTAAACGCCCATCGCGCCGGCGCCTTCAGGGCTGTTCAGGCCATAACGGTCCGAGATCACGGCGAGGTTCGGTTCACGGTCGATGGAGTAGGTCGCACCGATCGATTCACGGCCCATCTTCAGAAGGAAGACGGCAATCGGGAAGGCGACGACGATCGTGCCGAGGTTGCCGAGTTCCTGGATCACCAGTGCAGGACCTGCTTCAATGATCTTGTCGATCTGCGGGCCAACCGTGGTGCCAAACTTGGCGATGAATGGCATGATCGAAATGGTGATCATCGTGCCAGAGAGTTTCACGGCTGCAGGTGGAATGAGCGCAGCCGTCTTTTTAAGAATATGGGGATTGAGCGCGATGCCCAGGGCGAACGCGTAAAGGATCGGCAAGAAGACAACAGTGCCAACGCCGATTGACAGTCTTTGAATGCCGATGAATTCAGCGACGATGACGATAGCCAGCACAACTGCGTGCAGCCACCATCCGCCTGCGGATGTATTAGTCATAGATTGTTGTCCCTCTGGTCGATGCGGCGCCGTCCTTGCTCTTGTCGCCCGCATGACCGAATTATGACCCCAGTCAATTCGATTGGAAGTATGGCGAAAAGCAACGACGCGTTGCCATAGTGGCAACGCCAGACGCCTTGCAAGCCCTGTTGAGGCTTAACCACATCCTTCTGAGGATACGGGCCATCTCACAGAAATGAGTGTTTCATTCGAGCGCCAAGATCCAGAACAGATATGCCCGCTTCGCTTCCACTATAATAAGAGCGTTACCCTGATTTCGGTTGTACGGTAATGTGACGATGTTTCTGTCGCCCGCATAACCAATGTCAGCGACCGGGAAGCTGCCGGTGACGAACCCAAACGCTGTTCGACAGCTATGGATCGGGGAAATAAAATTTATAAGTCTCTGGCTAGTGCGGCTCCAACTAAGAGCGTCAAAATGGCCTTCGCCGTCGATAATGACGGGCAGGTCTAATAGAAAAGCTGTGGCGCTCAGCCTTGTACCGTCTCCCATAAGCCTTTCCGGCTAAGCGTGACGGTAATTTCAATTGCGTTCTAAGTTTGTATCCCGTGGCGGAACCGACATCGTATAACTGCACGTGGTCATTCAAAGGCCGAGAACTCCCCACATTGATCCCAATGCTTTTCGAACAAAGCCCAAAGACTTCCCATATGGCGGACATCAGCATTCAATTGGGCACATGCGTTTGTCGCACGTTTCAGCCCGTCGACGGATCTGGATTCGGGGCTGTGAGGCGGTGTTTCTGGTGGTGTTGAAGGCTTGTCTCGCCTGGGTTTTGCCGTGGTTTTGGGCGTCTTGCGGGGGGTCTTGTTATGGTCTGCTTCGGGGTCGGATTTGGCGTGGCAGGATTTTGTTAATTTGTGCTACGAAATGGAGATACAGTAGCTTAATCAATTGCTTGTGTGATTTTTTGTATTTTTGAAAATTGGTGTGTTGACTTGTTTCATGGGGTGGGTTTATAAGTCCGCTCACTGAACGAGGGCGGCGGCGCTGCTGGCGACGAACTGCTTCGTTCTAGAGAAATCAAGCGGATTGGCTGACTTGCTGGTTTGT
>NZ_JACAWV010000026.1 GCF_013390595.1 Rhizobium sp. RM | reverse complement strand
TGTAAAGCACTTCGGTGGCGGCAAAGCCCGGATAGATCTCGACGCCGAGCGCTTCCGCCTTTTCCGCCAGCCAGCGACAGACCAGCCCAAGCGAGACGATGTAGTTGCCGTGATTGTTCATCAATGGTGGCATGGCGAAGTTCGGCAGGCGGACCGAGCCGGCCGGGCCGAGCAACAGAAACTGGTCGTCCTTGACCTCGGTCTTGAAGGGATGCCCCTCCTCCTCGCGCCAGCCCGGCAGCAGCCTGTCGATACCGATCGGATCGACAACCGCACCCGAGAGGATGTGCGCGCCGACCTCGCCACCCTTTTCCAGAACAACCACAGACAAATCCGGATCAATCTGTTTCAGACGGATCGCCGCAGAAAGGCCAGCGGGACCTGCACCAACAATCACGACATCGAATTCCATCGATTCCCGTTCAGGGAGTTCTGGCAAAGGGACTTGCATGTTTTTCATCTCGTTCATGGTGTGGGGCGAAAACGCGTGTCAATGGTGCCCATGGCTGAGGCGTTCGGTACTCAGGATCGCAGAAGCGCAATCGGCCGGACGTTCAAGCCCGAGCATACAAAGCGTCAGATCCACTTCATCGCGCAATATCGACAGCAGCCGGTCAGCACCGGCTTCACCATCGGCGGCAAGCCCCCAAAGCGGGAGCCGTCCGACCATCACCGCTTTCGCTCCAAGACCTATATATTTCAGCACGTCACTGCCGCGCATGACACCGCTATCAGCCAGAACCTCCATGTCCTGCCCCACGGCCTCGACAATGCGCGGCAAAATCGTTGCCGGTGGTGGCGCGACATCCAGGTTGCGGGCACCATGGGAGGAAACAACGATAGCATCTGCTTCCATTTCTCTCGCCTTCCTGGCATCAGCGGCACTCAGGACACCTTTGATGACGATCTTACCTTGCCACCAGGATCTGATCTGCCGAACGTCTTCCCAGTTCAGAAGATTTTCCAACCGGACCGCTTCAGCAATCGACGGTCGCGTCACGGCGCCCCGAAACTCCTGCGGATAGTGACCATAGCTCGGCATACCGGTTGTCGTGAGATAGCGCATCAAAACGCCAAAAAACCAGCGCGGGTGCATCGCGACATCGATGACCGAACGCGGAGAGTACTCAAACGGGATAGAAAAACCGTTTCGACGATTGTACTCCCGTTTCGGACTGGCCGGCGTATCGGCAGTGATGACGAGATTTCTGACGCCGGCAGCCGCAACGCGTTCGAGGAGGGCCTTCGAAAGACGCCTGTCTTTCCACATGTAGAGCTGAAACCAGATGTCAGCTCCGGGAGCACCTGCCGCGACCTCTTCAACCGTTGTCACGGATTGTGTCGAAACACAGACCGGAATGCCCAGTCGGCTAGCGGCACGGGCAATCTTCGCCTCTCCCTGATGTGAAACCAGTCCTGCAAGCGCGGTCGGAGCAACGATCAGAGGCATCGCCTGCTCGCGACCCAATATCTCGGTTCGCAGGTCGCGCTCCCGATGTCCGGTCAACACGCTTGGTACCATTTCAATCGCATCGAGGCTTTCTCGCAACCTAGCGAGTGCCCGCTCATCCTCGGCACCCCGATCAATGTACTCGAACAGCGACTTTGGAAGTCTCCGTTTTGCAGCCTGTCTGAAGTCTCGGGCATTCAAATGCTGAGGCATTGTGTTTCCAACCTGCGCGATGAGCAGTAGCCAAAAGATCGAAAAGTGCCAGATCAGTTCGTTTTTGAGAGTTCGATTGCCCTGTCATGCGCAGCTTTGGCAGCCTCGCCTATCAATGGCATGAGTGCACCCTCGCCCATCAAAACGTCGAGCGCGGCCGCCGTCGTTCCGTTGGGGCTTGTCACCTCACGCCGTAAGACATCAGGTCCGTCATTCCGGCTTGATGCCATTGCAGCGGCACCATGAACCGTTTGCCGCGCCAGCAAGAGTGCCTGATCAGCATCGAGACCGACGGCCTCCCCCGCTTTCGCCAGGCACTCTATGAAGTAAAAGATGTAAGCCGGGCCAGAGCCGGATATGGCTGTCGCCGCATCCACCTGTTCTTCCGATGAGACCGCCAGCACCTTTCCCATTCCAGAAAGCAGGCCTTGTACCAGCTGTGCCTGATCTTCATCGACGCCGTCATTCGCAAACGTCACAGTCATTCCGTGGCCGATCGAAGCCGGTGTATTCGGCATGGCACGGATAACAGCACAATCGCCGAGGCTGGCCTCAAGCGTGCGGACGCCAACACCTGCAGCAATGCTCACAAACACGGACGAGCCAACAAATCGCCGATAAGCCGGCAGCACCGCCGTCATGACCTGCGGTTTGACAGCGAGAAAAATCACGTCAGGCTTGAGAGAAGCTTCAAGTGCGTCGGCGCTTTCGTAAACGCATGCACCAGTCTCTGCGGCACGCTTACGCAAGGGCTCCACCGGCTCCACCACGTGAACGCAGTCAGGCGTCATGCCATCCCGTGCAAGCCAGCCATTCAACATCGCGTAACCCATGTTGCCGCACCCGGCGAGAACAATATTGATCGGATTGGCCAAGACGATTTTCCTTACTGAACCCCAGATCGCATTCAGCGCTGGTAGTGAACAAATTTTGCCATTGAGCTCGACGTCGCGGCGACCTGAACGTGGTGAGCAAGCTCCGCCTCCACCTTCTCGACAGTCCATCGCGTGGTCGGAGCAGCAATATTGAGTGCGGCGACTGCACGTCCATGCTCGTCGGTGATCGCGGCTGCGATCGAGATGTCACCCATCACCGTTTCATTGGCGACGACGGCATAGCCTTTCTCCGAGGCTTCCTGGATGCGCTCCCTGAGCTTTGCCTTGTCGGTCATCGTATAGGGTGTCAAAGGCCGGAAGTCAGTCTTTGCGAAAACCTCGTCGATCTCCTCGGGGGAGCGTCTCGACAGGATTGCCGTCCCGGATGCTGTAAACAGTGCCGGCAACCGGCTCCCCACCATAATGTCGACATTGACCAGATGCTGGCCGGGAAACCGTCCGACATAGACAATCTCATGACCGTCCAGTTCCTGAAGGTTCGTCGTTTCTCCGACCGAACGGCTGATCTCCAGCAGGTAGGGTGCCGCCTTGTCGAGGACCTCGTGGGCATGAAGATAGTTGTAGGCAAACTGCAAGACCTTGGACGTTAGCGCGTAGTTGCGTGTCTTGTGGACACGTCTGATGTAACCAAGGGTTTCAAGCGTGTAGACCAGCCGCTGCGCGGCACTGCGATCAAGACCGGCTGCCTTCGCTATGTCGGAAAGCGGCATCTGCTTATGTGGCCCATCGAAGGCGTGCAGCACCTGGAACGCCTTTTCGGTGGAGCCGACAAACAGCGATGACGCCTTCGGATCGGTCGGCAGGGCAGCATCTGACTCGATTGATTCCACCGGTTTTCTAGGCATGAGATATTCCTTGCCGACCATTTGATCGCAGTCGATTTCCGCGAAACGTTAAAGAGGAGCCCGCCATCGCGAGCCCCATCTTTATCGACCGCACAGGGTTATGATGCAAGCTTGGCCTCTGCCGCTTCATACTTTTCAAGAAGCCTGCTGCACTCCTTGCGCAGCGCAGCCTGTAGCTCGGTCTTCGGCTGGCGCAGCGGCGCCAGCATGCTCGGCGCATTGACCCCGATAAGATCCATGACCGATTTCATCGGACCAGGATTGGTCTCGGCAAACGCCAGATTCATGAACGGAATGAGATCCTGATGCAACGCGAGCGCTTCGGCTGTCTTGCCGCTCACAGCGAGGTCGAACATCCGGCGCCACACCTTCGGAACAAGGTTGGCCGTGACGACGATGCCACCCTTGGCGCCTGCGGCTACATGCAACGGGAAAAGGGAATCTTCACCGCTGAGCATCGTGAAATCAGGAGAAAGCCCTGCCATGACACGCAGGTAGTGATACATGTCTGTGTTGCAGGCCTTCATACCGATGATTTTCTCGTGGCCAGACAACTCGTGCAAAATCTCAGGATCGATCGCAATGCGGGTACGATAGGGGATTTCATAGATCAGGATCGGAACGGGAGACTGGTCTGCATAGCGAAGAAAGTAGTCGCGAATGCCGGCCTGCGTCGGGTTGGTGTAATAGGGCGTGATCACCAGAAGCGCGTCTGCGCCGGCTGCAGCGAATTCACGTGCACTATCCATCGCATCGTGGAAACCAGGGTCGAGAACACCCGGAATAACCGGAGACTTGCCACCAAATGCCTTCGCAGACATTTCCACGAAACGAATGCGTTCGCGGCGCGACAAGGCGCCATACTCGCCCGTACCACCCAGCGGAACCACACCATCGACGCCCTGCTTCTGCAACCAGGCGAAAAGGGCTTCAGCGGCAGCCGTATCGATCGTGTCGTCAGCTTTCACGGGCGTCACAAGAGCCGGAAGGATACCGTGCAACTTGGTGGAATCGAGCATTTTATTGTCCTTCATTTAAGTATCGTGGGGCGTGACTAGTGACCTGCGCCGCGTCGACGCAGACGGTCAGCGGCAAAGATCAGGATCGAAATAAAGACGAGGAGGCAGGTCGAAACCGCAGCGATCACGGGCGAAACCTGAAGCGTCACCTCGTCCCAGAATTGCTTGGGAAGAGTTGCGTTGAGGCCACCCGAAGAGAAGAGTGCGATTGTCAGCTCGTCAAACGACGTTGCGAAAGCAAACAGGAATGCCGAGAACATGCCAGCCCCGAGGATCGGGAACGTCACATGGATGAGTGCCTTGACCGGTGTCGCGCCGAGACTGTGGGCTGCAGCATCCAGCCGCGTGTCGTAGTTGCGCAGAACAGCGACCATCGTCAGGACGACATAGGGAACACACACCACCGTGTGGCCGAGGATGAGCCCGATCGACGTGCCGACAAGACCAAGCTTTGCGAACACGTAGAACATGCCGACAGCAATGATGATGCGTGGAACCACGATCGGAGACAGCACGAAGGCCAGGATGGCTGCTTTTCCACGGATGTTGGCGCGAGCCAGAAGGAACGCGGCAGGAACACCGATCAGCATCGAGAGAATGCCCGCACCCGCTGCAACCGTCAGTGATCGCAGAACCGCCTGGCTCCAGACCGGGTTTGCCCACATCTGTGAATACCACTGCGTGGTAAATCCACTTGGCGGCCAATTCAGACCCGCCTGACTAAAGGAAATCGGGATCATCAGAACCGCAGGAAGCGTAATCAGGATGAGCACTGTCCAGACGAAGACCCTCAGGAACAGGGGCGGATAAACTTCATCGAGGCTCTTCTTGCTCCCTGGAAAAAGCGCCAGCACATGGTCGCTGACCTCGCCAAGGATCGCTAGAAATCTCGCCCCTGCGCGCCGGGAGATGGAATCGCGGCTCTTGCCTTCACCCTGACTTTCCCCCGTCAGTGTCGTGAAACCGAAGATCCGGTCGTAAACAAGGAAGACAAGAAGAACAACGGCAAGAAGCAACACTGCTATAGCGCCGGCGAGACCCCAGTTCAGTGTCTGTTGAACCTGGTCGATGATAAGCTGCGAGATCATCGTCTCGAAACGGCCTCCGAGCAAGGCGGGAACGATGAAGAAACCGATCGCAGTCACGAACACCATGATGGCGGCAGCCGCCACACCCGGCATCGAAAGCGGGAAATATACCGTCCAGAAGGCCGATCCGGGACGTGCACCAAGCGTGGAGGCCGCACGCGGGAGGTTGCGATCGATGTTTTCCATGACTGCAAGCATCGTCATGACGGCAAGCGGCAGCATCGCATGAACCATGCCGGCGAGCACGGCGCCAAGCCCGTAGAGCAGGTCGATTGGACGGTCGATGATGCCAAGAGCCACCAGCGTCTGATTGACGACGCCGTTGCGGCCCAGGATGATGACCCAAGCGAATGCCCGGACAAGGAAGCTCGTCCAGAATGACAGGAGGACAAGAAAGACAAGCCGTCCCTTGGTTCGTGGGCCTGCCGTCGAAATCAGATAGGCCACCGGATAGCCGATGATGACTGCAAGTGCCGTCGTCGCAAGCGAGATTTTCAGTGTGATCCACAGGACGTTGAGATAGAGCGGCGATGCAAAGAGCTGTCTGTAGGATGCGAATGAAAGCGCACCATCGTTAAAGAAGCTCAGCGACAGCAATTGCCCGACCGGATAGACGAGAAAAGCCAGCAGCAGGGCGATGAGCGGTGCCACCTTCATCACGTGCCCTACCCAGATCGGCATTGCCGCAGATTTTTGGGATGCAGACGGCGCATTCATTGCGTAGCCCTCGCGCGGCCAATCGCAACCGCGTCCGCCCCTTCCCACGAGAGCGAAACCTTGTCGCCGATCTGGTAGTGATCACCGTTCAGGCGGGTCGGGAATGCCGCGACCAGTTCCTGTGAAGACCAGCCTTCGGCATTCATATAGATTTTCGTCAGGCTTCCGGTCACCATCACATCGCTGACGACCGCGCCGATACCATCGGCTTTCTGTGTCTTGTTGATCGTGAGGTTCTGCGGACGGATCATGATGTGGATTGCATCGCCGGCAGATATCGCTTCGTTGGCGATCGCTTGCGCAGCAACCGATCCCGCGCCGATCGTTACATCGATCATGTCGTCGCCCGCGCTTGTTACTGTTGCCTCGATGAGGTTGGACTCACCCAGGAAATCGGCGACAAACAATGTTTTTGGTCGGAAGTAGAGATCCGCGGGTGTCCCGAGCTGCTCGATCTTGCCGGAGTTCATCAGGCAGATCCGATCGGACATCGTCATCGCTTCTTCCTGATCATGGGTGACGTAAATGATCGTCGCACCGAGCTCGCGGTGAATGCGCTTGATCTCAAGCTGCATATGTTCGCGCAGCTTCTTGTCGAGGGCGCCAAGTGGCTCGTCCATGAGAATGATGGAGGGGCGATAGACCATGCAGCGCGCCAGGGCGACACGTTGCTGTTGTCCGCCCGACAGCTCCTTGGGATAACGCTGGGCAATGTGGGGAAGACGGATCATTTCCAGTGCTTCCGTGGCGCGCCTTTTTGCTTCCTCTGCCGCCACCTTTCGCATTTTCAGCGGGAAAGCGATGTTTTCCAGGATAGTCATGTGGGGGAACAGGGCATAATTCTGGAAA
This sequence comes from Rhizobium sp. RM, assembly GCF_013390595.1. Lineage (GTDB taxonomy): Bacteria > Pseudomonadota > Alphaproteobacteria > Rhizobiales > Rhizobiaceae > Agrobacterium. The sequence continues at coordinate 126,934 of NZ_JACAWV010000026.1, read as the reverse complement.
ACAACACCGATGTCACGCAAGTGCGGTGCATTATAGGTGACATCGTCGTCGCCAATCAGAACAGCGCCGCCATCCGGTCGGGACAGGCCTGCAATCAGGCTCAAAAGCGTGGTCTTGCCGGAGCCAGACGGTCCGAGCAGCGTCAGGAATTCTCCGTCGCCAACCGTGAGGTCGGTTTCGGCAAGAGCGGTGAAGTCGCCGTAACGTTTGGCGAGTTTTTTTACGGTCAAACTGGATAAAGACATGGCGGCCCTGCCGATTTCTGGATCAGATTGGGGCCCGGCATCGTGCCGGGCCGGTTTCAGGTCAGCTCAAGAGCCAGGCGTTGTAACGCTCGATGACAGATGCCTGATTGGCCAGCCAATATTTCGCATCGATCTTCACGCCGCGCTCGATATGCTCCGGAAATGTCGGGCAATCCTTGGCGAGTTTGGGATCGATGAACTCGAAAGCTTCCGGCTGCGTAACGCCCGCCGGGAAATAGTCGACGAGTGCGGCCTGTCGCTTCGGATCGGACGCGAATTTGATGAACTCCCGGCATGCATCGGCGTTCGGCGAGCCCGCCAGAATTGACCAGTTGTCGAGACCCCAGATGTTCTGGTCCCAGACGATTTCCACCGGTGCTCCGGCGGAGCGGGCCGATTGGGCGCGCGAAACCCATGTCGGTATCATGTCGACCTCGCCGGACTGAAGCATCTGCTCGACCTGCGAACCGCTCGTCCAGAAAACACCAACATCTTTCTTGATTGTGTCGAGTTTCTTGAAAGCCCGCTCAATGTCGCAGGGATAGACGTCGGAGTTGGCAACGCCGTCCGCCATCAGTGCCTGCTCGATCGTATCGAAAGCATGTTTTCGCAGCGCTCGTCGACCGGAAAATTTCTCGGTGTCAAAGAAGTCAGACCAGGATTTCGGTGCCTCGCGGCCCTCGAAAACATCGGTGCGATAGGCAAGAACGGTCGTGTACACGTTCGTTCCCACACCGTATTCAGACACATACTGCTTCGGCAAAGTCGCGATTGCAGCCTCACTGGAAAGGCCGTGTTTTTCCAGGTACTTTTTTTCGCCTGCAGTCAAGAGTTCGATGGCAGGCTCGGAGATCTTTGCCATGTCCCAGGTGTAGGAACCGGCGTCGACCATGGATTTGATCTGGGCGGTCGGTTCTGCGTTTGCCTGTACCCCGACGACCTCGATTCCGGTCGCTTCTTTGAATGGGCCGTAATAGACAGCATTATACGCCTTGGTGTAGATGCCGCCGTCGTCACGGACGATGATGCGCTTGCTCTGTGCGTTTGCAGACGTCCAGATTGCCGGGGCAGTCAATGCTACTGCGCCAACGGCACTTGTCGTCAAAAACTGTCTGCGTGTCCAGTTGGACTTATCCTTCATGCTCATCGTCGTTCTCCTCTTGGAACGTTGTTGATCCTTGTCAGCACCTGTTTTTCAGGCTTGTTATTTCTTGGGCTGCGGCGGCTCACGACCTGGGGAGCAGCCGGCCAGGGTTGAAAAGGTTTTCAGGGTCGATTGCGGACTTGATTGCGCGCATCAGCGAAAGCTCTGCCGAGGGTTTGTAACGGTCCATCTCGGCGAGCTGGACCTGGCCGACGCCGTGTTCGGCACTGAACGTTCCACCGAGATTGTCAGCAACATCATTGACAGCATGGCGCAGCCGGGACGCGAGATCGTCTCGGTCGGAAAATGCATTCCAGGCATCGAATGAAAAGAACGGAATGAAATGGATGTTGCCGTCACCCATGTGGCCAACGACGACGATCTCCGCCGAGGGTACAATTGCCTTTACCGCTTGCGTTGCCTGATCGATGAATTGGGGGGTGGCCGAAACCGGAACTGCGCAGTCCGTCGTCAAACCGACACCGGCCTTTTTATTGGCCTCCGACACGCTGTGACGGACCTCCCAGACCGCAGCCCTTTGCGCTTCGCTGGAGGCAATCATGGCGTTACCGATCAGTTCGGCCTCGAATGCCTGTTCCAGGACATTCTGCATCGCATTGTCGAGGTCGTCCTCGCCACCGGAATCGGAAAGCTCGATCAACAGATGCCATTCATGCTCGGTGTCGAGCGGCGAACGGCGCTGAGGGACGTTTTCCAGCACCAGATCGAGCTGCTTGCGGTTCATCAATTCGAAGCCAGAGAGCTTGGCGCCATATGCCGCCTGCACCGCAGTCAGCAATTTCAACGCCTGATCCGGATGATCCAGACCAGCCCAGGCCACGGCCGCACGCGCCGGATATGGATGCAACTTAAGGACGGCAGCAGTGATGATACCGAGCGTTCCCTCGGAACCTATGAACAGATGCTTCAGATCATAGCCTGTGTTATTCTTGCGAAGTGCCTTCAGCCCTGACCAGATTTTTCCGTCAGGAAGAACGACTTCGAGTCCGAGGACGTTATCGCGTGTATTCCCATAGCGTAGAACAGAGGTTCCACCAGCGTTGGTCGCGATCGTGCCGCCAATCTGACAGGAGCCCTCTGCACCGAGGCTGACAGGATAAAAGCGGCCATTTGCCTGGGCAGCCTCATGAATATTCGCCAGAATACAACCCGCCTGGACTTCCATGGTGTTGTTAACCGGGTCGACCTTGATGATCTGACGTAAACGATCCAGGCAGATGATGACCGGTGGGCTGCCCGCCGGGTCTGGAATGCTGCCACCAACCAGGCCAGTGTTGCCACCTTGCGGCAACACTGGAATGGCGCGCTCACTACAAAACGCGACGATATCGGACACTTGCTGGACATCGACAGGCCGGGCAACACACAGCGCCCGACCATGGTAGCGACCGCGCCAGTCCTCCGTGGCAAACGCCATATCAGCGGGATTGGTGACGATAACATTGGCCCCGAATTTTCGAACCAACTCCTCCACAAGATCCATCGTTTGCCCCATTATTTAATTGCATTACGATTATTATATACATATTACGATTTCTTCGTGTTTATAGCAATATACAAGATGGCTTTACGGCTATTTTTTAATCGCACCTGGATGGTTGTCCGATTTTCAGCATTGCGCCGGGACCAACCCTTTGCCAGCGCATAAGTCGCGAACAAATCCATAACGGATTCCCAACCTTCCGCCTGCCGGTGCGTTCCTTTTTTGTTCATGATGCGCTATCAGACGTAAAAGCTCTCCGCGTCACGATGCCCGAATGAGGAGGCAGGCGATTGCTAATCAGCGGTGCAACGGCGAAAAAAACGCGAGACTCTAAGTAACTTGTCCTGAACGACGGAAAGCAGATGACGGCGACCTACCTGGAAAAACTTAACGACCGGCAGAGAGAAGCGGTCGAGCACGGTATTGGAATGCCCGATGGCCAGACAGGTGGACCGTTGCTGATCATTGCCGGCGCCGGTTCAGGCAAGACCAACACGCTTGCGCATCGCGTCACACATCTGATTGTCAACGGCGCAGACCCCAGACGTATTCTGCTGATGACGTTTTCCAGGCGGGCAGCATCGGAAATGACGAGGCGCGTTCAAAGGATTTGCCGGCAGGTTCTGGGTGAAAATTCCGCTGTCATGACCGACGCGCTCGCCTGGGCCGGAACGTTTCACGGGATCGGCGCGCGGCTTTTGCGCATGTATGCTGAACAGATCGGCCTGAATGGCGACTTCACGATCCACGACCGGGAAGACAGCGCCGATCTGATGAATATCATCCGGCATGACCTTGGCTTTTCCAAAACCCAAAACCGCTTCCCGACGAAAGGCACATGCCTTGCGATCTATTCCCGCGTCGTGAATTCAGAGTGCACCATCAAGGAGGCGCTCAAGAATTCATTCCCGTGGGTGAGCGAATGGGAAAACGAACTGAAAGAACTGTTCGGCGCCTATGTCGAGGCCAAGCAAGCCCAAAACGTCCTCGATTACGACGATCTTCTGCTTTATTGGGCTCAGATGGTGTCTGCGCCGCAACTTGCCGACGATATCGGCAATCGCTTCGATTATATTCTGGTCGACGAATATCAGGACACCAATCGCCTGCAGGCATCGATCCTCAGATCACTGAAACCGGGCGGCCAGGGCCTCACGGTCGTTGGCGATGATGCGCAGTCGATCTATTCTTTCCGGGCTGCTACCATTCGCAATATTCTCGATTTCCCAAGCGAGTTTTCGCCCAAGCCAGCCGATGTGATAACCCTCGATCGTAACTACCGCTCGACGCAACCGATCCTAGCGGCTGCCAACGGCGTAATCGATCTGGCGCGAGAGCGGTTCACCAAAAACCTCTGGACTGACCGGCAATCCGAACAGCGGCCAATGCTCGTGACCGTGAAGGACGAGACCGATCAGGCGGCCTATATCGTCGAACAGGTTCTCGCCAATCGTGAAATCGGCATGACGCTCAAACAGCAGGCCGTCCTTTTCCGCTCATCCAATCACAGTGGTGCGCTCGAAGTGGAGCTCACACGCCGCAATATTCCCTTCGTAAAATTCGGCGGCCTGAAATTTCTCGACAGCGCCCATGTCAAGGATCTCCTGGCCGTGCTTCGTTTCGCGCAGAATCCTCGCGATCGCGTGGCCGGGTTCAGGCTGTTTCAAATGTTGCCGGGTGTCGGCCCGCAGACTGCCGGTAAAATCCTCGACACGATCACAGCTGAGCCCGAGCCGCTGATCTCGCTTGCAGAAATTCCGGCTCCCCCGAAGAGCGGTGAGAACTGGGCGAAATTCATCGAGCTTATGCTTGGCCTCCGCAAAGCAGGTGCCGGCTGGCCGCATGACATCGAATTGGCACGTCTCTGGTATGAGCCGCACCTCGATCGCATCCACGAGGACGCAGATACCCGCAAGGCTGATCTCGTTCAGTTGGAACAGATAGCGGCCGGTTATGCCAATCGGGAAAGATTCCTGACCGAATTGACACTCGACCCCCCTGATGCGACCAGCGACCAGGCGGGCGTTCCTCTTCTCGACGAGGACTACCTGATCCTTTCAACCATCCACTCATCCAAAGGACAGGAATGGCGCTCCGTCTTCCTGTTGAATGTTGTCGATGGCTGCATTCCCTCCGACCTTGGCGTCGGCAGCACGGCTGAACTTGAAGAAGAACGCCGTCTGCTCTACGTCGGCATGACACGGGCACGTGACAGCCTTGCCCTGATTACGCCGCAGCGATTTTTCACGCACGGGCAGAATGCTCAGGGCGACCGCCATGTCTACGCCTCGAGAACCCGCTTCATTCCCGCGACCCTGCTACAGTTCTTTGAAACGACGAGTTGGCCGAAAGTCAGCGCAAACGCCAGCGAGCGCAGTGCCAACCAGATCCGCATCGATGTTGGGGCACGGATGCGATCCATGTGGAAGTGAGACGCGCCATGGCCGTGCAGTCATCTGAAAACACAAGAGGAAGCTTCAAGCGTTGACCAGGGTGATCATCATCTTGTGTGCAGCGCTTAATTACGTGTTCCACAAGACCGGCTGGCTCTCACCATCGACGACTTACGTTTCAGGAGAGGGTACGCCTGACGACCAGGCCATTCAGTAGAGGGTTTAAAAGCCCTCTACCTTATGAAACGGTTGTCATCTCTTACACCCAGAAAGCACCAGGATGAGATAGCATGCTCGCCCAGACGGGCCCATGTTGCATCAGCTCCGGCCAGCGGTTCGAAGAGCGTCCGCGACCTTGTGGATATGCGCGGCACCGATACCGCAGCATCCGCCGATCAAGGTCGCACCCGCGTCTGCCCAGGAGCAGGCGAAACGCGAATAAACGTCGTCCGTCAGATCCGCTCTCGTATCATGCAAACCCTCATTGGCAGCAGAATCATCCTGCTCCCCTTCAAAGGCATTGGCATAGACACCGATGTCGATCGAGACGCCCTTTTCCTGGAAGACTGACGATGCGGTCGTCACTGCAGCTTTCATCACCTCCGGCTTGCTGCAATTGAACAGCAGTGCCGCGGCCCCCGACCCTGCAGCCCACAAAGCAGCATCATGGACGGTTTCACCCGAACGGAGTTTCGGGTCCGCACCGTTCACCTGTCCAGGACCGTCATCCAGCGTGAAAGAAATCCAGAACGGCTTGCCGGTATCAGCAACAGCCGTCCGCACCGCCTCACCTTCAGCGATCAGGCTCAGCGTTTCTCCAAGCCAGACATCCACGGAGGGGGCGAGGTTGTCGACCAGCACTTTCAGGTAATCCTGAACACGAGACACGTCGAAATTTTCCGGTTCATATGAGCCGAAAATGGGCGGCAGCGAGCCTGCAACAGTGATGTTTCGGCCGGATGCATCCGCCGCCTCGCGGGCAAGGCGCCCTGAGAGCGCGATCAGGGATGCGCCATCTTTCTGGAAACGTTCTTCGCCGATATGAAAAGGGACGAGCGCGTATGAGTTGGTCGTCACGACATCCGCACCGGCATCGATGAACTCGGCATGTACCTTGCGCACGATATCGGGCGCATTGATGAGCGCCAGCGCAGACCATTCCGGCTGTTTCAGTTCAGCGCCGAGCCTTTGTAACTCCCGGCTCATGCCGCCGTCCAGAATACGAATACCGCTCATGTTCAACTCCTTGAAAATTACCGTCGCACCGGCACCTGCGCTTCGACGATACCGAAGCAACGGGCGATGATAGCGGTGAGGATGAGATAAAAAACAGTGACAACGAGCAGAGGCTCGTAGACCAGCAACGTGTCCTGGCGCACCTTGTAGGCGACAGCGTAGAGATCCATGACCGTGACCGTGAAGGCAAGCGGCGTAGCCTTCAACTGCATCACGACCTCCCCTGCGATGGTCGGCAGAGCGGTGCGGATCGCCCGAGGCAACCAGATGCGACGAGCAAGGGTGAACCGGCTCATGCCAAAAGCTCTGCCTGCCTCAAGCTCACCTTTCGGCACGCCCAGAAGTGCACCTCGCAGGACCTCGGCCTCATAGGCGGCATAGTTCAGCGTGAAGCTTACCGCCGCAAAGAAAAAGCCTTCCCGAAGCACAGGCCATAGAAAACTCTGCCGAAGACCCGGGATCATGGGCAACAGCGAACCGACGCCGTAATAAAGCAGCCATAGCTGGATCAAGAGAGGCGTCCCGCGAAAGAACGTACAGTACGCTCGCGCCATAAGCTTCGTCAGCCTGCCACCACTGATCTGGGCGAATGCAAGACCGATAGCGAGAACAAAACCGAGGCTGACGGAAATGGCCAACAGGCAGATCGTCTGCCATGCTCCGCTGACAAGTAGCGGCCAGTATTTTGCGATCCAGGAGAAATCCATCGCCTCACCTCATGCCAAGGCTGGCTGACCACGACGAACATGCCGCTCGATCAGTTTGAAGATGGCATTGGAGACAAGTGTGATTGCCAGATACATCACCGCTGCGGCCATGAAGAACAGGAAATATTGCTTGGTGCTGGCACCGGCAAGACGGGTTGCGAGTGCGAGCTCCTGATATCCGACAACGGCAACGAGCGCACTGTCCTTTGTCACCGAAAGCCAGAGATTGGAGAGCCCCGGCAGGGCATTTGGCAACATTGCCGGCAAGACGACGCGGCGAAACCGCAAGAATGGCGACATGCCGAATGCTCTGGCCGCCTCAATCTGGCCCGCGGGGATCGCAAGGATCGCCCCGCGCAGCACCTCCGTCATGTAAGCGCCCTGAACGAAGCCAAGCACGGCAACCGCAGCGACAAAGCCGTTGACCTCCAGCGGTGGCAAACCTGCCAGTTGCAGGAGACGGTTGAGACCATCGGTGCCGGCATAATAGAGCCCGACAATGAGAATAAGTTCGGGAACGGACCGGATAAGCGTCGTGTAGAGATTGAGAACGACACTGATCGGCCGGTTACCAGAGAGCTTTCCAAGCGCACCAGTCAAACCTATGACGATGCCGATAACATAGGCCCCGGCCGAAATGGCAAGCGTTGCGAGCGCACCTGTCAACAGAGTGCCACCCCATCCCGGAGGATAGGGAGACAAAAGCTGCAACATGTTTTCAAAGCTTGCCATCTGCGGAAACCGACCGGATTACTTTGCGCCGTAGATATCGAAGCTGAAGTATTTCGCGGTAATCTCGTCATATTTGCCGCTGGCGCGGACAGCCGCGATCGCAGCATTCAACTTCTGCTTCAATTCCACATCGTCCTTACGCAGGCCGCCCGAAACGCCAAGTCCCAGAATTTCCGGATCATCAGCGACATTTCCCGCATCCGCGCAGCAATCCTTGCCGGCATCGCTCTTGATGAATGCATCCAACACAAGCGAGTCACCGAAAACGTAGTCGATGCGGCCGGCAGCCAGATCCTGGAACGCTTCATCAAGCGTCTGATAGGTCTTCTCGTCGGCGACATCCTTGAAATATTTCGCGTAGTAGGCGGACTGGACGGTCGCTACCTGAATGCCAATTGTCTTGCCCTTGACATCGTCTGCCGTTGCACCCGGCTTGCCATCCTTGGCACCGATCAACTTGCTTGGGGTATTGTAGTACTTGTCGGTGAAATCGATGACTTTCTGGCGTTCGGCCGTGTTGGACATCGAAGACCAGATGACGTCGAATTTTTTGCTTTCCAAGGCCGGAATGAGACCATCCCAGGAGAGTGCGACGATGGAGCATTTCTCCTTCATTTCGGCGCAGACAGCATCCATCAGATCGATTTCCCAGCCCTGCCACTTGCCGCTGGCATCCTGTGCGAAGAACGGTGGATAGCTCTCGTTCATGACGCCGAAGCGAACGTCGGCGCTGGCGGAAAATGCAGACAGCGCAAAAGCCGTACCGGCCAGCAATGAGGCAAGGAATTTCATTTCAATCTCCTGTTACGAAAAATCAGTTGGTGAGCGCGCCGGTAAACTCTCGTGCTCTGGCACTGGCGGGATTTCCGAAGACCTGTTCTGGTGGCCCCTCTTCCTCCACGCGCCCCTGATGCAAGAACATGACATGGCTGGAAACATCACGGGCAAATCGCATCTCGTGCGTAACCAGCAACATTGTGCGCCCTTCTTCTGCAAGCTCGCGGATCACCTTCAACACCTCGCCGACCAGTTCAGGATCAAGTGCCGAGGTCGGCTCATCAAAGAGCATCACCGCAGGCTCTACACAAAGCGCACGGGCAATGGCGGCACGTTGCTGCTGCCCGCCGGAGAGGAACGCCGGATAGGCATGCCGTTTTTCGTACAATCCAACTTTGTGCAGGAGGGCTTCAGCTTTCTCGATGGCTTCGGCACGTTTTACGCCCATGACATGCACCGGCGCTTCGATGATGTTTTCGAGGACCGTGCGGTGAGCCCATAAATTGAAGTTCTGGAACACCATGCCAAGCCCGGTGCGCAGACGTTCAACCTGCCGCCAGCTTTGCGGTGTGGTTTTGCCATCGCGACCACGCTTGAGCATAATCTCCTCGCCATTCACGATCACCCGCCCTTGATCGGGGATTTCGAGAAAGTTTATGCATCTGAGAAACGTGCTCTTGCCGGAACCGGAAGAGCCTATGATTGAGATCACATCGCCTTTGTGGGCACGCAGAGAAATACCCTTGAGAACCTCGTGGCTGCCAAAACTCTTGTGGATGTCATCCACAGCGAGGGCGCAAGGAACTTCAACGGTCATCAAACGGTCCTGACAAATCAATCGGCGGGAAGATGTACCAAGAAGTACATTTGCTGACGCGGAAATAACCGCTCTATTGCAGGACCGAAAGGAAAAATCGTTCCAGTTCGTCAAAAAGACAGAAAATTACCATTGATCGCAAAGCTCAACGGACGCTTGATGGGACACCAGCTTCATTTGGAATGCCATTTCAGTGCGCGTGGAGCGCTTGCGATGGGAGGCTATTGTGAGCGCAAATCAATAAGGTGATTTGCACTCAAAGCGCACGCCGCTCTTATCTGCGTAGGTGTTGTCACTGGCATGGTATGACATGAAACGCGATGCGCACCATTTCACGTGCTGGATTTCTTCAGGTGACAGAAGCAGGCCATCAGCCTGACCAGCACCGCTATTGTCTGTCGCAAAGGACGCGACACCACTTGGTCGCAGATCACTGTTGCGTTGCTCGGGCATCTGGAACGCGTGAGCAACGCCAATCGAGGCGGCCAGAATTGTCCCGGTGATGGCCAGTGTTGCGATCGATTTCTGCAGCTTAAACATTGCTTCGTCCAATCGTTTGTTCGCTGAAAGAACGTATTCGCCCGGGAATACGTTCCATTTTCCAGAAATCCTGCATCATCCGGCTGCGCTATATTCGGGATATGGACAGGGCGCGACAAAGCTGACTGCGGGGAATGTCTGGCGAACAGGACGGCATATGTCACGACATGGAAAGGCCCTGAACTGCGGATCGCGGTTCGTGTGTTCGAGCGGATGTGTCGAGGATTGTGGTCGCTTTCGCGCATACTTGCGAGACGGTCGCGCTTGGTTTAATGAAGGCTCTCACTGTCCAGCATCGAGTTGGACACGTAAGCGTTAACGTCACTCAACGCGTATGATCGAACGGCTTTGCGGCTTCGATCTGCGCGACTGTGTCCTGCGGATCGAGCTCGATAAGCCTCTGTAGGACAAGATGTATAACAATAACACCCAACCTGTTTCAGCCCCAAGCATCGAGCGGGTCCGCCACGAGCTGCGTCGCCGGCTCCTTACCGTTGAAACCGTCGTCGACATCACCCCGGGAATGCGTCGTATCGTTCTTCGCGGAGACGACCTTTCCGATTTCACAAGCCTTGCACCTGACGATCACATCAAGGTCTTCGTCTCCGGACCAGATGGCGCCGACGAGAAGCGTGATTACACCCCTCGACGATATGATGTTGCCGCCCGCAGCCTGACGATCGATTTCGCACTGCATGAGGCCGGCCCGGCAACGCAATGGGCGATCGACGCCATTCCCGGCGCCGCGCTTGAAATTGGTGGGCCACGCGGCTCTGCCGTATTCTCCGAGACGGTAAAACGCTGGCTCCTCGTCGGGGACGAAACGGCCCTTCCCGCAATTGGCCGCCGCATTGAAGAAAGCAGCTCCGAAACTGTCATCACCATGATTGGTGCGGTTGCGGGGCCACAGGAAGAGCAGTCTTTCACGAGCGACGCGCAAGTTGAGGCACATTGGGTCCATCGCCCCCTCTCCGAAGCCGATGATCCCGCACCTGTCATTGCCGCATTGAATGGGATCGAGATTGTGCCAGAGACGCTCGTTTGGGTCGCCGCCGAAGCCAAAGTCGTCCGTGCAGTCCGTGCCTACCTGACTGATGAGCGAGCCTACCCTCTGACCTGGATCAAGGCCTCAGGTTACTGGACGAAGGGCAAGGCCGACACGACCGAAAAGTTCGCCTGAGCCCTGAACAGAAGCAGCATTCACCCAACAAGGTGGGAAGCATCATGTCGGAGATCGCAATCAAATGCGATCTTCCGACCAGAATGGCCTTTCAGCCTTGGGCGGGTATTTGCAACTCCTCAGAAGATGGCGACCTGGAAAATTGCGATCGAAGTGTCTCCGACGCAGTCACGCTTTTCCTGTCTGACGCGAACTCACCACCCTGATAATTCACGAGCAGGCTGAAGAGACCGTCGCGAAGCGTGAGTTCTGGTTGAAGCAATCTCTGAGCTTTTTCGCTGACAAACCCGCGGGTGGCTGCGAGCGCCGATTTCGTTGTGCCTTCAACCATGACGATGACGTTCAAGGTGTCAGGGCCCGTGACGTCTGCCTGCTCGAACACCTCGTACGGTTGGTTCGGTTCGGCGATAACAATACGAAAACCGAGGATGCGCCCCGATCGCGTCAGTTCCTCCAGAACCTTCGCCAGCGTTTGCGAAGCCGCTGGCGCCTGCAGCCGTCCAACGGAATAAGCCTGTGCGATCAAGCCACCACCGACACCGTTACCGCCATAGGTAAAGCTGATGCCAGGGATGCGAAGTACATTGAGAAAATGCTGCCGCATCGAAAGTGACCAGTCCGTTGGCTGCCGGACGAGCTCGAGATAGGCAGGCTGTTCCAGCACCTCAAGATTATCGAGCGCATAGAGCGTGAAATAACGATTATCCGGTTTTGAGAAATCGGCATAACGACGCGCCCATAACATGCCTGGCGTTGTCAGGCGTTCGGGCACGTGCTCGAAGGTGTGCCAAACCTCATATTCCTCAGTTAGTGTTGCCGGATAATCGTTCCAGAGGGCTAGGAAAGCAGCGCTCATGAAGGCTCCCTGATCTGAAGCATGACCTTCGAGGCAAGACGCTGATGCGAGACGCTGAAGCCCTCAAGGGCTGAACCAAGTGAGAAGCGGTGCGATATCAGCTTTCGCATGACATCCTGATGGTCATTCAAAAATGCAATCGTGGCATCCCAATCTTGCTGACTGGCGCGATAAGAACCACGGATCTGCTGATGCATCCTTACAAGCTGTGTGAGGTTGATTTCGGCTGGTCGAGGATGGATACCGACAACCGTGAAGATTCCGCGCTTTTTGAGAAAGGGCAGCGTGGCATTGACCAGTGCAGGCACACCGGCCGCCTCGATGATCGCGTCAAAGGGCTGATATTCCGAAAGCGCGCGGTCAAGAGGCGTTTCTTTTCCGTCAATCAGAAAATCGAAACCGAGGCTACGCAGAAGCTCGAGCCTTGGGCGATCGTCCCGCCCTGCAATCACGACCTTTGCACCTCGGCTGCGTGCCAGAATAGCGATACCTTGGCCGATAAAGCCCGGGCCAAGCACAAGAATGGTCTGGCCCTCACGTACCTCTGCAGTATTCACGGCCTCCAGGCAAACCGTCATCGGCTCTGTCAGTGCCGCGATCTCCATGTCGAGACTGTCGGGCAAAAAATGGCAATTCCTGGCCGGTGCACAGACGAAGCTGGTGAACGCTCCGCTACGGCCAATCCCGATCCCTTTGCGGTTGCTGCAATCGTCGTCGTGGCCGGCAAGGCAAGCAGCACAATGGCCGCAGGTGGTAGACGGTCGAACAGTGACACGTTGGCCAATCAGGCCGCGAGCCACATTCGCGCCGACCTCGTTGATAAAGCCGGAAAACTCATGACCGAGCGTCACGGGCATGGCGCTCTGCATGCTTTCATAACCGGGCGTCCATTCGGCAATATGCAGATCCGTACCGCAAATCCCGGCAGTTTCCACCCTGATCAACACCTCACCTTCTGGAGGTACCGATGGGATCTCAACATCGCGAAACTCCAGACCCGCTTCAGGACGAACCTTCTGCAATGCCAGCATTGTCATGTCTCCAGCGTTATTTGGGTAAGAGTGCGCGGCATTAGCCGCGCCATCCAAGAAAGCGCCGTTCGATCAGTCCGATCACATAGCTCACGATAAGCCCCATCACCGACAGAATGGTCACGCCTGCAAAGAGCTTTTCCAGGTCGTAGAGCGAACCGGCTTCGAGAATGTAAGAACCCACACCGTATTGGGCACCGAGCATTTCCGCCGCAACGAGGAGGATAATGGCAATCGAGATCGAGACCCGCAAACCTGAGAGGATCGCGGGAAATGCACCGGGCAATACGATCTTTCGGACAATTGACCACCACGACAAACCAAAGCTTTGCCCCATGCGGATCAACGAACGATCGACATTGTCGACCGCGCCGTAGGTTGCAACAACGGTCGGCGTAAAGGTCCCGAAGGCGATCAGCATGTATTTCGACATTTCATCAATGCCGAACCAGATGACGAAAAGCGGCAAAAGGGCAATTTTCGGGATTGGAAAGAGCGCAGCAACCAAGGGCACGAGGCCGGCGCGAACGTGACTGAACAGGCCGATCATGACGCCAACCATGACGCCGAAGGAAATCCCAAGGCAAGCACCAACAAACAGGCGCTGCAGCGAAGGCAGCAGGTGCTTCCACAAAAGCCCTGTATTCCAGAGCTGGATGAATGTGTCCACAACGGCGGACGGCCGCGGCAATGTCAGGCTTGAAATGATCCCCGTCCTTGTGCCGATTTCGGCAAGGGCAATAAGGACGACAAAAACAAGGATCGCGATGCCGCGGACCGGTGTTGGTGCAAAACCGCCGCCGCGGAACTGAACGGCACGCACCTCCTTCTCCGAAGGATTGGCGATCTTATCCTGGATCGGAATTGAATTCGAGATTGAGGCTACATCAGACATTGACCAACTCCTTGTCGGCGGCCATCGCTTCTTCGCGCATGAGCGCCCAAAGTTGCTTCTGCTTTTCTTCAAGCAACGGATCGCCGAGCTGTCGTTCACTCAGCGGAATGTCGATATCGACGATCTCACGAATGCGGCCGGGACGACGTGATAGAACAACGACACGGTGCCCGAGGCGCACGGCCTCATTGAGGTTGTGCGTCACATAGACAGAGGTGAAGGGTTGCCGCGTCCAGAGCGACACGAGATCGTCCATCAGGAGTTCACGCGTCTGGCTGTCAAGCGCTGACAAGGGCTCGTCCATCAGCATCACCGCTGGACGCACGGCAAGCGCCCGGCTGATGGCAACGCGCTGGCGCATGCCGCCGGATAGTTGCTTGGGGAGTGCCTTTCGAAACTCGGAAAGGCGTGTCCGCTCCAGCACATTGGTGACGATATCATTCATTTCGCCGCTGCTGAGGCCATGGTCTTCCAGCACCAGCTTGATGTTGCCTTCAACGGTCCGCCAGGGCAGCAAGGCGAAATGCTGAAAAACATAGGTCAGCGGGTTTAGCGAGCCTGCCGGAGGCTTGCCGACCTGCAGGACCTGGCCGGAGGTCGGCCGCTCCAGTCCGCCAAGGAAGCGAAGGAGCGTCGATTTCCCACAGCCCGACGGACCGATAAGACAGATGATCTGGCCTTGCGGGATATCGAGAGAAATGTCCTTCAGGACCTCGACGGCACCGTAATAATGGCTGATGTTTTCGATTTTCAGGTCCATGAGAGCCCTCCGGAGGGAGGCCTCTTCAGCCTCCGTACGATGATTGGCGATCGATCAGATCGTCTTGACGTAGGACGTATCGAACAGTTGTTCGTTCGTGACGGCATCCTTGACCATGCCTTCCGCCTTCATCCACGCAACCTGTTCGCTGCAGCTTTCGACTGAGAGCGCAAGATCCTTGTTGATGCGCATCGCACCATCAATCAGGTTGCGCCTTGCCTCTTCGAAGGGGCTATCGCTTTCGACATATTTATGAACGATGCGGGCCAGATCTTCGCGCACAGCATCATCGGTGGTCTTGTCGACAAAGGCTGCATTGTAATCGGCAATGGCACGGGAATAGGCCTTGACGAAGGCTTCCGTCACAGCACGCTCATCCGTGGCATTCTTGGTCGAGGTGAAGGCCGTGGTGACCTGGTAATTCGGTGCATAGTCGGAAACGAGACCGATCTGCTTGGCTGCACCATCGCGGATCAACTTCTTGGCAACGTTGGGCTGGATCGCCCAGGCATCGATCTGGCCTGTCGAGATCGCACCCACAATGGCGCCAAGCTTCTGCAGCGGGCGCAACTGGATGTCGGACATCGGGATGTTGTTGGCCTTGGCAATCTTGTAGGCCATGAAGTGGAACGACGAACCGGCCGTTGTGATCCCAAAAGTCTTGCCCGCAAGCTTGGATGCTTCCGTCAGGCCTGCGTCATAAGCCTTGTTGGATGCAAGAATGATCGCGCCAACTGTGCCCTTCTCTTCCGTCAGCGCACCACCGATGACCTTGATGGCCCCCTTCTGTGCGAGGCTGACAAGACCGCCAGTAATGGATGTCACACCGAAATCCGCGTCGCCGGACGCGATGGCAACCGACATCGGCTGAGCCGCTTCGAAGAACTTGAGCTCGATATCGAGGCCCGCTTCCTTGAAGTATCCTCGCTCAAAGGCAATAAAGCTCGGCGCATGGCTGGCGAGATGAAGGACGGCTAGGTTGCGCGTGCTGGCGCGGGCGGGTAGTCCAAACGCTGCGGTCGCGCATGTTGCGCCCATGCCGATTAGCGCCTGACGGCGCGTCAAAGAAAAATTCATCTGGTTGTCTCCAATCCTCAACGCCTCCTCCGGCGTCACAGGACCTGTTTGCCATCCACGTGGCAGGAAGACAACGAACAATAGTTATGCTTCTCATGCCCTGAAGGCATGACGCGACCCACAAGCGGTATGGCGATCAGGCGAGCTTGGAGAGGCTGGCCAGCTTACTGGTGAGAATCTCGACGAGTTTTCTGAGGTTTGCTGAGTGTGGACGCTGCCGGTTCCAGAAAACAGAAACCTCGAAGCGGGGCGCATGCTCGATCGGCAGGATCACAAGGTTGTGGCCGATCGGCCCAAGCGTTGTGAGATAATCAACCAGAACAATCCCCATTTCCTCGTTTGCAAGCGCCAGAGCCGTATCGGAAAACCGTGCGACAGCTCTGATCTGCACATTGACCCGTGCGCGCGACAGGAAGCGGTCCACCACCGTTTGGTGCGCACCGCCCGGTTCGAAGGAGATGAAGTCGGCGCCCTCGAGGTCACTGGCCCGGATAATATCGCGTGAGGCAAGCGGATGGCTCCTCGGGACGGCCGCAACGAGATCGACTTGCCCCACCTGCTCCATCATCACCAGCGGATGATTGGGTGCAGTGATGGTAACGACGCCTTCACCGCGACCGCTCAGAAGATAGTCTTCAATTTGATTGACCGAGAGAACGTCGAAAAAGAGCTCGATTCCCTTTACCTCGATCGACAGTTGCCTGAGGGCTTGCGGCACGAGTGCCCTGGCAACACTCGCGGTCGAGCCGACCCGAAAAACAGCGGTTTCACCGCGGGCAATACGCCCGATCTGCGCGCCAATCCCGGAAATCTGACGGATCAGCGGATCGATTTCGGCGTAGATTTCGAGAGCCTCCGACGTAGGGACAAGGCGGTTGCGATCCCTGGCAAAAAGCGCAATGCCCAACAGGTCCTCGATCCGGCGGATGGTGCGGCTGAGAGACGGTTGCGACACCGCCAGCACCTTCGACGCCGCGGTTATCGAACGGGTTTGCATGACCGTATGAAAAATCTCGATCTGCCTGAGGCTAAGGAGTGAATCGGCCCCCTTCTTGGTAGCGTCCGTGTCGAGAGGATCCAGATCACCTGCCATTGGATACTCGCTCGAGGAATGGAACAAGCATGTCGAGGATGGCGCCGGAAGCCGTCTCGGGCAGCATGTGGCCACCTTCGAGACCCCGACCTGAGACGTCTTTCGCCCAGTCCGCCCAGATATCCAGCGGCTCGCGCCCACCGCCGTAACGGCGACCGGCCTCCCAAAAGACCAGAACAGGCACATCTATCCTTCGCCCGTTGGAGCGGTCAGCCAGATCGTCTGCCTCATCCACCGTGGCGCCGGCCCGGTAGTCGTTGCAGATCGCATGGCGCACGGCTGCATCATCAAAAGCGATACGATAGTCCTCGATCGCCAACGGGTGCAGACGATCAAGCCCATGCGCCATCTTATCCAGACTGTTGTCGATGAACATGCGCGGATTGGCAGACAGCAGCGTTTCCGGCAGTGGCTCGGGCTGAGCCAGCGCAAACCAGTGCCATGCGCCCATGCCAAACGCCTTGCTTGCACCTTCCCACATCTCCGGCGTCGGCACGACGGTGACCGAGACGTATGCCGATACGGCTTGCGGATAATCAAGCGCCATTCGGTAACCGACGCGCGCACCGCGGTCATGGCCGATCAACACATACTGGCTGTGGCCTAATGCCCCCATCATGGCGTGCAGTTGCTCGCCCATCCAGCGCTTTGTACCGCTTCTTTCCGATTTGCCAAGAACACGGCTTCGACCATAACCAGGCAGATCAGGGATCACGACGGTGTATGACGCGGCCAGAAGCGGCGCAATCCGGTGCCACGCCGTACGTGTTTCAGGGTAGCCATGCAGCAGAAGGACTGCCGGTCCCGAACCACTGGTCAGGATATCAAAGTCCGTCCCGGCAGTGACGACATGCTTTTCTTCAAATCCAGGAAATAGCGAGTTCGCCAAGCGCTCCATAAAGAATCTCCTCCCGATCCGTTTCGTACCGCGCCTTGGGCCGATTGCAAGCCGTCAATTTTCAATGAGCCGCACCAGCCGTCCAATCGCGACAGGCATGTCCTCGTTTGATTTCAACCTGAAATATCAAGTCTGAAGGGACGATCGGCGCCAGCAACTTCAGGTTCAGACAAGCCCTATCGCGTACCCAGAGTTAGCAAAATTGTGGTTTCAAGCGACAGATTCGTTTCCTGTCTTCGACAGGCGTCATTTGCCGACTTCAGGATTTTTTGAGACATGACATCGATTATTCCGTCCCTGAACGCCAATCAGATTAAATATCTTTCGACAGAGGCGATCGCAGCTTGGACGACAGAGGATGTCGCGTCACTTTCCAAAGCACAAATCAAAGTTCTTTCGTCAGCACAGGTCTCAGCGCTGGCGACTGAAAATGTCAAAGTTCTCAACTCGCAACAGTTGAGCGCGATTTCACAGAGCGCGGTTGTCGGTTTGACGCTCGATCAACTCAGCATCCTCGACAAATACGCCATTGAAAGCCTGACGTCCGTCCAGGTTTCCGCATTCACCACCACGCAGCTTCATGCTTTCACGACCGAACAGGCGGAAGCCTTGACGTCCGCTCAGGTGGGTGCGCTCAAGGCAACGCAGCTTGCCGCACTCAGCGCAGACGACATTGCGACGTTTTCGACAGCCGACATCGCGGCGATCGCCGGTAAAGCAATTTTAGGGCTTAGTACCGAGGCAATCGCGGCGCTCACCACCGATCAAATCGCCGCCTTGAGCACCAGTGCCATTGCAAGCCTGACCAGTGGCCAGATCGCGGTTTTGAGCACGGACCAGATCGAGGCGCTGAAACCGGCGCAGGTCAAGGCGTTCAACTCGATGCAACTCTCCCTCCTGAGCGCTGAAGGGATCGCAACTTTTTCGACTGACGACATCGCTGCGATTTCGAGCAAAGCCATGCTTGGGTTGAGTACCGAAGTGGTTGCCTCCCTCACGACAGACCAGGTCAGCGCATTGACGGGCGCACAGATTGCCGCTCTGAAAACGTCACAGGTCGCCGCATTGACCACAGAGCAGGTCGAAGCCTTAACGTCGACACAGGTGAAGTCGCTGACCTCGGCACAACTTTCGACCTTGAGTGCAGAGGCGATTGCAACATTTTCGACGGCCGATATCGCCGCGATCTCGGCCAAGGCGATGGCAGGCTTGGGCACCGGTGCGATTGCCAACCTCACGACAGAGCAGGTCACCGTCCTGACCGCCGCCCAACTCTCCAGCTTCAAGGCATCGCAACTCCAGGCCTTGAATGCCGATCTCGTCGGGTCCCTCTCGACCGCACAAATCGTCGCTCTGAGTGCTTCGGCAATCACGGGCCTGACGACGCTCCAGATTGAAGCCTTGACCACGAGCCAGGTGGAAGCCCTTTCGCCGGCTCAGGTAAAGTCGCTCAGCGCGACGCAGCTTGCTGCGATGAGCGCCGATGACATCGCCACCTTCTCACTAGCAGATATCGCAGCCATCTCGGGGAGCGCCGTGTCCGGTTTGAACACGGAAGCGATCACCGAACTCTCGCCGGACAAGATCGCCGTGCTCAGCGCCAGCGCCATAGCCGCGTTGACGACCAGCCAGATTGCTTCCTTGAGCTCTGAGCAGGTTGAGGCTTTGAAGCCAACCCAGGTCAAGGTGTTGAGCTCGACCCAACTCTCCGCGTTGAGCGCCGCGGCGATCGCGACCTTCTCGACTGCCGACATGGCGGCGATTTCGAGCAGAGCGATGCCAGGACTGACCACAGACGTGATTGCAGCGCTGACCACGGAGCAGGTCGCGGCACTCAATTCGAGCGTGATTGCAAGTTTTACATCCGATCAGATCGGAGCTCTCAGTCCGGAGCAGATTACCGCGTTGACGACCGCGCAGATTGCGGCGCTCAAGGCTACTCAGCTCACGAACCTGACAACAGGTCAGGCGGAAGCCCTATCTCCTGCACAGGTAAAATCACTAAACTCAACGCAACTTGCTGCCTTGAGTGCCGACAACATTTCAACCTTCTCCACCGCAGATATCGCAGCGATTGCGGCCAAGGCCATGCCGGGATTGGGCTCAGAAGCGATCGCCTCCCTGACGAAAGATCAGATTGCGGCATTAATGACCGTGCAGCTCGCCGCGCTCAAGGCAGCACAATTTCAGGCCCTGCAGGCTGATCAGATCGAGGCGCTGTCGACAGCTCAGGTCGCCGCACTCAGCACCGGTGCCGTTTCTAGCCTGACGGCCGAGCAGATAGAGGCGTTCAGCACCCAGCAGATCGAGGCCCTTTCGCCGACGCAGGTCAAGGCACTCGGCTCAACGCAACTTGCGGCGCTCAGCCCGGCGGATCTCGCGACGTTTTCGACTGCCGATGTTGCAGCGATTACCGCCAGGGCCATAGCGGGATTGAGCGCAGAAGCGATTGCAGCACTCACAACTGCCCAGATTGCCGCCATCAACACCAGTACGGTTACAGGATTGACCGCAGATCAGCTCGAGGCTCTGAACACCTCGCAGGTTGAAGCTCTTTCGCTGGCACAGGTTAAATCCTTGAGTTCAGCTCAGCTCGCAGCGTTTGGACCAGAGGATCTCGCAACGTTTTCGACTGCCGAGATCGCAGGCATTGGCAGTAAGGCGATTGCCGGATTGAGCATCGATGTCATTGCAGCACTTACGCAAGATCAGATCGCAGCTCTGAGCACCAGTGCCGTTTCTGGACTGACAGCAACCCAGATTGAATCTCTGAGCGGTAACCAAGTCAGCCTGCTCTCCAACCTGCAACTCAAGGCATTGAACGCCGCCCAGGTCGCGGCACTGGACGATGATATCGCAATGTTGTCGTCGAGCCAGATCGCCATGTTGAGCGCGTCTGGGGTCAAAGGCTTGACGGCTGATCAGATATCGGCGCTGAGCGCAGAACTGATCTCGGCTTTCACGACCGCACAAATTGCGGCACTCGGTTCTGCTCAGATCTCGGCGTTGGCTACCGACGATATTGCTTCGCTTTCTGCAAGCCAGATTGCTGCGTTGAGCACGGATGGGACGACGGGGCTGTCGACAAGCCAGATTGCGGTTCTCAGCACCGATCAGATTGCACGGCTTTCGACCAAACAGATTGCGACGTTGAATTCGGCGCAGGTTTCGGCCTTGAGCCCGGACGATATGATCGCTCTTTCAACGGCTCAGATTGCGGCCTTGAGTTCGTCGGGCATAACAGGGCTCACCACCCAGCAACTGGCATCGTTTACGACCAGTCAGGCAGAAGCCCTCACGAGTTTGCAGATCCGCAATCTCGGCTCCGCGCAGATTGCCGAGCTTGGGGCCGAAGGCGTAGCGCAATTCTCGACAAAGGATATTGCTGCTATCGGTGCAGACGCAATCGCGGGATTGTCGACGGACGCCCTTACCTCCCTGACGACAGCTCAGATCGCCGCCTTCAGTTCACAGAGCGTCGGCGCCCTAAGCACCGCGCAGATCGCCGCCTTGAGCACGGCGCAGGTCGAGGCCTTCACGAGCGTGCAGGTCAGCGCGCTAACCTCCAGGCAGATCACCGCCCTGGGCGTTGAAGGCATTGCAACCTTTACGACCAAGGACATTGCCGCAATCAGTTCAAGCGCGATCTCGGGGTTGTCGACAGAAATCCTGGTCCAGATGAGCGAATCGCAGATCACCGCTCTCAACTCGCTGAGCGTCAGCATGCTGAGTACGGCACAGATTACGGCGCTTGCATTCAATCAGGTCGAGGCGCTGACCAGCGCTCAGGTCGGTGCGTTGAACTCCAAACAGATTGCCGCGCTGAGCGCAGACGCAATCAGCATGTTCTCCACCAGGGATTTTGCCGCGATCGCCTCAAGCGCAATCACCGGCCTGTCGCCGCAGACCGTTGCATCGCTCACGACGGCGCAGATCGCTGCACTTTCGACAGCAGGGATAGGAGCACTCAGCACCGCTCAGGTTGCCGCGTTCACCACCGACCAGATCAAGGCTTTGACGACTTCTCAGATCGGTGCAGTCACCTCCAAACAGATTGCCGCATTGCGAGCCGCCGATGTTGCGTCGCTTTCGACATCACAGCTTGCCGCATTGAGCACGGCGGGCATAGCAGGCCTGAGCACGGATCAGATTGGCGCCCTTAGCACCGGGCAGGTCGAAGCCCTGACCAGTGCCCTGATCAGCGCCCTCAGCTCGAAACAGATCGGCGCTCTGAGTGCGGAGGGTATAAACACGTTCACCACAGCAGAGCTTGCAGCAATCGGTTCGAACGCGATTTCGGGCCTCTCAACGACAACGATTGCATCGTTGACGACAGCCCAGATCGCTGCATTGAGCGCCACATCTGTTTCAGGGCTTACTACGGTGCAGATCGAGGCCCTGAATACCGAACAGTTGAGCGCCCTGACAACCGCTCAGATTGGAGCTCTCACCTCAAAACAGATCGCAGCACTTGAAACCGCTGACATAGCCTCGCTTTCCGTCGATCAGATTGCCGCGCTTGCACCTTCCGGCATAGCCGGACTGACTTCAGATCAGATTGCAGTGCTCAAAACCGATCAGGTTGAGGCGTTGACCAGCACCCAGGTTGGCGCACTGAGTTCGAAGCAGATTGCTTCGCTGAGCGCAGAAGGTCTGGCTATGTTTTCGACTGCCGATCTTGCAGCAATCGGCTCGAATGCCATCTCTGGCCTGTCGGCGGCAACCGTTATGACGCTGACATCGGTCCAGATTAACGCGCTGAGTACGGCCGCAATCTCAGGCTTGACCACTGGCCAGCTCGCGGCACTGAACATCGATCAGCTCGATGCCTTGACGACGTCTCAAATCGGCGCTCTTGCCTCCAGACAGACCGCCGCCCTTACCGCGACCAGCGTCGCCTCCCTCTCGGCGGACAAGATCGCAGCCTTCAGCACCGCCGGAATAGTAGGCCTGACGACCGATCAGATCACCGCTTTAAGCGCCGCCCAGATCGAGGGCTTCACCAGTGCCCAGATCAGCGCGATGAGCGCAAAACAGATTGCCGCACTTGGTGCGGACGATCTCGATACCTTCACCACTGCGGAGTTGGGTGCCATCAGTTCATCCGCAGTTTCGGGCCTGTCGAGCGCAATGATTGCAGCGTTGACGACGACACAGGTAGCCGCTCTCTCAACAGCAGCGATAGCTGGTCTGACCACCGAGCAAATCACCGCAATGAGCACGGATCAGCTCAATGCCATGACGAATAGCCAGATCGGCGCCCTTTCCTCGAAACAGACCGCGGCGTTGAGCCCATCCGGCATCGCTTCGCTTTCGAGCGAAAAAATCGCTGCACTCGATGCCAAAGCTATAGCCGGGCTGAGCAGCGCCCAGGCAGGTGCAATGAGTGTCGAGCAGATCGAGGCCCTGTCCAGCCGGCAAATCGCATCGCTGAGTTCGGATGCGATCAAGGCACTATCGCCCGAAAAGCTGGAGACCTTCTCGCCCGAAGAACTCGCTGCTATCGGTGCAAGCGCAATAAAAGGGCTTCCGACCGACTTCATTGCCGCTCTTTCTTCTGCCGAGGTCGCCGCCTTGAGCACATCCGGCATTTCCGGGCTGACGAGCGATCAGGTTGGAGCTCTCAGCAAGGGCCAGATCGATATCCTTACGACGAGCCAGATCGCAGCATTGAGTTCTGGTGGGCTTCAGGGATTGACGACAGAGGACCTGACAACATTTTCGACGGAGAAGCTGGCGGCAATCAGCTCGACTGCGATCAGGGGACTGTCAACGGCCATTGTCGCGGCCCTGACGACCGGTGAGATTGCCGCCCTGTCGACAAACCAAGTTGCTGCTCTCAGCTACAGTCAGGTCGCAGCAATGGGTCCTGCTCAAATCGGGGCACTGTCGATATCGCAGGTCGGCGCCCTCACCTTAACGCAGGCGGCGGCACTCGCGGGCGATGATCTGGCAGCGTTCTCGGCAGAACAACTCATCAGCCTGACTTCAAGCGCGATCACCGGATTGAGGACCGGCACGCTTGCGGCCCTGACTGCCTCGCAGGCGACAGCCTTCACACCGGGCCAGATCGCCGCCATGACGTCTGCACAGGTTGCTGCATTGAAGAATGAAGCGGAGGCAGGCAGCGCCACTCAGGATGCCGCTCCGTCCAACTCCGCCACGCAATCTGAGACGGAAGCAGAGGCACAGGAACCATCTGACGTCACTGCGGCGATTTCGTCTTATCAGGACGTTTGACGCCGGCCTCGTGAGCAGAGCATCGGAACTCTGCTCACATTTCCTTCGGAAGGCTGAGATACCTTTGCAGCTTCAGCCCAAAGCTAGCCAGCGTGTTTCTATCTCGGAAACAATCAGCCGACCGCCTAACTTCTTTTGTCCCACGCTACGGCCATCTGGGTTGACTGAAAGAGGTGAGAGAGCCATGTTCAGCTCATGCTGATCATGTGTCTCGATACCGTTTTGAAGCGGGTTTTTGTCATCGCGGGAATCTGACCCCCGGCCCGGTCGTGTCGCGCCCGGTCGAGGGGCGCAAGTGTTGGCTTTACCGTCCGCCAACAATCAAGGCGACAGCGATCCTGAAATTTCCTGAAATCATCACGTGGCGCAGTGACTGCAGCCGCGAATATTCAAGAGTATTGACGTGGCACACAAGAGCAAGCCTTCCATCACCATCGCCCGTTCGGAATACGAACGCCTCACAAGGCTCGCCGACAGTCAGGCATTGCAAAACCCTGAGGTCTCGGATGCGCTCCTGACCGAACTGGAACGCGCCCGCATTGTCGACGATCTGGAACTGCCAGAGGGGGTTGTCAGAATGGGATCGTCTCTCCGTTATACCAGCGATCTTGGTGAAGACCGCCAGGTTACGCTCGTCTATCCCGGTGAGGCCGATATTGCCGAAGGAAAAATCTCGATCATGACACCGATTGGCGCCGCATTGATTGGCTTGTCGTCCGGACAGTCGATCGACTGGACCGCGCGAGACAACCGCATACACAGGCTGACAGTCGAGACGGTGAAGGCGCCCATTCAGATAAAGTGATCTGAGCGAACCAGAAGCAAAAAGGGTGATATTCGCCTAGTTCACCCTTGCTCTTTCGGCCAGGAAGTCCAACAGTGCACGGACGCGAGACGGTACCGGGCCGCCCTGGCCGATATAGACAGCATGGAATTCCTCCTCCTGTCCCGGGTCGAGATGGTCAAGCAGTGCCACGAGCCGGCCAGCGGCAATGTCCTTTCTCACCGTGAAGGCTGCAAGTCGGGCGATGCCGACGCCTGCAAGGCAAAGATGGCGCATGCCTTCACCGTCACTGACCTGAACCCGACCGGTGACCGGAATGTTGACCGTTTTGACGCCGTCGTGAAGCAGCCATCCTTCAACGGATCTTGTATATCCGAAGCCGAGGCGATTATGCGCCTCGAGGTCTTCAATCGCCCGGGGTTCACCATACCGTTCCAGGTACGAGGGCGCGGCTACGATCATGAGCGGCGTTTGGCCAAGCTTGCGTGCCAACAGGCTGGAACTTTTCAAGGGCCCGGCCCGGATCGCAACATCTGTCCTGTCCGTCACGAGATCAACAACGGTATCGGTCTGCATGAAATCGACCGTCACGCCAGCGTGACGCGCAAGAAATTCCGGCAAGACCGGTGCGAGGATGTGATTGAAATAGGAGGCACTCGTGTTCACGCGAACACGCCCCACCGCCTGCTCACCGAGGCCTGCCGTGCGCTCCGCGTCCTCGAGGTCGGCAAGCAGGCGGGTTGCGCGTTCATAAAAAACGCAGCCCTCTGCCGTGAGCTTCAACTGCCGTGTTGATCGGTTAAGCAGCCTTGCGCCGAGGCGCGACTCCAGTCGGGCTATGAGTTTGCTGACCGCTGACGGTGTGAGATGCGCCGCCCTGGCCGCCTGTGAGAAGCCACCGAGTTCGACTACCCGCACAAAGACCTCCATCTCACCAAACCGGTTTACCTCAGGTCTCGCCATGATGAATCTATCTCACAAGTGATGTTATTTAACTCAGTCTATTTCAATGACGTTCCGTCGCCTATCTTAATTTCACGGTCACGCAAGCCGAAGATCTGGCCGCAGGGTTCTGATCGCTCATCATCAGGCAAAGGTTGGTGTCATGGAATATCGCTATCTCGGAAGGTCGGGACTCAAGGTCCCAGTTCTCTCCTTCGGAACAGGAACTTTTGGTGGAACAGGCCCACTGTTCAGCAACTGGGGCACCTCTGATGCAACGGAGGCAAGTCGCTTCGTGGACATTTGCCTGGAGGCTGGCGTCAATCTGTTCGACACTGCTGACGTCTACTCCAATGGTGCGTCGGAAGAGCTGCTTGGTCAGGCAATCAGGGGGCGACGCGATGCGGTTCTGATTTCGACCAAAGCGACACTCCCAACCAGTGATGGGCCGAACGATGCGGGTTCCTCACGCCTTCATCTGGTAAAGGCCGTCGAAAATGCGCTGCGCCGTCTCTCCACCGATCATATCGATATCTTCCAGCTTCATGCCTTCGATGCGGCTACGCCAGTCGAGGAAGTCCTGTCGACGCTCGATATGCTCGTTCGCGCCGGAAAAATCCGTTATGTCGGGGTGTCGAACTTCTCCGGCTGGCAGATCATGAAATCACTTGCTGTTGCCGAGCGACACGGCTGGCCGCGTTATGTAGCGAACCAGGTCTACTATTCCCTTATCGGGCGTGATTATGAGTGGGATCTCATGCCTCTTGGCGAGGATCAGGGCCTTGGTGCAATGGTCTGGTCGCCGCTTGGCTGGGGACGATTGACTGGGAAAATCCGGCGCGGCGTTCCGCTTCCGGAAAAAAGCCGGCTGCATGAAACTGCGAGCTTTGGGCCACCGGTTGACGATGAACTGCTTTATCGCGTTGTTGACACTCTTGACGCAATAGCCGAGGAGACCGGAAAGACAGTGTCGCAGATCGCGCTCAACTGGCTTCTGCAACGCCCGACCGTGTCCTCAGTCATCATCGGCGCGCGCAATGCGGATCAACTGCGACAGAACCTCGGTGCAATCGGCTGGACCCTGAACCCCGCTCAACTGCGAACACTCGACGAAGCAAGCGCTGTAACGCCTCCCTACCCGCACTCACCCTACTACCGTCAGGAAGGGTTTGCGCGCCTTAACCCACCGATTGCTGGATAATCTACAAGAATCGGGGTGGATCGTAACGCCCACTCGGTATTTCCATCCACCCGGCTTCGCTGGGTTCCAAATACAGCTCGGGTTGCACGGTTCGAGAAACTGAAGCTTGGGCAGAACCGAGCACCAATCAGCCGTTTCGGTCAACGGTTATGGTATAGGCTCCAGGGCTTTCGTCATCAGAATCCAGCTGAACGAGGAGCGTGTCACACTCGAGGCAACTGTTGCAGATCCCGCATCCATCCATGTCGAAATCGCGCGCGGATTTGCGTTCCCGACAGCACTCGCAGAGTACTGTGGCCCGACGCGACAATCGTGCCGGCGCAAGAACCTGAACAACCTGATTTTGGACAGCCGGAACGGCAGGACGCGACATCGCAACCTCCCTTGTTGATCTCAGAACAGAGATGGGGATGATCAGGTTCAATGTCCATATTCGAGGCGCCCTTCTGCCCTAATTCAGGGTGGATTCGGTCAGGGCAAATCCAGACGCTTCAAAGCTGGCTTGCGAGTTTCAACAGCTCACGCCAGCGATTGACATAACCATCCACGAACTGCTTCTGGATACCCGCCGCCGCCATTCGTTCACCCAGGACATCCAGATCGAAATCTTCCAGTTGGGTTCTCTCCGGATAATGTCTGAGCGTATACCTGAAGGTCTCCTCCCAACTGCGCCGGACACCCACTGAGGCATCGTCCAGGTGCGGACGGTAGGCGCGTATGAGCTCTCCTAGAGTCATCGTTTAAAAGTTCCTTCTTCAATCCGACTTTGCTGTTTCGGCGGATCGGCAAAGTCCGCGTTCTTTTTCTGAGGCGCGTTGGTGTCTCTTCGCCCAAACCGGCTGTGCTTTACCGAAGGTGATTTAAGCGGCAGGATTTCGGAATTCGTTCATTCATCGGCCATCATCAAAGCGAATGATTCTTACCAGTAAAGCGGCCTCGCACGGTTTTTTAGTAAAAACAGGATTGCCGTTCACGGCATCGATACCTATTCTCCCGCAGCGGCAAACAAGCCGCCGATCATTTACGGGGATATACATGGCCACTGGCACAGTAAAATTTTTCAATCAGGACAAGGGCTTCGGCTTTATTACGCCGGATAACGGCGGCGCTGACGTCTTCGTCCACATTTCGGCAGTCCAGGGTTCGGCCCCGCTTCGTGACGGCGAAAAAGTGAGCTACGAGCTTGGCCAGGACCGGAAAACCGGAAAGTCCAAGGCGGAAAACGTCACTTCTGTCTGATTGATCTGCTTTCGCACGCACCTGCGTGCAATGGTGCGTCGCCGCGTTGTTACGTGGCGGCGCAACCAAAATTTATTGACCTAAATTCAAACAATCAGCTTAGGACAAATCTCTCATAGCGCCTGAAGATAGACGTTAAACTTCAGATGATGCGACGAGCGAGATTTATTCTCGTCATTGAGACCAAAGCGTCATGGAGCTGGGTGGCTCTTCTGATCGGCGAAGGCCGGGAGCGTAACCGGCAGTTCTTCCTCCTGCTTGAAACGTCAGAGTGCTTCTGAAAAGAAATCAACCAACCTGGATAAAGCGTCATTGACGGACGCTTCGCGATCATAAAGATCGACATGGGTTGCGTTGTCGACCACATAGAGCATCTTAGGCTCCTTAGCGCGCTCGAAGGCATCCAACGTCATCCATGCGGTTACAGCATTTTCTGCTGTGATCATCAGGAGAGGGCGAGGAGAGATCATTTCTATAAAGCGAAATGCATCGAATGTGGCCATCCGATCGACGCTATCCCAGGTAAGAGATCTGGCAGAACGCGGATGGCTGCACCGTTCAGTGCAGTAGTATTCCCACCCTTCGAAGACATGAAGGCCACCCGCTCGCGCCTCTTCCTGACCGGCGGGGAAGACAGGAAACCGCCCCATCTCTTCGCCAGCCGCGACACGAGTACGTGCTTCAGCGGCCGCTTCGAGTAGATTGATGAGGACAGCTGGATCCTGATTTCCGTCTGCCCCGGCACGTATCTGCAGCCCAACATCGACAGCTGCAACTGTAGCAACTGCCTTTACTCTAGGGTCGCCTACGGAAGCTGGAATTGCGTAGCCACCAGACGCACATATACCAAGGATCCCTATCCGGGCGGGATCAATGTCCGATTGCACACTGAGAAAAGAAACAGCTGCCTTGAAATCTTCAATCCGCTGAGCCGGGTTTTCCAAATCTCGTGGCAAGCCTTCGCTCTCGCCTTGATAGGCAGCGTCGAATGTGAGCAGCGTGAAGCCCTGTTCTGACAATTTCTGTGCATATAGAGCGGGGGACTGCTCTTTAACCGCGGTACCAGGATGGCCAATGACGATCGTACGGCCATTGGGTTTATCCGATGTGAACAGATTCCCTGCGATCTTTAAGCCTGAACTTTTGAACGTTACCGATTTGCGCATCTCGAAGCTTCCTAGACAATTGATCGTCTCCGGCACTCATCTGTCCGGAGCAGACGCTATCGTCGGGGGCTCTTGTGTCTCCGATGTGTTGGGGTTGGTGCTGAAGTGTACCAGAGTGTTTAGATAGGAGCGTTTGCTACACAGACTTGCAAACGCGGCAAAAGCCGACACAGCCGAGATACACTTGGGCTGAAATATCATCGCCAGTGCAACAGGATTAAGGGATAAGGCGATGGTTAAAAGGTGGCTGGTTACGGGAAGCTCCAGGGGCCTCGGAAGAGCCTTGGTGGAAGCGGCACTTGAAAGTGGCGACCAAGTTGTCGCGACTGCCCGAAACGTGGACGCGCTCAAGCCATTGGTTGAAAAACATGCCACTAGAGTTGTGCTGTTCCCGCTTGATGTCAGCGATCCAATAGCTGCGGACGATGCTGTACAATTTGCAAAGTCATCCTTTGGTGGCCTCGATGTGGTCGTCAACAATGCGGGTTACGGCAACGTCAGTGCAATCGAAGACACTCATATCGAAGAAATGAGACGCGAGATCGAGACAAACCTGTTTGGTACCATAATTGTCACCAAGGCTGTCATCGCGCTGATGCGTGAACAGCGTCACGGACACATCATAAATGTCTCTTCGGTCGGTGGCCGTCTGGGTTCCACGGGACGTGCGAGTTACTCCACAGCCAAGTGGGGTGTGGAAGGATTTTCAGAAGTTCTGGCACAGGAGATGGCACTTGTCGGTGTGAAGGTAACAATTATCGAGCCCGGTGGCTTCAGAACCGATTTCGCGGGAAGCTCAACTGAACTGCGCGAAGGCCGACCAGAATATGATGCGGTGGTGGGTGCTGCCGCACGTTTTCAACGTGACTACAATGGACGCCAGCCAGGCGATCCGGCCAAGGCCGCTCAGGTCATCTTAAAAATTGCCCAGATGGAAAATCCACCGTCTCGCTTGGCGTTGGGTAGTGACGCCTTAGCCGCGATCCGTAACGCGAATACGTCCCGGCGCGCAGAACTTGAAAAATGGGCGTCCCTCAGCAGTTCCACCGACTTTGAAGGATGACCGCCGCCTCATCTCACTACAAATAAAAACATGACTATTCCCGTCATCTTTCTCTTGATTTTTTGTGTGCAAGGATGATAGCAGCATTCCATGGAAAGCGTCGAACAGTCCGAAATTCTCAAGACATTTTTGGACGTGCGCGCTCGTTTGACACGCGTCATCTACCGTCGCGTTCACTGCCCGGCGACCACTGCTGATCTCATGCAGGATACTTTTATACGCTTCTGGGAACGTCCGGGCCTCCTGCGCGATGTCGTTGATCTGGCTGGATACTTCGTGATCACGGGACGCAACCTCGCGCTTGACCACGAACGCCGTAAAAAGATTGCCCCCTTTATAGACGGGATCGACGGCCTCGAATCCATCTCGGACCCGACACCCTCGGCCGAAGCGGCCACCATCAGCCGCCAGGAACTCCTGCGCGTTCAGGCAGCGCTCGAGCACATGCCTCCTCGGGCACGGGAAGTGTTCCTGCTATCCCGGATCGAAGGCCTGACATATGTCGAGATTGGCGAACGTCTCGGAATATCGCCAAAGACGGTTTTCGGTCATATGGTAGTCGCGCTTGAGCGATTGCGTGCACAGATGAATGCAGAGCGCTGACCACTCTCACGCTCAAACGGTGACAAGAGAGGCCGCAATGCAGAACCATTCTCTACGGGAACACTGTCGCGACGACCAGCCGGACATCGCGCGCCAGGCGGCCGAGTGGTTTGCCTTGTTGCTTGATGATGGTGCAAGCCCTACCGATCGCGCCAATTTCCGAGCATGGCTTGAACAGAGCCCTTCCCATGCGAAGGCATATGCGGAACTTGAGCGCCTGTGGCTCGGCGCTTCGGCGCTCCCCGAGATCTCGCCCACATCGTCCCTGACGCGCAGAACAGTCCTCAAGTCGGGAGGAGCGCTGTTAATTTTGGCAGGAGCTGGGTTGGGGACCCGCGCCTACCTCCAGGCAGACGCGGACTATCGCACAGGTGTCGGGGAGACTGCCCTTTATGCGCTTCCCGACGGCTCGGTCGTTGAACTGTCGACTGCAAGTGCCATCTCAGTCAATTTCACTGCGGACGGGCGACACATCATTTTGCACCAAGGAGAGGGATTTTTTACCGTTGCCCCAGATCCAGGCAGACCCTTCGTCGTCAGTTCCGGCGTTTTGAACAGCACCGCGCTTGGAACGAAATTCTCCGTCGCCATGCGTGAAAATGGTGTCACCGTTTCTGTGGTTGAACATTCAGTCCGCGTATCGGCGCCCGACCAGGAACAGGATGTCCACGAGGGCCAGTCGGTCCTGTTCGCAAATGATCGTCTGTCCCTGCCTCAATCTGCGGATGTCGAGACCCAGCTTTCATGGCGCGACGGCAAACTCGTTTTCATCTCGACGCCATTCGAGGATATCGTCGCCACTCTCTCCAATTGGCGGCGTGGCAAGATGATTGTCATGGACAATGCCCTTGCACGCCGGCCTGTCAGCATCATCGTCGACGTGCGTCGGGCAGGCTCGATATTGGATAATCTTGAGAATGGCCTGCCAATTCGCATTGCCAGCTACTCGCCTTTGCTGACCTTGATCTATCCGAAATAAAAAGTTCAAAATCGACCGAGGTTTTTCCCAGCCTCGTACGTCCCCTTGTTGAAACGCCCGAAAATAGTCGGGCCAAGTGTTTGCAGGGGGCAAAACAAGTGACTAGGAAAAGTCAGGTCGGAGCCAATCAAGTTCGGCTATTTCGCAGGATGTTGCTGGCCGCGTGCGTCAGTTTTACGCCGGTTGCGATTTCATCTATCGCGACTGCACAAGACGCAAAAAGCTATGAGTTTGCCATCTCCGGCCAAACTCTTTCGTCCGCGCTGGTGCGCTTTTCATCGGCGACTGGCATCGATGTCGGCTTCGACGGCCCTCTTCCGCCGAACTTGCGGACAAAAGGTCTGCGTGGAAATGCCACGGCAGAAGGCGCATTGTCGAGCCTCCTGGCTGGTACCGGCCTGACCTACCGCTTCACCACGCCCACGACGGTATTGCTTGTCAATCCGAAGGCCGCCTCTGCGACAGTTGGGACGGATGGAACGACGACACTCCAGCCAATTACGCTGCAGGGAGAGCGGGCACGCGGTCCGGTCGAAGGATTTGTCGCGACGCAGAGCGCGACGGGAACGAAGACCGATTCATCGCTGAAAGACACACCTCAGGCGGTGAACGTCGTTACGAAGGACCAGATGGCCGCGCAGGGATCTGCGACGCTGACGCAGGCACTGCGCTACACGCCCGGTGTCATCAGCCAGTACGGTGACGACGCCCGTTATGACTGGTTCACGATCCGCGGCTTCCGGCCGGGACGATATCTGGATGGCCTTCGCTTGCCATTCGGATCGCGTGGATACGCTCAGCCCCGCGTCGAGCCATTCAGCCTGGAGCGTGCCGAAGTTCTTAAAGGTCCATCGTCGGTGCTTTATGGTCAGGGCGAGCCAGGCGGCCTGATCAACATGGTGTCGAAGCGCCCGAGTGCAACTGCACCAAATGAGGTGGAGATGCAGTTCGGCTCGGATAGCCGCATTCAGACCGCATTCGACGTTGGCGGCTCGGTCAACGGCGATGACAGTTTCCTTTACCGCATCGTAGGTCTCGGTCGCCTGACCGACACACAATATGATTTCGTGCGCGAAAAGAAGGGCTACATTGCACCTTCTTTCACGGTCAAACCGGATGAGGCAACATCGTTGACCGTGTACGGCAGCTACCAGCGGATCGATTCTCCCGGAGGCGGCGGCGCGCCTGCGCTTCCTGCAAACGGAACGCTTTATACCAGCAACTATCCGGAATTGCCGCGCAGCGCGTTTCCCGGCGAGCCAGGATACGATCACTACACCAGCGACCAGGCGGCTATAGGTTACGAGTTCGAACACGAGTTCAGCGACACCTGGACCGTGCGTCAAAATCTCCGTTATTCCTACATCAGCACCGATAGCCAGCGCGTTCAGCCCTATTGCCCTGCGGCGTGCAATCCAACGGCCTTTTATCGCTACGCATGGGCATTCCCTGAAAGCGCCAGAGGCGTAACGATCGACAATCAGGCGGTTGGCCATTTCTCGACGGGAGATTTGGCGCATACTGCGCTCTTCGGCCTCGACTATTCCTATGAGAGCAGCCGCTACGAGGAATCCTCGCTGTCCCCAATTTTGACGCCGTTCAACGGCATAAATCCTGTCTACGGCGCAACAACGATCAAAAGACCGCCGACCGCAACGCGGATTGACCAGGACCGCAGTCAGGTCGGTCTCTATGCCCAGGATCAGGTCGAGTGGGATAATTTCGTCTTCTCGCTTGGTGGTCGTTACGACTGGGCTAATACCGACACAAGAACCCGCACGAGCACGTCCGATCGAGAGGTTGACCAACGCGATGGCCGCTTTACCTGGCGTGCCGGCCTAGTCTACAATTTCGACAACGGCATCTCCCCTTATGCGGGCTACTCCACCTCGTTCAATCCCGCGAGTGGCACGGACCGCCTCGGCAATGCTTTCAACCCGACCACTGGCGAACAGTTCGAGGTCGGCGTTAAATATCAGCCGAATGGCAGCAACAGCTTCATCACCCTCTCGGCCTATGACCTCACTCAGGACAATGTTCTTTCTCCTGACCCCGTAAACAGGAGCTTCAGTGTCCAGACCGGCCAGGTCAGAATGCGCGGTATCGAGCTGGAAGGAAAAGCAGAGATCACCGACGCATTCTCCGTGCTCGCATCCTATGCCTATACGGACAGCGAAATCACCAAAGCCAACCCCAACGCCGCAGGCATCAGCAATGAGGGAAATCGATTTGCTTTTGTCCCGCGCCAACAGGCATCTCTCTGGCTCGACTACGCGGTGCAATCGTCCGATGCATGGGATGGACTGAGCTTCGGTGGCGGTGCGCGATACACGGGGCAAACCTTTGGCGACAATGCCAATCAGTTTGATGTCCCGTCCTACACGGTTTTCGATGCGGCTGTCCGCTACGACTTTGGCAAAGCCAATCCCAAGCTTGAAGGGCTGAAGGCATCGCTTAACGTCAGCAACATTTTCGACAAGAAATATGTCTCGACCTGCATCGCAGCAACCGGGTGCTATTGGGGAGAGGGTCGGAGCGTTTATGCGACGCTCAAGTACAGCTGGTAGCTCGATGGTTTCCCTGCCCAACTCTAAAGATCGGCTGACGCGGCGGCAATTTGCTGCCGCGTTGACCTGCGTGTTGCTCCCGACATTGGCAAACGCAGGATCAGAGCCTCCGAAGGTCGCAGTCCTGGACTGGGGTTGGGCCGAAAGCCTTCTTGCTCTTGGCATCAAACCGCTCGCCGTTGCAGAAGCACCGCTTTATCAAGATCGAGTTGTGACCCCTACTCTGCCAGACGGCACGATCGACCTTGGTTTGAGGTCTTGGCCGAACATGGAACTTCTGCGAGCCCTCAAGCCTGATCTGATCCTTTCCCAAGCAGGATACGGCATTTCTGCAGACCGTCTCAATGAGATCGCTCCGACGCTGGCACTTCCGCTTTACAGTTCGGCAAGACAACCGCTCCAGGCCGCGGAAAATGCGCTCAAAGAAATCGCTTCCCGCATGGGAAAGAGCGATGTCGCAGATCGCTACCTCGACAGGTCCAATAGTCGGTTAGACGCCATAGCGCGAGACTTCACGACCTATGACGGGCATCCCCTCCTCATCATCAAGTTCACCGACGACAGGCTCATTGACGTTTATGGCGCCGGAGGCCTGTTTGACGATGTCCTGAAACGGATGGGAATTGCCAACGCCTGGGATGGTTCGACCAACAATTGGGGTTTTGCAACCGCCGGGCTCGACGCAATCGCCCGCTTCCCGGACGCCAGGCTCGTCATTATCGAACCGGCACCGCCCAGCTCCTTCCTGCAAAGCTCACTCTGGCAGGCTTTGCCAATGGTCCGGGAAGGACGGGTTTGCATGATACCACCAACCTGGGTCTTCGGGGCCTTTCCATCCGCGATGCGCTTCGCAGAGGTACTTCGCCAAGGCCTTGGGTTTTCATGATTTTACGTCTCGTCAAACCGTCGCGCCTTTGTGTCGTTACCGCCGTTATTGCCGTAGCGCTTTACGCTTCTGCAATTGCGGGCCGTGTTTCGCTCCCGGATGTGCCACACATGCTGATGCAACCCGATCCGGCATCCTTCGATCAGATCTATGTTCGTTTCTCCTTGCTACCCCGCATCGTGGTCGCGATACTGGCAGGCGGCGCGCTCGCTTTTGCAGGTACGATATTTCAGCAGATCCTGCGTAACCCTTTGGCAGAACCATCCACGCTCGGCATCCTATCCGGCGCGCAGCTCGCTATCACGCTCCTGTCTCTTTCCGTCGCCACAGTGAGCGCTCACGACCGGGAGATCGCGGGGCTTGCCGGCGGAATTGCGGCAGTTTTCATCGTCGCGGGACTGGCAAGGAGATCTGACTTCTCGCCGATGACACTTCTGCTCTGCGGTATGGTGATTAGCTTCTCTGCAGGTTCGGCGTCCGTTATCCTGGCACTTTTCCATCACGAGTACCTGCGAGGTGTCTTCATCTGGGGCAGCGGTTCGCTCATCCAGAATGACTACACCAACGCACAAGCACTAGCGTCACGCCTTGTTATTCTGATCCCTGCACTGTTGTTGTTCTCTCGGCCTTTGGCGATTATAGGCCTTGACGAGACACAGGCACGCGGGCTCGGACTATCCCCCTCCAGTCTTCGCATTGCTGTTTTATTCCTTGCCACCGTGTTGTCAGCTTGCGTTGTCGCACGTGTCGGAGTGATCGCCTTTATCGGCCTTGCAGCGACCAACATCGTCCGACTATCCGGCGCCCGTACACTTCGGCAAAGACTTGTCTGGGGAACACTGCTCGGCGCAGCCCTTCTCATGCTCGCGGACAGCCTTGTGCTGGTCGCCGCTCCGGTTATCGGTGAGGTGCCAACGGGTACGATTACTGCGATCACAGGCGCTGTTCTGATGTTACTGCTTGTCAAATACGTTCCGCACACAAACGACCAGTCGTATCACAACGACTTTGCGCCGGCGTTGCGGGGCAAGTCTGCTCTGCTCGTGGTTTTCGTCTCTGTGGCTATTCTTGCACTGCTCACAGCGTTTTCCCTGACGGAGCGTTTTTTCACAGGAAACGTCGAGCCATCGGTCCTTTTTGCAGGCCGATGGCCGCGTGTCCTGACTTCGGCCAGCGCTGGCGCCATGCTGGGCATAGCCGGCGCAGTTACCCAAGCCATGACCCGCAACCCCATTGCCAGTCCCGAAGGGCTTGGTGTCAGTGGCGGAGCTGGATTGGGGATCATCCTTGCATTCTTCGCTGGCGGCATGGCCTCACCATTGCTTCCTCTTGCCGGAGGAGTGGCAGGCGCTATGGTCGCCTTTACGATCGTGCTGATCGTCGCAAGAGGCAAAAGCTACGCGCCAGGGCCGGTTCTGCTTTCTGGCATTGCGATAAGTGCTCTGGCAACCGCACTGATATCGCTGATCGTCGCGAGCGGTGATCCACGCGCGAGCTACATACTGGCCTGGACGATGGGCCCGACATTCCGCGCCACCAGCATCGTCGCAATCATTGCAACCGCCCTCGTGTTGATCGGTCTTTCGCTCTCGCCGCTCTTTCGCCGCGCATTAGAGATATTGCCGCTCGGCGATAGTACGGCGCGCTCACTTGGTGTGAACCCGTCTCGGTCCCGTCTCCTGCTGTTAGTGTTTGCTGCCTTTCTGACCGGCATCGCAACAATGATCGTCGGCCCGTTGAGTTTCGTCGGGATGATGGCACCTCATTTGGCGCGCATGACTGGTGCGCGTAGTCAGATACGCACGCTTCTGACTGCTGGTGTAACCGGTGCAGCGATCATGATTTGTGCCGACTGGTTTGGGCGCACTGCCGACTTCCCTTACGAAATCCCGGCAGGTGTAATCGCCGCATTCATTGGAGGGCCATATTTCCTTTTTGTGATCAGCTCACGAGGTAAAGCTCCGTCCAGAGCTTGATGAGCGAGGTCTGCCGTTGGATCTCGCGCAAGCGGTCAATCTCGTGTTTTGACGCCGCGGCCAATTGGTTGTTTCGCATACTGCATTTTCGCCCGATAGTTTTCGGTTTGCCGTGTTAAGATTTCATTAACCCAATCGATACGAGTATTAGCATATTCTTATTACTCGCTATTCGAGTGATCGGTTGTTTCGCATCGTCGGCAAAGCAGCGGTGTGACAGCACGGGGGGAAGAGCATGAAGTTCGCGATATCAGGGGCCATCGCAACGCTTGCAGCGTTAATGTTGGTGCCAGCATCAAGCACTGCGCAAGTTTCCACGACGTCAGACTTTACCGTCCAGATTACCATTCAGGCGGCGTGCCAGATCAACTCTGCCGGGTTGCTCAACTTCGGCAACAGCGGCTTCATTGCCGGAATCGTGGATGCGACAAGCCAGATCGTCGTTCAATGCACATCAACGACGCCCTATACACTTGGCCTGAGCGCGGGGGCCGGGAGCGGCGCCACTGTAGCCAACCGACTGATGACGGGAACAAGCGGAGCAACCATTTCCTATTCCCTTTTCCAGGATACCGGCCACTCCCAGGTGTGGGGAGATACAGTCGGGTTGGACAGACAAACGGGAACGGGAACGGGTGCTGCCCAGACCTTTACCGTTTACGGGCGCGTAACTGCTCAGACGACACCCGTACCGGGCGTCTACACCGACACTGTGAGGGCAACGCTCACCTATTGATCGCCAGAGGGAGGATCGCGCATGCGTATTTGTACCTTAGCGGCTGCGTTCATTGCCGGACTGTCTGTTTCACCTTCACACGCAACGTCTCTACGGGTTTCGCCCGTCATTCTCGATCTGAGGGCACCAGCCGCCTCCAGCAGTCTTCGCATCTGGAATGATGCAAAAATTCCGATCAACGTGCAGGTCAGAATATTCCGCTGGACCCAGCAGAACGGCAGCGACGTCCTGACGGCGGCAGAAGATGTTGTCGCCAGTCCACCAATGACACAATTAAAGCCAGGCGCTGAAAACCTCGTGCGGATCGTTCGGCTCTCCAAAGCCCCCATAAAGGCTGAAGAGAGTTACCGCATCATGGTGGATGAATTGCCGGTTCAGACCAAGGCTCCATCCGGCACGGTCAACCTTGTCGTCCGCCACTCCATACCTGTCTTCTTCTCGAATGCATCCGCCTCTGACGCAGAGCCTGTCTGGACCGTCACACCGAAAGCAAACGGTTATCAGGTAACAGTCTCCAACAAGGGTCTGAAGCGACTGCGTATCGCCAATCTCAAGCTTCTCGGCGGCAATGGCCAGGCAGTGGCGCAGCAGCAAGGACTGGTCGGTTATGTCCTTGGAAAATCGGGGGCAAGCTGGCTCATTCCAGCAGTCGGGAAAAGAGCCGGAGGCACGCTAAAGGTCTCGGCTGACAGTGAAGGCGGCCCCGTCAATGCGACGGCGCGCCTCAACGGCGGTTAGCCTTGCCGTTTTGACGATTGCAGGTTTAACGATCATTTCATCGAGCGGTTTTGCCGTGGCGCAGGATTCACCTCCTGCGGCACCACCAGCCTCTTTATCCGCAGAAGGGGCAATACCACTGCAGCTCGAGGTTTATATTAACGACGTCTCGACAGAACTGATCGCCACATTTCGTCAAAACGGCACCGGCTCACTGTTCATCGAACCGGTTCAGTTGAAGAACGTCGGCATCACACCGGTTGATAGCGCGAAGGCTGAGGACGGCTGGATCGATATCTCGAAGCTTCCGGATGTCACCGCGCGTTACGACGAAAGCACCCAGTCGATCTATTTCACGGTGCCTGTGACGGCTCGGGCCGGCAAGGTCATCGATGCGTCGGCGAAACCCGCACCTGAAGACGATGAAGAGCCAGAAAGCGAGGCCGTGCGCAATTGGGGGGGCCTGATGAACTACACGATCTATGGATCATCCGGAGGCACCAACTGGTCCGACCTTGCCGAATTCAATGGTGTGTCAGCCCTTCTGGAAGGTCGGATGTTCGGTCCGCTTGGCGTCCTGTCTTCCTCGCAGGTGTTGAGCACATCGAGGCTAGATCAGTTCGATACAAGACGCCTCGACACGAGCTGGACCTATTCCGACCAGAAGACCCTGACAACCTATCGGGCAGGTGACCTGATCATCGGCGGATTAGTGTGGACACGACCGGCGCGACTTGGCGGGATACAGATACGCCGGAACTTCGACCTGCGGCCAGACATTGTCACGATGCCAATGCCGGAGTTTTCTGGCTCTGCGGCCGTACCCTCCACCGTAGACGTCTATGTCGATAATATCCGGCGCATATCGCAGGACGTTCCGGAAGGCCCGTTCTCCATCACCAATCTCCCCGTCGTGAGTGGTGCCGGCAATGCACGCCTGGTTGTCCGCGATGCGCTGGGGCGCGAGACCATATCGGAAACGCCGTTTTTTGCCTCGGCCGACCTACTCGCAAAGGGACTGATCGATTTTTCCGCAGAGCTGGGTTTTGCACGCAATGACTACGGAACCTCATCGTTCGACTATGATAAAAGATTGCTTGGGTCTGCAACTGTTCGCTACGGGCTCTCGGATAAGCTCACCCTCGAAGCCCATGCCGAGGGTGGCGAAGACTTCTACAATGTCGGTCTGGGTGGCGTTTTCACGCTCGGCACGTCAGGACTGGGGACCGTCTCCGGTGCGACCAGCCAGTTTGGAACACAGAGCGGCTACCTACTCGCAGCAAGTGTCGAAGCCGAATTGCTTGGCGTCCAGTTTGCCGCGAGGTCACAACGCACGTTTGGCGACTACCATGACATCGCATCCGTTTCCGCCGACATGTCGAAGAGCAAATGGGGCTCGATCAGTGCTAGGGCGCCTCGTGCCCTCGATCAGGTCTCCGTTTCAACCCAACTCGGCTTCGACAAGACCAGCCTGAATTTCTCCTACACGCAACTTGAGACCTTCGACGAACGAAAGTCCCGGTTGCTCGGACTTTCAGCAACCCGTTCGTTCGGCGAGAGCGGCAACATTTTCGTCACCGCCTATAAGGACCTTGAGGACAAAGGTTCCTACGGCATCTTTGCCGGGCTTTCGTGGACATTCGGCAACGGGGTTTCAAGCTCGGTCGGGTTGTCATCCGATGACGACGGTTACTCTGTGACAGCTGATCTGGCGAAATCAGAACAGCAGACCGAAGGAAGCTACGGCTGGCGTTTGCGTGGTTCTAGAGGAAGCAGTGAAATCATCTCCGCATCCGGCAGCTATCGTGGAAGCATTGCGCGTGTCGCGGCCGGCGTTGATCAGTTCAATGGCAGCACGCAAGCCTACGCGCAGGTGGATGGATCGATCGCAATTGCGGGGGGTGATGTGTTCGTTGGAAACCGGATCGACGATGCCTTTGCTGTCGTGGATGCGGGGGCGCCGGGCGTCGAGATTTCCCTCGAAAACCGCCCGATCGGACAGACAAACCGGCGGGGTAAGATACTGCTTCCCAACCTCAGGTCCTATGATGCCAACACGATCACGCTCGATCCCGGCAACCTTCCCCTCGATGCAAGGATAGACCGGACCAAGCAGACCGTTGTTCCCGCCCAAGGGGGCGGGGCAGTTGTCGACTTCAAGGTCGAAACCGGAGGCCGCGTCGCTCTGGTCACCCTGAAAAACGAAAACGGCGACTTTATCGAAACCGGTTCCACCGGCACGGTCGATGGCAAGCATGACTTCGTGGTTGGCTACGATGGACAGGCCTATCTTGAGAATATTGCCGAAAAGAACCGTCTTCTTATTACGCAGCCCACGAAGGGGAATTGCGAAGCAGAGATCATAGCCGGTGCTTCCGCCGATCAACGCACAACCCTCGATGCCATCTGCAGGAGCGCTCAATGACAATGCGCGGACGAAATCCCCTGGTTAGATCGTCTTTGATCCTCGGCAAAAGCTCCCTCTCTCGGGCAGGGCTTGCCCTCGCTGCCTGTCTCGTCTCCTCCCCGGTACTGGCACAAAGCTGCAGTTTCAGCATGTCTGATATGAACT
This sequence comes from Rhizobium sp. RM, assembly GCF_013390595.1. Taxonomy (GTDB): domain Bacteria; phylum Pseudomonadota; class Alphaproteobacteria; order Rhizobiales; family Rhizobiaceae; genus Agrobacterium. The sequence goes on along the minus strand of NZ_JACAWV010000026.1, from coordinate 85,378 downwards.
TCGGGTTCGTCAATCTGGCGCCGGGTACTGCAGTTGACAGCACCGCGACGCTAAGCGTGACCTGTTCAAACCCTCTCTCGCTTGCGCTATCTGTCCGCATCTGCCCGAATATCAACGCTGGAAGCGGCGGCCAATCGGGTGGCATCCGGCGCATGCTGCAGGGGACAAACATCCTGAATTATCAGCTTTATCAAAACGCCGGGCGCACGACATCGTGGGGATCGGTATCGCAAACGGCGCTCGGCGCGCCGCCCCCCATCGATCTGGCGTTACCGCTTCTGTTCAACAGCACCAGCCGTACAGTCTATGGCAGAATAAACGCATCTCAGGCCGCTGCGACGCGAGGCATCTATCTTTCCAGTTTTGCCGGAGCCCAGACAAATTTCACCTACACGACGTTCACCTTGCTCGCTCCAAGCTGTGCAGATGTCACGCAAAACCCGACACAGGTACCGTTCAGCGTTACAGCGGCAGTCCAGCCCGCATGCCTCGTCTCGGCACAGAACATCAATTTCGGCAGTCATGGTGTCCTCAACAGCGCAGTCGATGCGACAGGCGCGATAACTCTGACCTGCACGGCCAACCTTGCTTACACCGTCGCCCTCAATGGTGGGCTGAGCAACAGCCCTCCGGCTTCGCGTCAGATGGTCCTTGGTGGAGCGTCAATCACCTACGGTCTCTATCGCGATGCTGGACGCACCAATGTCTGGGGAAGCGCGGCCGGACAGATAGCGTCGGGGACTGGAACAGGTAGCGCGCAAAGCCTGACTGTTTACGGCCGCGTCCCGGCACAGAATACCCCGCCCCCGGGAAACTATGCCGATACGGTGGTCGTGACGGTCAGCTACTGACTAAGCAATGCGCACTCACTGAACAATGACAAGGTGCGCAAGGATACGTCCGCAACAGTAGAAGCAGGAACATCCGCCACATAAGTTGGGCTGACGCTGTGTCTGACCCTGCGGTCAGTAGCGCGCCGTGTTCTTTTGAAGGACCACAAGGACGTCTGGACATGAGCTGGAAAGTTCAGGACCGGTTTGGAGATGGTATCGAGGCGCGCAATGTGTCCCTCACAGAGCGTGACCTCCAATACAGCAAGGTTTGCCACCGCCGCTGATCCCATGCAAAGCAAGCCCTCAAAGCGATTGTGACATTTGAGCGACAAAAGCGAGGAATGCGGTGACAGCAAATACGATATCTTGACTCATTTAGTAATGTTTTTATTGATGCAGGCCGAGGGCGACACGCCTTCCGGCAGTTAGAGACGCTGCCCTCAAAATTTTATCGTGCGTCAGCTCTCCGCCGACGCGCCAGCTCGCCGGGAAGGGTTGCTCAATGTCATTTTCTTTCAAACAAACTTGCACTCGCCGCGCGCTTTTGAATTCCACGATGCTCGTTGGGATCGTCGCTGCGACTGCGCTGAATGCGAGTGCGGCTTTGGCTCAAGAGGGCAGCACCACGCAACTTGAGACGATCACCGTCTCCGGTGGAGGTTCAAACCCTCGATCCATCAGCGAGGACAACACAACGGTCGTGCCAACGCGCACGATATCGGCGACCAAGACCGATACGCCCCTCGTCGAGACGCCACGCGCCATTTCGGTTGTTACCCGCGAAGAAATGGAAGAGCGCGCTGTCACCGACATGATCCAGGCGGCTCGCTATGCCTCTGGTGTCACGACCGGGGCCTTCGGCTACGATCCACGCTTCGACCAGATCTATATCCGGGGCATCGAGACCACGACCACCGGTGACTTCCGCGATGGCCTGCGCCAGCCGATCATGAACTACGGCTCGTTCATGACCGAAGTCTATACGCTGGATCGAATCGAAGTCCTGAAGGGACCCGTATCCGTGATGTATGGCGCGGCGAGCGCGGCCGGCATCGTCAACAGAATCTCGAAGTTGCCGCTTGACGAAGCGCATCACGAGATCGAGCTGCAATACGGAACGATCGGCCGCAAGCAAGCTGCATTCGACATCGGTGGTCCCATCAACGACGAGATCAATTACCGTCTGGTCGGGCTGGCTCGCGAAGGCGAAGGAAGTTACGACATCGCGGATGACCGCTATCTCCTGCAGCCGTCACTGACCTGGAAACCAAGCGAGGATACAACCCTCACTGTTTACGGTCTGGCGCAGAAGACAGAGACGGGTGCGAGTGCGTGGAGCTACCTGCAGGATGACGACGTCTTCCTCTACACCGATCCAGATTTCAACCGTCAGACGGTCGAGCAGTATCAGCTTGGCTATCAGCTGGAGCACAAGTTCGAAAACGGCCTGACCTTTCGCCAGAATGCCCGCGCGGGCGACGTGGATCTGAAGGCGCACTACCTCAACCGGGTCCTGGTCAATACAGACGGCAGCTGGCCAACCACCGCAGTTACGGAGGATATGCGCAGCTATCAGATCGACAACCAGCTCGAAGCAAAGCTTGAGACCGGAAATGTCTCTCACACACTGCTCGTCGGGCTGGATTACACACGGGTATCATCCGACTTCGCCATGGGCAGTGACAGCGTCGCCGCGAATACGCCCGGTGGCAGCATTCCCATTCCTGAGCTCACCTCGTTCACAGCCAGCGACCTGAACCAGACCGGCATCTACGCCCAGGATCAGATGGAATTTGGTAACTGGCGTGCGGTCGCGGGTCTTCGTTACGACTGGGCGCACCAGGAAACTGCCTCTGGCGGTTCGAGCGACGAGAAGGATGATGGCGTCCTGTCCGGACAGGCGGGGCTGCTCTACCTCTTCGATAACGGCATCGCGCCTTATGTCAGCTACGGCACCTCGTTCGTCCCGTCGACGGCGCTTTCGGCAGATGGCTCGGTGCTGGACCCGACCAAGGGGCGCCAGATCGAAGCCGGTGTGAAATACCAACCCGAGGGTGAAAATTACTCCCTGAGCGGCGCCGTCTATCGCCTGGTCGAAACCGGCAAGCCGCAATATGCCTCAAGCTTCCTGTTCTCCCAGAATTCCGGGGAAAACACCTATACGGGGTTTGAGCTTGAAGGGCGTACCGAGTTCGACAACGGCATCAGCCTGATTGCCGCCTATACCTATGCCCACGCAGAAATCACTGGCAGTAACGACGAGACATTGATCGGAAACGTGCCGTCGACGGTACCGCGTCACGTCGCCTCTTTGTGGGTGAATTACGAGATGCCCGAGGCATCGGCGATCCCTGGCCTGAGCATCGGCGGCGGTATTCGCGCAACGAGCAATTCCTTCACCAGTGACGCGAATTCTGCAAAGAACAACGGCGCCGCCTATTTCGATGCGGCAATGTCCTATGACTTTGGCGTCAGTTCTCCGGATCTGAAGGGGCTATCGCTTTCGATCAGCGCCACCAATCTTGCCGATCGGCGCGAACAGGTCTGCACAGATGGCTATTGCTATACCGGCCGTGGTCGCACGGTCATGGGTTCACTGAAGTTCAAGTGGTGACCCGCCGTACAGATGCCGATCAATCAGGGTGACGAGTGAATGAACATGGCTGAGCAACCTTACGCCTTGCCAGGAGCGCTTCAACTTGATCTGGAGCCGATGGATGGCGGCGATCCCTACCGGATCTTTCTCTTCGTACCGAAAGGAGAGCCACCTGCCGGAGGGTGGCCACTTCTGGTGACAACCGATGGCAACGCGACGTTTCCCTTTGCCTTCGCCAGCATCGTGACCCAGGCCCCCTATCCGACCGGAACTAACGTCGACTGGGGGGTCGTGGCGGCAATCGGCTATCCGTCCGACGAACCCTATGATGCGTTTAGAAGAGCCTGGGACCTCGGCCCACCGCCAATCAAGTCCTATCCGCCCTATTTTGAGGGAGGACCTCCTGTTTGTATCGGAGGCAGCGCCCAGCTTCTCGACTTTATCGAACATCGGCTTTTGCCCCGGATTGACGCGATGACAAAGATCGATGCAACACGTCGATCGCTCTTCGGCCACTCTTTCGGTGGGCTCTTCACACTTTACGGCCTTTTCGAACGCCCATGGCTTTTTAACAACTGGATTGCCGCCAGTCCCACGATCTATTGGGAGGCAAGCGAAATCCTGAATAACGAGGCCGGCCGGCAGCCGATTTCAGGACCTCCGGTCTTCCTTCACCTGTCAGCAGGTGAATATGAGGGGGATGAACTTGCCCCTTTCCAGTACCACAACGAGGATGCCACATCGCGCATCGAGAAGCGCAAAGCCGAACGCACGGTGGCATTGGCGCAGGAAATGGCGGATCGGCTTAACAACCCTGCGAACGGTATTCGAACGCAATTCGAGCTCTTTGCGGGACAGACCCACATGTCGGTGCTCGGACCGGCCGTCAACCGTGCGGTGGGAATCGCGTTTGAACGCTGGTCTGTCGATGGCGAGCCCACGCAAACTCGATAGCCACTATCATAGCCTGAAGGAAATATCGTGACGCCGCCAAATCCAGAGCAAGAGATTTCTCAAGCGACGAAAGCCTTTGAACTCACCGGAGTAGGTCTTTCGATCGACGGCAGAACAATCCTGTCCAATGTCAGTCTTGATTTTCCAGCAGGCGAAGTCGTGGCTTTGCTGGGCCATAATGGATCGGGCAAATCCAGTCTCCTGAAGATTCTGGCGCGCCAGTTGTCGCCCACAGCAGGGGCTGTGACTTTTGGAGGTCGCGAACTTGCGCACTATAGTGACCGTGATTTTGCGCGAGCGGTCGCATACCTGCCACAGGATTTGAGCACAGGATCGGAGATGACAATCCGCGAACTCGTGGGTTGCGGGCGCTATCCATGGCACGGTGCACTCGGCCGATTTTCCGAAGTTGACAAGCAAAAGGTCGAAGCGGCGCTAACTGCAACGCATATCGAGATGTTTGCTGATCGCGTGGTGGGGACGCTCTCAGGCGGAGAACGACAACGCGCCTGGATCGCAATGTTGATTGCTCAGGATGCCCGCTGTCTTTTACTGGACGAACCGACCGCAGCCCTTGATGTTGCTCACCAGATGGAGGTGCTTTCACTCATCAGAACGTTGGCGCATGAAGGTGGCAGAAGTGTTGTGATCGTTCTTCATGATGTCAACATGGCGGCACGTTTCTGCGACCGTATCCATGCGCTGAACAAAGGTCGCATCGTCGCAAGTGGCACGCCCCACACAATACTCGTCCCTGATACGTTGCGCGATATCTATGGGATCGACATGGACGTTACGTCGGCGCCCAATCTCAACCACCCGCTTGCCTATGTCTGCTGAGTTTGAGGGTTCGATGATCGTCTCGCGAAGGACCGTTCTCCAATTTGCAGCAGCGATGGCCGCTAGTTCTACGCCAGCACTGGCGCAAACATCGGGTCAAAGAATTGTCAGCCTGGATTACGGTCTGTCGTCCACGCTTCTGTCGCTTGGGATATCACCGGTCGGCATTTCAGATCTCGCAGATTGGGGCCGCTGGGTTGTCGAGCCGGTTATGCCAGATTCAGTTGTCGATATCGGCAGTGCATTCGAGGTGAACGTCGAAATCCTGCTCCAGCTGAAACCCGATATCATTTTGACAACACCTTACCTCGACGAGGTGCTGCCAAGGCTGAAGCCCTACGGGAAGATTGTCCGCCTCGAAATCTTTACACCTGACAGTGGGCCTGTTCTCCAGTCCGCAATAGCCGCGACACGCAAGCTATCGGTTGAACTGGGCAGGGAAAAAGAGGCGGAGGCGTTTCTACAGCGATCCGAGGCATTCTTTGACCAATGCCGCCAGCGATTGGCAGGCAAGAACGTGCCCTCGATTGCGTTGGTGAATTTCATGGATGCGCGCCACCTGCGCATTTATTCAAGCCCCGGACTTTTTCACAACGTGCTTGAGCGGATCGGCGTCAGGAACGCCTGGACCAGGCAGTCCAACTTCTGGGGTTTCGAAACCATCGGAATTGAAGACCTTTCCAAGATCGAAGACCAGGATGCGCGCCTCGTGGCTTTTGACCCAGTTCCGCCGGACGTTTTGCCAAAACTTGCGCAAAGCCCTCTCTGGAGGAAACTTCCATTTGCACGTCCCGGCCATCTATCGATCCTCCCTGCCGCGCTGATGTTTGGCATGGTGAACGAGGCGGTTCGGTTTGCGGGTCTCCTGACAGAACTTCTGGAGCGCGAACCATGACCCTTGCTCGCCGAGAAACCTATGGTCCGGCGCTCGTCGTCGCAGTCTTTCTTATCGCCGGTTTGTGTGCATCGGCATTCCTTGTCGCGCCGTCGTTGTCGGTTCCTTCTGATGTAGACTACGATCCAACGCGGCTCGTGCTTTATTACTCAACCCTTCCCCGCCTTGCGACAGCTGTCCTTGTGGGCGCGGCGTTGGCATTGGCGGGCGCTTTGTTCCAGCAAGTCTTGCGCAATCCCCTTGCAGATCCGACAACACTCGGTGTGTCAGCAGGCGCGAACCTCGCGCTTGTGTTGGCCTCACTTTTTCTTCCGGGGTTGCTCGGCGCCAATCGCGATCTCGTGGCCCTGGCAGGAAGCGGGATTGCCGCAGCAATTGTCGTCAGTCTCGGGGCGCGACGCGGCTTTTCACCCTATTCACTCGTCCTTTCGGGACTGGTGCTCGGCCTGTGGTGCGGTGGTCTATCCGCAATCCTGACCTATCTCAACCAGCGTTATCTTGCGAGCCTGTTCATCTGGGGAAGCGGCTCTCTGTCGCAGCAAAGTTGGGCCATCCCAGTCTTTTTGCTATGGAAAATTGCCGCGGTTGCGATCGTCTGCGGATTGATCACAAGGCCTCTTTCGATCCTCGACCTTGGAGACAACAGTTCTTCAGCCCTAGGTGTAAGAGCGGGCCGGTTGCGTTTTATCGCCATCGCCTGCGCCGTGGCCCTTGCCGCATTCGTGACAAGCGCGGTCGGAGTTATCAGTTTCATCGGCTTGGTCGCGCCGACGCTTTCGCGACTGGCAGGCGCCCGGCGTCCCGGGCAACTGATCTTCTGGTCTCCCCTCATTGGAGCAAGCCTTCTGTTCTGCACGGACGCTGTGCTTCAGTTGGTGGCGGGTGGCCTTGGCGATTTCCTGCCCACAGGTGCTGTCACGGCAATCTTCGGATCACCGCTTCTGCTGGCGCTGCTGCCACGGTTGAAGATACGCCACAGGATCCAGCAATCATCAGCATGGAACAGGCCTCGACCTTTTGGCGTGACGACATCGATAACGGTCGCTGCAGTTTCTCTTTGCCTGATTCTCGCCATCAGCATTCTGGTTGGACGCAGCATTGATGGCAATCTTTCGATCCTTCGAGGCGATCTCGCATCAGAGCTCCTTGCCATTCGTATGCCAAAGGTGTTGGCCGCTCTGGCTGCCGGTGCAATGCTTGCTGTCGCAGGTTCAATCTTGCAGCGTCTCACGGGAAATGAGATGTCGAGCCCAGAAGTTCTGGGTATCAGTGCGGGGGCAACGTTCGGCGTTGCTATCGGCCTGTTTGCAGTTGCTCCGAGATTGTTTGGTCAGTTCACCTTCGCAATTGCCGGTGCAATTGCTGTGCTGGCGGTCATTTTCCTGAGCTCGCGACGATCTGGGTTTTCACCTGAACGCGTATTGCTGGCCGGCATCGCGTTGAGCGCAATGGTCGATGCGGTTGTCGGTGTATTGAGTTCGACAGGAGATCCTAGGGCAGCTTTGCTCATGCGGTGGATGAGCGGTTCAACCTACCTTGTCGACAGCTCAAGCGCGTTGGCCGAGGTCGGAATTGGCGCGGTACTGATATCTATTGCTTTTGCAACGCGCCGGTGGCTCGATATCCTTCCACTAGGCCCATCACCATCGTCGGCTGTCGGCATATCATTAGCAAGATCGAGATTTGTTCTCTTCGCATTGGCGGGTCTGATGACCGGAGCGGCGACTCTCACTGTGGGACCCCTGTCATTCGTGGGACTGATGGGGCCGCATCTTGCGCGCGAAGCAGGCCTAGCGCGTGCCTTGCCTCAAATGATTGGAGCGGCATTTATTGGCGGTGCGCTGATGGTCGCTGCCGATTTCCTCGGGCGTACCCTTGTGTCTCCGTATCAAATTCCGGCTGGCCTCGTCTCGGCGATGATCGGCGCGCCGTTTCTGATGTTTATGATGCGGAAAAAAGCGTAGGCCCGTGACCGCCGCCCAACCGATGGTGATCTCCAAACTGGGAGCGCTCAAAGCCCGACATCCAGTTTGGAGACCTGCTGAGCGTTGCGAGACGTTACCGCTGAGAACTATGGATCTTCTGCAAACAATACGATCATGGGCCCATAACCGCCGTGCCATGACCAATCATTTCGCTTCAACGTCGGACTGAAAAAACCAACTCCATCGCCACCATCGAGGAAAAGTGCATTCTGGCATTTAAGCGTGTCTCGAAACACTGTCGCGAAATCGTAGAAATTGATGTTCTTCTCACTCGCAACAAAAATAAGCATGTCGTCGGCGCAAAGCCCTACCCCACTTCTGCGCGTCCTGTCCGATGAGCCCGTTATGAAAATAGGATTTATCTCATTGTTTGTGACCAGCATGGGACCAGACTGGGTAGCAAAATCAACGTTCGGCGCCGCGGCCCGGAACTCCTTCGTCGGAAGGATACCTGCTCCTCCGGATGAGAGATAAAACACACCATTCGGCTGTTTGAAGAAGTTCGGAGCAGGCTGCTTATCCGATGTCCCGGTGTTAATCGCGTTCAGCTCAGCGCCGTCTTCAACATAGAGCCCGACCGGCCTGTATTGTTCATCAAACATGCCTGCATTCATTGCGAAGCGTATGTGCTTGCCTTCGGCGGTCATTGCGCGACGAAGGCTCGAAAAGCTCCGATAGGGTTTCCCCTCCTTATCAGCCCACGCCAGTTTCAAATTTGTCGATCCGGGCCTGGCTGCACAAACAACGAAGTCCATTCCGTTGTACCGATGAATCTCGCACGGATCGTGCTCAGGGGTCGTTGCACGGGCTGGACCGTATCCGAGAAAGCAGGTTGTCAAAGAAGCTGCCAACAGCGCGTATTTCAATCTCACTTATCGAGCCTCCAATAATCATCGATACCGCAATGCCACGTGGGCTGGACTGAAGTCACATCAAAAAATGATCATCACCGCGCTCACCAAGAACTCAGTCAGATGACAGAGTTTTGCCAGTCTTAGCCTCGGCAGCATTACTTGAACGCACCGCTCGATCAGCAGATCCAAATCGCATGGCTTTACGCATCGACGAAGCCGTGTACAAATCCCATGAGTCCAGAGAACAATCACGTCTGACATCGAAGCAATGCTTCCGCAGCCCTTTTGCAACATATGACCGACCGGGCGTTTTGACGCCGCAGGATAGACAGGAGATTTGCATGAGCATTGTCGCGCCAGTCGTGAAAGCCTTCTGGGACAAGCCGACCGGAAGCTGGCAATATGTGTTTCACGATCCGGCCACCATGAAGGGTGCGATCATCGATCCTGTGCTTGGTTATGATGCGGCAGCGGCTGCCACGAACACAGTGCGTGCCGACGAGATCCTCGATTACATCTCTGAAAGCGGGATCGAGGTCGTCTGGATACTCGACACTCATCCGCATGCAGACCACTTCTCGGCGGCGCAGTATCTGAAAGGAAAGCTCGCAGCACCCACGGCAATCGGCGAACACGTCAAAAAAATTCAGGCGCTCTGGCGCAACATCTATAATCTGGGCGAGGCAATCTCCGCTGACGGCTCCGACTGGGATCGGTTATTCGCGGACGGTGAGACCTTCATGGTCGGCAACATCCCTGTGACCGTTTTCTTCTCACCCGGTCACACGATGGCGTCGATAACCTACGTGGCCGGCGATGCGGCTTTCGTTCACGACACGCTGATGATGCCCGACAGCGGTTCGAGCAGGGCAGATTTTCCAGGGGGGAATGCCCGTGACCTTTATCGCAGCATCAGGCGTATCCTCGACCTTCCGCCCAAAACCCGACTTTTCGTCGGCCACGATTATGCACCTGATGGGCGCGAAGCGCTTTGCGAAACCACCGTTGAGGACCAGATTGTCGGCAACAAGCATTTCGCCGGCCTGCCAACCGAGGACGAATTTGTGAAGGTCCGGGAAGCACGCGACGCAACACTGCCGTTGCCACAACTAATGCTCGCGGCCCTGCAGGTAAACCTTCGCGGCGGACGGTTGCCAGAACCGGAAGAAAACGGGCGTTCTTATCTAAAGATCCCGCTTGGCTGTTTCGAACCTCGGACATGAGGCAGCCAACGGCGCCGTTTTCGGCCAAAAGTCTTTTCTAGACAGCTTACGGCAAAGCAAGGAAGGTAAGGTCTGAACCGATGCCACGGCTGCATCGGCGGAGCTGGAATTGCTCCGCCATTGTTGTCGATCTCTACGCGATCGCCTTCGCCCTGATGATCTGCCAAGCATCGTATGCAGAGATCACGGTCTCCATCTGCGCCGTATGGCCGATGATGAAATCATCGCCGTAGATGGTTTCATCCGGATACTCAGTGATCAACGTCAGGGGCACAGTGTGCCTGTCATCAACCGTTGATAGGCACGGGAAGCCATTGATGATGCGGAAACCCGTTTCGCCGGCATGCGCTTCGTAAAGTGCGATTTGCCGGTTGTTGTAGTCGAGAATTCCCGGAATGGCGCCAAGGTGACGTGTCACATGATCGAGCATCGCTTCTGCCTGCTCTGTCCAGCCCGCGTGATGACGCATGACCAGGAAAAAGCCTTTTGGCAATGTCCACATCGCGAAATTGCGAGGCACGTAACCCGATAGCGGGCGTGTCCACTCATGCGATGGATAACCATGCAGGTTCACATGCACGTCAGCTCCGCTGAGGTCCTGTGCCTTGAACCGGATTGCCTTTTCGTTCAGATGCTGACCTGAATTCTCCTCGGTGCGATACTCAAGGTCATCACCGAGCGCTGTGTAGCGAGCGGCATGGTGCATGTGACGCGGGTTGTCGACGCGAAGACGCTGATGGAGTGCATAGCCATCCGGGTTTTCAAGCGGCGAGATGGTGAAATGCGCGCCGTTCTGTTGGCGAAGCTTCAGGGCCGCACGGATCGCGCCAACAATGCCGGTCGTTTCATTTGGATGCTGGCCACCGCTGATCATGACGGCTGCATCGGTGCCTTTGATGTAGCGGGCGTTCACCGCCCGGCCGGAACGTGAAACGGCGACAAACGCCTCGCCACCAACGTCATCGAGCAACTTCGCAATCTGGGCGGCCGCAACCGGCTCAGCGGCGTTGTCAATCCCCTGCTCCTTACCATCAAGGAAGCCAGTGCTGAGCGCACGGGTCTCGATCGCAACAGAAATCTCGCCCTCACTCCTGACAATCTCTGGCACAATCTGCCCCGGCTTCAGTCCCCGGTCGCCAAGCGGCCTGCCGGACTTCTTCTGGAAAAACTCGAGAAGCGAGAAATAGAAATCCTCGTGCAGTGCCTCGCGCAGGCTGACAACCTCGTCGCCGACAGGAAGGGGCAGATCACCAGCCGGATGCGAAACGCGGATGTTCAACTCTTCGAAATAGGGTTCGTGCGTGCCCCAGTCATGGTTGGCGACAGCGCCGATAGCAGCTTCAAAAAGCCGCTCGTAGTCCGTCTCCAGCCGCTCACCTGCCTTGTCGCCTTCAGCCCGGTACCAGCCCGTCGGCGACAGATTGGTTTCGCCGACGACATCAGTGTGCACGCGGTTTGGCGCGAGCACGGTCATTTTTTCTTCATGCTCGCCACGCTTGAGGACGACGTCATAATGGAAGGCACCATCGGCGCGGGCGATGAACTCGATCCTTGCGGTGCCCACCATTGCTGCCAGTGGATAGGCTTCAAGCCGGAACCGGTTGGCAGGCGCATTCTGATGCACCGGGTAGAACACTTCGATAGCGGTTGTACCTTCGAGATCGATGTCTTCGATAAAAGTGAAGAGAAGCGGCTTGTAGGCACTGCGGATGCGCGCATTCACGCCCTTCGCCTTCAACTCGCTCTCGGCTGCGCGACGGCTCGCCGTATCATCGAAGGTCCATGCCTCGAATGATTGGCCAGGGACAGCGCGAGCGACGAGTTCATCGAGGCAGCGGTCGAAGGACTGTTCGAAAATCTTGCTCATCACTTTTACCTCGAGGTTCTGCCGGTTGGATCAAGGCTGTCGCGAAGCCAGTCTCCAAGAAGGTTAAGGCCAAGCACGGTCAGAAGGATCGCAAGCCCCGGGAAAACGCTGACCCACCATGCCGTCTGCAGATAGGTACGGCCATCGGCCAGCATTCCGCCCCAGCTTGGGATTGTCGGATCGACACCAAGACCAAGGAAGGTAAGGCTGCTTTCAAGGAGGATATTGTTGGCGACGTTCAGCGTCATGAGAACAATGACGGGACCGATGAGATTGGGCAACAGATGCTGAAGGATGATGCGCCAGTCCCTGACGCCGATAGCGCGGGCAGACAGAATGAACTCCCGTTCACGCAGTGTCAGCACAGATCCCCGCACCAGACGGGCGTACTGCACCCATTGCGACACGATCAGCAAGATGATGGTGTTGGTCAGGCTGCCGCCCACAATCGCAATGAAGGTGATCGCGAGCAGGATGAACGGCATGGCAAGCTGGATATCTGCAAAGCGCATGACCAGCATGTCCCAGAAGCCGCGGTAATAGCCGGCGACCAGTCCGACAGCGACACCGAAAATCACGGCACCGATAACGGAGGTAAATCCGACAAGCAGCGAGATCTTTCCACCTGCCACAACACGGGCAAGAACATCGCGCCCGAGCGGATCGGTGCCGAAGGGGTGCGCGGCATTTGCAAAAGGTTTGGCGAGGCGCGCCATCAGATCGATCTTGTCAGCTCCGCCCGGAAAAAGGACGTCGGAGAATACGACGGCAAGGCAGATGACGGTGGTCAAGGACGCACCGAGGATAAATTCAAGATTGGCAAAGCGCGAAAGGCGGGAGGTTCTGGCAGCCATTGTCAATTACTCCGTGCGGATACGCGGATCGACCAGCCCGTAGGCGATATCGACCAGAAGGTTGATGCCGACAATCATCAGTGACAGGACGGTGATGACCGCCTGCAGCACTGGGTAATCGCGTGCGCCGACCGCATCAAAGGCGAGCGTGCCGAGGCCCGGCCAGTTGAACACACGTTCAATGACAACGATGCCGCCGAGAAGGCCACCGAACTGCAGACCGAAATATGTAATCAACGGAATGGCGCAGTTGCGCAATGCGTGCTTGTAGAGAACCTTGGTTTCGCTGAGCCCTTTGGCGCGCGCCACCATGACGTATTGCGAACGAAGCGTGTCAAGCATGGCTGTGCGCACCAGACGGACATTGGTCGCTGTCAGAATGACACCCATGGTCACAGCCGGCATGACATAGCTTGCAAAACCACCCATACCGCTTGGCGGCAACCAGCCAAGCGTAATGGAAAAGAGCAGAACCAGCATCGTGGCCAGCCAGAAGTTGGGGAAGGAGAGCCCAACCAGCGAGAAGATGCGGATCACCTGATCGGCAGCCTTGCCACGTGAAGTCGCGGCCTTGATACCGAGCGGGATCGACAATGCAATCGAAACTGCCATCGAAATGAGGGCCAGGAGCAGGGTCGCAGGCAAGGCATCCGCAATCAGCCGTGACACCGGTGTACTGCCGGTGAAACTACGACCGAAATCCAGCGTCACCAGACCTTTGAGGAAGCTGAAATATTGCTCGAAGAATGGCCGATCGGTCCCAAGCGCTGCACGAATGCGCGCCAGATCGTCTTCCGTCATGGCTCCGCCGCCCTGGAACATGGTGACTGCTGGATCGCCCGTCAGACGGATGGCGAAGGAAACGAGTAGGGTGATGGCAATGACGACGAAAATCGCCTGCAGCAATCGCTTGATGAGGAAACCGGCCACGTTCTTTACCTTGGAGAGAAATCCGGCCTTGCCCGCTTGATCACGGGCAAGGCGACTTGTCAAAAGATCAACTGATTACTCGACGGTAACCTCGGTCAGCTTCAGGCGGTTGTCGGGCGGTGCGACAAAACCCTTGACCCGCTTGTTGATGCCGTAGATCGCATTGGTGTTGTAAAGCGGCAGTTCCAATGCACGTTCAGCTGTATAGGAGCCAACCTGCTTGAGGATTTTTTCGCGCTCGGCACGGTCTGTCAGCGGGCGCTGCGATTCCAGCAGCTTGTCCAGCGTCTCGTCCTTGTCGTAAGGGTTCCACTTCTCACCCGAATGGTACATCGAGTAGGCCGTGTTGTCGTAGTCGAAAGTCCAGCCGCCCCACTTCTGCTGGAACATTGCGCCGGTCTTGCCCTGCGGAATGATGTCGTTGAGGAGAACGTTGGTCTCATAAGGCTTGATTGTTGCTGTAATACCAACCATCGACAGGTAGCTGGAAATTACCTGCGCCACCTCATTCATCGTCGCATCATTGCCGCGAATATCGATCTGCAGCGCTGCTCCCGCCTTCACGCCAGCTTCAGCCAGAAGCTTCTTTGCACCTTCCGGGTCATAAGGAAGCGGTTTGAGATCGGCGTCGTATCCGAAGGAAAGCGCGCTCTGGAAGCTGGCGATCTCCGAAGCCTGGCCGGCAAGGATCGACTTGACGATCGTGCCACGATCGACAGCCATGATGATCGCCTTGCGGACCTTCGGATCGGCGGTGATGCCGTCACGCGTGTTGAAGCGGAGCGCATCAACCGTCGGGCCGGGAACGCTGACGATCTCAAGCTTGCTGTCGCCTTCGATAACCGGGATCATGCCGATCGGAATGGTCGGCGGGATCACGAGATCAACGCGGCCTGCCTGCAGTTCGGCAACGGCGGTCGCGGGCTCGGTGATAAAGCGATATTCCAGTTCGGAAAGCTTTGGCGCACCGCCCCAATATTCCGGGTTGGCTTCGAGCTTGATATTGTTCTTCGGTGCATAGGAAACGAACTTAAAGGCGCCCGTGCCGACAGGGTTGAGGTTGAAGTTGTCTTCACCCTTTTCCTGAATGTACTTCGGCGGGACGATCATCGCACCGTAACCGGCGAGTTTGGTGAGCAGGACCGGGTCCGGCGCCTTCAGCTTCATATCGACGGTATAGTCATCGATGACATCGATGCTCTCGATCGCAACGTAGTTGGAGCGCTGCGGACCCTTTGCACCTTCGTCGCCAAGCAGGCGTTCAAAGGTAAACTTGACAGCGGCTGCGTTAAAGGGCTCGCCATTGTGGAACTTGACGTTCTGGCGCAGTTTGAAACGGATACGCTTGCCTTCGTCGAGCTCTTCCCAGGATTGAGCAAGGCCAGGCTGAAGCTTGAGATCGGGACCGCGATAGGTCAGGCCGTCGAAGATGTTGGTCGCAACGGCAGCCCACTGCACGAGGAAGGTATCGATCGGATCCCAGCTACCCGGGTCCTGCGGGCTTGAAATGGTCATTTTGCCGGCGGCAAGGGCTGGTGCAGCCGTCAAAGCTGTTCCGGCCAGGGCAAGCGCGACGAGCGTTGCCGTCATCCCCTTCTTGATTGTTATCATCTACCTGTTCCTCTTCAGATGGTTGCGATTCTTCGCGGTTGTTCAGGCACTCTTCGCGATGAAGTGGCCCGGATTGATTTCCTCATGGGCAAGAATGGCCGGTTCGTCGCCGACACGGCGAACGGGGTTGGGTATTTCACCCTCCATGATCGCGCCCTGGCGCTCGATGGTTGGATCGGCAACCGGTACGGCCGACAGGAGCCGGCGGGTATAATCATGGGTCGGCGTCTCAAATACCTGCTGGCGGCTGCCCATTTCCATGATCTGGCCGAGATAGAGAACAGCAACGCGATGGCTCATCTTTTCCACCACCGCCATGTCATGGCTGATGAAGAGGTAGGCCAGGCCGCGTTCGGCCTGCAGATCCATGAACAGATTGATAATCTGCGCCTGAATGGAGACATCGAGTGCTGACAGCGCCTCGTCGGCAATGATCAGTTTTGGATCGGAGGCAAGCGCGCGGGCGATACAGACACGCTGGCGCTGACCACCGGAAAACTCGTGCGGATAACGCGAGGCGTGTTCCGAACCAAGGCCCACCCGCTCCAGCAGCTCATCAACACGACGGCGCACTGCCTTCGGATCATTGATAAGGCCATGAGTATTGATCGGCTCGGCAATCGAGAAGCCGACGGTCTTGCGCGGATCAAGCGAAGCGAAAGGATCCTGGAAGATATATTGGACTTCCTGGCGCATGCGGAACCGCTCTGCTGCGGACATAGCCGAGAAGCTCCGGCCATTGAAGGATATCTCGCCGGAAACCGCTGCTTGCAGTTGCTGAATTGTTCGACCAATCGTCGATTTTCCGGAACCTGATTCACCAACCAGAGCCAATGTTTCGCCGGCATGAATGTCGAAACTCACCTTCTGTACGGCGCTGCAACGGTGTGTCGCCTTGCCGAACAGGTTCTTGCGGACGTCAAAACGGACAAACAGGTCGCGGACGGACAGCAGCGGCTTGTCGTCATATTTTGCGGTGTTCTGCACGCGCTCTTCGCCGACAACGACCGGCTCGCCATCCTGGAGTACGGTCAACGGCATGCGCTTGGGAAATTCTTCACCAGTCATGCTGCCGAGACGTGGAACAGCAGAAAGAAGCGCACGGGTGTAGGGATGCTGCGGGTTCGCGAAGATTTCTCTAACCGGACCTTCTTCGACTTTTTTGCCTTTCCACATGACGACGACATTGTCGGCCATTTCTGCGACCACACCCATATCATGGGTGATGAACACCATGCCCATGCCAAGCTTCTTCTGCAGATCGCGCATGATGTTGAGGATTTGCGCCTGAATGGTGACATCCAGCGCCGTCGTCGGTTCGTCGGCGATCAGGAGCTTTGGCCGGCAGGCAAGTGCCATGGCGATCATCACACGTTGGCGCATCCCTCCGGAAAGCTGATGTGGAAAACGGTGCAGAAGAGCAGAACTGTCTGGCAGGCGGACCATGTCGAGCAGTCGCTGAGCTTCCGCCATGGCAGCAGACTTGCTCAGCTTCTCATGCAGCATCAGCACTTCGCAGAGCTGATCGCCAATCGTGAAGACAGGGTTGAGCGACGTCATCGGCTCCTGGAAGATCATGGCGATCTCCTTGCCGCGGATCGAGCGCATCTCCTTCTGCGAGGCCTTCAGCAGATCCTTGCCGTCAAACATGATACGGCCAGAAGCAAATTTCGCGCCCATCATATCGGCCAGCCGCATGGTGGAAAGCGATGTCACCGATTTGCCAGAGCCGGACTCACCGACGACCGCGGTCGTCTTGCCGGCCTCGACCGTAAACGACAGGCCATCAACAACGCGGCTTTCACCGAACTCTACACTCAAATCCTCGACCGAAAGAAGCGGGGTGCTGTGGACGGTCTCGGTCATGCTCGTGTCTCCGGCTTGAAATATTCGGTCATTGGAGGGGCGCCACATTTTCTCACCGTCAAACGCCTGCGGGCAGCGTTACCGGTCAGAGTTCCCATGCTGGAACTGGAGGGGCACACAATGCGGGAAACAGCAAAACAGACATCCATAGCCAGAACGCCATATTGATTGCGTCTGTTGCTACACCCGTCGCTATTCATCTCGCTCACACATCCACCCCGTTTTTTTATTGCAAGTAACAAACGAGAACAATCCTGTCCATAGTGTTGAACAATATTTCAATATCGCCGTACAATAAGGCAATTGCTTAATAGTTCAGCAAAACCCATGACTTAGCGCCAGCAGGGCTTTAATCGTTTGAACCTTGGTGACTTTAGGGAAAGAGTCTGAGCGAACTCTAGAAGACGAAAATGCATACATGCACGGCACAAGGGCATATCCGTCAAAGCCAAGAGCGAGCCGTGGGAGCTGTTATCCTCTACGCCTGTGGCACGAGCAAAGGATATGATCAAGACTCGGTCGCTGAGCGTCAGGCGGGGCGGACGCTAGCCGCAAGCGTCCGTTTTCCGATCACTAATTCCCCGTTACCGACGCCAGACGCGGCACTCGTCACGCCTCGATCGCGATCAGGCAAGAGCAGACGTAAAAATGGGGTGCCCGGCGCGCGCGTCGCCTGCTTCCGTCTGAAAGCCGAGCCTCTTCAGCCCAAGGCGAACTTCCGGCGCGTTCATGAACAGCTTCCACAATAGACCACTGCGATGGTTTTCCATCATGGCAACGATCGGCCCCTGATCGATGGCAAGATGTGTTTTCGAAACCCATCCACTCGATGGTTCGAAAGAGTCCATCAGGCCAAAACGTCCAACAAGCCCGCCGCCATTCCATGCCATGAAATGCCGGGCGGCCTCGGATGCCTGCACTGGCAGGAACGGCATGCTCGACAAAGCGGCCGTAGGGGCGATTACACCGCCGTCGCTGGTTGGGGAATTGACTGAATACCCTTTTGTACCATCACATGCAGAAAGCCCCCATCCGTCTTTCTCGGCGTAATGTTTGCGGCAATGCATGTAGTTGATCAACGTATGCGCCTGCACCTGCTCCCTGTAGTCGTCGCAATAGGAATCGCTGAGACCTCGTGGGTCAAGCGTGCAAAAGGAATATTGCGACAGGAATAGTGGTCCGCCAAAGGGTTCACCGAGCGGCAGTCTGACCCCCATATACTCATTGCCATTCGCGATTGCGCCGTTACGCGCCCAGCCAGAATGGTAGCTTTCCACATCAATGGCATGCTTTGCAGAACCGGCGGCAAGCACATAGCAGATCAGGGCCTCGTTCCACCCGACGATCGGCAGGTTCACAGTCCACGCATGCCGTGGACTCCAGTGCCACCACAATGGCCCTTTTTGTCCCTTCGTGTACCAGTCCCATTCGACGCCCTGGACAATCTTATCGATGGCGGCACGCAATAAGCACTCGGCGTCTGTTGCCTCAGAGAAATACTCGCGAGCGCAGATCAGTCCCTGGATCAGCAACGCGGTCTCAACTAGGTCTCCGCCGTCATCATACTTCGCAAATGGGATGACCTTGCCAGTCTGTGCATGCACAAAGTGCGGAAATGCCCCATGAAAACGGCGCACTCTCCCGAGTGAGACCAACATCAGATTTGCCCGTTCGAGCGCTTCACGACGGTTGATCCAGGAATTGTGCGCGCCGACCACAAGCGCGAGGAATGCGAACCCGACACCGCCAACAGAGGCAATCTCGAAGACCGGCTCGCCATTAGACTGCAGCCTATCCCTCGGCAAACCGCTCTCTGGATGGCTCCCGGACCAGAAATACTCGAACGTGCTTCGTTGAAGAGCAATCAGTTCATCAGGGAAATGGCGGGAAGACGCTGGGACTGGCGTCCGGACATGAAGGTCATCGCCGCTGACTTTGGGCCTATACTGAATATTCACGGGGGAAGTGGATCCGAAAGACTCGATTGGCAGGAGTGCTCCAGCATCTCCGCAATCATGTCGGAATCATGATTGTAACGCATTCAAAACTGGTGAAACTCGGACGGGGAGAAATAGAGGAGGAGAAAGACTATGGCACGCAGGGACTTTGATCCTGATACAATCGGGCCGGACGGGCGTCCTCCGGTCAAGGGCAAGCTGTTCTCCATCGAAAATGAAGGGCCCTGGCGCGGCTCTCTTTCAGGAGAAACAATAGGGGCATCAACCACTATCCTTGCATATGGTAACGATACACCAGGGGATGGGCCGCGTCTTCACGTCCATCCCTATGATGAGACCTTCGTTATTGTTGCCGGACGAGCACGGTTCTTTGTCGGCGACCAAGTGCTTGAAGCCGGTGCGGGCGAGGTTGTTCTTGGGCCTGCGGGAATTCCGCACCGGTTTGTGAACCTCGGTCCAGGGCGGCTGCAAACGATCGACATTCATCATTCAGCTCGCTGGATACAGACCGATCTTGAATAAATGACGCTAATTTTTTTGAGCGCCATAGACATGACCGGCACATCCGAGCCCTACGCTATGATGCGACCTCCGCGGTAAAGGCGGATTTGATGAGCGTTTTCGTATACTCAGCCGCGGGCCTGTTAAAGATCGCGTCCGTTTCACCCTCTTCCACGATTTTGCCGTTCCTCATGACGATCACATAGTCCGAAATGGCCTTGATGACGGAGAGGTCATGGCTGATGAAGATATAGGAGAGGCTGTGTGTCTTCTGCAAATCACGCAAAAGGTCGATCACCTGCCCCTGCACGGACCTGTCCAAGGCGGATGTCGGCTCATCGAGAATGACGACATCCGGTTTCAGGATGATCGCACGGGCAATGGCGATACGTTGGCGTTGCCCGCCTGAAAACTCGTGGGGGTAGCGGTTGCGGGCGGCAGGATCGAGACCAACTTCCTGCAATGCTTCAACTGCCCGCTTGTCCCGCTCAGCACGGCTGAGCTGCTGCTCGTGCACAAACAGACCCTCGGTGATAATCTCCCCGACCGTCTGTCTTGGTGAAAGAGAACCATAGGGGTCCTGGAACACGAGCTGTAGCCGCCGCCGCAACGGCCGCATCGCCTTTCTCTCAAGACCAGTGATTTCCGTTTTGCCGAAGAAAATACGGCCCTTTGCCGGCGCAAGACGCAAAAGCGCGCGACCGAGCGTTGACTTGCCCGATCCGGATTCACCGACGATGCCGATGGTTTGTCCCTGGCGAAGGTTGACATTGACGCCGTCCACGGCCCGGAAAACGCTTGCCTTCGACAGGAAGCCGCCCGGGATTGCATAATCAACCGTCACATTCTGTCCGGAAAGAACGACGGGCGAGCCTTCACCGACCGCCGCTTTGTGCCCGCTCGGCTCTGCATCGAGAAGCATCCTGGTATAGTCAGCCTCCGGCCGTTCAAAGATATCTTCCGTCGTACCGGTTTCAACGATCTCGCCGCGGCGCATCACGGCGACGCGGTTGGCGAAATGGCGAACCACACCAAGATCATGTGTGATCAAGACCACGGCCATGCCAAAACGTTGCTGCAACGACTTCAGAAGATCGAGGATTTGCGCCTGGATCGTCACGTCGAGTGCCGTAGTCGGCTCATCCGCGATCAGAATATCCGGTTCGTTGGCGAGCGCCATGGCAATCATCACACGCTGGCGCTGCCCACCGGAAAGCTCGTGCGGATAGCTGTCGATACGCCGCTCCGGTTCGGGAATCCCCACAAGCTTCAGGAGCTCGAGCACGCGTGCACGCGCCTCTCTTTTGCTGCCGCCCCGATGGTGAATGATAGGCTCGGCGATTTGAGCGCCGATCCTGTAGAGAGGATCAAGCGACGTCATGGGCTCCTGGAAAATCATGGTGATTTTCGCCCCGCGGATGTCATTCAGTTCATTGACCGGCAGGCCGATGAGCTCACGTCCACGGTATTTTGCCGACCCCTTGATGACGCCGTTCGAAGCAAGCAGACCCATGATACCCATCATCGTCTGGCTTTTGCCTGAGCCCGATTCTCCGACGACGGCGAGTGTTTCACCCGCTCTGACGTCAAGATCGATGCCTTTCACGGCATTCACCGTGCCATCTGGCGTGGTAAAATCGACTTTGAGATCACGAACGGTGAGAATGGTTTCAGATGGTGTATTCATGTCAACGATCCTTGGGATCGAGTGCATCACGCAACCCGTCGCCCACGAAGTTGAGCGAAAACAGGGTCAGCACGAAGAAGATCGCCGGAAATATCAGTAGCCATGGCGCCGACTGGATGTTGTTGGCGCCTTCGGAGATCAGCGCACCCCAACTTGTCAGTGGCGCCTGTACACCAAGGCCGAGGAAGGAGAGGAAGCTTTCCAGAAGGATGACTTTGGGTACGACAACCGTGACGAACACGACCACCGGGCCGATCGTATTTGGAATGATGTGACGGCGGATGATTTGCCAGTCAGTCAGACCCAAAGCCTGAGCCGCCCCCACAAATTCCCGTCGCTTAAGGGCAAGTGTCTGGCCACGCACGATACGCGCCATATCCAGCCACTCCACCGCGCCGATCACAAGGAAGATCAGGATGAAACTGCGCCCGAAGAAGACCACCAGAACGACGACCAGGAAGACGAAGGGAAGCGAATAGAGGATCTCGACGAAACGCATCATCACATTGTCGACACGCCCTCCGATGTAGCCCGCTGTCGCACCGTAGACAACGCCGATCCCCAGCGAAACGAGACTCGCCAGAACACCGACGGCGATCGAGATTTGCCCGCCCAGCATGACTCGCGCCAGCATGTCGCGACCGTTCGAATCCGTCCCGAAGAAAAAGTATTCCCGGTTGACATCGCCTTCCAGCTTCAAGGTTTTCCCGTCATCTTCCGTAGCAACGATTTTCGTGTTCTCGAATTCGTTGGCGCGGTCGAAATAGCGTGTCGTACGCGGGTCGATCTGGCCGCTGGACGTGACAGTTGCTGTGAAGGTCTGACCCTCAACCGCAAATTCCTTCAGTTCCACGCGTGCCCTGCTGGCCACCCCTTCCATCACACCCTGAAGGTTGTTCACATCGGGGCGAGGCTCAAGGCTCGGCGCCACCGAGACGTAGGAAGAAAACACCTGATCATAGGTGTGGGACAGAAAATGCGGGCCGATAAATGAAAAGAGCGTAATCAGCACGAGCATGATGGAGCCGGCCATTGCGGCCTTGTTTCGTCTGAAACGCAAGACGGCGAGCTGGAAAAGGCTTCGGCTTTTCACCAGCGATTGAGCGGCAAGATTGCCGGAGATATCAGTCATGTCTGACCCTCGGATCGAGCAGGCCGTAGAGAATATCGACCACGAGATTGAACACGATGACGAAAATGGCGACGAGAACGACAGTTCCCATGACGAGTGTATAGTCACGATTAATGGCGCCGAGGACGAAATAGCGGCCCACACCTGGGATCGTGAAGATCGTCTCGATGACCGCCGAGCCCGTAAGGAGAGCGGCGGCACAGGGAGCGAGATAGGAAACCACCGGCAGCATCGCCGCGCGCATCGCGTGGAACACGACGACATTTCGCGCCGAAAGGCCATAAGCCTTGGCCGTGCGGATATGGTCCATGCGCAGAGCCTCGATCATGGCGCCGCGTGTAAGACGCGCGATAACCGCAAGCTGCGGCAGTGCAAGTGCGATCATCGGCAGGATCAGATAGCGTAGCGACCCATCGCCCCAGCTGCCTGCTGGCAGAAGCCCAAGCAAAACGGCAAACACAAGCGTGAGGACAGGTGCGACAACGAAGTTCGGCACGGTGACGCCAACTGTCGAAATGGACATGATCGAAAAATCGAACGCGCTGTTTTGCCTGAGGGCCGCGAGCGTGCCGGCCAGAACGCCACCCACCAGCGCAAGCAAAAGCGCATAGCAACCGAGTTCAAGCGAATAGGGCAGCCCCTTGCCGATCAACTGCGCGACGGTATTGTCCTTGTAGATATAACTCGGACCAAAGTCACCGCTGACCGCATTGCCGAGATAGATGAGATACTGGCGCCACAATGGCTCATCCAGGTGATAGGTTCTCATCAGGTTTTCCATCGTCTGCGGCGGCAATGGGCGTTCAAGATTGAACGGACCACCCGGTGCAAACCGCATCAGGAAAAACGAAATTGTGACGACGATAAAGAGCGTCGGCACAGCGCTCGCCAAACGGCGCAGAACAAATGAAATCATGATTTTTCAGGCTCCGGCATGGCACGGTGGTGTTAAGCCACCGTGCCAGTGCTGCTTATTCTGAAACGCTCAGGAAGCGGCTGAGGTGTTCGTTTGCAGCGTTGTCTACCCAACCCTTGACGCGGTTCGACACCAGCCAGAGATCGGCCTGCGTCAGAAGCGGAGCAACGGGCTGTTCCTTCATCAGGATGGTCTCTGCCTCATGAAGCAGCTTGGAGCGTGCGGCAGGATCTTTCTCGTCGTAAGA
The DNA here is from genome assembly GCF_013390595.1 of Rhizobium sp. RM. Taxonomy (GTDB): domain Bacteria; phylum Pseudomonadota; class Alphaproteobacteria; order Rhizobiales; family Rhizobiaceae; genus Agrobacterium. The sequence goes on along the minus strand of NZ_JACAWV010000026.1, from coordinate 61,629 downwards.
CTTTTGCATCAGCGCATCAAATTCCGCGTTGTTGAACTTGGAATAATTGAAGGTCTTGTTGGAGGAGACCGAAAGCGCAAGGAAGTTTTCGGCATCCGCATAGTCGGCAACCCACCCGGCGCGCGCCACGTTGTATTTGCCGCCTTCCTGCAAGTAGCCATAATGCGAGGCGACGTCGAGGTTCACCAGCGACACATTTGCCCCGAATGTGTTCTTCCACATATCGGCAATCGCCGTTGCAACGCGTTCGTGGTTCGGGTTGGTGTTATAGCGGATTTCGATGGAAAGCGGCTTGCCGCCGTCACCATAGCCAGCTTCCTTCATAAGCTTGAGAGCTTCATCTTCACGATCCAGCTGTGACAGCGTGGCGAAATCAGCCTTGGCCGGTTCGCCGTAGGAATCCATGCCCGGAGGGACCATCGAATATGCCGGAACCTGCGAGCCGCTATAGATTTCCTTGGCGAGAAAATCGCGGTCGACTGCCATTGAGAGAGCCTGACGGACACGGACATCGCTATAGGGCGCTTCGCGCGTGTCGAAGGTGTAATAATAGGTCGCAAGCGTCGGCGAAACGTGAACCTGCTCGCCATAGGCCTTTTTCAGTCGATCGATCTGGTCTGCCGAGAAATTATAGGCGAGATCCATTTCCTTTGCTTCAAAACGGCGTACGGATGCCGCCTGGTCGTCGATCGGGTAGAAGATAACCTTATCGATCTTGGTATTGGCTGCGTCCCAGAAACTGGCGTTCTTGACCACCGTCAAGCTGTCATTGGGAACGTGCGCCTGAAGCTGAAAGGCACCGTTCGAGACCATGACACCGGGTTTTACGAAATCGGCGCCGTTCTTTTCGTAGCTGGCCTTCGAGATTGGCAGAGCCGTCTGATGGGCAAGCAGCTCAAGGAAGAACGGTGTCGCGCGCTCGAGCGTGATCTCAAGCGTCTTGTCATCCACGGCCTTCACGCCGAGCTGATCAACCGGCACGTCACCCTTGTTGATCTTTTCGGCATTCTTTATCGGATAAAGGATGTTAGCGTATTTCGCTGCGGTCTTCGGATCTTCAACGCGCTGGTAGGAGAAAACAAAATCCCCAGCCGTAACAGGTGTGCCATCCGACCACTTCGCATCCGCACGCAGCTTGAACGTGTAGACGGTGCCATCCTCAGACAACGTCCAGCTTTCCGCCGTACCGGGAATGATTTTTCCGGCAGCATCGTAGATGGTGAGGCCTTCATAAAGGTCCTTCAGGATGAAGGCTTCGATGTTGATCGAGGTCTGTGCCTGGTCGAGTGTCTGCGGCTCTCCCGAATTACCGCGATGCAGGACTGTTTCTGCAAGTGCAGAACTGGCGCCAATTAGAAGCGAGCTTACCAGCAGAGCGGCGCACGTTGTTGTTTTTATCGACATCATTTTGTGTTCCCATAATATTGCGAGCACGCACACAAGGACATATTGCTGCAAAGTGCAACCACAATAAATTGTGAGTTCATGCGGAAACCGCGACGTTACCGGCTACGGCAATGTCACGGAAGAGGTCGGAAATCTGCTGCTTAGCAGAGTGGAATTGCCCGCTAGCGCAATCATTTGAGTAACGCCCAGCCCTTGTCTGGCCGGCTTATCCCGGTTGAAACATCAGATCGCGGTGGATGGCAAACACACCCTTTCAGCTTTACCTTTGAGACTGTTCAGATCCGTAACCTGTCGCGTCAACAAGCGTTCTCATGCTGCTCCACATGATCATTCCTAGGATCGTTCCATCACCCGGTGGAAATGTGGACGTCGCATATGCCCCATGCATCCGGCGTTAAAAAGGAACCAACGTCTGGCGATCGCGTTTTTCCTCTTGAGATAAACAGCTTCTGCCGATTTCGGCTGAGGGAGGAACAATGATTAACTCTAAGACATTCACCGGCAGAACTGCGGGTTTGGCGCTGCTCGTTGCCATGGCTTCCATCGCTATGCCAGCGTCTGCGCAGGACATGGAGTTGAGGATCGGCCCAGACGGCGTACGCCCGATCATCCGCGACCGCGATAGGGACATTGATCGCCGTGGCCCGCCCATGCGTGGCTGCAGTGAGCGCGAAGCCCGCGCCGCAGCGCGCGACGCAGGCCTGCGCGATCCAGAAGTCGTTCGCGTCACACCTGGACGCGTCGTCGTCGAAGGCTTTACCCGCCGTGGGCCTGATCGCATTACTTTCGCCAATGAACGTGGCTGCCCAGAAATCTGACGAAGATATTTGGCAGATAGTCATATCGTTTACGCGGCTTGCGGAGGGAGCATGGTCTCCAGAGGTGGGGATTGTGCTCCTCCCTTCCGCACGTAGGCACTGTGTCTAGAACTCTCAAAATGTAATGATGTTTAGGTCATCTGCCAAAGCCAACTCACGTCTTTCCGACTCTGCATAGACAACTACCGCGCTCGGATACTCGAGTTGCATAAGCCTCCGGCGAATAAACGCCATGTTGGGCTCTTGCGCGTCAAAAATTCAAAGGCTATTACTGCGCTTGTTATGATATAACATAAAATTACTTTCGCGTTTAGGAAATGCTATGAAAACACGCTTTCAGATATCGACACTGCTGATGCTGTGCTCTCTTGCCGTACCGTTTTGTGCTTATGCGCCGGGGAAAGCTTCAGCGGCGCCGAAGCACAGTCATGTCCATTCAGATGAAGCCAAATCGAAAATCTACCAGGGTTACTTCGAAACTGAGCAAGTCAAGACACGGGAACTGTCCGACTGGGCTGGCAAATGGCATTCGGTTTATCCCTACCTCCTCGACGGCACCCTCGATCCCGTATTCAAGCACAAGGCTGAGCAGGGAGAGAAATCGTTTGAAGATTACCGGAAATATTATGAACTCGGCTACAAGACTGATGTGACCAAGATTGTAATTACCGACAACAGCATGGCGTTCACCCAGGGAGACAAGACCTATCGCGGCACCTATCTAAACGACGGGTTTGAAATCCTGACCTACGCGAAAGGTAACCGAGGCGTCCGGTATATATTTAAAAAAGCAGACGGCGATGCGTCGGCACCGGAATATGTTCAATTCAGCGATCACGGAATTACTCCGGAAAAATCCGGCCATTTCCACCTCTACTGGGGCAAGGATCGCAAAGCGCTGCTTCAGGAAGTCACGAACTGGCCCACCTATTACCCATGGGCGTTGAACGGCAAGCAGGTCGTAAGAGAGATGCTGGCTCACTAAAGCAACGTCTAGTCTTTGCTCGTCTCACCGTCTTATACAAAGACGGTGAGACGGATCATAGTTGCTGCGCAGTGCTCGCGCGGCCGCTTTTTTTGTTCAACGGTAATTGCACCGGAAGCGCTCGAGAATCCGTTTCGCTCTGTAAAGATTAAACGGAGCCGGGAACGCGTCCCTTCTTTGAGAGTCGATCATATCATCGAGTTGCAGTATCGCTCGGTCCAGTGGACTGGAAATATTTCGTCTGGGTCGTTTGAATTGCCTGGCATGACCCGAGTTGATTGACATCATGTCACCTCGTCGTTTCTTGTTATCGGCGCACACCTAATCGTAAAGATGACAATTGGGCGGCAGGAAATCAGCCGTTCCAGTTTACGGTAAACGAATATCGACCCATCAGATTATATATGTTTCAACTTGGGCCAAAGTGGCCTGCCGGAGTCCATCTTGTGGCCCGCCATAAAGCGTAAGTTCTCAATGCCTGCGTTTATCGTGCCACCATTGGTCAAGTTCGCGTTCAAGCGTGACGTGATCCACCACTCCCTTAATATCCTGATCAATCAGAAACCGAGCGGCCAGAATCGCTTCCTGGCCTTCGATCCTTAGCCCATTCTCTGAGCAAAACCTGTTGAGGATACGTCTCATATGGAGCATGGCATTCGCCTCCGGTGTTAAAGCATAACGTTCGGCAGGCGTGATATTGGCGCTATGTCGCTGCAATGTGTTGAGACTGGCGAATATTGTAACAGACTGTGGCAAATGGCCGGCTCGTTACAAAAGCGGGCACTATCATCGCGTTTTTCTGAGCTGGTCCGGTTTATGGGCCGCGCGTTTGCCCGACTTTTCACTTTCGACAATGTATTGCGGCTCATCCTTCGTCGCCTTGACCTCATGTCCCTTGATTTTCGTTGGAGAGGTCTGCTTGCGGATGACCTTGCCCGTCGTTTCACCCTGACTGGTGTTCCAGGCAACCTTGTCACCCTTGCTGAGGTCTTTTGGCATAAACCTTCTCCAGAAAAACGGCGGGATACATCTCGATCAGGGGCTCGGCGGCAACCGTGAAGCCTGAACGTGAGCTCGACGAGGTTTGTTCCCGATCAACGACAAGTCAGCGCTACCGTCGACCTCTCCATCGAGCGCACGGAACTGTCCCTGATGTCAGGGCATATCCGCCCTGATCGCTTCAAGCCAGACACCAACGGCGGCTGCGCCAGCGTCCGGATGCCCCAGGGCCCGATCCCCCAGGTAGCTTGCACGGCCAAGTCTCGGCTTCATTGATTTCGTAGCCTCCACTCCCCGAAGTCCGGCATCGACTGCGGAACTCCATGCTTCTGCAACCGAGGCACCGGCAGCAACTCTGTCGCTGAAGGTCTTAGCCGCCGGGTAGAGTGCATCGATCATCGTCCTGTCACCAGGCTTTGCACCACCGAGATCCGATATCGCCTGCACTGCCGCCACGAAGGCATCAGCCATCTGCCTGGCCGTCGGTTCATCAAAACCGGCAAGGTTGCGCGACGCGCACAAAAGGCCGGTTGCATAGAAGGGCCCGGAGCTTCCTCCGATGGCTTTGCGCATGGCGTTGCCCATGGCCTGCAATCCACCAGAAACATTCGCGAAGCTTTGAGCGTCAAGATCTAGTACCGCCTGTCCGCCGCGAACCATGCTCGCGCCGAGGTCTCCATCGCCGGTAACGCTGTCGAGTTCCGTCAAACTCGGCTCTGCCGCAATCAATGCCTCTGCGACCGATCGGGAAGTCTTCCACAGCAGCTCACCTGCGGCAGTACGATCAGAGGAGACGACGATCTGCTCTTCAATTTTCACTGAAGGCATCACCCTTTGGCGGTTCACCTTACCGCCACGTGGCCAGGCGCTGGCGTCCGTCGGCTCATCGATGAGGGCAAGAGTAGCGTCGTCCACCTGCACGAGGGAGAGAGAAAAGCCCGGCATATCAAGCGCGGAAAGGAATGTTCCCGCCCATGCTCTTTCCACCACAACGCCGTCCCTTTCCAGAAAAGCGATGGCTGATCGGGCAACGATTGCCAGTTCCATTGGCGGAGTTGCACCCAGACCGTTGACCAGAAGTGCTACGCGGTCACCTGTCTTCAGTCGACCATCCGCCTTGACCGTTTCCAGGACGAGAGCTGTCAATTCGTCTGCGGTACCGATCGGCATTCTGCGAACACCCTGCTCTCCATGAATGCCGAGACCAATCTCGATTTCCGTGTCTGCGAGAAAAAATCCTGGCTTTCCGACTGCAGGCAGCGTGCAGGAGCCAAGTGAGACCCCCATCGAGGAAAGGTTGCCCGCCGCAGCACGCGCGATACTGGCAACGTCGGCGAGACCAAGTCCCTGCTCCGCAGCAGCCCCCGCAATCTTGTGAACCAGAACAGTTCCGGCGATCCCGCGCCTGCGATCTGCGGGTACCGTGTCTTTCAGCGCAACATCATCGGCAACGACCACGATCTCGACAGGAATACCATCCGCACGTGCAAGTTCGACTGCAAGACCAAAGTTCAGTCTGTCGCCCGTATAGTTTTTGACAATGATCAGGGCGCCTGCCGGTCCGGCGACCGCCTTGATTCCAGCGAGAACGGCATCTGTACTGGGTGACGTAAAGACATCACCGGCCACGGCGGCGGTCAGCATTCCGGCACCGACATACCCCGCATGAGCGGGCTCGTGGCCACTTCCTCCCCCGGAAAGAACGGCAACTTTCCGCCCGTTTGCCTCGGGAAGGCCAGATCGTATGACGACGTTCTCATCAGCAAGCAGAGTAGAAGAAGGACTAAGCGCTACCACCCCCTCCAGCATGTCACGGACAACAGTGGACGGATCGTTGATAAGCTTTTTCATGCCTGGTTTTCCTCCATGCGCAAGCGGGACCACTTTTTCGCACTCTCGTGCGCTTCTGTCCATTTTTTACAACCATCAATCAAGAAGACGGTCACCCCCAAAGATGAGGTGCTACCGTCGGAGTGGTCGTCAACAGGATTGAATTCACCCTTGATTTCGCCTTCGGCTTCAGGATTCTGGAAAACAACATTAAGTTGATTGCTTCGATAACGACCCTGGATCTCTAGTGCATGGAATATCGTCAACTCGGCGCCCTACCGATCAGCCTTTCTCGCGTCGGATATGGTACCGCCCGTATCCGCGATCCTCTCCGTTTGCCGGACTACAATTCTGCTCTTGAAGCTGCCTGGGGCTCGGATATCCGCTATTTCGATACGGCTCCTGGCTACGGCTTCGGGTTATCCGAACGATGCGTGGGCGACTTCCTGCGCAGGAAGGATCGCCAATCCTATGTGCTTTCGACAAAAATCGGCAAAATCCTGAAACCTGTGCAGGGCTGTCCGCCAGACGTGATGCCGTTCGAAATCTCTTATGATTATTCATATGACGGAGTAATGCGGTCCTTCGAATTCAGCCTCGCACGGCTGGGGCTGTCCTCGATCGATCTGCTCCTTGCTGACGATATCGAGGTCTCGACGCTCGGCATCGCAGAGTATCGCCGGCATTTGCCACGTTTCCTTGAGGGCGGAATTAGGGCGCTTGAGGAACTTAAAGCCAATGGCAACATCACCGGGTTCGGCATCGGCGTGAACGACGTTGGCGTTTGCCTTGACATCATGCATCGCGTGAAACTCGACTGCGTCATGCTTTCCGGGAAATACACCCTGATTGACCGCACTGCCGGAACACGGCTGCTCGACATATGCGAGAGAACCTCGACCCCGCTGATCATCGGTGGCATCTTTAACGGCGGGACTTTGCTGGAACAAAACCTGCCTGATCATGAGCAGGACCCGATCGCACCCTATGCAAAGCTGGCGCAAGGTATCGCACAAGAGGAAAAAATCAGCCTCGAAAGTGCCGCGCTGCAGTTTCCCCTCCAGAACGCGTCAGTCGTATCGGCAATCCTCGGCACAACCAGTTCAGAGAGACTGCGCCGTATCGTCGCCTCTATGAATGATCCAATTCCCGATCATGCATGGTCCCGGTTCAATTCTGTCGCGCTGAATTGATCTATAGGTTTGGTGCATCAGAACGCACTAGCAGCCGCAACAGTGGACCGATGCCTCATCCGGCAGATCGCGTTTTCAAAGGGAATTTTTGCGCGCCTCGCCCGCGTATTTTGGAATAACATTGCCTGCATACAGGCTTGCCTTTTGCTGCGGCGCAAACCTATACTCGAAGTGTTCTCAGGGCGGGGTGTAATTCCCCACCGGCGGTATCGGAAGCACTTCCGGAGCCCGCGAGCGCTCCCGGGTAACCGGGAGGTCAGCAGATCCGGTGAAAGGCCGGAGCCGACGGTATAGTCCGGATGGAAGAGAGCAACGTGACAGACACCCCTTCACGGGGTGTGTGGCGCTTGTTCGCCCAAGGGATGTTTGCGCCTGTTTTCGGACAGTCGTGAGTTTGATGCCAACTGGCATAACCCTTGAAAGGCATGGAAATGACAGTTTCGAAAATTGAAGATGCGATTGAAGCCATTCGCCGCGGTGAAATGGTTGTGGTCGTGGATGATCAGGATCGGGAAAACGAAGGCGACGTCGTGATTGCAGCCGATGCTGCTACGCCAAAAGACATCGCCTTCATGATGAACAATGCCCGTGGTCTGATCTGCGCGGCGATGGAAGGGGAGCGGCTGGATACGCTCGACATTCCGCTGATGGTGGCACGCAACACGGAATCGCTGAAGACTGCTTTCACAGTTTCGGTAGATTACATCCCGGGCACGACCACCGGCATTTCGGCTGCCGACCGTGCAGCAACCGTGCGGGCACTTGCACAGGGCGATGCGAGACCCGATGACTTCGCCCGCCCGGGCCATGTTTTCCCGCTACGTGCACATCCACAGGGTGTTCGTGCGCGTCCGGGCCACACGGAGGCCGCTGTCGAGCTTGCCCGCCTCGCGGGGCGCGAGCCAGCCGGCGTGATCTGCGAAGTTGCCAACGACGACGGCACGATGGCTCGCCTGCCTCAACTGGAAATCTTTGCCGACAAGCACGGTCTGCTCGTCGTGACGATCGAGGATCTGATCGCCTTCCTTGACCGGAACGATGGTATGACCATCGCCGCCTGAAGTCACTTTGGGGCGGTTCCAGACGGCACAATTGACCATCAGGGCCTACGTTCCCAATCCGGTTGGCCAGCGCAAGACGAACGTCATCGAGAGCTGGGAGCCGGGAAGGATTCGATAAACTGTCCCGTGTCCTCGGACACGGGACGCGTCTTTCAAGCAGATTTTCCACGCAACGCTGCATGCTGCGTTGCACCTTCACGCAAGTGTCCTGTCGGGAGTGCCGTCGTGTACTTGACCTGATTGAGAGCAAAGCTTGACCGGATGCTTGAAACACCGGGGATCTGCGTCAGGCATTCAAGCACGAAGGTCTGGTACTTCAGGAGATCCTCGATAACCACCCTCAACAGGAAATCCGCTTCCCCCGTCATGAGGTAGCATTCCATTACCTCCGGCCTTCCACTGACAGCGTTGGTGAAGGTCTCCAAGGAATCCTTGTCCTGCTTCGTCAGCGAGACATGAACGAAAACGTTGACGGCGAGCCCGAGCTTCAACGGGTCGACCAGCGCAACAGCTCCACGAATGACACCGGCCGAGCGCATTTCGGACACACGCCGCCAGCAAGGTGACGCCGATAGTCCGACCTTGTCGGCAAGCTCCGCGTTGCTGATCTCGGAGTTGCGCTGGAGTTCATCCAGAATGCGCAAAGTGGCCTCATCCAGCACTATGCTTCCAGTAGACATATTTAACCTACATAGCGACTAAAACAGGTAAACCTATCCGATTTACCCTGATATAACGCCAAATGAGAAGAGATATTCCGCCATAAACCGGGATAAATTTCGGCAGCATTGAAGAGGTTGCCGAGATGAGCCCGAGCCAGAGAACTGTGATCACCCGAGCCCTGGAAAACAGGTTTGGAGGGCATACAGCAACCTATCTATGGCTGGGTGTGATGGTTCTCCTCTGGGGTCTGAGTTGGCCGGCAACCAAGCTGGCTCTCGGCACAGTTCCACCGCTGTGGCTCGCCTCCCTCAGGTTCGGAAGTGCCGGCATATGCCTTTTCGTTTTCGTTGCGTTTCGCGGAATGCTGCGGTTCCCACCAAAAAAAGACTGGCCTATCGTTGCAAGCATGGGCTTTCTGCAGATGATGGCTTTCACAGGTCTGGGTATGATCGCAATGACACATACAGACACGAGCCGTGCCGTCCTGTTGGCTTATACAACACCGCTCTGGGCGGTCTTACTGGGGTGGCTCCTTTTCAAGCAGGCGCCATCTCGGCGCCAGTTGACCGCTCTCGGTGTTGGCCTTGCCGGAGTTGTGATTGTCTGTTCCCCACTCGAACTCGACTGGACCAATTCGAAAACGATCATTGGGAGTGCGTTTCTTCTGACAGGTGCTGTTTGCTGGTCGGTCGTGATCCTCCACATCAGGCGCCATTCATGGACCGCATCACCTCTTTCGCTTGCCCCCTGGCAGATGCTGATCGCGGCAGTTCCACTCAGTGCGTTTGCCTATTTTCTGGAAGGTGCCCCGACCGGTATCGCACTTGATCGCCGCCTCATCGAACTGCTGTTCTTCATCGGCCCTGTCGCGACCTCTGCCTGCTTCGTCATTTCGGCTGAATACGGACGCAGGATAACAGCCTTTGCGATGTCAAATTTCACCCTTGGAGTTCCCCTGATCGGAATTTTGTCTTCCATCGCAATCCTGGGTAGCAGCATTACGCCACCCTTTGTTCTCGGCCTTGTCCTGGTGACTGCAGGCATGGTCCTGGCGGCGAAGGCGACGAGAAAACCTGCCTGACACGATGGCTGCGACGTACTGGCAGTGATCGCTGCTCACGTAACCTCTCCCGCTCGGAGCTTTTCTGGTATCGATCCTTAGAAACCGACAGTCACCTGAAGGCCGGAGCCCTGGCAGTTTTCAATCGACAGCGTCAGGCCATAGACCGAGCAGATTTCCTTGACGATCGACAGCCCGAACCCGCTCCCAGGGACGTCAGTATCCAGCCGCACACCGCGCTCTGTCATCTGGCGTATCCTGTCAGGCGGGACGCCAGGACCGTCATCTGCCACGGTCAGGCGGCGATCAGACCATGCCACCACAACAGTAGCCGATGCCCATTTTACAGCATTTTCAAGGATATTGCCGATCAGCTCGCGTAGATCGTGAGGATCGACCGGAACCTCAACCGAGCTTTCCTCGACAGATATCCTCCAGTCGAGCGTTTCCCCCGCGGGAGTACGTTTCAATGTCCGCACGACCTGCCCGACAATCTTGCCGATATCTGCGTCTGACTGGCGCATTTCGGCGTCGATGACAATACGGCTTCTGGCAAGTTCGGCATCGACATGGCCGCGCATCAAGATTACCAGGCGTTCAATCTCATCCGCAATTTCACTTTCACCCTTTTGTCGGAGGGTGAGAGCGTCATTGGCGAGTACCGTCAGCGGCGTCTTCAGACCGTGAGCGAGGTCGCCAGCCCTCGCGCGTGCTTTTGCAAGCGACTGCGCCTGGACATCCAGCAACCGGTCAACGGCTTTTTCCACCGGCTCGAATTCTACCGGTAACACGCCGTCAAGACGACCACTGCGCCGCTCGCGGATGCGGTCCAGCCTTGTGGTCAGCGTTGCCAGCGGTTTCAATCCGAATACGACCTGCGCCACGGATGCACCGATCAGAAAGATTGCGAGACCGGCGATGTAAGGCAAAATATCGAACGAGAAACGCCGGCTTGCGTCTTCAAGCGGCTGGCGGTCGGCTGCAACAGTAATCAGCAAGCTTCGCAGCCCGCCAGGCGAAGGCACGAAAATCTGCCGCTGCTGTGCTGTCAGCATCGTGTTATCCGGGCCGGGGATAGAAAATCGCTGGACGGAGCCATCGCCAGCCGTTTCGACCGGCACGGCAAGCGTGAAATCCCAAAGCGATTGCGAACGCATCGCTGTGGAAGCGCCACCTTCACTGATTTGCCAGTAAAGACCGCCGTAAGCCTCGGTAAAGCGCTTGTCGAAAAAACCGGACGGACGCTCAACGTGACCTTCGGCTGAAAACTGCAATGAAGCGGCGATGTTGTTGAGATGTCCGCTCAGTTCGGCATCAAGCCGTCGTTCGAGATTGGCCTTGAAGAGAGAAATCATGAAGAGAGACGCAAGCGAAAGCGCCAGAGGCACCGTCACCAGCGAAACCAGCAAAAACCGGACTCTGATAGAAAGCGGACGCCCTTCAGGTCCCCTCTTCGGTAAGCCCTCCGTCATGCCGAGCCGATCCTGTAACCATAACCTCGACGGGTGACGATGATGTCCTTGCCAAATTTCTTGCGCAGCCGTCCGACGAGCACCTCTACCGAATTGCTCTCCCGTTCGAAATCCTGCGAATAGAGCTGTTCGGTCAACTCCATTTGCGACACGTGCCGCTCAGGATTTGCCAGAAGATAGTGCAGGCATCTGTATTCAAGCGGCGTGAGTTCTGCTGGCTCCCCATCAAGGGAAACGCTTCTGGTGCGCGGGTCAAGTTTCATTCGTCCAGCGGTCATCGCCGGAGCCGCCTTGCCTTGTGAACGCCGGATGATCGCCCTGAGACGAGCCAGGAGCTCAGGCATCTGGAACGGTTTTGCCAGATAGTCATCGGCTCCCGCATCAATGCCCTCGACGCGCTCCTCCCAGTTGCCGCGCGCCGTAAGAATCAGGACCGGCATCTCCCTGTCGGCCTGCCGCCAGCGTCTGAGCACGGACAGGCCGTCAAGCTCCGGAAGCCCCAGATCAAGAACGACGGCCGCAAAAATCTCGCTGTCACCCCGATACCAGCCACTTTCGCCGTCACGTTCGTGCTCGACGATATAACCACCCTGCTGGAGATTTCGTGTCACGTCGCGGGCAATCAGCGGGTCATCTTCAATCAGGAGAATGCGCATCGCGATCAATCATCATCATCGTCGTCATCAACATCAAGAACCCGACCGTCTCCAGCATCCACCTCTATCTCGACAAGGCGACCATTGGTCTTCAAGACCTTGAACTCATAGATGAAGCGGCCGTCATCCTCGTCAAGCTTGACGCCAATGATTTCGCCGGGAAATGCCTTTCTGACACTTGCCTGCAACTGCGAAAGCGGAATGACCTCGCCGCGCCGGACAGCATCGCGCAGCCGATCGAGGTCACCATCTCCGGCAATTACAGGAAACACACCAAGCGTTGCGACAGAAACAAGAAGGAGTGGCAGAAGGCGCTTAATCATCCCTCCCCATAGCATGCTCTTTCTGAAATTTAGCTGACAAAGGCTGTCAGTTATCGATCAGCATTGGTTTCGTAAGGTTCTGCCATCGACCCGGCAATCGCGTTTCTCCCCGGTCGAATGAATTTGAAAGGAACCTGACATGAAGAACATTATACTCGCAACATCCCTGCTCGCCCTGACAGGACTGTCGAGTGTCGCTCACGCCGACAATGATCACCGCCGCTGCGGCAATGTCCCGATCGCCGACTGGATGAGCGAGACCGAGCTTCGCAACCGGATCGCACCGCTTGGCCTCGAAATCCGCAATGTCGACATCGATGACGGTTGCTATGAGGTGGAAGCCCGCAACAGAGATGGTCGAAAGATTGAAATCGGATTCAATCCGCAGACCGGGGAGCAAGTGTGGATCGACGGCGATGACGACTGACAGATGACCAGCAAGTGAACGTCTTAGCGATGCTGTCCGCTCTCTCATGATAGCGGACAGGACATCCATATGGCTGTTATTCTTCCAAGAGCGACTGGATGCGTCGTCCCAGCACGGACATATCGAAAGGCTTTGTCAGCACCTGCATTCCGGCACCCAACTGGTCCGGAGCAAGGACGGCATTTTCCGCATAACCGGTGATGAACATGACTTTCAATCCCGGTCTCAACTCCCTGGCAGCATCCGCGACCTGGCGACCATTCATGCCGTTCGGCAGGCCCACATCGGTAATCAAAAGATCGATCGGCGTCGGCGAACGAAGAACCTCGAGTGCCTGCGGTCCGTCACCGGCCTCGAGCGACTGAAGCCCAAGATCCTCGACGGCATCAACGACCAGCATTCTCACAAGCGGTTCGTCGTCGACGACCAGAACTCGTTTTTGCGTCGCCATCGCGGGCACAGGATCGAGTTCGCAAACGCTCTCTAATTCTTCACGCTCATCGTGCCGCGGCAGGAACACGCTGACCCTGGCGCCATGTCCGAACTGCGACTGTATCTTTACCTGGCCGCCGGACTGGCGGGTAAAGCCATAAATCATCGACAGCCCGAGACCAGTGCCGACACCGATCGGCTTTGTCGTGAAAAATGGGTCAAACGCCTTCTCAAGCACGTCCGGCGTCATTCCGGTCCCTGTATCTGACACCTGCATCACCACGTAGTCGCCGACGACAAGCCCAAGTTCGACCGCATCGGCTTGGCCAATATGCCGGTTGTGCGTCTCAATCGTGATCCGCCCGCCATCGGGCATCGCGTCGCGGGCGTTCAGACAGAGATTGAGCAGTGCATTTTCGAGCTGGTTCGGATCAACAAGCGTCGGCCAGAGTTCCTTGCCGATGCGCGTTTCAACATAGATTTGCGGACCTACCGTGCGCTGGATAAGTTCCTGCATCCCCGCCACCAGACGATCGACATTGGTAGGCTTGGGATCAAGGGTCTGACGCCTCGAAAAGGCAAGCAGACGATGGGTCAATGCGGCAGCTCGCTTTACCGCCCCCTGCGCGCCCTCCAAATAACGATCCAGCTCGCCGATACGGCCTTGCTGAAGCCGTGTTCTTATCATGTCGAGCGAACCGGAAACGCCCGCAAGCAGGTTGTTGAAGTCATGGGCAAGACCACCGGTCAGTTGCCCCACAGCCTCCATCTTCTGGGATTGCCGAAGCGCCTCTTCCTTGGCCATCAGTTCAGCGGTCTGCTCAGCTACCCTCGTTTCCAGGGTCTCGTTCAGTTCGCGCAGCATGGATGTAACCCGGTCGCGCTCCGCCTCGATCGCACGACGGCCTTCGATATCGATCAGCACGCCCGGGAAACTCAGTGGTGTTCCGTCCGCCGCAATATCAACGCGGCCATTTGCCTCGAGCCAGTAGTATTTGCCGTCAGCGCGCTTTGTCCGGTACTGATGCGCAAAAGGCCCGCCAACCTTTATGGCCTGATCGATGACCGCAGCAAGTCGGGCCTGATCGTCAGGATGAACGGTTTCGACGATCTGCGTGAGGCGCAAATTGCTGCGTTCGAGGGCTGGGTCAAGCCCGAACGCATTTGCAAATGCATCATCAATGGTGAAGCGATCGTTGGGCAGGTCCCAGAACCATGTCCCAATGATTGCTCCTGCAGAAAGCGCCAACTGGACGCGTTCACCATTCTCCCGCGCAACGGCCTCGCTTTTGCGCAGTGCCGCCTCGGCGCACTTGCGCCCGGTAATATCACGAAAAAGGACCGCGACCTGATTGAGCGTCGCCGGTTCGATCCTCGACGCGGAAACCTCGATGTGGCGTCCGGCGTCCTTGAACTCGCGTTCGAAATGAATGGACTGGCCCGTTGTGAGAACCTTGCCGTAGAGATCGACCCATTCCTTCGCCTCGCTGGCAGCAATCTCGTAGACAGACTTGCCAACAATATCGGGAATACCCGTATGCCGCTCATAACCGCTGTTGGCTTCGACATGCAGGTAATCGCTCAATGGACCAAGGGGGCCGTCCTGAAACTCGATGATGCAAAATCCGTCATCGACAGCCTCGAACAATGCACGGTAGCGCGCCTCACTCTGGTTTGAAGATCCGCTCGCATTCGATAGCTCTGTCTGGGTCACGTGGGGCTCGGAATCTGCAGCTTTGCGGATTTGGGCGTCATTCGACCATATCCGCTTTGGCCGATGCGTGCTGCATAACGCTTTGCCCTTAAAATTGTTCCCGAGATTTTTCCACTACGATCGAGTGGAATGAATTTGCTGCGTTCATTGCCCGGAGGAACCCGCGCTTCAGCGGCTTGCAGGGCCCCTGCAAGCCGCCCATCGGGGTTAAAGATTGCTGCTGTCCTTTCAGAGCCGCGCGCCACCTGTCGCATCAATTCTTTGCCCTGTTGTCCAGCGCGCGTCATTCGACGCGATGAAGGTTATGACATCGGCAACATCGTCGGCACGACCGACGCGATTAAAGACAGACATTGCCTCGGCACCCGAACGTGCCTCAGGAACAGAAAGCCATTCGGCGTTCATATCCGTCTCCGTCACACCCGGCAGCACCGAATTGACGGTGATCCCGCGTGGGCCGAATTGCGGGGCGAGCGCCAGTGTCAGCGTTTCAAGGGCACCCTTTGACGCTGCATAAGCTGGATGTGTTGGCGCAGCGACACGTGTGAACCCGGTCGAGATATTGATGATACGGCCGTTGTCCCGGATATGATCCGCAACCGCCTGGATGAGGAAGAACGGTGCCTTGAAATTGATCGTCATCAACTCGTCGAAGGCCACCTCACTCATGTCCCCCAACGGTGTTGCCGGAGCAATACCCGCGTTGTTGACGAGAATATCAAGCGAAGGTGAGCCTGCAAACGATTGAGCTGCCTCGCGAAACTCCCCCCATAGGCTGTCTGCCGCGTCCTTACCTCTTCGAAGATCTGCGTTGATGGCGACTGCCTTCGTTCCAAGCGCCTCGATTTCGCGGACCGTCGCCTGCGCCGCCTCGGTGTTTGCAGCGTAATGGACGCCGATAAGATCCGCCCCTTCTTTGGCAAAGGCAAGGGCTGCGGCGCGGCCGATACCGCGGGAACTTCCCGTAATCAGGGCGACTTTATTTGTCAGTCTGGAAGACATGGATCACTCCGTTGCGATTTAACTAGCGATCGATATAATAAAAGCCGAGCACCACCTGTCAACATTTTTATAGTGATCGATACAATAATGAATGAGACAACGACGCGGAAGCGAGGACGACCACGCCTGCTTGACCGGCAGGCAGGCCTTGATGTGGCTGCACGGCTTTTCTGGGAGCGGGGTTACGAAGGAACGTCGATTTCAGACCTAACGCAGGCGATGGGGATCACACCACCCTCGCTTTACGCAACCTTCGGTTCGAAAGAGGAACTGTTCGGCATGGCGCTCAACCACGCCATCCAGCAGGCCAACGAAGGTCGCATGAAGCGGCTTGAAGCAGATACTCCGGCTTTTGAGGCGCTGAAGGCACATCTCTACGATATCGCCGATGGCGATACGCAGCCGGACAAACCGCGCGGGTGCATCGTCTCGACCGCAGTACTTCAGCACTCGGACGAAAATGCGTCCGTGGCGCGCATGACCGCATCCCTGCGTGAGGTGTCAATGCAAACTCTCAAGGCACGATTTGATCGCGCTGTAAGAGACGGCGAACTACCCATACACACAGATACCGATACGCTGGCGCGTTTTTACGGAGCGGTCATCCAAGGCATGTCGGCGCAGGCCTGTGACGGTGCATGCAGGGAAAGGCTGAAGGCACTCGTCGATATCGCACTTACCGCATGGCCTGGAACACGGTCGATTTCCGCAGGATGAACGTGACGCATTAACGTCGTTGAAAAATCTCCGGCAGAGGGCGCTGACTTCACGCCGGCCTTTGGTTAGGATGCGATGCAACAAGCAAATGCAGACGACAGATGTCACACGAACAGCAAAAACACGCGACCGAGCGAATGACGATATCGGGCGATCTCGTACCAGCAGCATTTCTGCCCTGGATCGATCGCCACGCCGCCAAACTCGGCCTCGATAAAACGGTATCTCACGCCTCCGATGAGCAGATTGTCATGGACCTCTCCGGCCCGGAAGAGCTCATCGATATGATGGAAATGGGCTGCTCCCTCGGCCCGATTGACGTCTGGGTCGAGACAATCGAGCGCCGGCACCTGCCCTGACATGGCCTCATCCGTAACTGGCAGGACAAAACACCTGTGCATCTTATTTGACCCAATATTGCCATTGAGCAATATTTGTGCAAACCTCGTCTCTATGACACATCCTGCCCGAAGTGCGAGGTCTTCGGGAACACCGATAAATTACTGACCTATCTGAGAAAGTTTGATCATGTCTTGCGATACGACAGGCTGTTGGACGCCGGTCGCCCTGTCTTCCGACCTTCCTCCCCTCGCCGTCATGCCGGCCCGACTTGGGACAGAAACAGTTGCCCTATGGCGCAGCGCGTCCGGCAGTGTATCGGCATCTGCGGATCGATGTCCTCATCGCGGCATGCGCCTGTCTCACGGTTTCGTCCGTGGGGAATCTTTATCCTGCATCTATCACGGCTGGAGTTACGGTCAGGAAGGAAACTGTCTCAAGATTCCGGCTCATCCAGGCCTCGCACCACCTGACAGCATACGGGTTGCGACCTTCACGGTGACAGAGCAGGATGGTGTCATCTGGGCCGCAACCGTAAAGCCTCCGGCTGATCCACCGCGTCTTCAGGGCCTCGTCCCGCTCCGTTCGATCTCTGTCGCCGCCGACCTCGAGGCGATACGGACAGCAACTGGAGCGAAGATTGATGCAGACGGCGTGCTTTCCACGCAAGATGGCAGCCTGTGTCTATTGCTCTCCGACCAGGGCAATGGCGAAACGCTTATGCATGTGCTGGTCGCTGACGACGCTTGCCCTACCAAGCGAATAGACGCGTCACGCGCTGCCGAAGCTCTGCGCCGTCAGGCCGAAGGGCTGGCCAACCAGGGAGTTGCAGCATGACAAAAATGGGTATGCTCGACGAATGGTATCCCGTAGGCCTTTTCAGTCAAACGACCACCGGTGGCCGCTCCACAATGCTGATGGGCGAACCAATCACTGTTGCGCTTGACGCAAAAGGGGATGCTCTTGTGACGGACAGTACAGGCCGCAACCTGCGGGTCTGTGTCCGCTATGGCCATGTCTGGGCATCGCTTGGACAACCCTCCCATGATTTGTTTCCAATCCCCGAGGCAGACCAGCCCGGCCGACGGTTGGTGGAGGTCGGTGTCGTGCGTGTACGCTGTTCGCCGCTTCGCGCGGTCGAAAACTTTCTCGACATCGCCCACTTTCCCTTCGTCCACACTGACATCCTCGGTTCGGAACCCCATACAGAGGTCGAGAACTACAAGGTCGAAATCCGTGAAGATGAAGACGAGGTGTGGGCGACACAGGTGAAGTTCTACCAGCCGCAGGCCGCGAAATCAGCAAGCGGTGGCATCACCACTGAATACATGTACCGTGTACCTGCACCAACCTGCTCGGTCCTTTATAAGACCTGTCCACCACGACCGACGGAGTGGGACGTCATTACACTTTTCGTACAGCCGCTTGCAGAGGATGTCTGCGACGTCTGGCCGTGGATGGCGCTCTTTGATGACGATACTCCGATGACAGATCTCATCCACTTCCAGCAGACCATCTTCCTGCAGGACCGGTCAATCCTCGAAAATCAGATCCCAACCCTGCTGCCGCTTGATCCAGGTAAGGAAATCCCGACACGGGCCGACCTTACTTCGGTCGCCTATCGGCGCTGGTTGAAGCGCCACAACTATACCTACGGCGCGCAATTGGTGGCGCAATGAAGCTTTACGACTACATTCTTTCTCCAAGCTGCTACAAGGTCCGCCTGATGGCGGCACTTGCTGGTGTCAAACTCGACATCAGTCCGGTGGACTTTCATCCGGGCGCCGAGCACCGCAGCCCGGCAATGCTGGCGATCAATCCAGCCGGCACGATCCCGATCCTTGCAGACGATGATCTGCTTTTGACGGAATCGTCCGCCATGCTTGCCTACATTGCCGCATCTGCTGCACCGGAATGGTTGGGTAACGGCAGTGCAGAAGAGACTGCGCGTACCCAGCAATGGCTCGCATTTTCCGCCAGGCTGACATCGAGCCTTGGTGGCGCGCGCCTTCATCAGATGCTCCTCGTTCCCGGCAACATCGATGCCTTACAGAAGGCAGGGATCAAAGCCCTTCGCGAGCTTGAGGCCGGGCTTGCCGAACAGGCCATCCGGGGCCATCGCTTTCTTGCTGGTGATCGGCCGACGATCGCCGACATCGCCTGTTTTCCTTACGTGGCGCTCGCACCAGACGGCAATGTGTCACTCGATCCCTACCCCACGATCCGGCTCTGGTCGCGCGCGCTCCGCTCACTTCCCGGATTTATTGAAATGCCTGGCATTCACCGGCTGCATGAACTGAAGCCAGAGCCGGAAATCCAGTCGGAGACGGCGTAATATGGCCGGATATCTTTTCAAGAATTGCGCAGCCGTCGTCGTTGATGACGGAACTGGCCCGGTCGTGCACCGCGATGTCGATCTTTTGACCGAAGGACCAGCTATCAAAGCGATTGGTCCGAACCTCGGGCTCAAGGACCTCCCCGAAGACACGCTCATTCAGGACGCCACAGGTTGGTTCGTCTACCCGGGGCTCATTAACACGCATCACCACTTCTTCCAGTGCTTCGTTCGCAACCGTGCCGATCTCGATTGGACGAAACTCTCGGTCATCGAATGGCTCGACCGCATCTATCCTGTCTTTTCCCGCCTGACAGAAGACTGCTTCTATCATTCTTCTGTGACGGCAATGGCCGAGCTGATCAAGCACGGCTGCACAACGGCGTTCGATCACCAGTACAACTTCCCACGCCACGCCGGCCGGCGGCTCATTGATCGGCAATTCGAAGCAGCGGATCTGTTCGGCATGCGGTTTCATGCCGGCCGTGGCGGTAATACCCTGCCAAAGTCGGAAGGCTCGACCATTCCCGACGAGATGCTTGAAACGACCGACGAATTCATTGGTGATTGCGCACGGTTGATCGACACCTATCACGACGCCAATCCATTCAGCATGCGTCAGGTGGTCGTATCCCCATGCCAGCCAGTCAACTCCTATCGCGAGACCTTTGTGGAATCGGTCGCACTTGCGCGCGATCGCGGCGTTTTTCTTCACACCCATGTCGGTGAAGGCGAAAGCGAAGTCATCAAGGCCCGCCACGGACTGCGCACCGTCGATTATCTCGAGAAAATCGGCTTCGCCGGCCCCGATGCCTTCTACGCCCATTGCTGGGAGCTTACCCATGATGAGCTGAAGACAATGGCGGCAAGCGGCACGGGTGTCGCCCATTGCCCTGAACCCGTCTATCTCGTGGGTGCAGAAGTGACCGACATTCCCGCAATGGCAGCGTTCGGCCTGCGTGTCGGACTTGGCTGCGATGGTGCCGCATCCAACGACAATTCAAACCTGATGCACTGCCTGCACTCCGCCTACATGCTGCAGTGCCTCGTCTCATCAACGCGCCAGCATCCGGTCCCGGCGCCTGTCGATTTTCTTGGATACGGCACGACAGGGGGCGCGAGCCTGCTTGGCCGCAAGGACATCGGTCGCCTGGCCCCTGGAATGGCTGCCGATCTTTTTGCCCTCGACACCCGCCGCCTGGATTATGTCGGCACACGACATGACCCGCTCAGCCTCATTCCGCGTGTCGGCATCGGCTCGACCACGGACATGACGATGATCAACGGCAAGATCGTCTGGCAAAAAGGCGAATTTATCGGTCTCGACGAACAAAAACTGTCGGCGGATGCCGAAGCGGCACTTGCCACCATCGAATTCTAAGAACCAAAAGAGGGAAAAACAGAATGACCACTTTGACCCGCAGAAACCTGATGCAGGCTGCCGCCGCCACTGGTCTGGCTGGCGCTTTCGGCGGCCGCGCCGCATTTGCGGCTGACGAGCCGCTCGGCATTACACTCGTCGTCCCCTCTCCGGTCGGCGATGTCGGCTGGGGCCACGCTCTTGCAGCCGGCCTCGAGCCAGTCAAAACTGCGTTTGGCGACAAGGTGAAAGTCACCGTCATCGAAAACATCGCCGAAGGCCCGGATGCCGATCGCATCATGACCAAGACTGTGGCCGACGGGAACAAGTTCCTGATCGCCGGTTCCTTTGGTTATCAGAATGGAGCGTTGCAGGTCGCACGGCGTGATAAGAAAGTCACCGTTCTGCATGCGTCCGGCTTCCAGGTTGCGCCGAACTTCTCGCCGTTTGCAGCCAAGTATTTCCAGGGGACCTATCTCCTCGGCATGGCGGCAGCCGCAGTCTCCAAAACCGGCAAGATCGGTTCTGTCTCGGCCTTCGCCATTCCGGAGCTGATCACGTCGATCAACGCCTTCACCCTAGGCGCCCAGGCGGTCAAGCCGGACATTGAGGTATCGGTTGTCTGGGTCAATTCATGGTTCGACCCGGCCAAGGAGCAGGAAGCAGCGAAAGCGCTGATGGCGCAAAAATGTGATGTGATCTTCTCCAATGCCCAGGATACGCCGTCTGTGGTTGCCGCCTGCGAAGAAGCGGGCGTCTATTCCTTCAACCTCAATTCCTCGATGAAGAAATACGCGCCGAAAACATATCTCGGCTGTGTCGCAACCGACTGGTCGCCGTTCTTCAAGGCGTCGGTCGAAGCCCATTTTGCCGGGACATTCAAGGGTGCAAATGCGTTCCTCGGCGTTGCCGACAAGGTTGTCGAGGTGGTGGACTGGAACCCGGATATCCCTACCGACACGATGGCCAAGATCAAGGAACTCGAAACAAAGATCGCCGATGGCAGCTTCTCGCCCTTCACCGGCCCGATCACCAAGGCCGATGGCAGCGAGGGCGTCAAAGCCGGCACGACACTGTCGGATGGCGAGATCGTTGCGATGAACTGGCACGTCAAGGGCGTTACCACGCCGCTTCCGAAGTGATGCAATGACAACACCACTCCTGTCGCTACGCAGCGTATCGAAGAGCTACGGACAGATCAAAGCCAACAAGGGGATTGATCTCGACGTCGCTCCCCAGTCGATCCACGCAATCCTCGGTGAAAACGGGGCTGGCAAATCGACTTTGATGAAACTGATCTATGGCGTCGAGCAGCCGGACGACGGGAGCATTTCATGGAACGGCGAGACAATCACGATTGCCTCGCCGGCTGAAGCAAGACGCCGTGGCATCGGCATGGTCTTCCAGCATTTTTCGCTGTTTGAAACGCTGACGGTGGTGGAAAATATCCAGCTCGTCATGCCCGGGAAAAAAGCAGACCTTGCCGAGCGTATGCGCGAACTCGGCCGCGATTTCGGGCTGGAGGTCGATCCTCTGGCGCATGTGCACGCGCTGTCGGTTGGAGAGCGGCAACGCGTCGAAATCATTCGCTGCCTGATGACCGACCCGAAGCTCCTGATCCTTGATGAGCCGACCTCGGTGCTGCCCCCGCAGGCGGTTGAAAAACTCTTCGAAACCCTGCGCCGCCTGCGCGACCGAGGCGTTTCAATCCTCTTCATCTCCCACAAACTTGAAGAAATCCGCTCGCTTTGCGACCGGGCGACAATCCTGCGAGCCGGCGAGGTCACCGGCAATGTCGATCCGCGCCAGTACGATGCCCATGAGTTAGCCCTCATGATGATCGGGCGCGACATGCCGGAACCGACGCCTGCCGCGCCCAACTCGGTTGGCGAGACACGCCTGGAGTTGATCGGGCTCGATTACACGCCCGACGATCCCTTCGCCGTCCCGCTTTCGAAAATAAGCCTTAGCCTTCGCGCAGGAGAAATTCTCGGCATTGCCGGGATTTCCGGAAATGGTCAAAGCGAACTTGCAGCCCTGATCTCCGGTGAGACACGGCTTGGCAGGCATGATCACGACCGGATCTTCATGATGGGTCGGGATGTCGGCCAGCTTGGCGCCGCTGCGCGCCGCAAACTTGGCTTTGCATTTGTCCCGGAAGACCGCCTCGGCCGCGGAGCAGTCCCGGAAATGTCCCTGACCTCAAACGGGCTTCTGACGGCCCACCCACTGAAACTACTTCGTAACGGGCTCGTTGTCAGAAAAAACGCCAAGGCGTTTGCAGAGACCTGCATTCGCGACTACGACGTCAGAACCTCCGGACCGGGGGCTGAAGCCGGCGCATTGTCTGGAGGCAACCTACAAAAATTCATCGTCGGCCGCGAAATCATGCTGACACCAAAAGTGCTTTTCGTCGCCCAGCCTACCTGGGGTGTCGATATTGGTGCCGCATCCGCCATTCGCCAGAAGCTCGTCCGTCTTCGCAATGAAGGCATGGCAATCCTGGTAATTTCAGAGGAACTGGAAGAACTCTTCGAACTGTCCGACAAGATCCAGGTTCTCCATCACGGAACCCTTAGTCCACCGCTCGTCACCAGCGAGACCAAACCCGAGGAAATCGGTCGCTACATGATCGGCGCGCAAACTCCCTCCGAAAAAATCGCCTCATGAGCAAATCGGCTTTCCAGCTTCTCCCCTCTTTCGTTCGTCGCGAGCGTGCTTCCCTCACGGCGACCGTCCTTTCTCCAGTCATCGCACTTGCAACCGCGATCGTGTTGAACATCGGGCTTTACGTAACGATGGGGCGAGACCCCGTTGCCGTCATGCACGCCATGTTGCTGGAACCCTTTATTTCGTGGTCCTCGTTCTCTGAAGTTCTCTTGAAAATGGGACCGCTTCTGTTCATCGCGCAGGGGCTAGCCATCGGCTTTCGCGCCAAGGTCTTTAATATCGGTGCTGAGGGACAGTTCATCCTCGGCGCAATCTTCGCGTCCGCAATCCCGATCTGGTATCCGGATGCGGAAGGCGTCTGGATCTGGCCGACGATGCTTCTTTGCGGCGCAATCGGCGGCGCGCTTTGGGCGTCGATCACGGCATTCTGGCGCGCGAGGCTGAATGCGAACGAGATTCTGGTGTCGCTGATGCTGAGCCTCGTCGCAGCACAATTGCTCTATTATTTGCTGCTTGGGCCGTGGAAAGACCCGAACGGCTTCAATTTCCCGCAATCGGTGATGTTCCAGTACGACGCCATGGTTCCAACTCTGATCGAGGGAACGCGTGTCAACGTCTCCTTGATCATTGCACTGGCGCTCTCGCTTGCCGCCTGGATCTTCATGCAAAAGAGTTTCATGGGGTTCAAGCTGCAGGTTGGGGGACTTGCCCCACGGGCGGCAGGATACGCCGGCTTTTCCGAAAAGCGCGCAATCTGGCTGTCACTACTGATTGGCGGGTTTGCGGCGGGCCTTGCAGGCGCGGCAGAAGTTGCGGGGCCGATTGGCCAGCTCCAGCGCTCGATTGCAACCGGGTACGGTTACGCAGCGATTATTGTCGCCTATCTCGGTGGCCTCCATCCAATCGGCATCATCTTCTCCTCGCTCTTCATGGCAGCCCTTTATATCGGCGGTGACAACGCCATGGTTTCCGCAGATCTGCCTGTCGCGGCCGTCCGCGTCTTTCAGGGGTCTTTATTGCTTGCCTATCTGATCGCCGTTGCCTTTGTCCGCTACCGGCTGGAATGGCCTCACCCGACCCGTCGGAGAGCCTCATGACCTGGAGACCATCATGAACGGTATCGAATTCATTGTGGCCGGCATGCTGGCGGCAGCAACACCGTTTCTCCTCGCAGCACTTGGCGAACTCGTCGTTGAACGCGCCGGCGTGCTCAATCTCGGCGTCGAAGGATTGATGGCACTCGGCGCCGTGATCGCATTCATCGTCGTCTATCATGGCGGCGGGCATCTGCTTGGCTTTATAGCCGGTGGGCTGGGCGCAGCCCTCCTGTCGCTCATCTTTGCCTTTGTCGTACTTGGCATCCGGGCCAATCAGGTAGCGACGGGCCTTGCTATCGGCATTCTCGGTCAGGGTCTTTCAGCCCTGTTTGGCAAAAGCTACGAAAGCCTGACCGTCAGGGGCCTGCCCAAGCTTGCGTTCCCGGGGCTTTCGGACCTTCCTGTCATCGGTGGACTTTTTGTCCAGGACATTGCCGTCTGGGCAGCATTGCTGGCAACCTTGGGCGTCTGGTTTGTGCTTTCAAAAACGAAAGCCGGGCTCGTGATCCGTGCAGTCGGCGAAAATCCCAAAGCCGCACATGCAATCGGTTACTCCGTCATCTCTGTGCGTCTTGCAGCAATCGTCTTCGGGGGTCTGATGGCAGGTTTTGCCGGTGCCTACGCTGCGATCGTCTATACCCCTCTCTGGGCCGACGGAATGATTGCCGGCCGCGGCTGGATCGCGATTGCACTTGTCGTGTTCGGCACGTGGCTGACCGGGCGGGTCTTCCTCGGCGCATGCCTCTTCGGCGCTGTCTCGTTGACAGGACTGGCCGCACAGGCGACCGGTGTGGATCTGCCTTCACAACTCCTTTCCAGCCTGCCCTATCTCGTCACAATTATCGTGCTCGGCATCATCTCGGCAGACCGGCGCCTTCTCAAACTGAATGGGGTTGCATCGCTCGGAGAACCGTTTGATCGATGAATGGAACAGCCGAGATATTGGAACTTAAAAAGCATGGTATCGTTCGAAAGACATATGAGCACGGGCATTTTCGTGACAGTCTCTTGAACCATTGATGCGGAGGAGCAACGACGATGACCGATCACCATGATCATGATCATGATCATGACCACCACCACGATGAACCGCGCTGGAAACATGATGGAGTTCAGGTCATCAAAGGCGATCGGCTGGACCCGAACACCGCCCAGACACCGGGCATGTTTCGCCAGGCCGCCATCAACCATGCCCGGGTTGGCGCGCAAAAGATATGGGCGGGCACGGTGGCCATTGAGCCCAACGCCAAGACAGGTGTTCATCACCACGGCGCGTTGGAAAGCGTCATCTTCGTTGTGCGCGGCAAGGCAAGGATGCGCTGGGGCGAGAAGCTCGAATTCACGGCAGAAGCAGGCCCCGGGGATTTCATCTTTGTGCCGCCCTATGTTCCACATCAGGAAATCAACGCCGATCCGGAGAATATTCTGGAATGCGTTCTGGTACGGTCTGACAACGAAGCCGTCGTCGTAAACATCACGGATATCGACCCGGTTGAAAAACCGGAAACCGTCTACTGGGTCGATCCCATTCACAAACATCCGCACGACTGAAGCAGGCGAACTGATTACGCGGCAGCGGATACTCGCAAGGCGAAACGCGTCCCAAGTGATCCCGGTACGTTTGGGAGCGAACTCCCGGGGCCCTGGCCATTTTCAGCGCGCACTATCCGGCTCCATGTCAAAAATCAGAGCCCAATCGCTCTTGTTTTCAATGCAAAATCTTTCGATCCGAATCTTCTGGGAATACCTCTTCAACAGCCGCAAGCGTCAGCCTGAGCGCGTCCTTCTTTAACAGGTGATCGCCAAGAGACTGAGAGAGGTCAATAAGATCCAGGCATTGAAGTTTGAGAGTTTCGTAGTCTGAGAAGCTGTCCCGGTGCGGGTACATACACCCGATATATTCAACCGGTTCTCCCGTTTCGTCACGGAAACACCGCGCCACCGCAGAAACCTCAACCCTGGACCCGTCCTTTCGCCATATCTCATAGTCTTGAGCACATGGTTCACTCGTCACCAGCGAGTGGTGGACTGATTTGGCTACACGCGGTCGTTCAGCGGGATTGACGCGATCAAGGAACTCCTCGATCGGTAGTCCGGCAGCCACCTTTGCCTTGTCCATACCGAATATCTTCGCAAAGTTCTCGTCACCGCAAAAACGGTTTTCCTGCACAATCCAGCTAAAGACTGCCGCTTCCTCCAGAACAGTCCTCGGCACCCTCAGCAACTCTGCACGAACCAAATGATTTCGCATGTCGTCCCCCAAGCGCATCAATGTTTATGTTTGAGTTATCCAAGTATCGTAGCAATCAAGAGCTGATTTGTAATGTGGGCGATTGACGGAAAGTTGAAAAAGCGCAATGCGCCATCATCATCGCCGTTTCCAGCTCGAAACGGCGATGATCTAAGAGCGGGCGACCATACCCGACCGGAAAGGTCGCAAGGCTTTCCCGGGCCGATGTAAAACCGCACTCCCCGGCATATCAACAGGGAGTGCGCATTGCTCAATCAGGCAATACGGTCGCTGTCGCGCGAACCGGCAAAACCAAGTGCATGGTAAAGAACGATCGCGCCAATCGTTGCCGTACCAATGCCATCGAGCGTAAAGCCTGCAATATCGAGCTTGAAATTGCCCGCACCAAGGACCAGCGCAACGCCAACGGTGATGAGGTTGCGAGGCTCTGCAAAATCAACCTTGTTTTCCACCCAGATACGGCCAGCAGTTGCGGCGATAAGGCCGAAAACGACGATGGAAAGACCACCGAGGACTGGGCCAGGAATGGTCTGGATCAGCGCACCGAACTTCGGCGAAAAACCAAGCAGGATGGCAACAGCCGCGGCCACCAGGAAAACGAGCGTCGAGAAAATGCGGGTGACGGCCATCACACCCATGTTCTCCGCATAGGTCGTCATACCGGTTGCACCGAATGCGCCTGACACCATGGTCGCGACACCATCACCAATAAAGGCCCGACCGAGATAGGGATCAAGATTGCGACCTGTCATGGCGCCAATCGCCTTGATATGACCGAGGTTTTCCGCAACGAGAATGATGACAACAGGAGCGATCAGCGTGATCGCCGAAGCGGTGAAGACCGGTGCGGTGAATGTCGGCATGCCGAACCATGAGGCCGCCGCAACACCTGAAAAATCAACCGCTGCGCCATATCCCATGCCGTTTGCAAACACCAGGTAGGCAATGTAACCGATCGCGCCGCCAATCAGGATCGGCAAGCGGCGTGTCATGCCCGGCGCATAGACGGCGACGAGACCCACTGCTGCGAAAGTGATGATGGCGATCCAGCGCGAGAACTGATTGCCATCAGGCGTTGCCGGCCCCACACCCGATGCGCTGGAAATGGCGATCGGCGCAAGCACCAGACCGATGGCCGCGACGATCGCGCCTGTCAGCACCGGCGGCATCAGCCGTTCGATCCAGCGATGGCCGGCAACCATGACGATCACACCGATCAGCGCGTAGAGCGCCCCGGCCGCAATGATCCCTCCAAGCGCCACTCCGATGTTGGGATTGGCAACGCCAACCGCAGCGCCCGTCGCCACGAGAACGGGACCGATAAAGCCGAAAGACGAACCGAGATAGCTCGGTACACGGCCGCCGACAGCAACGAAGAAGATCAGCGTGGCGATGCCGGAAAACAGGATCGATACATTCGGGTCAAAGCCCATCAGGATCGGCGCCAGAACGGTCGAGCCGAACATCGCGACGACATGCTGCAAACCCAGCACAATGGTCTGTCCTGCTGGCAAACGCTCATCAGGCAGGATGCGCCCTTCCGTCTTCAGCCGCCACCGCGGAAAATACCCGCCCGTCTCGCTCATGTGTCTACCCCCTGATGTTTGTCCGCCCGAAGCTTTTTATGATCATGTCCGGATCGGAAGATAAGATAATTGGCCATACCGAAGCGCAGGTCACCAACCCCTCAGCGCAAGCTCTGAGGCGTGAATCGTACGAAAGTATTTGCCAAAGCCTCCGATACGCCAATCGGGCGGCAATGTCATTGGGAAGCCGATGCTTACCCACAACGGCGTTGTCTGGGCGTCGGGACGTTGAGATTGCCTTGAGCGTAAACAAAACACACGACATTGCATCTGATAGCCAACAGCTCTGTCGCTGTGCCCGGCCCCAAGCTCACGTCGTCTTGACTTACGTCCGGCCAATCGACGCGCGGTCCGTTCCCGCCGATGAGTTATAGACACTTTTGTCTATAACCCACGAACACCACCCGGGATGAGTTATAAAAAAGCATCCCGGTTATACCTTAAAGCAGGCGGATCAAATGCAGGCATACCAATGGGAAAATTTGTGATATCCGGCCAGTTTGAACAAAGAGAGGATACCACCGTGAGCGAACCAACCGTCGCCGAAACAGTTGAGAAAATTTACGCATCGATCCAATCGGACAATGCCGGCATCGATGAACATATTGCGGCCCTCAAGGTGGCACTGGCACGCGAAGGCGCCAAGGAAGCCATCTTCGACCCGGCAAGGCTCGCCCATAACAATCGCTCTGGACGCAAGCTGATGCAGGCGTATTTCCGTCAGCGCGGCGTGACCGTCAAGTTTTCGGCCTGAAAGCTTCCTGCGGTTTTGTGCGTTGACGCAAAACCGCAGCCTCGCCTGCGATTGACCCACCAGCGTGCAGTCAACACATGTACGGAGACTTTTATTCCGCAGCGTCAGCGGCTGTCAGCATCGCTCTTGTCAGGCCGGCACCCGGCTGACGAAACTGGTTGAAAAACAACCGTTTTCCCACGGTAGAATGTAATCCAACTTTCGCCGTCCAACAGGCTTGCGAAGCAACCTGGGCGTGCCTAAAAGACGCACAGTCTCAATTCACGTCGAAAAAGGGCAGTTGCGTGGAACAGGTAAACAACCAGGCCGGCAAGCGCCGGCGCAAGGCACTATGGGCAGCCGTCGCAGTCGTCGCGATCGCTGCTGCGGGCGTTGTCGGAGCAAAGACCATCTACGAAAGCAAGGTCAGCGAATTTGTTGCCCTCAATGGCGGCAGAGCCGATTCCGTCGAGGTTGATTTCCTTGGAAGAGTTCATCTGCGCAACCTAAAGTTTTCGCTTCCCGATCACACCGTTATTCGTATTGCAGCGGTCGATGGCCAGCACAAAATCCCCTTCCTGAAAAGCGAGCTGGAGCTGAAGGGCGTAGAAATCTTGAAACCGTTCATCTCCGTGTCGATGCCTCAAGTGCGGGTAGAAGAAGCAAGTTTTGATCATGCACGTCTAACCGATAGCGCCGTCCCGATTTCAAAGCGTATGGAAAGCTTTGAAGCAAAAAGCATCTCTGCTCCCGAGATGATCATTGCAGGGTTCAACAACCCGCCAATCGAGAACGCCTTATACAAGAATGTCGTTCTCTCTGACATCGCCAATGGCAAGATTGCACAATACTCGGCCGATAGCGTAAGTTTCGACACATCGACAAACATCCCGACAGACAATGATGCAGCAAAGACAAAGCGCTTGTCCGTCTCGACGGGCACGATATTGGGCAATGATTTCGATTTTGCCTATATTGCTCGGATACGCACGGAAAAAGCCGGAACTGATGACGTGGCGAAACGTGTCTGGGGCGCGCTCTCCGTCAAGAAAATTGAGGTCTCGGACGGTGAAAACCAAATCAGCTATGACGAAATACGCAGCAACGGCTTGACTATGCGTATGCCGTCCGAACCGCTTGAAGACATGCTAAAGTCGTTGCCAGAAACAACAAGTCTTAAAGAGCTGCCTCCGCGGGAGCGTCAGGCAATCTTCGCCAAGGGCCAATCCGTCATCGATATGTTTGTCAAAAACGATATCGAGCTAGTCGGTTTCAAGGTTGACGGCCCTGATAAACAGGAAGCCGGCAAAAGAGCCCAATATTCCATTGCACGCACGGTGTTACAAACGGACGGCCGCAAGCTGAACATCGTCTCGAACGGCATGTCGTTAGGGACTGGCGAAGACAAACTCGAGATCGCCGAGGCAAGTCTTAGCGGCTTCGATTGGAGTTCAACAGTTGAGGGTCTGTACAAACTCGTCGGCCTCAATGAACAGGAGATCGAAAATTTTCCCTACAACGAACTGATGCCCGAGCTGGGCACTATTCGCGTTGCAGGCATTGACGCAGATTTCACCACTCCGAAAACAGAGGGAGATGAAGCCACGGTCGCCGTTCCCGAGCGCGTTAAATTCACGCTCAAGAACTATGAGATGGCACTGACCAAACCTCATAATGGTATTCCAAGCGACATTCTGATCAAGCAGGAAGATCTCACTCTCCCCATTCCCGAAGACACAACGGATGAGGCATTTGTCCAGTTACGCAAACTCGGCCTGGAAACGCTGACCCTTTCCTACGCGCTCTCCGCAAGCTGGGACGAAGCGAACAAAAACCTGGTGATCCGGGAAATATCTCTTGATGGCAAGGATATCGGCAGCGTCAATTTTTCCGGGCTGGTCAGCGGTTTTACCGAGGAGTTTTTCTCGCTTGATACCAACCGCATTCAGGCAGCTCTTTTCGGTCTCGCCGGTCGCGAGGCAAAGTTGACTGTCAAGGATGAAGGGCTGATTGCCAAGGGTATCAAGCTCTTTGCTGCAGAAAATGGCATGACGGAAGAACAGGCGCGGGGAGCCCTGACGATGGTCGCCACGATAGGATTGCAGCAAGCTGCAAGCGAGCGACCAAACCTGCAGGGTGTTACCGAGGCCGTTCTGCGCTTCATCGGCACCCCTGGAACCCTGAACATGACAGCCCGCGCGAAGGGCCCCAATGGCCTTGGCGTGTTTGACCTTGTTGCAGCATCTCAGGATCCCATGGTCCTTCTCGACAAGGTCGAGATCGAGGCGACAGCCAACTAAATCGTCTCTTTCAAAATGTTGGGCCGGTCAATCGCAGCCGGCCCACGTTGAGATTTGGTGCTCGCGCCGAAGGATCGTTTTTTCCGGACCACAATTACGGGCGTGACATGGACAGGTCCTCAGCGCGCCGGCCATGCCCAGGCCGGCGCCTCGACATCCACTGCCACCGTTTCACCAAGCACCTTGGTCAGCCTTATTATTGAGGCATCCCCCTCATCACCGAGTTGCGACACCAGTTCGTCAGCGTGGGATACGACAACGATCTGCGACCGCTGACACGCGAGCATAATCAGGCGGGCAAGCGGCGCAAGCAGGCTTGGATGCAGGCTGGTTTCAGGCTCGTTCAGCACCATCAATGTCGGCGGGCGCGGTGTCATGAGCGCAGCAACGAGCAAGAGATATCTCAAAGTGCCGTCTGACAGTTCGGCAGTCGACAATGGCCGCAACAAACCTCGCTGCCCCATCATGAGCTCGAAGCGCCCGCGCTCTTCTTTGATCTCGATCGAGCTACCGGGAAATGCGTCTTCAATCGCGGCATGGAAGCCTTGCGCATCCCCGATCTCCAGGATTGTGGCAACGGCAGCAGCCAGATCGGCTCCGTCGGATGACAGAACAGAGGTTCTGGTTCCAACCTGCATTTGCCGGACGGGCGCATGCGGATCGGTGCGAAAATGGTCATAAAAACGCCAGCCACTCATCCTGGCACGCAGGTAAAGCAGCTCAGGAAGGTTCTTCGGGTCTGCTGACTGCGTCATCATGCTTTCGAATGAAGAGAGATCGTGCAACAGCACCTGGCGCTTGCCACGCGTTGAAAGCACAGAAACAACCGGCCCTGTACGTTCGGCGAAAACATTCCGACGGCTTAAAACCTCCCCTGCCCAGACCGCCTCCGCCTTTATGGCAGGATCGAGTGAAAAATAGCTCGGCGGCGGTGGCGGCACCGGCAACCCAAGATCGATCGCATAACCGTAGTCGTCAGAAGCAAACCCGAGTTTCAGGGCGACAGGATTTTTCCGGACCGTTCCCTGCAGGGGCACGCTGCCATCCTTCATGCCGCGGGAAAATACCTCCGGCCCGGCCCAGAGCGTTGATTGCAGCCCGCCTTCTGCAGCAAGCGACGCAATCGCCCTGCCCTGTGCAACATCGGCAAGCAATTTCAGTGCACGATAGAAACTCGACTTGCCCGAACCATTGGCACCCGTCACGACGGTCAGCTTTTCGAGCGGCAAGATGAGATTGCGAAGCGAACGATAACCCGCAATGGCAATGGTCAAAATCATGGGCGCGAACCTCTCATGGTTCGCGTTGCGAAGGCAAGAGATGTCTGCCGAGGCAACGGCGGGACTTCGAGCGCCAGTTGGACTGATACAGACTTTGTATGGATGATTCACTCCCTCCCACAGCCGCCACGCGAATGAAATTGGCCAAAACGTAAAGAGGCACGGCGTTTACAAAGCCGTGCCTCTTTCTCAGCCAAGCATCTGAGGGGGACGGGGGAATTGCTTGGCTGCAAAATGAACGCAGATCCACACATTTGGTTCCGAAGCAAAAAACGGAAGCTGAACAAGGGTGGATTGAGGGTCCCGCGCGGCACCTGCGATAGTCTCCCAAAAAGGAAAACCTAGCGCCTAAGCTGGTTCTTTGATGTGCATGGCTGAAAAAAAGGGTAAATTGCGAAGTGTCACATTGTTCTTAAGATTTGTCTGTTGAAATCACCGCATGACGAAGTCTCCGAGATCCAAACCGCTCCTTCGTGATACCGACGCCTCGGTCCGTTCACGGCCGCGCAAGAAGCGCAATCCAGCCCAATCCCAGTTTCCTTTCGAACCAATGCCTGATCGCGTTGAGCCGGCGCTTGCGCAGTTGAAAGATCGCCCTCCCAAAGGATCAGAATGGTCGTGGGAAGTGAAATGGGACGGCTATCGCCTGATGGTCCATATCGATGCGCGGCGTGTACGGATCCTGACACGCAATGGCCATGACTGGACGCACCGTTTTCCAGCTATTCAAGAAGCGGCAAAGGCGCTTGGACCGGCATCAATGATCATTGATGGCGAGGCGGTTCTCCTGGACGATGACGGGCGCTCAGACTTCGGCCTGTTGCAGCAGTCGCTTGGCGCCTCGGGCAAACGGCCCGGCAACCGCGCTTCCAACGCCACTCTTTACGTCTTCGATCTGCTCTATCTCGACGGCCATGACCTGCGAAACATGGAATATCGCTCGCGCAGGCATCTGCTGGAAGAAGCTTTGAAAGGTCACGATGGTGCCGTCCGCCTTTCAGAAACCATCGACGCCGATCCTGTCGCACTGCTCGAACATGCCGGTCGCCTCGGGCTTGAAGGCATTGTCGGCAAGCGTAACGATCAGCCCTATCGCTCTGGCCGGACCGGTGATTGGATAAAGCTCAAGTGTATCGAGAGCGAAGCATTTTTCATCATCGGCTATCAGGCTTCGGCAGCCTCCCCTGCCGGCTTTGCGTCGCTGGCACTTGCGGCCTACCGTGACGATGAACTCGTTTACGTCGGCAATGTCGGAACAGGCTTCAACCAGGCGCAGGCCGTCAAACTGCGCAAGATGCTCGATATCCTGCGCTGGAAAGGCAAGCAGCCGCCTGTGGCCTTGTCCGAAGAGACAGACATCATCTGGGTCGAGCCGACGCTGATCGCCGAGATCGAGTTCCGGGCCTGGACTGAAGACGGAAAACTTCGCCATGCATCCTACAAGGGGTTGCGGGAACACCAGGACAATGCCGAGGTCTTCCACATCGGCTGAAGACCGCCGGAGCACGCCACTTGCCATCTTATCACTGCGGGTCCAGGTCTACGTTGACGTCGATTGTCGATGACCCCGTTCTTGCGTATTCAATCACTCAGTCACCAAGCACCAGACGATTGGAATCAAAATGCCGCATATCGCCGTAAAAATGTTTCCTGGCCGGACAGAGGAACAGAAACAGGAGTTCGCTGCAAAGGTGGTTGAAGCCGCCAAGACGGTGTTCGGCTCAAGTGATGCGTCCCTGTCGATTGCCATCACTGAAGTTCAGCCAGCAGACTGGGACGCCGACGTCTACTCACCAGAGATCGCCGCGAACGAAGACGCCCTATATAAGCGCCCCGGATACGGCACATTGGCAAAGTCCTGAGGTCGTCGGAGGACTGCAATCCTCTCCAGCCTTATTGGGCCTCCTGACAAAATCCGCTGATCATACTGCGCGCTCGTTGGGAACGGCTGAATTTCCGCGCGAAGGTGAGGCGAGCCTGACTCCCACATGCCAAATCCGGATACCAAAAAACGCCGCGATCACACATCGCGGCTTTTTCTTTGTCCCTTTGTAGACCGAGCATTCTCGAAACGATGCTTCATAAAACCGGCCAATATCGATCCTGATGGACAGGCTGTTGCTGCATCGCAACAGGTTGATCAGAGAAATATTTCCTAATTTTTCTCGTGAAAAATCTATCTTGAGTGAATTACTCAGATTTTAATAGGTGTGCGGCAGGCGAGCATTCTCGACCGTCTCCGCATTCCCGGAATGTGCCGGCGTCGCAAATGAAGCCTCTGAAAAATTTCAGGCCCAGACGCTCGAAAGGAATAAAATGGCCATTCCCAAATACCGCTCCCGTTTGCAGGCGTGCACTGCAATTGCACTGCTTGCTGTCGTTGGAACAGCCGGTGCGCAGGAGCCGGCAACCCCAGACAATGCGACCACGCTCGAAAAGATCGTGGTCAAAGGCAAGCGGGTGAAAGGCACCGTCGCTGATACGCCGCTTGCGACAGAAACGGACAAAGCGACCATCGCGAAAAAAGATATCCAGAACCTCGATAACCTGGGCGATACAACAGAACCGGGCGTCAGCCTTGTGTCTGCATCCAAGAGCGTCAACATCAGAGGACTGGAAGACGATCGCGTCCTTACCACGATCGATGGCATCGCCATTCCATATCTCTCAGACTTCGTCTGGAGTGCCTATGGAGGAGCGGCAGACAGCTATGACTTCACCTCCCTCGCCTCCGTCTCCATCCTGCGTGGCTCTGATTCCAGCCGTGCCGGTTCGGGGGCAATGGGCGGCGCAGTCCTGCTGCGCACACTGGAGCCCGAAGACCTGATCGAGCCCGGGAAAGACTGGGGAGGCTTCGCCAAAACGATTTATGACGGTTCCGACAACTCGATCATCGGCTCGCTCGGCGTCGCCCGCAAGATCGGCAACACGTCAGTTCTTTTCCAGGGCAGCTACAAGAAAGGCCACGAGAAGGAAACCAACGGCTCAAACAATGTCACGGGTAGCGCGCGCACGGTCGCCGATCCGGCGGACTACCACAACACCAATCTTCTCTTCAAACTGCGCCACGAACTGGAAGGCGGGCACCAGATCGGCATAACGGCGGAGCGCTTCACCACCGACAAGGACACTGATGCCAAGAGCTCCTATACCAGCAACTACACGAGATATGACACGCTGGCCGAGACGAGGCGCAACCGCATCTCGCTTGACTACAAATATGACGCCATTGCTGAAGACGCCCTTGTCCAAAGCGCATGGGCGTCACTTTATTATCAGAAACTGGAACGCCTCGAAGGCTACAACGCCTACCGCAGCACGACAGCACCGCTTGGCGATTACAGCCGCATCAGTGAAACGACCAACAATTCTGTCGGGTTCGTCGGCGCAATCACCGGCAACTTCGATACCGGCGCGCTGAAACACGAGGTAACGCTCGGTACCGATATTTCCGTATTCTCGACGGAACAATACCTCAACGGCGTCGATAGCTGCGCGACGACCTACGTGTCCGCATGCGCCTACTACCACACCAATCAGGCCAACACGCCCGATGTCGATGGCACGAAGTTCGGTGTTTTCATCGATGACCGCATCGAGATCGGCAACAGCAACGTTTCGTTGACGCCCGGCATTCGCTTCGACTACTTCAATTACAAACCGCAATCTTCGCCGCAGTATGAGGCAAATTCCGGGTATGACGGATTACCTGATACCGTCAGTGATTCCGCGTTCTCTCCAAAGCTGCGGGCAGAATGGGAAATCCAGCCACAGGTGACCCTGTTTGCGCAGTGGGCGATGAGCTTCAAGGCTCCGACGACCGACCAGCTTTATGGCAACTATGATAATGCCCCTCTCTACCGACAGGTCGGTAACGCAGATCTCGAATCGGAGTTCGGCAACGGCTTCGAGATTGGCGCAAATCTCGGCGACGAGAGCCTCGGCGGCAGGATCACCGGTTTCTACAACAAATACCGCAATTTCATCGACACAGAAACGGTTTCGGAAACTGGCTACAGGATTGGAACCTACCGCTATTACAATCGCGACCGGGTGAGGATCTACGGCCTCGAAGCACGTGGCCACAAGGCTTTCGACAATGGTTTTGAGATTCATTCATCGATCGCTTACGCCAAGGGTGAAGATCTCGAAACCGGTGAACAACTCGCCTCGGTAGCACCGCTCAAAGCCATCATCGGTGTCGGATATTCGCAGGAAACATGGGGCACCAATCTCGACTGGATCGGCGTCAAGGGCGTTTCGGAAAACTCGACGGCGAACTTCAAGGCTCCCGGCTACGGCATCTTTAATCTCACCGGATGGTGGGCACCTGAAAAGCTGAACGGCTTGCGCATTCAGGCCGGCGTCTACAATCTCTTCGACAAGGAATATTACGACGCGCTGGAAACCAAGGATGTCACTTCGGTAACCTCGACAAACCGGTCTTATTATTCCGAGCCTGGCCGTTACTTCAAACTGTCGATCACCAAAACGTTTTAAGGCATTTCCCAGAAACGAGGCGGCAACAACGCCGCCTCGGTGTCACAACCACGCTGGCAGAGCCTGGCGTCGACAGACGCCGACGCCAGGCTTTTCGAACAGTACAACAGGAGAGGACTTCACAATTGCTGCAGGCAAGCTGAATATGACTTTCTAAGTCATGTTTTTGCTGTTAGATAAGCCGACCTTGCAAATACCTATCCAAATCAATGCAGTTCAATCGGAAAGCTTTCGGAAGACAGCGTGCACGATAGACAGCCGGAGCAACAGGAACGCCTCGACATGAGCCTCGAAGCTGAAAAATTGTTCCGGGGGCATCGAGCCGCACTGATAAGCTATTCTGCGCGGATACTTGGATCGAGGGATGCCGCAGAAGATGTGGTTCAGGAAGCCTATCTGCGCTTCGCGCCCGAGGTTTCTG
Source organism: Rhizobium sp. RM (assembly GCF_013390595.1). Lineage (GTDB taxonomy): Bacteria > Pseudomonadota > Alphaproteobacteria > Rhizobiales > Rhizobiaceae > Agrobacterium. The sequence continues at coordinate 23,998 of NZ_JACAWV010000026.1, read as the reverse complement.
CAGGTGAAACGGCGCGTCAGGGATTGACCTATCTCTACCGGATCGTTCGTAATCTTTCCCTCGACATTGTCAAACGCCGCAAGATCGAACAGCGTGCACAATCGCAAGATCCACCATTCTGGATCATTCCGCGTCCATCCGAAACGCCGGAGCAGACGACGATGTTCTGTGATGAAGTGCGCATTGCCCAGGACGTGCTCGCCTCCCTGCCCGAAGACATCCAGATTGCCGTCGAAATGCACCGTCATGGCGGACAGACTTTGGAAGTGGTCGCCCAGCATCTCGGTGTGTCTGTTGCCACGGCACACCGGCACGTCAAAACAGCGATGGTAAAAATTGCGATCGCGCTCGATAGAAAAAATGCCTGAACTGCCCATTCTCAACGAAAAATATCCCCGCGCTAATCGTTTCTACTGTCAGCAGGAAAATTCGGTTAAAACCTCTCGACATTCGAAGCAGGTATGATGTGACGCGGGAAGAGCAGACAAGTGAAGAGCGGCTGGAAGAGGCGATGGATTGGTTCCTGCGCCTCAACGAACCTGTACGCACCGCTGATGACGAAAAAGCTTTCGCCCTCTGGCTGAGCGGCTCTGCTGAGAACCGGCAGGCCTGGGCAAAGGCCATCAGGACTTGGGAGGTCATGGGTGCCACCGCACCGTCCCACCCATCGCTCATGCAGAACGCGCCTGCCTTTGAGCGCCGCCGCTCGCCCGACACCGGACGCGTGCGCAAAACAGCGCGCGCACGAAACATTTCAATCGCAGTCGCAGCGCTCGCCGCCTGTCTTGTTGCGGTTGTGACGGCACCCGAGATCCTGACACGAAGCAATGCCGATTACACGACGGCGACGGCAGAGGTCCGAAAGATCACGCTCGAAGACGGATCGACGGTCGAGCTTTCGGCTGCGAGTGCTCTGGCTGTGGATTTTTCGTCGGGAAGACGTCAGGTCAGGCTTCTTTCAGGACAGGCCTTTTTCGATGTTCGTCCCGATGCCAGTCGCCCTTTCACAGTCAAGACCGACGAACTTGATGTAACGGTTGTTGGCACAGCGTTCGACGTCAATATCACGTCTGAAACTGAGACGGTGCAGCTCGCGCACGGAGCGGTCAATCTGTCCGACGTCAATGGCACGGAGACCCTCAGAATGGCGGCCGGCGACACCGTAACGCTTGATCGCTCAAGCCGACGCCTCAAGCGTGCGACTGTTGACGTGGATGCCATAGCGTCCTGGCGCGACCGCAAGCTCTTTGTGCAGGACGTTCCGATATCTGCCGTGATTGCCGAGTTACAGAGATACCACCAGTCCTGGATCCAGCTCGCAAGCCTTGAGCTTGGTGATCGACGTGTGACCGGCCTCTACGATCTTTCAGACCCTGATCGTGCCCTTGAAGCGCTCGTCAGCCCCTTTGGCGGCAAAGTGCACCGCGTTTCGCCTTATCTGCGCGTCCTTGCACTTTTCTAGGCCGCTTGCGTTCCAACGCATTTTCAAAAAAATTTTCACATTGCGCTGAAAAATGCTCCGACCCTGATCGTCTTTACCCCTGAACACAGGCAAGCGGCCTGTCGATTAAGACGAATTGGAGTTGGAGCGTCATGACGCTTCTGGTGAATGGGAAACGGCAGAAAGGCCCGGCTTGCGCACAGGCATTCGCGCTTCGGCTGCTGGCATCGGTGGCGATCGCCACTCTCCCGTTTTTCACCCCGACGTCCACTATGGCACAGACCACGCAGCACCGCTTCAACATTGCCGCCCAACCGCTCGCATCCGCTCTGAATGCTTTTGGACGGCAATCCGGCCTTCAGGTCACGCTGGCTGCTACCACCTCGCAAGGTGTCACATCACGTTCAGTTTCCGGTTTGATGTCGCCGCAGGACGCCTTGGGTCAATTGCTCGAAGGCACGGGGATTTCCTACAGCATATCCAACGGCACCGCCATCATTGGCATAGAGAGCGGTCTTAATGAGACAGGCGACGAAGGTCATGTTCTGGCGCCGATCGTCGTTCAATCTCAGAATATTGGACAGGGTGATGTCGCTGAAACCGTGATTGGTCCGGATCAACTGGAGCAACTCAATCCGATCAGCATTGCCGACGTATTTCGGCAGCAGGCCGGCGTGCAGGTGGGAAGCTCACTGCCGATGTCGCAGAAGGTCTATGTCAACGGCATCGAGGAAACCAATCTGGCAATCAGCATCGACGGTGCCCGCCAGAACAACAAGGTCTTCCACCACAACGCAACCACTCTCATCGACCCTTCGATCCTGAGCGCAGTTGACGTGGATTCCGGTATCGCGCCTGCAGATGCGGGACCCGGCGCACTTGCCGGATCGATCCGTTACGAGACCAAGAAAGTGTCTGATCTTCTCGAGGACGGCAGGAGTTTTGGTGGTCTTGTAACATCTACTTACGACTTCAACAGCCGAACGACGATCTCCGGGATCTCCGGCTACGGCCGGAAGGACAGGCTGGATTTCCTCGGCTACGTCACTCTGGGCAGGGGCAACGAGTTCGATGACGGCAACGGACAACGGGTCGAGGGTACAAAGACCAATCTCTTGAGCGGCCTTGGCAAGATCGGTTACGAGTTCGAAAGCGGCGATAGGATTGAACTCAGTCATGATCGCATCATCGATGATGCACCGCGCCCATACCGGGCCAATTCCGGTTTTGTTGCAACTCCGCGCCCCTGGGAGCCGCGCCTGCGCGACTACCGGCTCGACCGGCAAAATACGGTCCTGACCTATACCGACGAGACGCCGGAGGAATGGTGGGACCCGAAGCTGCTGCTGGCTTATGGCGCGACCGACGTGACCATCCCGATCTATGGTGCAACGGGCCGGCTTTATGACGACACTGGCAAGACCTCGAGCCTCAACGGCAAGTTCGAAAACAGGTTTTCATTCGATTTCGGCAATGTCGTTTCCGGCATCGATTTTTACAGCGACAAGGCAGAACTCGACGACCCCTATGAGGGTGGCGCAGAAAAGGCCTTTAACAGAGGGCTCTACACCCAGGCTCGCCTTGAGCCATTCGACAGCACAAGACTGTCCATCGGAGGTCGGGTTGACCGCCAGCGTTTCACCGGTGTCGATGGCCGCAGTTTCAACACCACGGGCCTCAGCGGGAATGTCTCGGGCGAATATGATCTCACCGACATCATAACCGCCAAAGCCGGGTTTTCCCGCATTTCGGCCGGCGTGCCATTGACGGAAAATTTTATCATCAACCCGAAATGGGATTACGGCAGCGATGGGCCAGCCTCCGTCACGTCCAGAAACTACATGGTCGGCCTTTCGGCGCAGCACGACGGTTTCACCGCTGAGGCCAGCCTGTTTGGAACGGATATCTCCAATGCCCGCGTACCTCTCTACAGTCTTGCCACTGGAGGGGCGCTGCGGCAGCGCGACCTTCGCTCCCGGGGCTTCGAGATAGGTCTCGGCTACGAGACGGCGAGTGGTTATGTGAAGGCAAAATACGTCCATATCGACGTGGATGTGGATGGACGCCCTGCAAGCTCTGACAGTGGCAACTACCTTGCGAGCCCAGTCGGCGACATCGTCACGATCACAGCAGCACGCACCTTTGACGAGCTGAACCTGACGATCGGCGGGGATATAGAAATCGCCCCCGAATACGATCACGTCGTCGAAAATGCAGCAGGGGTCCGTACGCCCTACGCAGCCTATACGGTCGTCAATGCCTTCGCCGAGTGGAAGCCGGAAAAGCTGAACAACATCACGTTACGGGCCGAGGTCAGAAACCTCTTCAATGAGACCTACGCACAACGCGCAACCTACGGCCAGGAATTCGGCAATGTCACGCCACTTCTGGAAGCTGGACGCTCCTTCCTGATCGCGGCCAGGGCGACGTTTTGAACGGAAACGGGGGAACAATGAAAAAAGCACTGGCAATTGTTGAGACGGAGCATGCGGCCAAGTACCTGACGCAGCTTTGCAAGCATTTTGCTCACAAGGTCGACGTCTCTGTTGATGGCAATCACGGCGAATGCCGCTTCATCTGCGGGACCGCCATCCTGGACGCCGACGACCGCGAACTGCGGATCAGCGTCATGTCGCCTGACGAGGCGCAACTGCGCGAAACGAAGTCGGTGGTCGAACGACATCTTATCCAGTTCGCGTTTCGAGAAGCCATCGATGCCTTGCGATGGCAATCGCTGACAGAGGCATCCGCTCAATCCTGAAACTCAACACGATCCATTCCATCTAACAGGGGGTTAATACCAAATATGCTGAGGGGCAATTTCAACACGGGCTTGCGTAGACGCAGCCTGGCCATTCTGTCGGGCGTATCAATGCTGACAATGTCGTCGGTTCTCGCGCATGGCCAGGAAGCAGGCAGCACCGCACGAGCGGCTAACGGTTCCGATACCAGGCTTGAAACCATCGTTGTTACCGGTACATCCGAGGGCCGTCCGCCAGCGACTGGCACGATCGGCCAGCCCGCCGAGCCTTATGCCGGAAACCAGGTTGCGAAAGGTGCACGCCTTGGCGCACTGGGCAATCGATCCATCATGAAAACACCCTTCAGCGTCACCGCCTACACGGCAAGGCTGATCCGCGATCAGCAGGCGAAAACGGTTGCCGATCTGACACTCAACGATCCCTCCGTGCGCCAGGATGCGCCTGTTTACAGTGAACGCGATTCCTTCTTCATTCGCGGCTTCTCGGTGGTCAATCTCGACGTCCTCTATGATGGCCTGCCCTATATCGCCAATCCGCGTCGTAGCTTCCTTGAAGGGATCGAGCGGGTCGAGATTCTCAAAGGACCGACAGCGTTCGTGAACGGCGGCATGGGCCGCGTTGGCGGTACGATCAACCTCATTCCAAAGCGCGCAGCCGACGAACCGCTGACACGACTGACCACCAGCTACATCAGCGATAGTCAACTCTGGAACCACGCCGATATCGGTCGCCGTTTCGGCCCGGCTGGCGAGTGGGGCATCCGCGCCAATGGTTCCTACCGGTTCGGCGACACCGGGATGGATCACAATGAGATCAAGGTGGGTGTCGCATCTCTCGGGATCGATTATCGCGGAGAAGACGTGCGAGCATCGCTCGACCTCAACCATTCGACGCAGAATATCGATGCGCCAACATCGCTCTTTAACGCGGCAAAGTCGGGAATCGTTATACCGAGTGCGCCGGACGGCACGATCAATGCCGCCAGCCCGTTCGAATATCATGACAGCACCCACAACATGGCGGCTGCCCGCATCGAGTACGATATCCTCGACAATACAACGATCTATGCCGCCGCTGGCGCCAGCCGCTATCGCGAAGACTTTCTGACCTCATCCTATACAATCGAGAACTCGAACGGCGACGCGAAATCGACACTCGCGATACAACCACAACAGATCCAGGGCTTTTCGGGTGAAATCGGTTTCCGATCGGAGTTTGATACAGGCCCGGTTGGCCACCAGCTCAATGTCTCGCTACAGAAGAGCCTGAACGAAAACTATAGAGGTGGCTTCCTTCCCGGCGCACTCGGTCTTCCGGGCTCTTATGCAACCAACATCTACAATCCGGTTTTCCTGCCTGATGGCTCAGTCAACACCGGCGCTTTGCCGCGCTCCAACAACCTGCCGCTGTTTGCCGACCTTCTTTCTACCAGCGTGGCGATCTCCGATACACTTTCCTTCTTCGACGACCGCCTCGACCTCACGGTCGGTGGCCGTTATCAGGAAGTACGCTCACGCAGCTTCAACACACGGCCCGGCGCGACGCCGATCGGTCAGCAGAACTACTTCTACGAAGAGTCGCGGTTCAGCCCTGCTGTCGCTGCCAACTTCAGCGTAACGGAAAATCTATCGGTCTACGCCAACTATGTTGAAGCGTTGTCCGAGGGCGCGATCGCACCCGCAACCGTGGCGAATGCCAACGAAATCTTCCCTCCTTTCGTCCACGATCAGAAGGAGATCGGCGCCAAATATGATCTTGGCTCCTTTGCCGTCAGTGCGGCCCTTTTCGAGATCAGGCAGGAAAGCGCCTACACCAACCCGGCAACGAACACCTATGCGGTTGACGGTTTGCAGATCAATCGCGGTGTTGAACTCTCGGTATTCGGCGAGCCGGTCAACGGCTTTCGTCTTTTGGGCGGTGTGACCTTCATCGATGCCGAACTCGCCCGAACAAGCACAGCAAGAGTTGACGGCAACCGTGTGCCGGGTGTTCCGAAAACGATGATCAGCCTCTACGGCGAATATGACCTGCCCTGGGTTGAGGGACTTACCATGACAGGTCGCGTTCTCTACAGCGGAAGCACACTCTACGATCAGGCCAACACGCAAAAGATCGATGACTGGACGCGTGTCGACCTTGGCGGTCGCTACAAGTTCACCCGTGAAAACGGCAAGGCCGTTGAAATCCGGGCAAACATCGAGAATGTCTTCAACGAGAATTACTGGGCCTCGTCTGCGCGCGGCTTCCTTGCTGCGGGAGCTCCGCGAACCTTCATGCTCTCGGCATCGTTCGATTTTTGACGATAGAACCTCCCCATCGGCAATCGTGACATCATGGCCGCACCGATCAGGTGCGGCCAATCTTTTGATGCGAGACGAACCGATCAGTGCGTTTTATAGTTTCCTTGCCGGTTACACCTGCACGGCGAAATTCACCGGCTCCGCAACACGTCCTATGGGTCGGGCATGAAAGGACATTTACTTGAAGACACGCTCTCCCCTGATCGTCACGGCACGAATTGCGGAAAGCGACCTCGAACCCTTTGATCTCCTGCGAAAACGACATTTCCCGCCAGACAGGAACTTCCTGAATGCACACCTGACGATGTTTTATCGTCTGCCCGGAGAGCATCGCGACATCATTCTTGCTGCGCTCGAAACCATCACCGCAGTACACCACACGATGACTGCCGACATAACCGGTGTTCGACATCTCGGTGCCGGTGTCGCATTCTCGTTGGAGAGCGCACCGCTTGCGGCAGCCCGAAACGAGCTCAAATCCCTCTTCATCCAGTGGCTCGGTTCGCAGGACATGCAGCCCTGGCGCCCCCACATCACCATCCAGAACCGTGCACCAAAGGCTGCCGCAGACGCATTGTACAAGGACTTGCGCGCCGGCTTTTGCCCGTGCAGCATCGAGATCACCGGCATTGATCTCTGGAAATACCTCGATGGCCCATGGGAGCTGGACGCAGCGTTTCCATTTTCCGGGAATGTCGACACCAGAATTTGAACACGCATCACAGGCCAAACCCCGCTCTGTGCGCGTCGCAAATGCCATAGAATTATGGATATGGCGTTCTAATTATTAGAGCGCGTAAAATTCAGGCGCCACGTCTCCCAAAAACTTCAGTCTTTTATTATTATAAATCATGGCACTAAGACCTTTAGCCTCAGAAACCTCAGTGCGCCGCCATTACAGATGCCTGTTTTTCCATCACACCCATTCTCGAACTAAAAAACTTGCAAGAACGCAATTTCTCGTGCGACAAGAAAGCACCGAGTAGAAGCGGTCTGAACCCTGAGTTCTGGACATTGCTCGACGGATAATTCTGTCGGGGAGGCGTCTAAGTGCAGGGAAATAATCACAATAATTCGCCAGCATCCATTCAAGTTGATCATGAGCTCGAGCAGCTTCGCGACCATCCATGCTTTGCGTGCCTGATCGGGAAAAGTGTCTCAAAGCGCGCCTGTGCTCTTGCCAGGCTCGCTGAAGGCGGACTGGCACCTGGCCCGATTGACTTCCTCCATCCGTCCTTAAAATCCGAACACCTGTTGTGAAAGGCAGTCCCATGTCCCGCACCAAGCTTGCTATCTATGCGCTTTCCGCAGCCCTTGCCGCCGGCACCGCAACGGCCGCTGACAAGGTTGTCTTTCAGCTCGACTGGCTTCCAGGCGGAGACAAGGCGCCGATTTACGTATGCGTCCAGGAAGGCTTCTGTTCTGAGGCTGGCATCGAGGTCGAGATCGCCTCGGGCCGCGGTTCTACAGACGCCATATCCCGCCTTGCGGCCGCATCGTCAGACATCGGGGTTTCCGATATCGGCGCACTGATGGCCGCCCGTGCCAACGAAGGTGTCAAGGTGACCGCTGTCATGTCCCTTTTCAACAAGGGCCCACATGCATTTTATGTTGCCAAGGGCGGATCGATCGCAAGCGTCGCCGACGTCAAGGGAAAAACGATCGCGACTTCGCCATTCACATCATCCAACGTCTATCTTCCGCTCGTCCTCAAGGACGCCGGTATCGATATGGCCGATATCAAACTTGTCAAAGCTGATCCTGGTGCGCTCGGTCCAATGCTGATGACGGGCAACGCCGACGGGATCATCGCCTGGATGACCGACCTGACGCGCTACAGCAGCCAGGGCAAGGAAGCAGGCAAGGACATCATTGCATTGCCCTGGTCATCGGCCGGTCTCGAGCTTTACTCCGCGTCGCTGATAGCAAGCGATGATTTCCTTGCCAAACGTCCCCAGGTCGCCGCACGCTTTGTCGCCGCCTACCGAAAGTCCGTGGAGTTCTCCAGGCTGAACCCGCAGAAAGCCGCAGCAGCCGTAACCGCCATGGTGGCCGAACTCGGTGCCGAGGATGTCGAGGGATCGCTGAAAGACGCACTGCCACTGATCTTCAACGAGGTGACGGAGAAGGATGGTCTCGGTGTCTTTGACAAGGCTCGTCTGGCGGAAACCTGGCGCCGTGTCTCACAAGCGCAGGCAATTGATCCGGCGAAACTCGATCCGGAAACCATCGTCAACCGTACCTTCGCCGTGACGGAGTAATTTCATGACGACGCCAGCAATCTGTTTCAGGAGATTGGGCCAGGTGTTTGAAACTGCTTCCGGACGGACCGAAGCCCTCCGCGATGTCAGTTTCGAAGTCGGACGGCACGAATTCGTCTCCATTCTTGGCCCGTCAGGATGCGGAAAGTCGACCCTTCTCAGGATGATTGCAGGTCTGCTGAAACCGACATCCGGCTCGGTCGACGTCTTCGGTCTGCCTGTCGAGGGACCTCGCGATGACATCGGCATCGTGTTTCAAAAACCGACTCTGCTTCCGTGGGCGACCGTTTTAGACAACGTGCTTTTTCCCGCACGCCATAAGAGCGGCCGCATAACCGCCCAAGAGCGAGAACGCGCAGGCGAGCTTCTGGCCATGGTCGGGCTTTCAGGCTTTGAACAACGGCTGCCGGACGAACTGTCCGGCGGTATGCAGCAGCGCGTCGGAATTGCACGTGCATTGCTGATGGACCCGGACATCCTGCTGATGGACGAACCTTTCTCAGCCCTTGATGCCCTGACACGCGAGGTGATGGGTTTTGATCTACTCCGCATTTTTGCCGAACGGCCCAAGACCGTCGTGTTCATCACCCACTCGGTGAGCGAGGCGGCAATCCTGTCCGACCGCGTCCTAGTGATGACCGGAAGGCCGGGCTCCATCTTGACCGAAGTTGACGTTCCCGTCGGGCGCCCGCGCAACCCCGAAACTGTAAAGGACAAGGCGATCCATGAGCTCTCCGACTACCTCCGCGATCTCCTCCTCAAACGCCACGCGGCATAAGACCATGGCCTCCTCCACCGGTGTCTCCCGTATCAAGGCGGCTCTTGGCAGACCGGGCGTCACCACGGCCGCGGCCTTGATTGGAGCAATGCTGGTCTGGGAAGCGTTCGCCCGGGTTTTGTCGATCCCGGCCTATCTTCTTCCGCCGCCCAGCGCGATCCTGGGATCGTTTTCCTCTATCGGTTTCGAGCGCTGGACAGGGCATATCGTTGCGACACTGCGGGTGGCATTGAGCGGTTACGCCCTGTCCATCGTCATTGCCATTCCGCTCGCCGTTGTCATGATGCGCTCGCCCTTTCTCTCCAAAACACTCTATCCCTTGCTGATCGTCGTGCAGTCAACGCCGGTGGTGGCGATCGCACCGATCATCATCGTGGTACTGGGTGCAGGCGATGCGCCACGTATCGTCATCACCTGTCTCATCACGTTCTTTCCCCTCGTGGTATCAACCGCCACCGGGCTTGCGGCAACGCCGCCGGAACTGATCGAGCTGTCACGCAGCTTGCGTGCCTCCGGCTTTCGGGAAATCACCCAGATCCGTCTGCCATTTGCCGTCCCGTACATCTTCTCGGCATTGAAAATCTCGATCACGCTGGCCGTTATCGGGGCCGTGGTGGCGGAATTTTGCGCCTCTGAAGCGGGCGTTGGCTTTTTCATTCAGTTATCGACCTCGCTCTTCAAGCTTCCGCAGGCCTGGGCGGGGCTTTTTGTCCTCGCAGCCATGTCCCTCCTGCTCTTCCAGATCGTGGTCTGGACCCAGAGGTTCCTGTTTCCCTGGAGCCTGCCGAAAAACCACTAGAACCCTTCCGGAGTAGAAGCAGTCGGGCCAAGCCCGGACATTGCTCCTCAACCGCCGGTGAGCCGGCCTTCATCAAGGAGAATGCCAATGAATATGAAAGCAGATAACCTTGCCGAACTCGCCAAGGAAGCGACGATCGGTGGTATGGGAACAACCGTCGACAGGGAAATCCCCGTGATCGATCTGTCCGACTTCGAAAATCGCAAGCATGAGATTGCAGATGCGCTGTGGCAGGCCTCTGTCGATATCGGCTTTTTCCAAGTCTACAATCACGGTATCGCCCAGGACGATATCGACGCGGCATTCGACACGGCCTGGACGTTCTTCGAACTTCCGGCCGAGGTTAAAGCGAAAACCCCGATGCCGAAGGGCACCAATGCGGGTTGGGAATTCAAGGCGCAGGTAAGGCCCTCGACCGGTACACCGGATAACAAGGAAAGTTTCCAGATCACCCGTCCGGACATGATCCGCCTTGATCTTTGGCCGAGCGAAGAAGACCTCCCAGGTTTTCGCGAGAAGATGTTGCGGTTCGAGCGGCAGAACTGGGAACTCGGCATGCGCATTCTTTCGTGCTTCGCTTTGAAGATGGGGTTTGCTGAAGACTTCTTCACAACAGCCCATGATCCATCTTCAGATCAGTATCAGTCGACACTTCGACTGATCCACTACATGTCGATGGAAGATGCCAAACCGGAAGACTTCCAGTCCTGGCGCGCCGGAGCCCATTCGGATTTTGATTGCCTGACGATCCTCCACCAGAAAGAAGGTGAAGGCGGACTCCAGGTTTGCCCGGGTAAGGATGCTGCCCTGAAGGAGTGGACCGATGTTCCTCCGCGCAACGGTTACATTACCTGCAACATTGGCGACATGCTGATGCGCTGGTCGGACGACCAGTTACAATCGACGCTGCACCGCGTGCGCATGCCGAACGCGGGCGAATATATGGGACGCAGGCTTTCGCTGCCGTTCTTTTGCCAGGCAAACCGCGACGCGGTCATGCAAGGCCCGCTTGGAAAATATGAAGCGATCACCGCCGGCGAGTATCTCACACGCCGCATTAACGCCAACTTCGCCAAAAAGTGACGTTGAAGATGGTCCGCTGCGGTGACAATTTGGAACCGACAACCCGAATCCCGTCAGGCAACGGACCGATCATGCTTCATGGCCGCGCATTGCGCTACATCGACGAAGTGGCCCGGCAGGGCTCCATCCGCAAGGCGGCGAAGACACTGCATGTCGCCGCCTCCGCGGTGAACCGCTACATACTTGAGCTGGAAGAGGAATTTCAGGCGCCGATATTCGAGCGCCTGCCCCGTGGTCTGAAACTGACGAGCTCGGGCGAAATCCTGATCCAGCACATTCGCGAAACCCTGCAGGCACACCAGCGAATGCGGGCTCAGATCCAGTCCCTGAAGGGTTTGCATCGGGGTGAGGTTGTGCTTGCAACCATGGCAACCCTTGCAGCCGGCTGCATTGCCGATATCGTTTCCGCCTATCGTGAAAAACACCCGCAGGTGCGACTGCGGATCATGGTCGGTGACAGGGCGGGCGTGACCGAAATGGTCGCCCTCGGTCAGGCAGATATGGCTATCGCCTACAATCTGCCTGATGATTCCCGCCTTCAGCGCGCAGCCGAATTCCGCCATGTGTTTGGAGCCGTTGTCGCGCCCGATCATCCGCTTTCCGTTCGAAAGAGCGTACGAATGTCGGAATGCCTGCTTTATCCTCTGGTGCTGGCGGACCGGTCGCTTTCACTTCGGGAGGTGGTCGAAGCAACGGTCCCGGCCCGCGCCACACTCTCCCCTGTCGTCGAAACCAACTCGATGGAACTGATGAAGCGGCTTGCTCGAACGGCGCCGCATATCACCTTCCTCAATCGGCTGGACATCGACCGCGAAATGGCAACCGGTGATCTCGTCTTCATCCCGCTGACCGGCACCGGTTCGCTTCAGAAACTCAACATACTCCACCGCGCACGCGGATCGCTTTCTCCTGCAGGAAGCCATTTCATGCAATTCGCACAAGAGCGTCTGGCTACCTCACTTGGTGAGCAGTGACTTCATCCCGACCATTCGTCAGAGACCATCATCCATGAACGATTTCCCCCTGTTAAACGGCCTTGCCGCCCGTCTGGCGAGACCGGGTCGATTTACGCTAGCCGAGGCCCGCGTACCGCAATCACTCCTGGGAAGCGAGACGCCTGCTTTCGCCGAAATTGACCGGGACGGTTCGGTCCTTGTCGATATCATGATCGAGGGCGGCAGGATCACCGCTGTCACACCTTCCTCGTCAGGCAGGAACGACGATGCGATTTCGCTGGATGGGCGCCACGTGTGGCCGCTGCTGGTCGACGCCCATGCTCACCTCGACAAGGGGCATACGATGGGACGCGCGCCGGAGTCGGGGGGTACACATCCGGGCGCCCGGGCGGCAACAACTGCCGATCGCCTTGCCCACTGGAATACGCACGACCTTTTGCGCCGTATGGAGTTCGCGCTTTCGACGGCGGATGCCCATGGTGTTTCAGCTATCCGCACCCACCTCGACAGTCACGAAGGACAGGCGGAAATCACCTGGAACGCTTTCGCGCAAATGAGGGAACGCTGGAAAGATCGCATCACGCTGCAGGCCGCCGGCCTTGTGCCGCTTGATGCCTACCGTGAAGAGCACGGGACACGCCTCGCTGATATTATTGCCGGCCACGGTGGCCTTCTCGGAGGCGTCACCCGTGCCTCTGGCGGCACCCATGGTTCCGGTCTTGATGATATCGATGCACTGCTTGACCGGATGTTCGTTCTCGCCGGCGAACGGGGGCTCGATATCGATCTTCATGTCGATGAAGCGGCGCAAGCAGACGCCTTGCCGCATGTGGCACGTGCCACGATCCGCCATGGATACGAAGGGCGCGTTACCTGCGGCCATTGCTGCTCGCTCGCACTTTTGAGTGACGACGTCCTGCGCGACCGGATCGCGTTGATCGCCGATGCAGGTATTTCGATTATCACATTGCCGACGGTCAATATGTATCTGCAGGACCGCGAACCGGGACGGACACCTCGCTGGCGCGGCGTCACACCGGTCAAGGAGTTGCGGGCGGCAGGGATCACCGTTGCAACGGCGGGAGACAACTGTCGCGACCCGTTTTTTGCATACGGTGATCACGACATGCTGGACACATGGCGTCAATCTGTCCGTATCCTGCATCTCGATCACCCTTATGGTGACGCTGCAGCTCTTGCCGGGCCAGAACCAGCAAGAATCATGGGTATCGAGGCCGGTATCATTGGCTTCGGACGACCGGCAGATCTGATGATCCTGGAGGCGTGGAGCATCGACCAGGTCATCGCCCGCCCCCACGCTGACCGGCTGATCCTGCGCCGTGGCGTGTTTGCAAATCGTACCCTTCCCTCCTACAGCCTGCTAGGAGGCCGAATAACGCAATGAAGCGCCCGAGCCGTTGACGGTCATACACCGCACGCACTTGCGCGATTTCAGCTTTAGGTTACGGTTGGGAGAGGGATTTCAACGGAGGGAAAGCAGGCATGTGCAATCACTGCGTGATGGAAGGCGTCAAGCGCAATATGCTTTCTCGGCGTCTGTTGTTCAAAGGCGCTGCTGCGGCAGGCGTCGCGTTGGCAGCCGGCGGTTTGATGACACCCGTTCTCGCCCAGACGGCAAAACAGGTCGTTGATCTTACCCACGCTTACGATTCCACCTTTCCAACATTTGATGGCAAGCCCGGGATCGAATTCGAGTGGGCGGCAGAAATCGCCAAGGACGGCTATCAGCTTCATAAGCTGACCATCTTTGAACATACGGGAACCCATATCGACGCGCCGCTCCACTTCAGCGCCGACGGGGCAAGTGTCGACGAACTCGAGCCGCAAAAACTTGTGGCACCGCTTGTTATCATCGACATCACGGACCGCGCCAAAGATGAAGCAAACGCAACGATCGAAGCAGCCGACATCGAAGGCTGGATCAGTGCTAATGGCGATATTCCGGCAGGCGCGGTGGTCGCTCTGCGATCCGGTTGGGCGACGAAGGTCAAAGAACCGGCTTTCAGGAATGACGACGCCGGAAAATTTGCGTTCCCCGGTTTCGGGAAGTCGGCGACCGATTTGCTGCTCAAGCTTGATACCGTCGCGATCGGTGTCGATACTCTGTCCCTCGATCCGGGCAACTCTGCCGATTTTGCAGTCCATAATTCCTGGCTGCCCGCAGGCCGCTACGGGATCGAAGGTTTGAACAATCTGGAAGCCCTGCCAGTCAAGGGCGCAACGATTATCGTCGGCGCCCCGAAACACCGTGGCGGAACAGGTGGGCCTGCACGCGTTCTGGCGTTGGTCTGATCGCAACTATCCCAAGCTATTTGTGGGGCCAGATCGAGGCTCTCACACTGACAAAACAGCGGCGAATTAATTTCACCTGTCTTCAGGCGCGTCACTGGAGATGTTCCCAGAGGGCCGGTTGCATAACTCTGTGGCGGGCATAAAGGTTTGGCTTGAGTTTAAGCGGGGTCGCACGCATCCATCTGGGAAACTCCCGCCAAACTTGCCACCCACTTGACCCCTATAGCGTTGCCAAAACGGCAATTGATAAAGCGAAAATCGGTACTTTATTCGAACAACAGCCGTAGACATTATGGTCCCGTCAACAAGCACGGGAAACCGCCGATGGCCTATATCATTACCGATCCCTGCATCGATGTTAAGGATGGCGCCTGCACTGTCGCCTGCCCGGTTGACTGTATCTACGAGGGTGGCCGGATGTTTTACATTCACCCTGACGAGTGCATCAACTGCGGGCTTTGCCTGTCGATCTGTCCCGTCGATGCCATCATGTGGGATCAGGAAGTGCCCGATGAAAAGTCTTCGTATCTCGCTGTCAACCGCGACTTTTTTGGCGTTGCGGTAACCGGGCTCGGTTCGCCGGGTGGATGGGACAAGTCGCAGAGCTTGGCAAACGACCACCCCTATGTGGCTGCCTATCAGAAGATGCCGTCGTGAATGCCGATCAACAACGGGAGGAACCAATGAAAAGCACAGATATCTATGGCGTCATAGCCGCCGTTCCGACACCCTTGAATGTTAATGGGGAAATCGATCTCGATGCTTTCGTTGAGCATTGCACGTTCTGTCTGTCGAACGGCTGCGATTTCCTCAATGTCCTGGGGACGACAGGGGAAGCGAACGGGTTCTCAGCCGATGAGCGCGTCACCCTCATGCAGCAGGCGGCAAGCCGCCTTGATCCAAACAAGCTGATGGTGGGAACGGGTACGCCAGATATCGAGACAACCGTACGACTGACGACACTCGCTCATTCTCTCGGTTATGCTGCAGCTCTTGTCCTTCCGCCGTTTTATTACAAGCCGGTCGAGGAGGACGGGTTGTTTGCCTATTTTGAACAGGTTGTCACGCGGACCGCTGCAAGCCCGATCGCGATTTACCTTTATAACTTCCCCCAACTCACCGGCATCGAATTCTCGCCGGCGCTGGCCAAACGGCTGATTGAAGCTTTTCCCGACCGCATCAAGGGGGCCAAGGACAGCAGCGGCAACCTCGCCTATGCTCGCCAACTGGCGCATATTGATAATTTCGCCGTATTTCCGAGCAACGAGGCCTCTCTTGCCGACGCCGCACGCGACAATTTCGCTGGGTGTATCTCCGCGACCGTCAACATCGATCCAGCCGCCTCCCAACACCTTTGGAACCATCAGGAGGATGCGGCGGCTCTTGCGCATGTCACTCGCCTGAGGAGCGCCATAACCGCCCATCCATTGATCTCGGCTGTAAAATATCTCGTTGGTCTGCGATCTGGAAATGAGCGCTGGAACCGGGTTCTCGCACCAAATCTGGCGATTACCGATAAACACCGCCAGACACAGTTGAAAGACGTTGCGCCCGTCTCGGTCGCTGCGGCCTGATACATCACCGCTTCTCGCAGCCTGCGAAAGCGGGCCGCGACCAGATTAGAGCACTCCATACGTTGGGAGGCTTGATATCCTCTGTCACCTGTCCAGGATAGAGCGGATTTTTTCCTCGAAGCGCTGCAAGTCCGATACCAGTGCCTCAACGACGACTTCCGTGGCGCGCGTCAATTTGCGATATCGCGGCACCACGATGCCAACCTGAAGGTTCTGGAGCTGCGAGCCCGCCAGAGGGATTGCAGCGATTTCTCCAGATTCCAGTTCGCGGACCAGACCAAGCGGCGTGAAGAAGGCCACGCCTTCGCCTGCCATGATCAGCGGCTTCAGCATCATCTGGTTGTTCGTGGCAACCATGGTTCGGGCAAATTTGTTCAGAGCAGCGAGCTCGACGGCAATCATCGAGCTGATCACTTCATTGTCCAGTTGCAGCAACAGGTTGAACTGGGCGCATTCCTGAAGCGTGACCGATTTCTGGCGTGCCAGTGGATGGCTGCCAGCGACGATCGCCATCAGCGGCATGTGAATGCCGGAGACCAGCCTGATGTCATGCGGTCGCGACAGATCGAAGGTGATACCGACATCGACGTCGCCATCGTTGAGAAGCCGGAAAATATTGGTGTAGCTGTCGTTGCGGATGCGGAAATCGACGCCGGGATGCTTCCTGTGAAAGCCCATCACGAAATCCGGCATGAACTGGATCGACAGGCTGTCAAGCATCGCTATGTGGACCCGGCCAATGCTCTTGCCTTTCAGATCCCCGATATCCGATCGCATGATCTCGAACTGTTGCAGCGTGCCCACGGCATGGCGCAGCACGATCTCACCGGACGGAGTGAGCCGCAATCCATTCGAAAACCTCTCGAAAAGCGGCGTCCCGAGTTCGTCTTCGAGCTTCTTGATCTGACGGCTGACAGCAGAGGTCGCGACATGCAGCTCTTCCGAGGCACGACGGATAGAGCCATAACGCGCGACTTCGGTGAAATACCTCAGAATATTTGCATGCACACCGCACCTCCAGCCATTGATCCGGTCAATGCTGATGGCATAGCACGGTCAACGGCCCTGCCAAACAGGAGCACGCTTTTCTCGGAAAGCGACGACACCTTCCTGCGCATCCTCGCTCTGCAATGCCCGGATAAGCGCCGGGGTGCGGAGTGCCTGTGCTTCCGCGACATTGAGATGTCCGGTCCGGTTGACCGTCTGCTTGATCGCCTTAAGAGACAGCGGGGCGCAGGCGACGATTTCCGCCACCCAGCGATCGACGGCAGCATCGAGTTCCGCGGCCGGGACGATCTCATTGACGATACCGAAATTCTGCATCTCGGCAGCACTGAATCGGCGTCCCGTCAGCATGACGCCCATGGCCTGATTGAAAGGGATCTTGCGCTGTAACAGCACCATACCCCCGTCGAGCGGCATACGTCCGACCCGCGCCTCGGGCAGACCGAAACTGGCCGTCTCAGCTGCAATGACGATATCGCAGCCAAGCACCATTTCGAAACCACCGCCCAGTGCATAACCATTCACCCTTGCGATAACAGGGACATCAAGTGTCTTTCGAAACGCCAGGCCACCAAACCCGTTTGTTCGGGTTTGGGCCCAATATTCCAGTCCGGAGGCCCCACTTCCGCCTTTGAGATCGGCGCCGGCACAAAATGCCTTTTCACCTGCCCCCGTGACGACAACACAACTGATGTCGTCCCTCCGCTCAATATCCGACCAGATGGCGTCGAGGGTACTTTCTGTCTCGGCATCGACCGCGTTCAACCGGTCGGGCCTGTTGAGGGTGATCCGCGCGACACGGTTTTCGACAGAGAATAGAACGGTCACGCCGCATCTCCCTGCAACTCGGCAATCGACCGCAATATCTCTTCGTTGTGCTGACCAAGCGTCGGAGGCTTCAGACGAACCGAAACAGGAGCCCTCGACATCTCGATCGGCGATCCGATGACACGGACCGGGCCGGCAGGCGTTTCACCTGCATCAAGTATGAGATTGTTGATGATCGTCTGCTCATCTTCCAGCGCTTCGGGCAACGAGCGGACAGGTGCGCACAGGATGTCCACCTCCTCCAGACGTCCCAACCAGTATGCCGTGGTATTCGTGAGGTAACGAGCCCGGAAGATGGCATGGAGTTGCGGCCGGGTGGTAGCCTGAGCGTCGAAGTCTGCATGTTCCGCCTTTGCTGAAAGGTCTTCAATCTCAAGGGCGGTGCAGATGTCCCGCAGCGGGTTTGCCTTGAAGGCCCCTACCATGACCAGTGCGCCATCAGACGTGTCAAACACCCCGCTCAGCGGGAAGGATGACCAGTTCAGCTCCTTGCCACGCATCATATGCATGGTGCCTTCCTGCATCTGGGCGGCGATCAGGGAACTGTACAGACTGACAGCAACTTCCTGTCCTTCCCCCGTCTTCTGGCGATGCAGCAGTGCCAGAAGGATACCCTGGACCAGATGCATGCCGGCGGAGTAGTCGGCTATCGTTGTGGAATAGATTGCCGTTGGATGCGTGTAGTCGGATTTTCTTTGCATCACACCGGTCATCGCTTGCGCGAGTGTATCTTGGCCCCCCTTGTGGCGATAAGGACCCTCAACACCGAACCCCGTTCCGACAGCATAGATGATGCGCGGGTTGATTTTTTTGAGGTCCTCATAACCGAAGCCCATGCGCTCCATCACGCCGGGGCGGAAATTGTTGACGACGACATCGGCATTGCGCAGAAGTTCCCGCACCGCGCTGCACGCATCCTTGTCCTTCAGATCAAGAGCCAGGCTACGCTTGTTGCGATTGAGTGAGGTAAATACCGGATTATTGAGGCCGTCGGGGTCAGAACCGACGGACCAGCGCGAAAGATCGCCAATCCTGGTTTTTTCGATCTTGATGACATCAGCACCGTAATCAGCCAGCATCTGCGTGCAGCAGGGTCCGAGCATCACCTGAGTAAAGTCGATGACGCGTACGCCATCCAGTGGAAGACTTGTCATTCTGCGGCCTCCAGATAGGTTGCATTGGCGGAGGGGATGTCACCTGGATCAGCGCCCTGCGAACGTAGTGTTTTTTGAATGGTGGCGATATCCGCCTTTCGCGCAACGACACCGGCGTTAAGGGCGACGGTTGCCGCGACACCGGCGGCCTCCCCCATTGCCATGCAAGGCGGGATTTCCCGGCTCGATTTCTGAGCCTGTGGAGTGGCTGAGTAATGGCGCCCGGCGACGATAAGATTGTCCACTTCCCTTGGAAGCATCGCCCGATAGGGTGTGTAATAGTCCCGACCGCGGCAAACCGTATCGAAAAAGTGGCGGCGATCCATGACGTCGTCCTTCGTCACGACATAGGAGCCTTCCAGGAGACGGGTCTGCCGCACGCCGGTCTGCGGTGCGAAATCCACTACATAGGCATTTTCGAAGCCAGGCATTTTCTCGCGCGCAAAATCGAGGAGCCTTGCGATACGGCTGCGGCCTTCTATTTCTGCCTTGGTCAGGTCTTCGACTTTAAGGCCGCTGAGTGTGGGCATATGCGGGCAATTGAGCCAGATCACACCGGGCAGTGGCGTTTTCAGCCACCAGAAGGACCAGCATCCTCCAATCAGGCGCTTGGCCTCGTGGTCGAGACGCTTGAAAGCCTCCGGGTCTTCCTGCTCGAAACGCTCGGCAGCATCTGTGTCAACGCCACCCCAACGAGATACCGTCGTGAGGATGAAGTCGGACTTGACGTGTGAGGCCCCGGCACTCGCTGCCACGTCGAGATCACCCGTCGTATCGATGATGACGTCGCCCATGATGGCCTGCATGCCATCCTTGGTCTGGCAAACGACCCCGGTGATCTTGCCGTCCTCGACGATCGCGGAAGAAAACCAGCTATGCAGGCGAAGCTTCACCTTGGCCTCAGCCATCATGTCATAGGCAGCACGTTTAAACCCATCAGGATCGAAGGCTGCTGAATAGCAGATAGGATGCGGCATCGACTGGGTATGAAAATCAAAGAGACCCCAGCGCGCCCAGCGTTGCCATGCCTCCGGTGTATCACGAAATTCAATCAGGCGGTCCCGGTCCGTGGGCGTAACGCAGAGGTCCCAACGTTTCATCCGCTCGATCATTTCGAAGCAGATACCTTTGACGGTGATCTCAAGCTCGTTGACCATGTCGTCCAGCACCAGCACCATGCCGCCAGATGCGAGCCCACCAAGATAGGGATAACGTTCAATGAGCGTGACTGTGGCGCCATTGCGTGCAGCCGAGACGGCTGCGGAAATGCCGGCAGGCCCGCCACCAACCACGACAACGTCCGAACGATCGACAACGGCTATCGTGCGCGCAGGCACGTTAATGACCTGGTTCATAATCATTTTCCTTTTTTGAAAAGCCTAGTGCTGTCCGGCCGGTTTCCAACGGATGACTTTCGCCTCAATCACCGAGACGATAGAAAACAGGACAACTGCGAGCAAAGCAGCGATCACGACCGTGGCGTAGAGCAACGGCGAGCGGAAATTATAGGTCGCCTCGATGATCAGCGCGCCGAGGCCGAATGTTGAGCCGATCCACTCTGCAACGATCGCTCCCATCACGCTGCTTGTGGCGGCAATCTTGAGGGCAGCAAACAGAAACGGCAGCGAACTTGGAATACGAACCTTCCAGAGAATTTCCGTATTGCTCGCTGACAAAACCCGCATCAGATCCAGCATCGCAGGACTTGCGGACCTCAAACCCTGCACCATGTTGACCAGTGTAGGGAAGAAGCAGATCAAACCTGCAATGATGATCTTGGGCGCGATGCCGTTTCCGAAGATCAGAACGAGGATCGGTGCAAGCGCGATGATCGGAATAGCCTTGATGAAGACCGCGATCGGGTAAAACGCCTTTTCGGCCATCGAGCTGTGCACGAACCAAATGGCAAGCAGAACCGCGACCAGGTTGCCGAAGATGAAGCCCAGCAAGGCTTCCATCAGTGTCGGCAACAGATTTTTCATCAGGATCGGTGCGTTTTCACCGAAGGCGTGAAACACGTCGACCGGGCTTGGAGCCATGAACGTCGGTACTTCGAAAAACCAGACGACAAGTTGCCAGACCGCGATGCAGGCCGCGCCCGCAAGAATGGCCGGCAAACGGGAAGAAATTCCGTCAGCCACTCCATCTAGAACGGCCAGACGCCGCTGGGAGGCAGATGCGCGGTCTTGTCTTTGAGACTGGGCTACGTCGCTCATAGGCACTCCTCCAGCATTGCACGCAAATGCGCTGTGACCTTGATGAACTCCACTGTGTCGCGCATCGCCAGCGAACGAGGATATGGAATGTCGATGTTGATGAATTCCTTGACGCGGCCCGGATGCGCCTGAAGCATCAGGACTTTCTGGCCCAGGAAAGCTGCTTCAGGAATGGAGTGTGTTACGAACAGGACCGTCGTGCCGGTTTCCTGCCAGACCCGCAAAAGCTCTTCGTTGAGCTTGTCGCGCGTGATTTCATCCAGCGCACCAAACGGCTCGTCCATCAACAGGATGCGTGGGCGAGTGACAAGTGCTCGGGCAATTGCGACGCGCTGACGCATTCCGCCGGAAAGCTCGTGCGGCATGGCATTTTCACGCCCTTTCAAACCCACCAGTGCCAATAGTTCGGCCGGGTCGGCATAGGACGATTTGTCGTGCTTCCCAACCTCGATCGGCAGCCTGACATTGTCGATCGCGTTGCGCCAGGGAAGCAGCGTTGCGTCCTGAAACACGAAGGCGAAATCGCGGTTTTCACGTGCCTCTTTAGGGGTGCGGCCGAAAACCGATATCGACCCGGAACTGATGTGCACAAGGTCTGCAATGCAGCGCAGAAGAGTGGATTTTCCACACCCTGACGGACCGAGCATCGTTACGAATGACCCTTCAGGAATGTCGAGTGTAACGTTCGAAAGGGCTGTAAATTCGTTGTTCCTGTCTCCAAATCGGATATCGAGGTTCTTGATGGAAACCGCAGCCTCGGCCCCGCTTTCAAGCGGGTCCGGCGGCAAAATTTTTGCTGCGCTGATCATGACCGTTATCCAACCTGTTTGCGAGCAGCAGCGCTGGCCTCAAGAATGTCGAAGGAAACGACTTCGTCGACGGTCGGAACCTTGTCTTTGAATTGTCCGAGATCGGCATAGGCCTTGATCTGAGCTTCCCAGTTCTCACGGGTCATCCCGCCCCAGCCGTTTTGCCTGGTCGCATCTCCGAACGAGAATTCGATCGCTGGTTTGACCGCCTCAAGTTCGCTCGCCTTGTCGAAATTGGGGTATTCCTCCACAAGGATATCGACGGCTTCCTGCGGATTATCCTTCACATAGCCCCAGCCTTTCGCCGCTGCATTTGTGAAACGCGTGAGAACATCCGCCTGTTCGCCCAGTGCCTTGTCGGTGGCGTAATAGACGTTTGCGTAAAGCTGCAAACCTGCGTCCCAGAGCATCAGATCAACGCGATCGGCACCCAGAACCTTCAGGGCGTTCACATTTGTGGACCAGCCCGTTACGGCGTCCGCCTGCCCGGTCAGAAGCTGGTTCATGTCCGACCCCATGTTGACCATTTTTACCTGGTCCTCCGGAATGCCATTCTTGGCGAGAAGCGCGCGCAGGAGAATGAACGCCGTCGGCTGGGTGGCGATCGTCTTGCCGATCATATCCTTCGGGTCTCGGATCGGAGACTTGTTGAGAGAATAGTAGGTGAAGGGGTGTTTGTGATAACCGGCCAGGAATGCCTTAATCGGCGCACCTGCACCTCGCGCCAGCATGACCGATGGGCTTGAGGACGTCTGTCCGATGAGGGATTGGCCTGCGGCAACCCCGGTCACGCCGTCAACACTCGGACCACCTGGAACAACGGTTAGTTCGATACCCTGCTCCTGAAAGAAACCCTTCTTCCTGGCGACAATCTCTCCGAGAAGTCCGTTGGAGGCGAGCCAACCCAATTGCATACGGACCTCGGCAATATCCGAAGCTTTCCCGGCTCTGATGTCAATAAAGCTCGATGTTGAAGCAAGGCCGCCGACGATGGCGGTATTCTTCATGAATGAGCGACGGCTCATCGTAAAATCCGGCATGGTAGTTCCCCTTATTGAATGACGATCGTCATTTCTATTTTGATTAAGGGGATGTTGACCGAAACATGCGTTCTAATAAAGAACAATAATTCGTGATTTGAATTGCCAAAACGGCAACACCGAGACCCGTCAGGCCGCAGAACCGAGGCTGTATCGGGCGCTCGCCATCGTCATATCTGAGGATGTGAGCACTCCGGCGCCTTGGACTTGGCGTTGCCGCCCTCTGCCGTTCGGCCCAAAACCTATATTTCTACATTAATCGAAGGCTGATCCCGCGTTATTGGAGTCCCCTTGCGGGTGCTTTCGAGACGTTTTGTTTGTAGTTATTCTGGGAGGGTATTTTGTGCTTTGTGGGGATATTGGTTGCGGGGGCAGGATTTGAACCTGCGGCCTTCAGGTTATGAGCCTGACGAGCTACCGGGCTGCTCCACCCCGCGTTATCTAGGCGACGCTTGCGTCGTCCGAACCAGCGCAAATCCAGAGGATTTGTCGCGACAGAGCAAACACGATGTGTTTGCGTTCTCCGATTTTTGCCGACGGCAAAATATCGCAATGACTTTGCCTTTGGCGAAGTCTCATTCAGCAGATTTGTCTGCTGAGAAGTTGATATTATAACAAAAAAGGCCGCGATGTGCGGCCTCTGTTATGGGCTTGAGGCCCTTATGTGATGAGAAGATTT
>NZ_JACAWV010000016.1 GCF_013390595.1 Rhizobium sp. RM | reverse complement strand
CGTTGTCGCTTGGGCGTGACCGGTGTAGCTCTGGTGTTGTCCGGTGTGTCCGTCGCGTCTCTGTTGGAGCTATAACTAGCCCAACCGAACGCGGCACAGAATTGCAATAATAATTGCGAATGAATTGTGATTATTGAAACAATTAATATTGCCGATATGGGGCGAGGAGAACGTGACGCTGCGCGTATCGCACCTCAAAATATCACGACATCAGGCGACCTGGGAGTGACCGTCAAACTCGTCGTCGATGTGCATCATTCAAGCATAAAAAAGGACTCCTCGCACGACCGGGTTACCCGACAGTGCGAAAAGCCCATGATTGATCTCACGTAAGAACGCGAGCCGGCGTTGCTCAGAGAAGATCGTAACGCTTCAGAATATCCCGGATCTTGTTGTCCTGCTCCTCATCAGGCAGCAAGGCAGGCTGCCGGCTCGCACCGACGGATGCATCCTGAAGATAGAGCGCACGCTTCACCATGGCGGGCGCAAAGCCCAGCGCGTACAGGTCGGTGCGAAAGGCCGTATAGACTGCCTGCTGGCGTTCAGCCTCGGCAACATCGCCCGTATTGTAGCCTGCAAGAATGCCGGAGAGCACCTTTGGCAACGCGTTGCCGAGGCCGGAGATGCAACCTGCCGCGCCGTTTTGCAGTGACCAGAGAACGAGATGGTCCGGTCCCGAATAAACCTCGAAACCAGGCATCTCCTTTGCCACCTGCAAATAAGCCTCCAGCGTCTGCTGCGCGCCGCCGGAATCCTTGATACCGGCGATGTTGCCGTGAACGGCAAGTTTTCGTGCCGTTTCCGGTTCGATGTGGTTCTGGGTGCGGGCGGGAATGTCGTAGAGATAGATCGGCGTCGCGACCGCATCCGCAACAGTGGAAAAATGACGGATCAACCCGTCCTGGGTGCAGGCAATGAAGAATGGCGTGATGACGGCAATGCCGTCGACGCCAATACGGTCGAACGCCTTGGCAAGCTGCAGCGTTTCGAACGTGGCCGGCATGCCGGCATTGACGATCACTTTGGCGCGACCATCCACCTCGTCTACGACCTCTTCCGTCAGCATAATTTTTTCTTCATGCGTCAGCGCCGTAAAATCACCATTGGTTCCGGCGCACATAATGTTGTTGCCTGCGGCCACCTGACGGCGAACCTGTGCGCGGGTTGCCTCGTAATTGATCGTTTCGTCCTCGTTGAAACAGGTTACGAGCGCGACAAAAGCTTGTTTCGTCATGAAAGAACTCCCATTGAATTTCAAATCGCCTGCCCTGCTCGAGCCGGGCGGTCAGTAGCATGTGTGTCAGGATCAGGGTCGAGGCTCGCAGCGAGAAGCGCGCGGGTATAATCCTGTCGCGGCGCCTCGAAGACCTGCCGCACCGTGCCGAACTCGACCAATTCTCCACGCTGCATGACCATGACATGATCGGCAAAGTCCCGAACAACCGGCAGATCATGGGCGATGAAAATGAAAGACAGCCCCATCTCGCGGCGCAACTTGTCGAGAAGTGCAATGACCTGCGCCTGAACGGACACATCGAGCGCCGACACGGCCTCGTCACAGACGATAAGCCTGGGTTCAAGTGCCAGCGCGCGAGCAATCGCAATACGCTGTCTTTGACCGCCAGAGAACTGATGCGGATAGCGCCCCATATGTTCCGGCAACAAGCCCACCTGCCCGAGAAGCTCCGCGACGCGTTCCCGCCATTTCGCTTTCGGCAGAATATCCGGATGGATTACCCAGGCCTCGGAAACAAGCTGGAAAACGGTCATGCGCGGATTGAGGGATTGCGTCGGGTCCTGAAACACCATCTGCAGATCGCGCCGCAGGCCGAACAGTTCGGATGGCGAGAGCTGGAACAGATCGCGGCCCTTCCAGAGCGCCTGCCCCGCATCCGGTTCGTCGAGCCGCAGCAGAATGCGCGCAAGCGTTGACTTGCCCGACCCGCTTTCGCCGACAACAGCAATGGTTTCGCCGGGCATGAGATCGAAGGAGACACCCTTCAATGCTTCAAATGCGCCATAACGTTTGCGCACATCGCGCACACTGAGCAATGCCTCGCCCGCTGCCTTCGGTTCATGCATCTCACCCTTGCCGGGTGCGGCATTGATCAGTTTGCGAGTGTAGGCATGCTGTGGGTTATGATAGACCTCGTGGACGGTCCCGGCCTCAACCAGTACGCCCTTCTCCATGACCACAACCCGATCGGCAATCTCCGCCACGACCCCCAGATCGTGGGTGATGATAAGAACCGCCATGCCGGTTTCCCGCTGCAGTTCTTTCAGCAAGGCGAGCACTTCGGCCTGCACCGTCACGTCAAGCGCGGTAGTTGGCTCGTCGGCAATCAGGAGGTCGGGTTTCAGCGCCAGCGCCATGGCAATCATGACCCTTTGCCGCTGCCCACCGGAAAATTCATGCGGGTATTTCTTTAGCGCGCGTTCAGGGTCGGGAATACCGACACGCCCAATAAGCCGAAGCGCTTCGGCTTCGGCCTTTGCCCTGTCGAGACCATGCGTCGTCATGGCTTCGCGGATTTGCCAGCCGACCGTATAGACAGGATTGAGGTGGCTGAGCGGGTCCTGAAAAATCATGGCGATGCGCTTGCCATTGATCCCACGCCGCGCCTCCGTTGGCATCGTCAAAAGGTCACGACCATCAAGCAGGATCTGTCCGCCGCTGATACGCCCGGGCGGCATGTCGATCAGATTCATGATCGCTGATGACGATACCGACTTGCCGGAGCCGCTTTCGCCAAGGATCGCCAGCGTCTCGCCACGGTCGATATGGTAGGAGATATCCTTCACGGCATGGACGACGCCGCTTGCCGTATGGAATTCAACGGAAAGATTGCGGACTTCAAGAAGATGGTCAGCCATTCTTGCGGCCTTTCATTTCCAGCCGCCAGCGCTGCACCGGATCGAGCGCGATGCGCAGCCAGTTCGAAAGCAGATTAAGCGACAGTGTGGTGAGGATGATGGCAAGTCCCGGCCAGAACGACAGCCACCAGGCATTTGTCAGATATTGGCGTCCCTGCGAGATCATCAGACCCCAGGTGATTTCCGGCGGCTGGATACCGATGCCGAGGAACGACAATGCGCTTTCCGCCAGCATCACATAGGCGAAATCGAGCGTGGCAAGTGTTGTCAAAGTCGGCAGGACGACAGGCAGGATATGCCGGAAGAGAATTCGTTTTCCCGAAGCGCCCATGACCCGGGCCGCCTGAACGAACATGCGCTCGCGCACCTCAAGAACCTCGGCTCGTGTCGTGCGGATATAGACCGGGATGCGAGTAATGGCGAGAACCAGCATCAGGTTGAGAATGGACGAGCCGAGCAGATAGAGAACGATCACCGCGATCAGCAGAGACGGGAACGACATGATGACATCCGCAAGCCGCATGATGATCTGGCCTGTGCGCTCCGAAGAGAAACCGGCAATCAGTCCAAGAAGCGTTCCCACGACAGACGACAGCAGGACAGCGCCAGCGGCAATCATCAATGTGTTCTGGGTGGCAGCGATGATACGGGCAAACAGCGAGCGCCCGAGCGCATCAGCCCCCAGCCAGAAATACCATTCCCGCTGCCAGTCAAACGGCGCGAGATTGCGACCGCGCAAGTTCTGTTTCGTCGCCACATCTCCAAGCCAGGCTGGACCGATGAAGGCGAGAACCACGACGATCAGGAGAAAGATCACGGCGCAGAGTGCGAACTTGTCGGCCCAGAGCATGCGTGCCAGGCGAACAGGAAATGATGGTTCGTCCACGATCTGTGTGTCGGCGGTTGAAAGGCTCATGGCTGAATACCCCTTCAATGGCGAATACGGGGATCGAGCAGCGCGTAGGCAAGGTCGATCAGCAGGTTCATCAGGAAAATGGCGAGGGCCGTCACCAGGATGGCCGCCAGCACCACATTAAAATCGCGCTGCAGAATGGAATCGATCATCAGCTTGCCTACGCCGGGAAAACCGAAAATCGTTTCAACGACAACGGCACCATTCAGGAGGCTCGCTGCCTGATCGCCGATCACGGTAATAACCGGTAGCATGGCGTTGCGCAGAGCGTGCACGAAGATGATTGGGCCGGATTTTACACCCTTGGCACGGGCTGTCTTGACATAGGCCGACGACAGGGCGCCGATCATCGAGCCGCGCACCACCTGCACGATGATACCGAAGGGTCGCACAAAGAGCACGGCAATCGGCAATATCCAGTGTAACAGCGAGCCGGTGCCGGATGTTGGGAGCCAGGCGAGATTGACCGAGAACACGACGATTGCGACGATCGCCAGCCAGAAATCCGGAACAGACGCGCCGACCAGCGAGATCATCGAGGCCATGCGGTCAAAAAAGCCACCGGACCGAAAGGCCGCGAGCGAGCCGATCACGATCGCCGCCGTTGTGACAAGCGACATGGTGATCAGCGCAAGCCAAAGGGTCCAGACGAAAGCCTCGGTGACGACGTCGAGCGCCGGACGCGCCTTTCTGAGCGATTCACCGAGATCACCCGTCAGCACGTCGCCTGCGTAACGGAAAAACTGCACCATCAGCGGATCGTTCAAACCGTGCAGAGCCCGGAACTGCTGTTTCATTTCCTCCGATGCCTCGACGGGCAGAAACAATGCCGCCGGATCGCCTGTCAGGCGGGAGAGAAAGAAAACCATCACGATCAGGCCGATCAACGAGATCAGGCTGGCCACGGACCGTTTACGAATGAAGCTCAACATGATCGCCTCCGGAGTTTTATGGCAACGGCGGGCACCAGGGCCCGCCGTTGCATCTGGATGGATGCTTGGACGCAGGATCTTGATGCGGCCGTTATTTGATGCCGATCTCGGAAAGCTGCAGCATCGAGTTGGTGGCGATGGTTGGCTTGAAATCCAGCCGTTCGGAAACACGCGAGAAACCGACCATGTGGAACAGCAGCACATCGGCCACGACATCATCATGCAGGTAGGCAATCAGCTCGGACCAGAGCTTTGCACGCTCGTCGCCAACCGCAGCGGATGCGCGTTCGATCAGGTCATCGACCTTGGGGTCAGAGAAACCGGCCTGCGTGCCCTTCGTGGCATATTTGAAGAACATGGTGAAGGACGGGTCACCCTTGGAGTTGTCGTGCATGGCGGCAACGATCTGAGGGCCGCGACCTTCCTTGAAGGGCTTGGAGTAGTAGCTCTCATGCTCTGCCACTTCGACGAACTTCAGGTCGATCTTGAAGCCGACATCCTGCAACTGCGACTGGATGGCTTCCATGATTTCCGTCACGTTCGGGAAGTTTGCCGTGCGGGCAATGATGGTGATCGGCGTATCGACCTTCACACCAGCGGCCTTTGCTTCCTCAAGCAGCTTCTTGGCGCCATCGGGGTCGTAGGGGAACACCTTGACATCGGGGTTCCAGCCAAGCGTTGTCGGCGGAACGAGTGCGGTCGCCAATACAGCGCCATCGGGAACAAGTGTGCCGAGGAATGCCTGCCGGTCGATGGCAAGATTGAGGGCGCGACGTACCCGCACGTCGTTCAACGGTGCGATATTATGATCGAGGCGCAGATAGACCGTCTCGCTGTCGAGGTAAGAAAAATCGGTCTTGTCATTGGTCGCATCAAGCTGCGAGATCGACGGTGAAAGATCGGCTTCGCCCGTCTGCACCATGGCTGCACGAACCGATGGGTCCGCACGGAAAAGATAGGTTGCTTCGGTGACCGCAGGTTTCTTGCCCCAATAGTCATCACGCGCTGTCAGCACGATCTGCTGGCCAGGTGTCCAGTTGGTAAGCTTGTAAGGCCCGGTACCGACTGGCTCACGGATGAATTCCATCTTCGTTTCTTCGGGAACGATGGTCACCAGAGACATCAATAGCGGCAGAATGGGTTGAGCCGGATCGGTCTTGAAGTCGATGGTATTGTCGTCGACGATGGTCGGCGTCACGGTCATGCCGCCGAAGTAGCGGCGAGATTCGCACGCGTTCTTGTCGCTCATGATGCGCTCGAAGCTGTGTTTGACGTCTTTCGCGTCGAAACTGGTGCCGTCGGAGAATTTCACACCCTGACGCAAATGGAAGCGCCAGCTGCCATCCGAATTCTGCTCCCATTTTTCCGCCAGTCGCGGCTGCACGCCGTTCTTGCCGCGCACATCGAGTTCGGTCAGTGTTTCACTGACATTTTCCATGATGATGCGGCCGATATTCGAGCGCGTTGCCATGCAAGGCTCAAGCAGATCCGCTTCTTCGGCCAGAACGATCTTGATGGGGCCGGAAGCCGCCATCACCGGTGATACCACGGCGGCCAGGGAGCCCATCATCAAGGCGCCCATCATCAAAGTCTTCTTCATTCCATTCTCCTCCCAGATCAGAAATTCAGTTCCATGGCAGCGCACCGCGGGGTCGTTCCCGAAAGAAGCCCCGCCTGATGTCTTAGGACATGGCGTAGCGGATGATTGTCTCCTCCACCCGTAGACAGAGCATCGACGCTAACACATTTTTTGTCAATTTATTTTTCGTAAGGATTTTTATTATGGTCAAAGCACTTTATTTTTATCATGTTATTTCAATAATTTATTAGATATTCTGACAACAGAATGCCTTTCTTATTTTTGCATTTAAACTTGACAACTTTTTGTTTTTGGAATTTTCATCGAGGCAAGAGGAGATCCAAATGACCCCTGACGACATTGCCCGGGCCATGACTGGCGCCATCGTTTCCGCTTCAAGCGAACGACAAGAAGCCTTCCTGCCTTCGCCGATGATTCAAAATCATGCGAGCTTTCTGCACCTGCTTGATGATGGCGCACTCGTCTGCGCCTGGTTTGGCGGCACACTGGAGGGAAAATCGGATATCTCGATTTTTGCATCCGTGCTGTTACCCGGCCTTTCAAACTGGGGAGAGGCACAGCGGCTGAGCCACGATCCTGACCACTCCGAGCAGAACCCAGTCCTGTTTACCGCGCCCGATGGCACGCTCTGGCTGTTTCATACGGCCCAGCCCTCAGGCAATCAGGACGAATGCCGTATCCGCATGGCCAAGATCGTTCGTGACATATCCGCGCCTGAAAAGCTCTCGTCTGAAGAGGGGCATTTCCTCGACCTGCCAAGGGGATGCTTTGTCCGGGCGCCCCTTTCCATTCGTGATGATGGAGCCTGGCTTCTGCCGATCTTCCGCTGCGTCCAGCGCCCCGGTCAAAAGTGGAATGGCAGTCATGATACGGCGGCCCTCGGCGTCTCGGAAGATGGCGGCAAGACATGGCGTCTGGAGGATCTTGCTGATTCCATCGGCTGCGTTCACATGAGCCCCGTTGCCAGCACAACGTCGTCCTATTCCGCCTTTTTCCGCCGCCGGCAGGCCGACTTTGTCTACCGCACACGAAGCAGCGATGGCGGCCGCAACTGGTCTGCGCCACAGCCAACCGATGTGCCGAACAACAACTCCTCCATTGCCGCAATCCGCTTGAAGGATGGCAGGCTGGCGATGATCTGCAACCCCACCAGCGCGGCGCAATCGAGCGACCGGCGCGCTTCGCTTTATGACGAACTAGGGGAAGACGATAAACGTCCGGACGCCGACCCGACCGGAGGCTGCGTTCCAGTGTGGGGCGTGCCGCGTGCACCTGTCAGCGTCTGCCTGTCCGAAGACGACGGCCTGTCATTTCCAACCCGCATCCTGATCGAGGACGGCCCTGGCACATGCCTTTCCAATGACTCGACAGACGGACGCAACAAGGAAATGTCCTATCCTTGGCTTCTTGAGGCACCGGACGGCACGCTCCATCTGAGCTACACCTATTATCGACGCGCGATCAAATATGTCCGGCTTGCTCCGGGCTGGGCCGACAAGACGGACGGGAGAAAGTGATGAGCAATATCATTGGTATCACCATGGGCGATCCATGTGGGGTTGGCCCGGAAATTACCGTTCGGGCACTGGCCGAAATGTCATCCACGGATCGTGCTGCCACGCGTATCTATGGAAACCTCGCCACGCTTGAGGCAGCGCGGGAAGCGCTTGGCGTCAGCATCGACCTCACATCCCATGTTGTCGATCTGCCGGTGGAAGGCGCTCCTCTTCCATGGGGGACATTATCGCCGGTCGCGGGCGACGCCGCATTCCGCTTCATTGAGCGGGCCGTGCGTGATGCCGAAGCAGGCACGATCGGCTGCATCGTCACCGCACCGATCAATAAGGAAGCGCTCAATCTGGCGGGACACCATTATGATGGTCACACCGGCATGCTCCGCAGCCTGACCGGCTCAACGACCGCCTATATGCTGCTTGCGTCGGAACGGCTGAAAGTCATTCATGTCTCAACTCACGTCTCTCTCCAGGAAGCGATCCGCCGGGCCACCACAGAACGGGTGCTGGCGACAATCCGCGCCGGTAACGACCACCTGAAGCGCATCGGTTATGAACGGCCACGCATCGCCGTCGCAGGCATCAACCCGCATTGCGGCGAAAACGGTCTTTTCGGAACAGAGGATGACGATCAGATCGCACCGGCGGTTGCCGCAGCACGCGCTGAAGGCATCGAGGTGCATGGGCCGATCTCCGCCGATACGGTCTTCCATCGCGCCTATTCCGGCGCTTTCGATCTTGTGGTGGCGCAATATCACGACCAGGGGCACATCCCAATCAAGCTCGTCGCTTTCGATACCGCAGTCAACGTCTCGGTAGACCTTCCGATCGATCGTACCTCCGTCGACCATGGCACCGCCTTCGACATTGCCGGCAAGGGCATTGCCAATCACGGCAACATGAACGCCGCCATCGCCTATGCCCGCAAGCTCGTGGCCGGCGAAAGCCGGAAAGGATGACAGCATGTTTAAAGCACCCATACTCATCCACCAGCCGCGCCGGCTTGTCGTCGGCGCAGGCACGATTTCCGAAGCTGGCGCCTGGGCAGGAGAAACTGCCTCGACACTGGTGATCGCCACACCGCTGACCGCAAAATTTATCGATCGGCTCCAACTAAAGGGCCCTTTCACTGTCTTTGATGCTATTCCCGGAGAACCCGATACAGCAACGCTTGATGCTGCATTGGCGGCGGCACGCGCCGCAAAACCCGAGCTCGTCATCGGTCTTGGCGGCGGTTCCGTCATGGACGTGGCAAAACTGGTCGCCTCGCTCTGGAATTCCTCTCAGACCCTCGAAGACGTTGCCGGTCCGAACAAGGTTGCCGGACGCGATACGAAGCTGATCCAGATTGCCACAACGGCAGGCACCGGTTCTGAGGCCGGCATCCGTTCGCTCATCACCGATCCGGTCAAGGGCAACAAAATCGCCGTCGAGAGCCCGTTCATGATCGCCGATCTGGCGATCCTCGACCCTGAGTTGACCTATTCCGTGCCGCCAGCGGTGACGGCAGCCACCGGCGTCGATGCCATGGCGCATTGCGTGGAAGCCTTCACCAATCGCAAGGCGCATCCAATGATCGACGGTTTCGCACGTATGGGCTTCACACTGGTCGGCAAATATCTGGCGCGTGCCGTGCAGAATGGTGAGGACACCGAAGCGCGTGAAGGCATGATGCTCGCTTCCTATTACGGCGGCATTTGCCTGGGCCCGGTCAACACGGCGGCCGGCCATGCCATTGCTTATCCGCTTGGCACGCTTCTGCACTTGCCCCATGGCCTTGCCAACGCCGTTGTCTTTCCACACGTGCTGGCCTTCAACCAGCCTGCGGTTTCACAAAAGACGGCAGAAGTGGCCAGCGCTCTCGGGATTCGCGATCACCTCGCCCAGGACGAGCTTCGCAAGGCGGCCACGGAGTTTTGCGCCAATCTTGGCATCGAGATGTCGCTCGCCCGCCACGGCGCTACGGAAGCTGACCTTGTCCGTTATGCGCAGGATGCCCACGCAATCCGTCGGCTGATGGACAACAATCCGGTCGATATGAGTGTCGACGACGTGCTTGGCATTTACCGCCACGCATTCTGATTGCAGCGCCGGTGCGCCCCGCAGCGCATCGGCCAATGCCAAACTCTGCTTTTATGGATCAACCAACATTCGACGATTCGAACAGGCGGTCACGCGAACCTGTGAGATGGTTGAGCATCAATTGTCGCGCCTCATCGGCGTCGCCGTCGGCAATGGCCTTTGCAATGGCTTCATGCTCCGCAAACACGCGCGCCAACCCTGACGCCTCGCGTTTGACCGACATGCCGTGAAACTTCATGCCAACGGCAATGTGATCCTTCAGCGCTTCCATCGCCGTCGAGAAATAGCTGTTGCGTGCCGCCCGCGCGATGGCGAGATGGAACTGGTAGTCGGCGTCTTCCCGGTGAGACTGCCGGTTCGTCGCATCACGGAGCATTTCCAGCGCTTTTTTGATGGCTGCCAGCCGTTCGCCATCGTGACGCAACGCCGCAGCCGCGGCCGCAGCGGGTTCCAGCGTCAGACGAAACTCATAACAGTTCAGGAGATCGGCGACATTTTCGAGTTGGCCAAAGCCCAGCGGCTCACGCATGCCAACCGCTCGAACATAGCTGCCGGACCCTCTGCGGGAATAGATAAAGCCTTGCTCACGCAAGCGCCGAAGAGCTTCACGCACCACTGGTCGCGAAACTTCGAATTCCATTGCCAGCTCATGTTCTGTCGGCAGGCGTTCGTCAGGCTTATAGGCACCGGATTTGATGGCCCTGTGCATGCGCTCGAAAATGATGTCGGGAAGTGCCTTGCGTGCCGTTTCTCGTGTCAGCGCCATCTTGTCAGCTCTCTCCAGCATCATGTCTGCCCAGCATCATCTTCGCAATTTGCGTCAACGTCCCAGCTTGCCCAAAACCACCCGATTTCGCAATTATGCAATGGTCGCCCGAAACGCCGACACCGAGACCCGGCAGGCATTCACCAGCAAGGCGCAGCCGGGAAATACCCATGGCACGAAGAACGGCTTCCGCCGTTGCGCCACCGGACAGAAGAAGCGTTCTGGCACTCGCCGTCAACATCGGCACGACACCTGCTGCAAGGTGATCGGATACATCCTGTTGAGAACAGCTTTGCGATCCCTGCGTTGCCTGCACCAGAACGGGGCCGGATGTGTCAGCTTCATTCTGCGGCACGGCGCCGTTCGGAGCGGCCAGCGTCCTTACCAGACCTGCGGCAACAAGATGATCGATCTGTAAGAGGGTAATCGGGTCGCGTGAACCGATCACGAAAAGGCCCTTGCCTTCTGGCACCTCCGCAGGCTGGGTCGCTGTGCGGCCGGTCATCTGCTGGGCAAGCGCCTCCGCGAGACCCCGTGCCCCGATCAGCAGATCGACGCCATCCTCCTGCGCCTTCAAAAGCGCAACGCGCAGATCTTCCTGTGACGCGACATCAGGAACTGTGCTGCGTCCGGCATGTCTCCCTAACGTCGCGCTGATCGATATGGGTTCATCGACACCAAAACCCTGCAGCGCCCCATTGGCGACAACCCGGCCAAAATCCGGAATGGCGGGCACAACCAGTGCTCGACCAAAAGAAATCGCGTCCAGCTCAGCCGCAATATGCCCTTTCAGACGGGAATCTATTTTTTTGAACAGCACGACGTCGTCAGGCAGCAAAGCCAACAGCGTTTTTGTTCGGCGCTGCGCTTCCTCGGCTGTCCCATCGCGGCAGCCTAGATTGACGCTCAGAACATCCGGAGCCTCCGTAAGAGCAGCTTGAACCCCGTCGAGATCCATGGCGATCTCCGTCACCAAGCCGCGTCCCGCGAAGGGAGCGGCGGCGTCCAGAGCACCGGTCAGATCATCGGCAAAGATTAACAGCACAGCTTAGATCCTAGAATAAGTTGTCATGTTTTTTCACTGTAAATGTGTTTATAATCAAATGAAAGAACGTTGTGAATAACAAACTATGACAAGTTCATTTGCCACGTTATGCAGCCTCGGATGATTTCGTGCCGGGGGAAGAAAAATGCATCTTGGGAGGCATCAATACCATCACTGCCAGACGGATTGCCCGTTCTGTCTCGGTCCAATTACAAAATAAAAATGGCCGACAGTTACCTGCCGGCCAAAAAGCAATCATTCGTCAACCGAGCCTGAGGTTGGCGCACCTAAAGTGAAAAACGCGGCGTTTACCACGCCGCCTTGAAGATCTCAGACTGCGAGGAAGCCGCCGTCAACGGGCAGAACCGCACCCGAAATCATCCGGCTGTCGTCGGAGAGCAGAAGCGCGATGCTTTGCGCAACTTCTTCCGCCTCAGCGAAGCGGTTGAGTGGGTGGCGCACCATCATCGGATTGCTCTTTACCGGATCGCTCCACGCTTCTGCGGCCAGTTCCGTCAAGGTGATCGTCGGGGCAACAGCATTCACGCGGATACCATGCGCGCCAAGTTCCTTGGCCATCACGCGAGTCGCGCCTTCAAGACCTGCCTTGGACGCGGCATAGCACAGATGATCCTGAAAACCACGATGGCCTGCAATCGACGTGATGTTTACAATCGCGCCGCCGCCGCCAGCAGCAACACGCGCGCGCGCAAATTCCTGGCAGCTGATGAGTGCTGCGCGCAGATTGATGCCCAACACCGCCTCGTAGCCGGCCTCGGTCACATCAAGTACGCTTTCCAGCACGTTGATGCCGGCGCTGTTGATCAGAAAGTCGCAGGTACCAGCCTCTGCCATCGCGGCCCGGGTTGCTGCAGCATCGGCAAGATCGACACGGATCGAGCGACCACCGATTTCCGCCTTCAGGCTGTCGAGGTCGGACTGTGTGCGGCTGAGCGCGACGACATCGGCTCCGCGTTCGGCCATAAGCCGGGCACAGGCGCGACCGATACCCTTGCCTGCACCGGTGATGATGACGGATTTACCGGAAAACTGCATGAAACCCTCGAAATGTTATGGCCCGCAAGCCGAAAGAGACGTCAAAAGAAAATGCCTGCCGAAACCGGTCAGTGCGACAGGAGTGCCGCGTCGTTGTCGCGAATTTGTCGCGCTGTGCGTTGCAACGTCAGGAAAGCGTCATAACGGGCATTCTGCACGGCCTGCATCTTCACATCGGGTTCACACCGCGTGGCAACACGTGACATGGCAGGCATCGCTGCGCGCAAGTCAGGGAAAACGCCAGCCGCAACAGCACTGAGCATCGCAGACCCCAGAAGCACCGGCTCTTCACACGCCGTAACTTCGATTGGGCAACCGGTGGCGTCGGCCAGAAGCTGGCGCGTCAGCGGGTGCGCGCCAGCACCACCGCTCACGCTGATCGTTTCGATCGGCGCGCCGTGACGTGCCTGTGTTTCAATGATCTGGCGCAAGCCATAGCCCAGACCGCATATGCCAGCCACGTAGAGCGCAACCAGCGAGTCCGGCCCGGTTTCCATGCCGTAGCCCATGATGACCGCACGCGCATGCGGATCGGCAAACGGCGCGCGATTGCCGAGAAATTCTGGGACGACATGCATTTCATCGGCCAGCCGCACGGCCGCAGAGGCCGATCCGCCGAGTTCCAATGCCCTGTCGGCCAACCATTGCGGCAACGACTTGCCCTCGGCTTTGGCCGAAGCCGTAGCGTCCGCAGTCGCGGGATGGAGCTGCACCAACTGGTCGATCGCGGCTCCGGCTGCGGATTGTCCGCCTTCGTTCAGCCATGTCCCCGGTACCATCGCAGAGTAATAAGGGCCCCACACACCCGGCACGAAGGCGGGTTCGGCCGTGGTAGTCATGGTGCAGGACGACGTGCCGAAGACATAACCGAGGCAGCGGAAAGCATCACCGCCTGCTGCGACCGTTCCGATGCCACCGGCATGTGCATCGATAAGCCCGGCGGCAACCGCAGTACCGGGGCGCAGGCCCATGGCTTTTGCTGCAGCCTCATTCAAACCGCTTCCGAGAGCCGTACCCGGATGGACGACGCTCTGCCCGATACGGGCGAAGCCCTGGTCGACAAGATCGCCGAGTCCAATCTGGCGAAAATACCCTGCATCCCAGCGCTCTTCATGAGCCAGATAGGTCCATTTGCAGGTCACGGTGCAGGCGGAGCGATCCAGCGCGCCACTGGCTTTCCACGTCAGGAAATCTGTCAGGTCAAAAAAGTGTTCGGCGCGAGCGTAGGTCTCTGGCCGGTTCTCGCGCAGCCACACCAGTTTCGGCGTTTCCATTTCCGGGGAAATGCGGCCGCCGACATACTTCAGTACGTCGTGACCTTCGGCATTGATACGCTCCGCCTGGGCGACCGCGCGATGATCCATCCAGACGATGATATCGCGTTCAGGGTGAGCGGGATCGCCAACCGGCAAGGTTTCATTGTTCGGGCCACGCACGACGAGCGAGCAGGTTGCGTCAAAGCCGATGCCGGCGACCGCAGCCGGGTCAATCCCGGCGCGGGTTACGCTTTCCTGAACGGATTCGCAGACGGCCTGCCAAACCTGTTCGCTCGATTGTTCCACGATGCCGCCATCCTCGCGGTGCATGGCAAGGGGCCGCCGGGCCGTGGCCAGCAAGCCGCCCGCCGCGTCGAACACACCCGCTCGCGCTGAGCCTGTTCCGACATCGACACCGATCAGATATTGCGCCATCGCAGTTCTCCTTTTTTACAACCGGCTCAGACGCGGTCGAAGTTGGTCGGAAGGACCAGCATATCGCGGATCGTGACCGTGCGCTTGCGGGTCAGCATGTAGACAACTGCGTCTGCGACTTCGTTGGCATCGATGAGGCTGCCGGATTCCTTGGCCTTGCGGAGATTTTCCTCCGGCCAGTCAGCCAACAGCGCCGAAACGACCGGACCAGGCGAAACCTGGGCAACACGCACACCATGCGGGATCATCTGGCGACGCATACCCTGAACGAAGCTGGTGATCGCCCACTTCGAACCCGAATAGACCGGCTCCCAATAGGTCGGGAAATGACCGGCGATCGAGCATGTGACAACGATGTCGCCAGTCTTGCGCTCGCTCATGTGCGGGACAACGGCCTGAACATTCTTCATCACCGCGTTGACGTTGAGGTTCAACATACGGTCGATCGCTTCAGGCGTCGTCTCAGAGAGTTCGCCGCCAATATAGGTGCCAGCGTTGCAGTACAGGATGTCGATATGATCGACCTTCTGCAGGATTTCCGGCACCATCGCGTTGCAGCTCTCTGCGTCCAGCAGGTTGGTGACCTGCGGGATAGCCTTCTCGCCCAGCTTGCCGGCAAGTTCTTTCAAGGCACCTTCATTCCAGTCGACCATGACCACAGTCGCACCCTGCGCCAGCAGAGCTTCCGTGGTGGCGAGACCGATCCCCGATGCTGCGCCGGTGATGACGGCGATCTTGCCTTGCAATGATTCAGACATTCCATTCTCCTGTTTTGGAAAGATTCCGGGGCTGGCTCAACGCCACTCGCGCCCGATATAGATGGCCAGCAGGATGATGCCGCCCTTGATGACGTCCTGCAGGTAGGGGTTGATGCCCATGAGGTTGAGGCCGTTGTTGAGGATGCCAAGCAGCACCGCACCAATTAGCGTGCCCAGGATCAGGCCACGGCCACCGGCGATCGCCGTACCGCCAAGCACGACTGCCGCAATGGCATCGAGCTCGAAGCCGACACCGGCATTCGGCTGACCGCTCATCAGACGACCGATCAGGATCATTGCGGCAATTGCCGAGGTGAAACCGGAAATACCGTAGACGGCCAGCTTCACACGGCGTGTCTTGACGCCGGATAGACGCGCGGCATTTTCATTGCCGCCGAGTGCGTAGACATGCCGGCCGAAAGCGGTGCGCTGCAGAAGCACCCAAGCAAGGCCGTAAACAACAACCATGATAACGACTGGCACCGGAATGACACCAATGCGGCCGACACCAAACCAGGAAATCCAGCTTGGAATGCCACTGACCGGATAACCGCCGGAATAGATGAGGCCGAGACCGCGTGCCATGCCCATGGTTGCCAGTGTCACGATGATCGCAGGCATCTTGCCCCATGCGACCAGCACACCATTGATCAGACCGATACCCAGGCCGATGAACAGGCCGATCACCAGTGCCAGTTCAGCAGGCAGGCCCGATTTGACCATCAGACCGGCACTCAAGGTGCCAACCAAAGCCATAACAGCGCCAACAGACAGATCGATACCGCCCGTTAGGATTACGAAGGTCATGCCTACGGCGAGGATGCCGACGACCGAGACCTGACGCAGCACGTTCATGATGTTGCCGAGGCTGAAGAAGTTATCGCTTGCAAGCGACATCAGCACGGAAACGACGATGAGGCCGATCAGCGGCAGGGCCAGCGGTGATTGCAGCACGCGCAGAATGTTCAGCCCGCCGGACTTACCGGCGGCTTCGGTGTTTGCATCATACGACATGTTCAACTCTCCCCGTCGTTGCGTGGGTCATTATTGTTTCGGAATTGACGTCTTCGCCCTGAACGGTGGCAACGATCCCGCCGGAGCGGAACACACAGACACGGTCGGACATGCCGATCACTTCGGGCAGTTCAGACGAAATCATGATGATCGAGTAACCCTTGGCGGTGAACTCGCGCATCAGGGCGTAAATCTCGGCCTTGGCGCCAACATCGATGCCGCGCGTCGGCTCGTCGAAAATCAGCACCTGCATGTCATGGTTCAGCCAGCGGGCTATGACCACTTTCTGCTGGTTGCCACCGGAAAGCGTGTCGACCCTTGCCAGCGGCCCCTGGGCCTTGACGCGCACCTGACCCATTGCAGTGCGCGTGCAGTCCATTTCTTTCTTCAGATCGATGAACCAGTGGTTCTTGCGATATTTGCCATAGTTGTTGAGCGAGATGTTCTGCAGGATCGAGAAACTGGTGATCAGTCCCTCGTCCTTGCGGCTCTCCGGCAAAAGACCGATGCCATTTTCAAGTCCTTCATCGGGACCGGAAATGCGTTTCTCCACGCCATTCAGACGGATCTTGCAGCGTGCCGCGGAATAGGCGCCGAGCATGGCGAGGACGGTTTCCGTGCGACCCGAACCGACAAGACCGGCAAAGCCCAGGATTTCGCCCTTGCGTAGTGCAAACCGCGAAATAGGCCCGCCTTTCTTGAGCTGAATTTCCTCAGCCTCGATGACGACCGGCAGGGCCGGATCGAGTGCTGGCTTGGGCGGAAAGCTGTTTTCGATGCGGCGACCGACCATCATTTCGACCAGCCGGTCGTTATCGACGTCCGATACTGCGCAGGAACCGATGAACTCGCCATCGCGCAATACAGTGATGCGGTCGCAGATCTCGAAGATTTCTTCCAGATGGTGCGAAATGAAGATGATCGCGACGCCCTGCTTGCGCAGTTCGCGCATGACCTTGAACAGATGCTCGACTTCCGAGGGTGTCAGCGTCGCGGTCGGCTCGTCCAGCACGAGTATGCGCGCATCCAGCGACAGAGCCTTGGCGATTTCAACAAACTGCTGTTCGGCGACCGACAGGCGATGAACCGGCACGTCGAGCGGCACATCGACGGACAGCCTGCCCATGATCTCGGCGGCGCGCTGACGCATGGCCTTGCGATTGAGCAGACCAAAGGCACCGCGCATCTCGCGGGCGAGGAACATGTTGTCCACCGCATCCAGATAGGGGATCAGGCTGAATTCCTGAAAGACGATGCCGATACCGGCCGCGATCGCCTCATCGTAATTGGCAAACTGATGGGCGACACCTTCGATATGTATCTCGCCTTCAGACGGCTTGATGATGCCGCAGAGAATTTTCATCAAGGTCGACTTGCCAGCGCCGTTCTCGCCGAGAAGCGCATGAACTTCGCCCGCACGGACGTCGAGATCAACGCCGTGCAGGACCTCGATCTTGCCGAAACTCTTTTTTATTCCGTTCAGCTTCAGCATTTCGCCCTCCTGAATGGTTCGGACCTAGAGGGCGGTGCGTCCTGATGGACGGTCGCAGGCCGCTCTAACGTATTTTACATCTACGCATCGCGCATCATCACGACTGATCGTGTTTCTGCGCGATGCGATAGGGTGCTCCGCCCCCAGTCAAGGACCGAGGACGGAGCTGGGAGGAACTATTACCAGCTGAAATCGGCGGCGTTTTTGCTGTCCACGACCATAACGTCGATCGGAACTTCCTTCGGCACGACGCGAGCGCCCCACTTCTGGGCAAGCGCCATGGCAAGGCCGACGCGAACCTGGTCACGCGGGAACTGAGCCGTGGTCTGGATG
Organism: Rhizobium sp. RM; assembly: GCF_013390595.1. GTDB lineage: Bacteria > Pseudomonadota > Alphaproteobacteria > Rhizobiales > Rhizobiaceae > Agrobacterium. Next base: position 127,301 of record NZ_JACAWV010000016.1, on the reverse strand, counting down.
AAAGGCGTGCCGTCAGCAATGGCCTTGACCGCTTCCGGTGCACCATCAACCGAGGTCAGCTTGATGTCCTTGCCGGAACCCTGAATAGCGGCCATGGCGCCCATTGCACCACCGTCGTTGACCGAGAAGATGCCGGCCAGGTTCGGGTGCGACTGGATCATGTTTTCCACGACGCCGAGAGCAACCGAGCGGTCCTGACGACCGTTCTGGGTGTCAACGAGTTTGATCTCAGGGAATTCAGCGAGTGCTGCCTTGCAACCTTCAACACGCTGCAGGATCGGAACAACCGGAATGCCGTCGAGGATCGCAACTTCGCCCTTGCCGCCGAGCGTGTCACCCAGGTACTTGCACGACATGTAACCGGCGTCGCGGTTCTTGGAACCAACGAAGGTATCGACCGGGCCATTGGCGTTTGCGTCAACAGCAACAACGGTTACACCGGCAGCCTTTGCGGCATGGACGGCGGCCTCGATGCCGGCGCTATCGGTCGGGTTGAGAAGCAGAATGTCGATCTTCTGCTGCAGCATGTCTTCAACGTCGGAAATCTGCTTTGCCACGTCGTGACCGGCGTCGGTTACGACCACATCCGCACCGATGCTGGCGGCAGCTTCTTTCAGCGCTTCCTGCATGGAAACGAAATAGGGGTTGTTCAGCTCCTGAAAGGTCATGCCGATCTTGAGCTTGTCCTGGGCAACGGCAGGAGCGGCGATCAGGGCCAATGCAACGGAAGCTGTAAGAAGAGACAATTTCATGTAATTTCCTCCCTTGGGATAATTGCGGACAGCACGTGTCCGTTTCCGGATGGCGCCATGCCGCCCGAATTGGTTGAAATCAGTGGTGTCGTGTCATGTTACTCCGCCATGACGAACGCCTTTTGGGCCGCGAATGTCGTGCGGAATTGGGATGGGGACATTCCCTTGAACTTCAGGAAATGCCGGTTGAAATTCGAAAGGTTCGAGAACCCGACATCGTAGCAGATTTCTGCAACCTTGATTTCCTGATCGGTGAGCAGCATCTGGCAGGCGAGATCGATCCGCAACTGGTTGCGATAACGCACCAGGGTCGTTCCGGTATGGCGCTTGAAGGCGCGGGAAAACGCACTCTGGCTTTGCCCGACCATTTCGGCCAACTCGCCCTCCTCGATCTGCTCGGTCAGATGCTCACGCAGATGGGACAAGGCGCGGTTGATGCCGCTGTCGCCAATGCCCGTCAGATCAAGCTCGAAGCTAAGGCTCGCCAGAACTTCATAATGCGGCGCATTGACCAGGAGATCGAGAATTTCCCAGAACAGTGCGAGGCGCGCCATACCCTGCGCCTCCAGCAACCGCTCCATCACCGGGCGCACCTTGGCGCTGGTTTCCTCATCGAACAGCAGACCCCGGCGGCTACGCTCAAGCAGCGGACGAAGCGCGTCCATTTCCGGCATCGACGAGCAGGCATCCTCGATGAATGGCTCGGGAAACTGGATAACCAGAGAGCGGGCAGGCACAACCTCGCCGGGCTCGATCTCGCTGATCCAGTTCTGCGGCAGGTTGGGGCCCGTCATAATGAGCTGGCCTGGACCAAAGTTGCCGACGAAGTCGCCAATATAGAACGTGCCTGATGTCGCGACGACGAGGTGGATTTCATATTCGGGGTGGTAATGCCAGCGCACCGTGCGGAACGGATAGCCATGTCGCCAGGCAGCGAAGGATTCGCCCTTGCGTATATGGACAAGTTCCAGATCGGGTTGCATTGACGTCCTCTCCCTTTGCACGCTGGCCCATCAAAGGGCTGGGCGTCTGGCTCCTCGTTCCAAGCACCGCCCCGGCGTTGGCAGAAACCATAGGGCCGCCGCCGATCCATGATCCACATCACCGCGGAATAAATACTGATACTTTTTTGACTCATTCATGCCGGAAATTGAAGAGTGCGTGATTTGCTGTGTTTTGGCCAAATGCCGCAAAGCAACCGCAAATACTGCAATGCAGCAGTATTTCAACGCTGATAAAGCGATTCACAAGCGATTTTAGAGACTTGATAGGTCAGTTTTGGTGATTCTGAATTTTTCGTGATGTCGCGAAGCGGGCAGATAAGACTTGTACTTTTCGCATAATCTCATGCGCTTTTCGTATCGGCACACCGTAAGGTAGCGGAAATTGCGCCTGGCATCTCGACGCGGTTGCGCCGCGGCAATGTTGCGGCCGGATATTGAAGGTGCCGCCGTCGGCCGACAGCGACACCCAATTCTTGTTTTACTGCGGCATGACGATTTGCAGTTTGACGTCTGTCTCACGCGCTTCCACAGCCCGGTCGAAACCGGCAATGCTGTCATCAAACGCGATGGTCGCAGAAATCAATGGCTTCAGATCGACCTTTCCGGACGCGATGAGCGCAACGGCGCGGTCATAGACGTTGGCGTAACGGAAAACGGTTTCGAGACGCAGTTCCTTTGCCTGCAGGCCGACGATATCGACCGGCACCGGATCAACCGGCATACCGACCAGCACGATAGCACCACCCGGACGAGCAAGCTTTGCCATGCCGAGGATTGCAGGGGCCGCACCGGAGCACTCGAAGACAACATCGCAACCCCAGCCGTCAGTGATTTCGGCCACCGCGTCGGGCAACGAACGCTCGCGAATATTGACGGTCTCAATGCCGTCATATGCGCCAATGATATCCAGTTTGGGCTGAGCGAGATCGGCAACGATGACCTTGGCGCAACCGCCGGCCAATGCGGCAAGCGCAACCATCATCCCGATCGGGCCGGCACCGGTCACCACGGCGACATCACCTGGCTGGATACGGGCACGAAGTGCCGCCTGCATGCCAATCGCAAAAGGCTCGACCATGGCGCCTTCGGCAAACGAAACATTGTCCGGCAGCTTGTAGGTAAATGCGGCAGGATGGATGACTTCAGGCGTCAGGCAACCATGCACTGGCGGCGTTGCCCAGAACGTGACGGCCGGGTCAACGTTATAGATGCCGAGCTTTGCAGCACGCGAAGTCGGATCAGGAATGCCGGGCTCCGTGCACACGCGATCGCCAACCTTGAGATGCGAAACCTCTGAGCCGGTCTCGATGATCGTGCCGGACGCCTCGTGGCCCAGCACCATCGGCGCGTTGACGATGAAGTGGCCGATCTTGCCGTGCGTATAATAATGCACGTCCGAACCGCAGATTCCGACCGTGTGGGTGCGAATGCGCACATCCTTCGGGCCCAGCGTTGCCGGAATATCGAAATCTCTGAGCGACAGCTTGCCTTTTTCTTCCAGAACCAGCGCTTTCATCGCATCCTCCTTCTGTTCCAAAATGCCGATGATGTTTCGGAGAAAGGTGATGAAGGAGAGTGTTGGGCAAAGTAAATAGAAATTCACGTCAGCAGTTGCTTTTCTTTGTGTGCAGGAAAAAGCGTATCAGGGAATGAAGCCCTTTCCTTCCAGTCCAGCCGCTTTTGCACATACTCGAGCAAAAACTGGCATGCACGATTCGACGAATTCAAAGGCAATCAACGCATAGCCGTACCATCGTGACACCCCGGATCTGAGGCGCAAAAGCCGGTATTGGCCCCATCGTTCTCGTTTATCCCGGCGAACGAAAGTTCGCTGCCCGGGCAACGGCGCCCATCAGCGGCTGCCTAATCTAGTGACAAAAATTGACCATATGGTCAGTTTTTAATCCCGGCAACTCCATGTATCGCATTACAAAATAGCGGAAGCCGTAAAAATGCGCGTATTTTGAAATGGCACGGATCTTGCTGCCTCACTGGTGATGCAAACAACGCCATCAGGGGAACGACATGACAAGCAAGACATCGTTGCAGGACGAAACAGTCCCTTCCACCACGGCCGGAATTTCGCGCCGCAAGCTTCTGGGTACGGCTGCTGCCGGCGCGACGGCCGCCGCCTTTGGCAACTTCACCATTTTCTCGCGACAGGCGCAGGCCGCCGAGCCGCTGCGCGTTCTTTGCTGGCCAGGCTATGAAGAGCGCGACGTCATTGCCGAGTTCGAAGACCTCCACAAGACGAAGGTTGAGTTCAAGATCTACATCGGCGGCGAGCAGATGCTGCAGTTTTTCGCCCAGACCCCGCCCGGCACTTTCGATGCCATCATTTCCGATGCCGAATATGTCCAGAAGCTGAAAGCCAACAAGGCGATCGAAGCCTACAAGACCGACAGCTTCAAGGAACTGGCCAACTACCACCCCAAATTCCGCGACTTCGCGCCAACCAAAGGCGAAACAAAAGGCACGGTTTACGGTATTCCGACCCGCTTCTCCTTCTATGGCATTTCCTACAACACCGACGAAATGTCGGCCGAAGAAGCTGCAGACTGGAATTCGTTGCTCAACCCGAAATATGAAGGAAAGATCGGCATGTTCGACTGGTACCTGCCGAACCTCGGCAATGCCAGCCTTGCCGTCAATCCGGCGAACCAGACACCTTACGCCATCACTGACGGCCAGCTTGCGCAGGTCAAGGAATTCCTGACCAAGCTGCGGCCGCAAATCGGCATGTTCGGTTCCTCCAACCAGCCAATCGCCCAAGCCATGCTGGCTGGCGACATCGTGGCTTCGCCAACGGGTGACCTCGACATTGATCTGAAACTCGCCGGTTACGACAATTTCTCTTCGACCATTCCAAAGCAAGGCGGCATCCGCTGGCAGGAAGTCGCCTGCGTTTGCTCGGCCTCCAAGAACAAGGAACTGGCGATGCAATGGGTCGACTACATGACGTCGCCCAAAGTCCAGTCGAAGCTCGTCTACACCAAGGCGTTCAAGGCTCGTGGCCCGAACATGAAGATTGTCGATCATTGGGATGAAGACCAGAAGAAGCTGCTCTCTTATGTTCCCGACCCGGAAAACCCCGGCAAGATGCTGGTCGAAACGCTGATCGACCGCTCCATGCCGCGTGGGCTGCCGTCCAACCAGCCGGAACAGGCTTGGATCGACATCTTCAACGAATTCAAAACGGCCTGAGCCTGCTCACGCTTCGAACAGATGCGCTCCCGGCTGTTCCGGGAGTGCCCTTCTTTGCAGGATGAACCATGACCGCATCGCCTCCAGACCTGGAACTTCTGTCGATTACCAAGCGCTTCAACGACTTCGTTGCGGTGGATTCCATCAATCTCAGGGTTGGCCGGGGTGAATTCGTGGCCATCATGGGACCATCCGGATGCGGAAAAACCACGCTTCTGCGCATCATGGCTGGATTGGAGACATCGTCTTCCGGCCAGCTTCACATTCGCGGCAAAGATGTCTCAGACGTGCCCGTCAATCTCCGTTCGACCCGTCTCGTCTGGCAGAATTACGCATTGTTTCCGCATCTCGACGTCGCAGGCAACATCGCCTTTGGCCTGACGCTGAAAGCCCATGACAAAGCGATTGTGGCGGGCAAGGTCAAGGCGATGGCGGACCTTGTCGGACTTTCCGACTTTCTTGGACGTAAGGTCAGCCAACTTTCCGGTGGGCAGAAACAGCGTGTGGCACTCGCACGCGCGCTTGTGACGGAACCCGAAATCCTGCTTCTCGATGAGCCGCTTTCGGCACTCGACGCCCATCTGAGAATACGAATGCAGGGCGAGCTGCGTCGTATCCAACAGCAACTCGGCATGGCATTCATCTACGTGACCCACAATCAGATCGAAGCCTTCTCCATGGCAGACCGGGTGGTTGTCATGAACAAGGGCAGGATCGAACAGATCGACAAACCCGAGGAGATGTATGCCCGTCCGAAAACCGAATTCGTTGCTCGCTTTGTGGGCACCAATAACCTCTTTGCCGGTCGTGTGCAGGATGTGTCGTCCCGTCATGTGACTGTTCATTGCGGCCATGGACAGGTCGTGGTCGCCACAGATGACCCACCACCCGTTGGCACCTCCGTTTTTGTCGTGGTTCAGGCAGACAAGCTGACCCCCTCACCCACCGGAACACCTGGCGAGAACCGGCTGGACGCCACCATGCGCGGCCGGGAATATGCCGGGTCTCACAATGTCTATCTGCTCGATCTCGTGGACGGCACGGAAGTGAAAATGACCGTGCAACAGATATTGCCCGGTGAAATCAACACGCCGGTAACCGCGTGGTTTGCGCCTGAGAATGCCTCCCTGATCAGAGGTACGACATGAGCATGACGGACACTCAAAACCCGAAGCGGCTGAGGACGCCCAACGACAGCCCCCTCAAAGTCCTGTTTTTGGCACCGCTTGGCATCTGGCTGACACTCCTTTTTCTGCTGCCATTGCTCTTTCTTTTGTGGATCGGCTTCTGGCGCGTGGAGAATTTCCAGGCCATTCCGGACGTCTCATTCACCAACTATACCGAGATTTTTTCGAGCTTCTTTTCGCGCTCTCGGTACGGACTTGCCCTTGCCCAGTCGCTCTGGGTAGCCGTTACCACAGCTTTTTTTGCTGTCATTCTCTCGTATCTCGTAGCGCTTTCAATTGCCTTTGCCGTGCCGATGCGCTGGCAGAGACTGGCATTACTGCTGGCTATCGCGCCTTTCTGGTCGAGCTACGTGCTGCGTCTTTATGCCTGGCAGACCATTCTATCGCGCAACGGTGTCATCAACTCGGTGCTCAAGCAGGTCGGTCTTTCCGACTACCGGATCGAGATCATCTATACGCAGATTGCCACCCGCATCGGCCTCATTCACTATCTGGCACCGATCCTCATCGTCATTCTCTATGTCAGTATCCTGGCAATCGACAGGGTGCTGATCGAGGCGGCAAGGGAACTTGGAGCCACTCGCTGGCAGGCTTTCACCCGTGTCATTCTTCCGCTTTCGAGATTCGGTCTGATGACGGCGGCAAGTTTCGCGGTGATCGTCGGGCTTGGCGATGCACTCTCCGGCAACCTGCTCGGCGGCGGGACAGGCGCATCCATCATCGGCAAACTACCGACTTATGCGTCGATGATCATGTCCGACTATTCGAGTTCGACCAATCTCCCACGAACATCCGCGCTCGCCACCATTCTGATCGCCGTCATGGTGCTGGCGCTTGGCATCGGCATTTTCATGGCCGAACGCGCCCGCAGGAGGGTTAGCTGATGCGTGGCAATCCATGGATTTTCCTTGGCAGAGTGTGGCTTGGTCTCGCCTACGCCTTCATGTTCCTGCCGCTGGTAGTGCTCGTTCTCTTCTCATTTCAGAAGAACCGATTTCCCGGATTTCCGCTGCAGGGCTGGACGCTGCAATGGTATGACAAGCTGTTTACCGACGGTACATTGATCAGGGCGCTTGGCAACACGCTGATCGTGTCACCCGCCGCAGCGACGGTTGCGACCGCCATCGCCTTCTTTGCTGCTTACGCATTCAACCGCTTCACATTCCGCGGCAAGACCACCTTTCTGGCACTTGTCACGCTGCCCATCCTCATTCCGCCGCTCATTCTTGGTGTTGGTTTCCTCGGGCTTCTGGCACGTTTGCATCTTTCCGGCACGCTGTTTTCAGTCTTCCTCACCCACGTCGTTCTGATCACTGCACCAGCCCTTGCAATCATCCAGCTTCGGTTGTCGCAGATGCCGCCCTCACTCGAAGAAGCAGCCTGGGATCTTGGCGCGACCGAATGGCAAGCTGTCACGAAGGTCGTTCTGCCTTTCGCGCTGCCCGGTATTTTCGGCGCCTGGCTGCTTGCGTTCACCTTCTCCTTTGACGAGTTCATCATCGCCTGGTTCGTCTCGGGCTTTCAGCCGACATTGCCAGTCGCGATCTATTCCGTGCTCGTCGCGGCAATCGATCCGTCACTGAATGCCATTGGCACAATCGTCTTTGCCATATCCTGCCTTGTCCTCATCGGCCTCGAACTCGTGCTGTTGCCCCTGCTCGTCGGCCGGTCGGACAATCACTCCTGAAAGACACCGCATGACGCTTCTTTTCCGCAACGCCACCATTCTTGCCATGGACACAGCCAACGGTGTCGCGCCCTTTACCGGCGACCTTCTGGTCGAGGGTGACAGCATCACCTCCATCGGCAAGAACCTGACAGCCCCCGGAGGCGCACGCACGATTGACGCTCGTGGCAAGCTCCTCATGCCCGGACTGGTCAACGCACATCTGCATTCGTCCGAGACCTTTTTCAAAGGCCGCTACCAGGGCATGCCGCTCGAAGTGTGGATGCTTTATTCCTACCCGATCGTGATGAAGGGACCAATTTCTGAGCGGCTTCTCTACCTGCGCAGCCTCTTGACGGCGATGGAAAGCCTGAAGGCCGGGGTAACGACACTGGTCGACGACTTTTTCGATCCACCCGCCTTCGACATCAACCGGCTGAAGCGCGTATTCGATGCGTATGACGATGCCGGTATCCGCGCCAATGTCTCTCACTGCGTCATCGACAAACATGTCTTCGACACCATGCCCTATCTCAGAGATCTGATACCGGCGGATTTACAAGGAGAGGTTCAGGGACCTTCGATTAGCGTCGATGACTACATGTCCTATAGTCGCGACGTACTCGCCTCCCAGCACGGTCGAGCCGGCAGGCTCGGTTACATGGTCTCCGCCTCGGCACCCCAGCGCTGCTCGGTGGAGATGATGCAGGCCTGCGTGTCGCTTGCCCGCGAATATGGGGTCCCATACCACACCCATGTTCTCGAAACGAAAACACAGGCGGTGACCGGACCCGAATTCTACGGCAAGAGCCTGATCGGCTACATGGACGATATCGGCATTCTCACTCCAAACACGACGATTGCCCATTCCATATGGGTCAGCGATGCAGATGTGGCGTTGATGGGGGCGGCGGGCTGCTCGATCGCGCACAACGCGATTTCCAACCTCAAGCTTGGGTCAGGCATAGCACCCATCCGTCGTCTGCTTGATGCCGGCGTTCACGTCGGACTTGGTACAGACGGACTTTCCAGCAACGACACCGCCCGCATCTTCGAGGTCATGCGTTTTGCGGCTCTGCTGCATGACATCGCGGCACCCGATACCGAACGCTGGATAAGCGCCGCAGACATATTGCGGTCGGCGACCATCACCGGTGCCCGCACCGCAATGCTGGACAAGACAGTCGGCTCACTGGAAGTCGGCAAGAAGGCCGATCTGTTGATGCTCGACATCTCCGGCTACGACTACATGCCCATGAACCGGCTGGATCATCATCTCGTCTATTGCGAAAATGGCTCCAACATCCGGATGGTCGTCGTCAACGGCGAAGTCGTCGTCGAAGACAACAGATTGCTCACGGTCAACGAGGCCGACGTGTTTGCCGAGTTGCAGGAACTTCTGCCCGGATATCTTGCTGAACATGCCGAACTGGAGGCGCTGAACGCCCGCTTCGAGCCTTACATGAGAGCCATGTATCGCCGCGCCACGGAGCAGGATATCGGCATGAACCGATACCAGGGCGACATGCCGCTTTGGCCCGGTCTCAACAGCCGCGCGGGGTAATCATGTCGGTATTTCTTCCCGCACAAATCATTCGCACAAAGCGAAACGGCGGCCAGCTGTTGCCCGCCGAGATCGAGCGTTTTGTCGTCGGCATCGGTAAAGGTGAGGTGTCGGAGGCCCAGATCGGTGCCTTTACCATGGCGGCATTTCTGAATGGTCTGACGCCTGAAGAAACCGCAGCACTCACGCTTGCGATGCGCGATTCCGGAGAGGTTGTCGATTGGTCTGAAACGGGCATTGCCCCGAAAAAGATAATCGACAAACATTCAAGCGGCGGAACCGGTGACGAGAAGGTCAGCCTTATCCTCGCGCCGCTCGTGGCCGCCTGCGGCATCCATATGCCAATGATCTCCGCACGCGGTTTGGGACATACAGGCGGGGAGGTCGATCTGATGGAAGCGATCCCCGGTTGCGACATTGCCCCGCCCACCGGTCTTTTCCGCAAAACCGTCACCAACGCCGGTTCCGCCATCATAGGACCGACGCCAACGCTCGCACCTGCAGATGCCGCGATCTACTATGTTCGGGACGTGACGGCGACGGTGGAATCGGTGCCGCTCATCACATCGTCAATCCTGTCGAAGAAACTGGCCGCTGGAATTTCGGGCCTCGTAATGAGCGTCAATTACGGGTCCGGCGCATTTATGGAGACCGTTGCAGACGCGGAAGGTCTAGCATCCAGCCTGATCGACGTCGCTCGTCTGAGCGGACTTTCGATGGTGACCCTCCTCGTCGACATGGACGAGGTCATGGGCGACACTATCGGGAGCCGCCTGCAGATCCGCGAGGCAATCGATTTTCTTTCGGCCATCCGGCAAGAACCGCGCATGCGCGCCTTGGTGATGGAATTGTCGGCCGAAATCCTCGTCATGGGTGGTATCGCCGCCTCGGATTTCGACGCCCGCCAACTCCTTGAGACAAAACTGGCCGACGGCTCGGCGCTTCTCAGCTTTTCCAGAATGATCGAAGCACTTGGCGGTCCATCCGACCTTGTTTCCAATCCTGACCGGCACTTCCTGCCGTGCCCGGTGATTGCATCCGTCAGTGCTGTCTCGGACGGTTATGTGGAACGGGTTGATGCTTTTGCCGTAGGCCTTGCCATGGTTGGACTTGGCGCAGGCCGTAAAGTGGCCAGCGATACCCTCGACCATGATGTCGGCCTGACTGGCATCGTTCATGTCGGCGATCACGTCACCGCTGGCGCACCGCTTTGTACGCTTCACTGCCGCTCAATGACTGAATTCGACCAGGCCGCCGACGCCATTCGCGCGGCAATCGGCATCTCGCATCATCCCCAAAATCGCCGTCCGGTTGTGACCGGCCGCCGTTCGACATCATAAGGAATTCCATTCATGCCGTTTGCCCAGGATCATGCGATCACCGATGTCTGCGTGCTGGTGAAGGATACACAGCGCTCGATCGACTTTTATGTCGGCAAGCTCGGTTTTACCCTCAATCGTCGCGCCGATGGCTTTGCCGAGTTCAGCGGTGCCGGACTGACGCTGGCATGCTGGGAACTCGATCATCTAAGCGAGCACACTGGCGTTGCAAATGCCAAGGCGGAAGGCCCGCACAAGGTCTGTATAGCCGTTCGTGTGCCCTCGCCTGCCGCCGTTGATGCGGCTTATCAAGAACTGATGGAAAAGGGTGTGCCCTTTTACAGCGAGCCAGCCGACTATGTCTGGAATGCGCGCGGCGCCTACTTCATCGGGCCAGATGACGAATTGTGGGAAATCTACGCCTGGAAGGATGGCGGCTCAGCAGGAAACTACTGAGCCGGCAAATCTTACACGGCAGAGGCTTCGACCGGCGCATAACGCCAGGGCTCGACAACGGAAGGACGCCCTTCAAGTGAGAGGTTTGTCACGCGCGGCGCCGTCTCGGCAATGACCTTGCCGCGACGCACCACAGCCAACCGGTTTGATTTCAGGCGGATCGCCTCGATGGTATCACGCGCCTCCAGCAGAACTAGATCGGCGTTGCAGCCGGGAGCAAGACCGTAACCTTCAAGTCCGAACACCTTGGCAGGGTTTTCCGTTATCGCCTGGAAGCAGGCTTTCACCGCGTCGCGGCTCGTCATGTGTCCGGTATGGACGGCCATGTGGGCCACTTCCAGCATGTCGGCGTTGCCCATGGAGTACCAGGGGTCCATCGTTGAATCGAGACCGAAAGCAACGTTGACACCAAGCGCCATGAGTTCAGGCACACGCATCATGCCACGCCGCTTCGGGTAAGTGTCGTGCCGGCCCTGCAAGACAATGTTCGCAAGCGGATTGGGAATGCAATGAACCTGCGCCTCGGCGATGAGAGGCAGGAGTTTCGAGGCATAATAATTGTCCATCGAATGCATCGAGGTCAGATGCGAGCCGGCGACGCGACCCTGTAGACCGAGACGCTGCGTCTCATAGGCAAGCGTTTCGATGTGGCGTGACATCGGATCGTCTGTCTCGTCACAATGCAGATCGACCATCAGACCACGTTCGGCGGCAATCTCGCAGAGCGCTTTCACCGAAAGCCGACCGTCCTCCATGGTCCGCTCGAAATGCGGGATACCGCCGACAACGTCAACGCCCATGTCCAAAGCCCTGGTCAGGTTTTTCGAAGCTGTCGCGGACCGATAAAAACCGTCCTGAGGGAAGGCGACAAGCTGCAAATCCAGATAATCCTTCACAAGGTCACGCACCTCGATCAGCGCTTCCACGCCAATCAGCCGGTCATCGCAAACGTCAACATGCGAGCGCACCGCGAGCAACCCTTGTGATACCGCGAGATCGCAGTAGCGCAATGCCCGTTCAATCACCGCATCCTTTGTCAGCAACGGTTTCAGTTCACCCCAAAGCTGAATGCCTTCGAGCAGGGTGCCTGACCGGTTCAGTCGGGGCGTGCCAAGCGAAAGCGTGGCATCCATATGGAAGTGAATATCAATAAAAGGCGCCGTGACCAGCCTGCCGCCTGCATCTATGACGCGGCCGGCTTCGGCTGTGATGCCGCTTTCCACTGCAACGATCTTTCCGCCTGAAACGGCGATATCGACACCAGTGCGATCATCAGGGAGGTTGGCATTTTTCACGAGAAGGTCGAAAGTCATCGTTCGGCTCCGAACATGTTGGTGGTGTCGCTTCCCTGACAAGCCGATTTCTCTCTTGGAGCGGCCATTCTTTTAAACTCAAACTAGAGCTATTCTGACCAAACCGTCAATTTTTAGAACACGATTTTCAACGGGAAATTCGGCCTTTCGCGCCTATCGACCAAACCGCGCTTGAGCTATATCGAAGCAGAAAGCGAAGACGGGGCGTCTCCGCGCATTTCAGGTGATCCACATGCCTAGAGCGGCACTCAAGCTTGATGAAAAAATCCGCGCCCGCAACATCAGGCTCATTCTCGATGTTGCGACGGATGTATTTTCGCGAAAGGGTTTCGAAGGCACGCGAATTGCGGAAATCGCCGAACTGGCTGAATTGCCCAAGGCCAATATCTATTATTATTTTTCCTCCAAGGAGGAGATCTATTCGGAGATCATCGCCAGCCTGATCGCCGGCTGGGACGATGCGTTGGCCAATATTCGCGCAGAGCGCGATCCGGCCGAGGCCCTGCGGGACTATATCATCGCAAAACTCGATTACACGGCAAGACATCCGCGCGAATCCCGCCTCTTCGCCAGCGAGATCATCCAGGGCGCACGTTTCCTGAGCCGCAAGGATCGCCAACACATGCAAGCTGCGACCGACGAACGTGTTGCCGTCCTAGAGGAGTGGATAAGCGAAGGACGCATGGCGGCAATCAATCCACGCCATCTGCTCATCATGCTCTGGGCGACAACCCAGTTTTACAGCGATTTTTCGCCGCTTGCCTGCGATGCGCTCGGACAGAACAAACTCAAACGCAGTGACTTCACGACTGCCGCAGAAACCATCGTCCAGACGGTTCTTGGCGGCGTCATTCCGGCACACGGTCCATCTGCCTGACCCTTACTGCCGCCGGTCCCTGTGCCACAAAAATACCTGCAGGCCGAGGGCTCACAGGCATTTTTGAGCAATATGTATCGGCGTCGATCAGGCGCCGACAACCAGACCCTTTGCCTTCAGCACCGGTTCGAGATTGCTGACCTCGACCACCGTCTTGCCGGCTTTGTAGGCGGCGATGTAACCGGCTTCGGCCTCTTCGCGCGCCTGCGAAAGCTTGGCGACTTCGGCAACTTCATCACGACGAACAACAACAAGACCGTCGGCATCGCCAACGATAACATCGCCCGGTTGAATGATCTCGCCGCCGACGATGATGGTGTCGTTGGTGGTGCCGATCGTTTCCTTGACGGTGCCCTTGATGCAGGTGCTCAGCGAAAACACCGGGAAACCGAGCTCGCGAAGCTGCAGCGTATCGCGCACGCCCGTGTCAGTCACAAGACCGCCGATACCCTTGGCAAGGCAGGCATTGGCCAGAACATCGCCGAACGAACCGGCTTCTTCATATTCACCGGCGGATACGACGATGATATCGCCCGGCTTGGCGTAATTGATCGCAAGCTGCAGCATGATGTTGTCGCGCGGCGAGGACTTCACCGTGAAGGCAGGGCCACAGAGTTTCATGCGGTAGTCGACCGGCTTCAGACGCGACGACAGCGCACCACGACGGCCCTGAGCCTCATGGATCGTTGCCGGAGAGAACTTCGAAAGAGCCTCCAGATCCTCCTTGGAGGGACGTACGGGAATATCTTTGATGTGAGACATATTATCCTCCTGCTATTTCAGTGATTTTTACGGACGGCGGACAGAAAGTTCCGGACATCCTGATGCGCTTCATCGGAAAAGAACTGCGCCGGTTCGGCATCGAAGGTCAGTGTGCCGTTGCGCAGGAACCAGATGCGGTCCGCCACTTCACGGGCAAATCCCATTTCGTGTGTGACGCACATCATGGTGATGCCGTCGGCTGAGAGTTCACGCAGCAGCTTCAGCACCTCGCCGACCATTTCCGGGTCGAGCGCGCTTGTCGGCTCGTCGAGAACCAGCACTTCAGGTTTGAGGATTAACGACCGCGCAATAGCGACGCGCTGCGACTGGCCCCCGGAAATATCGGCCGGCAACGAATTCGCCTTGTCTGCCAGACCGACGCGCTCAAGCATCTGCAATGCGGTTGGACGTGCCTGACTGCGCGATTGCTTGCGGATGCGCAACAGCGGCAACATGACGTTTTCGACCACCGACAGATGCGGGAACAGATTGAACTGCTGGAAGACGAAACCGATGCCACTGCGCAGCACGTTAACATCCACATCCTTCGCGTAGATGTCGCGACCAGACAGCGTGATCGTCCCCTTCTGGATGGGCTCCAGCCGGTTGACCGTGCGGATCAGGGTCGATTTTCCCGAGCCGGACGGACCGCACAGAACGGTCGTCGTTCCCTTGGCAACCGTTGCACTGACATCACGCAGAACCTGGACAGCACCATACCATTTCGAAACATTCTGAAACTCGATCATGCCACAGCCTCCACAACAACCTGACCTGTTCTGCGCGAGGAGATCCGGCGCTCGAGCCAGTTGGTGAACTGGCTAAGGGTGAAGCAAAGGATGAAATAGACCGCGGCAAGGATGCCAAATATCTGCAGCGGCTTGGTCACCTCATTGGAGTTGACCTGGAGCATGACGTAGGAGAGTTCGGAGACGGCGATAATCGAGCCCAGCGACGATTCCTTGATGATCGTCGTCAACTGATTGACGATGCCGGGAATGACGTTGAAGATCGCCTGCGGCAGGATGACCTTGAAGGTCGTCGGGATGTAACCGAGGCCAAGTGCGGCTGCAGCTTCCCGCTGTCCCTTGGGCAAACCCTCGATGCCGGCGGCAATGATCTCACCGAGATAGGCTGCCTGATAGATGACGATGGCAACGATCAGCGTGAAGGTGGCGTCGATCGGAAAACCGATGATCATCGGCACGGCAAAATAGGCCCAGAAAATCAGCATCAGCAGCGGAATGGCGCGTACACTGTGAACGAAGCCGCTCGCAATCGATTTCGGGATGCCCGGCTTTCCCGTTCTGGCAAGCGCAATCAGTACGCTGCAGGGGAAAGTCACGATGAGGCTGGAAAAGGAGATAATCAACGTCATCGCCAGTCCACCGAGCTTGCCGTGCGGATATTCACCGATGAGCAGAAGAAGCCAGTATTCTCTAATGATTTCCAGCATCACTTCACCCTCAACTCATAACGCTTGGAGAGGATCGACGAGAGCCACATGATCGCGAATGAGATGAGCATGTAGATTGCCGTGGCGATGCCATAAGCTTCAAAGATGCGGAACGATTGCTCTTCAATGTAGCGGGCCTGATAACTGAGTTCGGCAACACCGATGGCAGCGGCAAGGCTCGTTCCCTTGAAAAGGATCAGGGTCTGGCCGAGCAGGGCCGGCAAGGCCAGTCGCCACGCCTGCGGCAGGATCACCCAGCACATTGCGCCGAGATAGGTCAGGCCGATCGAGCGGGCAGCCTCCATCTGAGCAGGATGGATCGACCGCAAGCCACTGCGGAAATCCTCGGACATATAGGCTGCCTTGTTAAGGGCAAGCGCGACGATGGCGTATCCGATCTCCGCACCGATGTCGTTCAGGTAGTCGTTGACCGCGTCCGGCAGGACGACCGCAAATCCGAAGTACCAGACAAAGAGCTGGATCAGCATCGGCACGTTGCGGTGATATTCAACGAAGGCAGCGACAAGAAACTGTGTCGGTTTGAACTCGATTGCCCTGACAACGGTCAGAATGACCGCCAGAACCAGACCGATAATCCAGGAGAAAACGAAAACCACCATCGTGGCCTGAAGTCCCTCCAGAATGAGTTGGAGATACTCACCCTGGAGGACTTTACCAAAGTCGAATTGGTAACCCATAAAAGTTGACCCGTATGCCGTATGCTATGGAGATCAGTTCGTGAACCAGCTTTCCTGCGGCTTTCCGAACTCGAACTTGCGCGTTGCCTTCAGGTCGGAATCCTTGCCCAGCCACTTGTCGAAGAGTTTCTGACCTTCGCCATTGGTTTCCAACTCAGCCAGGAATGCGTTTGCCTGCTTGACCAGCTCAGGCGATCCCTTGCGGAAACCGAAGCCGGACGGCATCGACAGGAGCGGTTCGTCAAGGAAGCGCAGCCCCTTGATCTCCGTACCCGCATTGCGTTGCACGGCCTTGCCTTCGGAATAGCGGTAAACGGTCGCTTTCACCTTGCCCTGCTGCAGAGCGAGGAACGAGGCGGCGCTCGTTTCGAACGACAGGATACGTGCGTCCGGCAGGCGCTTTTCCGTCAGCGGGATCAGCACTGAGCCCTTGACCAGTCCGATACGCTGACCAGAGAGATCGGCCACCGCCTTGATGTCCGACTGATCGAGCACCACGAAATTGAAATCTTCAGCGATATAGGCGCCGCTGAAATCCACCTGCTCGGCGCGTTCCTTGCTGTAGCTCAGGAGGGATGACAGAATGTCGACGCGGCCCTGGGTCAGCTCAGCCATACGCGTCTGCGGCGACACAGCGGTCATCTTGGCGCTGACACCGAGATATTTCGCGAACATGCCGCAGATTTCGATTTCATAACCGGCAGGTTCACGGGTCTTCGGGTCCTGGAAGCCAAGCGGCGGCGAATTGGTCAGAACACCGCAGTTCAAAACGCCGGCCTTCTTGATATCGTCAAGCTGCTCGGCCGCAGCAACGGTCGAGAAAAGCGCCGCGCCAATTGCGGCGAGTGTCATAAGCTTTGCAAATTTCATCTGTTCCTCCTTGGCAGCGCTTCCTCTCGCTGCATGAGAAACCTAGGCCAAGGCTGCTATTCCAACAAATATATATTGCAGATACTTGTTATAGCTTTATGGTATGACCTCATCGGAGGATGAAATGACCCTTGATCTGTTGAAAATGCGCTACTTTGCCAAAATCGCGGAACTCGGATCATTCACGAGAGCATCGCGCGAATTGGGCGTTGCCCAGCCACCGCTCAGCCTGCACATGCGTTCACTCGAAGAATATCTGGGTGTCCTGCTGCTCAATCGCACCTCGCGCGGCGTTGTTCTGACCGATGCAGGTCAGACACTGCTGTCACACACCCAGGCAATCCTGCGTGCGGTCGAACAGGCTGAGGCAGCGACGAGAGAACGGGCCAAAAACCCCACAGGCGAGGTATCGCTCGGTATTCTCAGTTCGCTGTCACCTATTCTCTCCGTACCTGTGTTCGAAGCCTGCGAAAAAATGTTCCCGCAGATCCGCCTGACCATCAGCGAAGGCGACAGCCAGACGCTTCGCGCGGCAATCGATACCCGTCTTTACGATCTTGCCGTCAACTTGGTAGACGCCGCCAAGGCAGCCTCAGTTCCGCTCTTCGACGAGCGGCTTTATGCGGTTGGCCCAGTCGGTACATTTGACGGTGGCCAACAGCAGATCGCTGTCGAAAAGGCACTGTCCCTGCCGCTGATCATGCCAACCCGACGCCACGGTATCCGCGTCTTGCTGGAGCGACAGGCCCTGATGCTCGGACGCGACCTGAACATTGTTCGTGAAATTGAAGGTCTGGCCAGCACCAAGGCCGCCATTCGCGCCGGGCTGGGTTTCAGCATCCTGGGCAGAGGCGCTGTTCATGCCGACGTGCAGCAGGACACACTCGCCGCCATACCCGTTTCAAGCCCCGATCTCTCCCGCCGCCTGATCCTCGACATGCCGGTCGATCACCCACCAACACGCGCGATGATCGAAGTGCGCAATATCCTGATATCGGTCATAAAGTCGCTGGGCGACCAAGGCCATTGGACATGCCTTCAGGTGTCGCCCGCAAAGGCGCCTCAGGCACTTTGAAGCGCACGCTTCCTGTCTGGCACCAGCCCCTGGAGGATAAGTGGCAACACACCTCCGGCTCTGAGGATATTGATCTCGGCACCTGTCTCGATCGCTGCCGTTGCTTCAAATGTGACAGCGCTTCCGTCATGACGCTTGATGGTAATCTTGATCGGGCAACGCGGCGAAATTGATGCCGGATCGGCGTCGACGATAACCACATCCTCGGCCTGCAATGAGAGGTCCTTCTGTTTCACCGTCTCCGGCAGGCGCAACGGCAAGACACCCATACCAATGAGGTTCCAGCGATGAATCCGCTCGAAGCTGGTTGCCAGAACGGCACGGACACCAAGCAGGGCGACGCCCTTTGCCGCCCAGTCGCGTGAAGACCCCATGCCATACCGTTCGCCAGCAATCACGACGACAGGCCTTTGCTCGGCTTCATATCGTTGCGCCGCATCCCAAAGCGACAGCACATCCCCGCTGCCCGCATGTACCGTTGACCCCGGAGGAATATCGGATGCGAGCAGGTTTCGGACCGTTTTGTTCGTGAACAGGCCTCGGATCATGACTTCCCAGTTGCCGCGCCGTGATGAAAAGACATTGAGATCGAGGGGATTTTCGCCGTGCTCGACAAGATGCCTGCCCGCCTGCCCCTTCGCCTCAATCGCTCCCGCGGGGGAAATGTGATCGGTGGTGATGTCGTCACCGACAACAAGGATCGGTGTTGCCTCGTAGTGACCAAGCCTTGTTCCGTTGCCAAAGCTGGCAAATGGTGGACGTCGGATATAGGTCGATGCGTCATCCCAGGAAAAGAGCGTTGTCGTTGGGGCCGGTAGCTGTTGCCAGACTTTGCTGGCTTCTGCCGCCTCATAAGCGGGTGCAAAATCCTCAGCACTTGAGGCCAACGCCAGGGCCTCGTCAATCTCGGAAGCACTCGGCCATATCATCGACAGGGTAACAGGCGTTCCGTCAGCCGACACGGCAATTGGATCGACAAGGATATCGATTTCACAGGTGCCTGCGAGAGCAAAAGCGACGACCATCGGCGGGGACGCCAGGAAACCGGCCTCCAGTTGCGGGTGGACGCGCCCCGGGAAATTTCGGTTTCCCGAAAGCACGGCAACGGGAAGAATGGCACGGTCAACCATGGCTTTGGCGACCGGCTCGGTCAGTGGGCCGGAATTGCCGATACAGGTGGTGCAGCCGTAACCGACAATCCCGAACCCGACAGCCTCCATTTCGGAAAGCAGGCCCGAGCGGAGAAGATAACGCTCGGCCGTCGGCGAACCAGGGGCCGTGGAGGTCTTGACCCAATGGGGTGGACGCAGACCATAGGAATTTGCCTTGCGTGCCAGAAGGCCGGCGGCAATAAGCAGACGTGGGTCAGAGGTGTTGGTACAGCTCGTGATCGCAGCGATCGCAACAGCCCCGTCATTTGGCTGGCCATCGATGGATACGGCGCCCCCCGGCTTTTTCATATGCTTGATGGCATTGCGCGTTTCGCTGATGGCAATCCGATCTTGAGGACGGCAGGGACCGGCCAGGCTCGGTTCAACCTTGGCGAGGTCGAGTTCCAGGATAGAACTGTAACGCGGGTTGGCATCCGGATCGAACCAGATTCCAACGCGTTTCGCGTAGGTTTCCACGAATGACACGTGCTCTTCGGTTCGCCCGGTTCTTAACAGGTAATCGACCGACTGCCGATCGATGGGGAAATAACCGCTATTTGCGCCGAATTCCGGCGTCATGTTGGCCACAACAGCACGGTCTCCCGCCGTCAGGTTCGAGACGCCGGGTCCATAGAATTCGACGAACTTGTCCTGAAGATCGATCTGGCGCAGCAGATGGGTGACAACTAGCGCCAGATCTGTGGCGAGCACGCCGTCCCGGAGCGCACCGGTCAGGCGGACGCCAACAACCTCCGGAACACGCAATGCGACTGGCATGCCGAAAAACACGCTTTCAGCCTCAAGGCCACCGACGCCCCATGCAAGAACACCGATGCCGTTGATCATCGGGGTATGGCTGTCGGTGCCGATCAGGGTATCGGGAACTGCCCATAATTTGTCGTCACGACGCAACGGCGTGGCCACCGTCGCAAGACGTTCGAGATTGAGTGTATGCATGATCCCAGTTCCCGGCGGATGCACACGGAAACCGGACAGCGTATTGGTAGCCCACTTCATGAAGCTGTAACGCTCCGCGTTGCGGTCATACTCGCGGGCCATGTTTCGGACGAGCGAAGCCGTGGTACCAAAAACATCAACGGCCAGCGAATGATCGGTGGAGACATCGACCGGCACGACGGGGTTCAAAAGAGCAGGATCACCGCCTGCCTCAGCCAGGGCCGAACGCATGCCGGCGATATCGACAAGGGCGGGTCCACAGGTCGTGTCGTGCATGAGGACCCTGTTCGGCAGGAACGGAATTTCGACATCGCTATCGCCGGTTTCCAGCCACTGCATCATCGCAGCCTTGGCACGCGGCGCATCCTCACCCGCGGTACGAAGAACATTTTCGAGCAGGATACGGTGGATGTAAGGCATCCGGACCAGACAGTCCCTCGCCTCCTGAGGAAGATCGATGATGGTGTAACTGACACCATTGATTTCTGCATTGGCAGGCATTCGGACTACCTCATTGAACCATCACGTCGCGGCCTCCTCCCGAGGCAACGCCTTTCTACATATTATAATTATAAAATGCAATTTTATTTATTCCGAGAAGTCAGAATTTTGACATGTTTGAAAAAATTGAGGCCGTGAACCCGAGGGAGTGCCGAGGCGATCAAACCTTGGGAGACTTGATGCGACCGGCACCCATGATGTGGGTATAGAGAAAGGCCGCTGCTTCGTTGCGACGCCCGTCTTCAAGCAAGTCGAGGATTTGCAGATGCTCCACCGTCTGTCGGGGAAGGCGGCTTCTGTCGATCGTGATGTGGTATTCGATCAGGCGGCGAAGCCGATTGATACGCTTGATCGATTCCAGGAAAAACTCATTTTGCGAGCAGGCAACCAGCATCTCGTGGAATTCGTTGTTAGCCCGAAAGATTTCCGCGCGCGACCAGGTTTCGAAACCGCCATCGCGCAACCGCATCTGGACATCACGCGCCCGCTTTACGCCTTCCAGATTAAGCTCGAAGCTTGGCAGTAGCATTGCCTGCTGTTCCACAACAGCGCGAAACGCATAGCCGTCCTCATAGCTCTTTTTTGACGTCAAAGCCGGAGTGAACATCCAGCCATTGCCGGGAAGGCGCTCCATCCAGCCCTCTTCGGATATCCGCCTGAGCACACGCAACAACCTGGTTCTCGGCACATCATAAAAGCGCATCAGCTCGTTTTCGCTGACACGATCCTCCAGCTTGCCGGAAAGCCGATCTTCCGCGATGCGGAAATAGACGGGATCATCGCCCTCATCGTCGGCGCCGCCCGAAGGTTCTGCTAGGTCGAGATCCTTATGGTCAATGGCAAGAAAATAGCCTCGGTTCGATTCTGCCCTGACAACGCCTTGCGTCTCGAGATGTTTCAGGGCGCTCATGATCGGCGCACGGGATACCCGGAAAGCGTCAGCGAGCATCTGCAAGGGCAGATGATCGCCTTTCGCCAACTCATTCGCCCTGACGTAATCGACGATGCTTCCGGTGATCTGTGGAGTGAGGCTTTTACGCGCCATTGAACCTGCTCGTTGGTGAACTCCGTTCTTGTATCATTGCCACGACAGGCGCAACAGTCGGCAACCTTGTCGGCCGCCGATCCCTATCAATCCTCGTCCTGCTGGAACTTCGAAAGTCCACGGAAGACGAACGGGGCGACCAGAGCGATAATTGCGATGGCGATCATGATCGCGGAACTCGGATGCTGGAGCAGGATCATCGGGTCGCCGAGGCTCATCTGCATGGAGCGCCGCAATGCGCTGTCTGCCAGAGGACCGAGGATCAGTCCGACGACAGCCGGAGCGATGGGATAGTCAAACTTCCTCATCAGAAAACCGACGACACCAAAACCGGTCAGCAAGAGAAGCTCGACAACCGATGGATTTGCGGCAATCGTTCCCATTGAGGCAAAGACGAGGATGCCCGCATAGAGCCATGGCAGCGGGATGGCCAGCAGCCTGACCCAGAGCCCCACCAAGGGCAGGTTCAGAACAAGCAGCATGACGTTGGCAATGAACAGGCTCGCAACCAGACCCCAGACAAGATCCGCGTGCTGGGTAAAAAGAAGCGGGCCCGGCTGGATATTATACTGCTGGAATCCTGCCAACATAACCGCTGCGGTGGCGGAGGTTGGAAGTCCAAGCGTCAGCAACGGAACGAGTGTGCCTGCGGCAGAGGCATTGTTGGCAGCTTCCGGACCAGCCACGCCTTCAATCGCGCCGCGTCCGAATTCCTCGGGTTTCCTGGTCAGTTTCCGCTCGACATTGTAGCTCAGGAATGTCGGGATTTC
Source organism: Rhizobium sp. RM (assembly GCF_013390595.1). GTDB lineage: Bacteria > Pseudomonadota > Alphaproteobacteria > Rhizobiales > Rhizobiaceae > Agrobacterium. The sequence continues at coordinate 104,674 of NZ_JACAWV010000016.1, read as the reverse complement.
AGCCCCGCCGGCCGGTAGCGCACCGATCGGAAATCCAATGACGGTCCCACGCAACCACGGTTTCCACGAGCGGCTCCAGTCTTCCCTTGTCATCCAGATCGAGCCTTTCACGGGCATCGGCTTTTCTGGCTTATACAGATGTCGGGAGGCAACAAGCAGCGCTTCGCCGATTGCAAACAAACCAACGGCAAGCGTCGTGACTTCGACACCATCGAGCAGTTCCGGGATGCCGAATGTCAGACGGGCCTGACCGGTGAGCTGGTCGATGCCCATCAGGCCGAGCCACAGACCGAAGGCTAGGCTGGTGAGGCCCCTCAACGGCGATGAACCAAAGGTTGCAGATACCGTGACAAAGGCGATCAGCATCAGACCGAAATAATCCCAGGGACCGAATTTCACGGCGATCTTGACCAGTATTGGCGCAAGGAAGGCGAGCCCCACCGTCGCAATCAATGCGGCGACGAAAGAACCGATCGCCGCCGTCGCCAGCGCGGGCCCGCCGCGACCAGAGCGGGCCATCTGATTGCCCTCGAGCGCGGTCACCACCGATGCACTTTCGCCCGGCGTGTTCAGCAGGATTGCGGTGGTCGAGCCACCATACATGCCGCCGTAATAAATCCCGGCGAACATGATGATCGACCCGCCGGGGTCCAGTTTGAAGGTCACAGGCAGCAGCAACGCAACCGTCAGCGCCGGCCCGATTCCCGGAAGAACGCCAACCGCGGTTCCGATGATGACGCCGACAGCCGCATAGATCAGATTGGCGGGCTCGATCGCGGTCGCAAAACCCTGAAGAAGAAAGAGGATGGAATCCATGGCTGGCCTCAGAACAATCGCTCAAGCGGGCCTTGCGGCAGCGCGAGCGTCAGCAACTTGTTGAACATCAGGAAAATCAGAAGGCCAATAAAGGCGCCAAGACAGATGTCCTTGAAAAACGCGCGGCGCCCGAAACCTCTTGCCGTAAAAGCAAAAAGCAGGGTCGATCCGAGGATAAAGCCACCACCAGACCAGACTGAGCCGATCAGTCCGGCAAGCGCCAGACCGACCCAGCCAACCGCCTTCCAGTCGACGGCTTCCTCGTCGATATCGGCAGGCTTGAAGGCGCTGATAAAATGCCCGAGCGCAAGAACGAGAAATAGCAGCGCCACAAAATACGATGCAGCATTGGCGCCCATGCCGTACGTTGCCCGCACCTTCATCTGGGTGGCGTCCCAATAGGTTATGGCAGAGATTGCGAGCAGGATGATGGCGACAACCGCTGCGGGACGGTTCGCTATGGAAGGTGTTCTGGATGACATGATTTTCCTCATCTGCGGAAAGCGACCTGAGGCCGCTTCCCGCCTGCCAGGCCTAGTTCGCAAGCCCGATGGACTTCAGGACGTCACGGACACGTTGCGTCTCGGAACTGATAAAGGACTGAAACTCATTGGATGGTGCGTAATAGTCCGCCCAACCACGGGTTTTGAGGACCGTCTTCCATTGCTCCGATTTGACCGTCTTTTCGACCGCGGCTTTGAGCGCATCGAGATCCGGGCCTTCAACGCCGGGACCTGCAAAGATGCCGCGCCAGTTCACGAGTTCGATGTCGAGCCCTTGCGCCTTCAGCGGCTTGGCTTCGATACCCTCAATGGGTTCGGGATAGGAAATCGCCAGCGCTCGCAGATCACCTGATTCAATCTGCCCCTGCCATTCGCCATAACCTGAAACACCGGCAGTCGCCTGCCCGCCCAACATCGCTGCGAGCGATTCACCACCACCGGAGTAAGCGACATAGTTGACCTGCGCGGGATCCGCGCCGGCAGCCTTCGTGACGAGCGCTGCGAGAATATGGTCGGCGCCGCCGGCAGAACCACCCACCCAGATCGTCTTCGCCACATCGGTTTTGATCTGAGCCTGCAGATCAGCCATCGTCTTGATTGGCGAATCCTTGGGAACAACGATGACCAGCGGATCGCCTGTCAGACGCGCAACAGGAGTTACCTTCGTCAGGTCGACCGGGGAGTTATTGGAGATGCTGGCACCGACAAGGGTAATGCCTGCAACCAGCAACTGGTTCGAACTTCCTTTGGCAGATCCGATGAATTGAGCAAGCCCCACAGTGCCACCCGCACCGGGTACGTTGACAACCTGCACACTCTTGGCCGCCCCGGTTGCCATCATCACCTCCTGCAATGAGCGCGCTGCAGAGTCCCAGCCACCACCAGCACCCGCCGGAGCCATGATGTTCAACTCGAGGCTTTCGGCCATCGAGGCTCCGCTCGCCGATACGAGTGCTATGCCAGTCGCGGCTGCCAGAATCAGTTTTTTGAATTTAAACACTGCAACGTTCCTCCCTGTTGCAATAGGCCCGCCTCCCGGACCGCAATAAGGAAAAACTGCATTATATAATGATAAAAGTAAATATGGCTGGACGAAATTTTCATCTCGTAACGAACTGTACGCTGACCTCCCCTGTGACAATCAGGATCAGATTGGTGGTCACCGGATGGCTGGTCGGGCCAGAAACAGGACCGACGGATTCAGGGGGCGTGCCGGTTACCGGTTCCCGTTTGCGCGAGGAAGCCGCGCTCAGCCGACCGTAACGAATGGTCGACTGAACCGCTTTAGGAAGCCGTCAGGACTGCTGGGCCGGCGACATCTCGTCCGCTCGGTCATGATCCAGGACACCCTGGACCATTTCGTCGGTGACGCGAATTTCCGCACCCGTCGGCGACATCGCTGTCGCAGGCGCGAAGGGCGCGACCGGCGTGGACTCCGGCCGGGCGCCACGACGCCATATGAAGAACAGCATCAGCAGGAGATTGAGGAGTGCAAGCGACCAGAACAGCCCTGGCGCCCCGAAGCGGCTCATCGCGGCGGAAATTGTGATCGGGCTGATTGCCGAGCCGATCGAATTGACGAGAAGCATTCCCTGGATCATCGGCACAAGAGAATCCACCGAAGCGCGGTCTGCAGAGAAACTGACGGAAACAGGATAGATCGCAAAGATACCGCCACCCAGCAGGAAGAGCGTGATCATCAGCGTCGTCGTATCATGGGGAAGCCAAAGAACAGCCGCGCAGAGCGCCAGACACAGGGCCGCGAGAGTGATGAGAACCACGCGACGATCCTGCTTGTCGGACCATCGCCCGACTGGATATTGCAACACCATGGCCCCTAGAATGACGTAGGCCATCATCTTCCCGATCTCATCCACCTGCAGGCCGATGTTCTGCAGATAGAGCGGAAACAGTGTGTAGACGGCTGCGATCGCGATCCCCGACCCAAAACAGCCGACCACGCCGCTCGGCGACATTTGAAATAGTTGCAAAGGCTTGAGCGCCTCTACCCGCTCCATCGTCGGCATTTCCCGCGGCAGAATAACGATGGGCAACACCGACAACGCTGCGAGCATGGCTGCAACGATGAAAGGGGCTGCGTCTCCGAGACCACCGACCGTGCCGAGAAGCGCCTGACCGAGAGCGCCTGCGCCATAGAAAGCGATCATATAGAGGGCCAGAAACCGACCACGAACACTCTGGTCCGATGCCAGCAGCAGCCAGCTTTCAATGACCAGAAAGACACCGACGGTGGTCCAGCCGTATATCAACCTGGCAAATAGCCAGACCATCCAGTCATTCGACAGAACCTGCATGAGGATGCAGACCACACCAAGCGACGCGAAACTGCCATAGGCGCGAATGTGGCCAATCCGCACAATCAGGCGGTCATGAAACATTGCGCCGATCGTCAGACCAACGAAATAGGCGGAGGACACGATGCCAATCATCGTCGGCGAAGCGCCACCGGCGTCAAGACGCAAGGTGGTGACGGAAGACAGGAAGCTGTTGCCAACGCTGAGGATGAAGAGGCCGAGAAGCGGCGCCATCACCGTTGCCAGGATTTGCCTAGACATGGAGTTCTCAATTTTTTGTTTTTGGAAGATGGCGACGCCGATTTAGGCCTGTCACCTTGCCGTAACGACCCGAAAGGCCGCCGGCGACTGTCCCGCGTCATCGACACGGTTGTCAGCGCACTGATATCTGGCTTTTTACACAGCAATCAATCCAAAGCTGGTTCCGACAGACCCTCCGCAAGAGGCTGTCTTGAATGTTCAAAATTCGACGCTTGTTTCGTCTGAATACGACCAGACTTCCTGCCTGAAAGCGACATCATGATGGCCAAATTGCGTCCTTTCGCCATCTCGATCTCCGCCCTCAACAACCGGGCAGCATCAAGCTGAAAATCCCGAGGCGCTAAAGCGGGAGCGAACGCAATTCCTGATGCCGAAACTCCGCCTCAAAGCGCCCAGTCGTAAACCTTCTGCAGCATAGCAGAGACCTCTCGTCCCATGTCGGTCAGGGCGTAGGTTGTTCGGCGCGGAAAGGTTGACGCGGACGAGCGCACGATCAACCCTCTTTCGACAAAGCCCGCAAGACGATCCGTCAGCACCTTCGCAGTGATACCGGGCAGAGCGTCCATCAGATCCGAAAAGCCATGGTCCCGATCCGAGAGACGCCACAGGATCAACGCGCTCCACTTGTGTCCAAGAAACGTCAGCCAATCCTCGACAGGACATTGGGACGGACTGGTCGGAATTGCCGGTTCTTCCCGTTTGGATAGTTCAGAGGCCATCTGCTTTGTCTGCCAGGCGGATCAATCGATTCGCCGGAACATAGTGTTTTCGGCGGCACGCGCATAGGCACAAGGTCAGATGGAAAAAATCAGTCAGAATAGGCCGGGCATTCTCGTTGTCGGCGGATACGGTCATGTTGGACAACAGATCGCGCGCCGTCTAAGCGGCGATAGCCGTTTCGATGTCCGGATCGCCGGGCGAAACAAAACGAAGGCGAAGGCTGTCGCGGCAAACCTCCGATGTGACGCCGAACAGATCGATTTGGGGAAGCCCGAAAGCTGGAACGCCGCACTTACGGGCATCACAATCGTCATCGTATGCATAGACCAGATAGACACACGTTTCGTCGAATACGTTTTAAATCGTGGCCTTGCCCTAATCGACATCACCGCGGATGACATGTTCTTCCAGAAGGTCGAACAGCTCCAAACCACGAAGGCGCACGGTGGCAGAGCGCTCCTGTCTGTTGGGCTGGCACCCGGGCTTACAAATCTCATGGTGAAGGCCTGTGCCGAAAAACTGGATTTTGTCCCGCAAGCCCGCATCGGCATTCTTCTGGGCATCGGCGATAGCCACGGGCCTGCAGCCATTGACTGGACGCTTCGAAACTTCAAATCCGCGCGCATTGAAAATCTGCCGTTCGATCGAGACGGGCGAAACTATCCGGCGATACCCTTCGATTTTGCCGATCAGCATGTTGTTCGCCGAACACTTGGTATCGGTGACGTGCGTTCGCTCATGACATTCGATAGCCCCGCCATCAGCAGATTGCTGTTTCGCCTGCTTCCCTTGGTTGCCAGTCGTCCACGTCTGCGCGATCTGACCAGAAATTGCATGATGCGTTTCCGGCTCGGCTCTGATCGCGCCGCGCTCTATGTTGCCGTGGAAGGAACACGAAACGGCATAGGGTTTCAGCGGTCGATCCGCCTCGAGGGAAGGAAGGAGGCCGCGATCACGGCATTGATGGCGGCAGAGACGGCGCGTCTTTTGGTCGATACCTCCATTCCAGCAGGCATATGGCATATCGATCAGGTCTTTTCGATCGAGCGATATGCCCACCACCTTGCGGCTGAAGGCGTTTTCGTTACCGGGATCGATGAGCAATTGACGCGCCGATAGGCGGCCAATGACAGCTCACCGCCCGTTTGCTTCCCGCCATTTGGCAAAGAGCGCGAGATTGTTCTCCTCCGTCGCCGGATAGAGCCCGATGATGGTGTGCCCTTCCTTGACCCTTTCGACGACGAAATCCTCATAGGCTGTCATGTCGACCGCTTCATCGGCAATCTCGTCGGCGATTTCCGCCGGAATGACGATCACGCTGTCGTCGTCGCCCACCATGATATCGCCCGGAAACACCGCAACATCGCCGCAGCCGATCGGCACGTTGATATCGATCGCTTCATGCAGCGTCAGATTGGTCGGGCTGGATGGCCGGTGATGATAGGCGGGTATATCCAGTTCGCCGATCGTCATGGCATCACGAAAACCACCATCGGTGACCACCCCTGCCCCACCGCGCACCATCAGGCGGGTAATGAGAATATCGCCGGCTGAAGCCGCACGGGCATCCTTGCGGCTATCCATGACCAGCACATGGCCTTCCGGGCAGGTTTCGATCGCATGGCGTTGCGGGTGTTTCGGATCACGGAACACCGTCATCGGATTGCGATCCTCCCGCGCCGGCATATAGCGCAAGGTGAAGGCGGGGCCGACCATGTTGCGGCCCTTCGGCCGCACCGGCCGAACGTCCTGGATCGTCTGGTTTTTCAGTCCGCGCTTGTAGAGCGCCGAGCAGAGCGTGGCGACGGATACACCCATCAGCTTGTCACGGGTTTCGGATTTCATCGTTCCTCCTCGATGTGTGTTTTACGCATGCAACTTCGCGGTCTCTGCCCTCCAGGCTGAGGCCAAAATCAGCACCGGTCAGAATGATCTTCCATGGAAATCACTCACGCAGCTGCCGTGATGCGCTTGACTCTCAAAAAAACAACAGATATGTCAAGTTCTATTCTGATATCTCAGTTTGGTAATTGATATGTCTAACGCAATCGAATTTCCATCGCTGCCGCTCTCTGATCTCGTGACCCCACGCGATTTGCCCGAAGATGGAAACATGACCAGCCGGGTGCATGCGCTCCTTCGCAAACTGATTGTCGAGGTGAAGCTGCTTCCAGGACGAGCGCTTTCTGAGAAGGAAATCGCGGCGCTCCTGCATGTCAGCAAGACACCGGTGCGCGAAGCGATCATTCGCCTGGCCGAAGAAGGTTTCGTTACCGTCGTGCCACAAGGCGGCACCTATATTTCGCCGATCGATGTGCAGCGTTACATGGAAGCCTGCTTCATCCGATTCAAGCTCGAAGAAGGCGCCGTCATCGAGGCAACCAAGCGGCATTCGCTTGAAGACATTGCCCGGCTGAAAACATGTCTTTCTCAGCAGCGCATCGCAGCCGACGATGAAGAGTTCACCGACTTCTTCCTGCTGGATGAAGAGTTTCACCGTACGATCTTTGCCGCAGCCCGGCTGCCCGGCGCCTGGAGCGTCGTCAACCAGGCCAAGGGCGAAATGGACCGTATGCGACACCTGAAGCGGGTGTTTGCAGTTCGCCGCACTGAGAAGGTGATCGAGGAGCACGAAGCGATCGTAAACGCGATCGAATCCGGCAATGTCGAGGCGGCACACGAAGCCATTCAGCGTCATCTCGGATCACTGGAATCCAAGATCGCGGAACTCTCCAAGAACCCCAAAATCTGGACCTTCATCGAGCAGGTCAACACACGCGTCACGAGGAAGCGTGTGCCACGAGGAGCCAAGGCCCCCGCCTGACGGAACATTCAAGGCTTTTGAGGAGGGGCCTTTCATGTCTGCAGTTCAAATCAACGATGTCGTCAAGCGTTACGGCGCTCTCGAAGTCGTCCATGGCATCAATCTTTCCATTCAGCCGCAGGAATTCGTTGTGCTCGTCGGGCCATCGGGATGCGGAAAATCCACCACACTGCGCATGCTTGCCGGGCTGGAAGATATCTCCGACGGCACCGTATCCATCGACGGTCGGGTCGTTAACAAGATCGCTCCGAAAGACCGCGATGTCGCCATGGTGTTCCAGAACTATGCGCTCTATCCGCATCTGAACGTCGCCGAAAACATCGCCTTCGGCCTGCGTGTCCGGGGTGAAAAAAAGGATGTGATCGACAAGGCCGTTGCCGAAGCAGCACAGATCCTCAGCCTGACTGAGTATCTGGGGCGCAAGCCTGCCGATCTTTCCGGTGGCCAACGCCAACGTGTTGCCATGGGCCGTGCGATCGTTCGCCGCCCCAAGATTTTCCTCTTCGATGAGCCCCTCTCCAATCTTGATGCCAAATTGCGCACCCACATGCGTGCCGAAATCAAGCAACTGCACAAGCGCATGCAGGCGACCAGCGTCTACGTGACACACGACCAAGTCGAAGCGATGACGCTGGCGGACCGCATCGTCATCATGAACCGCGGCAATATCGAGCAGGTCGGGTCGCCGATGGAAGTCTTTCTTGAGCCGGCTAACACATTTGTGGCCAGCTTCATCGGCTCGCCACCCATGAACCTTTTCGACGCGACGATCGACAAGCAGGATGGCCGCGCACAGGCCGTTATCTCGGGTGACGTGGCACAAAGCCTGACAATCCCCGAGGCCTTTGCCCGGAACGCGACGCCGGGCCAGTCGGTGAAACTCGGCATCAGGCCGGAAATCATGTCCGTTGAAGTCGGCGATGGGCAGGAAATGCTCAATTGCAGCATCGACCTCGTTGAGCCTCTCGGTGCCGAGGCACTGTTGCACGGCAAGGCCAATGGCCAGTCCTTCATCGCCAAGGCAGAGACGCTTTATGCCGAGCACGCCCTCAACGGCGTTACCCGGCTCGGAATCGATACGGCACGCATCCATGTCTTCGACGCCGCGAGCGGCCGGTCTCTCAAGACCACCAGCGGGGCAAAGTCATGAAACAGTATCTTCAGGAGTCGCTCCACGATCTCTGGGAAGATGTGCGCCGCGACTGGCAGCTCTATTTGCTGCTTGCACCCATGGCCATCTGGTTTGCGCTCTTTCTCTACAAACCGATGTATGGCCTTATCATCGCCTTTCAGGACTTTTCGATCTTCCGTGGCATCGAGAAAAGTCCCTTCGTCGGCTTTGCCAACTTCATCGAGCTTTTCCAGAACGACATGTTCGTCCGTGCCTTCTGGAACACCATCACCATCAGTGGCCTCGGTCTGATCTTCGCATTTCCGGTCCCGATCATTCTGGCCCTGATGTTCAACGAAGTTCAGAGCGAAATCGGCAAACGCTGGGCCCAGACGATCGTTTACCTTCCCCACTTCATATCTGTGGTGATCGTTGCAGGCATCGTCATCAACTTCCTCTCGCCCTCCATCGGCATCGTCAATCTTCTGCTGAAGGGCATCGGGCTTGAACCGATATACTTCCTCACTCAACCCGAATGGTTCCGACCCGTGTTCATCGGCTCGTCGGTCTGGAAGGAATCGGGGTTTGAATCGATCGTCTATCTGGCAGCAATCGCCGGTGTCAGCCCAACCCTATATGAATCCGCACGGGTCGATGGGGCGTCACGCTGGCAGATGATGTGGCGGATCACGCTGCCCTGCATTCTGCCCACGATCGTCATCATGCTGATTATCCGTATCGGCAACCTGGTCGAGGTCGGTTTCGAATACATAATCCTTCTCTATCGCCCTTCCACCTACGAGACGGCAGACGTCGTTTCGACCTTCATCTACCGCACCGGCCTGCAGGGCACCCAGTACGACCTGGCCACGGCTGCCGGCCTGTTCAATGCGGTGATCGCTTTCGTCCTGGTCTATTCGGCAAACCGCATCAGCCGAAGAGTCTCGTCGACATCGCTTTGGTGAGGAGCTGAAAATGAAAAACTTCAATCTCTATTCGCGCGGCGACAAGATTTTTGGCTGGGCCAACGCCATTCTTCTCGGACTGTTCGTTCTGTCGACGCTTTATCCCTTTATCTACGTGGCGGCTGTTTCAATCTCGTCCGGCGCTGCCGTAACTGCAGGCCGGGTAACGTTATGGCCGGTCGATGTGACGCTCGCAGCCTATGAGCACGTTCTCTCCGACAGAATGTTCTGGATCGCTTACGGCAACACATTCATCTACACATTCGGTGGCACGTTCATGAGCCTGCTGATCATGATCCCCGGCGCCTATGCGCTGTCGCGCAAGCGTCTGCGCGGCCGCACCTTCTTCAACATCGCCATTGCCTTCACGCTCTGGTTCCACGCCGGCATGATCCCGTTCTTCCTGAACATGCGCGATCTTGGCCTGCTGGACAGCCGTTTCGGCATCATCATCGGCTTTGCGGCAAGCGCCTTCAACGTCATCCTGCTGCGCAACTTCTTTGAAGCGGTCCCAAAATCCTTCGAGGAAGCCGCCAAGATGGACGGCGCCAGCGAGCTGCAACTGCTCTGGAAGGTGTTCATTCCGCTTTCCAAGCCGGCCATCGTTACCGTTGCTCTGTTTTGCATCGTGTCGCGCTGGAACGGATATTTCTGGGCCATGGTCCTGCTGCGTGGGGAGGAGAAGATCCCGCTGCAGGTCTATCTGAAACGCGTCGTCGTCGATCTCAATTCGAACGATGAATTCGCCTCGAGCCTGCTGACTGCCCATTACTCGTTCGAGACCGTTACATCCGCGATCATGATCGCGTCAATCATCCCCGTCCTCATCATTTACCCCTATGCGCAGAAGTATTTCACCAAAGGAATTCTGCTGGGCGGAGTCAAAGAGTAGCAGCACAAGGGAGGAGAACCTGTGAGAAAACTACGAAAAGGCGCGCCCCTTCTGGCGTTGATGACAGCAGCGACAATGGCCTTGCCGGCCTTTGCACAAGATGCCGGCAAGATATCGGAAGACCCGTTGGAGCTGACAATCCATTTCCACTTCCGCGACAAATACGTCTATTCGGAAAAGTGGCCGGTGGAGCAGAAAGCTGCGGAGATCACCAATATCCACGTCCGCAACGTCGCATCGCTGGCGACGACCAGCAGTCGTGATGCCTTCAACCTGTTGATCGCCTCGGGTGATCTTCCCGATATCGTCGGCGGCGACGCCTCCGGCGGCCTGAAGGAAGACTTCATCCGCTACGGTCTTGAAGGAGCCTTCATCCCGCTCGACGAGCTGATCGAGGAACATGCACCAAACCTGAAAGCCTTCTTCGATAGCCACAAGGACATTCGCAATGCGATTTCCGGACCGGACGGCAAACTCTATTTCATTCCATATGTGCCAGACGGGAAATATTCGCGCGGCTGGTTCATCCGCCAGGACTGGCTCGACAAGCTGGGACTGAAGCAGCCCGAAACGCCGGAAGAGGTCCACGAGGTCCTCAAGGCGTTCAGGGACAAAGACCCGAACGGCAACGGTAAAAAGGATGAAGTTCCGTATTTTGCCCGTGAGGAAATCGATGCGGTCCGTCTCATCAATCTCTGGGACGCCCGTGTTTCAGGGTCCGAGCGTTACGGAGACTTTGCCGTCTATGACGGACAGCTCCGCCATCCCTGGGCTGAAGAGAACTACAAGATTGGGATTTCAAATGTTGCCAAGTGGTACAAGGAAGGCCTGATCGACAAGGAGATCTTCACCCGCGGCGCCCGTTCGCGTGAATATCTTCTTGGCAACAATCTCGGTGGCATGACGCATGACTGGTTCGCCAGCACCTCGACCTATAACGACGCCCTGTCGCCAAAGATCGAAGGTTTCGCGCTGAAGCCCATGCTGCCGCCCAAGACCGTATCGGGTCAACGCTTCGAGGATGCGCGACGGCTGCGTGTTCAGCCCGTCGGCTGGGCAATTTCGGCAACCAACGAACACCCGGTCGAAACGATCAAGTACTTCGATTTCTGGTTCTCGCAGCAAGGCCGCATCCTGTCGAATTTCGGCGTCGAGGGTCAAACCTTCGAAATGGTCGACGGCAAGCCGCAGTTCAAAAAGGAAGTGCTGGAGAACAAGGACCCGGTGAACGCCCAGCTTTGGGCCGTCGGCGCCCAGGTGCCGCGCGGCTACTGGATGGACTACGAATACGAGCGCCAGTGGACCAACAAGATCGCGCTGGAAGGCATCGATCTCTACGACAAGTGCAATTGCCTCAAGGACGAGTTCATGGGCGTGTCTTTGAACGCCGAGGAGAAGGCCACCTTCGACCGTTACTGGCCGAGCCTTCTCACCTACATGACCGAGATGCAGCAGACATGGGTGCTTGGCGCCCAGGACGTCGATACCGGCTGGGATGCCTACAAAAAGAGGCTGACAGCGCTCGGTTACGACGAGGTCATCAAGATCATGCAATCGGCCTACGACCGTCAGTACAAGGCGGCACAATAACACTGTCTATCATGATGGCGGCCCTGTCGCCGCCATCCTTTCCCTTTGCTTTTTAAGGAGTTAGAGCGCAATGCGTCCCTCTGCCTCGGCGATTGCCAGACAAGCTCATCTCGATGAACCGCGCCCCGGTTCCTTGACCATTGGTTACATGCCGAGCGAGCAAACACCGCCCACCGAGAACCCGCCGCGTTTTTCCTGGCTGCCCGATATCGATGATGGCGCACGCTACGTTCTGCGCATCTCGACCGATCCCGGATTTTCAGACGCGAAGACGCACATATTCGAAGACCTCGCGTGGAATTTCTTCACGCCGGATGAAGCCCTGGCGGAAGGTCACTATCATTGGACCTATGCCCTCTGGGACCAGAATGCTGCAGCGCCTCTTTCGAACTGGAGCAAGGTGCGCAGTTTCGAGATCGTCGCGGCACTGCCCAAAACACCGGTACCCAGCAGGGCAACCCGTCATGAGGCTGCCCACAAATCCCATCCGAGGCTCTGGCTCAATCCCGATCAGTTGAAAGTCTTCGCCGACGCCGTGGCCAAAGACCCTGACCATTGCGGCTGGGCCGACTTTTTCGAGAAGTCGGTAAAACCGTGGATCGACCGGCCGATCATGCCGGAACCGCAACCTTACCCGAACAACATCCGCGTCGCGACGCTGTGGCGCCAGATGTATATCGATTGCCAGGAAGTGATTTACGCAATCCGCCATCTGGCGATTGCCGGTCGGGTGTTGGGACGGGAAGACCTTCTCGACACCGCCCGGGACTGGCTGTTATCCGTTGCCGCCTGGAACCCGAATGGCGCAACATCGCGCGCCTATAACGACGAGGCAGGGTTCCGCGTCGTTGTCGCCCTCGCCTGGGGTTACGACTGGCTTTACGACCATTTGAGCGCAGACGAACGAGAGACCGTCAGAAATGTGCTGCTGCGCCGGACGCGTGAAGTCGCAGACCACGTGACAGCCCATGCACGCATTCACGTCTTCCCTTATGACAGCCACGCCGTTCGTTCGCTGTCTGCCGTCCTCACCCCCGCCTGCATTTCTCTGCTTGGGGAAAGCGACGAAGCCGGCGAATGGCTCGACTATACAGTTGAGTTCCTCGCTACGCTTTATTCGCCATGGGCGGGAACAGATGGCGGCTGGGCCGAAGGGCCACATTACTGGATGACCGGTATGGCCTATCTCATCGAAGCCGCCAACCTGATCCGCTCCTATATCGGTTACGACCTCTACCAGCGGCCATTCTTCCAGAACACTGGACGGTTCCCGCTTTACACCAAGGCGCCCGGCACCCGCCGCGCCAATTTCGGTGACGATTCCACCCTGGGCGATCTTCCCGGACTGAAGGTGGGTTACAATGTGAGGCAGTTTGCAGGGGTGACCGGCAACGGTCATTACCAATGGTATTTCGATCGCCTCAAAAAAGATGCGGCCGGGACGGAAATGGCCTTTTACAATTACGGTTGGTGGGATCTGAATTTTGATGATCTGGTCTACCGCCATGATTACCGCCAGGTCGAGCCCGTCTCGCCGGCTGACCTGCCAGCACTTGCGGTGTTTGACGATATCGGCTGGGTAACCATCCAGAAACATATGGAAGACCCGGACCGGCATCTGCAGTTCGTCTTCAAATCGAGCCCGTATGGATCGCTCAGCCACAGCCATGGCGATCAGAATGCCTTTGCGCTTTATGCCTATGGCGAAGACCTTGCGATACAGTCGGGCTATTATGTCGCCTTCAATTCACAGATGCACCTGAACTGGCGCCGGCAGACACGCTCGAAAAATGCGGTGCTGATTGGTGGCAAAGGCCAATATGCGGAGAAAGACAAGGCGCTGGCACGGCGGGCCGCGGGTCGTATTGTATCCGTGGAAGAAAAGCCCGGTCATGTTCGCATCCTTGGCGATGCAACGGCCGCCTATCAGGTTGGAAATCCGCTGGTCCGCAAGGCAGAACGCGAAATCCACTTCGTCAACGACAGCTATTTCGTGTTTGTTGATGAGGTTGAATGCGAAGAACCCCAGGAACTGCAATGGCTCTGCCATACACTCGGGGCGCCGCAGACCGGTCGATCGAGTTTTCGATACACCGGCAAGAAAGCGGGTTTCTACGGTCAGTTCGTCTTCTCGTCGGCAGGCACACCGCAAATCACAGCCATTGAAGGATTTCCCGAGATCGACCCGAAGGAATTCGAGGGTCTCGATATCCATCATCACGTCTGCGCGACTGTCCCGGCCTCAACCCGGCATCGCCTGGTCACCCTTCTCGTGCCCTACAGCCTGAACGAACCGAAGCGGATTTTCAGCTTCATCGACGATCAGGGTTTTTCGACAGACATCTACTTCAGCGATGTCGACGACGAGCGTTTCAAGCTCTCCCTTCCCAAGCAATTCTAGTCAATGCGAGGTTTTCAAATGCAACGTTTCACCAAAAAGACTGTTGTCGTCGCCGGTGCAGGCCGGGATATCGGCCGTGCATGCGCCATCCGTTTTGCGCAGGAAGGTGCCAATGTCGTGCTGACCTATAACGGTGCAGCCGATGGCGCGGCCACAGCCGTTGCCGAAATCGAAAAAATCGGAGGCTCGGCCATCGCGATCAAGGCGGATCTTACCAAAGCAAGCGACGTCGAGGCGGCGATTTCGACCGCTGTCGACAAGTTTGGCGAGATTCATGGTCTCGTACATGTCGCTGGTGGCCTGATTGCCCGCAAGACGATTGCCGAAATGGACGAAGCCTTCTGGCACCAGGTACTCGACGTCAACCTCACCTCGCTCTTCCTCACCACAAAGGCAGCGTTGCCGAAGATGGCGAAGGGTGGCGCAATCGTCACCTTCTCATCGCAGGCCGGTCGCGATGGCGGCGGTCCGGGCGCGCTCGCCTATGCGACCTCCAAGGGCGCCGTCATGACGTTCACCCGCGGCCTCGCCAAGGAAGCCGGCCCAGACATTCGCGTCAACGCCGTCTGCCCCGGGATGATCTCGACAACCTTCCACGACACCTTCACCAAACCCGAGGTGCGCGAACGGGTGGCCGGTGCCACATCGCTGAAGCGTGAAGGGTCGAGCGAGGACGTCGCCGGTCTGGTGGCATTCCTGACATCTGATGATGCTGCCTACATCACCGGCGCCTGCTACGACATCAATGGCGGCGTTCTGTTCTCCTGATATCCTGGTAAAACCATGTCCGTATCGTTACCAAGGGCGAGCCGAATTGCCGTGCTCGGAACATCGCTCGTCCAGCAGAACCATATCGGCGACGCGGGCTCGCTTGCCACATCGGCACGCGGCTGGATGAGCTGGGCAGAGGTCCTGTCGCATGGCAGGCTAAGCTGCCCGGTCCATCATGATCCGTCCGTCCCATCCGGCTGGGAGCCCAGCAATCGGCCCGGTGTCAGCCGCTTCTTTTCCGGCCTCAATTTTGGGGTTTCCGGTCAAAAAGCGGTCGAGATCGAGCGGCGCCTGCCGCGACTGTTGCAATCGGATTTCGATCTGATCCTGGTCGATGCCGGCACCAACGACATGATGGTGGAGAGCCGTCAGACGATTGCCGATACACGGGCACGGATCGCGTCAGCCTTGCTCAACGCCGGAAAGACCGTGATCCTGCTCCCTATACTGGCCCGCGGCGTCGGAAAATGGCCGGCTGGCGGTGCCGAACGGGCAAAAGCGCACTGGATCAACCGTCAGAGTATCGAGTTTGCCGCAAGCCACGCCAATTGCCATGTGTTCGATTGGAACGTGGTCTGGGTCGACCCCGAAAGCGAGTTTGGTGAGCCTTATCCGGGCTATTCCGACGATGGCACCCATTTTTCGGTGCCGGGTGCCTTCGCCGTCGGAAAGCTGCTGGCAACCTATCTCGAAACGATTGTGCCCCGTGCCACCGATCGCATTTTGGCAAGAGACGACCGTTTCGATCCAATCAACAACCCAGCCGGCAATCTGGCGCCGGACGCGTCAGCGCGGGTCGTGACCGACATGATTGAAAAGAACCACCGTCTCGGCGGAGAGCTTGTTCACCCCGGCACAGGCGTCTGGCTGGAAGCGATCTGCGATATCGACGTACCTGCACATGAGGGGGTGCTTGGCATATCGCTGCGCCTGAAAGATGTTGCGACGGAAGGACAGGAAGCAACAGCGCTCGCTCCCTTCCGCGACAACGATGGCACAGTTTTTTCTTTCCCAAATATCCAATGGAAAGGCGCGCTGCGTACGCCACCGTTAAAACTCCGGCCGGGTAGCGCGCCGCCCGAACTCTATCTCGATATCCTGTTGCGGCCGGGATCAAACCCAATCGCAATCGACGTTTCTCGCATTGATGTCCGGCCCGTTTCCAGCCCGGTGCGCGCATGAAAAAGTCCCCTGAAAAACCACGGCTGTTGATCGCCATGCGCGAAGAGCTTCCCAAAGGGTTCTTCGGATCACGAGAATGGGCACGGCTGAATGCCGTAACGGACATCATTGCGGGTTTTCCCTGCACTGATTTCGATACGGCAGAAGGAAGCAAAGCCTTGGCGGAGGCCGATATTCTGCTGGCAGCATGGGGTACGCCATCGCTGACAAGAGAACGGCTTTCCCGGGCACCAAAACTGAAAATGCTGGCTTATGCCGCTTCATCGGTGCGCAACGTCGCACCTCCCGAATTTTGGGAAACGTCCAATATTCTGGTGACGACGGCGGCATCCGCCATGGCCGTGCCGGTGGCGGAGTTCACCTACGCGGCAATCATCATGTGCTGCAAGGATGTGTTTCGCCTGCGCGATGAGCACCGGAAAGAGCGCGGTACCGGCGGCTTTGGCAGCCGGCGCGGCATGAGCCTGCCTTACCTCGGCACTTATGATCGCAGGATCGGCATTGTCGGCGCATCCCGCATCGGGCGGCTGGTGATCGAAATGCTTGGCCGGGGCAATTTCGAGATCGGCGTTTACGACCCCTATCTCTCCGAGGCAGACGCCTCGGCCCTGGGTGCAACGAAAATGGATCTGCATGCGCTTCTCGCCTGGTCCGACGTGGTTTCGCTGCATGCACCGATCTTGCCGGAAACCCGCCACATGATTGGCGCCCGCGAGCTTGCATTGATGGCGGACCATGCGGTCTTCATCAACACTGCGCGCGGCTGGCTCGTCGACCACGATGCATTGCTGTTGGAAGCAAAATCCGGACGGCTGCGCATCCTGATCGACACGCCGGAACCGGAGCCTCTACCGACCGACAGTCTCTTCTACGATCTGCCCAATGTCGTTCTCACCCCACATATTGCCGGGGCGCTGGGCAATGAATTGCGGGCGCTGTCCGATCTCGCCATCACGGAAATCGAGCGTTTCATCACTGGCCTTCCACCTCTGCACCCCGTTTTCAAGCAGGATATGGAGCGCATGGCATGAAGACGTTCGACTACAGCTTTTCGACACTCGGCTGTTCTGAACTCAATCTGCACGAGGTCGCCGACCTCGCCCGACACCATGGCATCGCATGTGTGGAATTGCGAACACTGGCCGGTACGGTTGATCTGATCGCGGCACTGGAGGCTGAGTTTGGCAGCCCTGACCGGTTTGCCACTTTCCTGACCGGACGCAATCTCAAGGTGGCTGCACTCAACACATCGGTCCGATTGTTCGAAAGCGAAGACCTCTCCGCCGTCGAACCATTCATCCCCTGGGCCGAAGCAGCGGGGATCGCTCATCTTCGTATTTTCGATGGCGGCGGGCAGTTAAGCGCTGACGACATGTCGCACGCTGAAAAGCTGCTGAGTGATTGGCAGGCAATGCGACAGTCGCGCCAACTCAGTGTCGATCTGATGATCGAGACCCACGATGCACTGGCCGATTCCAGACAGCTCTTCGCTTTTGTCGAGCGCGTGCCGACAGCGCAGATCTTGTGGGATACCCATCATACCTGGGCCAAGGGCTCCGATCTCGCAACCGTCTGGCAAAACATTGCCAAAAGCGTTGTCCATCTGCACGTCAAGGACAGCAGGCTGGATGATGCAGGACGCCGACGCTATGTGCTGCCCGGCCACGGCAACTTTCCCATGGCGGACCTGATTTCACTGCTTCGATCAAGTGATCGACAAATACCCATCAGTCTCGAATGGGAGCGCCATTGGCATCCCGAACTGCCACCTCTGGACGACGCGCTGACGGCAGCGCGTAGCTGGTGGCGATAGGAGTTTTTATGCGGATCGCCGAAATCCATCTCACACCGGTTGCCATCCCTGACAAGCCTCTGCTGAACTGCAAAGGCGTCCACCAACCTCACGCCCTGAGGACTATTATCGAGGTCGTCTGTGACGATGGTACCGTGGGTCTTGGGGAGAGCTACGGAAGCATCAAGGCACTTGACGGCCTGCGACGTGCGGCGCCTGCCATGGTCGGCCTCGACCCGTTTCACCTTCACGAACTGAAATCGCGGGTGATTGCCGCTTTGCCCGGAGGCGGTGGCATCAATGCGAAGTCAGCCGTGGCAGATCACAAGCTGACAGACGTCGTCGCATCCGCCTTCGAAGTGCCCTGCCTCGATATTCAGGGCAAGTTGCTCGGGCGGCCTGTCTCCGACCTCTTGGGCGGCACTGTTCGGACCAGCGTTCCCTTCAGCGCCTACCTGTTCTTCAAATACGCGGCCCACATCGGCGAAGAACCTGATGAATGGGGAGAGGTCCTGACCCCTGACCAGATGGTCGGTGAAGCGCAGAAGATGGTCGAAACATACGGCTTCCAATCGCTGAAGCTGAAGGGTGGTGTGCTGCATCCCGATCTCGAAATCGAAACGATGCGGAAATTGCGAAAGGCTTTTCCAGATCACCCGTTGCGGATCGACCCAAATGGCGGCTGGACGGTTGAAACCGCCATTCACATCGCCCGTGAACTCGAGAGCGTTCTGGAATACCTTGAAGACCCCGTTATCGGCATGGACCAGATGGCAAAGGTGGCGGCGGCCACTTCGCTTCCGCTTGCCACCAACATGATCGTTCTGGAGTTCGATCAGATCGCCGAGGCCTTCCGCAAAAACGCCGTGCAGATCGTCCTGTCAGATCATCATTACTGGGGTGGATTGCGCGCCTCGACCCATCTCGGCAAGATCTGCGAAACATTGGGGCTCGGAGTTTCAATGCATTCGAACTCGCATCTCGGTATCACGCTTGCCGCCATGACGCATGTGGCCGCTGCCACACCAAACCTCAGTTATGACTGCGATACACATTATCCCTGGACCGGCGTCGACGTGATCGAAGGAACACCATTCACGTTCCGGAACGGCCGTCTGAAGGTGCCGACCGAGCCTGGTCTTGGTGTCGCCCTCGACCGAAGCAAGCTCGCCAAACTCGCCGCTCTGTATGAGCAGACGGCGATGAAAGAGCGTGACGACACGGCCTACATGAAGAAGTTTGACCCGACCTACGAGCGCAAGGTGCCGCGCTGGTGACTGAACGTCAAAGACGCGGGACCTGCCCCTTCTCAGACCGCCACAAGATGTCCCGGAGACACCTCGCGATAGTCCAGCGGCTTGACGACATAATCGACGGAGCGAACCGGGCTTTTGATTTCGTCGTTTGCGGCGGACCGCTTTTCGCTCCGACGATCGGGGTCCGGCACCGGAACGGCCGCCATCAGTTTTTTGGTGTAGGCATGCTGCGGGTTTTCAAACACCGCAGCCCGCGGACCGATCTCGACGATCTCTCCAAGATACATCACGGCAACCCGGTGACTGACGCGTTCGACAACAGCCATGTCGTGCGAAATGAAGAGGAAGGCAAGGTTCAGGTTCTGCTGCAGGTCTAGCATCAGGTTGATGACCTGCGCCTTGATCGACACGTCGAGCGCCGACACGCTCTCATCCGCAACGATCACTTTCGGCTCCAGCGCCAAAGCCCTCGCGATGCAGATGCGCTGGCGTTGGCCACCGGAAAATTCATGCGGGAAGCGCGATGCCATATCAGGCGTAAGGCCGACTTTTTCCAGGAGATCCGCAACACGGTCTTTCGCCTGTTTGGCATTGCCCATCTTATGCTCGAGAAAGGGCTCGGCAATGGCATCACCAACGCGGATACGTGGATTGAGGCTGGCGAAGGGGTCCTGAAAAATCATCTGGATCGATTTGCGCATTTCGCGCAGACCCGATTTGTCCAGCGCCAACACATCCTTGCCATCGGCAACGACCGAACCGCTCTGCGCATCGATGAGACGCATGATGGCCCGGCCCGTCGTTGATTTGCCGCAGCCCGACTCGCCAACCAACGATAGCGTTTCACCAGCATGGAGGTCGAACGAGACATTCTCGACGGCATGGACGCGACCGGTCAGCTTGCCGAAAAGACCTGAGTGGATATCGAAACGTTTGGTGAGGTTCTTGACCTCCAGTACCGGGCGCAAGCTGGAGGCGACGGTATCGGCCGTCTCCACCGGCAGCTTCGATTCACCGGTTGCGGTTTTGACCACTGGAAACCGCAGTGGGCGTTCGTAACCCTTCATCGACCCGAGAACCGGGACAGCAGATAGCAGCGCACGCGTGTAAGGATGCTGCCCACGGTGGAAGATGTCGGCCGTGGCGCCTGTTTCCACCTGCTCGCCGCGATACATGACGACGGTACGATCCGCGATCTCCGCGACCACACCCATATCATGGGTGATGAACAGCACCGACGTTCCCTCTTCTTCCTGTAACGTCTTGATGAGATCGAGGATCTGACCCTGGATCGTTACATCGAGAGCCGTCGTCGGTTCGTCGGCAATCAGCAGCTTCGGACGTGACGCAAGCGCCATTGCGATCATCACACGTTGACGCATGCCGCCGGAGAAGCGGTGTGGGTATTCGTCAAAACGCGACGCCGCAGAAGGGATACGCACCTTTTCCAGCAACCGGATGGTTTCGGCCCGCGCCTCGGCCTTCGACATTGGTTTGTGGCAAAGCAACGCCTCGGAAATCTGGTCGCCGATCGTGAAGAGCGGATTGAGCGATGTCATCGGCTCCTGAAAGATCATCGCGACATCATTGCCGCGAACGTTGCGCATCTTCTCCTCGGGAAGAGCAAGCAGATCCCGACCACCAAGCAGGATCTTGCCTTCGATACGGCTCGAATCCGCCTGGAGGAGACGCATGATCGAAAGAGAGGTCACGCTCTTGCCCGAACCGCTCTCGCCGACAATCGCGACCGTTTCGCCGGGGGCGACATCAAAGGAAACATCTCGGACGACAGGCTTCCACGCGCCATCCACCAAGAATGAAGTCGTCAGGTTGCGAACGGAAAGAACGGGGTCTGCCGCTGCGCTGGTTTGTGCCTGGATACCTGCCATGCTTGCTTCCTCTGTCTGTGTTTCGCTCTGATGATCAATCCGGCCAGCGAAGCGCGCCGTCGAAGCGGTGCTTGCTGCGGTTTTCGATCGGCGTCGCGATGATTTCGTTCGAGGCACGCGCCTTTTCGAGTTCTTCTGTCAGACGCCTTGCAACGATCGTTTCCTGACCAGGATGCAGATTGCATGGGTCGAGATAGAAGTAGTGGTGCTCGACCTCATGGTCGCGAACGATGATCGGCGGAGTGCCACGCGCCAGCGCATCGGAAAGATCCCAGGCGGTGATATGGGCTTCCTCCGCCTTGATGATGACGCGCATGCGGTCAAGAGGATTGTTGGTGGGATCGGGTTCGATCAGCGCGGTGACACCGGGTCGACCGTCGAGTGTCTGTTTCCACAGGTTGAGGTAACTGGTTTCCCTTTCGCGAATGCCAGCATGATCCCGCTTTTCCCAGGCCTCCAGTGCCGCCATCACACCAAAGATGCTTTCCTTGCCGACCTTCATGCCGCGGCCGATGCCCATGTTCTGAAGGAAGGCATGGCGCACCAGTTCCTTGCGTCCGGCAACGATGCCCGACGTCGGGCCGCCCAGAAACTTGTGACCGGAATAAAGAGCAATATCCGCACCCTGCTCGAGGAATATTTTGAGATCATATTCCGAAGCTGCATCGACGATCACGGGAACACCCTTGGCATGGGCGATTTCCACGAATTCCTTGAGGTTCAGCAAACCGTAATCGACAACATGATGCGAAACGACATAAACGGCGGCGGCCGTCTTTTCGGTGATCGCATGCTCCATGTGGAAACGGTGGGTCGAGGTAGCCTGTCCGACCAGCACCGGTTTGCCGCCGGCAAGGCGGATGGCCTGATCGACTGGCGCACCGTAGCTTACGACATGCCCCATCTGCACGAGAACTTCGTTTTTCTCGGGAGCGCGATCCGGCAGTTGCTCGATGGCCAGCAGGTTGTTGCCGGTAATGGCGCCCGCAACGGCGAGCGAAATGCCCGCAGAGCAGGAAGCCGTGACAAATCCTGCCTCGCCGCCCGTAAGCCGGGCGATAACGGCGCTCGCCTTGCGCTGCAGATCGTTGATTTCAACGAACTGCGGCAGGATCGACGACATGGCAGCAATTGCTTCCGGAACCACGATCGACGCGCCGAGGCTTGTCATGGTGCCGGACACATTGATCACCGGGCGAAGTCCAATTGAGGTGCGGATATCATCAGACATTGTGGTCTCCAATTTCGAATGCCTCAGACCAAGGGGCCTTGTGATTTCCCTTACTGAAGCGTATGCCATAGTTATGTAATAAGCTCGCATCTGCATACGAGGAGCGTGGAATTGGACGGCAAGACATCATCGACGGTTCACCCCATGACCAGTGCTTCCGGTGACGAGACGGCAGGCGAAAAAACCGCGCGCCGCTCCCGCGTGAGTGGGATTGACCGTGCTTTGCAGGTCATTGATTACCTTTACGAAACCGGCGCACCGGCTGGCGTTTACGCCATAGCCAAGGCAGTCAAGGCCCCGCTTTCGACCGTTTATGTGATCGTCGACGATCTCGTCGAAAAGACGATGTTGTCGCGCAACGCGGATGGTTCCGTGTGGCTCGGACCAAGGCTTTACCATTACGGTCTTGCTTATGCGCGATCGCTCGATTTCATGAGCGTTGCCACGCATGAAATGCACGATCTTTGCCGTGAAGCCGACGAAACGGTCCAGCTTTGTGGCCGCGATGGCGACTACATGCTGGTGCTGGCGATGGCGGATGGCCCGAGCCATTTTCAGGTCGCGTCGCGCGTCGGAACCCGAGTTCCTCTGAACTGGACTGCCTCCGGGCGCCTGCTGGCCGGGCACCTGCCGGAACAGGAGCGCGTCGAGCTGTTCAGGCGCTGCGCCAAGACTTCGCCGACGGGACGGGCGGAGATGGACCCGGAAGTCCTGTCTCAGTCCGCAGGCGCGGCCTTCCAGTCGCGTCTTTCGATCCAGGCGGGAGAGTCGGACTATGCCGTTGCATGCATTGCTTCGCCGATCTGTGATCGCGACGGCCAGTGCGTTGCCACCATCTCCATCGTCCTTCCCGAACAGAAGGCCTTTTCGGACGAAAACCACTACACGGCGCATGTGCGCGCGTCGGCGGAACGTATCGAAAAGATCATGGGCTGGCGCAACCACTGACATTCTCCTCTAGTCGCGCAGCGCGACGATTGCTTCGATCTCGACGGTGATATTTCCCGGCAAAGACCCGAAGCCCACAGCCGAGCGGGCATGCTGGCCAACCTCTTCACCGAACACGTCGTTGAAGAGATCGGAGCAGCCATTGATGACGTTGGGATGGTCGAGGAATTCCGGGACAGCATTGACCATGCCGAGCAGTTTGACGACGCGCTTGACGCGGGAGAGATCGCCCAGCGCGTCATGCATTACCGCAAGCAGGTTGATACCGGTCAGTCGGGCATGCTTGTAGGCATCCTCGACACCGACTTCGGCGCCGACTTTGCCGACATGCAGGAAACCGTCTGTCTCACGCGGCCCCTGGCCGGAGAGGTAGAGCATGTTGCCTTCGATCACATGCGTGACGAAGTTGGCAATCGGCGGCGGCGGTGGCGGCAGGGTAATGCCGAGTGCGGCCAAACGCTCGTAGGGCGAGGCTGCAATTTTGGTTTTTACTGGAGAGGTGCTCACGTAAGCTCCCATTTGCGATTTTTGTTTCGCGTATCAACGATAGGAATAACCGTGGCTGTGACGAACCAGCCTGCGGGCGCGCGGGATGTAACGGCTGGCCGTGATCGCTTCGCTGCCGATGACCGAATAACGCGGTTCGAACAGCTTGCTCAGCACGGAGACATCACCGTTTGAATCCGTCGCCTCAATGTCGGAATCGATAAGATCAAAGACCGTGAAATCGGCCCGCTGACCGACAGCAAGACGATTTTCCATCGAAAGCTTGATCACCGATGCCGGGGCATGGGTGACCGCTTCCACGACCTTGTCGAAGGGCATGCCGACGGACAACAGCTTCGACATTGTCGTTGCCAGATCCCAGACCGGAAAGTTCATCGAATGGCCGTGCAGGTCGGTCGAAATCGAGAACGGCAGCAGGCCACGATTGATCGCAGCTTCCGCAACCTTGAACGAGAACGATGCGCCGCCGTGACCAATATCGAGGCGAATACCCTCACTGGCGCAGCGTTCGGCCAGATTGAACAGGTCCTCATCTTCCATGATACTGGAGCCCGCCTTGCCGTTGAAGCAATGGGTGACGACGTCACCGGGTCCAAGGATTTCAAGCACTTCATCATAGAGTGCCGGCGGCTCGCCGACATGGACCATCATCGGGATCTTCAGGATCTTGGAGATCTTTTTGCCGAGCTTGACCGGGGTGACGCCCCAGGAGCCGGTGATCACATGGCTCGCGCGAACCTTCAACCCAACGATATGCTCGCTGTTTTCGGCGTAGCATTCGAGAATCCGATCAAGATCGATATCTCTGATATCGCGCAGTTCGGCAACGCGATTGCAGGCCACGAGACCAATCGAACCGAGATTGAGGAACGCCTTGATGCGCTCTCTGGATGGTTCGATGATATACTCACGAAAGCCGTGGAAATTCGCTTCTCCCGCCGATCCCGCATCAACCAGCGTCGTCACGCCGCGCTCGGCACCGCATTCTGAGGGGCGGATAGAGATATCGGTGCCGCCATGCCAGATATGAACGTGCAGATCGACCCAGCCCGGAGAAATCCAGGCGCCCTTGCCATCAACACGGGTGATGTCGTCGGTCACTGCAAGCTGAGGACCGATCTTGGCGATCTTGCCTTCACCATCGACGAGGATATCGACGACACCAGAGGGAGTGTCGGCGCCGAAGGCCATCGGCTTCACATTGGTGAGGAGAAGCGGCTTGGCCGTTTTTTCACCGGTCATTTACAGGTCCTTTCGAAGTTTTGGATCGAGCATATCGCGCAGGCCGTCACCGACCATCTGAAGCGAAAGCACGGAGAGAATGATGGCGACGCCGGGGAACAGCGTCATCCAGTCTGCCTGGCCGATATATTGGCGGCCTGCGGCAATCATGGTGCCCCAAGTGGGAATTTCGGGGCTGACACCGAGCCCAAGGAAGGAGAGCCCGGCTTCTGCCAGCATCGCACTGGCAAAAAGGAAGGTTGCCTGCACCATGATCGGCGACAGCAGGTTGCGCAGCACATGGCGCGTCATGATGTGGAAGGTGGAAATACCCAGAGCCTGTGCTGCCTCGACATAGGGCAGTTCACGAATGACGAGCGTCGAAGCACGGACGATACGGGCAAGCCGCGGCGCATAGACAATCGAGAGCGCAATGATGACAGTCGTCAATGACGGCCCAAGTGCTGCAACAAGGGCAATCGCCAGAAGAATATCCGGAAACGCCATCATGGCATCGATGAGACGCGCGATCGGCGTATCGAGCTTCTTGAAGAACCCGGCCAGCAAGCCGAGCGTCACCCCGATGACCGCCGAGAGCGCCACAACGGCGGCACCGACCAGGAGCGAGAGCCGGCCGGCAAAGATCGTGCGGG
Organism: Rhizobium sp. RM; assembly: GCF_013390595.1. Classification (GTDB taxonomy): domain Bacteria; phylum Pseudomonadota; class Alphaproteobacteria; order Rhizobiales; family Rhizobiaceae; genus Agrobacterium. The sequence continues at coordinate 78,826 of NZ_JACAWV010000016.1, read as the reverse complement.
ACAGCACGTCGCGGCCGAACTCATCCGTACCAAAGAAATAGATTTCACTCGGCGGCTTCAGCCGGTTCACGATCGAAAGTTTGGACGGGGAATAGGGCGCTATCCATGGCGCGAAAATCGCCAGCAGCACGAAGATCGTCAGAACGACAACGCCGAAAGCAACGGTCTTGCGCTTCAGGAAGCGGCGGATGAACTTGCGGCCCTCGCTTTCGGCCGGCTTGATCGCAATATCGCTCATCAGTAGCGCACCCTCGGATCGACCAACAGATAGAGCATGTCGATCGCAAAATTGATCAGGACGTAGAGCGCGGCGATCACCAGCAGCGCGCCCTGGATGACAGGGTAGTCACGACGCAGCACCGCCGAGACGACAAGATTGCCGACGCCCGGCAGACCAAACACGGTCTCGGTAACGACAGCGCCAGAGATCAGCACGGCGGCTGTCAGACCGAGGACCGTCAGGATCGGGATCAGGGCGTTCTTCAGGGCATGTTTGAGGATCACCTTGCGCTCGATCAGACCTTTGGCACGTGCAGTGCGGATGTAATCGTCACCCAGCACATCGAGCATCGAGGCGCGCGTAAAGCGCAGGATCAACGCGGAAGAGACGATACCAAGCGCGAAGGCAGGCAAGGTCAGATGATACATACGGTCAAGGAAACTGGAGCCCGGACCGCCATAACCCGAGACCGGGAACAGACCGAAACGGACAGCGAAAACCTGCATCAGAATGAGGCCCAGCCAGAAACTAGGAATGCTAGCTGCCAACATCGCAAGTGTGGTCGCGGCCTGGTCAACAAAAGAGCCGCGACGATAGGCTGCATAAATTCCGATCGGCAGAGCAATCACGCCGGCGATGAGAAGCGAAAACACCGTGAGGAAGAAGGTGGGCTCGGCCCGATCAAGCAGTGCCGACGTAACCGGCATGTTCAGAAAGATCGATTGACCGAGATCGCCCTTCAACAATTGGCCAATATAATAGAGATATTGAACGCCAAGAGACCTGTCGAGGCCAAGGCTGGCGCGCAGATCGGCAATATCCTGTGACGTTGCATCGGGTCCGAGCATCACTGCTGCCGGATCACCCGGCGTCACGCGCACGATGACGAAGACGATCGTGACAACAAGGAACATCACGACGATCATGCCAGCGAGGCGCTGGAGAATGTAGCGTATCATGGGGTCTGTCCCTATGCCCGGAGGCACAATGCAAGAAGGATACCGGCGCCATCACACCGGTATCGCATGGCGAGGCGTTACTTCTTGATGGATGCGTTCCAGAAGTACGGCCATGGAGCCGGATCAACGCCCTCGAGCTTGCCGGATTTTGCGGCCACGGCATTGAAATCGCCGATCTTCATGTAGGGTAGCTCGTCATACATGGCCTTCTGGACATCGGCCCAGAGCGCAATGCGCTTCTGCGGATCGACTTCCGAGGTGAAGGCATCAACCGTTGCCTTGCGGGCCGGGGTATCCCACCAGCCAGGCGAACTCGGCGACAGCGAACCGATCAGCGCCGGCTCCGGCAGGAACGGGCTATGGGTGATGTAGATGTCCCAGAGCTTGGGATCGGCACGGCGCTGCGTCAGCGTTGCCCAGTCGACAACCTGCAGATCGACGGCAAAGCCTGCGATCTTCAGATATTCGGCCGCCACCTGTGCCATCTTGTAATGGAACTCATATTGACGGCTTGTCAGGATGCGGATCGGTTCGCCGGCGTAGCCAGCCTTCTTGGCGCTTTCGGCAGCACCTTCAGGATCAGCCACATTGTAGTTGCCTTCGACACCTGCATCGGTGTTCCACGCATAGGGCTTCGGATAGATATCACCGTCCAGCGCGTAGAAATCCGTGCTGCCGAAGGCAGCAGCCAGCATGTCTTCCATGCTCAGCGACTGGCGGATTGCCTTGCGGATCTCGACATTGTGGGCGACGCCTTCCTTGGTGTTGAACACGAAGACCGGATAACCGAAAGGCTTCAGAATGACCGGCTGCGATGCGCTCGATCCCTTGAGCTTGTCGAAGGATTCAACCGGAATGGAATCGACGTAGTCGTATTGACCGGAAACGGCAGCTTCAACACGGGTATTGGCATCAGGCACCGGAACGAAACGGATTTCGTCGAGATACTGATGGCGGGCGCCGCCATAACCGTCACTTTCGCCATCGCGCGGCTTGTAGCCATCGAAGCGCGTTAGCTGGATGTACTGGTCGGCCTTGCGTTCCTTCAGCATGTAAGGACCAGTGCCGATGAATTCCTTCATCGGCTCATCCTGCTTGTCAGACGGGATGATGATCGCGGCCGAGTTGTTGAAGGCAAAAAGCGACGTCAGCGGTGCATAAGGCTGTTTCAGCACGATCTTGACGGTTGCCGGATCGGTGGCCGTGATCGTTTCGATGAAACCGGCCACCTGCTTGCCGCGTGATGCGATCTTTGTCCAACGGGTGAGCGAGGCAACAACGTCTTCCGAGGTCATGTCGCTGTTGTCGTGGAATTTGATGCCTGTGCGCAGTTTGATCGTATAGGTCTTACCGTCGGCACTCACCTCGGGCAGGCTTTCCGCCAGAAGCGGCGTGACGTTCCATTTGCCGTCAAACGTATAAAGCGTTTCGAAAATATGCTGGGTAACGATGCCAACCAGATCGGCGGTGGAAGACATCGGATCGAGGGTCGGAGGTTCGCCGATGGTCGCGACGTTGATCACCCCACCCTTTTCCTGAGCCATCAGTGCGGTCGGCAGGCCAACCAGGGCAGTACCGACAAGAAGTGCTAAAAGAGTCTTCATCTCATGCTCCCGTTATTTTTTGTTCCATTATTATGTTATATAAGTCTTTATAATAGAATATCGGACGAGTTGACGCTGTCAACCGGGAAAGTGAGTTCGTCTGTAGTGGACCGTACGGGCAGCGGAAATCTTGGCTGCGGCCGTGCGAAAATAGCCCGTCTTTTGCAGAGGAGGCGAGGGATTCAACGAAAACCCGTTGACAGGCGAGACCCGAAAAGCCTGTATTTCAAGGGACTAACGGCCGAACTATTGGCCTCTTGGGCATGGGCACGTCGCACAGTAATCGAGCGTTTCCAGCAGGTATCGAATGCAGCACACACGCCGCAGGCGTTTCGGCTCGCCATTTTTGACAGGATAGACGATCGGCCGGAAAAGAGGATTGCGGGTCCCATCAGCAAGGGTCGGCAGGTCAAGAAAGTCGAACGCATGCGTCAAGCCAGGTGTCGGCGACGGCAGTTGGGCCTTGCACCCACGTACCGTTCCTTCAAACAGGTTGCCCGCATTGCTCCAGAGTACGTTGCGAGACAGGCTAGAAACCTCGACAATCGCCTCAACAACCGGTGCTAGATTGTCCCTGACGATAAAATCAAAGCGCTCTTCCGACGATGTCGCACGATGGAGCCTGCCAAATGACGACAGGCGTAAGCCGATAATGTCACCATCGTCGGTCACATTGAGACCAACCCTTTCAGGCGCGAGCGACACGCACCAGTCGGCCATGATCGTGGCAGCAATCATCGGCCTGGCAACGAAGAAAAAATACCGCTTCGACCATTCGCCGGCGACAGCGATCCGGGAAGCATTCGTGCCGAAGCGACGACCGTAGTTGGAAAGTATCGCGTCGAGCCGATGAGGTTCCAGACACTCCGCGAGGGACAGGTCCTCGCGCCTCTTCCGCTGAAAAAACGAGCGAGCGCCAGTTAGCTCAGCTTGCTCGAAGAGAAGGTTTAGAATGTCCGTCCGCCGCATGGGCTTTCTAGTACCTTCAGCCGAACTGGCTGGCAATCTCACCGACCAGTCTCTGCAAGGAAGCGGTCGAACCGAAAGGCCAGACCTGCGTGCCAGTGACCCGGACATTATCTTGCACGACAATGGGAAGGACCGGCCACAATGGGGCTGAACGCAGATCCTCCGGTATCGCCTCAGCGAGAATGACCAGCGTAGTCTGCCCCTCGAGTGATGCTAATCCCTCGAGATCGATTGTGGTGAAGCCGAAAGGCTGAGGGGCTATATCAAACCCGGGAACAAAACCGATCCTCTGCATCAACATGACGGCGGCGGAATTTGGCGCAAAGATGCGCAAACGGGGAACGCCGGGAAGCGGTTGAGCCAAGACCAGTTTTTGTCCGGCAATCTTGGCAGCGTACCGGGTTCTCAGGCCTTCAATGTCCTCGTCAAACCTTGTCAGCAAGGCAGCGGCTTCCTCCGCCCGGTCCAATGCCGCACCGGCCTGAGTGACGCTGCGGTAGACGGCCGCGAGCATATCTCGATCGTCCTGATCGTCGAGGAGATGTGTCGGCGCGATATCACCAAGCGCCGATGCCAGCGATGCGTGGCGAAAACGGGAAGACAGGATAAGGTCGGGCTGCAGCTTGCGAATGGCCTCAAGGCTCGGTTGCTGCCGGCGTCCGAGATCGGCAACGGCGCCGAGCTTGTCAGTATCGACGTTCACCCAGGTTCGGTAACCGGACGGCTCTGCGCAGCCGACCGGTGAAATACCAAGCGAAAGTGCGATTTCCGTCGACGTCCATTCCAGCGTAACGACACGCGGCGGTGCGGCTGCCGAAGCCAATCGCGGCATGGCGGCCAGAGCCGCCAAGCCTGTCAGTAACGATCTTCTCCCGATCGTGGCTGTTACCATTTCACACTCACCGTGCCGACCACCGTCAATCCCTGACCGTAGTAGCACTGCGTGGTGGTGTTGCAACCGGCAACATAGTTCTTGTCGCCAAGGTTATAGCCGTTGAGCTGGAACGCGTAACGATCGTGTTCATAACGGGCGAAGGCATCCACCAGTGTATAACCCGGAACGAAAAACGAGTTTGCCGTGTCGCCAGCAGTCTTGCCGAGATGGCGTGCACCGACACCGAGTGTCAGCTTTCCATCCCATGCATCCGGCATCGGTACGTCATAGCTGACAAATAGCGACTGCTGCTGCTTTGGAACCGTGTACGGCATTTTGCCGACCTGCGATGCCGTTTCGCTTCGTGTGACCTCTGGGTCCTGCCAGCTTGCGGCAGCAGTCAGATTGACACGATCCCAGAGTGTGGCGTTGGCTTCGACTTCGATGCCGCGCACTCGCACTTCATCGGTCTGATAGTAGATGCCGGCAACGCGGTTCACGACGTTTTGCTGTGTCGCTTCGAAACCGGACAGCGTCAGGCTGAAGTCTTCGCCTGGCGGCGCATATTTGACGCCAATTTCCTTCAGCTCGCCGGTCGTTGGTTTCAGTGGCGTCGCGGCCAGAGTGAGGACCGGAGCAAAAGAGGTTGAATAAAGCGCATAAGGCGTGATGCCATTGTCAAACACGTAAGCGGCACCAACCCTGCCGGTGAAGGAACTGTTGTTGCGCCTGTACGGCGTGGTCGCCCCGCTGGCGATGACCGTGCTGTCGGAATCCGTATCGACGAAATCCTGACGCCCACCGGCAGTCAGACGGAAACCACCGATCTCGATCTGGTCCTGGAGATAGATGCCCGCTTGCCGCTGCGTCTGATCAAGATGCGTCGTCAGCGTCGCCGGGATCACACCGATGTTGTAAACCGGGTTGAAGAGGTCGAGCGTCGGGCCGGTCCGCGAGCCTGTGTCGTTGACAAGGTTCTGCCACTGCAGATCAACACCGCCAAGCAACGTATGGCTGACAGGACCTGTATCAAACTTGTATTCGAGATTGGTATCGAGTGCCGCAGCGTTCAGCGTCGGCTGGGCATTATAGACCAGACGGGAAAGCGTGCGCTGGTTGGCAGACAGTCCGTTTCCGAACAGGTTCTGGTAGTTCACGTCGAGATACGAATACCGGAAGTTCTGTCTGAGGACCAGATCGTCGCTGAACGCGTGCTCGAGACGATATCCGACATAGGCCGTTTCCTTGTCGTAGATCGCAAGCGACGGATCGCCATCAGAGAAACTGAGCGGGATGGTCAAACCCAGACTGTTCGAATAGACGCTGCCGGCGGCCGGAATGAGCGACGGCACCTGGCCTGCATCATCCTTCATGTAGGCGCCGTAGACCGTCAGGCTGGTATCCTCGTCCGGCAACCACTTGATCGTGGGGCTGATGGCGACACGATCATTCTTGCCGAAGTCGTTCATGGCATCGCTGTCGCGCAGCACACCTTGCAGACGGTAGCTCAGACCGGATTCGGTGCCGATCGGGCCGGTCGCATCGAAACCGATCTCTTTCTGATTGAAGCTGCCGAAGCGTGTGTAGAGCTCTCCACCCGCCGTATCCTGCGGGTCTTTGCTGATCATGTTGACAACACCGCCAACGTTCGTCTGGCCGAACAGCGCCGAACTCGGACCACGTAGAACCTCGACGCGGTTCAGGAAATAAGGTTCGACACGAAAGCCCGCGTAACCGCCCGTCTGGTTGGCAATCTGCGGAACCCTCAACCCATCGAGATAGAGATCGGCAGCAAATCCGCGAACCGTAAAATAATCGGAGCGTGGGTCGTTGCCATACCGCTGGCCATTGACGTTCGAGCTATAGAGCAGGCTGTCAGCCACGGTCTGCACGGCGCGATCGGTCATGGCGCCGCGCGTGATGACGGAGATGGATTGTGGTGTTTCCGCGACCGGCGTCGATGTCTTGGTTGCCGAGGCAGAGTCCTTTGCCACGTAACCACGTTGTTCAACGCGGGCACCCTTGGCCGTGGCTTTTCCCTGCACGACGATAGGATCAAGCTGCGTGGAACCGTTTGCATCCTGCGCAAAAGCTGTACCGGCCTGAACGGACATCACGCCCAGAGCAACACCCGAGGACAGAAGCAGAAGCCGAGCGAGACGAGCAGATGGCTTACGAGTTGCAAGGCCGGTGTGTTGCATTGTACGAACCTGTGATGTGAGTGCTGCCGAGACGGGCAAAGACATCGGCGTTACCCGCCGCCTCACTTGATCCCGCCGCTTTCGGCCGCTTAAGTAGACTTTTTTTATCACCATTGTCAGGTCAAAATGGATCGCAATCGGGCCACAAATTGACCCATTTGATCCTTATCGCTGATTCTGCGCCAATCAGGCCATCTTTTCCTTTTGAAAAATTCAAAGCCTGCGTCTATTGCTCGCGCGCAGTGCCGAACGTTGTCGTCATGGTATCCCGTCGCACTTGGAGACGAAATGAAACAGCCGCAGAAGGCCGTCGACCTTCAAAACGTGCCGCGTCCCGTGGCTGCCATGGCGCGTGTTTACGAAAAGAGCGTCGATTTCGGCTGGCACAGTCACCGCCGGGGCCAATTGCTGCAAATTGTCGACGGCTTCATGACCGCCCGTACGCCCGACACTTCGTTCATCATCCCGAGCGGCTATGGCCTGCTCATCACGCCGGATATTCCTCATGCGGTGCGATCGCATGGACGTGTCTCCATGCAATCCCTTTACATCGAACCGGAGCCGGGCCTGACTTTGCGCTGGGAACCGACGCGTGTCATCTCCACATCCGTTCTTCTGTCTGCAACGGTCGGCGCGTTTCTCGAACAACCGACGCTTTACGATGAAAACGGTCGCGGCGGACATCTGGCAGCTCTGATCCTCGAAGAGATTGCCAACGCGCAGGAGGGCCCTTTTGCGCTGCCAATGCCAAGCGACAAGCGGCTGCAGCGACTGTGCCGTGACCTCTCGGAAACACCGGCAATCGACCTCGACATCGATCATTGGGCAGACAATCTGGGCATGAGCCGCCGAACCATGACCCGAAAATTTCGTGTTGAAACCGGCATGAGTTTCGCAGAATGGCGACGCCGATTGCGCATGGCCCATGTCATGCGCAAGCAGGCCGAGGGTGTACGCCTTGATGAAGCAGCGGCTGATGTCGGTTATCGCAGCCTGTCTTCGCTGCGAAAAGCCATGCGCGAGGTTGCCGTTTGACGACCTCCGTTGTTCCCGCCCTGGAGGCACACGGTTTGAGTGTCGCCTATGATCGGGCCTATGCCGTACGCGATGTCGACATGCAGGCGCAACCCGGCCGCATTACCGTCATTTGCGGTGCGAACGGGTCGGGAAAAAGCACACTCCTTAAATGCCTCGCCGGACTGGAAGAGCCGACGTCCGGCAGGATCACCCTCCTCGGCCGCCCGCTTTCGGAACTGAGACGCCGCGATGTCGCCCGGCAAGTGGCCGTGATGGGACAGGCCCCAGAAATCCCGGTTGGCCTGACCGTCGAGGAACTCGTCGAGCAGGGCCGTTACCCACACCGCCCGTGGCTAGGCCGGCTCTCGGCGGATGACCGCGACATCATCGATAGTGCCATCAAGCGTGTCGACTTGCAGCAATTGCGCAAACGCCAGCTTGCGACCCTGTCTGGCGGCGAACGCCAACGTGCCTGGGTGGCCATGGCCCTGGCGCAGCAACCACGCGTGCTTTTTCTCGATGAACCGACGAGCTTCCTCGATATTCGCCATCAGGCTGAACTGCTGACATTGCTGCGCGAACTCAACCATACGGAAGGCCTGACGATCATCGCCGTACTCCATGATCTCAATCAGGTCATGGACATTGCTGATGACGTGGTGCTGATGAAAAAGGGAGAGGTTCTGGCGATAGGGCCTGTCTCGCAGGTATTGCAGACCGATCTCCTGGAGCAGGCCTTCGGCTGCAAGGTCAATCTTGTCCCGCATCCCAAAGACGCAGAACGCACCTACTGCCTGATCGACTGGATCGATGCAGCCGGTGCGTCATACAGGCCCGCCGAATGACAAAGCCGCGGGCGCCACGCGGCTCTTCCTCTCTCGAATTGCCACTCCTCTGGCTGACGAGCGTCGTGCTGTTGTTGCTTCTGGCGGCACTCGACATGCGTCTCGGAAGCAGGCTGATCGGCTGGAATGACATCATCGCCTTTCCAACACGCCCCGACACGCTGGTCCAGGCCATTCTGGAAACCAGCCGTGCTCCGAGAGTGGTCGCAGCGATCCTGACCGGTGCCGCCTTGGCGACAGCGGGGTCTGTTCTGCAAAGCGTGCTTCGAAATCCCCTTGCCGCGCCGGACATTCTTTCCGTCACCAGTGGCGCCCAGTTAATGCTGGTCATATCCACACTGCTGCTGCCAGTCGCCGTGCCGTCGATCATCGCAACGACTGGAGGCGGCCTGACTGGTGCGCTGGCCTGTATCGCGCTTGCCGGTGGTTTTCGTGCCCCACCCGGCCGGCTCGCCCTCGCAGGCGTTGCCATTTCTCTCTGCTTTGCCGCACTGTCTTCCGCCATCGTGCTTCTGGCCGACGACCGGGCGTCCGGTCTCATCCTCTGGTCATCAGGCATTCTCGACCAGACGGGATGGTCAAAGATTGTGGTCGCAGCTCCAGTGATCCTCCTGTCCTGCCTGGTATTGATGACCATCGCCCGGCCGCTTGATCTGCTTGGATTGGGCGATCAGGTTTCCGCGAGCCTCGGTCTGACGCGAACGCTGACACTGTCCGGCATCTTCGCCGGCGTGCTGTTGTCTGGTGCAGCCGTGACCCTTGCCGGCCCGATAGGCTTTATCGGCCTTGCGATCCCCAACATCCTTCGTGCACTCGGCATCACCCGCCATCGCCATCATCTGCCGCTTGCCATGATCCTGGGCGCAAACACCCTGCTGTTCGCCGACGTCGTCGTGCAGTTTTTTGCCGGTAACGGCTCTATCATTCCGACCGGTGTCGTTGTTGCCTGCTTTGGCGCACCCGTCATGCTCTTCCTCTTGCGGACCACAAGGATTGGTGCGGAGCGTCGCATAGCAACACCATCGGCGTTGCATCGTCCTTCCATGTCACTGTTGATCGGTCTTCTGGCGGCAATCGCATTGATTGGCTCGGGCGGTGCGCTGATGATCGGCGACAGCGTGTCCCTGTCGATCGCGGATATCGCCGCAAATCTCGATATTCGGGCTCCGCGCCTGCTGGTCGCCTTAGCCTGCGGCGCGTTGCTGGCGACAGCCGGCACCGTTTTACAGGCCGTGACCCGCAATCCGCTTTGCGGCCCCGAAACGCTTGGCCTCACACAGGCAGCGGCCTTGTTCAGCCTTGTCGGGCTTCTTTCCGGCTTTGTACCCGGCACGTTTCTGTTTCAGTGTGTCACACTTGGCGGTGCCTTTGCAGCCATCTTTCTTCTGCGATTGTTCGGGCCAAAGAATTCACCCGACCGGCTGATCCTGGCCGGGGTTGCCATAGCAGCAAGTTTCGGCGCGGCAGCAACCATCATCGTTGTCGAAGCGCGGCTGCAAACCGCAGAAGCCTTGTCGTGGCTGGCGGGTTCCACCCACGGTCGCGGCAACGCCGATGCGCTCTCACTTTTGCCCTGGCTCGCTTTTCTGATCACCGTGGGCATCGTCTGCAGCCGTCATCTGGACACGCTGGCGCTCGGCGATGACACGGCACGATCACTGGGCCTGCCGACCGATAAAGCGAGAGGCTGGGCGATCTTTTATGCGGCTTGCGCGGTTGGTGTTGCCGTCTCCTCCATCGGTGCGGTCAGCTTTGTCGGCCTGCTCTCTCCGCACGCCGCACGCCTCCTCGCCGGGCCACGCCATGCCCGGTGCCTGCCCGTTGCCATGGTGGTCGGTGGCGTGTTGATGGTATTTGCCGATCTTATCGGACGCAGCATCATCGCCCCCCTCGAACTCCCCGCAGGCATCGTCACAGCAGTAATCGGTGCACCGATTTTCCTGATCCTGCTGCGCCCGAGAACGCTGAGAGCTGCTTCGAACCAGACGTGATCTGATTCCAGCAACATGCTTTATCGCAACCAGATATCGGACGGGATTTAAAATCCGACAGCGTCGATCACGCAGATGCACCTTCAGCATCATTTCGGACGTTGAAAGGCGCGTGCCATAAGTTGTAGCACAAGGATTTCCACCTCTTCATTGCTATTGCGCAAATAAGTGCGCATTGGGAAATCCAGCTCACCAGAACGGCTAATCGTGCTGATAAAATTTACCGCAGCGGTCGTCCAGAAATTAGCATCGTCCGGGTGAAGCTCTAGTGGAACCCGACCCAGGGAGAAAGTCAGGAACTCTCGAACACGTGCAGGACTTGTTTCGTTCAACAATGATGAAGCTATCTCAAAGAAAGCCCGCCGAGCTATTGATACTTCAATATTTGGAAATTTGATGATTTCGGAGGGCTCAAATTGCTGGAACGAGGATTGGCGTCGGCTTGGGAAAACTACATGGCTTGCAGGATCACGAAGCCAACTTTGAAGAAGGTTTTTCAAAAGTCGATCGGATGGCAGATTTCCATATTCCAAACTCTGCACATTGATCTCAGCAACCAGTGAATATTTCCGGAGAGCAAGAGACTCCACAAGGTCCGCGCCCTTGGCGTTTAACAGCCAATAAAATTGCGAAAAGAGTTCTAACTCTGACGCCCTCTCTATTGGGTTACTGACTTGTCCCATGAAATGTCTCAAAACTATCGCTTGAAACATGTCTTCATCAGCTTCGGAGAGGCTTGATTGGTCTCGAGGAGGCATCACTTTCCAAAGCAACTGCTGCGTTAGCGCAGTCTGATCATCAAGAGGCCTATGTATTAACGCGGAAAATTGTAACAACATCTCCTCGATGGAGACCCGCAATGCCGGATCCCCGGCACGATACAATAACGACAAAGCTCTTAGTTTCTCATCACGCTGCTCATTCCACCAGAGTTTGATTGAAACGGGGCCGCCGGCTCTGTTTTGTCGACTGTATAACTCAATCGATGATGTGTTCAGTTTGGTAAGAACACCTTCGTTTGTCATAAAGATTCTGGGTAGCCAGAGTTTGTTCGACAACCCTCCAGCAGTCGTGTTGACGCCAAGTGAACGTAGAGGAACGCCCTCGGAACGGTCTGATTGGATACTTGAAAAAAATTCGAAAAATCTTGAATATTCCAGTCCAAAGCCGTGTGCAGGTCCCTCCAGCACCGGAACAACTGTATCAACGATGATTTGTTCGGCTGGCTCGGCATACAGGTGCCTAACCTCCCATATATGGGCCGCTTGGATACCAACGAACAACAGAGCGAAGAGAAGCGATCCGAATTCGATCATTGTTAACAGAGCGCCTAACACGTCCAATCTCTTCGGTATTTGCGCATTGATTTCAGCATACCGCGTTGTCCTGCTCCATATCTTCTTGCGGTCAACACCAATAACTCTGTGGATCAAACGGTTGAGTAGAAGTTTCTTTGAGCAAAACGCCAACCAGACGCGCAATGCTGCGACCGATAACAAACAACTTATACCGGCGACCATGTAGTTACTTGTCTGCGAGACGAGGGGCAGAATTGCTGCCATCAGACTTAGCACTAACAACGATAGGCCAATTTTTGCGTCGATATGCCGGGCGACGACATAAGCTGGACAAAGTGCTCTCAACGGATTGAAAACCCATGGCCATCGGCCATTTTCAAGCGCTTTTCGATGATATCGCCCGAAACTGGATTCGCCGACATCATGTGGCTGGTCATCGATTGGGACGAGCGGTATTTTTCCTTTGAAGTAAGCCTTTCGCCCTACCGCGTTGCGATGCAGAATGTCGTTACCCTGACGCGCAATGTCCGCCCATTCGAAATAGATTTGCGCAGACGCGGCACCGCACGCATCGAACAGAAAATCGCCACGCTCGGAAAACTGGACAGCGCGCTCGATTGCATTAACGACGGCCGCAATCCCGTGCCCGGCAGCGTAGTCATCCAAGCGCTTCAACTCTTGGTCCTTACACGGTGGGAACAGACCATACATTCCTCGAGCAACAGCTGCGATCAAGGCATCGTAGCTATTTAGATCCAACTCGCTGGCGGCACGATCGAAAAAGGCGGCCCAAGGACCGGCCGTCCAAAAAGCATCGCTCGGTAATTTTGTTCTTTTTTCACGGCATTCAGCGAGTAAGTCTTCTAGCGAATCGAAGAGCGTCTTTGCATCCCTCGTGTTATCGAAAGCCTCCCCTGACACTTGAGCAAATAGAGACGAATAGTCCGCTTTCCGTTGATGCCCAGTCTCTGGCGCAATTCGCTCAAGTCCATCCTCTCCCGCAACGAGAACCCGAACGTCGGGAGATGCATGGCTGGCATTTTCATGTTCACCTTGTTGTGCGGCGCCTGCGTCCTCGTCGCGAGCGGTTTGCCATTTGGCTTGCGTGATGGCGGCCGTGCGTGCTTCAACCAGCCGTTGAAAACCGACTGGGTCTTCATCCGGCCGGAAGTCACGCAATCTACGAGCGTAAGCCCTGCGAATAATACCTTCATCGTTTGTCGGATCGATTTCCAACAAAGCCCAGCAGCTTGCCGTCATAGCGGGCTGTTCCAGCCGGTTTCGAATGCATTCAATTTCTGGGTGAAGCTAGCCCGAAGCTGATCGACGTCTCGCAACGTTTGACTATTCAGGCTAGAAAGAAATTCCATAAGAATTGCCGATATCTCATCTCTACTTTCGCCAATGTGTTCCGCGTAAAGACGCTCTGCACGAGCAATGATGGCAATGTTTTCTTGCTGATCGCGGGGTGCAGTCTTGATATTGGCCAGCTCCGCAAATCGACGTTCCAGTTCTGCTTCAGACAGGCCTGATTGATTGTTGAACACCTTGCGGTGCGCCTCGCCGGTCGACATCACCCGTACCTCTACTTCGAGCGCACCGTTGACGTCATAAGTAAATCGGACACCAATCGACTGGTGACCTGCCTTGTCAGGGGGCACGGGAACTTCGATCCTGCCAATCAGGATATTTTGCGAGGGACGTAAATTTTCGCCCTGATAAACCGCCACATCAATTTTTTGTTGCCGTTCATGAACCGTCGAGTAGAACTGCTCACGGCTTTGCGGAACAGTCGCATTCCTTTCGATAATCGGCGACATGACGGCCTCTTCCAGTGTGTATGCGGCATTTTTCGCCGAAATCCCCAGCGTAAATGGGCACACATCCGTCATGATAATTTCGTCGAGTGCGCCATCGCGAGCGTGAAGAGCCGCCTGTATCGCCGCACCAATGGCGATCGCGTGATCCGGTTTTGGATGAATTAACGGAAAGCGACCGAACAGGCGTGTCACCAGATTTCTTACGAGCGGCATGCGTGACGCACCACCGACCAAAACAATCTGGTCAATGGAAGACGTCGAGACACCCGCATCTCGAATAACCCGTTCTATAGGCTTGCGCAGACGACTGATCAGTGGCTGCCAAACCTCCTCCACCTCCTGTCGCATTAGCCTGCCTTCGAGAAGCGTTTGCCTCCATTCTATGCGATATTCACATTCCGCACGGTCCGTCAGAACCTTTTTCAGGGCTGTAGCTTCTTTTAGAATTCGCTGTTTTTCAGCCGACTGTAGTGACTCGAAAGCCAGTTTATGTTTGGCTAGGATGAACCGGGATAAAGCATCGCGGAAATCATTTCCGCCCAGCAAAGAATCCCCTGACGACGCGCAGATCTCCATGACACCGTCAAACTTATGCAGCAACGACACGTCAAAAGTGCCCCCGCCAAGATCGAGTACTAAAAACTGGCCCTCAGCCGTGGCTTCCAGTCCATGCGCGAGCGCTGCGGCCGTAGGCTCGTTTATGAGCCGCGATACATTCAGTCCCGCCAAATGAGCAGCATTCAACGTTGCTTTACGTTGTGGATCGCTGAAATAGGCTGGCACAGAGATAACGACATCAGTCACTTTCTCATTCAGAAAAGCTTCAGCGTCCTCCTTGAGGCTTTTCAGAATTATCGCGGACAGCTCTTCAGCACGCCACTGTTTACCTTTGAGTTTTACCTGATGGTCAGTTCCCATCCAGCGCTTGAACGACGCAACGCTTCTTTCGGGGTGCGTTATCAGGCGATCAAGTGCTGGCTGTCCCACAATGATCGCGCCATCATCGGCCATACTGACGGCGGATGGAGTCAGGTAATCTCCCAGAGCGTTTGGAATAAGCTTTGCACTATCGCCATTCCAGTACGAAATCAGGGAATTGGACGTTCCGAGATCAATTCCTACGCGCGCCATGTGTAAAACTCTAAAACTTATGGATGAATTTGATCCGGCTTTAAAGTCTGTTCAGCTTTTCGAAAAGCTTTATTGGGCAGGCGTGGCAAGCCGCAATTGTTCTTGGTTACCAACCTGTTCATCACGTCACGGCCTGTAAGGCACCCAGACAACGATGACCGGCTCTGCAGCGAGATGCGGCCTCAACGACAGATCTCATCAGGCAGACTGGTCTTGGCTGAATACGTCTTGTGGTCGCTTCCTTTTTTGCGGCGATCCTGCTGGAGAGGGCCGGGGCGGTTTTTATTGGCGAGGTCGGCGATCGAGAAGCGGTCGAGATAGGCGCGGATGACATCGTCGGCGCCCATCACGATTTTGCAGAGTTCAGCCGTCGGATCGCGACCAGTGAGATTTTCTTCTGTCCGTGCCGAAGCGATCAGTTCGGGCTGCATTCTGGCGATGACATCGCCGAGCAGGATATCGCCGGCCGGTTGGGTGAGGGCGAGACCGCCGCGTCGCCCCCGCCGGGCTTCAATGAGCCCGGCCTGAACCAGAGATGGCACGACCTGTGCAGCAAAGCTTGCTGTCGTGCCGGCTGCACGCGCCGCCTCTACCGTGCGGATCTGCCCGCCTTTGGCATTGGCGCAGGCCGCCAGAATGGCAATCGCCACTTCGGATTCGCGTTTCAGTCGCATCTTTCTTCCTCCCTTATGCGTTCGCCGCCATCACCCCCGCCTCGACATGCCGCCGCCGAAATCGGCGGCCTGCACGATCACTCTTCCCGGAAAGCACGGTTGATCTGATCGGACAGCGGTTTGACCAGATAGGACAATGCGGTTCTCTCGCCTGTCGCGATAAAGGCTTCGGCGGGCATACCCGGCACCAGGCTCAGATCCTGCAATTTTGTGAGTTCCGATGCCGGTACCGATAGTCGCACGAGGTAATAGGACATACCTGTGCGCTGATCCTGCGTCAGATCGGCGCCCACCCGGCTCACCTCCCCGGTCAACTCCGGCGTGGTGCGCAGATTGAAGGCGGACAAACGCAGCATGGCTTTCTGGCCGACGACAATCTGATCGATGTCCTGCGGCGAAATCTGTGCCTCAAGTGCCAGCTTATCGGCATCCGGCACGATGGACATGACAACATCGGCAGGAGAAATGACGCCCCCCACGGTATGGGTGCTGAGTTGATGGATCATGCCGGCCTGCGGCGCGACGATGTTGATGCGTTTCAGTTGGTCCTCGGCCGCGACCTTGCGCTCGACATATTCGCCAAGCTGCCCCTGTATCTCGCGCAGCTCGCGACCGACTTCCGTTTTCAGATCCTGATCGATCGAAATGATCTGCAGTCTGGTTTCGGAAATGCGGCCGGCGACCTGCGCCTGATAGGCGATCTTTTCACCGCGCTCGCCGCCGAAGGTGGCAGCCTGGGTTTCAAGCCCGTTAAGGCGCTGAACGGAAACGGCACCCTGCTCCCGTAGTGATCTGAGGGAGACGATTTCCTGTTCCAGAACCTCAAGACCGCGCTCATAGGCGATCTGTTGTGCCTTCAGTCCTTCGCCTTCGTGCTCATATTGCGAAATACGCTCGAGAAGCTGCGCCTTTTTGCCTTCTCTGGCATCACGGCGCGCTTCAAACAGGCGTTTTTCGCTGCGAACGGCCGCTTGCGCGTCGAGATCGTTGCCAGCGCTCAGCAGGTCCTCGGGAAAGACGATGGCGGCAAGATCGTCCCGCTCTGCTTCAAGCCTGGCCATACGGGCCGACAGTTCGTTCAGGCGTTTGGTGACAATGGCAAGATTGGCCTTGGTCTGCGTTTCATCGAGACGCAGAAGGACCTGTCCCGCTTCGACCTTCTCGCCTTCGCGCACCAAGATTTCACCGACAACGCCGCCTGTCGGATGCTGGATCTTCTTGACGTAGCTATCGACGACGAAATGCCCGCTGGCGACAACCGCCCCAGCAAGATCGGTTGCCGCCGCCCAACCGCCTGCGCCGGCAACCAGCGCAACGCTGACAATGACACCGGCCGTCAGATGGCGCCGGATCGAACGATGGGTGGTAAGTGCTTCAGCGTTCGGCATCTGCGACGTCCTCTTGCTGCTGGTTTGCCGGCACCGGGTTTGCCACGACACGGAGCGGATTGACGGAACGGGACGTGACAGGCGCCATCGTTGCCGTGACAGGCACCGGCGCGGCCGACTGCGGATTGCGAAGTACCTTTGACAGGACTTCGTCTCGCGGACCGAAGGCCTTCATCCGCCCGCCTTCCATCACGCCCACGAGATCGACGACACCGATGGCGCTTGGACGGTGTGCGATAACGATGGCAATGCCGTTTCTCGCCTTTACAGACTCAATGGCGCGCACAACGGCCATTTCGCCCTCGGCGTCGAGATTGGCGTTCGGCTCGTCCATCACGACAATAAAGGGGTCGTCATAGAGTGCGCGGGCAAGGCCGATCCGTTGCCTCTGGCCAGCCGAAAGCGCAGAGCCACCCTCGCCGATGCGCGTTTCATAGCCGTTTTCAAAGCGCAGGATCAGTTCGTGCGCACCAGCCATTTTCGCTGCGGCAACGATTTTTTCGGCATCGAGGTTCTCTTCGAAGCGGGCGATGTTTTCGGAAATCGTGCCATCGAAAAGTTCGACGCCTTGGGAAAGATAGCCGATATGACGGCCGAGTTCTTCCACGTCCCATTGTTGCAGGCTGGCGCCATCGAAGCGGATCTTGCCCTGCGCGGGTAGCCATGCCCCGACAAGCGCACGTGCCAGCGTCGATTTGCCCGATCCAGATGCGCCGATAATGCCGACAGCATTGCCCGCCGCCACCGTGAAGCCGACACCCGCGACGGTCGCCTGCTTTTCACCCGGTGGCACAATGGCAACGTTTTCGACCCGCAACTCCTTTTGGGGCTTCGGCAGCGGCAATACGTCGGCTTTTTCCGGAACCCTGACCAGAAGCTCCTGAAGCCGTGTCCAGCTTTGCCGCGCCATGATGAGCGGTTTCCAGCTTGCAATGGCGAGATCGACAGGTGCAAGGGCGCGTCCCATCATGATCGAACTGGCGATCATGACGCCACCGGATGCCTCCTGCTCGATCACGAGCCAGGCGCCGACGCCCAGAATGGCGGATTGCAGCACGATGCGCAGGGCCTTCGCCACGCCGCCGAGGTTTCCGGCGACATCGCCACTGATTCGATTGGCGTTGAGGTAATCGGCATTAGCGCGCTGCCAGCGGGCGGAAAGACGCTTCGACAGGCCCATGGCCTGAACAACCTCGGCATTGCGACGGCTAGCTTCCATCAGCGCATTGCGGTTTATTCCGTGGCGTATGGCGTCCTGCGCGGGCTTGCGGGACAGCGAATTTGTGATGATCGTCAACGAGACCAGAATGATTGCGCCCACCAGGGCAGTCACGCCGATCCAGAAATGGAAAAGGAAGCAGATGCCGAGATAGAGGGGCATCCAGGGCAGATCGAAAAGCGCGGTGGGTCCGGGACTTGAGAGAAACCCACGGACATTGTCGAGATCGCGAAGTGGCTGCAAACCGTCACCCTGCATCCGCGACAAGAGGGGAAGGCGTATGATGGCGTCGTGCACGCGGGCGGAAAGCGCGTGGTCGACGCTGTCGCCGATCCGCAGCAGAATTCGCGCGCGAATGATGTCGAGCAGGGCCTGAAATGCATAAAGGCCCGCCGCGAGAACGGCGAGACCGACAAGCGTCGAAACGCTTCGGCTGGACAGGACGCGATCGTAGACCTGGAGCATGAAGAGAGGAGAGGTCAGGGCCAGAATGTTGACCACACCACTCATCAGGGCTATGCAAACGACCGCTGGTCTAAGGGTGGAGACCCCCGCCGCAGCCATAGGCTGCGACGGCGTCTGCTGTGAGGTTCGAAACACGACAGCTATTTCTTAGACCAGTATGCTGCCGTTGCTGGCGAGCGTGAAGATGTCCGTTCCAACGTAACCGTTGACCTGGATGGTGTTCGCACCGTCGAAGATCGTCAGAACGCCTGCGCCATCAGCGAAGTTGGTGTGATTGTACAGGAGGTCGTTGATGTCAGTGATACCTGCGATCGCCGTCAGGTCGATGATGTCGTTGTTGCCTGCGACATCGCCGAAATCGGTGATGATATCGCTGCCCCAATTGCTGCCGAACACAAATGTGTCGTCTCCAAGGCCACCCGTAAAGGTGTCGCTTCCGGCAAAGCTGTACTGCTTGTCATTGCCGGATGTACCGAGCTGGTTGGTGCCCTGCTCGGCAAAGTAGGCTTTGAAGCCGCCGAGCGTGCGGGTGCCAACGGTCTGGGAATCGGTCGTACCGTAGTTCGAAGCCACATAGATTGCGGTTGCGAATGTCGTGTTGGACACGATGCCTGTCACGGTGAGTTCAGCGTTGCCAAGCGACCAATTGGAAGCGGCGTTGCCGGAAAGATTGTCACCGAAGGTCAGGCTGCTGACGGTACCGGTAAAACCGCCGGGAGGCGCGTAACCGAAATCACCCTGCATCAGAAGAGCCGACTGCGATGTGCCGGAGTTGCCAGCAATCCACTGGTCATAGCTTCCGCTGCTGCCTGCCGGTGCCGGGCTGAAGTCACCGTGACCACGGTAGAGCTGGTCAGCCTTCCACACGTTGTCGAGGTAGTTGAGCAGGTCAGAGCTTGCTGCAGTTTGCTGGATCGTAACAGCCATGGGATGTCTCCTTGGGTTGGCTTGTTTTCCATTGATGTCCGTCCTTGACGAACCTGGGGATGCGCGTAGCGCTGGCTGCGCGCGAAACTGTCAAAATGTGAAATTGAGAGACGCCGAGAAGGTCCGTCCGGGCGCCGGAAGGGCGGAGTAACCAAGGGCCGGCACATAGGCCTTGTCGGCAACGTTTTTCACCGTGAAGCGAAGCTTGGCATTTTCGCTGATGTCATAAGACCCATAAATGTCGAAGACGGTATATTTGTCCGTGACAAAGGTGTTGGAGAGATAGCCAAATGCCGGTTTGCTATCGCCAACAATGTTGGCACGTGCGCCGAGCACCAGCCTCTCATCAAAGAAACGCAATCCGCCATCCAGCGTGATCTTGTAGCGTGGCGGTTCGAACACCATACCGGCATAAGCATAATCGACCTTGCCATTATAGAGATACTCGCTGGCGTAATCGGCTTTCAGATGGGTGTAGGAACCGCCGATATAATAATCTCCGGCATCGTAGCTGCCTTCAATTTCGACGCCGCGCATCTTGGTTGTGCCGACAAGGTTTACGAAGCTGCCATAGCTATAGGTCGCAACGCTGCCGGTTCCGGTGGCGAAATCCGAACGATCGACGCGCCCCATGGTGATGTAGTTGTCAATGTCGCGATTGAAGGCGACGACCTTCATGCGAAATGTGTCATAGTCGTTGAATACGCCGTCCTGGCGGATGTTTGCGCCGATTTCCCATGTCTCACCGCGCTCGGCAATCAATGAGGAATTGGGCGCGTAGGCTCCGGGCGGTGCCATGGGGTGACCGCCAGCGAACAGGCTTTCCATGATGGTCGGAGGACGGAAAGTCTTGCTGTAGCTGACAAAGGGCTGCAGCCACTCAAACGGCTTTACAGCAATCGTCGCGCTCGGCAGCCAGGCACCTTCGGACCTGTCGACATTGATCTCGGTGCTCTCGATGTAGGGTACCTGAAGATCGGCTTGCGGCACATATTTGATTGTGGGTACAGCGCATAGGGTACGACTTGCCAGATCCCACGTTGCGCCGGTCGCAACCTGAGAGTTGATGTATGTCATGAAAGAAGGAACAGCCAAAACGGACGCTGGATAGGTAAAGCAAGCACCTGGAACCGAGATGGCAACAGGGGCCTGTGGAACTGCACGCCAGCGCAGAGGCGAATGCACGGTCGTCGAACCGGACATGTTGTAATGGTCGTATCTGAGACCTGCGGTAACCTCCAGCCAATCATCGTGTTCCAGCGTGGCGCTGGTAAAACTGCTGGCAACAGTACGTGAACCGGTTGGATTTGTGCCCTTGTAACCGAAGCTGTAGTCGATGACGTTCAGCTCGTCCATCATGGAGGCGCCGGTCGTCTTTGCCTTGTCATGGAAGGCCTCGACGCCGTAGTTCAGAGACAATTCACCGACAGGCAACGTGAAAAGGCTGGTGTTCTCGATGCTGCCGCCCCATGTTTCCATACGGTAATTGACGGCATCTTCGTATGTCGTACCCATGCGGCTGGCGGAGCCGCGGGTTTCCTTGTTGTCCAGCCTGTTGAACGACAATTGCGCCTTCAGGTCGATCAGGTCGCTGTCCGGGTCCCAATGACCGGTGAGCGAGACGGTGTCGTTGATAACGGTCTGGTCCGTTGCCTGGACATCGATTTCTTCCACGCCTTCGGGCAGATAATAGCCTTGCGAAGATGTCGAGCGATGATGCAGCCAGCTTGCGGTGACCGACAGGTCGTCGAGCGGCTGCATTTCGAACTTGGCAAGACCGGAAGCCGATTCCGAACCGGTGAAGACCAGCGCATTGTTGCTGTTCAGCGTGCGGGTGAAATATTGCGCGAAATAGTCGTTAAACAGCTTCAGCTCACCGTTCTTGCCCGGATCATATTCGCCGAAACGCTTGAGACTGGCCGCCCCCAGAAAAGAGAAGCTGTCCGAAAACTGCATTGCGCCAGCAGCAGACCCTTCGAAATTATGGGCGTTTGTTCCCGTACCAATGTCGAGGAAGCCGCCCATCGTCTCGCCGGACTTGATCACATCGCCGGCCTCGAGAGTGCGGAAATTGACGACACCGGCAAGCGCACCGGCACTGCCTGCACGCGCGTTACCGCTTTTCTCGATATCGATGGTGCGCAACAGGGCCGGATCGACATAAACCAGACTGCTGGAGCCATGACCGCTGCGCTGAAAATTCTGCCGGACGCCGTCGATGGACGTGATGACACGGTTCTGGTCCTGCAGACCGCGCACGTTCACCGAGATGCCGGGGTTCTGGCCCTCGGATCTATTGGCATAGACACCTGCGACATTGTCTAGCAAGTCGCGCGCATTGCGCGCGCCACTGTTCTGGATGGCTTCCCGCGAAACCACGCTGACGCTTGCGGGCGCCTCATAAACCCAGTCCGGTGTACCCTGAAAACCGGACCCGGTGGCTGCATTCCGGTCGCCTCGACCAACCACGGTGATCGTATCGAGCACCGTCGAGCCATCGCCCGACGCAGCGGCGGCAGCGGAAGAGCCCGCACTTTCGCCAATCACGGCGGCATTGTCGCCGCTGATGCGATAATTGATGCCGGTGCCGCTCAGCAGTCTCGCCAGCGCTTGATCGGGCGTGAAGCTGCCGATAACGGCATTGCCGCTGACACCACGCGCCGTGCCTGCAGCCTGCGTCACCTGAAGGCCGGACTGGCGGCTGAAAGCGCTGAGCGCACCGGCAAGCGGCTGGGCTGGAATGTTGAACGCCCGCGCCACGCCACGTGTTGCAGCGGCCTCGTTTTGAGCCGGCGGTGCGCTTTGGGCAACGCTGTCCGAAACGGCACAGAGAAGCGAAATGGCTGTCGTCGTCAGTAATAGATTGTATCTAAATGTCTTGGCCGGCCGATTCATTCTGCCGGTAAGGCGGTTCATTGTCCCGAACGTCATGTCTTTTCTGTCTCTCCTGATGCGGAGGCGGTTTCGTCTTCCGCACCCTCTCGGACCTAAAGACAACGCCGCGACAGAAAATTTTCAGTTTTCACTCAAGTTTTTCCAAAAAACATGATTTTTATTTTCATGTTTTTGACTTCAGTCATTCTTCCTAGTGACCGTAAGCAGTGTATCCCTATGTTTCCAAAGGATTTCCAGACATGTCTCCCGCCTTTCGCTGGCTGGAAGCATTCTCAGGTCAATAACGGCTGACGACCCTCAAGGCGGACGAGACGGCGCGCACCTTGCCCCCATGCGGATCAACCAGCGCCCGTAACGCCTGGTCCGGATGGGTCAGATCATAGATACCGGTGACCTTTTCAGCCGCGAGGCCAGGGTCGGCAACCGCAATCCAGGCCGGATGATACCGCCGCAGCAACTCTATGACCGAACCGATCGATACATCCGTCACATAAAGGCGGCCTTCGCGCCATGAGCCGATATCCTCGATGCCGATCGCATCTTTCGTCATGGCGCCGGTCTTGCGATCGATGCTGACGATTTCTCCAGGCGCGAGAATATTGGTGTTGTTACCCGATGACGCCCGGACCTGCCCTTTCGCCAGGGCGACATTCGTCGTCTCAGAAGTCATCCGCACATCGAAAACGGTGCCGAGGACCTCGACCTTCACACCTTCGGCATCAACGATGAAAGGGCGTGAAACATCCCGCTGGACATCGAAAAAGGCTTCGCCTGCAAGCAGGGTGATTTCGCGACGGCCATCGGAGAACCGGGATTTGATGGCGCTGTCGGCGGCAAGAACAACCGTGCTGCCATCTTCCAGAGTGACCGCCCGGCTTTCGGCCGTCGTGGTGATGTGATCAGCCTGAACATGCAGCATCACCGTCGGCAGGGCGAACCAGCTCAAACAGAGCGACAGTGCACCGGCCGAGGCGGCCGCGACCCAGCGCCGCTTGTGGCCTCTGCTGGCTACGACGGGTGACGAGAGAGCGGATGCCTGATCTGAAGGAGAAGACAGACGCCTGTAGTGACCGGACGCATCGCCCAGCGCCTGCCACATCGAATTTGTTTCGCGCCACGCCAGACGGTGCGCATCCGATTGCGACAACCAGATGCCGAACCGTGCGTGCAGCACCTGATCGTCAGGCTTCTGCTGCAGCAGAAGAAACCAATCTGCCGCTTCCTCCCTGACAGAGAGCGGCGGCTGCTGTGATGTGTCGCGTTCCGAGGTCATTGTCAGAAGGGCCTGTTTCAGTCCTGAATCGAGCCGTTATTGGCGATGTTTATAATCAAGACAATCGCACGAGGTTTTTTTTTCAGCTTCTTTCGTTCAGGCGGGATGTCAGTTCCGCCATGGCGCTACGCAACAGCCGATGCACGCTGCTGACGGACGTCCCGAGGCGTTCGGCAATCTCTTCCATCGTGCAGCCGTCGAAGCGGTGCATCTCCACCGCAATACGGCTCTGATCGGGCATTTGCGACAGAATGAACGCCACTCGCTTCACCTGATCCTCGTAAAGCATATGTTGCTCTGGGGTTTGGACGGCCTGCGGCACGCCCCAATAAGGGACGTCATCCTGCACATGACGCTTCTCGAGCGTTTTGCGCTTGCGCAGATTGAGAGCAAGGTTACGGACGATCCGGGTCAGATAGGCGCGCGGCAAAATCGCGTTTGCGGCATGCCCGGGCGTAAAGCGCACAAAGGCTTCCTGAACGATATCCTCTGCCTCTTCGCGCGAACCGGCAATCGGCGTTGCGAATTTCACCAGGTCGG
Organism: Rhizobium sp. RM; assembly: GCF_013390595.1. GTDB lineage: Bacteria > Pseudomonadota > Alphaproteobacteria > Rhizobiales > Rhizobiaceae > Agrobacterium. The sequence continues at coordinate 54,516 of NZ_JACAWV010000016.1, read as the reverse complement.
CACGGTGTGCCCTGTAGATCGCATAGCGCTTATCGTCATCATGAATGCCCATTTGCCCCCGCCCCACCAGGACCAATCCGGCGAATACCTAACTATTCTAGTCAAGTATTACAAGGTAAATTTACGGGCTCTGCAATCACGGATTGGTCATGGTCACGAGGCAGCAATTGCCGCTCCCGCCGGCCAACGTCCCGCCTGGATCGGGCGGGTGTTGTTTGTAAAAAGCGCTACAGCCTCCCGGATCAGAGGCCGGGACGTTCTCCGTTTTTCATGCGCTGCTCGATATCATCGAGCACTGGCTGAAGGTCTGCCACCGTATCGATGATGTAATCGGGGCGATGCTTGCGCAGGACGCCAGATGCCTTTTCGCGCAGTGCTTCCTTTTCTGAAACACTCAATGCCGCCAGTTCCTGCGGCGTCACACCGGCCTCATTGCCGCTGAGTGACAGGCCGACCGTCCACGTGCCCGCCTCGCGCCCCTCATCAATTCCGACACCGGTGTCGTCGACCTTGACCACGGCACTTGCAGGCCAAACGTCGAGATCGAGGAAGCACTTGTACATGTTCATTGGTGTCGGACGTCCATGCGGCAGATCGCCGGCGCAGACGAGATTATCCGCCTCGTAACCCTGCGCTTTCGCCAGTGGGAGAACACGGGCCATGATGGAGCGGGTATAGCCGGTGGTCGAGCCGATCTTCAGGCCACGCTCACGCAGCCCCTTTGCCATGTCTGCGGCACCGGGCACGAGATCGGCATATTGATCGACAACCTCCTCGTTCAACGGCACGAAGACATCATAGACAGCCTGAATATCGTCCCGCGTCGGCGCATGACCGTGCTTATCCTGCCATGCGGCTTTGATGCGCGGCTGCGCCATCATCGCTTCGATATGATCCCATTTCGGTCTGCCCATTGGCTCGCGGGCCTCGGCAATCGAAACCTCTATGCCGAAGCGGGAGAACGCCTCGACGAAAACGCCCATTGGCGCGAATGAACCGAAATCGATGACCGTGCCCGCCCAATCGAACACGACTGCCTTGAGATGTGCCATGTGCCTCATCCTATGCGTAGAGAGAATTGATGACCTGCTCGCCCAGTGCGAAGCCTGTGGATGCGCCGGTGCCGCCCGTGACCATGACAAGGCGGATATTGTCGGCGGGTTCGTCGACCATGACGACCCGATCGCTTGCCGAGGCATAACTGCCGCACCAGCGGCCGATGATTTCGCGTCCCGGCAGATCGAATATCTGATCGAAGGCTTCCATGATCAGCGTATCGATGCGATCCTGCGCAAAGGGTTCCTGCGCATTGCCGTACACATGGCTATCTCCGACGACCAGTGAACCGTCCGCCGACCTGACGGCGATCAGATGGATGCCTTCGCGGCGCATTTCGGAAAGCTCCGCATCCAGCCGGTCGCACAGCGCTTTGGCCACCGGCAGATCGGCAAACCCCTCATAACGGCCGAAGCTCAGATCGGACATGACGGCAGCATCGAACTTGATCGGTTTGGCGGGCATCACGCGCAGCATCTGCAACGTGCAGACGCGGAGCTTGTACGGGGCAATACGATCGGGGAAGAGCGTGGAGAAGTCGTCGCCGGGGCAGACAACGCAGGCTTCCGCCTCGATCACGCCACGGCTGGTCGACACAGTCGTACCGTCCACCGCATTGACCGCTGTATTCCAATGGAACGTCACACCATGGCGGGCTTCAAGCCAGGCGGCAATCTTCGGGATCGCCTCGCGCGATTCAACCCTGATCTCGTGCGGGCTGTAGAGAGCGCCGCGCATGCCTTCGGCCCTGATCGACGGTACATGCTCGAGAGCTTCCGCCGCAGAAATCCGTCGGCAATCCGATCCCATATCAGTCTCCAGGAAAGCATCGAGCACCGCCTCGGCCTCCTGACGATAGGCGGGCATGACCAGGCCGCGATGCAGCACCTCAATGCCGGCCTCCTGCACCACCTCGGCCCAGACATCCCGGGCGCGGCGGGCGCGTGCCCAGTGATCGCCCTGTTTCTGGCCGGAAATGGTGATGAAACCGAAGTTGCGGATCGAAGCCCCGATGGCCTTGGCGTTGCGCTCGATGACAACGACCTTCTTGCCTTTCTTGACGGCAGCCAAGGCCACCGAAAGACCGATGATGCCGGCGCCCACCACGGCAAGATCAAAATGTTCGCTCATGATCCTTACTTTCTCAAATTCATGCTTTGCCCGATCTGTCTACAGTCAAAGCATGACAGCACTTTTCTCGGTAACGTCGCGGGTCGAAAACCAATGTCTCAGGCGGCTGAAGCAAGCACAGCATCACGGCTGCCAATGAAATTGCGGCCGCGCTCGCCCAGCAGCGCGTCATCGATGGCCCGCAGCCAGTTTTCCCGTGTCACACCGTAATCGGTTGCCATCGTCGAGACGCCAAGCCGGTGAAGGAACGCCTCCAGCGCATCGGCACCGGCAGAGAGATCGTCACCGAAAATGCGGCGCAAAGCAGCGTCGCAGTCGGCGTCGTGGCCCATCACGCTGCGCATGATCGCCGGCAGGCTGAAGGAGCATGCAATACCATGCACCGTGCCATGATGCAGCGTCAGGTAATAGGAAAGAGAATGGGCAAGCGCCGTCTTGGTGTTGGAAAACGCCAAACCGGCCGAAAGGCTTGCCCGCATCATGCGCTCGCGCAGACCGATATCACCGAGATTGTCGACCAGAAGCGGCAGAACGTCGATGATCTCCCGCGCCGCAGAAACCGCATGGCTTGCAGACACCGGGTTGGCATTGACGTTCCAGATGCTTTCAAGCGCATGCGACAGAGCGTCGAGCCCGGTGGATAGTGCAAGTGCCCGCGGCACACCCAGCGTTAGTTCCGGGTCGAGAATGGCGTATTGCGGATAATAACGCGCGTCGGCGAGTGAGTATTTCTTCTTGGCCGCCGTGTCCCAGACGGTTGCCCAGCAGGTAACCTCGCTACCTGTACCTGCTGTTGTCGGCACGGCAATGATCGGAAGATCGAGCAATGTGTCTGCTCCCGTGTGGCCTTCCAGGAAATTCTGGACGCGGGAAAAATCACGACCACCGGCCGAGAGAACCTTGGCTGTATCGATGACCGAACCACCACCGATCGCCAGAATGACTTCAGGCGTCCGGGTGGCGGCGCCAAAGGACCAGCAGGCAGCTCTCAGGCCGTCGAAGCTGGGGTTCGGTTCGACATCCCGCACTATAACCGCCGGTTCGCCGAGCTCTTGCGAGATACGGGCAACGAGTTCGTCGAAGAACGGATGATCGTTGTAGGTCAGCAGGCAATAGGCACGGTCGCCGACGGCTTTTCTGGCCTCGGCAAGGGCGCCGGCCCCGAAGATGATCTTCACAGGATTGGAATAGGTCCAGGCACGCATCGGTCGCTCCTTGTTTCGCCGATTGAATGACCCGGCAAAGACAATAAATCCAATCCATATTTTTGTTACGATCCATTGATAGGATCTATGGATTAGACGCCGTCTCGCACCGGTCGCGAGAGGGAGAGGAGATCTGAACATGGCCATCGTCTTTACCCATCTGAGAGCCTTTCAGGCGGTAGCCACCCATCGCGGTTTCTCGGCCGCCGCGCGCGCACTTCGGGTCAGCCAGCCGACATTGACGACGCAGGTCCGCGAACTGGAGGAACGCTACGGCGTCGAACTCTTTCTGCGTCAGGGCCGCCAGATCGAGCTGACCGAGGCTGGCCGCTCGCTGCTTTCGATCAGCGCCAGACTGTTCAAGCTTCACGAAGAGGCGGAGGAGCTGCTTCTCAATTTCGGTGAACTGAAGACCGGTGCACTGAAGATTGCCGCCGTCAGCCCGTTCCATGCCACTGACATGATCGCGCGCTTCATCGAGCGTTATCCCTCTTTCAAGGTCAACATGCTTCTCGGCAATTCCGACCGCACGTTGAAACGCGTCCTTGAGCTCGAAGCCGATATTGCGATCCTGGCGCATACGATCGACGACCCTCGCATCAAGACCATGACCTTCAGCACGCAGGAGATCGTCGCCTTCGTAAATGACGACCATGCCTGGTGGCAAAGGGACGAGATCGAACTGGCCGAGCTGGCGGGCGAGCCCCTGATCCTCCGGGAAGAAGGCTCAACCACCCGTTATGCGCTTGAGCGCGCGGCTGAAGCTGCCAATGTTGCCCTCACGCCATTCATGGAAATCGGCAGCCGCGAGGGTGTGTGGAAAGCGGTTGAACGGGGACTTGGGATCGGTGTCGTAGCCGACTTCGAATTCGTCCCCCACCCACGCATGAAGACATTGCGCATTTCCGGCGGCATGATCAGAACGGAGTATCGGCTGGCTTTTCTGGAAGACCGAAAGACGGTGCGATCGATCAAGGCTTTTGTCGAAACCGTTCTCTAGGACGGACTCTCGCAAAAACAGTCGGCGCAACCCATAGATTTGACCTATGGTATCGACAGATAATTTGGATTGCACCTACGGGTCACAGACGGCGTTTTGTCACGAAACTGTCATCGTGTGACCTGTAATTAAACGTCATCCGACCAGGCAATTCACAGGGTAATTGCATCCAGTCCGGATCTATACATCGATAGCCGGACGACATTGGACGATTCACATTAAATTCTGCACGACGCACGGGACTTGTTCTTTTGCGTGCGGGACAACCATGCCGAATTTTGGCTGAAGGAACAGGTAGCAATGACAGCGATAACGGTCTCCAATGTCTCGAAGACTTTCGGCAAGACACGTGCTTTGGACAAGGTAAGCCTGACCGTCGAGCGCGGTGAAATGGTTGCGCTGATCGGCGCTTCGGGCTCAGGCAAAAGCACCCTCATCCGCCATATTGCCGGGCTGGAAGTGGCAGATGCTGCCGGTGGACGCATCGACGTCCTCGGAGATCTGTGTCAGGACAGCGGGCGCCTCAACCGACGCCTGAAACGGGGCCGTGTTTCCGTCATCTTCCAGCAATTCAATCTGGTCGGCCGGCTTTCCGTGCAGACCAATGTACTGATCGGCCACCTGGGCCGCACGCCGCGCTGGCGCGGAACGCTTGGCCTCTTCAACCACGACGAAAAACGCAAGGCGCAGGCCGCGCTGGAACGGGTCGGCATTCCCCAGGTGGTTACCCAGCGGTCCTCAACGCTGTCGGGTGGCCAGCAGCAGCGCGCCGCCATTGCCCGAACGCTGGTTCAGGAAGCCGAAATCCTGATTGCCGACGAGCCGATCTCCGCACTCGACCCCTCATCTGCGCGGCGCGTCATGGATGTCCTCTCCGATATCAATTCCAGCGACGGCATCACCGTGGTCGTATCGCTGCATCAGGTCGAATATGCGCGCCGTTATTGCCCGCGCACCGTTGCGATGCGCAATGGCAAGATCGTTTATGACGGACCATCCAGCGCGCTGACGAACGAATTCCTGGCCGAGCTTTATGGCGCGGCCTCGGAAGAACTGGTCCTGCCGGATGCTCCGGCTGGCCATGCCGCTCCGGCCCTCAAGCCGGTCCTCAACAGACTGCAGGCACAGCCCCTGCCCGCCTAACCACGTTTGACGACACGGAGACTACGATGAACGCGATCCTGAAAAGCATGGCGGCGATGTCGCTCGCCCTTACTCTGGGGTCTGCAGCGCATGCGGCAGAAACCATCAACTTCGGTATCATCTCGACCGAATCCCAGCAGAACCTGAAAAGCAGCTGGCTGCCCTTCCTCGATGCGATGAAGGAAAAGACCGGCCTTGAGGTGAAACCCTTCTTCGCGTCCGACTATGCCGGCATCATTGAAGGCATGCGCTTCGACAAGGTGCAGATGGCCTGGTACGGCAACAAGTCGGCCATGGAAGCCGTCGACCGCGCCGATGGCGAAGTGTTCGTTCAGAGCGTCGCCGTCACCGGTGAGCCGGGCTACTGGTCCGTGGTCATCGTGCCGAAAGAGTCTCCGATCCAGACGATCGACCAGCTCCTGACCTGCGACAAGTCGCTCAACTTCGGTCTCGGTGACGTCAACTCCACCTCCGGCTATCTCGTGCCGATGACCTTCGTGTTCTCGAAAAACAGCATCGACCCGAAGACCTGCTTCAAGAACGTCACCAACGCCAACCATGAAACAAATGCCATGGCGGTGGCCAACAAACAGGTCGACGCTGCCGCCAACAACACCGAGAACATGGCGCTTATCGAGCAGAACAATCCGAAAGCGTTCGCCAACATCCGCGAAATCTGGCGTTCGCCTCTGATCCCCGCAGATCCGATTGTCTGGCGCAAGGACCTGCCGGAAGAAGCCAAGACGAAGATCCGCGATTTCTTCCTGACCTACGGCACCGACAAGTCCAAGGGTAACGTCGAGGAAGAGAAGAAAATCCTCGCGGGTCTGAAATGGTCGCCATTCCGCGCCTCCAACGACAACCAGCTTCTGCCGATCCGCGTCATGGAACTGACCAAGGCCATTGCGCAGGCTCAGGGCGACGCCAAGCTCGATGCCGCAGCAAGAGACGCAAAGATCAAGGACCTGACAGCGCAGAAGGCAAGATACGAAGCCGAGCTCGCCAGCCTCGGCAACTGACCCCGATCGACCGTGAGACAGGCCCGATGGCCTGTCTCCTCTTCCAACGCGAGACAATTCCATGACCAAAGCGATGACGACAACAGACACTGCCGTGACCGCATCTTTGCCGAAACAACCAGGCGGAACGCGAAACGGCCTTATCCTGCTCGCCGTTATTGCGGCATTGGCCTATAGCTGGACACCGGCGGAGATAGGCAGATGGACCTATCTGTTCACCGATGCCGGTAACATGGCTGAATATGCCAGCGGCTTCATGAAGCCCGACTTCGGTGACTGGCGATTTTACCTGGAGGAAATGGTCGTCACGGTGCAGATCGCCCTTTGGGGCACTTTTCTGGCGGTCGTCTTTTCCGTCCCGCTTGGCATCCTTTCGGCACACAACATGGCGCCGTGGTGGGTGCTGCAGCCAGTCCGTCGCCTGATGGACATGTTCCGCGCCATTCATGAAGTGGTGTTTGCGGTCCTTTTCGTGGTGGCTGTCGGTCTTGGCCCTTTCGCTGGAGTGATGGCGCTTTTCATCCACACCACGGGCACGCTCTCCAAACTGTTTTCCGAGGCGGTCGAAGCCATCGACCCTCGCCCGGTCGAGGCGATCCGCACAACCGGTGCCTCTCGCGTGCAGCAAGTGCTGTTCGGCGTCATCCCCCAGGTGCTGCCGCTTTGGATTTCGCTCTCACTTTATCGCCTGGAATCCAACATCCGCTCGGCAACCGTTCTCGGGCTCATCGGTGCCGGTGGCATCGGTCAGGTTCTGTTCGAAAACATTCGCGGTTTCTATTATCCGCAGGCCTCTGCAATGCTCATCATCATCATCGCCACCGTCAGCCTGATGGACCTTCTGTCTCAGCAGTTGCGCAAGCTCGTCCTGTAACGCCGGACTCCGCTTCGGAGCCGTGACCGCGTGGCGCCCTGCCTCATAATGAAGCAGAAAATCACGCGGTTGTGCCGGAGCAATACGCCCCGTTAAACACGGCGGCAGATTTGCGCCGCCATTCCCGTATTGGAACAGGACATCTCATTTTCGCCCTAAATCAGAAAAGCCGGACTGTTAGGTTTTCCGCAGGAGGAGTTTTGCGGAGGACCACCACGAACAGGAGGCATTGCGATGGCCCAGACAGTTTTGAATGCGCTTGGCGAGACGCTCTATTACAGCGGAAGTTCCACAGGTTTCTTCTCTGCCACCAATTCCGGCCCCCAACTTTACGGTAAGGCAGGCAACGATTCCATGTGGGGTGACAGTTCCGTTGATGTGACGATGATCGGCGGTACGGGCGATGACATCTACTACCTCTATTCGGGGATCAATCGAGCGGTCGAAAATGCCGGGGAGGGCATCGACACCATCGACACATGGATGAGCTACACACTACCCGACAATTTCGAGAACCTGCGCGTCACGGGGAACGGCCGTTATGCCTTCGGCAATGACCTCGACAACATCATCACCGGTGGTTCGGGCTCGCAGACCATCGACGGTGGCGCAGGCAATGACGTGCTGATTGGTGGAGGTGGCGCTGATACCTTCATCTTCACGAAAGGTAACGGCACCGATCTCATCACCGATTTCGGCTCTGACGACACCATCCGCCTCAACGACTACGGCATCACGTCATTCGACCAGTTGATGAGCAATGCCACACAGCAAGGAAACGACCTGTGGCTCAATCTCGGAAACGGCGAAAGTGTCGTGCTGGCAAACACAACGGCCGATGAATTGCAGGCAGACCAGTTTGAATTGAGCCTCGATCGTTCGGTGCTCACGGCAACCTTCACCGATGACTTCAATTCCTTATCGCTCCGCGACGGCGAACAGGGCGTATGGGACGCCAAATACTGGTGGGCGCCGGAAAAAGGCAGCACGCTCACCGGAAACGGTGAAAAGCAGTGGTACATCAATCCGTCCTATGAGCCGACATCCTCCGTCAATCCATTTTCGGTCGAGAACGGCGTTCTGACGATTACTGCAGCCGCCACACCCTCGTCGATCGAAAGTGAGGTGAACGGTTACGACTACACCTCGGGCATGCTGAATACCTATTCCTCCTTCAGCCAGACCTACGGTTACTTCGAGATCCGTGCGGACATGCCTGACGACCAGGGCGCCTGGCCCGCCTTCTGGCTGCTTCCGGCCGATGGCTCATGGCCGCCGGAACTGGACGTGGTGGAAATGCGAGGCCAGAACCCCAATACGGTCATCATGTCGGCCCACACCAACGAAAATGGCTCACAGTCATCGATCATCAACAATGTCAGCGTGGCAAGCACGGAAGGTTTTCACACCTACGGCGTCTTGTGGGAGGAAGACCACATCACCTGGTACATCGATGATGTGGCCGTAGCGCAGATCGACACCCCGTCAGACATGCATGATCCAATGTACATGATCGTCAATCTCGCCGTCGGCGGCATGGCCGGAACACCGTCGGCGCAAGATTTCAGCGACGGTTCGCAGATGAAGATCGATTACATCAAGGCTTATTCGATCGATGACTGGTACGTCTGAGACCGGGCAGAACGTTCATGCGGCGATTTTTTCGCCGCATGGCTCCTAGTTTTCCCGAAATGCCTGGCCGATCTGATCGGTCATGGGCTTGGCGAGATAAGCAAGGACGCTTCGCTCTCCGGTCTGAACAAATCCTTCGACGGGCATTCCCTGAACCGCCTGCCGTTTACCCAATCGTTTCCACTCATCGGTCTCGATCGTTGCTCTGGCGCGGTAATATTTTTCTCCGGTCTGCCTGTCTTCCAGAAGATCGGCAGAAACCGTGGAAATGCGGGCATCGAGTTCAGGTGTATCACGATGATTGAAGGCTGACAGATTGAGCACCACCGCCTGCCCGGGCGCGATCTGGTCGATATCACGCGGTGCAATTCTAAGCTCGGCCGTCAGGTGGTCATCGCTTGGAACGATCCGCAGCATCGTTTCACCCGCACTGACAACAGCCCCCGCGGAATGAACGGCCATCTGATCGACCACACCCGCCTGCGGTGCGCGGATATCGATGCGTTTCAGGTCGTCTTCAGCAGCGATCAACCGTTCGGAAAACTGGCCGATATCGCCCTGCGTCTGTCGGAGCTGTTCGGACACCTCGCTACCATGGTCATCCTCGATCTGGATGATTTGCAGTTCGGTTTCGGTGATGCGCCCCTTCACCTGCGCGACAGAAGCAATAAAATTGCCGAGTTCGCCCGTCAGACGCGCGCTCTCGCGTTGAAGCGAATAAACCCGGGCCGCAGAAACGATACCCTGATCGAGGAGGTTTCTAAGGCTGGCGAGTTCCTTTTCTACCAGGTCGATTTCCAGACGCTTGCCCTTTTCCTGCGCCGCAAGCCCTTCCGCTTCCTGCTGCAATTGGCTGATGCGTTCGCGAAGTTGCGACTTTCTCCCCTCCCGTGAGGCACGGCGGTCGTTGAAGAGGCGTTGTTCACCAAGCAGCAATCGAAAACTATCCGGATCGGAGGTCGCCAGCGTGTTAGTGATGGTCAGCACCGTTGCCGCGTCCCGTTCGGCCTGCAACCTTGTTGCCACGGCAGAGAGTTCCTTCAACCGCTTGCGGATGATCGCAAGGTTGGCGCGCGCCTGCGTGCCGTCGAAACGCAGGAGAACCTGCCCCGCCTCGACACTGTCGCCGTCACGTACGAGGATCTCCTGCACCACACCACCCTTGAGATGTTGTACCGGCTTGACCTGGGTATCAACGACGAGAGTACCGGACGCAATGATCGCACCAGCGATATTGACGGTCGCGGCGAGCCCACCAGCCACACCAACGAGAACGAAGATCGTGACAAAGACGATACGCGAGAGGCGTCGGATGCTTTTATCCATATCGAGGTCGGTCTTGCCGTTCATGATGCCATGTCCTTGCCATAGGTGACGCGAAACGCCAGCGGGCCCGGCACCGGCGCTTTCGCCGGCTGAGCCAGTACGGTTTCCTTCGGCCCGAAGGCCTGGACCCGACCTTGGCCAAGGGCAAGGATATGGTCGGCAACGGACAACACATTTGGCCGATGGGCAACGACAACAGCGATACCGCCACGCTCACGCACCGTCTCAAGCGCCCGTAGAAGTGCCGCTTCGCCCTCGGCATCGAGATTGGAATTGGGTTCGTCCAGCACGACGAGGAAAGGGTCACCGTAGAGAGCCCGCGCCAGCGCTACACGCTGCCTCTGACCAGCGGACAAGATCACGCCGCCCTCTCCGATCCTTGTTTCAAAACCATCAGGCAGTTCGGCAATCATCTGGCGAATGCCGGCAGCCTCTGCCGCAGCGATGATGGACTGAGAGGGAGCGTCAGTGTCGAAGCGGGAAATGTTGTCGGCTATCGATCCGTCCAGCAACTGCACGTCCTGCGGCAGATAGCCGATATGTCTGCCTCGCTCGGCGGGCTCCCATTGGGCCAGCGATGCCTTATCGAATTTTATCGCCTCGGCCGCTGACGGCCAAAAACCGATCAGCGCCCGCGCCAGAGATGTCTTGCCGGAAGCACTCGGGCCCACGACACCGAGAACGGCACCGGCAGCCAGTTCAAAGGATACGTTGCGAAGCAACAGGTCGCGCCGACCAGGAGCTGCGAGAGACAGGTTTTCAACCGTCAGCGTGGCTTTTGGTGCAGGCAGTTTCACCGCTCGGTCCATCTGCGGTGTCGCGGCCAGAAGTGCGGCAAGGCGTGACCAGCTCTGCCGGGCTGCAGCAAAGCTGCGCCACTGCCCGATCGAAAGCTCCACCGGCGCCAGTGCCCGGCTGACAAGGATGGAGCTTGCGATGATGATACCACCGGTTGCCTCTTCACGAATAACGAGAAACGCGCCGACAGCAAGCACGCCCGACTGCAGCATCATCCGGGCGATGCGCGAGGACGTGGTCAGGAGCGAGACGATATTGGCCGTCTTGATCTGGCTGGCGAAATAGCGGTCGCTTGCAGCAGCCCAGCGGTTTGCCAGCCGTGAGGCAAAGCCCATGGCCATGACCGCCTCACGGTTTTGCCGGGCATCGGCAGCAAAGGCGTGCCGCTGCGTGGAAAACTGCGCTGCAGCCTTTGCCGGGCGTTGGGAGAGGATTTCCGCAAGGACCGCAAAGATCACCAGAATGGCGGCGCCACAGAGGGCAGCAACACCGATCCACACGTGAAACAGGAAACAGACCGCGATATAAACCGGCATCCATGGCAGGTCGAACAGCGCTGTCGGGCCGGGACCGGACAGAAAATTCCTCACCTGATCGAGATCGCGCACCGGCTGGAGCCCATCGCCAGTCGACGATCCATTCGCCGGCGTCGACACCAGCGCGCCAAGAACACCCCGATTAAGCCGCTGGTCAATCGAGACACCGATCCGGGCGAGTAAAAGCGATCGAAGCAGTTCAAGGACGCCCTGAAACAGGAAAAGTGCCGCGGCGATGATTGCGAGGCCGATAAGGCTCGGAACACTGCGCCCCGGCAGGATGCGGTCATAGACCTGCAACATGAAAATCGGGCCGGTAAACGCCAGCAGATTGATGACCGCGCTGGTGGCGCCAATGGAGAAAACCGATCTTCTGAGCGGTTGAAGAACTGTCTTTCTGTAGGTGTCGGATGTCAGCTTCGATTGCACGTCGCCTTTTTCCTTCCGGGCTTTGAGGTCGCAAGAAGAGCCGATCAGACACCTTTGGAAGGGTTGACCGGGTATCCTATTGTCCCGGAAGGTGACGGCTTTCCGAAGCGAAAATCTTCCACACAGGTGGCGTTGGTAAAGCCGCGCCTAAAACCGCGATGATCACTGTGCCGTATTGACGTTGACCAGGAACAACGAAGCATTTCAAACAGGTTGATTTCATCTTTACGCCGTCTCGGAGCGTTCCGGGAGAACGCTCGAAGATAAGCCAGATATCGCCAAATAACGCCGCTTGAAACGCTCAGAAAAAGCAGCTTAAATCAACGCACAAACCGAGCCGGAAATCGCATTCTTCCAAAGTCCAAAAGTCTCGCATTCTTCAAAGACAGACACTCGGGAAGGTTTGGCATCATCTTTCTTATCATCGCCTGGAATAACCAACCTTGAGGTAAAGATGTCTTTCTTGCTTGCACTTCTGATTGGCGTGATTGCCGGACTCCGCGCCATGACGGCACCGGCCGCGATTGCATGGGCAGCCTGGCTGGGCTGGCTCGATCTGTCCGGCTCCTGGCTGGCCTTCATGGGCTCCGTCTGGGCCGTTGGTATCTTCACCATCCTCGCCGCCGTCGAACTGGTCACCGACCAATTGCCCTCGACGCCCAGCCGCAAGGTACCGCAGCAGTTCGGCGCACGTATTCTCATGGGTGCGCTGACAGGTGCCGCAATTGGCGTACCCTCCGGCAACTGGATTGTTGGCCTGATCGCCGGCATTGTCGGCGCCGTGATCGGCACCTATGGCGGTGCCGCTGCGCGCGGCAAACTGGCCGCCAGCTTCGGCAAGGATCCACCGGCCGCCTTTATCGAGGACGCCGTCGCCATTATCGGCGCCTACCTGATCGTTTCATCGCTATGAAGGCTTTTGACGCAATCATCATCGGGGCCGGGCAAGCCGGCCCTTCGCTTGCCGGACGTTTCAACGATGCCGGCAAGAGCGTTGCGATCATCGAGCGCAAACATGTCGGTGGCACCTGCGTCAACACCGGCTGCAAACCAACGAAGACACTGGTCGCCAGTGCCTATGCGGCCCATCTTGCCCGCCGGGGCGCAGAATATGGTGTGGTGCTGGACAGCAAAGTGGCGATCGACATGCCGACGGTTATGCGCCGTTCGCACAAGGTCACGCTGGACAGCCGTCACGGAAACGAAAGCTGGCTGGGCAGCATGGCGAACTGCACACTGATGCGAGGTCACGCGCGTTTCGAAAGCCCCAACACCGTGCGCGTTGACGATGAGCTTCTGACCGCGCCGCAGATCTTCCTGAACGTCGGCGGTCGTGCGGCAATCCCGGATTTTCCAGGCATCGATGACGTGCCCTACATGACCAACAGCGACATCGTCATGCTGGACCGCGTGCCAAAGCATCTCATCATTATCGGCGGTAGTTACATCGGCTTGGAGTTTGCGCAGATGTATCGTCGTTTCGGCGCCGAGGTCACGGTCATCGAGAAGGGTCCCCGCCTCGTCGCGCGAGAGGACGAGGATATATCCGAGGCCATCAGCGGCATTCTCGAGGCCGAAGGCATCGCCATTCACACCAACGCCGACGATATTCGTTTCCGCAAACATGAAGACGGTATTGCCGTTAAGACCGGTGGAGATGGTGGAGACATCATCGGCTCGGACGTTCTGATCGCCGTTGGCCGCCGTCCGAACACCGACGATCTCGGTCTCGATCGGGCTGGCGTTGAACGCGATGCGCGCGGTTACATCAAGGTGGATGATCGTCTCGCCACCAATGTCGAGGGCATCTGGGCCTTGGGCGACTGCAATGGCCGAGGCGCCTTCACACACACGGCCTATAATGACTTCGAGATTGTCGCGGCCAACCTCTTCGACGGCGAGGACCGCAAGGTCTCCGATCGCCGGGTCGGCTATGCGCTTTATATCGACCCGCCCCTTGGCCGCATCGGGATGAGCGAGACGGAAGCGAAAAAGACCGGTCGCAAGGTTCTTGTTGGACACCAATCCATGGCCCGCGTCGGCCGCGCCGTCGAAAAAGGTGAGACCCAGGGCCTGATGAAGTTCATCGCCGATGCCGAGACAAAGGAAATTCTCGGCGCCGCCATTCTCGGCACCGGCGGCGACGAATCGATCCACGGCATTCTCGACATGATGAACGCCGGTGCGACCTACGATCAACTGCGCTGGGCAGTCCCCATCCACCCGACCGTCTCCGAATTCTGGCCAACGGTTGTCCTCAGCATGAAAGAGTAACGTCCGTCGACGGTTCTGCAGTTCAGACCTGACTGGTGTAACTCATCCAAATGAAAAAGGGCGGCCATCAAAGACGGCCGCCCTTTTTTCATCACGCAAATCGGGCGGCTTATGACCGCCCTGTGTTTATCAAGCTGCGCGCTCGGTGCTGAAGTGGCCGCACCAGTCCTTCGACGAAACGACAGGCCACAGACCGCGGGAATCGGCCTGCGGCTGCGAGACCGGCGGGTTGAAACGACAGAGGCCGGCGTCCGCCGATACCTTGCCGCTGTTGGCCGTGTGATCTTCGTAAAATGCACAGGCGTTGCAGGAAGGATTGCTGGACATGGGAGCTCCTTTCAAAAGCTTAAGTTGAAATTATTGATCAAGTTATTAGAATTATTCTAAACTAGAAACACAATTCGTTGCAAGGGGGCTTTGAAAAAAGTCGCCAAAAGGAAGCATTCTGATCTATCGGGAACACATCGAAGACCAACGCATCAATTGCATTCTTGACTAAAAATATCATGTTACTGTAGGCCGAAGCCGATCTACACAGACGCTACGGCTCACGCCTTCATTGAAAGTCTCACCCATGCTCCTTCATCGCCGTCCACGAAATGTTTCAACGTCGACCACGGCCACTCGCCGGACTGTTTTGGGGATCATCGCCACGACGCTGGCGTGTGTATGGGGTGTTCCCGGCGCGACCGCTCAAGAGCCCAAAACACTGCGCATCGCCCTGGCGACAAGTATTTCAAACCAGGCGGCCGAGATCGCGGCAACTGAAGCCGAAGCTGCCGGGCTGAAGGTCGAGCTTGTTGAATTCAACGACTGGAACACACCAAACAGAGCGGTCGCCGACCGCGAGGTCGATGCCAACCTGTTCCAGCACATACCGTTCCTGGAATTTTCCAACACGAACAGCGGACAAAATCTTGTTGCGATTGCACCGGCATTCAGCACCCCATTCGGGCTGTACTCCAAAAAGTACAAAAACCTGCAGGATCTGCCCGACAATGCACGCATCGTTTTTTCCGGCGATGCGGTCAATACGGCGCGGTCGTTGCGTTTGCTCGAGCGCGCTGGGCTGATCGAACTCAAGCCTGATGTGGGTCACCGCGCGACATTGGAAGATGTCACTGTCTGGCACAAACCACTTCAGATTGTGCAGCTCGATGGACCGCAGATCGCCCGTGCGCTGGATGAGGTCGATGCCGGGGCGACCTACCCGACATTTGCCAAGCTGGCGGGTCTCGACCCGGCGTCCGGGCTTATTTTTGAAAACGACCCGATTTATGCATTCCAGTTCGTAACAAGACCTGAACTGAAAGACGATAAAGAGTTGCGGAAGTTTATCGACATCTACCGGAACTCGGCGGCCGTGAAGGAGAAGCTGCGGTCACTCTATGGCGATCTGGTCTCGTTTCCCTGATAAACCGCGACGCATAAGCCTCTGATTGGAACACACGCATGCATGGTGAATATAAGGTACAGGGCGGCAAGCTGGTTGTCGTCGATCTCGAAAATCTGGATGACCGCCTGTTGGACGTGCAGGTATCTGGCGACTTCTTCCTGGAGCCGGCTGAAGCGCTGGACGATATCCGCACATCGCTGGAAGGGCTGCCAGTCTCTTCCAGCGTCGAAGAGATCATTGCAGCGGTCAGAGCCGGTCTACGCCCCGGTGCTGAAATGATCGGCTTCAGCGCCGAGGCCGTGGCAATCGCCGTCCGCAGAGCGCTTGGCGTAACCGGGACATGGCGAGATTATGAGTGGCAGATTCTGGAGGGACCCGCTTTGCCGCCGGCAATTCATCTCGCCCTCGACGAAGTGCTGGCCAAGGAAGTCGCGGCAGGTCGCCGCGCTCCTTGCCTGCGGTTCTGGGAATGGGAACGCCCTGCCATCATCATCGGCGGATTTCAGTCGTTGCGAAACGAAGTGGATCTGGAAGCCGCTGCCGAATTCGGTGTGGAGACCGTCCGCCGTGTCACCGGTGGCGGTGCGATGTTTGTCGAGCCCGGCACGACCGTGACCTATTCGCTTTATGCGCCAGCGGAACTCGTGCGTGACATGAGCTTTGCGGACTCCTACGCCTTCCTTGATGACTGGGTCCTGAAAGCGCTGAACTCGCTGGGGATCGATGCATTCTACAAGCCGCTCAACGACATTTCGAGCACCAAAGGCAAGATCGGTGGCGCGGCGCAGAAGCGCTTCACCGCCGGTTCCGTGCTGCACCACGTCACCATGGCTTACGACATGGACGCCGACAAGATGGTCAAGGTACTGCGGATCGGCAGAGAGAAGCTGAGCGACAAGGGCACCACCAGCGCCAACAAGCGTGTCGATCCTCTGCGCAGCCAGACCGGCCTGCCACGGGAAGAAATCATCGAGCGGATGAAGGAGACGTTCCGTTCGATGAATGGCGGAGCTGCCGGCAGCATTTCACCCGAGGAATACGCCGCCGCCGAAAAATTGGCCGCCGAAAAATTCTCGACGGATGAGTGGCTTCGTCACGTTCCGTGACAGGCTAGCCAGTCGAGGAAATCGCCATGGCACAAGACACGGGTACTTATGCTCCCACGACGGAGGACTACCTCAACCGTCGGGCAGAGCAACTCGTGCTCGAGGGCTATCGGCTGCTTGCCGATCCGATCGATGACATGCGCGACCGGTCAGCACCGGCCGCGTTGCGCTTTTATCAAGACAAACTTGGCGCCTCAGCGGGAGCGGAGGCTGCAGCCGCACTCGAGCGGTTCATGACCTCGCTAAATACCTGCGCGTTCCGTCCCCTCGTCGCTTACCGGGCCGGATCACGCTTCATCAGTCCGGACGAAGTGCTCTTGCTTGGTATCGTTGCCGGCATCCAGCATTGGGATGAGCAAATATTCCGCGTTTGCCTGACGCAACTCTGCCCCGAAACCAGCCTGATAAAAGTGGCCGCTTCGGCGGAAACCTTTGCTGCCACGCTTCGCAATCTCGGTGTGGTTCTGGCACCCCTGCCGTTGAGCCTGAGAGCACGCATCACACGCCAGTCGGAAACCGGCCTCCGCGCGTCCCGGGCGACCAAAACACTCCATTAAATCGGAAAATTCGCGCTCGTCTGCCTTGTAAGCCAGAGGCCGATGCGGCCGAAATCAGCCACCAACACACCATGATTTGTGAGATTTTGAGGGTCGAACGAGAAAAATCGACCGATTCAATCGTTCCAATGGTGCGGGCGGACCACCGGCTGTTTTCAACCGTTGAATGTTGAATGAAAAGCACTACTTTTTTACTGAAGTGCGACATCTTGTCAGTCGGCCTTGGGTGACGTATTCGAGACCCATAGGAACCCGAGCCGATGAACAAAACGGTTTGATGGCGCCGCATTTCGACGCCATATACATCATGAAGTTGGGATTGCGATGAACCTTTACCTGGACTACCTGGCTGAAATCAAAAGCAGAGAAACGCAAGGGCTTGCTCCCAAGCCGATTGATGACGGCGCGCTCACCAGCGAAATCATTACGCTGATCAAGGACGCCGGCAGCGAGCACCGGTCCGATGCTCTCAAGTTCTTCATTTACAACACCCTGCCCGGCACCACGAGTGCGGCTGGCGTCAAGGCAGCGTTCCTGAAAGAAATCATTCTCGGCGAGACGGTTGTTCCCGAAATCACGCCGACATTTGCGCTGGAACTTCTGTCGCACATGAAGGGTGGCCCTTCGGTCGAAGTCCTGCTCGACATCGCGCTCGGCAACGACGCTGCGATTGCCAAGCAGGCTGGTGACGTACTGAAGACCCAGGTCTTCCTGTATGACGCCGACATGTTCCGCCTGCGTGATGCCTTCAAGGCTGGCAATGCCATTGCGACGGACGTTCTGGAAAGCTACGCCAAGGCCGAGTTCTTCACCAAGCTTCCCGATGTCGAAGACGAGATCAAGGTCGTTACCTTCATCGCTGCAGAAGGCGATATCTCCACCGACCTTCTCTCCCCCGGCAACCAGGCGCATTCGCGTTCGGACCGCCAGCTCCACGGCCAGTGTATGATCACGCCGGAAGCGCAGGCGGAAATCGTCGCGCTGCAGAAGCAGCATCCGGACAAGCGCGTGATGATGATCGCCGAAAAAGGCACGATGGGCGTTGGTTCGTCGCGAATGTCGGGCGTCAACAACGTGGCGCTGTGGACCGGCAAGCAGGCCAGCCCCTACGTTCCTTTCGTCAACTTTGCCCCTGTCGTCGCAGGCACCAACGGCATTTCGCCGATCTTCGCGACCACCGTCGACGTGACGGGCGGTATCGGCATCAACCTGAAGAACTGGGTCAAGAAGACCGGTGAAGACGGCAAGCCGATCCTCAACAATGACGGCAACCCGATCCTTGAGCAGAAATTCTCGGTCGAGACCGGCACTGTCCTGAAGATCGACGCGAAGAACAAGAAGCTTCGCGACGAGACCGGCAATGAGCTGGTCGATGTTGCCGCTGCTTTCACGCCGCAGAAAATGGAATTCATGAAGGCCGGCAGCTCCTACGCCATCGTCTTCGGCAAGAAGCTCCAGACATTTGCCGCGCAAACTCTTGGCATCGAAGCGACGCCTGTCTTCGCTCCGAACAAGGAAATCGCGATCGAAGGCCAGGGCCTGACCGCAGTTGAAAAGATCTTCAACCGCAACGCCGTCGGCGTTACGCCGGGCAAGGTTCTGCACGCCGGTTCCGACGTTCGCGTCAAGGTCAACATCGTTGGCTCGCAGGACACGACCGGTCTGATGACCGCGCAGGAACTCGAGGCCATGGCGGCGACCGTCATTTCGCCACTCGTGGATGGTGCCTATCAGTCCGGTTGCCATACGGCATCGGTCTGGGACAAGAAGGCACAGGCCAACATTCCAAAGCTCATGTCCTTCATGAACAACTTCGGCGTGATCACCGCGCGCGACCCGAAGGGCGTCTATCATTCGATGACGGACGTGATCCACAAGGTGCTGAACGACATCACCGTGGATGACTGGGCAATCATCATCGGCGGCGACAGCCATACCCGCATGTCCAAGGGCGTCGCCTTCGGTGCAGACTCCGGCACCGTCGCACTGGCGCTCGCCACCGGCGAAGCAACCATGCCGATCCCGCAGTCGGTCAAGGTGACCTTCAAGGGCACGATGCAGCCGTACATGGACTTCCGCGATGTGGTTCACGCAACCCAGGCGCAGATGCTCAAGCAGCACGGCGACAACGTGTTTCAGGGCCGTATCATCGAAGTGCACATCGGCACGCTTCTCGCTGACCAGGCCTTTACCTTCACCGACTGGACGGCCGAAATGAAGGCCAAGGCATCGATCTGCATCTCGCAGGACGAAACCCTGATCGAGTCGCTGGAAATCGCCAAGTCGCGCATCCAGATCATGATCGACAAGGGCATGGACAATGCCGGCAAGACCCTGCAGGGCCTGATCGACAAGGCTGACCAGCGCATTGCCGAGATCCGTTCGGGTGAAAAGCCCGCGCTGACGCCGGATGCCAATGCGAAATATTTCGCCGAAGTCGTCGTCGATCTCGACGTGATTGACGAGCCGATGATCGCCGACCCTGATGTCAACAACGTCGATGTGTCGCGTCGCTACACCCACGATACGATCCGCCCGGTGTCCTATTACGGTGGCACCAAGAAGGTGGACCTCGGCTTCGTTGGTTCGTGCATGGTGCACAAGGGCGACATGAAGATCGTCGCGCAGATGCTGAAGAACATCGAAAAGGCCGAAGGCAAGGTCGAGTTCAAGGCACCGCTCGTCGTTGCAGCGCCGACCTACAACATCATCGATGAGTTGAAGGCTGAAGGGGACTGGGAAATCCTGCAGAAGTACTCCGGCTTTGAATTCGATGACCTGAAGCCGAAGACGTCCAACCGTACGGAATACGAGAACATCCTTTATCTTGAGCGTCCGGGCTGCAATCTCTGCATGGGCAACCAGGAAAAGGCTGAAAAGGGCGATACCGTTCTGGCAACGTCGACCCGTCTCTTCCAGGGACGTGTTGTGGAAGATACCGCCGAAAAGAAGGGTGAATCGCTGCTGGCCTCGACCCCGGTCGTGGTGCTGTCGGCAATTCTCGGTCGTACCCCGAGCATCGAAGAGTATCGCTCGGCTGTCGACGGCATCGATCTGACGAAGTTCGCGCCGCCAAAGACCACACCGATCGATTCCCTTTCGGTTCACTACTAAGATTTCGATCTCAAAATATTGCGGCCCGCGAAGACAATCTCTTCGCGGGCCGTTTTGTTTCAAAGCCAGATTTTAGAGGCGATAAAGCGGCGCTGAAGGGTCAGGACGCCATGGGTAGTGACAGGCGATCCCAGCACGTATCAATGCCTGACGGCAGCCTGTGCTTCATGATGCGTTGACTGGGCGTCCGTTCGAACTCATCGACAACGGCGATGTAACGCGGGTTCTGGTAGGTGGCCAGCCGTTCACCGAGCCAGACGGAAAGCTCTGACGGAACGATGACGCTGCCGGCCTTCGGTTTGACGAAGAGCTTAATGTCCTGTTCGCCGATTTCGGCTTTCACGCCGATCATCGCGCAATCTTCGACCGAAGGGTGAGAGGAAGCAACATGCTCCACCTCCCAGGCAGAGACGTTCTCTCCCTTGCACCGCACGCTATCCGTCAGACGGCCGTGGAACCAGAGATTGCCGTCCGCATCGAAGGAGCCTGAATCGCCGGTATGGAGGCTGCCGTTTTTCAGCGCCTTGTCGGTTGCTTCCTGATTGTTCAGATACCCCTTGAACAAGGCGCCATCGAGAGATGTACGAACGACGATTTCTCCCTTTTCTCCAACCGGAACGGGCTGGCCGTTCTCCCCCAGAATGTCGACAGTAAACCACGGCATGGCCCGACCGACAGCACCGACAACGCCATTGTCATTGCAGGTTGTGATGCTCGATGCCTCGGTCATGCCGTAGCATTCGCGCATCTCGACACCAAAACGTTCGCTGAAAAGCGGCCACACATCCTTTGGGCAACCTCCACCCCAGGCGATCCGAACCGGATGTTTCCTGTCCGACACGGTCTCCGGCTGTTTGAGCAGGATCTGCGGGATACCGCCCAGATAATGTATGTGGGTCGCGCCATAGGTCCGCACCTGATCCCAGAAGCGGCTGGCCGAGAAACGATCGACCATGGCAAGCTGGATATCGTCGATGACTGGCAGCACGATGAGTTGCGCTCCGCCTATATGATATAGCGGCTCCCAGACGAAGAACACATCGCCGGCCTTCGCCAGCGACAGTGTCCGCACCGCCTCGCCCGCCAGACGGATCATGCCGTGCGTGACCATCACCCCCTTGGGACGCCCGGTCGTACCTGAGGTATACATGATTGCAAAAAGATCGCTGGCTTGAGGTGTTGGTTCGTCAAAACGCGCCTGTGCTGCCAGGATAGTCTCAAGCGCAGGGGATGGCTCTTCACCACCGGCTACAATGATGTTTGAGGCATCGATCGTCACCCCACTCTCATTGACGGTATCCAGCAGGTCCGCGTCGCAAACGAAAGTACCCGGCTCACAATGCTCCAGAATGTATTTCAGGCCGTCGCCACGAAGCTGGGCATTGACCGGCACCCAGACAACACCGGCTTTGGCAAGCCCGAAGAGGACCGCAAGTGAAAACCGGGAATTGCGCATCATGACAGCGACGCGATCGCCATGTTGCAATCCGCGTCGGCGCAATTCTGCAGCGAAGCTGTCCGACATGCTATCGAGCAGGCCAAAGGTGATCGGCTCGCCGTTGAACCGGGCAAACACCTGGTCAGGAACCCTGTCGGCCTTTGTCTTGAAGCTTCCAAGGAAGTCTTTGATCGTAACGGTCATGGAAAGAACTCTGTTTATGCTTGGGAAGAACGACGGAGACGTTCCGCCGCCAGGAGAAGTGTCGTCACGACGATGAAGACGACAACGGAGACCGCAGCCAATGTCGGGTTGAGCTGAAGGATCATGTCATCCCACATCTGCTTGGGCAGGGTGGTTTTGACGCCGCCACTGACGAAGATCGCAACCGTCAGTTCATCGAAAGATGTGATGAAGGCGAACAGGAAGGCCGCCGTCAGGCCGCTCTTTATGAGTGGCACCGTGACGAAGCGTAATGCCTGGAACTTGTTCGCACCCAGTGTGGCGGCGGCCTGATCGAGGCGCCAGTCGTAACTTTTCAGCACGGCGGCAATCGCGACAAAAGCAAAAGGTAGCGCCAGCACGGTGTGGCCTATCACCAGACCGAGGTCTGTCGCGACCAACCCCATTTGCGCAAACAGATAAAAGAGGCCCACAGCGATAACGATGCGCGGTACGATCATCGGCGCGAGAAAGAAGGCAAAGATCAGACCGCGCCACCGCGAGTTGGAGCGGGCAAGCGCCAGCGCGGCAAAGCCGCCGATCGCGGTCGCCGCCACGGCCGTGGCAAAGGCCACGCCGAAAGAGCGCACCGTGGCAGAGACCCACAGATCCGATGAGAAATAGGCGCGGAACCAGTCGAGGCCGTATCCCGGCGGCGGGAACTCCAGAAACTGCGAGCTGGTAAAACCGATCGGCAGCACGACAAGCGTCGGCAACATCAGGAAGGCAAACATCAGCGCGCAATAGAAGCCCAGCATGCGAGAGGAGATGGCCTCTCCCAAAACCCTTGTGACGCTGGTGCTGAAGGTGCTGCAGGCCCGTGCCAGCACATCCAGAACCGCCAGGCCAAAACCGCGCAGCACACCCTTGTTTCCGGTCTTGTTATCCGAAGGTTCACCGGACAGGCTGGAGAGGCCGAAGACCCGATCATACAACCAGCATGTGAGGAGTGCTGCAGCCAGCATCAGCGCGGCCAGGGCACCGGCAAAGGCCCAGTTCAGGATTTCCTGCACCTGCACGATGATAAGTTGCGCCAGCATGGTCTGCTGTCGACCACCCAGCAAAGCGGGCACGATGAAGAAGCCGAGCGAGGATATGAAGGTCAACAGGCCGGCTGCGGCGGCACCGGGCAACGACAATGGGAAGTAGACGAGCCAGAAGCCTTTTGCCGGTGTCGCGCCCAGCGTTCCCGACGCCTGTGTGAGCCGGCGATCGATCCCCGTCATCACCGGCAGCATGGTCAAAACGGCAAGCGGCGTCATCGCATGGACCATGCCGACCATCACGCCGAACTCATTGTGCAACAGTTCGAGCGGCTGGCTGAGAAGGCCAAGTTTCAGACCAATCTGGTTGACGACGCCGGTGCGTCCAAGAACGATCACCCAGGCGAAGCTCTTGACGAGATAGCTCGTCCAGAACGGCACCATGACAAGCAGGATCATCGTGCCGCGGCGATAATCTGGAAGGCGTGCAAGCCAGTAAGCCAGCGGATAACCGAGAAGCAGCGAAAACAGCGTCGTCAGCGCAGCGATACGAAAGGTGATCAGCAGCACACGGAAATAAACGTCCGTGTCGAAAATGCGCGAATAATGCATCATCGTCACAGCACCGGTATCGGCATTTTCGAGACTGAGCCCCATCAACCGCGCGACAGGCACCAGAAAGAAGATGACGAGGAAGGCAAGCCCCGGTGCGGCCAGCCAGAGCGGCCCGAAACGGAAGCGGCGGGACGGCGCGGACAGTGGTTGTGAAACGACAGCGGTCATGGCGTCACCAGTACGGCTGCTTCCGGCTTCCAGCTCAGCGTGATGTTCTCGCCGAGTTTCGGCAGCGGTTTGCCCGGCAGAAGCCGCACGGTCACACGCTCATCCGTCTCGGCGTCAACCAGAAGCCTTGTTTCCGATCCGGCATAAACGATCTCCGCCACCTGCCCCTTGATGGCATTTTCGCTTTCGCCACCAAGTTCCAGATGTTCGGGCCGCACGACCAGTGCCATTTCAACGTCGTTCGAGAGGTTTTTCCCGTCGATCAGCAGACGTCTGTTTCGTGTTGCGAGATGAACCGCACCATTGGCACCGCGCTCGATGCGGCCACGGAAGATATTGGAAATACCGATGAAATCTGCTGCAAAGGCCGTCTGCGGCCGGGCGTAGATTTCATGGGGCGGGCCGATCTGCTCGACGCGGGCATGATTCATCAGGCAGATGCGATCTGACATGGCCAGCGCCTCTTCCTGGTCATGCGTGACGTATATGATTGTCGCACCGGTCTTGCGGTGCAGATCCTTGATTTCGAACTGCATGTGCTCACGCAGTTTCTTGTCGAGAGCGCCGAGCGGTTCATCCATCAAAATGATGGCTGGCTTGTAAACAAAGCAGCGCGCCAGGGCGACGCGCTGTTGTTGGCCGCCGGAGAGTTCACGCGGAAAACGGCTGGCCAGATGATCGAGCTGAACCATCGAAAGCGCGTCAGCCACCTGCCTTGCCGTATCGGCGCGGCTGAGCCCCCGCATCTTCAGCGGAAAGCCGATATTTTCAGCCACCGTCAGATGCGGGAACAAAGCGTAATGCTGAAACACCAGGCCGATGTCGCGTTTGTGCACCGGCGTCTGGGTTTCATCCCGGCCATCGATAAAAAGCCGCCCCTGATTGGGGGTAACCAATCCGCTGATCATCTGCAGCAGGGTTGTCTTGCCGGAGCCGGAAGGCCCGAGAAGCGTCAGAAACTCACCCGGTTCGACCGCAAGATGCGTGGGTTTGAGCGCAACGGCGTTACCGTAGTTTTTTGCCAGTCCATCGACGAGAAGCTTTGGCTGGCTGGCTTGATCGGGCTTCGCAAGCATGGGCGTCCTCCTTACCCGAGAATCCAGGCGTTGAACCGCTCGGCCATGTCCGACCGATTGGCGCTCCACCAGTCTTCGCGTGCGATGGTCATGAGTTTGAGGTTCGCGTCCGAGGTCGGCAGCGTTTCGGCACGTTGCGCGGGAATGCTTTCATAGGCCTTCAGGTTGGTCGGGCCATAGGCAAGGAACTCGGTGAAGAGAGCCTGCTGTTTCGGGTCGGCGCAGAACTTCACAAACTGCCGGGCAATCTCGGCACGTGGTGAACCCTTCGGAATTCCCCAGCCTTCAATCGAAAAGAGGCCTTGGTTCCAGACAATCTTGACCGGTGCTCCACCATCGATCACGGCTTGAGCGCGCGCATTCCACAGCGCGATCATGTCCACCTCTCCACTCTGGATAAGCTGGCTCGACTGCGCGCCGCCAGTCCACCACACGTCGACATGCGGTTTGATCTTCTCAAGGCTGGCATAGGCACGCTCGACATCGAGCGGATAAAGCTTGTCGAGCGGCACGCCATCGGCGAGCAAGGCTTGCTCCAGGGTATCGATGGGGTTTTTGCGCAGGGCGCGACGGCCGGGAAATTTTTCGACGTTCCAGAAATCTGCCCAGGTCGTCGGTGCCTTTGCCGCGTCGAATTTGTCGGTGCGATAGGCCATGATCGTCGAATAGACGTCGATACCGAGCCAAACGGGCGTCAGGGCATCCGGCATCAGACCGGGCGCGTCCGCGTCTGTCAGATTGATCGGTTCGAGCAAATCGCGTTTTTCAAGAATGTCACGCGCCGAAAGCGTCAGCGTACACACGTCCCAGCTATAGGACTTGGTCTCGACCATGGCTCGAAACTGTGCGGTTGGCTCGGCATCGCGGGCAACGTTGATGACCTTGATACCTGTTGCCTTTTCGAATGGATCATAAAACGCCTTGCGGTAACCCGGGCTGTAAGGACCGCCGGGGTCGGCAACGGTCAATTGCTCGTTTGCCCATGCCGTTCTCGTCAGGATGGTGGGAGCGGCCAGCGCCACACCGAGGCCGCCTCCGATTTTCAGGAGTTTGCGGCGATCAATCATTACACGTCTATCGTTTGTCATTGTTTTTTCCCTCTGGTTTGTGATGTGTTGCGCCGCCTCCCGAGACGGCCTGACCGCCCTGTCAGCCAGCCTTTCGGGCAGCCCTTTCGGAAAGGAACAGCTCCATCATCCGCGCCGGTTCACCGGACGCATAAGCCTCCCGCTGGATGCGGACGCCTGCCTCGAGGCAATCGCGGAAACCCGCCTCGGTCATTTCTCTGAAGCGCTGTTT
This sequence comes from Rhizobium sp. RM, assembly GCF_013390595.1. Classification (GTDB taxonomy): domain Bacteria; phylum Pseudomonadota; class Alphaproteobacteria; order Rhizobiales; family Rhizobiaceae; genus Agrobacterium. The sequence continues at coordinate 28,119 of NZ_JACAWV010000016.1, read as the reverse complement.
GTCGAGACGCATGGCGACGGGCGGTTTCGCAGCCAGTTCGCGGGCAAGTGTCAGAGCTTCGTCCATGACACGGTCCTGCGGTACGATACGGTTGATGATGCCGATCGAATGGCACTCGTCCGATTCCATCAGGCGTCCACTCAGCGTAAGGTCGATGGTGCGGGCGAGGCCAATGATCTCGCGCATGATCCATGGACCCGTGGTGCTGGCGATACCGGAGTTGATTTCCGGCTGGCCCATGCGAACGCCCGGGTGACCAATGCGGAAGTCGCAAAGAAGAGCAACCTGGAAAGCCGAACCGGCAGCCACGCCGTTCAACGCTGCAATCAAGGGCTTGGACAACGACCGCATGGCCTCATAGAGGCGCTCCCACTCCCCCACCCATTCCTTGCCACGCTCGGCATCGAAGGTTTTCGTCTCGTTCAGGTCCTGACCGGCGCTGAACGCCCGGTCGCCTGCGCCGGTGAGAATGATGGCGCGAATAGCCTCATCCTTCTCGAACGCCTCGAACGCCTCAACGAGTTGCTTTCGCATCGCGCTGTGCCAGGCGTTCAGAATCTGCGGGCGGTTTAGAGTAATGACGCCGACCTCGCCGTGCCGTGCCGTCAGGATGAAGCGATCCATGGTTCTCTCCTCTTTTCGATTTCATAACTATTGCATTGCAATAACTAATATGTCATAGTGTGTTCACAGATATTTTTTATGTCAAGCTACATTTCCGCTGCGCGATAACTCTGCTATCGCTATGCGTGAAGAGACGTGGGTGGGGGCAAATGGCGCGCAAGGCAGGCAAATCGACGGAGAATGAGACCGACGCATCCAGCGAAGATCGCGATCCGTTGCTGGTACAGTCAGTCGAAAAGGCATTCAGAGTTCTCAGCGCTTTTGATGGCACGCGCCCAAACCTCAGCCTTTCTCAGATCGCCGATGAAGCCGGGCTCGACATGAGTGCGGCGCAGCGCTTTACACACACGCTGACAAAGCTCGGTTATCTCAGCAAGAATGCCGATACGAGGCGGTTCGAACTGACGGTGAAGTCACTGGATTTTGGCTATCACTACACCCGGGCCAGCAGCCTTGTGGAACGAGGCATGCCATACCTCCTGCATCTCAGCAAAGAGACCGAGGAAACGGTCAATCTTACCGTTCTCGACGATACGGATATCGTCTTCGTGTCGCGCTTCATGAGCAGGCACGTCCTGAACAACGACGTTATTACCGGGACGCGGCTGCCCGCCTATTGTACTGCGCCGGGCATTGCAATTCTCGCGTCGCTGCCAGGCGACGAGGCCAGTGCCATACTGGATCGATCCCCCCTGCACCCCTATACGCCACACACGACCTGGCAGCCGGACGCGTTGCGGGAAAAACTGCAGAAGTCAGCGGTTCAGGGCTATGCGACAGCGTTTGAAGAGTATTTCTACGGCGATCTGTCGGTCGCCGCGCCCGTTCTGGATGCCAATGGCCGACCCTATGGCGCCATCAACATCGCGGTTTCGCGGAGCCGCTATACGCCGGAAGAAGCCGAGCAGCGCTTTTCCGCGCTGGTAACGGCTGCCGCCAGGTCTATTTCGATGGCTGGCGGCGCCCGAAGATAGAGCAGGCCCAAACGAAAGAAGCCATGCGCCACGCAATAGCAGCGCATGGCACAATCGGTCCGCCGGTGCTCTCTTAGCGCTCGCCGTTCACGAATGGGCTAAAGACCATCAGGCTCAGGATTTCAAACAGAACCTGCGCCCCGGCATGCGCGGTGTTGGTTGTTGCGTCATATTGAGGCGCGACCTCCACGACATCGCCACCAACCAGATTGATCCCCTTGAGACCACGGATCAGTTCCAGCACCTCGCGGCTGGTCAAACCACCGATTTCCGGCGTGCCGGTACCGGGAGCAAATGCCGGGTCCAGGCTGTCGATATCAAAGGACAGGTAGGTCGGGCCATCGCCGATCACCGCTTTCGCCTTCTCGATAATGGCTGGAATGCCAAGCCCGGTAACCTCTTCGGCATGGATCACCGTCATGCCGGACTCGTAGGAAAACTCCCATAGATATTCCGCCGCACCACGAATACCGATCTGGATCACACGCGTCGGGTCGAGCACGCCATCGAGCACGGCGTTGCGGAACGGTCCACCGTGATGGAACTTCGTGAGATCGTAAGCCCCACCCGTATCGCAGTGCGCGTCGATATGGATCATGCCGACAGGGCGATTTTTTCCCACGGCGCGAAGAATGGGGTGGGTGATCGAGTGGTCTCCTCCGACGGAGAGCGGTACGACACCGGCAGAAACGATCTGATCGACGCGTTTTTCGATATCCTCATGGCTCAATTCCAGACGATAACGGCTTCGGAACGGAACATCGCCAATATCCGCAACGCGCAGTTCATGAACGGGAGCGCAACCAAGTACGTGGTTATAGGGTCCGATGCGTTCGATGGAACGCAGTGCGCGCGGCCCGAAGCGGGAGCCGGGCCGGTTGGTAACGCCGAGATCCATCGGCACACCGAGCAGGGCCACCTGGAGATCGCCGAAATCAGGCGTTTCAGCATCGACGGATAGATGTGGGGCCGTCAGAAATGTCGGGATGCCGGAATAAGGTGCAAGGCGCGTACCGCCTTCATTGAAAATCTTGTCGGCAACCTTTCGAAACTCCGGGTCAAACAGATCTCCCCCATGACCCTGCCCGTACTTCGAACGCAGTTCTTCCAGTTTCTTGTCGTCAAACGCCATATCTGCCTCACAGAGTTGGAAAGGGGTGACGAAAACAAAAAGCACACCTGTCTACGGCCGACATCGGCACGCAGCTTTTTCATTCCCCTTCATTCTTATTGACGACAACTATGGACGATTGGGATTGGAAATCAATTGACATTGTTATAGCGTTTTATGTGAGAAATTCTCACATAGATTGCCGTGGAGTACACCCCTTTGCCCAGCCGTCTGCCACCGCTGAACCCTTTGCGCGCGTTCGAAGCCGCTGCCCGGCGAGGCTCGGTGTCCGCCGCCGCTAGGGAGTTGAACGTGACGCACGGCGCGATCAGCCACCAGATCCGGGCATTGGAACAGTCGTTCGATACGCCTCTGTTCGAGCGCAACGGCAAGCGCCTGAAACTCACGCCACAAGGCGCGCTGCTTCTGCCGGCTGTGACCAGCGCGTTTGACGGGATAGCGGCGGCAACGGCGGCGATGACAAGGCCGGCAACCAGCGGCGAGCTGACTGTGACATGTGTGGCGGCACTCCTGTCCTTCTGGCTGATACCGCGCATGGACCGGTTTACCGAACAGTTCCCCGGTGTGACCCTGCGGTTGATTGCATCGAACGATGCAGCGTCGCCCTTTTCCCCGGATGTCGACGTCTCGATCCTTTATGGCGACGGTAACTGGGGGGACTGCTGGACGCGCCTATGGAGCCGCTTTTCGCTTTTTCCCGTTGCCGGCCCCACACTTCTCAACATGCAGCCGTTGCGTTCCATCCGCGATCTGCAGGACCACGTGCTACTCCATTGTGACGATGGTCGTGAATGGAATACCTGGCTCGCAGCGGCCGACGCCCGCGATCTGCCTCGTGGCCGCCAGCACTTCATGGGAGATGCCCGTCTTGCAACGGAGGCCGTGTTGCACAATCAGGGTGTCGCCCTCGGTGACTCGATCACGGCGGGCGACCTCATTGCAAAAGGCGAACTCGTCGCACCTTTCGATCTCGCAGTGCCCGCAAACCATGCGCTTTACGTGGCATGCCGCTCAGACAAACGTGCAGCACCGATCGTCCAGGCCTTCATCGACTGGCTGTTTGCAACGATCGAAAGCGATATGCCGCATGAGCCCCTCACCTCCGCACGCACCATCCTGAGACAGCGCCAGCCTCGTTCGAGGGTAGAAGACGATTCCTCAATATAAAAGAGGCGTCTTGCGGCGCCTCCTCGATCTCTTTTCCTCTGTACAGCCTATTAGAACCGGGCGGTCATGCTGACCCAGAAGCGACGACCTTCCATGACGGTGTTGAAATCGTCGGTGCCGACATCCTTGTCGAAGACGTTGTAGATCGCCGCATTGAAATCGACGTTTTCAGCCACGGCATATTTCGCGCCGATATCGAGGGTGGTGTAGGCGTCGTATTTACGCGCCGACTTGCCGTTGATCGTGACGGCCGTGCCATTGGTGCCGATACGCGGCCCCGCGTTGATCTCCGATCCATGGTAGTTGATCGATGCCCATGCTTCTAGTCCGTCGATCGGCGTTACCCAGTCGCCTCTGAGGTTGGCCATATGCTCAGGCGTACGGGCCAGCGGCAGACCTTCATAGTCACCGGTCTTCTGTTCCGAATGCGTGTAGGTGTAGCTGCCACGGAAGGTCAGTTCCGGTGTCGCATACCAGGTCGCGGTCAACTCGACACCCTGAATCACCGCATCATCGATGTTGTAGTTGTACCAGAGGCGGTAGTTCGGATCTTCGCTCCAGCGCACCGGATTGCCGCTGGAATCGAGCACCAGGGCATTGGAAATCTTGTCCTTGAAGTCTGTGTAGAAATAGGTCGCACCGAGCGCCACATCGCCGTTGTCCCAGAGCGCTGCCAGCTCGTAGCTCGTGCTCTTTTCCGCTTCCAGATTGGGATCGCCAATGATGACGCCGCAAGTTCCGGTCGGGCCATAGGTGCAGCCGCCGCCGCCCGTGGTGTAGGCGTAACCGGGCGCTACCTGGCGGATTTCGGGTGCACGGAAGCCGGTGGAAACACCACCCTTGATGGTCAGATCCTGGGTCGCGCTCCAGACACCGTAAATACGCGGGCTGAAATGGTTGCCGTATTTTTCGTGGTTATCAAGGCGCAAACCGCCAGTCAGGGCAAAGCTGTCAATGATGCGCCATTCGTCCTCGACGAAAAGCGCCCATTGCGTCGCGGAAAATGTTTCATCCAGACCCGAACGGCGACCTGGATTCTGGTCGGTGAGCTGCGCTTCGAAATATTGTCCGCCAGTGACCAGCGTGTGACCGCCAAACAGTTCAAACGGCGTTGTGAACTTGCCGTCGATAACGGTATTGCGGATTTCCGGAGAGCGCGGGTTTTCGGTAACCCGGCCGGTTCGGACATTGCGCGTGAAATTGGTGCGTTCGGCCCATTCCTGCTGGATCGAGAATTCCGAGGTGGTTGGGCCCCACCGGCCGGTGTGCGACAACGACCAATGGTCACGCGTGTTGATGTTGTAGGTGCTGTTCGCATCCGTCGCGGCAAGGGATTCCCCCGGCTCTGCGTCGCGACGCAGACGCGTCTTGCCAGCTTCGAGGTAAATGTCGTGGTCTTCATTCGGTGTCAACGTCAGCCGGCCGTTGAAATCAAACTCCTTGGCACCCGTCGTGCCGTTCAGGATACGATCCTCACTGCGTTTGAAACCGCGACCCCAGACTTGCAGGCCGAGCACGTCCTTGAGGATCGGCCCGTTTGCATACCAGGAAACCTGACCGCTATTGCCGAAGCGTGAATGCTGCTGTGCCGTTCCTTCGGTCGTCACGGAGCCGGACCAGACATCACCAACCTTGCGGGTGATGATGTTGATGACGCCGCCCATGGCATCCGAACCGTAAAGTGAAGACATCGGGCCGCGAACGACCTCGATACGCTCGATAGCCGAGACCGGCGGTATGAAGCTCTGCTCGAAACCGGAATTGCCGTTGGTACGGGCATCACGCGTGCTTTGGCGTCTTCCATCCACCAGGATCAGCGTGTAGGCACCTGGCAGGCCGCGAATGAAAATGTCTTTTTCATTGGCGATGCCGGTGACGGCCACGCCCTGCACCTCGCGCAGCGCATCGGTCAGATCACGGTAAGATCCCTTCTCCAGATCTTCGCGCGTCACCACCGTAATGCTGGCAGGCGCGTCCTTGACGTTCTGTTCGAAACCCGCAGCCGTTACGACGATCTGCTGGAGCACGGTGTTGTTTTCGGTTGCCTGCTGGGCGAAAGCCGGAACGGCCAGACCCAACGCAGTGCCCGCCATGCCGACAGTGATGACGGCTCGCGTGACTTTTCCAGCCCCGAAATGGCTGCAGCGCTTCACTTCCATGTTATGCCCCCGCATTTAACTTGAGAATTTACCCCCACTTATTTAGGAGCAGTGACAGGCACAACGGCTTTGTTTTCGAACAATTCTAAATTCTGGAAATTGCAAAATGGGGGCTTCGCCAGCCAGCGGTGGGGCGAAATATCAACGAATGGCAACCAAGAAGCGAAATGAAGACGAGGGAGCGGCTGCGAAGCCTGACAAGCTCGGACAGTTGAAGCTGCTGATCGCGTTTGACGCGCTGCTGCGTGAAGGCAGTGTCAGCCGTGCGGCGGCTGGCATGGGCCTGCCGACCTCTTCGATGAGCCGGATTTTGCAGCAGCTTCGCGAAAAATATGACGACCAGCTTTTCCTTCGCACCGGGCAAGGCCTTCTGCCAACACCCTTTGCCGAAGAAATGCGACTGCGCATTCGTTCCCTGGCGGCGGAGGCTGAAAATCTTATCGATTACAGCAAGGATCGGCCTGACCCGGCCAATCCGGCAAAAACGACCGGATGGGAGCGACCGTTGCTGATGAAGGCGCCGCCCCTGGCCGTGCGCCCCAGCCTTCTGCTTGAGGGGCAGCCCACGCCCGAACACATTGCCACCCGTCTTGCCAACATCGGTCACAATGCCGGCCCACAGCAGCGATTGGCGAAATATATCGCGACCTCCTCGATGGGCATCGGCAACAGCCGACCGCTCAGCCAAACCGAAGCGATGGATGCTCTTTCCATTATCCTCGATGGCGATGCAGATCCCATACAGATCGGCGCCCTGCTGGCGACAATGCATTATCGCGGTGGAACGGCAGCGGAGCTTGCCGGTTTCATCGAAGCCATGTGGGAGCATATGAACAGGAGCCAGAACCCGCCGGGATCGGTCGATCTGGACTGGCCCGTTTATATTTCACCCAAGCACCGGGACGCACCGTGGTTTCTGCATGCTGCCCGCCTGGTTGCCATGGCAGGCTACAGTGTGCTTCTGCACGGACACATGGGCCAGGGCGACAACAGCGGCAAACTGGAGATCGCTGCGGAAACAAGCGGCATTCCGATTTGCCAATCCCTGGCGCAGGCGGCCGAAGCAACTGCATCGCACGGCTTGGCCTATCTTCCCATCGGCGGTATCTCGCCACAGTTCCAGAGCCTGCTTGGATTGCATGGGCTGCTGGAGATGCGACTGCCCCTGAACACTGTAGTCCATCTGCTCAACCCGTTGCGCGCCCGAAACGTGATCATCGGCGTTGCGCGCCCGTCCTATCAGGAACTGCACCGCGATACGGCCAAACTGCTGAAGATGGATAACCTCGCAGTTCTCGGCAACACCCGGGACTTTGCACAATTCACGCCCTTCCGCAGCACCCGGATTTTTGGCCTCTCGCGAGGCGAAGATATCGAGGCTTTCATTCCCGGCCGCGACATGCCGCCTGCGGAAATGCCGACCATGTTCACGACCTTCGAATATTGGCGCGCCGTCTGGACGGGAGCTGCACGCGATGAAAGAGCTGAAGCGACCATCATTTCTACGGCAGCGGTTGCCCTGATGCTGGTAAACGACATGACCATGTCGTTCGATGATGCCTTCGCACGCAGTCTCAATCTCTGGCAGGAACGGTCACGCAGCGTCGCTCACGTCTGACTTGGATTTACCTCAGGCGTTGGCGGTACTTTTCTGCAGCGCCAGATATTCCCAGATCGCGACCATCAACAGCACCACCGTGCTTGCCAGTTGCAAAACGTAAAGCGGCAGGCCCTCAAGCGGCAGAAGCAGGCATAGGATCGCAACCCCGACGAAATGCGAGACGGGCCGCTGATATGCGGCAGCGATTTTCACGCCGATATTGCCAGCGAGAAACAGGATGGGGCCGCCGAGAATGGCTATCGCTTCGCGGAGCGTCGCACCCTCGTGGCTGTGAGAGAGGCTGAAATCCTCACCCACCGCAGTGACTATAATGCCTGCCACAATGGGCAGATGACCGTAGTTGAAGAGGTTATGGGCAATCTTGGCCTTCTCATCCGCATGCTCGACCTTGCTCGATGCCTTTTGCTGTCCATGGTGAAAATAGATCCACCACATGGCCACCGTGCTGATGAACGCAGAACAGAAGACCACGAACGTCATGCCGGAGTTCATGTAGGACGTCGCCGTTCGACCGGTTGTCAGGATCGTTTCTCCCAGGCAGATGATGACAAACAGCGCACAACGTTCTGCGAGATGCTCTCCCGACAGATGCAGCCTGTCCTCATCGCTCGAGGGAATTCCAGGAACGACATAACGGCAGACGGGACCGGCATATTCGATGGCGAGTGCGACGCCCCAGAAAAGAAGCCGTCCTGTCAGATCTGAGAAACCACCGGCAATCCAGAAGAGGCTGGAGATGACGAGCCAGACCGTAACGCGTGCGAAGACAAGAAAGGATTGCCTGTCCTCGTCCCTGAAAACGTAAAGGGCAAAAAGGCTTCGGCCAATCTGTAGTGCGCTGTAAATGAGAGCAAATGCCGGGCCCTGCTCTGCAAATGCTTCAGGAAGCGCGATGGCCAGCAAGACGCCGCCAAACATCAGGACAAAAAGAAGAAGCCGAACCTGCTCGACTTCCGTGTTCAGGAGATTGGTGATCCAGGTCGTGTGAATCCAGAGCCACCATAAAGACAGGATAAGGATGGCTGCCTCAAGGAGAGCGGTGGGACCAAAATCTTCCGCCAGCGCATGCGATAGCTGGATCAATGCAAAAACGAAAACCAGATCGAAGAAGAGTTCCGGGAAGGTCGCCTTTTCCGCTTCATGCCCTTCCTGTTTGATCCAGCTTTTGGAAAGACGTTTGTTTTCGGACGGCTGTGGTTCGGTCCCGGCGGTCATGTTGCCCCCATATATATTGGCCATTCACATGAGACGAAAAAAGCGGGCAGAGATCTTATTCAAGATCGACCATTGAAAACAACACGTGCACTAAGCCGGTTCGCATATGTCTATCGACCTTCCGCCACCGTCCCAGATTAACGGGAGGCAGTTCAACGGGAATGTGCGTTTTGCACTTCTGGCACCAGCGAGATGAGGCTCTCCGCTTTCGCTGTCAGGTAACTCGTCCTGCCCAGCATTTCTCTCAAAAGACGTTCAATGGCCTGCGATCGCGGTGAAGCGGTCTCCGCCATGTAAAGCGCGACTGCCAGTTCCATATCGTCGGGAAAGGTCATCAATTCTGTTCCGTTGGCAACACTGGACAGAAACGCGCAATTCGGTTTTAGGTTTCATCGTTACCGTTCAGCAAACCAGCTGCGTTATCTCTGTGATCTGTATCACAAGCATCCGATAGGCTGTGCATCGACAAAAAAGAGCAGATTTCAAGTTATTGAAACTTCTTATGGAAAATCCAGAACGAAAGCGAAATCGCACTTAACTTTCTTTACATCGCATTAACAATAGGAAGCCATTTGGCTGTGTATTCAACCCACAGCCCGTCTGTCTGGAAACGAATCTTTCAGAAATCTTTGTTGGCGTCAGAGTACCTCCATAAGCTCGTTTACGCAACTGAACGGGTCCTTTGCCCGTTCCCTTGCCTTATTGCCGCACGGCTCCTGCTCCAGCGTCGCTGCAGTTCCGCAGTTGGGCCATCAGCATCGCATTAAGGTCGAAACTGCCGTCACGCGCCTTCTGTGTCAGATTACGCAGGTATCCGCCAAGAGAGCTGATCTGCTCGGCCTTCTGCAACAGGCACGCTAGGACTGCCGCCGTTGCGTGACGACCAAGAATGGCAACCGCATCCTGATAAGCGGACGGGCTGATATTGAACATGGTTTTGACCACTGATGTCGCAACCTCGAGATCTCGCCATCCTGTCACTCGGGAAGCTGGGGCATAGAGGGCAATGTCTGGGCAAGCTTTCAAAACCAAAACAATATCAGGAACAAAAAATTGCTTTTGAAGAACAGGCTTTGACTGTGGGTGATCGGGTTTTGCGTTGCTGGTGACGGCAACCTGTACAGGCGTGGCTTGTGGGGCAGCGGGCACAACGCTGCTGGTTTGATCGAAAATGGCCGCTTCAGAAATAGATTCGGATTCTGAATTCTTTATGTGACGCTCATTTTGGCGGTCATTGCCGCTTATTTTTTCCGATTTCGCAATATTTTCCAGATAGTTGGCAATCTCTGCACGGAGAGAAGCCAGAATATCGGCGATTTTCGCGAGATCAGCGGCTTTCGGGTTACGGCCAAGGGAGTTTGCCGCGGCAGAATAACGGTCCAGGAACTCGGTTGCCTTGTTCACCTGGCCATTGACCGAAATCATTTCGCAGAATTTCTGGATATCACGACGGAACAGGCTGATCTTCTCACGAAGACGCTGAAGATCGAGACGCTCGCCGATGATCTTTTCGGCCATCTCCTCGATTTCTGCTTTGCGGGCAAGAAGTGGTGCGAGCGAAAAACCATAGGCTTCGCTGATTTCGCCACCCCTCGCCTTACGGGCGTATCGTTTTCCGTTCGGACTGTCCTTGCGAATGATAAGGCCGGCTTCCACCAGAGCGGAGAGATGCCGACGCAGAGTTTGTTCGGCCATGCCATGCGCACGCAAAGACAATTGCGCATTGGATGGAAACACTACGAGATCGGCGTCACCAGCAAGTTCGGATTTGGGATAAAAGCTCAAAAGCGCGTTTAGTACGGCCAAGGAACGATCGGTCACGCCAAGCAATGGGCGTGCTTCACAGACCGAGCGATAGAGCTTCCACTTATCGGTGGCTGGAGTTGATTTTATCTTTTGTGCGGCAAATTGGGTTGCGAGAATGCCAAACGACATTGTTCGCCGCCCAAAAGGCGTAGTTACGCATGTGCTGTCCATGTCTTTCACCTTTCACAAGGCAAAAGAAAATCGCTCACCGAAAAATTTCGATGCCAAGACTCTTGACTATGATTCGCGGAAATGAGATTCTTTGGGTGCTTAAATCAAAGAAAGGGCTTCCGCGCGGCAACGTTCGGGGGCTTTTTTCTTTTGGGCTCTAGTCTCCTGTTAGTCGTTGACGTTACAAATCACTGCTTGGACTGATGTTCAGCAAACAGTGTTTGAAGATGTTCCAGAACGAAGTCTGCGAATTCAGGGGCTTCCTTCCGGTCGATCGAGATTTCAACCTTGCGATCGCTCTCGATGATTTTCGCCAGTCTGCTGCCGGTGTCGGAAGACCATACGCCAGCCTTTTTTGCCTGCGCCTTCGGCTTCAGGAAATCGAGAAGCGACTTGAAACGGTCTTCAGAGGCAAGGGCAGCAACGTTTGGTTCCCGGACATAAGCGCGGGCAGCTTCCTTCACCTGCGAGGATGAAAGCTGTTCGGCAAGATCCATCCAGTTGCGGCGGCCAACACTGGGGGCCGGGCCGATGAGATCGATCAGGTCTTCCGGAATACGACCGACAACGGACAGCATGTTGGAAAGATCGCTCTTGTAGAGAGACATTGCCGCCATGATTGTGTCGCGAGAGAACCGTATCTGCAGTTTCTGGGCGAAACGGGCCTTCTCGATATAGGTGAGATCGCGCCGCTCGTTGTTTTCCTGACCCTGGGCAACGACAAGCTGTTCATCGGTCAGATCGCGAACGACGGCTCTGACAGGAATGTTGAGTGCAGAGATGGCGCGCAGACGGCGATGACCGAAAGCAACCTGATAACGACCGGGATATTCAGGGTGTGGACGGACGAGAATAGGAACCTGCTGGCCCTGTTCACGAATGGCTTCCACCAGACCGGCATCATCTTCTGGAGACGACGGCATTCTGTCCGGGATAAAGGAAGGATCAATATCTGCAGGATCAAGTGAAACGATCGTCAAACCTTCGGCAAGACGCTTTTCGATTTCTTCGGCGCGCTTGCTGCGTTCGTTTACTTCATTCAGCGACTGGCCAATCATGCCGACAGGCGAACCGAGAACATCATTGACGAGTTCCGGAGAGCCGAGGATCGGTCTGATACGGGGACGAGCGCGTTCTTGTGCCGGCTCATTGTTTTCGGCATTCGGCGAACCGAGATTGGCGAAGATCTGTTTCCTGCTCATGCTGCCCTACCCCATGCTTTCTTGATAAGTCCTTCAATCTCGGCATTGACGCTGTTCATGGCATCCAATGCGCGATCGTAAGTGGACCGGGTGAACTGGGTACGTTCTACTTCGAAAAGAGTTTGGTTCGTCAAACCGGCGTCGGAAACGGCGGTGCTCTTCAACATTGGATGGTTGAGAACGTTGTCTCCGAAAATCGAACGGAGAAATGCGACCATCTGGTTTTGCGGCCCGTCGCTCGGTTCAAAACGGGTCACCAGGTAACGCATCCAGTTGTAATCGGATTGTGCGCCAGCTCTGCCGATCTCCGCCAGGAGATCGCCGGTCATTGCCAGAAACTGGTTCATCGACATGACATCCAGCATTTGCGGGTGAACGGTGACGAGAACGGAAGTAGCTGCAGTGAGTGCGGAAAGCGTGAGGTAACCGAGTTGCGGCGGGCAATCGATCACCACGACATCGTAGAAATTCTGCGCCTGGGCAATGGCCTGTCCGATGCGAGCAAAGAACAGCGTATCGCCAGGAGCGCGGCGCATGAGGGCGCGCGGCGTGTCATGTTCAAACTCCATCAGTTCCAGATTGCCGGGAACGATGTGCAGATCGGGAATATATGTGCCACGAACGATCTCCGCGATGGGGCGACGTTCGTCGTCGTAGCGGATAGCACCGTACAACGTCTCGTTCGGGCCGACGTCGATTTCCGGCTGATGACCGAAAAGAGCCGAAAGACTGGCCTGCGGATCGAGATCGATCGCGAGGACGCGGTAACCACGCAGTGCCAGGTATTGGGCGAGATGAGCGGAGGTGGTCGTCTTGCCGGAGCCACCTTTGAAGTTCATGACCGCGATGACCTGCAGCTCTTCGCCTTCACGGCGGTGCGGCAGATAACGGCGCGTTCCGCGGGCGCCCTGGTCAAGAAACTTTCTGATGTTCTGGATGTCATCGACGGAGTAGGAGCGGCGGCCGTTTGCCTGCGCTGCGTCGAGGCCGGGAAGCTCGGCTGCAATCTGACGCAGATAGGCTTCGCCAATACCGATCAGCTTGGCTGTCTCTGCTGGAGAGAAATGCCGCATGCTCTTTTCGGTGTGCGGCGAAAAGGTATTTGCATTGTGCGCCTGCAATTGGGCTGACAACGCAGCCGAATGCTGTTGTATAAGCCCCGTGAGATCGGGAGCCCTTGCAGCAAGTTTTGAGTCGGCGCTCTGTGTCATAGCTCTTCTTTCGCTCGATGGTGCAGTTGCGGTTTTTTCCGAAAAAGACGGTTTTTTCCGCAGCTGAAATATAAGCGCCGATTCTCTTTTGGGCGCAATAGGCTTTTTTTTAGATTCAGAACGCACGCTAAGGCCTTGGCGAAGAATCAAATTTTCGATTTTCACCGCGACGCTGTTAGCCGCGGCTAACCGGTTAAAAGATTCCTCGAAGATTCAAGGATTCTTTGGACCTTGCAGCTGTTCAGCGCGAAGTTAGCCGCGGCTAACAGCGCCCGGAATCTCAATGAATCTCTGCTGTGGAAAGTCGTCGTTGAATTGACGGGTGGACTTGGGGCGGGTTTTAATCTCTACTCGCTGACTAGAGTATGCCCGGAATGCGTCATAGGCGTGTTTCTGGGCTGGGTCGCATGAGGAGGTATAGATGTCGTACGACGTTGCCGTGGTCGGGACGGGGTTCTCGGCTATCTCTGTAACCATACAGCTGCTGTCGTCCCTGCCGGCTGACGCTTCCATTGCCATCGTTGGAGATGACACGGACTTCGGGCGCGGAACGGCTTACCGGACAGAGTTACCGTTCCATCGACTGAACGTTCCGGCCGGCCGAATGAGTCTGTTTCCAGAGCGCCCTGATGATTTCCTGAACTGGCTTGCCGAGAAAGGGATTGGCAACGATCCACTGGCATTCGCGTCACGCGGTGACTACGGGCTTTATCTTAGAGACCGGCTGGCGTCTCTCCTCAGAGGCCGCGACCAACGGGTGCGGACCGACTTCGTGCGCGCGAAAGCGTCGGCATGTCGCCCTGACGGAGCGGACAGTTTCTCATTCCGGCTTGAGAATGGTGAGACGATGACGGCGAAGAACGTCATTCTCTGTCTCGGTCTTGGCGCGGCGAGTTTGCCGGTAGAAACAAGCAATGGCCAGCCAGCGAATATTGTTAGTCACTGCTGGTCTCCAGGCTGGTTGTCCCGTGTGCTCTCTGGCGACCGCATCTGTATTCTCGGGTCTGGACTGACGATGATTGATCAAGTGATGACTCTGCGCGGGAAGGGCCATCGAGGCCCCATCCATGTTTTGTCACGCCGCGGGCTTGCGCCGCATCCCCACTTGAATTCGCCACTGGCACCAAAAGAGCCGTTGTTGCCTGACGAAACGACAGAGATCAGCGCGCTATTGTCGGCGTTGCGTCAGCAGGTGCGGAGCGGACAACCCTGGCGTAGTGTGATGGATGGGCTGCGTCCGAAAACGCAGGCGCTCTGGCAGCGCCTGACGCCCACGCAACGTAGCCGCTTCCTGCGTCACGCGTTGCCGTGGTGGAACATTCACCGGCACCGGATTGCGCCGGAAGTTCATCAGGTATTTGCGCGCCTTCGTGACGAAGGTGTCGTGAAAATTCACGCAGGTTATCTGCGGTCATTCGCACAAAGCGAAGACGGCGTGGCTGTGGGGTATCGCCGTAGGCATACGCAGGATGTGATATCCCTGGAGGTTGACTGGGTGGTAAACTGTACCGGTATGGAGCGCGCGGGCATCGGCCACTCGCCGCTTCTGCAGATGATGACGAATGACGACGTGATCACGCTCGATGCACTGGGACTCGGGGTCGAAGTGGATGGGGAGTCGCGTCTATTGATGCCAAACGGTGACGCATGGGGCGGGCTTTTCGCTGCCGGTGCTTTGACGGCCGGCCGATTCTGGGAAATTACCGCGGTCCCGGATATTCGCGTTCAGGCGCAAAAGATTGCGCAAACAGTTGCAAATCGGGTCGAGGCGAGCATCGCCGGGGACGCGGCATAGAAATCGTAATAGTCTTGGGTTGATGTCGCGAGACAAAGTCCTGTTACGGAGATCGCACATGTTTGCGTTGCCGCTATTTGAGGATGAAGTTAGCCGCGGCTAACTCGCCGCTAACGCCTCTTACGCACATCACTCTCCCCGGAATCTGGCGTATTCAGTCTCGGCTACGCCTTCCCGTGCGCAGAAGCACGCTGTCCGATGATCTCTCGCTATTGACGTGCTGGAATAGCGTGACCATCAGCACAGCACTCCCGACGTCTAAATAATTTACATAATTTGTGGCGCGCACTGCTGAAATGCGATACAAATCACGAAATATCCTGTTTTCTATGAAAATTGTTTGCGAGGGCCGATGTCAGAACACAAATTGATCCGTTTCGAAGCCGCGGATAGCCAGGCAGGCGGGCAGCGCCGCCCTTTTGCGAAAGCCGTTCGCGCAGGTGATTTTGTGTATGTATCCGGTCAGGTGCCCACTGTTGACGGTGAAGTGGTGATGGGTGGCATTGTCGCACAGACGGAGCAGGTCGTGGCTAACATCAAGGACGTACTGGCGCTGGCCGATTGCTCGCTCGCTGACGTTGTTAAAGTCAATGTCTGGCTCGATGATGCCAGAGACTTCTCCAGCTTCAACGCTGTCTTCCAGAAGCACTTTTTTGATCACCCTCCGGCGCGTTCCACCGTGCAGTCACCTCTCATGGTGGATGCGAAAGTTGAAATGGACGTGATTGCCTACAAGCCTCTGGCCTAAATGCCGAAACTCTGCGGAACTCCGTTATGACATATCCATGGCCCGTTCAGGGAACACCACTCGAGCAAGTCGCAACGCCAATGCCTGTCATCGACGAGGATCGGCTTGCTGCCAACATCCTCCGGGCTCAGGACTATCTGAACGGCCATGGCAAGAGTTTCCGCCCGCATATCAAGACACACAAGATCCCGGCGATTGCGCGTCAGCAGGTCGAGGCCGGTGCCATCGGGATCAATTGTCAGAAAGTGACTGAGGCAGAAGTTTTCGCCGAGGCAGGCTTCGATGATATACTTATAACCTATAACATAGTGCGCGCGGAGAAGCTGGCACGGCTGAAAGCACTGAACGCGGCGATCGGCAAGCTTTGCGTTGTTGCCGATAGTGCTCATACGGTTGCCGGTCTTGCTGCGACATTCGAAGCTTCCAGACCGCTCTGCGTCCTCGTGGAGTGCGATACGGGTGGAAAGCGATGCGGCGTACAGACGCCGGAAGCGGCTGTTGCATTGGCTGAAATGATTGCTGCGACGCCTGGACTGACTTTCAAAGGTATCCTGACATACCCGGCACCGGGCGGCGCGGAAAAAGTCGAGGACTTCATTGTCCGCACAATGGCTCTGCTTGCAGAAAAAGGCATCGACTGCCCGGTTCGATCCAGTGGCGGCTCGCCAGATTTCTTCTCGGCTCATCTCGTGCCCTCAGCCACCGAACACCGTGCTGGCACCTATGTCTACAACGACCGCAGCATGGTGCGTGCAGGCCACTGCACTGTGGACGATCTTGCCATGTGTGTCTTGGCGACGGTGGTATCTCGACCGACGCCGGACCGTGCCGTTCTCGATGCGGGCTCCAAAGCACTCACATCGGATCTGCTTGGCTTCAGTGACTACGGCCTGATCGAAGGCTACGACGCGGCGCGTATCATCTCCCTTTCCGAAGAGCATGCCGTTGTCGATCTTTCAGCTTGCGATATGAAGCCGGAGATCGGCGATGTGGTGAAGGTCACACCCAATCATACCTGCGTTGTCAGCAATCTTTTCGACAGGATGGTTTTTCATCGAGGCGGAATTGTCACCCGTGTCGAAGACGTCGCCGCGCGCGGGACAGTCTGGTAATTTACCCGGCTAAATAAAATGGCGAGACACTCGCGCCATTTTCACGAAATCGTATCGAGAAGTCCAAATCATGCGCATCTTCACGGCATCGCTCGCAACAGAAACCAATACGTTTTCTCCGGTTCCGACCGATATGGATGCGTTCAAGGCCGCGTTTTATGCTGGCCCGGGTGAGCACCCTGAAACACCGACCCTCTGCTCATCGCCTGTCCCGATCCTGCGTCGCAGAGGCAGGGCGGAAGGTTTTACGGTAATTGAGGGGACGTCCTGCTGGGCCGAACCTGCGGGTCTGATACAGCGCAAGACTTACGAGACCTTGCGCGATACGATCCTTGCGGAGCTTCGCGCCGCCATGCCTGTCGATGCCGTCGTCCTCGGCCTGCATGGTGCCATGGTTGCGCAAGGTTATGACGATCCTGAGGGAGATTTACTCTCGCGAATTCGCTCTATGGTCGGAAAGGATGTCCTGATTGCCGCGGAATTTGACCCGCACAGTCATCTGACCCCCATGCGTGTCGAAAATCTCGATATCGTGGCAACCTTCCTCGAATTTCCGCATACGGATTTCGAGGAACGAGGAGAACACGTCGTTGAACTGGCACTGCGTACGCTTCGCGGCGAGATCAGACCGGTCATCTCGACGTTCGATTGCCGTATGATCACCATCTATCCGACCAGCCGCGAGCCGATGCGGTCTTACGTCGATCGTTTGAAGGCGATGGAAGGCAAGGATGGCATTCTCTCCATTTCAGTTATTCACGGGTTCATGGCCGGTGATGTGCCTGACATGGGAACACGAATCATCGTCGTCAGTGATGGCGACAAGGCCAAGGGCGATGCACTGGCTGAAAAACTGGGCCATGAGCTCTATCGTATGCGTAAGCAGACCGCGATGCCGATGCTCGAAACAGAGGCCGGACTGGACAAGGTGCTGGAAATTCTGCGCGCAAGGCCCGACATGCCGGTTGTCGTTTCGGATATCTGGGATAACCCTGGTGGCGGTGTTGCCGGCGACGCGACCTATATCCTGCGACGTATGGTTGAGCGCGGCATGGATAACATCGGTGTTGCGACGATCTGGGATCCGATTGCCGTGTCATTTTGCCATGCGGCGGGCGAGGGGGCCGAGATCGATCTTCGTATCGGTGGAAAATCCAGTCCCCAGGGCGGAGATCCACTCGATTTCCGCGTCAGAGTCGTTCGCACCGCTGAAGCAGGGTGGCAGAGTTTTAGAAACAGCCGCGTAACGCTTGGCCGTGCCGCCGTCGTCAGACCGGTCGGCACTGATATCGACATCATTTTGATCACCAGCCGGACGCAAACTTATGAGCCGGATATCTTTTCCAATCTGGGCGTCGATTTTGCAAAGAAGAATGTGTTGCTGGTGAAATCCACCAACCACTTCCATGCGGGGTTTGCACCGGTCGCCTCGGAAATCGTCTACATTGCCGCGCCGACCTCCTATCCCACCGACCCGTCCAAAACAGACTACCGAAAGGCCAGTCTTGAACTTTGGCCACGGATTGCCGATCCGCTGGGATTGGACTGAGAGCGCTTTGATCCCAACTCAGAGACGAATGAGCTCGATGAGGAAATAGGTGCCTCCTGGCCTGTCGGGGAGAACAGAGATGTTCACCCCGGTCTCCAGCATAAGCGCGTCCATGTCTTTCAGATGGTGGGCGGCACCGGCACCCGAGACCGTGACCGGCCCAACGGCAAGAAGAAGCGTTTGCGTTGCCGTTATCTCTGCAGAAGACAACGGGCCGACATGTCTGTGAACGCTGTGACGCCATGTGTCGCGTCGTGTCATGACATTGAGATCGACAATCGCTCCGTCAGGCAGGGTGGCGTGTACGCGAACATCTGCCGGAAAGGGCAGGGGCGGGCTGGCCTTTGTCAGTAAAGCGGGATTGTCGTTCTCGATCGCAAGAGCCATGCCGTTTCCCTGCAGAATGGACAGAGTACGGTCTATCCCGGGGAATATCGAAAAGGGTCCATCGTTCGCGACAGTCGCCATGCTGATGCGCCACTCGAATGTTTCAACAGAAGCGTCAGCCGGGAATATGGCGATTTCCACGGTCTCACCACCACCGTTTTTCCACGGCATGCGTTTGTAGTCACGGGCGTGCAACGATTTCATCGAGGTCTCCGGCAAGCTATCGCTTCGTCAGCGTTTGCGGTCATTGGCAATCCGTTTTTCAATCTCTCTGCGAGATGCGTTAAGGTCGACCCTTCGCCCGCTTAACTTTTCAATTGCTGCGATCGCGAGGTCGGCGGCAACGTAATCCGATTTATGGCCAAGGTTTTTCACGACAACCAATATCGATCCGGCGATGTCTCTGGCGAGATTTCGGGCGTGTATCTCGGCCGAAACGATCTGGTCCGCATCACCAGTTATTATGATCGTTGGAGCCTTGATTGCGGGATACTGTCGCGAAGCGGTCCGCGCCCAGTCGCTCAAGGCTGAAATTTCCCGCGCATTGTGTCTGAAGGCGTTTGGTCGGAGCGCGTTGAGCGCGCGTGTTTCCCTGATGTAGTTCGGGGGAGGCGTATTGGGTGCAAACACCCCGCGTATCGCCTGGTTTATGGCCAGAATGCCAAGTGGCGGTGCGACCACGGTGCTGAACAGTGACCCAAAGACAGGTGCGTTGGCAGCCGAGTAATACCAGGCAATGCCACTGTCCCACGGATAAAGCGCTGGTGACAGGAAGAGGAGCCCCGACACCATCTCCGGATGACGGATAACAAGCGCTGCGGCGATGGCACCTCCAAATGAGTGCCCAACGATAATGGCACGCGAGATCCCGCGCTTGCGCATCAGTTCAGCGATTGCATCCGCCTGGCCATCCGGCCGAATTGTGTCTTCCCCACCCGCGTCGGAACCGCCGTGACCGGGCCGGTCAACGAATAACAGCCGTGATCTTCCTTTCAGTTTTGAAAGAAACGCGAAGACCGGATCGTAAAGGCTGGTGCTGGCGCCATGAATAAAGACGATCGCGGGAAGATCGGCGTCTGGCCCTTGCTCGACCAGCAAACTGTTGAGCTTGTAGCCACCGACGTCGATCCGCACTGGTCGATCATCCCTGGTCTCCGAAGCCATGCCCACTCCATGCCAGACAGTAAGGACGATGCCCGTGATGAAAAGGGCAATGAACCTGCGAAGCCGGCGGGATAAATCTTCCATTGCCGCCGACCAAATCCTCATACCCGCCCCGAACGCTTTTCACGAAATTCGACGATCGGAACCAGAGCTCCGACCATCTATCAGGAATACGACGGCAAACCGGCAAAAGTTTCACCGCCATCTTTGGTTTTCAGTTTCCCAGAATCCCGGGGAGGCGAAGACCCTGTTCTTTCGCGCAGTCGATCGCGATGTCGTAACCGGCATCGGCGTGGCGCATCACGCCGGTCGCCGGGTCGTTCCACAAAACCCGCTCGATGCGACGGGAAGCATCATCGCTACCATCGCAGCAAATGACCATGCCTGAATGCTGCGAAAAGCCCATGCCGACACCGCCGCCGTGGTGCAACGATACCCAGGTGGCGCCGGATGCGGTGTTGAGCAGCGCATTCAGAAGCGGCCAGTCGGACACGGCATCTGATCCATCCTTCATGGCTTCCGTTTCGCGATTCGGGGACGCGACCGATCCACTGTCGAGGTGGTCACGACCGATGACGATCGGCGCTTTCAATTCGCCATTCTTCACCATCTCATTGAAGGCGAGGCCGAGACGATGACGATCGCCGAGACCAACCCAGCAAATTCGCGCTGGAAGACCCTGGAAGGCGATGCGTTCGCGCGCCATGTCCAGCCAGTTGTGCAGGTGCTTGTTATCAGGCAACAGCTCCTTTACCTTCGCATCGGTCTTGTAGATATCCTCCGGGTCACCGGAGAGGGCAGCCCAACGGAACGGGCCGATACCGCGGCAAAACAGCGGGCGGATATAGGCCGGAACAAAACCCGGAAAGGCAAAGGCGTTTTCGAGGCCCTCGTCTTTGGCCACCTGACGAATGTTGTTGCCGTAGTCCAGGGTGGGAACGCCTGCGTTCCAGAAATCCACCATCGCCTGAACGTGCACTTTCATCGATGCGCGGGCGGCAGCTTCAACGGCCTTGGGATCGCTTTCCTGTTTGGCGCGCCATTCGGCAACGGTCCATCCAGCAGGCAGATAACCATGGATCGGATCGTGAGCCGAAGTCTGGTCGGTGACGATATCAGGGCGAATGCCCCGTCGGACGAGTTCAGGGAAGACGTCTGCCGCATTGCCGATCAGGCCAACGGACTTTGCCTCGCCGGCTTTCGTCCACTGGTCGATCAGCGCCAATGCTTCGTCCAGCGTGTGAGCCTTCGCATCGACGTAACGGGTGCGAAGCCGGAAATCGACGCGGGTTTCGTCGCATTCGACGGCAAGGCAGCAGGCGCCGGCCATCACTGCAGCAAGTGGCTGCGCACCGCCCATGCCACCGAGACCGCCGGTCAAAATCCATTTGCCCTTGAGGTTGCCTTCATAATGTTGGCGTCCGGCTTCCACAAAGGTCTCGTAAGTTCCCTGCACGATGCCCTGCGTGCCGATATAGATCCACGAACCGGCTGTCATCTGGCCGTACATGGCAAGACCCTTTTTATCCAGTTCGTTGAAATGGTCCCATGTCGCCCAGTGCGGCACGAGATTGGAATTGGCGATCAGAACACGCGGTGCATCCTTGTGGGTGCGGAACACACCGACCGGTTTGCCCGATTGCACCACCAGCGTCTCATCTTCGTTGAGGTCCTTCAGGGTCGCGACGATCCGATCAAAATCGTCCCATGTGCGCGCTGCGCGACCAATGCCGCCATAGACCACTAGTTCATGCGGACGCTCGGCCACATCGGGATCGAGATTGTTCATCAGCATGCGAAGCGGAGCTTCGGTCATCCAGCTTTTTGCGTTGAGTTCGGTGCCCTGCGGAGCGCGGACATCGCGGATATTGTGGCGCGGATTGTTCATGCTGTTTCCCCTTGTGGTTTCATCTCGAACGCAGCTTTTTCGATGCGCGTCAGAATGGCTTTCAGATGGGCACGAAGAGGCCCAGCTTTCTGCTCGTCGTAAGCAAAAGGCGGCTCTTCTTTTTGCAGATGTGTGGATTGGGCGAGCTCCATCTGAATGGCATGCGCTCCGGTTTCCGGTCTGCCATAATGGCGCGTCGTCCAGCCGCCTTTGAAACGGCCGTTCAGAATGCTGGTGTAACCCTCCGCCGTGTCTGTGACGTCAACAGCGATCTTCTCGATTGCGGGATCGCAGGTCTTGCCCATGTCCGTGCCGATATTGAAATCCGGCAGCTTGCCCTCGA
Organism: Rhizobium sp. RM; assembly: GCF_013390595.1. Lineage (GTDB taxonomy): Bacteria > Pseudomonadota > Alphaproteobacteria > Rhizobiales > Rhizobiaceae > Agrobacterium. The sequence goes on along the minus strand of NZ_JACAWV010000016.1, from coordinate 5,851 downwards.
ACAGAAACGGAATATGCGAGCGGATCGAATGGCAATCGTAAAGGATGGCAACACCATGCAGGGCTTTCACCCGCTCAATCTCCGCAGCAAGTGCGGCATGATAGGGCAGGTGGAATGTCTCCAGCCGATAAGCGATATCGGTTTCATCCGGTTCTTCTCCCGAAGTCCAGATGGATTTCCCGTCGAAATCTGTCTCAGGGATGAGGCCGGTGGTGTTCTGGCCGGGATAGAGGCTGGTACCGGACGGATCGCGGTTTGCGTCGATGACGTATCGGTGGAACGTTGCCCGAACCGTCGTCGCCTCCGGCAACAGACCCGCATAAAGCTCATGAATATGCCAATCAGTGTCCGCGAGGATGCGTCCATTGTCATTCAAGCGGTTCCAGATCGGCGCCGGCACGTCGGTACCGGTGTGGGGAAAAGCTAAAATGACCGGTGAATTGCCACGTTTCAGTTCAAAGACAGACATCTCAAACCTCCAGTTTTGGCAAGATGTTGGTCGAGATTGCTGAAACGAGTGCGCCCGTCGCAATCAATTCTGCCGCTGTCTTCAGCTCCGGTGCCATGAAGCGGTCGTCTTCCAAGGATGGAATTTCGGCGCGAAGCACGTCGATCGCCTTCTGCAATTCGGGGCTCGTTTTCAGCGGGCCGCGCAGTTCGACACCCTGTACTGCCGACAGTGCCTCGATGCCGAGAATGGCAAAGAGGTTTTCGGTCATCGCCAGAAGACGACGTGCGCCGTGGCAGGCCATGGAAACATGGTCTTCCTGGTTGGCGGAGGTTGGCGTCGAATCGACCGAGGCCGGATGCGACATCTGTTTGTTTTCGCTCATCAGCGCTGCTGATGTGACTTCCGCGATCATCAGGCCTGAGTTCAATCCGGGTTTTTTCGACAGGAAGGCCGGTAGGCCGTAAGACAGTGAGGGATCGACCAATAGTGCGATGCGTCGTTGAGCGATTGCACCGATTTCGCAAATTGCCAACGCGATCTGGTCGGCGGCAAAGGCCACCGGCTCCGCATGGAAGTTTCCGCCTGAGACAACAGAATTATCGGAGAGCACCAGGGGATTGTCCGTCACGGCATTGGCTTCGATCTCGAGCGTTCGGGCGACCTGACGCAGAAGGTCCAGGCAGGCGCCGTCGACCTGCGGTTGGCAACGAATGCAATAGGGGTCCTGTACGCGCTCATCACCCTCAATATGACTGACGCGAATTTCGGAGCCTTCAAGAAGCTGGCGCAGGGCAGCACCAGCATCGATCTGACCTTTATGGCCGCGCAGGGTGTGAATATCCGGATGGAAAGGCGCGGACGAACCCATGGCCGCGTCGGTGGAAAGCGCACCGGTGATCAACGCGGCCTGTGCTGCCCGATGCGCCCTGAAAAGGCCGGCAAGGGCGAGCGCCGTGGACGTTTGTGTGCCGTTGATCAGGGCAAGGCCTTCTTTTGCGGCGAGAACGACCGGTTGAAGCGCGGCTTTCGCCAGCGCCTCTGCTGCAGGCAGAAGTGCGCCCTGGTAAAAGGCCTCGCCTTCCCCCATCATGACCGCTGCCATATGAGCAAGCGGCGCCAGATCGCCGGATGCGCCAACCGAACCTTTTTCGGGAATAGCGGGAATGACGCCCTTATCGAGCATCCCTTCAATCAGGCGGACAAGCTCCAGCCGCACGCCGGACGCGCCACGGCCGAGCGAAATGAGCTTCAAGGCCATGATCAGGCGAACGACGTTTTCCGGCAATGGCGCGCCGACGCCGCAGCAATGCGAAAGGATGAGATTGCGCTGCAGGGTGGCAACATCGGCAGCATCGATCTTGATCGAAGCGAGTTTGCCGAAGCCGGTGTTGATCCCATAGACCGGGGCGTTGCCGGCGGCGATTTCGGCAATACGCCGCGCGGCCTTTTCAATGCCGGCATCAAACGAGCGGTCAAGTCTGGCGGCGCCGTTGTTCCAGTAGATGTTGGCGAGATCGGCAAGCGGCACCGCGCCTGGATGAAGTGTGATCGTCATGGGGAAACCGTCTCTCCCTTGAAAATGCGGCTATGAAGTGGGTTAAAACCTATGCGGTAAACAAGCTCGCTTGGGCGCTCGATGTCCCAGATTGCCAGGTCCGCAGACTTGCCAACCTCCAGCGTGCCGGTTTCCGAGGTGAGGCCGAGTGCTTTTGCGGCCGTGCGGGTCGTGGCGGTCAGGCATTCTTCCACGGTCAGACGGAAGAGTGTCGCGCCCATGTTCATCGTCAACAATATAGAGGTCAGCGGCGAGGTGCCGGGATTGCAATCGGTGGCCAGCGCGATGTCGCAACCCGCGTCACGCAATGCCTGAACAGGGGGCGCCTGTTTTTCACGCAATGCATAAAAGGCACCTGGAAGAAGAACGGCAACCGTTCCTGCCTCGGCCAGTGCGTTCGCGCCTTTCTCATCCAGATACTCCAGATGATCGGCGGAAAGAGCGCCAAAAGACGCGGCCAGCTCGGAACCACCGAGATTGGAAAGCTGTTCGGCATGGAGTTTGATGGGCAGACCGAGCTGTTTTGCCTTGTCGAACACGCGGCGCATGTCTTCCACGGAGAAGGCGATGCCTTCGCAAAAACCGTCGACGGCATCGACCAGGCCTTCGGCATGGGCCTGTTCAAGCCCGGGCAGAACGACATCATTAATGTAATCTGCGTTTCGACCCTTGTATTCTGTGGGCGTCGCGTGAGCGGCAAGATAGCTGGTAAGGATGCGGATCGGGCGAAGTGTCTGTAGTTTGCGTGCCACACGCAGCATTTTCAGTTCGGTCTCGATATTGAGGCCGTAACCCGACTTGATTTCGATGGTCGAAACGCCTTCGGAAAGCAACGTATCGAGACGGGGCAGGGCCTGCGCCACCAGTGCATCTTCTGAAAGTGTGCGCGTATCCCGCACGGAAGAGACGATGCCACCGCCCGCCTTGGCGATTTCCTCGTAGGTTGCGCCATTCAAACGCATCTCGAATTCCATGGCGCGATTGCCGCCGAAGACCAGATGGGTGTGGCAGTCGATTAATGCGGGAGTGATCCAGCGTCCCTGGCAATCGATCGTCTTATCTATGTCGGCGAGGTCGGCGGGCAAGGCGGCTTCCGGGCCGACAAACACGATACGTCCGTTTCGAACGGCAATCGCTCCGTTTTCGATGATTCCCAGACCGGTCAGTGATGGATCGAGGGTCGCGAGCCGAGCGTTGCGCCACACTTTTTCGGACAAAAGCGAGGTTGTTTCGTTCGAAGATTTGTTCCCGGGCATCTGTTTTCGCCTTTCTTTTATGATCTAAATGTATATACATAATAGTCGACTTGGCAAGCTGGAAAAATCCTCGTTATGGATCTCCTGCTCTGCACGAACCGAGAGGGGAGACATCGAGGTGACGGCAATTCACGCGGAATCGGCGCTGCTGCCGAACGGTTGGGCACACGACGTCCGTATCGTTTTTCAGGATGGGCTTATCGCCTCGATAGAGGTGGGGGCGTCACCGCGCCCGCAGGACGATTGTCATCCTGTCGTGGTTCCCGCCATGCCCAATCTCCATAGTCACGCTTTCCAGCGCGCAATGGCCGGGCTGGCCGAAATTCGTGGGCCATCGGACGATAGTTTCTGGAGCTGGCGCACTGTGATGTACAAGTTCGCCCTCAGTATGACCCCGGACCAGGTGGAGGCCGTTGCCGCCCAACTCTATATGGAGATGCTGGAAGCCGGTTTTGGCCGAGTTGGCGAGTTTCATTATCTGCACAATGACCGCGATGGCTCGCATTACGATAACGTGGCTGAAATGGCCGAGCGGATCGGTGCGGCGGCATCCGAAACCGGTATCGGCTTGACCTTGCTGCCAGTGTTTTACGCGCATTCCGGTTTCGGTGGATTGCCGCCGATCGAAGGCCAAAGACGCTTCATTCATTCGCTCGACAGCTATCAGCGCCTGATGCAGGGCGCCGAACGGGTTGTAAAGGCCTTGCCTGGTGCGGTGTTGGGGATTGCACCGCACAGTCTGCGCGCCGTGACCGGCGAAGAGTTGACAGCGATTGAACCGCTGGCAAAAGGCGGCCCCATTCATATTCATGTCGCCGAACAGGTGAAGGAAGTTCAGGATAGTTTGGCGTTCTCTGGCGCGCGGCCTGTGGAGTGGCTTCTGGCCAACGCCGCTGTGGATGCTCGCTGGTGCCTAATCCATGCCACCCATATGACGGAGGCGGAAACGCACGGCGTGGCGAAAAGCGGTGCTATCGCCGGTCTTTGCCCTATAACTGAGGCCAATCTGGGAGACGGCACATTTTCCGCTCAGGATTTCCTTGCCGCAGCAGGGCGTTTTGGTGTCGGCTCGGATTCTAATATCCTCATTTCGGTCGCCGAGGAGTTGCGGATGCTGGAATATTCGCAGCGGCTTTCGCTGCGGGCGCGCAACGTCATCGCGGAGCCTGGTTCCTCGACGGGTCAGAGGCTTTTTGGATCCTCACTGGAAGGTGGTAGTATTGCATTGGGTGCGACCGCCAGGATCGATATTGGCGCGAGTGCCGATGTTGTGGCGCTTGATATGTCCGATGTCCCCTATATCGCCAACCAGCAAGTGCTGGATCAATGGATATTTTCCAGCGGCGTTCGGGTCGGTTCGGTCTGGGTCCGCGGCAAAGAACTGGTGCAATCGGGTCGGCATATCCGTCGCGAGGCAATCACTCGCCGTTTCCACAAGGTCATGGCTGATCTGGTGAATAGCTGATATGCGCTCTGTCGAACGGGTTGAGGCGTCGTAGAAAGGCATTCCGGTCGTGGCGAAAACATCGGTTAAAGAAGCGACCTTGCATCAACGCATTCTAGGCGAGATCGAAGGGCGCATCGTTTCCGGAGAATGGCCGCCGGGCCACAGGCTGCCGTTTGAAGTCGAGCTTGCGGCGCACTATGATTGCTCCCGAATGACCGTCAACAAGGTCATGACACAGCTTGCCAAGGCTGGTTTGATCGAGCGTCGTAAGAAATCAGGCAGTTTTGTCAGGCAGCCCCAGGTTCAGTCCGCCGTTCTTGAGATTCATGATATCCGCGCCGAGGTCGAATCTCTGGGGCTGGATTATCGCTTCACGGTGCTGCGTTGTGTTCGGCGCAAAGCCAAACCAGAAGATCTTGTGCATCTGGATGCCGATCCCGGCAATGAGTTCCTGGATATTGCCTGCATTCATTTTGCCGGTACCCATGAATTCTGTGTCGAACAGCGGTTGATCAATCTGAAGGCCGTGCCGGATGCGGCCAACGCTGACTTCAGTGAGGTCGCTCCGGGGCCTTGGCTCCTGCAGCATGTGCCATGGAGCACTGCCGAACATCGCATCTGTGCCGTTTCCGCATCGAGAGAGATCTCCCGCATATTGGGTGTCCAGGAAAGACAGGCTTGCCTGGTGGTCGAGCGCCGCACGTGGAGCAAGGCGGGTCCCGTGACCTATGTTCGTTTCACCTATCCCGGCGACGCACATGCGTTTGTCGCACGTTTCAGCCCGTCGACGGATCTGGATTCGGGGCTGTGAGGCGGTGTTTTTGACGTTGTGTTGGTGGTGTTGACGGCTTGTGTCGCCTGGGTTTTGCCGTGGTTTTGGGCGTCTTGCGGGGGTGTTCTGATGGTCTGCTGCGGGGCCGGATTTGGCGTGGCAGGATTTTGTTAATTTGTGCTACGAAACGGAGATACAGTAGCCTTATCAATAGCTTGTTTGATTTTTTGTATTTTTGAAAATTGGTGTGTTGACTTGTTTCATGGGGTGGGTTTATAAGTCCGCTCACTGAACGAGGGCGGCGGCGCTGCTGGCGACGAACTGCTTCGTTCTAGAGAAATCAAGCGGATTGGCTGACTTGCTGGTTTGT
>NZ_JACAWV010000012.1 GCF_013390595.1 Rhizobium sp. RM | reverse complement strand
GTTCCATCACCCGCCCCCTCCCTACCCTTGCAACCCGGCCCAGCCGGTCCGGTCGGGGGCTGATTGTCGGAGCCAGTGTCGCATTTCTAACGGGCCAGCGGCGTCGCAGCTCTAACCAGCTTTGACAGTTATAACATACATAAGCGAGGAGCGCCGATCGGCCCGAGAACGATAGTTGCAGCCAGTCCAATAGTCATTAATTTGAGTTCGCTTTTAAACGTACGGCGGACGAAACAGCGCCTGCCAGAATAAAAATTGTTTTATTCAGAATTAGAGGACGTGAAGGACGATAGCCCCCATGAGGATGCCAATTAATGCGCTCAACGCCTTTACGGACGCGCGCCTCATTTCAGCATGTCTTGAAGAGGTAAAAATAGCGAGTAGTTCAGAGGCAATTGCCAAAAGGACAGCGCATATGGCGATGACCCGGCGATTGTCAGGATAGGCTATCACGAACAGCATTGCTGTAACTGCGAACAATGCGACACTCGTTGCATTGGCGTTCACAACGCCTGTAAACCACCTGGGACGCCAGAAGATAAAAAACGCTGTGATAACCAAAGACGCCCAGGCTGTTAGAGTAATAATTAGTCCGCTCATTTAGAGAATGTAACAGATTGCAGGCTTCGAAAAATCCCTAGATCCATACTGGAAAACACGGCATCTAAGCCGACCATCGCAACAGTTGGCGACGCTGGTCAATGCCGCCTTTTACGGAGTGTTTAGGAGATCATCACCATATGTGCGGTTACCTGCTCCTCGAAAAACTTCGAGAAAGATGCGATGCGAGGGGGTAGAGACTGATAGGGTGGATAATAAAGCGTCAACCAAAGCATCGGCGGAGACCATCCCTGCAGGACATGAACCAATCTGCCGCTTTGGATATGCTCCGCGATGTTGAAACCGGGCAGAAGTGCAACGCCCATCCCATCTGCCGCCATATCAGCCAGTACTTCGCCACTATTGGCGCTGAAGGCCTTCCCTGCCGATACAGTAACTGTTGCGTTACCCTCTGATAAAACCCAAGACTCCCTCCGACTTTCCCCGCTGTAGGCGAGACATTCGTCAGGCGATAACTCGCATGGATGCTTCATCTCAGTGAATTTCGAGCCGGGAGCAGCAACAAGAATTCGCGGGATCGCCCGGATCTTTCTCCAGATTGTGAATTTATCGGATGGCTGTGAGGAGATGCGGATCGCGAGGTCGTAATCATCGTCAACGATGTTCACCAATCCATCCGACAGCGAGATCTCGAAGCACATCAGAGGGTAGAGTTCCTTGAAGCCCGTAATTATTGGCGGCAATACCGTTTTACCCAACCAGGTGGGGGCGCTGATACGCAGGCGGCCCTGATCACCCTTATGGGCGTTTTTCAGCTCTCGACGCGCGTTCTCCAGAGCATCAAATGCGGGCTGGACCTGTGCTGCAAAGACAGCACCGTCAGTTGTTAGCGCGACTTGGCGGGTAGTTCGGACGAACAGTTGGACTCCGAGGTCTTCCTCTAGCGCCGCAATGGTTCGGGTGACCGCAGCAGGTGTCATGCTGAGCTCTCGCGCTACTTGCGCAAAGCTACGTTTCTCCGCAGCCATGAGGAACGTCTGGAGTGCTTTGTAGTCGTTCATGGATGCCCTTAATGCTTTCGATAAGCGCGTCTTATGTTGTGAAAATTCTAAAAGCAACGCATTGCGGAATGCGCAATACACTCATTAGATTTATTGCAATTTACGGTGAGGTCGAACTTGTTCAGTTTCGGGTTCTAAACATTTCTCGAAGGAACCGACGATGACGAACAAAGCAAACACACCACGCGTTGAATCTGCAAACCACGGCGTTGCCTGGGAAAAAGCATTTGGCTACGCACAAGCGGTCAAGGTTAAGGATACGATCTATGTTTCCGGTCAGCTGAGCCACGATAGCCAAGGGAATTTGGTCGCACCTGCCGAAATCGATGCCACTGGAAAGCCAGTTTCGTTCGACACCATGGAAGCTCAAATTCGCCAAACTTATGAGAACGCCCGCGTCCTCCTACAACAATTCGGCGCAACCTTCGATGACGTGGTTGAAGAAACACTTTACGTATTGGACGTCGATGCAGCCTTCGGCCCCGCCTCTGAAATCCGGAAAAAAGTCTACGGTTCCGATCTCCCTCAGCTTGCGAGCAATATCATTGGGGTTACGCGCCTCGCCTTTCCCCAACAGCTCGTTGAGATCACGTTCCGAGCGGTCGTGGACCGCTAAATGACGCTCAGGATGCTCATATAGAAAAGCGCGGTTTGCGAAAAAAGATTGCGCAAGTCTGTGCCTCATTCTGCAGCTTGTTACTTCCTCGACTGTCTCCCTCTAGGGTGACGACCGAGGAAGCTAAAGCAAAAGGGGGGCGGCGCGCCCACCTAAATGCGTCACTTAAGCGCGACTTAAAATAACCGGTCGCTTTTAGGGGGTCGACTCCAAGCATCAGCGTGTTAACCTTTTGTTATTGGCATCAACCGAATTCGTAGGCGGTGCCAACTGCGAGTTACTATGTGCTCACGCCTGCTTTATGGAGGGGTGCGCCATGGGTAAACCCAGCTATACTGAAGCCTGCCCGTTACGGACACTTTTGCTTCCTTTGGCAAAACGCTTCACCAGCTATGAAGCTATGCAGATTAAACTTGTCGAAGACACCATTGAGGAAACGCTCCGATCTTTGCCTGACTTAGACTTTGACGGTCCTATTGATCGCGAGCTGTTTAAGATAATGCACCGAATAGCTCTCCAAGAATTAGGCATCACCAAGGGCAACCGGCCGAGGACACCGGATATGGCTCGCCGGTTCCGCTAGTGTTTTGTAGGCGTGGGTAACCGAGCCAGTGCCAGTCCGATTCTCGATAGTTCAGCCGTGTTGTCGACGAGAGCGTATCCGCCCGCTTCAGCGTTACTGCCGACATATAAGAATGGTAGATCGAGATCGGTCAGCGTCTGCGCCAGTTCGATCGCCGCGAGTTGTTTCACCGTGATATCGATGAGCACGGCGTCGAGGCGAGCGCTGATCAAGCATTCAAGCGCCGCAGCCAGTGTTCTGACGGGGCCGACGATGGTCGCGCCCGCGCTCTCTAAACGCGCGCGTGTGGCGGCTGTCAAAAGAGGTTGACGCTCGATGATGAGGATGTGCATTGATTGAAAATTCCGCAACACGGACAGGACCTAGGTTCGATCTTTGCTGCTCGAACACCAATGTTAGCGCATTGTTCCTGATAAAAATCAAGTTTATGAAGGGTCTTTCGATCTTCAGCCGACCTGCCGATTGAATTCTCTCAGCGTTGGACAGAGGCCTACGGGAATATCTCGATGAGATCTTCTACACTGAGCCGACGGTGTTCGAAGGCTTGCTGAGCGATCTTTTCGACCCATACCCAGTGCCGCCGTAGCAAATCTTCAGCAGCGGCCTCTGCGAACCTGGTGTCCCACTGAAGGCCCGCCTTTATCAAAATCGCATCCACAACTTGGTAGTCGAGAGCCGCGCTACCACGATCCGGTGCGAGAGATGGATTGATTGAGGCCGCAACGAGTTCGGCCTGGTAGCCCGCCGTGAAAATGACCGCAGCTTCCCGAACTACGTCGTAGTCGTTTGATGCGCTGTCCTTGCTCGGCAATTTCTTCGCTGCAGACATCTTACTTTTGCTCACAGCAATTTCCGGGATTTGACCGCTACCTTTTGTGAGATCTATCCCACCGGCAATTGTGTGGTACTTCGAGAACCAAGCCAAAACGATGTGACCTGCTTCATGATAGGCAGCTTCAAGTTTCACGGACATCGTGCCCTCTATCGTTAGAGTTCGTTCACTAGCGCGGCAACTGCCCCAAAATCCAAGTGTTCCCTTTCTTGTTACCGCAAGCTCGGCACCTCAGCCGTCCGGCAAGCGAGCCAATATAGGTCCCCGCTCCCCATTTCTGTTGAAGCTCCCACCGAAGCAACCAACCTTCTCGCTCACATTTGGCGCAGTGTGCGCCGAGAGTTTGCCACTCACGGATATCGTCGAACGTCTTGTGAAGAGCTTCCGGCAGAGGGCCGATATAATCCACCTCGTCACGGCTCGGCCCAGCGAGATCTATTCCGCGTTTGTGTCTCATCACCAGCCCATTGCTCTTTTAAATGGCCTGGTTCCGAAACCTCGATCATGTCTAACTTCAGCCATCCGACCCTTTGCATCACAAGCAGCTACTTCAACGTCGAAACACTCCCCTGCCCTTTGCCTGATCATTTCCAGCATCCAGCGCGGCCGGCCGACACCAGCGACGGGCAAAGGCTCGGAAGGAAGCGGGCTAACGCGCCACCGCGTTGCCGCTGCAGTCGGGTTGCCGAAATCCGTTGCCTCTTGCTGCCGGCGCCAACGTCTAAGGACCAGACCCAAACTCCCCGTTTTCTCCGCCGCCAGTTGGAAGCGCCGCGAAATGTCCATGGGCAAGCGCACCATCTCTCCCACCACGGCCGCCAGTCCACCGAAGCGCAAAGCCTCCTCGAACGCTTCGCAAACTCCAATCTCGTCGTCAGCTTCCGCGAAAATGATCCGGTCTGGATGGAGGCCAGCTTGGGCAAGTCCTGGAACGAACAGATCTGTCCGTGTCAGACACCACAGAACTTTTCCGGTTGTCCTGGCGGCAATGCCCGCTGTGAACAATGCCGAGGAAGCGCCCGATACTGCATCGCTACCGCCTCCCCCGATTTCGTGGATGGCGCCATAGGTGAGGCCCCCGTATGGAAGGCGGTTGTCGATCGCGGGGACGCCGAAGGGCAGCACCTTGCGCGCACGTCGTCTTCCGCCCTCGATGTTGTCGATGGCCTCTTGAAGCTCAGCGAAAGTGGATGCGTTCGCGCGAACAGGCACGTTGGTTCTCTCACATTATTAGGCTTATGTTCCTATAATGTTCTCATTAAATTAGAGAGTCAAGAAGAACGCTTTACCGATACCAGGAGCTGTTGCAGCTCGCTATTCGCATCATGGGCAAGGGCGCGATTGTCGGCCATTTCAATGACCGCAGCCAGAACCTCGTGTTCACTCCATCCTGCCTCGATGGCACCGTCCAGAAGATCATGAAACTTCGCTGCCAGCGCTTCCTGGCAATCCATAAAACGATCAGGATATTCGTCCGGCCGAAGCGGGCCTTTTACCTTGGACATTCTTTCCTCCCCCTCCCTCCCTTGCAACCTGACCAAGCCGCTCAGTCGGTCTCGGAAAGTTCAGGCAGAACTTTCTGCCTGATTTCTTGCAATGATTTCTGTTTCGTCGGGTCCGACGTACGCCGTTCGGCCTCGTCCAATGTTGCTGCGAACAGATCGACCTGCTGTCCCAGAGATTTCTTCTTCGCTCCCAGGACTTTGAGTTCAACCGTCTCTTCGCGAGAAGGTTCCTCGACCACGGCTGGCAGTGTTTCGGGGACACTCTTCAAAACCGTGAATACCATGCCGTCATCAACGAGTGGCTCATCCTGCAGAGAAGGTGCGACTGGAATATCGCTTGGTGGCGCGGGGGTCGCGTCAGATATCTCGGCAGATGTTTCCACCGTGGCCAAAGCTACGATGTTCACCCCGCCATCGACCTGCGGCTCCTCTTGGGAAGGAGTGGGCGACGCGGTGGCGTTCGTTGACGTTTGCGCCTCTGCAGGAGCATCCTTTTCCTTTTCGCCTTTCTTGATGTAGGCCTCTGTGAGAGCCGGAACCGGTTTGTGAACGGGCATCGAGATCTTATCGACCGCAGGACGATTTTCTTTTGCAAATGCTTCAGCTGACTGGAATGGCTCGGTTTCGAAGAAGCGGAGCTTGTCACCGAATATCGGGCTTTGACCCTCAATCAGCAGCACGAAGTTGTTGGCGGCCATCTTGCGGACTTCCTGCGGCATCATCAGATCACGTTCGCGGATCTGCTCGACCTTGGTCCGTCGTGGCAGGCCGACCAACTCAATGGTGCGGGATTCCGACTGGTAGCGGATCGTCTGTTTCCCGAGAGCACGTGAAACATACTCCGCGGTCGTCTGATCGTTGGCGCCGAGGATCAGCTGATAACCGCAGTTGCCGAGGAGCGATTGCCGCGACTTCTCCCCATAGATCTCATCAAGGTTGCTGATGTCCTGGATGATGAAGGCGAGCTTGATGTTGTAACCTGCCACATAGGGCAGCTTGGTCATGATCTCATCCATTTTCTTGAGCTGGCGGAACTCATCGAGCAGGAAGTAGACCGGCACTGCATTGGGATTGTGCTCCAGCGTCAGCAGGTTCATGAGCTGCTGCACGAACAGCATGAGCAATGGGCGCAGGATGGTAATGTCTGTGATGTTGGGAGCCAGGTACACAGAGATTGGCTTGCGGCTCATCATTGCCAGATCGATGTCGGTTGTCTCGGTCGCCGCAACAATCCGCTCGTTCTGGAATGGCGCCAGTGCGTTCTGCAGTTCGGTGATTGCTGAACCGGCCGTCTTTTCCGGCAGCGCAATATAGGCGTTGAAACTCTCTTTGGTGAACTTCGAGAGATATGGCTCTTTTTCCATGATGAGGGCCATCAGGATTTGAAGCGGTTTGCCAGAATTGAGAAGCGAATTGACTTCACCGAGGTTTCTGCGGCCCTCATAGTAATCGCTTTCCTCAACATAGCTGATCAAACCGGCCGCAACGCGCTGCGCCATCAACTGCCAAAAACCGCCGTCGCCGGCCGAGGATTTGGGGACGAGGATCGAGGCCATGTTCTGGATGTCGGTGGTGCGATTGCCGAGTTCGCCGCGAATGAAATCCATCGGATTCCAACGGTGCGTCTCCTCCTGGCCGGGAGAAAAGAGATAAACCTGGTTGCCCATCTTGCGACGGTAGGCGGCTGTTGCGGTGTAGATCTCGCCTTTTAGATCGGTGACGAGCATCGATCCGACATGCATCAGCGCGTTCGGAATGACGTAACCGGCACCTTTACCGGAGCGTGTCGGGCCAATGACCAGGTGATGACGATCGTCTTTTGTCCGGAGGATGTTTTTGCCATGACGGCCGAAGATGTGGCCGTCTTTCCGGAACCATTTTGCCCGTCTCAAATCTGCGACACTCTGAAATGCTGCATGTCCAAGAGGCTGCGAGCTTTGACGCAGGCCGACATAGGCAACAATGGCTGCGATCACGATTGCTGGAAACAGGGAAAACAGTGCAACACGCTGCAGGACGACGTTCGACGCAAAATGCCAAAGCTGGAGGACGGGCGCGAACGGTTGACTGCCAAGCGTCAGATTGAGGATGCGGGGGTCTTTGTAGATCACCCCGAGCAACGCTCCGTAGGACAGCGACCAGACCATAAATGCAATGACGAAACAGAATGCGAGATAGAACAGCCGGTAGTTCACGCTCATTCGATATCTTTCGAGAATGCTATCTCTGAAATCCCACGCTTGCCACCCACCTTGCGGAGCTGCACGACGATGGGGATCACCGATTTTATGTAGGACATCAGGTCCGCTTTGCTGAAACCGCCTGAAAGTCCCGCCTGCATGACCATCATACAAAGCTGCTCGTAGGCACCACTTGGCGTGTCAGCATGGATCGTCGCCATGGAACCGGGATGGCCGGTATTGATGGCGCGGAGGAACGTGAAAGCTTCAGCGCCGCGAATTTCGCCGACGAAAAGTCGGTCCGGACGCATGCGCAATGATGCTTCAAGAAGCTTGAGCATATCGACATCAGCCGTTCCCTGAGATCCTTTGGAGGCAACCAGGTGCACAACATTTTTTTGTGGCGGCGCCAACTCGCGGGTATCTTCGAGGGTGATGATACGTTCGCCGGGATGAACTGCTTTCAGGCAGGCATTCAAGAAGGTTGTCTTTCCGGACGCCGTGCCGCCGCTGATCAATATCGAGACGCGGTGTTCAATGGCATCCTTCAAGAACTCGAAAATTTGTCCATCCCGCAGGCGGGCCATCAGCCGCCTATCGGTTTCCGATATGCCGCCTGTCATGACCTCGACGCGATCGAGGCCGCCATTGTCGCGGTAGTCTTCGAGCGAGTAGTCGCTCACGACCTGCTTGCGGATCGAAACAACGCCGCCATCGACGGCGACCGGTTCCAGCACGAACTGAATGCGCTCCCCTGTTGGAAGGGAAGCGCTGAGGATTGGGTTCGCCTTATTGATGAACTGGTTGGATCTTCCGGCGACCTGGGAAGCGAGAAGTTCAATTTCCGATTTGGTCAGTGCCAGGATACTGTGCTCAGTCATGTGAACATCGCCAAGACGTTCAACAAACACGCGTCCAGGTCCATTTACCGAGATTTCAACAACAGTGGGATCGCTCAGAAACTCATTAAGGGGCAGAAGAGCCTGATTGAGGAAATATGGTTCGTCCGTGGTGACGGCCGATTTATCGAATGCGACGTTCACGGCTAATCTCCTTCATCGCTTCGGTTACGGGATCGTCGTAGAACTCGGAGAAATCGAGATCCTGGCGCACAAAAATGAAGATGCGCGCACCCTGATTGACGCTGATCGTCGGCGGAATGCGCAGGTTTTCGCCAAGTGCGGTATTCGCCATGTCGGAGAAAGTCTGCGCGATGGTCTGGCGGGCCAGTTCTTCACCGCGCTGCGCATCGGTTGATGTGCCGTTAGAGGCACCGCTGCTGCCGTAACCGGTCGCATAGCTTGCACCCGCGCCGACAATGGACAGCATGATGGCGGAGCCAAACCGTTCACGCCATTTGTTGTCGACCATCCCCGTGAGGCCGGAGCGGCCGAGGCTGTCGGTTCCGATGGAGTTCAACCTGACAGCAATTCCGTCATCACGGATAAGGCGCGTCCAGACAACGAAAATACGTTTCTGACCGCGCATAATCGATGACTGATATTCGCCAATGAGACGCGTTCCGGTCGGGATGAGCACGCGTCGGCCATCGAAGGAATAAACATCCTGCGAGGTCACGGCCCTGATCTGTCCTGGCAGATCACTTACCATCGCCGTCTCAAGAATGCCGGGGATCAATGTCCCTTCCGGCACCATGGCATCAATGCGATTGATCTTCGTCGCCTTTGCCGAGCGATCGCCGGCAGCAGAGGCTGCAGCAAGATATTTGCTGTTCTGATCTTCACCCGCTACGGCTGCTCCAGAAGCTGCGGATGATCCACCATCCCCGAAGCCGCCAGATGCGCCGCCTCTCGCCTGATCGATAGCAATCAGCTTGGACTTGAAACGATCTGGGAAAACATATGGCGCCTCTGGTTCGGCAATCACGTCTGAAGGCGCTGCAACAACGGCAATGGGTGGCGGCGGAGGTGGAGGAACCTGAAATGTCGTCGTATCGGGCGTTTCCTCAACCGGCTCCGCAACGGGAAGCTCAATGATCGCCGGTTCTGTTGGTGCAGGTTCAGCCGTTTCCTTGCCCATGGCAAAGGACGGTGGCCTGAAGTTCATCGACTGAAACTCCTCGTCAGCGGTGTTCGCTGCTCCAACCTTTTTGTCGTTTCCCGACGACAGCACGGCCGCCATTGCAACGAAGCCGACCAGGACAAAGGCGGCGCTGCCTAAAAGCTGCTTTTTCTTGGCGCGCTTGTCGGCCACAGGGGCAGTATGCTCGCCGCTCATGGCCTTCAGATGAATGTTCTCGGTCACTTATTGCCACTCCTGTATCGCTTTTGCGCCTGCAATTCAGGCTTCGGGGCCATGATGTCTGGGTCCGGTGCGCCGAAGTCGGGTTTGCGGAGATTGAAAATGCAGGTCCACTGATCGCCGTCGCGCAGCGTGTATTGCGTGGCTACGCCATCAACGACGATGTATTCGCCCTCTTTGCGGAAGTTGCGCAGTGTCTCGGAAAAGTTCGAGTTCACCGCAAAGATTGCCGGTGTACGACCATTGAACTTGAAGAAGGTCTTTTTGCCGTCATCGAAGATCACAGTCGGTTTCAGCGCTGAAGCACCCGAGAACGAATAGTCGATGTTGACGTTTTCCTTGTCGATCGCCGAAACGTTCGGATGCGCAGCGCGGGCTTCAGCCTCAGCCCTGAGTGACGCATTCAGATCCTTTTCCGGGTAGACGAACCGCACGCCAAAGATCTTCTTGTTGGCGTTGGGGGCAAAGTCATGGAGTTCCAGAAAGTAGATCCGCTTTGTCGTGACAATGTTGAGGTTGGTCACGACATCCTGGGCAATTGGCTTGATGAAAAGGATGTTGCCTTTCTCGGTTGGGGCGACCTGCCAGCTATCGCTATCGCCGAGCGAGATTGTCTCGAACTTCTCGTCTTCATCGAAAATCAGCATGGTGGAAATGCCGTAGGTGGCATCGATCCGGACCACATTGTTCTGCTGATAAACAACAGAGGTGACGCGGGAATCGAGCTTGCCGGGGGTCGGCGTTTCGAGCGCCAATGCGCTGAAACTGGACGCCAGCACGAGGGCCGTTGAGAGCAGAAAACGCCGCATCAGCCGTTGCTCCCATTGCCTACCGTCTCCTGATCGCGACGGTAATTGTAGACCTGGAAGCCGAGCGGGTTTTCGAACATCCATTCGTTGACCTGCGGCTTAGAGGTGTAGCGGAAACGGACGACGCCGACGAAATGGCGAACCGTGGTTTCGGTATCGCTCTTTTCTTCGGTCGAAAACCGGACAGATGCAGTGCTGTCGTTCAGGAAGGTGACGGACTTCACATCAACGCGGACATGTTTGGATTTGCCGAGAACCTTTGTCGGGTTTTTGGGATTGGTGGCGCTGTAGAGTTCCTGCAGATCGCGGGCCGCATCGCCAGTAGAGAGCAGAGCGGCGATCCCGAAATTTTCCTGCAGGCTCATTGGGTCGTAACCCTCCCGCATACGCATAAAGCGAACGACATTCGCCTGGGTGACGGCCTGCCGTTCAGTTACGCTTAGTTTGTCGATATTCGCGTCGAGGCCGGATTTTACCTCGATGTAACCGGTGTTTTTGTCGACCATCACCAGATACGGTTCGAAGGACTTCAGCGGCACCAGACTTGCCAAAGACAACAAGGAGATCAGGCAGATGATAATGCTGACGATGGCAATGGCCCAAGCTAGTCTCTTGGACCGCCGTTCCTTGCGAATGACATCAGCCTCCCAAACGGCACCATCTTTGAAATAGCTGGCAAGGGTAGAGTCCGTGCTCTGAGACATTGGGTAACCTTTCAGAAAATGGGGAGTTAGGAGGGCCGACTGAAGGAGCTAATTTTCTCCTGCATGGCCGCTTCGGTATTGCTTCGGTTTGCGATGCTGCCGCCCGAGGGGGACGAGGGAGAGCTGTCGCTGTTGCCTTTGTTACTGCCGAAGACGCGAGACGCAGCCCATCCAGCGGCGGCCGCGACCGGCCTTCGTACGCTTGCGCTAGCGGTTTGGGAGATATGCGCACCGAAAGAGCCGGTAATCGCTTGCGCGATTGTCGATATACTTGAGAGCATAAACATTCCTGCGATGCAGAGCAGAACGAATGATGCCACATGCGTTGTGCTCAGGACGCTCGATGCAATCGCGACTTCGATCTTCGACAGTTCAGGGTTAAGCGCCGCAATGAGGAATGCGACAACCACATAAACGAACAGCGGGATAATCGCGTAGTGCAGAACTTGACCAAACCAGCTCGTTCCAAGGGCGCGAGATTGAGAAAACAGCATGCAGCCAATGAAAATGGGTGCTGTTCCTATGAGGAGCCACATCGCCACCTTCGCCAGAATAAGAATGCCGAGCGCAATTGCGACAACGATACAGGCCAGCAACATGATGATGCCGCCGAGTACAGAAGGGAGAATGGTGAGATACCCGGATTGCCGAGCGAGCGCCGCGCCCGCTTTGAATGCTGTATCGACGATCATTGATAAGCCGTTGGTCGGTTCGGTTATGCCGGTGCTGGATGCCGCAAGAATGGCGCGACCGACATTTTCCGGCGTGTTGCTCAGCCACTGATAGAACAATGTGTTGAACACGTCCCAATTCTGGATGAGCGTCAGGATGAGAACGAGCCGAACGGTCCGGCTGATAAATTCGCCAACCGAAATCTTTGCAGTGCCCATGATGAGCTGAACGCCGTAGAGCGCAACGTAGAGAACGAAGGCGACTTTCAGGACGGGCATGATCTCGTCGCCCACGATCCCGTAAGCGCGGGCGGAAAAGCCCTGTCCGATCTGGTCTATGCGCATCAGCAAGTCAGTGACGAAGTTATTCATAGGCCCCCACGCGAAACGTTAGGTCGCGCCTTCCGTAATGGCGAAAATCGCGTCCAGCGCGCTTTGGTCTGTGTTAACTCGCGCCATCGGACCGCAGTCGTGACGAGGATCGTTGTTGGAGGCGTATGAGGTGAGATTGGCGGGCCGCTTGCAGGGCGCGCTTTTCTCCTTGATCGTTCCACATCCAGAAACGGCGATTGCGATGAACAGGAGGACGGCTTTGTTCATGGCGTGTTGATCCGTGGGTCGGCCCACATTCCATAGGAACCGTTCTTGCCAATCCGCTCGGCTTCCAGCAGGTCGGGGCGCTCCGGTGATCCGTCCTTCTTTCGCGCGATTTTTACGGCGCCAAGAGAGACGAGTTGCTCCTCGAGCATGTCCACCGAGTCCATCGCATTGGGGTAATAGTAGTAGCCCCAGCACGTCACGTTCTGTTTCGGCGCGTCAATTTCGGTAATGAAAGCGCGGCAAAACAGAACCTTTGGCGATTGAACCATGATCTGCAGTTGCTCTTTTGCAAAATCTGCACAGGTGCCGGAAAAGCCTTCAGCCCGATTTACAAGCGATCCGTCGCAGGGCTGGACACCGTAAAGGTGTACGGTGATCTTGTCGCTGACCTGGATGTCCATGCCAGACAACGCCCGGTAGCCATTGGCCGATGAAAAGCCTTTGCGTTCCGCTACCTCTCCCTTGCCATTGTAATACTCGATAACAAGCACGGTTTTTCCGGGTGCCGCCAATGAGCGCACATAGTCTTTATCGATGACGGGAGCTGCCGAGGCTGCTCCAGCCAACAAGCAGAGCGCCGTCCCTGCCGCTGTGATCAATCCCTTCATTTCGTCCCCTTCCTCCTGCCCCAAACAAAATTGGGTCTTTTCAGGAAATCTAAAAGCATATATCAGAAACCATAATATGATACATTTTGTGAGGATAACCTAGCGGGTATGTCGGTTGAAGACAACAGCTAGGTCAACAGTACTCGGCCAAATGGGGCGAAAATGAAAAATGAGAATGTGGTGCTCGTTTCGCTTCTTGTGAGCGCCTTTTGTTTCTTCGCCGTCAAGGCGGCGAAGGCTGTTGAAAGCCTGCAAACGCATGGAAATGCACATGAAAAAGCGTCGTCTATATCGGATTTTTCGGCGACAACGGCCTATGGCTTCGAGCAAAGGTGGGGCGGTGGTGGCAATGCTTTTGTCGATGTCCTGCTTTCGGAGGGCGATGACGTATCTCAAGGAGAAGCGGTAGCGGTCGCGACAAATAAAAAAGATGTAAATGATAGCCAAGTAAAGCGTCCTTATAAGGTGTTGCCTAAACCTCCAACGGTTACTGCCCGCAGTGTGGACATCCCAGGAGAATGCGGGGCGTCTCCGTTATCGCCCGACCAGATCGAAAAGCTTGTGCGTGCGACCGCCGTCAAATTCGGTGTTGATGAGGAGCTTGCGGTCGCTGTTGCGTGGACTGAGAGCCGATTTGATCAAGTGCGAAATTCACCGGCCGGCGCACGGGGCGCAATGCAGCTCATTCCCGCGACTGCCGTAAGGTTCAACGTCGCCGATATCTGCGATCCTGCTCAGAACATCGAAGGTGGCGTGAAGTACCTGCGCTTCCTTCTCGATGAATTCACCAACCCACTTCTCGCTGTCGCTGCCTACAACAGTGGTGAGGGCCGCATCTACGAACACGGCGGAATACCGCCGTTTCCCGAGACCATCGAATACGTCGCCAAGGTCACGAACTATCAGCTTGGCGTCACGCTCCCCGCCAAGAAAGCCAACTCAACCCGGAAATCCCCGCTGCCCTCACCCGAGGCAAGCGGATCGCACGGCGTCATTCCCGTTCAGAAAAACGGAAAGTTCGTCGCCGGCATCATGCATTTTTGATCACAGGAGAGAATGAAATGAACATCCAGTTTCCCAAGGCGAAGTACCGCAAAGCCTTCGTTATAAGTGGGCTTATTGTCGCCGCTCAGTTGGTAGGTGCCGAGGCAGCGTTCGCACAGTCGGCCTTTGCGCCGCTCCAATCCTCGATGCAGATGATCGTTGATTTCATCAACGGCTCGTTCGGTCGCCTTGCGGCCATCATTGCCGTGATGGCGCTCGGCCTCATGGCCTTTGCAGGCCGTCTGTCGTGGATCACGGCCGGAGCTGTCATCCTGGGTATGGGTCTTGTCTTCGGCGCTCCCACGATCGTTGATCAGCTCGTTGCCGGTGTGAAATGAGCCATGGCGCAATACACCGACGATAAGCCCCACATGACGCCGCTAGTCATCGGTCTGACGCGTTCCCCAACACTTTGGGGAGTGCCGTACATGGCCGTCGTTCTGGTGATTGGTCTCACCATGATTGGCTGGCTGGCGACCAATTCCTTCTGGTCATTCCTGATCGCACCGGCCGCCTATGTCTTCCTGTTTTCGCTCTGTACGTGGGACGCGAAGATTCTTGAGGTCTTCCAGGTCACGACGAGAAAAACTCCACGCACACGCAACAAAAGCTTCTGGGGCGCAAACTCTTACGGACCTTGATATGCTGCACAAGTTCATTCGGGACGAATTGGGGTTTGGAAAAACCGCTCACAACGAGCGCCCAATGTCGGTTCATATTCCCTACAGCCGCCACGTTTCTGAAACCGTGGTCCGGCTCGACAACGGCGCTCTCGCCAGTGTCATCAAGCTGAACGGCCTGTTTTTCCAGACTGAAGATCAATCCCGACTGAACCAGGAAACTGTGTTGCGAAACACCGTTCTTCGATCGCTTGGTTCCAGCCGCTATTCCGTCTGGTCGACAATCATTCGTCGGCAAATACAGCCCGACATAGAGGGCGAGTTTGCTGACGACTTTTGCAAGGTTCTCGACCAGCGTTACATGCAGCAGCTCGACCGCAAGCGAATGTTCCAGAACGACATCTATCTGACGATCGTTAAATCCGGACTTCGTGGCGCGCTCAGCATTTCCGACCACCTTCGCAAAGCCCTCAACAAGGTTCAGAGCGCCGAGGTTCGTGAGCAGGACGATCGCGAGGAGATCAGCGACTTCGAACAGCTGATCACCAATGTTGTATCGCAGCTCAAAAAATACGGATCGCGCCCGCTTGGAATTGCTGTGCGAGACGACCGGCCTTTTTCCGAGCCATGCGAATTTTTCCAGTCGATCCTGTCATGTGGTGTTCAGCGTCAGATGCCTCTGCCCCGCATGGCGATCAAAGACTACGTCGGCATGTCGCGGCTGCACTTCGGCCCGCGCACCATGCAGACCGATGCAGGGCAAGACACCCGTTTCGGTGAAATGATCTCTATCAAGGAATATCCCGGCATGACCGGTCCCGGCATGCTCGATGGGCTGCTGCAGATGCCGCACGAATTCATTCTCACCCAATCATTCACGCTGTCTGACAAGCCTATTGCGCAGGAGCGTATCACACGTTTGCAGCGGCAAATCAGCGCTTCGGACGAACGCGGCACCAGCGTTGAAACGGATATCAACGATGCGCTTGCGCAGCTCATGAGCCAGGAGGCGGTTTTCGGCATCCATCATTTCTCGCTGCTGTGCCTGTCCCGAGATCATGACAAGCTCAAAACCGTTGTCTCCGAGCTTGGAAGCTGCCTCACGGATATGAATATGCCGTGGGTGCGCGAAGACCTCAATCTCGAAGCATCGTTCTGGGCGCAGCTTCCGGGCAACAACTCCTATATTGCCCGCGAAGCGATGCTATCGAGCAGCAATTTTTCGGGCCTGTCGTCGCTGCACAATTTTGCCAGTGGCCGTCGCGACGGCCTGCATTGGAACGTGCCGATCACGATCCTCGAGACAGCATCGCAGACCCCATACACGTTCAATTTCCACAACGAGCGCGGCGTGGGCCACTTTCTGGTAACCGGTCCTAGCGGCTCCGGTAAAACCGTGGCGCTCACTTTCCTGCTGGCACAGGCGTTTCGTGTCTCGCCAGCGCCACGAGCAGTGTTCTTTGACAAAGACCGTGGTGCGGAGATCTTCGTCCGCGCCATGTCTGGCACATACGAGATCCTTGAACCTGGTGCACCGACTGGCTTCAATCCCCTGCAGATCGAGAACACGGCCAAAAACCGGGAGTACTTGTCCCGGCTGTTCAAGGTCATGCTGGAGAGCAAGGCCGCGCCCTTCACCCAGGAAGACACAGACCGGCTCGAAAGCGCTCTGCTTCGCTTGATGAAAGAGCCGCGTGAGCAGCGGCATCTGCGCAATCTTTCGGGCCTGTTGATCGGCCAGACGAGAGCGGGCGTCAACGATCTCTCTGCCCGCCTGCGGCCCTGGATCGATGGCGACAAGGCGTGGCTCTTCAATGCCCAGAACGACACGCTCGACCTCGATCGCGCCCGCGTCATGGGCTTTGACATGACGAACATCCTGTCTCTGCCCGACATTCGTGCGCCAGCGCTCATGTATATCTACCACCGCCTCGAAGAGCTTTTGACCGGCGATCCCGTGATGATCTTCATGGATGAGGGCTGGCAGCTTCTGCAGGACGAGACGTTCAGCGGCTTCATCGTCGACCAGATGAAAACTATCCGAAAGAAAAACGGCATTGTTGGTTTCGGTACACAGTCTGCAGCCGATATCGCGAAGGCGAAGGACGCCCATACGCTCATCGAACAGTCGCCAACCCACATTCACTTCCCCAACCCGAATGCAGACGAACTAAGTTACATCGAGCGCTTCAGCCTGACCCGCAAAGAGTTCGATTTCATCAAGAACACCACGCCGGAAAAGCGCGCCTTCCTCATCAAGCACGGCACGGATTCCGTTGTTGCGCGTCTCGATCTCGGCGCGATGCCGGACCTCATCAAAGTGTTGTCGGGTACAAAGTCGTCGGTCGATGAATGCACGTCGCTCCGTGCTGAACACGGCGACGATCCGAAGGACTGGCTTCCGATTTTCTGCGGTTGGGAGGGTGGCGCATGAATGCTCACCAAACACGGCCTCTCACAGTCTTGCTTTCAGGCGTGCTGTTCGCCTCCATCGCACATGCCGATGTTCCGGTCGAAGACGACAAGATCGCTGGTGAGCGGCAAACACGCGACAGCCTGACCAGCAAGGTCGAAGAGACCGACAAGAACCGTTTTGTTCAGAACAAGAGCGTGACCTGCTCGGTGTACCGGCCGGCGAAGGGTAGCGACCCAAATGCGGCAGCTCAGGCCAATCCGGAGATTGCAGGCCTCATCAAGCGCGTGGCGCGAGAGGAAGGCGTCGACGAAACGCTGTTCATGGGCCTGGTCTATCAGGAAAGCCGATTTAATCCCTGCGCGAAGTCGCATGCGGGCGCAATCGGCCTTGCGCAGCTCATGCCTCGCACGGCAGAGGGTCTCGGCGTCAATCCGCATAACATCGAAGAAAACCTTCGTGGAGGAGCGCGTTATCTCCGCCAGCAACTCAGGACTTACGGCGGTGACGTCAATAAAGCGCTTGCCGCCTACAATGCTGGCCCTGGCAATGTGAATAAGTATGGCGGAATCCCACCGTTCAAAGAAACCCAGGGGTATGTCTACAACATCACCCAAAAGTGGGTTCCTGCACTCGGCGGCAATCAAATCCCCCTGAACTACGGCGGGAGCGGCGAGAGCTTCACCGGCATGCGTCAAGCAACGATCAATGCCATGGCAACCACGCAAGGCGTTTCCGAAAGCTCGTCAGATGTCGGTTCATGGTTCCAGCAGCTCGGCCAAACCGAGACCGGTACCATTCAGGATAGTTGGGATCTGAATTCAGGTGCGCGCAACGCCAACCTGCAAATGATCAACAAAGTCATCGAGCTTGGAAACAGCCTCTCCGAACTCCTGAATAGCCGCAACGCCGTCAATCTGAGCAGCACCTCCGGCGCGTCTCAATCGACCGCAATCCCGGCCAAGCCTGAACAACCCGCCGATCCATCCGGCAATTGCGATCCAGAGCAGAACCTCGAATGGAACGACGAGCAGAAAGCCTGTGTCGCAAAACGAGAAAACGCCAACGAGATCAACCTCGATCTCAATCCCCAATGAGGAGACAGCACATGCTCAGACGAACCAAATGCGCCCTTTCTTTTGCCGTTGTTTCGCTCATTGGAGCTGAGACAGTCCATGCCCAAGGCGTGCCTGTTATCGATCAGAAGAACTATCAGATTGCCAAGGAGACGGCCGAAACCACCGATAAGATCCTTGGCACCAACAAGGAAATCCTGACAACCGTCGATGAGACGCTGAAGGCGCTCACCGGCAACCGAGGCAGCGAAGCCGGCCAGATGCAGAACCTTGCTGTTGGCAATGGCTTCAGCGTGTCGTCGATGCCGTCGGTCGACAGCATCATGTCGGGCGGCGTTCCAAATTTCGGTGGCCTGAGCGGCGATATCTCGAAACTTGCATCGACCTTCATCAATGGCCTGAAGCTCGTCAAAAGCCTGTCCGGAAAGTCGAACAGTGGCTTCTCCGGCGACAAGTCCTACGAGCAGATGGTCAATACCGTGCTGTCCGTTTCGGCTCTCATCAATGGATCGCAGCAGGCGGTCACGCAGCGCAAGAGCGCCTTTGAAGCAGCCGGTCAAAACATCGGACAGGCGCAGGACATCAAGGGATCGATCGACCAGAACACGCAGCTTCAGGTGCAGTCGGGCCTCACAATCAACGAGCTGGTTGGTGTCATGAACGGCGCGGTGTCTTCGCTTCAGGCGCAAACGCAAAAGCAGATCACCGACATGTCGAACACCAACAAGATCCTGCAGTTCGGAGAATGACCATGAAACTTGTCACGACCGCGCTTCTTGCCGGGTCGATCGCCACGCAGGCCGCACATGCGGCGCCTCCCGGTTATTTCGATCTCGCCCCCAGTATCACCCTTGAGACGGGCGACACATGGACGGATGGAGCCAAGCGCTATCGCATCTACGGCATTCAATCCTGCATTCGCGGAACGTCCTACACCGACAATGGCGGTCAGAAGCAGGACTGTGGCGACGCTTCGCTCGCAGTCCTCGCTGCCTTCATCAAAGACACGAAACCGGTTTGCGCGCCGACGGCCGAAACGCCCAATCTGACTTATGTTGTCTGCTATGCGACCGTTGGCAATCAGCGCCTCGATCTCGCGACCATCATCGTCAGCCAGGGCTTTGCCTTCGCGTCGCTCGATCAAAACGGCATGCCAGTGTTTCCGGCTTATGCCGTCGCAGAGCAGGAAGCGCGGTCGCGCAAGGCTGGCCTCTGGCAATTCAGTGACGTCCAGCATCCCTCCATTCTTCTTTCATCGCGGGCCAAGGCCCAGAGCAAGGACGCATCGAAATGATGAAACGTGCCGCCATCATCGCTTTGTGCGCAGCAACGACATCTGTCAGCGCAGCCGATCTCGTCAGATCATCCGCGCCGTTGCCACCCGCCGCCTATGAGGCCGCTCCACTATCCGGCGTCTCCGGCCGAGCATCGGTTATCGACGGCCGCACTCTCTGGTTTCCGCAGACAGCGCAAAAGGTGCGCCTGGCCGACATCGATGCATGTGAACTGCCACAATGGGCGCTTGATCCGGATTGGAAAGACCGGAAAGCCGTCAAAGCTCCTAATCCTGTCCCATGCGGGCCACTGGCAAAGGCATGGCTAAAGCGGACGATGGGAGCGGCATCCGTGGACTGCAAAGTCGTGACGGTCGGCGCAGACGGAACGCCGGAAGCTTTTTGCAGCGTTGCCGGCCGCGATCTCGCGCTCGAAATGCTGCGTGTCGGCTGGGCGCGTGTTGCCACGCCCTACCCGCGCCACGCTGCATATCTCGGCTACCAGACGAGCGCTATGGCAGCTCTGTACGGCATGTGGGCCACCTACGTTCTCGACATGAACGAATGGCGTCGCAGAGCCGTCGATCGCACCAACGAGCGCCAGCCGATCGCTGACTTCAATCTTCTTGCAACGCGTCAGAGCGAGATCTCGCCACCCTTCGCAGATGCCCGAAACAAACCCGTCCGGACAGATCGATAATCACATGAGGAACATGGGAATGAAGAAGCTCGCCTTGCTTGCCGCCCTGACGATGAGCCTGCCAAACACCGCCCCGGCGCAAGACGCGCCGTGGGGCTGCCATGTCCTCTTGTGCGCAGCGTCTTCCGCGCCATCCTGGCAAGGCGTGCCGTCTTGCGTTCCACCCATGACGCGGTTGATTGCAGCCATGAAGGTTCCCGGCTTCAGCTGGCCAACGTGCCCGCAGGCCGGAACGGACGCGCCTGGTCATGAACCTTATGAGGATTGCCCAACTGGCTACGAGATCTACACGCCCATGGACGGCAATGGCAAAGGCAAACCTGGCTGGTGCAAAAAGCCCGATATCTGCAGCGGCAGGGGCAGTGACGCAATCTGCAAGACCGGCGAAATCATCCAGCGGCCGTTCAAACAAGACCCGTACTATTTCGACATAAAGAACAGTGAGGGGCAGTCAAACCGGCACTGGTTCAATCTCAACTACTGAACTGAGAAAAGCCCGCTGATCGCGGGCTTTATTTTTAGGTACGCTGTTTTGCCAACTGCTCAATCTCCAAGGTCGGTTGAGCAAGCAGGAACGCCGACATGTAAAAGCCTTTCTCAAAAAGTTCGGCCTCATCTTTCGGCTGGTAGTCCATCAGATACTGACGCGCCTCACTTTCCGCACTCAGTGCGCGGTCCAGCTCGTCGTGATCTTCAGGCGTCAAAATCGTTCCATCTTCGGCAACGATCTTCCACCGGCTTGCGATCTCTCCACCAAGCTTCAAGCAGCCATAATGCTTTGCGATCAATTCTTTCAGCGTATGTTCCCTGACGATTTTCAGGACTTCTTTCATGAAACCTCTCCTTCAATCGGCACCTTTCCCATCCTTTTCCAGTCGGGAGCAGAGGGCAGGTCCACCTGCCCTCCTGCCCGTCCGGCGAGGACCGTGAGAGAGAGGGGCAATAGCAAAAAACGGAGGGGGATCACCCGCCGATAGGTCGACGTTAGAACGCCCTGGCGCTTCGCGTCGATCCTGCATGAACACAGTGAGGAAGGACGGGGAAACCGCTTTTTTGCTGTTGCGGGGGAGAGAGGGCAGAGCGCTTTCTTCCTTACCCGCAATTAAAAATGTGAGTGATCTCACTCGCATCTCCAATCCCAGCCAACGGCTGGGTTTGCCCAATGTGCGCCGATTGCGGCACATCGTAATTTTCGGATTCATGGCTCGAAAGCCTAACTCGCATGCTGTCGCCCGCGAGAGCTGCCTTGAAGCAGCAGACATAATGTCTACGTTTTGGCATTAAGCCGCATTTTGAGACTACGGCCGGAACCTACATGTTCCAAAGAGCCTCGCCGTCGAGCGCCCTCGCATGAAGCTCTCCAAGCTGCAATCAGTGACTTCGAAACCATTAAACACGCGCATCGCTTTAGCTCGGAAAGCCTGGACGTGTCCGAAGGCTCTCCGACCGCGAAGGTCCAGTGAGGAATGATGCCGGGTTACCAACAACAGGTGCTGAAAGGAGTAAATACCCCTAGATCGCCGCGTCTGCGACCCGAGTTATTGATAGTATAAATGCGTACGAAAGTCTGCCTTTTTCGAAAACCGCAGCCACAATTTCGTCATATAGAGATTGGCTTGGTTTACCATTTCCTACCGAAATTTCTTATTTTCGATAATGCTTTGGGTCCGTTGTGGCTCCTGCTCCGCCGTTCTATCGACCAACGGCAAGTGCAGGCAAAATTTGAGGACCCGCCTGGTGTTCAAAGTCGCTGGCGGCCCGCACCGTCTGGTGCGGTCTATGAGTTTAGAAGATTCAGCAACGGGGAGCGTTACGAGAAATACGCGTCTGAAGCTTGGCGCTGGGCTCGGTAGCGATCGTGATCCTCGTCGGTTGTACCAGGGACTGAACCCGCCAGTTCGCGAAACAATAGCTCCCAACGCCATTCAGCAACCGAGTTTCCGACTAAGCCATGCGGCCAGACCTGAGCCACCTCTCTGCCATCATGGTAGCCGACCCAGCAATCTGTGTCGGGAGGCAAGAGCCAGCGTAACCGATGATTCAATTTCGTTTCTGCCTCGTGATTCCCTTGTCGGCCAACACGAGATGCAGCCCATGCGAGATTATCGGCCACGTTTCTTTTTGTCTTGTGGACCGCTCATATCCCGGCCGACCCATTTGAAGAATACAAAGACTGCGGCCCCTATTAAAAGAAGGGGTACAAGAGCTTGAAGATCAAACATAGTCAATCTCTCCATTTGAGTGGAGAGAACTATAGTCGTCCGGTTTTGACGGTACATCTGGGAAAAGTGGTAGGCGACTTCTCACTACTCTTAAAGCGACGGGTCGCCAGCGCGAGACAGGGCTAGAAAAAGGACCATCTTTGGTCCTTTTTATGCTCATTAATGTCGCATCAGTAAAGCTCTGACGCCTTCTGCTTGGGAGCGTCGTTTCGAGCTCCCTGGCGCACTGGTTTTGCCGGTTTCTTCGGAACCGATAAAGCGGCTTTCGGAGCAGGTTCTTCTTTCTTCAGATCGATTAATTTCTGTGACGGTGCAACACTGGCGAAGGGATTGGTCGCGGCGACCTGCAGGGCTTTGTCGAAACCTGCCATGTTCCCCGCAAGATCGACCTCGCCTATCTCACCGGTCGGGGTCTTCACCTTATAGGCGAAGCCGATTTCTTGTGAGGATTGGACCGCGGACTGAATAATCCCTTCGAAAGGAAAGGCGGTGATGCAGCCTTCACTTGAGCAGAACCATTCTTGTTGCGGGATTGTTTTCTCAACCCCGGCAAAGAAAAGCCGCAAGCCGTTCTCGGGTGCAAAGTTGCTCGTGACATGAACGAAAAGCATCGACCTTTTTGCGAGGCTAGACCCGATACCCCATTTGACGGAGGATCGTGTCGCAGCCTTTGCGCCCGTATCAATAATGATCTGCTCAATCGAACAAGAACGCCGGCCGGATGAGATCCGGACACTACAAGCGAGATTCCAGGTTTCAAAACCTCTGTTGATAGAAAGGATGTCTCCAAGTTCAACATGCTCGCCGGGATCCGCAACGGGGGCTCGCACGGCAAATGGGTTGGCTTGCGGTGCGGGAGGCACTTCTGCCGCAACTTGTTCAGTCGCAGGCAGTTCGAGTAAGGTCGGCTCCTCGGCCCAGGCGTACGAAGCAGCGCTTGCGATCGCGAGCGTCAAAAACATGCGTTTCATGATTGGCTCCAGTCGATTATGGGGAACACCCCGATTGTCAGTTCAGGGTGAAAGAAGCGCCGGCGTTCCAGGAAACGTCGTTCTCGCCGAAGTTATAGCCCATGGATGCATTTACGCGGACCATGCCATCCTCGGACGTGTAGCCCATGCCGGCGACGACAGACGTCGCGCCTTTGAAGTTGCCCAAGCCCGAGGCGAACGAAATCTTGCCGGGATTGTTGTCGAAACGCAGCGCCGCCATTCCCATCGCCGATGCGATACCGCCGCGTGTTTCCTGCAGGTTGCGCTCAATCTGGCTGCTCAGAGCCGAAAACTGATTGCTGCTCTGAGACTGCAGCTCAACAAGCCGCTGGTCCGTGTAAGTCTTGGCGTCCTGCGTTGCCTGTTTGACCTGACGCACGTTGGCAGCGTCAGTGTCAGCCTTGCCGTCAGCAACATTGTGGATCGACACCGGGCCTGTGCCGTCACCAGTCAGGACGATGTCATTCGTGCGTTTGCCGTTGGCACCCGTGACATATTGCACGCCGGACTCGTACGTCGCCTTCAGAGCGTCGCCGACATTGTTATATTGAAGACCCGCAACCTCGTAGACCGGCGCTTGAACAGTGCCGTCGGCGTTGATCTTCGCGCCACCACCGAGTGCAGCCACTGTCGAATCAAGCTGAGCGACGTTGACGGCATCTGTCGCACTTTGGCCTGCAGCGACATTGCTGATCTGAACGGGATTGCCAGTCCCATCATTCAGCGTGAGGCCGCCAGTCTTGTTACCTTGTGCGTCGGTGTTGTAGAACACGCCGTTGTTCTTGATATCAGCGATGTCCTTGTCGTGACCGTCCAGCCGGGAATCCTGCTCAGCATTCTTTTGCTCGACCGCATCAAGCCGACCATCCTGCTCCGCATTTTTATTTTCAATTGCGTCCAAGCGTCCGTCCTGTTCGCCATTCTTCACATCATTGGCCGCGTTGTTGTTGTTATTGTTTACGACGGTGTTGACGTAGTTCTGGTATTCGTTCTGGATTTGCTGGAACGCGTTGTTGATTTCGCCAGTTGTGACGAAATTATCCACGCTCAGCTCGTAGTTCTTGTAGACACTCTCGCACGATGCATACTCGGGCTGGCTATTATCATGGCCTCCGGTATATCTGACAGTGATATCTCCTGGCTTCAGGATACAACCGCGAGTTCCAGAAACAGCGGGGGCGGACAATGCTACCACCGCGTTCATATGCAAAATCATGGTGGTGGAAATAAACAGCTTTAAAAGCGTATTTCCGGCAAACTTGAAAGATGGAAGCTCCATACACTTTCCTTTGAATTCGTCCGATCGGGTTCGAGGAAAACCGGCTAGCGTGTAGCATGCACGCTGGCCTTCTTTTTAAAACCTTTTTTGCGTTATTTGCGAAGTGCAGGAGCAATCCAATGACGTAATTCCTCAGAGAACGCAATGCACCAAACATCAACTGGGTTTGATAAATGAGAGATTTTCGACGATAATCGAATGAAACGCTAGATTTTCGAGAATTTGGAAATCACAGTTGATTTAGGAAAATGTAAACATGATAGCGTTAAGATTGCTGCGAGTCTGCCCATTCTCAGCGCTCACACGTCCACTTCCGGGAATTTCCCAACCACCCCCGGTAACGATGTTTTAACGTCTTTCAGGCGTGTGCGGCGCACATCAAATTTGTGTGGCCAATTTGATACAGATTGAAATTTAGGCAGATGAATTGGGCGCTAGATTCCAAACGCAGCGTTGCGTTAGGCAGAAAATCTCTGTCTTTTGTGAATCAGCGCGGGGCATGGCGGCGGGGGAACCGGCCTTCTTGACTGCGTTAAAAAAAATCCAATTATTGACTGGAGGTCAATCATGAACATTAAGAGCCTTCTTATCGGCTCCGCTGCTGCTCTCGCAGCAGTATCTGGCGCACAGGCTGCCGACGCTATCGTTGCTGCTGAGCCTGAGCCCCTGGAATACGTTCGCGTTTGCGACGCATTCGGCACTGGCTTCTTCTACATCCCGGGCACCGAAACCTGCCTGAAGTTCGGCGGTTACATCCGTTTCCAGACCAACGTTGGTCGTGACGCTTCCGGCACGTCTGACTGGGATTCGTTCACACGCGCTCAGTTCGAAGTTGACACCCGCACCGACACCGAACTCGGCGCTCTGCGTGGCTTCATCGGCTTCCGCGGCAACGCTGACAACGGTTCTGCAGCCGATTCTGGCGTTTTCGTTGACCAGGCGTTCATCGAAATCGGCGGCCTGAAGGTCGGTAAGTTCTACAACTGGTGGGACGATGGTCTCTCTGGCGAGTCTGACGTTCTGTCCACGAACGCTCTGTTCAACTCGGTTCGTTACACCTACGACGCTGGCTCGTTCTGGGCTGGTATCTCGGCTGACGAACTCGAAGGCATCGAACTCGGCTACGAAGATCAGGACAACAACGTTGGTATCTCTGCTGGCGTTGGCGCGAAGCTCGGCGTAGCTTCCTTCCAGCTCATCGGCGGTTACGACATCGACCGTGAAGAAGGCGCTGTTCGCGGTATCATGACTGCTGACATCGGTCCTGGCACGTTCGGCCTCGCTGGTGTTTGGGCTTCCGGCGCAAACGCTTACTACTCTGAATCCGAGTGGGCCGTTGCTGCTGAATACGCAATCAAGGCAACCGACAAGCTGACGATCACCCCCGGTGCTCAGTGGTTCGGTAACTACTACGTTGGCGGCAACGAGTTCTCGAACAACGACGCTTGGCAGGCTGGTCTGACGCTTGATTACAAAATCACGCAGGGCCTCTCCACGAAGATCGCTGTTAACTACCTCGACGTAGACGACGTAGACGACGAAGTTAACGGCTTCATCCGTCTGCAGCGCTCGTTCTAATCTGATCTGACATCTGTCAGTGATGGAAACCCCGGCAGCAATGCCGGGGTTTTTCGTTGCTGGCTAACGCATTGTTTTCAAAGTTAAGATTCGCGTCTGATCACTACTTTGTGCGCAAAGAAAATAAGGTGTCAGAACCATTTTCCCTTAGACAAAATTTGATTCGTTCTGTAACCTGCTATGCGAGTTGGAAAGCTCTGATCCACTCTTCGCGTCCCTGCGTAGAATGAGCAATTTGACTCCAGTCAAAGTTGGCCTAGGCCACCCTAGGTTTCACTCCCCGGACCCTCCAGTTCCGGGGAGTTTTGCTTTGTAGAGCGAGCCTCATTTAACCAAATAGATCTCTTTGCACCGCTTCTTCCTCAGCGGGCAGCAACATAAGTCCGTCATTGGGCAAAGGCCGTTGAAGCGCGCTCGCTTCGGTCCAAGGTGCGTTCATCCACAGAGATCGACCTCGCCTTGATGCCGCAAAGAAAGCCTATTTGGGAGCGTCGTGTTGCAAAACATCAGCTGGCTGATAAGTCCCCTCAGGTCTTCTGTAACCAGCCCGAATCTGTCGTCCACTATTTCTGGGGTGTTCTGCTGGGCTGGGATGGGAGGCGGTGCAGCTACAAAGTAGGTGGCCAGTTCATGGCGGGTGATACCTTTCCTATCAGCGAGTGCAAAACCACTAGGCTTTGGCAATCAAATAGAAGTTGCACGCCGCTAGAGTCGCAGTCTCTGCAACTCCCTGCTTTGAGGCGTCGGCGCCGCTTTCGCTGGTAACGATGTTTTAACGTCTTTCAGGCGTGTGCGGCGCACATCAAATTTGTGTGGCCAATTTGATACAGATTGAAATTTAGGCAGATGAATTGGGCGCTAGAATCCAAACGCAGCGTTGCGTTAGGCAACAAATCTCTGTCTTTTGTGAATCAGCGCGGGGCATGGCGGCGGGGGAACCGGCCTTCTGGACTGCGTTAAAAAAAATCCAATTATTGACTGGAGGTCAATCATGAACATTAAGAGCCTTCTTATCGGCTCCGCTGCTGCTCTCGCAGCAGTCTCTGGCGCACAGGCTGCCGACGCTATCGTTGCTGCTGAGCCTGAGCCCCTGGAATACGTTCGCGTTTGCGACGCATTCGGCACTGGCTTCTTCTACATCCCGGGCACCGAAACCTGCCTGAAGTTCGGCGGTTACATCCGTTTCCAGACCAACGTTGGTCGTGACGCTTCCGGCACGTCTGACTGGGATTCGTTCACACGCGCTCAGTTCGAAGTTGACACCCGCACCGACACCGAACTCGGCGCTCTGCGTGGCTTCATCGGCTTCCGCGGCAACGCTGACAACGGTTCTGCAGCCGATTCTGGCGTTTTCGTTGACCAGGCGTTCATCGAAATCGGCGGCCTGAAGGTCGGTAAGTTCTACAACTGGTGGGACGATGGTCTCTCTGGCGAGTCTGACGTTCTGTCCACGAACGCTCTGTTCAACTCGGTTCGTTACACCTACGACGCTGGCTCGTTCTGGGCTGGTATCTCGGCTGACGAACTCGAAGGCATCGAACTCGGCTACGAAGATCAGGACAACAACGTTGGTATCTCTGCTGGCGTTGGCGCGAAGCTCGGCGTAGCTTCCTTCCAGCTCATCGGCGGTTACGACATCGACCGTGAAGAAGGCGCTGTTCGCGGTATCATGACTGCTGACATCGGTCCTGGCACGTTCGGCCTCGCTGGTGTTTGGGCTTCCGGCGCAAACGCTTACTACTCTGAATCCGAGTGGGCCGTTGCTGCTGAATACGCAATCAAGGCAACCGACAAGCTGACGATCACCCCCGGTGCTCAGTGGTTCGGTAACTACTACGTTGGCGGCAACGAGTTCTCGAACAACGACGCTTGGCAGGCTGGTCTGACGCTTGATTACAAAATCACGCAGGGCCTCTCCACGAAGATCGCTGTTAACTACCTCGACGTAGACGACGTAGACGACGAAGTTAACGGCTTCATCCGTCTGCAGCGTTCGTTCTAATCTGATCTGACATCTGTCAGTGATGGAAACCCCGGCAGCAATGCCGGGGTTTTTTGGTATTGCCTAACGCTTTGTTTTCAAAGTTAAGATTCGTGTCTGATCACTACTTTGTGCGCGAAGAAAATAAGGTGTCAGAACCATTTTCCCTTAGACAGAATTCGATTCGTTCTATAATCTGTAACGCGAGTTAAAAAGCTCCGTATCCAACCATGGGCCCCCCCATGTGTGGGCAATTTGACTCCAGTCAAAGTTGGCCTAGGCCACCCTAGGTTTCACTCCCCGGACCCTCCAGTTCCGGGGAGTTTTGCTTTGTAGAGCGAGTCTCATTTAACCAAATAGATCTCTTTGCACCGCTTCTTCTTCAGCGGGCAGCAACATAAGTCCGTCATTGGGCAAAGGCCGTTGAAGCGCGCTCGCTTCGGTCCAAGGTGCGTTCATCCACAGATCTACCTCGTCCTTGTTCCTCAAGATGACTGGCATAGCCTTTGGATGGATTGGTCGCACTACGTCGTTTGGTTCACAAGTCAGAAAACCGTACAGTTGGTGTTCGCCTGGGCGTGGGTTTTTCAGCGAACCGCGACTTCCGGACCATGCCGTCCAAATTCCCGCGAAAAACGCCAGCGGCTGATCTTCGTTGATGGCGAACCAGCGTTTCGTCTTGCGGGGTTTCGTATCTTCCCACTCGCAAAACGTCGTCCACGGCACGACACACCGGTTTTCTGGCCGCAGCCACCGACGCCAATGTGCCGATCCGACGTTGCGGATATTGGTAACGCCCGTATCAGGGTTGCCATTGGTGACGAAAGCCAGCGATGGCATTCCCCACGTCAAAGCCGCCAGTTCGCGTTCATGTCCGTTATTCCTCACAACAGGAGCAACGCGATCCGGGTAAACCTCCACGTCAGGTTCAAGGTTGAGCCTTTCCTGCATTGCTCCCGCAATCTCGCGAATTGCCTGTTGGTTCGTCTGGACGCGGTATAAATTGCACATGTCTGGCCCTCGATTTCGTCAAACTACGTAACGCCTAAGAGTGCCGATTGTTCGCCCAAGGCGGACGGGGCCAATTCGTAGAGGCACTCGTCTTTCGCGGGTATCTGGACCGCAATCGTGATCGGTTGCTAAGCTCATGATTCCGCTGGCGAGACCAGAGATTGCAGAACACGAAAGTCCGCGACGATGAAAACAATTAAAAGGTGGATGAAAAATATCGCCGCGATGGTGATGATCTACGTATTAGCCGTGATGATGGCTGGAGCCTTCAAGTTTTACGGTTGCTTCAATCGCATTGGCGACGATGAAGTTCTTGATGCCGCAAAGCAAGCCTATTGGGAGCGTTGGGGAAAACATAAGCTGGCCGAAAAGTCCCCTCAGGTTATCTTCTGTAACCAGCCCGAATCTGTCGTCGACGATTTCTGGGGTATTCCGCTGGGTTGGGAATGGGAGGCGCGTTGCACTACAACGTGGGTGGCCAGCTCATGGCAGATGACACCTTTCACATCAACGAGTGCAGAACCACCCGGCTCTGGCAATCAAATAGAAGTTGAACTATCGCAGAGTTTCCAAAAGCTAATTTTGTCGTCCTCGAAAGGAAAACAGTGACCGCTTTTGCGGTCTCGATCGCTTGAGCATACGCTCCGCTTAATGCCCGTCTCTACTGTTCGATTTCCCGCTCTACGATGGTCCGCAGGCCTCGCCAATGGGAAGGCGGGTTAGTATTCAGCCGTTGTAAGCGGCCAACGGCCCAATCCAGCCGAAGGCTATCGCCGTGACAGTTCCGATCACGATGGCATTGAGCACGATGAGAAAGATCACGAGCTTCGTTTCGGCGCTCATGACATTTGCCGATATTGCGGCTGCGTCTCTTCTGCGGCTGCCCGTTCGAAACTCTCGAGAGCAATGGAATGCATCGTTTTGAACAGGTGCTTGTCGATATCGACCTCTTCCGCCACTTGTGGGAGAAGATCGATTGTTCTGGCTATCGTCGTCTCGACGAGCTCATGTTGAAGCGTTGGATCTGGCGTAAAACGCCGCGCCCAATCCTCCAAAAGACTTCTAAGCAAGCTCTCATGATTGAATGGCGAGTTACCCATAAGGTGCTCCTCCATTAGCAGGCGGGAGCACGTAGTAACCCTCAGTTGCCACCGCCTACACATTCGGTTGGTGCCAATAACAAGACTATATCAGGGACGGCCATTTAATCACGCCCATTTACGTACCTGTAACAACTCGTGTCCACGGCCATCGCTCGCAACCGTGCTCTATGGCTGCGCCACGGAGCCGCGCCTTTCGGCCGTCTCCGCCGTTCCGGTTACGTTCACTTTTCCTGAAGGAATAACGCGACCGCTTTGCGGTCTCATTCGCAATGAGCATACGCTGCGCTTAATGCCATTCTCTGCTGTCTGATTTCCCGCTCTACGATGGTCCGCACGTCTCGCCAATGGGCAAGCAGGCTGTCGCCTGTGCGTCTGTCAGAAAAACGGCTTTCACCGCCAATTCGGCAAACCTTCCGTTTTTCAGGCAGCCGGACCCATGACTAGCCCCGCGCACCAACGGGGAGCGGGCTTCGCCCTTCCCCCCTTCGTTCCGGTGGATGTGAGGGCACATCCACCGGAACGGTGGGTGAAAGGCTTCGCCCACTGCGGGGCTTGCTTCTCGGATTTCGGGAACCGTTGGAGAACACATTATGACCGCTCAAATCGCTGCCACCGTGAAAGTCGCTGTATCTAAGCTTGCTATCGACCCTTTGAATGCCCGTAAGACTTTCAACGCTGCCAAGCTGGCGGAGCTGGCGGAGAACATCGCGCGTGAAGGCGTCCTGCAGAACATTGTTGTGCGTCCTGCAGAAAAGAAGGGGCACTACTTAATCACGGCAGGTAGCCGTCGTTTCCGCGCCGTAAATCTCCTGATCGAAGCCGGTCGCCTGCCGAAAACCTTTGAGTTCGACTGCATGGTGAAGCAGATCAATGAGGCCGGAGCGATTGCCCTCTCCATCGCTGAAAACGTCATGCGCGACGATATGGACCCGATTGAGCAGTATCATGCTTTCGCGCACCTGGCCGACGCTGGCTTGCCTATTGCGGACATCGCAGCGCGTTTCTCTACGACAGAAATCATCGTTCAGCGCCGGTTGAAGCTTTCCAAAGTCCACCCCGATCTCCACGCGGAGTTTTCCGCTGGCAAAATGAATTTCGAACAGCTCTCTGCCTTCACGATCACCGTGACCAAGACGCGCAAAAGCATGTCTGGGAGACACTGCCCTATTATAATCGTTCTGCGTCGCAGATCAAAGGCGCGCTCGTGACGGATGGTATTTCCGCCACAGACAAACGGCTGGTCTTCATTGGTGGACTGACGGCATATGAGCAAGCGGGCGGCATGGTGACGCGTGACCTTTTTGCCGCCGATGGTGGATTTGCAAACGATCCGGCCCTAGTCGAAAGTTTAGTTGCTCAAAAACTGGAAGAAACCATTTCCGCACTGAAAGCGGAAGGATGGGCATGGGTCGAAAGCCTGACTGAATGGTCCTATCCGTCTGTCGCGGAGTTTGACCGGCACTATGCAGAGGCGGTAGCGCTTTCAGAAGACGAGCAGGCTCAGCATGACGCGCTCACAAGTGAACGGGACGATCTATGCGCGCAGATTGAAGACGGTGTTGCTGACGACAAAGCCGAAGGCCGAGTGGCTGCTATCACAGGACGCCTCGATGCGTTGGAAAAAGAAGCCTACGCTCCGGAGGTCATTGCGAAAGGCGGCGTATTTATCGCTCTCAGCTACAACGGCCAACTGCGCATCGAGAGGGGATTTGTCCGGAGAGAGAAGCAGGAGGCTGTTCCATCGCAAGGCGAGGCTGCACCCGAGGAAAAGGGCGCAAAACTTTCCGCACCATTTGTTGAAGACCTCACGGCGCAGAAGACTGCAGCGCTCCGTTCAGAACTCGCCAAAAACCATAGCGTTGCGCTCGTGACCGTTGTTCACTCAATGCTGCTTTCGGCCTTCTACCGCCACGCGACTGATTATTCGTGCCTCGAGATTTCGACCAAAAGTTTCGGCCTTGATGGCAGCTTGAAAGAGCCGCAGAACTCCAAGGCGCTTACCGAGCTGGATGCAGGATCTGAAGATATCAAGAGCCGCCTTCCGTCCAATCCGGACGCACTCTGGGGCTGGTGCATGGATTTAAAGCCGAACGAGTTGCTCGAGCTTCTTGCCTTTGCAGCCGCTGGTACAGTCAATGTTGTCGAAGGCAAGTCAACCTATGGTAACGCCAAGCACTTCAACCATTCCAAGCAGCTGGCCGCAGCACTCGGGACCGACATGCGCAATCATTTCGAGCCAACCGTCGATAACTGCTTTGCCCATATGAACCGCGCAACCATTCAGGCGTCAGTGGCGAAGGCGAAGGGCGAAGAGTTCGCCAAGGGCATTATCGACATGAAGAAGAGCGACGCGGCTGCATTCGCTGCCAAGGCCCTTAAAGGCACAGGTTGGCTCCCTGCCCCTCTCCTATTCGACGATGCCTCGTCCGAAAAGCAGGGGATTGCCGAGGCGATCCAGACTGACGCAACCGATGAGATGATCGAGACCGCAGATATCATCCAGTTCTCCGAAGTGGCTGCTTAGTGCAGTCGCGCCGGTCGCAGGCTCCTCCCGGCTGCGACCGGCTTCCCATCGCGTGACGAGATCGATTGACGATCAAGACGGAGAGGATAATCATGAAATTGTTCGGCACGGTCTCCTGCAATAGACCGTGCCGAACTCATCTATTGCAAGATCACGATGATGATCTGCAGGACGATGATGATGACCTGCTTCCAGGTCCATGGGTTACTTGGGCACATTTTCAACTCCTGTCCCATGTTGAACCTGCTCAGGCGACCAATCGACAGCAATTGCTTGCGATTGCCTGGAGCGAGAACGAAGGGACCGTCTGTGACGGCCCCTTTTTTCTGCGTAATCCGCAAATGGTTGAGTTCACCAATTCAGGACGGGAACCGGATCAGAAGGTGGGCGATGACGACGCTTGTAATGAAAGCCAGAGTTGCGAGGGAGAGGACGAGGGCGGCGAACGACAGGCTCGACAGGCGCTCCATCCATGATTTTTGCTTCAGGTCTTCAGCTAGCACTTTGAGTTTCGGTCTTGGGTCTCCCCACTTTATGCGCCTGAAATTGTAGACGTTCTTAGCCATTACGCGACCTCTGAAAGCCGTGAACATTGTACTACTGCACGGTACCGCGCTGCTGTGGGTTCACAAGTTGCCAAAGTTCATTTTCGCCAGCCTGCGTGAGTTCGCTGCCAAGGCAAACCAATTCCAACCCCACCCTTTTTGCAAGAAGGGACATTACCGCGATACCAAAGCCTGTATCTCCGCCGATGGGTATTGAGGCTTTCACGGACAGGTTTGCTTTTGCCGCATGGACGGCCCTTTCCCAAGTGGCGTAGCCAGATAGGCGAGCAAAGGTGTCGGCCGACTCTCGTTCGTTTTCAAGCAATTTGGTCAAGCGGTCGCACTCCCCTCTGCTCCCCGAGAAGTATGAACGATGGAAAGGAGTTGTAAAAGCTTCGTGCTATTATGGGCCTATGAAGAAGCCCAAAACCGCACAGCCTCTTCTGAGGCATGACGAACCGCTGCGCTCAAAGGCTCGGCGTAAGCGCGATCCAGCGCAGCCGAACCTTCATCTTGATCCGATGCCAGCGCGGATCGAGCCATCGCTTGCCCTGCTCAAATCAAAACCGCCCAAGGGCGATGAGTGGGATTTCGAGGTGAAATGGGACGGCTATCGGATCGCCGTCCACATCGAGCACACCGGCATCCGTATTCTTACCAAGAGTGGTCACGACTGGACGCACCGGTTTCCGATTATCAAGGCTGCTGTCGAGAGGCTGCCGATTGCCAGCGCTATCATCGATGGCGAGGCGGTTGTCCTGGACGAACAGGGACGGTCCGATTTCGCTCTTTTGCAAAAATCGCTCGGAGGGGCTTCGGGTAAGGCGTCGTCGTCAGACGCAATTTTCGTCGCCTTCGACCTCCTCTATTTCGACGGCCACGATCTACGGAATGTTGAGCTAACCTCACGTAGACACATGCTCGAGGATCTCATTCCCGCAGAGACACCTGGCATCATGTTTTCTGAGACCATCGAAGCGGAAGGCGTTGAGCTTCTCGCATCCGCCTGCAACTTTGGCCTCGAGGGGATTATCGCGAAGCATCGCGATAGCCCCTATCGATCCGGCCGACATGGCGATTGGCTCAAAATCAAATGCGTCCAAAGCGAAAGCTTCTTTGTCGTCGGCTACGAACCCGCTTCCAGCGGGTTAGGAGGTATTGGAGCGCTGTTGCTGGCTGCTTACAAAGGTGAGGAGCTTTTCTACGTCGGTTCAGTCGGGACGGGCTTCAAGCAAAAACAGGCGCTCGACCTGCGTAAGATGTTGGACCGGCTGAAAGCAAAGCGGTCGCCAGTGCGTTACACCGGCACGCGGACAAGCGTGGTATGGGCTGAACCCACCATCATCGCGGAGGTCAATTTTCGAGGGTGGACGACTGCAGGTAAGCTGCGTCAGGCCTCGTTCAAGGGTATCCGAGAAATCCAGGACAATGCAGACGTATTCCGTGTCGATCATTTGTCGCCGGACGATCTAGCGGGCTAACGGACCGATAAACTCGAATGCGACAGCACCAACAAAACAAACAACAATTACGTTAAGAAGAACCAGTACCACGACGAGAATGGTTTCGGCGTTCATGCCCATTCCTTTCTCCATTGTGATGATTTCCAGCGTCAATACCGAACTCTTCCAGAGCAATTGAGCGCATGATCGTGAATACCGGTCGCTCTACGTCGTCCGCATCGATTATCTCTGGGACAGCATCAATCGTCTTCGCGATAGTGAGGTCGATCAGTTTGCGCTGGATCTCTGGGGACGATGAAAACAGGGAAGCCCAATCTTCGAGTGGGTCCTGAAACGGCGGAACGTCAATTTCTGATGGGTTAGACATGAAGCGCAGCCCCCTCCATTCAGCAGGCGGGAGCACATACTAACCCTCAGTTGCCACCGCCTACACAATCGATTGGTGCCAATGATTGTTGTGTACCACTTTCTGACACGAATGGGAATTGTGCCTTAACACCGACGACTTGTGGCAGCGAGGGGCCATCGCTTCGCGACCGCGCTCTATGGCTTCGCTCCGGAGCCGCCCGTTCGGCCGTCTCCGCCGTTCCGGTTACGATCACTTGTCCCGAAGGAATAAAGCGACCGCGTGAGCGGTCTCATTCGCAATGAGCATACGCTGCGCTTAATGCCGTTTCTCCCTGTCTGATTTCCCGCTCTACGATGGTTCGCAGGTCTCGCCAATGGGCAGGCAGGCTATCGCCTGTCCGTCTGTCAGAAAAACGGCTTTCACCGCCAGGGCGGCGAACCTTCCGTTTTTCAGCCAGCCGGACCCATGACTAGCCCCGCGCACCAACGGGGAGCGGGCTTCGCCCTTCCCCCTTCGTTCCGGTGGATGTGAGGGGCACATCCACCGGAACGGTGGGCGAAGGCTTCGCCCACTGCGGGGCTTGCTTCTCGGATTTCGGGAACCGTTGGAGAATTTGTTATGACCGTTTACACGCACACTGCACGTTTCGACACAGGCCGCGCTATGACCGAGGACGAAATGCGCAACATCGCACCGTCTATCTTTGCGACGTCCGCACATGAAAGCCGCTCCGAGCGCTTCCAGCCAATCCCGACGATTGAGATCCTGCGGGCGTTGACGGCTGAAGGCTTCGTACCAGTTGGCGCAAAGCAATCTGCCACCCGTACTGAAGGCAAGGCAGACTTCACAAAGCACCTCATCCGCCTTCGCCGCGTCGATGATGGCAAAACCTATCATGTCGGCGATACTGTTTGCGAAATCCTCCTGAAGAACGCCAACGACGGCACCAGCGCCTATGAATTGATGGCCGGATTGTTCCGCATCCGTTGCCTCAACTCGCTTGTCACGCAGACCGGCACGATTGAAGAGACCAAAGTCCGTCATTCTGGCGACGTACAGGGTAAAGTCATCGATGCGACCTACACGGTTCTAAAAGCCGCTGAAACCGCGCTGGTGGCCCCGCAAGACTGGTCTAGCCTGCGTCTTAACAGCGAAGAGAAAGAAATTCTCGCGCAGAGCGCCCACATGCTCCGGTTTGGTGATGCCGGTGGCGACACGACAACACCGATCAAGCCAGCGCAGCTTTTGACGCAGCGCCGCACCGGAGACCTTGGCGATGACCTCTGGACGACATGGAATGTTGTCCAAGAAAACGCCATTAAGGGCGGCATCAGGGCTTATGGTCGCGATGACCTTGGACGGCCTCGCAAGGTGAAGTCTCGCGCCGTGACGGGTATCGATCAGGATATCAAGCTGAACAAAGCCCTGTGGCATCTTGGAGCCAAGATGGCTGAATTGAAGGGCGCACGTTGATGCGCCCCACCTCTCCATTCACCCTTTCCGAGCTTTTCAACTGCTGTACGGGTTATGCGGAGCCGGATTGGCGCTTGTTCAATGGTCTCGAAATTAGCGATTGCGTCAACGTCGCGGAAGAAGGCACCAACGAAACATCGATTGTTGGCGGCATGTCACGTGACGAGGCGGAGTTTTTCACGGTTTACGGCCATTTGACCGCAGGCGGATGCGAGGCCATAACCGATTGCGACACGCTAGAATTGGCGCGGAAGGTTGGAGCGCATCTGTCGCAACTCAGCGGATTGACCGCTGAAATCTACTGCTAGAGACCATTAGAAAAGCGAAGGCCGAACGCGACGTGTCTCACAAACACTTGGGTCGCGTTCGGCCTTTGGTACGCGTCTGCAGATGACTGCAATCGCCAAAAGGCGTTTGGGCTGGCACCCACGTTCCCTTCTAGCTCTACAGTGCGCCAATTACTCGTGTTCTGCAACATCAGGCACTTGCCCCGCGAAAATTTTCGCTTAGGTGAGAGGCAGTGGAACTGCAGGAGATACGGCGGGACCACCGGCCGGGTTTACGAGGAACCCGGCCACCTTCGAAGGGCTCCCCTGAAGCCCCGCCCCTCGAACTCCCCACCCGCCCGCTTTGTTGAATTTCCATAATGTTCAGTTTGCATGATGAGCGCGATCTGATGCGTCGATTCATGGAGGGCAGCTGAATGGAATTTGAGCTTTGGGCATATCAGATCACGCCAGGTTCTGACGAAAGCCTCTATTTCGCATATACGGAAGAAGCATGCCGGCAAGC
Organism: Rhizobium sp. RM; assembly: GCF_013390595.1. GTDB lineage: Bacteria > Pseudomonadota > Alphaproteobacteria > Rhizobiales > Rhizobiaceae > Agrobacterium. The sequence goes on along the minus strand of NZ_JACAWV010000012.1, from coordinate 118,613 downwards.
TGCCTTGGACCAGCGTGCTGAGGTCAAGCGGCTCGAGGCCGACGACCAACCTGAAATGACGGCTATGGCGCTTTACCGCTATAATTTTCGTGCGCTGACGGCTGCGGAAATGGTTGGGGTTCTGAACGGCGAGCTCACCATCATCGAAGCGTGCGCCGTGGACCGCAAACTCATCGGCCTGGTGGTCGACTAGTTCTGTCAGAGAGCATCTGAATTTCATTGATCATCGTCTTCCCTCCATGCCCTTGGTTTGAGCCGGAGCCAGAACGTGCTCACCAAAGCGCCGAAGTGACGGCGGAGGCTCCGGACGCGACCGCGGCCGAACTGAAGGGGCGGGGCAAAGCCCCGCTCGCGGTACGCGAATTTCTTGTAGACTGCGGAGAAGCGCGCTACGAGTGCGCTGCGAAGGAACGAAAGCGTCCCCCGAAAGGTAGCAATCTTACACAAACTGCTCCTAGTTTTCTTTCCTTCGCACCCTTTCGGCATCAAAATCGACGACCTAGCCGGCTAGAGTAGCGGCCAAAGAGGAAGCTTCTTTCCGCGCGGGCGCTTCGTCAGGTTTTTTCGAAATCCCGGTCTATCACAATGAAGTCGTCGCCGGCTTCCTGATCTAGTGTTTTGAGTTGTTTCCTGATCCAGCCGAAGCACAAAGTGATGTTGTCTTCTTCAAAGACGATTTCTTCTTTGTCGGCGCCTTTCCTGACGACTGCGTATCTCAAATGATTTCTCCACCCTCAATTAAAAAATGAATACCTGAATCCGAACTAAGTAGTGTCGCTAGTTAATAGGTCAGTTCTATAACAAAGCATCTGTGCTTTGTTTAGTTCCGCCTTGGCTAATTCTGGTTCTTCTTAAATTGACGAGGTGCAATAAGTCTCATGCTCGTCCCATGGAATGCGTTCCATTCGTATGCATTACTCTCCCCTCCCAGAAGGAAAAGGATGGTTCCCTCTTCCGCTGCTGGACTCTGGTTGCCTCCGCTCACATATGGGTCGGAATCTTGGAATTCGGAGCGAGCACCACGGAACTCGCGCGTTCCTATTTATCGAGGCTTGAGGCGCCTGTAGGAGAGTCAGTATGTCGGCCAGTCGAACTCGTTCGTGTAATGGCGCGCGCCCAACATTTGGCGCTGTTTCAAGCGATAGGTTGAGCATTGATTTGAGAGCAAGGGCGGTATAGCCCTAGGCAACGAGTTTTGAGAGCGGAAGCAGCAAGCGCGGAGCCAGCCCGCGCAACCAGAGAGGATTGGCCACTCTGGCCGAGGCAATGGCCTCGTTCTCAAAAGGAGGTAGCAAAATGTGGCTTATGCCCATTAGCGTTACCCTAGAAATGAAAAGAACCCGGAAGAGCTGGTCACTCACGATCCGGGTTCAATTCATATCCTAGGAAACGGAGCGTCGGGGAAACCCGGCGCTTCACTCCTGAACTCAATATAATCAGTTTCATCTCCCTTTCCAAGTCTTTCAAACGTCTCGCGCAGAAACCTTTTTTGGCTTTCTAGTATGCTCCACCATGCGTCACATGCGGAAATAAACATAAAAGGCGATTAAAAAACATTTGCTTTTTACTGACGTTGGCAATTGAGAACGGCGTTTGAGATCGCTGGAGTGACTATGTTTCCGCGGTATCCATGATAATGCGGGCCTTTTCGCCCTCACCGCGGTTTTTACAGGCAAAATCGAAGAAAGATTTGATAACGCTATTATGGTTTAATATGGTGCGCTGCGCTCGGGCGGAATCGCTGTCCGATGCTTGATCATGACCACGATGGAGATCACAGACAGGCACAAAAGAAAAACCGCTCCCGAACGAGTCCGGAAGCGGCTGGATGTAGAAAATCTAATAGCAAAGTCTTTTTCGCATCCTTCCGCCCCTAAGTCAAACATAAAACGCCGGTTCGGCGAACGGTATTTCTTTGCCTTGTCACAGCTTTTAGAAAGCGGGACGACAATGGGGACACCTATCAACTCACCACGGCCAAGCGGTCGCAGGATCACGCCTGATCGTGTGCGCTACGTCGCGATCGCCGAGCAAGCCGAACTCGGAACCGTTCAACGGTCCGAGCTGACGATACTTGTCGAGAAACTCGTATGTACAGGCCTTATCAACACGACCGAGACTGCTTTGCTGAGGTGCCTCATCAACACGGCTCCTAAAATCGCGTTTGAGAAAAACGGCCAGCCCGTGGTGTTCAAATCCAACCGGCAACTATCCTTCGAGATCGGTCGTTCCGAGAGCCGCGTAAGCGCGATTCTGTCGCGGCTTTTCGATGCCGGTTTAATCACGATGAAAGATAGCGGTAATTACAAGCGGTACTCTGAACGTTCCCTGGACGGCGGCACGACTGACGCATGCGGTGTTGACCTTCGCATCCTGGTTGCCCGTTACAGCGAACTTACAGAGTTGGTGAGAACGGCGCAGCTTGAGGAAGCGGCGACAAACGCGGCAGTGCGTCGATATCGCGGGAGCTTGCGCATGGTGCGTAATCTCATTGAAGAAGCTGAAGGTGCCGAGGCGACAGTAGCATCTTCAGTCCAACGTCGCCTGCAGCGAATAATCGGAAGTGTGGGCAAGCCGACTTGTGCACCAAGCATCCGCCTAAAGCGCGCGACCGCTCTTTTGGAGTGGATTGCAAAGCGAATCAGCGGCCTCGCGAAACACCAGAAACAGGCCCTTAGTGATGAAAAAACAAGATGCGTGTACCGCGAAAACAATAAGCACATACAGAATACAAACCCCTATCCCAATGTACACGGTAAGGAGGAACGGAGTTCGGCTTCCGCCGAACTACCCAACCTGCATAGGGCTGGCTCCGCCAGCAAATGGGCTTTGGAAGAAAGCCTGAGCAGCGAGGCCGAGCCAGGCAAGCGGCAGGTGCAGAGCACGGATGGCCATGTCGCACTTCAAGATTTGCTGCGTGCCACGCCAGTAATTACCCAAACTTGGGGCCTGCGCGTCACGTGTTGGTCAGATCTGATGCGGGCCGTACCTGAGATGGCTGTGATTGCCGGCATCTCCCCGGATGCTCGCGATCGGGCCATCAATCAGATGGGTAAACAGGCGGCCGCCGTGGCGATCGCCATCACACTTCAGAAACAGGATATGCAGGAAGTGACATCACCGGGCGGTTATTTGCGTGCCATGACCGAGCGAGCTGCTGCAGGTACGCTGCATCTTTCTCGATCCGTTCATGCGCTCGTTACTCGAAACATGGGCGGCGGCCTGACATGAGACTAGTTTTGATCGCGCTGGCAACAGCCTTGCTAGCACAGCCCGTCATTGCTGGATCGCTGCCCCCTCCCCTAACAATCTCCGGCACTGCCAGGGTCATCGATGGGGATACCATTAGCATACGCAAACAGCGTATTCGGCTCGCTGCGATTGATGCTTGCGAGGTGGATCAAACCGGCTTCCGTTGGGAAGTCGAATGGCTGTGCGGCAAGGCCGCCCGCAGTTTTATGCGCAGCATTGCAGATGGGAAGCATGTGGAGTGCCGTGTGATCGACATGGACCAATACCGCCGCTTGGTCGCACAATGCTTTGAAAGCGGCCGTGATGTCGGGCTAGCGATAGTCGCAGCGGGTTTGGCCGAGACGTTGTTTCGCTATCTTCCCAAGCAGCACCGAATGGAGCTGAAGGCGTATATCGCGGCTGAGCAACGGGCGAAGACGGCTGGGCTTGGAATTTGGTCTGCTGAGATCGAAAAGCCGTCCGAGTATCGACGGTCGCGCCGAAAAGCGCCAGCGTTCGGCCGTTCGTGAAAATGGGTGATTCTGAAATGGGTGAGTACGCCGATGTTCAGCTTGAACCGTGTGTGCCATGCCGATGGCTACGGGAGGACGTGGATGCCGGCACTGCAGGGCGAATGCTTCGTGTGCCACGAACACGACCGTCTGACCGCTGTGTTGGTGCACGTATTCCTCTGATCGGGTTGCTCAAAATGCCCGTTCGCATGGCGACGGCTCACTTGCAAAGCCAGCTCGCAAGAAATTTCCCCGCCTTCGGCTTCCTCGCGAGCCAAATTTATTCCGACCTGCCCTCCTCCGCTTTGCTGCGGCCCTACAGGTGCAGTGCTCCTTACCGCCATGCTTTGTGAACGATCATCGCAACCCCAACAAAGGAACACTACCATGACCAACAAGCTCACCAACTTCATCCAGTTCGAAAGCGACGACATCGCAAACGCCAAAGGCAACGGTCGGATTTCCACCCTCACCCACGACATCGAGATTTCGGCAGTACCCTTCCACTCAAACAACGAGAAAGCTCCAACGCACCGCGTGTTCGGAAAGTCACCCAAAGGTTACGAGCTTGAGGTCGGCGGCCTCTGGCAGGGCACGAACACCAACGGCGAAACGAAATTCACCCTCTCGATCAAGGAGATCAAATTTAACGCCAATCTTGGCCGGTTTGCCAATCAGGACGACCATTCACTGCAGGCTATCATTCCCTGGCAGCCGAAAGAGTAATCGACAGAAGCCCCCACTGAGGGGGCTTTTTTGACGGGGGTAAGGCGCTTGCGTCGTCTATGTCCGCTCGTCATTTTCTTCGTCCAGTTTTCGGTTTTTCTCGATACCCTTTTCAGCTTTTTCCTTCAGGGCTTGGCGGTTTTTGTCCGCAACCGCTGGATCAGAGCGTGCTGCGTCACTTTCCGGGTTGGGTGTCTTCTCAGGCATAGGGTTCCTTCCTCGCTTTTGCGTACGGCGATCCCAGCAAGCAAAAAATCACGCTTCGCATTTCGGTGGCTTACTGAACTCACGAACAGGAGACGAGCTTACGAGTTCCATGGAGTCCGGCAAATCTGAACCACCCATCGTGACAACGCTTATGCCGATATCGTCGCCATCAACCCTTTTCGGAATCGATCCGAAACCATTGCCTCACCGCACGGGGTAAGTTTGCACTTCATCGGAAGAATGAATGGAACTTATGAAGCGGTCGCCGGTTGCGGCCCCATCACCCCTGTCTTTTCCTCGCTGCAGAAAGAGCATTCCATGACGAAGACCGTTAGCGATTTCATCGTTTCCCGCCTATACGCATGGGGCGTTCGTAGGATGTATGGGTATCCCGGAGACGGCATCAACGGCGTTTTTGGAGCGCTCAACCGGGCGGAGGAAAAGATCGAGTTCGTGCAGGCCCGGCATGAAGAAATGGCGGCATTCATGGCCTCCGCTCACGCCAAATTCTCCGGTGAGCTCGGCGTCTGCATTGCCACGTCCGGACCAGGTGCATCTCACCTCATCACTGGTCTATATGACGCGAAGCTCGACCACCAACCCGTTCTGGCAATCGTTGGGCAGCAGGCCTTGAGCGCGCTGGGAGGCCACTACCAGCAGGAAGTCGACCTTGTGTCCTTGTTCAAGGACGTCGCCAGCGATTTCGTCCATCAAGCCACAACACCAGCTCAGGTCCGCCATCTCGTTGACCGGGCGGTGCGGATTGCGCTGGCCAATCGGGCAGTTACCGCGCTTGTGTTGCCGAACGACCTTCAGGACATGCCTTACGAAGACCCGCCACGCGTTCACGGGACCGTTCATTCTGGGGTGGGGTACCGGCCTCCGGACGTCATACCGCAGCAGGAAGACCTTCAGGCGGCTGCCGAGGTGCTCAACGCCGGCGAGCGGGTCGCCATTCTGGTCGGCGCTGGTGCGCTCAACGCGACAAACGAGGTGGTCGCCGTATCAGATCGTCTAGGCGCGGGGGCGGCAAAGGCGTTGCTCGGCAAGGCGGTACTTTCCGATCACCTGCCTTGGGTCACCGGCTCAATCGGCCTGCTTGGGACGGAACCATCCTGGGATCTCATGCGCGACTGCGACACGCTCCTCATGATTGGATCGGGATTTCCCTACTCGGAGTTCCTGCCCAAGGAAGGCCAGGCACGTGGCGTCCAGATCGACCTTCAACCGGGCATGCTGTCGCTGCGCTATCCGATGGAGGTCAATCTCGCCGGTGACGCGGCGTTTACCCTGCGGGCCCTGCTTCCTCTTCTTCAGCAGAAGGAAAACAAATGGCGTAGCGATATCGAGAAAAAAGTCGCCGACTGGTGGAAGCTTTTGGAGAGACGCGCCCATACCGAAGCCAAGCCGGTCAATCCACAGCTTGTAGCTTGGGAATTGTCGCCTCGTCTTCCAGACAACGTTATCCTGACGAGCGACAGCGGCTCCTGCGCTAATTGGTATGCTCGCGATATCAAGATGCGCCCGGGAATGAAGGGCTCGCTGTCTGGGGGACTGGCATCGATGGGTGCGGCGGTGCCTTACGCGATCGCGGCAAAATTCACGCACCCCGATCGGCCCGTGATCGGCTTGGTTGGCGACGGTGCCATGCAAATGAGCAACATGGCTGAGATGATCACCGTGGCGAAATACTGGAAGGGTTGGAGCGACCATCGCTTCGTCATCTGCGTGTTCAATAACGAAGACCTGAATCAGGTGACATGGGAACAGCGGGTGATGGAGGGCGATCCAAAATTCGAAGCATCCCAGGGCATCCCCGACGTACCTTATCATCGCTTCGCCGAGCTGATTGGTCTCAAGGGGATATTCGTCGACCGCCCGGAAAATCTCGGACCCGCCTGGGATGAGGCTCTGGCATGCGACCGACCGGTTATTCTTGAGGTGAAGACTGACCCTGAAGTGCCGCCGCTGCCACCGCATTTTACCATCAAGCAGATCAAGAACATGGCGTCGACACTTGCCCAAGGTGATCCTAACCAACGCGGCGTCATCCGGGGAACCGTGCGTCAGGTCCTGAGCTCGGTCCTGTCGGGCAGGGACAAATAACGAACGAAGGGCACAAACATGACTGCCAGGACAAAAAAGTGGTCACATAACGGGCTGGATATGCTCGTCTGACCAAGCCTATGCTCTTGCAGAGACATGAATCTACGACCTTGATCTTGGTCGCTTGCCGTAAGGCAAAAACAAGCGGCTGGAGTATGAGGGTGTCTGTCTGCTCTTCAACGGTTATGGTCGCTGCCTGACGGTGCATCTACCTTCGTTGACGGGGCTTCAGACAGGTTCGAACGTGACGGCAATTCATCAGCCCGCTGTGAAGTTCACTTCACGGACTGGCCAGCGCGAAGTAGCACCCAACGATGATGATCGCTATGAGAGATAGTAACAAGATTATCAAGTCGACAACTTTTCGACCGTAATTTTGAATGCCAGAAATCCGACGCTTGCTCCTTATTTCTGCTTCAGGACGGTTGTACACGGAGCGTCCTATCGAACTTGTGGCTATTCGGTGTGATGATAAACATGTCTACACTCCGAGCAGGTATCTCTATTCGAGGCTCGCTTATTGCCAGATTTGTGACTTGTGCCGGATGACCGTTACAAGCCTGTCGATGGCTCCTCTGGCTGAAACCGAACGAGATCCTTTCCTGCCGCCTTTGCTTCGTAAAGAAAAGCATCCGCTCGTTCGATCAGGCTGGACAGATCATCTTTCACTGGCGTCCATATTCCGCCAATGCTACTGCGAACAATTGCCGCCTTGTCGTAAATTGAGACAGGATCTCTCAAGCGGTGGAGGATACGGTTCGCAGCCCCCTTCCCAGCTAACCGATTACCCGGAATGATTACCACGAACTCATCCCCGCCAGTACGAGCGATTAGATCTTGTCTCCTTACAGCGGACGATAGGCGCGCGGCGGTAGTTTTCAGGACAATGTCGCCCGCCGCATGACCATATGCGTCATTCACTTCTTTGAAGCCGTCAAGATCAAGCGCGAGGACGGAATATCCGTCTGCCGATTGGAGTGAAGAAAAGGCTATTGCCAGCCCGCGCCGATTCAAGAGGGTCGTGAGGGGATCCGTCCGAGATCTCTCCTCAAGTATCTCGATGTGTCGGCGTTCGTCAGTGAAGTCGATGGCCATTCCGACAATCTTCGTCGGATTTCCGTCACCATCGCGCAAAAGTCTTCGATCGCACCGCATCCAGCGTTCGCCTTGAATTGTTTCTAAACGATACTCGGCCACATTCTGATCGAGCTTACCGGCGATCAGAGGGGAGAGGTCTGCTTGAGCGCCATCGTCCACATTGACTCTTTAAAGATAGCGCTCGAGATCTAGCCGTGCGGCGGTTGGCCCACCTATATACTGGGCCAACCTATCAGACGTTTCAAACTTTCCGGAGATAATGTCCATTTGCCAAAACCCGCCGCGAATGGCTTCGAGCGCCAGTTCAAGCTGCGCTGCGCGCTCGGTCAGCTGACGTTCGTGCTCTTTATGTCGTGTTACGTCTTCGATCTGAGATATGACGCGTACAACCTCACCTTCCGCATTACGCATGGCGGCGACATGGATCAGTACGTGCACAATCTCTCCGTCCGGCCGCAAATAACGTTTCTCGATCGTATAGCCGTCTCGGGCGCCGCGAAGGACCTGCTCAAATAGGATCACATCCGCCTCGATGTCATCCGGGTGGGTAAAGTCCCGAAAATGTGAACCCAAGACTTTCTCAACAGGTACGGAGAGCAGTTTCGCAAAGGCAGTATTGCCTCTGATGATACGTCCCTCAGTGTCGACAAGAGCGATCCCGATCGGTGCGTTCTCAAATGCGAAATCGAAAAGTGCAAGCCGCGTCTCGGGATCGTCCGATGTGTAAGGTTCTTCCACCTTCGCGTCTCCGAAAACATAATGTGGTTTGGTACTTCTAGCATTCTCAGTGCCTAAGCTAAGATTTCTGAACGTGCTCCCGCTCTCCTCTCAACCCAATCACCCGACATTCCCACCAGCGGTGAATTGTTGGCGTCCTGCGCGTTTCTGTCCTTCAACGGGGCCAGTTTTACGTTCAATTCCTGCGCGCTTTTCCGCTGAGATATATTCCACAGAACTCGCCGACCTAATGAAAGTTCCTGAGAGCGAGAGGAGCCGGGGTGAACGAGCTAGCTGAGCCATGTGGGGCGGAGATGACGAATCTGGACCGTCATCGCCTACTTGTGGCCACTCGTTGATAACGTACGGTCAGAGCCTCAGACCGGTTTCGTAGCCGACGCTGTTTTTTCATAGAGACTGGAGCGTGTTCGCTTTCGGGAACAAATGAGCATCACGGTACTTAGGGCCGACTAGCGGGTTGAAGGTAAAACGGCCATGGGTTTTCGGAGAAATGTCGATTGGATGTTTGCTAATTGCCGAAGCGCTCGTAAGATCTGCCAACAAGCAGCGGCTGCTTGCTGCCACTTTACCCCGGCGGGAGAGTTGCAGGTGCTTCTCATAACAAGTCGCGATACTGGTCGTTGGATATTGCCAAAAGGTAACATTCATCGCAGCGAACCTGCGCACCGAGCCGCTAGGCGGGAGGCGACTGAGGAAGCAGGCATTCGAGGCAAGGTGCTAAAAAAGCCGATAGGATTTTATTCGTACAACAAAGACGGCGAGCGCGAATTTATGGTGTCGGTCCACCTTCTGCGGGTTAAGGGCGAGTATGATCTTTATCCAGAAATTGGGCAAAGAAAGCGGTCTTGGGTCAGGCCGCTAGATGCGGCTCGGCTTGTTAATGAGCCCGAGCTCTCAGAAATCCTGATATTGCTATCTCAACTGGAAAAACTCGCACTACAAAATGCCGATATTGCGGATTTTTCTCTTTAAACCACGCCGTCGTTGCGGTTGGGTCATTGGATATTAAAAATCAGAAAATTCTAATATTGCGGTTTGCACTCGCTCAGTTTATGTCGACCATTATTGCGATCCGCTCTAGAGCACCGCGATTCAAGGTCCACCGCTTGGCGGAGCGGTGGGCCTCCCGCAAGCTCTGGTCATCTCAAGGGCTGTCTGCCGCTTGGCGCGCGTCAGAATAAAGTCTCTGGACAAAGACCGTCATTGTTTACAGCAAATGCGGATCCGCAAATTTCCAAAACGCTTCGAGCCTCGCCAAGTGCTTCTGCGAAACGATCCGGGTTTTCGTTCTGTGGAAGACGGGTTTGCAGGCTGAGTGGCCTATCCCCCCGCTCTTGATACGGATCGAATCCGGCTCCGAGCGCTGACCTAGCTCGGCGAGCATAGTTTGGTACAGGAGATCAACGGATTTCATGAGCCCGGTTCCGACGTTATACAGGACCGCGGCGCGCCAGAACTTCGTGGTGATAACCCTACAGCGCAGAGTGGCTTTCAAAGTAGAAAATCGACATAGGCGTCCGAGTTTTGGCCAAGCGGGTTCGAGGACACGTGCTGAGCAGTTTTCAAAGCCGCTACCAAAATAGATAGCGCACCAGCGCTCATCTGTTACTCACCAACAATTGAAGCGGTGGATGTGCGTCGGTCATGAGCAGTGGCGAAACCGCCTTGCGCGGCCTGAAGCTGGTTGTAGCGGCCATCCTTTCGGGCGATTAGTTCGGAATGGCTCCCGTGCTCAACAATCCGGCCCTCTTCGACCACGACGATACGATCGGCGTTGGCGATCGTGGCAAGCCGATGAGCGATCACGAACGTTGTGCGTCCCTCGGACAGTTCTGCGAGCGATTGTTGGATAGCCCGCTCAGTCTCACTGTCGAGAGCCGACGTCGCCTCATCAAGGATCAAGATTGGCGGGTTCTTCAAGAAGATCCGAGCGATGGCGAGGCGCTGTTTCTGTCCCCCTGAAAGCTTGACCCCGCGTTCGCCAATGATCGTGCTGAGACCGGCAGGAAGCGATGCGATAACCCCTTCAAGCCGTGCGCGACGGACTGCTTCTACGATCTCCGCGTCCGTAGCGTCGAGTTTACCGTAAGCGATGTTATCTCGGATCGTGCCAGCAAACAGGAACACGTCCTGCTGCACGATGCCGATATTGGAGCGCAAGGACTTCAATCCAATATCGCGAACGTCGATGCCGTCGATCAGGATTGCGCCGCCCGTCACATCGTAAAAGCGCGGCAGCAACGAGCAGATGGTCGTCTTTCCCGCGCCGGACGGACCGACGAATGCGACGGTCTCCCCTGCCCTGACGGAGAGGTTTAGGCCATCAATAACTTGCCTGTCGGAAGCGTAGCCGAAACGGACGTCGCGATAGTCGATGTCGCCTTTCACCCGCTCGAGGGACTTCGCGTCATTGCGGTCGGTTATATCAGGTCTTGCATCAAGGAACTGCGTGTATCGCTGGAAACCGGCGATGCCCTTCGAATACGTTTCTATGATGGAAATGATCTTTTCGATGGGCCGAAAGAAGACGCCAACCAGAAGCAGGAAGCCGACGAAGCCGCCAGCGGTCAGTTCGCCACGCGCAACAAACCATGCGCCTGCCAGCATCACCACAACCTGAACAAAGCGCATTGAAAGATAGGAAAGCGACATGGATGCCGCCATCACCTTGTAGGCTTCCAGCTTGGTCGTCAGGTAGTTTTGGTTGTTCTCAGCAAACAGTTTCCGTTCGTGTTCCTCGTTCGTGAAAGACTGCACCACGCGTATGCCGCCAACATTCTCCTCAATACGGGCATTGAACTCCGCAACACGGCCATAAAGCGAACGCCAGGCTGCAGTCATGCGCTTGCTGTAGCGGGCAGCGAGTATCGCAGTAAATGGAACGACTGTTGCGGTGATAAGTGCCAACGGCACATGCACCCACAACATGAGGGCAAAAGCTCCGATCAGGGTCATGATGGCGATGAACAGGTCTTCCGGACCGTGATGGGCGACTTCACCAATCTCCTCCAGATCTTTGGTCAGCCTTGCAACCAAATGACCGGTCTTCTGATTGTCGAAAAAGCTGAAGGAGAGCTTCTGTAGATGGTCGAAGGATTTTCGACGCATTTCAGTCTCGATCTTAAGGCCAAGCATGTGGCCCCAGTAGGTAACAATGACCTGAAGACCGGCATTAATTAGATAGATCAAAAACAGGCCAACAGAGGCAAGCGCAATCAACCCGAGTTGGTTGGTCGGCAAGAGCTTGTCGATGAACAAGGTCACCGCGACCGGAAACGCCAGTTCCATTAGACCGGCGGCAACTGCACTCGAAAAATCCAGAGCGAGGAGTGCGCGATGGGGGCGATAGTAAGCGGCGAAGCGTTTCAGCAGATCAATCACGATGCCGCTCCTTCCTCGGACGACAAGTTGGAAGCAGCATAGATTTTCCGCAGGGTTTCAGGCCATCGGATTGCGAGGAAGGAGTTGTCGGGGATAGAGACGGATAGACTTCCGGAGGTCATGTGTTCGCTGTAGCGCAGCGCCATATTCTCCGCGCAAAGTCGATCTGCACGACCATGACAAAAGGTCATTTGCGGCGCTCCTGTATCAATAACCAGATGAAGTAAAGTCCGCCGATGCTGACCGTCATGACGCCTACAGGAAGCTGTGTGACAAACACATGCTGTGCAGCCCAATCGGCAACCAGAAGCAGGAGCCCTCCCATAAGTGCGGGCGGAATGAGCCCTGCACCTGTCGAGCGGGTCAGCCGCCGTGCGATCTGGGGAGCGGCCAGCGCGATAAAGGAGATCGGTCCTGCCGCCGCCGTTACTATGGCCGTCAGCGCCACGCCGAGTACCATCAGGCCTAACCGGGTTTTGTTGGGATTCACCCCGGAAGCTCTTGCCGCGTCGTCACCCATCTCGAGCTGACGCATCGGGCGCGACAGCACGAGGGTCAGAGGGATAACGATGCAAAGCACGATGGCGACGGGCAAGAGCTGATCGAACCCAAGGCCATTCAACGAGCCTGCGCCCCAAATAGCGGCGGAGATGGCAACCTGAAGATCCGCTTCGCGGACCATCCATGCGTTGAAGGCGGAAAGCATGGCGGCAACTCCAATGCCGACAATAATCAACCGGAAGCCCTGTACACCGCGTCGATAGGCGAGAAGATAGACAGCCATCGCGGTGAGGATGCCACCAATCAGGGCACCTGCCGCGATTTCGAAGTAACCACCCGACAGAAGCAGGATAACCACAAGCGCACCAGTATAGGAGCCTGACGAGAAACCAATGATATCCGGGCTCCCAAGCGGGTTGCGGGTTAGACTCTGGAAGATCGCTCCGCTCATGCCCAGTGCACCGCCGAGCAGAAAGGCCAGTGCCACACGCGGCAAACGCCATTCCACAACGATCATTCGTACTTGATCGTCACCGCGACCTGTGAGAGCGCCCAGTACGTCAACGAGCGCGATCGGATATTTGCCGCTCGTCAATGACACGACCGAGATGCCGAGCGCGAGTGCTGCAAGCAAGAGGCCAATGGAGATTGAAAGCGTGTCTAACCGAGCCGATAGCCGGTCGCCGAAACAGCGAATGACACGCACGGAGCTTCCGAATTCAATATGAGATCGTAGCGCTTTCCTCACAGGCCACTCACTTTCCTGCGCCGCGCCAGAAAGATAAGAGCGGGGGCTCCGATAAATGCGGTGACGATACCCGCCTCGAGTTCGCTTGGAAACAGTATCAGGCGTCCGGAAATATCAGCGGCGATAAGCAACGCTGCCGCGTAGACCATTGTTAGGGGGATGATCCTGCGTTGATCTGGACCGACAAGCCAGCGCACCACATGCGGCACCATAAGGCCAACGAAACCAATAGGGCCAGCTGCAGCCGTTCCGGCTCCTGCCAGAAGGGTCACGGCGATGAGTGTGAGGATACGAGCGCGAAAAATGTTAGACCCGAGTGATCGGGCTAGATCGTCGCCAAGTGCGACGGCATTTAATGAATAAGCAGCAATCAGCGCGATCAGTAAACCGGCTGCGATGAAAGGAGCGACTACCACCACGACTTCCATGTTCCTGCCAGCAACGGAGCCGATGGACCATAATCGCATTGCATCGAAGGCCTGAGGATCGAGCAACCTGATTGCGGAGCCGATGCCGCCGAGGACGGCCGACAGTGCGACACCGGAAAGCACTAGGCGCTCGGGCGTCGCCCCGTCACGGCCCGTCGCCCCGAGGGCGTATACAGCAACAGTAACAAAAATCGCTCCAATGAAGGCAAACCACAGATAGGTGTCAATCGACTGCCAGCCGAACAACCCGATCGCCACCGTCACCGAGAAAGCCGCACCCGCATTGACCCCGAGAATGCCTGGATCTGCCAACGGATTGCGCGTTACCGCCTGAATTAATGCGCCGGAGACACCGAAAGCAGCGCCACAAAGCAAGCCGAGCAAAGTCCTCGGCAAACGGTAATCGTGGACGATTATGTGATCGGGGAGGTTGGGATTGTAAGCAATAAGAGCGGTTAGGACGGACGCCGGAGCAACCGGCCTCGCTCCAGCGAGTAAGCTCACTGCCGCCATAATGAGGACAAGCAGTACGCCTCCCGTCATCACCCCTGCTCTGGACCTAGCGCGGATCGCCGCTTTAGGAATCTCGACGTTTGACTTGGCCGTGCTCATCCCCGCGACTGTCCTTCGATCCAGTAGCCGACGGATGTTATTCTTTCCTTGTCGATCCCCTTAACATCACGGAAATGCTTGCGCACGTCTGAAGCGGCCGTCGCTTCGCCGGCAATATAGAGATATCCTTCTCCATCCGGCAGCGTGATAGCCTGAGCGATGTCCAGCAGACGGGTTGGTTTAAGGTCCTTTCCAAAACTATCGTACCAGTGAAGCGTTACCCCGCGCCCAACTGGCAGTTCCTGCCTGTCGTCATGATGCGGCAGTTCGACATGCGCCGAGATCGTGTTTAATGCCCCCCGCTCTTCGATAATTCGCGCTACGGCGGGTAAGCCGGTAATATCAGCCAGCAATACGGTCCATCCCGCATCGCTCGGCGGGGTGAAGCGCCCAAACGGTGCGCTGACGACGATGCGATCACCGGGAAAGGCTTTCCTTGCCCAATCGGCGGCGATACCACCTTCGTGGACGACAAATTCGATCGTCAATACGCTTAACCCCGGCATCCATTTCCGCACCGTATAGGGCCGGGCCGGAGATAGTTCACAGGCCGGGGGAGCTTTCCATTTCCCGTCCAGCAAGATCGGCAGATCGACCTGCCCGCCTGGCTCGGTAGGAAACATCAAACGTGTCCACTCGTCCGGCCGTCCGCTCGAGCGGAATTCGGCGAGACCTTTGCCCCCGAAGTCGATGCGGATCATGTTGGGAGAAACGCGAACAACTGAGAGTACCTCAGCAATGAAATACTCACTCATGAGGGGAGCCTCCGCTGTTCTCCGCTCGTTCTGCAGCTTGAGCCAGCCGCGGAACGATCTTTGGAATCTCATAGGGAATGGAGAGAACACTCAGCGCGGACATTGCCCAGACCGAGGTGGGATCGGTCAGAGGGACGTAGCTGCCACGTTCAACGACCTTTAGCGTGCGAAACAACGGCTGGTGTTCTGCGACGCTTTGGTTTCCACCCGTGTACCACATGATAAGAATGTCGGCATCCAGGCGGTTTAGTTGTTCACCGCTTAATGCCAGCAGCGTCTTACGGGGGTAATGGGTTGATAACGATGCGATCCCTGGGGCCAGCTTCAAACCAAGCTTTTCGAACGCAGCCACGCGCGGATCGGCGGAGAGGTAGACGGAGAACCCGTTGAAGTAGGTTCCGATTGCAAAGGTCTTGCCGGTAAGAACGGGATTTTCCGCGCGTGTCGCTGCAAGGACACGCTCGACACTTGTCACAAGGTTGGCGGCTGCGTCTGGACGACCAAGGGCTTCTCCTACCAGTTCGGTCTGCTCCTCAAGGCTTGCCTGCCACGGTCCTGATCGATAGACGATGGTCGGTGCGATCCTGGAAAGCATCCTGTATTCGTTGGAATTTACTCCAGACGAGACGGCGAGGATCAGGTCAGGCCGGAGGCGTGCGACCTCCTCGAAGTCCAGATAGATACCCGTGAAGAGAGACGGTTTAATCTCACTCAGCCGTTCCTCGTTCCAGGGGGCAATGCCGCTCTTGAAAATGGGGCGCCGTGGCATCCACATCGGCGGTTTTCCCAGTGCGATGGCAATATCTTCTGAACTCCACCCAAAAGTGAGGATACGCTGAGGCTCGGATTCAACGGTCGTTGACCCAAAAGCGTGTTTTACGGTGACAGGGAAAGTGCTCGAAGCATTGGCTGTTCCGGCACTCAACATCACGCTCGTGACGGTGAGTGCCTTCAGGATAGCTTGAATGGTCCAGTTTCGCCCGCTTGTGCGGCACGCAACAGCTTTTAGTGGTCCGATCGTCGTGAACCTCGTCATTTGGTGCCGATCAGAACTTATGCGTGATGCTCAATGTGACATTCCTCGGGGCACCAATGAAATTCCCGTAGGCAGTCGACGTACTGAGCTTCGAGTAATAGGTCTTGTCGAAGACATTGTTCACGTTGAGCTGCATGGCGGTGCTGTCGTTGAACGCGTACTTGGCCATGAGGTCGAAGACCGCATAGGCTGGCTGCTCCTTGTAGGACGTTGTCGTTGCGTAATAAGTCTTGCTGAACGCTCGGACACCACCGCCGATGGTCAAGCCCTCCAAATCCCGGTCGAAATCGTACGAGGCGTAAAGCTTGAACATATTTTCTGGAGAGACATTGGAATTATAGGTCTGACCTTCCTTTGTCCCTTCTATGTATTCAGCTTTTGCGAAGGTGTAGCTAGCAGACACGTTCAACTGATCCGTGACTTTGCCATTGACTTCGAATTCGACCCCTCGTGTTCGAACCTCGTCGGCCGCGGTATAGCAAGAGGTGCCGCCAGCGCACGCCGTACCGTAATAGATAGGCAGGTTATTTTGATTGGACTGGAAAATAGAGACTGTCGCGTTGAGACGGTCATCGAAGAAGCTGCCTTTCACACCAGCCTCAATGTTTCGTCCGTCTATGGGTGCAAGAATGTTGCCGCTCGGATCGTAATAGGGTTGCGGCTGGAAGATCGAGGTGAAACTCCCATAAACTGAAACGGTATCAGTCAAGTCATAGACGGCACCCACATAGGGAACGAACTTTGCTTTTTCTTCGAGCGAAACCTTTTCAACTGCGGAGTTGTAATCGTACCAACTGACGCGTGCGCCAAGAATGAGTTTCAGGTCGTCGGTGATGGAGAAGCGACCGGAGCCATAAAGGCCGGTCTCTGTTATCGTAGGGTTCGTATTATAGTAATTGGTCGTGATGCTCGGTTTGCCAATTGCCGAAGGATCCCAGTTGAATATATCGACTGCATAGGCTTTCGCACTGAAAGCCGAATAGGTGAAATCGTCTCTGTGCGTACTTGCCCCGAAAACGAGGTCATGCGTTCGACCGAAAAATTCGACCGGGCCGGACAGCTGTCCATCGATCGCATAGGATTTGCTGTCTCCGTCGTAAATCCGGTCGTTTTTGTAGTAGGTACCGTTGCTATAGGTCAGGTAGGAGGACTCGATCGTGCCACGGCTCCAGGCATGTTGAGCAGCTATATTTGCTTTCCAGCCGTTGTCGAAGCGATGCTCCAGATCGAAATACGCCGTCGTCTTGCGCTTGTCTGAATACTCCCATTCACTTCCAAGGTAGTCCTTGGCAGTCCAGTCGTAAAACGAGCCATCGGGCTTGGTCGGATAACCGCCGTTGCCATAGCCATCGATATGTTCTTTCTGGTGGCTTAATCCGAGGCTCGCAGTGGTGTTCTCGGTAAGATCCGCCTCGATAACCCCATACAGAACAAAATTTCGTTGATCGTTGTAGTCTCGATATCCTTGTCCGCCCAGAAAAGACCCCGCAAACCGTGCGCGGACCGATCCCTCGTCGTTGAGCGGGCGACTAGCGTCCAGTTCTACACGCCCGTTACCCCATGACGAGGCGGTCGTCGAAATTGAGGTTTGGGCCGTTTCGGTTGGTTTTTTTCGCACCAGATTGATTGAAGCGGAAGGATTGCCTGTGCCTTGAAGGAGGCCCGTCGCGCCACGCACGACCTCGACCCGATCGTAGATGATGAGATCGTCCTGCGTAGTGCCGTCTCGCGAAAACGTCGTCACCGAGTTCGTTAAGCCATCATATTGAATGCTGTTGACCAACGAACCGCGGGAATAATATTGCCAGCGGCTGTCTCCGAAATCGGGCGTGGCAACCAGCCCCGGCACATCATTGATCGCCTGATCGAGCGACGTATAGGCCTTATCCTTGATCTTTTGACTGGTGACCACGCTGACCGACTGTGGCGTCTCTTTGATCGACAGAGGCAGGCCAGTTGCCGAGCTCATTTGCGATGTCGTGTACGAACCTGTCCCCTCAGTCGTTCCGCCCTGACCTTGAAGCGTGATTGTCTCCAGCACGGTCGAGCCACCGGCTGCGGCACCTGCGGCATCCACCGTCGCGGATGGATCGACGATCGTCACGATATTGGTTGAGGTGAAGCGGTAAGCAAGCCCCGAGCCGGCAAGTATCCTGCCCAACGCCTCCTCGCGGGTCAGATTGCCGGTAACCCCGCGCGAGGTCTTGCCCCGCACCAGGCTGGCTGGATAAAGCATCTGAAGGTTGGAGCGGTCACCGAAGCGAGAGATTACGGTTCCAAGCGAGCCAGGTGGGATCGAGTAATTGATGGCGGCAGATGCCTCCTGTGCAGCCGCAGGCCGTACGTTGACGCCTGCCATTACAGAAAATGCCGATGACGCTAAGAGCGCCAGACCAAATCCTCCGATAAGACCTTTTGCCTGGGCGGATGACCTGTCCCCAACCTGCTTGACCATACCCCTGTCGAACTCCTGTTTTTGCACATTAAACGAGCGCTAACGCACTCTTCCGATGCATAGACGGAATTCGAGGGTCCCCACCTCACCCCCAAAGTGGAAAATAATTGTCAGGATTCAGTTTTCTTTTTGAGGCGGCAAAACGGGACGGTAAAATCGTCCCGAATTTTTACATCATGCAGGGTGGAGAACCACGAGCCAGGACGATAGCGGGAAGGTTCGAACAGGCAAAGTGGTCCGGATCGCATCAAGCACACCGTCCGGATTGCTGATGTCGAAAATACCGCTCACGCGCATATTGAGCAACCGGCTGTCGGTGACTTGGATAGTACCTGAACGATAACGGTTCACGTCGGCTAGTACCTGCCGCAGTGGACGATCCTCAAAAATCAGCTTACCACGCCTCCACGCTAGTTCCGACTCGACATCAACGGGCTGAACGTTACCGAGGCGATTGTCGTCATAGGTCACATACTGTCCCGCGTTGAGGACAGCATTTGAGCTATCCGGTCCCAGGACAGAAACCGCGCTCTCTTCAACAGATACGGTTACGGCGCCCGACCATTCGTGGACGACGAAGCGCGTTCCAAGAGCGGTGGTACTGCCACCGGCAGCCATAACCTCGAACGGACGGTCAGCGTCTTTGGCGACGTCAAAAAAGGCGCGACCGCGAAGTAGGTGAACTGTGCGGGTGGTATCGGAATAGTTCAGTGCAATTGCTGTATGAGCATCAAGCTCAACCTTCGTCCCATCGGCGAGTACTACGCTGCGAAACTCGCCCGTTCCGGTAAAATGATCGCTTGCCAGGAAATCCGGCGGGCCCACCACCAACGCCACGGTCGCTGCGGCTAGCGCGCTTGCACCTCCGACGAGGAAAGCGCGTCGTGAGGAGAGCGGGCGGTCCGTGGTTTGTCGAGAAGCGACCTTGCGCGGATCGGCAATACGATCCAGATCTGACCAAATGCCGCCTAGTTTGACGTATTCCGCGCAATTCATAGGGTCAGACGCCAACCATACTTTATGATCGGACCGCTCGCCTTCCGTCGCATCGCCTGAATTGATACGCACGAACCACGTCAGCGCTTCGTCGCGCGCTTTTCGTTGTTTATCTTTATTCGTTGCTGCCATCGTGGCCACCAGCTGATTCATCGAGAAAGACGGGACGACGCTTCCGGGTCCAAGCATTCGGAATATAGACGAATGAGACCGGACACTACCTCACCCATCTCCCAAATTTTTTTAAGTTTTTTAGTCAATGAGGTCACCCAGCCGGTCCCTGAGGTGTGCAAGCGCCTTCATGACCAGTTTTTCTACCGCGCTTCTCGTAATACCCAATTCGCGGGAAATTTCAGCGTGGCTCAATCCATCAATCTTGTGCATGAGGAAAACCTGTCTTTGCCGCTGTGGTAATTCCGATACGGCTTGTTGAAGGCGGTCGAGACGCTGGCGATAATCAACGATCCTTTCCGGCGAGGGTTTTTCATCTGCCGAATCTGGAGTTTCTTCTGAAGAAAAGTATCGCTCAATCGAACGCTTGCCACGAATGTGGTCCATCGCAGAATTATCCGCCATCCGAAACAGATAGGACCGCGGATTCTTTATGTCCGTTTCAGTTGGAATGTTTTGAAGCCGCAGATACGTATCCTGCAACACGTCGGCCGCATCTGCATCACGACCGAGGCGACGCGAGAGATGCCTTAACAGTTCTTCGTAACTGGCCGCGAAGCTCTCAAATATACTCTTCTTTTTTTCTCCGGCCATTTCTCTAAAACCAATTCGAGAATTCGGCACGCATGTTGGAATGTGCGCCCGATACGGTTGCGTGATCGAGATCATACCAACACGATCCTAGACCCCGCGCGTTCCCCGACTAAGCGTTTAGCAAAACTTTCGCTAAAAAATCCAGTTTCATGAGGAAGACCACATTTAGATTTTTCTCTTATCTTTTGGTACTTCTGGCCAAAACAAGTCCGCGGCTATGCACCAGTCTTCATTATTAGCAGCCGCCAGCCGCTCCGGAGTTCACACGTTTTGCTACAAACTGTGTGGGGTTATCCACTGCGGCCGGAGGAACCCTCTATTGCATTGCCCTCAAAAAATCTTCTCGCGGCAACGGCTGATATCATCCCTCTAGAAAAACTCCGTGGACCGGCATCCGTGAACCGTCACCTGTCCCTGCCAGAAGGTCTATCGCTGAATTTCACAGTTCAGGGCCGCACCATTGTAGAAACACACTTCAGCCTTGAGACGAACGGCACGCGGCATGCGAGCTCGTTCACAACTCTCAGCAAGGATTTGACGGAATTTACCGGCACGGCAAAACACGTCCCACCTTATCCGAGGCCAGCCTTCTATTCGCTCGACGAATTGATCGGAATACTTCACTCGTCCGATGAGCTGGCACGGCTTTTTCACGGATCGTCACGCACCTCGAATGGCTGTTGCTTCGTTAGTTCTTCTTAGACTGATCGTGCTGCCATTTAACGGAAAAGAACATGCCCGTGACCCACACGAGGATCTTCGCTGAAAGAAGACTATCCGAAACCAATCTACCCGATCCATTATTTTGGACCTTTCAGGACGAGTGCTTTCCCCACCATGCGCACGTTCCGATATCATTGTACGCATGCACCAGATACGCTCGAACATAGCGCTTTTGATTTCGACATTTGTCGCGTCCGTGCAGGCTTGAACTGCGACCGCCCGCGCTGCGATATCGTTCTATGTGCACCTAGCAATCCAGCACCATGTCTCCCGTTGGTACGGCCTGGCATAACAACACACGCCCCCTGGGCAACAAGGGCTCCTCGCAATTCACATAACTCGGCTTTCCGCTTACAACGCTCTGCATGCAAGACTGGCAGTCACCGCTGCGGCACGAGAACTGCACATCGATATCGTTGGCAAGCGCGAGATCCAGAAGCGAGCCGTCCTCAGGGGTCCAGATAACGCGCTTTTCAGATTTGACAAATTTGACCGTGCACGGCTGGAATGCACTCAAAGCTTGCGAGGACATCGGCGAACCACTGTCGCTGGCTCCAAATGCCTCCATCCTCACGTTTTCAGGCAAAGCTCCAAGCGCAATCAGCCCATTTTTTAGATCATGCATGAAACAATCTGGACCACAGACATAAAAATCAGCCTCCTTAACCGGCACATGGCCGGCGATCAGTGCCGAATCAAGGCGCCCTTTGTGGTCGCAGGTATCTCCGTCGTCGGGCCGAGAATAGACAGTGAGGAGGCGTATTGACGGGTTGGATGCCCTGAAACGCTGCGCTTCCCCGGCGAACAGATGGTGCCGCGCGCTCCGCGCAGCGTGAATGAAAAGGATCTCGCGTCCCCCGGTCTCTCGCGCCAGATGTTCGGCCATTGGCAACAATGGCGTAATACCGACACCGGCACTGACGAGGACAATCGGCCGGTCAGGCGCGCTGTCCAGTATAAATTTCCCGCCGGGTGCACCAAGCCGGACTTCGTCACCGACAGCTAGCGTGTCGTGCAGCGCTGCGGACATTCCGTCATCACCGACGCGGCGAACGGAGATGCGTAAGGAGTGAGGGTCCGGCATACCGGAAATCGAGTAACAGCGACGCTGCGATGACCAGCGATCACTCTGCGGCAGCGTGATGGTGATGAATTGGCCAGGCGCCGCAATGCCCACAGGCGCTTTATCCATTGGCTTCAAGAGGAATGACACCACATCCGGGCTCTCTTGATGTCGCGCGGTACAGATGAAACTGCGCAGACCACTCCAAGCGGGCGCCGGAGTGTCTGACCAGATGCGTGAGCGGGTAAATGCCGCCGAGCAATGGAAATAGATCTCCGCCGGCTGCACACCGAAGCGACGCTGCCCGTTCTCACCAAGCGTTGTCTCGCGGACTGTGCCGTTGACGCGCAGCGCATCACAGCGCCCTGGCTCGACAGCAAGCAGTGCACATGGCGTCGAATGCGGGATACTCGAGGCAAAAGCGCTCACTTCGCCCGCATGCAGAAGGAAAGACGAAAGGTTGCTTGTCGGATCAAGCCGCAACGGCACATCACCTGCAAGAACGATAACGATCTCCCCGTCCTCTCCCTGATGGGCAAAAACCAAAAAGCTTGCATCTTCAATGAAAGACATGAAGCCGGGGCTTGGAAAATCATAAACCTTTGTTTGCACGATGGGGCTAGGCGTGCCGTAGAAACCCCGCAATCCCTCGCCGGCAAGGCGGCTTTCTGCTCCCACATCATAGAGGACGGGGGTGCGCCCACGCTCTGCCTGCCATTCCTTGTCGCTGAAATAGATCCCAAGCGCATCGAGAGGAGGTTTTCGCCCTGATGGATCGACCCAGAAGCCGCTGTCGCGAAAGGCACGACTGTCTACAAACTCAATTTTGCTTGGCGTCAGTACCATGACGCTGAGCGCACGGTTCTCGTCGGCCGGAAAGGCAGCGATGTCTTCGTCGGCCTGTGAAACGGAGGCATGCGCTGCGACGCGCAGGTATGTTTCAGACTGACGGTTGATCAGCAGCAGCGCAACCTTTGGATCGCTCAGAATGTTGCCGATCGTATCGAGGCGCCTGTTGCCGACATAGTCGGGCATTAACAGGCTACCATCGTCCCGCACACGCAGAACCGATGGTTGCCCACCACGAGGCGAAACATCCATCGCCCCTTCCCGGTTGCGCGATGCAATGAACAACAAGGTCGACTGCTCAATAAAAGAACGTGTAAGCTCATCCATGGTCTTGCCCCCTAAACTGGCGCACCGGCAAGTGCCCTGGCCTTGAAAAACTCCCGTCCCGGCACGGCATCAAGCAGGCGACGGGTGTAGTCGGCACGGGGCCTTTCAAACAATTCCAGAGACAATGCCTGCTCAACGATGCTGCCGTTCTGCATCACGACGATTCGGTCGGCGATTTCGCGGGCAACACGCAAGTCATGCGTGATGAAGAGCATGCTGAGCCCCATTTCCACCTTGAGATCCGAAAGCAACTTCAGGACCTGCGCCTGAACCGAAACATCGAGTGCAGAAACTGCCTCATCGGCAATAAGACAGACCGGATCGAGTGCGAGTGCCCTGGCAATACAGATACGCTGGCGCTGGCCGCCGGAAAACTCATGCGGGAACCGGTCAAGTGCCTTCGCGCTCAATCCAACCTTCTCCAACCACCGTGTCGCGGTTGCCTTCGCTTCAGCGCGTGTCGCACCAAACGAGATCGGCCCGCGAATGATGCTTTCACCGACCTTCAGTCTTGGATCGAGCGACGCATAAGGATCCTGAAAAACGATCTGTACCTTGCGGCGGAACTGACGAAGAGCTTCTCCACGCATCGATCTGACCTCGACGCCGTCGAACATCATCGTGCCATCATCCGGCTCAATGAGCCGCAACACCATCCGTGCAAGCGTCGATTTGCCGGACCCGCTCTCACCAACAATGGCGAGCGTATCGCCACGATTGAGCGTCAGGTCGAGGCCATCTGCGGCCACGACCCGCCGAGGCTCAGCAAAGAAGCTCTGGCGAGTGGCAAATACCTTTTTTAGTCCGGCGATCTGAAGGAGTGGAGTGTCCTTACCTTTATCGGAACGGACCGAACCACGCCCGGGAACGGCATCAAGCAGGTCACGGGTGTAGCTGTCTTTTGGTTGATGAAGGACGGACCCGGCCTTCCCTTGCTCCACCACCTTGCCGTGGCGAAGGACGACCACACGGTCGGCAATGTCTGCGACCACACCGATGTCGTGCGTTATGAAAAGCACCCCCATGTCACGCGTCTTCTGCAGATGGAGAACGAGATCAAGAATCTGCCGCTGGGTCGTGACGTCAAGCGCAGTCGTCGGCTCGTCCGCAATCAAGAGCTTCGGATCGTTAGCGAGCGCCATCGCAATCATCACTCTCTGACGCTGCCCGCCCGAAAGCTGAAACGGATAGGCCGATACAAGCGAGGCGGGATCAGGAAGTCCGACATTCGAGAACAGTTCAAGTACCCGGGCATCGACTTGAGCGTCGGGAATATCTTGATGCGTGCGGATCGCCTCGGCAACCTGTGTGCCGACCCGCGCCAGCGGATTGAGTGCAGTTAGCGGCTCCTGAAAGATCATGGCGATCTGGTTGCCGCGCAGAGCGCGCATCTCATAGGGTGCAAGATCGAGCAGATTACGGCCACCAAAACGGATTTCTCCACCACGCGCCGTCACCTGTTTGGGCAGGAGACCAAGAATGGCGTGCGCGGTCATGGACTTTCCCGACCCGCTTTCCCCCACAAGGCAGACGATTTCGTTGGAATTGACGGTAACGCTGATGTCATCAACCGCATGATGTCGGTCGGCACCTGTTGGCAGGCCGATAACCAGCCTATCGATTGAAAGCAGGGGTTCGGTCATGCGCGGGAAATCCTTGGATTGAGAGTGTCGTTCAACGCCTCACCAACAAGGTTGATGGCAACAACGGTCAACAGGATGGCAAGTCCGGGGAAAACGCTCATCCACCAGGCCTGGCGGATCACGGTGCGGCCTGCACCGATCATGTAGCCCCAGCTCATGAAATTCGGATCGCCCAGTCCCATGAAGGACAGTGCTGCTTCAATGAGGATTGCGGCTGCAACCGTAAGCGAGCCAGCGACGATGATAGGTGAGACTGCATTGGGAAGGACGTGCCGGACAACGACAGAAAGCGTTGATTGCCCCTGGCAGCGCGCTGCCTGGACAAATTCGCGTTGCGACACAGTCCTGACCTGTGCCCGTGTCAGACGGGAGAGAGGCGGCCAGCTGACGAGGCCGATCGCCAGAATGATTGTTGTTATTGACGGGGTCAGTATGGCAACGAACAGGATCGCAAGAACAAAACTTGGAATCGTCTGGAAGATCTCCGTAAATCTGACGATCGCTCCATCGACGGCGCCGCCGGCGTAACCTGCAACACAACCGAGAACCACGCCTATGCCAAGCGCAGTCAGCGTCGACGCAAATCCGATCAGGATCGAGACCCGGGCGCCATGGGCAATACCCGCAGCAATATCCCTGCCAAGGGTATCGGCACCAAGCAGCATGCCATTCTCACCCGGACGAGAGAAAGGTACGCCTGCCATGTCCCATGGAGACGCGGGATAGAGCAAAGGTGCAACGAGCGCCAGGAGGCACACAAGACTGAGAAGCACGAGGCCGATTAGGCCTGCCGGACGTTTCAGATAAGCACGCATAAAGTCCTGCATTCTATTCTCCTATCGGCCCTTGATGCGGGGATCGATGATCCGGTGCAGAAAGTCCGTCATGAGGTTGGTAGCGATCACCAGGACCGACATGATGAGGAAGAGGCCGAGCAGCACCGGGTAATCGCGTGCCGTCACCGCATCATATGTGAGACGGCCGATCCCCGGCCAGGAAAACACCGTCTCCACCACCACCGCGCCGCCAATCAACGCGCCCGCCTGTAGCCCTGCAAAGGTGACGACCGGTACCGCGGCATTGCGAAGCATGTGGCGCCGGAGGATCTGACCCTCGTTGAGGCCTTTGGCGCGCGCAGTGCGCACATGATCTTCATGGGAAACCTCAATCAGCGAGGAGCGCATGAGGCGGGTGTAAACGGCCATGTAGATCGCCGCCAGCGTGACAACGGGAAGGATGAGATGCTTGGCGACGTCAAGCGCATACTCGATAGGCCCGAAGCTTGAGGCGCGGATGTTGGCGTAACCAAAGGCCGGAAGCCATTCAAGCTGTATCGAGAAGACCAGCACGAGCATCAGCCCGAGCCAGAAGACAGGCGTCGCGTAAAAGACGAGCGACACCAGCGAGATCGCCAAGTCCGACCATGTTCCGTGGCGGCGCCCGGCGAAGGCGCCGAATATCACCCCACCGATCAGAGACAGGAAAAAGGCTGAGAGCGTTAGCATCAGCGTAGGGCCGAGCCGTTCAAGGATCAACTGGCTCACCTCAGCGCGCTGCCGGTAGGAATAGCCGAGATCGAATTGCACGATCTTACCGAGGTAGGTGGCAATCTGCGTCAAGAACGGCTTGTCGAGCCCATAGTCGACGCGAATTTGCTCGATAAACTTGGCATCGGCAGCGCCGGACTGGCCCGCAATGACAAGCGCCGGGTCACCGGGCGCCGAGTGGATGAGCACAAAATTGATCGAGGCAATGACGAGGATCGTAAAGACGATCCCCGCGAGCCTGGCGAAGAGGCGGGAAAATATCATCATCAGCTAGCAGCCATCCCTTGCTTTTATGCGCCGCTCTTTTGCGACACGCCTAGGAACTGGTCGAGAACGCCGAGAAACAGACCGGCTTCGACGGGGATTAGCTCGTCTGGAAAATCATAATCGGGATTATGCACCATGGGACGGTCCATGCCCGAACCGATGAACAGGAGCGCCGATTTCGAACATGAACCGAACATGCCGAAATCTTCTGCGCCGCGAATTGGAACATAGGTCGTGACGCGAGAAAGTTTCATACGCTCAGACGCCACCTCGAAGGCGTGAGCAGCCTCCGGATCATTGATGCAGGCACGAAAGAAATTATGCGTCGAATGGTGGAAGCCCAGCCCTTCCCGATCTGCAATTTCGCCGACGGCCCTCAAAACATCGTCGAGGAGCGCATGGATCGCTTCGCTCTGAGGCGTGCGCAGGGTCATGCGCAATTCAGCCGATCCTGGCGTGACACCAAAAACGGGCTTACCCATATTGACCTGCGTCAGCGTGACCCTGCGAAAGCCCGGTGCGATCAGTTCACCGACCTGGAATTGCTCTAGAGCCTGAATGATAAGAGCCACGGCACGTGCTGGCGAAACTCCCGTTTCCGGCATAGAGGCATGGGCAGTCTTGCCGCTCAGTTCAATACGCAACCCCATGGAGGCGCAGGTGATCTGGCCAGGGGCGACGGCAACATGGGCGAGAGGAAGGCCCGGCATGTTGTGGATTGCAAAAGCGTAGTCCGGTGTCACTTCCGCGAACTTGGGATCGGCAAGGACGGCTTCCGCGCCATGCGCTGTTTCCTCAGCCGGCTGGAACAGGAGGACTGCCCTGCCCCGCAATGGCCGATGCTTTCCGATATAGCGTGCGACTGCGCCCATTCCGGCCATATGACCATCGTGACCGCACATATGGGCCTTTCCATCGATGCGTGAGCGATAAGGAAGATCGGACACTTCGTGTATCTGCAGCGCGTCAAGTTCGCATCGCAACAGCACAGTCGGGCCGGGGTCCGCTCCATTATAGACAAGCGCTACACCATGGCCTCCAAGACCCGTGATGACGTGATCGGGATTGGTATCTGCGAGAAAGGAAACCACCTCTCGAGCCGTTCCCATCTCCTCGCCCGAAATTTCCGGGTACTGATGCAACTTGTGGCGCCACGCCCTGAGGTGCGCGATTTCTGCATTGTCTAGGTATAAGGTCATTGGCAATCAGCCTCCTTGAATGCGGCCGAAAGCCACCTGTGAAGAAAACAAAGGGCGTGCCGCCGTGCTGGCGACACGCCACAAACGTGGCGCTTAACCGAAGTGAGCGTTGCCAAAGTTCGAATTGACGCCGGTCGAGGTTGTGATCAAATCCTTCAGCCGGTTGTCGTAGATCGTCGGATACTTCTGCTCGCAGAGCCAGATGACCGGGGCCTCCTCGACAAGCAGTTTCTGCACCTCGCTATAAAGTGTCTGCCGTTTGCCCTGATCGAGCTCCACTGCGGCCGCTTCGAACAGTTCGTCGACCTTGGGGTTGGAATAGCCGGAGGTGTTCGAAAACATCACGCCCTTGCGGATGTTGGACGAGATGTACGTTCGGGCAACCCCCAATGCCGGGTCCCCGTTTTGATAGAGTTGGTTGCCACTAATGTCGAAATCGCCGTTGCTGACCGCCGAAACCCAGCCGGCCAGATCGTTACTCTGCAGTTCGATCTTAATGCCCGCCGCACCGCAGGCCTGACGGACATACTCAGCGATGCGCGTCCAGGTATCACCTGCCGGTACCATCGTAAATTTCAGTGTTACCCGCGTGCCGCTGGCGTCGGGCTTGAGCCCCATATCATCGAGCAGAGAAGCCGCCTTATCGACCGATGTTTCATAGGTCTTCACATCTGCGTCGTAGAACCGCATCGAGGATGCTATTGGACCAGTTGCGGCATTCGCCAGACCGAACATGATGCGGTCGCGCACGAAATTGCGATCAATCAGATGCATCAACGCTTGGCGAAAACGCTTGTCGTTCATGGGAGGCTTGCGGCAATTGAGTTCCACCCACAGCATCGGAGAGAAATACTCGTATCCTTCGGTGGTCATGGCCAGATGCGGCAGCGTCGAGAGACGCTCGGCATCGAATGGCTCGATGTCCTGCCATTGGGCCAATTGGGCTTCCCCCTGCTCCAGCGACACCGACCGTGAGGCAGCATCAGGAACGACGCGATAGAAGATTTCCTTCAGCTTTGGTTGACCCTCACGATAATAGTCCTCGAAAGCCGTCAGATGAATGTGCGAACCCTTGATCCATTCCGTAAGACGGAATGGACCCGTGCCGATCGGCTCTTGCTCCGCGCCTGCTTTGCGAAAATCCTTTTCCTCCAGGAGGTGCTTGGGCGCCATGGGTGCGGATGCGGTCTCGAATGCCATCAAAAAAGCCGGGAACGGCTTCTTCAATCTGAACACAACAGTATGGGCATCGGGTGCAGATATGTCCTCGCAGCGATTGAAGACGTCGCGGGCCCGCGGATGCACTTCCGGCAATAGTGTCTTGCAGGAGAAAACGACATCGGCAGACGTGAACGGCTCTCCATCATGCCATTTTGCATTGCGAGCGAGATGGAACGTGTAAGTCAGGCCATCCTCGGAGATATCCCAGGTATCAGCGAGCAACGGCTGAGGCGTGAGATCCTTCGCATAGGACAAAAGACCTTCGTACATTTTCCCTGCAACGACGCCAGTAGGTGTCTGCTGGTTGAGACAAAGATTGAGGATCGGGGGTTCAGGATTGACGATCGACGTCAGTGTATCCACGCTCTCCTGGGCAAATGTTTCTTTCCCGAACATGGCCGCGCCAAACAGGGCCATTGTCATCGCATTGAATTCCCGCCGCTTCATTTCGTTCTCCTTTGCCAGATAGGCATTATCAGGACGTCGCGGCCGCCGCTGCGACCGGCCGCAATCTGCCGTCCCCGTTATTTCTTGGTGATTAGTGAGCAGGTGGATTTGTCGAGCGGCTGAAACGCATTCTCGGCGCTGATCGTCGATAGAAGCTTGTAGTAGTCCCACGGTTGTTTGGATTCGTCGGGTTTCTTGACTTCGAAAAGGTACATATCGTGTACCATTCGACCGTCCTCGCGGATCTTGCCCTTGTAGAAGATGTCCTGGACCGGCAGTTCGCGCATCTTCGCCATGACCGTTTCAGTCTCATCAGTTCCGGCAGCCTCGACGGCCTTCAGGTAGTGCAGCACGGATGAGTAGGTACCGGTCTGCAACATGTTCGGCATGGCCTGCACCTTATCGAAAAACCGCGCCGACCAGGCGCGCGTTTCCTCGTTCATGTCCCAGTAGGAGGCCTCGGTGATGGTAAGGCCCTGGGATTCCTCAAGACCGACCCCGTGCACGTCATTGATAAATGCCGCGAGCGTTGCGAGCTTCTGCCCACTTTGGGTCAGTCCGAACTGGGCCGCCTGTTTGATGGAATTGATGGTGTCGGCACCGGCGTTGGCAAGAGCAACAACCTTGGCGCCAGACCCCTGGGCCGTCAGCAATGGAGATGCAAAATCGCTGGTACCGACTGGCAGGCGGACATTGCCAAGAACCTTGCCGCCCTTTTCCGTCACCACCTCACCGGTATCTTTTTCCAGGCTATGGCCGAAGGCGTAGTCAGCCGTCACGAAATACCAGCTGTCGAAGCCGGCACCTACCAGCGCCTGACCTGTGCTATGGGCGATTGCATAGGTGTCGTAAGCCCAATGCACCACATAAGGTCCGCAGACATCATTCGTGATCCGCACAGAGCCCGGCGAGCTTAACGTGATAATCTTGTTCTTCTGTTTTGCGACTTCAAGAACGGCAAGTGCCGGTGACGACGATGCGACATCGAGAATGGCATCGACTTTTTCTTCATCGAACCATTTCCGGGCAATCGATGCGGCGATGTCCGGCTTGTTCTGGTGATCTGCAAAAATCAGCTCGACAGTCTTGCCAAGGATTTTGGAACCGAGCTCCTCCACCGCCATTTGCGCAGCCGTTACAGCACCCTTGCCTGTGATGTCGGCGTAGATCCCCGACATGTCCTCAATCACGCCGATACGAATGATATCGTCGCTGATCCCCTTGTCCTGAGCCATGGTCATTTGCGGCATCAAGGACGCCGTTGCGAGAGCAGCAAGACATAATCCGGCGGCCGATTTGTGTTTCCTCATTGGTCGTTCCCTTTGTTTTTATTGGCGCATCTCCCGAATGCGCCATGGCCGACACATTAGGTAAGGCCCACATCTGCGTTCAATGTCTCGGAACCACACTTGTCGGAGTGAATAATGTTGGAGACACACAGATTGCCGTTCGGGACCAGACAAAGAATCGTCGGCAACCCTCTGCGACCATCCCGGCATGGGCAAAATCTCGCAGAATGTTCGATGAGCTTGGCGGTTCAGCACGCTGGGGATATGCGTGCTTATGCGAACACAGGCTACGACAAGATAGGAAAATGTGCACGACGCACATCAATTGCCGTGCGATATGTTTGAATAATACATTATGGCTAGCGCCAAAACATGTCAGTGCAATATTGTTGGAAGAACACACACATCAGGACGGAAGAAGCGATGTCCAATCAACCCGGCAGTTCTCCCTCTGGCCACAAGCTGAGCGGAGGGACGGAGGCCGCACATTATTACCGGCGGCTGCTGGAGCTGCTTGGCACCAATGCACCGCTGGCAAGCTTCGAACAATTGAGCATCGCTGCCAAGAGCGTTTCCTGGGAAGAAGGTGTTTCAGAGGCCATCACCGACGCTGTCGCCACCGCCGTTCGCCTGCGTGAGAATTTCGAGCTTAAGCGCAAGCGCGAGGTCGAGCTCTCGGCGCTCTATGACACAGCAAGAGACTTGTCGGCCCTGCGGGACACCGATCAGATCCTGCAGGCAATCGTACAGCGCGCGCGCCAACTTGTCGGAAGCGACATAGCCTATCTCTCTGCCGCAGACGAGGAACATGGCGATTTCTACGTCCGCACGACGGAAGGCGTCATCTCGCAGGATTTTGGACGCATCCGCGTGCCCCGCAATATCGGAGTTTGTGGCAGTGTCGCACGGACGCGGCGCCCGTTTTATTCAAGCAATTACTCTGCCGACCGCAACTTCGACCACGACAGCGGCATCGACAGCGCGATAAGCGGCGAGGGCATCATCTCCATTTTGGGCATACCGCTCGAGCTTGAAGCATATGTCATGGGTGTCCTGTTTGTCGGCGACCGTTATGTGCGGTCCTACACACCGCAGGAACGCTCAGTTCTCTCATCGCTCGGCACCTTTGCAGCACTCGCGATCGAAAATGCCAGGCTGCTGGAAGAGGCCCAACGTGCGCTCTTCCTGGCAAAGGATGCCAACTCCGCGCTGCGTGCAAAAGCTGATGACATCGAACAGGCAGCAGTTGCGCATGAGCAGCTGACGGAACTGATCGCACGCGGTGGTACGCTTGACGACCTTGTCAACCGCGTGTCCAACCTGATGAAGGGCCAGGTCGGGGTCATTGATGAAAGCCGCGATGTAATCTCCGGTGAAGTTGGCAAACATCTGACGGACGAGGAACTTGCCCGGGCTGTGCGCGAAAGCGATCGCCTGGGTAGATCCGTTGCGCTACCGGCGGGTGACGGATCTACCACGGTTGTCGCAGCGGTCATGGGAGGGTCAACGCGCTGGGGTGCGCTTGTCCTGACCCGAAGCCGGCCCCTCTCCCCTTCCGAGACACGGACGCTTGAGCGCAGCGCTATCGTGACAGGAATTGTGCTTTTGTCTCTGGATCGCATCGCTCAGATAGCCCACCGCAATGTCGTTGACACCGTTTCTGCTCTGCTGCGCGGAACAAGCGACCCTTTCGCGCACGAAAGTGCGAGACGGTTACCACCGGGAACATCGCTTTCCTGGCCCATCAGCGTCATGCTCGTGGAGCTGGTCGACATAACATCGGCGCAGGCTTCTTCCGCGCTTCGTTCGTTGCTTGCCGGTCGTGACACCATCTCCGCGGAATTCAATGGCGATCTTGCGATCATAACAAACGCTCTCGAGCCGGAGCGGCTCGCAAGGCGTATTTCGGAGAAGCTTGAAGAGACATTTGGTCAGAAGTCTACGATCGTGATCTCCGATCTTATTTCCTGCCTCGACAAGGTTCCGGCCGCATATGAGGCGCTGCGGCGATGCATAAGCCTGATCCACGGGCTTGAACAGCGAGGGCGCGTTGTCTTCGAGAAGAGTTTTGCCGTCTATGGTCTGCTTTTCCAGAACAAGGGCGACGATACGATAACTGCATTTCTGAAGACATCGGTCGGCGCGCTCGTGGAGCAGGACGAAAAACGTAAAAGCCAGCTTGCCGTGACCCTCCTCGCCTACTTCGACACTGGTAGGAGCGTCCAGAAGGCCGCTGAAGTTTTGGGAATTCACGTCAATACGATGCGTCAGCGGCTCGATACGATCTCGCAGATCAACCCGGACTGGTCCGACCCGTCGAAAAGCCTCGAAGTGCACGTCGCTCTA
Source organism: Rhizobium sp. RM (assembly GCF_013390595.1). Lineage (GTDB taxonomy): Bacteria > Pseudomonadota > Alphaproteobacteria > Rhizobiales > Rhizobiaceae > Agrobacterium. The sequence continues at coordinate 85,397 of NZ_JACAWV010000012.1, read as the reverse complement.
CGTCTGCACGCTTTGAAACAAACGGTCTGAAACCTTAGCCTCACAGCGTAGCATTTGAACCAGACACACCAGACTGTAGCAAGGTGACAAGCGAGAGCGGCCTCGATGTGTTCTGGCTACATTGTGCTGAAACGACGCGCCCACATAGGTTTGGAAAAGATACACAATGGGAGATCTTCTTCATGTCCGTAAACAGCCGCATTCCGGGGTTCTACAAATTATCACCTTCGGAGCGCTTCAAGACCGTCGTAAAGCTGAGCGGGCTACCTGAGAGTGACATATCGAAGCTTGCCTCAACCGACACCGATATGCTGGCAATTGCTGACCGCATGGTCGAGAATGTGGTTGGCACCTTGTCAATTCCCCTCGGCGTTGCGGCGAATTTCACGATAAATGGCCGCGATTATCTCATTCCCATGGCAACAGAAGAACCGTCGGTCGTGGCCGCAGCCAGCAATATGGCATCTGTCGCCCGTATCCATGGCGGGTTCAACACATCAAGCGATCAGCCCATCATGATTTCGCAAATTCAGTTGGTTGGCGTCAAGGATCCCCACGGCGCGCGTCTGCGCCTCTTTGAGCGCCGTCAGGAGCTGCTGGATCTTGCCAATCAGCAGGATCCAATGCTTGTGAAACTTGGCGGCGGTGCCAGGGATATCGACGTCCGCATCATTGATGCCGCTGAAAAGACCTATGTTGTTCTTCACCTGATCGTCGACGTGCGCGACGCCATGGGGGCCAATGCCGTCAACACCATGGCCGAAGCGCTCGCGCCACTGGTCGCCGAAATCGGCGGCGGCCGTGTGCGCCTTCGCATTCTCTCCAACAAGGCTGACCGGCGGCTTGCGCGCGTGCGCGCAACATACGATGCCGAGGCGCTGGGCGGCCAGGATGTCGTGGATGGGATTATTGATGCCTACGCTTTTGCCGCGGCCGATCCCTATCGTGCGGCCACTCATAACAAGGGGATCATGAACGGTATCACCGCCGTGGTCCTTGCGACCGGCAACGACACGCGTGCGGTTGAGGCCGGAGCACATTGCCACGCGGCAGCAACCGGCCGCTATACGTCGCTGTCGCATTACGAAAAGGACGCTCACGGAAATCTGGTCGGCACCATGGAGGTCCCCATGGCCGTGGGTCTGGTTGGTGGCGCAACAAAAACGCACCCTGTGGCCCAAGCAGCCGTGAAGCTTCTAGGAGTCAAAAGCGCACAGGAACTCGCCGAGATCATTGTCGCTGTCGGGCTGGCTCAGAACACCGGTGCGCTGCGGGCGCTGGCCGCCGAAGGTATTCAGAAAGGCCACATGTCACTTCATGCCCGCAATATTGCGGTCGCCGCCGGTGCGAGAGCCGAAGAAATTGATGAGGTCGTCGCCCGCCTGCGCAAGGAAGGTCATGTCCGCATTGACAAGGCTGAGGCCGTGCTTGCTCAAATTCGCCAATCCTGAGTTGTGGACAGCGGAAGGACCCAGGCGAAATGTTGCTCCACGTGACTTCGGGAGCTTGGTTTTATCAGGTACGAATTGCGGCTCACCGGACGCGAAGCCCAGTTCCGGAATCGGAAGGATTGCATGACAGACATTAGTGATGAGAACGGCTGCTGGAAAAGCCACCGCTCCGGACCTCTCTCAGGAGTGACCGTGCTCGATGTAACCCGCGTTGTGGCAGGGCCATTCTGCTCAATGCTGCTTGCCGATCTCGGTGCAACGGTCATCAAGGTGGAAAACCCCGACGAGCCTGACTACGCGCGGACGTTCCCGCCCTTCGTCAGTTCGGACGAAGAGCAGTTGAGTGCCTTCTTCGCGCAGTTTAATCGCAACAAGCTCGGGATTACGCTCAACCTGAAATCGCAGGAGGGCAAGGACCTGCTCATGAAACTCGTCGGGAACGTGGACATTCTTGTCGAGAATTTCCGTCCGGGCACCATGGAAAAACTCGGACTTGGCTTCGATACACTGAGTACCGTCAATAAGAGACTGGTCTATACCGCTATCAGCGGATTTGGCCGCACCGGTCCGAACTCCTCAAAGCCAGCCTACGACAATACCGGCCAAGCCGCTGGAGGGCTCTGGTCGATGAACGGGTACGCCGATCGTCCTCCGGTCCGCGTCGGCACCATTATTGGCGATCTCTCAGCTTCGCTTTATGCCGCCATCGGCACGATCGCCGCACTGCGTGAGGCCGAGCGCACAGGCAAGGGACAGGTGGTAGATGTCTCACAGCAGGATTCGATCCTCACCCTGACAGAGAATGCGGTGGTGCGTTACACCACTCAAAAGGAAGTGGCATCGCCACTGGGGAACGACCATCCTTTCGTCAGCCCCTACGGCCAATTTGCCTGCAAGGACGGCTATGTGTTCTTTGGCGGTTATACTGACAAGTTCTGGGCCATAACCTGCGCCATGTTCGGTGAGCCTGACAAGGCGATCGATCCGGAACTCGATACGATGGAAAAGCGCTTCGAACCGACCACGGCCAGAACGAAGGTCAAGCCGCTTCTTGAGCGCTGGTTTTCTGCCTTTACCAAGGCTGAACTCGAAGACATGGCTGGTGACAAGGTGCCGCTGAGCGCAATCAAGACGATCGCCGAAGTGGTTGAAGATCCACATGTGGCGGCCCGAAACATGATCGTGAATGTGCCTGTTGCGGGTAAATTGATCGGCATGTTTGGCCTGCCGATCAAGCTTTCCGGTCGAGAGGAGGAGCCGAACGATAAGGCACCGGCGCCAGGAGAGCATAACGATCTGGTGTTTGCAAAGCTGGCAGGGATTACTAGCGAGGAGGTCGCCAGACTGAAAAAGGCAGGAGCAATCTGATGGCGATCGATTACTTAAGGGACGGCGCCATTGCCACAATCCGCCTCAATCGGCCCGAGAAGCTTAACGCACTGACACTTGCCATGTATGACGATCTTGGCCGTGCGTTTGCCGAAGCGGGTCGTGACGATGCGGTTAACGTGGTCGTTCTTACCGGCGCTGGCGACCGTGCTTTTTGTGTTGGCGCCGATCTCACCGAATCCATCCCCGCACTCGCGGAGGGCCGTTTCGATATTTCAAAATGGGATCCCGCTCATCTGAAGGTAGAAGGTTTCTTCAAGCCTGTGGTCGGCGCTGTGAATGGCCTTTGCATCGGCGGCGGCTTTGAAATCATGCTGGCAACCGATATCCGCGTTGCGTCTAGTACCGCACTGTTCCAGTTGCCGGAGCCGCAACATGGATTTGTCCCTGCCGGCGGAACCCTTGTTCGGCTCGTACGCCAAATAGGTTATGCGCATGCAATGGAAATCATGCTGACAGGCGAACGGTTTTCCGCAGCAGACATGCTGACGCGCGGCGTCGTCAATCGCGTTGTCGAGACAGTCGAGGTCGAACCTGTCGTGTATGAACTTGCCAACCGCATAGCAAGTCTGAGCCCAGGCGCAGTCCAGACCATCAAAGAAGCCGCACTGACGCTGCAGCACCTGCCGTTGAAGGATGCTTTCACAAGAGAAGCCAATCTGGGCCAACGTACCTTCGAAAGTGAGGACGCACGCCGCGGACTTGCAGCCTTTGCAAATCGTAACAAACGGAACTGACATGAGACCGGCAGCAACCATCGTCGAGGTTGGCCCACGCGACGGGCTGCAAAATGAAAAACAGACCGTGCCGACAGCAAGCAAGCTCGAACTTCTCGAACTTCTGCATTCAGCCGGCGTACAACGGCTGGAAGTCACGGCCTTCGTGTCGCCGAAATGGGTGCCGCAGATGGCCGATCATGAAGAAGTGCTGCGGAGGTTTGAGTCAGCGCCTGGCCTGATCCGCTCGGTGCTGGTGCCAAACGAGCGAGGTGCTGCGGCAGCCCTTGCCATCGGTGTTGAGGAGCTTGCGATCTTTACCAGCGCATCCGAAACGTTTGCGAGGAAAAACATCAATTGTTCCATCGCAGAAAGCCTTGAACGCTTTAGACCAGTCGCAGCCATTGCGATGAGCAGCAGAGTACGATTGCGCGGTTACGTCTCTTGCAGTTTTGAATGCCCATACGAAGGTGAGATCGCACCGGAGGCGGTAGTTGCCGTTGCCCGGTCTCTGGCTGATCTCGGGTGCAACGAGATATCCATCGCCGACACGATCGGCCAGGCGAAAGCGCTAAAAGTGGAAAACGTCATGCGGGTCACAACGGCAGCACTTCCCGCCTCGATGCTCGCCTGTCATTTTCACGATACCCACGGACGCGCCCTTGAGAATGTCGATGTTGCGCTCGCAAACGGCATCCGTATTTTTGACAGTTCGATCGGCGGACTGGGCGGTTGCCCCTACGCACCAGGTGCAGCCGGCAATCTCAGCACAATTCCACTTGCCGCCCACCTTGAAAAAGCCGGTTACACAATCGGGCTCGATATGGCCGCCCTTGGAAAGGCCCAAGACTTTGCTTTCGCGCTCCGGAAATGATGACAAGTGGTCAGTTCAACGAGAAAAGCACCCCTGCCCGCTGACACGTTCAGGCTTTCTGGCGTCATTAGCCGGCTCGCGCGGCGCTCAATGTTCCAAGATTATCTAGTTTCAGGGAAGAGCGTTCTGGCTCAGACGTTTGCCGAGCGAGTGTTGTCCTACCGGCTGCGAACCAGATATCAAACCACATGGGTATCGGCCAAACCTCGTTGCATTCGACCAGTTTTGAATCTTAAGGCGTCCAATTAGACCTACTTTCCGTCCAATTTAAATTGCCCAAGCGCCTGATTGAAAATCAGCACCGTATACTGCCAATGCCAAGTGAGCGCGACATCACCTTCTTCGGCGCCACCCCGGAAATTCCAAACGATCGCGCGCCAGTGCGAAAGAATCGGCGACCTCAATCTGACTTCGAGATGAAGCACGGTAACTCGTTTGGTGCTCGATAACTGGTGATCTCATACCGAGATGGTTACGCCTCGGCGTCAGCCTTTTTAATGGAAATCCAGTCTGGACCTGCATAGGTTTGACCTATCGGTTAGCTCAGGCGGGTGTCCTGCTCACGTGAACCGTGTGGCCCCCTTTCTGGAGAACAACTCAAATGGCAGCTAAATTTCTCGGAGAGGCATTTCTCGCCTTCATGCTTTCCACGGCAACGGCTTTTGCCCAGCAGACGTCTGACACGGTGTCGCCCGAAAAAGCGACTGACGTTTCGATTGCCAAACGTACCGAGTCAAAGGCATTCATGGTCGCAGCAGCCAATCCGCTTGCGGCCGAGGCTGGGCGTGAAGTGATCGCGCGCGGTGGAAACGCTATCGACGCGATGGTTATTGTACAAACGGTGCTAGGCCTCGTTGAACCGCAAAGCTCGGGTCTCGGCGGGGGTGCCTTCCTCGTCTATTACGATGCCAAAAGCGGCAAGCTGACGACATTTGACGGCCGCGAGACGGCGCCGAGAGATGCGACCCCGAAGCTTTTCCTGGACACAAACGGTCAGCCGCTGAAATTCATGGACGCCGTGGTCGGTGGCCGCTCGGTTGGAACGCCAGGAACAGTGCGACTTCTGGAAGACGTCCACAAACGATACGGAAAAACAGACTGGGCAACCCTCATGAAACCGGCGGAAACGTTGGCGACGGAGGGATTTAAGGTGTCGCCTCGACTTGCAGCTTTGATCGCCACCGAGGGCGACCGCTTGAAGAAATATCCACAACCCCGATCCTATTTCTTTGACGCCTTCGGGGTCGCTTTACAGACGGGTGCGGTGTTGAAAAACCCCGCCTATGCCGAGACGCTTTCGGCCCTTGCCAAAGGCGGCGCCGATGCTTTCTACGGGGGACAAATTGCCGAGGCGATCGTCAATACGGTACGCGAGGCGCCCGGTAATCCCGGCGTCCTGTCGCTCGCCGATCTTTCCAATTACCGCGTCATCGAACGCGAGCCGATCTGCTTTATGTATCGTGGCCTCGACGTTTGCGGTATGGGGCCACCATCATCAGGCGGCATCGCTATCGGGCAGATCCTTGGCATAGCAGAGAATTTTGACCTCAAGACCCCAGGACCGGAGAAAGCCGACAGTTGGCGCATTATCGGAGATGCACAACGTCTCGCCTTCGCAGACCGCGAGCGTTATGTCGCCGACACCGACTTCTTGCCGTTACCCACCAAGGGCATGCTGGATAAATCCTATCTGGGAGAGAGGGCCAAGCTCCTCGACGGGGACAAAGCCTTGTCCAAGGACGCGGTCAAGGCGGGCCAGCCAGAGTGGGACCACGCGCTGCTTTTGGGCCGGGATGCCGCGCTGGAGTTGCCGTCAACAAGCCATTTCGTCATCGTCGACACTGAAGGCAACGTGGTCTCGATGACAACGACGATAGAAAACGGCTTCGGATCGCGCCTGATGACAAACGGCTTCCTGCTCAATAACGAATTGACGGACTTTTCTTTCAAAACTCATGACAATGGCCTGCCGATCGCAAACCGTGTCGAGCCCGGAAAACGGCCGCGCTCTTCAATGGCACCGACCATCGTGATGAAGGATGGCAAGCCGCTTCTTGCCATCGGTTCGCCGGGCGGTAGCCAGATCATCGGATATGTTGCTCAGGCGCTGATCGCCTATATCGACTGGGGGATGCCGGTTGAGGAGCTCGTCGCCCAGCCGCATCTCATTAACCGCTTCGGCACCTACGACATTGAGGCCGGCACGAACGCAGAAAAGCTGACCGAGGAACTGAAAGCACTGGGTTACGAGGTTAAACCAGTTGAGATGAACTCCGGTTTACACGCTATCGAGATAACCGCTCAAGGTTTGGCGGGCAGTGCAGATCCACGGCGCGAGGGAGTGGTTCTTGGGGAGTGAGGCAAAGGGCAGCGTGGCGAGGCAAGGCTCATTCTGGCTGGAGCGCGTTGGGCTGAAAGGCTTCGGTTGTGGGTATGGTGACCGGCAGTTCGCTAGCGCCATCGTGAACGCGCAGGTGCCAAAAGGAACCCCGAGCCATCCCGCCGGCAGCACTATTAGTGAGAAATTCACCGAAGACGGAATGCAACCCAATTTTCGCAGCTCTTGAACGGATACGAACCGCTGACACATTAGTTCAGCTACTTGCTGACTTAGCGCAGATCGGACGATTTCCGCTCATAGAATGCTTTCGTCGCCTTTAGTAAAGGCCACTCTACTCCGCCTGCCTAATGCAATCGCGCCCATCGCTTTTTGCTTGGTAAAGTGCGCGATCAGCACGATCCATCAAGGCAGCTAAGTCCTCCCCTTTGTGCGCTACCGCAACCCCAAAGCTTGCCGTTGGAGTGAATTCGTTTGAAAGGATACCGGGCGATATTTCTTTGAAGGCGAGCCGGACGACCTCAGCAAGAGCCGAAGCTGTAGCGGCCTGGCCCGGTGCGAGCAAGATCGCGAACTCCTCACCGCCCAAGCGGCCGACGATCGCATCGTTGGGAGCGTTACCCTTCAGAATTTCGGAGAAAGCTCGAATGACGCGGTCTCCACCGCTGTGTCCATAGCGGTCATTGATTGACTTGAAGTAATCGAGGTCGCTCACGATCACAGACACCCGTGCATCCGCGGACTGCCGCGCCATAGCGTTGAGCGCACGCGGCTCGAAGCCGCGACGATTAAGTAATCCCGACAAGGCATCGATCTGGGCATCCGACTTGATGCTGTCCAACACGTCACTTGCAATCACCGCGAATATACCTACGGCTGTCATTGCGCAAATAAGTGCGTCCGATATAGAGACAACGAGCCAATAAGCTCCTTCAAACCCTCCCTCTACGTTACCCGAAGCAAGCAAGAAAAGAGGGCGGAGAAGAAAGCCTCCACACGAAATTATAATCAAACCGAAAAGTACCTGCTCGACCGGGGTGCGATCTCGAGCCTTTGCTACATCAAACAGCATCACAAGACCAACCGCCGCGAGCCCACCGTTCAGGAAAATGACTCGCATAAGCAGGCTTTGCTCCACAAACTGATGATAATAGAGAGCGCTCAATGCAAGTGCGGCGATACTCAAGACAGCGAGATATCTTGGTCGTTGTGCGCGCCTGATGGACAGTCCAATAGACAGTAATACCATGGAGGACATCAAGAAGACGTTGGCCAGCAACCGTAGTAGTGGATCCCCAAGCGAAAAGGCAAAATAGAATATGACGAAACACAGTGCTCTCACCGAATATGAAAGAGCGAAGATAGCAATATAGGTAAGATGCCTGTGGTGGTGCCAGAGCACGAACATCGATATGCAAAACAGTGCAGACATGCCCGTATTCAACAGGCCTATGACGTCTTGATAACTCATATCTGACCGCCCATGGTGCCCGCCCTACGCACCTATATCGCACTCTTCAAAGTTGCGATAACACGGCTCTTGTAAATATCGGGTAAACCTGGCGCACCGCGGGCAAGGCTTCGTTGATCTCGGCTAACAACCCGCTTCGCTGCTTCTATAGGGAGGTATCCGCGGTGGGCCTTTTCTTCCCTGACGTCTGTAGAAGGTGATCTCACATGGCTCCGATCGTCCTTTAAAACTTCACCGTGAACCCAATCGTGCCATTGAAGCTGGTATTGCCGGAGAGATCGGCCAGACTGGTGTTGATGCCCGCCTGCCCGTGCACGGCATATCTTTCGTTATCCCAGGCATAGGTGCCGCCAAGGCCAAGCCCGCCCCAGAGACGTTCCTGCGAGTTAAGGAATGACACGCCGGCGACGTCCGTTCTCGCATCAGGCGACAGGTCATAATAAAGATTGGCGATGCCAGAGGCCTGCAGGCGGCTCCGCACACCGGCCTCATCCGTCCAGCTGTTTTCATAATCCGCTGACAGGCCTAGACGTAGCGTCAAATCATTGTCGCTGCCCAGAGATACGGCTGAACCAAAGGCATCGGTAAAGTCGCGGTGGCTCAGGCCGGAAAAGCTGAGCTGCGCCTGCGGGGTCAGGCTCCAGCCGGGACTGACGGCAATCTGCTGGCCTGCCTCGACACCCAGCGCATAACCAAGACCATTAATGCCCGAGGCAAGCCGGGTGGCTGCGGTGGTGGAGTTGAGGTCATTGTCAAACCAGGTGAGGTTAAGCTGACCATCGACATAAAAGCCGCCATAGCCATACCAGGTCAACGTGCTGCCAAGGCCGTAACCATTGCTGCTGATGGTGCCATTGCCGTATGCCGAGGTGATGTCACCATCGATGGTGCCGTAACGCACGGACAAGCCGCCAACCAGATTGCCACCCGTTGATGACATGAGTTCAATGTCGGTCCCGGCCTGTAGCTGCCAGGTATCAACGGTGTAGTCTGCACCTGTAGTGGAGGAATGCGGTGACAGGCGATCATGTTGGCCGACAATGCGGCCCCAAACGCCGTAACCACCGCCATCAGCGCCCTGCCCGGCATTTGTATCGCTGCTGCCCCAGACGCGGCTGCCGACACGCTGTTGCAGCGTATCCAGCGAATTGAAGCGCTGCAGCACGGAGGAATAGGCCTCGTAAACCGGTGCACCGGCTTGATAAAGCGGCGTCCCTGACGACAACAGGGTCGAGCGCAGATACCAGTCACCGTCTGCTGGGGTGCTGACACTGCCCTGATACAGCCGGTACGCATAAGCACCGGCGACCACGGCCTGATCACCTTCAAAAACATAACTGCCGAGTAAAGAGAACGTGCCGGCGGAGCTGCCGCCGACGTCGATGATCTTGATGCCTTCTACTGTCTGATCACCGGTGCCACCAACATTGATGACACGCACATTGGTGGTGCCAGATGTGTTCCCCGTGATAATCAAATGGTCGGTAGAAGACGTATCGTCGCCCAGCACGGTTTCAATTTCCAACGTGCCGCCGTTTCCGATATAGTCCCCCGCAACCGTCAATGTGCCGATGGAGTTGCCCGGTGCAATGGTACCGCCGGCAAAGTTGGTTGTGGTGCCCACCTGCCCGATACCCTGAAGACGGCCGCCATGCACCTCCATGGTGCCGCCGAGCGTGTTGTTGACCGACAATATGCCATCATAAACGCCTGATACGCCAAGCAATGCTGAATTGTTGGCAGTTAGAATTGTCTGGCCGGAACCCACCTGCCGCACGCCGCCGGACCCACTTATCGTGCCACCGAATGTCACGACATCAGAGCGGTTAAAGGCCAAGATACCATTATTGGCGACATCACCAACAATGCTGCCCGTCGTGCCATTGTTGCCCAGCCGCAGCGTGCCGTCCTCAATTGTGGTGTTGCCGCTATAGGTGTTTGCGCCTGTCAGCGTCAGGGTGCCCGCGCCTTGTTTGGTCAAGCCACCGATACCGGTGAGTTCGGGAGCAACGCCGATGTTGTAACCGTTGGTGTCAAAGAAAGCGTCATTGCTGCCAAGCAGCACCTGCCGACCGGCAAAATCGACAAAAAACTCAGTCTTGTTTTCGATGGCCCTGATGATGCCGCCATCCAAGGTGACATTGGCTGTTCCCATGCCGCCGCGAACAAAATTGGTCTCCAGCACGCCGCGCGCGCCAACCGTGCCGTTTATATCCAAGGTGCCGACTGCGCTCGCTGAGGAAATGCCAAGCCAGACACCATCGCGCACATAAACGCTTGCGCCATCTTCAATCGTCATGTCGCCCAGGCCGTAGTTGCCCAAATTGAGATTATAATCGCCGATGGACCAGCTGGATCCGGCACCAGTAACGGTTACGCTTCCGACACCCACAGCACCGGCGCCAACATATCCCTGCTGGCTGGATACCGTCGCACCATTCTCAATTCTCAATGTGCCACTGGCGTAACTGCCGACAGTGAGCTGGTCGGAAATGCTCCAGCTAGAGGAGGTGCCGGAAACAGTAGCGGAACTTGTGTCGGTGTCTCCGATAGTGGCAAGTCCGCTGGACACTTGTCCGCGATCTTCAATTCTCAGGATGCCGTTGCTGACGGTGATGCGGCCTGCATTTTCCCAGGATGAGCCGTCGCCGGACACCAAGACCTTACCCTCGTTGATGCCACCGATATAGGTATCGGCATTAACGATGAGTTTGCCGCCGAAAAGCAGTTGCAAGTCCCCATCGCCGCTGTCGCCTACCCCGAAATAATCATTGCTCGTCCAGGTTGATGCGTTGCCAGAACCATCTGTGCCCGAGACAAGGGCGACGCCATCCACCACGCCGCTGGAATTGGTGACACTGGCCCCGCCGGTGACATTGAGCGTGCCGTCGACTACCCGTGTTTCGGTAGTGGTCAGAGTTGAAGCCCCACCTGTCACTGTTAATGTGCTGGTAGCTTCCACGGAGACAGAGTTAGCGGTACCGGCGCCTGAAAGGTTCACGGTGCCCGGCGCGATAACAACATCGGCCGAAAAATCCGGAACGGCGTTGGAACTCCAGTTGCCGGCATCAAGCCAATCGTTATTGCCCGCACCTCCCGTCCAGTCAGCCGCCGTCACCGAAACCGGTACCGCCGCGAAGGCCAGAACGAGCGGTGCGGTGGACAAAAGCAGGCGTTGATAGGACGGCAGAAGTTGGCGAAGGGCTTGACGCTGTGGCATGGCGACCCCGAGAAGAGAGGGTGTAATGATTATCAAAGCATGAAAAAAGATGATTAATATCTACCTAATATTCCCGTCAAAGCAGCAAAAATCTTGAGGACACGCAGTTGGCAGCAGCCTCCCTCACCGCCCGTCCATTCCTGACACGCAGTCCATGATCAAGACACTCCGCGAGTGATACAAAGGGTCCGCCCTAGGTATTAGCGGCGCGCAGGGGCTTACGAGTTCGCTTTTGACTCGTCCTATACACCGGAATTGATATCCTCTAAGGTCTTGATACGATCTGGACTAACGACCCCCTAATAATTGAACTTTTAAGCAAAGAAAGCTCATTTATCTCGGGCATTTATTCCGTCTGATGCGTGACATAATGAGTCCAGTTAGTTTCCAGTCTCTTGAAGCACGGGGGTCCGTGCTGTGTCACCGGCTAGATGGTCACGAGAAAACTCTCTCACCGCGATCAAGACAGGCATGAGCGCGTGTCCCGCACGCGTGAGCCTGTAGTCAACGCGCGGACGCTGCTCAGCGTAATCCTGTCGCTCCACAAGCCCGTCCTTCTCGAGGTCTCGCAGATGCTGTGTAAGCATTTTTTGCGAGATCCCTGGCATGTCTCGCAGCAGTTGCGAGCTGCGCATCGAATTTGTCGCGAAGAGCCGAAACAGGATCGGTAACTTCCATCGCCCGCTCAGTACCCTGAAGGCTCGGCTAACGTGAGCAACAGAGCCATCTGGTCCAAGGCATGTGGCTCGATCCTCATCTGCTATGGGCACTTTTAAGTGCGTAATTGTCTCGGCCATCACCCTTCCTCCATAACATTCTCGGCTCTTAACATGGGAATACCGCGATGGATTTGAAACTGGATGGAAAGGTCGCGCTGGTGACGGGTAGCAGCAAGGGCATCGGCGAAGGAATTGCGCACGGACTGGCACGCGAGGGTGCCGTCGTCATCGTCCACGGGCGCGATAAAGCGAAAACCGAAGCGGTGGCGCACAACATCATTGCAGAAGGAGGGCGCGCACACGTGGTCCTTGGTGACCTGACGCGCGAGGAAGAAGTGCAGCGTCTGGTCGATGAGACCAAAGCCTTGGGAGCCGTCGAGATCGTCATCAACAATGCCGGCGGCTCCGGCGAAACGCAGACCTGGGAGACGACGCGACCAGAAACCTGGGCGGAAGGTTATGATCGCAATGTGCTTGCAGCCGTCAGGATTACTGCTCCCCTGCTGCCTGCCATGCGTGCGGCCAAGTGGGGCAGGATCATCAATGTTTCCAGCCTCGCGGGAATGATGCCCCCTGCCGGGCGCCCTGATTACGCTGCCGCCAAAGCAGCGATGATTGCCATGACCGCGTCGCTCGCCAAAGCCGTCGCCCTCGATGGCATTACCGTAAATACCGTATCGCCAGGAACGATCCGCAGCATCAGCCTCGATGAGGCTTTTCGCAAGGCGGCAGTAGGACAGGGCTTGGCCCCCGATGCACCTTGGTCGGAAGTGGAGCGGCAAGTCCTGCCTCTTTTTGCTCAAGTCCCCGTGGGGCGCGTCGGCACGCTTGAGGAGATCGCTGACGCTGTCGTCTTTCTCGCAAGTCCCCGTGCCGGCTACATCACCGGCGTCAATCTGAGGCTGGATGGCGGCCTTTGGCCCGGGCTTTAGGAGTAGGCCAGCTGGTAGGCTTCCAGCAAAGCTTCCTCCAAAAGTCGTCCCTCGCGATAGGATTGAAGGGTGGTGGGCCGCTCGACGCCGGGTATGATGCGAGGACAGGGTTCGGGTGTGCCGATCACTGTGCGGATCGGCAGGCGTTCGGCATAGATAGGCAGCTCATAATCTTCCTCGTCATCGACGACGCCTCTAGCGCGGATTTTAGCTGAGGCTTTTTCGATCTCCATCGCAATCACGGCCGTCGCCTTCGTCTCCTGTCCAGTGGTTGGGCGCAGCAGAGCAGTCCTGTCTGGAAAGAAACGGTCCACCATCATGGTCAGCGCGCGGTCTCTCTCCACCACATCCGTCACCAGCCGTGCTGTTCCGAAAGCCATGACCGAACGGTAGTCGGCAGAGTGGTTGAAGCCGGACCGGGCCAGCACGATGCTGTCAAAATGTGTGACGGTCAGACAGGCAGGCTCCCCCTTCGAAAGATTGCGCAACATCCTGCTTGCGCTGCTGCCATGCCAATACAGCCGCGTACCTTCGCGCCAGAAGAGTGTTGGCGTGCAGAACGGGCGCTCATCGATCACGTAGGCTACATGCGCGAGCGCGGCAGAATCCAGCAGTGCATGCACGGTGCCATGATCATAAAAGCCGCGATCATGGCGACGCTTGACCTTGTTCGTGGCATCGACAGGATAGTGGTCTGAGAAGTGGTCGGTCATGATCTGGCTTCCTTCATAATCTTGTTGTTTTCATTTTCGACCAGTAGAGTGGTCTGAAATAGGTCCAGTTCTGAAGGATTTATGCCAACCACTTCTCAGCACCAAAAAACCTCCACGTCGCCTGCGACCAAACACATTACCCAGCTTCGTCTCGATTCTTCGATCCGCAATCAGGCACAGCGAGTGCACAGTGCGCTTCGCCTGGCCATCATCGATGGCCTCCTGCCTTCCGGCACGGCTCTGCCATCCAGCCGAGCCCTTTCGCATCAGATCGGCATTGGCCGTAACACCATCGTCACCGCCTACGAGCAGTTATTGAGCGACGGGCTGGTCGAGGCCAGGCATGGGTCCGGCACCTTTGTTGCCGCCATTCCGCCGCCCCTGGCAAAGACCACAGCGCAGTTCGGTATCGGGGCTAAAGTACCTCCAGGCCCTAAAAAACCCTTCGCGCTTGGCCAGCCACGCGTCGAGCCGGCGCTACTCGCCCGCCTTGCATCTGCCAGCCGCCGCCGCATCTCTGAGGCCGACCCGTTGGATCTGGGTTATGGTGATCCCCGCGGCAGCCTACATCTTCGTCGTCAGATCGCTGCCGCACTCGCAGTGGACCGCGGTTTACGTTGCGATCCCGACTGCATTGTCGTCGTCAGCGGAACTCAGCACGGTCTACGTCTTTGCGCCGACGCACTTCTTACGCCAGGAGACAAGATCTGGATGGAAGAGCCTGGATATGCGGCGGCACGTGCCACACTTGCGGCTGCAGGTGCTGTCCCGGTTCCGGTTGTCGTCGATGACGAAGGACTGGACATTCGGGCCGCTCGCAAACGTGCGCCCGACGCGAAAGCTGCTTATGTCACTCCCTCGCATCAGTTCCCGTCCGGCGTCACGATGTCTATGAGGCGCCGGGTCGAACTTCTCGAATGGGCAGATAATGCGGGCGCCTGGGTGTTGGAAGACGATTACGATAGCGAATTCCGATATACCGGGCGACCGCTGACCCCGCTTGCTGGCCTTTCAACCACCCGGGTAATCTATCTCGGCACCTTTGCAAAAACGTTGTTTCCGGCATTGCGCATTGGCTACATGGTGGTGCCGGCGGACGCTCTCGGCCAAATCCTGTCTGCCCGGGCAGCGATTGATCGTTTCCCGCCAGCCTTCATGCAGGACGCGGTTGCAGATCTCATGTCCGATGGCACCGTTTCCGCGAATCTGCGGCGAATGCGAAAGCACTATTGCAACGCGCGCAATCAGATTGCGAAAATCATCACCGAAGGCGCTGCTGGCGTTCTTATACCCGCCGTGCCGGCGCAGGGGTTGCATATGATAGTTCGCTTAGCGTCCGGCCTCGATCGTGATGCTGGGCGAGCGATCAGAGCTGCCGCCGGGGTGGACGCGATGCTGATGTCTGAGACACGAACGGAATCCACAGGAACGGAAGGGTTCATCCTTGGTTTTTCCGGTTTTTCACCCAAACTCCTGTCGGAAGCGGCTATATCGTTAGCTCAAGCGGCGAGGAGATATGTGAGATGAGGCCCTGACCCAGGCCGGCCAATGTAAAGCACTCAGGCTTCGCCAGAGGAAACTTCCGCTACACAGGGTAAGGTAAGCTCTTGAACAGAGCCGGACCTACGACCCGTTGATCGCGCGAGCGAAAACGCTGCCGTTGAAGCGTTTCGCCGAAGTCACTTGTATGGGACTAAAGGTGCTTATCGATAATTAGGTCGCGAGAAAGATCTTCCAGACTTGTCGCCCCAAGTAGAGCCATGTTCCGGCTGATCTCCGATTTGAGAATTTCGGTGGCCTTTCGCACACCATCAGGCCCGGCAACTGCGGCTGCGTAAAGGAAAGGCCGCCCGACGAACACGAAGCGGGCTCCAAGAGCGAGCGCCTTCATGATGTCCGTGCCGCGGCGGAAGCCGCCATCTATCATAACCGGAATTCGACCATCGATCCTCGCTACGATGTCCGGTAGCACTCGCAGTGGGGAGGCCGTTCCGTCGAGCTGGCGCCCGCCGTGATTGGAAAGAATGATACCGTCCGCCCCGGCGTCTGCTGCTTGAACCGCGTCGTCTGGATGCATGATCCCCTTCACGACGAGATTGCCGTCCCAGCGGCTGCGAATCCGCTCGAGATGGCTCCAGTCGAGATGATCTTTTTTTCCGAAGTCACGCATCACGTTGGAGGCCACAATTGGAGCGCCTCGCGTCGCATAAGAGTTTTCGAAATGCGGGATGCCATGACGAACGATCGTTTTCAGGAATGTTCCAATTGTCCAACGGGGGTGAGAAATGCCTTCCCACGCAAGGCGCAAGCTCGGGCGGAGCGGCGTGGAAAACCCGGCGCGGATATTGTTCTCACGATTGGCGAGCGCAGCCGTATCGACAGTGAGCACAAGTGTTTTGAAACCTGCCGTCGCCACACGGTCAACCAGTGCATCAATGCGATCGGACTCGCCCGGAAGATAGGCCTGGAACCAAGTATCCGGTGCGGCGGCGGCGACATCTTCCATCCGGATCAATGAAGATCCGCTCATAATCGCGGCAATCCCCGTCTCTGCGGCACCTTCCGCAAGAATGATATCACCCCGATAGGCCATCAAGGCACTGATCCCCATCGGTGCGATGCCGAAGGGTGCCTGGTAGCTGATCCCAAACAGCGTCGTCTCCATGGTTCGCCTGGAGACGTTGCGTAGAACTCGCGGCCGGAAGGCAAAGCGAGCAAAAGCCTCGGAATTTTGCCGAAGCGATGAATTCGTCTCGCTGGCACCGGCAATATAACCAAACAGTGGCCGCGGAAGATGTCGGCGCGCCTTCTTTTCGAAATCGTCGAGACTAAGGACTCCGGACAGGCCGCGTACCCGGGCAGTGTTTCTTGATCCAGGCACGGTTGGCCTCTCTAGGTTTATACTAGATAGCAATTGCGGCCGACAGAAGCCGGCCGCATTGAGGTCCGATGATGTCAGTCTTCGCTTGCCTCGAACGCTTCCTTGCGCCCCTTGCGGATCGCCGGAAGGATCAGCGTGAGCAGCATGCCCGCCGTGATCAGCAGCAGCACGGCGCTGATCGGGCGCTCGACAAAGACGAGAGGATCGCCCTGCGACAGGAGAAGAGCGCGCCTCAGGTTCGTTTCGAGAAGCGGGCCCAGAACAAATCCCAGGAGTAGCGGACCCGCCTCGCATTTCGCCTTGCGCAGAACGTAGCCGAGTACCCCGAACAGGATAACAAGTGCGACATCGAAGCCGCGATTGTTGACGCTGTAGACGCCGATGCAGCAGAACAGCAGGATCGCTGGATACAGTAAGCGGTAGGGGACTTTCAGCAGACGCACCCACACACCGATCAGCGGCAGGTTGATGACCAGCAGCATCGCATTGCCGATCCACATCGAGGCAACCAATCCCCAGAACAGTTCCGGCTGGTTCTGGATCACCGACGGTCCGGGGGTAATCCCGTGGATCGTCATGGCACCGAGCATCATCGCCATGATCGAGTTCGATGGGATACCGAGGGTGAGAAGCGGAATGAAAGAAGACTGCGCACCAGCGTTGTTGGCAGCCTCAGGGCCAGCCACGCCGGCGATCGCCCCATGGCCGAATTTTTCAGGGGTCCTGGAAATCTTCTTCTCGACCGAATAGGCACTGAATGCACTGAGCGTTGCGCCGCCGCCCGGCAGTACGCCGAGAATGGTGCCGACACCTGTTCCGCGGAGGACCGCACCCCAGCTTTCCTTGAATTCCTGCTTGGTCGGCCACAAACGGCCAATCGTACTTTGCAGCACGCCACGCGCTTCCTTAAATTCAAGATTACTGGCGATCTCGGCAACACCGAACAAGCCGACGGCAATAACCACGAAATCGATACCGTCATAGAGTTCGGTCGAACCAAAGGTAAGGCGCGTCGAGCCGCTGTTGACATCGATGCCGACCATGCCGAGGACGAGACCAAGGCATACCATGCCGATCGCCTTGATGACCGATCCATGTGCCAGGATCGTTGCCGCCAGAAGACCAAATATACAAAGCGAGACATATTCGGCCGGTCCAAAGGACAGTGCAAAAGACGAAAGCGTAGGGCCGGCTATCGCAAGACCAATGGTCGCTACCGTGCCGGCAAAGAAGGACCCAAGCGCGGCAATTGCAAGTGCGGCCCCCGCTCGCCCCTTTCGAGCCATCTGGTATCCGTCGATCGCCGTGACAACGGCCGATGCTTCGCCTGGAAGATTTACGAGGATTGCAGTCGTTGATCCACCATACTGCGCGCCGTAAAAAATGCCCGCCAGCATGATGAGGGCGCCGAGTGGCGGCAGGAAAAATGTGACTGGCAACAGGATCGCGACTGTGGCAGTCGGGCCGATCCCCGGCAGGACGCCGATCAGCGTCCCCAGCAGTGCGCCTATAAAACAGAAGAAGAGGTTGGTCGGGGTAAAGGCTTCGGAGAAGCCCAGCATGAGGACATCAAGAAATGCCATGGGTATTCCTTTCAGTCTCGATCAGAACGGCAGGATCGGCATCTGAACGCCGAGGCCGTAGATGAAGACGAGAGCGCCAAAGATCGTCAGCAGCACGGTGGAGATCGCGATCTCGCGCCAGCGCGACTCCTGATCAGCAAGACTGCCGATCACGAGAAGCCAAATCGTCGAGACGACAAAACCCAGCGTTTCTGACATGAAAGCGAAGCCGGCGATTGCGACAATGAGAATGATCAGAGGCTTGAAGTTGGACTCGTCGAAAGGTTCGTAGGCTTTGCCCAACGCTTTGATCAGGACATAACCACCGATTGCGATCAGCATTCCGCAGATCACGTCCGGGAGAAACCCTGCACCCATCATTGCAGCCGAGCCGAACTGGAGGTCACGCCCGGCCCAAAGGCCAAGCGCTCCCAACCCGATCATCACGCCCCCCGCCAAGATATCGGGATAGTCCCGCTTTACTGTGGAGGAGCCGCTCATCACTTCACCCAAGGAGTTTCGTTCCAGATCTTCTGGAACCGAGCCAAGCGATCCGGCATCTGCTTTTCCCAGTCCGGCCCGGACAGATAAGCCAATGGAAGCGCAAGCTGGTTGGCCTGTTTCTGGAATTCGCGATTGTCGAGAACCTTCTTCATGGCTTCGCCGAATTTCTGGGTGATTTCATCCGGCAGTTCGCGCGGCGCCGCGATACCGCGTTCGGACGTCATCTCGACGTCAAATCCCTGTTCCTTGGCGGTCGGCACATCCGGCAATTGCGGCGAACGATCCGTGCCGAAATGGGCGATCATGCGCAGTCCAGATGTATCGTTGCCGGCAAACTCGCTGATGTTGAGACCACCACCGGAAACCTGCGAGCCGAGAATAGCGGTACGGGTTTCACCCGCTCCGGAAAATGGAATGTGGGTGAAGGTCGTGCCGGTTGCGGCGCCGAGCAGAATGATGGCCAGATGATCATCCGTACCTACACCGGAAGAGCCATAGGAGACAGCGCCCGGCTTTGCCTTTGCAGCGTCGACGAAATCCTTCAGCGTCTTGATCTCGGAAGCAGCCGGCACGACGATCGCGGTCGGGTCATCTACGATGCGGACGATCGGCTTGATCGTCTTGGGATCGTAACCAAGCTTGCGCTGCACCTGCATCGACAGGTAGCCCGGTGTGTTGATGTAGGAGAAAGTGTAGCCGTCAGGCTTTGCCTTGGACAGCGCCGTATAGGCAATTTCGCCAGATGCGCCGGGCCGGTTTTCGATGACGATGTCGGCGCCGAGTTCTTTTTCCAGGAACGGTTCGATGGCGCGCGCCATGACGTCCGTGCTGCCGCCCGGAGCAAAGGCCACAATCATCTGGATCGGGCGGTCATTCGGCCATTCGGCGTGAGCATAAGAGGCCGACGCGGCAAATACCGCGGCAGCGAATGCGAATTTTATCTTGCAATGCTTCATGTCCAATCCTCCATTGGATAGCGGCGGGCCCGGCTCCCGCGTTATGTTGTGCCGAGTTCTCCCCCCATGGCGACGGAAAGTTTCCGTGCAGCCACCTGGAGAATTTCGAGATTTTTCTTGATTGCGTCTTCCGAGAAGCGCGCCGGCGGACCGGTCAAGGCGAGTGAGCCAAACAATGCAGACCCATCACGGAACACAGGCACGGCCAGGCTCGCGACCTGGGGATCGCGCTCGCCCTGAGTTGCGAAGTATCCTGCCTCGCGAATTTGTTGGTAGATTTCTCCCGATTGCCCGGAGAACGCCAGGATCACGCGACCCGGCGCTCCTCGATCCAAGGGATACGTGCTGCCGACCCGTGCGGAGTGACGAATGGATTGGTGGGAGTCGTGGCGAAAAAGGCAAAGCCGCTCATCACCTTCGCGAACATATACAGCCGCGCTTTCACCCGTTTCTGCAACGAGAGAGGCCAGCAAAGGCTCGACGATGTCTGAGGCCCGGAATGTCGACTGGTAGATATTCCCCAACTTCATCAGCTTCGGACCCAGACGCCAACTCGCATCGTCATTGCGAATGAGAAGTTGGTGTTTGGCAAGAGAGCGGGAGATGCGCAGAACAGTCGCTTTGTCGAGCTCAACGCGACGCGCAAGCTCAGCCAACGTCAGCGTGAAATCACGGTCGGTGAACGCTTCCAACAATGATGCGGCGCGCTCTACAGCAGCGACGCCAGCCAAATTACCCGGCATGAATTCCTCCCAAAAAGATTGCGGAGCCAATAATCGTTGTACTGGGTACACCCTCTTTTCAATAAGTACAATACGCGATAAATGACATTCGTCAACAGGGCACCCCTGTTTGCACAGTGGCGACAAAATGCAGGAGGAGCATATGAGCGCGGCAACAGAGAATGGAGGCGGCCGGTCTCTTCGAGTGATGATCACCGGCGCGGAACTTGTTGAGGAAGCCAGGCAGCTACTCACATCACATCAAGTGCAAGCGATCTATGCACCGGCTTACTCCACTTCGGAGGATCTAGCTGCGATCGCCAGCGATAACGAGGTCGACGCCATCCTTGTACGGCAAGGTCAGATTGACCGATCCGTAATCTTATCGTCACCTCGATTGAAGGTGATCGCAAAGCACGGAAGCGGCGTCGACAACATCGATCTTTCAGCGGCCTCGGACCGCGGTGTTCCGGTTCTGCGTGCGCTGGCAGCGAACGCCCAGTCGGTGGCGGAACTGGCAGTCAGCCTGACGGTCAGCCTGATGAAGGATGTCGTTCCCCTGAACGCCGCCGTGAAGGGCGGCAGCTGGCCAAAGACAAAGTATGTAGGTCGCGACCTTGCCGGCGCTGTCTTCGGTGTCATCGGTTACGGTGAGATAGGTCAGCGGGCCGCATCTCTGGCGCGAGGCCTTGGCATGCAGATTGCGGCATACGATCCCTTCGCAAGCGCCACCGGCGATGTAGCAGTCAGCCGCGACCTTGATGCCGTATTGAAAGTGGCGGATGTCGTCAGCCTTCATTGCCCGCTGATGCCTCAGACGCATCACCTGATCAACGCTGAAAAGCTGGCTCTGATGAAACCGACAGCGTTTCTTGTCAACACGGCACGTGGCGCGGTGGTCGATGAGGCGGCTCTTATTCAGGCATTGCGATCAGAAACGATCGCCGGCGCGGCCTTGGACAGTTTCGAGATCGAGCCTCCTGCGGCAGACAATCCACTCTGGTCGCTGCCCAATGTGATCGCCACACCCCATGTCGGCGGCGCCAGCCGCTCGGCGCTGCGCAACATGGCAGTACAAAGCGCCCAGCACATCATCGACGTTCTGGAAGGGCGCAGCTTCGACGATCGGGCTCTCGCCAATCGGGATCTCATCGCCGCCGCATGAGCGGGGCAATATTCGATAGGAGGAATAGAATGATTGGTTTTCGCATTTGTAAGCGCGAGCGTAAGGTTGCGACAAAATGGGTAGATGCGTTTAGAGCACTTCCCGTTGCCAATGTCAGCGACGTAATGAGCCGTATGACTGCAGGAGGCGCTGCGCTGCGCCCCTACTACACAGGTGGCACCATGGTTGGACCGGCTGTGACAGTTAAGGCTCGCCCTGGCGATAATTTGATGGTCCATAAAGCCCTTGATATTGCAGAGCCTGGCGACATCGTAGTCGTCGATGCCGGCGGAGATCTTTCCAATGCAATCATCGGCGAGCTGATGGTGGCCCATGCGGAACAGCGCGGCTTGGGCGGTATTGTCATTTATGGCGCGATCCGAGATAGCGCCGAACTTTTGGCCGGCAGCTTTCCGGTATTCGCCGCCGGTGTTACCCATCGTGGTCCCTACAAAGACGGTCCAGGCGAGGTGAACGTTCCCATTTCCATCGCCGGAATGGTCATCAATCCTGGGGACCTCGTCTGCGGAGATGCTGACGGTCTACTGAGTGTCGGAATAAACGACGTCGAAGCGGTATATGCGGCTGCGACGAAGAAGCATGAGGCAGAGACCAAGCAGATGGCAAACATCAAGGCCGGTGCCAACGATCGGACCTGGGTAGATGCAACCCTCAGCAAGTTGGGTTGCGAGGGGCTTTAATCTACGAGGGCGGCCGCTCCTGCGGTCGCCCGTTCCATCACGCATGCTGTCTCTTGACTGCCACTGCCCTAATTGTGTTCGTTCACAATAAACGAGCGAATTCCGACAATTCGCTCGCGCCAAGACAAACCTAGCGCGTTGCACGGCGGTCCACTTACATCTGTCACGTCACTGTTTTGGAATACCGGCCTTCTCGATTACCGCACTCCATTTTTCAATGTCTTCGTTGAGACGATTTCCAATTTCCTCTGGCTTGCTCGACCGAGCCTCGACCCCAAGTTCGGCAAAACGCTTCTTGATAGCTTCATCCGCCAGCACGGACGTTAATGCCCTGTACAGCGCGGTACGAGCTTCATCCGGCGTACCCTTTGGCGCAAAAATGGCATTCCAAGACGTTACATCATATCCCGAAATTCCTGCTTCCGTCACCGTAGGTACATCGCTCGTCAGGCTAGACCTTCTCGGGCCGGAGGACGCGATCGCGATCGCCTGGTTTTTCTGTAAGGCTGCCTGAAGCGCGGTTTGGCTGTCGATAATCATATCGATTTCTCCACCAAGCAAAGCAACCTGCAAGTCTGGAGTTGCCTTGTACGGCACGATGGTGAAATCAATTCCGGCAGCAGATTTAAATAACTCGGCGGCAAGATTTTGAGTGCTGCCCGTATTGATAGTTCCGACATTCAGCGCACCGGGCTCGGCCTTGGCCGCATCGAGGACGTCCTTAAGCGTTTTGAACTTACCATCCGCCTTGGTGACGAAGACGAAATCGAAATAGGCCAGGCTCGATACCGGCACAAACTCGGAGACGGGATCGAACGGTAACTTTTTGAACAGGGGAACGCTGATCGCCGTACCATTCGAAAACAAAGCGAGCGTATAACCGTCCGGCTCTGCGTTGAGCACGGCTTGAGCTGCTGTTGCGCCGCCAGCGCCCGGCTGGTTCATGATGATGATCTGCTGCCCGAGCTCTTTGCCCAAGGCATCTGCGACGATACGGGCGGTAATATCTGCGATGCCGCCCGGACCAAACGGAAGTACCAGTGTGATGTCACGAGAAGGATAGGACTGTGCCGTTGCGGCACTTGCCGATAGCGACAAAGCCAGCGCCACGGCACCAAGCCTACACACGCGAAGGTAACGCGATATCATTCCGGATAGTTGGTTCATGTCTGCTCCTCCCGTTTGACCGCATAGCGCGGCGTTTTTATCCTTGTTTGTCCATGGGGCTGACACTTTCCCGGTCTCCTCACACCAGGCAGGCCTCCAGCCCCATACCTCTTCATTTGGCCGCTACAGGAAACACCCGACCGTCAAACAACTTCCGTGCCGTGCGCACAGTACCGGCCGCCTTGACCTGTCCTTCGGCATCGATTTCCAGGAATACTTCCATCGCGCCGGTCGGATGCTCAATCAGGTACCGGCCGTCAGAGGGCGCATTAACGAGGGCCGCTGCCGGACTGCCCTCAAGGCGGGTAACGGTCGCCACGGTCACTGCAGCAAGTACACCGACGGAGGCATGCACCCGATGCGGGATGAAGCTACGCGTCGAAATAGCGCCGCCATCCGTGGCGGCAGAGACCAAGGTCATTTTTGGCACGGATGCCTTGGTGACATCGCCGAGGTTCATCATCGGCCCGGCCTGCAGACGGATGGACTCGATACGCTTTTTTAAAGCATCATTGGCTTCTATTTCCTCGCGCGTCTCGTTGCCGCTCAGGCCAAAATCCGTTGCGCGCATGATGACGCACGGCATTCCGTTGTCGATCAGTGTTGTCTCGACACCGTCAATGACATCTACGTTGTTGCCGGTCGGGAGAAGCGCGCCACACATTGCGCCGGCCGTGTTTTCGAATAGCAGCGGCACGGCCGCGTGACGTCCCGGTACGCCGGCAATTTCCGTATCGCCGACATAAGATACGCGACCGCCCGGTGTGGAGATCTTGGCCACCGCCACCTCTCCCGTATTCAACATATGGATCCTGACCTCGGTCAGGTCGCCCTTCGCCGCCACCAGTCCGCGCTCGATTGCCGCTGGACCGACACCAGCGAGGATGTTTCCGCACCCCTGCGCGTCGCTGACCAACGCCTGATCAACAAAGACCTGCAGGAACAGATAATCGACATCGGCATCGTCACGGCTCGAGGGAGAGAGAATGGCAACCTTTGACGTCAGCGGGTCGGCACCACCGATGCCGTCGATCTGGCGCGTATCAGGCGAGCCCATAATCCTTAGCAGAAGGCCATCGCGAATGACCGGATCGGCCGGCATATGCTCCGCCATAAAGTATGCGCCCTTGGAGGTCCCGCCGCGCATCCAGAGGCAGGGAATGCCATATTCATACATATTTCAGGCCCTTCTGCTCGAGCGTCGGACGCATGCTGTAGATGTCAAGCCCTAGCTCTCCCGCGGCCAGGCGGGTCCGCTTGGCTTCCTCATTAGCGAGGCGCTTTTCAGCAGCTGCTAGAACTTGGTCGGCCTCGCTGCGTCGGACCACGCAGACGCCATCGTCATCGGCGACAATGATGTCTCCCGCCTCGATATGCGCTCCGGCGCAGACGATGGGCACGTTTACCGAACCGAGCGTCTCCTTCACCGTACCCTGCGCCGATACCGCCTTCGACCACACCGGAAACCCCATGGCGGTCAGGTCGCGGATATCGCGGACACCGGCATCGATCACCAGCCCCTTGCAGCCTCGCGCCATTGCCGATGTCGCAAGCAGGTCGCCGAAATAGCCGTTATCGCAGGGCGAGGTCGGCGCGAGGACGAGAGTGTCGCCTTCTTTCAGCTGCTCGATCGCCACGTGCAGCATCCAGTTGTCACCGGGGGGCGATGAGATCGTCACCGCCGATCCGGCAACTTGGGCGCCGGCGTAGATCGGCCGCATATAGCTTGCCAGCATACCCTTGCGCCCTTGCGCTTCGTGAACGGTCGCCACGCCGGCAGCACCGAGTTTCGCAATGGTGTCGGCACTTGCACGTTCGATATTCTGTACGACGATACCCATTTTTAAATTTCCTTTCAGATAAACACTTTTCGCGGCGGAGCTTAGGCTGCGCTCACGCCGTGGATGCGCTGTAGGCGACGTGTACCGATGGTTTCAGCCAGCAACTTCTCGTCGAGCTTGCCTTCCCATTTCGCGATTACGACAGAGGCTAGCGCATTGCCGATCAGGTTCACGAAGGTTAGTCCCTCGGCCAGGATGCGGTGAATGCCGAGGATGAGCGCAATGCTGGCGACGGGAATAGCGCCCGTTGTGTTCAAAGTTGCCGCCAGGACTACGAACGCGGCTCCCGCCACGCCCGCGGCACCTTTGGAGGTCAGGAGCAGCACGCCGATCAGCGTTAGTTCGTGCCAGATTGTCAGCGGCGTGTTGGTAGCCTGCGCCAGGAACACCGCGACGGTGGTGAGGTAAAGACATGTCCCGTCGAGGTTGAAGGAGTAACCTGCCGGAACGACGAACCCGACGACAGACTCCTCGCAACCCGCCTTGCCCATTTTCTGGATTAGCCTCGGCAGCACGGTCTCAGTCGAAGTCGTGGCTGCCACGATGATGATTTCGTCCCAGAGGTAGCTGAACAGGCGCCACAGGCTGACACCGCACCAATAGGCGATGCCACCGAACACGATTGCCGTGAACAGCGTGCAAACCACGAAAAACTCAATGATCAGCGAACCGAGAGACCACAGCGAGGACGTACCGAACTGCCCAATGGTGAAAGCAATTGCGCCAAACGCTCCCAGCGGTGCGAAGTACATGATGTAGCCGATGATCTTGAAAAGACCCTGCGAGGCGCTTTCGATCACGGTGTAGACCGGACGTCCCTTTTCACCGATCGCTGCAAGGGCAATGCCGAACAGAACCGAGATGAACAGAACCTGGAGCACATGCCCTTCGGTGAAAGCGCTGACGAAACTGTCGGGAATGATGCCCATGAAATAGTCCGTCAGGGACTGGTCATGGGCGGTGGCGACATAGGACTTGATCGAGTCGGCATTGAGCGTTGTCGGATCAATGTTCATGCCAGCGCCTGGCTTCCATAGATTGACTGCGACGAGGCCGAAAATCAGGGCAATCGTGGTAATCGCTTCGAAATAAAGAATTGATTTCAGGGCGACGCGGCCAACGCTCTTCATATCATTCATACCGGCAATGCCGTGAACGACCGTCACGAAGATGATCGGCCCGATCATCATGCGGATCATTTTGATGAACGCATCGCCGAACGGCTTCATCGCCACGGCGATGTCCGGCGCAAAATGTCCCAGCAGGATGCCGATAACGGTTCCAGCAAGAACCTGGAACCAGAGCTGGGCAAGGATCCCGAACCTACCGCCGCCGGTCTTTAGCGCCGAGCTCGACGGGGACGGATTGCTGACTGATGAATACGTCAAATGTCTATTCCTCCTTGGGCATTCCAGCTCTCATCAAATACAAGTCGCGCGGAACGCCCGGCGCCTGACGGCGCAATGTCACTTTCCGGATCGCCACCAACAACCATCGCGCTGGCTGATCCGAACGTCATGAGATGGAGAAAATTGCTCCCACCCGGTTCTGCCACATGGGGCTAACCGACATCAAAAAATGTCAGAGACCGAGTTCTCGGAAGACCTCCTCTTCCTCCCCTCTTCGGTGAATTAAGGAATGGACTGGTGAAAAAGGCAAAATAGATTTGCGCGCAAGCCATAAGCTCTGGTTAAGTATCGCCATGGATATGACCCGTGACATCAATCTGCGGCATTTCGAAGCCGTTGCCGCCGCCGCCCGGCTAGGCAGCATAAGCGCCGCCGCCCAAGCCCTTAACCTGTCGCAGCCGGCGATCACGCAGGCGGTGGCAAAAGTCGAAGCGCAACTGGGACATGCCCTATTTGAGCGCCAGCCCGGAGGCGTCACCTCGACGCGCGCAGGAGAGTTGATGCGCATACGCATAGAGCGTGCGCTCGCTTACATCGTACGCGGCGGACAGAATGTGCGCAGATCAGCACGATTGCCGGCTTTACCCAATATCGAGCGACGCATCACCTTCGGCCAGCTTCGGTCCCTACTGACTGTCGATCAGACCGGAAGCTTTGCACTCGCTTCGAAACTGACCGGGCTATCCGAGCCGGCTCTACACAGATCCGCGCGCGAGCTGGAGCAATTGCTAGGCATTTTGCTACTGGCGCGACATGGCAAGACGGTCCAACCCACCCCCGCTGCGACAAGTCTCCTTCGGTTCGCACGGCTGGCCTTCTCGGAAATTGAAGCCGGATATGACGAACTAGCGGCACTGCGGCTTGAGGGGGCGGGACGCATTGCTATCGGCACATTGCCGATGGCACAGGCGATCTTGCTTCCCCGGGCGTTATCGCGCTTTTATCACATTAATCCGGCCGCAAGGATCGACGTCATTGAAGGTCCTTATACCGATTTGCTTGCCGGCCTGCGTAATGGGCAGTTGGACGTACTTATCGGCGCTCTTCGCGAGCCAGTACCCGTGGGAGATGTGGTTCAGGAAGCCGTCTTCGACGACGACCTCGTCATCGTCGCTCGCGCCGGCCATCCCCTGGCTGGAGGTTCACCTCCGACATTATCAAGTTTGCGAAGCTTCCCGTGGGTGATTGCGACGGGCGGTGCGCCGATGCGGACGCGCTGGGAAGCCATCTTTGGCGAAAACGGGCTAGAGCCTCCTCCTGTTCATATCGAAAGCAATTCCGTAACGATCGGTCGCGGTCTCATGCTGAACGATGATTGGCTGACCTTGATGTCGCGTGATCAGTTCGTCTTCGAACGCCGTGCCGGCCTCCTCGTCGAAGTCGGCGGCAGCTTCACCTCAAAGCGCAAGATTGGCCTGACCACCCGTAGCGACTGGCGCCCCACGCAGCTGCAGACGGCGTTCATCACCGAATTCAAGACTACATGTGAAGAATGGACTTCAGAAAAACTAATGGAGAAGAAGCCGTTTCGATATGCCTGATACAAATCTCTTCGATACACTTTGCCCACGAGTTGGGAGGAGAGCCGCTCGCCAGGCATGACAGCGCGACCCGCCTTCCACGTTCATTTTGAAATCTGCGACGCGCTCTGCTTATGCCGACCGTTCGCACGTGCAGGAGGTATTTCAACGTCATGATCATCGATTGCCACGGCCATTATACGACCGCGCCTTCCGCCCACACGAAATGGCGCGCGCAGCAGGAAGACGCCATCAAGAGTGGCGGCGACATCGACCCTGCCTACCCCGACATATCGGACGATGAGATCCGCGAGACGATCGAGGCCAACCAGTTGCGGTTGCTGCGCGAACGCGGCGCCGATATGACGATTTTTTCTCCCCGTGCCTCGGCGATGGCCCCGCATATCGGTGACCAGTCGGCTGCCCAGGTCTGGGCACGGCGTTCCAACGATCTGATCAAGCGGGTCGTAGACCTTTATCCCGAAACATTTGCCGGCGTTTGCCAGCTGCCGCAAACGCCAGGTATCTCGATAGAGACCTCGATTGAGGAACTGGAGCGCTGCGTTTCCGAACTCGGATTCGTCGGCTGCAACCTCAATCCGGATCCGTCAGGTGGGCAATTCAGCGCCCCACCCCTGACCGACCGCGCCTGGTACCCGTTTTTTGAAAAAATGGTCGAACTTGACGTGCCGGCAATGATCCATGTGTCGGGTAGCTGCAATTGTTCCATGCACGCGACCGGTGCTTATTACATCGCTGCCGACACGATAGCGTTCATGCAGTTTCTTGAAGGTGACCTGTTCAAAGACTTTCCGGATTTGCGCTTCATCATCCCTCACGGTGGTGGCGCTGTTCCGTATCACTGGGGACGTTACCGCGGGCTGGCGGATATGCTCAAGCGCCCGCCGCTTGACCAGCATGTGATGAAGAACGTGTTTTTCGATACCTGCGTCTATCACCAGCCGGGAATCGATCTTCTGTTCGAAGTGATCGATATCGACAACATCCTGTTCGGTTCGGAAATGGTAGGTGCCGTGCGCGGGATCGATCCGCAAACCGGACACTATTTCGATGACACCAAGCGTTATGTCGACGCACTGCAAATTTCCGACGCCGACAAGCGGAAAGTCTTCGAGTTAAACGCCCGTCGGGTCTATCCACGGCTCGACGCGCAGCTCAAGTCGAGGGGGCTGTGATGCCGAAGTTTCAGATGGATCCGAAGTGGCTGTGCTTTGCCCCCGAACCGAGCAAGCCAAGCTACCGCCCTCCAGCCGGGGCGGTCGATGCCCATTGCCATGTGTTTGGACCAGGCGATGAATTTCCTTTCGCACCTGAGCGCAAATACACCCCGTGCGACGCCGGCAAGGACAAGCTATTCGCTCTTCGCGACTATCTCGGTTTCGAACGCAATGTCATCGTTCAGGCCACCTGCCACGGCGCCGACAACCGGGCGCTGGTAGACGCATTGCGCGCCTCAAATGACAAGGCCCGTGGTGTGGCAACGGTTCGCGACACGGTATCGGCCGACGAACTTTCTGAGTTGCACGAAGCCGGCGTGCGCGGAGTACGTTTCAACTTTGTGCGACGCCTGGTCGACCCGAAGCCGGACGCCTACTATCACGCCATCATTGACCGTATTGCGCCGCTCGGCTGGCACGTCGTCATCTATTTTGAAGCGACGGATCTCGAGGAGCGTTGGGATTTCTTCACGTCGCTGCCGACGACCGTCGTGGTCGATCACATGGGTCGTCCAGATGTGACGCAGCCTGCAAGCGGCCCGGAATTCGGCCGTTTCGTCCGTCTAATGACGGAACACGAAAACATCATCAGCAAGGTCACTTGCCCCGAGCGTCTGTCGAAGATCGGCGGTCCTGCCTATGAAGATGTCGTACCTTTCGCGCGTATGCTCGTGGAGCAATTTCCCGATCGCGTTTTGTGGGGAACGGACTGGCCACACCCCAATATGACATCGCACATGCCGGATGACGGCCATCTCGTTGACTTCATCCCGCACATCGCGCCAACGGTAACTCTCCAACAAAAACTGTTGGTCGATAACCCCATGCGCATCTACTGGCCCTGACCGTTGGCACCAGGTCGCTGTGTTGCAATCTGCGAGGTCGCAGGGTGCAGCTTTACAAAAGGGCGTCGCGCCACAATAGCATAAAGTTATATAGAAACTTGCTGTTTTAAATTGTCCTGAAGGTTATTTGGGCAGAGGAACAAGTGACTGATTGGGATGCCTGAGGAGTGGCGCCCGGATTTGGTCAATCGGGAGGAAAATGTATGGACGGCATAATCCAGTCGCTGGCTGTGATCTTTAGCCTATCAGGCATCGCGGCTCTGCTCATCGGGGCATTACTTGGGGTAGTTATCGGCGCCTTGCCAGGCCTTGGTCCGTCTATCGGACTTAGTCTGGTGATCCCTTTCACCTACAATATGTCTCCCGAACTCAGCATGCTGCTGATGATTTCCCTTTACACCTCCGCCGAATACGGGGGGTCGATAAGTGCTATTCTTCTATCGACGCCAGGGACCGCGGCCGCCGCGGCGACCGCCATCGACGGTTATGCGATGGCGCAGAAGGGACGGGCAAACGAGGCAATCTCGATTTCCTTGACCGCCTCCACGGTCGGCGGGATTCTCGGTGGGCTCGCACTTCTTCTGCTGGCTATGCCGCTGGCGAAGTTGGCATTGCAGTTTGGCCCGGCGGGTTATTTCGCTGTCGGCCTGTTCGGCCTGACTTCAGTTGCAGCCCTTTCAGGTGGCTCGCTGGTCAAGGGCCTTTTAGGCGCTGTTCTTGGCTTGGCGCTTGCCACCGTCGGCATCGATCCGATTGCTGGAACGCCACGCTTCACATTCGGCCAGTTCGAGCTTTACGAGGGCGTTCCGTTCCTAGCCGCATTGATCGGGCTTTTTGCGGTCTCTGAAGCTATCGCCCTTGCCGAAAAGCAGGCCCGGCGCACCAAGATGGGTGAAAGCCGTGTAGGGCACGTCTTCATGTCGGCCGCCCTGCTCAAGGAAACCTGGCGATCCATGGTGTCCGGTTCGGTGATCGGTACTTTGCTGGGCATTTTACCCGGCGTCGGGGGCAACATCGCCTGTTGGGTCGCCCGAGATTATGCACGCGCCCGCGACAAGAACCCGCAGGAATATGGCAAGGGCGCCGCCAACGGTATCGCGGCTCCCGAAGCCTCCAACAATGCAACGGTCGGTGGCGCTCTCGTCCCGCTCTTGTCGCTGGGTGTACCGGGATCGCCGACAACTGCTATCATGATGGGCGCCCTCATCATGCACGGCCTGCATCCTGGCCCGCAGCTGTTCACGGAATCGCCGGCTCTGGTCTATTCGATCCTCTTCGGCGTTATCATTGCATCGCTGGTACAGTATCTCGTTGGGTCGCTCTTCCTGCCGATAATGGCCCGCACATTGCTGCTTCCGACCGGAGTAATCGCCGCCGGCATTCTCGCTTTTGCCGTGCTCGGCTCCTTCGCTATCCGCAACCTGATGTTCGATGTCTGGATGACGCTCGGGTTTGGCCTTCTCGGCTATCTCATGAAAAAACTCAGCTTCCCCGTGGCGCCGGTCATCCTGGCAATGGTCCTCGGCTACCTGATTGAATCCAATTATCGCACGGCGCTCGTGTCGTCGCAGGGAAGCTACATGATCTTCCTGACCGACCCGATCAGCGTGCTGTTCCTGATCCTCAGCGCCGTCAGCCTAGCGGTGCCGATCTATCGGCTCTGGTCTGCACGACGCGTTGTGGCCGTCGATCCGGCCTGAGCCATACCATCCACGCATCTAGCCATCATTTCAGGGAGAGAGAAACGATGCACACCGCGACCACAACCATGAATGAGTCCCGAGGTTTGGGACATTTATTGCGCTCCACCATTGCCGCTCTTTGCATGGCTGCAGTCACAGGCGCCGCATTGCCTCGGGCTGCCGCGGCCGCAGACTATCCGACGAAAGCCGTGACCCTCGTGGTTTGGTCAGGCGCCGGCGGCGCTCTCGATACCTACGGCCGCAAACTTGCGGAACTGCTGGAAAAGGAAAGCGGCTGGACCGTGAAGGTCGACAACCGTGCCGGCGGAAGCGGTGCTGTCGGCCTGTCGCAGATCGTCGCGCAGCCGGCCGACGGCTACAACATCTTGGTGCTGACCGGCACCTTGACCTTTGGCATCGCGCAAGGGTTGATCCCGTTCAAGGTCGATGATCTGAGGTTGCTGCGGGCCATGCAGTCGGAACCGTCGTCTCTCGCTGTCCTAAACAGCAGCCCCTACAAGAGCGTCGACGATTTCGTCAAATATATGAAGGATCATCCCAACGGTATGAAGGTGGGCGGTCATTCGTCTGGCGGATTTCACCAGTACATGCTGTACCAGATGATGAAACAGGGCGGTTTCGAAAGCGGGTGGATCCCGCACGATGCCTCGGGCAAGGTGACGCTGGCGCTTCTTGGCAAGCATATCGATGCGGCAATGATGACACCGTCGACAGCGCTGTCGCAGGTGAAGAGCGGTGAAATCCGGCTTCTTGGTGTCAGCACTGCCCAACGCTCGCCGTTCCTGCCCGATGCACCGACCTTCAAGGAGCAGGGTTTCGATCTCGAAGGGGCGATTTGGCGTGGCGTTGCTGTCAAAGCAGGCACGCCGGATGACGTGGTTGCGTCGATCCAGACCGCAATCGACAAGGTCACTGCGTCTGCCGAGTGGAAGAAATTCCAGGAAGAGCAGTTTCAGGACAGCCCGAACTGGAGCGAGGAAGAGTTCACCAGTCGCGTCAAAAAAGATCTGACCGAACAGGCTGAGTTCCTCAAATCTGCCGGATTTGTGAAATGAGCGATCGAGATATTACTCGCGCTGGCCGGGTTTACCCGGTCAGCGACCTCATCGCCGGCGTCGCTTGCCTTGCCGGTTGCGGCGCATTCCTGATGATGGCGCTGGCCTTGCCGGCCGGTCACTCGACCGGTGATACCGGACCTGGCGCCCTACCGGTTCAGGTTGGAATCTTTGGGACGATCTGTTCCCTGGCCTATCTCGTCATCACGATGCGAGGAGCATTCGCAGACGAGCAAGGCGATTTTTCGAGGGCGCATAGGGCATTTGTTGCTTTCCTGATCTTCGTCATCTGCCTAGCGGGCGTCAACTGGATAGGGCTGCCTTTATCGATCGCTGCCGCATCCGGACTTGTGACATTACTTTTTCCTGGTGAGCGTCGGCTCCTGCGAGCCGGGGCAACCGGGCTAGGGCTTTGGTTGATTGCCGTGCTTCTTTTCGGAAAGCTGCTCGGGCTGCCGATGCCATGAGGCCCATCTCCGGCACAGGTCAGCCGAATGGACATGGCTGGCGGCGGCTGGTGATGACCTATATGCTGGCGGCCGTGGCGGGCTGGGTGTTTTCGGCTCTGCACATGCCTTTGCCGTGGATGATCGGCCCGCTGTTGATGACGGCGGGTCTTTCCCTTCGCGGCCTAATCCACCGCCCGCTTCCGGTCCGCACCCGCCCTTTTGGACAGGCTGTGGTGTCGACAACCGTCGGTCTTTCCTTCACCGGCGATGCGCTTACCATCGTCCTTGACCTTCTGCCTCTTCTGGTCGGCATGGCGGCAATGACGACAGGCTTCTCGCTGGTCGTCGCCTTCGTTCAGGCAAAACTGGCGGGCGTCCGGCTGTCACGCATGGCGTTGGCGACATTTCCATTGGCGCCGGTGGAAGCTGCCATCATCGCCGAGAGCGTCGGTCAACCCGCCGCGCCGGTCGTAAAAGCGCAGTCGCTGCGCATTGCTGCAGTCGTCGTGGTCATCCCTACGATTCTCTACCTTGTTGATGGCGCGCGCAGGGGAGCAGTGCCGAGCGCCGCAGGAGTGGAAGCATTTCTTGACCCTTGGTTGGCGACCCTTCCCATTATCGGCTTGGTTGGCGGCCTGCTGTTCAGAAGCCTCAATTGGTCAAATCCCTTTTTTCTTGGGCCTTTGACAATCGCGGCAATGCTGACGGCAGGCGGCGTCGCCTTGCCGCATTACCCCCCTGTCGTTTTGGCCACTGCACAAGTGGTTCTCGGGTCGTGGCTTGGATCAACTTTTCAGGCGAGCCTGTTACGGGGCGCGGGTAGGGAGTTGGCAATCTCGCTGCTGGGAACGGTCTGTCTGTTGGTGCTGACATGCGGATCTGCGGCAGTTCTAGCCCGTTTCACGCCCCTCGACTGGCGCAGCGCCGTTCTCGGCATCGCGCCTGGCGGTGTCACCGAAATGGCGCTGACGGCGCAGTTCCTCCACCAGAGCGTCCCAGTTGTAACGGCAGCGCAGGTCGTGCGCATATTTCTTCTTATGCCGCTGGCGCGGCCGCTGATCCGCTGGACCGAGCGCTTCGGATAGTCAAGATGGCTGTCAGAAACGCTTGGCGTAGGGACGTCGCCGATTTGGGCGGTCAGTCCTCTGATCCAGTCAATCCTTCAAGATCGGTGGCGTACCGTGGCTGTGAAAGGTCTCGATCGTCTTCAAGCCCCATGCCTGGCCCCTTTTTCGGTCAGCTTCAGTCCACATGATCGGCCGCCAATCGGGAGCAAGAATGAGCCGTGCGCCTGAATTGGCGAGTTCGACGCGGTTGCCCGCTGGTTCCCAGACATAAAGGAAGAACGTCCCTTGAATGGCGTGCTTGTGGGGGCCGGTTTCGATATGCACACCGTTTTGAAGGAAAATGTCGGCGGCACGCAAAATGTCTTCGCGCTGATCGGTGGCATACGTCACGTGATGGAGCCTTCCCACACCGCCACCATGTTCCTCCGTGCAGGCAAGATCATACGTCTTGTTGTTGACAGTGAACCAGGCACCGCCCATCCGGCCGTTGTCGAGCTGGATGAATTCAGTGACGCGGGCACCGAGGCAGGTCTCCATGAAGCGTTTGAATTCAGTAACGTCGGTAGATAAGAGGTTGAGGTGGTCCAATCGGCGGGGCGCAGCGCCGGTGAAAGCACTGGCGGTATTTTTAAGAGCACTGCGCTCTGCCTCGAGCTGCGGTTCATACCAGTTGGTGTCGTAATAGATTTCGAAGACATGGCCGAACGGATCCTCGAAGCGGAAAGCCCGCCCGTGGCTGAGGTCTCCTTCGTTCCAGCCCAGAACATGATAACCCGAAGCCTCTATGGCCTTCCCACGCCGTTCAAGCGCTTCTCGGCTAGAGGCGCGATAGGCGATATGCCCGACGCCAGTCGTGTGTGACCGCGTCAGCTTCAGAGTGCAGTATTCGTAATCGTCCCAGGCTCGCAGATAGGCGCTATTCTTGTCCTGCCCCGAAAGCTTGAGGCCGTAGATGCGCGTGAAGAAGTCCAGGCTTTCGTCGTAATGGTCAGTAAGCATCTCGACATGACCGAGATGGGCGATGTCATGAAACACTATCTCATTCATCGGTCACCTGCGCAGTAAAAAGTGCGACTTACAGCGGGGCGCACACGTCCATCAAGGCCGTTACGTTTGGATGTCTCGTTCGATGCCTGGACCAGGGAAATTGAATGAACGACTATTGTCATGGCGAATATTTCCTCCCTTCGCTCGAATTTTGGATCTGATCGGTGGCATGACGGAAAAGCAAATTGGAATAACGTTATATCCATAAGAAAAAGCTATTGCAGGTTAAGATAAATCTGCACGGATATGTCAGGTTAGCATCCAGTGAAAAGGAAAGATTATAGCATATTCTTATGATTGCCCGTCGTGTTTGAATTGGGCCGTCGGCCAAAGATATCTTATGCAAGGTGACAAGGCACGAGGCCTTGAACCTGGGAGGGTTACCATGAGATTTTCTTCAAAAATCGCGCCCGTGGCGCTTCTGTTGATTTCGACGTCCGCTTTCGGCGCTGAACTGAAATTTGCCAATTACATGGCGCCGACACATCCCTATGTATCGCGCGCCTTCGAGCCTTTTGCCAAAGCCGTGGAACAGGGCACCGCTGGAGAAGTCACGGTCAAGCTCTACAATGGGGGCGAACTGGGTGCGGGGCCGGTCGAGCAGTATTCCCGCGTTGTCGATGGCGTCGCAGAGTTTGCAGTCTCGCTGCCTGGCTACACGGCATCCCAATTCCCACTGACTCTCACCGCGGAACTACCCGGCGTCCTGACTGAAAAGGACGGCACCCAGACCCTTCTGGCTCACCTTGATCAGTTCTCCAAGGAATACCGCCGCGTGAAGCTGGTGGGGATGTGGTCCAGTGCGGAGAATGTTCTCTTCACCCGGTCGAAGCCGGTCCGAGCACTGGACGACCTAAAGGGGATGAAGATCCGCGTTCCGTCCCGCAATACCGGTCTCTTGGTCGAAGCCTGGGGCGCGACACCGGTCTCGATGCCTGTGTCGGAAATTTATAACTCCCTGCAGACCGGTGTGATCGACGGGGCGATGATCGACGGCACGGCGGTCAACGCCTTCAAACTTGGCGAAGTCGCAAACTTCATTACCAAGGGAATGAAGACCACCAACTCCCCGTTCTTCATTCTCATGAACCGGGAGACCTTCGCTGATCTGAAGCCTGAACAGCAAAAGGTCGTTGACGAAGCCGGAAAGCAGGTTTCTCTCGATGGGCAGAAAGTCCAGCTAACTGTCGCCGAAAAGGGTTTCGCCGATTTCGCCAAGCTGCCGGGCAAGGAAGTCATCGCGCTGTCCGAAGCGCAGGCCGCGCCATTCAATACCGCGGCCGACAAAGTCACTGCCGAGGCAATCAAACAGACCGAAGGCGCACAGGCGGTCGCAGATGCTCTGAAGGCGAAATGAGCATGTCTGGTGATGCAACTCTGCCGGCAGAAAGCTGGCTTGAAAGGGTGACGGTCTGGCTGGCCGTCATCGCCGCCGCAGCCATGCTGTTTTTAGTCATTCTCATCTCGGTCGGGGTCATTTTGCGGTATGCGTTCAACATACCGGTTTTGGGTCTTAACGAGATCAACCAGCTAGCCGCGTTGACACTGGTCATGGCAGCCTTGCCCTACTGTACAGCTCAAAGCGGCCATGTCGGCGTCGACGTCTTTGACAATGCCATCGGACGGGTTGGCCGGTTTATCGGGGATATAGGCTCACGACTGCTTTCCGGTTTCGTCCTGTCCACTCTCGCACAACGAGCCATTCTCAAGGCACTAGACGCTCACGAGTTCGAAGATACGACCAATATGCTCAACCTGCCGACCTGGCCGTTCTACGGCATTCTTGCAATTGGCATCGCATTGTGTGTCATCGTCATGGCGTCGCAGTGCTTGACCATCGTCCGCACGGGAGGCCGATGATGTCACCGACGACAATTGGCCTTCTAGGTATTTTCTTCCTGTTCTTCTTGATGATCTTTCGGACCCCGGTGGCGTTCGCCATGCTGCTTGCCGGCTTCTTCGGAATGTGGGCACTTCAAGGGCTGCGTACCGCGGGCGCACTGATGCTGACGGAAAGCTATTCGGCCGTGGCCAGCGAAACGCTGATCGTGGTGCCAATGTTCGTCCTCTTAGGTAACATTGCATCGGCGGCAGGGTTCTCGCGCGGTCTTTATGACGCAGCTTTCGCGTGGGTAGGGCATTTTCGGGGGGGCTTGGCATCCGCATCGGTCCTTGGCTGTGCAGCCTTTTCCGCAGTCTCAGGATCATCTGTCGCAACAGCGGTGACGATTGGAAAAGTGGCCCTGCCGGAAATGAAGCGGCTCGGTTATGCCGATGGCCTTGCCACAGGCGCGGTGGCAGCAGGCGGGACATTGGGTTTCTTGATCCCGCCTTCGACCGGTTTCGTTCTCTACGCGATCCTGACTGAGCAGTCGATCGGACGCCTATTCATGGCGGGCATCCTGCCTGGACTGCTGCTGATGGTGTTATTTATGCTGACGGTGTGGCTGGTCGCCTTGCGCAAACCTGAACAGGCGCCTGCGGGCCCCAACGTCCCGATCCGGCAACGTTTTGCCACCCTGAAGCAGGCAGGTCCGCTGATGGCCGTGATGGTGCTGACCATTGGGGGAATTTACATTGGGGCCTTCACGCCCGTCGAAGCCTCCGGCATCGGTGCGGCGCTCGTCATCCTCTTGGCCCTGGCGGGGCGCAAGCTGAACCGTGCAGGATTTGCGGCGGCAGTGATGGACACGCTGAAAACCACCGCCATGCTGTACATGATTGTTATTGGCGCCAACGTTCTCAATCCATTTTTCGCCGTCACGCAGATCCCGGCACTTCTGGGCGAGGGACTGCAAGGGCTCGGACTCGGACCTTACGGAACGCTATTCGCGATCATTATCGCCTACGTCATCATGGGCATGTTCATGGATGGCCTGTCGATGCTGGTGATCTCGGTCCCAATCGTCTTTCCTGTCATTACCGCGCTTGGTTTTGATCCGATCTGGTTCGGAGTCGTTGCCGTGATTGTCGTGGAAATGGGAATGATCACGCCACCGGTCGGGTTGAATGTCTTCGTGGTTCGAGGAGTGGCCGGCGATGTTCCGCTGAAGACCGTGTTCAGCGGTGTCATGCCGTTCCTGTTTGCCATGATAGTCGGCCTACTGTTGATCATCCTGTTTCCGCAGATCGCCCTTCTCATCCCCAATACGATGTTCGGCTGAGGGCAGGTTCCCAACTGGATCGTCATCCGCACCGGCATCCAAATGTCCGCAAGACGACAAGAGAAATAAGGAACGAGAATATGACAGAACGTCACCCTAAGATCGCCTTCATCGGATTTGGCGAGGCGGCGGAAGCCTTCGCAAAAGGTTGGGGAGCAGACATCTCGTCGGGTCTGATGGCTTATGACGAGAAAGTCGAACAGGCCGGCGCAGCAGGAAAACCGGCCGAACGGGCGATGGCGACAGGAATCGTGTTGGCATCCGACCGGGCATCCGTTTTAGACGGTGCTGATGTCGTCTTCTGCCTGGTAACAGCCGATCGCGCGGTGCTGGCGGCAGAACAGGCTGCTCCATACCTAAAGGCTGGTGCATTCTGGCTTGATGGCAACAGCTGCTCGCCGGGCGCCAAGCGGCGATCAGCCGATATCATCAGTTCTGCCGGCGGGCGATATGTCGATGTCGCCATCATGGCGCCGGTCTATCCAAAACTGCATCGCACACCTTTGCTGCTGGCGGGCCCGCATGCCGACCCAGCCCTCGCCGTTCTGACCAGCCTCGGAATGGAAGCGCGTGTTTCCGGTCCTGAAGTCGGCGAGGCGTCGTCCATCAAGATGATACGCTCTGTTATGATCAAGGGCATGGAGGCATTGACGGCAGAATGCCTGTTGGCGGCTCGGCGCGCCGGCATTGAGGAGCGCGTTCTTGCCTCGCTGCAGTCGTCCAACCCCAATATCGACTGGCCGCGCCAAGCCGCCTATAATCTGGAGCGCATGATGGTGCATGGAAGGCGCCGCGCAGCCGAAATGCGCGAAGTTGCCATCACACTGTCCGAACTTGGTCTGCCCAACGGACTGGCCAGCGCAACAGCCGACTGGCAGCAGCGGATCGGCGACCTCATCCTGCCGGCCGGCGATGAGAATTATCCGGAACGCGCTGACGCTATTCTTTCGCGTTTAAAGGACTAATTAAGTTCAGCTGCCGTCTG
This sequence comes from Rhizobium sp. RM, assembly GCF_013390595.1. Lineage (GTDB taxonomy): Bacteria > Pseudomonadota > Alphaproteobacteria > Rhizobiales > Rhizobiaceae > Agrobacterium. The sequence goes on along the minus strand of NZ_JACAWV010000012.1, from coordinate 45,593 downwards.
CCGCAGCACGTCCCTCAATTCTCTCTGCGCCCGCGTCGGCTCCCAGCCGGCGCGGGTGGTGATTCCGATGGGCCGCATCGCATTGGGCAGGCGCACCGGCAATATCCCGAGAACGCCCAGCTCCACCTCCGCCTGCATACGCGATAGCCCGCCGAGATGGTCGCTCTGCCGCAGGATCTCCCGCATCATGATTACGGATGATGTTTCCACGACATTAATTGGTGCCTCAGCGCCAAAAAAGGTGTCGAGAACCCGTCGTAACGGAGTGGATCTACGCGGCATGACCCAGGGATGCGACGCCAGGTCTGCAAAAACGAGATCGGCCTTGTTCATCAGGGCGTGGTCGCGCCGCGCAACGACGACCACCTCGTCGTCGAACAACCGTTCCTGCTCGATGTCTTCAATAGGTGTCGGAAACCGTAGCGCTCCAAGAACCATGTCGATTTCGCCCCGGCGCAGACCATGCAGCAGTTCGTCGTACCGCCCGTCAATCACTTGCAGCGACAACCGCGGCCTGATCTCTCGAAAGGCCAGAATGGCGCGTGGAAGCCAACCCGAGCGCGACAACGGTAGGGCTCCAACCACGATGCGACCCACTTCGCGACCATCGAGAGCCGCCAGATCGGCGTCAGCCTGATCAATTTCCGCCAAAGCGAGGCGGGCAGCCTGGGCCAACTGAAGCGCGGCGCGCGTCGAAATCAAGCCATGCGCCGTACGCTGAAAAAACGTCGTGCCGGCCGCCCCTTCCAGCATGGTGGTGGCGCGATGGACGGTCGGCTGGGCAAGGCCGAGCTGGTGCGCCGCAAGTGTGAAGTTTTCGGTCTCGGTAACCGCGATCAGCGCGGCAAGTTGCTGCCATGTCGCCTGGATGCGGATCGCTCGATCCATGTCTGACATTGCATTGTCAAGAATGCGCAGCGCGCGATCAGCTCGGTAGTGCAGCAGCGTTCCAGCATCGGTGAGAAACAGGCCTTGCGGACTGCGTTGAAGCAGGACATGCCCGGTATCTTGGCTGAGCTTGGTAATGGCTTGAGTGACGGCAGGCTGTGAGACATGGTTTATATCGGCAGCACGGGTAACGGAATTGGTCTGCCCCAATGCCACAAACATCCGGAGATGACGAATACTGGCAGGCATGCCCATTTCCTCTAATTTCCTTCAGCTTACGAAAGACACGGCAGCTCGACAAGCCGCCAGGCCCCTTCACTTCGAAAGCAAATCGGCAATCAATCCCAGCGGATGGCCCGGCTGCGTGCCGGAGAAGCGTTTTGCCTGGTATCGACAGGAATAGCCGGTTGCGACGGTCGTATCCTCCGATTCCATATGGCTACGCCAGGAAAGATCAAGTAGGCGGCGCGACATCGGCTGATGCCGCCTCTGATGCCCAAAAAGCCCCGCCATGCCGCAGCACCCGGTAGACGGTGTATTCGTTTTCAGGCCCATTGCCCCGAATACTTTTTTCCAAAGCATCCCGGTCTGCGGGAGGGCGGTAGCCTCAGTGCAGTGTGACAAAAGCTTTATCGGGCTGTCATGATTGGCTTTCGGGAAGTCACGCCGATCGACCTCGACAGCAAGGAACTCCTGAGGCAGAAAAACGGGCGGCAGAGCGAACCCGGCTTTGGCGTAATCTTGGCGCAACATCATGGCAAAGGCGGGCTCGAGGGCAATAATTGGAAGGCCGGTCGTCGCCGCCGCTTGCAACTGACGGGAAAAGGCATCTGCCATTCGGCGAAAACCCGCAGTGTCACCGAGACTAAGCGCAACCTTGCCGCCCGGCCTCATAGGAAGGAAGCGGACATTGTAGCCAAGTGCCCTTAGCCCAGCGATCGATTGCCACTGTACTGCTCCGTCGAAAAGTGCGGTGAACCAGTCCTGCGCGATGATTAAGGTGTTTTCGGGCAAGTGTCCCGGATGAAGGTCTTCTTCGCGTAACTGCAGACCCTGGGGAAGCCGAGCCAGATGCCGAGGCAGATCCTGGCTCTCCGTCAGCCACCCACCGAGCTTCGAGGCAATTGGCCATACGGGGGCGAGAAACGGCACGAGCCCCATGATCGCCGGACTGAACCGCTCAGCCATCATCACAAGACGATCCGCAAGCGGCCGGCGATGTCGCTTGAAATAATCGGCCATAAAGGCCTGTCGCATGGTCGGAATGTCTACCTGCACAGGACAGGAGGAGGCGCAGGCCTTGCACCCAAGACACTTGTCCAATGTCGCCATCATCCTTTTCCAGAACAGGCAGATCAGCGTCAGCCTCACGGCGAGCCTTGTGCCAGGTACGCAGGGCATCCGCCCTGCCGTTGGGGCTGTAACGGATATCCGCCGTTGCCTTGAAGCTTGGACACATGGGCGTCGTCTTCGCGTAGCTCAGGCATTGCGCGTTGCCATTGCAGCGGAAGGCGAGCGAAAGGGGATCACCCTCCGGCCCGTTGAACGCACGAAACGGCGTTGTCGCAATGCCCATGATGGGCATCTTGTTGGTTACCAGCTTGCCGGGGTTGTAACGCGCCTCCGGGTCAAAGGCAGCTTTGATGCCCTGCAGCGCAGAATAGGCTTCCGCCGCGATCCAATCCCGAAGGTAGGCACCGCGCAATCCCTTGCCATGTTCGCCCCAGAAGATGCCTCCATGCTTGCGGGTTATTGCAAAAATGGCGTCCGAAACCGCCACCATGCGCGCGCGGTCCTCGGCCTTGTCGATATTATGCTAATAATTTTCAATGGCTTCACTTTGGAGATTTTTTCTTGTCCGGATATTATACGCGATTAAGCCTCGTCGATCGCCGCCTCCTTCACCGTCTGGTTGATCAGAAAGTCACAATGAACGAAATGGCCCGGCGGCTGGGAAGCCATAGGTCGACCACCTAACGAGAAATCCGGCGCAACACCTTCCATAAAGCATTCATGGCCCATTTGCAGGAGGAGGTCTGATCCCCTGCAAACCGGCACGTTGCACTTGGGGCAGGATTTCCCAATTGATGTTGGTGACTGTTAATGCGAGGATTTCTTTCATCTGCTGATGATAACAATCAATTATGAGGATTGCCTGTGAAGCGTCCAACAATTCTAGATCTCGCTGCAGCGGCCGGTGTGAGCGTTGCAACCGTTGACCGTGTCCTAAATGCGCGCCTTCCTGTGAGGGAAGAAACGGCCAAGAAGGTGTATGAAGCGTCGGAAAAAATCGGCTATCACGGTACGAATATCATCCGTCAGCGTATGACAGGCGACCTCCCAACCTATAATTTCGGAATTGTCCTGCGGAAAGAGCGTCAAACCTTCTACAAGGACTTCGCGCACGAACTTCAAGTCGCAGCGTCTTCTATCAAAGATCGCCATATCAATCTTAGGATCGAGTTTGCGAAATCAGAAGAACCTGGTGAACTCGCTGAGTTAATCCTTGGAATGACAGGCAAGGTTCACGCTATTGCGGCAACTGGCCCCGACCATCATGATGTAACCAAAGCCGTTACAACAATAAAATCAAAGGGAGTACCAACGTTTTCATTGCTTTCGGACTTCGCACAAGGTGTCCGTGAAGCCTATCTCGGCACGAACAATATGAAGGTTGGCCGCACTGCGGCATGGATGATTTCCAAGCTTTCGCCGGTTCCGGGAAAGGTGCTCCTGTTTCTTGGAGGACACCGGTTTCATGGTCATTCGCTGCGTGAAACGGGATTTAGAGCTTACATGCGGGAGTACGCGCCTGAATTCGAAGTTCTCGATGCACTCGTCAATCTCGAGACCCGCCGCCTGACCTATGGCCTGATGATGGAAACGTTATCACGCTATCCCGACCTCGTCGGTCTCTACTGTATCGGAGGGGGCATGGAAGGGGCAATCGAGGCGCTCATTCAACAAAACAGATCAGAATCCATCGCGTGCCTCGTAAATGAATTGACGCCGGAATCACGCCAAGCACTCCTCGAGCGGCGCATATCCGGGATCTTTCAGACCCCGCTGCGAGAGCTTTGCACAGATTTGATCATGACGATGATCCATACCAAAGAACACGGGATGGCAGAAAGCCCCGGGCAGCGGTTTTTGCCGGCCCACTTGCTGGTTCCTGAAAGCCTTTAACTGAATGATAGATTCTATCATTGGATGATAATTCTTTCTATCAGAGTTGATAGTTTTCCCGCTGACAAATTGTTGACGGCGGCCACCCTCTAGGAAATTGTAGGGGTGCGGTGGTGGAGACAGGAGGCCACTGCATTTTGCAAATCGCAGGCAAAAAGATCACGGGAACCGGCACTGCCGGAGCCCTTGGAGATTTGCTGCCTTTCACAAGGCACCGCGCCGCATAGCGCAAAGTGCAAACACATAGATAAAAACCGTGGAGGAGAAACACGTGAAGAAACATTTGATCATGGCGGCATTCGCCAGCATGCTGGCAACATCCGCATCTGCCCAAACGATAGGTGTCTCGATGGCACTGTTCGACGATAATTTCCTGACAGTCCTGCGCAATGGAATGATTGACTATTCCAAGGGCCTCGACGGCGTCACCCTTCAAATTGAAGACGCACAGAACGATGTCGGCAAGCAGTTGAGCCAGGTTCAGAATTTCGTGGCCTCGGGCGTCGACGCAATCATTGTCAATCCGGTCGACACCGATGCGACCACCGCGCTCTCACAGGCAGCCTCAGCTGCTGGTATCCCTCTCGTCTATGTCAACCGGCAGCCGGTTAACGTCGATGATCTACCGGAGAAACAAGCCTTCGTTGCCTCGGACGAGAAGCAGTCGGGAACGCTGCAAACACAAGAAGTCTGCCGTATTCTTAAGGAAGCAGGAAAGAAGGAGGCGAACGCGGTTGTCATGATGGGAGAGCTTTCTAACCAGGCCGCCCGCATGCGCACACAGGACATTAAGGATGTCATCGCAACGCCCGACTGCAGCTTCATCAAAATCGTCGAAGAGCAGACCGCAAACTGGTCGCGGACCCAAGGGGCCGACCTCATGACCAACTGGTTGTCAGCTGGCGTGAAGTTTGATGCCGTCATCTCCAACAATGACGAAATGGCCATTGGTGCCATCCAGTCACTGAAGTCTTCCGGGCGCGACATGAAAGACGTTATTGTTGCCGGCATCGACGCGACGCAAGATGCTTTGGCTTCAATGGCTGCCGGTGATCTCGACGTCTCCGTCTTCCAGAACGCCGCAGGCCAGGGAAAAGGCGCGGTCGATGCAGCGCTCAAAATTGCCAAGGGCGAGACGATCGAAAAGAAGGTTTATGTGCCCTTCGAACTCGTTACTCCTGCAAATCTCAAAAATTACCAGGCGAAGAACTGACCTGCGCGGCCATGCGAGGAAGGCGTCTCGATGCCTTCCTCTTTCGCGAGACGGAGGACTTGCAATGGTAACTCAAACAACTGCTGCAGCGATCAAACAGATGCTCGAAAATACTGAGCGCGATGGCTTGCTGGCAATCGAAGGCATCCGCAAGGAGTTTCCCGGTGTCGTTGCGCTCGATGACGTCAAACTACGGATCCGCCCGGGAACCGTGCATGCGCTGATGGGCGAGAATGGCGCGGGTAAGTCCACGCTGATGAAGATCATCGCTGGAATCTATCAGCCGGACGCCGGTGAAATAAGACTGCGTGGGTTACCTGTCACGCTGAAGTCTCCGCTCGATGCTCTGGAGCAGGGTATCGCCATGATCCATCAGGAACTGGCGCTGATGAACTGGATGACGGTGGCAGAGAATATATGGATCCGTCGCGAGCCCAAAAACCGCTTCGGCCTGATTGATCACTCGAAGATGGTCGAGATGACACAGGATCTGTTTGCGCGTCTCAACATCGTCCTCGATCCGAAAGAACAGGTTTCCGAACTCACCGTTGCACAAAAACAGATGGTCGAGATCGCGCGTGCGGTCAGCTACGAATCCTCAATCCTGATAATGGATGAGCCAACCTCGGCGTTGACCGATCGTGAGGTAGAGCACCTGTTTGCGATCATCCGCGATCTTCGCTCTCGAGGAATTGGCATCGTCTACATCACCCACAAGATGAACGAACTCTTTGAGATTGCCGATGAGTTCACAGTCTTTCGTGATGGAAAATACGTTGGCACCCATCCCTCCAAGGACGTGACGCGCGACGACATTATTCGCATGATGGTCGGCCGCGAGATCACCGACATGTTTCCGAAAGTTGATTGCCCGATCGGCGGCGTGATCCTCGAAGTTAGAAACCTAACCATCCCTGGCGTCTTCTACGACATCTCGTTTTCAATCCGCCGCGGCGAGATCCTCGGCTTAGCCGGTCTGGTCGGTTCCAAACGCTCTAATGTTGCTGAGGCCCTGTTTGGGGTCGCTCCGGCAAGCTCCGGTGAGATCCTGATCGATGGCAAGACGGTCTCGATCGCCAGCCCGAGCGAGGCCATGGCCTTTGGGCTTGCATTTCTGACAGAAGACCGAAAGGAAACAGGTTGTTTCCTGACCCTGGATTGTTTGGAGAATATCCAGTCGGCGCTGATCACCCGCTCGCACGTCAAGGCTGGTTTTGTCGATCAGTCGACTGTGACGAAACTGGCTGAGGATATGGCGGCCAAACTTCGCGTCAAGACACCCGATCTGCATGAAACGGTAGAAAATTTGTCGGGTGGCAATCAGCAGAAATTGCTGATTGCGCGCTGGCTCCTGACAAAGCCGCGAATTCTGATCCTCGACGAACCGACGCGCGGGATTGATGTCGGAGCCAAATCGGAGATCCACAGGCTTATCACTGGCCTGGCAGCCGAGGGTGTCGCCGTGCTCATGATCTCGTCCGAACTCCCCGAGGTTCTCGGAATGAGCGATCGAATCATGGTCATGCACGAAGGCCACGTCTCCGGCTTTCTGGATCGCGCCGAAGCAACTCAAGTCAAAATCATGGACCTTGCTGCCCGGTAACGGCGGAAAAGGGAGGAAACAATGAACACAATTACTCAATCAACGGCGCCTTCGCCGACAGCGAAGCGACGGCTTCCGTCCGAGCTCAACATTCTGCTCGTGTTGATCGGCATTTCGCTCACCTTCGAAATCCTCGGCTGGATATTTCAGGGGCAAAGCTTTCTCGGCAACACCCAACGTCTGTCGATCATGATCTTGCAGGTCTCGGTCATCGGCATCATAGCAATCGGCGTGACCCAGGTCATCATATCCGGCGGCATCGATCTCAGTTCGGGTTCGATCGTCGGCGCCACGGCGATGATCGCCATGAGTCTGGCGCAAGTCGGCACTTTCGAGCGCGCGGTTTATCCGCATCTGACGGATCTGCCGGTGGTTGTGCCAATTGGGGTCGGTCTCTGTGTCGGTCTCATCTGTGGAGCGATCAACGGATGGTTTATTGCCTATACCAAGATACCGCCTTTCATCGCCACGCTCGGCATGATGGTTACCGCCCGTGGCTTCGCCAAGTGGTATACCAAGGGCCAGCCGATTAGCTTTCCGACCGACAGCTTCGCCGCGCTTGGCAAGGGTTTGGCCCCTGTCTTCATCTTTCTGCTCGTTGCGGCGATAATGCATGTCGTGCTTCGCTATACCCGCTACGGCAAATTCACCTATGCGATCGGCGCCAACCCGCAGGCGGCACGCGTTTCCGGTATCAATGTCGAGCGGCACGTCGTAAAGATCTATGCCGTCGCCGGTCTGCTTTCCGCCCTCGCCGGAATCGTGGTCGCGGCCCGTGGCCTCACTGCCCAAGCGGGGATGGGCACCATGTATGAGCTCGATGCCATAGCCATGTCTGTTATCGGGGGCGTCTCCCTGTCCGGCGGACGCGGCTCGGTTCTCGGCACCATGATCGGTATGATCATCTTCGGGGTAATCATCTCCGGCTTCACCTTCCTGCGGCTCGACGCCTACTACCAAGAAATGCTGAAGGGCGGGATCATCGTCGCGGCCGTTGTGGCTGACGTCTACCGGCAGCGCAAACGCGTCAAGAAAAGCTGATCGATGGCGGGCTAGCTGCCCGCCCTGCCCTCGCCTCTCCAGGCAAGCCCGTATCAATATCCAATTTGTGAGGAACTGTAATGAAACAGCTTCTGATGACGACATCGCTTTGCCTGACACTGGCTATTCCAGCAATGGCAAGCGATACCCGTGTTGCGGTCAGCATGACCTCATTCGACAATCCTTTCCTGACCATTCTTCTCAATGGTATTCGCGGCGAGGCCGAGCGAAACGGTAAGATCGAGCTTCTGACAGAAGACGCTCAGCTTGACCCGGCAAAACAGCTTAACCAGGTCCAGAATTTCATCGCCAATGGCGTCGACGCGATGATCGTGAACGCTGTTGATGGAGACGCGACCGCTGCCATCACGAAGGCTGCGGCTGACGCCAACGTGCCGCTCGTTTATGTCAATCACCCGCCAGCAGAACTTGATGCTGGGTTGCCTGAGGGCACAGCGTTTGTCGGCTCCAATGAGCTCGATTCCGGAACAATGGAAGCTCAGGCCGCCTGCAAGCTGCTGGGCGGCAAGGGCAAGGCAGTGATCCTGATGGGACCGCTTGAAAACCATGCAGCCCTGGTCAGGACCAAAGACGTCGAAGACGTATTTTCGAAGCCGGAATGCAATATCGAGATTCTCGAGAAACAGACCGCGAACTGGAACCGCACACAGGCACAGGATCTGGTTTCGTCCTGGTTGACTGCCGGCATTGAGTTCGACGCCGTCATTGCAAACAACGACGAAATGGCGATCGGAGCAGCACAGGCGCTCAAGGCGGCAGGGAAGTCCTTGGACAAGATTGTGATCGCAGGGATCGACGCGACGCCTGACGGTCTGGCTGCAATGAAAGCCGGCGACATCGACATCACGGTCTACCAGAACGCCACCAAGCAGGGTGAGGTCGCCGCGCAGGCAGCAGTGAAGATGGCGGGCGGCGAAAAGAGCGAAAAGACCTACTGGGTCCCATTCGAACTCGTGACACCCGAGAACATGGCCAGCTACGCGAAGTAGCAGCCTTGGGGCGCGATCGGCTCCTCTCAACGTCGCGCCCCAACCATTCCCTTGCACAAGTAAAAAGAAATGGAGGCATCCATGAAGATCGCCATAGACCCGTTCATGCATCGACACTTGAGCCTTGAAGAACTTCCTCACAAGGTGAAGGAGCTCGGCTTCGACTGGATCGAGCTATCGCCTCGCGCCGATTTCCTCGAATGGTTCAAGGCACCGCGCGTATTCCCCGAGCGGATCAGGACACTCAAGAGATCGCTTAAAGAGGCCGATGTCGGCATTGCTTCGCTGTTACCGATGTATCGCTGGGCCTCCAATGATGAAACCGAACGAAAGGCGGCGGTCAAGCATTGGAAGCGCGCGATCGAAATCGCGGTCGAGCTCGAAGTCGATACGATGAACTCAGAATTCGGACGGGGTCCGCACCCTGACAAGGGTTCATGCTATTGCTGCCATACCGGCTCGATGATCGAAGCCTGCGAGGACGCCTGGTGGCGGTCTATGGAAGAGCTGGTACCTATCTTTGAACGTGAAGGTATCCAGCTGAATGTCGAACCGCATCCGGAAGACTGGTGCGAGACGCTGCAGCCAGCGCTCGATATCATCCGAACGGTGAACTCGAAGAACGTCAGGTTCCTCTATTGCGCGCCGCATACCTTCTATTTCGGCGATGACACGAAGGCTATGCTGCGCGAGGCAAAAGATGTTCTTGCCCACGTTCATGTCGGCGACACCTTCAATCACAAGGCAAGCTCCGGCCTGCGTTACATACTCAATCCGCCCGGGACGCAGGCGCGCGTCCACCAGCACCTCAATATCGGCCAGGGTGAAGTTCCCTGGGAAGACTTCTTCAGCACGCTTTCCGAAATCGGCTTTGACGGGATCGTGACGTCCTGCGTTTTCGCCTGGGAAGACAAGGCCGACGAATCCGGACGCTTCATGTGCTCCGAAATCAACAGATACATCGACAAATACCAGAAGTGAGGCTTTTCAAATGACGTTGAGAATTGGGGTCATCGGCACAGGTGCCATCGGCCGTGAACACGCGCGCAGGATCAACAAGGTTCTCGGTGGTGCGACAATCGTGGCGCTGAGCGACGTGAACCGGGCGTCTGCCGAAGCCGTAAAGACCGAGATCGCACCGGAGGCGACGATCTATAACACCGGCGAAGAGCTGATTGCGGCACCCGATGTCGACGCGGTACTTGTCACCTCCTGGGGCGCAACACACGAGCAGTACGTGCTGGCCGCCATCGCAGCGGGCAAACCCTGCTTTTGCGAAAAACCGCTTGCAACGACCGCCGAGGGCGCGAAACGTGTCGTGGACGCAGAGGTCAAGCACGGTAAACGTCTCGTCCAGATTGGTTTCATGCGTCGCTACGACAGCGGCTATGTTGCATTGAAGCAGGCTGTCGACAGTAAAATCGGCGCACCAATCGTTGTTCATGCCGCGCATCGCAATCCGTCGGTTCCCGAGCAATATGTGACGCCGATGGCGATCCATGACACCCTGATTCACGAGATCGACGTGTTCCGCTGGCTGCTGGACGACGACTACGTTTCTGCCCGCGTTCTTTTCCCACGCGCTGCCGCGCGCAGCCATGCGAAACTGAAAGACCCACAGATCGTCATTCTCGAAACAGCCAAGGGAACGATCATCAATGTCGAGGTCTTCGTGAACTGCCATTATGGCTACGACATCCAGTGCGAGGTCGTTGGAGAAGACGGGATTGCTAGATTGCCTGAACCGATGGCGATCCAGATGCGGCTTGGAGCCAAACTTCAGAACGATATCCTGACCGACTGGAAAGATCGTTTCATCGCAAGCTACGACGTCGAGCTCCAGGACTTCGTCGATGCCGCAACGCAAGGGACAGCCTCCGGCCCGACATCATGGGACGGCTATGTGGCGGCAATCACATCTGACGCCTGCGTCGCCGCGCAGGAAAGGGACGGCCAGGCCGTCGCTATCAACTTGCCGGCCCGTCCGACATTGTACAATTGAGGCTCCCCATGCGTTTTGCACTCAACCATATCACCACGCCCACCCTTTCGCTCGAAGCGTTCTTCGACGCGGCTCGAACCCTTGGTCTTACCGAGGTCGAAATCCGCAACGACCTGCCCAATGTTGTCGGCACAATCGAACCCACCGAGGTCAAGGCTGCAGCTACAAAATCCGGCGTCTCCATCATTTCGATCAACGCGCTTTATCCATTCAATGTCTGGACAGACGATCTTCGGGCCAAAGCAGTGGCGCTGGCCGACTATGCCGCAGCTAGTGGCGCAGAGGCACTGGTCATGTGCCCGCTCAACGATGGTACTAAAGTCTCATTCGACGACCTCGTGGCGGCACTGAAGGCGATGAAGCCGATACTTAAGGAGCGTGGCCTTATCGGGCTTGTCGAGCCGCTCGGCTTCCCGATTTCGTCGCTACGCACGAAAAGGGAAGCACTTGAGGCCATTGAAGCGGCGGGAGATGAAGGCGTCTACAAGCTCGTGCATGATACCTTCCACCATCATCTGGCCGGCGAGACGGAATTTTTTCCTGACAAGACTGGCCTCGTCCATATCTCGGGCGTTGTTGATCCCGAAGTTTCCATTGCCGACATGCTCGACGCGCATCGCGTACTTGTCGATGGTGCCGATCGCCTGGAAAACATCGCGCAGATAAAAGCACTGAACGCCGCTGGTTATCGTGGTCCCTTCAGTTTCGAGCCTTTTGCGACCGAGGTTCATGCACTGAAGGACCCTGTGAGCGCCGTCCGGGACAGCATCAACCACATCGCCCGATCAATATGACACCTAGTGCTCGCGGCGTTGCCGCGAGCAATCCGCTGACGCGAATGTCTCCCGGAGTGCCGGAGGAGTGAAATGGAAAAAAACCTGGATGTGATTACGATTGGCCGCTCTTCGGTTGATCTCTATGGCGCGCAAGTCGGCGGCCGGCTGGAAGACATGGGATCGTTCCAGAAATATATCGGCGGCTCACCCACCAACATGGCAGCCGGAACCGCGCGGCTTGGCCTCAAGAGCGGCCTGATCACCCGTGTCGGCGATGAACATATGGGCCGCTTCATCCGTGAAGAGCTCGAAAAAGAAGGCGTCGATGTGCGCGGGGTGAAGACCGATCCAGAGAGATTGACTGCCCTCGTCCTACTCGGCATCCGCGATGAGCAGCGGTTTCCGCTGATTTTTTATCGTGAGAACTGCGCAGACATGGCGCTCTGTGAAGACGACATTGACGAGAGCTTCATTGCCGAAAGCCGTGCACTGGTTGTGACTGGCACTCATCTCAGCCACCCTAAAACCGAAAGCGCCGTCCTCAAGGCGATCGACCTCGCCCGCAAACATGGCAGCCGCATCGGCCTCGATATCGACTATCGCCCCAATCTGTGGGGACTGGCAGGACACGGTGACGGAGAAAGCCGTTTCATCGAAAGCGCCCGCGTCACGGCCAAACTTCAAAGCCATCTCAACCTCTTCGACCTGGTCGTCGGCACAGAAGAGGAATTCCACATCGCCGGCGGATCGACCGACACTATCAAGGCGCTTCGCGCCGTACGAGCCGTCTCGTCTGCCACACTGGTCTGCAAACGAGGTGCCGCGGGCGCCGTGGCCTTTACCGATGCGATACCTGACAGTCTCGACGATGGCGAAAGCGGACCGGGTTTCCCGATCGAGGTTTTCAACGTACTTGGTGCCGGAGATGGCTTTATGTCCGGCCTGATCAAGGGCTGGCTGGAAGATGCGCCCTGGCCGAAGTCATTGGAATACGCCAACGCCTGCGGCGCATTCGCCGTCAGTCGGCATGGCTGTACCCCGGCCTACCCTTCACTGGAGGAACTGGAATTCTTTCTGGCGCGTGGTGTCAGGCGAAAGGCGCTTCGCAACGATCGAGAGCTGGAACAGATCCATTGGGCAACCAACCGCCACAATGACTGGTCAACGATGCGCGTTTTTGCCTTCGACCACCGTATGCAACTCGAGGCGATGGATGGCGCGACACCAGAGCGGATCGGGCAATTCAAACTGCTTTGCCTAAAAGCGACGCTCGATGTTCAGAACGGGCAGAAGGGTTATGGCATTCTCTGCGACAACAGGCTTGGGAGGCAGGCGCTGCATGCGGCCTCCGGAAGCGGGCTGTGGATCGGACGACCCGTCGAATGGCCAGGGTCACGTCCTTTGACGCTGGAGCCTGAGCTTGGGCTCGACTATGGAGGCCTCGGTGAATGGGCGTTGGAGAATGTCGTCAAGGTGCTCTGCTTCTGCCATCCGGATGACACGGCAGCGATGCGAGCCGAGCAAGAAGCTACGATCAGCCGACTTTTTTCGGCTGCCCGGCGTAATCGACTCGAATTCCTGTTGGAAATCATTCCCTCAAAGGCCGGCCCGGTCAACGACGACACAACGGCAACCCTGATCCGTCGGTTCTACGAGATTGGCATCTTTCCGGACTGGTGGAAACTTGAGCCGATGGTCAGCGCTGCCGCATGGGAGAAGACCTGCGCCGCAATTAACGACAACGATCCGAACACCCGCGGCATCGTTGTGCTCGGTCTCGATGCTCCAGAGGCGGAGCTTGAGGCCAGCTTCAAGGTCGCCGCTCGGTACCCGCTGGTCAAGGGCTTTGCTGTTGGGCGCACGATATTCGGAGAGGTCGCGCGCGGGTGGATGAAAGGCGACACCGCCGATGCGGATGCGGTCACCGAGATGGCGCACAGATATCGCCGGCTCTGCGACATTTGGGATGCGGCACGCAACGCCGCCAGGGAGAAATTGATATGACAACGATCCGTTTGACCGCAGCACAGGCGATGTTCCGCTGGCTGTCGGTGCAGATGAACGAGGATGGTGAGCGCTTCATAGACGGTGTCTGGGCGATCTTCGGGCATGGCAACGTTGCCGGCATCGGTGAGGCTCTGCATGGTATCCAGGGAACACTCCCCACCTGGCGCGGCCAGAATGAACAGACCATGGCGCACGCTGCCATCGCCTACGCGAAGACCAAGCGGCGGAGAAAGGCAATGGCGATCACCTCATCGATCGGACCAGGTGCGACCAACATGGTGACGGCGGCAGCGCTTGCCCACGTCAACCGCCTTCCAGTGCTGTTCATTCCCGGCGATGTGTTTGCCAATCGTCGACCCGATCCGGTCCTGCAGCAGATTGAGGATTTTGATGACGGCACCATGAGCGTTACCGACTGCTTCCGTCCCGTCAGCCGTTACTTCGACCGTATCACCCGGCCTGAGCATCTTTTGTCGGCTTTGCCCCGGGCGATGCAGGTGATGACCGACCCTGCCAATTGCGGCCCGGTAACGCTTGCCTTCTGCCAGGATGTACAGGCAGAGGCCTATGACTGGCCGGAAAGCTTCTTTGCTGAAAAAACCTGGCGCATTCGCAGGCCTGAGCCCGATCCCCGCGAGGTGGAGGACGTGGTGGCGGCGCTGAAGGCAGCTAAGAGCCCGGTGATCGTGGCCGGCGGTGGCGTGCTTTATTCTGGCGCCGAGCGAGAGCTGCTGAACTTTGCGAAGACGCATAATATCGCGATCGTCGAAACCCAGGCCGGAAAGGGCGCCATAGACTGGAAAGAAAAGCTGAACTTTGGATCGCCCGGAGTGACCGGAACCGATTGCGGCAACAAGGTTGCAGCAGATGCCGATCTCATTGTCGGGATAGGTACGCGGTTTCAGGATTTCACGACCGGGAGCTGGACGGCCTTCGGCAACCCAGATCGCAAGCTCGTGTCGATCAATCTTACCGGTTATGACGCCGCCAAGCATGGTGCTACTGCCCTCGTTTCAGACGCCAAGGTTGCACTGTCCCGTCTGTCGGCAGGTCTTGGTGGTCATCGATTTACCGATCCGGATTTCGCAGCGCGCGATGCCTGGTTCAAGCTGTCTGACGACGCGCTCGCCGCTCCGACGCGGGATGGCGAGAACTTCCTGCCATCAGACGCTCATGTCATCGGCGCTGTGCTGCGTCAGGCCAAGGAAAACACGGTCGCCATGTGTGCGGCTGGCACGATGCCCGGTGCACTGCAGGTGCTGTGGCGTGCGTCGGCCAATGGCTATCACATGGAATACGGTTATTCCTGCATGGGCTACGAAGTCGCCGGCGCCTTCGGGATTAAGCTTGCGGACACAAACAAGGACGTCATCTGCTTCGTCGGCGATGGCTCATACATGATGGCCAACTCAGAACTTGCCACCGCGGTCATGATGCGGGTGCCGTTCACCATAGTGCTGACCGACAATCGGGGCTACGGCTGCATAAACCGGCTTCAGCAGGAGTGCGGCGGGGCGGAATTCAACAACATGTACAAGGACAGCAACATCGAGGCGCAGCCGGAGATAGACTTCGTTGCGCACGCCCAATCGATGGGTGCCCATGCTTTGAAGGTCGACGACATAGCCGCACTGGAGCGCGAGCTTGTCGACGCCCGCGCCCGTTCAATTCCGACCGTAATCGTTATCGATACCGAAGCCGAGACAGGTGCCGGCATTGGAGGCGGGTGGTGGGACGTGGCAGTTCCCGAAGTCGGAAATACGGAAGAACTGAAGAAAGCGCGTGCCCATTACGAGGCGAACTTGAAGCGCCAGCGCATCAACTGACGCTGAGTGCGTCGCGGAGGATTTAACAATGATACTTTATGGAACCAACCCCATCGCTTGGTCCAATGACGACGATCAGACGATCGGGGCGCATCTGTCGCTTGAGGATTGCCTTTCCGACTGCCGCAAGATCGGGTTCGACGGCATCGAGAAGGGACACAAGATGCCAAACGAAGGCGAGGCGCTGAAGGCAAAGCTCGGGGAGTTTGGTCTGCGCTTCGTTGGTGGTTGGCATTCGACCAACCTGCTGGTGAACGACATCGCGACTGAGATTGCGGCCTTGCAGACTTTCATCAACATGACCAAGTCCGCTGGTGGCGATCACATCAATGCGTGTGAGTGCTCTAACACTGTCCACGGCAGCGACGGAACGCCTGTGAACGATCGGCCAATCATGACTGACGACCAATGGGCGCGTTTCTCCCAAGGGTATGAGACGTTATCCAAATATGCGCACGATCAGGGCGTTAAAATGGGATATCACCACCATATGGGGACGATTGTCGAAAGTGCAGCGGATATTGACCGCTTCATGACAATGGCTGGTCCCTATACCCGTCTGTTGCTTGACACAGGCCATTGCACCTTTGGCGGTGCAAACCCGCAGGATATCGCAAGCCGGTACATGGGCCGCGTCACGCACATCCATGCCAAAAACATCCGTCCCGAAATCATGAAACAGGTTCGTTCGGAAAACCTGTCCTTCCTCGAGGGTGTGCGCCGCGGCGTCTTTACGGTTCCTGGCGATCCCGACGGCTGCGTCGACTTCGCACCGGTTCTAGAGATTGCGGCCGCGCACAGCTACTCCGGCTGGCTCGTCATTGAGGCCGAACAGGACAGCGCCGTTCGGGAACCGTTCCATTACCAGAACATGGGCCTGAAGGCGCTGAAATCGATTTCCCGCGAAGTCGGCTTGGACAAAGCTGCGGCATGAACCGCAACGCGAAAATTGGAGAAACATCATCATGAGCCAACTTTTGCGCCGACCATTCGGTAGCCACGGTAAGGTCCACGAAATTACCCCTCAGTCCGCCGGGTGGCGGTATGTCGGTTTCAACCTTTATCGCTTGCGCGAAGGCGAGATCATCGGCGAGGCAACCGGCAGCATGGAAGCCATATTGGTGATGGTTGAGGGCAAGGCCAGCTTTACTGCCGATGGAAAGGACTGGGGTGAGCTCGGTGAACGGATGAGCGTCTTCGAAAAGACAGCTCCGCACTGCCTTTATTTGCCGAATGATGTGCGCTGGGAAGCGCGCGCGACAACCGAGTGTACCATCGCCGTCTGTCTTGCGCCGGGAAGAGGCGGACACACCGCTCGAAGGATCGGTCCCGATGGTATCAAACTGACACCACGCGGCGTCGGCTCCAATCAACGCCACATCAACAACATTGCAATGGAAGCCGAAGATTACTGCGATAGTCTTTTGGTGACCGAGGTTTTTACGCCAGCTGGCAACTGGTCTTCCTATCCAAGTCATCGACACGACGAGGACGACTATCCACGTATCACCTACCTAGAGGAGACCTATTATCACCGAGTGAATCCGATAAACGGTTTCGGGATTCAGCGCGTCTATACCGACGATCGCAGCCTTGATGAAACAATTGCCGTTGCAGATGGCGATGTTGTGCTGGTTCCGCGCGGTCATCATCCGTGTGGAGCACCGCACGGGTTCGAAATGTACTATCTCAACGTGATGGCAGGACCATTGCGCAAATGGCGCTTCGTACCCGACCCTGCTGTCGAATGGATCATGGAACGCGATGCCCGCCAAACCTGATAGCAAGGGTGAAGGTGCTGGATTGCCCGAGGATTTCGATAGCCTGCGGGCGAGAATCCGCGCACGGTATGTCTCGTTGCCGAAACGCCTCGCAGCAATTGCGCGTTATATACTGGATTCCCCTGATGACGTCGCCCTGAATTCGGCCACTGACATCGCGGCAGCTGCACATGTCACGCCATCGACCTTGATACGGTTCGCGCAACTGTTCGGCTATGACGGCTTTGCTGCGATCCAGACGATGTCTCGCGACGCCTTGCGCGATAAGGTCTCAAGGGGCGTTGGAAGGACAGATCAGAAAATTTCCGAGCGCAACGAGGGGCCGGATACCCGGATTTTTCGCCAGACATTGGACGCATTCCACCGCGCGCTGGATGGTCTGTCTAGTTCGATTACGATACGAAATGTCCAAATTGCCGTCCGCATCATCAACTGTGCGAATTGCGTGTTTGTTATCGGAAGAGGAAGCACGTATCCTGTTATGGTCGGCATTGGGCACGTCCTGATGCGGTCAAAAATCAAGACGATCCTGCTCACAGATATTGCTGGCGGTGAGGAACAATTGGCCTGTGCTGCCCGTGGCGATGCAGCGATCGTTTTTGCCTGTGGATCGGATGCGGATCAAATGGCAGGTTCCACCTCAAAACTTATTAGGCGGGGAATCCCCGTCATCGCGATGACAGACACGGAGCTGTCACCTTTGTCAGAGCTTGCATCCGTCTGCTTCACTGTGACGGGTGCGGGCGTTATGCAAAAATCCATTGCGGCCATCGCACTAGGCGAGGTACTTGCGTCCGGTGTAAGTCTGTTGCGAGAAGAGCAAGCTCGCACGACCTGATAGAAGCTTTGCGCTCGAGGTCATTCACGCAAGCCTGCTCGACTAAAATTGATTGCAACTGCCGAACGGATCGCATCAAGTGTTTTCATTGTGTCGAGGGAAGCATCGAGTGGTCTGCAAGGACTTTCGAAGCTCCCTTCGCTTATTACATAAGCGATGCCGGCGGCCTCGTGGAAAAGACCTTCGAAATGCGCACCACGCGGCTCGTCGTATTTCAGTCTGACAGACCCGTCGAGCGACCACACTTCAAAAGACCCCGGCAGATGAAATTCGTTCGCAAAGCGGATCGAGCCTTTCGTTCCGATCACTGCGGCACCTGTTGGAGTAAAACCATAAAGTGTTGTTGCCATAGTACCTTGGGCGCCATGATAATTCATCATTGCGACAGCCAACTGCCCATTAACACCGGCCGGATCATCGGTAGCGACGCCGACAACCTTGGACGGCACACCAAGCAACTTCGTCAGCAAAGAGACCGGATATGTTCCGAGATCAAGTAGTGGCCCGCCAGCCAGTGTTGGATCGAAGATGCGGTGGTCCCGTGGAAGATATTCGCCATACTCCGTATAGACCGATTTGATGTCACCAATGACGCCGGCATCAAGGATCTGTTGAACAACGTCGAATTTCGGCAGGAAATACGTCCAGAGTGCCTCGGCAAAAAAAACGCCTTTCTTTCGAGCCGCAGCGACCATTTCGGCCGCTTGGGCGTGGTTCAAGGCCATCGGCTTTTCTACGAGCACGTGTTTACCGGCATTGATTGCGAGCAGGACGTGCTCGTGATGCTGACCATGTGGGGTGGCAACATAAATTATATCTATGTCGGAAGCCTGAACCAGCTCTTGGTAGCTCCCATAGGCGTTCTGGATGCCCCACTCGGATGCAAACCGCTTCGCAGCCTCTTCCGATCTCGATCCCACGGCCGCGATCACCTGCCGAGTGTGTGCCTTGACCGATTCTGTGAACTTTGCTGCGATCCAGCCAGTTCCCAAAATGCCCCAGCGCATTGGAGGAGCGTCCTGGGGTGGCCGCAATCGGGACGCAGGGAGGGCAGATGGAAATGTCATGTCAAATACTCCTAAATGTGCGTCGGCGTATTGCTCAGACCACAGTCTGTTCCCACTGGCCCGTTGCAAGCGAGCGCTCCATCGCGTCTATGATCTGCTCGTTTGCCAGACCGAATTCAAAGTTGGGGTAACAATCGAGATCGCCCATGATGCCTTGGATCAGATCCCGAACCTCGATAACCTTGACGTCGAAGTAGCCAAGGCCGCCTCCGGCAAAATCGAAACCGAAGAACGCTGAAAACTGCGGTACTTGGCTACCGGCGAGGATCGTCTTGAAACCTCGGTCCGGTTTGGGATCGTTGAAACGCGATATCTTCAGCTCATTGAAGCGCTCGCCGTCCATGATGATCGTACCTTCGGTCCCAGATATCTCCCAGTAGACACCGAATACCTTGCCTGCGGCCACGCGCGATGCCTCGATTGTGCCACCAGCACCAGACTTGAAGCGGACAAGTGCCTGGATTTGATCCTCGTTCTCGACCGTCGCGCGAGGGGCATCAATGCCGGCCTTTGCACCGTAACCTGAGCCACCCTGGGGCACGGGCCTCGTTGGAAAGAACGTCTGGCTCTGGGCGATAACGCTTTCAACTGGACCCAAGAGGTATTGCGCGACGGAAATCACGTGACTTCCTAGATCTCCCAGAGCCCCTGATCCCGCCTCACGACGCGTGCAACGCCAAGAGAACGGCAATTCAGGATCATTGAAGAAACCCTGATCGAACCAACCGCGAAAGCGCATGGGCTGGCCGATATCGCCCTTGTCGATCAGCTGCTTCGCGAGCATGGCTGCCGGTGTCTTGATGTTGTTGAAGGCGACCATCGTCTTGACGCCTTTTTTCTTTGCTGCTGCGGCCATTTCTTCGGCCTCTGCCAAAGTCACCGAAAGCGGTTTTTCGCAGTAGACGTGTTTGCCTGCTTCAATCGCTGCGAGTGCCATCTCGTGGTGCATGGCGTTTGGTGAGGTAATGTCGACGATGTCGACTTTCGGATCTTCAACCAGCCGGCGCCAATCGCCGGTGCTTTTCTCAAAACCGTATCGGGCAGCAGCATCCGCAGCCAGTGTCTCGTTTGCATCGGCGAGCATATAAAGATGTGGGAAGGCTGCGAGATCGCGGTAGAGCATGCCAGCACGACGGTAGGCGTCGGCGTGGGCTTGCCCCATGAAGCCTGAACCGATCAGGCCGATATTGAGTGTTTTCTGGGCCATGGCCTCTCTCCGTTCCAATCGGGTCAAGCTGCGAAAAGGTCGT
The DNA here is from genome assembly GCF_013390595.1 of Rhizobium sp. RM. Classification (GTDB taxonomy): domain Bacteria; phylum Pseudomonadota; class Alphaproteobacteria; order Rhizobiales; family Rhizobiaceae; genus Agrobacterium. The sequence continues at coordinate 25,105 of NZ_JACAWV010000012.1, read as the reverse complement.
GCATGTGAAGGAAGGCTCGGGTCACTGCTGGCCGCGGCGGTGCGTTGGCCGGATCCTGTTCAGCCTCGATAACAAGCCAGCCCTGATAATCATTGCGAACAAAGCGCACGACGGGGCCGAAATCGACATTGCCGTCACCAGGAACAGTGAACATGCCGGCGCGCACACCAGCATTAAAGCTGAGATCGTTGCCACGGACGTCTGCCATTACGGGCTCACGCATATCCTTCAGATGGATGTGGTTGATACGATCGCCGAAACGGTCAATCAGCCTCGCGTACTCGAACCCACCACCGGCGGCATGTCCGGTATCAAGCAGAAGCCCTACCTCCCGCCCCGCCCTGTCGAAGAGCGAGGAAATCTCGTCGAAGGTCTCTGCGACCATCATCAGGTGATGATGATAGGCGAGTTTCAGACCGTACGCTCCGCGAAGGCGCTTTGCGAATTCCGTCAATCTGGAAGCATAGGCGGCAAGATCTGCCGTTGGCATGATGAGGCGTTCGGACATCGGTGAATCAAGGGGGGCGCCTGGCGTCATCATCGCTACCTCGCCGTAGACTAGAACCTTACTGCCCATATCGCGCAGGAGGGCTGCGTGAGCGGCCACCGCGGCCATCTCAGCATCAACGCCACGTTCCGCAAGCTCCCCCGAGTACCAGCCGGAGGCGAGTTCCAGGTCGTGGCTCTGCAAGAGCGGGCGAAGCACTGCCACCTCTCGGGGAAACTTTCGACCCAACTCGACACCTTTATAGCCGATTGCCGCCGCATCGTTGAGACAGGTCTCTAGCGGTATGTCGCGTCCGAGATCTTCAAGCACATCGTTCACCCATGATAACGGGCTGACGGCAATCCTGACACCTTCGGGCAGAAGATTGGTGATATTCATAGTAATGCCTACTTTCTCAAGGGTGCCAGTCGTGACTGATGCGGACGGGTGAGCCAGTTTTCATCGAAACGATGGCCGCCTCGGCAAGGCGCTGCGCCTCCAGCCCATCACGGATCCCAGCAAGGGGTTTGGAGCCATTGTCGATCATGTCGACAAAGGCGTGCATTTCTGCGCGATAGGCGTCGGCAAACCGTTCAATGAAATAGCTCATGGGTGTCGAGGAATGAAAACCGTTTGCATCGGCGATCATGACGCCTCGTTGCGGCCGGTTTTCGACGTAGAGCACCTCGTTGGAACAAAGGGCCTCGAGCCTCTGATCGTAGCCAAAGGGCGCTCGCCGGCAATTGATCATCTGGACGAAGCGGCCCGAAACCGAGGTCAGTGTGATCATTGCCGTGTCTATGTCACCTGCGGCTTTGATCTCCGGATCTATTAAGCTGTTTCCAGCGGCGTAGACGATGGCAATTTCCTCTCCAAGGAGATATCTGGCCATGTCGAAATCATGAATTGCCTGGTCTCTGAACATTCCGCCCGACCGCTCGACATAAACGCGTGGCGGCGGTGACGGATCGCGCGTGTGCATGACGATATGCTCCAATCGGCCAGCCTGCCCGCTCACAATTCTCTCTCGGATCAGACGAAAATCCGGATCATATCGGCGTTGGAATCCCAGGAGGCAGGCTATACCGGATTTTTCAACCTTGCTTGTGACGTCCACGACGGTTGAAAAATCAAGGCTGACCGGCTTCTCACAGAATACGGCTTTGCCTGCTCGGGCCGCCCGCAAAAGAAGTTTCGCATGGGTATCAGTGGAACTTGCTATGATGACGCCTGTGACGTCGGGATCGGCGAAGACCACTTCCGGCTCGCAGAGCACGGCATGGGTTTGGATTGCCAGATGGTCGCGATGCTCGCTAGCTACGGGGTCAACGATGTATTTCAGGCGCACTGAAGGGTGGGCGGCCGCATTCAGGGCGTGCACCTGCCCAATGCGGCCCGCGCCAAAAACGGCGAGCTCGATCATGTATTTAGCCTCCCTGCCCCGAAGCGCCCTCCATGACGTTCGGTTGGAGAAGATGATAGCTTTAGGCTCTTGACGCGGTATTCTATTTTTGAAGAGATTTCTTCAAATGGAGGTTCTAAGCATGGGAAAGATCACGGCCAAGGACATAGCCGGAGCTGCAAACGTTTCGCTTTCGACCGTTGACCGGGTTCTCAATAATCGCGGCGGCGTCACGGAAGCGAAGGAAAGACGCGTTGTCGAATGGGCTCGCAAGCTCAAGATTGATCGTGCTCTCAATCAGAGGGCGGCCCGAACGCTCAGGATTGCGGTGTTGCTACAGCGCCCCGAAAACCCTTTTCACGCCGCTGTCCAGACTAATTTTGAGGCAGCAATGCGGGATTTTCCACAGTTCAATTTTCAATTCCGGATCTATCACATCGAGCCGGCGAAGCCGGGTGCAACAGCTAGCCTGATCAGGAGCCTGCTGAAGACATGCGATGGATTGGTAATTGTCAGTGCGGCAGATGAAAGTATTGCCGCGGCATTGCGAGAATTTGGCAGGTTGGGCAAGCCGGTGATCACGCTTGTCACAGACATCGCAGGCTCGGAGCGTTTTGCCTACGTCGGTCCCGACAACGTCAAGGCCGGCAGAATTGCCGGGGATATGATGGGGCGCCTTCTGGGCAAGGGCGGTGGAGATGTCCTTGTGGTTTCCGGCATGCTAAGCATGATGGGACATGAAGAGCGTGAAGCCGGATTCCGTGCCGTCTTGAACGAACGCTATCCTGATTGCCGTATAACTGACGTGCTCGAAAGTCTTGAGCGCGCTGAACGGGCGGGGGATCTCGTTTTCAGCGCTTTGAAACGCAACTGCGCCATTCGCGGCATCTACAACGCGTCAGCGGGAGCGTCATCCGTCGTTAATGCCGTTGAATCCCTGGGCCGAGCCGGAGAAATCGTCTTCATAACTCACGAATTGACGGACGACAGACGACAATTGCTTCGAAAGGGCCTGATCGACGTGGTCATCGACCAAGGACCGGTTTTCGAGGTTCGCACTGCGATTGAGGCACTCGCAGCTTTCTTTGGACGCAAGGAAGATCCCCCAGCCTCGCTCATGACGCCGGTTCAACTCCACACTATCGAAAATTGCTGAATCCATTCTGAGGGCCCAGCCCGCGCGATCGATGCCTCAATCTCTCATTCAAATTGAAAGAGTTTTGCGGTTCGTCATTGAATTCGCATTGCGGCGTCTTGTCGCGTCAGATGCACGGCGATAGGGAGGTCGGAGGGAGGCATGAGGTAGAGATGTTTTGGAACATTCAGACCAGCCAACGCCCCTTATATCGATCCATTGGTTCAATCTGTCTTTTCGGCACGCATCCGCCGAACACACGTTTTTAATAGCACCCCATTCGCGGGGTTGAGCACTGGTTTCGGCCGGCCTCCTAAACGTCCTTTTCCACCAATCAAACGAGCATGTCTTCGGTCATTCCGCGGCCGATGGCGCGTGTTCGATCGAAAGTATCCGATGAAACGAAGAGAAGCACTGTTTTCGCTCGGAGCCCTTATTGCGGCACCGGTGGCAGCAAAAAAAGCAAACGCTGAGGTCCTGCACGGATATCCGCAGGATATGGCACTTGACCCAAATTTCTTGCCAAAGACGATAAAGCGTGGGGGTGCCCGCGCATTCCTTACCGATGACCGTGAGGTGAAGACCCTGAAGGCGGTCTTTGATCGGTTCATTCCAGGCGACGATCTAGGCCCCTCTGCCTCGGAAGCAGGCTGTCTTGACTTCCTCGACGCCCAGCTTTCCGGCGCGTTTGGGGAAGGAGCGTCGGTCTATCGAGAGGGTCCAGCGCAGCCGCACGAAGAGCAAATGCTGCAGAAGGCGCAGTTCATCGCCACTCCGCGGGAGCGTTACCGTACCGGTCTAAAGGCTCTCGAGACCTATGCCCGCAAGACGGACGGCGCATCCTTCGCCGACCTGCAACCTAATCGCCAGGACGAGATCCTTTCCGGGATGGAAATAGGCGAGATCGACCTCGGCAAGGACGTCAATACCAAGGCCTTCTTCGAGCTGATGCTGATGAATGTCCGCGAAGGTTACTTCGCCGATCCGCTCTATGGCGGCAACAAAGACATGGCCGGCTGGAAGATGATCGGGTTTCCGGGCGCGCGCTACGATTACCGCGCCTACACCGATCGCACCGGACAGGAACTCAACCTCGTCCCAGTCAGCCTAATTCCCAAGGACTGACACGCCCTCTCCGCACGAATTTACACCAAGGCAATATACATGGTTACAAAACGTCCAAAGGCCGACGCCGTTGTCGTCGGTCTCGGCTGGGCTGGCTCGCTCATCGCCGAAGAACTTTCCCGCGCCGGGATGAACGTGGTCGCAATCGATCGCGGTCCCTGGCTCGACACATCTACCCACACCCCGCCGGCTGTCGATCCCGACGAACTTCGCTGGAGTTCGCGAAAGGAGTTGCTGGCGCCGCCGCGCGACAACACAGTGACGATGCGCAATAACCTGAACCAGACAGCGGTACCGCAGCGTGATTTCGGCATTTTCGAACTGGGCGGCGGAACGGGTGGCCAAGGCTTCCACTGGGCCGGCATGGCCTGGCGCTTCACGCCTTGGGATTTCGAGGTGCGCAAACGCACGATCGAGCGTTACGGCATGGCCCGCGCCGAAGACGGCGAGCTGCAGTTGCAGGACTGGGGCATCACATATGATGACCTGGAACAGGATTATGACCGCTGGGAGCGGATTTCCGGTATCGCTGGCAAAGCCGGTAACCTGAAGGGCGAAATCTCTAGGGAAGGCAACGTTTTCGAGGGTCCACGCTCGCGCGAATATCCGACCCCGAAGCTTAAGACCCTACGGATGATGGAGATCTTCAACAAGGCAACGACGGAGATGGGGCTTAACCCGTTCACCATTCCCTGCGCCAACGTTTCGCAGGCCTATGTGAACCCGCTTGGTGTTAGCATGGGGCCATGCACCTATTGCGGTTTCTGTCTCTATTATGGCTGCGGCAACTATTCGAAATCGAGCCCGCAGGCCTGTGTGTTTCCGGCACTGATGCGCCAGCCCAACTTCACCGTCATCACCAAGGGATACGTCACACGCGTCAACAAGGCTGCCGACGGCAAGACCGCGACGGGCGTTACCTATATCGACGAGGCCGGCAATGAGATCGAGCAACCGGCTGACATCGTCTGCCTGACGGCGTTTCAGATGGACAATGTCCGCCTGCTCTTGAACTCGCAGATCGGCAAACCCTACGACCCGATCACCTCGGAAGGGACGATCGGCCGAAACTTCTCGTTCCAGACTGTTTCAGGCGCAGACCTGTGGTTCGAGGGCGACAAGATCAATCCGTTCATCGGGACCGGCGGCCTCGGCTCGCAGATCGACGATTATAACGGCGACAATTTCGACCATTCCGATCTGGACTTCATCGGGGGCGCGGGCATCCTGACGCTGTCGCGCGATGGCGCGCCGATCGCCAAGGCCAATAACCTGCCGCCGGGTACGCCGCGCTGGGGCTCCGGCTTCAAGAAGGCCTATTCGAAATATTACCAGAATTACGGCGTGCTGTTTAACCAGGGCACGTCGATGCCCACCAAGCACGGCTATCTCGACCTCGACCCGACTTACAAGGACCGGTACGGTGTACCACTTCTGCGACTGACCTACGACTATGCCCGAAACGACCGTGCCATGGCGAAATTCACTATGGATCGCGCCGTCGAGATCGGTAAACAGATGGGCGCGTCGCATGTCGAGCCTTTCAACTTCGCAGCCAAACCGTTCACCACCGCAATTGTTGCTTCCAACCACACGATCGGTGGTGCCGTGATGGGGGCCGACCCGAACACGTCGGCAGTCAACCCTTATCTGCAAAGCTGGGATTGCCATAACGTCTTCGTCGTCGGCGCCTCTGCCTTCCCGAACAATGGCGGCTACAACCCGACCGGCACTGTCGGCGCGCTTGCACTTCGCGCCGCTCGCGCCATCCGTGAAAACTATGTCCGCAGTCCCGGCGCATTGGTGGAGGGCTGATCCATGCCAAACTGGAAAAAGATACTCGGCGGCTTTGCCGCCATCGGCGCGGTCGCGGCTGCAGGTGTGGGGTTTTGGGTCTATGACAGTCTCAATACTGGACGCTCCTCAGTGGCGGATGACAAAGTGGCCTTGGCGGACTTCAAATCGACCGACCCGGACGCCATCATGCGCGGCGAATACGTGATGCGAACCGGCGACTGCATGGCATGCCATACCGAGCACGGCAAATCACCATTTGCTGGCGGTTATGAGTTCAAGACGCCTTTCGGCACGCTCTTGTCCTCCAACATCACGCCGGATCGCGATACGGGCATTGGCGCGATGACGGAGCGGGACTTTTTCGATGCCGTGCGCCATGGTCAGGGTTCGAAGGGTTTCCTTTATCCGGCGATGACCTATACCGCCTATGCCAAGCTGACCGACCAGGACATGCATGACCTGTGGGCCTACATGTCCAACGTCGAGCCGGCGGCACATGCGGTGGACGAGAATGCAGGGATGAATTTCCCGTACAATATCCGTCTCGCCATGGCCGGCTGGAACATGCTGTTCTTCGACAATAACGGCTTCGTCCCTAACCCGGCGCAATCGGACGTGTGGAACCGCGGCAAATATATCGTTGAAGGCGGCGGACACTGCGCAGCATGCCACAGCCCGCGCAACGCACTCGGCGCTGAAATGGCAAGCAATTACCTGGAAGGCGGAAATCTGGGTGAATGGTTTGCGCCCGACATCACAGGCAACCCGCATACCGGGCTTGGCGACGTGTCCAACGAGGCTATCGTCGAATATCTGAAGACCGGTTCGAACCACCTTTCGATCGCCACCGGTCCGATGGCGGAAGCGGTTGAGAACTCGACACAATACCTTACCGATCCCGACCTTCATGCGGTCGCGATTTACCTGAAATCGATCGAGGGAGGCAAGACGACCGTTCCAGCGCCGATCCCCGCCGACGAGCCGGGCATGGTAGCTTCGGCGCTGCGTTACGAGGTCAATTGTTCGGCCTGCCACGGCTTTCAGGGCGAAGGCATTCCGTCGATGATCCCGGCCTTCGCCAAGAGCAACGCTGTCATGGCAGATGATGCTACCAACCTTATTCGAGCAATGTTGGTTGGTGCCCGCGCCGTCGCGACCCATGACAAACCAACGGGTGCCGGCATGCCTTCGTTTGAGTGGAAAATGGATGATCGCCAGATTGCCGAAACGCTCACATACATCCGTAACAGTTGGGGTAATACCGCAACACCGGTAAGCTCAGGCGACGTCGCAAAGATGCGCAAGCAATTGAACGCCCGACCTAACCTTTTTGCGAACTGAACGCGCAGCGAAGTCGCTCAAAGATATGGCAGCTTGACTCCCGTTGCCATATCTCATTGAAAACCGGTCCGTCAGTCATTCAACGGTGTAACAGATATCAAGCCATGAAAAACCGGGTTACGATCATCGATCTTGCCAAAGCTGCAGGCGTCAGTGTTTCGACAGTTGATCGCATCATGAACAAGCGAGGCCCGGTTCAACGCGCCACCGCCGAACATGTTCTATCCGTCGCGCAGAAGATAGGTTTCAAGGGCGTTCCGAGCCTTCGCCAGCGAATTTCCGAAGATGCTCCGGCAAGAACGCTGGGTTTCGTGCTCAACAAGCGTGAGCGGCACCTTTATGGAAGCTTTGCAAAAGCATTGGTTGACGCAACCCACGCCTCGACCACAATCAAGGGGCGCGCCATTATTCGTCATGTCGATGATATGTCGCCACGCTCGATCGCTGATGCCCTACTCGGCCTTGCGGATGAATGCGATTGCATCGCCGGTGTTTGCATTGAACATCCGCGCGTCAATCAGGCAATCAACGAGCTTGCCGCACGGGGCGTCCCATTTTGGGCACTGCTTTCAGATGTTTCCGCGTCAAACCGTACAGGCTTTATTGGAACCAACGGATGGAAACTTGGGCGAACAGCCGGATGGTTCATGTCTCGCCTTTGCCCACCAAACAGCACGATCGCAGTCCTGATTGGCTCTGAACAGTATCTGTGCCAGAAAGAGTATGAAGCAGGCTTCCTCAATTATCTTCAGGAAGCAACGTGCGAACTTACACGCCTCCCGACAAGGCAAACGAACGAAGACGACGAGACCGCTTCCCTCGCGACACGTCAGCTTCTGGCCGAGAACAAAGATCTGAGCGGAATCTTCATGAGTGGCGGGGGTATCGACGGCGTTGTCAAAGCACTAGCAGAATGCCCAGATCGAAATGTTCGGGTTGTAAGTGCCGAGATATCCGATCAAACTCCCGGTCACCTGATTGAGGAATTGATAGACGTTGCCCTCAGTCATGAGTTTGAGCGCGTGGCCGAAGCCGCGGTTCAGAATATGGAAGCCTCTATCGTCGGAGAGCGCAAGCGGTCACCAGTTATCTTTTCCATCCCAATGAAGATCTCCTTGCGCGAGAATCTATAAGCCATGTTTTCAAGACGTTTTCTGCGCATCCAATCGGGGTCCATCTGATGGCATTCCTGTAATGTGCTGTCTGTGCGATACATTGGTGACTGAAGCCGAGGGCCAGCAGTACTGAGCATCCTGTCTTGGAATATGTCCGACATCCCTGTCGTTTGCCCTGGGTCAGGTACGGTCACCGCAAGATTATCCGGTTAGTCGGTTCGCGAATTCGACAACCATCTCTCTAATCCGATCTATGTTCTGGGGTCCGATCTCGCACGAGAACGTGCTCGCACACACTGCAGCCACCGTCCTTCCGTGGGGATCACGGACCGGCGCTGCAATGGAACTCACGCTCTCCCTCACCTGCCCCTGCTCAAAGCAGAATCCACGCTCGCGCGTTTCAGCCAGTTCTTTTACCAGTTGCTCCATCGTTCTGGTACTGAGCAATGTCGTAGGTGCGGGCAACCCGTTTGGAAGCATGCTGTGTAACTCGATCTCTGACAGTTCCGACAAAAGAACTTTGCCAGATGCCGAAAAACATGCCGGTAATCTTGTTCCTACCGGAAAAGTGAGGCCCATTGAGCGGTCCGCATTGCTGGAGCCAATGGAAACGGCATCATTGCCATCAAGAACAGTCAACGTAATCGTACAGACTCGAAAATCGGATCGTTCAGAGACCAGCGCGTAGAACTTCGAGACGATATCAAATTCTGTGTCGAAACTCTTGGTCCAGCGCGTCGGATGGGCGCCAACAATGAACCGTCCAGTTTCGAGCTTGCGAAGCAGCTCAAGTTCGACCAGGACCTTCAAAAGCCCGTGGGTGGTACTTTTGGGCAATGAAAGCAGGCGGGCAATGTCAGCAGCACTTAGCGCACCTTCCGCACCGGCAACCATATCAAGAATATCAACAGATCGGCGCAATGCAGGTACATTTGACTGAGAGCTTTCCAAGGCCAGTGAGGATGCCGCGCGTTTGCTCATGAATACTCCGCAAGAACTGTGAAACGGACCCGCGAAAGGAATGCGCTTTCGTTGAAATCGGGGCATCACCCTAAAAAGCGTCCGGTTTTCGAAAAGGACCGCAGCGGTCGATCAAGATTAGAGATAATCGACCCAACCTGCGACCAACGACTTGCCTCAAAGCACCATGGATCAAAGGAACATCTGAGGTACGACGAGGGAAATCCAAGGGATGTAGGTGACGAGAAAGAGAACGACCAACAAGGCGAACAGAAAAGGCCAACTCTCGCGAATGTAGTGGCCGATTTTGACCTTGGCGATCGATATCGTGATGAACATCATCGTCCCGACCGGTGGAGTGAAACCTGCGATCGTCAGGTTGATCGACATGATGATCCCGAAGTGAACGGGATCAATCCCCATCCCCAGAATGACCGGTACGAATAGCGGCGCCATCAAAATCATCGCAGATCCGCCTTCAAAAAAGGCCCCTACAAGCAGCAGGATGAGATTGATTACAAGCAACATCAAAAGAGGATCGGAAATGCTGCTGGTCAACGCAGTTGCCACCATTCCCGGGATGCCCTCCCAAGTCAGATAGGCAGAAAACACTGTGGCAGCACAGATAAGGAACATAACGCCAGCAGTTGCCAGAGCGGATTCCATCAGAATTTTTGCAGCATCGGCCCAGCGCAGACGACGATAGACGAAGGCTCCGACAAGGATAGCATAGATCACACAGACTGCGCCTGCTTCAGTCGGTGTAAACAAACCGTAGCGCAGACCACCGAGGATGACGATCGGAAGGAAAAGTGCCCAGCTTGAATCGAGTGCCTGGATACCAATCTCTCGCCAGGACGCACGACTGTCGCGGCTCGGCTTGTAGGCACGTTTTTTCGAGATGATTGCAACTGTGATCGCGATTGCGACATAGATCAGCAATCCGGGAAGATAGCCAGCAAAGAAGATCCGCGTGATCGATACGTCTGCGACAAGTGCGTAGAGGATCAAGATAATACCGGGCGGAATGATTGGCGCGATGCACGACGACGCTGCAGTAACGACGGTCGAAAAACCCTTGTCGTAGCCAAGGCGCGTCATTTCCGGCACGATCATCTTCGTGGTCATGGCTGCATCCGCATTGGCCGAACCGGAGGGACCGCCGAGCAGCATGTTGACGAGCACGTTCACCTGCGCCATGCCGCCGGTGTAATGGCCGACGAGCACATTTGAGAGTTTCAGGATCTTCTCGGTAATTCCCGAATAGTTGAAGATCACACCGGCACAGGTGAACAACGGGATGGCCAGATAGGAAAAGGCTTCCGTATTCGCCATGAGGTTCGTGACCATCGTATCGGTCGGCATCAGACTGTTGACGAAAACGAAATAGAACGCCGCAGCACCGATGAGTGAAAGCGCAACGGGAACACGGAGAATGAATAAACCGAATAGCAGAAAAAGCGGCAGATACGACGTAAAGCTCATTTGAGCCCCCATAGGCTCCCTTGCGAGAGCAAAAAACTGAAAGAAGTTGCGGGAATGGCCCTTGTCCTACATTTGTTCTTCGAGGTCGACGGAAGGTAGCTCTTCTCCCTTGAGAAGCATTCCGAGGAAAACGAGGCTGTAGAAGGTCATGAGAGCGAACGAGACGGCTGGCGCAAGATTGACCCAGAAGTAGGGAATATCCAAGAAGGCGGTGCGCCGTACCCAGCCTGTTAGCGCCAAACCCGCACTGAGGTAGAAAAAGTACCCGCAAATGACGACCATAATCACATAGCTGATGATGTTCGCTACAAATCTGCTGCGATCGCCCAGCATGTCGACGACAAGATCCACTGCGATCATGGCGCGGGTTCTAAACAGGAAAGACAGTCCGAAAAATACCGAATAGCCAAAGGCGAGGTAGGCGACTTCCTCTGTGAACACGAGGGAGTTGCCGGTGGTAAAACGGATGATCACATTGATGGAAATCACAGATACCATGACCGCAAATGCTGCCATCGATACGTAAGCTTCAAGCCTGGCGAAGGCTCCCATTATCCTGTTTATGGTATTCATGATTATCGACCCCGATGTAGAGTGACGGTGCCTGGCAATGCCAGACACCGGGTCTGCTGCACTTAGAAGCTGCGGTCCTACTTGATGGTCTCAGCCATCTTTTCGTAGACACCGGGAGTCCATTCGGGGAAACTGGCCGGGACTTGGGCTGCCGCCTCGAGGAATGAAGCTTTGTCGACATCGTTGAACTTGATGCCCTTGTCCTCAAGGGTTTTGCGGAATTCCGTCTCCAGAGCCTGAATTTTTGGAATTCGTTTGGCAGGTTCCGCTCGCCCGACCGTATCAACGGCCTTCTTTGCGTCGTCCGGCAAAGCGTCATAGACTTTCTGGCTCATCAGGATCGACGTGGTTGCAACAAGGTGGCCGGTCAACGAGATGTCTGGACGTGTCTCGTAAAGCTTGGAGGAGTAGAGCAACGACAGCGGCGCCTCCACTCCATCAGCAACACCCTGCTCGAGTGCACTGTAGGCTTCCGACCAAGCTGTGTTCGTCGGATTGCCACCGAGAACCTTGGAGACCTCATTCCACATTTTCGTCGGAGCGTTTCGGATCTTCATGCCCGCCGTATCGGACCGGGTTTTGATCACCCGGTTGGAGAGCAGATGGCGAGTGCCAAAGTAGACGAGTGTCACAACCCTCAAGCCTTTTTCGGCAAGCTTGGTCTCCATGGCCTTCACAGTATCTGACGTCCAGAGCTTCTCGATGTCTTCAGGCTTTTTCACCAGATAAGGTGCCATGAAGGTGGAGAAATCGGGCACGTAATTGGACAGGTGGCTCGGATCTGAATCCTGCAGAATCGGAGCTCCGCGGGAAACTGCATCGATCACGTCGACCGTCTTTCCCAGAGATTCTGATGGGAAAATCTCGACCTTCAAGGTTCCGTTGGAGGCAGCCTCCAGCTCCTTTGCAAAATCCTGCCAGAGTGGAAAGGTTTTGTCCTGATTGGAGACAACCATATTCATGCGTAGCAACGTTGGCGATTGCGCAAATGCTGGCAACGCACAGGACACTGCAAGGCTGACGGCTACACCCGCTGAGACGGCTCGACGTGTCAATTTCAACATATATTTCCTCCCGATGGACGTGTCGTGCCTCCCCGGCACGGTTAATACGATCGCGACCAGTGGTCGTGAGCGACGCATTGCTCCTCCAGCGACACTCGATCCTCTTGGCCTCAGTCATATATCATGCATCATATTCTTTCGGCGTCAAGCCCGCCACCGGCCCACGGCTGCGTCTTATTCAAACAAAGTGGCCTGCATGGACGGTCTTTGCGAAACCTCTTCCAACCACCGGCCAAGTGCGGGATGACGATCGCGCCAAGCATCGGCTGAAAATCGGAAATCCAGATAAGAGAGCGCACAGGCGATCGAGATCGTACCGACATGAAAACGGGAAAGTTCTGCTACCTCATCCTCAAGACGCGCCAACGCCTGATCTATGGAGCGCCTGTAAAGCCTGATCCGCTCAGGGGACTGCTGCTCTGTCGGGCGAAGGGTTTCATGGCGTTGTGGGACAGCAGCATCCATGATCCCGTCACCAAGTGCCTGCTGCAACAGCGCCCGCCAACGCGCGCTGCTCTCAAGCGGAAAGAGCTTCGGACCATAGGTGACATCAAGATATTCACTGATCAAAGGACTATCAAAGAAGGCGGTACCATCGTTCGCCAGCAGTGCCGGCACACGGTTCAGGGGATTGATCGCACCAAGGGCGCGGTCGTCTGACATCGCGTTGACGGGAACGAGCTCAAGCGGCACACCAAGCTCGTGTGCTACCACCCTCACCTTACGGGAATAGGGCGAAGGAACTGCGTAAAGAAGTTTCATAGGGTTCTCCAGACGTGAAAAAGCGTCCGCCGATGAGGTCATCGACGGCCACAAAATTCAGAAATTCAGGATTAATCAGACGGCGGTTTTGCGCTCTGCTTCGAGGGTACGCACCATCTCCTCACCCCACAGGATATCCTCCTGCATGGCGGCGCGACTTGCCTCTACGTCCCCAGCTTCCAGCGCTGCAATCAGGTCATAATGCTTGTGATTGTCGCCCGAAAGCTGCCTCACCGGCATACGGTCGTGGAACGTGCGAAGGAAGGGTCCCATAAGAACCCACATGTTTTCACAGATGCTTTCCAGGATCGGCAACTGTGCCATACGCAAGATAGCGAAATGAAAATCGCGGTTCAGAACGCTTGCGCGCTCAGGACTTGTGGCAGCCGCCTTGATGAACTCAGCGTTGATCGACTTGAGTGCCTTTATGTCCGCCTTTGTCGCCAGCTCGGCCGCGCGCCCCGCAGCAACGCCTTCAAGCTCCATGCGGATGCGCTGCACCTCACGCAGGCTTTGTGGAGATAGGTCAGGTACCTGAACGGACGTCGCAGCACGCATTTCCAGTGCGCGTTCGCTAACGAGGCGGAAAATAGCCTCTCGCACTGGAGTGATGCTCGTCCCGTACTCCTCCGCAACACCCGATATTGTCAGGCGTTGGCCAGGAGCGTACTGGCCATCCATAAGGGCCGTGCGCAAGTTGCCATAAAGCTGTGTCGATAGGTTCTCCCGCGAAAGAGGTTTCTGGGCCAATGCGGTTTCCTTTCTGGCAACTGAACAAATCATATATGATCTAACATACTTCTTTATGATCTGGGTAGCTCGACCAACTCGATAAGCACGCCATGTGGATCACGCATGTAAAGCCCGCGTAAGCCGGCCGCGATGCCTTCGGTTATTTCGGCCAGTTGGCCTTGCTCGGATCCGCCATGACGGAGAATATCGTCGCGAAGCGCCTCGACATTTTTGATTCTCAAGCAAATGTGAGCCGCGCCAGGCTGGCTCCCGCGAGGAATAGACGGCGTGTCCTGCTCTTCGAACTCAATGAACTCGATATGGCCGCCATGACCGTAGAGATGCACCAGCTTCACCTTAGCACCCGGAACCCCCATAAAGCGTGAGATCCAAGGCTCCCGCCGCTCGCCGACCGGCTTTGCTTCAAAGCCCATGACGTTGGTCCAAAAAGTTACGGAGCGATCGATATCAGGGGTAATCCATCCAGTATGGTCAAGGCTGGATTGTCCCCACTTCTCGAGGTATTGCTGATCTGTCATTTTGAGAAAATATCCTGACGGTTTGTGTAGGGAGCCAGACGGTCCCAGTCGAGGGCCAGTCCTGCGCCTGGCCGCCCAGTGGCAACGATCTCTCCGTTCTCCACGATCGGGGGAGACAGGAAGAACTGATCGATAGGATCGGCACCAACTTCCGGCATGATCATTTCGACACAGCGGACCGTATCGAACGCCAGTGCCAGTTGCGCGTGGAGACCCGCAAAAACATGCGGAATAACAGGTCTGTCAAAGGCGCGGGCAACTGCAATCGCTTCGACCGCGCCGGTGATTCCACCACTCACCGAAGCATCCACCCGAACAATACCACCTGCAGCGGAGAGATCACGGAACCCGGCCAGATCAATGACATCCTCACCAACCGCCAATGGAATATCGAGACGTACTGACAGAGATGCGATGGCATGGACTTGTGTCGGCGCGAACGGATCTTCCACAAAAGCACCACCAAGCTTTTCCGCGAGCCGGCACCATGCAAGCGCCTGATCAATACTTGTCCACGACCAATGCGCGTCAATCCCGAATTTAACTCCTGCCGGCAACGAACCGGCCAGAGCTTCCATCACTGCCTTGTCAGCCTCAAAGTCATGGCCATCAATCATGCACTTGATGGTCCTGAACCCGCGAGCTGCGAGATTGGCGCCTTCTTTTGCGGCCCGTTGTGGTGTCATGCCGTAACCAATCACCGGCATCACAGCGACCCTGTCACGGACTGCGCCCAACACATTGGAAAGCGGCTGGCCGATGGAGACGCACCATGCGTCCCACAAGGCAACATCGCACAGGCTCATCCCCCGGATCATGGCTGCACGTGGTGCGGGGGTCGGCCCCAGTGCAAGCTTGCGGAGCCGGTTTCGGTCGGCAGCTTTTTCGCCAGGATAAAGTCTGGCGGCTCTTGCAACCAGGTCGAACAGTGGCAGGCCGCGATCGTAACCATATGCGTAACCTTCCGATCCATCCGAAAGCACTAGCCGCACAACGACATAGTCCCGTTGTACAATGGTTATCGGTCCAAGCTGAACCGGTTTCTGCAGCGGAATACAGACAGACCTTGCCTCGATTTGTGTAATTGTCGTCATCAGCTTGCCGCGCCCAGATCTGCACTTTCTGTCAGGAATGCGTTGGCTGTCATGCCACCATCCACCATCAAGACATGACCGGTCACGAAACTGGCCGCTTCGGACGCCAGGAAAATCGCCGACCCCATGAGTTCATCTGGCTCGGCCCAACGTCCCAGTGGCGTGCGGTCGATGACCTGCTGCTCGAATGTCCCGGTTCCCAATACCTTCTTGTTCATATCCGTCAGGATATAGCCAGGACCGATCGCATTGACGGTGATACCGCAGGACCCGAGCTCTGCCGACAATCCGCGTGTAATGCCGACCACCCCATGTTTGGCAGCAACATAGGAGATAACGCCCGGCCGCGAGCTTATGGCCATAACGGAAGCAGTATTGATGATACGGCCATATTTCTGCTTGCGCATGTGGCGGATACACTCCCGAGCAACGCCATAGAGCGAGCTGAGATTGATGGCGATGACCTTGTTCCAGTCATCCATGTCATGGCTCTCGACCGGCTTTCGAATAAGAATACCGGCATTGTTCATCAGGATGTCGAGCCTGCCATTGCGCTCTGCAATACCATCGACGGCTGCGGCAACAGCTGGTGTGTCAGTCACATCAAAGGTAACTGCTTCGGCACTCCAACCTGAGGCCCTCAGACTTTCAACTGCGGCATTGGCGTTATCGGCATTGATGTCGTTGATAACGACATGCGCGCCGGCCGAAGCAAGTCCTTTGGCGAACGAATACCCGATGCCACGCCCGGCACCAGTCACGAGCGCAACCCTGCCCTTCAACGAGAAAAGTTCGGTTCCTGTGATCATGATCAGGCGGCCTCGATGACTGTGATGGCGCGGGCAATGTCTTCGGCTGAAATCGGCTTTGCAAACTTCTTCATGTGCGCGGCCTCGGCCGACACGGTCGCGATGGTGTCCACAACCGAATTCGATCGATCGTCAAGGCCGAGATCAGCTAGCTTCAGTGGCAATCTGGCGTCCCGGTAAAAATTGTACATGTCCGCCATGAATTCGTCGTCACGCCCTTCAAGCACGAGCTGGACGAGGAGCCCATAGGCAACCTGATGACCGTGAAGGGCGTTGGCTACTCCGGGCACCGCAGAAAGACCTCTAGTCATGCCATGCGAGACCGAAAGCCCACCGCTTTCAAATGCCAGGCCGCTCATTAGAACGCAGGCCTCGACCAGTGCTTCCAGATGTTCATCCGGTTCACCACGCTCAAGAGACTGGTAGGCGGCCACAGTATGGTCTCGCACCGTATCGTAACAGGCGTGAGCAAGCGCAAGGGCAGAACGCGGCGAGCCAGCACCGAATACGTTGTTACCCTTCGCACCAACACATTGCTCGACTTCGAAGCGCTTGACGAGTGCATCACCCACGCCAGCGGACAGGAGTTTGAGGGGTGCCTTTGCGATGATTGCTGTATCGACCAGCACCAGATCAGGATTAGAACGATTTTGCTCGACGCCGACCAGCTTGTGATCGCGGTCGTAGACTACGGCGATATGACTGGTGGGAGAATCGTTCGAGGCAACTGTTGGCACCGAAACAAACGCTGCTTTCAGAGCTTTCGATACCAGTTTTCCTGTATCGATGGTCTTTCCGCCACCGGCTGCGATCACCACATCGAATTTCGCACCTGATGCCTCACCCACGAGCCGTTCGATTTCGGCATAGGTGATTTCACCGCCAAAACGAAGATCTGTGACTGTGACCCCGGCCTGCTTCGCGCTGTCGGTAATGGCTTTGCCCACGATCTTGTTGACGTTGTCGTCGGCAAGCAGGATCGCGGAAGTGCCGAAACCCGCAAGTTCTTTACCAATGGCTGCAAGAACGCCTGGCCCCTGAATGTAGCGGCGGGGAGCCCCAAAAATGATCATGCTTTTTCTCTCCGGATATTCGAAAAATGCTCGCCCGAAGCGTTTCGGACGACGAAATCAATGAAAGGATCTATCTGGCCCGTCAGCATATGAACGCCTTCGTGGACCGTCGCACCACGCAACCGCGCTTCCTGCAAAAGTCTCGTGACCGGGGGGGACATGATGACCTCGGCGACTATAGTCCCGCGCTCCAGCGTAGCTGGATCTATGGGCAGCGGATCGTTATCGTGCATGCCAAGTGCCGTTCCGTTGACTACCAGGTCAAAGCCCGTGCCATCTGCTTTCCCGACACTGATGGGAATGGCGGGATAGAGCGGTGTTAACCGTTCCACCAGCGCATTGGCACGAGACTCAGTGCGGTTGCTGATAACCAGCTCGCGAATGCCTGATGCCAGGAGCGCATCGGCTATAGCGACTGAAACGCCTCCCGCCCCTATCAGGAGCGCCCGTTTTCCTGCGGGATTGCGCCCGGTGCGGCTCAGCCCGCCGGTAAAGCCTTCACCGTCAAGAATGCGCCCAACCAGCGCCCCGTCATCCTCCTTGCGGACGACATTTGCAACGCCGAGCAATGCTGCTGGACCTTCGAGCCTGTCGCACAAGGCAGCCACCGTTTCCTTATGGGGAATCGTTATGATTGCGCCGGGTACGCTCTCGCTGACACGCAGCGCGTTCATCACACCCGCAAGATTGTCGGGATGGACTTGCCAGGGCACCAGTACTGCATCCAGCCTGCGCTCGGCGCAACGCGCATTGAAGAGCTGTGGCGTTCGCAAATGCGCCGACGGATACGCTATGTGCACGAGAACTTGCGTTCTCCCGTTAATCTCCATTTGCGCCTCCCTCGCATTGTCATCACGTATCATGCATGATATTTGATTTCCGTCAACGCTAAAGTCCACGGGAGGAACAATGAAGGCAGTTGTATTACACGCACCACACAATCTTATGATTGAAGATCGCCCGATACCGATGCCGGGTGAAGGTGACGTGCTTGTTCGAATTCACCGAGGCGGCATCTGCGGCTCCGACATGCACTATTACCACCACGGCGGCTTCGGAACCGTGCGCATCAAATCTCCGATGGTGCCAGGACATGAACTCTCAGGCATCGTCGAGCGCCTTGGGGCCGGTGTCTCCAGTATCGCTGTCGGCACGGCGGTTGCGGTCAATCCATCGCTTGCGTGCGGTACTTGTTCTTTCTGCGTAAAGGGTATGTCCAGACATTGCTCGGACATGCGTTTTATGGGCAGCGCCATGCGGACCCCCCATATTGATGGTGGTTTTCGTGAGTATGTTGTGGTGCGGGCGACCCAAGCAGTCCCGGTCGGCGAAATGGCTGGACTCGAGGAGGCGGCCTGCGCTGAACCGCTGGCTGTGTGCCTTCACGCCGTCTCCCAGGCGCCGGATTTACGAGGAAAGCGTGTGCTCGTCACGGGCTTTGGACCAATTGGGGCGCTCACGTTTCTTGCAGCCAGACACGCTGGTGCCGACGCGATTTCGGCTACCGATATCGCCGACATGCCTCTCGAACTTGCAAAAAAGTTGGGCGCGGAAGCGGCCTGGAACGTCTCCGCGGCAGATGTCATGGAGGAAGAATTCCGCGATCGGGGACAATTCGACGTGGTCTTCGAGTGTTCTGGCAGTCCCGCCGCAATGCGGTTGGCCATTGGTGTCACCAAGCCAAGTGGAACGATTGTTCAGGTGGGTTTGCTACCGGACGAGATCAAGGCCGCATTCAACCCAATGATCACCAAGGAAATCACGTTTCGGGGTACGTTCCGGTTCGACAGCGAATTCGATCTGGCTGTCCAGCTAATCTCGGACCGCACGATCGACGTTCGGCCGATTATTTCGCGAACATTTCCATTTGAGCGCGCCGATGATGCGTTTGCCTTCGCCCGAGACAGGCAGCAGGCCATCAAGGTCATGCTCGAATTCGCATAAAAGAGGTAAAGCATATAATGACAAACGATCTTCGATCCCGGCTCAATGATGCGAGCCTGCTTACAGACAAAGCCTTCATTGCCGGTCAATGGGCAACCGCCGACAGTGGCGCTACATTGGCTGTCGACAATCCCGCTACCGGTCAGACAATAGCGCTCGTACCAGACATGGGGCGGCCGGAAGCCGCGCGTGCCATTGACTGCGCCCACATTGCCCAGAAAAAATGGGCGTCGCTTACGGCAGGCGCGCGCTCCAAGATCTTGCGCAAGTGGTTCGAGCTGATGATGGAAAATAAGGAGGATCTGGCCATCATCCTCACCACGGAAATGGGCAAGCCGCTCTCGGAGTCGCGAGGCGAAGTTGCGTACGGTGCGGCATATGTCGAGTGGTTCGCTGAGGAAGCCAAACGCACCTACGGTGACATGATACCGGGTCATGCCGAAGACAAACGCATCATGGTCATCAAGCAGCCTGTTGGTGTTGTGGGCTCCATAACCCCCTGGAATTTCCCGATCGCCATGATCGCCAGAAAGGCAGCACCGGCACTTGCTGCCGGCTGCACATTCATTTCGAAACCCGCGAAACAGACACCGCTTTCAGCACTTGCGCTGGCGGTCTTGGCAGAGCGCGCGGGTGTTCCCGCTGGCGTGTTTTCCGTCCTAACGTCAGCCTCCAGTTCATCGATCGGCGCCGAATTTTGCGAGAATGAGAAAGTCAGAAAACTAAGTTTTACCGGATCAACGGAAGTTGGCCGTATCCTGATGCGCCAGGCTTCGGACCAGATCAAAAAGCTCAGTCTCGAGCTTGGTGGAAACGCACCCTTCATCGTCTTCGAAGATGCGGACATTGATGCAGCGGTCGAAGGTGCAATCCTCTCAAAGTTTCGCAACGCAGGTCAGACGTGCGTTTGCACCAACCGCATTTACGCCCATGACAGCATCTACGAAGCTTTTGTCGAGAAACTGGCGAATGCCGTGACCAATCTCAAGATTGGCGATGGGCTGGCTGCAGAAACGAAAATCGGACCGTTGATCGACAACGCTGCGGTAGAAAAAGTCGAAGAGCACGTCGCGGATGCCCTGTCGAAAGGGGCGACGCTTGTCGTTGGCGGTCAAAAAGATGATCGTGGTGGACGTTTCTTCCGGCCGACGGTGTTGCGTGATGTCAGTCAGGACATGGCGGTTGCACGTGAAGAAACCTTCGGGCCGCTCGCCCCGGTCTTTCGCTTCAGCAGCGTTGAAGAGGTCATAGAAATGGCCAATGACACGATTTTCGGATTGGCCGCCTATTTCTATGCCCGTGATCTGTCTCGCGTCATCAAGGTCGCAGAGGCGCTCGAATACGGTATCGTCGGGGTCAATACAGGACTGGTTTCCACCGAGGTTGCACCATTTGGTGGCATAAAACAGTCTGGTACCGGCCGCGAGGGCTCGAAATACGGCATCGAGGATTATATGGAACTCAAATATATCTGCCTGGGGGGCATTGGGAGCTAATCGCTCCCAATAATCAAATAAAAAGGCGGTTTCTTTCGAAGCCGCCTTTTTTGTTGCCGTTATTAATCTTGGATTTTTCGTGATCAGACGAAGCGAGATGCTACTTCCTCGATACCAGCTGCATCGAGTTTGTAGTGCCGGTAAAGGTGCGTTGGCGGTGCGATCAGGCTGTATTCATCCATGATCCCGTGCCGCACAAGCCGTGCAGTGCCGGGGTTTTCAGCCATCACTTCGGCAACTGCAGAGCCCAATCCGCCGAGAATGTTGTGCTCCTCAATAGTCAGTATGGTCCGGGAAGCCTTCGCCGCTTCCAGAACCGCATCGGCATCCAGTGGCTTGATCGTATGCATATCGATCAGGCCGACCGAGTGGCCCTTTGCATTGAGCGCCTGCATGGCCGCTTTTGCACCATGGACTGGCATGCCGCAGGCAATGATCGTGAGATCTTTTCCGATGGCATGGACCTTCGCGTTGCCGATGCGGAACTTCTCCGTGTCGTCGTAGATCACCGGATCGTGGCCACGATGGGTACGGAAATAGATGGGTTCCTTGTAGACAGCTGATTCCAATAGCAATTGCTTGTACTGTTGGCCATCAGACGGAGAAATGACAGTCAGGTCTGCGATCGCACGCATGGTGGAGATGTCCTCCGTGGCATGATGCGACGTACCGTAGAAACCCATTGATATGCCCGTATGATGACCGATGAGTCTCACCGGCTGAGCGCAATACGCAACGTCCATGCGGATTTGCTCGCACGCAAGCAGGCCAATGAACGAAGCGAAGGTCGCGACATATGGGATCAGACCGGTTGTGGCCATGCCGGCCGCCGCGGAGACCATATTCTGCTCCGAGATGCCGAACTGGACGAAACGGTCGGGGTAGCGCTCTGCAAAGGCAACAAGACCGTTTGAGTGCTGGAGATCTGCGGTGCCTGCGGCAATGGGATGACCAGCCTCGACCAGTTCGATCAGCGCGTCCGAGAGCACGGACAGTGATGGCGCCTTTTTGTTCAGATCACGGTACTGCCAGGACTGCGGGTTTTGTGGGGCATTCATGATAGGACTCCGTCAAGAATTGTCTGGCGTGCACGTTCTTCATCGTCTGGGGCAAGCCAGCCGAGATGCCAGCCGGGCTCGGTTTCCATATAGTCGATACCTTTGCCTTTAAGCGTCTTTGCTATGATGCAGCACGGTTTCGTCCGGCTTCGGTCTGCCTTCACCTCCCGAAGTTTCTGGGTCAGTTCGACGATATCGTGACCATCGACGACATGAACTTCCCAACCAAACGAACGCCATTTCTCATCCAGTGGTTCAATCGCGATCACGTCATCGACCTTGCCATCCAACTGGTAACCATTGCGGTCGACGATCGCGATAACGTTGGAAACACCGTGGCTTGATGCGTTCAGCGCGGCTTCCCAAACTTGGCCCTCCTGCATTTCTCCGTCCCCGAGAAGGACGAAAACGTCAAAATGCTGCTTCTGGATACGTGCGCCGTGCGCCATGCCCACGCCGTTTGAAAGCGCGTGGCCGATCGAGCCAGAGCTGAAGTCAACGCCTGGTACCTTGCGCATATCAGGATGATCGCCGAGAGGGCTACCAAGACGTGTGTAGTCGTCGAGCCATTCCTTCGGAAAGTAATCGAGATCGGCGAGTATCGGAAACAGCCCAACTGCCGCATGGCCTTTGCCCATAAGGAAGCGGTCACGCTCCTCCCACTTCGGCTCGCCGCGTCGGATGTTCATCACATCATAGTAGAGGGAAGAGAAAATCTCAGCACAGGAAAAAACGGACGAGTAGTGTCCGACTTTCGCAATACTGATGAGCCTGATGGTCTCCAGACGGACGAACTTCGCCCTCTCCTCGAGCAAGGCAATCTGCTCCGCCCCAAGTTCGGTGTTCTGCATGAACAAATCCCACAATTTTAAAGTTAGAAGGCGCCGGCATCCGGCGGGCCAAGATCTACTGGCAGTCCTCCGCTGTGGCCTCCACCATCAGCCATATGAAGATAGCTGAGGGAATATCATGCGTCAAGCATCATGCATCATATATGATGTGAGCTGCGCTAGTTTTGAAGCGCCTTCCCAAAAGTAACTTCCATACGCGCTGGCATGCCGACCAAAAAGTCCAGTCGCCTCACAGCACGACCTGATCAGTTGCGACACTTCGTTGGTCCACGTTGACTGAGAAATAAAACGGATTTTCCGATGCCACGGGTTGTTCGCGTGTACCGGCTTTTTCAAAGGCTGCCGCGCAACGTCCGGTAAACGACTGCGGGGAGCCGACGTTAAATAACGCAGTCGCACCCGATCGGATCAAGGACCGGGTGCAAAACTCCAGTGGATGGCAGACGCCAATTACAAGGCGTCGCGTTCGTCGATAAGATCGCGTGTTCTCGTCTCCGGCGCCAAGCAAGCCGATATCAGAGAAATCGCGGCAAGGAGCATGATGTAGAAAGCGATTGGCCACCACGAGCTGAAATAGGAAACGAGAGCCGCACATATGAACGGTGCGATACCCGCGCCCAGCAGGCCACCAATTTCCTTCGATGCGGTAATCCCTGCCAGACGATGGCGAGAGCCGAACATCTCTGCCATCCATGCAGATTCGATCGCGTACATACCAAGAACACACGTGCCGAACGCGAGAACGAAGGCGATCATAATAAGCGGTGTACTTCCGGTGTTGATCATGTAGACGCCGGGAATGGCAAAGAGTGTCTGGAAACCAGACAAGGCGATGTATACCGGCTTGCGTCCGTAAATGTCGATTAGCTTCCCGACCACGGGAATGCTTAGATAAGCAAATACTGACGCGACAATAAGCGCCATTGTGCCGATCGATTTGCTACTGTTGGACAAGGTGCCGATGTATCCGACGAGGAACACCTGATAAACGACGGATGTACCACCCTCGCCGAGCCGAAGCCCGAAGCATGTCGCGAAAGCCTTTCTTCCGCTACCAAAGACACCGCGATAAATCTCACGGATTGTCTTTCGTTCCTGCTTGGCAGAAACCTCCACAAATGTCGGACTTTCCTCTACACCGCGCCTCATCCAAAGGCCCCACATCGCCACAAGGAAGCTGGCAAGAAATGGCAGACGCCACCCCCAGCTCAACAATTGCTCATTCGGCAGGAGGGTCACAAGAAGCCATACAGCTGAGGCGATAAGAGTACCGGTATTTGTCCCGATGCAAAGGATCGAACCGATAAACCCTCGTTTATCCGCCGGCGCGCTTTCCACAAGCAACGTTGAGGCACTTGCTAGCTCGGCCCCTGCTCCAAACCCCTGCAGCATTCGCAAAGCAAGCAAGAGGATGGGCGCCCAGACACCGATTTGGGCGTAGGTTGGGAGCAAACCGATTGCAAAGGTAGAAACCCCCATAAGAACGATGGTGACGACCAGGATATACTTTCGGCCCAGACGATCGCCCATCGCCCCAAGGAGCAGTCCCCCGACAGGTCGCACGGCGAAGCCTACAGCATAGGTGGCGAAGCTCGCCAGTAGTCCAAGGGTTGGATTTGTTGCTGGAAAAAACAACGTGTTGAAGACCGTTGCAGCAGCCAGCCCGTAGATCACGAAGTCGTAATATTCCAGCGCTGTCCCCAAAAATCCGGACAATGTGCTTCGGCGCGATGTTGCAGTGCTGGCGCCGTGCTCCTCGCAGTCGATCTGATCCATACTTGTACTTGTCATTTTCACTCCCATAGCCGCAACCATCACGCCGCCCGACGCGTGCACGCTAGGCACGCCGTGTGGTTGGTTCCTCCAAAACTGAGCCGCGCATCATGCATGATATATGATTGGTTGCAAGGAGGAGAGTGTCATATTTTGCAAGCCTCGATCCCGTTCAATAAAGACGAGGCGTCTAGTATTCGCAAAAAGCACAGCCAAAATGACGCTGTAGCTGAAAATGCCGGAGCAGAACCGCCTCCAGATACGTACTATCGGATCAAGCTCGGGGCCGGTGGCTATCCGGGTTTGTTAGTCACGCATGCCGACGTCCCAAGGACAATTTATGCTCTTGAAGGGAATCGAACTTAAGTCCCATTTTTCCGCCGGACTTCCAGGACCGCTCGCGCGTCTGGAGCCTAGAGAGAATTCCCAGGCGCTAATGCCACAACGCCGAAATTGGAACCGCCGATAATCGTTCTCCAAATGGAATTAC